>CP070675.1:0-40674 GCA_020352215.1 Phycisphaerales bacterium
TGACGGCACGACAGACCTTCTGTGGCATCGGACCTCAACAGGAGCGTATTTCGTCACGCTGATGACCGGCGGCGTGCCGGGTCCGTACCAGTATGTGGGTGGAGGCGGCGACCCCGACATTGGGGTCATGGGACTCGGCGACTGCGACGGAGATGGCACGACGGACCTTATCTGGCGCCGGACCTCAACAAATGCACACTTTGTCACGCTGATGACCGGCGGCGTGCCGGGTCCGTATCAGTACGTAGGTGGTGGTGGCGATCCTGACCTCGAGATCATCGGACTGGGCGACTGTGACGGAGGCGGCACGACCGACCTTCTGTGGCGTCGGACCTCAACAAGCGCTTATTTTGTCACGCTCATGACCGGCGGCGTGCCGGGTGCATACCAGTATGTGGGTGGCGGCGGCGACCCTGACCTCGGAATCATCGGCCTGGGCGATTGCGATGGCAGTGGCACGACAGACCTTCTGTGGCGTCGCACCTCAACGAATGCTCATTTTGTCACGCTCATGACCGCCGGTGTGCCCGGTGCATACCAGTATGCGGGTGGTGGCGGCGATCCCGACCTTGCGATCATCGGCCTGGGCGAGTGGAGCGGCGACGGCCAGACAGATCTCCTGTGGCGTCGGACCTCAACAAATGCTCATTTCGTCCGGCTGATGAGCACTGGGTCGCCGGGTCCGTATATATACGTAGGTGGAGGTGGGGACCCAGACCTCGAGATCGTGGGGCTGGGCGACTGCGACGGCAGCGGCACGACAGACCTGCTGTGGCAGCGGAGTTCAACGAGCGCGAATTTTGTCGCGCTGACGCCGGCCATCCCAGGCTCATTGCAGTATGTGGGCGGCGGTGGGGACCCAGACCTTGAGATCTTGGCTGTGGGTGACTGCGACGGAGATGGCACGGCGGATCTTCGGTGGCGCCGGACCTCAACGGGCGCCAATTTTGTCACGCTGATGACCGGCGGCGTGCCGGGTCCATACCAGTATGTTGGTGGAGGCGGAGACCCTGACCTTGGGATCGTCGAGTTGGAGTGACCGTTGACAGTTCTCTCGTTGGCGTGATTGTTTGCAGCGGGCCCCGGCGCAGGGTTCGCAGCGCAGCATTTACACCTCCATTTCTTGATTGTACAATCACCTCGTAGTCTCTCTTACTTGGAAGCCACTGAGCAGATGCAGCCGTTTACACTCTTGATTAAACCATCCGGTTCGGACTGCAATATCGATTGCAGGTACTGTTTCTACAAGGGCCGGGCCTCGGAATACGGCCGGGGCAAGCAGCGAATGAGCGACGAGGTGCTGGCCAAACTCGTCAAGGACTACATGCAGCTGGGTTTTCCCGTGGTCGGTTTTGCCTGGCAGGGCGGCGAGCCTACGCTCATGGGCGTCGATTTCTTCAGAAGGGCGGTCGAGCTCCAGAAGCGGTGCGGCTCATCCGGCCAGCAGGTCAGCAACACCATGCAGACTAATGGCATCTTGCTCGACGAGAACTGGTGTCGGTTCCTGCACGAGAACAAGTTTCTGCTGGGCATCAGCATTGACGGCCCGAAGCAGTTCCACGACCGGTATCGCACCGATCACTCCGGCGCCGGTACGTTCGACCGCGTGATGCGGGGCATCAATAGCTGCAAGAAGCACAAGGTTGAATTCAACGCACTTGTTCTGCTCAACAATCTAAATGTGGCGCATCCCGACGCGCTGTTCGATTTTCTGATCGAGAATGAGCTGTTCTACGTGCAGTTTATTCCGTGCATCGAAACAGACCCCGCGACCGGCGAGGTTGCGGATTTTTCGATCACGCCGGAGCAGTATGGTGACTTCTTGTGCAGGCTGTTTGACCGCTGGTACGACTACGGCCCGGACAAAGTGAACATCCGTGAATTTGACTCGGTTACAACCTATTACGTGATGGGTAATCACACGATTTGCACGTACGCCAGGCAGTGCGCCGGCTTCGTGGTGGTTGAGCATACCGGCGAGGCCTTCTGTTGCGAATTCTTCGTCGCGCCGAAGTGGCGGCTGGGCAACATCCTTGACACGCCGCTGGATGAACTTGCAGCAAGCAGCCTCAAACGCGCGTTCGCCCGTGAGAAGGAACAATTGTGCGGCAAGTGTCTTGTCTGCACGCACTTGGACATTTGCCGCGGCGGCTGCATGAAAGACAGGGTACGTTTGGACGCCGGTCAAGGTAGCCGAGAGAGCTATTTCTGCCGGGCGCACAAGCAGTTCTTCGATCATGCCCTACCCAGATTCATGGAGATCGCAGCAGCCGTAGAGAACGGCACGATGACCAGGCGCACCCGTCCCGCCCACAGAGTAAGGCTGCAAATCGAATAGTCACCGGCCGAGCCCTTGCGGGGTTCGGAGTCGTTCTGTTATGATTCTCAAAAACGCCCCGTACTCACTGACCAACAGACGAAGGATGCGGTCATGCACAAGACTCTCGAGGATTTGGTGATTGTAGTTTTTGTATTTGCCATTTGTGGGCCTGGCCTCGCTGCCCCGGAACCCACCACGGCGCAGACCCCGCGGTCGCGATTCTGCGTCGGCATGTGCACGCACTTCAGCCAGAATAAGGGTATAGTGGAGATGAATCTGCAGAGTATGAAGAATGCGGGCATCGCTGCTATTCGGGACGAGGTGGGCTGGTCCTCGCTCGAGCGAACCAGGGGCAGGCTTGCTATGCCAGACCGCTACGACCGATACGTCCGGCGTGCCGCTGGCCTCGGGCTCGATGTTCTGCTGATACTCGATTACGCCAATCGTTTCTACGACGATGGAGACCGGCCCCGTTCGGCCGAGGCGGTTGAGGGTTTTGCTCGCTACGCGGAGTTCGTCGTGTCCCACTTCGGAAAGGATGTGCGTCTCTACGAGGTGTGGAACGAATGGGACATCGGCATCGGCTTGCCGCGGAAGTATCGCAAGGGCGGCTCCCCGGAGGACTACGTCAAGCTCCTGAACGCTGTTTATCCGCGAATCAAGGCCGCCGATCCCGGTATTACCGTAATGGCGGGCGGTTCCACCAGCGGCGGGGTCAAGAGGGACTGGCTTGAAGAGATCGTCAAGTTAAGTGCTCTCGATTATTGTGACGCGATTTCCATACACAGCTACAACTACAGTGACAAATTCCCCGAGCGGTCTCCCGAGTCATGTTTGGCCTGGATTGCCGGGGTGCAGGAGATGCTTCGCAAATACAATAACGGCGTGGACGTTCCCTTCTTTGTGACCGAGATGGGCTGGCCCACTCACATGTCCGGAGGTGGTACTGAGCCCGAGCTTTCCGCGTCATACTTGGCGCGATTGTATCTTCTTGCCCGCACATCACCTTCCTTTCGCGGGCTGTGGTGGTACGACTTTCAGGATGACGGCTGGAGACCCGAGCATAACGAGAACAACTTCGGCATAGTCCGGCCCGATCTCACGCCCAAGCCAGCGTACCATGTCATGGGTGACATCTCCGATCTTGTTGCTCGCGGTGAATACATCGACAGGCTCGAGACTGAGGAGAACGAACTTTGGATTTTGCGCTTCAGATACGATCAGCGCGATTGCTGGGCTGTGTGGTCTGCCGACGACACCGACCGCCAGGTGATTCTGCGAACCAAGTCCTCCTCGGGTCTCGTGACTATTCACCAGCTCGGGCACAAACCGTACAGAAGTGATTGGGGATTTCGCGATTGGGTCGGAAGAGATGGGAGCTTTGCTGCAAACAAACTCTCGGTGGTTGTAGGTCCTCGGCCGGTGCTGATAAGTGGTGACCTGTCGAATGTCTCGGTGTCGCGGATAATCCCGAGAGCACGAACCGCGCCGCAGCAGGAAGACGAATCGAAAGAAATGAAGGAGATTCGCTAATGAGTGGGAGATTGAACCGGCGTGATTTTCTAAGGGTGGTTGGCCTGGGGACAGCGGCCCTGACCCTGCGCGGGTCTCTATCTGCCGCGGGCCGTGGCAGCGCCACCGGCCCCAATGTCCTGTTCATTGCCGTGGATGATTTGCGTCCGCAGCTCGGCTGTTACGGTCACAAACAGATGATCTCGCCCAACATAGATAGGCTCGCCTCGAAGGGCGTCACTTTCCTGCGCTCGTATTGCCAAGTGCCGGTCTGCGGGGCCTCGCGTGCCAGCCTTCTGACTGGGACGCGGCCTACTCCGGACAGATTCCTGGGCTACGCGACCTGGGCTGAGAAGGACCTGCCGGGGGCCCTTAGCGTTGCTGAGCATTTCAAGAATAACGGGTACCACACCATCTCGAACGGCAAGATTTTTCACCACAGAGCCGATTGCAGGGATAGCTGGAGCGAAGACGCCTGGCACCCGAAAGGCCACTGGCGCAACTATCTGCTGGAGGAAAACCAAAAGTTGAACCGCCAGAAACCGAAGCTTGCCGGCCCTGCATACGAATGCGCCGACGTGCCCGACAATGCCTACTTCGACGGGAAGATCGCCGACAAAGGTATTTCCGATCTTCGCCGGCGGAAAAGTGAGGATAAACCATTCTTGCTGGCGCTTGGCTTCCTGAAGCCTCACCTGCCCTTCAACGCCCCCAAGAAGTATTGGGACATGTACAGGCGCGAGGAGATTGACCTGGCGGATAACCCCTTCAGGCCCAAAGGCGCTCCCGACGCCGCCCTGCACAACTGGGGCGAGTTGCGGGCGTATCACGGCATCCCGGCGAAAGGTCCTCTGTCCGATGAACTCGCACGCAAACTCGTGCACGGCTACTACGCCTGCGTGAGTTACACCGATGCCCAGATTGGCAGGGTAGTGGACGAGCTTGACCGGCTGGGATTGCGGGATAATACGGTTGTGGTTCTCTGGGGAGACCATGGATGGAACCTCGGCGAACATGGCTTGTGGTGCAAGCACTGCAACTTCGAGACCTCGCTGCATTCTCCGTTAATCGTGACTGCGCCTGGGATTGAAGGAGACAGAAAGAGCAACGCCCTCACCGAATACTTGGATATCTATCCCTCGCTATGTGAGCTGTGCAATCTACCGAAACCTGACCACCTGCAGGGCAAGAGTTTTGTGCCGCTGCTCAAAAATCCGAACCTGCCGTGGAAAGAGGCGGTATTTAGCAGGTACTACCGCGGCGATTCGGTCAAGACAGACCGCTATCGCTATACGGAGTGGCGCGGCAAGGACGGCAAGGTTTATGCAAGAATGCTGTACGATCACAAGGTTGACCCGGTGGAGAATGTGAACATTTCCGAACTGCCGCGGAATGGAGATTTGGTCAAGAAAATGAGCAATATGCTCCGGGAACTTGAGAAATAATGCAGCCGTTTACTCTTCTGATAAAGCCATCGGGCTCCGAATGCAACGTTGACTGCAAGTATTGCTTTTATAAGTGCAGGGCGCCCGAGGTCGGGCAGGGCAGACAGCGAATGAGCTATGAGGTGCTTGAGAAGCTCGTCAAGGACTACATGGAGTTGCGTTTTCCGCTGGCGGGTTTTGCGTGGCAGGGGGGCGAGCCGACACTGATGGGCGTCGAGTTCTACGAGAAGGCGGTGGAGCTTCAGAAGAAATACGGCGCACCCGGCCAGGAGGTGGGCAACTCGCTGCAAACCAACGCCATCCTCTTGAACGAGAAATGGTGTCGGTTCCTGCACGAGGCCAAGGTCCTTGTGGGCGTCAGTATCGACGGGCCAAAGGAGATGCACGACTACTACCGCCTCGACCACTCCGGTGGCGGCACTTTCGATAGGGTAATGCGGGCCATCGAGAACTGCAAGCAATACGAAGTGGAGTTCAACACGCTAACGCTACTGAACCATCGCAACGCCGAGCATCCCGATGAGGTGTTCGATTTCCTCACCGGCCTCGGCGTCAGATTCGTACAATTTATCCCCTGCGTGGAGCTGGATCCTGCAACCGGGCAAGTCGCGGATTTCTCAATTACGCCCGCGCAATACAGCAGTTTTCTGTGCAGGCTGTTTGACCGCTGGTACGAGTACGGTCCCACCAAGTTGAGTATCCGCAACTTCGATTCGATCCTTTCGTATTGTGTCACCGGCAGGCATACGATCTGCACTTTCGATAAGCAATGCAGTCAGTACGTCGTCGTCGAGCACACCGGCGATTGTTTTACGTGCGATTTCTTCGTCGAGCCGAAGTGGCGGCTGGGCAATATCTTCGAGACGCCGATACAGGAGTTGGCTGCCAGCAGTAAGAAGAAGGCCTTCGCGCGGGCCAAGCAGAATCTGTGCAACAAGTGCCTTGTTTGTCGGCATCTTGCCCTCTGCAGGGGGGGCTGTATGAAAGACAGGGCCCCGTTCGATAAGGACAACTTCGGCCGTGAAAGCTATTTCTGCGAGACTTATCAGCGTTTCTTCGACTACGCGATGCCGCGATTTTCGCAAATAGCCGCCCAAATAAGTGCGGCTGCGGGTGCAGGAACCCGACGATTTGCGTAGAATACGACAGTCTTTAGACCCCGGGGCTTCCGGTATTGCGGGAGCGACAACCGGTCACAGTCTGTTGCCAAACAGAGATACATCAGAAAGGACGTGCCATGAAATGTATAAAGCGTAGAGCCTTCCTACATCGTTGTGCCGCCGGGGCGGCGGGTCTTGGTTTTGCCGCATCTTTATCTGGCGGGCTGCCCGGCACCCGGGTCGGTACCGCCGCCGAATCCGCCGGCAACTCACGCCGGCCGAATCCTATCGCAGTTTCCACATATTCGTTCTGGCGCTTCAAAAAGAACTTGAAGCTCCCCATTGAAACCTGCATTGACGAAGCGGCCCGGATGGGCTTCGACGGTGTGGATCTTCTGCTCATCCAAATGGAGAGCGAGGACAACAGCTATCTGCAGAAGCTCAAACGTCACGCTCTCATCAACGGCCTGGACCTCTGCTGTATGTCCACGCACCAGGGCTACGTCTACCCCGACAACGAAAGACGCCAAAAGAACATCGACCTGACACTCAAACAGATCGAAATCGCATATCGGCTGGGCGTGCCGATCGTCCGCATCAACACTGGCAGGTGGGGCACGACCAGGAGCTTCGACGATTTGATGGCCAATCGCGGCATTGAGCCGATGCTGCCCGGCTACACCGAAGACGACGGCTTCAAGTGGGTCATCGACAGTATCGAGAAGTGCCTTGGCAAGGCCGAAGAATGCGGCGTGATCCTCGGACTGGAAAACCACTGGGGTCTGGCCCGAACGCCGGAGGGCCTGACGAGAATCGTCAATGCGATTGACTCGCCGTGGCTGAGGGTCCTGCTCGACACGGGCAATTTCCTTGAAGATCCCTATGATAAGCTCGAACAGTGCGCCCCGCAGGCGGTCTTCATGCAAGCAAAGACCTACTATGGCGGCGGCCTCTGGTATACGCTCGATTTGGACTATCCCCGCATCGCACGGATTATGCGCAAACACAATTTCCGCGGCTACGTCTCTCTCGAATTCGAGGGCAACGAGGATTACAGGACCGCCATACCGAAGAGCCTTGCATTGCTGCGAAAGGCATTCGGTTAGAACGGTTCGTGACTTCAACATAAGAGAGATGTGGCAAGCATAGTGCCTGTATCAACATTAGTCTCGGCGTCCAGGCAGAAAGATTGCCCTCGCTAACTGCTTGGCGTGTAACCCAATTTCCCCCAGACAGCTGTCTGAAACCTGTGCAAGTCCTCTTTGCCATCGAGTGTCTTGGGTACAACGTCTTTCGGAGATGAGCCGCGGTCAATACTCTTGCCGAGCGTCACGGTCTCACTGCCCGTCCAGTTCCAGTATTCGGCGTGTCCGTCCGCAAACGATACGGTCGTACCGTCACCATGCCGGATGGGAGGGAGGGCCCACCATTGCTCCTTATCATAATGAACGGCAAAACTGTCAGGAGTCGCCCGGCCTACATCAACAAGAACGAGCCTGCGCGCGGGTGGAGGATTCTGAAGGTCCATTCTCTTGTTTGCCCATGCCCCGTCCTCCTGGGTCCGCGGTCTGGGAACACCGTTCATGGAGTCAACGATCGAGTACGTCCGTATCTGCCCTGGCACGCCGTTTGGGCAGCGGTACAATTTTGCCGCTTTAAGATACGGAAATAGAGCCCCACTTGTGATAGCTTGCTCTTGGCTCTGCTCTGGCAATTGCGCCCCGGCCTCGTACCCATCGGCCCAGTCTCTGCCGGTCCAGGCCTTCTCAATGACGATCCCATCTTGTTCTCGGTCTCTGCCTGCCATGCCGTTGACGATTTTGTCGTCGTTTTCATCGGCATACATTATCCATGCGAGCGTCAACATCTTCAGATTGTTTGTACAGACTGCGCGCTTAGCTTGCTCGGGGGCTTGCCTGCGCCCGCAACTAGTAATGCCGCATAGATATGCGAATAGAAGAACGCAACTGCAAGCAACGATAACATCCGTTTTCGTAGTGGTGGCTTTGGCTTTCATAATCTCGCTCCTTTCTTCGCCGATCATCTCGCTTGTTAGCTTGGCCACAACGTACTTAGACACAAAGCCACTCTCTATTTCTGTCCGACCTCCTTGAGCCATTCGCTGTGAAGCTTTGTCAGGCGTTTGACCATGTCAGGGTGGTCTTTTGCGAGATTCTTGGTCTCAGTGACGTCTTGGGCTAAGTTACTGAGGAAAACCTTCTCTTTTGGTATCTCCCTGCCTTTGTATTCCGTGCCAGGGCCGTTGAATACTAATTTCCAATCCCCCTCACGGACCGCCCAGTGTTTGCCGGTCTCCCAGTGGAGTACTTCGTGTGGGCTCTTTGCGCCGGCGGACTCAATGATCGGCGCGATGTTCTTGCCGTCGATTTTGTGACCCGGCGGGTTCACGTCGCAGTAGTGGGCAAGGGTAGGGAACCAATCCATACTCGTAGCAACTTGGTTGCGGACGGTCCCTTCGGGGATACGGCCGGGCCAGCGGGCGATGCACGGAACGCGAATGCCGCCCTCCCATAGCGTGAACTTGTGGCCGCGGTACGCACCCGCGCTGCCGCCTCCGCCGAACGTTCGCTGCTCCACGGAATGGCCGTGGTCGCTCAGGAAGATTACGATGGTGTCGTCTCGCACGCCGGACTTTTCCAAATGTCCCATGACTTGGCCGATCATCGCATCGGCCGTCGAGACGAACGCGGCGTACATCCGCCGTGGCGCTTCCATGTCACGATATACTTTTCGCCATTTCGCCGTCCCCTGAAGCGGGTAGTGCGGCATGTTGATCGCCCAGTACAGAAAGAAGGGCCGGTCCTTGTTCTCCGTGATGAATTGCTTGCATTGCTTGACCATCAGATCGCCGAAGAACTCACCGTCCCGCCAGATTTCCTCGCTGTTCTGCCAGAGGTCGTGACGGTTCGGGCCCTGCCAATAGAAGAAGTGCGAGTAGTTGTCGATACACCCGCCCATGTGTCCGAAGGAATGGTCGAACCCTTGTTCGTTCGGCATCGTCTCGGGCGTATAGCCGAGATGCCACTTGCCCACGTGGCCCGTGACATAACCGGCCGCCTCCAACATCTCTGCGATTGTCACTTGCTCGGCCGGCATCCCGGCGCGTCCCTTTTGCGATGAGACATTGCCCGGCACGCCCGCCCTCTGTGGACATCGGCCGGTCATCAAGGCCGCCCGCGAAGGCGAGCAGACCGGTGCCCCAACGTAGAACTGCGTGAATCGGGTCCCTTCTTTGGCAAGCCGATCCAGACTCGGCGTGTGAAGGTCCGTGGCGCCGTAACAGTTGACGTCAATCGATCCCTGGTCGTCAGTGAAGATCAAGACCACATTGGGCCTTCGCCGAGATGTCCGCCCGCCGAATGCCGCCCGCGGAACCATCAGCGACGCCGCTGCTACCCCTAAGCTTCTGAGAAACTCTCGTCTTGATTGTCTGGCCATCTTATCTACTCCTTATCTAATCCCACCCTGTTGCGGCCATTATCCACGCTGTGACGTGCGATGCAACAGCGCAAACGCCTGCCGGCGGCCGCAGAAATTGACGTGAGCACCATGAATACCTGATGTTTGAGGTGTGTCGGTGGTGCAGGACAGAGTAGTCCCCCCGACCGGCCGTCAGTACTTTTTGAAATTCCTCATCCACTCCGGCCAATCTTCCGGCTCGACTCCACCCGCCTTGGTCCAGGGGCCCTCCGTGTCGTAGCCCCGGTGCCACTTCAGCGTCCACAACTCCTTTAGTCCAACCTTTCTAGCAGAGAAGTCCAAGAAGAGGCTGTTCACCGCACCGTTGTGTCGATTCATACAGAAACGCGCCATGTCTGTCCCTTCACGCCATGTCTGACCTTCATAGGCTGGAGGCCGATCCACGTGCATTGGCCAAGCATTGTACCATTGGGCACCTAGCAGAAGGGGTATGCAAGCGGCGTTTTCTACGTTGGGGGTCCGCCAGTGATACTCTTCAGGCGTTCCTCCATAGCCACGGCCAGGGTCCGGGTCGTTGCAATAGCCGTTTATCCCGTAGCTGCCCTTCATGGGCCTGAGCCAGCCATCGCGCAGGCAGTGGCCCCATGCAAGATACGTCGCGTTCGATACGCTAGCTGTACAATTCGCATAGTCATCGTGCGCGGGCACTGCCGCCTCCGGGCAGCAGGAGAGACTGGTGTCGTAATTGTGATATACCCCGAGTGCTTTGATCCATCGATTATTCCCATTCGGGCTCACACCGGCGAAACCTTCCATGAAGCAACCGTCGTTATTGTTCGTGAACGTCTCAAATATGACGCCCCATTGGCGCAGGTTGGAGAGGCACACAGCCTCCTTTGCCCGCCGTCGTCCACCGCTACCTACAGCTCCCAGGTTCATCATCAGTAGTGCGGAACATGCCCATACAACTGCGATCTCCTTCTTGTTCGGTACAGGTATCGGTCTCATGGTGTCTCTACTCCTCTCCCCGCCATGGCGGCCCTATCAGTGCAAGGTCGGTGAGTTCGACGCAGGAGTCTCTGTCTATGTCACCGGTAGGATATAGCTTGGCATCGGGATCCACAGAGTATAGATCGGTACAGGTGAGCCAACTGGTCGCCAACAGGTCAAGGTCAACAAGATTGACGATCCCGGAGCCGTCCAAATCCTCGGGCCGATGCAGATCGAGCGTTTGGCCATCACCGCACAAAGTGGAGATGGCCCACACGGTGTTATTCGCGTCAGTGACCCATCCTGAATCGTCCATTGTATCGGCGACGATTATCGTGCCGTCGGCTTGTATGGCCGGAAAGCTTAGCCATCTGTTGGTCTCAAATCGAGCGACCTCCCGGCCGTCCGGCTCGACCACACACAGGTATCCATCGTCACTGGTGGCATAGATGAGCCCGTCGCTGCCGACAGTCAGCATGAATCCGCCCATCATCCCCAGTTGCCTCACCCACTTAATCTTTCCGTTAGGTTCAACAGCCCGCAGAAACGGGTCAAGCAGATTAACGTAGATCGTTCCGTCCGGTCCCAAGGCGGGCTCCGACCACCCGTCGGCATAGTCGTACTCTTCGACCTGTTCGGCGTCAAACCAGCCGCAGTTTGGATCGAGCAGATCCGTGGACCAAAGGACCGCCCCCGTCTCGGGTTTAACGGCGTGTAAGTGTCTGTCGTAGAGCAGCGTCTGGTATATCGTGCCATCCGGGGCAACAACCGGCGAGGCAAACAGCCCGCTTCCGGGCTCAAAGCTGCACGTCCACCTTATACTTCCATCGATAGGGTCGAGCGCGTATAGATTCGGGTCATATAGTCCTCCGATGTAGATTGTCCCGTCACGAGCGATTGTCGGTGACGCAAGGATCGCGCCGATCGGTACCCGACCCGGCCGTTTGATTTCGAAGCTCCATAAGTTGCCGCCGTCCTGTCCCAACGCGTAAATAGTGCCCCTATCTGAGCAGACGTAAACGTCACCGTCCTCAGATACGGCCGGCGATGAGTATACGGTGCCATCACAGTCATGAGTCCATCGCAGGTTTCCGTCAATATCGATGACGTAGAGCCTGCCCTCATCGCCTCCGACATAGACGGTTCCATCAGGCCCGATTGTGGGTGAGCTAAGAAGCGGCGAATTTGTTTCATAGCTCCAGAGCAGGGAGCCATCGCGATCGAGCGTATAGAGCCTCCCGTCATCACAGGCGATATGCACCCTTCCGTCAAAGCCAATCGTAGGGCTGCCCCGTACCGCAGCATCCATCTTGAATTCCCACTTGATACAGCCGAGCTCGGGGCCGTGGCTCTCGCTCAGACCGGTCCGCCCAAAATCGCCGCCCAGTGACTTCCACCTAGACTGTACGGGCGGACCGGGCGAATCCAGGCGAACCGTAAAGGCGCCGCTTTCGATATTCGCAATATCGAGGTCGGGGTCGTTCGGAACGGCCAACATCATACATCCGTCGGAGTCCACGTCCTCCGGCAGATACACGGTGCCGCTGCCCACATTCGGGACGTTATGAGCCAGCGTTTCCCAAGTATCACCCTGATCTTGGCTGAACCGAATGTCGACCGCTCCGTCGAAATCGTAATTCTCCCAGGCGATCTCATGTCTGCTGCCGCTTACCCAGACCTCGCCCCCGCGAGGTCTGCTGATAGCGACCAACGGCGTGGCTTCATCTGCGCCGATATCAATGCGAAAGCCGAGGATGCGGGGCTGACCGTCCATATCCGTGCTGTAGGGCAGGTAGTCGTCCGGGAGCACACCCGCGTTGACACAGGGTGAGCTGCCCCGCAGGTGCAGATCGCCAAAGTCATCGTTGTCCCCCACGCCCCAGCCGTCTCCACCATCGTCCGGATGACGAATGAACAATGGGTCATCGTCGATGTTGCTGGCCTCCCAGCCAAACGGAACATAGGCGTCGTTCGGGTCCCCATCGTAGATGCAGCTGGACGTAACTTCGGGTGAAGGTGCGTCGATCTGGGCATATTCGTGCACACCCCTGTCATCGACGTTGCCCCAGAAGATGCAATTGACAATCCGGATGCCCCGATCCTCACCGTACAAGCCGCCACCATCGTCGGCTGAGTTGAAGCCGAACGTGCAGTTGGTCAGCACGGCATGGTACTCGGAGTTTGTGTAGATACCCCCGCCCGTCAGTCTGGCCGAGTTGCTGTTGAACAGACTACTGGTGACTTCCACGTAGTCGCAGTCGCATCAGATGCCGCCGCCGCTGGTGTTCGTCGAATTGCCGCGGAACACACAGTTCGTTATGGTCAGCTCCCCTCGACCGCCACAGCAGACCGCGCCGCCGCTGCCTGCCCAGCTATTTGTGAATGTACAATTCGAGATCATTGCCCACGTGTCGATACAATATAGGCCGCCGCCGTCACCGCCACCACTTGTCGAGTTGCCCGCGAAAGTGCAGCTTGAGATAGTTGCCCTCGTGTCGACACAGCACATCCCACCGCCGTACTCGCTTGCCGAATTGCGATCGAAAGAGCAGCCTTCTGCTACCACGGGCCGGTTCTCCTCGCAATAGATCGCACCCCCGGCGCCTGCCGAGTTGCTCTTGAATGTGCAGTTGATGACCTCCAGTTTGCTGTTCAGACTGTATATGGCTCCGCCGTAATCGGCGTTTCCATTGGCTACCGTCAGGCCGTGAATGGCCGTGGTTTTCCACCACACTCGCTTTTGCGAGTAGAACGCGCGGTGCAGTTCTCCCGGACCGCTGTTGCAGTCGATGATTGTCGACGCCACTACGTTTGGGTCATTTGGGTCGATGCTTCGCACGGTGATCAATTTGTCTATGATCTCGATGTCTCTGTTTCCATCACCCCCGTACACGCCTGGCGAGACCACCACCGTGTCCCGGTCGTTGCAGTCGTCGATTGCGGCCTGAATTGTCAGATATTGGCTCGGTACCAGCCGGTAGGCCCCGAAAGCGGCCGAGGCCGTCAACCATACAATGCTGATTGGAATTGCGTTTCTCATTGCCCTTCCCTCACCTATCTCTGGTTTCATTTGACCGAAGGCTTGGCTTCCTTTGGTAGAGTCCAGAAATGGCGGATGGTGTTACGGATCTTTTGGAAAGAATGTGATCTCGAGGCCAAAACGGCGGGAGAGACCCCTAGAGAGGGCGTACGGGCCGTTCTTTCTCTTTTTTTCAGAAGCAAGCCCATAATAGGTGTAACACTTCGGCTAATCCTGGACTATATAGAACGAGTGGGCCCTATGGACGATAATGTTGGCTTTGTTCAGTTGATAAGGCAAGCCCAGCAGGGCAACCAGCAGAGTATGAGCCGCCTTGCCGAGGCCGCGGAGGGGCGGCTCTTTCCATACATTTACCGGCTGACTCTGAACCATGACCTGGCCCAGGACCTTTTGCAGGAAACGCTCTTGAAAATGGTCGAATCCTTGGATGAGCTCAAACACGCGGACCGGTTCTGGGTATGGCTGTTCCGGACGGCATTGGGCCAGGTACAGCACCACTTCCGAGCGCAAAGCCGAGAACACCTCGTCCAGATGTCGGCGCTGAGCCGGGAGCGGCTCGCCGAATGTCTCTCGCAGAATCGCGACGATGGGCTAAACGACGCGATGCGCAAGGAGCTATCCGAGGCGATATTTCGGGCCATAGCGAGACTGCGCATTGGATACCGAAACGTTCTGATTCTGCGGTGTTTCGAGCAGATGTCGTATGCCGAGATCGCCACCGTCATGGAGTGCAAGGAATTGCGGGCCAGGGTCTTGTTCTTCCGGGCCAAGCATTCGCTCAGCCGGCAGTTGTCTCAGCGCGGCTTCAGCAAAGCGGTGTTGCTCGTGGCTTTGGGTCTGTTCGGGCTCGCCACCGCGCCCGCGAAGGGTGCGTCTGCCGCAGGCGCGGTAACCTCCGCTTCGCTCGACGTCGGCCTTTTCGCCGCACTTGTCGGCGCCGCAGGCACACGCTTGGGCATCGCCTTTGCCGGTGCGGCCGCGGCACTGCTTGTCAGCCTTACTCTCGAGGAGTTTCTAATTGCGTTTGTCTTCTTCTGCTTCGCTTCAATATGTTTCGTGACCGCCCTGTACACCGAGTGGTAGGAGCGTCGTTCCGACCCCTCGTCAGTATTCCTTGAAGTCTCTCATCCACTCCGGCCAATCTTCGGGCCAGGCGCCACCCGCTTTGGTCCAGGGGCCTTCGGTGCTGAAGCTGCGGTGCCACTTCAGCGTCCACAATTCCCTAAGCCCGACCTTTCTGGCAGAGAAGTCCAGGAAGAGGCCGTTCACTGCGCCGTGGTGGCGGTTCATGCAGACGCGAGTCATCTGACCGGAATCTGCCCAAGACTGACCGTCGTAGGCCGGTGGCAGATCGTTGTGTTCCGGCCACGCGTTGTACCGCTGCATGCCAAAGAACAGTGGTACTCCGGCGGCGTCGCTGACGTTGGGAGTCCGCCAGTGGAACTCTCCGGGCTTTCCACCAGGGCTGCGTCCGGGCTCGGGATTGTTGCACCAGCCGTTGATCCCATAGCTGCCCTTAAAGGGTCTTGCCCAGCCAGACAGCCGGACGTAGCCCCATGCCATAAACGCGCCGCCGATTGGAAGACCAGTCGACTGACCGTATTCATCAATCCAAGGCGTCGCGGCCTCTGGGCAGCAGGAGACGTTCGTGTCGTAGTTGTGGTATGCCCCCAATGCTTTGATCCATCTATTATTGCCGCTGGCGCTGCCGGCGAAGCCTTCCATGAAATAGCCGCCGTTGTCGTTTGTAAACATCTCGAACATCACGCCCCATTGGCGCAGGTTTGAGAGACAGACTGCCTCCTTGGCCCGCCGTCGTCCGCCACTGCCGATAGCCCCAAGACTCATCAGCGCCAAGACCGTACAGGCCACAACAACGACAAGGTCTTTTCGTGACGAGCAAGCTCTGTGTTCCATGGTCACCTCTATCAATGCGGCCCCGCGCATCTTAGCTAATAGTCTTTGAATCTCCACATCCATTGCGGCCAGTCTGCCGGCGTGACCCCGCCAGCTTTGGTCCAGGGGCCCTCGGTGTCGAAGTTGCGGTGCCACTTCAATGTCCACAACTCCTTAAGCCCTATCTTTCTGGCCGACGAATCCATGAACAGGCCGTTTATCGCCCCATTGTGCCGGTCAATGCAGAACTGCATCATATCACTCGATCCGCCTGGCCACCCGCCTGAGCTGGCCGGAGGGAAATCATACTCACGGGGCCAGGCATCGTGCCACACGGAATCTGCGAAGACCGGTATGTTATTGCTACCTTCAACACCCCGAACGTTCTTCCAGAACCACTCCTCCAGACGGCTGCCGCGGTCGCGGGTCATATTGTTCGTCCAGGAGTTTATGCCGTAGCTACTGGCATAACGGTGCTGTCCCCCTCCGGGCAGGTCAACATCGCGGTACCATGCCTTGAAGACGCCGAAGTCACCGGGGCTCCCCACGGTGCTCGTGGCCGTTGGGCAGAAGAGCAGGTTCCAATTGTCGCCGTAGTACGGCCGAAGCGCGTTCATCCACAGCGTTGTCTCACCCACGTCCCAACCCGGATTGAAATAGCCGTCGTTGTCGTTTGTGAACATCTCAAACATCACGCCCCACTGGCGCAGGTTTGACAGGCACACCGCCTCCTTCGCTCGCCGTCGTCCGCCGCTGCCGACAGCCCCTAACGTCACGAGCAAGAGGCCTGTGCAGCCAAGGGCAACTACAAGGTCTTGCTTAGAAATAGCCATTTTCGATTTCGTCCTCTTCTTCGATCCAAGTCTTTGCTATCGCAGAGGCATGACCTTAAAGCTCCAGACCTTCCCGACGCTTGTCCCGGCGGAACTAATCTGGTCGATACGCCAGTAGTAGGTCTCTTCCCCCTCTAAAGGGACCTCAGCAGGGACATACTCGGTAAGAACGCGCGGCTGGCGCTGCCGATAGATGCCCCGTGTCGTTTCAGTGGCGGTGCCCACTAAGATCTTGCTCGTGCCGAGATACACCTCCTGCCATGAGGTATCCGGACAGGCCCTCCAGCTCAGCTGGGGATAAGGACTGACCCCGGTTGCGCCGTCGGGCGGGTTTGGATTACCCGCCTGACAGGGCGGCGGCCCAAGCCATCCGACGTCGGCGAGCCAGCGATTGGCCATCGCGGCCACGTCGGGGAAACGGACATACTGATCTCTATCTATGTCGGTGGTGACGTACTGCTCCGGCCCTTCGTAATTGCAGGGCCAGCCTGTATCCGTGCAATCCAGCCAGTCATCTGCTAACAAGGCGAGGTCAAGAAAGTCCACTGTCTCGTCGGCATTGATGTCTTCGCAGCCATGTTGGGAGATCGCCCATACCTTGTTCTTTTGGTCGGTGATTAGCACGGTGTTATCTTTTGCATCGCTGACGACTATGACGTTGTCGGCTGCGATCACCGGGAAGTTCAGCCACGCCTCGCCACGGAATTGATTGCCTTCCGCACCATTGGGCTCTACTACGCGCAGGTAGCCATCGTCGCTGGCGGCGTAGATGAGGCCATTGCTGCCAACGGCCAAGGTGAAGCCGCCTATCGTGCCCAAAGGGGCTACCCATTTGATATTGCCGTTGGGCTCAACCGCTCGCAGGTACGGGTCATCGAGGCTGACGTAGATTGTTCCATCCGGTCCCAAGGCCGGCTCAGACCAGCTGTCTACCGTGTACCAGTCAGCGTAGTCGGAGGCGAACCAGGCTGTGCAGGGGTCAGCCAAGTCCGTTGACCAGATTATTGTGCCGTCGGCGGGTTCGATTGCATAGAGATTCGTGTCGAACAACAGCGTCTGGTATATCGTGCCATCCTGCGCGACTACGGGCGAGGTGAACGGCCAACCTTCGGATTCAAAACCACAGGCCCACTTTACCTCGCCATTGTTCGGATCGAGTGCGTACAAGGTCGGGTCGTACAATCCGCCGACGTAGACCGTGCCGTCGGCGCCAATCGCCGGTGATGCGAAGATGGCACCTGTGGGTACTGCACCGGGTCCGGTTGTCTGGAACGTCCATAACTCGCTGCTGTCTTGTGCCAGCGCGTAGAGTGTGCCATCCTGCGAGCCGGCATAGATGTTGTTGCCGTCTGACGACACTGCCGGCGATGAAGAGACGGGACCTGCGGTGGGGTACGTCCATCGCACATTGCCGTTTGTGTCAACCGCGTGGAGTGCTCCTTCTTCACTTCCCACGTATACGCTGCCATCCGGACCTATTGTTGGAGAACTCACGAGCGGTGAGTTCGCGTCGTAGCTCCAGAGCAAAGAGCCCTTGGTGTCAAGCGCATACAGCTTCCCGTCTTCACAGGCGATGTGAACCCTGCCGTCGTGGCCGACAGTCACGCTGCTTGGCACGGCGCCGCCGGTCTCGAACTCCCACTTGACACATCCTGACTCAGGCCCTTCATGCTCGCCAAGGCCCGTCCGCCGGAAATCGCCGCCGAGTGATTCCCACACCGGTTTGGGCTGCCGGACGTCGTTGCCGAAGATGGGGGTCTCGATAGGGCAGACAGCGGCAAACAGCCACAGATTCAAGAAGAGAATCGCACGTTTCATGGTTTTATCCCTGATCGGCCGTCGATCCCTCGTTGCCATCGCCGCACTTTCCATGGAGGGGATGTTCAGTCCTATATTATAGGCCGAATCAGTACGAAAGGCAAGAAAAAGACCTGCAGACGCCGGGTTTGGCAGCCCTGTCTGAGGGGGTTTTTTGTTGACAGCAGGGCGATTTATCTTTAGTATACATAGTTCAGGGACGAATATCTATTACGACGCGGGGTGTGTAGCCGCAGTTCAGGTGAAAAGCACCGAAACAGCAATGTAGTGAGGGTAAGGGTGCCCGATGCCAGCTTTCATGTGTCCTCAGAGACGAAGCAGGACCTGAAATGGAGCAAAAGGCTTTTTTGGAGATAGTTCAATGTTTGACGGAAGAACTGCCACAACAGTCTTGTTAATCGGACTTTGTGTAGTTGGCGTGGGTTTCGCCCAGAGCCTCGACGAGAACTGGAATGACTTCCTGCACTACACCAAGATCGGCCGCTTCGACTTGGCCAAGGGCTATGCGCAGGCGGTCCTGCAAGGTGAACCCGATCCCGTCAAGCTGCTTGAGCTGAGCCAGGACAATCCTCAGGGTTACGATATTCTCCTGCGGGTCCACGCGGCCGCGCCGGATGCCGAACTCGCCGATCTAACCGAGCAAGTGCTCGGGCTCATTGAGCGAGGCAGGTTTATCCGCCGGTCCAGCCCGAAGATCATCGTGGAGGAAATAGCGAGGCTCAGCACGACCCCTCGCGGCAAGCTTACCGCCACCAAGCGGTTGAAAGCCGCGGGCGAGTACGCGATTCCGTATATGCTCGCGGCAATGGCCGACCCCGCACGGCGGGCCGAGCTGTCCAATATAATCGAGACGCTCCCGCAAATCGGCCGTCCTGCTATCAGGCCGCTTGCCGCGGCGCTGCAGACCGACAATATGGCCGTCAAAGCCGAGGTAGTCAGAGCACTCGGCAAGATCGGCTATCCACAGTCGTTGGCCTACCTGAAATACGTGGTCGAGAAGAGCGATTCCGCTGAGATTCGAGGCCTTGCGGCTCAGAGCATCAGGCAGATTGACCCGGCCGCCGCTCAGATATCCGCTGCCCAGCTATTCTTCCAACTTGCTGAGAACTACTACTATCACTCCGAATCGCTGGCCCCTGCGAAGGACGCCGATGCCGCCAACGTATGGTTCTTGAATTCGGCGGGGCGGCAGCTGACATGGAAGGGTGTTGATCCGAGCTACTTCCACGAACTCATGGCCATGCGCTGCTGCGAGTGGGCGCTGAAGGCCGACGAAAGATTCGGCAACGCGATCGGGCTCTGGCTGGCCGCCTTCTTCAAGGCTGAGGCCACCGGCCTGAGCATGCCCGACTACTTCGGCGAAGCGCACGCCGGCGCACTTGTGTACGCCACGACCGCGGGCCCTGAATATCTTCATCAGGCATTGGCGCGGGCCGTCAGGGATAACAACGCCGATGTGGCGCTCGGTGCGGTCGAGGCGCTTGCAACTACGGCCGGCGAGAAATCGCTGCTCTACGTCCTGGGCCCGACCCAGCCGCTGCTGCAGGCCCTGTCCTTCAACGACCGGGCGGTTAGATACAGCGCTGCGATCGCCATGGCAGCAGCCGGACCCGTACAACGCTTTCCTGAGAGCAGGTTGGTCGTGACCAACCTGGCCGACGCCATTAGTCAGCGGAACGGATCGGCCGGTGACACAGACCGGTGGAACCAGGAGCTGGCCGATAGCTATGCCCTTCGAGCGGCCGAGGTCATGCTCAAACTCGCCGAGAGCCGAAACGCCGTCGTTGATTTGTCTCTGGCTCAGGCGGCTCTTCTCGGCGCCACAGAGGACGAGCGACCGGAAATCAGGATCCTTGCCGGAGGGATTCTGGCTTATCTCGACAGCCCCGCTGCCCAGCGGGCAATCACCGCAATGGCCTTGGATGCCGGCAACGACCTCAACGTGCGGATACCCGCCTTTGACTCGCTGGCCGTTTCGGCAAAGTTGCATGCGAGCATGCTGAGCGAGCAGATGATAGACGCCATCTACGCTCTTATCAGCTCGGATGCGACGGACCCCGACCTTCGCGGCGCCGCCGCCGCCGCCTTCGGTGCCCTCAATCTCCCCAGCCGAAAGGTGAAGGACCTCATCCTGGACCAGGCAAAAAGCTGACAAGAAAGTGGAAAGGGCAATATCACTTTCTGGTCGTCCTGAGCGCGCGGTGGGGTGTCCCTTAAGGAAATCGCAGCGCAGTCGAAGGATCTGCCCTCCGAGATGAGCGGCTCGCCCCACAGAAGTCCGCTGTCGAACTGCATGAATCTTGCCGGCCATGCTTTAGTTGCACCCGCCTCGCCAATGCCTTTTCCTACCTCTGATCCAATCCCGAAATGCGTCCTTGCCTGCTGGTTGACGGGCCAAGTCGCGCATACTACAATGCGAGCCGAAGGCTAAGGTCTGCGTTGCTGTTAGATGTTCGTTGGTGAAAGGATCCCAAATGTCAATTGATAAAAAGCAAGTATCCGCCTGTCTCGAAGAGTGCAGGGAGCATCTGACCGGCGAGCTGCTGCCTTTTTGGCTACACCGCTGCAAGGACGAGGTGAACGGCGGCTTTATTACCCACTTCGACGAGGACGGCAACTACGGTGGCGAGGATGAGAAATCCATGCTGGCTCAGGCTCGCACCGTGTATTCGATGGCGTCAGCCCATCGGGCAGGCTATGGCGGCGGCAAGTGCGCAGAGTACGCCAAGCACGGCGTCGATTTCCTCATCGATAAGATGTGGGACAACGAACACGGCGGATTCTTCTGGACCACCGACCGCAAGGGCAACGTGGTCATCGACAAGAAGATCCTCTACGGCCTAAGCTTCGCCATTTACTCACTCAGCGAATATACGCTTGCCACCGGTGACCCGCGCGGCCGCGAATATGCAGAGAAGGTATTCGACCTTGTCAAGAAGCATTGCGCTGACACGATGTACGGGGGGTACTTTGAAATGTTTGAGCGGAACTGGAATTTGTGCGGGCCAGGCAGCCAGGGCGGTGACAGAAAGACCCTCGATGTCCACATGCACCTGATGGAGGCCTTCACCACTCTGTACGAATGCACGGGCCGGCAGATACACCGCCGAACCCTGCTCGAGGACATCGACCTTCTCATGAAACGAATCCTGCACCCCAAGTACGCGACCGGCATTCCGCAGTTCACCGTGGATTGGAAGGTCGCACCGCAAATCAAATTCGACGTCGTTTGGGGCTGGGACCGTTTCGCCGAGGGCGGCACTAAAGAGCACGCCGAGGACAACACTTCAGCAGGTCACAACGTCGAGTTCGCCTGGCTTCTCGCTCATGCAACTGACGTCCTCGGTTCCGGATGGGACGACTACAAAGACGTTATCAAGAAAGCGATGGACCACGGGATGAAGAACGGCATCGATCCCGAGTATGGCGGTGTCTACACCGAAGGTCCGCACGCAGGCGGCGTCTATGATATGGAGAAGGAGTTCTGGCAGCAGGCGGAGGTCATGATTGCGATGCTCGAAGCCTGCCTACGGTTTGACGTGGACCCCTATTGGGATGCCTACGCAAATGTCCACCGTTTCGTCTTCGACAAAATGATCAACCATCCTGTTGGCGAATGGTGGCCGTTGCTCACCCGAGAGGGCAAACCTATCTGGACGCACATGAGTCACTCGTGGAAAGTCAATTACCACACTATCCGCTGCATGGTGCAGTGCATCAACCGTCTCGAAAAGATACTTGAAACACTCGACTGACCCGGACCCGCACATGCAATACAGAGGCAAATACAAGATCTTTGACACCACAGGGATCAGTAGGTATCCACTGAGTACGCGCACCAACAAAGTGAGACTCGACGATCTTGTGCTGCCCGGCGATGTTGACGGCCTTGTTGTCGACTTGCCCGATGAAGTCACCCGTGACATCGAGGCAATTGCTCGGGCGGTCGTATCGGCCAGAAAGGCCGAGTCACCGGTTGTGCTTTTCACCGGCGCTCATCTGATCAAGAACGGTCTGGGGCCGCTACTGGCCGACCTCGTTAGGCGTCGGCTTATCAGCCTTGTTGCCGGCAACGCCGCCACTGCCATCCACGACTTTGAGCTGGCCCTAATCGGCCAGACAAGTGAGAACGTCCCTGATGGGCTCGGCAAGGGACAGTTCGGAATGGCCCATGAGTTCGCCTACATCAATCAGGCCCTTACGGCGGGTGACAGGGATGAGCTGGGTTTTGGTGAGGTGCTCGGCAAAGTGATCTGCGAAAAGGCATTTCGCCGTCAGGCTCTCACGTCGGTTGCCGACTGTCACTCGCCTCCGGATTTCCAGCATCGCGACGTCAGTGTTCTCGCCACCTGCCATGAAAACGACACGCCTTTCTGCGTCCACGCTGCAATAGGGGCCGATGTGATCGATCAGCACCCATCGTTCGATGGTCGGGCCAAGGGCGGCTGCTCGGGCAGAGATTTCCTTATCTATGCGAACGAAATAGCCAAGTTCACAAACGGAGGCGTTGTATTGAATATCGGCAGCGCCGTCACCGGCCCGGAAGTCCTGCTTAAGGCCGTTTCGATGGCTGCCAACACAGGCAATGTCCCCAAGAACCTCACTACTGCTGACTTCGATCTGCGTGATTTTCAACCGGGCCAAATGATCGACGAATCCTCTCAAGGCTATTACTTCCGTGACCAAAAGAGTGTCGTGACAAGAATTCCTCAGGCCTTTGCCGGGAAAGGCTATTATGTCCAGGGCGACCAGAAGCAGACATTCCCATTGCTATACAGAATGATTCTCGACCGAGCATAGCTAAGAGGTATTCATCAATGAAGCAAGTGCGCATCAAGGAAATCCTCGCTCAAATCAAAAACGTCAAAATCGCCGTCTACGGTGACTTCTGTCTTGACGCTTACTGGCTGCTTGACCCTCGCGGCTCCGAAGTCTCCGTGGAAACCGGCCTGCAGGCCCGCGCGGTCGGCAAACACTACTATTCGCTCGGGGGCGCGTCAAATGTCGTTGCCAACATCGCCGCGCTCGAGCCCCAAGCTATTCGGGTCATAGGCGTTGTCGGTGACGACATCTTCGCCAGAGAGCTTACGCGTCAGCTCCACGAGCTCGGCGTGGACACGACTTGCCTGGTTGCACAGAAAGAGAACTTTGACACTGTCACTTTCGGAAAGCCATACCTTGAGGGCAACGAGAAGCCTCGCATCGATTTCGGCTTCTTCAACAAACGAACCAAAAAAACCGACCGGGCGCTCTTGGACGGCATCAAAACTGCCCTGCAAAGTGCGGATGTCCTCATAGTCAATCAGCAGGTCCCCGGCGGGATCACAAACGAGTCCTTTATCGATGAAGCCAACTCGCTCTTCAAAGAACATTCAGACAAAATGGTTCTGCTCGACTCTCGGCACTACGGCCACAAATTCAAGCACATCTACCGCAAGACGAACGATTCGGAAGCGGCCAAGCTCAACAGCGTAGATGTCGGCCTAAACGACGTCATAGAGCTCAAGGACCTAATCGTATATGCCCGGAACCTTTTCGAGCAATTCGACAAGCCGGTCTTTCTGACGCGCGGCTCACGCGGTATCATCACCGTAGATTCAAGCGGCGTCCATCAGGTCCCCGGTATTCAACTGCTTAAGAAGCTTGACCCTGTCGGGGCCGGTGACACTGTCACCAGCGCTTTGGCCCTTTGCCTGGGTGCAGGTGTCTCGGCCGCTGAGGCGGCCGAATTCGCCAACTTCGCTGCCGCCGTCACCGTCCAGAAACTGTTTCAGACCGGTACAGCCTCGGGCGCGGAAATCCTTGAGATAGGCAAAGACGCCGATTATATCTACCAGCCCGAACTCGCCTACGACGGGCGCAAAGCCAGGTACCTGCCGGAAAGCGAGATTGAGCTGTGCTACGAATCGATACCACTTGGCCGAGTAAAGCACGCTGTCTTCGACAATGACGGGACTATTAGCGCGCTCAGGCAGGGCTGGGAAGAGATAATGGCCCCCGTTATGATAAAGGCAATCCTCGGTGACAAGTATGAGACGGCCGACGAGACCCTCTATCATAAGGTGCGACGACGTGTTCTCGACTATATCGACAAGTCAACCGGGATCCAGACGATTTTGCAGATGGAGGCCCTCGTAGAGATGGTCAAGGAGTTCGGCATCGTCGACCGCGATAAAGTCCTCGACAAATTCGGTTACAAGCAGATCTACAACGATGCGTTGATGCAGGTGGTGGGACGCCGAATCGAACGACTCAGCAAAGGCCTGCTCGATGTCAGTGACTACACGATCAAAGGCGCGATCGATTTCTTGAAGGCCCTTCGCAAACGCGGCGTCAGGCTCTATCTCGCCAGCGGAACCGACCACACCGATGTAGTCGCAGAGTCTGAGGCGCTCGGATACGCGGGATTCTTCGACGGCCAAATCTATGGCGCCGTCGGTGACATTGCCAAGTACTCCAAGAAGATGGTCATCGAGCGAATTATGACCGAGAACAAGCTCCATGGCCCCGAGCTGGCCGTCCTCGGTGACGGCCCCGTGGAATTGCGAGAGGCTCGCAAGCGCGACGGCCTGGCCATCGGCGTCGCCTCCGATGAAGTCCGCCGCCACGGGCTAAACGCTGAGAAAAGGACCCGCTTAGTGAACGCGGGCGCCCATGTGATCGTCCCCGACTTCTCACAACACGGCGACCTGACGAGACTATTGTTCGGCAAATAGGTGCGAGAGCGGATGCCTACATCTTGACCCAACTGCAGGCGGGAGTCTTGTGCTCCGCATTCAGGTTGGCTGGATGGTCCGGGACACGCTGACATGGCCTGAGTACTAACCTTTCTTGAGCCGACTCAGATCTGGCTTGCGATACGCCATGACTATGAGCATGTCGTCCTCTTGCAGTTCTTCAAAAAGCCCCGCCTTTGCCTTTTGCTTCGTCCTTGGATTCAGGATAACGCGGTTCTCCCTCCGTACCCCAATCAGAATAACAGGGTTGTCTGGGCTCCGTTCTTCGTTGATGATAGCGGCGCACTCCTGGAATGTCTTGCCTATGAACGAACTCGGATACTGTCCAGACTTGAGCATGTAGATCTCATTCGTATCACGCGTGTACCGTAGCAGGTCGTTATACACAATGGAGAGCTTCTCCTGCAGCGCGCACTGGGCTAGGATGCCGAGTCCGAAATCCGTCGCGCACACGATCTCATCGACGTGAGCGTCTTTGAGGTGTTGCATCATCCGATGGTTTATGACTTCTGCAACTATGTGGGGTTTCGGCGTTTCCTCAGTCTCGCATAACCTGCTTATTGCCAAGGCAATCATGGCGGACCTGGCATCGGGGTCCGGGCTCGCATCATCTGCGAGAATGACAACACTCTTGGCCAAGTGGACTTTGCTGGCCTTGAGGGTGTTGTGAAGCACGGGGTCGCTCTTGATGAAGAACACATTCTCGTACGCCCGGTTGTCTCTTCGCAGTGCCTTTTCGTCTACCGATGTCCCTGTAACGATCACGATGTGAGTGTCGGGTTCACCCTGTGCCGAATGCAATTCCTGGATTACTCTATCACCTCGTTCGTTCCAGTTACATATGGCTAAGTGCTCGGCTATGTTACGTGGCATTCGTATATCCTCCCTTCTTACAAACATGGCGGCAAACAAACCAGTTATCATTGCAGTGACGACAGCACCCAAGCCCACAATGGACGCAGAGGTGATTCTTCCGGGCCAGGTTATGGGCGCACGCTCGGCGAATCCGCTCAGTATGTAGACTGTGGTGGACCAGAAGGCGCTCGGTAGAGTCTCAAAGCCCTCTGTTCGTCCCCGCTCAGCGAAGAACATGGCTATAGCAGCGATTGCGTAAAGACACACTAGTATGACAGCTACGTGCCGAAAGATGGTCTTCCGCACCGATCTGGAGATCGCTTTGCGACATCGCAGAACGCAAACCAACAGAGCTATGCATACCCCAATCGCGGCCCAATCCCGCACTCGGCTCAGTACCTTCAGTTTCGTGACGTGTCCGCCGAAGTATGTCTCAGCTCCCTCATGAAGTGGGACTGTCATTCCGTCAAGAATGGAATCTGTGTGAATGCCGCGGGCGGCCTTGTGTACTTTCGCGAGCGTATCGGTGTGCTTAAAAATCGCCGCTGCCACTATGCCGACCCACTCTGAGGGTAGTCCCGTCCGTGCTACCAACAGCGCCCGCACACCCACGGTCTCGATCTCCTCTTCCTGCCATGAGTATGCCTTGGCTGGTATGGAGCGACGCACAAAGTAGGGGCAAGACCTCTGCAGCTTCCGGGCCAGGGCCAAGTCTATTGGGATTATTCTTATCTCATTACCCAGCTCTTGGATCCCTGGTGTTGGAATACCTGCCGTAACGAACGCTGCATCAATTGACCCGTTGCGCAGAGCTTTGAAGGACTCTTTAAACGGGAGGTTCACGTCTTCGACATCTGAGGACCGGAATCCGGCGGCCTTCAGGATATCTGTGGCATGGCAGTTGACGGTCTCCCTCTTGGCCGCCGTACGGACTCTTTTTTCTCTTAGCTGTTTGATCTGCCTCAGGTTCCTACCGCTCATCGCAACGATCTGAATATATTCAGTATACAGGGAGGCGATTCCCCGCATCCTATCCGATGGTAAGGCAAACATACGTTGGCCTTTGCGGAAGTAATACGCTGTGTCGTTTTGGACAAACGCCAGGTCTGCGTCCTCATCCTGCAGGAGTTGGGCATTCTCTGCAGAACCCTTTGTAGCTAGCACCTCGACGTTGATGTCGGGATGTTCCTCTTCTACAATTTTCTTTATCGCGTTCCCAAGAGGATAGTAGACTCCAGTGGGGTCGCCGGTTGCGAGCGTGAGTGTAATCTCGGCGTGCCCAGGGTGCGCGAGAATCACGCAGCAGAGCAGTGCACCTTTCGCACAATCTCGTATCACTGACATGTGCTCTCCCAAGGCTCGACTACTGGCGCAGAATCACCGTGCGTCCGACCCCGATGGCGCCAGCCCAGCACTAAAGCGCGACCACAACGTGGCAGGTCCATAGGCCCACGGGTTGTTTAACCTCTGACTTCTTCTTTTCCTCGCCAAGGTTGCCTAATCACTCGCTCTTTAATCTTGTACAAATCTTACCACTTCGGGGGTATCCACGCAATAGTTTTTCATTTTTTTTGCCGTTGTTGGCATGTTGACTGGGGAGCCCGGCGGGGGGCCTTGTCAACAGGAGGTGTGAGGGAAACGCGAATCATGGGCTCAGCGGCCTTTCGGCCTGTCTGGGATGGGCCTGCCGATCCTGTGCGACAACCCAAAGGCCCCGTTTCGCGGCCCAATAGGTCTTGACACTGCGATTGATTGTGATTTGCGGGTCTGCGATGATTTGCCCAGGCCTCTGCCCGGAGTATCGGTGTTCCGCCGGCGGTACTTCTGCGATGGGCCTACGGCGGGGCGGCCCTGGCCGTTGCAGCCGGGGGCATTCCGTCATCGGACGTGGCTGGGCTGTTGGGCTCGTATTGTTCTATCGCCCCTGGAGGCTCTTTTGGCTGGGCCCTGCTGGCCAACTCGTCGAGGATCTGCTCACATCTGACCCTGTAGCTCTCAGAAGATACGACCCCGCTAACCTTGTCGCAAACCCAGCACATGGCCGACATGTTAGACTGCTGAGATTCTCTGCCGAAGCCCATCTGGCGTATGTACTTGTTTTGTGCTATTGGCGTGATCGACAGCACAAAAGCCATAAAACTCAGAACAAGGAAGCCGCCGAAGAAACCCAGCACACCGGCAAAGACAATGTCAAATACCTGCGGGAACGAGACCTTGAATTGGCCGGTGAGAAATGTGTAGGATATGCCGTGGAGAATAAGGAACGTCCCTCCAGCTATGGCGACCAGCATTAGGGCGCTGCCGCAACGGATAGCACCGGCGCCCGGGACGAAATCCATGGCCGGCTGGGCCGAGAATATGGCCACGTAAACTGCGGCAACTATGTTGATCAGCAAGGCCCACGTCTCATAGAAGCCGATTCGCACGGCAAGCCATGCGAACAATCCGCCTACTAAAATGCCCAACCAGAACACCATAATTACTAGCCTGTGACTCTTTTGACTTCAGTGAGACTCGTCGCGCCGACTGCGGCTTTTCTGAGCCCCTCTTTTCGCAGATTGAATCTGTCCTTGCGTGCGCCGTCGCTTCTCAGATGTTTTACCAGCATCTCGTCGTTGGCGATGTCGAGTTTTAGCTCGTCGGTTACGACCATGATGTCGCAGATGGCCATCCTTCCGGAGTAGCCCGTATCATCGCAGTGCCTGCAACCCACTGCCTCGAACATGTTTGAAGCGTCAATATGTTTCTTCTTGAATTCCTCGACCAATCCAGAGGTCAGGTCCGCGGCCCGCTTGCACCGGTCACAAAGGCGGCGAAGCAACCTTTGAGAAACCAGAAGGCTCAAACCCGACGACAGTAACAGAGGCGACACGCCCAAATCGAGCAGCCTAACCAACGCCGCCGCGTTGCTGTCACAGTGTATCGTGGCCAGCACGAGATGGCCGGTCTGCGACGCTCGAAGGGCGATCTCGGCGGTCTCTTCGTCGCGTATTTCGCCCACACATATTACATCCGGGTCCTGTCTCAGGATGCTCCGCAGGGCCTTGGCAAACGTGATGTCGGCCTTGGGATTAATCTCGATCTGGCTGGCCTCTTCTAGCACCGCCTCAATTGGGTCCTCTACTGTGATGACGTTGCGCGTGAACCGGTCGATCTCGTTGAGCATTGCGTACATGGTCGTCGTTTTGCCGCTACCGGTCGGACCACAGATCAATATCATGCCGGACGGTTTGGCCACTGCCTCCTCAATGCTTGAGTATTGTTTGGCCGAAAGTCCAAGGTCGGCCACCGTGAAGATGCTTGCGTCCTTGTTCAGCACTCTTATCGACAGCTTCTCACCACTTAGAACGCCGGCACTCGCGACCCGGAAGGATGAAGTTGCGCCGCCTTTTTTGGCCATGAACGCGCCGTCCTGGGGCCTCCTCTTCTCGGATATGTCCATGCTCGACACAGCCTTGATGCTGTTGACGACCGCCTTGCACGTATCGGCTTTGAGTTCTTTAATCACTCTCAGGACACCGTCTATTCGCAGCCGGATCGCGTACGTCGACTCGTCCTTGGGATCGATAAGAATGTCACTGGCTCGTCG
The DNA here is from genome assembly GCA_020352215.1 of Phycisphaerales bacterium. Classification (GTDB taxonomy): domain Bacteria; phylum Planctomycetota; class Phycisphaerae; order Sedimentisphaerales; family Anaerobacaceae. The sequence goes on from CP070675.1 coordinate 29,577, forward strand.
GTCGAGAGCATCGGCGATTAGCTGCTCGGTCATGTCGAGGATCCGGCTGTCCTCCCGCTTCATACGGCCGTGGCTGTATATCTCGTCGATACTTCTACCTGACGAGTCAAGCAGCCTTATTGCCGAGTCGTCCTCTTCTGCTCCGGTGCTGCGAGACCGGATGTTGGCGATCATATCTTCTACGTGCCGTGTAAGTACCTCAAAGAAGCTATCGCCACTCTGGAATGACTTTTTCGCCGAATCGACAATAAGCAGCAGGAAGAGCGGAATGGGCCCCGCAAAGAGAGTGATCAGGTTGACAATTGCCTTGTATGGTTTCGGCACAAGCGGACTGAATTGAACTCGCTGAACGAAATACAAGCACAGGTATAGCCATACCATCAGGGCGGTCAGCCATACAGGATTGAAACGCAACTCGGTTACTATCGAGGCTGTGCCGAACTCGGCTTGGAGCGGGTCTGGCAGGCCCGACCAAAGAGTATGAATGGCGTCCACTATCTGCATATGGCTTCTCGCGCAGCAAATACGGGGGACAGAAATCCAGCACGCCCCAAATTAGCACGTTCCCTCAGCATCGGCAAGCCAAATCCGAAGGAAAATAGAAACATGCGCGTCGGGCCTTTGCCAAGTAACTGGCTTTCCGCGGGTTTGAAAGACGGCAGCCCTCAGAGGTCCTCGATCTCGTCCAAGAAAGAGCCCGAGTCCTCCAAATCCGCGAAGCTGTCGCCGAATTCATCCACGTCGACCTCTTCTTTCGGTGCCTGCTTGGGCGGAGCCGCTTCGGCCTTCTTTGGCGGCGCAATTTCCTTGGGCTCACCGTCAATCCGCACCATAAACGTCAGGGGACCTATTCGCAGGTAATCGCCCGCGTGGACGGGAACCTCCTGAATGCGTTCGCCGTTCACGAAAGTGCCGTTGTGTGAGCCAAGGTCGCGGATACTCAGAACCCCATCGCTGCAGTTCAGTTGGCAGTGCCTTCTGGAGACATCTGCGAGTGGGACACAGAGGTCACAGTCATCGCGTCGGCCTATCACGGTGACATTACTCGGCAACGAGAAAACTCGGTGCGAGCCGTCTTTCTTGAATAGGACCAAGTTAGCGTCCATATTGTTTCCCATTTCAGCCCCGCCCTGACTACCCCATTATATAATTCGTGCTGTTCTGTGACAATAGATAAACCGGATTGGCACCGTTGGCCGAACCTCATCTGGCGAAATGTTGTCACATAACATCATATTGCTCAAGAGTTTATCGCTTCTGGCCGTGGCCGGCGCATGTCGCGGGTTCCTCGAGTGCATTTGCTTGCCAATTTGTGGAAAGGTGCCTCTCGATGCCAATTTGAGGGAAAATCGGCATTCTCGAGTTTGCAGTTGACGTGTAGGGCGGGGACGCAACCACAGTTCCAGGCAGCACGCTTGCATCCTCCCGGCGAACCTTTGCCCCGGGAGCCGTAAAATGCCTCTGGGTCGTCTCTGATGCTCCGGTTGTGTTGGCTGGTGTGCTGTTCCTGAACCTCAGAGTAGAGGCCAAAAGCAGTTTTGCCTAAGGGTGGTCCTGAGGCCTTTGAGGCTTGACAATTCAATTCGGGTGGCTATACTAAAACCGTACATTTTGAACTGGCAATACCGGACGAAAATATGGCAGAGGTAACACTGCCTGACGGCAGCACGGTGACGATTTCCGACGGCGCAACCGCGCGAGAACTGGCCGAGCAAATAGGGCCGGGGTTGGCACGGGCAGCCATAGCTGCCAGCATAGATGGGGAGTTGGTTGATTTGTCTACTCCCATCACGCGGGACGCAAACACGCAAATAGTTACTCTAAGCGATGACGATGGCCTTGAGACAATGCGCCACAGTTGTGCCCACGTGATGGCCGAGGCAATATGCAGCATCTGGCCGGACACAAAACTGGTCTACGGCCCGACTGTTGAGGATGGCTTCTATTATGATATTGACCTCGACGAATCGATTCGTCCGGACGATTTCGAACGCATCGAACGGAAGATGCGCGATATCGTGGAGGCCGACAGGCCTTTCGTTCGCAAGGAAATGAGTCGAGCCGAGGCGCTTGAAAAACTTGCGGCTGACAAATACAAGATCGATAACATAAACCGCGCCGTCGGTGATACTATCAGCTTCTACTCTCATGGGGATGGCTTCGAAGATCTGTGCCGAGGCCCGCATGTGCCGAGCACCGGCAAAGTTGGAGCCTTCAAGATCATGTCCGTTGCGGGCGCATATTGGCATGGCGACCCGACCCAGAAGATGCTTCAGCGGGTCTACGGAACCGCTTGGCCGACCAAGAAGGAGCTCGATGATTATCTGCAACGATTGGCCGAGGCCAAGAAGCGCGACCACCGCGTGTTGGGCAGGCAGTTGGATTTGTTCAGCTTCAACGAGGCAGGCCCTGGCTTTGCATTCATTCATTCAAGAGGCATGGTCGTCTGGAACCAGATCGTTGATTTCTTGCGCGACGTAAACCGGGGTTATGGCTACGTGGAGATAAGGACCCCGATTATTCTGAACGAGGAGCTTTGGCATAAGAGCGGGCATTGGGACAACTACAAGGAGAACATGTATTTCAGCGAGATTGACGGGAGCGGCTACGCCGTCAAACCGATGAATTGCCCGGGGGGATGTCTTGTGTACAAGACACGCCAACACTCGTATCGGGAATTGCCGATGCGCGTCGCTGAGTTTGGGATGGTGCACCGCCATGAGGCAAGCGGTGTCATGCACGGCCTGTTCCGCGTTCGCCAGTTCACCCAGGACGATGCTCACATATACTGCACACCTGATCAGACAGAATCGGAAATCATTGGTGTAATCGAACTGATATTCGAAGTGTATCAGGCATTCGGTTTTGAGGATTTTCTCATCGAGTTGTCTACCAAACCGATAAAGCACATAGGCTCAGATGAGATCTGGGAGATGGCCACCGCTGCTTTGAGCGGCGCCCTGAAACGGAAGGACATCGACTACAAGGTCAATGAAGGCGACGGCGCTTTCTATGGGCCCAAGATAGACTTCCACGTCCGAGATTGCCTGAAGCGGTCTTGGCAGCTTGGCACAATCCAGCTTGATTTCTCGATGCCCGAACGTTTCGGATTGGTCTATACCGACCAGGACAATACCGAAAAGACGCCTGTGATGATTCACCGGGCCGTGCTCGGTTCCTTCGAGCGATTCATCGGCATTCTTATCGAACATTATGGAGGCAATCTGCCCCTATGGCTTTCTCCTGAGCAGGTCAGGGTTCTGTCGATAAGCGAAAAGACCAACGACTATGCACAGTCTGTTTGTGGCAGGCTCAAACAGGCCCGGCTACGCTGCAGTTGTGACATATCGGACGAAAAGATAAACGCCAAGATTGCCAAAGCCCACGGGGATAAGTTACCATGTATGCTGGTGGTTGGACCTAAAGAAGCACAGTCCGATACCGTCAACGTCAGAATACGCGGTGTCAAAGAGAACAAAACAGTGGGTCTTGATGAGTTTTTGAGAATAGCCGAACGCCAAATCGCCGATAAGGAAGTGGATTTGACCTTGTAGATCGCTCCCTTGCGTTTGCGGCAATTTGATGTATGATTGAGATTGCCCGGAGCGCAGGCAAGCTCTGGTTCGTTTGTTCTTTTAGAGAAAGGTAAGGTGGTGCACGATAAGTAAACAGCGCTTAAAGGTAAATGGGGGGATAAAGGCCGAAAGGGTTCGTCTGGTCGATGAATCCAACAATCAGGTTGGGATTGTAGACAAGTTCGATGCGCTCAACAGGGCCCGCGAGATTGGCCTGGACCTGGTGGAGGTTGCTCCTACGAGCGAACCGCCCGTCTGCCGGATAATGGACTACGGTAAGTGGCAGTATGAGCAGAAGCGCAAGATTCGTGAGGCTCACAAGAAGAGCCACCGCCCCGTCGGCAGGTTGAAGGAGATCCGGCTCAGGCCCGAAACCGACAAGCATGACCTCGATATTAAGCTCAACCACGCCCGTGAGTTTCTTCAGGAAGGCCACAAAGTTCAGTTCACCATGTTCTTCCGCGGGCGTCAGATGCTGCACCGAGACAAAGGCTACGACATACTCCAGCACATCACCGAGCTGATGGAGGAATTGGCAAAAGTTGAGCGGCCGGCGAGGGCGACAGGAAGGCGCATGACGCTGCTGCTGGTCCCGAAGGTGTGATCGGTAGTTCCGCCCGTTTCCCGGCCCGAGGCCATCACCGCGATACCGAGTTTTCGTGCACGCGCGGAGTTTGTACGCCCGGAAGGAGCCCTTTTACCCATTTTTTTGAGAATTTGCGCCCGCTGTGTTGACCGGGAGCCCCAATTCGCTTAGACTGCTCGCTTTATCTTTTCGCATAATCTCGAATATGTTGCTTTGAGGAATTGACTAAATGCCGAAACAGAAGACCCATAAGGGCCTGAGCAAAAGGGTGAAAATAACCGGAACCGGCAAGGTCAAACACGGGCGAGCCGGCGGCAGCCACCTTATGAGCGGCAAGGATGCGAAGCGTCGCAGGCGGATAGGTAACTCCGCTATTATGGGCGGCTCCTTGGCCGAAACGGTTAAGACCAGAGTCAGAAAGTAGATGTCGCCCGGTCCCGCGCTCTCGTGTTTGATGCGTGGGGCCCGACGGACGGCACCTATCACGGTGTGCTTGCTTCTCGGCTTTCATTCAGCTGCCGCCAGCAAGCCTAAATATTCAGAACTTCGAAGGAAAGCTGATATGCCAAGAGTTAGAACAGGTGCTACAAGGCGCCAATCAAGAAAACGCGTTCTCAAGGCAACAAAGGGATACCGCGGTCCAGCAGGTCGGCTGTATCGCCTTGCCAAAGAAGCCGCGGTGCGTGCCTCGGTCAACGCGAGGATCGACCGCAAACGTCGAAAGCGTGATTTCAGAGGCCTGTGGGTCGTACGGCTTAACGCGGCCTGTCGGCAGCGCGACATTCGGTACAGTCAGTTCATCAATGGCTGCAAGAAGGCCAATATTCAACTGAACCGAAAGATGCTCAGCGAAATAGCCATCGCCGACCCGGAAGGTTTTGACGCTATCGTCGAGGCCGCCAAAGCTGCAATCGCCTGACCGAAGACCAAATCTCAACAGAATCGCCGCTGGTCAACGAGGACTCGCGCGCATGTGACCTTCGCAGGCGGACGGCAGGGTGATGACGAGATTGCCGAACACTAAGGGTGAGGATGCTTGAGCAATTTGAAAACATAGGCAAAGACGCCCTGGCTGATCTGAAGAGTGTCACCGACCTGGACGCTCTGGAGCAGTTCCGCATAAAGTACCTTGGCCGAAAAGGCCAGGTCATCCAGATGCTCAGCCAAATTGGCAAGCTCCCGCGGGAACAAAAGCCCATGGCGGGACAGCTCGCCAACAAAGTGAAAAATGAGGTCACGGCCGCCTTCGAGCAGCTCAAGGACACTCTCTCGAAATCGCAGCAGGACAAGTCGAAGGAATTGGTGGATGTCACTTTGCCGGGGACACCCATCAGGATCGGCAAGGCCCACGTTATCACTCAAACCCTGAACGAGCTGCTGGAGATATTCGGGCGCATGGGTTTTTCCGTCGCGTACGGCCCGGAAGTCGAGGATGAGTGGCACAATTTCATTGCCCTGAATATCGGGCCGGAACATCCTGCAAGAGATCCTTCCGACAATTTCTACATTGACGACAACACCCTTCTGCGTAGCCAGACTTCGACGATTCAAATCCGCGTAATGGAAAAGACCAAGCCGCCTATTCGCGTAGTTGCTCCCGGGCGAGTCTATCGGCCGGATACCGTCGACGCCACCCACATGTATATGTTTCACCAGCTCGAAGCTCTGGTTGTGGACGAGGGCGTGACTATGGTGGATATGAAGACCACCATCGAGCAGTTCATCCACACATTCTTCGGCCCCGATACAAAGTGGCGGTTTCGCCCGAGCTTCTTCCCGTTCACAGAGCCCAGCGCCGAGGTTGACCTGCTTCTGGCCGACAAGACCGGCGCAGAGAGCTGGGTCGAGATGGGTGGCTGCGGCATGGTCGATCCGAACGTGTTTGACGCGGTCGGGATAGACAGCGAAAAGTACACCGGCTGGGCCTTCGGTTTCGGAATCGAGCGGCTCGCCATGCGAAAGTACGGCATCACCGACATCCGCCTGTTCTTCGAGAACGACCTGCGCTTTCTCGATCAGTTCTGAGTCTGCCAGCGACTTTCTTTGGTCACAGCGGCAATTCAAGACGTCGGCAATGTATAGACACTGCTCTTGGACGGCAGAAATCCGCCTGCGAAAGTGAAACGCCCCCAAAATCCGCGCTTTGCAGCTTTCTTCTTGACTTTCGGTCGGTAGGTGTGTACAACCTTGGTAGTCCGTGAGGAGTAGATCCGGAGGAGAAATGGGGTCCTACGGGCCCGTTTATGTGGGGCAGAGGGGGCGAAGCACCCCATTCCGAATCCCTGCTCGGCGTGACCGTCGATCTCTATGGCGCCGACGGTTCGCCTGTGATAATGCCCTTTTTCTCTTGAGAAGGAGCAGAGAGGATCCAATGCGATGGCACTCGCTAGCAATAGGTCCCTTGAGGAGGTAATCTAACTGGCATTGGACCAGCGGAATTCGCTGGAGATAAGGTTGAATGGAAGGAGGTAAGGTATTATGAGAAGACAACCGGCGAGCTGGATTGCACTTTGGGTGGCGACCGTTGTGCTGCCGTTAAGTTGGGGCGGGTTGGCGGCTCAAGCGCAGCAGATCGTATGGATTAAGTTTGATGATCTGCCGAACGGATGGCGTGTTGACGACGACTATGCCAAACACGGCGTTCACTTTGTAAATGACTTTGGCACGTCGGGCCTTTACTGCGCCAGTCCCCAAATCGTGAAGACCGGCTCGGCCAAGTCAGCCCCTAACGTGTTGGAAAACGACACTTATGGTGGTGAATTCGCCAGCAGTATCAACAAACCGCTGATAATTCGCTTCGATAAGCCGATCGCAGGTGTCGGTATGCAGCTTGGCTGTATCACCGACTGTGCTTATGTCGGCAAGGCCACAGTATCCCTTCTCGATTGTAACGGCACACTGCGTGCCCAGAAACAGGCCACTCCCAGCCCACAGTTTATGACTGGTCTTCAGGTGCTGGATCCAACGGAAACCACTACAACCGTAGTAGTCGATTACGGTTCGGCGAGTACCCCGGAGGCGATTGACGATTTGGCTTTTCAGATCGGTACCGGAACCTGCACGGATAATCAGAAGCCTGTTGTGAAGATAACCTCCCATACAGACAACCAACTTGTCGCCGGTAGCCCCATCATGCTAAGCGGCACCGTCACTGACAATTCCGGCGCGATCGCCAAGTTTCAAATCAATGGAGCACCGGTTAAGCTGACCCCTCATAGCGGAACCGGCGGTAAACCGCAGTACAGCTTCGATCATACTATGCATCTTGTCGCGGGAAGTAATCCGATTGCGGCTGTGGCCAAGGACCCGGCTGGCAATACGGACAGCAATTCGATCACACTTCACTATGGCCCCCCCGCAACGGTCGGAGTGGCCGAGTTTCACATCACTCAGCGCGGTATCATGCGCCAGGTCGCCTGTGACGTGGATGACCCGTTTGTGGCCGGAAAGTCCACGATCGTCCGCATACGGATTAATGCCCGTACTGCCACCGGCGCGCCTACGTTCGTAAGTAATGTCGACATGAAACTCTATCGTAAGGTGTCCGGCTCGGACTCGCTCGTGGGTACTTTCTTCGGAGAGCAGTACAGTTCCCAGGTGAGCTCGTTCGATTCGCCGGCGCAGATGGCGGGGATTCACTTCTGGATTCCCGGCGAGTCGGTAGACACGCCCGGCGAGTACACCATGCGGTTTAAGGTGTGGATCGGCGCCACGCAGTGGCCGTCCTTGTTGGAAGTACCCTGCGCGAACAGGTACTTCACGTTCAGCGAGACCAATTCGATCAACCTCTTGATAAAGCCTGTTGAGGCGCAACTGTTCTCCTCGAATCTTCGCCCGCAAGACTACAACGATGTATTCACGCAGCTCGATATGATCGCGCGGATGTATCCGGTTCGAGACGGTTTTAGGCCGTGGTACCAATCGAAAAAGGCCGGTGTACGATACGAGCATTTTCTGCCTTACAAGCTCTGTGACGGAAGCCAGAAGATGAAAGATGATTGCGAGTTCTGTGAGGGGACGGGCTTTGAGTGGACGTTCAAGGATGTGGACCCGTCGGGAATTTGGAAGGCAGACCACCAAGCAGTCGCTGATGCAAGTGTCACAGATTGTGGGAACAGGACGCCCCAGTGGGGCCGGATCACAGCAAACTTGCTCAACCTGCCGCGGCCGACGATCTTCGGCCTGTTCCGTGGAGGTTCTCCGGGCGAATGGGGGGCTGCAAAATCCGCTATTCCTTTCGATGACAATCACATCGGTGGCATCAACGACGACCTGGCTAACTACATTGCAGAGTTTCGCAATGTGAGGCCGAACGGAACGTTCGAGTGGACTACGGACCTGAGCCTCTATAACCACGGCGAAGTGTATCGCACATTCGTCGATTCAGATGGCAATAGGTGTTGGGACCGGAAAACTGAGACAGCCGCGCCGACAGCGCGGCGCTGGCTGAACATACAAACACAGTTGTGGGGACCACAGAAGAAACTGTTTGATTGGTTCAAGAGCTATGTAACCTGGGATCCCTACAAAGGCAAGACGGCACATCCCATCCTCTGGTTCCCCGCGTCGTTCCACCCAGAGAGGAAAGACTTCGGCATGTTCGACCCAGGGACGGCCAAAGGCGGCTTGATATGGATCCGCCCCGGCAACCACAACGTCCTCCCGCACGAACTGGGGCATATCTTCGGTTTTGGCCATACTCCGCAAAACGAAAGCTCGATCCCGGCATGGGCGGCGTATGAGCATGACCAACAGGTCGATGCCAGCGCTCTCGTGTCGAATATGTGGTTTGCTGCCGGAGAGCCCAATACACGATTCTTCACGGACAACAACTACCTCAATGTGTTCAACCAACTCAAGGTGAGCAGTTCGGCGGCAGCACTCGGTGCGGCAGAATCTTGGACGGGCTTGGCATTTGTCGTCTCGGGCGTGATTGATCCACTCGGCGATTTGGCGTTTGTTGACACAAGTACGACGACGGCTGAGTTTACCGAACCAGATACGCAAAGTCCTTACCGACTCTTGCTCGGTACAGAAGAGGTCGTGCTCTCAGAGACGCCTTTTCCTGTGGACCGCGGAGGCGACCCGCCGTTCTCCACGGACCGGTGTGTCCCCGATCCGTGCGAAATCGAAGACCCGACCGGCACATTCCGGGTGGCTGTCCCCCTACCGGATGACATGACCTGGGCGGAGATAGTCGATGGCGAGAGGGTTTTGCTCCACTTTGACCGTTCTCAAAACGCCCCGACAGTTCGACTAACACAGCCTAACGGTGGTGAGCATTTTGGCTCCAACCAGGAACTCCTTGTTGAATGGGTCGGCGACGATCCGGATGGAGACGCCCTTGAGTACTCTGTGTCCTACTCACCTGATGGAGGGACACGATGGTATCTTATGGCTGGCGGCCTGACAACGACATCGATGGTCTGCAACACGGCCGATGTGCCGGGGGGACAGGAGGCACTGATCCAGGTCCAGGCATCTGACGGTTTCCACCTCGGTCAGGATCAGAGTGATATGGTCTTCTCGATCGAAGGCAAGCCGCCGATCGCAATGATCTATGAACCACGGGCCGGAAGCGAGTTCCTGGAGCACCAGCACATAACGCTCCGCGGCGGTGCGATCGACGGGGAAACGGAACAGCTTACCATTACCTGGCGCCTCAACGGAAGCGTCGTAGCTGCGGATACCGCCGTACGGCTCGATCCGCTGGCTCCGGGCGCATACACAGCGACCATGCAGGTCCTGGACGGAGATGGCCTCAGCGATTCGGTCCAGACGCATTTCAACGTCCTGGCCGACTCAGACGCCGACGGGATGTCCGATCAATACGAGGAAACGTACGGACTGGAGCCGAGTTTGGCTCAGGACGCGTTGGGGGATGTTGACTGGGACGGTCTGAACAACTTCGACGAATCTTGGCGAGGGCTTGATCCCACGAATCCGGATACCGACGGCGATGGACTTCTCGACGGCGAAGACCCCGATCCGGCCGATGCCTCGCTCGATCTGCAAGGTGTTGACGTCGGCGGGTCCCTTCCCCCCGGGCAGTTCCGGAAGTGCTCGGACGACTACTGTCAGGAAGACATCGGCGTCACGGCCGGCGGCAACGACATCTGGGACAATACCGATCAGTTCTACTACGTGTACAGATCAATCCCGGTCTCCGGCGATTTCACGGCCGTCGTTGGGGTCAAAAGCATGGATCCCTACGCGACGGCGCACGAGTGGGCCAAGGCGGGTATCATGGCCCGGCAGAACCTGGAGCCGGGTTCCCCCCATGCTATGGTCATCCGCTCACTCAAAAGCGGAGTGGCCCTGCAGGGCCGCGAAATCCCCAACGGAGGCTCGTGGAATAACCCCCTAGGGGGTGATTACGGCCCAGACGACGTGGTCTGGTTGAGGCTGGACCGCCAGGGCAATGTCTTCACAGGTTCGTATCTCATCGGTGATGAGATGCCACCGACCAGGTGGACAGCTAACAGTTCTCACGAAGTAGTGATACCGCCGGACATACTCTTGGGCTTGGCCACGACCTCGCATCAGCAGGAAAGGGGCATCACCGTCGAGTATATCCAGTTTTGCATTGGGCCGTATGCAGGTCCTGTCGTCATTGCTCAGCCTCCGGTGCCCCCCGGTCCCAATGGGGGTAACGGCTTTATGGGCATCCGGGAGATCATCGACAACGGAGAGATCAATGATCAAGACGCCTGCTACGCCTCGCTCAACTCCGCCGAGGGGACCATCGTCGATTACGCGGCGCCGGTCCTCAATATCCAGGATAGTGGCGGCAACGGCAATTTCGCTGGCGACGACATCTTCGGCGTCGTCACAGAACGCCACCGCGGCTATGGCGACGTCGATCACCTTTCCCTGGTGGCCAGGGGCATGATTCGAATCCCGCCCGGCCAGGGCGGCATATATACGTTTGGTGTCA
>CP070675.1:40774-76346 GCA_020352215.1 Phycisphaerales bacterium
GCCAAGGCCACCTTGAGAGGCCCGCTGACGAACATCATCACCTTTCGCTTGGACTTGCATCGCTCGGCCAGCATCTCCGTATGGCCGGGCCAGGTTGCGTCGGCCAACTTCCAACTTGCCTTGCTGATCGGAGCGGTCACTACCGCGTCTATTATGCCCTCCCGCGCCGCGTCGATCGCATCGAGGCAGAATCTAATCGACGCTTCCCCAGCAGCCTTGCTGGGGCCTTTGAGCCAGGGCGGAACAGAGTACTCGTCGTAGTCGGCAACAACAACCTTGTGGGGGTAGTGGCGGCTGATCTTTTCATGCTGATGCCGACCCCAGAAAGGCTCGATCTCAGCTCTGTCAGCGGCATAACGGAGCTGCTCGTCCATCCCAAAAACGACAAACTTGGCCGCTCGGCGTATGCTCGGGTCGGCAAGCGCCTTGACGACGACCTCCGGGCCTATGCCAGCGGCATCACCCATCGTTACGCCGATGACCATCTGTTCGGTTATCGAATTTTGGCTATTGCCGTTGTTCATATAAGCTAAGATCCAAAACACCCAAATCAAAATCCTAGTTGTCTCAGGCGTTCAAGCGTTAGCTTTTCCTCTTGTGGTAGAACGTTGTCCAAATGCTTCTTTATTGTCTTTACGAGCAAGTCCGTTTCAATGTTGACGCGATCGCCGACTTTTGCCTGGCCCAGCGTGGTTTTGCTGAGGGTCTGCGGTATCACAGCAACACCAAAGCTATCCTGGCTGATGCCTGCTACAGTCAGGCTAATTCCATCTACTGCCACCGAGCCCTTCACAACCATCTGGCTAAGAAGATCGGCATCGGCGGCGAATTCAATATCGGCGAACCGATCAAGGTTCTTCAGCGCTCTGATGGTTGCAGTTCCGTCGACGTGGCCTAACACGATGTGTCCACCAAACCTCCCGGTGGCCTGCATGGCGAGTTCGACGTTGACCTCGGATTGGGGCCTAAGTGTTCCAAGAGTGGATACATCGAGGGTTTCGGCGCTCAGGTCAAAGGTTGCGAGTCTGCCATCAAGCCTGGCGACAGTCAGACAGGCTCCATTTACGGCTATACTGTCGCCGATTCTACAGCTATCGGTGAGGTTACCCAGATCGATGGTTAGCGTGCGGCCGAGCCCGGACGAGCCGGAAATCGACCTTACTTTACAAACCGCCTCTATGAGTCCGGTGAACATTTGACATTGACTTCTCAACTGCCAGCTGTTTTCTGTTGATAAGAAGAAACTAATCAGTAAAATCAATTATAGATTGTCAATGGTCAATAATCAACAGTCAATGACCAATTTGCAGGGTTGGGATAATCATGAACACGTTCTGGCTAAAGGTAGGAGGGGCTGCTGTTGGAGTGTTGGTAATCATAGTTGCTGTAGGGGTATTCACCTCTTCGGAGAATTCTCCTGCTCCCGCTGAGTCGCCGGCCGAGCAAGAGCAGAAGCCCAAGACCGTATATGATGTCTGGGAAAAGGACGAGGAGAGACTGAAGGCTGAGCCAGAGTACAACGAACCGCCCAAGCCGAGTCCACCAACTCAGCCGAGTGACACACAGCAGAGTGCCCAACTGCCCCAGCCAACTCCGCCGCCGAAGCCGAAATTCAGGGAGCTTAGTTTCGAAGAAAAGGTCGAAGCCGAACGCCTTCTGGAATGGGCGTTGAATGAGAGGAAATTGGGCAGGCTTTCGATGGGCCCCGTTCGGATGGGATATAAGAAGATGGTGGATCACTGTCGTGAGATAATCCAGAGGTGGCCCGGCACGGAGTACGAATTCAAAGCCAGACGGATGCTCGCGGACATTCCGGAGCGCTACCACAAGATGTACGGTATTACCGCGGATGAGATCAATCTCGGCAATCTGAGATAAGCTTAGCTACAAGAACCTGCCATGGAGGAATAAACAGATGTCTACAGCAACATCAGTCGCCAATATACCTGTGATTTCGATAAACGCTGATTGCCTGCCTGAGGCATGGGAGAAAGCTGTTCTGGCAGTATGGGACCAAGGATTGGATATCCAGACGCAGTATGATAAACCCGATGATCCCGCAAGCAAAGATGCAACCGTCATTGTCACTGTCGCGGACCCTTTCAGCGAGCCAAGAATCCATAAGAACTTTCCGGGCGGCCCGGCAGAGCTTGAGTCGTATCGCCAGGAAGTGGTCAACGGCATTCATGACCACTGGATCGACCCCGTTTCAGGCAAGTGGACGTACACATATCACGAGAGACTGTTTTCATATTGCCCGGTTGAGGATATTCGGGACATCGATTCACCCAAGCCATTCAAGAAGTTCGATCAGATTCAGTATATCATTGACTACCTGTCGCAAGCCGGGCACAGTCGCAGAGCACAGGCGATAACGTGGATGCCGACGGCAGACCCGGTGACAGATGACCCACCGTGCCTGCAACGGATATGGTGCAGGCTGGTTGCCAACGAAGCCGGAGAGCTGTCGCTTAATATGAACGCGCACTGGCGCAGCAGAGACCTATATAAGGCATGGTTCATGAATGTCTACGCACTGACGGACCTTCAAAGGGTAATTGCCGAGGAAGTGTCCAGTAGAAGAAATGAGCCGGTAAGGGTTGGCAGATATGTAGACATCAGTGACTCGTTACATCTTTACGGCAGCTATTTCAATGAAATAGCCGTGGAAGTGGAAAAAATGCGCAACGGCCCATACACTGAGCGTGCATGGGAGAGCGCTCATCCTGCTTTCGAAATGATGACGGCGGAAGCCAAAGAGAAGCTGGCACAGGATCCGGATTGGTACGCAAGAGCCAAGGGCTAAGTTCGCTCGTGGCCAAAGGCTATCGAGATCACAAACGACCAAAGCAAGAGGAAGAGACAATGGCCATAATCGTCAACGGCGAGAGAATTGAAGATGCAGCAATAAAGCAAGAAGTCGAACGTTTGAGGCCACGCTATGAAGAGGTGTTCGCCGAGAAGGACGTAGACGAACGGGAAGCTCAGCTGCTGGACTGGTCGAAGGAGAATGTGATTGAGAGGGTCTTGCTTGGACAAGAAGCAGAGAAGCGAGGTGAAACGGTACCGCAAGCCGAAGTTGAATCCGCCTTGGCTAAACTGATGGAACAATACGAGGACCCACAAAAGCTGTATGAAGACCTCAATGTCGAGAATGACCAAGAGGCAAGGGAGGTCCTTGGACGACAAATGGCGGTCGAGAAGAAATTGGAGGATATATGTGAAGATCTGCCCAAGCCGTCACAGTCTGATATTGAGCGGTACTATGAGCAGAACAAAGAGCAATTCAAGTCCGACGAGCAGGTTAGGGTCGCTCACATAGTAAAATACGTGAATTGGCAAACGGATGAGGAGACCGCTCTGTCCTTGATGAAAGAAGCACACGATAAGCTCCGGAGTGGCGCAACCTTTGAAGCAGTCGTTGATGAATACACCGACTGCGGTGACAGCGGAGGCGACTTGGGTTACGTATTCAGAGGGCAGATGGTGGAAGAATTCGAGGACGTCGTTTTCAATTTGGCTCCCGGCGAAATCAGCGACGTCTTTCGTACTCGTTTTGGCTTGCATATCGCAAAAGTGTATGACAGAAAGCCTCCTGCTGTGCCCAGCCTTGAAGAAGTGAAACAGGAGATAGTAGATGGGCTCAAAGAGCAGATGCGAGGACAGGCTGTCGACGAGTTCATAGACGGGTTGAGAAGTAGGGCCGAGATTGAGGAAGTGTAGGTTCGGCACGGGAAACCGGGGAAAACTGACATTGGGCAGTCCCAAGCACCGGGGGTGGGTCTGAGAAGGGGTTAAAAGGAGCTGGTTGTCATTTGCTCTTTGGGATTTCTATATTAGACTTTAAGAGGCTGGGCAGCCAAAGTACGGTGAACGTAACGAGGAGGCGTGTCTTCAAGTTGCCCGCTTGCTGGTGAGCCGGTGAGGTCGGTCGCGCAGTCCCACCGGCAGACGTACAAGGCAGTGATAAGAGCCAAGTGAGAGCGGATTTGTCATGCCAGCAAACTGCGCGGTCATAAGGCAATACCCTATGGGGGGGCTATGTGAGTTTCTTTCCGAGTTGGCCTCTGCGCCTCGTGCGCAGGGGCTTTTTTTCTGAGGTGGGCCCAAGAGACCCAGTGCCCTTTCTCGGAGTTCAACCTGACTCCGTATCCATGCTCGCCTCGGTGTCGCTTCGGGAGGGTATCCTGCGAAGTTTCCACCAGATGCTGCGGCGACAAATTTGCAGCAAGATTTCCTTTGACACAGCGTACCCGAAACGTAGAATACGCGAGCAGGCAAGACGTTTTGGCTATTGTCGGCGGCGTGAGGTGACGCACAGCAAATGGAAAAGAAAGGGAGGCTGTGAAGCAAAGGAGGTAGATCAGGGTTGTGAAATGTCCCTTTTGCAAGGAAGACAGGGATAAGGTCATTGACTCACGCTCGAGTGATTCCGGGAGAGTGATCCGGCGTCGACGTCAGTGTCTGGCGTGTGAAAGACGCTTCACAACGTACGAAAAGACAGGTGAGAGTTTCAAACTCTATGTAGTGAAGAAAGACAGGTCACGTGTTCCGTACGACAGGGATAAGATTGTTGCGGGCCTGCGGAAGGCCTGTTATAAGAGGCCGATCTCGGCAGAACAAATTCAGCAAATAGCCGATAGAGTCGAGGAGGATATATTTCGGAACTTCGACAAGGAGGTGTCATCAGCTTTTGTCGGCGAAAGTACAATGAAACACCTCAGCGCGGTTGACAAAGTTGCATATATACGTTTTGCCAGTGTGTATCGCCAGTTCATGGATGCGGGCGAATTAATTGAAGAAGTCAGTCGAGTTATTGAGGAAGCCGAGCCTATGGAACAGCTAAAGCTGTTCGATGAGTAAGCCGAGAGCCGCTGAAACTAAGGGCCGAAAAGTGCCAAGTCCGAAGTGCATTGGCTTGTCGCTTCATGTATTGTGCTTCTCATAGTTAAGACTTTTGCACGGAGGCAAGAGCGATGAGATGAAAACACCGCTGAAGGTCATAAAGGCAGATGGAGCTGCCGAAGACTATCTGCACACCAAAGTCATAGGCACCATCAATAATGCGCTTGATGCCGTTAACCAGGCAGATATACGCATTGCAGAGCAGCTTGCGGATGTAGTGACATACTATATCTACCAGAGACAAAAGCACCGCAGCGTAACCACAAATGAGATCTTTTCAATAATCAAGGCGGTCCTGACGTCAACGGACCATGAGGACGCCGCGGTCGAACTAAGTGAATCTCATTTCGAGCGCAAGCTTAAACGTTGCCGTATAGAGGTTGTCTCTGTTGACATTCAGGACCTGGCTGACGCTGAGAAGGTTTGTAAGGAGCAGCAATCACACAGCAGGTCCAGGTGGGACAAGGGCCGGATAGTCGACGACTTGGTCACCGAGCACGGCGTTTCCCAACAGACGGCACGAACGATTGCGTCAATGGTTGAAGAGAAGATATTCAACATGGGAATTACGCTGGTCCCCGCCAGCCTGATAAGGCAGCTTGTGCTAAGCGATGCAGCCGTAGTGCTGCGAGCCCAAGAACAATTGCAGGCTGTGTAGGAGAAGATGTCACCTATCGCGATTGGTGCCTGTGGGCAAGTAAGCTGTTGCTTCAGCCACTACCTTCTACTGGTTGTGAGTTTCAGCGCTCGGTCGAGGATTTCGTTGGCCGGCTCACCTGTGGTTATGTCGAGCCAGTGGACGTTCTTGAAGGTCTTGAACCAGGTTCGCTGGTTCTTTGCCAAGCGGCGGGTGTTCTTCTTTATGAGTTCCACGGCCTCTTGAAGGGTAGTCCGGCCAGCAAGATGCTCGATTATCTCGGCATAGCCTATGGCGCATCGGGCCTGTTTGCTTAAGGGTCTTTCTTCTGCCAACAGGGATTTGACCTCATCAACAAGGCCGGCCTCTATCATCTTCTTTACCCTCGCGTTAATTCTCTTGTTTTCCTCCGGCCTTTCTCTTCTAAGGCCGATCATCGTCCAGTCGTTCATCGTGTCGGCTGCGGCCCACTGCTCTTGGAGACTTGAGATTGGCTTACCAGCAATCCTGTGCACCTCAAGGGCACGGACAATTCGCCTGGCATCATTTGGACTGATACGCTCGGCGGCTCTGGGATCTACTTGCTGGAGCTCACGGTGCAACTGTTCGAGACCCTCAGTCTGCGCTCTCGCCTCAAGATCTGCGCGTACTTGCTCGTCGGTTCCCGGGCCCTCAAACAATCCGTACAGCAGTGACTTTATGTAAAGAGCGGTTCCGCCGACGGCTACGGTCCTTTTCTTGCGTGTCCTTATCTGATCCATGGCATGCCGCGCACCGTCAAGAAAGGCCGCAACGCTGAAAGAATCGCTAGGCTCGGCAACATCGATCATGTGGTATCGGATTCGCTGGCGGGCCTGCCTGGGTGGTTTGGCCGTACCAATATCCATGCGGCGGTAGACCTTCATGGAGTCGATACTGATTATCTCGGCATCGCAGATTTCGGCCAGTTCAAAGGCCAATCGCCCTTTGCCGGACGCGGTCACACCAATAATCAGAATCATGTCACTGTGCATATTTTACTGTGAAACACCGTAATACCGAGTATAATACCCCATTCGAGCCCGAAAGGTAAAGTCCTGAGCCTGCAGGCGCAAATGTAGCTGCTATCTCAGCCACGGATGCTGTCAATATGGACTTCAGTTCCCTACTACATGAGAAGGCACAGTTCACTGAGTTACTCCTGCAGCGACTCTTGGCTGAGCAGGCTGACATAGACGAGAATCTGAGGGAAGCACTCGAGTACGTACTTATCGCGCCGGGCAAGAGGGTGCGCTCAGCACTGGTGCTCTGGTGTTGCGAGCTTATCGGGGGAGAAATCAACCGCAGTGCAGAGATTGCGGCGGCGGCAATTGAGATGGTGCACACATATTCACTCGTCCACGATGATCTTCCGGCAATGGACGATGATGACCTTCGGCGCGGCCGACCCACATGCCACAAGGTCTTTGGTGAGGCGACGGCCATTCTCACAGGGGATGCTCTATTGACTCTTGCGTTCGAGGTTATCGCCAAGCGAGTCGACGAGCCGAGTACTGCTGTGAGATTGATCGGCCAACTGGCCGAGGCGGCTGGGCCAGCCGGCATGGTAGCGGGACAGATAGCCGATCTAAGAGCGGAAAGAACAGATGGGACTGTGGAAACACTGGAGCGCATCCATACGAACAAGACGGCCAAGATGTTTCGATGTGCTGCTGTAATGGGGGGTATTTGTGGGGGCGCAGAAGAATGGCAACTGCGGTGCCTGCGGGAATACGGTCTGAAGATCGGCCTGGGATTCCAGATTGCCGACGACATTCTTGATGTTAATGCCCCCAGCGAGCAGTTGGGCAAAACTGCGGGTAAGGATGCGAGGGCCTCCAAGTGTACTTATCCGGCGGTTGTAGGCTTGGAGAAGGCGAAGCAGTTGGAGAGGGAATTGGCCGACGAGGCGGTGGCGTCACTGAAGCCATTGGGCAGGGAGGCTGATATCCTTCGAGAACTGGCTGCGGCGCTGTTGGAGAGAACAAAATAGGCGGCCAGCACGTTCTGCCGCAGGTCGCTGTCGAGCGAGATAAGGCCTTGATGGCAGTTCACCGCCATTGCCTCCGTTCAAAAGCAGCCTCCCTGTACTGAAAATGGGGATGGCGAACCTGCGCATGACCGTGCGACACCCAACTCTCTGTAGTTGCACGTGATGTTGGCCACTGAAACGGGTCTTTCGGCTCGGACGTTCCCGGTGCGCCGAGTCCTGAGGCGGATTTGGAATTGTGACGATTTAGCTAAGGAAAAATTCGAATCCAAGCCGATAGTAGTACATGACCTTTAGGGGGTTGACGTAACGCGATGAAGGCAAGTAGATATCCAGTTGCAATGTTATGGTTTGTTCTGTCCTTACCGGTCTATCTGATTCCGGTTGACCGGATGAAAGGATACCTGAGTCAATCGGTAGAACCAGATGGTTTCACAAAGAGAATGGATTCACCAAATCACATTCGGCCACCGCCCAAGTCTTCTCAGAGGTCCAAAAGTGTCTTGAACCAAAACACTATTCACCTACAAATCAACGGGCCATAAGCAATATGCTTACGGCCTTTTTTGCTGCGCCTGTCCCGGGGCCGCAGCTTGACCCTTGGATCCCTGCAACAGAATGGCGTTTTTGGCCAAATTCGGGGGGTAGAACCATTTCCCGGCAGGGCGGTTTGCATCTTCCGGGCTTGTGTAACTCATTTTGATGGCGTTCTCAGGGTAGAACTGGTATATTACGGGCTTTTGGGGCCTTGCCCGGAACCGGGATTTCAGTATTGTAATCCGCGTCTCTGATTGGAATGTTGGGAGCTGTTTCACGCCGAAGTGTTGGAACTAAGTGGGCTTATGGGTGAATTGTTGGAACACGTTGGTAGTCCGGCAGACTTGAAAAGGCTGCCCGGGTCGCGTTTGAAGCTGTTGGCGGAAGAAATACGGCAGGTGATCCTCCGTTCGGTAAGCAAAACGGGCGGACATTTGGCGAGTAATCTTGGCGTCGTCGAGCTGACGCTGGCTCTGCACTACGTTTTCGATTTCAAGCAAGACAAGCTGCTCTGGGACGTAGGCCATCAATGTTATGCGCACAAAATTGTCACTGGCAGAAAAGACGCGTTTGACCATCTTCGCCAAGCTGGTGGAATAAGCGGTTTTCCAAACCCCGTTGAAAGCGCCTATGACCAGTTTGTCGTCGGGCACGCTGGGACTTCAATAGCAACGGCAATTGGCATTGCCTTGGGCGCACAACTTCAGAGCAGGAACAAGGCGTCAGATGTCCGAGGTGGAAAATCTAAAGACGGCGATTCGCTGCGCGATGAACAGAAGATAGTGGCCGTCGTCGGGGATGCCAGCATCGTGAACGGCACGTCTTTTGAGGCGCTTAACAATCTTGGGTTGGTAAAGAGACAATTGCTGATCGTACTAAACGACAATGAGATGGCAATTGATGCAACCGTCGGGGCATTGGCAAAGTATTTCTCAAAGGTTCGGCTGAGTCAAACCTACGAGGACCTCCGCAAGACCACAAACAATATTCTCGAGCACCTGCCGGGAATCGGCAGAAGCGTCGAGGAAGCAGTGGAGAGAATCAAGAAGAGCATCCGAATGGTTCTACCGGCGAGTCAGATGTTTGAAAGCCTCAACATCCCATATTTTGGTCCCGTTGACGGCCACGATTTGGAATCGTTGATACAGCTGTTCAGGGCGCTGGCGGATTGCAATCATCCGGCGATTCTGCACGTTTTCACAAAGAAAGGCAAAGGATTCAGCCCTGCCCATTCGGGTCCGAGCGAATTTCATTCAACAGGTCCGTTCAAGATAAATGGGGACACAGTTGAGTCTATTGCGGGGACGAGCAGGTCCAGATTCACTGATGTTTTCGGTGAGCAGTTAACCGAGTTGGCGGAAAAGGATGACCGAATCGTGGCGATAACTTCTGCAATGTGCGATGGTACGGGGCTAGTGGAGTTTCGCAAGAAGTTTGCCAAAAGGTTCTATGATGTTGGTATTGCCGAGAGCGCGGCCGTTGACATTGCGGCAGGGTTGGCCAAGAGCGGATTGAAGCCTGCGGTGTGTATCTACTCCACGTTCTTGCAGCGGAGTTTCGACCAGATATCCCAGGAAGTTGCATTGCAGAATCTTCCCGTCGTCTTCTGCGTTGACCGGGCCGGCATGGTTGGCTCAGACGGCCCTACGCATCACGGGCTGATGGATATTGGTTTTCTGCGGATGTTGCCGAACGTGGTGCTGACCGCGCCTGCGAATGAGGTTGAAATGAAACTTGCTCTGGAATTTGCGTTTGGCCATGACGGGCCGGTGGTTATCCGATATCCGAAGGAGCTCGTGCCGCCGCAGAAGTTCGTCAGAGCAGCCTGCGCTAAGCCGTTTGAATTGGGCAGCAGCGTGACTGTAAAGAGGACGAAAGGCTCGCTGATTGCCATCGTTAGCTATGGTAGCGTTTTGACAGAGGCTCTGGAGGCAGCGGCGGTGTTGGCCAAGGAGGGCACTGCGGTTGACGTGATTAATGGACGGTTTGCGGCTCCAGTCGACAGTAAGATCGTCTCCCTGCTGGAGAATGGCAAGAGCATAATAACAGTGGAGGACCACGGTCTTGCCTGCGGTTTTGGTTCGGCGGTGCTCGAACTGGCGGCCTCAAGTTCGCTGTTGGCACCAGCTAGTGCACCTCATGTAAAAGGAAGACGCGGCACGCAACGTCATATTCGCGGTCCGAGAATAAATGTTCTGGGCGCACCCAAGAGGTTTATAGGACACGATTCCCGCGAGCATCAGCTTATGGAGGCTGGCGTGAATGCCGATAAGATAGCAGAAGCAGCAAGAGAGATGCTCCGGGCGTGACAAGAAATACGAGTTGGCTGATGCGGCGGACGAAATCCTTGTCCAAATTGGTAGTTTTCGGTGATGGACACAAGGGGCCGGTAGCCGAAGCGATCGAAGAGTTCACCTCTTTTACAGAGGGCAAGGCCCAAATCGTAGCCAGCGCTAGTATTGAGGACTGCACAGCCGAGGCCGTCAGAAAATGTGACTATGCGGTTGTGTTCGGCGGAGACGGGAGCATCATTTACGCTGCAAGGAATCTGAGCCAGGCGAACGTACCGGTGATAGGGGTCAACCTTGGCAAGCTTGGCTTCCTGGCGGAATTCAGTGTGAGCGAACTCAAACAGTTCTTTGACAGGATAGTCGCGGGCGAAGCGCCGATAGAAAAACGGATAATGCTGGAATGTCGGGTCTTTGGCTCGTCGGGATACCCAGAGCAAGGCAAATCTGAGCCTGAAAGAGGGCGTTGCGGGACAGAGAAATTCTGTTCGACGGCCGTCAACGATGTTTTCATCACGGCCGGCCCGCCCTTTAGGATGGTTGAGCTTCAGATTGCTGTGGACGGCCAGGCTGTCGCCAGTTGCGTCAGCGATGGTTTGATAATTTCTACGCCGACCGGCTCGACGGCCTACAATCTCTCGGCCGGTGGTCCGATACTGGCCAGCTCGATTGAGGCGATGGTGGTTACGCCGATCTGCCCACATTCTCTGAGCTTCCGGCCGATCGTCATTAGCGGTGAAAACACGGTGGAGGTAGTTGGCGTAAGAGTCAATGAGGGAACGACGGTTTCGATAGACGGACAGGTCTCGTGCAGTCTGTCAGTCGATGATGTGGTGAGGATCAGCAGGCATAACAGCGACTTTCTTGTTGTGAACAATCCGCTGCGAACCTGCTGGGCCACCTTGGCGACGAAACTGAGTTGGGCCGAGAAGCCCAAGTACGAGAGAGACTGAACTTTGCAGTATCATGGAAACGTGGCAGCTCGAATGCAACGGCACCCCTGCCGCGATGAAAGCTTGCCCCGCGAAGGTGCCGGACAAGGGAGGTGTTAAGCATAATGACCGCTTTGCCACATAGCCCAACACACCGATGCAGTCGTGCTCGCTTTGGCCAGCTGATTCTGGCCGCGATCTGTGCAACTTTTTGGCTGGGGGCAGGCAGTTCTGCCGGCAGCTACGGAGCCGGCAGTCCTGTACCGTCGGCGACTGTACCGCCAAGTACTTACGAGAGCGGCTTGACCCTCACCCCCAACCCGATCGACACGAGCGGAAACCAGGTTGTCACGGGCAACATCGCCGGCGGCAGGCATTTCAGGGGCTCCATACCCTACTCGTCGACGACCGGTTTCCGAGCGCCGCTCGGCACGTCCTCGCTGGACTCTTTTCTGAGGTATTCGGGCGATCCGGAGGATTTCGGCTATTCGGGCCAGTACAGGCCGTTCTATTCGCCATCGGGAACGGTCACTACAACTCAGCCGGGCACCGTTGGAGTCTTCGCACCTAGCACTACCAAGATCATCGGCCGCGCCCCGGACATATACGCCGGGACCCAGACCACAGGCGCCGGCCGGGGACTGTTACGCACGTACGGCTCTGCCGGCCAGGCAGGGCTGTGGGCACAAGAAATGCAATCGGCAGAGTCCCTTCGGTACGCTGGGCCGCAGACCCCAACCACCGCCATTGGCAACAGAAGGCCAATGTCACGAACTCCGCAAGAGTTGGAGGCGATCATACTCAATGAATTCCCGGCGGATCCCCCCACTGATGCCGGGACTGCGACCAGAGTCGCGCCGCAGCCAGCTTGGGACCCGACCGCCACTCCTGACCGGGACCGGCTCGGCGATCAGCAGAAGATAGAGCAATTCCGTCGCAAGCTCGCTCAAATACGCCAGGAAAGGGCCGACTTGGAGCAGAAGCTCGCAATGGAGGGACTGGCGACCGAGGACTTCTCTCGGCCCCGGCAGCCGCAAACACCCACACAATCGCAGTCCCGGGAGGAACGCCTTCCGGTGGAGCCTACCTTGTTGGAGACTGACAACTCGTCTCTCGCGGCCAACGATCCACTCGGCGAATTGTCTATCTCCAAGCCTCTGCGAGCGCCGCCTCAAACGTCCACGCTGCCCCCGCCGGAGGTTGCTTCGACCCAGAGACAGCCCCCCACGCCGAAGGGGCTCGATCAGGACCTGGCCGATGTCCTCTCGCGAATGGGCGTCGATGGCGACGGGAGTCTGCAGGATTCCGCTGCTAAGAAGGTTAACGATGCTGACGCCTTGGCCCGGCGCGCCGGCGGCTCGACGCCGGGCTCACCGGCCACAGGCGCCGAGTCACTGCTCACCCAACAACCCGGCAGAAATCTCAGCTATGCCCCGGTCCGCCCAGATTCACTTGCCGGCTCACGACTGCGGCCTGAGCTGTTAAAGGAAAGCCCCATCAAACGCCCGACAGCCCTCGAGCAATTGGAGGAGCTCTCGCCCGACGAGATCGCCAACCGGGCCCAGCAGATTATGGGATCGCACAAGAGCCTAGCCTCGTTCTCACAGGCAAAGTTCGATCAGTACATTGAGGCGGGCCGGCAGTACCTGGCGCAAGGCAAGTACTATCGAGCCGCGGACGCGTATGCCATGGCATCGATCTACAAGCCGGACGATCCGGCCGCCAACGCCGGCAGAAGTCACGCCCTTTTTGCCGCCGGAGAGTACATCAGCAGCGCACTGTTTCTTTCCAGGGCCCTGCAAGTCTACCCGGAATACGCGCTGCTGAAGATCGACATTGTTGCTGTTGTTGGCGGCAAGGACAAGCTCGACGACAGAATTCTGGACATTCAGGAGGGTATCGAGATCAGCGATTACCCGGAGTTGCGATTCTTGCTGGCGTATGTTTACTATCAGGTTGGAGCGGCCGGTCCGGCCAGGGAACAGATTGACGCCGCCTTCAGGAAGCTGCCCGATTCTCCCGCCGTTCTCGCACTCAGAAAGGCAGTTTACGCCGGATCATGATTCCACGGCCACGTACCGCAGCAGTCCAGAGCACACGACCTCGGCTAAGGCCGCACGGGCTACGGACGCTCTCTACCTGAGCAACAGTGAGAGGTTTCGGACGCGTGCCACTTTTCTCAATTCGCGAACTGATGGCCTGTGTTCTTTCTGCACGTTGCGTTTGCCTTGTTGACAAGTGTGCCATCTAAGCCGATGTGGTCGTTGGCCTCAATGACATTGTTCTCAGCGGGCTGCCAGCGATTTAGATGCCGCCTCCTGCAGTCGTATTGCCAAAGATGGTACCGTTCCTGCGTGGGTAGGGGCTACAATTGCAGCTGACGACGACGTAGATTGCTGCGATCCGGCCACGCGTGCGGATCCCACTTCCCTTCACCGACAAACCGTTGATCCCGCCCACCCTTGTGGGCCGCCCCTTCCAGGTAAGCCATGTCTCGGCGGTTAATGACTGTATTGACGACTCCGCAATTGCTCGCGCACTGGGGATATTCGAGACCGATACCCTTGAACGCAGTGTCGACACGCGTTCGTTCGCCGTTGCAACTCGGGATGTATTTGGGAAACTCGAAACGCGTGGCCGGGCTGCGGTGCGAGTCTCTTGCATCACGGATTTGGGCGGGATCGACGCCGCGTATGACGACCTTGTCTTTGATGGACAATCGCTAGGTGAACCCGTATGGGCCGGCGAGGAAATAGAGGCACCAACGCCTTTGGCCACAACAGCAGCCTGAGCCCTTCGGAATCGTTCTTCGAGCGCCTTGCCCCTGAAGTCACAGGTGCTGACGACATTGGACCATTTGATCTGATTAGCCCATTTCAGGCCGTATTTGGCGACTGGGCTGGCCCGGGGCGGTGTTGTCACCCCTGAACCGGTAGCCGTCAACAGGTATCCAGCTACAGCGGGCGCCACCCAAATTCTCGGCCATGAGCTGCATTTTCCTTTCCGGTCACTGGTCGATTTCTCCTCGGGCTTCTCGCACATGGATCCTCCCCAGCAATTGCCGGTTAGCACGGAAGGCACGAGGATGCCCTTGGCACTGACGGCGTGTCAGAGGCTTGCCTCGAGGTGAGCGAGTACAGTGCGGGCCTTCGCGATTTTGTTTCCGGTGGGCCCTCGCCAATTCACGTCGCTGTTTAGCTTGATAAGGCCTTCGATCCTTTTGCATGCGGCCAGGACGGTAGCGTGATTCTTGTTGCCCATGACTCTTCCGACCTCGGCCGAGGACATCTTGGTGTGCTTCCTCGTCAGATACATACTGAAATGCCTGGCCAGGGCGAGCGTTCGGTTCTTGCGTGAGGAATGCAGGCTCGCCGGCGTGGTTCCAAAGTAGGTGGCGACGGTTGATTCGATGTCAGATACGTGGACGATCGGGTCGCATCTCTGAAGGTGCTCTGCGAGGACGGCCTTGGCCATAGCCAGGTTAATGGTCTCATTCTGCAGAGCGGCATATGCGACCACCTTCAGCAGTGCCCCCTCCAATTCGCGTACGCTGCTTCGCAGGTTCTCGGCAACGTACCTTATCACACTTTCCGGGACGTGCCCGGTGGTGCTGCCACGCCGAGACTTCGGGACCAGACTTGTCTTCATCATTGCGGCAGCGTATTGCCTGCAGATCCTGCAGCGGGTGTGAAAATCAGGTGGCTCAATCTTGACGACCATTCCCGAGACGAACCGGCTGACCAGCTTCTCCGAGAGCTGACCTATCATCTTTGGATGTGCATCGGAGGCCAGAACAACCTGCTTACCCGCCAGGTTGATTGTGTTGAAGGTGTGGAGGAACTCCTCCTGTGTCGAAGGCTTGCTTGCCAGAAAGTGAATGTCGTCGATGGCTAGCAAATCTGTCCGTCGTATCCGGCGTCTGAAGGCCTCGAGCTTCTTTGTCTTGAGGGCCACCACAAACTGATTGACAAAGTCCTCTGCGGACAGATACAGCCAATTGGTTTCCGGTCGGCTCTCCGGTACGGCGTTGCAGATTCCCTGCAGCAGGTGGGTTTTGCCGAGGCCATAGCCTCCGTGTATGAACAGGGGACTGAAGGGGCTCTTCTGCTCTCTGACGATCGCCCTGGCGGCGTTGTAGGCCAATTCGTTCGATGAACCGACGACGAATGTGTCGAGGTTCAGCTTGAGACTTCTTCGTGACCCGTGACTCGCGGCGTACTGCCCGCGGGCCGAACGACGAGCGAGAAGCGACGAGCTTTGTGCCTTTTCCACCAACTGGGCCTG
This sequence comes from Phycisphaerales bacterium, assembly GCA_020352215.1. Classification (GTDB taxonomy): domain Bacteria; phylum Planctomycetota; class Phycisphaerae; order Sedimentisphaerales; family Anaerobacaceae. Next base: position 56,366 of record CP070675.1, read on the forward strand.
GGAGTCGAGCTGAGTTCTCCGAACGGTTCCTGACAGATCCGGGTCCACTACGAAGGTGATCTCGACCTTTGCCCCTGTGGCGAGTCGAGTTGCCTTGGCGATTTCGACTGAAAAGTGGTTCTCGATCCAGCGTGCTATGAAGAGATTCGGGACGCCGATTTTGAGGTATTCGCCCGCACGAGTGAATCTGGTGGAATTCTTGAACCAGATCCGATACTTCTGCTGCCCGATCTGCTGAGCGAGAGCCTCGTTAATAGCAGCAATTTCGGATTCCGCCGTGCGGGACCCCTCATCCGTGATTGTGCCCTGCATTGATTATCTCCACCCCTGGTCGCCCGATTGGTCAAATAGTGATTATCCACTCACCGGTTAACGAATCGCCACATAGAGCTCAAGATTCGAGATTCAAAGAACACCCAACTGTCCATATTATAAAAGAAGAAACTTGGTGCTATTATTGGCCAGTGACACAGCAAATCAATAGCGTTTTGCGGAATTTCTTTTCCACGTGAGGAAGGCTCTTGCCCGCATTGACTTTGCGTATGAAAAAAATTTGTTCCTAACATGTTTTGCACGTCACAACTCCAGTTTGTGGACAAGCTGTGGATTCGGTTCGCAAGACTGACGTTCTTTCGTCCTTCTGGTGACGACTGCAACGTAGCCGCCATCGTGATCTGGTTCGTCTGCCGACGGCAAGAACAACTCCTCAGATTCCAACGAGAAGTCGCGATTGCGGAGCAGGAATTCTCTGATCACTTCGTAGTTCTCAGTGTCTTGAATACTGCACGTGCTGTAGCAGATCTTTCCACCCGGTCTCAACATTTTGGCAGCTCTGTCCAGGAGCCCCGCTTGTATCTTGATGAGCTCTTTCACTGCCTTCGGGGTTATCCTAAAACGGGCCTCGATCCGCTTGGCGAGTACGCCTGTGTTGGAGCAGGGAACATCGAGCAAGACTGCATCAAAGGGGGCAATCTGGGGCAAACGACTTTCGCAGGCTCTGTAGGAGACGATTTCAACGCTCTTTAGGCCGAGCCTGGCGGTGTTTTCTCGGACCTTTTCGAGCCGTTCGGGATTGATGTCGGTTGCGATGATTCTGGCCGAATCGCCGGAAGCCTCGGCCAACTGCGTCGTCTTGACGCCCGGGGCAGCACAGAGATCCAGTATAGCCCACCCCGCCGGCGGCGCCAGCATCCGGACCGCCTGCGAAGCTGAAATATCCTGGACCGAAAACAGGCCGTCTGCAAAGCCCCGTAGCTGTGTCACGGCGCGTGGAGATTTTACGCGTATCATGGTCTGGCCGGTGCCGGAGTACAATTGGACTTGCGGAATGATTTCGGACTCGACGTTAGCTTGCTGGAACCTCTCGCTTAGCTCTTGTGCCGTTGTCCTCAGCGAGTTTGGCCTTACGTAGAGACTGGGTCTGCGGCTGGATGCAAAGCAGATGTCCCGGGTTTGCTCGAAGCCGAACGTATCGAGCCAGTCTGCGACGAGCCATTTGGGCAGAGAAGAAGTCGCAGCCAAATACTCTGCAGGCCGAGCGGCCGGGTCAGGCAGGAAATCGGTGTCGAACTCACAGCCCATCACCGGTGTTTGGGGAACGGTCCGCGCTGCGTTGGCCTGTGCAAGTGAGATCTGGCGATTCGATATGTGTCTCACGATCTGACGCAGGACGGCATTGACAAAGCCCGCCTGTTTGTTTGACCCGAAGGCTTTGGCGTTCTCAACTGCCTCATTGACGATTGAGTATTCGCCGGTCTGTGGGCTGTGGATGAGCTCGTAGACGCCTACTCTGATGATACTGAGCAGCCTGACGGGTATCCTTTCTGCCCGAGCGCCGGCATACTCTGCTATCACAGAGTCGATCGCGAAACGGTTTCTCGTTGCCCCCATGACTAGATCGGTCGCTCGCTGCCGCTCGTGCGTTTGGTCCAAGAATCTGTCAAGGATTGCGCCGATGTGATTGCGCGCGGGATCACACTGGCTCAGGACTTCTGCTGCTACGGCGCGCGCGGATTTCAGACTCTGGCCGGTCATATCTACTTGTCTATCTTCACAAACATATCGCCGCAACTGGTTTGGCGACCGTTGGCGAAGTCCTTGAAGTCCATCAGCGCCGAGCCGGCTGGCTTGATCGTGGTGATCTTGAGGCCGTCGGTGCCACAGATCACATTCAGATTCTCATCAAGTGTTCCTGGCGATACGTGTGCCTGATTTGACCGCTCGACCGCCTCCGCCATCGCCAGAGTTACCCGCGTTGATTTGCCTGTCTTCTTGGAGATATAGTCCGCAGAGGCGCCCGGCCAGGGCCAGAAACCGCGTATTTTCCGCGCCAGAAGCTCAGCCGATTCATTGAAGTCGAGAAAACCGTCGGCCTTTTTCAACTTTGGTGCAAGGGTGGCTTTTGTATGGTCCTGCTCGGTGTAGACTGCGGTGCCTTTTTCGATTTCGCTGAGGGTCTCAAGTAACAGCGGAGCGGCGATTTGAGCCAACCTGTCGTGGAGTTGACCCGCAGTTTCGTCAGGACCTATGGTGGTGCTCGCCTGTGCGAGAATCTGCCCGGCGTCCATCTTCTCGGCAAGTGTGATGATGCTTATACCTGTCTGGATCTCGCCGTTGATTATCGCCCAGTTAATCGGCGCAGCGCCTCTGAGCCTAGGCAGCAGAGAGGCGTGCACATTTATGGCGCCTTTCGGCGGCAGGTCAATCAGTTCGTTGCCGATTTTCTGGCCGAATGCGATGACCACAATCAGGTCAGGCCCGCAGGATGCCACCTGCTCGACACATGCTAAGGTGTTTACGTTGTGCGTCTCAGCGAAAGGAACCGATCGGGCTCTGGCCCATCGAGCCACCGCCGTAGGACTCGGTTTCCTGCCCCTCCCTGCCGGACTCGGTGGCTGAGTCACGATGAATCTCAGATTGTGGCTCGACTCCGCCAGGGCACTCAAGCAGTTGATCCCAAATTCTCCGCTACCGAGGTAGACTATGTTCATCTCTATCCCAAGGGCGAATGCGCAGGTGAGTAGCTCATAGGCGCACAGATCACTTCTGCTATTCTGTTCGGACTTTGTGTTCCTCAGTTAGCTTCTTGAGTTGCTTGCGGTGCGCGATCCTGGCGGCCTGACCCATGCGGTTCACGATGGTGATCCCATCGATGTGGTCGCTTTCGTGCTGTAGAACCCGAGCATGTAGCCCCTCAGCTTGCTCGCTGATATCATCGCCGCTAAGATCGGTCGCTGCAACCTTGCATGTGCTGTGACGTCGCATCTTCGTATACACACCAGGCACGGACAGACAGCCTTCTTCCCTCGAATCGAACTCGCCGCCCGGTGTGATGGTGGGGTTTATGTAGACTCTCACGTTCTCTCTGTTTCCGTCGAGGGATATGATGAACAGCCTTAACGGCACGCCGACCTGCGGTGCCGCAAGGCCGATCCCCTTGTGCTCCAGCATAATATCCGTCATCTTCTCCACCAGCCTGCGGATACCGTCATCGATTTGCTGAACCGGCCGGGCACGTTCGCTTAAAACATGGGCAGGATAATGCGTGATTCGGCACTTCTCAACGTCAATCATTTTCCGTATCCCTCGCACGTGGTATCAGCCAGGGTTTCTAAATCATCACCTATTCATGGGCTTCGTCGAACTCATCGCCGGCAAAGGTGTTGCCGAGATAGGCTTTCCTGACGGTTTCACTCTTGATGATCTCGGCTGGCGGACCGGCTCCGATTACCTTGCCGTGGTCGATGATATATGCGCTGTCCACTACCTCAAGCGTCCTTTCCACATTGTGGTCGGTAATCAGGATGCTGACGCCTGAAGTAACAAGTCGGCGGATCTCCTCCTGCAGATCCTGAACAGCAATTGGGTCTACTCCACTGAAAGGCTCATCGAGGAGAATCAGCGACGGATCCGTGACCATCGCGCGGGCTATCTCGAGCTTTCGTCGCTCACCGCCGGACAGAAATCTACCCTGACTATTGGCGACTTCCGTCAGGGCAAATCGATCAATGAGCATATCAGCCTTTCGGTCGCGCTCAATCTTGGTAATAGACATCGTTTCAAGGATCGCATACAGGTTATCGCGGACACTGAGACGCTGAAAGATGCTCGGCTCCTGTGAAAGATATCCGATACCCAGGCGGGCCCGCCTGTACATGGGCAGTTTCGTGACGTCCCGGCCCTCAAAAACGACCGAACCGGCGTCAGGCGCTATCATGCCCATAATCATTCTGAACGTGGTAGTTTTGCCGGCTCCGTTACGGCCGAGAAGCCCCACGATACTCCGCTGCTCGATAGCGATGGATACCTCGTTGACGACAGCCCTGCCGGAATACGCCTTGAGAAGGCCGCGGGCATCGAGAAGGGTTATGCCTACCAAAACAACACCTCTGTCGATGTTTTCAGTGTTAAGCGGACGACAGAATAGCGTATAAGGCAAAGCCAAAAACGTAAAGTGAAAAGTGCCGTGCCAATCTGCAAAATGTGAGAGTTCTACGGTCGTGAGACCCCGATTCTGGGCCCCGAATACTGGGTTTTTCCGGCAATCAAGAAGCATTCTTGAGATGCTGCCACCGTTGAGATGGCCGTCCATAAGGACGGGCGAGCTTTCATCCAATCAGGCCAAATGCCCTTGCCCCGGGATTCTGTCAGCGTCCATCCAGACCGCACGCCTTCGCATGGTGCGTTGGGCGCCAATTGACGAAACGGCGATAAATATTCTGGCATTTACGCGGCATTTCTGCTATTTAGTGATTTCCTTATGTCATAAAAGTCGTCCGTATTTGTTCTGAGAACAGTATGTTTGCTATTCTAAGCGATATTCACTCGAATCTGGAAGCCCTGACGACCGTTCTGGCTGATATTGAGAGACGAGGCATAAAGACGATCTATTGTCTCGGCGACGTGGTGGGCTACGGGGCGGACCCCAAGAAGTGCCTTGACTTAGTCATCGAGAAGACCAAGTGGTGTGTTCTGGGCAATCACGATTATGCGGTCTTCTATGAGCCGACAAATTTCAACTACGGGGCTGAGCAAGCGAGCTTCTGGACCCGTGGAGTGCTGGAGAATGGGCAAGATGGGGGTCGTAGTGAAGATCGCTGGCGATTCTTGGGTGAGCTGCCAATGCGACAGACGCTCAAGGCCAATACGGCGATCATGGATTTTGTCCACGGTTCGCCCAGAAGGCCAATAAACGAATATATTTTTCCCGACGACGTATACACGAATCCGGCAAAGGTTCGGTTAACATTCGAGCGGGTCAAGCATATTTGTTTTGTCGGCCATACACATATGCCGGGTGTATTCCTTGATGAGCCGGACTTCTACCTGCCAGCTGAGCTTGGCGGCGTTTATCCAATTATCGAGAAAGAGAAGGCAATAATCAATATCGGCTCGGTCGGACAGCCAAGGGACAAGGACAATCGGGCAAGTTATGTGTACGTCAACAAAGACAAGGTGCATTTTGTTCGGTTGGAATACGATCTTGAGACCACTATGAAGAAAATCATGGCGGTCGATGAACTGGACAACTTCCACGCTGAGCGGCTGCAGGATGGAAGGTAAGGTGGCTGATTATTGACCGGCGGAAGACGCCCACTACCTGATGCGGTACCCACACATGAAAGCTATTTCGACTTTGATTGTCTTTTGTTTCGTCGTGCTGTGCGGCTGGCTCGTCATTGAATCGGGGCTGTTTGAAGGCTCGTCACGGGCAGCAAAGCCCTGTATCCTCTTGCAGAAGACGACAGTCACCGCTGAGACCGGGGGCGTCGCGGAGACGCCCGCCGCGGAACAGGAGCGGCTGGAACCTGCCAGTTCCAACAGGTTCGATGCTGTTGGAGGTTTTGAGAAACGCGTTACGCTCGGCTCGGTGGATCCCGAAAGCGATTTCAAATTCCAGGTGGAGTTGGACTCCAAGGGTGCGGCGATCAGACGAGCGACCTTCAGTGAATTTGACGACCGCGATCCGGACAATCCTCAGCCATTAGTCTTCCTATCCCCTGTTCGCTTCAACGACGGCCGTGAGATACTGTCGATGGCAAATGGGGGGCTGCAGACCGACGAGCTTGTTGACCGGAGGGAAGCACTGCCCCTCGATAAGATCCACTGGAAGAGCTTTGATGTTGAAACAGAATCCGATGGCACGGAGATTGTCCGGTTTGAGGCATTAGTTGTGCACGCCGCCGATGAGCCGCTGCTGAAGCTGACTAAGACCTACAGGGTTCTGCCTGACAGTTATCTTCTGGATTGCAGCGTGACCGTTGAGAATCTGTCCGAGACCGAGCAAGGCGTGCGTTTCAGATTGGCAGGGCCCATCGGACTTGGCAGAGAGGCCCTTCGGACTGATGCGCGGAAGATCGTTGGTGGTTTCATGGCGTCCGATGGAAAAGTCATCTCCACCCGAAAGGTTGTTGCTACTTCATTCTTTGGGAAGTTCAAGAACAGGTTGGGGCTGAAAGACGCTGAACTCGAGTATCTGCGGGCTCTACAAGAAATCAAAGAAGCGCGAACCGAGGAGGATAAAGAGGAAGCCAGGCAAAGGAAGGAGATGGCAGAGAATAACCTGCGCATAGGTGCCTATCTGCCTGATGAGGAAAAGATCGCACCATTCTTATGGGCGGCGGTGACGAACAAATACTTCGCAGCCATATTGGTGCCGATTGACGACGAAGGCAAGGACTACTGTGACTGGGTGAAGGACAAGAGAGGCTCATTCCATAATCCGGACCAAGACAGCAAGGGCCAGAGCGGTGACGAGGCTATAGGATTTGATTTGGGAATTGCGCCGGTGCTGCTGCGGCCAGCCAGCGAATCGGGTAGCTCGCGGACGTATGACTTCCGACTGTACCTTGGGCCTAAGGACAAAAGCCTCTTCGACAAGAACCAGTACTATCGGGAGCGGGGTTTCGTCGAGACGATAGATTTCATGCCCTGTCTTTGCTGCCCGACGTGCATCATACATCCGCTGGCCTTTGGGATCCTGGCATTGATGAAATGGATGTACGCGTTCATACCAAACTACGGTGTGGTTATTATCATTCTGGTGTTCTTGATGCGTCTCGTGATGCATCCAGTTACCAAGAAGAGCCAGGTCTCGATGAGCAAGATGACCAAGCTTGCCCCGAAGGCCGAAGCGTTAAAGAAGAAATATGCCAATAACAAGGCTGAGTTGAACAAGCAATTGATGCAGCTTTACAGAGAGCAGGGTGCTTCGCCGATCATGGGGATGCTCCCGATGATGGTTCAGATGCCGATCTGGATCGCGCTGTGGAGCGCGGTGTACGCAAGTATCGATCTGCGGGGGGCCGCGTTTCTGCCGGTGTGGATTACCGACCTCTCAATGCCTGATGCGTTGGTCCGATTCGCGACTGTGACTGTGCCGTTGCTGGGCTGGAAGATAGAGTCGCTGAACCTGCTGCCGCTCATGATGGGTCTGGCATTTTATCTTCAGCAGAAACTGATGCCCACACAAGCCGCTGCGTCGGCGAATCCCCAGGCCGCTCAGCAGCAGAAAATGATGATGGTAATGATGCCGTTGCTGTTTCCATTGATGCTGTATAAGGCGCCGTCGGGAGTGAATCTCTACATTATGGCCAGCACTTTTGCCGGTGTCGTGGAGCAGCACGTTATTCGTAAACACATCCGCGAAAAGGAGGAGGCTGAGTCAAAGGGCTTAGTTGCTGTGACGAGTAAGACCGGGGGGAAGGTCAAAAAGAAAAAGCCCAAGCCGTTCTTTAAGAATATGTAGATGTATGACGTCAATGACACGATTGTGGCGGTTAGTTCAGCAAGCTCAGGCCCGCGTGTCATTGTCCGAATGGCAGGGCCGGACACTCTTGACGTCTGCAACAGAATATTCAATCCCCCGGTTGCTGCAAAGGCTAACCGCATCGTTGCCGGCAGCTTGAGCATCGATGCTGAGCTGGACGTCGATGCGAAGCTGTACGTGTTTTTGGAGCCGCGATCCTACACCGGTGACACGCTGGCTGAGATTCATCTTTATGCCCCCCCTACCGTTACCGAAGCCTTGGTAGGCAGACTGCTTGCCAGAGGAGTCAGAACGGCAGGGCCCGGCGAGTTTACCGCCCGGGCATATCTGAACGGCAAGATCGACCTGGCTCAAGCCGAGGCGGTCAACGAAATCGTTGTGAGCTCCAATGGGTATCAGCTGGCTGCGGCGGAGAGACTTCTGAGTGGCCAACTGGGGCACGCGACAGAGGAGATTCAGGGGGCGATCATGGATTGCCTGACTCTGATCGAAGCGGGGCTGGACTTTAGCGGAGAGGACATCGAATTCATTACTCGAGGTCAAGCGGTTGAGAGACTTACTTCGGTAAGAGAACAGCTCCGACAGTTACTTGCCGGAAGTATCAGCTACGAATCTGCAATAGACTTACCGGCCGTGGGAATTGCCGGCGCCCCAAATGCGGGGAAAAGCAGTCTGCTAAACAAATTGCTCGGCAGAGAAAGAAGTATCGTCTCAGAGAGAGGCAAGACAACAAGAGACGTGCTCAGCGGTCTTTTGACGATGGTTCACAGCAGGTGTGTTTTGTTCGACTGTGCGGGCCTTGTATCCTCTACGCACACTATCCTGGATGAGCTGGCGCAACAGGCGGCCATGGAGGCGCTGCACCACAGCTCTGTCGTCGTCTTCTGCGTCGATGTGGCGAAGACAGATTTTGCCGAGGATGTGTCTGTGCGGCAACTGATAGAGCCCCAGATTTTGCTGCCGGTTGCCACAAAGTCGGATCTGCTCACGGAAGAAGAACTAACTCATCGGCGTGCGCGCCTTAGCGAGCTGTTCGGCACGGATTTCGTGGCAGCGTCTGCTCAAGACGACAGAGGCGTGGATAGACTGCGAGAGATAATTGACTCCAAGGTAGTCGAATTGGGCGTGCATTCTGGCACCGGGTGCTCACGATCAGAGGCTTTGCAGGATTCGATTGCCCTGACCGCACGACACAGGCAGGCTGTCACAGAGGCGATAGAGAGTGTCAATGAGTCTGTCGATGAACTGAAGGCCGGCAATGATGAGATCGCGGCGATGATGCTGAGGGCAGCCTATCAGGCCGTCACAGACATCGAGCAACAGCACGTCGACGAACAGGTATTGGATAGGATATTCAGTAGTTTCTGCATAGGCAAGTAGTCAAGCACATTGGATAGCGTTCACCGCGCAGGAAAAGCTGATTCTGTACGCCGGACGCTGCAGACTTACGTACCACCCAGCCGTTTTCTTTTGCCGAGAAGGATAATGTCGCGCAAAGCATCTCTACCTCTTGCAGAGAGCCACCTGGTCTCGAAGTAGGGGTCTTGTACTATTTGCGCAATCGCGGCAAGTGCGTGCAGGTGAAAGTTTCGCTCATCACGCGTTCCCGCGATCACAAATGTTGCTCTGACATTACGCTCGGTTTCTGAGAAGACAATCCCGTCCTTACATCGAGCGATCAAGATGTCGAAGACATGCTGGCCACTGACGACAATGTGTGGTATCGCCAAGTGCGAGGATAGTACGGTGCTGCCCTGTCTTTCTCTTTCTCTCAGTTGTTCAAATAGTGATTCAGGCTTCAAGTTTAGCCTACCTGCCATTTGGCTCGCGACAAGCTTGAAAAAGTCCTCGGCGGTTATGGACTCACCTATATCCAGAACGATGCATCGTTCGACTATGTCATCGAACCTATCCTTGACTATCTGGTCCCTTTCCCTAATGACTTCCCTGAGCTCTGACTCGAGTGAATATGTCGTGAATTCCCTGGCGGTGACTCTCTCGATCAGATGCAGCAACGCGTACTCGCGGTTAGTTCTTATTCGTCCGTAGAACCAGAACACAAAAAGCCCGCCAATAATAAGCAAGAAGCTCATGGCAAGAGCTTCCATCCCCATCTCCAAGAGTAGAAATCCAAATCCCACAATCCCGGCGATTTGAATCCAGGGATATAAGGGAGTACGAAAGCTCGGCTGATAATTCTGTATCCGGCTTTCCCGAAGGATTATAACCGAGGTGCAGGAAAGGATGTTCGTTAGGATCAACACCACAGAGGCTGCCTCAACAAGTATCTCAAGTCTCAGGAACAACGCGACAACAATAAAAAGTCCTGTTATGAGCAAAGAGTTATGAGGAGTGCCGAACTTGGCGTTGATCTTTGCGAAAAAGGCCGGAAGCAAACCATCCTTGCTCAAAGGCACAAGAGACCGGGCAGCAGTCATGATCCCGGCATTGGCGGTCGATAGAAACGCCAGAATGGCCCCAACAGACAGAGCGATCCTGCCAGGCATGCCCATAAGGGCACCGGCGCCATCGGAAATAGGAGTGAGCGAGCTACTCAGACTCGTGGCATCGAGTACGCCGGTGGTCACAAAAACCATGAGAGTATAGAGAATACTCACCACCAGAAGTGACAGAATCATTCCGAGGGGAATCGTGCGTGTGGGATTTCTTATCTCTTCTGCGACACTGGCAATCTTCAATAGACCAGCATAAGAGACAAACACAAAACCCGTGGTAAGGAAGACTGCCGGAAGCCCGTGGGGAACAAACGGCGAAAAGTTCTCGACTCTTACCCGCGGCAGCCCAACTACGATATACAGCAGCATGAGCGCCAACAGTCCAAGCACCAGAAATACCTGTGTGCGCCCGGCTTGTTTGATGCCGATGAGGTTAATCACAACAAAGACAACACAGAAGAACGCGGCAATCACGTGAATGTCAAGGTCCACAATCAGGGCCACAAAAATTGACATACCTACCAGACCAAAGGCGCTCTTCATCGCAAGGGCGAACCAACTCAGTAGCCCGGAGACGGTTCCCACAGCCGGCCCCATACTTCGGATTATTGTGAAGCAGTCACCGCCCGCTTTGGGCATCGCTGTTGTCATTTCCGCTATGCTCAGCATTCCGGGCAGTGAAACAAGCCCCGCGAGGAGATAGCAGATTATCACCGCGGGGCCCGCCTTGGCATAAGCGAGTCCCGGAAGGACGAAAAGCCCCGAGCTGATCATCGCCCCCGAGGCGATGCAGAAGACGCCCAGCAAACTGAGTTCCCGTCTGAGGTTCATCGTACCGGCCCTTATCGCGCACGGTATGTTTCTTTGCAGCTGGCCCACACAGCCAGCAGGCCGAGGAGATACTAACGAGATCTTGGCACCAGAACAAGCATCACGTGGTATCGGTGCGGTAGAAATATCTTATCATCGGTGTTCCCGTCGCAGCGGGCCCTGCGGCTTGCCCTGTACGTTCGCTACCTTATTCGCCTGCGTGGGCGGCCCATGGGCTGCAATAGTTGATTCATAAGTGTGCCGGCCAAAGCGTGCAACTACGGCACCGATTTGGCGCGGTCGTCAAAGGAGTAAAAAGCCGGGGTGAACGGCGTATTCCATGGGTGCCCGTCTAATCCAACAGTCACACCCAGGCTCCGTTCCACTCCGGCTTTTTGCAAAGGAGTTAGGAACATGTGTGTCTCTTCCTGAGCCGCTGCCTCCGACTCAGGTGCTTAGGTGTCCTTGGCTTCGAACTCAGCGTCGATCACGTCATCCGAAGCTTTTCTTTTGACCTCGCCCTCGGGCGGGGGCGTATGCTCGGCCTGGCTGGGCCCGGCGGATGCTGCCGTTGCGGCTTGCTTCTTGGCCGCCTCCTCGTACAGCACTTTGCCTAACTCTTGACTGGCGATGCCCAGATTCTCGATAGCTTTCTTTATCGCTTCGCCGTCCTCAGTCTTCAGTGCTTCCCTTAAGTTAGTTACCGCTCCTTCGATCTTTCCGCGGGTGTCGGCGGAGACCTTGTCGCCATGTTCTTTGAGCGTTTTTTCCGTCGAGTAGATCAACTGATCAGCCTGATTCTTCAAATCAACGACCTCTCTTTTCTTCTTGTCCTCCTCGGCGTGAGCCTCGGCTTCTTGGGTCATCTTCCCGATCTCTTCCTCGCTTAGCCCTGAGCTGGACTTGATCTCGATGGACTGCTGCTTACCGGTACCGAGGTCCTTGGCCGAGACGTTCAGGATGCCGTTGGCGTCGATATCGAAAGCGACCTCGATCTGCGGAAGCCCTCGCGGCGCCGGTGGAATCTCCGTCAGCTGGAATCTGCCCAGCGTGCGGTTGTCCCTGGCGAACTCGCGCTCGCCTTGCAGGACGTGAATATCAACCGTGGTCTGGTTATCCGCTGCGGTAGAGAAAATCTCTTTCTTACTGGTTGGGATCGTTGTGTTGCGTTCGATCAATCGTGTCATGACTCCGCCGAGCGTTTCGACGCCCAAAGACAGAGGCGTCACGTCGAGAAGCAGGATATCCTTTACGCCGGCGTCGCCGGCAAGAACTGCCCCCTGGATAGCAGCACCCAGAGCAACGACCTCGTCGGGATTGATGCTCTTGTTGGGTTCTTTGGCGAAGATATCCTTGACTATCTCCTGCACCTTGGGAATTCTTGTCGAGCCGCCGACGAGCAGTATCTCGGAAATGTCACTGGGCGGGAGTTTCGCGTCGTCGAGGGCCTTGCGGCACGGTTCCTTGAGCCGTTCAAGAACCGGTTCCACGAGCGATTCGAACTTGCTGCGGCTGATCGTAATCTGCAGATGTTTGGGTCCCGAGGCATCGGCAGTTATGAATGGCAGGTTGACGGTACTCTCGAGCTGAGAACTCAACTCGCACTTGGCCTTTTCAGCGGCTTCTTTGAGTCGTTGGTGAGCCATCGGGTCCTTGCGCAGGTCGATTCCTTCGGTCTTCTTGAACTCATCGGCCAGATGATTTATCAATACGGCGTCCAAATCGTCACCGCCGAGATGTGTATCACCATTGGTGCTGAGGACCTCGAAGACGTTGTCGCCAATATCAAGGATTGAGATATCGAATGTTCCGCCGCCGAAATCAAAGACCGCAACCTTCTCATTCTTTTTCTTCTCAAGCCCGTAGGCCAACGCAGCAGCAGTTGGCTCATTGATAATGCGCTCGACCTCGAGACCTGCAATTTTCCCGGCGTCCTTTGTTGCCTGACGTTGGGCATCGTTGAAGTAGGCCGGTACGGTGATAACGGCTTTAGTTATTTTCTCGCCAAGGTAGTCTTCCGCGGTTTTTTTCAAATCTTGCAGGACCATGGCCGAAATCTCGGGCGGCGTGTATTCCTTCTCGCGGACGTGCACCTTGACCAATTCGTCCGGGCCACCGGTAATCTTATAAGGAACTATTTTCTCTTCGGAGCCGACTTCGTTGTGGCGCCGGCCCATAAACCGCTTAATCGAGAAAACCGTGTTTTCCGGGTTGGTTACCTGCTGATGGCGCGCGATCTGGCCTATGAGCCTCTCGCTCTTGTCCGTGAAACCGACCACAGAAGGTGTGAGCCGGGATCCGGCGGAATTGACCAATACCTTCGGCGACGAGCCTTCCATCACGGCGACCACAGAGTTTGTCGTTCCCAAGTCTATTCCAATGATTTTAGCCATAGTCAAGTCCCTTTCGTTGTTCATCAGGGCTGCCAATCTGCGGCCTTCGCAAAAGGGCGGCCCTTCGGATGTTCGTATCGAGACAGATTTAGCCTTTTCTTGGGGAAGTAGGGTTGCAAACGGCGTGCCAGTCGCCAGCTCATGCGAGCACTGCCACTTAACATGTTGCCCTGTAGGGAGTTACCTTTTCTGTTATCATCGGACCGTTAGCGATGGCCGGTTTTCTGTGCCATTTTGGCAGACTCAGCCGGTACTGCGAGCGACTCAACGAGCAAGGATCCCGGACAAGTGGGCGCCTTGGAGTCATTTCGATATTGGCTTTGTTTGGCTTTGTTTTTCCGCAGTCTCAATGCGGCAAGGTCGCCATAATCCCTTGCTTCACAAAATGTTACGCCCATTTGGGCTTCTGGGAATTTGGCTTTGTTTTGCATAAAAGGGCCAGTTTGTAGAGGATTCCAGACAATGTGGAGCACCTTGGGCTGTCTGCTTCCTAAGTACCGGCAGGCACGCCTCACGGCGGAGTCCCAAGGACTGTCCTTTCCCCATTCACTGCCCACCATTTGTTCTATATCTCGCATACAGACTAACTCCTGGATGTCAAGCGAGATTCGACAAATATGGGCGATTCTCTGCGCAAGGTGTGGGAACGGGAGATGCCCGGGGTCTGGCTCTGCTGAAAGGGATCCTGTGGACTGCCTTCCGGCTTTTCGACTTTTTTCACTTTTTTGACGACTTTTGCATCAACACTTACGCATTCAGAAACGCTTTTATGAGGAGGGGTTGGTGTATGCGCGCATGGCCCGGCGGGTCATTTCATGTGGAGCAGTGTCGGCACCGCATGTGTTTGTTCTCGGCTGGGACAACGGGTATAATATGGGTCAGCAACCTTGAGGGAACAATAAAAAGCGGACGTGCGGACGCGAGTTTTCCGAGGCGACAGATGGGTCTTGTCAACAAGATGTACCCTCTGCGGAGCAGGCGGACACCTTTAATTCCGCGTCCGTCAGACTTACGATTTCAGTCACCTTCATGCAAGATGAAAGGATGGTGAGGTTATGCCCAGTAATTCATTTTGGAAAGACAGGGGGTCCCCATGGGAATACGATCCTGGTCCGGCTAAGAATCTGAGCTGGGCGAGATTGTTGTCCGAAACGCCCAATTATCGCCAGCTGTCAAAAACGGCTCTGGGAAATGAAAAATTCCGCTGGCATTTCGGTCCTATGTACTATCGTGGAAGATTAAGACCGAACACGGTCAGAGTGGTGATCGTTGGACAAGAGGGCGCCCAGGATGAGAGCCTTGCCCACCGATCCTTTGTTGGCGGAACGGGTGCGAGGATGCAGCACTTCCTCAATTTTATTGGCATCAACTATTCCTACCTGTTCGTCAACACATTCGTCTACCCGATATACGGACAATACAGCAACAATTTGAAATGGCTTGCCCAGGATCCGCAATCCCCGATTGTGAGACACCGCCATGACATATTCAACTATATCTTGAAGAAGAACGATGTGCGTCTTATCGTTGCTGTCGGAAATGCAGCCAAAGAATCGGTAAAGACGTGGGTGGAAAGTCATGGAGGAGTTTGTCCGAACGGGATAAGCAACCTCTCAACGTGCACGGGCCACTTCCTGGACCCCAAAACCAAAATCGTCGGCGTGCTCCATCCAGGCGGAGCCGGGAAGGGAGGTTCAACCAATGCCATAAAAGCGAGCTTCCAGTCGGCCGTGAATAAAATCAAAAATTGGTGCAACCAAGAGCCAACCTGGCTGCCCTGTGATTCCGGATGCACAAGGAATTTGAACCAATCCTATACATATACAAAGGCTCCCATTCCATTTCGTGACCTGCCGTTTGGGATTACATGGAGGATCGGAAGGGGCGGGACATCGAGCAACAGAAAAGACAGCCAGAGGTCTATTCAATTATTTTCCGCAGGGGGAAAATACAACAATAAAGGCGACTCCATCTCCTATACCGATTTAGCCAAAGGTTCAAAGCAGGGATACTCCGAAGGTCCGGGAGATGTGCCATACGAACCTCCCGTCAGCGAATACAAAGACTATG
This sequence comes from Phycisphaerales bacterium, assembly GCA_020352215.1. Taxonomy (GTDB): domain Bacteria; phylum Planctomycetota; class Phycisphaerae; order Sedimentisphaerales; family Anaerobacaceae. The sequence goes on from CP070675.1 coordinate 71,863, forward strand.
ACAAAGGGCCGGGCAGTGCGTTTGCAAAATTGTTTACGGGCGCCAAGAAGGGCCTGGAGTGGCCGGATTTCAAGGCACTTGGAGTAAATTCTCACGAATCTCTCGGCTATGGGGCAATATTTCGCGGCCGGCCCTACAAGGCAACGGTTCTGATCCTGGCCGACCAGCAGTCCCACAGCGATCTGTTCACGGCTCGAGCATTGACAGGTGAAGCCGGGCAGCGGCTCCAGGCTTTCCTTAGTGCTATGGGAATTACCAGGCGATATTGCATACTACGGGTGCTGCCCGTTGACACCTCAGACCTTACCGTTGCCAAAAGAAAATCCATTGCCGCAGATCCACAGGTTGTAAAGATGTATGACGCCATTCTAAAGAAATTTCTCGGCTTAAAGAAAACCAAGTTCATTCTCACTTTCGGAAGCGTCTCAGGATTTCTTATTGATAAGCTGGGAACCGGCAGTCTGGATATCATCAAGTCGAAGGCATCGAGCCAATCGGGGGCTAAACAGACCTGGCAACAGGCCTTGGCGACGATTAAGAATAAGGCGTATGCAAAGGATATCAAGAATCCCAGTTTCGTCTACGGCGGAGAACGGTTGCAGATTCCCGCTTATGACTTGCCTTATGGCACGTTAAAATGGCAGGCAAGTTCGGGAGATCGAGCAAGACGAGCGAAGCTGTCAAACGGCAAATGGTCGCCGGATTATTACAAATTCATTATGCCGGAATGGGCGTACAATCTCGATCCACTGCCGCTGTCGCCAAAGGAGCAAAAGGCCATCCAGAACCATCCATAGAGAGGATATGACACATGAGTAAGATAGCGTTACAACAAAACACGGAATACGCCCTGGAAGGGCGCGTTGTGACTATGGAGCCCGGGCGTCCGGTCATATCTTCAGGCGTCGTCTATATCCGGGGCGATAGCATCGTTGACGTGAAGAAATACACCGAATCTCCGCCTCCGGGATTTACCAAAAAAATGATTATCAAAAGCGGCGGCACAATCTATCCCGGTTTGATCGAGCTGCATAATCATCTCAGCTACAACATCATTCCCATGTGGATGGTGCCAAAACAATTCGCCGACAGAGACCAGTGGAGAAGGCATGAGGACTACAAGAAGAAAATGACCGGGCCCATGAAAGTATTAGGCCATATTGACGGATATCTGCAGGCCATTGTCCGATACGTCGAATGTAAACTGCTGTTCTCCGGCGTTACTTCCTCCCAGGGAATTACTCTGGCCTCACATCCAACAATCCAGAAACATTACAAAGGGATTGTTCGCAACGTCGAGCAAACCGTAGATAGAGACCTCCCCGACGCAGAAACGAGAATTTCGGATATCGATAGTAAAGAAGCATCGAAACTTCTTGAGCGGCTCGAAAGACCTAAAACAAAGTGCTATCTCATCCATCTGGCTGAAGGCATTCACTCCAGAGCAAATAAACACTTCAAAGCCCTGCAGATTTCCACGAACAAATGGGCCATCACTGATGCCCTTGCAGGTATACATTGTGTGGGTTTGCTGCCCGAAGATTTTGAAGTCATGGGAAATAACAAAGGCTCCATGATTTGGTCCCCCATGAGTAATTTACTATTGTATGGTGCCATAGCAGATATCGTTTCAGCCAAAGAGAATAATCTGCTGATCGGCTTAGGCTCGGACTGGTCTGCCAGCGGTAGCAAGAATCTGTTATGCGAATTGAAGGTGGCCCGCCTGATCAGTGATGAATTAGACGGAGTTTTCAGCGATGAGGAACTCATCCAAATGGTGACAATCAACGCGGCGAAGATTCTGAAATGGGACCATGCATGCGGCAGTCTGGAAAAAGGCAAGAAGGCGGATTTGCTCGTGCTCCGGGGCAAGACAGGCAATCAGTATAAAAAATTAATCGATGCCAAAGAAAATGCGATCTCGTTCGTTGTTATCGATGGATGGCCGCGAATTGGATATAAGCGGCTGATGAACAAATTCGACATCAAGAAAAAGGATTTGGAAGAAGTCAAAATCGGCGGGAGCACACGGTACATGTACCTCGAAAACGAAGCAGAAAACGTCATCGATATTGATCTCACCTACGCCGAAGCACAAAAGAAACTGAAGAAGGGGATGGCCAATTTGCAGAAACACGCCCTGGACATGGAGGCGACGAATACGGGGATTTTTGCCGGAGCGGCAAGCCTGGCAGATCCGGGTACGAGATGGCACATCATCTCCGAGCATGAAGATTTGCCGGGTTCCAGCCAGCGCCATCATTTGCCGTATGAGAACGAAATCACTGGCGGGACAATTTTCGAAGAAGCCGCCGTACCCCTTTCACAAATCCTCGAAAGTATGCCCTTAGACCCGGCTACGATCGCAGGGGATCGATTTTATTTCAACAATTTGGCCCTGCAAAAGAACCTGCCCGAATATATCAAACTTAAGCTGCCCCGGTTCTATGGAAAGAAGATCGACCTTTCGGATTTGACGAGCCATGTGAAGAATATTAGCGCAACTGTCAGGAGCAATTTCGACTTTATCCAGTCTCTCTCCAGGTATTACGACACGCCGGGATATTTGAACTTGAACGACCGGCTGACGATTATCGACCAGGCCATGATTTTGCTCGAGCAGGGGTATGTACACCGACCTTTAAAACGGGCGCTGCATGCGTCCAACCCGTTGGAGCGATTGAGAATTCTCCGGAACAAAGTCCTGGAAGAAGATGATTTCATGCCCGAAATCGAATTCCACAAGGAAATCATCCGCATTTTTAATTCATTGCGGGACCTGCACACAGCCTATCAACTGCCGGCGCCGTTTTACGACAAAGTTGCATTTGTTCCCTTTTTCATGGAAGTATATTTCGATGCCGGCCAGCCCAGGTACGTGGTCTCCAGACTTATTGGCAAATCCCCATCAGCGCATTTCAAGAAAGGCGTGGAAATTACCCACTGGAATCACATCCCCGTCGATCGGGCCGTAAAAGCCAACGGTGACAGGTATGCCGGCAGCAATCCGGCAGCCCGATTTGCCCGTGGTTTGGATTCCATGACGTTTCGTCCTCTGGCCGTCATGCTGCCCCCCGAGGAAGAGGCGGTGACCATTCAATACCTCACAGGAAAAGACCGCAAAAGGCAAATTACCGTTCCCTGGATGGTCGGTCCGGCGCATTCCTTACCTTCCCTGGAAGATTTCGACACAGAAGACGTTCAACTCTCGGCCGGCTTTGATTACCTCACTCGTATGGTCCAAAGCGTTAAAAAGAGCTTCTTTGCCTTCGGAACGATTAAAAAAGACAACTTATCCAAGCACCGGGACAAACGCATCATACCTGAAAAAGGGCACATGGAAACAACCTTCCCCGGCCATTTTCGCGCATTCAAAGTACCTCACGGGGGAAAATCATTTGGCTATATCCGCATTTTCTCCTTTATGACGAACGATCCGCAGGCCTTTGTGGCCGAATTCATCCGGCTGCTCAAAAAAATGCCAAAAAGCGGTATCATCCTGGACGTGCGTAATAATGGCGGAGGTAATATTCTCGCCGCCGAATGGATACTCCAGGCCCTCTCGCCGAAAAGAATTACTCCCGAGCCTGCGCAGTTCATCAATACGAATCTTGTGGAAGAATTATGCCGACTCCACTCGCCTTCGGCGACCCTGCCCGAATTGGATTTAACACGCTGGAACAAATCGCTCAGCCAGGTCAGGCAGACCGGGGCGGTTTTTACATTGGCCCGTCCCATCACACCACTTGACAAATTCGAAATCCCCCGGCCCAAATCAAAATATAAGATCGTTTTGATAACTGATGCCCTATGTTACAGTGCAACGGATATCTTTTCCGCTGGATTCAAAGATCATAATCTCGGCAAAATTATGGGCATTCATGAAAATACCGGAGCTGGAGGAGCCAACGTCTGGCCTCATTCTTTGCTGTATCACCTGACAATGGAATCCGCGGACAGATCGAAATACTTCAAAGCGTTGCCGTATGGAGCTAACTTCACGATTGCGATTCGGCGTACCTTACGTGTCGGACAAAACGCCGGAATCCCGCTCGAAGATTTGGGCGTCAGACCCGACTTTATCCACCAGATGACAAAACGCGATCTGCTGGAGAGAAACGAGGATCTGATTGCGGAAGCTTGTGAAATATTGAAGACTATGTGACATGGAGGGAATTAAGGGATACGCCTGCCTCACAGGGGGCGCATTTTTCGATGAGTTGCGCTTGCCAGTGACAGGTATTGACAGAGGACAGTGGGTGCCCTGACTTGCTGCGGCGCGGATCGAACGAATGGAGTTGCGAGCTTTGAGGGCTTTGCTCGATAAGGAAGATCCGGCTTATGAGTGGGGCGAGCCTAACTAATCGCTCGTTACTCCTATCTCGTATGCGGCTTCAAGCCGCTGCCATCGCTTGACGGGCCGCGACAGTGATTCCAGACGGTCCAGACGGTATTGTCGCTTCGCACCCGCATTCTCGCCCACG
>CP070675.1:76446-104010 GCA_020352215.1 Phycisphaerales bacterium
AAGCGAACTTCCTCGACGATCCTCACCGTCACCGGGGACGAGGGGAGACTGCTGGTGTAGTCGAGCTTAGAGAATTTAATGGAACGAAGTTGTCATTGACCCGCTTCGCACATCGGGACACATCGAGTGCGCATCTGTCACTCAAAGGTAATTCACCACTTTCGTTCTGTTGAACAAACGCAGGTTTGTCACTCGCACGATCGATGGGTGATAGCGGGTCCGTTCACGGGCGCAATACTCCGAGTCAGACTCAGAATCTATTTGTTCCTGGTTGAGAGTCTGTGACGGGCGCGATGATCGTGCCCTCAGCGGGTTGTGAGAGGTGAATTAGAGGTTGCCTGACTGTCGACGTCTTCATGCTGAGATGCTCTTCAAGGTTACCTCGCTTGCGTGAAATATTCGGCAACGACACGGTGGCCAGTTCTCTGTTGTGCCCTTGCGGGGCGCCAATGTCCTATAAAAAGCAGTGTTTCTGTGTTGTGAGTTTTATTCTTTTTTTTGAATTTTTTCTCTTGACGTATTTTGTTCATGCTTGTACATAAGACACGGAACATAACCAAGAAAGGAGGAGGCCATCCGGTAATCCTCGGGAGGGTGGCCACCAGGTTATGTGTGCAGCAAGGAGGCTGTCCGTAAGGAGACGGACGAAATGCAATCGAACAAGGACGGTCAATGGCTGGTAGTTGTGTTGTGCCTCACCTCGGCGGCTGGGGTGTGTGCCGCCTCAACTATCGGCGACTGCGACGGGCGGTTTTTGCTTTGCCCTTCACATCAAAGTTCGGGGTTGCATCACGTCTCCGGCATCGAAATCGACGAGGTTCTCGACTGCCGTAATTTCCCTTTTTCTGTAGCTGGCGCCGTAGTTCTAAGCCCGCGCCCCAATTACACGGAGGCGAGGAGGCTTATCGGAGATCCGTCTGTCCAGGCGCCATCGGGCAGATAGGATCGCCGTGGGACGAGCGGAGACAGGACGGGAAGAGGGAACCTTGCGTAGGTGGATCGACGCAGGTCGAGTGTATTAGGTTCTGGGTGCACGTGAGTAAGCTGTGGGCACACTGTAACTAACCGCAGATTCCTTACCCCCAAGACCTGCCGCTGTACACCGACGGGGACGGAGTGCGCCTTGCCGGCGGAGCCGAAGGGCAGGATTGGATCTTAGGGCTTAGGCGCAAAACTGCCATTCGAAGAGGCCTTGAAAGGCCAAGAACTAATGAAAACGTATCTGCTCATCTATTCTGGTTCTCTGTTGCTATCTGTGGCGCTCACACCCCTTGCCATCTGGTTGGGCAAGCGACTTGGGCTCACGGATACGCCCGACTTGCGTAAGGTGCACACGGAGCCCATCCCTCGTATCGGAGGTCTGGCCGTCTACATAAGCGTGATATGTGTCGTGCTGCCAGCGCTATTGTTGCCCAACGCAATTGGTGACGTATTTCGCCAAACGCAGTCCGAGGTACTTGTGCTGCTCGTTGGTGCGACGGCCGTGTTTTTGCTCGGGTTGACCGATGACATAAGAGGCCTGCGGGCGCGGACGAAGTTGCTGGTGCAAGTTGCTGCGGCCACGCTCGTGTATTTTGGGGGAATTCGCATCGGCTCTATCGCAGTGGGTGATTGGGTTCAGGTCGATCTCGGCTGGTTTGCCTGGCCTGCCACAGTCTTCTGGATTGTGGGTATCACTAATGCAGTGAACTTGAGTGATGGTATGGATGGTCTCGCCAGTGGCATCTCGACAATTGCCTGTGGCGTTATTGCGATACTGGCCGTCATGAGCGGTCAGGTGATTATGGCGGTAATGATGTTCGCTATGCTCGGTGCGTTGACGGGATTTCTCCGCTTCAACTTCAACCCTGCACGCGTCTTCCTGGGAGACTCGGGGAGCCTGTTCTTGGGATTCATGATCTCGGCCTCGAGCGTAATGTGCTTCATGAAGTCTCATGCATTTGTCGCGCTGGCGCTGCCCGCCGTTGCTCTCGGAATACCGATCCTCGACACGCTGTTGACTGTGCTCCGCAGGTTCCTTGCTCGCAGACCCATATTTGCACCTGATCGGAATCATTTCCACCACCAACTACTCCGTTTAGGCCTGCGGCAGCGCCACGTGGTAGTGATTATCTATGTGGCGACGCTCCTCGTCACAAGCCTTGGCATGTTCATGTTACTTGCGGACGGTCGGACCGGTCTGGTTCTGCTCGGCTCCATCCTCGTCTTTTTGCTTATCCTATTTCGCGTCGTCGGCGCCATACGTCTGGGTGAGGCAATCGTGGCTCTCCGCAGGAGACTGGACCTGAGGCACCAAACTCACGAAGAAATCGATGGGTTCTGCAGCCTCCAGCTGCAGTTTGATCACGCCAGGAGTCCGAGGGCGTGGTGGCAAGCCCTCTGCAGTACGGCAGACCAGTTGGACTTTGCTTGGGTGTCAATGACGACCACTGACAGAGAAGGCAATGCCGAGACGTCCGTCTGGCGTCGACCCGGCGCGCCGTCGACTTCGGCGCGCGTGACCATCATAAGAGTGCCGGTCCAGGATTTGGCGCGGACGGCATCAATCGAAGTCGAAGCGGCCGTGCTAACGAATGGTTCCATCGAAGGCGCGACCCGCCGTGCTTCGCTGTTCGGGCGCTTAATGGACGAGTACAAGGTGCCCACAATCCATGAAATCGCCAGTGGTCGGCAGGTGAGTACTGATCGCACGCCTCTGACAGCCAAACGCCCACACTTGACACAACTGCCCGTGCCCAAACGTTTGGATTCGGCTGCCGAAGCCGCAGCTATCAGCTATCGGGCGGCGGCCAAACGATGATCGTCGTGAGGTGGCAAACATGCACATGATAGCATGCCGATGTAACCGTGAAGACAACCAAGACCGGTGCTTGGACATTCTGTGCAAGCATCAGGCGGGGACATGCCCCGGGCTGGCTCGGCGCAGGTTTCACAATGGCTGAGAACCGTCGGAGACAAGAAACTGTGGGCCAACATAGCGGTTCTCGCATACTCGACATGGCTTTTGCAACACGCAACTTCATCTACCTTGGAGTCCGGTGATAGCGTCGACACATCGATTCACAAGTTCAGCATTTGCGGTCTCTATGGCGGGAATCCTCGGTGTGCTCGTCGGAATGGGCCGCCAGATGTTGGTCGCATGGTACTTTGGCGCCGGCGTTGAGATGGACGCATGGTTCACCTCCGCGGCTATTCCAACCTATCTGTCCGCTGTGTTGTTGTCGGGTCTGAGCTTTGTACTGATCCCAGCTCTGGTGCGACATCAGGAAAAGCAGGATCGCGACCGCGCGGGTTCGCTCATACTGACATTCTTGGCTGTCAGTTTTGTGATCTCCACGACCGTGGCTATTGCTGTGGGCAGCTGCTCACAGATAATCATCCGGTTTGTTGCGCCGGGTTTAGACGCCCTGAGTGCCGGACAAGCCGCAGATCTGCTGCGCATTCAGATCTTGGCCTTTCCGTTGATGACCACGGCCAGCATTGCCATGGGTAGTGGTAATGCGTATCGGCTGTTCTTCCTTCCGGCGTGTTCAGTAGCCATCGGCACACTCGCCAACACGGTTTCCGTGCTCGTCTTGACGCCTTATTTGGGAGTCTATGCTCTGGCTTGGGGCTGGGTCTTGGGATACGTGGCGTCGGCCTGCTTCTGTTTGAGGCTTATTGCTCCCCATATCCGCTGGTCACTACTAAGCCTAAGAGATCCTGAGCTTCGCCACCTGGGGCGTCTCGTGCTACCTTTTCTACTTTTTGGGATGCTCACGAGGTGTGTACCGTTGATCGAAAAACACATTGCATCCAATCTGCCTGTGGGCCAGATCGCCTATCTCGGGTACGCGACGAGAATATCTCGCTTGTTGGGCTCGCTGGCTGGCGGTGGAATAGGCGTTGCCATATTCCCGGCCATGTCCCGATCTCTCTCACGTGATGGAATCAAAGGTCTTTCTGAAACTACAGAACGAGGACTGATTGTAACACTGTCTATTGGAGTTCCCATTGTGACTTTCTTTTTAGTTGCAGCCGTCCCGACGATTCAATTGCTTCTGGGCCGCGGCCGTTTTGATGCTGCCACGGTCGAGGCGGTGGCCCGCGCGTGTGCACCGCTGGCTGTTGTCTCTGTCGGACTCTTGCTGGGAAACGTGTTGGGTCGGTCGTTTTATACAACACAGACCACGTGGATTACCCCTTTCCTGGGCAGTCTATGTGTACTGTGTTTTCTTTTCCTATCGCACGTGTTCGTCTCTCGGTTCCAGTATATGGGCCTGGCATTTGCTCGCGCGTGCGCCACAATGACAACAGTGATGGTCATGATGGTCCTCTTGATGGTAAAGCTCCGCGCGAGATTCTTGCAGCTGTGGACATTCATGTTGATCTATCTGGTTGCAGCAGGATTCTATGTTTGGGCTTTTCACGTCGTGCAGCCGTGGTACTCCCAGTTTGGTCCTCTTCATCGCGTCGTGGTTTCGTGCGTGACAATCGCCGCATTCTTTGGGGCCGTGCTGGCACTGTGGGAGCGACGACTACTGCTCGATGTGCTTGACCTATTCGGCTATTCCAAAATACGATCAGTGATACGCGTACTGAGACACCCTCCTGTGCGGGACTATTATTCGCCGTGAAATAAATGGGAAGAGTACCCAGCGGCGTTTGATTGGAGATGAGGAGATGTGCATCACAGTACCCCGTCTGACGGTTGGTTTGCCCGTGTACAACGGAGCTAGGTTTGTTGGCAAGGCCATCGAGTCGATACTGGCTCAAACCTTTATGGATCTTGAGTTGGACATATCGGATAATGCCTCAACGGACGAGACAGAAGAGATCTGCAGAAGGTATACGGAGAAGGACAAGCGGGTTCACTATGATCGCAACGAGAAGAACATCGGCGCTGCCCCAAATTACAACCGTCTCTTCGAGGCATCCAAGAGCGAGTATTTCAAATGGGCTGCTCATGACGACGCGCTGGCTCCGGAGTACCTGATGCAATGCGTCAAAGTCCTTGATAGTGATCCCTCAGTGGCTGTTTGTCACACAGATACGGTGTATGTAGATCCAGAAACGCAGCAGACTCTTGAGCAATACGATGGCTACGACGACCTGCTGGATCTTCGATCGCCGGAACCGCACGTGCGCTTCGGCAATTATCTCTTCCGTCCTCACAAAGGACCCATTCGATGGAATGCCATCTTCGGGGTAATGCGAGCGAGCGTGCTGGCGAGGACTCCCCTCATCGGAGCCTACGTTCTTTCGGATCAGGTCTTACTTGGAGAACTGGCCCTCCTGGGCAAGATCTATCGTGTTCCTGAGAAGTTATTTATCAGAGGGAACCCCTATTCAGAAGTTCCTCGAGAAAAGAAGACGTATACCACCCGAACCTATGCAATCTGGTTTGATCCGAGAAATAGGGGCAAGATAATCCTGCCGAAGAACCTGAGGGCTGTCTTCGAATATCTCCGATCTATACGCCGTGTTCGTCTATGCCCTAATGAACGGACATGGTGCTACCTATATATGGTTCGGTGGAGTTATCTCCACCTATTATTGATTCCGTTTGAAAACATAAGCAAGAGAGTGGTAAGAGTGCTTCGGCGTCTGTGGCTGAGGCTCGCAGTGCAACCATGAACACCGCTCTTGCCCTGGTGGCCCGACGTTATGCCCGGCAGTCTAAAGCAACGCGGTGACATCAACACCACGTGGCCGAAACAGTACTCAGCAGCATTCAGTTAGGAACGACCCTAAGATATTCTGACAGTTTTTCCGTATCGTGCAGCACACCCCAAATATGCTATTGAACGACACCGAGCGAAATGGAGCAGGCAATGACCAACCCTAAACCGAGTGTGAGCATCGGCATGCCAGTTTTCAATGGGGCCAATTACATCACAGAGGCGCTTGATTCGCTGCTGGCGCAGACATATACAGATTTCGAGATAATCATCTCAGATAATGCTTCGACTGACGGCACCGAGGAGATTTGCCGAGCATATGCGCGCAAAGACAGACGTATCCGCTATCTTCGTAACAAAACCAATCTTGGTGCCGTCAAAAACTATAATCGCGTCTTTGCGCTATCATCCGGTGAATACTTCAAGTGGGCCGCCCACGATGATATGTGTGCTCCCGAATACTTGGAACGGTGTGTTGACGTGCTGTCTCAGCATCCTTCTGTGACGATTTGTCATCCCAAGACAGTCATTGTCGATGAGTCCGGCGAGCGCATGGGGAACTGGGAAGATGACCTGGATTTTCGGTCGACGAAGGCTCACGAGCGCTTTCACGATTACCTCTTTCGTCGTGCACGACTGTGGAATGCGATTTTTGGCGTGATACGGGCAAGCGAGCTTAGGAAGACGCCGCTGTTTGGGAATTACCTGGGCTGTGACAAGGTATTGTTGGGAGAGCTTGTCCTCCTGGGGGAGGTTCATCAACTTCCTGATCGCCTTTTTCTTCGCAGACGTCATCCACAACAGTGGTGGCGTGTGCGTCCCGGCCGCAAAGAAAAAACCATCTGGCTCGATCCTGCGAATGAGGGAAATATCCAGCTTCCAACATGTTGGAAGCATTTCGTTGAGTATCTCTCGGCAATCCGGCGGGCGCAGCTGGATTGGAAAGAACAATCATGGTGTCATTTGTACATGATGAAGTGGCTTTGCAAAGAACTTGCAGGACCACTCGTACGGCGCCTGAGAAAGAGGACGACAAGCCAGTCAATCTGGAGCGAGGGCAATGAGTCTGAGACACCGGCTATGGTAGCAACTGGAACTAACGGTATTCGCAAGGATGTGAACAACGAAGGCTGGAATTCTAACACGAGGATTTCGATGGCGTCGTGTAGAGAAGATTAGGTTGGACCAAAACAAGTGGCCGAAGTCGACAGGCATTCCAGGAGAAGCAAAGCGTGTGTCAAAGTGTTGATTTGCGATTTGTCTTACGCACAACAAATAGTCTCTGCTGAGGTGGACCCGTTGCTTGTGGGAGGAATCGCTACAAACGGCCTTTGAATACGTGTGGTCGGAGCGCTGTTGGAATGACGAGCATTCGGGCGGCGGTGCAAACAGAGACGCTGCTCCGCCGTGTCAAGGTTGTCCAGGTCCAGTTGAAGGTTTTATCTTGATGCCCGCGTCATTAAGGTCCTATGGCGCTTTATGTTCTGTGGCAACATCTTTGTCCCGACCCGGGTAATGCAATACGGTTGCTAAAATCCGCAATTGCTGACAGACCATGATGCAACGCACACGTTACTCAATTGATAACACCAGTGAGGCTGTGCGATGCTGTGCCATGGCACCGCTGTCGGCTGAAATCTTGCTTTGAAAATACACTTCTGAAAGACAGAAGTTTTTCTATAGAGAAAGAGAACTCCGGAGAGGGATCGACAAGAAAGGAGAAATCAATGAAGGTGGCAATTCTTGCCGGGGGAAAGGGAACGAGACTGGCAGAGGAGACGCATGTTCGGCCTAAGCCCATGGTGGAGATCGGAGGCAAGCCCATCCTTTGGCACATAATGAAAACGTATGCATACTATGGATTCAAGAACTTTGTCATCGCGCTGGGATACAAAGGAGAGTACATCAAGCGATACTTCGTTGATCTTTGTCATATGAGCAAGGATCTTACCGTCAACTGTGACAATGGTCATGTCCAGGTACATGAAGGCAACTCAATTGACTGGACCGTGCAGCTCATCGATACGGGCATTGAGACCTTAACGGGCGGACGTATCAAGCGGTTGGCACCCTATATTGGAGATGAGACATTCATGCTGACGTGGGGGGATGGCGTATCCGACATTGACTTAGAGAACCTGCTGAGGTTTCACAGATCCCACGGCAAACTGGCAACGCTGACGGCCGTCCGGCCTACCGCTCGCTACGGCCATCTGGATTTGGTGGGCAACCAGGTTGCGGAATTCTCCGAGAAGCCCCAGACAAAGGAAGGATGGATCAACGGAGCCTTCTTTATACTTGAGCCGGGCATCTTTGACTACATCGATGGCGATATGACTCAGTGGGAAAGAGAACCGATGGAGCGACTGGCAAGAGACGGCCAGCTCATGGCGTACAAGCATAAGTCGTTCTGGCAATGCATGGACACATTCCGCGAGAAGCACATTCTGGAAGGCCTTTGGCGATCCGGCCGGGCACCGTGGAAGGTGTGGGATTCTCCACGGCAGAGCGCTCGGACGATACACGATGTAATCTATGCCGAGCGCATGCCGCTCAGAGAGCCGGTGGGCACGTAAGCGATGCTAGTATCGGCAGCAGGCCATTTTCGGCTATGTTCGCGTGGTTCTGGTGCACACTCTTAAAGCATCTGGGCATAATGTTACCTAAACAACAGTCACTAACGTCGTTGCAGGTTCGGCAGTGGCTTGACGAGGATTGCTCAAAGAACTGACGTGTTCTGGGCTATTTGCCCAGTTCCGAACAAGGTAATTGTCGAGAAGTGTCAGGGAGGACGGAAGTATGGGTTCGCTTGACGGACGGTATGTATTAGGGACAAGAGAGAAATCACAAGTAGCGAGAAATGCGGGTCGTCTGTCTTCGGTTGACGGGCTTCTACCGGCCGTACGGCCGAAACGATCGGAGCCAAGTATCAGGCCTACGGGAGCTGTGGGGGGCGGAGGTGACGTTCAGCTGGGACTGCCGGAGGGTGTATCTTTCGAAAGACTGGAGCTGAGCGAGGAAAGATGTCCGAATTGCAGGTCAAACGGGCTTTCAGTGTTTTACACGGTAAGAAATGTTCCGATGCACAGTTGTCTGCTTGTTTCAAGTCAAAAGAAGGCACTGGAGTATCCGCGGGGTGGTCTTCAACTTAGCTTCTGCCACGCATGTGGTTTCATTGCCAATACCCGTTTTGACGGAACGGCCAACAACTATTGTACCGAGTATGAGGAGACACAAGGCTTCTCGCCTCGCTTTCGGGCGTTCGCCAAGTCGCTGGCCGAGAGACTGATAGAGAAATATGACATAAGGGGCAAGAGTGTACTCGAGATTGGCTGCGGTAAGGGGGAATTTCTCGCTCTGATGTGCGAGTTGGGTGACAACCGTGGAATCGGTATCGACCCTGCTTATGTTCCCGAGCGCAATCCGAGTCGTACGACGCGGTCGATTAATTTCATTCAAGATTTCTATTCTGAGGCGTACGCTGATCTGGAAGTGGATGTCATATGCTGCCGACACACGCTTGAGCATATCGCGCCGACGTATGCTTTCATGGACATGATTCGGCGTGCGATCGGAGACAGAAGGGATGTGCTTGTTCTCTTCGAGGTGCCTGATGTCATACGGGTGCTGAAGGAAGGGGCTTTCTGGGATATCTACTACGAGCACTGCACATATTTCAGTGCCGGTTCACTGGCACGCCTATTCCGCGCGTCCAGGTTCGAGATCGACGATCTCTACCTCGACTACGATGGTCAATACATAATCCTTGCGGCTTACCCGGGTGAGAGTTCAATTGGGCCGGCGTCCGAAATTGAGAACGATCTTGGAGATTTGTCCAGAGCCTTTGAAAGATTTCGTCAGACCTGTTCGGATCGGCTTGTGCATTGGCGGAACACAATCGACGAACTGACGGCGGCGGGCCAGAGGACGGTTCTCTGGGGGTCAGGGTCAAAGGCGGTTGCGTTCTTGACTACACTGGGGATTACGGACGAGATCGAGTATGTGGTCGACATCAATCCTTATAAACGAGGCAGGTTCACGCTCGGCGCGGGCCAGGAGATAGTCAGCCCAGAGTTCCTAACACGGTACCGTCCGGATAAAGTCATCGTGATGAACCCGATTTACTGCGATGAGATTGGGCGGAATCTGGATCAACTTGGTGTTCGGGCGGAACTGCTTCCTCTTTAGTAACGGCAAATGAAGCCTGCGACCAAAGAATGTGTGGAAGCGACAGGCAGTGTGGGACAGAAACGATGTCCCGCCTGTGGGGAGCTGCAGATGGCAGCCTTCTTCGGACTTGGAGCGGTGCCGGTGTTCTGCAATGTCCTGGGCAACAGTCGGGCCGAGGCGCTGACGGCCTTGCGGGCGCCGATCGATTTGGCTTATTGTGCCGGATGCGGTCTGGTCTGCAATCTGGCGTTCGACCCGCAGCTTGTGCAGTATTCGCCGTCATATGAGAATTCGCTCCGCTTCTCGTCGCGGTTTCAAGAGTACGAGCAGCACACATCCAGGCGACTTGTCAGAGAGTACCAGCTTTACGGCAAGGACATCGTAGAGGTCGGCTGCGGAGACGGGGACTTTCTGAACATGCTGTGCGAATTAGGAGCCAATCGCGGGATTGGCCTCGATCCCAGTCATGATCCGGAGACCGCGGCGGCTGTGTCACGGAGCCAATCGGTCAGAATTGTTCCCGAAGCACTTTCGGCCGCTCATAGTGAGTATCAGGCGGATTTTGTCTGTTGTAGGCATGTGCTGGAACACGTCGAGCGTCCGCTCGATTTTCTCAAGTCCATCCGTGCGACTATCGGTGCCCGATCCGGATGTGTTGTATACTTCGAGGTGCCGAACGTATTGTATACACTGCGGGACATGGGAGTGTGGGATATCATATATGAGCATTGCTCTTATTTTACGCCGAAGTCATTGGCCCATGTTTTTGAACGGGCGGGTTTTGGGGTGATCGCTGTTGCCGAGCAGTATGAGGGCCAGTTTGTTGCGATCGAGGCCTCAGTGGCCCGACCCAGAGGCAGAGCGTCGTCGAGTTGTCCTTCGACGGATGACGGAATAGACGAGTTGGTAGCAAGGTTCTGCTATGTCTATCGGGAGAAAGTAGCTCTGTGGAAAGAGAGACTGTCACGTCTTTTGGAGCAGGGGAGAAAAGTGGTGCTTTGGGGTGCTGGCTCTAAAGGAGTCACCTTCCTGAATGTCCTCGATGTCGGTTGTGAACAGGTCGAATATGTCATCGATGTAAACCCGCGTAAGCAAGGCAAGTTCGTTGCCTGCACGGGACAAAGCGTAGTGGCGCCGGAGTTCTTAAGAGAGTACCGCCCGGATAACGTAGTGATTATGAATCCTATATATCTTCAGGAAATCCGGAAGGCTCTGGCAGCATTTGCCTTGTCAAGCGAGGTTGTTGTCGCATAGTTGAAGGCCTTGGCGCACATGATTCTTGGCACGTCAAATTCATTTGTCATGGGGGGCTTCGAATCTTGTGTTTAGCGTGAGCCAGGGCTGCCTGAAAACTGGAGTGATTGGGCTGTGCCATGCGTGACTTGGCGAGTTGCGCGTCCTCGTCCACAAGAGGGAAGGCCTCAGTCAAGGCAGGGGTGCATTACCAGCGTGAGGATAACCACGGGATTAGAGATTCAGGATAGTGCTAAAGGAGGCAAGAAATGACAATTATTAAGAGCAGGTCTATTTCGGGGAACGGGCGTACGTGGCAGATCGTGACCGTCATCGTGATGATCTTGGCTTTGCCGATATGGCTTGCCGGCTGCGGTGACCGGGTCCGGATGCCGACGCCGGAGCAGAAGGCCGCGTTCGAGGCAGGCGGCTCGATAGCCCCCACCGTGGATATGGACCGCATCAGCAAGGCCAAACTCCATACCGGTCCATATCGGGTCGTGCCCGGTGACGTCCTCGAGTTCACCATGCCGGGCTTACTGCGAGCCGTCACTGCAGCCGGAGTCCGGGAGGCCCAGGCTCAAAACGGAGGGGCCCACCCCTACATTTGTCGGGTAAGTGAGCAAAGGACTATTACCCTGCCTGCCGTCGGCGAACTGGAGGTCTCCGGCAAATCTCTGGCTGAGGTCGAGGCCGATGTGATCGACGCCTACAAGCCACACGTTGTTCGTCGACCATCTGTCTATGTTCGGGTCCTTGAATACAGGACATCAAAGGCCTACATAACGGGGGCGGTCGAGAAGCCGGGTGTCTACACGCTTCGAGCCGATCAGATGACGCTCGTTTCCCTGCTGACCGAAGCGGGTGGCATTTCCGAGGCTGGAGCTGCCGTCGTTCGCATCGTCCGCTCTGACGACCAGGAGCGGGCAGACGAACGTGCTGCGCTATCCTACCCAACGCAGACAACACTCGCGTCGGCTGGTGCTTCAGCGCCCGACGAGACCCCCAGCCCGGCAAGCAATGGGAAGCGCCGGGCCATCGTCCTTCCCGTGGTTGGCATGAACATCCCCTTCAGGGACGTAGCGCTCGAGGAAGGCGATACGGTGGTGGTCGAGCCAATCCACATGCCCTTGATGTCGGTGTTGGGGCTGGTACAGCGTCCTGGCAATTTTCCGTATCCACCACAAGCGCAATACAACTTGACCCAGGCGATTGCTTTTGCCGGCGGTTTGGACATGACCGCCGACCCGCGTTACGCGACTGTATACCGGCTCAAGCCCGACGGGACCGTACTCAGAGCCCCCTTCAAACTGATCGACCATGGGCATTTCACCGAGGCTCTGAGCGTACCCATCAGGCCTGGCGATGTCGTGGCTATTGAGCACACGCCGCGCACGCGCACGAACGCATTCATAAACAGGGTCTTCCGGATAAATGTCGGCACGTACATACGGCTGGATGATATCTGGAATGACTAAACAACCGTATGATCAACACAATTTCCGAGGGAACGATGAGTGACAACACGAACGCCAACCTACGCGATCAGCCGGCGGCGGCTGCGCCCACAGACCAACTTGAGAATTCTCCTGGCGGCCTATTTGACGTGCTCTGGCTTCGTCCTTGGACGATTCTACTGACCACTGTCTTGGCGCTGGTGGCAGCATACGTCCATATCGACCGCGCGACGCCGCTCTACACCAGCACTTCAAGAGTCTATGTCGAGCAGAAGATTCCGAGGATCATCCGCGATTCGGAGGAAGGGGTCATGAGCCGGTCGCAAAACTATCTTCACACACAAGCCGAGGTGCTCAGATCGGCTCCGGTGCTTACGGCCGCTCTGGCATCGCCCGACATGGGGCGGATGCAGAGCTTCGCTGATGTTAACAGCCCGATTGCTGCCCTGAGAGCGGGTTTGGAGATTAAGGTCGGAAAGAAAGACGACATCATCAATGTCTCCTTCAAATCGCCATATCCCTCCGAGGCGGCCCAAATCGTCAACACAGTAGTAGACGCCTACGTGGCTTTTCATGGCGAGCGAAAACGCACCACGACAGGTGAGCTCTTGACGATCTTGCAAGAGGAGAAGGCCAAACGCTCTGCAGAGCTCATTGAGAAGCTCGAGAGAATGAGGCAGTTCAAACAACAGCACGAAGGCCTCGTCTTCGGTTTGAATCAGAACGACAACGCCGTAACACGCCAGATGGAACGACTTTCGGCGGCACTGACCGAGGCCCAACTGACTACCATCCGGGCCGAATCCTTCTATGAAACGGTCCAGGGCATGACGCAAGATTCGGCAGCGCTGGGCCAATTCGTAGAAGCCCGCCGCGGTAGGGGCGCGTACGCCACCGTCACGAATGAGGTAGTGTCGTTGCGAACCGAGCTGAAGCGCATGCAACGTGACAGGGCCGACTGCCTGCTGGAGCTGAAGCCAGATCATCCCGCCATTGTTGCCTTAGATGCAGAAATCGAGCAGACTCAAAGGCACATCGTCGCACTGGATGAGCAGTTCGTCCGAAATCAACTGGAGGTAGCCCGACAAGACTATCTGGCGGCCAAGCAGAGTGAAGAGGAGCTGGCAAGACACCATGAAGCACGGCGTCAGCAGCTTCTTTCTCTCCACGACCAGCAGGCCCAGTACGCCATTCTGCAGTCGGATTATGAGCAAACCCGGGGGCTCTGTGACATCCTCGACAGCCGTACCAAAGAACTAAGCGTTACGGAAAACGTGGGCGGACTGAACATCAGTATCTTGGAACCAGCCCGGGCGTCCAGTGTTCCGTCGGATCCCCAGAGAGCCAAGATTATGGGGATCGCGTTGCTCTTAGGGGTGTGTGCCGGCGTCGGTTTCGGGCTTATCCGCGAGGCACGCGACCAACGGCTGCGCTCTGCGCCGGAGATCTCCACGCTGCTCAAGCTTCCAGTTATAGGGGTCATTCCTATGATTAAGGCGCCTCTGCGGAGCGGGGTCATTCGAGGTCAGAAGGTGCTCATCAGTCCCACGTCTCCGGAGGCCGAGGCGTTCCGCACACTTCGGATGGCTGTTTTCTTTGGTGCCCCCAGGCAGGAGGCCAAGACGATCTTGGTCACCTCGTCCGCACCAGGTGAAGGCAAAACGATCGTGGTCAGCAACCTTGCCTTGACCATGGCCCAGGCCGATCAGAAGGTGTTGATTCTGGACGCGGACCTCCGCAGGCCCAAGCAACACAAGATATTCAAGAAAGACCCGCGAGTGAAGGGTCTGAGTTCTGTTCTGACCGGTCAAGTGGTCTTGGAGGACGCAATTGAGTCCACTGACGTGGACAATCTCGACATACTAACATGCGGCCCAGATGTGGCCAATCCCACGGAAATGCTCAACAGCGACAATTTCGCCCGGCTCGTCAAGACGCTTGCCGATAGATATGACCGTGTGTTGGTTGATTCGCCGCCCGTATTGCTCGCCTCCGATGCTCAGATTCTGGCATCCCGCTGCGACATGTCTGTCTTGGTGTTGCGCGCGGAGGCATCGACGCGCAGAGACAGCCTGCATGCCCGCGATGGATTAGCCGGAGTCAATGCCCGTATCCTGGGGATCGTGGTCAACGCCGTGCCGCGCAACGGCAGTCGCTTTGGTTGCTATAGCGGCTATCAATACTATTATCGCAATCGCTTTCCCCACACTCGTCACAGGAAACAAAATCATCGCCGGAAACAAGAAAAGACTGCCATCGTAGCAGCAGCGTCACGGGGCCATGATCTTGGTGGCGCCCGGGCCTCGGCGGGTGAGGTTGCCCAGGGTCAATCTGTCTGAGGTGGTAGC
Source organism: Phycisphaerales bacterium (assembly GCA_020352215.1). Taxonomy (GTDB): domain Bacteria; phylum Planctomycetota; class Phycisphaerae; order Sedimentisphaerales; family Anaerobacaceae. The sequence goes on from CP070675.1 coordinate 91,315, forward strand.
CGCAAAATCTTACTCGGCTCATAACATAGCTGCTAAAATGAAGCTGAGCAAGAAGCCTTTGCAGAGGATTCCTTTTTGCATTCGACGGCGCCGCAAAGCGCTTGCTCATATGCCCTTGAGAATTGTGTGTTTAAGAAATGCGTTAATCTTTTTTAGGTGAGTGGTCCGTCGAATATATCGGGGGTGAGATACGAGCGGCACTGCCGCTTGATACCGGCCAGGCAACCGAACCTATGACAAGACGGGCGTCAGTCGTCAAGTTGAGGTTCCTGCCATTACCCAATCTGAGGGTAGTTCTCACTGGACCCACTGGCCCAACCACGCGTGTACCTGTTATCGAGTTGTTCCACACGCCGTCCACTGCCACGTGAAAATCGGTGAAGATCTTAAAGAGACTGCAAAGTCAAATGAATGGAAACCGCGTAGTATTTATTAAGCACTCTGACTGCATAAACGAATACAGATATATCTATCAGAAGAAATGCGGCCAGGTCTCAGACGGCGCGGATCCTTATTTGAAACAGATTATCGATTTTTTTGAGAAGAGAAGAGAGTACAGTATATCCGTAATAAGTTTAGGCAATAGAAGCTGCAAATTCACTCCTCAGAAGAACATTGAATTGAGAGTACTCAACGATAACTCACGTAACAAAGTCTTAGCACTATTGAGATTTATGAAGAATAGTCTCTCAATGTTTGTGTATCTGGCGAGAAGGAGACCCGCCAAAATAATTAGTCTGGGTCACATAAACTATGTGCCACTTTTGCTGATGTACTCATATCTATCAAGATCAGAAATATATCTCTTCCTGGCCGGATGGATTAAGGGGCATGTTTTTCTAAACAGACTAACGGTTAAGATGATTGAAGCGAAGATCGTTAAGGTTTTTTCTCGGAATGAGGCAAACATCGATATCCTCCGTAGTTTAGGGTATTCAAGGGAATGTAGTCTATACAGACCGCGATATGAGGAAATCCCCAAATCTCAAATCAAGCCTACCGCATTAAGGAAGGATAAGAACTTCAAGGTCCTTTTTGTTGGACGGTTGGCTCCTGTTAAACGGATTGATATTCTACAGGAAGTTGCATTGAGAACTAAAGACAAGGGTATATCGATCTATATTATCGGCAATGGGCCTCATTACGAAAGCCTAAAGTGCTTCAAATATCGTAATGGGCTGAGTAATCTAAATCTCTTAGGATTTATACCGAACAGGGAGGTCTATTCTTTTATTAGAGACTCGGACATAGGTATTATGCCATCCGACTCCGAAGGACTTGGTAAAACAGCCCTCGAATTTATGATCATGGAAACTCCTGTCATTGCCTCAACTGTTGGAGGCACTCCTGAAATAGTCAAAGATGGAGTGAATGGTTTTCTGATAGAGCCTGATGATGTGGATGGATATTGCCTAAAAGTGGAGCAATTGCAGAACGACAGAGATCTTCTTGCAGATTTGTCAAGAGGTACACTGCAAGCCAAAGCCGAAATACTGAATTCTGACAAGAATTTTTCCTATTACCTGGGAGAGATATTGAATTGAGTTTGTTCACGGAAGAAGACAATTGCCACCGCAGGCGAGAGCATCAAAACGTCGAGGTGTATTCGCGTTTCTGTGTGGCGGGGCGTTTGACAAGATACTGACCTGTCGGCATGGGATTCAATATTAGACATCATCCATCTCGTGGGACTGTTGCCTTGCAGCTGTATGGGCGCCTCATGGCGTGACTACATGGAAAGACCGAAAATACTAATGCTCTTAGGCTATTTCCCCCGCGTTAGAGGCGGTTCAGAATATCAGGCCTATCTGCTGGCTTGCCGACTCAAGGAGCAGTATGAAGTCTACTATTTGTTCAGTCACGACAGTCACAAACGGATACAGAAGCAGGATGGATTCACGCTCTGCCAGATTCCCAAGCGTTTCTTGGCGCGCCGTCTGCTCGGAAGGGTCTTTGTCTTGGACTACTTTGCGGTTAGAGCATTACTTAGTGACATATCGCCGCACTTGATATATAATAGAGGAGCCAATGCCTATACGGGCGTTGCAGCACGATATGCGAGAAAACACGGACGTCGATTGGTTTGGCATATTGCCAGTCAGCGAGATGTAGAGCCGTGCGGGAGCAACTCTTTTCGTGGGAGGATATTCGATCATATCGACACGAAATGCGTCGAATATGGGATTAGGAACGCTGATGCCATTATAGGGCAAACAGTACATCAGGACAAGCTGCTTCAGCAGAATTATGGCCGGAGGTGTGATCTAATTGTAGGTAATTCGCATCCAAGCTCATCCGAACCGATCGTGAAAGATAAGACGATTACGGTAGTGTGGATTGCCAACCTGAAACCGTTGAAGCAGCCGGAGGTCTTTATTCGCTTGGCAAGGAAGTTGCAGGATCATCGCCATGTCAGGTTCATTATGGTCGGCCGGCCGGCAAACGGATCCTACCGGAGAAGACTAGAGAGAGACATGGTAGGCTTGAAGACCTTCAGCTATATCAAAGAGCAGTCTATCGGAGAGGTCAATCGGATCCTGCTCAGATCTCATATACTTGTGAATACAAGCCAATACGAAGGATTTCCTAATACGTTCGTGCAGGCATGGTTCCGGCAAGTCCCAGTCGTCAGCCTCAACGTCGATCCGGACGATGTGATAAAGACACACGGCTTGGGGCTTCACAGTGTCTCATTCGAGGGCCTCGTTGGGGACGTGAAGCGGCTGATCAAGGATAGGGCGCTACGCGAATCTATGGGAGAACGTGCCCAGGAATATGCCCGGCGACACCACTCTATGGGTCCTAACATTGCCAGAATCGTTTCGCTGTTCGAAACGGTGGGCGGGGCGAGTTTCCATGGACAATGGCAACAAGCAAGAGCTACTGATTCTCAATAGAACGCAGTTTGGCTACCATCTTGATACATACTACTACTCCAAGTTCGCTGCGAAGAAGCTGCGGATCACGTATGTGGGCTTCGACGTGGGCAGACCAAGACTTGCGCTAGCCGGAGTAGAGGTCAAGTATGTGTCGTACAAAGGGCGAAGGCTGCGTCGCTTTCTAAGACTTCTCGTTGCTTTTGCTCGCGCAGTTAAGAAATGCTGTGGAGCCATTTTCATCGAGTATTTCCCGGGATGCAGCGTGCTGAGATGCTTGTGCCCGCATAAACGCATCATCGTCGATATCCGCACGGGTTCGGTCCATCAGAACCCACTTGTACGACGGTTGGCAAACTTGATGATGCAGCACGAGGTGCGTCTCTTCCGGAACATTTCTGTCGTATGCGAAAGCCTGGCTGAACGCCTGCGTCTGCCGTTGGCGAAAACGCACATCCTGCCGTTAGGGGCCCAGCCTTTGGCAACGAGAGCGAAGTGTTTCGACGAGCTGCACTTGCTGTATGTTGGAACACTCGATGGCAGACGTATTGAGGACACGGTGGTCGGATTCGATCGCTTTTCTCGAGAGTACGGTGACAATCTCAAGCTCTCTTACACGATTGTTGGGGATGGACATAACGGTGAGCTTGAGCGGCTCCGGCGGATGGTCCGTCTGAAAGGTCTCGGCAACATAGTGCATCTGCCAGGCTATGTTCACACAACGCGCTTGCAGGAGACATTTGAGCACAGCAATGTGGGAATCTCATACGTGCCCATGAATGACGTCTATGACTGCCAGCCAGTCACGAAGACGTTTGAGTATGTTTTCGCCGGCATGCCGGTTATCGCCACGGCGACAGCCGAAAACAGAAAGATGATCAACAGGCTCAATGGGGTCCTGATACAAGATACGCCGCAAGGCTTCTACTGCGGGCTGAAAGAGGTCTACGCCAGGCGCCGTGAGTTTGATGCAGAAGAAATTCGGCTGAGTTGTCCTGAGTCCTCGTGGGACCGAATCGTCCGCCGAGACCTAGTCCCCTATATTCAAGACATCTGCCAATCTTGACCACAATAGGCGAACGCTATGACAATCCGCACGATGACAGGCAGAGCTGCATTTGACAAAAGCCATGGGAGAACGGTCGAGAAACTTCCGATCGGGCCGGGGACACTCTTTTTGTGGTTTACATTCAGGGATTCAGAGAGCGAATCGGTGTGCCTCCGAGTATCGTAAAGTCTATGATCGAGCGTCCCGTATTCGGGGTCATGATACACCTGACAAATAGACCGTTCGTAAGCACGTGCCACATTTAGTCCTTATAGCTCGCTACGTCAGCAAAGAGAAGGGTGGAATCAAAGCAAATGGCTAACAAGCGCATCTCATGCTTGGCTACAATCGCTTTCATTTTGCTTACAGCCCTGGGTATAGGCCAGGTCGCTGTATACCAAAACTATTACCTTGTGTTCCTCTTAGTATCTGTTTTTCTGGGATTAATCGTTGCACAATCGGATCTTATACCTATCGTTGCCATAGTGGTAATAATCCCTTTTGCTGACTGGGCAGTGGAGAGCGGCTTGCTTGCCCCCCAAGTGATGTGGGCGCCGGAGCTATTGAGCGGACTAATCTTCGTAAAGGCTGTGACAAAGAGAGTGGCTGCGCGGAAGAAGGTCAATTTGTTCGGGATGCGCCTTGTCATGGTATTTCTCGCAGTCACGGTTGCCTCTCTCATATATAATGACATAGGTGTCATCTCTGCGTTGCTGTTCCTGAGACTTCTATTCAGGTACTATCTACTTTTCCTCGGCATTATAAACCTTGATCTCAGCGAGAGATCCATGAGATTGGTGAACAGTATTCTGGTGTGCGTATTCGCTAGTCAGTTGCCGCTATCTATCGTTAAGCTCCTTGTGTATGGCCAGGGGGAGACTCCGCTGGGATTAAGCTCACATTCTGCACCGACCTATATCCCCTTGATTGCCATAGGATTTCTGCTTTCCTATTATTTTCTATATAGACGGTCGATAGTCTACTTATTAGCCTCGTTGGGATTCGTGGGATTCAGCATTATCGGAGGGAAAAGAGCATTTGTCTTCTTCCTGTCGATTCTGCTATTATGGATAGGTTGGTTTCTACGAGGCAGGATAAAGCACTTTTCTAGATACGCCGCTTTGACCGCCCTGATTCTCTTCTCATCTACCTATCTGGCCTTCAGGCTAATACCTACCTTGAATCCCCAACGCGAAGTCTGGGGCGAATTCGATCCGGCACACGCCATGGACTATGCGCGTTCGTACACTCTTGCCAGTAGTCCCGTTGACGGGAGAGCGATTGGAAGAACATCAGCCACCATTAGTGTTTTCGAGGAACTCCATGGCCGGGGCTTGCTGTCTCTGGCAGTCGGCTCAGGTCCCGGATCTATCATGAAATCAACGTTTAGAGGTTTAGACCATAGAGAGTCGTTGGAAACTGAGTATGAGGTAGCCTACGGCTGGACGGGTCTGAACTGGCTCGGGATACAGGTGGGATACATTGGAGCAGCTATATACTTGCTGCTATTCTACCTAATCCTAAGAAAAGCCCTCCACTGTCTTGGCAAAGAGAGGGATCCGTACTGGCGTTCCTTCGGATTGGGAATGGCTGCGTTTTCCTTCACTATATTGTTCATGAGTATCGCCTACTCTCGCGTTTTCGGCCACGATTCTGCCTCCGCGTTCTACTTCTGCTTAGCAGGATTTCTTGTGAAAAGAACACTGATGTATGAAGATGCGCCCCCGCTCCCAGTCTCCTGGAGAGAGTACCCCGTTGAATACGGCGAGATATGAAGATCTTGGTCACTGCCCCAGACATTTAGGGGCACGTTTGAGTCGGGAACCTATCCTTTCGTGCTTGTATCATCTGTGCAATCCGCAGGACGCTCAGGAATGATGGCCGAGTTCTACCTTGAGTGTTCTGTGGCTTTGGGCAGCCGCACTTGGCATATCGAGTGTTGAAGGCATGGCATCGTTCACCCGGTACCGATCTCAGGAGCCAAACAAGCTTCCCACACCCCGCGTTCTGCTTGTAGGCCCTCTGCCACCACCTGTCGGCGGAGTTAGCATGCATCTGAGCCGCCTTTACTCATGGCTACGTGAGGCGGGCTTTCACGTTGAGTTCGTAGATGAGAGTAGACAAAGGAAGGGTGATATCTTCAACATTCGCAGCCTAAATCTTGTGTCATATGTGAAACGACTCAGGGCATGCAATGTGTCGCACATCCATAGCGGTGTTCATCTGCTCAGGATCTTTCACATAGTCATGTGCAGACTGTATGGCCTTCGTATCATAGTCACAATTCATTCTTGGCGAAGTGGCAGACTCATCTCCCGTCTAATGAGGCTCATTCTCAAGCTCGCTGATCGGGTTGTATTGGTGAATAGCGATATTAACAAAGAGTTGTCCCTTAAGCATTTCTCAGTTCTCCCTGCATTTCTACCGCCCCCGCCCCCGAGTTCGTGCGACGAGCTTCCAACGGAGATAAAGGATTTTGTCAAAGCGGCACGGTCGAGAGGTCGGCACGTGATTTGCGCTAACGCATATAGGCTTGTTGAACATGAAGGCATAGATCTATACGGTCTTGACCTATCGATTGAACTGGTCAGGAGACTGATTGAACATGGCGTCTCTGGAGTGTCCCTAATCTTTGCCGTCTCCTGCAATGCAGCAGACAATCTACTGTACGGAAAAGCCAAGCGTTTGATTGAGACCCTGCAACTTGATGGCCACTTCTGTTTGTATGACGGGCCTGTAGATTTTGCCGCTTTGATGACGCAGTGCGACATCGTTTTGCGTCCGACAAGTAGTGATGGAGACGCACTGACCGTCCGTGAGGCACTATACTTCGGAATACCTGTGATAGCTTCCGACGCAGTCGAGCGCCCTGAGGGGACGATTACTTTTGAGAATCGAGATATCGATTGTCTGCTTGAGCGCACCCTCAATGTGCTCCGTAACGAGATCAAGCCTGCCCCCAAAGTCAGGCCATGTGACTACGATGAGTATTTTGAGAAGTACCCCAGGATGTACGAAGAAATCCTGAGCTCGTGAAATCTCCCGGGATTAGAGCGGAGAGCGTAGTAGACCACCGTTTCAGCATCGACCATGGAACAAATAACACATTCGCTTAGAACAGGGGAAGTAACTATTTGCGAACTTCCCTGGCCTCGCGTCGAAAAAGGTATGCTTCTCGTTCGAAATCACTACTCACTTGTTAGCGCCGGGACAGAGCGTTCTACACTTAAGACGGGGCGTAAGAGTCTTCTGGGCAAGGCAAAAGAACGTCCTCGTCAGGCCAAACAGGTTGTCGATACCCTTAGACGGCAAGGTCCTGTCCAGACCTATCGCGCGGTTGTGAAGAAGCTTGACGCTTTCTCTCCTCTCGGCTATAGCTCTGCTGGTGAAGTCATCGATTTAGGTCATGGTGTCACTGGATTTGCTGTTGGGGACAAGGTGGCGTGCGCGGGTGGTGGATACGCAAATCATGCTGAAATTGTCTGCGTGCCGAAGAATCTCTGTGTGAGACTGCCAAAGGATGCGGATCTGAAGCGGGCTTGTTATAACACTCTTGGAGCTATTGCCATACAGGGGATTAGACAGGCTGATCTGCGTCTTGGCGAATGCTGTACTGTGATTGGCTTGGGATTGTTGGGACAGTTGACGTGTCTATTGTTGCGGGCCAGTGGCGTCAAGACATTTGGCATTGATATTGACAATGCTGCCGTGACAATAGCAAAAGAGCATTGCTGTGATGATGCATGGGTCCGAACAGAATCAGATGCTGCATCGAGAATCAAGAATCATGCTTTCGGATTAGGTCCCGACGCAGTAATTATCACGGCAGCCAGTTCAAGTCTGGATCCAATCAATTTCGCCGGAGAGATTGCACGGAAAAAGGGTCGCGTTGTGGTAGTCGGGGCTGTTCCGACAGGGTTCAACCGAAATCCGTATTGGTACGAAAAGGAACTCGAACTCAAAATGTCATGCTCCTATGGACCTGGACGCTATGACCTCGATTATGAGGAGAAGGGACAAGAGTATCCGCCAGCGTATGTCCGCTGGACAGAAAACCGTAACATGCAGGCATTTCAGGACCTTGTTCACAGTCATCGGATCGATCTGGATTACCTGACAACACACGAGTTTTCCCTGAGAGACGCACCAAAGGCATACGAGATGATCGTGAACCGATCAGAGCCGTTTCTCGGTGTGGTGCTTCGATACGACGTCAAGAAGTCCCTTAGGCGCCGAAGCATTGCCGTCCGGAGAGCTGCCCCTGTCGGCAAGGTGGGGATTGCCTTCATAGGTGCTGGCGGTTATGCCCAGAACAATCTACTGCCCAACATCCCGAGAAGTGACAGGGATGTCGTTCGTGAAGGGGTCCTCACGAACAGCGGGACAACCTCCAAGCGAGTGGCTGAACGGTTTCGTTTCAAGTTCTGTACAGCAGACCTTGGCGATCTACTTGCGAACGAGGATGTTAACACAGTTTTTATTGCCACCAGGCATGATAGCCATGCAAGATACGTAGTGCAGGCCCTGGACGCCGGCAAGAACGTGTTTGTTGAAAAACCGTTGTGTTTACAGCCCGAGGAACTCTCCGAGATTGAGCATGTTCTGCACCAACATCCGTACCAGCATTTGATGGTCGGTTTCAACCGGCGGTTTGCTCCGCACGCCACCGAGCTGAAGAAGCACCTTGGCACCGGTCCCGTTTCAATGATGTACCGGGTCAATGCAGGAGCCATTCCCAAGGGAACTTGGATCCAAGATACAGAGATCGGTGGCGGCAGAATCATCGGGGAGGTATGTCACTTTGTGGATTTTCTCACATGGATGGCTGGATCGCTGCCCAGTAGCGTACATGCAACAGCGATGCTGGATCCCCATGGCTTGAATGACACAGTGAGCATCGGTCTCGGGTTTGAAGACGGCTCAATAGGAACCGTCTGTTATTTCGCTAATGGCTCCACGCAGCTTCCCAAGGAATACATTGAAGTGTGTTCAGCCGGGCTTACAGGTATCATCCACGATTTCAAGAGACTTGATATCTATGGGAATGGAAGGCCGTTGCGTCGGCGCGTGTTCAACCAGGACAAGGGACAGGTACACATGGTGCGTCAGTTCATTCAGACGGTCAAGGAGGGGGGGGCGGCTCTGATTACTCCTGATGAGATACTTGCCGTCACAAAAGCGTGCTTTGCAGTGCTCGAATCGATCCAGACACGACAGGTCGTCTCCATCTGAGCTCTATCGCGGTGGTTAATGTAGAATCCCATCTCAACAGGCTTCTTGCTTACGTTCAGCGAAGAGACTATGCCGGCTACGACCCGTATGACGCATTGAACAGCCCTTTTCTGGAAGTCCTCAGTGCCAGATCAAAGTGGTTGCGCATTGTCTTCACCCAGTTGCTTCGTAGATTTCCCCTGAATCTACGACCCGTCCTTTTGATTAGCAAGGGGCACAATCCGAAAGGCCTGGGGCTTTTTCTTGAGGGGTATTCGCGACTCTACAAGGTAAAGCAGGAGCCGGCAACACTGAACCGAATCAAGAACCTGATGCGCGTTCTTTGTGAAAACAGATCCACCGGCTACTCGGGCTTCTGTTGGGGTTACAACTTTCCTTGGCAGTCCAGGACCGTATATAGACCGCGATATACTCCTACGATTGTGAATACATCTTTCATTGGGCATGCCCTGCTCGATGCATATGAGAGTACCGGTATCGACACCGCATTGGATATGGCTGTCAGGACAAAGGGTTTCATATTGAGGGACCTCAATAGAAAAAGAGATGCTGATACATTCTGCTTCAGCTATACCCCCTTCGATCACGATTATGTGCACAATGCCAATGCCCTGGGTGCCTCATTGCTGTTTCGTATCGGTGAACTTACAGGTGATGCGCGCTTGAAGGAAATCTCGTTTGCGAGCATGGGCTACTGTTTAGCCCATCAAAGGGATGATGGAGCCTGGCCTTATGCAGAGACAAAGATCCAAAGCTGGGTGGATTCCTTCCATACTGGATTTGTACTGGAATCACTGCGGAGGTTCTTGCCACACCATAACAGCCCCGACTGGCGCCGGCAGTATGAGCGTGGAGTAATGTACTACGCAGAGAACTTCTTCCTTGAGGATGGAACGCCGAAGTATTACAGCGACAGGACGTATCCCATTGATATTCACAGCCCCGCAGAAGCAGTGTGTTTCTTCTCGACTGAAGGAGAAGAATATCGCTGCTTGACCGACAAGATTCTGCTATGGATGCTGAAGAACATGTGGGGCGGGAACGGGACCTTCTATTACAGAAAGAACCGATTCACCCGCACGAAGGTCGTCTATATGAGATGGTCACTGGCTTGGGCCTTTCGCGCACTGACGACGTACCACGTCGCATGCCAGAAGGGCGTTGGCGACAAGAATGGCCACCAATTTCCGGAACTGTCTTCGCCTGCTCGGGCTTTGGCTGAGCCGCCTCTGTCCGGTATGCGTACATAGCATGAATATCGCCAGATCTGCCGGGATCTCGTGGAGTGCGAGACTAAACAAGACTTCTCCGGAGGGGATTCACATTGGCGACGAGTCATACGGTGTCTCCGGGTGTTCGGTGTTGACACATGATTATTGCAGAGGCATTCATACCGATACCCGCATAGGCGAACGCTGCTTTATTGGAGCAGACACAATTATCCTGCCCGAGGTGGTTATCGGCGACTCGGTTGTTCCAGGAGCTGGGGCGGCAGCAACGAAAGATGCCCCTTCAGGCTGCGTGGGATCTGGGGTAAGGGCTCTCAGCTGCCGCTGCCCTCGTTAGGGAGTTCGTCCAATGCTCCGATAACAGCCCCGGCCAGGATCAAAATAGGGGCAGGATTTGGCTACATCCTATGGTGGCAATGCCTATTCTGGCCCCCAATGCCGAACTGCGGTGAGCAATAAACGCGTTTGGATTGACCACCTGTAATTGTTACGGTTTATGGGGACCGTGATTTGGCCGAATACTTGGACCTGATCGCGTATTCTTGACCAACGCTTTCTTTTTGGAGGTTGGCGGGTGATGAAATCGCACGCTTGGCGTGGCACGAGAGTTTTCATATTTGCAGTGGCCATAGCCTTTGTCTGCGCCCTGAACACATATGCTGCAAGTTACTATGTGGATACGGACTCCCTTGGCGGACCATGCTCCGACTCAAATCCCGGAACACTAACACAGCCTTGGCGCACCGTCAGCAGAGCGAATTCGCAATTGCAGCCGGGAGACACCGTCTATATTAGAGAGGGCGTCTACGATGAAATGATCAGGCCTGCCAATAGCGGTAACGCGTCAGACGGCTACATTTGCTATACCAACTACAACGGTGAACAGGTAGCAATAGACAGAAGAGAGTACGTGGTAGGCGAAAGAGTCGAGGCGGCGGTAGATCTTTCAGGCAAAGAGTACATCATCATTGATGGACTCACTCTTGCCAATACCGACAGGTTCATTAGGGTAAGAAGTACAGGTTATAGATATTGTATCGTCAAAAATTGTGTCATGAGATATGCTGATTCCGGTATTCATCTGACATACGGCTCTCAGTATAACAAGATACTTGACAACTATATAGAGTTGCAGACTGCCGCCGAGATGGCTGCGGGTGTTGAAAATGATGGCATTTGGATTGCGGGCCAGGAGGCTAGTAAACCAACCTCACACAATCTAATCGAAGGTAATGAGATTTCCATGTGCGGTCATAAGAACTTGGAGATACGGTATCATGCTCCTTATAACATTGTACGGTATAACGTATTTCGCAGTACTGGGGACGGGTTCTTTAATAATACAGACGGTATTAGTGACCACATGGTTATTGAAGGCAATATTCTCATAGCTCAAGTTCTAACGCCTGACAAATTCGGAAGCGGTATCTCTCGTAATGGAAGCTCTCATGCAATCATTCGCAAGAATGTCATCTACTGGACCGAAGGTCCTTTTGCTCATGGCATAGGCTTTAACCAACCTTACGGCAGAGAGCCGTTGACCGCAGGAAAGCATACCAGAGTATACAGTAATACCATTGCCAGCAATGGGCACTGGTACGGGATTAGAGTCCAATACGCCAGGGAAGATTTGGGCTTGATGTTCGAAGATTATGTCGTAAAGAACAATATCATCCAGAAATGCAAAGAGTACGCAATATACCAGAACGGCTACGGAACAAAACCCTATGATGTCGTGTTTTCTAATAACTTGACGCGGGGTACATCCGATGGGCAGAAGACAATCTATGTCCAAGGTTATAGTGATAAGACATTGTCAGAAGCAGAGTCCAGTTGGCCAGTCTACTTCAATAATAATATAGAGGGAGATCCACTGTTTGTAGATGAGGATGGTTCGGATTTTCGTTTACAGGCTGGTTCCCCTTGTATAGATGCAGGAGCCTATTTAACCAAGACAAGATCTGCAGGCTCTGGCACTCAGATAGAAGTGGAAGATGCCTACTACTTTTTCGACGGATTTGGCATAGTGGATGGTGATCAAATCCAATTGGAAGCACAAGCCCAAAGCGCAAGAATAGTAAATGTAGATTATGATGCTAAGATACTCACAGTAGATACGGCCCTCACATGGAATGCAGGTCAGGGGGTGAGCCTGCCTTATGAAAGCTCCGCTCCTGATATCGGCGCTTATGAGTATACGTCTGCTGTGGCCACCTACACCTTGAGCACAAGCGCGACTGACGGCTCCGTCTCGAAGACACCCGACAAGACCGCCTACAGCTCCGGTGAGACGGTGACGCTGCTCGCAACC
>CP070675.1:104110-128584 GCA_020352215.1 Phycisphaerales bacterium
GAGCTTCTGCTGCCGCGTCCGCAAGCCCGACGGCAGCGCGCTCGATGGGCTAAAGGTCGAAGCGAAATAGGCCGTCGCACACATCCTTGTTGGTTGGACAAACCTCCACCTCATACTCTGTGCGCGAAGTCCGCAAAGAATGTTGCAGAGGGTTGCATTTGTCTGCCAATGCTGATATTGTGATGGTGGGTACACCCTCGACCAGTGAGACCCAAAAAACAATAGTAGAAATGAACGACCAGGATTTGAAGGGAAGGACTACTAAGGCAGAGGGGGGACGCGCAAAGACAGACCTTACTGCCTTCGCAGGCGGACCGACCGGCCCGGGGGCGCCGCTATCAAAAGTGAGTACACATAAGCACGCGGCGCAATTCCATGCCGAGCGGCGGAAGACGCCGGCGCCGATAACAATGAGCTCAAACAGCGAACGCACAATTCGACTATGCATCAGCGGCTTACGCCCGCGCCGCAGGGCCCCGATCGCGCGTTCAGTAAACGGAATGTCAATTGGCTTGCTTTATGAATAAGGGTTATGACCATGCTCGACGCATCTCAGAAGAGGTACAGGTTGAGGATTGTGATTCCTGCCTATCCGGCCTTCAACATCTACTCGCGAATCGCCCGGAGGACCACTGCCCTGGGGCCGGTGTGTGTCGCCACTGCTGTCAATAAAATGGAGCAATGGGACGTTGAGGTCATCGACGAGAATAACCTTCGCAGATACGGGCCAAGAAGTAAGTCGGGCGGGGCCGATCACGAGTACTTGCAGCAGATACGGCCCGCAGATGTTGTCGGATTCTACGGTGGGTTGACCAGCACGGCGGAGAGACTCTATGAGGTAGCCCGCTTCTACAAAGACAAGGGGGTCGTGACCATCGCCGGGGGCCAGCACTTTGTGCAGGAGAACATGGCCGAGGCGCTGTCTTCCGGCATCGACTATTTGGTCGTTGGCGAAGGAGAGGCAGCCATCGGTGAGCTTCTGCGAGCCATCGAGGGAAAGCTGGACGCAAGTGAGGTAAAAGGCATTGCCTATCTGGACAGCGGCCGGATTACTCTTACTCCCAAGAGAGAGCCCCTCACAGATTTTGATACGCTGCCTTCGCCGGATTTCTCCTTAGTACGGTACGCAAGAATCAAAACCTACCCTGTTGAAAGGATACGTGGATGCGGCATGGATTGCGAGTTCTGCACCGTAAAGGGCAAACCAAGATGTGCTCGCCCTGAACGACTGCTGGAGACCATCAGCTCTCTTGTTGAGAAAAGAAATGCCAAGAACTTCTTCGTCGTGGACGATCTTTTCGGACAACAGCGGTCTGAGACGATTCGACTCTGCAACATGTTGAGGGATTACCAGAGCAATATTGGCAGGAGGCTGTGGATAACCGTTCAGATAAGACTGGACAAAGCCAGAGATCCGGAGCTGCTTTCCGCTATGCGACAGGCGGGTATTCGTGCGGTGGCAATCGGTTTTGAATCACCTATAGAAGAAGAATTAGGCGCGATGAACAAGCGGGTGAGATCTGAAGAAATGCTGACTCTCGCAAGGGTGTTTCACAAATTCGGGTTCTGGGTGCACGGGATGTTCATCTTTGGCTATCCTCTGGAAGGGAACGCCAATTTCAAGATGTCGGCGAGGGAACGTGTGAAGCGGTTCAGGAAATTCATCAGGAAAGCGAAGGTTGACACTGTTCAGGTCCTGTTGCCGGTCCCTCTGCCGGGCACAAAACTGAGACGAAGACTTGAGAGGCAAAATAGAATCTACCGGAGCCAGGATGTTGGGTGGGAGTACTATGACGGCAACTTTCCCGTCTTCGAGCCCGACCAGCCCATGACCCCTGAAGAGATGCAGGGCTCCATAGGCAAGATCATGGGCAAGTTCTATCAGTTCAAGTACATGTTCCTTGTGGCGGCGAGCATATTCTCATTCCCCGTTTTGATTCTCTTCTTGCATAACATCAGATTGGGATGGGGCAAATGGTACAGATCATGGCGCAACCGCTTGATTCGTTTTGGGGGCTGGATCACTCTGAGAAAGTGGACCGTGGAATTCAGGAAGGGTGTCTTTTCCACAAAACTTCAGAAGGCAAGAGGGCGCCTGAATGTAGCAAGAAGCGAGCGAGCTTGACGATTGCACGTAGAGAAGCGCTCATTGACTTCGCTCTTGCGGCCCAAGCGGCTCCAGGCGGTGCACGCGAAACGGTGCTCATGAGTTTCGCCATGTCGGGATTCCTCGCGATTCGGCCAGGGAATATGCAAGATATACCTGGGCTCGGGTGTGTCCTTGGTCGGAATGGCCCTTGCCCCACTTTTCGAGAAGTCCTCTGAAACCGTTCGGCTATATCGGGCCGCTGATAATAGCCGCGACCGGTTGGTCTGCGCGCACAATCGGAGCCCGCCCCCTACTTTCCATAAGCGGCCACGATGGCATCGTATTGCTCTTGGCTGATCGCAATCATGCAGCCATGGCGGGCTCCCTCGGGCACCTCGTACTTCATCCAATAGACATCGTGCCACGGGCCCTGCAATGTCTCGGCGGTAGACAGGCCGTAGGACACGCCGGGATATTGCTCGTAGTAAAGATACCAGCAGCTGTCGTCGAGCTTTCGAATCAGCGTGGGCGCCTCCCGGAAATTGGGCGTGATGCGCCGTGAGGGTTCGGTATAAGGCCCGAGCAGATTCTGCGAGGAACTGATTCGAATTGTTTTGCCTGTCGGCCAGTCATACGACGGGTATCGTTCATCTTTGATAATGGCGTAGTACCGGTCCGCATCGCGACGAACGATCACGTCAATGGTGGCCATATCAAACGCAAAAAGCCGCTTGGGATCCGAGAAATGCACCATGTCTTTCGACGTGACATAAAGCGTTCGCATGCCGGACCAGAATTTCTCCGGCTCATCCTTGACGGGCTTCTCGCAGGTCGAATGCCACGTGATCAAATACCGAGCCGAGGCCTTGTCGTAGTAGATTTTCGGCGCACCGTGATAGCGCAGAGCAGGCTCGAAAGCGGGCGTCCTCCAGATATCCGGCCGAAACTCGCGCAGTTTCGACCAGCTCACCAGATCTTCTGAGACCCATATATTTATTTCCGGATTTCGTGAGTAGTTGCCCAGCATGTAGTATCGGCCGTCATGCCCCTGACAGATGTCGGGATGCCCGCGATATTCGTCACCAATTATGCGCTTGCCGTCGTTAAGCAGTGTCCAGCGCAGACCGTCCAAACTCACCGCATAGTACAGCCTGCCGTAGTCGTTCTTGGTCATGTGGGCAAACAGATAGGCGGCATGCTTGGCCGTTGCCGGACGTTCACTGGACACGCCGGCTCCGGGACCCGTGGCTGCTTCAGCGCTGAATGACGAGGTGGCCCACCACAGCGTTGGGCCCGAGCAGAGTAAACCAAGCACTCTCAGGCAACTTGACTCAATTCTCATGACAGTATTCCCTTTGTACGAAAATCCAAGCCGAATCAACTTGGCGATATCATATTCTATCTCGGGCACGAGTTCCACTCTGGCATCAAGCTAGTTGCACACACTTGCGGTGTCCAAACCTGGTGTTCCCAATCCAAGCAGTATCAGGAACGCCATAAATATTTGTCGTCGGGCGAAAAAACAGTTGACGTCCGTCGTGGTTCGGGAAAAGCTTTTAGGATCAAAGGTTACGTTGTGTTTTCAGGACTCGTAAATCGCGAGGTTGGAGCATGATGGATTCTAAATCAATTCCCTTGGCGGACTACCGCGAACTGCCCGAAGAAGAGATGAAGGCTCGGGCGGCCGAGTTCTACGCCGAAATGCGCAAACGCCGTTCTGTGCGGACCTTCTCGGACAGGCCCGTGCCCCGAGAAGTAATCCGAGACTGTCTCCGCACGGCCGGGACGGCTCCCAGTGGCGCCAACATGCAGCCGTGGCACTTCGTCGTCGTCCAGGACCCGGTCGTCAAGCGAGAGATCCGCGAGGCCGCCGAGCAAGTAGAGCGGGAGTTCTATAGTCAACGGGCACGGCAGGAGTTTTTGGACGTGGTGGCTCCATTGGGCACCGGCGCGAGTAAACCGTTCATCGAGACTGCTCCGTACTTGATAGCCGTATTCGTGCGGCGCTACGGTCTGAACGCGCAGGGAGAGAAGGTGCGACACTATTATCCGACCGAATCAGTAGGGATCGCCAGCGGCCTGCTCATTGCGGCGGTCCACCGTGCCGGGCTTGTTGCACTTCCGTATACGCCCAGCCCGATGGACTTCCTCAACGAGGTTCTCGAACGGCCCGCGAACGAGCGACCAATGTTGATTCTCGTGGTGGGCTATCCAGCCGATGACGCAACCGTGCCAAACATTCACAAGAAGCCCCTGCGTGAGATTGCCACATTTCTCTGAACAGGCAAGCGGCAATCCTGAGTGACCAATTCGACACCTCGCCAACGTGAGGGACGCTCTCAGTGGGGAATCTTCATCTGCAGAACTGTATAGGGAGCAATCCTGACCGAACATTTGCCGTTTCGGATCCGGTCGGTCGCGGACACGGGCTTGATGGCCTGAGGGGTCTCAAGCGTATTCACGGCCCAAGGCACATCTGCAGACAGCGTCTGAATTTCCACCCTCTCGGCCGGGGCAAAGTCTTTGAGCTCTATATCCAGGTCAACGGGGCCATTTGTGCCTCTGTGCACGACAGAGATCAACAGGCTGTCGTCGACGGCCCGGGCCGCCACAACATCAAGGGTCCTGTAGCTGCGGGCGTTGGTCACCTTTTTGAGGTCGGGCAGAACCAAAGGAGCCTCATTAGTCGAGCACGAAAGCGCGGTCTTGACAGGCACGGCCCCGGCAAAGGCGGCAAACATCGCTTGCGCGTAATGGCACGGGTTGGCATATACCCGCTCACGTTCTTTTCGCAGTCCGCCACCGTGATTGACCGTCGCCGAATGTGTCACCATCTCAACAAAGGGGGCGAGCCGCACCGCCACGTGGTAGATCAAAACATCATACAGCGCTTCTGCATGGCTTGCCGGATCCACGAGATTGCGGCGCGTCAATCGTCTGGGAGCACCGGGTGATGACCGTTGACCCAGCCGAGCGAACATCTGAAGCTCCGTAACCGCCAAGCGAGGCTCTTCGATACCTCCGTTTATCATATCTGTTCGGAGTGCGGCCCACTTCTGCTCCAACACGTCCGGCACAGCCATGAAATCCCGAAATACGTCCAGCGGATCGACATCGGCGCCTACGTGGCCGCCAATGAGAGGGTGATCGGTAGTGATGCGCAACAAGTCGGCTGCTCCGGCGATAAGCGTGTCATTCCAGTCTTTACCCCACATCACCGGTGCGCCACAGGCGTAGAGCTTGATTGTGGAATCGGCTCTGAGCATGGCGCCGACAAACCGACGATACCGATCCACATACCCTTCAGCGGTCGTCCAATGATACTGCCAGTCACCCCATAGTTCATTGCCGATCTCCCAGTGCTTCACATCGTATGGCTGTGGATGCCCGTTAGCCGCCCGAAGGCTTCCCATCGGCGTCTCAATTCCGCCGTTACAGTATTCGATCCACTGAGCCGCCTCGTCGGGTGTGCCACTGCCGGCGTTAACACAGATCATTGGTTCGCAGCCTACCGCTCGACAAAACGCGATGAACTCATCCGTGCCGAAGAAGTTGTTCTCCTGCTGACCCCACGCATAGTTTGGCAGAGTCGGACGCTTCTCGATGGGTCCGATACCGTCCCGCCAATGATAGCCGCTAACGAAGTTACCGCCCGGCCAGCGAAGAATCGGAAGACGCGATTCCTTCAGAAAACGAATAACCTCGGGATCAGCTCCATCGATATGATCGGCCGGCCGAAGCAGAACACGCTCTATCACAAATTGTCCGGCCTTGTCCGCGATAACCGCAAACTTGTAGGCCTCATCTGCCGGCAAATCACCGGGTATCTCGAGCCTTGCTTCGAACCGACGCCAATCCGGAGTGACCGGTGATATCGCCGCCTTCGCGCAAGTATCTTTCCCGTCGGGTCCGAAGACAGCCACGCTCACCGCGTCTATATCCGGCGAGCGGACCCAGATCATGACATCATATTTCCTGACGCGATGCAAAGGCAGCCAGGTCCACTGCGCTATGCCCTGGCCCGGCTCATGAGCCTGTACCCGCTGGGCACGTCCACCGAAGGGCCCTGTGTCCGGGCTCGTCTGAACCCCGCCAAGTTTTGTCCACCAGCACGCAAGCGCCTCCTTGCGAGACTGAACCAGCGCCCCGACTTCGGATTCGGGCCAACCCCAGCGGCGGGCGCCATTGCGGATTATGCGAGCGATTTCATCTGCATCGAAATGAAACGTCGCCACACCGTCCGGTGACATCTGCCCCGTCCGAAACGGATAGTCCGAGAAGGTGGGGTTCTTGAGGATTTGAGCATCCATGCCATTGGTGATGTTGAAAAAGAGATGCTCACAGAACTTGCCGGTGATGTTGCGGGCAATGGGATGCTTCGATTTCTCAGATGCGTACACGATAAGTGAAGCCTTCTCCACGGGGCGAGAAGCAGGCGACTCGATTGTGCTTTTCGGAGCCTCAGCTGCAAAGCCGACCTGGAGGCAGATCAAGACAAGCAATACGCGGTAGTATTTGAGTTTCGACTCTTGGGTGACGTGCTTTTTCATAACGCGACCTTCCATACTGCAGATCCAACCCAGTTGCCTGACGCCTATGCGCTCTGGCAATGTAGCGTACCAAAAGTAATGGGCGTTCGCGAGGTTAATTTGCTTGATCCTTCGGTCCTGATCTGATACAATAGCAATTGTCAAAGGTCGTAACTCGGAGGAAGGTTCCAATGAACCCCTGGCTTGAGACCGTAGGTGCTGTGAATGTAGTCCTGTTGGGCATTGTCCTTGGCAGAGCGTTTCGGCAGGTCCGGAAACCTTACTGGACGTTGGGTTATTTTCTCCCTCTTTTGCTGATCGCTGCTTTGATACTGCCGAGGTACAACTGTGCGCTGCAATTTGTGCCGCCATTCTCCTGGCTTGTGATGGGCCGGGCAAGATTTATCGCCCTTTCGTTAGCCGTTACGATGGGGCTAACCACGCCACTGTCACGGCTCCCTAACAAATGGGAGAGGTTCATGGTTCGTATCCTGCTCGGCATGGTAGTGACGTGGTTCTCGGTTCTGCCATTTCTCATGCCCGCGTTGATCAAAGACCGTTTGTCAAATCTCAGAACCCGGCTTGATTCAAACGGTATCTGCTTTCAGACCACAAACTATACGTGCGGCCCGGCCGCGGCGGTGACGGCCCTCGGCAGACTCGGCTTGGTTGCCAACGAGGGAGAAATAGCGGTGCTTTCTCATTCAAATCCCGTAGCAGGCACTCTCCCGGCGTGTTTGTCCAAGGCCCTTCAGAACCGCTATGGGGCCGATGGTTTGGAATGTCAGTATCGTTGCTTTGGTTCGGTAGCCGAACTTAGGACCGCCGGCGTTACGCTGGCCATGGTGAAGGATTCATTTCTGTTAGACCACTGTGTTGCCGTTCTTGAAGTCTCCGACAAGAGGATAACCGTTGCCGATCCTGTCAGAGGCACCATATCGATGTCCCACGGTCAATTCGAGAGGATATGGCGGTTCTGCGGCGTCGTGCTCAACCGAGACTGCGGCTGAGCCGAGCGGATCTCCACCTCCCCGAGCGGGTGCTGCGATATTCCGTCAGCGGGACAATCCACAGATTGCCGTGGCTGCTCACCTCTCCAGAGTCAGCCGGAGCACCGCTGGGTGGGCGCATCAATCCTGCAGGTGATCAATTGAAGGTGCCGGAGGAATACTCTGAAATCGGGGCCTCAGTACGCGACGGTCCATCTCAGAGGGCATATGGCCGCATCCCAAACAGCTGCTGCAAGAACGCACTGGTGCTGATGTTGGGCTCAGCGCCATTGGACAGAGAAAGTGCTTCGGATTTTCTGCTTAAGCAAGCAGGCCCTTTGGGCGATATAAGTTAAGGAGCGCACAGAGACCGCGTCCGGTAATAGTGAGGCAGATACAATGAGTACTGAAGATTTGTCAAGCGAAGTTGTCCTCGTCGTTTTGCCTGCAGAACCCGAGTTACGAGATGAACTCGAAGTTGTCAATGAGAAGATTGCCAATGGGGATGACCGTGATCTGATAATTGACTTTTCCAGAGTAGAGATACTGGCATCCTCAAGCATTTCCAGTCTCATGATATTGCACAGCTTGATGAGCGAGCGTGGGCGCAGACTCATTCTCTGTAACGTAGGCCTACCCACCAAGGGTATCTTCAATGTTGTGGGTCTTCGTGAGTTCTTCGACTTTGCAGATGACAAGTTTGATGCCCTGGCAAAGCTGGGCATACCCAGCGAGACATCTAAGACTTGATCCTGCATTTCTTATCGTCACTGAGGCACAGGCAGGCCGATCCGGCTCGAGGTGAGATTGACCGTAGATAAGCCGGGGCAAGTCCACAAATCAACAGTGTCTACCGCCGATTCAATGAGAGCACCCTGAATGAGTCCCGGCGAGTGGTCTTCTGTGTGAAGCCCGTTCAATGTACGTGACGGCCACTGGTCAACGCAGAAAATCGAATCACACAGCACCCGAAGAGATGTGCTCACCAAATCAGGTTTGGACCATACACCCCGTGCCGAGTAGGACCTTGTCCAAACGGCCACGAAGCGCACGCATTTTGGCTCCGAGCGGCTATTCTCCTGAGGTCTCTGCCATGGTGTTGACCGGCAGTGGCCCCTCGAACTTGGTCTTTTCAAGTTGCTCTTGCTCAGTTGCCGACATGACCGGTTGCTCGATGATCCACGGGGTTATGAAGACGACGAGCTCGCTTATGACGGTGCTTTCGCCGTGAAACCTGAACAGCAGACCCACAATGGGCCAATCCCCGAGGAACGGTATTTTGTTGATCTGCCGGCTGACGTCCTTCTTTCGCAATCCCCCCAGCACCACCGTCTGGCCATGTTTGACCAGCAGCGTCGTGTCAGCTTCCCGCCTGTCTACGACCGGCTGAGGTATGACGCCACTGAGGCCAACCACGTCCACTTCGCCGGTACGGACGCTGAACTTGGGCCTAAGCTGCAATCTGATCATCCCATCGCGTGCAAGATGAGGGGTGACCTCGAGTTCAACACCAACCTCCCTGAATGCAGTTGTGCCAATGCTGCCGCCCATGGCTGATTCGGTAAGTTCCTGATATGGGATTTCGGATACTATCTTGAACACAGCTTTCTCGTTGTCGAGCACCAATACCCGCGGATTTGCGAGAAGTTTGGCGTCGATATTCTCCTTCTGAGCTTTCAGCAGCACATCTATATCCAGCTCGGAATTCAGCCAGCCGAACCGTAAGCCTGCTACGGTGTTCTCGGTCTTACCCGTGGAACCCTCGAACCCTGCCGCGATAAAGGGGTCAAGGTTACCGCCGGCAGGTGATCCGTCGGCTGCGTACGTCGTACTGGTGCCTGCGCCCCAGTCCAAGCCAAGATCAAGCCTGTCCTTGCTTGTAATGTCATAGATTCTTGCCTCCACAAGGATCTGCTGTGTTATGCGATCAATCTCTTCGATGAAGGTGTCTATGGCTTTGACCTTGCTCTCGACGTCGGTAACAATGATGTTGCTGCTGCCTTTGTTTGAAGACAATGAGCCACGCTTCGAAATAAACTTCTTCAAAGCCTCTTCCACTTCGGCAACGTTCGCATAGGTAATCCGGTATATTCGGTTGATAAGCCTTTCACCTCCCCCTGTGAGTTCGCCAACGGGTGCGATTCTTATCATACTCTTGCTTGTTATGTAGTCATAGCCATGAGAAGCAAGGATACCATCTAACACCTCGGCCAGCGGCACATCTGTCAGCGTGGCTGTAACCTCACCAGTAACTTTGGGGCTGGTGACGATGTCCACATCCGCCTTTTCAGCAAGTGTCCGTATCACATCCTCGATCGGCGTCTTTCGGAAGTCAACGCATATAGGCTCCTGCATCTTCTGTTCGAGCGACGTCAAAACGCTTTGATCTTTTGAGTCGTCGTTGTCAGTGCCTGCCATGACCACAGAACACATTGCCATCAGCAACACAAGAACTGTCAAAGACCTCAGTCCACAGTATTTAATGGGAGAGCTTCTCATAATAATCGCCTTCTGCAAATCAATCACGTGACTAAGCCATATCGTCAGGTTCTTATCCTGCGACTCATTGGAGCGACTCCAGGCGTTCTTTCTTGGGCTCTGGAACCTTTACAGGGGCCTCTTCTTGTCGTTCGACCCTTTGGGTCCATCTCTTGTCATTAATTTCAAACTCGACACTATCCTTGCTTATTCGCACTACAGTAGCGCCTGATATTCTGTCACCCTCGTGAACAATGTGAGTCCCGATAACTGCAACGGGGTCCTCTTTGCTGTATACAATGCCTTTCACAATCAGTCCCGGATCTTCTTCCCCATCGGTTTGGCGTGTTTCGGCCTTGGTCTCAGGGGATATTTGTGGGCTGCGTTGCATGGGATCACGACTCGTCGCGGGATACGGCGCCGGAATCTTCCAATCGATAATGTTGTTAGAATCACCATGCTCGCTGGCCGGCTCAGGCAATTGAGCCTTCACGTTCGTGACCGAAGGCGAGCCAAAGACCTTGAGAACTACAAAGATCAACACGATGGCAAGAAGCGGTACTAACACCGCCATTGCTTTTTGCTTTGTGGCGCCATTCATAGCTGCTCCTAACTATCCCTCGGTTTCCTGACAAGGACTGCAGCGTCCATATTCACCAGATGGCTCGAGTCATCGGTGTCTGAGCGAGTTATCGTGAACTCATCTACAAAAACAACCGGGCGGTTTCTCTCAAGCGTATTGAGCAGGTCAGCAAACTGATTGAATCCAGCAGTGAAGCTGATGCTCATGTGGTGCTCACCTATGTGTTCACATTCTGGCGTTGCCCGGAGGGCGGCGTGACCGTCCTTGCCTCTAATGCTGAACGACGTGACCTCCTTCTGGCCTGCAATCTCACTTATGTCGAATGTCAAGTTGGCAGAACTGTCGAAATCAATCACAAAACTCTCCAGTCTGTGTCTCAACTCTTCAATTTCGTCGTTTAGACGAGTTCTGGTTTCGTCTTGCGCCGCCTGTACCGCCGAGTGGTATGCTTGCTTGGCTTCGACGAATTGCTTTTCGACTTGGTTCTTTGTCTCTTTCTGGGGCACGAGGACGAGCAGATAGACGAAGAAACACGGCACGAGACTACCGGCCCATGTCAAGCCAACCATAGCAAAATACCTCTTGCAGATAGGTTTCATAGAGACCTCGTTATGATGCCGGTTTGAAAAGGCAGTCTATCTGGTAGGAGACGACGTTCTGGCCATCGACGGCATCGGACTTTTGGGATATACTGATGTTTTCAAGCTTGGGTCCCAGCAAATCTGATTGGACAAGGCGGTCCCGAAGATTCCTAACCGCTTCATCAGAGTTGGATTCAGGCCCGGCCGCAACGCTCATCTTCAGCATGCTTACCGGAACGCTGATATCCACCTTCTTCTTGGGATCACCCTTCTTGGGGATGGTCTTCTTCACGAATCGCCGGTTCACTTCGAGCTTTGTTAACACAACCGAATCGGGCATACTCTCGGCTAACGTCGCCAGAACAGGCGACCATTGTGTATGGTTGCCGACGGCGGACCTGAGTTCTGATAAGTAGCTCGCATGCAGGTTCTTCTCCTTCTCAAACGATTTGTGCAGCTCTATTTCATCCGACCATTCTTCCGCTCTGGTTTTGTACCTTGCGATTTCCTGCGTGCGCGCTGATATGACGATCCTGTCGCCCAAATAGGAAGTAATCATTATTGCCATGATAGCAAGGGGCACTACGACGGTGATCCCGACAATGGCTATGCCCTCGGGCCTGCTCTTTATCGGAAGACCCTGTCCTTTCAGCAAATCTATCGTCAACATGTCAGAACGACCTCATGGCAAGACCTGCTGCCACGGCCATCGCAGGACCCTTGCTCTGGAGAATGTCTTGCTGTTCTTTGCCCACCGCGCAAGGTATCTTCTCGAACGGATTCCACAACACGACTTCTATCGGAAGTCGGTGGTTAAGCAGTTCTACGAACTCTTTAGAGAGCGCAAAGCCACCACAGATGAACATGTTCTCGGCGATACGTGACCTATCCTGGGCCGTGTTGTAACGCAAGGTCTCATTAACATCGACGATCAACTTCTCACAGGCCCTTTCAAGGCTGTCACAAAGGAGCGATTCGGTATCCATAGGACCGTCGAACAGGATCTCTTGGACGGTTTCCGTGGACATGTCATTTTCGGCAGCAATCTCCTCCAGAATCTTTCTGCCTGCAAAAGCTATGTCCCGGACAAACGGCAAACCACGGTCGCCACCGAGGGCCAGAGTGGTGTAAGAGTGGCCGACATTCAAGACTGGTGCCGCCCCGTCGAGTTGAGGTTCTTCGCATTCGTTGAAGCAGTTGAGAAGTGCCAACCCGTCGACATCCATCAGGACACACTTGAGCGAAGCATCGCTTGCAAGCTGAGCCTTGTTCTGTATCGCAGTATTCGTCGCCGCCACCAAGACGCCTCTTGAGCCATCATTGCCATTTGACATCAATTGGTAGTCAACAGCGCCATCTTCCGTGTTGAATGGGCAGATCTGCCTGGCTTCGAGCAAAGCTGCTCCTTCTATCTCTCCCGGCGACAACGATGGGAACGTGAAATCTCGCACCGCAACTTCCGAACCACAAACACCGCAAACTGCGGATTTCGTCTGAATGCCGGTTAGCTGGATGCAATCGCGAATGGCTCTGATGGGGCCTGATCCTCCACGAGTACCATTGTCTCTACTCTGTGGGACATCAGCGATGGCCGCCGCAGTGACAACGTAGCCTGCCTTATCTTTGCGCAAAGCCACTACCTTGACCGCAGAGGAGCCAATATCAAGACCGAAAACTTCATCTCGCCCAAAGCCAAACATTCTTCTTCAGTCCAAGTTCATAGACCCTTTGATCAGGCACTAAGTGCCCGGGACATCGGGTGGCCGTTATTCACGCCGATGTCATTCTCATAACCTAAACCGTCTTCTACCCCTTGCCTCCAAGTTTGCCCAAGAATGGCCTGACAATCCGTTTGCCTCCGGCCCGACGAACGTGTCCTTCAACCGGAAATCGGCCATATCAGTCTGTGGCTGTAGCTAAACCCGCAGGACTGACTGCAAATAAAAGCAACTGGGTTGGTGTGCCAGACTTGGATGGAATGGACCTATAAACCGAGCCATTACTGCACGGTGCAGCATCTTTTCTCATGCTGCTGGGAGCCGTTGCGTTGTGTCTCAGACTCTCTCGAGGAGTGACGAGTTCTAATTCAAGGTTATCGGCTCTCCGACGAAGCCGTATACTCGAAAGTCGCATGCACCGAGCTCGACAACCTATAGCCTGCCGTTCACACAGCGCTGGTCAATCAGGGTTCTTGGATGGCCTGCCTCAATGGGATGCTCGATAATCGTGCCAACCGGCCGGAGCAGGAATGAACTTGCCTGTGAACCACATATCACCCGGCAACATGCCTCCAAGGAACCGTTCGTCCATGTAGTACTCTTTTACGAAGCCGTCCGCGTCAATCAAGCCTACTGCGCCGCGCACCGCTTCCGTAATTGATCCTCGCACAATCAGACGGTCTGTTGTGCCCTCGGCTTCTTTTCTACCGCCATAGCCATTCCACCCAACGTTTTCCGCTCCCCATCCTCCGCTGGCCACTGCGATAGCCGCCTCAACAATCATGGGATCAGGCAAATGCCTGTGGTACGGCTCGTCCTCTTCACTGCCCGAATCGGTGCGGCCAACGGGGACATATATGAAGTCGGACAGATCGCCGGGTGGCCCTGGATAGTGGTTGATGCCACCAGCAGCGTAGCTCGACATGCCTGGGTCAATGACCTTTATCACCCCCCCGGCGACCAGGCCCAGGACATTGGGATTATCGATCGTTGGCTTTCCATCTGCGCCATGATCACCGTCAACTACAATGGAATCCGCGATCCAGATATTGCCCGTGGCCACCACGGTAATCCTGCCCATGACCGTCTGGTCACCGCCGTGGCTACTCTTGTCACCACCGATGACCACGTTGCCGTCAACGTATATCTGGCCACCCGGCTCAGATTCGACCTCGCCAATGGATTGTGTGACATAAGTATCCTCGATCGATACAACCCGTTGTTCACCGGTACTCTCGGCATCGGCGGCTATGAAGTGATACGCGTAAATATCATATCTTTCGGATTTCTCTCCGTCGGTGCCGGGTTTGATTCTGAAGTCCAGCGTCTCACTATCTTTATTCCTGCGGTAACCGCGAACCGTGGCGTTGTTTGTTATGCGAACCTTGCCAACGCCGTTCTGGACGTAGAATTCAAGTTGGACCGCAGGATGGGAGCTCGGCATATGTGCGGTGGCTTGTGGCTGAAACTGGAAGGCGGCATCGGTGCTTTCTCTAAACCGACTGATCTTGCTCGCTATGGTCGCCTCGTCTGTGATCCTCGTGTCGGGCTGGTCAAAATATATGCCGGCCCCAAAGGTGCCAATCACGGATGCGTACTTGTCAGAGTCATGTGCCGTGTATCTCGATTCACCCATGGCCACGTTTTGCAGGAATCGGGGGCTGCCCGTTATATAGATGTCTCTGTTGTCAGGGTTATCATTGAGGTTGTTGATATGCAGTGGCAGGTCGATTACTTCGCCGTCGGTGAAGTACACGGGATAGGTTGTCGTTCCCCCGAAAAGGACTCTGGACACTCCCATATCCCAGCCGCTGACGGCCTGAACCACCAGCACATCCACGGTCCTGTTGAAACTGCCGCTGTGGCCTCTGGACCGGACCCTGTAGATGGGTCGGTGGCCAATAAACGCCTGTAGATCTATGCTGTAATCAGAGCTACTCGTTTGTAGGTCTATCGTACCGGTTGAGCCCTCCGTACCCTTCTGTAACGCGGATAACATATCCTCCTGTTGGCCCATCCAAAAGACCGCCTTCTCATAACCGGCTTCGGCGGCCATCATTGCCACGGCCTCATTCTTGAACCGGATTGCCTCCAATCTGGCGAGATAAGCTGCCATCAGCATGCCCGTGCCGAGGGCAGTCAAGATAAGCAACGACACGACGACCAGCGGTAACACCGAGCCACTTCTATTGCCGGGCGATTGTCCGATTCTCATCTTCATATTCTTTCGCCTCGCGTACAAGGAGTTTGAGGGTTGCCCGGTTAGCGAGCGCTTGCCGGCGCGCACGCCTCTGTTTGCCGCACCTACCTCGGCCATACATTTCGCATTGATGTCGCAGTCTTCACCGTTACAGTTTTCCCGTCTTCAGGGTCAGTAAGAGAGACGTTCATTCTGACGGAACCTTGACCCTGGCCGCCTGTGGTTGTGTGGCTGAATGGGCCCATGTTGGGGTCGGTGACAACATTCTCTGCAAGAGTTATTGTTTTAATGTCCGCAGTGTTTCTGCTGCCGCCGCCGGGTGGAACGGCGCCCGGGGGATATGGCCCGTAATCAATCTTCAGCTTATCATCATCAAGGTAGAAAAGTGCGTAGGCTGTTGCCTGCTTTGTGACATCCATCAACTGGTGGCTGTCGGCTTGGTCGAGCTCAACATCCCAAAACCTGAATTCGACGGCGTCGCCGGCGACTACTTCTTCGTCAAGTGTCTCCGGTTCAGCCGGTGTATATGTACCGCCATTGGCAGTATAGATAGTGTAATCCAGGCGATTTGACTTTCTTCCGATGCTGCCAAATGCTATCGTGACTGCTCGGGCGTCTTCATGTACCTTACTGCGCACGGAGGTGTAGATATGGTTCCAGGCCCGCTGGCCGCTGACCAGTAAAACTCCCACCACCAGCGTGAGCACCGCGCCGACGGTCATCGTGATTACGAACTCGAGCAGACTAAGACCGGAACGAAATCGATATCTCATATCCCTAATCTCTGCCTCTCTTGCCAGATATTGGTTTGCAGTTTGCCTTACGATTCGCGCTTCATGTCCTTAGCCTGCCGACGCATCGCGCCTAACATAACTGGTCACAACAATTGCCGGATTGTATGCCGCCAAACTTCCTGAAGCTTCGTTGGCTTCATCAAATTTGACGTGAACGGCAAGCTGCCTGAGGGTAGTCTGGGCTGCCTCGTCCGTCTCAATATCATACCATCTCAGCACAATCTCCAGCGGGACATCATCTATGGTTATTCCGTATGCCTCATTGTGTAGGGGAATACCAAGGCCTACGCCTTGGCCCTGAGTGAAGTATTGCGGTATGAAGATGGACAAGAAGCCCAGGCCAAGAGTCGTCGGATCGTATTCTTCCGAGCCACCTGTGCTCCTCCAGTCTTCAAGGAGCAACTGTCCCGTCTTGGTGGCCACCATTTGGGCACGAGCCACTCTGGCCTGTTTGGCGGCGTAGTACTGATAGCCCAGCGCTCCCAGCGCAGCAATGGCCAAGACTGTTATCGCTACAACTACCTCAATCAGAGTAACTGCCGCTGCCGATTTGACGCGCCTGCAAGTCGTGGCCATAATTGTCCGCCTTCCTCTTGAAATAGTAGAGATCCGCATTTTGGCAAAATCATCCTTGAAAGTTGACGGTTCCACAGTGCATGACCGGAAGCTCAAGATTAGGGCCAAACACTCTTCCTCCTACAGGCTGAGCTGATGGAACCTGCTACATAAAATATAGCACGAAAAGCCATTAGAGCAAACGATGCCGGATCATTCTGCGAAGACCACATTCTGCTCATCCGCGACAGAAGTCGCCAGGCTTCGGGGGACGTCCGTTTTCCGGCGCCTTTCAGGATCGGTCCGACGGTTTGGCCGGAGGTCTTTCACCTGGGTCTTTCTTCGAGGTTGGAACCTCGCCGGTAAGCGGTGTCGAAAACAGCAGCCTTGCCATTCTCCTTGATCAAGGCAGTTCAATCTCTAATCAAAAGGCAGCCATGACCGGAATGACCGTGACTGCCTTCCTATATCGATCAAATGCATCGGACTCGCGGTCCGGCACAGCCAAACCCCATCTGGGTCAAGTCGGTTTCCAAGCGGTTTGACCCAGATACATATCAGTTTGGCTAATTGGTGCTTACCGACCAGTCGTTGCTTGCATCTAACGTTCCCGTACCCGCAGGTCCTCCGTCTGCCGTAGAGGTGACTTCAACAACGCAGGCCGGCGGATCAGCGACAACATCGCTGACGGTGTAGTCTTCCTGGTTGAAGTACTTGCCGTCTAGATCACTGCTGCTGAACCCTAAGTTCTCGTAGATTGACTGCGTGTCAAGCGTTCCCTCGACGTCACTGTAATCGTGGTTCGGCCCCTTTTCCGCGATATATGTGCGGACGGCTGATTTAATCGCACCGGCCGCCGAGTTGGCCTCGGACCATTTTGCCTGGTCAATACGACCTCGCATGATCGGGACTGCCACCGCGGCCAGAATGCCCACAATCAGAACTACGACCATCAACTCAACCAGCGTGAAACCTCTGTTGCCTTTCATCTCTGCAATCTCCAAAAAAAGTTGACGATATCGCCTCTCTCCTATGGGACAAACCCAATGCCACGTTATTGATCGGTCGGTTGCATCTGTGACTTTAACTGGAATCAGAAGTTCAGGTTGAAAACTGAAGACTCTCCCCGGCCAGGCTGAACCAGCACAGCGTACTATATAAAGCATACCACGAAAGATTTTTTCGCCAATACGGGGCTGCGTCATTCTGCAAAAATCAGGACGTTGCTGACGGAGAAAGTGACGTCACAGCCCAAATTCCGCAATTACCCCACACGATGTTACAGCAGTTGCATGAGCACTCCTTTGGATTCTTAGCTGTCCAGCTCTCACCCGCTGTGTTAGCCACCGATGTCCGACATTGAGAAGATCGGTAGATATAATGCGAGGACTACTACCATTACAATTGCGCCAACCGTTACAATCATTATCGGTTCGAGAAGGCTCATCACGGCCGTTATCGTAGCATCAACCTTGCGTTCGTAGTAGTCGGCGGTCCTTTCAAGGACCCTGGAAAGTGAGCCGCTCTCTTCGCCCACACGCGTCATTTGTACCACCATGTTGGGAAAGAACCCAACTGTTGCCATGCCCAGGGACACGTTCGACCCCTCGACAATATGCTCTCGCGTTCGTACTATGGCGGATCTTATAGTGTCGTTGCCGGTCATTCCGGAGAGAATGTCAAACACGTCAAGCACCGAAACGCCCGCCTCAAGCAAGGTGGCCATCGTCCTGCAGAACATTGCCACGAATGCCTGACTAAACACCTTGCCCATCAGAGGCAAACGTAGGGCGATTTTGGAGAACAGACAATGGCCTGATTTGGTTTTGGCGACAAGTGCCGTTGATATTATCAGAAGAAGAGTGAAGCCCATGATATATGCGACGTTGTCACGAAGGGCATCGTAGAATCCCAGAAAGGCCTGAGTGAAAGCGGGCAACTCTGCGCCGAGTTGGTCGAATATGGTCCGGAATCGTGGAACAATGAATGCCATTATGAACACGACCGCCAGGACTATAAACACAAATATGAAGATGGGATAGCTGGTCGCACTCTTGACCTTTTTCTTCAATTTGTCCCGGTTGTCATAGTACTCCGCAAGTCTGCCGAGGGCCAACGACAGATTGCCGCCAGTTTCGCCTGCCAATACTATCGCGCAAGAAAGCTTATTGAAGATCGTTGGAAATCTCGACATGCTTTCTGAAAATGGCTCGCCGTTCCGCATACCTTCCGCAACTTGTTGCAGGACTTCCCGAAATTGCGGATGCTCTTGGTCCTTGGCAACGGTTTCCAAGGCCGTGGTAACCGGAATCCCTCCTTCTACCATGGTCATCAGCTGCGAACAAAAGGCTGCCAGCTCCGCTGCCTTGAGGCGTTTTCGGCGCCGTGTTCGCTTACTCTTCTTGGCACGAGTAGACACCTCGTTCACGGAAACAGGCGTAAGCTGATGCTGGCGAAGCCAGCTCAGTACATCGTTGGCACTGGCAGCTTCCGTAAGCCCTTGCTTTCGCGTTCCGGACATGTCCCGAGCAATATATCTATAGCTTTTCATATGTCATTCACCGGGCCTGTCTCACCTTTAGCGTCCGAATAAAGTCATTGCACACGGCATGCGCTTTGCGCGGCGTACGATGGACATCATCGGCGTGCAGGAAATCCTGGTTTAGGAAAAACCCTATTCTTGCTTTGAAGAACATGGACAACAGGCTATGCTGGGGGCCCCCTGAAATTACATGTTACCAACGGAGAACGTGGCTCTCAATGCTGGCGCCGCGATATTCTCCGGAAAGAGTTATCCTTAGCTTCCTGAGGTCCCTGTGTATGCTACCCTGAGAGCCTCTTCAATGGTCGTTGAGCCCTGCAATACGTTGCTCAGTGCGCTGTCAAGCAACCCTCCGTAACCCTTCTTACGGGCCGCTGACCTTATCTGATTCTCGCTCTGGCCGGCGATTATCTCCTCAGATACATCTTCGTCCACGGGCAGGAACTCAAATATGGGAAGTCTGCCAAGAAAGCCCGATCCCAAGCAAGCCTCGCAACCCCGGCCATGGTAGAAGGTGCCGTCCTTGGCCTGTTCCGGATGAATCTTCAAACACTTGAGTATTTCCTCACTTGGCTCCACGGGCTCCTTGCAGTGAGTGCATATTCTTCTTACGAGTCGCTGGGCAATTACTACGTTAAGCGTGGAAGCCAGCAAATACGGCTCAATCCCCATGTATGCGAACCTGCTTATTGCACTGGGTGCATCGTTGGTATGGAATGTGCTCAATACCAAATGGCCCGTCAACGATGCCTTTATTGCTATTTCAACGGTTTCCCTGTCCCGAATTTCACCTATCAGGATTATGTCCGGGTCCTGCCTCAGAATTGCCCGCAAGCACTTGGCGAAGTCGAGATCGATTTCGGGCTTCACTTGAATCTGGTTAATACCTTCAAGTCGATACTCCACCGGGTCCTCGACGGTAGTAATGTTCTTCGTGGGATCCTTCAGATAGTTCAGCGCCGAGTATAACGTCGTACTCTTGCCGCTGCCAGTCGGCCCAGTGACGACCAGAATGCCATGAGGCCGTGACAACATGGCTTTGAATTCCTTGAGGATTTTGGGCTCAAACCCAAGTTTGTCCAGGTCATGGCTAGCCGCGGATGCGTCCAAAATTCGCATCACCACCTTTTCCCCATATATTGTCGGGATAACCGAGGCCCGGACGTCTATACTTCTGCCAAAGGCCTCTATTTTGAGTCGGCCATCCTGCGGCAGCCTCCGCTCGGCAATGTCCATGTCCGAAAGAATCTTGATTCTGGTGATTACAGCAGCTTGCATTTTGCGGGCCGGTGGAACCATCTCCCGAAGCACACCGTCGACCCGCATGCGAATCACCATCGAATTCTCCTGAGGTTCAATGTGAATATCACTGGCGCGACTCTTGACCGCCTGTCTCAACAACAAGTCAACAAAGCGAATCACGGGGGCCTTAGCTGCGGCTACTTCCGCACTGATAGCTGCCTCTTTGGTATCTTCTTGGAGAGGCTCCTTTTGTTTTTCCTCTTCGCCGGTTTCAAATTCTACGAGGTCCCGTAGCTGTTGCTCCTCGATATCGGAACCGTGATAGATCAACTCTATCAAGTGCCGGATTTGTGTGGGCGCGCTAATAACGGGTTGAATCGGACGCGCCATTCTCAATGTGATCGTGTCCATCGCGATGACATCAAGCGGATCGGCCATGGCAATGACGGCTTTGTTGTCTCTCTCGCCGATGATCACGAGGCAGAATCGTGCGGCAATGCTCTCGGGCAATGTCCGAGCAAGATCCACATCGATCTTGCTGATGTCATTAAGAACAACGCACTCCATCGACAGGTATTCCGCCAAGGCGCAAGTAACGTCCTGCTCGTTCAACATGTTCAGTTCGATTAATACCTGGCCGAGTCGCCCGCCGCACTCACGCTGTTTGTCCAGTGCCGTGGCCAGTGCGGCGCGGTCCAATAGCCCCTTGGAGATAAGGAACTCACCAAAGAAGTGGTCGACTTCCGCTGTCTCTGCCTTGGTGTCAGAGATAGGGCGTGTGGATTCCATTCGATCTCCTTCCTCCACCAATTACGGCGGTATATGAGTTCTTGACCTCGATAGTGTACAGGCAGCAGGGCCACCGTCGCCCCTCTCCACTTGCTCAGATTAGCGGCAAGGAGTCAGGGCGCAAGGGCATCCTCCTTCTTCTCGAGGTCCCCGACATCTAAAATATAATAAGGAAATGGTGAAGGCCAAAACCAAGGTCTTATCGAAATCTTGGTACGAAACTTGAAGGTTTGGCCCTTGCCCCCAATTACTACTGCCCGGTTGTGCTGTGACGTCCGCCGATCACTGCTGCTTGTTGCCGTTTTCACAGGCAGGCGTTCTGATGGAAGGACGGGGCGGAGTTTTCATACCGACACCCAGATAGAAGCCGACGTGCGGAGGTTGATTATAGGCCACATTCTGCCATGCTATGCTTAGTCGGTACTGTGGATCGTGCATAAGAGTGTAAAACCGGTGGGTTGTAGGTATCGTCGTTGTATAAATACGCAGTTCCTTGCGGTCCCTTGTTCTCCATACGACCTCCTCCCTCCAATCACCAAAAAGATCTGCACTAAGTGCAGGCGTGGCTTTGGAGCCGTTGTTCGAGCTACAGCCCTCCGCCGTAAAAACCCTGTTCTCCGAGCCCTTTTCCCAATCCCATTTGGCAATGCGATTTCGATCCAGAGTCTCCCGCAACAGATCGCCATCCCACCAAACCACAAAATTCTGTGATCTGGGCCGACTGCCGATCGCCTGACCCTTGATGTTGCGCAGCCCGCCGGATCCGCCCCAGCACTCAGCGCCCAAGTGACGTGGATCGATATCCGCGGCCACACATCTGCCTACATCTCTTCCACGATCCGCCCCCCATATCACTTCTCCGGTTGCGGCATCAAATAGCGCTGACCCAAAGCCGTTTTCATAACCCGGTATGGGTCTTTCATTTTCATGGATACTCCACACCTCCAGACCCGGCCTGGTCGGATCCAGATCGCCTACGTGCATCGCATCGCCATGTCTTAGCCCGGTGGAATATAGTCCGTCTCCGTTATCATCAACACACATGGCCCCATAAACCATTTCATCTTTGCCGTCCGCATCGACATCCGCGACGCTCAGATTATGATTGCCCTGACCTGAGTACCCCTGCAAACCGGGCTTGGCGGAATCAAAGACCCATCGCGATGTAAGTTCTCCCTCTCTCCAGTCCCAAGCCGCCAGCACCGACCTTCCATAGTAACCGCGGCACATCACGACACTCGGCCTTACCCCGTCAAGATACGCGACGCATGCGAGCATACGATCCACTCTGTTGCCTTTGGTATCGTTGCGGCCATTACCCCCAATTCCTCCCCAGCCACCGACATCGCCCCTTGGCGGTATGTAATCGGCCGTGGCAAGTGCGGCACCGGTCCGCCCCTCAAAAATCGTGAAGAACTCCGGACCATCGAGTATCTTGCCGTCCCTGTTGACCCAGTCAGCATTTCGGTCGCCTATGACGTTGCCTTCTCCATCGACGGTTCCATCCGCTGTTTTGCAGGCGACCTCAGCCTTGCCGTCGCCGTCAAAGTCGTAGACCATGAATTGAGTATAGTGGGCGCCTTCACGGATGTTCCTTCCCAAATTGATTCTCCAGAGGAAAGTGCCATCCAGTTTGTAGGCCTCCAATATCGGCGGATCCGTACGGCCGGCTCGCGCATTGTCCGCA
Organism: Phycisphaerales bacterium; assembly: GCA_020352215.1. Lineage (GTDB taxonomy): Bacteria > Planctomycetota > Phycisphaerae > Sedimentisphaerales > Anaerobacaceae. Next base: position 126,887 of record CP070675.1, read on the forward strand.
CCTCTGCCTGCCTGATGCAATACAATGTCGTAAACACCGTCACCATCCAGATCTCCGACAGAGGCGTCGTTCGGCCGATAGCCAGAGGGAGTCTGAAGAGGAACTGACAGATAATTCTGCTTCCACACTTCTGCCGGCGCTGATGGTCTGCCCTCTGATCCGGAGATCACCGGGCAAACCGTATATACCGCATCGGCACCGCCTCCGTGGTCTACGAAGTTCGTGGAGTCGGTTATCGGCCGGCTGTTGACGCGAGTGCCGTCCCTGTACACATTGAAGGCGATGCCGTCCGGATCGGTTCCAAGCATGCGCCATCCGACATAGACCTTTCCCTCACCCTGATCGACCGCAACCAAGCCTCGACCCAACTTCTCCATCTGCCGCTGCGCGTGCGCAGAGCCGGCAAAGAAGAGTATCGCCCCGATCGTAGCGGCCACTTTGATTTCAGTTGCTGACTTCATTAAAGATATCTTCCTTTGATTGCACTTCGATGACCGTGACTTTTGCTTTAGATCTTCGCCCTCGGCGCCTAATCTGGCACGTACCCTTTCAGTTGCCGCCCACATGGAGGGGCGTGCTGAGTTGAGGCGGATAGAAGTAGCCCATCGTTTGCATCGCCACATCCATACGATACAGATTGTCCTGCATGAGACAGACACGACGACTGGTAGCCTCAATTGTAGTCGTATAGATACGCATTTCGCCTTCTACAACGGTGACGAGTTCTTCTCGCCAGTCGCCCATGCAGTCGGCTATGGCTACTATACGGCCCGGGATTTCGGCGATCTGAGGACCTTTGTACTGCAGGATTCGGGAACTGGACGCGCGGTAGCCGGATGGCGAATAAACCTTGGTCGGTCCATCTGTCCAGTAGAAGGCTCGCGGACTGTGGCCGCCGAGGTCTTGATTCGAGAGCAGTCTGCCCTGCGCGCTATACAAGTAGCATTGCGAGCGGTCCTTCTCCATGGCGTACAACTCCATCCCCGGAATGCTCGGATCGATGTCACCGATCAGGCCCCAGTCGTGGAGATGTCGGGTGGCCTGATCACAGCCCCAGATGATCTTGCCTGTGCGCGGGTCGGCCAGGCACAGGCCGTTGCGTCTTTGCGCCGACTCGAAGCCGTAGAAAATCTCCAAGCCGGGACACTCGGGATCGACATCCGCCACGTAACAGATGTCCGGATGACCCATGCCCATGTTCCAGAGGCACTTACCGTTGTCGTCAATGGCGGCAGCTCCGATGATAAGCTCGTCGCGTCCATCTTTGTCAACGTCCACCGAATGCAGGCCGTGAAAGCCCTGCCCTCGGACACGAGGGTTCTCATCGTCACCGTCCCAACTCCAGAATTGCTGCAGTTTCTTGTCGATGTAGTGGTAAGCATCTATCCGCATCTTCGTGTATGTGCCGCGAAGCACCAACAGGCTGGGCCTCTTGCCGTCGAGATATGCCACGCCGATCAGATTCCGGTTCACGCGGTTGCCCTCGTTGTCGCCCCAGTCCCTGATATTGCCTCGGGCGATCCAGTCAACCTTGTCAGTTTCCCTGCCGGTCGTGCCGTCCAGGACCGAGCAGTATTCCGGCCCCTCGAGAACGAATCCGTTACTGCTTATGAACGCATCCTCGGGCCTTGCGGCATAGGGAGCACTCTTGAGAGCCACCTCCGCCTTGCCGTCGCCGTCCAGATCGTAGACCACAAT
>CP070675.1:128684-152065 GCA_020352215.1 Phycisphaerales bacterium
AGCCAGAAGCTTGTCCTGAGCTTGCCGAAGGAACTGAGACAGCAGGGGGATCCGCCGCGCAATTATTGAGCACGATTTGAAAAAACAAAGCCAATTTCCGAGAGGCCCAAGTGGGCGTAAACTCATTCTTAACAAGATATTACGAAAATGGAGGCGTCTTTGGAGGCCGCAAAAACAAAGCCAATTCAAAGCCAATTTCCACGCGGCCGGTGCGATGTGCTCGCGAGAGCTGCGCCCTAACGTCAGGAGAAATTGGAGGCGAGACAGATGAGTTTCTTGGTTTACCGACCACGCCAATCCCACTCAACGAATTGGCTCAGGCCGATAGCTTATCAAGAACGGTTTGAAGCTTTGCCCTCGCCTGAGCAGCCTCGCCGCCGCCCTGCCCCTGTTCGATTGGATTCTGCTCAAGCACATCAGCCGATACATCGAAGAGTCTGCCGGCTCGGTCGGCACCGCTTTCGTCGTAGAGCTTCCACCGCTTATCACGTGCGAACCGATGAAGCTGCTTGCCAGGGTCTCTCTGATACCAGCAGAATATCCAGTCTCTGGGATTGCCCTTTTCGCCGCGAAGCTGGGGCAGGAAGCTGCGGCCGTCGATTGTTACGCCTTTGGGCAAGGATGCGCCGGCCACATCTGCGAGGGTTGGAAGAATGTCGCTGAAGTCAATCAGATCATCACACACTTTGCCGGTGAGGGTAGTGCCTATCCAGTTGGCGATAAGGGCTACGTGTGTGCCGGCGTCGGTTGTTTTGCTCTTGCCGCCGGCAATAGAAGTGCCGTCCGTCATTTGCGAAGTAATTCCTCCGGGAGTGCCGTTGTCACCGGTGAAGATGATGAGGGTGTTTTCGCGCAGGCCAAGCTGGTCGAGCTTTTGAACGATGCGGCCGATAGTCTTATCCATGTACTCGACCATGTCCACGTAGAATCTCCTGTTGCTGACGCTCTGTCCCCACTCGGGGCTGTCCGGGGTGGGCTCAAACGGACCATGCGTCAGGATCATCGGATAGTAAACCAAGAACGGCCCGGATTTATTGCGCTCGATGAAGCCCCGGACATAGTCGCAGCAAACGTCCGGACCGTAATTGCCGTCGAGAACGCCGAGGAGCTTACCGTTCTGTACGATCTTCGGATTGCGGTAGCGCGAACCCTTGGGACCATAAACGTCTTCCATGTGCCAAAGGCAGTACTCATCGAAGCCGGCCTTGAACGGCCCGTCAGCCCCTTCGCCCATCAACTGCCACTTGCCTGCAACACATGTCTTATAGCCAGCACTCTTGAGCACGTGGGCGAACGTTCGTTCCTTGTAGTCGAAGTTGCCGAATTTGATGTAGTTGCGGAAGTTATACCGGCCGGTCATAATCTGAACCCGCGAGGGTGTACAGAGCGGCTGCGAGTAGCCGTGCGTGAACCGCACGCCTGTAGCTGCGAGACGATCGAGTACGGGGGTCTTGTATGACGCGCTGCCGTAACAGCTTAGACACTCATAGCCGATGTCATCGGCCATAATGAGGATGATGTTTGGACGCTTGGCGCCTATGGCTACTTCCACGTTCTCATTGGCCAGGAGAAACCCTCCTGCTCCAAGGGCCACGCCCTGCTTCAAGAAATCACGTCGATTCATCTGTCTATTCCCTTTGTGGGTATCCCGTGGCGTAATCGGCCCGGCAACGCTGCTCGGTCTTATCCGGGTCTTCGCCAAGTTCATCTGTCAGAAAGGCGTGCATTGCTGCTATTCTGTCACTGTGTTCCGGCCGACCAGCTAAGTTGTTAAACTCACCCGGATCGGCACCTAAATCGTACAACTCCCGCTCGGCCGCGCGCGCGGCATCGGGCGGGGTGTGGTAAACGTATTTGTATTTGCCCATCCGAAGCATTGCATAGCCAGAGGCGATGTTGTGTGCATAGTATTCGCTGATGGCAAAGTCCTTCCATTTGGCGTTGGAATTGTCAAGCCACGGAACAAGGGATTGCCCATTCCAGTCACCGGGAACCTTTGCTCGGCCGAGTTCGGCTACCGTCTGAGTGACGTCCACAAGTGAGCAGGCCTTTGTTCGTCGCTGCGTGCCCCGCCATCGCGCTGGCCAGCTTATGATTAGCGGAACGCGACTGGCATGCTCATATAGGCAGTTTTTCCACCACAAGCCGTGCTCGCCGATGTTCTCGCCGTGGTCGGTAGTATAGATCACGACCGTATCGTCGGCCACCTCACTATCTTCGAGGACCTTCAGGACTTTGCCGATTTCCTCATCCAGCCACTGTGTGAGGCCGTAGTATAGTTCACGACCTTTGCGCACGACGTCATCGGGCACATCCTCGACGTTAAATCCGATCCGGAGGTGCTTGTAGTTGAGTGGTTGAGATTCAAGATGCCCGGCGGGAATCTTCGGCATTGGCACTTTCCCCTCGTATGGCTTCCAGTACCGTTCCGGCACGATCAGCGGAAAGTGCGGCGCGAGATAGCCAGCGATCAGGAAGAACGGCTTATCCGTTGCCTCGCGGTTCTGGAGGAACTCAATTGTGCCGGCCGTGACCTTCCGATCGTGGGTCAGAACACTGGAATCCTCGGCCGTATGAAACTGATCGAACCGCCCGCTGATCCCGTCCTTGGGCGCAAGGTTGTCGGGCGCACGGCGACTTCCTTTTCCCTTCTTGGTGGCATTGTTCATATTGCCACCTATCTCGGTGAATCCGTAGCGACGCGTGCGGTCGAAGTGCATCTTTCCACAAAGATATGATTCGTAGCCTGATGAATTGAGAATCCGCGCCAATGACGGATAGTCCCCGGTCGGCAGCCAACAGCTGTTGCTCCACGCGCCGATACGGGAGATGTACTTGCCGGCTATGAACGACAGCCGCGATGGTACACACAGTGGCGAATTGCAGTAGCAGCTCTCAAAGGTCACGCCCCTGCGTGCCAGCGAGTCGAGAACCGGCGTGCGGACAATGTTGTTGCCGTAGCAACCCGTTACACCCGCGTTGTGCTCATCTGACATAACCAGGAGTATGTTTGGCTGCTTGCCGCAGACACGGACGTCGAATGCCGGGTTCGACAATAGCAGCGGCCCTGTCCCAACTGCCGCAAATCCTTTGAGAAAATCTCGACGATTCATGAAACTCCCGGTCGCTGCTGTCACCTTTTTTCGCTGTGCCATGTCGGTGTTACCCACTGTACTCCGGATTAGGCTCAGTTGGAATCGGAGCGCCAACCGACTTCTGCCAGTCGATAAGTAGGTCGAGCAACTCGTCCCTCTTGGCCCTGTTCGCATTTGCTAGGTTATTGGTTTCGCTGATGTCGTTCTCAAGGTCATATAGTTCTACCGCATTGTTCGTATCGATCGCATCCCGGCCGCCGTCAAGCACCCATTCCTCAAAATACTGCAACAATTTCCATCCGCCCTTGCGCACAACCCCGACGGGTCTGGTTCTGAACTTTGAATCCCTTGCACCGGCGACGTTACCCTGCAGATACGCCGGAAAGTGCCAGAATACTGCCTCGCGATTGAGCTTCTTCGCCCCCTTGAGCAAGGGTACAACGCTCTCTCCGTCGAGAATCTTACCGGCAGGTCTCTTTGCCCCCGCGATCTCCAATATGGTCGGAAAGAAATCAGTGCTGATCACGGACGTGTCACAGGCCGTGCCTGATTCGACAACTGCCGGCCATCGGACGAACATTGGCTCGCGAATACCGCCCTCATAGAACGTCCCTTTGAATCCGCGCAGGGGCTGGTTCGACGTGGCCCCCGCAAATCCGCCGTTGTCGGAGAAGAAGAAAACTACGGTATGGTCGGTCAATCCGAGTTCGTCTAGTTTGTCAGCTATCCGCCCTATGCCCTGATCGACACTGTCAATCATGGCCGCGTATATCGGGTTGTCCTGCCCGTTGCTCGGTGGTTTCTGCTCATATTTCGCGACAAGGTCCGGCTTTGCCTGTATTGGCGTATGCACGGCATAGTGCGTCAGATACAGGAAGAACGGCCTTTCCTTATTTGCCTCAATGAACTTTAGCGCCTCGTCGGTCAGGCGATCAGTCAAGTATTCGCCGGTGGGCCCATCCGGCAACTGCGGATTCTTGTAAGGGCTGAAGTATCCTCCCTTGGGAGAGCCCGTTGAGTTTCCCGCGACGTTAACATCAAAGCCCTGTCCTATCGGGCCGAGATCGGGATCTGTTCCCATGTGCCACTTGCCCATGCTGGCACTGATGTACCCGGCCGGTCTTAGAGCCTCTGCAATCGTAACATGGTTTGAGTCCAGGGTCGTATCATTTGCTATCGGTATGAGCCGTCGGTCGCTGGATGAGCCTCTGGCCGAGCTGCCGACCGTATAGACCCCATGACGCGGGCTGTACTGGCCCGTCAGAAAGCAAGCGCGGGTTGGAGCACAGTTGGCCGCATTGGCGTAGGCATTTGTGAAAACCATGCCTTCCTTGGCCAGCCTGTCGATGTTCGGAGTTTCATAGTACTCGCTGCCGTTGAAACCCACGTCCCGGAAGCCCATGTCATCAATCATAACAAAAATGATACTGGGACGCTTGGCACCGATTCGCAGTTCCAGGTTACTGCTCGATAGCACCGGCCCCCCGGCTGCGAGGGCTACAAATCCTCTAAGGAAATCTCGGCGATTTAATTCCATTTCCTTGCCTCACGCTTGCCCACGAACTGGCGCAAGAGCCTTCTGGTGGGCCTGCGCACTACGGCCATAGTACCACTGTGAGCCACCGTTGCGCCAGCACGGCCAAATCCTCAAAGCTGATGGCGCCATCCTCGTAGGGATCAACGGGTGATAGCACGGGTTGTAAGGGCTGGTGCAGCTCGCGGCCGGCCGCGAGATACAATACCTCCGCGTGTGACAGCGCGTAATTGTAGATGCGGAATTCGTCCAGCTTGCCTTGGTAATAGCCGCCCTCGCCGTCGTTCCTCGCCCCGATGGTCGATGGACCCGCTGCGGCCCCGTCCATCGGCTGGAACGCGTCGGTGTTCTGGGCCACCAATAGCCCATTATGATATATCCTCATCATTCCGTCACCGGCGTCCTTGACAAACGCGTAGTGACTCCACCGACCCAAGTCGTTCTCGTGCTCTTCTTGCACCCAGCTCAGCCGGTCCCACTGCTCGTTCGGATCTTCAGGCCCGGCGCCAAATTCTACCCGACCGACAGTATTCGGATTGACGTCTGAGTCAACGTGTACCCAGACCGATATGGTCACTTCATCTCGGACATCAGTGAAGACGCCGTTCGGAACAGAAACGCCGAACGTACCGTCAAAGTTCAGACAGCCGCCATCCTGGCCCGAGGCATCCCAGGCATCCGCTCCGTTGGAATCCACGGTGGCATGCAGATCTCTGCCGGACGAATCGCTGGCAACGGTGCCGGATGTCTCGTCGAACTTGTAATACGCCTGCAGGTCGCCATTGTCGGGCTTTGTCGCTGTGACGGTGTAATCGCCGGCCAGCCAGTAACTCAGAACTAAGTTAAGATCCTCAGCGTCCGTGTCGCAGTCATCGTCAAAACTCGTTAGCACGTGCTCCGGCAGGCACCTGGGCGGATACAGCCTGATGTAGTCGAGGTTCACGAAGCCCAATGAGACGACAGGAGATGGATCGGCCCCGTCTCCGATGCCGACAGTCACTTTCTTGATATTGGCCAGATCAATTCCGCCGATGTCAACGAAGTCCTCCAGGGCAATTACCCAGCTCCGCCAGCCTTGCCACGACTCTTGCACCAAAACGTTTGGATCATCGTGTCTCACTGCGGCGCTTCTGTTTCCTGCATCTTCCAGACGTACATACAGGGACATAATAGGATTGTTGGCGTCACCGCGGTACTGTAGCTCCAGTGCCTTGGCACCACCCTTAGTCCAATCCTGCGGAACGCCGAGTATTAGATCGACGTCAGATTTGAATGGTGACTGACTGTTGTCCCACTCAACCTTCATCGAGTTGCCGACAAATTCGTCCTCAAGCGATATTGTCGAGCCGGTCCCGTTGTCCTCACCATCGTCCCAAACGAGCTGCAGCTCGTTACTATCCCCATAGGAATCAAAGTCGTCCACGACAAGATACTCTTCCACCTCAAAGCCCCAGACTTCACCTTTCCACACGTCGAGACCACTGACCTCGTCGATGCGCCAGAAGTAAGCACGTCCAAGCTGAATGTCTGACAGAACGTAAGTTGCCTCGGACTGCCTGCCCTGGTACTCGTCGCCGCTTGTGTCCGCGTTGGCTACAGCCTGCTCATCGGTCCCCAGGTAGACATCATGCTCGGCCGCACTATCCCCTGGAAACCACGCAATCGCGGTCAACTCACCCGCGTTCAGCCTCGACCCGTCCGCTGGGCTCGGGTCCGATGAAAGATTCGGATTGATTCGCATTACTCGTGCGATATCCTTTTGCGACAGGACCTTGTCGTAGATGCGGACGTCGTCAATAAGCCCCATGAATGGCCTGTCATCGGCGCCGAGCCGGTAGCCTAAGCTAACGTCCCATTTTGGGACAATGTTGATTGGATCGTCGTCCGGAGGGTCTTTGGCTCTCGTGTCCTCACTACCGTCCCGGTAGAACGTGATATCGGTGTCCCGGTGCCCTGCATTTTCTACGATGGTCACCGCCACATGGTGCCATTCGCCATCGGTCACACTGGTGTCTCCCTGGACGTAGCCATTGCCGGCGCCCATGCGCAGCCTGTTGCTCTGTATGCGGTATTCGACTCGCTGCCCGGCACTATGAGTACCCCAATACGCCAACTGCATGGTAGTATCGGTGACCGATGTGTTTATCCAGGAAGTAATGCTGAAGGCGTGCGTGCCGAGAACGCCCTTGTAGCCGTCTATGACAACGTACTCGTTCGCGTCTAACTGAAGCGCATCCCCCAACATGCCGGACACGAATTGAGGATCTCCATGCAACGAGCCAGGACGGTCATAGCCGGAATAATCGATTGCCGTACTGGTGCCCTCGTCGTCCAGCTTCCACCACCCGACAAGGTTAGGATCCGCTACAGCGGGCGAGATCGTCAGGCTGAGCGAGAGAACAACGAAAATGAAGAGCACTACCTTATACATGTATACCCATCCACCCGAAAACACTGTCCTGCTTGCTGCCAAGGGACCTATCCGAACTTGTCATGTAACATTTATTATATCACTTTGCCGACGTGAATGCCATAGAAACATTCGGTAAAACATCTGTCGGCTTCTCGGCTGCGCCTCGCCCAAGAACGAGCCGTGAATGATATGGAAACCTCGCAGGGTAAAAGAACTGATGCGCGGCGCTGGGGGCTGACGAACGGTCAGATCGGCAGAGCTGTTCCAGCGGCCGTTGGGTAGATTTATTCATCCGAGCCACCGGTCCTCCGAGTTAGGCCGTGCCAAATCATGCTTCCATGCTATCCTGCGCCTTCATGGATGCAAGTCGAAAATGGAGGATGGTTATGCCCATGCGAATACCTTCTGATCAGCCAGCGAAATGGCTCGGCCTACCAGTGATTGCCACAATTGTCCGGATCTTGTGCCGTGAGCTAACTCTCGAGAACGAGTACCTTCGCCTGGAAAACAAGATCCTCAAGTCCAAGATCGCAGGAGAGATTCATGTTTCGCAGATACACCGTAAAGAATTCCTTGCTGGTTTACTAACATCGCATTATCGCAAGGTTGCGTAAATCTTGATGACTGGTTGAATAAAATTCTCACATGAAAAGAAAGAACATGTTGACTTTCAATGAGGCCATATCTGCAAGGGCCAAGCCCTAAACAGTCTGCCCTTGCGCTTGAGTTCAGGGCGTTTGATTGTCCGTTGCTGGCGAAGAGCCAGATTCTCGATGATCAACTGCTTCGGCTGAGAAACAGGCCGGGCAATATGAAGAATAGGGCTTTGCAGATGCTCATGTCGGCCAACTTTTCCTGATGATGGTATTATTTCCGGTGGCAAAACAAGAGTTGGCGATTGTACGTGAGTCCCTGCAAATCAACAAGGACGGAATGTTCGGCAGGCACAGCGGGAGAAGGAAAGCGAGCGAGTGAAGCAGGGTCTTCATATCTCTATTGGCGCAGCGATTTTTATCGGGCTCCGCAGCACGTTGAGTACCACCCAGGATTGGACCACGCTGCTATCACCACCAAGCGATAATCCGGAGAGCTGTGCTGAACAAGATTGGCGGAAAATAGTTTTGTTTGAGTTTGCAAATTGGTGCCGATGTATCGTCTATACCTATGGTGAACAGCAGAACTGCCAAGATGAATGAATACGCGAGTACAACGAGTCCTAAGGTAGTAGCCGGCGCTGGCGTACCGGTACCAGATGCCGGTGATTTGATGGCGGTCGTTGCCCACTACCAGAGCCCGCTTTTGCGTTACGTGGGCCAGATGCTGGGCGGGATCGATCACGAGGCCGAGGACATCGTCCAGGAGGCCTTCGTCCGCCTCCATCGCCAGGTCGCCGGTCATGGGTCGGCCAGTGTTAGACACCTTACGACGTGGCTGTTCCGGGTAGCGCACAACTTGACTATTGATGTACTGCGCAAGCGATCACGGCGGAAACAGGTGCCGGAGACCGCCGTCGACCCTGAGGTATTGTCGGAGAAACAGGCGACAGATGAGCTGGATGCCCTGGGTGAAGTCCTCCGCCAGGAAGCACGGCAGGTAGCGTTGCGTGAACTGGCCCAGCTCGACAACGAGCAGCGCCAGGTCGTGCTGCTGAAGGTCATCCAGGGAATGACGTTGCGCCAGGTGGCCGAGGTAGTCGGTGTCTCGGTTTCTCTGGTCAACTATCGACTCAACCAAGGGCTGAAAGAGCTGGCGCGGCGGTTGAAGAAAGCTGGGGTTCTGTAGATGAGACTTTCTATCCATGAAGTAGACCGTGACCATTCCGGCGAAGGCCGGGTTAGGAGTTAGCCATGCAACGTGAAGAAGCAGAAAAATTGCTGGCTGCACTTATCTTTGATGATCTTGACGAGACATCAAAGGCCAAGCTGTTGACTTATCTGCAGAGAGATGACGAGCTTCGCGAGCGCTTGGCCGATCTGCGCATGGCCGCGAAGGTGACATCCGACACGGTGCAGCATGGGCCGGATCCGGTCTTGGGCAAGCGGCGATTGAGGCGCTTGGCGAGGCTCGCCAAACGCCACAGCGCCCGGCCGACGATCTTCACGGTGCGGCGCCTGGTCGCTGCTGCGGCAATCCTCGTAATTGTGGTGGTGCCGTTTCTCATATTGATTGGCCCATTCAGCGCAACTGACAGGGCGCGGGTCAGTACGTCCAGGGTCAGGGCTATTCTGTCTGAAAGATCGGACGTCCACGGTAGGCGGCCTGTGACTGGCGCACCGGTTGACGCGGTCGGGCAGATAGTTGATCCCACGCCCGCTTCGATGGCGGGCAAATACGCGTACGATCCAGCGGGTCAAATTCAAAAGCATTTGCTCCAGCCCCCTGTCCCCGATCAGCCTGCATCGAGTGGTCGTGACCTCTTCGCGAAGGGCGATACCTACGGGATTGCTGGGAGTCTGAGCGAGAGATTGAATCGCCGCACGTCTCCCTCTGAGGGTCTGGGTGACGAGCTGACTTCCGTAATGGACGCGCGTGAGCGCGGTGCGATGCGCGGCGGCACAACCTTGTCGGACAAGCAGACTCTAACTGAGGGATCGGATTACATCGCTTCCCCCACAGATGCTTTAGGGACAGTGGCGCGTGGCTACGGCCGCGGCGCGACGGGCGAAATGGGCGGCACGATGGGTGGCACCGGTGGCATGGGTGGCTACGGCGCCATGGCCGGTCGTGGAACCACCTTCTACAACGGCCGAGCGGCTGGAGTTCCAACCGGCAAGCCCGCGCAGTCCGACGGAGGAACCGTGGCGGATTTGGATTTGCCCGTCACTGGTTTTGCCGTAGGAGATAGCCGTAGTGACCGGCGTCCAGCTACCTGGGACACAAAAACGCCGCTCACAGTCGCGGAGCCCGAATCGGCCCCGCTGTCATGGGAAAGGCGCCCTGCGTCTGAGTCATCCGCTAAGCCTGCTGTGAAGTTGCGGGCCGAGGCCACGGCGCCACAGCTCGAGGTTGTGGACACAGAAATCGAGGGTCGAGTGGATCATTTGCGGGCACCGGCGTATCACGACAAGGCTGGCACAGTTGTCCTGAAGTATCCCGATGACGCGGTTATAGTTGAGTCGGTCATGAAGGACAACGCAGTCCGTCCCGAAGAGCTTAAGGCGTCTCTCCCTGCCGTCGGTCAGGTCGTGGAATACGGATGGCGAGGTGACGTTTCGGATTCGAAAAAGACTGCGGAATTGTCCGTCGACGATTATGCGGTGACACTCAGCGCAAGCCCAGCCGAACCTGGTACAGAACCCTTGCAGCAAATGGTTGAGGCTGAATTACAACGTGCCAGAGGCGAGAGCGCGGACCGTGATCCCGCAGCCCGCGTGGCCGGGCCGGGCCAGAAGGAGGAACGTGAGCGCATACCCATACTGGGAGACAAGCCGCTAATCGGCACTCGATTCAGGCCCGAAGGGATGGAGCAGCAGCAACTGAGGCAGCGGGCCCGCGAGGTTTTTCAGCAGAAAAGGGCGGAACCTGAAGGTGAAGCAGCGGGCACTGAGTTGCGAGCTCTCATTGTGCGCGATGAGTTTCATCCTCAGCAGAACGAGCCGTTATCAGTTGACCACACCAGCGCATTCGCCGAGGAGGATGGAACGGATTTACCTGCTGCCTCGCGTTTCAAACTTGTGCCAGTGAATCCCTGGGTCATGACACAGCGTGATTCTCTGTCCACCTTCGCTCTCGATGTGGATACGGCCTCGTACACCTTGTGCCGACGCTATATCCGTGGTGGCTATCTGCCGCCGGCCGGTGCCGTGCGCATGGAGGAGTTCGTCAATTACTTCAACTACCACTACCCCCAACGGGTGAATCCCACGTTCACGGTTCACGCTGACGCAGCTCCGTCACCGTTTGCCCGTGCAGGGGAGAACCTGACGCTGCTCAAGATCGGCGTAAAGGCCCGCACGATCGGGCGCGATCAACGCAGGGCGGCCCATCTGATATTTGTCGTGGATTCCTCTGCGTCGATGGACCAGGCTGATCGGCTGCCGCTTGTTCAGCAGGCCTTGGATCTGTTGGTGGACAAGCTCTCGCCGGCCGACCGCGTCTCTTTGATAACCTGCGCAGGTGAGGCGCGCCTCCACCTGGAGGCAACGTCAGCTCGCGAGCGTGACACGATCCGCCAGGCCATCAATGCAATCCAACCGGCGGGACCCACGAATCTATTAGCCGGGCTAAAGCTCGGCTACGCAACGGCCCGGCGAGCGTTCGCCGCGAAACAGATCAATCATGTGGTGCTCTGCTCCGACGGCGTTGCCAACGTAGGTCAGACCGAAGCCGAGCAAATCCTTTCGGAGGTAGCCGCGGACCGAAAGCAGGGCATCACCATCACATGTGTCGGAGTTGGGTATGGCTCTTACAATGACGCCTTTCTCGAGGCCCTGGCGAATCGTGGTGACGGCAGCTACGTATTTCTCGATTCGGTCCGACAGGCTCAGCGGGTTTTCGTCGAGCAGTTAGCGGCGACGTTGCAGACGGTGGCCAAGGATGCCCGCATTCAGGTCGAGTTCAACCCGCATCGGGTGCGGCGCTACCGGCTGATCGGATACGAGAACCGAGACATCGAAGACAAGCGTTTTCGCGACGACACAGTCGACGCCGGTGAGGTCGGTTCGGGCCAGTGTGCCACAGCTCTGTACGAGCTGGAGCTGACCGGTCAGCCGTCGGCGGATCGTGAAGAGGATCTGGGCACCGTGTTCGTGCGGTACCGTGACGCTGAAACCGGCCAGATACAAGAGATTTCCAGCAGCCTGACGAGTTCGATCGTGCGAAGACGTACGGTCGAGAGCGATCCACGGTTCTTCCTTGCCGCCGGTGCAGCACGGTTCGCGGAGTCGCTGCGTCAATCGGAACATGCTCAACACGGGAGCTTCGTGGATGTATTCCGCATCATAGAACAGGTTAGTCTGGCGCTTCCGCTGGATCGTGACGTACGGGAGTTAGCGGAGCTGATTCGCAGGGCCCAGGACCTGCCCAGATCGCCGTAGTCACGATGCCGATGTTTTACACGGGTTTTACATCTCCCCGGTAAGATTAGAACGTATTGTCTATATAGAATGCTTCTTCCAACCAACAGTTACAATAGTCGATTAGGAACGCGGGAAAATCGAGTGCCGCTTTTAGCGAGTAGGTAACATTTTGTGCCAGAGCCACTGGCGAGAAATGGCGGCGATTCCTTTGAGAGGATACGAGTATGGGACCTAAGATGGCGTTTTTGCTGCTACCCTGGATGTTGTTGACATCAGCAGTGCTGGCCGACGAGACGGGCTCAATTCCAGCGGATGAGTCAAGTGGGATTGAGATTGCCGAAGTGCAGATCACGAGTCGAATCGACGGCCAACAGCTTGCCCTGAGCCTTAGCTTTGAGGCCGTAACGGAGCGGGCCAACCGCCGGATGCTGCTGATTCAGGGCGATGCGGTGCTGGAGAAACTTGGCCAGACAGAGGTTGACTACAAGCTCGACTACGATGGCGAACGCAAGGCCTACTACGTAGCCTGGGCCCGGGCGGGTCGTCATCGAGTCGACGCAGCATTCGTGGCTAAACCCCAGGCTGACCCCAACAGTCCCTGGCGACAGACGAGCCTCCAGGTGCCGTCCGGCCGTGTGCGTCGGATTCAGCTTGTCAGTGACCGCGCCGACCTGGAGGTCGAGTTGCCGGGTGCCATGCGCGTCCAGCGTCAAATCGGGCAGGGCCAACTGACAATCAACGCCATCCTTGGGTCGCGTCAGCCACTTATCGTGCGGTGGAAGCCCCAAGTGAAACTGGCCGACGCCAAGCTCGTACTATCCAGTCAGGCCAACACAATCGTGGACGTTCGGGCCGGCATGCTGCACGTTGATGCGCTGGTCGATTTCCAGGTGGCTCAGGGCAAGATCGAGACCCTGACATTCGGCGTGCCGAGAAGCCTTAGCATAACCGCACTCGACGGGGCCCACATCCGCAATTGGGCGCTCACGGATGCAGGCGAGGGCGTACGCAATCTCGTGGTCGAGCTGAGCCGACCACAGGAAGAGGACTACCGTTTGCGCATACGTGCCGAAGTCGGCATAGATAATCTGCCTGCTGAGGTGGAAGTTCCAGCCATCAAGCCCGCCGGAGCAATGCGGGCAAGTGGGCACTTGGCGGTGGGAACCGACAGTGCCCTGCAGTTGGTGGTCCTGGAGTCATCAGGCGTGACACAAATTGACGCTGCGGCCTTCCCCCGAGTTCAGGCCGGCTGGTCACAGGACCGGCCTGTCCCCCAGGCCAAGGCGTTCTTCTACACATATGCCGGCAGCCACTACCAGCTGCGGCTTTCCGTGGATGATATCGTGCCCAGTTACGACGTGGCTGGACGGGTCGTGGTAAAGATAAAGGAGGACGACCTCGTGGTTGATGCGGAGCTGGAGTTGGATGTACGTGACGCGGCAATTCGTCAGCTTGAGATCTCAGTTCCTGCGGGCATGGTGGTTGCATCAGTCGATGGGAGTCAGGTTGAGGACTATCATCTGTCCGAGGCTCAAGAAGCCAATGAGGCCACTACCGTGCGCGCGGTATTCGCTGAACCGGTGATGGGGCGCACGCTCATCCATGTGCGCCTGGAGTTGGGCCACGGACCGCTGGGCCAGCGCCAAACGATCCCCGCTCTGCAGGTGAAAGGCGCCAAGACCCACCGCGGTTATGTGGTTGTTGCCACAGAGCCCGGAGTCGAGATCGATGATCCCGAGGTCGTGAACCTGCGTGAAGTCCACACGGCCTCGGTTCCGTTGCGTGTAGCCCAGGCACAGTTCGCCTACCGATTTCGCCAGGCCGACTGGAGTCTGAGCCTAATGGCCCAGAGTAAGCCGGCTGGAATAAGGGCGGAAGTGTTCCATCTGCAATCGATAGGCGAAGCTCTGGCCTACGGCTCGGCAGTGATCAACTATATCATCACCGGTTCGCCGGTGGACGAGCTGCGTTTCAGTCTGCCGAAAGGCCTGGAGAACATCGAGTTTGTCGGTACTGATGTTCGCAACTGGGTGCTGCAAGACGATCTCTGGGTGGTCAAGCTGACGCGCAAGGTGATCGGCGACTACAATCTGGCCGTGACCTATACACAGCAATACGGTCCGGGCCGGCCCATCCAGCTGGGCGCGCTCGATTGCCGGGACGTGCAGGCACAGACCGGCTACGTGGTTGTGACCAGCCATCTGGATCTGAAGCTCCAGGTGGCTCCGGCCCAGGGTGCCAATGGTGAGGGACCGCTGGCGATCACTCTGGACGAACTGCCCGGTGACTATCGCCTGTTGACCAGCAGCCCGATCCTTGCTGCATACAAATACGTTACTGATCCGCATACGGCAACGCTCAGTATTGATCCCTACCGCCGGAGCGGGCTGCTGCCGGTAGTGCTCGATATCGGAGCGCACCAGACCAAGCTGGCCGTGCGCCCCGACGGACGGATCGAATCGGTGACGACCGTTCGATATAAGGTCAAGAACACCACGGGCCAGTTTTTGTCATTGGCCATGCCAGCGGGAACGCGCATCTGGGCGGTGTCTCTGATCGAGCAGAGAGGCGGCCGTGAAGAAGCAACGCGACTGGCGGCATCGCACGACGCCGAAAGTGGCCGCCTACTTGTTCCGCTCAGCCGCAAGACCAATCCCAATGATCCAACAACCATCGAATTGGAGTATGGCCAAGTCCACGAAACAGGTGGCTGGTGGCGGCGTCACCTGGATCTGACTGCTCCGCGTTCTGCTGTTCCTATCACCTACGCGGATTGGACGGTCACCGTGCCCGACGAATGGGCGATCACCGCGGCGGGCGGTAACATGCAGGCACGGCCTCGGCCCAGCGCCCGCGTGGGTCTGGCATGGGTACTCACACGAGCAGCTGATCTGTGGTCCCGGTCGGCTGCACGATGGATCGAACACCCAGTGGTGTTGGGGGTCGGCCTTATGGCATTGGCATTAGCTGTTCTTTGCGCAATCTTCCTTCGCAGGCGGCTGCCGGAGTTTGTCGTAGCAGCGCTGTTGGTTGCTCTTGTTTGGGCGGGAGCTGGAGCATCGATGCGAGGCTCCATGCGCAAACCTGCGCCGGCGACATCGCTGAGATATGCGCAGGCAGTCAACGCCGATCCCGATCAGGCACTGCACGTCAGCGCCGAACTTGTCCCTGCCTGGCGACAGCACATCACAGTGGCAGACATCGTCGTTGTGCTCGCGGTGGTGGCTGTGGCTCTGGGCATAACTGCGGTCCGACGACGGCTGTGGTGGCCCGCAGCCGCTGGAACCCTGGCCGCCGCAATGTATCTCGCGGCCAAGATACCAGCCACGTGGCCCGGATTGAAGGTGCTGCTGACATGGGGTGCACCTGCAGTGGCAGCAGCCTGGTGGGTCGTTCGTGCTTCAATGGGGCGTCGCCGCCGGCGGCTGGTTCCGGCACAGGCTGGCGTTGTCGCGTCCGTGCTGATAGTCGCGCTGTTGACTATATCGGGTGGCTGCGTCAGCACGGGTACGGGCCGCAGACCGCTTGCTGAGCGTTCAATGATTGAAAGCATCGAGTGTAACCTTACGGCCGGGGACGACAGCATCGAACTCAACTACACGTTGCGGATTTCGGCTATTGGACCGTCAAGCTTTGCCCTGCTGGATGAGTCGGCTGTGCTGGTCTCGTCCCCTGAACCCGATCCACATGTGGCTGTACACACAGAAGACGGCCGGCACACGGTAACCGTGGACAAGGCGAACACCTACGAGGTGGAGGCGAAGTTCTTGGTTCCCTTGCCGACAGCAGGTGAAGACCAGCAGCGTCGATTCGAGCTGCCGATGCCGATGGCGCTGACCAACAGCGTTAGCTTGGCCGTACCTGATGCGAACGTCTTGATCGACGCCCCGGAGGCTCTCTACCTGGCACGCCACGAACAGCAAGACCAAACCATGGTCGAGGCGATGTTTGCACCAGGTAAGAACGCCGTGTTCGCGTGGCGACCGAAAGAACGCCAGGCCTCACAGGAAGAGGTACGTTTCTACGCCCAGGATGTGGCTCTGGCCCACGTGGGCTCGGGGTTGCTTCGGGTGTTCCATAAGGTGCGTCTGCAGATCGCCCAAGGTCAGGTCGATATGTTGAAGCTGGGTATTGTCAGTGGTGAGACGGTCACTTCCGTCGCCGCCCCGCACTTAGGAAGCTGGCGTTTTGACCCGGCCACCCATCTGCTCGAAGTACGCCTGACCCAGCCGGTGACGGGGCTCTACGAGCTAACGCTGGTTGCCCAGTCGGCCAGCACCTCAGTGCCCTATGAAATGCGTCTGGAGCCGTTAGTGGTTCACGATGCCCTCAGCCAGCACAGTGTGATGGGCCTGGCAGCTGATCCGTCTGTGTATGTTCGCGTTGATAAGCATCCTGCTTCCATGAATGCTCGGGATTATGTCCGTGATAGCGCCGCGCTTATCAAGAACGTGCCGCAGGTGGCTGCAGAGCAGATCACACAGGCGTTTCGCTTCGACTCAACAGACAGTGTCGTCACCGGGCGTGTCCTCGCTGTACAAAGCGAGCTGCGCAGCCAAGAGACCGCGCGATTCAACGCGGAGGACGACCGGCTGGTTTACAACAGTCAATGGGTCATCGATATTGCTAAAGCCGGCCGCTTCGACGTCGCCCTGGAGATACCGGAGGGTTTCGATATCGACACGCTCGTTGCTGAGCAGATGAGCCACTGGGATGAATCGGTCGAAGGCAACAAGCGTCTCGCGCGTGCGCACTTTAAGCGCAAGCTGACCGGTTCGATCCAGTTGAAACTTACTTTGAGTCGCCCTGTGGCGCTCGTGCCGGAGCGGCTGACCGTGCCGCGTGTGATGTTGCTTGACGTTCTCAAGCACACGGGGAACCTGGTGGTGGGCTCCGAGCAGGGTGTACGTCTATCGGTGGCATCGCGGCAAGGTGTGAGTGAAGTCAATCCCGCTGAACTCGGCCAGAGCGGCCAGGGTCTGTTGGCGTTTCGACTGCTGCGACCCGACTGGCAACTGCATCTGCAGACCGAGATCGTCGAGCCGCGGGTGACAGTGCAGTACCTGCATGTGGCCAAAGTGACCGAAGGGCTGGTGCGTCACCAACAGTACTTGCGGTATCGCCTGTTCCATGCCGGGACAAAGGCCTTTGAGTTGAGCGTGCCGGCTGAGGCAGCGGGTGTCACCATCACCGGACCGGGCATTGCAAGACGCGAGCGGCTGGATCAGGGCAACTGGCGTGTTGAGCTGGACGACAAGGTGTACGACCGGCCTTATCTGCTCCGGCTGACCTACGAAACGCAATACAATCAGGCCGACGGCACGGTACGACTGGCCCCGGTCGTCTGTCGGGATGTGGATCTGCAGCAGGGCCATACGGCGGTGTTTGCGACCGATCGAGTGGAGCTATCGGCCGACTCGGGAGACGCGGTGCTGCGCCCCGCCGAGGCACGCAGCATTCCCAAGTACTTCGGTGCCGGTGACCTTTCCGGCGCGGCAATGTGCTATCGCAGTGCTTCACCGGAGCATGTCCTGACGATTCAGGCCAAACGTCACGCTGCAGCCAAACAGATCGGCGCCGATGTGCGCACAACAAACATCACGACCATAGTCACACAAAGTGGCCAGGCAATTAGCCAGGTCACACTCGTTCTTCGTGTGGGCACCAAGCGGTACTTGCAGACCATATTGCCCAAAGAGGCGGATATCTGGTCCCTATCCGTGGACGGAGAGGCGGCTCAGCCATCCATACGCAAGGACGCTGAGGGTCTTGACGTGTTGCTTATTCCGCTGCCGCAGCAGGCATCCGACGATGTGCTGGTGAACCTGGTATATGTGGCAAAATTGCCTTCTGATCGAGTCGGTGGCGCGGCCGCCGATTGGTCCGGCGTTCACCACTTGCCCGGACCTCGCTTTGACCTGCCGCTGAAACAAATCACCTGGCATGTCTTTGTGCCCGAGGGTTTCAGCTATGACGACTTCGACGGGACGTTGACGATCAACAAGGCTGCGGCGGTCGACCAACAAGTTCATCGCTACGATCTGCAGCACTACGAAAGGCAGATATTGGAGGCCAACACCGCGAACGACCGGTTCGCCCAGCAACAGCAGAGGCTTGCTCGCGAACTGGCCGAAGTGGGTCGGCAGACTGATGCTCGTCGGGCGCTGGCCAAGGGCTACAACTTTTCGCGCGGCAACATAGCCCTTAACGAAGACATCCGGGTGGATCTCGACAACCTGCTGAGACAGCAGGCCAAGGTAGGTTTGGTCAACGCCCGAGGCCGCTTACGTCAGCAGGCTTCCGGTGTCACGGCCGGCCAGGGCGCCGGCTTGGTCGCAGTGGATGGTGAGGCCATGAGCTTCAGCCAGCAGCAAGCCGAGCGCATTGAAAGCTCCCTCGGAAAGGCAGACAGCAGCAACCTGGAACTGATCACACAACGGATCATTCAAACGCAGGAGGCCGCCGAAGGCTCAGTCGCTCAACTACAGATTAACATGCCCTTTAGCGGAAAGATGCTGCGTTTCGACAGCCCGCTGCAGGCTGAACCAAAAGCCGTCATGGCAGTGGCCTTTCGAGCCAAGCGGCAACGAATCAGGCACCTTGATCCCGGCATATTGTCCGGCTTGGGGCTTTTCGCCGGCCTGCTCGTCGTCGGCAGCATAGTCGCCTTCGCACGCCGTCGATGGGGCCGCCTGCACGAGATGCTTGCGCCGGTCCACCAACCCGTTCAGCCGGTCGAGAATTCCAGGTCCGACGATTTGGACAAGCCCAACGGCCAGGTCTCGGCTAAGGAGCTAATCTGAATTCTGTGGGCCTCAACGAAAGAGAACGGCGGCTTCGGCGATCCCCCACGTGCGCCAAGAAACGTGTCTTGAGGAAGATTCGACCGGTTCGTCTGATGATGGTGGCCGGGCATGCAGCCAAAAGGTCGCTGGCTTCACATGCTTCGTCGCTTCCACACGTACAGACTTCTGGTCTCCTTGTGCCTATATGTCCATTTGAACATAAGGCCATGAGATTCAGCCAAAGGACCACAGATATTCGATCCTACGGCCCTGAACTGCAAGATAGAGGCGCCAGCTTCCTCCCAGTTGCGGTCGAATGTTCGGCGTTGGGTCAGCCCGAGCGTTGAATGGAGCGTCTTGAACAAGCGCGGCTTTTTCCGTACAATCGAAGAGGAACGGAGTCCTGCATGGAATTATGCCGCCACGGGTGGAACCTGTAGCCAAGGCCGTTCATAATGGGAAAGCATAAGAAGACTGGGCAACGGCAGAGAAGGAATTCTGACGGTCCGGAACTGTCCGGGCTGACTGCCCCAATGCATACTGCTTGGGCATCGGTCGGATGGCTGGCTGTATGTGCGGCGATCATCAGCCTCCCTTGTACAGGCTCTCTGCTCCGCGCAGACCAAGAACCGCAAAAGCCGGAGACGCCGCTGAATTCGACGGGGCTCCATGCCCCCCAAACAGCACGTTCAGTACGTACTCCGCAACGGGAGGTTGCCACACTGAAGGGAGAGGAACTGGGAATCGCAGAAAGGCTAATGAAAGAATTCCCCGACGTTGTAGATCCGATCGTGTTGATGGGCAATGTGCAGGGCAGACATGGCAATAGTACCGAGGCGGTAAGATTCTGGAAAAGGGCATTAGAATTGAATCCGAGGCGGGCCGACGTGTACAGCGGCATGGGGTGGTTTGCCATGAGAAAGGGAGAGTGTGAGGAAGCGATCTTACACTGGCGAAAGGCTCTGGAGATCGCCCCTCAAATGCCGGGTGTGCATAATAGCATCGCCCGCGCGCTGACGGTGTTAGGTAAGAAAGAGGAAGCTATCGAAGAATTGGAGAAGGACATTCAAATTTCCCCCCAGTCGAGCCTCAGTTACTTTCTTCTTGGACAAGAGTATCTGCAGCGGAAAGAGTATGACAAGGCCGAGAGAAATTACGAAATGGCGATATCGCTTCAGCCGGACCTTACCAACGCATACTACGGTCTTTTTACAGTGTGTTCGAGATTGAAGCAGCGAGCCAGGGCCCTGGAGTACCTGGCTACGTTCAAGAAGCTGGAGGCCGAGGATGTGACGAAAGAGAAAAAGCTCCTCGAGGGCCGCAGCGATGCCGTCGATGACCTCGCAGCGACGCGAAGAAATGTAGCCGAAACCTATTTGTATGCCGAACGAATTTACCAAGCACTGGGGCAGGCACAGAGAACCGAGGAACTCCTGAAGAGGGCGGCAACACTTGCTCCTAACAACACCGCATGTCTTATGAAGCTGGCGTCCTTCTATCGGGTGAATAACCGGCTACCGGAAGCACTTCAGATGTACAAGAGACTCTGTGAAATCGAACCCGAAAACGGAGTCTATCACACGAACATCGGCGTTCTTTCCGCCAAGTTGAACCGGTTCGCCGGCGCGGAAGAGGCCTTCGGCAAAGTGATCACGCTGACGCCGGAAAGCTCGACCGGATATCGCTCACTCGCTCAGCTATATCTTGACACGAACAGAGAACTGCCCAAAGCCAGAGAGCTTGCAGAAAGGGCGGTAGTGTTGGAACCATCTGCGGTCAACTACTTCGTGTTAGGTTGGGCTTGCGACAAGAATGGAGATAGAGCAAGTGCGATCTCGGCCGTGAAACGGGCTGTGCAATTGGACCCCGGAAATCCGAAATATAAACAGGTGTATGAGCATATTCAGAAGAGAAATTGAAGTAGTGGCTCCTGCCGGCGATGGATATTTTGGAATAGGTATCGGAGGACTTATTGTAGCTGTCTCGGCCTCATTGTGTGTCATTCCCTATGCGTGCGCCGACGGCCCCATAGTACTCCGCAATGTCACCGAGGAAACAGGAATAGCTTTCAAACACACCGATGGGAGCTCCGGGCGGTTGTACATAATGGAGACGGTGAGTGCGGGCTTGGCGCTTTTTGACTATGATCTTGACGGGGATACAGACATCTATTTTCTCAATGGTGCGCCCCTCAGGGGGATGAAGTCCGTTGTGGCGCCAACAAATGCGCTCTATCGCAATGAAGGCGATTGGAGATTCACCGATGTCACCAGGGAAGCTGGCGTGGGTGATACGGGATACGGATTGGGTGTTGCGGTCGGAGATTACGATAATGACAGAGATCCGGACATCTACCTGAATAATTATGGCCTGAATTTGCTGTACCGGAACAACGGCGACGGCACCTTTACCGACGTGACTGAAAAGGCGGGCGTGGGCAATGGATTTCAAGTTGGGGCGGGGGCCTCCTTCCTCGACATGGACAAGGACGGCGATCTGGACCTTTACGTTTCCAACTACGTCGAATTTTCCTACGAGAAACATGTATCGAGCGCAACCGGAGGTTATTCTGTGTACGCCAGTCCCGTCTTTTTCCCATCCGCGCCCGATACCCTGTACCGCAACAACGGTGATGGCACGTTCACCGATGTCAGCAAAGCCTCAGGTGTGGCCGCGCACGCTGGACGTGGCATGGGCATCATATCCGCCGACTACGATAATGATGGTGATACAGACGTCTTCACCGCAAACGATGTCGGAAAGAACTTTCTGCTTGAGAACGATGGTATGGGAAGGTTCGAAGAAGTGGGGCTATTTACCGGGGTCGCATACGACTTGCACGGTGACGCGCAGGGGAGTATGGGGGTGGACTGCGGTGATTACGACAATGACGGCTTGCTGGACTTCTACGTAACCTCCTACCAGGGGCAGCTTGCCACGCTGTACAAGAATTTGGGCGACGGCGTGTTCGAAGACGCCACGCTAACAACCGGTGCGCGGGGCGTGACCCTTCCGAATGTGACATGGGGGACAGGCTTCGTCGATATTGATAACGACGGCGACCGTGATATCTTCATCGCCTGCGGTCATCTGATGGACAACGTCGAGCTTTACGACGATACCACGACCTACCGTCAGCGAAACGTGCTCTTGATGAATACCGGCGACGGGAAATTCCTCGATGTGTCGGAGAGAAGCGGCGACGGGATGAAGGTCAAGTTGAGCAGCCGGGGAGCGGGCTTTGACGATTTGGATAACGATGGCGATATCGACGTGGTGATTCAGAACTCCCGCTCGGGACCCACCATTCTGAGCAATGATACGCCTTCAAGAGGTCATTGGCTTCAAGTTCGCCTGCGGGGTGTGAAGACCAACCGAGACGGCATAGGAGCGCATGTCCGAGTGACTGCAGGCGATTTGACTCTGCTTGACGAGGTCCACAGCGGTCGTGGGTATCAAAGCCATTACGGCATGCGTCTTCACTTTGGTTTGGGTGGGCGGGATCGAATCGATCGTATTGAAGTGCGTTGGGTCGGTGGTGGGGTCGATGTCTTTGAGGATATTGCGGTAGACCAGTCTGTAACGCTCACCGAAGGTAGTTCGAAGACGGACCGCAGGTGAGCACACTAGCGCACGGTTAAGACCACCTCTGCGTGCCTTAGAAATCCCAACGCCAGCTGCAAATCCACCTGCCGTATCTGCCTTGCCCTTCATTGGGCCCTACGGCTCGTGTGGCATTAGCGGCAGTTCCTCGAGCCACTGATTCGCCAGAAAGCTAAAGTCCACGAAGTTGATCTGACCATAGTCAAATACATCAGCAGCCGAGATCGGGCACGAGGTGTCAAATGTGGCTCGGGTCAACTGGCCCTCGTCTTGCGATGCGACGGCAATACCGACATAGACGTCCCTCTCCATCGGGATAGTCGCTGTGCCGCACCGCACCCATTCACCATCGGAGAAATAGGAGCCCGTGAACTTGTCGCCTCTGCGCTCGATCCGGAGACAGACGGGTGGTGTCACGTCGGTTGCTTCGCCGCCGCCCTGCGATTGGGGAGGCTCGGCGGTGTTCGGACGCCACCGAAAGGCCGCACCATAGCCCGGCGATACTGCCATCATCGCATGCCTGGAATCGGGGTCAAGCGTCTCGCGGATCATCAGACCAGCCGGCATCCACTCGCCAAAGCCCACCATGTTCGGGACGCTCGCGGCTATCAGGTCGTTGCCCGACAGTGGCTCGTAAGTGTAGTGCAGACTGCCCAAGCCACCCCAGATATACTCGCTATCGTCTTTCACGGTCCGTAGATCGCCTCCTGCGCCCCCGGAATCCGCATCGGGCATGTCGCTGAACAGCACACTCACCTGCGGGCTCCAGGGGCCGTGCGCCACGTCTATGCTTGTGACCTGCGCTGTGATCTGGCCGTCACCTGACAGCCGCTCGTACACGTAGTGAAGTTGGTCCTGCTCGCCCCACATGTCCCGTCCGCTGCCCAGGACGGTCCAGACATCCTCGCCGGCGTCGTACCAAGCGCCCCCGGT
>CP070675.1:152165-175500 GCA_020352215.1 Phycisphaerales bacterium
ATTGCCTGTGGGCATATATGGCATCAAGTACACCACCGCCGGTCAGTATGATGTAGACTTGCCGAACCAGCGCATTGACGCCGGCCAGGTTCTCACCACAGGTATTCCCGGCCCCGGCGTTTTGACTGTCTACGCCAAGTCGGTATCGCCGGACACCGAGGCTCCGTCAACTCCGGCGGGCCTTGTCGCCAAGGCTTTGTCATCATCGCAGATAGACCTGACCTGGACAGCTTCGACAGACAATGTTGCAGTAGCGGGCTACAGAATATACAGGGACGGTATTGAAATAGCCTTTTCACCGACGAACTCCTACAAAGATACCAGCGTCTTGCCCGCAACCACATACGTGTATCGAGTCTCCGCCTACGACTTGGCCGGAAACGAGTCGGAGAAGTCACCTTCGGCAACAGCAACAACGCAAAGTCTCAATCTCAATTCAGGTCTTGTTGGCTATTGGAAATTCGATGAGGGTTCCGGCACCTTGGCTGCGGATTCATCCGGCCACAATAATGACGGAGCCGTTATGGGTCCCGCGTGGGTCGCAGGCAAGGAAGGCCATGCCTTGGATTTTGACGGACTGAATGACTACGTCCCCGTGGTGGTGAATCCTGCCCTGGACAACCTCGACGAATTCACGATGGCGGCTTGGATCTACCCTCGCGTGGATTCGCACTGGCATGTTCTCGACAAAGGGGATGGGGACAAGAGGATTTACGCAGAAGGCACTGATCTGACATTGAATGGCCGTGTAAGGTACACGGGCGCTCACGCTTACTCGGAAAGCTCCCCCAATACTGTAAGCCTGAACACATGGCAACATATAGCGCTGACCTGGAGCGCAGCCGACGACACGACCAGACTATATCGTAACGGCAGCGAGGTGAATTACACCGTTCATGACATCGGCACGGGCAGCGTCGAGGATGATACCGCTTACCCTTATGCCATCGGATCGAGAGGCGCGTTGGGGGAAGTGACTTTCTTCAGGGGCGTGATCGACGAAGTTCGTCTGTACAGTAGGGCCTTGAGTCCCGGAGAGGTGTGGGGTCTATATGTTTATGTTTCACCCGCCCATTTGGGTGATCTGAATCAGGACTATAAGATTAACTTTGGCGATCTGCGACTCCTGACCGCTTCATGGCTTTGGCTCGGCCTTGCAGGTGGTATTTCAGAAGACCTCATCAAGGATGGAGTCGTGAACTTACCGGACTTCGCCTGCCTCGCAGAGAATTGGCTGAACAGTTGGAATCAACCACCTTTTGTGCGCATCACGGCCCCACATGACGGAGCGGTGATTTATTTTCGTCCCGAGCTGCTCGTCGATATCGAGGCTGATGCGACAGATGTTGACGGTTCGATAGTGAGCGTGGAGTTCTTCGTGCATGGTGACACTATCAGCGACGACAACGATGGAACGGATGGTTGGCATGCGAACTGGCTTGTCCCTGCGGTTGGAAGTTACAGTCTCACTGCAGCGGCGACTGATGACGCCGGAGCCAAGATGGCGTCGCCAGCAATCCGAATTACAGTTGTGAAACCTCAACGGTGAGCCTGCCGGCAGACACTAATTCCTGTGAACGCTATTGCTGACGACGATCGTCCAATGTGGGAACGGTTTTGCCCAAGTTGCTAGAAGATGAAGAAATCGCTATAGTGCCCCTCGATAAGACGGTAAGATAGAAGGTTGTGGCGTGGGCATCAGCCCACTGTGCCGTGCCGGTTGACCCACAACCCAATTTTGGGGGATCATAAGGGATCTTGCGACGTGAGCGTCGTCCGTGCAGCGCGTCGCTTAGGCGAATGTCTGAGAAGTCCACGGTCGTTACGAATTGAAAGGGGACTTGCCACCTATGAGAAGTCATCTTTGGGCTGTACAAGATAAGAACTACAATAAACGCCGACCAGCGCGAAGCGCAGGGCGCCGCGTAATTCTGCTGCTGATTACTATGGTACTTGCCGTGCAGAAGCCATCGTGCGGCAAGACCAACATCTCGGCTGCTGGGCCCGCGGTTGGGGAGGCTGCTGAGGGGCTTATCGCTTCGCCGGAACCGGGTTGGCCGCAGTGGCGCGGCCGACGCCGAGACGGGATTTCGGACGAGAAAGGTCTGCTGTCAAGTTGGCCCAAAGAGGGGCCGGAACTAAGGTGGAAGGTCGACGATTTGGGCAAGGGATGGTCCTCGCCGATCATCGTGGGTGAGCGTCTTTACATAACCGGGGACGTGGGCGATGATCTCGTTGTGTTTGCCTTCGATCTTGCCGGGACTCTCAAATGGCAGCGGAAGAATGGCAGTGCCTGGAAAGGTCCTTATCCCGGAGCCCGCGCGTGCTGTGTTTTCTCCGAGGGCCGCTTGTACCACATGAATGCGCACGGACGCGCGGTTTGTTTGGATGCGGCCTCGGGTGAAGAAATCTGGGTCGTTGACATTCTCGAACGATTTGTCGCCAGGAACATTACTTGGGCGCTGAGCGAGTGTCTGCTCGTGGATGGTCCGCGCGTCATCGTCACACCCGGTGGCAGAAAGGCCCTTATGGCCGCATTGGACGCGCTGAACGGCCGAACCGTATGGACGACCGAGCCACTTCTCGAGGACCGCACATCACACTGCTCGCCGATATTGTTCCGTTACGCTGGGCGTCGGCTAATCACCAGTTGCTCTTCAGCACACGGTTTCGGCGTCGACGCGGATACCGGCAAGCTTCTCTGGAAAGTGCCGCTTCGGAACCCACACGGAGTCAATGTCGCCACCCCGGTGTATGGTTCAGGCCTTGTGTTCTACGTGACGCCTTACGCCGAGCACGGCAGAGCCTACCGCCTCCAGCCGGGTCCGCAAGGTATCGTCCCGGAGCACATATGGACCTCGACGCTTGACACGGTGACCGGCGGGGGTGTACTTGTAGACGGGACTCTCTTTGCCGCCGGCTACCGGAAGTCCAAATGGTGGTTTGGCGTCGATTGGCTGGCCGGCCAAGCCAAGTACGAACTGAAGGATCTTACCACGGGAGCGGCAATATACGCCGACGGACGGCTCTATTGTCTCGACGAGCGCGGCACGGTGGCACTGTTGAAGGCGGATAGCGACCGCCTGCAAATCGTGGGGCGCTTCAACCTGTTGACCGATCGGGTGCGCGACGCGTGGGCCCATCCCGTCCTGCTCAAAGGTCGGTTGTATCTCCGCTATCACGACACGCTCTGGTGTTACGATGTGGACGAACGCTGACGATTGTGTGCGGGTCTACCGAACCTGACATACACTCCTCAGCCCTCGCCTTTTCATGAGGGCATGGCCCGGACGACACGGTCTATTTGCCTATACCTCTTCGCGGCCACCTCGTCAAACACCAAAGCTGCGAGTTGAAAACGTGCCTCGTGTTACTATTATATGGGATAGACGAGGCTCGATGTCGCCTGGAGAATCCAAGGAAGCGACAGATGTCGGTTTTCAGAGAATGATATGCAGAGATTCAAGGCGCCAACGCAGACTACGGTAGTCTGCTTGCGCTGCCTTGAGTTGTAGTCGGACAGACTACCGCAGCCTCTGCCAAATCGGAGAAAGGAAGAGTCTATGAAACTCCCTCGACTTGCCATTACGTTCATGCTCGCTATTTGCATGGCATTTCACCAAGGTCGTGCTGACGAAGGTAAGAAACCGATCACAGGTATTCTGGGTGCGTTTAAGGATGAAGTTGAGATCATCGAAAGCGAGATGAAGGAGAAGGAATTTCATACGCTGCTGGGCATGGATTTCATCGTGGGAGAATTGAGGGACAGGAGAGTCGTTCTGGCCCAAACCGGCGTTGGGAAAGTGAACGCCGCCATGACCTCTGCGCTTCTGATTCATCAATTCCAACCGGGGGAAGTGATTTTCACTGGAATCGCCGGGGGCATCAATACCGACTTGCTTCCCGGAGATATTGTCATCGGTGAAAAGCTGGCACAGCATGACATGGTCATCTACGTGGAAGACGGCTTCAAGGATTACCAGGTCAGAAACCCTCTCACCGGCCAACACAATCCTGTGTTCCTGCCCTCTGATAGACGGCTCCTGAACCTGGCGGAAAAAGCTCGAAGAGGGCTCACACTGGAGAATATAGTCACCGACCAGGGGGAGAGAACTCCGCGGATCACGAAGGGGGTAATCGTCACAGGCGACGCCTTTGTAGCTTCTGAGGTCAAGAAGGCTGAGTTGCGCCGGCGTTTGCAGGCCGATGCGGCGGAGATGGAAGGCGCCGCCGTCGCCCAGATATGTTACCAGCAAAAACTGCCTTTTCTGGTTATCCGAAGCTTGAGCAACACCGCTGATTCGGATGTCGATATGGACACGATGAGATTCAATCAAGTTGCCGCACACAACTCTGCCCGCTATGTCATCGGAATCGTCGAACTGCTGGCGACAGGCAACCTTTCTGAAAATGTCCCAAATACAGGGTGCTCTGAACACGTGCTATTGCAGTTCTCATTGCAACTCGATCCAAAGATCTATGGACAGACGAGCTACAAAAAGCCTCCGCAATTTGCGATCTGGCTGGAGCAGCGATCCCCGGGGGAAATTCACACCGTATGGGTCACGGAGAAGACGGCAAAACGCAACTGGGGTCCCAACATCAGCCGGCCCGTGTCTCTTCCCTACTGGGCCAGCCGTTGGAAAATAGAAACTCAAGGGAAATATCCTGCGACTCCGAACAAGCCCGTACCGGACGCAACTACTGGGGCCACACCCAGAGAGGATTTTCACACCGAGATACGGGTTCCTGCCAACAGCACCTGGAGCTACTTTGTCGAAGTCAATGTTTCCGGCGACTATAATGCGGCTTTCCCGGAAAAAGGAAAGGATGGGACACGCGACCAGCATGGCAATGGCCAGCCTTCGATCATCTATCAAGGCACAATCACCGCCGCACATGGGCAAACCAGCAGCCCCCGTTTGATCGGTAGGACGAACCAGTGGCAAAGTGTAGAACAGACTAATCCTGACCTTGCCGGAATCACGTCCGCCGCAAGCCTGATTTCCAACATTAAGGTTACCTGCAGATAGCCAGTTACACCGAGGCGAAAAGGACTTCCTTTCCGGACTGGAGGTGGTAATGACCGAATTCGTGCGTTTGCGCTTTCGTGCCGTATGAAGCGCTGAAGGCGGCGCGAATCCGGGCAATTTGCCACAATCGGGAGATATGGCCGGCCAGCGAGAAAGAACTGTGAAGAACATGCAATATCGTTGTAGCTGCCAGCCCAGGGTCGTACTGTCATGGAAGATCAGTTCAACAGTTTAGGTAAGTCCTGCAAGCAGGAAACGTCCGTCAGAAGTAGGATAAGGAAATACGAATGAATATCTATGTAGGAAGCGTGTCACCCGAGACAACCGACGACGATTTGCGTCAGGCTTTTGAGGCCTTTGGCCAGGTCGAAACCACCACTGTCGTATAAGACCGGTTCAGTAGCGAATCGAGAGGATGTGGGTCTGTGGAGATGCCCTCACAGAGAGAAGCCCAAGCCGCGATCGCAGAAATGGACGGCAAAGATCTGAAGAGACATGCCGTTAACGTCGACGAAGCCCGCCCGAGAACCAATCGTGGCGGCGGTGACCGTGGCGGACGCTACTAACAATCAGTACGACCAAAGAGTTGGCTATTATTCAGCGGCTGTAGCCAAACAAAAGGGGCTGGCTTAAGGCAGCGAGCCCCTGCCTTCAGGAGTAATAGCGGCTACAAATCCTGGGGCTTGACCGTACTGCGGCGGTTAGCCTGTGCCCTTGCAACTGCATCATCCAATATTGCACAGACTTTGTCGCTAAGAGTGGCAATTGCGTCAGATGAAGTCATCATCTGTTTGCCCTTGATGTAAGCCTTAACTTTGCTCGCCACTACCAGAACTTCCTTCTCGGCCATTTGATGCCTCCTTGTCTAACTAAGGTTCCATAATTGCCGGCATGAACGCCAAACGATTGTTCCGAACAGTATTTTGGCAACTCAGAATATGCTCTGCAATAACAAAAATCAAGTGACAGCATAAAATTTCTGCGGTTACTCACCGTCAAACCTTGTTCGCTTCCCTCTTGAACTCGACCAGCAAACAGTCACCAGCCAGCCCTTTGATGCACGCACTCTTCACCGACAACCAGATGACTCGATGTTCTGACTCGACAATACTCGTTCCGTGTCGGGCGGTAAGCACCCACAAGAAATAGGCCTCATCCCATAAAGCGACATTACTTTCAGTTGCCCCTTGAGTCTGCGTCACAATCCTCGGACAGGAATAGACTCTGGCGGATTACTGTCGAGACTTGTCGAATACGTTCCCCTTCGGGACCACCCAAGGTGCCACTGTATTGGATAAAGAGGGGTGTACAATTAGCTTTGGGTGGAAAGAAAACCTACCGTCGATTCCATGATACGAGCATAAAGTTGTTTTTGCCCGGCCTCGGTGGTCCGGCTTCGCAGGTCTTCAAGGTTTGCCCGGCAGAATCTGCACCCGAGCACATTGAGGTGAAAATCGACGTACTCGTGCCAGGCCGGCTCGAGCGTCTCCAGCAAATACGAGCCGATAGTACTTCGCTTCGGGCAACTTAGTCTCTGAGATTCCCAAAGATCGGTCAGCAGCCGCTCGAAGTTTCCGCCAGAAGGCTCAGGAGGGAGCTTTCGCTTTGAGATATGTTTACGAATCTGTTTCAAGCTGCGGTGTTTGACAAGTGCAACGAGATTCTCCCGTACAGCCATTATCTTGGCAACGTCCTTATTCGAAAGCTGACAGTAGAACAGCAACTCGGTTATCTGCAGATCGCGAAAGTCTAATGCGTTCTTAAGACCGCTGACCAGTTCTGACAAGGCATCAGCCAGTGCAGCTCTCTGCAGAGAATATTGTTCATCCGCTCTGGCGTACCAGCTTGCAGTCTGACCAGGCCCGGGAATCTCAGCGAAAGGGTCGTCACCTTGGGTCCGCTGTCCCTCAACGTCATACGTGTCCTGAATCAGACAAATGTGTGTCGTCCGCTTGTCACGATATGTGTCGATCACTTTGCGCCTGAGCAACACGAAGAGATAAGTCTCCACATCGCAATCACCACGATAGCCTCGGAGACTCCTTATGAATGCAATGAAGGTCTCCTGCACGACGTCCTCGGCGTCTGCGCGCTGAGATACCCTGGCCCGGGCGAAACTGAGCAACCGGCCCCGATAGCGATTCACAAATTCGGACCACGCTGCTTCATCGCCCCGGCGAATCCTCTCCAAGAGGTACTGCTCTGCCTTTGTGGCTTTATTCATTCAAGTTTTGGAGCCAAGGCCTGTTTCAGTACACTTTCAGTGACCCAGAAATATTACTATTGAAACAATACCGATCAATGCTATTGCGGTCCCCGCTATCCGCAAAGACCATACATAGTAGCCTCTCGTCGCTGCATTCAGCAAGACACAGACGGCGGCTATCAGCCCAAGTAGTCCTATTGCCGAAATGGACACGCACGCCCACATACGCTTTGCCGCGCGCATTGCCGCCGCCTTTCGAGAGCTCAGTTGTGCAAGCTTGCGCCTGGATGCGTCGATGAGCAGTGCTTGACGCCATACGCGAGCGACCCTGCCGCCGAAGCTCTGCACAAAGCGGTCAACTATGAGGCCCTCGTCGATGATTTCGGCGGCAGTGACCCGCCCGGCGAACAATCCCGGCATCTGACCCGGTGCCGCCTCGGCAAGCAGCTGCGTGAGCTTGACGCAGCCGCTCTCGATAGCCTCCCGATTCGCCTCGGCCTCTGTAGTGCAGCTTCCCTCGGACCGAGCCAGCACCAAGCAGGCGTCCGGTTGAGCGTTCAAGAATCCGTCGAAATCTTCCACCCACGGTTTCTCTGCGAATTTCACCTTCGCTGTTGCTTCTTTCTCCGGGCCAAGAACGCCCGCTTGGAGTGTCCCTGCAGCAAGTTGATCGTCCGGGCCCCGTGACCAAGGTGCCGCTACTGTCACCAGATCGCAGAGGTCGAGGCGTATCCCGACTTCGTTCACGTCCACAGCCACGGATTCACGCTCTATCACACATTCGACGCCCGGAAAACAGCTCGATACTGCCTGCCTGAATTCCGCCAACAAATCCCGGTCGTGATTGCCCCGGAACACTATTATCCTCTGTGGCGTATGGCCGGCGCCGCAGACTTCTCGTACGGGAGCAGCCATTCGCAGACCGAGCGACCGCATCGCCGTTGCCTTCGACGGATAGATGTCGGCTTGAAGATGGTCTTCGATTCCGGGCTGCCAAATCGCGGGGTCTGCTTGCTCTGGCTGCTCAAGTTCGGACCCTTTGGCCGGTGCTGCAATACTGGGCCTTAGACCGCCAATACGGTGGCGGGCGAGCATGCCGCCATAAGACCCAACCAAGCCAACCGCGAAGGCAATAATTGCGACCAACCACCAACCCTTCGTCTTGCGGATGAGCTTCACCACCAGCACAAGACCCAGAACAACGGCAAATAGAGCCATTGCCGAGAGGGTGAATACTATGGGCAATCTGAATAGAAGAAAAGGTGACATTAGCTGACTCCTTGATTGGGTAACGCCACATATGCATTTTGTCCGCGTCTCGCAGGCCAGGCCAGAACCAAAACTGAAAAGCCAAAGAATATCCCTGCGAAGGTTGCCTTACCCGTATGAAAAGCTCCGAGCGCCAGCTCAAAGGCAGGACCGATTTGATTGGACTTCAGCATCTGCGCTACCTCTCCGAAGCTATCGCTGTGGGTAGCGCCGCAGAATAATAACACAGCCCCCAGTATGCCGCCCAATCCCAGAACGGCGCGGAGCATGTGGGCTGCCCCGAGATGTCGACGCCCGATGGCAACACATAGCATTGCCAATATTAGAAGAATGATAATCACAACTTCTCCCAGCTGCGCCACCAGTCGAGGCCAGTCAGAATAACCGAAGAACCCTTCCAGGTCCGCCGAAAGGCCGGCGTCCGGCCAGCCTGCGTCAATGACGGTCGGGGACTGCAATCCCAGCGCCAAACCAAGCAGAATGGCGACCAGAGCAAGCGCGGTGCCTACCCCGGACATGAGAAAGCTCAACGGATGAAATGGTTCGTATAGTATTGTAGTAGTGGGGATAGCAGGCGACGGTGCAACCTGGCGAGCCTCCGGCGCAGGTGAATCCATCGTTTTTGCCCGCTTGTCACCGGCGGGCGGTTCCTGTTTGGCATCAGTCACCGCGTCGGGCTTGGGGCCGATACCTCTGGCTTTCGCATCTGCTTCAGTACCTTCCTGCCAGAGCACCAGAGGCCGTCCGTAGCGGTCCTTGAACTGGCCGACCGCGATCATGATTATGTCGATCACCTGGCCTATCCAGAACAATCCTCCCGTCAGGAACCACAGAATCCCCGTGCCGATCTTGCCCACATAGAAACGGTGCAGGCCGCAAAAGCCAAGAAGTCCCCCCGCCGACAGCAGCAGTGCCCAGAGACGTTTGAAGGATGAAACCTGCTGCGCTCTCACTGGCCCCACAGCACAAGGCGGACGAGTGTGAACCGTGGCTCGTGGTGCGCCAGGAACCTGGTGCGCGGGTGTGCGAAGAGGCCCACGCCCGGTGAAGCTCACGACGAAAAACGCAACAGCCGGAAAGACGATGAACATCACAGCCAACACAAACTGATCCTCGCGGAGGTTGAGATAGCCAAGGCAGATAGCCGAAGTGACCACCGATTCCAGGCATATCAACAGCACCATGGGTTTGATCAGGTATCGGTACCAGGTTGTGAATTTACGGCGCCCGGCCATCATCAGGCAAAAAGCCGCCAGGATGAGACCGTCAATCCCCAGAGCAAGCCCGATGCCAAATTCGTCGCCCTGCTCTGATGTGCCAGCCCAGACAAGAAAAGACAGGCCAGCACTCAATGCCACAAAAAAGCCCACGAGCCAGAGAGATTTTGCAAACGGCAGTATGGCCTCGGTCCTTTTCTGCCAGGATGAATCAGTGCCTGCTCGATGCTCATGCCTTCTTGTCTGTTCCTGCGTCGCTCTCGGTGAGACCTGGACGACTTGGCCGAAGGGGCTGACCGCCTGGACAAGCAGTGACGTGCCAGCCAGGACCGCGGCTATTATGAGTCCACCGGCGTCGAAGATGGACGCAGCAATTAGCCCAAGCAATCCGACCCATACCGCTGAGCCGAGCGAGAGCCGTTTTGGACGTGTTGGGGCGCTGATTCGCACCCAGTCGACGAGAATCATCGGAATCGCCAGCGACAGCCACATGCGCCCTGGACTGCCGATGGCTCTTGTTACCGGTCCCAGCCAGAACATCTTGCGGAAATCAAGAGAACGGAGACGATCGCAGAACGGAAACAGTTCCCCAGGCATAGTCTCAGTTCCGAAGAGTCTGATGCAGAACGTGCCGACGAATGCCGTCAGCAGTGACGCGACACAACACGCCGCCACCTTGCCGATCCACTGTGACTCGGCCTCCAGATTCACGAACAACCGCCGGCGCCAAAACAGAAGCGTCTCCGAGCAGACCGCAATCATGACAAAGACCGCAAGTGCGGTCACCATCACAGGAGCACCGCCTCGGCCGCCGAGTATGCCCGCTCCCAGCGCAACCAATATTGTTGTCACAAAACCGAGTGTTCTGCGTTGTCGGTGGTCAACGGCATCCATTATCCTCCAGCCGGGTGCTCTGCCAGCAAACAGTCCATCTGCCTTGGCATCCACCTTGCTCGCCACCTTCCTGCCGAAAGCATCGGCCTTGTCGGCGAGTTGCCTTACCGCCTCGACGAAAGGCGTGCCACCGTCGGCGGCATGCTTGGCAGCATCGTTTGTCCCATCTCGCGGCTTGCCACGATCTTGCTCCGCCGCCTTGGCCTTCTTCGCGACGCGCTCGGCGACAATTGCGAGCTCTTCGGGGCTAAAGTGAGAGACGCTGTTGCGCACATGCTCGGCGCCGAAGACATCTTCCACCATCTCCTGAACGGTCTGGTACCGGTCTGCGGGGTCCTTAGACAGAGCCTTCCGGATCACGCGGGCAAACGGCTCTTCTATGTTGTCCAGTTCCGGCGCAGCGGTCATATGTTTCATCAGTACCTCGGCCGGGCTGGAACCCATGAACGGCACTTGGCCCGTGAGCATCTCGTACAGCAGCACGCCCAGTGTATAAATATCAACGCCGCGGTCGTAGTTGCCGGCCCCGATTTCCGGCGCCATATAGTGTACTGTTCCCACCGTGATCGTATGACCGGTGTGGCGGCTCGCACTGATGGCTTTTGTGAGCCCATAGTCGCCGATTTTGACGTAGCCGCCCTCATAGAAGATATTGCTCGGCTTGAGGTCCCGGTGGACGATGCCGCATTCGTGCAGAAAAGACAGGCCCTTGGCAATCTCACGGAGGAAGAATGCGGCCTTTTGAGTGCCAATGCCGCCCGGCGACTCGGTGAGCAGCTCACGCAGCGAGGGGCCGGAGACGTATTCCATTATCACAAAGGGCTTGTTTTGCTCATTGTACTTGACGTCGAATATAGTGACAAGGTGGGGGCTTTTCAGATTCATACACTGACTGATCCCCCGCACCTCGATGTGCTCGTAGTTTTGGATGACCTTCAGCGCGACCTCACGCCCGCTGTCGCTGACGGCGTAATACACCTCACCAAAGCCCCCTCGCCCGGCAGCCCTCTGGATCGTGTATCCCTCCAGCGGGCGATCACCATATTGGTATTGATACTCCTGCATTTCTCTTCCGCAACATTCTGCTCTATCGCTGACGTCTATGCCAAATCTACTCCTCGAGCTTCGTGAGAACCAGCGAAATCTTGCCGATCCTGATTCGCCTTCCAACGGCAAGAGGGGCACGCGAGTCCCGTATTTGCCCATCTGCTGACATTCTCGTTTTGCCGCGTGAGAATAGATTGCCGTTGCGGGCAAATAAAGTGACTGTTTCGTCAAGCAGGCCGGCACGGATATGGTCGCTCGCGGCCGGTCCGATGAGAAGCTCGCGATCCATCAGAATGACCTGGCGGATATCCGCACGACCGAGTCGCGCACTCGAGAAGTCCAGAACAGCGGTCGTGCTGGCCGGGTTCGGGATGCTGAAGTTGAGACGGCATCGGTTCGATAGCGCTATCCGGTCGCCATCTGCAAGCAGCTTCTCGGTAATAGGCGCGTCATTGACGTAGATTGTTTTGTTTGCCCGGGCGAAGTAGTCATCGTCCGTACGTTCGATAGTGATGACGGGCAGGTCTGGCTGTGCGATCAGGCCGAGAGTGGGCCTGGCCGATGAGCTGACCGGCCCGACCGTGACGCGTGCGTCTCTAAGGACAAGGAAACTACCGACACCATCTATCGCAAGTAGCAACTTCTCAGATAGTGGCGAGTGAGTCTTGGCGTTTTTTGTGCAAGTGGGCGGATCCGGTTTGGCATCCGGGAGCTGGTCGAGGCCTCTCCGGCCGCGGGCGTGCGAAGTGACCGTCGGTTCTGTATCGAGCGTTTGCCGCCCTTCAATGATCAGGCCCAATGGCCCGGCGGCGATTTGCTCGGTGGACTCAGCCGCTTGCTGAACCTGACCAATGGCGGTCTTGAGCCATTTAGCCGAGGGACATATCACAGCGACCTTCCTCAGCAGAGTCGCCGCTGCTCGTGGCCGTGCATTTGCGACAGACTCGGCTGCGCGGCGGCAGTATCCCAACGCCAGGCTCAATTCCTTGATCCGGCCGTCTTCGGCGGCGATGGGCTCGATCCTTTCGTGCAGAGCCAAAGCCGAGTCTATTCTTCCCTCATCAAGACTGCCCTCGATTCGTTTGACAGCGATACGTTTGAGCCTCGAGCGCAATTCAGCCGCCTTGCCGTTCTGACTATGGGCCACGTTGGCTGCTCGAAAGATCTCGACCGCTGCATCAACATCATCACGTTGGAGGGCCTCTTCGGCCTTAGCTACTGCCTCATCGATCTGCATCCGGGTTGCAGCAACCTGCTGAAGCAATTCATTGGCACCACCGTCGTCGCGCTCTGCCTGGCCAAGTATCTTCTCACCGACCGACAGCCAGCCGTTCTCAATTCGTGTTCTTGCCTGTGCGACCTTGAGAGACTGGTCTTGGTTCTTGAGACGCTTCTCCTCGATGGCCGTGCAAATATCCGAACGCAGCTCAGCCACATCCGACAGCTCCCCGGCGAGCTTGGCGGCCTTGTTGCAGTCGGCCAGCGCCGGCTGAATGCGCTTGCGCTGGAGATTCCCGCGTCCCCGTTTCACGTAGGCCCGCGCCAGTCGACCGATCAGCCTCTGACCGCGACGATGCTCCTGGACGTCGCTGCGTTGGGCGAGGTCGAAGGCTTCATCAAGCCTTCCGTCCGCCAGGGCACATTCGGCTCGTCTTAACTGCAGGATTAGCACCACAACACTCCCGGCAAAGATTCAGGTGACCATTGACGCCGTTTCTACATATTCTGCCATTTCGTGCGCCGTTTCGCAACTCAGCGAGGCGACGATAGTCTTCTGCACCCAAGCCGGCGCTCCGTCGCAAGGCTGATGTCCAGCCTGAATGCACCGACTTGCGCCGCACAAGACTAATCTTCGCAAAGCTCCTGGGCCTGCTGCTCCTGAAGCTCTGCTTTCGCATACGCGGTGCCCTGCTCCTTGGCGCCGAAGTACTCATCCACCTGAGTCAGCAGGTCCTTTTCCACGATCGTGTCAACCGGTATGGATTGAACGAAGTGGCTTTCGTGCGCCAGCACTCGCTCGGCCACGTCAAGGCGTTTCTTTATCTGAGCGATCAGCTTCTCGGTCTGGGCGAGCTTGCTGCTATCAACCTGTATATGTGAGCCGACCGCTGCGGCTTTGACCAGGCGATGCTGACTGGCCAGCGCCTCGACCTTGTCTTCCAGTGTCCTTTTCCTCGATCGGGTGCGTTCCAGCAGCTCCATCGCGGCGTGCAACGACTGCTCACGACTCGACAGCAGGCGCCTCTTGCTCGCCAGGACCACCTCACTCTCTTTGAAACAGTCGAATCTTCTGGCCAGATCGTCCTTGACATAGCTCCGCGGATATTCTCTTCCGCCAAAGCAGTACTGGGCCTCGGGCTTGTCCAGCGCCGCACGCAGTGTTGCGATCCGCGTCCGTTCATCCTCCATCGACTTTTCACTCTCGGCAATATCAGCCTTCAAAGCTGCCACTTCTACTTCTTCTTCGGCGATAAGACGAACGTTAGCGTGCATCTCCGGGATGATGTCCTCCAGCAGATCGCGTGCCCTTCGGAGCTCGAACTCGATGGGAACGGAATCCTTAACTACCGTCCGCACTGATTTAGCCGAACTTCGGACATAGCTGACAACGTCACTGCCAAAGAGTAGACTCCCGGCAAGACAGAGACCTACCGCAACAATCGAACCCCTTTTTACCCATTTCATAACCATGATAGTACTCCTTAAATATTTTGCCACTGACTCGTTACACTCTAATTTCGGCCGTGAGCCGGCCACATTGGGGGTAGTCGCGGCAAGGCAGGGTTTATTTCAGGAAAAATGCGACCTCTTGCGGCCGCCAGGGGCACATTTGTGCTTTCTACGGGGCCAGATGGCATCAAACACAAAAAAAGACCAGAAAACCTGAAATTGTTGAGCGTGACCATCGACCAACAATACAAGAGAAATGGTCGCATGTAGGAGTATAGAATTATGAGCGAATGTCCGCAAATCACCTTTAAGAGACATACATTCTTGTCATCTCTGGCCATGGGATTCACTGCGCTGGGGATGACACTGATGATCAGTTGCACGGTAGTGGTCATTTACGGCATGCATTTTGTCGGTGACCAATCAGATAAGCTTGTTTCGTCGATCGGCAGCGCCATTCGAGGCCTGCCCGAATTGCGAGCTTCGTTGCCGCCGATTGTAGCCGACGTCCTTGATGACCGTCGTCAGCCGGACTACCGCAGCCAAGTCGAGATCACGGCCAAGATGAGCCCGTTCGAAGACCACGGTGGGAGGCTGCGCACGGTCGTTGAGGTTGTCAACAACGGCGACGATGTTGTATCTCTTCTCTCGCTGCGAATCACGGTTCTTGATGCGCATGGTGAAGTTCTTTCCGAATCGAATGAGTGGGCGGCGACTCCCATTGCCGCCGATCATGACTGGCGTGGCCCGCTCATGCCCGGTTCCCGCCGGCATTTCGCCTCATCCGCCCGTAGAATGTTTCGTGGCTACTCTCAAAGTGATCTAAGGACGGAGGTGGAAGTCACGGACATCCGGGTTTGGAAGGGTAAAGACGACACCTTGGCGACCGACAAGGAACGGCTCGGTGCGGCAGGCAAGTCTGGTGATCTCCAACTTGCTTCTCACAGATAACGCGGGACTCGTGCTCTGTGGGCAAGTTCTTAAGCCTGTCATATTCACAGCAGCGATCGGAACCGCGATCATACCACCAGACTCTCGTTTTCCATAGCAGCCCTTCGAGAGTCTTGCGGAATCCATAAAGGCTTTCGCAGCCGCTCATCCGGGTGACTGTTACTGCACCCCATGATGGTCCAGCGCTCGCAATTTGCCTGAACAAGGCCGAACTCACCAGCAAGCTCATGCTAACCTGAACCAGGGCCTTCCTGCAAACCACCTGCCCAGTAGTAAATGTTCGGTTTCTCGTGTCTACTGATGGGGCAAGTGTACAGTGACCCGCCAACGATCGATTCATACCGGGGCGACAGTGAGGAGAGGATGCTGAAGTATACGGCGTGAATTTCTGACATCTTCGTTGATTCTGGACTTCCGGGGCCGTATGATTGTCTTGAGTATCGAGGTCTGCCAGCAAAAAAACCGCAGGATTGTTATGCACAGGCAAAAGGGGTTTACGTTAATAGAACTTCTGGTAGTGATCGCCATTATTGCGTTGTTGATGGGCATACTGTTGCCGATACTTCGAAAGGCCAAGGAACAGGGCAAGGATGTTGTGTGCAGGAATAATATGCGACAAATCGGTCTGGGGGCCAACTTTTATGCCGAGCACTACGATTTGTACATTCCGCGTTCTGCGGAATGGGGAGGAGCCATAGAGCCCTGGTTCCAGCTTTTCATGCCTTTCTTAGCCCAGCAGCCGAGGGATGGTGATTACCGCAGTGTTGAGATATTTCGCTGTCCCAGCTACCCTGATAAGGAACAAACCGTTTGCTATGTTGTCAACGGATGGGGCCGTGAGGATAGCGACGGCTGGCGAATGGGAAGCTTGCCAACCAAGCTGACCGACTGTCACAGTCCTGCCTTTACGATCTACCTTGCCGACAACGAAGACGGGCCGTGGCGGACCATAATCAGAAATGCGACCGACCGAGATGTCACTCGATGTGATGTCTTCCATCCGGACCATCTGCCCAGCTCTGATAGTCAGGACACAGTCAGAGGCCGGCGGGTTGCAAGGGCTCGACATAAGAACGGTTGCAACTGTCTGTTTCTCGACTGGCATGTCGGATGGATGGCCGCCGAAGAAATGACCCCAGAGATGTGGAGTTTTGGAGAATAATGAATACGTTTACTTGTCGGATCGATAGCCAAAGGACGGGATCGCTGTCTGCAAGCAAGCGGAATCCTGATGGCGGGATGAGGTCGTTCCAAATCGGTGAGAGGAACGGGTCCATCATGGATCGCTCTTGCCGTCTTTCCATGCCCGGTTAGGTTGTGCTGAGCGTGGTGAACCTGCCTTTGATCATTGGACGGTTGCAGAGGATTCTAAAACCGCACGGTGTGTCGCCGCAGTGTGCTTGCCATAGAACTGGCTGCCGCAGCCGCTCTCGGGCCAAGATGACAAGACGGGGGCCTGAGCAAATATGACTATCTTCGGCACATGAATGGCTTTCCGCAAATAGAACGGACAAAGATGAGCTTCAATTTTGACAGGGTTATCGACAGACGAAACACGGGCAGCCTAAAGTGGAACAGATATAAAGATGGGGACGTCATCCCCATGTGGGTTGCTGATATGGATTTTCAGGCTCCTCTGCCGATATTGGAGGCGCTGCACAAGCGTGTAGAGCATGGGATATTTGGCTATGCAGTCCCCCCAGATGAGTTGGTGGAAATCGTTGTTGGCAGGATGAAAGCGAAGTATCAGTGGAAGGTAGATCCGTCCTGGATCGTATGGTTGCCCGGACTCGTGCCTGCCCTAAATGTTGTATGCCGAGCATTTGGGGACGACTGGGATGAGGTGTTGACTTTCACCCCCGTGTATCCGCCGTTTTTGTCCGCTCCACAATTCTCCAGAAAGCAACTCAAAGCGGTTCCATTGCGCCGAGAAGGCGACCTGTTTACATTTGATGCCG
Source organism: Phycisphaerales bacterium (assembly GCA_020352215.1). GTDB lineage: Bacteria > Planctomycetota > Phycisphaerae > Sedimentisphaerales > Anaerobacaceae. The sequence continues at coordinate 169,411 of CP070675.1, forward strand.
AAAGACTTGAAAAGGAAGTGTCACCGCGATCCAGGGTATTGCTTTTGTGCAATCCCCATAACCCAGTGGGAAGGCGATACAGTCGTGAAGAAATCAAGCGCATCGCCGAAATATGTCTTGAGCACAATGTGATTCTCTGCTCTGATGAGATACACTGTGACCTACTGCTCGACGAAGAAGACCACATACCAACCGCCACACTAAGTAGTGAAATATGTGCTAACACGATCACCTTGATGGCCCCGAGCAAGACATTCAACATTCCGGGCCTCAATTGTGCGTTCGCGGTTATTCCGGATGAAGGTTTGCGAACGGAGTTCATCAATACCCGCCAGGGAGTTGTCCCGGATACCAATGCCTTGGGGTACGCTGGCTGCCTCGCTGCCTACCGGGAGTGTGAGGAGTGGAGAATCGCACTAATAGACTACCTGCGGGGCAACAGAGACTTTGTCTACGGATTTGTAAATGAGCAAATCCCGAGGCTATCAATGGACAATGTTGAGGCCACATATCTGGCGTGGATTGACTGCAGACGGTTGGGAATGCGCAATCCGACGCTTTTCTTCGAAAGCGCTGGCGTAGGGCTATCCGATGGTAAGCACTTTCAAGGGCGCGGCTGGGTGAGACTGAACTTCGGCTGTCCCCGAAGTGTTCTGGTGGAGGCTCTTGAGCGGATGAAGCGTGCTGTCACAAAGCTCGGTAATTTCGGCTGAGCGCAAACCACTCCGATCCCTTCTCCCGTGGCCTGTTCACGAGGTGCCCATTGTTTCAGGCCCGAATCCAGACTGCTCTCGGCGATTCGCCCAAGTGTGACTGCGTGTATTTCGTGCCTTGTGGAGGTAGACTAAGCCGTTGCCATATCGGGTCTGGTTGCCCCGGCAGCGGTGTCGTTGATTAGAGCATACAGGACGGGCAGGACAATCAATTCCAGCACCAGCGAGCTTATCATCCCCCCAAAAATAACCGCCACGAGCGGCTTTTGTATTTCGGAGCCCGCCCCGGTTGTATAGAGCATCGGCAGCAATCCCAGCAGAGTTGTCGCCGTGGTCATAACGAGTGGTCTGACGCGGAGCCGACAAGCCTCATCGACCGCCTCAAGTGTCTTCATGCCTCTGGCACGAAGCTGGTCACAGAAACTGATTAACACCAGGCCATCTTCCACGGCTACGCCCAGAACGGCAATGAAGCCGATAGTAGCAGCGACACTCAGGTTAATACCAAAGAGATACATGGTTGCGATACCACCTATGACGGCGAACGGCAAATTAACCATAATCAACGATGCGCTCTTGGCCGACTTCAATGCGCTGACCAGCATCACAAATATTAGCAGCAGTGCGATTGGGACGACTATTGCGAGCCTTTCCATCGCCCGCTGTTGATTCTCGAACTGCCCGCCCCAGACGAGGCGGTAACCGGCGGGCAGTCCCGCTTCAATCTGAGCCAGACGCGATTTGGCCTCGCCGACAAATCCTCCGATATCCCGGCCTCGGACGTTGCACTCGACCAGCAGTCGCCTTCGTGAGTCTTCTCTGTTGATCTTTGCCGGTGCCTCCAGCAAGCGAACTCTCGCAACTTCGTCGAGAGGTACTTTGTAGCCCAGCGGACTCCATACGAGGAGCTTGGAGAGCTCGGCCCCGGAAGCTCGGACTTCGGGTGGCATGCGCACAACAATATCCACCGGAATCAGGCTTTCGTAGAGTGTGGAGGCCGTCTTTCCGCCGACAGCGACCTCCAACAGCTCATTGATTGTCTCGGCGTTGATCTTGTGGCGTGCCATAGCCCGGCGGTCGAGTTCTACATCGTACTGAGAAAAGCCGGAGACTTGTTCGATTGCCACGTCCCTTGCCCCGTCTACTGCGGCGAGGATCGGAGCTATACTTTCCGCTGTGGAGCGCAGAACATCCATATCATCGCCAAAGATTTTGAGGGCAACATCGGACTTGATACCACTGATTAGCTCATTCACGCGTAAAGCTATCGGTTGAGAGAATGCCGGCCGAATCCCTGGAAAGGCCTTCAATTCGGTCTCAATCTTCTCTATGAGTTGACTCTTTGAGTCGGCAGCGGTCCAATGGCTCTTCGGTTTGAGCATTATGATCAGGTCGCTCTGCTCCGGTCCCATGGGGTCTTCGGATATCTCCGCTCGGCCCGTCTTGGAGACGATGGTCTGTATCTCATCGGGGAATTGTTCCATCAGCCGCTTTTCGATCTGCTGCGCCTGGGCGACCGATCCGTCCAAACCGGCTGTTGGCAGCCTGACCAGGTTGATGGCTATGGCCCCTTCGTCCAGGTCGGGTAGAAACTCGGTGCCCAACTGGCTGAACATCGATATTGCCCCGACCATCAAAGCTCCGGCAACGGCTACGGTGATCCATCGGCCCTTCAGAGCAAGTCGCAGCGCCGGGACATGCAGCTTGTGGAATAGCCGAACGAAAGGATTCTCGTGAATATCCCTGGCCACTCGTCTTGTGATCATCGAGGCCAGCACCGGTACCACAGTTAGAGACACAGCTAAGGATGACAGAAGGGCAAAGCAGATGGTCAGAGCCAAAGGCTTGAACATCTTGCCTTCCAAAGACTGAAGCGCAAATAGAGGCACGAACACCACCACCATGATGAGCACTGCAAAGGTCACGGGACGAGCCACTTCACGAACCGCTCTAAGTGCAATCTGGACTCTACTCTCGTTGGTGTCCGTCTCTTCGCCCATATGTCGGGTGATATTCTCCGTCACGATGATCGCAGCGTCGACGACCATGCCCACCGCGATGACCAGTCCCCCAAGACTCATCAGATTGGCCGTAACCTCGCGCCAGTCCATCAGAGCAAACGTTGCTGCCGCTGTTAAGGGCAGCGACAACGCCACTGTCAACGCCGCGCGCAAATCCCACAACAGAATGAACAGGATCAATATCACAAAAAGGCCGCCCTGAGCCAATGCACGAGATACGGTCTTTATGCATGCCTGGATAAGATCCGTACGATCGTAAAACGGATTGATCCTGACTCCTGCGGGCAGTGACTTCTGTATCTCAGGGATTTCCCGTTTGACTCTGTCGACGACCAGCTTGGAGTTCTGGCCCTTGAGCATGATTGTCATGCCGACTACAGCCTCGCCTCTTCCATCCCGGCTGGCGGCTCCGGTTCTGACTTGAGGAGCCACTTTCACCTCGGCAAGGTCGCTAATATAGACCGGAGTACCATCGGAAGCCTCAATGACAACCTGCTCGATGTCGTTTGTATCCTTCAACAACCCGCGAGAGACGACGTTGATTTGCTCGAAGTCCTTGACAATGAAGCCGGCGCCGGCATTTCGATTGTTCTGCTCGATGGCTTCTATTACATCCCGCAAGGTGATCCGAAACTTCAGCAGCATGGTCGGATCCACAATTACGTGGAACTGCCTTGCGAACCCACCCATGCTGTTAACTTCGTTGATTCCGGGCAGCCTCCTTAACTGTGGGCTGATCAGCCACTCTTGAATTGTGCGTAAGCCCATGAGGTCAACGTCACTTCTCACCAGAGGCCGAGCACACTTTGGACACGTCTGAGGTGTCTGATGCAAGACGTCCTTGTGCAAGGTGCAATAGTAGTTTGCTTCGACTGTGTATTGGTATATCTCGCCCAAACCAGTCGATATAGGCCCCAGTTCGGGCTCAATGCCTTCCGGCAGGTCCTCGCCGGCCATTGCCAAACGCTCAAATACCAGTTGGCGCGCAAAGTAGGTGTCAACATCATCCTCAAAGATGGTAACTACCTGTGACAGGCCCGATTGTGACAGCGACCGCACCTGACGAACGTCCGGCAATCCGGACATCTGCGTTTCGATTGGAAACGTGATCAGCCGCTCTACTTCTTCAGGGCTCAAGCCCGGCGCTTCTGTCAGAATCATCACCTGGACATTCGTGACATCCGGAAAGGCGTCGATTGGCATTCGAATCCAGGTGAAACCACCGAATAACAGGACAATCGCCCCCAGCAGCAGAACCAGGAATCGCTGTCGCAGAATAAACCGGAGTATGTCGTCAAGCATGATATATTCCCACTACGGCAGTATCGTTTGCGATGAGGCTAATGAGCACAGCCTGCGCCCATTTTTTCCTTCAATACTTCGCTCTTGAATAAGAACCCCCCACTTGATACAACCTCGGCCCCTTTTGCGATACCGGCACGCACTTCAACGAAGTCGCCCTGATCTTCTCCTACGAGAACATTCCGTCGTACCCACAGGTCATCCTTCCACCGCTGAAATACGAAGCTGCTGCCTTCGTCAGAGAGGATCGCGCTTGATGGAACGACCGTGATTGTCCGCCCCAAAGGCACGATGATTTCTGCTTCGGCGAACATCCCAGGTCTCAAGCGCAGACTCTCGTTGCTGACCTGAATTCGAATCTTGACAGTGCGCGTCTTTTGATCCACCTGACTGCCGATCAGGTCGACGACTCCATCGAGCACCTGTGTCTTGAAAGCATTCACCCGCACATGTGCGACGACCCTCTCACCAGCTAAAGGCGGATCCTGAAGTATTGCCAAGTCCTTTTCATACAAGTCGCACCAGACCCAGACCTTGGTCAGATCAGCGATAGTAAATAGACTCTCTGTAGCATCGACCATCGCGCCGACGGAGACATTCTGTGCAATGATCGTGCCGCTTTGTGGTGCCCGTAACACCAGCTCCGCAAATTGGCCATTCTCTCTCTCGTTCTTGACCCCCTCAATTTGCTTGCTCGTGAGGCCGAAGAGACGCAGCCTTTTTTCAGCTGCTGCGTAATAAGCCTGGGCCGCCTTCAACTCGTTTGAAGCGCTAAGGTAATCGGCCTTGCTACTGATCTTTCTCTCGTAGAGGCCCTTTTCTCTCTCAAGTGTTGAGGTCGCTAATTCCAACGTCGCCTCAACTTCAAGAAACTGCGCTTTTGCCTGGCCCAAGTCAGCGGAGTGAATAATTGCCAGCGTATCTCCTGCGGATACATCCTGACCCAACAGCTTCTCCACGCGTCTGACCTGGCCGCTACCGGTCGGCACGACTTCAACGACTCTTGTCTGGTCTAACTGGACTTCACCAGTGAGGCTCAAACTCTTCGTTGGTGCCATTGTCTGCACCAAGAACGTTTCGACTAATGCATCCGCCACAGCTGGTTGCAGTTTGACTACGCCCACCTCATATCGACATAGGTCGCATTCAACGGTCCGAACCTCGTGCTCACAAACTGCCTGTGCGAGACTATCAAGACTGTCCTCAGCGATTCCGCTCTTCGCGCGGGCATTTTGTAGATTCGGATTACAGAGAGCGCACTGAGACTCGGGCAAACCGTGTTCGCCACACCAGTCACCTCTTGCCTTGAAGGCGGCTATCAGCGACGGATTGCAGCGTGTGCAAACTAATTCCGGCACGCCGTGTTCCTGGCACAAATCGGCGTCACTTACATCCTCATGTGCGTGCATATGATCTGCGTCGCCCTCGTGAGTTTCTGCTGCACGCGGCCCGAAATGCAGGTTGCCGGTGAGCCACAAGATTAGTCCGGCGAGCACGACAAATGCAAATAACGCTATGCCCGCGTTATTGATCTTCCTGGCGGCAGAGCCGCTCGAGTCATTCATTTTCGTCGACATGATCGATTTCTCCTGCTTTGGCCGCCCGGACGGATGCCGCGTCTAAGGTGTCTATGCGCTGCCCTACAAGTCTCTCCACATCCGCCCTTGCCTTGTGGTAGCCAGCCAAAGACTCAATATATTGGCCCTTTGCTTCAAACAGCATTCGCTGGGCGTCCAGAACGCTTAGGTAGTCGAACTTTCCCTCTCGATAACCTTCGCTGGCGGCGTCAAACGCGCTTTGGGCCGCCGGAAGTATTTCTTCTTTCAGGACGTTTGCCTCGACATAAGCGCCCGACAGTCTCTCAACAGCCGCGGACAGTGCCGCAAGGACGCTCGCTTTTGCAGCCCGGCGCTCGTCCTCGGTCTTGGCGAGCAAATGCCCGGCTTCTTGAATGCCCCCTTGGTTGCGGTCGAACAAAGGCACCGGAATCGAAAGGCCGACAATCAAAGCCGAATCGTCTCCCTCCTCGAGGTATTGATAGCCGCCTTTAATCG
>CP070675.1:175600-198370 GCA_020352215.1 Phycisphaerales bacterium
TTGCTGATTGCCTGTGCCAACCTCGCGGGCATGCTGCTGGCCCGAGGGGCGTCCCGACGACACGAAATGTCGGTGCGGTCGGCGATCGGTGCGGGCCAGTGGCGGCTCATTCGCCAATCGTTGACTGAGAGCTTGGCCCTGTCGCTCATAGCTGCAGTTTGTGCGCTCGTTGTCTCATCCTGGGCCAAGTCCGCTATCGTGAGTTTTCTGAAGCGCACCGTTGGTGAGGCACACTTCGATCTGACGATCGATACGACTGTGTTGCTGTATACTATGGGCGTCGCTGTGGCCACGACCTTGCTGTTCGGACTCGTCCCGGCCCTTCGTATCTCCAGGGTGGATCCGGCTGTGGGTCTACAGACTGCCCGCCTACAGGGAGCACCGCGGGCACTGGTGGGCAAGGTCCTGGTCGCGACGCAGGTGGGGCTATCCCTGTTTTTGGTAGCAGGAACGGGTTTGCTTATCCGGTCGCTCATCAATCTGCAGAATACCGATCCGGGCTTCAATACTGAGAACCTGCTCGTCTTCCGCCTCAACGCAGCAGATGCTGGCTACGGAGGCACAGAGCGCGCAGACTTCTACGAGAGCGTGAGTCGCTCCATTGCGTCCTGCCCCGGGGTGAGCAGCGTGGCGTTCTCGAATATCCGCCTCTTGGCAGGACGAGTCGCATCCTCCGGCTTTTCCCTGCCCGGGCGCCCCAAAAGCCCGGATGAATATATGGAGGCCAACGAACTTAGAGTCAGCGATGCCTTCTTTGACACTATGGGGATTCCGCTACTACGTGGCCGCGACTTCGACGCCACGGACACACAGACCTCGGCCAAGGTCATGGTCGTCAATGACTCCTTTGCCCAGTCTTTCTTCCCGGATGACAATCCCGTCGGCCATTACGTCAAGGTCGGAGCAAACGAGTATCAGATCGCCGGCGTCTGCGGGGATACGAAGTATCACAGCGTTCGCAGTGAGATTGCCCCGACCATGTATTACGCGTGCCGACAAGAGCCTCCAGGCAGCGTGTCCTTTGAGGTGCGCACAACCGTGCCCGAGTTGTCCCTTGTGCCCGCAGTGCGCAAGGTCGTCTCAAGTCTCGATGCAAACATCCCCATTCAGGAGTTGACAACCCAGGCGGACTTGATTAGCCGGTCGATTGTCCTGGAACGGCTCTCCACTACCTTGTGTGGCTCTCTGGCCTTGCTGGCGGTTGTGCTGGCTTGCATCGGCCTGTATGGCCTGTTGGCCCACCATGTGACGCAGCGCACGGGAGAAATCGGCATTCGCATGGCTCTGGGAGCCCGACCACAGGACGTGGCTTGGCCTATCCTCCGTCAAGCCGTGCTGCTGGCGGCTACAGGTGTGGTCGTTGCGATGCCTGTCACCCTGGCACTGTCCCGGGTGATGCGCAGCGTTGTCTTTGGCATAAGACCCCACGATCCGGTCACCATGATCGGGGCCGCAATGCTTATGATAGCCGTCGCTGCCTTGGCCGCCTGGATCCCCGCCCGGCGTGCGGCTCGGATCGATCCGATGGAGGCACTTAGACACGAATAGGAGAGGCAAGTGAGGACTTTGTGGCAAGACATCCGTTACGGCTCTCGGCTGCTCGTGCGGAATCCGGGTCTTACGGTTGTGGCCGTGCTCACGCTTGCTCTGGGCATCGGTGCCTGCACGGCCGTATTCAGCGTGCTCAACACGGTGTTGCTCCGTCCGCTGCCCTTCGCGGATTCAGGCCGTCTCATGTTGGTTGGGGAAATCCCTCTGCGAGAGCGGTTCGAGAACTATCCCTTCGTCTCAACAGGATTCTTCCTTGATTTGCGGGAACAGGTTGAGTCTTTTGATGAGGTTGCCTCTGTGGGACACGCCACTTTCCACTTGGTGGGGGGTGAATTCCCCGAGCGGATCCACGGCCTTCGTGTTTGCCCCAACTTTTTCCAACTTGTCGGGGTCAAGCCCCTGTTAGGCCGAGTGTTTGCGCCCGGTGAAGATCAGGGCGGCAGAGACGATGTCGTGGTGATAAGCCACGGTCTCTGGAAGCGGCGATTCGGCGGCGATCCCGACCTGGTGGGAAAGACTATCGCCTTTGCTGATCTTTTGGGCCGTGACGATCGCGTCTGCACAGTTATTGGAATCATGCCACAATCGTTTAAGTTTCCCATAATCAGGCATACATGTGAGATTTGGCAGCCCCGTGTCCTGAAATCTCGCGAGCCTCACGAGGCGCCCGGTCGCATTCGCGGTTCAATGTATCTGAGCCGCGGTCTGCTCGTGCTCGCCCGTCTGAGAGCCGACGTCACACGACTGCAGGCGCAGGCTGAGACGGATCTTCTTGCCCGGCGCCTGGCAAAGCAATACCCGCAGACGAACAGAGGATGGGCAGCTCAAGTCCAGCCGTTGCGCACCCAGTTCATGTTCGGACAATCCAGGAAACCGCTCTGGGCTTTGCTGGCAGTGGTTGTCTTTGTTCTGCTGATTGCCTGTTCCAACGTCGCCAATATGCTGCTGGCTCGAGCGGCTTCACGCCAGAAGGAGGTGGCGATTCGCACGACCCTCGGCGCCGGCCGCCGGCGGCTGGTTCGTCAGCTGCTTACCGAAAGTCTCTTGCTGGCATTCTTAGGTGCCGGTTTGGGATTGCTCTTCACGCATTGGGGTATTGGTCTGCTCAAGCCCCTGATCCCGCCGCGGCTTCCGATGGCCAAGACGGTTGGCATGGACGCCTGGATGCTTGGCTGCACATTACTGATCTTAGTCACAACCGGTGTGGGTTTTGGTCTTGCGCCCGCCTGGCAGTTATCTAAACCAAACGTGACCGAAGCCTTGAAGGAAGGGGGCTGCCGCTCGGTCGGCGGCTCTCGCCGCACATCCCTTCAAGGCCTCTTGGTGGTCTCCGAGGTAGCTCTGGCGTTAGTGCTGCTTACGGGAGCGGGGTTGATGATCCAAAGTGTCGTGCGGCTGCTGCGAGTTGATCCCGGCTTCGATCCGCGCAATGTGCTGAAGGTTACGGTCCTATTCCCTGCGGACCGAGACCAACATGTGTCGGCTCAGCAGATGTGGGACCGCTTTCGCGAATTGCCTGGTGTTCAGTCCGTAGGGATCTATCAGACGGCGGGTGGGCAGGAGTACACAACCGAGGGGCGAACGATCCCAACAGTGTGGGAATACAAGTGCGGCGTCGGCAGTTCCGACTATTTCCGACTTATGGGTACGGCCATGCTGAAGGGCCGTTATCTTACTGAGGAGGATGCCGAGGCCGGCCGAACGAGCATCATCGTCAACGAAACCATGGCTCGATTCTGCTGGCCGGGCGACGATCCGATCGGAAAGCGCATCCGCGTGGATTGGGAGGGCTATCCATGGCTTACCGTCGTGGGCGTGGTGCGGGATGTGAGATTCCCACTTCTTGATCGCGCCCCAGGACTGGAGCTCTACGTACCTTATCAAAGGCCTGTGAAAACGTTGCCGGGTAATCTCGAAGTCGACTTTATGGTGCGCACACGGCCTGGCATAAGTCCCCTGAGTCTGACCAAGGTTGTCCGTCGTGAGGTCAAGGCATTGGCCCCCAGTGTTGCCCCTAGAATCTTAGACATGGAGAAGGCCCTTTTCGACTATACCGAATCCCGCCGAACTTACATGAAGTTCATCGGTCTCTTTGCAGGTGTGGGTCTTGTCCTGGCAGCAGCAGGATTATATGGAATTATGTCTTATTCCGTTGCTCGGCGCACCCACGAAATCGGCATTCGTATGGCGCTCGGCGCCCATCACACTGATGTCCTCAGAATTGTCCTGAGAAGGGGATTGACGTTGATCCTCGGTGGTTTGGGTATCGGCGTGGCCGGAGCACTGGCCCTAACACGCGTGCTCGGAAGTCTTCTTTACGGGGTGACCCCAACGGATCCGGTGACCTTCGTAGCCGTCAGTCTGCTCTTGACCGCCGTTGGCCTGATAGCCTGCTATATCCCGGCGCGAAGGGCCACTAAGATCGATCCCATGACTGCATTGAGATATGAGTAGAACGCACTATAAACTGGAGGCACATAAGTGGGAGCTTTGCGGCAAGACTTACGTTACGCACTGCGGATGCTGTGGAAGCGCCCCGGCGGTACAATCGTAATCATCTGCACGCTGGGATTAGTGCTTGGAGGATTGAGTCTGGCTCTGGGGATGATACAGCACGAACGGTCAGCCTGGTTACCGTTCCCAGACGCGGATCATTTAGTGCGGCTTTGGCGCATCCGCAAGCACGGACCGCTGCCAAGATTCCCGGCGTCGGTTTACGCCGAATTGAGCCAACGGGTACAGGGCATGGGACCCATCGCGGCCACTGGTGGCCGGCCGTCGTACATCCTCACCGACCACGGCGAACCGAGGTCGTTGTCCGGGCAGCTTGTTAGTGCTTCGGTGTTCGAGGTCGCAGGCATCCAGCCTATGCTCGGTCGCACTTTCTCGCCGGAAGAAGAACGAACGGGCGAAGCACGTCTCGTCGTTCTGAGCTATCAGACCTGGCAAAAGGTCTTTGATTGCGCCGAGTCAATCATCGGAGATAGCATCTGTCTAAACGAAGAGCCTCACACCGTTGTCGGCGTGATGCCCAAAGGCTATGAGCGAAACGTGCTGTTCTACGGCATCGATATTTGGCTGCCGGGCAACTTTGAGTCGCCAGCGAAGAACGAATCTTTGGTGCAGATTGTCGGAAGGGTCAAATCGGATGGCTCGTTGCCGCAGTTGAGAGCTGAGCTGGATATCGTTGTCCCGCCAATCGTAAAGAACTATGCCGCTTCCCACAATCGTCCGGACTCGTTTGGCGACGTGAGCGCATTTTCCCTCGACAAGCGATTCGGTCGGATCGACACGGGCGCCGTGGCATTTGTCACGGTCATTCCCCTATGCATTCTGCTCGTTGCCTGCTTCAACATCGCGAACATCTTGCTCGCTCGCATGACGGCCAGACGCAAGGAAATGGCCGTTCGCTCTGCCCTCGGCGCCGGGCGTCCCCGTCTGATATGTCAACTGCTCACCGAAAGCGTGCTGCTGGCGTTGGGCGGTGGTCTGTTCGGCTTGCTTGGCGCAACCTGGATTTCAGGCTGGGCGGCCACGAGAGGGCTGCCCACACAGTTCAGCTCCGTTGTGTTGGGTGGAGTCCTGGCTATCACATTCGCGATAGGTCTGGCGGTCGGCTGGTTCCCCGCGTGGCGCGCGACGCACGGCGACTTGGTCAAGGACTTGAAGGAGCGCAGCGGCTGTGCTTCCGGTGGGATCGAACGACATCGCTTGCGCAGTTTCCTGGTTGCCGGACAGGTCGCAATGGCAACAGTGCTTTGTATCTCGGCGGGTCTTTTGGTGCAGACTTATCTCAACAAGAAACGCTTTGATCCGGGATTCGAGACCAAGAACCTTCTGAGCGTAGCTGTGTACCTTAGCTCACCCTACTATGAAACGCCCGACCGGCGGCTACTCTACTGTGAGCAGGCGCTGGAGCGGATTAGCACCGTAACCGGCGTCGAAGAAGTCGGCGTTTGCTCGGCCAGCGTTGTTGATCGATCTCAACGCGTCTTCCCTATGGGGTTCCAGCTCCGGAGCGACGGCGATCGGTGGCAGCGCGGCCAGATGGTCAATCTCAGTATCGTCAGCCCCAACTACCTCAAGATGGTGAATGTGCCGTTGTTACAGGGCCGGCCATTCACCGACAAGGACCGTCGCGGTTCCGCTCTGGTAGCCCTGGTGAATCAATCGTTCGTCAGGCAGTTCTTTGCCCAGACCGATCCGATCGGTCGGCAATTTCGCCTGCCCGTTGAACAACAGGGCCAATGGTTCACGATTGTGGGAGTTGTCCCGGACCGGCGCAATTTGGGGATAAGGGAGGACTTGGGGCCGGAGGCATATCTACCCCATAGGCAGGTGGCGCCGAGGTGGGGGGGGTATTTCTTTCTTGCTCGGACGAAGGCTGCCCCGGGTCTATTCGCCGATGCCGTTCGGCAAGCAGTGCGATCCGTCGATAATAATCAGCCGGTGTCGAATCCATTCACGGTCCAGTCCAGCCTGGAGAAGGTCCGAGACAGAGATGTCGAAGGGACACAGGCTATGGTGGCCATTGGCTCATTCGGATTGATCATGGCGGTACTGGGAATCTACGGCGTCGTCTCCAACTCCGTGGCAGAACGGACGCATGAGCTCGGCGTACGCATGGCGTTGGGGGCCTGCCAAGGTGACATCCTTCGTCTTATTGTCAAGCAGGGAATGAAACTGGCGCTGCTCGGGCTGGCGGTGGGGGTAGTTCTGGCTTTCGGCACGACATTTGCCATGTCCCAACTACTTTTCGGCGCCAGCACGTGGGAGCCTGCCGTTTACATATCGGTCGGCTTGATTCTTTCGGGTACGGCCCTCGTGGCGAGCTTGCTGCCCGCGCAAAGGGCCACGAAAGTCGATCCCATGGTGGCATTGAAGTATGAGTGATTCGCGGTGACCGGTCGCCGGCCGGCAACTCCGCGTCGAAGAATGAGACCGCAGCGAAGCACGGGTCCGCCGCAGGCGGGAGAACTGAAACTGAAAACTGATAACCGGGAACTGAGAACTATGATCAAACTACGCAATATCGAGAAATGCTACAAGACCAAGGCGGGCATGAATTTTGTCCTGCGTCAAATCACCCTCGACATCGAGGAAGGCGAATTCGTGACCGTCATGGGACCGTCGGCCGCGGGGAAGACCACTCTGCTGAACATTCTCGGCATGCTGGACGGCGACTGGAGTGGCGAGTACTATCTCTTCGACCATGCGGTTCACAAACTCACGCCTAAAGAGCGACTGGCGCTCAACAAGGAGCACATTGGTTTTGTTTTTCAGAACTTCAATCTTCTGGATACGTTAACAGTCTACGAGAATTTGGATATTCCTTTGTCCTATAGGAATGTGCCGGCTTCTGAGCGCGCCAGTATCGTGTGTGACACGCTCGACTATTTCAGGATTGTAGCGAAGAAGGATCTGTACCCCAGTCAGCTTTCCGGAGGACAGCAGCAATTAGTTGCCGTTGCACGTGCGGTGGTTGCCAGCCCCGGGCTGATCCTCGCAGATGAGCCCACGGGCAATTTGCATTCCAGCCAGGGTGAGGAAATCATGCAGCTGCTCACCAAGTTGAACAAGGAAGGCACGACCATTATTCAAGTCACGCATTCTGAAAAGAACGCATCGCACAGCGAGCGGATCATAAAACTATCAGATGGCTGGCTCGACGGAGAGATTAGCCCCAAGGAACTAAGTGCAAAAGGCTGATGAAAAGTGCGAACTTTGCTGCAAGATATTCGCTATGGCTCTCGGATGCTCGTGCGGAATCCGGGTTTTACCGCCGTTGTGGTACTGGTCTTGGGATTGGGGATTGGGGCCAACACCGCGATCTTCAATGCCCTCGATCAAGTTCTCTTCCGTGCGCTGTCGGTGGAGAAGCCGGACGAACTGGTCACCCTGGAATACATATGGCTGGATGAGGACGAGGGAGAATCGGGCATAGGCAGGACGTTTAGCTTCCCCCTCTACGAGAGCTATCGTGATCAATCCCATGTGTTCGCGGGTCTGGTTGCCTTCGATGACAAGGCCATGAATCTGGCAGTGAATGGCGCGGTGAATCGGGTCCGGGGGATGGCGGTATCGAGCAACTATTTTCTGGTTCTCGGCATCAAACCTGCCCTTGGGAGCCTCATATTTACCGAGGAAGACCGGTCTTCTACCGCGGAGCCCGTGGTGGCGATCAGTCATGGGCTTTGGCGCCGACGATTCGGTGCCGACCAGGGTATCATCGGAAAGCAGATTGCCATCAACGATCATCCTGTCACCATCCTCGGGGTCGCTCCACGGGGATTTACCGGGACACTCGTGGGTCCCGTCGCCGAGGTCTATGTGCCGCTGCGTGCGTGGGCGGCTATGACACGTCGGTCGCTTGATAACCGAGCTTTCGCCGACTGGTATTTGCTGGGCCGGCTTAAGCACGGCATCAGCCGTGAACAGGCGCAGGCGGCGCTGAGGGTATTGGCTGCTCAGATAGGAGAGGTTGAGCCCAACAATACCCACACCAACGTGCTTGTCTCAGACGGAAGCCGAGGGCCCATGCACTCGCGAACGCGGGAAGCAAGCGTGCCCTTGCTGTTGTTCATGGTCATCGTCTCACTCGTGTTGCTGATTGCGTGTGCCAACGTGGCGAACATGCAATTGGCCCGGGCGGTGACCCGCCGTAAGGAGATCGCCATCCGGCAGGCCTTGGGGGCAAGCCGCGCGCGGATTATCCGGCAATTGCTGGCGGAGAATATGGTGCTGGCCCTATTCAGCGGGGGCTGCGGAGTACTGTTGGCGGTGTGGCTGGACCGGTTGTTGTGTATTGTCATGGCCACTATCAATCCCATCAGTGTCACTCCGGGACTGAATATGCGGATGTTCCTGTTTGCTCTTGCGGTTTCGCTGATCACACCCATAGCATCCGGCTTGGCACCGGCTCTTCAGACGACCAAGCCTGACATTATACCCACTCTCAAAGAGACCGCCCGATTCATAGGCCGCCCTCGCCGGTGGAACGCGCAGAGCCTCGTCGTCGTCGTTCAGATGGCATTGGCCATCACGGTGCTGGTCTGCGGCGGCGTGTGCCTACATAGCCTCATAAGGGTCAGATGGGTAGATCCTGGTTTCGACCCGACGAGAATCCTTGTTGCATCTGTGGGTTCCCAGCGCCAACATCAGGGCCGGATATACCCCCGACACTTCTTTGAGGACCTGCAAGAGCGAGTCGCAGAGCTGCCCGGCATAGAGTCGACGAGCCTGGCCGGTGACGTTCCGTTGGGAGACGGAGGAGTCAGTATGACCGGCGTGAGACGAATGGAGAACCGCGAGATCAAGGCCGGGGAAGAAATCATCTTGCACTGGGCTCTTGTCGGCCCGGGGTACTTTCGGACTCTCGGTCTGCCCTTGTTGATGGGGTGCGATATCTCCATTCGCGATGTCCCCGAGGCGTCCAGGGTTATGGTAGTCAACGAGATCCTGGCGCAACGGTATTGGCCCGGCCAAGATCCGATTGGCAAACGAGTGACGTTTTGTGCTCCCGAACCTGGGGCAGAGGAAGTGAGAGAAGTCATTGGTGTGGTGAAGGCGGCCAAACACTACTCCATCCGGGAAGAACCCACACCTATCATGTATTGGCCCCTTGTGGAGGCTTCAGAGGTCAGGCCCGTCTTGCTCATACGGGCGACAGGAGATCCAAGGCCATTGGTTCCGAGCATAAGGAATGCAGCCACATCGCTCGGTATGCCGGCATCGGCCTGCGATGTTCGCACCATAGTCGAGCGACAATGGGAATTGTTCTACCCTCAACGAGTTCTGACAGGAATCCTCAATACGTTCGGACTCGTCGTACTTGTACTTTCTGCTACCGGCATCTACGCCGTCATGGCCTATGCAGTCAGACAGCGCACGCGGGAGCTCGGCATCCGAATAGCCGTGGGAGCGCAGAGGCGTGATGTCCTTACACTGGTTTTACTCGAAGGTGCCGCCCTAACGACCATTGGGCTGGGGCTTGGTATTGGAATGAGTCTTATTGCCATGCGGTTTGTGGAGAGCAACCTCCCTGCGATGCGTATGTGGGACCGCAATTTCCTCTACGGAGTCTCTCTGTGGGATCCACTGCCGTATGTCTGTGCAGCATTGGTCCTGGCTCTGGTGACATTCATGGCCTGCTACATCCCCGCACGAAGGGCCACGAGGATCGATCCCATGACTGCACTTAGATATGAATGACCCAAAGGAGATTACAGAGGTATTGCAATGAGGGCCTTGTGGCAAGATTTACGTTACGGATTCCGGATGCTTGTTAGGGACCCCCGATTTGCGATCGTAGCGGTGCTCACGCTGGGAATCGGGATCGGCGCCATCACCTCTATCTTCAGCATAATGGACGCGCTCATCTTACAGCCGCTGCCCCAGAGGGGTCGCGGTCAGTTAGTGTGCTTCCGATCGGTCGGAAAGCAAGGCCAGATCTCCCCGCATGTGTTCTCGCTGACGGTCGCAGAGATCGCCAAGCAAGAAGACCTGCTTTCCGAACTCTGTTACTTCAACGTTGGGTGGGTCATGCTGTGGGAGAACGAAGACTTCGTCGAGGAGGCCCGCGGAGCGCGAGTCTCGCCCAACTTTACGACTTTTTGGAATGTGGCCCCGCTGTTGGGGCGAGGCTTCTTGCCCGACGAGGGCAAGCCGGGCCAAGAGCCCGTAGTCTTATTGAGCCACAGGTTCTGGCAAACGAACTGCGGAGGTAGAGCTGACATTGTCGGTGAAGCGATACGGTTTGACAGGGGGCTATTCACTGTTGTTGGCGTAATGCCGCCGCACTTTCGGTTCCCCGAGGATGACTGTGATTTTTGGCTTCCTCGCGTCGGGTTTGACCACGACCTGACCAGATATGGAGTGGCGGCGCGATTACGACCAGGAGTCTCGCGGGCTCGGGTACAAGCCGTGCTCGATACGGTCCTGCCCAGCCACTTCGAGGCAGTACCCCAGCGTTACCGAAGAAGTTACGGGGAAGCTGTGGATGTCGCGCCACTGCGATCTCTGTTCATGGGCGAGGCCCACGACTTCCTTGAGAAGGCGCTTGTTTGTGTCTTCGGAGTGATTGTTTTTGTACTGCTCATCGGCTGCGTAAACACGGCAAACCTGCTCTTGTCGCGAACGGAGGCCCGCCGAAGAGAGGTGGCCGTTCGGGCGGCTTTGGGGGCCGGCCGGCTCCGCCTGGCGAGACAATTCCTGACTGAGAGCTCGTTGCTGGCTTTGTTCGGGGGTCTCACCGGGGTGGTTTTGAGTTGGTGTCTTCTGCACATAATGGTCTCATCCATACCGTGGTACGTTCCACGGCTCAGGCCAATCGAGTTGAATCTGCCCATGCTGGCATTTACCCTTTCGGTGAGCTTGCTTGTGGGACTCGTCGTAGGTTCAGCGCCCGTTCTACAGGCATGTCGGGGGCGGCTGGAGCAGGCGCTCAGAGAAGGCGTTGCCGGTGTCGGCGGATCCGCCACCGGTTGGTTTCGTAGCTCCCTGGTCGTCTCAGAAGTCGCATTTGCAGTGGCGCTGCTGGTCGCGGCCGGCCTGACTGTTCGTAGCGTGGTTTCGATGCTCCATCTTGATCCGGGCTTCGAACCGGCGGGCCTGTTGCGCGTTTCGCTGAGGCTGCGCACCAGCGCTCAACCGGACGACTGGGAGATGCTGGCGCGGGCTGGGAGTATCCGGGAGTGTCTTGCAGGAGTATCGCGGGTCGAGTCGGTCGGTGTTCGGCTGCCCGAGCTCGGCCTGAGCGGTGTCACCGCGGAAGGCCGAACCCATCCGACGCGAGTGCTCACCCGAGGCATTAGTGTGGAATCGCAGGATACGCTCCGAACCATGGGTGCGCGCCTGCTGTCCGGGCGCTTCCTCAGCCGTTCCGACGCTTACCAAGGCTCGCCCGTGATACTCGTCAACGAGAAGTTGGCCGGGAGCCTCTGGCCCGGGCAGAACGCCGTGGGTAAGAAGGTCTCGGCCCGCAAGCGGGATAGAACTGTCGTCTTCGAGGTTGTGGGAGTCGTATCCAACATCCGGACCCGCCTTTGGGGCCTGTGGGGCGCCGAAGCATCGGCGACTATGTACCGGCCCTACAGGGCCATGGAATGGACGGACGACTGGGCGACGTTCATTCTGTCCACCAGAGCAAGTCCAGCGTCGCTGATACCGGCTGTGCGCCACGAGCTGAAGGCACGCGGATTGGCCCGGAACCGAGTGACGTTCAGTATCATCGCCCAAGACTTGTACGACTCCACGGCCGTGCCGCGTCTGTTCATGTCGTACGTCACCGGCTTCGCAACGGCGGGTCTGGTCTTGGCGGCCATTGGCATCTACGGAGTCATCTCTTATTCCGTTGCCCGGCGCACGCACGAGATAGGAGTTCGCATGGCCTTGGGCGCACAGCGGGCGGACGTATTCAAACTCGTTATCAAAAAGGGAGTGATCCTGATTGTCATCGGCCTGGTTATCGGTGTGGCCGCGGCATTAGCACTATCGCGTGTGCTCGCGAGCCTTCTTTACGGCGTGACCGCAACGGACCCAATGACCTTCGTAGCTGTATCTCTACTTTTGACGGTGGTAGGTTTGACAGCCTGTTATATTCCGGCGCGCCGGGCCACGAAGATAGATCCGATGGTGGCATTGAGGTATGAATGACCTTGAGGAAATCGCAGAGGTGTCACGATGAGAATCTTGTGGCAAGATATGCGTTATGGGCTTCGCCAGTTGCGTAAGAGTCCCGGGTTCACTGCGGTCGCGGTGCTGTCACTGGCCCTGGGGATTGGAGCGAATACGGCTATCTTCAGTGCGATCAACGGCATTCTGTACAAGTCTTTGCCCGTCCGCAATCCGCATGAGTTGCGTCAGATCATCTGGACAACTCGTACGTTGCCTAAAATAACTTTTCTTGAAGGGGGATACAGTCGCACCAAGTCTGGTGGGCTCCACTGTGGATCATTTCAGTATCAAACATACCTGGATTTCGCTGAACAGGCACGAGGATTCTCCGATGTCTTTGCGTTTTCCAACTATGGGGAGTTCGTAACGATCAGCGCGGGGGGCCTTACGTCCCGCGCATACCCCGAATCGGTGTCGGGCAACTTCTTCCAGAGTTACGGTGCAGAGGTCATGATCGGAAGACCGATTACTCCCGAGGATGACCGCCCTGACGCGCCGCCGGTAGCCCTCATCACCTATCGTCTCTGGCAACGCGTTTTTGGTCTCGACCCTCACGTCATAGGTCGGACTTTCACGGTACGTGACACAATTTTCACTATCATTGGCGTGCTCCCTCGCCACTACGTGGCTCCCCTCGTAGAACAGCAGCGCGTCGATTTCTATGTACCTTTGGTGGCCCAGCCGCGGCTCATGTACGATCTCTATAAAAATAGGTGGTTAGATTTTTGGTGGGTTAGGATCATGGGGCGACTGGCTCCCGGGGCGGATGAGGCTCAGGTGCAGGCCTCGTTGGAGGTTCTATTTGACCGGACTCTAAGGCGTTCTGAGGTGGAAGTTGACCAGCCGCGGATCTTATTGGAAGAAGGTCTCCAAGGGGTATTAGGTTCACGGCAAGATGCGGCTGGACCCTTCTGGCTCATGCTTTACGTGGTAGGTCTGGTTCTGCTCATCGCCTGCACGAATCTGGCGGGTTTGCTTCTGGCTCGGGGGGCGGTCCGTCAACATGAGATGGCCGTGCGGGCGGCGATGGGCGCCGGGCGGTGGCGTCTCATACGTCAATCACTCACGGAGAGTCTGATCCTGTCATTGGGAGGGGTTTGTCTTGGATTGCTGCTGTCCGCATGGTTAAGAGGGATACTGAGCAGTTGTATCCTCGATCTTTCAGACAGCGGACAGTTCAACCTACGGATTGATACGAATGTTTTGATGTTTGCACTGGGCACTGGCGTGGTCACCACCTTGCTATCTGGCCTTTTCCCCGCTTTGCGTGCGAGCCACGCGGACCCATTGACAGGGCTAAAAGATGCCGGAAGCTACAGCGCCCCCCGCCTTCGCTTAGGGAAGGTGTTGGTGACAGCGCAGGTGAGTATGTCTGTCCTTTTTGTGATGGTCGGCGGGCTCTTGTGTCGGACCCTGGCCAATCTCTATCGAATGGATCCAGGATTTGTCACGGAAAATCTCTTGTTGGTTCCAATCGATCCTGGCAATTCCCTGTTTCCCCCGAGAGATGAGCGATTCTTCTTTGATTCCGTGCGTGAGAAGATCGCAGCAATCCCAGGCGTCCGATCTGTTGCCCTCTCAAATACGACATTGACGGGCGGTCGTGGATGGGTTCCCGAAGTATCGATCCCAGGCCGGCCTGAGGTACGGCCGCGCAAGTCACTTTTGCTGAGCGTGAGTGAGGGATACTTTGCGACCCTGGGGATCAACCTGCTGCAAGGGCGCGACTTCTGTGCTACGGATACAGAAGACTCCCAGCGGATCGTCATTGTCAATGAGGAATTCGCACGTTTGTTTTTCCCGGAAAAGAACCCTCTTGGCCAGTTTATAGCCATGAGTGGTTTTGAAGGTGAAGAATATCAGATCGTGGGCCTGTGCGGCAACCACATATATTGCGGCTTGCGCGAAGACACTTCACCGATTCTTTATACACCTCATAGTCAATTCGAGCTCTCTAATGTGACCTGCATGATACGCAGTGTGCTTGAACCGTTGTCCCTCGTGCCTGCCGTACGCAAGGCCGTGGCCGAGATCGACAGGAACCTACCGCTGGAGGGGATCACGACGCAGAAACTCGCTATCAAGGAGTCTCTTCGTCTGGAGCGCCTTTTTACATCGCTCATTGGCAGTTTTGCCCTACTCGCCCTGGTGCTGTGCTGCATCGGCTTGTACGGGATGCTGGCCTACAATGTCGCACGACGAACCGGTGAGATGGGTATTCGCAAGGCTTTAGGCGCTCGTTCCTGGGACGTGGCCTGGCCGATCCTCCGAGGGGCCCTAACGCTCGCGGCCATAGGCGTGGCTACCGGCTTGCCCATCTCACTGGCTCTGGGTTGTCTGATGCGTTCTCTTTTCTACGGCATCGAACCTCACGACCCTCTCACGATGATCGGGACCGTCGGGATTATGGTCGCGGTCGCTGTTCTTGCGGCCTGGATACCCGCCCGACGCGCGGCTCGAATTGATCCCATGGAGGCACTTAGGTATGAATAACCTTGAAGAAATTGCACAGGTGTTACGATGAGAATTTTGTGGCAAGACATTCGTTATGGATTTCGGATGCTTCTAAGGAATCCCGGATTCACCGCTGTGGCGGTGCTTACCCTTGCTCTCGGCATCGGCGCCAACATTGCGATCTTCAGTTTTGTAGATACGGTACTTCTGGACCCGTTGCCAGTCCGTGACTCAGACCTACTGGTTCAGATACGTTCTCTAAACAGGAGAAGCGGGCAGTTTCATAGAGAAGTGAATCCACCGACGATAATGGAGCTGCGCCGGCATGAAGAGGTTTTCTCAGAACTGGTGTTCTTTGAAAACAGTACAATGACATATCAGGGAGATCTGTTCAGGGAAAGACTGTGGGGCATGAAGGTTTCTCCCAATTTCTTTCGTATATGGGGTGTCGCGCCGCAGCTGGGTCGGACATTCGCCGCACACGAAGGCAAGCCCGGCCAGGACCTTGTCATGGTACTAAGCTATACCTGTTGGCAGAATCTCTACGGCGCGCGCAACGACATTGTTGGAGAGAGTATTCCTTTTAATGAGATGAATGCGACGGTGGTTGGAGTGATGCCGTCTGGTTTTCGGTTTCCCCAGGCGAATCCCAACTATTGGATTGCCGGAGAGTTTCCGAGAATGCCCCAGGCGTATGCCCGTCGCGACTTCGGACTGCTGGCTCGGTTGCAGCCGGGGATTACGTTAAAACAGACCCAAGCCTTACTGGATGTCATTGCGGCACGACACGCACAAGACCATCCCAAGGATAATCGAGACTTCGGCATCACGGCCAGACCTCTACGTATGATGTTTACGTTTGGGGCCTTACAAAAGACCTTCATAAGTCTGATGGCGGCGGCTGGATTCATTCTTTTGATTGCTTGTGCCAACCTGGCGAACCTGCTCTTTGCTCGTACTGAGGACCGTAAACATGAACTCGCGATTCGCAGTGCGTTGGGTGCCGGGAGGTTTCAGTTGATGCGCCAACTTCTTGTCGAGAGCGTACTTTTGGCAGTACTGGGTGGCCTTTGCGGTCTACTGGTGACCCATTGGGCTTTGAAAGCGCTTACTCTGCTGATTCCGGCATGGATGCCACAACTCAGGCCTATACAAATCGACTTTGCTCTGCTGGGACTCGCTTTAGCTCTCTCCATTGTGGTGGGTACGGGAATGGGAATAGCCCCGGCATGGTTTGCCTGTCGAGGAAATATCAGCAACCCGTTAAAGCAAACCCTATCCGTTGCCGGCCCGGATCGGAAACGGAGACGTTTGAGTAGAATCTTGGTTGGATTGGAGACGGCCCTGGCAGTGGTGCTGCTGAGTGGTGCGGGTTTGATGATATCCAGTGTGGTCAGACTATTGAGGGTGAATCCCGGCTACGATTCGACCAACCTCATACGTGTCCATTTGCCGCTTCCCTGGAATAAGTATCAGGACCTGGACAGGAAGAACCATTTCATGCAGCAACTGCATGAACGCTGGTCTTCGTTGCCCGGTGTCGATTCCGTGGGAATCGGGGTCGGACATTCGGGACCAGAATCCTGGGCTGGTCCTGATGGGACGACCCTTCAAGTCCACGGATTCGGCTGCGGTGTGGATAACGAGGACTACCTAAGATCTATCGGAGCCCACTTACGCGCAGGTCGTACCCTGGAGAGAAGGGATATCGGAACACAGAGCCAAACAATTCTGGTAAATGAACACATGGCCAAAGGTTTCGGGCTGGGAGCGGATCTGGTTGGAAAGACCGTCGTACACAAAACGCCTCAAGGTCAAGAGCGCTATGAAGTGGTAGGCATTGTTGGCGATTTGCGTGAATACGCTTACGGGCAAGTGATCATGCCTGCCTACTACCTCCCCTATCAGGGGAAACCCCTGGGCCCACCACATTTTATGACCATACGCACCGCCACGAAGCCATCGGCGATTCTTCCGAGTTTACGTCGGGAGCTTCAAGACCTGGAACCGATCATCGATGCCCCCAGGTTTGAAATCGTAGCTACGACACTCCACAATTCCACAGCATCTCATCGACTCTATATGAAATGTCTGGCCTTGGCGGCGGCCGTGGGGTTGCTGCTGGCCGCGCTGGGAATCTACGGCGTTACGGCTCACTCCGTTGCATTGCGAACCAAAGAGATTGGGATCCGGCGGGCCTTGGGTGCGCTTCCTTCCGACATCATCCTCCACTCCGTGTGGGAGGGTCTACGGGCAGTCTTGTTAGGCATCGCTTTGGGTTTGTTGGGAACGTTCTGGTTGTCTCGTTTCGTTGAGAGCCTGCTCTTTGAAACCAGTCCACACGATCCCGCAACTCTAGCGAGTGTGGTCATCTTGTTAGTTGCCGTGGCAGCCTTGGCGGCCTGGATCCCGGCCCGCCGGGCCGCCAGGATCGATCCGATGGAGGCGCTTAGGTACGAATAGGAGAGACAAGTGAGAGCTTTGTGGCAAGACATTCGATATGGATCCCGGATGCTGGCGAGGAATCCCGGTTTCACAGCCGTTGTGGTCCTGATCCTGGCTATTGGCATCGGCGCGACGACAGCGACGCTCAGTATCGTTGATGCCGTGTTGTTTCGTTCGTGTCCCTACAAGGACTCCGATAGCCTCGCGTGCCTTGATGAAACCAATAACCCGGAGCGGAACCAGAGAAATGGAACCTCACATGCGGGCTTTCTGGATTGGCGAGATCAGAGCCGTGTGTTTGAGCAGCTGGTCGGCGCCGATCAGTGGAATGGCGTTGTGCGAACCGCCGACAGAACCGAGAAGAGCCGAGGCTTCTTCGTATCCCCAGATTTCTTTTCAGTCTTGGGCGTGCAGCCGATATTGGGGCGGAGTTTTCTGCCCGAAGAACACGAGCGCGGGGGCGAACGTGTCGTGGTACTCAGCCACGGCCAGTGGCGGCGCTGGTTCGGCGGCGATCCGGACGTCATTGGCAAGACAATATCACTCGATAAACAGCTCTACACGGTTGTGGGAGTCCTGCCGGCAGATTTTCGATGGGTCTTCCAGCGCGTAGCTTGCGGGGTATGGATGCCCATGTCGCGTGCGCCGACCGATGGAACAAATCGGAACAACCGCGGGGTGGAGGCTATCGGCCGCCTTGAACGCGGGGTCAGCATTGCCCAAGCACAAGCGGAGATGGACCTGATTGCCGAACGCCTGGCGCGGGCCTACCCGGACACCAATGCGAATCGGGGAATAGTGGTGACTCCGATCAACGAGGTCTACGCGAGTATGGCCCGGGGCATTGGCAAGCCCCGGACCCTTCTGATTGTGCTTGGTGTCGCGAGTTCTGTGCTGCTGATCGCATGCTTGCATGTGGCAAATTTGTTAATAAGCCGGTCTGTGACGCGTGAAAAGGAAATCGCTGTCCGCGCGGCCTTGGGCGCGCACCGTCTCCGCTTGTTCCGGCAGTTGCTCACCGAAGGCATCCTTCTGGCCGCGCTCGCCGGACTGCTTGGCTTCATGCTGGCGTATTGGGGCATCGACATACTTTCCGCGCTGAGGGGTCGGTCGACACCGTGGCACCTGGGGATCCGCACGGGTGGGTCGATCCCCTGGTTCGTCGACGTTGGTATGGATGCCCGAACGCTCCTCTACACAATGGGTTTATCGTTGGTGACGTGTGTGCTCTTCGGCGTGCTACCTGCAATAGGGGCATCGAGGACCGATCTGAATCGGTCGCTGTCGGCGGGCCGGACGGCAGGCCAGAGGCCCCGGTTCCAGGGTCTGCGGGCTTTGCTTGTGGTCCTGGACGTCGCTGTCGCATTTCTGCTGCTCATCGGTGCCGGCTTGATGATCAACAGCTACGCACGCATTCTGCATATTGACCCGCAGGTGAACACACAGAACGTTCTGGTTACGATGATCGAGTTGGGTAGCGCGGAGGATCGATATTCGAAACCGGAACAGCGCTTTGCTTATTTACGCCAGATAATGGAGGGTATCGGCAACATACCCGGCATCCAATGTGTGGCCATCGCAAACGGGACGCCCGCCTGGACGGGCTACAGCTATGACGGATTCACTGTTGAGGGACGTACCGCACCGGGTGAGGATCAAGTAGAAATTCGATTCACGCCGGTCTCCCTTGCCTATTTTCGTCTGTTTCAGATACCCTTGCTGAGGGGAAGGTACTTCACTGAACACGACAGCGGTGCATCCACTCCGGTGGCGGTTATCAGCGAATCGCTGGCCCGTCGTTTCTGGCCGAACGAAGATCCTCTCGGCAAGCACCTGACACATGGCAAGTCGGAGCCGGTCACTCGTCAGATTGTCGGTGTCGTGAGGGACGTGAAACATTTTGGGGATTTTCCGGACGACGAGGTGTATGCGCCTTGCGTGCAGACAGGCGGTTTGTCGTACCCGGACGTGATGGTCCGTGTGGAGGCCAAGGCAACAGACTTGGCGTCTGCGATTCGCAGGGAGATTTTGGCCGTGGACCCGGATGTGCTCGTTCGAGATGTTGTATTCATGGAGCAGCAAATCTCAGATTTGTTTTCCACTGAGCGTTCGACCACCCTGCTGCTCGGGGCTCTCGCTGGCGTGGCACTGGCCCTGGCGAGTGTCGGCGTCTACGGCGTCACGGCCTACTCTGTGTCACAACGCACCCAAGAGATCGGAATTCGCATGGCTCTGGGCGCACAGCGTTACGATGTGCTGAGACTCGTAATCAAGCGGGGGCTGATTCTGGTTGCAGTTGGCTTGGTCGTTGGCTTGGCTGGAGCTTTTGCGCTGACCCGAGTTATCTCGAGTCTTCTGTACAACGTGACTCCAACCGATCCACTCACATTTGTGTGCGTTTCGCTCCTTTTGGCTGGGATCGCTCTGCTTGCCTGCTACATACCTGCAAACCGGGCCACCAGGATCGATCCCATGACAGCACTCAGGTATGAATGACGTTAGAGAAATTGTAGAGGTGTTACGATGAGAATCTTGTGGCAAGACACTCGTTATGGGCTTCGTCAGTTGCGTAAGAGTCCCGGTTTCACTGCGGTGGCCGTGCTGTCACTCGCCCTGGGGATTGGGGCGAATACGGGGTTCTTCAGTATTACCAACGGCATTCTGTACAAGTCTTTGCCCGTCCGCAATCCGCATGAGTTGCGTGTGATCAACTGGACAGGTCACAAGGTTCCCGGGGAACTGTTCTATCGATCACCAATGTACTTTGGATCTCAGCGCTCCTTCGGATCCTTCCCATATCCTGCATATCTGGATTTCGCCAAGCAGGCGGAAGGATTCTCCGATCTTTTTGCCTTTTCCTATGGCGGGGATCCCGTAACGATTGATGCAGGCGGCGTTCCGATCTTGGCAAATGCGCGGATGGTGTCGGGCAACTTTTTCAAGGGCTACGGCGCAGAGGTTCTGTTTGGGAGACCTATTACTCCCGACGACGACCGCCGTGACGCTCCGCCGGTGGCCATCCTCACATATCCTTTCTGGCAACGCGTCTTTGGTCTCGACCCTCACGTCATTGGCCGGACTCTCACGGTAGGTCGAACAGGTTTTACTATCATTGGCGTATTGCCTCGTAGTTATGTCGGTCCTCTGGCCGGTCAAAGGAACACCGATTTCTGTGTGCCCGTGGCTGCTCAACCGCAACTGAGGCCCGAACTGTCGCTGACGTCGTACAACCGTTGGTGGGCCCAGATAATGGGGCGGCTGGCTCCCGGGGCCGATGAGGCTCAGGCGCAGGCATCGTTACAGCTTCTATTCAGCCAAGTTGTCAATCGCTCTGAAATGGAGATTGACCAGCCCGGGATCTTGTTACAGAAAGGTCAGCATGGGGTGCTGAGTCGACGTGGCATGTGGGCTCGAGACTTCTGGCAGCTGCAGAGTTTGGTGGGTCTGGTCCTGCTGATCGCCTGCGCGAATCTGGCCGGCCTGCTTCTGGCTCGGGGGGCGGCCCGTCAACATGAAATGGCCGTACGAGCGGCGATGGGCGCCGGGCGGTGGCGTCTCATACGTCAGTCACTCACGGAGAGCATGATCCTGTCACTGGGAGGAATCTGTCTCGGATTGCTGCTCTCCATATGGATAAGAGCGGCAGTAGGCATTTGTATCATAGATTGTTTCTTAGGCAATCGAAACTTCAACCTACAGATTGATGCGCATGTTTTTGTATTTGCGCTGGCCGCCGGCGTGGTCACCACCTTATTGTCCGGCCTTCTTCCGGCACTGCGTGCCGGCAACACCGATCCGTCGGCAGGCCTTAAGGACAGCGGGAGCCTCGGCGCTCCCCGGCTTCGCCTGGGGAAGGTGCTGGTCACGGCACAGGTGGGTATGTCCATCCTTTTTGTCGTGGTCGGTGGGCTCCTATGCCGGACTCTGATCAATCTCTATCGAATGGATCCGGGATTTGACACGGAGAATCTCTTGTTGGTTCCAATCGATCCAGACAAGTCCCTGTCCCCCCCGGAATTCAAAAATTTTGAAGTCTATTATGATGTCATACGTCGGAAAATCGCGGGAATTCCCGGTGTCCGGTCGGTCGCCCTGTCAAATACGACGTTGACGGGCGGACATGGATGGAGCCCTAAAGTATCGATCCCGAGCCGTCCCGATGCAAGGCCGCGCGACTCAATTGCCCTTAGCGTGAGTGAGGGATACTTCGCGACCATGGGGATCAACTTGCTGGCTGGACGCGGCTTCAATGCTGCGGATACAGAAGACTCACAGCGAGTCGTCATCGTCAACGAGGAGTTCGGACGCTTGTGTTTCCCGGAAAAGAATCCCGTGGGCCAGTTCATTATGATTGACGATGAAGAACATATAATCGTGGGTCTGTGCAGTAACCACAAATATTGCGGCTTACGCCGAGGCATTTCACCGATTCTTTATAGACCTCATAGTCAATACGAGCTGCACAAGATGACTTGCATGATGCGCAGTGTGCTGCCGCCGATGTCTCTGGTTCCTGCGGTGCGCGAGGCCGTGGCGGAGATTGACCGGAACCTGCTACTGGAGGGGATCATGTCGCAGAAACTCGCTATCAAGGAGTCTTTTCGTCTGGAACGCCTCATGACATCACTTTTTGGCAGTTTTGCCCTACTGGCCCTGGCGCTCTCGTGCATCGGCCTGTACGGCATCATGGCCTACAATGTCGCGCGACGGACCGGTGAACTGGGCATTCGCATGGCATTGGGCGCACGTCCCTGGGACGTGGCCTGGTCGGTCCTCCGAGGGGCCCTAATACTCGCAGGTATTGGCGTGGCTATCGGCTTACCTGTCGCACTGGCTTTGAGCCGCCTGATGCGTTCTCTTTTCTACGGCATCGAACCTCATGATCCTCTCACGATGATCGGGGCCATCTTGATTATGCTCACGGTGGCGGCCCTGGCCGCCTGGATTCCCGCCCGCCGGGCCGCGAAGGTCGATCCGATGGTGGCATTGAGGTACCAGTGATTGAGAGAGAATACAGAGTGCAGGAGCCTG
Source organism: Phycisphaerales bacterium (assembly GCA_020352215.1). Taxonomy (GTDB): domain Bacteria; phylum Planctomycetota; class Phycisphaerae; order Sedimentisphaerales; family Anaerobacaceae. The sequence continues at coordinate 197,756 of CP070675.1, forward strand.
CCCTGAGCAGAGTCGAAGGGACAGAAGACAGAAGGATATATGAAGGATGACGATCTGGCACGATATAACATACGGCATTCGCATGCTGCGAAAGAACCCCGGTTTCACTGCTATTGCCTTGATCACACTGGCCATCGGCATTGGGGCCAATACCATCATGTTCAGCATCGCCGATCTGTTGTTGCTGGCTCATCCGGCAGAAGTGAAAGCACCTGAGCAGTTGGTGTATTGTGGATTTCAAGACCCGGAAGCACTCGGGTTTCGCTATTCCGAGTATCTTACTGTCCGTGACAGCGGCCTGGCCTTTAGCGAGCTCTTGGCTCAAAGGTTCCTGCCTGTGGGAACTCTGGTTCATGGAGGATCGGTCCAGCAAGTTAAGCCATTCTGTGTTTCAGCGAACTACTTTTCCGTTCTGGGAGTGACGCCGATCCGAGGACGCGGTTTTATGCCGGAAGAAGAGCAGGGTGGCGCTCGCGTCGTGGTGTTAAGCTGGCTCTGCTGGCAGCGTTTGGGGAGCGATCCTGAGCTTGTTGGGCAATTTGTGATAGTTGATGGTGTTCGTTGTGAGGTCGTCGGCATCATGCCAAAGGGATTTACCGGTGTTACGTTCAACGG
>CP070675.1:198470-220648 GCA_020352215.1 Phycisphaerales bacterium
CCAAGCACGTGACGCTGTGTTTGGATGCCCACTGGATATACCGCGGTTCGGGCAATTCCGCCGTCGCTGTGTTCGATATACTGAGGCTTTACGGTTCGAGGATCACCGAGCTGCATCTTCGCCAATCAAAGGATGGGGTCTGGACCGAGACCATGGGTGAGGGCGATATCGACTACGTTGAGTTAGCGGAGTATCTTCTGAGCATCGGCGTCAAACCGCACATTGTGCTTGAGCAGGCGGCGGAGCAAGGCACTCCCAAGACGATGGGCACGGTTCAGGCCTTCCGTAGAAGCAGCCGATATACCAGAGACGTGTTTGCCAAATTTGCAGACTGAACCGGCTTTGGCCGCGCCGGATCAGAGCGGGCTGTCGCTGACCTCGTGCATCGGTTACGGAGCGAACTTCAGGGGCGCTGCTCTCGCTTGTAGATCTTCAGGCCGCTCTTGAGATAGTTGTCGAGGGCATGCGGGTGATCTTCTGTGCAGGTATGCAGCCAAACCCTGCTTGCTCCCCACTGCCAGGCGTTGCCTATCGCATGGCTCAGAAGAAACCGGCCGTAACCTTTGCCTATGAACGCCGGCAGCAAGCCGAAAAATGCGATCTCGACCGCGCCGTCTTCGTCTTTCTTGAGTTCATAATAGCCGGCGGAGGAACCGGCCTTGTAGGCCACAAAGGTCCTCAGGTTCTTGGCTTGCGCATATTCCATCCATTGACGGTCGGTCCAACCAAGACGGTCGATCCAGTTCCAGTCCTTGCCTACCGATCGATAAAAAGACTTGCTGACCCGCCATTGTTCATCCAGACACTCCTTGACCCGGAATTCCGGATCCGCGCAGTCTCTCTCGATCAGCTCTTTGCTGTCGAGCATCTGAAGGTACGTGATAACACTCATACTACCTGCTGTGCGGCCTCTCAACTTCGCATTTTCTTAATCAGCGGCTCCAGGATAATACCCGCGCCGAGGAGTATCACCAAAATGGGAAAGACGGGCAGTTCCAGGCCGTAGATGTTGCTAATCCCGGAGCCGAGCGCCAGTATTCCGATTATGACCCAGAAGCCGCTGACCGTGACGTGTTTGACATGCCGGACCACCGTGAGCCCGAGTATGATCAGGCCTGTGCCGACGAGCCAGGTCCCCTCCGGCACGGTGCCTTCCGGTGCAAGCCACAGCCCACCGATCATTATCAGAAACAGCGCCCAGCCGATGGAGTCCAGACGCTTGGACAACGCAATATCTCCCGCTTCCGGGTTGCCTGTTGATTCATCGTTTTGATCGGTCACGATAGCCCTCCTTTCGAATTCTCCCCGTCAACAACACGCATGAGCTACGGCTGCTCCAAGGTACTCTCTTGCCGGCGTCCGATTCGGCACGCCAGATGGACTTCGCGATTTTGCGTTAGTAGTATTGTGTTTCTCCGTCGGGATGTCAAAACCAATTCCGGCATTTAGAGGTCGTTGTGTTAGTGCACGCAAGCGCCAGCTTTTTATGCTTGACAATGACCTGCCGAGGCAGCATGATATTTTGCGATTTAGAAAGGAGGTTTGAGATGAAGAAGTTCCTGCCGGCCATATTGGTACTTGCGTGCCTCGTCGTAGCGGCTGTCTATCTGCTGCACAGATCGAAGACCGAGCAACGAGGTCCCGTCGAAGAGCCTTTCAGCACAGAACCGCAGGCCGTCCAGGCGCCGGTGGATTTCCCTGAGCCACCGCCGGGGGCGGTCGTGTTCGACATGAAGTATCGTGGTCTAAGTGGCGACAAGGACGAATTTCGCTACAACTCATACTACGGGTATGGGCGTTCCGGCGGCGACGATGCCCCATTCATCAAAGCGGTTGGGAAAAGGGCAGAAGAATTGCAGGCTGTATACAATCCACAACTGAAAGGGGCTGAGTGGTCGGCGGTCGAACTCGAAGACGGCAAAGCTGTGGCATTTCACTTTGACCTAAATGCGGACGGCAAGGTCTCTGATGACGAGAGGATTCTGCCTGCCATAGTCGAGGAAGAGCCAATAAGACGGACGGAGTTTGTGACGCCGGACTTCACTACGGAGACCGAGGATGGGCACAAGGCTCCGTTTAGGGTTCTTTTGCGCGCGGAGTTCTACGGTTCTTCATCCAGCCCCAGCTGTATGTGGAGCCCCTCCTGTGTGCTGGACGGGACATCCACGATTGACGGTGAGCCTGCCAAGCTCATCCTCTACACGGGCGGTTTTTCGGGCTCGTTCACCAAGTTTGGCAGATGTGCATATTCACTCGTGATAGGTGAAGAAGAAATCGGCCGGCACATATCCCGGCAGACCCTCAGCAGCATCATAAATCACGACGGACAGTTCTACCACGTGGACCTATATGGCCGCCATGGACGGGACAGTGCCGTCCGGGCTGTTATCAGAAAGTACGCCGGTGCCACAGGTAACTTGGCCGTGGCGCTGGCCTCGGACTCCAAGCTCAAGTCGAGACTGAATGGCGCGGGCATTGAAGGGAGCAAAGACAACACCATCAATTTCCGCGTCTCCACAGATCAACCAGTGCTGCCGACGGGAACGTACAAACTCAGCAGTGCAAATATCGAGTACGGCACAGAGGACACAGGCCAATGGTGGGTAGGTCTCACCGAGGGGCCCGAGTTTGCGGTCGCCTCGGAGAAGCGTAGCACTTTGGAGTTCGGAAAACCCATCCTTTCGGTCAGGGCAGTTGACGAGGAGAAGCGCTACCATAGTGACGTGAAAGAGCAATCGACCTACTCGAAAGGCACAGCAGTATATCTGTCGCGGAAGATCACAGGCAAGGCCGGTGAGCTCTACGGCCGCTTCTCCAAGAAGGACGATAGTTCTAACAAGCTTGTGGACGTTGAACCCAGGATCAAGATTGTTGACTCCGAGGGCAGGGAAGTAGCCTCTGCCAAAATGGAATATGGCTGAGGCGACACCTGCGGGTTCTCGTGGCGAGGCTCAGACGTCCGACCGGGACGTTACACGGTCACAATGACGCAGGATACCGGCTCGTTGGCAGGCACGATAGAAGGAAAGCTGCAGATCACAATCAATTAGGTTTACTGAAAGACCGCAGACGCAGTGCCACGAATTGTCAGGCTCAGGCAAATTCCACCGGATACTTGGTGGGACTTTTGATAGCCTTTACTGAATCTTCCAAGAGTGAAAGTTCGGAGAGCAGTCGTTGTTGGATCGTCTGAATTGGCTCGGCCGATTCAAACGGCTGCAGCAGATCGTCGGCGCCAGATACAAGAGGCGAAACAACGTCGTGTGTGTAATACTTGTCCTTGAAGCGCGTGATCATCTTTCGGCCCGGCCGCGTTTGCTTGTCGGGCGATGATTTGGAAAGGCCTTTGTCCGCGTACTGGACGAGCTTGTAGACTATTTCGATTGCCGGCGCATGCCGAGAAACGGCGAAGCGAGTACCGACACCAAAGCCATCGATCTGGGCGCCTTGTTCAAGAAGGTCGTGGATCTTGAATTCATCGAGGTCGCCGCTTACGAAGATCTTCAGAAAGGGGACATTCTCCTCCCGGAAGCAGTCACGGGCGAACTTGGAGAGCGCAACAAAGTCGCCGCTGTCTATGCGGATGCCTCTTATCCTTACGCCTTTGTCGTGGAAGATCTGTCTCGCTACTTTGGCGGCCCTTTTGATACCCACGGCCGAATCGTAGGTGTCCACAAGCAGAATAGAGTTTTCACCGTAAGTTTCGGCAAAATTGCGGAAGGCATCTTCCTCGCAGTCGTGCACCTGGATGAATGAATGTGCCATCGTCCCTGCGGGAGCAAAATCGAGATGGCTTGCGGCAAAGACATTACTGGTCGCTTTGAGGCCTGCGATCTGGGCCGCCCTGGCCGAGCGTACCGATGCGACAGGGCCCTGGCAACGTCTGAGGCCAAAGTCTATTACGGGCAAGCCTCTCGAGGCAATAGCGATTCTTGCCGCAAGTGTCACCTCGATGATGGAAAAACCAAGAATATTCAAGATATAACTTTCGAGCAGCTGCGCGCAGATCAAGGGGCCGGTTACTTCAAGAACAGGCTCATGTGGGAAGAACACGGTGCCCTCAGGTGCAGAGCGGACCTTCACGTCGGCCCTTACGGTAGATAGATGTTCGAGAAAATCGGCAGAGAATATCCCGGTCGAGCGCAGGTACCGTAGATCGGCCTTTGTGAAATGAAACCTGGCGAGGTAGGACTCAAGCTCGCTGAGTCCGGCCATCAAAAAGAAGCCCCAGTTGTCGGGCAGCCGTCGGACAGTGACTTCAAAGCATGCGGGGCCCCTCATCTGCTTGCCAAAGTAGACCTGAGCCATGGTCAGCTCGTAGAGGTCCGTGAGCAGGGCGGGACCGTTGTTGATCAGCCACATTGCAGGCGCCTCTTGAACTCATCGAAATCGGTAATTACCACCCCCATTCGTCGCAGCTCGTCGAATATCTCTTCTTCGGGTCTTACATCGAGGCCTTTGACCGCATCCTTAAGTACGTAGAGCCTGATATTCGGATGCTTGGCCAGCCCTTTGAGCACGTAGTACACACAGAAGTCAAGAGCGACGCCGAAGACGACCATGCTCTTCGGCTGAGTAAGTTCAACAAGTTCATCAGTGTTTGGATTTGAGAAAACGTCTATACTCTCTTTTCTTATGACGATGTGGAACTGGTCTCTGGCAGCCAATTTGCGGAGCGCATCTGTACCCATATAGTCGGTGTCTACGTACTCAATGGGAACGTCCCCCAGATAGCCGACGCGATCGCCGCCGGGATCACCTGCTATACAGTGTGGGGGAAATGTCTGCTTGAAGTCGGGAGTCTCTGAAATCTCCGCGTTGGTAGGGCTGTGCCAGTCAATGTCGGCGATAATCGAGAATCCGTTCTCCAACGCGAACCTGCGAATCTCGCTTACCGCGTCAATGATGCCCTCGGCACCGGGAACGTAGAGCTTGCCCCGGGGGTCCATGAAATCGTACTGCGTGTCGACATCCCAGAATACAGTTGCTTTCTTCACAGGATATCCTTTCCAGAAACGGCTAAAAAATACCTGCACTTGCCGGGATTTTCAAGATGTTATTCCAAGACACAGGCAAACCTGTTAGAATGCCGCGTACGTGTGGAAAATCACATATGCTGAGTTGCAGCAAGGGCTGAGTCCGGCCAAGAAAAGGCCTCCGTGCTCTTGTGAGAGAGGTGAGCTAATGAAGAGTTACCGCAAAGAGCTTTGGTTCAATGTGAAGAACAGGAGAGAATTCATCAACATCACGCCGCAGGTCGAGGACTGCCTGAGAGAAAGCGGCATTAGGGAAGGCCTGCTCCTGTGTAATGCTATGCACATTACAGCCAGCGTGTTCATAAACGACGACGAAGCCGGGCTTCATAAGGACTTCGAGGTTTGGCTTGAAGGGCTTGCGCCGGAGAAGCCGCACTCACAATACCGGCACAATGGCCTCGAAGATAACGCCGATGCGCATCTGAAACGCAGTGTGATGGGCCGGGAAGTTACGGTCGCGGTGACACGCGGTAAGCTCGACTTCGGCCCCTGGGAGCAGATATTCTACGGAGAGTTCGACGGCAAGAGAAAAAAGAAAGTCCTGGTGAAGATCCTCGGCGAGTAGGTTAGCGGCTTGATGGAGTTGTTGCTTTTTCTTTTGCAGGTATTCGTGATCTCTCTTTCGGGGGCTTTGGCGCCCGGGCCCGTGACGGCCGCAGCTATCGCAATGGGGGCGCGAAATCGATTCGCCGGAACGTTAATGGCGATCGGACACGGCATCATCGAATTCCCACTGATGGTTTTGATCATACTCGGGGCCGACACACTACTCAAATCGACCCCCACGAGGATTGCCATTGGGTTAGCCGGCGGAACGGTGCTGGTGGTTATGGCGATTCAGATGTTGAGGAGCCTGAGCGACAAAACAAACCGGGAAGCCACATACACCAAGACTGGCCCACTGGCTGCAGGGATATTGCTCTCGGGAGGTAACCCATACTTTCTGCTCTGGTGGGCGACGGTCGGGTTGACGCTGGCTACACGGGCGAGGAGCTTAGGGGTCTGGGCCTTTGGGCTATTTGCGGTGACACACTGGCTATGTGACTTGATCTGGCTTAGCGCATTATCCTGGGCAAGCTTCAGGGGGACGGTACTGTTGGGCCCGTGGGTTCTGCGAGTGGTTCTACTGATCTGCTCGCTGGCGCTGCTTGCTTTCGGGGCGTATTTCATCTATGATGCCGGGGGGATGCTTATAGAGCTGATTCTCGCGTACCGTCATTAGTCAATGTTTTGGAAAAGGTAAGGTCAATATGTCTATGAGCGAATATCGAGGAAGCTCGCGTGTAACCGGCTTCATACTGAGTTTGGAATTGCTGTTGCTGGTCGCTGCGGCGGTCCTTCTGCTTGCAGCCGTCCGTGAAGGTGCGTTGGAGCTGCCCGTTTTCGATGGCGTGCGAGGTGCTCTCAAACTGGATAGCATTACGAAGGGCCCCGCGCTACTGCGCGTGTATAAGGACCGCGCTGCCATTATGTGGGAGTCGAGCACTGAGGGGCCATGGAAGGTGTACTTTGGTGACGCCGGCGGACTGGATAGATATATCGAGAGCACGCCGCAGCAAGTAGAATACGAATTTGAAAACGACGCGAAGCAGATCGTCAAGAAGACGGCCTTCATCCACAAGGTTTGGATCGAAAGTCTGAGACCTGCTCAAGAATACTGTTACCGGGTCGCCGGTCCATGGCTGAGAGGCAAGACCCATCGATTCAAGACCGCAGACGCTGAGTCAGATGAAGTCAGATTCTTGGTTTATGGTGATAGCCGGACCCGCCCGGAAACCCACCGAAAGCTGGTGGAGTTGATGATAAGGGAGAAAGTCGACTTCATAGTACACACCGGGGATTTGGTTTCCAGCGGTAACAAATATGAACAATGGGGACCTCAATTCTTTGAGCCGTTGAAGGGGCTGATGGAGAGTGTCCCTGTGTATATCGTCAAGGGCAATCATGAAGGTGATAACGGCAACTATGAAAAGCTGCTGATCCCTGGTGGCGAAGAGAACAGTTTCGGCTTCGACTACGGGCCTGTGCACTTTTTCTGCCTGGACAATGTCTCCAAAGGCAAGAAGACCAAAGAACGGCTGAACAAGATTGTCGCCGATGCCAAGAGCAGCGGGGCTGCGTGGAAGTTTGTAAGTTACCACGTACCGAGTGTCAATTTCGGTGGGCATCGGTCAAAATGGGCAGCGCCTGCGGCACTGCCGGCCTTGGCCGAGGCCGGCGCAGACTTTGTCCTGGCGGGCCATTCGCATCAGTACGAGCGTTTCCGGCCCGTGTCGCCGCCAAGCGGAAGCAACGCAAGCTTCGTCAGCTACATTACCACAGGAGGCGGTGGCGCGTCGCTCTATGGGATCGAGCCGACTATCTACCACGCGTCCACGAAGCAGATACACCACTATTGCCGGTTCCATATCAAGGGCGACAAGCTCACCATGGACGCGATCGACATTGACGGCAATGTCATCGACCACGTTGAGATAACCAAGACCGAAGGGCGGCCGGACAAGCAATATCTCTGGACGGCGATTCCTATGGGCGGAATAACCTTGCACCAGACCCTGCGCCCGGCCCTGGAAAAACCGCTATCGGCCAAACCCGCCAAGAACCAGCCGTTCGTAATCAGTTACAAGCTGTCGGTCTCTGAGCTGGCCAGCCCTGCGATGATCACATTGGCACTGCGATGTCGGGATCGGGCATACGAACTGCCGGAAGCGAAGACACTGACGATTCCAAAAGAGGGCGGCACGCTGGAGGTCGAGCTGACTGCAACACCGCTGGTCGATGTCGAGCTGTCCGACAAAAGGCAAGGCAATGGAAGGCCGATTGTTCCAGCTCTGTGGCTCGACTGCCACTACGAGATCGAAAGGGTCTCGGAGAGCATTACCTTGCCCATAGTCGTAAAAGATAATTGAAACCACGGTTGGCACCGCCCGAGCCACCGCGCTGCGTGCAAGCACACTAAGATGGCTCTTGAACCTGAGCGATGGCCCCGATCGACCCGCCGGCAACCTGTCCCCCGTCGCTTAACATCTGCCGGAGGCTGTATTTGGCCAATTCCTCTCTTTGGGAGCGGATTATATGCACCAAGGGATCATTTGCGTCGGTGAGGCGCTGGGCATACCCTGTGGCAGCCACTGCATCTGCAATGTCGCGGAGACTTATGTTCGCCGGGTCCCTCGCGGGGACAAAGCCGATCGAAGGATCGGAAGTCTTGGCCACAAGCTTTCTGTCCACGAGATGGTTCAGGATTCTTTCGCCGAACTCTCCGGGAATATCCAGCTTGCTGCAGATACTCTCAGGTGAGACGGGAGCCTGATTGTTCTGGAAAGCTGCTGCTATCTCTCTGATGACATTGATAACAGTGACATCATTTGCAATGAAGTTTTCCTCAGTTTTCCGAGCAGCGGAAATCTCAGCGGCGTCGAGGGTGCTCAAGTATTGGGTTGTGAACGTCAACTGCAGGCCGAAAAGGACAATAAGCCAGGTTATGAAGATCCAGAAGACGCCTAAGGGAATAAGTCCCAGGACTCCGTATATCTGGTTATACGGAATGACTTTCAGGACATACATTCCAAAGAGCCATTTTGCCATTGTCCAGACCAGAGCGGCCACCGCCGCACCCCAAACTGCCGCATTGGCGTTCACCTTTGTGTTGGGTAAGACAAGATACAGCAAGAAAAATGCCACCAGCGCTACTAAGTATCCGGTGAAGGCTTGTGCGACATTTGATGAGACACTCTCCTGGAATTTGCTTAGAGTCGAGTATTGTGTCGTGAGATAGATACCCGCTCCAAGCAGCAGGGGGCCGAGTGTCAAAATGGCCCAGTAATTTATTACCCGGTGAACGAAGCTCCTACCTCTTGCTACGTGCCAGATGTTGTTGAATGCTCTTTCTATTGTTGAAAGCAGCGCCAATGCAGCCCAAATGATGATCGGAACGCTGAGGATCGTGATAGACCCTTTGTTTACGCCCTTGAAGAAATTGGCCACTATTCCGTCCAGATGCTCCGTCAGCATTATCTTCTCATCGCCCTCGGACGGATATTCAATGGTTGTTAGGTGAAGCTGCTCGTAGACCAAGTTCCTCGTCTTCTCACCCAGATCGCTATAAGCCGGCAGCGATTGGAATATCAACAGTGTGACTATAGCCAGCGGGACTATGCCAAAAATTGTGTGATATGCCAGTGCGGCGGCCTGTTGGCCCGCCCGGTTCATTTTCAGAAGTTTGGCGCAGTGGGACCATAACTTAATCTGAAAGACGGCGAAACGCCCAGCCTTGCCAAGCTGTGCAGTAGGTGTGGACAAGAGTCTCGTTAGCATTGCAGTCTTCTTTCAACCTTGGTCGCATGATCGCGTTGTGTCCCTTAACCTGATGTAAGCAGTCCGGACCCGGGATCGGGATCGGGTCGACGCGCTACCGCAGCTTCTGGAAAAGACCTCTTAACAGCGTATCGACCTGGCTTTCGAGAAGCTTGCCCATATCAAGCTGCGGCTTGTGTTGAGTACCTCTGAGCGGCACGGATATCCTTCTGGGATCGGCGGCTTCTTCGAGGTTTGCGGTCTGAAGTTGGAAACCCTCGGTCAAGATGTAGGGCGTGACGACCTTCATGTCCAATTTCTTGTCCGGCTTGCCAGTTTCGCTCAACCCTACCGGTGGCCCGATGGAACCGCGAAAATTAATAGGATATTGGTCAATGTTTATCTGCATGTCATCGTATCTGAGCACATCTTCTCGAAGGACAAATTTCGTCGGCATCAATGCCGCGTTGACGTAGCGACCGGTTCTCGCCTTCGACAGAAGTAGGGCCAACAACCCGGTAACCTCAAGCCGCATGTCGTGCATCGCGACGGTGCCGGTGATTTCGGGCTTCTTCGTTGCTTGCTCCCCAAGGGGTATGACCAGCTTTTCACTGTAATAATCGGCAACGCCGGTTACGTTTCCCTGGCCAACAAAGAGGGGGTTGACATGAACGAGAAGTTTGGCACTAACCTCATCATTTAGGGCCACCTTGTCTATTACTTGCATCGGCTCCGGGATTGTCAGAGTCATCGGTTTCTCTTTGAGGTCGACCGTACCGGCAAGGTTGAGCTTGCCTTGGTTCACGGTGGTCGAGAAAGGACCGATCCGTAGCAGGCCGTCGCGGATTTGCAGATCGACGTCGGTGGTGCCGAAGTGCAGGCCCATGTAGGAGGCCTTTTCGAAGCCGAATTTGGCTTGCGCGCTGAGGTTAGCAAGGAGCCCGTCATTTTGGTCGGTTGGATATTCGCTGCTGAAAGTTATGGTGTCCTCTCTCTTGCCGTAAAGCTCGAGACCTTTGGGCAAGAATGGCGCCGCTACGGCGCTGACGGCCGACCAATCGTATTCACACGCGGCCTGGCCCTGCAATTTGGTCTTGCCAGCACTGCTTGTCTTCTTCAGTTCAGCTTTCTTAATCTTCAGTTGAGGACTTTCCAGTTGTAGTTTCTTGACGTTGATAGCCTTCTGCTTCGGATTAATCTCAGCATCAAGAATAAGAAGAACCTGCTCCTGCTCGAACGGCGCTTTGCCTGGAGAAATGAGTTTCAGGTTGCTGATTCTTGTGTTGTCCGTTGCGATTTGGTAGCTGCCCTTTTCGGCGGTGACCTGAATCTGGGATTCAGCAATCCCGGATAAAGCCATCTCCTTGGGCAAGGAAGCGAACAGCACTGCAAACGGCTGAAGCTTCTGTAGATCGAGCCCGCCGGCAGATACGGTAAGCGCCATGGGCTTCTCATCATTGCCGTCGACCGGCAAAACTGCATTGGCGACACTGAGCGTGCCAAGACTAGCGCTTACTTCCACCGAGTCCACTACCACCACGTTGTTTTTCTGATCGACAGTTAACGCGTGGGCTACTTTGGCCATCGGCTCGGCAGCGCTGACTCCATCGGCCGAAGTCACGACAAGTTGTCTGACCTCAGACAAGCCGTCGCTGCTAATCCGCTCGTCCTTGAGTGACAACTGTCCGCTGCCGGAAAGCTCGCCTGCTATCTGGTATGGTCCAATATCTACGAACTGACCCAGCTCGGATTGGAGCTTTGCCAGGTCCACCTGCCCCTGATACTTGATCTGGTCGAGGCTGCCCCCGGCACTGATCTTTGCAAACGCCGCTGAGACGTCCAGTTTGTCGAAGGTCGTCTTCTCCTTATCGACCCCGATCTTCAACTCGGCCGAGATAGGCTCGGAAAGGGCAAGCTTCTTGCCGTCAACGGCACCTGCCAATCCGGTGAGATTAGCGATTCCGGTAATTGCCATCTTCCCGGCTTCTGTGGACGTGTCAACGTTGCCCGTGAGTCTTCCCGAGGAGATCTTCATTCCTTCCTTGAGTCCAAATGTGTGGGGCATTTGCGAAAGCAAAGCAGCGAGATCGCAATCGAAGCTTCCCTTCAACTGGTAGTTAGAGTCGGGCTTCAAGACATCAGTGAAGGATCCAAGTGTCGTGGGCACAAGGCCGCTGGCCGTGACAACGGCCCAGTCGCTGCGGAAGCTTAGCGCCGTGACTTCTATCACTTGCTGCCTTCGGTTCAGACCCACATCGACGTCCAAACTGCTCGTGCGTAATCTGTCACCTTTCAGTTGGGCGCCAGCCACATCCAGATTCTTCGCGCTGATAGTCCCGGCAAGTTTCTCAAGGCGACCGTTCTTGATTTCGCTGCTGAGATCAGCAGAGATCTGTCCTTCGGCCTGAATGTCCAGACCGGCCAATTCGAGAATCGGTCCAAGAGATGCCAGGCTCAGATCATTGACCTCAACGGTCAGACTGCCCGCCGTGCCCTCGAAGGTCCAACCGGAACGTGGATCCGGTTGGACTTGGGCGGCAACCTGAATCTTCGCTTCTTTTCCGTCTCCGGCCACAGCCATACCCATCTCGAACTTCGTTTGCTGAGCAGGAGGACGCAGGCTCAATTTGGAGTTTATCTGTGATAGCTCAACCGTCTTCGCCTTTGAACCGGTAACCGTTACGTTGCCGTTGTTGACGACCAGGTCGATTTTGCTGACCGGCAGCACTACTCTCTTTTCCATCGAAGCCGCCGGCTCGGCGGCGATGGGTGCCGCTGATTCGAGGGCATCCAACCTGATACGGACCCGAGGCTCATCAATCACCGTTTGGCCAAAGGCCAGGCCGCCAGACAGAATCGAAGCGTAGCGGGGCTTGGTGGCGATCTGCTTAACCTTGACTGAAGTCCGGCCGGAATTGTCGTCGAAGGAAATGCCCGAGACCTTGATGCCCTTGAGCCAACCCATGGACAGGCTGGAGAAATCTGCCTGGCCGTCAACGGCGCCGTTGATGCGGGCAAGTATCATTCGGCGGCATCGGTCGGAGGAGACGAATGCAGGCACCAGCAAGACGGCCGATACTACAAGAACAACGACAAGAACAAGAACGCCGATTAGTATCTTTGTGGTGGTTTTCATCTTCAGTTGAGCTTTGAAATATTCTTCCGGTCGCATGGTTAGTCCCCCGAGAAGAGTCAGCTCTCAAACTGCCGCGGCGCATCACGATGGAAGAAACGATAACCAGACCCAACCCTTCGCTTTGCCCGCAGCCCAAACTACATGGCGTTGATCTGACGGTAATTCTCAAGCGCACAGGTCATCAGCAAAACACAACTTACACCTCTTATGAGCCCATTTCCTAAAATCAATCGAGCATGATCTCATCGGCCTTGTTCTTAATAATCTCATCGACCTTGTCCGTGTTCTCCTTGGTGATATCGTCGATTCTTTTCTTGCCTACTGTCAGATCATCCTCGGTGATAAGCTTGTCTTTTTGCTGCTTTTCGAGTTGCTTGTTGGCGTCCCTTCTTATGTTGCGGATAATGACCTTAGTCTGCTCGCCCGTCTGTCTGGCCTGCTGGACAAGCTGTCTTCTTCTTTCTTCACTGAGCGGCGGAATGTTGAGCCTGATGAATTTGCCGTCCACAATAGGGGCAATACTCAAGTCACTGCTCTTGATCGCTTTTTCGATGTCTTTGATTGAGGCAGGATCAAAGGGCTTGATCACAATCATATCAGCCTGGGGTGTCGCCGTAGTTGCCAGCTGTTTGAGCGGGGTAGGAGTCCCGTAATAGTCAACCTTCAGGTGCTCAACCAGCGCCGGCGAAGCTCTGCCACTGCGAAAGGCCCTTAGCTCGTCGTGAAGGACTTCAACGGCATTCTTCATTTTGGATTCAACGTCGGAAACTACTCGTTTCGTGGGCATCGGCAACCTCGCTTAGTCTTGAGTAAAATGGTACAGCACGCGTCCAGCTCGCGGTACGTCAGCAGCCTCACTGGCTATGGATTAAAGTACCAACCTTCTCCCCGCATATCGCCTTGGTCATATTGCCCCTCTTGAAGATGTTCAGAACGACAATAGGGATCCCGTTATCCCGGCAAAGGCTAATTGCAGAATGGTCCATAATCCTCAGGTTTCTCGTTAGCACCTCGTCAAACGATAGTTTCTCAAACAGCCTCGCATCCGGGTTCTTCTCGGGATCATCGCTGTAGACGCCCTCGACCTTTGTCGCCTTTATCAGCAGATCCACATCGAGTTCGGAAGCCCGCAGCGCGGCACACGTATCGGTGGTAAAGAAGGGATTTCCGGTTCCGCCGGCCAGTATTGCGACCCGGCCCCGCTCGAGATGGCGAATCGCCCTTCTGCGGATAAACGGCTCACACATCGCAGCGACTTCAATCGCGCTTAGGACCCTCGTGGGTTGACCAAGACCTTCAAGCGTCTCCTGGAGGGCACATGCGTTGATAATTGTTGCGAGCATCCCCATGTAGTCGGCGGTGTTTCTGGGTATGTGGCTGGCCTTTGAGAAACTCTCACCACGAATGAAGTTGCCCGCCCCGACCACAACAGCGACCTGAGGTCCGATTCTGCAGATTTCGGAAACCCTTTGGGCGATAGACTCCAGAGCCGAGCCGTCAATCCCAAAGTCGCCTCGCTCACAAAAACTCTCACCCGAAAGCTTCAACAACACGCGATTGTATTTGCTCTGTGCCATTTACTCCGTATCTCGCGTTTCGAGTTCGATATTTCACATCTGAGCGCCGAGGTGCTCGACAGGTCCCCGTGAAACGCCTGTCAGCCGACTGCAAATCGGACAAATCTCGTTATTTTGGCCTCACCGCCGGCTTGCTTTGCAGCCTCGGTGAGAACCTGTTCGACGGACTTGCTGTCGTCTTTGACAAAAGGCTGCAGCAGGAGGCAATTCTCCGCATAGAACTTCTTCATTTTGCCTTCGACGATTTTGTCTATGATGTTGGGCGGTTTGTTCTTGACCTGCTCGGCGAAGATAGCCTTTTCCCGCTCGACCGTTTCGGGTTCGATGCCGTCTTTGTCCAGCGACAAGGGCTTGGTAGCAGTGGTGTGCATGGCTATCTCGGAAGCCGTTTCACTCAGTGCATCCGAGGCCCCCACGTTCTCATCGCTGGTTTCTATTTGAACCATTGCGCCGACTTTCCGATTGAAGTGAACGTATGTGCTTATTAGTCCGGGCCCGTCGAGCTTGTACTTCGCATAGTCTCCTACCTGGGTCTTTTCCCCGGTTTTGCTGACTGTCTCGGTCAGGATGTCGCTGAACTTCTTTCCATCAATCACAGTCTCAAGGATATTCTCGACACCCTCGTCCGCAGGGCAGGCCAATGCATAATCAGCCAAAGCTTCCGCTGCAGCCACAAAATCATCGCTCTTGGCGACAAAGTCGGTCTCACAGCAGAGGCTCGCCATTGCGGCTGCCCGGTTATCCTCACTGCCCTTGCAAACAAGCAGACCTTCCGATGTCTCACGCTCGGCTCGCTTGGCCAGCGTCGCAAGGCCTTTCTTCCTGAGTATCTCCACAGCTTGCTCCATTTCGCCGCCGGCTTCCTGGAGCGCTCTTTTGCAGTCCATCATCCCTTGGCCGGTCATCTTCCTGAGTTTCATAACCGTTGCGGCTGAAATCTCTACCATCTCAAAGACTCCTATCTTGTTTCTCAAACGTCGTATTGGATAAAGCGCGGCGTGTACTGCGTTAGTATTCCGCCCAATACTCGGCCACACACGGGCGCCAAGTACTACTAATTTGACTCGTGTGATTCCGGCTGCTGAACCTCAGCTTGCTCGGTGACCGAGTCGGCAGTCTCAGTTGACTTTTGCTCGACAGCCGCTACAGCCTCTGCGTCAGGGGGCGGCTCCGCACTTGCAAGAACTGTCCGTTTCGGACGCGCCCGTCTGGGCTTCGGGGCTGGACTCTTACGGGCTGAGACCATTGTCTTGCCGATCGCAACGGCATCGGTGAGCTCGTTGAGAATCAACTCAACGGCCCTGATAGAATCGTCGTTGGCCGGAATGGCCACATCTACAGAGTCGGGGTTTGAGTCCGTGTCAAGAAGCCCGACGGTCGCGATCCCCAACTTCTTTGCCTCACGCAAAGCAAGATACTCCTTCTTGGCATCGACCACAACGACCGCACCGGGCAAGCGGGTCATCTCTCGAACGCCCTGCAGATTAGTCCTTATCTTCCGCATCTCGCGTTTGAGCCTCGACGCCTGCTTCTTGCTCTCACTTTCCAGTTCGCCCTTTTCCTGCATTGCCTCCAATTGCTCGAGCCTCTGGAGTCGGGACCGGACGGTTCTGAAGTTGGTGAGCATCCCACCAAGCCATCGCTGCGAGACATAATGCATGCCACATTTGCTGGCGGCGGTCTCAACGGCTTTCTGGGCTTGACGCTTGGTACCCACAAAGACAACGTCGTTACCCGCAGCAACGACTTCGGCAAGAAGCTTTCTGGCTATCAGCATGCCCTTCAGAGTCTTCTTTACATCGATGATGTGGATATTACCGCGCTTTTCAAAAATAAAGGGGGCCATTTTGGGATCCCATCGGCTCACGCCATGCCCAAAATGCACCCCTGCATTGATAAGTTCACGAGTCAGTTCCTTAGCCACAAAGACCTCCAAACAATTCAAAATTCTACGTACGAGCAGCGCACAAACAGCAAAATCACGCAAAACTAATGCAATTCGCATAATCTGTCAAGGGTTTTTGCATCAAGAATTTTCGTAAAATACGACGCCACCGTACGTTGGCCGACGCGAGCACGAGCAAGGGTCGATTCAGGGAAGGCACAATCCTGTGCGAAGCCTGCAGGCCTCGCCTATGGGCCGTTCTGCAGGATCCGGCTAACGTTGAGTGCTGGTACGCGACCGTGGCAGAACCGGCACCGGTCCCCGGCGCCATCCGTCACCCAGCCGGTCCGAAGGGGGGTACCTACGCCTATGCGTGTCAGAAACAGGCTAATACCAGACCGTGATTATGATGTTCGGCTCGGTCTTTTTGGCCTGGACCTCTCCCGTCGTCAAGTCCGTCCGTTTTACTTGAATACCGGGATTGTTCTTCAGCCAATCATTGATCTGCTCGTCAAGGAAATTCAAAGCGCCCGGGTGCAGCTTTGTAAAGAAGGTCCTGACACCGGTGATTCGGTCGGCGGAAGTTACGTTCTCTGCGGGCTTTTTTGCAGCCGGCGTGGGTACTTGAATCTTTCGCGGCTGCGGCTGGGGCTTGGGCTGCGGCTGCGAACCACCGCCCAAGCTCAAGGGTGAACGTGAGACACTCCCCTGGCCTGGGGGATCGCCACCGAGCGGAATTGGCTTGTCCAAGTCATCATCGATGGGGATGGGTTCATCGAGATCACCATTGGAGAACCCGCTGCTGCTGAAATCGTCCATAGTCTACCCCTCACTAATGGTGGTTAGCATTTCGCTATCCGCGATCCCTCGGTGTACATCGACACAGTGCCAAATGACACCGATGGAACCACGAGCAATTTCGCATGTTTCCGGGCAATGTCAGCCCTTGTTTTGGGCCGTTTCTGCCGGTTTATCCGCCTCTGGTGCATCGGCCTTATCCGACTTGGCCTCACCTTCTCCACGCTCGGGCTTTTTGGCTACCGGCTTGCCGGTCTCTGCGTCGCCCGTCTTTGCCTCAACCTCCTTGGACTCCAGCTGCGCAGATTCAGCCTTCCCGGAGTCTTCTTCAGTCGCCTCGGCCTTGGCCTGCTCGACCGAAGGTTCTTTGGCTTGCGTGTCTTCGGTGTCGGGTTTCTCGGCTTGCGCCTCCGTCGGCTGGGCTTCACCGTCGCCCTTTGACGAGGTGGCGGATTCCTGTTTGTTGTTGCCGGACTCCGCTGTTGCTTCCGCAGAGTTGGGGTCTTTTTGCTCGAATTCACCTTGGTCATCTATGAACCCGATCGAGTCCAAGACAGCTTCGTGCAAGGCCCGCCGGAGAGGTGATTCATGCCTGCGCTTCAATATCTCGACCATCTTTTCGTTCGGTATGCCGTAGTCGGAGATCGTCGGTGTGATTATGAAAATGACTTCTTTGGCCCTCTCCTCGAAGTCTCTGCTGGAGAATAAGAGATTGAGTCCGGGGATATCCTTCAAACCCGGGACACCACGGATCACGTCACGCTTCTCGCTCTTTCTTATCCCGCCGATTATGAGACTGTCACCATGCCTGATGCGATTGTCCTTGTTGGTGATTTCTCTTGTGGTAAGTATCGGCTGTTGCTTGATGCCCTCGGGCGCCAGTTTGGCGCTGATCATTGCGCGGGTTTCCAGGCCGATGAATCCGTCGGCAAAGACGTGCGGTGTGATCTCGAGCGAATCTACGACGTCAATATACTCGGTCTTGTGCTCGATCCAACCCTCTGACCCGGTGCTGCCTCGGACGTATATCTCCTGAAGTGGGACATTTTCCGTCGCTTGGATTTCTGCCTTCTGTCCATTGACGGTCTCGAGTATGGGATTCATTAGAATTTTGAGGTAACCCCTGGAGACGAGGAGATCGACCAAGGTCTGGAACTGCCCGCCCTGGACGACTCCCGAATAGCCGATCTTGAGGCCGAACTTGGCCCTCGCCGGGTCTCGCAGGGCCGCGCCGGGAAAGGCAGGCAGCAAGTTGCCACCCGCGTCTGTCTTGCCGCCCAGGCTAATATTCTCACCAAAAAGCTGCTCTATCATGATCGTCGTCTCGCGGTCCATCGTCAAGTCGGCGTAGAGTTCCGAAATGATACAGTCAATCTTGACCTGTATGGGAGGCACGTCCACTTGCTCGATTACCTCAATGACCGCTTCGATGTCGTCCTGCGTTGGGCATCTGACTATCAGCTGGTTTGTGGCACTACTGCTTGTAACAGTGTAGTCGCGGATCGTAGTCTCTTGCCCCTTCTTGTTGAACAGCTTGGTGGCAAACTGTTCGTGGATGATCTGCTTTATCTCGTCCGATTTGTGGTACTGACAGAAGTAGAACAACTTCCACTCCTCGGCACCACCAACCATCTGTTTGACTATCTTGGGCGGGGCTTTGTATACCCCGGGGATGGGGGCATTCGGGTCGGGGACGGTCTCGATTCTGCTCAGGTCGCGCAGAATAGCCCTTGCCTGAACGTCTGTAGCTCCTTCGTCGGGCCAATCTTTACAGCCGCAGAGCGAAACCGCAGCCATCACAGCCAAAGCCAAAAGCAGCCATTGGCTACGGCCAATTGTACACTGATTGTTGCCCATAATCGTGCTATTAGCCTGGGACGTCTGCCTCAAACGCGCGCGTTTACACGGCCGGCGCACGTAGAAACGGCGACTAGTAAGCATTGTAGCGTATACCTTCTTATCGTCAAGCACATTTTGGTAGGATTAACAAAAAAGCAACCTTTGATTTTGCCCAAATTAAAATCTTCGACAATTAGCATTTTTTTGCTATTTTATCGGCGAATGGCAAAAAAACGGCGAAAAAATGTCACTGTCGGCTTTGTTGCGCTGGGATGTCCCAAGAATGTCGTGGACAGCGAAAAAATGTTGGCCGATATCGCACAGGCGGGTTTTATCATCATGTCTGAGCCTGAAAAGGCAGATGTGGTTGTGATCAATACCTGCGGTTTCATCGCACCGGCCAAGGCCGAATCCGTCAGAGCGATAGCGGAAGCTGTGGCCTGCAAACGTAAGGGCAAAGTCAGGAGAGTTATTGTTGCAGGCTGCTTGTCGGAGAGATCGGGCCGGGAACTTCTCAAGGAAATCAGCGGCATAGATGCGGTGGTCGGGCTCGGTGAGCGGGACAATCTCCCCGAGATAATCAACAAAACCCTGTCGTCCGCGGCGCCCACAGCTCATCTGGCCGGACCATCCGCGCCTATCAGCGATGACAGAGGCAGGCTGCTTATCGGCCCCGGGCACCGGGCCTACTTGCGAATCAGCGAGGGCTGCAATCACCGGTGCTCTTTCTGCACAATACCGGCAATCAGGGGACACTTCCGCAGCAAGCCGGTTGAGATCGTCCTCGCTGAAGCGGCTGAACTGGTATCTGCCGGTGCTGTCGAGTTGAGCGTTATCGCACAAGACAGCACCTGTTACGGCCGCGATTTGGCAACGAAGGTGGGATTGAGCGATCTGATAAAGAGACTCGACGAGCTTCGTGACCTGAGGTGGATCCGGCTGATGTATCTGAACCCGGGGGGGATAGATGAAAAGCTGATCGAGACCATTGCCGAATCTCGAAAAGTCGTCCACTACGTGGACATGCCGATCCAACACGTAAGCGCCGGAATTCTCAAAGCCATGCGCCGACAAGACACTCCGGACCGACTTGCGCGTCTGCTTGAGAAGCTGCGGTCAGCGATCCCCGATGTTGTGCTGCGAACAACAATGATAGTCGGCTTCCCTGGCGAGACGGACGAGCAATTCGGCGAGCTTATACGATTTGTCAAGTGGGCCAAGTTCGACGCCCTTGGGTGTTTCGAGTTTTACCCCGAGGCGGGCACAACTGCTGCGGACCTTCCCGCTCAAATACCGGAACATGTTAAGCAGCAGCGTCAAGAGGAACTGATGCTGGCCCAGCAGAAAATCGCCTTTGCAAAGAACCGAGACAGAGTTGGCAGCCCACTAACGTGCCTGGTCGAAACCATCGACAGCCAAGGCACTGGGCAGGGACGGTTCTACGGTCAGGCGCCAGAGATAGACAGCGTCTGCGTAATAGGGAACTGCTCGGCGGAACCGGGTCAATTCATCGACACTATGGTCGTCGACACACAAGACTACGATTTGATCGTTGAGCAGACTCAGCACCAAGCCGCGGTCGAGATCTGAGCGAGCGCACGATAGAATTTGCCTAATCGGATAACATTATTGCTTGTTATGGGATTTCTGACGCGGTAAACTCATCGCTATGTTAAGGCTCATTCCGAACATTCTGACTCTCGGCCGACTCGTCCTAACGGTCGTCTTTCTGGTTATGATCCTTTACAGTCCATATGCGGCGCATGCGTCGATTTTGCTGGATATTGCGTTTGTCCTGTTCGTCGTTGCTGGCCTGACGGACATCATTGACGGCATCGTGGCTCGGGGGCTGAACGTTGTGAGCAAGTTTGGTCGGATGGTGGACCCGCTGGTCGACAAAGTATTAGTATGTGGAACCTTCGTTTGCTTCGCAGTAGTAGGTGAGCCCAAGCTTTTTGACTTGGGGCCAGTGGCGTTGGGGGTGATTCAGTGGCCGGTGGCGGGGGTTCTGATCGTCAGAGAAGCCTATGTCACGGTGCTGCGCCACGTCTCGGAAGCTCGCGGCATCAGCTTTGCCGCGACGGCCTCGGGCAAGGTCAAGATGTTGACGCAATCGTTTGCCATTGGCACGGTAATCATAAAGATGGGGCATGTACAGACCGCCACATGGGGATACTGGTTCACCGCTGTGACATATGCGGTCATGCTTGCAGCTACGGTCGTATCGGGTCTAATGGCAACTCGACGATTGGCCGGCAAGAACTCAACAGAAGGAAGAGGAACATGAGATTAAGGCTGCGTAGAATGGTATCGAGGGTCATCGTCTGCGCTTTGCTGTGCGCATTAGGGAGCCTGTCACTGTCGGCAGAGACGCAAGCGAAGACATCTGATGCAGACACCACAGAAGGATTCATGCCTCCTATTGCCGAGGGCACGAGATGGAAATTGGTGTGGGCCGATGAATTTGAAGGTACGGCGATAGATGAGTCCAAGTGGGAAATACTCGGCGACTGGAAGCGGCGAGACGGCTTCTGGGTGAAAGACGACGCCTATCTGGACGGTGAAGGGCACCTGCTACTCCGCACGAAGAAGGATGGTGACCGTTATACCTGTGGTGCAGTGCGCACGAAGGGCAAGTTCGAGCATAGGTTCGGGTACTGGGTGTGTCGCTGCAAGTTTCCAGAGCAGCAGGGACACTGGCCGGCGTTTTGGCTGCACACGGACCGCGTTAGCCGTGTGGGCAATGAGGGCCGCGACGGCACTGAGATAGACATTATGGAAAAGCCCTGGCTGGACGACAGGATAACTCAGAACCTGCACTGGGACGGCTACGGCGCCGCGCACAAAAGCGCGGGAGGCAAAGTCAGCACGATACCGGGCGTCAGCAAAGGCTTCCACACGTTCGGGCTGCACTGGAAGGGCGACGAGTACGTCTTTTACGTCGACGGCAGAGAGACCTGGCGCACGAAGGCGGGCGGGGTGTCACAGGTTCCTCAGTTCATAAAACTGACGGAGGAGATTGGCAAGTGGGGTGGTGACATAACGAAAGCCGATCTGCCGGACCATTTCGTCGTGGATTACGTGCGCGTTTACGACAGCGTGGATGCGGACAAGGCCGAGCTGGACAAGACGCAGAGCCTGATTTGGAAGGCCGCGAACATCAGGCCATCGCCGCGGCAACTGGCCTGGCAGGAGCTGGAGTTCATAGGCTTTATCCACTTCACCGTGAACACATTCACGGATAAAGAATGGGGTGACGGTACGGAGAATCCGCGCATCTTCAATCCAACGCAGCTCGATACCCGCCAATGGGTGAGGGTCTGCAAGGACGTGGGCATGAAGATGGTAATTCTGACTGCAAAGCATCACGACGGTTTCTGCTTATGGCCGAGCAGGTACACCGCGCATTCCGTCAAGAACAGCCCCTGGAAGAACGGCAAAGGTGATGTAGTAGGGGAGCTGGCCGATGCGTGCCGGGAGGCAGGACTGAAACTGGGCCTCTACCTGTCCCCGTGGGACCGGCACGAACCCACCTACGGCAACACGGCTAAGTACAATGAATTCTACAAGAACCAGCTAAGGGAGCTGCTGACCAATTACGGGCCAGTCTC
>CP070675.1:220748-242880 GCA_020352215.1 Phycisphaerales bacterium
AGGCAGCACAACCCTGAGTTCACCATGATCGAGGTGTACCAGGCTTACGCCGACTACAACGTCATGATGGATTTGACAGAGGAACTCATTAGTCTTTGCGCGGAGAAACACTGCACGGGCACTGCCGTAGAGCTTGGTGATCTTGCAATCGATCTTTCTCGGCCGTGGCGGAGGGCCGGATATGCGGAGCTGCTGAAAGAATACAGCGGCTGTGACATAGGCGACTTAAAGGCCGTCAGGGCAAAGGCGGGGAAGCTTGACATAGATGAAGCGAGTATGGACGATGTGGTGGTTGTCAATGAGCTGTTTGAGGCAACCGTTGAGAAGAACCTGGTTAACCCGACGTTCGTGATTGACTATCCGGCTGCTTTGTGTCCGCTGACGAAGCGCAAAAAGGGCGACCCGAAATACGCCGAGCGGTTTGAGTTGTATATCGCCCGGATGGAGCTGGCCAACGCCTACACGGAGCTGAACGATCCGGCCCAACAACACGAGAATTTCCTCATCCAGCTCCGTGGCCAGGAAGACTCTATGGCAACTATGGATGAGGATTTTATCACGGCGTTGAAATACGGTATGCCTCCAGCGGGCGGTCTGGGCATTGGAATTGACAGGCTCGTGATGGTGTTGACGGGTGCTCTGAGTATTCGCGATGTGGTGCTGTTTCCACTTCTAAGACCTGCAAAAGGTTAGAACCGGTCCCCACAAGGAATGTGGGTTTAATGAGAACGGCTAAGGACCGACGACTGATGCGATGCTGAAGCTATTCCTGTGGCTGAGATATCTTCGCAAGAAGAAGATCGTTTTGCTGAGCATTGCAGCAGTAGCTCTGTCGGTGTCATTATTGATAGTCGTCGCAAGTCTGTTCACCGGTTTTATCGATGCATTCGAACAAAGCGCAGTCGAGACATTGGGCGATGTTGTGCTTGCTGCGCCTTCGCCATTCAAGTTCGCCAAGTACGAATTGCTCGTGGAGCGTCTGGAGCAGATAAGTGCCGTCGAAGCGGCATCGGCAGTTCTGTCGGCGCCGGGGCTACTCCATGTGGGCAAGGGTGATGTGCATGCCGTGGAGGTTTGGGGCATTGATCCCGCTCGACGAGCGAGGGTGACAGCGTACAAATCTTTCCTGGTCAGGCAAAAAGCTTCGCCCGGCGAGCCTTCTTTCGAGGTCATGGATTCGCCGGAGAAGACCGGCGGGTTCGTGGGAATTGGCGTGTTGGCAGAGCCTGATGAAATGACCGATGAATACGATTTTGCCGCTGTAGAGAAGATGCTTGGCAGTCCGGCCGTCCTTACTACGGGATCATTGATCGAAGATAAGGGCCCATCATCCGGCGGCTCCGGCAGGCGATTCAAGCGAAGGACTATCCCATTTGCGATCGCAGACGTTGTCTTCACTGGCGTTTATGAGGTTGACAGAAGCGTTGCCTATCTGCCCATAGAACAACTACAGCAGACTTTGCATCGGGATGAAGGTGGGCCCGTCGCTGATAGGATTCAGATCAAACTCGCCCCGGATGTTGACGTGGAGGTGGCGCTGGCGGAGATTCGAGGCGTGTGGCAGGTTTTTGCCATGAAGGAGCTTGGCTGGGGGGCATATCTCGCAAATGACGCGGACATTGAGACCGCCAAGCAGATGCAAAGCCGATGGGTTTTCGAACTCAAGAAGCAGATGGGACTTCTGTTGGTGATATTTGGCGTAGTGAGTTTTAGCGTGGTGGTGCTGATATTCTGCATATTCTACTTGATCGTACGGCTCAAGCAGAAGGACATTGCCATAACCAAGAGCTGCGGGGCGGCGAGTAGTTCAGTCGCGTGGGTCTTCGTGGGGTTCGGGGCTTGTGTCGGCATAACAGGCTCATGCATTGGGGTCGTCTTGGGATATATAATCACGAAGAACATAAACGTAATTGAGGACTGGATCAGAATAGCCTTTGGTTTGAAACTCTGGAAGAGCAGCGTTTATATGTTCAGCAAGATACCGAACCAGGTTAATTGGGACATGGCCTTGCGGATTGCGCTGCTGGCGATTGGGGCGGCAATTGTCGGAGCGCTGATACCTGCGCTCGTTGCAGCACGAACGAGGCCCGTGGAGATTCTAAGATATGAGTAGTAGCCGAAGCGGGGTATATGCACTGGGCACAATCGGTTTTGGCGTTGCGATCGCGTATGTATAAGATCATTCTTGCAATCAGGTATCTAATAAGGTGCCGCATAACCTATTTTGCGGTATTAGCTGTGGCGCTTTGCGTGTGGATTGTCGTCATAGTGATGACGGTGATGACAGGGCTCGTTGGGGGTTATAAGCTGAAGAACCACAAGTTTGTCGGGGACTGTGTGGTCGGCACTAAATCCTTAGTGGGTTTTGCTTACTATGAAGACTTCATAAAGATGTTGGAGGACACCGACTATGTTGAGGGCGTCTCGCCGGTAATAAAGAGCTACGCGCTGGCAGGCCAGCCAGGGACAGGGCAAGATATTCGTCTGGAGATGATCGGTGTTGATCCAGCCAGGCACAGTCAGGCCACCGGCTTCGCCGAGACGCTGCATTATCATGTAGACGATGTGTCCAAGGTATTTGAACCAAGAGAGGATGGGGGTCTTTCGGGGTGCGTTATTGGGATTGACAGAATCCTGGAGCGAGATTCTAACGGCAGATACACTGCTGGTCCATATCCGGCCGACATAGAGGTCGCGGTGAGTTGTTTTCCGTTGACTTCGAGAGGCGCCTTGGTGAAAGCTACAACGGGCTTGGTCAACACGAAGACGTTCTACTACAGTGACCATTCACGCACCGGCTTGGCGAGAGTTGATTCCTCAGTCATCTACTTGCCTTTCGAACAGGCTCAACTACTGTGCGGAATGGGAGGCGTTCCTAAGCGAGTCAACGCTATTCATATCAAGTTTAAGCCGGGCGTTAGACTGCAGGAAGGGTGTCAAGATGTCTCCTCTTTGTGGCGGATGTTTAAGCAGGCAAAGACCGACGAAAGTCAAAGTTATCTGCTGGATGCCGTGACTGTGCAAAGCTGGAGAGTTCACCGGCGCATGTTTATCGCGGCAATGGAGAAAGAGCAGGCGATGCTGACGGTAATGTTCGGCTTTGTGGGAATTACCACCGTCTTCATTGTGTTTGTCGTTTTCTACATGATTGTCAGCCACAAGCGTAAAGACATCGGTATACTGAAGAGCGTGGGAGTCTCGAACGCAAACATAGTCCAATTGTTCTCAGGCTTTGCGTTTCTGATTGGGGTGTTAGGCTCGTCCATTGGTACGGTGGCCGGGTGGTTGTTCTTACTGAAGATAAACCGGATAGAAACGTTCCTCTTTGAGCGCTTCGGGTTTCAGTTGTGGGACAGGGTCATTTTTTTCATAGGTGATATTCCAAACGAGGTTGAATTCAAGGTTCTGGCAGTGATTGTGTTGTCAGCAATTGGGGCCTGCTTGCTCGGCGCGCTGGTGCCAAGTCTGCAGGCGGCGAGTTTGAGGCCGGCCGAGACTCTGCAGGTGGGCCAGTTGTAGTTGATTGATTACGGATTATTGGTGCGTTATTGTTGAATATTGTCCCGAGTTTGGCACAATAGGGTCGCCTTGAGGGCCGCAGCGTTGTTCGTGGGCTATTTGCGCCGATCATGAAGAAGCACGATTACATATTACAGACCCGAGGGATTCACAAATCTTATCGGATGGGAGCAACAGAGGTCAAGGTTCTCAAGGGGGTCAATCTGGCCGTCGAGGAAGGGGAGTTTGTGGCGATAGTCGGAAGCTCAGGAAGCGGCAAGAGTACGTTGCTGCACATATTGGGCGGGTTGGACAAGCCCGGCAGGGGTGCCGTCAGCTTCGAAGGTCGTGATTTGAGCCGGTTCAGCGCCGGAGAACTCAACAGATTCCGCAACAAGGCAGTAGGATTTGTTTTTCAGTTCTATCATTTGCTGGACGAATTAAGTGTATTGGAGAATGTTTTTTTGCCGACGATGGTTTCGAAGAGTGTAATCGGGTGGCTTGGATACCGAAGGCAGGCGAGGCGGCGGGCTCGGGAGTTACTCGTTCAGCTCGGCCTGTCCGACCGGGCAAATCACAAACCGTATCAGTTATCCGGCGGGGAAAGACAGAGGGTGGCAATCGGCAGGGCCCTGATGAATGCCCCGAGGTTGCTTTTGGCTGACGAACCAACAGGAAACCTTGACTCGGCGACAGGAAATGGTATCTTAGATAGTCTTGAGGAACTAAACAAGGCTGGCCAGACGGTTGTGATGGTGACGCACGACGAGCGGATAGCGCAGCGGGCCAGAAGGACGATAACACTGGCCGACGGCAAGATCACGTAGTCCAGGGGCCTGCGGTTCCGGTCAGAAGCATCGGGCGTAAGCTTCGAAGGTATTTGGCTGCAGTCTTTTATTTTCTGGTGTTGGAGATTCTTATATGGGGCTGAAGATTTGGCTTGGCGACAAACTTGTTGATGAGGCGGATGCCAAGATATCTGTTTTCGATCATGGTTTGCTGTATGGAGATGGGGTTTTCGAGGGAATTCGTGTCTACAACGGCAATGTGTTTGAGCTGGAGGCTCATCTTAGACGGCTTTATGAGTCTGGTAAAGCGATTCGTCTTGAGATACCGATGGACGAGACCAGGCTGGCCGATGCGCTCGAGCAGACGGTTCAAGCCAACGCTCTCGTTGATGGTTACGTTCGGCTGGTAGTTACGCGCGGCATAGGGACTTTGGGCTTGAATCCTTTTGTCTGCGAGAACGGCCAACTGTTCATAATAGCGGACAATATCCAGCTCTATCCCGAAGAGCTCTACGAAAAGGGTATGAAGGTGATCAGTGCGACTACCGTTCGCAACCATCCTTTGGCACTTCCGCCTCAGATCAAGAGCTTGAATTATCTGAACAACATACTGGCTAAGATCGAGGCGATTGACAACGATGTGCCGGAAGCGATTATGTACAATCGTGAAGGATACGTTGCTGAGGCAAGTGGTGACAACGTGTTCACAGTGAAGGATGGCGCCATCTACGTGCCGCCGGTCGAGGCTGGATCTCTCGGAGGAATTACCAGAGGCATTGTGATCAGACTGGCCAGACAGGAAGGTATTGAGGTAATTGAAACGAACCTGACAAGGTTCGATCTCTACGTTTGTGACGAGTTCTTTCTTACCGGCACGGCTGCTGAGGTCATCGGCATTGTTGAGATTGATGGAAGGGTCATCGGCGACGGCAAGCCCGGGGCCGTCACAAAACTGCTAAGAGAGAAGTTCTTCAAATACGCCCACGGAAAGGAGTAGTTGCGAATAGTCTAAGCAAGTGTGCTGAACGCTAAACGCAAAACGTCATGCAGCTACCGGCATATACGGATGTATTGGGTGATACTGCACCTACTGGAATTCCACCTTTCAGGCTGATCAAACGCGAGCTGGGCGAGGTCAGGGGGCTCATCAAACAGCAGTTGGCGGCTTCTGCCAAGGCTCAGGAATTGGAACCGTTGCTGAGTCATGTGCGGGCCCGGTGCGGCAAGATGATTCGGCCCGGGCTTGTTTTGGTCGCCGGGATGTGTTGTGGCACAGTCACGGAAGAGCATCTTCGTGTCGCGGCGACTGTGGAGTTGATGCACAATGCGACGTTGCTGCACGATGATGTCATCGACGAGGGCAAACAGCGGCGGGGACTACCGACGGTAAACCGTCTCTGGGGCAACGAGCCTGCGGTATTGCTGGGCGATTTTGTGTTGGGACGGGTTTTTATGATGTGTGCCGATATGGAGCCACGGATAGCGAAGGTCGTTGCCGCGATCGCTGGCCGGGTTTGCGAGGGGGAACTTCGGCAGGTGGTTCAAAGAGAGAATTGGCAGTTGAGCGAGTCAGAGCACATCGACATCATCACCGAGAAGAGTGCCGCCTTTTTTAGCGGGTGCTGTCACCTCGGCGCCGTCTTAGCAGGCGCGGCCGAGGTGCAGACCGAGTCGTTGGCCAGTTTTGGCCTGAATGCTGGCATTGCCTTCCAAATCACAGATGATCTGCTGGACATAACTGGTGATGAGACCCAGACGGGCAAGACGGCCGGCAGTGACGCCGACAAGAGCAAGCTTACTTTGGCGACGATACATCTACTGAGGCAAGCAGGCGAAAAGGAAACACAGAAGGTTCGGCGCCTGTTGTGTGACGGGGCGGAACGGAAGCACGCTTTGTTGGAGATGCTCAGATTCCATGGGAGTCTGGAATATGCAAGCCGGCAGGCTCAGGAGTTTGTCAACAAGGCGACCCAGGCATTGAGTACACTGCCAAGTAGTGATGCGAAAGATGCCTTGATTGAGACAGCGAGATATATGGCCGGCAGGAAGCTGTGATGACATTCGATCTAGCCGGGGACTTTCACGGAGACCCTGCGGCGGTCGGTGGAGCTAAGGTGCCGAAGGTCACGCCCCATTCCCTGCTTGTGCCACACAATTCTGCGCGGTGAAGTCTCGCAGATACCTCGCGATGATCACCTCGCCAGGCCAACAACGAGTACGTGAGGCCCGTGCGTTGATCAGGGCACGGCCAGATACCCTCCCGCCATGATGCCGTAGTCCATCCCGGTAAATTGACCTTCGACATAAATGCTGGCGTTGTCTATGACGTTCCACATTGCACCGGCATAGCCACCAAATTCCGACCTTTCTCCGACGTCAAACTCACATGCCAAGGTCGGGCTCACGACCTTCGTATATGAGGGGCCTTCTTCGGTAATAGTACCAGTGCCATTCCAGTCTATGGTTCCATTGACGTAGTGGACGAAAGCGCCCCCGTATACAGAGAAATCCCCCATCCGAAGGGTCGGCCCGACGGCGGCCTGTACTTCGTGCCAGTGGATTCTCATAGGACCGGTGATGGGAATCAGATAGTCGTCCTCGCCGACACTCACGGGCTCAGTGAGAGTCACGTTATCGCGACCGGGGTTCGTCCATGTCACCTGAAGTAATCCGCCCCAAGTCAGTTTACCGCTCTCGCAAAAGGTGGCCCTTGTTCCCAGGCCGCCGACAAATCCAAAGCCACCGCTGAAGCGACCGTTGTAGACCTTGCCTTTGGCATCGGCTGCGCCCACGCGGGCGTAGACGTCCCAGTTATCGCAGAGCCCGTAGGCCAGACTGGCGAGAAACATGTTCGATTTGAGGTTGTCAATTTCAATCCCTTGGGTTACTACTCCGGGCACCGTTTCCTCAGTTGGTTCGCCCTCGTCGGGGACGACGGCCAGGTAGACTGAGTAGGCGCAGTCACCACAGGCCTTGAGATCCATTTGGCCGTAGGAGTACTCGGCATCAATTGCCCATCGGCCTTTTTCGAGCAAACCTTTCGGAGGGCCCATCGGGGCCAGTGCGAGGGCAACAGGGCCGCTCATGGCCAGCCACAGGAACACCACAGCCACAGTCAAGGTTGCATTTTTCATGAATCACTCCTCCTAACCTTAAACCTATTTGCAGCCCCCCAAACCTTCTGCTCCGTGATCCGTTTCAAAAGCAGGTTTCGTTTGTTTTGCGAACCGCACTTGTCGCAAACCTGAACCCTGCCAGATGAGGGTTTACACTACGGGCAAGTACAAATCAAGCGAAAAGTGTTCATGAGATGGTGATTTGCAGTGTGCCGGCGGAACAACCCCATTTTCCGCCCGAAAGCCGGCATTGGGGCCGTGGGAATCTGCAGTTTCTGCTTTGGATTGAGAGGGCGCCGCCGCGGTGGTCAATTCACCTGTGCGGACTCGGCCGACGCTGAGTGCAGAGCCAGGCAATATCTTAGCGATGTCAGACCTTCCCTCAGGCTCATTGGCCGCAGCCGTAGGATACGACTGCTTGTAGCGAATTTGCCCAATAGGCCCAACTGTGCGGCGATAGCAAAGAACTGGGCTGCGAGTCCGAGTCCCACAGCCCAGAAAATGCGTGAATTGGCACGCGGACGCAGACACGCATACCTCTGTCTACGGCCTTACCCAGGGAAGACTATCTATTGGGATTATGCCGTAGAGACCAAGGCCCCACTGTAGAAACAGGCTCACGCTACGCCACAGGTCCTCGTTGAGGGTGTCCCATCAACATTTGGTAGCAGGCTATCTGAATGAGGTTCAGGCCACAACCAAGGCCAGCTTCGTTGGATTAGTCTGGGCCTTCGGCGATCCGTCGTGGCCTGCCGTTGCCGAGTTCGATAGTCTCGCACCGTGCGTACGCGCTGATGGGCGTAAGGGTCTTGGCTTCTGTGTGATCGGTCACGGCGCCGGTGCGCAAATTGAGAAAGACTCTTGGCGGTTCCTCTTTGGCCTTGCCTGATAGAGAAGAGCGAGGCGAGTTTCCATTTGCAGCACAAGGGCTGCGAATCATCGACTCACAGCCCTTAGAAGGTTCAGCCTTTTTTCTGAAGCCCGAAGATACTGCCGTCGCATTCGGTTAGGGCGTAGCCCAGTATCCGCCGAAACTCACACCCCAGTCCGTGCCGGTAAACTGACCCTCCACGTAAACGTTGGTGTTAGCCATCACTTGCCACATCAAGCCGGCATAGCCGCCTACATCCGACCTCTCTCTTACATCGTGTGCACATCTTGTGGATGCTGAAAAAGTCGTCGTAGTGCCGTCAACTTCGTCCGTGGCACTGTAGGCGCCGCTCCAGTCAAGCTCGCCGTTCACAAAGTGAAGAAGCAGACCACCGTAAGCCCAAAGAGCCTCCATATTCCACGTTGGCCCGATCACAACCTGAACTTCGCGCCACTTGAGCTGCATATTGCCGGACAAGGGTGCCGTAACCTGTTGGTCCACACCGTCCACGTCAACAGTCAAGGTTTCACTAATAGTGACCGTGTCGCTGCCGGGAGTTGCCCAAGTTGCTTGAACCGCCGTGCCCCAGGTGACGTTGCCGGTTTCGCATAGAGTTCCCCTCATTCCAAAACCATAGGCCACGCCGAATCCACCGTTGAAATTCCCACCCGCAACTGTTGCCTTGGCGTCGGCCACGCCCAACCGAGCATGTACATCCCAGTTGTCGCAAAGGCCGTAGGCTAAGCTGCCAAGTATCATGTGCGATCTGAGATTGTCGATATTGAACCTTCTGAAATCCGTCCAGCTGTCACTGCCCGATCGGTCGGGAACTCCCGGTTCAGAGAGCGTCCATGAGTACGCCCAATCACATGTGCCGCACGACCGTAGATCCATTTCATCGTAGGAGTACTCGGTGTCGGCGGCCCACTGGCCTGCTTTCAGGAGGGCCCGAGGGGGACCTATTGGTGGCAGCGCAAGCGCGGGTGCAGCACACAAGCTGATCGCTGTTGGCGCTACGACCAAAAGCAGTATTCTCTTTTTCATTGACTTCTCCTTTTCTCCGCAAAAAGCTGTGTTCGGTTTGCTTACCAATGTCTCTTCGTCCAGGGCCTTTCTTGCCAACAGAAGCCGGCTGTTCCGCAAACGCGTATATGTGACCCCCATTCAACGCCTATTCTCATCAGGAAGCCTACATGAGCCACGAGAGCAAATCAAGAAAAAAGGTTTCATTTCCACCTTTCTTGCCCCCCATATGTGGATGAGACAGCAGGAAGGGATAGACCGGCGTTTGTCCGCGCAGTAGTTGTATATCTTGCGAGGCGTGCACAGGCCCAGACAAAGCGACGGCCACACCACCTCGGCAGCCGCGTCTTACATCGATACCAGATTCCAAGTTCTTGCTGTAGAGGGGCAAGTCTTTTGTGTCTAAAGCTCGGTACGTTCTGTTGAGCTGTTGACGTCGTGTTGCACCGGCAGGGGCCAATACCGCCACGCGCAACTGTTGTGGCATGGTTTGCGTACACTTAGTTCGGGGTCAGATGAGCTCCGGCTCTTTCGGTGTGCCTTGTTGTTGTCCAGCGAGCGGCGCAGTGGGAATGACCCGCGCAAAAAAACGGGGCCCCGAATCTCTGATTCGGGGCCCTGCCTATGTCTATGCTCTGTCACACGAGCTTTCCGTTGGCCCTGATGCTCGCGTGAACTCGGCGCTGGTTACGGCAGCAAGACGCCCAAGCCGACAAGGCCCTGATGGGCGTCAGATGCGCCGGCAATGTCCTGGATATCCTGGTACTGGTACTCACCCCAGATGAAGATGTTGTCCGCCCCGAACGGGAACCATTTGACACCCACCATCGGCCCCCATACCCAACCGTCGTCGAAGCCCGGATCGATATAGCCAATGAACAGACCGGCGTACGGCACGAGGTTCTCCGGCCCTATCGTGACGAAGTTGTACGCCCCGTATGCGGCTATGGTGTATGTGTCTACACCTCCCCAACTCGCCATAAACATGCCGCCCACTTCGATCTCCGGCGTGACCATATATCCGCCGCGGAGGTTCAGCGTCCACAGGGTAGTCATCCCATCGGCGCCCCAAACGCCAGCACTACTGGATCCCGCGACGATAATATCGCTTTGCTCCAACGGCTGGGCCATGGCCGTGGTCGTCAGCACCAAACTTATAGCCAACATCCATTTCAGACTGCCATTCATAATACTTCCCTTTCCTTTTCCTTAGTTACTCGGTTCCACAAACCACACTGTGTCTTAGTTCATGAGGATCCGAACTTACATTCGTTCTAAACCCTGAAACACTGCAACAAACATTATGGCCTGTCCCTTACTCGCATTTTTTTCTAGCCTCCCGGCATTATAACGGCATTCCATTCGGTACCTGTAGGAGTCTATCGGCACAGATGCAGAAATCAAATGAAAAAAGGGCTTTTTTTTGATTTTTTTTTACCGGACCATGTTGGAAAAAGCCGTGAAAATGTGGGTTTTTGGGCATTCCAAGGGTGTTTGTTGTTGTTTCCATTGCCGTCATCGCTCTTCGGTGGATTGGTCCAGACAGCGTTTTCTTGACTGCCCAGGAGCATCGGTTGTTGCGAACAAGCTGGCGTGAGTTATGGTGACTGCAAAGTGTTTGGCTGTCTCGGACGATACCGTCGACGAGCAGTGATTTTTTGCCGTCATCGGCATTGAGAGCCCACCGAGATGTATAGGGAAGGCGCGACTTTGGGCCGTTGACACGGAAGTGCCGGCTCGATCTCCGCCGGTTATTGCTGGCAACTGGGCGGGCACTTGGCCAACTATACTCGTTTGTTCCGGCACTGCGGTGCGCCCAGACGCATAACTGTTGGCGTGGGTCATAGGGAACGAAGTGGTCATTGGGATCTCGCCAGTATCGTCACAATTGCGCTCGGCCAAACGGGGTCGGTCACCTTCACACCAACGCTCTGTGGTCGGGTTCTGCATCTCTGGTTTGTTGTGAGTCCACCGAGCGGTGGTCGAAAGCAGGTTCATCCTTCTCTCCGGTGGCCGCAGCCCTCGGGTAGCCGTTCGTAGCAGCAAATCTCTTGGGTCAGCAGGCACGCCGAGATTCGTATGCCCAGTCCGCCACGTACTTGTCTACCAGCAGCTTGGTGTTTACAGCGGGCTTTCTAATGCGTCACAGCAACGACGACAGCGATGTTGTGCTTTCTCAGCGTCCTTTGCACAAGTGTCGGTGAGGGTCGGTCGCTGTAGTGTACTTTTTCGGCCTCAATATCGCTCCGTCGTTGGGGAGCCATGCGGTCCGCAATTGCCCGCTCCCAGGACCAAGCTGCCGTACCAACGCTCGCCACGATCTCGGTCGATAAGATCCTGGGAAGGCCAATAGATACGACCAGCGATGCGGACCGTCGAAGGTTTTAGCTCGCCGTGGCAGTGTTCACCACGATCGGAAAACCGGCAATGCGTTCTCAGGAGAGTTGCCCGCACCGGGCTCACACGGCCGGACACTCAGGTCAGTGTGCCATGAAGGACTTGTCCGGTCTTCGAACGACATATGTGACCCGTATGATGCCCTGACATGAGGTGATCTCTTTACCTGCAACGGTGTCAGTTGCCCGGCTCACCTCGGTCCGGATCGATGAAACGAGCATTCTCGGCTTGGGCAGTGAGAAATAGACTTCGACACCAGTGCGGGTCCGGCGTATAATACACACAATGTACGAGGGCGGGACCGATAAAAACTTGTTTGAGAGATCCGAGCAGGCCAACATCGAGTCTGCGGCGCCTCTGGCGGTCAGAATGAGGCCGAGAAGGCTCGGTGAGTTTGTGGGGCAGGAACACTTCCTTGGGCCCGATAAACTCTTGACCCGGATGCTTGAGGCGGACAAGCTCAGCAGTTTGATCTTCTACGGGCCACCCGGCGTCGGCAAAACATCCCTGGCGAATGTTATCGCCAATTATACGAAGGCCCGGTTTCACTATCTCAGTGCGCCGGCGGCCAGCGTGAGAGATATTCGTCAGATTATCACTGCGGCGAAGGATAGACTTGCGGCCACCGGCGGCAGAACCGTGCTGTTCATTGACGAGATACACCGTTTCAACCGGGCACAGCAGGATGTTTTGTTGAACGACGTCGAATCGGGCGTGTTGATTCTGATTGGCGCCACGACTGAGAATCCGTATTTCTCGGTCAATTCCCCATTGATTTCCAGGAGCACCGTGTTTCACTTTGAGCCGCTTAGCCAGGAGGATATTCTACAGTTGCTCAGAGTTGCTGTGGAAGATGACGAACGTGGGCTGGGCAAATTTGATGTGCAAGTACAGGAGAACGCATTGCGGTATTTGGCTGGCATTTGTGACGGCGATGCTCGAAGGGCGCTGACGGCTCTGGAGGTGGGTGTGCTGTCACAGGCTGCTCGCGGGCGGGGTGCGAAAACAGATTTTAATCTCGAAGTCGCCAAAGAGTCGATACAACAAAAGGCGATTGATTACGACGGCACGGGCGATACGCACTACGATCTTGCAAGTGCGTTGCAGAAAAGCATGCGTGGTTCTGACCCGGATGCCACAGTGTACTGGCTCGCGCGGATGATAGCAGGGGGCGAGGATACGCGTTTTATCGCCAGGCGGATTGCAGTATGCGCGGCGGAGGATGTCGGAAACGCCGATCCGATGGCGACGGTGCTGGCCGCAGCGGCGGTTCAGATATCTGAGTTTGTGGGTCTGCCGGAAGCGCAGTTGGCGCTCGCACAAGCAGCGATCTATGTTGCCTGTGCACCGAAGTCGAATGCCTCGGCCTCGGCGATATGGAAGGCGATGGGCGACGTGAAGGCGGAGCCGATCAAGGCTGTGCCGAAGCATTTGAAGGACAGCCACTACGCGGCCGCAAAGAAGGTGGGCTTCGGAACTGACTACAAGTATCCGCACAACTTCGAGGATGGTTTCGTAGCACAAGAGTATCTTCCGGGGCCGGCGAAGAATTATTACAGGCCAAAGGCACTCGGGTACGAAAAAAACATTAGGCTCTATTTACAAAAGCTGCAAACACTGATACAAGATAGCAAACCTGTCACCGACGGTACTGGAAAAAAGGACCACTGAATGGATAAGGCTCAGTTGCGCCGGAAGCTGCAGAATTGTGTGCTTGCTATGCCGCCGAAGCAGAGAAGCGAAAAGAGCCGCAAAGCTTGCCACAATCTGACTTCGATACCAGAGTTTCAAAACGCATCGATGCTCATGATGTTCTTGTCTCTTCCCCATGAGGTCGACACCTCCGAGGCAATCCTCTGCGCTTGGCAGCTCGGCAAGACAGTGGCGGTGCCTAAAATATCCTGGCAGCAACGGCACATGATACCGGTGCAGATAAATTCATTGGAGACGGGTCTGTCTACCGCAGCCTCAGGTCTGCGAAGCCCGACGGCAGGTGTACCGATACCATTTGCGGAAATCGACCTGGTGGTCACACCTGCGTTGGCGTTCGACAGGGAGGGCAGTCGCCTTGGCCGGGGCGGCTCCTTCTACGACCGGTTCTTTGCGAATAGAGAACTTAAAGCTATTCGCTGCGGCTTCGCTTTTTCGGAACAGGTGATTGATTCGGTGCCGATGTCGGAAAGCGATGAGCCGGTAGATATGTTGGTCACGGACGAGGAAATACTGTATCTCAAGGACCGGAAAGGAGAATAGGATGGCTCGTTATGCACGCAGAAGGCAAGGCCTGACTCGAAACCGAATGTATATGATTTCGAGTTTGCTCATTGTTGTGGCGATTATTGCCGTTCGCTACGCGTGGCATCCTTCAGGAGAGGGCGAGGCGCCGGTTCAGGAGGTGGTACCTGATGTAAAACTGGAGGATTTGGAGGAAGTAGAAAAGGCGGAGGTTGTAGAGAGGGCGCCCGAACCGCAGCCGGAGAAGGTGGTTGCGAGGCTCGCGCCGAAGCTGGCTGTGGAGACTGAGCCCGTGGTCAAACCAAGGGCGGTCGAACCCAAACCGGCCGATGATTCGAACCCGCAGGCGGCTGAGCTAATCGCAGAGGCAATCGCATCGGTCAATGCCGGGCCGGGCGGCGTCATTGAGGCGCGGGACAGGTTAAATGCTGTGCTGCAGCTACCCATGGGCCAGAAGCAACGACTGTTCGCGCAGAAAAGACTGTCTGAGCTTGCTGACAGGTGGCTGTTCAGCAGAAATGTCTATGCAAACGATACGCTCTGCAGCACCTACAGGGTCAGGCGGGGCGACCAGCTCAGAATAATCGCCGAGCGGGCCAGGGTGCCGTTTGAGATACTGATGGAGATCAATAAGATTCGCCGTCCTGAGGCCTTACAAGCCGGGCAAACGATTAAGATCATACAAGGTCCGTTCCATACCACGGTTCATCGTTCCACTTTTACGATGGATCTGTATCTGCAGAATATGTACGTGCGGAGTTTCTCTGTGGGGCTGGGCAAGCCTGGTATGGAGACGCCTACAGGCCTGTGGGCCGTCAAGCTCGGCGGCAAACTGATAGCGCCCACCTGGACAGACCCCGATACCCTGAGAACCTACAAAGCCACCGATCCGGATTATCCTCTCGGATCAAGATGGATAGCACTGACGGGTCTTGAGGGGGCTGCAAAGGGCAGGACTGGCTTCGCCATCCACGGCACAAAAGACCCCGATCAGATCGGTACGGCGGGATCACGCGGGTGTATTCGCCTGCACAACGGTGCTGCAATACTCGTGTACAATTTGCTGGTTCCCACCTATTCCCGCGTCAGAGTCGAGCCATAGTATAGAACCCCGATTCTTGGCTGCATCCATGGGGGGCAGGACGCAAGCGGGCCGGAACATATGATGTGGGCCCGTCTTTTGCTCAAGGGCCATCGACAGCTGAGCGGCCGATGTTGTCTCCAGCGTTCATGCACATCTTCAGGCCGGTTCTTTTCTGGCCTTCTGTTTTGCTGAAGAAAGATCGGCTTTGCCCTCGACGATATCGCGGGTAATGACGTATTTCGCCGGCTTCGGCTCTTCCGGCAGCTTGTACATCAAGTCCACCATCAGCTCCTCTGTGATCGCTCGCAGGGCCCTGGCGCCGGTGTCGCGCTTGAGGGCTTTTTGGGCCAGTGCATGCAGGGCATCGTCCCCAAATTCGAGCTCGGCGTTTTCCATTTCGAAGAATCTTCGGTACTGCTTGATGAGGGCATTCTTCGGCTTGGTTAATATGTCAATAAGTGCATCTTCGTCGAGCGTCGAAAGCGTGGTGATGACGGGCAGCCTGCCGACCATTTCGGGAATCATGCCGTACTCGATGATGTCTTCGGGTATAACTTGCTGCACGATGTCGCTGTACTCGCTCCTTTCGTCGGTTCGGCCGCCAAGTTCCGAGTCAAAACCGATCATTTTCTTGCCCAGGCGTTTCTTGATGATGTTCTCAAGACCGACGAAGGTTCCGCCGCATATGAAGAGTATCTGTGATGTGTCAATTTGGATGTACGATTGCTCGGGGTGCTTTCTTCCACCCTGCGGCGGGATATTGGCGGTTGTTCCTTCGAGCATCTTCAAGAGAGCTTGCTGAACACCTTCTCCGGAGACGTCGCGGGTGATTGAGACGTTCTGATAGGTTTTGCCCACCTTGTCAATTTCATCTATGTACACGATCCCCCCCTGGGCGGTCTCTACGTCGTAGTCAGCAGCCTGGAGCAGCCGCAGCAGGAAGTTCTCTACGTCTTCGCCGACATAACCGGCCTCAGTAACAGTGGTTGCATCACATATCGCGAACGGCACGTCCAGTTTGCTGGCAAGCGTACGGGCGAGGAGGGTCTTGCCACAGCCGGTTGGCCCGATCAAGAGCACGTTTGATTTGTCTATTTCGACGTCGCTGTCCCCGGTATCGCTGTGCAGCAGTCGCTTGTAGTGGTTGTGAACTGCAACCGAAAGGTACTTCTTAGCGTGTTCCTGCCCAATTACGTACTGGTCCAGGTGCTCCTTTATTTCTCTGGGTTTGGGCATTTCTTTCAGAGTGACGGTTTTGGGACCGCCTCCCCTGCGGTTCTGCCGGATGATGTTGTGGCAAAGCTCGACACACTCTGGACAGATGAATACGCTGTTTGGCCCTTCTATCAGCGTGTCGGCCTGCGTACCTGACCGGCCGCAAAAACTGCAAACTGACCTTGGTTTCTTAGTAGTGGTTCGTTTAGCCATTTTTCTCTATTTGTCTTACTGGTCTCGTTTTTCCTATCTACGTTCCAGGATAGACAGGTAGCACGGTTTTGTGTCTTAGTCAAGAATAATATCCAGTTCGGCGATGGCGGCGAAACTGTGTCGGGGGTCGATGGGAGAAATCGCGACGAAGCGGATAAGCCGGCCGGTCCTTCTCTCAGCAGGGACGGGGCCTCTGCTGTCGAGAGCGACTGTCTTCAGGTTCGGGTTGTTGTCGAACGTGCCTTTTGCCACGGGTTTGCCCCAGTTTTGTCCGTCGCGGCTTACATAG
This sequence comes from Phycisphaerales bacterium, assembly GCA_020352215.1. Classification (GTDB taxonomy): domain Bacteria; phylum Planctomycetota; class Phycisphaerae; order Sedimentisphaerales; family Anaerobacaceae. The sequence continues at coordinate 237,478 of CP070675.1, forward strand.
AATTCATAGTCCGCGATCCAGCCGTTTCTCATGTCCTGTCGAGGTAGGTAGCGAAAGCCCTTGATGGTCACTTGCCTATCGAATTCGATCTGAATTTCATGGGGATAGTTGGGCATCTGACTTCGCCAGGCGGTGTGCCAGAAGGTCTGCGGGTTGCCGTCGATGGCCATTCGGCCTGTTGAATCGGTCTCCTGGCTGTCCACATTTATCACTTCTGCCCCCAGCGATTCGAGCGCCGACGGCTTTCGCAGCAAGGTCTGGAGCAGTTCTCTGTCCACTTCCTGTCTGGGAGAAAACGCCGGACTACTCATGTACCTGAACAGGCTGTGGAGCATTTGCCGGGCGACCGGCCGGTTGTTGAGGTTGCCGAGAAGGTCGATACTGCAAACGAGCAGACTGCCGGTGTTGACCTTGGCTTCAAAGATGAGACCGAGTCTCCGATTCGTATTCCAGTCGTCTATGACCTGTACAATCGGCCTGAATTCCGGCCTGAAATGGTCGAGGATCATGCTTCTGGATTTGCTCACCAAGTCCCACCATTGCCAGTTGCTGTGTGATTCCGTGGGGAATCTCGCCAGGGCCGGGTGGTCCGGGTCGCAGAAGATTCCGAGAGTGTGGGGTGGCTGCCCGCCGGTCCATTGCGTGTTCCAGAAAATGGTCGTAAAGCCAGCGGGTATGTCGCCATGGATCGATTCCGGACGGATCAAGAGCAGCACCTTCTTGCCGGCCTTGAGGGCGGCAAGCGTCGGCTCGTCAAGGGATTCGGCAACGATAATTCCCTGTGGGGCCGTCGCGTCTTGGTGCGCTGGATAAACCCAGATATCCCAAGCATTTGTATATTCTGTGCCCTCGATGGCCAGGTCAACGACGAGTTTTGCAGGTGCGTCGATCTGTTCCAACGGCAACTTTATTCTGCCCAGCTGCAAACCATTTCCGATGGGGATGTTCCGGTCGGAGAACTTGCCCATGGCGACGTTCCTTCCATCGGCGTACTTGACCGACCACACCGGAACTGCCTGCTGAATTGGGGCCGGGCCGAAATGCGCAATTTCCGCGCCCGCTGTGAAGGTCTCGGACTTCGTCCAGATGCATTTCTTCATTCGCAGCAGTGGCACGGTCTCGCAGCAGAATCGGTGGTGCTCGTGCGGTGCAATATAGCCCTTCTGGCCCCAAAACGGGTCGAGCACACCTACAAGAGCGGTTCCTTGGCCGGGAAAATCGTGAAGGTCGAGCAACTGGAACCCACCGAACCCAGGCGTCCGGAGTGCTGCTTCAATTTCCTCCTTGTAAAGCAGGGCCTGCAATTTCCCGCTGGCCATCAGGAAATCGCGTGCCTGGTCGAGCATGTGGTGCTGGGCGAGCGAATCCCGGAAAATCTCGAAGTTGGCCGGCTTCAGGACACCGGTGTATTTGGCGATTTCGTCCAAGTTTGGGTAGACACACCACTGACCTATCTCGTGTGAGACTATGGGGACCGCATATTGGGCGACGAAATCACTGTAGTCGACATCCGTCGAGAGTTCGCTTGCGTTGAAGCGGCTGCCTAAACCAGCGCCCCACTGGTGACCGCGTGGGGCCGGGATCGAGTGGTAGTCGTTTTCAGGTATGATCGGCCAGCCTGCGCCACTGGTGTAGACGCGTCGGGGGTCTTTGCTCTTCCAATAGTCTACGAGCTTGGCGAGGTACTGCTTCTGATTCCTTCCAGCCGGCTCATTCCCATAGGCCAGCATGCAGAATGATGGATGATTCCCGTATGCCCTCAGAATTCGATCGCTCTCGGCGTATATGAATTCATCGATAGGGCGTCCGTCGCCGATTGTCGGTCCGGCGTTCGTCCAAGCGGCGCATTCAACGTGGAAGTAGAAACCCTCGCGGTCAGCTGCGGCAAAGGCTGCCTCGGGCGGGCACCAGGAGTGGAAACGAAGGTGATTCAGACCGTGGGCCTTGGCGATTCTCAGTATTCTGAGCCAAGATTCGACATCTGTTGGCGGATAGCCCGTCAGCGGGAAAATGCAACACTCAAGGGTGCCGCGCAAGAATGCCCTCCGGCTGTTGATGGTGAACTGCGTTCCGTCGGCGCCGAATTGCCTCATGCCGAAGGTCGTTGTCTTGCTTGCAGAGAACCCCTTCCCCGAAATTGAGGCTGTCAGACGGTAGAGATTGGGCGTGAACTCGTCCCACAGCCGCACATCTTGACCCATCCTGTAATCGAGTTCGACAGTCCTATCCGGGCCTTCCACAGAGAATTCCACGCGTTTTTCGGCTACTTTGTGGGGGCGTGCGGCAGCGAGGCTTGCAGCATCGAGAACGAGCATTCCCTTGGCTTGCGTGTTCGTGGCGTTGCGTACGGTAAGGCGTACTTTGGCTGATTTCGCCCGCACGTCGGGATATATCTGCACGTCGTCAATCCACACGGCATCGGTTGCCAGTAATTCTATCTTGCCGATGATACCGTTCCAGTTTGTCTGAGTGTGATCCGAGACGCTGTGGGCATTGACGCCGACACCGATCTTGACAGTATTGTCGACGCAGATAGAAAGGCTGTGCTTGCCTGGGCGTAGCGTGCCAAGATCGTACTCGTGGGGCGTACTCAGGCTGTTCTTCTTGCCCAAATACGCGGCATCGACCCATACCCGCGTTTCCCAATGGCAACGCTCCAAGAGCAGCACAATTCTCTTGTCAGCCCAGGCTTTTGGGATGACGAAGTCTTTCCGGTACCAGGCCGGGCCCACGTAGTTCTTAGCGGGGGTAAGCCAGAAGGGCAGCTTTATCGAACCGGCTCTTCTATATGGAGCGTATTTGGGCTCAGTGAACCATGACTTATCGACTATCTGGCCCGTCCACTTCGTGTCGACAGCGGGATCGTCTCCATATCCATTTTCAGCGGTTGAACCCGGCAGCTCTATCACATGCGGCAGATCCTTCTGGAACCATTTCTCTTGCTCTGCCAAGTTGCGCTGGTCCAGTTGGAATTGCCACTGACCAGCTAACGATATTGACATTTCTTGGTGCTTAACGGAAGGTGGGGACGGATTAGCGAGCCCAGCTCCGGACGAGCCGGCGCAGATTATCGTTACGGCGCCGCTAAACGCCAGCATTTGTGATCTGATGGTTTTACTCATCGCACGACGCAAATTGAGCCCCCCGATGTAGGGCTTTGATGTTCACCGGTAGTGTCTTGTGATGTCTTTCTGCCAGTACGTCGGGCAAAGCCGAAGCCGCTTGATCCGGAGTCAGACGGCCTCGTCTCTGCAGATATACGCCAAGGGCTATCATGTTCGCAGCCTTTCTGTTGCCTAACTGGACAGCCAATTCATCAGCCGGCACCGCTACTACGGTAACTGTCTCGTCGACCTGTGGTTCGGTGTCGATTAGCGAGCTGTTCATTACGAGCAGACCACCTTTTTTGAGGCGTGGAGCAAATTTGTTCAGCGAGGCCTTGTTCATTACGATCAGTGAGGTCGGCTTTGCGACCACGGGGCAGGCAATGGGTTCTTCCGCGATGACCACCATGCAGTTGGCCGTCCCGCCCCGGACCTCTGCGCCGTAGGAGGGCATATACGTCACCTCCTTGCTGGCTTGCATGGCGGTCTGCGCCAGGAGTTTGCCTGCCACCATGATTCCCTGGCCCCCGAAGCCCGCGATCAGGACTTCGTCCTGGTCGGTGCTCGAAATCGTATCAGCCGTCGTGTGCTCGCGATGCGGCATTTGTTCGGGTTCCTTCGGCCTTTCAGCCCCTCAGCCGACCCACTGGGAAGACCTTTATCATCTCGTTTTCTATCCACTCCAGTGCCTTGGCTGGAGACATTCGCCAATATGTTGGGCAGGCCGATAGCAACTCGACAAAAGCCAGACCCTCGGCCTCGTTTACCTGTAATTCAAAAGCGTGCCTGACGGCCTTCTTGGCATTACGGATTTGCGCTGGACTGGTTAAGGTGCATCGCTCGACGTAGATAGCGCCCGGCAGAAGTGCCATTATCTCGCACATGCGAAGTGGATAGCCCTGCTCGGTAGTGTTTCTTCCGTGTTGGGTCGTTGCAGTGACTTGGCCCACGAGGGTCGTTGGGGCCATCTGCCCTCCGGTCATCCCAAAGACGGCGTTGTTGATAAAGACCACGGTTATCCGTTCGGCTCTGTTGGCGGCGTGGATAATCTCGGCTGTACCGATGGCCGCGAGGTCGCCGTCGCCCTGATAGGAGAATATTATCTTGTCGGGATTGGTCCGTTTCATGCCCGTTGCCACCGCCGGTGGTCTGCCGTGGGGAACCTCCACCATGTCGACATCCAGGTAGTCATACGCCAGAACGGCGCATCCCACAGGTGCTATGCCGATGGTGCGGTCGCGTATGCCCAGTTCGTCGATTGTCTCGGCGACCAACCGGTGGGCGACACCGTGGCCACAGCCGGGGCAGTAGTGCGTCTGGCAGTTCTTGAGGGTCGGTGTTCGCTGAAATACTGTTTCCATATTTGTCATCTTGTACAGGCGCCGGGCGGCAATATTCGAGACCTTAGCCAAATAAGAAGCTCAAACAAAGCGCCGCTGCCGGACTATTTGACTATTTCGGATTTCGCCTTTTGGTCTAATGCGACTGCGCCGGGTTTCGCGTTTCGAATTTCGAAACTCGATTTCTTAGCGTAACCAACGACTTTCTGCTTTTTCGCAGATATGCACAATTGTCTGATTACGCCCAGGATTTCGTCTACATTGGGCACGCTGCCACCGGGGCGGCCGTAGAACAGCACCGGTGCCTTTCCAGCCACCGCCAATCGCACGTCTTCGAGCATCTGGCCGCTGCTCATCTCCACCGTGAGGAAGATTGGAAACTCGTCAGCGGTCCTGCGGATTTGTTCTGCAGGGAAAGGCCACAGCGTAACAGGGCGTATCAATCCGACGCTTATTCCGTCCTCTCGAGCCTTGTTCACGGCTCCACGCACAATTCTTGCAGCCACACCGTAGGCGACTACGACAATTTCTGCTGCCTCGACCATGTACTGCTCGCACAGCACTTCATCTCTCTGTATCTGCTGGTATTTGGCCTGGAGCTTGTTGTTGAGTTCCTCGAGCACCCCCTCACCGAGCCACAGGGAGCGGACTATTTTTTGCTTTCGACCCTTTGCTCCCGTGAGAGCCCAGTCTTTCGGTGGAAGCTGGCGGCATGGCTTTCTATCCAGGACAACAGGCTCCATCATCTGACCGAGGATTCCGTCGGCGAGAACAACAACCGGCATTCTATACTGATCGGCGAGGTCGAATGCCAGGGGCATGCAATCGGCCATCTCCTGAACGCTCGATGGCCCCAGTACGACAGTGCGGTAGTCGCCGTGTCCGCCTCCGCGTGTAGCCTGGAAGTAGTCGCCCTGCGCCGGTGCAATATTGCCGAGGCCCGGACCGCCCCGCATCAC
>CP070675.1:242980-264770 GCA_020352215.1 Phycisphaerales bacterium
GAAGTTCCCGATGCTTATTCAATGAGGTTAAATCTCTTGTCCTTCCCCCACGGAATCCTTGGCAGTCCGTCACATCTGGGATTTCGCTCTTCTCCACGTATATCCTTTTCGATACAATGTTGCGCCATGAGACATCTATCTTCTAACCGGTCGAGACGTTTCATCAATCTTGTTCACCTTACGTTGACGGCCGCGTCCCTTCTGTGCCGGCTGAGTGCCCCGACGCATGCAGCGGCTCAAACTGCAAGGTTCGATATCCCGAAGGAGCACCCCCGGCTGCTCGGATCCCGGCAGGTTCTAGAGCGGCTGGCACGCGATCGGGCAGAGCCGTATCGACGGGTCGCGAACGTAGCACGCAAACAGAATGCCGACGACCATTCGAAGATGATCTCGATGGCTCTGGTCTGTGCGATCGAGGGCGACAAACAGTTGGGCAGGGACGCCGTCCGGATGGCGATGAAGTATATCAACGGCCCCATCCGAAAGGGACATGTGCCCTTCGCACACGACCTTGCGCGATGCGCCATTGTCTACGACTTGTGCCATGAATGCTGGACTCAGCAGCAGCGCACCGAGTTTCACAGGTATCTCAACGAAACAGTCGATGCCAACGTGCGATCCGAGACACACGTCTTCCACAACGGCTGGTACGGCTACAAGAGCTGGGGCATCGGAATAGCCTGCTACGCAACGTATCACGAGAATGAGCGTTCGCCCGCCATCCTGAAGGCTCTCGAAGATGAATGGCGCAAACGTGCAGCACCGGCTCTGGAACTGGCCGGAGCGGGCGGCGGCTGGGCAGAGGGCTACTACATAAACTACTGGCTGTACGAATGGCTGTTCTTTTGCGAGGTTGCCCGTCGCTGTGAGGGCATCGACTATTACGCTAAGGCCCCGAAGTTCTTTGAGAACCGCGCGGTGGCAGGCATGTTCGAGACCTATCCTGGCATCAGTACTTACGGCTCCCGCAGGCCGATACCCATGGGCGACGGCGGCGGCCGGACATTTGGCGGCGACCGTGACAAGGCCTTGTCGGCCAGACGCATTCTTGTGAACCATTTTCGCCACGAACCGAGCCACCAGGCTGTTCACACCTTCAACGAAACTACGCCGCGATCAAGTGTGGGCGTGTATGCCTACAAGGACTTTTTGTGGCGTGACACAACCGTAAGCAAGGCCGACCTGGCGGGTTTCAAGCTTTCGCATATCAGCACGGGGCCGGGCTATGTCTATGCCCGCAGCTCCTGGGCCGATGACGCCACCTACTTCTTCTTCAAATGCGGCGACCGGTTCACGGCACATCAGCATTTGGATGTAGGGCACTTCCTGATCTATAAGCACGCCGAATTGGCCGGTGACGGCGGCCACTATGATTCATTTGGATCCGCGCACGATGTCAATCACCACCTGCGTACCATCGCACATAATACAGTCCTGATTCACGACCCGTCGGAGACTTGGCCTGGGATCCGCGCCGGTGCGGTTACGGGCAACGACGGCGGTCAGTCGCACGCTTGGCCGCATCACAACGGGGCCGTCACAGATCCGGATGCCTGGCACAAGGGCAAGGCCCTATATGACATCGCGGACATCCTGGCGTTCGAGGATCAGGGGACATACGTCTATGTGGCCGGCGACTGCACCGGCGCCTATTCTGCCGCCAAGCTCCGTTACTTCACCCGCCAGATTGTGTTTCTGCGACCTTCCACATTCATTATCTTCGACCGGGTGTGTTCAAAGAATCCCGGCTTCAAGAAGACCTGGCTGCTACAGGCAATGAAAAGGCCAACCCGGGCCGGTCGAGATCTGGTCATCACAAATGGTAAAGGACGCCTATTCGTCCGTACCCTGCTGCCGAAAGACCCGCAAGTGAACTTGGCAAGCGGCCCCGACCTTTACAGCTACGGCGGCAAAACCTATCTCCCCGATCGAGACACCGGCCCTGCCCCGGAGTGTCGCATCGAAATATCGCCCTCTCGGCCGGCCATCGCAGACTATTTCCTGCACGTCTTGACTGCTACCGAAAGCAAGACCGCCTCCGTCGGCGAGGCCATCGCAAGTGTCCGAGCCGACGAAATCCGGGTTACTGTCGGCAAGACCCAAGTAGTGTTTGCCACAACCAAAGTCGGAGGTTGGATTGAGCTGCCCGGGTTGCAGAGACAGCTGGCAAGTGACTGATCGACGGGCCAACACGACGGCTTTGCGAAGAAGAAGAGTGATCGAAAAAAGCCTCTATTCTCATCGTTCTATCATTTTGGGCTCCTAAATATGGTCCTCTGAAATGTCTATGTGGGCGTTTAGCACTGCGTAGAGCGGCCTGCAGCAGTGGCGGGTGTCAGAGTTACTGTTTTCTTATGAGGACCATTTTGACAACTTTTTTTCTGCACTGAAGTTGGGCTTCATTTGCCCCCTTTCGCAAATTGGCTTTGAATTGGCTTTGTTTTGGCCGAGCCGCAGGGCCGCTCTGTTTTGATAATCCTTTCTTGCAACTAACTTTACGTTCATTCGGGCAGACTCAAATTGGCTTTGTTTTGCAAAAATGCCCCTCGAATTGCGCGCCGATCTCTCAGCAATTCGGCGTCGTTTTCCTGCTTCCGTCTCCCGCCTTCTGTCTTCTGTGTTCTGATCCGAGATTGGCTTTGAATTGGCTTTGTTTTAGCCGCCCCCCCCCGACGCGGAATATCCTGATAAATCTTTGTCAGCAACGATGTTACGCTCATCTAAGCCTCCTGAAAATTGGCTTTGTTCTGCAAAGAAGCCTCCGCATTCGCTCGCCGATTGCCCCCGATTCAGCCCCCGGCTCTCTCGCATTCTGTCTTGTGTCTTCTGGCTCGTTCGTACTACCATTTCAGCCCATTTGTTCTGTATGCATCTTACAGGACCACGAGGCGATGTCAAGCAGAAATTTTTGTTTTTTCGCCATCTTTTGCATCAACATTTCCCCCTTCATAAACGCTATCAAATATAGAGGGGGCGAATGTGCGTGCTGAGTATGCGCGGAAGTCTGACGGACTCCCTTCAAAGCGCGAGAGGCTTGGGATGTTATAGGGAAACCATCTAAGAGCCGCATTAGGAGGCAGAGCCCAGGTCGTTTCCAAAGGGTCACTTGTGTACTTCGAGCAGAGCGGTGTTGTGCGGGCACTCGAAGGGGTCCGCAATCTTATGCGGAAACCATACACACATAGTTCTGTGAAGGCCAAAACAACGAGATAGGAACGCGAGGCCGCGGATCGCAGGGGTCAAGCGCAGCAGATACGCTTGGGAGTCCTCAGGCGTCGGCCTGGCTGGTTTCAGCAGAAAGGAGAGAATGCTATGCAAAAGGACTTTCATTTCTACGTCACGTACGCGCTGGCAAGGAAGGCCGGGTGCTCGGCGCCTGACGCCACCACAATCGCCTGGGCCAACGAGTACACCGACAGGCAGACGAAAGAGGACATCTATGAGGTCCAAACCCAGTGTCCGAAGATCGACAGGTGGGATGATCCGCAGATTCAGTTCACCGTCCTCGTTCCCTTCCACTTCATACCGGGGGACGATGAGAAATGGCCCTGGAAGACGACGCGAAACAGTCCGCGAGCGCAGATGCTGACGAGGGCCGCGGAGGAGTCACAAGACCTCTACCGCCTGGGCATCATGCTCCACGCCCTCCAGGACACCTTCAGCCACGAGGGTTTCTCCGGGTGGAGGGAGGATAAAAACTCCTGCTACCCGTGGTACTATCTCAAGAGCCTGATACCGAACGTGGGCCACGCCGAGATGCTGGCGCTGCCGGACATGGTCGACCGCGTGTGGCGCGACCCACGAACGAACAAGACCGTTAACAACCGTATTCGTGCGCTTGCCGCGGCCAAGGCGACGTTCAAGTCCCTCGTTCGCGCGAGAGGAAACAATGCGAATACAACGATGCCGCCGAGCCTTGAGCGACAGCTTCGCCGCATCTTCAATCTGCAAAACTACGACGCTCGCAAGCGCGAGCTTAGGAAGCTCTCCGGCAACCCGAAGATCGATTACGCGAAGACCGACAAGAGGATCGGCAAAGACAAGAAAAAGAAGGCGGCTTTCGTTAGGGCGGCAAGCGCCCACCTGTCTGCCGCCGTCAGGACCTTCGAGGGATTGCCCCGAACTCCACCTTCGTAGAGATAACGGGACCTGTATTGTCGCCAGCTACACATGCCCCTCACAGAGCCGGGCACAGAACAAAGGGCTCCAGAGCGACTTCGGATTTCACGGCGAGCGCGGAACCCGAAGCGTCTGCGGGCATTGAAGTGGTACGCCTGCTCCGTGGGGGGCACGCTTTTCGATTAGTTGTGCTTGATAATGAGTTCGTATCTCGTGAAGCGTGAAGCGTATCTCGTACCCTGGGGACGCAGACATCGGCTGAACGACGCGCGCCGTCTCCGGAATCATCGATGGACTTCGGTCAAAGGGGCGTTATACTGACACTCAGACAGACATTGGGTCGTATACGGAAGCCATGTAAACATTGTTGGACATCAAGTGAAAGAGAAAGATCAATGAGAGACGTCCTGGTATGCGTGGTTCTGTTGGTTGCTGCTTCCTGGAGCTGTGCCGCCGTTGGCCGGCCACAGCCGGATCCTGGCGATCAACGCAAAGGCCAAGACGCCATCCCGTTCGAGGTGTTTGCAAGCTTCAAGAGGATCGAGAAGGTCAACCCGATCCTTGCCCTCGAACCGCCGCTGTGGGCGGCCGCGACCCACGCCATCGTGGTCGACGAAACGGTACACTACATCTGGTGCAAACGCGACCACGGCAGACGCTGGCTGATGATGCACGCTACGGCGCCCGTCGCAAATCCGACCGACATCAAGCAGGACGCCCGCAACCCCATCGTCTTGCCTTCGGAGAAGGGTTTCGACGACGAGGCCGTCGAGTACCCCTTCCCTTTCCTGAACCCCGCCGACGGCAAATTCTACATGTACTATCGGGGCAAGGGAAAGGCGACGCCGGAGCAGACCGGCCTGCTTGTCAGCGACGGTGACATGGGCAAGTGGAGACGGGTCCGGCCGACCCCTGTGATTGCCGCCGATACCGACCACGAGCGAGATGGCTCGACGCACCCTTCCGTCGCAGTGGTGGGCGATACGGTTCATATCGTCTACACGGGCAAGGCGACGCGGTCGTATGAGGACGGACTGACCATGTGTCATGCCACCGCGCCGACCAGCGACCCGGCATCGGTCACAAAGAATCCGGCTAATCCCGTCTTCAAAGGCAGCGGGCAGGCATGGGACAGCCGGGCCGTTCGTGAGACCGAATTGTTCAAGGGGCCGCAGTACTTCCATATCCTTTACGGCGGCTACGACGGCAAGGTCTGGCGGATCGGGCATGTCCGCACCCGCGACTTCCGCACGTTTGAACCGAATCCCCACAATCCCGTATTCACGCCGTCGACCGACCGCGACGCATGGGACTGCGACGGCGTGCTGACGCCGCAAGTCATCGAGATCGGCGACACCTACTACATGGTCTACGCGGGCAAGAAGGGCAAGGAATGGCAGACCGGCTTGGCCAAAACGCGCAAGCCTCAGGGGACTTGAAAAGGTACGCCTGCCCCATAGGGGGCGCATTTTTCGATGAGTTGTGCTTGACAGCTTTGGCCGGCCTATCTGTCGCTGCAGAAACACAGAATCCGCCCTTTGGTAGTGGCCATAAACAGCCGGCCGCGAGCGGCGGCCATACCGTCAAAGACGGGTAGGCTGTCAAGGTCACACCGGGCCAGTTCCTTGCCGTCGGTTGCTGAGACCGTTAGCAGCAAAGCGCCCTTCTCGCCACCGAGGGCGGCAGCCTGCTCGTTGAGGCTGCGCTGCACTTGCGGATCATCTATCTGCCTGAACGCTTTCGGCTCGTCGATAATGTCCGGAGGTCCGGCTAAGAAGAGCTTTCCGTCCGCGAGGACCATCGCACGGGCAAACAACGGCACATCCGCCGTCCAGTCGTGGTTGACCACAAAGCCCGGCACCGATCCACCCTTGCCGGTGAACCTCATGGCTCGCCCGACCTTGCCCTCCACGGCCACCGTGCCCTCGACCTTGCCATCGTTCTTGTTGCCGGAGACATCGGCAGCATTGCCATCGTCGAAGGAGTACCACAGGACCAAGTCCATCTTCTCAGCGGCTACTTGGCCGGCGGCGTGCTCGGCGATTTCGGCGGCGCTTAGGGCCCGATGGTAGACCCTGACCTCATCTAACAGGCCCTTGAAAGCGGATGCACCACCGTAATCGCCTACGCTCGACCCCTCATCGACACCTATCTCCATTGCCTCCTGCGGGTCGGCTGCGATTAGGCCGGGGGACTCAGTTGATGCGGCGAGTTTCCCGTCCACGTAGATTAGTAGTTTCTTCTCGGCTGTCAGCACGCCTGCAAGGTGCGCCCACTGTCCGACAACTCTGCCCTTTGCCTGGGCCGAGGCCGCGTCACTCTTGATACGTATGGTGAACCGCGGCCGCCCGTTCTGAAGGTACAGCGCATAACCGTGGGAGCTGCCCCCCCGTGCAAGGATCACGCCGCCGGCCCTCTCGGCCTTGACCCACGCCTCGACGGTTACGGCTTTACCGGCGGGGTCGAGGCTCGCCGACTTGGCGACGCTGATGAATGATTTGCCGGGACCTGCATCCGCCGACTCAGCCGAAGTTTTGTCCGCAGAGAACAACTGATGCTCGATCGGGGTGGTCCAGCGGTAATACTGAGGCTTGCGGCCGAATCCGTACACCCTCGAATCGTCGAACACAAGAATCTTTCCCGCCGGAGCGGCCTTGCCCGCCAGGAAATAGCCACACCAGCCACTGATGAATCTGCTGCCGTACATCCAGTACGTGCGGTGCCAGAAACTATCGTCGAGAAAGCCGGTTGGGCTAAACAAGTGCGCATGGTCGGGGTTCTGGGTTGCCGGCGGCGCGCCGCGGTCGGCGTCTTCGCCGGCCGGGAACTTCTCAATGGCCACGCGAGTCCCATCCGGATTGAATGCCTGCGAGCGCATGTAGATGCGCCGGCCGTCACTCGAGAGGATGTCCGGCAGAGCGGGAGGCATGTTCAGCCAGCTGACGAACGCATGGAGGTCCTTGCCGGTCGCCGGGTCGCGGTCGTCGAGCGTGGTATGTGACAGTGTGCGGCCCGTCTCGGGATCGAGCCGCCAGAGATGCAGGCCGCCGTCCAAGAACATCGACCTGCCTGCAACACAATACAGAACGCCATCTTGAATGAGGACGCTGCCGTGAGCAGGCCAGACGGACTCTATCTGCTCGAACGACATGAGACGCTGATCCGTCGGCGCCACGCGGAAGCGCCAGGCGAGGGCGCCGTCCGAGGCGCGCAGACAGTAGACGTAGCCGTCCACCGATCCGAAAAGCACACGCCCCTGATAGATGGTCGGCGCCGAATCGACGCGGCCGCCCGCCGTGCAGTGCCATAACTGTTCGCCCGAAGCGGCGTCGAGCGCATGGATAGTGTGTGAGTCCACCGAGGCCACGAAGACTTTGCCCTCGGCGATCACGGGACTCGTGAGCCTTCCACCGATGTTCGTCTGCCATGCCCGTGCAAGGGTAGCCGGCACCGCCGTGCTCGCCCGGCCACTCCGCGCGGCATCGTGACGATAGGTGGGCCACTCATCTCCACTCGCCTTGGCGGTGATGCGCTTACCGTATGCCGGCCCCTTTTCGAGACGAGCCTCTCTCGTCGCGCGCCTGGGGACACGTGGACCCCCAGAGGCGGGAGCCAGCGCGTTGAATCCGTACATCTTGGTCTCCAAGTAGCACGCGCAAGGGTGGGGCGGATTGTAGACCATGCCGTTGGCGGGCATAACACCGTACAGACACGCGCCGCGGACCCAGTGATGCGGAATCCACTGCTCGCTTCGGACATCCACAAACTCGGTCCCGGCCCGCGACATCAGCAGATAGTTGTCGGTGGCCTTGCCGCGATAGCAGCGGTGATGAAACCAGTAGACATCAAGGTTGGGCGAAAACTCGCTCTTGACCTGGCCCGTGTGCGGGTCGCGGCCGGTGAATACGCCGACGGCCCTTCCGCTGAGCGTCTCGCCGGTCCAGACGAGGCCGTTCGCAACGAGCAGGTCCTCCGGCGATCTATACCCGGAGGGTGGATGGTAGGCCGACCAGAGGACCTTGCCGGTCTCTGCCGCCAGCGCCGTCATGGTGTCGGCGCCGCTGGTATACCATGATCCAGTCTGACCGCCCGCGGTCTCTCCGCCGGAAAAGAGAACCACATCGTCGTATACAACGAGCGTCGGCGCATAGAACGAGCGGATCACGTCGGCTCGCGCGACCGGATCCGACCGCCAGATTTCACTGCCCGTGTTGTGGTCGAGGCAAACGACACTGGCACCGTTGTGGAAGTAGACGCGACGGCTATCGGCCGCCAGTGTCCCGGGCAGGACCTGCTGCTCGCTCTGCCACAGGACTTGTCCACTGTCGGCGTCTACGGCCATGATCTGTCTGGGTGTCTCGTCCCAGAATTTGGCTCCGTATGCGTTGCTGATCCTTTTAAGATCTGCAAATGCCGGCTCCTTCGCTTGCTTGTCGACGAGCAGATACAGAACACCGTCCGACAACACGACCTCTTCGGTGGCTCTGGTGCCGTCGTAGGTTCGGACGGGATCACCCGTGGCCGCATCAAGGGCCGTCAAGGGTGCATCGAGACCGAGCGTCACGTAGACTCGGTCGCCGGTCGCAACGAGGCGTCGTGGCAACTGCGCCGGCCCACTCTTGAGCGGCCAAAGGTGCGTGTGCCACTTGTCCATCCGCCGTTTCCACAGGATCGTGCCGTTAAAGGCGTCGCGCGCGATCACCGACCACTTCGGGCTCAGCAGGATGGACAGTCGCGGCGCCTCATCGAAGATGTAGAATATCCGCCCCCCGGCCGAGACGGCCGCACTAACGCTCGACATGCGGTCGTGGTGCCGCGCGTATCTCGGACTGCCGATCCACTGCATACGGCGGGGCGGGCCAACGACCGTATCGTGTGACACGGCATTGTTCGACGCGTCGTGCAGGTAGTGCGTCCAGTCGTCAATCTCCTTGGGACGCGGCTTGATCGTCTTGGTCCACTTGCCTCTGCTTCGGATGTACGCGACGCCATTCGGACATAAGACCCGCATCACTTCGTTCATCCTGACACGGCCGAGGTCTTCCGAGACCACGAGGTTCACAAGGTTATCGACGTAAGGCAGACGTCTACCCTGCAGCTTGTCGACGGACACAGGTCCGTAGACTCCGAGTGATTGGATGTACTCTCGCGCCCGCGTGACGCTTCTTTCGCTGCGGTCCAAACCGTGAACAATATAGCTATCGTTGGCGCGCAGGGCAGCCGTGAGCTTGCCGTCACCGCATCCGATGTGAACTATCAGACCACCTTTCACATCACATGCGTTCAGAATGTTAGCAGCTTGTTGCTCAGCAGTTCGTGGCTGCGCGGTCACAACGGATGAAGTTGCCAGAATTGCCCAAAGAACAGGTGAGAGAGTGTTGAATCGGTTCTTCATAATCATGTGCCCTCGCGGGATCAGTGCATCTATGTTGTTCGACCTGCTACTGTTCCAGGTTCATTTTTCTCAATAGTGCTGTGTATCTTGGGTCCGAGCGCCTAGAATCATACAGCGGATCTAGTCTGGTCCAAATCAGCATAGAATCGCGTGCATCAACTGCCTTGTTGAGGTATTCGAAACCTTTGTCGTCTTCTCCAAGGGCAAAAAAGAGGTCTGCTATAAAAGTCGGAGGAACATACTCTTGTCTTGATCGCTCCAACAGATTCCTTAGCACTTGTTGCGTCTTCTCTTGTTTACCCAGGTACAAATAGGTGATTCCTGTATGCGACTCAATCTGAGATTGCCGTCCCTGATACAAATCCTTCGCTTTTCGATACTCCGTAAGAGCCTTCTCATACATTCCCTTAAAGAAATAGGATATACCGATACCCCAATGTGCATACCAGAACCTCTCGTCTATCAGAAGCGCATTTTGGAACGCCTCAATTGCGTCGTCGTACCGGCGGTCAAAATAGTAAGGCCATCCTACGTTAGTGTTTATTATGATCGAACGGGGGTCGAGCTCCTGTGCTTTCTTTATCTCATCAATAGACTCAGCGAACCGTCCCGCAGCAAATAACAAGACTGCATACCAGTGGTGAGCTGTCGCGTAGTTCGGATTGAGCTCGATCGCCCGCTTGAAATTTGCCTCGGCACGCTCCCAATCCCATTCATAGACGGTTGAAATATATCCCAGTGAAGCATACGCCTCCGCAAGGGAGTCATCGAAGTTCATCGCCTCCAAAGTGGCACTCTTTGCTTTCGGAAAAGCTTGATTTGGTTCCTGATACGCGTAGTATCCAAGGAGGACATGGCAGTCCGCCAGGCCGGCATGTGCCAGAGCATAGGATGGGTCCTGCTCGATCGCAAGCTCGAAGTAGTCTATTGCCGTCCTAATTCCATTCTCCGTTCGTTTGTTCCAGAAGAAGCGTCCTCTCAGATACAATTGATATGCTTCAATATCTACGTCTTTTCCCCTGGCCAGTCTAGCCTTCTCTTCGCCCAGCAACTTAGGCTTCAGCTTGTCCACTATGGCTGAAGTTATCTCATCCTGAATGGCGAAGACGTCACCCACATTTCTGTCATAACGCTCCGACCAGATGTGGTGCCCGTGGGCCGTATCAACAAGCTGTGCGGTTATCCTGAGCCTGTTTCCTGCCTTTCGTACACTTCCCTCTAAGATTGTTTTGACATCCAACTCCCTTCCTATATCACACACGTTCATATCTCTGCCTTTGTAGGAAAAGGCAGACGTACGGGCTATCACACGTAGATTGCTAATCTGAGTCAACGCATTGATGAGTTCCTCGGCCATGCCGTCGCAGAAATATTCCTGTTCCTTGTCGGCACTCATGTTTACAAATGGCAGAACTGCAATGGATGGAGATTTCTCGCGCGAAGTCAATGAAGCCATAGAATCGCGTCCTAATGCTTTCAACTCACCGACTAAAGTCGTCATGTTGTCATATCTGTTCGACGGTTCCTTTTGCATCATCTTTAAGATGAGTCGTTCCAGCTTCGCGGGGACATCCCTTCGCAGAGTCGTTATACGTTGCGGCTCTTGATGCAGAATCGAATTGGTTGTCGCCTGCTGTGTTTCGCCCTTGAAGGGGAGCTCGCCGGTCAACATTTCATAGACAACTACCCCCAGCGACCATATATCCGTCCTGTAGTCCACCGCTTCGCCCATGGCCTGCTCAGGGCTCATATAGGCCGGTGTGCCCATGACCCGGCCGATTTGTGTGAGGGTGGTCCTCGCATCCGTAGCGTGCACGTCTGCAGCCTTGGCCAGGCCGAAGTCCAGGACCTTCACGTTGCCATGGGGTGTCACCTTGATGTTGCCGGGCTTCAAGTCCCGATGGATGACGCCATGCTCATGGGCCGCCGCCAGTGCCGCGGCAATCTGCTCGGCTACCGACATCGCTTCGGCCAGCGTGAGCCTGCCGCCTGCAATTCGCTCGGCGAGTGTTTGGCCGGGGACATACTCCAAGATCAGATATGTTGTACCCTCAGCCTCTTCGAGTTCCTCGTAGATGGTCGCGATATTCGGATGAGTAAGAGCCGCCATGAGTTGAGCCTCGCGTTTCAAGCGAGACCGTATTTGGGGATTGGACACGACGTCCGGCGGAAGGCTCTTGATAGCGACCGGGCGCTTGAGTTTCGTATCGTGGGCCAGGTACACCACTCCCATGCCGCCCCGGCCCAGCTCCTGCTCGATGCGGAACTGGCCTATCCGGCTGCCGGGCCCCTTTAGCGAGCCGTCGAAGCTCGCCGTAGGAGCCACGTCCTTCTCATCGGGAGGGTTACCATTCTTCTCGTCGGCGCTACCCATGGGAGTGCTCCACTGCCAATATCCCTGTCCGGTGTCTGCACAGACGATAACTGCTAAAGGCGAACCCATCTATACACAGACTGCTCGCAATGTGATTGTACAACCGGCAGCGAGTTGCCGCAATTGCAAAAAAGCGGCATATCCTCGTGGCGTCACTTCATCGAGCACAAGCTGGGAAAGGCCAACGAACGTTCGCCTTCGGTCTGAATTCTACACGAATCCGCTGCGCCCGCGAGCTGTTCACTGCATCTGCCGAATCTGGAGGTTCCTGCGGAAACACGCCTGCCCGGGACAAGAGGAAGACAGCCTGCCTTTCACCGACCGTCCTTGCAGTGAAATGCTGCAAGCAAGTCATTTCCTTTAGGTCACGGGTTGGCCAAGCCCGGCGACGGTGCAGCCGCTTTCCAGTTGACGACGTCGTTGCCGTAGTTCTGTCCGATCTTGCGGGCAAGGGCCGAGCCCTGGCCGTCGGCCTGGACCGGCCAAGGGTCACCATCCGGCAAGTACGGAAACTCATCGTCGTGCGAGCCGTCGCTGTAGTTCACACGGTCCACGCGGATATAGTGGCGGGTGCCGTCGGCCTCATCGCCCGGCTTGGAAAGCTCGACCCTCTCGCCGCCATTATCCAGACGGCCGGCGCCCCAAACGAAGATCTGAACGCTCGCTGGAACGGCCGGATATTCAGCGGCCAAAACGGCAGCATCTCTCACCAACAGCAATCGCTCACCCGGTGACATCGTTGTGTCTGGTGGAAGATCAAAGCTGGTCCCGCCGCTGTCGGTGAAGCGCCACGGCACAAATGTCCCCTGCTCCTTGTCCCATTCCTGCAAAGCAACCACTGAGCCGCTAATGTTGTAGAGCTCTACGTACTCGGCGTCCTTGTTGCCCGACGGATTGTACATGATCTCATTGATCACTATCGGGCCGACCTTGGGGTACGCATTGGCCGAGCCGGGCGTGTTTTCGCTCATCGCAACAAAATTGTATGTCCCGGTGCTCTTGAGGTATCTGCCAAATGCCACGGCCGTCTCAGAGGCATCGAACTTCTCCTCTTCGCTGTAGCCGGTTAGCTCACCGTTCTCGCCCGAATGCAGATAGAGAGTCTCCCCGTTCTCACTGAGTGCAAACGGCACGTGACAGCCGGGATCGTTCAGATCGCCGAAATTCGACTCCTCGTAGAAGACCACGTATCCGCCCTTCTCAATCCAGGTGTCGGGGGAAATCTCATACTTCCTGAAGTTCGTTTCGCTGTCACTGAGGAACCAGCCGCCCACATTGACGGGCTCGCCGGTAGTGTTGTGCAGCTCAATCCAGTCGGAGGCTCCGCCGTGTGAGTGGGCCAGCACCTCGTTGATCTTCACGCTGCCGGGTTCAAGGATAACGCCCGAGTCGTCGAAGCCCGGAGAGCCACCCACAGATGCGCTGGGCCGCCACGTACTCTTCAGGCCCCAGTCGGCGGGATCGGTATTGACGGCGTCTATCACAGTGAGGGAAAAGCCTATTCGGTCGGTTATATCATACCAACCGTCTCTATACCTGAAATCCAGAATGATCTGCCCTCTCGCATCTTCGAGTCTTATCCTCTCTCCGGCGTTATCAAGGCCGCCCGAATACCGGCCGGCTATGTTGATGCCGGAACCGTATTCAGCCTCGAAGGCCGTCCGGTCCTTGACGACGAGAACAAACTCGCCCGGCGCAAGTTCGACGTCCGGGAACGTGAAATCGATCCCGTTTGTGAACCGCACCAAGTTCAGGTTCAACGTTCGCACGCCGATGTTCTGAAGCTCGATGTATTCGGTGTTCGGATCCTGTGGATCGTTGGTGTCCTGCGGATGATACATGATCTCTGTGATGCGCAGGTTCTCAGCCACCGGCCCAACCGCAAACGTCGCCTCATTGAGTGCACTCCACGTTCCGCCTGCTAAGACTCGCGCCTTGACGTGCGAGCTGCGAGTCAAGTTGATCACGCCGGAGTACGTCCGGGCGCTGGTGACATTGACGGCACCGCCGGGCAGACGAGGATCGGAGCCGTCGAGCGTATACCAGATCGTTCCCGAGCCGTTCACCTTGTTTATGGCCAGGGCGAACCCATCGAGATCCCAGCCTCCGTGCGGATTGAAACTCGGAGCCGCCACGTTGGGATAGAGATCCATTGTTTTGTACTGGTTCAGCACGTACTGCGAGCGGCTGGGGAAGTAGCTCTTGATCAGCCGGCTCTGCTCCGGCAGCCAGTGGTCGTTTTTGGTATAAAGTTGGTAGGGGCCGTTCGAGTACGAGTGAACGTCTCTTCGATAGTCACCCCAGCGTGCGGATTCAGCTATTACGGCCAGGTCGAGTTCGACAGCGCGGGCCATCCAGCGCCCGCTCGTACCGGTGGGCGTCATTGCTCCATTGTTGAAGAAATGCTTGTGGAGCCGGTCGGCGAACATAAGGCGAAACTCTGCGCTGTTACGCAGATTGTGAAACAGCCGACTGGGTTTGCCCGAGTTGTTGGTGCCGGTTCTGTTGGACGTGACTCCTTCGAGGACCCGCTCGGCGTCCCAGCTATAGATCCGCCAGGGCATGTCGTAGAACCCACCGCCGGCCGCTCGCCAGTTGTGACCGTCCCAGTCCGAGTTGGCGCCGTAGTGGTTGGCGATCATGTAGTCGATGAGATTAACAATATCGAGCTTCCGTTGGATCTGCTCGAATTCCGACAGGCTTATCCCGCCGCTGACGGCACTGGCGACAAAGCTCTGCATACTGTTCCATGACGAGGCCGTACCATCAGTCGCCGAGCCGCTGTTCAGGGCGTCAAGCCGATCGGAATCACCGCCGAAATAGGCTGCATGGTGCGAAGCCTCTTGACGCTCGTGCACATTGTAGACGCCCCAGTACATGCCGTTGAGATATACGTGTGCGTATGTGCCGTACCCGGCCGAGACATCGCCCATATCAATCAGGCAGTCACGTATCCACTGATCGCGAATCAGCTCACCTCTGCTGCGCTGCTCGCTGTTCCAGTGTATCCAGGAGTTGTTGAACATTCCGCGAATCTGGAGCGTATCGAATCGCTCCAGGGGACATCCCTCGAACAAGGCGAACTGAAGCTGACTCGGGCCGTAGCCGCCGCGGAAACGAAGGCTCAGCGAGTGCTTCGGACACTTGTTGGGCTGTCGGCTGGCCCCGCCCTGGACCCGCAGGCCACAGTTGACCTGAATTTCCGCGGTGCCGCAGGGATCGAAGAACTCGGCCGATGCGGCCCGCTCCCAGGAAAGGCCCCTTTGCGTTGGATGTGTATAAATGCCGGTTGAGCCGTGGAAGAGGTTGTCTTTGTCCGTGACTATCGACAGTGTAGGAATGGACAGCAGCGCATCCTGCATTTCGCCGGAGTAGGCGCGACTGCTGCATATGTCCGGATCCATTTCGTAGTCGGCCGGATAGCCGCTCCACGAGGCCGGATAGCCCGCGTCCAGCGCCGGCTGCTGACTCTGCACAATCACATGCGTGCAGAAGATGTACGTCTGCGTATCTATATTACTTGGCAGCCATCCCGCTCTGACGGCCTGCGCCCGCAGACACGTTGTGGTCGTGATGGGGACGGGACTTGTATAGACGGTCGCAGGCTCGCCGCCATCGACGCTATAGTAAATCGTCGCGCCCTCGGTCTCACAGGTGATCGCCACGTGGAAAGGCTCGTCGTAGAAGCCGCGGGTGTGGCTGAACTTCGTGTCACCCACAACACCCATGTAGCCGGCCGAATTTGCCGCACCGCTCCACGTGTCCCGGGCGCGTCTGCCCGGCGTGGGACTGAGCAGATAGCTCATCTCGCCGCTGCTGCTGATGCCGTAGGAGATTAGCCCTCGCTGTCTGGGGTATTCGGGTGCGTATTCATGCGCAACGGTTACACCGTCCGGCTTGACCAGGGCCAGGTATTCGCCGTTGCCGCTCAGCTCGAAATTAGTGTGCAGTGATCCATCTTCGTCGACAAACGGATAGTTGCCCGGGTTCTCCGCCCTTGTCTTGCTCGATGCAAAGAGCACGTAGTAGCCGTTCGGTGCAATTGTGACCCCGGCACCGAATCGCCATTTGGCCGGATCTTCCGGGTCATCGGTCAGATACCAACCCTGCAGATTGACGGCGCCGGCCGGGTCCATGTTGTGAAGCTCGATCCAGTCAGGATGCACATCGTGGCCGTAAACCTGCGTGTAGATATTCAGCGGATTGGTGGCGGGTATGTAGGAGTTTATCGCCATGAACTCGCTTATCACAACCGTCGCTCCCGACAGCTCCAGATAGGTGCCAATCAGAGAGGTCACTTGATTCATCTCGATCTGCACCTGCTGATCGCCGGGTGTGGCCCTGTCCTTTATAGAGCTAAACTCGACCACGTGCGGCCCGACGGAAAGGCCGGTCTGCGTGTATCCGCTATCCCGCCAGGCGCCGCCATCCACTCGCCACTGTGCCCCTGCAGGCACGGCCTCTTGCGGCTGTATCGTCACCCGCAGTGAACCTGTCGGCCGCACATAGGTTGCGGTGGTCTGGGTCGTCTGGCCGTGGTAAACCTCACTTTGGAGGCCGACCGGTTCGGCCCAACTCTCGACCGGCGTGAACTTGATGGTGTACGCGCCCGCCGACAGCCGTATCAGGGTGTAACCGCTTTCAAACCAGCTCCTTCCGTCCAGGCTCCACTGCGCGCCGGCGTCTCGAACTACCTGCGGCTCGATAATCACCTGTAGGCCCCCCCTGCCGCGACGTGACAGCCAGTTCGCCGCCAGCCACGAATAGTCGGCCAGATTGGCCCCATCACGACCGTCCAAATCCGCACAGCTCCCGCCCGAACACCCATCGCCCAACCACTGGTCGGCGAAGATCTGCACATCCCTGAAGCCGACCATGCAGTCGTCGTCCAAGTCACCCACAGGGCAGTTCGACACCGCAATCGTAACCACGGTGACATCGTTGCCCTCTTGTGGGACCTCGTCCCAGGCCTGCAGCAGAAGCTCGTAGACACCAGGGCCCGAAAATGTCGCAGCGGGGTCCTTGATGTTGTCGGCCGGTGAAAAAGTCACGGTGCCGGGGCCGCCAAGCTGTGACCATTTGTAGTTCAGCATGCCGTAGCCGGACGGATCGTCGTCCTCGACGGTCGGACTCAGCTCGATGGTCCGGTTCGGCCAGGTGCGGGCCTCATACTCGCCCGCATCTACCTGCGGGGGCCTGTTACTCTCCCCAGCCTGCTGGAGCATAAATCCGTGCAGGGGATACGCCCTTCTGCCGTGGGAGCCTTCGCTCTTGTCCGCCTCGGCCCTGATCGTGAAATCGCCATCGGCGCCGGGAACGATGTCGTCCCAGCGGACGATAAGACCCAGCGCAGCATTGTTGACGGCCAAAAACTTGGTCGTGTCGGCACCGACCCAGTCGGCGTGCCCCGCGGGAGAGCTGCTGTTGTTGGCGTAGCTGTCGGCGTCGCTGATGGTAATGAGTGATATCCGGTCGGTATCGGCCGGGCTGATGCGTATGGCCGTGCCGACGAACGTGTACGTCTTGGCCGGGTCCAGGCCCGTGAACTTGATCTCGACCCACCAGTTCTCATTTGAGCCGTGGTGCTGAATAATAGTGCCGCCGAAGTCGACCTTCCCGGCAAAGACCTCGTGTGCGACCGTGCCCGGGGCCGGATTGTCCCCGTAGTCCGTTCGCGTAGCCACCGGCGCTGCCGAATTCATCGTGAATGTCACGGTGGGCATCGCCGCCTCGTCGCCGGTCGCGAAGTCCTTCAACTTGCCGGTGCTGTGATCGGTATAACCCGCATAGATGGTCCAGTTGGTTGTGTTGGCCGGCACAGTGTCGCCGGGGTCACGAATGCAGTCGTTGTAGGTGGTCCAGGCTGCGCCCGCATGTGCCAGGTCGCACGCAAGGCAGAGGGTAGACAGCAGTGCCGCAATCAGAAGTCCCTTAGGATTCATACACCTTCCAGATAAAACCCCCATTGTCCATATGAGGCAAGAACACAAATGCCACTTTTGTCTATGTTAACATAAATGATAGGTCCGGGTCAACGTGCAAAAGCACAGGATCAGACGGGCAAAAGGCCACCTCCGACCAAACAAGCCTACTTGGCCGGAAATTGCCACAAGCACACGGCAGATTGAAACGGAGGACCAGCCCGCGGGCGCAATTTCTTCTTGCCAAGAACAGATTGCTGAAGTATAATTCCAATAGATAACATCTTGGGAGATCAGCAAAAATGGTGAGGCGCTTCTTGTTTCCGGTATTTGTCGTATGGATCGTCCCCTGCCGAGCAAACATCATAATCCCGGAAGCGGACATGCCGTACGAGACCATCAGAGTAACGATCCAAAAGGACGGGGATTCATTGAATGCTCATTTTCGCGGAGAATACTACTTCACGCGCATCGACAGGTGGTTTGAGAAAATGTATTTTCCGATACCGCCTGATGCAAACAACGTATACGTCGAAATAGACGGCACGGCAGCACCTTGGCATATGGAGAGGTTCGGGTACTACACCGGCATAGACGAGATGCTCCGGATGACCACGATCTCATGGGACGGGCCGTTCCCTGAAT
The DNA here is from genome assembly GCA_020352215.1 of Phycisphaerales bacterium. Taxonomy (GTDB): domain Bacteria; phylum Planctomycetota; class Phycisphaerae; order Sedimentisphaerales; family Anaerobacaceae. Next base: position 261,435 of record CP070675.1, read on the forward strand.
CGGGGGTAAGCGTGACGGTAGAATATGACCATTCACTCATCGAGCGGCCTGCAGAGTGGCTGTACTACTATCCATTTACTTCTTACGATGCTTACAGGCGTGTCGCGACCAGGGCTACGATAGAAATGATCCTGCCGGGCGGCCTTACAGCAGGTGACGTCTTTGTGGGTGAGATAATTCGACGGTATTCCCTGGTAGGCAACGAGTTGACTATGAGGTGTACATTCCCGCCCGGCTGGCTCGATAGTTCTCTGCTCGTCTCGATTATGCCGGAGACAATCTCGGTGACCACTTACGTAGATCCCGACGGCGATGACTTCACAGGCGACGGCACCGAGCTAAGACCATTCCGGACGATCCAAAGAGCAATAGACAACGCCGAGGACGGCTATGTAATCATTGTCGGTCCGGGTCGATACGTCGAAAACATAAACTGCGGTGGTAAGAACATCGTGCTCAGAAGCACCGAGCCAGCGAACGAGGCAGTCGTCGCCGGTACGGTAATCGACGGCAACGACACCGGCCCCGTAGTAACGTTCTCCGGCGCCGAGAACAGTCACTGTGTCTTAGCGGGATTCACTGTCACAAATGGCTATGCTAAGGACGTTGTTGAGGAGCCATCCTCTGGTGACGGGGGAGGGATCTCCGGCAATGGCAGCACTTCTACTATTGCAGATAATATTATATGTGAGAACATAGCTGGCTCCGGGGGAGGCATTGCGCATTGCCGTGGCATCATTGAGAACAATATGATATCACAGAATCGGGCGAGACAAGGAGGGGGACTTGCCTTCTGTGATGGAATCATCCAGAACAATGCGATTCTGGACAACGTCGCAAGGAGTGCCGGCGGCGGTCTGGACCAATGCTATGGCATTATCAGGAACAACGTCGTCTCTCGTAACCTCACTCTCGTCTCGGGTGGAGGGATGCACAAGTGCGGCGAAATAGCAAACAATGTTATTTCACGCAACTCAGCCTCATACGGAAGTGCTATTTATGACGGCGGGCTCGTTCAGAACAATACTATATGGGCCAACAAAGCGCACGACAGTAGTGCCGTACTGGAATACTGCAGTCGTGTGACGCACTGTATCATCTGGGAGAATACACCCCAGCAGATAAGAAATTCCGTATTCGCCGGGTACAACGACGTTCAAGGGGCAGATACAAGCAGTGAGAACATGACCGTCGATCCGCTGTTCGTTGACCCCAACAACGGAGACTTCCACCTGAAGTCCCAGGCCGGCCGATGGGACCCGGCGGCACAAGGCTGGGTCTACGACGAAGTCACAAGCCCATGTATTGACGCCGGTGATCCGATGAGTCCTGTCGGCCAAGAGCCGTTTCCCAACGGTGGTCAAATCAACATAGGTGCCTACAGCGGCACAGCCGAGGCGAGCAAATCATACTTCGGCGAGCCTGTCTGTGAGACGATTGTAGCTGGTGACATCAACGGTGACTGCAAGGTCAACTTCAATGACTTTCGCATTATGACCTTGCATTGGCTTGAGGGTGATCGCCCGTAGATTTATGCAGAAGGCCTCGGCAAAAAGCCTTCCCCGGGGCGTGTCATAAACAGGACCACCGGCAACCGATGTGGAATTGATTGGAATTGTCTGGGTCGGCCTTGTCGGCACGGAATAACCAGGCGACCGCAGACTCGCACGAGACTCGCTCTGCTGTGGATCTGCTATTCTCGCTGCGTGAACACACAGCCAGTTCTTGCTGCGCTGTTTGCCCTTGCGTTTGTACTTCGGCAGCACGTCGAAAGACTTCCATTTGCCGCATTGGGTCTCCGATCAGCCGTGGAGCCGACGGGCGCTACCTTACCTGGCAATCTCTTTGCGCAGCCACTCGACACTTCTCTCGACCGTGCCGGGCGCCGCTTCACATTCAATCGAAAGAACGCCGTCCCAGTTGGCCTTCTTGAGCAGTTCAATGCAGCCGGCGATGTTCTCGGCGTTGACACCCTCGCCGATACTGACGACGGAGCAGGCGATGCCGGTCTGCCCGCCGCGTACGGCCGCCGCCAACTCCTCACTGACGTCCTTGATGTGACAGTGCGAGACCTTATCTCGAAACCGCTTCAGGAACTTCACCGGGTCTTGCCCTGCAATGTATGTGTTGCCCGTGTCGAAGTTCATCCGCAAATAAGGCGAGTCGAAGAAGCTCAGGATCTTCTCCATCGTATCGGGGTCGGTCGTATAAGGCCCGTGGGGCTCGACGTTCACTATGATGTCATACCGTTCGGCCCACTCCAGGACCACGCGGTAATACTGCTTCATCAGTGACATTACTTCGGCATCTGTGTAGCCCTCGGGCTTGCGCCCGCCGTCGGTGGTGTCCACACAGGGACATTCGAGGGCCTTGGCAAACTGGATTGTGCGCAGGGTATAGCCGATCCCTCGAAACTGACCCTCGGGCGACGACATCGGGTAGGCGGCGTCAAGCTCCGAGACTTTCAGCCCGAGCGAGTCGAGATAGCTCTTGAGCTTGAGCGGATCGTAGTGAAGCGGTATGTGCGGATTGTACCCCAGCGCCTGAATGAAATAGTCCCCGTCGATTGTGCCGAATTCCACGTACTCGATGCCGTGCTCTTTGGCAAACTCACAAGGGACCTCATAGGAAACATCGAGATGTCGCCAATTGTCTACGTGCATACCCAAGTTCAACATGGTCTTACCCCTTCAGTCTTGTTCCGGTTCTACTCCATCAGTCATCGAAGGGTAATAGTAATCGGACGGGGTGGGCAATTGCAATCGATTTTGTCCAGATCGGGCGGACTTTGGAACGGCGCCTCTGACGGCAGAGCCTACGACTCCCTGTTGAGTCGTACGATTTCCTACAGCCCTCTGGGCTGCGGTGTTGACGTAGTGATTACGCATTTGCCGGCGGGGAGGCACGTTCGGGCCCTAGAATTGAGGGTGCTCTGAGAATTCCCGTGAGTGAAGAAAGACGTACCAACAGAGAATGTCTTCAATAGTCCCTGAAGTCTTGCACTCTTCTCCGCCCCCTTTTGACGTGTCTTCCTCGCCTCTTCGAACAGCCGCAGCTATTGTTTTCTTGCCATTGATGTCGAATCGAGTATACTTGCCCGCCGGGCCTTCCGGTAATGAAGGTCGCCGTGGAAACACCGAAGCAACTACGCGTTGTACCGAACCTCAAAACTCCGGTTACGCAGCTTCTCCCAGGTTGGTTGATCGAAAGGGACAATATGTCAGTCGGCATGACTCGCACAACAGGAACACGCTGCAAGTGCGAAACTCGAAGAATTGGCTCTGTGTTCGTGAATTCAGTATTCTTGCTCATTGCCCTTGTTTGTCCTCTGTACGG
>CP070675.1:264870-286013 GCA_020352215.1 Phycisphaerales bacterium
AGCCCAAGGGGCAATCGGCCGCCATCTCTCCCGCCAGCCGGCAGCCGCATTGCGGACCTGCTGGTCGATCCAGGACCAGAGAATTCTCTTGCATCGAGCTGATTCAGATGGCAAAGAACGTCATTGTTGATTCATGGGTACGTACCTTCTTGTCTATTGGGTGAAAAGAAGGCTACGTACCCAATTCTTTCGCGGTGTCATCCGGCTTGTGCTTCCTCTCGCTACGCTTGCTATGCCCCTGCGGATGACACCCACACCTTCAACCAAGCTTACACATAATTGCTATACCAACATACGTGTTTTGATCTGCGCCAGGTTTGTACCGGCATATCGGGCAACAGCCGATCATCGTGAGTGCACAACTTCCGCGGCCAAAATGAGCGGGATTACGGTGTTGACGCTCCGGAGTGAACTCGTGTATAGTACTTGGCGAGTCCCGGTTGGCGTGTTCGGCCACTGGGTAAAGCAAGTAGAGGCCTATCTTCGGTGATAAGATCTATAGTATGGATCCCGCAATTTTCAAGGGCGACGGCATAGTCGGCACCTATCCTGACCAGATCAACGAAGAGGATGCGTGGAAGATTGGCTGCGCTAGCGCCCGCTTTTTGCCCTCACTGGTCACCGGCTACGACCGCGGATTGGCACGTCGTCGTTGTGTTTGTGTCGGCCGCGACATGAGAACGCACAGCGAGTCGCTGTCACAGGCGCTGATTGAGGGAATGCGCTCGGCAGGAGTCAATGTGATCGATGTGGGAATGATTGACACGCCACAGATGTACTTTGCGATCAACCATGTGGGAACGTGCGGCGGCGTTCAGGTCACGGGTTCGCGAGGCGCAGCCAAGTATAACGGCTTCAAGATAGCCGGTTTGGCCGCCATACCGGTGAGCGCCGACACCGGCCTAAAGGACATCGAGCATCTGGCAAAAGCTCTGCTTCACACGAAGGGTAAGGTAACGGGCTCAATCGAGAAACTGGATTTGAGCGAAGAGTATAAGCAGCACGTGCTGAAATTCTTGCTGCCTGACATAAGAGCCCTCAAGGTTGCCGTTGATGCCTCGAATGGCATGGCGGGAAAGGCCGTGCCGATGGTCTTCGGGGATTCGCCGATGGAAATAGTCGAGATCAACTTTGGGCACACAGGAAGATTCAGGCACAGTCCGGACCCTCTCGTCGAGAAGAATCTGGCGCAGGTCAGAGCGAAGGTAAAGAGCGAGAAGTGCGATCTTGGATTTTGCTTCGATGGTGACGCTGACCGGTTGGTGATGGTGGACGAGAAAGGGGCCAAGGTGGGCGGTGACTTGACAACGGCTCTGATGGTGCCTTACTTCTTGGAGAAGAAGCCGAACTCTAAGATCGTTTACGATCTGCGCAGCAGCAGGGTGGTTGTTGAGGAGATTATCAGAAATGGCGGCACCCCTCGCAGAGAACGATCAGACCATTCTTCCATGAAAAAAGCCCTGCGCGATTCACACGCCGTCTTCGGAGGCGAGTTGTCGGGGCGTTTCTACTACCGTGACAACTTCTGTGCTGATTCGGGTGTGATCACTATGGCGCATGTTCTTAACATCGCCAGCGAGGCCGACAAGCCGATGAGTGAGCTTGTCGCGCCACTGCGAAGGTACTTTGCCAGTGGTGATATGGACTTTGAGGTGGAGGATAAGCGATCCAAGATAGATGAGCTTGCCAGAAGATACAGCGACGGCCAGGTCGACCGCTTGGACGGTGTGGCAGTGACATACAAAGACTGGTGGTTCAACGCTCGTCCGAGCAATACTGAGCCGTTGCTGTGGCTGAATGTCGAAGCCAGAACCCAGGACCTACTTGACGAAAAACTCAACGAGCTCAAAATGCAGCTCGGCAAGCCCGTTTAGAGACGTGGCCTTGGATCTGAGTTGGGGATCTACCGGTGCGATCGGGCGATTTTGCCTTGGCCACAGGATCTGAAACAGGCATTTCGTCCTCGCTGCCGTGACAGAAGGGTACAAGAATGGAAGTGCACACGAAGACATTCGAGACGGCGCACGGCCTCGTTGAGGGCGTGCAAGCCAAGTGGGCGGGCTTCAACATCCTTTTGGTGACTGGTTCGAAGGGCTTCTTGGCCTGCCCGGCGATCGATACCGATGCGTGCCAGCGATACGGTGTTGCCGCGGCCATAGTTGAGAGCACGCCGGACAATCCGATTGGTACGCTGGAACGTTTTGGCAACCGCAGGGTTACCAAGGCAAACGAAAGAGCGAAGGCGCTTGGCATCGAGGAAGGTATGGACGTAACGGAAGCCTTCGCCCTTATTGCATAGGATTCAACAAACCGGGTCGTGAACTGCGCCAAGATGAGAACGGAGACGAGAGGCTTCGGTATCTATCACGTTCCTGGCTGTCCGAGGGTCACGGGCCGATGCATTTGGTCAAGTAATTTATTACTGAGCTTCTCATAGATAGGAGATGACTATGGCCGACAGATATCTGTCTCGACGGCAGTTGCTATCCACAACTGGAGCCGTGGTTGGTACGGCGTTCACCGGGGGCGCCGCCACAGCTAAGAGCAGCGGCAAGTGTCCTTTTCGCTACTGTTTCAACACGAGCACGATTCGTGGACAGAATTTGAGTCTCGGCGAGGAGGTCGAGATCACAGCGAAGGCCGGCTACGCTGCCATTGAGCCCTGGGTGCACAAGATAAGCGACTACGCTAAAGGCGGCGGCAGTCTCAGAGATTTGCGCAAACGCATTTCCGATCTCGGTCTGACCGTCGAGAGCGCTATCTCATTCTTTCAATGGATTATCGATGATGATACGGAACGGGCCAAGGGTTTGGAACAGGCCAAGCGCGAAATGGACCTGCTCGCCCAGATTGGCGCCAATCGCATCGCTGCGCCGCCGGCGGGAGCTACAAGAGAGCCGGGACTGGACCTCATGAGGGCGGCCGAGCGATATCGGGTACTGCTGGAGCTTGGTGAAGAGATGGGCGTTGTGCCGCAGGTTGAGGTCTGGGGCTCGTCGAAGAACTTGCATCGATTGGGCCAGTCGATGTTTGTCGTGATTGAGAGCGGCCATCCGAAGGCGTGCTTGCTACCCGATGTCTATCACATCTACAAAGGTGGCTCGGACTTCAACGGCCTGAAGATGCTCAGTGCCCAGGCGATCCAGGTGTTTCATCTGAATGACTACCCGGCGGACCCTCCGCGGGAGGCGATCGGCGACCGGGACCGCGTCTTTCCCGGCGACGGCATTGCGCCGCTGACAAAGATTCTGCGCGACTTGCACGCCAATGGCAGTCGGGCGGTTCTGTCGCTCGAGCTGTTCAATCCAACATACTGGAAGCAGGATCCGCTGGAGGTAGCCAAGACGGGCCTCGCCAAAATGAAAGCCGCTGTACGCAAAGCCTTGGGCGTCGCTTAGGCTGTTAGTGTACTTGCCTCCACGCGCAAACCCGTGCAACCGCGGAAACCGGCGCGGACAGGGAGCAGAGATATGATGACCGGAAGAAACTGGACCGTGGCAATCGTGTTGGGGTTGTGGCTATCGGCAGGACTGCGATCCGCCTCCGTCAGCCAGCCGAACGACAAGCAGAAGTCGTTGAGGGCAATTGCGGGAGTTGCCGTTATTGCGCGTTGCGGAAAGGAGGCTCGGGAAGCCGGCCTTAAGCAAGAGGACATCGAAAAAGAAGTTGGTGCGCGATTGCAGAAGGCCGGCGTCAAGGTGGTTCACGAATTCGATCGGCGCGAAATTGCCGGCAGACCATATCTGGAAATCGAGGTCAAGGCGTACAAGATTCCCGGCCAGGACATGTTGGTTGACAACGTGGACATTCTTCTGAAACAGGAAACGAGCCTGATCAGGAATCCCGAGGAGAAAATCAATGCCATTACTTGGAGACTTGGATGGCTCTCGCACGCGTCTCCAAGCCGGTTCGCGAAACACATCCAAGAGAACATTCGAATAATGATCGATGAGTTTCTCAGGGACTATCTGGCTGTCAATAAGACCGTGGAGGATCCTGCGACCGACGCGAATGATGTAGCTTCGCCGACGCAAGGGCAACAGGCCGATTCGGATGTGAGAGCCTCAGTAGTTGAATACAAATATGTTGCATCAAAGAACAGCGCGGTGTTTCACAAGCCCGACTGTCGGTGGGCAAAGAGAATCTCGGCTGGGAACCTTGTCGGTTATAAGAGCCGGGGAGAAGCGACAAGCAGCGGCAAAAGACCGTGCAAGACGTGTAAGCCATAGACGTGTTCGGTTCTGGTCGAAGGAAGTGAAGCCGCGGTGAATAACAGAGAGCGTGTCCTAAAAGTGTTGAGCCACAAACAGCCGGACAAAGTTCCGTACGATATCCGTTTCACTCAAAAGGCCCACGCGAAGATGGCGGAGTATTACGGGGATGTGGACTTTGAGTTGAAGCTCGGCAACTGCTTCACCTGGCTAAGGCCGTATGCAGGAGACGTCCGCTTTATCGAGGTGGGCCCGGATGTCTGGGAAGACGAATTCGGCGTGCACTGGGACCGGAGCATTGACAAGGACATAGGGGTCGTCTGCAATCGATTGGTGACACCGGCCAACGTTGAGGACTTCTCGTTCCCCGACCCAAATGACCCCGCGAGGTACGACTTCTTTGACGATGTAATCGGTGCGGGCGAGGACGGAGTCTTTCTGGTCAGCCTGGGGTTTTCGCTTTTCGAGCGGGCGTGGACTCTGGCCGGCATGGAAGATGTTTTAATGGCCATGGTGGCAGAGAGGGATTTTGCCGAAACGTTGCTTGACAGAATCGTCGAGTTCGACCTTGCGGTTATTGAGAACGCGTGCGCGCACGATATCGATATTTTCAGATTCGGAGACGATTGGGGACAGCAGCGGGGCTTGCTCATGGGGCCTGATCTGTGGCGGGAGTTCATCAAGCCGAGGTTCGAGACGTTGTGCCGGCTGGTCAAGTCCAAGGGCAAACTCACTATGCTTCACTGTTGCGGCAAAGTCGATGAGATTCTCCCCGACATGATTGAGTGTGGGCTGGACATATTCAATCCATTTCAGCCGGAAGTGATGGACGTTTTTGATGTGAAAAGGCAATACGGTGATAAGATGAGCTTCTACGGCGGAATCAGCATTCAGAGGACTCTGCCGTTTGGGACGGTTCCGCAGGTCCAAGACGAGGTGAAGAAGCTGATAGATGTTGTCGGTGCCAATGGGGGTTACATCGCGTCACCGTCCCATGATATACCTGCCGACGCAAAACCGGAGAATATTGCAGCTATGGTTGAGACGCTGCAGAATCAGTAGCAGTTCCTCAGGATTTTTCCGATTCGACACCAGTATCGCGAGCATGATTGACAAAAACAGTTCACAGGTTGCTCACAGTGCGAAGCGACTGCAATTGGTAGTGTGTAAGGTGCTGCAAAGAGAGGCGTATTTCTGCGCCGCGCGCAGCCCGAACGTAGTGGATGTGGTGCTGATGGAGCAGGGCCTGCACGATGAGCCGGACAGACTTCGCGCTGAGGTCCAGCGGGCGCTGCAGCGCACATGCGATGTTCAAGGCCGGCCCTACGACGCGTCACTTCTCGGCTACGGCCTTTGCAGCAACGGCATTGTGGGATTGTCTTCGAAGATTCTGATGGTGGTCCCACGGGGACATGATTGCATTACGTTGTTACTGGGATCCAAAGACAGATACCAGGAATACTTCGATTCTCACAGGGGTGTGTATTGGTACAGCCCTGGCTGGATCGAGTCCGGCAAACAGCCGAGCAAGCAGCGGTATGAAACACTGCTCGCCGAATATAAGAGCAAGTACGGCGACGACAATGCTCAATACCTTATGGAGGTCGAGCAAACATGGATAAAGGAGTACAACTGGGCGACATACGTAGACTGGGGCCTTACGGAATCTGAAGAATATAGGAGGTTTACCGCGCAGTGCGCTGAGTTTCTCGGGTGGGACTACGAGCAGCTCAAAGGAGATCCCGGCCTGATGCAGAGATTCGTCGACGGACAGTGGGACAGCAGCGAGTTCTTGGTCTTAGAACCCGGCGAGAAAATCGCGGAGGATTTGACCGAGGAAGGCCTGATGAAGGCAGAGTAGGAGAGAGCCGGCTCCGGGCGATCATGGGAATGGTAACGATCATAGTTGTGGCTGTGGGCTTGGCAATGGATGCATTTGCGATCTCCATTGTCAGCGGCAGCACGTATGAGCAGTTGAAAGTGAAGCACGCCTTCCGAATGGCTCTTTTCTTCGGTGGGTTTCAGGCGTTCATGCCCTTGGTGGGGTCGTTGGCGGGCTTGGGCCTGAGGGCCCACATTGCAGGCTACGACCACTGGGTGGCTTTCGCCCTTCTGAGCGCCGTCGGTGGCAAGATGATCTACGAATCATTCAAAATCAAGTCAAATCGACGTGGTGTTGATATGTCAAGCATCCTGCTTCTGCTTGTTCTGTCCGTTGCCACGAGCATCGACGCCCTGGCCGTAGGCTTCACCCTTTCGTTGGTTGGTGTCTCCATCGCCCTTGCGGTCACCATAATAGGCGTGGTTACCTTTGTGCTGTCATACCTTGGCGTATTCATAGGCAAGAGGTATGGGCATTTCTTCGAGGGCAAAATCGAGGCCTTCGGCGGATTCGTTCTTTTCGCTCTGGGCGTAAAAATACTGCTCCAGCACACTCTTTTTTGAGCGACTCTTGCAGACAGCCGCAGGGGCGATATAATGAGCGGACCGTGGGTAGGCGGAAGAATTGTGAAAGGTTCGTATTGCTGTCCGACTGCAAGTTTAGGTTGTCATGACTTCAAAAGTCTACTTAATTGAGGCCGCCGCCGGCGACGGTGAAAAGACAATCTCTGAAAAGGCCCGCAGGCTGTTCAAGGCAGGGGATTTTGCGGACTGTTATGAGGAAAATGATTTCACCGCCGTCAAGGTGCACGTCGGCGAGGACGGCAACACCACGTACCTGAAAGCGCCTTGCATCCAGGGGCTGGTCGATGAGCTGTTGGCGTTGGAGACCAAGCCGTTCGTCACCGACACGAGCACTTTATACACGGGCAGAAGGCACAATGCCATCGATCACACGATATTGGCTGAGGAGCACGGATTCGGTCTGGATGGGCTGGGGATACCGTTTATCGCACCGGACGGATTGTTCGGGACGGCCGAGACGGCCGTTGAAATAGATGGCGAACTCGACAAAGAGGTCTCGATTGCATATGATATCGTGCGATGTCAGTCGATTCTCTCTGTGGCCCACTTTACAGGCCATTGTGCGGCCGGGGTGGGTGCCACGATAAAGACACTTGGCATGGGCTGTGCAAGCCGGAAAGGCAAGATGCGACAACATGCGTCGTTGAAGCCCAGTGTAAAGGACAACTGCACACGTTGTGGTGAGTGTTTCAGTCACTGTCCGGCCGACGCAATCGCCATCGACGACGTGAAGGCGCATATAGACCAAGACAAGTGCATCGGCTGTGCGGAGTGTGTGGCCGTATGCAGATTTGATGCAGTTTCGTACGACTGGCAGCAGGAAAATGAAATACTTCAGAAAAGTGTCGCCGAGCACGCGCTGGGTGCACTGAAAGGAAAGAAAGGCAGGGCAGCTTTCTTCAACTTTGTAATCTCAGTGACCAGGGATTGTGACTGTTTCGATGATGCGGATATGCCCACAATGGTCGATGATATCGGCATAGTTGCCTCTACCGATCCCGTGGCCGTGGATAAGGCGTCGGTTGACTTGGTGGAAAGCAGAGGGGCAAAGGAACTTCCAAAGCTGCTGGAAAATGATAGACTGGATGCACGCCACCAGATTGAGCATGCCGAGAAGATCGGGCTGGGCAGTACGAGTTACGAGCTCGCAGAGGTGACTTAGCGGGCGCAACGAATGTGAGGATACATTATGTCACTTGGCCAAATAATAAGGAAGAAGCGAGAAGAACTGAAGCTAACACTTGACGAGGTAAGCAATAAGACGGGTTTTTCCAAACCGTATCTGTCGACGATCGAGACCGACAAGGTGAAGAACCCGCCAAGCGACCAGCTGCTATCAAAGCTTGAGAGGACGCTGAAGTTTGAGCGTGGTTTGTTGCTTCACATCGCGCACATGGAACGTATGCCATCGGATGTTCGGCACAAATACGAGTCGGCCCAGGCTGAAAAAGAGAAGTGGCGCCGGCTGGTAAAAAAACTTCTGGACAAGAAGGCCAGTGTGAAGAGGCTCGGTTCGCTCTTGGCCAAGAACGGCTTGGATACCGAGCAGGACATGCCGGTTCTCGCCGCCGGTCGGCTCGTGCCGGTAATCAATAAGGTTGCCGCGGGCTATCCGACCGACTTCAATGATATGGACTATCCTGTAGGCGTGGCTGATGACTACGTCCGCTGTCCCGACTTGCACGACCCGAACGCCTTTGCCGTGCGCGTGGTGGGTGATTCAATGGAGCCGAAGTACCGCGAAGGTGACATAGTAATTTTTTCGCCGGCAGCCGACGTGCAGAGTGGTGACGACTGTTTCGTCCGGTTTGCCACGCCGCATGAGACGACGTTTAAAAGGGCGTTTTTTGAGCCGGACGACAAAATCCGCCTTCAGCCCAGAAATGAAAAGCACTCGCCCACGACCGTCGATGGCAAGCGCATCAACGGCTTGTACCGGGCCATAATAAAATACGAAAGGCTGTGAAGGGCAGTGAATACGGGATATAGCCCGAACTGATTCTTCCTATTCCGCGACGAACCAGGTGACGCCCCTGGCGTCGAGCTGAACAGGGACTTCTACTTGGTGCTCGCGATCGAGCTTGTATTTTCTCGCCCTGTGTTGTCTTTCTCGAATCTTTGCCGTCCTGGTAAGACCCGTATAGTACAGTGGAAGCCTCAATCTGCGGCTGACCCCATGGTTCAGGGGATTGTACACCATTGCCAAGGCCTTGTGCTTGAGTTGCGAATTGACGTGTAGGACGCAATCGATGTCCCTTGCGTCGGGCCGGCGCACGTGGATGATGTCTGAGTCAAGGATGTCGCGATATTCCTTATAGAAGTCCACCCACTTCTTGACGAGCGCCTTTGTTTCGTCGGTGTCATATAAGCGGGGGGCACGATAGCAGGCTTGGACACCCGAGCCGAAATTCTGCCCCAAGTGAGCGCCGTAGGCATCGAGGTGTTCGCGGAGTGGCTCCAGCGTAGCAGCAGCGCCACCACCGTGGTACTGGACCAACGGGACGAACATCCAACCCATGCTCGGTGTTTTGGTCCAGGTTCCGTCGAATATGTTCTGCCGGCCGAGAATGATCTGCCTGGCTCGTGGCAGGGACCAGTTGACCTCGCGGTAGCCCATAGCGCTCTTGTTGGAACCGCTCAAGAAGTACCAGTCCGGCACGTTCAAGTACACGCCTGTAGACCGGCACCATTTGTAGAAATCGGCAATTGTCTTCCATTGTTTCCACTGGGAATCGTTGAGTCCTCGATGGCCGGGGTGAACGGTCGAAGCGCAGACATCGCCAGGATAGGATCCATCGTGTTCGAGGATGTCGACACCCGTCTGCTCGATGAAGGTTTTGATTTTCCTGAAATAGTCCCGGCCCCAGTCGCTGCACAGGCAGGGCGAGTTACCGAATATCGCACCGCCGGGCTTGCCCGTCTCCGGGTTTATCACGTCGTGTTCCGGGCCAATCCTGCGGCTGGCCAAAAGAGAATACCCGCCGAGTTCGATGTTCTTACTGTGGGCATAATCGATGAGTTCTTTGATCTTGGAGAGGTACTTCGGGTCAACGTTTTCCATGTGAAGGCCGCTGCCGAAGGTCATTATGACCATCTCAAATCCGACCTGAGCGCACTGATCGACGGCGAGGCGCACTGACTCTGGATCGGCGTGGCGAACGTGCATCAGTATGGGATTTTCCGTCACCCAAGGCGCGATTGTTCGGTACATCCGCCGAAGCGCCAGGCCTTTGCGTTCTCGCTCGGTGCTGTCGTAAACTAACTCATACGTTCGAAATGACTCGAACGTCTGGCCCGGTTCAATCAGTACGTCGGGGCCGATTGGTGGCCGGCTGTTCAGCATGACCGGCGATCGTCGTACATAGTTGATCTGCGTGCTGTACTGCGGATCCGGGACCCAGAATGTTGTTTTGTTCGCGGTCTTGGGGTCGTCACCGCCGAATGCATAGTCGCTCTCGACGTGGATGTTCGGATATTCCCAGCGATCAGGCTCGTTGACCAGTGACTCGTATTCCACTGCGGCCAGGATTTCGCTGATGAAGGTGTTGAGTCTGACGGTTCTATCGCCGCCATTACGGATTGTAAGCCACTTCGACAGCAGCGGGATGTCCTGATACATTTCGTAGTGTGTAGTGACAGTTAGCCCTTCGAGTTTTCCGGTAGGTGGCTCGAAATGCAGTCTCAGCGATGCGCCCGGTGGCGGCCAAGGTAGATCGGCTGAATAGCGTTTTCGTTTCCAGCCAAAGCGTTCTTTGGTCCTGCCGATCTGGAAATCCTTGAACCGAAAAGCGTTGGGATCGCTGGTGAAGATATCCACCCATTCTTGGCGCAGGTATCCGTACTCGACCTGGCCGACGAGTCCCCCCACCTCATATTGTCGGCCATCAAGCTCCACGATTGCCTCGGGCTTGACCCCGCGGATAATGGATTCGCCGGTCATCAGGTTATCGTAGGCGACCGTAGCGGCATTGGGCGACAAACGAAACGTCCGACTTATCAGCCCATTGTTCATGACAACCTCCCGGCCGTCGAGCCGCTTCTCAACTCTCACCGGCTCTTTTGTTGGTGTCACGAGCCAGTCCCTGCTTGCTGCTCTGCCCGGCGCCGTGCTGATGGTCAGCAGAGCTAATACTGCAATGATCCCTGATCGTTTTGCCTCAGCCATGCCTATGTGCATCCTTTCTTGCCTCTGCAATTCGGTTCTTCCGCTATTGTGATCAGTCGATCTGCTGCCCGGCCACGGCCAACACTAACGCGAAAATCCTCGATGCGCCCGCTTCTTTCAGGACCCTTGCACATTCGTTCAGCGTCGCGCCGGTCGTCTTAATGTCATCCACGAGGCAAACGGTGCGGCCGGCGAAGCCGTGTCGGTAGCGGACGGCGAACGCGCCGGCGACATTTCTCGCCCGGGCGGCCGGAGAAGCCATCGTGGGCTGCGATTTCGTGCGGCGGATCCGAGCGAGATTTGTGTCGATTCTGGCCCGCTCGTGTATCAGCGTCTTTGACAGGACCTGGGACTGATTATATCCCCGAACCAGCCGCCGGGACCAATGCAGCGGGACGGGGACAAGAAGCTCGATGTCATCATGGAAACCACCGCCTTGTAGGGCAGAATTGGCCAGGCGTCCGAGTATTTGACTCAGCTCTGTCCGGCCGTTCTTGAACGCCACTGTCATTTTCTGTAAGGCACCACCATACACTCCGGCCCGGGCAATCCGATCGAAGAAGAATTCCTGCCCGTGGCAATCCGGGCAAGCTCCGTTCACCATGCCGAATCTGCTAACGTCTCGGCCGCAGCGCCTGCAGTAATCGCCTGCCGTAAAGGTCAGGAGTTCGCCCCAACAGCCCCGACACAGGCCGTCGTCAGTTTCGCCAATAGCTTCGCAGCAGCTGAGGCAGACTGCGGGCCAGAGAAGATGGTTCAATCCCTGCAGTAGGAACCTGCCGGCTCGCTTGGCACAATCTGAGTTTTGCGTGTGCTTGAGCATGTCCACGTCTGCGATTATACAGCGCAGGGTGCTGAATGGTCAAAACTGACTTGCCACTGCCTAACGCGGGCTCTCTATTGCAGATCAAAAGGCGTATTGTCGACCGGCTCGAACCAGCCCAGCTTGCTGGCACTGGAATCGACACCGTACGCATTCTTGCCTTTGAAGTCCGCCATTTCGCGTGACCAGACGTGGCCATCGGCCCAGCCAACATTGACATGGCCCCTGTGCCGGAAATGAAGTGAGGGCGACATGTAGAAACTCGTTATGGGCTGGCCGCTGTACACGGTAAAGGGCGGTTCGGCAAACGAGTACTCCATCAGAGACCGCCCGTCAGCGCACATCGCAGCATCGCCGAACATGAGCGTTTCACAAGGCATAGAGATTTCGGTCGCGTGCGTTGTTCGCCAGTAGGCGTTTTTGAATGCATCGAGGTCATCCACGCTCTTTTCCCACAGTCGGCTGCCGATATAGGTCATGTTGTATCCGTAGCCGCCGCAGCCCCGTTCGAAGTTGGTGTTCCAGTCTTGTTCTGCAACAAAATCGACGGCTGCCGGACATTCCTTGATCTGCCCATCAGTGACATAGCCGGCCAAGGGACCTCTGAGCGGATCAAATGGCTCATCGAGGTTGTCTCTTGTGCCGTGCCAGCGCTGCAGACCAGCGTTGTCCCACATGTCACTTGCCGCCGGGACGTAAAAGTCGTTGTATTCGGTGGCGTAGCTTGCGCTTGCTATTAGAATCTGACGAAGATTGGACCTGCAGACCAACTCCTGCGCTCTGGATCGCGCCACACCGAGTGCCGGCATCAGTATTGCCAGCAGCGTGGCAATCACCGAGATGACGACCAGCACCTCAATCAAGGTAAATGCCCTCTGTCTTCGCCCAAGCGAACGGGTGGTCTCACGCCATTTGTATGTTGTATTCACCACTCTCCAATCTCGCTTTCAGACGTCTGGGTCTCACGCCGCCAGTGCTCGACTTCGAGCCATTGGGTCGCCAGGGCGGCCATGTCGTGGGCATCGACGAACAAATCTTTGGGCTCAGCCAGATCGGACCTGGCTATCCAATGCTGTTCTCCAAAACGACTCTTCCACGCCGAGGCCAATAATGCGAAATCAAACATGTCGACCCGGCCATCGAGATTGATGTCGGCCGAGTGCTGTTGGTCGCGGAGCACGCCCACCGCCTCCAGATCAAAGCCGCCCGAACCCCACGTCAACCACGCATCATAGACCGGGTGATCATTAGGATAGGGTGCCCAATTGGGCCAAGTGCTCGAATCCACGTGGTTGGTAGCCCGATCGTAGAAATCCCCGCTGCCGGGCACGTCCACTATCCGCACGTACCTTATGTTGTTGATGTCAACGGTACCCGATGTGACGTTAGGGTCACCGGCAATTTCCTGCAAGTCGAAGGGCGTTCCTGTGCAGATGCCGTTGGCGTTTGGATGCTTGCCCGCCAGATTGTAGATGTTGCTAATCTCAAGTGTCCCGTATGGTCCCACGGGCGCAGGTGTCAGTGAGACGGAGGCAAATCTGGCGAAATCGGCCCCGTTGGAGGATACCTCAACATATGCGAATTCGGCGTGCATTTGCCCTGTCACAGAGCCTCCGTGTGTGCTGTAGAGAGAAACAAAGCCGTTTTCAAAAACAGCAAAATCATAGCCGTTGACGTCCCGAATAGCGTTGGCGTCATTGGGGTCGGAGGGGTCGCCGAACTGCAAGATTATTTGGCCGGGTGAAGCGCCAAGCTCGATTTCGCTTGCGGGCAAGTCTCCGAGCGAGACAACGCCAAACACGCTATCTCCGGTAGCCGGCCCAAGGGCCTTGTTAGGGTTAGTCCATTGAGTGTCAACTCCCGGCGCCGGATTGTAAGCAACGACCGCCGTGGCCCAGCAACGGAATACCGGATTCACGGTCGCGTTGGACTCGCCGATCGGATTGGCATGTCGCCGGCTTTGGGGGTTTATGTAGCCGCTTATTCCCGCTTCCGTATAAGGCCCTGTGCCGGCGGCAATGACCGCAGGGCCAAACAAAGTTATCGCAAGCGTAATCGTATTCTTTGACATTTCACATCGGAACTCAACGGGCCGTCGAGACAAACCCGCGTGGGTACTCGCCGGGCTATCCCGGAGCTGCCCCAGAATTCTAACGCTTCCTCGTTCGAGCAATGATTACCGAGCCCATACCCAGCAGCAGTACCGTTGCCGGCTCCGGCACAACGGTGTCGATCGCGAAATACGCGGGCGTATTCATGCCCCAATCGCCGACGTCACTGGAGCTGAGCGAGAACTCCAACTTCTTTACTGTGCCCAGGGCAGTCAGATCAAAGTACTCCCACGTGTTCACAATATAGTCTTGGCTATTGTCGTCGGACCGATAGTCGGCCAAGTAGAAGTCAAGTGTTCCTGTTGCGGTGTCACCAGCGTCCTTGCCTGTGACGGTCAATTTGAACCAGTCTTGGTCATCGCCGTTTTCGCCGCCGAACTTCTTACTGGACATATACCCGTTGAGGACTGCATAGTATGCGTAGTTGTCGTTGGTCACATAAAGACCATCGACCACCTTGGGGGCGTTCAACGTGAGAGCAGGTGGTTCTTCCCAGCCGACATAACCTATGGCGTAGTTGGGTGACCCGCCTTGACCGAGACCTGGGATGGCGTTGTACTGTCCTTCCATCCCGACTGTCGCTGTGTCTGTGATATTTGAATACGCAAATCCATCCCACGAACCATAGTCGACATTGTAGTTGTTCGTGAAGTTGGCTTTGCCGCTTGTGAAACCACCCGATCCGTCCGAGCCGTTCCAGTACGATTCAGGCGGCAGGCTCAAATCCTCGAAGTCGGCTATAAAGGCATTTGCGCCGCCCGAAATGGCCAAGGCAATTATCGACAGCACAGCAGTTTCAGATATTACTCCTCTTTGCAGGACCATATTGTCTTCTCCTTGGGTTTACACATCACCATTAGATTTCCGCGGCGGCGCCGAGAAATAAAAAAACCGCCGTCCCCACGAGAGGAACGGCGGTCTTATTCTTCACACCCCAAAGCAAACCGAGCGATTACTCGGCGCTTGCCCGGAGGGACCACACTTGCGTTCCAAGTCGCGAGAGCACGCAATATGTGTCACCGACTACAGGCAGGTTTTCTGACTCGCATCCTACCTCAAGGCCCCTTCCCGTTCGCTCGTCGCGAACAGTGGGAAAATGCCTCTCGGATTTCCGACCGACGATCGGAACGGACGCTCACAGCGGCGCGACCGTCGCGGCTTCTAACCGCGTTCCCTTTGGCTATCCCGGAACACCAAGCTCCGAGACCTGTAATCAGACTGTTCTATTATCAGAGAGCCACGAGGGCAGACTACCGGACAGGCAGGCTCAGGTCAAGTGGAAAGATGGAAGTTTTTTACCGCGTTACGTAGAAGATGACGCCGGTGAGGATCAAAATCACTGTTGCGCATACACTTACGGCACCCACGAGTATCCAAGCGAGGCGCTTGTTATGCTTTGATATGACGTATTTTAGGTGCCGGTCACTGGCGGCAAAAGTCTTGCTCATCTGCAGAATGCTGTCGGTTTGACCGACGGTGGTGCGATCCAACCTGCCCAACGTCTCGTTGAACTCGCTGAAGCTGTCAGCCATCTGGGCGTCCGTATCAGCGGCAGCCGAAAGCTGATGGTCGATTTTCACCAGAGCATCGGTCTGTTTGGCTGTTTCGGCGGGGATTCTCTCAACAATCTCTATGAACTGCTCGTCCTTCGTGGCCGAAGCCCTTAGCTGCTCGAGCAATTGTTGCGTAACCTGTTTTTGGTTCTCTATGGTAGAGGGGAAGCTTCCGAGCAGCTCCGGCAACTGCTCCACTTTGCTCATCAAAGACTCGTGCTGGGCGACCTGGTGGCTTAGCTGCTCGTTAATGCCTTCCAATTGGCCGATTAGTCTGTCGAAGCCCTCCTGTAACTTCTCCAATGGTTCGCGTTTGTCCATCGGCTGAATCGTTCGCACGACGACGTCGTTGTCTTGCGACTCGGGTTGCTGGAGGCCGTCGGGCTCCGGTTCTGTCGAGCCGGATTCCGGGATGATCAAGCCCTCATCGTCTACTTCCGGCTGAAAACCACCATATGTTGAGAAGCTGTGCGACCTCAGCCAACTACCTGTTCCAACCAAGAGATCTTTTAATATCATTCGTCGAGGTTCCTAAGAGACGACAATATCCTTAACTAATGCGGATCATGGAAAAACATGCCTGTACCAATAGAATCGGAATTGTCGGCAATTTTGCTTGAATCAAAAACACATTAGAAGTTTTCGTGATGCAATATATGCCCTTTTCTGCTACGATGCGTGCATACGCTTGCAGGTGACAACTGGGAAAACAGCGATGAAACTGGCTACGTATTCAAGAGATGGGTCCGTATCGTGTGGGATAATGACCGATGACGGGCTTCTGGATGTCCCGTCGGCCTGGGAAGGCCCAAATCCGCCCCGCAGTGTGTTTGAAATCCTGCAAAGGGGACCGTCATGCCTTGCGAAGCTCGCTCAGTTGGCCAGTTCGGCCGATGTCCTTACACCGCCGGAGGTGGTTAAGCTGCTTGCACCTGTCCCTCGTCCCGGCAAGGTAATCGCGCTGGCGGGGAACTACAGTGAGCACATAAAAGAAGCCGCGCTTGAGCGCGGTTTCAAGCTTGGACTGTCGGATTCACCCCGCCAAACGACGGTGCCAAGGCCTTTCATCATGCCATCGACGGTTGTTATCGGGCCAGATGAACAGATCAGTTGGCCGGCCTATAGTGAGACAATCGACTATGAGCTTGAACTGGCCGCGGTAATTGGCAAGAGCGCCAAATACGTAACGGCCGATAACGCTCTTGGCTGTGTCGCCGGCTACACCATCGTCAACGATGTATCCGCTCGAAGCGTAACCTTTGCCAGGAACAGGGGCAAACGCCCCTGGGATGAATTCTACGACTGGCTAAACGGCAAATGGGCCGATGGATTCTTGCCCATGGGCCCGTACGTGCTTACAGCCGATGAGGTTGACGACGTCCAGAATCTCGATATGACCCTTACGGTCAACGGCCAGGCACGTCAGAAGGCAAATACGTCGCAGATGATCTATCCGGTCGCGGAGATCGTCTCATTTCTGAGCCACATAATGACACTTGAACCGGGGGATGTCATAGCAACGGGCACGCCGGCCGGTGTGGCTGTGGCCACCGGGAAGTTCTTGGAGCCTGGTGATCGCATCGAATGCACGATCGAAAGGCTCGGCACTCTCAGAAACACACTTGGGCCCAGGCCCGAGAAGTTCTATGAACCCTTGGCATAATGAGTGGCAAAACGCCATCGAGCCAAGCGGAACTGACAGCATACTCGGCCCACCAGGTAGAGGTGTGCCGGGCTTTCTCTGATAGAACGCGCCGATATATCGGTCCGTTATTTCTTGCCGGCTACTACTACTGACGCTTGTACTTTAACGTGGCCCAAGGCTCGTCCGCGAGCTCCCCGGTGCTCTCCACCGGATAGACCTCAACGGTCATCGTGTTTGCATCCGCTTTGGCGTGGCTTATCCCGAACTTCTGGACCTCGCCGTAGGCGCCGGTGCCTGTGGTTATGCTGACCGCTTTGTCGCCCTCCGCATTCCATTCAGCCTTGCTGGTACCGCCTCGGTTGTCGGCACCTATCTGGACGACCTTCTGCTCAGTTGCGAGGTACATGATCATGCCGCGGAACTCGTAGTCTCCCATTTTGAACTGTACGGTGATTATATGCTTGTCGAGCTCCCATTTGTAGGTTGTCAGTAGCCTCTGACCGTCGTCGGTCTCGGCGACCCACTTGCCGATCATCCAATCGAATCCGCTTCGGCTCACAAGATCGCCCAGGCTCTCCTGCGCGCCCACCTGAGGGCTCAGGATGGCCAAAACGGCTGTCAGTACCAGCACGCTTACTCTCACTCTTGCGGTTCTTGGTTGATTCATTGCGCGTAGTTCCTTTCCTTCAATTCTGTTTGTCTCTGGAACACTCTGCAACATTGCCAGGCATCCCGGTGTTGTTAAGCTACCATACCTTTCTCTGAACTGCCACCGCTGGCTCTATTCTTGCGGCAAGCTGCTGATCGATCACGAGTTGTGCCCAATCAGTGGGCCTTGGCATCGGCCCTGCGGAAGCGAGCGGCGCGGGTTGCCGGGATAATCGCTGCTTGCCAGTCACGGGCGCGCCAGTTCCCAGGTGGCGCACAAAAGGGCAGCTCCTGCGGCAGGTTGGAACGTGGCAAGAGCTGTCAGGAAAGGGAAGTATTATTCAATGACTCTATCGGCTGATTCTGTCGTGTACTTTATGATCAAGTTGTGAGTTTTTTCTGGGCTCTCTCGTGCTCGCCCAAGTCTGTGTTCGGAGCACACCAGGCATGCGAATGCGGTTCGGTCTGCTTGTGCCGGAGGGGCTCTTCTGGTGAATCCCACCGGTTGGTCGGACTAATACTGCAATCAGATTGACGGGTGGGTTCAGGTTCCATATAATCTCACTGGTTATTTCTTGAAAGGGCCAGTTATGGATTTTGAGCAGAACGACAATATGTCTGGATCAATGCCACCGCAGCCGCCACAGCCTGTTCCGGGCTTGGGAGTGGGCATGCCTCCGGCAGCAGCTGCAAGGAGAGGCAGTGGCTGGAGAGTCTTCTGGGGCATTGTCCTGGTGCTGTCGATAATGGCAAACATCGCGCTGGTCTTGATGTTGGTGGGAGTAGTCGCGATGTTTGCCACCGGGCCAAAAGGCCTTGTCACCGAAGAGGTGATACGAACAGGGCCGAGGACAAGCAAGATCGTCGTCGTCAATTTGCAGGGCATCATACACGGTGAACAGGCCAAGTACGTGTACACGCAGCTAAAGGCTGCCGGCCGGGACAGGCTGGTCAAAGGCGTGATTGTTCGCATAAACTCTTCGGGCGGCACGATCTCAGGCAGTGATCAGATCTACAAGGAAATACAGAGATTCCGTGAAGAGGAGGGTGTGCCGGTGGTTGCGTTTATGCAGGGGATAGCTGCATCCGGCGGCTATTATGCGTCAGTGGCGTGTGAGAAGATCGTTGCCGAGCCTACTACGATTACCGGGTCCATCGGCGTGATGATGGGGCATTTTGTCTTCCAGGAATTGCTGGAGAGCAAACTCGGCATCGTACCCGTGATTATCACCGAAGGCAAAAAGAAGAACTGGCCCAGCTCCTTCAAAACGCCCACGGAGGAAGAGCTGCAGTACCTGCGAGACAAGATTCTCACCCCTGCTTACGAGAGATTCGTGGAGGTGGTGATAGAAGGCCGGGAGGGGATATTGACGCCTGACGACGTGAGACGACTGGCCGACGGCGGAATCTTAACCGCCCCGGAGGCTAAGCGCGAAAAGCTGATCGATGAAGTCGGCTATCTGGATGATGCGATCGAGCTGGTCAAGTCGCTTGCGGACATCAAGAGAGCGCGCGTAGTCGAGTACCGCCGAGCGTTCTCTTTGACCAGCTTGCTGAGCTACCGCAGCAGGAGTGTTCTGAATGTGGATCGGACAACGCTGTACGAACTGGGAACGCCGCAAATACTGTACCTCTGGAGCGCATACTGAGCGTTTGGGCCAACTGATGGGACAGACGTCAACCGGTCGTCCTGCAGCAATGCCGTCGTTTCGCGTAAGAGGCTGGTTTTGCCTTTCGCTGGTCGCTATGGCCATGGCAGCTCATCCGGGCGGTGCGGCCGAGCGTTCTACGATACAGCTGGTCGTCGTTGCCCCCGACGGACAGGGTTTCGTGGAGCGCGGCACCAAGCGCCCCTATGTCCCCTTCGGCACGAACTACTACGATCCCCATACGGGCTGGGCCCCGAAGATCTGGAGGCAATTCGACACCGAGAAGGTGCGGAGCCACTTCCAGGTGATGAACAAGATCGGCGTCAATTGTGCTCGGGTCTTCCTCACGGCCGGGAGTTTTCAGCCCAATGCCGATGCCGTTGAAGAGCAAGCACTTGAGAAGCTGGATAGCCTTGTACAGATTGCGCGCGAGACCGGGGTTCGGCTCGTGCTTACCGGTCCGGACCACTGGGAGGGTCAGCCTTCGTATTGGAGGCCGGACCGTTTCGCAGGCGAGGCCGCGCTTGGCGCACTGGAGCGTTTCTGGACCGTTATCGGCCGGCGCTATCGAGGAGAGCCTGCCATTTTCGCCTGGGACCTGCTCAACGAGCCACATTTGCCCTGGTTTCTCGAAGGATGGCGCCCGGCTTGGAATAGCTGGCTTGAGCACGATTACTTGGACTGGCATATCCTCAAGGACGCCTGGGGAACGGAGCTGAGGGCAACAGACAGGTGGGGTCATGTCGCGGTCCCGGAAGATCGCCCCGATGTCAACAGTCCGAGGTTGCGGTATTGGCAGCGATTCCGGGAACACTTAGCCGATGAATGGGTGCGGCGACAGGTTGAGGCCATTCGCCGGGCTGATCCGACTCACTTGGTGACCGTCGGCTACATTCAATGGTCGTATCCGCTCATCCGGCACGGCAACCCGGGCCGGTACTCTGCTTTCAATCCTCGGCGCCAGGCGCGATGGCTCGATTTCGTGACCATTCACTTCTATCCGACGCAGGGTCCCCCATTTGCCTCTGATGAGAACTGGGCCAGGAACTTGGCCTATTTGCAGACTGTGCTCGCGTATTGTCATGTGGGCAAACCGGTTGTCCTTGCCGAATTCGGCTGGTACGGGGGCGGTGCGCCTCAGCACCATCCGTATCTCAGCGAGGAGCAGCAAGCCAAGTGGATTGGTGCCGAGATCGAGGCTTCGCGGGCGTTGGCCTCTGGCTGGCTGTCTTGGCCTTTTGCGGATACACCGTCATCGAAGGATATCAGTCTGTTCGCCGGGTTGGTCAAACCGGATATGTCACTCAAGGCATGGGGACGCAAGTTCCGGGAGTATGCAGCCGATCTGCCGCATCTGAAGAAGCCGACGCCGACCATGCCGCCGTTCGATTTTGCCGCCGCCCTGACAGCCGACGCCGATCAGCTCAGGCAAATGCACGACAGATATGTCGAGGCTCTCCGGCGACAGCTGAACCACGCAGCGGCCAAGTGAGCGGCAACAGCCTCTGCTATACGCCAGCGGTACCTTGGAAGCTGGCTACTCGCACTGCACGCCGAAAAGCGTTAGAGGACTTGTCTTTGTGATCTTCACCTTGGTGAATTTGCCGGCGAGGGATGCCGGTCCGTTGAAGACGACGATAGAATCACCTTCGGTTCGGGAAACCAGCTGCGGGTGTCCACGGGTCGCCGCCGCATTGAGATGCGACTTCTTGCTCAGTCCCTCCACCAGGACCTTCACTTCCTTGCCCAAGTATTCCTGGCTTAGCCGGCCGCTAATCTCCTCTTGCACCGCAAGCAGTTCGACATTTCGTCTCTGTTTGATCTCAGAAGAGACCGTGTCGCGGAGTCTATTGTCCGCGGTTGTACCCGGCC
>CP070675.1:286113-304780 GCA_020352215.1 Phycisphaerales bacterium
ATCGAGATGATTCTTTCATCGTCCAACAGCAGGGCACTTGTGAACCAGGCCGTCACGAAGCAAAACAGCACCGGCACAGCCCCCAATAGCACTGCCAGTATGAAGGACTCCATCTTCCTCATGCGATCGTCTCCGTCGGTCCCTGGTCTCGAGCGACCACTTCCAAAAACTCAACGGCTCAAAGAATGATCGCCTGTGCTCCAATTGTATCGCGCAATGCCCTGCGTGCAAATCCGTAGTGCCCGCTGGCGGTTGACATCACCGGTGACGTTTGGCATGTGCCGCGCTGGACCTTTGGACCTGAATGTCCTTGTTCCCGCCTGGTTGGTGATGGAGCCTCCACATGGTCTGCGCTTTGCTACTGCGCCGAAAGGCATATATGCGGACTTTGCCCACGACGTGGGTGGCAGCGACAAGACGGGTGTCTATCGCGTCGGGCCGACCGATCTGAATGTCCTGATCGCCTTGACCGGCCATGATGCCGGCAACTCCCTTGCCCAGGACATTCTATGGTTCTCCGGAATCGGGCCGGGCGGGGTACAGACGGCGGAGATTTTCCTTGAAAACGGGGCACAAGGGTTGGTATACTAAGGTGTGGTCCGCGTACTTTCATTGCTCAAGGTAGGACGCAGGGAATCGCTGATTGCGGGAAGGAGGAGCTTTGCGGAAACGCGACCGGCTATATTGTGTGTCTGAAAGGGCATCGCTGAGGGTCCACGAGGAAGGAGGATGGGTCTAGTCTTAGTATAGAATTTCTTTATTCGAGCGCAGTGCTGAGAGAGTGTACGATTCTGTGCCGGATGCTCTGTCTGGAGGATTGTTCATGGCAGGCTAATGCAGTGGGAGAAATCCGAATGCCTGTCGAACACGGCGAATGTTTTGGCACGTGGCCAAGGCGTGGCAGTATCAACTTTCTTAAGGAGGACCATTATGCGTGGAGAACTGGCTTACGTAATTTCTGTTGTTCTGGTGACGGGGCTGGCTCTAACGAGCTTAGCCGAAGCAGCGGACCCCAACCTTGTGGCCTGGTGGAAGTTCGATGATGGCGCCGGTGACACTGCCCTTGATTCGTCCGGCAATGGACATGACGGCACACTCGGCGGTGCCCCTCAGTGGGTAGCCGGCTTTTTCGACGGAGCGCTTGCATTTGCTGGCAGCGGCGATTATGTCGATATTGCCTACAGCCCTGGACTTGCCCTTAACGAGTTCACGGTCTCAGCCTGGGTAAAGCTCACCGCTGAGCCGGGCGTTTTTGGAATCCATGGAACTCGTATTGGGGGAGAATACACCTTCGATTTCAAGGTCCAGGCCGCCGACATCCACGGAGACATAGGTGACGGCATCGCCTGGCTCAATACGGCCTTGGACATTACAGCAGGTGACACCGGGAGCAACGGACGAGGAGGTGATTTGGATCTCGAAACGTGGTACGCGATCACGTATGTGATCGACAACACGAATCAGGAGGTTAGACTCTATTTGGATGGTGACCTGAAGGTAACCTTGGCTATTTCCGGCACGCCCCTTCTGATGCAATCCGGCCAATCCATGCGGATCGGCCATACCGGTTACGGCACCGAGTGGATGAATGGCCTGATTGACGACGTCCGCATCTACGACCGTGCGCTGTCCACGGATGAGGTAGAGGCGATGGTCCCGCCGAAGCTAAAGGCCTACAAGCCCAATCCAAGAGATGGTGCCGAAGGTGTCGAGACACCGCTGCTCCAGTGGACGGCCGGAGACACCGCTATTTCCCACAAAGTATACTTCGGCACCAACCCGACACCGGGTGAGGCGGAGTTCAGGACGGAGCAGGGCTGGACGGTCTACTGGCACGCTGCAGGTATCGATCCCGGTGTCACCTATCACTGGCGAGTCGATGAGGTTGAGCCCAACGGCACCGTACATACGGGCGATATCTGGAGCTTTACAGCAAAACCATTGATCGCCTGGAAGCCCAACCCGGCCGACGGTGCCACGGATGTGCCGATAACGGCAAAGCTCAATTGGAGTGCGGGCCTGACTACGGCGGCGCCGCTGAAGCACCACCTGTTCTTCGGCACCGATCAGACAGAAGTAGCCGACGGAACCGGCGACACCGATAAAGGCATCCTGGATGATCCGAGCTACGATCCCGCGGCGCTTACACCTGAGACGGTCTACTACTTCCGCGTCAATGAAGTCGAGGGCGACGGGACCGAACGCGAGGGCGAGGTTTGGAGCTTCGAGACCGTAGCGGCCGGCCCAGGCAAGATCGTGCGTGAATGGTGGCTCGGTTTTGCTGGTGTTACTGTCGCTGTCCTCACCAGCAATCCGCGATACCCCGATGACCCCGACGGCTACGAGCTCGTAGACCTCTTCGAGGGACCTGTAGACTGGGCAGATAACTACGGCAGCCGGCTCAGCGGCTGGCTGTACCCACCGGCTACGGGCGACTACACGTTCTGGATCGCCACCGACGACGGCGGCGAATGCTGGCTGAGCACCGATGAGGACCCAGCCAATGCTGTGTTGATTTGCTCAGTGACCGGTTGGGTGCCATCACGCGATTTCGACAACACCGGCGGCGGCGTAGGCGGTCCCGAACAGAGGTCTGCTCCCATTTCGCTGGAGGCAGGTAAGAGGTACTATATCGAGGCGATGATGAAGGAGGAAGGCGGCGGCGACAACATTTCGGTCGCCTGGCAAGGTCCCGGAATCCCGGTCAGGGAGGTGATCAGTGCAGAGTACGTCGGCCCAACGCCATACCTGCCGGAGAGGGCCTATTCCCCATCGCCCGGTGACGGTGCTACGGGTGTGCCTGACTCGGTTGTTATCTCGTGGCAGCCCGGAGTCAAGGCCGTTCAGCACGATGTGTACTTCGGCACCGACGCGGCCGCCGTGGCTGCAGCGGATACGACGACTCCGCTGATATATCGGGGCCGGCTGAGTGCAGCCAGCTACATTCCCGCCGAGTCACCTCTTGAGTGGGGCCAGACTTACTATCTGCGGGTCGATGAGGTCAACAACGATGCGACTATTAGCGCAGGCAGGGTCTGGAGCTTTACGGTAGCGGACTATATAGTCGTGGATGACTTTGAGGACTACAACGACTACTCACCCCACCGGATATTCCAGACGTGGATAGACGGGTTCGGTTACACCGACCCGCCGCCCGGCAAGATGGGCAACGGTACCGGCTCTACCGTCGGCTATCTGACCGCTCCGTTTGCAGAGCAGACTACAGTCCATGGCGGCGCACAGTCGATGCCGTTTGGCTATGACAACACCGGCTTGGGCGGTAAGGCCCGCTATTCGGAGGCCGAACGTGAGTACCCCGTGGCACAGGACTTCTCCCGCAGGGGTGTCAAGTCCATGTCGCTGTGGATTCACGGCGATCCGTGTAACGTTCCTGCCACGGTGTACGTGGGCCTGCAGGATGGCACCGGTACCCGCGTAGATGTTCCGGAGACCGATACGGCCATCGTGACGAGAGGCTACTGGCAAGAGATCAATATTGAGCTCGGCCGGTTCGCGCCTGTGAATCTGATGTCGGTCAAGAAGGTTTACCTTGGCGCCGGCAACAGGCTCGGTCCTGTGCCAGGTCCTACCGGTGACCTGTTTATTGACGATATCAGGCTTTATCGGCCGAGATGCGTCGCGTCAGAGCTGAAACCGGCTGCCGATATCACCGAGCCGTACGACTGCAAGGTTGACTTTGTGGACTTTGGTATGCTCGCAGACGAGTGGTTGCTTGAGATGCCATTGCAAGTTTGGCAGGAGCGCGCCGCCTATTGGGACGCCAGCTACCCGACCGCCTGGGCTGGTGTCGGCGACACCACGCGAGATGCTTTGGCGGCTGCGGGGTACACGATCCTCAACGCCAGCGAGCTCAAGACGTGGATGGATGCCCGCATCGCCGACGGGAAACTGAGCGTCGTTGTGTTCTGCAAAGACATCGTGCCGGACACTGTTGCAGAGACGATGGACGATACTTGCACGATCCGAAGATATCTCGATGCAGGCGGTAAGGTTGTCTGGTATTCGGACATTCCTTTCTACTACGTAGGGTACGCGGACGGTACCACAACCACATGGGGTGATGCCGGGGCGCCCGCCATATTGGGATTCAACACTTCCAGTGCACCGCGGGACAGTGGCGACGCAGCCGCCATCACCGGCGCCGGAGCCGGTTGGGGCCTGACGCAAACCTGGACGTCGCAGCGTCCGGCGGCTGCTGGAATTACTCCCAACCTTACGGTATTGGCCAAGGACGACGCTGGAAACTCTCCGGCGTGGGTCAAGCATTATGTGGCCGGCGATATGAGCCGAGGATTCGTTCGCTTCCGGGACACAGGAGGCCAGCCGCTCGTCGCCGACATTATACGTGTGGCAGAATCCAGCGGTGTTCTTTTGGCTGACGTGCATGAGGACAACAAGGTTGACTTCCTGGATGTTGCGATCTTAGGTGATACGTGGCTTGATGAGCTGTCATGGCCCGCGCCATAGGGTATTGCAGCGAGGCTACGTAATTAGCCGAAGATAGTGCATGAATTCGGGGCCTATGCCGGTTGGCATGGGCCCCGTTGTAT
The DNA here is from genome assembly GCA_020352215.1 of Phycisphaerales bacterium. Lineage (GTDB taxonomy): Bacteria > Planctomycetota > Phycisphaerae > Sedimentisphaerales > Anaerobacaceae. Next base: position 290,685 of record CP070675.1, read on the forward strand.
TATCCATACTGCGTCGGGTGTATGGCCAATCGTGTTGGCGGGGCGGATCATTTCCGAGCGTCAGAGGATTTCACTGCTGGTCGCGCGGACGACAGCCCGTATAAAGTCACAAGTTCCCGGATCGCTTCAGCAAGCTTGCCTCAGCTTCACTCGGGACAGGCAGCGAAGGCTCCTCTGCTGCGCCCGGGACGAGTTTGTGGTTGAGTTCCTGTTGGGTTGCTATCATTAACCTCAGGGCTGACTCAGGGTACGTTCAGAGAAACGTCGGTGACCGGGTGAAGCCTGTCGGCAATACAGTTTTTTACATTTTCTTGTTGACACACTATCGTTGGCCTTGTAGATTGACGACCACGCTATGGAGAAGTGATGGAAAGGGACGTTCCGCTTCCCTCATACCTCTCCTTGCCCGTGAGCGATTTTGGCTTTGAGTCTGTCGGTATCGACGGGATGAAGCTTGTGCGAATACATACGCTTGATGCCATTTTGCCGGGCGCGGGCCTCTTTGGCTGGCTGCGCCGGCGGAGGACTTCGTGAGGAGAACAGGAAAGGATTCGTTTGGGAAAAGGAGGAGGAGGAGGACGAGCAATGGAACGGTTAATCACGATCTGTGCGATGATGGGGCTGACACTTGGAATCTCGGCGATCGGCCGGGCCGGCTATGTTATTGATGCGGACCTCTCAGACTGGGGTGTGACGCCATTTGTGGACTGGGTGCCGGACGGAACGGCTGACTATACGCAGGCCGATGACGTGGATCTCTACGATGCCGAGAACTATCGCGAGAAATATGACTTCGAGGCTCTGTACTTCGATGATGATGTGCAGAGCTTTTACTTCGCGGCGGTGACTTCCTACCCGCTGGGGGCCGATCGCAGCCCGGAACCTGCGCTGGTGTGCGGGGATCTGGGTATCGATCTTGACGGCGACTTCGCGGTGAGCGAGCACGGGGTAGTGACAGGCCTGGAGTATGCCGTTCAAATAAGCTGGGACATTCTGGGGGCTGTGTTGATGGACCCGGAGTGGTCGCAGACTGTACAGAAGGAGTGGCCCGACGGATGGCAGGGCTCGCCGTGGCGCGCACGCAAAGGACCTCACACTGTGGAGCTGGGCTCGGCCGCAATAGCGATTGAATACTATCCGTCGATGGAGGAGGGCACGTACATCCTGGAGGGGGCCATTTCGCGCGACATCTTTCCTGTTGCGTATGACCGGGGCCATTCTGTAGCTCTGCATCTCACGCACTGGTGTGGGAACGACTCGATAAATCTTACCGGAACTGTTGCCGTTCCGGAACCGGCCACGCTTCTGATTATGGGGGTTGGTGCGTACATCCTCCGTCGGCTACGGACACGGGGGACACCGTAGACTATCGCAGCAGGAATTCGACAGGGTGATGAGCATTGCTTGCAGCCTTCCATGCTTCGGCCCGGGCTGTCCTGCTGAATCGGTGAATGACCGCTTGTGACCGTCAAGATAACGGCGCCACTGCAAACTTGTTGCCTCCTCAGGCCAGTTGAGGTAGAATACTGTAACGTTGACTTCATACAATTCAGCCTATTGTTCACTTCGGGACTATCAGGAGAATGCCTATGCGCTACCGCACATTTGCTCGCCCTTACATCGCGATCATTTTGATGTTGATGTCGTCGGTCGATGCGTTTTCGGCCCGTATCAAGTCGCTAACCTTGTGCCTTGATGTAACAGAAGGCGATCTCGCGGCCAGGAACGTGCGGGAGACATTCGAGGTTGACACACCAGAGATTCATGCCGTCATTCTGCTCGAAGACGTCAAGGCCAAATCGGTTCTCAAGGGTTCTTGGATCTCGGTCGACGCCATATCGGTTCCCAATTACGAAATTGACTCTTATCAAGTGCAGTTTCAGGAAAACGGCCCGGCCACCGCGCATGTCGCACTGTCCAAACCCAACAACGGCTGGCCGGCAGGCAATTACCGATTTGATGTCTACGTCGACGGCGAGTTAATGGGGTCCAAATCCTTCGCAGTCACCGCTGCGACCACAGGGGACGAGTCGAAACAGGTCAGCGAGACCCTCAGCTCGCAGAGTCAGGAGCAGATCGACAAGCAACTCCAAGCTCTTGAAGCCGCTCATAATGCCGGTATCTTAAGCGAGGAGGAATACTCGACCAAGAAGGCCGGACTCGAGGCACGGCTGAGGGTCTTGCAGCAGGGCGTGAATCCCGAAACGCAGAAAAAGCTGGAAGCTCTCGAATCGGCATTCAAGGCCGGCATCCTGACCGAGCAGGAGTACGAACAGAAAAAGGCCCTCTTGATCGGCGGGCCGAGTCAGACCCAATCAGGCGGCCGCCGACAACTGCCTACGCCGGATCGGACGGCGGGCGAAGCCGGGACGGGGATGCAGGTGACTCGAAGGGGAAAGATCCACCGTCATCCCGCGGGATTCTCCTTCTGGCACCCCGAATCTTGGAACGTTATGGAACAGGATGGTTCGCTTCAACTTGTCCCGACTGATGCGGTCACAACAGTCCAGGGGCCTGTTGAGTTATACTTTATGGCAGCAGAGAGCACGGCGGGACAGGACATTCAGAAACCGGATGATCCGCGTCTTGTTGAATATCTGGACGGACAGGTCAAGAGCCTGTCACCGTTACTTCAGCATGTTGGAAAGACCTCGGCCTTCGAGACTGAGGTTGGGCAGGGGGCCGTGCTGGATTGGAAGGCCACCTCTCCGGACGGCAAGGACATCAGTGCTCGGGTATTCGTGACGTTCGTGAGGCAGAATGTGGTGATGCTCGTTGGAATGGGACTGCGAGAGCGCATTGAGGCTCGTGACAGAGATCTGCGAGACATTGTCAAGTCAGTTTCTCTCGGCCAGGCCGTAGCTCCTTCGGTATCACCCGCAGGCGCGCCTGCCGAAGGCCGGCAGGCTCGCACGGATCATCAGCAGCCCAATGAATCTGCCGTGACCGTCAATCGGCAACAGCAGGCCTTGGAAGCCGCCAGGCAAGCGGGAGTACTTAGCGAACAGGAGTTTCTTCAGAAGAAGAAGGAACTCGAAGGCGGACACCTGCAAGTCGCCGACGTCGAGACCCGCAAGAAGCTGGATGCTCTCGATTCGGCGTATAGCAGCGGTGTCCTCAGCGAAGCGGAATACAAACAAAAGAGGGCTCAATTGACAGGCCGCTCACCGGGCGCAGGGGCAAAGCAAGACGCTCGCGCCTCTGGGAAAATCGAGGGACAAACCTATCGCCATGTGATTGGATTCTCCTTCTGGTACCCTGCGAGCTGGACGGTCAAAGAGCTGGAAGACACCTTGCAGTTGATCCCGCCGGATCCCGGGAAGACCCCTGCCGGCGAACCGACGGAGTTGTACTTCATCCTTGGCGACAGTGTTGCAGGGGAAGGTATCTACAATCCTTATGACCCTCGTGTCGTCCAGCACATGGATCAGGTCGTCTCGTCGATATCTCCTTTTCTGAAGCGCACCGGTGCACCTGCGCCGATCAAAATGACGAACAGTCAGGGTGCGGTGATGAATTGGGAGGGCAAGTCACCGAGAGGCGATCTCGTCTGTTCTCGTGCGTACGTCAGCATCATCAAGGACCATGGTGTGGCGTTACTCGGGCTGTGTTTTAAGGAGCGTCTGGAAGCGCGAGATGCGGATCTGCGGCGCATATTTGCATCCTTTTCCCTCGGGTCGGGCCAGCTCGATCCCCAACTCTTCGGGCAGTGGAGTTTTCTGACAACCCAGTCCATTACAAATTGGTCACCCTTCGAGACGGATTACTCGCGAGCTCAGTTGGCATCTGACACGACCGGCACGCTGGTATTTCGGCCAGACGGCACCTGGATGCGAACGGATAGGACCCAGATGATAGCGGGGGCCGGAGGCGTGTGGCTCGAAAGCAATGAGACCGACGTCAGCAAGGGGCGTTGGTACGCCGGCAGTGGCGCACTCTACTTGATCTGGGAAGACAATTCCTGGCAAGACTACAAGTATCAGCTCCGCGGCACGGGCCAGGGGGCTCGGCTTCTTCTGGTAAGCGGAGAAAAGGGCGAACTCTGGAAGAGGGCCGAGTGAGCAGATTCTCAACTGATTGGGTTCGTCCAAATGGCCGCTGTCATCTTGGAGCAAACCCCGCCGCATGGTCGGGCCAGGTCGGCGGCCGACAGCCGAGCCAGTGGTCGGCGAACATGCCATAGTCTTCAAAGTCGACGTTGTTGCTGTTGTTCAGGTCGGCGCCAAGCGCGGCACCTTCTTGGAGCCACTGTCTGCAGAATACCGCAAGGTCGTCGAATCCCACGGGCAAGCAAAGGGGCTTGACCTTTACGGCAATGTCTCTGGCGAAATCGGGAAGCGCCAGAAGTAGGTTGCCTGCTTCGGTCGAAACGTTACTGGTTTGGATAATGCCACCGGGGCCTCGGGTCTCATGAAACTCCACGACATAATCCCCATCGTCCAAACCTCGAAGGCCAACACTGATATCAGAAAAGGCTCCGGACGCGGTCCTGCCGTAGCGGCTGTCGACGTCATGCACCCAAATGTAGGCGAGGTCGGCCCCCGAGAGCCCTATGAATTCCAGGCAGCCCTCGTTGGTGTTTATGAATTCATAGCCGGCGATATTGAACCAATCCTGCCCTGTGTTTTGGATTCGCACGGTGTGGCGGCCGGCTGGAAGAGGAATCTCGATTACGAAGCCAGACGAACCGTTTGCGTACGACGAAGAAAAGGCTTCGTACCTGTCGACAATTACACGCAGACTGTTATTGCCCCAGCCCGAAACCTCCTGCACGTGTATTCTGAGCACATCACCGTCTACCAGGTCGATATGAAAAACCGGATCAGACCGATAGGAATCCTTGGATGAGCCGTGCAGCCAAGAGGAAAGCCCCTCGGTCCCGGGCACGGTCCCGTCCGATTGGACGGCAAACTCGGTCTGGGTTGATATGGCCCAGAAATCCGTCAAGCCGGGGCTCACAAGTACCCATTTCGGCAGCCCCGTGGTATCCAAATCTGCCTTGGAGAGGCGGTGCGCCGCCGGGTCTTCTCCCTCGGCATACCTCGCAAGTGCGCTGAACTGGTCGTAGAGACCAAGCTCTTCAATGTAGTGATCCCACCACCACAGGTGCGCGCCGCTCTTGACGTGAAAGGCGCTCCACATGCCGTTGTGCAGAGCGAGCCCTTCGAGTATCTGCGTTCTGTATGGCTCGTCCAGTTCATCGTAGTCACTCTCCGGCACGTCGACGCTGCCTGTCCTGCCCACGCCGAACTCACCCAGTATGATCGGCTTTCCATAACCGGCCAGGCGGGTCGCCATGTCCCTGACGAATGCAACCGTTTCGGAGCCGTAATGATGGACCTGTATCACGTCAATATTCTCCAGACTCCAAATGGCGTCGAAGCCCGATCTGTCACTACTTGTCGTTATCAAGTGGTCGAACGGATCTACTGAGGCGATGTGTTTTGCCATTTCATCGTGCCACGCCACGACACTTTGCCGATTGCTCCTCCAACCATCGGTATACTGGACTTCGTTCCAGAGCTCCCATGCAAGGATGGCGCTTGAGTAGCCCCAGCGCGCGACGATATAGCGGTATTTGTACTTGGTGAGCCTGATAGCTTCCTCATCGGTGAAGAAATCCTCGGGCCCTTCGAGGAAGCCTCCGTCTGCATCGGCGTTCGCGATGTTGTAGGGATTTTGATCCCAGTTTGGGTTTGTTGTGGAACTGAATTGGCCGTGATGCTGTAGGACCAACTGGATGGCGATCCCATTCTGCTCGGCGAGCTCGATGATGCGGTCGAGTTTCCAGCCCATCTCCAGGCTGAGCCGTCCCACGCCTTGCCAGTAACCCCTGGAGCTACGACTGCTCCACTCCAGGAGTTGGCCCTCATAGAAATGAGTCATCCAGATGCGAGTCCAGTTTTCACCCGCGGCACCCATCGCCGTAAAGTAGTGCTGCCAGTCGGCGGGCCCATCAGGCAGCCAGCAAACATTATGGCCTACAGGCAGATAAGGACTCCGGTTGGCATGACGCAGATAATAGTGGTCGCGCTGGTCCGTCCTGATGATACCCTTCTCGCCGCTTTGCATGCACATGAAGGCGGCCCGTGCATCAATCGTGGCGGGGCCGTCTGCGTCAACGACCACAATGTGTGTGACCTTGTGCTTGCCCGTTTCAGAAGGCGCGAAGCGTGCTTTCCAGCAGATGTTGCGCCCGTTGACATAACGCCCGTCAATGTAATCGTATTCTTGGTAGAAGAAGGCCGGTATGGTGACAGTGCTGCCATCCGGTTCGACGAAGGCGACCGTGACATCGACTACATCCGGGTCGAAGGGATTGTCATAGTCCTGCGAGAGAGTACAGGTCAGTTCGAACTTCTCATACAGGCCAACGGCGCCGGCATTCTGTGAAATTGATGTTATCTCGACTCGCGCCGAGGCAACTGCGGGAACTAACAGGACAACTCCAATGGCATGACACAGCAATCTCCGTGCTAATGCTGACAATATACGGCTCCTGGATATATCCCCCGGGCTTGCCACATACAACCACATTTCGCATCCGTGCGGTTGCGACCGTCACTGTCGCAACGACAGCAGATATTATGCAAAAACACCTGTCCGGTGTGATCTCTACGGCGATCCGTTCCCAGAGATGCCGCCGTCTCTTTGACTTTCACTGACAAGGACCGTACTGTCGGTTTTTCGTTCACATCCATGCTATCGAACCACAGTCCCTTTGTCACGGACTACTTGCAAAATCCGGCCTCCACTATCGGCGCCCAGTCGCCCGCGTTGGCTTCACGAAGAAAATGTTCCATTACAGCGTTCTTCGTCTGCGCAGCCAGCCGACAAGACTCACACCGATACCGCCGAGAAGAATGGCGCCGGGGGCAGGGATTCTCGTGGTCGTGTCAGGTACCAAGACATGGTGATCGACCGAACCATTAGCCGGGGGGTCGGAAGGATCAGTGTCGGGATCCCTAAATCCCTCATTCCAGGCGACTTGTTCTTGACCTGGTGTCTTACCGTCCACGGCGTAGAAGTCACCCCATACCGGATTACGTGGACAGTCAAAATCGACTGTAAACAAAGTCCCTGCCCCTTGGAACTTGATCCCGAAGACAGTATCCGGCATGAGCGGATTGGCTGGCCCCGGCGTATACAGCTTAGGATCATCCCGTTCGATTGGGATGCTCGGGTTCCGAATCTCAGGATATTCCAGATCTTCCGAGGTCTCTACGATCACGTGGCTGACGGCGCCTGCAGTGGCGGGCACACTGAGTTCGTAATGGTAGTGCCACTGAGTTCCGCCATCGGTAACCTCCCAACTCAAACTGACCCCGGCAGCCCAAGCACCGAAGCCCACCATACCGCCACCGGCGGTCGAAAGACTTCCGGAGTAAGTGGGCACTGCCAAACAAGCGGGCGAGTACAACACAATCCCGAGCAACCCAACACCAGCAATTACTATGAGCTTCTTCATTTAAACACCTCCAAAGTCTTAAGTTCAACACACCCTGCCACGGGGGCCTGAGGACGTTCCCGCTCGGGCACATCTGCCTCTGCGTGGGCCATTCTTGCACCGTCCTACGACGACGGTCACAAAACAAAGACGAACCGAAGAAAATGCACGGTACGCCCTTCTGAACTCTGCGTCCGTCAGCGACTGTCACTCCGTTCCCCGCTTGCGCAGCGGATGGACACACGCATCAATCCATTACGTTCGCGCTCATACCTTCAGCACGAATCCATTCCGCGGGAATTGCCTCTTGCTCGGGCAAGCGGCGTGAAGCTTTCGCACCACTCCTCCGTGTATCAAACAATATTGTACCGGCTTGCCGGTGAAAAGTCAAGAAAAACCTCCGCTTGTGGGCGGGCGGCAAGCGATTGGTCGTGTGATTCCTTGCTGCTGCCGAGACCTCAAACCCTGTTTTCGGCACAGAAATGCGGTTTGGGGCCTGGAATGCAGGTGCTCTGAGGATACGATGCCGCAAGTCCCGAGGCGTTTGTTGAGTATGATTTGCTTGCTTTTCTGTGTTTCGTTTGTAAGCTGGTCCATGGATACCGCTGGGCCGGACTACCACGTAGTACGGTTTTGGAACACTTGGGACACGTTGTTGGTGTAGCGAGTTAGCAACATGCACATAGACTCATATCGGTTCGGCAGAATCGTCATCGACCGCGTCGAATACGACAGCGACTGTCTAATCCTGGGCGATACCGTCCGGGCAAACTGGTTGAGAAAGCAAGGGCACCTGTTAGATGTTGAGGACTTGCAGGCCGTTATCGACGCCAAACCAACCCTACTCGTGGTCGGCTGCGGTGCCTATGGCATGATGAAGATAGCGGAGGGGACCCAGCGGCTGCTTGAGCAACGCGGCATTCAATTGGAGGCTCTGGACACACACGAAGCCGTTACGCGACTCAACGAGCTGTCCAGAGAAGGGGGCAATGCCGCTGCTGCGCTGCACCTTACCTGCTAGCAAGAACGTCCCTCTAACAAAGACCATAGTCCAAAGGAACAACTGTGGAACAGGGGCAACACAAGCCCAAAGAGCCCTGGCTTGCGGTAGTGCTGTCCTATTTTCTGGCCGGCGTGGGGCAAATATACTCAGGTAGGATGCGGCGAGGCATTGCTCTTGTGCTGGCGGAGTTGGCCTTCTATTTCCTGCTGATTTGGTCGTTGCTCAGTCCGAAATGCGACATACTGGTTACAGGCGGGCCTTTACTGGCCCTGGTGGCCCTTCGGATTTGGAACCTTTTCGATGCCCATAAGTGCGCAAGAAAGACAAATACGCAGGACTTCGAAACCGCAAGAAAACAAGACAAGGACCCGTGGTTGGCGCTGTTTCTCTCGCGCTTGATACCGGGTATAGGCCAGATTTACATCAGAAAGTGGTTTTGGGGCATTGTATTCATAGCGGTCGCAGCAGTTCTTCTGGTAGTCGGCCCAAAGGATCCGCTGTTGGATGCTGGTCTGGGAGCGGTCTTTGCAGCATTTGCTTGTTACCATGCCTACGCATCGGCCCCGGTCCGGCGAGAGACGTCCAACAGAACGATATTCATTGTCGCTGTCGCGATATTGTGCCTGAGCTTGCTTGGCAGCAGCACGTACCTCACCAAGGCGCACGTGGTCGAAGCATTTGCGCTTTCGGCCGATTCGATGAGACCCACGCTTATGCGCGGCGATAAGATACTTGTGCGAAAAACGCGGAGCTATGCTCCGCGTCGCGGTGACGTAGTGGTCTTGAGGCCGCGGCGCCACCGTGATACCGTCTATGTCAAGCGTATCGCCGCGCTGCCTGGTGAAACAATCGAAATACGAGATGGGACAATCTATATAGACAAACGCGAAGTCCGGTGCCCGGCCCTCAATAACATCGAGCATCAATCTGCGGGCAGCTTCGGAATTGAGTCACAGCCGTACACAGTACCACAGAATTCCGTGTTCGTGCTCGGTGACAACAGCGCCAATAGCCAGGACAGCAGGCACTTCGGACCCATCCCCCAAAGCGATGTGATCGGCAGAGCCTGCAAGATATATTGGCCTCTTGATCGCAGAGGACCCGTCGAATAGGAGGAGTACCCGGGGCAAGTGCAAATTGGTCGGGCACGAAGGGTGCTCCGCGCCGGCCTCATTTTTTCTCCGGCTTCTGCACCTCACCGGTCATCGGGACGAAGCGGACCGGCATGACACGCCTTCTCTGTATCTTGCCCTTCTCGTCCTTGGTGACCAGGACAAGATACTGCAACGTCCACGCATTGCCCTGGGGCAGAATCATTCTGCCGCCCGGCTTCAACTGCTCCAGCAGAGGCGGCGGGATGCGTCCCGCTGCCGCGGTACCGATGATCGCATCGAATGGAGCCTTCTCTTTCCAGCCAAAGAATCCGTCGCCGGCCCTGGTGAATACGTTTTTGTAGCCCAGCTTCTCGAGTCGTTCTTTGGCGGTCTTGGCAAGCTCCTCGACGATCTCGATCGTATACACCTCTTTGCTTATCTCGGCACAGACCGCGGCCTGATACCCGGAGCCGGTGCCGATTTCCAGGACCTTGGCGTCGGGCTTGAGTTTCAGCGATTCGGTCATAGAAGCCACTATGTATGGCTGGCTAATCGTCTGGCCCAGACCTATTGGAAGGGGGTGGTCGTTATAGGCATAGCGAAGCTCCTCCGCCCGCACAAATGCGTGACGCGGCACGATACGCATGGCTTTCAGGACATTCGGGTCGTGGACGCCCCGCGTCTGGATTTGCCGTCTGACCATTCTCGCTCGCTCTGCGACTCGCTCCTTGAAAGCCGGGTGCTTGTGGTCCGGCCGAGGGGGCTTACTCTCCTTGGAGCCGTCCTGGTCCTTCTTGGCCGACTTCTCCGATTCAGCTTGCCCGCCTTCTGTAGCGAAGGCCGGTCCGGCATCCGTTGCAGTCTTGAGCCGCCGCACAACTGCGACCGACACCACCAGCACAAGCAGGATGATGAGCCAACGCACCAATTGCTTTGTTGAGGTCGAATATTTCATGGCCATCTCTCGCAACTACCTCCACGTGCAACTGTTCTGTGCGAGCCGCGCCTGCGCGACGTCCCGGCTCGACACATCCAATTGTACCACATCAGCCCGTTTTCCGCACGAAAATTATGATTGTGGCAACGACTGCCGCGTGAAGTGCATTATGAGGCTGTTATAGAGTGTGCCGGGAAATGCCGCCTCGATCTGCTCCAGAGTCCGCAGACCGAAGATCAAGGCGATGGCCACCGGGTCCGCGCGATACGCCGTATGGCCCTCGTATAAGCCGTAACGCATGATGTAATAGGGCACCATTTCCCCCGTGTGGAAGTTCGAGAGCTTCTTGACGAACTCTGCCATCTGCTCCTCGGCAAGATCGGGGTACTTCTCGCGCAAGAACGCCTTCTCGCCCCGGTCCAACTCACTCGAGACCTCGATCTGAAACTTCCCCAGAATCTCATCATCGAACAGCGATTCCTGCCAGCCCTTCGAGCCTTCGGCCTTTAGCAGGATGTTCTTCCCGTTATAGATCACGTGTTCAAAACTGTTCCAGAACCTGGCGAGTCTGCCCAGTTCGATGTCCCTGAGGATCATATTCCAAACATGAAACAGCGGCCTGGCCATTTGTCGATGCGTTAGGCCCAGTTCTCCGACCAGTCGGTTGTCTCCTTTCAGGACTGAAATAATATCTTCATCGTCGCTGATGAACCCTGCACCAGATGATCTCCCGGGCCGGCCGAGTTCTGTAATTTGCACGATGGACCGTCCCGTTATTGTCTTCGTCTGATTCAGTTCGATCTCCGAATGAAGTCCCGTTCCAGCCAACGCGGGAAAATCCCTGGCGTCGACGTCAAGCTGTCGGCCTTTCCCCCATTGATTCTGCCTGTAGTTCAGAGGTTCGCCATTCTCGACCGTCACCGGCACGAGCGCATATTCCTTGTTCTTGGTGAAGGCAACCACGACTTCCACGCCGTCTTCCGTCGTGAACGGAGAGGCAACCTCCGGCCTTTCCGCATGGACGTGCGGATATAACTTGAGAACCTCCCCGGAGCCGGGGATCCGTATAGACTCTTGTTGTGCCTCCGGCGGCGAGCCACCCTTCCGCCCGAACGCGGGCACAATAAGTGACGTTGACAGCAAAACGGATACGACAGCAATGCGACAACGCTTGCGTGACATTCCGAACGCCCCTTTCAAACAGCGTGCACTCTGGCTATCGTGAGGCCGACTCGTTTGGACCTCTGCAATTTAGGACGACTGAAAGAAGCAAACGGTTGACACCTAATCATACAACAAGCTAACAGAACATCCGCCCCAGCGGAAGCGTAGAGGTACTGTGACGTGACAGAGCTAAGGCATTGAGGCTCAGGTACGATATGCAAATTGCACTATTGTCAATTCTGGTTGTGATCGCAAGCTCGGTCGGCACCATGACCGGCTTCGGGACATCCACCATCATGGTCCCGGTGATCCTGCTGTTCTATCCCGTTCCGCAGACCCTTCTTTTCGTCGGCATCATCCACTGGTTCGGCAATCTCTGGAAACTGCTGCTCTTCCGGCAAGGCATCCAGTGGAAGCTGATACTCAGCTTCGGCATCCCGGGAATCGTCGCAACCTATCTCGGTGCCTCCCTCGTTTTTGCAGTATCCGGTGCCGTCCTCTCACGTGTGCTCGGTCTGTTTCTGATCGCCTACGTGGTGTACCTCTTCGCCAAGAGTTCGTTCAAGGTCAAGCAGAGCATCGCCACCGGCGCCCTCGGCGGGGCCGCTTCGGGCTTCCTGGCGGGCATCTTTGGCATCGGCGGGGCTGTGCGCGGCATGTTCCTGACCGCATTCGACCTGCCCAAGGCCGTCTACATCGCCACCGCCGGCGCAATCGCCCTTGTCATTGACACAACAAGGCTGACCACGTATCTGCTCGAAGGGGCACGGCTCCAAAGACATCTGCTATACGGCATGCTGATATTCGTCCCCGCCTCCTTCTTGGGCGCAAGGCTTGCCAAGCGGGTCGTGGACAAGATCCCTCAAGCGCACTTTAGAAAGGTGGTCGCTGTCTTCCTGCTCCTCGTCGGCGCCAAACTGCTGCTCTTCCCGGCCTAATTGTCCAATCAAGTCCTATCCACTACGACTTAAGACTCAGCACTCAAGACTACTTTTTGGTCTTTCGACCTCGATGTCCCAGTGGTGGCAGCCCGTGTCGTCTATCCGGTCTGCTGGGTGAGAGATCAGGCCGTCGTGCTATGGTCTGATCATCCCTCTCCGTTGCATTCGATACCGACAACGGTCTTGCTCTCCGCGTCGAAAATCACTGTTACGACCCCACAGCCCCCATCAGCTATTAGCGTGAAAATGGTGCCGGGCGGCTCTTCATACTTTGCTACGTAACAGCCTCCCTGGATTCCAGACCAAGCGATCATACTGCAGATGATGTACTTGGAATCATCGAGGATGAAACCGGAGTACTCTCGGTCGTAACGAGGTAGGTTGGCGAGGATGTGGTCACGGTCTATAAATGTATGCGCGTAAGTGCTGTCACTGTCAAGGTATGTCCAGAGGACGGAATCGAGACCTTCAATATCAGTTTCTTCAGGAATCCATACTTGGTTAAACTGGATTCCCGCAAATCTGAGGAAGTCTCGGGTGGCGTTTGGATCGCGGACGATGACAGAGTAGGGGCCGGCACAATCCATCGGATCGCAGTCTTCAATCGTGCCAAGGTTCCACCCCACCAGAGAACCGAGTCTTTGCTCGTCGCCACCGCCTGAGATTTCGCCCGCGGCGCGGCAGTGGGCAACACGCCCCCAGTTCTCTGCAGCCAGCACGCCAAGGCTGATTGCAGACTCTGCACCCACGATATTGGCATCCTTAATCCTCAGGTTCTCCACAATGGCGTCCATCCAGAGGGTGCCGAACAGTCCCAAGTAGTCTCCCCCACGGATAGTCAGGTTCGATACCGTAAAATCATTGCCGTTTAATACGCCGCCAAAAATCGGAATGGGTGCCGTTGTCCATGTGATGCGGGACAGATCGATATCGGCTACAAGTTCATAGTGGGCCATGGCGTCGTAATGACAGATCGCTCCCAGGTCTTCGGCCGAGGTAATTCTGTACGGATCATCCGCCGTGCCAGCGCCCTCGAGCTCACGGGGCGGATGGTCGTCCAAGAAGACCGTCAGCAGAGGGCATCCGTACCCCTCAGGCACCCACCACATGTCCGCCGTACCGTTAGCACGCTCGTCCACAAAATCCCATCCCGCCGCAAAAGGTATTTGACCGTGTTGCACCTGGACTGTCATCGAGCCCCTGCCGTGATCGCTAAGACCTGCGCCGCCGGCCTTCTTCACATCCGAGATGCGGCTGGTGACCGTCCCACTGCCGGCGTATGTGGCCAGACTCCATCCCCCCGCTTCGCCTCCACAACTGACGGGCCCGACGGCGTAGCTTTGTGCAGTACCACCCCAGTCCTCGCCTACTAGGTAATGGATCATCGCTCCTGTAGAATAGCAGTGCACGATGTTGCCCCAGTTCAATCCGACTAAGTCCCCGAAGCGCCGGTTGCTGCCGGTTCCTGACACAGCTCCGCTGGCATAGCAGGCGACGATGCTGCCGTCGC
>CP070675.1:304880-323517 GCA_020352215.1 Phycisphaerales bacterium
GGATTGGTCAAGTCCTGTACCATAAGCGTCATTCCGTGCGCCTTGGCCCAGCAGAGACTCAGCAAGGCCCCGGTTTGGGTCTTGCAGGTTTTGAGCGCCACGCCGGTCCAGCCCAGACTCCGCCCAAGCCGGATCAGCTTCCAGTCGTGAGCACTTTCATCCATAAACAGAGGCTTGCGCGCGGAGACGCTGTGCACGTCAATTTGATTCTCTTCCAAATCGTACGGAAACGGCTGCTCGACGTAGAGAATCATCTGATAGATGCCGGGGCAATCTACCATCAGCCGATCCAGAATGTCGTTGACATACGCGGGGTCTGTCACGGTGCAGTTAAAATCGCTGGTCAGCCAGAGGACATTGTTCTTCAGCGCGATTTCGCCGACCTTGATGAGCCGCTGGAAATCCCACTCCGAATCGTTGCCCCGCAGCTTGACCTTCAGGCAGGTAAGGCCATCGCGTTTGATCCAATCCGCCAGCAGTACGGGATAACCATCGTCAGGCTCGGTCCCGGTCCGCTCGGAAGCATCCAGCAAATCCTTGCCGCCCACCAGATGCCAGGCGGGGAGCTTCGTTGCACGCGGGAAGTTGAGAAAATCAGCAGGATATTTGCCTGAGAAAGATATGTCAGTGCCCTCGGCCGGTTCAACGAAATGCGACAGGTCCACATTCATGAATTCACCGTTGTAGGCCGAGTACACGTCCCGACCCAGAAGCCGACCATAGGCGTCGTGCACGGCAACGTCAAAAGCCGAACAGCAAACCAGGGCCGCCAACCACGGCATTGGCTCCTTCCGATCGCCGCGCCGCTTGTTGAACTCAGCCAGCAGACCAGGCAATACCGACTCCACAAATCCACTGCCCAGCTCAATGGGATGGCCCTGCTCGTCAAACTGCGTCCAGGACTCGGCCAGCATCCGGCAGAAAAGCTGCATCGCCTCGTTCCTCTCCTGGTACTCTAAGCCGCTGGGCCAGGCCCATGAGACGCTCAACGGCGTCTCACCCCATCCCAGAGCCCGTTTCCCCTGCGTGTCGGCAACGGTCACACAAGCCCGCGCACATGTGACATAGGTCAGCGTTTCCGTCCCGAACTTGAGCGGCACTCTCGTTTGCACGGGGATGAAGTACAAATCGACAGATACCGGGCTAATATCACTGTTCATTTGGCCACCGCTCTCATAACCACCCAAGCTCAAAGTCCAGCGAGCCAGGCGTTCACAGATTTATAGCCTGTGCCGGGTCATTGTCAACCGAAAGTTCCCCCGGCAACCTCTATCAGCCGTTTCTGGGGCGTGATCAAGGGAATTTCTTTGCGAACAAACCCTTGTGAGAAGCATTCGTCTGGGCTATAGTAACGTTCCTTGTTGGTTCCGGTGCTGACCCAAAACACGTCTTTTGGGTTGTTTAGCCCGGTTGAATATCTATAATCGAAGTGCGCAACAAGCAGGAGGCGTCCTTCTGAGCTAAGTGGTTTGACGTGAGCAGACAAACAACAGATTTATCCGCGGAGGACATTTGATTGAAAGGAGTGAATATGAAACTCAACCGAAAGCTAAGAATGGGTATGATCGGAGGCGGACCAGGGGCGTTCATCGGTGATGTGCACCGCAAAGCGTCGCGCATGGACGGGCAAATCGAGCTGGTGGCGGGAGCGTTCGATATAAACCCGCGCAAATCCAAACAGATGGGGCGAGAGCTTTACCTCGACAGAAAGCGAACATACGGCACCTACGAGCAGATGATTGAGAAAGAGCTCAAGCTGCCGAAAGATGAGAGGATTGATTTTGTTGCGATCACTACGCCGAATAATTGGCATTTTCCAATCGCTCGGGATTTCCTCAATGCCGGCTTCCATGTAATGTGCGAAAAGCCAATGACCTTCAACGTCAAAGAGGCCAGGGAGCTAAAGAAGATCGTAAAGAAGACCCGCAGGGTGTTCGGCCTGATGCACAACTACACAGGTTATCCTATGGTGAAGCTCGCAAGGGACATGGTGCGTGGCGGCGAACTCGGCAAAATCAGAAAGATAAGAGTGCAGTATCCGCAAGGATGGCTGGCGACGGCACTGGAGAAAACAGGCCAGATGCAGGCCGCATGGAGGACCGACCCCAAGCAAAGCGGCGGCGCGGGTTGCATGGGTGACATCGGCACGCACGCGGAGAACCTCTCCGAGTACATCACCGGCCTGAAGATTACGCACGTCTGCGCGGACTTGTCGATCTTTGTCAAGGGCCGCCGCCTCGACGACGACGGGAACTGCTTGCTCCGGTTCAACAACGGTGCAAGGGGAATCCTCCACGCGAGTCAAATCGCCATTGGCGAAGAGAACAATTTGGCCATCTGGATCTACGGCGAGGAGAAGAGCCTGGAGTGGCACCAGGAACATCCCAACTACCTCTATGTCAAAGAGGCGGATGGACCCGTGCAGGTCTGGGCTCGCGGCAATGGGTACGTCGGCGAAAGGAGCCCCGCGGCCGGTCGCGCGACAAGGCTGCCGTTCGGCCATCCGGAGGCCTTCCTCGAGGCGTTCGCGAACATCTACGGCAACTTCGCCGACACCCTGCGTGCTCGCCTGGAAGGCACAAGACCGGACCCACTGATGAAGGACTTCCCGAACGTGGACGACGGGCTGCGCGGAATGCTCTTTATCGACACCGTTCTGGCCAGCACCAAGAGCAAGCAGAAGTGGACCCGTTTCAAGAAATAGCAGGGGCAACTGGGCAAAATCAGTGCCACTGGAATATCGATTAGCAGGGCAATTCAGGGCCGACAGCCACCAAATGGCTGGTGCCGAATTTACGCCCGAATCCGACGGCCGGCAGCAAAGAGAATCAGAAATCTCGGGAGTGCTAAAATGAAAGAGCAGCAACAAGTGACCCCCCAACAGGCCGGAGGCATCTCCCGGCGTAATTTTATCGGCGGCGCCGCAGCCGCGGCGATGGCCGTTTCCGGCACCGCTTCGGCCGCAAAGGCGGTAGGCTTGCCAAAGAAATTCCAGCTAAAATATGCCCCAAGCCTTGGCCAGTTCCGCGAGCATGCCGGACGAGACCCAATCGACAACCTCAAATTTATGGCCGACATGGGTTTCAGTGCGATGTTTGACAATGGACTGATGGGCAAGCCCAAGGACATGCAGGAGAAGATCGCACGGGAAATGGACCGGTTGGATATGACCCTCGGCCCATTCGTCCTGTATGCAGACTTTGGAAAGAAATCCTTCGTGACACGCGATGAAGCGATACGCGAAATGCTGATAAAGCGAATGAAGGAAGGAGTCGAGGTGGCCAAACGCACCAACGCCAAGTGGGCACTAGTCGTGCCGGGCCGCTTCGATGAGGGTCTGGAATGGGATTATCAGACGGCAAACGTAATTGACAACCTCAAGATCTGCGCCGACGTCGTTGAGCCGTCCGGGCTCGTGATCGTGATCGAGCCCTTGAATGCATGGACGGACCATCCTGGACTGTTCTTAACTAAAATTCCACAGTCATATCAGATCTGCCGCGCGGTCGGGAGTCCTTCCTGCAAGATCGTCAACGATATATACCACCAACAGATCACCGAAGGTAACCTTATCCCGAATATCGATATGGCCTGGGAAGAGATCGCCAGTTTTCATGTCGGCGATAATCCGGGACGCAGAGAGCCGGGGACCGGCGAAATCAACTACAAGAACGTCTTCAAGCACATCCACAAGAAGGGCTACGAAGGTGTGCTGTGCATGGAGCACGGCAAGAGCAAGCGTGGCAAAGACGGTGAGAGAGCGGTGATTGAAGCCTACAGAGCCTGCGACGACTTCTAGACTGGGCGGGCCATCAGCGGGCCCTGCAGGCTGTGGAAACCGTGGAAAGTAATTCTGTCGAAAGGAACTGTCCATGAAGAACAAATCAAATGAGAAAGCCGGGGATGTCTCGAGACGAGGTTTCATGAAGACCTCGGCAGTGGGCGTGGCGGCAGCATTGGCCGGCAAGAACGTGATCTTTGCCGGACCGGCAAAGAAGAAGATGCGAGTGGCGCTACTGGGCTGCGGCGGCCGAGGCAACGGAGCGCTGCAGAACTGCATGGACGCCGGCAAGCACATCGGTTTGGAGCTGGAAGTGGTGGCGACGGCCGACTGGTTCAAGAACAAAGCAGAGAGTACCGGCCAGAGGTACAACGTGCCGACGTCGCGATGCTTCGGCGGTGCGGACGGCTACAAGAAGCTGCTCGAGACAAACGTCGATCTCGTCGTGATGGCGACATCACCGAATTTCCGCCCGGTCCATTTCGAGGCGGCCATAAAGGCGGGCAAGCATGTGTTTATGGAAAAGCCTGTTGCGGTCGATCCACCCGGTGGCCGTAGAGTAATCGAGGCTGGTGAGCTGGCAAAACGCGAAGGCCTGGGCGTTGTAGCCGGCACGCAACGTCGGCACCAGCGAAGCTATCGCAGAAATGCCCACGCCGTCAAGAACGGTGCGATTGGTGATATCCGGGGCGGTTGCGTCTGGTGGTGCGGCGGCGCACTCTGGTACAAAACAAAAAGTCCGAATGAGAGCGATGCAGACTACATGGTGCGCAACTGGGTCAGTTTCACGGAGATGTCGGGAGACCACATCGTTGAGCAGCACGTCCACAACCTCGACGTCGCCAACTGGTTCATCGGACATCCTCCCATCAGGGCCGTCGGTTACGGCGGACGCGCCCGTCGCAAGACCGGCAACCAGTTCGACTTCTTCAGCGTCCAGTATGATTATGCCGATGATCTGCACATCCACAGCATGTGCCGCCAAATCAATGGCACTTATGGAAGGGTCAGCGAACACCTTATCGGCAGCGACGGCTCGGTCTGGGGCGGTGGCTCAATGGACGCGGGCAAGAATGTCAGTACGCCGGACTTCCCCGAACACGGGGGCCCTTACGTGCAGGAGCATGTTGACCTGCTCAACAGCATCCTCGCCGACGAGCCGTTAAACGAGGCTCGCAACGTCGCGGAATCTACGCTCACCGCGATCATGGGCCGCATGTCAGCCTATACCGGCCAACTGATAAAGTGGTCGGATATTACCGAGAACAAGGACTCCAAGTGGTACAACTTTACTCTCAAGCCAACTGCTGAAGACTTCGAGAAAGGCCCAGTCGAGGCTCCGCCGGATGACGTGCCGGCTGTTCCAGGCAGGGCATGAGCGATAGCAATTTGCCATCCTGGAGCCTGACCTGTGTTTGAGATTCGTTCGGTACCGATGGAAAAAGCCGCGCCACTAACGGCGCGGCTTTTGTTATCGCTTGCTGTAAACGCGCGAAATCCTGCGGGCCGCCCTTTTACCTTCTCGACTACTTCACGACGGCCACCTCTGTGAAACGCACCAGCGACCCCGCGGTAGGTACATGAGGCTCGATCTTGCCGACCAGCCCCACTTTATCCCCAACGAACTTGCTCAAATCCGTCGCCTTGGCAACCCCGGTTGGCAAAGCGTAGCATACCATCTTGCCGGAATCGTCCACTATCTTGTAGTGTCCGTCACCGTACGTCTGATACTCCTGAAGACGTCCTATGACCGTGAACTTCCCAATGTCTTTCACTTCCTCAAGCTTTGTGGTCTGTGCCTCATCTATCTGCTTGGCTATCTTCTGCAACTCTTCGTTCTGGGCCTGCACGGTCTTTGCCACGGCCAGGGCCAACTCGAAACGTTCGATTTGCTTGAGGACAAACTCCGCGTAGCGGATCACCTTGCCGGCTTCCTCGTTCTTGACAATCTCAGCGAGAGCCTTTTTGATTTCTGCATAACTCTGCTCGGCTAACGGCTTAGCCCGCTCGGTCTCTACCTGCTTCTGCAGCTCCTTGAATTTCTTGTGCATCTGGGCCTCAACGGGCAGAACCTCCGCGGCCGGCTGGCAGGGATCGGTGAGCATCGTAACGACAACCGGTGGCCTTTCTTGTTCCGGGGCCTCCGTAATGGGCTTGACGTATTGGCTGCTCACCCAGACACAAGAGTCGGGCGGTGGGGCAATCTTGTAGTAGTCGTCCTTCTCTTCAAGCAGCAATTTGACCTTATCGCCGCGCTTTAGCACTGCCTGCCGGCTCGTAGAGTGCATTGGTTCCACAAAGTCGGAACCCGTATAGACTCGGACGCCGTCACCTGTAATGGCCCCCATGGTGGGGTCCTCGATGTTTATGCTGACGTACTGCATTGAAATCCAGGAAAAGCTCCCGGCCGGCGGCGTCACACGGGACCACCCGTCCTGCTCGCCCAACACCTGGACCCTATCACCCTTGAAGAGCTTGCCGCAGTGGTAGTAGTTGGTCCCCGGACCGGAACGGACATAGACATCATTGCCGGTTATCTCGGCCACAAAGGGAGACTTCACGGCACCCTCGACACCGGGGCTGCCAGCCACAGCAGGATTCTCTAACAAAGTTGGGGCCGATCTGGCAAAACCGACGGATGCGAAGCCCGCAACTATAATGACCGCCACGATCCGGTGGGATGTCCGCTGGCCTGCACATTTCGGGGAATTGGTGAGAGCTTGCATTGTTCTGCCTCCTTGTAGAAGTCCGTATCCATTAACATCCAAATCAGGCAATTCTTCTGTCTTACGACTACCACCTTATTCGCCGCCTGTCAAGTCTTTTTTGCATCAAATGATTTGAATGCGGCAAGACTCTTGGGCCGCCGGATGTGACAGCCTAACCCTGCAGTCGGGTAAGTTCCTCCCTGCACATCTTCAATTGCCCCGGATCGGAGAGCTTTTCAGAAGCAGCCTGCAAATGTTTCAGCGCCTCTTTCGGCTTGCTCAGATAACGCGCGTACAGTAAGCCGAGCATCAACTCAACTTGCTCGGCATATTCATAGCCACCGTAACGAGCCAGAAACTGCTCGTAGGCTTGGGCGGACTCGGCAGACTTGCCCTCGCTGGCGAGCTGATTGCCAATGTCCAGCAGATGCTGACGTGGCAGAATCTGCTCGCTATCGCGCCTCATCAGTTCCAAGTACAACTCGGCCGCGGCCGACAGATTCCGCTGAGATATGCGGCTGCTGATCCGATCCCGAAGCTCGGCGATCTCTTCCTCCTTCTGAAGCTCGGCGGCCGTTTTCCTGACTTCCCTGGCCTTCACCGGCTTGGCTCTCATCTGGCCCGTGAACGGATCGTACCCGCTGGAGACCATATCCCGATAGTGGCGACGCTTATTCCACCGCTTTATCATCGCCCACAGGTCGAAGCTGCTAGCCTTGACCAAACCGCTCGCCAGTACGATCAGCGTGCACAAAATGCCAAAGGCGTATCCCGCCAAATGTGCGTCATAAGCTACGTTGGGCGTGTAGCGGATGATCACATTATCAAGAACAATCATCTTGAACCCAATGAAGTACAACGCCGGAACTTCTATTGTTCCTATGAAGAAGAACCAATACAGCACCGTTATCAACGTTTGGGGATACAGCACAAGGTAGGCGCCCGTCACGGCTGCAACCGCCCCGCTCGCACCGAGAACGTCGGCCCCGCTGACCAATACATGGCCTATTCCGCTGGAGACCGCCCCCACCAAATAGAATGCAATATACCCCACGTGCCCGAGCTTGTCGTTGACGCAATTTCCGAACAGATACAAGAAGAACATGTTACCGAGAATATGCAGCATACCCCCATGCAGAAACGCATAGCTTACAAACTGCCACACATGCATATCGGCAGGTGTTAGCATAAGGGATTTCGCCCAGTGGTGAACCGGTATGACTTCGAGTCGACCGCCAACGACCTCCCCGTGAGGGCCATAGGCCAAAAAGAAAGCAATGACATTGGCGACGATCAATAAGTAATTCGCGTACGGCGTCCGCCTTGGCCAACAATTTGTCCGAATGGGCAACAACATTGACTGTTCAGCCCCAAGTAAAAGATCAGAACGTTCCAGTTAGCAGAGAGGCTATTGTAATAACATGCGGCAAGACGGACAAGACATAAAAAAAGGGCGGCACGCGCCGCCCTGTCCGCAAAAAATGAACATTTGTGCAAGACCTCTCCCCACGGAAAACATCAAGATTTGCTACAATTGCTCACGACAACCCGCTTCCCCCATCGATCTTTGCTCTGTCGAAAGTATATGAAATAAACCTGGCCCGGGCCAAACCTCACTGCCCAGAAAAGGCTTTATTTTTCGCGAAGGTACTGCTAATAAGGGTCATGTCCAGAGCATAAACTACAACCCAAATGGAATGCCTCGGCAATACGAATGAATAAGAATAAAATAGCGAAACGCATCATGGCGATCCGCCGGAAGCTCCATGGAACCAAGGCTGACTGCCTGATTGTAACAGAACCGGCGAATGTGACCTACACCACAGGCTTCATGGGTGAAGATAGCTGGGCGGTCATAACCAAACGGGCAGTGTATCTGTTGACCGACAGCAGATACACCGAGCAAGCCCAAAACGAATGTCCGAGCTGCCGAATAGTCGCGCGCCCTGCAGCTATGACCGATGCCGTGGGCAATCTGCTCAAGAAGCTCAAATCGGTACACGTCGTAGCGGTCGAAGAATCGACGTCGGTTGCTGCTTTCACCCGGTTGAAAAAGACCCTCAAGATGCGACTCAGGGCCGTCTCCGGCACCGTCGAGGCCGGGCGCAGCACAAAGGACAGCAGCGAAATCGCTGCCATCAGGGCCGCTGGCTCAATAGCAGCACAAG
The DNA here is from genome assembly GCA_020352215.1 of Phycisphaerales bacterium. Classification (GTDB taxonomy): domain Bacteria; phylum Planctomycetota; class Phycisphaerae; order Sedimentisphaerales; family Anaerobacaceae. The sequence goes on from CP070675.1 coordinate 313,538, forward strand.
CCCTGAAAAGGACACTGCGCCGCCTAAAGCCCGGTACAAGTGAAAACGAATTGGCGGGTATGATCAATTTGGAGATTCGCCGGTTGGGGGCAGTCAATAGCTTCGATATAATAGTTGCATTCGGCCCAAACGCCTCGCGTCCACATCATCAACCAAGTGAAAGAAGGCTCAAACAGAAAGACACCGTCTTGATAGACTTCGGGGCCAGATACAAAGGCTACTGCAGCGACATTACCAGATGTTTCGCTATCGGCAGGCCAAGCACCCTTTACGAGAAGGCCCGGAAGGTGGTGCAGCAAGCCCAAGCCGCCGCGATCGCTGCTGTAAGGGCGGGTATCGGAGCTGATAGCGTAGATGCCGCCGCTCGGGAAATGATACGCAAGAACGACCTGCCGGTTTACGGCCACGGCACAGGCCACGGGCTGGGTCTGGAAATCCACGAACAGCCTTTCCTCAAAGCCGAAAACCACGAGAAGCTCAAGGCCGGGCAGGTCATCACGATTGAGCCGGGCATCTACATTCCCGGCAAACTGGGTGTACGACAAGAAGATGACATTCTCGTAACCGAGACAGGTTGCGAAATACTAACCGGCAAGGGTCCACTTCTGCGTTTGCCGGGGGGCTGAGAACCTCAATCAGGGTGTCGGTCTGAAGAACGCTATCAGTAGACAGGGTGGATGATGAGAAACTCGAAGAAATGCTCTGCTCGGCCCCAACCGCTCTGGCCGTAGATATCCCTCCGGCCGCGCCTGCAGCAGGTAATTCGCCGGAGCTGATTTGGAGTGTTCCAGACAGAGTTATCCACGGACGGCCGTACCAGCCTACAACCCGGGCGACGTGGGAGTCGGCAGGCCAAACTCGCCTATCTTCAAATCGTAGATGAAACTGCCTCTCAGACGCGTAGTGATGTATATGTAGGCGCCGCGAACCGCGAATATGGCCTCAACCTTCTTCTTCTTGACCTGCACTGCACCCGAAAGGAGCAACCCATTTCGCAAGTCAGTTCCGAGCTCCAATATCTGATCGTCGGAGAAACCCGCCCGTCGCATTACCCGGACAATATCGTCGGAGCTCAACGTAGCTACGTCCCTGTTGTTCAGCGGGATCACCTCGAACTCGGAACGGCCGGGGCTATGAAGACTCGAGCAACCAGTCGCACCGAAAACCAGATGCGCCAGCAGAAACCATATAGCGACTACGCGACCATTTTTGCGTCTATTTGACTTCACGGCTCACTCTCTCCAGGTATATCTCTTATCTGCTCAAACGCACTATGCTCTCTTGGAGATTCGCTCTGAACTCATCCCCCGCGGGCTGGTTCGCGGCCTGAGTGGGGGCAGGTATCACCGGTTGCCCGGCGACCTTCTTACCTGATTCGACTATCCTCGCCGTAATAAACACAGCGATCTCCCGAGAGGCGTTGTCATCTTCTGTATAGTTAAACAGGTGCCCTAACAACGGCAGACTGCTGAGACCGGGGACACGCTTTTCCTTCAAACGCCGCCTGTTTTCGGTCAGACCCGCCACAGTCACTGTTCCGCCATCTTGGATCCGCACCACATTCCTTGCGGTTCGACGGGTGACCACGGGAAGATCATTGCCCCTCCCGCGAGGTATACTGTCACTGACTTCGACCGCCACCTCAAGGGTAATGTCGTTGTTGTCACCAATGCGCGGCGTGATGGTTAACGTCGTGCCGGACTTAACTGTCTCTAACTGTGAGCTGGTATAGAACAGATTGGTCTGTTCCGGTGCGGTCAGATAGAAGTACTCCTCGGTTACGACCTGTATCTGTGCCTGCTTACCATCTTGAGCCATCACTTGAGGCTGGGAAGTGATCCTCGCCTCGCTGTTTTCAGCAAGAAGGTTCAGCGTCAGCTCCAGGGCGTTCGTGAACACACCGTCAGGCGTGTATCCGATCTGTATGCCCCATGGCCATGCGGCGCCGAGCCCCTGTCGAGAAACTTGCTGCTGTTCTGAGTTGGAGAAGGTCCCAGCGCTTACACTGGGCCAACCCCACTCGATGCCCATGTTCAACAGGTCACCGCGTTCGAGTACGACAATCCGGGCATCCAGCATAACATGGCGTGGACGCTGGTCGAGCTCTTCCACATCCGCCTGTATCCGGTCGGCCATGGCCGGTGGTGCCGTAATGAGCACGTCGTTGGCGTCGCCCTTGACGTACTGCGTAAAAGCGGGAGAAAGAAGGGCTACTACATCTTCACCATCTGCATATTTCATTTTCATCCGACGGGTCTGGCTTACATCGGAGAAAGCCGCGCTTTGGGGATCACCGCTGCTGACCAGGTAATAGTACGGCGTCTTAGTCACTACATAGCCGGTGCCGGCCAGCACTATTTCGAGGGCTGTATCAAGCGGTACCGCGTCAAGCGTGCCTGTCACCAGCCCAGCGACATCCTCGCCAACGATGATCGTAACACCGGCAGACGTCGCGATATCCTGCAGCGCTTGTCGGAGCTCATTATCGGAAAAAACGTTGCTTATAGGCCTATAGACCAAATAGGAATTCGGTATTTCCTTTGCGACGTATCCGGTGCCCTTCAAGATTGTCTGCAGCGCCGCTTCAACCGTAGCCTGCTTCAATTCAGCGGTGACCGGAGCGCCTTTAACGGTAGGATCTGCATATATGTCAACTCCCGACTGTGTCGCGAGCTCCCGCAGGGCGGCACGCAGATCGGTACCGGTAAACGTGGCGCTAATAAGTCCGCTTCGACCCTCATGAGGCACCCTCGTGGTAAACGGCTCTCCAGGCGCCTTGATGATGAGCGGCTCCTCAGGAATCCTCGTCACCAGCGGCTCAGCCGCTGTGCCGCTTGGGATCTGCCCTTCCGGACCCTCCTGCAAAAGTTTGTCTATCTTCGCACGCAGCGATTCCACCTCTCGCTCCAAAGCCGTCTTCTGCGCATCGAGGTCATTCGGTCCGACTGTCGGTTGAGGTACTTCGGTGGGAGTGATCCGTTCAACCGGCCTGGGCACAAGCCTGCTTGGATCGACCGGTACTGTCGGGCGCTCCGCGGTCGTCGGCGGCGGAGTCGTGGCCGCCGGAGGTGGCTCGCCACCAGTCTCCACCACGTCTTCAGTGACGTTCACGTACTCCTTGTAAGCAGGAGTGAACACCAAACCTTCCTTCGTCGGTGTCACCTTGCCACTCCAGCCGAAGGGCACCTTTATCGTGTACCTGCCCTTGGCATCCGTCGTGTCGGAGGTTCCCTTGTTGTCCGCCGAGATCAGCACGCCCTCGATAGGCGTCCCGCCAAGGATCACCGCGCCAGAGATAGAGAGCATTATGACTTCCCCGGCGAACCCCTGGGAGGTCTGGTCTCTGCTGACAGGCTCGTAGGTTCTGTTCTTGGGTGTGAATGTGTACCCTTCCTTCGCCGGCGTAACCGGGCCGCGCCAACCGTAGCGCACCTCCAGACTGTATTCGCCACTGGCACTGGTCGTGCCGGTAGGTCCACCCAGAGTTGTCATCATCAGCACGCCTTCGACAGGCCCGTCTTTGGAGATTATCTTACCCGAGATGGTATATGTCACGGGTGCCGCAGTGTAGTCCTGATTTGTCTGAGCACTTGCAAGAGGTTTGTACTCTCGGCTTGGCGGGTTGAATTCGTAACCGGCCTTCCTCGGCGTGACCTTGCCGCTCCAGCCATAATCGACAATCGTGCTGTATGAGCCGTTGGCCCCACTGACCGGTCGCTTCGGCAGACCATCCATCAACACCCCTGGCTGTCCGACTGAACCGGAGACCACGAAAGTGATTCGCTGCGCCGTGTAGTCCTGACTCACTTGCTGATCCGTGACAGAACTGTAGACCCTGTTGGGTGGACTAAAGTTAAAACCTTCCTTGTCCGGCGTAACCGTTCCACTCCAACCATAGTCGACGGTGGCAGTGTAAGCACCGTTCTGATTGGCCACGGGGTCACCCGGCAGACCTCTCATGACCACGCCAGGCTGCCCAGCTGCGCCGGAAATGGTCAGCTTAATCAGCGTCGGAAGGTAATTCTGATTCTCAAAACCTCCGGTAATCTTGGTGTAGTTCTTGCTGGGCGGCTCAAACGTGTAGCCGGCCAGCTTCGGCGTAACCTTGTCGGTCCACCCATATGGAACCACAGCGCTGTAGGCGCCGTTTACATCGGTAATCGGATTGTTCGGCAGACCCTGCATCTCGACCCCTGCCATACCTGCCGAGCCGGATATCGAAAACGTGAGCACCGTCGCAGTGTAGTTCTGGTTTGTCTGCGCTCCGGTCAGTCCCTTGTACTCCCTGCCGGTCGGCTCAAAAGTATAGCCAGGTTTTGTTGGTGTGACCATGCCGCTCCAGCCGTAGGGAACAGACGCTGAATAACTGCCGCCGCCGCTCGTAACGGGGTTGTTCGGCAGACCTCTCATGGTGACGCCGTCCTCGCCGACTGAGCCAGTAATCGTGAATGTCACTCGGCTGGCAGCATAGTTCTGATTCGTCTGAGAACTCGCTACCTGATTGTATGCTTTGCTCGCCGGCTCAAATGTGTAACCTTCCGTCTCTGGTGCCGCCGTGCCGCTCCAGCCATACTCCACAGTCGCGGCGTAAGCACCTGTCTGGTCGCTGACGGGTTCACCCGGAAGGCCCTTTATTACAACACCGGCCAAACCGGTCGTACCCGAAATAACGAACTTAAGAATGTTGGCGGTATAGTCCTGGTTGGCCTGATCCGCGGTTACTTTGCTGTAGCTCCTGCTCGGTGGCTCGAATGTGTAACCTGCCTTCTCAGGCGTAACCGTTCCCTTCCAACCGTACTTGAGGGTGGCTGTGTAAGAGCCATTATTATCGGAGGTGACCGGCTGGCCCGGCAGACCCTGCATGACAACACCGGCTTGGCCCACGTTGCCGGAGATGGTGAAGGTTATTTCCTGCGCCTCGAAAGCCGCCTGAACATCGGGGCCCAAAACACAGAAAACAACGACGCACAGGACTAGCGCACCGCCCGATAAGCTTCTACGGATATCTTTCCGCACCATAGCTCAACATCCCTTTCTGTGACCGTAATGTGCAATACTACGGCTGCTTCAACTTGTATCGGCAATCCAGTTTCGTTCTTTAGCAAAAACCGCATGGCCGATACGTTACCATTCAATACCTACCACATCCCCCTCGCCCTCCGCTGGCTTGAAGACTTCGACTATCCTCTGATCCTCCTCAACAGAGACACGCAAAGGAATCTGCTTAAACGCTTGCAGACTCGGTCCGTATTCCATAACCGCCGTCACGCGATACGCGCCCGCCGGTAATCCCGAGAAATCGAGAATACTGGAGAAATCCCTGAATTCCAGCGGAAGCATCATACCTTCCTTGGCCATGGCCAGATCAGTTCGCGCCATGGGCGTCCCCGGATCCATTGTGAGTACGGCCCTGCAGGTCGGCGCAAAATGAACCTTTCCGTGATTGCCAAACGTGGCAGCAATGTGATACTTGGAGTCTCCCATTGCCGCGATGTCCAACCGCGCCGCCTGTGCAATAGGATCGGCCTGAACCTTGGTGTTATCGACCGCTATGTTCGCAACGGTCTTCCCCGCGCTCTGACCATCCGGGTATACAGCTTGCAACACTAAATTTGCATAGTAATTGGGATACATCGACGTCGGGTTCGGCATCCGCGCAACAAGGCGCAGGTTCTGCCGGGCTCCGGCCCGAAGCCTGAACCTCTCGGGAATTACCTGGACCCACTCGGCGCAACCCAGATCCTTGCCTCTCAGCTCGCCAGTCGCGACTGACCCAAGATGTTCCGGCAGCACCAGGGCCGCTTGAACGTCGACTTCACCATCCGAAGCGTTGTACACCCCCACTGTCGATGTTCGGACAGCGCCCGGCACAGTCTTTATGAGAACCTCCTTCGGCTCCAAATCAAGGGCCGCATCGGTAGCAAGCCTCAAAATGGTCGGGTCCCCAGCAAAGTCCATTTCCGTCTCCATGGATTTTGCCCGTCGTCCGTCTACATATATGGCCCCGGAAATCTTGTACTTCGCCGGAGGCAGAGACCGCCCAATGTCAGCCGTAAGTCTCAAATCCGCTCCCGGAATGATACCGACTTCGGTCAGTGGTGTCATCGTGACCTCCCTCCAGTGCTCCTTCCACAGACCCGATACACGTACGATGCTCCTCAGGCGGGAATATGTTCCTCCTCTGTTTGCGATACGCATCCATACCTCTGTCGTTGCCGGCTGGCCACCCGCTGCCGGCTTGGCGGCCATTCCAAGGTCATACAACTCCACCTGATGCCGCTGCGCGCGGCCTTCCGTCTGGAAATAAATAGGAACCAGAAATTGGATAGAGACGGCCACCCCCTCTACCCCCTCCCTGGGCCTCATCGTTGCCGTGATGCCGCCGGAGCTGAAGCCCCGCACGCCGGGTGGCACTCTCAACGTCACCATCACAGGGACAATCCTCAGCGGTCCGACCTCGTAAGTACGCCTGTCCAGCTTGATCCAATCCTTGCATGAGGCCAGCTTTGACGTGTCGATATTGGAATCCGGCCCGACTATCATCCACTGACCGTCCTCCGACTCGTACACATCGACCACATCAAGATCTACCGTGTGGGTCACGCTAGGCGTGGTGTTCTGAAGCTCAAAGACCGCCCTAACTGTCCTGCCCGGGCGGCCCGTCATATCCAACTTCATCGGGGTAACGGTAAACTGGCCAAGTGCCACATTACTTAGAAGAGGCACCAAGACTACCAGTCCTATAATCAAAAACACGCATCGGCCATTGCTCACTTGATAGGTACGATTCCCGTCTCGTCGAAAGTCCGTTCGATTTGTTGCCATTCCCATACGACGTCCCTCAGAAATATCGAAATACTCCTGCGCAAATAACCTCGGACACTGAATCCGATGGGCAGAGGACACCATATCCGCGTTCTGCCCTATATCACGACCTGCGGTTGACACCTCGTCCGTGAATTGTTCCCTTGGTTCTTTGCACATCCCACGGTTTTAATAACCTTCTCTCGGCAATCTGACGCGCGTACTTGCCATAAATTCCCACAAATTCCGGCCCGGAACTTCAACAGGCCGTGCCCGCCGCCTATGGAATGAGCACCCTCAGCTGCCCGTCCAGGGCCCCAGGATACTTTACCAAGTCTACCACATTTTTGTTCGTAAGTCAAGTGTTATATTGCCCAGATTGCGTTTCTTTACAAGACATTCAGGTAAATCTCCCCGCCGATTTCCCGGCCATCGCTTCGGCCAAGATCCAAGTACCCTGCGAAAGCCGAACGGCGCGGCCTGGAGTGCTCTGCAGAACCACAAGGAATGGCCCTAACCATAGGCTGCTGCTGTCACCCCCATATTCCCTCCTGGTCGTGCTGATGCCCCCAGCGGTACGCCCCACCCCGTCGCCGCCATAGCCCTCCGGTTGGGTTAGAGAACACGGCTCCTTTCCACACACCAAGTAGCAGTCGCTGCTACTTCTGACAATCAGGCAAAGCCACAAAGGCTAAGGGAGGGCGGATTATACATCCGTCCCTCCCTATTAGCATCTTTTCGTGTATCAGCAGTCACACACCCGGAAGGCCACGACCATTGTCGGCACGACACTTGGCCGCTTCCATTCCTAATGTGACCACATCATCCACCAAATCTGAATCAGCACCTACTACTATGTACAGGGCTTGACACAGACAACGGCTTCACCGATCTTCAGCTTGTTATTGGGTGCTGCGTGAACGATGTGAACCTTCTTGCCATACACGCAAACCTTGCGCTCGGCCACGGTGTCACTCAGCGTAGGTTCGACACAAGCACCACCCTCGATCTTGCAGGAGTACTCACCCGGAGGGGCACCTTGATTGTTGAAACTGCAACTCAACTCGGCTTTGAAGTTGGTCTTGATCTTTATGGTGACACATCCGCTGTACTCTCTCCATGCATCCTGCTTCATGATGATCTCGAGCTTGTCCTGGTCCAGGATCTCAATGTACATACCGATCTTCATGTAGACAGGAATCCGGGTAATCTCTACACAATCCCAAACCCAGTGCCCGGGCCAATCATACTTCTTCACGTGCCCTGCCTGCAAGGAGGTTGCCATTATGGCTACTACTGCAAGCGCAACCAAACTTTTCTTTAACATTTTCACTTCCCTTTCCTAACTCTCGCCCCGTAAAGGCCAATGTTGACTTCCGGGGCTAACCCAGTTATTTCGATCAGGCACCCAAAAACCTGATCCACACACAACAGCGGGCAAATTAGATTATTTACCAGCCCGTACAAGCGTGCCCACCATGCCGCCGGTTCGAGCCGTGGCCACTGCGATCTACGATTTCGATCTGCGATCTTCATTCCTACTCGGCAATCGACAATCGCTGTTTCCGCCTCAAGACCAGGCCAGCTTCTTCAGGCGGCCCGCAAGATACCTACCTTGCGAGTTGCCGTCTTCTCAATACCACACCTCCTTTCTCCCCCATCCCTAAGGGGGGGGGCTATTCTTCTTCAGCACCCTCATCCATAGGTCCTGGGCTATTCTATGATTCGTTATCATTCATGAGGCTTAGTGCGACAATATCAGCCGCCTTAACCCTGCTCACCATCCTCCTTCTCAGCAATCAAACTCCCGTCATGACCGTAAGCGAAAGATATCCTTTGTATATTCCCGCCCGGTATACTGGCCCAACTCTGGCAAGGCTGAGTTCTAGTTCTACCGGAACTTCCAGACCGCCGATGGGAGTCGGGGTCTGCGACGTTATTATTGCTACGGGCCCACCCGCAACGGGGACATCCGTCCCATTAATTGTCACATAAGTTTGTTCTGGCCGTATCGAGCCGTCACCGTCCTGCTCCTTGAACGCTCCAAATGTCGCCTCCACGCGGTGTGGACAGTTCGCGAGGATCCGCACCAGCAGGCTGCTTGAAAAACGACCCGGACGTGGCCAGGTCCCAAGCTCAATTTTGTCCTGCGCTACAGATATGCACACAAATGGCGCCGCCGGAGCCGGAGCGCGCACTGCCTGCACCATCCCTGCCGAACCCAACCAAACTGCCATCGCACACATCACTGCTAACTTCTTCATTGTTTCCGCCCCCCAAACTTCCAAAACAACTCTCAATGTGCTGGCGACCGCGCGCACGGCGCCGGTTCAACCTTCAATCCGTTGGGGTCAAGACAATCCCTTTGAGCTCGTGCTTACGATGCCTCCTCCGTTAGCACCGAGCATTGTCGAGAACTGAGGCTAGCACAATCCATTAGCCTCGTCGGGTCGGAATGTAGAACGTGAGGACAGCTACTATTTTTCGACTCCTCCTCAATTCCACTCTCCTCACCATCGCGTCAAGCGTCACATATTGGTGCTCGACATACAACATTGCCCACACTGGGCAGTTTCACAGCCTTGCCTATATTGCCAATTAGCCAAAGTTACCAGTTTTGACCTGCTCTGTCAAGGTCAAATCCCGAAATCCAGTTTTTTTTTTGCTTCTTATGTCTTTTGTCAAGACCTACTATAATGCCTGCAAAACACTACTGGCTACAGTCACAACCTCGAGTTCTGTACTACTGCCAATAGGCGTATTTTACCCGTTTTACGCCTAAATGTCAACAGATAAATTGCCCAGACAGCCCCTTTTCGCGAATTTCCGGGAGTTTCTTACGGAGACCCTCTGAATCCCCCTCGCACTGCTCGATGCAGCCTCACTCTTTACGCAACACATTGTATACAAAGGAGATACAGCATCTAATGTGCATCGGCAGCAGCGTCAGCCACGACTGAGATTCGCCGAGCCCCAAGCCGTCCACGGCCTGTTAGGGGAGGCTCTGATTGCTTTTTTTTTGATTCTCTGTCGCGGGACCATCTTTACTAAACACGCGACCCAGAGGCCGAGAACAGTTGGCTCCAGGGCCACCCTCCCTTGGTCCGGTCCGAAAAGAACGGCTGTGGACCCACAATCCCACAGATGTCCCAGACTGCGCCGCCTTCACATTTTTT
>CP070675.1:323617-341952 GCA_020352215.1 Phycisphaerales bacterium
AGCGCATCGGTTATCTTTGTGAAGGTCCGTTCGAAATTCTTCCGGTTATCCTTCAGAGTCTCCCAGAGAGGCTTGAAGGTTTCGAGGTCGTTCATGTCGGCGGCTTCGATGGCTTCGTTGAAGTCTACGGCATATTCTTCGAGTGCTTCCGCGTCGAAATCCTCCAGTATGTCTCGCCCTTCCCAAAGGCTCGTCAGTGGATCCTCCGGGTCCACCTGGCTGATGAATTCCATTCCGACTCCAACTCCTCCAAAAACTGGCTGGACGACTGGCAGAACCTGTAGGACGCCCCCGAGCACGCGCAGCGCCTTCTTCCACCACGGCAGTTGGTGTCGCTCCCATACGTTCTGCTCGGCCCGGCGAATTAGCTCGCGCTCCTTTTCTACGAGGTATGGTTTGAAGTGCTCTATGAGATATGCGACGTGTTCCAGTTCAGAAGCGAGTCCGGGCAGGATTTCTTGAAGTTTATTGAAACTCTTTTTCTGGTCCTCGATTTCATCGCGGATTCGGTCCCGTGCCTTCCCAAGACCTGCAAGTCTCTGCTCGGCATCCTGGGCCTTGTTGCTGAGCCAGTAAGTAACGTACAGCAGCGGGAAGGCCTTGTCGACTTCCGTCTCGAAGGCGATTTTGTTTGCCTCGAAAGATAGCATCGGGACCCAACCCGGTGGGTAGCCGAAATAGTCGAGATTCTGCGCGGCGCCGGCGCGGAGGACCTCAAGCTCCTGCTTCAATTGTTCGAAGTCGTCACGCTGATCCGCCGTGAAGTGATGTTCGAACGCATCAAGGATACCCAGATAGTGGCTGCATCTCTGCCGAACGTAGTCGGGGTGGCCTGCAATGTATGCGTCCCTGAGGTATGACAGAATCCGTTCCAAGGCCAAAGGGTGTAACCACGAGTAGTGCTGGAAGATCCTCTGGGGAGGACTCCCCGAAGGTCCAAACGGCGAAGCGGCCTCCGGGGCTGCTGCGTCAGGGCCTTTCACAGTAGGCGGCCTCTTCTCGATCACCCGGCAAGCCAGACCCTCGGGGCATGCCGCCCAGGACGCCCATACCTCGCTCACATGAAACTCATCGAGCGGATCACCGGGGTGCCAAAAAGGCCCGCGCTCCCTGAACCATGTTACACCTGGGGGGCGCCCGGCTCTGCCACCCTTCGCGTCGGCGGCTTTCTCGCCAGCGGGGCCACCACTGTTATCGACAATCCAGTTTAGCGCCGTGCCAGCCAACGTCGAGTTGAAATCGCCGCCCTTGCCCCCGATCCCGGGCTCCTTTGGAGCGATTGCTGGTTCTCCATCGGTCGGCCAGTCCTTTCTTCCCCAGGTTGCCCGGCCGTCTTCATCGACTATGCAAACTACGTAAGTCGGCGTGAGAACGTATTGCCCGGGTTCCCCCTGTATGTCCCACAAAAAGTCCCACATGGGCATGTCTAACCCGTTGGCACCGTCCCGGCCCGGGCCCGCCTTCTGACCTTTGCCCCCGCGCAAGATAAAGCACGGGCTCACACCGCAGTGCGTCAGTCTGCTGAATCTCTCCGCATGGACCGCCACAGCACCGCCCTGGAGGCCTTGGGCGCCTTCCTGCAGCTCGCCCGCAATTTCGATATGCGATCTGGGAGTCGTATCGATATGCGCCCAGCCAGGCTCTTTGTCTTCCGGGTCCTCGAATCGCACCTCCCGAGCGTGAATCGTCACATTTGTCTGAGGCAGCCTGAGGGGACAGCGAATAACCAGCGTCTCAGCACAAATCACCATCTCCTTGATGTCTTCGCTATCACCGAACTCGTGGAGGGCGTTCTTGGTTGAATTCTCTTCGAACACAACTCGGACTCCCGATATGGTGACGTTTCGCGTTGGCCGCTCGATGTGGTTGAATAGGTCGTTGGGATTCTCAACCTCGCTAACTACAATGTAATCTCTGGTCTCCGGATCGGGCAAAGAACGCTGGTACGTCAGTACAGTCTGCTCAGGTACGAGATGCGCCATGGGAGTTATGGTGACTGTTTGCGACAAACGTGGATCCAGGAAGGTCACCTCGAACGGCTTCTTGTCCTCCGGAGCTGGCGTATAGCTGAACTGCCCGACAGTATCCATCCCAGAGACGTGATGAAATTCAATTGAGCCGCTGAATCCCGGCCCGGTCTCCATCCAGATGGTTCCCGTTATCCCACCACTATTCGGAGATTCTACGATGAAACGCAGAGTTCGTCCGTGCCACGCGGTTTGTGGCGGAATGTCACCAATGGCGTGGGCGGCAAGCTGCGTATAACTGACCTCTCTAACCACCGTCTCACCTCCGAGGACGTCCACAACGAGTTCCCCCGGTTCCTGCCAGCCGTCAATCGGCTTGAACTCCACAGTATGGTACCCGGATTGAAGATCGACGGTTCCCTGCGCCTGGGGATGTAGCCATGCTCCTCCATCGACTCTCCAGCGCGCTCCGATGTCTCTCACATGGTAAGGCATCACGTGAACGCTCAGCCAACCCGACAAGCACACCTCCTCCGTCTCCTGAGGCGGCCCCGGGAACTCTACTATAGCCGGATAACGCACGTTGCTGTGCGCCACCACATCAGCCCAATCCCCGGGCCCTCCCACGTTCATGATGGCCCGATGCAATCGTCCCAGAACTTCAGCACCTTCGACCTCCGCTATTCCCGCCTCCACGTCACCCCAATTGGGAGAATCAGGCCCGATGGCATCCCACCGGCTCGAGGTCATGAAAACGTAATCGCCTCCGCTCGGCTCCCCGGAGTCCCAGCGCGTGAAGCTGACCGGCTCTCCGCTCGTCCAGGCCCACTCGTCCAAGTGTTTTGTGAGGCCGATCCACCAATTGGGCTTTTCTTTGCCGAAGGTTATGTCGAGCCACTGCTGTTCATCAAACGTGTGGATGGAAACGAGGTGAGCACCCCAATGCTGGGCCCACGATTCACACCAATGCCAGTCGTGACCTGATGGGGTGGCGATGTAGTAGTGTTGATTCCCGGGATTCAGGATCCAGCCGGCCAGGACGTCGTCATCTGGCTGACCGCCCACCCAGGGCGCGAAGGTAACGGGTTCCCCATTAGCCCAGACCCAGGATCCCTGGCCGTCCAGGTCTTTGAGCCCAATCCAGAAGTTCCGTTCGCCCCCGAAGGTATTTATCAGCCAGTTCTGTTCTTCGATGTTCTCAATGGCCACGATGTGGCCGCCCAAGTCAGCCGCCGCCTGCTCTACGTCTTCCCATCGCCCGGTGGGAAGCACCGCGTACCAATGCCCGTTTTCGGGATTTTGGAAGCACTGCTCTGTAGCCGCCGCCATTGTCAGTGGAACGCAATAGGAGGTGACGAGTGACTGTGTAATCTGCCCGGCGGCGTTAACAACCTGGCCAAGAATCAAAAACAGAGTGAGGATTACTGCGGTTCGCTTGGTTTTCACTGTTTTTCTCCTCTCAGAAGACCATCATTTTCAGAGCCCACGCTGCCCGTGGCCTCACGGGCGCAGCCCGATTTTGAGCGAACTTCCATAATTGAATGCCATCTGGAGTACCTCCTCCTAAGGACCTCGTGACATCCGAGTGACAAATTGTAGTGACCTCTCAGTTGCCTGCAAGAAAAAACCCTTCTCCATTCGTTGCCAAAATAGAGAAAAAATCGACCCGGCGGGGCAACTCTGGCGGTAATGGGGTAAAATCCCCCGATGATAGTGGAGTATTCGGGCGGGGAGCGGCCGGAATATGTGTTGGGTGGATGCGGGACGCGATGGAATGCGGAATCACGTCAGACCCAGGCGTTCGGCCTCGACGTCGAGACCTAAACGTTTCATCTTTTTGTACAGCGTCGTTCGATTTATCTGCAGTGCCTTGGCGGTTTCCTGCCTGTTCCAGTGGTTGGCTTCGAGTGCCTGGCGGATAAGCCTTTTCTCCGGTTCGGCCCGCGCTTCCTTCAAGCTCATCGGCTTGTACGTCTTCTGCTTTTGGCCGTATCGTTCTTTGAGTGACTCGGGCAAATCCTCAATGTTGATGAGCTTGTCTTTGCTCAGCAGAACCGCTCGCTCCATTACATTCTCCAGCTCACGGACATTCCCGGGCCACCGGTAGCGTTCGAGATACTCCATTGCCTCGTTCGCAATGCCGAGCTTCTCCTTGTTGTGATGATCACAATATGTTCGCAGAAAATGTCTGGCCAACAGTGGGATGTCACCCACTCTGTCACACAAGGGCGGCATCTCTATTGTCACGACGTTTATGCGGTAGTACAGGTCGTCGCGAAATCTTCCCTTGCGCACCTCCTCGGCCAGATCACGGTTGGACGCAAGTATTATGCGCGTGTCGACCGTGTTGGTCTTGTTACTGCCGACGGCTTCGAATTGTCTATCCTCCAGTACCCGCAGGAGCTTTACCTGAAGGCCGGGCGAGGCGTTGCCGACCTCATCGAGGAATATTGTCCCACGATTTGCAGCCAGAAACTTGCCCTCTTTGTTGCTCACGGCGCCGGTAAAGGCCCCTCTGACATGGCCGAACAGCTCACTTTCCAATAGTGTCTCCGGCAGGGCCCCGCAACTCACCTCCACGAAAGGTCTCTCACGTCGGCTGGAGCGGTAGTGGATTGCTCTGGCCAGCATACTCTTGCCCGTGCCCGATGGGCCCGCCATAAGTATCGTGGTATTGCTGTCGGCGACCGCTTCGACAAGCTCAAATATCTTGGCCATCTTATAGTTCTGGCTAATTATGTTCGCCAAGCTGTATCTTTGTCTCAGTTGCAGCCGAAGCCTTTCGTTTTCACTTATTAACGTCTGCTGCTTGATGGCTCGTTCCACGGCAAGACGCAATTCATCATCGATGATCGGCTTGGTGAGATAATCGTACGCGCCTTGTTTGATCGCCCTGACCGCACTCTCGATGGTGCCGTATCCCGTTATCACTATGACAACGGTTTCAGGGCATTCCTTCCTGACTGTATCCAACAGCTCGAAGCCGTCTCCGTCCGGCAAGTTCACATCCGTTATCACCAGGCAGTAGCTCTCTCCCCGCAGTTTGGCCACCGCACCCTTGAGAGTCTCAGCTCCACTGGTCTGGAAGCCCTCCAGTGATAGAAACTCACAAAGCGAATCCAGTATGATTCGGTCGTCGTCCACAACCAGTATGTTCTTCTCTCTCATAGATGTGTCCCTATCAGCCTCTACGAACCACTGGGCAATGGCAAGTACACAGTGAAAATGCTGCCGCCGCCCGGTGCGTTTTCGGCTGTCAGTTGTCCCTTGTGCCTCTCGATGATGTCCTTGCATATTGCAAGTCCGAGCCCTGTTCCTTTGCTCTTATCCTTTGTGGTAAAGAAAGGCTCAAAGAGGGCTTCTGAATTCTCGGGCGAAAACCCGGTTCCTGTGTCACGGAACTCCACCACAACAGCATCGGCAGCGAGGCGGGTCGTAATGTGCAACTGCCCACCCTCCGGCATTGCATCGTAAGCATTCTTTATGATGTTGCAGAACACCTGAAAAAGATTGCCACTTCTCATTGCCGGCAGGGCGGCGTAATTACGCACCAGCTCAATGCGTGAGGATTCTGTTCTTGCGTCGATTGTCCTCAGGGCATCTTCTATGATCTGCTCGATTTTGACGTTTTCTGAGACGATACGGCTGCCGCGGGAGAACCCCAATAGCTCGCTTACGATTTGGATCATTCTCATGAGTCCCTCACGGCATCGGGCGAGGTACTCGATGGGCTTGTCGAGATTCTCGTATTCGACTATTCTTGTGGCAAGGTTGATGTACCGGAGTATTCCGTCGATGGGATCGTTCAGCTCGTGGGCAACTTTCGATGTGAGCTTGCCTAAAGCGGCCAACCTTTCCGTATCCGCCAGTTCCTTCTCAAGATGGACTCTATCGGTTACGTCCTCGATCAGCACGCCACCCAGAGAAGCCGCTGGCTTTCCGGCTTGCCTCAGCGGCATGCAAGTGATCTTTAAAGCCGTCTTCTTGCCATCCAATTTGCTGCTGACAGGCTCAAAACTGCAAGGGCTCTCGCTTGACAGAGCCGAGATCAACTGTAGTTTCCAGTCAATGCCGGGCCTTTCAGGGCCTTCGGTACCTTGGGCCAGCGATTTATCGATGCGATTTCCAAGCTTGATCAGCGCTGTCGCTCGGGAGCTGGCCTCGACGACTTTCAAGTCACGGTCGAAAATAACGACGCCTATGGGCAGGGCGTCAAGGACTGATTTGCCGAGCGACCCCAGCCCGGGCCGTGTAGAGGAAGGGTCTGTAGTTGATCCCCTGTGGAGCTGGACCGTATTGTTTGGCTGCCTTTGCGCTTCCATACCAGTATGATAGGAAATTGCAGCTCAATTGTCAAGGCTGATGTTGCAAAAAGGCAACATATGCATACGCTTTTCTTCATCCAATATGAGGCACCCATGGCCTTCGCATAACATCTTGTAAAGCAAGCAGCTAAGCGGTCTTAGCTCTGGGAGCGTACTCCGCACCCGGTGCGTTTTCGAGCCTGCTACGTTGCCTGTTGTCAACACGAATGCTGAAGATAGAGTGCGAATTGTCGCAGCGGGTTTGGCGGGTGCGCGCAACTCCATGTGAACAAACCGTTTCCGAATGTAAAGATAGGGCATTTGCCAGTGCTGTGTTTGGAATGCTTTTTGCGACGAAGGAGGAGGGGCCATTTTAGATCGACGTCGAAGGGAACAGGATGAGGATTTGGCACGGAGGCTTGCGATGGACAGCTGTGAAAGACGAAGACATCGGCGTCTGCCGATAGCCCTTGTCGCACTCTGCCGTGACTCTAGCCCACCCGTGGCAAAATCCTCTCAGGCTCGCACCGTAAATGCAAGTACGGGGGGGTTGTATATCGAGACCTCAGCCTGCACGCTCAGGGCTGGCGATCTTGTGGAGATTGAAATGTCAATACCGCCGACAACGGGGGTGCTTGAGTCGGGCGGTGCGATTTCAGGCAGGGCCAGAGTTCTTAGGATTGATGCTGTCACCGGTAGTGACGAGGGCAACGGCCCGTCGCTGGGCAGTTGCGGCGTAGCAGTGGAATTCTGTCAGCGACCGAAGCTCCGAATGTAGAGATCGCTAATCGGGCCAGATTCCCTCAAAGACTTGTACGGCAGGGCCGGTCATGTAGACGCAATCGTCCTCGGCGCACCAGTTGAGTTCGAGGTTGCCCCCGGGCAGATGTGCAGTGCACGTTCGCCGCGCGTTCTTTGCAAGCACTCCTGCAACACAACATGCACATGCCCCAGTGCCACAAGCCATCGTGACACCACTGCCTCGCTCCCACGTACGCATTGTGAATTGGTGCGGCTTGTCAATCTGAACGAAATGTACGTTGATTCGGTTCGGGAAAAGGCTGTCATGTTCGATTGCGGGTCCGAGCCTCTCAAGCTCGACGAGACTGACGTCGTCGCAGAAGAATATGGCGTGTGGATTACCCATCGATACGCAGGTCATCAATAGTTCGTGCCCGAGTACTTGAATCGGATGTTCCACTATGCGTTCGCCGGGCAGATTTACAGGGACATCTTTGGGTTTCAGGATCGGCCGGCCCATATTGACGCAGACCTTCTGGACCCGGTCTCGCTTGTCAGTCAGTAGCCCGACTGTGAGGATTCCAGCGGCCGTTTCTATATTCAATGAAGCAGGATAGTCATGAGCTTGTCCGGCGACTGAAAGCGGCTTGCCGGCCGGCGACAGTCCGTGCTCATACGCATATTTGGCTACGCAGCGGACCCCATTACCACACATCTCCGCTTCTGAGCCGTCTGCGTTGAATATACGCATCCGCACATCAGCCGCCTCAGACGGGCATATCAGAATCAGGCCGTCCGCCCCTATGCCTTTGTGCCGGTCGCTAATGACTCGGGCCAGCTTCGCGGGGTCCTTGACCTCGTGATCAAAACAGTCCACGTAGACGTAGTCATTGCCCAGGCCGTGCATTTTGGCAAATCTCATCTTACGTCTCCTTCAGCAAATGCAGCCAGTATACCCATGCTTCGGCCAAAATCAACTCGCGTGGCGCTTCTTCGAGGGGCGAACCTCATGTGTCCGGGATGGTCTTCTCTTCGTCGCGGCCTGAGGAGAACAAATAGGCCTCTCTCTGTACGGCGAGACCGGCCGGTGGTGCACATTCCAAGCATCCGACATGGGCGGCTCGGCAGAGATGGAGTGCTTACAGGGCCTGCCACGTAGCTGGAGCATCGCTCAAGTTTCCACCGCAAACTCCTTTTTTCGGCTGTTCATCTGTGCCTTCAGACGCGCGACGATAGAAGAGTGCATTTGTGAAACTCGCGATTCCGACAGGTCGAGGGTTGCACCGATTTCCTTCATCGTCATCTCTTCGTAGTAGTACAGCACAATAATGAGCCGTTCAGCCCGCGTCAGTCCTTTGGTCAGCAGGTTCTTCAAATCTCGCTTTTGCGCCTCAAGCAGAGGGTCCTCGCTTTTTTTGTCTTTGATGACGTCTATCTCACAAACGTCCTTATCGCCGTCGCCGTCACCACACTTGGTGTTCAATGATACAAGGCTGACCGCGTTTGCGTCTCGCTGCAGCTTGCGGAACTCCTCCATGTCCATGTCAAGTTCTTCGGCGATTTCCTCTATGGCGGGTTTACGACCGAGGTGCATCTCCAGCGAATGTGTGGCCCGGGTCAGCTGGTGAGCCCGCGCACGCACCAGACGCGGGACCCAATCCATACTTCGCAACTCGTCGAGGATTGAGCCCTTTATTCGAGGAGCACAGTATGTCTCGAATTTGACGCCCCTATCCGGGTCATATGCGTCGATTGCATCCATGAGCCCGAATATGCCCGCGCTGATAAGGTCGTCCAGTTCGACTTTATCCGGTAGCTTACTGTGTAGCCGCTCGGCGGAATAGCGCACCAGGTCCCTGTAGTGCTCCATTAGCTGGTTGCGGTGGTTATCGTCGTGGGTTTGGTGAAACTGTTTCCATACTTGATGGATGTCGAGTTCTTGGTCGGTCTTCACAGGCTTCCTCCGTGATTTCAAGAGCGTCTACTATGTTGCGTCCTACGTCCCATAAACCTCAGTGCTTTCTCTCACCTCCCCGTTCTGCTCCGGCGCAATTGGACAGAACTCACCAAAACTCCTTATCGGTGTTTCTGCTGACAACTTTAGAAGAACCAGTTAACGACTTTGCCAAAAAAACCCACGTCGTCGGTTTGAGCAGCCAAGCCGTTGCCCAATCTCGACGCCAGAGCCGCCAACGATGCGGAAATCTGCGACTTGGGGTAGGCTAAGACTACAGGTGTACGCTTGCGAACCGCACTGCGCAAACGTTCGTCCTTGACGAGCACGCCGGCATCGTAGACATGGATGTCGAGAAATCGCCTGGCAACTTGCGCCAGTTGCTGGTACGTTTTCCTGCCGGCTGCAATTGTCTCGGCCATGTTCACAACGAGGCTGATTCGGCCGTCGAATCTATTTCCGACCAAGACCTTGATCATTCCGTACGCATCGGTCATCGCGGTGGCTTCGCAAGTTGTCACCACCAATACGTGGTCGGCGGCGAGGCAAAAGCCCACAACCGACCTCGAGATGCCCGCTGCTGTGTCGATTATGATCGCGTCGGAGTCACGCTGAAGTCTCGTAAGCTCCGCCAGCAATCGGTGGCGCTGAAACTCGCCCACCTCCGCTAAACTCTCGATGCCGGAGGCGCCGCATATTATCTCGGTACCCTCAGGGCCAACGTGGATTATCTCCTCGATGCTTTTCTGCCCACTGAGCATGTGCGATATGTTGTATTTGCTGTTGATATTCATGAGAACGTCGAGGTTGCCCAACGACATATCCGCATCAACGAGGACTACCTTCTTGTGTGAGGCGGCGAGACATATCCCAAGATTTGCGGCGATGTTTGTCTTGCCGACACCCCCTTTGCCACTGGTGACAGCAAGGACTTGCGCTCTGCACCTCTGTGTCCGCGTTATCTGTGGTAAGTAAAGGGCTTCCTTTCCCATGTCTCTTCCGAGCATCTGTCTGTGGGATGCGTCCGCTGCGGCGATTACTCCCACTCCGGTTAACTGCAGAACCCAGCACCGCCTGGAGGTCCGGATTCCACACAAATCTTGGAACGACAGTTCACCGAATCAAACGCCAACGGCACATCATCGTTAAAAACACCAGCGTGCGCCTTTGCCTACTCTTGCGTTTTATCCCAACATATTGGCAGCTCCTGTGCGCTTATCTGCCCACCCTCTGCGGGCTGCTCATACTCATGCATTGCACATTGCTTGTGCCTCAGTAGTTGTGCAGCCACTCTTTGATTCAGCGAATTCTCCAACAGCTTGTTTATCTGCAATTCGATATACTGATCTCGATTCTGCCCCAGAAGCACCTGGGCATGTTCATCGGCTACGGGTTTGAGCTGCAGACCGCCGTTGGCGCCGAACTTGATATTCTCGGTATCGCGGAGTACAAGCCGCTGGTTTTGGATGTGCTCGGCGATCGCATGGTTCAGCAAGTCCGAAAACTCCTCAACTGCCAGGTCTTTGGGCACGAACCCAGGCTCGTCAAGGTCGCTTACGTTCTGGATGAGGATTCTCTGGCGAGTCTGAGTGAACACTACTATCTCTGTGAGCAGTTCGCTGACATTGTCGGTTATGGGCGGCAGCAGGTTCATATGAGATCCTTACTATTAGCACCAATGGTTCCTGCAGAGACTTTCACATTCACGGTCCGATTATGTAAGAAGGCTTGGTGTGATTGCCGATGACGGGCTCCGAGAGGTTCGCCAAGCAGAACGGGAACGGCAGAGAAGCGAGTACAGCACCGAGTGGACTGCAGAGCGACGGCCATAATCCTTGATCCCTCTATCCTTCCTTGAGTTCTAAAAACAAAGTAGAAACGGAGACGACACAAAATAGGACTGTCCCTGTCCCTACGATCCGAATCTAATTAGCTTTCATCGGAGGTCGGTCTTCTGCGTTTCGCAGCTGGTTTTGTCCCGATCGAGACAGATTTTGCCTTCCGGCGCGCAAAGCTGCCCGCATTCACGAACGGCGAAGCTTTCGCGTGGGCATTTTCCTTGCGCAGGATTTCTCGTATCTCAGAAAGAGTTTTCGTTTCTTTAAGCCGAAGGATGGTTGACAGCCTCTCAAACACCGACTCGTCATAGAGGCGGTGGCCACCTTCAGTCCACTGGGCCTCGCTTATGAGCCCCATGATCGTATAGTTATGGATCGTCTGTCGTGAGAAGGGGGTATACCGGACCAACTCACCAATTCGGTAGAGCTTTGCAGGTATTTGCAGCGTGCTGTTTTTCATTTCTGCTTGCATTAACACGTAAGCTTCTACAACAGGATCACTGGGCACGAGGCGAGTGCGGCTCTGAAATACAATGGGGACACGCGCCTCTGACTTGGGTCCGCATCTCGAATTCCGCCAGAGCACTGTTGACGAGGATACCGCACGCATGACATGTCAGAACTGAATATTCCCTTGAAGCGGAAAAACATGTTCAAGCCAGCGTGTGCTTTCAAACCTGCGCTCCTTATCCACCGAGTGTCGATTAGCAGGCGATTTATGCTGCGTCCACAACCTATGCATCTGGAGTGACATTCCAGATATCAAGGCCGGCGACCCTCGGCCAACCGGGGACTGTCAACTGGTCCCCAGCCAACATGACCGCGTTTTATATTTTACAAAATGTAAAATGCCTTCTGTCGCCTGTCAACTCGTTTTTTAGAAATTTTTTCAAAAAAAGTGTCCGCTGGTTCCCGTTGCTGTCGTCGCTCAGTATCAGCCCCCACGGGGAGAATCCACTCATATCTGCTTGCCCTGCTTGGCTTCAGGGGAGTTCTGGGCAATGATGCGGGCTCGCTTCTTGCGCTTGCTGGCTTATTCTGAAGGCCCTGCAAATGCTTTTTTCCCGAAACAGCCCCGCAAATATCTCCGATATACATGGCGTGTGCTGCGGAACCGTTTGGTTCCCCGCGTAATGGCACCGGCGGCAAACCGCTGCAGAGCTATTGGACTATGGATTGAAAGAATATGAGTTGTGAAGGCAATTTGGGTGGTCCCGCTGCGAGCATCTCCCTGCTTGAGCAGGTAACTCCGCTGGCACGACAGGTGAACTGCCTTGATATCGGACGAATCGCGGAGGCCTGCATCAAGAACGTTCCGGAGTTGGTCGGCGTCAGATACGCTTCCCTCTACATGCTCGACGAAACAAACAAAATGCTACACCTGCTAAGGCACAATCACCCATTTCTCATAAACAAGATAGTGTCGTTGAATCAGAATCCGCCGTCCCCTATGGTTATGGCGGTCAAGACCAAGGAGCTGATATTGGTGGGGGACATCGACACCCACAAGAAGCCAATAATCAAGAGGTCCCAGCGTGCCTTCGCCCAAAACTATAAGACGAATAACTGTGCCATTGTTCCCTTGATCTGCCAAGGTCGCGTTGTTGGTGCTCTCAATTTGGCGGACAAAATCGACGGCGATGTCTTTGATCGCGAAGATATAGCCCTGATTGAGTTGTTTGGTCAGCTCGTCGGCGCATCGATTGGAAACATAAAACTGTTTGAGAAGACTCAGCGCCAAGCCACAACAGATGGTTTGACTGGTCTGGCAAATCACAAAACGTTTTACGAGATATTGGAAAAGGAGTTGTGGCGATCTCGCCGCCACGGCGGACAAATCTCAGTGATCATGGTCGATATCGACAATCTCAAGGAGATAAATGACGCCTACGGCCACCGTGCAGGAGACAAGGTAATTAGGGATGTCAGCAGCAGAATAAAAGAATGCATTCGGCAGATCGACACTGCAGCTCGGTACGGGGGAGATGAGTTTGCCGTCATTTTGCCCAACACGTGCCTCGATGACGCTACTGTTGTCGCCGAGCGAATGGTTGAAGTCATCGCGCACACTCCAACCATATGGCGAAGACAACATATACCTTTCTCTATCAGCGCGGGCCTTGGTCAATATGGTGCCGACACGAACCCGGAAGACATGACGAGTCACTCGGACCAGGCCCTTTATTTGGCCAAGCAAGCGGGCAAGAACACCGTCAGAGTCTTCGAACCTTCCGGGGAATACACCCCGTAGCCTCATCCAAGTTCGCCTCTCCATGGAGAGGGCAGTCCTTTCTTTCTCCGCAACCGTGGCTCGCAAACAACCCGGCCGTCTTCGCGCAGTGTACCTCGCCGAAGCATTTTGTTCTCGATCCTGCCAGGCGTGCTCCGCGGCAGATTTATCTTGAACCGCGAACGGTTGGTTTGGTACAAATGCCTTTGCAAGGGCCGAGTGATCCCGCCTTCTGGGGCCGGGCCTCTTTTCAGTTCTTGCCTGCGGTCGTAGCACGGTTGACTATGCCGTGGAGTGTTTCACAAGGGGTCGTCACATGGGGACTTGCAGATGGCAGTAAATCCCAGAGCAACACTGAAGGATATTGCCGAGCGCCTGGGTATCTCGGTCACGACGGTCTCGCGCATCTTGAACGGACGAGCTGATCGGTATCGCATCAGCGACAAGACCGCCAAAGCGGTCTTTAAGGTTGCCCGGGAGCTGAACTTCTCCCCGAACCCGCTCGCAAGAGGCCTGAGACTAAACAAGACCCAAACGATAGGTCTTGTGATCCCGGACATCTCTAATCCCTTCTTCGCCAGCATCGCAAGGAATGTGGAGAGCGAGGCTCGCAAGAGAGGTTATTCTGTCATACTGTGTGACAGCGAAGAGAGCATTGATCTTGAGATAGAGTCGCTGGCACTGCTTCAGAGCCGGAAGGTCGAAGGTCTGGTCGTCTCTCCGGTGGGAACGGCTGACAGTCACCTGAGAAAGTTTGAAAGCGCAAATCTGCCAATTGTCATTGTGGACCGCCATTTTCCCGATGTGAGTTTGCCGTTCGTTGCATCCGACAACTTCGGCGGTGCTTTGGAGGGTGTCAATCATCTCGTCGAGAACGGACACAGGAACATTGCTTGCATCCAGGGGCTCAGATGTACGATGCCCAACAACGAACGGGTACGCGGCTATCGGGCGGCACTTGAGAACCACAATATCCCTTTCGATGAATCCCTGATTGTGGGAAACAGCTTTGGAGAGGAAAATGGCTACATCGAAAGCAAGCTTCTTCTCAAGAAAAGGAGGGATGTCACAGCCGTACTGGCGCTGAGCAACTTGATTTCTCTGGGAGTGCTTCGAGCTCTGGGCGAAGAGGGGCTCAGAGTGCCCGATGATATTTCGATCGTTTCCTTTGATGAGCAGCCATACTCGGCCTACCTTGCCACTCCCATGAGCACAGTGGGCCAAAACAGTGTGGAGATGGGTCAGATCGCGGTCAAGTTGCTGTTTAGCCAAATTGAATCTCCGCATCTATCCCACAAGGAAGGGATTTTGTTGCCGACCACACTCATCAAACGCGAATCTGTGAAAAAACTCGGTTAGATTTCAAAGAGTTCGGCCCAGACACAAGCATCAGATGATGCTGGCGGGTTTTTGCCCGTCGGCTAATTCTGTTTATCGCGGCCCAGCAAGCATGTAGGGCCTTGTATGCACAGCAGTTATGCAGTCTGTGTGAATATAGAAATCCTTCTTCTTCTCGTAGGTCGCACGGGCTGGACGTCCGAGATTCTCCTTGAAATCAGAGCATAAGGCTTGATATACTATTGTAAGGCCTGTGCGCTCCTATTCCTCAAGGTGGGAAGCTTACGTCGCTGCCGCTGAGAAGAGAACTTCGCCCAAATGAGCGTGGGCATACATTGACCATGAAAGCTCATCTCTTGAGGTGTATGAGTAAAGAGGAGGACCGAGTCTTTCTGTAGACTTTCTCTGTTGGTGCAGGGCGCCCGGAGAGGGCAAGAAGTCTGTGTTGGATGCTTCATTTGGAGGATCATTTACGGGAGGCTCATACGGTGGGAAAAGACCGAGGGCCTGTCGAGATTAGCGAGTGTTTTGGTGCGTGGCAAGATATCCATATTATAGGACTTCTGTTTGAGGGAGGAAGATCATGTGTACAAGAGTTATGTGTTTGGTTTCTTTTGTTTTGCTGCTCGCGCTTGCCGCAAGCGCCTCTGCCTGGACAGACTTGACCATCGGCGATGAGCTGCAGGGCAGCGCTACAGAAGAGCCCCCTGGGACGTGGACCGTTATTGGCAACGGTCACGACATCTGGGACAACGCGGACGATTTCCATTTCGTCTACAAGTACCTGCAGGGCGACGGCAGCATAACCGCTCGCGTGGCGGATAGAGGCCCGGGGTCGAACGCGTGGATGAAGGCCGGTGTGATGATGCGTGAATCGCTTGACGCCGGTTCCAGGCATGCGATGGAGGTTGTAACAGGTGGCGACGGCGGCGGGCTGGCCTTCCAGTGGCGTCCGACCACGGACGGTGGTTCGGTATGGTCGGATGTCTGGACGCCTGTTGTTGCCGAACCGCCCTATTGGGTCCGGGTGGTGCGCACCGGCGACTTGTTCGAGGGCTTCCACTCGCCGGATGGCGTTGATTGGACGAAGGAGCTGGACATAGAGATCCCGATCAGAGGAGGAGTGGCCGGCTCGTATGCAGGCTGTTACATCGGGTTGTGCATGACCTCGCATGCGACCGGCGAGCTGCGGGAGGCCACGTTCGACAACGTCAGCTACACCGGCGATGTCACGGAGCAGCCACCGCCGCAGCTTAAGGCCTATGGGCCGAATCCCTCTGATGGCGCCGTGGGCGTGGAGACACCGCTTCTCCAGTGGATGCCCGGCGATACAGCGGTGTTCCATCGCGTCTATTTCGGCACAAATCCGACGCTGACTGAGGCTGACTTTGTTATGGAGCAGACCTGGTTGGTGTACTGGCACGGGGCCGGTCTTGTGGCAGGGACGACGTACTATTGGCGGGTCGATGAGAAAGAGGCCGACGGTACGGTACATGAGGGCGACCTCTGGAGCTTCAGCGCGCCGCCACTGACCGCATGGAATCCCGCGCCGCCGGACGGTGCAAAGTATGTTCTTACCGACATTGACCTGACCTGGGCCCCAGGATTCGGCGCCACTTCGCACGATGTGTACCTGGGCACCGACCAGACCGAGGTGGCCGATGGCACGGGCGATACCTTCAAAGGTGACGAGACTGCCCCGCGTTTTTCTTTGACCGGGCTTGCAAACAGCACTACCTACTTCTGGCGCATCGACGAGACGGATGGTGGCGGCAAGCACACGGGAGATGTCTGGAGCTTCACGACCCTGCCCGCAATAGCCATCGCTGATCCAAATCTTCTCGGCTGGTGGAAGCTGGATGAAGGCTACGGCAACACGGCCATCGATTGGTCCGGCCACGCCAACCATGGCACGCTCATGGGCGATCCGGAATGGATGCCTGGGTATGATGGCTACGCTGTCCAATTTGATGGGGCTGGGGACTACGTTGAAATCCCGATGGCCAATGTCACGGCCTACACGATTGCAGCGTGGATCAAGCCCTCACAGACGGGCCCGGTCAGCATTATCGTACGCACGAGCGGCTCCGGGTCAACTACTCACTGGTCGCACCAGTTAAGGATCACGCCGACCGGTGTCGTCGAGCATTACACCTACGACGGTGCGGAGAAGCGGGTAGTGGGAAGGACCCAGATTCAAGCTGACACTTGGTGCCATGTGGCGGGCGTTGCGAGTAACAGTGGACCCATGTACCTGTACGTGAACGGTAAGCGGGAGGGCGGTAGCGCACAAGTCGGAGCCCTGTGGTCTGCCGGCGATCGTTTCCAGATCGGTTCCAAT
Organism: Phycisphaerales bacterium; assembly: GCA_020352215.1. Taxonomy (GTDB): domain Bacteria; phylum Planctomycetota; class Phycisphaerae; order Sedimentisphaerales; family Anaerobacaceae. Next base: position 340,331 of record CP070675.1, read on the forward strand.
TCGGGCCACGGAATGGGCTGGTTTGATGGGATCATAGACGATGCACGCGTCTATGATAAGGTGCTAAGTCAGGAAGAAATCGGACTGGCCATGAGAGGCGACCCACTGCTTGCATGGAAACCAAAACCGGCTAACGGGTCTGTGCCCGACGCTGAAGGGGCAGCACAGTTGAGTTGGCTGCCGGGCGATAACGCAATGCAGCACGATGTTTACTTTGGTACTGAAATGGATGCGGTGGCCGATGCCGATACGTCTGATGCAACCGGCGTGTATCGAGGCCGACAAGGTGGCACCGGCTACATTCCTGGTGTCCTGGAGTGGGGAAAAACTTACTTCTGGCGGATCGATGAGTACAACAACGATGCGACCGTGAGCACCGGTAGACTCTGGAGCTTTACCGTAGCCGAATATCTTATCATCGACGACTTTGAGGACTACAACGATTACTCACCGGACCGAATATTCCAGACTTGGTTGGACGGCTGGGGTTATACCGATCCGCCGCCCGGCAAGGAAGGCAACGGCACCGGTTCGACCATCGGTTACCTGACCGCTCCATTTGCCGAGCAGACTACCGTCCACGGTGGCGGACAGTCTATGCCGTATGGCTTTGACCTGACGGCCTTCCCGTTCTATGCAGAGGCAGAACGCGAGTTTACTATGGCGCAGGATTTCACCAGAAAGGGCGTCAAATCGTTGTCACTGTGGGTCTACGGCGATTCGAATAGTGCACCTGCACCGCTTTACGTAGGTCTGCAGGACAGTGCCGGCACCCGGATAGACGTTCCCGATACCAGTACCAGTCGCGTTCGTACAACCAGTTGGCAGGAGGTCAATATTGAGCTCAGCGAGTTCGCGCCTGTGAGTCTCACATCTGTCAAGAAGATCTTCATTGGCGTCGGCAACAGGCTTGCCCCTATGGTCGGCGGTATAGGCGACTTGTTCATTGACGATATCAGACTTTATCGGCCACGATGTGTTGCATCACTTCTGAAACCGGATGCTGATTTGAGCGGCAACTGTGTGGTGGATTACTTGGACGTTGAGATGCTGTCAGCCGACTGGCTTCTTACTGATGTCACCGAGTCCGTTTGGGACGCCCCGTTCACCAACGCGGATGTTGGTGTCCCGCTTGCCGGCAGTTACAGTTTCGACGGCACCACCTACACTGTTACGGGCAACGGCCACGACATCTGGGATGAGGCTGATAACTTCCACTTCGCGTACCATCAGATAAGCGGCGATTGCCAGATGACGGTTCGTGTCAAGAGCATGACGCAGGTACACGCTTGGGCCAAAGCGGGGGTTATGATCCGCGATACTCTTGATGCGGGTTCGCCGAACGCCATGATAGCCGTGACCGGTGGTGACGGCGACGGCGGCACGTTCCAGTGGCGTACGGACCCGGATGCTACCTGCGGCTCGTCACGTACGCTGACCGGCATAACTCCGCCGGCTTGTGTGCGTCTGGTGCGCGAAGGTGACACGTTTACCGGTTACATCTTCTTGGATGGGAGGTGGCAGCAGGAAGGTACGTCGACGGATGTTGTGATGACCGATCCGGTCTATATTGGTTTGGCTGTGACTTCACATACCGATGGCGTGTTAGAGACCGCGACGTT
>CP070675.1:342052-360174 GCA_020352215.1 Phycisphaerales bacterium
ACCATGAGATTCGGCGATCGCGAAGTCCCGATGGAATTCAAAGGCAGGCTGGATGGGGCCACTCTCAAGGGTGAGTTCACCACCTCCAGAGGCAGCAGAGAGGCCACCGGCAAAAAGGTTGCGGCGGCGCCTTAGTCAGCGGTCGGGCCGATATGTCGTCGAGATAATAGACTCATAAGAACGGCTTCTCCTGAAGCAGCAACGCGGTCCCGGCCGTCAAATGAGAATGATCATTCATCGAGGGATGCGCTTGAATGATATTCTATGTCTTACATATTGGCTCGGCGTTGGCGTTATTGGTGAGTGGCGGCATCGTAATGCTGCGTAAGAAGACGCCGGGCCTCTGGGGGTGTTTTCTTATGGGTTGGGCGTGGCAGGTGTTGTTGTCGCTGCCGGCCGGCATTTGGCAGACTGTCAAAGGCTGGCCGCACATTAGTGTCTCCGGTTCACCATTGCATCGCTTTGTTACGACAGCGCTGGTCGGCTGGCCCTTCAACACCGGAGGCTATACCGTCAGGTGGGTGTTCGAGGCCACGGTTGAGCGCTTGGAGTGCCTGGTCGGGCACCGCTCGGCGGTTGTCTTTAGTAACATGCCGTACTATCTGTTCTTGGTGGCGGTGCAGGCTTCAATCATCGCGCTTATCTTTGCCTTGCGTTACAAGAGAGACAAGACACTCGCCGATTGGCCGGTCATATCCCTGGCAATTCTCTTTCTGATCAACTCCCTCGCCAACGTGCGCTGGTTCTGGGCCGGGACATAGCCCGCGACTCGTATTGCACGTACCGAAAGCGTGGCCACCCAGCTGGCGTTGCCCGACATTCACTGCGCGGACCTTGACATTGATTGTCAAAACGCGTAGCTTGGATGAGTGTTGGAAACGTGATTTGCAGAGGTGCGCTCGAATGGCCATGCCCCCACTGCTCAGAAGAATTATTGCTCCGTTCTGCCCAAGGCTCGTGCAGACTCAGAACCTTGCTGATGCTTTCAGGAAGTACAGAGAATGGAACTTCGCCGGAGCATACGCTGCAGTTTGCCGCGGCATCAAGGATCACCCCGAGTGGTCCAGAAATGGGGACGTATACATATTGTGGGCCGACCTGGAATTAAGGGTAAACAGAGACATTCCCAGAGCCCGGGACCTGCTGGGCACGGCTCTGAGTGTGGGTTCGTTTGATCAGGCGTTCTACTACAGGGTTCACTCAATGCTAATGTGGGAGTCCGACGAGCGCGAAGCCGCAATCGAGGATATGGAGAAGAGCGTCGAAGCGGATCCACGCGTGGTTTGTCTTGAGACGTTTGCCGCGGCTCTATCGCACGTCGGCGACCAACGCGCCATGAGCGTGCTGCAGCGAATTTTGGAGAAGGACCCAGAAAACTGCTGGGCACACATTTATATCGGGATAGCAGCTCTAAAATCGGGCGACCGAGACAAAGCGCTGCTGATGGTCAGAAAGGCTGAAGAGCTGGGGCCTTCGACGGAGCAGGTTTTCGAGATAGGCCGGTTGTACCAGGAGCTGGGGGAATATCAAACCGCGATAGATAGATATCTCGAAGCAGACAGGCTCGGCTACGAGGACAATGGGAAGCTGTATGCGTGCATCGCCAGTTGCTACTTTGTGCTCAAAGACGCGAGTGCAGCTCGCAAGTACGTCGAGTCGGCTCTGCGTTTCGATCCCAAGAGCGGTGACGCGCATCTAATATGGGCTCAGTTGGAAATGCAAGTGAGTGGAGACCTGTCCAGGGCTCGAGAGTCTCTGGATGCAGCTCTCGAAGCAGGCTCGGTTGAAGAGGGTGACTACTACGCGCTGCACGGATATATAGAGTGGGAGTCTGGTGCATGCGAACGAGCAATTGAGGATTACGCAAAGAGCGTCGAGGCAGACCCGACTGTATCTAACCTCACGATGCTTGCCTCAGCCCTGTCGCGCACTGATGACAAACGAGCTCTAAGGGTCTGGCAACGGGTCCTGGAGAAGGACCCGAACAGTTGCACCGGACAGGTTGGTGTCGCCGGGGAAGCAGCAAAACTCGGCGACCGAGACAAAGCGCTGCTCATGGCCAAGAAGGCAGAGAGACTGAATCCGTCAGCAGATGACGTTTTTCTGATCGCCCTGGTGTATCACCGGGTAGAGGAATTCCGGACCGCCATCGACAAGTATCTTGAGGCAGACAAGCTTGCCTTCAAAGACAAGGGGATGCTGTATGCGGCCGTTGCCGATTGCTACCGTTCGCTGGGAGATGCGAGCGCAACTCGCAAGTATATCGAATGGGCTGTGCGACGTAGTCCGGAAGACGACTATGTAAAGGAAGTACAGCGTGATTGTGAGGAGAGATTCGGCGGATGAGGATGAGCAGCGCCCGCGCACGCGCACAGAGCGAATGGCCGTGCGGGCAGATGCTGCTGCGGACGACACCTTCGCCTTATTGCCACCCCTTTCTACTGGAGCGCCTGCCGCCCCCACCGGGCTATTTCACGTTGACGTCCCGGGAGCGCAGGTAGTCCTTCAGTTCGCCGATGTCTATGAGGTGGAAATGGAAGACGGAGGCGGCGAGCAGTATGGTTGCGCCGGCCTCTACGGCTTCGTAGAAGTGTTCCATTTTGCCCGCTCCGCCGGACGCGACGATCTCAGCGGAGCACGCTTCGGCCATTGCTCGTATCACGGGCAAATCGAATCCGGTTTGAGCGCCGTCGCCGGCTTTGCTCGTCGGTAGTATAACGGGAACGCCGTAGCCGTCGACCTTCTTGGCCCACTCGAGCGCATCGCCGCCGGTCGCGGTTCTTCCGCCGTCGATGTATACCTCATAGCCGGAAGGCAGAGAGCCGTTCACGTCCACGTCTATGGCGACTGTCACTTTGTCGGCGCCTAATTCCTTGATCATATCGGGTATGATTTCCGGCTTGCGGAAGGCGGCACTGCTCGTCGACACCTTGTTGGCGCCGGCCTCCAGGACCGCCGCGGCCGAAGCGACGTCGTTGATTCCACCCCCAACCGTAAATGGGATGGTTGTGACCTCGGCGACATTCCGCACGACCTCGAGCATTGTCGGCCTGTTCTCGACGGTCGCGGTTATGTCCAGAAGCGCAAGCTCATCGGCGCCGGCCTTGCAGTAGGCCTTGGCGCATTCAACGGGATCGCCGGCGTCACGGATATCGACGAAGTGTACGCCTTTGACTACCCGGCCGTTTTGCATATCAAGACATGGCATTATACTGACTCGTTTGTCCATTCTCTCGGTCCTTTCTTCTGTGGGGTATAACCTGGGCCTGATCTGCGCGATCGGGCTGACGAGGCGGCATTATACTCACCGTGACAGGCTGCCTCAAGTCCATCGACTGCACTCGGGTCAATTTGTTGACATATTCGCTGAGTGCGATCATAATCGACGGTCGGATTGGACACGTTACAAAGGATTCCTATGGTAGCAAAAGACCGATTTCAAGAAGCTGTGGACTTGATCAACAGCTCCGGCAGCGTTCTTGTCACCACTCACGCCAAGCCGGACGGCGATGCATGTGGCTGTGTGGCGGTGCTCTGTGACGCATTGAGGGCTCTGGGCAAGACTCCCCAGCCGCTGATGCTGTCGCCGATCCCGCAGTGGTATCAGTTTCTCTTCGACGAAAAGGTGCCAGTACTGGGTGAGGACATAGCTGCCGAGCAGTTGAAGGAGGGTTCGTTGGGTGAATTCGATCTGACCATCCTCGTCGATGTCGACAGCGCTACTCAATTGGCGAAGTTCAACGAGTACTTGGAGCAGAGCGGAAAGCCGGTTTTGGTGATCGACCACCACGTTACGGCTGACGGCCTCGGAGACGTGCAGGTCAAGGATCCAGGCGCTGCCGGTACGGGTCTGATTGTTCTGGAGTTGCTCAAGTATGCTGGCTGGCCAATTACTGAGAAAATGGCCGAAGCCTTATTCGTTGCGGTCGCGACCGACACCGGATGGTTTCAGTTCGACAATACCGACCACCGCGTCTACGAGAGTTGTGCAGAACTCGTCGACATCGGTGCAAAGCCCCCGGATATCCACAGTAAGCTGTACCAGAATTTCTCGCACGAGCGTTTCAAATTGATGGTAACAATGCTCAACTCGCTTGAGTTGCATCTCGAGGGACGCTACGCGACGCAACACATACTCCAAAGGGATTTTCAGCTCAGCGGCGCGAAATTTGAGGACACCGAGAACTTGATCGATGAATGCCGGCGGATAGGCACGGTGAAAGTGTCCTGCTTGTTTGTCGAACTCAAAGATGGCCGAGTCAAGTGCTCGCTGCGTAGTAGAGGCGCCGTCGACGTCAGCGCCGTCGCCCAGAAGTTCGGAGGCGGGGGCCATAAGATGGCTGCCGGTGCTCAACTGACAGGGCCGCTCGAGAATGCAAAGCAGCTTGTTTTCGAGCAGATCGCGGCACAGTTGTCGGAGAGTTCAAGGACTTGATTTTCATTTGGCAGTACAGCGGTAGCGACACTATGTCGGTGCATTGCGGCTCCGGATTGACAACAAGGACATAATCATATTTGCCAGAAGGTGAGGTAATTATTATGAAAAGACGGTCATTTCTGAAAGTGGTCGGAGGTGTTGCAGGCAGTTGCGCTCTCGGCGTCGGCAGTGGGTGCAAAGAGTTTTCCGTAGGGAAGAAGAAATCAGCGTGGCGCGGCATGCCGCGCCGCACTGTGGGCAGGACGGGCGAAAAGGTCTCGATCGTGGGATTTCCGGGCCTTGCGCTGACCCATTACGAGCAGGACCGCTGTACGGCAGGTCTGCACGAGGCATTCGCCAAGGGTGTGAACTACTTCGACGTGGCCCCCGCGTACGGAAACGGCGATTGTGAGATCAAGATGGGCATCGGCTTGCAGGGCATCGATCGAGATAAGATATTCTTAGCCTGCAAGACGAAGATGCGGGACAAGGAAGGCGCGCGGAAGGAACTGGAGCGGTCGCTGAAGAGACTGAAGACCGACCACTTCGACCTCTATCAGATGCACCACATTCGCCGGCCGGACGAGGTAGAACAGGCCCTCGGACCGGGCGGCGCTATCGAGACGTTTCTGGAGGCGAAGAAGGAAGGCAAGGTCAAATACTTTGGCTTCTCGGCGCACACGACCAAGGGTGCACTGGCGGCGATGAACGGCTACAAGTTCGACACGGTGATGTTCCCGATCAGCTTCGCCGAGTACTACATTATGGGTTTCGGCAAGCCTGTCCTTGAACTTGCCAAGGAGCAGGGCATGGGGGTCTTTGGCATGAAGACCCTGTGCGCGGGTGCTTGGCCGGAAGGCGTTGAGAGAACTCGCAAGTGGTGGTACCGCCCTGTGGAGGAGCAGGACGAGATCAGCATGGCCTTGAGGTTCACTTTGTCCGAGGATTGCGTCGTAGCCGGAATTCCGCCGTCGTTTCTTGACCTTACGGACAGGACGATCGAGGCCGCGCGGGCCTATAGTCCCATCACCAAAACCGAGACGCATAAGCTGCAGGAAATGGCCAAGACGTGCAAGTCCCTCTTCAAGAGGGAGGAAGACCGTCTCGCCAGCGCCGTTTCGCCGCACGAGCCGGTCTATGCCGACAGCCCACACGAATGTTGCCCATGTGCGCACGCATGACCGGACTGTCTGGCGACGACGCTGTCGCGGTGGGAAATAGAGCTGCACAGGCGACTTGTTTGCCCATGCTGCATTCTGAACATGAAGCGCAATGTTGAGATAAAGGCACGTCTTGCCGATCCGGGGGCCATTCGGGAGCTGGTTGAGCAGATCGCCGATGAAGGGCCGGCCGTCATCGAGCAGGAGGATACGTTTTTCCACTGCGAACGCGGCCGTCTCAAGCTCAGGAAGTTCTCTGAATCGCGCGGCGAGCTGATCTACTATGACCGGTCTGATTCGACGGGGCCCTCCGAATGCCGTTACCTTATCTGTCCCACATCAGAGCCAGCTTCGCTCATCGAGATATTATCGCGGGCCCTCGGAGTCAGGGGCGTTGTCCGCAAGCGGCGGACTCTCTACATGGTCGGCCAGACCAGGGTGCACTTAGATGAGGTGAAGCAGTTGGGCCAATTCCTGGAACTGGAGGTTGTCTTGGCCTGCGAGCAGTCCACCTCGGACGGCGAGCGAATCGCCGAGAGACTCATGGGCAGGCTCGGGATTAAAGAGAGCGATCTCATTGAAACCGCCTACATCGACCTGCTCGATGAGGCCGAGTAGATTGATTGTCTACAGTCGTCCGGGCAGAGATTATGTGCCTGTCCCCGGAGACTGCGGCCGTTTGCTGACCCTGCCTGCCTCATGCCCGGATGTTGTGGGCAAGTCGGCGGCAAATCATCTCACATGGATCGCTCCTCGGCTTTCTTCTTCTGCTCCTTGACGGCTTTGTCCATCTCTTCCCCGAACTTCTTGCCTGCCGTTGTGAGCTCGGTCAGATGCTGCTTGGGGAGGACAGTCTCCACATGCAGCTTGCCATCGGCAGTGCGACCGGCAAAAACAAGATTGCTCCTTGTCGACATGTCGAGCGGTTTGATCTCTGGCCCTCCGGAGGCGGCAATGAAGCCGGACATCATGTTAAGCAGTCGCACGTAGTTGACCGTCCCGCCAAAATCATATTCCTGCCCCTCGCCCTCTACTTCAAGGACGTCGATCGCAGTCTCGATCTCCCAGGCCAATCCGTCCGGCCCACCGACCTTCACCTGGTCGATCAGCTTGCGGACGACCGTCCCGGTGTCGACACCAAACGCGTACACGCAGTGTCCGTCCAGCACCGCCCAGCGGTACTCCATCCCTTCGCCCCATATCTTGTTGAGCATCTGGGCTTCGGGGGAGTCCTCCTTGCCCATCTTGAGCGACAGCTTCGCATAGCCGATATCGACACCTCTATATGCCGATGTCTCGGTTTCAACCTTTGCCTTGATTTCCATGCCGAAGCTCTTGTACATCTTATCGAACACGCCTTCGTTGATCATCTTCAGTTCTTCTTTGATGATCTCATTGAATGCGTCCTCGTCTCTGACCCGAATAACGTACTTGAGGCAGAACGGGCCATCCGTCCCGCTACCGCCCTTCATCGATATGGCGAGACCATCGCCCATCGCATCGATGGCCTTTTCCGTCATCTTCCTGATCCTCGCAACGTCCGCGTCGCCCAGAGCTCCCGCTGATAGCGAGGCAAGAAGATCGATCATCCCCATGTAGGCAAGCTTCATACCTTTTCGGTCGACCTTGGTCACTACGTTCAAGAGAGCCCCGTCGTCGAGATAACCGAGCAATCCGCTGAGGTCGGCATACTCCGGCGCCCCGAACAAGTCCCACAGCATCGTCCCATCGACCGCCTTGGCCTGGAACGTAAACCTGCACTTATCGGCCGCCGGTGCTATGCCGATGGCCACGTGATCTGCTCCCCTGATCAACATCTCGATGATCTTGCCATAGAAGTCGATAGCCGCAGAAGGGTCTGCCATGGCAGTTCTGCGCTGCTCCTGCGCCTTCTTCAACATCACCTTCGCCCCTTCGAGCTGCGCAAACAGCAGCGGTGCGAACAGCTTTGAGCTCTGCTGCACGTTCGCGTAGGCCCAGATAGACGAGGACCTCAGCGACTCCTTCTCGCTCTCATCCAGCACGGTGTCCAATCCGCGTCCGGTGCCGGTCTGCATGTTCTTGAACCGTATCAGGTTGGCTCTGGACCCTGGGTGAGACATGACCGCGAACCGGCCCACCTGCGTCACGAAAGCTTGCGTGCGCCCGTCCATCGTTATTGCGGAGACGCCGTCACCGTCGGCTTCACCCACGTTCGGATTTCCCGAGACGAAGTTCTCGTAGTCTTCGACCTGTAACAAGGCCCCCATGAGCACGTTGGCAAAGGGATTGACCGGAGCCTCCTTGCTCGGCAGGTTCACGCCGAATATCACAAATGCTCCGTTCAGATCGACTCCCGCCGGCTTCTCACCACCCAACATCTTCGCTAATTTGGAGAGCACCTCATCCTTCGCGTCGAACGACTTTGGGGCAACGCCCTCAAGATACTCATTAACAGCGGTGCCGGCACTGTCAAGGTTCCTTGCCATGACACAGAACAAAGTCTCAGCCGGAAGCACCTGCAATGCCATGCCGCCCTTCGTTTTCGGCTTGGCCGCATCCCCCGCCCACGCACTACCGGCAACCATCAGAACTATCAGTACAGTGATTACGCCCTTTTTGAAACTCTTGGAACAAGTCATGACCGCTCCTTTCATTAGACCGTGTCGGTCGCTCCCGTTTTCGGGCCAGGCCACAGCGCCGCCCTTGTATGCGTCTGAATTTATAGACGCACCATCTTAACGCGATTCACATTGAAACTCTCGCTTTTTTTCTTTTTCTTACGGTTCACGGCACGTTAATTGACTCAAAGTGCTCGATTTTGAAGAGAGCATCATCGTAAGTATCGCCTTGAAAAGAACGTATCGCAATATGTTGTTCTGAGCACGCCGTGAGGCGTCCCCGAGGAGCAAAGTGGAGCGAAGAATCTGGCTCGGCCCGAAACGCCACATTCTGCTGCGAACGCCAAGAGCTGACTTCAGTAGACAAAGGGCTGCGAGCGAAACTCACAGCCCTCAAATTCCCTGTTGTGTGGGTACTCGTGCACTGTTCTGCGTCTGTGCATCCGGCTAAACAGGCCGAGTGTCTTGTCGGACAGTCCGGGCCCACAAGCTCTCTACCTCGTCACGGCAGGATGTCGTCTTCGCCGTTGTCTTCCGAGATGACCCTCGCGAGCTTCACGCTGCCACTGATGTCGATATCCAACCCGCTTTCGACATTTTCTCGGGCGCTGATGTTCGTCAGGCCAACCCGATGGACCACGGCGCCTAGTTCGACGACCTTGATGCCGTCTTCACCATTTTCCGAGAAAACACCATTGACGACGGTGAGCACTTCCGTGTCGAAGTCCTCTTCGGCCTCAATCTGTAATCCATTACCTACATTGCCCGTTGAAACGACGGACACGAGGCGGACAGATTGTGTGTCATCGAGGTCGAGTCCGTCATCGTAATTGCCCGAAACTGTCCCGCCAACGATGACTACAGAGGCGGTATCATCGACCTCAAATCCTTCATCCAAGTTCCCGCATGCAGTCAGCTGCGTTACGTGGATTTCGCCCGACGCTTCAATGTCGATCCCGTCGTCGTTCTCCAACAGTGTAATGCCGTTTATCGTAGCGACATCTACCTCCTCGAGGTTTACGCCGTCACCCTCGTTTTCGGAAAACGTACTGTTGCTGATCTTGACGTTCTCGACATTTCCGGCCTGCAAACCCTCGTCGGCATTTCCAGTCACAACGACATTCCTGACGGTCAGAGACACCATATCGTCTGCCCTGATGCCGTCATCACCTCCGGCGACTTCCAGATTCGAGATGGTGACATCGCCACCGTCAATTTCGATCACATGCTCGTCGGGGTCGGCCGCGGTTACCAAGCTCGCGCCACTGCCCGCCAGCGTCAATTTGTCGGGGTCGTCAATGGCAAGGTTTTCCTCATACTCGCCACACGCGATGTGGATCATGTCGGGTCCGGGCACATCCCCCGCCTCGTCGATAGCTCGCTGGATGGTCGCGAACGGCGATGCAGCGGAAGTACCGGGGTTGGAATCGTCCCCAAGATCAGCATCGACAAAGAACGCTGCGGCGTGAACGCTTGTCGCGGCTGCAACAATCAACAAACAACCACAAATCCAATGTGCGCTTCTCATCTTCTGTCTCCTTTCATTTCCATGTTGACAACCGATCGCAATCCGACCGCCTGGCGGCGGCCTCTTTCGGGTTCCGGCATCGCGACTACGGCCCCGTGGGCTCATTACCTCCTTTCTTAGTCGCGTTGCCGTGTCTGCTAAACTGATCGGACTCCCCTGTGCGCGGACTCTACGGTACCTGATCGCAAGCAATCACGTTTACATTCCCCGTCTGCACTGCTCCGGAACGCTCCTAAACGCCTCGAGTGCTCTGATACCAAAATGTCATTTGGATATCAACAATTTTGAGTGCGGATTCAACCAGCCGTTCCAATGTCACACCGAAAGCCTTTCTCACGGGCGGCTTGGCTCCACGAATAGATACGCAGGAAATCCAAGATATTGCACGGGTCTTGGCCCTGGCGGTCCTCTTTCCGCGTGTGCCAGCATCAGGAGTCGCGTGCAAGGCGTACAACCGCTTCACAGACAGAGCGTTATGCGCAGGATGGGTCATCAGGAACCGGCCGGCGAGTAGGCAATGTGATGGCCATCACAGATCAGTGCTTGAGGCTGCCGCAACCGCGTCCGAGAAAGGCGGGTCTGGCTGAACAACGAATACCTGCACTCGTCGGCTTGATCTCAGGGTGTCAGCCAATGTTGGCATAAGAAGGCTAAGTCGCGCTCGTCGATTTTGCCGTCGCCAGAGAGGTCGGTTGTGAGCGGTTCTTGGGTTCGTCGCCATTGCTGGGCGAGGAGGCAGAAGTCAAGGAAATTCACAAGGCCGTCGCCGGTGAGGTCTGCCGGGTCGGATAGCAGGCCCATCGTGCCGAAGATGCCCCAGCCTGAGCCATCTTGTTCCCGGCTTTGCCAGACTGTCACGAACTGGTCTTTGGAGCCCAGTGCAACCGATGGGTATCTCTGGTCGTCGGTTGTGTACGTGTTGATCCTAAACTGATGCCCGAACGGCGCGCCTGCATCGTCATATCGCTGTGCGAATATGTCTTTTCCCGATTCCGGCGGGTCGGGTTCGCTGTCCCAGACTATAACGAACTCGCCAGCGCTATTCGCCGCGGCGCGCGGATACTGTTGCGGGCCGGGTGTATCGGTGTTGACGCGAAACTGTTCCTCGGCTGCTATACCGTTGGCGTCGAACATCCTGGCGTGAATGTCGTCCTGGCTGGCAAGGTGCGGGTGCCCGTCCCACGTCACCACAAAATGACCGGTGTCGTTCATCGCAATCGACGGCGATGTGAGCGAGCTAAAGCCAGTCGTGCTCACCTCGAAACGCTCGGTCCTGGGTGTTTCGTCTGCATAAAACAACCGCGCCAGTATCGACTTGCTGCTCCTGTCCCACAGCCACACAACCGCGACGTCACCGTTGGGATCGATTGCCACATCGGGGTACCTGCAGACCGCCGGTTCACTGTTGACAACGAACTCGCCGCCTATTGCCGCCCCGAAACTGTCGTACAACTGAGCGCATATCGCCGTCTTGTTCGGCTCGGGGACGTTCTCACTCTCCCAGACGATTGCCGAGTCGCCGCGAGCATTCATAGCTACTCTCGGGTTAAGTTGCTTGTCGCCGGTCACGGTATTGACCCGGAACTCGTCGGCGATTGCCTGACCGTTCCGGTCGAACCGCCTGGCGAAGATGTCCTCCTCGTCGTCCCCCGGGCCTTGCCAGACGACTACGAAGTTGCCCTCGGCGTCCATAGCCACATCGGGTTCCTTCTGGTTGCCCGGCGTTGTCGCGTTCACCTGAAACTCGTCGCTGAGCGGTGTGCAGCTGGCGTCAAAGATCCGGCCGAGAATGTCGTTTGACCGCCCGGCCGTCCCGAAGTAACTGCTCCAGACCACGACAAAACGACCGCCGCTGTCCATCGCTATTGCGGGGTCTGCTTGATCGAGGCTGGTGCGGGCATTTACCCGAAATTCGGCGCCCGCGGCGCAAGTCAGAAGCGAAGCTGCCAAGAGGCATGAGAGAAATGTCGGTATCATGTGTTTTGCCCTCCTTCCCAATAGCCCAACCTCGGCGACACACGTGAAATTCCGCTTGAATCTGCAAGCAATTGTATCGCCTGGACGTCCGCTGTCAAGCGAAAACCGGCTACCCTCAGGGGCCGCCCGTGCTGGTCTTTAGCTCGCCTGCGTATTTGCCCGCGGGGCAGATCCTTGTTTTCGACCTGAAAATCACGTTTCGGCTCCGATTCGCCCGCGGCCGGCCACCAATCTTCAAGCTATCCAGGGGCGGACGTCATTTTTTCTGAAATATGGTGGGGTCCAAAGGCGTCTATCAATTCAAGAAGATACCCTATCGTCAGGGGCATAGAAATGGGGCGGGGAAGACCACACTGAGGCTTGCCGTTTTTTGCCCGTCAGGAGGGGCAAAGAGCACGATCCGTCAGGAGAATGTACAGTGATAATGGATGAACACCCCGGCCGACAGCTGAGTGGGGCCAAGCCTGCTCTTGCGCCCTTCACGTACCGCAACGGCTACATTTTGTCCGCCAGTGACCTCGGCAAAGGCGGCGTGAAGCTGACCCTCAGTCACGATCGCGATTCCGGAGCAGCAATCATACTGCCGCCCGACAAGGTGCATGAGTGCGGCAGATGGCTCCTGCAGACTATGCAGCAGGATGTCCGCGGGCTTCCGGTTGAGATTCGAGACATTCTGCGAAGAGTCACCGATTCAAGATCGGCCTCGCGCATACTTCGACACGGTGACAAGAAAAAAATCCGAGATGCCCTCAGGGTATTACGGGAATGACTCTATTGGGTGGTGACATTATGGCCTTCGGCGCAGCTCGTTTGCGCATGCCGGCTCTTAGTCGGATTTATTGGAATCCTCTTCCCAAGTGTATTCCGACGAAGTAGTGTTCATCGTCACCTGACTTGGCGTATCCAGCTACCGGGCCAACATGAAATTGGCCGATTTCGAAGACGTATGCCACCTCCACGTGTGTAGAATAGCACAGCTCGCATTCATTATCGTGCTCGACTATCAGCACGCCGGGCGATATCCCAATTGATAGATTCTTGTATGGATATACGGCGATCGTCCCCATCACGTTGTAGTGCGTATGATCTGCGAAGACCGTTTCAAAACCGATGCCCAACCCAAAGAACCGTCTGATGTCCTCGCCCTGGAATCGCCTGATCAGATGAAGATGCGTCCCCACTGCAGATTGTCCCTCGGGCTCCATCCGCACAAAACCGGTTGATACGCCAAGCTCATAGACACGGTCATGCCCGCCGTGTTCAGCATGTTCGTGTTCGCGTTCCATTGGTTCGCAGCAACCGGTTGAGGTATGGAATAGCACAATAAAGGACACGATTAATACAATCCACTTCAATCGACTCATCAGCTTCTCCGTCGGGCTCTTCGGAGCTCGCCCTAAGATCCGTTCAAGAGGCAGCCTCGGTTTGGTGCCGATTGTACTGCTTGGGCATTGCCTGTCACGTGAAAAAGCAGTGCATCTGAGTAGCGGGCAGGAGGGGGCGGCAGGCGCCATTCGCACCTGCCGTCTGCTGTGCACTCACCCCGGCCGTAACTAGATGGTTGTCGAGGGTCTCACTTGTGCTCCAGTCGTAAGTGATTCCTGGGCACTGACCGCTTCAGTTCTCTCCCAATGGCACCCTAGCGTCCAAGATGTGGCGTCCGTGGCAGGGACTCGCGAAGGGCTTCGGTCACTTCCCGCTCGCCGCTGCGGCGGACTTCCTGAATGCAATCAGCAAGGGCACCAGCAACCAGATTGCGACCAATGCATAGATGACGTCGAGCCAAATGAGCCAGAAGACCAGCGCGAAAATCGATGCGGCGATAACGAGGGCCGAAAGGAGTAGAGCGGTACGAATGATCCGGCCCCGACTGGCCCTTTGCGCTGCCAGCGTGGAGATGATATAGCAGGACACGAGAATTATGAAGAGCCCTGACCACCAAGGTGGGCGGGTCAGGAAGTGGCCGTGACGGAGTGAATGGATCGCGTAGGCGTGGACAAGGACGCCCGGGACCTTGCCGAACGGGGTTAGGAACGTGTCAGAGCTCGTTCTTCCGCCGACAAGCACCCAGGAATCCCTCATCAACGCGCACTTATTTGGGTCCTCAGCAAGTTCCGCGTAGCTAACCTGTGGGATAGTCCCACGTGGCTTGATAAAGCGCAGAAGCCCACTTGGGGGGACGGTGAGCTCGGCACCGTCAATCTCGGCAAGACGCTGGGCCACCCTCAGGCTCAGCGACGGCCGATTCTTCTGCCACCGAAAGTAAAGCGGAATCAGCCGGACCATATGATCGGGTTCGACAAGCCCGACGAGGTGGCCCTGCCGGTCAGCCGGCAGGATTGCCTCAATGCGAGGCGCGGTCGGCAAAGGCCGAATCTCCCCGTTCACTTTCTGAAGGGTGAAGCCGATGATTACATCGATTTCAGACTGCTTGATCACATCACCGATGAGCTGATCGACGTCTGAGTCCTGAGCGAAGTAGAAATCGAAGGCGATCCCAAGGGCGCGGTTATCCGCAGCTACCTGAATCAGCTTCGCGAGCTCCATCCGCAATTCGTTCAACCCCCGGCGGTCAGCCTCTTTCATCGTCACGACAACAACATCGCGGGTATCGAGCGGCTTTTTCGGCACGATCCAATACCGCCAGTCGCCTAGGAACCCGGGCGCGAGCCAATTGCGGCTCAGCTCGTGCTCAAACACAGTTACGTTTCGGTTCCATACGAGAAGATCAGAAGAGGATGCTATTGAGAACACGAGAATATAGGCCACGAAGAAGATGAGGAACCGACCCCTTAGCACGAGCTCCTGTCGTCCCCGCATGGCCTTCCACGCGACCAAGGCGGCGACCAATAACGGACACAGAAAGCACAACACGTGCCACGGTTGCGCGACCAACCGATCAGCCACCCACTTCCAAGCCACCTGGACCAAGAGCACGGGCAAGCCTATAGCGGCGATTTCTAAAAGCTTCTCCTTGTAGGAATTGAGCTTACGCTGCAAATCAGTAGTGTCTGCATCCGTATCCGGCGGTGCCTTCGCTTTAGCGGTCATGAGGTCACTCCCGACACGAGCGTTCTGTGCGTTCACTCCTTCAGTACTGTGAGAGTACAGCCGTTGCAGGCGGCGGATGGCCGGCCAATTCAGCGTTCGATGTCCACCGTGAGTCCGCTGGAGGCCTTCCTAAGCCTTTGTTTTGACACCTCGACGTTGAACACGCAAGCACCTGCGCGACGCTCGGGCGACCACGCCGCGGTGAAGCTACCTCGGGCATCGGTGCTCCCACTGATCTCTTTCTTGCCGGTGCGCGTAAAGGATCCGCCCTCTACTTGGATGACCACATTGGCATCACGGAGGGGCTTATCGTCTCTGGTGCGCGCGCGTACAATAATCTGTGCCCGCCTGCCCGGAGCAACCTTCGGCGGCTGTGTCGAGACCTCGACGATGATCGACGGCCGGACGATCACTCCAGGCAAGCTCCTGACGAGCTGAGGCCCGATATTCAACACCTTCAAGGTCGCTTCTTTGACCGCTGATGGATCCTTCTCCGCGGCCCTTTCATAGAACCTCTCGGCTGATGTAACGGCGCCGAGTTGCTCGAACGCCACGCCTTTGAGCAGGTCGACGACAGCAGCCTCTCGTGGCTTTGAGTCCGGAGAGATCGCGCGATTCAGACTGTACAGCGCCCGAGCGGGAACCTGCAGGTTCAGTTGCGCGACCGCGAGATTCCGGTGCCCCGTGCGATCCAGAGGCTTCTGCAGCACATGTACGTACCAGGCTTCAAGCTCTTTGTATGCCTTGTCTCGGGCCTCCCTTGCCTCGGATGCTACTCTGCTTCTCACCGTGTCGATCTTAGCGTACACAGCAGCGGCGTGCTTGAAGTCCGCCGCTTTCAGTGCGACGATTGTCTGCTCTACCCTCCGCAAGACCATCTTCCTGCCTGCCTCGAGGGAAGAGCCGCGGCCCAAGCGGTGGACACTGACCCTACCCTCATATACCGAGATCTCGGTCTGCAGCTCCTGATCCCGGCGGGCAATGCGCATACCGTATCGGGTCCGCTCAGACCCCAGTGTCGTCTCGCCGCTCGTGACGTTAGTTGGGTGCTCAGTGACCACCTGCACATCGCCCTTCAAAAGGTTGATCCAGCACGGCCCATGCGGGCTCATACGCGGGAGCACAACGACGCGAAAAGGCTCGCTCAGTGACATCGACGCCTCATTGGAACAAGTCAGCTCGACGCTTGTTTTTCCCGAAATGCATCGTACCTCATCCCCGACGTTCAGCACGGTCCCGACCTTGGCCGGTTCCTCTTCGAAGTCTCCCAGCCGGATGACCGTCACATCAGCCGAGTCCGTGACCGATGTCAGGTCGTCGGCCATAGCGGATATCGTGACTTGGCCGGCAAGAGGCGGTGCTAGAAGCGCGATCACCACAAGTCCCGATACAAAAGACATTACGTTTTTCATGGCATCTCTCTTTCAAAAGCACATGTTTCCATCCCTGGCAGGGGCACAGCGACCACCAGGTGCCTGGTCTACGCAGCAAGGGCAATCGGACTGCCAGCGAAACGACACGCCGTTCGAGCCGCCCCTCGCGAGAGACCCGCAGCGCCGTTGTGGCACGCCTTCCACGTGCGTGATGCCACCATGACGATCTCTGTTGGGGGTAGCCGATTATCCAGGTGAAGCGCTGATCTGTGATTACTCCACAGCGTAGGGCTGCTGCTGGATAAACTCTTCCCTGTGCTCGTCGTCCTCTCCGATCTCAAAGAAGTACGGTGACTGCTCGGAATTCTCTGCTTCCACGGCCTGCCTGATGTCCTCTCGGAACTTTCGGTGGTCACCAGTGAAGGCTCCGTTGTTCCACACTCTCTTGAGCATCCAAGTGAACAGCCCGTTGAATCCGATATCCGCCGACGCCTGGGCGTCCTCGCACCCGGAGATAAGAATGACCGACGCCTTGACCTGCGCGGAATCCTCCCTTGGCGCAGCCTCGCCCAATTCATCGTAGAATGTCTTGTTCTGCTGGTACGTCGTCGCCGAGATGCCCGGCGGCATGGCCCGCGACACAAATATGCGTTCGGCCTCAGCCTCCGGGGGCGTGGGCGTTGCGGCCTCGCCCGGTCTCGGAGTGGAAGGCGGCAGACTCCTGATTCGGTCCCGAAGATATGCGCGTTCCTTTATTGCCTTGCGCATTTCAGGCATCGCGAGGAACTTCGCACGGTCCAGCTTCGCGGGAACGCGCAGGGTTTTCCACCTGTCATCCAGCTCCCTGATCCGCCCTGCAGGCGGGCTCTCCCAGTCGGTTCTAATCATCTTGAGTACGGTTCCGCTGTGGCAGCTGTCGGAGAAGACCAGGATGCGCACCCCGGCCTGGAACTTCATCCAAGCCCCGTAGAGTTCATCATCGAGGACCTCACCGTCATACAGGCACCAGGTCTCGTCACGACCATCGGCCTCATCTCCGTTCTGGTCGGGCATCTGCCCTCCATGCCCGGAATAGCTCACAACCAGCAGGTCTCCGGGCGTGAGTTTTTCTGCCAGATCACCGAGCTTCTTGAGTACCGCATCGCGCGTAGCTTCGGCGGTAAGAAGTCTCTCAGCGTCCAGCCCTTCGTTTGTGGCAATCTGCTGCATGTCCATTGCATCGGGCTCGCATCCAGACAGCTCTCCATCCCACCCACCGTAGTGGGCGGGATCAACCTTGTTAAGACCGATCGCAAGTGCATAGCCATTTGCGTCCGGTGGGGGCCCGTTGTCATCCTCCTCGCAGCCGGAGAAAAGCGCCACCGTGCCTACGGCGCCCAAGAGAACTACAACAAGCCGCGCACCACCACATCTCGTCTTCTTCATGTTACACCTCCTTGGAATGTTCTCTGTGCAGCCTCTCTGAGGCTACTGTCTTTGAAACGTATTCCGCTTAAAAACTGTGGCCAGCCACCTGTTCTCGCCGTTGATCAGCCCGCCCAATACGGCCAAGGGCATAGTCCAATCAACGCATCAATACTACACCCTAATAATGAAGGCGTTTCCGGCCGGTCAAACGTTGACGGAAATTCTTCAAAAACTTGAAAAAAACACGAGCCAGCAGTGGCAACTCGCCAAAGCAGTTTGGGCAGGGGAGGGGGATTAGGGGAGGCAGGGGGGTAATTTCACCGCCTGGTGGGCATCGGGTGCGGCGATAAGAGCGAATAGTCCTCTCGATCAATCAAAAGGACCAGTGCCAAAGCGTGGGAGGTCGCAGCCTATGGGAAGATGTGCTGCATCGTGAGTTATAGGGAAGCTGCGGCGGGTTTTCGTGGGGCTTTGTTTGTTGGTGTCTGTTGGAGTGTTTGGGCTTCTTGCGGATAGTCGCCGTTTTGTGTGCACTTGTTCAGCCGCTAATGGATGGTTGTCCTCATCTTCCTCGCGGCCCAGACAATTCCTTGCTGAGAATGGGCCACA
>CP070675.1:360274-377905 GCA_020352215.1 Phycisphaerales bacterium
ATTCGTTGTCGGCGACAGTACAGTTAGTGAGCCTGCCCGTAGCGTTGGCGGTGAAGTGTATGCCGCCCCCGCCTTCGACCGCGACATTGCAGGCGAATAACGTATTGTGCAAATCCACGTTGGCTGTGCCAAACACGGCCAGACCGCCTCCATCATCTACGGCGCGGTTGTTCAGGAAGTCACACCCGATGAATGTTCCCTTGGCGTATTCCGTGAAGAAGGCGCCGCCGCCATCGGCCGATTCGTTAACGTCGTACGCATCATTGAATCGGAAAACGGAATCCCTGAATCTGCTGTTGCTCCGTTCAATCGCACAGACGCCGCCGCCGGTGATCGAGGTGCAGTCGCTGACGACTACATCGACGAAGTTGGGCTCGGCAGTGTTCCTGATGAAGATGCCGCCGCCGCTATCTACAGCCTCGGCCCGCACGATCCGGACGTCTATGAGGTTGGGTTCCGCGGAGTTCTGAATGTGCAGTGCGCCCCCAGTTGTGCCGGCGACCGACTCCAGCATGAGGCAGCTCTCGAACGTCGACATGTCGTTGTTCTGCAGCAAGGCTACGCCGCCGGTCAGTTGGGCATCAGGACGATTCAAGTTGCCCTGCCCAGTGAAGGTGCAGTCATAGAACCGCGTTTGTGTGGACGACAGGCAGAAGCACCCTCCGTGCCAGTGCTCGGCCGTATTATGCGTGAAAGTGCAGTGCTCAAAGTTTGCGCGACTGTCGTAGCACATCCCCACCCCGCCGTTAAGCCTTGCCCAGTTCTCCGTGAATTCACAGCGGACGAAGTTTGGATCGGTTTCCTTGGTCACATACAGTGCGCCACCTTCGCCGCCCCACCTGGCCCTGTTCGCTTTGAAAGTGCAGTCCTCGCAACGCAGCGTCCCAGGTTTGTCTATGCGGATCGCAGCGCCCTTCTCGGCCTCATTCTCCTGGAAAACGGATCTCTTTATCTCGGCATCTCCCGAGCACATCACAGCGCCGCCGGTGGAGCCTGACCGGCCATAGTTGTTCCGATAGAAACGAGCGTAAATCATGTTCGCATCGGCGGTGTCGTTCACGTAGATTGCACCGCCGCTGCCAGCGCCATTTTGCTCGAAGTTCACAGGGACAGTGGCTGTACCTATGACGCCTAGTTGCCCGGACATGTGAATCCCGCCACCTGCGCCGGCGGAGTTATATGAGAAATGGCTGTCGCCCACCACAGTTGTGACGGTGTTCACATCTGCATATAGCCCACCACCCCCGTGGCCACCATTGCCGGACACAGTGCTGTCGTCCAGAGTACAGTGACCTTCCGCAACGTAGATACCTCCCCCATCAGCGGCGGCGTAGTTTTGGTGGATATAGCAATTATCGAAGTTGACGTCCGCTCGAACTACAAAGCCGCCGAAGATATGCTCTGCTGTGATACTCAAGTCCATTATGTTGTTGTTCTCGATATGGCCAAAGACGGCATTTTCGATGGATGTCTCTGCTGTACCGACTCCGTAGACGTTGCGAATACAGATTATGTTCCTGCCGCGAATGTCGTATGTTCCCTCGGCTATGTGCATGTCGACAATGACGTTGCCTGCGCTGCTGCTGAGGCCTGTGTTAGCTCCCATATTGCCACCGTCACTTGCCGTGCCCACACAAGGCGAGTTCGTCGAAAGGCGGAAGCTGAATCTGTCTAATGCGTGTTGCAGGTCACAATATGGAATACCGGCCGCCCCTGCTCCTGGGCACGGTGACGATGCATCCACGTAGATGTCCCTGCGGCTGCCCCAGCCCGCGTAGCCTGGAGTCCCATTGGGATCGTCGTCTTCGTTCCAAGAAGTGGCGATTTGTACGGTTGCCCCGTTGGCTTCGATCGAGCCGCCGGCGTTCCTCCACAGAATGCTGTCGACAATGCTTACAATAGAGTCTTTATGCAGGTAAAGCCCGCTGCGCTCATGCGGCGCGAAGTTTCCGACGACCGAGCAGTGGTCCAGGTCCAAATCTGAAAGCTCGTTCGCACGAATGCCGCCCGCGTAGCCGCGAGCGCTGTTATTGTAGGTGACAAGGCAGTCTGCAAGCTCTGCCTGTGCCTCGTCTTGGAGATATAGAGCGCCGCCGTCATTCAACGATGAGTTGCCAAGCAGACGCGCGGACGCAAACGTCGCAAGTCCGTGCCCTCCGATATAGACGCCGCCTCCATGCCGGCCGCATTCGTTACCCTCCAGTCTGCAGTTGCCGCAACCGCTGCAATCAGGCAAGAGTGGTTCACAGTCATTGCAGTCCATGAAGTGCACCTGGCCCCCGACCTCAGTTCCGCTGGCAACGAAGACGCCGCCACCGTCGTAGCCGGCGTCATTGCGATATAGAATCGAGCTCAGGAATCTCAGGACACCGGTGCCTGCCACATACGCACCTCCGCCTGCCGTGCCTGCCGTGTTGTACCTGATTTCAGAGCGGAATACGTAGGGGAACCGTTCGCCCCGGCCACAGGCGTCTTCGGCTCCGAGATCGCTGCCCCACGTGAAGACGCCGCCGCCATAATACCTCGCGTAGTTTTCTTCGAAGAGACAATCGGTCGCCGTGAAGACCCCGAACAGCTCGCAGGCCAGGCCGCCGCCCTTGCCGCCCCAATCGGGCCGCGAATCACCTGGGCATTCGTTAGCCACTACCTTCACATCGGTCATATCGGCCCAGGCGAAGACGTCCACGAATACACCGCCTCCGTGATCTGAGGCCACATTCTCCTCAATTACCGAGTCCCGTATCAACACGTTACTCAGCAGTGCACAGCATACGCCCCCACCCTGACCGCGAATGTTGTTGCCGCGAATGGTGCAGTTGGTGATGTTGATTTGGAAGCACGTGCAAAACGTTCCGCCGCAGTAGATGCCGCCGCCGGAACCGTCGTAGGTCTCGTCGCTGGGGCAGGTGTTGTTTTCGATGAGACAGTTGTCGATACGTACCTCCCCTGTCTCGCTTGGCCCCACGAATATGCAGATTCCACCGCCATCCATCTTGTTGATGCCTTCCGAGCCGTTGCCGTTTGTGATCTCAAAACCCCGTACGGTCACGCCTGCCGTCTCGATCAGAACGACCGTGTGTTCGCCGTCGCCTACCAGACGCGGCCTGGCTCCAGGCTGATTCTCCAGGGTAATGGCCCTATCCAACCGAAGAGGAAAGCGTTCTCCGTTGTCGACCGAATAGACCCCATCCCCCACCTGGATTACGTCGCACTGGGGGTTCTTGAGCGCCGCCGTGATAGTCGGATACCTGCCTGTTGGCACCTGACAAACAGCGGCCGTTGTGACTTCGGCTGCCAGGGAGATGGCTGCTACGGCGACACAGAGAACAACGTTTGTATTGCGCATGTCTATAGTCCTCCTCACACAGGATTTCTTATATCTCCATCATAGCGAAAAGGCGGTGATTGTGCAAGGATTTTCTGCACCGTTAAGTCCTGTGTTCTCGAAACGCAAGTCCGTGACTTCCCGGATTCAAGCGCAGTCTATTCTGGGCGCGGGACATCCGATGCGCCTCGAGATGGCGCGTGACCGTGCTGCGCTCCGATTGGTGTTCCACTTCATCACCTCGCACGATGCCGTGCCCTAACAGATCATCCTGAGCTTCGACTCGGCCGGTGGGTGCCTGCTCAAGGAAATGATTGGCTCGGCCTTCTGTTATCCGCGAGAGTCTCACACAACGTCCATCTGGGTTCGGCAACAACCGACAGTCGCTGCGGGCCCAAGGGTTCGTTTTGCGCGGATCCAGCACAATATGCGGCGGAAGCGCAGCACTCACTGTGCAGAGCGACTTGTCCGGAGGTACCTGGGCCTAATGTGACATTGTGGCTACGAACTTCCTTGCATCGTCGTTTTTCGCCGGGCAGCTTTAATGGCAAGTTGCCGATCTACCTCATCCTGGGATATCTGGCTAAACTCACAGCTCTCACAGTGATAGAGGCTCGGACAAACGCGAGAGGAGATGGCTCCATTCATTGTGTACCGGCACTGATTCTTTCCCGGAAGCGAGGTAAGTTTGTCGAGAAGAGGTTTGATCCTCGGATCACTTCGGTACTTCTCCTTCCTCATCATACCTGCATGAAATGCGCATCCGGAGCTACACTGGTATCCGAGCGTACACATACGTTCCTTGAGCACTCCTGCCTGGTGCCAGATGCAGGGAGAGACTACCTCCTCTTCGACCGCCGGTACTTTTACGGGCACAGGCACTTCCACGGGCGCCGCCACGGCCATCTGGACGCGGGGTTCTCTTCTGATCGAGGTCTCAAGCCGTTCCAGCTCAAAGGGTTTTGCCAGGTAGTCGGCAGCGCCTCTGCGCATTGCCTCCACCGCAGTGTCAACCGATGGGTAGGCGGTGATGATGACGACCTTTGCCTTGGGATTCTTGACCCGCACTTCGCTCAGAACTGAAAGGCCGTCACGGCCCGGCAGCTTAAGGTCGACTATCATCACGTCGTAGTCTTCCAGATCGAAATCTGCCAGCGCCTTGTCACCATCACTTGCGGCGTCAACCTTATGGTCTTCACCTGAAAACCAATCAACTAATGATTCCCGCATGATGTCTTCGTCTTCTACTACCAGAATCGAATTCTTTTTCATGATCCCAAATCTCCAGTCTTTTTCTCTGTATCCACTTCTACAAGATCATTTCGGACAACAAGAAGCTCTCCGGTGGGAATTAGCGCCCCACTTGGCCTTTACTAACGCAAGAACTGTGCCTGGAAGTGGGTCGGACCGGAAAGTTGCTCTACGAATTGCGATAAACGCGATATTGCACGTGAGTTATGACGGACGGCGGGATTGCTGCGCGGCCTTCAACAAATGGTCAAGATGTCGATATTTGCGACATCATGCGCCTAATGTATTGACATTGATGCCGTACTTCTTCAGTTTGTTGTAGAGGGTCATTCGGTGAATGCCGAGTATCTTGGCGGTCCTGGCAATGTTGCCGCCGGTTTCCTCAAGCACGCTTAGAATATGGTTTCTCTCCAGTGCCTCGAGCGTTCTTGCTTCCGTCAGTGCCGGCCCGGTCAGCTCCTGCGGAAATTCAGCCAGAGTGATGGTCTTGTCCTTTGCCAGAATTACACCGCGTTCGACCATGTTTTCCAGCTCTCTCACATTGCCGCGCCAGTGATAATCGAGCATGAATTGCACAACCTCGGGGGAGAAGCCTCTAACGGAGCTGTTGTTCTCTTTGGCATACTTCTTCAGGAAATGTTCGGCCATCGGCAGGATATCCTCCCGCCTGTTTCTAAGTGGAGGCAAGCTGATAGTCACTACGTTCAATCGGTAATACAGGTCTTCTCTGAATGTCCCCTGATCGATCATGGCCCTGAGGTCCCTATTCGTGGCAACAATTATGCGTACATCGACCTCCATCTCTTCGTTGCTTCCAATTCTTGTAATCTTCTTTGCTTCGAGTGCTCTGAGAAGGTGGACCTGCGTATTGGCATCTATCTCACCAATTTCATCAAGAAATAGAGTGCCCTTGTCTGCTGCCTCAAACTTACCCTTTCTTCTTTCCACAGCACCTGTGAAGGAGCCCTTCTCGTAGCCAAAAAGCTCGCTTTCCAGCAACGTTTCCGGAAGGGCTGCGCAGCTTGTGACAATGAAAGGTTTGTTGCGTCGCTGACTCTGACTATGGATAGCCCTGGCGATGACTTCCTTGCCGGTACCACTCTCTCCGGTGATCAGCACCGTAGCACCGGTTGGGGCCACCGTTTTGATGAGTTCAAATATCTTCATCATCTTGGGGCTCTTGGCGATAATACCCTCGAAACTGAATCTGTCCTCAATCTTCCGGCGTAGTGTGATGTTCTCTTCGACGAGATTGTGATGCTCGACCAGATTTCTTACAAGCAGTTCGACCTTTTCCGGGCAAAAGGGCTTTTCGATGTAGTCATAGGCGCCTTCTCTTATGGCGGCAATTGCTGTTTGAATTGTGCCGTGCGCGGTAATAATGACCGTCGACATTGTGGGGACGATGGTTCTTGCCTCCTTCATCAGCTCGATACCGTTCATACCCGGCATGATAAGATCAGCAATCATAATCTTGACCTTCTTGCGCTTGATTATCTGGAGTGCTTCCTCTCCACACGTGGCGGTGAGCACGTCATAACCGACGGAGCTCAGCCAGTCATCGAGAGATTCTCGCACTATGTCTTCATCGTCCACAACCAGCAGCTTAGTCTTTTTCTTCATCTATGATCCCCAGATATATCGAGAATGTGGTCCCGGTACCCGGATTGCTCTCGATTTCTATTTTGCCGTGATGTCGTTCGATAATCCCGTGAACAACGGACAGGCCAAGCCCCACACCCTTGCCCTTTTCCTTAGTCGTGAAGAACGGCGTGAAAAGCTTGTCTAAATTCTCTTTGGGGATGCCTACCCCCGTATCACTGATGTCAATTCTAATGGCATTTTGGATTGAATCGCCGATTTTGACGTCTGCCGCGACTGATGTGGTTATGGTCAAGTCACCGCCGCTGGGCATTGCCTGGGCCGCGTTGAGCATGATGTTCATCAAAGCTTGCTGGATTTGGTCAAAGTCCACGAGGATAAGAGGAAGCGACGTGGATAATCTCTTCTCAACTGTTATGTTATCCAGACTGATCTGATGGCCGATTATGGAGAACGTTGCGTCTATTACTTTGTTCATGTCGGTCGGCCTGAGGGTCACTTCTGTTTGGCGTGAGAAGTCAAGAAGGTTCTTGATGATGCGGGAACACCTTTCCGTTTCCTTTCCGATCTTTTCAAGTTGTTTCTCTGTATCTTCGGTCTGCAGCGTGTTTTGTTTGTACTTCTTGAGGAGAAGCTTTATGTAGACCAGTATGCCGGCCAGTGGATTGTTGACTTCGTGGGCGACTCCGGCAGCCAACTGGCCTATTGAAGCCAGCTTCTCCGATCTGATCAGTTCAGCCTCAGTTCGCTTGCGTTCGGTGATGTCTTCTCCTGAGCTGAGAGTGCCGATGACCTGACCTGCGTTGTCTCTTAGTAGGGTGTTGTGCCACGCGATAATCCGTTCCTCTCCATCTTTGGTTAGAATTGGATTTTCGTAGCATTCAGCCGCTTTGAATTCTGCGGCGATCAGTTTCAGGAAGATTTCTCTTACTTTGTGCCTGGTCTTGGCGGGGATGCAGAAATCAAACCAGTTGTTCCCGATAATCTCTTCTTCTTTATACCCCAAGACTTCGCAGCCCATCTTGTTTATGAGGGTTACTCTTCCCTCGAGATCGAGAGCTACGATTACGACTCGGGCTACACTGAGGTACTGTTGCGCCTTGTCTCTTTCTTCTCGTAGCTCCTCCCATAGCCGCTTGCGTTCTCTCAGATCTCTGAAGATTTCCAGAGCGCCTATTATCTCGTCATTGGCGGACCGCAATGCTGAGGTCGTTACGTTCACGGGAATTTCAGTTCCCGCTTTGTTCCTAATAGTCGCATCAAAGTTGGACATTGATTCGCCAGTTTCCAATGTCCTCTTCAGACGACATTTGCTTTTGCAGAGATTACTCCTCAGAACAGTGTAGCACTTCTTATTCAAGACTTCCTCTTTCTTGAAACCGGTTATGCGTTCGGCGCCGCGATTGAAAGAAGTGATTCTGGCATCTTTGTCTATGGTGAACAGTCCTCCCTGCATACTCGCCAAGATGCTATTCAGGAATTCCTTTGCGGCTTCATCTTCGATTTTCACGCCAACGTCTCCTGTAGAGCTGATCTTTGACTGGTGGCTCTGAGGTCCGGTAGGTTGCCGTTTCTTTTGAGGAGGACAGCTACCCGGCCAACATTAAGTTATCCATCTTTCTCGGCAAGTCAATTCATACTTCTTTCAAACGCCGTTAGGTGGCAGCCAAATCCTTCCCGCTGGAAGACCGCAAAGGTTTTGCGGCCTTTGGTCTGTTCTGAGCGAATGTCGACGCTTGCCGTACCCACGCTGTGCAGGGCAAAGCGAAATAGCAGTAGCCTTGACCTGTTTTGCGTCGCGCATTGCAGCGTCCACTGGTAATTTGCACACCCCCTTCTCACGAGAGCGAATCAGGGCCCTTGGAAGCTGAGGCAGTGGCCGACCTCGCAGGTATGAATACCCCGAGATCAGTTTTGGCTATTCCCATTCTATTGTTGCCGGAGGCTTGCTTGAAACATCATAGACGACCCGGTTAACTCCGCGGACCTCATTTATGATCCTGCTCGATATGATGCCCAAGACGTCGTAGGGTATCTGGGAGAAATCAGCGGTCATGAAATCGCTTGTCTCGACCGCTCGGATGGCGATGACATTTTCATAGCTTCGTTCATCACCCATGACTCCTACCGTTGCGACAGGTACAAGGACAGCCAGAGCTTGTGCTATCCTTCTGTACAGCCCCGCGGACTTTATCTCGTCTATCAGGATTTCGTCGGCTGCGCGCAGTGTCTGAAGCCTCTGTGGTGTCACGTCCCCGATTATCCTTACCCCCAGCCCCGGCCCGGGAAAAGGATGCCGCCATACCATGTCCTCCGGCAATCCCAGGTATTCGCCCACAATTCGCACTTCATCCTTGAACAGGTCCCTTAACGGCTCGATTAGCTCGAAGCCGAGTTCGGCCGGCAGCCCACCGACGTTGTGGTGCAGCTTTATGCTGGCTGCCGGATTACCGTCCTTGGAGCCGGACTCAATAACATCCGGATATAGCGTGCCCTGGGCAAGGAACTTGGCATTGGTGATTTTCGACGCGGCGGATTTGAAGGCCTTGATGAACTCGGCGCCGATTATTTTGCGTTTCTCTTGTGGGTCCGTCACCCTCTTCAGAGCGGTTAGGAACTGATCAGCCCAATCGACGACCCTCAAGTCGATACGAAAGTGGTCCCGGAATGTCGAGACAACATGTTCGCGTTCGTTCTTACGCAACAAGCCGTTATCAACAAAGATGCATATGAGTTGATCGCCGATTGCTTCGTGAACCAGAGAGGCCACGACCGACGAGTCGACTCCCCCGCTCAAGCCGCATATTACCGTGGCGTCGCCGACGCGCTCGCGAACAGCCTGGACCGTTTCTCCGACGAAGTTGCTCATTTGCCAGTCGCCGGTACACTGGCAAATGTCGTAGAGAAAGTTCTGCAGAATGAGCGGTCCCTTGGGGGTGTGCGAGACTTCGGGGTGAAACTGCACGCCGAAGAATTTCTTGCTGTTGTGCCTTACAGCAGCGAACGGGCAGGTCTTCGTTGCCGCGAGCCTGATGAAGTCGTCGCCCAATTCGCCGATTTGGTCGCCGTGGCTGGCCCAGACGGTGGTTGAATCAGGCATGTTTGCAAAAAGATCGTTGTTATCGAGCATGGTGAGGCTGGTTCTGCCGTACTCGTGACTTTCCGCACGTGCAATTTTCGCCCCCAATATCTGACAGCCGAGCTGCATTCCATAACATATGCCCAATATTGGGACATTGAGATCAAAAATACGCTCATCGCACCGGGGGGCATTTTCGTCATAGACGCTCGCCGGTCCGCCGGAGAGAATCAAGCCCTTAAGAGGAAGCCTCGATAACTCTTCGGCACTTATGTCTGCCCGGCAAATTCTGGAATAGACGTTGTGCTCTCGGACGCGCCTGGCTATCAGCTGGCCGTACTGGCTGCCAAAGTCCAGGATGGCTATCATCTCATACTTCGTGTCTCGAAAGTCTGGTGTATTGTTCTGCACTCGATGTTCCGTTGCTGCATCCACAGGAGAATCCGCTTCTGTTTGTCACTGCGGGCGTTTAATCTTCAAAGGGCAGTGAAGCCGAGTAGTTCGGTGCCTCTTTGGTTATCTGTATGTCATGCGGGTGGGACTCACCGACCGAGGCCGCGCTTATCCGGACGAACCGGCCTTTGCTCATGAGCTCCTTGATATTTCGTGCGCCACAATAGCCCATTCCTGCCCGCAAACCACCAACGAGTTGGTAGACGAAGTCACCTAAACTGCCGCGATACGGGACCCGGCCCTCCACACCCTCGGGGACAAGTTTGCCCACCTCGGTCGAGCTGCTCTGTCCATATCTCTCCGCAGAGCCCTTGACCATCGCACCCAAGGAGCCCATCCCCCTATATTCCTTGAACTGCCTTCCCTTGTAGATAACCAATTGCCCCGGACTCTCTTTCAAGCCTGCAAACAGTGAGCCTATCATCACACTTGAAGCCCCCGCGGCAATTGCTTTGGTTATTTCACCGGACTGTGTTATCCCACCGTCGGCAATAACCGGAATATCATGCTTATGCGCCACGCCCGCGCAGTTGATGATCGCAGATATTTGTGGCACTCCGACTCCGGAGATGACTCTTGTGGTACAGATCGCACCGGGTCCGATCCCGACCTTCACCGCGTTTGCTCCGGCTGCTATCAGATCCTCAGCCGCTTCGGCCGTAGCGATGTTGCCCGCAATCACGTCGATATCGTACCCGGCCTTGATCTTCTTCACCGTGTCAATGACGTTTTGGGAATGGCCGTGGGCGGTATCAACCACGATCAGATCAACGTCGGCTGCTATTAAAGCTTCGGTACGTTCATAATCGTGAACGCTAACTGCGGCGCCAACCCGCAGTCTACCTCGGTCGTCTCTTGCCGCCAGCGGGTATTGCTGAACACGATCGATGTCCCTCATCGTGATCAGCCCGGCCAGTTCGTTCTTCGAGTTGACCAATAGCAGCTTCTCGACTTTGTGCTTCTGAAGGATTTCCTTTGCCTGCTCGAGCGTCGTGCCGGCCGGGCCGGTAACAAGATTACTCTTAGTCATAACGGAGCTAATATTGACGTCGTAGTCCTTGAGGAACTTCAAATCTCTGCGTGTCAGGATGCCCGCAAGCTTCTTGCCTTCGACGATGGGGATGCCGGAGACATTTTGCTCGTTCATCAGCTCCAACGCCTTTCTGACAGGCTCCGTCGGCGTCAATGTCACTGGATCGAGAATCACGCCGTGTTCGGAACGCTTGACTTTGGCCACTTCCCGCTGCTGGGCCTCGACCGAGAGGTTCTTGTGGATTATCCCGACTCCGCCCTCCTGGGCCAAGGCTATCGCCAGTGCCGCTTCGGTAACAGTGTCCATAGCGGCTGAGACGATCGGTATGTTTATCGTGATGTTGTTCGTCAGTTGGGTTCGGGTTTGGGCCTGGCTCGGCACAAGGTCGCTTTTTGCGGGCACCAGCAGGACATCGTCGAAGGTTATACCTTCAGCGAAAGTTTTGCTCTTGTCCATGTTTCGCTCCAATATCTGACGGTCCTTCGCTCCATATCAAAGACGGCAGTATAATACTGCGCCGGTGAACCGTCAAACGCAATTCCTCGATCATTCGGTAGCGCGTGCATCTTGCGTGCAGGCATGTGTTGAGGATGCAGGCCCTGGCAATGCTACCCTGAGGGCTATGATCTGACCTGACGGCTTAGGTTCCGCCCGAGAGGCTGTCTTTGGCCATCTCGCGGAATTTTCTTCGATGATCTAAGCCGGTGAAGCTGTTCTTTCGCAGGACAGCGAAACCTGGAAGTTCGGTAGGAAACGGACGACCCGGACTTGTGTTCTGGCTTTCTCTTCGAGGACTCCGTAGAAGCCGTTCCCATCAGAATCATCTGTGAGACTGGCACTGGAGCCTTTGATAGCCGCACCGGCAAGCCTTGTATGTAGGCTCATTTTGCAGTCTTATGGCACCTTACGGGTTGGCTATACCCGGTGAGGGAGTAGCTGCCTGCCAGTTGTTGGGGTCGTTGCCGTAGTATTGCGGGAAGAGTCTGGTCAAAGATGAGCCGGAACCATCGGCGCCGGTAGGCCACGGATCGACGCCCGATGCAAAATCATCCGGATGCGAGCCGTCACTGTACCTTACCCGATCAACCCGAATGTAGCGACGAACACCATCAGTATCCACGTCGCCCGGCAAACTGATCTGTATCTTCTCCCCGCCATTGTCCAACCGGCCGGCTCCCCAGGCAAATATCTGCGTCCCCTCTGGGGCAGTGTACTTGGAACTGAACATCGACGGGTCCTTGACCATCAAGATGCATTCGCCGGATGCCACCGTCACAAGCGGATCGGATGGGAACAGAAACTCTATCCCGGGATTATCGGGATCGTCCGTGAACCGCCACGGCTCGGACGTGACGAAATCGTACAGCGTGACACTTGCTTCGCTCATATTCAGAAGCTCCACATACTCGGCGTCCGCAGGGCTGTCCGGATGGTACATTATCTCACTAATAACTATCGGTCCGACCTTCGGATAGGCATTGGCTGAACCAGGCGTATTGACGCTCATGGCGACAAAGTTATACGCGCCCGTACTCTTTTGATATCGGCCGAACGCTACGCCCGTCACGGATGCACCGAACTTCTCCTGCTCGCTGTAACCGGTCAACTCGCGGTCCCGGCCGGAGTGCAAATACAACGTCTCGCCATTCTCACTTAACGCAAACGGGACGTGACAGCCGGGATCAGCCCGATTGCCGAAGTGAAGCCCTTCGGTTAAGACAAAGTAGCCGCCGGACATAATGGTTGTGCCCTCGGCTATCTCATACTTCTTCAGATTGTCGGCATCATCGCTGAGGAACCAACCGCCGATATTGATGGCGTGGTCGGTCGTGTTGTGCAGCTCTATCCAGTCCGAGGCCGCTGCATGTGAGTGCGCAAGTATTTCATTGATCACGACGTCACCGAGCTCAGGTATCAGGCCCGTATCGTCGGCGTCCGGCGAGCCGTCCACATTCGCGCTCGGACGCCACGTGCTTTTGTCGCTCCAGCGGTTCGGATCGGTACTCGCCGGGTTTCTTACTGTGAGCGAGAAACCCAGCCCATCGGTGATATCGTACCAGCCATCCCTGTATCGGAAGTTGTGTATGGTTGTCCCTGCTGCGTCCTGCAGCTCGACTCTCTCGCCGTTGTTGTTCAGACTGCCCGTATACTGGCCGGCGATGTTGTGCCCCTGGCCATACTTTGCTGCAAATGCATCCGCATCTTTGACAACCAGAACATACTGATCTGGTGACAGTTCCATACTCGGAAACGTGAACTCGACTCCGTTTGTGAACTTCACGAGGTTCAGGTTGATGGTTTGGCTGCCGATGTTGGTTAGCTCGATAAATTCAGTATTCGGATCGTTGGGATCGCCGGCGTCGTATGGATGGTACATGATTTCTGTGATACGTAGATTCTCCGAGACCGGGCCGACTGCGAAGGTTGCCTCGTTCAATGCACTCCACGTAGTGCGACTCCGCACGCGTGCCTTGACGTGAGCAGTTTCGGTAAGACTGAGGGCACCCGAGTACATCGCCGCATGCGAGACGTTGACGGCGCCGCCCGGCAGGCGAGGATCGGCACCGTCAAGGGTGTACCATACAATGTCAGCTGCGGCCATTGTGAGCAAGTCACCCGCTGAAATGTGACCGCCGTGCCGGTACGAGCCATTGATGTTGAAGACGGGTGCCTCGATATCGGGATAGAGGTTAATATTCCTCAGCCGGCCGAGGACTTCGGCTGAGCGGCCGGGGAACAAGCCGGTCAATTTGCCGTTCTGCGTACTGAGCCAGTTCTGACGGGTGTATGGAGTGGATTGTCGGTTGTCGCCCCATCTCGCGGATTCGCCGACGATGGCACGGTCGATCTGGTTCATCCTCGCTTGGTACGCGTTGGCCGTGTTCGGATATGACAGCGGGCCGCCATTGAAGAAGTTACGGTGTACGTGGTCGGCGAATCTCATCCGGTATTCGGCGCTGTTATCGAGTTTGCCGTGAATATCCGATGGGCTTTGGCCAAACCTTCCGTCCCTATTGTCCTCGACCGTGTGTTCCGCGTCCCAGGAGTGGAAGCGCCATCTGCCGTCCGGATGATTGCGATGGGTGGCGTACCAGTTTTTGTGGGGCCAATCACCGTTGTCGGTGAACCAGTTGGCCAGCAGATAAGCGATGAAGTTATCGACGTCGAGCATTTCGCATAGCGTATTGTATTTGGCCAGGTTGGTGGGATCGGACTGCACGGCATTTGCGGCGTTCACCATGGCGTTGTAGTTTGCAGTGGCGCTGCCGCCCGTGCCATTGTTGAGCACGTTGCCGCTGTTATGTTTTAATGCATCATACTCGGCCTCGTCACCACCGAATATCTCCGCCGCCCAGGGGTCGTCAGGCCTTTCGTGGACGTAGTACATTCCCCAGTACAGGCCGTTGATGTACGTGTGTGCGTAGAATCCGTGGGGCGAATAGCCGCCCATGGCGTTGTGCAGGTCGGCGACGTACTGATCCTGGATGTACATGGCGGTGTTGCGCTGGCCAGCGCCTGGATGCAGCCACGAGTGATTCAGCACCGCATCGAGTAGGAAGGTGTTGTGGCGGTCAACGGGCGAATCCGGAAACAGTTTGAAATTCAGCTTCGGCGGCCCACCGGTGGGCTTTCCGTCATCGGTTTGGGGTTTGAACCTCGGTCGCATTGAGAGCTTATAAGACTTCCACCTGCTCAGGCTGGTGCCCCCGCCACTGCCACCTCCCTGCATCGACATTGCGCAGTTAGCCTGGATTTGGTCTGTGCCGTTCGGATCAATTAGCTCAAATGAGGCTGCGCGTTCCGTGTGGTCCAGGGACCTGTGGATGTAAAGGCCCTGGGAGCCGAACCAATCGTCCTTGTTCATAACAAGAGAAATGGTGGGGACGGACTTGAGATCGTCCTTGATAGTCACGGCGTATAATCCCCCGAATTTATCCTTGCCGTTCTGGCCAACGACGTCAGGGTCCACCTGATAGTCGCCCCGGTGGTCGCTCGTGGCCCAATTAGAATAGCTACCATCTCCGGGCCCTGGATCCCATGTTTCGGCGTATCCGTCCGGAGTAACCTGAGCCCCTGTGGTCGGATGGGTGGCCTGGGCGATCACGTCGTCGAGGAAGATATAGGTATGCGTGTCAACGTTGGTCGATTTGCAGCCTTGCTTGAACGCGAACGCGCGAAGGCACGTGGTCGTGCCGATGGAGATTGGGCCGGCATATGGTGTGCCGTGTCGTTCAGAGGGGGTACTGCAATCTGTGGTGTAACGTATCGTAGCGCCCTGCGTTTCGGTTGTGATCGTGACGGAAAACGGGGCGTCGTAGAAGCCGCGATCGTGGCTGAATTTTGTGTCGGCAACTACGCCCAGATAAGAACCGTTGTTGGACGCCCCCGGGGTCGGACTCAGGGTCACCAGCTTGGCGATAGCATCGGGGTCACGACCATAGGAAACATCCGGCGTCTGCTCACCGAAGGTAACGCTGTCAAGCACAGTGACTCCGTCTGTGTCGAACAGGCCTATCTCGTCACCGGTGTCGCTGAGTTCAAACGCAGCGTGGAGCCCGGGATCAGTGACATCGTTGTCGGCCCATATCAATAAATACCCGCCAGGAGGCAGAGTAGTCGCGGCAGGATCGTCAACTGGGATCCGCCACTTGGTCGGCTCGGACAGGTCATCCGTCAGGTACATGCCCCCAATGTCAACGGCATCCTCACCGGCGTTGTAGATTTCAATCCAGTCTTCGTACTCACCTTGCGGGTCTTTGTTGTTGAGGTCGTTTCTGGCGAGAAACTCATTGATCACCAAGGTCGCGCCTTCCCCCGCACGCCAGTTCTTGGCCAGGACGTCGAAGTCAAATCCATTGACGCCATCCTTGGCATTTAGATCGGCGGGACTGCCGTAAGGGTCCAGCCACTGGGCAGCGAAGACCACGATGTCTTTGAAGTTGACCTTCCTGTCGCCGTTGAAATCGCCCAACAGCGGCATTATCACGGTGACCAAGACCGAGCCGCTGCCCTCCTGAGGCACCTCGTCCCAGACCTGAAGCTGCAGCTGATAATCGCCTGGCTCGGAGAATACCGCGCACGGATCTTCGATATCTTCGCTCGGCAGGAAGGTCACGGTGCCGGGACCGCTCAACTGGGACCACTTGTAGGTCAGTATGCCATAGCCACAGGGATCGTCGTCCTCGACAAGCGGGCTCAGCCGGAGCGTATGAATCGGCCAGGTCAGCGGGTCGTAGTCTCCTGCATCGACCTCCGGCGGCCTGTTGCCTGCCTTGCCAAGCTCTTGGAGCATGAAGCCACCAAATGGATAAGCCCTCCCGCCGTCCGAATCTGTTGTAGCCTCAGCCCTGACTTTGAAGCTGCCATCGGCTGCAGGAACGATCTCATCCCACCGAACGACGTATCCGGTTATGCTGTTATCTCCGGCCAGCAGCTTGGTTGTGTCTTCGTCTTTTTCCACGACACCGTCACTGCTGTTGTTGACGAAGCTGGCGGCTCCGGCGATGGTAAATAGGGAAATTCGCTTGGGATAGCTGGTAGAGCGAATGGCGGTTCCTACAAACGTATATGTTTTTGCGGGATCCAGGCCTGTGAACTCGATCTCCACCCACCAGCCCGGGCTGCCGTAGTAGACGGTGTTGGGACCGAAGTCGACTATGTCACCGAATATCTCGTGCGCATCCGTGCCGAAGGCAGGATTGCCGCCCGCGCCGCCGCCACTGACCTGAAGACCAGCGCCTCCCATCGTAAAGGTCACCGTGGGCATTCCCACGTCGCTGCCGGTTTCAAAATCCTCAAGCGGTCCTGTGAAGTGGCCCAGATCGCGGCTGTGTATGGTCCAGCCGGTCACATTCGCCGCCGTCGCATCTCCAGGTTCGCGAAGACAATCGTTGTAGGCTATCCATCCGCCGTCCGCTGTTGCGGCGACGAGGCCGCCTGCCACAAGGACGAGAAGGGCAAGCAACTTCTCGATATTCAAAGATACCATGAAACCTTCCTTCATTTGCCATTTGCGGGCAATCTGCTGCTCTCAGACCCCCGGCAAGCACTCAACAGCACAAGCCACTATTGCCCATTTTAACACATATCTCCGCTGTGAATCAAGACGTATTCGAGAATCGGGCCAGTTCTCGATCCCACGTCCCTCTGTGTCCCCCGGTGCGCCGCTCTCCAAAGCATCGGGCTCGCGGTCCGGTAATAGCGAGCCATAGTGGCATTCGGACGCCCGTCGAATCGTCCGCACATCGTCCAACTTTCGCACCGAGGCCCAAGTCTATTTGGGAACTGCTATTGACCAATGGAGCCGAAATATGTTAAAATAGACAAAGTTAGTGCATCTGATTATTCCGCGTTCAAGGCGCACTTAGTGCGAACGCAGTCCCACGCGCAGCCGCGCAATTCGTCGCTGCCGCAGAAATATTGAAGGAGCTTATGTTCGTGAGAATGTTGTTGCCCCTCCTGGCTCTGACCCTGTCCCTAACCAATCCTCTGAAGGCTGTGTGTCCCGTCGGTGACTTGAACGCCGACTGCAAGGTTGATTCTGAAGATCTTGTGGTTTTTGCAGGGCAGTGGTTGGACCAAGGCTGTCCCGCCGCTGGCTGCGAGGCCGACCTCGACGATGTCGGCGGCGTTAACACGGCTGACTTCGCCCTGTTAGCTGAGAATTGGCAGCGTATAGGAGCCACCCTTGTTATCAACGAGTTCATGGCCAGAAATAACGGCTCGATCCGGGATCCGTACGGCGACGACGACGATTGGATCGAAATCTACAACACCGGCGATGATGCGGTGAACATCGGCGGTATGTACCTTACCGACAATCTGTCGGCTCCGACGAAGTGGCGGGTGCCCGATACCGATGCTTCTGCCACGACCATTCCGGCAAAG
>CP070675.1:378005-395475 GCA_020352215.1 Phycisphaerales bacterium
TGGTTCCAGGTCATCAGCAGCCAAATAGTCCCCGTGTCCCCGTCCACTACCGGGCAGGGATTACCACAGGTGTTGCCACGATCGCTCCAGACTACCTTCTGCCGGCTCCAGGTCTTGCCTGCGTCCGCAGATCGCTTGAGCAGCAGATCGATGTCACCTGAGTCCCGCCGGCTGTTCTTGCGTCCCTCGCAGAAAGACAGCAGGGTCCCCCGCGGCGTGAGCAGAAGGGCGGGGATGCGATAAGTGTGGTAGCCGTCTGCACCGCTGACGAATACATCTGTCTGCTTTGGGGCAAGCTGCGCGGCCTTGGCATCGAGCTCTTCCATCTTGAACCGCACGCTCATTATGAACGGCATCTCGCCTTTGACCCAATGGCCGTATGTCGTGGTGACGAACGTGCCGTCGGGCAGCAGTTCGAGGCCCGGATATGCACAGTCACCGCCTTTGGTATTGTCCATAAGGCGGATGCGATACTGGCCCTGGCGGCCGCGAACAATGTCCTCATAGGTGCCGACCCAACCCACCCAGTCACCCTTTGTCGGGCTAACGAGCGTAGTGTCGCGGAAGGTTATGAACAGGCGACCATCGGGGGCGTACCGGCCGGTATGCCGGTCTCCGGTCAAGCTTGCCGGCAGCTCTCGGGGTGGCGACCAGGTTTGACCTTCGTCGTCGGAGAATATAACAAACGAATTGAAGTTGCGACTGTTTTCGCGCAGCAAGACGGCCATCTGCTTGCCGTCCGGTGACCGCAGCAGACCGGGCTCACAAAGGTGAGCAGTAGGGTGCTCTGTGATAACTGTGGGCTCGCTCCAGGTAAGGCCTCCGTCCTTTGAGATCGTCTTGTACACGCGGAATCTTGTGCGTTCGCCGTCACCTCGCAAGAATCGCCCATCATCGTGAAACAGGGCGATATGCTCTCCGTTCTTTAGCTGCTCCAGAGAGGCCATTGCGACGACACCACCGAAATCGCCGATGGCCTCCAGCGGCGTCCACGTCCCGCCGTCATCCGCAGAGACGGCCATGCGGATCGGGTACAGGCCTGAGAACATGATCAGTCTTTTTGCGCCGTGCCTGTCTGTGACGCGGTATAGAGTTGGCACTTCCTTGGACGTAGCCCAATTCTCCGGCGTAGCAAGACGCTCGGACCAGGTAAGTCCCCCATCTGCACTGCGCTTCATCACGATTGCGCCTCGGCCATGACCCTTCGGGTAAACGGCGATCATGGTTCTGTTGTCCTCCAGCAAGACGGTGGTCGGATGTCCCAGATACTGCCCGGGTTCTCTGTCCACTACGACCTGTCGGTGTGTCTCCTGTGAAAGATCAATGACCGGGATCGAGTAGGTTTTCGGCTGTGGAATCGGCACCTTGGCCGCATACGTCTGAGCGGTCGAAATGCACGGCCCTATGACGGCCGACAGAACAATGCGTTGTAACCGGGCGCGTCCGTTCATGAGGGGCTGCCTAATCTTGCCTTGGCTGGTTGTGACCAAACATGTCAGCCAGTAGTTCTCGAATTCTATTGTCCGTGTCCAGCTCGGCTCTGCTGGCAATATCCTGCAGCTCGCCTCGATCGAACCACAGACCATCTCCTCTGCGGCATTTGTCGATGAGAAGGATCGGTTTTTCCGCGCCGACTATTATCTTCTGCATCTTCTTGCTGCAGATGGGGCACTTCCTGGGCGCTTCGCTGGGGCTGGCGTCGATTTGGAAGGAGTTTAGCAGTTGCGTGGCCTTTACGGGCTCGCCGAGCAGCAGCTCCAGCTCGCCGGCGTCAAGCCAAATGCCGCCACAATCGATGCAGTGGTCGATCTCAACTTCGGCAAGCTCAAGCGTCACCATTGCACTTTTGCAGACCGGACAATCCACAGCAGACCTCCAAAGTAGTCGTAGCCCAAGAACTCAACTCTCGAGAATCAGTCTATACTGCAAAATCCGACACATCGGATTGATTGCATTGCCGAAACTGGCCTATTCTATTCATTATGACGCCGAACACGGCAAAAAATTCAATCAGTTGAAAACAGGAGCCGAGTGACAGCCATTCCTCTGCACAAATACTCAGGAACGCCAAGTCCGTCGACGGGAGTGTCACACGTCCGGCACCTGCTTCTACTGCGGTGTCTGGTGGATCTCTTCTTGGCCGAAGTTCATCTGTCCGTATCCGCTGTCACCGCAAATTCGACACAATTATTACACTTCTGGTGCGGTGACGTCAAGAAAAGGTTTGCGGCAATTTGTGGTTGCGGGGGACGGACTCTGACCTGTCATCGTTTGGCTTCTTGCCTGCCCAGCCCCCGAAATACCCCAAATTACCGGAGCAAGTCGGCGCGGTGGCTTTTGTCCGGGGAAAACGCGAATTCTGCTGTTGCGCGACGGTAGAGTGAAGCAGTGCCGCGACATTTGTTCTTGACGCCCCAGGTCAGCTTGGCTAATATTGGCACGATTGAAGGGGCCACCATGGGCAGGGGCTCCGAGAGATTTAAAGGGTGATAACATGATAGTGGACTGTCACACACACGTCAGCCTCACAACCGACGATGCTGAGATAGGTGAGCAGCTCGCCGGGACAGAGACTGTAGATGCGTGTATCGTGCTGGCTGTTCCCGACGGGTCCAGCGAAGAGGTCAACAAGAGGCTCGCTGAGTACGTGGCAAGGCACAGCAACAAAATGGTTGGTTTTGCGGTCGTGAACCCGCCGGAAGACAAAATAGGCATTGATAGTCTGCAGGCAATACAAGAGAACCTGCGGCTTGATGGATTGGTTCTGCACTGCGCAGCCTGCGGTTTTCATCCGGCAAATAGCAGGGCGATGCGCTTCTATGAGTCGGCACAGGAGTTAGACCTGCCGGTTTTCTTCCACAACGGGGACGTCGATCTGAATCGTGACGCCGTTCTGGACTATGCGCAGCCGTACTTGCTCGATGAAATCGGCAGAGTATTTCCGGAATTGAAAATCATAATCGGGGACATGGGTGTCCCCTTTGTCGAGCAGACGCTGTCAATGGTGGCAAAGCACAAGAACGTGTACGCGGATTTGACAATCCAGCCCGGCAAAGTCTGGCAGACCTACAATATTGTCGTGGCGGCACATGAACGCCGGGTTATGGAAAAACTGCTGTTCGGCAGTGGGTTCCCGCTGGGCAACGCAGGGGACTGCATCGAGACTTTGCTCGGATTCAATATGCTTTTGGCCGACACGAACCTCCCAACCGTACCGCGGGGCCACATTCGGGCGATCGTCGAACGCGATACGTTAGGTCTACTGGGAATAGACCGCGACAAGATAAAACCCCGAGAGAACAAAGCGCCCCTTTGTGCTCCAGGAAAAGAGGAAGATTAGTTGCACATGACGGAGCTTCTGGAAGAGCAGCGCGAAAGCTGGGGAACACGAGGCGGATTCATACTGGCGGCGGTTGGCTCGGCAGTGGGCCTGGGCAATCTCTGGCGATTCCCATATGAACTATACGACCACGGGGGAGGGGCATTTCTAATACCCTACGTCATTGCAGTCTTTGTAATTGGCGTGCCAATGCTGATTCTGGAGTTCAGTCTGGGGCATTTTACCCAGCGGGCCGCACCGGGTGCTTTTGCCCGGAGCCATCGACGATTCGAGTTTGTCGGCTGGTGGAGTATCATCCTCGGATTTGTCATTGTCACATTCTATGCCGTAATTCTCGCGTATTGCTTCAGCTTTCTGAGCTTTAGTCTCAAGGGCATGCTGACAGGCGGTGAGCTGCCCTGGGCCGGTGAAGGCCTGGAAGGCGTCCAAAACGCCCAGAAGTTCTTCCACGAGACGTATCTGGATGAGATCGAAGGTCCAGCCCTGGGCAAGATTCGGTGGAACATCTTCTGGCCGCTGGTCATAACGTGGGTCGTGATGTACTTCTGTATATTCAGAGGTGTCAAGCTGGTGGGCAAGATCGTATGGCTGACGGTCCCGTTGCCCTGGCTGATGCTGCTGATTCTCACCACGCGGGGTCTGACGCTCGAAGGTAGCATAACTGGACTGGCCTATTACCTAAATCCCGACTGGTCGCAGTTGGCCAAGGCTACTACGTGGCGTTTTGCCTTCGGGCAGGCGTTCTTCTCGTTGAGTTTGGCATTTGGCGGGGTGATGATCACATATGCCAGCTTTCTGCACAGAAAAAGCGACCTTAACAACAATGCAGCGATAATCGGCCTGGCCGATTTCGCCACGAGTTTCACTGCCGGCCTGGCCGTGTTCGCAACGTTGGGAGGCATGTGGTTCGTGACTCAGCAGGCCGGCCACCCGGTACGGATTGAAAATGTCGTCGAGGGAGGCGCATCTCTTGGCTTTATCGCATTTCCGTACGCTCTGGCGCAACTGCCCTATTCCGCCTGGTTTAGCTTTGTTTTCTTTTTCGCGCTGGTGACGCTCGGCATCGACTCGGGTTTCTCCATTACCGAATCGGTTCTTGCCGCGGTGGTCGACAAGACCGGATGGCGCAGAAGTGTCGTTCTGCCCGTGATGAGCCTGATTGGCCTTGCAATCGGACTTGTATACATCACTCAGGGGGGCTTGAACTGGCTGAGCGTTATCAACGATTTCATTGATGGGACGTGGGGAATTGCCTTCCTCGGGCTCCTCGAATGTATCGTGCTCGGCTGGCTATGGCGAGTTGATGTGCTTCGCCGGCATGCCAATGAGCGAAGCGACTGGCGGCTGGGCAGATGGTGGGAGTATCTGATTCGGATCGGGATTCCGATTATCTTGGGCTCATTGTTCTTCTGGAGCCTTTTCGATGACCTGACACAGGAAGGAGGGTTCCTCCGTTCGCCCGATGGGGATTGGCACCTCACCAACTGTGTGGGGCTGTCAGTTATGGTTCTTGTTCCGATTGCGGCGGTACTTGTGAGTCTAATCAGGGGACGTCTCAACGCAGCCCCCCGGGCCGAACAGGCCAGTGAGTCCGAGACCGAGGGACGGCTCGCAGGTTTATTTGCCCTGTTCCTTGCGGTGGCTTCGGCGGCGGTGGTCGTGATACTGCTCAGACTCGCGATCCTTGAGCGCAGCGAGAAATACGTGTTGTGGCTGTCATTGCCCCCGGCCCTTGTCGCCATTGTCATTGGTAACCGCCTGCTCGACAAGTTCAGCCGCTCGGGCAGCAGCCCATCCCGGTTTGCACGCTGGGCCGGCATGATTGCGACGATGGATATCAGTGGCTTCATCGCGCTGTCTTTGATCTACGCAACGGG
Source organism: Phycisphaerales bacterium (assembly GCA_020352215.1). Classification (GTDB taxonomy): domain Bacteria; phylum Planctomycetota; class Phycisphaerae; order Sedimentisphaerales; family Anaerobacaceae. The sequence continues at coordinate 383,223 of CP070675.1, forward strand.
ATCAAAGGAACCTGCACAACTCGCGGAAGTTGTCCATCCGGCGCAAGATCAACTCAGCACCGTCTCCTACGTGATCTTGGGCCTTGTCTTCTTACTGATTATTTGCGGTTTTGGATGGTGCTTCTACAGAGCCTTGACTACAGCGAGCGCAGCCGACAGCGTCCAGGAGCCAGGCGAGCAGTAGCAACTCCGACATGCCGTTTGCCTGGCGATGAGATGCTGCTCCCTATTTGGGTTTGAAGCCGCTTACACCCTTGCCGGTGTATTTGGCGCAAGCCTTCTCCAGATCGACATCACTTATATTTGCCAGTGTGCAAAGCCAGGCAAAGACGTCTGCGAACTCTTCGGTTCTGTTCTTCTGGTCTTGTGACGCCAGCGCCGTAGCGAGCTCGCCGACCTCTTCAACGAACCACATGAACGTGGCAGGGATGCCCCTGTCACGGTCTCGCCTTTCGTATTTTTCTGAAATCAGTTTTTGAAATTCGCTGATATGCATCTTGATGATAGGACGCCCGCCAAACCTCGCGCACCGATTCGCGCCCGCCTACGTGACGCTTCCTGGAATCGCTGCCAGAGGTCTTTGCCGACCTCATTTCGATTACTTCGTTCTGCTACTTCTTACTACCTATCAAGGCCGCGAGTTTTGCTTTTTCAAAGACATTTCGGGCCTGAGTGACGGCCTTCTCATAGGTCTTCTCGGCTCGCGCGCCAAATCTCGCCCCGCCTGTATGCTCGGATAGGTTCAATTGGCCGGTCATGGGCCCGTCAACGGCTTCGATGATTTGAAGCATGGAGATCTTCTTGGCAGACTTGGCCAATGAGAATCCCCCGCGAGGGCCTCGTTTGCTGCGCAGAACACTGGCTCTGACCAACTGCTGCAGTATCTTGAGCAGGTATTCGAGCGGTATGTTGTACTCTTTGGATATGTCCTGAGACAGGACGATTTTCTTTTCGCTGTGCTGCGCGATATAGGCGACAGCCAGCAGCGCATATTCTGTTGATCTGCTAACTCTCATCTCAATCTCCTTCCCAATACAGGCCTGCAAATCACACGGCCGTTCGTAAATGCTGCGCATTTGGGCTCAGGGCCGGCAAGGCAAACAACAAAATGGGGCAATCGTAGCCATGTTGTCATTTGCACGCGCAGAACCGAACAACTACCCTAATCAACGTTCTTGCCTCACACTCCTGCAGTTAGTAGTTGCTCCCCTTTGGCTCAGAGTTCATGTTCAAGCTGGGCTTGTTCAAACTCCTCCACTACTGGCCGTCAAGCCAGCGAGGCACAGAAACCCACAAACCGTGCCCACATTATCCCTTGTCTTCTTGTGATTGCAAGACTTTTCTCCCGAAAATGCACAAAATCCACAGGTTCGGCAGAATCTGCCTCGGGCCGGCTCAATGCTGTCCAAAAACATCATTTGAGCGAGTTTTTCACCACTGTAAAAGGCTTGACATCACGGGTTTTCTCCGATATGCTCATGGTTTTGTGGTGTGTAATCCTATGGAGACTGCCGTATGGTTGAGCTTAAGCCGCGCGTAAGTGTGCAATACGTCGACAAGGCAACGGTCGTGACTCTCACCGATGAGAAGATCCTTGAGGACATGGACGTCCAGGCACTCAAGGGGTCGATTGACTCCGTCGTTGAGCAAGCGGAACGCGTGAACCTCGTTCTCGATTTTCGGAACGTCCGTTTTCTCTCGTCTTCGGTATTAGGGCTTCTAATACGGGTCAGTAGAAAAATTGCTGAGCGCAAAGGCAGTCTGCGGCTCTGTGGTATCCACCCCAAGATTTATGAGATATTCAAAATAACGCGCCTAACGAAGGTTTTCGACATATACGAAGACGTTGGCAGTGCAACGAAAAATCTGTCCGAACCCGGATAGCCGGTCTTTTCCCTTTTCATGAGGACACAAATCGCCGGTGGGCTCCGGCGGGAGATAGTGCATTTTCAGGAAATCGCTCGGATTCCATGGGTTCATCAGCTTGTGGGAAGGTGTGGGCTTATGACGTCAGGAACGCCAGTTAATTGCTCGATCATTGTCGAAAGCAGAACCTCTGTTGTTGGTGACGTCTGCAACGAGATCCTGGCAAAGCTCGAAGGCACCGGTTTTGCGAAGGACGACATCTTTGCTGTGCACCTTGCGCTGGAAGAGGCTTTGGCCAATGCCATCAAACACGGCAACAAGCTGGATCCTTCAAAGAAGGTGACAATTGACTGTTCAGTGGACTCGGAGAGAATTGAGATATCGATGACCGATGAAGGCTGTGGTTTTGACCCGGACGCGGTTCCCGATCCGCGACTTGGCAAGAATCTGTACAGGCCTGAAGGTAGGGGGCTATTTCTCATGAAGTCGTATATGGATGTGGTCAAATATAACGAACGTGGCAATGGCGTACGTATGGTTAGATACAGGGAAAGGCCGAATTCCGAACAAACCGAGCGTGAAGATGCACAGGGCTGATCATGCCGGTTGCCGTGCAAGCGTGCCGGCAAGCCTTGGCGATGCCGGAATACATGTCTGTGTTTGACATGCTACAGAATATTGTGTGAAGAGACCAAGCGATGTTCAAAAAAAGTCTTGTTGTTTGTACTTTTCTGTTTATTGTGAGCGGTTGTGTATACCGGGATGAACCGGCGCCACGGATTGCAGACAGCCCCGTGAGTTCCGAGCCCAAGCTCACTAAGCCGCGCATTGTCGAGCCAAGTCCGACGCGAAGAAGAGTTGCCGCCAGCGTCCCAAGAGACTGGTTCCCCCCGGCAAACCTCGAGAAGAAATGGAAGGCGATAGTCGTACATCACTCGGCGACGGGCAATGGAAATGCAGCCATCTTTGACAAGTGGCACAGAGAAGGCAACCATTGGGACGGAGTCGGCTATGATTTTGTCATCGGTAATGGCACCGATAGCGCCGACGGGCTCGTCGAGGTTACCTTTCGGTGGCGAGAGCAAAAGACCGGAGCCCATTGTGGTGGAACGCCGGGCAACTGGGCCAACGAGGATGCCGTGGGCATCTGCCTCGTCGGCGACTACAATAACACTATCCCCACCGCACGCCAGATGCAGTCTCTTGCAAAGCTGACCCGTTTTCTGCAACGCCGGTACCGCATACCCGCCAGCCGCATCTACGGTCACAACACGACCCCTGGAGCGCGCACTACCGACTGTCCCGGGCGCAATTTCCCTATGGCTCGGTTCAAGTCGATGGTCGACGGTTGAGTCGGCGGACATATCCTGCTTTTGGATCAGAGGCATCCTCCGTCCCATAAACTGAGATCCATACCCGCCTGTACCATTTTTGGGCCGGCTCTGGAGCGAAGCGCCGTCTCAAACGAAAACATCAACAAAGTTGCCCTCCAATTGTACCGAAATCCTTCCTGGCGGTGCAGTCACAATAGAGTTGAGTCTCCGCTTCTTGATTAAGCGCTCAATACTGAGCACTCAAAACCAAAAAGGAGACGGTCAAATGGATATGTATGACTCGATGTTTCCCCCAAGCTACGTGCTGAACGAGCAGGTCGCCCGGCATGTCTTCGGCTCGCTGCCCGAGCAGGGCCCGATTGTCGCAATCATCGATAAAGCCGGCAACCGCTGGCCGAGCAGCTCGGAGGAATTCTCCGCACTGAACATCGACGAGTCGTTACTGAACGACATATGCGCAAAAGTAGACGATGGTGCTGAGCCGGTCATCACTCAGGCAAACGGTGCGAGCATTGCCGCTGCACAACTGGCCACCGACCAAACCGATTGCGGCTACCTGATTGTCGCATTGCCTCGCTACTGCCCTGAATCAACCCTGACACACACCGACCTGATCGAAACAGTGCTCAATCAAATAACACTGATAGCCAAGCTGATTGAGAACAACAGATTCCTTTGTGAGCTTCAGACAAGACACCATGCACCGTATCGCGAGAGCCAGGTGCCTTCGAACTGACAATGCTTTGGCTGCTCGGATGGCGCAAGAGCCTCCGGCTATCGAGCCCCACATTCCACTTCTGACTCTACCTGTACGAGAGAAAGAACGAGTTGGGACCTAACCGTCCAGCAGAGTAGACTTGTCATATTGGCAGAGCACGCCTGTAATCGCATGTGACAGCATAGTCGAGAGAAGGGGGGCCACAGTCTGGCGAGCGATGTGAGATTACATGGTTTAGCATCGACGCTGACGCGAGGCGCACCAAATTCGACCTTTGATCCCGCCTCGTCCCGGTTCAGCCTCAGGGTATTCCAGTCGCCAGAAGACTCTGCTTGTCACCAACTAACCTCAAATCCGGGTGAGAAATGCGGTTTTGGGATTGCCATAAATGGGAAAGCTGCTATAATTGGCCCTGATTGTACGACAAAGGCCGATACGCAGCGTGTGCGAGACAGGCCGGCGAACTCAATTGAGGCAGAGCAGTGAAATTCCAAGTTTTTCAAGAAGGCAAGCGTGTAGATGAATTCCCGCTGTGCGGAGTTTATCTCTTTGGGACCGATGGTATCGGCGTTCGCCGAACCAAGATCACGTTCAAGAACGGGGTGATCGAGTGTAAGAAGCCAAGCTTGGAAACGGCGGGATTGGCTTTGCTCTGGCCTGTCAGTGGTTTTGGCAAGGTGCTCTTACCGACCACGTGCCTGCCTGAGAGAAAGAAACCATACAATCTCAATGTCGAGATAGCGCGCGCAAAGCTGATGCAGATCATCAACAAACGCGAGGACTGGTCGTTCTTCGATACAATAGCGGGCTTGGAGGACCTCTCCAAAGAGGCGCAGGATTTGCTTATCCGGGCCATTCAGCGTATTTCCGACGCCCCCGTCGCTTCCCAGTTGGCCGACGAGTCGCTCAAGAAAGCCATGGTTTTCTCCGAAGAGCTCGCAGCAAGACACGCGGAGTCGTTTTTCACTGCCAGGGATAAGACTCACGGCTTTGGGCGAGGCTGCCTTGGCTGCAGAGTGGATCCTGTCGAGATGGGCAATCCAACTTATGTCGACAGTCTGCTGGAATTGTTCGGCTTCGGAATAATACCCATAAACTGGGCCCAGGTAGAGCCGGAAAAGGGCCGTTTTGATTTCTCCGCTATCGATTCTTGTGTTGATTTGCTCGGCAAAAAGAAAATGGTTGTCGGCGCGGGCCCGCTGCTGCGGTTCTCCGAGGACTATCTGCCCAAGTGGTTGCTTGAAAGCTCACCTGGATTCGAGAAGATCCGCGAAACTGCATATCAGTTCATCTCCAAAGTGGTCGCTCGCTATTCTGCGTTTGTGCACAGGTGGTATGTGGTTAGTGGCCTCAACGCACTTAATCACTTTGGCTTTAACTTCGAAGAGGTTCTGGAGATGACGCGAGCCGCCAATATGGCCGTGAGGGCGGCGAGCAACAGAGGCCTGAAGATAGTGGAGATATGTGATCCGTGGGGTGAGTACTACGCGGCGACCCCCAACAGCATTCCACCTTTGGTGTACGTTGATATGGTAGTGCAGAGCGGGATTAATTTTGACGCGTTCGGGCTGCAAGTGCGGTTCGGCAGAAATCAGTCCGGCATGCACATAAGAGATATGATGCAGATATCGGCCATGCTGGATCACTTCGGGCCTATATCCAAACCTTTGTACATAACCGACGTGGAAGTCCCGAGCGAGAACAGCAACGGTTCCTACGACGGCAAGGTCGCAGGCATATGGCACGAGCAGTGGAGCCAGTCATGCCAGGGTCAGTGGCTTGAGCAGTTTTGCAGAATAGCCCTTAGCAAACCGTTTGTCGATGCGGTCGCGTATGGCAACCTTGTTGATACACAGGACAGTACCATAAGCCACAGCGGTCTCTTGACGGAGCAGCTTGAACCGAAAGAATCGTTTCAGACCTTGAAACGCCTGCGACATAGGATTTTCAGCCGATAAGCTGTAGTCGGCCAAGCGATACCGAACCTGTACACGGCACTCCAAGCGGCGAAATGCATGACGACCGACAGCTGTATAGATTTGTCAGTGGGAAGGGATGAAGGTATTCAATCGGCTGCCTTTGCCATCAGCGTGTGCGTGGCCGCCTGTCTTTCCATTGGTTTCGTGGTTGCCGGTTCGCTGAGATCCGGGCCATCATATCAGCGTGAGTTGGACGGTAGGATAAATCCAAATGATGCGCCCGTGGCGAGTCTCGTGAGACTGCCGAGCATAGGCGTTGCGCGGGCGGAGGCAATAGTAGCTCACCGTGAAGCTTTCCGTAGTATGCGGGCCGACGGCCAAGCATTTCGAACTCCGAGTGATCTGCAGAAGGTCAAGGGAATAGGGCCGGAGACGACAAAGAAGCTGCGCCAGTGGCTGAAGTTTGAATGATGCGCGGGCATCTCAGTTGCTGGCGGACGTGACAGCACCGAGAGGACCACCGGGAGCGGGTCCAAATAGAGAAATGAGGGTCTGCGGAATGGCGAGCGGATGCTGCAGGGTGTGCGTGGCAAGATTAATCGGTCTTTCTGTCTGTCTCCTGGGTTGTATGTGTGCGGCCGGGGCTGCGGACTCAGACGGCGACGGGCTCTCGGATTTTCAGGAGGTACACAAGTACTGCACTGACCCTGCGAAGCGAGACAGTGATGGTGACGGCGTGTGTGACGGTGATTGGAATGAGCGACGGGAGTACACATATTCCGTGCGGTCGATCCTGCAGTTCATGCCGCCCTTCGACGAGGACTGTCTGAACGATGACTTCCAGGATGCGCGCGTTCTGCAGAGGCGGGATGATTATGTTGAGGTTGAGGTCGTTCATTATCCTCTTGCGGCCGCTGATGGCTCGATAGAGGAGAATGTCACTTGGCAGCGGGATTACGCCGGCATGACAGAGTACCTGAAGCCCGGTGTCACCACGAACTGGGACGCCAAAATGCGGCGAGAGCTCCTGGCCGAGTTGAAGGCCGAGGGAATTATCATCGAGACATTGACCGATAAGGAGGTCGTTGAAAAGGTGTCATCCTGGCTGCAGAGGCGCTCTCGGTCTCTCAATAAGGTATTCACCACGTACTATGTTCACTTCCCGAACGGCCGGCCGAGTGTCTATCCCGGTCTCGAGATTGCCTTCGAAGGCGAATTCGACCGCGACAAGGATAATTACGACTGGGCAATTGACCGGCACTTCGACCATGAGGTGCTTGGCAAGGGCATGTTCTACCATAGAACACACGGCGCATGTACATCTTTTGCTGTTTATCAAACGACTGTGCTTCGTGCGCTCGGCATACCGGCGCGAATGATCATTGTGATTCCGGCGGTCGATCCGTCCGACGAGCGGCAAGTTCGCTTAGTGCGGGAGCACATCACTCACAACCAGGTTCGCGAGACGATGATGGCCGGGCTCCGCAGGTGCGGACAAGGATTTACCGCCCATACGTTCAATGAAGTGTATGTGGGGAACCGCTGGCACCGCCTGAACTATGGCAAGCTCGGCCAGCCTATCCTTGATCGCAGATTGTTTGGACTGCAAACTCACCTTTACACGTTTAATGATTTGAGCGAAGCCGATCTCGCGCCGACGTGGGGCTGGCGGTACGGCAAGAGTGTGAGAACCGCTGCTTTCAGGCATGGCAACCCATATTCAGCCATAGCGCTGTCCGATCTCTTCGGATGCCACTGCAATATCCCCAACGCGCCGGCAAGAGAATCCGATGACTCACGCGGGTCGCTGCCCAACATATACATAATGCGGCCATCGTATGTGGACGGCGTGTTTGAGGATGTTGTGGCGATAGTGGCGGATTGTGTAGGCCATAAGACGGGGCGTCGTCACAGCCCAAAGTCTTACTACGACATTCTTGTGCGGGGCATCTGGAATAGAAAACCCGGTGACATATTGGTTTTGCTCTTCACGCTCGACACAGAAGAACGTGTTCCCGACGGCTACGAGGATATCTTGCCAAGGCCCTGGCCGCAGATCGAGGCTCGTCTGCGGCAAGGCGAGACCGTCGAGCTGACAGCAAAAGCTCGTCAGATGAATGTCATCCTCTTGGCAGTGCCAAGACGAGACCAGCTCCGCCGGTCGATCAGGCAGTCAAGGGTCATCCGGGATTTGGAAAAGCGATTATAGGGTCGAAATCCTCACGCCAGTGTGGTATCATACCTTGCAGTCGGTTCTTTGACGAACGTTGTTTAGACGGTGGAAGAAGATGGGCGATTGGGAAATTGATAAGCCGATGGGGCATTGTTTTGGCTCCGGCAGAGAAATAAAGTACGGAGAAGAGTACTTCGGAGCTCTCGTGGAGACCGAAGAAGGGTTGCAGAGGAGAGATTTCTCCGCTGACTACTGGCAGGCTCAGAGCCCTGCAGTGTTCTGTCATTGGAAAACAAAGCTGCCGCATCCCGAGGAGAAGAAGAAGATATTTGTCGACGACGAAATGTTGATGGCCTTCTTCGAGCGTCTTGCAGATGCGACCGACCCAGAGAAAATCAATTTTCGGTTCGTCTTGGCGATGATTCTGATGCGCAAGAGGCGTCTCAAATATGATTCTTCTGAACGGCAGGGCGATAGGGAAGTCTGGCGTTTGAGAGTGACTGGCGACAAACAGCTCGTAGAGGTGATCAATCCCCACCTCAATGACGAGCAGATCGATCAGTTGTCGTCGCAGATAGGCCAGATACTCCAGACGGATTTATAGCGTCGATTACAAGGGGTCGAACGTATGAGTAAGAAGCTGGCCTTCTGCTGTGCAGCGGTGGTGTTTGTATTTCTGGGCTGCGCCGTGCGCGAGCCGCTGCAGATCTGCCCAGGTGCTGATTCTGTGGCGCAGGCATTATCCAGCCTGAATGCCGGTTCTAAGAACGCCGGTTCGTTCAAGGCAAACGGTCAGTGCCGAGTCGGGTACCTTGACGAAGCCGGAGAACCTCAGACGCAGAATTTCCCGGTGCGATTGTGGATGGATCCTCCGACACAGATGTACCTGCAAGGGGACATCTTTCTTATGCCCGGAGGTATTGTCCTCGGGTCAAACAGCGACGAGTTCTGGCTGCTACTAAAACCGAAAGAAATAAGCAGCTATTTTTGGGGTGATTGGGCACAGGCGGGCTACTTTGATGAGCTTATGATCAACCCCAGGATGGTGACGGAAGCCATGGGGGTGGCCGCGGTCGGCAGCGGGGCGGTTGATTCAATGGCGGACTGGTCCTTATCGAATCAGGGGCCTTTCGATGTGCTCGCCGAGCACAACCACGAGGGTCGTGTAGTCAAGAAGGTGTACGTTTACTGTTGCGACTACACCGTTCGAAAAATTGAGTATTTTGATCCGCAGGGAGAGATTGCGGTTGTCACCGAGCTGGACCGATACAAACAGATTGCTGAGAGCTTCTATGTCCCTATGAGCGTGAGAATCACAGAGCGTCCCGGCGACGACTCTGGTAATTCGGCCAAGATTACACTTAGATCCGCAAAGGCAGCGACGTTCAGCGACAAACTGCGAAATTTTGTCTTCAAACGTCCCAAGCGGCGTGGCCTCAAGAACGGCTATGAAATAGTCGACGGCGAGATGGTCAAACGCTGGTGAAGATCGAAGAGCGCCCCAGGGGCACGGGAAGAGTTAATCCGATTGCGAGTGATTGGAGGGCTGCCAATGGCAGGAATCAGCCTTAGAGAAAGGATTGGGCGAGACCCGCTTCTCTTGGACGGAGCGATGGGGACCGAGCTGATGGCTCGCGGCGTCAAAGCAGGCACCTGCAGCGCCTATCTTAATGTCGAATCGCCCGATATTGTGCTGACGGTCCACCAGTCCTACGTGCAAGTGGGCAGCGACGCAATCCTGACCAACACATTTGGTGCGAACCGGTACGTGTTGGCCCGGCACGGCCACGCGGACAAGGTCGCGCAGATCAATACAGCAGGCGCCCAAATAGCCCGCCAGGCGGCCGGCGAGGAGAAATATGTCTTGGGTAACATTGGGCCGAGCGGGGATTTCCTGGAACCTCTCGGTACGCTAAAGGCTGATCAACTGAAGAACGCCTTTGCCGAGCAGGCAGATGCGCTCTTGGCCGGCGGCGTGGACGGCTTCATCGTAGAAACAATGACCGCGCTTGACGAGTTGAGCATAGCGGTCCAGGCGGCAAAATCTGTCAACGGGGAGCTGCCTGTCTTCGCCTCGATGTCGTTTGACCGTGCCGGCCGTGACTTCAGGACTATGATGGGGGTAGACGTGGAGGCGGCGATCTCGAAGATGGTCGAACTCGGCGCCGATGCGGTTGGTTTTAACTGCGGAACACTGACCCTGGATCAGTACGTGACACTGGCCGAGAAGTATGTTCCGATCGCCGAGGCCCTCGCCGACAAGGCCGTGGTACTTGCCGAACCCAATGGCGGAGAACCAGAGCTGATTGATGGGAAAACCAGCTACCTCGTCCTGCCCGCCGACTTCGCCTCCGCAGCCGAGCGGATGTGGTCAGCGGGCGTAACGATAATCGGCGGTTGCTGCGGCACGAGCCCGGCACACATTCGGGCGATGGCCAAAAAGCTCAAGAAGTAATGGCACGATGAGGCGCCCTCTCAAACGCGGCCCAGCAATCTGGCGATCTGCTCTATAGTCCTGGCGGTCGCACCTTGGTTGTTCTTGATTACTTCCCTGCCGTTCTCAGCAATCTTAGCAGTAAAGTCCGGCTCGCTGAGACATTTCTTCATCGTCGCAAGCAGGTGGCCCGCATCTCTCACCAGGATCGCGCCCTCCGCTGCCAGGAGCGCATCTACGGTTTGTCTGAAGTTGAACGCATGTGGGCCGAAGGTTGTGCACTTGCCCAGTGCCGCCGCCTCCATCATATCTGAGCCCCCCATAGGAACGAGAGACCGGCCGACAAAGATGATCGTAGCAAGCGAGTAGAACTTCCGCAAATCACCCATGGTGTCGCCAAGGATAACCTCCGGCTCGCCTGACGGTAGGGCGGTTGGGTTGGCCTTTATCTGACTGTACCTGACAAAGGCAAGGCCGGTTTGCTCGATCAGTGCGGCAACTTCATCGAACCGCTCGGGTTTACGCGGCACTATCGCCAATCGCAGGTCGCTGAATAGCGAGTCTTGCCTCAGGTCCCGGTAGACACCCAGCAATATCTGCTCTTCGTCATTGCCGGTACCCCCGGCAACCCAGAGCCTCTTACTGTCAAGGCCCAGTTGTTTGACAAGCGCGTCTGCACCCTCGACGCCGCCATCCGTCTGGGCGGTGTCGTACTTCAATGAACCTGTCACAATAACTTTGTCGGCAGCGGCGCCGATCCGGCGAAATCGCCGGGCGTACTCATCCGTCTGGGCCAGAAACAGGCTGATCTTTCGGAAGGTCCCCTTGACGAAGGGCCTGATTCTCTTGTATCCCGAAAAGCTCTTGTCGCTCAACCGCCCGTTCACCACCACGACGGGTATGTTCCGCCGGCGCGCCGTCTCGACAAAATTGGGCCAGACCTCGAGCTCCATGAGAAGACAGATTGTGGGCCTGATCCTGTCAAATGCTCGCCGCATTACCCACGACAGATCAAATGGGAAATAGAAGACCTGGAGCCTGTCGCCGAACAAGGCCCTGGCGCGGGCCATGCCCGTGTCGGTAGTTGCACTGATGACAATTTCAAAGTCGCTCAATTTCTTCTGGAGCTCTTGCACGATGGTCCTTGAAGCATTGACCTCGCCCACGCTCACGGCGTGCAGCCAGATGCATTTGGCTGCTGGGTCTTTGTGTGCAACTCTGCCGAAACGCTCAGCCCAGCCTGTCCGGTAGCGTTTGTGGCGAAAGACGCGGTACACAATGACAGGGCTGATTACCAGAGCGGCGAGCAAATAGAAAACATCGAGCAATATCGTCATCGGCTATCTTCAGAAATCTACGGTGGCACAATGATATTGTCGGCGGTGGGCAATGTCAAACGAAATGGCGCCGTCCAGGTTATGGTTTGGCCGTTTGAGTCTGGCGTTCTGCCGGCGGGGCTCAACCGCTATTGACACGTGCTGAGCCAGTATTCGGCGATGGCGGCCAGGTCCTGCGCGTCGACAGACTGATCGGTGTCAATGTCTGCCGACAGAGGTGGTTCTGTTAGCAGCCATTGGGAGGCGAGGACAGCCAAGTCACGGAAATTGACGGAGCCGGCGGCATCAAGATTGGCGGCGTCACAGGGGGTCTCCGGGCTTGCGATAGTGACTTTGACCGGGCCGACCTTGTCGAAGCTATACTTGTTGGCGGCGACGGCATACAACTTGGCGTGCTCTGCAGTTGCTCCGACGGCGTGAACCTCAAAGCTCACCTGACATTGCTCGCCGGCCTGCAAGTTGGGGCAAGTGT
>CP070675.1:395575-412750 GCA_020352215.1 Phycisphaerales bacterium
CAATACGGGATCGCTCGGCGTACAATTTCTTGGGTGAATTATGCAAAACAAAGCCAATTTGCAAACGCCGAAATGGGCGCAAACTCATTATTTACAAAGGATTAGGAGGATGAATCGACCCTGGCCGGGTCCAAAAACAAAGCCAATCTGGAATTAGAAGACAGAAGGCAGGAGACAGAAGTAAGAAAACGACGCCGAATCAGTGGAGACGGGCGCGCAACTCTGCGAGCCAATTTTGCAAAACAAAGCCAATTTCCAGGGGCCAAAATGATCGCAAATCCATTTTCTAAAAGGTCTTATAGAGATCAACAGCCTCTTGCAGGCACGGCAAAACAAAGCCAATTTCGCCGGCCGCCCCCCTGCCCGCCGACCAGCATGGTCGCTTTCAGGTCCGATTGCCTCAGAACCTCCATTCCTTGTGCCGATGTCTTCGCGTCAAAGACCCGCTGGCAGAGGTCGGGCGCCGAGCCCGGTTTGGCAATACCGGCCCGGGTGCGCACATGCTTTTGCACAGCGCCTTCCGGGATCAGCAGCAGAATTACGAGCCGCGCTCCGAACGCACGGCTCTAATGGCGATTCGCTCTGGAAAAAACGCGAATCGCCACCGCTGCAATCGGACCGCTTGTTCTCCCCGACAAACCATTTGATTCGACGCTATCCCTCGCGTATACTGTGCCGGTAATCTACGGCATTCAGATTTGAGGGCAAGCTGATGGCAACAATAGCAAAGAAAGAACTCGTGGACAGAATTGCACAGAGGACTCAAAGCAAGCATGTCACTGTCAAAACGGTAGTGCAGCAATTCCTCGATGAGATAAGCACAGAGCTTGCGAACAACAACCGCCTCGAATTTCGCGACTTTGGTGTCTTTGAAGTCAGAGAGCAGGCACCAAGAACTGCACACAACCCCAAGACTCTGGAGAGAATTGACGTCCCGGCAAAACGCACGGTCAAGTTCAAGATGGGGCGGATTATGAGGGAGAAGCTGAGTTCTAAAGATGGGAAGGGGTGAGTTGCTTTGCCGGCATCGCTTGGCTGTTATTCAAATCGCTCACAAGAAACAGACTCAAATTCGTACGGCCCAATATCAATGCCTGCTGCCCCGGGTCGCCGTCCCCCATCGATGTCGATGACAGTGGATACGTGTATGTGCGGCTGCAAACAAGATCCAGAGATATGCCGACGACCCCCGGCGCCCATGACCGCAGAGACAACGGAGGCGTGGATTGATATGCGGCTGGTGGCTGGCGGGACAGTTTACGCTTTTATGAGTTGCCGACGAGTTGGTGGAAACGGTGTCGTACCAATAGTCCTTTGGAACGGCTCATTCAGACGGTGCGGCAGCGCCTACATCCGACGGGCTGTTTCTATGATGAGCCGGCCATCGAAAGGGCTGTCTTCGGCCAACTGCTCCGATGGCACAAAATCAAATTTGCACATAATACTTGACCCCATCCAAGTGACGGACAGGTAGAAGTCCTGCAGGTAATTTGCTACAATAGCACATCACAAGGTCGCAAGTGCCATCGTATGAGTTCTTAGGGGATCTCGAATGAATATGAATCGACGAGCTTTTTTGAAAATGACAGGTGCGAGCATCTCGGCTATGGTCGCTTTGGATCAAGTCATGGCCGCAGGTGGTACGTCTCGTCCGAATATCCTGTTCTTTTATCCCGATCAGCATCGGTTCGACTGGACCAGTATGAATCCAGAGCTGCCGGACATTACCCCGAACCTCAGACGACTGGCCAAACGTGGTGTACATTTCAGCAATGCCCTTAGTCCTTCCCCTGTCTGTGCGCCGTCGCGGGCTTGCTTGGCTTCCGGCAAGGCATACGCCAACTGCGGCGTATCCGGGAACGGCGCCCCCTATCCTCTTGACCAGACGACTTTCTATTCCCTTCTTCGCAAAGCCGGCTATCATGTCCTCGGGTGCGGCAAGTTCGACCTGGACAAGCCGGGCAAGAACTGGGGAGTTGACGGAACGCACCAGAGAGAGGGTAAGCCTTCGCTGCTAAAAGCATGGGGTTTTTCCGACGGCATAGATAACGCGGGAAAGATGGATGGGGTCAATGCCTACAGAAACCTGAAGAGGCCAGAGCCGTACTTTGCCTTCCTCAAACGCAGAAGCCTTGTTGATTCTCACATAAAGAACTTCAAGACGCTGGACCATGACTATTCAGGGCCATCCATAATGCCGGATGATGCATACTGTGACAACTGGATAGCAAATAATGGATTGAACCTTATCCGTTCGGTTCCAATGGGAAAGCCATGGTTTATCCAGGTTAATTTCAACGGTCCTCACCCACCTATGGACATAACTAAATCCATGTACGAGAAATGGAAGGATACGACATTCCCGCCGCCAATCGCAGGGAAAGGAACTGACCTCTCCGCCAAGAGGCGCAACTATGGGGCAATGATTCATAACATCGATCGGTGGCTGGGTATCTTTCAGAAGGAGCTGAAGAAGCGAGGCGACCTTGAGAACACGCTGATAGTGTACTGTTCCGATCACGGCGAAATGCTCGGGGATCGCGGCATGGGCGGAAAGTCGAAACCGTTTCACGCTTCGGCGTGTGTGCCGCTGGTCATTGCGGGGCCGGCAATCCGCAAGAATGTAGTGTGTGATAGGCCTGCCGAAACGCTGGACCTTGCCGCTACGTTCCTGGATTATGCCGGTATTCCGATCCCCGAGGACATGGATTCCAGATCCCTGCGTCCCTTCCTTGAAGGGCGAGACGATCCGGCGCGAACCTATGCCCGCAGTTCTCTGGGCAATTGGTCGCTCGTTTTTGACGGCCGCTACAAGCTCATAGCAACCCGGCCCAAGGAGAAGAAATCGAGGAGGACAAAATCGGCCTCGGAGTTGACTCTCTACGATCTGAAGACTGATCCTGCCGAGACGCACAACATCTGCGATCGGCACCCTGATATCGTAGCAAGGCTCAGACCACTGCTTCCGCCCGTAGCTCCATACAGGAATCCCGTGAGGGTGACCAGATAGGTCAAGGAGAGGCGGAGGAGGCCGGTGGAACTCAGTATTTGATGGATGTGGACAAGCCCTTACACGTCACAACCAATTGTAGCGCCGGTTGTGATCAGCCGGTGATATTGCTCGGCGATATGGTCGCGGAGGATTTTTAACTGGCTTTGCGAATCCGCAGCGGATTGCCGCGGATTATTCATAATACGTCACTCGATTCAAGCAGTATCCATCTGTAATCAGATAAATATTGCGATGTGCAGGGCAACATTACGACTGCTCCTCGCTGCACAGAGACGGGATATGATTCTGTGCAACGGTCTTTCAGATTATCTGTGAAGTCGATACAATATGAGCGCCGGATGCGGCGGACTTGGGCAATTCGTCGCTATACTAACTGTGGGCGCAAGAGTCCGCCCTTGAGACAAGCCCTGTAGAGAGGTTAGACCTTCTACTGAGCTGGAACCACTGAGGTATTTCCATATGGCCACCATATGCACTCGCCGCGACTTCTTAGGACAAGTAGGTGCTATGGCACTACTGCTTTCCAAGCCGACAGGTCTTCGAGCTGGACGTTCCGCCAAGCGACCAAACATCATATTCCTTCTCTCCGATGATCAGCGGTATAACGCCATGGGCTGTATGGACAATCCCGTCATCAAGACGCCCAACATGGACAAGCTTGCCACAGACGGGATGGTTTTTGATAATCACTATAACACTACGGCTATTTGTATGGCCAGTCGCGCCTGCATTATGACCGGCATGCATGAATACAAGACCGGCTGTAACTTCACGTATGGTCCGGTTCGTCCCGAGGTATTTGCCCGATCTTATCCGGTTCTGTTGCGTAAGGCCGGCTACCGCACGGGCTTCGCAGGCAAATTCGGTTTTGCTGTGACGTCGGAACCCAAAGCGAACCTCTGGCACAGAGAAGAGGGCATGCCGATTGATCAATTTGACTGGTGGGCCGGCTGGTGGGGTCAGGGCAGTTACAATACCGCCGAAAACAAATACTTGCAGAAATACGCTGCAAAGTACCCCCATGTCACTCGTGCGCTCGGGGCGGGCGGACAGGATTTCATCCGGCAGTCTAAGGATAGAGACAGACCATTTTGCCTTTCGATCAGCTTCAAGGCTCCGCACGGTCCGGTCAAGCCGGATCCGGAGTTTGACGGCATGTATGACAGAGCGGCATTCCCCCGTGAGAAGAACTTTGGCCATAAGGCGGCCGAGCATCTGCCAACCCAGGCTAAGAGCGGCCGGCAGTACTTGCGGCTGGGCAAGGCATGGCTGAAGAGTTCAGATCTGCTGGCAAGGTATTATCAGCAGATATACGGCATCGACGTGGCCATCGGAATGATTCGCGACGAACTCCATCGCCAGGGTGTGGCGGACAACACTGTTATCATCTATACGACCGACAACGGCTATTTCTGCGGGGCTCATGCGATGGGCGGCAAGGTCCTGCCCTATGAGGAAGGCTCCCGTGCTCCGCTAATCATCTACGACCCACGGCACACGTCGTCAGGCGCAAAACGGCGATCGGCGGCACTTACGGCCAATATAGACATTGCGCCGACCATCCTGAATCTCGCCGGTCTGCCCATCCCGCAGAACATGGACGGAAGGACCCTGCTGCCGGTGCTCGATAAACCGAGCGTACAGGTTAGAGAGTCGCTTTTACTCACGCAGGTTTGGGGGCCTCGCGAAACGCATGCTCTGGCAGTTGTCAGTCCTCGGTGGAAATACATTTACTGGATGTTTGGCGATCATGATATGTCTCCGGCCGAAGAACTTTACAATATGCAAACCGACCGATTCGAACTGACGAATGAGGCGAAAAACCCGCTATGCAAAGCGGCACTGACGCAAATGCGGACTCTGTATGACAAGCACGTCGAGCAGTGGAAGAAAGACTGTGTTCCTGATTACCGTTATCGGGTTTATGGACGACTCGCCGATCGAAACATTCTGTGGTCTGATAAGACCTTTCCCAAACAATAACGTACTGAACGAATGACACCAAGGTCATTGCATACGCTGTCCAAGCCAACTTGCATTCTTTGTTGCTTTGGCCCTATTGATCTGTACAGTCCATTCCAAAGCCGAGGCCGGTTGAGGTACGACTCATCCGTCAGTGGGAAACGAGCAATTGCCTCGAATGAACCGTGGAGGCGCATTCAGGCCCGCGTGGGATTCGCTGTCGAAGAATGCGCTTCCGGAGTGGCTGCTGGATGCCAAGTTCGGCGTCTACACCCACTGGGGCGTTTACTCGGTGCCTGCGCACCGCGGCCGGGATATGCCCTTAGACGTGAAGCCGTGGTTCCTGTTCACCGGGGCCATCGCCTGTCCGTGGTATTACGTTAACGATAAGAAATACAGGGATGGCGCCGGAGACCACGTCAAAAGCCTGATCGATCTGTTGAGCCGGAGTGGAATTCTCCCGTTATCGCTGACGCCCAAAGGGAATGGCTCGATTCCTGAAGAAGAGCAGGTGATTATGCGCGGCATCGGCAGTTGGCTCAAAGTCAACGACGAAGCTATTTGCGGGACGCGCCTGGAAAGCGATCCGCGAAGGGCCGGTGGTGATGATGACGTACAACGATGTTAAGAAGCGGATGAACTGGAACTATCAGCAAGGGTTTGAGACGCAGGATATTCATTCTACAACAAAGGCGGAGAGGCTTTGCGCGATCGTTCTGAATTGGCCGGATGACGGAGGGATTGTGATCAAAACCTTGAGAAAGGGCTCTGAGCTGTATCCTGGGGACATCAAGTTGGTGGTCATGCTTGGCTGTTCCAAGCAAATCAAGTACAGGCGGACGACGGCAGGCCTGGAGACCACTTTGCCCAAAGAAAGACCCCGCAACTACGCCTACACTTTCAGCATAGACTGACAATTCAGAGAGGAGGTCTTCGATCATCACGTCGAGAAGTATGGGTGCCACTGGGAATTCGAATGCAATACCTGCTTTTCTCGGAGTTGCCCTGGAGCCAGTAGTCTACGGGGTACAAGCAACGTCCATTGAAAATGTGTGGGAATTCTCCCATCCTTAGTACGTTGTTGACGGATAGGCACTCATAACACGATCGGTTTTCAAAAATGGCGGATAAAGAGCCCTTCCGTTGTACTACGGTTGCATTCAATGAGCATTGCAGTTGCAGGTGTCAGATAACCCCTGCGTTTCCTAATCGCGCGCGGTCACAATTACATCTTCGCCTGGTGACAGTGGCCGACCCTGGGCACCGCTCAGACAGAGCACATCCCCCCCAAGGGTCGAAACATAGAGCCGTCCATTGGCAGCGATGAGACCGTCAAAGCGCGGGACGAAGTCAAGACGGTAGGCGGCCAGCTTCTCTCCATCGTCTCGAGACAAGGCCACCAGTAATGCGCCGCGCTTACCCTCAAAGGCGGCCGATTGCTCGGCAAGCTTCTTCTGTGTCTCGGCTTCAAGTAGTGTCTTGACGGATTCCTCTTCGTCTTCCACGTCGGGCGGGCCAGCAGCGAAGACGACGTTGTCTGTCAATACGATGGAGTTGACCTGTACCGAAATGTCGTCGGACCAGTCCGGGACGAATCGCGTGACCGGGCGCTTCCGTGAACCAACTCTTTTGCCGCCCTTCTTGATCGGCTTTCGCTCGCTACCCGCATTGACAATCTCCGGCTGCTTTTTCGCAGCGAAGAGGTGGAACTCGAGCGGCGTCGTCCAGCGGTAATACTGCCAGAGCCGCCCGTAGCCGTAGACCCTTTCGTCGTCGAACACGAGCGGCCGACCCGCGGGGATCACCCGCCCGGCCTGGTGGTAGCCACCGGCGCCCGACGCCCAGGCCCGGCCGTAGCCCCAGTAAGTCCGGTGCCATAGAGAATCGTCCAGAAAACCAGTGGGGCAGAAGAGGTGCAGGTCGTCGCCCTGCTGTTCCTTGACCGGTACGTACTTGACGAATTTGCGTTTGCCTTGCAGATCGAACGGCAGCGATCGCATGTAGACGTATTTGCCATCGCTCGACAGGATGTCGGGCAGCGCCACGGGCATGTTGAGTCCTTCGATGTGGACCTGAAGGTTCTGCCCGGTATCGGGGTCCTTGTCGTCGAGGATCGTCTCGGAAATCTTTCGTCCGGTGTTTGGGTCGAGGCGCAGCAGCCGCAGCCCGCCGTCGAGGAACATCGAACGACCGGCAACACAGTAGAGCACATCATCCTGCACCAGCACGCTGCCGTGCACTGGCCATACCGACTCGACCTGATCGAAGACCATCATACGCCGGTCTTCCGGCGCCGCGCGATACCGCCACACAAGCTTGCCGTCGCGTGCGTCCAGGCAGTAGACGTGACCGTCGGCAGAGCCAAACAGTGCGCGGCCGCGCCAGATTGTCGGCGGCGAGTCAACACGACCGCCGGTCGTGAAACTCCAGACGTGCTTGCCCGTTGCGGTCTCGAGCGCGTGGACGTCATGCGCGTTGACCGAAGCGACGAACAACTTGCCGTCGGCGACGACCGGTGCAGTGAGCCTACCGCCGAGCTTCGTTTGCCACGTGCGTTTGAGACCGGTCGGCCGGACGGTTGTCTTAACGGCTCCACTGCGGCCGGGGTCGTGACGGAACGTAGGCCACTCGCTGGCTTTCCGATCGGAAGCCGGAGATCGTAGGCGCAGGCTATACGCGGGGCCGCGCACGAGCCGTTCGGCGTCCGGCACATCGCGGCGTACCCGCATTGTCGCCGACGGTGGCGCCAATGCTGTGAAGCCGTACAGCTTGGCCTCGATGTAGCATGCGCACGGGTGCTGTGGTGCGTAGATCAGGCCGTTGCATGGCATGATACCGTAATGACAGGCCCCACGGACCCAGTGGTGGCAGATCCAGTGCTTCGCGGCGTGGTCGATGAACTCGATTCCCGTGCGTGAGAAAAGGAGGTACTTGTCGGTTGCCTTGGCTCTGTAACAGCGGTGGTGGAACCAGTGGGTCTCCACATCGGGTGCGAACTCGCTCTTGACCTCGCCCGTGTGCAGATCGTGGCCGGTCATGGTGCCCGAGTCGGAACCTTTGGCTACAGCGCCATTCCACACGAGCCCGCCGGCTACGAGGATGTCATCAGGCGTGCCCATATGTCCACACGGATGGTGCGGTGCCTGCCACAGGGTTTCTCCGTCCTTAACCGAGAGGGCGAACATGGTCGTGCGACTTTGCTTGCCTTTTCCGGCCGCGGCCTGCCCGCTATAGAGAACCACATCCTCATATAGGACCAGAGTAGCGCCGCCGGAGCTTCGCATACCTTCCTTCTTGGGCAGCGGCTTCGAGGCCCACAGCGGTTCGCCGCTGCGCTGATCGAGACAGTGGATTCTCTGGCCGTCATGGAAGAGAACGCGGCGGCTGTCAGCCGCCAAGGATAGCGAAACCAGCTCCGATTCCTTCTTCCAAAGCACCCGGCCCGAGTCTGCGTCTATCGCCATGACCGTTCGCGGCGCTTGCGTCCACAGCGGGTCTGTGACGTGCTTGTTCATCTCGGTCAGCGTCGCGTAGCGCTTTTTCGGATCACTTCGCAGAGGCTGACCCTCCGCCGCAACCGACAGGATCAGTACGCCGTCGGAGCAGAGGATCTCCTCGGTCGCCTTCGTGCCTTCGTAGGTGCGAAGCGTCTTGCCCGTGGCGGCGTCCAGCACCGACAGCGGCGCGTCGATGCCCAAGGTTACATAGACCCGGTCGCCCACGGCCACCAAGCGGCGAGCTAGTAGCTGTGGGCCGCTCTTGAGCCGCCACAGGTGTGGATGCCAGAGACCGATCTTCCGCTGCCACAGCATCTTACCGTTGAATGCGTCGCGCGCGATCAGTCCCCACTTCGGCGGGATGAGAATGGATGCCCGAGGCGCTTCATCGAAGATGTAGAAGAGACGGCCGTTCGACGATACAACTGCGCTGACGCTCGACATGTGGTCGTGCTGCCTCGAATAACGCGGCCCCGACACCCACTGATACCGGTTCGGAGGCTCGATGATACTATCTTGGGCCACGGCGTTGTTACTGGGGTCGTGCAGATAGTGTGTCCACTCGTCGATCTCCCGTGGCCGGGGCTTCGCCAGTTTCGTCCAGCCGCCATCCGACTTGACGTAGGCCACGCCGCTGGGCACCAGGACGCGCATGATCTCGGCATTCGAAATCCCGCCCAGATTCTCGGAGACGATAAGGTTAACCGAGTTGTCAATGTGGGGCAACCGGTCGCCGGACCATTGCTCCACGAAGACATTGCCGTATTGCCCGAGTGCCTTGATGTGCTTTCGGGCCGCGGCGATCTTTCCGGGATCACGGTCGAGGCCATGGACGCGGTAGCTGTCGCTATCTTGCAGCGCCGCCGTCAGTTTGCCGTCACCGCAACCGACATGGACGATGAGACCACCCTTGATACCGGTGGCGGCCAGGATTTGGCTCGCTGCTTGCTGTTGGGGAGAAGGAGCTGCGGCGGTGACGTGCGCCAGTGCAAGCACAAAGCAGAGGGATTGGATGATCTTGTGTGTGCTCATGTCGTGATACTCCTGATTAACTAACGTTCCTCATTTGACTTCACAAACGGTGCTCCTGCACAGGTCGAAACCTGATTCTACGACAATACTGTGGCCAATTTCAATTCTTAAGTAGATCGGGCTGTCTGCCGTCGGCCAGGTGTCCGTCCTCACCGCAACCAACATGGAGGACAAGGCTGCCCTTGATGCCTGTGGTCTCAAGGATCACTTCGGCCGGCTTGTGTCGCTCGGCCCATGTCACCGACGAGAGAAACAACGGCGCCAGAAGGCAGATGAACATCACAAATGATCGGCGCCTTCTTTGCATTTGAACTCCTCGGTGCTACTGCCGCATGTGGCAGGTGGCACGAAAATACTGGGGCAGATCCCGCCTCCGGTCTCAACCGGCGACGGAATCGAACGCCGTACTGGCGCCTACTCAAGAATGTCCGTGAACGGCTCACGTCTGTATTCTATCAGAGGGACCCGGCTGAAGCAACTCAATAACGTAGCTACCCGCTACCGTGTTCTCATCGCTGGCGCCACGGGATCTCTCGAATCGGCCAATACCTACACGCTGTACATCTTTTTAGCGGCGGCGGGTAGGGTAGGAAAGGGATCGTTGGTCCTCAGCTTCCAGGTGTTCAGTTCGTCTAACAGCTTAGCTCGCAGCCCGGCGTGCTTGGTTAGCTCGACGAGATTGTCCATCTCGTAAGGATCAACCGCCAGGTCAAACAGCTTGGTAGCTTTCTGGATGCCGCCGATGGATTCGACCACAAGCTTGTGCGGGCCCATGATAACGGCCCGCCAGTTTCCTGATGCTTCGGCGTAGATGGACTCCTGCGGCATCTTTTGTCGCACCAGCGCTGCGCGTGACTTATCCTTTCCGGTGCATGTGCCGGGCACCTGCAGATTGCATATCGATAGTATCGTGGGCATCAGGTCGACGGAACTTGCCGGGTTGTCGACGAGTCTGCCGGCGCCAAGGCGGCCTGGCAGCCGCATGATAAGCGGTATGTGACACGATTCCTCCTCGGGCCGACCTTTGTGCGGTATCCCGTGTGACTGGTGGCCGTCGCCATGGTCCGAGGTGAAAACGACGAGCGTGTTATCGTCGAGCTTCAGCTCCTTCAACGCGTTCATCAACCGGCCGAACTCGTGGTCCAAGGCCGTGCACAACCCGAAGTACTTGGCCAGCGTAGCTCGATTCCCGTCCACGACGTTTGGACGAAAGACGACATCCTGTGGGTCATATATGTCGAAACCGGACGGCGGTTTGTAAGGTGTGTGGGGCGGTCCCCATGACAGGTAACAAAAGAAGCTGCGGTCTTTGTTGCGCCTTATAAAATCGATTGCAAGGTCAGTCTGCAGCGCTGGCTCGAACTCACCCGGCTTGTATTGCCCTGTCGTGGACATCTTAACACCATCGTTGGTGAAGGTGGGCGATTCATAATAGAAGTGTCCGCGATTGAAGCCCTCGAAGGTTTGAAAACCGCGACGCCGCCAATTTCGGGGGACGAAGCCCGGCTTGTGCTCCCCGTCCATGTGCCACTTTCCGATATAGTGTGTTCTGTAGCCGGCTTCGTCGAAGACCTGGGCTATGCATCGCTCGCCGGGCGGCAGCATCAGGTTGTTCTTGATCATGCCTGTTTCGTGTGGAAAGCGCCCGGTTATGATGGCCGAACGATTCGGAGTGCACAACGGATGAGCACTGTAGCATCGAGACCAGCGAACACCCTGTTCGGCCAGCTTGTCGAAGTTGGGAGTCCGGACGAGTTCATCATTATGCGCGCCATGACTGAACGAGCAGTCTCGCCATTGGTCGGCCAGAATAAACAGTACGTTGGGATGCTTGGCGCTGAGGTTGGCGGTCAGAATCCGATTTGACAGCACCAGCCCTCCCGCTGCGAAAGCCCCACATCTATTCAAAAAGTCACGACGATTCATTGATTTGTTCTTCCCAATTTCAATGCAAGATTGATTCAACGCCTGCTCCTCGGCTTCTTGCGCGTTCTGCGTTTAGAAATGGACTCGCCCAACTGCGATCGCCAATCATCGTGGAGGTCTTTCAGTCTCTTTGCCACCTGCGGCTTGTCGGTCGCCACGTTGTGCTTCTCACTTATATCGGCGTCGAGGTCATACAGTTCCAGAGAGCCTTTTCGAGATAGGAGCTTCCACCTACCGACTCGAACGGCCCACTGCTCGGCCCCGTCATACCAGAAAAGGGCATCGTGCAGCGGCTCTCTCATTCGGCCGCGAAGAGTCGGCAGCATGTTCTTGCCATCATAGATGCGGTCGGCAGGCAGTTTGCCGCCGGCTGCGGCGCAGATAGTCGGCAACACATCCAGACTAATGATGGGCTCGTCGCAGGTAGTTCCCTTCGGTAACTTCCCCGGCCATCTCACGATAAACGGCACGCGGATCCCACCTTCATAGACGGTCTGCTTGTAGTCCCGCAGCACGCCGTTGTTGGCAAAGTTCTTCCTGGCACCCCCGTTGTCGGAGAAGAAGATGACCAACGTGTTCTTGCCGGCGCCGGTTCGCTCCAGCGCGTCCAGTACTTCACCAATTGCATCATCCATTTGTGTGAGCATCGCAAGATAGACATCGCGGTTCTCATCGCCCGTGTTGAAGCGCTTGATATCCTCCTGCGGGGCCTGGAGGGGCCAGTGTACCGCGTTGAAAGGCAAATACAAAAAGAAAGGCTGGCTGCGGTGGCGCTCAATGAACGAAACGGCCTCGCGTGCAAGGTTCTGCGTCAAGTAGCCTGTGTCGTTGATCGGCTTGTCATTACGATATATTGACGTGTATTCGTCGGTTATCTTCAGCTTGAAATAGTCGTGCGCCCCATGTCCGAGGAATCCGTAGAACTCGTCGAAGCCTCGTCGCAACGGACGGTACTGCGGCTCAAGGCCCACGTGCCATTTACCAATCACGGCAGTTGCGTAGCCTTGCCCTTTGAGCAACTCGGCGATCGTGACCTCGCTCGTCGGCATTCCTGTCCTGGAGTCGCCGCCGGTGTAGAAACCAAAACGCTGCTGATAGCGGCCCGTCAGCAGCCCGGCCCGTGTCGGTGCACAGACATAGGCGCTGGCGTAGCCGTTCGTAAGTCGCACGCCTTCCTTTGCCAGCCGATCCATGCTTGGCGTACTGACCCCCTTGGGATGATCGTAACAGCTTATGTCTGCGTAGCCCTGGTCATCTGAGACTATCAGGACAATGTTCGGACGATCATCGGTGGGCGAGCCCAACATACGTCCGGGCAGAAAACACGCCGCTCCGACTCCGGCACATCTCTTCAAGAAACCACGACGGCTGATCTCGTTGCTCATAGCGATCCATCATACCAAATCCCGCCCGATGACACAAACAACCTTGGGCAGATGGTAAAGAGAATTCTGCAACGGTGGCCCCTCTATTAGCAGAACGTGGAAGCAACCGCAAATAACAAAAGGCAGTTTCCAGCCAAAAAGGAACACGACTGTGAACTGCCTTGTCTGCTAAGTCAGCTGTCGACTTTATCTATGTGTTATCGCCTGCGACGCCTGAATAGCGCCAATCCGCCGAGGCCGAGCAGAGCCATTGTGGTCGGCTCTGGGATCGCCGCCACCGTGGTCATACCGGCATTCGCGACGTCGAAGTCGTACAGCAATTCCGCATCCATCGCGCCGCCATAGGCGGTAACGAGGCCGGCCTGCATATAGCCCGCAATAGTGTCGGTCTTATCGCCAGCGAGTAGCAAAGTACCACCGCGGATGTCCAGGATTCCACCGCTGCCGGGCTCTCCGATCAACAGGTCTCCGGCCCTAATCGTGCCGCCCCAGAGGTCCAGAATGCCTGTGGACCCTTCCGTGCCTATAGCGACGCTGTTGGCATCGGGTATGCTGATCAGCCCGCCGGTCATAATGAGATGACCTGTGCCTGGATGAGGAACTTCTTCCAGCGGCTCTTCCGAAATCACTTCGTAATTCGTGCTGCCGACGATCAAGCCTCCATTGATATTGATGGTGCCGCCCCTCATAGTCATAAGGCCGACCGCATCGTTGTGGCCGATCCTCAAGTCCCTTAGATCAGGGTCGGCGCCTATGTTGATGATGCCGTCCAACATCTCAAGTTCGCCCTGCGACGGTATGATATCATCCGGGCCATCGCCGCTGCTGTTGCCGACATTTAAGTTCCCGGAGATGTTTATGAGGCCGCCTGTGATAGTAGCGCTTCCCGTGGCGCCATTGTTGGCGACGTTAAATGCATTGGTGTTGAGTGTCTCTCCGACATTGATGGTGCCGCCGGATATTAGGAGGGTCGCGAGGCTGTCCACCTGGTTACCGACGTTGAAGGTTCCGGTACTCAGGACACCGTCGGAGATCGTGACGCTGCCGGTGGCGCCGTCTCTGCCTATATGAAGCGTGTCCCAGTCAACGTCTGAATTTCCCAGACTCATGACTCCACCGGACATCGTGAAGGTGCCGTCGCCGCCCGGATCATCGCCGACATGCATAAGGTTGGTGGTATTGACGGTCCCGCCAGAAAGGAAGAACCTGCCCACTGAGGCTCGGCCCACATGCGTGTTATTTGGCGTAAACACACCGCCGGTCATGCGCAGGTCGCCCGCCGCGCCTTCATATCCGACCCACACGTTCTTTGGCTCTGCAACGACCGCGCTGTCGATGAGACATTCATCCGCGCCCGCAAGTACGATGCGGGCGTGGTCCGCCAAGCCGCCCGGAATCATGTCATTGCTCCAGTTTGCCGCGGTGTCCCAGCGGTTGTCACCACCCTCGTGGTCCCAAGTTCTCGTTGCGGCCTGCAGCAGTGGATTAGCAATCAGGCCCAGTAGCAAAACCGCCGCGACAAAAAGAAAACGCTTCGCACACATAATACCCTTCCTCCTTCGACACCAACGCCAGCGGCACAAGCCGCAACGTACGTCGGTCTCAGTAAGTACCCAACTTTTCTTTTACGGCCCGGACAAGGCGCAACAAGACGCGGAACACAGTCAATCGCTCAGTGTTCCGTCTGTCCGGCACGTGTTTTAGGAGGTGTGACAAGATCCTCGTCCCTGAGGAGGCTGAATTTCGCCCCTATATCACCCTACTTCTCCAATTTCACGTACTACTTTTGTATCAAATTTCCTATCTTTCTGTCAAGAAAATAGCGGCAGAAAATCGGCGGATTCCAATATTTGTGGGGATGTGTACGTAACTGTCTTATTTGGAAGCCGTTACGAGCGCCAGTGGCGAGCTCTTCCTCCGGAATCCCGCCCTGACGAGGATATTTTCTGCCATCGCGACAAGCATTTGGGAGGCAACCTGGCCATGTAGCAGGAGTCGCCCCAAGAAGCGGGGCCCACACCGAAGCGATCGGTATGGGCCCCGAATTGACAAACCAACTTGTGCTGAATACTCAGCCCCGCAGCGGCAGCCTATGGCTGTGGCCACAGTTCGGATTCGTCAAGCCACATATCCACAAGTACTGCATAGTCCTTGAAGTCGATCGTGTTGTCATCGAATGTGTTGACGGCACCATCCGGTGACAACAGCAGGTCGAACGGCTGAGTGAACGTCTCAGTCTTACCGGCAAGGTGAGCAACCTCAGCCTGCGACAGGGCACGGATGTAGACGCGTACATCGTCCAAGTCGCCGTCGAAACGCCACGGCACGTTTACGGTTGTGCCGCGATCGAACTCTGTGGCCTCCGAGCGCATGCCGACGTAGCCGTAGCGGACTGTTCCGGTTCCAAAGGTCTCGCCGCTCGTTACCGACGCCTCACGATTGCCATCGACATAGATATGCACCGCGCCGTTGTTGAAAACGCCTGCCACATGGTGCCACTGCCCGTCATTGACGGCGGTGCGACCACCCATGTCCACCTGCCCCAGCGAAGTCATAACAGACCAGCCCACGGTGCCATCGTCACCACCGTCGCCACCAATTTCCAGACGCCAGTATTCGTTCCGGTCGAAGGAGGCGATCGCCTGATTCGCGATGTCACTACTTGTGCGGACCCAGGCGCAGACGGTGACTTCCGTCTGCCCGGGGGCGCTATAGCTGAGATTCTGAATGGCTACGTATTGGGCCACGCCGTTGAGGCTGATCGCCTGGCCGGCGACGCCGGGCACATAGGTCGGGCCATTCCTCTCGACGCCGTCGTTGCCGTTTCCGGAAACGTCGTTGGCATTACCGTCAAACGTGTAGTGCGCCACCAGATAAGGATCGGGAGAAGGCACAGCCACCGGCGTGACGTCGTAGCCTTGCTCGAGCCAGTTGTCGACCAAAATCTCGAGGTCCAGGTAGTCAATCACGCAGTCGTCGTTGAGGCTGGCCGCAGGCTTCTGAATCAGGGGTACACACCGGGGCGTATACAGGACGATGTCGTCGAAGAACAACTCGCCTTCACCGCCAACCTGTCCGCCGCCTCTGACGCCCACGCCAATATGCATCTTCGTGATGCTCGCCAGATTCACAGCTCCGGTGAACTCACTCAGGTCTATATTCCACTCTTGCCAGGTGTCGGACTGGATAGCCGCAGGATCTTCATGCTCTACCTTCTTGTTCGCGCCTGTGCTGTCCTCCAAGACCACGTACAGCGGCTCTTCGGTGTTGCTGACAATGCCGATATCCTGTGACAGCCACGGCCCCGTGCCTGTAGAGGTCACGTCTGAGAACATAGCAGCGCATCTGTTGATCGGGTTGGCGTTGTGGCTGGTCAAGGCCAGGCCTATGTAGACGTCGCCGCCCATCGCAGCCATCGGGATTATGTCCGTACTCAGCTCCTCCCAGTCCGTGCCGTTCGTCGAATGGTATGACCTGAAGGTGCTGGAACTTCGCTCGATTCTCACCCAATGGGGTGCCTCGATTCCGGCCAGCGACCCGCCCGTTTGGCTGACGTCGGCCGTCACCGGGCGGTTCTGGGCGGCCACTCCGTTGCCGGGGGTCACGAAAACCGAGGCGTGCATGGAGTCCGGATCAAGCGTCTCGCGAATCATCACGCCGGCTTTCGCCCAGGCGTGTGTAAAGTCCACCATCAGCACCTGCGCCTCGATGCTGCCATTTCCGGAGAGCCGCTGGTAGACGAAGTGGAATTGATCGGCCTCATCCCAAATGTCGTCGCCGCCGGCGGTTATCGTGATGACTCCCGTTGCCGGGTCCTGGGTGAAGCTGCCTACAGACGGCGGTGTGCCCTGGAACCACAGCGTCAATGCCTTCATGCCTCTTCTGGTGAAGTTCTGCGGCGACTCGAACGTCCTTGTGGTCTCCGAGTAGAATGGTGCGACAGAGTTGTCGTATGCAAATGGCATCGACTGACCACCCCCGTGAACGACCGTCTGCTCGGCATAAGGGGCATCAAGGTAGCCTACAGTCGAACCGGTACCATTGCCCGGATCGCCGGGCGGCGGGTCTGTGTAACCGAAGCCATCTATCCACGTCTGGAATATCTTGTCGGGCCAGTAGTCGTTGTAGTCCTCGAAGTCATCGACAATAAGATAGTCGGCTACCGTTAGGCTCCAGACTCTGCCTTCACTGACTGACGCGTCGGCGTTGAGCTCATCGATCCGCCAGTAGTAAGTCTCTCCGGGCTGCAGTCCCTCGGGGGGAAGGTAGCTGGTATGAGCCTGCAGGCCCCGGTATATCCCTGTCGTATCGGATGTATCGGCGCCGGCGACTGCGAGCTCGCTCGTGCCGAAGTACACAT
>CP070675.1:412850-428273 GCA_020352215.1 Phycisphaerales bacterium
TTAGATGCAGGGCCGCCGGTATCGCAATGATCGACAGCGCAATGATCATCAGGCCCTGAATCATATCCGTGCGGATCGCCGCGACTATTCCGCCCCAGTAGCTGTAAACGATGAACACCGCCGTGGTCGTGAACAGAATGCCGAAAAACCACATTTCGCCGCTTTCTGTACCGGCCTGGCCCATCATACCCTGTGCAGTCCGGGCTGTGGCCAGTAAGACACTTGCCAGACAGACCACCATCCCCGTACTCGCGACGGCGATATACAGGGCGCTGGCACTTCTGCCGAAGCGTTCCTGGAAGAAATCGGCCAATGTCAGACACCGCATCCGGCGGACTATCGGCGCTATTAGCCAGTAGAAGGGCGTGCCGAACATCCACATCCAGGAGACCCAAATGCCTGATGCCCCGCTCTTGACAGTTCCGCTCACTACCCCAGCCACGTCGCCCGGGTTGGTGCCGGCGCCGAAGGCGTGCATGACCATCATCGTTACGCCGAACCGGCGGTTGCCAAGCAAATACCCCTCCTGGTTCCGAATGCTGCGCTTGCTCGACCAGCCCAACAGGAGCATCCCGGCGAAGTACAACACCAACACAACCCAAATCGCCAAGTGCAATCCAAGAAAGACCATTGACGCTCCCTATGTCTTGTGCCGTTGTTCCGCCCCGCCGATGAGCGTACCGCCTGCCACCATCTTTCGTGTGTTTCAAGCCTTCCTTTAGAGAGACTATTCGCTCAGGGGCACGCCTCGCAGAACCAGCGGGTCAAAGCGATATGGGGATTCGCCTGCCGCCCAAGCCATTCCCCGCAGCAGCAGCATGCGAACGTAAGGATCGTCGAATGTCCACGTATAGTGGCCAAGTACGCAAGTGAAGGCACGTCCTTTGCCATATTTGTAGGCGTAGAACATAGGCTCGGGTCTGGTTTGCTCACTTTCTTTGCTGACCTTCTCGTCCGACGTGGCCAACACAGTGACCTTGCTGCGGTCCCCTTTGAAGGGCCAATAGGCCTCATCGAGCAGGTGGATTGTCTTGGGCAAACCCAGGCAGATCGGATGGTCGGGCGCAGCGATCTTCAAATCCATCGGACCGTGGCGCCATCCCGTGTAGCCATCCTCCCAGGCAAGTCCGATCAGGCTCGCCAGCTTGAGTGACATATTCTTCTCGGGGATAACAGCCGGGTGCACGGCCACGAAACCACCGCCACGGGACAGGAACTTCTCAAGATCACCGAGCTTCTGTTCGTCCCACTTGCCATAGCAGAACATGGCGATAAGATCGGCTTTCTTTAGTTGTTGCTTGTTAGGCCAGCCTGTGGCCGTTGTTACCGTCACCTTGGGCACACCGGCCGTGATTTTTTTCTGCTTGCCTTGCGGCGCAGGACCATAAAGATTGACTTGTTTTTCCGACCCCTGACCGGCCTTGCTACCTCCAAGCAGCACATGCCACCGTTTCTGCCAGAGCGGATAGTCGTGTTCATCGACACTGTGGTCCTTTTTGAAGGCTACCAGAACGATGTTGAGTTTCCGCAGGTCTTTCCTCGCCACGGGCTTGGGCGCCTTGGCAAGGACCGCCTCGACTTCACTTCGGCTACGTGGTTCGGGCGCTTCGGCTGCAAATCCGGGCAGATCCAGCGCGACGAACGCCGCAACAATCAATACACATACCACCACTTCGCGAGTCTTCACGGCCTTCTCCTTTCGGAATTGGAATTCTCATCTACTCTCCTGCCAGATCGAACGGCGAGATGTAGTCACCGTGTTTGTCCTGAGCCTCTTTCAAACGTCCACGTGTGGCCTGCAACGTCTCGTAAACGATCGGAGGATTGTTGGGCACGTTCTCTCTATGGTACTTCTCGACACGTTCAATCTTAGCCAGATTCTCAGGTACCCTGATAGTGAACTGTTGGACATAATCCTCTTTCGAATATGTCTTGCCAAGAACCTGCTCGAATAAGTTCACCAGGTCATCATAACGAGGAATCTGACCTGTGGGGCACGTAATGGCATCGGCATCTCCGTGAACGCGCAACTCCATCCACTTTACCCAAACATGCTTGTCGCGCACGCCATTAACAAATTTGCCCTCCTTGTCCTTAAGGAAGTAGTTTACACCGAATACCAGAGGCGGTGTCTCGATCCCCTGTGCAAAATCGATATTATTCTGAATGTACTTGCCGAGTGGAATGGCCAGAAAATCCTGAATGCTCATCAGGTTGATTTCCATCACACCTTCCTTGCCGATAATCGCATAGGTGGTTTCCGTCTCGAGTGAGGCACCATACGAGACTATGCCGTGTGCCCAGTCAAAGCTCTGCTGAACAGGCACTGATGCTTTGGCATCACGGCCTCCGTACATTAACCCTCCCAGAACGACACCGTCCGGATTGTTCAGCTCAGGATCGCAGTTGGCCAAGGCCTTCAGAGCCACTGTGTATCTTGCATTCTTATGAGCCAGCGGAATGTCATTGCCTTTGGCGTCTTTCTTTCCTTTGAACCATTCGCCCGAGAAATTCACGCCTTTGTCCGGTGTTTCGGCTCCCATGCCCAGCCAGTACGGCTTGTTATCCGCGACCAGAACATTCCCGAAAATCACCTCGCCGGGCTTGTGCAGCACATCCCAAATGACGGGGTCATTCTTGGCTGTCACGTTTTGAATAATGCCGAAGATTCCCGCTTCGGCGTTCACCGCGCGAAACTCCCCGTTAATCTTTCGGAAATAGGCAATATCATCACCCATTATGGTCTCGCCCGGCAGCATGGCCGTCGAGGTCTTGCCGCAGGCGCTGGGAAAGGCGCCCGCCAGATAGGTCTTTCGACCTCCGGGACCGTGAACACCGGATATGAACATGTGCTCGGCCAGCCATCCTTCTCGATCAGCCTGGCGAATTGCAAGCCTCAGAGCCAGCTTCTTGAGCCCCATAGTATTGCCGCCGTACTGAGTATTGACGCTGTAAACAGTGTCCCTCGTATAATCCATGTAGATGCGCTTGTTTTCCACATCCACGCTGATCATATCTTCACTCATGGCGCCGGCAGAATGTAGAAAACAAAAAACGTTGTCGTCCTTGCCTATCTTGCAGAATTGCTCATAAGCAGTTCGATAGAGCAGGTCCTCGTTGTGGGCGACGTACCATGAATCGGTAGCCTGGATGCATGGAACGCTGAACACGGAACCGGCCGGCCCAAGCGACAGAAACCGAAGAATCATGGTCCTACCCTTCATGGAGTCCTTGAGCAGACCTCGCACCTCAGCGAGCCCCGCCTCCCTCTCAATCTGGTTCAGCGCCTTGCTCAGAGTCTCTGTTTTCGGCACAAGATATTTGGTTGCCTGCCTGTCACGGCCCTGATCACTGGGCCCGTCGAAGTGAAAAGTATGTCCCGGCGTTTCGAGTTGACGCTCTTCTCCGTTCTTGATCGCCATATCGCGAACGTACTTCACATCTTGCTCGGAATCCGTACATACAAAGACCGTATCAGGGCTCGTAAGCGCTACCACATCGGCGACAAACTCGTGGATCTTCACGTTATCCACAGCCATAAGTTTGCTGTAGGCTTCTTCCGTCAATTTGTCTTTCAATATCTCACACACATCTTGCATCTGCACAATGACCTCCAATAGTCTTGGACAACAGGGTTTCGAAAAGCCGAGGGATTGTAGCCACGAGACTGCGTGATGTCAACGTCTTTTCCAGAAAATCTGATTCTCACATAATTTCGCCTTATACTGGCAAATGCGTGCCGCCTGCCAGCGCGAAACAGTTGCGCAGACTGGTCTCGAATCGACCGAAGATCACGCCCGGTGGGTGCATCCTGTGAGAAAATCCTCCTCCGCCGACGCTATCAGGTGAGCTACCGAACAGGATTCTGTATCCGACGGCCATTATGCCTAAATCCACTATCAGATGGCACACCCATGCCCCGGCAAGCGTCTTCTGCCGGTCGTACATCAGAGTCCACATGATGCCTGCCACCCCAACACATCCGCCCGGCAACAGGCCCCAGGAGACGCCGAAGAACTGTGTCGTTACTACTACGTGATGAGCGGCAAAGGAGATGGCGGCGATGATATGGGCATGCCAGATCGCAAGGACCTTTTTGAGATGGCCGAAAACAAACCATCGCCAGCAGTGTTCCTCAATCAGAGAGTGCGCCACGGAGAGAAACAGCGCGAACAGCCAGTAGTGCTCCAACACGCCGAACTGCCTCGCTTTGCTCTCGATGCCGTCCGCGTTGGCCGTCACTATCTCGCCAAGCGGCGTCTGCATCAGAGCAAACATTGAAATCAGGATTGCTATCCCCAAAACGGCCCCTGCCGATAGAGCCCGGAGGTATCGCTTGACGTCGCCACCTAACTTGGGCAAGCGCCCATCGGGTACGAAGTACGCACAGGTGATCGGCCATACAAGTATGAATAGCTTTGCACAGACGTAGATGACAGGGGCCAAGCGAGATTCACTGAGAACGACAAAGTATAACATCGAAGCAAAGAAAGGGACGACCATAGCCGGCACAAGTGCAAACCCGATTCGTGAGTTTTGTGGCGACATAGGGAAGGTTCTTTCTGAGGCGCCAGCAACCACGCCGTCGCGACCACCTTAGAGTAACCACAATCAGTGACCGGGTCAAAAACAAAACGCCGTAGCCATACGTCGTTCGATCTTGGAAATGGCCGGCGCAAAAAGAAAAGCTGGACCCGGAAAGCCCAGCTTTGTCGGTGTTACTCTACGCTCAGCTCAGTTCTTCACGCTGAACTCGTACTCATGGATTTGGTCCTTCACCAGATCCTTGGCCCGGCAGCGAAGCACGAAGCCATCGGCTTTCTTCTCGTATCCAAAATCACTTCCGCTGAACAGGTCCTTTGGCAAACCGCTCGGTAGGCTTTCGGGCAGCCGGCCGGTCTCGGCCTTTGCGATGTAGAGTTCCAAAGCTGCCCGCAGCGCATTGAAACTGGTCTTGGCTGTCATTTCGTGACCATAGATCTTCGAGACAGCGGGAACGAGCATTGAAGCCAGAGTCGCGCTATCGTTATCGGCCAGATCCTCTTTCGGCTTGTTATCCAACTGTTTCAATTGGCTCATCGTCTCTTCGTACGGCATCCTTGAGCTCAGGACGGCTTGGACAGCAGCCATATGGTTCGTATAGTAAGTTCTGTTCCTTTCAAGGAACTCATCGCTCACCTCGGGCAACCTCTCCAGGATAGCCGCACGGGTCTCAGCGTCAAGTTGATCTGCAACAACCTTCAAGCCTTCGACAGTCATACTGTCCAACGACACTTCCCGCTCGGCATCTAACGTAGTCTGGGTCAAAAGAGATCGGCTCGACAGAGAGACCAGTTCATTCTTCAACCACTTGAGCGTCTCCAGGTTCGGCGGCATCGCACCCAGGATGTCTTGCATACAGTCGTTGGCAACCCGACTGACTGCAACGGACACCAGCAAAGAAATGATGGTCTCGTCACCCACGTGGCCGGCAAGTCTGCGGATGACCAGACAGCGTTCAAGGGCCTCTCGATAAGCCTCGTCGGCCGCAAAAACTCGTGCCTCGGCGATCACGAGGAATGCCAGTTGCCGAACTTGAGCAAGGTACGACATGTTCATGGCAAATCCATCCGAGTACCTTAGGCCCCAGTTGCAGTGCTGCATCTCAGACGCCGCCATCGTGTAATAGATGGCATCGTGACATTTCTCAATGTGCTTTCTGATCTCCTTGTCAGGTTCGATCTCGCCCCTGGCTACCTCGCGCGCCGTATCCTGCATCGCCTCATCCATACTTTGGTAAAGCAGAAACGCTTGGTAGTATAGCAGAGCCGCGTTGTCGGGATCGGGTGGATACGCAAACACCGTGGAAGTTGATACCGCAAGCACCAACATCATGCACACGGCCGTCACAATTTGTCTCTTGGCTACTGTTTTCATGATCTTGACCTTTCCGAATACTAACCGTTGGAATCTTCAAACAATTCATCCATAGATACACGGGCTAACCGCGGTCCCAATATCTCGAGTGCCCTGTCAAATTGCTCATTTACTGCATCCACACCGCCGCGCCGATAGGCGTTTGCAAGCGCAATCATTGTCATCATCTTTGCCGGAGATTTCACAGCCGGGGCCATACCGCCAAGCCGGGGCGTCTCGCCGGGGCCCCGATAGACAAGGGAGATACCGATTGTCAGGATTATCACGGCTGCCGCGGCGAGCTTCGCTATAGTCCTTTGTGCAGCCTTGCTCCATATGTTCGGGCGTACTACTGACGGGGTGCGCCTGGCTCGCGACTTGAGCGCCCCAAATTCCTTGGGGTATCTCTGCTTCCACTTCTCGGCGTCGAACTCGGGCTTTGCCGTGTTTATGGTTCCCGAAATCAGATCATCAAGCCATTTGTCATTCTCTTGTTGATTCATGATCGCACCCTGCCGAAACCCTGCCGGCGGAGACACCCGGCCATCTTTCTCTTTGCGCGTCTCAACCTGCCGTTTATCGCCTGTTCGGATATCCCTAAAACTGCTGATATCTGTTCGTACGATAGACCGTCGTAGAAACGCAGGAAAACAACTTCTCTTGCAGGTGCCGCAAGCTCACGAAGGGCCTCTTCAACGGCTTCGGACGCGCCGTTGTCTTGTTTGGCGGCAGCCGGTATTGCCGACAAATCCAGGCCCATGGAGGCTCTTTCTGTAGTTCGCGCAACATCTCTTGCGGCATTTCTACAGACAGTAGCCAGCCAAACACCAAAGCGACTCTTGTTCTTTAGCTCAGGCAATTTCACAGCAGCCTTGGCAAACGCCTGCTGAGCTGCATCTTCACTCAGATGCCTGTCACCGAGCACCGAGTGTGCGATAGCGACCATCGCCGGGTAGTAGCGTCGGCACAGCTCTGTAAAGCTCTCTGCGTTGCCGTCGATGGCGGCCTCAACTAAGACTAAATCCGACTCTTGCTGCACGGCCTTCATTTCTCCAGCTTCTTGAGCACCATTCTGCTGAATTCAGCTCTCATAGGCAAAGACCGATTTTTTCGCCCGGAATGGGCGCGAAAATTCAACTCTTTCCAGGAATTTCAGTCGATTATATTTGCTGCGGCCAGGCAAGCGCATAAAAAAAGCCAGCTTCCTTGCTGGCTCCGAAGAACCTGGCACACGCGGAAGGAGTTGGCGAGGCGGATTTCCGTTGCCCGCTCTCGCCTAAACGCTCGTGTGCCCGGCCGAACTAACTGGGTTTCATCTCGGCCGAATGGGCATTTGTGCCCTCCGGCTATCTCTTGTGCTTTTCTGAAAGTCTACTTCGCACCGTCGCAGGGCTCTCCGCAGCAACCAGGGCAGCCCTGTTTGGCAACATCTGTTTGATCAGGGCAGCACGGTTTCACGTCGCCGGGCGGGCAACAGGCCTTTGCGCTATCGGAAGCGCCGGCTTGTCCTTCGCAACACGGTTTCGGGGTCCCGAACGGGCAAGTCTTGCCAACCGGGCTGCTTGCGCCACACTCAGCCGGACCGACGTCGCCACAACAACCCGGAGTCTTAACGGGACACTCGCTCGTTGCAACGTCAGATACGGTCGCCTCCTGTCTGGGTCCGGCAACATAGCCGGCCACAAGCACTGTACCCAACAATAGGCCCACCACAATACCACCTAAGACTACGGGGCGCGTCAAAGCTTTGACTCTCATTTACGATCTCCTGAAAGAACCTCAAATTCACCTCTGGGTGCTGCTTCGCTGATCACAGACCCCACTCGGCATATTATACCCCTCGTATCGGACTACGGTTCATCATATTCCGATTTCTGACGCTTTTTCTCATTGCCGCTGACACCCGCCCCTTTTTCTGCTACTCTGTGCGTGTGGACCGCGTATTCAGCGGCGAAAAATAGGCCGCAAGACCCATTGCGACACGCAAAATGGCAAGGAAATTCGTTCTAAAATCCAGAAGTGCGGCAGGTCAGATAGACTTCGCCCAGGACCTGAACGCCGAGCAACTGGCGGTGGCCACCGCTCCTGGCGGTCCGGTACTCGTCGTGGCTGGGGCAGGGAGCGGCAAGACACGGGCCCTGACGTATCGGCTGGCTTGGCTGGTCCATCAAGGGGTGGATCCGTCGCGGATCATGCTTGCCACCTTTACGAACCGGGCGGCCCGTGAAATGCTCAGCCGGGTTGAGTTGCTGGTCAGGCAGAAAACACGGGATATCTGGGGCGGTACCTTCCACCACATAGCAAACCGAATCCTCCGAGAGCATGGCGGGGTCCTGGGTATCTCCCCGGATTTTACGATACTGGACCGAGAAGATTCGAAGGACCTAATGGCTTCTTGTGTTGAGGAAGCGGGGGTGGATGTTCGCAAGAGGCGATTTCCCCAAAAGTCCGTGTTGGCCGCCGTGTCCAGCTTTCTTCAGAACACACTCGAGCCACTCGAGGACGTGCTCGCCAAGCGCTGTCCAATGTTTGTACGGGAATTAGAGGACATTGAGAGAGTCCTCACCCTGTATTCAGCCAAGAAGCTCCAACGGCAGCTCTTGGACTTTGACGATTTGCTCAGTGCCTGGCTGCGGCTTCTCACAGAGCACAAGAACATTCAGGAAATGCTTGCCGGTCAGTTTCTGCACATCTTGGTCGACGAGTACCAGGATACGAATGCTCTGCAGGGGAAGATAGTCGATCTTCTCGCCGCCAGGCACCGCAACCTCACGGTAGTGGGTGACGACTCTCAATCCATATACAGCTTTCGCGGGGCGAGCTTTGAAAACATCATCACCTTCAAGGACCGGTACCCTGAGACCATAGAATGTCGCCTTGAAACAAACTATCGTTCGATCCCTGAAATACTTGCTCTTGCTAACGCCAGCGTCGCATCGAACAGCCGAAGACTCCCCAAGAGGCTACGGGCGATCAGACCATCGGGACTTAGGCCGGCGGTAGTCCCCACCCAAGACCACTTCGTGCAGGCCTGTTTCATCGCAGAGTACGTACTGCATCTTCTTGATGAGGGGCGGAGCTTGAACGATCTGGCAGTGCTGTACCGGAGTCACTGGCACTCGCTCGAGCTTCAGTTGGAGTTCCAGCGTCGTAACATACCGTTCCATGTTCGCGGTGGGCTGCGTTTCTTCGAGCAGGCTCATATGAAAGACGTGCTCTGTTTTATGCGCATATTGCAGAACCCACATGATGAGCTGGCCTGGCTGAGGCTGCTCAAGATGCTCCCCCGTGTAGGCAGTGCGCTGTCACGTAAAATATGGCTGCATATCAGCCGGGTGGATAACCCGTTGAACTCGGCTTGTGAATCCGACACTGCCGGGTTGCTTCCGACGGGCGCAAGGACGATCTATGTGGATTTTGCGGGTCTAATTGAGAAGCTGGCAAAGTTGATCGGTCCGGCTGAGATTATTGATATGGTGTTGGAGCATTTCTACGATGACTATCTTGTCTCACATTATGACGGAGCCGGGCTACGAAGAGAGGATATTAGAGCTTTGGCCAACTTCGCCGCTCAGTATAATACGCTTGAAGCTTTTTTGGCCGACGTCACCCTGGCGGGCGAATTCTCGGGCGAGACTGTAGTAACCGGGCCAACGGAGCAGGAATTTGTCACCCTCAGTACGGTTCATCAGGCCAAAGGATTGGAATGGGCCGTCGTGTTCATTCCCTGGCTTGCTGATGGCCGATTTCCTACCGACCTGGCCATAAATACTCAGCAAGAGTTAGAGGAAGAAAGACGCGTCTTCCACGTTGCGGTTACAAGGGCCAAAGACGAAGTCTATTTGGTCGTGCCGCAGCTTTACCGTAACCGCTCCCGGCGTTTGATCATGATGAAGCCAAGTCGTTTCCTGACCGAAGTCGCGCAGGATTTGACCGAGCAGATGGACATCGAAGAAGGACTACCGCACCTGATAGGCGGCAAGGAGCCGGACGCGTTGCCCTCGGGTGAACAGGACTAAGCGTTGCGCGACATACTCCGATACGGCCTATTGCCGGCACAGTTTTTCGACAGTCACCGGCTGTTCGTGCAACAATCAGGGCATTTTCCCGACGGGCACCCACACTATCTCGTCAAAAAGCCATTGACTTTGTCGCCCGCAGCATGGTAAAATGGCTAAGATTCACCAGGTAGATACGCTGCTTTTGGGGCCGATAGAGTTTGCACGTACCCATCTGCGTAAGGACAACGATATGAGAGTCTGCGGCGCCGGTTCCATCAGGCGATGTGGACTGATACGCCAGTAGGTAGCA
Organism: Phycisphaerales bacterium; assembly: GCA_020352215.1. Lineage (GTDB taxonomy): Bacteria > Planctomycetota > Phycisphaerae > Sedimentisphaerales > Anaerobacaceae. The sequence continues at coordinate 423,057 of CP070675.1, forward strand.
GATGCTCGAAACTACGAAAATTCCATTGTTTGTTCTAATCTTGACCTCGCTTCTGGCTGCTTGTTCTCAGGCTGGCTGTCCGGTGGGCGATCTGAATCTTGATTGCCAGGTCAATTCGGAGGATTTGCAGGTTCTTGCCGAGCAGTGGCTGGCCCCTGCGGAAATACCGGCCGACCTGAACAGTGATACAGAGGTCGGCATGGATGACTTCGCCTTGCTGGCCAGCAGCTGGCACGACACGGGCATTCCTTTGGTGGTCAACGAGTTCATGGCCGCCAACAACAGTTTCGTCCAGGATCCGCAGGGTGAGTACGACGACTGGATTGAAATCTACAATATGGACGATAAGCCTATCGACATTGGGGGCATGTACCTAACGGATGATCTGGAGTACCCTAAGAAATGGCGAGTCCCATACGGTAAGGGATACGCGACTACTGTACCCGGACGTGGCTACTTGCTGATATGGGCCGATGAAGATACCACCGATGCAGGTCTGCATGCGAGCTTCAGAATTGACGCCGGTGGCGACGAGTTGGCCCTCTTCGATGCCGACGGCAGCACTCTGATTGACAGAATCGGCTTCTCGGACCAGACTTCTGATGTCTCCTACGGTCGCTATCCCGATGCCGGTCACACTCTCCGCTTTTTTGCCAAGCCTACGCCAGGTACGGTAAATGACAGTGGCTACCTGGGAGTCGTCGCCGACACTAAGTTCAGTCATGACAGAGGCTTCTACGAAGCGCCTTTTTCCGTGGCGATCACCACAGAAACGGAAGGTGCGACAATATATTACACGCTGGATGGTGCCGAGCCATACGACACCTCGGGCCGGTTCCCGACGGGAAGGGTCTATACTGGTCCCATTCCAGTTACCCGGACAACGTGCATAAGAGCCAAGGCCATCAAAGCGGGCTGGAAGCCCTCAAACATTGACACACATACCTACCTGTTCAACGCCAGTACCGCCATCAAGTCACTGCCTGCGGTCTCGCTTGTCGGTGATGAACGAAAGACTTTCTATGAGCCGGACGGGGTTATGGCTATCGTTGGCGGGTATTACGGTGGTTCGGGCTGGGTTTCGAGCGGGGCGGGCAGCTACAACAATGTGCTCAAGCGGGGCTACGAGCGTCCCGTGTCGTTCGAGCTTATCAAACCTGAGGATAATTCGGGCCTTCAGGTTGACTGCGGCCTCCGCGTCCACGGCAGCGGTTGGATGCGACCGCGGTACCGCCGTGCCGACGGCGTTTGGAACGGCGACGCCAAATTCAGCTTCAGGCTTTACTTTCGCAGCCTGTACGGCAGGAGCTGGCTGGAGTACCCCCTATTTCCGTTCGAGGTCGAGCGGTTCAAGAGTGTCGTCCTCCGGGGCGGGCACAACGACAGAGTCAACCCTTTTATCAAGGACGAGCTGATAAGACGCCTGCAAGTGGATATGGGCCACGTATCGAGTCGTGGGACGATGGCCAACCTGTTCATCAACGGCGAATACAAAGGCTATTTCAACCCCTGCGAGCATATCAAAGACGCATTTTGCCAGGAGTGGTATGACAGTGACAAAGACTGGGACGTGATGACCATGAATGGGATTCGTGACGGCGACTCGGCGAGCTGGAACGAAATGATAAACTACGCGCGCGGCCATAATCTGGCCAACGACGCCTACTATTGGGAGCTTTCCAAAAAACTCGATATCACAAATTTCGCCGACTATCTGATCTTGCGACTGTGGTCCGGCGATTGGGATTGGCCTCAGAACAACTGGTCGGCCGCGAGCGAGAGATCGGAGGAGGGAAGATGGAGGTTCTTCGTCTGGGATGCCGAAGGCAGCATGTTCACAGATCGGCTCTACACCGTTTATTTCAACAGCCTGAATAGTCAGAACAATGCTAATGGGTGGCTCTATAGGGCACTGAAGGCCAGCAGGAATTTCAAGCAGCTCTTTGGAGACCGCCTATATCGACATTTCTATAACGACGGCGCGTTGACCGAGCAAAATATCCGCAGGCACTTCCTCGAACTTCGTGACGTGATGCAGGGAGTGATACCCAACATGGATATGTATGTGCTGAATACCTGGGTGCCGCAGCGACCTGACATATTCTTCGATGCCTGTATCCGGGAAGATATGTTCACGTTTGCGGGGCCGACATTCAGCATTAACGGGACCTACCAGCACGGTGGCAGTGCCTCTTCGGGCGATGCACTTGGGATCGTCAATCCTCGCGGATCCGGAAGGGTCTATTATACGCTGGACGGCAGCGACCCGGGCCAGATTGGGGTCCCGATAGGTACGAGCATAACACTTGTTGTCAGAGGAGCAACCAAGCATGTGTTCGTCCCCGGCCGCCGCCCGATCGATGATGCCTGGAAGGGGGGCGGGCCGTTCGAGGAGTCGGATGCGTGGACCATTCACACCGGCGATCCCGGCGGTGTCGGATATGAAAGAGGCTCGGGCTACGAGAACTACATCACGGCGGACGTCGGTGAGCTCATGTATAATCTGAGCACTGGTTGCTACATTCGCATCCCATTCACCTTCGGCAGTAACAAGAGCGATCTCACCTTCATGACGCTCCAAATACAGTATGACGATGGTTTTGTCGCTTATCTCAACGGCATCGAGGTCGCGAGACGCAACCTCACGGGCACGCCGCGCTACGACTCCACTGCGGATACTACCCATTCAGACCCTGAAGCGATCGTATTCGAACATGTCGACGTCTCCGCCCACGTTGATGATTTGCGGTACGGTGAAAACATCCTCGCCATACACGGGCTAAACGCCTCCATAGCCAGTTCCGATTTCCTGATTTCGGCGGAGTTGGTTGCGGGTAAAGCCGGCTCCGGCGACGATACCCCGCCCGGCGGGATCGAATACACGGGGCCGATAGCTCTAACCGAAAGCGTCCATGCCAAGGCACGCGTGCTTGATCGCGGCGATTGGAGCGCGTTGGCCGAAGCGTTCTTTTCGGTAGGACCTGTTGCTGAAAACCTCCGGGTAACGGAGATCATGTATCACCCGCAGGATACGAATAATCCCGATGATCCGAACACTGAGTTCGTAGAGCTGAAGAACACGGGAGCGGAGGCTCTAAACCTGAATCTCGTGAAGTTCACCAACGGAATCGATTTCACCTTCCAAAGCACGGATATCGCACCAGGCGAATACATCCTGGTTGTCAAAGACGAAGCTGCATTTGCGAGCAAGTACGGACCCGGCTTCAACATAGTCGGTGAGTACACAGGGAGTCTGGCGAACGACGGAGAAACGATTGAACTACAAGATGCCGCGGGGCAGATCATAAGTAATTTCAGATACAGGGACGGCTGGTACGATATCACCGACGGCACGGGCTTCTCGCTGACAATAAAGGACCCTGTCAACACCGAGCCGAACCAGTGGTCTGATAAGAGCGCCTGGCGTCCAAGCGCCAGTTTGGGTGGCTCGCCGGGGACCGATGACACAGGCCAAGTACCTGAGCTTGGCGATGTCGTAATCAACGAAATACTTGCCCATTCCCATGCGGAAGCTTCGGACTGGATAGAGTTGCACAACACGACTGACCACACCATCAACATCGGCGGCTGGTTCCTCAGCGACGATGGTGACAACCTGAAGAAGTACGAAATAGCCCAGGGCAGAACCATCAAGCCGGGTGGATATGTAGTCTTTACCGAACACCTGCACTTCGGCAATTGGAGTGATGCCGGTTCTCATGTGCCGTTTGCATTGAGCGAGAACGGTGAGACCTTGTATTTGCACTCAGGCCAGGATGGTAAGTTGACAGGTTACAGCGAGCAGGAGAAATTCGGGGCTTCGGAGACGGGCGTGGCTTTTGGCAGATATCAAAAGAGCACGGGTGCATACAACTTTGTTGCGATGAGTCTCAACACACCCGGCTCAGCCAACGCCTACCCGAAGGTCGGGCCTATCGTAATCACCGAGATAATGTACCATCCGTCCGGCGCCGCGGATGCCGAATATGTCGAGCTGCTGAATATCACCGGTATGGACATAACGCTGTATGACTACATCACGGGCGAGCCTTGGAAGTTCACGGATGACCCGGACAATCCCGGCATAGAGCTATTGTTCGGAACTGATCCGCCGGTGACCGTGGCGCCTGGTGAGTACATATTGCTGGCAAAGGATGTGTCACTATTTAAGTCGCAGTTCAGCGTTCCGGCCGGTACGCAAGTATTCGAGTGGGGCACAGGCAAGCTGGACAATGGAGGTGAGAAGGTACAGCTCAGTCTGCCGGGCGATGTCGATGCAGAGGGGGTCCGTCACTACATCCGTGTTGATCGGGTCAGGTATAGTGACGGCTCGCATCCGGACGATTTCGCCTCCGGCGTAGATCCGTGGCCGACCTGGGCTGACGGTCTCGGCCTATCTCTCCATCGGCGCTTTCCTCAGTATTACGGCAACGACCCGGACAACTGGGAGGGCCTGCCGCCTTCGCCTGGAACCGGGGGCAGCATACCTGAGGATCCGGATCGCTGACAGACAAGCGCGTCCAACGCACGGCCGCCGGGGGCTATTCTTTTTGGGGCCACTGCAAGGTAAACACCTATGAAGAAGGAAGTTGAACTCCGCAAGGCAAAATGGCTGGTCGAGCCCGGCTGCGTTGTCATGGTGACGTCCGGCACCGTGGACAAAGCAAACGTGATGACGTTTAGCTGGCAGACCCCTGTAAATACTGCAGATCCCTGTCTGATAGTGTTGGCCATAAGCCATGTCCGATACTCTTATGAGCTTATACGACAGAACAACGAGCTTGTAATCAACGTCCCCGGAGAGGAACTGCTCGAGCAGGTGCACTGGGTTGGGCAGGTAACGGGCAGGAATGTGGACAAGTTCAAGGCAAGCGGACTGACGCCGGTCCCGGCCAAGGTTGTTGCACCGCCCCTTATTGAGGAATGTGCCGGGCATTTGGAGTGCCGAGTAAAAGACGTATTCGGCATGGAGACACACGATCTGTTGGTCTGTGAAGTGGTCCGGGCGCTGGCTGAGGCAGAGTCTTTCGACGGAATGTGGATTCCGGAGAAGTTTCACACATTGCACTACCTATGCGGTAACCGGTACGGTGTGATGGAGCGCAGCGTCGAGGCCCAAGGCACTACATAGCTGCGTGCAATGGTCCTCATACAGAATGTGGGTGATCTCTGTGCAAGAGAAAGGTAGAACATGACAGAAAAGCTCAACCGTCGGAA
>CP070675.1:428373-443726 GCA_020352215.1 Phycisphaerales bacterium
ACTCCATGCTGTCATAACGTCGTCTTCGCCCCGTTTCTGGCGGGATACGCGTAGTGCTTGGCGGATGAGTCGTTCAGCTTGCTCGTATTGTTGCTGGTCCTGGTGGACCACTGCGAGGCGCAGCATGCTGTTGATTGTACCCGTGTGTTCCTGGCCAAGTGCTTTTCGGCTCTTCTGGTAAACCTCCGCAAGAAGCTGCTCAGCTTGTTCATATTTCCCTTGTGTTCGATAGAGCCACCCGAGAGAATCCATCGAAAAAAATGTATCCGGATGCTCTTCGCCGTAGACTTTGCGTCTGCCTTCAAGGGCTTCTGTGAGAAACTGTTCCGCATCCTGATAGCGCCCCTGGTCAGAGTATAGAGAACCAAGTACGGCTATGATGTTCAGTGTCTCGATGCCCAGGTCGCCACGTGTGCGCCGACTGATATCCAAAGCTTCTGTCATCAGTTTCTCTGCTTCATCGAATCGCTGCTGACACCTGTATATGTATCCGATACTGTACATGAAACTCGGGACCCACTGATGTTCGGCACCCAATTTGCGACGGATGACCTCCAGTCCCTCAGCCTGGAGACGCTCGGCCTCTTCGTAGCGACCCTGCTGTAGGTACACCCAGCTCAGCCAGCCCATGCAATACAGCAGAGTTCCATCTTCCTCGCTCAAGGTGCGCCGCATGCCCGCGAGAGCCTCGACCAGCAACTGCTCGGCCTCATCGTATTTCCCCAGATGACGGTACACCCAGCCGAGCTCGCGTATACAGAGCAGGGTGTCGGCGTTCTCATTGCCGAGTTGACTTCGGCGAATCTCGAGACATCGCCTCAGATGGTCAACCGCGTCTTCGTAGTGCCCCAGGTGCCAGTATGTACTGCCGAGGGTAAAGCGGATTGAAGCCTCGATGAGCGGTTCGCCCTGGAACTTGCCTTTCAGTCTCTCGGACGCGGCGTCCAAGAAAGATATGACCGAGGTGCCCTGCGTTCTGCCGGACCACGGGTCGGCTGAGGCAAGCAGATCATGACAGAGGAAGTCATTGATTGCCAGCGCGGCTCTGGCTTGACGGTGGGCTACCATTGCAAATAAGGTGGAGACGGCAATTCCAGCGAGAAGGGCGACGGCCACTGCTGCCACGGCAGTGACTAGAGCTCGTTTGCGGCGAACGAATTTTCTCATTCTGTACGCAGCCGATTCAGGCCCTGCGATGAGGGGAGCACCATCCAAGTAGTTGCGCACGTCGTCGGCTAATTCAGCCGGCGAGCGATAACGGCGTGTCCGATCTTTGCGCAAGGCCTTGAGCGGGATCCATTCCAGCTCGTTGCGCAAGCGCTTGACGAGAAGCTCGGCCTGCGTTCCGTGGCGCTTTGCCACTTCCTCAGCCTCCTCGCCAAGGTCTGAGAGCCGCGTGCTGGGGCGCGGCGGCTCCTCCTCTGCTATTGTCCTCTGGATCTGGGCAAAGCCGGCGGATCGGAGCCGGTCCGGATCGAACGGCAGCGCGCCGGCCAGCAACTCATAAAGTAACACGCCGAGCGAGTACACGTCCGTGCGCGTGTCTACATCAAGGCCGCTCATCTCCGCCTGCTCCGGACTCATGTATTCGGGCGTGCCGACCATCTGGGCGTAGCGGGTGAAAAGTGTTTTCTCGGTTAGTCTTTGGCTCGTTGCCTTGGAGATGCCGAAGTCGATTACCTTCGGCACAGGGGCACCATCGTGGAGCGTGACCATCACATTGGAAGGCTTGATGTCGCGGTGGATGATGCCCTTCTGGTGTGCATGTTCGACGGCGTTGCAGACGGAGACGAACAGGTCCAGTCGTTCCTTTGTGTCAAGTCTGTTCTTGTCACAATACTCAGTGATGGTCACGCCCTTGACCAATTCCATGACGAAATAGGGCCGACCCGTGTCGGTCGCTCCGGCGTCGAGCACCTTGGCGATACTGGCGTGCTCCATCATCGCAAGGGCCTGGCGCTCGGCCTCGAAGCGGGCGATGACCTGCTTGGTATCCATACCGAGCTTGATGATTTTGAGGGCGACCTTGCGGCGAATAGGCTCTTGCTGCTCGGCCATGTACACGACCGCCATGCCCCCTTCGCCGATCTTCTCCAGCAGCCTATACCGGCCGATGACCGTGCCCGGTCCTTCGGTCACGGGAGATTCGCCGAAAGTGATGTTGGGTGCCAGAAGTGGCGACTCCAGGAAGCTGCCGTCCTGCTCGTGGGCTTTGAGCAGGGCCTCGATGCGGGCCAGCAAGTCGGCGTTGTCGCCGCATGCGGTCTTGATATAGGCGGCCCGCTCGGCAGGGGATTTGAGCTTGACGGCGGCCTTGAAGATTGTTTCCTCATTCTTGTGTTCGTCGGGCATCGGTCGTCTCCTGTCCTCGTCTGTTGCCGGTTTCTATTGCCTCTACTCTACAATGCGTAATTCGCAAGGGAAATACCCGGAGAAAAATGAGAATCCTGAAAAAACCGGCTGGATCTCTAAAACGCGGCCGCGCATGTGGGACACAGGCGTCATTCTGCGGGAAGGGCGGTTAGGATTGCGGCGTTTCGTCGCCCTTGCTGATCTCGACCCGGAGGCACGCGCGGGCGTAGGCCCAATACTCATCGGCCGTGGAGTGTGAGATTCCGAGCACTTGTGCTGCTTGCTGAGAAGTCAGGCCGGCAAAGTACCGGAGCTTGACGAGGTCGGCCTTGACCTTGTCTTTCTTCTCGAGCTTTTGTAGTGCCTCGTTCAGGGCGAGCAGTTCGTCCGATCGGACGCTGGTGCCTGCGAGAATGGACTCATCCAAGTCGACGCGTCGGTGGTTGCCGCCGCGTTTGAGACTCTTCTTACGACGCGCGCTGTCAATGAGAATTCGGCGCATTGCCTCGGCTGCGGCAGCGAAGAAATGCCGGCGATTGTTCCAGTTCTGATTCTCCGCCTCTACCAGGCGGATGTACGCCTCGTGCACCAGTGCGGTCGCCTGGAGCGTCTGGCCGGGTGATTCCCGCGACAGCCTCTGCGCTGCGAGCAGTCGCAACTCCTCGTAGACAACGGGCAGGAGTTGGTCTGCCGCTCCGGTGTTGCCCTGCTCAATTGCATTCAGTATCAATGTGATGTCAGTCATAGAGATGCTGGCATGGCGTTCACGGCTCGCAACTTTCGGTGGCCACGCTCCTGCCAGACATGAGATCGGTCTATCCGGTTCCCCGGGCGCAGCAGCCAGCCCTCGGATGAGGCGGTAGGATCCGGCGTCTTTGTGGTTGGCTCTCTGCCATTCTTCTCTTCGGTGTCGCTCATACAACGTCCCCGTCAGAACTGCCCACGAACGCAGCATACTCTTGACAGCGGGCCGTGTCAATGCTACTCGACCGGGCCGAGGTGTTCGTCCAGCCATTGAAGGACACCGTCTTTTATGCGTGCGCCGAACAGACCGAATAAACCGTGCCCGCCCGGATGGAGACTGTGTTCTTTGTCGGCGCTGCCCAGCAGCCGGTACATCGGTTGCTGGGAGGTTTCGTAGGGGAACGTGAAATCCTCTCTACCGTTGACCATAAGAACAGGCACCCTCACTCGTGGAGCAAAGTGGACAGGATCTGCAGACGGCAGAACCTGCCTGTCAGACCAGAAGCCTCCGTCCACGAACAAAGCGAACTTGATACGGTCTTCCACCGCCACGATTATCGGGCCAAGCGCCGCCCCCCAGCTAAAGCCGCAATACGTCAGTGTGCCGATATCGATGTCGCGGCGTGTCTGCAGATAGTCAATGGACCTGCGCAAATCCTTGGACAGATCAACGCCATAGTCTCGTCTGCCAGTTAGGTCATCCCACCGCGGAATACTGAACTGCCGTTCATAGGTCCCTTTGTAGACTGGGTAGAGTACTGCCCGGCCACTCTTGATGATGAAATCCACCATCATGAAATCAGCAAGCTTGTCGCTTGATCTTCTCCACTGAGCACCGACTCCGGGGAAATAGACGACGGGCTGATAGGGGGGACCAACTCCTTTTGGGAGAAAGAGATATGCGATGACCTGGCCTTGCTCGTAGACCGTGTCAAACCTGATCTTTTCTCTTCTCCAGTACGGGGAGCTTTCGTCAACGGACTCACGGGCAGCATTCACCTGGTCTCGATCGAATCTATAAAGGTCATTTAGCCACGACGTGAAGAGTTCTTCTGATACAGGCAGGATCTGGCCGTAGTCGCGGACAGGACGCCCCTGAATGGCGTCAAAGAACTTGCTTGGGATGGACTGTCCACCTCGGTAATAGAACGCACAGCGAAATCCAAACGTCTCCTTGCGTTCCAGCGGGGACTTCGTGTCGGCGTCGGTAAACATATAGGTTGGTTCGCCCCAGCTACCTCCGAGGATGTACCGGCGGGTCCCCAGGTCGTCCACAGCATTCCAGCACCATTCCTTGACGTTACCGGCCATGTCGTACACACCGGTGGAGCCGATGCCCTTGTGGGTCCCAACTTGGCATGTCCCGTCGAGTCCGAAGTTGCTGTAGTCCACGATGACCTGGCCCTCTTCGAGGCAGGCAGCCGCACGCCAGTGATGGACGGTGGGCAGGCTCTTACCGGTGAATTCGGCGAAGGCCGCGGCCTCATACCAGCTGACTCCTGAAACGGGGTATCTCTCCTGGCCTTTGGGGAAGGCCCCTCCTTCCCATGTTGAGGGGCCCGGACGGTGTGTCTTGTCACGGAAGCGGTCCATCGCCTCTTCCCATGTCAGTTCCCGGCCGTGATCTACGAACCTATGCTTCCAGTATTTGCGGTCCGCGTAGCCGCCCGCGTCAACGAACCTCTTGAATTGCTCATTCGTGACTTCATATTTGTTAATTGCGTACGGTGGCGTCTTGACGTCCTCGTAACCGTCACTCTCTGCAGAGGCGACTGTGAAGGTTTTCGACTCTATCGGCACCATCTCCGGTGGAAGGCTTGCCTCCTCGTGTAGGGCAATTTCAATCGTAATGCGCTCGCCTCGATAACCGTCCACAATAGATTCAACCGGCACGAATTCTACCTTTGTTATCTTCCAGCGGTAGGCTCCGAAAGGAAGCCTGACGTGCGTGAGAGGAGTGCGGCCCAGGTATTCCCACTCGCCCTGCATGTCTGAGTACTCCTTGTAGAACACCGCTGCGCCGCTAGGCGTTGTGCTTATGGAATACTCGCGGGACATCTCGCGCCATAGTCTTGCCAGCATTGGATCGTCGTGAACTCGCCTCTCGACCTGCTGGGCCAGCGAAAAGGCTTGGGCATACTTGTCTTGTCTGATCAGGTCTGTGATCTGGGGGATTGCTACAGATCTGGCCCACCGGACCCTGGCCCTATGATCGACAAGCCACGCGGCCGCAAGAAGCAGCAGCAGGGTCACAAGCACAACGCAGGCGGCGACCCACGGCTGTCGTAGCCGAACGTACAATGCCTTTATGTCCACCGCCTTGGGAGCCGCGACTTTGAGAGCATCGCGACATCTCCGCAAGTCTTCGTGCAGGTCGTCTGCCGATTGGTATCGTTGCCCGGGATCTGTCTTTAGACATTTGCCGATGATCTGTCCCAGGTGTGGTGCGGCACGCAAACCCTGTATGTCCAATCGTGGCTCGCTTTTCAACATCGAGGCAAGTGTCTCGCATGGGGCCTCGCCCGCACAGGCGGATTTCCCTATGAGCATCTCATACAGAATGCAGCCAAACGACCAGATGTCGCTACGCTTGTCCACCCTGTCCCCGCGGAGCTGCTCAGGGCTCATATACGCAGGCGTGCCGATGAGCCTGCCAGTCTGGGTGAGACTGGTTTGGCCTTGCAGTTCTTCAGGGTCTACAGCCTTGGCGATTCCGAAGTCCAGCACTTTGACATTGCCCTCCGACGTGATCCTGATATTGCTCGGTTTGAGATCGCGGTGGATCACACCGTGCTCATGGGCAGCAGCAATGGCTTGGACGATCTGTTCGCCAACAACCAAGGCCTCCTGTGGCTCCAGAGTTCCGCGATCGATTCGCTCAGCCAGGGTCTCGCCGGCCACGTACTCGAGAACGAGAAAGCTGGTGTCTTCGTCCTGTTCAACTACGTCGTGGATCGTGGCAATGTTGGGATGATTCAGTGACGCCAATAGCTTGGCCTCGCGTCGAAAACGTGACTGCGCCACGGGACTCTTCGCCAGTTCCGCTGGCATACTCTTGATGGCTACCCGGCGGTCGAGCTTGGTATCCTGCGCCAGATAGACGATCCCTGCGCCGCCGCGGCCAAGCTCTTGCTCAATACGGAACTGGCCTATCCGGCTGCCGGGCCCCAGTCCCGATGTGTATCGGGAGCCGTCGAAGCTCGCGGTCGGAGGGACCTCGCTCTTGTCCGGTTGCTTGTCGTCCCTTTGGTAGCCGTCGCTCATCGGATGGCTCCGCTTGAATCTGTTTTCACTTGCAGCGCACGCGTAGTGTGCGCCCTCGATATCCGACGATAGTATAGTCGTGGGCTCCCATGGTGTCAATCACGTCTGCGGTGGCGCGGCTTTAGAGTCCTTTGACTCGCATTCGCACCGAATATAGTGACGTGCGGGCGGTGATGAATAATGTCTTCTTGTCTTTGCCGCCAAAGCAGACGTTGGCCGGTCCTTCCGGGACTTCGATGGTCTCGATCTTCTCGCCCTTTTTGTTATAGACGGCCACTGCACTTGTCGTCAGGTAGATGTTGCCCCGATTGTCTATTGTCATGCCGTCGGAGCCTTCAGGGGCGAACAGCTTCTTGTCCGAAAGTGTTCCGTCTTTGTTGATCTTGTAAACGAAGGTCTTGTTTCCGCCGTGGTCGGCAATGTAGAGGAGTTTGCCGTCACGCGTACCGATTACTCCGTTCGGCCTGACCATATCGTCAACCACGCGGGTGACGTTCTTGCGATCGGGACTGAGGTAATAGACGTGTTCTCCGTCCTGCTCCATGCCGTCTCTTTGCCCGTAGCGAGGATCGGTGAAATAGATGCCGCCTTTGCGATCGATCCAGAGATCGTTCAGGCTGTTGAAACGCTTGCCTTGATACTTGTCAGCCAGAGACGTCACCTTGCCCTGTGCGTCAATTGACACCAAGCGACGTCCGCCGCCCTCACAGGCGAGCAGGTTGCCATCCTTGTCGAAGTAGAGACCGTTAGAGCCGCCTGAGCTTTCTCGGAACGTCGAGAGCTGTCCGTCCAGCGACCACTTGTGAATCCGGTTGTTGGGGATGTCCGTGAAGTAGACATTGCCTTTGGCGTCGGCGGCGGGGCCTTCCGTGAATTGGAACCCGCCGGTGAGCTTCTGCACCTGCGCATCGGGGGCGACGACGCTCGTGTTCTCGGTGGCACATCCTGCCCCGATCACGGCGAGTGCCATTACCACTAAACAACAACATCTTCTCTTCATTTCTGACTCCTTTCCTGTCTGAGACCTATTATCCCAAATTCGGCTGGTAAATCCCGCCAGTATGTCATGCGCACCGTCTTGAACTTCCTACAGCTCGGGCAGATGCAGGCGTATTCGGGATTGTGTGGGTCGCCCACACAGCCTGCGAGCAGGGCCTTGCCCCGTTTGAGCTTCGCCGTCATCTCGGTTGTAGGCAGTCCCACGAGCACCGGGACGGTCTTCATGGCCGAACTGCACCGGGGACATTTTGCAGTGACATTGAGCTTTGCCAGATAAATGCTGGTCTTTCCCTCATGGCTCGAATAGTAGCTAACGTACAGGGTGTTGTTATACCAGAGCAGTCCCGGATAGCTGGTGTCACCGCCGCTGGGCAGCTTCAGCAACTTTGTCATTTTGTGGTTCTTCATATCGAGCAGTGTCACTGCAGTGTGCGCACCACCCTGGTGCATCCTGCCGGCGCCGATCCAATGGCCGCTGGGCAGTTGAATGAAATTCGGTCCACCGAAACTGTTGAATTCGGGGCCGAGGTCGTGCCAGTTCCATTGACGGTAGTCGCCGCTGCTTACTCCGAGTACGGCACTATTCGGTTCATCACCGTGTCTGTCTCTGCGAACGAGGGCGTAGCACGTGCCGTTGCCCGCAAAGCGCAATGTCACTTCGGTTGGCCAGCCCTTTCCGAAGAGCTTTGAGACGTGTGTGCGAAAGTTGACACCATCGGTGCTTCTGAGCAGTTGGATGTATGGCGGCGTGTCTCTTCCGCCGTAAGTGACGCCGTACGCCTTGCCTTGGTACCAGGTCACGCACCAGAGCCACCTGCCGGGTTCGACGATGATCTTCGGCTTCGTCCAGCCAGTACCGTCATGCGAGAACGACGCGAATGTGCCGGTTGGTGCGCTCTGATTGTCTTTCTTGCGGGGCGCCGTTCCGCCGATCAGCATAAGTTGCCTGTCCGGGGTGACCGACAGATGGGCGTCACGCAGATCATAACCGTTGAGCTCGACCAGTGTCGCGGATTGCCAGCAGTCACCGTCTTGCGACGAGATAACTCGTATACGCCCATCGGCGGAGACGTGGCCGCGGCCCTCTCGGAGGGCACAGTAGAATTGATCTTGCCAGCGCAGAAGATCGGTAAATGCATTGTGAGGCGCCTGGTCCCATATCTTCCCGACCTCAATTATGGATACCTCAATCGGTGCTTGCGCGAAAGTGCACGGGGCCCAGGCCATCAACAAGACTGTCAAAGCCGCCTGTCGGTTGCTCATCTCTGATCCTTTCGTGAGTCTCGCTGCCGATCAGTTCTCTTCCTCGCTGTCCTCACGAGGCAGCTCAGCCTGCCATTTCTCGGCTTCCTCGGGTTTTCCCCAGGCGTCGTACAGCTCGATGAAGGCCAGGATACAGCCGCGGGCCTCCGGGTGTGTCTCACCCAGATAGCGTTTTGCCGCCGTCAGCGCCGCTGTCAGCTCCTGTTCCGCCGCCTCGTACTTCCCCTCTGCAATCTTCTGTCTGGCATCTTCCGTCAAGACGCATTGCCGGATAGCGCGACCCGACTCCAGCAATCTCAGTTGATACCGAAGGAATTCGGCGGTATCGGCTATGCCACCCGGCCCCTTTTCGGCAGTACGTATCTCGATCGCCTTCTCTTCTTCCCTAACAGCCGCGGCGAAATCTCCCTTCTCCGCATAGGCCGCTGCCAGCGTGTCTATGCTGACGGCGTCGTTCCAGCCGCTCAGCTCGCAGGCCTTCCTGGCGTTCTCTACCGCGCCGGCGCCGTCAAGTATCGCGGCCGAAGGATAGGTCGCTTGGCACCAGGCTATATTGTTCAAGATTCTTGCCATAGGATAACGGTCACCGCCGGGTGCCTGGGCCAGTCTCTCCTGTTCTGTGAAATACCAGGCGTGGAGCTTATCGGCCTGCTCTTGCATGGCATACAAGGTGACCATACTGACACCGGCGCTCGTCACGATCAGGTGGCTGTCTGTAAGTAAACGGCGTCCATTCGCAAGCACATCTTTAAGCTGCGCTTCAGCTTCCGCGTACTTGCCCTGCAGCCTGTAGACGCGGCCAAGGCATGTCGTGAAGGAGAGAACCCACACATTCTCCTTGCCCAGGACCTTGCGCCCAAGTCGCAGCGATTCTATCAGCTGCGGCTCAGCCAGCTCGGGTTGGTGCCGCGCCTCGTACACGAGTCCAAGGACACCCATCGCAATGATCGTGTACGGATGCTCCTCGCCAAAGATCCGCTCACCTGTCTCGAGCACATTTCGTGCGTGGCGCTCCGCCTCCTCGAACTGGCCGTTCATCGCCTCGAAAGACGCCCCCAGGAGCATGAACTGGAAGGTCAGCCGATGCCCTTCCCCCAGCACCTTTCTGGCGATCTCCCAGCCTTCGAAGCATACCGGTGCGCTCACATCGGACCATCTTCCCTGGAAAGCGCCGTGCAAGAGGGCCAGCCCATACATGGCTTCCAGGGTGATCGGATTCTCCTTGCCGAGAAGTCGGCTGCTCGACTCCAATGCGGCAGTGAGCAGTTCTTCCGCCTTCTTCTGGTAGCTGGGTGTAGCCAGCTCCGTATAGACCAGGCCAAGCCAGACGCGGGTCTCCAGGGTGTCGGCATGGTCGGGCCCCAGAACGCGACGTCTGGACTCCAGGGCCTGAACAAGCAGGGGTTCAGCCTCTCTGTAACGGCCCTGCAGCATGTACAGCCGTCCAAGCTGGCTCAGCGAGGTAAGTGTCAGCAGGTCCTTGTCGCCAAGCTGCCTCTGGCGCAGGTCATACGCCCGCCGCAGGTGAGGTTCGCCTTGTCCATAATTGCCCAGCTCGATGTAGGTCCGGCCCAGATGCTGACGTATGGAGGCCTCGACCAAAGGTTCGTTGGTGAACCTGCCTTCAAGTCGGGCAGCCGCCGAATCGAGCACTGATCGCATTGTCACCTGCCTATTCATCGCCTGCTGCAGAGCCACGGATCCCAGAAGATCCTGACCGAGGAAGTTGGTCACCGCCTGGGCCGTGCGGGCCTGTTGGTCTGCCTTCACGGCGAAAACCACGATCCCCGCAATGCCGGCGAAGAGCACAATAAAGACGGCCGCAAGACCGGTAGCCAGGGCCTGGTGCCGGCGGATGTACTTGCGCATGCGGTAGACCGTGCTGGGCGGTCCGGCCGCGACCGGCTCATTGTTCAGGTGGCGGCGGATGTCGGCAGCCAATTCTCCCGCTGAGTCATAGCGACGCGTCCGGTCCTTTTCCATCGCCTTGAGCGTAACCCAGTCTAAGTCGCCTTGAAGCTTGCGATGGAGAACAGCGGGGTCGACCCGGCGGGAAGAGGCCAGCTGAGCGGACTTCTCGTGGCCAAGTCTTGTCAGACGGATGCTCGGGGTCTTAGGTTCCTGCTCGCAGATCACTTGTCTGAGCTGATCGATCCCTGCTTGCCGGAGGATTTCCGGATCGAACGGCAGAACACCAGTCATGAGCTCGTATAGCAAGACACCCAGCGAATAGATGTCCGAGCGGGTGTCGATGTCCTGGCTGGTCATCTCCGCCTGCTCAGGACTCATGTATTCAGGGGTGCCGACCAACTGCCCCTGTTCGGTGTACAATGTGCGCTCCGTCAGCGGTTGGCTGATTGCCTTGGCCACGCCGAAGTCGATGACCTTAGGGATTGGCTTATTGCCCTCCATGTACACGAGGATATTTGAGGGCTTGAGATCACGGTGAATGATGCCTTTCTGGTGGGCGTGCTGGACAGCCTCACAGATTTGCAGGAAGAGGCCAAGCCGCTCCTCGACGGTTTGTTTGTGTCGGTCACAATGATCCGTGATATGTGCGCCCTTTACGTATTCCATGACAAAGTACGGGTGCCCGGTCTCGGTTGTTCCCGCATCGAAGACACGCGCAATATTGGGATGATCCAGCAGGGCTAAGGCCTGGCGCTCGGCCTCAAAGCGTGCAATCACCTGCTTGGTGTCCATGCCGGGCTTTACGACCTTGACCGCCACGCGGCGCTTGACGGGATGATCCTGCTCGGCGAGATGGACCACGGCGGAGCCGCCTTCGCCGAGGGTGCTAAGCAACTTGTAGGGACCAATCTGCCGGCGAGGCCCCGCCTCGCTCTCACCGAAACTTGTGAGCGGAACGGTCTCGCCCTCACCCGGCTTCTGGTTGTTTGTTTCGTCGACGTCGCTCATTCGTGACTTCCCTTTGACCATCGCTTGCCCGCACGCACAGTTCGACTCGGGGCAACAGTTTCCTGCCGCAGTCTATCGATCGGTGGGTGAGGTGTCAAGGTGATCCAAAGCGGCCCCACTTAGGGGCGGCTTCGTTTGTCATTGGACGCCTTTGACCCGCATCTGCAATGCGAAGAGGGATTTCTGTGCCGTGATGAACAGGGTGTGTCTATCTTGGCCGCCGAAGCAGACGTTGGCGGTCCAGCCGGCGTCGATCGGGATTTGCTCGATCTTCTCACCCGCCGGGTTGAAGACGGTGACACCTCTTCCCGTCAGGTAAATGTTGCCCTCGTTGTCGATGGTCATCCCGTCGGAGCCCATCGAGCGGAAGAGCTTCTTATCGGAGAGGGTACCGTCGGCATTTGTCCTGTACACGTAAGTCTTTCTCGCTCCGATGTCGGCCACGTAGAGCAGTCTCCCGTCCGGAGTCCCTATTATGCCGTTTGGCTGGACCAGGTCGTCTGCCACGCGGATCAACTCTTGCCGGCCGGGCGAGAGGTAATAGACGTGCTGGCCGTCCTGCTGCATCGCCGGATCGCGGGTCCAGTAAGGTCTTTTGTAGAGCGGGTCGGTAAAGTAGATGCCACCCTTAAGGTCTACCCAGAGGTCGTTGGGCCCGTTGAGTTTTTTGCCCTTGTATTCCTTGACGAGGACAGTGACATTGCCCTGCATGTCTATCAGCCACAGCTCATTATTGAGGTCTGCGCAGGCAAGCAGATTCCCGTCTCTGTCGAAGTACAATCCGTTCGACCTGCCCGGTTTGTCGTGAAAGACCGAGAGGTTGCCGTCCACGGACCACTTGTGGATGCGATTGTTCGGCTGGTCGGTGAAGAAGACATTTCCTTCGGCATCGACGGCGGGGCCCTCGGTGAACTCAAAGCCGTCGGCGAGCTTGACGACCTTGGCTCCCGGAGCGATTATGCTCGCTTTGTTTCCGCTGGCAGATGTCACTTGGACCAGCTCTATACCCTTGCCGCTTCCGAGATTGCGGGAATACTTCTTTTCCTTCGCGTTGTTCCAGTGTTCGTGGACGCCGAGGCTCGTGAGCCGCTTGACATTACCCTTGTGGTCGGGGTCGTAGAACGTCCCCGAGGGCGGGTTATCCGCCAGGGCTGCTTCTCGCAGGTAGTCGCCGGCGCCAGGTCGATGCGGATAGTCGTCCCACTCGGCCTGCAGGAAGTCCAGACCCACAGAATCTATCGCCACCGGGTCCTGTGACGCGAGGAGGCTCGAAGTCCAATCGCCGTTGAAGGGGGCCGACCTCCATTTGCGTGGTGAGCTGTCACTGGGATGTTTGCCCGAGTAGAGCCCGTCTATAAGGAAGAGGGCGGTTTTGCCTCCGATGTGGCTGTGTCCCATGAAGTCCACGAGATTTCTGTATTTTCCATTGCCCTTGTCGAAGGCGCTGGGGTGCAAGTCGTAGTAGCCTTTTTTGCAGGGCCATCTTGTCAGTGAACCGTAGTGGTTCTTGGCGCAGAGTGTCACGCCCGCTGCCGTGTGCGCCTTGAGGTTCGCCAGGTTGATCAGGTACTCGGCCTCAGCGTAACATGCCGGCACGTAATCCTGCTTGTCAACCTTCGGATTGCAGCTCCAGTACACGGGCACCGACGATTGCCTTGTCTTGATTCGGCCGAACTTGCCCGAGTAGTCCACGTACCGGACATTCGGGAATGAGCTGTGCAGAATCCTGTAGTAGTCGTTGGCGAGATTCGCGATCGTGTCGGTCAGCGTGATATCCGACTGTTCGACACCGACGACTTCCACGAGCTGGCGTATGAGAGCCGTAATCATCTGGGGCGAGGTGTTCATGTAATCGCGCCATCCCTCCAACTCGTAAGTATCGGCGTTGACCTTCCCGTGCCGCCATAGAAGCCCGACGAAGTTGACCTTGATAGCGATTTTTTCTCCTTGGTTGTAGCCGACACTTCCTTTGCCGCGAGTCTCGTTGTGATACCGGAAGATCGCGTCCCATGCGGCGGCGTCACTTGGCTCTGCCGTGAGGTGACGGATCGCACGTGACACCATTGCGTCGACGGCTGCCTGATTCGTGCGGTTGCTCTGCCACCAATGCCCGTCTCCGGGGCCGCCCCAGTTGGTTGCCTTGGGATCGTGCACCCAGACGACTCTGCCCGGATGGATTCCCTTTGCCACCCCGATCGGGCTGTTTGCCGGCTGGGGCTGGGCCGAGACGAGTCTCTCACCGGCGGCGCTAATGGCCAGCCATATAGCCGCTACGCCCGTTCCGGCCCCCAGCAGACCCACTACCAGGCGCCTGCGCGCGAAGTTGAGCTTGGCCTTTCTGAACGCGACGGTTGACGCGACCAAACCAAGGAGCCAGACCACGAAGCCCGACGCCAGCGGGAACGCCGCACGCTGGCAAGGGTACGTTGCGCGTGAAGGCTTGGGTATCACCCTAATCAAAAACCACAAAAGAGAAAACAGCCCCGCGATGGGAAGCGTCCATCTAAGCCAGCGATACCTTCTGTTGTCACCATGATGCCAGCTCGTCTTCGGACATGAGGGGACATCTTTTCTTTTCAATAATTGCATTGTTCTTACCTCCACAATGATCAGTCATATTCTCATCTCAATGAATGTGCTCCAACCGGAGCCATCAAAGTCGCTGAGCGACAGTACAGATTCTACTCGAACTGCCCGACGGTGTCAAACTAACACACACCTCGGAGTTCGTCCGCCGATGTCAAACAAAGGGAATGTGACCGATTGGTCCTTGATTTGTCTCACTACGTACCTGTGCGCTCCGTCGAGCAATTGTGACGACGAGAATGCTCTCACTGCCCGAGCTTGTTCAGCGTCCAACTTGCCAGTCGGTTGTACCAGGTGGGTTTCTCATTAGTGCGCTTAAAGAACGTACGGCGTAATGGCACCGTGAGCTTTCTCAGCAACTTGACGTGTATAGCATTGCTCTTGAGTTCAAACTGGCCCTCATCCATCTGAGCACAACAGTTATAGATCAGGTTGCCGAACCGGTAGTTTGCGTCCAGGCCCTTGTGGGTTAGAAGTGTCAAACCTACGGGCACGTTTAACCACGGCCGGTACATGCTGCCGTCGCCGCGCAGTTCAATCTGAGGCTTCCCAAAGGCCCGTACCGCCAAGCGCATGTATTGGCTAATCATAGGGTCGATCCCCATTTTGGTTGCCGCGACCCAGTCCACAGCCACTAGGTCCTCTCCACCAATAATGGTATACGTCAGGTTGGGGCAGGTGTCGGCAAAAATGCCGAAAGGTCCGTCAGCACTCACATAGGCATCCACCAATCCGAAATGCACCGGGAAAGCTTCCAAATACTCAATTGCAGTATGATAGATATCGCGCGCGCAGTGATACTCTTTGAACTTATTGGCTAACGGCAGTGCGCCGTAGATGTTCTTGAGCGTCAGAGTGTAGTACGCGTATGCGTGAGTCTTGTTCTTGGCGAAGGAGATACGAAAATCGGCATCGCGCCAAGCAGTCGAGACTGGATGATAGCCTAAGTGAACTCCGAGATGCCGATACTCATGTGCATCCTCAGTCATGTCGACAACCTCGTAGCCGGCTTTCCCGTCGAAATCCAGGTAGTCGTGTCCGGGCGGGTGGGAACGGAAATGCAATTCAAGATGCCGTCCAACTGTCCGGTGTGCGGGAGTTCGGTCGTCCGTCTGGAAGGCGAAGCGGCCACCCGGTGCATTAACTCCCGTTGTTCGGCACAGATCAAGGAGCGGATCAAGCATTTTGCTTCCAAGGGGGCGTTTGACATCGATGGACTGGGGGAT
>CP070675.1:443826-459044 GCA_020352215.1 Phycisphaerales bacterium
AAACAAAGCCAAACAAAGCCAATTTGCCGGGGCGGCTTTGATGAGCGCGGACTTTTTTGCGGGAAAGGGCCGTGAAATGCCAGGCGGAATTGCCCGCCCCGGCTGTTCCGAACGTCAAAAGTCCGGCTCGTAACCGGGCGAGTCGGCTCCGGCGAACGAATTGCAGCGAGATCTTTTGAGTTTCCTTTCGCGGCGGCGCAATCGGACTGAGACGTTTGCGTATACAAGGGTGAAAAGGGCAAGCAAGCTGAAAGGAGACGATCATGAAAAGACGCGACCTACTGAAAGCCGGCGGCCTCGGCATCCTTGCCTTTGTGCTCCGCAATCTTCCGGTTGAGGGGGCCGAGGGACGATCAGGCGCAATCAAGCTGGTACTGCGAAGAAGATCTGGCGAAGAGGAACCGGGTGATGCCGGTGTCGGTGAGCCTATCGGCTGGGCGATCGTGAACACGACTGCCGAGGACCAACTCAGTGTCCTGGTCGATCTGTCGAAGGCCGCGCCACAGGCGGAGTATTTCGTTTATGTCGAGGTCAACGGTGAATGGCGTGAGGAAGATGTAGTCGTACTCAGCACCGATGACCGGGGCACGGGCACCGTCCGGCTGGTGCTGGACCCGACAGAGTATCCGGAGAGCTGGCCGGCGGTTGGTGTCCAGGTAAAGATGGAGGGGGAGGAAGCGGGCTTTGCGGGCGCGAGGGTACCGGTACGGTTGAAGAAGAAGGCCAAAAAGAAGGCTACGAAGAAGAAAGCAACCAAGAAGAAGGCCAAGAAGAAGGCTACGAAGAAGAAGACGGCCAAGAAGAAGGCCACCAAAAAGAAAGCCAAGAAGAAGGCTACCAAAAAGAAAGCTAAGAAGAGGTAGCAGGTAATTACGCAGCGCCTTTGGCTCGCTGGCATCGCTCCTCGCAAAGTGAATGAAGGGAGGTACCTTGACTATGGCCTTGCTTCCGTCCGCCAGCGAGCCTTCATTATTACGGGCAATCCGGCCGGTTCGGGCCTGGAGGGTTCGGGTGTTATGTATCATTTCAGTAGATGAGGGTCGATTCGGATGCATGTTGCTGCGGAGCGGCGGCTGTTGCCCGGAGTGCGCATTGAACGCATCTTGACAAAGCCGCTGTTTATTGCTTTCATATCAGTTGGCGCCGGCGCAAAGGTGCTGATGCCGTGTCAGGAACGATCATTGACCGAGCGCGTCAGGAAACACCCGTATCGGAACCGAGTAATGCGTGAATTTGACAGAGACAGATTCAGGGAATGTTGGGAAGCTACCGAGGTAATTCGGGAATACCAGCGGATGCTGTTTACGTTTGGAGATATGGAATTGCCTTACGTGCTTGTTGCCGAGCACGGACGATTCAAGGACAGGGCCGTTGTAAGAAAAGGTGTTGTGCGGCTTCAAAGGCCCCACATCGTGTTGCCGCCACACTACAGTGGACCGGAGTTCATAGAAGGCTTCGAACACGCGGACGCAATTCCGCCGGATGCTCTATATCTTCTCAGGGCGATGCACTTACCTTACTCGCAGATCAGCAACAGGCCGATTGCTGAGGACCAGATGGAGTATGGCGATGTGCAATGTGTGCTGGACAGATTTGACAGGCAGATGGACAGCCAAGAGGATGCCGAGACGGGGCTTATGAGGGGTGTTCTTGACGGAGCGGATATCTGTTTGATGCGGTATGCGCTGGGGCTGGCGATTAAATCGGCGCCGGGAAATGTTAAGGAGTTTCTGGAGCACCTGCGGAGGCGAAGGGGCGAGCCGATAAGACCGGACGAGAGGATTACGGACGAGGATATTAGAAGATTGTTCGGTTAGGCTTTCTTCCCGGTGCTGTTTTGCGCGACGGATGTCCCCACCGTCGTTGCGGATCTTGACGGGGCTTTCATTGATCGCTGCCAGGAGTGGGGGCAGCGGAAGTCCAGTTGGCCGGGTCGTTGCCGGAATGATACTGGTCCGCGTGGATGCGCTGCAGCGCAGCCCCGCTGCCGTCCGGGGGCTCGGGCCAAGGTGTCACGTCGCCGTAGATCACCTCGTCCACGATTACCCATGACACCGAATCACCAGGCTGATCGGGCATCTCGGGCTTTTCCAGGGCAGCTCGTTCGCCGCGGTTGGACAGCGATCCGGACCACGGACCGACTATGTCGATTCCTGGCACCAGCGGCCCCGTGTTGTACGCGGCCGTGAATCCGCTAAGGCGCGATGGCTCGGCCTGCGGGTCGAAGCCGACCACGAGAAGCCTGGCGCCGGCGGGAATCGACAGGCCCGCCGGGAAAGTATAGTCGACGCCGCCATCCAGGCGCCATTGCCCGGCCTCGTTCTGAAGCGGGACTGCCGAGGCCGTTGGGTTGTGCAGCTCGACGTACTCCTCGTTCGGGTCAACGGGGTGATACATCAGCTCGTCGATTTGAAGGTCGAGTACGGGATCGGCGTTAGCGGAGTCTCGCGAAGGTGACAGCCGGAACCAGTACGGACCACCGGTGGGGTACCGGCCGAGAGAGACGCCGCGCTCCTGGCCCTTGAATCGCACGAAGTCGATTACTCGGTCTTGCGAATTGCCCGGCAGATAGGACAGGATCACTTGTTCTCCGGCCTTGTCCAGGCCAAACCCGCCGTCAACAGGGTTGTGGAAGCCGCTCACCTCATCGAAGCTGAGGCCGGTGTGGCCGGGCATTGTCACCGTCGGTATCGCCCATTTCTTGAGATCGGCGAGATCATCGCTGAGGTAGCAGGCGGCCAGGCTCACAGCTGAATCGCCGGCATTGTAAAGCTCGATCCAGTCATTTGACTCGTGCTCCGGGTGAGCGGGGTTGCTGTAGTCCGTATGGGCCATGACCTCGTCGATCACGACAGTTGTAACCGGGTCAGGATCATCCCGTCCCGGTGAGCCGCCGATATACGTACTTGCGCGCCAATTGCCGCCGTAGTTCAGAGAACCTTTGGGCTGATGCAATAGCGCAGAGTCAAGCGGTATCAAGGAATGGCCGGCTCCGTCGGCCGGCATGGGCCAGCCTCGGCCGTCACCGTACTCGAACTCTGCAATCGTTCCGTTCCAAAAATCAACCAGCACCACGTTCTCGCCGCCGTTGGCCAGCCGACCTTCGTATTCGCCCGCGATGATCCCGGACAGAGCCGCACCGTATCGGGACAAGAACGCCTCCTTGTTCTTTACCGCCAAAACGAACTCGCCCGGGCCCAGATTCCGGATATCGCTGTCGTTGAAGTCGAACGTGACGCCGTCCACAAAGGAAACATACGACAGATCGAGCATCTCATCGCCCACGTTCTTTAGCTCTATGAACTCGAAGTCGTCATTGTCGGCATCTTCGCCGGCAGGGGGGTCGGAAGGGTTGTACATGACCTCGGTTACCCTAAGGTCCGCGAGAACTCCCTGTGATAGAGGCTCTCCGGCCTCGAACTGCACCGCGTCGGACCAGTGACTCCAGCGACCGCTGTTGTCCTTCATCTTGCATCGTACCCGATAGGTTCGCCCCTGCCGGACTACGCTAGCCGGAATAGTGACATCGGGGACAAAGTCCGTGAGCTCGCCACTATCCCATACGGCCTCAATCTCATACTTACCCGGCCGCCAACCACGGTTTGATGTTTGACCAGGCAGCTGTCCTCCGCCCCCGTCCTTTTGGCCGGTGAGACGCAGATCGATGAAGCAATCCGAACTGCCGCTGATTGAGGCATTGAGGACCTGTACGGCAATGACGTTCGTGCCGCTTACCACATACTGCTCCGGGTCCGGCAGCGGGTAGCCTACAAAGCTCGTATTCTCTATCGCGCTATCAGCTGTCGCGTCATACGCAAGCTCGGGCGAAGAGACGTTTTCCTGCACAGCAAGTTTGCCGTTGATCCACAGATTGATTCCGTCGTCGTACTTGACCTCCAGCATCAGCTCGTCAAAATCGGCCAGACTTTCCACCTCAAAGGTCTTGCGGAGATAAATCGTCGTGTATCCACCTCGCATGTCGTCGAGATTCGTCGCGATGAATGCCTCTCCATAGCCGATGGCGGTTCTGCCCACCTGCCAGCCCGTCTCGTCATAGTCAATCGCCCGCCATGCTCCAACCCTCGGCGGTGGTTCCTTTGTTCCCTTGAGGTACTTCCACTGTGCCCCGCCGGGAATCAGCGTCACGCCTTCGGTCGGTGGGATCACCTCAGAGCCCGGAGCAACTTCAGCAATACGCCACTTCATCGCAGCAAAGGTATTGGCGCCCTGCGGGTCATTGAACGTGGACACCTGAAAGCGCAGCGCGTTGCTTGGCCATCCGGGTTCGCCGAAATACGACACGGATGGTTGGTCGGGTATCAGATGTCCATCCGCCCCATCAGCGAGCGAGTCAAGAAATGCCGCCCGACCGCCAGCCCCCACGCCTCCGCCGGGCCAGCTTCCGCCCACGAATGCGAAGTTCTTCATATCTTGTACGAGAGCCGGCAGCCCGTTCTTGCCGGCGCCGCTGAGTCCGTTGTAGTTGCCGGCATCAGATGGGCCGTTCAGCCAGCGCACTCGATCCGCGGCGGCAAGATCCATGATTGGTGCTGCGAACACATCGAGCAACGGTTCAATCTGATCCCTCTGCCAAAGCAAATCCCTGATTTCGCGGACGGCGTTGTAGTAGTCCGGCTGTAGCTCCGGAGTCGACGCGCTGTCGGAGTCGCCCCCGCTTGCAGGAAAAATGCTGTTGTACACCACATCATGTCCGTTGTTCCAGGTTGGGCCCCACGAGGCGTCGGTGTCCCATGGCAGCGTCCACATAAGACCGAGATAGTTGTTCTCGGGTCTGTAGTCGGGCTCGAAATACCATGCGGCGTTCTTGTTGGCATTGGGCCAGAAGTCGTAGTGCCGAACCGCCTGCGCCAGAGCATGATAAGCGTACCATTTGTCCAGCCGGACATGATTTCTGATAAACTCAGCCGTGCTGCGTCCGGTCAGGTCGTACTCAATATTATTGAAATCCGAGCCATCCGTCACAGCGCCGGGGGCCTCGTAGCGCTGTTGACCCTTGGCGTCCCTCACCGAGTTGATCAGTTTGTAGAGGTTGCCCTTCGGGAGTCCGTGGGCCTCAAGGAAACGCACGTCGTATGTCTCCTGAGCAAACCAGAGACCCCAGAAGTCACCGTGCCAGGGATCGGGGTCCTCCTGCTCGCCGTCAACCACACGAAAATGGAAGTAGTGCGAATATGGGGCGGGAACGCCGAGCTTGTTATATAGGAAGAAGTTGACGTGTTCATTCAACGAGTACGTGAGCGTCGCTCTGTTGTCAAAGCCCTTGGCGGTGGTCAGCGTTCGCCACTTTGTTGTGTACGCTTCGCCTTGCATGTCTCTGGCCTGGAAGTAATGGCCCCTGTTGAATCGGAGCCGCATACTGCGTTTGGTGTTTCCGGCCATATAGCGACCGTTTCCGCCGCGAAGCCTATACTTGATGTTGTCGTAAACATCACCATCGTACACGAAGGTGCCGTACCAGTTATAGACAAAGCGTGCGGGGTTGGCGCCGCCCCCGGAGAACTGTGATATTTGGTCGGACGAACGGTAACCCAGGGCCTGGTACATATCCTCGGCTCTGGAAAGCAGCTGGTAGATAGGCAACGAACGGAGCGTCTCCGGTGAGAAGCCTTCGTAGTCCGGGACGCCGTCGTAGACGTAGTACGCGAAATTCAGCGAGGGATCATCTGCATAAGGTGCTACCACCGCTGCCCCCGAGCGGTCACTGGCGATGATGCGGTACCTGACGACGGTGCGATTCGCCTGTTTGGGCAACACGGCGCTGTAGATGGCGTCTCCCGCAACCGCATCGCCATCGGTGCCGCCGTCATTCATCGCCACCGGCGTCCAATTGGCCGGATTCAAGTAGTCAGGATTCCAGCCTGGCGGTGTATCAGGATTGCTCTGCAACGTGCTCAGGGGCACAGGAAAGAAAGCAGGGACGTACCGCCCAGCTGGCACCACCTGGTATTCCAGAGTCATACTGGCGACGCGATCCGGGTCGGTTGCCTTGATAGTGATGATGACCTTGTCGGTGGAGGCCGGCTGTTTTGGCGATCGCCTCAATTGCCGCAGATGCGGGCCAATATTTTCAGCGTGAACACCCATGTTTCTCGCAGCGGGCGTCGGCAGCGCCGAACGCCAACTACCCGCCAGATCGTTGTCAAAGCGCGGGTTCACGAGCTGCATTGAGCTGCCCCTGCCGACCGCCTGAGCCGGGACCGGGTCGCCGACCGTGGGCCAGGGGAAACCGAGCTGATAATCAACCTCATCTATGACCTGCCCCAGAGCATTGGAGATAGCTATCCTCTCCCCGTCGTTCTCGAGTCTGCCGTCGTACGGACCAAAGACGATCTTTGGGTCGATGGCAAACCTGCCCGAGCTCCACTTAAGGTGGATGTGATCGGGATTCTCGGCAACAATGAGATACCCACCGGCCGGAAGAGTCGTGCCGGATGGAAAAACATAGGATAGGCCGTTACTGAAGCTCCAGCCCGACAGGTCGATGTCCTCGGTTCCGGCATTGTAAAGCTCCACGAACTCCACGAGTTCGGTCTCCACATCCGGATTGGAGTGAATCTCGTTGATTACGACAGGGCAGACGCTTGTCAGCCAATTCTTGCCGAAGAGTCCAAAATCATGCAGGTCCACCCTGCCATCACCATCTAAATCTGCAGAAAGTCCTGCTGCGTTCAGCCATTGATCCGAAAAAAGACCCAGATCCGGCAGGTTAACCTCCCAGTCGCCGTTGAGGTCGCCGGTGGGAGATTCAGCAACTGCACAACAAGCCAGCAATGTGATTGCCAAAATGGCGAGCGACCGGGTTATTCTGCTGATGGGCAAACGAACCTCCTTCCAGGGCAAGAAACGAAACACTCAGTTGCCAACAAAGTGGGGACATGATCAGCCCCAAAGCTTGCACCCTACGGCAAGACGGTCTTTTCTGCTTCCATTATAGCACATTTGCCACCTCGAAGCCAACGTATTGGGGGCACAGATTGCCTTGCTTTGCTTGACATTTCGTCCAAAATGTGCTAATTTATTATATTGTCGGAACACACGGAGGATTGCGTCAACTGTGACGGAGCGGCACACGGTGTTTGCTGGGCAAAGAGTATCTGTACCGAGTACGGATCCGATGTACTTCTGGAGGAAAAGAAAATGAACGGCGTGAACAAAGTGCGAAGGGTCTCTTCATTTTCGTGGATTTGGATAGCCGCGATCCTTGTACTTGCGGTGTCCGTTTCACAAAATGTGGATGGTGCCACGTTGACCGCCGGCACCACCTTCCCGAACCCGAAGACGGGTCAGAAGATGCTGGTTTTTGGCTATGACGACGGGACCCTGGAGTTTCGGGATTTGGGTGGCAATCTCCTTCAGGTGCGTTACGGCTTCGATGAGATAACGGTTCTGGCTTGGGGTTACACTGTCGGTACTTACTTCGAACGGCTTTACGTTGGCTCGACAGATTCCGGTGGGTCGCTTCGTGTGATTAACCCGGCCGACATACATGACGATCTTGCAGTACGTTCCGGCTTTGGCCGCATCACCGCGATGAGCCCGGGAATCGGGACGCTCTGGCAGTGGGGTGACGACAGGATTCCGCTTTATGTTGGCTCGACAGATTTAGGCGGAACGCTGCGCGTGCTCGACAGCACTACACTTGTCGATGGGGCTACTCGATCAGGATTCGGCGAGATCACTGCTATAGTGAACTGGCATGAAGAGCTTGTAATGGTCGGCAGTACTGACTCAGGCGGGGCGATGCGTTGTCTGAATCCGAATACGTTGGCAGATACATGTCCACCGAGATCCGGCTTTGGGGTCATACATGCTATTGCTGTGGGAGACGAGGATTGGGACGGTGACAAGGAGGTCGTAGTCGCGTCCAGCGATGGTGGCGGAACGGTACGTCTGATTGAACTGCCCGACATGGCGACTGACTTGGCAGCACGATCTGGCTTTGATGAAGTGTACAATGTCGCCTATGGCTGTGCGGGCTTGGAGCCGTGCCTCGGCGGAGGACCGGTCGGTGTGTGGAAGGGGACATTTGACAGCGTCAGCGGGTATGGTGGCGTGTTGAGCAGCTTCAGACATAACGCCGATGGTAACACCGAGGGCAGTTGGAGTATGGACATCGGCATCGACAGCAACGATGCAACCGGCACATACACGTATTCAGGTGGTCTGTTTGAGGCCACTTATACCGGCACCGCAAGCGATGGAGACCAGACGGCTGCATACACCTTGCACCTTTACAACGCTGGGGTCACTGACTATGTCGCAGGAGGAGACTACGAGATCATATTCGACCCTCTGCCTCCCGGCTGGGACAATGACAGCGGCGTATGGGAAGTAAGTCGTGTTCGCAAGGCTCATATTGCAGTTGCCTCTTCGGATAGCGGCGGCGCCGTTCGGCTAATGGAGGTGGACGCTGAGACTTTGGCCACGACATTGGCCGACTCGGCAGTGCGTTTCGGCTTTGGTACGGTGGGTTTCATGGGACTCGAGCGCCCATGCATTTCGTGGGTATCCGACGAGGCGGGCCTTGTAACTGTTCTGTCCTGTGATGGCGGCGCCGGTGCCGCAGCCGCTCACCTTATGGACGAGAATCTGATCGACCTGAGCAGCTTCGCTGTGCCGACGGGACTGTGCCTTCCATCTTGCCATCCGGATTATTCGGAGTGGCTCGCGGTTGGCATGCCTGACTGCTGGTGCTATCCGAGGCAGTGTCACGGGGACGCTGACGGCCTGAGGGCCGGCATTGAGAAAGCAGGTTATTACTACGTTGGGCCGTGTGATTTGGAGACGCTGTTGGCTGCTTGGCTGGTGAAAGAGCCGCCACATGGACCGGGAATTGCATCCGTTCCCAGCGGGATCTGTGCGGACGCTGCCCATAACCAGTCCGGCAGTCCCAAGACCGGAGTATACCGTGTTGGGCCATCCGACCTGAACGTCTTCATTTCCAACTGGCTGGTAAGAGAGCCTCCACACGGTCCGGGTATCGAGGCCGATTGCCTGGACTGTCCGTAAACCAGGCTGTGAAAGCTTGGTGTGACTTGTTGACAGGGCTGTGAGCGTCGCTTGCAGCCCTTTTGAGTTGATTGGCAAGTTCGGGCGGATCCACAGCGGCCTACTTCGGGCTCAGAAGCCACTCATGTGCGAGAATCGCCAGATCGCCGATATCGACACGTCCGCTGCGGTCTATGTCGATTCCGCCACACCAGAGCGGCCCTGAACACGGCTCATCCCACATGTTGGCGAGCTGGGCTGCGTCGAAAAAGTCGATGTCTGAATCGTGGTTGAAGTCAGACGTGCAGGAACCTATCAG
The DNA here is from genome assembly GCA_020352215.1 of Phycisphaerales bacterium. Lineage (GTDB taxonomy): Bacteria > Planctomycetota > Phycisphaerae > Sedimentisphaerales > Anaerobacaceae. The sequence continues at coordinate 453,155 of CP070675.1, forward strand.
CAGCGCGGCGTCCAGGCCAAGGCGCAACTCCCCACCACATGGCGGTGTCAGAACTACGTTCCACGCGCCGGGCTCGGCGCCGTCCACATCCACCTGGCAGGTAATAGTGTTCTCGTCAGGGACCGCAACGCTGGTTGCCTCGATCGTCGTCGAGTCGTCGGGGAACACGACAAGCTCGGCGTCGACGTTAATTAGCTTGCGGTCGCCGCCGGAGGAGTCTGTCTGGAAGAATTCGATCTCCTCTCCGGCGCTGTTCTCAAAGTAGTCAAGGACCATGTAGTAGCTGCCTGCCTCCGGGAAGTTGAAGGCCATCGTACCGGCGGTCCGGTTCCGCGTGACATCGGTCGTGGCCGCGGTGCGTGACATCGCGTGTTGGCCGACAAGGTGGCCGCCGATCCATAAACTGAATCCTTCGTCGCTGTTGACTCCGAAGTACCGCAGCCCCGGCGAGGGGGCGTAAATGTATCCGGTGAACCGCACGGCGTAGTCTGTGCCGTCGGTGTTGAACGGCGGCGCGAAGCTCTCTTCATTCGTCGTGAACACTCCATGGTCACCAGCGTTCCACAGGTTGATCCGCTCGTGAACCGCATGCGTGGGCTCCCCGACGCCGCGTTCCGGATCGTCCAGCAGCAGGGTAGCGGCCTCGACCCTATCAAAGCCTCGATTGCTCTGAACGTAAAGTGCGTCAAAGCCGATCTGGCCCGAGCCGCGGGTCAGTGCGACCAACGTTTTCGATCTTGGCTCGAAGTTGGCTCCGTGTATCGTAAGCTGTGCCGTACCGTTGTTGCACACGCCGCTTGGCGTCACCGAAGTCACCTCGCAGGCCGGTACGCGGGTCACCACGATCGAGTCAGTCGCGAAGGCTACGGGCTGTCCCCTGCGGTTAAGCCCCTGAACGGTAAGTGGATTCGCGCCCACCTCGAGGGGGACATCAATCTCGAATACGCTGTCCGCTGCGAATCGCACGGACACCCGGGTGTCGTTGACCGAAATCGCCATCACGTCCAGGGGGGCGATGCCGGTGAGCGTCACCATCGGCGCCGAAGTACAGAAGTCCTCGCCGTCGTTGGTTGTTATCATGAAGGCCAGCGCTGGAATCTGCGACAAGATGTAGTCCCGACGGGCACGGACGAACTGTTTGATTCCGTCCCGTCGACCGCTGCCGGCTCCGTCGGCAATCAGCGCGGCGGCGGCATCGTCGAGGAACCGGTCGAAGGCCGTCGGCGGATCGCTCGTTCCATAAGACGTCTGCCACGGGCCGTGCACGAGCAGCGCAAACGACTGCAGGTACATCTGCCTGTATTTGGAATGATTCAGAAACTTATCGACCTCCGGGAACAGGCCGGCGTTCACGGTGAACAGGTTCGTGTTTGGCCCATTGCCCGAGCCCAGCGCGAAGTCTATATCCCAGGGCAGCAGGTACCACTTGCCCTCCGGCAGGGCGTAGTAGAAGTAGTTGTTCTTGCCCCGGGTGTACCCGTAGCTGTCCCAGTCGCCGACGGCATGGCGAAGCGCCAGCACCTGGGCGAACTGTTCGGGATGGATTACGGACTCGATGGCCTTCTCATAATTCGCGCCCGTCGACGGAGAGTTCATAGCCACGGCAAGATCGAAGAGATGATCCCAGTTATCATTCTCGCGATGCGACCTTTTCTCAAATCCCCAGCGATAAGTCTCTTTGAGCAGCGGGTGCCTGGAATCGTATTTGAGCCCTTCATCGAGGTTTCTATCTTCTCTGCCGTCGGCCGTGTACTCGAAGTAGTCGTCGATCTTATGAATGTAGCCGTCGGTATCGTCGGGGAACCACCCGCTAATGTAGTCACCGTCGATCTTCTGAACGTCCTCGTAGGCCGAGTGATTGTTGCCATTGATGATCGGGCGCACGAACTCCTGATTCGAGGAGTACAGGCCCAACTGCCGATGGAACCAGTAGCACGCGCGTTCCTGGAGCGGCCCGCGGTTGCCCCCCTCAGTATTGTCAAGGTTGATCTCTTCTCGGCGGCCGAATTTCTGGTCGGGCGGAAAGTCGATACGGAAGGCATAGCGGTCGCGTGGGTCGCGGCCGTACCCGCTTCGCAGCCACGGGCTGCCGCGGAAGCGGATCTTTGCATTGTAGAAGACGTCGGTGTTGTTGTAGACGAAGGTGCAATCCATCAGCTCATTGGAGAGATTGGGCCGCGAGCGAAACGTGTTGACCACGTCATTGGACATCCAGATGCGGTAAGTGGCAAACTGTGTCCTCGGCCTGACGTCGCCGACGCGAACCAGGCAGGTTCGGTTGGGTACATCTGCTGTGGGTCCCAGCTCTGTCGGGAATCGGGTCGATGCCGAGCCGTCCGAGGCCTCGATGTAGAAGGCCCGCATTGTACCGCCCGGGGCGCCCGGGATGGTGGCCGTGAAAATGCTGTCACCAGCGATAAGGTCATTGCCCGAGCCGTTGTCGACCATGGGTATGCTGCTGAATGACCCGATGCCTTCGGACCGGTAGTAGAGCCTGACCGATCCCATGCCGTCATTATCGGCCGCGGTAGCGGTCACAACGATCGGCTCACCGGTGCCGGGCAGGGCGGGATCGTGCCGGACATCGAGAATTTCGGGCCCCCGGTTGGGTGTATAGGTCGTGTTTTGGCGGCCGGGCGAGCCCAAGTTTACCGGCATGCCGAGATCGAACGCGTACGCTGGTCGCGGCGGCTGGACCGGCGAAAGCTCCCGCGACGTCCGCAACAGCAGGAACGGGCATCCCCGAAGCCACCGCGCCCAACCGCGGAACGTCACGGTGCCCGCCGTTACACTTGAAATCGACTGGTTTACCCGATTGGCCCCTGGGTCGCCGTGCCCGGTAGCAATCAGATGCAATGACCGGGAGCCGGAGTGCCGGTCGGAAGAGGTCACGAACGACTGAACATGATTGCCCAGAGTTCGCCAGTTCGACTCACCGCTCTCAAAACCGCTGTTATTGAGGCGGTTTGAGCCGTCGATTATCAGTTCAATGTCATCCAAGAGCACCTCGCCCCTGTTCAACAGTATGACCCCGAAGACATTGACCGAACTGTGGCTGTATCTGGAATCACCGCCACTGATCGTGTACGAGAACTGCTGCCACGTGTCCGTGTTGCTCTCGTCGCTGTCGGCCCAGGCATCGGGCGTGTCGTTGTTGCTCTGGGGATCGCGCAGCTCTAAGCTTGCCCCCTGGCCGTCGGCCCAGCTCGGCCATCGACCTCCGTCATAGTAGGTCACCTCGTCGGCCGTGGCCATGTAGGCCTCGAGTTCACCGGTATCAGGATTCACCTCCATGATCGGATAGGACAACCGGATACGCTCGCTGTGATCATCCAGATTCCCCGAGTACGGGCCGACAAGATTCGATCCCTTCGTCAGGTTGTCGTACACAGTCTCAAGAAAGTTCGGGTCTTTGGCCACCACCAAGTAAGAACCCGCCGGCATCCGCGTGCCCGCCTCGAAGTCGTAGCCAATACCGTCGGTGAAGGCCCACCCATCAAGATAGACCGTGCCGGTACCCTTGTTGTATAGTTCGACATACTCGTAGCGTTCTTCTCGCGTGCCGTGATGGTACATTATCTCGTTGATTACGATGTCGCGAATCAACGGCTGGGTGTTCGGCGCTGCATAGGTGGCCGAGCTGAGGGCGCCAAAGTTCTCCGAGCCGTCGGGGAACCGACCGAGGGTTACGTCGGACTCGACGACCCCGAAGCGGACGGCATCCAGGACACGGATCGGCTGCGGCAGTGGATCGTCTGTGGCCGCCGTTAGGAAGATTGTCTCGCCGGCGAATCCCAGCCCGAAGGGAAAGCCTGTGGGCGGTGTACCCTGGTGGGCAGCCCAGAACTCGCCCGGCTCCAGTACGGTCCCGTCCGGGATCTTGTATTGCAGCAGGTCGAACCGGCCGTCGCTCAGATAGACATTGCTCAGATCGACTGCGGCCGGGCCGGGGTTGTACAGCTCGAGCCAATCGGTGCCGGGTTCTGCGTCGCTATTGGTTAGCAGCTCGTTGATCACAACGCGAGCTGTGGGATCGACGCCGCCGCCCGGCGCGGCAACCATGGCCCGGAGGATCGGGCATGCGATACAGTCTGAGCTGGTGGTGCTGGCATTGTGTACCTGCATTGCCAGGACGTTGGTGCCTACGACAAGCTGGTTCTTGAGCCAGGTGAGGTCCAATTCCTGGGCATCATAGTCACCGCCGCCATCTGAGCCCTGGTTGAAGGCCGGCGGGTTGCCGGTAAGATTCGTCGGGGGTGCAACCCTTGTGCCGTTGAGATACAGGGCGAAGCCGTCGTCGTAGTGGACCTCTGCTCGCAGTTGCGTGAACGAGGCGATCTGCTCTGCGGTCAGCGTGAAGCGCAGCCGGGCGTATATTGAGATGTAGCCCCGTTGCATGTCGTTAAGCTCCGTCCGTATCCACTGTCTCTCCGCGGACGAGCTGCTGTAGCCGTACCCGCTGGCACCATCGCGCCACCCGGTCGTGCCGGGGTTGTCGTTGAAGCCGATTTGCGTCCAGGCCGTCGTGGCTTTTCCGCCGACCGGCGAGGGCTCCTCGTTCCCCTTAAAATACCGTCCGGGGTGACCCAGATCCACGAGGGTCACCAGGGTAGGGTCTTCGGGATCGACCTGGGCCTGGTCTGCGGTGCCCGGGCTGCCGCCGATATACGTGCTGGGCGACCAGGTTGACGCCTCATCGGGATCACCTCCCAGCTTTGCCCGAATGAGCGAGTGCCCGGTTCCGTCGGGTGAGGCCGGCCAGGGCCTTCCATCGTTGTATCTAAACGAGATGATGATCTGCCCGGCGTTGTTGGACAGCTCGATCCGCTCGCCGTCGTTGTTGAGCCGGCCGGAGAAGGGACCATATACGCCGCTGATCCCGTAGGCCGCCTCCACAGCGGCCGGATCACGCGCCACTACTAAGTACTGCTTGGCCCCAAGAATCGTTCCCGACCCGAACACGTAGTTGACGCCGTTGGTGAATGCGTAGCCGCTGAGGTCCTCGAATACGGCTCTGTCGTTGTACAACTCAATGAATTCGAGGTTCTCGTCCCCCGAAGGTATACCTCCCACCTCGACCGGGTGGTACATCACCTCGCTCACCTTGAGCCCCATGCTGGGCTTGGTGGCCCCGAAGACCACCATGCAGGTCACGACTACCACAACGCGCGAATATCGCCCAATATTTCTCATAAAAGTCCGGCCCTTTCTCCTATGATGGTGCCCAGCTACCGTCCCATCTGAATGTTAGTGCGACTTTCTCGATAATCTACCATTATAGCAGAAATCCCTGAGATTTCAAGGGTTTGAGCGGTTCTGAGGGGTCTACAAGAGCAGAAACGAGCGAGAACTCGTAATCTTTGGCCAAGTGCAGCCACAGTCGTGGCCGTCACGCGTATTCCCTGTCCCATCTATTGACCTGGCGTAGGAACGCCGGCTTGCCAGTTGTTGGGATCGTTGCCGTAGTATTGCGGGAAGAGTCTGGTCAAAGATGAGCCGGAACCATCTGCAGCGGTCGGCCAGGGATCGACGCCCGAGGCGAAATCATCCGGATGGGAGCCGTCACTATACCTCACCCGGTCAACACGGATGTATTGACGAACACCATCAATATCCACGTCGCCGGGCATACTGATCTGCACCTTCTCGCCCCCATTATCCAATCTGCCGGCTCCCCAGGCAAAAATCTGCGTACCACCCGGTGCAGTATACTTTGAGCTGAATGTCGCCAGGTCCTTGACCATCAGGATGTATTCGCCAGATGCCACCGTCACAGGCGGATCGGATGGGAACAGAAACTCTATCCCGGGATTATCGGGATCGTCCGTGAACCGCCACGGCTCTGCCGTGACGAAATCGTACAACGTCACAGCCATGTCACTGATATTGA
>CP070675.1:459144-474223 GCA_020352215.1 Phycisphaerales bacterium
ATGCAGGTCACCCAGCATACAATGGCTGCCCCTCCCCATGTGATTCTCCGCCGGATTCTTGGAATTCTCCTCTTCGCCATTTCTCGGCCTCCGTTCCCCCCCCATCGTCAAATGGGCCAATACGGCACCACGGCACCAAAATCTGGACGACAACCGCAATGTGAGCTTAACACAAACGGCCCCGAAAATCAAGGAAAAGCTGTTGCTCAGTTCTGTTCTGTGCCGCTGGAGCCATTTTGTCATTTAGTCTTCGGCCGGGCCGGGGGCTGTTCGCGGGCCGACCGCTGCTGCTACATTGGTGAAAGGTCGATAATTGCCTATCTGCCCGCTTGGGGTATAATAGAGTGGATGATCGAGGCGGTGTATGGGTGCTTCGGGTATGGGTGGCTTGTGGGTCGCTTGTGCGGCAAGTGAGGAAGAATAATGGCCAGAGATGGATTTCTGAGGTTACTGCTTATCGTGCTGGTGGCGGCGCCGATCGGCCCGGCAGCATTTGCCGCGTCGCCGATAAGCATTGAACTTCGGCCCATCGGCGGAGTGGCCAACATGTTCAACCGCCCGCTGTCGCCGGACGGCAAGGTAGATCCTATACCAATTCAAATCGTAGTCAGCAGCACCGAGGGTCGAGACCACAATTTGCCGATACGCATCACGGCGGTTGATATGTTCGAGGTGCCCGTTGACTTCAAAAGACAACTGTTGATGGGGGTGCCGGCCGACGGTTCGCAGGCAAGACGAACCGTGGAACTTGACGCCGGGATGGGCTTTTTCAAAGTGATAGCAACAACCGCCTATGGCGGCGAGGCTATCAGCGCCTCGGTAGAGATCGGGGTAATCCCGCCCTGGCATCCGGGCGTTCGCAAGCAGTCTTTCTTCGCATCGAATACCTCACATCCCAGAACCGGCGAGGAGCTGAGATTATTGCAGGCCCTCGGCATGAAGGTTCAGCGATGCCACTTTCAGCCCGAAGTGGTGTCGGGAATAGACGCAAACGACCCGGCCGAAGTGCAACTTGCCTTCGAGAAGTGTGACCGTGCGCTGGCCGAAAGTGCGGCGCACGATACGTGGATAATGCCTATCATTGCCTATTCACTGAACCACGCTAAACAGGGACCGCTGAAATCCAAGCTCGCCGAAGACGTTGGTATGCACGGGCCGCCGCAGGACTTCGACGAATATGTGCGGACCTGGGAGAAAATACTCAAGCACTATCCTGGACTCGATATCCTGGAATTCTGGAATGAGCCGTGGATATTCGGCTGGACGTGGGCCGACACGCCGCACAGGTATCGCGAGCTGCAAAGGCTTTGGTGCGAGATGGCGCTTGCGGTGAACCCGAACTACCGCATTATCGCCGGCAGCAGCCTGATGTTTGTGGAGGACCACATCGAGCATTATCCTTCCTGCTGGCGAGGCTTGCTGCGGGGGACCTCGAACCACCCATATTCGCCCAGCACGCACGCCGACAACATGCGGGCGGGGGATATTCTGCGTCACCTGGACGCCGGGTATCTGGTCAATCATAGAATGGGGCTGCTGTACTACTATATCACGGAGGGTGGAACCGGGGTCGGCTCAAGTACGAACGCCAATGCCAAGAAGTTGCCGCAGTATTTTGCTCAGCAGGCCCTTGCCGGCGCATATCAGGCAAACATGCAGTTGGGGATCGGCTACGGGACGGGCTGGACAAGGCCAAATACTGCCTTGGCCGTGCTGACGCATTTCACTGAGGACCGACCTCTTGTGGCCGAGATTTGGCCCGAACACGAGCTGCTCTTTGGCGCGATCTTCGCAAATCCGAAGTTCGTCACAGATCAGGTTAGAAGGCTGCCGCGAGCGGCGGACATATCTACACGATGGCACGTCCCTATCCCCCAAGAAAGGTCGGCAGATGAGACAAAAGTGGCCGTCCTCTGGAGCAATACGGGCCTGTCGAATGATCGGCTTGATCAGGATGGCAGGCTGACGGTGACGAACGCGACGGGCCTGAGAGCCTTCGATCTTATGGGGCGAGAGATTCCTGCTGTGGGCAAGAAGCTCATCATCCCATTCGGGCAGTACCCCGTATACATCAGCTCCGAATCGTTGTCGGTGATTGAACTGCGATCCCGGATCAGGTACGCGACAATCGAAAGCGTTACACCCGTCAATCTCTACGCCCTGTCACTGTCTCGTCCCGCCGACAAGAAGCAGAAGCTCTCGGTAAGAATTGAGAACCAGATGAACTGTGACATCACGGGGACAGTCACGGTGAAGATTCTCGCTAAAACAGGGGGCGTCCTGCGTCGCACCACTTCAAAGAGATTTACTCTGAAAGGCGCTCAACTCGGAGAAATATCAGTACCTTGGCCGCGTGTTGACGTATCTTTGGACAACCAGTATGCCATAGTCCTCGAGGCTCAAACGAAAGCCAAGGGAAGCAACAAGTCTCTAAAGCCCGTGACAAAGAAACAGATCATTCAGGTTGCTCGCTTCGTAAAGCGGACGATAACCGTAAATGGCAAGCTCGATGACTGGAAGAACGTAACTCCGGTCCTTCTGGACAGCGATCAAACCGATTCCAGCCAGGACCTGACGGAGTACCTGCTCAATCCTCAGCTCGAAAGACCCACAGGTGATGGAGGAGACAGTCGGATTGTGGCCCGGGTCTATACCGCTTACGATGCGCGATATGTTTACCTGGCGGCGGCCGTGAACGAGGAATCGCTGGCGAATTCGGCTGGGAAGAATTTCGAGCGAAAGGGCGTGGAGCTGCCCATCACAACGGGCGCTCCTCATGGGCTGCACCATCCCTCACTGACGGGCGATGCGTTCATGTTCTCCTTCGGTTTCAGGGACAGGGTGCCGGGGTTTGGCCGGCAGATGGACGAGCCCTATGCCTGGAAGGGGCATTTCTATGACACCGACTACCATTACATCGCCCACGTGTCAACTGGTGGCCCGAGGCTCGTGCGCCAGTGGGGCCCGGATACCCCCCGAGGCGTGGCGTACCAACTCGATGACGTGCCGGATGGTGTTGGACCCGTTGCCGGTGCAAGAATCAAGATCAGTCGCAACGAAAGCGAATTGTTGACCATCTACGAAATAGCCATACCCCGAGCTGAACTACATCTCTTTGATGAGGACAAGCAGCTTTGCAGGTTCGGCTTCGTACTGTGCAACAATGAGGGCCTGGGCCAAAACGGGCTGCAGTGGGCACAGGCTGCTGGTGTTCTTGACCACTGGTTGTCCGCCGGCTCGTTCACACCCACGTGGGTCCATCGCCTGCCCTGCCAGACATTCTTCGGAATCCAAAAGGAAAAGAAGTACGACGCAATATCTATCCTTAAGTCTGTTAACGATGGTGTTCGCCGGGGTTTGCGGCTGTTCGACTGACGGGATGATATTGTGAGTGCGACAAAAACCCTTGCCCGAGAACTGCCCAAGACCGGCCCACTGTACGGGTCACAGGCCCAGGACCCCGGTCAAAATACTGGTAGAATCCATAAAACTCGTAAAAGGGCTTGACTTGTGTTGAGCGATCTGGTCTAATAGGGGTCTAAGGTGTGCGCTTATCGTATGCATGGATGTTTGTGCATGTATTGTCCGGTTGCGTGACCGTGAGGAGGCAACGTGATGACGCGGCGCATTCCAGTAGCCATTGGAAGCTGGAGCGTGGTATTTGCGGCAGCACTGGTTTCAGCAGGCCTGATTGAACCGGCTCGCGCCCAAGGTCCGGGTGTGGCGCTTCTCGTTCAGCAGACACCCGTGCTGGGTGGGACCACTCACCCTGCACCTGGGGTGCACACCTTCAGTCAGAATGCGGAGGTTACTCTGTCCGCGGACCCAAGCCCGGGCTACCGGTTTGTCTATTGGCTGGGTGATGTAAGCGAACCTGTGGCTGCACGCACCGTCGCATACCTTGACAAACCCAAGATCATCGTTGCCGTATTCAACCGAATCGAGCATGATACTCTGCGCATGAGAGGTGGCGCATCCAATCGTAGCGGTGGGGCGAGCACGGCCCGCAGCGGCCTGATCACGAGTGCGGTGAGCTTCGGCCAGCCAAGCGGGAGCGTATCAGGCGGCGGATCAGGCACCTCTGGAAGGACCAGGGTACAAGAGCCCCCTCCTCCGTTGCCGCCGGAACCGCCGATACCAGAACCTGCGACAGCGGTGTTGTTAGCATTGGGCAGCCTGTTTGCACTCACCAGGCGCCGGCAAGCACAACGGCTACCGCGAGAGTAGGCTTTGAGCTGTAACCCTCACTGAAATCTATGACCGCACGTATCGGCCGTAATAAACTCAGATTTGGTTCTTGGGTACTTCCTGCAGTTCAGCGGGCGCACGGAGTAAATTGAGCAATAAGACTTGCCGTCCTGGTTATACCTGAGGAAGGGGCAGGTGTTCGGCAGTTTGCAGCATGCTCCGCAACTAATACACTGGCCACTGCGCGCTTGCGATACCGGCAGAATCGACGTGCAGGTTCTTTTGATTCTTGCAGACCATGTGTTGTCTTTCTTGTCAGTCATGGATGCGTCAGTATGTTCAAGATCAGTAAGGCTACAAAGAAGGACATTACCCCACGTACAGAATCACGTATACCCAGTTGGCGGCAAACAGGACAGCTGCCCCACACCAAGTCGTCGCGCGTTCTGCAGGTGTCAGGCGAATTCGTACACCCCGGCGAAAAAGTATCCGAACCACCATAGCGCCGGAGTACAAGCCCAGCAACGAAAACAGCAGCGGATTGTACAACCAAGCCTGGATGAACTGGCCCCGCGCCCCTGCCAGTAAGCCACGAGTGAATCCACAAGTCGGACAAGGGTAGCCGGTAAAGTACTTGAATAGGCACAAATGAACTTCCCGGCCGAGATGTGCGCTCAGGCAGATCGTTACACCGCCAAGAGCAAACCACACCAAAACCAGCATGACCGCCCAGAGTGGCCACAGCGGCCACCGACGAACGCCCACCAATTCGATTTTCATCTCCTCGGGCGCTTCTTTACTGTGCCATCGGCATGGTACCGATACCGATCATCATCATGAGAAGCCAGATGGCGATACCGACGATTGCGAGTATCACGCTGATCATGCCGCAGATCTTGCCTGCTTGGGTCAATCCACGACCGGTCGGGTCCATCCTGCCGGCATTCATTTCCCGCAGGTCACCGTTGCCCATTACCCACGCGATGATGCCGCAGATGACGCAGCAGACCAGCCCGAGTATACCAAGAACGAGAACCACCGTACCACGGTGGGGCCTCAGTTGCTGTGCAGAGGGCTGGACTTGCACTGTCTCTATTGGGGGCTGAGAGTTTTCCGTCATAGTGTGCTCCTGAAAGGGGTCGTGCGAAAAGCACATGTCTGCGTGCGACAACTTGGCCCGACGAGAAGTCCGCCGGACATTGACAACTCTTGGTCGCGCCAAAGCCGTACATCATGCGGACAGCGTACATGATTACAACCCCAGCGCCAAGGTTTTATTTTTGACTCGGCCGCAATTTTTGGGCATTAGACGGCCTTGCCACTCTCGAATTCCTCACGCTCCCGTGGGGTCTTGCCCGCAGGTGATTGGCGCGTGACCCGTTTTTGCCCGGCGCCGCTGGCTCGGGGCACTATGGCATGAGCTGATCGGGCCAGTTGGTGCTCAATACTTTGTGAAGACTCCCATCGGCGCCGATAATGACTATCTCCTTTCGTGCCGGCCTATCCCTTCCTTCTGCAGCCAAGAATCGACTCTCCTCAGAGACCAGGCAGGAGATCTCGTTATCGCCCTTCCAGGCCGGCACCATACCGGGAACATCGTCGCCAAACTCCTCATCCTCGGCAATCGGGACTTCCGCTAAAGTCGTGCCCAGGGTATAAATGGCAAATCGGTTCTTTTCAATCGGCAGCAACACCCTTTTGCCGTCAGGCGCCAATGCAAAGAAGCTCACATGCCCACCGGCGTAGTCGGACGCAGCAGATGAAAGCACATCCGCAACGGTTCCAGTGAAAGAGTCGTAGCAAAACAAGGAATACTCCAGCTCTTCCAAGTCACTTGTAGGAATGGACGCCGATGCGCTGGAGAAGAATACCCGCCCTGATGGCCCGTACTGGACTTTCATGAACCGCTCGAACAGCGTCCCTACAAGCTGTTTAGCGTCGCCTGTTGTACAGGTGCTTGTGGCAACAGAGCCTGGTTCCGGCTCCTGCACGGGGCTTGCCAACAGCTCGTTGTTCTCATCAGCGACAACCTTCTCCTGGAGGACACCCAAGATCGGATCGCCATCTTGCTTTACGTATACCAGAGCCCTGCTGTCCTGTCGCCAGTCGTAGCCAACCGCGACACTTGAATCCACGCGCATGGCACTCACGTTCTGCAGCAGCGATGCCACAAACAGGTCGGCTTCATCATCTTCTTCAGGACCCATAACCAAATATGAGATATGTCTGCCATCGGGGGAGAACCGAGGACGCCATATCTGCGTAGCCACGGCATAAACTTGCTTCGTGGCTTTGGGAGCATCCCTTCGTACGACCAGAAGTCTACTATAGCTCAGTTCCGTGCCCTTAGCCCTTTCAATGTTGTCAGCGCCCAGTTTCTGAATCAGCTCATCATCGGCTTGCTCGCACACGTAGCGAGCCACCCACCCGCGGTAAGATTCTGGGACCCGGAGTTCTTCCTTGAGCACCTCCTCGATATTACGGCCTTGCGACTCATCTTCCAGCATCTCCTGCCTTAGCAAGCGAGCTTGCTCCTTTATCAGCTTGACCTCACCCGGAGGCAGAAGTTCCAGTGTCTGCGACACATTTGGACACTCAGTATCCTGGCTGTAGGCCGCCATACTCCCATCTGCGGAAATTCCCGGCAGGGGCTGCACATCCTCTTTGGCAATCTCTGTGAGTTCCCCACTGCTGCCGTCAACAAAATGTAGCGCCCCATCCGACCTCAACAAACCCACGGAACCATCCCGCGACCACTCCAGTGAATCCTCCGGGAAACAGCCCGTCAGAAAGATCGCGATTGCGCAGAAAGCGCCCAACCCATACCTCGTCATGCGATTACTCATAACGTCTCTCCTTTACATACTGTCTGTATTTACTCCACAAACTGGCGCCTGACTTGTGAGGCTGTGCAGCGAGATGCCTTTTTGGTGCAAGTGAGGCAATAGCTTTTGCTCGCCAGAAGCTATCGCCCACGCCTTCGAGAGAGCGTCCCCACTGTCTCACATAGGGATCAACTTTCGCTGATGTAGCCCGGGGCCGGCTTCCAATCGCAGGTTGTTTCGACAATCGTCCGAATCCGGCTCCAATTCCAAAAGCGGCCACAACAACCGCTGCCCAGCGCACGATCAGGCGCGATCGAACCCGTGCCAGGGGAAATACGTGAGCAGGCTTGGCCCGAGTCTCCGCACGGGCGCGATTTGTCTTGCTGGCAATGGCTGCCTCGGTTTCTTCGTAGACGCCCAGCATGTCCTGGGCCCACTCATTTGCCTGACGGTGCTCGGCAAGATATGCCTCAAACAATGTACGAGCGTCGTCGCTCAGCTCACCGGCAGCAGAGTCTATCGCCAGCCTCTCGATTGTATCACGCTCCATATTCCCGTTCCCCAATTCGTTGTCTTAGATTCTTCAGCCCCTTGTGTAAGCGGGACCTCACGGTTCCAATCGGTACCCCTGCCGCATCGGCTATTTCAGCATAACTCAATCCGGCTGCAAACCTCAGATGAATGACCTCGCTCTGCTTGTCATCCAAACACCTCACCGCTTGCCATATCGCTTCGGCCAGGTCCTCGTCCATCCCTTTTGGGTCATCGCTGGCTTTATCCACGCCGGCCAACTCGACCACAGTTGCCTTCTTGCCTCCTCGTCGGAACCAATCGGCCCGTGTTCTGCGAGCTATGCCGAAAAGCCATGCCTTCCTGGAGCCCGTGCCATTGAACTGATTCCAGCCGCGCAAAGCCCGCAGGTAACAGTCCTGAGCCAGATCATCGGCATCGGCCCAGCTTCGGCAGGCGCAGAACATATAGGCCCGCACCTGACCCGAAGTCTGTCCCCATAGGTTCTCAAATTGCGCTTCTAAACCGTTCACCATTTTTGACTGTCCACAGATAATGTCGCAGCTGGCCGGTAAAAAGTTCCGGAATACTTGAGAAGAATATCAGATAGTAGCCGCTCAGGCCAACTCAGATAGAAGCGCTGGCGGACCGGAGACCACAGATGGCGCCGAAAGGGGACTCGAGACCGACACGGGCGGGGGCGACGTCACGATTTCCTGAAGACCGCAACGACGTTTTCGACCTCGACAACGAAGAGACGGTTGTCGCCCTCGAAGTCAACAGGTATGGCCCCTTTGGGGTTGAAGAGCACCTTGTCATACTGAGACAGCGGAATCTCCGGCGTACTCTGGACCTCCGCGGAGACGGCGACGATTCGGCCGGTGATTGTCGGAATCTCTATATTGTCGGGCAATTGGATGCCGCCTTTGGTCTGCTTCTTGTCCTCGTCTTTACGTATTAGGACACGTTTGCCTATCGGCTCGACGGTCTCGAGCGGCTGCACTTCAATTTGATCGTTCCCGTCCATATTGCCTCAGATTCAACGACGTAACTCATCCTCGAATAAGTTACTATCATATCAGCCGTATGGTGTTTCTGCAAGCTGGATGCTCAACTCTGTTGTGCCCGTGACCGGCCTGTGTCCCGCGACACCTTTCCGGCAAAATGTCGGTACAACATGTAGGTAACGATGATTGAGCCTGCCACCATAACGCCAGGCACCAGAACACTCCAGAAGAAAGTGAACTCGCCCTGCATTGTCCTATTCTCCTTTGCTCGCGTCCTGCGAGCTCTTGTCTGCACGCGGGCCGCGTTTCTTGTAGTTGTAGTAGGCCAAGAGCAGGCCCAGAAAGCTCGCAAAATAGGCCATCACCATGCCCAATATCTTGCCCCCGGTTTCCGGATCTATATTCATCGCTATCGCTCCCAACGAGTGGTCTTGTCGATATCGTCCAAATACTGCCGCTGTCGTTTCGCAAAGGCTTCGGACATAGCCTTGAGCTTTGGGTCTATGACAAGATACATCAATATGATGCAGATGATTCCCGCGCCCAGAGCAACGAATCCCCACAGCCGCAGCAGCAGGGCCCCCGCGACGCCCACGGCCACCAATACGTACGAGGCCATAGCCAGGACGCTTGCTACAAAATCGTGCACGGTCCATTCGTCGGCCTCTCTTGGCGTCCACTGCTTTCTAAATAGGCTCATATCACAACTCCTGCGGCTGCCATGTCATTGGCTCCTATCTGCGTTCGGCTCGATAAGCCCGCGGCCGATGGCTTCGCGACGCACAGGGCCCCAGAATCCCCAAGGTCTGGCCATTACGTAATAGCGCACAAGATGGTCCATATCATCAGGCTTGGTCAAGAAGGTAATCGGCAGATAGACCACGGCCACGAGTACTGCCAGCAACCAGAATTGCTGATACTCCGGGAGCTTGGGGATCAGACCCAAAGCCGGCAGCACCCAGACCACAAGCCAGCTCATAACCAGATTCGCCACCCATGCACTCAGGTACGCCCAGGAGTTGAATCGCCACCAGACTACCTGAAGTATGGATGGAATCCATATGCCTGCCGCCTGCAACCACAGAGCGAAGATAAGCCACTCAGTGATCTGCTTCATAGTCAGGCCGAGGACAAAGCACCCTATTAGAAGCAAGATGGTGTTGATCCGGCCGACTTGGACCAGTCGTCGTTGCGAGGCATTCGGGTTGACGTAGTGGTGATAAAGGTCTCTTGTGGCATACAGGGCGCCGAGGTTCAGGTGCGTCGAGATCGTGCTCAGATGTATTGCCAATATCGCGGCGAAGAATACCCCGATCATTCCCATTGGCATGTATTCAAACGCCAGCCGGTACCAGCCCATCTCGTATTCCGTCTGGCTTGTTATGTTCGGAAACATCACATAGAAGGCGAGAATCGCGACCACCCAGAATCCGTTTCTAAAGAGCGTAGCCAGCCCGCCGGCGTAGATGCTGTAGCTGGCGTCACGTACCGTCCGCGCCGATTGGATTCTCTGCGCCTCCGGATACCAATCGATGAAATTGCCCATACCGATCCCGCCGACTGTAGCCATTATGAACAACGTTATAAACCAGGCGAACGGAAACTCCTTGTCAAAGTGAAACGGGTTCAGCCGCCAACCCTCACCCAGCGCTTGGAGCTTCTGGACTATCGCGGTGGGACCGCCCGCCTCATAGATACCCCAGCAGCAGACGATTGTGATTACCAGAAAGGCGATTAGCCCCTGCTGGAAGTCCGCCATGATAACGCCCCAGTAACCGGCGCTGAGGACGTAGATGGCACATATCGCGGTGAAGGCGACCAAGCCGACCCAGTGGGGCCATGCGAAAAGATAAGTCCCGACCTTGCCCATGGCCGCGCTGACCCAGGCCAGCACAAACATGTTCATAAACGTCTGCCAGCCCGCCAGCCAGCCGCGCAGTAGTTCCGAGCCCAACCCGCTGTACCGCAGGTTCTGCCACTCGGCCTGACTCATCGCCAAGGAACGACGGAAGATCCTCGCAGAGACAAACGAGCTGACGGCGCACCAGGCGCAGAAGAACGGAAACCAAACACCACGCATCCCGTATTTGTAGATTACGCCGGTAATCCACATGGGCGTATCGGTGGCGGTGTGCGTGGCGTAGATGCTGGTGGCGGGCAGCCACCATGGCAAGTCGCGGCCGGCGAGGAAGAACTCGGACTCGGAGCGTTTTCCGAGGCGGTAGAAGATCACGCCGCAGGTGATCATCACCAGGATGAAGATGGCCACCCAGCACCAATCGAGGTAAGCAAATTCGACCAAGGCCATTGTGCACGCTGGCATATAAAGGACTCCTTGTGCGGCCCAGGTGAGCTTCATTTCGGCGAGAAGTGTTCTTCTCGGCAGATCGTTATGGCGTGAGATAGGAAGCGATTGTCTCACGCGGTAAAGAACACTTTGCGTCACCGGTGCCGCGAGGACGTACTATACCCGGCGGGCGAGGAGATTGCAACGTTTTGGATGATTGCGCCTGTGTGCAGGGGCAGAAGTAATTGGCGCGGGTGAGCGTGGCGGGGTCAAGCCGGCGTGCGTATCGTCGCCCCCGGCGTGGGCTCAGGAGCGCATGAGGGCGGCGGTATCCGGGGCGGTGAGTCACTTCTTGGCAGCTACGGGTTTCTTCTTTTTCTTTCTGCCGAGGATTTCGTCTGCTTGCTCTGTGGTCTGAGGGGGCCATTGTCCGTCTGCTTGCAGTTGTCGCAGATGGTCGAGCTCTTTGATGCTGACGATGGTTCTGCACTTTGGGAACCTGCTGCATCCGAGGAAGGGCCCTCTCTTGCTCTGTCTGATGAGCAGCTCTCCGTCTTTGCACTTATAGCATTTCAGACCGGTGGGCTCAGCGGGCGGCTTGGGGGCCACGGGGTTGCCCTGCTTGTCGAGTCTGAGGGTCGTCTTGCATTGCGGATAGTCGCTGCATCCGAGGAAGGGGCCGAATCGTCCCGTCTTGTGGACCATCGGCTTATCACAGGCCGGACATTTGTGTTCGCTCAGCTTCTCCTCGACCATCTTGCCGTCCTTGTCGCACGGAGAGGCGAATTTGCACTCCGGGTAGCCTGAGCAGCTCAAGAACCTGCCGTTCTTGCCGAATCTGTAGTACATTTGCCGGTCGCACTCAGGACACTCGTACTCGCTTGGAGTGACCTCGGCCTTGGCGTGCTTCATCTCTTTCTGGGCCGTCTCGAGGCTTTCCTTGAATGGTCCGTAAAAGTCTTTCAGGACGCCAAGCCAGCCGACGTGTTGCTCCTCGATCTTATCGAGCTGTTCCTCCATGTAGCGAGTAAAGGCAATGTCCATTATTCTCGGGAAATACTCTTCGAGCTTGTCGGTAACCACTTCGCCGAGGTCTGTGGCAAAGAACTTCTTTTCTCTCTGTTCGACATAGCGCCGGTCTTGTATCGTGCTTATGATGGCGGCGTATGTGCTTGGCCGGCCGATGCCCTCTTTCTCCAGGGCCTTGACCAGACCTGCTTCGGTGTATCGAGCGGGCGGTTTGGTGAAATGCTGTTCGGCCCGTACATCGACGACTGCCAGCTCTTGTCCGGCCTTCACGGGGGGCAGTCGCTGTTCGCTTGACGAAATGGACCAGACCTTGCTGAAACCATCGAATTCCAGTGTCCGCCCCGTCGTCCTATACGAGCACGGTCCGATCGACGTATCTGCGAGGATATTCAGAGTTGTCACATTCCACTTGGCGGGGGTCATCTGGCACGCCATAAAGCGACGCCAGATCAGATCATAGAGTTTGAACTGCTCATCGGAAAGAAATGATCTGATGTCTTGCGGTGTGAGGTCCACATCTGTTGGTCGAATGGCTTCGTGCGCTTGCTGGGCAGTCTTCTTTGAAGCATACACCCTCGCCTTGCCCGGCAGGTACTCGGGGCCAAAGTGTGCGCTGACATGATTCCGCGCGTCGCTGACGGCTTCACCCGATAGATGAGTGCTGTCCGTCCTCATGTAGGTAATAAGGCCAAGCGAACCCATTGAGCCCAAGTCGATGCCCTCATACAACTGCTGAGCTATTGCCATGGACCGCTTCGCAGTGAAGCCCAATCGATTGGCCGCCGCCTGCTGCAGCGTGGATGTAATAAACGGAGCCGACGGCTGGGACACCGATTCCTTCGTGTCCACGTCGGCGATCTTGAACTGCGCTTGTTTCAGTGCATCGTAGAGTCTGTGAGCCTGCTCTTCGTTGGAAGCCTTGAACTTCTCATCGCCGACTTTGCAGAGCTCAGCCTTAAAAGCGTTATGTTTGAGAAGCCATTTACCCTGTTCGGCGACACTCCGAGCCTTGTTGCCCTCAGCGTCGGCCCCGATGAAATCGAGCCAGTCTTGCCCATAGCTGCTCTGCAGGTCTGTGGTAAAGACCGCGGGGATCAGCCAGTATTCTTCCGGCTCAAAGGCGCGGATCTCGCGTTCCTTGTCGACTATTATCTTGACCGCGACCGACTGGACCCGGCCGGCCGACAGACCGCCCGCAACCTTCTTCCAGAGCAGCGGACTTATTTGATACCCTACTATCCGATCGAGGATTCGCCGGGCCTGTTGGGCCATGACCTTGTCCATGTCGAGTCGGCCCGGCTCGGCAAAGGCCTGCCTTATAGTCGATTTGGTGATGGCGTTGAAGATGACACGGTAGACTCTCTCTTCAGGTACGCCGAGGATTTGTGCGAGATGCCAGGCGATGGCCTCACCTTCGCGATCGAGGTCTGTCGCCAGAAGAAGCTTATCGCATTTCTTAGCAGCCGCCTGTAAGCCCGTGACCGTGCGTTTCTTGCCCGGCATTACCTCATAAGTCGGTTCGAAACCGTTCTCGATGTCAACGTTGATGCCCTTAGAGGGCAAATCGCGCACGTGTCCCATAGACGCCTTGACCTCGAAATCTGGGCCGAGGTACTTGTTTATCGTGCGCGCCTTCGCAGGCGATTCGACGATTACCAGTGACTTATGTGAATTCGATTTTGCCATAATCAAAATCTGGTGTTTAGCCCTATCTTCTTGCCATGGTTATCTAGGTACAGAGATACAAACTCCCTTATCGGCGATTCTGGTCATCGTATTTAGGAAGTGGACAAATACAAGTGCCGGGTATCGATGTCAAGCAAAAAGGCAATTGGTCGCTGCAACAAGAGCTGATGTTTTCCTGTGACAAAGGTTACTTCGTCCCAGCGGGAGTTTTCGCCTTTGCTACACGCTTAAACGTCTACCAGGTGCCGAGCAAATGGTTCTGCTCGCTGCCATCATTGCTCACTATTACTCATTGCGCGAAAGAAGCAACTGTCCAAGGCTGCGTGTAAACGGTTCCATAGTCATTGCTTATTTCCGCTCTAAGATACCTATATCTCTGCTCATGCGACAACTGGCTCAAGTTTATGGAATGTCCGTAGGCGACGCGCTCTCCATTAGCTATCCAAGTAACTTCGCCGTCGGTTTGGATATATATTGATTGCCTTGTCACAACGATTTCGATTATCACGGGGTATCTGTCCTTGTCCTTCCTCTGTACAGCCCAGTCATGGATTGCGAAAAAGCAGCCAGTCTCCAACGAGTTCCTGTAGTCGTCAATACTGTACTCGGGGACTGCAACCAATATCTTGCCACAGTCAATCCAAGGTTGCTCATCCTGCCGCCAGGGACCGTACCAATCGTTCACCGCAAAGCCCCATATTCTGGTATCTTTGTGAGTAAGCAAGTAGTCCCACACGGCCTGGAAGTGCTCGATTTGATTCTTGGCGTTTTCATTCTCCTGATTCAGCAACCACTGGCGATAATGGTAAGCGTTTACAATCTCAATCCCTTTATAGCCCCGCCACGCCATGTACACATTTGCGCTGGCGGTAGGATGTGCGATGATCGCCATGCCACCATACAAATTGATTAGATCTATACACTGCTGGGTACGTTCATAGTGCCATCGCTCTTTTGAGTCACAAAAGTCCGGCTCCCACAATTCGATATATGTAGTCAGAAAAGACGAGGTGATATGGTGACAGCCTATTTCCTCCATGGATGGGATAAACAGCCTAATGTTGTTCATGGCGGAAACTACCTCCTGGTCGCTGTCAACACCAGATAGATATTTGTGAACCGGCCACAGTCTGTAATCGCAATAAGTTGTTCCGCGGGATTTTTTTCCTGCATAATCCATAGTCACGACTACGTTGTAACCTGCCCGATCGTAGGCGTTTATCCTATCCAGAGACAGACGGCCCATGTGGTCGTGGTGTTGCGCCAATGCCCAATGCCATCGGTCCCAGTCCACAGCTTGGTAAGGATCGTAGGCAATGGTATAAGCGTGAGCCGCAGGCCAATTTAGCGCCAGCTGAGCAAAGCCAGAAAAGGTGACCTCTCTACGGCCAGTTGTTAAGGAGTCATCGCCAGAGTTGCCTTCGACCTCTTGTATGCCCAACCATTTTGCGGTGAACATTCGAAGTGCGGCCCAGCCAGAAACAACGACCCCATCAGGTTCGCCATCAGCAGATGCAATTGGACCGTGTGACAATACAAATAGCCAT
>CP070675.1:474323-488755 GCA_020352215.1 Phycisphaerales bacterium
CCGGGACCGCTGGGGCCTGTTGACCGAGGCCGGACTTGAACCGAGCTATTGCGCCTGCCGCCTTGAGCAAAAGGCGCCGGGTGGTGTATATCGGCTGAGATTCCCCGATGAGGGAGAAGGCAACCATACCGGAACGGTGGAGCCTTCGTGGACATTGCCGTGGGCCACGCCCTGGCGTGTTGTCATGGTTGCCGAGTCCTTATCAAAGATCGTCGAGTCTACCCTCGTCACGAACCTCAGTCCGCCGTCGATTGTGCGAGATACGAGTTGGATAAAGCCCGGCCGGGCATCCTGGAGCTGGCTGTCCGATCACGACAGTCCGCAAGATTTCGACAAGCTCCGCAAGTTCGTGGATTTGGCCGCTGAGATGGGATGGGAATACTCACTCGTCGACGCCAACTGGACGGTAATGAAGAACGGAACGATCCACGACCTCATCGAATACGCCGCGAGCAAGGGTGTGGGGCTGCTACTGTGGTACAACTCCGGCGGCGTTCACAACTATGTCTCCGAGAAGCCCCGCGGCCTCATGTTCAGCAGGCAGATCAGACGCAAAGAGTTCAAGCTCTTGCAGCAGTGGGGCGTCAAGGGGGTGAAGGTCGATTTCTTTCAGAGTGACAAGCAGAACATCATTCAGCTCTATCACGACATCTTAAAAGACGCGGCGGACTTCAAGATCATGGTCAACTTTCACGGTTGCACGCTGCCGCGAGGCTGGTCGCGGACCTATCCGCACCTGATGAGCATGGAGTCGATGCGCGGGGCAGAGTGCTACAGCTTCGACCGGGCGTTTACCGCCAAGGCCCCCACTCACAACACGACCTTGCCTTTCACTCGCAACGTGGTGGGGCCGATGGATTACACGCCCGTGCTGTTCGTGGATAATGTCTATCGTCACCTGACCAGCTACGCACACGAATTGGCACTTGGCATCATCTTTGAGTCCGGCTGGCTGCATTTCGCCGACCGCGTCGGCGCCTACCTTGATCTGCCAGAAGCTCCGAAGGATTTTCTTCGCAACGTCCCGGTCGCATGGGACGAAACGCGGTGTCTGGCGGGCGAGCCGGCCAAGTACATAGTTCTCGCCAGACGGAGCGGAACACAGTGGTACATAGGCGGGATCAATGGTGAGAAGGCACCGAGAAGTGTGGAGATTGTCTTGAACTTTGCGGACGAAGGCTCCTACGAAATGACTATGCTCGACGACGGTAACGGTCCCAGGAGCTTCAGCAGTCGGACCAGGTCCATCAGAGGCGGCGACACGGTGACGGCGCGGATGGGCGAGTACGGCGGCTTTGTGGGCATCCTGTTTACAGCAGAGTAGGCAACCGCAGGTGATGGGTGGCCCTACCGTTGGCGTCAGGGTGGCTAATGCTGGCGGTAATCTTCTTGCAATATTTGGCTGCAAGCTGTAAGCTGGGCCGGAATAGAACCATAGAGGTAAGTCCTCAACGGCAACTATGCTGAAGTGAGGACCAAATACGAGAGCCTGCGGTTCTCGTTCCCTTCTGAAAGGAATTGACTGGGGCTCGTAGCTCAGCGGCAGAGCAGTGGACTCATAATCCATTGGTCGGAGGTTCGAATCCTCCCGGGCCCATTCAAAACGGCGGTATCGGCCTCGTTAGAGAGGGTAGGGCTTCCGTTTCCGTCCGCAGTTGTCCGCGGTTTTCCGTGTGGTCGCGCCAGGCTAGGCGCCAAGTCGGGCGGGATTGCACTTTGGTCATAGGTCCTGGCTGCCGCCAGTGTTTCTGACTGCTCAGTGCCCGGCCATGGGTAATCCGGCAGGTTCTCAGTGGCGCGTCTTAGATTGTGTGGCGGCAAATGTGTATACGTCCCCAGGGTCAGGTTCGACCTGTCGCTGTGTCGCATTAGCGCCCCCCGTTCCTGAGTGAAGCACCCGTTCTATCAAGTTCCGTGGCCATCTGATAAAGACTGGCTCGACGCTTGGGCAGCAGGCCAATTAATAATGGACAGGCATGGAATTCTCGGCAGGGACAACATAACCCCAGCGGATAATGCCATCTACAAAGTAGGCCGTCTGCTCATATCCCCACCAGTCCCGACCGTACCGGCCTTTCCGGGGTGTCGCCCCAGCCCAGAGAACACTGTCGTAAGGATAGCCCGTTGCGTGGTAATTGCCGCTTGGACCTTGCTCTTGGCGATTTAGGAGCTCGGCCAGCCAACCCTTTGGAGTAACATCAGCAAGATTAACCTCGCTGAATTTGGCATACGCATGTATTTCTGTTCGTTCTGTGGCGGCACCGATATAAGCGATAAGCAGAAGCAGTAGGAATGCAGTCACAGAGTTTCTCATTTCGGTTTCCTTTCATACCGAGCAGGCAAGACTGCTGAACTCGAGGCGCAAGTTACTGGGCTTGCGTTCGATGTGGATCAGCCTCGTCGTTTGAAGACGGCACCGCTGAATTCAAGCGCCTGAATCCTGCCCTCGGACTCGATGAACCTCACCTCTTCACCGTGATATAGACCGAAAGGATACGCAAATCGCAATCCCTCAACGTGTTTCAGCGTATACTCGTAGAACCATTCGACGAGCACCGTCAATTTGCCGTCCTTTTCATACACCTGCGTTATGTTGTAGTCAGGGCCGTACTCCCCAATGAGGTTTTGCCACGGGAACCCCTCTTCTTCTGTTCTGATGTAGAAGGCATCATTGATCTTTATGCCTGCCACTTTCTCTTCTTGTCGGACGATGGAAATTTCCTGTCCGTAGCCGAAATAATCGTCGGTGATAAACTCGTTTTCAGATAAGGCAGTCAATTGTCTGCGGGTGCCTCCGGGTGGTTCATAGCAGAGACTGCCTTTCTTTACGGTCAGCCAGGCCACAGCCTCACCCCTCTGGTACCTGCCGGCGAGCCTCTTCAGTTTTGATGCCGGCAGCTCGGTTGCGCTCGGAATATGCAGTAGTCTCCGGCCGGTTATCTCTTCAAGAGCAATACCCAGCGCGAAATGGATATATTTATTATTGATGCCTTCGCAACCGTCGAGATTCACCAGGGAAACAGCGCCGAGTTTTCCGTCAGGCATGACTAAGATCGAGGAACTGAACCCGTAGACGGCGCCGAGGTGTCCGAGAGTCCGCTCATTATGAACGCGTGAGAGTTCAAATCCCAGTCCGAAGCCTTGTGTGACATCTTTCGGCTCAAACTGGACTGTGGTCATTTCACGGAACGATTCCGGCTTCAGCAAAGGTCTGCCCTGATTGCACATAACGTCGATGAATTTCGCCATATCGGTTACAGTGGAGTAAAGATTGGCCGCCGAGATATAGCCGAACCTGAAATCCGGCGCCTCCCATTGATCGCCGTTGAGGTTGCGCATATACCCCTTCGCCAGTCTTTCCCCGAAAGATTCTTGCTTGGTAAAGCTGCTGGAGGCCATGCCAAGGGGCTGAAGGATGTAGTTCTTCTGAAAAGTGCTGTATTCCATACCGACTGTCTTTTCCAGAATATAGCCGCATACACCGATGGCACTGTTGGAATATTTGGTTTTCGCCCCCGGAGGGTACACCAGAGTTGTGCCGAAGAGACTGACTGCAGTCTCTTTGGGCGAAGGTTCGCTATCATCAAAATAGTGGCCGACAGGACACTCCCTGGTTGTTCCGGCCCGGTGAGATAGTATATGACGCAGTGTGATTTTGGCGGATTCGTCACCAAACGGATATACGAAATTCGCTCTCGGCAGGTATCTCTTGATGCCCTCATCGATAGAGAGTCTTTGTTGTTCCTGCATCAGCATCACAGCAGTGGCATTGAATAACTTTGAGAGTGAGCCGACGCGATAAACGGTTTCCGGAGTGGCCGGCACTCGTTTCTCCCTGTCGGCATATCCGAAACCTTTTGCCCAGATTGTTTTCCCATCGCAGATGACCGCTATCGACATCCCCGGCAGGTTAAAACGGCTTAGATCCTTCTGAATAATCGGCGCTAATTCCTCGTCGAGGCGTCTTGTGATTGCCTTCTCTTCAACGGCCGCATGCAGAAACGATTGACAGAAGAACGCCAGTAATAGTGAGATTACTACCCTTTTCATGGTTGCTACTCCTACCAAGTCTATCGA
The DNA here is from genome assembly GCA_020352215.1 of Phycisphaerales bacterium. Lineage (GTDB taxonomy): Bacteria > Planctomycetota > Phycisphaerae > Sedimentisphaerales > Anaerobacaceae. Next base: position 478,401 of record CP070675.1, read on the forward strand.
TTGCACGTCCACAGATTGACGGGCTGAACGATTGGACTGTCTGTAGTCACGGACCCACAAGACGTATCAGCAATCTCCCCATGATAATCCCTATATAGTTTCCGATGACATAGCCCCAGATTCCGACCAGAAAAGAGGGCACAATCAGTTTCTTCCATCCTTTGGCGATCGCGATGGCGGCGGCATTCATAGGACCTCCGGATGTTGCCGCAGCAACCAAGATCAGCTCTTCCAACTCGAAACCTAACAACTTGCCCAGCCCGAAGGTAACTACAAAATTGGCAAGAAGCATCAGGGCACAAAACAACAGCAATAGAGGGCTTTGCACAATGACCGTCTTCAGGCTGGCAGGTATGCCTATCAGCACAAAGAAAATGTATATGAAGAAAGTGCCTATCTCCTCGGTACCTGCAATTGCTTCGGTGAACTTCGGAAAAAAGAACGGCAAAGCAATCGAGACAGTAGTAAGCACCAGAAATTTTTGTCCCAAGGATTCCTGGACAATCTTGGGCATGTCGGGAGAGTGGAAAAAAGCGCTGATCTTAACGGAGATAGTGGCAACCAGGAATGCCAGTGCCGTTGCCATAGCTATATCGAGCAATGAGATCGGCTTGGGCTTCCAGAAGCCCCTGGCCCCTTCTATTGACTCCTGGCCGCCGAAATCTCTGGAGCGTTCGGTAACGGGAAAGATCTTTCGCACCATCGAAGAGGTTGGCAGGGCAAGCAGAACAAGGAAGTAGACCGCCATTACAACATTGTCAGCGACGATTGTAGCGCTGGCGAGGCTTTCGGTGGGACTGAAAGTGTACTTCATAGCCATGAAGTTCACGGCGCCACCGATATAGCTTCCCGTCATCATACCGCCGATTTTGGCTGATTCCGGAATGAGCCCACTCAGAGACAGAACGGCTAGGACAGCACCTACGACTGTCCCGAGGGAGCTGAGGTGAAACGCGCCGAATATTCTGCCGGCTTCCTTGATGATCTTTCGGATGTTCACCTTCATCAACAGAAGAGGAATTGCCAGTATCACAACATAGTCCCCGATGATATCATAGGTAACGGCTGCGGTGGGCACCATGTTCCTATTGGATATGGTCACACCGACCATGCCGAGGATTTGCCTGGGCAACCACAGAATCAGCCCCGTATTGGACAGGAACATGCCGAACATTAGCCCCAGTACAGGTCCGGTCAGTTTGGCGGCGATCCTGTTCTTCTGCTCCAGATACATACTCAATGCTGCAGCCACAACCAGAGCGGTCCACAATACCCAGTGGTCATCAGCAGAAATCACACTATCGGTCATGTTCATCAGGATCAAGCTATTCACTATCAGAGGTCCTTTCGCGGCGAGACAGCACAGTAGAAGCGGTTATGTCCGTCATAAGTGATTCTTCAAAGCAACGCACCTGTCTCGTGGACCAATCGGTCGATTTGCTCGTGTGAGTGTGCAGCGTTTATTGCGATGCGAAGCGAACCATTGTCGGGTGCGCTGGTATATGAGCCCGGGGCTACATAGAGTACAGCGATATCCTTGTCCCAGAGTTCCTTCTGAACAGTCTCAAAATCAACGCTATCTTCCGATTGGAGACAGAGGATGGGAACAGGGTTGTCCCCGAGGTCAAAGCCGATCTCGCCGAACCTCTTTTTGGCGTAGGCGACATTGTCCCACAGTCTGTTTCTCATAGAGGGACTGCTCATTACGATCTCCAACGCCTTGGCCGTTGCCGCCGCCGATGGCGTCGGTGTGCCACTGGATGAATAGAAGATGCTCGAGTTTCGCTTCAGTGTTTCGATGAATTCCGCTTTGCCCGGGATGATGCCGCCGTGCCCTCCCATGGCCTTGCTTAGAGTCCCACAGGAATACAGGTTATCGCTCTTGAGGCCGAAGTATTCAAACGTTCCCCTTCCTTTTTCTCCGATCACTCCGACTGCGTGTGCATCGTCCACACACAGAAGGAACTGCTCGTATTGCTGTAAGATCTCGAGATATTCGGGGGTAGGCGCCAATGCTCCGGTCATGGCGAATACGCCGTCACATATCAGCAGTGGCCTCTGGCGCGGCTTTACATGTTTTCGCAGCTTCTTTTTCAGGTCTTCCGGATCGAGGTGCCTGAAGACAACGGCGGGCTTATCTACAACGGCCACGCCATCTTTAACTGCATAGTGAGATTCCTGGTCGGTAAAAACTATGTCATACTGGTCAGCCAATCCTTGCAGCAAGATTATGTTGCCCACGTAACCTGAGACAAAATACATGGTATCTTCGACCTGAAAGAAATCTGCCGCCTTCTTCTCCACGTCAAGCAGGACGGGATTGTTTCCGTATCCGGAGCGGGAGGTGGTCGAAGCAATTCCGTATTTTTGGGCGGCTTCGCAGGCGGCCTTGATCAGCTCCGGATGTCCTTGAAGAGCGAAATAGCCGCAGCCACAAAAATAGTCGACCCTTTTTCCATTGACGATAGTCCGAGCGCCCGGCGCACTTTCCATTACATACACAAAACTCACTCCTTATTTTATGGTTACGCACTCACATCGGCCCAGAAATTCCGGAGCGATGTCCGCACCGTGGCCTGGAGTGTCCGGCAAGTGTATGTCTCCGACGTCATACTCGGCCCCGCCGATGACAGGGTCTTCCTGCAGCATCAGATTGCCGTCAAGGTCCGCGTATCTTATGTTTTCTTTCGCAGAGACCAGCTGGGCAGCCGCGGTAAGTGCCAAGCGGGTTTCCGTCAGGCAACCCACCATGCAGGTAAGACCTGCTGCTTCGGCAATCGCATTTATCTTCAGGGCCGTATGCAGACCGCCGGATTTCGAGAGCTTTATATTGAAATAATCACAGCAGCCCAGGGCCGCCAGCCGCAGGGCATCGTGATGGTCAAAGAGAGACTCGTCCGCCATGATTCCGATTGGACTGTTTTCGCGCAATCTCCGCAGACCTTCATAGTCCCAGTAGGCGACGGGCTGCTCGCAGAATTCTATCCCCATCGACTCAAGGGCCTTCAGCGACGTTAAGGCAGTCTTATAGTCCCAGCCCTGATTGGCATCGATTCGTATTGGAATTTCGTATCCTATCGCATCTCGGATTCTTTTGATCCTTTCCACATCCTGCTCTATAGTGGTTCCCAGTTTCACCTTTATGGCCCTAAAGCCTTGCTTCTTGAATTCAAGGGCTTTCTTCGCCGCTGCCTCAGGGTCGCCGATCCCGATGGTGTTGTCCGTGTAGAAGGTATTGTTGCTTCCACCAAAAAGCGCATACAGAGGAAGTTGTGATATTTTGCCCAGCAAATCGTACAGAGCCATGTCAAAAGCGCTCTTCAAAGTGCTGTTGTGTGCCAGAAAAGCGTTAATCTCGCGCATGCGTCCTTCGATGTCGAGGGGATCCTTGTGAAGCAGGAGCTTGGCGATGTCACTCGCACCGGCCAGATTTATGGCCTGCGTTTCTCCTGTGATCGCCCAGTACGGATTTGCCTCCCCCATCCCGTATAGACCTGTATCGGTGGCGACCCGGATGAAGATACTCTGCGCCGAGACTATTTCCATGATCGCTATTTTGAAAGGCTCCTTCAGCTTTATGTCAGATTTGTAAATGTGTATCTCAGAGATTTTGTGTCGTTCTCTCGTAGCCATTTGTCACATCCTCGAACGCCAGATAGCTTCAGGAACGCTGGATCATTCTGCGTACGATGGCAAACATGCATCTCTGACGTCAAGTGTAAATTCCGTTTAGTCGCGTTCTGGGCGTATCTTGGTACATGCGTCGTTTTGGGCCTGCTTGTGGTATTGGTGCTGCCAGCGGTGGTGACCTGCGCCCATTTACGTTCATTTGGGCACGCTCAAATTGGCTTTGTTTTGCACAATCGTGCGCTGTCACAGGCGGTAGGCTGGGATTGAGAGCCTGGTATTTAGGATTTCCGGCCAAAGGCCGGCGATTGGCTTTGAATTGGGTTTGTTTTTTGGTACTCTCATTGTAGCCAAGTCGCCGTAATATCTTGCTCCATAATATGTTAAGTCCAATCGGGTGTCCGAAGATTGGCTTTGTTTTGCACAAATGCCCCAAGAATTGCGCGCTGGCCCACGCTTGAGTCGCGTATCTTGCAGCTTCTGTCTCCTGTCTTGCGTCTTCTGGCTCCTGATGTTGAATTGGCTTTGTCTTTTTGGTCTCCAAAGACGTCTGCATTTGCATAATCCCTTGCCAAAAATGACTTTACCTGCTTTAGGCCTTGCAGAAATTGGCTTTGTTTTGCAAGAAAGGTCTCTGGATTTGCGCGCCGGCTTTACCCCGATTCCCCCCATTCTTCCGTGTTCTGTCTTTTGGCTACTGACCATTCGCCATGTCCCATTCAACATCAACTATCTGTTACCTACATATCATACGCTCCGAGGGCGGGAATTCAAGCAGATTCTCAGAAAAAAGCAGAAAAAGGGCTGGCAGTGTCTCAATCTGCAGACCGCTTATTCTTCAATGTCGCAGCGGTGATGCTTGTATCCAGCGAGCTGAGAGATGCGGAAGGGGGCAGCGAAGATGCCGCCCCCTTTCGCTTTATCAGTCGGCCAGGCCACCTGCTGCGAGAATAGTACGCAAGAGCCTTCAGGCGCTCTTTCGCCCAGCGTCGTCCATCCGTGCGGCCACCATCTGTCTCGGCAGGCCCGACGTCCTTTACTATCTCGTGCACCAGCAGCGCCAGTGGTAGTCCTTCTTCTTCCTAGGATCATCCAGGTAGTACCGGTCCCTGTCCGTTCCCGGCGGGACGTGCTCCCACTCGGGGTCTTCGTCCGGATCTATGTCGGCTTTCTTGAGCCGGAACAAATTGCATGCGCAGTTCAACTTGGTGCAGGCGTCATTTTGAGGACATTTGACATATAGGCGGCGGTGCTCGTCCGTATCCCACTCGGGTGGTAAACACTCCTCTGGGCATTGCACCTTGCCGCCAACCCAGTGCTCGCACCCGTCAAGCCAATAGCTCGCCATTGTGGCCATGTCAGCGAAGTTGATTGTGCCGTCTTGGTTGAGGTCGCCTTCGTCGTGTAGCCAAGCAGGATCTTCATCATCCACTATACCAACGGGCACAGACGGTAGCTCAGCGCTGGCGTATCCTGGATCTTCAGTCTCGATCACATGGGTGATAACCGCGACCTCACGCCGTTCTGGCAGGGGATCGTCAAGGGTGGTCACCGTGACTGTTCTTGGGCCCACGTCGCCGGCCGGGAAGTGCAGCATGATTGGCTCACCAAGGCCTTCTCCGAGATCTATTTCCTCTCCGTTGAGAATAGGGTCGGCGACAATTGTGACACCAAGTTCTGGTGGGCTGGCCAGCCTAATCTCGTAGTCGTCGCTGTGGCCTTCTTCGGCCTCTGTTGAGTCACCGGACTGGGTGATCAAGACTTGCGGGGAAGCCACGGGAAACTCGGCCGACTGCACCAAGATCTTCTCGTTGAAGAGACTATGTGCAAGCAGATTCTGGTACACGGCGCTGCTCTCAAAGGCAACCACATCTTCAGTGCTTGCCCCCAGTTGCGAATAGTACTCGGGCAGGTTATCGACTCGGACCTTTTCGGCGGCCGAGAACATTCCATCATGCTTACCGTTGACGTTAAACTGATGCCTCTTGACCTGGAGCTTCTCGAGGACCATCTGGTCAAGCGGCAGGATTCTTCCGCCCTCTTGCTCGTCGCCCAGCGTGACCACTTCGAGACACCGGCCTTTCCCCTCGTAGAGCCAGTACCAACTCCACCAGAAGGTGGTGCGGGGCAGCGTCCCGGTGTATCGGTACGACAGCCGATCCAGGAATCCCCAGAAGTGGGGCCCGCCGCGCCACGGATGCCACCACCACCAGCACAACTTGTTGGGGTCCCGGCAGTCGAGTCTCCAGGGCCAGTCCCACCACCAGTAGTGCCACTCCAGGGGCCAACAGCAGGGATGACAGGAGACGGGCCCGTACCAGGGATAGTAGTAGTGGTCGTGGTAGGTATATGGATACCAGCCGCCCCAGAATCCCGTGTAGGCATAGGCCTCGTTAGATTCCTCATCGGGAACGAGTAAGACCTTTGCGTCGAGGAACCAGAATGGCCTCCACAGTCGAGTGACCGGCGGCGGCGGTGCCAGGCCGGTGATGGTGACGTTGTCGAACACGGCGCAGCCTGAGTTGTAAGGATCGCCAGACCTGAAGCACAGGCCAGCGTAAACGTTGGAACTCATTGGGATGGTTGCCGGATTTGCGGCCGTGCTGCCCGCATCGAGGTGCGTATTGGCCTGCGGCGCCCAGTTCACACCGTTGTCCGAATGATAGGCCGTGAAGGTGTCGCCGCTGCGTACCAGCTTGACCCAATAGGGCAACGTCACCGCCGCCGGGTCGCCGTGGGCTGAAAGGGAACGGTCCCCGGGCGTGTCGCGGTGCTGGAAAGCGGTGCGATTCTCCTCTGTGACTACCATCATCGCGTGCCGCGAGTCGGAATCGAGCGTCTCGCGGATCATCACGCCCGCCTTGGCCCAAGCGGTCGTGCCGTCAATATCCACGACGCGAGCGATAATCTCGCCATCGCCCGTTAAGGACTGATACGCATACTGGAAGCTATCGTCGTTGTCCCAGATATCGAAGCCCTGGTTGCACAGCGTGTGCGTGGCGGAGCCAAAATCATAGTCGTAGTCGCCTGTCACGGCCGTGCCGATACTCGTGCCGGTCCCTAATGTTTCAAGGGGCATAATCATGTCGCCTTGCATTACTATTTCTACATTGTCAAAATCGACCGTACACATTGCACCGCCGTTGTGCGACGTGACAACCAGGCCAACGAGAATATCATCGGGCATATCCACATATTCTTGGTGGAATACACTCCAAAAAAGGCCGTCGTCCGAATAGCTACCCGTGAACAAATCGCCTTCGCGTTCCAGTCGGACCCACTGAGGATAAGCGAAGTCACCCGGGCCCGTAAGTTGTGTCAATGTCTGGTCGTCGGTATTCGAGCGCCACAGGACCTGTTTGTGCTCCGATGCCGACACGAGAGCCCCCACATGCCTGGAGCCGGGATCAAGACTCTCGCGAAACATCACGCCAGCCTTGGCCCATTCGTTCGTATAAGTCAAGCCGGTCACCTCGGCCTCTATCGTGGTGTCTCCCGAGACAGGGATCCATACCATGTAGCAACTGTCCTGCCGGTCCCAAATGTCGTAGCTGATGTCCCATATCCGAAAGTCATTTCCGCCAAGATGGCTCCAGCCGGGCTCGCCGATAAGCTCTTCGGCGAGCGGCCCTGCCCAAACGGTCCCGGTGGGCGCCCAGCACAACATCACCACAATTACAAACACTTCTACAATTAGTTTGGTCTTCATGGTTCTAACCTCCATTAGCCCCCATTGCCCTTGACGATTTGTCTTTGCGTCATACACCACATGTCTGTCGTTCACATGACTGCCACCTCCCTTCTTGCTTCGGCCCTCACTTTCTGGTACAAACGTGAAGACCGTTACTCGGGCGCGCAAAAAGCGTCGTCCGGATTCGGCCGGGCCGGTAAGTCGTGTGCTTGGTGGCTAACACTTACCGGCCACGTTCATTCTTAACCTGGTCGGTCAATCTCCATTACTGCTCGGGCAAGAAGTTCTCCAGAACCCAGAGTTCTGAACCGGGTTGTTCGACCATAAAGGCAATGCTTTGTCCATCCGGGTGCATGACTGCTCTTCTGAGGTTTCCACCCGCCGGGCCGATACGCTGTTGCTGGCCCGTTTGCACGTTGACCATCCATAGCTCGGTCATGCGCTTGCCGAAAAGCAGGTGCTCACCGTCCGGTGTCCATCTGACAAAGGCAAAGGCCGGGACAATTTCGCCCTCGCTACCGCGCAGGACTTCCCGTGGCTGGCCGCCTTCGGAGGGCATCACAACCAAGGAGTCCTTCCCCTGGTAAAACGCAAACCACTGACCATCAGGGGAGACGTCGAAGGTTAGCTGGGCCCCCTCTCCTTCGTACACCAGCACCTCTTCGCCTGTCGCCAGATCAACTCTGCTGATCTTGCACCCGATGCGGCCCCAGCGGACATATATCGACTCGCTGTCCGGGGACCACGCAGCTTCACCAAAGTGTATGTCCTGCCCCCACGGCACCAGTGTGGTTTCTCCTGTTATTGCGTCAACCGTGTATAGACCGAATCCGGTCTCCGGACCCATTCCATACACGAGCAACAACCGGCCATCCGGCGACCACCATGGCCCCTTCATCCGAGTGCTCGGACGCAACACCACGGATGGCACGACGAGTCGCTCTTGAGAAGTCTCGACCGAGTAGACCACGATGGCCCAGGTTTCGGCCGCCAGGGCGGTGGCCGCGGGTCCCATCAGGGGGGTCCGGTAAGCCAAAAAGCGACCGTCGGGGGACCAGTCGCCAAGACCCGTGCTGCCAACGAATAGCGAACTAACCAGCCCGGGCCGGCCTTCAAAGACCGTACCGGTCGAGTTTAGCTTGGCGAGGCACACATTGTTGGCTCTGGTTGAGACGCTGTAGTAATACGAGCCATCCGCGATAAAACCGACCGGGCGCCCGTCGAATTCGTCCTTCAGCAGACGAGCCGGCCCCTGAGCCATTCCATCACTGACTTCGATCATCCAGAGACCCCGGTTGGCGGTACGATCACTGGAGAACAGAATCTTCGTTCCGTCGGGCGTCCATCCGAACAATCGGTCGTCGGCAAGGTGGTCAACGAGCACTCCGTCGCGGCCGTCGTCCAAAGCCAGCAGGCAAATGTCGTGGCGATCGAGAGCCCCCTTCTGCCCGAAATCGTACGCAACGTGACGGCCATCTGGGGAGAAGACGGCCACACTTGGACTACTGCGCTGTTGCCAAGTCTTCAGAATGCGCACCGAGCCGTCGGCCACCGCCACGAGCACGAGATACCCCTTTCTGAACCGTTGGCCGGTCCGCTCGTCCACGAGGTTCTTTTCTGCATCACTGAAGTAGGCCAAGACGTGCTCGCCGTCCGGGGACCAGGCGTACGGTATGACGTAGAAGGTCTGCGGGTCGTGATACAGTACACGCGCGTCGGTTCCATCCCGATTGACAATCCGCAGGTCATAGTAATCGACTCCCTTTTCGTTGTACCACGAATATGCGACCTGCTCACCGTCGGGTGAGCTAACCGACTGCTCAGCCCAGCCTTCGATATCCGTCCAGGTTGGATCCGTGTTCCCCGTGACCATCCAGCTCGTCTCCGTGGCCACGTCGTACACCGCCGCATTGCCAGCGTTCCAGTCGATGTAGGACAGATAGCGTCCGTCGCGTGACAACGTGCCAGAGAGGTTACACATAGGTGGTGCATTCCAGACGTGACGCATGACCATTCCCGGGGCGTGTTCGTCCTTGCCCATTGACCCCGGCGAGGTCCAGCCGGCGAATTTGGCCACCGTGGCGCCCATCAGAGTTGCAGCTGTTACCAGGGCAACGGTCACGACGACAGTTCGATTGCGCCGGGCAAATTTGCGTAGGCGGTAGGAAACACTCGGCGCAACGGCTTGTACCGGCTCGTGGTTGAGATGCCGTTGGACGTCAGCTGCGAGTCCCGCAGCGGTCCGATACCGGCGTGTCCGGTCCTTCTCCAGACACTTCATAACGATCCAGTCCAAATCACGCCGTAGCAGTCGTCTTAACAAGCTCGGCGTGGTCCCTCGATGCTTGGCAGCGTCCACAAGCGCCACGTCTGAGGTGCCTAGCTTCGAAGAGGGTCTGGTGGGTTCTTCCTCGCAAATAATACGCTGCATCTGAACGTAGCCTGCCTTGCGCAGCCTCTCTTCACCAAACGGTGTCGTGCCGGTCAACAGCTCATAGAGCAGAACGCCGAGCGAGTAGACATCGGTCCGGGCGTCAACCTCCGCAGAACTCAATTCCGCCTGCTCGGGACTCATGTAGGCCGGCGTGCCGATGATGTGGGCGTAGCGGGTGAAGAGCGTCTTTTCCGTCAATCGCTGGTTGGTGGCCTTGGCAATTCCAAAATCGATGACCTTGGGAACCGGTTTGCCGTCACGCTGAGTGACCATCACATTGGATGGTTTCAAATCGCGATGGATAATGCCCTTCTGGTGTGCGTGCTGAACGGCGTTGCATACCTGCAGGAATAGATCCAAACGCTCGCGCGTGCTAAGCTCGTTGGCGTCGCAGTATTCAGTGATAGAAACACCCTTGACCAGCTCCATCACGAAGTAAGGCCGGCCGGTCTCAGTCGCGCCGGCATCAAGGACCTTTGCGATATTGGCATGGTCCATCATCGCCAGGGCCTGGCGTTCGGCCTCGAAGCGGGCGATGACTTGCTTTGTGTCCATGCCTAATTTGATGATCTTCAGGGCCACCTTGCGGCGAATAGGCTGTTC
>CP070675.1:488855-502079 GCA_020352215.1 Phycisphaerales bacterium
CATGAACCAACTCGTCCGCTGGGTTCAGAACAAAGATGAACACGCAGACGAAATAAGCCACGTGGTAACCTACTACTTCATGGCGCAACGCGTGAAACTGCCCCCCGACGGCGACGTAAAGGCGCACCGCGAATATGTGCATAAGCTGACTCTGCTGCACGAGATGCTTGTCTACGCGATGAAGGCAAAACAGACTACCGACCTCGGGTACGTGGAGAAGCTCAGAGCCTCACTCGCCAAATTCCACGAGGCGTATTTCGGCGAGGCCGCCGAGAGCAAACGCTGAAACAGACGATAACGAGGTGAAATCATGGAAGTTGGAGACTCTACGATAACCGTAGACGGTAACCCGTTCACTCTGTCGGGCAGCCGACCCCGTGTTGGCGACCCGGCACCGGACGTCGAATTGCTCGGCAACGACATGTCGCCGGTCAAGCTATCATCCTTCCGGGGCAAGGTCTGCATTATCTGTTCGGTCGGCTCGCTCGATACGTCGGTTTGCGACACCGAAACGAGGAGATTCAACGAAGAGGCCGGGCGTCTGGGCGATTCTGTGGCCGTGCTCACCGTGAGCATGGATTTGCCCTTCGCCCAAAAACGCTGGTGTGGGGCGGCGGGGATCAACAACGTGCAGACGCTTTCGGACCATCGTAAAGCGGCGTTCGGCACCGCGTTCGGCGTGCTGATAGAAGAGCTTCGACTCCTCGCCCGTGTCGTATTCGTTATGGACAGGGACGGCATAGTTCGCTATATACAAATAGTCGACGAACTGACGAATGAGCCGGACTACGAGGCAGCATTGAAAGCGGCAGAGGAGCTGCTGTAACACGGGCTTCGACCGAGACGTGAACCGAATCTGTGGGATCCGGAAAAAGGAGTAACTCAGCGCATGGTTCTGTAGGGAATCTGTCAAGGGGCACCAAGATGAGGCAACTTGTGCCGAACGTGTATGCCGTTGGAGCAATAGACTGGGATCGCAGATTGTTTGACGAGTTGATTCCCTTGCCCGACGGCACAAGCTACAACGCCTACGTAGTCAAAGGCAGTGAGAAGACGGCCCTGTTGGATACCGTCGACCCTACAAAGACCGAGGTGCTGATAGAGAACCTCGCTCGTGCCGACATCGGTAAGATTGACTACGTTGTTGCCCACCACGGCGAGCAGGACCATTCCGGCGCCATACCTGATGTGCTCGTGCTGTATCCTAACGCCAAGGTCGTGACAAACGCCAAGTGCAAGGCTACGCTCATTGACCTGTTGCACATAGACGAAGAGAAGTTCCTCACAATCTCCGATGGCCAGACAATGTCGCTGGGAGATAAGGCCCTGCAGTTCCTGGACATCCCTTGGGTTCACTGGCCGGAGACGATGGGGACATATCTGCAGGAGGACGGGATACTCTTTCCGTGTGACTTCTTCGGCTCACATCTGGCTACTAGCAGCCTTGTTGTTGACGACGAGGCGGTCGTCTACGAAGCGGCCAAGAGATACTACGCCGAGATAATGATGCCCTTCCGGACGGCAATCCGCAAGAACCTCGAAAAGATAGCGAAACTCAACGTAGAGATGATAGCGCCGAGCCACGGTCCGGTCTACGACAAGCCCGGCTTTATCGTTGATGCGTATAAGGACTGGGTCAGCGATCAGGTCAAGAATGAGGTGTTGCTGGCATACGTCTCCATGCACGACAGCACCAGGAAGATGGTCGAGCACTTCGTAGACGCTCTGATCGAGAGGGACATCACGGTTCGGCAGTTCAACCTTACCGGGGCTGACATCGGCAAGCTCGCGATATCCCTCGTCGATACCGCCACAATCGTACTCGGCTCACCGACCGTACTGGCCGGAGCGCACCCGCAGGTCGCATACGCTGCGATTCTGGCGAACGCGCTCAGACCAAAGGCCAAATTCGCCTCGATTATTGGCTCCTACGGCTGGGGCGGCAGGATGGTAGAGCAACTGACCGGACTGATCTCAAACCTGAAGGTCGACGTCCTTGAACCGGTGACAGCAAAGGGGCACGCAAGGGACGACGACTTTGCGGCCCTGGATAGACTGGCCGACGAGATATTGGCCAAGCACAGAGAACTCGGAATCGCAGGCTGAGAAAGGATCTTCCATACTGGTTGAGCATTTGAGGAGAAGGATTGCCATGCCTGTGCAACAACTCTTCGGCAAAAGGCTCCCTCGGAGCTCATACCTTTATGAAGGCTTGAATACCTTGGCCGTCGTTGATGCTGGCGGTGACGTCAACCTGCACATGCAGGTGGCCAAGGATGCAGGGGTCCAGGTGACTCACACTTGGCAGAGCCGCCTTCGCGGTGACTTCAATTCAGGCCAAATGGATTTGGCGCAGGAGACCCGTGCCGCACGACACGCTACTGAGTTCACGATGTGTGCAGCCCCGCATGCCCCAACTTTTGCAGGCAAACAAACTGCCTGAGTACATACTCGTGCCAGTGAACATGGTCTTCCCAGGAAAGGGGGTAGACACAAATGGAATGGCTCAGAATGGAGTCCTGGTCTCCTTACGCAGTGGGCATCGGCATAGGCATCCTCAGCTGGATATCATTCGTTATCAGCGATAAACCGCTGGGATGCTCGACTGCTTTTGCTCGAACCGCCGGGATGCTCGAGAGACTCCTCAGAGGCAAGAAAGTTGACGAGAAGCCGTACTACCGGAAGTTCACTCCAGCCATCGACTGGGAGTGGATGCTCGTACTCGGCGTGGTAATTGGCGCGTTCATTTCAGCCAGGCTCTCCGGCGAGTTTAGGCTTGAGTGGGTGCCGGCTCTCTGGCAGGCCGAAGTAGGACAGACGCCAGTCACGAGGTGGATCGTAGCCCTACTTGGCGGAGTCATCATGGGAGCGGGTGCTCGCTGGGCCGGCGGCTGCACGAGCGGCCACGGAATAAGCGGAATGCTCCAGCTCGCCGTGAGCAGCTGGCTGGCGGCAACGAGCTTCTTCGTCGGCGGAATCATCACCGCCATGGTGATCTTCAAAGTCTTGCTTTAGACAGAAAGGGATTAAAATGTTGAGCAGAATCCACTCACGGAATCGCGCTCAGTTGGTCATCGGCCTTCTGACCGGCATTGCTTTTGGCTTTCTGCTGCAGAAGGGTGGTGCTACCAGATACCATGTCATCATTGGCCAGTTGCTTCTGACGGACTTCACGGTTGTCAAGATCATGCTAAGTGCCGTAATCACAGGTATGATCGGCGTGCACTTACTGAAGAGTCTGGGGCTCGCCCAGCTCCATCCGAAGCCCGGCTCGTGGGGATCGAGCGTGATTGGAGGCTTGGCGTTCGGAGTAGGTTTCGGCACTCTTGGGTATTGCCCAGGGACCGTGGCGGGGGCAGCCGGCCAAGGCTCGCTTGATGCATTGTTTGGCGGCGTCGTAGGGATACTGCTTGGAGCCGGACTATTTGCGGCGATCTACCCAAAGATACAGAGGCCGATTCTCGATAAAGGTGACTTTGGAGACCTGACCCTGCCCCGAATGCTCAAAGTCGATCCGTGGAAAGTCGTGGTCCCAGTGGCCGCCGTCTTCATCTTGTTGCTCGTGATTTTGGAGAAGGCCGGTTTGTGAAAACACGCTGGACGCGGGCGTGACCTGCAGGGCGAGGGCCTGCGACCCAACAGGTGATGCGACCGGATTCTTCTGAAGGGGGCTTGCTCGGCGGTGCTCGCGGTATCAGGCTGGCGTTTGGGGCCTTCGGCTCCGTAAGGGCGGAGTGGCTGTTGTATGGCTGCAATCAGAAAAGTCCTTCCTATTCTTGACTGGCTCGGTGCCTACAAGAGGGCAGACCTGCGGGCCGACGCATCAGCCGGTCTTACGGTTGCCGTCATGCTCGTTCCACAGGCGATGGCATACGCCATGCTGGCCGGCCTGCCACCTGCGATTGGCCTCTACGCCTCGAGCCTGCCCTTGATCGCATACGCGCTACTCGGCTCATCTCGCCACCTGGCGGTGGGACCTGTCGCAATGATATCGCTCATCGTATTCTCGGCCTGCTCCAGAGTGGCGGAACCGGGATCGGCACAGTACATCGCAACGGCCCTGCTCCTGGCATTTCTGGTCGGCGCGATGCAGCTTCTGGCGGGCATCTTGCGTCTCGGCTCCCTTGTGAACTTCATCTCCGGCGCGGTCATCAGTGGCTTCACCTCTGCGGCAGCCATCGTCATATGCCTGAGTCAGTTGAAACACCTCTTGGGGATCAAGCTCACCACTACACATTCTGTCTTCCATCTGCTGCTACAGGCGGGACGCAATTTGGGCCAGACACATCTGGCCTCACTCACGATCGGCGCATTGACCATCGGCGGGCTAATCCTTTTCAGAAAGAAGTTCCCGCACTTTCCGGCGGCCTTCATCTTCGTCATTGCAGGAACACTGATCGTCTATCTTCTGGGGCCGCAGCGACTCGGAGTTCAGACAGTCGGAGAAGTGCCGCGGGGCCTGCCCTCCTTCTCAGTACCGAAGGCTGGATTAGACTCCATCCGCCATCTCTTCCCCGCAGCCATGGCGATATTCCTCGTCGGCTACGTGGAATCGATCTCGGTGGCAAGATATGTCGCCGCAAGAGAGAAGTACAAGATAGACCCAAACCAGGAACTAAGGGGCCTGGGACTTGCCAATCTGGCAGGCGCATTCTTCTCAGGATATCCCGTCACGGGTGGATTCTCACGAACGGCCGTCAACTATCGGGCGGGGGCTCGAACGGCTCTCGCGAGCATAATCACTGCGGTCGTTATTATCGTAACGGTTCTGTTCCTGACTCCACTGTTTTACTACCTTCCCAACGCGGTGTTGGCAGCAATCATCATGGTCGCCGTAGCGAGCCTGATAGACATAAAGGAGGCTGTACATTTCTTCATAGTGAAAAAGACCGACGGCTGGGTGCTGGCGATCACATTCGCATCCACCCTGACTCTTGGCATCGAACAGGGCATACTCATTGGTGTGGCGTCATCTCTCGTGGTTTTCATCTGGCATAGCTCTCACCCCCACACCGCCGAGTTGGGTTATCTCGAGAAGGACAAAGTCTTTCGCAACGTAAGACGCTTCCCCGAGGTGAGAACATTTCCCGATGTCCTGATTCTACGCGCGGACGCCTCCCTCTATTTCGCAAATGCCAAGTTCTTGGAAGACCGACTCCGAGATGCCGTCGCCGAAAAGGCCAATCTGAAATGGGTCATTGTGGACATGTCCGGGGTGAACGACATAGACGCGGTGGCCGTAGACACGCTCGAGGAGATAATCAAGACATACGGCGAGCACGGCATCACATTTGCTTTTGCCGCCGTTAAGGGGCCGGTGAGAGACGTGGTTGCCAGGGCCGGATGGGAAGGAAAATATGGTCGACACATTGGGCACGCTTCCATATCGGAGGCACTACGGGAGATAGGCATTTGGACAGAGAACGACGTACGCGGGCCTGAACAGCAGCCGGGTGAGCGGCCGCCGTAGAGTAAAGGTCCCGCGTGCAACTTGTAAGGCCAAGGGGCCACCTACAGCCTTGACACGGTCAAGTTATTATGAGAGAAATAGGCCCCTTGATAACATCCGGATAGTTGGGATTTCGGCACGGGCAGACGTATGCTGGTGCCGGCACTCCGCGGTCTGGGGTGAGCGCGTTCTGAAGTGACCGTAACACGAAACAGATACAAATCAGGTTAAGGATTTCTGAAAGGGTAGTAACATGGCTGAGAGACTCCAAGTCTACAAATGTTCGGTTTGTGGCAACATCGTGGAGGTTCTTACGGGCGGTGCAGGCGAGCTGGTCTGCTGCGGCGAGCCTATGGAGAAGCTCCAGGAGCAGACAGCGGATGCCACTACAGAGAAACACGTGCCGGTGATTGAGAGAATCGATGGCGGTTTCAAGGTGAAGGTCGGCAGTGTTCCGCATCCGATGGAAGAGAAGCACTATATCGAGTGGATCGAGCTACTGGCGGACGGCAAAGCCTACAGGCAATTCCTCGAACCGGGCGGTGCGCCCGAGGCGGTCTTCAACGTCCAGGCCGACTCGGTCAGCGCACGAGAGCACTGTAATGTTCACGGGTTGTGGAAAGGATAGCGAACATGATCAGCAAAAAAATGGTAGAGGCACTTAATGACCAGATAAATGCAGAGCTTTACTCCGCGTATCTGTACCTTTCGATGGAGGCCTACTTTGAGTCCAAAAACTTGACCGGCTTTGCCAAGTGGATGAGGGCCCAAACGCAAGAAGAAGTCGTGCACGCAATGAAGATTTACGACTTTGTCAACGAACGAGGCGGAAGGGTCGCCCTAAAGGCAATTGAGCAACCGCCGACAGAGTGGAAGTCGCCGCTTGCCGCCTTCGAGGCCGCCTACAAACATGAGCAGCTTGTCACGGGGCTAATCAACAATCTGGTGAACCTGGCTGTCGCTGAGAAGGACCACGCCACAAACTCATTCCTACAGTGGTTCGTCGACGAACAGGTTGAAGAAGAGACATCTGTCGATAACGTGGTCCAGAACCTGAAGATGGCCCAGGATGCGCCCGGCGCTCTATTCATGCTCGATCGCGAATTGGGCCAGAGAGTCTTCACGCCGCCACCAGCGCAAGGAGAATGATATGCCTATGCCTTTCAACGCGGACGAAGTATTCGACATGGCCGAGCAGATAGAGCGAAATGGAGCAGAGTTCTACCGCGCTGGCGCCGAGAAATTCCCAGACGTCAGCAAGGTTCTGCTCGACCTCGCGGCTATGGAAGACGAACATCTCAAGACCTTCATCCAGATGCGGTCGGAGCTGTCGGCGGCCGAACAGAAACCTTTGGTCTTCGATCCGGATGGAGAGGCACAGATGTATCTGCGAGTGATGGCCGACGGACACGTTTTCAATACGAAAGACGACCCGGCAAAACTCTTGGTGGACAAAGAGACGGCCGAGGACGTACTGAACATGGCTTTGGGCGTCGAAAGAGACACGATCGCCTTCCTCGTCGGTCTGAAAGAGAGCGTATCGCGGCAAGCGGGCAAAGACAAGGTCGACGCCATAATCACGGAAGAAATCGGCCATGTCGCCACCTTGAACGAGAAGCTAACGGCTTTAAAAAATGGCTGAGACCGGCTTGGGTGATGCTTGGCCGTTCAAGTGACATGGACCGAGCCGGAGAAGGAAATGCTGGACCTGGATTCACTGTTCAAACTGAGCTACGGCATGTGTATTGCCAGTTCGAAAAAGAACGGCAAATTGAACGGCTGCATCGTGAATACGGTCTTCCAGGTGGTTCCTGAGCCGCCCATGGTGGCGTTGAGCGTCAACCGACAGTGCCTAACCCACGAATACATAACGGATAGCAGAGTGGTGGCCGTATCAATTCTCTCTGAAGAAGCCCCGATGTCGTTCACCGGCAAGTTCGGCTTCAGGTCCGGTAGAGACATAGACAAATTCGAGCAGGTTAGGTACAGAATCGGCCAAACCGGGGCGCCTATAATCCTGGACAACACGGTCGGCTTCCTCGAGGCCGAAGTCGCCGACCGCGTCGAACTCATAACACACACATTGTTCATTGCCAAGATCGTGGCCTGCCAGACTCTCGACGAAAGCAAAGAGCCTATGACGTACGCCTATTATCGCGACGTCAAGCACGGCAGGACACCGAAGAGCGCCGCGACATACATCAGGGAAAAGACGAATGCCAAGTTATGAACAGGAGACCAAGGCATGAAAAAGTACAGGTGTCTTATGTGCGGATACGTTTATGACCCGGCCGTGGGTGATCCCAATAATGGCGTGGAAGCGGGCACGGCATTTGAAGATTTGCCTGATGATTGGGTCTGCCCGGATTGCGGCGTCGGAAAGGACGAGTTTGAGCCGATAGAGGACTGAGGCCGGGGGCGGTCCGATATGTGCCGCCACAACAGCCAAACAGGGCACAGACGTCTGGACATGCTGACATAATTCGCTTGGCCACGGGTGCTGGTCTCAACCGCCGGCGTTCGGACTTTGTCAAGGAGTACGAGCGATGCAGGAAATTCAACCATCCGTAACGACACAGGAAATTGCATGCGAGGAAATAACCGCTCCGCCCTGTGATATGGTTGTGTTCGGGGCATCGGGAGACCTGGTGCGCAGAAAACTCCTGGTCAGCCTGCAGCAGATCTTCGCTCAAGGCTTACTTAACGAACAGTTCAACCTCATAGGCTGTGGAAGAAAGGACCTCTCGGACGAACAGTTCCGACAGATTGCCCGAGAAGCAATTGAGGACGAGTCTGAAGGCGCGACAACCGGATCTGTTCAGCCTTTCCTGAACAAACTCCACTACATAAGTGGAAGCTACGATGACCTCGCCCTCTACAGACGGATCAAGGGCAAGCTCGTCGACTTAGACACAGGGTACCAAGACAACCGATGCAGGATATTCTACTTGGCAGTACCTCCATTTCTGTATGGTACAATAGTCGAACAACTTGGCTCTGCACGGCTCTCTGGCAGCTACGACGACGATTCGATCCGGCAGACCAGGCTGGTCGTGGAAAAACCCTTCGGCAAAGACTTGCAGAGCGCGGTGGAACTCAACAGCACCATTAGCCGCTGGTTTGGGGAATCTCAGGTATACCGTATCGATCATTACCTCGGCAAAGAAACTGTCCAGAACATACTAATGTTCCGCTTTGCCAATACCATCTTCGAGCCCGTCTGGAACCGCAACCACATCGATAGCATACAGATAACCATCGCCGAGACCCTCGGTGTCGAACACAGGGCCAGCTACTATGACAAGACCGGCGCGCTGCGCGACATGTTTCAAAATCACATGCTGCAGATGCTCACACTTGTAGCTATGGAGCCTCCCGTATCTTTCCAAGCCGACCACGTTCGCGACGAGAAAGTCAAACTGCTGCGGTCAATTCGTCCGCTCCAACCGGACGACCTCAGTCGCCACGTAGTTCGAGGCCAGTACGGCCCCGGCTTTATAGACGGTAAACGAGTCGTCGGTTACCGAGCCGAGCCCGCAGTTGACCCTAAGTCCAGAACCGAGACCTTCGTGGCGGCAAAGTTGTTCGTCGACAACTGGCGATGGAAGAATGTCCCCTTCTACCTGCGGACTGGTAAGAGACTGGCCAGAAAGAACACTGAAATCGCCGTCACATTCAAGAAAGTTCCCCATTCCATGTTCGCCCTGGTCGGCCTGGATGACATGCCCCCCGACGTTCTTGTCCTGAGGATACAGCCCGAAGAGGGAATATATCTGAGTTTCCAGGCAAAACGGCCCGGCTCGAAGATTTGCATGGGCACACTCAACATGAACTTCAGCTACAAGAGTGTGTTCGGCGTCGATATGCCCAATGCGTATCAGAGACTCTTGCTGGACTGTATGGTCGGCGACCAGACCCTCTTTACAAGGTTTGACGGCGTGGAGACGGCGTGGCAACTGCTGATGGCCGTACTCGAAACTTGGCAGGCAGATGATTCGGCGCCCTATGAATACACTGCTGGCGGCAGCAGTTTCCCTGAGGCTGACGAGCTGATTGAATCGGACGACCGAACGTGGCGACCACTCTGACAGATATGATGCCCTGCGTCTCAAGTGTCTGAACTGGTGACGATCGGCCTCACACAGATCTGCTACCTCGTGCCCTGACAGCATTCAGAAACGCTTCAATGTTCTCTGTGGGAACGCCGCCAGGCATGCCACCCCCACAGGACAACACAAGGTGGCTTCTATCCACAACCTGCTCGAGCGCTGAATCCAAACTCTCGCCCACGTCATCGGGCGTCCCATCCGCAAGAACATCACGTGGTGGAATGTTGCCGAGTAGTGTAACAGTGTTATTGGTAAGCTCCTTCATCTCTACCAAAGAGTGCTCGAAACTGAAATTGAATAGGTTCACCCCAATTTCGCCGAGGAAGGGAGCACACACTACGCCGCTTGAGTCGTTGTGAAATAGCCTCACAGCCACCTCAAGAGAGCCAAAAACCCGCTTGAGATACGGCAGGGCCGCCTCTCTAAAATCCTCTTCGCCCAGAAAGCCCACTATGTCATCGAGGATAAGTAGCCCATCGATCGAGTCGAATGTCTCTCTCTGGAACCTGAGCCAATCTACCAGAAAATCCGTCACGACCGTCAGGAGCCTGGCAATCTCGGCCGGATGGGTGCGAACGGCCATCAGAAACTCGGTCGTGCCCATCAGGAACGTAGCCACGTTCAAAGGCCCCCGCGCGACGGCAAATCTGATTCTGTGACCGCTGTCTTCGATTCGCTCCCGGTTATTCCTCAGGCGACTGACCACAAACGGAAGTAGGCCGTCGGTCCGAGGATTCGGCTTTTCGAGTGAGTCTATGTCCTCGATTCTCGCGATGATCTTTTCGGCAAACGGTAACTCGTTCTCCGCCCATCTGCACTTGGTACCGAATGCAGAAGGCTCGGTGCACATACCATGTTCGGCCCAGAACCCCGGTAGAAACATGATATCTGGGAAGCTCCGCACGACCTTGAGATTGGCGTCGAGCCATTTCAGGTCGCTGGTGAAGTAGTCCATTGTCGATATGCCCGCCCATCCGGGCAGCCAGGGACTGTCAATAATAAAGCCGACGGGCAGGGGATCAAGCACTTGGCCGTCGATCACACTAACCAGTCTGTCCCATTGTTCGTCGGTCATAGCTGATCTCTGTCGGGAGCTAACGGCGGCGCAGTGGCGGCTTCTCAGACAGTCTTAATCGCCACCTCCGCACCCGCCCTGTCGGAGGAAACATAGGCGCTGTAGATGGTTGCGATGCAATCGGCGGCGAGGCCGCTATCACTCTCGACCGGATCGCCGTATGCAACAGTGCGGTAGAACGCCTCGATCTCTTGTGGATAGCCGGTAAACCAGTCCTCATCCGGCGACGGATTAGACCAGCCCTGCTTCGTGCCGATCTTCTCCACCACGTAGATGTCCTTGAAGTTCTCGTCCACAGGATTGTATGTCTGCATCGCCGTGTTCGGATTTATATTGCAGACTGTTCGATGATTGTTGGCCGCCACCTCAAGCCAGTTGTGAATGCCGCCCACGATTATGTCGGAGGCGATAATGTCGGCGATGGTACCATCTTCGAAAACAACGTGCATAATCGAGAAGTCGTCAATATCGTAATAGTCACACCGGATGTGTCCCTCGTCCCTGAAACCAGGCATTCGCGTCAGCGCATGCGTGCGTGCGGTAACCGCCTTGGGACGGATGGGCTTGCCGTCTCGTGCCTTGCCTTCAACGCGCTTCAGATACAGCGCCGCCGATAGTGGGTGACAACCCTTGCCTATCATTACCCCTCCACCTGAAAACTTCCAATAGGCGTACGTTTTGGCATGCGAGCCGGAATGTGCCTCCTCTCCATACATCCAGAGAACCTGAGCGCCGGTCTTTTCAATTATCTCTCGCTCTTTTTGGATGGACGGGGCATAGATCCAGTTCTCGGCATACAGGATCCGGCCCTTACTCTTCTTCTCGGCAGCGACCATGCGCTTGACCGACGCCATGGCATCCTTGAGAGCCACCCGCTTGGGAAAGTCGTCGCCCCTGAAATCTTCGGTGCCGTCACCGAAATAGCCCGTGAGCGGCTTTTCTACGATGGCGAATTTATCTTTCTCCAGCGCCGCTATGGCGACGGATTCATGGGATGACGCCGTGGTGCAACAATGAATCACATCCACGTCGTCGAGAAGACGCTCCAGCGAATCGTACGCCTTGATCGCCCTTTTCTGCGCGTAGACGTCGGGCCCTTCTAAAGAGAAGACTCCTTTGACATCTACATCCACCGAGTAGACCTTCTTTATTGCCTCGAAATGAAAGGACGCCGAAAACCCGGCCCCGACAATTCCGCTACGGATCGTCTTCTTCTTCATAACAATCTATCCGCTTCCTTCAAAGTGCAAGAATGTCGTCTCTTATCAATTACTTTCGATTTGGCTGTACTGCCGAAATATATCGGCTATCTTCGCTGTCTCAGTGTCACCGGCATGGACAACGACACGATAGCGCAGGGTCAGGATCTGGCCTTTGGGCAGCTGCAGACGGTCACCGTCCAGCCAGTACATCGGTGTCGGCGAAAAGAACCCGTAGTCACGCGTGAACCACTTGGATGGGAACCAGCGGTTACCCGGGTGCTGGAGAATGGCGATGCCCTCGGTGACGCCGGCCCGCGTACCGCTGTAGTCGCACCACGGCGAGGCAACACCCCATGTTCCTTTTTCGGCGGTCTTGCCCTCCGCGTTTATCAACGTGCCGCCGGACTTAACGCTCAACTCCGAAACGACCCGCGCCGAAAACAACGCATGATTCGTTTTGAGTATAAGGATGTCTGTCAGAGGTTCCAAACTGATCTGAAAATCGATGAGCCGAAGATCCTCACTCGGCGCGGTCACGACGATACGGCGCAGATCACGGATGATCGGCTCATCCCCGGGCTTTCGCCAGAGGCATGTGTCGCTGAAGACAACACGATCACCGGAGCCCTTGATGATCTTCGGCCCCGACGAGACGATCTGTCCACGCTCGTTGCTTTCCTGCCAGTAGTTGCCGCCGTTCACGCGGTCACAGCCGAAGAACAGCGAATGATGATGCGGATACGGCTCCGATGTCTCGGTCGTGATAGACTCGCCGGAGGCTGGCCCGTTCACCGGCCAAAAATACGGATACTTCTGCGATCCGGCGAATTTGTAACACGTGAATAACTTGCCGTCGACACTGACCACCACCCTATCCTCGTGGAGCTTCGCCTCGACTTCTCCGCCGGAGACTTTCCCACTCGCTGCACATCCACATGTCACTACCACCACTATGGTAATCGCCGATAAAGCCGCTGCAAATCGGAACTGACGATTCATCTTGTCCCTTTCACGACACTCAAATGATTTCTACAGATGCCACGGGCTGCGCATGGGCCGCGAGAGCATAAGATCGGCCTCGGTATCGTTTACGAATCGCTCGCGCTGGGGGTCCCACTTCAGTTTTCGGCCGAGCCGCATCGCTATCTCACCCAGCAGGCAGACGCTACAGGAGCGATGGCCGACCTCGACGGGTGCAACCGTCTCGGCCCGCGACTTGACGCAGTCAAAGAAGTTCCCCTTGTGATTGTTGCTCTTGTACAGGTGCAGCTCATCGGTTCCGATAGCGGAATTCAGCAGCGACTTTGGCTGCGCGTCGATCTGCCCGCGTTTGACGTGGACCCAGCCCTCGTCGCCCTCGAACTGGCAGCCCTGCTTATTGGGATTGCC
>CP070675.1:502179-515211 GCA_020352215.1 Phycisphaerales bacterium
GCGAAACAGGTGATTCGCGGCCTCGGCACCTTCGTCGGGGTCGAAGAGTGGCTGGACGTAACCGTCGATGGCGAGATTCCGCAGGACAAATTCGTCTGGTCGCCCCCGGCAGGGTGGCAGAAATACGTCCCTCCCGACCCGGAGGAAAAGCTTCTCAAACCCGGCGTAGAGGCGCCCGATTTCACGCTGCGTGCCCTGGCCGGAGGCAAGATATCGCTGTCGGACTATCACGGCAAAATTGTCTGGCTCTATATCTGGCGCTCGGGGTGACCGGTTTGCCGCGAGGAGATGTGGCATCTCCAGACACTCTACGAGAAGTACCAGGACCAGGGCATGGTGATCCTCGGCTTCAACACCGGCGACAACAAGAGCATCGCCAGGCTTACGGTGCGAGAAAGGGGAGTGACGTTCCCGAACATCCGCGACGCCTCCATCAGACTGACCTGGAAGGTATTGGACAAAAAGCACCATGCCACGGGAGGCGTGCCCATAAATTACATCATCGACCGGCAGCGCAAAGTCGTGGACGCGTGGCTCGGGCGTAACCACGGCCGCGCCCTGGAGGCCATGAAGAAGGTGGGCCTCGAAATAGACCCGAACGATATTCCGGAACCGGAACCAGAGGACTTTGTCGATGAGAGCCTATGAGCTAATCAGAGAGACTTTCTTCCGAAAGACCTATGTTTGGGTCGTGCACCTGAGCTGGCTGGTAGTGTACGGCCTTTTCTGGCTGCTCTTTCTTCCCAGCGGCATGGAGGCAGGTATGTTCATCTTCTTTTGGGGCGGCTTCTTTCTTCCGCTGGCGCTGAGTGCGGGCATCTTTGGCGACGACATTGCCTCGGGGCGCATCTGTGTCCTGGTGACCAAGCCGTTCTGGGTGGGGCAGTTCTATATTTACCGCTTGCTGGGACTCTCGTTGCAGGGCACCGTCCACCTGCTCCTGGGCGGCGCGATTGTCTTTGGTCTTGACGCGCTGATGGGCCGAGGGACGCCGAACAGGCTGGGCCTGTGGCTCTTTGCGACGTGGCTGCTCTTCAACAGCTGCGCCGCGTTGTCAACCTCCCTGTCTGTTGTGGTCGAGCGCGCGTACAACTCGCTGGTCCTGCTCCTGGCCGTGGCCCTGTTCTATGTCTTGCTGGGCGTCCTGGCAGGCTATTGGCTGGAACACGGAACCGCTGACTTCATGCGAAAGCTGATCCGCTTCACGGGGCTACCCTTCAACCTGCTGCACGGGATGGCCAAAGGAGAGTACGGAAAGTACAGCTTTGCGGTGGGTAAGTACGGCCTCACCAAGACCGTCGCCTGCACGGTGCATTGCCTGATCCTCACGACGGTCTACGCGACTGTCGGAGTGCTGCTGCTGATCCGGCGACAGTTCTCCTCACAAAGTGATTAATAGCCGAGGGACCTATCAGGATACTTCTGCAAAGCGGTTCCTCTGACGTGCACCGGCTGCTGACTATTCAGAAGCATTGCTGACGCCTGTTCAGCTATTTGCCCAATCGTTCGATGAGAAAGAGAATCTCCGCCGCGTCAGCGTAATGGAGGGCGGGATCATCGGCTAAGGCCGGGTCGCGAGAGCCGTTGAGAATAGTGGCCACGGCCTGCATCAATCGTTTGAGTGAGTCTGGTGTGTCCGGATTCTTGACCTCGGCATCCGGCAGTACGCTTTCCATATTGTCGAACAGAATCACGGTCGGGAAATCCCGCAGCGCCCGCTCAAGCGGCCAGCGTCTATGTCCTGTCGAGCGGCGATGCCAATATCGACAGCCATGTTGAATCAACCTTAAAGAGCTTCGGTCATGACGTTCGCGTCGGAGTCGAATACAAGAAACTTCAAGGAACCCAGCCCCTTCGTGGATATGAGACCGTGCTCTTTCTCCATAGCGCAAACGGGAATTCGTTTGAGGATATGCCCACCACCGGTCAGACAGCGCTTCAACACTTTGTCAGTTCCGGAGGGGGCTTGATCACGGGCGAATGGGTCACATTCTGGGCCACTCGGGGGACGTTCGGTCGTTTCAGAACGCTTGCATCTGTCTTGCCGGCCACAACTCCGTTCTACGCGTATAATGACCAATCGGCGATCACGTATTCGGTGGTCGAACCAAACTCTGTAATGAATGCCAACGTTAGTTCCCCCTTCACCTTCCAAGCGGATTCCATTATCTACGGTACGGAGACACAACTGCTGCCGAAGCCCGGAGCGACTGTCTTCTACGACAGCGACAACCTGGGGATCGGTGTATTGGGTTGGGACTATGGCTATGGTCGGGTGATTTCTTTTTCTACAATGATAGGCATCAGTGAACTGAGCAGTAGCGACTACAGGCAGCTTCTGAGCAACGCAATCCGGTGGAGCGCACGTGGGGTGTGCACAGGGACCATCCCCGGAGACGTCAATGATGACTGCAAGGTTGACTTTGCTGATTTCGCAATCATGGTCTCCAACCGGCTTGAATGCAATCTTGAGCCTCAGAGCAGATGTTGGCAGTAGCCCCGGATAACCAGCCTGGGATACGTTGCGCAACCGCGCTAGGTTCAAGAAACTTGCCGGAGCCGACGAGTAATCCGCCAAGCCAACAAACGCCGGGCCAAGGTGCCTGACACCAAGGGCGGCGACGAATGACTGGCGGTGTTCCCGTTCGGCCGCTGTGCGTTGATCACGACGTCATGTGGTAGCTGAATTTTAGCACCTTGGGGGCAACGAGCCTTCGATAGTCGTCCATGCTCATCTTTACCGCCTTGTCATGGGTGCCGGCCTGGAACATGATGTGGTCGTCCTTCTCCAATGCCTTGTCCATGACGGTGGGCAGATCATAGAGACCGCCGAACGGCGGCTCGGCGCCGAGCTCGCAATCGGGGAAGAGTTTGCCCATCTCGCTCTCCTCAACGAGCTCGACCGATTTGGCGCCCAACTGAGCCTTCAACGCCTGCAGATCGATCTTGCAGCACGCGGAAAGAACGCACATCACGCACTTGTCGTCGGCCTTGACCATTACCGGTTTGGCCACGTACCTCCCGGGCTCATGCTCCTCTGCGGCGACTTGCTGTGCCGTGAAGGCCGGCTTGTGCTTCGTAACCTCATAGCTGACGCCCGATTTGTCGAGAAATTCTGTCACTCCCATGTCAGACCTCCTTGAAACTGCCTCGTCATTGGTTGCTACGAAGCTGCTTTTACCAGCGGCGGCGCCCGGTGTCAATTGCTAATAGGGCAGTGCTCGGAAGAAAGTGAATAATCCGGGCGTCGACGCAGGCTCGGTATTGTGGGAGCACCGCCCGACCGTTTCAGAGGCTCCGCTCGACGAAGCCCGTATCGATTTTGCTCTTGACGAACAGGTTGTGCGACAAGATTTCCAGACAGGCGGGGATGTTCGTTTTGATGGGCTCGATGATGAACTCGCGGAGGGCCCTTCTCATGGTGGCGATGGCCTCGGTTCTCGTTCTCTGGTGGACTATGACCTTGGCAATCATGGAGTCGTAATTCGTGGAGATCGTGCAGCCCTGATAGACATGGGTATCGACTCTGACGCCGGGCCCGCCGGGCGGAATGTACTTTGTGATCGTGCCAGGGGACGGGGTAAAGTTCTTCGCAGGGTCTTCTGCGGTTATCCTGCATTCGATTGCGACGCCGTGGTGTTTGATCTTCTTCTGGCGGATCTTGATCGCATGACCGCTGGCGATTTTTAGCTGCCATTTGATCAAGTCATGGCCCGTAACCATCTCGGTGACGGGATGCTCCACTTGAATTCTGGTGTTGGCCTCGATGAAATAGTACTTCTTGTCCTTGTCGAGAATAAACTCGACAGTTGCGGCATTTACGTAGTTGGCCTGCCTTATGAGCCTCAGCGCGGCTTCAGCAAGCTTGTCTCTGTCGTCTTCGTCGAGGACGGGACAGGGTGACTCTTCGATCATCTTCTGATGTCGTCGCTGGATTGAGCAATCCCTTTCATAGAAATGCAGGGCGTTGCCGTCATTGTCGGCCATTACCTGAACCTCGACATGCCTCGGCTCAACGATGAACTTCTCAAGATATACGGTTCCGTTTCCGAAGGCGGCCTGCGCCTCGCTATGTGCTGCGCCTAACGCGGATCGCAGGCTTATATCGTTGTGCGCGACTCTCATGCCGCGTCCGCCCCCACCTGCGGCGGCCTTGACCATAACGGGGTAGCCGATCTTGTTTGCGAGCTTACGCGCGTCGGCCTCGTCTTCTACGGCACCATCAGAACCGGGCACGATGGGCACCTTCGCTTCTCTGGCCAGGTCGCGAGCCCGGACCTTGTCACCGAGCAACCGCATCGCCTCAACCGTGGGGCCTATGAACGTTATGCCACAATCGCGGCATATCTGCGCAAACTCTACGTTCTCAGCCAGAAAACCGTACCCGGGGTGGATAGCCTCGGCATCGGTGACTTCAGCGGCGCTTATGATGCGCGGGATATTCAAATAGCTTCCGGCGCAGTCAGGAGGGCCTATGCAGACAGCCTCTTCGGCAAGCTGCAGATACGGAGCATCTCTGTCGGCCTCGGAATAGACAGCTACCGCCTCAATGCCGAGCTCGTGACATGCGCGGATTATGCGAAGCGCTATTTCACCCCGATTCGCAATTAGAATTCTCGACAGCATATCTTCTGTACTCGGGTCATGCGGCTGTTCTTTGGTGGTTCATATTCTGAATGGTGGTACATGAATTGTCGGCGATAAATCAGTCGGGTCTGACCCTGAAGAGCACCTGGCCGTACTCAACGGCCTGGCCATTGGTGACCAAAACCTCGGTGATGGTCCCGCCGGTCTCGGCCTTTATTTCATTCATCACTTTCATTGCCTCGACAATGCAAACAACCGTCTGGGAATCGACATGCGATCCGGGTTCTACGTAAGGCTCGGACTCCGGGCTCGGCGTGGCGTAGAAAGTCCCGACCATGGGCGACTTTATCTCCGCCAGATCCTCCTCAGGCTGTGCTGTAGCCTGCGAACTCGGCGTACTTTGCACGTTTTGCTGCTTCGACACAGAAGCTACGACGCCGGGGTCCGGGCTGATCATGGGCACTGCGGTGACGGTCGGTTGCTCGGTGGAGCAACGCTTCAGACATATCTTGTCATCGCCGTGTTTTATCTCAATCTCAGCCAACTCGTGGCATTCCATTATCTCGATGAGTTCCTTTATTTTCCGCAGGTCCTTGTCTTTTTCCGCCATTGGCTACATCCTTTCCGGAAATCCACAAGCACAGTCCAGCCGCCGCACGGCGGGCAGGACGTCGCCGAGGGCTACCGGCTGAACCTGGGCAGTATAACTGCTGGGATCGTTTTTGCAAACAATTTCTGAAAGTGGGAGCGGGGGCGGCAGAGGCCCCAAAGCCCGGCGAGGCCGATCAAATGGGCCGGCATAGCTGCGTTGAGAGTACGGGCAAAAGGGCGAAGAAATGACACTCGGGTGTGAATGAAAAGGCACCACGACGCAAGCAGCGTCGCGGTGCCATTAGTCACTACTATCAGCGACGCCTACTCATAAAGACGTGTGGCCACGGTTTCTTCCACTGGACGAGCAAGCTGATCAGAATTCAAGACTACCCTGAAGCGAACGTCCCCAGCCCTTACGCCTCGTACGACAACACGCCAGGTCGCTTTGGCCTTGGGGCTGAGGCTGGCCAACGGGGCGAAACTAACGGTGTTGCCCATTATCGAGCCGGCGGTGGCGCCAGCCGATGCAACATACCTAAGCTTGTCCTCCAACGTGCAAACGACACGAATATTGGTGTCAGGCGCGGAGCCCTGGTTTGCAGCCGTAATCAGGTAAGTCGTTTGGCCGCCAACTTCGACCGGATCATCGACATCGATAACCTCCAGTCTGACAGCGGCACTACCAATGACTGAGGTCCTGACAGAAGCAGCCACCCGTTCCGCACAGTAACCCGATGCAGAAGCCGTACTCATCAGCTCGCCAGCCTCGGTTGGCACGTACGATACACGGGCGCTCTTAGATGCGCCGGGTGCGAGCGTGCCGAAATCCCAAACCAGTTTTGGCCCGGAGAGCCTTGCACCGGCGGTTGCCTCCACTGAAGCTACTCCAGCTGGAACGGTATCTTCCACAATGGTATCTCGGGCGGGTCCGTCCCCTGTGTTTGTGACGGTTATTTCGTATGCAAGCGATCCGCCTATGTACTTGCGCGCCGGACCGGTCTTGGTAATCGTCAGGATGGGTTGGCGTACGGCGGTTACGGTTTCGTCTGACTCAACCTTCAGGCCGGAAGCTGAGACGCCCAGGGCCTTGCTCGCAAATGTACCGGCTTTCATGGCGCGAAGCTGAGCGGAGAACTGCCGAGACTCTCCCGCCGCCAACGTGCCCGCGTCGAGCACAAGTTCGCTCTTGCCGTCGAGGGTCTGCAGTCCCGCAGAGAGGCTGTCCACAACCCTTACGTTCCGGGCGAAGCCCGTTCCCAGGTTAGTCACCACGAACTCCACAGAAATAGGATCGCACAGCAAGACCTCCGCAGGGGCAACCTTAATCAGCGCCAACTGCGGCTGGACCACCTTGATGTTAGCAGCGGCCCTCATAGTGTGGGTCATCGAAGTCTGATGCTCAAGAATGTCGACTTCGTCAGCCGAGCCATAGACTGTGAATTCCTTGCTGGCTCTCGGCCCAAGAGAGTCTACTCTCCACACAAGTCTTTGCTCGTGTATCTCAGCCGTTGGAGTCGCGCCCACGAATCCGAATGCCTGCGGGAGCTCTTCGGCTATTAGGACATCAATCAGGGTCACGTCTGTCAGATTGGTGACCTTGATGGAATAGTCGAAGCGCTGGCCGATGACAACTTCCTTGGGCATAATCTTGTCGAGCTGGACAATGCCGTAATCGGCGCAGGGGTAGGTGGTGGAGGCAACGTAGGAGCCAGCCTGTCCAACAGCTATTAGGGCCGATCCGCCGGAGCGGGCTACCTCTGGGACCTTGGCTACCGGTTTCTCGGCAGCGACACGTTCAGCTTCCTCTGCAGCGGCAGCTTCAGGCTCCTCAGGGGGAGCAGGCACCGGCTTGAAACCGGAATCCTCGAAATAAGTCTCAGCGAAGTCGCTTTCTGTCTGGGCCGGCTTGCTGAAACCGTCCTGGCTGGCGCCACTGTAACAGCCAGACAGGACAAAGGCCAAGAGAAGTGATATATTCAACAACCTCTTCATCATGCATCCCCTTTCGTACTCTCCGACCACTTCTGAGGAGATCCGCAGTTCCGGACGCGCTGAACATCCCGGCAACAGAAAGTTGCATGGACCGCGAACGGTCTGTCCAGAATGGTCGTTCCAAGTCTAAGGTGGTCGACTGAAATGTTACTCCTTCCTTTCATCCGAAAACACGTCACGGTCCCACTACCGTGACAACAGAGTTGCGCCGGGCCTGAGCACCGCGAACGCGGAATCAAGCACGCCTACACTCAAATCATACAAAATACTGAACTGATTTCCTAATTTCTGGGATCGCCCTACAATTCTTCCCAATTATACCACATTGCCCAAATGCCCGTCAACGGAAATATCGTGGGAGATCAGGGCGATTTTTGCCCCATTTCTTCTGGAAATCGGCCTTCGCCTGTGCCCAAGGGCCGCGTCACCGCTGGCGCAGGGGCGACCCGGCCTGGGCGCAAGGCTGCTGACGGCATACATGGCAATCGGCTGGACGACGTCATTTCTGTTCCAAATGGTCTGATAATGTAGGAGCCGGATTCACCCCCCGTGAGACCGCTGGGCAATTTCGTCCGTTCACGCCGTGGCACAGATATGGCCGTAGAGTTGGCGACAGCTCGCGCGATGACCGGGGAACTATCCGGACGATGGCCGGTAGGTTGATGACGGGCATTTGGCCTGGATCGGAGCATGGACGGCAAGCCCGATATTCGGAACTTGTCAGAGTACTTCCAGGCCTACCATCGTAATATCGTCAATTTGTGCGGGGTCAACCTTCCGATTCTGAGCGAGGCCGTTGAGCCTCTCCATCATCTCAGTGATCGGCAGATCTTTGATTTCGCAGAAATCGTCGGTGAGACTGAAGCCGGTTTGGTCATCGAAGTTGCCAATCAGGGAATCTGCCCCGTCGGAGTATAGCATTAGCTTGTCGCCCCGCTCCAGTTGTACAGTGTGTTGGACGTATTCGGCTTGTTGAAATACTCCGAGCAACGAGCCCCGGACTTCGATATGTACGGGCTGTTCGCCGGGCTTGATGAGAATAGGATAGGGATGCCCGGCTCTGGCGAATGTTAGCTGGAGTGTCTTTGTATTCAGCAAGCAGTAACAACAGGTTGCAAACTGATAACCCGAGAGTTTTTGGTCGCACATCCGGATGTTGAGGTTCCTCATGGCCTCTGCCGGCGAGAAGATCCTATAGTTGTTCTCGCGAGTCTCACGCATGACCAGCGCCTGTTTCACAAAGATCGTCAGAAGTGCTGCGGGCATTCCATGACCAACGGCATCGGCGATGTAAAAGCCCACGTGCTGCTCATCCAGGCGGACGACGTCGTAGATGTCACCGGAGACCCATTCGGCCGGGAGAAAAACCGCCGCCCATCGCGCTTCGGAACACCTGGGCAGCTGAGCAGGAAGGAAATCGCGCTGAACAAGGCCAGCCAATCGCAACTGCTCGGCGAGATTCTCAACGAGTGTCCCGGCCATCTGAAGCTGCTTGGCGAGTTGGTTCTTGGAAGTGTTTCTGACCTGGTTTGAGGGTGCGGCAGGCTTTGCCGCAATTCCCGAACTTCGCCTGCGGTACGCAAGATTGACGCTGATTCTGACCCACAAATCATCTATGGAAATCGACTCGACCTTTTTCGCCGCGGAGAAACTGCTCTGAGTTGGTGCCAGGGAGAAGCTCTTCACAGGCAACTCCACTCGGCCGGTCAGTAATGTGACCCCGACGCTTCTCATTTCGAGCGACTCGATTATCCCAGCCAGTTTTTGCTGTTGGAGCGTGTCCAAGTCCTCGGCATCAATAACGACGGTACCGATGAGGTCCGCTTGGTCCCGAATCAGGGGGTACTGGTCCACACCTAATGTAGCAAACGAGAGCTTTTTTTGTTTCAGGAGTCTCCTGACCTCAGATGGCATGTGATCTTTGTTGGTCAAATAGAGAACGTCCGTAAAAGTCCTCGGTACCTTAGCACCGTTTTCCGACTCTGCTTTGCCCATTTCACTAGTCCTTCCTACTTGGGTTATTGGACCCTGAACCCGTAGGCACAGATACTGCTGTTATTAGTTTCGGCCTGTGAGACACGCTACTTTGCGGTTTTTTTGTCTTTTTCACCCCGACGGCGGGCGCAGTACCGTCAATGCTGGTAGCTCTGAAGGGGGCATTGCAGAGCCGCAACACTCATCGGAAACAGTTGATTTGGAATACGTGATTTCCGCAGTGCCTCAGAGTAAGTCAGAGCAAGTGGGCAAGGACTCTTAACGCGGAGACTGTGACTGCCAGCTCTTCAAACAAGGCCATGCAGAGTTTGACTCAATGCTGCACTGCAAAGAAATGGCTATCGGTAGTGCAACAAGCAAGACATGAGGGATTTGTTCAACCCGCGAAGATTGCCGAGCCGATCCGTAAGATTGTTGCTCCCTCCTCGACAGCAATTTCGTAGTCCGAACTCATTCCCATGCTTAGCTCAGTGAACTGCGGGCCGACAATCTTTTCACCTCGCATCTCAACAAATAGCTCTCGCGCCCTGACAAAACAGGCGCGAATAAGATCCTTGTCTCGCGTCAGAGGCGCCATCGTCATAAGGCCCGCCAGCTCGACGTTTGGCAGGGTTTCGATCTGCTCAGCCAGATGCGTGGCTGCACCCACCGGAACACCGTACTTTTGTGGTTCGTTTGAAGTGTTTACCTGCAACAGGACTTTAGGGCAAAGATTTAACTTCGTTGCTGAGGCGCTTATTTCCTCCGCGAGCCGAAGTGTATCAACGGAATGTATGAGCGACGCAATGGGCAGGACCTGTTGGACTTTGTTGCGCTGCAGATGGCCGATCATGTGCCAGTGCACGCTCTGTGGCGATGATGAACTATCGTCAGTTTGCTGCAAGAATTCAGCTACCTGAACGGAGACTTTCTTGAGTTGCTGGACCCTGTTTTCGCCGAGTTCAGTGAAACCAAGACGAATGACTTCCTGCACCGCCCCGATGGTCGCGGACTTGGTTACGACAACGAGCCGCACTTCACTGGCGTCTCTGCCGACACGAGCACAAATAGACTTTATGGTCTCCTGAACACTAATTGTTCTGTCGGAAATTTTAGTCATAGAAAAAACGTCGAACTACAAAGCCAAAAACTCACGATCCTGAAGAAACAAGGACTGATAGAGTGCGATAGTGTATGAGAGTCTTGTCTGTTGCACAAGTGCCAAGCTGTTTTTTTTGTGCATTTTTTGTCTTGTATGCCGATGACAAGCGAGTGCGAGACCGGACAGTCTGAGATGAAAACCAGATAGCTTGACGCAAATGTTCATACTCTAATCTCACCGCCTTTGGCAGTGATTAGTGCTCGGTTGAGAAGGCACAGTCACTCCGATGGCGATCCCAACGAATCACGCTGGGAAGGTTGCGCAAACGTCCGACATCTCGCGCCGAAGCGGCGCCGCACCGTTCGGGTCGCATCGGCAATGGGAATTGTCGTGGCTCCGGCCGGTAATCGGCACCGCCCTGCTTGCAGACAAGAAGAAGCGTGAAGTAATTGCTATCCCTGCCATCGTTAGGCTACCGGAGGTGACGCGCCGCTGCAGCATGTCAGAAAGAAATCTCCAGAGCTCTTCCCTGCAGGGTGTATGCCAATAGGCGTAGAAACGGCAAATGCCCGACTCTCGGAGGCTCAGCGACGTGGATCACTCGACACAAAAAAGGCAAAAAAAGCAAATTTTGGCTTGCATTTTCACATCCGTCCCTGTATAATACCGATTATAGGAGATGATAGGGGTGGATGGGTCGCCCAAAAAAGTGCGCGTTTCCGTTGTTTTTTATGTGGCAATTTCTTCGGAAGAGTTATTATCTTCCCAGTGCTCTTTGAAGTAGCGAAGTTATGCTGCTCTTTGCAGCTAATGAACCTCGGCGAGGCAGCGTGGTCCACCGGTATCCCCCCCAGCCGGTCACCACCACCTCGCCTTTTTTGTGCGCGATCCGACGCCGACCTGGGCGAGGCTGAGATTAGCGAGCGTTGATTGGACAAGTTTCGGCCGAGCAGATCCTCCCAAGTACCCGGCCTATTCTCCGCGGATCTGGACTATCACTTTTCTGTTTCGTGGCCCGTCGAACTCGCAGAAGAAGACACCCTGCCACGTCCCAAGGTCCAGTGACTTATTGCGTATCAGGACTTGCCTGCTACAGCCGATCATAGAGCTCTTGCAGTGCGCATCGGAGTTGCCTTCAGTGTGTCGATAGCCGGGATCACGGTGGGGCACCAATTGCTCAAGGGCCAGGATTATGTCGTGCGGCACGGACGGATCCGCATTCTCGTTGATAGTGATCGCAGCCGTTGTGTGCGGGCAATAGACGATCGCATCACCATTGGTAATGCCGGATTTGCTGACGAGTGACTCAACCTGGCTCGTGATGTCAATCATCTGATTGCGGCTCCTGGTGCTGACGCGGAAGTCTTTTTGGACGATTTTCATCTTCGTTACCTCTCACATCTGTTCGACCACTTCGATGCCCAGGAGATTGCTCAGGCCGTGACCGATAGTCCTCGCGGTTACATCGCAAAGCAGAAGTCTCGTGGGCCTTTTGTCCTGCCCGGCATCGAGGACGGGACAGTTCGTGTAAAACGCACTGAACTTCTGGGCCAACTCGTACAGATACGTCGTAAGGTAGTTCGGCCTATAGTCAGCAGCGGCGGCGTTCACTGCCTCCGCGTAACGAATCAGGTGTTTTGCCAAGTCCAGCTCAGTCGGCTCGGAAAGACTCGGCTCAGTCACGCCGGCGAGCTCGGTCTCAATGTCCACGCCTTTGGTCTGGGCCTTTCGCTCGATAGATCTTATGCGGGCGTAGGCATACTGCATGTAAGGAGCAGTGTTGCCCTCCATCGCCAACATCTTATCGAAACTGAAGACGTAGTCGCTGGTCCGGTTGTTGGAGAAGTCGGCGTACTTGACGGCCCCGATCCCGACGGCCTTCGCAATCTCCTTCTTCTTTTCTTCCGAGAGGTCGGGATTCTTCTCTTCAACTATCGCCCGCGCCCGCTCAACTGCTTCGTCAAGCAACTCCTTGAGCTTCACGCTTTCACCGGACCGCGTCTTCAGCGGCGTGCCGTCTTCACCCAATATGCTGCCGAACGGAACATGTTTAAGGTTGTCGCGTCGTGCCCATCCAGCTTTATCCGCAACCGCAAAGAGCATCTCAAAATGCAGCTTCTGCCTCGCGTCGGTAACGTAGATGATAACGTGGGCCTTCAGCTCGTTAATCCGATAACGAAGCGCCGCCAAATCCGTCGTCGCATAAAGATATGCACCGTCGGACTTCTGAATAATAAACGGCAACGGCTCACCCTCCTTATTCCTGAACCCCTCCGGGAACACACACATCGCACCATCGGACTCAACGGCCCAGCCGGCTACCTGGAGGCTCCCAACCACGCCCGGAAGGTCCTCGTTGTATTCGCTCTCGCCG
The DNA here is from genome assembly GCA_020352215.1 of Phycisphaerales bacterium. Lineage (GTDB taxonomy): Bacteria > Planctomycetota > Phycisphaerae > Sedimentisphaerales > Anaerobacaceae. Next base: position 514,803 of record CP070675.1, read on the forward strand.
CGAACATCTTCCCTCCTCAATGTAACGCGAAGCATTTGATAAATCTGGTTGCAGTGATCCAGCGTAATATCTTTTGCATGACGCCAAGCCTCGTATTCCTGGGCGTTCTGCCGCTCGCGTTTCTGTAGCATGGTGGTTACGTGACGGGAAAGCGTTTCATAAGGTATGACTCCCACCTGGAGGGTTGCGATTGTCAGCCCCATTCCAACGGCGGAGTCTTCCAGGATGTTCACATACTGGTAGGCAAGCAGCAGATGGTTCCAAAGGTCACCCAGCTTGGACTCGTCGAGATTGTCAAGGAAAGGTTTGAATATCTTCTTGCCGTCCCCCGTATTCTCTTGCGAATCGTCGCGCCAGTCTCTCTCGTGCCGATCGCGTATGCGCCTACAAACGCGTTTCAGCTGATCGC
>CP070675.1:515311-528267 GCA_020352215.1 Phycisphaerales bacterium
CAGATCGAACAGATACTCCCTGTCGCCACCTATCAGATATTTCCAATTCCCTTTGCGTATTGCAGCCTGTCCGGCCCAACGCCAATAGAGTCGCTCGTGAGGAACAGACTTGTTCTTGCCGGTCAGATACGGAATAAGGTTGACGCCGTCAAGAACCGGATCATCCGGCAATTTTGCCAAAGCGTTGACAGTCGCCGCCACATCCAGGGAGATCACTGGATGGGAGTAGGTCTGGCCGCCCGGAATCACTCCTCTCCAATAGACCACAAAAGGCGTGCGGATACCGCCTTCGGTCAACATACCCTTTTCGCCATTCATGGGATCATTGAGGGATCCATCCCAGCCCGGCCCACCACCGGGAGCATCCCTCTTGTGGATCTTGAGTGGGGCGCCATTGTCGCTAATGAAAAAGATCAGCGTATTGTTTTCAAGCCCATGTTCACGCAGAGTATCCATAATTCGCCCTACGCCGTCGTCCACCGCTGAAATCATGGCCAAGGCCTTGCGCCGTCGTTCGGGCATTTTGCCCGGGAAACGCTTGAGGTATTTTGGAGGTGGATCGAGGGGAACGTGTGGGGCGCGAAATGGAAGATAGAAAAAAAACGGATGATCCTTGAAACGCTTGATGAACGAAGCGGCGAAGCTTGATATCATATCGAGATGGTAGCCAGTGCCCTTCTGATCGGACGGGGCTATATCCTTTCCCTGCAGATTCATATTCCAATAGCCCGGCCCGTTGCTGTTCTTTGCGAAGAACTTGTCAAAACCATGATTCCCAATTTCGTCTTTCGCTCCGAGATGCCACTTGCCCGCCATACCGGTAACATAACCCGCTTTTTTAAGACGCTCGGCAATGGTCAAGGCCTTATTGAATCCGACAAGTTTGTCACGGTTTGTTTCCAGGCCCAACTTATTCTGGTACTGGCCGCTGAGCAGGCCGCCTCGTGACGGGACACACTGCGGTGCCGTTACATAGCCGTCAGTCATGCGCACGCCGCCCATTGCCAGGGCATCGATGTGAGGGGTCTTCACGTCATCAAGTTGGCCCTGACAGCTCAGGTCGGCATAGCCGTGATCATCCGTGAATATTAAGATGATATTGGGTTTGATATCCTTTGAGGTGTTACCCATGCCTTTCGCAGCGGCTCTGAAGAATATGCCTGCCATTGCCGTTGAGGCCGTTTTTATGAACTTGCGTCTATTCATGCTACTCCTGACCTTAACCCAAGATACCCATTCATGGTTCATGTGCATTTTCGCCGATTTCACTGTAAACGTCGGAGTAGAAGTGTACTGCCTGTGGTCAAGCGTTATCAAGATGAAAATCTCGGCCGTTACTTTCCTGGTGATGCGACGATAGATTCTATCGAGAAGAATAGAGGAAGCGGCAAAGACGATCATCGCTGCTGTTGACAACACTGTGGCCTTATGCCCCAAGGGGACGCACAGGGATATGGAAGGAATTTGGGGCCACATCTCTGACGTTCTGGTTGGGCGGCCCGATGCGCTCCACACCGGTCCAGGCCGGGACCTGGACCGGTTCGGCAGCGGTCGAGGTCAATTCCATAAGGCCCAGTACACTGATCATCAATAGGGGCAAAATGCATAAAAGGTTTGTCATTGGTTTTCTGCGAGTTGCCATGCCTTGTATATCCTTTTGCGTATTCCGGGCCTTTTTGCAGCCAATACAAATGCTCTCAGCCAAAGGGGACGTAAGAATCGCATGCCCATTAAAACGCCTTGCTCTCAAAGGCCACGGTCTCAGCATGGGCCTCGCCATACCGATCCAGGCCCTCGGAATCATTACAGAGCACAATGAGCCGTCCCACACGGAGCACATCGATGGTGACACGAGTACGTGCATCCGTCGTGTTGCTGAAGCGAACCGGTGTGACACCGTCTGGCGCGAGGGCCATAGCCGAGCGCGCATGCAGCCACTCGGGTAGGACCAGATCGATGGCTACATTCCGGGCCTCTGTCCAGGGATAGGCCGCGTCGTGGATCTCGTAGTCTTGGTTGAACACGAACAGGAACAGACGATCCCATCCGACCAGGGCCACGGCATCGATCTTTTCCGGGGCTTTGACCGGAGCTTCCAACGGTTCTGCGCTCAGTAGGTCGCTGCGGGTGATGTCCAGGACACGGCCCCACCCCTTGATGGCGTTGCGTGTTGCAGGATATTTTAACCCAACGTGATGCTTGATTGTGAACCAGAGTATTCCCTTCGCGCCTCTGCCCATATTCAAGAGCAACTGCGCTGCTAGTTCGTCCGGCGTTGGCACGGTCTGCTTGCGTCGTGATCCCCAGTCGAAGAGCCCCTGCGTCCACACCCAGATCGGCTTTGGCTCAGAAGCCCATCTCAGTTCCCTGGTATAGTAAGCGGTCTCCTCGAGTCGTGTTCCGTAACGTCGGGGCCATCGGCTCGACGATGGTGCGCCGACACAGTAATGGTCGTGAACCGGAATATCCGGCAGGCCCGCGTATTCTGAAAACTTGTGCATTCTGCAGAGCGTTATCAGTGACGGCTTGCGTGAGTCATATGCATGGGTCGTCTCGGCAATATGAGCGACCTGTTGCACTGTGCGGTTTGAGTCAGGCTCATCCTGCAAATACCATGCGCATACTGACGGGTGATCGCCGAGATCCCGAATCGTATCCACCTTGGGGATGTCTCCAGTATGCACGAGGGTCTTGAAACCGTAACGTGGCGCCAGTTCGGAATAGAATGGATCATTCGAACGTCCGCCCTGTATGCAGGTGTCAATATGCATGTGGCGTACTTCGGCCGGTTCATAGCCGCCGATACCCCATGTTCCGATGGGATAGTAGTCGGGAAAGGCACGGCGATGCGCAAATACCTTTCTGTTTCCACCTGCCTGTTCGATTTCAATACCCGCAATTATGAGTTCGCTCCTATTGAGCGGTTTGGCGAGCATTGCCCTTACGATGCCGTTGCCCCGGGCCGCCAGCACTGTGGAAGCCCATTGTACTGAGGGGAGCACCGCGCCGTTTACGATTAGCCCTTTCAAGTGTGCTTCTTCGTCGCCGGTATTGCGAAAATGCACCTCAATGGTATCCATTTCGGGCATTACGCGTATGAAGCTGATCTGTACGGGGTCTTCCTGAAGCGTGGTGTCGATGGATCCTCCGGCACCTCCCCTCCCGAGTGACTGGCTGAAGCGGAACGGCTTGCCCGGTGCAAAATCATCTGAGATTCCGCATATCTCGACCACTCCCATGCAACCGGGTTCGATACGTCTGCGATCATTGGGGTTACCTGAGCCCAGTATCCTGTCCCATGCGACGCGGAAGTCCTGATGGTAAGAGCTGTACCCGCGGTCATTCAGGCGCCATTCTCTCAAGCTGTCGCCTGACTCTGAGGTGTTGGTGACATAGACACAAACCGAGCCCCCCTGATTGATACGGCTGATGCTCAATTCATTGACCTTTTCCTTTTCCCAGCGGGCCCGGCGGTAGCGTACATAGTCGATGCGCAAGCCCCTACGCCGACGAAGACCGCGACCTCTGCGAGAGGTGCTCTTTTTCCACTGGGCCAGTTGTCTCTCAGGGAGAACAGAAGCCAGAGACGCGTCGAGTTTTTCCTTGAGTTCGCGGCGTGCATCGAACCAGGCGTAGTAGTCTTGACTGGCCACGGCTTCGCGAAGGGCCTTACCGGAGGCGGTGATATACTGATTGACAAACGAAAGGGCCTGTGACAGTGACGCGTCGGACAGCCCGTAGCCTGCCAGGGCATCGACATAACCGTCTCCCTGCGTGTCGAACGCCCCCAAGGGGCCGATGGCCCTGGCCAACTGTTCCTTTGGCAGAAAACCGCTCAAACGTCTCTCCAACCGGGCACGTTGCGTTTCACGCAGTTTCAGCAGGGCCTCGTAACGTTCACCCCGGTCTTCAATCTCTTCCTCCAGCTTTCGCGCGGCTTCCAGGTGCGCCGTGCGAGCGTTCGTATAGGCCTGCTCCAATTGCCTCGACTGGGCCGCGGAGAGTCCCAACCCTTGCGCCGTGCACCGGCTCTGCAGCTTCCAGGCGGACAATGCCTTATCCGAAGCAAGCTCGGATGTACCCAAGCCGTACTGAGCGCGAGCATCCGGTACACAAGTTGACAGTGCAACGAATAGTACTGCACCCATGATCCATGGTCCGAACTTCATTGATGGCTCCTTTTCCGTAAAATCATCCAATCGACACGTTAGGCTACCGAGGCTGCCGGGTTCCGATGTCCTAGTTTGCCCTGTATCGTGTGCTACAACGGAGATCAAAACGCTCCACAACACATCATAGCATCCCTGGACGTGCAATCCGCCACAGAGTCTCCTATTGTATTTGGCGCACCGGCAGGACGCAACCATGAGGGGCAGCTGCATACGATCCTGCCTGTATAGGACGGATGGATTCCATGAGATACTGTTGAGCTCAGCGGTGGAGGCCGTGATACTTCCTGCACGAAGTCCTGATTTGAATTGCTATGCCGAACGCTTTGTCAGATCGATCAAATCGGAGTGCTTGGATCATCTGATTCTGTCTTCGGTGAAGCAGCTCGAGTAAGTTCTTGAGCAATGCCGAGAATACCACCATCATGAACAGATTCACCAGTCGTTGGGTCGAATGATCGAGCGTACGCATCGGATTGATGCCGAGGCAGAGACCGTTTGCGTCGAGCGTCTGGGTGGCTTGCTGAAGTCGTATCATCGACTAGCTGCTTGAGCAGGGGGGCTGCGACTCTGCCAGACGAACCTACTGTGAAAGGCACATGCTTTCCGTCACAGAAGAGACCCCTCCGGTGTCGGTGCATCCGTAGGCAGGCCCCGAGACGGCTGAGTATTCATGCCCGAAGCAAACACATCCCTCGGGAGTCCAAGAGCTTGGGCCAGGATGAATATTTACACCTTACGCCCACCCCTTTTGGAGCGAGCCCCGCATACTTGCGAAAGAATGTTAGTGCTGCGCGACTACGGCCATACGGGAGCAGCGCCCCACTCATCAGCAAGGATCGCGAAGTCCAGCAAGTCGATGATGTCCGGATTGGCCGGATTGTAGACGCCCTCGTCGCCGACCTTGGGCACGACGTTGGCGACTGAGTCCAACGGAAGGTACGTCGATCCCACCTCCGGCAGGAAGTCCTGTCCTTTCATCGCCAGGGCGATATCGTCGGCCGACAACGCCTGGGCATAGATGCGAACATCGTCGATCATGCCCAGCCAGCTCCGACCGGACCTGTTGTCTTTACAGCCCTTACCGATGATCAGCGTCGTCATGCCGGTCAGAGTACCGCTCCTGGTCGGGTCAATGTCCGATGGAGTCTGCAGTACGCCGTCGAGATATACGCTCATGGGACTGCCGCTCGACCAGACCATCGCAACATGCAGCCAGTCTCTGAACGCCTGAGTGTTGCTCTCTGTCTCCAACGCGTGTTCACCGTCGGTCGCAGTGATCGCAAACTTCAGCACGTCGGTTCCGCCGCCGCCAGAGCCGGTGGAATCGTAACGCATACCCATGTGGTCGCTGTTGTCCGGCACCTCGAAGTTGACAAAACCGGCGTTGCCCGGACCATCGGTGTCGAAATCGGCGTAGACCCAGCACATCACGCTCAACTCGCTGCTACCGTTGAGCAGCGGGCCCACCTCAACAGCTTCAAGATACTCGCCGTGACGGTCGAAAATGGCGGCCTGACCGTAGTTGGGGTCGTCTTCCGAAAAAGTCGGCGCCGGGTCCCGACCCATGGCGACGGCGTGGAAGCCGTTGCCCGAACTGTCCAGGAAGTTCATATCCAGCTTGTAGTGAGCGATCAGATTCGAGCTTTCGTTGTCGCTCTTGAGCCAATCCTCCATGAACACCACGGCATCGAGCATATCGACCTTTCCGTCCGGTTGTCCCGTCTGCGTCGGGGGCGTCGGGGGACCGCTGATATCAGATGCAGGCCACTCATTCTTGCCGGGAACGAATCGCGACGGATACAGGGCGAACTGGTCGAGGTACACAAGGCCCGTGTCTCCGACGACGTCCGGCTCACCGACACCGACGGTCATGGCGCTGACGTTCGTCGGATCGAAGCCTGGCGTCGCATCGGTGAACTCCGTCAGAGCGATGTTCCACTCCGCCCAATCCATCGCCTGCACAGCGGCCGGGTCCGGATGGACAACCTTCGCCGTCGCGCCGGCCGAATCCTCCAGCGTCACGTAAAGCGGCTCGGGCTGGTTGGAAAAGTCGCCGATGTCAACGCCCGTCAGATCCGCCGTGGGAACGCCGTCGATCGTCAGGCCGCTGAAGACGGCCGTGCACAACTGACTGAGATTCTGACTGCTCACCGCCAGACCCACGTAGAATGGAGAGCCGTCAATCTGCAAATTGCCCGTACTGGTGAACCAGGTCCAGGAGACCCCGTCAGGCGAGTGAGCGGCCGAGACGATTCCGCCCTCCCGCTTGATTCTGACCCAATAGGGGGCGCTGAATCCCTCAACCCAGTCGACGTCGCCTGCATCAGTGCCGGTCACCAAACGGCCCTCGAAACCGATGCCGTTCTGCGGAAAAAGCGTGCAAATGAGATGGGACGACGAAGGATCGAGGGTCGAACGGATCATCACCGCGGCCTTGGCCCAGTCTTCGGTATTGTCCATACTCTCGACCTTGACGAACAGATCCACGTCCGGGCCCGCGACTTCCTTGTAGGCGAAGTGGAACTCGTCGCTGGTCTCCCAGATATACTCGCCGCCGCCCTTGACGATGATCTGGTCGCCGGCCACCTCGGTGCTGCCGGCGGGCATTCGACCTTGATACCACAGCGACAGCGCCTTGGAACCCTCGCGCGTAAAGTCCTGAGGTGTCGACCAGGTCCTGGTTGCTTTAGAGATGAACAGGGTAGTGTTGTCCCAGTAGAGCGGCATGGACTTCGCGCCGCCGGCGGCAATAATCGTCTCTATGATATGGCCCTCATAGTGCGGGCTGGCCGGGTCCCAGATGTCGTGACCGACGGCCGAGCCTGTTCCGTTTCCGGGCATACTAACGGGATTGGTGATCTCCAGGCCGTCCCGCCAGACGTAGAAGACTCTGAGGCCTTCCTCAAGCGTCGGATCGGCGAGATTACCGTACCTCTCGAAATCCTCGATCAAGATGCGGTCCCCCGAGGGCACGCCGTATATCTTCACCGCGCCGCCGCCGAGGTCTTCAACGACCAGCTCGTATCCGGGCTTGGCGTACATAAAGCCCATGTTGATCCACTCGGCGGGATTCCACTGCCAATTGCCGCCGGCGGGATCGTAGTTCGACTCGACAATCAGAGTGCCGCCCCCGATTTGAATCGTGGCATTGCGCTCGAAGCCGAAGGTCTGGAGCTGATTGGCGATGAACGTTCCGGCGTTCATTTCTATGGCGCAGGGCCTTCCGTTGGCGCCGTCAGGCAGTTTGAAATCGACCTTGGACTCAAACAGGCCACCATTCATGAAGATCGTGCCCTGCGGGTAATCATCTCCATCCATATCAAAGCGGTCGTTCGCAATCACGTGGCCGCCGTCGCGGACTAGAAGGAAGTCATCCTCCAGATCTTGAATACTGGTTCGGGCATTCAAGACCAACTCTGAGTCCACTACCAAAGCCGACGCACTGGAACACAGCACAACCAGAGCCAGCAAAGCTCGTAACATATGGTTCTTCATCCTCATGGTCCTCATCCTTTCATATTATCTCGTCGCTTCTACTGCACGTTCGCGAGAGCGTGGACCGTCTGAGCCCAAAAACACACGGGAGTACAAATCAGGGCAACCTATGCCCGGCTGAAGGAAGCAACCTTTACGGCAGGAACACCCTCGTGTACGGATCCGGCTGCCACGCTGACAACCAACTTACAAGACTGATTCTTCAACATCAACCCAGTTTATCTAATCATATTCATGGTAGTATGTCAAGTAGTTTTCTGCAAAAATTCGGCTGCGGCTGTTCAACTAACCGTGACACTTTGCGGAGGCGGCAGGCCCGGGGAGGCCTTCCGCCGGATCACCCAAGAACTACAGGGAAAGACCGAAGGTGTCTTTTACCCGGGAGAAACTATGTAACCGGAGCCTCATAGGTTGGCTACAATGCGTGGTTGTTTTGCTCAAACCACAATAGCATTTATTACTGGAGGCCATCATGGACAAGTATATTGGATTCCGTATAGATGGCAACAAAACGGTAGCATGCGTAATTCCAAGAGCCGGAAAAGGCAGATATCCTCGTTCTATTAGCAAGCTTCGTGGCTGCAAATGTCCGCACAAGAAATCGAATACCTCTGTGCCACAAACCTTCTCGACGTTCCATCCTTGGATAACGTCCATTGAATACGTTACCCAATCTTTGGCCTCTCCGCAAATCACTGATAATACAGCATTTATGAGATGCATATTTTTTCAGAATTGGCAGATAAGGGGGTTTCGGGTTGTAGGTCGGTTGTACGGATTTTGCGAGTGGAAAGTGGGCCATTCTCAGGTTATTATGTCACTCATCCACAGCTTGTGCCTGCGGTAGTTTTGCCCGCCACTTATCCGCTTTCTCCGGCTTGCTCCAGGCGTCGTAGAGTTCGATCAGTTTGTTCCACGACTCCAACGTTTGCGGATGTTCGTCGCCGAGTTTGAGGCGGCGGCCCTCCAGTGCCTCAATTAGAAGGGGCTCGGCCTCGCCGTAGCGGTTCTGCAGCATGTGCAGCACGGCGAGTTCGTGCATGTAGTGAAGCGTGTCGGGATGGTCGCCCGCTAACTTGCGCCGTCTGCTGTCTAACGCTTGGCGGAACAGCAGCTCAGCCTCCTCGTAGCGCTGCTGCTCCGTGTACAGCCGGGCAAGATGGACCATAGTGGCCACTGTGTTATTGTGGTCCTCACCCAATACCTGGCGCTGCTTCTCCAGGTTTGTTTTATAGAGTTGCTCGGCCTCTTTGTAGCGGCCCTGTGCCCTGTAGACATCGGCCAAGGTCGTCGTGTATTGGAGCTTCCCTCGATCCTGCTCGGCGTTGGCGATCCCAGGGAGCTTCAGAAACAGGCGCTCGGCTTCTTCATATCGGCCTTGGCGATAATACACACGGGCAAGGTTCATGCCAGAGTATTCGCGCACTTCAGCTCGTTCTGGCCAATCAGCGCCCACGTTGTCGAGGAATAGCGCCTCTGCCTCCTCGTATTTGCCCATTCCGGAGCACAGGCAACCAAGGGCGTTATTTAAAGCGCTTTTGTTGCCGCGTTTTCGGCGAACGATCTCAAGGGCCCTGGTCCATATACGATAAGCGTCATCGAGCCGAACTTGAGCCAAGTAGACCCAGCCAAGATTGTGCATCTGTCCGAGCGTCCGCCGATGCTCTTCACCGAAGTGTTGCTCGTAAAGCCGCAATGTACGCTCGATGTGTCGCTCTGCTTTGGCTGGCTCACCAAGTTGGTGATATGTCCAGCCAAGTCTCGCTCGGATGTATGCCTCCACGAGGGGCTGGTCAGCGAACTTGCCTTCGAGGTTATTTGATGCGATATCAAGAACGTTGCCGACGGTGGTCTCATAGGACTCGGCTTTGCCTATGGCCCCTAAGACATCCTGTGTCAGGAAATCAGCGACGGCACGGGCCTCACCCAAAGCTCGTTCTGATCGCAGGTACATTGCCGTGGTGGCGACAAGGCCGATAATGAGTGTCACCGCTACAGCCAACACCGCCCCAGAAAGGGTGCCATGACGGCGCACGAATTTCTTGAGGCGGTACGTTGTGGACGGTGGCCCGGCAATGAGTGGCGAGCCGGTCAGATAGTTCTCGATATCGTCAGCCAGTTCCGAGGCGGATCGATAGCGTTCGGCGCGTTCCTTGCGCATCGCCTTGAGTGGAATCCATTCGAGCTCCTTGCGAAGGTGCTTGGCCAGCGTGCGAATCTGTGTGCGACGGTTCTGGGCGACGGTTGCAGCCTCGTCGCCCAGTTTTGACAGTCGCGTGCTTGGCGTCTTGGGATCGGTCTCGCGGATGAGCTTTCGGATGTGCTCGAGGCCTCCTTCGCGAAGGGCCTCGGGATCGAACGGCATCACGCCGGTTAACAGCACATAGAGCAGCACACCCAACGAATAGACGTCAGATCGCGTGTCGATGTCTTCAGTCGCCATATCGGCCTGCTCCGGACTCATGTATTCCGGCGTGCCGAGCAACTGCGTGTCTTCGGTGAAGACCGTCCGCTCGGTCAACGGTAGGCTGATGGCCTTGGCGATGCCGAAGTCGATTATCTTGGGGATGGCCTTATCCTGCTCGGCGAAGACCAGGATGTTAGATGGCTTGATATCTCTATGGATAATCCCTTTCTGGTGGGCATGTTGTACGGCGTCACAAACCTGCCGGAACAGGATCAGCCTGTCTTCGATGCTCAGTTTGTGCTGGTCGCAGTACTCGGTGACAGGTAGGCCTTGGACGTGCTCCATGACGAAGTAGGGCCGGCCGCTGTCGGTCGTTCCCGCATCGTAGACCTGCGCGATATTGGGATGGTCCAGCAGGGCCAGGGCCTGGCGCTCTGCCTCAAAGCGAGCGATCACACGCTTCGAATCCATGCCCGGCTTGATAACCTTCAGCGCCACCCGGCGTCGAATCGGTTCCTTCTGCTCGGCCAAGTACACTATCCCCATTCCCCCCTCGCCGAGGACGTCAATGAGCTTGTATTGGTCCACCCAACCGCCGACCTTCTCTACGAGCATATCCACGGATGCGCTGCGCGTGACGTCCGCTTCCGGCTCAGACTCCTCCATCGCTTGAAAGACCAGCCGGTCCAATTTGTCAGGTTTCGAGCGAGATGCTGAGCTATCGTCTTTCATCGTCTGCCTCCGGAAGCGCTTGCGTGCGCCTGCCACAGGTCACATTCGATGGCTACGGGCGCTACAAGGAAATGCCCTGCCATGTCTGTATCCGCCGGAAATCCTATTCGGTGCGCTTTTTCTCAAAGAACTGGAAGATTTCTTGCATTTCTTCTTCAACCAGCTCGCCCGAGACGACCGTCTGACGGACGTACTTTCTCAGCGTGCTTTGGAATAGGCGCTTGACGGTCTTGAGCATGTTGGAAGCTGTCACTTCGTTCTCTATGCCATACTGCTCGCATATATCCGTCAGGGAAGGCGGCTCGAAGTCTTCGAGTATTGGGTTGGCGATTCGGTCGCGGAAGATATACCAGTGGAGCTCCATACCCCGCTTGACGTATCTGTCCTTTAACTCGGCAAGAACACGGTCCAGCAAATCCGCCTTCCAGGAATAGTTGAAGCTCTGGTCTGCATCGAGGTCAGGGGCGGGCTCGGCCCATGCAGGCAGATCAGCGAGGTCCAGCCGAACCAACTTATCCGGCGGGATACGTTTCTGCGCCGTTTCCTTGCGCTGCTCGTCAATCACGTATTGGTTCAGGGCGTGCAACAGAAGTGTGCGGAACCGACCTTTCGAGGGTTCCGCGCGCTCCACCAGGCGACGGTTGAGAACGACCTCATGAAAGAAACCTTGGGTCAGGTCCTTGGCCCGCTCGTTGTCAAATCCCCTCCGACGCAGGTAGGAGTAGACCGGCCTCCAGTACCTCTCAAGCAACAGGCTGATAAGTGCCCGATCTTCGTCAGCCCCGGCTTGAATGTCGCCGATCTGAGACCAGTGCGTCGTTAGAAACGTATCTCTTAGTCCCCCCATATCCGTCTGGTCACGCTGGTTCATGGGCCGCACTCCACAGGCACGTCTCTGCGTCCCGGCTATCCCGCGGGCAGATATGCTGCCTGTGAGCCAATAATGCCCATTTCGGGGCTTTATTTCAAGGATTTTTACCAAACGCGAAGAATTCGCGCACCATCGCAGGCCGCTTACGGATGTACAGGTGGCACGGGCATGCGATAGGCCCTAACGACCTTGGTTTCTTGAGCCTGATGGGCAGAAAGGACGGTGTGAAATGAAATGGCTAAATGGCTTTAGAATGAGGTTTGTCTTTATTGGATTTGTGGCCGCGATTGTCCTTGGCGGCGGTCAGAGGGCAATCGGAGACTTCGTCATCGGCGACGCAGTGTTGATGGACGAAGCCATCAACCATCCGTCCAGCAGGGGCATAGAAGGGGGCAGCCTTTCGCATGATGGATTGAGGTTCTACTTCGCCATGGAGCGGGACGGTGGGTATGGCGGGCGCGACATCTGGGTGTGTGAGCGGGAATCGCCGGATGCACACTGGGGGGAGGCGGTGAACCTGGGTCCGAACGTCAACGGGCCCGCGTCAGAGACGGAGCCGGAAATCTCGCACGACGAACTGGAACTCTATTTCTGGGCTGGTGTTGGATGCCGGTCGACGCGTGCTTCGAAGGATGAGCCGTGGGGTCCACGCACCGCGTATAACGGCTTCTATCCCGACGACTTCTCGTCTGACGGACTGACGATGTATTTCACGGATCGGTGGTCGCTCCCCGGGTATGGCGAAGGCGATATCTGGATGCTCAAGCGCGCCAGCACAGACGACGACTGGGGGGACCCGATCAATCTCGGCCCGAATGTGAATGACGAACGCCGACAGGGTAACGCATGTATCTCACACGATGAGCTCGCACTGTTCTTCAACGAAGACGATGCCCTTCTCATGAAGATGTCTGTGCGACGCAGCAGGGATAGTGACTGGGGCCCAGCGGTCGACATCAGTGCAACCCTATGCCCGGAGGACCACAAGCGCTACATTCCTGAGCTCTCCCCGGACGGTAGGGTACTGTATTTCTTTAGGACCGTCGCGGGCGCTTTCGCAGAGAGGAAGTTCTGTCAGGCCCCCATCACTCCCATTGTGGACTTTGACGGCGATGGAATCGTGGGCCTGAGAGAGTTCTCCAAATTAGCGCAATACTGGGGCCAGAATGAACCGTCAGTTGACATAGGTCCCATGCCCTGGGGCAACGGCATCGTGGATGTTCAAGATTTAGCAGTCTTAGCCGAGAATTGGCTGGTGGATTATCGCTTGATAGCGCAC
>CP070675.1:528367-541256 GCA_020352215.1 Phycisphaerales bacterium
TGTGGACTACGCGGCCTTGGCGGATGCATGGCTTGATGAGATGTCGTGGCCCGCGCCGTAGAGTCTTGCACCAAGGCTAACTTGTTAGCCGATGATAGTGTTTAACTTCGGGGCCTATGCCGGTTCGGCATGGGCCCCGTTGCTTTGTGCGCGCCGCCTCGTGAGCAGCAGATGTTCTCTCTGACGAGAACGGACAGGTGCGGCGAGAATAGATTCCCGGACTGCTTTCAGAAGTAGTGCTTGGAGGTCGAGTGGATGCTGCAGAGGGCGGAGCTGCTTACCGTCGCCATTCCGGTTTGCGGACCATCAATGGGGGCATCTGTTGAGGCGTGGTCTTTCGGGTGCCGGCGTGCACGCAATACCTACTGCTCGGATACCATCGGACCGCGAAGAATTCCGGTTTCAAAGACAGCAGGTTTCTTTTCAATTTGCCGAACATCAACAAGCCGTTCTCCAAAGAACACAAGCGTGGAAGTCTCACCCTCTTCCTATCGACCGATTTGCCCGGTGACTTTGGAAAAATGCCCGCGGGCGGATGCCCGATATGCCGCCGGCGCACGACGCAGAAGCGCGTGGCAAATGCATTGGCGATTGTGACGACAGCCCTCGTGGTTTCCAGCCGCAACCTCTATCTGACGGTCCGCCAACTCGCCTGCATCCTGTCGACCTCGAGCAGCTCGACTCGGTTGATGAGCCACTCCTTGTCGGCTTGTTTTAGCAGGTGCAGTTCGAGCTTCAAGAACGCGAACGGGCGGTAGTTCTGGTAGATGTCGCTTTCCTTTTCGAACTTGATCACCGTGGTCAAGACGGCCGTCGCCCGCGGCGGCGATATCTCAATTCGCAGGGCTGTCTTTGTATTCTTCTCGACCACTGGCTTGGAAAGCCTGTTCCTGCAATGGGCTATGAGGTGCTCTTTCGTGTTGTGATGTGAGTCGTGGTAGTCGTCGGCAATTATCGACGCTATCGCAGCGCAATCTTCCTGCTCGACGGCCCTCATGCTGGTCTCAATCACGGCGTTGATCTTTTCCAGGTCCGTTCGTACAAGCGCGTCCAGACCGAAACCCGATCCCGCCACGAGCAGCGGAATGAGCCACTGCCACCAGTGTCTCTTGTCATCCCAGACGCCGCGGAAGGTGAGTACGCCGAACAAAACCACCACGGCTACGCCGACGAGCGTCCAGGGTTGTTCAAAGACATTGAGCATGATCCGGTAGTAGCAAGCGCATAGTTTCCATGACAGATCTGCGGCACATTGTATGAATTAGCGGACACAAATGCCAGAAATACCGGGGATTTGGCTCCAGGCCGATCTCATGTAGTCGGGGCAATCGCTACCAAACGCTCTACAAGTGCGAAGCCTTGCGGTTTGCGCGCGATGCCAATATCCTACCAGTCCGGGATCGGTGTTCCCCCTGGCCAACTCAACTTAAAACTATTGCCGACCGGATATGCAGAGACCCGTTCGACATGCGCATCCACAAACACCGCATTGGCATAGCCCTTGTCCAGATCACCGCTTGGAGCATCATGGAATGTGGCGAAGTGGTCGTCGCCGGTGCCGGGTGTGGCACGCAGGTTGTTGTCATTGATTGGGGCATTGCCCAGTTCCGGAACACGCCACGAATTCTCCTCAGAGAAGAAAAACACTCGCGAAGGATTTTTGACCTGGGATTCCTTGCGAATGTTCTTGATGGAGGTGTGATATTGTGACGGCACCGCGTTCCATGCGTCTCCATTGAGGTAGGAATTCATCGTGTAACCATATTGAGGTTCGATTGGTATGGTTCTGCCGTCACAAGACGCGCAGCCCATCATTCTGGCAACAACGTCAAAGTCGGGACACAGGTGGATATCCTGATGCCTCAGATAAGGCCAAAATCCGCCGGCGAGGTAAGGATTCTGGTTGAGATTCCTGCTGGCATCGTGCCATCGGCACCCTCGGCCCCCGTCACGGTATAGCCAGCTGAATGAGTAAGGGAAACTGCCGTCCCAATCGCCCAAGTACATCTTCGACGCCAAGCCATACTGACCCAGGTTGTTTCTACAAACGATCGCCCTTGCCTGCTTCTTCGCCCGCTGCAGTGTCGGCATCAATATCGCCATCAGTACCGCAATTATGGCGATTACTACCAACAGCTCAATTAGTGTGAAGCCGCGTCTTTCCATTGCTGTTGCTCCTTTCGAGGCTGAGTTTGCGAATAGTCCGACAGCGGGCAACGGCATTGCCCCTTACCAGCCTTTTTACAGCAAGCCTACCTTTGCAGAGATGCGCACAGCCACGGTTAAGTTCCGCAGTCGTGCGCGGTGCACCCTGTGCTTTCGGCCGGCTGCACAGGTACCCTCAGGTTGTCGCGGCGCCGAGAACGCTGCCTACGTCGAACACTCGAAGACCCGGTTAGAGAAGGCGGGCCGAGCTATTCGTGACAGAGCTTGCGCGGGGCCACCCAAGACTATGGGGGTCGCAGCTCGTAGTGGTTCAGCATATACCGCAGGTCCAGACTGCCCGGGTGATTCTCGTTGAAACTCTGGTTCTCGGACATCTCAATCGTCCGCTCGTCCAGCCAGCGGTGTTTCTCGGCGTGTCCATCCGCAAAGCCAAGACAGCTTCTCTTGTTGTGCCAGATCGCCAGCGGGTCTATCCATCGCCCCCCGACCGGATCGAGTACCCACGAACCCATGTTCCAGCCCCTGTTGTCGGATTCCTCCACGAAGACGTACTTGGTGGCCGGATTCCTTATTTCTGAGTACCACTTGATTGCCCTGCCCGTCCAGCCGGGATACTTCTCCTCGCCGTTCATACCCCCGGCAATAGCGTAGCTGCGCCATGTCGCCTGCAGGGGATTTCTCTTCCTCTGGTCACTGGGGCAGCGGTAGACGTCTATCTCCTTCACGTATCTGTACAGCGCCCCCCTTTTGATACCCCACCACTCATGTTCAACAGTGGGATTGGAATCGCCCATGTACGTGGTCGCTTCATCCTGCGGGGGCTCCACCCAAAACGCATCGGGAAACTGGCTCTTGTCCTTGAAACTGGCGCTTCGCGGCACATGGCCGTCTACCAGTTTGTTATCGTTGTCATCCTGATACATGAACCAGGCCAGTGAAAGCGATCTCAGGTTGTTTACACAGTTGATGAACCGCCCCTGGTCCCGGGCGAGTCTCAACGAGGGCATTAGAATTGCCATGAGTACCGCGATGATGGCAATCACCACCAACAACTCTATCAGTGTGAAGCCGCGTCTTTCCATTGCTATCGCTCCTTTCCAGGCTGTGTGGCCCAGGGGCTTCGACGGAAAACCACCAGTATTGCTGTTGACCTACCTTTGTGCTGATGCGCAGAACCACGACTCTGTTCCGTGGTTATGCGTTGCTCGCCCTTTGCTCAGAGACGACGCCATAATAATTATATCACTGGGGAACTCGCATGTCTACCCTTTTGCCAGCTCCGCCAGATAGGTATATCTTGGCCTCCGCAACGTAGATTTTGCGTGATTACGGCCTATATGCCCAATTCCTGCTTTGCCTCCGCGATTTTCTCGACGGCAAAATCCAAGTCTTCTCTACTGTGAGCGGCGGAGATCTGGGTGCGTATTCGTGCGGCCCCTTTCGGGACTACGGGGTAGGAGAATCCTATGACGTAGATGCCCTTATCCAGCAGCGAGGCGGCCATTTTCTGGGCCAGGACCGCATCTCCTAACATGATCGGCACGATGGGATGCTCACCGGGGACAACGTTCAGTCCCAGTTTGGTGATCTGCTCTCGGAAATAGCGGGTGTTTTCCGCGAGCTTATCGCGGAGCTGCGTGGAGGCCGAGAGCATCTCCAGGACCTTCAGGCTCGTTGCGACGATGGCCGGCGCCAGCGTGTTTGAGAACAGGTACGGGCGGGAGCGCTGGCGAAGGATGTCGATGATTTCCTTTCTGCCGCTGGTGTAGCCGCCGCTTGCGCCGCCCAGAGCTTTGCCGAGCGTGCCGGTTAAAATGTCGATGCGTCCGGTGACGTCACGGTATTCGTGCGTTCCACGTCCATGTTTGCCTAATACGCCGACCGCGTGCGAGTCGTCCACCATCACCAACGCGTCGTATTCTTCGGCGAGGTCGCAAATCTCGTCGAGTTTGGCTATGGTCCCATCCATTGAGAATACGCCGTCGGTCGCGATGAGGCGGAACCGTGCCGACTGGGCCTGCTGCAATTTGTCCTGCAAATCCCGCATGTCACAGTTGCCGAACCTGAGGCGCTGGGCCTTGCACAGACGGATGCCGTCGATAATGCTGGCGTGGTTGAGCTGATCGCTTATGACTGCATCTTCGGCGCTGAGCAGTGTCTCGAACAGCCCGGTGTTGGCGTCGAAGCAGGAGCAGTAGAGAATGGTGTCCTCGGTGCCGAGAAACTCGGAGATCTTCTCTTCAAGTTGTTTGTGTATCTGCTGCGTGCCGCAGATGAAGCGTACGGAAGAGAGGCCGTATCCCCATTTGTCGTAGCTATCCCGAGCGGCCTGGATCACCTCCGGATGGTCCGCCAGGCCAAGGTAGTTATTCGCGCAAAAATTCAGGACCTTTTGCCCGCTCTGCACCGTGACGGTGGCATTCTGCGGACTGGTTATGATCCGCTCGGCCTTGAACAGGCCGCTGTCGGTGATCTGCTTGAGCTCATCTTGTATGTGAGATTTGATCGTGCCAAACATCGTCGGTCCCTCTGTGCTATTGCTGCGTCCAGTTCAAAACGACTTTGCCTGATTTGCCGGACCTCATCACTTCGAAGGCCTTAAGATACTCGGTGTAGTGGAAGCGGTGTGTGATGAGTGGCGTAATATCCACGCCGCCTTGTATGAGCATCGTTGCCTTGTACCAGGTTTCGAACATTTCTCTGCCGTATATGCCCTTGATAGTCAGGCCGTTAAAGACCACGTAGTCCCAGTCTATGGCCGTCTGCGGCATGATTCCCAGAAGCGCAATCTTCCCGCCGTGGCACACAGTGGAAAGCATGCTCTTGAACGCATCGGGGCTGCCCGACATCTCCAGACCCACATCGAATCCTTCTTTCATGCCCAGCTTCTTCACCGCGTCTTCGACCTTCTCACTCCTGACATCCAGCGCAAGCGTCGGTTCCATTGTCTTGGCCAATTCCAGGCGATATGGGTTCACGTCGGTGATCACGACATAGCGGGCGCCAGCGTATTTGGCCACACCGATTGCCATACACCCGATAGGCCCTGCGCCGGTAATCAGGACGTCCTCGCCGATGAGGTCGAAAGACAGCGTCGTGTGGACCGCATTGCCGAAAGGATCGAAGCATGTCAGCACGTCCATCGGTATGCTGGGTTCACAATGCCAGATATTCGAGACAGGGATAGAGAGATATTCAGCGAACGCCCCAGTTCGGTTGACGCCGATGCAATTTGGGTCGGTGCACAGGTGCCTTCTCCCGGCCAGGCAGTTCCTGCAGCGTCCGCAGACGACGTGTCCCTCGCCGCTGACCAGTTCGCCCAAGTGCACATCGTGCACGTTGCTGCCCATTTTTTCGACGGTGCCGACGAATTCGTGGCCTATGATCATAGGCGTCTTTATCGTCTTCTGGGCCCACGCATCCCACTCAAAGATATGTATATCGGTGCCACAGATCGCGGTCTTTTGTATCTTTATCAGAACATCATTGGTGCCAATCTCAGGGATGGGTGCATCGTCCATCCACAATCCCGGTTCCGGGTTCTTCTTGATCAGTGCCTTCATAGTTCAGTTTCTCCTGCTGCAATCTGCATATGCCTTATGCCGGTGCGTGTGGGGCGGGGCTCGCCCCACCGATATGACTACCATTCGATCTGCCGGAGTTCACGCGTTCTCTCGTGATTGGTCATATCGTGGGCCAGCGCGGTTACGGTTATGAAACCTTGCACTAATGACATCGTATCAGTAGATGCGTCTTCCGGGCGATGCGAGCCGCCGGCCAATTGAAAGACGGTCTGACTTTGCTCGTTTTTCTCCGGGATGTAGTACTCGTCGAATCCGCCGGTTGATTGCGGGACGGCTTTTATACCTTTGGGCTCGCCTCTTGATAGCCACGGAATATTGATATTTATGACATTGCGTGCTTTGAGCGGCATGAGTTTCTTGAGGATTTTGATGCAGTAGTGGGCGGCCATTTCGAAGTCCATGTGCTCCTCGCGGGCAAGGCTCATTGCGACGGAGGGGATATTCAAGAAGGCCGCCTCCATCGCCGCTGCGACCGTGCCGGAATAGTAGACGTTTATGCCGACGTTTGCGCCGTTGTTGATGCCGGCCACGAGCAGGTCTATGGGTCCGTCGAGCAGTTGCATTGAGGCGAGCTTGACGCAATCGGCCGGAGAGCCTTGAACGCTGTAGCCCGCGAACAGGCCGTTGATGTCAACCTTGTTGCAGACGAGCGGCTCTGAAAACGTTATGCTGTGGCTGGCGCCGGACCGGCTGTCCATCGGCGCGACCACGGTCACATCGCCCATCTTAGCGAGTTCCTTGTGTATGGCAGCCAGGCCGGGGGCGAAAATGCCATCATCGTTTGTCAAAAGTATTCGCATAACTTCGCTTGCAGTGAGTAACCATCAGTCGGTAGTGCACAAATTCCTTGCACAGAACAACGAGTAACTGCGAGCGGGCATTGTAGCTGGCGATAGAGTCTGTGTCAATTGACAGCTCTGGGGCGGCACATATAATAGGCAGCCATGGAGAAATATTCGCCCGACAAAGAGTGTGTTGTGATGAGCAGAGATGAGGTTCGCGCGTTTGACCGGTGGGCGATAGAGACGCTCGGGGTGCCAGGTGTGGTTCTGATGGAGAACGCCGGGCGCAGTTGCGCAGAGCTGCTAATAGAGAAGCTGGGTTCGGTTGCATCCCCAAAGGTCTGTATATTCTGCGGGACGGGGAACAATGGCGGCGATGGATATGTCATTGCCAGACACCTGTTGAACGCTGGCATCAAGGTTACGACCGTAATATGCGGCGACCGTAGTAAGGTCAGAGGGGATGCAAAGACAAACCTCGACGTTCTGGAGAGACTGCAGGGCGGGCCGGTGCGGCAGTTGACGTTAGACGAAAACATCGAGACCCAGGTCGGCGCTTTTGCGGCCGGTGCGGATACGCTCGTCGATGGCTTGTTCGGCACCGGCTTGCGGGGACAGTTGAGCAGTGAGCACACAAGACTGATCGAAAGCATCAATTCACAGGACTGCCCCATTTTGGCAGTCGACATCCCATCCGGCCTTGATTGTGATACGGGCGGGCCGCTCGGAGCAGCCATCGAGGCTGGCTGCACCGTGACTTTCGTGGCCGTCAAGCGAGGTTTTGTGTCAGCCGAGAGCGCACGCCAATACACAGGGGAGATTTTCGTGGCTTCAATTGGCGTAGAGCCGACCTCGTAGTTCCGTCGGTATTTGCCGCGACTAAAATGCTCCGGCCTTGCTTATCTGTCCCTTGTACCCGATGAAATAGAGGAATCTTTCATACTTGAACACGGGTATCCAAAGGGCTTGGGCGCGACGCTCGATGTCCTTGTAGCGCTGGAGTCTCTCTTGGGCCTCGGCGTACTTCTCGTTTGCCAGAGGATCCAGGTCTAATTGTTCAAAGGTGGGCTTCGCAAGCACCTGCGGCTGGTTACCAAGCACCACAAAGTCCGTGTGGGCAGTTACATCGTTCGCGACAGTGCCGCCCCATTTCTCGATAAGCGTCCCTATCCTGTCGATTGCGTCGTACTCGGTCGTTCCATCACCGTCGAGATCAAATTCACCCACAACCACGAATATGTTGGCCTTGGCCCCATCCCAAACCAGGTTGGCGACCAGATCGCCGATCCCAATGGGATTTGCTATTTCCGACCGCGTGATCCGCGCCGCTGAGATAGTCTTTGCAGTGGCGAATACTTCGATTTCAGCTTTTGGCTTGCCGTCTTTCGGGATCGGCATACCTTTGTCGTAAACCGAGAAGGTTAAGCCCTGGTATACATGATCCTCGGTGCCGATATCCAGGTGGACGACCTGTGCCGGCTCGTCGATCAATACGACCTTGCCGTCGGGCGTGTATGCGGCCACTTCGCGGTCCGGTAACGGCTCACTTTCCTGGAGCCTATCCAGGGTGCTCTTCATTCTGTCATTGGTCATTTGCAGTTCAGCCTGCGTCTTCAAGAGCTCGTCATTGACGTTTTGCAGCTTGGCTCTTTCTTCATTCAGCTGAGCTAGCAAGGCCTGTGCTCTCTCGTCGGAAGTCTGCTCCATAAGAAGTCTGAGCTCTTCATACTTCTGTGTGACGTCGAGAACCTGTTGGTGATACTCCTCTTTCTCGGTCTCAAGTTTCTTTTCCTTGTCAAAGCTCTCTGCGGTCGCGGCCTTGAATCGCTCTTGCAGGTCGTTGAGGTTCTTCTGACAACTGGCGAGTTCGTTTTTGGTGTTGTCAAGGTTGGCCTTCATTTTGTTGACAACCGAGACGAGCCCGGTTGTGTTGGGATCGAGCGTCTCAAGTTCGATACATTCCTGAGCCATTGCCAGCGCCTCTTTTGCTTCCCTATCGGCATTGTTGACCTTGACTTCGGCGGAGTTAGGATCGAGTGGAGCTCCAATTACCAGTGCCGTCGTTTTGTCAAGATACTCGATCATCGTGCCGAGTCTGGACTTGCTCGTCTTTGCCCCTATGAGTGTCGAGAGCTTGCGCATTTCTTCCCTGTCGGCCAGGTCATTAATCTGGGTCTCTAACTCGGTCCCCTGTGTCCTATATTCTTCGGCCTTGACGTAATAGATGACCGCGGCCGAAGTTGCGACGACAAATAGCCCAACAAAGGTTATCAGCGTATAGAGCATGGCGTTGCTTTGCTGTCTTTTGCCCACTGGCATAGTGAACCTCCTTATATAGAAAAATCACCCTTCAAAGCTGTTTCGATAGTGTATTATCTCCGAAAACGGCCTCAGAGTCAAGAAAAAAGGCTCCCTTGCAGGCCATGGAGGAGCTAAAAGCGACCGTCAACCTTGAAGTCTATCGAGAAGTGCAGGTAATTTGCTGATTTTGTCGATTTTATGCTGTGCAGCGGCGTCGGGGTTATGTGAGCTTGAGGTGTGAATCCGGGCGGGGCGGATCAATTGAATGGTCGAAAAACCCAGTTTGTTCGGCGCGATAAAATCCTTTTCTTCGTTGTCGGCAACGTACGCGGCTGCATCAGCGCTGCCGCCCACGGCCTCCAGGAGCTTCTCGAAGCCGACGGGCGACGGCTTCCAGAACTCTCTACCCAGCTCTTCGGTATAGATTATGCACCTGAAGTATTTCTCGATCCCCAAAGCACGGACCTTCAACTGCTGGGCGGGCAAGAAGCCGTCGGTGAGCATGGCCAACGTGTATCTGTCGCTCAGGTCCGAGAGGACGTCCCGGCTGTCCTGCGGTAGTACAATGATCGGGATGTGGTTACGGTAGAGACCCACCAGCTCGCCGATCAGTTTCGCATCGTAGTCTATCCCAAGCTCGTTGAGAGCTGCGTTGAATGTCCTGGTGTGGTTGCCCGTGGTGAACTGTTCCCAGAGGGCGCTGAATATGGGCCCGGCCGGTGGTGTGCTGGGTTGATTGGCTATGTATTCGGCGACGCAGGCGAAGCCACTCTTACAATAGTCGATTTCATCGTAGAGTGTATCGTCCATATCAAAAACGACTGTCGCTATCATAACGTGCTGCCTCTGGGGCTCAGTAGCGACTAAACAGCCGGCCCCACTCTGTTTTGTTGAATCGTCTGATTCTGCTCTTGCCGATTGTAGGGTACCACAGATAATCGTGGAACAGATTGGATGCGAACGGCGCCCAGACGACGAGTGGCGAATGAAGCAGGGGCCTTTCGAGAAATCTCAGAAAACCCTTGCGGAGCATCTGGTCGCCCCAGATGACGAAACTCCTCTTAGTAGTGAAACCCAGGTTCACGTTTTCGATATCTTCGCCGACTATTTCCATGTTGTCTACGTCACCGGCTCCGAGCCCCATTTCATCGCACATGCGGATATAGGGAATTTGCATTGGGTCGAAGCCCATCATCTTGGCGGCCACAGCGTCGACGGCAACGGAGTCGGCGCTGGCGAGCACGTAGTTTCCTATTCTGGGAACCATAGTTCTGGGGCCGGCCCCATCGCCGCAAACCGTGCCGTCCATCACCGCGAAGATCCCAGGATGAAGCTCCTTCTGCATGATGACCAGGTCGACCAGAACCTCGTGGATGTATTTGTGCGCGTAATGCCGGACCTCCTTGAGCAGCCCGCCGAAGGCGTTCTTGACCGCCCCGGTAGTCTGCGAGTGGCCGTGCGTCTTCAGGGTCGGCAGATGAAGGACATTCTTTCCGGCGAACATCTTCGGTATTTCGATCCCTTCGTCGAATATCTCGTTGAGTTTCAAAAGCTTATTCCTGAATTCGTATTTGACCCACTCGGCATCGGGCAGTGATATGAAGTCCAGCCCGTACTTGGCCAGGACGGGCATCCACTTATTATTGTGAGCGCCTTTGACGGGGTCGGTGACCACCGTCTTGTTTTCGACGGGCAGCAGCTTCTCTGTTGAGAAGCCGTCTTCAATGAGGGTCTTCACGGCCCCTTCGACTTGCCAAGGCTCGGATGAGCACGCCGGAAAGTACTTCGTCCACGATAGATTGAGCTTGATGAGGGTCTCGATATCCTTGGAGATATACTTCTCATACTCCGCCAAGTGCATTATCTCGCGGTACGTGTCCAGAACCACGTCCGGGCTCGTTTTCAGTACTGCTACTTTGGATTTTTGTTTGCCGGCGCTCATGTGTTCTTGTCTCTGCGTTTAGCTAAGTCACCGGCCATTATAATAGGCGAAACGAATCCAACAAGAGACAAGCCTGGCAAGGGGCAAGACGTCACAACGGTGCATATGATGCTTGTGGCCAACGTCGTGCGACGACTTGAGTGAAGCCTTGGTTGTCACGTCGAGCCGAGCGGCCTGCCCCGAGCGCAGCCGAAGGGTCGAGGCAAGCGCAGCCAGGGTTACCGCAGGGCCGCGTGCTTGGCCCGCCGAGTGCTGGGCTGCGTTTGTCGGTGGCGATTGCTGTAGTATCGGCTAACCGCCACGAGCAGGGCCATGCCGCACAACCCGCTGAGAACCGCGCCGCCGATAAACGAGGTTATTCTCTCTCTATCTTCCTGGCTCAATGGCGTGTGTTTTCTGACGATTCCCCCGCCGCGGTGAACCTTCACGACCGAATCGCTCCACATCTCGTACGCCGCGATGGCGCAGACAGCCGCCGCCAGAAACAACATGCCCGTTAAGATTACCGCGATCGATACCAGCGTCTTTCTGATGGGTCAATGCCCTCCAATTATTCTTGCTCCCTGTGAGGCCATTAGGGCAGAAGGGGTTACCGCAGCCAATTGGCCGCAATGTGGGCAAGACCCCAATAACCCACTATTGTGTCCTGATTGATATCAGCCCCTGCACACCAAGCGTTTTCTTCGCCGCAATCCGAGGCAAACCAGTAGTCCGACAAGGTGCCCACGTCCTTGAAATCCACCGCAAGGTCGCGGTTCACGTCTATGTCAGCGCAGGCCAGATTAGTGCGGCCAAGCAGCAGCGGGAAAATCCCGCCCGATAGGGTCTTGTGAATAACTCTTGTCTCCATAGGCAGAATACGCAACCAAACCCAACAAACATTCCTCGAAGCATACAGATGCGGCCCCTTGCCTCCAACGGCCTGCACCCACACTATCATAGCAGATAGACTCTGAAATTGCAATTGGCAGACCCCCACCCGTGCCTGTGCCCAAAGACATAAAGGCCCGCTGGGTAGCGGCCATCTTCCAGATGGAGGATCGTAGAAGTGAAACCGGCGGGCCAGCGGCACTATACCACAGCCCCAGGCGTTCTGTATAGGGCCGGGATGTGTTCGTTCTGTGAGCACGAAGTGCCCTTTAGAGGCAATGTGGGAGTGTTCAATTGGCCTGTTCAAGTAAGAGCAGAGCAGCGGCTCCAAGTAGCGTCTTTGAGAGTCTGTGGGAAAAAAGCTTTCATTATCTTGGATTCGTATGATATTCTATTAGGAAAGAGGTTCAGCAGTCTCGTGAGAGCTCACTGCTGATGCAAGGCGTTGGGTCTTAGGAGAAGGGGCAAGAAATGTCACTGCAATCAACATCACGTTTGCGAAGGATCCTTCTCAGGGGAACACTTATTGTACTACTTGTTTGTGTGGTTGTGATAATCTCGCTTTCTCTTAGCGTCGAACTGGCTCTAAAGAAGACATGTGAAATGGCTGCACAAAAGTATCCCGGTGACAAAGTGCAAGCCCTGATGATGTTCGTGGAGTCAGATGAGTATGGTTACGACGCACATCGTTACAGTGCGAACAATCGTGCTTTCTGGGCGTTAGGACAACTTGGCGATAGACGTGCTTTGCCTTTTCTCAAGAATCTCTTGACGGGTGAACCTTGCGACCATGAGACAAACCTATGTCAAGGCGAAATTCAAGAGGCGATACAAAGATTGGAAAGCGACGGATTCAACTTGCCAAAATTTCTCTGGCGAGGCATTCTCAATAGTTAGGCGCATGATGGGCAACTTCTTTGCCCGTGCAGTTCCTGTGGTTCCTTTTTCCCGCGAAGCCTGTGCCCCCGAAGGCGAGTATCCGCAATCCTCCGTAGGCCCGCGCTTGTACCCTATTCGAGAGCAGATTCCTCGATTTCGCCCTATGGCTCTCCCTAAGGGACGCCTAACGGCGCGCTCGGAATGACGTGTGTAAGTAGGGTGTGACTTCGTCGTCTCTCCGGTGGGCATGACATGCAAGTGCCAGGTTGTCATCTCTGAAACCGTGCCGGTTGTCAAGGTTCTGTTGTCTGTGATCTACATTCATCCACTCCAGGCCTATCTGAACAACGCTGTTGCGGTCTCGC
>CP070675.1:541356-553970 GCA_020352215.1 Phycisphaerales bacterium
AGATCGGCGTGGGCAGAATCTGAAATTCAAAACTCGGGTCTGATAGAGATGATGGGCGGCCCGTGCTCGAGTGTTCAAAATTTCACTAATTATGCCACAGGAACTATCAAAGGATGCGGTAGCATCCACTCCTCAGGCGGTTACATCGAGAACAAAGGCCTTATTTGGAGTATGGGCGGTTCATTTATCCTCTCTGGTAGCGACCCGAAGAAAGTCGGTGTCAACAACAGCGGGACGCTGAGGAACAGCCCTGGAACAAGCCTGACGGCAGTATTCTGGCCTTCTTCCGTGCCCAACCTGAATAACCAAGGCACCATTGAGATCAACGCTGATGGTGCCGTTGTCTTCGACTGCAACAATTTGAATAACGAACCCAACGCCGTGATTAGACTCTACGGCGGGACTTTGTCAACGAGAACCGTCACCCACAAAGCTGGGGCGACTCTCGAAGGGTTTGGCGGAGTGACAGGCAATGTCGTAATCGACCCAAATGCTGCAGTCAGACTTACCGGGTCGGCGAACATAGTAGGCGATGCGAAGATTGCCGAAGGGGCGACTTTGGAAATAGGGAACGGCACGACACTAATCACGGGCCACACCACCTGTGACGGCACGATTCATATGAAGGGCGGACGGCTCATTCCGCAAGGCGGGTTATCAGGTTACTGCGAGATCATCTGGGAGCCGGGGGCTTACGCAAACCCGGCGGACTTTGACCTCGATGGAAAGGTAGGCATGACAGATTTTGCCGCCTTCGCCGACACCTGGCTGTGGGAGCAGGCACTGCTGCTCTGAGCCGAATGTGTCGAAAAATGCGCGTCGGGTCAATGACCCCGGCACTGACAGTGTAGATATTTGACATCTCGGCCGATATAGTTCATAACTGGCTTGCAGCAAGAGCTTTGTCTGACTCGAACGGGGTGACTCCGGCCGGAACAGCCACATGAATATTTTGGGAATATCGGCCTTTTACCATGATAGTGCGGCGGCGCTTGTCCGCGATGGCGAAATCCTCTCCGCGGCCCAGGAGGAACGATTCACGCGGATAAAGCACGACAACCGCTTCCCAACGAACGCGGTAGAGTACTGCCTTGAAGCCGCCGGTCTCGCCGCGGACGAACTCGATTACGTCGTCTTCTACGAAAAGCCGCTCCTAAAATTCGAGAGGCTGCTCGAAACCTACATTGCCTACGCCCCGCGCGGTTTTCGGCAGTTTCTGATGGCCTTGCCCCTGTGGCTCCGCCAGAAGTTGCACCTGCCCCGCGAAATGGATAAGGCGCTGAACACTAAGTACAAAGGCCGCTACGTCTTCACTGACCACCATGAATCGCACGCCGCCAGCGCCTTCTTTCCGTCCCCGTTCGACGAGGCTGCCATCCTGACGATGGACGGAGTGGGTGAATGGGCGACGGCCAGCTTCGGGATCGGCCGGGCCAACAAAGTGACGCTCACACATGAAATGCACTTCCCGCATTCCCTGGGCCTGCTTTACTCGGCCTTCACGTACTTCACCGGCTTCCGCGTCAATTCCGGCGAATACAAAATGATGGGCCTCGCGCCGTACGGGGAACCGGTGTACAGCGATCTTATACTGGACAAACTGATCGACCTCAAGGACGACGGCTCGTTTCGAATGGACATGTCGTATTTTCCTTACTGTCACAAGACAGTGATGGTCGGTCCGAAATTCGAGAGGCTATTCGGCGGTCCCGCTCGCAGGCCCGAATCACCACTGACCCAGCGAGAGATGGATATTGCGGCCTCCATTCAGGCCGTCACCGAAGAGATCATGCTGCGCGCCGCCCGGCACGTGCATCGTGAAACGGGCATGAAGAACGTGGTGCTGGCGGGCGGCGTCGCCCTGAACTGCGTGGGCAACGGCCGAATTCTCCGCGAGAGTCCTTTCCAGAATATCTGGATTCAGCCCGCGGCCGGAGATGCAGGCGGAGCCCTCGGAGCAGCATTGTTCGTGTGGTATCAACTGCTGGGCAACGAGCGGAAGGTGGATGCCGGAGACACGCAGCGGGCGTCCCTTATCGGGCCAGCCTACAGCAACGAACAGATCCGCGTGTTTCTCGATTCGGTCGCCGCAGAGTACCACCTCTGTGCGGGCGAAAAGCAATTGATCGACAAGGTCGCCGATCTGATAGATGAGGGTAAGACGATCGGCTGGTTCCAGGGGCGGATGGAATTCGGCCCCCGCGCCCTCGGCGACCGCAGCATCATCGGTGACGCCCGCAACGAGCACATGCAGTCAATAATGAATCGCAAGATAAAGTTTCGCGAGTCCTTCCGCCCCTTTGCGCCCTGCGTGCTAAGGGAAGACGTGGACGCATTCTTCAAGACCCGCCCGGGCCTTGACAGCCCGTATATGCTCCTCGTCGCGGACGTGCAAGAAGACAAACGTGTGTCACCGAGTACGCCGATCGAGACACTGAAAGGTTTGGACAAATTGAGGGTCAAACGTAGTGTCGTGCCGGCCATCACGCACGTGGACTATTCCGCCCGCATTCAAACCGTCGACCGAGAGCGTCACCCAAGGCTGCACAAGCTGATGACCCGGTTCAAAGACAAGACCGGCTGTCCCGTGATCATAAACACAAGCTTCAACATTCGCGGAGAACCTATTGTGTGTTCACCCGAGCACGCTTACCGATGCTTCATGGCTACAAACATGGATGTGCTGGTGTTAGAAGACTACATCCTATACAAGCAGGAACAGCCCGAAGCGAAGCAGCACGAAGTGGATGATTACATAGCCAAGTTCGAACTGGATTAAGTCGCAGGAAGGAAACATTCTGACATGGCACTGATGGAAGCAAACTGGCACCCGGACGACAAGCAATTACGCACCTTCGGCATAGTCGGCCTCATTGCGTCCGTGGTTCTGTCGCTTGTGTTCTATCTGCTCAAGGGGATCGCAATTCAATGGGTCGCAGTCATTCTCGGCGCAGGTGCGGCCATCTTCCTACTCAGTCTCATCTCGGGCAAACTTACGAGAATGGTCTACGTCGGCCTGATGGCAGCGGCTCTGCCGATCGGCTACGTAGTCAGCTTCATTCTGTTGGCGGCCTTCTACTTTATTCTACTTACGCCGCTCGCGATCTTCTTCAAAATCATCGGCCGGGACCCTCTCGGCCGGAAGTTTGACTCGGCCACCGACAGCTATTGGCTGCCTCATCGCGCGCCTGAGAAGTCCGACCGCTATTTCCAGCAGTTTTAGAGCCGGAGCGTATCTATGCCCAACGATTCTCCGAAAGACAAATCAATGGAATTTGCCGAGCTTGCCCGGAAGAAGCGTCCCTCTTTGCTCGCGGAATTCTGGGATTTCCTCAAACACAACAAGAAGTGGTGGCTATTGCCGATCCTGATCGTACTGCTTCTGCTGGGTCTGCTCATCCTGTTGGGAGGCACGGCCATAGCACCGTTTATCTACCCGCTCTTTTAGGCACCATACTCTACCGGCCGGCGAGAGCATCAAGTACCTGGCGAGCCTCAGCCAGGTTCGGGTCAATGCGAAGCGCGGCTCGAAGCTCTTGGGCCGCCTCGCCGCTGCGGCCCAGTGTATGCAGGAGGCAACCAAGGGCGTAATGCAG
This sequence comes from Phycisphaerales bacterium, assembly GCA_020352215.1. Lineage (GTDB taxonomy): Bacteria > Planctomycetota > Phycisphaerae > Sedimentisphaerales > Anaerobacaceae. The sequence goes on from CP070675.1 coordinate 544,953, forward strand.
TCCCGCATCGTCGGGTGTCACTTGCAACCCCTCACGACACACTTGTACTGCCTGCGAAACCTTGTGATCCTGCGCCAGCAGTTGCGCGAGATTCGCGCAGGCGTGCGTATTGTTCGGATGGATTTGAAGCGCCTTGCGGTAGGACCGTATGGCCATGTCGGTCCGACCCTGTGCCTGATGCGCCAATCCCAAGCTATGATACGCGTTGCCGCTTGTCGGTTTGATGCGCGTTACTATCTGCAGATGTTCGATAGCTTCACCGGTTCTGCCCAACCTGCGAAGTGACATCGCCAAGAGAAGATGCGGCTTGTGGGAATGCGGCAGCAGGCTCACAATAGCGCGACATTGCTCGGCGGCGGCCGACTCGCTTCTCAATCGTACTGACAACAGCTCTGCATATCGCCAGCGTAGCCACACATCCGAGGGATCTGCCTCGATGAGCCGGCGATACTGGGCTGCAATCTCTCTTAGAGCTTCCGCAGTTAAGCCGGCTTCGAGAGCCTCCAGTCTTTGCTCCACTGCGCCGAGCTGTTCGTCGTGGTAAAGCTGGTTTGTGAATGGCGGCTTCTTCAGGTAGTAATTCAAGATTTTGTAGACGGTGTTGTAGCGGGCCCAATCGTTGTAGGCGAGCAGCCCGGCACACTCTTGCTCGCTCAACAAGGGACGCTCGCCTGCCTTGTCACTTGTTGCCCGCTTGGGTCGTTGCTCCATGATCTGCTCGAAGACCATCTTGGCAAGCAGGTAGTTGCCGCTGAAGTTCAGGTGCACGTGCTCATGGAACAGCTCTTCGCCCGCCACCGCATGGGGGCTGTTTTCCGCGAAAACTCTCGCCGCATCCGCGAGGTGAACGCCGCGTTCGGGATTGTCACGAGCCACGGCCCGGAGGATATCGTTTATCCGAGCATCAGCCCGGAATCGAAGCGCATCCAGCTCGCGGGCTTCGACGAACCGATCCCTCGCCTTGTCGTACTCACCCATTGCCCAATAGCAGCGTCCAAGTCGAAACTGAAGGTCGGCAAAACGATCGTCAACCTCGGCAGCCGTCAAATAGCTCGCAACAGCCTCAGAGTAATCCCCCGCCGATTCGCTCGTTGCTGCCTCTCGGTAGATCCGGTCCCATTGCTCCTTCTCTGCCTCACTGAGTCCTTTTCGGTGCAGAGAGGCAAAAGGCGGACAGTCCTTCAGGTTAGTGCCCACGGTACAGAGAACGAGCTTGGCTGCGGCCTCGTCGGCAACGTCGCATATGTCTTCGAGGTTTGCCTTGAAGTGCTCGTACACTGTCTCCAAACCGGGGTCACTCGCTCGTACTTGTTGGTTCAGAAACATCTCCAGACCCCGCCAGACCCTCGGCCGATCGTGTCCGGCGCCCAGCAATTCCGACAACCTCGCCAGCAACTGCCCCAACCGCGTCGCCTTCAGTGCAATGCCCATGCGGATCAGAGACAAGTTGGATGCCATCGGTGTGAATACCGTTCCCGCCCCGTAGGGTCCGACGACTTCATCGTTGCCCATGTAGACGACAAACAGATCGGGATGGTGCTCTGCCAGATCCTTGGCAATTTCGACGGCCACATGTGAGTTTATGGCCGGCATTGCAGCGACAATCACCTCAAAGTCTGCACTCGGATATGCATTCTCCAGCATCACTCGCAGAATCCGCCCAAAACTGTATGCTGGATCGGGTGTACCTTGGGCGGCGGAGGCACCAAGGACAAAAATACGATATGTGTTGTCCGGCTTGTCGGACGCGAAGACGAACGGATCAAATTCCTGCGAGATGTTCCGCGGGAAGAAGCGCCAGCCGAACTTGACGTTGTCACCGCGTCCCTGCGCCCCATTGACCCTGCTCTTGACGGTCACTGTTGATGCGTAACCGTAGCCGGCAAGACGCAGGCCAATCCCCAGTGACAGGAGCAGCAGTGTGGGAACGACGGTAATCGCAGCAAAACGAAATAGCCACAGACGCCGCCGTGTTATCTGCTTCCGCTCTTCTGCCTTCGCGCGCTTGCGGTCGGATACGACCCTTGATGCTCGGGTCGCAGTTTGCCGACGTTTCCCCGCGCGCCCACGGACCGCACGGCCTTGTGCAGATCTCCTGCCTCGCGACCGCGACTTTCCCCTTTTCTTAGAGTGTTTAGGACCCATGCAGCGGCTTCACCTTCCGGCCGGTTGCGCCCTTCCACACCGGCCTTGCCCACCGTACTGAACTCACCAAGAATACGGGCCGGCTCCAGTACGGTCTGAAGCCTCCCGGTCAGGCTCGTCTTATGTCCCTGGCTACTTGGAAGAACGCCGAGGCCTGACCGTGGAATCGCATTGTTCTGCGCAAAACGCAATCCTCCGCAGCAAATTTTATCGGGCTTGCCAGCTCCATCCAATCAACACAGCGTCTCAGCAAGATCACTGCGTGCCGGCAAGCAAGCCGACCAGAACCACACTGTGACGGAGTAATACTCTGCGGCCATATCGGTTGCGCCTGCAATAGGTGCACGAGAGGGCCCAAAAAGACGATAGAAGCTTTGGGATAGATCTGATAATATGTAGTGTTAGTAGGTTTAGTGATGCCGCGAGACAGCGTGTCTGGCAAGCTCCGCTCACAGGCACGTCGGCATGTGGCGTGGACACGTAGTCGAACAAAAAGGCCAAGCCCTGACAGAGATGCGTCATGGCAAAGCGTGGCAAAGCGAAAAAGCGGATTGGCAGGAGAGGCAGGACAAGCAAGGCCTCTGTCCCGACCTCCAAGGGCCCCGGCAAATTGTTGGCCATTGTGGCCGTCGTTTTCACGGTTGTGGTGGTCGGGTTTGCCATCGTAGCATTCATCAAAGATACGGGGCAAACAGCCGCTCCAGCACCACAGCTTACACCGGAGCAGACAGTCGCCGCCCTGAGGGATGAGGAACTTCGACTGGCCAGACGGTTGATAAGCGAGTTTCCCAAGAGCGAGCAGCCCCTTGTGCTAATGGGCGATATGCTGAGCAGGCACGGGGATACGACGGAGGCAACGCGTCTGTGGGAGGAGGCGCTCGCAAGAAACCCCAACAGGGCGGACGTTTATGACAAACTGGCCACGTTGGCCTTCGAAACGGACGAATTTGAAAAGGCCATATCATTGTGGCGAAAGGGCCTGGAGATCGACCCCAACATACCAGGTGTGCACAATCGGATTGCTCGGAGCCTGACGCGGTTGGCAAGGTACGAGGAGGCGATTGCCGAGGCCGAGGCAGAACTTGAGATTTCACCGAATTCAGCTCTGAGCTATTTCCTGCTGGGGCGAGCCCACCAGCAACTGCAGGAACACGACAAGGCCAAGCAGGAATACAAGAAAGTGATCGAGCTTGAGCCAAACTACACCAGGGCCTATTACGGCCTCTTCAACGTCTGTAACAGGCTGAAGCAGCGGGAGGAAGCGCGGCAATACCTCGAGAAATTCAAGCAGCTCGACGAGCGGGACCAAGCCCTGGCCAAACGCCAAGACGAGACTATGACCGATCTGAACGCCACGTCACTGAGCCTGGCCAGGCTTTGTGCGGGCGCGCATGAACTCTACGGGCAGACGAAGAATGTGCAACGGATGGAAGAGCTTCTCCAGAGAGCCCTCGCATTGCAGCCCGACAGCATTCTGTACCTGGAAAAGTTGGTGTCCCTGTACGGGCTGACAAATCAGCTTCCGGAAGCACTGTCGGTGTGCGAAAGGATCAAGGAGATTGACCCGAACAATACGGCGTGCTATTTGAACATCGGCAAGTTCTCGATGTCGCTAAAACGCTTCGACGAAGCGGAACGGGCATTTCAAAAGGCCATCATTTGCGCTCCGCGACACTACACAGGGTATCAGGAGCTGGCACGACTGTACCTGCGGACAGGAACGAAGCTGCCAAAGGCGAAAGCGCTTGCGGAGAAAGCCGTCGAGCTGGATCCAAGCGCGGCCAATTATTTCATCTTAGGCTGGGCCAACGATGTTAACGGCAACCCGAGAGATGCCCTCATCGCCCTTGAGCACGCCATGAGGCTGGACCCAACCAACGAAAACTATACGAAAGCCCACCTGAACATCTGGAAGAGGGAGGCTGCGGAGTAATGCGCCGGACCACTACCCCGTTCACAAGTTTGCTTAGTCTGCGGTCGGTTGTGATTCTGTTGAGTCTAACCCCCGCCGTATCCCAGGCCCAGCCGAAGAGCACGATCTTGCTCAAAGATGTGACCAAGCAGACGGGGATCACTTTCCTGCACACGGACGGATCGAGCGGCGGATACTACATTGTGGAGACTGTCTGTGCAGGTCTGGCCCTCTTTGACTACGACAACGACGGTGACGAGGACATCTATTTCCTCAATGGTGGCGCCCTGAAGGGAACCAGGTTCAAAGTCCCGCCGAGAAATGCCCTTTACCGTAACGACGGCAACTTCAAGTTTACGGATGTGACGAAAGAAAGCGGCCTGGGTGATAAGGGCCACGCCTTGGGAGTCGCGGCGGCCGACTACGACAGCGACGGCGACTTGGATGTGTACGTCACGAACTTCGGACCGAACGTCCTTTTCCGAAACAATGGCGACGGAACTTTCACAGACGTGACGCGCGAAGCGGGCGTGGCCGACGGAAGTGACGTGGGGGCAGGGGCCAATTTCCTGGACGCGGACAAGGACGGCGACCTGGATCTGTTCGTGTCGAGCTACGTGAACTTCACTTACGAGGGCAATGTCCCCAACACGGCGAGCGGCTATCCTACCTACGCCGGTCCCAAGGCCTACAAGCCGACGCCGGACTCACTGTATCGCAATAACGGCGATGGGACCTTCACAGACATCAGCGAGGTCTCGGGCATATCCAAAAGTCCCGGTACCGGGATGGGCACCGTCTGCCTCGATTATGACAACGACGGCGATACCGACATCTATGTGTGCAACGACATGATGCAGAATTTCCTCTTCACAAATGATGGGACGGGCAAGTTCGAGGAGGTGGGGCTGGTCGCCGGCGCCGGCTACGATATGAACGGTGATGAGATGGGGAGCATGGGAGTAGGTTGTGGGGACTATGACAACGATGGGCATTTGGATTTGTACGTCACAGCATACCAGCAGCAGTTTCCATCGCTATACAGGAATATAGGTGACGGTCTGTTCGAAGACGTGACGTTTCTGACCGGCGCCGGCGCCGGCACCATCCACACGGTGACATGGGGGAACGAGTTCGTAGATTTCGATAACGACGGCGACCGCGACCTTTTTGTGGCTCTCGGACACATGATGGACAACATTGAGCTTTGGGACAAGAGAGCCTCATATCTGGCCCGGAATATCCTGTTCATGAACACCAACGACGGGAAATTCGTCAGCGTCTCAGACACCAGCGGGGACGGTATGATCCCAAAGCTGAGCAGCCGGGGAGCGGCCTTTGACGACTTGGACAACGATGGTGACGTCGATGTCGTTGTCTCGAACTCACGAGGCGCACCTACAATCCTGAGAAACGATTCGCCATCGAAAGGCCACTGGCTTCAGGTGAAGTTGCGTGGGGCCAAGATGAACCGAGACGGCGTAGGAGCACGCGTTAAGGTCGTAGCAGGTGACTTGACCCTTATAGACGAAGTCCACAGCGGGCGAGGATACCAAAGCCATTACGGGATGCGGCTGCATTTCGGCCTGGGCGACCGCGAGAAAATAGATCGCGTGGAGGTACGGTGGATCGGCGGTGGGGCTGATGTCTTCGAGAATATTGCCGCGGACCAATTGGTGACGCTCACCGAGGGCGGCCCGCAAACCGCTGCTCGAAGTCAGAAGTAATGCGCCTTTCCGCAGCCAGCCATTGGCCTTCAATTGCCCGGGTCTCCAGACCCGGAAATCCGGCCCTTGTTTCAGTTTCCCCTGTCCAAGACGGATTTCAGCGCCGCACGGATCTTGGCAGAATTAGGGTCGAGCTGCAGCGCGGTCTGGAGCTCTTTGATGGCCGCCGTCTTGTTTCCCTGTTTGCTCAAGAGAAGACCAAGATTGGAGTGCAAGATCGGGTTGTTCGGTACGAAACGCAGTCCCTCTCGACAAACCTGCATTGCCTCGTCGATCTTTCCCTGGCGATACAGAATCTCGCCCAGATTGTTGTAAGCATGGACATAATCGGGCTGCAATTGCACCACTTTGCTGTAGTATTCCGCCGCCTTGTCGATGTCACCTTGCTTCTGATATATCCATCCCACATAGTAGTGCGAATCGGTGCAGGTCGGCTTGATCTGGATCGCCTCTAAATAGTGAGCCATCGCCGAGGCAAGGTCCCCAGCACCGCGTAAGACCGTCCCCAACGCCTCGTAGACTATGTACGAATGTGGCCAAAAACGCTGAACTAGACGATATTGCTCTTCGGCCGCACGGTAGTCTTTAATGTCCTCCGCTAGCAGTTTGCCGTACTTGAAGTGCAGCCGCACATCCGCATTATCGCTCTCGATTGCACGGCGATACTGCTCGGCTGATCCTTGAAGGACCACATCGGTCAAGTTCGCCTTGAGTGACTGTAGTTGCTGCTCCATGCCTGCGAGCCGCTCGGCATGGTAAAGCTGATTCGTAAAAGGCGGTTTTCCAATGAAGCCGTTGACAATCTCATCAAGTATCTTGTACCGATCCCAGTCGGTGTATGCTAGGTGCGGGGCACAGTCCGTCGGGGTCAACAACGAGCCCTTGCCAGTCTTGCGGCTCTTCACCCACTGTGGGAGTATGGCATCAATTCGGTTGAAGACCGTCTTAGCTAAGAGATAATTGCCGTCGAAATTCAGATGCACGTGCTCATAGAACAACTCCTCGCCGCATATCCCATGAGGACTGTGGTTCTCGAAGGCCTCGACGGCATCCACGAAATAAACGCCCTGCCCTCCTCTCTGGCGGGCCACGTCACGAACGATGTTATTTATTCGCCTGTCGACACGGAACCTGAGCGTGTCAAGCTCACGCGCTGCAATGAAACTCTGCCTGGCCTTGTCATATTCGGCCACGGCATAGTAGCACCGGCCCAGCCGAAAATGTAAGTCCGCATACGAACTGTCTATTTCCGCGGCCCTCAGATAACAGTTGGCCGACTTAGCATACTCACCGGCTGCCTCGAAGGCCGCACCCTCCTGGTAGACCTCGCCCCACGCCTTCTTGTCCTGTGGCGTTATGTCCGGCCTATGCAGTGAGGCGAACGGTGGACTGTCTTTCAGGTTGCTGCCTACAGTGCAGAGCACTACCCTAGCGCCCGCTCTCGTGCCGGCGCGGCTGATATCCTCTAGGTTCTTGCGGAAGTGTTGATAGACTGTCTCCAAGCCGGGATCGCCGGCCCGGACCTGCTTGTCGAGAAACATCTGCAGACCACGCCACACATCGGGGCCGCCCCGCTCACGACCTGCCAATTCAGACAGGTCCGTCAGCATTTGGCCGACTCTTGTGGCTTTTACGGCAACACCCGCGCGGATCAGAGCAAGGCTCGACGACAGAGGCGTAAAGACGGTCCCGACGCCGTATGGGCCGGTGACCTCGTTGTTGCCAAGATAGACGACAAACAGATCGGGCTCGTGTCGCGCACAGTCCTTTGCTATCTCCAAGACAACATGAGAATTGATGGCGGCCATCGCAGTCGTGATTACATCAAAATCCACCCCCGGATATTCGTGGCGGAGCATCAGCCGCAGAAACCGTCCAAAACAAAACGCCGCATCCGGCGTGCCCTTAGCGGCCGAACCGCCCAGGACAAAAACACGATAAGTATTGTCGGGCTTATCTGCAGCGAAGACGAATGGCTCAGATTCTCGAGCAAGGTTCCTCGGAAAAAAACGCCAGCCAAACTTCACGTGGTCACAATAGCCCGGCGTGTCACCTACTTTGCATCTGATCGTAGCAGCGGCAGGATAGCCGTAGCCGACGGCGCGAAGAGACAGCTCCAGCACAAGTAAGAACAGGCCCGGAATAACCGTGACAGAAACGATGCGGAACGACCATAGACGCCAGCCCTTGGGTGATAGCTGTGGAGCCTCTTTTGAACCGGCCTTTTCTTTCACACGTTTGGACGCTTTGGAGTCACTCCTTCTTCCCCCACCGTGCGCAGAGCCGGCGATCTTGCGCCGTCCCACAGCCTCTCTTGACCGCGACGAGCGTTTCCGACCTCTTTTTCCGTGCCTGGCACGAGCCATCTAGTCCTCTCAGTCGCGACTTATCCAGAGAGCACCTACTGCCGAGGGGACACACGTAGGATCAAATCGGTCATTAGGTCCGACCGGACAAGCCGGAGGTGGCTTTCTTTAGGTAAGCCACTTCGGCCTTGGTCAGCTCTCTGAACCTGCCGACGCCAAGGCCCCGGGCGTTCAGCCTGCCGATGCGCGTTCGCGCGAGCGATTTTACCGGCAGATCGACCCTTGCCAGCATTCGGCGGAGCTGGCGGTTAAGGCCCTGGCTGATGGTTATCTCTATCAACGATTCCTTATGTCCCCGTTTGTTTATTTTGACCGACGCCCTGGAGGTCTTGCCCTCGGCCAACCAAATGCCTTTCTTGAGTCGTTCGGCCGCCGGGCCATCGATTTTGCCCTTGATCCGCGCAAGATAGGTTTTGGGCATCTTGTATCGAGGGTGGGTCAATCTATTTGCCAACTCGCTGTCATTGGTGAGAATGATTATCCCGGTAGTATCGATGTCAAGTCTGCCGACACAGAAGATGCGTTCGCGCGAGGGCACAAGGTCTATCGCTTTCTTTCTGCCTTGTGGGTCACTGTTGCTGCATATCACACCTTTGGGCTTGTTTAGAAGATAGTAGACTTTCGGAGCCGCGCGGATCTTCCTGCCGTGCACGGTTATGACATCGGTCTCCGGATCGACGAAGGCCGGCAGCTGACTCACCACCTTGCGGTTTACGCGAACCTCGCCATCGAGTATCAACTCTTCGCACTTCCTGCGAGAATCAACACCCGCTGCCGCCAGAACCCTCTGTAATCTCTGCTTGGCCATGGAAAGTTGGTGAATCGCAGTCCCAAGTCGCTGAGACTATCGGTTTAGTGTGCAAGGCCC
>CP070675.1:554070-566657 GCA_020352215.1 Phycisphaerales bacterium
GTAGCCGACCGCATCGGAAGTCTGGAAGAAGGCAAGGATGCGGACATCGTCATACTCGACGGCCATCCGCTCGATAGCTCCAGCCGGGTCGAGACCGTTTTCGTTGACGGCAAGATTGTCTACGAGAGGAAAGAAGCCAAGTGAACCAAAAAGCGATGATCATTGTTCTGGTTTCCTTGGGCCTGACACCCTGTTCGAGTTTGGGTCAGGTCGACGGCGAGACGCTGGCCATTCGGGCCGACAAGATTTGGACAATTACCGAAGACGCAATCAACGACGGCGCAGTCATCTTAAAGGACGGTAAGATCGATGCCGTTGGGCAAGACCTGACCATTCCTGATGGAGCGCAGGTTCTGGAGATTCCGGAAGGGCACGTCACGCCCGGCCTGATAGACGCTCATTGCCATCTTGGGCTTTCGCTAAACGCTTTGGGCGAAATCGATGAGACGGTTTCGCCTGTGACGGCTGACATGCGCATCCTCGATGCATTTGACCCGAGCTCAGCGGTTCTGCAGAAGGCCCTCTCCGCGGGTGTGACCACGGTGCTGTTGGCGCCCGGCGGCAAGAACCCGATTGGCGGTCAAGCCGCTCTGGTAAAACTCTGCCGCGGCAAGCAAGACAGCTGGTTATTGAAACGAAATGCCGGAGTTAAGCTCTCGTTCGGTAACGAGGCTTTGTTCTCGGACCGCCGCCCCACATCCCGACCGGGGCTGATGACCCTCGTAAAGGAGCAATTGGACAAGGCAAAAGACTACGCGCCGGATCGAACCGATCCGTGCAGCGAAGTGCTCAAGCGCGTCACCGAACGCGATCTGGCCGTGCATATCTGGGCCCACACCGTGGACGAGATCACGGCGTCTCTTGAAATCGTGGACCAATACGACCTAAGCGCGGTTCTTGTCGGCGCCGAACAAGCCGATGAGATCGCAGAGATGCTTGCGGAGCGCGAAATACCCGTCGTGTATGCGCCGCTGCTGCTATTCAGCAAGGACAAGGACTTGAAACGCCCGGGCAAGCTCGCTGACGCAGGGGTTAAGCTCGCGTTCTCTTCTTTGGCCCCCAGGACGAGCGCGTGCGACCTTAGAACCTCGGCAATCATAGCCACAAGATATGGCCTTAAGCGGGGGCTGGCCCTCAAGAGCCTGACAATCCACGCGGCTGAGATCCTGGGTATATCCGAGCGCCTCGGCAGCATCGAGAAGGGAAAGGACGCTGACGTGGTCATCTTCAGCGGGGACCCGCTCGAATTGTCGTCCCGAGTGGAAGTAGTAATTGTCGGCGGCCAGATCCTTTATCAGCGGGAGAAGCAGTGAAGATAAGGCACACACTACTGGTCTTTCTATCTCTGTCACTACCGGCTACCTTTGCTGCTGGCGGCGAGGAGGAGACGACCGCGATCAAAGCCGGAAAGATACTTACGATCTCCGGCGATCCGATAGCCGATGGGACCATTCTAATACAGAACGGCAAGATCACCGCTGTCGGGGCAGATGTGGAGATCCCCGATGGGGCCACGGTCATCGACGCAGGCAAGAGCGTTGTGATGCCCGGGCTCGTCGATGCCAGGGCAATCACCGCCGTGCGGGGGGACACGAACGAGCAATCCGATGAGATGACCCCCACGTTTCGCATCTCCAGCGCCCTCGATCCCCATAGCAAAACGCTCAAACGCATGGTCCAGAACGGGGTCACCACCGTCTACGTCCCGCCTGGCGGGCAGAACCTAATCTGCGGGTTGGGGGCTGTGATCAAGCCCATCGGCAAGACGGCTCGAGAAATGGTAATCAAGGACGATGCGGCACTGCATATCATCATGGGTTCCGATTCCACGCGAGGCAATCGCATACCCTGGTACAATCGGCCCACGGATTTCTACTATCGCCGTCCGACGACGCGGATGGCCGTAGCATGGATGCTCCGCAAGAGCTTCTTTGACGCCCAACAATACGCCAAGTCACACGAGCAGCGGAATCCGGAGATGGACGTGCTCTCGGCCGCGCTTAAGGGCGACATTCCCATTCGTGTCACGGTGCGGCGGGCGATCGATATTCGGACTGCATTCCGTATAGCTGATGAGTATGGGCTGAAGCTCGTAGTCGATGAGTGCACCGAGGGCTACAAGGTTGCCTCGTTGATCGCGGAGAAGAAAGCACCGGTTGTGCTCGGGCCGTTCTACTTCTACCCGGGTAGCTACAGCCAATATTCCGAAGGTCGGGAGGTCAACTGGAACAACGCCGGCATCCTGGTAGAGGCCGGCGTCAAGGTCGCGCTCGCATCGGGCGCGCAACCTGGCGCCCACGATTTGCTGGCCACAGCCACTTTCGCGGTACGTCAGGGGATGCCGGCGGACCATGCACTCAGAGCCATCACGCTGACGGCGGCCGAGATACTGGGTGTCGCCGATCAGGTGGGCAGTCTGGAAGAAGGCAAAGCCGCCAACATCCTAATTCTTAGCGGCAATCCTCTTATCGCCACGTCACGCATCGAAAGGGTCCTGCTCGGTGGCGAGACGGTCTTCCCGGGAGGTTAAAAGGAGATAGCTCATGAAGCCCCATGTATACAAGGTATCAGCCACCATATTGGCGTTACTCCTTCTCGCGTGTTCGGTTGGCGATGCGGCGCCCGTCCGAAAGAAACTTGCCATCAACGCCAACAAAATCATCACGCTTGCCGGCCCCGACATCCAGGGAGGAACCATACTTATCGAAGACGGCGTCATCAAGGCCGTCGGAAAGGAACTGGAGATCTCGTGGGACACCTACGTCATTGAGGCCAAAGACAAGGTGGTGATGGGCGGTTTTGTCCTGGCACATACCTCCGATGGGCTGGACCGCGAGAACGAAAACCTTCCGGAAGTGCCCTTCCTATCAACGTTTGACTCGATCGATCCCATAAGCGCGTACTTCGAGGACTCCTTGCGGGATGGCGTCGCGGCCATGCTCGTGCTTCCCGGCAACAACACTCTGCTTGGCGGCACCGGCACCGTCGTCAGACCGCACGGGCGAACCGTCGAGAAGATGCTTGTCAAGCGCTATACCGGTCTGAAGATATCGCTTCGGCCAACGCGAAACACCAGCCGCATGGGTCACATGCAGCGCTTCAGACGCTACATGGACGACCTGAAGCACTATCTCGAACAGTACGAACTGCGAAAGGCCGATGCCGAGGAAGAGAAGAAGCCCTTCGACGAAGAGATTGATCCGCGAAAGCAGCCCATGGTGGACCTGCAGGAGAAGAAGTTGACCGCGTTCATCTATTGTGACAGGGCAGCCGACGTTCCGAAGGCGGTCGAGATCATGGAGCAGTACAAGCTCGACGCGGTGCTGGTGCTGAGCCCGGACTGCTACAAGGCCGCCGAGCTCATCGCCCGCAAGAAGCTGCGAGTGATCCTGGATCCGCAATTGATCGTCTGGGAGACCAACGAGGAGACGAACGCCGAAGAGATGAAGGTTGTCCCTTTGATACTGCATAGGGCCGGCGTGAAATTTGCGTTCCAGACGGACGTCTCGCAGTACGGGACGCGATACCTATGGTACCAGGCCGCTACGGCAGTCAAGCACGGCATGCAGCGCACCGAAGCTCTCAAATCCATCACCGTCTACCCCGCACAGTTCATAGGCATCGACGATCGGTTCGGGACTATCGAGCCGGGCAAGGAGGCGAATCTGATCTTCTTGACCGGCGATCCGCTGGATGCCAAGACATGGGTCGACAAGGTCATGTTGGCCGGTGAGATCGTCTACGAAAAAGCGAAGGACACGCGTTTGAAGAAGTTGCTTGAGAAGCCCGGACCGGAGTTGTCCAGTGATGAGGATACCGATTAGCTATCGCTGCAAGGTCGTGAACCTTGTTGTAGGAAACGAGCACAAACGATGACTACACGGCACATGCATGATCACAGCAGGCTGGGCTTGGCCGCTATTTGTCTGGTGGGACTCGTTGCGATCGGCCTGCCGCCCTCTGCCGCGCAAGAGAAAGACCCGGTTACAATAGCCATCAGGGCCGGCAAGATCATCCCGGTGACTTCACCTGCGATCCAAGACGGCATCGTGCTTATACGCGACGGCAGAATCGAGTCGGTCGGCAGAGAGATCGAGATACCCGACGCCGCCGAAATCATTGACGCAACAGACAAGGTCATCATTCCCGGGCTGATAGATGCCCACACCACGCTCGGCGAGCAGGCCGATGACGAGGAGTCCGTGACCCCAGATGTTCGCGCAAGGGACGCCTTTGATTTCTTTGGCAAGTACCGGCGGATGCTGGCGGGCGGCGTCACGACGGTCTACGTTTCGCCGGGTCAGAGGCGCCTGGTTGGAGGTCTGGGCGCCGTGGTTAAACTTGCCGGCGAGTCGGTCTCAGATCGCTGCCTTAGTGACGCGGCCGGACTCCGCGTGACCCTCGGAGAGCTGCCCAAGAACCCACCAACGGTCTTCACGCCGCCCATACCGCCAGACCCGGATCATCCGCTTTTGCCTGAGCAGAAGCAGCTTCCGACGACACGCATGGCGGAACTGGCCGTGCTGCGCAAGCTATTCGCAGAAGCCCAGCACAAAGGAAGCCAGACTCAAGAGACGCCCGACCCCAAGATCGACGTCTTGACAAGTACCCTGGGCCGCGACTTGCCGGTCCGGATCAGCTGCCACACTTCGCACGATATCCGCAATGCCATCTCACTGGCCGAAGAGTTTGAGCTGCGCCTGATACTTGAGGGGGCCACTGAGGCATACAAGGTCATCGACGAGATCAAAGACAGCGGTGTACCGATCGTCGTCAGCGGCATTCTCGAACCGGGCCGAGAGAACGCGAAGGACTACACGCGTGACATAGCCCAGGGGCGTGTCAATCCGCAGAGCCCCGCCATCCTGGCCAAGGCCGGTGTTAAGGTCGCCCTTTCGGCCCCTACCGATGAGACCATCGCCGATCTACAATTCATCGCGGGCTACATGGTTCGTCAGGGGCTTTCTCCTGAAGACGCTCTGGCCGCAGTCACCATCGCGCCTGCCGAGATCCTTGGCGTCGCCGACCGCGTCGGCAGTATCGAGGCGGGCAAAGACGCAGACCTTGTGATCCTCACCGATGAGCCGTTCAGCCTGACGTCGGCCGTAGACAAGACACTCGTCGATGGGCAGACCGTCTATAGCAGAGAAGCCCGAGAGGATGAGCAAGAGGCACCGGACAAGCCGGTGCTCGCGGTCCGGGCGGGCAAGATTCTAACTGCTGACAGGGGACAGATCAGCAACGGCCTCATTGTGGTCGAAGGCTCCAAGATAAGTTATGTCGGCGACTCAAAGGAAATCCCACCGGATGCAACGGTTATCGACGCCAGCGACAGTGTCGTGATCCCGGGCATGATCGACATTCACTCTCACCTCGGCCTGCATTGGGACAGCGAGCCCGTTCGGTTGCAGCGAGGCTCGGCCACGACCGGCTCCGGCCCCGGCAGGTTGCACGCGATCAGTATCGCCAAGGCCGTGGCGCCGGATGATGAGGCGTTTCGAGAAGTTGTGCGCTGTGGCATCACCTCTGTCTTGCTCTCCCCGGCCACCAGTGGACTTGTCAGCGGTAACGCTGCCCTCATCAAGACCGCAGGCAAGACCGCAGAGGAGATGACTGTTAAGGAATATGCGGCGGTGAAGTTCTCGATGCTCGGCAACAGCGCCAGACTCGCGCAGCTATGGCAGGCGCGTGACATGCTCAAGAACGCCAAACAATATGCTGAGCGGTGGGAGAAATACGAACGCGAGCTTGGTGAGTACAAGCACCGAAAGCCGACGGACAAAGAGAACGAGGTCAAAGAGCCCGATCCGCCGGCCCGAAACGCAACTAATGACCTGTTGCGAAGATTATTCAAACGCGAAGTGCCGGCCCTCGTACATGCGAGTCGGGCCGATGAGATTCGCAACGTGCTAAAAGTCTTCCGGGACGAATATAACCTCGACGTCATCATTCTGGGCGGTGACGATGCCTACAGGATAATGCCAGAGCTTCGCAAATACGGCGTGGGAGTAGCCCTTGGCCCGGAGATCCTTCGCTACGAGAAGGGCAAGCCAATAAACAACGCCGACCTGCTGGCTCGAAGTGGCGTGCGAATAGCGTTTCACACCAGCGCCACGTCGGGGACACAACATCTGCCGATGAATGCCGCCTATGCTGTTCGATTCGGCATGGACAAGGATGAGGCATTTCGGGCGATCACAAGTCATCCCGCAGAACTGCTTGGCGTCGATGACAGGATCGGCAGCATTGGCATAGGAAAGGACGCCGACCTTGTCATTCTGTCGGGCGAGCCGTTTGACTTTTCCAGCCGAATTCAGAAAGTCATCGTCAGTGGGCAAGTAGTCTTTGAACGCGACGAGTAGCACGCAAGTGCCCACCTTGCCTTTGCACTCGTGACAAGAGATGGCCAAAAAGCAAATAACAATGTGTCTCGGTATCGTGACCGTGTGTGCTTTGTGGCCGTTCGTTGCGGCCGCAGGTGAGCTGGCGAAGTATGCCATCAGGGCAGGCAAGATTCTGACCATGGCCCAGCCCGGCCAAGGCGAATCCGTCATCAACCACGGCGTGATCTTGATCTGTGACGGTAAGATTGAGACCTTGGGGCCGGATTCCGAGATCCAAGTACCCGATGGCTACACGCCCGTTGATGCCGCAGATAGATGGGTTATGCCCGGGATCGTCGAAGCGCACTCGCACATCGGCACCGAAGGTGGGTTCAACGATATGGTCGTGCCGCTCAATCCTGAGTTGAGTATCGCCGACTGTGTCAATCCCGAGGATATCGCCGTCGAGAAGGCCCTCACTGGGGGCGTGACTACGGTCCATACCATGCCCGGCAGCGGAACAAACTTGGCAGGCTTTACCGTGATTATCAAGGTGGATCCTTCGCGGCCTGAAAAGATGATCCTGCGCGAGATCGGCGCGATGAAAATCTCTCAGGCCTTCAACCCTGAGCGGCGTGGAGGCGATCTGGGACTTACCCGCATGGGAATGTCCTGGATGCTTCGACACGTGCTCAGAGAAGGTAAGGAGTACCACGCGGCCTGGCAAGCCTACGAAGGCGGTCAAAGCGAGGAAGAGCCCGAATACAAACCCGAGCTGGAGAATATGCGGAAGGTCTTTGCTGGCGAGATACCAACCATAGTGCACACTTGCGAGGTCTGGGGCGTCATGCAGACCATGCGCATGTTCAACGATGAGAACGGACTCACCGTCATTGCCACTCACACCCCCGGCGGCGGGTACATGGTTGGCAACGAGGCAGCAAAACGGGACGGCGTTCACATAAACATCGGGCCCCGGCTGATGGAATTCACCTGGGGTGCCGAGTTCGATAGCCGGTTCCACGGAATGGGTTCCGAGTACAGCAGACGAGGCGTGAAGAACCTGTCCATCAACACGGACTCCGTCGGGTGGTCTGACCGTCTTGCCCCACAAGAAGAACTGGCGGCGCAGGCCGCTATGTCTGCTCGGTTGGGTCTCGACGACCGAGCCGCCCTTGAGGCCATTACGGTACGTGCCGCGCAAGCTCTGGGCATCGACGATCGAGTCGGCTCCCTTGAGGCCGGGAAAGACGCTGATATTGTTATTAAGCGAGGAAGTCTGCTCGATGTTACTACACCTGTTGATCTTGTACTGGTCAACGGGGCCATCGCATATCAACGAGAAGGCGTTAACCTCGTCGGGGAGCGATCATGACCGTGTAGGGGGTCAGGTTGGAAAAGGTCAGAAAGAAATGAAGCATATATGTCTCGGCATATCTATTGTTGTGTTATGTTGCATCCTCGACTCGGGGGCTGCTGAGGAGCAGAAGGACGGCAAGAAATATGCCGTGCGGGCCGGCAAGATTCTGACCATGGCCCGGGCCGAGGAGCCTGAGGCCGGCCGCCGAGTCGTCAACCACGGCCTGATTCTGATCAGCGACGGCAAGATCGAGGCGCTGGGCCCTGCGACGGAGATCCAAGTACCGGACAGCTACGCCCTAATTGACGCCGCAGACAGATGGGCGATGCCGGGCATCGTCGAGGCGCACACCCACATCGGAACAGAGGGCGGATTCAACGATATGGTCGTACCTCTCAATCCTGAATTGCGTATGGCCGATTGTGTCAATCCGGAAGACATCGCCGTCGAAAAGGCCGTCACAGGGGGAGTGACGACCGTCAATACGATGCAGGGCAGCGGAACAAACCTGGGAGGTTTTACGGTCATTATCAAGATGGATCCTTCCCGTCCTGAGAAGATGATCCTGCGAGAGTTCGGCGCGATGAAGATGACACAGGCCTTCAACCCTGAGCGGCGTGGGGGAGATCTGGGACTGACCCGCATGGGAATGTCCTGGATGATTCGGTACGTACTCAGAGAAGGCAAGGAGTATACCGAGGCCTGGCAGGCCTACGAAGACGGCCAGCGCGAGGACAAGCCCGAATACAAGCCCGAATTGGAGAAGATGCGCAAGGCCTTCGAAGGCAAGATTCCCACCATAGTGCACACCTACACTGGCTGGGGCGTTATGCAAACCATCCGCACGTTCTACGACGAGAACAACCTGAAGGTTATCCCCACCCACACGGCAGGCGGAGGGTACTTGGTCGGCAATGAGGCAGCGAAGCGAGACGACGTTCACATAAACATTGGCCCCCGGGTCCTGGATTTCTCCTGGACTGAAGAATACGATAACCGGTTTCACGGAATGGGCTCTGAGTACTACGCGAGAGGTGTGACAAACCTGTCGATCAACACGGACTCCGTCGGGTGGTCGCACTTCATTGCTCCGCAGGAAGAGCTGGCAGCACAGGCCGCCATGTCAGCTCGGTTGGGTCTGGACGATCAAGCTGCCATTGAGGCCATTACGATACGTGCAGCTCAAGCTTTGGGCATCGACGATCGAGTCGGCTCCCTTGAAGTCGGCAAAGACGCCGACATCGTCATTAAGCAGGGCAGCTTGCTCGACGTGGCCACACCCGTAGACCTCGTGCTTGTAAACGGCAGGGTTGTATATCAACGCAGAAGCCTGAATCTCGTCGCCGAGCCAGAGAAGCCGACGACTGAAGAGGAATAATAGTCATGATACAGATCTGCAAATGTGTTTGTTCCTGCACGTTGTTGTTGTTGCTAGGCCTGCGGGTCCTCGCCGACGAGACCATCGCCATCAAGGCCGATCACATCGATACGGTCACGTCCGACGTGATTGAGAACGGCGTTATACTAATCCAGGACGGCAAGATCAGCGAGCTCGGCACCGATGTGGAGGTCCCCAGCGGCGCCGAGGTCATCGACGCCGGCGATAAGACCGTATTTCCCGGCATCGTTCATCCGTACTCAACAATTGGGCTATCCTACCCCGGGAGCGGCGGGCCGGCATCCAATCCGCATTACCGCGTCGCCGATGAGTTGTACCCGTTCCAGGACGAATACAAGCGCATACTGCAGGCCGGATTCACGACGCTGGCGCTCGTACCAATGGGCCAAGGTATTGCAGGCCAAGGAGCCATTGTCCGGCCCGTCGGCAAGAGTTGCGAAGCGATGCTCATCGCTGAATCGGGACTTCTGGTGATCGGTTTCAGAACGAGCGAAAACGCAAAGAGGGTCATCAAGGGCGCCTTTGAATCTGCTAAGAAAAAGCCCGATCCCAAGGACCCGAAGATCGAGCCGCTGACAAGGGCCCTGCAAGGCAAGATACCGACGATTGCGATGTGTCCCTGGCCGCGAGATACAATTCATCTGCTGGAGCTGCTCAAACCCTATGACAAGATGAAGCTGGTACTGCTCGCCGGACCGGAGAACTACCGCGTAGCCGACAAACTGGCCAAGCAGAAAATTCCCGTCATATATCCTGCTCAGATTGATTTCGAGCAGTTCACCCGCGACCGGGTGAATGTCCCCAAAACGCTGGCCGAAGCAGGTGTGAAAATAGCCTGTACACCTAAGACAAACAACGTGACCGGATACGAGGACTTCCTCAGGCAAATGGCCGAACTGGTCAAGTCGGGCTTGGACAGGGAAACCGCAAGAAAGGCCATCACCATCAATCCCGCAGAGATGCTGGCCATGGACTATCGCCTGGGCAGCCTCGAAGCCGGCAAGGACGCGAACTTGCTCATACTCACCGGCGATCCACTCGAGGCGGGGACGCAGATATGCAAGGTGATGATAGAAGGCAAGATTGTCTATCAGACTCCTTAAGGACAGACCGTGATGATGATACTTGGAAGAAAACAGCAGAAGACCCGCGAAGGCGCGAATCGAGCCGGTAGAGTAACCGTCCGTGCCCTTTCGACGCACCTGCTTGCGGTTTCACTGGCGCTCTGTGTCGCCGGATCCGCGATGGCAGACGGTGAAGTAACCGCCATTAGAGGCGGTGACATATACACGATCACCAGTGGGGTCATCAAGAGCGGCACGATCCTCATCGAGGATGGAAAGATATCACAGATAGGACAGAACGTCGCGCTGCCTAAGAGCACCAAGGTGATTGACGCAAAAGGCAAAGTCGTCATGCCGGGCCTTGTCGCCGCCGCAGCCTCCATGGGTGGCGCGGGCTACAGTTCCAGGAAGATCGCGGACTCTCTTGATCCATACCACTACAGCGTCTCCCTCGCGTTGGCATCCGGAGTGACAACCTTGTTCGTTTATGGACAACGTCCGTCGGATCAGGAACCCGTCGGAGGGACCAACGCCGTGATAAAGCCCACCTTCGGCGATCTGGAAGGCATGCTCGTCAAAGAATCGGTCGCTGAGAACCTCAATATCTCAAACTCGCAGTGGCTGCGCAGAACGAACTTCATGCTGAAGCTCCGAGAAGCACAAAGCTATCTGCAGAAGCTGGCAGACTACCAGCAGGCGCAAGCCAAGCAGAGGAAAGGCCAGCCCCCGCGCAAACCCTCAGGAACCGACGCGTACATCCGGCTGCTGAAGCGTGAGGCGCCTGCCCGACTGAGGGCAAGCACCGCGGACGACATTTTGGCGGCTCTGGAGATCGTGGACGAATTCGGCATCCGTATTATTCTGGAGGACGCGGTCGAGGCGTGGACGGTGGCAGAGGAAATTGCCAAGAGGGATGTGGCCGTTGTCATGACACCTCGGCAAAAGAGGCGCCCCAACAAGGAAATCTCACGGCCATCCGGCTCCAGCCTGGAGAACGCCGCCATTCTCAAGAAGGCGGGGGTCAAGTTCGCCATCATCCCGACCAGCCCGGCTTTCGCACTCTGGGGCATTGCGGGCCGTGATCTGATGACCCTGCCCGTGGAAGCAGCGTTCGCCGTGAGCGGCGGTCTCGACGAACAGACGGCGCTCGAGGCAATCACGATATCTGCCGCTGAGATCATTGGTGCTGCGGATCGCGTCGGAAGCCTCCAGGTTGGCAAGGATGCCGACATCATCGTCCTCGATGGACACCCGTTCCACTACAGTACATTTGTAGAGCTGACGTTCGTGAATGGCAAGTTGATGTACGACAAGAAGAAATCCACGTACTTCTCGCACATAGAGCACGATGGCGACCTGACCGACTCCATCTACGGATCGGGCCTGAGCCCGATGGACCCGAATCGTAGCCCGGCTGCCGAAGGCGGTCTGATCCCCTTCGACCCCAATCAGTAAATGGGGCGCCGGCGCAGAACACCTCTGCTCACCCACGGCAAGCGATCGACCGGAGCACTGATCAGAATTTGTTGTGCTCGACGAGCGAACTGCCCTTTTGCGAGTACGGAACGGGTGCTGCATTACAACTCGGCGCTGGCGGTGCAGACCTTGACGAAGAGGCAGGTACTATCACGATCGCCTTTGGAGCTGCTGTAGAGGAAGGCCCAGACGCCCTGATCGCCGTGACCGAGATGACGGGCAAGTTCAAGAGCATCCACGCAGTCGGACCCTGGGAATGGCACGTTAACGGTACGATCACAATCGCCCTCGTCGAAGGGATGGGGATACAGATGAATATCTTGGGCGCTCTTGCCGCTCCCGAATTGCTTCTCGGCACGGAAGAGGAGATTGTCCTATCCCGGTAATATTGTCGCAGTTCGCCAAAAAAGTGATGGACGTTGACAACGATGAAGTCACCTTCACGCTGACAGCGAGAGGAACCGGCGCATCGTGACCACACGCAACGTGCAGAAACTCACATCTGGGTATGGGGAATCCCTGTGAAAATGAGGCTTGGCGAGCCTATCCGGCTCGAAAAGCCGACAGTCTCTCGAAGCGGTCGATTCTCTCCCGCGAACAAGGCAAGCACGATGTCCTTGTCCGTCATGTCAGCCCATGCTGCAAACCTTGCGCCGAGGCCCACTTCAAACCATCACGCCAACAAGAAGACTGTGGGGGGTCACTCCAACTCGACGATCCCAAGGTCAGGGTCCCCGCCGCCACCCACATACTGGTATGGACCCGGCACCCCGCCGGTCATCACCGTGACAAAATGGGCACTTGTCGACGTCCGATGCCACAGAAGGTCTGTCGTGCCGCTGCCGTCGCAGTCGCCCAGTTCCACAATCCCAAGGTCGGGATCGCCGCCGCCACCTACATACTGGTATGCACCCGGCACGCCACCGGTCATCAGCGTGACAAAATGGGCACTCGTTGAGGTCCGA
>CP070675.1:566757-579273 GCA_020352215.1 Phycisphaerales bacterium
TGCTGCTTGGGTGGCCCTGGTGCCTGCTCCGAAGCTTCTCCACGAGGCACGGTCTCCGTATCGGTGTCGCGTTAGTCACCGTCATCGGCGTCTGTGCCGGCGGCGTGCTATATGCGATTAACCGGACAGTCCTACGAGACCATCTTGAGTATAAGATCGCTCACGCCACATTTTCGCCGCGGTATGTTGAGGACTACCGGGGGAAGGTGATCGTCGAGATACCGGAGGTCTTCGAATTGGCGCACGTCATCGTCGCCGTCTCCGAGCACGGCAAAGACAGCTACCAGGTTCACCGTCACGGCGCCTATTACGAAAGGGCAATGGAACACTTCGGTCCCTTTCGAGGCCACCGAGTCGTTCAGGAGCAGGTCTTCAGTAGGAGTATGAGCCGCTATCTCGGCTTCAGGTCGAACAGCTACTGCTATGTTTTCGAGGATGACCGCATCAGGCCGAGCCGCGTTCACTGGAACGCCTACTGGCCCGATGCATTCAGGCCGCGACGGAGGCTCGTCGAGGACTTCGCTCAAAAGAGCGGTTTCCGCGAGTTCTACCGTGCCAACCAGCCGTACTATCAGGAACTGATCGACAAGTATCGCAGAGAAGTGCCCATCAGACAGATGTGGCAATGGTTGGAGGAACGTTTTCCGGCAAGATACGACTGCTATCGCGTTGTGCTGTCGCCTCTGCTCGGTGGCACTCACAACACCCATGGCTTCGACGGCGACGACTACCGGGAAGCAGTCATGTTCGTAAGTGCGGGCTCACTTCTGGAAGGGGACATCGACGACGTCGACCGGGCGGAAGAGGCTCGGACCGTCTTTACGGAGATCGACCACAACTACGTCAATGAGGTGACAGACCGGTTCGTGGGGCGGGTGAACAGGGTGTTCGGAGACCTCGACAGGTGGAACAAGCAAAAGGGTTACCGGTCACCATACATGACCTTCAACGAATACATGACGTGGTCCGTGTTCATCCTTTATCTCGATGATACCACTGACAACAAGGACTTCTTCCAAGAAGTGCACAAAGCCATTGCCGACCAGATGGTCAATTCACGGCGATTCGTGCTGTTTCGACAGTTCAGTGAGAAGCTGCTCGAGCTGTACAGGCAGCGGGGACAGAGCGAAACGATCGTGGACCTCTACCCCGGGATACTGGATTGGGCCCGCACGCTTCGGAAATAGAACATGATCGGCGGCATTGTTTTCGACAATCGCCCGCTGATTACATTTTGAAAGGGCATTTGAATGAAGACTCGTGCATGTATTCTGACAGTGTCTGTCGCTATCATCTTCGCTTGCCTGGCTTGCGGTTTGCGCGCGAAGGCTGAAGAAGAAGAACTTGAATTTTCTCTCATGGACAGCTATGGCCGTGAGGTCTCTTCCCAGGATTATAAGGGCGTGCCGATCTTTCTCGAATTTGGTGCGTGCTGGTGAGGCGGCTGCCAGCAGGAAGCGCCACGTGTCGTGGCGTTAGCAGAGAGTCATCGCAAAGCCGGTCTGCAGGTGATTCGCGTCATCTCAGGTGACAATGAATTGTCCGCCCTTGACTTCCAGAAACATTATAGAATGCCGGTCGTTCATCTGATGAGTTCCGACCTGGCCTTTGAAAGAAAGTACAGAGCAACAGGCTGGCCAACCCTGCTGCTGGTTGATTCGGAAGGGAAGATCGTTTACCGATGCACCAACCTGATCGGTCGAGACAAGAAGTTGATGCGATTGCTTCGCGAGCTAAAGGACGCCTCCTATACCGCAGCGACGACGACTGCGGACGGCGTCTATTATATGAGTTCGACTTTGCAGCGGGGTGGTGAGGCCGAGAATCTGCTCCAAAATGACCGGTTCACGTCTATTGCTACGGGGCGCGACGGAGAGGTCTATGTCGTCTTCACGTCACTTAAGAATGAAAACAGCGATATCGTCATGAGAGTCTTCGATGGGACCTTAGTCGGCAAAGACATCCCCATCGCGGCTACAGGTGCTGATGAATATGACGGGACCGTTCTGGTCGATAGTAGAGATCGGGTCTGGGTCTGCTGGACGAGCAACGCCGTTGGTGACAAGTATCAGGTTCACCTGACCTCCTTGAATGACACCAGGGAGGGCCGAGAGAGTCTCATCGTATCGGAATCCAAAGATGATGCAATGCACGGCCGTATGACGGCAGACGACACCGGCGATCTTTGGATAACATATTATCAGTGGCATAACATCGGAGAGAATTCCCGTGACAAGGAAGTCTATCTCAGAAAGTATTCGAATGGTAGATTCTCAAAGGAACTACGTATCAGTCCAACTGATGTGTCCCCGTACGAGGACCATACAGACCCGTTCGTCTCCATAATGGACAAGCAGGTCTTTGTCAGTTGGAGCTGGGACTTTCACAGACCCAAGGGATATACACAGGATGCGAAGGAACCGACAATCTTTGTCCGGACTATAGACCAAGACTTCAAGCTCGGAAAAATCTTCCATGTGAGTGGTCACAATATCGATGCTGCACCAACGTTGTCGGACGCATGCGACAACAATCTCTGGTGCGCCTGGGATTCTCTTGGTTCGAGTCAAAAGGAACGTGTGTATCGAAAAAATCTCTACGTGCGATCCCTGAATGCAAGTGGCACGATCGGCAAGGGATTTCCCATCGCTGAGGACCTTGTGAATGTATGCAGCCCTTGTTTCGCACTGGACGGCAATAAGACAGCCACCCTGACCTGGTCGCAGTCCAAGAACGGGAAGGACTGGACGCTGTGGAAAGCGCAGTATGATTCACAGCACAATCGCTGGAAGGATCCGGCCATGATGGTCCCTGAGGGAGATCCTAGATTTAGTTCATGCGTCTATGATTCTCAGGGCAAACTCTGGATTGCTTATTCGGTCCGTACAGATAAGGGCAGAGAAGTGACTGTGAAGCGGTGGGACTAAAGTAAGAAGTGCACTGATAATCGAGGGCCATGCGACAATCCTGCGTGCCCTCAACGACAACTTCCAGGTGAAAGGCTGTCGCGTCAGGACTGCCCTGCTGCTCTGTCTGGCTCTGGTGCTATAGTCTTAGCATGCGCGCCGGGGCCTGCGCCGTTGTCGAAGCGCCAGGCAGGTTACTGTAGACTGGTGGGCCAAAGGGTGTGGGAAAACTCGTTGAATACACAGAAGCTGGACGGTATGATTGTGCGGACTTGCAGACAGAAAATACTCGTCGTGAGGTGAGGCGAGCAGTAGCTTTTTCAACGAAATGCCTGTCAGCTTCGTGGGGACACGCGTATGAGTTCGGAAGTGCTTGGGATATCAACAAGTCCCAGAGTAAAGGGTAATAGTGATTTGCTTTTGCGCGAGGCGCTGGCAGGGGCTGAGTCAGCAGGCGCACAGGTCGAGTATGTGCGGCTGGCAGGTTTGAATATCGGCGCGTGCGTCGAGTGCAACACGTGCTACGAAACCGGCACGTGTAGAATTGAAGATGACTATCAGCAAATCCTGGAGAAGCTGCTGAATATCGATCGGCTGATCTTTGCGACGCCGGTGTTTTTCATGAGCGTCTGTGCTCAGGCGAAGGTGCTTATCGACCGCGGCCAGTGTCTCTGGGCACATAAGTACGTGCTCAAGCAGCAGCTATTCGAGATCGAGTGCGACCGGCGGGCGATGGTCATTGCAGTAGGGGGGTCGAAGAGCAAGAAGCAATTCGATAGCGTTCAACTGACGATGAAATCCTATTTCGACTCGCTGCAAATGAGTTACGTTGCGAACCTGTTTGTCAGCAAGATTGACGCCCGAGGGGCGATCGAAAAGCATCCTTCCGCGATGAAAGAGGCATTCCGCCTCGGTGAGCAGCTGGTGTCCGACGAAACCGAAGTCCCCGATAAGCCCGTCAACGTGGAGCTATTCTGACCGGCGCCGGCTCTGCTCGTCCCAGCCTCCAGGGAGTGTCACGGTTACGTGAGCTTGTCGATATTCTTTGTCACCTTGGCGAAGGCTTCAACGATATCGTCCGTGTCCTTCCGCGAACCCAAGAAGGCGATCTTGCTGTCCATTGACAACATCTCCTTGTCGCTGGGTGTCTCGTCATCCATGACCGGAAAACGCAGTGACTTTCTGTACTTGTCAAGGCGAGCCTTGGAAAAGGCAGCTCGAAACGCGCCGGAATTGAGGTGCTCCTCCAACATCCCTTCCCTGTGACAACCCCGGCCGTATCTTCTCGGCCCACCCGATACCGGGACACCTTCTGCCCGAACGGCCTCCGCAAACTTCGATGCGGAGACATTGGCCAGTCGCTCCCTGTCATAGTCCAGTTCAAATTCCACGTAGGTGATCCTCGTGTTCACCGCGTAGCGTTTCCTGGGTGTGAGCCCCGGAATCTCGCACAACTTCTTTTCGACGTACTTGCCGTTTTCCTGCCGGAGCGCATCTTGCTTTAGAAACCGCTTGAACTGCTCGGTAAGGACCGCCGCCTGAAACTCCGTCATGCGATGGTTCGAACCCGGATAGGGATAGCCGCGCTTCTGCCTCTTCGGGTCCCTGCCATTATTGACAAACGCGGCGCACCTGCGCATCACGTCTTCGTCGCTCCCAAGTAGCGCCCCGCCCTCACCAGAGACCAGCGACTTCCACTCCTGAAAGCTGATACACCCCGTCGTGCCGAACGTCCCGAGCTTCTTGCCGTTCACCTCGGCGAACACGGATTGGCACGCGTCCTCAACGACCGTGATGTTGTGCTTGTTCGCAATCACCATGATCTTCTCGATGTCGGCAGGAAAGCCGGCCAGGTGGACCGGCATGATCACCTTTGTGTGCTCCGTGATCGCATCCTCAATAAGGTCTGCATTCATGGAGCCGGTGTCTGGATCGATATCAACAAAGACCGGCAGGGCGTGCATATTCGTTATGACGTTGATGGTCGCGATGAACGTGTTCGGTGTGGTGATGACCTCATCGCCGGGACCGACGCCGAGGACATGCAGCGAGGCGCTAAGGGCGGTCGTGCCGCCGTTCGACAATACGCATTCTCGCGTACCCATGGCCTTGGCGAAAGTCTTCTGGAAGTCGTAGACGGCGTCACCCCGCAGACAGCACCAGTTTCTGCTTCGCAGCGCCTTGAGCAGCGCCTTCTCCTCATTGTCGTCGAAGATTGGCCACGGCTGGGAAAAGCTCTTACTCCGCACCGGTGTGCCGCCGAGGATCGCCAGCTTGTCTGCATTTCGCGCCAAGTTCGCATAGAGCGAACTTGTCCCCGCCGTAGCTAAGGCCGCACCGGCGAGCCCCGCTGAGCTTCTTTTGACGAACGACCGCCGAGTCAGAAATAACCGTTTCATAATTGCACCTCCACGAGGGCGCTAAGCCCTGCTTATTGTGTCACATGCTTTGCGGCTGCCTATTCCTGACACACCTCTGCCTTGAACGTGTCGACACCCACATCTCGAATTCGATTGAGATTACCGATTCTATTCGTGCGAAAGATCAGGCCGAAGAATCTCGAAATCCAATTATGCAGCTTCTTGCACGCCTTTAGGTCTGCGAAATCGCCACAGTCCGCGCACGTGGTGTATTCTCGCTCGACCGCACACTTCTTCACCGGGCAATTCTTGAACATCGGCCCGTCACTGTGACAGCCCTGGCACCTACCCTTCTTGTACATACCACAGTCGCTACACACCAGCCCACAATAGGCCAAAACAAAACCATCTTCTTTTTCCGACATTCTACAGCCCTTTTCGTTGACCGATCCGGTTCATTTCTCTTGAATTCTACACGCTACGAGCCAAACCCTCAACCCCAGTCTCGCCATGTCCCCCTTGCTTTCTCCGGCCCGTTTTTCCTTGAAAACTGCGGTTGAAGGGCGTAGATTTCTCGCAGTGTACATACCCTGATTTTCGGCTGCCGTGACGGACTGCCCTTGGGCTCGCTCGGCGTCACCATGACACCGACGGGGACGGAGTCTGAGGAGAGTCGCTCCGATGAAGGGAGAGCTCGAGACATGGTGCGAAAGCTGAATAATAGGGAGTCGAACAAAATGAAACAGAACAGCGCTGCAACCTATTCCTTCCCCTGGCAATTCTGCTTGCTGAACGCCCTGATATACTTTCTGGCCCGTCTTGACATCATAGAGATCATATCCTGGGGATCAATCTCGGTCATTCCAGCGTTAGCCATTTTGCCAACCGTTGCAACGGTGGTTTTGGTGATCATGTCGTCGCCGTTTCAGGCAGCGGCATACATGGTTCTTAGGAATTTCACACGGCGAAAGTTGGTCTATGCAGTTCTCTTTCTGTGGCCGGGAACGCTATTGGGTGGGATCTATCTCTATTGGTCCGTGCCTGCGCTGAGGGCTCGGACGCTCCTGGAAGATTTGGAATTGGCCCCTCTTCCCAAGTCTGCTGCCGGGCTGCGAATCGCCTCGTGGTCTTCAGGTTTCGCGGGGGACGTATTTCTGAGATTCCGCGCGAGTCGCGAGGACATCGAAGCGTTCTTGAACAATTCTCCCGCTCTAAAGGATGCCGAGTGCCAGAAGTACTCCAAGGAGAGGATGAGACTCGGGGACCCGCTTCGAGATGAGTACAAGCCGCCTGAGCCTCAGGATGACCGCGAGTATTTCACTTACAATGCTTTTCTAACTCCCCCTTGGTACTTACCGGAGATCAGAGTTGCGGGAAGACGATACGCGTTCTCCGCAAGGAAGTTCGGCCATGGTGCTGAGGTAGTCTATGATGAGGAACAGAATCTTGTCTTTGTGCACTTGAATCTTGGGTGAGTTAGGCCGCGGATCTTGCGGATTCATGACAGGTGACCGTGAACGTCAAGTCAATACGTTGAAGCTCACACGAAGAAAGGGATGAAATGAAGAAAATCGTTTTCGCGGTAGCTGGGTACAATCTTGCTGAAACGGGCAGGCACATTGAGATAGCACGAGCTTGCAGGCATCTTTTTGACATTGTTTTTTTGAGCTATGGCGGAGCGTATGAGAGTTTGATCGAACAAGAGGGCTTCGCGCTGAAGAGGATGGAGCCCCGTATGACGGAGAAGAAGTTGCAGCAGGTAAGAAAGGTGCTGAGCGGAGAGACGCTAAATACCGTCGGTTACCTTACGGCCAAAGAAATGGAGCCGAGGGTCGAAAACGAGCTGCAATTCTTCAAAGAAATAGAACCGGCCTGCGTGCTTACCGGATGGTGTCAGAGCGTGATGATTTCGACAAGAGTAGCACGAGTTCCCTTTATCAACGTTCTTCACTCGACAAGTGTAACGGAATATTATCAAGCCGGCCTTCAAACGCTGCCGGACAGAAGGGATTATGCCTTCATTCGCAGGCTCTTTTCTGAGGAACAAATCAACAGATGGATAAGTAATCTCGTCCTCAAGCTGAAGTTGCCTGCAAAGCCGTTCAATATCTTGACCAAGAAGTACGGATTGAAGCAGTTCGACAATTTCATCGAGGTCTTGGAGGGAGATCATACGCTGTTGGCAGATATTCCTGAATGGGTCGGATTTTCCGAAATTCGCCCGAATCTGCATTACATTGGTCCTTTGCCGTTTAGATTGGATAGAGAAATCCCGCCAGAAGTACTCGCGATCCCGAAAGACAAGCCGATTGTCTATTTTGCCATGGGTAGCTCCGGCAAGCCGAGACTCATTGCCGACATCATCGAAGGATTCAGAGACAAGCCTTATCGCGTCATTGCCCCGGTCAAATCACACATCCAGGAAATGAATCTGGCCATTCCATCCAACGTAACAGTCACGGGCTTCTTACCTGCACACAAGGTTAATCCCATGGCAGATATATCTGTGATCCACGGCGGCCAGAACACCGTCATGAATGCCTGCCTGTCGGGGACTCCGATTGTTGGAGTGGGAATGCACGCGGAACAACAGGCGAACCTGGATGCCTGCGTGCGAAAAGGATTTGCCATTCGCTTGAGCAAACGGACAGTTACGGCTTCCGGCGTCCTCGATGCAATCGAAGAATTGCTCCACAATGCCAAAGCCAAAGAGCAAGTGAAGAAATTCCAACATGAGCTCGCCAAGTGGGACGGTCCGGCAAATGCTGCAAAGTTCCTTCATAGGACTTTTGGAGAATGAGAGTAGTCATCAATCGAATCGGATGTGATCCTGCCGCACTCCATCCGGCCGCACAGCCAGAATGTTGCATTCGGAGAACGGTGTAGTGCAGACTTTGTTGTATGTGATGGATTTGTTTGGGGTGGCGGTCTTTGCGATAACCGGCTCGCTGGCGGCCGGTAGGAAGCACATGGACCTTTTCGGGGTCGTTGTCCTGGCAACCGTCACGGCACTTGGGGGAGGCACTTTGCGGGATTTGATTCTGGGCGCCCGGCCGGTCTTCTGGGTTTCGGCACCAGTCTATCTGCTGGTTGCGGTGGCAACGGCCATCGTGACGTTCTTCTTGGTACGCTTTCGCGAACCGCCGCGCAAGCTGCTTTCAGTGGCCGATGCCTTCGGCTTGGCGGTGTTCACGGTGTTGGGGACGCAAAAGGCTCTGGACTTGGGGACATCGGCGGGCATTGCAGTGGTCATGGGTGTTATGACCGGTGTCTTCGGCGGCATGATCCGTGACGTCTTGTCGGGAGAGATTCCACTGATTCTGCGTCGCGAGATCTATGCTACGGCGTCCCTTTGCGGGGCAATTACGTTCTGGGGCATTTCCATCACCCTGCAAAGCCAGAGCCTTGCAGCCGTGATCTCAGTTGCAGTGACACTCGGGCTGAGGCTTTCCGCAATCAAGTGGAAGATGTCGCTTCCCCTATTCGTCTCTCATGACAAGGACAGATAATGAAGAAGACAATAGTGCGCATTGCTCTGGTAGGTGTCGTCCAACTTGTGCTGTTTGAGTTGCTTTGCCAAGTGTCCGTTCACTGGCGTGAAAGCAGCGAGGAATTGGGTCTGTTGTTTCTGTACTTCCTCTCGCTGGTCGGTTTGGTTTGGGGAGTTTTGCCGGCTTTCACACAGATGAGAGATAGAACTGCAAGGACACTCTGCAGAGTTGTTCTGGTCCTGCCGCTGTTAGTAGGTCTCTATGAGGTCAATTACTTCTATTATTGGCATGTTCGTCCAAATCTCGGATTGTATCGCGAGCCCGACTGGGTCGCGCAACACCCGCAGTTCCAAAGAGAGCTTAGGGCAAGAATAGAAGCCAACAAATGGGGATCTCCTAACGAGCCGGAGGGAGGCGACCCGTAATAATTTGCGCCTGGTCTGGATCAACCAAGCAAAGGATCGCCGGATGTCCGAGAAGAGAGTTCGAGAGATGGAGCTGCTGGTTCGAGAAGTCCAACCGGGCGATGAGGAAGCCATCGTCGCCATTCTGAATCCGATTATTGAAACGGGCCGATATTCTGTCCTGGATGCACCGGTGACTGTTGAGGCCGAAGGTGAGTTCATAGTGGGCTTTCCTGCGCGCGGAGTTTTCCACATAGCAGAGGACTGCCGGCGGAACAAAGCTGTCGGATTTCAAACCTTGGAGCCGTTCGCCACGTACACACACGCCTTTGACCATGTGGCGATCATTTCAACGGCTGTGGATCTCTCATCCCGACGTCACGGTGTCGGCACACGGCTGGCCGAGGTTACCCTGGACAAGGCCAAGCAGAAGGGGTATGAGAAGGTGTTCACCTACGTCAGGGCGGACAACGACAGTGCACTGAAGTTTTATCGAAGCCTCGGTTTCCGCGTCGTCGGAACGGCGGAAAGGCACGCCAAGTTCGGCCGGTCTTACGTGGACGAGATTATCGTTGAGAAATTCTTGTAGACCGCTTCGTGAGCTGGGAGTAGGCTGACAAGAGCATACAGGCGATTCGTGCGTACCGTTGTGCATCTCAGAGAAAGATGGAAGAGCAGGACAAAGAGAGAATCCAAGAGATCATCAGTGGCATGCAGTGTCCCAAGGACTTTGAATGCGTAGAGGGCGGATTTGAGAATATGTGCAAGGCCAGGGACTTCGGCGACGAGGCGACTCTGCACTGTCTCGAAGAAACATCGTCTCCCTGTCAGTTTGCCGTGCTCTGCGACTACGGTCTTCAGATACGTTTCTGCCACTGCCCGTTGCGCGTGTATTTGGCCAAGCACTTAGGCAAATGATTTCAGCAAGTACAGCAGAGCCGATGCTCGCACTGTATGCGCCTGTCGCCGCGCCTGCGAAGGACGTGATTACGTGGATGATCAGAAATCTTGGCATGACTATACAAGAGCGAATATCTGTTTTGCACACGGTGGCTGGACGTTATTTCGCTGAAACATAGGAGCCTGATTCTTCGAGAGTCTTGTGCATGACAAAGCCTATTACTGTATACAAGGCATTACCGGAAGATGTGTCGAAGATTGTGGCCCTGTTGCAGAGTCACAATCTCGATCCGGTGGTCATCGATGATCCCGGGAAGTTTTCCGCCTACAGGCGCCACGAAGTCAGGATCGGCGTTCCCGCTGCAGAGCGTGATCGGGCCGTCGATGTTCTGCGGGAAATGGAACAGCGCCCATCGGCCCGTGTGTCGATGTTGTCAAAACAGGCAAACAGGGTGGTATTGACCATGATCGGGGTGCTGGCTCTTGGGGCGGTTCTCGGTCTTATCGATGATAGCGGCAGGTGGTTGGGCATCTACTCGTTAGTCGTGTTTGTCCCCGCAGCCGCTTATTTAATTCGGTGGGGCTTCTTCAGAAAGTCGAAGGATACGAGCAGAGAGTCGTCGGACTGACCTTCCTGACATATGTCCTACCGGTCATGTGCTATGATACCGGCAAAATATTCTGTCAGGAAGGAATCGTCTATGGGAGTACGAAACAAGAAGAAGGAAACGCTTCTACGGTTAGATTCGAAGACTCTGGATGCCAGGTTTCTCAAGGAGATTCAAACTGGGCTCAACTGCTCGCCGTTTGAATCGGAAGCGGTTCTTGACGTAGTCAAAGAAGTCTACTTTCCTTTTCTCGACGAACAGTCCGTCAAAGCGCCGCCGGGTAAAATCACACTAATTGCAGTTAGGGCCGACGAGCCAGCAGGTAAACCCATCTTTGAGTGCGAGAAGCAAAGCGTTTGCCTGACCGTACATCGTGGTTCTGAAGACGACCGGATTCTACAGGAGCAAGGACCTGCAGGTTTTCGACAGGCCCGCATCCTTGATCTTTGCCAGGAAGCACTGAGCCAGGGGGCTTTGTTAACCCGTGAAGACTTGGCGTACCGAGTATTCTTCGTATCTCCGCGTACGATCACTCGTGACTTGAATATTCTGCGTCAAACGGATCCCGATGTAATTATACCGTTACGCAGTACCGTCCATGACATTGGTCCAGTCTTGACGCATCGGACCAGGATAGTCCACCTGGCCCTAGAAGGCAAAACGATGACACAGATTTGCCGGATGATGAGGCACAGCCCCCAAGCGGTGAACAATTATCTTGCTACCTTTGTCCGTTGTGTCCATCTGAAGCGGAAGGATATGCAGGTAGGCCAAATTGCCTTTCTTTTGCGGAGAGGTAAGGCCTTGGTTCAACAGTATCTGGACATCATAAGCGAATGTGAATCAGATAAGAACATGTCTTACCACCTGGAGGAATTGCTGCGTCTGGGGACGTGCTCGAACAGGGGGGAAAAATCCGGCAGGAGGCGACAACATGATGAATAATAAGAACGATCGTCTAAAAGCCGGATTACAGCCTTTATTGAGCAAAACGCTGGAAAATGCCCTAGCCCACCGGATCGCAGTGGAATTCCCGCGTATCGGCGGACCTCGTATCTGCAAGCTCTGCGCGGAGATGATCATGGAGGTTGTCAATAATCACATCCGGTCAAGAGATTACATTCATCACGGCCAGATAGTCTGGACGGCGGTTGGTATAGACAATACACCCGGGAGATACAAGAAGATCGCAGATACGGATCTGGTTACCGTGGTTCTGGATGCCAGTACGCCTGACGATATTCAAGCACGCATAGACCGAGCACCGACCAGTCAATGGAGGCTGCACAAAGCAATTCGAATGTGCCGTCAGGCGTATGAACAAGGGGGTTTGTTAACAAACTATGATCTGTCTGAAATATTGAACCTTAGTGACTCTCTCATCGGCCAATTATTGGTGAAACACGAGCGTCAGACTGAAAAGCTTATCCCTCGACGCGGCACTGTCCATGACGCGGGCGGAGGGTTATCTCACAAATGGATTATCTGCCGAAAGCGCTATGTTGAAGGCAAGAGCCCCGATCAGATCGCTCGTGAAACCTATCACAGTATTGAGGCGGTTGATCGTTACCTGGGACAGTTTGACCGAGTACGACACTGTCAGCGCCAGGGACTCAGCATGATCGAGACAGCTCATATTTTGAGCTGCAGTCTGTCGCTGGTTGAAGTATACCGGCAAATCGACAAAGAATTGGAAGGTGAAAATGCTTGACCGCAACGGCAGGCAGATTAGACTCGCATCTGTCGATCGAGAGGATAGGGCAATGCTGAGGAGCAACCCGAGCGCTCGGTCGATGCCGGGAGATGGACAGGAGCATACGCCTTACCATATGCTCCTTCCTTCTCGT
>CP070675.1:579373-591767 GCA_020352215.1 Phycisphaerales bacterium
CTCTCGGAGCCAATTGAATGCCATGAATGCGAAGTCGATCCAGTCCACCCTGCAATCACCGTTAGCATCGCCCTGCAAGACAGTTGTGCAGACTGGCTCGCCGAAGTACGCCTTGCTTGCGTCGGCTGTGCCACCATAAGCACCCATATTGACCACGCCCCCGCTTGGGAACGGCTCGAAACCGATCGGATTGGAGACATCACCGGTATCGATACACGGGCTACTTACCTCGTCTTGTACCCACAGTTGGATGTTGGGATCCCACCTGCCGGCCTCCGACACCAAATGGTAGTCTCCCGGGATCCAGAAGTCGTCATCAGGGTTGTTTGGCGTGCCGCTGTCCTCCCAGAATCCCGGCCCGGCAAAACCCGGATCGGTGTCCAAGTTGCCGGTCCCCGACGCGCCACCTTGCACATTACTGAAACGGACAACCGGCTGCGAGCCGGAGCCAACGTGGATTTGCCCCTTTGCATTGTCCCAGACGATGCAGTTTGCAACGACCACGTTGGCGTTCAAGAGGTAGAGGCCCCCGCCTTTGGCTGCTTGGTTACCGCCGATCGTGCAGTTAGTTACTGTCGCACCGCTGTTTCTGCAGTATACGCCGCCGCCGTCCACCGCTATATTCCCGGCGACGATGCAGTTCGCGATCGTGGCCTCGCTCGAATTATCGATGCAGACAGCGCCACCATTCAGTGCACGACCACCCGTAACGGTAAAGCCATTGAGCGTGCAAGCCGGACCTTCACCACTATTGAAGGTTACGACTGCTCCAATCTGGCTCCCCTCGATGATGGTACTTGTCAGTGCGCTTGGGTAGTTAGCGCCTAAGCTCGTTACCGTGATGTTCTTGCCGAGGAAGTCGATGTTTTCATAATAAGTGCCGGGCAGAACGACCACTGTGTCACCGTTTTCAGCTACTGCGATGGCCTCCTGGATGGCGTCAAGCGGATGTGCGAGACTGCCGTCCTCGTTTGGATCGCTTACTCCGGGGTCGCTTGGTCCCGGATCATCAGGTGCATTATCGTTGACGTAGATGACGCTAATCGCCGGCATGAACGAAACCAGAACCACATGATCGGAGTCAATGTCGTTAAGGGTGTACACGTTGCCTCCATCCTGAGCAACACTGCCATTCAAATACCACCGTTTCACTCGATAGCCTGTCTCGGGCGTGGCGACAAACTGCTGATTCTCGTGGTGGCCCTTTGTTATTGTGCCGGTGGGGCTAACATAGCCGCCAGGGCCGGCTGATGCGGTGATTGTATGTTGTACGGGCTCGAAAGTCACGTGGACTGTGTGATCGGACCGAATGTCATGGAGTGTGTAGAAGGTGCCTCCGAACTGTACCGCGGTGCCATCCAGATACCAGCTGTCCACTGAATAGGCCGTTTCAGGTGACGCCCCAAATGTTTGACTCTGGCCGTAACTTTTAACGATAGTGCCGCTCGGACTCACTGAACCATTTGGGCCGGCCGAGACGCTAATCGTGTACTGCTCAACAGGATCGGCGGCGAAGTTCGCTCGTAGCGTATAGTCATTATCCAGTGTCACCGTAGTATCCGTTGCGCTGGGGTCGGCAACCTTGCCGGCGTCTACGGCCGTACCAGTCCAGTTGACAAAGTGATAGCCGACGTGGGCTGTTGCTTCGACGGATAAGACGACTCCTCGCTCATACTGAAACGATCCCTCCCCAGGAACAGTCACGGTGCCACCGCCGGAAGAGGATATCGTTATGGTGACTGTGTCTGGCTCCGGGCCCGATGATATGACAAGGGCTACCGAAGAACCGAGGGGCACAGCTGTTCCTCCCGCCGGGTCCTGGCTTATAACATGTCCCTCCGGTACAGTGTCGCTGTACTGCTGTGTTTGGGATCCAACCGAGAGGCCGACTCCGACAATCGCTGTAGCGGCAGCAGCCTGGCTCATTCCCACTACATCAGGAACATCAACCGTTTCCACCTCGCCCTTGGACGTAGCCTCCGAAGTGTTGCCCCACCTTCCCATGTTTATCCTGTCGCCATCCGGCTCCGGCTCTTCGCTGTAGGAAGAGGCAGGATCTCCGGCATCGATGCACGGCGAGTGCGGCGCCAGGTGATAGTCAGAATCGCTAAAGGCGGGGTCGGCGTAGATGTTGCCTTGACCTGTCAAACCACCCTGAACGTCACTGTAGGTGACGGTGATTGTCGAGCCATCTAAGTTCTCGATCTCCCCGCCCCCGTCCCAGAGGATACAGTTAGTTATTTCGACATAACTGGGACGAGACTGCTTGAAAGAGTCGCAGGCGACGGCGTTCCCGTTAGTGGCTGAGTTTCCGGCAAACGTGCAGTTGATCAGATCGGTACTGCAGTCGTTGTTGTGGAATCCGCCTCCGGCGTATGCCGAATTGCTGCTGAATGTGCAGTTTCTCACGGTTGCGCTGCCTTTGTTTTGCATGCCGCCGCCATAGGCACTAACCGAATTGCCTCGGAACGAGCAGTAGCTGACGCTTACGCTACTGCCTGGGGCATTGTCTATCCCGCCCCCGTCCAATGCCGAGTTGCCGCTGAAAGAGCAATAGCTGATGGTCGGGCTGCTTTCGTAATTGGAGATTCCTCCGCCTCCGGTGTTGACTGAGTTTCCGCTGAAGGAGCAGTGCGTCACAATAGCATTAGAATTGGTGTCATTCTCCATTCCGCCGGCGCCGTACTGTATCGAAGTGTTCCCGCTGAAGGTGCAGTTGGTCACGGTAGGGCTACTGCCCATAAAATTGTGCATGCCTCCGCCATACCATTCGCTGGAGTTCCCACTGAAAGTGCAATCGATTACGGTTGGGCTGCTGCCGCGATTGAACATTCCGCCACCGAAGCCGGCGTAGTTCCCGCTGAAAGTGCAGTTGATTACCGTTGGGCTGCCATATTCATTGAGCATTCCACCGCCCGTGTCGTCTGGAGCGAGACCGTCGGCGTTGGCGGACTGCACAGTAAAGCCGTCGAGGACCGTCGTTCCGCTTGTCCCGCTGCCGGTCACGACATGGTAGCTGTTGGCGCCACCCAAACTCCCGCTGAGGGTGGACTCGTGGCCGCTTATGCTCCGCGCATCCGGGTCGGGCTCACCGAAACCGGCATAACCACCCTGGAGGGTCACACCGCTGACAAGCTGAAATGTTGCGTGACGGTCTCCAGGTGTTTGGCCGCCACCTCTGTCCGGCCGGTAAGTCCCCTCAGCTACTCGGATTGTGTCCCCACTTGAGGCTGCCGCAAGCGCATCTTGCAGATAGCGGTACGCTCTGGACCAGCTTGAGCCGTCCTCTGGTCCCGGGGCGTCGGCATCAACATACAGAATCTGTCCCGCAAATGCGGCGGATGCGATAGCTGATAGAAGTAGTGACGAAACAAGACTATTCCTTAGGTCCGACCAAGCGAGCATAGAACACTCCTCCAATCAAGATGTACAACGCCAACCCCATCCAGGCGCTATGGTAGCAACACTATACATACTCCAGTAGTTTTCGTCAACAGACTCAGGCATCTTTGACACAAAGTGCCCGGCCGAGAGGATTTTTGGCTTCTCTGTACTGATGTTTGCAGGTTGTCGGAAGTCACATCCACCGCTGGGATAGATATCTGACGAGCATCGATTACCAAAAACCTGCTTGAATCTTGAGTGGCCCAGCCGAAGTGGATGCGATCACTGCGCAGCAGAATCGGGTCAAGGCGAGAATTGGAAAAAACACCGAATCCGCGGTTTTTTTGCATCTTGATTGGTCGATGCCGCGGGTGATTTTATTGGACAGTCGAGTTAGTGACTAAAACACTTGGTTCGCCTGCCCTATATGTCGTAGTCTTGGCCGGAAAGATTCTCCTATGTTGTGGTTTCGATTATGGGGCTTTGCCCAGTGCCCTCCCCGCTGAGCTAAAGAAAAAACGTCCACTCTGTCGATATTGCAATGGTTGTCAGAGGACGTTACCAGCCGCTCAGGATGTCAAGCATGGACAAAAGAGAGTTGATAGACTGCATTCGTGAAATCAATAGAAGCGCCAGGCCCGAATTTCTCGCCAATTTCTCCGAGGAAGAGCTCAACGACTACCTCGAGCATCTCATGGAGTTGGATCTGCAAGAGTTAGCCGTCTGTAGTTGAGACATATCCGGCACCGCAAGGGGGACAGTCACACGTTGGGCTTCTCCCGAGCGAATCTGCAAGACTGTCCAGGACGCGGCGACATTCTGCAAAGGGAATGGGTTTGATGGAAAGATGAATTTCCAAGCCTACCACAATCGCCATGTGAGCTTCTGCCCTGGCACCCTTCGGACACCAACGAAGATTATTGGTCTTCGTCAAGCTGGTCCCCGATGACGGATCGGCTGATGTCGCTAATGCCCCTTCTGGGGCGAGTCCTCGAACCGTCTTGCGACGCCGGACGTCTGGCGGGCCGAGACGAGGGGGCTGGTCTTCCGCCGGCGCCTCCGCGGGCCGCACGCTCGGAGAAAGCCACTGCTGGCGGGGCCTGTTCGGCAGGAACGGGAGGTGATATTTGTACGACGTTGTTTAGCTTGAACTGGACCAACGTACAAACCTGGTCGTTGGGGACGTAGAAAGCGAAGTCAATCCATTTGACCCTTTCACCGCTACCAAAGTCGCCAGGTTGCAACGTAATCTGATCGCTCAGACTCTTTGTCTGCAACTGAGTCGCTGATTTCATGTAGCCTACCGGATAAGCGTTCCTGCCCTCTCCCACAAGGGGGTCCGCGGCCTGGTTCTTGGGTTGGCAGACAAGTCTTAGCTGAGAGAGCGTGAACTTGCCAGCATCCTTCAGAGCGCTCCCTTTGATTCCAACCCGGGCGATTACGAGAGAGTGACCACTCCTGGATGTCAACGGATTGCCGTCCGAGTCTGTGATATTGTCAGGAGCGTACCAAGCCGCCTTTTTGGGAACCTCTATTGCCAGAGAGCTTGTCACGACCGAGGTGCCGTTGCTTATGTTATGTCGGTTCAGGTACAACTGGTCCAGAAATCCCGGGTGTAAAGCTGCAAAGCTTCTCTTGTTGCGAAGCGCGCTGAAGCTGCCGCTGCTCACCGTGCTGAACCATCCTGTGGCGAAGCCATCGGCATTGAGCAGGACCTTGTTCGGCCTCTCGGGTTTCGGATTTCTCGCGTCAAACCGTGCATAGGGATACTTATTCGGCAAAGGTGCCATGGCGGCGGCTGTCAGCAGAACCCCCGAGACGAACAAACCCAACACAATTCCACAGAAGGCACGGCCGATTCGCTCAGGCAGATACCCCAAGTCAACCGGATGGCGGGTCAGCTGGGTGATGGCAGTCTGCAGGACGGCGAAAGCCAGGATAAACAGCAGCGCAAAACTGATGAGTTGTGCCCATGGGGCAAGAGACGGGGCGTATCCGGCAAGAAGCTTGGCCAGAACTTCGAAGAATCCGAAAGCCACGATGCTTGCGCAAACAGCAGCAATTATTGCAGCAAATGCCCTGACGACCGTGCCTTTTAGGAACTGAAAGGCGGCACAGCCCAAAACAACTAACACCACAAGTAAACTCGCCATCTAAATGTCTCCATTTTAGACTTCACGATATTGGACGACCGCATCTGAACATCACAGCCCCGTACTTAGCCGGTTCTTCTCGTCCCTGTCTTCTTCGATGTTGAGAGGACCCTCACCATTTCATTTATCGCGGTCGTTCCGGCAATGGCCTTTCTCAACGTCTGCTCTTGCAGATAGAGCATTTTCGCACGCCTAAACTGCATGCCAATTTCCGGCAGTGACTTAGAGCGCCTTATGGCCTTCTTCAATTCGTCGTCTATCATGATCATTTCGAATACACCCGTCCTGCCGACAAAGCCTGTCTCCTGACAATGCTGGCAAGCGGACGGTTTGCCGCGTTTGTCATACACGACCTTGCCGGGACGGTAAAGCACTTTGGCCTTCTCGGCGGGAAGGTTGAACTTTCTGAGAAGTTCCTTGTTTGGTGCATACGCCTGCTTGCATTCGTCGCAGAGTTTTCTAAACAGCCGTTGGTTGCTCACGCCCAGGAGAGTTTTGGAAACTAGCCTCCTGTCGCCGACCAACTTCATCCATTTGCCCAGTGCCTGTATGACGCTGTCGGCCTTGAGGACGACATATATTACCTTACCGTCCAGCGAGGCCTTGCAAGCCATCTGCGCAGTCTCGGCGTCCGGGCATTCAGCGATGCCTATGACGTCGGGTCCCATTCTTGCAACAGCCTCCAGCTTCTTGGCGTAAGTGGTTGTGCCGGTGTCGGTTGGCTTGAAAATATTCTGAGTTATGTTCGGTAGCTCGGCAGAAGGCTGTGTTTCGAGTGTGTTGATGTTGTTGAGAAAGGCATCGTGATTTCGAAGCAGTGCGTAGAGCGTGGTCGTCACTCCGCTGCTCTTGGGCCCCGATACGATGAACAGACCCTGTTTCAACTCTCGAAACT
The DNA here is from genome assembly GCA_020352215.1 of Phycisphaerales bacterium. Lineage (GTDB taxonomy): Bacteria > Planctomycetota > Phycisphaerae > Sedimentisphaerales > Anaerobacaceae. Next base: position 585,806 of record CP070675.1, read on the forward strand.
TGGCCAGTTGCTCGTACTGGGTAGGCATCAGGCCGATCTCATTCAACCTCATGATGTCCTGCTCTGCTATTCGCTTCAGTATTACCTGCTCACCGACTGTCGAGCCAGCCGTGACGACTTCCCAGTTCGTATGCTCCTTTTTCTGGCTCGTCCTGAACTTGCCTTTCTGCGGTTTTCGTTTCTCCTTGACGTGCAAATCGGCAAGCTGCTTGATAAAGTGCACGAAGTATTCTGCCTGATCTCTATTTAGAGCCGGCTGCTTTAGTCCCGCACCGTCAACATAGTAGGTGACATTGTAATCCTGTGGTGTCGGCGAGAATACGATGCTGCTTGCCCTTCGCCAGAGGGCATCATTCAATATCTCATATGCCGCCCTGTAGCCGAAGAAGTCCGGCGTTCTTGGCTCGGGCACAGGAACTTCGTTGTTGTTGGCAGTAACGAAGAGGAAGCCCTGCAAGGCCTCAAGCTTCTTCGCTTCACTGCCAAAGAGTCCTTTGATATGTTCGATGGTCAGGACACGGTCGAAGTCCAGAACCCTCGCATTGCGGTGCTTAACATAGGCCAAAGACGTTGCTCCGACTGCAATGATGTACGACAGCAACCCAACGACAAAAATGGGGATAACGAACCAGACCAACGCTGTCACGGCCCCCGCGCCGAGAACAAGACCCGTCCAGAAGACCTCTTTTGTTTCCACTGACCTGGCATCGCCGTACACCCAGCCAAGCAGCGGCAACCATAGGAAAAACAGGATCAGAAAGGCGATAAGCTTGATCACAGATATGTAACCGCCGTACGTAACGGCCAACAGTACTAAATCCGGCATGTGATGCTCCGTTGCGAAGTTCAAACGATTCTCACAGTATGCCCTCGGTGCTCGTTCTGATGCCCTTCAGCGCCATCTTCAGTTCTTCCGTATTCGGAGCGTATTGATATGCGTCCTTCGGATCAACAAGGCCTTCCTTCACCAGGGTACAAAGGTTGTCGGTAAGATCCTGCATTCCCTCTCGCTGCGAACTCCGTATTACACTGGGCAAATCCGCTTCACGGCCTTCTGAGATCAGTTTTCTCACGCCTGGGTTCGTAAGGAGGACCTCGACGGCTGGTATTCTGTCGACACCTTCCTTCAGACACGGCAACAACACCTGACTGATAACTGCCCTCATCGCGAGGCTTAGAGTCTGCCTCACCAAGTCCCGTTCGGTCTGAGAGAATAAGTCCAGAAGTCTGTGGATAGCCTGGGCGGCGTTTGCCGAGTGCAGCGTTCCAAAAACAAGGTGACCGGTCTCAGCAGCTCGCATTCCCGCTGTGACGGTTCTGGAATCTCGCATCTCACCGACGAAAACCACGTCAGGATCTTGTCGCATCAGATAAGTTAGGGCGTCCTCAAAGTTGTCCGTGTCGATACCGATTTCTCTTTGCGACACTATTGCCTTTTGGTCCTTGAATAGATATTCGATAGGGTCTTCGACCGTGACTATATGGCAGGCGCGGGTGTGGTTTATGTGGTCTATCATCGAAGCGATGGTCGTGGTCTTTCCGCAACCGGTCGGCCCGACAACGAGAACCAGGCCCTGATTACTCTCAGAAATCTTCTCAAGTACGGGCGGCAGATTCAAGCTTTCAAACGACGGCACGTGAGCGCTCACCCGTCTGGCAGCAAGACTGATCATACCGCGCTGCCGGAAGACGTTTATTCTGAAACGGTGTTCATCGCCGATTTCATGGGCAAAGTCTAGAGTTCCTTTCTCCAGGAAAGTCTCCTTCTGGGCCGGACTCAATATCTCGAAGACTAGCTCCTCCATTCTCTCCTGAGTTAGTGGCTCCGCGGTGGTGTTCTTCAGCCGACCATAGAGCCGCAACTTGGGCGGCTGCCCTACTTTAAGGTGCAAATCATTTGCCAGCGTCTTGATTGCTACCCTGAAGTACTTGTCTAACTGTGGCTCTTGGGTCGGACTTCCGTGCATCTGCCCCGATTGTTCGAGTGCCATGGTTTTCTTGACTCCGAAGTTCACACACCAATCACACTGGTGCCGACTGGTTCCACCATTTAGCTCTGTTTTGGCCAAGCATCTTGGCCCAAGATCTGCGAAGATAAGCCCTTAATTATGTATTATAGGCGTTTCTCTGTGCGTTGTCAAGTCCGACACCACGGGTTTGGCACTTGGACGTCAATAAATCTTCCCTTGCTCCAGGCCCAGCGGGCCACCCGCGGCTTGCTGTCGGCAAGGATTCGATCAGGTCTGCTATCCGTCGCCCGGAGCCTCGAAACCAGGTATTGCACTCTATTTTCTTTGATTGCCGGCGGCAGGACAGGTATAGTTGGCTGCAAGTGCACGGCGCATCTCGGGGGACTCTCAGCGTGCCCCAAAAATGGCGAAACGGCACCTGCTATTTGAAGGATCTCAGTGGCGTGAGCGGCTTCTTCTACAACCTGGGCAAAAAGGTGGGCCCCAAGGTTCGCAAGGCCAGGTGGATATGGCAATCGATGACCGGCAGCGAAGCCGATGTCGTCCAGGCAGAGCACGACCTCGGCCAAGACCTCGCCCGTGAAATAAGATGTCAGTTAGAGGTCGACCGCGATCCCGAGATAAGCCAATTACTGATGGAAATCGGCTCCCGCCTGGCCGCCTGTGTCGGGAATAAGCTCCGCACATTCAGCTTTGAAGCTGTCAAAGGCACCGAACCCAACGCATTTGCTTTGCCCGGAGGATTTCTCTTTATTACAAGGCCGCTCGTAGATTTGTGCAGGTCTAACCGTGACGAGATCGCATTCATCATTGGCCACGAGATGGGGCACGTCATCAAGGGACATGCGATTGATCGCATCATCAGTAACTCAGCCATTGCAGCTGCATCTCGCGCCGCACCCGTGCGCGGCGCGTTAACAGGCTGGCTGCGAAGAGTGGGGATACAGTTTCTTGAGAATGCCTATTCGCGCGACCTTGAGCTGGAAGCCGACAAGCTCGGAGTCCGTTTGGCCGCTGCCGCCCAATATGATCCCAGCGCCTCTGTCAAACTGTTTGGCCGGTTGGCCAAACTGAACAAGAAGGCCGAGCAATTCGACCTCGGCAGCTACTTTTCCTCGCACCCTGCCTTCGGTGTACGCATCGACAACATCAATCTCCTGCTGCGCCAATAACCTGAACGATGCGATGCACGGATACAGCGCGTAAGACGTAGCTTTTGAATGCGAGGGTTGGTATTGCGCCCCTGCTCAAACCGCTAACAGCACGGCAAGTGTCATATAGATCGCCACGCTTATCGAATCGTTTGCAGTTGTGACAAGTGGGCCGGAACTTATGGCTGGGTCGATTCCGATGCGGCGGAATAGAAATGGCAAGAACAGCCCCAGAGTCGTGGCGACCATTATCGCCGAGAACATAGCCGTTCCAAATGCGAAGACCAGCTGCATCGGTTCTACCGCGTTTTCCGGTGCCTTGAGATAGATCAACAATGCGCACGCAACACCGCCCAGCAATCCGCAGCTCAGTGCCACCAAAAGAGCGATTCGCACTTCGCGTGAGAAAACCTGGCTCAGTTTCAGAGCGGCAAGATGGCCGGTCGCCAACCCTGCAACCACGATAGCAGAGGTCTGCAGACCCGCATTGCCGCTGATAGCGGCAATCATTGGCACAAATGCCACCGCCGCCACATACACGAATTGATTATGAGTCTTGAAGAATGTCAGCACGAGGGCAGTAACAGCCGTGCCGAGAAGGCAGGGCAAAAGCCAGGTCATCCGAACTCGGGCTGCGTGGAATACAGAAACGGTATCCAGTTCGTCAGGATCCGTACCGGCCATTGCATAAAGGTCTTCTGTGGCTTCCTCCTCCGCCACCTCGATTATTCGGTCGGCAGTGATCCGGCCGATGAGCTTCTGGTCCTTGTCAAGCACAGGCACGACGATAAGGTCGTTGTTCCGAAATATGTTTCGAACCTCTTCTTGGTCGGCGTCATCAGTGACGCATATGGTATCAGGGTCTATGAGCGTGCGTATCTTTGTTTTCTCCGGCCGAGTAAGCAACAATCGAATCCGAACATCGCCAAGGAATCTGCCGGTGCCATCGACAACAAAAACCGAGTAGAAATCCTCGTCTATTTCGGCGGCTCGGATTTTATTGACGGCTTCCGCCACAGTTGCACCCTCTGTGACACTTATCACCGCTGGATCCATGATTCCGCCCGCGGAATCTTCGGAGTAGCTCATCAAGTCCTTGATCTCCTCCGATTCGGCGGGGGGCATGCTCTTGAGAATCTCGGCGATCTCTTCGGGGGGAAGTTCCTGCAGGACATCGGCAGCATCGTCGGCGTCAAGGTGGGATATGATGCTCTTCAGTTCTTCATCTTGTAGGATCTCGAAGAGCTCGGCCCGTGTGGCTTCATCGACCTTCTCCAGGACTTCCGCTGCTATCGGCTCCTCTAAAGCATCGAAGATGGCGCGTCTTTGCTCATTGTCCACCAGTTCCACGACTTCGGCGATGTCACTGCTCCGCTGCTCGCCAAGCAGGTCCTTCAGATCGGCCTTATCTTCGCCTTCAAGCAGGATCTCAACCTGCTGCAGCAGTATCTGTCTCTGGAGTCGCTCTTTCTCTTCTGCCATCAGATAGCACCGTTATCCGTTCTTACTGCTCACACACCCGAGATAAGTCAACCTGATACGCGTTCGCCGTCTCAAACAGAAGATAATCCAATTTGCCGGGCCAGGCAACAGTTTTATGTGTCGGCGTAACCGTTCCAATGACTGCGTCCGGGCATCGACATGTACTCCGCACGGAACCATATGGAGGGTAGCCCTTGAGGCCCCAAAACAGGGCGTTTGGATAAAAATTCTACCCAAAAAGCTTGCATTTATTGACCCGATGATGTACCCTCGCGCGATCCAAGACTCGGATGATCCCGGGGGCAGCAAGTGAAATGGGGCGTAGCAGGCGATGAAAATGAGACGTCGTGAATTCCTGGCAAGATCGATCGGTGGTGTTGGCGGACTGCTGTTGGGATCGCAGTTCGCGGCCCGTGCCGAACGGAAAACCACGACGTTCGACCCGTACGAGCTGGTTCTGCTTGGAGGGACAGGGATAAAGGTATCGCGTGTCGGCTTCGGGACAGGGATGCGGGGCGGCAGACGACAATCCAACCAGACACGCCTGGGTAAGGAGAAGTTTGAGAAACTCCTACGTTATTCCTACGAGCGGGGCGTGCGGTTCTTCGATATGGCGGACCTGTATGGGTCGCATCCTTACGTGGCGGGGGCGCTGAAGCAGATGCGTCGCCAGGACTACGTTCTGGCCTCAAAAATCTGGTGGCGACGAGGCGGGATTCCCGAAAGAGAAAGGCCTGAGGCCGACTTGGTTGTCGAACGCTTCTTGAAGGAGTTGGAGACCGACTACATAGACCTGATACTGTTGCACTGCATCAGCTCGGCAAGGTGGCCAGAGGAGCTGGGTGAGCAGATGAACATTTTGGCCAAGCTCAAGCGGAAGGGCCTCGTTCGGGCACACGGCGTGTCGTGTCACTCGCTGGAATCGCTCAAAGTCGCTGCCGATGAGCCGTGGGTCGATTCCGTTCACGCGAGGATTAATGCCTATGGCACGAAGATGGACGGCCCACCCGAGGTTGTTGCGCCCGTGTTAGAGAAGATGCACAAGGCCGGAAAAGGCGTGGTCGGGATGAAGCTGATCGGGGAGGGCGAATTCCGCAATAGCGACGAGAAACGCGATGAATCGGTGCGGTACGTACTTGGCCTCGGCTGCGTGGACATGATGATCGTCGGCTTCGAAAAGACTGAACAGGTCGACGACTTTGCCGCGAGAGTTCGCAAAGTTCCGGTAGCGAGTGGCCCGAGCTACGCGGGTGCTTGTCATCCGGCTAAGGTTGCGTGATTTGAAAAGGAGATGGCCGTGAAAATCAATCAGGATTTCGCAATGGCGGTTGAGACAGTTCTCTACCTTAAGCAACGAAA
>CP070675.1:591867-603378 GCA_020352215.1 Phycisphaerales bacterium
GCACGATATGCATGGCAACGTCTGGGAGTGGACTCGCTCGAGCTACAGACCCTACCCGTACAGAGCGGATGACGGCAGGAATGATATCACGGGCTATGGGCGAAGAGTCGTACGAGGTGGTTCCTGGTATGACCGGCCCAAGCGCTGCCGCTCCGCGTTTCGCCTGGGCTACCCCGAATGGCGCAAGGTGTACAACGTGGGTTTCCGAATCGTAGTCGAGCCCAAGGGCCAGCTCCAGCAATTCGCCACCAACAAGTGAGCAGCCGTCAAATGCAGACTCGTCGCCATCACATTCCTTTTGGCTGGTTGACATCCGCGGTTTGGGCAATGCCCGTGCTTGTCACAGCGTTGCTGAGCGGCTGTAGCGAGCAGCACAGATCGTCACGACAGTCAGTGGAACAAAAGACCGCAGGCCCGGCAGCACCGACGCGAGCTTACGATATTCCGCGTTTTGCTATTAACTCGCCGTTCGATACGGACTACAAGTCACCCATACCCAAGAAAGGAAAACGCCTCTGGGCGCGGTCCTTTCTGTGGGAGAAAGCTCCCGACTTTGTGGTAGAGAAATGGCTTACCTCCGAGCCCGAAATGAACGGCAAGCACCTTCTTATCGAATTCTGGGCAACCTGGTGCAGTCAGTGTAGACTTGCAGTCCCCAAGCTGAACGACTTTCAGCGGCAATTCCGCAACGACTTGGTGGTGATGGGGATCTCCGATGAGGCCGAAGACGTCGTACGACGCTATGATGGGCCGAAGATCGAGTACCACGTCGTGATCGACACTCAGGCTCGAATGAAGGACAAGCTTGGCGTCTTCGGAATCCCGCACTGCATCATTGTCGAACCCAAAGGGCACGTGGTATGGGAAGGTTTCCCGCTGCTGAAAGGTCACCAGTTGACGAGAGAGGTCATCCAGATGATACTGAAGGCCAGCCAAGAAGGCCAAGTCCAAGAGCAGCAACAATACTGAAACGCGGCAAGCGATGCGATTGGCGATGGTCTCTATCTTGTGGGTGACGATGAAGACTGAGGTGCGGGCACGACGGTTAACAACGATGGGCCACATCTTGGTTGTGCATATTTTGCCGATGGCACAATAGAAAATACAACGTAGGATCAACGCGCATGAGACTCCGGACAAGAAACATAATCAGTCTCATATCCAGCACACTTTTTGTGATGACTACTCTCATTTGGGGCATAGGCGATTATGTAAGGCATAAAGAGCTATTCCCTCTCATATTAGGCACACTCGGTTTGGGGATTTTCATCGGGGCCGGCTTATTGTGGATCATACTTGGTCGAGCAATCGAGGAAAAAAGTGGGACACTTGCCCTCATTAGAGAAATAGCTCAGACACAGAAGGGCGTCGTCCCATCACTGGTTAAAGTGTTACACGAAAAGCTGTCCCAAGAAGCAAAACAAACTCCAAAGACACCTAAGGCAACTGCATTTTCCGACCTTGATTACTGGGGCATATTCTTCTTATGGAGTTTTTGGTCGGCGCGAGCACGAAAGATGGTTACACGATCGTTGAACAAGACATGGAGCCCGCCATTGACATGGCTTGCCGACAACTTGAATCAGAAGGAGTAAAGGTAGAGCGAAGAAGCGACGAGACTTCAGGCCAAATACATTTATCAGGTCTCGACATTTCAGAGTTTGCCGGCTACCTGCCTACACTTATCAATGATATTCCCCCTATATGGATGAAGGAGAATAGATTAGTGAGAAGAAGATTTGTGAGAAACTTGGAGGAAAAACGAGTCAATATCCTTCGTGGATTGGTGGAAAATGGTATAGACATTAAGCAAGAGGAGGGAGTCGTTGACTATCTCAAGAAGATGACAACGGCCAAGCGGGAACGCTGTGCTGATACGGCAGCAAAAACTCTTGATAAAATAGGTGAAAGCATGCTATGAAGAAAGAGCAAAAGCAGTAATAACGTTGAAATATAGAAGGTGCACGAGTCACCGGAGACTGTCAAGAGGAAATAGCAAATGAAGCGAATTGCAGCAATGACGCGGGTATTGACGTTGATCGTGCTATGCGGTGTGGCCTTTGCGGGGCAAGTTGCACCAGTCAGCGGCGACTATCTGTCCCCACTGGAGATTGTGGCCGACAGCGCAGGTCGACATCTGTATATCACTGAGGCCACGGCCAAGCAGGTTGTGGTCTTCGACGTTGAAGCCGGCAAAGTGAGCAAGACTATTTCTCTGCCCGGCGAGCCCACCGGCCTTGTCCTAACCCCCGATGACTCCAAGCTCTACGTCACATGCGCGGGGCCCGGCGGTCGCGTCGCGGTGGTGAACGTGCGGACAGGGAAGGTAACCAAGAGACTCACCGCAGGCCACACACCCTGTGCACCGGCACTGAGTCCCGATGCTAAGACGCTCTACGTCTGTAACCAGTTCAATAACAATATCTCTGCCCTTGACCTCGCTTCCGGAAAGCGGCTGGCAACAGTCGCCGTACACCGCGAGCCTATCGCCGCCGCCATCACAGCTGACGGCGATTTGCTCTTTGTAGCCAACCACGTGCCGGCGGGTGCCTCCGACGCCGACTACACCGCCGCCGAGATCTCCGTGATTGATACGGCCGCCAATGAGATTGTCACTTCAATCCGCCTTCCCAACGGCAGCACCGCCCTTCGTGACATCACGATTTCTCCCGATGGCAAACACGCCTACGTGACACACATCCTCGCTCGTTATCAGCTCCCGACAACCCAGCTCGAACGCGGCTGGATGAATACCAACGCCCTGACCATCATAGACGTGCCGAACAAAAAGTACCTCAACACAGTCCTTCTTGATGACATCGATCTCGGCGCGGCCAATCCCTGGTCCGTCGCCTGCACCCCCGACGGCAAATACATCTGCGTTACAACCGCGGGCACCCACGAGCTGAGCGTCATAGACCGGTCCAAACTCCATGACAGGCTTGCCCGCGTGGCGGCCGGTGAAAAGGTCTCTGGCGCCACCACTTCAGTCGAAGATGTCCCTAACGATCTTGCATTCCTCGTTGAGGTCAAGCGCCGGCTCAAGCTGACCGGCAACGGACCACGCGGCCTGGCCGTGATAGGCACAAAAGCCTACGTCGCCGAATACTTCACGGACAGCCTCGGCATTGTGGATGTGCATCTGGATGTCCGACCTAAAGCCGAATCCGTCGCCCTCGGTCCGAAAGAACCTGTCACGACAGCACGTAAAGGCGAAAGGCTCTTCCACGATGCGACTATATGCTTCCAGATGTGGCAGAGCTGTTCGAGCTGTCATCCCGGCGCTGCCCGGGTCGACGGTCTCAACTGGGACCTTCTGAACGACGGCCTCGGTAATCCCAAGAACACAAAGAGCCTTCTTCTCGCCCACAAAACGCCGCCTGCGATGGTGATGGGTGCTCGCGCCGATGCTGAGACCGCCGTCCGCTCCGGCATCAGACACATTCAGTTTGCCGTGCGGCCAGAAGAAGACGCGGCGGCAATCGATGAGTATCTCAAGAAACTGCGGCCCGTCCCAAGCCCATACCTGGTGAAAGGCAAGCTCAGCGCGCGCGCCAGACGCGGCGGCAAGCTGTTCGAGTCCGCCGGATGTGCCTCATGTCATACTCCCGGTCTGTACACGGATATGAAGAAACACGATCTCGGCACCGCCAAAGGACTCGACAAGGGCAAGGCTTTTGACACTCCGACCTTGATCGAGGTGTGGAGAACCGCACCGTATCTGTACGACGGTCGGGCCAAGACCATGGTGGATGTGCTCAAGAAACACAATCCCGCCGATAAACACGGCCGCACGTCCGAGATGACCGACCGACAGATAAAAGACCTCGTCGAGTTCGTCCTCTCCCTGTAGACAATCGCACTGACTCGGGGTTCAGCCTCATTCGCAGAGGAAGCCTTGCCCGGCTTATCGAGCGTGCTTGGCGATTCCTTGATAGATATTCAGGGCTCGGCGATACTCTTCGACGGCATCGGAGGGCAGGACGTCCTCGTTGCGTTCGATTTGCTCCCGCATTCGCTTGATTAGGAACTCTATCTCACCCTTCTCCGGCTGCAGGGGTCTATCCTCGACGCGGATATGAAACGGGCCGGTGTGGGCAAAGCAAGGACGTTTGTCGGGCCTGTCCTCGAAGCAGCGAACGGCGATCCACGAGGTAGTGGCAACATCTATCGTTGTGTTGATCCTATTTAGGTAAGCACCCGAACGCAGCCGTTGGTTCTGGGCCTTCAGCACCTCAGCTACGCGACCATTGACAATAATCTCGACAGACCCCAACGGGTAAGCGCTCTGAGCCCTGCCTGCGACCGAATAGCCAGCAGGCGACCGACCGGATTGACCGAAGAAGTGCCCCGGATCAAAGTCATTCACTGTCACGAACAGCATGGGTCCTGTAGTGACAAAGCTACGACCCTCGTCGAGCCCCTTCACCCACGCATCGTAGTCAAAGCCCTCTTCAAGTTTGACGTAGACCCGTCCAAAGCCAAGCGGGACGGGATGCACGCCGGTGGCTGTACCGGCCGTGGGTCGCAAGCGAAAGCCACAATTCAACAGGGTATAGTAATTCGCAAATCCGTATTCGATCCACCCGCGCTCAGTAAAGCCCTTGGCATCCTTTTCAACTTGCATGTACTCCGGCGGCGCCTCGCCAAATCGCGCAAAAGCGAACTCGGTGCGCCAGATATGGTTGTTGGTCAGCTCAAACAGATCCACGCCCATGATCGGGACAAGCATCATAGACCAAGGCCAATTGTGTTTATCCAGCTCCAACAAGCCCCCCTCCTCTCTGGCTAACTTCTTGACGGGCCCGACCGGCGGCACGCCGATCTGGAAAACAGACTTGTGGTTCAACACAAAGACCGCGCCAAGGGTGTGGCTCTTATCGTTCACCGAGAAAATCTCGTACTCGGTGTTCAACGGATACATGACATGCGTGTCGTCGATGAAAATGGGGCGAGCCTCCACCTGCTCGCGCACGCTTTTGTCTCCGGTACCGGGTGGGAGGAAGGCCTTCGTGACCCAGTACAGCAGCGGGAACGACACATTGAGATCCTCGGCCAGTTGCACGTTTGGCAGCTCCTCCAAGGTGCGATGCACGTGAGTGTCGCCCGAGTAGTAGCCAAGCTGGGCCATATTGATCCACCGCTTGAGCCGAAACTTCAGGTTGACCGGCTCTGCGCCGACGGTCACGCGTCTGGTCTGCGGGAAATACTCCTTGCCCCGCTCCACCGTGATCTCATATTCGCCGCGAGGCACCTTGACAACAAAGGGATGGGCCGAGAGTGTCGTGTGCATCTCAACGGAGTTCTTGTTCGCCCAGTTCTGCTTCTGATACGTAACCGCTGAGCCGTCAGGAGACGCCGATCCGGGGAAGTACCATTTCCCGTCTTCTCCGCGCACGTATATGCGGCACGCCAGTGGTTCAGCCGTGTCCGCATCCACGACCTGTCCGGTTAGCGAAGTCGTGCTCTCGGCCACCGACATTGGACAGAGCACAACCAATATCACCGCGACCAGCAAAGGCAAATGACTACTTGACATGACGAACCTCCTGAATGAGCCTCGGACCAGACGTTGTACGTGGGGCGTCACCATAAAGGCTGATTTTAGCACACAGAGGCCCGGTTACAACCACAAACCATATTTCTGCCACGCCGTCAGTATCACATACCCACACATTCGTGCGTACAAGTGTACCCCCTACCGCGTGCGGCGCAAGAAATCTTATATCAACCACACTCTCAGTTGACACCAACAATGCGTTGGCCGTACATTAGTGACCAGCAGAGGAACGCCATCGGAAGAACTGAACGGGTGCTGGAGCAGATGTAGCGTTGGACGTCCAGTTGGCTGTTTACCGGCCGATGTGGCAAACTTGTTTATTCTGGGAGGCCGAACATGAGCTGTCCGGATTTGACCTCGTTTTGGTGCGAGAACAAAGCGCGTATAGGCAGAGCCCTGCCCAAAGGCGTCGCTGAATTCGCGAGAGTGTTGCAGGTCGGCGCCGATGAGCTTGGCCTTGTACAGCAGGTCCAAGGCGAATATGTCCACTGGACTACAAAGGAGGGCAAGCTGGCGGTCATTTTCTGCGCCATTGCCGATCCCCGTGACATAGACTGCGTCTTGGACACATTTGTCCACGCCAAAGAGAGGCAGCCCGCTCTGGCCGCTGTGTTTGTGCACCAGTGGGCCGATGGGGAAGGAAATTGGGATGTGTTCGCCATCACGCCCGAACGAGCCGTTCAGCACTGCGATCGAATCTGTGGATTAGGCACCGTGCGGGAAAGGGGTCTCGAACTACGAGAGGATATCTACTCCCTGTTTGCCTGCGACCGCGAGTTCCCTGAGCCGGGATGTGACAGCTGGGCGAAGCTGCTGGCAGGTCCCGTCGAGGACGTATTTGAGCAGTTGAACACGCTCGCCGCCCAACACGATTGTACGCAGACCGTCGAGGACGGCACGGTGCGCTGGGCCGGCGCCGATGGTCAGCTACAGGCCATGTTCTTCCTTCTGCCTGAGCCCGCGGACATAGAGGCAGTCATAGGTATCTATGAGCGCGTTCGCCAGAGTCGTTGCCCGGTATCGTTCGTCTTTGTTGCGTGCGACAGGTCCGGCCTGTACGACATATTCCGACTGTCGGAACGCAGCTACCTTGAGCACCACAACCAGGCCAAGTCCTGGGTCGGGGAGAAAAGAGTAAAGGTTGTTGGAGTAACGGGCACGCCCACCAAGCAATTAGAAGGCCTGCGCTGGGTCCCTCGCTGGGCCTCGCACGTCGGTTGTATCAAGGGATGCCTGAACTACCTCGGCATTGACGTCTCGGACGCGTGGCTGTTCGGCGCGACGGGCCATGCGTTTGTACTCAATATCTCACCCGGTCTATGTCCCAGCGGACCCACGGACTGGGATACCAGCCGGTTCCTGACCCTCGGTCGCAACATCGGCTACACCGTGGAGAGTGTGGATGTGTACTGCCCCAAGCAGGATCGCGACCTGCAAGAGGCACAGGAGCGGGCTTGGGAACACGTCAAGAGCAGCATCGACGAGGACCTGCCCTGCTACGGCTGGGAGCTGGACATACCTGAATATCAGGTAATCTATGGCTACGATGAAGACGGCTACTACATCTCCGGCCCCGGGTGCGACGAGGGCAAAGGCCCCATGCCCCGCCAAGATCTGGGTAGATCGGAGATCGGCTCGGTCCTGGTCTGTAATGTCAAGCCCACCGCGCCGGCCGATGATCACAAGACGGTGCGTGACGCCCTGAGCTATGCCCTGGACCTGGCTCACAACCGTAAGAAATGGACGGACCGCAGCGGTGGTCTCCACGGCTATGACGTGTGGATTCGCGCAACGGAAAAGGGCATAGCGGACAGGTTTGGGTTAGGCTACAACGCGGCCGTGTGGGCGGAATCTCGCAAATTCGCCGTTGAATTCCTTGCGGAGGCGCAGCGGCGAGTCGATGGCGAGCTGGCGCCGCTCTTCGACAAAGCGCGGGGCCACTACGACACGGTCGCCCGGAATCTCAAAAGGATTTCGGACACATACCCGTTCAAGGAATGCGAAGATGAACGCGTGGCGGTCGACGACCGCGCCCGCTCAGCGGCCGAGGCCCTCAAGCTCGCCCGTGATGCCGAGGTCGCTGCCCTTGATGTCTTAGCGGAAATCACCGACAAGATTGTCGTATGAATATCGAGCGGCGCGAATCAGATCATACACCCTTGACCTCGTGCTGAAGCAGCCGTTGTTGTACATTCACAGTTCCTCTCAGAGTCACAAACCACGACATATGCATGGCACGGCAACAGTTTCTGCTATATACTGTCGAGCAGCAGTGACGTTGAGTTGAAAGGAAAAATGATGATACCGTTTGAGCGGGCCCTTGAGATCGTCCTAAACGCGGCTCACCGGCTCGACGCCGAACGTGTCTCTATCCACGACGCGCTCGGTCGCGTATTAGCCGAGGACGTCAAATCGGATATGGACATGCCACGGTTCGACAAATCGGTGATGGACGGTTATGCATGCCGACGAGCGGACCTTGCAAATGAGCTCACGGTGATCGAGATAATCCCGGCAGGCGTGGTGCCGAGACGCGAAATCGGCCCCAATCAATGCGCCAAGATAATGACCGGCAGTATGGTTCCACGCGGTGCCGATTGCGTTGTGATGGTTGAGTTCACCGACAATCCAAGTGAGAATAAGATTCGGTTCACGGGCAAGGAAACGGAGGACCACATCTGCAAGCAAGGGGAGGATGTAAGACGAAGCGACGTGGTCGTCCGCAAAGGCACGCGCATTGAGCCGCAGCACATTGCCGTCTTGGCATCGGTCGGTTGTGTCAACCCTCGTGTTGCGATCAGGCCCAGGGTCGGGGTCATCGCGACCGGTGATGAGCTGGTTCCACCAGGGCAAAAGCCCAGTCTTTCACAAATCAGAGAGAGCAACAGTTGCCAGCTGCGAGCCCAGATTTCTCGCATCGGCGCAATTGGCCGCAACTATCCGATAGCGGTCGACACCGACGTAGGAATTCACAAGATACTCAGTGAAGCACTTGCGAAAAACGATGTCGTTGTGTTATCCGGCGGCGTCTCGATGGGGGATTATGACCTTGTCCCCAAGATCATGAAGAAGAACGGCATCAAGGTGCTTTTCGAGAAAATCGCCGTCAAACCCGGTAAGCCGACGGTTTTTGGAACTCACGACAAAGGTGCCTGTTTTGGATTGCCCGGCAATCCTGTGTCTGCCTTCGTGACTTGCGAGCTTCTCGTCAAGCCGTTTCTCTACAAGATGATGGGATACAAGTACCGCCCCCGCATTGTTCACGTGCCTTTGGAAACGACCATCAACAGAAAAGATACACGTAGGCAGGGTTGGATCCCCGTCACAATAACGGATACAGGCGCGGCAAAAGCCCGTGAATATCACGGTTCGGCACACATCGGAGCCTTGTGCGGCGCGGACGGATTGGTTACTGTAGATATCGGTGTGGCTGAGGTGAGGAAAGGAACGACCGTTCGTGTCCGGCTAATCTGAGCCGGCACGGGCGTTGGAACCTATGCAACTATGGGCGTTAACTATCTAAGAGTTTCTGTAACGGATGCGTGCAACCTGCGATGCCTGTACTGCAATCCGACCGGGTGCTGCGAGCCCGTCGACCGACGCGAGGTTCTGCGGTTCGAGGAAATCCATCGCGTCGTCGCACTTCTGGCCGAATACGGGGTAAGCAAGGTCAGGCTCACCGGCGGTGAGCCGTTGCTGAGGAAAGACCTTCCGGTCCTTGTAGAAAAACTCGCCTCCACAGCGGGCATAGAGCAGGTTATGCTCACAACCAATGGTGTCCTGCTCGAACAGATGGCTTCGAGACTCAAGGCAGCAGGACTGAACCGGGTCAACATCAGCCTTGACTCGATAGACAGGGAGGGATACCGACGCATTACCGGTTCCGACCTTTTGCAGAAGGTAATGAGGGGCGTACGTGAAGCAATACGGGTCGGCCTCGTACCTGTGAAGATCAACTGCGTCGTATTGAAGGGAATCAACGAGTCTGAGATTCCCGCGCTGGCCCGCCTGGGCAAAAGTATGCCGGTGACAGTCCGGTTCATCGAGTATTGCCCAACCGTAAGACGGGCAGCAGCAGCGATCGATTATGTCCCCAATAATGAGGTTCGAGAGATTATCGAGCGCGAGCATGGAGCGCTTTCACAAGTCGCGATGGGCGCGGGTGACGGACCGGCCGTGTATTTCAAGGCCCCGGACTCAGCCGGCATCATAGGTTTCATAAGCGGCAGATCGTCGGCGTTCTGCAGCCGCTGCAACCGGCTGCGTTTGACCAGTGACGGCAGGATAAAGCCCTGCCTGCACTCACCTCATAGCTACGACCTAAAGGAACTCATAAGAAATGGCGCCGGCGACCGGCAGGTCCGGTCTGTGCTGGAGCAGATTTTGTCGGAAAAGCCCAGATATACAAAGTTGAACTCGCGCGCCGAGGAATTCTCAATGTGCAAGGTGGGAGGCTGAGAATTGTGACGACTGGCAAGGGAATGATGGACGTGAGCGGCAAGAACGTCACCGTCAGGAAGGCCAAAGCCGCCGGACGCATCGAGCTTGGCGAAGAGGCATTTGATGCGGTCAAGCAAGGCTCCTGCATTAAGGGTAACGTGCTCGAGACTGCAAAGATAGCCGCCATACAAGCCGTCAAGTCCACCCCGGCGATGATTCCCATGTGCCACCCAATTCTGATCGAGGCTATTGACGTGGATTTTGTGTTGGACGAGCGAGGCAAGTCGGTTCAGATGAGTGTGACGGTTAAGTCCTCAGGCAAAACAGGAGTAGAAATGGAAGCTCTAACCGGCGTAGCTGCCGCGTGCCTCACTATCTACGACATGCTCAAGTACATGGGCAGGGAAATGACAATAGGTCAGATAGAATTGATCGAGAAGACAGGCGGTAAGAGCGGTGATTGGAAAAGGCAGGATTAAGGCAATCTCCATTTCGAAAGAAAGAGGCACGCGAAAAACCAATGTCTCTGCGGCCGAATTGCGCACCGACTTCGGCATGGTCGGCGACGCCCACGCGGGCAGCCCGAAAAGGCAGGTGAGCCTGCTCGCCGCCGAATCCATAGAGAAAATGATCGCAGCCGGGGTACAAGTCTCGCCGGGCGATTTCGCCGAGAACATCACAACGGAGGGCATTGATCTGCTGAAGCTCTCCATCGGCCACAAACTGAAGCTCGGCGAGCACGTCGAGCTTCAGATCGTGGAGCTGGGAAAAGTCTGTCACAACCGCTGCAAAATCTTCGAGCAGATCGGTGATTGCGTTATGCCGCGCGAGGGTGTCTTCGCAAAAGTAACCAAGCCCGGGCAAATCACGATTGGCGACGCTGTGGAACTCGTGAATGATTAGATCAACCCCGGATTTCTTATATATAACAGGTGACATGATAGCTTAGATTTCATAATTTACTGCATATGCAGCTCCTTCAAGCGTGTCTACGAAGTGGCAAAATGTTGGACTTTCAGTGAATTTGTGTATCTTGGGGCTTTGCTGGCACGTCTTGACGGCCAGAAGTATTGAAAGCGAACTCCCTATTATGGCATTATTGACGGTGTGGCGTGCAGGAGTGCAATTTATGGCGTTAAATGGGAAATCTCGGATTAAGGAGTAATCAAATGATTATGAAATGGTTAAAAGGAAAGCTCATGGAAATGAACAAAACACCGATTATGATCCTTGTATTAATTTCTGTCAGTTCCTGTGCAACGTTACAACCACAGACGGAAGTTAAGGAGATTGAGAATACGTATATAAACAAGGACGAAATCACCATTGATGTTTCGCCCATGAGCCGATATACGATAACAGCGTCAACTGATCAGAACGTTCATGTTCAAGTAAGGTATGCCGATGATCCGACTGTTCAGTATACTATCCACGAGACAGACAGAGCACTTCGTCTGGGCGATAAGGATTTGAACTACCATCCGAATAGACCGACTCCACGTGACAAATAT
>CP070675.1:603478-614582 GCA_020352215.1 Phycisphaerales bacterium
GTTCTGCTGAGCCTGCCGGGGCTCATATACAAGCCTTTCATGGAAGCATTCTTCGGAGCTACCCTGGGCAAGATGTCTTGTGGGATCAAAGTCATCGACGATAACGGCAACAAGCTCTCTTTGCTTGGTGCATATATTCGATATCTTCCATTTCTCATGTCGTCCGGCATCAGCTTAGCAAGTCAACTGATTTTGTTCTCATCACCGGAGTTCCAATCTGCCACATCACCCATAGAGCTCGCTCAAGCGCAACAGGGGAGTTTCTTGGATACGGTTGGTCTTGTTGTGAATATACTTATAGTGATCGACTGCGTCGTCGTCGCATTTACGTTCAGAAAACGTGCATTACACGACATGCTTGCAGAATCCTTCTGCGTCTACAAAGCACCGCAGATGCCTATCTCCGAATCGCCCGAGCCAGAAGAATAATACGGCAAGGGCGCCTTGGCAATCCCTGTAGTCGAGACGGGTACGTCTGTTTCGCTTTTGTCGAAAGCCAAGATGAGACAACCTCTGTAATCCCTCGTCGACCCATCTGGTGAAACTCGAACATGTCCCTTCATGGGGACAACGGAGAAGACTATTTCGTGCAGGCGTTGACGACGTTGGGCCTACGCATGAAGACTATGAGGCAAATCGGGTATATCAGGCTGATCAATCCGCCAAGGACAAATCCCACCATCTGGACCGCAGGATCGGCCCGGCCTCCGCGAGCGCCGGACATCACCAGGCTAACGTTCACAATCATGCCAACGATGCTCCAGACGATGGCGAAATACCCGTAGGCCAGCGTCCCTTTTCGCGCCCACGACCTGAGCTTGAGCAGGCCAATTCCGAGTGTGATCATCAGTATTATGTACACCAGGCCAACCAGGAAAGAAAAGACCGTCCAAGCAAAGTACGCGCCACCGCGGTGTACATCGGTCCTGGTGAAAGTGACCATCAAGGCAAATGGCATCGCAAACAGACTCATGCCGCCAAAGACGATGTTGAGGACGCCGAAAACCGTGACTGCTACGGGAGTCGTCCGGACCGGCCGTGAAGGGTACGGCTGTGCTTCTACCGCGGGCGCCGGTACTGACGGCAGCAAATCTGGAACCGCTGAAGCTGTGTCCCAGCCGTCCATTCCGTCCGTCCAGACGTACGTCGCCGGACCCAGGGTGCCGTCTTGCAGCAGTTGCTTTAGCTGCGCTTCAGAGACTGGTCCGTGTTGTGTGTTGTCGATCGCATAATGCCATTGGCGGTCAGCCACGATTGCCTCGCCTGCATCCGGTTCGTATGAGTTCTTCGATGATACTATTGCCGGGAGTGGATGCAAAGGCAAGGGAAAACTGGGAACACGTCCGGCGAATTAGTCCCGGTAGCTCTTGGCTCATCAAGGGCCCGTATCCCGATCACAGGTCCGTGGGAGGCGGCGGATTCTGCTGCAGGAACATCCGCCGCAACGAGTAACGCGCTCATCAGCACCAGTGGTATACCGACAGACCTCACGACAGCTTTGCCCATAGATCCGCTCCTATTCCTCTCCGGCTACACGACCTACAAATTCGCACCCGCCCACGCGGTGAGATGCGACTTTCTTTGCCGTTCTTCGTCGTTGCGAGCGGGGCTGAGCCTAAAGTCGATCAGGTCGACTCTTCAAGACCTCAGACTGATATATTTCGACCTGTCTAGCGCAGATTCGTCGGAAATACCACCATCCGGATATTGTTGCTTGACGCGAGGGCTGCTACGCGTATAATCCGCGGTTTTACTCTGGCGCCACGGCATTAAGGCTGCTCGGTGGTGCTAAACGTGGATCCCAGCCGCAACACGAATTGGCCGGCCATGGAAAGAACATTGCCGGTTAGAAAGGAACATCTTATGCAAATCAGAGCGTTTGTGATCGCTACAGCACTGTTGTTTACCACCGCGGGATTCTGCCGCGCTGACAGTGACACTGAGAAGAAGCCCGTATGGGCCAATCTTGACATTCAACTGTACGGCTATTTCAAGGCCGACGGCTCCTACGATTCATCTCGCACTACTACGGGAGACTATACGGTCTGGGTGGATTCTGAAGCCGCCAACCCAAACGATGACGAATTCAACATGACCGCGAAGCAGAGCAGGTTCGGGATCAAGGTCAAAGGGCCCGACCACGGCCAGATGCAGACCCGCGGGCATCTCGAATTTGATTTCTATGGTGGCGGGGCTCCGGACAACAAGGCAGCGCCGATGATGCGACATGCCTACCTCGAGGTGAATTGGCCCGAAAATGGTATCGGCATTCTGGCCGGCCAGACCTGGGATGTGATGGGGCCGCTCAACCCATCCACGCTGAACTATACGGTTCTGTGGAATGCGGGCAATCTCGGCTATCGGCGGCCGCAGGTACGTTTGACCAAGAACGTCAAGTTGAAGGGCGACGTCGATCTGAAGCTGCAAGGTGCCCTCGCTCGGAACATCGGCACAGATAGCGCAATAACCGGGACCGACTCGGGTGCCGATGCCGGCTTCCCGATTTTTCAGGGTCGAGTAGGCGCAACTGTCCCATTAATCGCGGACAAGCCCACCGTGTTCGGCTGTTCGGGACATTGGGGCCAGGAGGAGTACGACACGACCGCCGGCGGTGCCAACAAGAGCTTCAATACCTGGTCGGTCAACCTTGACCTAACTCAGCCGGTTAACGAGTGGTTGAACGTGCAGGGCGAATTGTTTACCGGCGAGAATCTCGGTACGTATTTTGGTGGCATCGGCCAGAGTCTCAGGGCAATCAAGGATGCCAACGGCGTCACCATCAACCATGGCAATGAGATTGCCGCGATGGGCGGCTGGGTGGCCGCGAACTTGGGCCCGTGGGACAATTGGAGCTTTACCGTCGGAGCCGGCATAGATGACGTAGCCGATGGCGACGTGAACGTCGGCGATAGGACGCAGAATTCCTGCATATTCGGCAACGCCAATTACGCTATCAACAAGAACGCGAGCGTCGGTGTCGAAGTCTCGCACTGGCGCACGTTACGCAGGGCCACAGGAATCGCCGAGGCCATCCGTGCACAGGTCTCGTTTATCTACAAGTTCTTCTAAGGATAGGCTCTCCAGCGAATGCAAGCCACAGCGACCGCACTGCGAGTTGCGAGCAATGGCATCCGACCCAAGCCAGCTCGGCTCGACGGGCCGAGCTTGTCCGTGCCACCGCGACCGGGGGCGCGCAGCAAACGGGCCGAAGCGGAGGAATCTGGTTCCGGATAAGGTGCACTTATCCTTCGCAGCCAGATGTCTCGGCTCCGTTCGACATGACAGCAAGCGAACAATGTCTTCGAAAACAAGTAACCGCCCCAGGAAATGTGGTTGGTCATTTCAGGCACAAGCGGTTGTTGCTCGCTTTGCCCGAAAACCACAACAATTTGGGGTCTAAAAAAAGTGCCACAATCGTTGGGACAGTTGCGAAAGCAACGAGGGGTTGAAAATCGCGCCGTTGCGTGTATCATGGCAAGTGATAGCCCGCAGAATGTGTTTGCACGGACATAGAAAGGACAGTTCCTCGGTATGAGCCTGGAGAGTTTCTTCAATCCAGAGTCTGTTGCGATCGTGGGCGCCTCTCGCCAGAAGGGCAAAGTCGGCCACGAAATCCTGACAAATATGATCGGTGCCGGATACGAAGGCCGGATATTCCCGGTCAATCCCAAAGCCGATGCCATCGAGGGCCTAGAGTGCTATCCGAGCCTTAAAGCAATCGGCAGCAAGCCTGATCTCGTGATCGTCATCGTCCCGGCAAAGGCCGTCCCGGCCGTGATGCGGGAGTGTGCGAAGATTGGGGTCAAGTCCGTCATAATCATAACCGCCGGTTTCAAGGAGGTAGGCGAAGAGGGAAAAGAGCTTGAGAATCAGGTCCTGAGAATAGCCAGGCAGGCCGGTATACGCGTGATAGGGCCCAATTGTCTCGGCGCAATAGCGCCGGCAAACAAGGTCAACGCCAGCTTCGGCGGTGACCTGCCCTCGGCCGGAGCGATCGCTTATCTTTCGCAGTCGGGAGCGCTGCTGGCGGCCATTCTCGATATGGCAAATGCAAGCGGCATAGGCTTCAGCAAGCTTGTCAGCATCGGCAACAAAACAGACATCGACGAGCTGGACCTGATAAAGGCCCTGGGACCCGATCCCGACACGAAGGTCATCGCCGGCTATCTTGAAAGCATCAGTGACGGAAATGCCTTCGTTCGAGAGGCTGAGCAGATCTCTCATCAGAAACCGATACTGCTGATGAAATCCGGTGCAACCGAAGCCGGCGCACAGGCGGCATCCTCGCATACCGGCAGCCTTGCCGGCAGCGAGACGGCCTACGAATGTATGTTTGAGCGGGCGGGTATCATCCGCTGTGAATCCATTAAGCAGCAGTTCGACTACGCGCAGGCCTTTGCCAATCAGCCGCTTCCCGCAGGACCTCGCGTCGCGGTCATTACAAACGCAGGCGGGCCCGGAATCATGGCCGCCGATGCTATCGAGCAGCAGGGCCTTACCTTTGCGAAACTGGACGATACAACTGTGGCCAAACTGTCGGCCGCTTTGCCGGCCGCCGCGAACGTGCATAATCCTATCGACGTTCTGGGAGACGCATTGGCCGACAGGTACGAGCTCGCACTTGAGGCCGCCCTCGACGACCCCAATGTTGACGCGGTACTGGTCCTGCTGACGCCACAGGCAATGACTGAATCGGCGGGCACCGCGCGAGTCACCGTCAAAATGGCGCGTCAGAAACCGTCCAAACCCATTCTCGCGTGCTTCCTCGGGGCCGCAAAAGTAAAAGAAGGTGTTGGTATCCTGCGCGAAGGCAAGATTCCCCAGTACGATTCACCGGAAAGCGCTGTCGGGACGATCAAGGCAATGGCCGACTACGCGAGGTGGCGCTCCAGGCCGAAACGCGTCGTCAAGCTCTTTGGCGTCAACCGCCGCAAGGTTGAAAACATCGTTGAGCGGCACCTCAGGCAGAGCGTCTATGAGATCGGCGAGGCTGAATCAAAGGAGATGCTCGAAGCATACGGCTTTGTGACACCAAAAGGCTCCATCGCCACTACCGCCGAACAAGCAGCGAACATAGCCCAACAGCTCGGCTACCCCGTCGTGCTGAAGATATGGTCGCCGGACATACTGCACAAATCCGACGTGGGCGGTGTCAAAGTTGGTCTCAAAGGCGAGCAGCAGGTCAGGGACGCATTCGATTTGATGATGTATCGCATCCCCAAGAAGCTGCCGGAGGCCAATATCCTCGGAGTTCTCGTGCAGGAAATGTGCGGGGGCGGAAAAGAGGTCATCCTTGGCATGAACCGGGACCCCCACTTCGGCCCGCTGATGATGTTCGGGATGGGCGGAATCATGGTAGAGGTCCTCAAGGACGTGTCCTTCTATCCGGCGCCGCTTACGGCCGACGAGGCAAAGCAGATGCTTCTGAATACGAAGACCTACCAGATGTTAAAGGGCGTCCGTGGCGAAGAAGGCGTAGACATAGAGGCGGTAGCAGAGGGATTGCAGAGACTGTCGCAATTGGTGACGGAATTTCCTCAGATTCAAGAGATGGACATAAATCCCTATGTAGTCGGGCCTGAAGGCACGACCCCAATCGCCGTTGACGCCAGGATAAGCGTACAACAGGTTTGACACGGGTTCTCAGGGCACAGCATTGCAGTAAGGAGCAGGTTCTTGCTTATGAAGCGCAACACTCTGAACTTCTGGATCGATCTTATCAGCCTCCTGGTGATGCTCGGTCTGGCCTGGACGGGCCTGCTGATCCACTACGTGCTCCCACCGGGAACCGGCGGTCGGCATGCAGGCTCAGCTCGGACAGTCTGGGGACTGGGGCGACATGACTGGGGAACTATCCACTTCTACCTGGCAGTGAGCCTGATAGGGCTAATGGTCGTCCATGTATGGCTACATTGGTCTTGGGTCTGCGCTACGGTGAACAAACTGCGATGCGCTGAATCGGCGAGCGGGATGCAGCGTGTCGTGTATGGCATTGTCCTACTGCTGATAATAGCCGTCGTAATGGGCGGTGGGCTGTTCTGGGCCAACAGTCAGGTAAAGTCCGCGGGTGAGGTGATCGGCAGCGTGACAATGGAGCCCCACCCCGCTTCGCACGCCCTAATCTCCGGCCGAACCACTCTCGCTGAAGCGGCAAGAGTCTGTGGGATGTCTGTGGAAGAATTGACCTCGCGACTGCGATTGCCTGCCACCGTGAATCCGAACGAACAGCTGGGCAGGCTCAGACGTAAGTACGGCTTTGAGATCGAAGACGTAAGAGCTATCCATCAGCAACATAAGTAGAAGAATAGATATGCATGAATTTGACTGGAAAGAAAAATATCACGACAAGATAGGCGACGCCGCAACGGCGATGAAGCTGATCAAATCTGGCAACAGCGTCTTTGTCGGAACGGGTTGCGGCCAGCCACAGCATCTTGTCGAGGCCCTTGTGGAGCATTCGGGCCATATCTACGACGCTCACATCGTGCACCTGCTAACGATGGGTGACGCCCCGTACGTGCAGGAGAAGTTCCGCGAAAAGTTCAAGATGAACAGCTTCTTCATCGCTGACAACGTACGCGATGCGCTGGAGAGAGGAATCGGTGACTACACGCCTATATTTCTGTCCGAGATACCGCTCGAATTTGAGAGCGGTCGAATTCCCATAGACGTCGCCCTTATCAGCGTGACACCTCCGGATGTCAACGGCCAGTGCAGTCTCGGCGTCTCGGTCGATATCGTCAAATCCGCCGCTGCCAATGCCAAGTACGTTATCGCGCAGGTCAACAGTCACATGCCCAGAACGCTCGGCAATAGCTTCGTCCACGTCAATTCAATCGATGTCCTCGTCCCGTACGACGAGAAGATAATTGAGATCCCTATACCGGAACCGGATGAAACACTGCGCCGCATCGGGCAAAACATTGCAAGACTTGTTGAAGACGGCAGCACAATTGAATGCGGCATAGGCCGCATTCCCCAAGCCCTGGCTGAGTGGCTCGCACACAAGAGAGACCTCGGTGTTCATACCGAGATGTTCAGTGACTGGATCATCGATCTGATCGAATGCGGTGCGATTACCTGCACAAAGAAATCCCTCAATCGAGGCAAGATCGTCGCGAGCTTCTGCATGGGCTCCCAGCGCCTGTACGACTACATCGACAACAATCCGTTTTTCGAGTTTTACCCCACCGAGTATGTCAACGACGTCAGCATTATCAGGCAACACGACAAGATGGTGGGAATCAACGTCGGCCTGGAAATCGATTTGACAGGTCAAGTTTGCGCGGACTCACTCGGCTACAAGTTCTATAGTGGTATCGGCGGGCAGGTCGATTTCATTCGCGGCGCCGCCAGGAGCAGATCCGGCAAGGCAATCATCGCGATGCCCTCCACGGCAAAGGAAGGGACGGTTAGCAGAATCGTGCCGCACCTGACCGAAGGGGCGGGCGTAGTGACAACACGCGGTGACGTCCACTACGTCGTCACCGAATACGGCATTGCCTACCTGCACGGCAAGAGCATCCGCCAGCGAGTGCTTGACCTGACCAACATTGCTCACCCAAAATTCAGAAAGCAGCTCATCCAGGCCGCAAAAGCACAGAACTACATCTACCAGGACCAGATAGAGCTGGCGTGGGACCAGGTCTCCTACCCTGAAGAGCTGGAACACCACGCCACGCTGCGGGATGGCACGGAGATCTTCTTCAGGCCGATCAAACCAGTTGACGAGCCGGCCCTGGCTGAGATGCTGTACTCTCTAAGCGAAGAGTCCGTACGGACTCGCTATATGACCCGCACGGTCGCATTTCCCCACAAGGACATTCAGCAGCTGACGAACATCGACTACAAGAACGACCTGGCCATAGTGGGCGTCGTGCCCGGTGTCTCTGGCGAAGAGGTTGTCGCCATCGCGCAGTACTTCCTGGACCCGAAGACCCAAGCCGCTGAGGTAGCCTTCCTGGTTCAGGATGAATGGCAGAAGAAAGGAATGGGCACATTTCTTCTGGAGTACATCACGCAGATCGCCACACAGAGGGGCCTACAAAGGTTCTACGCAAAAGTGCTGCCGCACAACAGGTCCATGCTGGCCGTATTTCACAACTCAGGTTACAGCGTGAACATCGAATTCGACGGCGACGTCTATAGCGTCAGCTACGACTTAGCCAGGCAAGAAGAATAGGAGTCATCTTTGGCGACACATAAGGCCGCATTCATATATTCGTCGGAACTCGAGAAGCATCCGTATCCGCCGGAACATCCTTTCAACACGGCCCGGGCCAGCAAGGCTCGAAGCATTCTCAATTCTATGGGATTGCTTTCGGGCGATGGCATCGCGGAAGTCGCTCCCGAGACCGCAGATCGGCTGGTACTCAAGAAGTTCCACATGGCCCGCTACTTGCACGCGCTGCAAAAGGCAGCCGAGGGCAAGTGGGATTACACGGCCCTCGATATGGGAATAGGCACGGGTGACTGCCCCGTGTTCCAGGGGCTGTACGAGTACGCGAGCCTGGCCACCGGGGCGACGCTCACCGGTGCACAACTGATTCTGTCGGGCGCAGCAGACGTGGCGTTTAATCCATCGGGCGGGTTTCATCACGCGGGCCCCGACCGCGCCTCGGGCTTCTGCTACATCAACGACGTCGCCCTTGCCTGCATGGTGCTTGCCGAACAGGACCGGCGGGTCCTGTACCTCGACGTCGATGTCCATCACGGCGACGGCGTCGCGTACGCCTTCTACGATCGATCCGATGTGATGACCATATCGCTTCACCAGAATCCAAAGACCCTGTTTCCGGGGACAGGCTTCGAGGATGAGATCGGCTCGGGAGAGGGAAAGGGCTACTGCGTAAATATTCCCCTGCCCATCGGCACCTACGACCAGGCATATATGCAGGTCTTTGGCAAGATTGTTCTGCCTTTGGCCAAGGCGTACAAGCCGGACGTGTTCGTCTTTGAACTGGGCGCCGACGCCCTTGCGGGTGACCCGCTGGCACATCTGTGTCTGACCAACAACACCTACGCCGACATCATCAACCTCCTGCTGAATTTCAACAAGCCGATCCTCATGACGGGCGGTGGCGGCTACCACGTCGAAAACACCGCCCGGGCCTGGGCGCTAGCCTGGAGCGTCCTCTGCGGCGCCGACGCCGAACACGCCGCATACCCCACCGTGGGCGGCGTAATGCTCGGAAGCACCGACTGGCAAGGCGGACTCCGCGACGGCGAAATCGTGATAAGCCCCCAGCAACGCGAAATGGTAACGCCAGCCATCGAAAGGACAATAGAAGCCATCAAGGCCAACGTCTTCTTTGTCCACGGCCTGTAGAAAGCACAGGGCAGTTGGTTTTGACACGCGGAGCCCTTGATATTGGACCCGGTGATTTGGTATCATGGAAGGTGTCATATGCGGAACCGCCAGCTATGAGGTCAAACGGACTCGGTTAAACCATGATTAAGTTCGCCTGTTCAAACTGCGGCCGGCATATCAACGTCGACGATAAACACTCGGGCAAGAAGGGCAAATGTCCGCAGTGCGGAAACGTGGTGGTCGTGCCGGGAAGACCGGCCGTCATCGAGTTTCATTGCGAGAGCTGCGGGCAGAAGATCAAGGTTTCTCAGGCCCACGCCGGCAAGAAGGGCAAATGCCCAAAATGCAACAGTGTGGTTGTGGTCCCCTCTCTCAAAAAAGCACCGGCTGAAAAGGCCAAGATCACTACCGTCACATGTTCCATGTGCGGCCAAGTCGTAGAAGTCCCGGAAGGTTCGAGCGAAGAATTTGCAGAATGTCCCACGTGTGGCAGCTACATCGAAACCTCATCCGAGAGCATTCCAGGCGCGCCGGCTGAGTCCGGTGCCCCAATCCCACCAACAACAGACGAGGACATCTACGAAGGGCCTGCCGAAGCACCCGAGGAATCTGTGGGCGTGGACCGCCGCGTCATCGTTCTGATTTCTGCCGCGGCTGCGGTTGTGGTCATAGGTCTCGTCATTCTGGTCGTTGTCCTGCGCCCTTCCCGGCAACAACAGCAGGTCGTCGATACGCGCGAGAGTCCAATGGAACTGGAACTTGATCAGGTACAGCATTTCGCTGAGAGGTACATAGGCTTACTGGCAAGTGGGGCAATCGACGAAGCTCTACAACTCCATAGTCCCGGATTTGGACAGCGTAAATCTGTCATCGCGGGATACTCCGGGCAAATCGGCATGGGAAGGATCATCAAGATTGACTGCCGGCGGACTCAATATGAGCCACACCCTGAGGGAGATCAAATTCTTCTCTGGTATAATCTTGGCTACAAACGCCGTGGCGTTATCCTCTCTGTAATTCAAATCGGGCAAGAGTTGACGATCGATGGAATTGCCAGCTGGGGCGTTTCACGTCAGTCGATTTCAGCAGGGCCGAAGACCCTTGATGCACTTGGTGCGGCCGCAACTGCTACACGTAACGCAGCACGCAAAGAAGACGCGTCCCTCTCTAAGGTCTTTTGCGGCTTTGCGATTGCCATCCTCCTGTTCGCCATAATTCAGGTAGTCTCGATGTGGATTGTGTTCGAGAAGGCAGGCGAGCGGGGGTGGGCGTCGATTGTGCCGTTCTACAACATGTGGGTATTGGCTGATATTGGCGGCAAGCCCGGTTGGCTGGGACTACTGATGTGCTTCTGTGGGCTTATCCCCATCCCCATCGTTGGGCAGATTGTAGGGCTGGTTCTGTGGATCATAATATCAATTGGCGTAGCAAGGGCTTTCGATCGTAGCGTGGCTTTTGGAATAGGACTGAGTGTCGTGCCGTCTATTTTCTATCCGATTCTGGCATTCACGAAAGACTAAGCTGGTCCCAGAGAATGATACTTGTCCACATGTTCTCGCGACTCCCTTTCGCAAGTGCATGACCAGGGCCTTGATATCGGATGCGGTACCCTGGTATGATGGAACGTGTAGTATGCGGAACCGCCAGCTATGAAGTCAAATGGAGTCGTCAGACCATGATTAGGTTCGCCTGTTCAAACTGCGGCCGGCACATCAGCGTCGACGATAAGCACTCGGGCAAGAAAGGCAAATGTCCGCAGTGCGGAAACGTGGTGGTCGTGCCGGGAAAACCGGC
>CP070675.1:614682-625295 GCA_020352215.1 Phycisphaerales bacterium
AAATGCAATCTGCGACGGCTCAAAATTGAGCTTTCGGACGAATTCGAGTGCTTCCCGTGCGCCGAATTCCCGCTCCATACCGGAATCTTCCCACTCGACGGAAAGCGGGCCCTGATAATTGATGTGGTTGAGGGCACGGATGATTTCTTCAAAATTCACATCACCGCGACCAAGTGAACGGAAGTCCCAACCTCTATCGGCCAATCCAAAATTGAGGTGTGAGCCCAAGATACTGTTCCTACCGGTTAACTGCAAGGCTGCATCTTTCATGTGGACGTGATAGATGCGGTCGGGGAATTCAAGGATAAACTGTGCCGGATTGAGCATCTGCCACTGCAGATGACTCGGATCGAAGTTGATTCCAAAGGCTTCACGGCGTCCAACAGCTTCCATAGCGCGTTTTGTGGTAATTGCGTCAAAGGCGATTTCGGTTGGGTGAACCTCCAGAGCGAATTTTACTCCGCATTCATCAAATACGTCGAAAATCGGGTTCCACATCTCTGCGAAATACCGGAAACCTTGCTCAATCATTTCTTCGGGAACCGGTGGCCAACTGTATATAAGATGCCAGATGGATGAACCGACAAAACCGGTTACGATTTCAATATCCAAATTCTTGGCCGCCCGCGCAGCGTCTTTCATAGTCGACACGGCCCATTTCCTTTTTTCTTCCGGCTTTCCTGCCAACTCTGACGGAGCAAACACATCCGAACGGCAATCGTTTGGGTCGCAAACCAACTGGCCTACTATATGGCCACTGATAGCCCAGACCTTGAGATTGTATTTGTCGAGTAGTGCCAATATTCCGTCACAATATCTCTTGTTTTGCGCTCCCTTAGCTATGTCGAAATGACTGCCTCCAAGCTCCAAACCTTGATATCCGAACTCAGACATTATCCTCGCCAATTTCTCTAACGGTATATCGCCCCACTGACCGGTGACAATTGTGATAGGCCTACTCATTGCTTCATTCTCCTTTCGCCGAATATGTCTGGCGGTTAGAGTCCCAAGACACATTCCCACTGACCACTCAACAAAAACAGAGTTTACGCCAGCAACGGTTCAGTGTAAGCTAAAGACCTGATAGTATCAACCGCTCAACTATTTCGATTGGTATGCCGGTATTTGGACAAGGAGTATGAGAGTGGGTGTCAAATCTGATATCTCCATAGATGTCCTGGGACTTGGCTCCGTGACGGTGGACTTCGTGGGAACTGTAAATACGTGGCCGGGCAAAGGCACCAAGAAGATGCTTGACAGCCTTACGATTTGTGACGGCGGCCTTGTCGGTACTGCGCTGGTGGCAGCGGCACGACTGGGTGGGAAAGTCGCCTTTGCGGGCAAGCTGGGACGGTCTGAGATGGCAAGGCGTGCATTGGAAGCGCTTCGTAGAGAGTCTGTTGACACGTCATTTGTACTTGAGACTGAAGATAGCGAGCCGATTGTTGCCTTCGTCCTCACCGACAGCACTGACGGACAGCGAAACATATTCTGGACTCGTCAAAATGTGCACTATCCAATGCCGTGGGAGTACCCGGACAGAAACTGGTTCAGAAGAACCACGGTGTTATTGATTGACTTTGAATCGGGGCTTGCGGGAATTGAAGCAGCAAAAACTGCAATGCAGCATAATATCCCTGTTGTGATTGATGTTGAGCACAATGAGTCCCACGTTGCTGAGGCGATGAGTGTCTCTTCTCACATAATCGTATCTGAGGAATTCGCCAGTGGCTACACGGGCAGTGGCAACGTTACCGAAATGCTCACGACCCTGCGGAGTAATCCGGAACAGGTTGTGATAGTCACGCGGGGTGAGAATGGCTGCGTTGGCTCGAGCAAAGAGGGCGAGTTTGAACTGCCTGCTTTTGCGGTGGACGTGCTGGACACCACCGGCTGCGGCGATACGTTCCATGGCGCCTTTGCGTTGGCTATTGCAAGAGGTCTACCAGTTGTCTCAGCCGCGCGATTTGCCTCAGGCGCGGCTGCCTTGTGTGCAACGCAGTTGGGGGGCCGCGCTGGAATTCCAACGGCCCGGCAGTTGGAGCAGTTCTTGAGCAAACATGAATCTTAATTGTCTGTTGGGGAACTGAATTAGTCTTGTGTCAATATCTGAAATGCTGATTCCTGCTCGTAGCGACGGCTGTGCCGTTGGCGCGTCCGAGGCTTGGAATCTCGAGTCCGTCCAGGCCGTGGTTGCCACAGCTGACGGCCAATCGCACCCTGTGATCCTGCAGATGGGACCTTACGGAGCCGTTCACGCTGGGCTGCAAGATGCCGGACTGTAACAGCAGTCTTGAGGTAATTCTAAATGGACCACAGTAAAACTTTCGAGACTCTGATCGGGAAGATTGGTGAAATAGAGGCTATCGATGCACACACACACATCAACTCTTCTCACATGGCAGCAAGGGGACTGCACGATATTATGCTCTATCATATGGTAGTCAGTGACCTCTATGCAGCTGGCTGCCCAAGTGGCAATCGCTTGTCAGATGATCCGAATGAAGATGAAGCCACTACTCGGATAGAAGGGGCGATACCTCTACTTCAGCATATTCAAAATACCTCATGTTTCTGGCTGATGAGGACTATCCTTTCGGACCTGTACGATTGGAATGAACTCATTACACTCAGGAACTGGCGTGAACTGGATACTCGCGTGCGTGACAGAAACGCTGACCCGGATTGGCCGAGAGAAATACTCAGACGCGCCCACGTGGAGAGACTGTGCACGGAGTTGCCATTGCGAGGGGACGGAAGCAACGATGATATCCTGTTCTACTCTCTTGAATGGGCCTTCTTCACGCGAAATCAGTGGGGAGTGTTTGACGCACCTCTGTATGAGCTTGAGCACGCGTGGCAGTTTGACAAGCCCGTCAGACCGCTGCCAGTAACAATTTCTCAGCGTGAGTCGGCAAAAAGACAGATTGCAACTGTTTCTGACGTCAAAGAGGCAATTGCTCATTATTGCCGCGCGATACCCTACGACCAGATAGTATCTACTGCTCATCATGTCTCTACCGACATGGACTACTCTCTCGCATCCGATGGCCAAATGCAAAAGGCATTGGATAACAGGAAGAACGCCGGTCCCACGGAGCGGAATATATATGCTTCTTACTTATTTGAGAGTCTGTTGTCGGAATTGGAAAGAGAACATTCTGATATTGTGTTTCAATTCTCGCTCGGTGCCGAACCCCTCCCATTTGAAACTGCCAGCAGGCTCAGTCAAGTTACCATAAAGCAGCTGGCCGAAATCATTTCGCGTCACCCCAGAATTGAGTTTCACTGCTATCTCGCCAGTAGGCAGGCCAATCAATCTCTGTGTACTTTGTGCAGGGAATTGCCCAACTTGTGTCTTTCTGGGTACTGGTGGCATAATTTCTTTCCTAACTCCATTGCCCAGATAATCGAAGAACGCCTGGATATGCTCCCGACGAATCGGCAAATAGGATTCTTCTCTGATGCTTATTGTGTCGAATGGCTTTACGCCAAGTCTAAACTGGTAAGGATGGAACTTGCTAAAGTGTTAACCAATAGAGTCGAACGTGGACAGTACGCACCGGATGGAGCTGTAGAAATTGCCAAAAGACTTGTGCAGGAAACGCCCAGACATCTGTTGCGATTGAATTGCTGACGTAGAAGTGTAAGGAATCCGCCCATTTCTGCGATTCATGCTGCAACCTGACTGCTCGCCAGCACGTTCTGATTGGACTTCACAGCACCGGTCACCTATGAAGAGCTGAAAGTCAAATGCTGAAATCGCTGTCCTCACAAGAGAATTCCTTTGAGGCATCGTGTTCTTGTATTGTGCAGAAGATCGTACTAGTCGGAATAGACATTAATACGTTGGCCAGTTTTACACTTTCTCATAACTCGCTCATGCTGAGGCACTCATAAGATGCACATTCTTGCGGAATTGGTGGATAAGGAGGTTTCGGGTTGCAGGGCAGCTGTAGCTGTCTGGCCGTCAAGAACACCGCGCCGGAGCATGGTGAAAAGGAGCGGTCCATTTCGCTACAGTGCCGTGATTTGTCAAGTGAAGAAGTGTGGCGAGCAATCCCCTTCACCGGTCGCGTTCGTAAGTCTGTTCTGCCCGGATGAGTCTATGCGTCCTACGACAGTTTTACTCCCCCATTCTCAGAAGGTATCATGTAGAATGCCATGGTTGGTCCAGGCGGACTTGAAAGTCTATTACACGATAGAGGTTGACCGGGAAGAGTCAGGAGACGAGCGATGAGGAAATCTGTTGGGTTCTTGCTATGTCTCATCGGCATCCCAGCCTATGCCGCAAGCTACAACATCGACAGCCACCGCGTGTTTGGTCCTGAACACCCTGGCCAATACAAGCATCCCGCGTCCATCACACAACTTGCCAACGGGGATCTCTATATTGCCTACTATGGTGGTTCGGGAGAGTACGGCGACGACACCGCCGTGTACGGTTCCCGGCGCAAAGTGGGCGAAGCTCAATGGACCACGCCTAGAGTCATCGCGAATACACCCGACCGAGGCGAAGGAAATCCCGTAGTGTGGCAGGCGCCAGACGGCCGGGTGTGGCTCTTCTATGTGAACCGATATGGCGAAACCTGGTCCAATGCGCGAGTCAAGGGGAAGATCTCCGACGATGGTGCGGAAACCTGGTCGGATTCGTTCATGCTCAACTTTGAAGAAGGAACCATGGTCCGGGGCCAACCCATTGTCCTGAACAACGGGGAATATCTCCTACCGATGTACTACGAGACCGGCGACGATCGGGAGAAGACGGCGGCCACGACCTGTTCCTACTTCATGCGCTACAACCCGAAGACAAAGGTATGGACCGAGACCAACCGGATCAGATCCCCCATGGGCAATCTGCAGGCCCAGGTGGTCCAGCTTACCGACAATTATCTGATCGCATATCTCCGCCGGGGTGGCGACTATTTGCCCACCGACCGCGGCTACATGCTGCGCTCCGAATCTCGAGACGGCGGCTACAAGTGGACGGACGCTGTGGAGACGAAATTCCCCAATCCGAATTCGGCCATTGACTTCATCAAGCTACGGAACGGCCATCTGCTGCTGGTCTATAACAACAGCATGAACGATCGCACGCCACTGACGGTGGCGGTCTCGACAGACGGCGACAAGACCTATCCCTATCGGCGCGATATTGCCGGCGGCGACAATACCTTCGCCTATCCTTATGCTATTCAGACTCGTGACGGCAGGATCCACGTGATCTACACAACAAATAACCGAACGACGATCATGCACGCCGTGTTCGATGAGTACGCCATCATCGGTTCGCCACCCGAACTCTAGTCAGCGATGGAATTCTGTGTGGGTGAAAATGATTTAGGATTGGAATGACCGCATGGACACGAAGGAATTCTTGGAGTGTCTCAGAACTGGCAGACGCCTGTACGGAACGGCGGTTCTTTCTTCGTCTCCTCTATGGCCGCTGGCCGTGAAGAGAACCGGCGTGGATTTCGTATTCATTGACACGGAACACGCACTGTTCGACAGAACCGTCCTTGCCCAAATGTGTGTTGCCTACAAGGCGGCGGGATTGCCCCCGCTCGTCCGTATCGGGTCGCCTGCCCCACAGGAAGCGCGCAGCGTCCTTGATGGAGGCGCCTCGGGAATTCTTGCCCCCTACATTGAATCTCCGGAGCAAGTCAGAGCGCTGGTCGGCGCGGCCAAGCTGCGTCCGTTGAAAGGCGAGCGGCTGAGAGCCGTGCTGCAAAAGCAAGAGACGCTTGAATCCGAGCTCGAAGACTATCTGAGAGACTGGAACAAGGAAAACTTCCTGATGATCAATATCGAGAGTATCCCGGCGGTAGAGAGATTGGACGCGATACTGGCTGAGCCCGGTCTCGATGGGGTCATCATAGGACCCCATGATCTGTCCCTGAGTCTCGGATTGCCCGAACACTATCACGACCCGCAATTCAAGGAGATCGTCCAACGCATCATCACCACGGCTCGGGAAAGAGGCTTGGGCGTAGGAATCCATTTCTCCCAAGAAGCAGAGTTACAGATCAAGTGGGCCAAAGCAGGTGCCAATATCATAATGCACAGTTCCGATATGGCTCTGTTCGAACAAGGACTGAGGGATGATCTCACGAGGATTCGCCGCCATCTGGGAGAGGATGACAGCACGGCGAAAGACGAATCCGATAGCCACGTGATATAGACGGAAGGATCTTGACACCATGTTGACGACAATGATTGCGATGGTACTCCTCGGGGGGCTTCCCGGTGAGCCCATGCTGATTGCCGAAGATGTACAACACGTTAAGGTCTATTACGAGGCAGGTCGCTTCGGCGGCTGGCCGGCGAATCACGGCATATGGAGTTGGGGCAACGAAATTCTGGTCGGTTACAGCCGGGGCTACTACCGAGACCTGGGCGCGACGCGCCACCACATCGACCGTGAGAAGCCCGAGCAGTTCTGGCTCGCTCGCAGCCTGGACGGTGGCATGACATGGAGCCACGAACACCCGGCCGAGAAGGGATTTCTGATACCCCGGGGTGAGTTCCTCCACGGCACAGAAACGCCCGGGCAGGCCTTGCCGCCGATCGTTGACCTCCAGGACCCCATGGATTTCACGCACTCGGACTTCGTATTGACGTTCCGCATGGAGAACGTCCACGCGGGGACGTCACGGTTTGAGTATTCCTACGATCGTGGCAAGACTTGGAGTGGTCCCTACCGTCTGCCAAATCTCGGGGCGCGGGGCACGGCTGCGCGTACCGACTACATCGTTAACAGCAAGCGGGATGCCTTTATCTTCATCACCGTCAGCAAACGGAATGGACGCGAAGGCCGTCCGCTCTGCGCGCGGACCACCGACGGGGGTCTGACGTGGCAACGGGTTTCATGGATCGGCCCGGAGCCGACCGGCTTTGCGATCATGCCCTCTACGGTACGCCTCTCCGACACGGAACTGCTGACCACATTGAGGCGCCGCGAGGGGACCTTCCGCTGGATTTCTGCATGGCGCAGTCAGAATGACGCCAAAACCTGGACTCAGGAGAAGCACCCCGTCGAATACCTGGGTGAAGGTAATCCGCCCATGTTGAACAAGCTGCAAGACGGCCGCCTATGCTTGACGTACGGATTCCGAGCCTATCCTTACAGCATGCGGGCGCGCCTGAGCACGGACAATGGGAGGACGTGGGGCCCCCAAATCGTATTGCGCGACGATGGCACAGACAGGGACATCGGCTACGTGCGCACCGTCCAACGTCCCGATGGCAAGTTGGTGACGATCTACTACATCAGCGACGAGGAGACCGGCCCGGAACGATACATCGCCGCCACCATCTGGGACCCCAACAAGCTCTCCAAGATTTCCGGCATCGATCCGAAGCGACAGATGGGATTCTAATGTCACACGGTGATGGCCGATTCGTTGTCATTGGCTCGTTTCAGCAGCGGCGCAAAGGAGTTATTTGGGATGGGTGAGGGACATGAGTCCGACATCCTTTCCTCTCTGACTCACCTGCCTCATCTTCAACCTCTTGGACTTCCACTGCCGGCCACACAGTTTAGTCGTCTCTGTGTACTCTCCAGCCCAATTGTCTGCGTTGAGCTTCTGAAAAGTAGCCGACTTCGGTCTTTGTTGATATCCCTGGCAGGACGGGTCCTCAAGTACGGACAAGTCTGCTTCTCGCCCATGTCCTAGACGTTGATAGGACCTCAATCGGCGAAGGTGGCTCGTTGGTGCATTTCTGTGGTTGTTTGGCCGCAAGAATTGTCACAATTCCGGCCTTCAGGATTGCCACACATGCTGGGTTCTCCAGTGCTTTGTGCGCCCCAGTAAGAGTCGGTGATATCGCCATAGTTGTACGCCACCAGGCCAACCTCCGGCGAGATCGCGATCGACAGGTTTGCCACTTAAAGCTACGGCTCCTTGAGCGGCGCGATCTGAACATTGTTGAGTTTGACGTCTTCCGTGCGGAAAACAAGCTTCTTCACGGTCAAATCAGGACGATAGGAAATCATCGTGCGCTGTTCCGCGATTTCCGCATCCACCAGCGATCCCCCGATCTTATCACAGCCCTTAACAATCACGCGAACCGTGAAGGGTTCATCAACGCCGATGAGGTTCTCGATCGCGTAGTTGCCGACGTGGTGTGGCGCGCCGCCTTCGCGCAGAGATTTCTCCGGACCGGCGAATCCGTTCGCTGATCCGGGGCCGAATTGCGCGCGGCGATCCTCTGGACGAATCTGTAGCTCGCAGGAAGCCTGCCCGCCGCTCTCGGGCAGGAACGAAATGCCGAACCTGCCTTGCTTGCCCTGGGCGAGCTGAACACGGAAAACGAGCATGAACGATCTGCTGTCAGCCGGGAAGGTTGCCATTTCAGCCACCGTCGCCGCGA
Source organism: Phycisphaerales bacterium (assembly GCA_020352215.1). Classification (GTDB taxonomy): domain Bacteria; phylum Planctomycetota; class Phycisphaerae; order Sedimentisphaerales; family Anaerobacaceae. The sequence continues at coordinate 623,056 of CP070675.1, forward strand.
GAGCACGGGGCTTCTCCGCTGTGGGGGTGATTTCCCTCATCCACTTCGAGCCGATCCTGCCGTCGGGGAATTGAACCAACTCGCGGATGATCAGATTGCCGCCCCAGCCACGGATTGGAATCCACGCTGCCATCAGAAAGCGGCCGCCGGTGATTTCCGTTATCGAGGGGACGTTTGAGCCATCGTAGAAGTCGAGTCCTTTGCGGACCACATCTTCATAGGCCGAGTCCGGTGCGCCGGCCGCCTTCGACCAAAGTCCCACGAAGCCACCGATGATGTAATCGAACTCGCCCCAGCGGAAGAAGAAGGTGCAATCGCCTCCAGGGGGAAAGTCCGGGCTGATGCAGCGCCAGCCGCCGTCAACCGATTCCGATTCCCAAGTACCTTTTGAACGATAGTTCGCCAGCATACGCAGCCTGCCGCTTGGGTCTAGATAGACGCTTGGGTTTTCGCAGGGGTGGAACATGATACCCGACTTCTCGAAGCGAGAGGCGCCGTCCATGCTGACCGCGTAGGTCGAGCCCGCTGGAATGCCGGGTGTTGCGGCCCGTTTGAAGCGGCCCGTACGGCCGTTTTTCTTCAGGTACTCCCATTGCGCAGGGAGCGTCGTCTTTTCCGACGCATAAACACGCGTGGTGTGCAGGCCGTAGCTGAGGTAGAGCGTATCAGTGAACACAAACGGCACGCCCGTGCCGATGCACTCCCATTGTTCTTCGAGAGGCGTCGCGGCCTCGTGTTCGGTCCACGTCTTGAAGTCTTCAGTGGAGATGTGCTCGAAGTAGTGCGCGCCGCACCCGAACTTGTTTTGGCTATGGCGCCGGTCGTACAGATAGAACACGTGATAGCGCCCTTTGTGGAACAATGTCGCAACGTCGCCGACCCAGTTATTGTGGCCGCGAGGCAGCCAGTATTGAATGCCGGGCGAGATCTCGGGCGCTCTGGTCTGTTTCTCTTCGGGCCTGATTGCAGGAAGATAGATCGCCGCTTTCTTTACGTGCTTCGCATCCAGCCTCCACGTGTTCTTCTCTGCCCACTGCGGATAGCCGAACGGGAAGTCGTTATCGAGCATTTGGCCGTCAACATACATGGTCCAGTACGCACCCGAGAAGTTGAGGACAACTTCGTGTTCGCCTTCGGGCTTCTTGAGCAGGGCGAGCGGGATGCCGATGGTCATATTCTTCCAATCGGGATGTTCGATTGAATGGAGCACGACGTTCGCCTCCAGAACTGGCACCGAACCGTCGGCCATCTTGAACGCCGGATAATTCTGACGTGTGCGGTCAAGAGGGTCGTGCTGACGAAGTCGAACGTCCAGCACATTCGGGATTTCGAGAATGTTCTTCAGGCCGTCGAACTTCTTCGAGTCCACCGTGAACTTGACCGTGAAGCTGTTTGTTGTATCCGCCGGTGCCGCGAACTGGGCCTCCGGGCTTTGCGCCGTGAGAGTGCTTCGGGCGGGCTGGGTCGTGTCGAAAAGCCATATGCGCGTTAACAGGTTTAGCTTTGCATCGTGATCATCCCCGATCTGACCGGAATTTGCTGCTGCCAGGGCGAGCAACGCTGCGCTCAGCACACCACCAATCCATCTGGGCGTGTTCATCGCGGGTCTCCTTTTGTTTGAGGTTCCGGCTTCGGTTCCCCTCATATTATAACTCCATAATCCGGTGTTCTCCACTCATGATGTTGGTAAGGGATATGCCTCATGCACAAGCGCAGTCGCCTGCCGGGTTTGTCCCGGCTTGTCCTGTGCCATTTCTCCTGACGGGAAACACGGATGAGATGCATTCTCGGTTCTCCTGGTAGGATGATTTTGTGCCTTATATTCTATTTAGCAGAAGATTATTCTCCAGAGACAATTCCTCCAAAAGATGGAGCGTAGAAGCTTAGTCATGCCAAAACTGTGTAACTAAGGAACGAAGAATACCATGGACAATCGCGAGTTCAACTCCGCGCCGGCGGTTGTCTCGATTGCCCCGGGTGACGGGAGCAAATGCAATCCGAAGAATTGGTTCAATTCTTCTTTGCCCGGTCAAAACGGGCTCCACGTTCCAAGGCTTTTCTGAATCAGATGTGGCGCAAGTACATGTGCGATGACCACACAAAGCGATGTGTTGATGAGTATCTGCCGAACCATCAGCCTAATTCCATGTTACGGATTGGCCTGTTCGTCTTTCGCTCCGTCGAATCTGACGATATACACATTCGCAGTGCCGTTGTTGACACCAAACAGGTCGGCATGC
>CP070675.1:625395-635985 GCA_020352215.1 Phycisphaerales bacterium
CCGACTTTGGAGAAGTGTCGGGAGGTTGCCGAAGACATGCTCACCAAGAACGCCGAGGTCCACGGAGTGTTCGGGTGCAACGCGACGTCGGCGGGCGGCGCGCTGCATGCGCTGCGAAGCCCCGGGCAGGCGGGTAGAGGCATAAAGATGGTCGGTTTTGATGCGTGGCCCATGCTCGTTGAGGGGCTAAAGAACGGGGAGATCGACTCTCTTGTTATTCAGAATCCCTATAGAATGGGTTATGAGGGCGTCAAGGCAATCATCAGCAAGCTTGAAGGCAAGCAAGTCCCGAAGCATGTGGACACCGGTGTCGAGCTTGCGACGAAAGACAGGTTGACCGAGCCCCAGATTCGGACATTGCTCAATCTACAATGATAGACGGACCCCCACAGGACATAGCTGTCAACGGTGATATCGCTTTGCGCATGACGGGGATATCGAAGCGGTTTGGCCCCGTTCAGGCCCTCTCCGATGTGACATTCACGGTTCGCCGGGGGACGGTGCATGCGCTGGTGGGTGAGAACGGGGCGGGCAAATCAACACTGATGAAGATACTGGCCGGGGTTTACCAGCCGGATGCGGGGTCGATTGAGGTCGACGGCGAACCATGCGCGTTTTCTGCTCCGGCCCAGGCTCTCGCGTTTGGGATTTCCATGATATACCAGGAGTTGGACTTGGCCGAACATCTTACGGTAGCCGAGAACATTTTCCTTGGTGCCGAGCCGGCCGGCCGATTGCCCTTTACGGTTAACCATAAGACGATGGTCTCCGGTACGCGGGGGCTGGGGGCGCGTTTCGACTTCGAGATTGACCCTGCCGCTCGGGTCGAGGAGCTTTCCACGGGTGACTGTCAGATTGTCGAGATCCTTAAGGCTCTGCGGCGTAATGCATCCATCGTGGTAATGGATGAGCCGACGTCGTCGCTGTCCGAGCGCGAGGCGGAGAGGCTCTTCGAAGTTGTGAGGCAACTGCGCCAGCGGGGACTTTCAATCATCTATATTTCCCATAGACTCGAGGAGATCGTGGGTCTGGCCGATGAAGTCAGTGTCCTCCGGGACGGCAAACTTGTTCATTCCGGGCCGATGGCACAGCTCAGTATCCCTAAGATCGTTCACCACATGGTGGGTAGAGAATTGACCGATTTCTTCCCCGCCAGAAAGGCCGAGATCGGTGACGTGTGTGTCACAGTTACAAGGCTGAGCTCGGATGCAGGTGTCAAAGATGTTTCCTTTGATATCCGTCGCGGCGAGATCGTAGGCATGGCGGGATTGGTCGGGGCGGGGCGGACTGAAGTTGCCAAAGCCATATTCGGCGTGGACCCGATGACTTCTGGGCAGATTCTTGTTGACGGCGATCAGTTGCGGATTGATTCGCCGACGGACGCCATATCGAATGGCATTGCACTGCTTACGGAGGACCGCAAACGGACCGGCTTGTGCCTGGAACTCGCGTGCAGTTGGAATATTACGTTGCCGAACTTGGCTCAAATAGGAATGAAGTGGATGATCATTCCCTCGAAGGAGACCGCTATCGCGGAAGAGGCGGGCTCGCGGATCGCCATGAAGTGGGCCTCGCCCGAGGCTCCGGCGAGTTCACTCTCGGGGGGGAATCAGCAGAAGCTGCTTATCGCCCGATGGCTGCTCGCGGACTCAAGATTCATGATCTTCGACGAGCCGACGCGTGGCATTGACGTGGGGGCCAAGACCGAAGTCTATAGCTTATTGAACAGACTTGCAGAGCAGGGCAAGGCGATATTGTTTATTTCTTCGGAGCTGCCGGAGCTGTTTGGGATAGCCGACCGGATTCTTGTGATGCGGCGAGGCAGGCTTGTCGGTGACTTTGTGACAAAGCAGACCACTCCCGAGGATGTTATGCACTTGGCGGCCGTGGAGGAAAACTAAATGAACAAGATGGTAAGGCAGTTGCTGCCCTTTGCGACTCTTGCGTTGATCGTCTGCATACTCTGGGCCCTCAAGCCGGAGTCGTTTCTGACTGCGGAGAACATACTCAATGTGCTGAGTCGGTCCAGTGTCAATGGTATCATCGCTATGGGCATGACAGCTGTGATAATCTCCGCGGGCATAGACCTTTCGGTGGGTTCCATGATGGCGCTTTGCGGTATGGTTGGGGCGTACGTCATGCTGGCCATAGGCGGTACGATTCCGGGGACAGGGGCGATGTTCATCGGCAGTGTTGTCGCGATGGCTGTCGGCAGCCTGTGCGGTTTTCTCAATGGGACGCTGATCACGAGGCTGAAGCTGCCGCCGTTCATCGTGACACTGGGCACGATGAGCGCGTTTCGGGGCATATCGTATGTGATGAACGATGGAATGATGTATGATGTCCCGAGCTACACGTATCTTGGCTCCGGCGACGTGCTCGGCATTCCCGTATGTGTCCTGGTTTGTGCCGTCATCGTGTCGGCGGCGTTCTTCATCTTGCGGTACACCCGATTGGGGCGATACACGTATGCCGTGGGCTCCAACAGGGAGGCGGCGTTTCACGCGGGCGTGAACGTAAACCTCACTCTTGTTGCCATTTACGCACTGACGGGTCTTGCGGTCGGGATAGCGGCGATGATTGCCACGAGCAGAACGGTGTCGGCTCAGCCGACGGCGGGGATTAGTCTTGAACTTGACATAATTGCCTCGGTTGTGATTGGCGGTGCGAGCCTCTCGGGTGGAAGAGGCACCGTCAGCGGGACGATCGTAGGAACCCTGCTGATAAGTTTCCTTCGGAACGGCTGTACGCTCTTGGGCATATCCACAAACATCCAGCTCATAGTGATAGGGGCGATCATAATCGGCGCGGTGGCGCTGGATCAGATGGCTCGTTCGCGGGCCGAAGCGGGCCGGGCTTCCTGAGACCCTCCCTTAGTTTTTCGGTTCGGGACTTCACAGGGGCAGACGCCACTGTTCCGTGATGGTTAGGCCTTTGGCGGCGCCCGCGGACCGCGGACTCGCGACGTGATAGGATAGAAACGGGCTTTGGTAGCAGTGTTGATGCGGTTTTTGCTGGCCTTGTGGGCACGGGCGGCTATAATCTCGTGGGACGCGATCTGGGTCCGATCCCCGAGATGATCAATCTGGAGATTCGAGAGCGAATATGCGAACAAGTTTGCTGTCTGCCCTGTGTTTTGTTGCTTTTTCCGCAGGGCCGGCCTCGTGGTCGGCACGTGGTGCTGAGACCGGGGTGGTACCCGAGGCTGCCAACGCCCCGGAAGCCAGACCTGGACGCACGATTTGGATGGGTCGGGATTTGTTCTTACGGGGGCCGAGTGTCATAACCCACAAGCTTGCAAGTGGCCCGCATTTGGTGGTCTTCCAGAAGGGCTTTTCAATGTCAGTCGGCGCCGATCAATTCTCCAGCGACGCGGCCGTGGTGTTGCTGGAGCCTCGTGAGATTGCACTGCCGAGTGGGGCTCGTGTCGAGTACCACTGCCAAGCGTATTTGCAGGGCAACGTTTCGGCCAAGAAGGGTAAGGGCACGCGAGTGGAGGGTCTGAGCCAAAGCCCGGTCGAGCCGGATAGCCCGAGCCGGGCCACTGTTGTTCGATTTGTTGCCGGCGGCGAGGTCTTCATCATAGCCGACGGAAGAGAGACAGATGATCCAAAGGGACTGGAGCTCTGTTCGAAGGCCTTCCTGGCATTTGGCTTGGCTCCCGAGCCGGAGCCGCAGGCTGAGGCAGTGGAAGCGAAGCCCACATCACCTTTACCGCAGGCGCCTGCGAAGAAGCTCGCCAAGGAGACACCGAAGGAGAAGGTTGAAAGAGAGGCGGATGCTGCCAAGCTGGCAGAGGTGAGTGGTGAGCCGGAAGAGGCTAAGCCCCGGCGACGGTATCCGGTCAAGATTGCGCCCGCAGGCGAGGTTGTGCCCGAGCTTTGGTGGGACTACGAGAAGGGGATCGGGACGGTGATAGGCAGGCTCTACGTGTGGTGGCAGAGGGCCGACGAAGAGACTGGCCGGCTGTTGCTGTTGGAGATGCTGGCCGATAACGCGGTCATCTTTCTCTCGACCGCCGCCTCCGACGAGGGGAGCGATAAGGATGCGCAGGGTGACTTGCTCAGTGCACACGGCGATATCGCGGGCGGCGGAGCGATAGGCGCGATCTACGTATGCGGCGATGTGGTCATGACAGAAGGCCAGCGGACCATAAGGGCCGACGAAGTATATTATGATTTCCGTAGAAGGAAAGCGATCGCGATAGATGCGACGATGAGGAATTTCGATGCGTCTCGCGGGATTCCGATCTACGTTAGGGCCGCGAAGTTCCGACAACTGGCCGAGAGTCAATTTCAGGCTGACAACGCCACAGTGACAACCAGCGAATTCTATGTGCCCCAGATTTCCATCAATGCTCGGAACGTGCTTATCACCGATACGACGACCGTTGATGAGGAGGGCGGCAAAGTCCCGGATAGTAGCTATGAGGCGAAGATGCGCGACGTGCGCCTAAAAATGTACGACACGACATTGTTCCGCTGGCCGTATGTGCGCGCGGATCTGGAGAGACCTGATATTCCAATCAAGAGTGTGAGTGCCGGTCATGACAGTATTTGGGGCACCTCTGTAGAAACGCGTTGGCACTTTGCTCGGCTTCTGGGATTGCAAGAGCCGGAAGGGACCGACAGCACTCTTGCCCTTGACTACTATAGCAAGCGTGGACTCGGCGGCGGAGTGAAGATCGACTACGCCGAGGAAAACTACTTCGGCAACATTTTGGGATATGTGGTTCACGACTCGGGCTTGGACCGACTTGGTAGAAATGCGAGCCGAAGAGATCTCGAGCCGCCCAACGAGGTACGCGGCCGGTTCGAGGTCCAGCACAGGCATTTTTTGCCTGACAGTTGGCAACTCACCACCGAAGTAAGCTACCTGTCTGACCGGAATTTTCTCGAACAGTACTATCGAAATGAGTTTTACACGGGCAAAGACCAGGAGACGCTTGTTCACCTCAAGCGGATTGAAGGTAACCAGGGTCTTTCACTCCTGGGCAAGGTTCGGATAAACGATGTCGATGAGCTGGAGCAACTGCCCAGCGCTGCATTCCACTGGACGGGTCAGTCGTTCTTCAATGATCGAGCGACGTTCTACAGCGACAGTCAGGTTAGCCAGTTTCGTCAGCAGTTGGCACCGGGCAGTACGGCGCCGGTGTCTGAAGAGTTGTCTTTGTTCATGTCGACGCGAAATGAAGTCGATCTGCCTTTGGCGATAGGCAGGTCGAAGGTGGTGCCTTTTGTAGCGGGGACGGTAGCGTACGACGACGGCAGCGGGTTCTACACCGGTATTGATGGTATGCCGATAGGGGCTGAAAAGGATATTTGGCTTGGCGAGGCCGGTGTGCGCGCCTCGTCGCAGCCGTATTGGAAGGTCTATCCAAATGTGAGCTCGCGACTCTGGGACTTGAACCAGATACGTCACATAATAAGGCCGCACTTCACGGCTGTCGGCTACAGACCGAGCGACTTCGTTGCCGAACAGCGTGACGTGCTGAACGTGGGCGTTACCCAGCGGCTGCAGACGAAGAGAGGCCCCGCTGGGCAAGGCGAACAACGAACGGTCGACTGGATGTGGCTGGACTTGGGCGTTACGTTGGTGAGTAATCAGGGAAGCACGATGGCTGGGCCGGATCGCTTCATCTGGAACAGCCCATTCATCCCGCTGACCAACACGTACAGCCGGAGGGTGCCCCCTCAGGACAGACGCAGCAGCAATGTGTTCGGCCCCGTACGCGACTACTTCGGTGCCGATTTTGTCTGGCGCGTAAGCGATACAACTTCGATCCTGAGCGATATGAATCTCGACATGCAGAGCTGGCAGGTGCAGCAGTTCAACATTGGTGTTGCACGCCTGTGTTGGCCCAATTTGAGCTATTATGTGGGCAGTAGGTATTTACCCCGTCTGGACAATGGTTTAGGGGAGAGGGGGTCGCATGCGTTCACTTTGGCGGCCACCTATGTGCTTGATCCGCGGTACACACTGGTCTTCTCACAGCAATATGATTTCGGGTATGGATCGAACATACGGAGTGATATAGCGATAGTAAGAAGGTATCATAGGATGTATTTTGCGATTGCGTTCAGTTCAGATGAGTCTCTGGACGATCGTTCGGTAGTGTTCAGCCTATGGCCCGAAGGCATACCCGAGCTAGGCCTTGGGCTCGGAAGGTATATGGGGCTGGGCGGTTCGGCGGTCTATTGAGAGATCGCAAGTGTGAGAAGCATCCGGCGTCAGGACCCCATTTAAGTGGCCTGGCAGGGCTGCACGGGGCAATTGGGGTCCGAAATTTGGAATATTGTTTGCGATTTCTTGCGTTTGACCTTAAGTTCTTGGTCGTGAGGCCTTGGATATCAGGCTGTGATACCGGGATCTAGGCTCGGGGTTTCGATTCAGAAGGAGAACGTTATGGCATTGGTTACCACCAAGAAGATGTTCGAAATGGCCTATAAGAACGGCTATGCGGTCGGGGCGTTCAACGTGAACAACATGGAGATTACCCAGGGCATCGCCGAGGCGATAGCCCAGGAGAAGGCCCCTCTTATCCTGCAAGTCTCAAGGGGAGCCCGCGAGTACGCCAAGATAAGCTACTTGAAGGCGATTATCAACGTTGTGGTGGAGGAGAATCCGGACATTCCAATTGCGATAAACCTTGACCACGGCGATACTTTCGAGACGTGCAAGCAATTCGTGGAAGACGGCTTCACCTCGGTCATGATCGACGCCTCGTCCAAGCCTTTTGAAGAGAACATAAAGGCTACCAAGCAAGTGGTCGATTATGCCCATAGCAAAGGTGTCGTAGTCGAGGCAGAGCTTGGTCAGCTGGGTGGTATTGAGGAGGACGTCGTCGGTGTGGAGGATGATGATATCAGCAAACATTTGGCCGACCCGAACCAGGTCGAGGAGTTCGTCTCCAAGACAGGGGTGGATTCCCTGGCGGTGGCTATAGGCACGAGCCACGGCGCCTATAAGTTCAAGAAGGAGCCGAAGTTAGCGTTCGACGTGATTGAAGAAATACAGAAGAAGCTGCCCGGTTTTCCGTTGGTGATGCACGGATCGAGCAGCGTACTCAAAGAGTTCAAAGACCTCATCAACAAGTACGGAGGCGATATGCCCGACGCGATGGGCGTGCCCGAGGAGGCGGTCAGCAAGGCGGCGAAGATGGGCGTCTGCAAGGTCAACATCGATACCGACCTGAGGATGGCCCTCACGGCCAAGATAAGGCAAGTCTTTGCCGAGAAGCCGGGCGAATTTGACCCCCGCAAGTATCTTGGGCCGGGCAGGGATGCCATCAGAGAAATGGTCAGGCATAAGCTGCACGTTCTGGGTTGTGCCGGAAAAGCTGCTGAATGTCTATAGCCAAGGTGGTAAGCCCGTGAGCGGCGCTTCACGCGAGGGCAGAGTCAACACCGGCTGGGTGCGAAACGCAAGGGCCTTGAGGCGAGATTGGCAAGTTCTTGGCTTTGGGCTGTTGGTTCTGGCTTGTGCCTTCGAGTCGGTCCGTTATTTGAAGTTCGGTAGTATTCACTGTCAAGGGGCTGTTGTTTGTTTGCAGAGAAGTCTATGAATATGTTTGATCACACAAGAAAAAGAAGGCATCAGATTCTGTTGGTGACAGTCGTTTTTTCGTTTGGTGTTCTTGCCCTCGGAGCTCGGCTGGTAGCTCCGGATGTGAAACAAGGCGAATCCGGGGTCGGTGAATCTTTGCTGGTCAAGCCCAGTGCTGTTGAGGTGGCTGGCGAGCTTATCGCCAACGGCGAATTCGAGGCGGCGGATCGGTTGATACAACAGTCCGCTGGGCAGCCAGAGGCTCAGCTCGGTGAGTTGGCCAAGATTATCCAGGAGTACGAGCAGATAGACCAACACCGGAGAGTCGCTCAAGAAACAGCATATGCCGAGCAGTTGGCTGAACTGAAGAAATTCCAGGTCAGGCCAACCCCGGCCGATGCAAACGACGCAGCCGACGTGAACGACGTGGCTGACCTGACCGACATGAACGACGTGAACAACGTCACCGCGGCACTTTCGGTAATCGCCGGAGCAACCGAGTTCGCAGATGCTGCTGGAAGGAGCGAGCTTCTCTCCAGTCCGTTTGTCACCCAAGTCTTTCAAAGGGCGGCGGAGGAGGCTGCGGAGTTTGAGTTGAAAGGCGAATGGGTAGACGCCTACGCACATTGCTACTATTGGTTGCAGATGATTGACCCCAACAACAAGGCGTATTCAGACTACTCGGACGAGCTATTGGATAAAGCCAGCATTGTGGCTTCCTTCCAGGACAGCCCCTGTGAGACACGCGAGGAGCGCTACAAGGGGGTGAAGAAGAGGATGTTTACTCGTGCTGTCGAAGCGCTGAATTGGCATTACGTAAGTGAGATGGATTATGCTCAGATGGCGATCAAAGCTCTCAGACGCTGTCAGTTGCTTGCTGAGGTCATGGATGTGTCGTTCTCCGAAATTGCAGAGGGCTCCGATGCCTCCTTTCGGCCGCCTGAGAAAGATGAGCTGTCTGCGTGGTTGGCGTCTCTGGCAGGGCTTATGGACGAAGTTGAGCAGTCCCGGGCAGGATTTGACAAGGATGACTTCATGAGGCTTTTCCAGAAGATTTTGGTGTTGAACGGCACAACTGTGGAATTGCCAGAACAAGTCCTGATTGCGCAGTTTGCAGAGGCGGCATTTTCTGCGCTCGATCCCTATACGGTCATGGTTTGGCCCAGACAGGTGCAGGATTTCGAGAAGATGATGACCAACGAGTTCACGGGAATCGGAGTGGAGATTTCGAAACCGAAGGGGCTGTTGACGATAAGGAGTCTATTACCTGATACGCCCGCGTACGAGGCGGGTCTTGACGCAGGGGACGTGATAGAAGCGGTAGACGGGCTCGAAACTAAGGACATGACGCTTATGTGCGCGGTTCACAAGATCACCGGCCCCAAAGGTACGAAGGTGACATTGACGATCAGGCGGACCGGCGAAGAGAAGACCAGAGAAATTACAATTACCCGAGCCAGAATAATTGTTCCAACGATCCGCGGGTGGCAGCGGACGGAAGCCGGCAGCTGGCTATACATGCTTGACGCACAGTACGGGATTGGCTACATCCGCATCACGAGCTTCTCCGCCGATACGGCCTCAGATTTTGAGAGTGCATTGAATCGGCTTGAGTCCGAGGGATTGAAAGGGTTGATCCTGGATCTGCGGTTCAATACGGGCGGTTTCTTCGACAGTGCGGTTGGGGTCGCCGACAAGTTCATCAAGCGAGGCCTGATAGTGAGAAGACAGCCCGGGTTTGGCAGGGTGCCGAGCTACGAAGGGGCACATGAGAAGGGAACGCATCCGGATTATCCGCTTGTAGTCCTGGTTAACTCCGCATCGGCCAGTGCCTCGGAGATAGTGGCGGGGGCCTTGGGGGACGAGAAATACAATCGGGCGGTCTTGGTGGGAGAGAGGACGCACGGCAAAGGCCTCGTGCAGGGGATAACCCATTATCCGGGTGGAGGTGCCCAGCTTAAGTATACGATGGCCCACTATCACTTGCCGTCCGGCCAGAGAGTCAAGAGCCGGGAGGCCGCGGAGAAACAAGGTAAGAAGGATTGGGGGGTCGGGCCGGACATCGAAATCAAGCTAAGAAGTGATGAAGTACGGAAAATGATCGAGGTTCAGAGAAGGAATGACGTGTTGGTTCAGGCGGACCGTCATGAGGGTGACGAAACGCTGAAGAAGCATACCATCGAAGAGACGCTTGCAGCCGACCCGCAATTAGCGGTAGCCGTTCTGGTTGTAAGGAGCAGACTGATCCAGGCGGACGTGCTGGCGCAGGCGAAGCTGAATTGACGTCGAAGGGTGCATCGATTTGACCAACGCAGAGCAGATAGACAAGTTTGAACGGCAGAGGCGGGAGAGACTGTCACTTATTGGCGAACTCGGTATTGATCCCTATGGGGGCAGGTACGAGGGTGTTGAACCGGCCCAACAGGTGAAGAACAGGTTCAAGGACGACGACGATACTCAGCAAGCCTCATGTGCCGGAAGAATTGTGCTGTCGAGGGACATCGGCAAGCTGATCTTCCTTACTCTTCGGGATTCGAGCGGCACGATCCAAGTTGGCTTGAGTAAGAATCTGCTTAGCGAGCGGTGGCGGCTCGCCAAGCTGCTTGAGCTTGGTGACATAATCGGCGCAAGCGGAAAACTGGGCAGAACGAAAACGGGTGAGATCACGATATGGGCTGACACGTTGTCATTTCTGAGCAAGTGTTTGCTTCAACCGCCCGAGAAGTTTCATGGCCTGGCCGACGTTGACCAACGTTATAGACAAAGGTACGTAGACTTGTGGGCCAATCCGGAGGTAATGGAGCGGTTTAAGAAGCGAAGTGCCATCATTGCGACTATTCGCGAACACCTCAAGTCGGAGGGCTTCTTAGAGGTTGAGACCCCTATGATGCAGGCTATTGCGGGGGGGGCCGCGGCAAAGCCTTTCATGACCCATCACAACAGTCTGGATCTGGATTTGTTTTTGCGGATTTCTCCGGAGCTCTTTCTGAAAAAGCTACTCGTCGGTGGAATGGAACGGGTCTTCGAGATAAATCGGAATTTCCG
>CP070675.1:636085-646510 GCA_020352215.1 Phycisphaerales bacterium
GGCTCTCTGATGGTTTCGGTCGGTGCTCTGGCGGCCATTTTCTGGGACATGCCGGCGCCGTGGCTTGCCATGCCAACTTCGGTCTTCTGCATTATTCTTCTACCCATCGCATATATTGCCTTCTTGCTGCTGATGAATCAGAAGGTCATGTTGGGTGACAATATGCCGCAAGGGGGCAAGCGTGTCCTCTGGAACGTTCTGATGATAATTGCCACCGCCGTAGCTACCGTCGTCAGTATATGGAGCCTATGGTGGAGGATAGGAGTGGTGTGGAGCATCGTCGTAATCGGTGCTTTCGTGGGGCTTATCCTCGTCGTCCACTTCGTGCGCAAGGGTAAGACACAGAAAGCGGCAGCGTGACAGACGCAGAAAAGGCTGAGGGTCTGTTGCCCTCAGCCTTCATTTATTCACACATGGTGCTGTAGCAATCACACTACCGCGAACAGCCACTACCTGTCGAACGGCAGCTTGACTCCCCCTCTATCGGTCCTGATAACATCCGGCCTCGTTCCGACAGGACCGCGTCCCTTTTGCTTTTTGATCCGACAAACAAGACCTTGGGAGACTTTTGAGGAATCCCCTGCAACGACAGTGGCAAACGACATGGTGTGCGTCACCATTTGAACCTCGATGGTAGCAACACGATTTTCGACCGCCCCAAGTGACTCCTTGGTGTCAACGTCAAAGACTTCCGCCCCCTTAGTGAAGACGTCGAGCATCATACCTTTTGCGATTCTGTTGCCGCCCTGATTTAGGACTACCTGGCCGCCCTGTTGTACCCCGGCGATAGTGATGGGATAGACACGGTCGATGATCGCTGCAATGACGTCGTTGACTACGAGCGAGATGAAGGCGTCGCGCACCTGCGCCGGGTCCCATTCGGCAGGACTTAGCTCGTCGGCAAGCTCTCTCACCTTTTCGTCCTCAAGGTACTTCTGGGTAGTTGAGGCCAAGACAACCTGCTTTGTCGAGCTGTCAACAAGCCGGTAATCGAGCTTGAACCTTGCTTTGAATTCGACCGCGGTGTAATCGGCTACCTTCAGGTACTTGTCGATTCTGTCAATCTTCGCCTGAGATATGGTCCCGACGAGCAGATAATCGGCGCCGAGGGTCTCGGCGACCTTCGCCTGTTCCCCGAGAGGTGCGTCGAGGGACAGGAGCATATTCCTTTCCTTGGCGAAGTCGCTGAGGCTTTCTCGATCCAGCACGGCGAACTTGTTGGTCTGGGTCAGCCCTACAGCGAGTCGCCGAGAGAAGAGTCCGGAAAGCGTGTCACCGGATATGGTCAGGTTCAGAAAGCGGTAGCTTTGCTCCGGCGTCTTCACTGGCATCAAGGCGACCTTGACTCTCGCGGTCTGACCGCGTGCAGCGTAATCGTACACAGCGACTCGCAGCTTGACCTCGTAAGTCTGCTCGTCGATTTGCTTTTCCTCGAGAACGTCGTAGTTCTTTATGAGGCCGCCGATTTCAGTCGTGTATGCAGTGCCTCTCGTGGCAACATCCACAGAATCGAACTCAATTCTCCTGCCACCGGGATCTTCGGCGCCTATCCCTGCGCCGGCTCCGCGGAAGCCGAATTCGAATGTGCCCGAATCGACCTTGACACCCCTGGCTTGCTCGACCGCCCTGTAAAGGGCGTTCTTTATAGCCTCATCCCGGTCATGGCCCCGACCGACGACTTCCCGGTTGACGACATTGGTTGTGCCGGTCTTCAAGAGGCTTTTGGGTGCGCTGCGCCCAGTACCGGCGCTACTGGCGGGATTCTGCCCAGCGGCCGGCGGATCGGCAGCAACTGCAACTGCGGTAGCCAGCAACCAGACTCCGAATATGCCCACTGTTCTTTTCATCTTGCCACCCTTTGGAAAGAACCCACTATTGGACTTTTCTCACCAGGCAACAGACCTGTTGCTGCCTCTTTTTCCGACAATGACTTCGTCCTGCCAGAATCTGAGACCGCTTTTTACGTCGCTGAGCTTCAGTTGGAAGTAGTACTCGACCTGCTGCTTGCCTCGGCTATAGCGGATATTCCTCTGAAAAATCTTGCCGGAAACCGTCAGTTCCGGCGCAATGAGGGTCCGCCTTTCCGGAACAGTGCCCGGATCAAATTCCTCGGCATCTCGCAGTTCCCTCGTCTCTTGGATCAGCTTGTCGCTGCCACTGCCGATCGCGGAAGTCATAACCGCTTGTCCGCTGTTCAGCATCTCAATTTCGATTTTCGCCATCAGCTGATCGGTGTCGATTCTCTGCATGGTATCGTTTATGACTCGGCCGGTGGCCACTACATATCTGCCGCCGCCTTGCTTCTTGAGGGCACCCGAACCGAGCAGAGACTGGACCAGCTCACTGGCGGCCTGATCGAAGTCCCTGTAGTCCAGAGCCATCACAGCCTTTCCCTCATCGTGCATAACGTCGATATTGGCCGTTTGCGACCCACAACCTGCGATCAGCATTCCGGCTGCCGCCATAAGATGTAGTATTCTCGTCTTCATGATTTACTCCCACTTTCTCGTGTCCAGTCTGAAATCTACGGCCTCCGGCCTTGGCGCGACGACCTTGAAAATAAAGGGTGATTTCCCCATCGCCGACATCCGCAGCCAAACACTTGTTTTTGTAGTAACAAGGAGCCCGCTTTCATCGAGCCATTCGACTCTGTATCTAAAGCGTTTAGTTCTGTGCGACCTATTGTATCCCTGGACCTGAAGCTCGAGCAGGCCTGCATCGTTTCTACTGGTAATAGCGTGGGTGATTTCAAGGCCTTCGCCGATCAAGTCGCTGAAAGCGCGTCCGACCGGTCTGGTGACAATATTACCATCGAGTGTGTCACTTCTAATTCCCTCTCTCAAGTGGATTCGTGAGTCCTGCTGTTTGTAACAACCGCAGGCGACGACTACTAACGCAATCAGTATTGGTCCTAACCGTTTCATGGCATTTCTCCGTCAACATTCACCGCAGTGATTTAATATGTAATCAGGTCGTAAACTGCTCTTGCCTGCTTAAACGGTATTCTAATATAGACCACGGCGTTTCTGCAAGCGGGAATTTCCACCTGGAAGGGCGCCGCGTTAGGTGGTTCTACCGTCAGTATCCTATCGGCCGGTATGGGTAGTCTAGCCACTTGAAAATCCTTTGGCAGAGTGGTCCAAATTCGGACATCGGCGACGGTTGTGGCTGCTGAATAGAGGGCAACGGCCAAAGAGGCAAATGAGCTGCCTTTTTCCTCCAAGGCATACTGGGCTATTGCTTTGGCGGTGGCAGATATGATGGCTCTGGTCAGAATGCCTCGAAAGTCTTTCTTGAACTCCGTTTGGACCACCCGGTCCATGTCCGCAATAAGCTGTGTCCCATAATTTGTGCCCGCTGCTGTGACCGACAAATATGGATAGGCCTGCTGTCTGAATTCTAGTTTTGGCAGGGCAATGCCGACATACTTGACCTTATCGGTCACAAGAAACAGGGGTATGTCTATTCTGAACTCTTCCTTAACAGGCCCCATTCCGTTTTCAAATATTACCCATACGGTGTCTCTCAGTTGTTCCTGGCCGTCGAGAATCCGCTCGGTGACGACCATATCTTGAGCTACGTAATCATTGCCGCTGACCATTCCGTATGATTCTTTGAGCAAAGTGGCGGCTTTGGAGTGGTCACCGACGAGGTTAAAATATACTCCAGCAATATAGGTGGTGAACGGATTGACGAAGTCGGGGTAGGCCTCAAACTCATACAAACTGGGGTACCTGTTTGATATCAACTCCTCAACCTCAGGATTCTCTACGCTTTTCTTGACGTTGGATTTGCCCTTTTTCTGATCCTTCTCGGCCTGCTCTAATTCATCCTTGAGCTTCGCTATTTCCTGGGCAAATTTCTCCTTTGCCCGTCTTTGCCTGTCGAGAGCCCGGTTGAACTCAACTCGCGCCAAGTCATCCTGGCCAAGTGTCATGAAGTTCAGGGCTTTGTACGTGTTGACCATTATCCCATCGTATTCTTCACCCACGTAAGGGACGACATTCTCACTGACAGCGGTTGCAGCGACAGAATCAGCAGCCGCGCTTCGGTAATCGAAGAAGTTCAGCATCTCCTCTGATTTGTCAAAGTAATCGCTACTCTGCTGGTGGTTCTGCTTTATCCTCTCGAGGCAACCGAGCTGCATAGACCACAGCAGATCCTCGCCTTTGGGCTTTTTGGAGTTGCTGATCTTTGACTCAGCATATTGTGTAGATTGCTCAAAACTGAAGGCCCCCGTATAGTCCGCCCTAAAAGAGTTATTGAATCTCGCAAGCTGGTTCTTCGGTGCGTTGCATCCTGCAATGAGACTGATCAGCGCCAACAATAGATAGAAAACGCGCTTAGAAAACCTCTTGTCCATAGTACGCCCTCTGTTTTTCACTGATCCCGCCGCTGAACCCACAAGAAATCCATGAATCCGGGCCCCAAACATGGTTCTCAGCGTTATCTCTGGCCATAATCCAACGCCGCCCAATGTCTAATTGATTCGCCTTTGGCTGTCAACGTTTTTCACTCCCGGTGGCGTCTTGCTCGCACATCGAACGCATAGAGCAGGCAGACAACTGTATGGAAACCGTAGCGTCGCGGACTAAGTGAGTCCTTGTCGGTGCGGGCCAACGGCTCAAAACACGGCACCTGATGACCAAGAGAAGGTGCCTTGGCAGCAGATGGTTTTGGGCGCAGGGGATGGATCAACCACGATACAGATTCGAGGCACAGATAGGGAGCGTTCCTCTGCGCCGTTATTGCCTGACGGAGGGCGCTCCGGTTCCTACAGGCCCGGCAGGGGCAAAAACCAGAGTTTGCGCCGCCGTGCTTTTTTGGGGGCCGAGTTGTGCGGCAAGCTCTTGCATGCCTTCTTGATTATCTTCTGCACGTTCTTTGCTTCCTTGGGGGCCAAAGTGTAACCCGGCATACTCGCCAACACATCGCTGCTCGTCGGCCCGGTCGTCTCGCTTTCTGGGCCGATTTCGAGGAACCCACCGCCAAAACGGCCACCTACGATATCGGAGAGGCTTCGCCCGGTCTTGCCGGAGCCGCTGCCCGTCCACAAGACGTGGCCGTCGTTAACGTCGATCATCTTGGCCGTCACGCTCATCTCTTCCCCGAAGGTGGGCACATCCACAACCAGAACCACCGGCACCTCAAGGATTTTGCCTGCTTCGACAGCGGCCGTATCGGGGTCTGTCGCCTCAGCTTTGAGCGTATCTTTCATCTCGGCCTGTTCTACAGGGACGTAACCTCGCTCCGACAGCTCCATTGTGAACAACTCCGAAATGCGGTCCTCGATCAACTCGCTTCCCACCACACCAGCGACATCGACCACAGCGATTTTGTCGATAGTCGAGAAGTCGAAATCGGCCTTAGAGCTTCGGCCAGTGCCGCACCCACCCACAAGGAAGGCCATCAACGCCGCAGATACAAATACAATTCTCATCACACATACCTCCGAAGAAATAGCCTGCATAACAAGACAGGCTACCCGGTTCATGTCAGGCTAACATCTTCTCTACGCTCCTGCACGTACACGCAGCAGCGATACCCGCGCCTGCACCTACCATTATATCACACACGAAGTGATGGTAGACTGATAAAATTACGAAGGGCCAAGGATATTCTTCCTTGGCCCTTCTTTATGCTTATCTACCTCATTTACGAGGAGGCAGCTCGGCTGCAAATGCAGGGTGGGCTATGTTGGATAATAAGTGAGGTTTGCGTAATCCAGCTGTTTCTGGGGCTGATTGGGCCATTTCAATACGTCAAACAAGAACTCACACGCCTGGCGTATCATCACCCCGGGCATGCAAGGGCACATCTCGAAAGAGCCGACCACATCGTTGTCGTATTTGCTTAGGGCGTTCAACAGGTAGTCCCAATTCTCACGGGGTATCCCGCCTTGCAGGCCAGGCGGTTCGTGGTCATCCATTTGGCCGTAGTTGTCAGTCAAGTGTAAATGAACTGCTCTCGGAGCAAGGCTGTCAACATACTCCTTGAAAGTGAACTTTGGGTCGAGATTGGCGTGGCCGACGTCAAGGCAATACCATATGGAATCAACTTTGTCACCCGCTATCCTGAGGCTCTCTAGTGGTCCCGTTTCGAGGCACAGCTTCACTCCATTGCTTGTTGCCAGCTCGGCCACTTCGGCGGCGTAGCTCAGGTCGCAGAGTTCGGATCCCTGCGTTATACGCAGTGCCTGCAAATCAGCCACAATATGAGCGTTGAGCAGCTTAGCGCACTCTATTTGCTCGGCCCACTGGTCCAAGGTAGGTTGATCGTTGCGAGATCGCATGGAGACCAACATGTCCTGAGTAGCGGCTGTGAGCCTGGCCCAATTACGCTTCTCGTACCGACAATCATTTTGGCCCCTTATGGTGGGCCACAGCTCAACACCTAATCCCAAAGACTTCAGGAATTGACATTCCTGTTCAAAAGAAAGAGGATGCTCGCGCCACCAGAATACCATTGTGGAAACAACGTACCTTATTCGCATCGTGGCATCTCCATATTCGGCCCATAAGAGACCTTCTCTTGTAATGTCTTTATCGATCATAAACGCGACCCTATTCAAAATTTCTCCAAAATTAGGCGGCTTTTTGACCGGCAATTGCAGCGGTAGGGGACACCTCTCAAATGCCTGTTTTTTTCCAACAGCAGACGTGGAACTCCTGCTGCGGGAGTGTTCAAATGGTGCGAAAGTGGACAACTTCTTTCACGCGCCCACTTTTTTGGACGTTCTGCGTACTCAGAGGCGAATTAGCCCGACGCATTTCGGCGCGGGCAGCCATCGCCGCGTTCTGCGATTAGGCAATGGTGCCTTCAGATCCTTCTCGCTGGCCGGTCCGAACAACTGTCAGAATCGACAGGCCTTGACTTGCCTGTTTTGCATGTGTTAAAATGGGCAGTATGTGTCATTCGGTCACGTCCTCAAAGGGGCCGATAAGCTGTGATGATGGAATCAAACCCGATAGCCTGAGAAATGGGTGAGAGAAAAAGTGCCGCATATACTTAAGTCTGTAAGAACCGCACTTCTGGCCTTGGTTTTCGTCACCTCTTTGGCTGGCTCCGGATCTGCCACCTGTCCTGTCGGGGATTTGGATGGGGACTGCCGAGTTGGCTTCACTGACCTGCGTATCTTGGGGGACCAATGGCTAGGCTCGGCTGACGGATCGGCCAACCTAAACGGTGATGGCGAAGTCGACAGTGTGGACTTCGGGCTGTTGGCGGCCGGCTGGCATGAGATTGGCCATCCCGTCATCATCAATGAAATTCACTATGACCCGGACGTTAAAACCCAACTCGTCGAGTATGTGGAATTGTACAATGCCGGACAAATAGACATCAGTTTGGCCGGATGGTATTTCAGCAACGGCATCTCCTACGCCTTTCCAGCCGGCTCGACAATCCCGGCCGGCGGTTACGTGGTTGTGGCTCAGAATCCGGCCCAGGTTCAATCAAAGTTTGGTGTCCCGGGCAACCTGGTGTTTGGACCGTGGCAGGGCAAGTTGAGCAATGATGGAGAGAGGATCGTCCTGCGTGACTCCACGGACGGGAAAGTTGACGAGGTTGACTACAAGCTGGGCTTCCCCTGGCCGACAGTCGGCGAGCCGCCAGGTTACTCTATTGAGTTGATCAATCCGCTCCTGGATAACGATTTGGGTGGTAGTTGGCGTCCGAGCGAGCCGGAATCTGTCGTCCCGCCCACCACATTGATCCAGCCCGGTGCCACCTGGAGATATCTAAAGGGCACATCTGAGGCCTCGTCGCCGCGTAATGCCTGGCGTCGGATCAATTTCGATGATTCCTCCTGGCCGGTCGGTAGACTCTATATCGGTTATGGCGAGAACTTCATTGTGACCGAGCTATCGGACATGAGAGGCGGTTACACATCAGTCTTTCTCCGCAAAACCTTTGAGGTGACGGACCCGTCGGCCGTTGGCAATCTCAGTCTTGAGGCCATCTACGACGACGGATTCAACGCCTGGATCAATGGGATCCACGTCGCGCGGGCCAATCTCTCGGCGGACGAAATGCCTTACAATGGGACTGCAAGCAGCGCCCTCGAAGACCACGACTGGAATAAGTTCAACTTGCCGCCGCCTTCGACGTACCTTGTCGCGGGAACCAATGTCGTGGCGATTCAGCTGCACAATGCATCGATCAGCGGTTCTTCGGACTGCTTTCTTGACGTTCGCTTGAAGGAGACCCAGGCTTCATCTTCGGCAGGTCCCACGCCCGGTCGGCAAAACACTGCCTATGCCACGGATACTCCTCCGCACATGCGGCAAGTCAAACACCGCCCCAAACAACCAAAGAGCGCCGAAGATGTGACGGTCACCGTCAAGGTCACTGATTCGGATGGTGTCCAGTCTGTCGTGCTTTCCTATCAGCTCGTCTATCCGGGCGGCTACATTGAGCTGGACGATCCCCAATACCAGACGAGTTGGCTCCAGCTCACCATGACCGATGATGGTACCGGAGGCGACGAGAAAGCTCACGACAATATCTATACCGCGATAGCGCCTGCTGCCCTCCATAGTCACCGGCTGCTGGTTCGATATCGTATTACCGCGACAGACAACACCGGCCTGGCGATCACAGGCCCTTACCCGTACGACCCTCAGCCTAATTTCGCATACTTCGTCTATGACGGCGTGCCGCCATGGCACGGCGCGGTTCAGCCTGGCACGCGCGTCCGCACGACAATTGAGTATGGCCCCGACGTGTTATGCAGTATTCCGGTCTATCACCTCATAAGCAAGAAGGACTCGGTCGAACACTGCCAGTGGATCGACAGGTACGGAGGCGACCTGTACAAATGGAACGGCACAATTGTATACGACGAAGAGGTGTACGATCATATCCGCTACCGGACTCGTGGTGGGGTGTGGAGATACGCCATGGGCAAGAACATGTGGAAGTTCGACTTCAACAGAGGTCATAGCTTCCAGGCCCGCGACGACTTCGGCAAGAAGTACAAGACCAAATGGGATAAGATCAACTTCTCCGCCTGCATCCAGCAGGGTGACTATCAGCATCGCGGCGAGCACGGAATGTTCGAAGCGGCATCTTTCAAGCTCTTCAACTTAATGGGCGTCGAGGCGCCTAAAACACACTGGCTGCACTTTCGCGTAATCGACGAAGCTGCCGAATTCGGCCCGACCCAATACGATGGCGATTTCTGGGGCCTCTACATGGCCATCGAGCAGATGGACGGCAGGTTCCTCGATGAGCATGATTTGCCGGACGGCAACCTCTACAAGATGGAAGGTCATGATGGAGACTTGAATAACCAGGGCCCGACCGCGGTCACCGATAAGTCCGACTTGAATACCTTCAAGTCAGGCTACTACTATGACCCCAACCCAACAGAGTTTTGGTGGCGGCAAAATGCCGATCTCGAACGATACTATTCCTACCGGGCGGTAGTTGAAGGCATCCACCACGGAGATATCGGCTATGGGAAGAACTGGTTCTTCTACCTGAATCCTGAGACTAACATCTGGTCCATGCTGCCCTGGGACTTAGACCTGACCTGGGCCAACAATATGTACGGCAACGGGGAAGACGTCTTCAAGAGTCAAGGTGACATCTTCTCCAATCCCATGCTCCTTGTGGAATATCAGAATCGCCTGCGCGAGTTTCACGACCTGCTCTACAACCCGGAACAGATGAATGCCCTGTTCGATGAGCTCGCATCGATCATCGACGATCCCCAGGGCGGGCCATCCATGGTCGACGCAGATCGAGCAATGTGGGATTACAATCCCATCATGACCTCCGGCTACGTCAACCCCTCCAAGGCTGGAGCAGGACGCTTCTATCAGAAGGCCACCACCAAGGATTTTCCTGGTATGGTCAAGATTATGAGGGACTACGTTGTTTCACCCTACCGGGCGTTCGACACTTACTCCGAGGATCCGGATGCCCCAAACAAGCCTTTTGCCATACCGATCGGCCCTTCTGGGTACCCTGTGAACGCCTTGATATTCCGGACATATCCGTTCTATGACCGACAGGGCAGCAGCACGTTTGCCGCGATGAAATGGCGCGTTGCAGAGGTGACCGACGAGACGAATCCGACCTATGATCCGGGCGAAGCCAGAAAGTACGAGATAGAGGCAATCTGGGAGAGTCCGGAGTTTACGGACTTCAACGATATTATCGTCATTCCCGCAGCCGCGGTCGAAGTGGGACACAGCTACCGGGTTCGCTGCCGGATGAAGGACAACACAGGTCGATGGAGTCACTGGTCCAACCCGGTACAGTTTGTGGCGGGCGGGCCACTCTCGGCGGGCATTCTCGAGAACCTCCGCATCACAGAAGTGATGTACAATCCCGCAAATCCGCCGGCCGGCGATCCGACCGACAACGACGACTTTGAATTCATAGAGCTCAAGAACATCGGTGATGAAGCACTCGATC
>CP070675.1:646610-656705 GCA_020352215.1 Phycisphaerales bacterium
TTCTTCAAAGGAAAGAATACAATAGTACAATCGCACCAGGAGTCGAAATCGTCTCCTAATTCAGAGACCTTCTTGTCTCATTCTTCCTGACGACCTACAATGCAGAGCCGCTTCTCATCGAAGCATTGGAGGGCAGGCGCCTCAAGCTCGGCGACGAACATCCGCACACGTTGGAGTCGTCGGACAAACTGATCGAACTGTACGACGCTTGGGACAAGCCGGAGAAAGCCGAACAGTGGCGGACCAAGCTGCCTGCAAACGATTAGCCGCCCACCACTCACGACCCAAGGCAGCCGGAGTTTGTGGATGCTCCCTCGATTTTGCAGTACAACGTCTGGGTTCAGATTATCAATTATCGATAATCAGTCGCTATGAGCAGCCCATGGAGTTGCCGCAGTTGAAGCACTTGTAGCAGGTTCCATTACGGACGGTGATGGAGCCGCAAATATCACAGGCAGGGGCATCCTCGCCAAAATGGGCAAACTGAGCGTTGAACTGCTGGAGTATTTCCATTTCGGATTGCAGCGGCCCTTGGGTCTCGGCAATCGCCGAGCCTACAAGGGCCTCGATTCGATTCGCCGGTTCGGTGAGTCTCTCCAGCGGGATCACCGACGGCTGCTCGGTTGCGCGTTTCAGCATAGGCAAGGCCGACAGCTCAGGTGCATCCGTCTTGTCCTTGACCTCTGTCTGGGCCTTGGCCTCGGCGATCTTCTGGGCAAGGTCTTTGGTCTTCTCGACTAATTGCTTGGCGGTTGTTGCGGTCTTGGTTTCGGTGGTGTCGGCGACTGCAGCCCTGTTGGGCAGGTTCTTGTCGGCGTAGCCCGGTATGAACTGACAACCCAGCCAGCAGAAGATATAGTCGATAAGGCTCTTGGCGAACGGTATATCCCTGCTGGAGGTCATGCCGGAAGGTTCGAACCGGGCGTGGCGGAACTTGTCCACGAGTGTGATCAGTGGCACGCCGTACTGCAGCGCCATTGAGGTGCAGGTTCCGATAACATCCATAAGGCCCCCGACGGTGCTGCCCTCCTTGGCCATAGTGATAAACAACTCACCAGGCTGACCGTCCTCGTATAGCCCCACCGTCAGGTAACCTTCGTGCCCCGCAACTGAGAATTTGTGCGTCAGACTATGTCGCGTATCCGGCAGCCGACGCCTGAACGGCCGGGCCGGAGTCGCCGCCTCAGCGGCCTTGGCTTTGGCATCCTTGTGTTTCTTGGTCGAGACGGGCTGCAACTTCTTGGAGCCGTCGCGATAGATCGCTACCGCCTTTAGGCCGAGCTTCCATCCCTCCATGTAGGCGGCTGCGATATCTTCACTTGTGCTCTCTTTGGGCATGTTTATTGTCTTGCTAATCGCACCGGAGATGAACGGCTGGACAGCGGCCATCATCTTCAGATGTGCCATGTAATGAATGCACCGCTTGCCGTTCCGCGGCTTAAAGGCGCAATCAAAAATCGGCAGATGATCCGGGTTAAGCCCTTCTGCGCCCTCGATAGTCTCATTTTCATCTATGTAGTCGCAGATGGATTTGATCTCATCGGGGCTGTAGCCGAGTCTCTCGAGAGCCATGGGAACGGTTCTATTGACGAGCTTGAGCATCCCTCCGCCGGCAAGCAGCTTGTACTTGACCAGCGCAATGTCCGGCTCGATCCCCGTAGTATCACAGTCCATCAGGAAGCCGATGGTTCCCGTCGGTGCAAGGACGGTGGCCTGAGCGTTGCGGAAGCCGACCTTTGTGCCCGCATCAAGGGCCTCGTCCCAGACGTCTTTGGCGGCGTTTCGCAAGTAGCCCGGGCAGTGAGCTTCGGGAATGTCGTAAGCGTGCTGGCGGTGCATGTTTATGACCTTGAGCATCGGGTCGGCATTCCTGGAGAATTGCTCAAAGGGCTCCTTCAGCGCCGCAATTTCGGCACTGGTCGAGTAGGCGGTGCCTGTCATTATCGCAGTTATGGCGCCTGCGATAGCCCGGGCCTGATCGGAGTCGTAGGGAAGTGCCAAACTCATGATAAGCGACCCGAGGTTGGCGTAGCCAAGACCAAGAGCACGAAATAGGTGGCTATTTACAGCGATCTCCTTGTCCGGATAGCTTCCGCCGTCCACCAGTATCTCCTGGGCAATGATAAATATCCGGACCGCCTTCTTGAACAAGTCCACATCGAAGGAACCGTCCTCCTTGCGGAACTTCATAAGGTTCAGCGACGCCAGGTTGCAGGCCGAATCGTCGACAAACATGTATTCACTGCAGGGGTTCGAGGCGTTGATAGGGCCGGAATTAGGGCAGGTGTGCCAGCGATTGATTGTGCTGTGGTATTGCAGGCCCGGGTCACCGCAAACCCTCGTGCCCTCGGCGACCAGCTCCATTAGCTCGCGGGCGGAGTGTTCCCCCATCTTCTCGCCCGTCGTTACGCCGCGGGTAGTCCACGTATCATCTTTCTCAACTGACTGCATGAATTCGTCGGTCACACGGACAGAAAAGTTTGAGTTCTGAAACATAACGCTGCTGTAAGCCTCGTTATTGTGGTCGCCGTTATAGCCTGCCTCTATAAGTGCCCAGGCCTTTTTCTCTTCCTCGGCCTTGCAGGTGATGAATTCCTTGATATCGGGGTGGTCAACCTTCAGCGATTGCATCTTCGCCGCGCGGCGGGTCTTGCCGCCGGATTTGACTACGGCCGCTATCTGGTCGTACACCCTCATGAAACTTAACGGTCCTGACGGCCTGCCCCCACCGGAAAGCTTCTCTTTGCTACTTCGCAAGGTTGACAGATCGGTTCCGGTTCCCGATCCGTGCTTGAACAACATCGCCTCGCTCGTGGCCAGGCGCATTATGTCTTCCATCGAGTCCTTCACCGACTGTATGAAACAGGCGGAAGCCTGTGGATACTCGTAGCTGTTCTCACACGGCAGGGCAGACTGCTCGCGGGCGTCCCAGTGGAAATTGTGCCGGCTGCCGGCGATTCCGTAGACGTCAAACAGCCCCACGTTGAACCAAACAGGGGAGTTGAACGCCCCATACTGGTTCACACATAACCAAGCCAACTCATTATAGAAGATATCCGCATCTTCATCGGTCGCGAAGTACCCATCTTTCCTTCCGCGGTCGGCTATCGTCTTGGCGACCCGGTGAACAAGCTGCTTAACAGAGTTCTCGCGCCGGCCCGTCTCCATATCACCGTAAAAGTACTTGCTCGCCACAACCTTCGTTGCCAGTTGGCTCCATGAGGTTGGCACTTCAATATTGTCTTGCTCGAAGATAGCCTGCCCACCGTCACCGGTGATCTTAGCGGATCGAGTTTCCCAATCGAGCTGCTCGAAGGGATGCACACCTGGCGTAGAGAAAGAATGCTCTATCTTCAAACCCTTTGACTCCTGGATACTTACGGGGGCCTGCTCTCGCGACTGTTGGTCTTTGAAAGGATTCTCCGGGTCGAAATTACAGGCCATTTGCGCGCCTCCGTGCAAGAAATAAGGACCACAATATATAGTAGGATGAACAGGAATTAAGCCAGATATAGTTGCAAAACCCGTAAAACAACTATCGGCAAACTAATGGTGTTTTGATAACGTGTAAAGAGCAAAAGTCAGAAATTTCCGGGCAAATCTCTGGGCTTTTTTCTTAGTCCTTGCAACCACTGAATCTATGGAGGGAATATTTTTTTCGTGCGACGCGCGAATTCATCAAAGGCCAGTGACTTCGAGCCAACGTTGCGCGATCCAGGCGTGCGCCCACACGTAGGGATGAACCGAATCGAGTGACCATTTGCCCGGCGGCACCTTCTCGATCAGCTCGTCTATCCGACGTTGCAGCGGAATGACAAGTCCGTCAAATCGATCCGCCAGATCGTGAACCACACGGATGTAGGACTCCAGAGCCTGAAACATTTCGTCTCGTGGGTTGCTGCAAAACATAAATGGCTCGCCCAATACTATCCGGCAATCACACTGCTGCTTCACATCCACAAGCAGGCGGGTGTATGTTGATCGGTATTCATCCGGAGACACCGCGCCAGGCAGTCCCTCCGGCTCGGCGAACTGACGCCATAGGTCGTTGACCCCAACGAGAACGCTCAAAAGGTCAGGGTCGTGGGCGATGCAGTCTTTCTGCCAGCGATCGCTCAGGTCCCGGACCGTGTTGCCGCTCACACCGGCGTTAACAATACTGATATCGAGCTCCGGGTACTTTGCCAGAAGGTGATTGGCCACGAAGTGCACGTAGCCAAACCCGAAGGGCCTGTAAGCCGGCAGGTCTCGGTCGGCATCGGTTATGCTGTCGCCTATGAAAACGATCTTGTGGCTGGCCCGTAGCTCAATGCCCGATCCCATATTCGGCTCCAAGCGAAAGTTGTCAATTGCGGGAGAGCAGATTTTATCGGCTCAGTGCGAGTTGGCAAGCATTTGACCGGGGCGAAGGTACATTTGGCTCAGCCTGGCGGGTGATTGCCGGAATCGGCGCGGCGTTCGCCGGTCAACGCCCCGTGCGGCCTCGGAGCGCCAAGAGCAGGGTGGTCCCGGCTAATAGCTCCAGAGCCAATGTGCGGCCATAATCTTGAAGTCCGCGAAATCGACCTTGCAGTCGCCGTTTATGTCGCCAGCGATGATGGTCTCGCACACCGGTTCGCCTAAATGGGGTTTGTTCACCTGCGGGCAACCTGCCGCGGCAATGCCGAGAAAGGCCTTTCGTCAATGAAGATAGGCGACTAAAATGGCCTGTACTCTGGGGGTGAATGCGCTACTTGAGGCCGTGTTGTGCAAAGTGAATACATCGCTATTGACGAAATAGGACCTATATGGCCTCCTCCAAAGAGAAAGACAAGTTCGAGAAGATTCGCGAGCGGATAAAGGACTTCCCGACGGGGCCGGGGCTCTACTTCATGAAAGGCGCCGGCGATAAGGTCCTTTACATAGGCAAGGCCAAGAGTCTTCGCTCACGGGTGGCGAGTTACTTTCAGCCGGGCAGCGACCTGGTCGCTTCGCGGGGGCCGAAGATCGTCGAGATGATAGGTAAAGTCGAGACGGTTGACTTTGTGGAGACGCCGAACGAGGTCGATGCTGTGCTCAAAGAGGCGCGGCTGATCAAGGACGTCCGGCCGCCCTACAACACCGAACTGGTCGACGATAAGACGTTTCCGTACCTGGAAATCACAACCGGCGAAGACTTCCCCGGCGTGTACATCACGCGAAAGCCGCAGCCCAGAGGCAGCCGCCTGTTTGGGCCGTTCACCAACGCAAAGGACCTGCGGGCAGTTCTGGTGGTGCTGCAGAAGATATTCAAGTTCAGGACCTGCAAACTGGCCATCAGCGAAGATGACCCAAAGCGGAGATTCTTCCGGCCTTGCCTTCTGTACAGCATCAAGCAGTGCGTTGCACCGTGCGGGGCCAGAATAGAGAAGTCCGAGTACAAGAAGATCGTCACGGATCTGACCAAGTTCCTACGCTCGAAGCGCTCGACGGTCTTACGCCGGCTGCGCAAACAAATGGCGGAGGCGTCCGGGGCGCTCGAGTACGAGAAGGCGGCGATGTTTCGTGACCGCATAAGACTGATTGAGCGGCTGGACAGGCGCGGAACACCAGAGGAAGATGTCCAACCCGAGGTCTTCGCCGGCGATCCCACAGAAGCCCTGGTGCAACTGCGGGATATGCTGGAGCGGCCGGAGCCGGTCCGGATTATTGAGGGCATTGATATTGCGAACATCGCCGGTGCCGAGGCGGTTGGCTCGCTGGTGAAGTTCATAGACGGAAAGCCATTCAAGAGCGGCTACAGGCGGTTCAAGATAAAGACCGTAGAGGGTATCGACGACTACGCCATGATAGCTGAGGTAGTGAAGCGCAGGTACAAATACGCGCTGCGCGGTGAGGAGCTGTGGCCTGATTTAGTGTTGATCGATGGGGGTCTCGGCCACCTGAGAGCCGCCGAAACGGCGTTTCAGGAAATGACCGTGTCGGCCGGGGAGGCCGGCGGCCGTGATCAGAGCCCGCCAGAGTTAAAGATTGCCGCGATAGCCAAAAAAGAGGAAGACATCTATCTGCAGGGAAGCTCGGCACCCGTAAAGCTATCCGCCCACTCACCGGCCCGCAAGCTGCTGCAATACGTGCGCGACGAGGCGCACCGTTTTGCGCAGCACTACCACCACATCCTGCGAGGCAAGAAGATGCTCGGCGAACGGCCCTGAGACCGCTGAGACAGGTGGTTCCGACCACGTAACGCTTTGATTCTCTCAGCTTCTGGACCGGCAGAATAGACGGATGTCTTGCGAACACAAACATTTACGCAGGTTCTCCGGTGTACACATTTCAGCTTTTTTTGCTTGCAGAGCGGATGCTCGATTTGGTATATTTGAGGTGTGCGTACGATCTGCGATTTCTCACTAATATCGGCGCCCGTATGGCATGGATTCACATGGAGGTGAAAGTAGGTAGGTGCAAAGTACGGGGGCAGCGCAAGCGTCCTGTCAATCGTGCAGAGCCCATTTGCATATCCGCTTAGCTGAAAGCAAGGGTTTTCAAGGAAACAGGTCAAGCCAGACCCAAAAGGGCAGAGGGCAAGAGCACAGATTCTGGCCAAGGGGGGTCTTATCTGGTCATTGTGCGGAAACTTGCCTGCGGCAGGTGTCACAGTGGGAACGTGATCGGGGCGTTTGGGCTGTTAGGCCTTCCATGGGCAACATGTGTCTCGGCGTGTTGCTGGGGCGCAGCAGATGCAGCTTTTTGAAGGAGGACAGAGATGTGTAGAAAACTGATATGTACGTTTTCCTTGATTTTGGTGCTGGGACTCGCGGGTAGTGCATTCGGCCAGGAGAGCACGATAATCAATGCGCCGGAGGGCCCGCCGCCGGTCATCGACGGCGTAGTTGACGAGGTGTGGTCGCTTTCGGACGAACATTTTATAGCGACTCACGTCGCCGACGGGGCGCCCGACAACGACGCAGACTGCTCGGGTAGCTGGTGGGTACTTATGGACGCGGAATACCTGTATATCCTGGTCGATGTCAACGACGAGACCCTGACCCAAGACAACCCCATAGGTGACTCGTGGCAGGACGACAGCGTCGAGATCTACATTGACGGTGACAACAGCAAAGGAGGCAGCACGGACGGCGTCAACGACTACCAATACCGGGTCCGGTGGAATGACGAAGTCGAACAGGTCACCGAGTATTTCCTCTCTCCGGCCAGTCTGGTGGGTGTCGAGTACGCCGTGGCCACAACAATTGACGGCTACCTCTTTGAGGTCAAACTGCCGTGGGCGACGATGACGGGCGGGCTGCCGCCGGCAGGCCAACTGCTCGGAATCGACGTATGGATAAACGATGATGACGATGGTGGCGGCAGAGATAGTCAGATGGCCTGGAGTGGCATAAATGGGGACGGATGGAATACCCCAAGCCAGTGGGGCACGGCCCAGCTCACGCCGCCTGTTACGGCGTTTAATCCCAGTCCGGCCGATGGTGCAGTGGGCGTGACGGCGCCTCTGATGCAGTGGACGGCCGGCCGTGACGCAGCCGCTCACGACGTGTACTTTGGCACGAACCCGACGCCGGGCCCGGCTGAGTTCATAATACAGCAGACCTGGACTGTATATTGGCACACGCCCGGGCTCATTCCCGGTATGACCTACTATTGGAGGATCGATGAGATCGAGGCCGATACCGTGACGATACATCCGGGTGACGTTTGGAGCTTCACGGCCATGCCGCTGATTGCGTGGGACCCCTATCCGCCTGATGGCAGCGACGGAGTAATGACGGATGCGAAGCTAAGTTGGACCGCAGGTCAGGCCGAGCCGCCGCTACGGTACGCCGTCTACTTCGGCGAGAACTTTGACGATGTGAATGAGGGCACGGCAGGCGCGGACAGGGGCATCTTAGACCTGGTTACTACCTTTGATCCCGGAGCCCTCAAGCCAGACACGGCTTATTACTGGCGGATCGACCAGATTGAGCTCGACGATACAACACACAGAGGCGAGGTCTGGAGCTTTGCGACCATAGAGTCCGGCCCCGGCAGAATCATGCGTGAGTGGTGGTTCGAGGTCTTTGGCACGGCTGTGGCCAACCTGACCATTGACCCTCGCTACCCGGACAACCCGGACGGCTGGGAATTTGTGGACTTGTTCGAGGGTCCCGTGAATTGGTCGGACAACTACGGAAGCCGGCTTCGCGGCTGGCTATTCCCCCCGGGCACTGGCGACTATACGTTCTGGGTCGCCGGCGACGATGAGACCCAGCTTTGGCTGAGCACGGACGATGATCCCGGCAACGCAAAGCAGATCGCCAGTGTGGCGGGCTGGGTTCCTTCACGCGATTTCGATAACACCGGCGGAGGGGCAGGCGGTCCCTCGCAGAAGTCAAGGCCGCAAAGCCTTGTGGCCGGCCAGAGATACTACATTGAGGCGATAATGAAGGAGGGCACGGGCGGTGACAACATAGCGGTCGCATGGCAGGGACCCGGCATCGCGGTCAGGGACGTGATCAGCGCCGAGTACGTCGGCGCGACACCGTTCTTGCCCGAGGTAGCCTACGCCCCGGCGCCCGGTGACGGTTCCTCGGGTGTGCTGGACACGGTGATGCTCATGTGGCAGCCCGGAGTCAAAGCCGTTCAGCACGAGGTATACTTCGGCACCGACAGGGCCGCTGTAGCCGCCGCTGATACTGCGACGACGGGTATATATCGAGGCCTGCTCAGTGCTACGAGCTACATTCCCACCGAGTCGCCTCTTGTGTGGGCCCAGACCTACTACTGGAAGGTCAATGAGAAGAACAACGACGGGACCATGACTTTGGGCAAGGTCTGGAGCTTTACGGTAGCGGATCACATCGTGGTCGATGACTTCGAGGACTACAACGACTACTCACCCGACCGGATATTCCAGACGTGGATAGACGGATACGGCTACACCGAACCGCCGCCCGGCAAAGCAGGTAACGGCACCGGCTCGACCGTAGGGTACATCAGCGCTCCATTTGCCGAGCAGACGATCGTCCACGGTGGTGGCCAGTCCATGCCGTTTGGTTATGACAACGCGGCTTTCCCGTTTTACTCGGAGACCGAGCGCGAGTGGCTTGTGCCGCAGAACTTCTCCAGGAGCGGCGTCAAGGCAATGACGTTGTACTTCTACGGAAGTGCGCCGGCCTTCATGGAGGATCCGCCCGGAACCTATAAGATAAGCGGTGGCGGCGCGGATATCTGGGGCACGGCCGACGAGTTCCGCTTCGTCTACAAGCAGCTCACTGGTGACGGTGAGATCAGCGCCCGCGTGGCCAACATAGGCCCAGGCTCGAACGCCTGGGCGAAGGCCGGCGTGATGATGCGCGACACGCTCGATCCCGGCTCCGCGCACATGATGGCGGTTATGACCGGTGGCGAGGGTGGTGGCACAGCGTTCCAGGGCCGTCAGGAGACCGCCGGTGAGTCCAGCAGCTTCCATGGCGATATCACCGCGTCACCGCCTCATTGGGTGAAACTGACCCGAGCGGGCAACACAATTACGGCTTACCATTCCGACACCGGTGCTGATGATGATTGGGAGCTCTTCACGGACGAAACGCCGGACGGCGCTCATACGAACCCCATCGACGTCGTGATGGGTGCAACCATCTACGTGGGCATGGCTGTTACGAGCCACGATGCCGCTGCGACGCGTGTAGCCGAATTCACTGATGTGTCCACTGTGGGTTCTGTTATGGGAGCCTGGCAGGTGGCTGACATAGGTCTGGAGCAGCCGGCAGGTAACAGTCCTCAGGCGATGTACGTAGCACTTGAGGATAGCGCCGGCGTCAACAAGATGGTTCCGCACAGAAGTTCAGGTGCGACGGGGTTAAGCGGCTGGAACGAGTGGAACATCGAGCTTGCCGAGTTTGCGCCTGTGAATCTTAACTCCATCAAGAAGATGTACATCGGAGTTGGCAACCGGCTCGCACCATCTGTTGGTGGTACAGGTGACCTGTTCATTGACGATATCCGGCTGTACCGGCCCAGGTGTATTCCGGCCGAACTGACGCTGTCGGAAGCTGACCTTAACAGCGACTGCCTGGTCGATTATCGAGACGTTGAGATAATGACAGGCGACTGGCTCGACAGCGCAGCCGGTCTTGCAGG
>CP070675.1:656805-666743 GCA_020352215.1 Phycisphaerales bacterium
TGCCTCGACGAATTTGTCGGGGTCGAACTCTGCGATGTCTTCGGGCTTTTCGCCGAGGCCGACGAACTTGACCGGGATGTCGAGCTGGTCTTTGATCGCGATGACGATGCCGCCTCGAGCGGTGCCATCGAGCTTGGCCAGGAATATGCCGGTGACGTTGATTGCCTCTGTGAAGATCTTCGCCTGTGCGATGGCGTTTTGCCCCGTTGTCGCGTCGAGGACCAGTAGCACTTCGTTCGGGGCATCCGGGATTTTGCGGGCCACCACATCGCGGATTTTCGTCAGTTGCTGCATGAGGTCTTTCTTGGTGTGGAGTCGTCCGGCGGTGTCGAGGATCAGAATATCGGCGCCGCGGGCGACGGCGGCCTCGCACGCGTCGAATGCAACCGCCGCCGGGTCGCTGCCGGTCTTGTGCTTGACGATTTGCACGCCGATGCGCTCGGCCCAGATCGATAGCTGCTCAACTGCGGCGGCACGGAATGTATCGCACGCGGCCACGATCACATTGTGGCCGTTTTCGGTGAAGATATGGGCAAGCTTGGCAATGCTGGTAGTTTTGCCGGTGCCGTTGACGCCGGCGACCAGGACCACGGTGGGCCCGGTCTGTGCCACGTGCAGTTGCCTGTCGCGGTGCGGCCAGAAGCTCTTGATGTGCTCCTTCAAAAAGGGCAGTATGTCGCCGGTGGTTGCGATCTGACGGCCGCGATACGCCTCGCGCAGAGACGTCATGAGCTTGTCGGTGGTCTCGACGCCGATGTCGTCGCTTATCAGCGTCTCTTCCAGCTCATCCAGCAGGTCCTCATCGATGTTCCTGCCGATTCTGAGCACCGATGAGAGCGAGGTGCTGATCTTGTTCCTTGTTTTGTCCAGGCGGTCTTTGAAGAATCCGGCCGTCTTGGTGAATATCCCCATAACTGTTTCCTTCCTGACGGAGTTCCTTTTCTGGTCCCACCAGCTTTGAGCACTGACCTGTTAACTTGGCTAAGCACTCCGATCGTATCTGGATTTGCCGAAATTTCAAGGCCGGGGGGTTTAATTTTCTCCTGCAGTCTGGAAAAAAGAGGGCTTAACTTTTTTGAGACAATGCCTACAATTGTCTTTGACAGCATCTGGAATTTCGGTTAAATAGTCACCGTGGTTTTCACCCCACACCAAATACGTGTGAGTCTCGGCTCGCCTGGTGCAGGGGGAGGTGCTTGTTCAACTATGAAGTGCGGTCGGTTGTGTTTCTGCTGAACTCGGCGACAAGTTACAGACCGGTGCCGTTAGCACGGATGTTATCGATGGTCAGTTGTTGTTTGTGTAGAGCGCAGAATCATAAAGGAGGATGGTTTGGCGGCTCGAGAAGTTGAGGATATCTTTGCTGACATACTTGATCGTGCAAAAGCGCTTGACCCTGCCAATGCCCGCAAATGGTTCGACAACCTGACGATCTTACATCTGGATGGTGGTGCGCTGGGAATCGGTTGTCCCGACGAAGCAACGGTTCAGTTCTTGTGTGACAACTGTAAGAGCAGTTTCAATCGCGCCGCCCAGCAGATAACGGGCCATCTTGTCAGCGTCGATTTCCGAATCGACAACCACAAGGGTGCTTCGCGACATCCTCGTCGCCTCGAATCTCTGCTCAAACTTCATCCAGATTACACGTTCGAGAACTTCGTAGTGGGACCAAGCAACCGCCTGGCCAATGCAAGTTGCGTCGCGGTGAGCCAATCGCTGGGCAACACATACAATCCGCTCTTTCTATACGGCAACTCGGGCCTGGGCAAGACCCACCTGTTGCACGCCGTCTGTTGCGAAGCCCGGCAGAGGTCCGATGGGGCGGTAATCCAGTTGTTGAGCTGTGAAGATTTCGTCAACAGATTTATCAGGGCTATAGAGCAGGGAAATCTGGCCGGCTTTCAAAGTCAGTTTCGCACCGTTGACATGTTGGTCATCGATGATATTCAGTTCCTGCGAGAACGTGAGCAAAGTCAGGAAGAGTTCTTCCACACGTTCAACGCACTCTACAACAACGGCAAGCAGATCATTCTAAGCGCCGACAGCCCACCTGCTGAGATTCCCTCACTTGAGGCGCGTCTAATAAGCCGATTCAACTGGGGGCTGGTCGCCAGAATTGACCCGCCGAGCTATGAGACCCGAGTTGCAATTGTGCAGAAGAAGGCCCACCTTCGAGGGCTGACTATCGCCGACGAGGTATCCGAATACATCGCCCAGCAAGTCCAGGCAAATATCAGGGAATTGGAAGGTGCTCTGACCACCATCTATGCGCTGGCGATTACCACCGGTGAAAAGATCGACATCGATCTTGCACAAACGGCCCTCGAAAGACAGATCAAATTGGCAGCCAGACACATAAGTATCACAGATATTACCAACGTGGTTACCAGGCATTTTGATGTTCGCTTGGGCGATCTGCAGAGCAAGAGGCGCAACCAGAGCATAGCTACGCCCCGTCAAATCTGCATGTATCTGGCCAGGAACCTGACGAAGCACAGCCTGGAGGAGATTGGGGGCCACTTGGGCGGCAGGGACCATACTACTGTCATGCATGCCTGCGGCAAGATAGCTGGAGTCAAAGAGACCGACCCGCAGATGCACGCGCTGCTCGAGGAGCTGACCGAGCAGATCACCCAGACCGCACAAGTCTGAAGGCTGAGACAGGTAGCAACTCTGAGAGGGATCGTATCCACGAGTCTTTGTGGCAGAATTCGTCCATCAGTGCGTGGGCCCGGCAGTCCCGATGACACCCGCATAAGTAGGGTTCACTGATTAGTCGGAATTGGCCTTAAACAGGGGGATTGAACATGTGGGGGCCCTGATGCGACTACAATAGTGAGGCCGAATAGGAGATATCTTAGTTGACTGAAAAACAGGCGACTTACTATGAGCTTCTGATTCTGCGGTGCCGACGAGGCCGCAGAGATGCCTTGGAGGAGCTGGTCCGCAGATGGGAGATGCGGCTTTTCTACTACATCCGCCGGCTCGTCGAAGATGAGCAGGACGCATGGCAGGTCCTGCAGGATACCTGGGTAAGTGTCTTAGGCGGCATCGGGAAACTGCGCCAGCCCCGGACGCTGCCTGCCTGGCTCTACAGAATCGCGCGAAACACCGCGATCAGCCATCGGAGACGAAATAGCATACGCCAGACGCTACCCCTGCAGGATGCAGCGCCTGATGGTATCGAGGAGAGTGCCGATGGCCCTCTGTTCGAAGATGCCGAACAGGTTCACTACGGTCTGGCTCGGATATCACTGCATCACAGAGAAGTCTTGACGCTTTTCTTCCTGCAGGATCTATCCACCGAGGAGATTGCCGACGTACTGGAGATTCCACGCGGCACGGTAAGATCGAGACTCTATCACGCTAAGCGTGCCTTGAAAGCTATCCTCGAACGGGAGGAGCGCAAATATGAGTGAATCGGCCAAAACATTTCGGGACAAGTTGTTGGCTCTGGAAGAACCAGATCCCACCTATAGGGAGAAATACGAAAGGCAGGTGACGGCAATGGTTGAACAGAAACTGACAGGCGCGAAGAAATGGCAAATGATTTTCTTCCTGGTCATGAGCATAAGTCTCGGCTTATTCTTCGGCACGATGGCGGTGATTGCGCCGGCGGGATTCCCTTGGTGGGGCCGTGCCCTGTTTGTGGCAGGTGCGGTCTTCTGTCTGGCCTTTGTTACCATGTACGCACGAATTCTCCAGAAGGGCAGCATCAATCTGAAGAAAGACAACATCGATTTGGCGTGGACCGGCTGGGGCTTTGTCGTGATAGTGGGAACGGCGGCCTTGGTAATCTCACCTAAGCTGCCGGATCGTATCGCCGGCGTTCACTGGCTTGTGAGCGTTTTGTTCTTTCTGGTTGCGGCCGGGGTGTTTCTGCTGCGGGCCTTTATCGAGCGCTCTGAGCTAAACACCCGCGAAAAGCTGCTTGAGATAGAATTGCGCCTTGCCGAACTCACCGAAAAGATCGACGAAGCGCACGTAACACAAGAACCAAGGCCATGACCTCAATCGGTGCGGTGAATTCCGGCCATTTTTCTTCCCCACCCTCCCGTCGAGGGTGCCGACACTGTCTCCGAACTTGCAGTTAGACTCTGCACGTAGCCGTCTGCGACTTTTCTCGTCACAGGGGCTTGGTGGTTGGTAGAGCCGAAATCAATCTTCTTGGTTTGTACGGTATCAGTCGGCTATTATTCGGGGGGCACTATCCTTACCGAGTCAGTCCCTTCGATGGCAATGCCATCCCAGGTCTCACCGGTGAGTGTGGCTTCCGTGGCATCATCAGGCCAGTCAATAGTATTTGGTATCTGGACGACCAGATCCAGATCACCATCACCGTCAACGTCCTCCAATGAACCATACTTGCCGCTCTTGCCTTTCTCTTTGGCAAGAACGTCTTCGAGTGCTACCGTAGCAGGATTGACGGAACTTGCGTCGAAATCAGCGGTTGTCAGGATCGCGACAGGGATAACTCCTCGCGCCTCGGGATTGATGCTATTGGGGTAGCTGCCGGGCTTGATGTCGATATCGACTGCTATGGTCGGGATCGCTGTGACAACACGTATCCAGTCTCCCGGTTGACTGACAATCATGTTCACCGTGATTTGATTGCCGGCTACAGTGTATGAGTCGCCCCCTTCCATGCCCCGAGCGCCGTACGGTGCAACCTGGCCGGATGGCCCAACCGTGTAATTAGTGCCGGGCGCACCTAGCTCGAAGGTCGAATTCGCTTCGCGGTTTCCGCCGCCGTCGGACATTACGCCTATGATTGGACCGTCGAATGTCCATACCACATCCCTGTGAGAAAGAGTGCCGCCGGTACCGTCCGGTTGGTTCAGGAAAATCATGTGACTATTGACCGTAGTCCCTGCCGGGATAGTACCGCCGCCGTCTATGATATGTGCCACCGTGGTCACTACTCCCTGGGCCTCGTCGAATCCCTCCATGCCAAAGTTAGAGGCCGTGCTATTAAGGGCGTTCGCCGGTGCCGGGATGATGGCAGGAAGAATACCGGCGTTACTGGGTGGGCCAGATACGCTGACTATCGCGGCATTGACCATTACTGGTAGGAGTCCGCTCGTAAGGATTGTGGTTGCTATAAGTGCCTTTTTCATTTCATTTCTCCGTGAAATACTCTGTTTTCAATTCTTTTTGCTGCTGAGGTAGCTTATGATGTTCGCCTTTCCCAATCCATAGCACAAGTTCATCCCTTTCAATATTTACAGGATTGTTTCTCCATAGGCAACTCCTCCTTACCATTTTTTTGAACGTTCGAAAGATTAATCTACACTTCTTATACGGCTTGTCAATAGTGGTGACTAATTACTTCTGGGAAAAAGCCCTGTAATATGGAAGAAGAGACAAAGTGTGTCTTTTGCTATGGTGACATTTTCTCTGACCTGGAAGTCGAAAATCCCAAACAAAAAAGTACAATACATCTTTAATTCAGGTTTCCCTATGAGTTTAACTGACGTTCACATGATAAGCGGCATTTCTACACGCTTCAACAGTTTTCATGATGCACTTCAATGAAATTCAAGCCCTACAATCCCATAACTACATCGCGCTTCCAATGACTCTCTGACAGATTCAACACGCCAGGCAGCATTAAACGGAGGAGAAACCACGTATTTGCATGGAGAATCCGCTTTTCCCTACCATATTGACACACCGCCACCGTTGCCCCCCATTGCCGTAGCGGTTTTTCAGCAATTCCATAAATCACCCCGGACCTCTGGGTATTGCCAGAAATCGTGGTTGTCGGATTCGGCTAAGAATTTGACGAAATAGTGACCTCGGTACAGCCACTTCTCCATCTCAAATATCACGTAACGCGAAGGGCTAATCAGCTTCTCACGTAGCGTTCTGAGCGACCATTCTTTTGCCGGCTTGGGCAGTACCAAATGCCTCAGAAGATTGCCAAGATTGTAGGCCAAAGCAAAGAGCTGAAGGCGGACCCGATTATGCGCAAAATCATGGCAGGATCGGCGGCCAAGCGCTCGGCGTCGTTCGTGTCATCATAGCCAGCAAGCCTGCTGTATATAGACTGTCTGAGCAAGGCGACAAGACCGTGCTGCGTGTTCTTGCCCTTCGGATGTCGCCAAGCTCTGAATCAACAGTCGAGGTCAAACCGAGTGCGTCATCAAGCTCCCGGTAGGCAAGGAAACCTCCATCGCTGGCGACCTTGGTTCCACGAAATTCGAGTTTCGGTTTGCGGTCCAAGTGGTCTCCACAGGCTCCATACTACAGAATCACAGTTCATTTATCACGCACTACGTGGGAGATCCGGGGCAAGGATAATCTGGGGGAAAACAGTGGAATTGGGGGCTCACTTCTGGCGTCAGGGAGGTGCCAAAATCATCTGCGTAAGGCTGTTTTGCAATAGGCCGAGAGGCGTTTTGTGGTAGAATATAGGTGCCGAATTTGGTGCTTCGGCTGTCTGGGGTGAGCGCATGAGCGAAGAACGGGAAAGCCCGCGAGCGAAAGAGCAGGGCGGCAGGCCGCTTCGGCTGGCCTTGGTTGTCTCGGAACACACGGTGCGCGAGTATGCGACGCTCCTTGAGCGTCTTTTGGTTGGCCTGGCGGATGAGTCGATTCCTGTGGCCCTCGTCTGCCCGCCGAGCTGCGACGTTCAGTCCCTTGTCTTCGGGGCCGTCGAGATTGTCAGGCATCCTGCTGTTGATCTGCCCTTGACGCAGCGGCTGAGCAGACCCCGACTCCTTGAGAGGCTGCGGCAGTTCGAGCCAACTGTTTTGCACTGTCACTGC
Organism: Phycisphaerales bacterium; assembly: GCA_020352215.1. GTDB lineage: Bacteria > Planctomycetota > Phycisphaerae > Sedimentisphaerales > Anaerobacaceae. The sequence continues at coordinate 663,576 of CP070675.1, forward strand.
GAGAGCAAGGCTTCGCTTACAAGATGGCTATCGCGTCAACTGGCGGTGCCATATCTGCTGACGGTGAACTCGCTGCAGCGCTGGCGCCGGCGGCTTTCGATTTCACCGAGGCGTTGCGCAAGAATAGTCGTTCCGGCCAAGACCGTAGCGGAAAGCGTTGCGAGGCGCTATCCCCGTCTTGTCGAGCGGATCGAACAGATAAACATCGGCGCTTATGTGAAGCAGGATTGTGGATGTTTTGCAACGTCCTCTCAGCTTGTCAGTATGGTGACGGCCCACCGCTTCGATAGTGGCACTGACTTCGAGAACCTGTTTCGGGCGGTGAAGCAGTTAGTGATCGAGGGCTACGAATTCGTTTTGGCGATGGTGGGAGAGGGACGTGCCGAGCGACAACTGCGACAGCAGTTAGAAGCACTCGATCTTCTGGAGGTTGTTACCATTGTCCCGCGACTGAGGCCGTGGCGTTCGGCGCTTGCCGCAGGTGACATCTATATTCGGGCGGTCGCCTCATCCACCTTTGATCCTTTTTTGTTGGAGGCGATGAGCGTAGGTTCGGCGGTTGCAGCCTGCAAGGGTGGGGTCGACGATCTGATCATTCCGGACCGGACAGCAGTATTGTTCAACCCTGGTGATGAGCTCAGCATAAGGGCTGCACTGCAGCGGCTGCTTGACAGGCCCGAGTTTGCACGGCAGCTTGCCGAAGGGGCGCAGGAGCATCTCAGAGAAAATTACTCCGTCAGCAAGATGGTTGGCGATACCGTCAGAGCCTACAGCAGGGCTATGCAGTGGCACGCGAAGAGAAAGCGAAGCTCCACGGCCCCCTGCATTTCGGCCGGCGTCTGATTCTGCCCATGCGTAAGAAAATGCGGGAGCGAGAGGTTTTTTGAATAATCTCCGGCTCCAGAACGACTTATTGGCGAACGAGCCAAGAAAGTCGATGCTGAAGGGAGGTGTAGTCATGTTTGAGGCAGAGAACTTATTGCTGCGTCGTTTTGTTGCGAGCGGCGATTCGGAGGCGTTTTCGGAGATTGTGCGGCGGCATGCAGGCCTGGTATACGGGGCCTGTCTACGGATATTGCAGGACAGAGATAAGGCGGCGGATGCCGTGCAGGAGACGTTCTTCCAGCTGCTGCGGAACGCCGGGAGTATCACCGGCTCGGTTCCATGCTGGCTGCATAGGGTGGCCACCCGTCGAGCTATCGATCGGATTCGCAAAGACTCGACGCGGAGGCAGCGAGAGATACGGTACGCGGCCGACAAGCCCCGCGAGGTTCGCCAGTGGGAAGACATCTCCCCGTATGTGGACGAGGAGCTGGGCCGGCTCGATGAACAGACTCGGGAGATACTCATACGGCACTTCTTCGAGGGCCGGACCACGCGTGAGATAGGCGGCAGTATGAGGGTCTCACAGGCGACTGTCTCCCGCAGAATCGAAGCGGGCGTTGGCAGACTGAGAGAGAGACTGCGCAGACGCGGCATAATGGTCGCGGTGGGGGCGCTCAGTGCCTTGCTGGGCGAGAATGCTGCCGAGGCGGCGCCGGCACTGGTGATGAAAGAACTGGGCAAGATGGCGCTCGTTGGGGGCCAGGCGGCCGCCGCATCCGCAGCCGGCAGCGCCACCGCAGCCGCGGCAGGCGCAGGGGCAAAAGTGGCGGCCAGCGGTGCCGCAGCGGGGCTCAAGGTCAAAGTTATCACAGCCGCTGCTGTTGCGGCCGTCGGAGTAGGTTCAGTAGCCACCCTTCACTATACCTCCGGCCCGAGTGACAAATCCACCAGTCAACAAGTTGTCGAGGACGTTGACGAAAGCACGCCGCGCAGCACACCACTGAGCAGGCGGCAACAGCGATCCGCCCGGTCCTCTACGATTCAGCAGGCGCCCGAGATGCCGCTGGCCGAGTTCGAGACTCGCCAGGGCTACCCCGGCATGCGCGATCCACGGTCCTTTGAGGAGATGCTCGGCTTGATGGGTGGCGAGGCCATGGCCGGCGCCCAGCAGACTGAGCCCACCGCTGTTGGCGGATTCGCCGCGGCGCCCACGGGAGGCATGATGATGGGCGCAGCCCGCTCGTCCGCCAGTAGCGCGCAGGAGAGCCAAGATCCGGCTCCAATGCAGGTTGCTTTCTACGGATATGGGGGCATGACCGTGGCCCGCAGCCAGCCACGGACCGATCCGAACGACTCAAACGACCGGTCGTCGGATGACGAATGATAGGGCAAGGAACCCGGTAGGCAGCCGCTCCGCAAATCAACAAGGGGGCTGACAGTGTCTCAAGCTGCCGGCCCTCTACAATGCTACTGACCATCATTTTCTACCAGCCTCCACGCCAAACGAGGTAGAGGCTCATTGTCCACCATGCCTGTGCCGATCCCTGGATCATCAGTGAGATTACGACGGCTGCGACGATGACCCCTGCGTTCATCAGCCCTTTGGGCCTTCTCTTCTGTGCTGTCTCTGTCTTCATTTTCGTTTCTCCTTTCAGCTTCATTGCCCCGTTCATCCATGCATACGCAAACGTGTCAGCCGGATTGCGCGGCCTCGATGAGGAAGGTCATTATGATCTGCAATCCTGCCTGTGATTTGGCGGCCGGACCGTGTCAGAGGGCCACCGGGCTCCGCCGGCGGCGACCGCGCGGGCTGGCGGGCAGGGGAGCGGCCCGTGATATTCGTCCTAATTGGCTTTGTTTGGCTTTGTTTTGGCGGGGCAGCAAGGCCGCTCTGTTTGCATAATCCTCTTTTGAAACAAGGCTTACGTTCATTTGGGCCCGCTCAAATTGGCTTTGTTTTGCAGGATTGGCCTCCTCACGGTGCGGCGAGCTCCTATCCGGTCTGATTTCCTGCTCAGAGGCGTCGGTCTCCTGCAGTTCCCGCGCAAGCCGGAGCTTCTGCAACTCGGCCATTGTCTTGAACATGCTGCTCTCGATCCGGCGTTCGTACATGGAGAGCTGGCCGAGCACCTTGTAGTTCGTGAAATCCTTGGTCGCGGCCCTGCCGAGAAGCAGCTCCGGGCCGGCCCCTCGCGGATCCTCCCGAACAGCCCGCAAATGTCTCGGAAGCGCCGCCGTGAGCTGCTTGCTGAGCGGGCTGGGCTCATCCCTCGCCATCATCACGTCGATGGCCTGGTTCTGCATGCGTTCGGCGCGTTTGAGCCGCCATGAGAGGCCGACAAA
>CP070675.1:666843-676561 GCA_020352215.1 Phycisphaerales bacterium
AGCGTTTCCTTTCGGGATCGGGAGGAACATCGATTCGTCTGAGGAATCTCTCAATACGTCTTTCAGGTTTCATAATTTCAATTGCCCGTTTAACAGGGTCCTAAGTTTATCCAATCCATAGTGGTACCGGCTATGGACGGTTCTGATGGACACTTGCCGCAATTCGGCGATCGCCCTGAACGTCATGCGGCCGCGCGTGCGTAGTACTACGACTTCCCGTTGCTCGTAAGGCAGCTGCTCCAGAGCGTCCAAGATAAGCTGCGTTTCCTCGTTGTTAATGGCGGCCGATGCTGGCCCCTTAGCCTCGCTCTGCAAGGGCAATGATTCGTCCAGACCCACGGCCTGGTGTCGCCGGCCGCGGAGTATATCCCGGGCCCGATTGGAAACACAAGCCACCAAATACCACTTCAAGCTGCCGCGCGGATTCAGAAGATGCGCTGATTCTAACAGCTTTAGGAAGCTATCATGCACGACATCCTCCGCCGCGTTGACATCATGCAGCAAAGCGGTCGCGACCGTCAGCAAATAGTCATAATACTTCTCGTAGATTCTACACAGTGCCGCGCGGCTGCACTTCTTGAATTGCCATGCAAGTATCTTGTCTTCTAACATCAAGACTCTCTAAATCCATGTCGGGCCAACATGACTCCATAGATAATACGATTAACTCGTTCATTGTACCCTAAACATTTTTATCCGGTTTCAGATCCTCCAAGCCTAAATCGACCTGATCAAGATTCGCTCAAGGTGACCATATGGGAGCTTTGGACGCCGACGTGGCATCGCAGGTTCGATCCAACAGGCCGCTGGGCAGAGGCTGGCGGCATCGAAGCCGAGGACTGGTCCAAATGGGTGCGGAAATTCAAGGACTATTAGTCGTTGCTCGTCGCTGGTAACCGGTGGCCCGGGAGCCAAAGAAGGCATTCCCTCACTCGGCCGACACCGCGCCCGACAGGAGAACTCGTACGCCTTTGACAGCAAACGGAAGTTCAGTATGGCGAATATCGGATTACTGTCAGCCAGTTTTGAGAAAACGCTGCCAGGTCAAGAAAGTCAATTATTCCATCACTCGGATCGGAAATATCACAGGCAGGATTCCAGGTAGTATCCCCAATGCCCGATCGCCAGGCACGGGCCAGTTGACTAAGATCGTCCATGTCAACATCCCCGTCCGATTCGAAGTCTCCTTTTGGCGTGCTTTCAAGGCTAAGATCCCATATCCCCCGGCCGTAAGTCCCAAATCGAACGGTCTCGCGAGTCCAGAATCGGCCGGTGTTAATTGCGGGAAGGTATTCAACCGACCAGTAGACCTGATCGGGGCCACTCATGGATGCCAAATCAACCCAATCACCTCCGTCGATGATTCGAGCATACGGGCCAATTTGCGTTGCAGCAAAGAGGATTGAGCCATCCGGAGTTATCGCCATATCATAAACGAGGGTATCAGCAAGCCCTGTGCTGTACGCTACGAAACTCTGTCCATGATCCATTGAACGATAGACCGGAGGGTTCGAATAACCACTGCCTGCAATAAAGACTTCTCCCAGGTTTACGGGTGAAGCAACGATCACCGAACCATAGAAATAATGACCATCAGGCCCATCGAAGGCTTCAGATTTTGTCCAGTTGGTCCCACCATCCACAGAGCGATAGAAATCTCCTTTAGTGGTGAGCACATATCGATAGTCATGGTTGACAGGCGAATAAGCCATTGCCGAAATCTTTCGGTCCGAAGCACCTTCAGCAAAATCGTAGGCCTGTTCATAAGAGCTGATCGAACCCGACTCAGTTCTCAGATGCCAGATATGAGCCCCGGTACTACTTGAGCCGCCGCCGAGATAGACATTAGCTGGATTCTCCGGATCTTCCATCAATGGCGGCATCCACAGATGACCGCTCATCTCATCAAAACTCCACCGGCGATTTGTATCACTGGTCTTAGCATCCGGATAGTACATCGCAAAGCCGGGATAAACCGTCCATACGCTCTCACCCCCATCTCCCGAAACAATATGCCCATAATCGCCGGAGATAAGCTGATCAAAATCCAGAACGCCCGTCGGGATAGTCTTTGTTGATTGCGCCCGCTGAAATCCTTGATCTTGACTTCCGGCGTAGAGGTATTGGGGCTGAGCTCGGTGAGTATAAGTTGTGTAATACTGGCTGATCCTCAGATTACGGAGAGAAAGATTGTCGACACTCTGCAAATCATCGTTGGAGACATAGATGCCCCCATCTGTCGAAATCAGAATGAACTCGCTGCCATCCAGATCGCGAAAGACATTAATGCCAGGAATGTCGATATGGAGTTTGTTCTCCGGATCGCCATAGTACTCGCCCCAGTCATTGACCTTAGTCCAGTTGACACCTCCATCATAACTGCGGAAGCACTCGATACCGCCGACGTATACTTTGTCCGGATCTTGGGTCGAACAAGTGAAGCTGTTCACCTCAAAGAACGGCGTGGCATCTACCGTCCCGCGATACTGCCACGTCTGCCCGGAATCGCCGGACCGGTATATTTCCGACTGACCGGAAACGGCAAACAGCAAATAGAGAGTCGTCACAGAATTGCTCGCAACGCCTGTTAGATTGGTATTGGAATGCGAACTGCCGCCAATGTCAAAGTCCACCCCGATTGTTGAAACGATGTTCAAATTGTCATGTTCATCCAATTGATAGATCGCATTGCCGGCAATGACAAAAGGCGCTTGCGGTTCATAACGAGACGCCCACATGTCACACGTTTTCTTCTCCCCTTCGGCAAAGGTGTGAATCCGGGTAAAATGCGCACCTTGATTCACTGACTTGTAGATCGAGATAATAGACCGCCATGCCGAACCGTAATCCCACTCCTGCAATAGAACATAAATCACAGGTTGAGCACCTGAGGTAATTACACTCCGCTTAATTGAACCCCACTTCACCGCGTTTTCAAGCCCCGTCGCCATTTTCCAGGTCAAACCATCATCGTCGGTATAGTAGAAGGTGCTCGGCGACTTCTGAGTGGCGACGAGCCGCTGCCTGCGAGGCCCCTGCAGTAGCCGAACATTCTCGATCCCTTTGATCTTCATATAATCATTAAGGCTCTGCCATTGCCAGTCAGAGCCGGAAGGATTTCCCCGCCATACATTGCCACCTGCTGAGCCAGCATAGATCAGAGTTTGACGAAGATCGAAATCGGCAACGACCATACGCCCCGCCAAGTTGTCGCTGCCGCGCTCAATCCACTTGCCTTGAATACCCGTTGCTCCAATTGTCTCGAACGCGGAGGACTGAAGTGTCAACACTCCACTGGCCTTCAGCTTCTCTCTTCTGGAGAGCTTCTCAAGGATCTTCTTCTTGCGGTTTGCCTCATCGACCTGTCGCCAATCGACATCGGGTCCCGCTTGGTGCATTTCTTCCATCCAAGCTTTCCGATTCTGCTTGTACAGGCTCCTGGCAGCTCGGCCTTCGGCGGTATGAGCAAACTCGGTTGGTACGGGATTATACGATGTACTCTGACCCCCACATCCAGCAAGGCCAAACATCATGGTGATGAAAAACAAGGTAACTCGCATATCGCCCACTACTCCTTGAAAATGAAACACGCGCTCTGCAGACAACCTCTGCAAATCGCATGCTTCGCCTGATATCTTCCAAACAGGCCCCGCAAGACAGACAATTCGACCCTTTCGACGTAAACGATATTACCAAAAACCCATCGTATTGTCCAGGTTTCTCCGCCTTTTCACAAGATGAACACCTTATTACTGTGCATACACGGTCTCTGTGATGACCTAACGTTGTCGTGACGCTGCTTGGGCAGGTGTCTCGCCACCCATCTCATACAGCCGGATCAACACACGCTAAGAAATGACGGGGTAGTGGATGCGGCGGGACCTACCTCGATCGATAACGTTTAGAAAACACCCTGGCCTCTTCCTCACGTAGACGACTGACCAGGGGACGCTATGGTGAACTTTCTCAACAAGTCACGGCCATCGGCGGCTTCATCCGACAGTGTAGATATCTCCGTTTCGAAGCCCATCCGTTTCGGGCCGACATGCCTGGGCCTCTACGCTCGCCAGGGGCGCTGGCGGTTGAGCTCGCGCGAGAATATGTCCCTGGCAATGATCGCGTCCTCTCTGACCTGGAAATCGAACATTCCGGCACAGACAAAGTCGGCGCCGCCCTCGAAGGCGAACTTGAAGCCATCGCGCGGATGAATAGCACCAGCCGCCAAGACCTTGAAGGCGATCCAGGGCTGCTTGAGCGACTTCATATACTCGATGGTCTCGGCCGGATTGATGCAGTACATGTTGTCGTGGAACTTGTTGTGATCCGCCTGGTTTGGGCCGACAACGTCAAACTTCTCGCGGTACTCTTTGGGTGTGGCAGACCAGTAATTGTCGTTGTGCAGCGTCTTGACCCAGAAGTCCGGCTCCAGACCCGCCTTTACACACGCCTTTACCGTCTCCAGCGAGTGCGCGCCGAGGCCGCCCGGCGTGCCCAGCTCCTTGATATACTCCAACGCCTCGCCCAATTGGCCAACCTGACCTTTCTTCACCGCATTATCCGCGATCCCGCCCTGGACATACACGGCGTGTGCACCGCTATCGACGGACCGCTTAATACCTTCTTTGATATCGGCGCCCGATGCGCAATCGGATATCCACTGGATCTTGCCGCCAACCTCGTTCCAATACCGATTGATGACACGGTCGGAGACGGGATTGGTCAGAACCGCGTTGACGCCGTTCTCCTCGGCCAGTTCAAACGTCTCGAATATCTTCTGATCGGTATGGTACGCCTTGACCAACGAGGAAACGTACATCAGGTCCCTGCTGTGTGCCCATCCGCCGATGAGATTGCCGCCGCAGAACAGCCGGCTTATCTTGAGGTTCTTGATCTTGCCGTAAGGCAACTTGCCGCCGGCAGAACCGCGTTCATTCTCCCGCCGCCCGCCGCCGGAACCTTCCGACAGCTTTGCAAGAAGATTCCGCTCTTCGAAACTGCGCAGCCCAAGGGCCGCACCCGTGGACGCGGCAATAGACTTTTTCAAAAAGTCACGACGATCAACAGTTTTCTCTGACATAGTCAATAGTCTCCATTTCAGGGCGCACGTGCCTTAGGCCGACATGCCCGTGACTCTATGCTCTCCAGGGACGGGACCTGGTCATTTTGCCCGACAGCGTGTTCTTGGCAATGATCACATCCTCGCGGACCTGAAAATCGAACATTCCGACGCAACAGAAATCGGCGCCGTTCTCGAATGCGTGCTTGAAGCCGTCCCTCGGATGGATGGCCCCGGCCGCCAGAACTTTATACGCGATCCAAGGCTTTTGCAGCGTCTTCATGAATTCGACGGTCTTGGCCGGGTCCTTATCCCAGTAATTGTCGGTACTGTAATTGTCGATGACATCTTTATCCTGGTCCGGCCTTCGGCGGGACCAGTAGTTCGTACTGTGGAAGGTCTTCATATAGAAGTCCGTGTTCAAGCCCGCCTTCTCACATGCCATCGGCGTCCTGATATTGTGTCCGCCGCACCCTGCGGGCAGGCCGTTGCCTTTTATGAGATCGACAACCTTTCCGATCAGATCGATTCTGCCGGCCCTGGCCCACTCGTCACCAACGTTGCCGATAACAAAGGCCGCGACCGCACCGCCGTCGATGGCCTTCTTGACATCGGCGGTAAGGTCGTCCGTCTCAGGGACACACTGGGCGATCCACTGAATCTTGCCGCCCCTTTCATTCCAGTACTTGTCAAGAACCTCCGCCGAGCCGCTGCCCGAGATGATGGTGTTTATTCCATTCTCTTCGCATATTTCGAGGGTCTCGATGATCTTCTCATCGGTGAAGTAGTGCTTCAACAGGGACGAAACGTATATCAGGTCTCTGCTATGGGCGAAGCCGCCTATGAGATTGCCACCGCAGATGATTCTGCTGATCTTGAGATCGCCGATCTTACCGGCGGGCAGACCCTTAGCCGAACTACCTGTCGATTGGGTGGGCCGACGGTTCGCCGCCAAGAGCACCTTCTCTTCCAGGCTCAGCACAGAGGTGACGGCCGCTGAGCCGGCGAGTGACTTGTGTAAGAACTGGCGACGATCGATTCTCTTCGGCATTCTTGCCCCCTATGATTCTGCACCTGGACTACCCATCTGTTTGTCTCAACGAGAGCTTAGCAGATACCGGACCGGTTGTCAAGAGAATACAGCATGGGCAAACAAGTTGCCCTTTCTATATCTGATCAGACGTGTCATTCCGACCGAAGGGGCGGCGAAGTCGGCCCGAAGTGGAAAAATCTCTGCTCCAATATGGTGCGAGTATCGTCCGCAAGCAGATGTCTCGACTGCGCTTCGCTCTCCCTAACGGACGCCTCACGGCGCGCTCGACATGACAAAAGAAGGGGCCTTCGGCCTCGGTCGACGTGACGAAAAACTGACTCCCCTTCAGCCAGCAGCCCCCTAATATGTCACTTGGAGAGATTTCGCAGATCATGTCGGCGGGACATAGTACCCCGGGTATGGCATCTGGGGCCCACAACGACGCCCGGAAGGCCCCCAGGGTCCACTCGGGCGATTCGTCGGGAAGATGGACTGATTGGGCCGTTCCGCGTATCTGGGCAAGTGACTGCCTGGAGTTTCCAAAAACTTTCGAACTTTTTCCTTGACGGTTCGTCCGGGATATGCTATGTTTCCGCTTTGTTGTAAACTATGGAGTAGCGGCCACGTTGCAACCACGGATGGTCTGTGAGAGCACGGTCCGCGCATGGTTGGACACCTTGAGAACGTGTATTAAGGAGGACCAAAGATGAACAAAATCATAATGACTATGCTGGTAGTGGTCATGCTGGCGGGGCCGGCATTCGCTGTCCCACAGATCCTTGTCTACGACCACAACACCGACAACCAGCGTGCCCAGGCCGCTGTGACGAGCCTCTCACTGCCGTTTACGGTAGGAGACCAAACCACATTCAACACGCTGCTCGGCGGATCGACCTGGGATTTGGTCGTCGTTGACTGCCCGAGCAACGTACCGGACGCGCCGAAATGGACGCCGCTGATAAACTACATCGTTGGTGGCGGCAAGGCGATCATGTCGTTCTGGACCCTGCAGAGCGAGGCTGCACTCGCCACGGCCTTTGATGTGAGCGTCAACAGCAGTTTCAACACTCCCCAGACTGTCTATCGCTGGGATGCGTCGCATCCAATCTTCACCACACCAAACCCTGTGGGTGATCTGACGAGCTGGAGCGATGGTTGGGCTGACGATGGGGACAGGCTGACGGTCCTTGCCGGTGCTCAGGCACTGGCGGGCTTTACTGGCTCACCGAGTGCGGGTGAAGCAGCTATTGTGCTCGGCAACAGCGGACGAACCCTTTACAACGGCTTTCTGTTTGACGAGCTGAATGATCCTGCCGGCACCGACCTCATCGCCAACGAGGTCCAGTATCTCTTGACCGGTGGCACCGTAATTCCCGCCCCGGGAGCGATTGTCCTCGGCAGCATAGGGGTGAGCTTTGTCGGCTGGCTGCGAAGACGCAGAACACTGTAAGAAATATCAACGGAACAGACATTTCAAGGGGCTGTGAGTTCTGACGCTTGCAGTCCTTTGTGATTTGGGCCGGCGGATAGAATCTCAGGTCATCAACCAAGGACTGCGAACTCAACGCTCAAAACTCCTTTCGGGCGCCTCAGAACTGCAATTTCAGGCCTGGTTTGCCATACTGATCGGTGAGCAGATTATGGGAGGCAAGGGACCGCACCTGTTTGCTTGGAGGGATGTTTGTTGGGTTTCGTTGCGGATTCTGCGTAGGGACGGAAGAGATATTCACAATATCTTATCGGCGCCAATTCCTCTGCTCCTGGCCCGCAACAATCTCGTGTGCGGCGATATCTGTTTCACCTACAACATTCAGACCGACTGCGAGGTTTGTAGGGTCAGTGACACCGCGAGCCTGGTCGGCCGGCTCCGCAGACGTAGGACACTGTGACAACCGATTGTACATGCCGGATTTGAAATACCGCGTGTCACTTACCGCGGCCTCTTTCTTCTCTTTTTGCTTGACAAGTTGCTCCAGATACGATATCATAGTGTTTCATGGAGGAGTGGCCACGCTAGCATGCACGGTCGAGACAGCCGCGATCCCCGCACCTGGCGCCGTCCTCCTTGGCGACCTCGGCGCAGGGTTTGCCGGCTGGCTACGAAGACGTAAGGCGCTCTGAGAGCGTTGGACAGTAGAACCCTGAGGTGTATGTGTGCAGCCGGGACGCGATATCAGTTCTGCCCGGGATGCCTCACATTACTGAAAGTGTGATGCTATATGAATGGAGGAATGTGATGAAGAAGACAATGAGATTTGGACCTGGTGTGGTGTTTGTGGCACTGTTGCTGTCGGCGACTGGTTCGGCCGCGATTTCAATTCCGCAGGATGTACCCATCTGGTCGCATAGTGCCGGCGGTCTGTTGCCCGGTACCACGTGCGACTACCATTGGTGGTATGGCTGCTCGCCCACGTCGGCCGGAATGATGATGGGCTACTATGACAACAATGGCTATCAGACCTACACCTATGATAGCCTTGTGCCCGGCGGCGTTGCTGAGCCGGAGACGTTCGTAGGGCCTCCCACGGGCTGGGCCGCACTTGCGAATAACGTAATTGCCAGCGCAGGCCACGTGGCCGATTTCTATGTGGCCGGTTATGGTGCCTCCGGCGATGACTTACCTCCGCCTCACCATAGCTTCGATAGCCTGGCTGACTTCATGGGCACGAGCCAGGACAGTGCCGGCAATGGTAATGGGTGGACCACGTTCTGGTACTGGACAAATGGTGCGCCGTTCACAGAGGGGGACGCGGTTGCAACTGGCATGTGGCCCAGCAGCGGTATGTACGGAATCGGAGAGTACGTCAACTACGCCGGCTACGATCCGGTGGTTCTGTACAACCAGTACATTGACGCTCAGCAACTGCCGTATGGATTTACCTACGCCCAGTACCAGGCGGAGATTGATGCCGGCAGGCCGGTCCTGATCCATGTCGAAGGCCATACCATGTTAGGCCTCGGCTACATTGCGGGCGCGCCTGTGATCAGCGTCTATGACACGTGGAGTCCCGGACCCCATTTCATGACGTGGGGTGGCGCGTACTCAGGGCTGCAGCACTATGGTGTAACGGTAATGGAGCTCAATCCTGGCGATGTGATCCCTGCTCCAGGCGCTCTGTTGCTCGGCGGCATTGGCGCAAGCTTCGTAGGTTGGCTCCGAAGGCGCAGAACACTGTAAGAAATATCAACGGAACAGACATTTCAAGGGGCTGTGAGTTTCGCTCACAGCCCTTTTCCCTTGGACCACCACAGAGAACCTCCCAGAGTGTCTCGATCGGCGCCTTGCGCTCCCAGATAGACAAAGTCCCCCGCACCCCGGGCAGAGGCTGCATAGGCAAACAGGGGCTTCGACGGTTCGACTGAACTCGCCGAAGTCTGAGCTCAGCCGAATGCCTTGCCCTCCCACACCTTCTGCAGTGATATTCTCTGAGAATGTTCGAGGGATTCTTCGGTTGTGAGGGGAATAAACCATAGAGAATGCTTTGACTGCGGCCGGGTGAGCCGGGAAACTACAACTTAATGGAAGCTGATCTCGAGACAATCGCTGTCAAAGGCGCTCAGAGAGGCGACGAAGATGCCTGGCGCAGTCTTTTCGAATGGCATTTTGAACCCGTGTATAGGTACTGTTT
>CP070675.1:676661-686326 GCA_020352215.1 Phycisphaerales bacterium
AGTGCAGCGCGGTGAAAGGCTTGGATGAACACGCGAAACGCAGAGATTCCGGTTGGGTCGGCACGGCCGATGACAAACGCAGAGCGCGTTCTTATTGCGCTTTCAGCGGTACTTGTCGTTTCGCAAGCCATCTCTATGATTGGTAGAGGCGCCGACCTCAAGTCGGATATTGGCTGTTTCTATAGTGCGACTACTCAGCTCAACAACGGAATTGGCGGCGATCTGTACACGCTCCCCGATCCGGCGACCGGCTGGCCGATGTGTATGTCCGTGCCGGGCCTCGTGATATTTCAGCCGCTGTCCCTGCTCAGTCCGTTCCTCGCCGCCACAATCTGGGCTGTATTCAACCTGGCCTTGCTCGCGGTCTCGGTCGTTCTCCTGTGCAAGTTTCTCGACAGGCTCGATCACCGGTGGGACATCTATCAGGAGGCTCTGCCTTCGGCAATCATTATTCTTCTGCTGCTGTCCGTGGGCAGCATCCAAGTAGGCCAGTACAGCGTTCTATTCGTCGCCTGTTGGATTCTTTATCTGTACAGCGTTGCAGGCCGACGCAATTATCTCGCGGGTATCCTCTTGGCCATACCAAGTGCCATCAAGCTTTACCCGGCGATGATGCTCGCCGTTCCGGTCTTCTGCCGGGGAAACCGCAGAGGGCTGACAAAGCAGGTGCTCTCTTTCGTGTTGGGCGTGCTTTTCTTGTTTGTCATTGTTCCTCGGCTCGTATACGGGCCACGCGCGTGGGAACTGAACAAGTCCTTTTTCCAAAATATCATATTTGGCGGCTCGGCGAAGCTGTCGCAGGTGCAGAGTCTTGATACACCGGCGAACCAAAGCCTTGACACTGTAATGCTTCGATACCTTTCACACGATCCGGCGTTTCACAGCCGCTTCCCTAACGTGCCGCACCTGCATCTCGAGCGCGGGCAGGTTCTGCTTGTGGCCCACATCGTGCGTGTTCTGATGGTGCTGGCATCTACTGGCTTCGCGCTGCTCTGGTGGCGCAGGCACGACAAACACTCCGCATACGCCGTTATGGCGATGTTCGCGCTTTGGTCGGCCACCCTCTACGTTGCACTGCCGGAAGTCAAGGCACGGTATGCGATCTACGCATTCGGCAGTTTTCTTCCGTTGCTGGCCGTGGCGGCCCAAGCGAAGGCCCGGTCCGACCGGCGGGGCCACATCCTATACAGCGTTCTGGTTCTGCTTTGTCTGATTCTTGTCCTGCAGTTCATACCTGTGTCGTTGCAGGCATACGGAGTGGGTTTCTTGGGTGCGGTTATCCTGTGGATTGCGAATCTCCGCAACATTGCCGCCGGCGGTCGAGGGGGCCGGGCCGAAGGTGCGGCCCAAGCGGGACAGACCGGGCAAACCGCGTGGTAGTGGCGCCAGGCACCTATTTTGTGCCATAATCCGCTTTGTGCTTGCAATACTCCGCTGACACTGTAAACTACGCGTTTTGTGGCGATTAGAGCAGAAATTGAACTGAAGAAACGGGAGCACATTGCATGTCGAGAGTGTGTTATTTCACCGGCAAACGTACCGTGGCCGGAAAGAGCATCGCCCGCCGGGGTAAGGCAAAACGGCTTGGTGGGGTCGGCAAGAAGGTTACGGGTATTACAAAGCGGAAGTTCAAGCCGAACATCCAGAAAGTGCGGGCCGTCGTAGACGGTAAGGTATGCAGAATCCGCGTCTCCGCCAAGGCCATCCGAATCGGGCTGGTTCAGAAGCCGCCGAAGCGTAACTACAAGCCCGCCGAACAAGCGACCGGCTGACCAAAATCAATCTTTCAAGACTAATCTTACTGCGGCGGGGTGGCTTTTGCCCCGCTGTTTCTCTACGTGGGATCGGAGATGCCGGAAAGAATCGACCGTGAGCAAGTGACTAAGGTCGCAAAGTTATCTCGGCTTGAGCTGAGCGAGGCGGAGGTGGCCGAGTTCACCGGCCAGCTAAGCGCGATCCTCGATTACGTTGAGAAGATGAATGAGCTGGATACCACGGATATTGAGCCGTTAGCGCACTGTCTGCCGCTCAGCAACGTCTTCCGTGAAGACTCTGTCAAAGAGTCACTTGGAACCGAAAAGGCCCTGGCCAATGCCCCCCAACGCGATGGCCCATTCTTCAAAGTGCCAAAGATATTGGATGAGAGCTTCGGTGCGTGAGAGCGAACGGATGGATTAGGAGATGCATAACAATGAAATCAAACTGGCTGATGTGCTCTGTGCTGGTGTCTGTGCTGTCGGTCGGCTGCGCGCAGATGGAGAACGGTGGTATGGGATCCAAGTCGATTAAGACGCCGGGCCAGCATCGTCAGGCGTTTGCGAAGAAAGTGACGAAGACTCTGATCTGTGACTACCTTCTGTTTTTGCCAGAGGGGTACGGCCAGACGAAGCAAGACTGGCCGATGATACTTTTCTTGCACGGAGCCGGCGAGCGGGGCGACGACTTACAGAAAGTGAAGAAGCACGGCCTGCCCAAGATTGTCCAGAGGCAAAAGGACTTTCCTTTTGTTGTTGTCTCGCCGCAGTGTCCCGAGGACGATTGGTGGACCGAGAAGGCAGACGTGCTGATCAACCTCGTAGATGAGATCGTGGCCAAATACGACATCGATGAGGAGAGGATCTATCTTACCGGCCTCAGCATGGGCGGATATGGCACGTGGACCTTGGCCTGGACGTACCCGGAGCGTTTTGCCGCGATTGCGCCCATCTGTGGCGGCGGCAAACGCTTTATGGCTCGAAGACTCGACAACGTGCCCATCTGGGCCTTTCACGGGGCAAAGGACAGGGTCGTGCCGCAGAGAGAATCAGAAGAAATGGTCAAAGCAGTCCGGGCTGGCGGAGGAAGTGCCAAGCTGACGATCTACCCCAATGCCGGCCACGACTCATGGACCGAGACCTACAAGAATCAGAAACTCTACGATTGGTTTCTGAGCCATCGAAGAGTGGCCAAAACTGAGTGACAGCCCCACTGACCATGGACGAGCTTAGCGCAAGGCAACTACGCGAGAAGATAGTGGCGGGCGAGGTGCGCAGCGCCGAGGCGGTGGCGAAGGTCTTTGAGCGGATAGAGAAGTTTGATCCGGAGGTAGGGGCCTACATCAGCACGTATCGCGACGAGGCGTTTGAGACGGCCGAAGACGTCGATAGGAGGGTGTCGGCCGGCGAGGCGGTGGGAGTGCTGGCGGGTGTGCCGGTTGCGATCAAGGACAATATGTGCACTACCTTCGGGGCAACAACGTGCGCCTCGAAGATACTTGAGAACTTCCACTCGCCATACAACGCAACGGTTGTAGAGAAGCTACTCGCCGCCGACGCGGTCATAGTGGGCAAGGCGAATATGGATGAGTTTGCGATGGGCTCCAGCACGGAGAACTCGGCTCTGAAGCGAACGGTAAACCCGTGGGACGCGAATCGAGTCCCGGGCGGCAGCAGCGGGGGCCCTGCCGCCGCGGTGGCGGGGCGTTTGTGTTCTGCGGCCCTGGGTTCCGATACAGGCGGCTCAATTCGCCAGCCTGCCGGCTTCTGCGGTGTCGTGGGCCTGAAGCCCACGTACGGCCGGGTCTCGCGGTTTGGTCTCGTCGCCTATGGTTCCAGCCTCGATCAAATTGGCCCGATTACCAGGACGGTGGATGATTGCGCGCTGATGCTCGGTGTCATCGCGGGCCATGACCCGTCGGATAGTACCAGCGTGGACGAGCAGACCGCCCACGTGCCTGACTATCTGGAAAAGCTGGACCAGCCGGTAGGGAATCTGAAAATAGCGAACGTGCCCAAGTTCAACGAAGGCGCCGACGAGCAGGTGCGGGCAGCACTCGATGAGGCTCTGGATGTGTACAGGCAGCTCGGCGCGGAGGTCCTTGACATAGAGATGCCTCATCTTGACTACGCGATTGCGGCGTACTACGTTATTGCGACCGCCGAGGCGTCGAGCAATCTGGCCCGCTACGACGGCGTGCACTACGGCCATCGCACCGAGAGGCCGAGGGACTACGTCGAGGTCTATTCCAAGTCGCGGGCTGAGGCATTCGGCAAAGAGGTCAAGAGACGCATCATGCTCGGCACCTATGCCCTGTCAAGCGGCTACTATGACGCCTACTACTTGAAGGCGCTCAAAGTCAGGAATCTCATCCGCAACGATTTCGCCGACGCCTTCGGCGAGTGCAACTGCATCGTTATGCCCGTGTCGCCGACAACGGCCTTCAGGTTGGGCGACAAAATCGACGATCCGCTGCAGATGTATCTGTCGGATGTCTATACGATAGCTGCCAATTTAGCGGGCATTCCGGGCATCAGCATTCCCTGCGGCTTCGATGACAAAGGATTGCCGATCGGCCTGCAGATACTTGCACCGGCCTTTGGCGAGGCCGAGCTGCTGCGGATAGCGCGGATGTTTGAGGCAAATACGGACTGGCACAAGAAAGCGCCACCTCTGGAGTCAGTGGACAACTGACGCGGCACGCGAAGATGGAAGATCTTGCGTACAAAGTGATGGTGGGGTTAGAGATTCACGTGCAGCTCTGCACCAGGACGAAGATGTTCTGCGGTTGCGCGCTCGGGTTCGGCGAGGATGCCAACAGCAGGGTCTGTCCGGTGTGTCTCGGCATGCCCGGCGTGCTCCCTGTGATGAACAAGGAGGCTGTGGAGTATGCTGTTCTGGCGGCACTGGCGTTGAACTGCGAGATAGCCGAGTTCACCAAGTGGGACAGAAAGAGCTACTACTATCCGGATCTACCGAAGAACTATCAGATAAGCCAGTACGATCTGCCGCTCGGCGCGAACGGCTTCATTGAGATAGCTTCCGGATCGGGCCAGACCAAGCGGATCAGAATAACACGAGCGCACCTTGAAGAGGATGCAGGCAAGAACCTGCATACCGCCGGCGATTTTTCTCAGGTGGACCTGAACCGAACCGGCACGCCGCTGCTGGAGATCGTCACGGAGCCGGATATGAGCAGTGCCGCCGAGGTGCGCGCGTTGGCGGTTGAGCTGCAGCGAATGGTGCGGTACCTTGGTGTCTCCGAGGCCGATATGCAGAAAGGCCACATGCGTTTCGAGCCGAATATCAATCTGGTCGTCACCAAAGACGGCGCCGAATACAAAACGCCCATAGTGGAGGTCAAGAACCTCAACAGCTTCAGGGCCTTGGAGCGGAGCGTGGATTTTGAGATAGGCCGACAGCTCGGCGAGTTTGCCGAAACGGGTGAGACGATGCAGATGGGTAACAAGTCCACGAGGGGTTGGGATGATGCAAAAGAGGTCACTGTTCTTCAGCGGGAAAAGGAGGAGGCCCACGACTACAGGTACTTCCCTGAGCCCGATCTTGTCCCGGTCGAATTGAAGGGCCGGTGGCTGAAGGATGTCCGGGCGGGTTTGTGCGAGTTGCCCTTGAAAAAGCAAATGCGTTTTGTGAGTGAATACGGCCTCAGCGAATACGATGCCGGAGTCCTGACGGCAGAGCGGTCCACCGCCGAGTTCTTCGACGAGGCCGTCAAGGCCGGAGGTGACGCGAAGAGAGTCTGCAACGTGCTGACTCAGGTGGGCCTGAAGCTGGCGAATGAAAAGGATTGTAGCATCGTTGAGCTGGGAATTGAGTCTGAGGGCGTCGCACAACTGTGCGGGATGGTTGAAGCTGGCGATATCAGTGCGAGCGCGTCGGCGCAGGTCTTTGAGCAGATGGCCGAAACCGGCAAGAAACCGGACGTTTTGGCAAGAGAGCTGAACCTGATTCAAAAAAGTGACGCTGGTGAATTGGAGGCGATAGTAAACAAAGTGCTTGCGGAGAATGCCCAAGCGGTGGAAGATGTAGCCGGTGGCGGCAAGAAAAGCAAGAAGGCTCGGGGCTTTCTGCTCGGCCAGGTCATGCAAAAAACCGAGGGCCAGGCCAACCCAAAGGTGGTATCTGAGATTCTGGATAGTAAACTTGGCTGAGCAGCTTTTGCGCAGGGGTTCTTGCAGCTTGGTGTGCCGTGCGAACGATGGAAGGGGCAAGAGATGAAGATAGAAAAAGCTGTCAACATAGAGAAAAGTGCGGTCGAGATGGAAGGCGCCAAAGGCGTTGAGATAAGATGGCTGATCTCCAAAGATGATGGGGCCGAGAATTTCGCCATGCGGATGTTCGAAATACAGCCTGGTGGTCACACACCTCTGCACACGCACCCGCAGGAACATGAAGTGTTCGTGCTAGAGGGCAAGGGCGTTTTCGCCTACGAGGGACAGGAACATCCGTTTGGTCCCGAACATGTGATATTTGTGCCGCCGAACGAGGAACACCGATTCAAGAACTTGGGCGACTCGGTCCTCAGGATGCTCTGTCTTGTGCCTTTATCTACGGCGTAGCGATACCCGGCAGAATTTAGAGCCCTTTGACCGATCACGGAGCGGTAAGCTGGACTTTTACCATTTTTTGTTTTTGCGAGTTTTTCAGCAGCGGGACGGCTCAAAGGTTCGCGATGACACAACTGGGGAAGGGCATGTTTGTGACCCGCGCACGTCAAACAATTCTTGAACGTGCTGCCCTGGGGACAATGTGTGGCACGCTGAAGTGTGGCTCAGGCAGAGTCCTTCGTACTCATCTTGGCAGCGGCAGATAGAAATTAATCAGTGAAGGCGAGGGAGACATCGCCATGCGAGACAAAGAAAAGGACGCCAAGACACACGCTGATGCACTGGACGGTGAGTTCGGCAAAGCTCGGCGCCAGTGGGAGCAGACCTTCAACGCGATCAAGGACCCGGTTATGCTCATCGACAGGGAACACAGAGTGGTCCGGGCCAATGCGGCGACGTCACGGTTCCTGCACAAGGATCTCGACGAGATTATTGGAAGGACTTGCCGGGAGCTGGTCCACGGCACAGACGCACCCCCCGATCAATGTCCGCTGGAAATGGACAAGAGCAGAAAGACTCGCGGCGAAGCTGAAATCTACATCGCCGACAGGGATCTCTGGATAGAGCACTCGGTCGATCCTGTTCTTGACGAGCGAGGCGATATCGTTGGCGCCGTTAGCATTCTCAGAGACATCGCGGGCCGCAAACGTGCCGAGGAGGCGTTGAAGGAGTCCGAGGAGAAGTTCAGGAATCTTGCCGAACAGTCGCCTAATATGATCTTCATCAACAGTATGGGCAGGATCGTATACGCAAACGAGAGATGTGAACGTGTAACGGGTTACACGAGAGAGCAGTTGTGCTCTCCCGATTTTGATTTCCTTGCTCTGATTGCCCCTGAGTATCGCGATCTGGTGAAAAGGAGTTTCGCTAAGCATATGAAGGGTGAGGAGGTTCCACCGTACGAGTATGCTCTGGTCACAAAGCAAGGCCAGAGAATAGATGTAATAATCACAACTAAACTTATAGATTACGGGCACGACAAAGCCATTCTGGGAATAGTGACGGACGTCACCCAGCGCAAACGGGCTGAAGAGGCGTTGCGGGAAAGTGAGACCCGCTATCGCGGTTTGTTCGACAACGCCAACGATGCCATATTTCTCATGGATTCCGAACGATTTATTGAGTGCAACGACAAGACTCTGGAGGTTTTTGGCTGTACGAGAGAGCAGCTCGTCGGTCGCAGGCCCTATGATCCATTTTCTCCGGAGTTCCAGCCGGACGGTCGCAGCTCTAAAGAAAAGGCCCTCGAGAAGATCAATCTGACACTGCAGGGAGAGCCCCAATTCTTCGAGTGGCGCCATCTCACATATGATGGTACGCCCTTCGATGCTGAAATCTCTCTGAATCCTATTGAGCTGTCGGGAAAAAGCTACATCCAGGCAATACTGAGGGACGTCACTGGTCGCAAAAGGGCTGAAGAGGCTCTCAGGGAGAGAGAAAGCACGTTGAAGAGTATCTTCAGGGCCGCGCCGATAGGCATTGGGCTTGTGTCGAGTCGGTGCTTATTGCAGGTCAACGATCGGATGTGCGAAATGCTTGGCTGCTCGCGGGAGGAACTGGTGGGAAAGAGCGCGAGGCTTCTATACCCGAGCGACAGGGATTATGAGTACGTGGGGGCGGAAAAGTACAGGCAGATCACTGAAAGTGGGACGGGGACGGTTGAGACACGTTGGAAGCGTAAAGACGGCAGAGTCATTGACATCATTTTGAGCTCCACGCCGCTTGACCCGGCCGATCTATCAAGGGGTGTGACCTTCACCGCACTTGACATTACCGAACGCAAGCGGGCGGAAGAGGCTCTGCGAGAAAGCGAGGAGAGGTTCCGGTCGTTCGCCGAGAGTGCACCGGATTTTGTCGTCCAAATAGACCGCGACGGCAAGATTCTCTACACTAATCGCACCTACGCAGGTGTTAGCGTGGACAAGGTGATTGGCAGTAACGTTCTCGACTGGCTTGATGAGAGCGCCAGGTCGTTGGCTGAAACTGCAATAGCAAACGTGTTCGACTCGGTAGAACCTGAGGTTATTGAGTACAGCGCGCCCTTGCCCGGAGGAGAGACCCACTGGTATTCGGCGCATATCGGCCCTATCAAGACCGGCGAGAAAGTCGAGAGCGCGATCATGATGTGCCGCGACATCACGAAACACAGAATGGCGGAACGTAATCTGCGAGTTGCTCACGAGCGGCTTGACCACCTGCTCCTCTCGAGCTACGCGACCATCTATGCTGCAGAACCATGGGGCGACTATGGGGCGACATTCATCGGTGAGAACGTCAGACGTTTAGTGGGGTATGCGCCTCAGGCATTCATCCAGGACTCGGACTTCTGGATCAACCATGTCCATCCCGCCGACCGCGATAGGTTGCTGGCCGAGCTGCCGGCCATCTTTGAGAAGGATCATCATAGCTACGAATACCGCTTCAGGCACAAAGACGGCAATTACATCTGGATGCGCGACGATATGAGCCTCGTCCGGGATGAGCAAGGCGACCCGTTGGAGATCGTCGGGTACTGGATCGACATCACCGAGCGCAAGAAGGCTGAGGAGGCGCTACGGGAGTCTCTGCAAACATCGGCCGATATAGTGAATTCCATTGGGTCCGGTCTTTTTACCTACCAGTATGAGCCGCCGGACCGCCTGATCCTATTGGATGGAAACCCGGCAGCAGAGCGGCTCACTGGCGTCAAAGTCAGTGAGTGGATCGGCAGGGAATTCAACGAAATCTGGCCCGCGGCGAAAGAAAGAGGGATAACCGATAGCTTTCTGAGCCCCATGAAGACAGGGGAGACTTTTGAAACAGAGGACCTGTACTACAAGGACGAGAGATTAGAGGGGGGGTTCAAGGTCTCGGCATTCCGCATGCCGGGGGACCGGTTAGGAGTGGCATTCGAGAATATCACCGAACGCAAGAAGGCCGAGGAGGCATTGCTGGCATATCAAGAGAAGCTCCGGTCATTGGCATCCGAGCTGTCGCTGGCTGAGGAACGTGAGAGGCGCCGCGTGGCTACGGAACTGCACGACCAGATCAGCCAATCTCTGGTGATCTCGAAGATGAAGTTGGAATCGCTGGGCCAAGGGCCGCTTCCGAAACAGGTCAAGGAAGAGCTGGCCCAGGTTTGTGAAATGCTCGCGGAGACTATCGGAGAGACGAGAACCTTGACGTTTGATCTGAGCCCACCCATATTGTACGAGTTGGGGTTTGAGGCTGCCGTTGCCGAATGGCTTGAGGATCAGATCGAGCGCAAGCACGGGATCAAGACGCAGTTCGAGGATGACGGCC
>CP070675.1:686426-695972 GCA_020352215.1 Phycisphaerales bacterium
TGCGAAGAGCAGCAGGTCGCAGCCACGTTTTGCGATCCGGCCGGAGCCGGCGTCAATGATGTTACCGGCACAAGTATTGTCCGAGAGCTTCGGGCACTTGGTATAGTGACACGCTTTAAGCGAAGCGGCATTCTGGAGGGAATCGAGCTTATCCGCCGGGCAATTCGCTCTGGGGACGGCCGAAGCTCACTTGTGATTTCGCCGAGGTGCCAACGGCTGATTGAGGCGATGCAGTGTTATCACTACCCGGACTCGCGCCGGACGGCCCCCGGCGAACTACCGCTCAAAGACGGCGTCTACGACCATCCCATCGACGCCCTGCGTTACTTCTTCGTCAACTACAGCCACAACCCCAAAACCGCCTCCAGACGGTATTAGCCGGCCGATAGATCACGCCCGCAGCGTCTGTGCTGCAAGGGTTTCCTTTGACTTGGCGCCTGCGCCGCGATAGACTGTGGTCAGCTAAGGATTTTCGGGCGGCAAGACAATGAACTATCAATTTGACACAGAGCTAATATCGCAGCACATCATCAAGTACGGTGTGGACATTCGGCCGCCCATCGGTCTCAAGCAAGAAAACGCAAAACTGCAAGACTATTGCAACTGGTTGATAGCGCAGTTCCCAGAAGTTTTCGAGACCCTTCTGGCAGGGCCGAACCAACTTCGGGTGCACAGGTCCTTCATTCTGTCGGACGGCAAACGCGCAGAACTGCCGACGTTTGTACTCACTAATCGGGGGGTTGTCTTCACCTTTCCGCAGCGTCTGTTTATCGACCAACCGCACGAGATCGACATCCCTGGCAGGGACAAGATATTCCGCAAGGCGGTCGAGGAACTGAGAGCCAGATTTGCAGGTCACAAGGTGCCTCGCATTGGCATCGTCAATGAGTTTGTCTTTGACACCGGCGAGATGGACTCGCTCGCGGTGGTAGCTAGCAACCTTAAGAATGATCTGTGGAGAGAAAGAGCGAGGAATCTGCGTATCCTCCTTGAGGCCCCGACGGAAGACAAGAATATCAATCTCCAGATAAATCCCACATCCCTGAGACGTACGGGCAAGGGCACCAATGTCCCTGAGGAGGTCACGAAGTTCGGCATAATCGTGGTCGCGGACATCAATAATCGGCAGGTCAGCAACGACCTGACGAAAGCTGAAATCAACGACCTGCTTGTTTTTGCCGACGACTACATTCCAGACGAGTTGATCCGGTTCTTGAACAACGAGTACTGAAGGACAGTTCGGCGAACATCCCTCGCCACCATAGCAAGCGAAGACTTGTCCAGCTATGATTGCCAACAACACGGTAGACCCGGCGCGGACTCGCTACGGTCTCGCAATGCGTTTAGTCTCCGCAAAAACCGGTGTTGACCAAGGCTTGGCAAAAAGCGGGCGATTGAGCAGATCGCAAAAAATAAAACAGGGCCGAGGTGCGGAGGGAGAGGAAAAGCGAGATAACCCCAGCCCTGTTAAGTGCTAAATGAATAATACAAAAAGAGCTTCCACAATGCTATACTTTTCTTGCCGAAAAGTGCTCACATCTGGCAAAAAAACGTCATCAGTGCATACAAACACCCTACGCCCACCGCAGGCAAAATCGTAGCAGAAAACAACTTGCGCTTCAAAATATACTTTACTCCGCTGCTCGCGCTAGGGCAAGCATTATTTGACCGGGAGGCAAAAAATCTTTCCAAATGACTGTACGTTCACAGACACCTTTCTCGAACTCGCCAGCGACGCCCCCTAAATGGGCCAACGGGCGACAGCATCCCTACTGAGGTTCAGCGCTTCGATGGGCGCGGCAGCATCAAGAACCACCTATTTGCGGCGCCCAAAGTTGCTGTGCGCCATAAGAAGCTTGAAACCGTCCCAATCGGTGCAAGGCCTACAAGTGGCAACTATTGCGTCCCAGTAGCGTGACTACGCCGATGATCCACGCATCTGATGCGAGCATGCCGCTCGTCAGCCTTGGCAGAGGAGGAGGATACAGGTCCCAGAATAAGAAACGGGCTGAGGCCAGGAGGAACACACGTATAAACCTCAGCCCGCCAACCCTTTTGCTATATTATACGTTAGGGAATCAACGCAAGTTCAGCCCGCTCTTGTTTTTCCGGGATGGATTCGCCCCGAGTCAGAATTCTCCGTAGTCCCTGAAGTCTTTCATCCATTCGGGCCGGTCTTCCAACTCTTGCTTGTTCTCTGAATCCTTGAAGTTCTTGGTGGCGGGATCAAGAGCAAAATGACGCCGATCGCCGGTATGAGCTTTATTGGGGTGCATGCCTCTGATGTGCCAGAGGCCGGTCTCCTTCTTCGCCGAAGAAGGCCTTTTTCCATGCCTATACCTACTATCAAGGTCGGATGCTATCTGCGGCCACAATATTCTGGTGCAATTGAGCCCAAATCACCTGTGTGGTTGCGGGCATTCCTGGTGAGTGTCTTTGCTGTGGGGTGACCGGAATGGTTGCCTATGAGCTGCTCTTGCCAAGATTTCACTTCAATTGTTGGGGAGCATGGACCATAATGGCAGGTGGCAATCTGTCCGGTCGCGCACGGGTGGGAAACCAGGACGCCGTTGTTGGAAACGCGCTGGAACGTTGACGGAAATAGGAAGTTGCGATCTCCTGATCAAGGGGTACGAACATGAAGAGCGCACTGTTGATATCGTTATTGGCTATCTCTGCTGTGGTATTGTGCGGTTGTAAGCCCAAGGAACGGCCCGCAGAGTCGGAACCCGGACCCGAAGCAGTACGGGCCACCAGGGAGCCTCGGCCCGTGCTGGAACCACAACCTCCGGCCAATCCCGAAGCTGAGAAAGCCGCCGTGGACTGTGCGAACGCCTGGTTGGCCTTGATCGACAGCGAGGATTACGCGGGAAGCTGGGACCAGGCCGCAACATTTTTCAAGGGTGTCGTGAGCCAAGAGAACTGGCAGAAATCACTCGAGACATTCAGAAAACCCATGGGCAAAGTAGTCTCCAGAAAGGTCAGGTCAACACGCTACACTACAATTGCCCCGGGCGCGCCAGATGGGCAGTACGTCATCGTTCAATACGAATCGAGTTTCGAGAACAAGAAATCCGCCGTCGAAACGATCACGCCAATGCTGGAGGCGGACGGCGAATGGCGAGTTTCTGGCTACTACATCAGATAGCCACATTGAGAGTTCCATTGCAGTAGGCTCTTGAAAGGAATCGGCAATGGCTTCCAGCCACAGAAACACACTCTGTTGTGCCGGTGTTGCGGCGACGATCTGTCTGTTGTATTCGGCGACATGCACGGCGTTCCCCAAGTTCGAACATTACCAGATCGCTCGAATCGGAGGCCAGATGGGTCAAACCTCTCTGGTGGACGTCGATAAAGATGGAGACCTGGACTGGATCGCCGGCTGCAACGGGGGCGCCATATGGTGGTTCGAGTACAAGAAGCCCGACAATTGGATCCAGCATACGCTCGGCCAAAGGGTTCTGACCGAGGTAGGCGGCACCGCATTCGATATAGACAGAGACGGATGGATAGACCAGGTCTCGGGCGGAACCTGGTACCGAAACACCGGAAAACCACGAGAGCAAGAATTCATAAGGTATGCTAATGGAATCATAGAAAAATCCCACGACAATGTCGCAGCCGATATCGACGGCGACGGCAGACTCGACGTCGTGGCGCTGAGCGACAGGAGCGGATTGTTTTGGTACAAGATCCCTGCCGACCCAACCAAGAAGTGGAGGAGCCACAAAATCGGCCCGGCTGTCCACGGTGGGACTGACCCTGCCGGTGTAGCTGACATCGACGGCGATGGTGACAGCGACGTTGTGCGCGCCGACGCCTGGTTTGAGAACCTTGACTCAAAAGGCACGAAGTGGCAAATGCACCACAACCTCATCCCAGTCGGCGGCAACAGACCCGACCGATACGGTCTGGCAATAAAGACCTGGGTATATGATATCGACAAAGACGGTGACAATGATGTCATCGAAGCTGAGGCCGATACGCCGGATGGACGGGCCATGTGGTTTGAGAACGCGGACGGCAAGGGTCGGAAGTGGACGGTGCATCTGATTTCAGAGGACAGTACGGGCCAGGATTTCCATTCGCTCGCGGTAGCTGACTTCGATAACGACGGTGACATGGACGTCTTCTCAGGCGGCGGACCGTTGACAAAAGGGACTTGGAAGTGGCTCATTTGGGAAAACAAGGACGGCAAAGGCCAGAAATGGATTGCGCACGAAGTCTTGAGCGGCAAGCGTTGCCACGAGGCGAAAGCTGCCGATGTAGATCGTGACGGTGACATCGACATTTGTTCAAAGCCCTGGAATGGCAACGAGCACATATACCTCCGCAACATGCTCAAGGAAAAAAGCCGCTACTCACTTAGGAGGAGAACAAAAATGCCATACGAAGTCGTAAAAACCGACCAAGAGTGGCGACGGATGCTTACGCCGTTGCAGTACAAGGTAACGCGCCGGAAGGGAACCGAGAAGGCATTCACGGGCAAGTATTGGGATCTCAAGGAAAAAGGTGCGTTCTTGTGCATTTGCTGTGGCAATGAACTGTTCGGCTCAGAGACGAAGTTCGATTCGGGCACCGGTTGGCCCAGCTTCTTTGAGCCAATTGCCCAGGATAATATCGAAACGGCTCCGGACACAAGCCTCTTCAGGACGAGAACCGAAGTGAAATGCAGTCGGTGTGGCGCCCATCTTGGCCATGTCTTCGAAGACGGCCCACCGCCTACAGGCCTGCGATATTGCATCAATTCCGCTGCTCTGAATTTCACTCCAAAAACGGACGAGCATAAGTAGCATCTCCATAATTTGCCTTTGCGACCAGGTTACCCTCATGCTACCAAGCGCCCTCCGGAGCCGTTTCAGTTCCTTTGTTTGATGTGTCCATTTCTGAATCCTCAGAATATCGAATACCAGTTATCAGAAAAGCCATTGTTGACGAGATTGCCCCCTGCGACTATGCTGATTTCGCTACTCGGCGTATGACTTTGGGGTGTTTCCATTTGCCTCGCCGGGTATTCGATATGGTTCAGGAACCAACAGTTTAGAGAGATTTCTGCAATGCTTAAGAGAACACGTACTTGCGGCCAGCTTCGTTTGAGCGATGCTGGCAAGAAAGTCGTTTTGGCTGGCTGGGCTCACTCTTATCGCGACCACGGCAATCTGGTATTCATCGATCTGAGGGACAGGGAGGGCCTGACGCAATTGGTGTTCGATCCTGAGATTCAGCCTCAAGCGCACGAACTGGCCCGCACAGTCCGCTGCGAATGGGTCATAGCCGCTCGCGGCGTTGTTCGCCCCCGTGGTGAGGGACTGGAAAATCCCAAGCTGGCGACCGGCCAGGTTGAGGTGGTGGTTGGGGAATTTGAGATCCTCAACAAGGCCAAAACACCACCGTTTGAAATCGAACTGGTCAAGGGGCAAGCTGAAAAGACAAACGAAGAGTTTCGCCTTGCAAATCGGTATATCGATCTGCGCAGGCCTGAGATGCAACAGAAGCTCCGAGTGCGCCACAGGGCTGCCAAAATCACGCGGGACTACTTTGACCAGTTGGGCTTCTGGGAAATCGAAACGCCGATGTTGGCCAAAAGCACCCCCGAGGGGGCAAGAGATTTCCTCGTACCGAGCCGGCTTCACGGCAACAGCTTTTACGCGCTGCCCCAGTCGCCTCAGTTGTTCAAGCAGATCCTGATGGTGGGCGGTGTCGAGAAGTACTTCCAGATAGTACGTTGCTTTCGTGATGAAGACCCGCGGGCTGACCGACAGGCTGAGTTTACGCAGATCGACGTCGAAATGAGCTTTGCAGACACCGACGACGTCATCGGTGTCAACGAGAATCTGGTGGCCAAAATCTTCAAAGAAATACTGGATGTGGACGTGGCCACACCGATGCGTCGGATGTCCTATGATGAGGCGGTGGCAGATTACGGCGTGGACAGGCCAGACCTGCGTTTCGATATGAAACTCAAGGACATATCAGCCATCGCAAGGCAAAGTGATTTCAAGGTGTTCAAGTCGGTGCTTGAAGGTGGAGGAATCGTTAAGGGCGTTTGTGCGCCGGGTGGCGGCAGGTACACCAGAAGCGATATAGAAAAGACCCTCACCGATTTCGTGGCGGACTACGGTGCCAAAGGACTGGCCTGGTGCAAAGTCAGGCGAGAAAACGATGAGCTCTCACTCGCCGGTGGCACCAGCAAGTTTTTCAGTCCCGATTTGCAACGACAGCTAATCGAACGTTTTGAGGCCAAAGATAACGACCTACTACTGCTCGTTGCTGACACTGAACAGATTGCCAACAAAGCTCTCGCCCCGCTGCGGTGCAAACTCGCTGGCGAACTAAAACTCTATGATCCTGGGAGTTTCGAGTTCGTCTGGATAGTAGACTTTCCGCTGTTTGAGTGGAATGAAGGTGAAGGGCGTTATGATTCACTACACCATCCGTTCACCGCTCCTGTACCGGAAGATTTGGGTAAGCTCGAAACGGATCCGGCCGGCATCCGTTCCCAAGCCTACGACATCGTCGTGAATGGCTCTGAAATTGGCGGCGGCAGCATTCGTATCCATCAGCCGCCGGTTCAGCAGAAGGTCTTTGACCTGCTGAACATATCGAGAGAGCAGGCGGAGCAACGTTTCGGCTTCTTCCTGAAGGCACTTGAATACGGCGCCCCGCCGCACGGCGGGATAGCGTTCGGACTCGACAGACTCGTAATGTTGTTGACGGGCACGGACAATATCAGAGATGTGATCGCGTTCCCGAAGACCCAAAGAGGCCAGTGCCTGTTAACGGATGCGCCCAGTGAGGTGGACCAAAAACAGCTCGACGAATTGAACTTGCGAGCCCAAAGACACTCGCATACAACCCGGCAAGGACCCGATCCACAAGAGCAGCGGCCACAGCCGAACGACGCGTGAGAAGTGCGAGCAGAACGCTCGGCCCATTGGTGCTTGCCTGTCTTACGGTGTGCATATCCTTGAGAAGAGCAATTTTACCTACGTTATCTCCGGCACAACGTATATAATTAACACTGCGCCCGCATCGGTCAATTTGAGCAAATGCATTTATGCGAAAGCGGTTATACAGAATCTATCGCAGAGCACTGGCATATCTGCGATTATCATCTCCTTCATTAGCCAGAAAGTGCCAGTTGATGTTCGGTGTTGCTGTCGTCTTCATACTGGCGCTTGCACTGCTTCTGCCATATATCTGGATGGGTCAGCTTACAAAGAAGGACTATCTGGACAGCGAGCGGGCCAGAGCCGAGACTCTCTTTCTGCGAAATCACTTTCAATTTGCGGAACTCGGCGAGACTTCTCGCACCGCACTGGATAGCACCGGAGCAGCCATAGACCCGAACAGCACTGAGATACGCTGGATACGCTTCGCCAAGGAAGAAGAAGACCAGGTCGGGCTGCTGACCGGCGAACAAAAGGAGATATTTGAATATCTTCAAGCCAAAGACGACATTTATGACAGAATCACTTTTCAAAAGAGAGACGGCCAGCGTTACAGCAACTATGTGAGAATATTCAAGGCCACTGACAACTGCATTAGCTGCCACAACCCACAGGGCTTAGGCGGTGCGTTTTCCCAGAATGAGCCAATAGGAGTTGTCGCAATCGAGCGCCCGGTTGGGGAGATAAGCAAGACGATTCTCCTGAATTGGGTATGGATCAGCGTCGCCGGACTGATAGCCGGCACCGGGGCAATAGTTGTATTCTATTGGATAACGCAAAGGCTCATCCTTCGACCCATCCGCCAGTTACGCGCTATCGCAAACAACGTGGCCGAAGGCAATCTGGACATACGAAGCTCGATAGCGACAGGAGACGAATATCAAAAACTCGCCGACGCCTTCAACCACATGCTCGATAGCTTGCAGGCCGCCCAAGAAGAACTGCGCCAGGCCAACAGACAGCTCGATGCCAAAATAGTGGAGCTCTCCGAGAGGAATATCGAGCTCTATAAGGCCAACAAGGTCAAGAGTGAATTCCTGGCCAACATCTCACACGAGTTCAGAACACCACTGAACGCGATTCTTGGTTTCGCCCAGGTGTTGCGAGAGAAGCCGGGCCTGCTGAAGAAGGAGAAAGGACAAAGATATGCTGAGAACATTCTTTCGAGTGGAAATAGTCTCCTTAGCATGATAAACGACGTGCTGGACCTTGCCAAGACCCAAGCCGGCAAAATGGAGCTGCATATCGAACGCGCATCGGTCTCGAAGCTATGCGAGGCCTTAGTATCATCCTTCTCTCTGCTGACGCGGAAAAAGAAAATCAAACTCAAGCTACGGGTTGATCCTGACACACCCACGCTTATGACGGACGCTGGCAAGGTCCAGCAGATATTGTACAACTTCTTGAGCAACGCGGTGAAGTTCACGCCGGCCCGCGGCAGAATCGAGATTAGGGCCGGATTTACGTCCTCCGATCTCTTTGCTGGTCCTCATTTCACACAGGACTCACAGTCCAGAAGCCCGATAAGATCCAATGCTTCTGAGACACCGGATGAAGACACGGTTCGGATTGCCGTCACTGATACAGGGTGTGGCATCGCCGAGGCAGACAGAGAAAAAATCTTTGAGAAATTCCGTCAGGCTGACGACTCGCTGACCCGCGAATCACCGGGCAGCGGCCTCGGGCTTGCCATCTGCCAGGAATTAGCCACCATGCTCGGCGGTACTATCGGCTTGGAAAGCCAGCCCGGAAAGGGTGCAACATTTTGGCTCGATGTCCCCGTTACGCTTGTCGAAGAGCAAAGCCAAGCGACCTGACAATCTGCGGCGCATCCGTGTATGGCCGGCTCAGCCAGCTTGTTGGAGTGTTATGACAGTACCGAATTAGTTCAGGTATGCGGTGAGGAGCAAATCATGAACATGAAGCCCTTGTTTCTTCTGTATTGCTTGAGTGCGGTACCCGTGTTTACGGCGTCCGCCCAAGAGACTCATCCCTTTTCAATTCATGACATGCTGGCGATGGATCGGATCTCCGACCCTCAGATATCGCCGGACGGAAAGTCCGTCGTTTTCGTGGTTCGCCAGACAGACCTTGAGGCCGACCGGGGACGAACCGATCTCTGGCTTATTGGCGCAGACGGTACGGGCCTCCGCCGTCTGACGTCCCATCCGGAAAATGACTCGAATCCCCGTTGGGCGCCCGATGGCAAGAGAATCTGGTTTGTATCGGACCGGTCGGACACCTCGCAGCTGTGGTGCATCCCCGTCGATGGGGGCGAAGCCGAACAAGTCACCCACGAGCCCATCGATGTGGCAAATCTTATCGTCTCGCCGAATGGAAATTACGTCGCCTTTACAATGGAGGTCTTTCCAGACTGCAATGCTGCCGCCACGAAGGTCCGGCTTGACGAGATCGAGCAGCGCAAGGCCAGTGGCCGCGTCTACGAGCGGATTTTCGTCCGGCACTGGGACACCTGGAAAGACGGCCGCCGCTCCCATCTTTTTGTGATGCCGTCGTCGGAGGGCGAGCCTGTGGATGTGATGCGTAGCATGGATGCTGACACGCCGTCGGCGCCGTTCGGCGGGCCAGAAGAGAT
>CP070675.1:696072-705547 GCA_020352215.1 Phycisphaerales bacterium
CTGAAGAGCTGGGGCAGTAGAGTCCGACTCATCGAAACCGGGCCCATCGATAGAGCTAAGATCGACCGCGGCGAGTTTGATGTCCGCTGCATCATCGGTGGTATGCTGCTGCAAAAGAGAGACCTCGTCGGCTGGGAACCGGATGTGCTGACGTATCCGACCAAAGCCCGGCCGACCGCCGAACAGCTCGAGGACCTGCGAATTGCCTGGCTGGCCGCCAAGCACACCAAGAGCAACACGATCGTGCTGGTCAAAAACAGAAAGGTCGTTGGCGTGGGGGCCGGTCAGATGAACCGCGTTGAGTCCGGTTTGATCGCATTTAAGCTTGCTGGTGACGAGGCAAAGGGCTGCGCGATGGCCTCGGACGCGTTCTTCCCGTTCCCGGATAACGTCGAGAATGCTGCCAAGGCAGGCGTCGCGGCAATAGTCCAGCCGGGCGGGTCCAAGAAGGACGATGAAGTTATCGCCACGGCGGATAAGCACGGCATTGCGATGGTCTTCACCGGCAAGCGGCACTTCAAGCATTAGTCATCGGCACGTCGTGAAGTGATTGCAGCCTAAGGGTGGCCTGCTGTTGCTCCGGGCCATAACCTCCACGTTGCGCCCTGCGTGGTTGGTGTCCGCACAGCGAGTACAAGCATGTTAGTACACATCGGCTCGCGTCCGGTGAGTGTGAGATCTCCGTTTTTGCACCAGGGGAGGCCGAGCTATGGCTAAACGCAGCAGGATTGATGACACCATCAGCACAATCAAGTCGCTGGCCGACCCGAATGTCGTGCAGAATATGGCGAGGTTCGGCATAAGAGCCGAAAACGCTTATGGGGTGTCGATTCCTGTCCTGAGAAAGATGGCCAAAGACCTTGGGAAAGACCACGTCTTGGCACAGGGACTTTGGCGGTCGGGCATTCATGATGCTCGGATACTTGCGAGCATGATAGATGACCCTGCCGTCGCGCATGAACATCAGTTGGAAAGTTGGGTCAGTGACTTCTACTCTTGGGACCTCTGCGATCAGGTCTGCAACAACCTCTTTGTGAAGACAGAGTGGGCTTGGAAGAAAGCGGCACAGTGGAGCAAGAGAGAGGGCGAATTTGTCAAGAGGGCGGGATTCGTCCTGATGGCCTGCCTTGCAGTCCACGACAAGAAGGCCAGCAACCAGCGATTCGAGGAACTGTTTCCACTCATCAAGGAAGCGGCTGACGACAACAGGAACTTCGTCAAGAAAGCCACGAACTGGGCGCTGCGCCAGATCGGCAAGCGAAACATCCACCTGAATAGGCTTGCAATCGCGATCGCTGAGGACATCCGAAATAATGATCGCGGAAGCGCCAGATGGATCGGTTCGGATGCCATTCGGGAGTTGACGAGTGAGGCCGTTCGGAAGCGATTGAAGCAGTAGGCCTGGGGCCGGCAGGGGGGTGCTGGAGATGTTCTCCGTGTTTGGGGCGGGGCTACGGTGTGATCGTGCCCAACAACATAAATGACTTTCGAAGCCGGCAGCGCAAAAGTAGCCGATTCCGCCATTTTCTTTCCCGGGCGCCGCGCATTGTTCTTTACGCCGTTGGCAGCGCTGGTACTGCTTGGAAAAGTGCTATCGAAGGACTCGCACTGACGCAGGACTCCAGGAATATCTGCCGACGGACCGCTGGGTCACGGGACATCCTTGGAGATAGTGCCGTCCGCAAGATCCTGCGCGTACTTCTGATACAGGCCGAGGATCTCCCGGTCTGAGGCGGCGGTAGTGACAACAAGCCGTGACCGGGCCCGCGCGGTTTCGCCGGCTTTGACATCTCGGCCGAAGAGTGACAGATAGAGCGAGTAGTGGCTCTCTCCTTTGTAAGGAGTTGCCATCGCAAAACAATCGTCCGGATGTGACATCAGGACCACCGTCAAATCTGTTGCCCCACCACGTCGCAGACAAATGGGCGCTGCCATCTGAGGCATGATTGCCCATTTCACCGGATTAGGTTCCTTTTTCCATCGGCCGTCCTGTATGACTCGCAGGACCTCCCGGTCTCGCGGAAACATTTGCCAGTCACCAAAGGACTTTTTGGCCAGCAGGAAACCTGGATTTGCTTCCGCCTCAGGATTGGCGCCGACATATACATAGGGTGATGAAAAATTCTCGCGAAAGTATGATGCAAGAAATATCTCAAAATGGCTCAGGTTTTCTAACGCCTTGACCGAAGTCTGAAGATCGAGGGTAGACCTTCCTGCCCAGCGGTAGGTGGCGGTTATCTCAAACGGCCGGCCCTTCTCTGCGGGCCAGATGATCTGAACCGCTCCTTCGGGCAGCAACCTCGACTCACAGGGCCAATCCCATGCGGCATGTCCATACCGTTTGTCTGTTGTGAAAATCCGGTAGTAACTGAGGATTCCGAAGCCGCCGTCCAATCTAAGCCCAGAGGGAACGTGCACGACCGATGACAGCCCGAGCGTTCTGTTGGCCCGCTGTATCTTCCCGCGCAAAATGCCGGTGTCGAACACATACTCATTATTTCTGTTCGACCTGAACGCGAGGCTGGCCGACTTGCTTTCGGCCGGTATCGCAGGGGCCTGGGACACTTCTCTTCCAACGGTTGGACCAACGAGGAGCACCGCCGCGGAAACCACGGTAATGATACAACTGCTCTTGTTACTGTGGTTCGGCTCAGAGTCACCAGACATGTTGCGTGCTCTCCTATGCTTGGCTTAGCAAAGTGCACATTGATGGCCCTCCCCGGCGACACTTAGTTCCCACACGCTGCGAGAGCTTTGTTACGCCTCAGACCGGCGCCGAATAAGAGAGAGCACCCATCAGTCTGACTTCTTGCTGGCCGTTTCTACGGATCGCGCTACCCGGAAGCCCACGATATCCCTTTCGGGCAGCCACCATATGCTCTTGGGTATCTGCGGGTCGCCGGAGCGCCACCACTCCTCTTCAAAGGCTCTGGCCGCACAGCGCAGCTCCTCGACGGGGCTGTCGTAGTCGCCGCCGCGAGCCACGTGTACCTTGCCGGTCTTTGGCCCTCGCGGATTTACCGCCGGGCTTTGTTTGGCGGCTTCCTCATATGCCGTGGGGCTGTAGAAATCCGAAACCCATTCGCGAACGTTGCCTGCCATATCGTATAGACCCCAGGCATTGGGTTTCTTCTTGCCGACCTCGTGCGCCTCACCGTCGGCATTAACTTCGCACCAGGCAAAACTCGCCGGATCCTTCGGGTCGAACCCGCAGCCAAAGGCGGTACTTGTACCGGCACGGCAGGCATATTCCCATTCCGATTCTGTCGGCAGACGATATTCTTTGCCGGTCTTTTGAGAAAGCCACCTGCAGAAGGTCACGGCGCTGTGCCAGGTCATTGCGATGGCCGGATGCTTTTCCCCGTACCCCATCGTCATGTCTCCATAGACGGGCGTGGGGCCGGTAATCACGTCAACATCGTTCTTGCCTGCCTGCTTTGTGTTCTTCTTTGCTTCCTGCACAGTAATGAAGTCTTTCTTTGCACTGACTGTCTCTTGGTAGTACGCCGCAAAGAGGTCGAGAGTGGCCTCTGTTGTGCAAAGGTAAAATGAATCGAGGCGCACTCTGTGCTGTGGCCCTTCGTCGTCTTTGCGACCGGTTTCATCTGCAGGGCTGCCCATTAGGAAACTGCCACTGGGGATGAGCACCATGTCAAAACGGAGCTTCTCGCCGTCTTGCGTCACAACGGTTTCGGTATACTTCTTAGGGGGTTTGGCTTTCGAGGCCGACGCATCGGCCGACATCACGACACCAAGACAGATCACCACTACAACAGCGTGCACAAGTGTACGACTCATACTCAATCTCCTCAGAGTTTGTCTCAGATAACACACGCGATTATCTTGCGGGTTAAATCATCTTTGTAAAGCCTGGTTTGGGTACGGGGTAGCTGCCGTCGGCGCCGGCCTTGACCGGGGGTTCCATATCGTCGCGGCATTGCTCCGGCTTGGGCGGATAATAGAAGTCGGACTTCTCGATCTGCTCCCGGGTTACCTCCTTGCCGGTATAACATGAGATTTGGCCCATTACGGTGGTTACCGTGCTCGGGACCATGTAGTCGCCGTTGTTGACGGGCTTTCCGGAGCGAATTGCCGCAAAGAGTATGTTGTGCTCTCTTTGGTACGGGTCGCATCTGCCTTCCCAACGCCAGTTTGTCTCGCCCCAGATTCGACACCGCGTAATATCGGCCTTACCTTTGCTGCCAAGCACGATGCTCGAGGAATCGTTGTAGCATCCGGTCGTCGTGCGGCAGAAGGCATAGATACGCACACCATTTTCGCATTCGTAGACTACCGAATGGTGATCGAACACATCGCCGTAGATCGGCTCGGTCATAGAAGAGCGTCCGCCTAAGCCGTGGCATTTCACGGGCGCATCATTTCCCATAGCCCAACTGGCACGGTCCAGGTTGTGTACCAACGATTGGGGCACATCATCTCCCGAGAGCCAGCGGAAGTGGTATTGCGTGCTACATTGCCACTGGAGCTCCGAGAGTCCGGGCTTTCGTTCAATTATTACGTACGGAGCGCGGAGGAAGTTCTCCTCAATAGAGACTATCTCGCCGATGGCGCCGTCGTAGATCCGCTGAACCGTCTCGGCATACCCGGTGTGGTAACGACTGTGCAGACCGGAGACGAGGCACAGTTCCTTCTGTTTTGCCAGCTCGGCCGCCCGTTGCATAAGCTTGAGCCCGGCCGGATCAATGCCGTGAGGTTTCTCAACGAATACGTGCTTTCCCGCCTTGATTGCCGTCATTGCGTGCAGCGGGTGGAACTTGGCCGCGTTGGCGATAAGCACTACATCCGAAGATTCGATAACGTGCTTGTAGCCATCGAAGCCGGCAAAGCAGTGATCGTCATCCACCGTGACCTGATCGGGTTTCTGTTTCTGCAGCGCCGCGCGTTTTTCCTTCACACGGTCCATGAAAATGTCGCACATCGCAACCAGGCGGGTGCCGGGATCCGCCGTGAGCGCCTGGGCGCCGGCGCCTGCATTGCGTCCGCCGCAACCGATCATACCCACGCGAATAGTACCGCTGCCGGCGGCATACAGGCTGCGGCTGATGTCCAGCGAGCCCGACACGGCGGCCGAGGCCACCACGGTTGAAGCTTTCAAGAAATCACGCCGCGTTGTGCCGGTGCCTTTGTCTGCTTCATTTGAGCGTGCCATACTATCTCCTTTCTCGATCCGCCTGTTAGGCTGGATCGCCCATAATGCCGGTCAATATTGTCCTTTAGGTCGCGGGGGCTACACTTGTTTGTATCGGGCGCACTTCGCATTAGCGCTCATCAATTCAGCCGCTCATTATATCCGGCGAGCCCTCAGAGTTCAAGCCTGGTTCGGAGCATGATGGGCCGCGGGGAAATGCCCTCTGATTGTCCAGTGGAGCAGTTCGGCCGGCCTGCACTTGAGCAATTGCCTGAATACTGAGTCGTGCGCTGATCCATCGTGATGGAACATGACCGGCTTCCTATCCTTCTATCGCTTGATCGATACCTCAGACAGCATCCACATGTGCGTTCAAAATCGGCTCTACTGTTGGGTGCGCGTGGCCGCGCTCAGGTCAATGGGAGATAAGATTGTTCAACTGGTAATCAAAAATGTTTCGTACAAACGCTCCAAGGTGGGTGTACGTACACCATGATCGTAGTCTCTTCTAAAAAACGGCAGCTTCGCAAGTTGAGAGCATCCTCAGGAATCCTGTTGTCCCGAATCGCGGAATCGTTCGGTTGGGTAATTATGACTTGACAGCAATAATTCGGCGTGCTAATATTTGAGTGGATTTGGCGCTAGTTACGCAACGCTGGGTATGGAAAACGCCATTAATCGTTCACGAGACGAAAACGCTGACTGAAGGCGAGGATTTGCGGCGTGTAGTCAGTTCGCGGCCCAAGAACAGGGTGCCATTGGCAGAAAGCGGGATGTCGGATTCAAGAAAAAATCGTTGCCTTGGACGGACACACAAGGTCGCTAATAAGCGAGAATCTGACGGTGTGGCCAAAAGAAGAGAAAGGAGAGGACCGTGCAAAGAGTGAAGACCGGCATATCTAAGGCGTACTGGTGTGCCCGGAAACAAAAAAGGTTCGGTTTTGACCGAGCCCGTGTGCGGGATAAGGGAGCTGAATTTGAAGGTAGAGAGATTGCCTGGTTTGATGAGTTGTTTGAAGGGGGCATAGTGATTCCGTCTCCTGAAGGAGCACCGACACGTGCGCTGACGATCCTCATCTCCGGCCCACCAGGTAGTGGAAAGAGCACACTTGCGCTTGAGTTGGCTTATCGTCTGCGTGAGGAGAACAAAAGTGAACGAGAGAAGTGGCACTGTCTATACGTCACGTCAGAATCATCTGGGCTATGGCTTAAGAAGAAGATAGAGTCGTATGGATGGCCGCAAGAGGATGTTCACTATGGTGACCTGGAGACCACGAGAAACAAGGATACTCCGGAAATTGCGCATTTGGATATCCTCGAAACAGATGAAGTCAGACGGCAACTTGAGACGGTCGAGGCAAGTTCGGCGATTGGAAAGGTGCTTGAGGCGGTTGCCGGCATATTCGGACGCAGCGCCGGTGAAATCAAAAATGTTGCGGACCGACGTGCTGAGAGAATACAGGAAAAGAAAGTCGACGACATTATACAGTTGATGAAACCCGGCATTCTGGTCATTGACAGCCTTAACACTGTAGAACATACGAAAAAGTCAGAGTTGTTTAGGAGGTTCTCCGAACTTGCAGCTGCGGGGCCCAAGATCCTTGCGATCATTCTGGATACAGCCACCCCCCGGGCCCAAAGGGGCGCCTATGAGTTCTGGGCATACGTGTGCGATACTATCATCAGACTGGACAAGCGATATGACTCGAACTACATGGTGCGGACGATAGAAATTGAGAAGGCGAGGTATCAGTCTCATGTGTGGGGTGTTCATCAACTCAAAATATATGGTCCGAACCAACTGGCGGGTCTCAAGAACAGACAAGAGGATCCCAGGCGAGCCCATCCATATCGCGAGGAGGGAGGCATCTTCATATTCCCTTCAATACATTACTACCTCTCGAGCTACAAACGCAAGAGTCCGCCTGACAAGCCCAGGATGGTAGATACTCTTCCGAAGGAGTTCAATGACCTGCTCCACGGAGGTCTGCCTGAGGAACGCTGTACGGGACTTGTCGGTGAAAGGGGAAACCATAAGAGCCATCTTGGATATGTGCATATCCTGCACAGGATTCTTCATTACGAGGAGAGGGGACTTATTATATCTCTGAGAGACGGTGAAGGGGTGGCGAGAACAACTCTGCAGCGTATATTGGATGAACAAGAGGAGTTCAAGAAGTTCAGGGGGCAGAGACTTGACGACTTGGAAAAGGACGATAGCTTGGAAATACTCTATTACCCGCCGGGCTACATTACGCCGGAGGAATTCTATCACAGGATGTATCTCAGTATTCAGCGGCTCATGTGCCGGATGCCCAATCGCAAGATAACACTCCTGTTCAACAGTCTTGATCAGTTGGGAGCAAGGTTTCCATTATGTGCGAGAGAACAGGTCTTTATTCCCGGCATTATCGAGACGCTCTGTGCCGAGCGGATCACAAGCCTGTTCATCGGCGTCAACGAACCGGGGCAGCCCGAGGAGCAGTACGGTCTCTTGTCGATGGCCGACCTTGTTCTCTCGTTCGAGAAGCGGACATTTCAGCCAGTAGACTACAAGGGTCATCTAGAGCAACGGATTCAGCCGTACAGTGAGATACGGCAGAAAGAAGCCCGTAAGAGACTCAAGAAGAGCGTTTCGATCAAGCCACGGGCCGTTGTCTTGCGCGTCGAGCGATTTGCCGGAGGCCAGACCGCAGGTAGAGGAGGTATTCTGGAGCTTGTCAGGGAGGACTCCCCTTTGTCCAAATTCTACTGCAAAAGGGGTTTATGCTTTACGGAATTCTCTCCCAGCTATAGCGAAGGCTTCAAACCAGTGGTGGGGCTGTCACCTGGTGGCCGTAGGTTATCCCCCGAGGATGAGGACTTGACTGCCTACAAGACGTGACATTGGCTACACGCAGCCCGCGTGCGTCTCACAGTGGCGCATCCGACAAACTGTTTTGCGGAGGTAGGGAGTGGTGCGATACTGCATTCTAGTAGGAGAATTCCAATTCCTGGACATCAAGGCCCCGCAACTCGCGCAGATAATAGGCTAAATCCTTGTCGGTCAGGCTCTCGAGGAACGCCCGCTTCGCAGCCGGATTGAGCTTTCGGACGCTCTCAAGACGAGATTCTCGCTGGCTCTTACGATTTCTAGTTCTCATATTCACGGTTCACATTGGCCTAAGTCATGAGCCTAAAGACCAGCCCTCGTTGATTTATCGGTCAGATCTGGGGTCATCCATAAGCGAAAAAAGGGAGGATTTCTCAAAAAAAGGTGTGGTTCCGGAACTCATCTCTGATAGGCACCGGCAGATAAGGCCGCTTGGGCGGAAATTGCCCCCATAGAGAGAATCCGCCCTGAACTGAACAAACAACATGTACGGAGACCGAGTAGAATCTCGTAGCGGCAGATTGCAAAAGAAGCGAAAGCCGGTCCCGGCGGGCTCGATACCAGCGGTCAACCGCCTATCGTAATGCACATTTATGCGAACTCTTTGTATTCACGGTCCTTGAGGATGCCCGGCTGCGGAACGGGGTATTTGCCTTCGGAGTCGGATTTCAGAGGCGCGGCTGAATCCATCGAGAACTCACCCACGTCGGGGGCGAACTCGTGCTTGCAGTTCAGGGCATCCTCGAAGGTGATGACCTGGCCGGTGTGGGCGGCCATTCGGCCCATCGTGCCCACGAGGCTTGCCTCGGCGCCGCGTTTAGCTTCGTTGTAAGGCTTGTCTTGACGAATGGCGTCAATCAGGTCGTCCCACTCGAGCCTATACGGATTCGGCTCGGGCTGTGGGAATCTCCAGATCAGATTCTGGCTATCCATATTGTGACCCTTGTAGGTACGGACTTTGCCTGGGTGATGCCCTGAGGCGGAGACGACGGCCGAGCCTTTTGCGCCGTGAACGTAGCTTGCGAATCCACCCTTGCAGCCGCTGATGTTCCGGCCGTAATAGAACAACTTGGTCCCGTCCGGATACGTGTATTCGACCGAATAGTTGTCGAAATTCTGATCGACGGCGTCGCCGCGATAGTGACGGCCGCCAGTGGCGTGCGCCTCGACCGGCCAGGCGCCTTTCATCCAGGAACACTCATCAATCTGGTGAATATAGTAGTCGCTGTACATGCCGCCGCTGGCCCACAGGAAGCTGTGGAACCGCCGGATTTGGTAGAGTAGCTCGCTAATGCCGTCCCGCTTGGGACCGGTTGTGGCCGACCGGCCGCCCATCCGGTAGGCCCTCATCGCGATGATGTCACCGATTTCGCCACCATCGATTCTGCGTTTCAACTCCTGTCGGCCCCTGCAATGGCGAACCATGAGGCCGACACCTACCTTGAGGTTCTTGC
>CP070675.1:705647-715019 GCA_020352215.1 Phycisphaerales bacterium
GTTGAGAATCTGTGGGAATATCTTCGCAGTCACCATTGGCCGAATCGCGCTTACAAACACTATGAGGATTTGCGGTTGGCCGCTTGTCAGGCATGGCAAGCTACCTGTCTCGAGGCTTCACTTATCCGTAGCACGTGCCACTGCATTTACGTTGAGCGCAAGAATTTATTATGATTAGTATAAATAGTGAAACCCGCGTTCTTTGTGCTTGACCAGGGTATCGACGGAGACGGTTTTGACCGAAATGGGCCTGGGTGGAGTCAGAATGGAGACACGGTGTCACGATCAGCGTCTGCCCGGGAGAATGTCAATCCGCCACGTGCGGCGGTTGAGTCGACACTCGATGTCCGTGAAGTCATCTGGACGGCGGAAGAGGGGGCCGCGTGCCAAAAACTACGTCCGTGTTTGCCAAATCTGGAAATACAGTTTGAGCCGCGAGTTAACGGGATGGACCCAGTCCGCAGGGGTTCTACGTCCGCCCGACAAGCGCGTCCGGTCCTGCTTGGGCGCCCGATACTGTGTTATGGGCATGGTCAGAGCGACAGTCACCATGCTGGTTAAGAAGCTTCCTCTGGGAGGTAGTAGATCTTGACCTTGTACCCCGCATCAGGCTTTCCACTTGGAAGACTCCCCTGTTCTGCAGAAGGGCTCTTTCTCTTTCTTTAGTACAACTTGTGCTCCTCGAGTTCTGCGCGGCTCGCGGTATGTTCACCCGCCGCGGCAGAGACTCTTATGGTTGCAGAAGCCCCCTGTGGTTTTCCCGAATCGCCCTCTAATACATGTGCGGATCTCCCACCACCTAGAAGCACAAGAAGCAACGTGATTAAGAGCACCGATCCAATGGCTGCAGAAATTCTACTACGCTCAGGACTTGATCTCCAAGACTACTCCCTGCCGTTCCGTTTTCCGGATGATCCACTTGTCTATCTGTTGCCAAGCAAGATGGCGGGAGTTCAAATAAGTATGGATCATTTCTTGCTCCCCGTGTTAAGAGGTCTGTCATCAAGCGTCAATCATCTCCGGCAAATGCCTACTCGTCACATTCAGTAAAACTACCATAGTACCCATACGCTGGATCAACAGTGGCGAGCGGATAAACCGGATGAGACATGCCCTCCAGCGCCTCCGACAGACCTGTGTCTCCGTGGGTCCTCTCAGACCTAGGTCCAGCCGGTTTGTACGGATGCGTTGGCGGCTTCGTTTGCGGCACAACTTGTGGGGTGGGGGTGGGCGTAGGGGTAGGGGTGGGGGTAGGGGTAGGGGTCACTGGCGGTTGAGCCTTCTGCTTGATTTCTTCCTCCAATGCTTTCCGAGCCTTTTTGCTGCCCTCTTTGTTCAAGGAACCCGTAAAAGGCGGATCATGCTCACTGCAGTCAACGGTGGCATCACTCAAATCACTCTCCTTCTCACCCTGTATGAGGCATCCTTCCTCGGTCATGCCAATTATGTGCCCCGATTCGTCCACCAGCTTTCTTCCCGGCTGGTGATCCAACAGTTGTTTTGTTTGATTCCGGTCTCGCGTCGCCAAAGCATGTTCATGCATTCTCCTTATTGCATCGTATATGCTGTCGCTAGGTTTCCTATATCTGTTATAGTGGTAGTCGGCGTCTAGACCATCGTTGTCTATGAGCAGCATTGGATTGTTGCGTGCGTAGGCATACGGGTGCCTCGTTACAAGCAATTCCGTAGCGGATCGTGGATCCTGCATGAGCGGTTCAACGCTCAAGAAACGACCGAGTGAAGCATTATAGTAACGTGCCTCAATATAGTAGTTGCCCGTTTCAGCGTCTTGCTCTTTGTCTATATAGGTGTAGCACGCATCAAACACTGAGTTTCCGACCTTTATCCTGCCTTCGCCGAATGGGTAGTAGCTCTCCTCTGAGTGAATCTTTCCTGTGTCATTCGTCAGAAGAGCAGATGAACTGAGATGGTCCTTGTGATAATATAGAATGCTTGGTGATCGCTGTCCCGCCAGGCTGTTCGACGCATCATCATGAGTCTGGACAAATACAGCTTGTCCCGGTCTAATCCTGCGGGGGCCGTCTGAAAGAAAGGAAACTGGCCCGCCGAACAAGACGCGCCATCTTCCCTCCAGGGCGTCGAAGAACCAAACGGATGCCGAAGGGGGTATAGCCTCAAGGAATGTCTCCTCAAGTCCGCAGCCACCGTAGAAGGACCCACCCTGCAAGTCTTGTGGGACCTCTGGCTCATCATACTCTCCCTTCATCGTCACGAGTTCCGGCTCGAGGGCATGAAGCCACAGCACTTCACCCTGAGCCAGGGGTGAAGCCGCATGAACCTCTTCCCATACCTTCTCCCCGTTGTTCCAACGATATGCCTCATCAACGGCGCTTAATTTGGGGAGCCCGCGTTCCGGTGTGACGGCGATGGATACAAGGTTCCAGCCGGGATACAGGACCGTCCGCTGCACCCGCGGTTCGCTCCCATCCAACGTGCCGGTTACGCGGGCAATGCGCAGGCCGTCGAAATAGACATATTTCACGGGCTGGCCATCGCGAACCTCAAAGTACCGGAACGGGTAAACGGTGGCGCTCCAAGGCTGCGCGGGCGCCGCAAATCCCCCAGTCGTTCTCGAGGTCACTGTCTTCGATATGCGTCGGTCCATGTAATCATACGCGTAGTCTGCCGTGGTTCCCGCGTTTTCGACTGCAGTCAGGCGGTCCTTGAAATCCCAGAGAAGCATCTTACCTTCCAGGGAAGTCACGTTGCCGTTCTGGTCGTATTCAATCACGCGATGCTCAGCTCCGTTGTCGGTTCCAGTCAAGGCGTGGGGACCTGGAGCTGCGCCATCAGTACGCCCTAAACGGTCGAATCGGCCTAACGAGCCACCATAGGTCATCTGCCCAACGTTGGTGACTGAAAAGCCATTCTTTTCGTGCCTGATTCCCGACGTCTTAGAGAGCATATTTCCGATGCGATCATACCTGTAGGAAATCGTGCCATCCTGCCTGTCGGGCTGTCCGGGTGGGGCGAACGAGTAAGTGACGGATGTTAGACGGTACAGGTCATCGTAGTCGAATATCTGGGTATTCCTGCGTACGTCCTCGTTGGGGACAAGCGATTCCGGCCTCAGGTCATCAATACGCACAATATTAGATGCCCCGTCGTATGTGTACCGGTAGGAAAGAAAG
This sequence comes from Phycisphaerales bacterium, assembly GCA_020352215.1. Taxonomy (GTDB): domain Bacteria; phylum Planctomycetota; class Phycisphaerae; order Sedimentisphaerales; family Anaerobacaceae. The sequence continues at coordinate 708,800 of CP070675.1, forward strand.
GGCTGTGAGGGGTCCGAGCCGCTACATGTCCTTAGTCGTGCAAGGCGCAGCCTAGAATCGTACTGTCTCAACGTCCTCACGTGATTTCCATACTCACACACGGTCAACTGGTCAGATGCGCTGTAGTCAACATTCGAGAGAACGCTCATTCCGTCTCCACCGTGGATTTCTTCGAGATGCCCACGCGCATTGTACCTGTACTGGACACGATCGTTGTCGGGATAGCGGAGCGATACCAGCCGGTCCAGCGAATCATAGGTGAATTGCACTTTGAAGGAAACAAGAATGTCGGTGATTGGATCTGTTACCTGTTTCACTACCCAAGCCATACGTCCCCGTACGTCATAAGAAATGTGCTCCTCGCCGGAGAGATCGCATACCCACGCCAGAAGCCCTTTCGTGTTGGATGCAGTACCGTTCGTCCCATCCCCCAGGTCAATGGAGCCCTTGGGAGCATCATAGAAATAGGTCACGTCAGGGGAGCGCTCAGCCGAAAAAGGGAGACCTTCGTCGAGGTAATCCTCAAAGACAAGGCGGTTCACACCATCGTAGCCGTAGCGGATTTTGTGCCCCTTCGCGTCAACTGTACCAACGATGTTCGAAGCAGCATCATACGTGTAAGCCATGGCACCTCGGTCTGGGTCGTCCACGCCAATCTTTCGGCTAAGGCCGTCATATTCGAAAACCCTTCTATTTCGTTGTTGGTCGGTGATGCTGGTGATGTTATCGAGCACATCCCACGTGTATTCGGTTAGCCATTCAACTGGGTTTTCCAATGGCACGCCGCTATCGCTGATCTTAAGGATCTCATGAACCTCTCGCAAACGCCCATTCCCTTTCTGGTCCGGAAGCCCGTCTTCCACAAAACGCGTGGCACTGCCAAAATGGGGTGAGCACGGGTCAGTCTGGTTCTCGTCGCGCACAGTCCGGGAGCACGGACCATACTCTGTTGTACCGTAGGCGCTGATCCCCGACACCGAAGGCTGCTTGATGCAAATCTCCCGGCCCATGGCGTCGTAGAAGTACTCAACATAGGCTGCGTCGGATTTTGGCTCCATGTAATCAAGAGTCCCTGTCTCAAAATAGGGGCGATAAGTCCTCCACGGCATGTTCCGCGCATTGAATCGCGTGGTCTCAGCCACCAACACTAGTTTCGGATCCTCGCTCTCGGATCTGGTCATCAGTCTTCGACCGAGGCCATCGTAGAACGTGCGCACATGCAAAAAACCGTCTCCCTCACTTCCATCAGGCTGTCTTGTCTCTATCCAATTTATGGTTCGCCCACCACCCAGACCATGGGCCAATACGTAGTCGTACTCTCTGGTATGGTGGGCGTCGGGTGGCTGTGCTATCGATGTAATCCTCGACAAAGCGTCGTAGCCGTATTTGGTAGTGAACCCATTGAACTCTGTCGAAGACGTGATTACGCCCAACCCGAAGTCATATTCTGCTGAGAAGGTCAACACAGGGACCTGATCGTTTCCCGTGTGAACTTCCTCCAGTATCGGGTAGGTACAGTAGTGGTCATCGTACACTATCCGCCGGTAATGCCCCGGCTCTGACCCATAGAGAGGGTCGTAGGTGGCGACCACGTTTCCTCTAGCGTCAAAGTCATGCCTGGCGGAGACAACATACTCTCCCTCCCGCACGCGGTCTTCCACGTGGCTAACATTCCCTCTCGTGACTTCGCCGAGAAGCAGATGACCATCATAGTAGTTGCGCTTGTGCGCGACTATAGTACCATTCGGGTCCATGATAGTCTGCTCGACAGGGCTGCGGAGAATCCACATTGACGACCCCGCCGGGTAGCCTGCCGTATAAGATACTTCCGTCACCCTTTTATCATTCCATCCCGGATCCATACGACCGTGTTCAGTCTGTCTTGTGAGGTTGCCGTAATTATCGTACTCATACTCCCACTTGACTTGAAGTGGTGTCCCATTTCCCTTTTCAATAATGTCGCGTGTTCTTATTTCAACGAAGGGAAATCTAATGCTCCTGCCGTCTTCTTCTGCGCTGACGGAGAGCGTTCTCGTAGACCAGCTATTCTCCACTCTGTAAAAGACTTCGCCGCTTGCATTTCGGGCTTCTATCCGCAGTGCCTTTCCTTTAAGCGCCTCCACGTCTGCGCCCGTGTCGAAGTCATGGGCCATGACCAAATCCGGCACTGTCATGTCTCCGATTTCCATTGTCTCCACCGATGCGAATCCTCGAAACTCCTTCTCTTCGCTGTCGTAGTAGCCGTTGTGGTAGGTGTACTCGGTGACGTGAAGGTTTCCGAGGGAGTCGTCTACTGTTACCTTCGAGATCACGTCTAACGGGAATGGTAGGACATTCGGCCAAGTGTGACCCTGCGCTCGATCCGCCAGCAAGTACCGTGTTGATGTCGCATATTGAATGCTGGTCCTGCGGCCGATGCCGTTATCGATACCTACCAGCATGTTCGGCTTTGGCACGCATCCTATCAAATCACCGATGTCGACGGTCTGTATTCTAGGATTGGAGTCACTATCGGCATAGATCAGGTCGGTCGTGCCGTTGCCATTTAGGTCAGCCCAACGAATCTCGGGACTCATTCCAAGGCCGGTTGGCATGCCAGTGATCTTTCGGTTCTTGTCGAGTGTGTAATTGCCCAGGTTAATCCAGTACCACAGCTGGCCTGGGACCGCGCGCTCGATCACCAGGTCGACCAAGCCGTCTCCGTTTATGTCCTGCAGCCGTGCCTTTTCGACTTGGCCGGACTGTCCCGTATCGAGCGTGTAGTCCGGCAAAGGTACGAAAACCGTGGCTGAGAATCTGCCGTAGCCCAATCCAGCAGTCACCTGGAGACCCGTAGGTCTCACACGTACGATGTCGGCCACGCGGTCACCATTGAAATCAGCGATGTGCACGCCTGTTGCAGAAAGTACGAAGCCAGATTCTTGATCTACGGTGATACTTTTCGAAAAGCGTTGGCTACCCAGGTTGAACCATATCCTATAACTTACTCGGGCTCCCACTTCGATGCTCTGGATAATGTCCATTCGCTTGTCAAAATCTACATCTGCAGTCTTCACGTGGCTCTGCCCGAAGGGAGAAGGCGGGGCAGAAGCTGAAGGATCGGTGTTCATCTTCGAGCGCGGGCCCCAACCTACACTGCCCTTATTAGGAAAATAGTAGACGTCTCCTATGTCACTCTTGTATACGAGGTCGGCCAACCCATCTGCGTCCATATCCGCCAAGTGCGCGATGGCTTGGGCAGTGTTCTGAAGATGAATTCTCCAAGCCAGGCCGTCAGCGCTCGAGACCGTGCTGCCGGCTCTCCACGCAATGCTTCTCTCGTCGCCTTCTTCGGTTTGTCCTTCGTTGAGATAGGCAGTGTGGGCCCCACCGTAACGTTCTGTCTTGAGAATGTCGGGCAGACCATCGCCATTGAGGTCCACCAGGTCAACCAGCTCGCTGTCCATGACCCTTGTAGGCGTGTTGGAGGACCCAACGATCGCATCCTCTGCTGAGATAGTCTCTGGAAGAGTGGCAACTGTGTACGAATACCTTGCTGGTGGCAAGGCACTGACGTTATCGCTACCGAACTGTGTGATCGATGTAAGCAATGACCAATGCTGATGAGCTTCATAAGCCAGGCTATATCTGCGGTTCAGGTAGTCTGTCACCCCGTCACGATTGAAATCACCCGAAATATGACCGGCAAGAGTCGGGCCTTGTGTGCCAATAACAATTTCCTTGACCCGCTTGCCCGTGCGAACGATGAAGCCCGAACGGCAGTCTTCGAACCAGTCATCGCGATCTTCGTATTCGAAAACAGCAAAGTGAAAGCTCTCCCAGGGAGGACTCCCAGGTCCGTACTCAATTCTCGACAGGTAGATTTGGTTGGTGTCTTCATCATCTTGATACGACTCATAAAGGTACACAATAGTGTTTCCGTTTGTATCGGTCTGTCTTTCCAGCAGCCATCTGTAAACAAGGCCTGTATCTGCGTCCGACACATGGGCACCGTTAGTCAGACCAAACTCCATGAGTGTTCCGTCTGGAAGTGTTCCTTCCCAGTGGTCTTCACCTTCGCTCTTCACACGACGATAGCGTATGAACGGCCCCTCGTTTTCACAGAAGTAGAAACCACCCTCTGTGGGCACAAGTTCCTCTTTGAGTTCGTTAATGAACACATCGATTTCGTCAGGCTCATCAGTCGAGCCGTCACCGTCGTCATCGAGACCATTGGCGCCGTCCACGTAGCGAGGAATACCCTTGTCACTCTGGCGCTGCACGAACGGTATTCCCAGGCTCCATCCAAACCCCAAGTGACCATTGCCACCTCCGCCGCTGTATTGAAGTGCAAGGGTAGGCGCGTGGCCCGCAGTGCCAGGTGGCACGGCCAAAGCGACGCGGTACTTCGCTGTGCCCGTGTTTAGGGTGGGCTGAAATGATTCGCCCAAGCCTTCTATGGAACCAGGACCGGCAGGAAGGGAAATGGTGTTAGGTGTCACTCCGCTCTTGTCCGCGGGGTGACAGACCTGCACATTCCACGACAGACTCAGACCGATAGCCACGAACAGGTAGATCGTCCAGCTACCCACTTTAGCGAGTAGCTGTGAGTCCCCTCTAAGCCTAGTTACCTGGGTAGGCATAGGTCTCAAAGAATATCTTGATGTCGGATACGCCGTTGCCATCGCGCTGGTCACCGTATAGCGCTCCGTCGATGAATCTTGCCAAGCCTTCCTCGCGATTCGAGTGGAATGAAACTGCCGGCATAATCAGGAGCCACCGAGTGTTCCACACCGAGCGGCCGATCAACCGGCTATTCATTCGGTCGAGCTGATTCGGGTTCCATCCGCCGTCATGAAAGGCCGTGAACGAGGCATGCCTTCGAATGGCAGCAAACTCAAAAGGACTCGTAAGCGTATCCACACTCGGAATCCAATCCAGGCGACCTATGTCCCCTCCACCGATGTCGAATGGGGTGGGAAGCACTTGATCAAGTACCTTGAACTCGCGTATTTGACCGCTGTCATCCGTTGGGGAACGCTGGATGTCATTACCCACTGGAATCAGGTACACAAAGGGGGTGTCCAGTAGGCCACCATCGGCGGCGTTGTTATAATTGCTGAACCAGACACCGGCGGAGCGCACTTTGGTCGTGAAAAGGCTTGAGTTGTACGCGCTGGTGCCACCAATGGAGGGCCAGCCGAAGAAGTTCAATCCGGAGTTGATGTTAGTCTCAAAGGGTATGACGATTCCAGGTTCTACGGGGTCTTGAGGGTGGAAGGGGCGACAATATCGCTGGAACTCCGGCAAATCCAGCACGTTTGGCACCACATGGCGCCAGAGCGTCTCGCGCCACAGCGCCTTGCCCTCACCACCATCCTGGATCCGGAAAAGCTCCGCGCGCAGTGAGAATCGGTTCGTCTCTTTTTGTGGATTGTTGAAGCCAAGTTGACCTTTCAGGCTCCCGAAAGTGTCTGACATCCGTCTCATCGGGTCAGCAAGACCCATGCCTGTTTGTGGAATACCGCCCTGTATGGTGCCGAGCAGGCGGGCCCGCACAATATCCGTCAAGAATCTCTCTCCAGCTCTGGAGTCTTCTGAAAGGAATGTCGTCTCATAGTCGTAAGCCTTGGCCGCAAGAAACACGTACCGGGCCGCCAGGTCAAACTGAGCCCGGTACTTTTGAAGCGCATCGTTCCTGAATATCCGAAAGGCCATGTCTTTGTACCTATACGCCTGCACCTGCGCGGCCGTCTGGCCACGGAACCGGTTCCGGTCCTCCAGTAACCTCTGACCTCGCGCCAGTGCCGCCATGTATCTGCCCGATGCCTGCTGCATCGCTTCCTGAATAGTGTATACCTCCAGCCGCTTGGAATACTCCTCGCGGACAATCTGTTCGAGCTGCATAACTTGCTGCTGGATGGCAAACTCGCTGCGTAACGTCGTAAGAACGATGTTCGTCTGTGCTTGCATGGCCTGCATGGCCTGCTGGTGTCCCAGCTCAGCAAGCGATTCTTTGTCGGCGTCTTGGATGAAGACCTCACTTATGCCGGCTCCTATCAATCGGATGACCGAGCGAGCCACCGATGTAGCATCAACGGCCATCCCCACTGCTACGGGGAGAGCCTCCGCCACGGCGTTGGCAACCAGCGTAGTCAGACGGGCGTTCTTGCGGAAATCAAGCTGCCTTTCGCGGGACTGCGCGATCAGATCGTTCAGCCCCTGCTGCTCATCGAGCTGG
>CP070675.1:715119-724476 GCA_020352215.1 Phycisphaerales bacterium
CGCGGATATCAGAGTCACTACGGCATGCGCCTCCACTTCGGGTTGGGAGACCGCGAGAAAGTAGATCGCATTGAGGTGCGATGGATCGGCGGCGAAGTGGATGTCTTCGAGGGCGTGCCGGCAGATCAGTTGCTCTACCTTGTCGAAGGAAGCACCGCACCCAAATCCCGGTGAGCAGAGCAGGGTTTCTTCGGGGACAGGGCACGTATCCGGCCTTTCTCGATAGTACCCAAATCGACCGCTCGCTCGTTGCTTCCGAGAGGGTCCCATCGGATTCTGCCTGTGATACCTTGGTACGGAGAAAGCTCCCTTACCATATCGCATATGCGAGCGCGGTTGAGCCCGACCTTGCGTACTGCGGCAATCAGGAGGTTGACGGCGTCATAGGTGTGTGCCGCAAGGTAGTCAGGGTCGTGTCCGTAGCGGGTCCTGAACTCGTTTTCAAAACCGAGTGATTCCTTGCTTGGAACAGAGAGTAGTGGAAAAACTGCACCCTCTCCAGCTTCATCGACCTTTTCAAGAAAGCTGCGTTGCCCCATCCACGGTCCCCCGAAGATGCGCCCCGCAAAGCCTGCTTTTCGAATGGCAGATACGATTCGGGCGCTTCGGTCGGCGCCGGCAATCAGCACCAAAGCGCCGGCTTCAGTACGCGCGATTATGCGCACTAATTCTGTCAGATCCCTGTCCTTGGGAGAGACCTCAAAGTGGTTCAATGCGGCCAGTCGAAGTCGAGAGAGACTCTTGGCAAGCTCGACCGTGAAGAGGTGCGAATCGTGGTCCGTGGCCGATACCAGTAAGAACGGCTCACCTGCTGTATGAGAAGCAATCGCCTCGGCCAGAACCGGCGCCTGAATGTGATCGGCCGGAAGGCACGAGAACATCCATGGCACATTGGCGAGGTTCACCGTCTTATCCGTGCTTGCGGGGCTGAGAAGGGTGAGACGAGCTTTCGCTACGACCTGCTCCGCTAAATGTGTCGACGGCCCGTCGATCCCACCGATGATGGCCCAGACTTCTTGTTCATAGGCCATACGTGTCACCTCCCTGACACCCGAGCTCCACGGGTTTTCCGACCAACCCGCTACCAACCGAAACGGCACACCCTTGTATCCGCCTTCTTGATTTGCTTTTTCGATGGCTAACCTTGCCGCGCGCCACATATCGCCGCCCCTCATATGGTTGGCCTCGCTGGGCCCGAAATACCCCATCAGTACCTCTTTCACATCGGGGGGTGCCTCATCACGCCCGGGGCCTGCATACTGTGTTTGATGCGCTCTGGCGTCGAAACGCACATCCCGCGAGCCTCGTGCCTTGGCGCGTGTATCTGCAGCCAATGCCGCCGCGGATAGAGCCAGCAGTGTCATTGTGCCGAGGACCTTGCGCATGGCTGTTGACTCCTATTTCGGCGGCTCTGCAGGTCGTGCATTTGCCACCGGTCTGTTGGCCCTGTCTCGCCGAGGAACGTAGCCGCGCGGTATCTTCAGGTCTTCTCTGGAGTGGAAGGCCCATGTGCCGTTCTCTCGTTTTGCCAGGTAAACGTCACCGACATCATCCAGGGTGGCGTTCAGAACGATCTTGCCCGTCACGCCGTTCCATGGCTCTTGCCTGTGGGCCAGCACATCGCGGATCTTCGCCCGGTTCAGACCCGCCACCTGGATCGCCCAAATGAGCATGTTCATTCCGTCGTAGGCGTGAGCTGCGAACGTCTCGGGCTCTTCTCCGTAACGTTTCGTGAATGCCTCGCGGAACTTGCCGAGCTTCTCATTCTTGCTTTTTGGATTCCAGGGGGACGTGCAGATTACGCCTTTGGCATTGTCACCTGCGATCTCTATGAATTCGTCTGAGATGCAGCGGTCACATGCGAAGTAGGGCTGCTTCATGCCCATCGCACGCATTTGATTGAGAACAAGTGCCCCTTCACGAGCATCGCCCCAGTGTATGATTGCCTCCAGATTTTCGTTCTTGAGACGCTCCAGCTGTAGAGAGAAGTCGTCCGTCCCCAGATTGTAAGCCATTTCCAACGGGATCGGATTGCCGAGCCGTCGACTTCCATCAAGAATCTCTCGCACGCCGAAGCGCCCGTAGCGGTTGCTTGCACGGACGACGCCAACACGTTTGAATTTGAGCTTTCGGTAAAGGTAGTCAATTAGCAGGTATCCTTGTTGCCGATCGTCACTGATGCAGCGAAAGACCCACGGTATATTCGTTTCCACAAATGTGGGATCGGTGTCGCCGGAGTTCAACATTGCGATCTCAGCCTTAAGCGCAACGCGGATTGCGATGTGGCTGTTTGCACCGTCGATGGTACCCAGGATCGCCCAGACCTTGTCCTTGTATGCCATCGTGACTATCTCATTACCCGAGGCCCCCCAGAGTCCGTTGTCGTTCTTGACAACCAGCTCGAAGGGGATATTCCGCTTGAGGTATCCTCCTACGGCGTTCGCCTCTTCGACGGCCAGGCGTGCCCCTTGCAGCATCTTTTTCCCCAGCACCTCTTCGTGGCTCTGGCCGCCTGTGGCAACGGACACCGTAGACATGATCGGGCCTATGAAACCGATTTTCACAGTCTCGACGTCTTCGGGCTCAGGGATAGCCCGGCCGGGCCCGGTGTATTCCATCTGCAACAGGAAATGCTCTTTGTAGGGCTTGACATGGCGAAACGGCTCAACATCCTGCGCGGTCCTCGCATAGTTCCGGTCGCTTCGCAGGGCCAGGTCGGGGACCTCATAGGCGCTAGCCGAGTTGATCTTCTCAATGACCTCTGCCATACTCTGACCAACGCCTTGAGAAGAACTCGACTCCTCCGCTGCTCTTTCCCCCGGCCCTGCGCACGACAAGGTACCCAGAATAATCGCTGCGCAAACTACTGTTGCATATCGTTTCATGTCTTACCTCCTCGTTTCTCAGGCAAGTATCTGCGAACGCCTCATGATAACTATCACTTCGCCTGGCGCGTGTCAAGTACGTCTGACTTCGCAGCCCTATTCTCTGTCGTCGATGTTGGCCTGACTCTCAAGCCCTCGTAGTATCCCGAGCCGATTGCCCAGCCAACGCCTTTGGACGTTCCAACCCACACGTCATTACCATCGAGTTCCACCCAGAGGGCGTAATTGTGAGGGATGCTCCGCGGCATCTCGATCGTCTCGACTACCTTCTGATTTCGAGTGACAACGGCCTTGCCTTTGTGTGCTTTGGGGTCCATAGTATACGTGATCCACGTTTCCGACGGGAAATCTGCAAATACACCAAGGCCCTTGTCGGTCGCGAACCACCCCTCGTCGGCGCTTCGACCCATGACCGCATTGCCGAAGTCACTGGGTAGACCAGTTTCGTCGGCGTAAATGCCTCGCCAGTTTCGACCGTCGTATCTGCTCATGCCGAAATAGGTGGATACCCATAGAACCCCGTCGACGTAACTTGTGCCTGTAGTAATGACGTGGACTATGCCGTCGTCTCGATAGAGGTCTATTTCCATCTCACCGTCAGGATCGAGATAGTCTTTCCATCTCTCCGTAGCCACGTCGAACTCCAACACGCCGCTACCCCAGACGCCGAGGTGCACCTTTCCATCATTATAGCAGACGCCGTAGTTCCATATTTCTTCCATCGGCGCGTTCTTCTCGGTGTATATCGTCCATTCCCCGGTAATGGTATTGTATCTGCTCGCACCCGCGGTTGTGGCGGCCCATACATTGTCGTTCTCAACGGCCACCCCGTAAACTACGTCGTTGACAAGCCCGCTGTTGAGCTGGTGCCAGTGATCGAATCGGCCGCCACTAAAGCGGGCAAGACCGCCGCCGAACAGGCCGAGCCAGAGCTCTCCGGTTTTCGGATTGAAATCAAGCGCCGAGACCGCGCGCCAAGGTAAGCCATCCTCTTCTTTCCAGCTCCTAATCTTTCCGGTCTGCTTGTCGATGGATGCCAAGCCGTCCTCTGTACCGATCCAAACCTGCGATTCAGTTGCCTTGACCGCGAACACGTGATCGTTGGGCAGACCGTCCTTCACAGTAAAGTGCCGCCAATTGGTGTAGACATAAGGTAGCCTTTCTGCGGTGGTTGAGACGGGATCTAATGCCGAGGTTGCCGGGCCGTCCCCGCGGTCCTGCGCATTGCATAATACGGTACTGCCAAGGCACAGCAGCGTTAGGATTCTCAATGCAGTGATAGGGCGATTCATTACAATTCCACTCACTTTCCTTGGGCAGCTACAACGTCTTGAGGTATTCGATCAAGTCGTTGAGCTGGTCTTTGGTCATATCGTTGGTGACGCCGTGTTTGTCTTCGGGATTGTACCTTGTCCAGATTTCTTCCAGAGTCTCCGCCATTCCGTTGTGCAGATAGGGAGCCGAGTCATATATGTTGCTGAGATGCGGCGTGTCAAAATGTGACTCCCGGTCGAGTGCGAGCCTTGTCCCAATGTCGTGGCGCTGTCGATCCGTGTACAGCGGCGGGAAGTGGCATGTGACGCATCGGTTCTGCTTCGGGATGATGCGGCCATCGTTGGTCATCGTCCTCTCAAACATTGCCTTGCCTCGCCGCTGAGCATCGGTAAGCTCGGCGCCCAAGGGGCGGTAACGATTCGGCGGCCGTGGAATAGTGCAAATGTAGTTCTCCAGCGCGGATAGCTCCTCGGGTGTAAACGGCGCAATTCGCGTGAAGAAAACTGCAAGTCGAGGTCCGCATTGTCTCTGCAAACTTGGATTAGTACCTTCCCATTTGAAGGGGGCGGTGTCGAGAATACCCCTCAGTGTGCGGTTATCAACCGGACTGATTCCGATTCCATCAGGTTCGATATCATACGTCAGTCCGTCAATGTGACCGTCCGGATGGCACGAGTGACATGAGAACTGACGGTGGAATGTAATGTCGGCGCTGTGGAAGAGACGTTCGCCAAAGCGTACTTTCGTGATGACATTGGGGCCTCCGAGGTCGATCCTCTCGACCGCTTGGAGCTTATCCAGATCGATCACCGTCAGCGAGTCATCGAGGGCGTTTGCTGCAAAGGCGGTCTTGCCGTCAGCAGCGATGACTATACCTCGGGGGCTGTGTTCAGTTGCGATGTGTGTAATAACGAATTCTGTCGGCTTGCCCAAGTGATTGGGGAACACGTGCTCGCGTTCGTGAATCGAGGCTGCTTTGAGCATCGCGATGAGCTTGGGGACGTCGATGACGGCGATTCGGTTGGAGCCTGAACTCGTCACCAGCGCCAGGCGTCCATCCGGTGTGATTGCCACGTCGGCAGGATCCGGGAAACACATGTTGGGTTCGTCAAGCAACACCTGATCGGTTCGGCCATCCCTCCAGACAATCCCAAGTCCGTTCGTAATCGTCCAGCCTTGCAGCAAACGGGTCATCGGGACAAGATTCTTCGTGCGGTTCAGGGTGATCAGGGCGAACTCGCCGCTCGGATGCCAATCAACACCCTGCAGAAGATTGGTTGCCGGGACCACTATCCGGTCCTGTATGACAGCTTGAGCGGTATCTATGACGGTCACCTCTGATATCGAGGGCGTGCGAAACTCTACAAACCGCGACAGGTTGTTGGTGACATAGATGAGCGAGCCGCCCGGTGACATCGACATAGACCAGGGACTCCGGCTGGCACTAAGTCGCTTGATCTCTTTAAGAGTACTTGTGTCAACGACCGAGATGCTGTCTGAGGAGGTGTTGAGTACATACAGCAACTGCCCGGTAGTATCGGTGAGCACACCATGTGGCTCATCGCCGACCTCAACGGTGGCAACCACTTCGCGCGACGACGTGTCTATCACAGAGACCGTATCATCCAGGCGATTACTGACATATGCTTTCGTCCCATCCGGGCTGAATGTCACGTCTGTACAGTGGTGGCCGGCCGTTATTTCCGCAATCTTCTTCCGAGTCTTAATGTCAATCACAATGACCGTGTGAGATGCCTCGCAGGCAACGTAGAGTTCCTCAGCGCGGGGCCTGAGCGCCATGTTTAATGGCGTTTTGTATTGTGGCCTCTCCGCGAGCGTCGGCGCCTCGATCGGGTGAGCGATCTTCTGCACAGCCTTGTCAAAATCGAAGGGCTTGTCGTCGGAGTCCTCGTGGCAGCCGACACAGGTGTCTCGTGTCACGTCTCTCAGCCCCGCCGCCTTGGCTGCGCTGGGCTCTCTCATAATCGCTTCGAGTGAATAGTTGCTGCCCGGACCGTGACAGGCCTCACATCCGACGCCCTGATCCAGTGAGAAAGATTCCGCTGCACCGCCCGCGGCGTCACGATAGGGGGTGCTGTGGCATTTCAGGCAGGCCGGCTCAGTTTGAGGACTGCCCTTCAGCCCACGTTTGGCGGCGACTTCATATGCCTTGGGAGTCGCCAGCACCGCGTACGCTTGCGCGTGCGGGCTCATACGCCACTTGCTGAACTGATAGCCCATCTTCGGCCCTTTGTGGCAGGCTGCACACGCAAAAACCCCGACGTACTTAGGCTGATCATCGGCAGACGCCGCTGCCTCTGGAGCCTGTGGCATTGGCTCTTGCCACCAGCTCTCGGGTGTGGGATGGGCAATACTCTCCAAGGCCTTTGCCATGTCGAGCGCCGGCAAATCATGAATCGCGACATGAGAACCCTTCGCCTGGTGACAGGCTATGCAGTCCTTCGTCGTCGGTATGATAAGCCCTGCTCTGACCGCCTTCTGGCGATTCGTCATAACGGCTGCATCCATGTACTCGCTTCCCGGGCCGTGACACTTCTCGCATTGGACGCCGTCCTCGGTAGAGAACGACTCGTCCTTTTCCCACTCTTCCGCGTGGGCGCCGGTCGCATGGCACCCAAGGCACATCGCCGATTCCTGCGGTTCCTGGACAATGCCGCTCAATTCTGCCATCTGCTTGGCTTGCGGTTTGGCGAGTACCGCGTAAGCTCGGGCGTGTTTCGATGCCAGCCATCGGCTGAACTGATGGCCCATGCCTTGGCCTTGGTGACAGGTTGCGCACGCTCTTGCCCCAACGTAGACCGGATGCCTTAGGTAACTTTCCGAAGCCCAAGCACAGGAGGCAATTACTGCGATATTCAGATAAGTAAGAATGCAACCACGCACGTTCTCGTTACTCCCTACATAATCACTCTTGCACCACTGTGAGAATTTGGTTTGTCTTTACGTCCTCGAGCTTTGTCGTTCGCTTGTCGGGCCAGCGAATTTCGACAGCGTCCACTTTTGGTGAGCTTCCCAGACCGAAGTGACACCTTGCATCGGCCTGCGAAAGATACCCAGTCACCGGAACGAGGTCTCTGATCTGCGTGAGCCCGCCGATTTTGACAGTGATGCGTGCACCGATAGCGTCACTCTTGCCCCCGGGCAACATGGCTGCGATTGTGAGCCAGTTATTCCTGTTGCCCCCATCGTTGCGCAGGAGCTTCGGCTTGTCGTTGAGGTTGACGACAAGCAGGTCGAGGTCACCATCGTTGTCGTAGTCTCCATAAGTAGCCCCACGCCCCACGTGTTTTTCTCGGAAATACGGTCCTGATTCATCTGCTACGTCCACAAAACTCCCTGTGCCGTCGTTTCGCATCAGCACGTCCTCTTCCGTGTATTCATGGTGGGCGTTGCCGTTGGCGACGAAGACATCAAGGTAACCGTCACAGTCATAGTCAAACAGGACTCCGCCCCAGCCGGTGTACTGGCCGCATACCACGGCCAGATTGGTCGGCTCGGTGCGATCCTCAAAGTAGTCCTTTCGGTTCATGAGAAGACACCCGTACCCCATATCAGGAATGTAGAGGTCCAGCCAGCCGTCACGGTCGACGTCACCGGCCGCAGGACCCATCGAAGAAACTCCCTGACCTCCTTCACCAAAGGCGAGACCCATCACGAGGCCTTCGTTCTCAAATGTGCCTTTGCCCGTGTTCCTGAAAAAGTAATTCTCCATGGCGTCGTTGGGAACATAGATGTCAAGGAAGCCGTCGTTGTTCAGATCGGCAACCGTGGCACTCATGCCGCGTCCGTTTGGCTGAAACACGCCTGCTTCTTTGGTGACATCCGTGAATGTTCCATCGCCGTTGTTGCGGTAAAGGGCATCCGGTTGTCCACTGTAACTGAGGGGCCCAGGGTAGCCGGCTGCCGCGTAGTAGGATCGAAATTTGCCGCTGTCGTACTCCAGGTAGTTCACCACGTAGACGTCCAGGTCTCCATCACCGTCGTAGTCGAACCAGGGAGCCGACAGGCTCCACTTGGGATTCGCAAGCCCCGACTCCCGTGATATGTCGCTGAAGGTCCCGTCGCCGTCATTGCGATAAAGAACGTTTGGCCCATAGTTGAGCACGTAGATGTCCAGGTCCCCGTCCCCGTCGAAATCCGCGGCCGAGCACCCAAATCCGTAGCCTTTGTGCCCGACCCCGGCCTCTTTGGTGATGTCCGTGAATGTCCCGTCCCCGTTGTTTCGATACAGCGAGTTGGTGAGTTTGCCCCGGAGTCTCCGCCCACGGTTGTCACTGACGTCCTTCATCCAGCACCCATTGACGAAATAGATATCCATCCAACCGTCACCGTTGTAATCAAAGAACATCGCCCCGGCCCCCGTTCCCTCAACGATGTTGCTCAGGTCGGGGTCGCCGTAGTTGTGCTTTGCTGTAAGCCCCGCTTCTTTGGTGGCGTCGGTGAACACCGGCAATTTGCCCGGTGCTGCACCAACAGTGAGGGCCATGGACATCACAACTTGTATCAGTACACTTGAGGGGTTCATCTTCCACTTCCTCCAGAGAGATTCTCGTGCCCCGACGCGTGATCTCGTCCTGCTATGCCGTCCCACGCCGCTCCCATGTCAATCCATTCCACAAAGGTTCGTTTCTCATCGGCAGTCAATGCCTCGGAATCCTTCGGAGGCATCTGCCGTATCCATCCCTGTGAGAATTCCTTGTCCCATGGCCTTGAGGTGTTGCGCCCGAAGATATGCCACAGAAGCCGACTCGTCCGCGCTTTGCCTGGGCGAACGTATTCTCCCTGCTCCGGCTTGCTGTCAGGCGTAAGAAGACTCAGGTAACTCCGATTGAAACGAACCTCTCCTCTAAGTTGCCTGACCCCGGAGGAGTCCGGTGTAAGATGAATAGCGGAATTTGTTTCGCTGTGACATCGGGAGCATTTTTTCGCAATAATTGGCATTACGTCGCGCCGGAAAACCACCGTGCGCTTCTGTTCCGGGGGCGGCGTAAGATTGATTGAAGGGGTCTCGACTGCATCGACCAGAAGGTTCTCCGGAGTAAGCTCACCATCCTCGTGGCAGCCGATGCATCCCCTCGGCTCATGGTTCTTTGCCCAAATCCAGCCACAGCTTCGCAACGCCATCCCGTCGGCGTCCAACATCTGCAGTTCGATCGCCGTGTTTGCCGGTACCGCG
>CP070675.1:724576-733805 GCA_020352215.1 Phycisphaerales bacterium
GGCTGCTTCTCGAGAGGCGAAGTGGCGACATTACAAGGGCATTTTTTGGCGATTTTTCATGTAAATGCCGTCTAATAGAGGTTTTGATAAGCTTATCTATCGCTTATAATACCGGTTTTCAGAGCTTGTATTATGAAGCCAGCTTTCGAAAAGTTGACCGATGCGGACCTTCTTGCCCGCTACGGAACCGGGGAGGAGGCTGCATTTCGCGAAATCGTAAATCGTTACAAGAATGGTCTTTATGCATTCTTGAGGCAGTTTCTGAACCGTCAGGATCTTGTGGAGGACGTTTTTCAGGAGACGTTTCTGCAGCTGTTCGCCAGCAGGGCCAGCTTCGATACGAGTCGGCCTCTTCGGCCATGGCTGTTCACAATTGCCGCCAACAAGGCCAAGGATGCCCTTCGCAAGTCGCAACGGACAACCTTCGTGCCCATTGGCACCATATCCGAGTCCCAAGACATGTCATTCGATGACGTGTTGAATAGCCTCAACTCCGACAGCACGATGCCGCACGAGGAACTGGAAAAAGACGAAACCGCTTCTCGTGTTGGGCAGATTATAGCGAATATGCCGGAAAATCTGCGAGAAATACTAATTTTGGCATACTTTGAGAAATTTTCCTACAAACAAATGGCCGAGATTCTATGTATACCTATCGGTACTGTCAAGAGCAGGTTGCACACAGCCGTCGCTCGGTTTGCAAAGGACTGGAAAGCATCTGTTGGGAGTCAAGAAGCATAGATGAATTCGTTGAGTGATCAGCAGAAAGAGTTGTTGTTTGACTACTGCCTGGGTTTGACATCTGAAGAACAGAACGCCGAAGTTGAAGGCTTGATATCACACAGCCAAGAGGCAGCTGAACTACAGTCAAGACTTAAGTCTGTTCTCAATGTGCTTGACTGCGTTGGGCAGGAGCCGTGCCCGGACCACCTCACTGATCGGACCATTCGCAGGCTGAAGGAATGCGCAGAT
Organism: Phycisphaerales bacterium; assembly: GCA_020352215.1. Taxonomy (GTDB): domain Bacteria; phylum Planctomycetota; class Phycisphaerae; order Sedimentisphaerales; family Anaerobacaceae. Next base: position 725,549 of record CP070675.1, read on the forward strand.
TCAGGGCACAGGGGACTGGAGCGGTTGCTTGAGACAGAACAAGCCCACCGAACTACAATCAGGATCGGGTTCTGGCGTAATCTTAGCGAGGTCGCTGCTGTGGCGGCGGTGATTATGCTTGTAGCGGCGATTATGATTCCCTCGCTGAGTTTCGCGCGACAAAAAGGCCAGCAGAGGCGTTGCCTGGGACAGTACGCGGATATCCACCGAGGATTAAGCAACTACATTTCCGACCACGATGGTCAGCTACCGAGGGTCGCAACAGCCGTGGGTTCACCCTGGTGGAAGGTCGGCTACCAAGGCAAAGAGAACCACTCGAACACGAGGCCGGTGTGGCTCTTGGCCAAAGGCAATTATGTAGAACCTGCCAAGTTCGTGTGCCCGGGCACGAGACGGGCCAAGACCTTGAAGCTGGAAGCGTTGGATGTGCGGAAGTACAACGACTTTCCCAACAGGGACTATGTGAGCTACAGCTTCCGTATAAGGTGCGACAAAGGCGGGAGCGAAAGCCTTCGCGGGCGAAAGGTTTTGATGGCGGACTTGAATCCGCTGTCGGAGAACCTGCCGCGGGACTTCTCCAAGCCATTCAAGTTGCGGTTGAGCGAAAAGATATTGACTCTCAATAGCATCAATCACAGACGTCGCGGGCAAAATGTCCTGTTCTGTGACGGCTCCGCCGAATTCACCAAGGCGCGTCACGTCGGCATTTCAGCGGATGACATATACAGCCTTCAGCAGATGAGTAGCGGTTGTGAGGTCACGGGTTGCGAGCTACCGTCCTGTGAGAGCGACGCTTTTGTTGCCCCGTAAAGTTCATCGCTTCCTGTTTGGCCATTTCGCGGAGGATTTGCCGCCGGCTTTCTGTGACTAACGTCCATGGAGAGCTATGTTCTCCAGGCAGATCCGGGCATTTCTTTTTAATCGATTCAAACCTGAGCGATTGATAACAGAGTCTGTGAATTTCACTGCGAACGATTCGTCCGTCAGGGCAAGAATCTCATGCAGGTCAAGCTTAGCTCTGTCACAATGGCGTTTGAGATCTGCGTTTTTGCAGACGGGAGCATTCTTATGATAAGGGCAAGATACAATACACTCCTCGCAGCCAAAGAGTCGATCGCCGATTATCTTCCGCAGTTCAAGTGGTAGTTTGCCCTCGTGTTCTATCGTCAAATAGTTGATGCACTTGCGGGCATCGAATTGACCATCAGGCAGTAGAGCTCCTGTCGGACAGGCGGCGATGCAATTATCACAGTCGGAGCAATCGGCGCCGATCGCTTCATCGCTCCGGAGTTTCACAGTGGTTATGACCTCGCCCAGGAACATCTGGGGGCCAAGCGTCGGATGAATCAGCAAATGATTTCTTCCTATGAAGCCCAGCCCGGCCCTAACGGCCAGCGTCCTCTCTGCAACGGGTGCAGAGTCCACGCAAATCTTGTACCTGTGGCCTGAACCAGCAACTGAACTGATGAAGTCAACCAGTCTATGCAGTTGCTGCTTTACGAATGGATGATAGTCTTGGTATTGCGCGTAGCTTGCCACTTTGCCGCATGGCCGGGTGGTATTCGGCTTTTCCAGGTTTTTTCTCAGTGGCTTGTAGTTTAGACCCGCAGCGATGACCGACCGGGCATTCCTGAGAAGCTTGGCGGGGTTGATCCTCTTATCGAAATTCTTCTGCATATAAGTCATCTGGCCCGCGTAGCCGGACTCCAGCCATGCGGCCAGCAATTCTTTCTGCTCTGTGTCGATGGGGGCTGCATCTGTCACACCGACCAGGTCGAATCCCAGTTCGAGTGCCCTGTGTTTTATGTCTTGAGTTATACTCATAGGGGCGATTATACTAAATTGAGTTATGGCTTTTTAGTTCGCAGTTTGTTCGCCGCCCCAACGGGTGCCGGGCAGGTTTTGGGGGAAATAGAGAAAGACCAGGTGACTTGTCATGTTTGCAGTCAATCACATCTACAGTTTCAATTCGAGACTGCGCGTAGGACGTTGTCCTTTCGAGACGAGGTTGGCGTTGTGTTGGGTCTTGGCTGCAGTTGCGCTGGGGACGCTGTTGTCTGGCGAGGCAAATGCCTCGGCAGTCATTGATTGGGACTTCCGCACAGGAGTTTGCGGCTGGGTAGGGAACGGCCGGGTCGAGGGTTTGGTCAGCTCGGCTGAGGGGCTTGTCGTCAGATCAACGGGTCAAGATCCGTGGATAGAAGGGCCAGCAGTTGATCTGCCCCCCGACAAAACAATCAGGGTGAACGTTCGCATGAAATCGAGCGCCGACGCAAGCGGCGAGCTCTTCTACGGAAGGACATTCAGGGCCGGACATTCGGCTCCGTTTTATGTGCGGAATGACGGACGATGGCACGACTATCATTTAGTCATCGATGAGCCGCTGGGGTCGGGGACGCGTCTTCGTCTCGATCCTTGCGCAGGCGAGGGGGAGGTTACTGTCGCCTTTATCCGCGTCGATGCTATAAGCAAAGTGACTGTCCCTTCGTTGGAGAAGCCGGAAGGTCTGCGCAAGACAACCGGTGGCCGGCAGCAAGTTTCAAGATCAGGGGGACTGGAATTAGTCCACCGCGGTGGCTGGGGCAACTTTGTTGTCAGAGTAGACGGGACGGAAATGGCCACCGGATACCATAACGAGCTGATTGGCCTGCTCTTAGGCGACGAGGCCGAATGGCTTAATCTAAAGCGCGCAACGATTACAAGACTGCCGAAACGTAGTGCAATCGCGTGTGAGGGAGTCGTCAAGGATAGCAGAGGTGGGCTGTGGCATATCCAGCGGCACGTGCTCCCGGGCAAACGGCCCGGCACACTCACAGTCACGACTTCGGTCGCGGTCGATAGGGACAGAGATGTCATTCACATGCCATGGCTGACACTATTTCCGGGGCTGGGCACGTTCGGCGAAAGGAAATACCAGGGACTGTTTGCAGGTGTTGAGTACCTATGTGATGAGCCGAGCAGCAGCAAAGCGGACATAGTAACGTCTGAATATCTCAGACGCGTCCCGGATCCTGTCAAGATTACCTTCCCACTTATGGCGATTGGGCACGCTGGCCGATATATTGGGGTCATCTGGGACCCTTCCGAAATGGTGGCGGCAAGTTTCGATTCACCCGACAGGCTCTACAATTCCGGAGCTCACGTCATGTCACTTTCGGCACCGGCCGTCGGCGAACTTCGCTTCGAGAATGACTTCTGTGCCCACACGCCGTTCAGACTAAGAGCCAACAAGCCGCTTACAGCCACCGCGCTAATTATTGGGGGCACGGGCAAGACCGTTGTCCCCGCGGTAAGGCACTATGTTGACATAAGGGACGTTCCGGCGGTGCCGCTGTTTGAAGGAGGCTCTGATGGTGCAGTGAAGCTGCTGGCCCATGGCTGGCTTGACTCACAAATAAACGAGAATTGGCGTTTCAGACATGCGGTGTGGGGTGACAGTTTCGGCCCTGCCCCGGCGGCTGATGCCGCGATGTTCATTGACTGGCTTGCCAATAACACTGCAGACAGGGGCCTGGCTGAAAGGCTCAGCGGTGGCCGAGATCGAGCATTAGAGAGGATTCCCCCCGGGCAGCCTTTTTCGAGCGGTGTTTCACACGTCAGGCCTCCTACGGCCCCACTTGTGTTTGGCAGGCTTCGCGAGTACGTGCTGAGCCGGCGGAACCAGGCAAGGCATCTTCTCGGGAGTTTTAGTGAAAGCGGTATCAAGCTGTATGGCGTGGGCAAGACAGACTACTCAACGACGCACTTTGCGAAACATGCCAACGGCCTGTCGGGCCGAGACGTGGTTAGTATTCTTGAGGCTGCGGTCCTGTCGGCGGACCGACAGCTTATCGAAGATGCCCTTGAATTGCTTGATAAGCAGACCCGCCTTTATGCTGATACCGTACCTCGTGGGGCGCAAACGTGGGAGGTTCCGCTTCATACGCCCGACATCCTGGCTTCAGCCCACATGGTCAAGGCGTACACGCTTGGCTACGTCCTCTCGGGCAGAGAAGAGCATTTGCAGCAAGCTCGCTACTGGGCGTGGACGGGCGTGCCGTTTGTCTACCTCCACCCGCCAACACCCGGACGAGTGGGGCCGTACGCAACCATCGCCGTACTGGGCGCAACCAACTGGAAGGCGCCGGTGTGGTTCGGCCGGCCGGTCCAGTGGTGTGGTCTCGTGTATGGCTCGGCTCTGCACATGCTGAGCGATCATGACCCAGCAGGCCCGTGGGCAAAGATCGCCAAAGGGATCACGGCGGCTGGACTGCAAATGTCCTGGCCACTGGCGGATGAAAAACGCCTGGGCCTGCTTCCTGATTTCTTCGACCTCAGGACGCAAGTAGGTGCCGGTCCCGCCATAAACCCGGGCACCGTGCAGGCCCACGTGCCCGAGCTCTATGGTTTGGGCAAGGTGTACCACCTCCGGAAGATCTCTGGCAAGAACTGGCTTATCCATGCCCCGTGCGCGATAAGCGACATTAATGAAGGCGAAGACTGCCTCGCCTTCACTACCGATGGTTGGGGAGACAAATCATACTCTGTCCTGGCCTCAGGAGTTGACAGCGAGCCTGGCGAAGTTCAAGCATCTAAACTTGTGGAGTACACTGACAAATCTCCGGCCTTTGAGCCTGCTCAAGCGGAACTACACAAAGAAGCTGGGATTTTGGTCATCGCTTTGAGGGGAAAATCGCGCATCAGAATCAGGTATTGATTCCTGTTTGCCCGGCGAGGCACAGCGGGTCGCCCCACCCAAAGGTGGGGGCTTGATGACGCGAATCCTCAAAATCTCGTCGCTTGAATTGACCCCAAATGCCTGCCGCAACCGTGTAAGGCCGTGCGACCGCAACCGCCAGAATCTTGCTCTCGGGCCTTGTCCGACGGGAGATATAAACTATATTTTACTTATGGAGGTTTTATGACTATGAAGCCAAGACATGGAGCCCAGCGAGTTGCGATTTTTCTGGCAATGGCTGTTGGCGTTTTTTGCGCGTGCTGTTGCGTTCTATTGGTGGCTGAAAGGCACTACTGGGCCAGAAACAGACTGGATCGCTACAGGCAGGAACTAGAGGGTTGGGAAGCCTGCAGGGTCGGCGAACCCAGTTTTTATAGGGCCAATGTAGACGTGGTAAGTCTGTGCCTTGAGAATCTAACTGAGTCACAACAGGATTTCTGGGTCAAAGTTTCCAACGTGCAACTGATGGGTCTGTACATACTTGCTGGGCTGGGCGGTGCAGTCGGGGGCTCCCTGGCGACCTGGGTGGTCCTATCGTTCACCCGGAAGGTTGTATGCGGGCCGGTCGGTAGGCTTATGCGAGGCTCACCCGCGGACGTTGCTGCGACGAGTCCGCGCTATCCACCGTGAGCCGACCCGGATGGGCCTGTGATTTCCAGCTGCCATTTCACAGATCAAGAAGGGCCTTGAGTTCTGGCCCCCGGGCCCTTGCGAGCCGGTTTCATGGCAATCTTGCAGTGTTCTGCGTCGGCGCAGCCAGCCAATAAACCTGCGCCGATGCTCCATATTTGGGATCGAGCCTGGATGGAGCTGTCCGGATGATCCCACGACCGTAGGGCTGGGCGGTGAATCCCACCATACGCTATCCCACTACGTCCCCGGACCAACGCGCCCCTGGTGCAGGCCTGATTTCGGAAAATCTGTTGCAATTTTTGGTGCCGGCGATTACTATTCGCGTGATACGAGCCCAGTCAGGGCTCACCAAAGGGTGAGGTTGCAGGGAATGGCTGAGCCGGGTACAGACGGCAACAAAGGCAGTGAGCTTAGCATCGACAAGACGGTCAGCGACTATGTGGCCGGCCTGAGCGACGAACATCGGATGCTGGTGATTCTGAAAGTGCAGTTGTACGGCGGTTCATGGGAGCCGATGCTCGATGACCTGCGAAACCGCTTGGCGGGTAAACCCTACATATTCAAGCTCGTGAATCGAATCAGAGATGATGTTGAACGCATCGAGGGAATGCGGAGGTTCGAAGCTGAGCACAATATTGACTTGGCTGAGCATGTTGATTTGGAATAGAGGGCCGATAAAAACCGGGAATAGAATTCCCGCGTCCGATCGGAGCCGAGGGCTGATTTCGCAATAATGACCAGAGTGCTGTGGCAAGAGCGCGAAGGTTTTCTTTTTGAGGGCATGAGAAATGCCGGGAACACCAAGGCATAGACTAGCATTGTTGGCGTTTTGTCTGATGGTGTGTGACGTAGCTGGTGTCCTCGGCGGCCAGAGCGGTTCGCAGTGGCTTGTTTCTCCGGAGCTGGTTAAGCAGGCAGCTCTGAAGGTGGTGTGGCACAAGGCTTTGCCCATCAGAGATGTCGAGAGTCTGGAACAATTAGTAGTCCTGGATGATCGTATCTATGTGTTTTCAGACCGCAACCACGTGGTGTCGCTTGATAGAGAAGACGGGAAGGTGATATTCGGCAGATCGATTGCGCCGGCAGGTTTCGAGGTCATGGGCTTGGGGCATTATGGAAACGAGCTATTCTCCGTGATCGGCGATGAGTTGGTGGAATTAAGCGCGGAATTTGGAAGGCGACGTGGCACTAAGAGTATCGGGGTCGGCATAATCTGTCCTGCTGCCCGGAACAGCTCATATTACTACTTGAGTGCGGTGGACAACCGTTTGCATACGCTTCATGCAGAGAGTAAGGTTCGAGCCTTTCAAGTTGCTGCTGAGAATGAATCCAGAATCACTTCGATCATAGCGGACGAGACATTCATCATCCTTGGCACGGATGCCGGCAATGTGATCAGTCTTGCGGCAGGCGAACCCAGGCGGCTATGGCAATTTGATGCTGCCGGTCCTCTCGCCGGACCGATCGTCCGCGATGGGGAATCGTTCTTCTTTGCGTGCGACGACACGAATGTTTACAGGATCGATATGGTCAATCCTGTGACCGTGGGGCTCATTTGGAAATACCAGACCCAAGGCGTTCCAGACAGAGCTCCACGCGTTACAGAGAAGGTTGTCTATCAGTACGTCCCTGGCAGGGGCCTGACGGCGATAGACAGGCAGAGTGGCAGATTTGTGTGGTCGTTGTCCGAAGGAGTTGACCTACTTACCGAGGCCGCCGACAAGGCCTACGTCATCACAAACGTCAGAACGCTTGTTGTGATGGACAATAGCAGGGCGAAAAAGTTGTATTGGGTCAATTTCAGCGGCGTTTCCCTGCACGCTGCTAACCCGCCTGACTCCAAGATATATATTGCTGGCAAACGTGGCCGAGTTGCTTGTCTTGAGCCGGCTGGATGAGGGATGTTAATCTTCGAATCGTATTGGATCAACTGTAGACAAAGGGAATTCAAATGGATGTGACAATCAAGACTGCGTTGATAAGTGTCTCTGACAAGGGCGGTGTTGTTGATTTCGCCAGGTCGCTTGCCGCGATGGGTGTCAAGATAATCAGCACCGGTGGAACGGCCAAAAAGCTCAGCGGTGCGGGCATTGAAGTTGTTGGTATCGAGTCGGTCACCGGTTTCCCGGAAATGATGGACGGTCGAGTTAAGACACTCCATCCAAAGATACACGGCGCCCTACTGGGTCTGCGCGACAAGAGTGAACATACCATGGCGATGGAAAAGCACGGCATTGAGCCGATAGACCTGGTCTGTGTGAACCTCTATCCGTTCGAGCAGACCATTGCCAAACCCGGCTGCACGTTGGAAGAGGCGATCGAGAACATTGATATCGGCGGGCCGAGCATGCTTCGCTCCGCTGCAAAGAATCACAAGTACGTGACGGTGGTGACAAGTCCGGATCAGTATGACACGATCATCGAGGAGATGAAGAAAAACAAGGGGGCCGTGAGTGAAGGACTGCGAAGCGATCTCGCCCGGATTGCGTTCGGACTGACCGCGTCGTATGACGCTGCCATATCTAAGTATCTCAATGTCAAAGCAGGTGTGGAGTACCCGGAGAGCGTGTCAATAGCGCTCCGGAAAGAGGTATCGCTGCGTTATGGCGAGAATCCCCATCAGACTGCGGCGTTCTACAAACTGCCTTCCAGCGGCGAAACCTCCGTCAGCAGCGGCACTTTGCTGGAAGGCGGCATAGGCATCAGCTTCAATAATCTGCTTGACACCAATGCGGCCTTTGAGCTGGTCAAGGAATTCGAGGAGCCGGCGGCGGTGGTTGTCAAACACCTTAATCCGTGTGGCTGTGCGGTTGACCAGGATATCATTGAAGCCTATCGCAAGGCTTATGAGGGCGATGTCGTCAGCGCGTTCGGGGGCATCATAGCTTTGAACCGCAAGGTGGACGT
>CP070675.1:733905-742995 GCA_020352215.1 Phycisphaerales bacterium
TTCGGGTTGTAGGACAGTTGTAGTCGCTGAGCGACGGAGACGGAAGATCCCGTCCCCGAGAGACGGGGTTTTGTAATGCAAGTGCGGCACCTGTGGATCAGTGCGTTCCAGCGACCGTGAAGCCACGATCACAAAGTCTGCAGCCGCCGCTGGCACCCACGCAAAGGGCTGCAAGCACAGGCTCACAGCCCTTTTGACAAGTGAATCAGACCTTTGCTGCACTACGGGCAATTCAGACAATCAGGGTGAATGCCCGGCCCGTGAGGCGGCTCCTTCTTCAGCCAGTTAGTGATCAAGATATTCAGGTCGGTCGGGCCAACGCGGTAGAGCCCGCTCTTGGTGCTGCCACCTGCATCGTGCGCGAAGTCTGCGCAGATGCCGTTCGGCACTGAGGAAATACCAGCTCCGTGTGGGGGCTCCTTCAGCAGCCAGCTGGAAACGACCACGTTCAAATCAGCAGGGCCGACATAGTAGACGCCGCTCTTTGTACTGCCGCCCGAGACACCGTCGGCGTCACCGTGACACTGTCGCTGGTAGCACCAGCAGGCGGGCTTGCCGACAGCTACCCACTCCAGATAATCCGCGTGGCAGTCGGGCAAGCACTCAAAGGCAGGGGCCACCAATTCCAGACCGCCCGGACCGCCGACTAAGTGGAAGACGCCCGCAGCGAAGGCGGCATGGCTACCCTTGGCCGCGTACAGCTCGACCGCCGCGCCGCCCCAGCCTTCGTGATACGTCAGCCAGAACTCGTGATGGCCGGCCGGCAAGTTGATTACTCCTAAGGTATCGGCCGCAGCACGGTCGCCGAAGAACCGCAACGCAGCACCATTCCCGAAGTTCACAACCTCGCCATTGACTGCGGAGACAAAGTTATGCCCAGGCAATTGCAGCGTAAAGCTGTCATCGCTGTTGACGCCGAACGTATATTCGCCGCCCTGACCTGCTGGAATTCGAACAATACCCCTGGCCATCAAGGATAGATCCTCCACGGTCCCGTACGTTCGGTGCCCTGCAGTGACGACGCCGAAGACATCGTCGCCAGCGAAGTTGCCGTTGCCGCCGCTGTCTTGGATATTGAGGGCCGACGCCATGTAATCGACGATGGTTCCTCCACCGGAACCGAGCGAAACGTAGCAGGCATCCTGGCTACGGATTTCGTCATTGTTGATCACTTCCCGAACGCCCATGTAGCCGTCGCCACCGGCTAGGCCGTCGGGAAGCTCGGGTTCGGCCATTGCGGGCGGCCCTACATACGGGCCGATGCAGAAGTCCGTGCATGTAGCCGTGATCGGCACGCCCTGCATAAGAGAGCTCGCGGCAAGCCCCAGCATCACAGCCGGGGGCAGCGGTACCTCTCGAGAGCGCAAGCTCGTCCATACAGTCGGTGGTGTCTCAACTCCCACAGCACAACAACTCGTGAATGTATCGCCCACGCGGTCGAGCCTTACCCAGACCGGGTCGTTGCGGCCGTAATCGACGTCCATGGGGACATGCCACGATTCGTGACCGGCTGAATCCCGACCCTGGGATGCCGCTCCCATTCGCAGTGAGCGGAAGATCGTGGCGTGGGGCGAGCCAGGTGACACATCTGCGCGGGCCATAATCCCTATCTTGGCCCAATCATGCCCGGTGGTGTAGGGCTCCATGGTCTTGAAACCGACGATTGCCGTGAAATCACCGGAAACGAGGATCGGCGTGCCGTCGGCCTCGTTCGCATGGTACGCGTAGTAGAACTGATCCGCCGTGCCCCAGATATCGGCGCCTCCGGCTGTGATGGTATAGTCACCGAAGCCAGTGTCAGCAGTGACAGTCCCGGCCGGGAGGGACCCGTTGATATCCACGCCTTCCAGGTACGTTGCGTGTTCGCCGTCGACACATGCACATTTGTTGATCCCCACCGTCACGGGATCGGTAGCCTTGCCGTCATACAGAACCTGGCCCACAACCGTGAAGGACGCGAACTCAGGCACATTCCAGATGTCACTGAAGCTGATGGAGTCGGATGGAATCAAATCGGCAACATCGTGCCTGTATTCTTCTACCAGTTCTCCGAGCGAGTTGAGAATCCGTATGACGGCAGTCCCAGTTATGTTCACGGTGCCCGTATTGCTGAATGTCATGTCGATTCTTACGTCGTCTCCGGCCGCGGCATACTCCGGGGTCGCGGTGAGATTCGTAATCTCTCCGGAGCATATCCCCAGCCTGAACATCGCGGTCTTTCTATCCAGCACGTTGCCGTCCGTGTCATTGAGGGTAACCTCCACATAATAATGGCCCGGCTCAAAGCCGCTGCTGCCCCACTGAGGAGAGAATGAAGCCATTCCTTTCAGGTCCTTCAAGGTCCGAAGTAGCAGCCCGTCCACAAGCTCACCGGAGGCCTCAGCTCGGACCACTGCATTGACGGTCACATCCTGTGCCTCGCCCGAGTTGTACAGCCAGAGATTCACCTGAACGTCATCTCCTTGAGGGTAACTATCCTTGTCAGTGGCAAGAGCAACAATCTCAACACTTGAATGGATGTAGTCGATGTCAAAGCTGTAATTCTTGTAGAACTTGACATCGGTAGTCGCAGCATTGTAGTAGAACGGATAGATGATTATGATCAGCGTCGTGGTGCCATCGGGGTGTTCCACAACTCGCCAGTGGCAATCATCCTCGGGGTACCAGCCTGGACCCGGCGACGCGGCCGCCGTATCTGACACTCTGTCGCCGTCTCCACCCGGTTCGACCGTAGCAATGCGCAGGTTCAAACCGGTTTCCGTCGTCAGACCTGATCTATCAGTCAGAACCACGTCCTGGACCTCGCATCTCTTAGGATAGTTGGCTGAGGCGATGTATATGGGTACCATGGGCATGTCCGGTTCCAGGGATGATTGTCCGCCCGGAATCTGAACGTCGTCTAGATCACCCCGGTTGGTGACCTCGTAGTCAGGAATAGTGACGTCAAGCGAGGATGGAGGTTGTCCCGATGCTGCTTTGGCCACAAAGGCCGCGGCCACAGTCGGGGAGGCCCCATATTTCGGGTCACCGTATAGATTATATTGAAGAGCCCACATGCGCCTGATCTTGTCTGAATATCCCCCGGCGTCGCCAAATGGGCTTGCCGCCAGGAGATCCCATTTGGTGGCCTTTAACACTTGACCTACAGACGCAGAACCGCCGACAAATCTATCGAAGAACGAACGGCCGGCTTGATCGTTAGCTCCAGTGGCTGAGCGTTCCGTGGCGCCTATGTAAACACCCGCGCCGCTGTCTAAGAAGGCCTCAGCGATCGAATAGCCGTCGTCGCCAGTGTCTTCGTAATCCCCTGTCAGACAGGCAAGGGCAAAGGCAATCGGGCTGCTGGCGCCAAAAGCGAAAGGACGGTCCCATGTGCAGACGACGCTGGACCAGCAGTCGGGATTTCCGTGATCTCTGAAGACAATCACATCCTTGTCCTGGGCGTGTAGCCTGAACTGACCAAGCCTTTGCGTATCAGAGGCATAATCGCGCCCGTGCCTGAGAACGGTAGCGAACTCGTCATTAAGTAGATCGGCAATCTCGTCTGCGCTGTCTACAAATCTCTGCCCAAGGTCACCAACACTACCGAACACCTCAGAGTCCTCGCCATGAATGCCGCTGAACACCAACGCATCTGAGCGATCAAACAGACCGGTAAGAGCGGTTTCAATTTGTGTTGCCATCCGCCTGGCAGTGTCGCCTATGACTCTGCCTACGATCAATTCGGGTAGATTGTCATTTCCGATGATGTCCGCATACCAGTTGTCCACGTATGGAACGGGATTGACGGGCGGGCTCCACGCCGAGGTGGCATCTGCGATACTGCCGTCAAATATGTCCCGCGCCGGAACGATCTCCGTTTCTCCGACGATCAGCAGGTACCCGGCAACGATCCAATCAGTCGCCAGTTTACTGCTCCACGCTCCGCCGGGCTGTATCAGAGCCTTGACATCCGAGTGATCGAAGCCACCAAAGAAACGCAGATATCCTAGCGTTCCTGTCTTTTGCACGGCCAGTTCGGCCATGGACACCAGAAGCGCCTGTACGTCCGCGGCGGGACAACGCGAACAGTGCCGATTGGGGTGGGTCATTATCAAATAGTCTGAGGCTCTGCACGCGTTGTCAAACGAATCGAGGTACCACTCTTCTTCGCCGTCTGCTTCAACCCACAGGCATGGACGAGAACCTCTCCAATGGTGTAGTGTCCCCGGCCGGTCATAATAATCCACTACCGTTGCTTCGCCTCCCATTGAGTACTCGGTCTCATCGGTGAACAATATGGGCACGAGCGAGTACTCTGCCGTCACACTTTCACCAGGAGGCAATGGGAAAGTGTGGCTCGGCCCGGCGAACAGATCGATCTCCGTATAGCAGCTTTTGGTCCTAACCACATACTCCGTAGTCACCGAGTAATGGGCGTCATCGCCTGTTACAACTTGGAAGCCGCACACCTCGTCCGTAATCTTGTCGATCTCCGCAGTGGCGGTGCCATTGTTGTAAATAGTGAACGTTACCGTGAAATAGTTGCCGATTCGGGAGACGTCCCTGTCAGTGATGATGTTCGGTGTTCCGCTGCGGACCGTTACGGTACAGTGGGCGACGGCGACAGTCCCATCGGTGCCAACGGCTCTTGCCTCGATCTCATAGTCTCCCGGGCCCAAACCACTGGCATCCCAAGGATAGGTGTAAAGGAAACCACCGTCTATGCTCCGGAAGCAATCTTCGTCATCTGCGGAACAAGCAGGCTCCAGCCGATGGCCATTCACATAGAATGCCACGCTCGGCACTGCCCTGGGCTCTATACGTCCGATCCGCGGATCGCCGTCCTCTCCCGGGGGCCCGGGGATACCGACCGGCCCCTCAGGCTCGCCCCATTCGTACTCGGCCGCCTTTGCCGTTATCTCGACAATGGTGCCGGCAGGCAATGCACCATTATCGGTGTAAAGATAGTCCGTGTATCCACGCGGAGGGCAGCCGGTACATGGCTCAAGTATCTCCACGGTGACATCCATCAATTCGTATTCCGGGTCAATAGGCACACGTTCGGTGCCTCTCAATCCGCCCTCGCCAATTGCCATTACTTCAATCACTTGGCCTTCGCCGTGGAACTCGTCAATCGTCACGCCTATGGCCGAGGGGTCTACATCATACTCGCACAGGACCGGCTCGCCTCGGGCGCCGGGGGCTGGGTAGATTGTCCCGATTAGCGTTCTCGCATCACCGACGTGGTAAAACTCGACTCTATCCACACCCGTATCGTCCGAGACATCCGCACGGATGTGCAGGCGCCCGTCGCTTATGAAGCTTTCCAGAGAGGATATCGTAGGGGCCTCGTCTGGGGGCTCGATGGGCTCGGCCCGAATCTCCAACCAGCATATCTTGGCATTGAAGGCGTTGTCACCCGGCTGAATGGTCAAACGGCCGTCACGCACTTCAACGTCGACAGGGAATTCGTCGAAGTCCGAACCCTCGGTGGCACCACCAGGCCACGGATCCTCGTCGATACACAGCCTATTCCCTATGAGGATGTTATTGGTTGAGTCTCGGTATGATGGATCACCACAAACCACAAACACGTCATAGGTGCCGTTGGGTAAATCGATATACCAGACCGCATTTGGATTTCCGGGCCTCATCATATGGTTCAACGTATCGTACCGCTGGTCCTCAACCACATCCCGGTCACGGGCATGGGCTGTTATGTCTTGGTTCCAGCCGTAACTGAACCCGTTGCCACGATCGCCATAGGCGTAGCCGTAGTCGGGCAAATACCCGGCTCGGATGCCGGCATTCTCCGGCTGGAAATTGATCTTTATTTCTTCTCCGAAGCCTTTGCAGTCCACCTGGTTGCAATCCGTCTCCAGCAGTTGTGGTACACCGCCCTGCTCGAGGCACTCCGCGTGTGACAGTACCTGGCAAGTGCCGTCCGGCAGACAACATGCCCCACAGCCCGGGAAAGCCAACCAGAATTTGTTGATAACGACCGTCTCGCCGTCGTATTCAAACGATCCAACGGGTCCATCGGACACATAGCGATCACACGGCGAGAAGAGCCCGGTGAGTTCGGCACTTAGGCGTATGTCATTAAGCCGGCATGTGCTATCGCCCACATCCAACTGGGCGTTAAGAATTAGTACACCGGTCCCCGTTCCTCCTGCTACGAATGGGGGCAGCTCAAACGTACCTTCTGTGTTATTCACGGCCTCCTCCAACTCACCAAAGGAGGGCCTGGCGGGATCTAAATCCACTTCCACCGGCCCGAAGTCTCCCGGTCCGTTCAACTCCAATGACTCAAGCTCATGCTCGATGTCATCCTTGCCGTCACCGTCGTCATCCTGTGCATCGCCTTCATTAGGTCCCTCCCAGTGCACGGTCCCCCTCATGGGGCCGTCGAGTCGGACCGTGTGTTTTTCTCCTGACTGCGTGTCAAACTCAAACCCAGCCGACGCATGGAGCTCATAGGTCGTCTCTGTCCACAGGGGTTCACAAGAACAAGGGTCAACGAGTTGCAGCGGACCTGTAGGATCGCCAAGCAGCCTGAAGGTATCCGGGTCAAACGTGTTATGCTCGCCCAGAGCACACGAGAGCTCGACTCCAGCACCGCCGTCCCGCTCGAAGTAAGTGAGCTCAATGTCGTGACATCCCTCCGTCAGGTATACGGTCCCCCCTGTATGGTCGGCGCCTCGCGTGCCGGGAAACCGCATTCCGACACCGTTTGTATAATACACTTCCTCACCATCGCCATAGACAATCTTAGGATTTGTGGCACCTTCGCCCTTAACGCACACTTGAAAGCCGTCGTCGCTGAGAACGTCGATCGTGTACGTACCAGCCTGCTCGACCCAAATCGTACCCCTCGCCAGCAGCGACAGATCGTCCACGAAACCATGCTGTTTGAAGCCTTGCTGGACCACCCCAAATAGGGCATCGCCGCCGAAATCTCCACAGTCACCGCTGTCGCAGATATTGATCCACGGTGCGGTGTAGTGGACGATAGTACCCGTTCCGCTGATGAGCGATTTGATCGCGTCCCGGGTACTCCAGATGAATCCATTGTCGATGACTTCCCGAATGCCCCAGAAGCCGTCTCCCCCGTGGGGCACATCGAGGGACCATTGGTGAGGCTCCAATACGGGCGGACCAGCATACGGCCCCTCGCAGAACCGGCTGTATACGGCCGTGGCCAACGTGCCCTGCTGATGTGACGTCGTCGCCAGACCGATGTACACCTCGTCGGGTAGGTCTATTTCAGTAGAAACACAATCTATCCAGTCGCTCGCGCCTGCGTACTTATACGCAGCTGTAAATGTGTTACCATTGCGGCTCAGCGATAGCCAGACCGGCCCGTCTGCATGAGGGCCCAGCGTCTTGGTCCACGACTCCTCACCTGGGCCATGGCGGCCCTGCATGTGCACCCCTTCTCCGGCGGACCTGATAACCATTACATGAGGCGAGTTGGGATTGAGATTCTCCCGGGCCATAATCCCGGCCTTGGCCCAGATGTCTTGCCCGTGTATCTCAACGGAGACATCCGCCGTGAAGTCGCCTTTGAACTTGTTGACGGTGTAAGCGTAGGAGAACTGATCCGCTGGGCCCCAGATATCCGCACCCGCAGCTTTGATGGTGAAGTCGCCGGGCTGGGGGTTCTCCGTGATCTGTCCGTGTGGCTCAGGGCCACCGATGTCGTAAACTACCAAGCCGGTCACGCATTCGCCCCCCATGCACGAACATTGACTTATCTTGATGTTCACAGTCGCCGTATCATAACCACCCCGGCCGTCACTGACGGTGTAGCTAAAAGTGTCGGTACCAGGAAAGTCGGTGGTTGGGGTATACGTGATCGTCCCATCTGGATTAGTCTCTACAAAGCCATATTGGGGCTGAGTAACGTTGACTATGGTCAGAGGATCTCCATCCGGGTCCGTGTCATTTGCCAACACGTCAATGTATACCGGCGTATCCTCCGGAGTGGTCGCCCAATCGGGATTGGCAACCGGCGGATCGTTTACCGGGTTCACAGTGATGGTCACCGTCGCTGTGTCAGTGCCACCTTGGCCGTCATTGATTGTGTACGTGAAAGTGTCCGCTCCATAGAAGTCCGGGTCGGGGGTGTAGCGGACACTACCCTCAATGATCTCAGCCTCCCCATGGGCTGGCTGCGTGATGCTCTGCACTTGTAGCGGGTCATCATCCGGATCGCTGTCATTGGCCAGAACATCAATGGTCAAAGGCGTGTCCTCATCGGTTACTGCCGCATCGTTCTTGGCGTCCGGTGGCTGATTTACAGGCCCGCCACAATCGTAAAAGAAGTTGTTCTGATTCAATACCTTGCCATCCAGAGGCGACTCGTATTCAATCCAGTCGGGATTTGGCGACAAGTCAATGACCTTTCCTCCGTCCGTCTCAGCCTTGATGAAAGAGCAATTGCACGGGTCATCTTCCATGGGCGCAATGTAGTAGTACGCGTAGAGCTTCGTGACCGCCAGATCGTAGGCCCCAGCCGCGGAGTCGCTGATGTCCCAGTCGAGCATTTCGTATGTCACCTGGTCGTTTGTACCGCGCAGTCTTAGGAGCACGCCACTAAGCGGGGTCCCATCGCCGAAGACCTGCCCGGACAGAACGGGTGTTTGTGCTCGGGCGGCCGTGCTCATAAGCAAAGTCATTACCAGCACGAGCAATCCGATCTGTGGTGTTCTTGTCTTTTCCATCGTTCTGACTCCTCAAAATTAATGTTAACATTGCTTGGCGAACTACTTGCTCGGTAGTATTCAGATCACGTCAATTAGGTCACGGGCAGTCCGGACAATCGGGATGAATGCCCGGCCCGTGAGGCGGCTCCTTCTTGAGCCAATTTGTTATCAGGATGTTCAGGTCGGTTGGCCCGACGCGGTAGAGCCCACTCTTGGTGCTGCCCCCCGCATCGTGCGCAAAGTCCGCGCATACGCCGTTCGGCACAGAGGCAATGCCAGCCCCATGTGGGGGCTCCTTGAGCAGCCAGGTGGAGACGACCACGTTCAGATCCGCGGGGCCGACATAGTAGACGCCGCTCTTTGTACTGCCGCCCGAGACACCGTCGGCGTCACCGTGACA
>CP070675.1:743095-752001 GCA_020352215.1 Phycisphaerales bacterium
TACAATGTGCGAAAAATATCCTACGTCATCCAGCCTTCCTTCGCTGAGAAACTTCATGTTGCAGCTTTTCGTAGGCTGTCGTCAGTTTGGCGATTGTGTCCACAAGCTGAGTACGCAGTTCTGTTATCGCACTTGCCTCGATTGCTGTTTCCGTTTCGACTTCCGGCTCTACTTCTTGCTCAAGTGTGGGTGCTTTGGTCTTGGCCTGTACCCCGGCTTTTGCTGAGACAACCTCTGTTTCCGACATAGCCTTCTGCTTGGCAATTGCCTTGTCGGCCTCAGTCTTAATCTTGACAACTGCAGTTGTGAACAGTGCCTCAACTGTTTCTGAAGGTTGGTAACGGTCTTTTGCCTTCATCTTCCTCTGCAATTAGTTCATTATCTGGACAATATTATGGCTATCGGTTAATCCACAATATATTGACTCTGCTTAAGATAATATCGGCGGCTATGGACTCTTGAGAGAACCAACAGTTTCAGGTGTGTTTACCTGTCCCTACGAAAAACCCCATCTTGAGGGAGCTGTGCGACCAAGACCGGTAAGGTTGGCACAAAGCTGCCCTATTCGAGTGGCGCCCAATGACTCAATCGGGCGTTTTTTCACAACAAGATGGCGAATTAACAAGGAGTACTGAGGCAAGTGCAGGAAGCTCTTCGACCCTTCACGCCGCTACGCGGATATACCTTGATGCAAACCTCCCAGTACAGGAATGGAGATGAGCGTGCTTGGGCCTGAGATCTCTGGCGGCTTTGTATGGGGAACAGGCGTGTCACCACCCAGACCTTGATGTGGGGGTGCCACATGATAGTACTCTTTGATAAACTCTCGAAGCAGCCGTTGAAGTTGACTCTGACTAAGCACGATCACATGGTCACGCTACTCTCGCAGGAAGGTTCCAATGAATCTCTCCACATACGGATTCCACCAAGGACTTCGATAGGCCGTACGAACTTCCGAGATGCCGCAGCTGTCCAGAAACGCTTGTACACCGTTGCCATAGATGCCATCATTGTCCCGGAAGAGATACTTGGGCCGTGAGCCAAAGGGCACCGATGCACGCAGTCGCTGGATCACCCGATCCGTATGTGGATGTCTTGTTCGCGCCTCCAGAGCGGATCCTCCTTGCTGAGTTGGCAAATCAGGCTCTGCATCTGTTTGGAGATCGGAGGTCGTCCGCCTTTCCTACAGGACTTCCATCGCCAGAAGTGCCGGAAAGCTACAGTATGCCATTTCTTGAGTGTCGCGGGCTGCATCAGATAAGCAAAATCCTCCCACTTGTGCAGCGATTTTGAGAGGACCACCCAGAGCAGAGGAAAGCCCGGAGTGAACCGTGGCCGCCGGCATTTCTTCGAAATGATATCGTGTTCACAGGCAGCGAGCTGGCTCTCAACAGCCGGGAGCTTGCCGGCCAGCCGGCGTTCGAGCAACAGATAGCCCGCAAGAACATCACGGCATATCGACACATTCCGCTAGCGCAGGCAAGCACGCGGCAGAGGATCATCAAAAAGCTTCTTATGGCGGTTATGTTGCCAAGATAATAGAATCAACCGCATGCAGCAAGCTTGCGTAAGTACAGCAATGACAAGGCGGACGGAGTTTGTCGGGGGGACAAGTGTCTGTTTTTCGAGGGGACAGGCAGGTGTTTGCAGCGGTCCTGTTGCTGCTTGACAAGCGCAAGTGGCCAACAAATCTCCAACTACGAGAGGGACTACGTCGTCTCGACTATTTCACCCCTTTTTTAGTGGACAAAGGCTGTGAACGTTTTCGTGAAGATTTGGTCTTTTCTTTTGGCTTAAAATACCTCTGGCGAACACGCCCGCTGCTTTGAGTCGCTTCACTGCGTATGTCACGCAGGGCATTCTTGAATGCATCGCGTTCATTCTTGGCAACATCGCAGTTAATATTCGCCGTCTTAATTTCGTTCTCAAGGTGCGCTTTGACCCCCATCAGTTCTCGATTGGTGGCCTGCTGGTCCTCGAGCTGAATACGCAGATCGGCTGTCCGTTTGTCGGCGGCGGCAATTTTCTCTTGAAGCTCCTCCCCTTTCTCTCGCAGGGTCCGCGCCTTTTCATAGGCTCCAGCCAGTTCTGTTTCAAGGGCTTCCTTCGATTCCTCCGAAACTTCCAGACGCCTTATCAGGTCATGCACGTGCTTACGCGAATCCTGATAGGCCTCTGTCATTTCCATGAGTTCTCCACGCAGGCGGTTAGTGTCAGTAACTCTGTCCTTGAGATCGATCACCTGGGCCTCAAGAGCCATTTTCCCGTCTTTGAGTTCCTTGGCATGTGCCTCGGCAGAGGCCATCTGGTCGGTAAGCGAATCCCGCTCGGTAGTCATTTCCTCAAGCTCTGTCTGAGTCTGAGCGAGCAGGTCGGCAAACTTGTTCCGTTCTTCTTCGACAAAGGAGATGTCTTCGCGCAATTCCTTGACTAAAGCTGCCTCGGCTTCGAGTGATGCGACCTTTATCTCTAACTGAACGCGAGCATCCGACTCTTCTGACAGCTTCTTGCAAGTTGCGTCAAGTTCAGCTTCCAGAACCTTCTTTAGCTCGAATGCTGTCTCAACCTGTCCCTCAAGACCCTTGACAATGGAGATGATACTGGTTCTCTCTTCAGAAACATCAGTAAAGTCCTTTATGGTGCTCGCAACTGTGTTGGGTGCTGCCTGGTCTGCGGCCGATTCTAAAAGAGGCTTATTGGTTCTTTTTTTCCTTGCGGTTGCCTTCCTTTTCTTCTTTACGCTTGTCTTTTGTTTCCGGCTTTTTGGCATCAGATGACCTCCCTAATTTATTGTCAGCAAGGGTCTCAATTAGCAGCACTCTCCATCAAGGACCATCAGTCAAGACCGAAAAGCACGCCTTCTACAACCCTTAGTCCTAATCTTGTCCGGATTGGTTTAGGACCCACAAAACCATACCCCCAACATTTAATCGAGAATATGGGACGACGCAGACTATTGCACAGCCTGGTCATCCTAAAAGCTCCTCCTTCCGCCATCCCTGCCATCGCGCAATCAGGCGCTCAGATCCCCTCTCATCTTTTGGAAAAGACTTACTCATCTTCTTACCAGTGATTGTGTCTAAGGCACTGAAAACCACGTTTCTGATCAGCTCGACAGGATCATTCAACTTTTCAATTCGAGACGAAACCACTTGCCGGCCGCGCAGGTTGCCCATCGTTTCAATGGCCGCCCGACGAATAGAAACACTGTTATCGTCCAGCAGCGACACTACCTTATCTACTGGTCACAAAACCGGGAGTATTATACCCCAGCGCGAGTTCCTTCTTACCAAGCCAGCCGATACAGGTGGCAGCCCTTCGGCGTACTGCCTCGTCCTCATCGGAAAGCATACTTGTTAGCCCCGCGGCACTTTCTGTCCCACCTAAATGGTATAGACCCCACACAGCAGCCAAGCGGACCGAACTTGCCTCGTCGGCCAAAGCACGTTCAACAGCAGGGAGTGCTTCCTTCATCTCCAGTGCTCCCAAGGCTCTGATACACGCTTGTCGCACCTGTGCCGACGAGTCGGAAGCCATCTGGGCAACAAGGGCTTTGACCGACAATTCATGGCGAACGCACGCCATAGTTCTGGCAGCATCCGCTCGCACAGTGCCATCCTGACTCACCATATCAGCAAGGGCTCTCGTGAAGATTATCTTATCGGTTGCGTCAGCGAAAACAGCCGCTTGCACTTCCTCATCGGTTACAGCAGCAGGGGCTGACATCTCAGCCTTAACTGCCTTCCGAGATGGTTGTTTTTTGGCTTTTACATCTAGTTTCTCAACTGATTGAGCAACAGTTCGGTCTATCGCAGATCCGACCTCTTCCTCTTCTTTTTTGTGAGGCATATCTAACTGACGTTGGGCAGCAGTAAGGTCGGATTCCAATGTGGTTACCCGCGTCTTCAGTTCAGCTTGGCGAACAGCGGCCTCATTGGCTTGGCTTCTTGCCTGTTGCAGATCAGAGATCAACGATTCTTTCTCCGCTTTCAGCTCATCAAGCTTCGATGCGAGTTTAGAATGTGTGTTCTCTGTATAACTCCGAGCTTTTTTCAACTCACGCTGGGCTGCGGCCAGATCCGATTCCAGCGCCTCTATTAGAGCCTTGGCTGCCTTTTTACGCCCCGTTTCCCGATCGTCCATCGATTCGACGGCAGATGCCTCAGGTGTGGTCTTGTTCTTTCTATCTCTCGCAGTCATAAGAATTCCTAAAGGCCGCTTAAGCCAATCCTTCGCTGTTGTCACAGTCTTAACGCCCGAGCCAGCAACTCTCTTGCTGATGGCCAGCGACGTTCCAGCAACAGTACCTGCTTGCCTGGATACGACACAAAGTATTCCTGAAGGCACTTCACCGTTATTGTCGGACATCATTGTCTTGCGCTCCTTCTAAACCGCCTCGGCAATTTGCAACTCGACATCTCTATCAACCATATTTATCGATCTTCTCTCTTAACGTTCAGCGTCATCAACGTCCTAATCTATAATCCTGCACTTTCACAAAGCATATCCATACTCAGCAATTCAGAGCACAGAAGTTCTTGTGACAAAGGCTCTTAGGTTTATTACTGTGCTCTAATCTGCACCGGAGGTCTTTGCATCCGTGTCGTGCTATGTGGTCTTCTTCCTCGGTGTTACGCCTTTCTTCTTTTTAGCTGGAGAGTGTGCGCGTTTTTTTTTGGATATCCCGGTCTTATCGGACGACTCTGTTCCTTTTCGTTTCGCCACTTTTTTCTTCTTCTTTGTTTTGGGTATTTCTGTCACTGCCTTGCCAACCGCTTTCCTCTTCTTTTGGGCCGGCGCCCGTATGGTCTTCCCCCCAGGCTTGTCCGGCGAAGCCTCGCTCGATGGCTTTGCCGAGCTAATGATTCGCTTACCGGTAATCACGGCAGATCCGACCACAGTACCAGCAAATTTGGATACAGACTCAATGATTCCTGAAGGCTCGTCATTCCGTGGAGTAGCCATATTTCAATCTCCTTCATCCAGGTTCAACTCATATTCTGTGCCTTACCTTCTCATTCGGTTCCGGGAGTATTGCACGGTATTCAATATCAGACGCTTGGTTCCGCGGCTTGCTGGGACTGCATGGCACTGGCATATCCCTTTTTGAAAGCCTCTTTTACCCCTGATGTTATCTCGCAGGTCTTGGCATACAAATCATTCATAGCCTTCGGGTACTTCTTGCGAATAATTTCTGCACCAACAGCACCGACAAATATTCCACCTATCAGAATTCCAACACTCTTGACCATAACATTTCCTTCCCTTTTTCTTTCTGGCAAAACAAACTCGTTCTTTACCCTTCTCGTGTTTTTTCATCATCAGATTCTGACGGACACACTGAATCCACAAAGCGCCTCGCGGCATCTTCGATTCTCTCAATAATGTCAGGCCTCTTTACGCGGAGATACTCGGTTCCCGCCGCTCCGAGGGCCACACCCAATAATGCCAATCCGACTAATCCCATTTTCGGTTTATCTCCTATTTGACATCCATCGACTGTTATGAATTATCATAACAAAAAAACCTGGCCTGCCATCCATTTGGATAACCGGCCAGGTTGAATCTTCTTGCGCTCCTTTTGTTGAACTCCGGGAGACTCTAACAAACTCCCACAGTCCCTCGCTGGTATTACATCCACGTCCGATATACGAGGCTCTCACTTCCATTTGCGATAAGCCCTAAGCCAGGAAATGGCAGACATCAATGGAAAGCGCAGCATTACTTACTGAGCTACTGATTTCAAGAAGAACACTTTCGGGCCATCATGTGGGTCTCCAGCTACTTCGTCGATTCTATTTTCTCAACGCACTTTCTGCACTACTTTATTTTCTGCAAAGAGCTTGACTGCCGTATCAAGTTTTCATCTTAACCTTGGATTCTTCGCAGTCCCGCGGCGTACGTCAAGCAAGATTGCGCTATTCCCAAAAAACTGTTTTCCCATAAATCAAACATACTATATTGTTTACAAGAAGCTTTCAACAGTCTTTTGTCACCAATATATCACATATATTATAGGGTCACGCAAGAAGTTGTCTGTAGGTGCTTTCATTTTGCATAGGCGGTTCAGTCGGTCACTCGCGTGTTCATGTTCGGATATTGTTTCCCGGCGAACCGTCGCTTTTTCGGGACATAGGCCTGGGCGTTTTGCTGCAGATGGAACTGGCAACATTGCCGGGGCATAGAAGCAAAGACCGCTCTTCCGGCGGCAGCCAAGCCTTCATGGTCATCGCTTGTAATCATTTCCAGTCTGTGGATCCCTCGTTTTGCAGGGGACATCAGGAACTCTCACCAGTGCACTTCAGCCTCACTCAAGGCAGCGGAGATCCCCGGCACAGGTCGCTTGTCATCCTTTCTCTTGGCTAAAAAGGTTCTATTGGAACGACTTGGCCCGCTTTTGCAATGCTTTCATGTTGGGCCGTCTTGTTCTCCCCCCCACCTTCCTACGAAGGGGGAAAACAAAACTACCTTAGCCAAATCCACAGAAAGAATCTTACACTACCTATCATAGGAAGAAAAGGGGCATTTTCTGGTTTTTCCGGTGGTGTGAGATTTTTTCTGTAAATCCGGCCTGGTTCAGAAATGGCTGATTTTGGGTGACACTGGACGCAGAATCATGGCTACCGCATGGTCATGGGGGTTTCGTTTGGTGGTGGGCAGCGTTGAGACTCAGCCGATCAATTTCGGCGGAATCTGGATTCAGCAACCCGAGGATCCCTCCCGTTCTGACAGGCCACCCCGCGACGTAACCCCTGATCTCCCGACCGTCGGCAAGAGCCTGTCCCTCGAACCCAGAATCGAATACCTGGACAGGTTCCCCGGCCGGTACGATACCCGCAACCGCAAGCAGCTAAACGCCGCAGAGCAACAGTGACAATCTCATCATTTTCACCCGCCTTCTTCGTAGAACCTTCTGACCGCGGACAATAACCATCGACCCGTAGGACTGCTGTGAGAAATGGCCCGTCCAACCGTGCCCCACGAAAACTGTCCAGAATGCTATTACAGCCACGACAGCAGGTTATAGGCAAGCAAATTCATACTGTTCCGATCAAAACAGTATGGTCATTTGGCAAGGGCCACAGAATGGGTATATCTCCGGTTGCTTCTTGCGATTCCCTGCTGTGGATACCGCGATACTGTCCCCCCCAAGAAGTCTATCTTCATGGGTATGTGCGGTTGCCGACAGCATCGTAGGTATATTGAATGGTTGCATTCCCGTCATAGATCACGCGTGTCAGCCTGTTGAGTGCATCGTGTTCGTAGTGAACTCTAGCAGCATCTATCGAGCTGCCGGTGACAATCTGGGCTACGGTCACCACCACTGCTAATAAGAGTACATTTTTGGATTACAGAGCTGTCATTATTAGCCATCTCCTGCTAACGCCTGACTACTTGGCAATCTCACTTTAACTGGGATTGCCCACTAGCGTCATCTATCTTGCGTAACTCTGTGTGAGTGAACAACGGCAGTATCGTAGGCATAGGTCTCGGCCTGGCTGATAACACAAGCAGCAAGGCACACGACAAACGACACAGCACATCTGGGCAAGCACAATCTCATTCATCTTGCTCATCCGTCTTCACCATCACCTGCTCTTGTTTAGCGCGGGTTAAGCCGTGGATCGCTAAGCCATGGGATTATGGAGGGTATTCCTCCCGCACGCCTCAATTCATCTTCGGCCTGCATAAGTTCGGTGACGGCCGCTTCCAAGTCAAGGGCATTCTTGGCCTTGCGCATCTTATCGACTGCTTTATTGACCATTTCTTGAAAATGTAATATAAGTCCTTCGCGAGCTTGCTTTTTCCTACGAACAGCCCTTGCAAGCATAGAATCGAGCTCGAAGTCGCGCAGAGCGTAGCGATTGTAGCTGGTCATCGTTTCGACATAAATGGCTGCTTCGAGCTCGGCCGTGAGATCAACTATGGACGATCGCAGAGATGATATGCGTTCCTCGACTTCGTCAATAGAATCGCCAGACCAACTGTAGGAGACCCCCGAAGACATGATAGCTCGCATCTTTTCTTCGACCGATACAAGCCCAGATTCAATTATTTCAATGTGTGCCTGACTCGCAGAATTCTTCTCAGCAATGGTTAGGCATTCGTATGCTCTGTCTCGAGCCTCACGAAGTTGTTTAAGTTCTTTCTCTACCTCAAGTTCCTTGAGCTCACCTTGGGCAGAATGAAGTCTGGCTCTTAGTTCGTTTACACTCGTACTCCCACTCGGATCGGCAAATCGCAACGGATTCCCCAAGGCATACTGATAGGGGTTGATTTCTCTAGGATCGATGGCCTTGATCGGATCGCGGCTGATGAAACGCCCGGTATTGGCGTCGTAATAACGCGCCCGCACATAGTAGAGTCCGTTGCCCTCGTCCATCACGCCATACTCGCCCTGCCAGGTAAACGGATTGTCCAGACCGCCGGCAGATGAGAGCATTTCTCCATAGGGGCTGTAGGCATAGCTGCCTATAACCGTGCCTGCCGAATCAGTTAGAAAGAGAGTATTGCCCATCTCATCAAAGTGGTAGTCCTGCCTGCTGTTGTCTGCCTCCTCGATACTGTATAGCAAGCCGCCGCCTGGCGTATGGACGTAATAGCGCAGGTCATCGCCGCCCTCTGTGACCACTGAGACCGATGACAATCCCAAGGCGTAGTTCCACACGTAACTGCGTGTGGCGCCGCCTTCGGTGCGGGATAGGCGCTGCCCCATGGCATCGTAGGTGAGGGTAACGGTTTCGGCGTCTTCTGTGTAGCTGGTCATGCGTGATGCCAGGTCCCATGTATATGTGCGCGTACCATCATCTGTAAGATGACCCATACCATCGTATGTGGATGTGCTCACCTGGCAAGCGGCATCATAGCTCAAGTCTTGCGTTGAGCCTGTGAAAGCCGGCTCACCC
>CP070675.1:752101-760737 GCA_020352215.1 Phycisphaerales bacterium
CCAACAGGTTTTCTGCCACCTTCATGACGTTTCTCTCCTGTCCGGCTCAGTCCACCGACTGTGACCACGTCTCTATCAGTACTATGAGGTCATCGATGTCGATTATCTCGTCGTAGTTCAGGTCCCACTCGAAGGGCCATTCACTCCTGCTTGCGTAGGCGGTGCCGCCGTACGCGCCGAGATTGATTCGTCCGCCGTTTGGTGTCGGCTCGTTTAAGTAGTCAGCGCTGGGGGCCCCGGCATCAACACAGGGACTGGTGACCTTATCGAGGACCCATAAGCCATGCTCGCGCCAGTAGCGTCCCCGCTCGCTCAGTAGATGGTAGTCACCGTTGTGGGGATCGGCGAACATCGGGCCCGCTCTGAAACCCCGGCGCGCAATGCTGTTCCTGTAGAGCGCATCCACCTCGTTGGTCAACAGAGCCCTATCGAACAGGATGACATCATCGAGTTTGCCTTGCAGATGATAGGTCGGCCGACGTGCCAGCGACGTATGCCGGCCAAAGCTGACCTGGTCATCATCGTATCCGCCCACAAAATCGACAGGGTCACTTGAACACGTTCTGTGGCTGTTCAATCTCCCATCCACATATATGGACTGAGTTGCCCCATTTCGAACAGCAACAATATAGTGCCACGTATGCCTGCCCAAGGGCTTGGTGGTATAAAGGTCCTCATCTGAGTTGCTCGTCGTAGTGACACGGAAACAGACCTTGCCGGTATCACCGCACCTTTGCAGACTGCAGCCAAGCTCATTATACGGGGCGGAGCCGGCTGCGAAGTTCAGGTCCAGAAGGACTTCGGTATCGTCTACTGACGAAGCCGGCCCTCGTTCAAAGAAGACCCAAGTCGCAAGCGCAAAATCGTCGCTCGGTAACCACACAGGATCGTTATCCGGTAAGGACACGTAGTCATCTGCTCCATCGAAGCTCAGTGCGCCGCCTGTCCAACCAGCGGTCCAATTAGCGCCATGGATGCTTCCATGGTTACCGGAGACATAATCATACGCCACCGCTCCCTGCGCTCTGTCGAACTTCCAGTGCGAAACCAAACCACTGGGTAGCTCGGCCTCGAAGTCATCCTGGACCCAACTGTAGTGGGCCTGACATCCAATCAGGTCGGCTTGCATGTTGTTCCAGAAGATGCAGTTGCTGACATCAGGCTCTGAGTTCGCGTAGGCCTCAATGCCATACTGATTACCGACGATTGTCAAGTTCATGATAGTGGGCGAGCTGCGAACGATGAAGAGGCCGGTTTCGCTATTTGTGATCACGAAGTTCTTCAGTACGGCGTCAGCTCCCTCGCCCCGGAGGAAGGAGACGGCGAAATCGTCCGGGCACTCGATTACCGCAGCATCGGCTGCACTCTGGACGGTTATAGGCTTTCCTTTGAAGTCGATTGCCTCGGCGTAAATGCCCGGGTAGACCAGGACCACGTCACCGTCCTGGGCCGTATCGATGGCCTTTTGGATTGTGGCGAAGGCCGTGTGGGAACTCAGGCCGTTATTCGTATCTCTGCCGTCGCGCGCGCTGACGTAGTACGTGGGAGCCTCAGGCAGATCAGATTGACTCGAAACCCAAATGTCGAAGGGTTCTCCGAAGTCAGATCTGGCGTAGTAGAAGGTCTTGCCATCGCTGCTGAGAAACGGATACTGAAGAGAACTTCCGGGCGAATCAAAGAAGGACAAATGCTCAGGACTGCCGAAAGGAACTTCGAGAGAGCCCCTCGTTGCTTTGAACAGCTGAGCGTCACCGTTGCGCCAAGAAGCGAAGTGCAGCGTAAGCCCATCCGGCGAAATGGATGGGTGAGCGTCCCACTCGGGGCTGTTTATTTCGGCCAGATTAGTCACATCGGCCCAGGGCGAATATCTGTCGGGTCTGGTCGCCATCCAGAGATCATATCCTCCTTGGCCCCCAGGGATCTCATAACCTGTGAACACTATCGTCAACTCGTCCTTGGTTAGAGAAGGATTGGCGACTTGGCCAAGAGCGTTCAGCTCGCTGATGCTGATACCGGGTCGCCATGGGTCATCCGCCGAGGCTCTCTCGGTAACCTTCAGTTGGCGCATTGACCCTTCTGTTTCGTAGTAGTACATCCGTAAGTTGTCTGGTGAGACCCGGGGATAGTCAATATGGCCACCCGAGTAGTTCAGCGTGTCTATTTCGTCGACCGAGACAAATGGGTCGTAAGGCATTTGGCGCCTTGCCGTGTATATGCGAGTCCGATTTCCCCCGGGGCCGTCTTGTCGGGAAAAATAAAGTGTCAATCCGTCAAAGGACAGGAATGGCGCCTTGTCGTGGTACTCTGTATTCACTTTCAACAAAGGCACAGGGTAGCCCCACTGTACCAGGTGGGAGGTGTCGGCGCCGACGGTGCACAGGCAGAACAGCAGATACGCAAGCGCAACCCGAGTCGAACTGTCGAGCTTAGTACACATCGAATTTCCCCTCAAAGCCAGACGTACAGACTGCGGCTTCTCGACGACTCAACAAAATGGCATCCCTCATGGTGCTAAAAGCATTATGTCCGATCCAATTCATTACGTCAAGCAAAAACCGGAAAAAGTAGTCCAGCCGGTTGTGTCAGTCTGATCGGAAGTGTGATTGTCGCTCGGCTGGCGCGCAGGCTTATTCGTCCCGCACAGTCGGAAAGTGCGGAAGAGGGCGATGACTATACTGGCGCTGCGTGACGATATCCGTCTTCGCGGGCTCAGATTTGGAACCTGGCATAAACGTCACCGGCCAATTTCTGCGATGAGACTGAGTCGAGCACCTCGTGCATCGCGGCCACCGTGGCCCACTTTGACAGCTTCAGGGATGTTTGATCATTCTCGAGACAGTAGTTGAAGTGGACCGACCCAATCCGCGAAAGATGGTCTATACATTTTCTCGTCGACTCTATAAACTCAGGAGTAAACTCAAAGCAAATGACCTTGACGGGCTCCGACAGACCCTTTAGAGCTTCGTATTCATAACCCTCCACATCGAGTTTTACGAAAGTGGGCCTTCCGCAGTCTGATATCAACTGATCGAGCGTCGTGATCTCGATCGTGATCGAGGTGTCCCACGTGCACTCAGAGTATCGACCGCTGCTCTGCACACGCTCGATCCAGTCCGTCGACAGGGAAGAAAGCGAGTGGGAATCGCAGAGCCTAATATCAGCCCATCCCGGCTTTTCGCCGACGGCGCGTTGGACAAGGATAACACTGTCGTTGTCACCGAGCTTCCTCTGCAACTTCTTCATACACCGTTCTTGGGGTTCGACAGCCACGACCTTTGCATTCAACCTGAGTAGTACCTTTGTTCTACGCCCAACGTTTGCGCCCACATCGAAACACAAATCTCCCGGATTCACGAACTGGGAATAGAACTTGACATACTCAGCTTCGGTGCCGGTCAGCCAATGTTTAAGGTCTACCACCGCGTCGTACAGACGCAACGCCCGCAAGGCTCTCCGCGTGCACTTGTTCATGTGAGTTCCTTCAAATGCTTCGCCCCATGAATACCCGATGGTTATGACTATTCGAGATTCTTCGCGGCGGTGTTCTTAGCCGCACTCCACGACCAATACAGTTGATACACCGCGCCAATGGCGGCCATGAAAATCAGCGATGAAAAAAGGATCATTGACATGAGTAACGCAGATGATGTTCTGACCCCGTAGCTTGCCAACAGGCCAACCAAGGTCACTTCTCTGACGCCGAGATTGGCCACAGATATGGGTACCTTGCCGAGTACGAACACGATCGCACATAGCCAGACCAGAACCCCCAGTGCAACATCTACGTGCGCAGACCGGGCTGCAAAAAGATAGATTAGTGTGCCAACAAGTAGCCCATCCAATATGTTTATGGTGGCAATGGCCAGATGGAATCGTAATCCTGCCTTTTGAAAGGCAGCTATCTGCGAGAGCACATCTTGGCCTTTTTGATGAAAGTGTCGAGGAAAAGGTCTAAGCAGAAATCCGAGAGCTTCGGTTATCTTTGTGCCCGTTCGGCTGTTAGCTAGGAGCCAATAGATGAGGATCATGGCTGCCAGCAGACCCCCGCAAACGACTGGCAATAGCCATTTGCTATTGGTGGTGAGCAGCTGTGACGAGGGGTTGGTCAACATCAGAGCTAAGAGCCCTAACACGATCATAGCAAAAAGTAGGGAGAATTGATTGTACAGCATACTGCTCAAGACGTTACTTCCCTTTCCCGTGTGCTTCTTGAGTATATACCACTTTACGCCTGTGCTCAGAATGCTCGGGAGGACCAGACTATAGAGCGCCGTTACGGAGCTCGCGGCAAAAAGGTTGGCCCTGCTGACCTCGCAGCCTTGTTTTCTTAGAACTACTTGCAGGGCAATCGATTGGACCCCGAAGAAGGCCGCGGTGAGCACCCAAACGCCGATGAGGTAATGCCACCTCGCCGTTTTCACAGCCAGGAGGAACTGATCAACGTCGACGCGGGAAAAGACCCACACCAGCAGGCTAATTGTAACGAGAATCCTGGCAAGGAATCTGATCAGTCTTTTGGTTTGGATGCTCATGCCCTGTCTTCAACGGCCTCGCCTTTCTTGGCACCAAGGATGAGAACCCTCCGCAAGAAAGCGATTTGCACCTTGTACAGTTTACGCGCTACCCGGCTTCTTGGAAACGCCACGTCAAGCCAGGCAAAGGGTAACCATGCTGCAATACCGGAAATCAAGAAGCACAACACACCTCGGAACGCAGCACTTTGATAGCAGCCCTGAATATCTTCGAACCCCCCGCTGATCAAAAGTTCCTCTAACCTTCGCCACGAAGTGATGTAGCTATGGCTGAAGTCTCCAACAAAGAAATGATGCCTCCAGTTCGCATAATCCGGAGCATACATGACGAACTTGCCTCCGGGATTCAGCAAGCCATAGACCTGTTTGGTAAGCTCCAAGGCGGCCATCATGGTGTCCATATGTTCTATGACGCTGTTCATCACGACCACATCAAAGATTCGGCCGATCTCAGGAAGAGAAAAAACAATCGAGCTTATTACGTTGACGCCTCGCCTTCTTAGGTGATCGGCCATTTCCTCGTTTGGCTCTACGGCCCAGTACTCGACCCCCTTCTCGAGACAGATTCCGGCGAAGGCGCCGCGACCCGGGCCTATTTCCAGCACACTGTGTCCCGTGCCGATCTGCGCGAACTGGAAGATCCGCTCTGAAACCGCACCTACAAGCCACATGCCCAACTTGGTCGGCTTGTCCTGTGAGAAGTGGTCATAAAACGTCTTTCTTTCTGCGCTTGTGGACATCCTTAGAATCCCTGGTTCCTGTGTCGGCTCAGCAAAGCTTCCGAGAATTCAGAGGCGTCTCGATGTTTATCCGGTCTTTCACGGAGTTTTCGAGAAAGCCCGGGAACACCTGTTCGTGCTTCAAAGCTCGGCATCGCCGGTGATTTCCTTCTTTGTCAACCTCAGTACAAAACAGATTTCTTTTCCGGCATCGGGCCATCGTTTTCTTAGGTATCGCTCGACAGCAATGGCTGATTTGCTCTCGGGATAGAAACCCAAATGTCCGTACGTGTCGAATTCCACGACTTCAAAGCGACGGAAGATGTGGCCACAAAGCTCATTTCGGTCAAACCCGTACTGCGAATGGAAATCAACGATCTGTTGAATCTCTGTCCCTCGAATGTCGAAGTCCAACAGGTGCTCTTGCCTAACCTGTCGGGCTACATCGGCGAGCATTCTGTTGCGGCGGCGATACTTATCGCTCACCTTACCGGTTATCCAGCGCATCAAACGCTCCGAGAGAGGACTTTGCTCGGCGACCCAAAAAAGTATCGCCTTCGGCCGAAATACGATCCTCGCAAGAGAGCGGACAAAGCCACCTGGAAACGCCAGTTTTGTGTTCTTGTTTGGCTCATGTGCCACTATGAAAAGTCCTGACGGCTTAAGGACGCGCTCACACTCAGCGGCAAAATCACGCAAGTCGAAA
The DNA here is from genome assembly GCA_020352215.1 of Phycisphaerales bacterium. Taxonomy (GTDB): domain Bacteria; phylum Planctomycetota; class Phycisphaerae; order Sedimentisphaerales; family Anaerobacaceae. The sequence goes on from CP070675.1 coordinate 758,059, forward strand.
ATGTGATGCAGGACCGAATTAACAGAGATCACATCCACAGAGTCGTTGTCCGCCGGTATCAAAGTGGAGTCGTTCTTCCTGAAAGAAAGCCGGCACCGAGGAGATCTATTCCTGAGCTTGGCCTCACATATCTTGAGCATCTCGCTCGACACGTCGCAGCAGACGAGGAGGTCATCTTCCTGAAGATGTTCACCAACCACAGACGAAACGAATCCCGTGCCCGCTCCATAGTCCAGCCAGATACTGGGTTTGCCTTCGCGCGAGTACTTCTGTGCGACGTCTCTCCAGAATCTAAGTTCAAACTTGGAGATATCCTCGTGCTGTTCATCGTACCGCACGTTCTCCAGGTTGTGGTATATCTCGTTAATCCGGCAGACAAGATTTGCGTCCAGCCTCTGCAGAATGCGCTTTGACAATCTCATAGGCTGTCTCCGGAAGCCCACGAATTTCCAATATATTCAGAGGCCCAAATTCCGTCAGCGGTGACTCTATTGATAAACACCCGGCTCAATCTCCGCCCTTTGCCTGTCGAACCGCAGTCAACATCGTCTCAGCACACCGCCGCCACGAGTATTTTGCTGCCTGTCGAAAACCCGACGCAATGAGTTGTTCGCGAGCTATTTCGTCGGTCAATATCTTGTATAAGGCTTCGGCGATGGCGCCGGTGTCACATGGATCGAACAACATCGCGGCATCACCTGCTACCTCGGGGATGCTCGTTGCATTTGACGCAACAACGGGACAGCCACACTGCATGGCCTCAAGGACCGGCAGGCCGAATCCCTCGTACAGAGACGGATAGACGTACGCACTGGCCAAATTATACAAGGCTGGCATGTCCTGCTCCTCGACATACCCCAACCGTTTTACCGTGTCCCTCAAACCGAGTCTTTGAATCGTCTCATGCACCGAACGATCTTTCCAAGACTTCGATCCTGTCAGGGCGAGATTATGCGGTATCCTTCCACGCATCTTACCAAAGGCTTCTAATAGTCTAACAAGGTTCTTTCGAGGTGACAATGAACCCGTATACAACACAAAGCGATCCGGCACTTCGTACTTCCGCTTTACGGTTTTTAAGCTTTCAGGATCGTCAATGTGACGATAGCACTTGTCGGCCGCTTCATAAGTCACAGTAATTTTCTTGGAGTCGCAACCCGTGTAACGAATGATATCCTGCTCGGTATTTCTACTGACGGCAAAGACGCCGGCAGCTCTTCGGACGGATCGAGGGATAAGAGACCGCATGTAGAGAGTATCCAAGAAAGGATACGCATTGAGCCCAGAGACGAAGTAGGCCAAATCGTGGATCACAACGTAGCAAGCGCAGTTTGTGAAAAACGGGATGACATTTTTCGGGAAGATCGCGGCGTCAACCTTCAGCTTGCGCAGCATCCGCGGGAAGTACACAAAATCCCACCATATCTTGTTCCTGCACTCCATGGCGATTTCCTGGCAGTCGGATGCCAGACCGCAAAATCGCCTCCGATCGTACATGAAGATCAGTTCATCGCTGCCGCGACATTCGGCAAGCGCAGGCACGAGAGACTTAATGAACTGCCGGGCTCCGCCGGAGGATACACTCAAGCCCCGTGCAGAAAACGCGATCTTCATACTCTAACTTTCCTGCAATAGCCTTATGTAGAGGTCGGAGTATCGGCGAGCTACTTGGTCCCAGCCGAACTTCTCGGCCCGTTTTCTGGCGGCAATAGACAGACTTTTTCGGGTCTGTGGCTCAGCGGCCACTTTGCGAATCGCATCCGCGATTTGCTCGGGCTCTGCCCGGTCAACCACAATGCCGTTGTCCGCTATCAGCTCTTCAACGCCCTCGCAACGAGTAGTGATAATCGGCAGGCCGGATGCCATCGCCTCGAGCATCGCATTGCTCATCCCTTCCTGCATGCTGGCACTGACAAACACATGGCCCCGGCGATAGATCTGCGGCATCTGTTCCAGGTCAATTCTGCCTGCAATCTCTATGGTGTCGCCAAGCCCGGCTTCGGCAACATCCTGTTTGAGCTCCGCCTCCAGTGCCCCGCCGCCAACGACTGTGAAATGAATACGGGGGCCACTCTCGGTCAAGATGCGGACGGCCTCTATCAGCATGTCCACGCGCTTGGTCGCAGATAATCTTCCGACGGTCAGGAGCATGAGCGGCTGCGTTTCTGCTATGCTCTTGTCTGATTTGTCGTCCCCGGCTGGATGAAAGCGTTCCAGATCGACACCATTGGTGATAACGTCGATAGAGGCTGAAGGCATGAACTTCAAAGCCCTCTTCTTTAGTCCCTCACTGCAGGCCACAAGAGCAGCGGCATTGCCCCATATTGGCTTGAACGCCAGTGGACCGAGGATCTTGTAATCAAGCTTGAGCCTGACATTTTGGCCCGGGACATCCGAGCCGCGGAGTGAAATAATGTAGGGCACCTTTGCAGCACTTCGGTGGCACAGCCAACCTGTGGGAAAGCCAAAAAACGCGTGGACTAGGTCATAGTCGTTTTCCCTAATCAGCCGACGATACCGGGACCCGGCTTTGGCCAGCCATTCAATTACTTCGACCCGGCGCCAAAAGTGGAGGGACTTTTTGTGTAAGCCGACTTTATGGATAGTGATATTGTCGGAGAACTTCTCTCGACTAAAGCCTATCTTCGGAGCCGAGGTCAGGACGTCCACGTTCAAATC
>CP070675.1:760837-769410 GCA_020352215.1 Phycisphaerales bacterium
CAGGTGCGGCTGGAGCATGCAACTGCTTCATCTGCTGATCCAGCTTCTGCCGAATCTCAGCGACGGTGGCAACCTGGTCCTGCGGTACGTATTTTGCCCTGGCGATCTCTTCTCGGACGGCTAATTTGAAGATGTCGGCGGTGTCGACCCCGGCATCGATGGCGGCGAGGGCCTGTTTGTGGAAGTGCAGGACGGTCTTTAGCATTTCGTATTGTTTCTGCATCAGTGTGTATGTGTCCACCTTGTGGAAGGCGTTCTGGTGCAGGTAGTCCTCGCGGATGGACCTCGAGGTTTCGAGGGCGAGTCGGTCCTGCGGGGAGAGGGCCTCGGCGCCGACGAGCCTGACGATCTCGGTGAGTTCGGCTTCTTGTTCCAGCAGGCTCATTGCCTCGATGGTGAGTCGTTCCATCTCTTCGCCCAGGTCTTTGTCCTCGAAGCAGCTCTTGAGGTATTGTTTGTAGAAAGAGTAGCTTGTGAGCCAGTCGATGGCGGGGAAGTGCCTTTGGTAGGCGAGCTCGCCCTTGAGTGACCAGAAGACCTTGACGACATGGAGCGTGGCCTGGACGACGGAATCGGAAAGGTCTCCTCCGGGCGGACTGACCGCGCCGATGATCGAGAGCGCGCCTTCACGTTTGGGGGCGCCGACGCAGTCGACACGTCCGGCCCGTTCGTAGAAGGCCGCGATTCGGGCGGCCAGATATGCCGGGTAGCCCTCCTCTGCGGGCATCTCTTCGAGACGGGTTGATATTTCTCGCATGGCTTCGGCCCATCGGCTCGTGCTGTCGGCCATCAGAGCCACGGTGTAGCCCATGTCACGGAAGTACTCGGCTATGGTAATTCCGGTGTAGACGGATGCCTCTCTGGCAGCTACGGGCATGTTGGATGTGTTGGCGATCAGGACCGATCGCCGCATCAGGGGTTCGTCGGAGCGAGGGTCCTTTAGCTCCGGGAATTCCGTCAAGACGTCCGTCATTTCATTGCCGCGTTCGCCGCAGCCGACGTAGACGACGACATCTGCATCGACCCACTTGGCAAGCTGATGTTGTACGACGGTCTTGCCCGTTCCGAACGGACCCGGCACACAGGCGGTGCCGCCTTTGGCGATTGGGAAAAAGGTATCGATGACGCGCTGGCCGGTAACGAGGACCGTCTCGGGCGCGAGCCGCTTGGTTGTTGGCCGCGGGTTACGGACGGGCCACTTCTGCATGAGCGTTAGCGGCTGTTCGGTACCGTCTTCGGCAAGACAAGTGGCAATGCTTTGGTCCACCGTATAACTGCCTTCGGCAATCCCCCGAATTGTGCCCTGTACGCCGGGCGGCACCATGATCTTGTGGACCAGAAGCGTGGTCTCTTCGACTTGCCCAATAATGTCGCCGGGGCCAACTTTTGCACCTTCGGCGACCGTGGGGGTGAAGTGCCATTTCTTTTCTCGGTCGAGGCCGGGCAGATCACTGCCGCGACTCATGAATTCGCCCTCGGCCTCTACGAGCGAGTTCAACGGTCTCTGGATGCCGTCGTAGATGCTCTCGATCAGACCAGGGCCCAGTTCGACACTGAGGGGTGCTTCGGTATCGACCACGGGCTCGCCGGGGCCTATGCCGCCCGTGTCTTCGTAGACCTGGATGGAGGCCATGTCCCCATGGAGTTCGACGATTTCGCCGATGATGTTCAATTTACCCACGCGAACGACGTCGTACATTCGGGCCCCCGCCATGCCTTCGGCGGCCACGACCGGACCTGCAACTTTGACTATTCTACCGGTTTTGGTTTCGTCCATTATCAAGACCTTCCGTACATCATATTGCGTGTCGCACATCACGCACGACGCATTACTAACTGCCTTGCAGTATGTCGATTCCAGTGGCCATCTTAAGCACTTGGCCGAGAGCCTGTGTCGCAAAGCCCTCAGACTCGGTGGTAAAAGGCACGACGACTATACAGGGGGTCGGCGCATCCTCATAAGCCGAGAAGACCTCCTCAGCCTCAGCAGCTATATTCTCAGCGACCACTACGAGAGCATAGTTCTCACTGATGATCTTCTCTGCGTTCTCAGCGATCTCGCCGGCCGTCTCCTCGACCGCGTACGTGTCGACCCCGAGCGCCGAGAACGGCATCACAAAATCAGTACCACCCAAAACTGCTATCTTACCTGCCATGTTTCGTCTCTTGCGGCTTGCGATAAGTAAGTTCTAACGCTTCAATGCAATTCTACGAGATTCGGTCCAGAATGAGTTTCGTATCCAAATGGTTCTTCTTGGCGGTCAGTATCAATCGCACCGTTCGTATTTCATTCTCCTTCATCAGCAAGTAAGCGATGATCGGCTGCGGCCCGGCCGTGATCCGAACCGTCGATTTCAAATATCCGGTCAAGTGCTCCTCACACTGCTGCTCAATCTTCAGAAACGACTTGTTCGAGGCAAGGTAGTTGGCGCCGATATCGACGACGTGGTGGTAGGGCGTCACAAAGAACAGTGCGCCGAGCGACTCGTAGCCGACGTCCAGCCCGTGTATGAATCGTTCGAGCTCGATGAACCCGCCCTGCAAAAAGACGTTGCGCTGCTCCGATTCAGTGAATTTGAGCCGGAGCATTGTGCGTATGTTCGTCAGGTCGATCCGGATCTTAAAGAGTCCGAGCAGAAAAACACTGCCCAGCTTTCGGGCCATTCTCAGGTTGTATTGGGCCTCGGCGGCGTCGATCGCGTGGTCAATGCGGCGAATGTCCTTGTTCTGATAGTAGGCCAAGACCGCTTGCTCTGTGGCCTGCTGCATGTAGTCGGGAAACAGCTCGTAGTTTTCCTCCTCGAAGACCTGCTCGAACAACTCTGCGTCGACGTTGCCGTCCGGACTGTAGTCGGTTCCGAGCGGCCTATCGGTGAGCGCTCGCCTTACCGCCAGCCGAAGATTTGCGAAGTCGTCCCTCGCCTTGAACAGCCGGACAATCGGCTCATCCAGTATCAGATCCGAGAAGAGCTGCCTCGCGGCTGTTCTTCGAAGCAACAACATGTTTTCGACTTCTCCGAAACCCAGACCGCCGGCAGAGGCTTGCGGCAGGGCGTATTCGGTGGCGGCAAGCGCCGCGGCGGCAGAGGCAAGGTCCTGGGCGTTGGCCATATCGAGCAGATTGGTTCTGCTGAGCATCCCCATCTCAATCGCGCGGACCTGGGCCGTCTCAAAGGCGTAGCGCCAGTCGTCGGTCCCGATGGGCGGATAAGTATAGAAATCCAAGATGGCTCGTTCGGCGGCTGCCGTCATTTGATCGCCCCAGAGCTGCTCATACGCTCATCTAATTTATGACCACGCAGCCACAAACAAAACTGATAAGTATTAGCAACGCTATCAGAGCCAATACTCTCGTTCTCATAATTATCTCCTTTTTCAAAAAGTCCGGCATCGGAAGTAACAACCGGGATGCCGCCAAGTTATCATATCAGTCGACCCAGAGCCGATTTTGCCGGCGGCTACTGCGATCCAAACAAATCGTTGGCCAGTTCGATTTCGAGTTCTTTGCGCGCCTGGTCCAAAAGGACTTTGAAAGAGATGTTGGTTTTTATCTTGCCGCGCCTCAGGATAAAGCCGCCCCCGAGATCAAGCCGTTCCTCGGACAGCCGGAGATTGCCCCTGTAGCCCGGGCCGAGCTCGCGATTGACCTGTTTGATAAAGTGATGGTCGATGCGTTTTTCTTTCTTGTCGACGAGTACCTCTTCATCGCCCGATTCGACCGCGCCGCGCATGAGCTTGGAGCAAAGCGCTCGGTACTCGTTGTCGGGCAGGTTTTTCAGCTGCCCGCGGGCCTTCTCAAAGACTTCGTCGAGAATCTTCCTTTTTTCAGCCAGGTACTCTTTGGCAATATCCATCCGGGCCGCCGCGACGATATGGGATTTTTCGTCCGCGCCGGCTTTCTTTGCAATGGCCTGCGTCTCTTCGCCGTACCGGCCCAACTGCTCATCCAGCTTGGCCTGCTCGGCGGCCTCGTGCTCCTGGGCCTGCTTGCTTATCTTCTCGGCCTCCGCTCCGGCATCAGCCAAGATTTTTTCGACTACCTGTTGAGCTTCCATATTCGTATCTCGTATTGCGTATATCGTATTGCGCATCACGTGATGCGCCGCACGGATTTCGTTCGCGGCATTAGGCGGCTGCCGGCCAGTTGATACCGAACAGCAGCATGAACATCGTCACTAACAGGCCGAGAACCGCGTAGACTTCGACCATGACGGCGTAGACAACACCAGCTTTGAATGCCATTTCCGGTCGTTTGGCTGCCATGAGAATGCCGCCCGAACAGACCCTGCCTTGAAAGATTGCGCTCACCAATCCTGCAAAGGCGATGGGTAGACACGCCATCAGCACCTGCAGTCCGACCGTCGAGGTCAATTCTGGGACGCCACTTTTGCCAAAAAAGCCGAGATTGAGCATGACAAGAAACGCCGCCAAGAAGCCATAGAAGCCCTGGGTTCCCGGCAGCACGACCATGATAAACATTTGGCCGTAGCGTTCGGGCTTCTCACTCAAGACGCCCGTTGCGCTCCTGCCGGCGATACCGATACCAACTGCCGAGCCTATGCCGGCCAACAGAGCCGCCATTCCCGCGCCAATCAAAGCCAACGTCAATCCATCCATGTCAAAACCTCACTTTCTTGTTTGCGTCTCGTTTAGGAGATGCCTGACGATTCCTGTTTTGTGATGTAAATGTGCTTGTACTTTTTGCTCAGCGGCTCGAATTGCCTGCCGCCGCCCAGCAGGAACTTCGGGAAGAACTCAACGTATTGCAGTCTCAATGTATGAACGAAGGCGCCCAAGGCGTTTATCGCGAGATTAAACAGGTGCCCTCCGACAAAGACGATAATCATGGCGACAACGCCTATGCCGTATGGAATTCTGCCTACGATTTCAGTGATGACGTTGATGGCCATAGCCAGACCAGCGGTGACCATTCCGAGGGCCATAAGTCGCAGGTAGCTCAGAACGTCGCCCAGGTAGAATATGGTGCTAAAGAGGTTGTACAGACCCATTCCGATCCGCCCGCCCCAGCGGCCTTGCCTGTGGCTATACGTTAGAATCGTGGCCGCGGGGAGGGGGGCGAGAAAGCCGGATACACGGCCGATAGCGGGCGCCAGCGCGCCGAATTTGCCGGCTAAGAACAGCACGAGTGCATTAAGCATCACGAGCCAGGTGAGATAGTCGCAGACCGCAGTAATGTAGTCCTTACGCTTGAGGTAATGGAAGAATCCGATGGCCAGGCCCGCCATTATTTGAATGTACCCGAGCACGAGCGCCATTATGAAGAATGTCATTGGCTTCTCAAGTGGGTCGAACCACATCATCTTCTCTCTCACCGGCGCCAGCGCGGGGATGAACTTCTGGATTCCGTCGCCAAACCAGCCGCCGGTCAAAGCCCCTGCGACGACGGTGGCGCCGGCGCATATCCCAAGCATCCACATGAGCTTCTTGTCCCCCTGCATCTTCTTTATCATAAAGACCATCATCGCGATGATGACAAGGCCGTAACCTGCGTCGGTAAGACACAGGCCGAAGAAGATCGCGAAGAAGGGCGCAAGGAAGGCCGTTGGGTCGACCTCAAAGTGCTTCGGCATGCCGTAGAGCCGCGTTATTACTTCAAACGGTTTGATCGCGTTTTTGTTTTCTATCTCGACCGGTATCTCTTCGTCCTCGGCCGGCTCCACTTTTGTCAGGCTCACGGCCCCAAACTGCGAGACCGCCTTTTCCAGACGGGCATAATCACCTTTCTTGACCCAGCCCTCTAAAAGAACTGTGTGTTCGGTTGCCGGTGCGGTATCTCTGGTCTGTTCTCTCTCCAGCAAGTTTGAGTAATGGTCGTGCAGAATCTCTATGCTGAGCAGGTTCTTTGATAAGGCCGACGCCTCATCGAGCAAGCCCTGCAATTGCTTCTCTGTCCGTTCGAGTTGCAGCTCGTTCTCAGCTATGAGCTCGGCTACCGTGCCGGTCATTGACTCGAATGAGACCATCTCGAACTCGACGGACCGCAGAAGCTTCTGCGTCTCTTCGGCGCTCTCATTGAGGGCGACGATAAGACATGCATCTTTGTTGTTTGAGGTTCCGATATGTTGGACGGCCCCGCCGAGCTCAGCTATCTTCTCTTGTGCTTGTTCAAACTGCTGGCTCGGTATCAGACCTGCCCAGCATATTGAGCGATGCAAACGGCCCAGCTCCTCAACAGGGGTTTCGAGCGAGGCCCACGGCCTTAACATATCCAGGATGCCGTGGAGGCTCTCAATCTCTCCCCTTGTTTTGTCCATCGACGCCTCAAGCCGCTCGGACCTATCGATGATCTTGAGGATTTCCTCATCGGAAACCACCTTGTCATACGATTCTTCGTCGACTACGGTGCGTGGCGAAAGGACACTGGCGAGGCCCTTAGCGCCTTTGGCATAGTCCTTGAGGAATGCGATGCTCTTCTGCAGCCGGTTGATCAGCGTCTCTATGTCTCTCGGCCGATCATTGCCCGGGGCCAGTTCGGGCATGTCCCGGCTGACCACGGCTTCTTCGGCGTTGAGTATGTGGCAAATACCCTCGCCCTGCAGCACTTCGAGAAGCTCGGAAACCTGCGTGCGATGACAAACAATTATGACTTTGGCCATCTGGGCAATCGCCATGATCAGCCTCCCAGGTGGTCCATCACTTTTGAGGCGGCGGCGTCTATTTTGCCCCCGACCTGTTGCCGCAGCTCGCGGCGTCGGTTTTCTGCCTGCTTTTTGAGCTTCTTGACTTCTGCCGAACCCGCGGTCCGGGCGGCAGCTACGGCGGCGTCTATGGCCTTCTTCCGCTGCTGCTGCGCCTCTTCCAGCAGAAGCTGGCGATTCTGGCGGCCCTGCTCAGCCTGCTCGACTGCTGCAGCCTTGGCCTTCTCGATGATCTCCTGGGCTTGCACTTCGGATTGTTTGATTTTCCGTATCAGTTCCATTGGCACCCTTGCGACTCAGATCTCACTCGGCATGCTCGTTACAGTACACTATTCTTCAGCACATGGCAATTAAAGGGCCAGGAAACGCCGGCTGCTACAGAAACTGACTTGTCTTTGTCACAAGCTGCTTCACGTGGGCGAGCGATTCTTCAAATTGACCTTTCTCGGATTTGCTTAGGTCGAGTTCCACGATCCTCTCGACGCCGTGGGCACCCAGGACAGCCGGGACGCCCACAAAATAGCCTCCGACACCATATTCGGCGTCACAGTAGGCGGCGCAGGGTATTAACGACTTGCTGTCTTGCAGGATTGCCTTAGCCATTTTGACGGCCCCGGCGGCAGGGGCGTAGTAGGCGCTGTAGCCAAGCAGGTTCACGATCTCGATGCCGCCTTTGCGCGTACGCTCTACAAGCTCGGCAATCTTGGCTTCATCCAGCAGCTCGGTGACGGGTATCCCGCTGACGGATGTGAATCTGGGCAAAGGCACCATGGTGTCGCCGTGGCCGCCCATCAAGACGCACTTTATGTCGCGGACGTCTACTGCGAGCTCGGATGCGACAAAATAGCTGAAGCGTGCCGAATCCAGGGCCCCGGCCATTCCCATGACTTTGTTTTTCGCAAAGCCGGTCACCTTGGCGGCCGCGTAGACCATGGCGTCAAGCGGATTGCAGACAACGATGACGATGCTATCGGGACAATGCTCGGCTACTTTTTGGCTGACGTCCTTGATGATTTCGACGTTTTTCTCGAGCAGGTCGTCGCGGCTCATGCCCGGTTTGCGGGGCAGTCCGCTCGTGATTATGACGATATCGCTGTCGGCCGCTGCCTTCCAATCGCGTGTGCCGACGATCCCGGCGTCGTAAAGCTGCACGCCGGCGGCCTCGGCAATATCAAGTGCCTTGCCTTCGGCGAGGCCCTCGACGACATCGAGCAGGAGGATGTGACCGAGACCGGCCGTTGCCGCAATGTGCGCCGTTGTTGCCCCGACGTTGCCGGCCCCGACCACCGCTATCTTTGCCTTTGCCATCCAGATTCCCCTGCCGGATATCTCGAACAAGACCCCTGGCTATCATCTCGCCAAGGGTGAAAAAGCGGCATATTATTGCTATTACCGCCCGCTGTCAAGGGTCCATTCGAGAATACCGCCCGAGAAATCCGGCTGCAGCTTGGCCTCGATCCGCAGGGATTTCGTGCGTACGGGGTCGAATTTCACGCTGTTCAGTTTGTCTTCTGCGATGCCGTAGCCGGTCGGGTTCGGCACTTCCTGCCACTTGCCGTCGTTTCTGTAGAGTAGCCGCCAGGACTTCGGAACGCGACAGCCGCCTCTGCCGGTGTCGTCAAACCAGTACACGCCCACGCGGCTGACCTTCCTCGGCTGCTCGAAATCGTACTGGACCCATTCCGTTGTGCCCTTGTGGTCCCACCACGTGAAACGGGGGATCGAGCCATCATCTGATCTTTCGGGCAGCAGCTTGTCGCTCAGCGCCGCAACCGTGTCGGCGCCCCAGCAATGTGAAGCGCTGGTGGGCAGCGGCTTCGGCGGCTCTTTCCACTTGTGCGCGTCGGAGCCGGTGCCGATCGTTGGAAAGGCCGAGATTCGCAGCCGCGCACAGCCCATCGGAATCAGCGTAAC
>CP070675.1:769510-777944 GCA_020352215.1 Phycisphaerales bacterium
GGTAGTACTCAAGGAGGATGGGTGGTCAAGCTTGGCGGAGGCCCATCTAAAGCTTTCCCCACAAGAGAAACAGCTTCTTGCAGTCTGCACGTGAAAAGGAGGAGTGATGAGAAATCTAACAGCGACAACTTGCATCATGGCAGTAGTACTATGTTTGGCCGGTTCGCCGGTAGATGGAGCCATTTATTTTAACGATGGTGGAATCCACAATATCGACTATGAAACCGGCCACGCTGTTCTCGTCGATCGGGACGCACCCGGGATGTTCACCACTGTCAACTGGCTTGAGGGAGCAAGCACAGGAATGTATCTACAAGCATACGAAGACAGCATGGTAAATATCTCCGGCGGGTCGGTAGCGTGGTGGTCGAAAACCTATGGCCGTAGTCGGGTGACTATGTCCGGCGGGTCGATAGGCGAGACTTTGCTAAGCTACGGCAACAGCCAGGTAACTATGTCCGGTGGGTCGATAGGCTACGAATTGTGTGCCTACAACAGTAGTCAGATAACTGTGTCCGGCGGGTCGATAGGTCGTCTATTGCGTGCCGACGACAGTGGTCAGGTCACTATGTCCGGCGGGTCGATAGGCGAGACTTTGCTAAGCTACGGCAACAGCCAGGTGACTATGTCCGGGGGGTCGATAAGCGAGAATTTGCGGGCGCGGGGCAACAGCCAGGTCACTGTGTCCGGCGGGTCGATAGGCGAGACTTTGCTAAGCTACGGCAACAGCCAGGTAACTATATCCGGCGGGTCGATAGGCGGAGACTTGTCAGCCGGGGGGGACAGCCAGATAATACTTTTAGGCGGGTTGATAGGCGGGAAACTGCTACCACACACCAGCGGCGTCTTAACAATCCTCGGTTCGGATTTTGCAGTGGATGGAACGCCGTTCGGCTACGGCGAACTTACCAGCATACTGGGTGGGTGGTACGATGAAGAACCTTTCAGGCATCTGACCGGCATACTGGCCAGCGGCGAGCTGCTTGCTAATGACTTCCGTATCGGCCACGATGCCAGAATCGCCCTTGTCCCTGAACCAGCCACATTCTTACTGCTTGGCCTTGGTACCGTACTGTTAAGAAGGAAACTGTAATCGCTGTTAGCTTAGCGCTTTAACCGTTGCCTGCGAAGCTCAACTGGGAGCTTTAACAACATCTTCGAATCCGGTCAAAGGAAATCCTCGGTTGTCCCGCACTGCCGTAGCAACCACCCAGAAAATGAAAGGCCGATGCTGCCATAGAGGGCAGCGCCGCGGGCGAGGGCCGTGTGTCGGCAGTGACGGAACCGGACGGGCGAATCCACATCACCTATTGCAGCGGTAGGACCATCGACTTCAGCCTGTCGGCTTACGGATTGGCTTCGGGCAACTCCACCAGCCAGATGTTGCGGTACCGAACGGGGTTGCCGTGGTCCTGCAGATAAATTCCGCCAGGTCCGGCCTCGGTGTTGTAGGGGGCCGCAGTTGTCGGCTTTGGCACTTGGACGTTGTAGTGAATCTGGATGCCGTTGTGCAACACCGATAGCGAGGCATTGCGGGTCTTCTCCCCGGCATCGTTGAAACGAGCCGCCCGGAACGTGATGTCATAAGTCTGCCATTGCGTCGGCGGGGCACACATGTTCACCATTGGCTGGGCTACACTGTAGATACCCCCACACTCGTTGTCGCGCCCTTCGAGGCCGTAACTGTCGAGTATTTGCACCTCGTATCGTCCCTGCAGGTATACGCCGCTGTTGCCGCGACCCTGGCCGCGGGCTTCAGGCATGAATGGCGTGCGGAACTCAAGATGGAGCTTGACGTCTGCGAATTCTCTCTTGGTGATAATCGAGCCTGCGCCCGGCTTGGCTTCCATCGCGCCGCCCTCGACCAGCTTCCACTGCACCTGGTTCTGGCCGGGCTTGCTACTGATATGTTTCCACTGGTCGGGGTTCGTGCCGTCGAACAGAACAACTGCATTGGCCGGCGGCTTGGTGCCCAAAGTGCTGGATAGCCGAACCGTCTTTTTCAATGTGAATGTTCCGGCCACTTCCTGTCCAGAGGGGTCCTGGCCTTTGAAGCGTCCCTTGAAACTGCCGTCTTGAATCGTCACCCGTAGTTCAAGTTGGGTGCCGCTATCCGGCAATGCGGCCTGACCTGTCAACTTGACCGCGGCGCCTTCGCGTTGGCCCTTGAGAACTGTCAGTGGGGGCCTAGCCTGATCAAATTCTCTGTCAAGATTGGCCCGATACTCTCCCTTGCCCAGCGCAATCACCTGGGCTACCAACGGACCGTAGTCGGTCTCATCATTCAGGATCCAGCTTCCCTCCCAGTCACCCATAACAGGATCGGCAGTGGCCAGTGCTTCGGTCGCCTCCTTGAGCAGGGCCTCTCTGTCTGCTCCTGAACAGGCGCATAATGGCAGCCACAAAGCGAGGGAGCACACGAGCGCGATAAGCTTCCACGCTTTCATCATGGGCAAACCATTCGTTCTTTTCCGTTCTACTCTGCAAATCATAGCTTAATCTCCTTGACCGACCAAAGTTACGTTACTGCGTGAGCAAAAGGTACACCGCCAAAGTATCAGATGGGCCTGGCGAACACAACAGCGTTGTCGTTTCTTGCTGGATGCCACGAGCGTCAGGTGGGTCGATGATGCAACGTCGGGCGGGGATAGGCTTTCGTTGCTTTGTGTTGACGGATGCCGGTGGTTTGTGCGAGAATGGTAGTTGCGAGTAGTGCATAGCTATCTGAATGGATGAATGGGACTGAACGTGTATCACCTGCTCGGAGCGAATGGAGGTAGGCTTATGGATCGCCGGGATTTCATGAAACTTACTGTTGCTGCGGGAGCATCTCTGTGGCCTGAAAGGCTGAGCCTTGCACGTCGGATGCGACGCAGAAGACCCAACATCGTGCTGGTTGTTCTTGACGAGCTTGGATACTACGAGCTTTCGTGCATGGGGCACCCGCTCTTGGAGACGCCCAACATAGATATAGCGGCCAAGCAAGGCATGAGGTTCACACAGATGCTCGCCGGCGGGCCTGTTTGTGCACCTACTCGCTGCTGCCTTATGACGGGAAAGCACTTGGGCCATGCATCGGTGAGAAGAAACTCCGGGGAAAATGCGATTCGTCCGGAAGATGTGACTGTCGCCGACGTCCTCAGAAGGGGCGGCTACGCCACCGGCGGATTCGGCAAGTGGGGCCTCGGCGGTCGTGGCACTACCGGTGTCCCGGAGAAGCACGGCTTCGACGTCTTCTTCGGCTACTACGACCAGGTTCATGCCCATACTTTTTTCCCGGCATATCTGATCAGAAACAGCGAAGAGGTGCCATTGGAAGGCAACACGGGCGCACTGTACGAAGGTGAGACTTTCTCGCACCACCTGATCTTTGAGGAGACGATGAAGTTCATTCGCCGCAATAGGGACAGGCCCTTTTTCTGCTATTGTCCCTGGACACCGCCTCACGGACTGTGGGGGCTGCCGGAAGATGAGCCATCGTGGCGGAAGTACAAGGACAAGGAGTGGGACGCCGGCTACAGCATGAAGAAAGACGATGCGCAACGTTACGCCGCTATGGTCAACATGGTCGATAGGCAGATCGGCCAGATCATAGATCTACTCAAGGAACTACGGATCGACAACAACACGATAGTATTTATCTGTGGCGACAACGGCGGCAACACGTACTTCAAGAACCAGACACATCCTCACGGTTTTTTCGGTCCCAATGTCGATCCCGACACCGGTAAAGTCTTCAGAGGGCGAAAGGGCCTGCTTTACGAAGGGGGGCTGCGCATTCCGTTTATTGCACGTTGGCCTGGCAGGATCAGAGCCGGCACAGTCACTGACCACCTGGGCTATTTCCCGGACATCATGCCCACACTTGCCGAAATCGCAGAGCTCAAATGTCCGGGCAATATCGATGGAATCTCGATAGTCCCCACGCTTCTTGGTGACAAGCTCGCCGGACAAGCGCAAGAGAAGCACGAGTATTTGTACTGGGAGTTTGGGGGCCAGACGGCGGTGCGTTGGGGAGATTGGAAGGCATACAAGCCCAGAAAAGGACCATGGGAATTGTACGACCTGTCCAAAGATGTCGAAGAGCAGCAAAATGTGGCCGCAAAATACCCGGACACCTTGGGCAAAATGATGACGTATGCGGAGCAAGCTCATGAAGAGCATGTCCCGGGCGAAATTCTCGACAGGGAATTGTGTATGAAGGACCACAACAAGACGAAGAATCCCAAACCGTCGGAGCGGCGTCGCAGGTAAAGCATGGCTTTCTCGCCCATCGCACGGTCCGGATTTCACTTGCCGCTCGAGCTCTTTGGGCCCCTAATGAGCGAACAATTGGGCACTCCCGTGTGTGACAGCTCACAAGCCAAATGGAGCGATTCCTTTCCTGTGAGAAACGCCTAGACAAGACTTACACTCCGGGCAGAAGTAGATGCAGCGCTTCCCGAGATCGCCCTTTAGGTGCCGGAACCACACCTTGGAAAGCTCCTTTTTGCAATATGGGCAGACTGGTGCTACGTCTTCTTTCTTCTCAAAAGTAATCATCGTATATCTCGGTTTTCACTATCCAGGCTCCCGCTCACATACGATCTTTGACGTCACGTGTCCATCCCCGGAGCTATTTGGGTGGTAAAGCAGTGACATCTTGGGCAATTGTCGCGATCTCGTCGGCGCTGAGGGCGTAGTTGTAGATGCGGACGTCGTCGATTAGGCCGTTCCAATTCCGGTCTGGCTTCTCGGAATTTGCGCCGATGTAGACCGGCCGGTCATGGACTCGTATCGTGCCGGATGCTTCGGCAGAAGCGTCCAGGCTGCCGTCCACATAGAGGAAAATCTTCTGGCCGTCGTAGACTCCCACAACATGGTGCCATTGGGCGTCGTTGACATCCTTGGCCCCGAAGATTTGACCCCATCTGGTGCCCGGGACGAGAAGTCCGGAGCAGCCGAACTCGAGAGTATTGCTGCCCCAGTTCCGCTGGAGTCTCCAAGCTCCATCACCCTTGGTCACGATAGCCTGCCAATCCTTGTCGAAGGCATTGACCTTTATCCAAGCTGAAATCGTGATTTGGCCAGTTATGTCGAAGTCTGAGTCTTTTCCGACGTCTACGTAGTCACCGTCACTGTCCAACAAGAGTGCACCGCCGATCGCGCCCTCTGCCCACGTAGGATTGCCGCTCAGGGTGCCGTCGTGGCCGTTGCGGCTGGAGTCGGCTGCAACATTGCCTGTGCCTTCGTCGAATTTCCACCAGGCCACCAGATGACCGGTGTTGAATGACCATGTGTCCCCGGTGACTACCTTACCATCGGACTGAACTTCGTCGACTCGCCAATAGTAGCTTGTATCCCGTTCCAGAGCCGGGGCTTCGACCTGAACGGTGTCTGATATCTCGGCCAGCAACGCCGGATTCTCTGGGCCGGTTCCAAAGTAGACCTTGTGCTCGGTGACATGGGCGCCCGGCATCCAGCTCAGCACAAGCCCGGATAGGTGTGCTCCGACAGCTCCATCGGCGGGTTGTGGCTTGATGGCCTTGGTTCTGGTATTGAGCGGCGCCGATTCAAGTTCAGCCAATTCATCCGCGGTGGCCTCCCCGACGGTCAAATCCCCGAATACTATCCTGTACTTGTCACCTTCGGTCTTCCATCGCATCAGCACCGCGTCGGGGAATTCGGCCGTGACCCTGTCACCGTGATATGCGGGGTCTTTGTCCTCCATAACCAACTGTGCGTAGAACCGAATAGCCGCCTCGAGGCCGAATACCCTTTGCTCATCTCCCGGTTTTGGGGGCCACGGCGGGTCGCCGCCATATCTGGCCGTTAGTGCATCGCGAAGCTCCCGCGCCATCGTCATGGCCGACAGCTCGCTCGGGTACCTGCCGTCGGCGTACTCAGCGAAGAAGCCCAAGCCCTCGAGCACGCTCTTCTCGTCGGCCGACACCTCAACATCTGCAGCCAGCTTGTACTCGTCCGGGATCTCAGGCTCAAACTCGTTCGGATCGACATCGATATTCCACTGGTACTCATAGGTGACCATGTCGATCTTCTTTTCGCCGTCTTTGCCGAAGACCTCGATCTCGAGTTTGACGGGTAGATCATCTTCAACTGCAGCCCAAAGACGCCCGACCACGTTGTCAACCATTTCTCCAGCAACGCCGCTGATTACGCTTGCAGCCACTCTGGAATCTCGGCACTCGATGCCTTCGACCTCGACTCCGTCGATTGTCCTGCGACCGAGCTCGGTGTACTCGTACTTCATAAACTCTTGGACCAACTTTCGTGGGTCGCAGTTCTGTCGTGCCATCTTCTCAAAAAGCTCATCGGTTACTGTTTGACGCAAGTACACCTTAGCCTTGGGAATGACCGTGACTGCGACCTTCTCCGGGATGGATAGGTATGTTTTCGTGTGCAGTTCACCTTTCATGTATGAGATGGTACGGACGCCGTACTCGGCAGCGACGCGGACCTCCGCCTGCAACTCGATCGCCTCAGATTCTTCGGGCATCCCGACCATGTTCAATTTGAAGCGGTACGCAAATGTCCTAAGTTCATTAATGTTGTCGAGCAACTCGCCCCAGGCGACACCACCGCCGCTGGGAATGACGTTCAAGCCGATCAGCACGGCGATTACTATTGCCGCCGCAGCGGCCAATTTGATGAGTGGCTTATTCATTATGATTCTCCGAACCCGGACAGCGTGAACTGTCGGTTGGAGCCGATGTCTGGGGAAGCCGTTCAAGAGCTGCTTTTTCAGCTCATCTCGATGCTTCTCGTTGGGAGCATCAAAAGGAATATCCTTTACGAACTTTTCGATGTATTTCTCGTTGTCGTTCATAATGTCAGCCCTCTGCTATTGGCGGCAGCGTTCAGCCTCTTGCGCAGTTTTGCAGTAGCGCGCGAGAGCCAGTTGCGGACCGTAGAGGGATTCTTTCCCAGACATGCGGCTATCTCGATTAGCTTCATATTCTCAAAGAAACGCAGGGTGATGACAGTCTGGTACTTTGGCTTCAAGCTCAGAACAGCCTGTTTCAACAGAGCTTTCTTTTCAAGCAGTTCGTCATTGGCGCCAATGACAAAGACGGATTCCGCCCGATTGTTCTTTGCGACCCTTCGCATCACATCTGCCCTTCTCTTTGCATCGCGGAGATGGTCGTTGACGGCGTTGGTGGCGATGCGAAGGAGCCAGTGTCGAAAATGGGTCGTTTTTCCATTGAAAGAGCTCAAGTTATGCATAACCTTGGTGAAAACAGTTGAAGTCACGTCTTCGGCAGAGTGGCGGTCAAACAACCGCCGCAGGCAGTAGTGCAGTACATCGCTGTAGTGCAGCAAATAGAGCTGTGCAAAGGCATTGGGGTCACTGCACGCCCTTTGGATCAGACCAGCATTTGCGCTTTCACTATCAGTCAAGTCTGTCTGCCTTCGTATCCGTTTTTTGCCCATTCCAACTGTCATCGCAATTATAAACGGATGGACAAGGGAAAGTGTCCCAGAAAAAATGGGGAAAAGTTGAAAAAGACACATGTGTGTCTTGCGGGATAAGTACGCGGCGACACTTGCAGGCCATAGCCCTCAGTATCTACTTCTCGATGATGATCCGCACCTTCTGGATTATGTTCCTGCCTGATTTCGGGAACGGACGCGGCATGGGTTGAGGGATGCCGTTTGTGTCGATTGTGCGGCAGCGGAGGTCATATTTTCCCGGGCCTGGGGCCGTGAGCAACGCCGCCCAGTGGACGACCGCACCGCGCATCGGCCAGCGGTGAGGCTTGCCGGTGGAGGTGTCGATCTGGCGCGGGACCGCGGGCAGCTTGCCATCCGGAAGTCCCCCTCCCCAGTCATCCGGGGGCGGCAGGATATCGGCGTCCTCCCATTCGGCCCTGGTGAAGTAAGGGTCATCATCCGCAAGCGCCGCATCCTGCGGGCTCAACCAGTACTGGACCTTGCTCAGGCCCGACATACCCACTTGTGCGACTCCCGTTATCGGCACCGGTTGCCCGGCTTTGACATTCTTGGGCGCGTGGATAAAACGCGCGTAGGTCTTTAGGTGACTCACGGTGTCATTATTCCAGAGGGCGTACGTGTCGTTTGCCTGGTGGTTGCTGGTCAGCATGATGCGCTGAAGCCACTTCACCGATTTGTTGCCGTAGGCGTCGGGAACCAGCATACGAACGGGCGCCCCGGCCTTGCTCGTGAGCCATTGGCCGTTGCGTTTGTAGCAGAGCAGTACGGGGTGTTCTCCGGGTGGGTCTTCGAACACACGGCCGATCGGCAGCGAGCTCTGGAATCTCTGTTTCGGGTCGTCGTTGTGGTATCCGTAATAGAATACTCTGCGAATGTTGGCACTTGGCTGTGCAAGCCATACTACTTCCCTGAGCGGCACGCCTTCCCACAGGCCCATGCCGCATGGGTCGCCCCTGTTTGTGCAGGTCATCACGCCCATAAA
>CP070675.1:778044-786442 GCA_020352215.1 Phycisphaerales bacterium
GTCGAAGATGGCACCGGCTCCCGAAGCGAGCGAAGCATAGCAGGCGAACTGGTCGGGGATTTCGCCGTTGTCAATCACCTCGCGAATGCCCATGTAGCCGTCGCCGCCGGCGGGACTATCCGCAGGCAGTTCGGGATTCATAAGCACGATCGGGGCGATATATGGCCCGATGAACAAGCCAGCGAACTCGACAGTGAGAGGCACCCCTTGCTGATGTGAGGTCGTGGCAATACCCAGAAGCAGCTCGGCAGGCAATTCTACTTGCCGAGAGCTGGAACGCATCCACATAGTCGGCACGGAGTCCGCCTGGCCAATGCAATACGACCCGGTGAAGCTGCTACCCACACGGTCAAGCCTCAACCAGACTGTCTCACCCGCCCCATAGTCGCCACCCATGGGTATTTGCCACGAGTCCTCGTTGGCAATATCACGGCCCTCTAGAGTCGCTCCCATCTTCAGCGAGCGAGTTGTCATGACGTGAGGTGAGCCGGGTTCAAAACTTTCTCGGGCCATAAGACCTGCTCCGGCCCACTCATGCCCCGTCTCGTAGGGCTCCATGTTTCTGATGCCGATGACCGCGGTGAAATCGCCGGAGACATACCGCGGCTCGCCGGTGTCGGGGTCGATAGGATAACCGTAGCAGAACTGATCCGCAGCACCCCAAATACCCGCTCCGCCGACCGTGATGGTGCCTTCCTTCTTGCAGAAGTCTTCCGGGCATTTCCAGAAGTCTCCCGGCGGAATGGGACCGCCGACGTCACTAATTTGCACGCCGTCCATCAGGAGTGGGCCCCATACGCTCACATGCTGCACGGCCTGGCCGAGGTTGCCGCTGCCGTCATCTGCCGTCCAGGTGATCTTATAGGGGAAGGGGCTGGGAAAGAACCACTCCGGCGCGTCATTGGTGACCCAAACGTCTCCGCTCTGGCAGGTATCGTAAACCGCCGGTTTGCCCAAATCCAACTGCTTCCCAGCACCACTGAGTGAACAGGCAAGAAAGTCGTGTGGTGCCTTGATTGTAGGCGGCATCGTGTCTATGACCGTCACATCAAATGTATCTGTCCCCGCGACGCCGAAGTTGTCTTTCACGACGAGGGTGACTTGATGCACGCCAAACTTCATGGCGCCGGGCTTAATGTAGCAGTCTTTTCCTGTGCCCAGGGATTTCTGTGTTGGTAATCCATAATCTTCATACCACTGATACGTGAGCGCTGGCGGACTCGGCAGCGTGTTTTGGGGATCGAATGACGCTGCAGCTGTCAAATGTATCGTGTTCTTATTAGCCAGCTCCTGGCATTCGGACTCGGTCTCTGATTCCTCGCCGGAGGCATGGGGAGCGAAATTCTTGAAGTTGCCGAACAGATCGAACTTCATTTCCAGATTTCTCGTCTCACCACTTATCTCAACAGGGGTGTTAAGCTTCAGACCCGTCATCTCCAACTGACGACTCTTCTGGTTGATCCCGACGGTTGCCGCTCCCTTCCCGTTATCCGCGAGGATCAATTTCTGCTTGCCATCCTCCTTGAAGCTGAAATTGAACGACAACTGACCCTGATCCACCGCGTATGACGCGCAGGGCGTGCCGCCGATCTGAGTCGGCGAGCACCTTGCCGAGCCAACCCTGTTGAGCGTGATCGCGATGTCCGTGAAGTCGACCCCTTCGATCGTCATATTCGGGATGTCCACGTGCAGATCGTTAATCCGCATCGTCTTCATACAGGCACACGCGACCTTCTCATAGACATACTCAAAATGAATAGTCCCGGTAACCTGCTTTGTGATCGGAGCCTCTCGCTCCAACGTGAAAGTGGCTTTCGACTTGGCGGGTACGAACTCGACTACTGAACTGACGGTATAAGAGAGCATCGTTATGGCGCTGCCTTGGCTCCCGACACATTGGCTATCGGCGCAGTATGCAACCGGCTTGCAGGTGGCAGTAAGCTTGTCACATGTCCAGTTGTACAGCTTCTTGTCCTTCAGGTCGGCATCGCATTTATCTTTCACCCAAGTCTCCAGGTCCTCCGCTTCGCATTCACAGATTTTGTCCTTGAATTCTGTGTCCTTACAGGACTTGGACAAGGGACATTTCTGGTCGCTGTCGTCGTACTCTGGCAGGAAGAAGGGCACATACATCGTGAGAGTCGTCAAGGGCGGATTGCCGGCAACATCCGCGTATTGATACGCGTTACCGCCAAGACGTATAAGATCACCTCCTTTGGGCGCGTCCCCTTTCCACTTGTATATCTTCATTTTGCGCTGTTTGTACGGCCCGGGACTGGGCACGGTTACAGTGATGAACCGGTCTTGTCCGGATTTTGGGTCTTTGCTTGGGTCGAACAACTGATTCAGCCAGGGCGGCGTTTGTTTCACCCGATCATCGTAAGCGAGAAAGAAGCCGGCCGTATCCTCGAGTACTTGGATCTCCAGCCAGTTGGCACTGGGATTCTGTCTCGCCGTGAACGGCAGGCTGATAACGGTGGACAGCTTGAAGTCGATGCAAGAACCGGCATCGTAGAGTTTGGGCTTCAGGTCGTCACAGTAAACAGGGTCGCCCACCATGAGATACTTCTTGATAATGTGGCAAGATGGACTTTTGGGCTTGACCACCTTCACATTCGCCTTTTTTCCCAGATGGATACACGCACATTGGTTAATCGTGCATTCCCAAATCTGGTCGCGCGGTGTTACTCCGCTGGTATCAAAGCGACATCCCGTTCCACAGAAAGACACTGTCACCAGCAGAAAGGCCGCAGCGGCGCGTAGGAGCACGGTTCCCGTGAGTACGCGCCGGATTCCGCAATTCCTATTCTTGTGTGTAGGAGACAGAGTCTTTACCAGACGTGAACGCGCACAGTCTGATGTGCCCTTGTTGACGTGCATTTTTTGCTCCTCCCGCAGTAGTTGGGCATGGCCAATATGCTCCGATAAGTAACACCGCCAAATCCTCGATTCTCAGCAGTTTACGTAAGCCGCCGCATAATTGCAATTATTATCGGCTGTTCGCCACATTCTTTTTGGCCCTGCGGGGAAGTGACTTAGAAACCCGAGAGCTTCCGCCAAGAACGAGCATCGCAATTTCCCTGCCAATTCAGGTCGATTATACAGCGCCGCCGGGGGGCTGCTGTCATGAATCTCCTGTCATAGCGAGAGAATCTCCTCAAGCCCAGTAGCAGGCACCTGGGTATAATCCTTCGGATCAACCTTCTCGTCGGCAATCACATCCGCATTCAAGGAGGGTTGCAGGCGAATCTCGCAGCCCTGTGTACTTCGAACCAAGCCTTTCTGGATTATGGGCAGTCCAGGCAATCCGGATCAATGCCGGGCCCGGCTGGCGGCTCTTTGAGCAGCCAGTTTGTGATCAGGATGTTCAGGTCGGATGGGCCAACACGATAGACTACTGGCTTGTCAGCCCCGCCCTGATCATGATTACCTCCTACTGCCAATAGGACAAAGATCGCAAGCAGCCTCTGAAGGACTGCTATCCCAAACGCTCTCCAACCAGTGGTCACAAATCACCGTCAGATCGCTGAAGTCTATGAAGTCATCGCTTTCTGGTAGAGCCATCTCACCGTATGGCACTTCCTCGAGCCAAGACAAGGCCAGGTCAGCAACATCCTTGAAGTCCACCCTCCCATCGCCCGTAAGGTCACCTACAAGGACACTTTCTGCCAGTTCCGATTCCCGTCCACTTCGCAACAGTATGGACATCGGATACGTCTCATTCGCCACAACCCGCTCTGAGGGGTGGATCACCAGGAAGTACTTGGCCCCGTTGTATGCCTGGCCCTCGCACGAGCATCCGGTCGGGGTGCTTGCGACACTTGGAGGGCGATAGAAGGTCGAAGCCTTGGGATGGAAGTAGAAGTGCTTGAAAGCTCCGTGACGTGCCTTCTGGACAACGCGACCCCGATCGTCTACTACGTCAACCGCCATTTCAAAAGGCAAGGAGATGGATATCTTGGTGATGTAGTCGTGGGTAAGGTAGTCCGGATAGGGTCCCTCACCCCAGTCGTGGTCCGGAAACCGCGGTCCCCAGACATCGAACGGCAGCACAATTGGACCCGGCGGGGATGGGAACCGGATGCCCCCCTGTTTTGCCATGAACGGCTTGCCCCCAAGGAGCTCCTTTCTGCACGCGTCGCCGACACCCGTGCCTAAGTAGTCTGCTTGGTCAGGGTTGTAGACTTTGGGGCAGTTGTCTATGGCATCCGGGTAACGATCGTTATCGTCGTCGGGGTCACAATCGTCTCCTAAGCCGTCTCCATCCGTGTCCAACTGTGAAGAGCTATTCGAAAGCTCTGGACACACATCGCAGTCGTCCCCCACACCATCACTGTCTTTGTCGGCCTGGCTCTCGTTCTTAGTCGTCCGGCAATTGTCATCGCAGTTAGCTTTGGCGCCACCAACACACGGGTTGTCATAGGAGCTGTTGCTCTTGTCACCGTCGTCCAGGATGCCATCGTTGTCGTCATCCGGGTCACACGCGTCGCCAAGGCCGTCCCCGTCAGTGTCGGTCTGCGTCGGGTTATATGTCTTCGGGCAGTTGTCGTTGACGTGGGGCACGTTATCATTGTCCCCATCCGCGCAGGCAACACCCGTCAACCCCCCCGGTAGCCACCCTCCAGAGTATGCCTGCTTCGGGTTAGACACCTTCCGGCAATTATCGTCGCAGTTGGTGGTATTGCCGCCCTTGCAGGGATTATCATCCGGATCGCCAGAACCGTCACCGTCGTCTAAGATACCATCGTTGTCATCGTCGGGATCGCAGACGTCGCCCATCGCGTCGCCATCGGTGTTCTCTTGGCCCGGGTTCGCCTTAAGCGGGCAGTTGTCTTTGGAATCAGGGATATAGTCCCCATCGTCATCGGAATCGACATCATCCGGCTTGCCGTCGCAGTCTGTATCGGCCACGCCCAGCCCCACCGAGGCAAAGGCATTGATCACGTTGCAGACGTCCTTCGGGAAGTATGATCCCTTGTGCCAAGGCCCCTTCTTCACATAGTTCACCACGGCATCCCGGAAGTCCATGAATTGGGAGTTGCTGCTGAGGCGAGTAGTGAGAACGTGGTAGTACAGGTACCTCAGTTTGCTCGCAGGGTATATGGAATCGACCTTTATCCCATTGTGGGTCCCGCCGTTGGCGAGAAGGTAGTACACCTTGTTAGGGATACCACTGTTGGTGTGGACGCCCCCGTTGTCGCTCTTAGTGACCCAGAATTTATTCATATGATCGGGATGGCCGTGCGCTGGAGGATGGCTCAAATCCCTGGCGGCACCGCCCGGCGTATTCTCACCGATAGTCCAGTTCGCGGTGTCCATCATAGCCGCAAACACGTCAGAGAAGCTTTCGTTTAGAGCCCCTGGCTGATCCTGATAGACCAGTCCAACGGCAGTCTCTGTCACGCCATGGGTGAACTCATGGGCAAAAACGTCCAGCACGGCATAGCCGTCGCCAAATTCGAAAATGTCGCAGCCAGCGTCATAATGGGCTTGCTTCCAATTGACCCCTCTGTGCACGTACACTTCCACGTCCTCTTCGTCGCCATCGTAGGAGGGTCGCCCGAAGTTGTCGTAATAGAAGTGGTAGGCAGTGTGGGTGCAGGCATAGGCATTATCGCCGTCTTTGTCACCTCCAGGGTACTTGCTTGTCCCGCCCGGATAATCGCAGCACGGCCCATCTTCGTCGAACCATTTGTCGTCGGAAGTCGTCGTTAGCCAACAGCTTACCGATGTGTCGTTGTTGCCCGTTTGAATGTCGAAATCTTCGCCCGGCCTGTCAGCTGTGTATTCGAGTTCCAGCGTGAACACTACCTCGCCGGTGTGGGCGTCCACAAAGTAATACCAGTGAATTCCGTCAATCCTGATATTGGCAAGCCAGGTGAGGTGGGTCTCGTCCGGCTCACCAGAGAAGAGACCCCTGTTGAAGTACATCAGGCGCGTTTGGCCCCTCAGTTCGCCGCCGGCCGGTGCTGCTTCGGCAAGGGCGATATCCTCGGCCTGTTGAGCCGACAACGCCGGCGAGGGAAGGCCAAAGTCGCCGGGTATGTACCTGCCGTTGGTGCTGGCGACCTCGCCCCGGGCCATGTGGACGGCGATCTCGGAGCCAAATACCGGTATATCGCAGATACGCTGTCCGAAGAACAGATGCCAGCTATCATCTACACCTGGGATATCGTCCCGCACGATCCGGCTCAGGAAAAGCATATCAGTTGGGTCGTGGAGCCCGTAGAGTTCTTTGTATGTCTCGAGGAAATCCACGGCCTGCGCGACAGGGTCATCCGGCACCGTTTCCGATACGGGGACCTGGACAGATATGAAGACAGGGATCCCCCCATCAAAACGGATGTAAGGTTTCTGTTCGGAGGCTTCCTCCAGCCTCGTGAGAGCATCGAGTTGGCGGGACTCTTTGCCCACTAATTGCAGACCATCAGAGTCCTCAACCAGATGGGCGCCGCCAACCTCCAGTACCCGATGATTACACAGGTTGTCGTGCGCGATCAGCTCGAAGAACGAGCCCCCTCCTCGCTCAAACATCAACGCCTCGAACTCGTAGTGGCCGGCAGCCAAGTGAATCCGGCCCAATGTAAGGTTCCAACCGGTCAGCGAATCGTTGATGAGTTGGTCACCCTCAATGACGGCGTTCCCAGTGGCATCAGTGACTATCGTTTCCCAAGGTTGTCCGGGTATCCGTAGCGCGGCTCCATCGTCACTGTTGAAGCCGAGGTTGTACCATCCGTCCGCAGGTACTTCCAGCAATCCATTCACCATGACGGCGAAGTCTTCATCGTCGCCTGGTGTACCGTTTGGGAACGGCAGGTCTCCTGGTACAGAGCCAGAGTGATCTGGATCGGCCGCGCCGTCTTCCGGGTCACTATGATTCACGAACGGAACCATGACACTCGTGTTTGACGCGTCTGCCCAGCCCTCGGCCAGAGCCTCCATGGCATCTGCGAGGGAATCAATAGGTCCGCCCGACCAGGCCCCGGGTCGGCTCACTGTCATGTCCACTTCATCGACGAAGCCCGGGATGGCAACCCTGCCGACACCTCTGTGCCCAACCAGGTGGAAGACATCCGGGTCAAACTCACCATGAGCCCCTCTGGCTGCGAAGAGTTCTACGCCCGCGCCGCCGCCGGCTTCGTGGTAGGTCAGCCAGAAGGGATGCGTGCCTGCCGGCAGGTCAATCACTCCGAGCGTATCCTCGGCGGCGCGAGTGCCATGGAACCGCAACGCTGCCCCACCTGCGAAATTCACGACCTCGCCGTTGACTGCGAGCATAAAACTGTGTCTCGCGAATTGCAGCGTAAAGCCGTCGTCGCTGTTGACGCCAAACGTCCACTCTCCGCCCTGGCCCGCGGGGATGAGGATGGTTCCCCTCACGATCAAGGACATGTCATCCACAGAACCGTGCTCTCTGTACCCTGCGCCGACGACGCCAAATGCTGCCGTGACGGGATCCTCGTGCCCAAACCGGCCCTCTCCATCGCTGTCCCAGATATTCAGCGTCCGCGCTGTGTAATCGAAGATGGTCCCCTCCCCGGAACTCAGGGAGGCATAGCAGGCGCCCTGATTGTCAATGGGGCCATTGTCGATAACCTCCCGAATACCCACGTAGCCATCGCCGCCGACGGGGCTGTCGGGCAGCACGGGATCGGCGAGAACGGGCGGACCCGAATCAGCCTGGGCCCCCGTAGCACGTATCCCACAGGGCATAATCAAGAGTGCTGCTATCAATGACATCTTCATGAGCCTACACATTTGCTGTCCCCCTTCCTCACTTCGTCTTCTTCTAACAGGATCTGCCTGACCTGTAATATCCAGTGCAAATGCCCTCACCATAATCCCACTCTTCAGTACCTGTCGATGAAGACAGACACGACCAAGGCGGCTGAATCTGCTGATTTCGTAGATCTCAGGCGGCGTTGGAGCACCGCCTGCTCATACAGTACACAATTGGGAACACGACATCTTCTGGACAGATCCGACAAATGGCTGTGGGTCACACGCCAGACATACGGCTGGTATCCCTTTATTTCCGCCTTCGCAGACAATCAGTAGTATTTCACGGTGCGCGCAAGCAACGCTTCGACGGACTTCGCGCAAACAAGATACCCGAGTCCGATCCACCTTCTCCATATTCTCGCTCCCAGCTGATAGAACACTACGGGCAGTCCGGGCAATCCGGATCAATACCGGGCCCGTGTGGGGGCTCTTTGAGCAGCCAGTTAGCAATCAGGATGTTCAGGTCGGATGGGCCCACACGATAAATTCCTGTTTTCTCGCTGCCGCCGGCATCATGTGCGAAGTCGGCGCAAATTCCGCCGGGTACGGAATCAATTCCTTCCCCGTACGGTGGCTCCTTCAGAAGCCACGAGTTCATCAGAACATTCAAGTCCGC
>CP070675.1:786542-794825 GCA_020352215.1 Phycisphaerales bacterium
CGAGGAGCAGACCGGTGGTACTACAAGTGATGCGATGGTCATTGTGTTCGGCGCCGGTGTCGGGCCTATTAAGTTCGGCATGTCAAAGGAACAGGTCATAGGGAACTTCGGAAAGCCTGACAAAATCGAAGGCGGGGGCATGGGTCTAAATTACGGTGCATCGAAAGGTGTCACGATGGCGCTTGCCCCCGGGCGTGGTGTTTCGGCAATCTACTGCTGGTCCGGCAAGTACCGGGCTGCGAGCAATTTCGAGGGCAAGACAGAAGCGGGCATTGGGATGGACGCCACGCTCAAGCAAATCCTCGCCGCCTACGGCGAGCCCGACAGGACCACTCTAAGAGGCACCACGACTATGATTCTGGACTACGTTGGGCTCCGAGCACAGTTCGTGCTTCGGAGTGACCAGCTCGTCAACCTCAGACTATTCTCGCCACGGTGATGGCCCACTCGCGGCAAATACCCTGAACCGCTGTGCATGGTTCCACACAAGTACTGGCGCTCCTGTCTGCGGCGGCATCAGCATGATATCTATCGGCTGGCTGCGAAGACGCAGAGCACTGTAAGACCGACTACAAGCCCAAGTTCAACAGGGGCGTGAGCCCGGCCCGCAGCCCTCTACGATTTCTGTAGTCGCGTGTGACGGCAAAAAGACGTCTTTTTCTGGAAATCTTCCCTTAGCGTCAATTCTGAGCCAAAAACGCCGGTCAGCACGCCATAAATATGTAGTTGCCACTCGTGATGACCCATTTCTTGGGTTTTGTTACAAGCGCACAGGAAGACCTCCGTGTGTCGATGGTAGGCCAAGAACTGCTTTGCACACCCTTGTGCATTATGAGCAGCACTATACAGACTGGTGACAGCGTACGAATTCATCGCTGTTTTGCCCTGAAATGACAACGTTGTTCTCGGGCTCTCCGAATCACAGACGCCAGAGAACCACAACCTCCTCTAAGCAACGACCTTATAGCTAAAGCAGCATCAGAATTGGGCGTTCGCCAGCTTCTCACTTGACATGCTTTGCTCAATATGGTATACTACACAATAATTCGGGATCAAGGAGGAGTGGTGAGGAAGCCTCCTGCGTCGTCTGCTGAGCTATCCTTCCCACGCGAAGCCCGTTCCGCTGTCTGAGCGAATACCGAGCAAAGGATTGACCAGGCACTTGGTCTCCGGGCAAACAAGCCAAAACGGAGAGAAGACGGACGTCGGCGTTGCTGAGACGGATGCGGGCCAAGGGAATTGTTCATGAAATACTTACTGAGCAAATAGTCAATGGTAAGGCGAAGAACAAAGATACTGCTGGTTTTAGCTCTCGGCGTGGTACCGGCCCTTCTACTCGTCCGAAGTCATTGGGCATCTCCCCAAGATGTCGGCGTCCCGGCCGCTGCTGACTCCGTGGTTTCGGCGGGAATCGCCAAGTCCGACGTTCGAATCGATTGGCCCGTTCCAGATGCTTATCCGTCTGATCTTCACGATCTGATGGCATTCGATTTGGAGCCGCTGGACGAAGCAGAAGTAAGAGCTGACGAAAGCAAGCCAGTTCTAGCGGATACCGTAGACAGTGGCGCTCCACAGCATGCTGCTGTTGCCACACTAACTGCGGGAGAAGGCGACAAAGTGTCGGACGCGACGGCCTTGGGAACGAATCCCGACAGCGTTGTGTCGGAGATGAGTAGTGGACAAGAGACACAACGGGTTCAAGACAAGCCGGGGGCAAGCGTGGTTGAAGAGGTAACCGCGATGGAGACAGAGGTTTTGAAAGAACAGATACCCCCACATACGGAAGAAGAGGTTGCGAAAGAGGACGTGGCGGCCCAGGTTGTGGCCGTACCCGAAGAGATACTGGCGAAAGAGGTGGAAGTTCAGAAGACTACCTCGGATGCGAACGGCACCGTCGATCAAAGAGATACAAAAGTGGAGAAAACACCGGAGGCAGTTGCTGTTGTTGATGCCAGGCACTGTGTTAAGCTAGGGCACAACGAGCTGATGCGAGGCAGAGTCTCCTTCAGAAAAATCTGGAACGGGTATGATTTTGTCACTCAGAAGGTGTGTCTTGTGGAAGAGGGTGATGGCATCTCCAGTGTGTGGAGTTTTGTACAAGGCGCCGCAGTCGTCACGGAGGTTCGGGCAGATTCGGGGGCTCTCAAAGATGCAATTGCAGATGCATCTGAGCGCAAGAGATAACTGAGCACGTAGCTCGAAGCACCTTGACTTATTGCATGTGGGGTTGCTTGGGAGGTGAAGTGGCATTTCTTCAAATCGGACGGTCTGACGTAGTATGTTTTTACTTGAGAATAGGAAAATGATCGGACTCGACATTGGGTCCTTCACAGTGAAGGCAGTCCAACTGCACAAGAGTAGTAGTGGTTGGACGGTGACTGCTGCCGGTATCGCCAACATCTTTCGTCCGGATAAGGACCAGGCCGATGTTGAAGTGATGGCAAAGCCCCAGGCAATCGACGAGTGCCTGCGTGTCTGCGATAGTAGTACGAACTTGGCCGTGTGCGGAGTAGGCGGCCCGGAAGTTGCGGTCCGATATTTTGAGTTCGCTTCCACAGCACCGGTCGACCGTAACGCTGACCTTGACGAGGCCGTTCGGACGGCGGCCACGCAGGTCTGCCCTTCTGCGAGTGATGGAATCGCCGTCGACTATCGCCTGACATCCAACGGTAACGGAAGGACCACCGGGTATTGGGTGGCAGCGACGAACGAGTTAGTGAGAAACACTGTTCAGGTTGTGGAAGAAGCCGGTCTTAATTGCGTCTTGATCGATGCAGACGGCTTGGCCCTGATCAATTGCTTCAGCCAGCTCTGTGGGAGCCCCCACGGTGTGGCCATTCTGAATGTTGGCAACTCGCATACGACGCTGGCGGTTGAGGGTTCAAATGATCGGCCGTTTATCCGCCACTTGTCTTGCGGAGGTAACACGATCATTGACACTCTGGCACGCGAGACTGATGTTCCGGCTGATACTCTCAGAGGATCACTGCTGAACTGGGATGAGGACGGTCCCTGTGGAGTGCCCTGCTCATCTGCCGTCTATGGCGCCGGTTTTGAGAAGGCCTGTAGCGAATTCGCCGTAGATGTGGGCAGCACGCTGGGCTACTGCAGGACGCTGGAGCCGTCGTTTGATGTGCAAGAAATATTGGTCTGTGGCGATTTCGCGTCGGTAAGTGGTTTTGTGAATCAGTTAAACAAGCAGCTGTCAATGAAGGTCTCCCTGTGGAACCCATTTAAGAAAATGCGCTGCGGCGTGAGCCGAGGCAGGAGAGGCGCGGTCAGCAAGATGAGTATCAGAAGAAATGGTCCGGCCATGGCAGTTGCGGCTGGACTTGCTATGAGGTCAGTGTGACATGCATACTATCGACTTGCTGAACGGAGCAGGTGCCGTGCATCGGAGAACCACGCTTAGCGGCCTCGGACTTGCCATCGTGGTGGGGCTCGTACCTTGTCTCCTAGCGGCGGGAGCACTATACCAGTATTGGCACAACAGAACAATCCTCATGACCTTGGAGAGAGTCGTCGTCGCTGATCAGCCAAAGGCCAGCGACTTAGCCGATCCTGTGGTGTCGCATGCGGCACTGGCTAAAGACAGAAATCGTCTTGCCGAGAAGCTGGGAGAGGTGGCATCACGCGTGGAACACTACAATCAATGGTCACCCGTCCTGGTAGCACTGGCTAAGAATATGCCTGACGGCATGTTCCTGACAACGCTTGCTGCCGAGCGTGCCAACATTCCAAAGGCCGTGCCGTCTGACGAGTATCCTGAGAAGACACAGGTTGTCAGCATCCCGTCGAGAACGCTGGTTCTGACCGTTGGCGGCCCAACGGATCGCAACTGCGACGCAGCGGTAAAGGAGTTCACGAATCAACTGGAACAATCCACCTTTCTTGGGCCCAAGTTGGAAGACATCGTGGTTTCGCAGGAAGCGGGCCGTCTGAATGGTGCGCCAATCGTCCTGTACAAAATGAAGTGTGTTTTCAGAACGAATTTGTAGGAGACCTCATTTGATGTCGGTCCGTGCTAAACATTTGGTCGCCGGTACATGGGCGAGCTGCCTCGTGGCATTCGTCCTGGTTTACTCCTTTGTGCTGTTGCCGCAAGCCAGGCTGATAGAGGCAAAGGAGCAAGGCCTGGCGGGTGTGGGACAGCCTGCCGTATGCGCCGAGCGAGCTGGCCAGGATGAGGCCGCGGCCCGGTTGCGCAAGCAGATTGAGACATCGACCGAGAGGTTACGAGATTTCGTTGTCGACCGGGCGGACTCAGCCAAGGTCGTATCTGACATAAGTCGCATCTCCGACGCCATTGGGCTGGGCTCCTTTAGTATTGCCAATTCAGACGATGACAATCTCTCGCCGGCATGGGTGGGGCAGACAATAGGCGAAAAGTGCATAAATATCAGTTTTGCTGGTAGCTACAACAAATTTGCGACTTTTCTGAATGCTCTTGAGAGACGGCGGCCGGTAGTCTTCGTGGACACATTCAAAATCACTCGTTCAGCGCTCGGAACTTCAAACCACAAGGTGAACATGAGGTTGCCGATATTGGTCGAAGATTCCCCTGAGCGGACGGTTTCCGCGAAATCAAAAGACAGTGACAACAAGGAGGAGACTCGCAGCGGTGCCAACGACGTGTCGATAATTGAGTTTGGCACCGGTGTAGGGCCTATCAAGTTCGGCATGTTAAGGGGACAGGTCATACAGCTCCTCGGGAAGCCTGATAGAATCAATGGAAATGGCTCGGGTCTAAGCTACGCTCTATCAAGGGGTATCACGATGGCGGTTAGTCCATACCGTGGTGTTTTGATCATTGATTGCTGGTCCCGGAAGATCAAGCCCATTACATTCGATGATGTGAGCGATTTTACGGGCGCGACAAAAGAGGGTATTAGAATGAATGCCACCCGTGAGCAAATCCTCGCAGCCTACGGCCAACCCGATGAGACCACTCTAAAAGGCCCCACGACGACTCTACACTACGCAAAGCTCCGAGCACAGTTCACACTTCTTGGTGGTCAACTCGTCAACCTGAGGATATTCGCACCAGGAGGGTAATAAGCCCGTTACAGCAAATATCATCTGCTCCAGCCTGGTGGGCGATCGTGGTGCCGGATTGCCTCACAGCTACGGCATCGACAAAACGACCGATGTCTCGAGGCTGATCGGCCTCGGCACCAGCCTCGTCGGCCGGCTGAGAAGACGCGAAACACCGTAAGATTATCAACGCACCAAGAACGCCGACAGGGCTGTAGGTATCTCCGACAGACCTTTGGTTGGGGCCACATCAATACAATACTTGCGAGGAGAACCTCTTGGTGGAAACGCGGCCCGGTTGGCTTGGTTTCTCAGTGCGGCGAGTTGACCGTTGCGGGGAGCCTTTGGAGATTCCGCAGCGGATTGGCGCTTCAAACTGCACGAAACCACAAAAAGGCCCTTTTTCATGCGATTTTCCTCTTGACCTTCTTTCCCAGATACGGTATTTGACTTGCTCGTGAAAGATCATGGAGGAGTGGCCGGACTGCAGCCATGAACGGCACGTCAGTGCACCTGCCATACGGAGTCTTGAATTAAGGATTTGTAGAAAGGAGTAGGAAGATGAAGAGAATTGCAGGTGTATTATTTGCTGTCTGTCTTATCGCAACGCCGACAGCCTTCGCCGGTGGGACCCTCTATGCCACCAATTCATGGGGAGGGCCGAGTTCTGTGTGGACGCTCAGTCAGACTACCGCTGCCCCCACGAAGGTCTGCGACATCAGCGGGCCCGGTGACTTGAGCTTCACCGGCGCAACCTTCCTGCAGGGCAAGTTCTGGGTCTCGGACATGGACACGGGTGGCGGTTATGATCTTGGCTGGGTCGATCTGGCCACCGGCGCGTACACGTTTGAGTACAACCAAGCTTCGAGCGACTGGCACGGCCTGGCCGGCGATCACGCGGCCGGTTTGCTTTACAGCATCGACATCGATATGACCGACGTGCTCGTATCGTACGCCCCCGGCTCGGGCGCCCGCACGGACATCGGCAGCACCGGCGGCGTGGACGGTCGCGGAATGTGCCATGATGACAACCACGGGATCCTGTACGCCACTGGCGGATTTGATACCGGTACGTATCTGTACAGTATCGACAAAACCACCGCTGCCTCGACGCTCATCGGCACCCTGCCGTTCGACTCGTATTTGGTCGGCTTGGCTTATGACGAGATCGACAACGTGATCTGGGCCGTGGATGGCTTGGCCGGCGGCGCCTTGTATAGGATTGATCCTGCCACGGCCGGCGGCACTTATATCGGGACCACCGGCATCGCAGATCTCGACGGTCTGACCTGGACTACCGATGGTGAGGTGATACCAGCTCCCGGCGCCGTCATCCTCGGCGGCATCGGCGTGAGCCTTGTCGGCTGGCTGCGAAGACGTAGAACACTCTAAGATTCAGATTAACTTGACACACAAAAAGGGCTGTGAGTTCTGACGCTTGCAGCCCTTTTGATCTCTGCCCAAGCGGTCCCGAAGACTGGCCGAAACAGATGCAGAACTTCAAGGACTGATGAACGAGTCGATCAGAAGACCCACGACTCACATAATCCTACAACCTTTATGCTGGAGAATTGTTTGTTGTCACTTGCCGACAAACTTCGGATTCCTCTCGGTCGGGACGGGGGCCCCAACGCTCTTGCGCCAATTGATGAGGGCCCCGTGAAGCTCTCCGGTCTTGTCGGGCATTTTCGCGGCGAGGTTGTCAGTCTCCGAGATGTCGTCTGCTACGTTGTAGAGTTCCAGCCTGCCGTCTTCGAAGAATTCGATCAGTTTCCAGTCGCCCTGCCGGATGGCACTGGCCGGCGTGGCACGCCAGGGCCGTTGCCGCTCGTTGTAAGGTTCCAGATAGGCGGGAAAATGCCAGTAGATAGCCTTGCGACTCAGCCGACCTTTGCCCATAAGAAGCGGAACAATGCTCTCGCCATCTAAGGTCTGGCCCGCAGGCTTGGCGACCCCCGCCATCTCCAGGATTGTCGGATAGAAATCGACGCCGATTACAGGTACGTCACACGAGCGGCCCGCCGTGACCTTGCCCGGCCAGCAGACGATCAACGGCACGCGTATGCCGCCCTCATACAACATGCCCTTCGAGCCGCGCAACGGTTCCACCGAAGTGGCATTGGCATACCCGCCGTTGTCGGAGAAGAAGAACACCACAGTGTTCTCGGCAATCCCCGACTCATCGAGCTTGCCCAAGACCCGTCCGACGCTCTGATCGACGCTCTCTATCATCGCGGCGTAGGCAGGGTTATTGTGTCCATCAGCCGGCGCCTTTGCCTTGTACTTCTCGATGATTTCCGGCTTGGCCTGAATCGGTGTGTGCACCGCGAAATGGGACAAGTAGAGGAAGAACGGCCCGGCCCTGTTTGCCCCGATGAATTTGACCGCCTCGTCTGTCAGGACGTCCGTAAGATATTCGCGGTCGTCGGTAAAATGGCTGCGTCGGGCGCGGCCCACCACAACGTCGAAGCCCTGGTCTTCGGGGCGATACGGGGCCTCAGTTCCCAAGTGCCACTTGCCTATACATGCCGAGGTATAGCCGGCCGACCTGAGCGCCTCCGGGATAGTCACTATGTCTGTATCGAGAGTCGTCTTGTTCGGCGTCGGAATCAGCTTGCGAAGCCTGGCCTTGCCTCGCTCCGGCGTGCCCACCGTGTATACGCCGTGCCTCGGTGTGTACTGGCCGGACATGAGACAGGCCCGACTTGGGGCGCAATTCGGAGCGTTTGCGTACGCATTGGTAAAGACGACTCCGTCACGAGCCAGCCTGTCTATATGCGGCGTCTCGTAATAGCGACTCCCCATGAAACCTAGGTCTTTCCACCCCATATCATCGATATAGATGAAGACAAAATTGGTTTTGTTGTCCGGCGAGTCACTTGCAAACAATTCACGGTCACTCGCCACACAGCCCGGCAGGGCAAAAGCGGCAGCACCGAGGCCCATACCTCTAAGCAAATCGCGCCGACTAAGCGCAAGGTCTGCCCCCGTCTCTATCTGGGCTAACCTATGGTCGCGCACAACTTCTCCCGTCATGCTCTTTACCCCCTACTCGTCATGCACCGTCCCAAGCCGTTATTCTCCCGGAAGGGGCCAGTTTTCCGAAGGCGTGCGAGCCTTCTTCATGTACTCGGCCATCTTCGCTACAACCTCCGGATGCGTCTCGGCAACGTTGTGTTGCTCGCCTATGTCGGCCTTAAGATCGTAGAGCTCGATAGGGCCATCCGGATTCTTGGCGACATCCAGCCG
>CP070675.1:794925-803029 GCA_020352215.1 Phycisphaerales bacterium
TGCCATCCGGCAGGCAGCACGCCTGCGGCGGCGGCGGCGACCCTTCCACGCCGGTAATCACAAAGGCAAAGTTGAGTGGTTCCGACATGTACTCAGGGCCTCTTGGGTGCCAGCGTCCACCTATCTGCAGCACCGCGGCGTCTTCCCAGCCCAGATCAGGGCTCGTCGTCTTCCATCCGAGCGTTCCTCCGCCTCCCCTGTCTAAGGTCTTGACCTCCAGCCAGTAGATGGTCCCTTCCTCTTGTGTGAAGGGCTCGTCTTCGATGCAGAAATTATACTGGTAGGTCTTGTAGTGCCCATCCAGTATGGGCTCAACGTAGAGGTGGTTCTGCAAGAAAGTCTGTGGACCATCGTAGACCTCGCGAACCGTGTACTGGCCAGGGCCGAAGCTTCGCGACCACAGCAACCATCTTGGTCTGCTATAGGCTGTATCCGAGTCGGCAGGGGCGTTGGAGTAGATGGCCAACTCAAAAGTCACGCCGCCCGGTCCATCAAACGGTAGCACATCGTACAAAAATCCGCCCCAGATATGGATGTCTCTTATGGGGCCGGTCGCCGTACACAGGAAGTCATCTGCGAGACTCTGCCCGCTGTCAAACGGGTAAGTCAGCCCGCTTGGGGTAAAATCTGGCTCTTGTGGCCAGTGCATCTTGTGTGGGTCACCCGGATCCCAATCGCATTCGGCCGGCCCTGGGCAATCCGCTGTCGCGCAATCAGTGCCGATACCCTGAGGCGTACCACCCTTGGCGAGACAATCGTCTTTTGTCTCATCGACGCACGTGCCGTCCGGCAGGCAGCACGCCTGCACCGGTTGTGGGCAATCTACGTTCTCGCACCGTGCCCCCGGTCCCTGTGGGTTGCCACCACGAAGAACGCATGCAGTGGGCGTCAGATGTGTACAACTGCCATCCGGCAGGCAGCAGGCCGCCTCATCCGGCGATGGTTCCTCACATGCATCATCTGCGCCGTCTTGGTCGAGATCTCCGAGACATTCGGTGCCCGGGCCCTGCGAAATCCCTCCTCTCTCATTGCAGTTTTCGAGCGACAGGTCCGCACAACTGCCATCCTCGAAGCAGCAAGCCTCTGTCGGCTCCGGCTCGTCGATACAGCGGCACTCGTAATCAACCGTTCCGTCACCGTTGTCTGTCGCCCACAACTCACACTTCTGGCCGCTTGGACAGCCCCCAACGCAGTACACAGAGTCCGGTGGATCAATGCCAACCTGACACTGATTCGGACTCAGGCACTCGCACGACAAGACCGCGTATATGGCCGGCTTCTGTCTGTAATCCACGCGAATTTTCGTCGGCACGCAGATGTTGGTTGGGCGGGGGCAGGCAACATCCATACAGCTCTGCCGGTCCGGACTCGGCGCACACTCGGCCGGTTCCTCCTCGCAGGCATCATCGATGCCATCTTGGTCGCGATCTCCGAGACATTCAGTGCCCGGGCCCTGCGAAGTCCCTCCCTTCTCGTTGCACTCGTCGAGCGACAGGTCCGCACAACTGCCATCCTCGAAACAGCAGGCCTCGGTTTCTGGCTGCTCCTCGCAGGCATCATCGATGCCGTCTTCGTCGCGATCTCCGAGACATTTGGTACCCACGCCCTGCGAAACTCCTCTTTTGGCCTTGCACTCTTCGAGCGACAGGTCCGCACAACTGCCATCCTCGAAGCAGCAGGCCTCGGTATCTTGCTGCTGAATAACTGAATAAGGGGTGCGGTCCTTGGAGACGGACCAGTGCTTAATTGTGCCGTCTGTGATTGCCACGTTCTCGCCCTGCAGCTCCACGGATACCCATTCCGGATTGTAATCCTGGATCTCATAATGGTGCTCGATACGGATGGGTTTGTCGACAGCGGCAAGCCGAGCCTCAAAGAATTCATGCTTCTTAACGTACAGCCATTCCCCTCCATCTTCCGGCAGCGGCGGTCTGTCTTTCCCGACAGACCACCACTGATGCGTCGACCAGCGGTAGGCAATTCTCAAACGGCAGGGCAGCTCCGGCTGCAGAGGCTGGGCCAACAGACGCAGCTCCATCACTCTCTTGCGCCCGGGGTCGAACGGTGCACTGACAAACCACTGGTTCCACCAGCCGGCGTCAGAACTCAGACGCCATCGACCGCCTTCGTAACCGCTGCCGCTACCGTCAAGTAGCTCGTTGACGGATCCGATCGCCGCGCAGAAGCTATCTTCCGCTGCCTCCAGTGGAACGCTTGTCAGAATCAACGCCGCAATTACTGTAGGCACCCAGTTAAGTTTTGGTTTCGGCCGTATCATTGTGAAATCCTCCAAGAAGATGTTACTCCGATGGCAAAGGTACGCGGCTCCGGTGACTTCGACGGCGGTAGCTGCCACACACAGCCTTCTGACTGCGCGCTTGGTTTGCGCAACTGACCGCGTATGGTCTCCCCAACAGAAAAGGTCGGAACGAATAAGAACATGGCGACCACTCCTCGGTAAGCCTGCACGTTCGATCCACACGCCATCCAACTTACCACCTTGCCAGGGCAAAATCAAGAGAAAAGCGGCCAATACCCAACGCGAGCGACAAAGGGCTGGCCACATCGGAGCGGCCTGCTCTTGATTCCTTCACTGCCCCGAAGATGACCTTTGACCTTGTCACACGGCTGTTGAGGAGCCAGTCATCGGGTACTGCTCCGAATCGCGGGCCGGG
This sequence comes from Phycisphaerales bacterium, assembly GCA_020352215.1. Taxonomy (GTDB): domain Bacteria; phylum Planctomycetota; class Phycisphaerae; order Sedimentisphaerales; family Anaerobacaceae. The sequence goes on from CP070675.1 coordinate 797,601, forward strand.
ATGGCACCGTCGCATGCGTGGCGAGAAATGAAACCCTGGATAGGATGGGATCGCGTATTTGGGTTCTGGTTTGTGGAATGTCCCGTATCCACCTTTTGGAGGGGCATCTCCCCCAAGGAAGGCGTTTGAGGATATGGTCGCAACAAGCAGTCTCTGAAGGGGTGCTGGACCGGCCGGACTCCGGCGGCTTCGACCCTTCTGCTACCTGGTGTTCTCTGTGACTTTTTTTTATTTTTTTGTTGACAAGTTTTCGTCCGCCGTATAAATTAGCTGCCACGTTATGGAGATGTGATGGAAAGGGATATCCTTTACTCCCCTTGAACCTTTCCCTCCGAACAATCTGGCGTTTGCAGACTCGCTCGCGCGAGGTGCTGGCCGGGAAATGACCCACCGGGGCAGCCTCGCAGCGGCAGTTCAAGATAGATCGTTCGTCAGAGTATCTTGTTTGTGTGCTGTAGCGTTCGGATCGGGTCTTTGCGCTTGACCGAAGGAATGGAGTCGCTCCGCGGGTCACAATCGACCTCGACGGGGCAAGAATCAAGGAAGGATGGTGGGAAATGTTGAAGAAGAGTTTGGTGGCGGTCGCACTGGTAGCAATTCTGGGAGCCTCAGTTCAAGCAGGGCATGTCAAGATGTATAAGTGGCCCGGACACTGGATCTGGGATTGCGTAGACTTGGCCGAGATTCCGGTCTATATGAAGATCGGGATGTACATCGAGATCCTGGACCAGGACAGCTTGAGAATCATCATGCAGCAAGACGCATGGAGGCAGTATAGCGGATGCGTCACTATCAGGATCAAGTGCAATTTTGATGCAGTGCTCAGTTGCAGATTCGAGAGCAACGGCGCAATACCCGGTGACTATTCGTGCTCTATCAACGAAGAAAAAGTGCCAGCAACGCTGAGTGATACGGTAGCCGAGCGCGAGGTCTGCGTCTATGGCGAAAAGGTGGCGATTGTCCATGCCATGCCTCAAAAGAAGCTGCGCGTCGGTACTGCCATTATCAGCGTCAAGCCCGATTGCTAACGGCTGCTGTAGACAGCCATCAGAATCGAGGACAGCTTAGCCGCAATAGGAGCCGACGACGGAAGTCGAGTTTGCAGACAAGTGTGGCAGTCTCAACCTGTGGTTGCTGCCACGCGAGGACGATGCTCGCAGGGAGGGCCGAGTGCTTTACCTGCCCTCCCTCGGCCTTTGCGACTGCGGTGGCGGCATTTCTGTCGCATCGGATCAAGACTAACGCAGTGTCTGTCAATTGCGGGGACTTCACTGCCATGTCATTATTGGGCTCACCGGTTGCCGGACGGTACTCTCCCCCGCCCTCCGTCAAACCCCCAAGGGCCGGTGGGCCTCTTTCCTTGGAACTCGCCATACGTTGTGACAGCAGTTGTCCGATCCCTCTCGCCCGAAAGTCGCGTCAGTGGATTGGCGTGTGCCCGCAAGGAGAGACCCTTCTGCCGATGCAGTGCCGGCAGCGTTCTTCTCTATAGGCTCGTTGCGAGGCCTCAATTACAGATCATACGCTGGGTTGTCAGTCCAACGGCTTTTGCGCATTGCTGTGGGAGATAGGGCTGCTCCACGGTCCGCCGATATCCGGGATAGCTCGCGTGCCTGCGCATTTCCACCGTGTGGGTACAGGGCAGCGAGATGGATGCCCGACAACAGAGGCTGCGAGCTTTGGACCGGCTATGCGCAACCAACATGACCGCTTCAATAGAAAGAGGCCGACGGTTTCCAGAACCGCCGGCCCCTATGCTGATCTACGCGGTACCCGCTAAGGTCACAGAGGACTGTTGTCCTCGAGCCAGCCGGTACAGAAAATGGCAAGGTCAGCCGAATCGACGCGGCAGTCCTGATTCAGATCGCCCGTCGGGTAGGGATGCGTCGCGTCCCCGCAGACCTCAGATGCGCCCTCAGCATCCGGGCGAACCATACCGGCCATATCTACCGTCACCTGGGTACCGAGGCTTGCCAGGCCGTCATAGAGCACCTGGATCATGTATTTGCCGTTATGGGCAAAAGCACCTGGGTCCTTCATTACGTACTGGTAGTTATAAGCGGCCTGAAGCAATCGCGGTGTGAAGGCATTGTAGCTGTTGCTACGCGTGGCTTCGCCTTCGTCGGACTGGCCGTTGCCATTGGTGTCAATAAAGAAGTAAGGGTAACTATGGGCGTCGTAGAGGATTGGCAAGCCGGCTACCGTCGCGGCATAGTCCTGCATCGCCGCATACAGAGCGTCACGCATGGTGTCTACTTCACCGGCAATGCCTTCCGACGTGTCGCCGTCGCCGTCAAAGTCCGTCGCACTCATCCGGATGTCGTGGGGTCCTGCTATACGCTTGTGGCAACTGGCGCAGGCGTGCATATTCAGCTCGAGGTCATGAGCGCCGTGGCACTCGGCGCAGGTATCGTAGCTTCCCACGTGCTCGAACCGGCCGTTGTAGGACTTGCCCGTGTACTCGTATGCGCCCTTGGCTTCCGAGCCGAAGAGCGTCGCGCCCGCTGCAAAGTAGTGGATGTTGCGGAATCTCACACTTGACGACGGAGTGTCGAGGTCGCGGCCCGCAATAGTGGCATTGACGCTCACTGTGGACTCACGTCCCTGGTGACAGTTGATACATATATTGGAGTCTTCCCCCTCGCCAAAGCTAACCACCGAACCGCTGGGGAACTCGACCTCGTCCACGGCATACCGGCTAAAGTCGTCCAGCGAACTGTGACATGTGGTGCACAGTAGCCCGTTGGACACCGGCTGTGAAGCGGTCACGCCTTCCTTGAGGTAGAAAGGCAGGCCCGTTGCCGAGTGGCACTTGCTGCAGCGACCGGAAACTTCGCCGTCCTCATCCCAGTGTCTGAACGCCTCTTTGGACCCGGCAAAGTGGCCGGCGTCGTCTCTATGCAGGCCCGCTACAAGGGCAGGGTCCAGATCCTCGATCGAATCGTAGAGAAGCTGGATGATGTACTTACCGTTGTGAGCGAATCCGCCTGGGTCCTTAAGGACGAACTGATAATTGTAGGCGGCCCTGAGCAAACGCGCGGTAAAGCTGTAGCCGTTGGCCCTATCGGCCTCTGACTCATCGATAACACCGTCGCCATTGGTGTCATTGAAGAAATACGGATACGAGTGCGATTCGTACCCTATGGCAGCACCGATGCTTTTCGCATTGGCCTGCATCGCCATATAAAGAATATCGAGCAGGCCCTCGATCTCACCATGGATGCCCTCGGCCACATCACTGTCTCCGTCGTAGTCCACAGTAGAGCCCTCGAACCGGATGCCGTGCAAGTCTTCGTGGCCAGTTACCTCGCCATGGCAGTCGCTACAGAGACCAACTTTGACTTGCAGACTGTGGGAGCTATGGCAATCGACACAGGTGTCAATGCCATCGACGTGGGCGAACTTGACATCATAGGTTTTACCCGCGTACTGGTATCCACCCAGGGCCTCGCCTCCCATCAGGGTGGCGCCGGCCGCATAGTAGTGGACATTCGTGAAGCTAAGACCCGCGGTGTCGTCGTCGGGAAGGTTTGCATCAGCGATCTTATCGTCAACGCTGACGCCGGAGGCGCGGCCCTGATGGCACTGCATGCAACGGGCTTCTGCGCCGAGGCCGGAAATCTCAATGCCCGAAGGGAAGATCACGCTGTCCATGGCGGCCGTTGCCTCGTTGTGACAGGCAACGCATTCGACTGTTGTGCCGATAGGTGCCGCGTTTTCCACCGTGCCGGCCGCAGTGCCGTCCGCACCCAAGAAATCCAGGTAACCGGGGGTACTGTGACACTTGGCGCACCGAGTGCTGATCTCCGGTGGATCGTCCTCGTCCCAATGCCTAAAGGCCTCAGCCTCGGCATCGGCGTGCCCGGAGCCGGCCCAGAGCGTGTCGAAGGGAATCTCTACGGGGCAGACTTCGTCAGCTGCCGCCACAGCTCCCCACGCGAGAAGGAAAACGGTTATTGCGAGCCATCGCGTCCATTTGCTCAAAGACTTCTCTGTTGACATCTGGTTCTCCTCTGAATCATTGTGCAATTGTCAATTTGTCCGGCCGTGTCGGCTGCGCGGAGATACAGACCCCGCGTCCTTTACTATGGTAGCAAAAGAGATGCCACGGTGAAAAGAATTTCGATTTTGCGCCGGTACAACAACTCGTAAGTGGTTACTATGCCTGCACTTATCTTCTGACAGAAAAGAACAGTGCTGTTGAATACGGCATGTTGCAGCAGCAGACCGTCTGAGAACTGAGAAAGAACTTTGCCTATATTCCCAGTAGTGGGAAGAGTGAGTCTCGCTCTCTTGCCTGCAGAATCCTCGCCAGGAAACAGCAGGTGTTCTTCGCCGGCGCAGTGCCAATATGAACGTGTCATGCCCTTGCACGGGGGGAGCATCTCGGCCGTTGCGGCACCCGTTATCTTGATAGCTCCAGCCGGGCTCCTTGGTCTTGAAGCTCTGCGAACACCCGCAGACTGGCGCCCGCAGGCGCAGCAGTGCGAACAACGGAGAATATTCCCTTTCTGAATTGCGGTAGTCCTTCTATAATGGCACGGTTGTTATGGGGCCGGGTATCAGTGACGTCATTTTGGAGATTTGCCGTGATAGGTCAATTGGCTAACGAGTGGTGGGGATACATCCTTTTGGGTCTCGCCGCGGGCATTGTCAGTGGCACGCTGGGGCTTGGTAGTGGAACGGTCATCATACCCACCCTGGTCCTGGTTTGCGGTATCGAGCAGAAGTCCGCTCAGGGCGTGGCGTTGGCAGTGATGGTGCCGATGGCATTTGTCGGCGCGGTCCGGTACTGGCAGAACCCGGACATATATATGAATGGTAGGATTGTTGTCCTGATCGTGGTAGGCGCTTTAGTTGGGGCAGTGGTGGGGGCCGAATTGGCCGGCAGGCTACCCACGAGCGTGGTGCGGCGGATCTTCGCGTTATTCTTGGTAATAGTCGCGATAAAGATGTTCAATGCCCCCCCGGCAACAAAGGGCAAGGATTCCGTCGAACGTCTCACGAGTCAGACGAACAGTAACACGGTTGAGCGTAGAGGTACAAATAATGAACCATGAACACAGTAACGGGTCCGTGCGCGTTTTCAGCGCGCGGGCATGTGCCACACCTTTGGAGAATGCTGCTAAGCTGTTTGAAGAGCAGACCGGTATACACGTGCAGATCAGCGTGTGCAGTCGGCACTGCGCTGAGCCGGTAGCAGAGGAAGCTGCCGGGGAGACTGGTGGTGACGACTTTCTGCTGGAGATATCCGACGCCGGCATTCACGACCTTGCGATAGGGGGGGCCGAGTATTTACTCGACGATGGCGAGGTAAGGGGGATCGTGCAGAGGGGAAAACGTCGCACCATCGCCCAGCGGGCGTCGGCAATTCTCGTGCCTGCGGGCAACCCCAAGGGTATACGCAGTGTCGAAGATATGGCCAGGCC
>CP070675.1:803129-811044 GCA_020352215.1 Phycisphaerales bacterium
GGTTTTGACTCGGAGCTTGGCGTTTTCATAGCGCCGTTTCTCTTGTGAGGTCTGCGGCAATATCGGCGGGGCGGGGGTGGGCCGCCTGTTTTCATCCAGTGCGACGAACGTCAAGTGTGCGGTCGTCGCGATTGCCGCCTCGCCGTTGCAGGGATCCTCTCTGGTGACCTGAACGCCCACTTCCATTGAAGATCGGCTGACATAATTGACCGAGGCCTTGAGGACAACGTGGTCGCCGATGCGGATTGGCTTCTTGAAGGCGAGTGAATCAATTCCTGCGGTAACAACTTCTCTGCCGCAGTGCCTTTGAGCTGCCATCGCCGCTACCATGTCGATCCAGGCCATAATCACGCCGCCAAAGGCCGTGCCCTGGGGATTGGCCTGGTCGGGCATCAGCAGATACCTGGTCTCGACCGCACTCTCGCTGGGTGTTTTCCCGCTTTCGTCCTTCATCGTTCTCCCGGGTACGGAACACGTCGTTAGAACTCGACCTTCGGCACCTCGGTCTTCGCCTGCTCGCTGGCCTCGAAGTACTCGGCCTGCTCGACACCCCTTTTGCGGCAGAAGTATGAGCCGAAGAATGAGCGGGCATAGGTGTTCAATTGCCTGACTGCTTCGTTGTACCTTGTGCGGGCAACGTTTATGCGGTTCTCGGTTCCCTCAAGCTGGTCCTGCAAACTCAGGAAGTTCTGATTGGCCTTGAGATCTGGATACCTTTCCTGCAGGACCAAGAGCCGGGACAAAAACCCGGTCAGTTCGTTGGAGGCCTGAATCTTGCCTGCGACGCTGTTTGCCTGGAAGTACTTTTCTCTGGACTTGGCTATGTTCTCGAACAGCTCTTTCTCATGTTCGGCGTACCCCTTCACCGTCTGCACAAGGTTTGGGATTAGATCGAGGCGGCGCTGGAGTGTGGTGTCCACGTTTGACCAGGCGTCCCTTGTGATTTCCTCAAGGGCAACGGGTCTATTGTAGTTGCCAATATACCATCTGAATATGCCGAGGCCGAACAGTAGTATAACGACCAGAATCACGACCAAGACGACCCACATTTTGCCAAAATTCTTCATTCCTCTGTTCCTTTTCAGCTTCGATTCTTGCCTTCTATCTACCAGCTTCCACCTGCTCCGCCTCCGCCGAATCCGCCACCCATGCCTCCGCCAAATCCACCGAACCCACCGCCGAAGCTGCCACCGCCGTATGAGCCGCTCCTGCCATAACCACCGTGGCCACCAAATCCACCAAAGAGAAACGGCAGGAAGAACCACCAGCCCATTCCCCGACCTACGCCGCCAAACAACACGATCATAATAATCAATAGCGGCAGCGCACCACAGCAGGGCAGTCCCCTTCTGCGCCGATCCACAACGGGCCTGCGATCAACTCGCTGTTGGGCGATCGTGGGCATACCTGTCAAAGCGACGCCGGATGCGGCTGCGATCTTCTGGATGATTCGCAGGTTGGCTTGGTATATGCCCTGGCTATAGTCACCTTGTTTCAAGTACGGGACCATGACTTCTCTGCCGATTCTGCCGCAGTATGCGTCGGTCACGTACCCTTCCAGACCGTAGCCTACCTCAAAGCGATACTTCCTGTCCTTGGCCGCCAGAACAAAGAGCATGCCGTTGTCTTTGCCTTTCCGGCCGAGCTTCCACTTTTCGGCCAACTCGATGGAAAATTTCTCGATGGGGACGCCACCCGTTGTTTGGACAGTCAGAACGATATATTGAGCGCCGGTCTTCTGCTCCAGCTCCTGCAATATTCCATTCAGCGATCGCTCAACAGAAGCGTCAATGACATTGGCGTGATCTTCGACATAGTGGCGGGGCATCGGCAAACTCACTTGGGCATCAGCCGCCGCGAACATGACCGACGTCGCAAGTAGGATTGTCATCATGGATAGACGGGGTCGTCGCATAATCAGACCTCGAGAGCGTCAACAATACGGGCCAGTTCCTCAACTGCCGAGTAGACTGATTCGAAGGCATTTTCCATTTCGGCTTCACTCAGATGCACTTTCTCGTGCCGCCATTTCCCTGCAGAGGCCACGGGACCCATGTTGATAGACAGCTCATCGGCAGCTTTGTTGAAGGTGGATTCGGCTCGCCTTGGCCGGTCTTTGTCTTTCAGCCACAGCATGGCTCGCACTAAAGGCGCCAGACCTTTTGCCGTTGAGATCAGGACGTCCCGGACGAGTTTCTTGTTGGCCGCCGCCGCAATGTAGCCTTGCCTCAAGCGGATGAGTGTGGCCTTGAGCTCGCGCTCACACTGAAGCCTGACGTCTCCTTTGTTGAAGCTCAGCGCAGCAAACGGATCGTCGCCGAGGACCGTCTGGTGCGTTAGCTGAAAATCCAGAAACTCGACGCCGAATACGTCCAGAGAGCGTTCTATATAAGACGGTGTCATCAATAGAGGAGGCGAAATCTTCTTCTTGCTCATTGACTTGGCGAGACCCGCAACTGTATTGAGCACGGCAACGGTTTGCTTGCCCAGAACCAGAACAGTGTTAACATCACTCTGGCCTGCTTTGAAATCTTCGGTCAGGCTGCTGCCGACGACCGTGATGCTCTGCAGGTTCTCGCCAAGACCTATAATGACTTTCTCAGCCAAGAGCCGGAGGGGCTCGTGAATTTGCTCGGGGGCGGCCTCCAGGCTGAGATTCCTTTCGTTTTGGGCCATTCCATTTCACCTCCATGCTTTTTCGGACCACATTTAGATGGCGGTTAGTTTACAGCATTCGGCCAGCAACCACAATCACGATATCGCGTCTGAGGCATCATTTTCCGGCAATGCCTGCGTAACATGACGCCGTTGGCAGAAAGCGGTGCCAAATTGACAGACGGGGTGGCCCCGGCTGGGCCATCGCTGGCAAATCAGCGTTGATTCTCAACGTCTATCAACGGCAAAGAGTCTGGCACGCAGTTTGCTGAACGTGTTAGTGGAATTGAAGAAAGACAGTAGTAAATTGAGAACCTCGACTGAGAGTCGAAGAATGGAGGTGTTACAATGGCACTGGTACCGTATCGCAGAAGAAACAGAGGCGACTTGGCGGGACTCCACAATGAGGTGGATGAGTTGTTTGACAGCTTCTTCAGGGGGTTGGACAGGCCGTTCTTTGGATACAAGGCATGGCCTGCAATCGACGTTGCCGAGGAAGAAAACGCAGTAGTGGTGAGGGCCGAGGTCCCCGGCTGCAAGGCCGAGGACATAGACGTCTCAGTGTACGGCAACACGCTGACGATCTCTGGAGAGAAGAAACGCTCTGAAGAGAAGAAGGAGAAAGGCTACTACCACGTTGAGAGCTGCCACGGCAGCTTCAGGCGTGAGCTAACTTTGCCCACCGAGGTCGACCAACACAAGATTGACGCCGAATACAAGGATGGTGTCTTGTCTATAACGCTGCCAAAGGCCGAGACCGCAAAGGCCGTAAAGGTCAAGGTCAAGGGATAGTAAAGGATAGTGAACTAAAAAGCTTAGCCCAAGTTCGCCGGGGCCTCGCGATTCCTCGTTGATCGACTTCGCAGTCGTGTCGGAGTCATACAACACATGGACCGGCGGACTTGGGCTGACTCATTGACTATTTGCATGGAAGCGAGATGCGCACGGTGGTTCCGCTGCCCTTTTCACTCGATATACTCAGAGAGCCTTTGTTTGATTGAATCAGCCTTACAGCATATGCAAGACCCGTTCCTCGTTTTCGACCGGCCGGCTTGGCCGAGAAGAATGGTTGCATTGCCTTCTTTAAGGTCTCTCCGTCCATGCCGCAGCCGCGGTCACTGATTTGAAGCGTCACAATTTCACCTGCTCTGCCATGAGTAGCAGCGATGTGCACGGGACCCATCGCATCAGGATAGGACTCAACTGCATTGCAGATAACATTGGCAAGAGCAGATGCAACCTGTGCCGAGTCTATGTATACATCTCGGATGTCTTCGGCGATTTCAATCTCGACATTCAACTGTTCGACATTTGCCTTCTGGTGAGCCAGTTGTACAGCTTCATCAAGCATCTGCCTGACGTCCATTCGCCCCGCTCTCGGCGCCGGCGGCTCGGCAAAGCCTATCAGGTCCCCTATGACACTGGAGGCCTCGCTGGCATTTTCCTGAATCTGCCTCAGAGACTGCTGCTTGGCCTGGTCCGTCTCAGCCTCGGCAAGCAACTGCGCTCGCCCGGAAATTACCGACAGCGGATTATTCAGTTCATGCGCCACACCCGCCGCCATCTCAGCCAGGGCACCTACTGAATCATCCGTCAAGCGGGCCTCGCTTGCCTGATCGGGCCTGGAAATGAGCCCTGCAAACCGCTCAGCAAAATGTGCCTGTCTTTGCCGCGCGAAGGCTAAGTCCAAAACAGCCGCTACGATGGAAGTAGCCGCCCGGAATTTCTCATCGAACAGCGCGGGCTCGACTGGATAATTGAGCTCAAAGACGATTGCGCCGAGCGCTTTTCCGCCACAGAGCACCGGCACCAGCCTTGTCCGATCGTGATCGAAATCGGTGTCTAATTGCTCAAACAACCAATCGACGTAGTCGTGTGCCTTCAAAACTGCGAAGTTGCCTGACATCTTTCTTGGTATTGGCGCCGAATCCTCAGGGACATCAATTAGAACCGTTTTGCTCTGCCCAAGGTTCGCCACAACAACGGCTTCGAGGGATTGTCCGCTGCCGGGTGGAACCAGATACAGACAGACGGAACCCGTTTGGTAGAATCTCTGCCAGCGAGTGGCAAAACTCTCCGCGATGCTAAGCGCCGTCGATCCGGAATCTATGCTGAGCAAAAAGTCCATCGCGAAGTCCAGATGATTCGAGGCCGCCTGCAACTGGCGATTCTCGATGGATTCAGCCGTCTGCTTGCGGGCAAGCTGCACCGCTGCCGTGTGCGCGGCGTCACAATAGCGGTCCACCTCATTTGGCATATCCAGGCCAAGAGCCTTGGATTTGTGTCCGACCGTCTCGGGCAGTCTTCGGCGAATTTGTTGAAGTTGAGCCGCCCCGATTCCAAGGGACTGCGCCATAGTCTCCGGTGAGCCATATGAATCGTAGCTGCCTGACTTACCGATGTCGGATTGCCGGGCCAAAGAGTCCGCAAGCTGCACTATCTGGGCTATCCGTGTCCCTCGAACGCTTTGGCAAATTGCCTCGGTGTCGCTGTGATGCAGCCAAATTGCAAGCACGACAGCTTCGGGAAGGTGCCATCGCTGAGCCAGACTCTTGCCCAGGATTGTATGATCGGTGGCAAGGTTCTCCTGTTCAATAGCATAGGAGCCTGCCCCCGAGGATCTTGCTTCTTCCACAATGCGACTAAAACTCTTTGGCATCACTTCTTGAAGCGCAAGTTTCCCGAGGTCGTGCAAGAGGCCGGCACAGTACGCCAATTGAGGGTCAGCCTGCGCAGAGATGATCTCGGCGATCTCCTTGGCGCAGCAGGCAACTGCAAGGCTGTGGACTATTAGCTCCCTCTTTCCAAAGATCGTCCCGCACTCAGGATCGTCTTCGGGCCCCGAAGCCCTGGAGACCTTAATCGACAGAATGGCATCACGAGCTACGTATGCGGGCAGCTTGTCGAGTACTCTGCGAACGGAGAATCTCTCATCAGGAAGACTCATGCCCTGCTGGCGCCCAAGAGAAAGAACCTTGGCCGCAAGTGCGGGTTCTGACTCGACAATATCTGACAACACCGAGGGGGAGAACTGTGCTTGCACCAGCTTCGGAAAGAGTTGAACCGCAACGCAGGGCAAAGTCGAGATAGAATCGAGCTGGCTAACGGCGAGCTCGACTCGAGAGGCCACCGTAGCACCGGCAATTCTTTCGGCCATAGAGTAATCCTATGAACTGGCTGCTTCTTGTTTCATCTGTAGCACGGCAGTGATCTTGCCGGTGAGCTCAGCGATATCGAACGGCTTTCTTATGAAATCCTCGGCCCCTGATCTCAACAGCTGATCGATCTCATCCTGCTTCATGACACCGCTGACGATGATGATCCTGATGTTCTGGAACTCGGGGTTCCCTCTTATGGTTTGGCAGACGACGTTGCCGTTCACATCCGGGAGCATATAATCCAGTAGTATCAGATCGGGCCTGAACTGTTGGGTAGCCATGCCTGCCTCATATCCACTGGAAGCGGTCCTGATCTCGAACCTGCCATCCCGGCTCAGGATGTCGGACATAAGTTCCACTATTTCGGCATCGTCATCGACTATGAGGACCTTCTTCCTGCCAGACTCAAGATTGTCAACGGGGATGTTGTTTTCGCGCATAAACTTGATCAGGTTTTGGCGCGGTATCCTCCGGAATCTTGAGCCGGGAACGCGGAAGCCCTCCAGCCGACCGGAATCGAAACACCGAATTATTGTTTGTTGACTGACTCTGCAGACTTCGGCGGCTTCGCCGGTGGTGAATAGATCCTTCATCTCCGTCCCTTCCCTTTTTTAGCCAAATCCCTTTGAAAAAGGCATATCCATATTGCCTTTCCGGCCCAAGTTAACGACGAGTTTTGAAGTTGTCAAGGATAAAAACTATAGAAAAACCCATTTCCAAATGCCCTACAGCACATTTTATCAGTCTTTGCCCGAAATTCAGGGCAACCCGGCAGGATAGTCCCGATGGAAGACACCTTGCTCAGCGTCTCACTGGAACGGCTGGCGGGGTCTGGATTTTGCTCCGAGTCAGTGTATTCATCCCCACCTGGCTCGGCTTCGAAGTGGATGCCCGTCACCTTTTGCGCATCGAGCAACGTCAAATAGCCCCGTGGCCGAGGGAATCTTCTCGATAGAGCGAAATACTTTGCAGGCTGAAGGCAAGTGCGGTGCTGCAAGAGGAAAAGCCACTAAGTCTCAAGACTCGCCCGGAGGTGCCGGGATCGTGACCCGCCTGTTACCTACAAGGGAACTCAGCCTGAAGCCGAGAGAACAGCGCGGTGTAATTCCGTCGGATTTACCTGCGAGCGATCAGACTCTCTGGCTGCCACTACCCGAACCAGGGCAAACCATCGTCCAGTCTTGTGCGCGGATATTTGTCGCAGGTGAGAAGCTGGCTGGACTGCTTTGGCGCTGTGTGCCGAAAGAGGCATGGTCAGATAGTAGCAGAATTAGGCGCCAGTCCGTGTTTTGGTTTGACGGAGTCCGATGGTTTGGGTACAGTCTGTTTGTCGTTCTTTGGTTCCGTAGTTGATAAGACACATGAAACATGTGGACTGAAGGAGTTCGAATTATGGAGAGGGACAGAGGTATAACCCGCAGGAGATTCTTGAAAAAGACAACAACTTTAGCTGTGGGGGCAGTCGGCTTTCCGTACGTGGTAAGCCCGTCTGCACTGGGCAACGCCGGCAGCGTGGCCGCCAGCAACAGAATTGCCGTTGGCTGTGTCGGCGTCGGGCCCCAGGGGACCGGGGTGATGCGAAATTTCCTGGCGCAGAAGGATGCGCGAGTTGTGGCAATTTGCGATCTCAAGCGGCAAGCGAGGCAGCGCACCCGAGACCTCGTGAATGAGCACTACCAAAGTGACGATTGCGCCACGTACGTCGACTTCCGAGAACTGATGCAGCGCGACGACATTGACGTTGCCCTGATCGCCACGACGGACCACTGGCATGTGCTGGTGGCACTCGAGGCCGCAAGAACGGGCAAAGACATCTACCTCGAAAAACCTATGGGCCTGAGTTTAGCAGAAGATCAAGCCCTCCGCGATGCCTGCCACCGCTACGGAACGGTTTTTCAGTTTGGGACCCAGCAGAGGTCCAACCGGAATTTCCGTTTTGCATGTGAGCTGGCTTTGAACGGCAGACTCGGCAAGTTACACACTATCAACGTCTGGTCTCCTGGAAGCAGTTCGGGCGGCTCGACCGAACCGGCGCCGGAACCTGACTGGATTGACTATGACATGTGGCTGGGACCGGCGCCTTATACGCCCTACACCAAGGA
>CP070675.1:811144-819017 GCA_020352215.1 Phycisphaerales bacterium
TAAGAAAACAGTAAAGCCCTGGCCCAAAGACATTGACGACTGGCCCCAATACCTGAACAAAGCCGACAACAACGCGGTGGCCAAAGACTCCGTAGCGGGGCCGCCCCGCTATGTCCAGTGGGTCGACAGACCTACCTGGTGTCGCTCTCACATGGGCATTCCCACGGTGGCCAGTCTGGTCACCAGCAAGGGCCGTCTGTTCGCAATCGAAGACACGGCGCCGCCTGATAATCCCTTCCTGCCTGCTGCCTTTCGAATCGTGGCCCGTGATGCTTTTAACGGAAAGGAGCTTTGGACCCGCAAGATACCGCGCTGGGAAGCGGTGACCATGTACATCAAGTGCCAGCCGGTTCAACAACAGCGGCGCATGGCCGTGGTGGGCGACACGCTCTACTGCACCTTGCAGTTAGAAGGGCCCACTTCCGCCGTTGATGCGGCTACCGGCGAAATCCTCAAGGTTTACGAGAACACGAGCCCCACCCAGGAAGTGGCCTATGACCAGGGTATTCTATTTCTGAATGTCGGCGACCGGTTCAACACCTCCGCCTATAACATCGTGAAGCTGAAAGGCAGGCCCTTTGTTGAGGGGGTCGACCCCGGGGGGCCCTTCCACGGCGCGGGTTTCAAAGAGGGTTATGCGCCGGAAATCAAGGACAAGGCGAATCCCGTCAGCGCGATTCTTGCCATTGACCCTAAGACGGGCAGAGAACTGTGGGCAATCCGTGACATTGGCAATTACACCGCTGGCTCACTCTCGATCAAAGGGAACTACGCAGTCTATCAGGCCGCGAACGGATTGTTTTGTGTGCACCCCAGAACGGGCGAGAGAATCTGGGCCAAGGAGAAACCTATTGTCAACGCAGTGGGGCATGACTCTCTCACACCGGGCACGACGCCGAATACGGTTGTTATCACTGAAGACAAGGTCTTTGCCGTCGAGTCGAGCCGCACGAAGAAGATCTTTGCAAATGCGAAGAGCACGGTATTTGCCTACTCGCTCAAGGACGGCAAACTGCTTTGGCAGGCTCCGGTTCAGGGTAACTACGAGGCCTCATGCGATATCTGCTACGTGAATGGAACCCTGTGGGTCGGCGGGCACAACCCGACCCAGTACGACGTGGAGACCGGGGCCGTCACTAAGAAGATCGTACAGAAGATGACAGGCCCCATGGGCCATGACCGTTGTTACCGCAATTACATCACGGAAAGATACTTTATCAACAGCAAGACCGGCGGAGCTGACTTTCTCGAACTTCAAACCGGCAAGGAATTCCCCCATCACTGGACCCGCGGCGGCTGCGGCATGGGCGTTCTCCCGGCGAACGGCCTTGTCTACTCCACTCCCTACTCCTGTCAGTGCAGTATGGGGGCCATGTTCCAGGGGATGAACGCGTATGCCTCGCCCCGACCCAGCTTGCAGGCCTCCGATCAACCCATCACCGTCAAACGTTCCGTGCGGTTGGAGAAAGGGCCGGCCTACAACAAGATAACGGACGCGACCCCGGCAGCCGACGACGATTGGCCAGCTTATCGTTGCGATGGTTCCCGCAGCGGCATCACAAAAGCCGAGATCCCCGCCGGGTTATCGGTGTGTTGGGAGACCAAGCTCCCTGCGACACCAACCGCCATCACGAGCGCGGCTGGGAAGGTGTTCGCCTGTGACATCCATACACACACGCTATACGCCTTAGACAACAACACGGGTGAGATCGAATGGACTTACACTGCGGACGGCAGGGTCGACTCTCCTCCTGCCTATCACAGAGGCATGGTGTTGTTCGGCTCCCGCGATGGCTGGGTCTACTGCCTCAGAGCCTCGGATGGGACGCTGGCGTGGCGCTTCAAGGATCTGCCTGACAGACTCATCGGCGCTTTCGGACAACTGGAATCCGCCTGGCCGATTTCGGGCAGCGTGCTGATACTGAACGACACGCTTTACTTCGCTGCCGGTCGCTGTTCGTACCTGGACGGCGGCATCTTTGTCTACGCGCTCAATCCGCGAACCGGTGAACTGTTGAAGAGCCGCTCATGTTACGGGCCCTTCGACGAATCGTCGGGATTCCCTGTCGGTGGGAATGAAGGCTTCAAGAACGATATCTTCGTGACGGACGGTACGAACCTCTACCTGCGCCACAAAGCCTTTGATCTGGACCTGGCGGATGCCGCCCCCGGGAGACACATCGTTCCCAGCGGCGGTTTCCTCGACGGAGAGCCCCAGCACCGGACTTGTTGGGCTCTGACTCCTTCAATCGGCAGATCATCCGGGGACATCTTAGTGAGCAACGGCAGAGAGTACTACGAGGTCCAGGGATTTCCGTTGTGGATTAACCACTCCTACTTTGACCCGCGGCGCAACGGGTACACCCTTTTCGCCGGCACTTTGGATCCGACGTCAAAGGACGCGGCAAGCAGCAGGCAGGGCGCGCGAAGGAGGAAACGAAGGAATGTAGCCACCGGCAGAGAAATGTGGCGCCTTCAGATCCCCATCACCGGCAAAGCCATAGCCATGGCTGGCAATGTCCTGTTCGTCGCCGGCGAGCCCATGAAATTCGATGACCCCTCGTACAAGAATTACGTTGCTGCCTACAACGGCGAGCTGGGGGGTCGGTTGTTGGCCGTATCCGCGATCGACGGCAAGAAACTGGCGGAGTACAAACTGAACGCCGCCCCTGTCTGGGACGGCCTCGCCGTTGCCAACGGACAGTTGTACATCGGCTTGGCGGACGGTACGGTGCAGTGTCTGGGCCAACAGGATCTTGTGGATCAGCATGAGTGACTGAATTTGTGACGGCAGTTGCAGGATGTGACCTTGGCACGCGACTGAATGTAGCCTGCTGGAGTTGTCCGGATAGGATGACCACTTGGATCGTGAAAGAGTGAATCGGCCTTGGAAAGTAGCTCTTTCCGGCTTCCAGTTTGCTGTCACCGGTTTCGGTACGCCTCCAGATCGCGCCAACGTTCTCTTCATTGCGATTGACGATCTGCGCCGGAGCTGGGGTGTTACGGCGAGAAACTTGTTAATACTCCGAACACTGATAGGCTCGCGCCAGGAGGATTGAGGTTTACCCGTGCCCACTGCCAGGAGCTATTCAAGGGGACGTCAGACCGTCCAGCAGCTATCAAGATCCCAGCGAATGCTCTCTGGAAAGACCGCATATGGGGCAGAGGGCAGAAAGCCAACGGCGTCAAACACATTTACTTGGGCGAGAGGTGAGAATCACCAGTCTGCATTTGGCGTGCAAGTGGGCTCTTCCTGTGTGCAGACAGCAGGGGAGACGAAACTACGCAGCGTGATTGAGGCGATGCCTCGTGATCCACGTCAGCTGGAATAGACGGCACTCGATGTCGCACGGGACCGTTTTCGAATCGCGTTTCGGCTTCTCGGGCTTCCGTTCGTGATAGACATCATCAGGCCAGACACCGTCCAAAGCCATGCGCGGCGCCAGACATTGTACCAGCTTTCGAATTCTGTACGGAGTCGCGTCAAGTGGTCAACGCCACTGATGATCGCAACTCGTTTCAGCCGTTCGTATTTCGGGGTCTTGAAAACTCGTTCGGTCACAGCGATGGACTCATGTTTTCCTATAGCTCCAAAACTGGCGTCACATTCCATCGATCTGGTAGCTCTGCAAAGGCGTTTCCTCTAAAGACTTTGGCCTGATCAGAGATAATGTGCTTTGGCGCGCCGTGCTCTTCAACGGTACCTTCCAAGGCATTCATGATCCATCCTGCATTGGGACTTTCCAGTGGAGTCACGCACACGACCTCACGAGAGAAACGGTCTATGACCACCAAGATGTGAATGGGCCATCGTCCCAGCGCAAGGCCGTGGTGCTTCTGCTCGGGTGTCTTATTCGCCGCAGTCTTGGACGACTTCTGATCTTCGATCTTATGCGGCCATCGATGGCGTCGGAGGTGAGCCAGGAGCTTGGGACGGTAAATGTATGTTTTTCAAGAGAATAGGCAGGTGTTTTTGGCGGTCCCGTCATTGCTTGAGAAGCGCACTCACTTCGAATGGGCTCGGATGTAATCGACATACATATAGGACGGGTTCGGAGTCTTGTCGATGGGCCACCCTCCGCCCAAGGCCAGGTCCACGAGCAAATACAACGGGACTTTTGCTTCTGGCGGCGTTTTGACGCGGCGCAGCTCCACGCCGTCGTAGTAGAAGGTGATAAACTCCGAGTCGACCATCACGCCGTAGTTGTGAAAATCGTCAGTCATGCCAGTGACAAGAAAAGGTCTGCCATCGCCCCAGTGCCTGCGGTCCGGATACCAGAGATGCACGTTGGTACACAGTGCGTTGGGATGGACTCCATAGTGTTCGACCACGTCGATTTCAATCTGGGTGACGGACTTGTCCTTCAGTTGCGTTACGCCAAGCAGCCAGAAGGCCGGCCATGTGCCGGGGCCCTTGGGGAATTTGGCCCGCATCTCAAAATAGCCGTACTTCTGGGCAAATCCGTTGCCTTTGGAATCCACGGAAGACAGCAACCCGGCCCGCCATCTTTCTCCATCCTTTCTGGCCTCGATCCTCAGAATGCCGTCGGTCACCGTAAATGGGAAACCTTCTTCCGGATCAGCGAATCGGGCGTCCCCGAAATCGCCCGCGTAAGGCGTATGCGCGATCCATCGCGTGCCGGGCCCCCAAGCCGAGACGCTCAGCGGCTCGGTGAAATCCTCATCGAATGTCAGATGATATCCTTTGAGGTTCAGGGTCGGAGCCGGAAGTCTGGGGACAGGCGCCTTGGCGTCGACCTTGAGTACGCCGATTCTGTATGCAGTCGGGTCGTTCTTGCCCGCGGTGACACCATCTCCGACGTTCAGCGACTGACGGCCCCCTCCGTGTTTCGGATCGTAGAGTCCAAGCATGATGTCGTACTCGCCCTCGGGCGTCGTAGTGGGCACGACGATTGTCTTCTCGTATTCAACCCGGCCGGACCAAACGGCGGTAGCAACCGGTGGGGCGTGGTCGTTCTGAAAGGCCATTTGTCCGTCGCGACCTCTGAAGTGCACGAACACAGTGAGGTCTCTGCCCATGGGAACCGCATCCCAGCGATAGGTGAGATAGGTTCCATAACCCGGCCGGCAGGACGACTGCGACAGCCTGCATTGGAGGACTGTCGGAATTCCACCCGGACCCGATGAGAGAACACAACTCGCGTCGTCGAGCCAGAGTGCCCCTTTCGAGCCTGCGGCGACGCTGTCGCGGCCGATGTTCAGGCCGAACGCCTTTGCCGGCCCGTGCCACTTGGCGTCATTCGCGCCGCCCCAAGACTCTTCGCCCACCAGATCGCGGACGCGCAGGACGATTTTCTGCCACTTATCTGTCTTCGCCAGCGGTATGCGTTTCTTCTGGTGACATTGGTCGGTGTCGTCGAGGATGCGCACGCCTATGTTGACCACGCCCCTGCTTTTTATCCAGAGGCTGATTTCTTTTAGGTATTGGCCCTTGAAATCCGGGAGAACCTTCCATATTCCAACGTACGCGCCGCCCTTGCTGAAATCGGCGTCGAGCCTCAGACTACCTTTGCCTTTGTGTGCGGCGGCCAGATCCCATTCGAGCGAGCCCTCGGCGCCCGGGAACTCCCAGCCCCCGATATACTCCCAGCCTTTGGGGGCCGCCTCAAAATCATCCAGGGACATTGAACTCTCCTGCTCAGCCAGCGCCGGCTTTGCCTGGAAGAATTGCATGAATAACGCGAACGATATCAACGCCGGTATCGTTGGCACAAGCAGTATCGATATCTTACGCATCATCCGGCACCACAGACAAATGTCATCCATCTATCTCGCACCGTCATTTCTTAAGAGTCAGACTGACTCCGCTTCGAACGATGGTTTCAAGCTTTGGATTTGTGGTTATGGCTTTCATGTACTCCGGATCAGCCATACTGGCATTGATGTTGTGGGCAATGACAAGGCCGCCGGGGCGGACTAACGGCAACAGTTTGTTGAGATAATCGATGTAGCCTTCCTTGTCTGCATCGAGGAAGAGAATGTCGATCGGGTCTTTCAGTTTCTTCACTTGCTCGTGGGCATCTCCTTCGACGAGGGTAATGATATCAGCCATTCCAGCTCGCTTGAAATTGGCGCGGGCGGTAGCGGCACGTTGTGCATCGATTTCGTATGTCGTCAACCTGCCGCCGGTTTTTTGAAGCGCCATCCCGAACCATATGCCGGAGTAGCCGGTGGATGTTCCGATCTCGACGACATTTTTCGCATTCATCCCCTGGGCCGTGATGCGAAGGAATCGCCCGTCCTGCGGCGGCACATTCCTGTAGCTTTGAGTTGCGCGTATATCATCCAGAATACTGAGAATCTTCTTCTCGTTGTCGTCTATCGGGACAGGAGGCTTCTCAAGCTGCGATTCACTCCTTCCACGGCCTCTCGACCTGGATGAACGTTGGGCAAGGGCGTCTGAGAACAAGATCGCTGAAATCCCAATAATGATGAAGCTTACTACGATGGTCGAGCGTGTTGCGTTCTTCATTCTGATTTTCTCCTTCATTTCTGCACGTCGGCTAAGTTGTTGGCCGTCAACGCAGTCAATTCATCTTCTCGCTGCGGCACAGGTTCTTGTCACTTCACAAGATCAGTTAGCCCTGCATATATCAGAGTCCCATGTGTTTTTCAATCTTGTGTTGCCTGCACCTTGATAAATAATGTATAAGGAGAAAGATGAAGTCGCACGGAACAAGCCCGTGTCGCCATAGTAATCTAAAAGGAGCCGAGCGTGAGGTACGGCTATTCTGACGGCATAGATCTCGATAGGGCCAAGCATGTTGACCGATGGGTTTCGTACGGCAAGAATCTGGCTGAAGGCAAGCCTTCCAAAGTTGCCGTGCCTTCCAAGACGCACTGGGAAGCGGGCGATCCTGAGGGGACTAAGCTGACGGATGGAATCATCGGCCCACCGTACGCCGGCGGTATCGGCCCGAGATACGCTCTGTGCTGGGACAAAGGCGACGATCCCGTGATCGAAGTCGATCTGGAACAGACGCTACGCTGTGGCGCATTCAGGATTCACCTTAGTGCGGGCTGGCCTTGGTGGAACGCCATGAAGGGACAGGTCAAAGACAGAGTGCAAGTCCTTACATCTCCGGACGGTCGGACGTTTGAGAGCCCAGCTTTCTTTGTGCTGAATCTCAGATGGAAGGACATACCGGCAAACCACATGCTGCCCGACGATGAAACAGCCACGGGCTTTGCCTATGACCTTGTTCCTGAGGAGCCTGTGGAGGCACGATATGTTTGCTTCAGAATCGAAGCCGAGAGGACTCTGACCGTGAGCGAGGTACAGGTTCTTGATTGGATTCGGTGCGAGCCATTTGACCTGCGCATTGCTCTTGCCGACACGCTCATCCCCAATAGTCTTACTATACTAAGACGTGAAAAGGCTGTGAGAAGTCTTGTTGAAGCCACAAGAGATAGTGCCATGGTGTTTCGGGATGAGGACCTTTGGCACGACTGCCGCCGGGCAAGATCTCAACAGAATTACTAAGCAAAGGACATAGCCCATGACAGGTTCTGCCAAAATGTCGCGACGAGTCTTTATCCGCAGGCACCTTCTGCCACTGTGTGGTGCTACCTTTGCCCTCGGCAATACCGGCACAGCATTTTCTTCAAGCAGTCCACGCCGACGTCCGAATATCCTGTTGGTCCTTTCAGATGACCAGGGCTGGGGTGACCTTCCGAGCAACTGGGGAAAGACCAACATCCGCATGCCAACGATGGAGGCCGTCGGTAGAGCCGGTATACGCTTCACGAGTTTCTACGTCAACCCTCTCTGTGCCCCTACACGAGCATCGATTCTGACGGGCCTATACTCGATGGAGAACGGGATGTGGCGGGGCCCGTCCAGAAAGGTGAC
>CP070675.1:819117-826973 GCA_020352215.1 Phycisphaerales bacterium
TTCTTCAAAGGAAAGAATACAATAGTACAATCGCACCAGGAGTCGAAATCGTCTCCTAATTCAGAGACCTTCTTGTCTCATTCTTCCTGACGACCTACACTGCTGTCAATTATGATCGGTAATTTCTCCGCCATTTTCGCTGCTTTCAAAACACCTCGATTTCCCCAAGTCGTACCCTCTAATATCGGCAAAAACAAGGAAGTCCTGAATATGAGCTCCCAGGAGATCTTGAACGGGAAATCGAACGCTTCATCAACTACTAAAATGCAGTTCGCTACCATGAAGCGCTTGGCAATGTAACGCCGGATGATGTATACTAGCCGTTTTCAGCTTGAACCGCCATTGTCCCGGTTGCTACAATCACGATTAGTAGTGGAAAGCAGACTTTCTATCAGTCGTGGGAGGAATCGAAATGGGAAAGAACAACCAGAAGCTAGTTGCCTTCGCCTTCGGTGTAGCATTTGTGATTGCGCTTCTCGTTCTTGCCATCGCTTTTCCAGATCCCACACCTTTCCAGTATACTGTCTTCAGGGTGGTCTTATCGCTGGCAGCGGCGGGCGTTGGAGCCATCATTCCAGGTCTATTAGAGGCCAAAGCCGCCACGTGGATTCGGGCGAGCGGGGCACTCGCCGTCTTTGTAATAGTGTATTTCTACAGTCCTGCCGCACTGGTTACGCCTCCTCCGAATGGGAACACGCCCGAACCCAATTCACCTCTGGTCGGCGAAAGCTCCGAGACACCGGTTACGCCTCCGCAAGATGCGAATGCGCCGGCACCCGAGTCACCTCCCATCGGCAGCCGTGTGGTCCTGGACATTTCGAAGGGGCAAGACAATTGGATTGGGCTGACAGCATGGGCGTCTGATTCACCATTGGAAATCCGGACGCTGGAAGATCCGTTTAGGGCTGAGAACTCTGACGACGAGCGACCCGGCGTGCTAATACATGCGCTGCCGTACAAAGAACTCCTGTCAGGGCCAGACATAGCCCTCATGAGAGGCTGGGTCGAGCGAGGAGGCGGATTGCTCGTACTCGGGTATTATGCAGCCGATACCCACCACGGATCGAATGTGGGCAAACTCGTTGGGCAGTGGGGGATTTCCTTTGAGGATAATCTTCTTATGCCCCCCGGCGCTTCGGAGGATGACACAAAGGGCCAGGTGTTTGGCCTTGACGCGAAATTCGGATTGGAAGTTGACATTCCGTTAGATGAATACTCCCCAGTCACCAACGGGGTCAATCGACTTGTTGTGCAATCTGCTGCATCACTAAATGTCAAGTATCCATTACTCAGCAAACCTCTCACTTTTGTTGTAGAGACTGGAAAGCAAACTGGCATATGGCGGCCTGAAGGTCATAAGGATCGGGATGGGATGAGATTGGATATCGATTGGACGCATGAAGAGACGGAGTCGGTTCCAGTGCTGGTGGGTTTCGAGTACGGGCGTGGGAAGGTTGCTATATGTGGGACGTGGAAACTCGCTACCCTCAACCGGGCTGACAACGGTAGGTTGATCCGGAATCTCATTGAGTGGCTCCGTCCTACGTCCCACTAGTGCATCCGATTGGGCGCTTTTCACCGCCCGCTGATCCCAATGTTACTATCGTGACGCCCGGTGTCGAGGATCCCACCGTCGAGATTGCCGTCACCGGGACATTCACTTTGAGAGTGGTGGCCACTGATCTGGCGGGCAATCCGCCTGGCGAGGACACCATGGAAATCAGCGTCTTTGCCGACAGCTGCGAAGCCGCACAGGAAAACCCCAACGGCTACGATGCTCCGCAGGGCGACCTGAACGATGACTGCGTTGTGGACTTCCTCGATTATGCTATACTCGCGACGGAATGGCTCGATGACCGAGCTCTGATCACACAACAGACCTATGAATAGGGCCTGTGGCAGGCTTTGCTCATGCATGCCTACAAACGCGCAGGGTGCCCGATGAGTAATCAGGCCCCTGCGTCTATTTTGTTCGCTTTGGCATTTCAGGGTCCAAAACTCACCCGGTATTTTCAATCTCCAAGCTCCTGTAGCGGCTGTTCAGGGGCTTCTTCAGTCCTTGACAGCAGTAGTGGTGATCTCGATGTTTGTGCCGCAGAGCGCTTGTCGCCAAGGTAGGTTGACATCGGAGACCCGATTCTATTACTATTGATCGTGTCGCATCCAGTATTGAGTATGATTTCAAATCGCAAATCCCATACTCGATAGGAAACCTGAACTTGGATAAGAATGAAGGCATATTTCGACTTCCAGGAGAACCACCAGTAGGAAGCTATTTGATGTCCACCCGGCGTGAGTTTCTCAGATTGATGGGGCTTGGTGCGGCACTTCTGCCCTTCCACGGGTGCAAGAGCATGTACTCGAGCAACGGAGCCGGGCCTGGCAAGGGTAAACCCAATTTCATGATCTGGATCGCCGACGATCAGTTCCTGGATTCCGTCGGCTGCTATGGAGCAGAGCCCAGCCATACTCCGAATATTGATCGCCTGGCCCGAGAAGGGCTCAGATTTGCCCGGGCATACAGCACTTCTTCGATCTGCACTCCGGCCAGGTCGGCACTGCTGACGAGAATGTATCCTATCAGGAACGGGGCCCATCCAAACCATTCGGGGCTGAAGCAGGACATCCCCTGCATGCCGAGCACGATGCACGATCTGGGATACCGCACTGGAATCGTTGGAAAGGAGGGATTGCATACGCGCCCGACGCGCCCGAATAACACTTATGTCTGGGACAGAGAGTTTCCGCTGACCGATCAGGTTATCAGCGGCGCAGAGTGGAGCGAGGATGCGGCGAAGAAACACCGGGAGATGGACTATGCGGGGGTGAAGGATTCTATCTCAGACAGGAGCCAGCCGTTTCTTCTTTGCGTGGCGTCTTCCCTGCCACATGGCCCGTTGCTATCGAGGATCAACAACGGCCTGGAGGGATATCCGGCGAACAACTGGATGGCCGATTTCCAGCTCGGAAAGTACCTTCAGATGCTCGAAGAGGCCGGACAAGCTGAGAATACGGTGGTCATCTTCGTCAGTGACAACGGGTCGAATACGGATAGATCGAAGTATACTCTATATGAAGCCGGCGTCCACGTTCCCATGATCATCCGATGGCCCGGCCACATTCGGCCCAACACTGTTACTGACGCTCTCGTCGATTTCACGGACATTATGCCCACCGTGCTCGATCTTGTGGGCGAGACGGCCAAGATCGATTTCGATGGTGTCAGTCTTGTGCCATTGCTGAGAGGCACAACCGACCGATCTCGCAGCGACCTGTACCTGAGCTTTACCGGTCTGGGAGTAAACGACGTATCCGATCCCTATCCGATCAGAGCAGTGGTGACAGAACGCTACAAGCTGATCCATTTCCTCAACTACGAAATAGCGCCGGTTAAAGGTAGAGGCGTCGATAAGAGCCCGGAATTCGAGCTGTTCGACCTGATACGAGATCCGGACGAATCAGTGAACCTGGCTTCGGATCCCAGCCATGCGAAGACCTTCGAAGAGATGCGAGAGAAACTGAATGCATGGAATCTGAAGGTGGGTGACAGAGGCATGGCGACAGAGCTCGAAGCGGTGGCGATGTTCCCTGATCGTCTCCCGGCAAGCCCACAATCCGGCAATACCGATTGACCTGGCATCATAGCATAACGAGCTTTGTGGGGTATAGGTGCATCCGCGTGCAAGCATGCTCTAAGGCAATATGAGCATGCTAGCGGTCTGTTTTCGGCGCCGTCGACTGCGTTGTGAAGGATCGAATTCTGAATTTTCCTTGGGACCCTTATGCGACAAGTGTAATTGTAAGTTGCTTGCAATGGAAGGGAAAGGGCGTGTATGGAACGGCCCTGTAGAAAACGAATACAAAGTGGTGCTAGATTCGTACAATCACCTTCTTCTTCGAGATGAAGCAAAGACTTTAACATCTCTTGATGTTTCCTTCGCTCATGCGGCTGAGAACTTCGCCCCGGAAGAGCAGAAGTAGGGCAAGACAATCAGTGAATTTCAGCAGTGGGACAGCAAGAACTCACTGCCGAAGGATGCGGTGCTGTTTGTGGGCAGCTCCAGTATCTGCATGTGGCAGACGCACAAGTATTTTCCGGATCTGCCCGTGATCAATCGCGGCTTCGGCGGTTCGCAGATTTTCGAGGTCAACTACTTCGCTGGCAGAATCGTCATCCCTACAGTAGACTTCCTCGACCTGTGTATCGTAGCTGAGGAGTGGATGAGGTAAACGTAGGGCACAACGGCGTGACATTCTGACTCCATTATGTCTCCACGCCACCAGAATCCCACAAAATCGGACCTTCCAAAACCCCCGTCAAGCGCAAATAATGATGGCGGACTAATCAAAAAGGTGCGGATTCGGTCTTCTTGTACTGTGCGCCCTGCCTCGGATGTGGTCTTCATCCATCGGCTTCACAGGCCTCTAGCGCATCGACCCAAATCCCTTGTGGAGTCGGAGGCTATTGCGGTCTCGGATTGTAGTCGGGTAGTACGAATTTCGCCGTTTCTTTGGGCCAATTTGGGGGAAGAAGAAGAGGGCTGCAAAAGCACTTGCTTACAAAGAGCATGGGATCGGCGGGACGCTTTCGGTGGCCTGCCCTTTACTGCAGTGCAAGATAACTCCCGGCCAAAAGCCGGCCCAGTTCAACGATGCCGTTCGTGTCGATATAGCCTCGTGAAGTGTCTTGCTGTATCGTAAGGGTCTTAACAGCCCACTCGAACTGTATATTGTGCGGTGGGATCAGTATAATCCACTCCGGCCAAAATGCCCTGAACTGGCTACTAACGAGAAACAAACAGACTTGGGAGTACCTGGCACGATGCGAATACATAAGACACTTCTGCTTCTCTTGCTTATCAATGGTCCAGCCACGTTTGCGCGTGACGCAAATCCATCAGTCAAAGCCGCCGAGGCCCTGCTGAATCGGTTGTTGCCGACTCATCAGCACAAGAACGCATTCGAGTTTGAGCTGATCCCTCAAGATGACGGCAAGGACGTCTTCGAGGTTGAGACCCACGCGGGAAAGGTGATCATCCGTGGCAACAACGCTGTGTCCCTGGCCACGGGATTGAATTGGTATCTGAAGCACTACTGTCATTGTCACGTCTCCTGGTGTGGCAGCCAGCTTGATCTGCCCGATCCCCTGCCACCGGTGGAAGAGAGAATCCGGCGTACGGCCTGGGCAAAGCATCGCTATCTGTTGAATTACTGTTGCTTTGGCTATTCATTGCCGTGGTGGGACTTCAGCCAGTGGGAAAGGCTTATCGACTGGATGGCCTTGAACGGCGTGAATACACCCCTGGCCGTCACCGGTCAGGAGGCAGTGTGGCAGGCGGTGTGTCGTCGTTTGGGTATGAGTGATGTGGAAATCGCCGAATATCTTGCCGGTCCTCCTTACCTGCCATTCCAGTGGATGGGTTGTCTGGACGGATGGGGCGGCCCTCTAAGCCAATCCTGGATTGACCGGCACGAAGAACTTCAGAAGAAGATTCTTGCAAGGCAGCGGGAACTGGGTATGAGACCGGTGCTTCAGGGCTTTACGGGTCATGTGCCGGCAGCACTGACAAAGAGACATCCCGACGCAAAGATGCACAGCGTGCACTGGATCGAATGGGAGACGTCTCTTCTTGACCCACTTGATGCCCGATTTGCGCAGATTGCGCGCCTATGGCATGAGGAGCAGTCCAAGCGCTTTGGCACGGACCACCTCTACGCTGCCGATACCTTTATCGAAATGGTCCCCCCGAAAGGTGACCACACATATCTTAAGAATCTGAGTCAAGCTATTTACAGCGGCATGGCTCAGAGTGATGCACAGGCCATTTGGGTATTGCAGGGATGGGCGTTCATGTACAAACGTGACTTCTGGACACAGCCCCGCCTGCAGGCCTTTCTGAATGCCATTCCTGATGAACGCATGCTCCTCCTGGATCTGTTTTGCGAATCAAAACCTATGTGGAATCAGACCGACGCATTTTGCGGCAAGCCCTGGCTGTGGTGTAACGTGCAAACGTTCGGCTGCGCGGTTCGCCTTGGGGGCGCATTGAACAGGAACAATATGGGCCTGATGTCAGCTCGTCGGGATCCAGGGAGCGGCAATCTCACTGGGCTTGGATTTGTCAATGAAGGCCTCGACTGTAATCCCGTTACCTATGATCTGATGTTCGAGATGGCCTGGCGGGATTCACCGGTAGATCCAGATAAGTGGATCGATGAGTATGCGCATTACCGCTACGGCCAACCTAATGCTGATGCACAGCACGCCTGGCGTATTCTCCGCGACACCGTATTCAACAGCCAGAACCATGGCTCTTCGATCATCGAACGGGCGCCTACTCTGAAAGGCGGATCCGGCGGTGCACCGTACAGTAATACACGTCTGGCCCAAGCCTGGCGTTATCTGGCCCGAGCGTCGGATCAACTGGGGCAGGCCGATACGTACCGGTTTGATCTGGTCAATGTGGCCCGGCAGGTTTTAGCAAATCATGCCGCCGAGGTGCACAGCGATATTGTAGCCGCCCACCAGGCCAAGGATGTGCAAGTGTATAAGGAGGCTTGCGAGCGATTCTTAGGACTGATCCGTGACCTGGATGGACTCGTTGCTACGCGCAAGGAGTTTCTTCTGGGGTGTTGGCTGGAAGACGCAAAACGTTGGGGCACCAATGATGACGAGCGAAATGTTCTCCAGTGGAATGCGCGACGTGTACTGACGCTGTGGGGACAGGGCCCACAAATCGACGATTATGCGCGCAAGCACTGGTCCGGCATGTTAGCCGGCTATTACCTGAAACGATGGCAGCGGTGTCTGGATGAAGCTGGTGAGTCCCTGACGAGCGGAAAGACCTTTGACGAAGCTGCATTCAACCAGAAGCTGCGACGGTGGATGGTTAAGTGGTCGGGTGGGCAGGAAACGTATCCCGCTGAGCCAAGCGGCGATAGTGTGGCAGTGGCCCGGCGACTGTGGAAGAAGTACCAGGAGGCTTTCAAACCCAATGCGGTCAGCCTGACTACGGGCAAGCCGACCACGTGCTCTCATTCCCTGCCATCCTATCCGGCGCACCTGGCTAACGACGGACGAAGCAACGACACCAACGGCTACTGGGCTACTGATATTCGCCAGCACCCCGGCGCTGCGTGGTGGCAGGTCGACCTTCAAGAACCGACTACGGTCGGCCGAGTTGTGGTCGTGGGCTTCTACGGAGACGAACGCTACTACGGCTTTACCGTGGAGACCTCCGCCGACGCAGATGCATGGAACATGGTTGCCGACATGAGGGACAACAAGCAACTGTGTACAAGAGATGGGTACACGTGCCGTTTTAAGCCCCGACGAGTACAATACATCCGCGTAACGCAGACACACAACTCGGCGAACGCCGGCCGGCACCTGGTGGAAGTAATGGCATTCCCGCAGTAAGACAATCAACAGTAACGTTCACAGGCGAGATAGTGGAACGCTATAGTGGTTAAGGCACGTAGCCAGCAATTTGCTGTGTCCTAGCTGTCGGGATGCCCGACCGCTGGTGCTCGCCGACCTAATGTCACGAGGATGCCGGTGGACAGGCCGAAGGCAGTTCGAAGACGGGCCTCTATCACGTTGGTCCCGCGGATCTGAACATTCTGATCACCAACTGGCTCGTCAAGGAACCGCCCCAAGGCCCGGGTGTAGCCGCAGACTGTCTGGACTGTCCATAAGACTGAGCGCGAACGGATGCAGATGACAATATAGACCAACCCAAGCCGCGAGCACCTCATCAAAGATGCGGACGGGATGGTCGGGTGGAATCCATGAATCGAGGGTCGGGGCGAAGAGCGCTATTTGCTCACGGTCAATCGGAGCCTTCGACCAGTAT
>CP070675.1:827073-834879 GCA_020352215.1 Phycisphaerales bacterium
CGTTCGATCTGCTGCGCCTGCGGCAGGAAGTTGCGCCGGAGCAGCTCGCCGGTTGTCTCAAGTGCCCTGTCAAGATTCTCAGTGCTCGCCTGTCGCAGCGTATCGTAGAGTTCTTTCGAAAGCAGCGGTTCGGACGTCTCGGCCTGCTCGCTGACGTTCTTCATCTGGTCTATCAGCTCTTCGGTACCGGTTCTCTGCCGGTCGATCCGATCTGCGAGCTCGCGGTTCACGTTGGGGCCCGTGAGTTTCTTCTGTCTCGAGTCCACTTGCTGTCTTATCTCGTCGGCTATCTCTTGTTGTCTCTGGTCGAGCTGCTGGGCCTGCTCACGCATGTTGCGCATCTCTTCGACAAACCGGCCCGACGTGCTGCGCCGAAATTCGTCACGCATCTGATCGAGTTGGCGCTGTGCACGTGTGGCTGAAGTGATCGCCCTTGACACCATCCCCTGCTCCAGCTCCTCCGCCGACTGCCGGATTCTTGACCGCGAATCAGCGAGCCGATCTCTGGCTTCGGCCATGCGCCGGCGGTTTTCGGGTCTTTCCATTCGCTGCTGCAGCTCATCAACGTCTCGAAGCGCCTGCAACTGCTCATCTCTGAGACGCCTGAGCTCTCGGAGAGCCTCTTGCCTCTGCTGCTCGTTCCGGGCCTGCCGAAGTGCCGCCTCGGCCTCTCTAAGCTTGTCGCTCATTTCATTCTGCCGTCGTGCCAGATCACCGAGCCGGTTAAGAACCTGAACATCCTCACTCTGAGCGGCTTGGTCCTGAGACCGGGCCAGCCGCTGGGTCTCGTATCGATCGCGCCTTGCCCTCAGCTCCAACTGCTCCAATTGGCGCTCGGAGCGAGCCGAAGCACGGCTGCCGCTTTGGCTGTCGCCCCGGCCGCGTGCGATGCTGTGCTCGCGCTGCCTCAATTTGAGCAGCTCTTGATAGGCAGACTGCTCGGCTGCCAGCGCCGGCGTAAGCTCCGTTGTTGAGGCGGATTCCGTCGCCTCGGTAAGGTGACCCAGCGATGTTTGCATATGCTCGGTCGCCCCCTGCCATGCCCTGATGGCAGGAGGATCTTCGGCCGCCGCCTGCGCCGATTGGGCCTGCTGCAGCGCATCGGCCTGTGACTGTCGAATGACATCGACGTCCTGCCTGTACTCATCGACACCGGCCGGCGCACCCTGGCGCTTGAGGTTCCACGTGGCGTTGATGATCTGCTTCTGCAGGCGGACGAGTTGTTCGGTCCGCTGCCCCGGCTGCTGGTCCCCTTCTCTCTGCTGCTCGCTGCTCCGGTCCTGGAATGACTGGCTTTCACGGAATATTTCCTCGAAGTGGCGTATCTCTGCAAAATACATATCGCTCGAGGTTCGGCGGGTCTTGCCGCCGGGCCCGATGTCGTCGGCCCAGAAGTGGTATGTCAGCAACTGGTCCGGCTGCGCATTGAGTTCTTCCAGCGCCAGCACGTGCAGAATCTGTTGTTTCTCCTTTATCGCAGCCGGCTCCCGGGCCGGATCGAAGCCGGCCACCGACTCACCCAGCACGATGTCCCTGCTCTGCGCACCGCCGAGAGTGTAAGAGATTCCGTAAGCAGTCACGCCGTAGTCGTCGGAAACCTGCGCCTCCAAGGTTAGCTCTTCCAGCGGGGAGGCCGCTATATCACGATTGGGAAATACGGGTGTCAATTGGGGTGGCAGGTTCTCGTGGACGTCAATCGTAAACCGCGGGGGCATCTTGTTGGCTCGGCCTTGAGCATCGACCATGTGCAACTCGTATCGTTGACTGTCCACGGCGGTCGTTGACACAGCAAGGACATTGGGAAATTCATCGTCAAGGGTCAGCCCCAATGCGATGCCCGCCCTGGGGACAAGCCGGGCCGACGTCACCGGCTTGCTGACCGTAAATGTCAATGTGACCTGTGAGCCTTCAATCACGCTGATCTGGCGCGTGTCTTCGATGACCCTCTCGGCCAATTTCGTATAGGAAGGGTAGACAATCTTCGCATCGGCCCTCACGAGCTCGGGGTGATCATAGACGCTTACCACGTAGTCGCGCGTGCGCCTGCCCGCGTACTCAATGTGATAGAGCAACTCCGACGTGACCTGCGGAATAACACCACCGAACACAGGGTCATCGAGGTTTCTGCTGAGTGTTATCTGCTCCTGCTGCCCGTCCGCCGGATCGATCAGAAGCTTTGCCTCCGGCGGCACACGTCCCTCAAACCGTGCCAATATGACGACCGGTGCTCCCGATTCTACGGTGGTGTCTCCCGGCGTGACGGTGATGCGATAACCTCTTGCGGCCAGTACACCTGCGTCTCCTTCAATAAGCACAGACGTGGACGGCCAAATCTGTGACAGCACTACCACGAGAAACAGAAGCGCCGCGATCCGGCCGAAACCGGCCAACACGAGTCTCTCTGTGGAGATTGTCTCGACCCAGTCGTGGTCTATTGCGTGTACGAGCGCTTCGCCGATGACCTCCTTCTGAAGATAGCCGAACTTGCCGTCGGATCCTTCGGGTTCCTGCTCTATCGCGGCCAACAGCAGTGCTTGGAGATCAGGATTCTGCTGCTCGATTTTTCTCGCGATGGCCGAATAGTCCGGCTGCATGCGACGAGACCTGTAGATCGCCAAGATCGTCGCCAGGACGGCAGCGACGCAAAGTGCTGCAAGTGCCAGCGGCGATCTCCATCCCCAGAGCCAGTTGGCGCCGAGCAGCCCCATGCCGGCGAGTCCCGCCACAAACCAGTAGATGGACAGCCGCCAGGCCAGATGCAGACGCCTTCGGCGATTCACAACGGGTTGGAGCTGTCTGCGAAGAGCTTCTTCGATCATGTCGGTTCCCCCTCGGATGGCCGAATCGGGCGGGCAAGCCAACCGCCCAGCCAAATCTCAATCAACAGCACCGCTAACGCCGCAACAAGCACCCAACGCCACAGTTTCTGCCGGTATTCCATTTCAGCAAAACTGGCGCGGTATTCTGCCTTTTTGGTAGTAGACCGGACTCCGGCCTCGACGCCGGGAGACTGCTCGAGCGAAACACCGAGCTTTTCGAGATCTTCGATCGGCATTGGAGCCGTCCGGCATTCCCTAGCGGGCATGTTGACCGCGAAGAGACGGTTGCCGGCAGCGGACTCAACAGCATAGATCCCGGGCGTGTCGGTTTGTGTAAAGATCTGTCGGCCGGCCTCCAGAGTCACCAAGGAGCCGTCCGGCTTACGAATCTGCAGCTTGGCAGGGCCCGACGATAGACGGCTCGGCATCGGTACAGGCTCGCCGACGAAATACTGTGGCCGTCCTCCTGCAAGGGCGGCGAAGTTGGGTCCGCCACCATCCCCCGCTCCGCCCGGGCCGCCATACTCAAGGATTGAGTACAGCAGCGGGACGAATTTGGATGAGAGCGCCAGATCGCTGTCCGATGGGTGCCATCCGCAGGTCAAGACAAGAAGCGACCCCTTGCCAACGGGAATCTCGAACCATGCCGGGTCGTTGCTGTCGTACCAGGCCAGCACGCGAGCCCCGGGACAATCGGCGATGTCTATGCTTCGGTACTTCCAGATGTGGACCCGCGTGAAATCCCCGAAGCGAGGTTCGGAGAAAGGCACCAGCAGCGGATGTTCGAACTCCAGCCGGCCGAGCATGGCGTATCGGTCGACATCCGCCTCCGCAGATTCGAGGTTGTCCATACCTGTAAGGCCTGCTATGGCTGTGACGGCGCCGGCCGACTTCATGACAAGCGCAATAGTCCGACCTGAGTCGAGATACCGGCGCAAGCGAGTGAGGTTTTCCTCGCTTGCAGCCTCGGCGACAAGAATCAAATGTGCCGTCTCTATGTCTGTCGCCGCAAGAGGCTCGTTGCCCGGACGCCAAATGACACGAGAGTCGAATGCGCCGGCCGCTCCGAAGGCCTTGCGAACATAGTACAGCATGTCCCCGGAATCATTGGGGTCGTCGCCGCCGATGTAGAGGATTTTGATCTGCTGTGGCAGATGCGGCGCCAGATAGAGGGAATTGTCGAAGTCGTGGTCGTCGCCGGTCAAGATGAGTCTGGCCTGCTGCGACCGATTTGCCCGGGCCGGGGCTCGCACGACGATGCTACGACCGCCAGGTACATACACGTCCATCGCCTCAGTTGATGTGCTCTCAGACGTGGCGCCGGCCCAGCTCAGTTGAAATCGCTCTGCTGTCGCGTCGGATGAGTTGGCAATGCGGATGCGAGGACTAACATCACCGGCGGGACCGCCCAACTTGCTGCGGTCCGTCACCAATTGCAGTGCCGCATTTGTGGTGCCCTTACACCGAATCAACTTAATGACCAATTCGGTGTCTTTGGGCCATTCGTAGCCGCGGAGCGCTTCAAGATTGCTGCCTTGCTGCAGATCGCTGACCACTATCACTTGACGCGTCGCAACGGACTGTCCCCCGTCGTTGACTTCATCGTCCTCGATGGCTTCCGCGGCGGTTACAAGGGCGTGACCAAGATCGGTCAGAGCCCAGCTGGGTGACAAACCGGATATTTGGTCGGCTGTTACGGACGCGCGCCGGGCCGGCTCGGTCTGTCCCCATTGCTCGAATCCCATCAGTGTCCGTGTCCCCCGATCGAAACTCATAACGCAGACTCGATCGGTCCGGTCCGCTCGGTCCAATACCGACTGTGCCTCGCGGACCGCCCGGGCCCACATTCCGTCGCGTCGCATGGATGCACTGGTATCGATTAACAGGACTATCCGCCTGCCAAGGCGAACCTGGCTTTGCGCGATGGGCAGTGAGAAGAAAGGACGGGAAAAGGCAAACGCTAGCAGGCACACCACTATGCACCGCAGGATCAGAAGCGGCAGGTTCTCCAGACGGCTCCTGTTCTTGAACCGTGGCATAGTGGTATGCAGAAACATCAGTGAGCTAAACGTCACGCGCTTGCGCGTGTGACGGCGAATCATGTGCAGTACGATCGGCACACCAATTGCCGCAATGCCTGCCAGAAACAACGGATAAAGGAAATTCACACCATCCTCCCGACTTCCGGACGCGGCGAAGGCCGGTCTGCTCCGGTCGGGGGCCTCGCCCCGGCCACGCGTCTAACCTGTTTCCTGCGACGCATCCGGTCGTGTAGAAAGTCCATCAGGGCCAAATCGAACGGGCGATCCGTTGCGAACAGATGGTAATCTATCCCGAGGTTTTGGCATGTGGCCCTGGTTTTGGTTATATGTTTGTCCAGCAAGCGTTTGTACGATGTCTGGGCGGCGGACGGATCGATGTACATGTTGCGTCCGCTTTCCAAATCCTGAAAGAGTGCCGGTGAGTCGAAATCGAAGTCCAATTCGGCTGGGTCCAACACATTGAACACCACGACATCGTGACCGCCTGCGCACAGATAGCCCAAATCCGGTTCGAGCCGGTCGATCGACGTCAGCAGATCGGAGATCAATACGATCAGCCCTCGCTTGTTAAGCATCTGAGCAATGCGTTGCAGCGGCGGCCCCAATTTCGTGACGGTTCCCTGGGGCCGAGCCTCCAACGCCAGCATCAGGCGGCGAAGATAACTTGGCCGGTTGCGAGGCGGCATATATTGCCTGATCCGATCGTCGAATGTGGCCAGGCCGATAGCGTCACCCTGAGTGAAAAGAAAATAAGCCAGAGTCGCCGCCAGCGTGCCTGCGTATTGCGACTTGGTGTAGCCTCCGGAGCCATAGCCCATGGATCGGCTGTGGTCGATCAGCAGATGGCAGCGCAGGTTCGTCTCGTCTTCGAATTTCTTTACGTAGTACCGATCGCTGCGAGCGTAGAGCCGCCAATCAATGTAACGAGGGTCGTCGCCTGCGGTATACTGGCGGTACTCGGTGAACTCGACGGAAAAGCCGTGATAGGGGCTTCGGTGAATGCCCTTCCAGAATCCCTCGACGATAACCTTGGCGCGCAGCTCCATCGACTTGATCCTCATCAACGCGACCGGATCAATCATCCCGCCGGTGCTGCTGGCAGCGGATTGGGGGTCGAATGGCGCTGTTTTCGATGTCATTTGGTCTTACTCTCGTTGACCGATTTCAACAGGCGATCAACAAGGTTGTTTACAACCACGCCCTCGGCCTCAGCGCGGTAGTTGATCAGCACGCGATGTCGAAGCACCGGATGGGCCAGCGCCCTGATGTCCTCGAATCTCACGTGTGACCTGCCGTGGAGCAGCGCTCGAGCCTTGGCGCCGAGCACCATATATTGGGATGCGCGCAGCCCTGCGCCCCAAGTGACCCAGTCGTTGACGAACCCCAAAGGGTGGTTCGGGCCGGGGCGGGATGCAGCGGCGATCCTTACGGCATAGCGTACCACATCCTCGGCGATGGGCACCTTACGTACTGCGCCATGGAAGCGCAGCAGGTCTTGGCCGGTGAACACCTGCTCGATAGGTGCGGGCTCGGTGGTGGTAGTCTGGCGTACGACGTCAACCTCGTTATCCTCCGACAAATAATCGATCGATACGTTGAACATGAACCGGTCGAGCTGGGCTTCGGGCAGCGGATATGTGCCTTCCATCTCAATGGGATTCTGCGTCGCAAACACAAAGAACGGTTCGCTGAGCGCGTGGCACACCCCGACGGCAGTCACATGGTGTTCCTGCATAGCCTCGAGCAGAGCGGCCTGTGTCTTGGGGGGTGTGCGGTTTATCTCGTCGGCAAGAATCATATTGGCAAAGATGGGCCCCTTTACAAACACCATCCTTCGCTCGTGGTCTGTCTGCTGGAGTATCTCAGTGCCCGTGATGTCGGCAGGCATAAGATCCGGCGTGAATTGAATGCGCTGAAACTTCAGGTTGAACAGTTGCGCGAGCGATTTGACCAACAGCGTCTTGGCCAGGCCCGGCGCACCCGTGATCAGGCAATGTCCCCCGGAAAGCACCGCGATGAACAAATGCTCGATCACATCTTCCTGGCCGACGATGACCTTTGAGAGCTCGGCGCCCATTCGTTCGCGTGCACCCTTGATCTGCTCGACAGCCCATCGTTCAGCTTCGTACGTCTCTGTTGCCAAAGTCATTTTCCTTTCTAATCCATCCCGGCGCGGTGCCGTCTCAATGTGTCATGGCGTAAAACACTATGTTGATTCCCAGTGGGTACGCCTTCTTCTCGGAGAACTCACGAAAATACCACTCGTCCTCTCCCTCGCGTTCCCACCCATCACCGAGGTCGGTGTTGTGACAGATAATGGCCATCATCCGGTCTTTGTCGTCGTAGAGGGCCATGTAGTGAACTTCGCGTGCATCTTCGCGCTCCCAGGTGATGCCGTAGTCGCGGCCGCGTATAGCCAAGCCGATGCTGGGAATCTGCGGCCTCTCC
This sequence comes from Phycisphaerales bacterium, assembly GCA_020352215.1. Classification (GTDB taxonomy): domain Bacteria; phylum Planctomycetota; class Phycisphaerae; order Sedimentisphaerales; family Anaerobacaceae. The sequence continues at coordinate 834,383 of CP070675.1, forward strand.
TTCATGTCAAATACGGCGTGGAAGATGGGGTGGTCCAGGTCAAGCTCGGCCGGTTCGCGATCCGGGAACACGCGTTTGATCTCGAAGTAGAAGTTGTACCACTCGTCCTCGCCCCAGAAATCATCAACCATAAGAAACCCGCCATTCAGCAGGTAGGTTCGCAGAGCCCTGACCTCGTCTTCGCTAAAGACCAGCCGGCCGGGCTCCACAATGTAGATGAAGGGGTAGTTGAACAGTTCCGGGTCCGTCAGCTCGATCACCACTCCATTGGGGTTGACTTCCATCGAAGTCAATTGCTGCAGGCGGTAGGAGAAGTTCAGATCACTGTCGGGGTAGTCCGTTGCCCATCCGCCTCCGCGAAAGCCGCGCCCGCCCCGACGACCGTAGCCCCCGTACGGCCCCCCAGACCCGCCTCTGCCGTACCCGGACGAGTACCGGATTCGTACAAATGTGAAGACATCGTCGGCGAATTCCTTGTCCGGCTCCCAATAGGGTAC
>CP070675.1:834979-842506 GCA_020352215.1 Phycisphaerales bacterium
GATCGTCCGTCCCCTCGAATATTGCCGCCAATCCCGGCTGTGTACCCATCCGGGCAGGCTCAAGACGAACCGACGAGGATTCAGCTTCGTACCGGGCCAACTCGACCTTCTCGGCGGTGTCTGTCGAACCTGCGGCGGCGAACACTTCGGCCGCAAATACGCAGAGCACAAGAAAAAGCACCGTAGCTTTCTTCCGCATAGAGATACCCCCGAGGTAAGTTAGAACCAACGCAATACTATTAGCCGACGGATTGATCTTGCTGTGTCTCTTGTTCGGGCTCTGATCGCTCGCCTTTTGCCTGCTCGGCGGCCAACAAATCTCCAACCGTGGGCTTGTCCAACTGGCCGCCTTCTAATATCAGCTTGACGTCGTCGGCGTCGAGAGTTTCGTATTTCAGCAGTGCTCTTGCTATCGCCTCAAGCTTGTCCCTGTTGGATTCGATCAGTTCTCTTGCTGCTTTGTACGCCTCGCCGGTGATATTCTTCACCTCTTCGTCGATCACTTCGGCTGTCTTCTCCGAATATTCCTTTTCCACGGGCATGAGGTAACTGAGCTCCTTGACCCCGAGGTCGGGCCCGTAGCTGATCAGCCCGAGCTCGTCGCTCATGCCCCAGGTCAGAACCATCTGTTTGGCGATTCTGGTGGCCTGCTCGATGTCCGCCTGCGCTCCACTTGATATGTCGTCACAGAATATCTGCTCGGCGATTCGTCCTCCGAAGCACACCTGCAGAAGCGCCATACAATATCCTCTCGTGAACATTGTCCGGTCTTTCTCGGGCAACGCAAACGTCGCGCCGCCCATCGGGCCGCGCGGAATGATACTGACTTTATGCAACGGGTCGGCCTCTTTGAGCAAGGACTGCACGAGTGTGTGACCGGCTTCGTGATAGGCGGTAATCTCTCTTTCTTTTTGGTCTATGACTTTGCTCTTTTTTGCCCTTCCCCACCGGACCTTGTCTCTGGCCTCCTCAAGGTCCGCCATTTCGACCGAATCCTTGTTGGCCATCGTGGCCATCAGGGCCGCCTCGTTGATGATAGCAGCCAAATCCGCTCCCGTTAACATGGCTGTCCCGCGCGCCAGCCTGTCCAGGTTGGCGTCGGGCCCGAGTTTGATCTTTCTGGCGTGCACCTTGAGAATGTCACTTCTGCCCTTCAGATCGGGCAGCGGCACGAAAATCTGCCTGTCAAATCTGCCCGGGCGGGTCAGTGCGTGGTCCAAGATGTCACCCCGGTTCGTCGCGGCAATCACTATCACCTGATCGTCGGTGCCGAACCCGTCCATCTCAACCAGGATTGCATTCAGAGTCTGCTCACGCTCGTCGTGGCCACCCCCGACAAAGCTGGCGCCTCGTTTTCGCCCGATTGCGTCGACTTCGTCAAGAAAGATAATGCACGGCGAATTCTCCTTGGCCTGCTTAAACAGGTCGCGTACCCGCGAGGCGCCCACACCGACGAACATTTCCACGAAGTCACTGCCGGATATGCTGAAGAACGGCACATCCGCTTCTCCCGCAATGGCCTTTGCGAGTAATGTCTTTCCGCAACCTGGGGGGCCCACAAGCAAGACTCCACGTGGGATTCGGCCACCCAGCCGTTGGAACTTCTTCGGGTTCTTCAGGAATTCGATTATCTCGGCCACTTCATCCTTGGCCTCTTCGACACCGGCGACGTCCTTGAACGTGACTTGCACGCGGTCTTTGCCCTGCAGGCGGTGCCTGCTGCGACCAAAGGACATTAGCATCCCGCCGGCTCCGCCACGAAGGTTCCGCGCAAATAGAAAATAGAACAACCCCACGATCACGGCCAACGGCAGCACCCAATTAATGAGCATAATGAGCCAGATGCGCTGCTCAGCGTATTCCACGGTCAGAATGTTGCCGGTCTCGTCGATAATCCTATAGATCCGCTCCTGCGCCGCATCCCCGTGGTAGTGCACCGTGAACGAGCGACCTTTCACCTCCGTAGCGAGGTCTTTCCTGAACTTGCCTGTGACCTTGGTTTCGGTAATCTTTACGCTCTCAACATCATCGTTTCTGAGGTGCTTTTCGAACACATCCCAGCTTATGGTGTTGCCCCCCAGTCCCTGTTGCAGCATCATCATCGCCGTGAATATCAGCGCCGCAATAATCAACCAGCTGAATGGACTTCGTCGATAGCCCGCAAGAGGGGGCTTCTTGCCTGGTCCGCCCTTCGGCCCGCGGCCCGGCTGAGTTGGCCTTTGGTTTTGATTACCATTCATAGTTTATGGGCTTCACCTGTTTTGGTTTTGCTCTTCTGCATGCAGGTCAAGGTTCGCACAATACGCCGCCCGATGCGAGCAGTTTCTACCATTTCTTTTCCATCAGTTCTACGATTTTCTGCGCCAGCTTGTTTGCAGCATAGGCTGAGGCGTAGCCGAAGTCCTGCATCATGAACTCAGAGTAGCTTGCGGAGACGGCGACCAACCGGTTGTCTATCAGCAATTCTCCGGTCTTCAGATTCTTCCAGCTTACCAGCGCTTTGGCTTCCACTTCTTTTTCCAGTGATCCGCCCGTTTCCCGTTCAGCAGTGAGCACCAATTCCCGGATGGATGTGATTCGACCGCTTATTACTGTGTCGGCGCGGTCCCTATCGGAGACTATCTTATAGGGCGTTTCGGCTTCGATCCGCTTCGACAAGGCATCGGAAAGCTGGTATTCTATATCCCGCCTAAAAGTCTGGTTGTCGAACATTTCCAAGCGGACGCTGCTGACATTCTCCGGGAACAGCGATTCATTTGAATAGCCGCTCATTTCAGCGCATCCACAAAGACCTATGTACCCTGTGGCAATTGAGCCAAAAAGTACGACCGCATAGTGCGTCCTCTTCATGGATGCTCCACTACTCATTTTTTACCCGGTGTTCGGCTTAATCCTTTGAAGGCACGGCCCTTGCCATTCCTGCGGCCTCGCTGTTCGGCCAGTTCTGAATGACCATATCAAAGTATAGATTTGCCGCCTGAACGTTGCCCGTTCTCTTGTAGTATCTGCCGATCGCGAGTTGCTTGTAGGCAAACTGCTCATCTATCTCTTTGAGTATTTCGGCTACACGCAGCTCTTTTGCATCACTTGGGTACAACAGTTGAAATCTCTCGTAGTAGCTTTTTGCGCTACTCAGACACGAAACATCGTACAAATGCCTCCTGTGTTCGGGCTGCTTGTTATATATGCCGTGCTTGCACCGGGCCATGCTGAGCAGCGCATCCTTGCCGATTTGACCAGTTTGCCACTGCGATGATATCTCGGACCACTTGAGGTGAGCTTCTTCGAACTTCTTTCTCTGCTGGTAGCTTTTGGCTACCGCCAACGCAGCTTTCAGCCCGATCCCATTTGGGTCGGCAAGACCTGTCCGGTCGCTGATCTTTTCCATGATCTTTATGCCTTCGGCGTATCCCTTGAGCCTAATAAAGCCAAGCACTGTCTTCTTTCGGCCGGCCAGGTAAGCTTGGGCTATGGTGAACTCCCTATCGAGCGCCGCCTCACGCAGCTCGCTGCGGGGGTAGTCGGTGAGCAACTTGTCATAACTCCTAACCGCCCTGACATAATTGCCCTTGCAGAAATGGATTTCAGCCTCTATGAAGATGTCCAGATCGGGCCCGGCGATGTCTGGAAAGTCCGTCTTCAGTTCATCGAAGGCCTTTTTGGCGGCCTTGGCCTGGCCTGTGCTAACCAGCTCTTTTGTCTTACTGACTGCCAGCAGATACCGGTCACGGTCCCCGTCTGAGACCGACTTCCAGCCATCGGTTTTTTCCAGACGCCACGTCTCGGCCGAACAGATCGAGGAAACCACCAACACAAGGGCGATCGCTGCCGTCAAAGATTGTGTTCTGCGCTCTGCCATAGCCCGGTCCCCGCTTGGCATATCCCATTGTTTTGGCACCACAACACGGTTGGCATTATACCCTCTGTCGGGGCTGCTGCAAACCATCACTTCAAAATGGCAATTATTCCCATTTTCGTTGCCTTGGGCCGGTTTGTGTTGATGCGTGCCGTGCAGACGCTCACTGAATGCCGTCAGATGGATGCGTCGGCGACCGCAACCGACCGGATGGGAGCCGAGTAACCTCTCCGCAGGGCTTGCTGGGACTTTCAGAGACGGCTGAATATATCCTCCACCATCCTCTTTTTTGCTTTACTTGGCACCAGCAGAGCGGTATAAGGCTACTTCCGAGAACGAGTTCTTGCGTTACTCAATCGATTGTGCGTTGTCAGAGCCAGCCAGGGTCATATACGACGGCTTGAAAAGGAACAGTACAATGGAGGTGTAGCATGAGTAGGGATACGTTGACAGTCACGGTGGCAATCGTTGTTAGCTTTTCTATGCTCTTACTGGTCGGCTGCGAAGGTGGGCTCGCCGGTATAGGAGGTCGTCCTGTGCGTCGCATAACGGTGGACGACTACGTCGACAAGATGAAGGCCGGCTGGATTGGACAGATGGCAGGCGTAGGCTGGGGTGGGCCTACCGAGTTCAGATTCAAGGGCGCCGTAATACCCGAGGATAAGATGCCTCAGTGGAAGCCCGAGCTGATCAACCAGTTCAACCAGGATGATATCTACGTGGAGATGACATTCCTGCGGACTCTGGAGCTATACGGGCTTGATGCGCCAATTCGTCAGGCGGGCATCGACTTTGCCAACAGCGGCTACCCGTTGTGGCACGCCAACCGTGCCGGAAGGGACAACCTGCGCAGCGGCATCGCACCGCCGGACTCGGGCCATCCGGAATTCAATAAGCATGCCGATGACATCGACTACCAGATCGAAGCGGACTACTCCGGACTGATAGCCCCGGGTCTGCCGAACGTTGCCATCCAGCTCGGCGAGACGTTCGGCCGACTTATGAATTACGGCGACGGCCTGTATGGTGGGCAGTTCGTCGGCGGAATGTATGCCGAGGCGTTCTTTGAGGACGACATGGAGAAGATCGTCCGGGCCGGACTCAAGTGCATTCCGGAGAACAGCCAGTACCATGAATGTATCAGTGACGTCCTCATGTGGTGGAAGCAATACCCCGAGAATTGGGAGATGACCTGGGCGCTTGTCGATCAGAAGTACCATCTGAACCATGATTACCGTAAATGTTCTTGCAGTGGCCCCGAGAGCGACTTCAACATAGATGCCAAAATCAACGGTGCCTACATAGTGATAGGCCTGCTCTACGGCGAGGGCGACCCGGACAAGACTATCGTCATCTCCACGCGATGTGGGCAGGACTCCGACTGCAATCCCTCGAACTCCGGCGGCGTGTTGTTTACCACGATAGGTTTCGAGAATCTGCCGGACAAGTTCAAATCCGCTCTGGACCCGGAAGGTAAATTCAGCCACACCCCTTACAACTTCCCGACGCTGGTCGAGGTTTGCGAGAAGCTGGTCAGAGAGGCGGTTGTCAAGGCCGGCGGTCGTATCGAAACTGACGGCGACGGCAAAGAGGTCTTTGTCGTGCCCGTGCGAAAGCCACGTCCGAGTGCCTTAGAGCAATGTTGGGAGCCGGGACCTTCTGCCAACAGCCGCTTCACCGAGGCTGAAATGGGCAAGATTACTGCCGGGGCCGGCAAGGATTTATCCAAGGTGATCGCGAAGTTCGCGCCGGGTTGGAAGGTCACCAGATGCGGCGACGATATGAACCCCGGACTGTACGCCGAGAAGCGGGGCAGAGAGAATGTGCTTGTCACGCACCCCTTGAGTGAAACCGTCGGATGCGTAATCAGCCGCACGGCGGAGATTCCGCCCGGTAAGGAGACATCGCTGAGGCTCGTCGTCGGCAACGACGAGCGCGGCGACTGGGACCTGATCGTCAAGGCCGGCTCTAAACAACTGCTCAGAAAGGCCGTCAGCAACGACACAGCCCCCGACGGCTGGATGGAGGTGGAGGTTGACTTGTCAAAGTACGCCGGCAAGTCGGTTCGACTCGAGCTGATAAACCAGCCGACCGATTGGCGCTTCGAGGCCGGCCACTGGGCCGAGATTTCACTCAAAAGCGGATAGGGTGCGGCTTGTTTGAAAAGAACGCCCCTACGGTCGTTATTGCGACCGAGGCCCTTCGATTACCTCAGGGTGAACTCCGCCGACCGCGGCAATCTGCGAAGCTCCCTCAAAGAGCGGATTGCCACGGCCCTTCGGGCCTCGCAATGACGAATAATGGCAACTTGTTTGCCCGTGGTGTTTGTGTCATCTCGACCGAGAGCCTGTCCCTGCCTGCCCTGAGCAACGTCGAGGGAAGGGCGGTCGAGGAGTCGAGATGGTTGCCCGGAGCCCGCTCAATTCATTTCTTCAGGGTCCACCTGTTCGTGGGCCACCTGAACGAACTTGTCCACCCCAAACTTCTTCGCGATATCCTTAATGGTCCCGGCTGCCTGCGAAGCCAGATCTTTGCTGTGTTCGTCATGTTTGATGAAGAATTTCACAGGCAGGCGCCCCGGTCCTCCCACAAGCTCGCCACGGACGTACTTGCCGAGTTCCTCCGCATCCATCGGAGTGCGCACCTTAGTAATCGTCCCCTTTGGCTCTCCATCCTCGACAAGTCCTGTCTTTCTGTAAGCCAGGCCCCATTCGCCCAGCAGTGCGTACACGTGTCTCTCGCGGCTTCCGTGCACGTATTCGCTCAGATGCACCTCGGCCTCCATCTCAAGTTTCGCACTCCTTACGGTGCGGATCAGCTCTTTCTCTAACTCCTCGGAGAACTCAACCCCGGCGACATCGCGCTGGATATCGACCCGCACGGGCCGGTGGTCGTGTTTCAGTACGTAATCCACGGCGTACTTCATCGCTTCTTTTCTGGACATCAGCTTCACAAAGAGATCACGCATGGGGCGTTCGTAAGCGAAAGGTTTGGCGCCGGTGAAGACCAAAACCGAATCGCCGATTACATCCAGTCTCAGCCAGCCGTTGAGATCTTTCACCGGTTTTCGTCCGAGCGCGTGCCTCGGTATGATGTGCATGATCTCCCTCAGCTCGGCCAATTTCGTCGCGCGCTTGGATTCCAAATCGGCCTTGGCCAGGACAAGTTCGCGAGCAAGCGCTTCAGGCAGGTTCGGCGAGCCAAGCTTGGCATCAGATTGCTCAATCTGGGAATCCAGAAGCTTTATGTGGACGTATGCCTCGGTCACGCGACGAACGGTCTTGAGTCTTGCCATCTTGGCCGCATCGTACTCTTCACTGTCGGGGGTGTAGTTCGTCGGGTCCATTGCTTCGGGTAGATTCTCCAGCGCTACTCGAATAAGCTCGCCCAATTCGGGATCGTCGATCGTCTGGAGGCGACTCAGAACACTCCCCTGCCCTTTGACCGTGGAAGTTGTCACCAGTCCGGCCAGAAAAAGGAACACACAACAGACAAGTAGACCGTTGCTCTTTTGCTCAGTGCTCATGATTTTCAACCTCCAAAATTTTGTGCGATAATTTTGGGCAATATTTCGTGGCTATGGTCGGGTGAAACGCCCGCCAACATACTCTGCGCCTCTAAACTTGCATGCTGATTCACCGGGGCATCGTATGGGATCAGCTCGCTTGCGT
>CP070675.1:842606-850094 GCA_020352215.1 Phycisphaerales bacterium
GAGCCGGGCAGCGGGCGTGTTATGGAGATACACACCACTGAGCCCGGAATACAGTTCTATAGCGGAAACTTTCTGGACGGCTCCCTGACCGGCAAGGCGGGCAAAGCCTACAACAAGCACGCCGGCTTTTGCCTGGAGACACAGCACTACCCGGATTCACCAAACAAGCCCGATTTCCCGTCTGTTGTTCTGAAACCGGGTGAAAAGTACACTACAACAACCGTGCACAAATTCTCCACGAAGTAGGCAAGGCGATATCCGAATCGGGACATCTCAGCAGAGACCTACGCCAGGTAGAGCGTCTCGCCCGGCTTGATCTGTGGAATCCGGCGGAGTTTAGCTTTAACGTCGGCTTTCTTGAGTGCGAAGCTTGGTGCGATCTCCAGGAGACAATCGACGGAGCCGTCCGGTTTTCTAGGCACGACGACCCCTGCGGATTCAAGCCACTCTGCAGCACGGGCAACCATCATCTGCTTTGTGGTTTCGGTGCTGTCGACACCGGTCGCGTTCTTGGTGGGGGCAAATTCCTGATCTCTCAGAATGTCCAGGATTATCGACTTCGTGGCCAGCGGCAGGGCATCGAAAATGAAGGTTTCGAGCTTAACGCCGTTGGGCTTGTCGGATTCGATCAACCGTCCCGTTGCGTCAATGTGGGGTATCTTCTTCGACGCTTTGTGTAGTGGCAGGCAAAAGCCGTCGGCGTTGAGTCTCTCAACAAAACTCGTGCTGATGATGTGGATGGCAATGCTGCCGAGGCGAAAGACGAGCGAGTAGTCGGGATTCCTCCTCTCTGCAAGCTTGGGGCGTTGTCCGTCGGGGCTGGGGGGGGCCTCGTTGTCCTCCATTTCGTTGAACTCGCTGTATTCGATGACGGTTAGGTCTTCCTTGCGCAGGCAGAAATTACCGACCTTCTCCATGCAGTCGGTCTTTATGACCGCCTTCGAGGACATCTCCGCCCGGTCCATAGCGTGCAGGCCGATGAAGAGAGGATCAAACAGGTTCACGAGGGGATTGTCGACTTGCCAGTAGCTTATGAACTCTATGCCGCGTTTCTTCATATCTGCGAGGGCGCCGCTCTGGTGCAGGGCTTTTAGACTGCCGCCGTGGCCGTCAGGCGAACGGCTCATGGTGGACTTGTCGGCCAAAAGGATTTTGCCATCGGAGTCGAAATTGGGCAACGTGCCCTGTTGGAAAATGCGGACGTTTTCGGCACCCAGGCCGTAGAAATCGTTCGAGTTAAAGATCTCCACAGTCTCGTCATGATTGAGCGGACTGGTCATAATGTACCAGGGGCAGGTAGTCTCATATTCCTGCCCGGCCGCGGCGATGGTTTCAGCGAAGATTTGGAAGAAGGTCTTCTGCTTGACGGGACTGATGGGGAAATTGCCCTTGGGGCCATCGAATCCCAGCCGCGTTCCCTGCCCACCGGCGACGACAAAAGCGGCGACCTTGCCGGCCGAGATCAGCCTCTCGCCCAGGCGCACCGCTTCGGCGTACTTGTGCCGCTGTCCGGGATCAGCGGGCTCAGAACTATAAGAGCTGACAGGGGCAATATCGTCAGAATCAATTTCTGGCGAGGTGTTCTCAAGTACGAACCTGACCCAACGGCTGACCTCCTCGAAGTCCAACTGCTCGATCTGGTCGAGCAGATTATCTCGCTGGGTTGGGCTCAGCTCCCCCCAAAAAGCCAGAAGATGGCTTTGATGGTATTTCTCCAGCAGGTTTTTGACCTCTTCAACGTCGCGATTGACCATTACATCTGGACTTTCTGACTGCCGCAGGCAGAGGCCCTGGTGGGAGCGACACCAGGTGTTCCGTTCAGCGTTTTTCATAACTCGGCCCTATATAAGCATTTACACGCCCGCGAATTCCGTTTGGAAAAAAGTGAGGCCCGCGTGGACCGGTTATCAGAAGAATAGAATCGACCGCCAAGAGAAGCAATCTTAAAATTTTCAAGTAATTGAGGAAATTTGACGAAATTCCATTGACAGTGGCACATGGCTGTGGTAATATCATTATGACGACAGGTAGGTCTGAAAGCCCATACATCATAATCTGAATCGTCATCATAGTATTGCACTTTTTTCATACCTCAGACCTTCCTGCCAGGAATAAGACTAGTTCCAAAGCGCCCGTATTGGCGATTCGACGTCAGCGTTGAAAGTTGTGGGCCGGCTGCGGGAGCTGGACTTTCGGTGGAAATCGGTGTTAAGAACATTGGCCGACCGTTCTTCGGCGAAGATTATAGGCTAAGGAGATTCGCAGGCGAAAGCGGGTGTTTGGTATCTGACGTTTGGGTGCCGACACGCACTTATCTATCAAACGTAAGCCGAGAACGTATTTGGCAACGGTCGGATACGCGAATCTCGAAAAAAGTGAAAGGAGCAAAAAATGAGAAGAAAAGGTTTTACATTGGTCGAGCTATTGGTCGTGATTGCGATCATAGCTTTGCTGATGGGCATTCTGATGCCTGCGCTGGCGCGGGTGAGGCAGATTGCCTTTCGGATGACCTGCGGAACCAACCTCTCCGGCATAGGCAAGGCGATGCTGATCTATGCCAACGACTACGAGGATGAGCTTCCGCGGGCAGGCTATCCCGGCTCCCTTTGGGGAGGGCAGATAGCGCAATGGGATGCCCCGGACCGCCTAACTGCGTTTGGCGTTGACGGACCCGCAACCATTACGTCCAGCTTCTATCTGCTGGTCAAGTATGCCGAGGTGACGCCCAAGTCGTTTGTCTGCAAGAGTGATTCCGGCACCACTGAGTTCAAACTCAATGACTACCCCAACCGGAACGCTCTGTGCCAAGAGCTTATCGATGCTTGGGATTTTGGTGGCCCTCCCGGTGAGAGCGCCAGCACCCACTGCAGCTACAGTTACCATCAGCCGTATGGCCTGTACGCTCTGACGACATCGAGCGAGCCGGGTATGGCTGTAGCGGCAGACCGAAATCCGTGGCTAAACTCGCCTGCAGCGACTGCTCCGGGAGACATGTCGGGCTTTGTACCGGACATAGCGCCGTTCAACGGCACATCCGAGCAGGCTAAGGTCGGAAACGCCATAGCCCACCAGAATGACGGCCAGAACGTGCTGTTCCTGGACAGCCATGTGAGCTTTGAGAAGCGCGCTTTCTGCAGCATTGAGGATGACAACATCTACAGTTATGTGATGGCGGGTGCTACCACAGGTTCGCCGTTAGGCGAGATGCCGTACGTTGGCGCCGAGCCAGGTTGTAGGAAGGACTCGTTATTGGTGCACGATGACCCGGCAGGAGGCGGCGCACCCCCACCGAGTCGAAGATAAGCCGGGTAGTTTAACACTGTTTTGTTTGCAGACGGCCTTGCGCAAAGCGGCGCAAGGCCGTTTCTTTTTGACGCCATGCCAGGAAGTCGCGGAGGCCCTTGGAAGGATAAAAAACAAATGGGCGGTTCGAAGGTTTGGCCAGCGCGCTGAAACGTGACGATTCGGATCTGCGGTTGCTGGCGTCACGGCTCCCATATAAGCTCTTCAACCAATTCGGGCGGGACAAACTCAACGTGGAAATCTGCAAAGCCAATGATATAGCCCTTGCTCTGCCTGGGCTTCCGGGGTAGAAGTTCGGGCCCACCGCCCGGCGGACTCTTGAATTCAGCCTCGAAGAACAACACTGTTTTGGCGGGGCGGGAGATGTTCAGTGTCCGCAGCTTGGAGTTCATCGCCCAGGCCCGCCCGGCTTGCGGGTCAGATGGTGAGTAGAGAATATCCTGCTCGCTGCTAATATAGGGGGCCACGACCTCGGGCCAGCTGTCTGCGGGCGGCAGCTTGTCGTTCTCGTCGACATAGAGAGAAAACACGATCGCTATCCGACGCGCACTGGCAAGGGACTTGGTCGCCATGGCGACGGCTTTCGCCCGCCAGAGTGCAGGAATCAGCATCGGAGTGAGAATGAGCATCACCGCAAACAGGCTCGTGACCGAAGTCACTACCCCCGCAATTGCCAGGCCGCGACCGGTCAGCCGTCCCTCGCTCCTGCGGATTGCGCGCAGCCCGATTGCTCCCAGTACAAGCCCCACGATAGCGGTAAGACCAGCAGTGAAGATACCGCCGATGCCCAGGATCAAGCTCGCTATGGCCATGCCAGAGGTCTTCACACCCGCCGCAGGTAGTCCGGCACCCGTGTCCGGGGACTTCAGCGGCGGTGCGGCGCGAGCGATTGTCTCTACCTCGGTCTTGACTTCGCTGGCGTGTTGATAGCGCCGCTCGGGCTCATGCGCCAAGCTCTTAAGCACTACCTTGTCGAGACGGACGTCGACCCGCACCTTCTGTGACGGCGGAGCGAATTGACCAATCGGTAACTGGCCGGTGAGCATCTCGTAGAACACCACGCCCAAAGAGTAGATATCGGCACGGTGATCGACCTCATGGGGGTGCTCGATCTGCTCCGGGGCCATATAATGCGGCGTGCCCATTCGCTGATGGGCTCGGGTGAGCGTGTAAGCGGTGGTCGGCCTATCCAGCAACCTAGCCAGGCCGAAATCCGCGATCTTTATGCTGCCCTCCTTGTCCAGCAAGATGTTCTCCGGCTTGATGTCACGATGCACGAGGCCCTTTTTGTGGGCGTACTGCAAGGCCTCACAAACCTGCGGGACGATGGCCAATGCTTCGTCGGGACTCAGTTCACCCGCCTGGATCACTCGCCGCAGGTCTGTTCCATCCACAAACTCCATGATGAAATAGTACAGGCCGTCGTCTGTATGGCCAAATTCATACAATGTGACAACGTTCTGATGGTTCAGCTTGGCCATTGAGCGCGCCTCGCGGGTGAATCGCTCGGCGAAAGCGGGGTCCTGGCCAACCTCCGGCGGCAGGATCTTCAAGGCCACCAGCCGGTCGAGCTGCTTCTGGCGGGCCTTATAGACAGCACCCATACCGCCCTGGCCCAACAGCTCAAGGATCTCGAGTTGTGGAAACTTTCGAGCGAGCTGGCTTGGCTCAGGCGGCACAAATCCACCCTGCGACGCAGCGCCGGCAGGACCGGAGCTTTGGGCATCGGACGGCCCTGACGTTCCACCTTCGCTGCCAGCCTGCAGTCCGGCCTTCATCAGGCACTGGGGGCACAAGCCCTTTGGAGCATTGGCTGGCAAGTCGGCTCCGCACTTGGGACAACTTCCTTCTTCGGCCATCGTAACATCCCCTTTCGTCACTGTATTGGCTGTTTCCACCTATTACCCGGGAGAAACGGGCGAGATGTTACACTCAATTATCAGTTTTTTTGCCCAAAACACCCAGGAGGCACAGCGATAGGGCCTAACGTGCCAGCGCTGCGAACAAATGCCCCATTTCCTCATCAATCTGGTCCTCGGAGGCAACGGTCTGGGCGATCTCATCCCGCAGAAGCTCGCGGTAGCGCCGCCGCAGGCGGTGAACGGCAACCCTTACTGAACCTTCGGTCATCTCCAACTCGGTAGCCATGTCTCTGTATGGGATGACATCTTTTTCGGCAGTCAAATAGACCTTCAGATGTTCAAACAGCTGCTGCTTGTTTTTCCCGGCCATCTCGGTCTCAAGGCGATCTACAGTCCGCTCCAAAACCGTGAGCGCCCAGGACTTCTCAAAAAGCGCCTCCGGAGACATCTGATCCGCCGGCTCGAGGGCGTACTGACCCTCAGCATTCTGAAAATCCAGAGAAAGTGTTTTCCGGCCGCCACCTCGTCTCTTAGCTCCGGAACGATCACGTTCATCAGATAAGAAGGTTTTCAATCGGACCAGAAGAAATGTACGAAACTTGCCCCACTTGGGATCGGCCGATTGCAAATCGTGCTTTCTCAATATATGCGCAAAGAAACCTTGGGTGTAGTCCTCGGCCTGGTGAGAATCACATCCCCTCCGCCGAAGGTATGTATAAAGCGGAAGCCAGTAGCTTTGGCACAGCGTCTCCAGAGCCTGCTTCTGATGTGGTGACGAGCTTTTTCCCGCCGCCAACACCACACTCCAGTGCGTGGTCGCAAACTGACGCGCGCCGCGTGCTGGAGAACGATTCGTCCTGTTATTCGACATTCTTCGCTTGGTTCTCATTTGGCCGCGATGTCATGACTTCCAACCAGATTATACGTGAATTGGCTGCCCGTTGCCAATCCGTCTGAGTGTGTTGCTGGCAGCAGGGCCGGGGCCAGTGTCTCCGGCTCAGGGGGTTACACTCCATAAGCCGGGGAAATGGGTTTTGCCGCGCGCGTGATTTTGGTAGAATCCGATGCGGCAACGAGCCTGTGAGTTCCGGGGAACAACTGCACCCGGACCGGTGGTTGATGGTGTCATCAGCATGAACGATCTGCTGTAGTAAAGAGATGAGGTAGGCAATATGAAATCACTAAGTCGGCGAGAGTTCATGAGAGGTTCTGTCGGCGCCGCGGGCGCTCTTGCGATGCTGTCACATAGCAAGGCGGTCGCTGCCAACGAACGGATCGTCATCGGTGTAATGGGCCTGGGCGGCCGAGGCACTTATCTGGCTACAAAATTCGCGGAAAGGTCCGACGCCGAGATTGCCTATTTGTGCGATGCCGATACAAGACGTTTTGCGCGCGCGCGGGAGGCGGTAGAAGAGGCCCAGGGCAAGAAGCCCGAGATGGTTCAGGATTTTCGGCGAATTCTGGACGACCGGAACGTCGACGTTCTCATCAATGCCACGCCCGACCACTGGCACGCGCTGGGGAGCATCCTGGCGTGCCAAGCAGGTAAGGATGTGTACGTAGAGAAGCCCCTTGCCCACAATGTATGGGAAGGCCGAAAAATGGTAGAGGCGGCCCGCAAATATAAAAGGGTCGTGCAGGTAGGAATGCAGTCGCGCAGCGCAGCCTACACTGCCAAGGCCAAGCGCTATATTCAGTCGGGCAAGTTAGGTCAGGTTTATCTTGTCCGCGTTTTCAACATGATGCGGCACGCGAAGCAGAGGCCCAGTCCCGACCGGCCGGTCCCCGAAGGTTTCGATTACGAGATGTGGTGCGGACCCGCACCCAAGCTGCCGTACAACCCCAGCCGCCAATGGCTGAATCAGTGGGAATACAGTTGCGGCCCCATAGCAGGTGACGCCGTTCATCAGCTTGACTTGGCCCGATTTCTCTTTGACGACATACCCTACCCGAAGACGGTCTGCCATACCGGCGCGGTCAATGCCCTGCGAGACGGACGCGAGACTCCCGACACTCAACTGGCCATGTTCGAATATGATGAGTTGACTCTGTTATTCGAGGCGGCGCTGTGGACGCCCTACATAAAGAAGACGCCCGGGAGTATCCGGGATTCAGACAGGTTTCCCGACTGGCCTTTCAGCAGCACACGGATCGACGTTCTGGGGACCGACGGCTTTATGTACTTTGGCAGGCATGGCGGCGGATGGCAGGCTTATGACTCGGACGGTGAAGTGGTCCATTCCGAATATGGCCGGCAAGCCGACAAGGAGCATCAGGACAACTTCATCGATTGCATACGCAAGCGAAAAAGGCCCAACGCTGA
>CP070675.1:850194-857615 GCA_020352215.1 Phycisphaerales bacterium
TCAGAAAACCACTGAATGAGTTTCACTTGACCCTATGGATTCCTCACCTGCATATCGACCCCGACCGTACTCTACGCGATCCGTCGCACAGACAGCCTGCAATACAACTGCGGCTCGAATCGTTTCATACCAACTTTGGTGTTATGTGACATTCCTTACGCAGGTCTTGGCGCGGGAAGAAAGATGCTGGTTGGCAAATCAAGGATGTCCAGACTTGCACCAAGCAGTAAGTGCAAAAGCATCAGGCCTTTCTTGCGTGGTGGGAGAAATAGGTCCGATAGCAAAGGCGGTATGATAGTGTAGGTTCAACCAAGTCCATTACCAAGTGGCAGGCGGCGATGATGATTGGCAGCGATAGTGAACCAGGATGCGGCGGGCATCGCCGCGCAAGAAGTTTCGTTCTTGGCGAGGCACGGTGTCCTTGGCCGGATGTAGGAACAGCAGGGGTGAGCGTCTGCGCGCCGACCGAAAATTCGAGATCGGTCGTAGTCGATAGATCGTTTCATGTCCGGAAATAATTCGCTGTTTGGCCCGCCAGGAGACACCACAAAAAAGAGGGCCAGTCTCTTCACGAATTGCAGCGGAGAATGCTTGACATTTGTCGCGTGATGTGGTATACTCTTACCAATTGAGGGGGTTGTAAATTTGTTTATTGTAGCGCGCCCGGCGATAGTATCAGGAGGCTGGTACTATCGCCTCTTTTCTTGGCCACCGTGGTTGCCTTACTGAAAAGGTGCTTGGGGGCTGTTGCGTGTGACCGATCGGGCCGCTGAGCATCAATCCATCGGCTATGTTCCCGCCGACACGCACCCTGAGGGGACTGGTATGTCACTGGCAGGTTCATTGGGGGGACTTGATCAAGCCGGCCGCCTTCGCCCGATTGCGGAGTTCCAGACTCGAAGGTATGTCCGGATCGTAATAGATGTTTCTTACAAACTTAGGATAGCCCGACAAGCTGTTCAGGGCTTTTGCCCACTGCTGCGGGTATCTTGTCTTCAAGGAGTCCGCCATGTCGAGGCAAATCGCAAGATATGCAGAGCGTGCAAGATCAACTTCCGGCGCACCATCACGGATGGATCGCTCGATATTTTGCATCATCTCGTTTCTCATGTCCGCAATGTGCATCTTGCGATCCTGGAGTCGGTAAACGTTTGCCGGGACCTGCCGGCGAATGCGGTAGACCGGCCCGCCGTGGATCAGGGTTCTTTGACCTCCCCGCTGGGCAATGACCTTCCCTGCCAGATCAATTATGCGGTCGGCGAAGCTTGTAATGGTCTCATCGGTCGGCATGTTGTCCCTTTTGGTGTTCTCGTACCTATCCACTATCTGCCAACCCTGTGACAGCATCCCTCGGTAACCCGTGACCACGCCCACGATGGTTCCGGAGGTGGCAGCGTTGTTGTCGGCATCCCAGCCGAAATTGAATGCCGTCATCAGCGTCCTGCGGAAATCGCCCTGGCCGTAGACCAAGGCGGCAATTGTTGAGGCGGTGTTCAGCTCGTAGCCGTTCCTATCCCGCATCTTGCCGTTATGTCGAGAGTACTTTTCCTTAACAAGGCTGCGCGTGCGGCGCCAATCGTGCGGGTGCTCTCGAAACCATCCGCGGACGTCGTTGACTATTTCTCTAACCGCGCTGTCGGGATCAAGCGCAGCCACGCCCGCGTCGAGAATCGCGTCAATATCGTTCTCAACGAAGGCTGTCGCAATCATCGTGCAGAATAACTGGGTCGTCTGGGCGGGTTCGAGGTCAATGGCCACTCGCGTATAATTCAAGCCAATGCAACTGGCCGTTTGCGGCATGGCAGGAGCCATCAGAGCGAACGTTTCGCACAAGAATTGCCCGGAGATATTGAAATCCGCCCAGGGATTCAGTATGAAGCTGCCGGTGAGCGGCGGCTTGAAACCGAGGTCCATCAGATTTCGTGCAAATCGATTTGAACACCAGATACCGCGGTTAATTCGCCTTTTCCATAGCTGAGTAATGCGTTCGGGCGAGAGATATATCTCGTCCTCGGCCTGCATTATGTAAATGTACACCCATTCCAGGTCCGTGTCGTCATCGGTTCTGGCGCCTTCGGGCAGGGCCGGCGTGTATTCCGTGACATTGCCGGGTTCGTCTATGTACTTCATTTCGTGCTTCAAGCCATTGAGATTGCCTAACATCTGACCTAACAGCCCGCCGCGAATCTTGTCTCTCAGCACTTCAGCAGACAATTCAATCGTGTCTGCTGCAACTGGACAGACTCCGACGGTGTTCAGCAGCAAGACTAGTACAAGCAGAAGGATACGATATCTCATTACCATTGCTCCCATGCAAAGACTGTACTGCAATTCTGATTCTCTCGGCGCAAGGTTCACGACGTTCAGCTATTCGGCAGGTGTCAACCAATGTGTGGCAAACGTCGACAGGTCAAGCGTATCCACCGAATTGTCGGCAGGTACGCTGATGTCGCAGGTGGGGTTCCATTGAGTGTCTCCATATCCGGTCAACCAGGTCCCGGCAAAGACAGCGAAGTCGCCAAGGTCTACATCGCGGTCGAAGTCGAGGTCACCAAGGGGATCGGGGCCAGCCTTTCTCAGCCTCGGTTGGCCCGATCTGTCCGCCAGATACGAATTGACCCAGTCCGGACGCGTAGCCCTCGACAAATAGGCGTCCGCCCATTGCTCGTCGGTCAGCCTCAGGAAGTTCGTCGTCTTGTATTCGTAGTAGCTCATAACCGGCCCGACAAAGGCTGCCGTCTCGGTGCCGGGCAGCGCGGCCGTTACAATGGCCAAGTCCACCGGGCCTGTTCCCGCATGGAGGACCCATCCCGCCACAGCGCCCGCGCAGTCGGTTGGTGTGGTGTGATAGTCGGCCACCAGGTAATCTGCAAATGGTCCCGTAAGCCAACTGGGATGATAGGAAGGCCCGTACAGAAGTCTCGGATACCATCCATCTAACACATTGTATTCCCCACGAAAGAGCATCTGCCGCATAAAGGACATTTCATCTTCGTCAATGGGTGTGCCGTTAAGCTCTTTCTCCGCTATCGTACCGAGAGTATCTGTGATATCTCCAAGCATATCATAGTAGTCCAGTATCTCAGTTCTCAAACGGTCGTCGGCGAACGAAAAACCCGCGAATGTATCATGAGCAGTCTGTGCAAGGTCGCTCAGGCCGCGGTACAGCTCGGGAAACGGCTCGACATACGCACAAGGATAAGAGCAGACCAAGCCCCCAGTGTAGGACTGCTTTGCATACAAGAGGTTATCGTGCCTCAGCTCGGTCCACGAAGCCAACTGGGTATTCATTTTCTGCTGCCACCAGGCAGCGGTTTGCATGAAGGAGGGTAGATCGCCCCGATCCACCGGCAGATTCAGTGTTCTAATGGAATTCAACCACATGTTGTAGATAGAACTATTCCAAAATCCCGGATCATATGAATCAATCAGGTACCTCAAGCCGGCCAAATTGCTCGAATAGTGATACCGGTTCAACTCCGGAATGACCGCATGCGTCGCGGCATCGTTTCCCAACGCAAATAGTATGTCAAGAGTAGATGGGAGCAACCTGCAAATGTACTGGCCGTTGTGCTTGACTTGGTCAAATACAACGTTGCCGGTCACGTATGAGTCGATAACGAATCGCTGGCCGAACAACATGAACGACGAGGCCGGCTCAATACCGTCCGGGTCGTACGGATCGTGTCTCAACACTTGCGATAGAATTCTCTGAAAGGCAAAGGCCTTTGTTTTGAGCGTATCCTGGAATTCCTGTAACCTTGAAGGGTCCAACAATTGGCTCGCGTCTTCCAGCTCGATCGCGTCTACCACGGATGTCAGGTCCGGCGGACTTACATTGTCCTGCTCGCCAACCAAGAAGCAGAGGATTTGTTCAATCTCGTCACAGATCGCATCAGCACCGGCCGCATCCATTAGCTCCAACAGTAGCACAGCATCAATTGTTTGCCGCTGAATATCCGCGTCTGTCTGCCGAGGACACGGCCAAGGGGCCACCTTTGGCGGCAGCAAATATAGTTCAATTCTGCCGAGCCACATCATTGCCCGGAAGTACTTCTTCAGATCGTCTTGTTGTGTGTAATGTCCTCTGGGCTTGAACTGGCTAAAATCAATTTCCTTGCAGCTTTCAGAGAAGAGCGGATACGCAACCAATGTCTCTTGGTCTATCAGATCAAGTATCTCGTTGACCTCGGCGTTGCTCGCGTAGTGTGGAGAAACGTTTTGTCCCAGCAATCTTCTTGCCACGGTCAGATAGACGTCAACATCTCTGAGCATCTGCTGCATCTCGACGTCCTTCGAATACTTGGCGACCAAATGAGGAACCTCGGCGTGCATTTGAGCAAGCAATGTCGTGAGACGGTCAATGAGGATGCCGGACTCAATTTGTATCAGTAATGTATCGTAGTAGTAATGGAAGGCGTGGAGGATGGCATCCGTCGAGATGAAAAGCGGCAAATCTTCTCTCCAGACATACAGCAATTGGTCCACAACCGACTCTTGTCTTAGCCGCTCAGTGACAACAAAGCCATTCCTTCGCAGCAACGATCTCTCATACTCGGTGAGCTTGCACGTGGCCTCTATCAGATCGTGATGCAGGACCGACTCCCAGGAAATGTCTGCCCTTTCATCGAAATCTCCTGCTGGGTACATCTCCAGGAGCTGAGAAGTCGTCATATCTGCATGCTGCTCAAGGAATTGTTGATACGCGGTCACATCGAATTCGGATGCCCCCGCAGAGTAGCTGGCAGCACACGTTGAACAAATCAATGCCAGAACTAACTGTCGCAGACGTCTCATAGTGTCTCCCTTTCACGCATGTTAGAAACATCTGTGTGCACATTCCGCAAATACATAGCACAGCCCCGCTCCTAGAATTCTCAGAATATCAGATTACGAAATTCAACCAAGAAGTGCAACTACTTTTTCCGTTTCATCCGGACGGCAGGTTGCTGGCTGACGATGACGCCGAGATGGTCTGTGGGCGGTGATTTCGGAGAGGATAGCAGCGATAGGACAAGGCGTAATATGATTAGCGGTGTTTACAAACGTCCGCCAGGTCTTGTCTTCCGAGACACGATCGTCTACGATGGCGAAGTGTGCGGCGTCCAAGTGCGATGCACTTGTTTCTTGGCGCATATCGTCCGGTCAAGGCTGCCCTGACGGATGCGACCGCAAGTAGGAGCTTGCCAGATTGTCGGGGCACCGGTTCATACGGTTTCACAGGGTCAAGTGAAAGGAGCTGCAAAGATCATGGAAAAACGTGGGGTGAGCATCCTTTTGGCGTTGACGGCGCTGTGTCTTTCGAATGCCGGTTGCGCTACAAACGAAAACTACGGGCCGATCCGTGTCCAGAACTACACGGAGACCATCCGTGTGGCGTGCATAGGCGACAGTATCACGTACGGCTCCTCCATCAAGAACAGGGTCAGGGATTGCTATCCGGCCCAATTGGCCCGAATGCTGGGGCCCAAATGGGAGACACGCAATTTCGGTGTTAGCGGCGCGACCCTGCTCAAGAAAGGCGACAAGCCCTACTGGCAAGAGAAGGCGTTTAGAGATGCGGTGGCCTACAATTCCCATGTTGTGGTTATCAAGCTGGGCACCAATGATACGAAGCCGCAAAACTGGAAATTCAAGAATGAGTTTGTCTCCGATTACAAAGACGTGATAGACCGTTTCGCCGACCTGCCCGCCAAACCTCGCATCTGGATCTGCTATCCGGTGCCGGCGTACCCGGAGCGATGGGGAATCAGTGACACGAGAATACGTAATGAGGTAATCCCGCTTGTCAAACGAGTGGCAAGGGAAAAAGATGTGCCGGTCATCGACCTGTACAAACCACTCAGCAATAGGCCTGAACTGTTTCCCGACTTGATCCACCCGAACGCAGCCGGTGCAGGTCTTATCGCAAAGCAGGTATACAAAACACTAACAGGTAGTGAAGGGCCGGACAAAACATCACAGCATGCGCTGCCGAGAGTACTGATAATAGGGGACTCGATTTCCATAGGCTACTTCGAACCGACCGTGGAGTTGCTCAAAGGCAAGGCCATCGCCCACCACAATCCTGGGAACGCTCAGCACACGGCCAACGGTCTCAAGAGACTGAAGGAGTGGCTCGGAGAGGCGAAGTGGGACGTGATTCACTTCAACCACGGATTGCACGACCTCAAGTACGTGGATGAGAACGGCAAAAACACATCCATTGAGAAAGGTAGACAGCAGATACCGATCGATCAGTACGAGAAGAACCTCGAGGCAATCGCCAAAGAACTCAAGAAAACCGGTGCGAAACTGATTTTCGCCACGACGACGCCGGTGCCGGACGGGACTCAGATCCGGGCGAAAGGCGATGCCAAAAGATACAACGCGGTCGCCGAGAAGGTTATGAGCAAATACGATATTGCGGTCAATGACCTGTACTCATTTGCGCTGCCGCGTCTCAAGGAGATCCAGCGAGAACAAAACGTGCACTTCAACCAGCACGGGTCGTATCTATTGGCCGAGCAAGTGGCAAAGAGCATTCTCAAAGCACTTGAAGGCAGCCACGGCAAGAAAGAAACGAGCAGCTCAGCGACGTGGCAGAATCAGCTTGAGAAAATGGCAAGCCAGGCTGTTTTGTGCCGGCCGGTGTCAGCAAGTGCAGCCGCCTCAACTTTCACCCATTCGATCCGTCTTGAGTTGCCACAGTTGGTTTGCAAGGCCTTCGATATAGTCTCTGTTTTCGAGGCCGTCGAGCCACCTCGCCGGAATGTCTGCGAGGCCGTAGCAGGCGCCTGCAATTGCGCCCGTCATCGCTGCGATCGTGTCCCTGTCCCCACCTAAGCTCAGAGCGTAGTCCAGGCAGGCCTCAAAGCCGGAATCGGCCAGGAAAGAGTAAATGGATATGGGCACCGAATCGAAGGCCTCGACGGTATTGCCTAATTCTGCGATAACCTTGGGGCGAGAAGCATCTTCAGCCAACAACGCCCCCATAGTCACCAGCTTGTCCCTGAATACGTCGGACTCAACAACACCGTGCAGGTCGTCGAGAAAAACGCCCCGGTCCAACTCGGCCGATTCTGTTCTCACCGCCAGAGCCACCGCACAGGCCTGCAGGACAGCTCCCTCCATTCCCAAGGCGTGAGTATGCGTGATCCGGCTGGACTTGCGGGCCGTCTCCTTCAACTCAGCCAGGTTGTCGTAGCAGAACAGACCTACCGGCGCGACTCGCATGGCAGAGCCATTGCCGTACGAACCGCCGGGGTATATCCTCTCAGCCGCTTGCCTGAAGTCCAGGCCGGATTCCATCATTCCAAATATCATCGGCGGGCCCGGGCCATAGCCACGCCAAGGCTCGGCCGAGTAGTTCCCGGCAAACCTCTTGGCCATGTGATCTGCATCGAACCCTTCTCTCTCGATCAGCGATTCCGCAACGCCTA
>CP070675.1:857715-865098 GCA_020352215.1 Phycisphaerales bacterium
GGGCGTTCGGGAATTAGCCGTAGTGCCGATGCTCTTGCAGGTGATTGCTATTCTCTGGAGGGATCGGGAGAACCTGCCTGAAGGGCGGGCTGAACTCTACCGGGCCGCTGTAAACTACCTGTTGGTTCACAGGGATCGTCCCAAGAAAATACAGGCCCCGCTTCCAGCGACAAAGGCAGTTTCAGTACTCCGTCCGGTCTCGTTCTGGATGCAGAATGAATTGCACTCTGACGAGGCAGAGAAAGCAAAGATGCACAAAGAGATGCGGCCGATACTCGATACGATGAAGGAAAAAGTTGGGCCGGAAGCTTTCTGTGAATATCTGCGTGACCGTGCGGGTCTGATTGCGGATTACGGCAAGGATTCGTATATCTTCAGGCACAAGTCGTTCCGGGAGTATCTGGCGGGTCGGGAATTGGTAACCAGGGCTGAGCGGGATGCGGATAGTTTTGAACAAGTCGTAGGTCAGTTCGGAAAGGACTGGTGGAATGAGCCCCTGCGGTTCTTCATGGGAGAAGTTGACGATACGCTGTTCGATCAGTTCATGGATGCGCTTTTCAAGAGCGATGCCAGCAAGGAACTGGACCAAAAATCCTATGACCTGCTGCTGACGATGGTTGGTGAGGCGCCGCAGAGGCGGATTGATGCGCTCGTGCGACGGCTCAATGATGCTAATTCGGCCGAGAATCAGCGTCGTTATATCGTAGATTGTCTCAAGACCATTGGTAATGAGGCGGCCTTGCAGGCCATCGAACAGTTCGCAGAGAAAGAAGGCGAGACGGTCGCGGGCGGTTTCGCAAAGAGTTATGTGGCCGAGGCTCGCGCCGAGGTCATACCAGCAGCGGCAGCGGCGATAGCAGAGGATGCCTTCGAGGCCCTGCCGCAGTCGTTACTGAATCCCTGGGAATTCAACGCCGAATACATTCGCATTCCGCCCGGTACTTTCAAATACTCGGTCACCAAGCAAAACGAACCGGTGGCGAATCTCTACTTCGCCAAGTATCCGGTCACGAACAAGCGATACCGCCGGTTCATAAGCTACCTTGCAGGCGGAGAAAAGGACTTGAGCGAGATACTGCCTGTGAAGCTGTTTTCTGAGAGGATGCTCGGGTTCGCTGCAAATGTGAAGGATTTTGAGTCGTATCTCGGGCGAGATGGCGGCAAATGCGCCGAGAAGCTCAAATCCCGACATGACGAGGAGAAACGTTTCAAGGGTGACGATCAGCCGGTGGTTGGTGTCTCATGGTTCGATGCAAACGCTTACTGTTTGTGGCTCACATCTCTTGAGGCGGCGACCCGAGGCGTGGCTGTTGAGAAATTGGGTCACTCGTATCGGTTGCCGAAAGAGGTTGAATGGGAATGGGCCGCGAGCGGTGGCAAGCGCGAATATCCCTGGCCTCCGGAGAAGGGCGGGCCGAACGACAAGCTTGCGAACTATGACAGCGATGTTGGTGCGACGACACCGGTGGGGCGTTACCCTGAAGGAGCCACACCGGAAGGCCTGATGGACATGGCCGGCAACGTCTGGGAGTGGATGGAGAACTGGCATGAGAAGCATGTCGGCAAATACCGTTCGTTGCGTGGCGGCTCGTGGGTCGACGACGCTGGCTGTCTGCGTTGCTCCTTCCGCGTCGACTGCTATCCCGTCCTCCGTGTCAGCAGGCTCGGTTTTCGAGTAGTTTTCTCCCAGTCATGAAATCCTTTGATACTCTGACCATCTGTCCATCTGGAACTCTGAACGCCGCCGAAGGCGGCGAGCATTCACAAACCCCACAAATCAAGAAGCGGTGGGCATTAGCGTAAGGCATCCCCAAGGGAGGCCCACGCCACCGAGAGCCGCTCTCTAACGTGTCGCGCGTTCTGTCACAGAAAAGAGCTTGCCTTGAGGGGCATAGACGACCCTTGGTAGGCGTTGTGGCGGCTCCCGACAGCTTCGCTCTCTTACGCGCGTTGCGGGGTATATCTTGTTTTGACTCACGATGGGGTTTGTGGTATTTTGTGGTCGGGAGTAGGGGGTGTTCGACGGCGATTTGGCTTCGAGGAGAAAGAAGTGGCAGGGGTGTGGCGAGCGGTGGTATTGGCGCTGCTGTTTGGATTGGCGGTCTGCGGCTGCCGCGAGAAAGAGCCGCAGGCAAACAGGAAAGAGACGACGGATCAAGGTGAAGTCAGAAGGGAGGCTGATATGGGTACTACACTTCAGTGGTTGGGTCACGCGAGCTTCAAGATATGTCACGACGATGCGGTCATATACATCGATCCGTGGAAGGTAGATAGCTCGCCGCAAGATGCAACGGTGGTGCTGGTCAGCCACGGCCATTACGATCATTACTCGGCGGCGGATGTTAAGAAGGTCAGCGGGGCCGACACGATGCTGATTGCATCGGCTGATGTCGTTAGACAGGAAGGAGGAGGCCAGGCGATCCGGCCGGGTGAGACCGTCGAGACGGACGGCATCCGGGTGACGGGTGTTGCTGCATATAATCCGAGCAAGCAGTTTCATCCGAAGGCGAACAACTGGCTCGGCTTTGTCGTCGAGGCCGGTGCCAAGCGGATCTACTATGCCGGCGACACCGATCTGACCGCGGAGATGGGGCAGTTGAAGGATATTGACGTTGCGCTACTGCCGGCGGGTGGGACGTATACTCTGAATGCGGCCGAGGCTGCAGAGGCGACCAGGCAGATCAAGCCTAAGCTGGCCGTGCCGTACCACTGGGGTGACATTGTGGGTGGCAGGGGGGACGCAGAGCAATTTGCGAGCGGCGCCGAGTGCGATGTGAAGGTTCTCGACCCGGGGGACACGATAAGCCTTGAGCAGTGATCTGCCGGTTGTGTTATGCCGGGCGGATGTGAGCGTTGCTCGTTTGCGAGCTGTTTGCAGTGGTTAACGCAGAAATGAAGGGAATGTTGTCATGAGCCAGGATGAAGAGCACCTGAAATTGCTTTCGATTTTTCATTATGTTGTTGGCGGAATCGCCGGTTTCTTCGCATGTTTCCCGCTGATTCATTTTTGCCTGGGTGTGGCGATGCTTGCGGGCGCCATAGATGATGCCCCCGGGGTCGTCGGTCTCTTCTTTGTGATGTTCTCGTTGCTTGCGATAGCGGCGGGCTGGACTCTTGCGATTTGCCTGATTGTCGCGGGCCGGCGCCTCGCGAGGCGGCAGCATTACACGTTCTGCCTGGTCGTGGCTGCGATCAGCTGCGTATTCATGCCCTTGGGTACGGTCTTGGGCGTGTTCACGATTATCGTGCTGATGCGGCCGACGGTGAAGGAGCTGTTCGCGGAGGCAAAGGGGCAGTGAGCTCTTGTGTGACTATCGCCGGAATGTGCCGTAATCTGTCAGGGAATTAGAGGTCACAGTAGAAAGGAGTAACAAGATGGTGAGTAGGCGGGTTGTGTTAGCACTGTTGCTTGCGGGCACGATGGTATCAGCATGTGGGTGTGTGGCTGCTGTTGTCGGGGCCGGAGCCGTGGGGACGGTGGCATACATGAAGGGAGACCTTGAGTCGGTGGAGGCCGAGCCCGTCGATAAGGTCTATGCCGCAACCAAAGATGCATTGAATCAGTTTGGCTACGCTATCACGAAGGACAGAAAGGATACCATTTCTGCGGAGATTATTGCGCGAGACTCTCAGGACAAAAAGGTCACGATCAAGCTCAGTAGTGCCGAAGGAAGGACCACCAAGCTGTCGATCAGGTTCGGCACGTTTGGCAATGAGGCGAGGTCGAGACTTGTCTACGATAAGATACGGGAGAATTTGAGGCAGTAGGCGTGTTTGTTTCGCGGTCGTATACTTGGCTTTTTGCCAACCGTTGGGCGACGTAAAGCGCGGGAGCAACGGTGCGCGCCCGCTCGCTGCCGAGCTGACTGAGTCACCTCGTCTTGACTTTTATGTCGGGACGGAGCAGGTAATTGGGGGTTAGTGTCATGGCGTCGGCGAATTTGCCGGCTTGTGCTTTCCGCAGGCCCAGCATGTGCAGCTTCGTGGCATGTGGACTCCAGTATTGCTCGTCGAGAAAGCGAATACGATCCGCTTTGAATTTGTCTTTGTGGTACAGCAGGCCGTCACCGAGCAACCAGACGGTGCTATCACCTTGCGCGAACTGCCGGAGAAACTCGGGTGCGGTCATGAGTGAGTCCGCAAGAGTCTTCTTCCACGGTCGGTTCCGACTGTCTCGTATTTCGTACTGCGTATCTCGGTCCTCGATACCTGATGGTTGGTGCCTGGCGTTCTGATCGTGTGTCGGATTTCCATCGCGCCGGGACTCGTAGACGGCGACGAAGAATTGGCCCCGTTTGGCGTCCAGAACGGCTGCGATTCTCTCGGGCAGCTCTTCGCTCAGCTCTGCGTGATACGACGGTTGCAGCGGAGCAGACGAACCTGGCGCCTCGCAGGAGAAGGGCCGTCGAGGATCGCCCGGGCGTGGGCATCTCTGCTCTATGTAGTCGGCTACATTGGCGGCGATGATGTCAAGTGAATCGACTGCGACGACTTTCGTCGCGTTGGCCAAGTGCATCAGCTTAGCCATGGTTGCTGCGATGCGCAGGCCGGTGAAGCTGCCCGGACCAATGGAGATGTAGATGTGCTCAATGTCCTGCGGCTCGCTTGCGATCTCTTCGAGAAGACGGCACATGGCAGGGAAGATTTCGGCACTGTGCCTGAGCGGCGCTGAAAAGGTGTGTTCGCCACATATTTGCTCACCGAATGCCAAGGCGACGGAGCCAATTCTGCTAGATGTCTCGACCGTTAATATCAGTGGATTTTGGGCCATAATAGCTGTTTTCGGTACGACCATCACTCGATGCTTGGACGGATACCCTCGGGGGTGCCCATAAAAAGGCATTTTCCGGCTGGCAATTTCTCCGAAGATGCACGAGCCGTCCGAGTTTGCCCGAGTTTACCTTGGATATTATCGGCCAGTAGGGCAGAAATCGAATTTTTCTCTTGCAAAAAAAAGCGAATTTTTATAGATTAGATTCTATAGGTCCAACCTACATTCTTAGTTGGAGGCCGTAAATACAATACAATTTTGTGAATTGTTTTCCCTAAAGGGTGATGTTTTTCAGGCAGGAGGTTTAGTTTTGGACAAGCCGAATTTTCTGATCAAACCCTTCGGCAGGGGGTCTCTGTCGACAGTTTTGGTATCGATTTTGCTAGCGGCAACTATTCTGCCGGGGGTGGCTTTTTGCCAGGGCGAAGAAACGGGTGACGACGAGGTGATGCAGCGGGTCGTTCAGTACTTGCTTCGCGTCGGGACCGACCAGTACGATCGCGGCTACTACGATCAGGCAGAGAAGACGTTCCTCATGGCTCAGGGCTATGAAGAATATCTGACCGCCGCCGAACGCAGCGAGGTGGAAATGCGTTTGAAGCGGGCGCGTGCGGCTGTCCTTGGGAGGGCGCGCGCGCTGCAGGACATGCAGACCGCACAGGGATTGATTGCACAAGGGGGGACAGCAGAGGCCAAGGCGTACCTTGAGAAGATCAAGGACAGTGAGTTTCTGACCGATAAGGAACGCAGGCGGGTTGCAGAATTGCTTGTTGCCCCGCAGGCAGTGCCTCCTCGTGTTGAGGTTGGAGGACGTGCGCCTTCGACTAACGGGCCGATCGACGAAGCACCGGGTGGGCTGGCGAAGGTGGATGGCGGACTGGATGCCCTGAAGCAGAGGGTCGCTGAACTCTATTTCGAGAGCCTCAAAGCATACCAGGCAGGGGAGTTCCAGAAGGCTCGTGAGGGCTTTCTCGAAGTTATGAACAGCGGGCTAATTCGCGAAACCATGGAGAAGTCAATAAGAGGTTACTTGGCGCGAATAGACAGCGCTTTGCAGGCGGAAGGTCCAGACGCCACTCGTCCGCTCGCTGGAGACGAGCCCCCTAAGGTGACCTCGCCCAGGGTTACGGTTTCGCCGCTGATTGATTCAAGAGTCGCGCGAGCGCCTGCAGACACGGGTGCGGGAGCATCCGAGGCTGAGAGATTGCGAATAGAGAGGTTGTTTGAGCGCAGTGTACAGCTTTACTACGACGGTCAGCTTGAAGCGGCGCGCGACGGCTTCGCCATAGTTGCCAGAAGTGGTTCGTATAGGCCGGCGCCCGGAAGGAGAGCCGAGGATTATCTGGTGACTATCGACAAGCTTTTGGCGGAAAGGTCTCTGCAGCCCGTAGTTCAAGAACGTGTAGAGCCTGTGGTCGGAAGTGTTCGTCTGCCCGACGTGCCCGTGCCGGTGGCCAGTGAAGGCGGTTACATCGACGAGATCAATCTCCGAAGGAACATCATCCGAAGTCACGTCGAGGCGCTTGTCGGCGAAGCGCTGGAAGAAGCGCCAAAGTACGCAGGTGTGGGAGAGTTTGACAAGGCGACGGAGATAGTCGATAGAGCGAAGTTTGAGGTGCAGAGAAACCAGTTGCACCTTGGTGACGCCCTGTTCAAGCAGTATAGCAGTCAGCTGCAGCGGATGGAAGAGCAGATATCTGAGAGCAAAGACGCGGCAGCCCAGCAGGCGAGTGCGCGGAAGCGTCAAGAGGCAATCGAGGCCCAGCGCCAGCTCAGGGTGCAGACGGAGGCTGACAGGCTAAAGAGAATAGCCGAGCTAATGGAAAACGCGCGCGCCTATCAGAAGCAACAGCGTTATGAGGCGGCGCTTGGTCAATTGGCGAACTTGCTTGCGTTGGACCCTCAGAACGACGAGGCGCTGGCGTTGAAGAGTACGTTAGAAGATACGGTGTACTTCCGGAAACAGTTGGAGATCGAGAAGGAAGCGAGCAAGCAACGAGCGGATACTCTGATGGGGGCCGATGCGTCCGGGATTCCGTATGCCGATGAGATTACGTATCCGAAGGACTGGCGCGAGATTATCGCCAAGCCTACTCGACAACCGGATGCGCCGATCGCGCTGGATCCGCAGAATATCGCAGTTTACAAGCAGCTGGAGACCGTCGTCGATCTTTCAATGCTGACCCCCACAATGCCTGCTTCCGATGCGTTTGAAGAATTGCGGCGGGCTGTTCAGCCGCCGTTGAAGATCGTGGTCCTCTGGAAGGATTTGCTTGACAATGCCGAGATCGAGCCGACCACACCCATAGATATGGATGGGTTGGCGGAAGTACAGGTAGGCACGGCGCTGGAAAAGTTGTTGGAAGCTTTAGCGGGCGGCTACGCGGAATTGGGTTACGTTGTTGAGGACGGAGTGATTACCGTGGCGACACTGGAGTCCCTTCCGAGGCAGCTTGAGACGCGTGTTTATGATGTTACTGATCTGCTCGGTGAGCCTGCCAATTATCAGGGCATGGGCATGATGGGCATGATGGGCATGATGGGCGGCGGCATGATGGGTGGAATGGGGGGCTATGGCATGGGTGGCATGGGCGGCATGGGCGGCTATGGCA
>CP070675.1:865198-872560 GCA_020352215.1 Phycisphaerales bacterium
ATGGAACATTTGCAAAATGCGGTTGCCGTGGACACAAGGAAAGCATACGCTGAACTCGTTCTGGGCGGACTCAGTCCGGCCGTACGGAAGTGGCAGGCTCCGTACAGATCCGACTGGGCTATTGCGGTAGGTATTGGCGAGACAGCTACGGCGCCCAGTGTTGCCGATTCTCTTGCGAAAACGCAAAACAGGGGGAACCACGATCGGTAGTCGACAAGGGATTCATGACGCAAAGGGTACACGATGAAGGAAGCTTTTTTGGTCGGACCGAGGAGATTTGAACTCAGGGATGTTCCGGAGCCGAGCGCACCGGACGATGGCCTTGTTCTTCAAGTGGAGGCTTGCGGTGTGTGCGGTTCTGATCTGCGACGCTGGAAAGAAGGACCTCCGAAGGGAGTCGACGGCATCGTGCCCGGGCATGAGGCGTCAGGGATCGTTGTTGAAGTCGGCAAGCACTTCCAGAGGTATTCCGTGGGGGACCGGTTGGCCGTCGCGCCCGATGTGCATTGTAGCAGGTGTTACTATTGCCGGCGCGGCCTGTACAACCTGTGCGACGATCTTCGTTTTCTGGGTATAACGCCCGGCTACCCCGGCGGCTTTGCAGAGAAAATCGTCCTTACCGGTGAGATTCTCGCCGATGGTATCGTGCATCCGATGCCGCAAGGCCTATCATTCAAAGAAGGCGCGTTGGCCGAGCCATGTTGCTCTGTGTTGGCCCTTCACGGCAAGATTGGGACCAGTCTTGCAGATACCGTCCTGGTGATGGGGGCCGGGCCGATAGGCTGTCTGCACGTCGTCGTCGCCAAGGAACGCGGGGCCTCCGTGATTGTCTCGGAGCCTAATGAGACGCGACGGGAATTGGCTGAGCGGTTTGAGCCTCAGGCGATTGTCGATCCCGCCAAGGAAGACCTGCGTTCGGTAGTGTTCGAACGGACCGGCAGCGTCGGGGCTGATATTGTGGTCTGTGCCAATCCAATAGGCCAGACGCAAACCCAGGCCGTTGAGTTGGTCCGCAAGGCCGGGAAGATAGCGCTGTTTGGAGGGTTGCCAAAGGCGAATCCCATGGTCAGCTTCGATTCAAATCGGATACACTACGGTGAAATCGAGGTGATCGGGGCTTTTTCATATCACCCTACCATGCACGAGTTGGCCTTGGAGTTGCTCGGCAGAAAGGTGATACCGGCTGAGCTTTTGATCACGCACAGTTTCAGCTTGAACGATACCGGTAAGGCATTCGAGACCGCCGATAGCGGAGATGCGTTAAAGGTAGTGGTGACAACATAACACGAAGTCAGGCGATGATCCGCAAGTACGGACTCAAGGAAAGGTACGTGTATATGAGAGCGATAGGGCTCCTTCTGTTTGGTATCCTGTTTGTCTGCATTCTGACAATCGTCTTGGGTTGTGAGTCGACTGAACAGGCCAAATCCAGGCCGGCGACGGAAGACGCCGCTCGGCAAGGTCGACCCGCGATTGACCTGCATCCGATCTTGGAGATGCAGCTCAAACCACCGATTGGCCAGCTTCGAGCAATTCCGGTACACCTCGGCGAGGGCGAGCCGAAAGCTATCTTGCTGATCTATAGTTCTGATGCTGAGATCGACCCTTATATCGGCATGTTCTTTTTCCCCGAGAGCACCCTCAAGCTGATGCTCTTTGACGAGAAGGGGAAGACCCTGTGGCGACGAGATCTTGGGCCCGGCGTCGTGCCGGGCATCTGGTTCTGCCCGGTTTTTTCGTTCGACCTCGACCAGGATGGGGCCGATGAGATTTGGCTCGTCAACAACAATGACCCGGCCCATCCCCTGGATTACCGCCAATACTGCCTGGAAAGAATCAATGGCGCAACCGGCGAAAGTATGGGCCGATGGCCCTGGCCGAGAGTGAAAAGTGGCCAGACCATGAGTCATACACATCGGAATTTCATCCTCGGTGGTTATGTTCGCGACAAGCCCGTCCTGGTCACCGCACAGGGCACGTATGGTCCCATGCAATTTCAGGGCTGGAACAGTGACATGAGCAGGCGGTGGGAACTACAGATAGGTGCCGACTCACCCGGAGCCAGAGGCAGCCACGTGTGCCCTGTCGTCGACATCAATCACGATGGGGCGGATGAGTTCATGTGGGGCGAGCGGTGTATTGAGATGGATTCGGGCAAGGAGCTTTTCTGCTGCGACAAAGAGACGTGGAATGCGCACTCGGATATCGTTCTCCCTGTTTTGGACTACTCGCAGAGACGATGGTACATTCATACCTGCAGGGAGCAGCATACGGATGTTGCGCCACGAATAGCGTGTTTCGACGACCGGGGTGGGAAGGTTTGGGCCGCTCTGGAGCAGGGCCATATCGACACCGGATGGGCGGCTCGGATCGGTGAAAATGGTGAGCCGATAGTGTTGGGCGTGCGTGTCGGCAAAAAGACGCGGAGCGCCGAGGGTGAGTTCCGGATGAACGTAGAAGAGTTCACATACAGAGCCTTCTCGGGAGCAGAGTACCCTCTTTCCTTCAGCGTATATACGTCTATCCCTGTTGACCTGAATGGCGATGGTATTCATGAACTGGTCAAGGGATACTTCGAGGGTGACGGAACGGTGCTGGATCGCGAAGGCCGAGTAATCGGCAACGTGGGAGGCCTTTGCGCGATGGCCTCGAAGTTTACCAGCCATCCGGGGGAGCAGATTCTGAGCTTCTCTCGCAATGGGGAGGTCCGCATCTGGGCCGACCGTAACGCCAAAGATAGCGCCGCTGCAATGAGACGCTACCGCCATCGCTTCTACGAAGTGAACCACAGGCTCACGGCGTGCGGGTACAATCTGTTCAATCTGGGTGGAATATGAATTCGGCAAACGATGCTTTTCTGGTGTTCTGCGACGGCTCAGTTTATGATTGAGCAGGGGACATAGGTTTCTGTTGGCACCGTGCGAAAGGAGATGTGCAATGGGACAGGCAACTTTGGCTGTCATAATCGGAAATCGCGACTTCTTTCCCGATAGACTTGTCACCGAAGGACGCAGGGACATTCTCGCAGTGCTAAAAGAGATGGCTGTGGAGCCGGTCATCCTGGGCGAGAAAGACACGAACTTGGGTGGAGTTGAGACATGGCAGGATGCCAAGAAATGCGGGGACTTGTTTAAGGCCAACAGTGACAAGATAGACGGCATCTTGGTTGTTCTGCCCAACTTCGGGGACGAAAAGGGTGTGGCCGATACGATCAACCTGTCAGGCCTGGATGTGCCTATTCTGGTCCAGGCGTATCCGGATGACTTAGACAGCTTCAACGTGGAGAGGCGTCGGGATTCTTATTGCGGCAAGATCTCCGTCTGCAACAACCTGCGACAATACGGTTACCCGTTCACATTGACAGAGTTACACACGGTGCGGCCGGATAGTGAATGCTTCAAAGCCGACTTGGAGAGATTCATCGGGGTCTGCCGTGTAGTCAAAGGTCTGAGAAACGCCAGATTGGGAGCCGTTGGGGCACGTCCCGGCGCCTTCAACACGGTGCGGCACAGCGAGAAACTGCTGCAGGCGTATGGAATGAGCGTAGGCACAATAGACTTGTCGGAGGTCTTGGGGCTGGCCGGTAAACTCGACGACAACGACCGCAGGGTCGAGGAGCGTTTGGAGGCCATCAAAAGTTACATCCTGACCGCGGATATTCCCGACCAGTCGCTTGTCAAAATGGCCAAATTGGGGATTGTGATTGATGATTGGATGACCGCAAATGACCTGAACGCGACCGCGATTCAGTGCTGGAATTCGATTCAGCAGAACTATGGCATCAACGTTTGCACGGTTATGAGTATGATGAGTGACAAGCTGATGCCAAGTGCGTGTGAGGTTGACGTAACCGGCGTCGCGTCGATGTATGCCCTGCAGTTAGCTTCGGGCGGGCCGAGTGCGCTGGTGGACTGGAACAACAACTATGCGGACGACCCGAACAAGTGCGTGCTCTTCCACTGTGGAAACTGGCCGAGGAGCTTCTTTGACCCGGATGACTTCAAGATGAGGTCGGCGGAGATACTCGGCACGATGCTGGGTGAGGAGAACACGTGTGGTGCCATCGCCGGTAGAGTCAAGCCTGGCCCGTTTACGTACGCGCGGCTGTCGACTGACGATGTGAACGGAGAGATATCGTCCTACGTGGGTGACGGCATGCTCACCGATGATCCATTGAGAACGTTCGGCAGTCGGGCCGTGGCAGAGATACCAGACTTGCAGACGCTGATGCAGTACGTGTGCATGAACGGTTTCGAACATCACGTGGCAATCAATCGAGGGCAGACCGCAGAGATTCTGGCTGAGGCATTCGGCAACTACCTCGGCTTCGACGTCTATTACCACGACGCGTACATATAGACTCGTTGTCTGCCGGTCTGTATAACAATCCGACTTGTGTGTCATGGAAAGCAACAGAACCGATTGGAGGAAGTCCGAAATGGCCAAGAACACGTTGTTTGTTGCTCTCATCGTTTTATTGGGAAGCCAAGCGGTGGCCTGTGGCGTCGAATCTATTCCCGACAGAGAGGTGATCGAATTCGGGGCTCGACCATTCGACCTAAAACGCGTCCGTTTGCTCGACGGGCCATTCAAAGACGCAATGGAACGTGATCGCAGGTATCTCCACGAGCTGGACTCGGATCGATTACTGCATATGTTCCGCGTCAACGCGGACCTGCCATCGTCGGCCGAGCCGCTCGGCGGTTGGGAGAGGCCTGATTGCGAAGTGCGCGGCCATACGATGGGTCACTACCTGTCCGCATGTGCACTAATGTATGCCAGCACAGGCGATCAGGCGCTGAAGAACAAGGCAGATCGCATTGTCGACGAGCTGGCCAAGTGCCAGAAGGCACTGGGTGACAGCGGGTATCTTAGTGCGTTCCCGGAGACGTGGTTCGACCGGGTCGAATCGTTCAAACCCGTGTGGGCTCCGTACTACACGTTGCATAAGATCTACGCCGGGTTGGTGGATATGTACGTGCATTGTGGCAATCAGCAGGCGCTCAAGACCGCTGAGAAGATGGCGGCCTGGAACAAAAGCCGGCTTGATCGACTCGATGGAGAACACATGCAGCAGATGCTGGACCGCACCGAGCAGGGCGGCATGAATGACGTGCTCGCGAACCTCTACTCAGTCACCGGCGATCGCACGTACCTGGAGCTCTCTGAGCGATTCAACCAAAAACGCTACGTAGATCCGCTGGGTCTCGGTGAGGACCGCCTCAAAGGGGAGCACGTCAATTCTTTCATCCCAAATATCATTGGGACGGCACGGCAATATGTGTTGACCGGCGATACGCGAGACCGCAAGATAGCGGAATACTTCTGGAGACAAGTCGTCAACCACCGAAGCTATTGCACCGGAGGGACCAGCAACAACGAACACTGGCACAGCGATCCGGATCAGCTGGCTAATGAGCTCGGAGACCATACGCAGGAGACCTGCTGCACGTATAACATGCTCAAGCTTACGCGGCACTTATTCACCTGGAGGCCCGATGTCCACTACGCTGATTACTACGAACGCGCCTTGTACAACAGCATCCTGAGCACTCAGAACCCAAGAACTGGCATGATGATGTACTTTGTAGTGCTGGCCAGTGGCAGGTGGAAGATGTTCAACCTGCCTACCGAATCATTCTGGTGCTGCACAGGCACGGGGCTGGAGAACCACGCCAAGTACGGCGACAGCATCTACTTCCATAGAGGTGACACTTTGTACGTCAATCTGTTCATCGCCTCCGAACTTGACTTCTCAGCCAGGGGCGTGCGGCTCCGTCAGGATACGAATTTTCCCGATCAGGATGTCACAACGCTGGGTTTCAAGACCTCCAAGCCGACCAGAATCGATCTGCATATTCGCGTGCCCTATTGGGCGAAACAAGGCGTCACGGCAAAGCTGAACGGCAAACGGTTAGACACAACTGCAAGTCCCAGTAGTTATCTAATCGTCGATAGAACATGGACAAATGGAGATCGGCTCGAAGTTCGGCTTCCCATGAGTCTGCACACGCACAGGATGCCTGATGATGAAACGCTCATGGCATTTATGTACGGCCCATTGGTACTCGCCGGCAAATTGGGTGGGGAGGGCCTGACTGAAGAGAACACCCATACAAGTCAGAACTGGTACAGGTTCACAGAAGGAGTCGCTCCCGTGGCTCCCTTGGTCGTGCAGTCGGATGATGTAGAGGACTGGATCAAACCGGTCGCGGGCAAGCCATTG
This sequence comes from Phycisphaerales bacterium, assembly GCA_020352215.1. Classification (GTDB taxonomy): domain Bacteria; phylum Planctomycetota; class Phycisphaerae; order Sedimentisphaerales; family Anaerobacaceae. The sequence goes on from CP070675.1 coordinate 871,425, forward strand.
ACATTTCGCACGGCTGGCGACTCTGAGGCGAGTACTCTTGTCCCGTACCACGAGCTCTTCGATCAGCGGTACGTGGTTTATTGGCGCGTGCTCAGAAAAGAGAGCGAGGCCCATCGGGACTATCTGGCGAAAGAAAGGCAGCGTGAGGAGCTGGAGGCCCGAACTGTCGACCGCATCGAGATTGGAAATGAGACGTCGGAGAAAAAGCACGGTTTGGATGGCCGCAATACAGAATCGGGCTTGCACCAAGGTCGCACGTGGCGCCATGCAAGGGATGGTGGCTGGTTCAGCTATAGACTTGCGGTCTTGCCCGATCAGCCTATGACCCTGCAATGCACGTATTGGGGCAGTGACGTTGGCCGAACATTCGATGTTCTGGTTGATGGGCAGCGGATTTTGACAGAGACATTGGACAATGATGTCCCCGGTGAGTTCTTCGAACAACAACGCAATATCCCGAGGGAACTGACTGTCGGCAAACGAGAGATCACTGTGAAGTTTCAGGCTCATCCCGGCAGCATGGCCGGAGGCGTGTTTGGATGTTTGATGCTGAAGTAGCGGGCCTGCAGTGACCGCAATGACACAGCGCCCCTAACCAAGGGCGGTGAAATCAACTCGCACTTTGCCGAAAAGTTTCACGCTGGAGCCCATTTCGTCCCATGCTTCCTTATCCGCTGGACGGTGCATATCAGCCTACCGTTTGTTTGCCGGGACGACCGCATGGACTCCGGCGCGTTCACAATATGCCACTTTAGCGGCTGGCGTCTTCCAGCCAGTGCGAGAGCATCACGACTAAATCAAAGTAGTTCACTTGGCAATCATTGTTGATGTCACCCGGGATTCGTCTGGTGCAGAGGTCAACTATCTTCAGGATGCTTCCTCCGGAGCCAAATGGACCGAGATTTGTGCCGGCCAGGACATACAACTCACCGTCTGCATCTTGTCCAAAGGCCTTGACGTACAACCCGAGGTCGCGGTCGTCCACACCAATGACGAACTCCTCGATCAGGCCCGTGCCAAGATCGGCATAAAACAGCCGGCCGTCCGCGAGGAAGAAGGATGATGAGAAATCACCGAAGACGTACTTGCCCTTAAGCCCTGGAATCGCGTTGCCCCGGTAAACAAAGCCACCGATG
>CP070675.1:872660-879921 GCA_020352215.1 Phycisphaerales bacterium
CCTGGCCCCTCGCCTCAAGTACGAAATGCGGCCCCGTCACGGCCCAACGGTCAAGTGGTGTGACATCCCTGTCACGCGGCTTTGGCGGTGCGGCAATCGCGGCAACGTTGCCTCCGTACTGATCGAGAAGCCGGCGCGAGGTGATTTTCTGCCGATCCTCGACGGTGGCTATAACCTGCAGTACAGCCCGCTGATGGAGTACCGCGAGGGCAAGGGAATGGTGCTGTTCTGCCAAGTGGACGTAACCGGGCGCACGGAAGATGACCCGGCGGCCGAGACCCTGGCCCGGAACATCCTGCGCTATGTCTCGGCCTGGCAACCGGCTCCGAGGCGTGGTGTCACGTATGTCGGCGATCCAGCCGGCAGGCTACACTTGGAATCTGCAGGCGTGCCGGTGACTCCCTACGATGGGGCCAGCCTGTCGGCCAATAAGGTTCTCGTTGTCGGACCCGGCGCGGGACAGCAGCTTGCGAGGGACGCCACAGCCATCGCCGAATGGCTGAAGGCTGGCGGCAACCTGCTGGCGATCGGGCTCGACGAGCAGCAGGCGAATGAGTTTCTGCCGGCGAAGGTCCGCATGAAGGAGGCCGAACACATCGCGGCCTATTTCGAACCGCTCGGCTTCAGCTCCCTGCTGGCGGGAGTGGGGCCGGCGGATGTGCACAGCCGCGAGCCACGGAAACTGCCCCTCGTCTCGGCGGGAGTTGCGATCATCGGCGATGGGGTCCTGGGCAAGGCCGAGAACATGAACGTCGTCTTCTGCCAGCTTGCGCCATGGCACTTCGACTACGAGAAACTCTACAATCTAAAGAGAACGTTCCGCCGCACCAGCTATCTGCTCACGCGTCTTCTGGCCAATATGGGAGCGACCGGGTCAACGCCTCTTCTGGAGCGCTTCGGCCGCCCCGTGGACGCCGCCAAGGCCGAAAAGCGCTGGCTGGAGGGTCTCTACATGGATGTCCCGCAAGAGTGGGACGACCCCTACCGGTTCTTCCGTTGGTAGTGCCGAGTGCCGGTCTACGGTGACATTGGTTTGGTTATGCTATTTTTCCAAGGCAGCAACTTCGGGAATTCGGATTATGAAAACAAAGCCTTTGCTATCAGTTCTCAGTTTTGCCGAGATCGTGTTCACATTATCGGTGGTTGTGCCTTCGGACGCCAAGCCACCCGGTGCGAGTAGGGCGTTTCCTGCAAAGCTGCCGCTGGAGAAACCAACGGACAGAAAACTCAGCGCGGCCATGGAGCGGCTGTACGACGTGTGGAACCCGCACGAAGACCGCGGCAATGAATTCTTCAGCAATTTCAAGTATTCGCGCCTCGAGGGTCTTTCCCGTGAGCCCAACGTCTCTCGCCGCGATCCGAGCAAGGTAATCCGGATCAAGGGCACTTACTTCGTTTGGTATACGTGCCGGCGCACCGAAGCGCCGCCCTCCGGCCCGGAGAAGGCCACCGACGTGATACCGTCGAAAGATTGGGATCTGGCCGAGATCTGGTACGCCACGAGCGAGGATGGGTTCCACTGGGAGGAGCAGGGCCCTGCGGTCAGGCGCCCGGCCAAAGGCAAATTCGGGTGGCGCTCAAACTGCACGCCCGACATTCTTCTCTGGAAAGGCAAGTACTACCTCTACTATCAGGCCTACAGTGAAGTCCTCCACGGTGGCGATTCATGCCCGGTCACGATGGCCGAAGCCGATTGCCCCCACGGCCCCTGGCTCGCACTCGGGCGGCCTGTTCTCGAACCCGGGGCGCCCGAGGACTGGGACTGCGCCTGCATCCATGACCCGTTCCCACTCGTATACCGAGGTAAGATTTACCTCTACTACAAGGGATCGCCGGGTCAACGACGTGGCGGGCAGAACATTATTCGAGCCCAGGGTGTGGCGATTGCCGAGCATCCCGCCGGTCCGTTTGAGAAATCGCCGCTGAACCCGGTGCTGAATTCCGGCCACGAGACCTGCTTGTGGCCGTACAAGAGCGGTATTGCGGCCCTGGTCAGCTTGGACGGACCCGAGAAAAACACCGTCCAATATGCCGGCGATGGCGTGAATTTCAAGATGATGTCACTGCTTCAGGTACCGCCCATCGCGCCGGGTCCATTCGTGCCGGACGCATTTGCCGACAACGGTGATGGACGCGGAATTACCTGGGGGCTGTGCCACATCAATCCTGACGGTGGCGGTGCAATGAACGAATCGGTTTTGGCGAGGTTCGACTGCGACCTCAGTCGGGACGTAGACCGCCCCCTTTTCAAGCGCAACAATCTGCGCTTTGACGAACGCACGTACTTGCAGCGGGTACTGGCGCTTCCGGAATACATGCGCAAACGGATTCTGAAGGAACGTGGTCGAGTCGATACGGACACCGGAGCTGGCGGGACATCTCCCGGAGCGGCTTTGCCTGTGAACGGACTTCGGTAACGGATACACGCTCATGGTGCCCTTTTTGATCGTTCATTGAGAGATTCGGCCGGCGCGAAGTATCGGATACTGACTGAAGGCGAGGCTCGCGGAATCAATGCGACACGTCCCCGGAAGGTATTCATGCCGCTATGACGGCAGAGAGATGACTGCGACAAAACCGAGCGCGACGTACACTTAGCGAGAGAAGCAACAGGGTTGTTCTGGCACGCTGGGAGTCAACAAATGTGAATCGCAGGCAATACAAGCTTGACAACCGCGACGCTTTCAGAGATGACAGGTAGACGTTCGTTGCGCCGTTTTTGAAATTTTCGTTCGGAGATTTGCCGGACGGTTGTGACAGTCCAGCTCAGGTCAGATATATGAGGCGAGTGGGCAAGACAGATGAAGAGTAGGGACAGTGCAAGCCTGTTGGGGAGAATCTCGGTACTTGCGGTGCTGGTATCATCTGTACTTGCGGCAAATACCTTTCTGCAATCCTGTGGGTCCGCACTTGCAGCGACGACAACGCCGGCGGCCGAGTCATCGCACGCAAGAAACGCAGATAGTACGGCGAACGATCCGTCCGGTCCGAACGCTGTCGCCCAACTCAAGAGCAAGGTACAGACGTTGATCGATGAGTTGCAGCGCGATTTTCCCCAGAGTGTTGAGCCGAAGGTGGTGCGGGGCATGATGTATAGCCAGTTCGGTGATTATGCGCGCGCAGCAGAGATTTGGAACCAGGTCCTGCAGCATGATCGGCGGAGAACGGATGTGCTGAGCAATCTGGGGATGGTGGCCCTGGAGATGGGCGAGTACGACAAGGCGGTTGGGTATTGGCGACGCGCGTTGGCCGTCGATCCCATGCAGCCCGGCTTGCGCCAAGACATAGGCTTTGCGCAGCTCGAGGCCGGTCACTACGACGCGGCGGTCAAAGAATTGCAGGAGGAGTTGAAACTCTCGCCACAATCCAGGACGGCACTCAACCTGCTCGGTCAGTGTTATCTGCAGTTGAAAGAATACGAAAAGGCCGAGCAGACTTATAGGCGCGTGATCGACATCGATCCGAAGGATGCGGATGCATGTTACGGACTGGCCACCGTGTACATGCGTTTGAAGCAGCCGAAAAAAGCGAAGGAGTATATGGCCCGGTTCAAGGCATCAAAGCAAGGCCGGACAGATTTGATCCGGGGCGGATATAGCGCCGCCTATGATCTGGCACGGATGCGAAACGGAGCGGCAATCTTGATCATGGATGCGAGCGCCATATACCGAAATCACGGCAATGAGAAGAGAGCCGATTCGCTGCTCGAATGGGCCGTGCGATTGGACCCGAAGAACGTCGTCAACTACATGAAACGGCAGGTGATATCTCATCAGATGCGGCAGCAGCATTCGCAGGCACTCGCGCTGATAGAGAGGGTCGCGGAACTGGAACCGGACAACGCGGACAACTACCTTGGCTTGGCAGTGCTGTCGCTGAAGGTGGGCAGGGTCGACAAGGCGGAAGCCGCCTTGGAGAGGACCGTGGAGCTGGCGCCGGAATTAGCCGATGGGTATCGCGGGTTGGCGAGACTGTACGCTGCGCTCGGCATAAAGCCGCGCGAGAGTCTTGAATTGGCCAGCAAGGCCGTTGAGCTGGAGGGCACGGCCGAAGACTATTTTGTCCTGAGCCGTGCATACATGAACAATGATCAGATGCCTGATGCGCTATCTGCTATGCAGAAGGCCCTTGAGCTTGATCCGGATAACCAGCTCTACCGACAGGCTTGCGGTTTCCTTAAAGAGAAGGCGGCAAGATAATCGTGTCGAAGAATCGCGGCAAACTCAACACACCAACAGAGTGCGTTTCGGTCACGGCACTCGCATTGTGCCTGTGCCTGGCTCAGACCCTCCGGGGTCAGATAAGATTCACCGATGTGACGGAGCTGACCGGCGTCACATTCGAGCATACCGACGGTTCCTCCGGAAGTCGATATATAGTCGAATCCGTTTCGGCCGGCGTTGCCTTGTTCGATTATGATGGTGACAAGGATGTGGACATCTATTTTCTCAACGGCGCGGCTCTGCAGGGCGCGGTTTTCGAGACGCCGCCTCGCAACGCCCTCTATCGCAATGACGGAAACTTCTCGTTCACCGACGTCACGGACCGGAGCGGCCTGGGAGACACCGGCTATGGTTTGGGTGTCACCGTCGGCGATTACGACAACGATGGCGACGCGGACGTATACCTGAACAATCTGGGCCCAAATGTTCTATACCGAAATAACGGTGACGGCACCTTCACGGACGTCACGAAATCTGCAGGTGTGGGCAATGGTGACAAAGTTGGCGCCGGTACCTGTTTTCTCGATATGGACGGAGACGGCGATCTCGACCTGTTTGTCTCGAACTACCTCAAGTGGTCGCCTGCTATTCACGTGCCCCATAGAATGAAGGGTTTTCCTCAATATGGCACTCCGCTGGATTATCCGCCTGAGCCCGACACAATGTATCGCAACGACGGGGACGGGACTTTTACGGATGTCAGTGCGATTTGCGGCATAGGCGAGTATCCCGGTACCGGCATGGGCACTGTTTGCGGCGACTATGACAATGACGGTGACACTGATATCTTCGTTGGTAATGACGTGATGGGAAATTTCCTTTTTGCAAATGACGGACTGGGGCGGTTCGAAGAGGTGGGGTTGCTGGCGGGTGTCGCGTACGATTATTACGGCCGCGAACAGGCCAGTATGGGCGTCGATTGCGGAGACTACGACAATGACGGCCGGCTGGATTTCTTCATGACCTCCTATACTCAGGAGTTGAGCACGCTGTACCACAATCTCGGCGATGGCATATTTGAGGACGCAACGATAGCATCCGGAGCGGGAGTCGGAACTCTCAACGATGTGACTTGGGGGACCGGCCTGGTCGATTTCGATAACGACGGGGATCGTGACATCTTTATCGCAAGCGGACATGTGCAGGACAACGTTGAGAACTATGACAGCAGAACAACCTACCCGCAGCTCAACATCGTTCAAATGAATACCGGCGAGGGAAGATTCATCAATGTTTCCGACGACTGTGGCACCGGAATGGAAGTGAGGCTGGCCAGCAGGGGGGCGGGGTTCGATGATATGGATAATGATGGGGACGTCGATGTAGTGGTGCTGAACTCTCGGACGAGCCCCACGATATTGCGCAACGATTCGAGCGGTGCCGGGCACTGGCTGAAGGTCCGGCTGCAAGGGGTGAAAGCCAATCGTGACGGAGTGGGGGCGCGGGTGAAGGTGGTAGCGGGTGATCTGACACTCGTGGATGAGGTGCACAGCGGCCGCGGATATCAGAGTCATTTCGGCACGTGTTTGCACTTTGGCCTGGGTCGCCGCAGGAGGATCGATCGAATCGAAGTACGCTGGATCGGCGGCGGGACCGATGTGTTCACCGGCACTGGAGCCGATCAATCTGTGACACTTGTGGAAGGCAAAGCCAATCCTGCAAGTACACGATAGGAAGGCACCGGCAATCGTTCAAGCCGGCTCCAGTTTTCATGTCGTCGTTTGGCCGCCTGCCGTAAGTGTTTGTCAACGCTAACTTAATCTCAGCTCTGACGGAGCTCGGAAGGTTCGACTACTTGACTTTCTTCGGATGTGGTTGCACGGCAGGCCTGCCGGTGGCAAGGCCGTCACATTTTGGTATAATCCTCGCACCGGTTCTTATGCCGTCGCAGTAGCGAACACAAAGCAGTCATGCCAGTCTTTCTCTTGGAGGTGTAGCAATGTCGAACACAAGCAAGATCGATCGTCGACAGTTCATCAAAGCCGGCACGGCCCTGGCAGCCTTCTCCACCGTGCCCCGGCATGTCCTCGGCGGACCGCAGCACATCCCGCCAAGCGAGAAGATCAACGTCGCCTATATCGGCGTAGGTACTCAGGGTCTTCGCAACCTCATGGGTGCTCTGCCCAAGAAGGACTTGAATATCTCTGCTGTCTGCGACCCCAACACGGAAAGCAACGACTACCCCGAATGGAGCCACAACGAAATCCGCGACAAGATTCGCCGCTTCCTTGGAAAGCCCAACTATGGCGAAGGTGTCGAAGGGTGCCGGTGCGGGCGGAACGTCGGCAGGGAAATCATCGAGACATACTACGGCAAGAACAGACCGAGCGGCAGCTACAAAGGCTGCAAGGCCTACGTTGATTTTCGCGAGCTGCTGGAGACCGAGAAGGACATCGACGCCGTTTATATTATGACACCCGAGCACCTCCACGCCACCATTGCCATTGCCGCCATGAAGAAGGGCAAGCACGCCATCACGCACAAGCCTATCTCGAACGTGCTGTATGAGATCAAACTCGCGCGGGACACGGCCGAACAGACCGGCGCGGCGACCCACCTGTTTTGCGCCGCCAGCAACAGGACTACGCCTACGATCTGTGAATGGATATGGAGCGGCGCCATCGGCCCCGTTCGCGAAGTGCATAACTGGTCATCGCGTCCGTTTTGGCCGCAGGGCATGACCGAGTACCCGACGGAAAGTCCGCCCGTGCCGAAAGGCCTGGAGTGGGACCTGTGGCTCGGCCCCGTTCCACATCGGCCGTATCACCTCGCCTATACTCACGCCGTCTTTCGCGGCTGGTGTGATTTCGGATCGGGAGCACCGGGTGACATGGGCCACTATAGCTTCTTCCAAATCTTCAAGATTCTGAAACTCGGCTCGCCTATCAGCGTCGAAGCCAGCCGAAGTCAATACTGGAAGATCGTTGGCCTGACTTGGGACAAGCAGGAGAATATGATTTCCTGGCCGCGTGCGTCTATGATCCACTGGCGGTTTCCTGCTCGCGGTGACATGCCGGAACTCTCTCTGTACTGGTACG
>CP070675.1:880021-887036 GCA_020352215.1 Phycisphaerales bacterium
TCGAGCGTACCGTGCTCGCGTTCGATTCTCTGCCAGGACCATCCCTCGACGACTGCGCCCATAGCGGACCCGATATGACAGCCGGCGATACAGCCGAAGAACTTCTCCCGTAGGCCTACCGAGCCCGTCTTTGCTCTGCCCTCATTCGGTCCCTGCGCCGCGAAGGCTCCGCGGGCACGGACCGCAGCAGCAGTTGCCAGCACTCCTTTGAGAAATGACCGGCGTGCTATGGAATCTTCTTCTCTTCTCATTTCTTTCTCCATCTCAAGTTGCTCACGATGCTCGAGGCGTTGATAATGCCGCCGTTGCCGGGCCGCACGCTCCGGGCTGTTTCCGATCCGTCAACCTTGCGCCGGAGCGTCTTTGCTGAATGCTTTTGGTATTCGAAAGACAAATGAATTGCCGTTTTCCCTCGGTTCGACCCAGATGTCACCAGCGTGTTTCATGATAATTTCCCTGGTAATAAAAAGCCCCAGACCGGTACCTTTGACCTGTCTCTCAGGTATCTCGAGCCTCGAAAACTTTTTGAAGAGCCGGGCTTTCTCCTCTTCTGTTATGGGCCGCGAGTCGTTATAAACCTCAATCCGGACTGCCTGGCCGAGATCTTCAGAGTTCAGAACCACGTTCCCTCCGTCAAGTCCGTACTTAACCGCATTTCCAACAAGGTTATTTGCCACTATGCGTAGTAGGTCACGATCGCCCTCTATTCTGATCTGAGGCTGAATGTTGTTGCTGACTTGCATCTTCTTTTCAGCCGCTTCTCCAGCGAAGGTCTCCAGACAGCCGTCAAATATGTCCTCTCTCAAAGACACTGACGTTGGATTCAGATTGAGCTCGCCTTTCTCTATCCTGCTCAGGTCGAGGAATTTCCTTACGGTTTCCGTGAGGTACTTTAAATTCCTCGTAGCTAAGCAAAGGGCCTCTTTCTGCTTGGCGTCTATTTGTCCGAACAGCCCGTCACGAACCGAAGCTACGCTCATAATCGCTATGCCTATAGTCCCTTTCAGCTCATGCGATACAAAACCCACCAGGTCGAGGTATGTCTTGTTCAGAGCCGCCAGTTTCTCATTGGACGTACTGAGACTCTGCTCCCTCTCCTTCAGTCGCTCGGACATCTCATTGAAGGAATCCGCAAGCACATTCAACTCCGCCGTCCCGGTCTGCGCGTCCACTTCGTATCCAAGAGCACCCTCGGAGAGTCTTTCGGTGGCCTTGAGCATATGCTTGACCGGTCGAGAAATAGCCCCTGCGAGAACCGAAGCAAGCAAGCCCGCCAGCACGGTGGCGACCACAACTATTCCGAGAAAAACGAAGAAGATATTCCTGCCCCTATCGACGAACGGCTGCTCAAGAATACCGACATAGAGTATTCCGATGACCTGCCCGTCTATGTCCCTTATGGGCTCATAGGCGGTTCTATACCAATCTGTTACTACAAACGCCCTGTCCACCCAGGGCAGACCCTTGGCCAAGACCCGGTCATATACTTCCTCAGATACGCGGGTGCCGATTGCGCGGCCTCGGTCTTTTGCCCTGACATTGGTTGAGATACGCAGGTCACGCTGGAAAATCGTTGCCGTGCCAATATCCTTGCCCTTATATTTGGCGCCCTCGTAGACGGTGTCTTTTACTCTGTCCACGATCTCATAGTCACGATTAAGCAGTTTGCCGCCGTAGAGCACGCCAATCAACTCACCGTCGCCCGCGAAGATCGGCGCAGCGGCTTTGATCATCATTCCCGAAGTCTCTTCGGCCTTTGCGCTCGGTCTGGCCTTTGGCGTGGGAACCAACTTGATGTGGGCCTGCTCAGCCAGGTCCGAACCCTCCTTCAGCAACTCTTGTTTCTGCACTATCGCCGTGCCTGAGACGACTTCACCGCTCGATAGCACAAGCCTTACAAGCAGATCATTTGCCTGACTATCGCCATCTACAGATGGGTTTCGGGACCGAACGACAACATCACCGACTCTGTCGGTTAGAGTCAGCATATCGAGAGACTCAGCTATCCTTATCCTCTCCAACTCCTGTGTCAGCGTCTCCGGGCGACCAGCGGAAATAGCGTCCTCTACGAAGAACCTCAGGGCAGTAAATCGCACCGCATCCCGGACCCTTTCGACCTGCCCCCGATATATCTCGCGGGCGGAATTGAGGTCGTTTCTCACCCTGGCCTGAGTCCTCTTGATGATGTCATTCTCGATGACGTAGTATTCCAACAGAGCAATCGATACCGCGAAGACGACAATAATCCAGTAGAATGATATCCATATCCTGGTTTTGAGTTTTCTGGCTTTCACCTTCCTTACCTTTGCCTTTTGCGGCCTCTGAGACCGGCCACACAATACCTAAACGTTTGCCGACACCGAACTCAAAGAACCTCATGTCGTGCCAGCATCCAGGCGGCGAGGGTCATCCCGTCCCAGATTACTTTGTCACGCACCATATCGTCGAGCTGCCGGGCGGTGCAATACACTAATTCAAACTCTTCAGTGACATCCGGCTTGGCAGTTGCCGATCGCAATCGATCTGCCACAAACACCGCACAGAACTCATCGGTGACTCCATTATATGGATTGAACCGGCCGATCTCTCTTATTTCGTCGGCCCGGTATCCAGCCTCTTGCTCAAGCTCCAACAGCGCGGTCTGCAAATGGGAGTGGCCCTTCTCCACGCTACCGCAAGGAAATTCCAGACTCTCGCGATCGCCGAGATAGCGAAACTGGTTGACCAGAACCATTTTGCCGTCGTTCGTAACGGGTATGACCATACTCGAACCGTTTGTGTGGACATAATGATATTCGCCCGACAGCCCGTCCGGGATCTGAAACTTGTCCACGTTGTATGCCCACCACCGGTTCTCACAGAATACTGCTGTCTCTACCCTTTTCCAGCGTCTTAGCATAGGACTCTCACCTCAGCAAATCCAGCGTTCGTCCAACCTTTGGACGGGTGTACTACGAATGCGTATCACATTGTATATGGAGCGGCCGCTGCTGTCTGCATCGAATATCTCCTTTGTCCGTGATGCCGCTCACAAGGTGCCAATTGCTTCAATGTGGCAAGTTTTGTCTTGATGAAGAGGTACATAATGTGCTATAAATTAGACGGGTGGAATTTGTGGATTTCTGGCCCTCAGGCACCTATTCCGGGTGACTCATGGGGCTTAGGAGGATAGATATGGTGCCCGGATAAGTACATTCGGGTGCCGGAACAAGCAACTTTCGTTGGAGGAGAACATCATGTCGGGCAAGACGTTCGCAACATCCATACTGTGTCTGTTGGTAGTGGTCGGTTTTGCAGCTACCGCAGCAACCGGGGCCGATATTCTATTCGTGTCCTCGCTGGAAACGGATCACATGCCGGGCGATGACGCGATCAAAGCGTTCTTTGAGGGGCTCGGGCATACGGTAACGTACATCGACGACGATGAGGATGAGCCGACCACGGAGGCCGCAGCGGCTGCCGCGGATTTGGTCTATATTTCTGAGTCGGTCGGTTCCGGCGCGATTAGAGAGGAGATCACAGAAATAGAGACTCCGATGATCGTAGGTGAGCCTTATGCCTGGGATGAGATGGGCTTGACGACCGACACAGCCAGAAATCAGATCCCTGATTCTGTAAACATTACGATTGTCAGCGCGGGTCATCCTATGGCCGCAGGATATAGCGGCGATGTGCCCGTTTTCACGGGGCTTTCCGGGGGCGACCTGATACCCGTGGGGACCACGGGCGGTGGCGCCGTTGTCATCGCGACGGCGTCCGGTGATCGGCAGACGGACGCGCATGTCCTTTTTGTTTACGAGAAGGACGCCGCTCTGGCTGCACCTCCGGCAGACGGTAGCCCCCAGGTGGCGGCGGATACGCGCATCGGTTTCTTTGCTGCCAGTCCTGTGGCACAGGAGCTGTTGAGCACCGAAGGCCAAGATCTGCTAAGCGCAGCGGTTGACTATGCCCTGGGCATGACCAATCAGGCCAGAAACCCGAACCCACTTGACGGTGCTGTAAATGTCACCACGTCGCAGCTACAGTGGTCGGCAGGTTACACCGCAAAGTGGCACGATGTGTACTTCGGCACGAGTCCGATATTGGGGGCTGCCGATCTGCGGAGCGAGCGCCAGACAGACACGACGTACACACCAGAGGCCATGTCGCCGGGTATGACTTACTACTGGCGGATCGATGAGGTCGAGGCAGATGGCACTACCGTACACACCGGTATTGTGTGGAGTTTTTCGACTGCAACGCAGGTTGCGTCCACGCCCAATCCACCCGATGGGGCCACAGATGTACACCCGCAGGTGAGCCTTGGCTGGGCCGCTGGTTCCGGGGCAGCCACGCACGATGTGTACTTGGGCACCAGCCAGGCTGCCGTGGCCGACGCGACTACATCATCGCCCGAGTTCAAGGCCAATCAGCCCGGCACAACCTACGCCCGCGGCGCCCTTGCAAAGGGTGTCACTCACTATTGGCGGATCGACGAGGTCGAGGCCAACGGCACCACGAAACACAAGGGGAACATCTGGAGCTTCACTACAAAGTCCTTCGTACCGGTTGTGATAGAGCGCCAAATCAATTGGACTTCTGATGATAACGAAGAGGAGGTCCCAAGTGGAGACATGGTAGGCATGGGTGACAACGACCTGGAGATGCCCTATGCAACCGAAGGTACACCCCCAACCGATGATCAAATCGTAGGTATCCGCTTTGAGGATATCGATGTTCCGAAGGGTTCGACCATCTCACAGGCATGGGTGCGGTTCGACGTTGATGAGACAAAGAACGGCACCGACCCCGTTAGTCTAATTATCGAGGGCGAGCGCAGTCCTGATGCCGTTACTTTTACTGATGAAGACTACAACATTTCCAGCAGGACTCGAACGACTGCGCAGGTGGTCTGGGTCCCGGACGATTGGACTGCGACACATCAAAAACACAACACCTCGAACATTGCCTCCGTCATCCAGGAGATAGTCAATCAGGGTGGCTGGACGGCCGGCAATGCGTTGGTGTTGATCATCAGCGACGACCCAGCCAATCCATCCAGAGGTATTCGATGTGCCGAATCCTGGAATGGAGCGGGGTCAAACGTGGACCAGATCCCGATGCTGCACATAGAATTTACGAGTGGACATGCCCTGGAACCCGACCCGGCCGATGGCGCGCTCTATCCTGACACGCAGGTGCGACTTGGGTGGATGCCTGGAGACACAGCAGTCTCACGTGACGTGTACTTCGGCGACGACTTTGCCGACGTCGAGGCCGGCACCGGCGGCACAGACCTAGGCAACACGACCGATACATACTACGATGTTGGCTTTGGTGCGCCGGGCGATCCTTATCCCGGCGGTCTCGTACCGGGGACCACGTACTACTGGCGAATCGATGCCGTCGAGGCAGATGGTACCACACGCAAAGGAACCGTCTGGAGCTTTACGGTTCCTCCGAAAACTGCGTACGACCCCACTCCGATCGACGGCGGCAAGTTCGTGCAGACGGATGCGACCCTTAGCTGGATGCCTGGTCTAAAGGCCGTAGAACACAACGTGTACTTCGGCGAGAGTCTCACCGATGTGACCGACGGCACGGGTGGGACATCCAAAGGCTCAGTGACAGATGCAGCCTTTGTTCCCGATCCCCTTGCAACGGACACTACGTATTACTGGCGTATCGATGAGTTTGACGGTTCGGCCACCGTTACCGGCGATGTCTGGCGCTTCAGGACGTTGCCGGATGTAGCAGTAACTAATCCTAACCTCATCGGCTGGTGGAAGTTCGATGAGGGTTCCGGCACGATTGCCGTTGACTCATCCGGCCACGGAAATCACGGCACGCTCGGAAACAACCCGCAGCGAGTGGCCGGCTTCGACGGCGACGCGCTAGAGTTCGACGGGACCAACTACGTTGACCTGCCGACCGGGCTCATAGGTACGGACAAGGGTACAGTGACCATGTGGATAAGGACCACCCAGGGCACGCAGGGACATATCTTCTACGGATCCGAAGGCACCAGCGGCGACGGATTCGGCAGCCAATACGAGCTTCATGTCAACGTGAGATCTAACGGCGGGGTCGAGTCTTTCATCGAGGGCGACCCTGACGTGAGGCCCAGAACATCAGCCATCAACGACGACACCTGGCGCCATGTAGCTGTAACGTGGGACATCAACGGAGACATGACGATTTACCTGGACGGCAGCGAAGCAGATTCAGTATCTCACAACGGCAACAGTTTCATCTTGGCGGGCCGGATACGCCTGGGCCGGCCCAACGACTACGAGCGTTACTACTTCGGTTTGCTCGATGACTTGAGGCTATTCGACTATGCGTTGTCGCCCGACGAGATCGCCGAGACCATGAAAGGCGACACGAGACGCGCATCCGATCCGAGCCCCGCCGACGGGTCAACGACAGACATCGAGCGAGTCACCACCCTCAGTTGGTCGCCGGGAGATATGGCGTCGAAGCACGACGTGTACTTCGGCACTGATGAGGACGCCGTAGCCAACGCCGACACGTCGACCGCCGGCATATATCGAGGGCAACAGACCGCCACCAACTACGCTCCGCCCGAGGCCCTTGAATGGAGCCGGACCTATTACTGGCGGATCGACGAGATCAACACGGACGGCTCACTCAGCGAAGGGCAAGTCTGGAGCTTTACGATAGCCGACTACCTCGTCGTCGATGACTTTGAGGACTACAACGACTACTCGCCCGACAGGATATTCCAGACGTGGATCGACGGGTTTGGCTATTCCGATCCGCCGCCCGGCCAGACAGGTAACGGCACCGGCTCAACCGTCGGTTACCTCAAGGCGCCATTTGCCGAGCAGACCATCGTGCATGAGGGCATCCAATCGATGCCGATGGACTACAATAACATCGCCTCCCCGTTTTACTCGGAGGCCGGACGCACGTGGGATACTCCGCAGGACTGGACCAGAGAAGATGTCAAGGCGTTGACGCTGCACTTCAGGGGCTATCCCAGAGGTTTCGTAGAGTCGCCGGCCGGAACCTA
>CP070675.1:887136-893989 GCA_020352215.1 Phycisphaerales bacterium
GTAGGCATTCTTTTTCGCAAGGAGGCCAGTGAGTTTCGGAGCGGCAATCGCAATCGGATTGAGAACTGCCTCATCGGCGATAATGGCACACAAAAACCGGGAATAGGAATCGACGTTCAAGGAAGGACCCGGGACATTGACATTTGCGGCACGAAGCTGGTCAATTCGGCAAGCGGCAATCAGAGAATAGGCATTCGTATTGGCGAAGCGGCGCAACGAATCTCCCTGCAGGGCAACACGTACGAGAACTGCCCCGTGCGTATCGAGGATCTGCGAGCTGAAAGGAATTAGCACCCGCGGCGAGTCGCGATCTGGGCCAGCCGGCTACGATAAGCCGTTTGCCCACCCTGACCGCAAACACTCGTCACTCTGTACGGAACATCGTTACCACGTTCCATCCGGCCTGATGCTGCCGCGTCCGGAGGCCAGGTCAGCTTCCCAGTTGACTGGCCTTCGGGGTGACCTTGTCGATATTCGGCGTCACGTCAACCTTGACGTTGCCCATGGCCCAGGCGAGGCCGCCGGCGATGATGCCCTGTACGCGGGGGTTGGTCCAGATGTCGTCACGGTGGCCGAATGACGTATAGAAAACGCGACCTTTGTCGTGCATACGTGCCCAGGTGGCCGGGAACGGCGGCCGCTGGTAGCAGCCACCTTCCATACCTTCATTGTCCTCAATGAGGATCACGTGCAGGTCCTTGGCGAAGTTCTTGAGAGTGTACCACTCTTCCCTCAGCCTCTGGGATTCGCCAAATTGCTTTACCCCCGGAAAGTGGGGCGATGCGGCGCGTATTGTGGCCTCTTGCTGGTCGCCGTGTACGATGAACTCACCGCCGATCATCGCGATGTAGGGATCGACCTCGGTCTGGTTCTGGTTTCTGGGGCCCTTGGAATGGAACGAGTCGGTGGCGGCGTGGAAGCCGACGAAGCCTTTGCCCGCGGCGATCGTTCGCAAGAGCTTCTCTTTGCCTTCGGCGGACATGGGCGGAGTTTTCGCCTTGTTGGGTTTGGTAAGGTCCCCGCTTGTGTAGAAGGCGATGGCATCGTACTGCTCGAGATCGCCGTCGAAGACACGGCCATCTTTGGTGCAGACGACTTGGAAACCGTGGCGCTTTCCCAGTTCGGTGAGAATTCTGTCGGAGATGCTGGGCTGGCCATCTTTGATTTTGACGGCGTCGTGCTCGAATCCGGCTGAGCGCGAGAAGTACAGGACCTTCTGCTTTTTCTTCTCCTCCGCTGCCACCCAGCGCAGCGGAAACGCCGAGGCTGCGAGTATCGCAACGCCGGTGGCGCCGAGCATGTCACGACGATCCATGGAGTGCCCGCTGCTTGCGGGATTGTTGAGCCCCTTGGGCGAGTTGATTTTCGTAATCATCGGTGCTGTTCACCTCCAAATCTTTGCGTCCGTTGGTTGTTTGCTTAGTCCAAGCGGGACTACGGCTGTGGGCAATAACGCCAAGTGTATTATCCAGACCCTGGCAGAAATTGTCCACCGGAATTTCGAGCATCGATCGGCTCAGCGCAGATTCAGTATTCTCTGTGCCATCCATACACGACTATCAGGGCTCGGGCTGCGGTCGGGGCCGCCTTGCCATTGCCGAGCCATGCCGTGGTCCGCCGAAACCACCATCGTCGCATGTTTTGAATTGCCAGCGGGCGTCTCGCGGATCATCAGGCCGGCCTTCACCCATGTGTCCCCGCGACTTGTGCTGCGAATCCTCGCGGTTATCCGGCCGCCGCCCAACAACGCCTTGTGCACGTAGGACAATCCGTAGGACGTGCCCCAGATGTCGGCGCCGCTGCCGTTCATGGTCCAGATGTCGTGATCCTCGGATTCATGACCGCCTCCGCGAGCAAGTACGCCAGAAGGTCGGTCGCAAGCCTGCGCCCGGTGCGGCGATTCTGGACAGCCAAACGGTCAAGACGGAAAAAGGAGGCAGGTTGCCTTTTCCCTTACGAAAGGGCAATTATTGACCGGCTGATTCCCGATAAGGCATGCTGGCCCGGTACAGCTTCAAGCGGGACTCTAAGGTAGCCGTGGATGCCTTGGGATTGCGGCGTACGATCTCTATCGCCTGCAGCGTCGTGCGCACGGCCCGCTCGAATTGGCCCACTTCAGCATACGCAGTGGCCAGGGTGTCCAGCAGTGGGGGTGACTTATGCGCCGTGGCCTTGCAGGCCCACTCAGCCAACTCTACGGCCCGAGGCCCATTACGCTGCGTCTCCTCCGGCGAGGTCGCCAGTGCCCACGCCAGATTGCTGGCCACACTCACATCCCCAGGATTTGCAGCGTAGGCAGCCTCGAGGTGGGTCAGAGCTTCACTGTACCGGCCGCTGCTGTTGAGCAGTGCCCCCAGCAGCCCGTGAACCGTCCCACCGGTAGGGGCCAGCCTCACCGCCTTGCGCGCATAAGGGATGGCCTCCGTTTCCCGATCCAATCGAGCCAGACACGAAGCCAGCAGGTACAGTGACTCAACGTGATCCGGCTTCTCGTCCAAGGCCCTGTGTAACTCCTCGATTGCCCGGGCGTACTCGTGGCGCTGCTCGAGAAGCGCCCCCGCTCGGTAATGGGTGTAGTAGTCTGCAAATTCCTGGCGTATCTCGGAGAACTCCCCCGGCCGGGCGTTGACAAATTCCGGGATGTTCGCCGCACGGTCGGCCGCGGTAAAATGCTCCAGAAGCACCGGAGGCGTGTCGTTACCGTCGGCGTCAATGTGGGTCAGCCAAAGCTGCGTGAACGGGCCGCCTGCCTTGGAGGCGAAGACCAGCCATTTGCCGTCGGGGGACCAGCTGTGCCAAGAGTTCATCTTGCCGGGGAAGTTGCACCGCATTTTCTTGGGCTTGCCGCCGGCCGACGGCATTATGTAGAGCGTGCTGTCTGGCTGAAGTAGCATGAACGAATCACTCTGACAGAAAACGATCCACTTGCCGTCGGGAGAGAATCGCGGGAAGTAGTTGCTCTTTCCGTTCTCGGATGCACCGGGCACCGGCTTGGCCTGGCCGCCTTTACCCTCATTGAAGGGGATGCGATAGATATCGTAGCGGAACTTCTTGCCGCCCTCGAAGAACTCCGAAACTTCCTCACGGGTGACCAGTGCGGAGGAGGGATCTTTGAGATTGGGCAGTTTATAGCACTTGCTGCGTGCAAAGAGGATCGTCTGGCCGTCGGGACTCCAAACGGGGTTGCTCTGAACGTAGTGGCGATCATCGGCGCCTGCGAGTGCAAAGAATTCCTTCGTCTTCCTGTCATAGACCACAAGGATGCCCGTGACAGGGAAGAACCGCTGGGAGTAATGCAGGTCCTCCACCGGTGAGAAGACGGACCGGTCTTTGACCGTACTGATGACATACCGTCCATCAGGAGAGATTTGGGACAACAGCCCAAAGGTGGGCTCTTTGTCTTGGCGGCGGTAATCGCTCCATGAGATCACCTTGTCCTTTTCCAGCACGGTTTGAGGCTCAATTGCAGCGATCACGTATGACCCCTTGTCACTTCCATAATCGACGTCCATCGCCAGAGTTTTGCCGTCGTGCGTGAAGGAATGACAATTGCCACAGACTTTCATGTCCGTCAGCAGAGTCGGCGGCTTGTACGACGACACCTCTCCCAGGCGCCAGCGAATGGACTTGAGATTCTCAAGAACGTGCCGAAACGGCAACGGGACGTCGCGAAAGAAAATCGACGCCTCCACGGCATCGTCTGAGGTAGTGAGTCTGATGCGCCCGCGCGACAAGCACTGCTCGAATCGCGTGCCGCGGAATCCTGCGATCGTAACCGTCGCCGGTCGGCCGCGCGAGAGGCTCTTGATCCGCTCCCAAACGCCCGGGCTCGGCATCCACCGGCGCGCCTTGAGCACCCGTGCCGGTGGCTCATAGGCGGCGGCTGCTTGTGAAAGGGTCCTCGGGTCGTCATCGCGCGCCCGCGGCGGCGTCGCACCTTGTGTCAGAACGTAAAGGTGGTCGCTGGCATCGCTGCAGACTACCTCGATCAACCACGTATCGGCCTCGGCGGCAGGGTCGCTCCACACGAATGTCGCAGCAGCCATCTCCGGCGGGAACACGCCCCCATCCAGCGGGTACTCTATCGTCAGCGGCAGCAGGTCTTCACTCGTCGAGCTTGCCTTTGCTGCTTGAAGGACGACCCGCCGGAGTTTCTTATCGGACGTTGACATGGCCGGATCTGAGGGGGCAAAGACCACCTCATTCGCCTCGCCAAGAAGGGCATCAGCGGCCGGCTTGGCCGCGCTGACAAACATCCCAACCACGACAACAGCGAGAATGGCACTTCGCATAATAGACTTCCTGAGCCCTATACCGACAGAGACGCCGTTGTAATACTCGGTGCAAACCCCCACGAGCTTGAGAAACAGCCTGGACAAACTACACTCTACATATCCTGCCCCACGACATCTCGCAGAATAGAAAAGCTCAATCTGCTCCAAAAAATACGGGTTGCAGGCTCACACCTACAACCCGTTTCATCATGCACCCAGCAACTGTTCCAGAGACTACACAGCTCTGCGTCTTCGTAGCCAAGTGACAAAGCCTACGCCGATACTGCCCAAAACAAGAGCACCTGGCACGGGTATCACACCGGCGCCGATCGGCTTGTCGGCTTGGTTGTCATAGGCCCAGTCGCGGAATGTCACGCTCTGGGTAGGGCCACCGATGTCCGAAATGACTGACATGCGCAGCCAACCGGAGAAGGTGCTGCCGGGTAGAGTTAGCCCGATGAAGCCGCCGGGCTCACCGAATTCGCCTCTAATTGTCTCTCCCCATAGGCCTTCTGAGAGAAGCGCCGACTCGGCGGAGGGGGAATCGGGGCCGATCACGTCTCCGGCACCGAGGTTCCACACCAACATTGGCATGGTGGCAGGTCTGACAACCACTCGACCCATGCCCATACCCATGCCCATACCCATACTGCCGCCAATAGTCAGCCTTGTCCCCATAGCCATCATGCCCATTGGGTCCATCAGTTCCACGTACTCAAGGCTGATGATGAAGTCGTCCCATTCGTCCGGCAAACCGGCGAGACTAATCATTGCCATCTCGGGAGGCGGGGACATGCCACCGCGCAGAGTAAGCGTGACGTCCTGGGAGCCGGAGTAGACAATTGCCCCGGAGGTCATACCTGAGAACGCAAAAAGGAACACAACAAATAGCAGAAAGGACTTTTTCATCACTATCCTCCTCCCGTATAGATTAACCTGAACTTGTGACCCTCCCTGGAGGCAACGCGAAATCCAACCTCATTGTAGGGATCACCCAGCATTTGTCAAGGAAAAAGGCAATCTTCTCACTGGCCGCTGTAGGTGGGCCGATTCTTGGCCGCTGCCCGGGCCCCCGGAAGAGCAAAAAAACCCTGTTTTTGGCAGAACGAGGCGGTTCCCGGTGAATGTGCAGTTAATGAGCGTTGGGTTGCTATAGTCGTTGTGTATCCTCGCTTGTTGCGTAGAACAGTTTTTCCTCCGGCCCGAAATAGGCCATAAGATACGCGCTGCAGACCGGGCCCTTTGCTTTCTCGGAGGCGCGAACCGGCCCGAAAACGAGTATCGACAGAACCGCTTTCAGCGTCGGTGAAACGTATCTCATCCGTCGAGCTTTCCTAACATCTGCAAGTCACCACCTGGTAAGCCGGCCTGCAGTATACAGCGGGCCCATTCGCCGTGCAATCTTGGCCGGCTCACGGGCAGTCCGAATGCCGGCCCCCATTCGGTCATGCGATCAGCCGTAGTTGACACGATCGGCTTTCAATGCATAATCTGTTGCAACGGCAACGCGTATGCGGCATGGTAATGCTCCAAGGAGGCCACCCAGTGCTGGAAGTCAGATGGGCCAATGAGCAAGACGTCGCGGACCTACTCACCGTCGAAGAGAAATGCTTTACCGTCTACTATTACGGGCAATACAAATTCGGCGAAAATGATTTCCGAGATTATCTTGGAAACGCCAGGTGCATATTCCTGGTAGCGGTTCTGAAGTCGCGCCCGATTGGCTACGTCGCCGGCTCCATCGCTCTATCACGGACTCAAGGCATCGCGCATGTCGACAGCATTGGCGTGCGGCCAAAAGCACAGAAGAAAGGAGTCGGCAGCCGGCTTCTCCGAAGCTTTGTCCGCGAAGCACAGGATCGGCACTGCAAAGTTGTGATGCTTGAGGTCGCAACAGCCAATGAAGATGGCCTTGCTTTTTTTGCCAAGCACCAATTCCGTGAAATCCGTAAGCTGCCCGATTACTATGGCGAAGGGGTCGATGGAGTGTTGATGATCGCTGACATCTGAATCCCACGGGCAAGGCCGATGGCACCCGGGCTGTTTAGCCCAGGTGTCTTGTAGAAGGAAAGGAGGCTATCTGATATGCAGTTGTGGTTGGTAAGGTTGATACTCTTTGCGATTCTGATTTCCGGCAGTCCCACTGTTTCGGGCCAGCAGGAGGACTCGGCGTCCAAACGAAGCTCTCCCATGAATGAGCGGGCCGACAGAGCCGCTTTGCAGCAAGAGTTCGTGAAGCTCCGTTTCGGCCTGTTTCTCCACTTCAACATGGCCACCTATGTCGATCGAGAATGGGCCAACGGATACGAAGACCCGGCGCTGTTCAAGCCGGACAAACTGGATTGCCGGCAGTGGGCCGACCTCGCCTCTGCGGCCGGAATGAGATACGCCGTGCTGACGGTCAAGCACACCGGCGGCTGGTGCCTCTGGGATAGCAAGCATACCGCGCATGACATTGCCGGCTTTGTCAACTACAAGAACGGCAAGGGCGACATCGCCCTCGAGTTCGTAGACGCCTTCCGTGCCCGCGGGCTCAAGGTCGGTTTCTATTACTGTTTCCCCGGCAATTTCTCAGATCC
>CP070675.1:894089-900931 GCA_020352215.1 Phycisphaerales bacterium
GTATCCGGCGCGTTGGTCATCGCACCGGTCCTTATGCTGCTGCACAAGGCCTACGGCTTTCGCGGCCAGCCCGGCGCCGGGCCGGATGCCCTCTCCGCCGTCCAGGCGAATCTGATGGCCTCGGTTAGTCGTGGCGTCTTCAAGGGCGACCTGCCCTGGACGTACGTCTTCATCGGGATGGGCATTGCGGCGGCCGTCATAATCCTCGATCAATATCTAAAGAGTGTCGGCAGCTCGTTCCGCACGCCGGTCCTGGCCGTCACAATTGGGATATATCTGCCTTTGGAGTTGGCCGTTCCGATCTTTGCCGGCGGCCTGATCCACTCTGCTACCAAGCGTTTCCACGCACGCCGGAATACGCCGACCGAACAGGCTGAAGCCTCCGGGCGTAACGGCCTGCTCTTCGCGTCCGGCCTGATCACAGGCGAGGCCCTCATGGGCATTCTACTGGCCGTCCCAATCATCATCCTCAAGCAGTTCGATATCGATCTGCCTTTCCTCAATATCAACGGCCTTATCGTCAAACTCCTGGCCTTGGCCAATATTGAGCTGCCCTTCACGCCGCCGATCGGTGAAATCGGAGGAACCATCCTCCTGCTGGCCGTGGCCTATTGGCTGTACCGCACCGCGCGAGGCAAAGCGAACAGTCTCTGAGATACGCAGGCCCGCTGCGAACGAGTCTGTTGGCGAGCGTCAGGGCACTTGGGGGCTTGACTGCAAGAGGCGGATTTTCTCAAGGCTCTCGGCGAGCTGGGTCCGGGCCCTATCCAGGTAGGCATTGACTTCATCGACATATCCATCGGCCGAGGCTGACCAGGCCCGGTTGAGATAGCGCTCGCCCGCTGCAAAGCTGCTCATTACGTCGGCATAGGCGCTTAGGCTATGGGCGTGTGCGATGCTTTCTCGACCCTGGACAAAGACATCTATGTCGTCGGCAAACAGTTCGTCGATCCGATGACGGACATCGTAAGGATCGATCGACTCCTTCTCCGTGTTTAGCTTGGTCAGGTTTTCAACAATGCGTCTTAGGGCCGTCTCTATTGACTCCATGTTTGAGGTAAGCGTGCCCTCGGATCGGCTTATCCGTCTTTCGGTCGAGCGCACAAGCAGCACGCCCACGGCACCTGCGACAAAGGCGGTGATAAACCATTCCCATCTAACGCTCAGCTCTTGGAGTACGGCGACAAGGGCACCGGTCAAAAATCCAACTGTAATCAGCAAATATCCCAACTTCTTCATCGTGACTCCCCGTGTCAACCCGACGCACCGGCAAAGATGTAGTAGAAGGCGAAGCCCACGCCAACCAGACCTTCGCCAACGATCAGTCCCGCCGCGATAGGAATCCCCACCTCTTCGCTGAATCGCCGGCCCATTTTCCAATCTGAGAAAAGCCGCAGTACCGTCCCGATTGTGTAGGTCAGGACAATGCTGAACGGCAGATAGAAGCCGAGGCCCACCTGTATGCCGAGCCCGCCGATGCCGGTCGCGCTGAGCAACGCTCCAAGCCCGGCGCCGGCGATGTACTTCTGGAGCGGCACATCGCCGCCGAGGATACCGTTGATCATGCTGGCCAGCGCACTGCCCTGTGGGGCCGGGAGACGCTCACTGCCCAGACCGTATGCCTTGTGCAGAACGAAAATCAGTATCATGATTATGACCGGCCCCAGCCAGGTCCCGAGAAACTGGCCCATCTGCTGCTTTCTTGGGGTCGCGCCCACGAGATACCCGGTCTTCAAGTCCAGCATAAGATCGCATGCCTGGGCCATTGCCATACACGTAGCCGCTCCGACCGTAACCGAGGCGACTATTGCTGAAGTATTTCCGAGGTCCTTCGCAATGACGATGAGGATCGTCACTGCGACGAGGGTCATACCGCTCAGCGGAGACCAGTTTGTCCTGCCGATGCACTCCGACAATATAACGCCGGCCATCCATATCCAGACCGTACCCAAGAGCGCCATCAGCGCTCCCCTGCCGATGCCCATATTCTCCACAGACGAGACCGCCACCACGAACAGCAGCAGCGCCGCCCCACCTATTCCAATGTACAGAAGGCGGATTGGCATTTCGTCGTTGGAAATCGCGGTCTTCGATTTGGCCGCCCTTTGCATGCTGCCAATCGCGCTGACGATCAGTGGCAGCGCCAGGACGATGCCGGTCAGGGCCCCACCGACGAGCATCCCGATACCGACCGGCCTAAAGAGTGTCAACCGCAAGTGCTCGGGCACGTTCTCGACCGTGCCGGGCGCCGGTAGCAGGTTCATTGCGTTGAGAATCGGCGCCAGAAACCAGTAGCAGACAAAACCGCCGATTACAAAACAGAGGCCCCCTTTGCCGGCGATAAATGCAACGCCCATAGTCAACAGAGACACAAACCATACGCCGTTCATATACTCGGGCATGTGCAAGAACCTGCCCAGATGCCAGTTCTCAAAGCCGGTTGCGTGGCTGATGAAGCTTACAACGGCGCTGACGGCGATGCCCGACAGAAGCAGCATAGCTTTGTGAACGCCTGCGCCGGGTGATTTGAGGATTGTGGCTACGGCTACCCCACCGGGATATGTGAGGCGTTCGAAATCGATCATCTGCTTGCGTAGCGGGATGATAAAGGCAATGCCGAGGATGCCGCCGGCGATGCACGAGAACACCATTAGAATAGGGCTGAAGTCCGTGTGGCCCAGAATGAATAGTGCCGGTATAGAGAACATCATCCCGGCCGAAGCACCGTTGACCGAGCTGGCGATGGTTTGGTTGATGTTGTTCTCCACTATGCTGTTTCGGCGCAGTATTCCGCGCAATACCCCAAAGCCCAGGATTGCAGCCAGCTCCGATGACTCGTGCGAGAAGCCAAGGATCAGACATGCGTATCCGATGCTGATCACAATGATGATGCCCAG
Organism: Phycisphaerales bacterium; assembly: GCA_020352215.1. GTDB lineage: Bacteria > Planctomycetota > Phycisphaerae > Sedimentisphaerales > Anaerobacaceae. Next base: position 896,987 of record CP070675.1, read on the forward strand.
TCCGTAACCTACCAGCACGGACGTTACAGTAAGCTCCGGATAAGGGCCTTTGCGGATGATCCTTTCTGGACTGGGTTGTGCTTGTGACAACTCAAACTCTCCTTGGCATATACGCGAAGTCCTACCCCGTCCGATTCCGGCCACCGCCTGAATCTACGGGCCTGGAATGCAGGGCAAGTTACCTGTGACGGAGCATCGGCTTGGCCCGCTTGAGAAACTGTATCGGAATTCCCCACGGGTCACGCAACATGGCTAACTGATCGCCAGCCTCAGTGACCTTGACGTCTTCGACAAGCGTTGCCCCAGCGGCAAGCAGCGCTTTCCGGACACCTTCTACGTCGTCAACCATGAAGGCGATATGAAGTGACAGTGGGTCCGTGGATCTATAGTCAGGTACGGTAGCTTCGGGGTTGCGGTAGAGTTCCAACATCATGTTGCCGCGAGCGTCCGAGATGAAGTGCATGTTGACCGGCGGCGGGCCTTTACGGCGAACTTTCATCCGGAGATTGTCACAGTACCATCGGGCCACCGCTTCGGGGTCCTCGACATTAAGTGCCACATGCTCGAGGCGCACCCGATTCTCCCTGGATCCAAACAAACGCGCAAACGGACAACTTGAGCCCTTCCTTGTTGACTCATCGCGATTCTGGCTGCAGCCGGTGACCGCCAATGTGGCCAAGAAGAGCACGGCTATTCGCAGCGCCGGTGTGCGGTGCGGTGTGGGAGCGCTTGATAGTGATCTGCAGCTCATTCTCGAACTCCTTTCCAATGGGCCTCGGTTCGCTTCGGCGTCGCAAGACAACGGAGAGGACGCCGGACCGACCTGTCCTCTTAGTGTGATATCATACAGAGGCGATGTCCGCAGTTCAACTCCTATGATGAACTCAGTGTTGACTTTGTCACCGGAGGTCATGGAATACCCCGCCGGGTACGCAACTTTGGCTTTCGCTCCTGCTTGGCTTGGCCTATAATCTTGCGGCAAGGCGCGATGGATCGCCTGGAGCAGAAGGCCTCCACTTCGCGGCGTACTGCGAAGTGCGATTCCGAACAAGTGTCGTTGGTCGGCAAGAGTGTGCGTTATGGTAGCGATCGGTGTCGTCTTACACGCTATAGGTGGAGTTGCGGCGGGAAGCTTCTATATCCCCTATAAGAAGGTACGCAACTGGGCATGGGAGAGCTACTGGCTCGTCGGCGGTTTGTTTTCCTGGATCGTGATGCCGTGGCTCGTCGCATTTCTGACAGTACCCAAGCTTACGTGGGTCCTGGGAAATGCGCCCGCGAGCAGCATCTTTTGGAGTTATCTTTTCGGCTTGTTGTGGGGCGTCGGGGGCCTGACGTTCGGACTGTCGATGCGTTATTTAGGGATGTCACTTGGATACGCCATCGCGCTGGGATTCTGTGCGGCCTTTGGAACGATCGTTCCGCCGATATACTTTGGAACCTTCGGAGACCTCATTACCCATACGTCAGGTTTGACCACCCTTGTCGGTGTGCTTGTGTGCCTTGCCGGTATTGCAGTTTGTGGATGGGCCGGCATCTCCAAAGAAAAGGAACTCTCGGAGCAAGCTAAGAAAGAGGCGATAAAGGAATTCAACTTCACCAGGGGACTCTGGGTAGCAATATTTGCCGGCGTGATGAGCGCATGCATGGCTTTTGGCATAGCAGCGGGCAAGCCGATAGCCGAATTGGCTTTGGATTATGGCGTACCGTCGTTGTGGCAGAACAGCCCTGTCTTTATCTTCGTGCTTGCAGGCGGATTCACAACGAATTTCGTCTGGTGCCTCTTCTTGAACATAAAGAACAGGACGGCGGGAGACTATGCGAACAGTAATACCCCACTGATCAGTAACTACGCTTTTTCTGCTTTAGCCGGGACCACCTGGTATCTTCAGTTCATGTTCTACGGAATGGGCACGACCAAGATGGGCAAGTATGATTTCTCCAGCTGGACCTTGCACATGGCCTTCATCATAATCTTCAGCAACATGTGGGGTCTGATCTTCCGCGAGTGGAGGGGTTCGAGCCGTCGTACGCACAGGCTGATCCTCTGTGGAATACTCGTCTTGATAGCATCCACCCTTGTGGTCGGGCTGGGAAACTATCTCGCATCCGTCGGCAGGTAACGGTTCCCCCGAAACTTGCCCGACCGTCGATTCTGCTGCGGTCCACCTAAGAGATGGGTCAACATTTTGCTTTCAGACCGTCTCAGGGACAATCCAGGGTTTTCGGTAGTTTGCCCTGAGGTACTTGTTGGCCTCGGCGTCACCTGCGAAGCTTTCGGTCTTGCCGTCGAAAGTGAGTTTGCGATTTCCCACTCGATACGAGATGTTGGCAAGATGGCACAACGTCATGGAATGGTGAACCTCTTCGACGTCGGCCTTTGGCCTTTTTCGCGTGCGGATACAGTCTATGAAGTCGTCAAAGTGCAGATCGATGATGCTGCCGAACTTCGCTGTCGCCGGCACGGAAACCACCGCCTTGCTTTCCCGGACGCTTGCGTCACCCTCGAAGACCTGCCATCCGCCGCCGTGCCTGCCAAAGCACATCATCCCCTTGGTGCCGCACAGTTCTACCTTTGTCGCGGAAAACGGCCAGTCGGGAAATTTGGTCTTGTCTGTCAGATGAACGATTCTGTGCATATAGGGTGACCAGAGAGACGCTTCGAAAAGCAGGGTAAGCTTGCCGAACTCAAAGGTCGTGAACTGAGTGTCTGGCTGCTCTCTGCCATCGTCGAAATGATAGACGCCGCCCGCATTGCAGACAGTGTCAGGATACTTTCGACCAATCAGGTATCGCACCAGGTCAACCTGATGGATCATGTCGGCCATGATGTAGCCGACGTAGAAATCCCATAGCCTCCAGAACCATCGGCCCGGGCGATAGCCCAGCATGGGTGACGGGCCGCACCACAGGTCATAATCCAGATCATCCGGCACAGGTTGCACAGGAGCTACGTGGATGGGACCGGACTGCTGCATGAGAAAGACGCGGGCCAAACGAACGTCTCCCAGCTTGCCGCTGCGAATATACTCTGCGGCCTTATCGGTATATGGGGCGCTTCGGCTTTGTGTCCCGACCTGGACTACTCTCTTGTACTTGCGGGCCGCCTCGACCATCTTCCTGCCGTCCCAAATGCTGAGCGACAGCGGTTTTTCCACGTACACGTCCTTTCCCGCCTGGCAGGCCATGATAGTGCCGAGTGCATGCCAGCGATCGGACGTGGCGATCACAATTGCGTCTACCTCGGGGTCGTCGAGCACTTTGCGAAAATCCTGCACGAACTTCGGCTTGTACTCATGGCCCTCAACCACAATCTCGGCTGCTGGCCCGTAGGAACGTTTGTCCGCATCGCAGATGTACTTGATCTTGACATCAGACCGTTTCACAAGGCTTTGCAGCAGCGCCCGCCCGCGGCCGCCGACGCCCATTATTCCCAGGATGACCTTATCTGTCGCGCCCGAGGCCTTGCCTGTGTGCGAGACCGCCAGGGCGCCGGCTACCCCTAAAGAGCCCTTCAGAAACCGTCTGCGATTCATAGATTCCATCTTCTTCTCCTTTTTGGGCCGTGAGCTTTTCTTTCTTTTGTTCGTGCGGTACCTTAGCGACTTGTCATGGAACTTCCGACGCTCCCTTGGCTCCGCGAAATCCCATTATGCTGCTTTCCTTCAGAGGCAGTTGCGTGGCGCCGGTGATTGCGTCGCAGGCCGACGGCACGGCCATCCATGAGCCGCCTCTGACCATGCGAAATCCGTCCAAGCCGACATGATACGGCGTGGAATACCAGTCCAAGGTCCATTCGGCTACATTGCCCGCCATGTCACACGCTCCATACGGGCTGCTGAACTTCTCGAAACTGCCGACCGGGGCTGTGTGTGCGAACCCATCCCCGTCGCCATCGCAATTGCACCGGTAAACGCCGTTGGCGTCGGGGGCTTCTGAGCCCCA
>CP070675.1:901031-907860 GCA_020352215.1 Phycisphaerales bacterium
GTGGACCTGTCTCAGCCGCTCGGGGTCGCAACGTGGCAGACCTCAGGAGCTGTCCGCAACATCCACATGCGACCGCTGAAGGACTGACTTTTGATTGGGTCTTGTGATCTGCGCGCAGTATTGAGTGCCTTCACGCCTTCCGGCCCACAATCTATTGGATAAGTAGCGTGCTCGGCGTGCCGACTTGGAGTTTGTTCAACGGGTATTTGCCCCAACTCAACCATCCGAGTTGTGGCGGAGCATTGATGGATCGGTGAAACCTGCCTCCATAGCACTTCTGCTATATCTTATCAAGAACCGCCAATCGCTCTTGAACATGCGCAAGCTCGCTTGCTGTAAAGGCCGCCGGCTGCTTCGGCATTAGTGCCTGGAGATGGTGATAGACGGATTTAAGTTGCTCCACAAGTTCCGCAGTATCGCCGGTTATCTTCATCTTACTCTCCAGCGCTATGGCCAAATCCCATGCTGCAGCTCCATAATCCGGACGGCTATGTACGGCAAGAGTCCCCAGCTGAATCGCCCGGTCGTAATCTCTATCAAAAATGTAGATATTAGCCATTCCGTTCAGCGCGCCTACGTTCTTGGGATCGCTTTTCAATGCCTCAACAAAATACTTGGCAGCTTCAGCGAGACTGTTGACATACTCTTCGTGATTACGTTGGAGTTGAGCAACCTGAGCCTGAGTCTTCTCTACATACCCGAAGCTAACCAAAAGGTCAGCGTGGCCCGGCGCATCTTTCAGGCCGGCTTCGAGCAATGCTCGTGCTTCTGCTAGTCGCTGGGAAGCAGTCTTAGCATTACCTGCAACAACCCATTTCATCGCATCGTATTGAAAGGCAGTTGCCTGGTCGCATATTTCAGCGAGTGATAATCCGGGAGCCACCTTGGCCTCGACAGCAGGGTGAAGCCCAGCAGTTTCGAACTTCAAGGCAGCAAATCCATGCTGTATGGCGTCAAGGACAGCGTCAAGCTTCTCACCCGCCTCAAGAAATCCGCTGTTGACGGCGTCCCCTATCTCAGTCAGCGTCTCATTTTGGCGGGCAAGTGCAGCCAGTATCTCCTCCTGTCCGCTCGTCAGTTCCGCAAAACCGTTGTTCAACATATCCTGTAACGCGGCATCCTTTGATAATGCGTCGGCCCCTTTGTCTGCTTCTTCGGGGACGAGCAGAAGCTTTGGGAACTTCTTCTCCAATTCGCCGACGACGGGCGACAGTATTTTCTTCATATAGCTCCATGCCGTCGGACCGCACACGCGCGCCCCGGCTTCGTCCAGGCCTATTTTGCCTGCTCTGCGGATCACCTTCTTAGCTAACTCTACCAGGCTCCCGGATGGCATCTTGTGGTCTCCTCAATTCGAAATCCTCGGTCTGCTCCTGATCTCACTACGTTCCTCCAAATTCGTCACCCTATATTGCCAGATGTCTCCCGGCGAAACAATTCTTTTCGATAAAATTTTCCCCAAATCCGCTCGCCCCATTAGCTCATCTGCCAAACTTGGCTGTACGACGTGCTTGGACTGCCATACTTGTATCTAACTCAGACATCGCCCGGGAGGGAACAAGCACATCTTTCGCCGATTCGTGGTGCCACGATGCTCCCGAGGGTATCGCCACTGATCCCGACCGCCCTATTCTACGGAGAATCTCCTGGAAGAGTGCTCAGGGAACAGTTAGGTCCGCCATCCGCAGTACTAGGCGTCCTGAATTACCGTCTCTCAGTTCCACAGCGGGGTGGGGGCCTTTAGGATAACACTTTCGCCTATGTCGGGTGGAGTGAATGGCGTGAAGTCACGGTCTTCATACTGGAGCCATCGTAGAGAGGGATCTTCGAGCGGGACCGAGAATCTAAAGGCAGCTTCGGCAGGGCGGCCGTCAGGCGTCATCTCCATTATCTCGACGGTCATACCGGTCAATTCGACGCGGTCGCCTACGGCAAATGGGTGTAGTTTGTCCCGGAAGAGCGCATCCAGCACCCAGGCGTAGTATCCATACGCGGGGCGAACGACGAGAGTATTCGCATCAGGGCGGTGTATCTTGACCGGCTCTAACAGACTGGATGTAAGGACCCTCATATGGCGAGGGATCGGCTGGTTGTTTGCTTCCCAGGTGAGAGGGCAAGTCATAACAAGAAAGGCAACAGGCGGATTGACTACGACCAAGTCCTGATTTCGAACCGCATCATCCAGCGAGTCTATCATGAGCAGGTCGGTGAACTTCTTTGGCGCCATCGGATTAGCGGCGCGAAACAGCAAGGCCAAGGGTGATATGATAAGGTGGCTCAGTATAAATATCACTACAAGGGAGATTGCCGGAATACGCCACCAGAGACGTTTTGGGCGGGCCTGAGATTTGGTGAAGACAACACAGAGCAGCTGCGCGACCAGGCCCATCGCGCCGATGCCGACGAATAAGAGAAGACGCTCGCTGGGAAAAGTCGCGCAAATGGGCAGAACGGACAGAATCATTCCCGTCGCCCAGAACCGTGATATTCGATCCCGCCAGAGCAATGGCCCGAATGCGAGAATCATTAGAGCCAGCAGCACCAAGGCGGCGCGCCAGAGAAAAAGCACGTGCCAAGGAGGAAGCATCATAGTCAGATCTGTCAGCGGCAAGGACCACTGGCCTAACAACAATAATGGCGCACGGTCCTTGACTGCCGCCAAGAATTGCAGCGGATTTGAGAGCGGGTCAATGTAAATCCCGAGGTTTTCTACGCCATAGCCCAGATGTGTCCAAAGAAGGCGCCAGGTCACGACGACAGCGGCGTATGGTACCAAAGCTGAGACCCTTTTTCGCACACTGGCTCGATCTACGAATATTGCGTGCGCTGCCAGATATGCGCAAGTAGAAATTCCCGCTTCAGCTGACAAAAGACCTGCCGCCAGGAGTGAAGGGCCGATGACCATACCGGCTCGCCAGGTATCCCGCCGCCAGCGATCGTGAGCTATGATTGTCAGGACGCCGAAGAATGTTGCCATTAGGGCATTACGATTTGAGAGGAAACCGGCCGGCGTGCCATGTGCGTCATCAACGGCAAAGAGAAGTGCAGCCAGACCCGCAATCAGAGCAGTTGCCGAAAATCTGCGGTACAGAAATGCAACCGTCATGGCCAAGGCACCATACCAGAGAATGCTCTGGGCGTGCATCATCGCAGGAGTATCGGGCCAAAGGATGTAGTCGAGCCAGTGCGTCAGAGACGCCAAAGGTCGCCAGAACGCACCTTTGATATTGTCGTAAGTCCACCACGGCGCGAACCCGTAATCTCTTAGTTTGGACAAGCGTTCGACGTCGCCATCGAAGAAGCGGAACATGTCCAGCGGGGAATCCAGCAGTCTCATCGGGCTGTCTGAGCCGGACATCAAGAGCTTGTGGTGGTAGTCGTCAACGATCAGTCCTGTCTGAAGGGAGGGCAGGGTCAGCACGATGGCTAATACCGCGGCAGCAAACGGCGCAAAGCGGTGAGTCAGCGCGGCCCGAATGAATTTCTTGGCACGGCATCGGAGCGTGTCGTGTGGCTTTCTTGTGTCATTCGGAATCTCACTTTCACCAGGATTTCCCATGCAAACCTCTATATCCTTACCAAGTTCATCCCGATCATCATCCGGGCGGGCTGCGTAGCAACTGCTTAGACCTCAACCGGTACGCCGACGGGTCCGGGCTTGAACAAATCTATTTTCATCCAGATGTTACTTTTGAATCGCCAGCGGTTTGCCAAGCCGACCGCCACAATGCTGAGGGTGGCCGCAAGCCATGGCCCCAGAGCACCGAGGGATGGGATCAATGCGATTACGAGCGCTCCGCCCAGTCCCAATACTACCAGAGCTCCCACGCCCGACGCCATCGCCAACCACATCGTGTCACCTGTCCCGCGTAGAGCGCCTCCGTAGATGCTACGCGCGGCGTGGAAGACCTGATACACCGCCGCGCACACTAACATCTGAGCCCCGATTCTGATCACTTCTTCGTCGGAGCTCCAGAAAGCCACCAGACGATGTCTAAATATGAGGAAGCCAACACCTACCAGCCCCATGTAGGCCAGTGCCACTCTCAGACAGATTCGAGTCTGTTTTGGGACCAGGTCCTTTCTACCCTCGCCTATTGCCTTGCCGACGGCTGCGGTCAAGGCCATTGATATGCCGACTACCGGCATGATCGAAAGATTTGCGCAGGACAGGACCGCGCTCGTTGCCGCAAGCGGGGCCTCTCGCCCGAATCTACCGACCAGGCCGAACAGAATCATGCCCCACAGTGCCACGTTTAACATCAGCGCGAATCCGGCGGGAAGTCCCACCCGCAACAGGTCACGCACCTTGCCAAGGTCAATCCTCAGCGCTCGCCTCGATTCAAAGGCTGAATTGATGCCGCCGCTGAGATACACGGTCAGGTTTATTGTGGCGGCGACGGCTATGCCGATGAATGTCCCCCAACCCGCGCCGGCGATTTCCATCCGCGGCAAGCCGAATTTGCCGAAGATGAGCGCATAGTTGGCCGCGACGTTCACCACCTGTCCGCACAAGGATGCGTACATCGTGATAATCGGCCGGTGTATCCCCATGAAAAACTGGCCGCTTGCCCAGTTAAAGACCGCCAAGACGTGAGCGTACAGCATGATTCGAAGATATATCACTTCCAGATGCGCCACCCCGGTGGGTTGGCCCATTAGTCTGAATATCCACGGCGCGGCGGGCCACATGACGGCCAGCACGAACAGAAAGTACGCGATGCCGACGTATATCATCTGCCAGTAGTAGTTGGCGCAATCCTGGCGCTGGCCTCTGCCCAGGCTTTGACTGACGAACGTGTTGAGGCTGGTCATCACCCCTATTGCAAACGTGCCGGGTACGAAGCTGACTATGCCGGCCGGCAAGATTGCAGCAAGCGCCGTCGTGCCGAGCTGCGAGACCATGTACCTGTCCACGAACTGCATTATCGTGAACGATGTCGTCGCCACGACCATCGGCCCCGCTAACTTGAGCATGTGGGCGAGTGACGTCTCGTCCTCGGTCTGGTCGTTCGCAAGCAACGATGGGTCCGCGGTCATGTCCTACGGTTTCTCCTCGTTCACGTTTAGTTTCTTTCGCAGGGTCTCGCCCGAGATGCCCATGACCTGGATGTGTTTGACTGGGCTGGTTGCGCCGGAGACTATGACAACGGCATTCTTCTTGACGCCAAGCTGCCTTGCCAGGAATTCAATCAGGCACTGATTGGCCTTGCCCTTCTCAGGTGCGGCGGCGACCTTGACCTTCAGCATCCCGCCCAGCAGCCCGGAAACGGCCGTCCTGCTGCTGCCCGGCACGATCTTTGCCACAAATGCCGCACCGCCGTCGATCTCTTGTGTACTGAGATTGCTCATGTGCTTACGCTGTCATAATGTGGAATCTTCTGCAAGCGGTCGGTCTCTGAGAGGCCAGTGACCTGAGGATCGAGCCGTAGTATGCGGATGATTACTCAACACTCTCTCTAAGATTGGCGCCGATGGCCATCTGCACGTACTTCTCGATCTGCTCTGCCAGTTCGCCGTGAGAAGCGAGCTGGAAGTCTTCATAATGGCCCGGCACAAACTCACCGCTCAGCGCCTTCTTCGATACCTTCACTCGTATGACGGACGGCTCATCCTCCGAAGTGCTGAAGTTTTTGTCCTTATGCTCGGTCAGCTCCACCCGCCAGTCTTCGCTCACGAAGACTAGGCACTTGCCCGTGAAAACCGCGGTCGGAAAGTAGTTCTGCAGTATTCTAAGAGTTTCCATTTGTTGCTCCATCAGATACCTTCAGCTCCTTTAGTCACGGCTCGTCTCCAACTGCTTCGAGACCCTTCGCCATGCGCGCGCTGATCTCTTGAGGTTCTCGTATGCGTCGCCGCCGATGCCGTATCCCTGCAGGCCTATCGGGCCGGTATAGCCTGCGTCACCAAGGGCCTTGAGAAAAGCGGCCATATCAAACGTGCCCTTGTCCAGCGTTTGAATGAGAGTTTTCCAGTCCTTGCCTCCGCTGTCGGCGCCGTTGATAGTGACAAGGAACAAATGCGGCATCGCTGACTTTATAAGCGACTCCATATTCTCTTCTTCGTCCACCATTAGCCAGTGACACAGGTTGAACGTGACCCCCACGTTGTTACGATTCACCTGCCTGGCGACCCGCACGGCGTCTTCCACCGTCTCCAACCAGAATCGGTGGTGCGGATACAGCGCGATTCGCACACGGGATTTGGCCGCCTTGTCAGCAATCTCGCTGACTATCTCGACCGCCCTTGGATCGCCGGCTTCCGAGGAGGGCTTGTGCTCGTTGCTCTGCAGATACAGCCAGAGTATCGAATTGCGTCCCTCCAACGTTTTGATCGCGTCGTCCATTCTCGGATCGTATGGCTGCTGTCCGGCGTCGATGTTCACGCCAAGGTAGACCGCAAAGAACCGCACCTCGTTTCGGTCCGACTCAGCCACCATCTCGGCCAACGCCTCGTACCCGCCGGAGCCGATTCCATCGTATCCAAGTTCTCTCAGCATCTCGATCTGCTCTCTCGGCGTCTGGTGCCTGGCGTCTTTGGTGCAGGTATCCATCGCAAAGAAGGGGTTTGGCCCGGCGGGCTCGAGCCGGATGTTGCGATAGGCGACCGGCCCATGGTCTCCCTGCAGCATGATAGGTCCCAGGGGCTTCTCGTCGTTGTACGCGCCGGCGCGGGTTGGCCCGGTGAGCACCACGTCTGCATGTACCACGGCCCCATTGTGGACGATCTTCTCAAACCTCGCGTTGGCGATCTTGCTCCCGTCTTCGTCAAAGCGAGGCGCGCGGAAGACGACATCGAATGTCTGCCACTGTCCCGGTTCTCGCGAGGC
>CP070675.1:907960-914729 GCA_020352215.1 Phycisphaerales bacterium
TGCGCTATCTCGCCATTGTTGGTGAACGTCTGGATGGCGTCAACGTGGGCGACCTTGCTTTCCTTGGTATCTGTGCCGTGATAGTAGTTGTACCGCTGGATGCATCCCTTGCCGAAGAACCGCGTGTAATCGCAGTCGTCATATCGGTTGCCGGGGGCGTACATGAAGAGGCGGCTCACTTCGTTGTTCTCCACCAGCCAGTCTTCGCCTCCGAGTATGAAACCGTACTCGCAGTGATAGACCCTGTTATAGGCGATTCGGTTGTGCGTCACCGCGGAATAGTCGCGAGTGCTGCCGTCGGCGCTTAGCTTGCCGGCGGTCCCGTTGACCGCCACCATCATATGGTGGATATAGTTGTCCAGGACTTCGCAGTGGCTGCCGTGCAATTGGACGGCAGTTGCCGGCTTGTCCGCTGTAATCTCAAAACCCTCGACACGGACGTAACTTGCCTCCAGGTCGAAGCCGGCCACAGTCACCGAACGCCGGGGCATTGCCACAAAGACGACAGGTCTCCCTTTCGTGCCGCCGGCCCTGACCTTAACGCGCTCGTTATACTTGCCCGTCATGACATAAATGATGTCTGCGGGTTTGACGACATCGGCCGCTCGCTGAACAGTCTTGAAGGGCATCTGTTCGGTTCCAAGGTTTGTGTCTGCCGCGCCGAGGGCCCCCTGGTCGACCACGTACGCGGCCGCTCGAACATGCCCAAGAGTAGAACTATTAACACCACCGTTTTCACCGCCGTTCTCTTCGGTGATAGGATGTAGATTGGACAAGCCCGGGCTCGGCGCCATTCCTGCAAAGATCAGGAAAGAAAGAACGGTAACAAGCGTTCTAGTCTTACTCGCCGGTCTCGTCATGACACGGATCTCCTTGTCGGTGAACAGTGTTCGATATACGGCGCTGCTCCTTGCCTCGTTGGCTCAACGGCGCCTTTCAAGGAAAGGCATGCTCGCTCGTCAAAGCTTCCCTAATGAACGCCATTTCGCCAAGTCGATATCCGCCCGGTCATTCCATTCCCCAATGTCGGTGCTACCGCCTGTCAAGGCTGCCTTGGGTACGCGGAAGATGACGCTTCCCGAGTAGCGGTTACGGCGGAAAATGGGGCCTTGATACTGAGCCTCCGCCTGGGCCGCCGGGATCGGCCCCCACGATCCGGAAGCATCCTTATAATCGCGATTTGGAAGCGTCGTAATGATAGCCGCGCGACCGGCGCTACAGGAAATCGTGTTATCTTCGATAACGATCCCGACCAGACCGGCTACGGGGCCGTTCTTGCTGCCCTGTATCTGTTTGCGCGGATTGATGCTGCCTCGGTCCTGATACTGGCACAAGATCCCCCCGCCGCCATCGATGATCGTGTTGCCGTGAATCCAGGTCTTGGAGGAAAAAGAGTAGGAGGTTTTCGTGGCCGGATCGATATACGTCCCGGCGGCGCAGCCGTTGAACAGCATGATCTCCCCGCTCCACAGACCGGGGCCGGACTTCGGCGACTTATCCCAAGGTCGAAACGCCGCCGGAATCTCCCCGCTGAGACCGTCAAGGTCGTCGTTGCTGAACGTACAGCCGGTGACCTCAACGCCCGCTGCCATCTCGATCGAGAGCCCGGGCCGCAGGTTGTGGTGGAAGCTCGCATTCTTGACGACGTTTCCATCCCACACATAATCGAACCACAGACCAAAACCACCGTTGTGGTCGTACTCGCCGCCGTCGATGAGCATATCCTTCACGGCCCAGAACTTGGTACCGCCGGCTTCCCACATGTAGTTGAATTTGCGATCTACGTTGTTGCGTGTGCAACGGCAGTTCAGGAGCTGCACGTTGCGTCCGCACGCCTTAACGCCGAGCTGGCCGTTATCAGCAAAGAGGCAGTTCCGGGCGGTCGAGGCTGAACCGATGCACGCCCCGCCGGCCCGGTTCGAGGTGAACGTGCAGTGTTCGATGAGCCAGCCGCTGCGATCTGCCGGATCGGACAATGCACGTGTCCAGCCCTTGCCCGTATCCGGGGCCATGACGGCGCACTGCTGATCAGGCGAGCAGTAGTTCCTGATTACGAGATTCCGCAGAGTGACTACGTACCGCGGCGCAGAGTCAGAATAGCGAATCACACCCGTGTCGTGGGCGAAACACCGCTCCGTGGTATTGCCGCCATCGAGGATTGCCCCCGCCTCGCCTATGAACACCGATCCGGCCTTCGGTCGCATCTCGCCGTTCTTGGTGTGGGCACCGGCCTTCAAATAGAAGACTGTGTCGGTGCCGTGCGAGTTGATTGCCTTGGCGAGGGCGCCCTCCTCAGCCGGCACGACGACAGCCCCGACAGGCATCTTCGGCGTCAGCGTGGCGCCGTACTGCCCGACGCCTGCCACCGCGGCAGCGCAAAGAAAGGTTTGGGTTGTGGCGATGCAGATAAGTGTTTTGTGTCTCATATAGCTACGGCTCCCTGCAGCAGAGGATCTTGGTCATGCACATAACTTGTCGATACGGCTTATCAAGGTACACGCCCGGAAATCGGCTGTCAATCGGTAATCGCGTATAACAGAACGGTTGCACTGCAACCAAGAGTGTGAGATGATGCTTCAAGGCTTGTCTCCGGCAAATCATGACAAGCACGTATATGAATGCAGCGATAATCAATAGACTTACTCATGCTTGGAGGCAAAGTAGGATAATGAATCGCCGTCAATTCCTTCAAAATGTTGCATTGGCGACATCCGCGCTGCCGTTGACGACGGCAGGATCATCACAGCGGTCACAGACGCAGGGCAAGCCCAAAGTCGGCTGCTTGAGTTGGTGCTTTCACAGTCTGGGCCCCGCCGCCGACCCTGAGCCGGCGCTTGATATCATCGGCAAGCTGGGTTTCAGCGGCGTCGAATTGATCGTGACTGCGAGCAGAGATCTCAAAGAGTTTTGGACAGATGCGAAGATCGACCGACTCAACCAGAAACTCCGCCAGAACAAGTTGCTTGTTTCGCAGTTTGTCCTTTTTCAGCCCGTTGTCGAGGATTTGTCGAGCACGGATCGAGCCGCTCGCGAGCAGGCACTTGCCAACTTCGAGGCCGGCTGCCGAATCGGCAAGAAGCTGGGCGCGCCGATCATTAATATCGTAGCTCCCTGGGCTCGCGATTTGAGAGGACCGACGGGGTATCTGCCCCGTTACTATGAGATCGCCAATCCCAAGCCGGGCCAGAAGTATCACATCGATATTGCCGAAGGGTTCGACTGGGACCGCATTTGGAACGCCTATGTTGAGACGACCAAGGCGTGCCTGTCGCGGGCGAAAGCTCACGGCCTGAAGTTTTCCATCGAGCAGCATACACACTGCTTGGTCCCGGATGCAGCGTCGTTTCTGCGGCTGTGGGGCCAGATTCGCGACGACGATCTAGGCTATAATCTTGATGCGGGCTGGACGCTCTTGCAGCGGGAATACCCTCCAGTCGCTATTTACAAAGTGGGCAGGCACTTGATGAACGTGCACATGCGCGATATCGACGGCCTGATGCGACAGTTTCCCGCATTCGGCCGAGGCGTGATGGACATCGAGGCCATTGTCGCGGCCCTGAAGCAGGTTGGTTTTAACGGCTTCGCCTCCATCGAGCAGGACCGCCATCCCGGCGATCCCGATATGCAGCAGATCTGCCGAGAGTACCTGCGAATCATGCGGGAGTACCTATGAAAGACCATAATTCTGCCTCTTCCATGATGCGCGAGCCTTCGCGGTCTATATCGCGACGAACGTTTTTGCAGGGTTCAGTAGTCGCGGCAATGGGAGCGATGGAGCTGGCGTCGCGACGCGGTATGGCCGCTGCGCCGAGCAGACTGGAGCGAAAAGGCAAGGTTATCGACTGTCATGCCCACTTGACTCATCATAGCCGCGCGACATGGGAGGTGGAGGACCGCAAGCTTATCGAGGCAGCGGATAAGTTGGGAATCGACCAACTATGCTGCTCTACGCTTACACCTCGCCGACCAGCAACGGCGGACGGCTTCCGGGAATGCAACCGGTGGACAGCCGAAGGAATGCGGCGGTTTCCTGGCCGGGTGCTCGGCTATTGTTACGTCAATCCCGGCTACGGCCGTGAAGCGCTGGATGAGATCCGCCTCTGCGTAGAAGAGCGTGGGTTCATCGGGGTCAAACTCTATAACGAGTACACCTGCACCGAGCCGGTGGTCTTTCCCATTCTGGAACTGGCGATCAAGTTGGGCGTTCCGATCCTGCACCACGCGTCGCACTCCCACTACTTCGTGGAAGAGCAGCCGCGAATGTCCGACGGTGGGCACCTTGCGGAGTTGGCCCGCCGCTACCCAGAAGCCATGCTCATCTGCGCCCATATCTCCGGCGGCGGCGATTGGGAATGGACGATCAAGGCCTTGCGCCACGCGCCGAATGTCATGCTCGACACCAGCGGCAGTGTGACGGATGACGGTTCGGTGGACATGGCGGTAGCCGTCGTCGGCGTGGATCGGGTCGTGTTTGGCTGTGACTCGTCCATGACGGCAGGGATTGGCAAGATTCGTGGGGCGAAGCTGAACGCACAGGACAGAGCCAAGATATTGGGCGGGAACATGATAAGACTCTTGGGGAGGCGCAAGGCATGATCGTTGACGTCAACGCCTATCTCGGCCATTTTGCGTTCCGCCGGCTTCGGCACAACACGCCCGAGTCGTTGCTCGTCCTGATGGATTCCAAGGGAATTGACAAGGCGGTTGTCTCCAGCGCCGGCGCCATTACCTACCGCAACTCGCAGGCTGGCAATGAGGAGTTGGCCGAAGAAGTCCGCCGTCGTGGCGACCGCCTGATTCCGTTTGCCGTGATCAATCCGTTCTATGCCGGCTGGCAGGATGATCTGCAAATCTGCCATGAGCAGTTCGGCATGAAGGGTCTGCGCATCTATCCGAAGTGGCACAACTATCAGCTTTCCAGTCAGTGCTGCCGGGAACTCGTGGACGCCGCAACCGAGCGAGGCATGGTCATCTCCATTCCCATCCGTGTAGAGGATAACCGTCAACGGAGCTGGCTGCTCAACATCCCCGACGTTCCACTGACGGAGATTATCGAACTTGTGAAGGCCTGCCCGAAAGCACGCTTCATCTTGCTGAACGGCATAGGCTACACGGGCTGCTCGCTGGGGCAAAAGGATAGCGCTTTACCGCGAAATTATGCCATCGGATTGTCCCGCTTGACTGCTGTGCTGGCGAACGAACTCGGGCAGCTCGTCACGAACCTGGGGGCCAAGCGTGTGATGTTCGGGACCGGGATGCCCTTCAACTATCCGGATCCGGCATTGGTGAAACTGGAAGTATTGGACTCGAGCGAGGCCGACAAAGAGAGAATCCGTTCGCAGAACGCTATGACCTGGTTGCGGTTGTAGCACAAAACGAAAAGATCGAGTAACGCAGGAAAAGGAGGACTGTTCAGCCATGCGACTCATATTGATGCTCTCTATGACCATCTCGATATGTTCGGCCTGGCCCATATTTGGGGCTGACAAGCCGCTGGTCGTCGAGGTTTGGCCGGGCCCAGCCCCGGACGAGAGCGGCAATATCGGCGAGGAGAAGGTGCGCATGTCGCCGAAGCTTGACCGCAAGCAGGTCGAGGTCACCGAGCCGACCAGGCTGGTGACAAACGTCACCAAACCGACCCTCACGATCTATTGGCCTGCGAAGGAGAAGGACTCCGGGACTGCGGTGCTGATCTGTCCGGGGGGCGGCTACTGGGATCTCTATTGGCAACTGGAAGGCGAAGAAGTGGCTGTGTGGCTGAACTCAATTGGCGTCACCGGCATCATCCTCAAGTACCGTGTTCCGCGTCGGCCCGATGAGGTCAAGGGCGAGCCGGCCCGGCGTCCCCTGCAGGATGCGCAGCGAGCCATGAGCCTGGTGCGGAGCAAGGCGGACGAGTGGGGGATCAAGCCAAAGCAAATCGGCATGGTGGGGTTTTCGGCCGGCGGTCACCTCGCTATTGCCACGGCGACGAGTTTCGACAAGCGAACATACGAGCCCATAGATGAGATAGACTCAATAAGTTGCCGGCCCGATTTTGCTATTGCAGTCTATTCGGGCTATTTGAAGGCGAAGGACAAAGACCAGATTGCTCCGGGCCTGCGCATTCCGGCGGAAACGCCTCCGATTTTCCTCGCCCACGGCGGAGACGACATCATCAGCCCGCCGGAGCACAGTGTGCTGATGTATCTTGCGCTGAAGAAAGCCGGGATTCCTGCGGAGCTGCACATCTACGCGACAGCCGCCCACGACTTCGGCGTCCGCCCGAGCAAACATCCCTGTTCTACATGGACGCAGGCGTGCGCCACCTGGCTGCGGTATCAGGGATTCCTCAGGCTATCGGCACAAACGCTCTGAGTCGAACCATTCTTCTAATTGGAGAATTCAGGATGAGTCGCAGAAAAGCAACAATCCCGTGCATGTTGGTGCTTCCGCTGTTTCTCTTTACGTCCGTTCTTAAGGGTGCACTTGCACCGTGGGCGTCGAACACTGACCCGACGGACGTTGCGAAAAGTCATATCCAGAATGTTACTTCTTCGCCTTTCACCTACATCATTACCCAAGGTGGCACCATGGACGGCAAGATGTGTACCACACTTCCCGGCGTATGGGAACCATACGAGCAGACTTGGGAATCAAACCGTTCGCTACGCATGGAGAATGTCGGAACGTCAAACGTAATAAACCCGTGGCTGAAGAGAGGCCCCATTGATTTTTTCTCCCAGCATACTATTGCGAACTCGGTTGTGGAGGGACTTTCGACCGAAAG
>CP070675.1:914829-921591 GCA_020352215.1 Phycisphaerales bacterium
CGAGGCGACGCACGGCAGCGCGCCGAAGTACAAAGGCCAGAACAAGGTCAACCCGACGGCCCTGATACTCAGCGGCGTGCTGATGCTGCGACACCTGGGCAAGATGGCCGAAGCCGATAAGCTCGAAAACGCAGTCGCGGCCGTGATCGCCGAGGGCAAAAGCGTCACCTACGATATGAAGCCCCACCGGGATGATCCGACGGCCGTCGGCACGAGCGAAATGGCCGATGCCATAATAGCGAAAATCGGCCGTTCTTAGCGATTCGTCAACACTAAAATCAAGTGAGCGGCTTGGCAAGGCCGCTCATAGCTGGCCGGAGGGACCCGTGAATTGCGAGCTATGAATCAAGACGCCTTCCGAAAGCTGATCTCTGGCCAACGTGTCGGTCTCGTGCCAACGCTGTTGCGGTTCTTCCTGGGCCTTGCTGCGGCAGGTTATTCAGCGGCGGTCAGGATTCGCAATTTCCTCTACTCCACCGGCCTGCTGAAGACGCACCGCGTAACGACCGCTGTCCTGAGCGTCGGTAACATTACAGCCGGTGGCACGGGCAAAACCCCCCTTGTAATATGGCTCTGCAACTTCATAACTCGGGACTACAAGTGCGCGATTCTCACCCGCGGCTATAAAGCTCGTAGCGCGTCGCGAGTGATGCGTCGCGCGAAAGATGAACGCAATACGCAACACGATATACGCTACACGACGGATGAGCCAGCGGTGCTTGCACAAAGCTGCCCACAGGTTAACGTGGTCGTGAATCCCGACCGGGTAGCAGGTGCGGGTCGGGCCGTGGGCGAATTCGGTGCGAACGTACTCATTATGGACGACGGATTCCAGCACCGCCGACTTGCCAGAGACCTGGACATCGTGACCATTGATGCGACAAATCCCTTTGGGTACGGCAAGCTGCTTCCGGCAGGGCTGTTACGAGAACCGGTCGGCGCATTGGCCAGGGCCGACGCGGTCGTTATCACCAGGTGCGATCAAATAGACGTGGCCGAGCTCGCCAGGCTCGAAACGAAGCTGCGAGAGGTCAGTCCCAACACGACGATCGCCAAGGCCATCCATGCCCCGGTTTGCGTCAAGGCCGCCGACGGCAAAGAAAAACCTCTTGAGAAGCTGAACGGGAAAAAGGTGTTCGCCTTCTGCGGCATCGGCAATCCCGATAGCTTCCTGAGCACCGTAAGAGCTTTAGGATGCAACCCGGTCGGCTCAAAAGCCTACGACGACCACCATCACTATACGCGAGACTGCTTGGCCGAGACTTCAGAGCAGGCAGCCCGTCTCAAGGCAGATATGATACTGACAACCGAGAAGGATTGGACTAAGATCGCGGCACTGGACGCCGCCGAGCGAGATATACCGTATTTATGTCTGGTCGTGAGAATTGAGTTCATTGCAGGTGAGGAGACGCTTAAGGCCTTGATAAACGAGACATTGCCGGGTAAAATCCCCTATAAGAAACCGGACATGGACGTTGGAGGCCCAGATGCGTGAAGAGCTTTTGAAGACGGTGGCGAACCTCGGCAGGCCGAAGGTCTTGCTCGCCGGTGACTTTATGCTCGATATCTACGTCTACGGGGACGCCCTGAGAATCAGCCCCGAGGCCCCCGTACCCGTGCTGAAGGTAACGGAAACCGAATACCGCTGTGGCGGAGCAGGCTCCGTGGCTGCCGATCTGGCCGCCTTGGGGGCACTTCCTTTCTGTGTCGGCATTACCGGCGACGATCGAGATGGCGAAATCCTCAGAGAGAAGCTAACCGAAATCGGCGCCGACATAACGGGCATCTTCGATGCGCCCGGCCGCCCCACCATCAGTAAACAGAGACTGATCGGCCTGGCGCAACATCGCCATCGCCAGCAGCTGATCAGAATTGACCGGGAGGCCGCAAGGCCGCCCTCGGACGAGCAGTACGAGGCGATTCTTGAGGCATACGAAAACAAATTGGCGCACGTCGACATTGTCTGCCTGCAGGATCACAACAAGGGTCTGCTTACCTCGTCACTGTGCAAGCAGATGATACGGTTGGCAGCGAAAGCAGGAAAGAGAGTCCTCGTCGACCCATCGCTGACGGACGATTACTCAAGATACATCGGCGCAACACTCATGGCGCCGAACCGCAAGGAGGCATCCACCGCGGTTGGTTTTCAGATCACAAACGCGGAACTGGCGGCCAGGGCAGCCGAGCAACTGTTACAGGATCTGCAGCTTGAGGCGGTCGTGATCACGCTCGATAAGGTAGGTGCGTATCTCAAAACGCAAGTCGAGGGTGAGCTTGTAGCCACGACGCCTCGCAATGTCTACGATGTGACCGGAGCGGGAGACATGGTTCTGGCCACACTCGCAGCGGCCCTGGCCGCCGGCAGCGATTACAGAGCGGCGGTGCAACTGTCCAACGTCACCGGCGGCATTGTTATCGAGAAGTTCGGGGCGGCGACGGTAACCGTTGACGAAATTGTCGACGAGCTTGTCTGTGAAGCTCGGGGCAAGAACGCGAAGGTCCGCTCCGTTGACTCTCTGATAGAGGAGCTGGCATCTCGTCGACAGCGGAAGCAGGTGATTGTTTTCACAAACGGCTGCTTTGACGTCCTGCACAGGGGCCACGTAGAGTACCTGAGCTTCTGCAAATCCCAGGGCGATGTGGTTGTAATCGGCCTCAACAGCGACCGCTCCGTACGCGAAATCAAGGGACCCGAACGACCAATAAACAACCAGGACGACAGGGCTGCCATCTTAGCGGCATTGGAGGTAGTAGACTACATTGCTATCTTTGACGAGCCGACCCCGCTCAGACTGATCGAGAAAGTGAAACCCGACATATTGGTAAAAGGTGAAGACTGGGCAGAGAAAGGCGTCGTCGGCCGAGAGTATGTCGAGTCCCACGGAGGCAAGGTCGTCCTGGCACCGCTCGTTAAGGGAAGAAGCTCTACCGAGACAATCGAGAGGCTCAAGTCGTTCCAGACGCAATGCTCATGACTGATATTGTGAACAAGCAGATCACTGAGGCAATAGAGACGCACAAGGAGATGGTGGCTGAATTCCGGGCGCGCGGCGCCGAAACCATCACGGTCATCGCTGAAACGATTACCCAAGCGCTACAACAAGAGCATACCGTCTATCTCTGTGGCAACGGCGGTTCTGCCGCCGATTGTCAGCACATCGCCGGCGAGCTGGTGGGCAGGTTCAAAAGGGAGCGGAAGGCCTTGGCCGCCGTGGCGCTTTCGACCGACACCTCGGTACTAACATCAATCGGCAATGATTATGCCTACGAAGAGGTATTTGTCCGGCAGGCAGAAGCGCTGGTGAAAGAAGGTGATATTCTGTGGGCCTTTTCAACCAGCGGGGCTTCGAAGAATGTAATGAAAGCAGCACAACTGGCCAAGCAAAAAGGCGCATGCGTTTTGGCCTTTACGGGCACAGCCGGCAGCAAACTCGAGCAGATTGCCGATATCTGCTTCTGCGCCGACAGTGTTTCGACGGCACGCAGCCAGGAAATTCATCAGCTTGCCTACCACATAGTCTGTGACCTTGTAGAGAAAGCCTTCACAGAGAGTTAGACTCAGGGTAAGCCGAAAGCAGATATGCCTGACAGAGCAGTATTCTTAGACCGTGACGATACGTTGATTGAAGACCCGGGCTACCTGAACGATCCCAGCCAGGTCAGGCTACTGGACGGTGTTCCGGAGGCCCTTGCCGAGCTAAAGGCCCTTGGCTACAAACTGATTGTCGTATCGAATCAATCGGCTGTTGCCCGCGGAATTGTCACCGAGAAGGTGCTTGGTAAGATACACGAACGCCTTGAGCAGCTCCTTTCGGAAAGAGGCGCATTTCTGGACCGGATTTACTACTGCCCGTATCATACGGATGGGGTGATCCCGAAATACACCAGAGACAGTGATCTGAGAAAGCCAAACCCTGGAATGTTGCTGGCAGCCGCTGAGCAAATGGACATCGACCTCAGCCGATCCTGGTGCGTCGGCAACGGCTATTGTGACGTGGAGGCCGGTTCGCGAGCCGGCTGCAAAACCATACTGATAACCCATTCTTCAACTCCCGGACGACCCCAAGCCGGCCAGGCGAGTCCGGACTACACAGCTGTAAATCTAAAGGAGGCAGTGAACATCGTGAAGAGACATGGTCGTTCCCCCCGCGCCGAAAGCGTCCAAACTCAGTCGCCTGATGTCAGCCCGGACGAACCAAATGCGCCGCCGGGCAAAGACAACTACCAGGAACCCGAAGGTGTTTCCGGAGTTGCGGAACAATTGCCTTCATCCGGGGCCGCAGAACCGCAGACGCCGACCCAGGAAGACGTGGTCCCAGGTGACAGGACGGAGCAGTTGCTCGGCGGGATTCTGGAAGAACTAAGGCGTATGCGACGAGCGGACATGTTCGGCGAGTTCTCCGTTCTGAGACTGATGGCCGGAATCATTCAGATCGTCGTTCTTTTTTGCCTGCTGGCAACCGTATGGGTACTGATGAATCCGGACAGGCAAGTCAATTCGGCGATGATCGGCCTGGGCTTTGCAGTGGTTCTCCAGCTCATGGCGCTGACCTTCTATATGATGGAAGGTCGAAGGTAGTGGTGCAGGAGAAGCTGAAATCGGTGGGAGGCACCGCAACGGATTTTGGAGCCAGATGAAGGCAAGAGTCGAGCTCGGCTGCGTGTTATGTAACAATGTTGTTAATGGTAAGAAAACTCAAGAATGCTCTCAAATCTCTGCTCGGGCCGCTGATGCTGTCTATCCGCAGCGGACCGCTCAAGGGGAAGAAATGGATTGCAGTCACTGGAATCAGGTTAATAAAGGGCACCTACGAACCCTTCAAAACGACTGAGCTCAAAGAGAACCTACACGAAGGGGATGTCGTCTATGATGTCGGCGCTCACGTCGGTTACTATACGGCAACAGACTCAAGTCTCGTCGGGCGAGAGGGCCAAGTCATCGCGTTTGGGCCACGTCCATCCAACATCAGCCGCTTGAAGCAACATCTACGTGTCAACCGGCTGTCAAACGTCCGGCTCATAGGGGCTTGCTTAGGCGGTAGGTGGGGCTATTGGCGCTTTGAAACGCGAACCGGCACGGGCACATTTCAGAACGAGGCGATATCGGCGCCGAGATGGTTTGTTTGGATGAACTCTTCAGCAAAGGGGAATTGCCCGAGCCCAACTTTCTGAAAATTGATGTTGAAGGTGGCGAAGAGATAGTGCTTGAAGGAGCGAAGCAGCTCGTTCAACGAGCACTATCCATTATACTGGTGGCAACACATGGAGACAACGAACACAAGTTCGCGACGGAATGTTTCAAGTTATTCGGCTACGAATATTCAATGCTCGACCACACGGGCAGCAAAGGAGATACGGAAATCTTGGCAATACCCAGACAGCAGGTGACACTGGATGCTGTCAAACCGGCAAACGCACTGGGACTTCACCGCTAAGATGTGGACCTGAAAAACCGCGTCATCTACTGCGGAGCAGATAAATGAAAGCTGTAATTCTCGCGGCAGGCATGGGCACAAGATTGGGCACGCTAATTCCAAAGCCTCTCACGAGTATAATCGACGAAACCACAATACTGGACTTTCAGGTTGAGATGTTGTCCGAGGCGCTCGGTGTCGACAACATCATAGTGGTTGTCGGATACAAGAAAGAGCTAATCATGGAGAAATGCCCGCAGCTTGCGTTCGTGTATAACAGCGCCTATGCTCAGACTGGTACGGGCAAAAGTCTGCTGTTGGCACTTAGGAAGGTGGATGAAGATGTGATCTGGCTCAATGGCGATGTTTTCTTCGACAGGCAAGTCCTTGACTCATTGTTTAGCTCGGAGTATTCTTGCTGTTTGGTCGACCGCAAGACGTGTGGCGAAGAAGAGGTCAAGTATGACCTGAAGGAAACAGGCTTTGTGCGCAATATTTCCAAATCCGTCCAAAATGCGAAAGGAGAATGTCTGGGGATCAATATTATTCGAAGAAGGGACTTGAACCTGTTCAGAGAAGAGTTGGAACGCATAGATTCTAAGGCCTACTTTGAGAAGGCCCTGGAAAACTTGACGGTCTCTGATAGATTGGACTTACTGCCCATATGTGTTGAACCTTACTACTGCAGAGAGATCGACTACGAGGAGGATTTAATGGACGTCAGGGAACATACGAGGCGAAGCTGTGTGACCCGACGTGAGAATGCAAGCAAGGATGAAGATGCTTAGAATTATTTCAAGGATACTCTGCTACATCGTGAAGAATCTCGCCTCACTGCTGTACGGGTGGGGCGTGATAGTGCCTCTCTCTTATCTTGTTCCCAAAAGGAGAGATCTGGTCCTATTCATCCCGAGGGCCAAAGGGACGTTCTGTGATAACGTAAAATATCTATATTTGTATCTGCAGACACAGCAAAGGAAAGCTGTCAAGTACTACTTCTTTGCTCAATGCAAATCCGTGTACAACCTCTTAAGGAAAAACGGCCTGCCTGTTGTTTTCCATCACTCACCACTGTCTATCTGTGTGTTGTTGCGGGCAAACATTGTGATCGCAGACAACTTTGAATGGAGAAGGCATAGTAAGTACTGGGTTCTATTTTGGTCACGGAAAGTTCAGTTGTGGCACGGCATACCCCTAAAGCAGATCGCCCTGAGTCGGCCATCCACAGCTAAACGGCACTATTCGCCAAGTGGAAAGGTTAGCGATGCCATTCGCGGCAAGCACATCACAAGCGATTTGTTCGTTTCCACTTCCGAGTTCTATACTCGGAATGCCTTTGCAAAGGCAT
>CP070675.1:921691-928401 GCA_020352215.1 Phycisphaerales bacterium
AGTTCGCAGACTTCATGAAGAATCGCGACAAATCGAAGCCTTTCTGCTTCTGGTTCGGCACGTCCGATCCGCACCGAGGCTATGCAAGAGGCAGCGGGAGAAAGGCCGGTATCAATGTCGAAGAAGTGCATGTTCCCCAATTCCTTCCGAACAATGAGGAGGTACGCAGCGATATTGCCGACTACTACTTTGAAGTGCAGCGATGGGACAGTGATGTCAACGACGCGACAAGACTACTGGCGGCAAAGGGTGAACTGGACAACACCATAATTGTGATGTCCGGCGACCACGGTATGCCGTTCCCTCGCTGCAAGGGTAACCTTTACGATTGGGGATCACGCGTTCCTCTGGCAATCCGCTGGGGTAACAAGATCAAACCGGGACGCACAATAACCGACTTCACTTCGCTGACCGACCTGGCCCCGACATTCCTCGAGGCCGCGGGCATTAAAGCTCCGGAACAAATGACAGGAAATTCACTCATTCGGATACTGCAATCTGGGAAAGAAGGTCGAATTGACAAGAAGCGCGATTTTGTGGTTTTTGGGCGCGAGCGCCATACGCCGGCCCAGAAGTTGCCGTCCATGGCGGGGTATCCGGCGCGGGCCATTAGAACAGATAAGTGGCTCCTCGTGCTGAACCTTGAACCGGATCGTTGGCCGGCCGGTGTACCTGAAGGCGCCAGCCATCCAATGGGCAAACACGCTGACTGCGATAACGGCCCCACGAAGTCTGTCGTCATGAGTGACGGTAAGTCTAGATTCTACAGACTGTGTTTTGGGCGGCGCCCCGCCGTCGAACTCTACGATTGCGAGAAAGACCCTGACCAGATCAGCAATCTCGGCGACAAAGGGGAACACCAAAGGACTATTGCTAAGCTTCGCAGGCAATTGACAAAATATCTCGAGCGAACCGGCGACCCGCGCTTCACTGACGCACCGGTCAAGTTCGATGAGTATCCGTACCGCACCGGGTACATGAAGAAGCGGCTGGAACAGGCTGGTGTACGCCTGTGAGAACGAAGATGGCAGGCAATTCCCATAGAGTATCTGCTATTCGGCAACAAATGGATGTGGATCTTTGTTGAAAGAGGGCAAAATGAAGATCTGTGGAGACATTCTAGTGACAGAATTTCACCGTGTCTTCACGACTCTTTTCAGCTTCTGAGAAAGGCCATCCTGGTTACGCCTTGGAGGCTCACCGGAGACTGATCAGCCAGCATGGCGAGCCCGCAGCCCTCTTTTTTTCGTGAGCAGGGAGACTCCTGAAGAACGCTAAGGGTGACGTCACGGAGCCACTATCGAAAGCATAATGCTCTTAACCCGCCCCAGACCCATCACTATCTTCACTGATGATGAAGAAGGCAAATCGACCCGCACCGCCCAGACCGGTCCCGCCAGCCAATCCGCGCACCAGGCGTGCACGGATGCCGGCTCTGGAGCCGTTATTCGGCAGGTTTCCGTTTTGAGCCCAGCTTGCATAAATTGTTGTATCTCGTGCTCCACTCCACTCATTTCACAGCCTCAATAGCCTCTTCAATCTCAAGTTGCTGCTGGGAAGGGCATTGTTTCCCCGATTGACTTTTCTCGGCTGTCCTCTTGAATATAATGCTATCCTCGTGCTGAATGGGGGGTCCTCAAGCTTGACGGGCATTGAAAACGTTACACCAGTTTCAGTGCGTGGCCAAATACTCACGAATAAAACACTTACCGTTTGAAGATTTTTCCCAAATTGGGAGGTAACGGAGCACCTGGTTGTAGTGGTTGTAGTCGTTGACGGTATTCGATTATCCGCCATCAATTCGCCAGTATCGCTTCAAGTTCGCCCAGATCATGCTCGCTTCCGGTGGGGTCAAATTCGAAAGAACTTTCAAATTTGGCCAATTCTTTCCGGTGTTTCTCAAGGTCCCTTCGTGCTTTGCTATCGGTCGTCGTCACGAAGACGTTCACGTCACCAAACCTCCCGTCAATCCGAACACCGTTTTCGGTCAACTCGAAAGGAACAGGTGTAATCGCACTTGCATCGACCTTCAGGATCCCAACAGGCCTGCGCAGATATTCCGGTAGCGGGAATGCTATTGAAGCGTTGCGCGGAGGTCCGAACTTAAACACTTTTGCCGTCATATCAGGCTTGTAGTCTAAGTCCAACGCAAACAGCACGGCCCCTTTAGGACTGGCAATGACCGACACGTCCCAGTCGGGTACATCATCTCTCGTAAGGCGCTCGTAATGATAGGCGTCCCCTTTGAGATAGTAGTCTTCTAGTACGCGTATCTCACGCCCGATCACTCGTATGGGGTCTATGAGGTCTTGGAACTTGAGGATTGACTTCAGACTCAGATTGAACCAATAAAGCGAAGTGATGCGAGCGGCCAGAGCATGATAGGCCTGAGCGCGAAGTTCTTGCGGTGTCGGGGAAGTCCGTTCCCGCCCTCCATAATTGTCCCATCCGCTGTGCGCCCCTTGTGACCAACAGGCGATAGGGGCGGGGCGGCTCAATTCACGCAGGCTGCGCGTCATTTCCCCAATTGTCTCGAGGGGAGCGCCCCAGCGCATGCCGTCGCCTCCCCAACGCTCGTACAGCCGCCAGAAATCCGGCGACGGAGCACAAACACGGTAGGCATCGTAGTGGGGGTAATCTGAAAGTCCCGCATAGAACCGCCATATCCGCTCTTCACTGTGAGTAACTGTGGTGGCCAGTCGGGTTGGCTGATAAGGCGCCAACTTCCGCCACACGTCCATCGGGTGTACCGGACGTCCGCCCCCATACTGGGGCTCACCCAGGAACTCGACCGCATGGATCTGCTCCAGCATTGTGTCAGTATCATAGCGATCGAAATCTGCCAATTTGTTAAATCGTTTGAGCGGATAACGGGAATAGAGTTGGGGATTATCGGTGTAACCGGCGACCTCTCCGATATGTGCGGTGTTAATGTGCATGCTCCGCAGTGTCTTCAGATACGGCTCAAAGGTCAGCGTACTGCGGCCGTCTACGCGGGAACTTACCCACCCTCCGCTGACGTCGAAGACTTCGCGCTTGATGCGCAAATGTGCCCAAAGTGTAACGGGGTTGTTCTTGAGGTCTCGCAAACGGGTTTCCAGTACGGTGTAAGTAAGCGGCAGTACTCCAGTTGAGACTATCGCTGCTCCTCGGTCACCGGAAGCGATGATTCGGTCCGGGGGAAAAGCCTCAAAAGCTGAAATCCATTTCTGAGGAAGCAAGACGCGCCATGTAGACCTGCTTGTGGGGAGCCATAAACGGAATGATTCCAACTTCAAAGGACTGCCCGTATTGTTGGCTATATGAGAGACAAAATGATCGGGAAAAGGGCCCTCTTCACTATTCAAGAATGTTATGGCAGACAGCCATGCTTGCGGTTGCTCGACCAAAATCCGAAATTGCTGGCTGGTATTCCCTTTCCCTGGCAGGTCAATACGCATGTTCGCGGACTTCCCCGTACCCCATTGCTCGTATTTGCCGTTCCATGCCCAGACAACCATCGCTCCGGGGACAAGCGTGAGAGGCTGATCTTGCCACGCGTCAGGAAAATCATACCAAGCCCATTCATCCGCATCCAACAACTCCCTGGGGCTTCGTCCCCCTAAGGCAATATCCGCATCTGCCTCCAAAGGCACGGGCGACCTCGACACGTTTTGTATAAACAACTGCGTTCTGGCACCAAGGCTGAAATTGGTTGCTTTCCTGTAGCGCATCTGGCGAGACTGCAGGTGGGGTGTGACCGTAACGCCGTGGAGAGCTAGTGTTTTGGATTGACTCTTCTGTGACCCGACAGCGAACAGAAGCAACATGACACAAGAGACATTTCCAATCCTTTCAGTCTTCATGGATAACCCCATTATATTCAACACACGCATCCAATTCAAACTCATGCAAAAAGAAATCCCATTCTCTCTTTCAGATTGCGGTTGTATAAAGTTGCGTAACCACTTGTGGCGACGAATCGTGCATCCTTTAGGGTTTTGAGAGGAATCGGTAGGTTCCATTTCGATACAAGCTCTATTGCTTCCATTTGAGCGTTGCAATAGACTCGCGGGGAAGTTCGGACTGCAGCTTAAGGCCTTTCAAGCCTACCGTAAGTTCCTGTGACTTCTTGCGAGGATTAACCAACACCACAATAATAGAACCGTCCGGATTCTTGAATGCAACATTTGCTATCTTCGTCGAAGCGGATGAGCCGATTCGCACGGCCTGGCGGTCTATGTATTTCGTGAAGTGCCCGTACATGTAGTAGTCGAAGCGGTATTCCAGCTCCAGCGTCTCGCTGTTGAGCACTATGCAGGTCGGCGAGCAGTCGTGAGGGCCGGGATTCGGCTGGGCCTCGTGATCGATAACGGTCACCCAGGCATTATAGCAGCGGGCCCAGTTGCGAAAATACGATACGATCTCGACGGCCCCGCCTATATCGAAAACGGAGCCTTCGGTGAAATAGACGTGCTTGTCGGGAAACTTCTCGTGCAGCCAGGTCATCGCGGACGGTTTGCCCTCATAAAGATGAAACCCCGTTCCATCTATGTACTTCGCTGCCTCGGGATCTCTCAGGATTGTCTCCGGGAAATTGGGATGATTAAAGTTATGGTCGTAACACCATATTCTCGTCGAGAGATTGCGCTTTGCAAAGAGGGGGCCGAGGTGGTCTCTAATGAAATCCCGCTGCTGCAGTGCGGTCCAGCCGCACGTGGGATAAGTATTGGGGAAGTACTCCGGCTCATTCTGCGGCGTAATTGCGATTATGTCGAGGCCTTCCGCCTGGTACGCCTCGACCGACCTCGCCAGGTACTCGGCGAACGGCCCGTAGTACTGCGGGGCCAATCGGCCGCCGCACATGCTCTTATTGGTCTTCATCCAGGCCGGCGGGCTCCACGGCGATGCAAAAAACTTCAGTTCGGGATTGATCTTAACTGCGAGCTTGAGGATTGGCAGAACATACTCTCTGTCCTTATCAATAGAAAAATGCCTGAGTTCCGGATCCGGCTGGTTGCCGGCCGGATCGTCGTAGCTGTACCACGGAGAGGCTGTAAAGTCGGACGTGCCGAAGCATGTCCGCATCAGGTTCATCCCGATGCCTTTGTCTTTGTCAACGATGCTTTCCAGGACTTCTAGCTTCCGCGCCGCCGGCAAAAGCGAAATATTATAGCACGTACTGTGCTCCAGAGAGCTGCCAATGCCGATGATGGTCTGGTATGTTGTCGCTTCGTCAATGATTATCGCAGATCTGCTTGATCGCTCTGCAGGAGCAAAAACCATATCTTTCTGCGACGAAAGTCTGTTCTTCATATCCAGCGAAGAGAGCCACCATTTGACAACAGGAGCCGAATGCAGACAGGGACAAACAATTAAGCACAGGAAAACAGCCAATACCAGTCTGCTAGAAGATCTCGGCTGCTGAACACTACCGCGTGTGATACTGCCATCTATTCTTCGCATCAATGCTCCTTCTGGATGACACCATCAGTCTACCTGATCTCTACGATCCATCTTATTCTTTAATCAAGTTTAACAGTCTATGACTCTTACTCAGGAGCAAGGCAATAGCGTCTCTCAGTCAGGAGACGATTCCAGTTCTGGTTACGCTTTCGCATTTTCATCACCAACAATTGTTCCAGTCAATAGTATATGCGGGCCTTGTTGCGAAGGCCCGCACTGAAGAAAACCGAATGCAAGACGGTTTTGAGTCAATTCTGGAAAGACTTTGGAATTACCGGCAGACTCTTTTGATGCCTGTGTTGTTTATGATAATATGGGAGCGAACGAGACAGACGTGTCTAATGATACCGTTATACAATCCGGCCTGGGCAGAGTTCGGGATTCGACAGAAGGGAATTGCATGCTCATGGGAAGAAGTACGAGGCAGCAATGGCTCAGTCTTGTTGCGGCTATGGCGGCGGCGTGTCTGGTTGTCCGAGCGCCAAGAAGTGAAGCGATTATCATCAAGGACGTCCGGCACCTGAAGGTGTTCTACGAGAAGGGTCGGTTTGCGGGATGGCCAGCCAACAACGACATCTGGCAGTGGGATAACGAAATCTTGGTCGGTTTTAGCCTTGGCCATCTTGCACCGTCTGCAAAAGAAGGGCTGCACCAGATCGATCCTACGCGACCGCGGAGTACTATGCTTGCGAGAAGCCTGGACGGCGGGGAAACCTGGCATGTCTCGGAAGCCGGTTATCCTGGCGGTGAACTCACGCCGTTCCCTACGGACATTGCATTCAACGCGCCTGGCTTTGCTCTGAACGCACGCGGTGAGGCAGCCTTTGTTTCGTGGGATAAAGGGCGAACCTGGAGCGGCCCTTTCCGTTTGCCCTTTGCCGACTTGCATCTGCGTGCGCGCACCGATTATCAAGTGCTTGGCCCGAAAGACCTAATGCTCTTTCTCACTGCCCAGAAGACGAATGACCGAGAAGGCCGACCGTTCTGCGCGCGCACGCGAACCGGCGGCAAACACTGGAACCAGTTTGCCTGGATCGGGCCGGAACCTCCCAGCGGCTACTCGATAATGCCGTCTTCGACTCTTATGCCTAATGGCGATCTTCTTGTGGCTCTGCGCCGCCGAGACAACAAACCAGCACAGCACAACTTTATTGAGCTGTTTGGCTCGCAGGACGGCGGTCTCAACTGGCAATGGCTGGCAAATCCAGTCGAAGAAAACGGTGAACACAGTGGTAATCCGCCTTCCTTGATCCACCTGAGCGATG
>CP070675.1:928501-935167 GCA_020352215.1 Phycisphaerales bacterium
GGGACATCGATACGATGGAAGACGCCATTGCCCCATTGGACGAGGACACGACGAAGATAAGGCAGCTTATCACGGGTTTCGAGGCGTGCTATCACGAAGCCGATAAAGAGGCGGAGCTAATTGTCAGAGCAATAGGTGCTGGGCGGTGTCCAAAGCAATCGAGCGAGCGGCCGGCCGAACGCAAGAGGGAACTGGAGAATTGCCGCGACGCACTCTCGCGTTGGTGCGGAGATACGACTGTCGCGGTTATGAGTTTGGACGTCGGCGGCATCTCGGCGGATGAGCTCTTGAACTTCATTGGTGAGCCGACGGCCCTCAAGATATGGCAAGTCGAGCGAATTGTCGACAAGATCACCTACGCCTTGGACTCATCACAGCCATATCATAACCTGGCCCTGGACCTCGGCGACTACGGTGAGCCGGGCGCAGTTCCCGCGGGCGAGTTTTACAAAGACGACACGACCTTCCTGAAGCAAACCAAGGATGCGATCGTGCATGACACGGTGGACGGCCGGAAAGCCAAGATATCGCTGGCCACGGCTATTGATCTGCTGATGCCCTGTCATTGGGACTTCGTTGGCAGTGTTGTTACGATCCTCAAAGCAATTGGCGGGGATCTGCACCCGGACGCCCCATATACCTGCTGTGCTCGAAATCTCGAGCTAAGCCCTCTTTGCGACAGATTGCGTACTATTTCGGATACGCTTGCAGTCTTCTGGAAGACCGAGAAACCGACCGCGGAAATAGACTCGCGGCTGCTCGCATCTTTAGGACCGGTCACGCCCGCCAAACGTTGGCTTGCTGCATCCTTGGATAAGACGATAAGACTGCAACTGGAGGCCTCGCCCGACTTCTGGTTGACGTTCAGTTGAAATGAAACAGACAGAGAATAGCCGGCGGTGTCCCTTGACAAAGCCACAGGACTAAAGTTAGACTCGTGCGCAAGAGCCAATGGACCGAACCGGGAAATGAATTCAGACGTCGCGTACGCGGCACAGGCCCAGGTCACATAAGGCGTCATGAACAGACTATCAGATGAAAAGGAGGTCGCCACATGATCACGGAGATCACGACGCAGGAGCTTAGTACCGAGCAGTTCATCAATGAGAAGGTCAAGGACATCAAAGACGCCGTTGCCGATGGAACGGCGATCAACGCCCTCTCCGGAGGAGTCGATTCGTCCACGGTCACGATGCTCGGACATCGTGCCCTGGGCAAGAATCTGAGGACCATCTTTGTCGAAAACGGCCTTATGCGAGAGGGAGAACCCGAACAGGTTGTGGGTTTCTTCCGCGAGCTCGGCGTTACGGTCGAAGTAGTCGATGCGCGCGAAGAGTTCTTCGCGGCGCTCAAAGGAGTTACGGATCCGGAGCAGAAGCGCGAAGCCATTACGCAGACCTTCTATAAAAACGTATTCGGCCGCATTGTCAAGCAGAGCGGAGCCAAGCACCTTCTCCAGGGGACTATCCTGACCGATGTGGACGAGACCGTCGCAGGGATCAAGCGGCAGCACAATGTCTTCGAGCAGCTCGGCATCGATCCGCAGGAGACCTTTGGCTATTGCATCATCGAGCCGCTTATTCAGCTTCGCAAGGACGGCGTGAGAAAGGTGGGGGAGGCCCTCGGGCTCCCAGCCGAGCTATTCGATCGCATCCCGTTCCCTGGCCCGGCCCTCGCGGCTCGCGTGATAGGTGAGATCACCCCCGATCGCATCGAGACGGTCCGCAAGGCTACCGTCATTGTCGAGCGGCTGCTCAAAGACACCGGGGCGTTTCAGTATATGGCGATTCTTCACGAAGACCGCGTCACCGGAATGCGCGACGGGAAGCGCGATTTCGGTCAGCAGATCGAGCTGCGCTGCTGGGACAGTGTCGACGCGCGGACCGCAACACCGACGCGGCTCTCATTTGATATCCTGGAGACCCTTGCTGACGATATCATCCGCGACGTACCGGGCATTGTCAGCGTGACGTACAACGTGGCGACGAAGCCGCCCTCGACGATTGAGGCAATCTGACGCACGCTGCCGAGTGAGAGTGTTGGGGGGCGTCGGCGTGATTCTGGGCGAGAGGTGCTGGACGATGCGACATATACGCCGCCGGTGAGCCGATGGCTGCCGGTTCGAACGACAAGAAATGCAGCGGCCGGGCCCCCTAAATCGGCCCGATCGAGAGTCTCGGTGAGATTGACGTTTAGTGTTGCAGATGTTATTGGTGATCGAGAAACAAAAGACAGAGTGAACGGGGGCAACCATGAAATTCAACGGCATTAATCATCTGGCCATGGCCACCGGGGACATGGACGCGACGATCCGCTTTTGGCGTGATCTCTTGGGCATGCGGCTCGTGGCCGGCGTGGGCGAGCCCGGATACCGCCACTACTTCTTCGAAATCAGCGAGACGGATCTCATCGCGTTCTTCGAGTGGCGCAATGTCAAGCCGGTCGAACCTAAGCAGCACGGCGAGCCGGTCGATGGTCCGTTTGTTTTCGATCACGTGTCTTTCGGTGTCGAAACTCAGGCGGCCCTCTGGGAGTTGAAGGACACGCTGGATGCCGCCGGGTTCAACTGCTCCGATGTTATCAACCACGGGTTCATCCATTCAATCTACGCCTTCGACCCGAATGGAATCCCCATAGAGTTCAGTTGGAACGTCGAAGGAATAGACATTCGCCGCAGTCCGATGATGGGAGACAAGCAGCCAACGGCGCTCGCCCGCGAAGGCGCCGGGGCTCAGCCGGGCTGCTGGCCCCCCGTCAAGAAGCCGACCCCGCCCTCGGAGCGACGCATCTACCCGGGTGCCGGCACCGAGCTCTTCCACGGCAAGAAAGATAAAGAATAACTGTCCGAGCCGGTCATCAACGACTGGCGATGATGCGGACAGACGGCGACTGCGGGGTGGTGAAAGGCCCCGACGGATTCAGACTTGGTTCGACTTCCGCGGCATATTGGACCCGAATTCGCAGAGACTACGTCCCGCTCTGCTCGCATGGCAGACTTGACAAGGCCCTTGCCTTTCAGGTCTTGTGCCGGTAGACTCACCAGCCGCATGACTCTCGCTATCGAAACCAACGGTTTGACGCGATACTTCGGAGACCTCTGTGCCGTAGACCGCCTGGATCTGCGAGTGGAGGCCGGAAAGTTCTACGGTTTTCTCGGGCCCAACGGTGCGGGCAAATCCACCACCATCAAGATGCTTACTGGTCTGCTGGCGCCCACGCAGGGCACCATGCGCATCTTGGGCCAAGATGTGGGCGACATCGAGGTTGCCCGCGAGGTCAAACGCCGCATCGGGGTCGTGCCGGAGGAGTTAGCTTTATTTGATAACCTGACGGCTCGCGAATATCTCACCTTCATCGGACGCATGTACCGGCTGCCAAAGGCGACGGTGCGCGATCGCCGCGAGGAACTGCTGGTCATGATGGGTCTGGATAGTGAGGACAAGAAGCTCACCCTCGAATACTCACACGGCATGAAGAAGAAACTAACCTTGGCGGCAGCGCTTATTCCGAATCCGGACCTACTCTTTCTTGATGAGCCGTTCGAGGGTGTCGATGCTGTGTCCTCGCGTGTCCTGCGAGATACACTGAAGCGCTGCGTGCAACGCGGCGCCACGGTGTTTTTGACGTCGCATGTTCTGGAAATTGTAGAGAAGCTCTGCACGGACGTCGGGATTATTGCAGAGGGCAAGCTCGTGCATCAGGGCACGATGGATGAGATTCGCCAAAGTGGCTCACTGGAGGAGCGGTTTCTCGAGGCCGTGGGCAGCGACCACATAGAGCGGCAGACGCTGAGTTGGCTGGAGGGTTAGATGGACTGGAGCCAACTTCGCACAATCCTCTGGTTGCGCTGGCGCTTGAGCCGAAATCAATGGGCTCGCGGCGGGCGGTTGAACGCCGTCCTGACAATTGTTGTGGCCGTAGTTTTGTTTTTATTAGGGGCTGCGGGCGGGATTGCCGGCCTGCTGGCAGGCACCTTTGCCCTGTCGAAGGCATCGCCCCCGGTCATGCTGCTCGTGTGGGATTTGATCGTCGGAACGTTCCTCTTGTTATGGCTTGCCGGAATAGTCTCGGAAATCCAGCGCTCCGAAACGATCGACATCGGCCGGCTGCTGCACCTGCCGATCTCGCTGCGAAGTATCTTTCTGATCAATTATGTCGCCTCGCATCTCACGTTTAGCATCATTCTGTTCCTGCCGGGGATGCTGGGCCTGTCTGTGGGACTTATCCTGGGCGGCAGAGGATTCATGACTCTGATGTTTCCGCTGGCGCTGGGCGTGGTCTTCATGATCACGGCGTGGACCTATTGCCTGCGCGGATGGCTGGTCACGCTTATGATGAACAAGCGGCGCCGCCGTACAATTATTGCCGGCGTCACGTTTGCATTCATCCTGCTGGCCCAGCTTCCTTATATCCTTGGAAACCTCATGGACGATCACAAGCGGCACAGACCCAAACCTGTTCAATCCGTGGAATCAGATCAGCGAACCGCGACTCGTCCCGGCAGCGGTGACAGAACGGGCGTCCCCCATGCAGTATTGTTGGCGCACAAAGTTGTGCCCTTCCTATGGGTGGGCAACGGGGCGATGTCACTGGCCGCGGGAAACATCTGGCCGGCGGTTATGGGTGCAGCCGGTGCGTTCCTTCTGGGGGGGCTGGGCTTAAGGAGGGCCTATCGATCGACCCTTCGTTTCTACCAGGGACAAACAGCCGGCAATAGGTCCAAACGAAGACCGAAAGCCGAAAAGCTCACCGGTAAAGGCAAGAACCTTATCGAGAGACAACTTCCCGGCGCCCCTGAAGAGGCTGCCGCCTCGGCACTGGCCTTCTTTCGCTGTCTGACGCGGGCGCCCGAAGTGAAAATGGTGCTGGGAACAAATTTCATCATGCTGCTTATTTTCGGGACAATGATCTTCGTACGGCGTTCGGCGAGCATAGGCGATAACTTCAGGCCGTTCGTCGCCACGGGCGCTGTCGCGTTTATGTTTCTCAGTCTGAGCCAGCTCATGTTCAATCTGTTCGGATTCGACCGGGGCGGTTTTCGACAGCTCGTTCTGCTGCCGGTGCCGCGTAAACACATCCTGCTGGGAAAGAACCTTGCGTTTCTGCCGGTCGCAGCCGGAATCGGAGCGATCTTTCTCTTACTCATCAAGATCGCCATGGGCATCTCGTTCGTCATCGTTATTGCAGCCGGCTTGCAGTTGCTGGCGGCCTTCCTGCTGCTCAGTATGGTGGGAAACCTGATATCCGTGCTCCTTCCTTACCGCATTGCTCCCGGGTCACTCAAGCGGACGAAATCTTCAACGAAAACGAGCATTCTGATTTTCGTATCGCGCATGTTCTTTCCGATGGTCATTGCCCCGATATTCTTTCCGCCGGCTATGGGATTGCTGTGGTCCAGCGTCCGCTGGCTGCCGGCCGCACCGGTGAACCTCTTCTTCTCGGTGGCGTTGTTGGCGGCGCTGGTCGTGTTTTACCGGTTAAGTCTGTCCAATCTGGGCAGGCTTATGCAGCGGCGCGAAAAGGAAATCCTTGAAGTCGTCACACAAGAAGTGGAGTGATAGGGACAGCCACCTTCCGGCGTTGGGCAACGGTACACGGATAAACGTGCATATCTCTGGAGCCGGAAAAGCACCGAACAAAATGTCAAAGAGGGTAAACCAAAAACACAGCTCCACGTGTTTCCACTATGGCGTGTGAGTGCTCAGCAGCGCAAGGGCGAGCCCGTTGTGGTAGAAGACAGACTGTTAATCCGGAGGTTCAACGCAGGCGATACTGCAGCGCTACGCCGTATCTACGAGAAGTACAGGCCCGACCTGCTCAGTGTGGCAGCGGCTCTTCTCAATGACGCGGCAGCGGTTGAGGATGTGCTTCACGATGTGTTTGTGGGTTTTGCGTCTCAGGCGGGGCGATTTGAGCTGAAAGGTTCGCTCAAGGGCTACTTGGCCGTTTGTATTGCGAACCGAGCTCGAAATGTCAATCGCCAGGGTAGGCGGATAGGCCCTGAAAGGCTGATCGAGGCTGGGCTGAGGCCATCGCGGCAGCCCGATTCCGCAGAGGCCACCGCACGCACAGAGCAATTTCTCATTGTGACCTCCGCTCTGGCTCAATTGCCGCACGAGCAGCGTCAGGTTGTCGTCCTGCATGTGTTGGGCAGCTTGCGTTTTCGCCAGATCGCGAGCCAGGCTGGTGAGCCCATAAATACGATTCGCAGTCGCTATCGCTATGGGCTTCGGAGGTTGCAGTCTCTTTTGGATGGACAGGTGGAGCTATGAACCGAGCCGAAGAAATCAAGGACCTCCTGCGAAGGACATATCGACAAGATTCCGATGCGCCCGGCCAGGTCCAGATGGATGAGCGTATTCTCGGCGATGCCTCCACAACAATGAAGCAATCGCTGGCGGCCGGCCAATCCTGCCGGCGCGTTGCCGTATGGAGAACGATCATGAAAAGTCGAAGAACAAAATTAGCTACGGCAGCAGTGGTCGTTGTTGCTGTTGCACTATCGTTAGTAATCCTCGACATATCTACGAGGCCGGCCTGGGGAATCGGCCAAACCGTCAGGGCGCTTGGGGACATCCGCAGCGTTGTTATTAGCGGCAGCTACGATTACGGGTCTACGCTAATCCCATTCACGCTTTGGATCAGACCTTTGGAGGGCAACGACGG
>CP070675.1:935267-941897 GCA_020352215.1 Phycisphaerales bacterium
CTTGGCCTGATCGAGAGATGTCTGGCTGACATCCTGGGATTCATACAGGCTTCGCTGACGTTCGAGGTCCCGCTCGGCCTGTTGCAGCGATGCGGCGAGTCCCACCAGGTTTGATCGCTGGCCGGCGATGCGAGCCTTTTCGACCTCTATCTGGGCCGCCTGAGCAGCGCGACTGGCCTGGGCAGACAGCAGCCGGCTCTCCAAGTCCTTGGAGTCGAGGCGAACCAGCAGCGACGGGGGCACTGGGGGATCGGCCTTGGGATCACCGCAAGTGACGGTATCTCCCTCTTCGTAGGGCAGCTCGGTGACTCGTGCGGAGATTTTTGCACTTATCTCGACCTTTGTCGTTGGTTCGATCTCGCCTGGGGCACTTACGAACTCTATCAGTTGGCCTCGTTTGGCCGATTCGATGCGAACGGTTACTGCCTTACCGGCGGCAGTGGTCATCTTTCTGCGGACAAAGAATCCAGCCACGGATAAAGCCACGAAGGCCACGACAATTACTACGGTTATGACTATGCGCGATTTCTTCACACCGAAAACCTTTCCTTAGCAAGGGGTTAGCACTTGCATAGCGTTGAAATTGCTGAGAAGCCCATTATATACATATATGCGCATTGCTCCAGAATTACTCGTAGTCAGCCCCGCGGCGGGCCGAGGAAACTCGCGACGGATCCGGCCGCGGGTGGCCGCACCCGCCGCCCTGTGCCAGTCTCCATAACTACACACATTCCCCTTTATATAACCACTTGGAGGGGTAGAAAGTTACATGATTTCTCCACAGAAAGGCAGAAATTGTCAGAAACGTCAACTTGAGGCCCATCGGGACGGCATTTCTGCGCTCAAAGAGACACATAGCTCTTGGACAAATCGTCTTTTTCAGGTAGACTCTCTGCCCCATGAAGCAAGGGGGCTCCAAGTGAGGCCAAGCGCTCTGTGCGGAAAGCCAGCTGAAGGAGCGTGATTCGCGTGCTGCTTTTTGCTGTCTGCATGGAGCATCTTGTTGGACTCCACGACGCCTTGGTTGGTCAATATGGCTAAGAATGTAATTACTGTCAGAAACGTCAGCAAAAGCTTCGGAAAGGTGCAGGCCGTCCGGAATTTGAGTTTCCAGGTCGAATCGGGGACTTGTTTTGGCCTGTTGGGGCCCAATGGGGCCGGCAAGACCACGATGATGAAGATGATCTACGCCAAGTGCACGCGTGAGAAAGACTCCGATGATACGTTGGAGATCTTCGGCTACGATCCGATTCACGAGGAGCTTGCTATCAAGTACCTTTCGGGGGTGGTTCCACAAGAGAACAATCTGGACGAAGAGCTCAATGTTGTTCAGAACCTGATGATATATTCGAAGTTCTATTCTCTAAGTGCCAAAGTCGCCAGAGAGCGTATCGACAATCTGCTTGGCTTTCTCGAGCTGTCTGAAAAAAGGCGCTCGAAGATCAAGGAGCTGTCCGGTGGAATGAAAAGAAGACTTGTTGTCGCGCGGGCGCTTCTCAATGAGCCGAAGCTACTTATTCTCGACGAACCTACGACGGGCCTGGATCCGCAAGTGCGTCATCTCATCTGGGACAAGCTGCGACAGCTAAGGAGTCAAGGCACCACGATTCTACTGACGACGCACTATATGGAAGAAGCCTTCCAGCTCTGCGATACGGTGCTGATTATGCACAAGGGCGAGAAGGTTATGCAGGACACTCCGCAAAATCTGTTGAAAGAGAATATCGAGACATTCGTTCTGGAACTTCCCGCCGGTGACTTGGCTCGGACAATACGCGGTGAGGGACTTCCGAGTCAAATAAGAGTGGAGCGCTTTGAGGGCACGACTCGTTTGTACTGTGATAGTTTTGACGAACTGAAGGCTGTGACAACCCGGATAGAAGGCAGCCAATATTATCTGAGACAATCCAATTTGGAAGATGTATTTCTGAAGGCTACGGGAAGAGCGTTGAATGACAAGCAGTAGCGAACGTCCATATCCTCCGCTTCGGAAAAGACTTTTCAGCGTCTGGTATCGACACGTGCGCGTCTACACCAAGAACGGCTTCAGTAACGCGCTTCCTCCGTTTTTGGAACCCCTGCTGTTTCTGGCAGGTGTGGGCCTGGGTTTGGGACGGTACATTACAGAATCGATGGAGGGATTGGCCTACCTGGAGTTTCTTGGCACGGGATTGTTAGTAACTACTTCGATGTTCACGGCTGCATTTGAATGTACGTTCGGAACATTCATCCGCCTGGAGTTTGAGAAGGTGTACGATGGAATGCTCGCAGCGCCGATCACGGTCAATAACCTGATCGTCGGAGAGATAATTTGGGCAGGCAGCAAAGGCCTGTTCTTCTCATTTGCGGTCTTGTGCATCCTTTCTGTTTTTGGCGTCATCTCCTTTGCAGACGGTCTAATGGCGCCATTAGTTGGTTTCTTGACGGGGCTGATGTTCGGCGCGCTTTCGTTACTGGTGACCTCCTTCGTCAAGACGATCAACCACTTCAACTTCTATTTTACCGGTTTCATATCGCCTATGTTCTTCTTCTCCGGGGTAGTCTTCCCGGTCAGCAACCTGCCAAAGTTCGTCAGGCCGTTCGCCGAGATAGTTCCCCTTACGCATTCGGTCAGGCTGGCAAGGTCTATGTGCACGGGCCGGTATCAGATAAGTCTGCTGCTTGATCTGCTGTATGTGGCGTTCTTTATCCTGGTCGTGGGCTTGTTGGCCATACGAAGGCTGAGAAGGAGACTCGTCAGCTAAGAAATGCGCGAAAGCGTCTTCTGTTGCCCACTCTTCTCAAAGAATCCTTTGGACAGCGCGGAATATTAGGACGGCTATCGGTTTGCATGATACGAACAGCCCCTTGAATGGCGTCTGGTTCGCCAGAAGCCGTCGTGGAGTTTACAAAATACTCGGATAGAGGTTGTTGAACACGTCAGATGTTTCGTTTATTATCCCCACTTGTCGGGATTTGTCGGCATGGATTCAGAAATGTGCGGATATGTCTTGGAGGCAAAAAGTGAAAGTGTCGTTGAGTTTGAAAACAAAGCGTGCGACGATCGTAAGAGTCATTTTGAGCGTTGTGCTGGTGACAATGGCCACAACGGTCGTTAGCTGCAAGCAGAAGGAAACTCATCAACAAGAGACTGAGCTGGTCCTTCTCTGCGGCAGTTCCTTTGTCAAGCCTGCTGAGCAGTTATGCGCGGAGTTCACTGCTGAAACCGGCGTGACGATTGTAACGACCGTGGCCGGCAGTGAAGATTTTCTGCCCCTCGTCAAGACGGGCCAAAAGGGCGACATTCTCATCACCCACGATCCATATCTTGACTATGTCTCCGACGCGAATGCCTTGTCGGGCTATGTCCACGTTGGATTCGTGGCGCCCGTGCTTG
Organism: Phycisphaerales bacterium; assembly: GCA_020352215.1. Taxonomy (GTDB): domain Bacteria; phylum Planctomycetota; class Phycisphaerae; order Sedimentisphaerales; family Anaerobacaceae. The sequence goes on from CP070675.1 coordinate 938,644, forward strand.
CCGTTCAGAAAGGAAACCCCAAGAACGTAGCGAGCATCGAGGAGCTTACCAAGCCGGGATTGAAGGTGGCGTTGACCGACCCGCAGTACTCAACCTGCGGCGAGATGGTTTTTGCGCTGTTGGAGAAGAAAGGCATCAAAGAGGCCGTGATGAAGAACGTCCAGAACCGCCTGACTAAGGGACACAGCACTTTGGGCAATTTTCTCAAGACCCAAACGGTCGACGCTGTGATCATGTGGAACGGCGTGGCCCATATCTTCAGCGATGATGTGGAGGTCGTTCAGACGCCTTATGAGTACGATAGCGAAATTCGGGTCCATGTTATTGGTCTTGACTACTCGAAGCAGCTGGAAGCGCTCAAACAGTTCATGGACTTTGTCAGGACGAGAGGCCCGGAGATATTTGCCACGCACGGTTATGTCAAATAGTGAAAAGAACAGGGCAAGTAAGCTCGCGATAGGTGTAATTGCAGCGGCAGTGCTCTTTGGCTGCACGGCTAAGGAGCCTGACGAGCGTGACTCTGGCGAACGGGAGCTGCTGCTTTATTGCGGCGCCGGGATTCGTCCGCCGGTCGACGAGTTGGCGGAGGTGTTCGGGCGCGAGCACAACGTGCGAATTGTTGTAGATTACGCCGGCAGTGAGGTGTTACTCTCCAAGATCAAGCTAACACGTCGTGGGGACCTCTATATGCCCGGTGACAAACATTATGTGGATCAGGCTGCTCAGGAAAATATGATACTGTCGCAGAGACCTGTTTGTTACTTCGTGCCCACAATCCTCGTGCAGAAAGGCAATCCGAAAGAGATCCACGACTTGGAGGACTTGCTCAGGGAGGGTTTGAAAGTGGGCATTGGCGACGCTAAGACCTGCGCGATTGGCAGAAAGACGAAGCAGATATTTGCCAAGAACGGTATCGCCGCCGAGCAGATTGAGAGGAATGCGGTCTTCCAGTCGCTGACCGTCAACGAACTGGGCATGCAGATTCAGGCCAAGTCACTGGACGCGGTAATAGTATGGGATGCGATTGCCCGATACTATAGCGACCATGGTCAGGAAGTTGTGATACCCGTTGGAAAGAACGTGATTTCAACGGTGAACCTGGGTGTGCTGGCGTTCACCAAGAATCGTCCCTTGGCCGACAAATTCATGGAATTCGCTACTTCCGAGCCGGGACGGGCGCTTTTCAAAAAACACCTTTATAGGGTAGACCATCCCGAATAGAATTCTAACTCGCCTGGTGGGACGATACGAATGGTATTTATAGAAGACTACTACGAACTTTTGCTGCTAATTCATCTGTTCGCGACCTTTGTTCTCGTGGGCAGCATGACACACAATCTGCTTTGCGTTGCCAAGTATCTGCGGGGCAAGTTCGGCAGAGAGAAGTTGGAGCGGCGTTATCTCACGGTGTCGTTCTGGGCCTACGTAATCGTGTACGTGCTTGGTGCACTGATCTATCCGGCTTACAGGATTTATATCCGACACGACTATTTCGATCCTAAGATGCCCTGGGCTACAGGACTATTCGAAGTCAAAGAGCACTGGGGGGCGGTGGCCTTGGCGCTGTTCTTCATGTGTTATCTCCTGAGAAGGCGGTTCAGACCTTCCGAAGAGAAAGAGAAGCTGTTTCTCTACGTGCCACTCTGCTTTCTGTTGAATCTGATAGTGTGGTACAAAATTGTGGTGGGATGCTATTTGACAGTCCTGAAAGGATCCTGGTGATGAAGAAATCAGATCTGACGTACGTCCTGGCTTCCGTTTTTTGCGCGGCGGTGGCGATTTTCTACTGCTGTACTATGTGGTTCTCGGTGAAACTGCCGCGATACTATCCCCTGGAACATACCTGGAAATGGGTCAAGGAAAAGGGAGTACCATCCCAAGGCTGGTACGGTATGCAGACGTTTGCGTTTCTGGCCGGCGGCGCTGTTACGCTGGCTGTTTATGTCCTCCTCAAGCGGTATGGCTCGACGGAGACGGTCCTAAACCCCCGCACTGCAAAGCTTCTGGGCGCAGGGGTAACCGGGGTCGTAGTAGTCTGCATGGGATACATGCTCTACCATGAGTTTCACAAGTGGGGGGTTTTCGGGGCAATGGGTTTTTAATAGAATCAAGACCGACGTCGTGAGACTCTTACTGAATTGAGCCGTTCACGCACTTTTCTTGGTTTCGATTGCCCAATATGCTCTTGAAAAGAAGTCAGTTTCTTATGGATTGTCCCGGCAACTCACCTGTGAGGTCCTGGCGAGATCGGCTCTTTGCTGCGGCGACGTTCTTCTTCGTATCTGTCTTCGTTGTTTTTGTTCTGATGCTGATCGCCGCCGACGCTTTCTACATCGACACCAAGGCAGTCGTGACAGCTCTAAGATCCGGATTTATCCAGCATGCTCTCTGGATGAGCATCTGGACGAGTTTCGTCACGACATTCATAGCCTTGCTCTTTGCCGTACCGATGGGATATGCCCTGAGTCGATTCAAGTTTCCTGGTCGTATCTTAGTCGATACGATCGTGGATTTGCCCATCGTGTTCCCTCCACTCGTAGCCGGTCTGACACTTCTGGTGTTCTTCTCTCAAACGGCTTTGGGTCGATGGATACAGGAAGACCTCGGGCTGGAGTTTGTCTTTCAGCCGAAGGGGATTGTACTCTGTCAGTTCGTCGTGGCCGCCAGTTTCGCGATACGCTCGGCGAAGACTGCATTCGACGATGTAAGCAGGCGTTATGAGAATGTGGCCCTGACCCTGGGTTGCACGCAGTGGGGCAGTTTTCGACGTGTCTGTCTGCCTTTGGCCAGGAACGGGATTGTGGCCGGCGGCATTTTGACCTGGGCGCGGGCATTTGGATTGTTCGGCCCTTTGATGATTTTTGTCGGCTCCTTCCGGGGACGAACGGAGGTCTTGAGCACGACGATTTTCCTCGAACAGTCAGTCGGCAATCTTGAGGTTGCTTTGGCTGTGGCACTGTTGCTTATCTTTGTGGCGCTCTTTGCGCTCACAGTAATCCGCCTTATAGGTGGCTCTGCGTTGGTGAAATTATGATTCGTGCGGACTGTATTTCTCTCGCGGTAGGTTCGTTTCGTTTGCAGCGTCTCAGCATCGAAGTAGAAACGGGGCAGTACTTCGTGCTGTTAGGCCCGCCCGGTGCGGGCAAGAGCGTCTTCCTGGAGTGCATATGCGGTCTTAGAAGGGTCAATTCGGGCAAGATGTACATTGACGAACGCGATGTCACCGACCTGGAACCAAGCGCACGGCAAGTGGG
>CP070675.1:941997-948622 GCA_020352215.1 Phycisphaerales bacterium
TAGAACGGACCTGTCCGGCAGCGTGGTGGGTGGGAAGATCTATGTCATCGGGGGTGATGTAGGCAACGCGATTGTGGCCACTGTGGAAGTCTACGACCCCGCGACGAATACATCGACAACCGCACCCGAGATGCCCACTGCAAGAGTTGCTCTTCGTACAAGCGTAGTGGATGGGAAGATTTACGCCATGGGCGGTCTAACTGGATGGTTTGCGGCAGCTTGTCGGACGGTCGAGGAATACGCCCCTCCTCTCGTGGTTGACTTTAACGGAGACTTCAAGGTCGACTTCAAAGATTTTTCCATACTTGCTCAATGCTGGTTTGGCGGTGAATCATCGGCTGACATTGCTGCGGGACTCTTGGGCGAGCAGTCTCTGGATTATGAGGACTTAGCTGATCTCGCTGAATACTGGCTGGTCGAGTTTGGCCTCGTAGCCCACTGGAAGCTGGATGAGATAGAAGGTGGGATTGCCGTCGATAGCATCGGCGGCAAGGATGGTTATGGAGCCCCCGACTTGCTCTGGCGGCCGGAAGCCGGCAAGGTAGGCGGGGCCCTCGAATTGGACGGGATCGATGATTTTCTTTTCACGACCTTCTCGCTGAATCCGGCACAAACCTCGTTTGGCGTCTTCACCTGGATCAAAGGAGGCGCCCCCGGACAAGTGATTGTCTCGCAAGCAGGCGGCGCGGATTGGCTTTGTGCCGATCCCTCAGGCAACCTCATGACGGGTCTGTGCGAGCCTGCCGGTGGCCGCGTTCTGCCAGAGCCTCTCGTTTCGGAATTCGTAATAACCGACGGCGACTGGCACCGTGTGGGATTTACCTGGGATGGTTCGGGAAGGGCCCTTTACGTTGACGATGTTGAAGTAGCCAGAGACAAACTGCGATTTGGCTTGGCAAGCTCCGAAGGCAGCCTGCACATCGGTGCCGGAAGCAACCTGGAGGCCGGGAGCCACTGGTTCGGCATTATCGACGACGTTCGCATCTACGATCGTGCGATACTGCCATAGTCCGGCTCACCTACTTGGCAAACAGACAAGGGCTGGCAGAGTGCGGAGCTGTCAGCCCTTTTTCACGTGAGTTGTGTGGCCCATTCTCAGCAAGGAATCGTCTGGGCCGCGAGGAACGTGACGAAAACCATGTGCCAACGGCCGGGCCGAGTGCACGGAAAACGGCTGACCGCCCCAACAAACCCAAACACTCCAACAGCCGCCAATAGCAAAGACCTCAAGAAGAACTATCACGTCTTCCTATAGTCCACGACGTGGTACACGCTACTTGCAGCCCTTCTGACATTTTGCAACCCGTAGCAGGGGCAAGTTGTAACATGAATCCTGTGAGAATGACCCAGAATCCGACTGGGGATTCTGCTTAGCAAAGCGGGATGTGGATCGCACTGTCACTCCACGAGTGAGCCGTCGTCTGAGTTTTCCCTTGGAGTTGAGAGCAGCGATTATTAGAATGCAGAGTGAATTTGACCAACAGAGATTCTATCATGCTGAATCCCAAAAATGAGAAGACGCCGATTGAGCAGCGCAAAACAGCGCGCCGGCGTAGGAAGAGACACGATCACAACAAGACCGAAGGAACAACCCCAATGGGCAATAGGGAGCATAGAGAAACAGTCCTGCTCCTTGTCAGAATGCTCGTGACGATTTTCCTTTGCGAAGCTGCTATCATGGCTCTGCTGTATGTGCTGCCTCTAAAAAGCGGTTGGCACATTGTCGCAGATCCGGTTTTATTAGCCGTGCTGAGCACCCCCCTACTGTATTGGTTACTTGTCCGACCAATTAGGCGTTCACTTGAACAGCGTAATAGCGCTACGGAGGCACTGCAACAAAGTGAACAGAGGTATCGTTCTTTTGTACAGAGCTTTCAAGGGATCTTCTACTTAGGTTGCTTAGATTTTGTACCTGTATTCTTTCACGGGAAGGTCAAGGAAATCACCGGTTATACAGAGGATGAATTTACTGCAGGCAAACCCAGATGGGACCAGATCATCCACCCGGATGATTTCGCAGCGATTTCTGAGACCGTGGAGAAAATGCGTACAATTGCTGGCCACGCAACTGAATGGGAGTACCGTATTTTGCGTAAGGACAAACAGGTACGCTGGGTTTACGAACTGGTTCATAACGTCTGCGATGATTCGGGAAAGCCGAGCCTGGTGCAGGGCGCAATCTACGACATCACCGAACGTAAGCAGATAGAAGAAGATCTGAGGAAACACCGCGAGCATTTGGAAGAACTGGTGCTTGCCCGTACGACAGAACTGACGGAGGCTAACAAACAGCTATTGGAGGAGATCGAGAGACGCAAGGAATTAGAGAGAGACATACTGAGGATCGTTGAGCAGGAACGGCAACGAATTGGGCAGGAGTTGCACGACAGTATCGGCCAGCAACTCACCGGGATTGGATTTATGATGGAGGTACTTGGGGGAAAGTTGGCCGATAAATCACTGACCGAAGAGGCGCCGTATGCTGAAAAGATAAACACGCGTGTCAGTCGGGCGGTGGAACTGGCGCGCCATCTTGCCAAGGGACTTCATCCGATCGATTTGGACGGAAACGGCTTGGCATTCGCGTTAAAGGAATTAGCGGCCAATACCGAACAGCTCTTTGGCGTTTCATGTACCTTCCAGTGTGACAAAGCTGTTTCAGTGAACGGTGGTTCAGTAGCGATAAATCTATATCGAATCGCTCAAGAGGCTATCACCAATGCTGTCAAGCACGGCAAAGCTAAGAATATAAGAATAGAACTGGTCTCCAAAGATAACGGCTTGAGGTTGACGGTGGAAAATGATGGCTCTGAATTTCCCGCAGGAGAGACTCGGGGCGGCGGCATGGGGCTAAAGATCATGCGTTGTCGGGCCGAGATTGTCGACGGCTCGTTCGACATTCGCAAAGGCACCGGAGAGGGATCAATCGTAACCTGCGTCTTCCCGAACAAGGAAAACCCGTAGTAATAGAAAGACGATTTATGGTTTGTGCAGAACCGCAAAATGAACATAGCGGAAACAGAAAGAAGGTCCTGGTCGTCGATGACCACCCTATTGTTCGAGAAGGGCTTGCTGATCTGATCAATAAGGAAGAAGACCTTGTGGCGTGTGGTTGGGCCGAAGATATACCTCAGACAATCAAAGCCATCAAGAATCTAAAACCGGATGTGGTTACGGTTGACATTTCCCTTGAAGATGCAAGTGGCTTGGAGTTGATAAAGGAGATCAAGGCACGCTTCCCGGACTTGCCTATGTTAGCTCTCTCTATGCATGATGAATCGTCCTATGCCGAACGCGTCATCAGAGCAGGAGCAAAAGGCTACATAACAAAGCACCAAGCCACTAAAAAGGTCATAATGGCAATACGAAAAGTTCTGAACGGTCGATTGTATCTCAGCGAAGAGATGAAAGATAAACTTGTACGCAGCTTGGCTGGCTTCAAGGGCTCTGATACCGACACTTCTCCAATAGACCGTCTGACCGATCGTGAGCTGGAGGTCTTCAGTTTGCTTGGCGAAGGTAAAAGCAGACGCGAGATTGCTGAACGGCTATGTTTGAGTGTAAAGACGATCGAGACTTACCGCTCCCGCATCAAGGGGAAACTCAACCTGAGCAGCGGTTCTGAACTGCTCAAGTGCGCGTTCGAATGGGTGAACGGTTGAGATAGACGCGATTCCCCGCAGTTTAGATGCTGAGCTTCCACTCTTAGTCAAACACGTCTACAGTCCTTTCACAGCTTCCATTTTCTTACCCGAGTTGTAGGGTATTCACCTCCCAATTGTAGTGCTTAGACCCACAACAAGAACGGCCTTGCCCTGATTTACCTGCGAATGCCGATTGCTTATTCTAAGTGTCTATTCTTTACCGGGTCAATAGCGCGTAAAGAGCATTTTGAAGTCACTGAATTGAAGAAAAGGAGATGAAGATGTGTAAGAGATTTGTTGCCAATGTGATGACAGTGTTGTTCTTGATCATGGGGGTATCTGGAAATGTCGTTTTCGCTCAGGATGGCTGGTTTAACTTTGATGTCGCAACTGAAAACTGCGGCTATTCTGTGTCGATCGACGGGGACCAAGCTGCCTTCCTGGGTTATTACAACGACGATCATTTGTTTTATTACGATTTTGTCCTGAGGAAAGCCCACGATACAGGCATAGACGATGCATACGACCCTCCATGTATCCGGGGAAACAAGATTGCCTACCATTACCGCAAGTGGACGTGGCCCTATGAACAGGGAATAGCCATATATGACATCACAACAGGAGCGATTTTTGATACCGGGATTTCGAATGCTCGCCAGCCATGGGGACGCAATTACTTTGACGGCGAACATATCGTCTTTGAAGAAAAGACAGAGACCTATGATGTTAATGTGAAATTTTACTCATTGTCCGACGGGACCATTACCGACACGGGAATAACCTACAGCTACTGGGCATCGGAGCCAAGCATCGACGGCAACTTCTTAACGGTTGGTGTTGCCGGGCAGGTTGCTTTATATAATATTGCGGCGGGAGAATTGACGTACCTGAGTGAAGCCGGATGGGATCCAGTCGTCAGAAAGAACGTCGTCGTCTATATCGATGAATTTGATGAACTCAAATACTATAAGATTGATTCTGAAACCATTCACTCAACGGGAGTAACAGACATAGGTTATGCCGGGTTTTCCACTGATGGGGAAAGGATTGTCTACAATATTTCCGGCGAACCTCTTCATGTCTACGATATTGCAGAGGACACGATAACCAATACGCACCATCGAGGATGCTCCGATTCAGATACCTGCTGGCTGGAAATCTCGGGAAACTATATTGCGTATGAACGCTATGAAGTTGGAACAAACGATGGGGACAGAAATCAGGTTTATCCCCCCACCGACTACAATGGCGATGGAGAGATTGACGATTGTGTCGCAGTGTGGTTTCCATTCATAGTGCACGTTGCGGCAACCATCGACCTTGAGCCGGATACGATTAATCCAAACAGTGGCGGCCAGTATGTTACGTGTTTCATTGAACTTCCGGAAGGATATGACGTCAGCAAGGTTGACATTCAAACGGTTGCATTCTTTTCTGATGTCGCGGACGTTATAACCGACCCGGCCATGGGTTTCGCAAAGCCCGGTGAAAGCAGCGTCGAGGACTACGACCACGATCAAATCCTTGAGTTGATGGTGAAATTTGACCGAGCCGATGTCATGGCGGTGTTTGGTCCGGAGAAGAACGAGGTAATTCTTCAAATAGCCGGCGCCATTGACGGTGAACTTTTCGCGGGCAGCGATACGATTAGAACAACAGTTAACCCCGGACTCACGAACAAGGTCGGCGAAGAGATCCAGGTCAACACCGAGACCGCTGGTAACCAGAACCAATCTGCTGTCGCCATGGACGATAGGGGCAACAAGGTGATTGTCTGGACCGGCAGTACCGGGTATTCACAGTATGGAGCGAACATATACGGTCAACTGTACGATTCCCAGGACAACCCCGTAGGATCCAATTTTCAGGTAAACAACTATCCTTACTCGTCCTACTACGACACCTCAAGATCACCTGCTGTCGCCATGGATGACAATGGGAATTTTGTGGTTGTATGGTGGGGCTATGGAGCATCCGGCAATGCTATCTACGCACGCCTTTTTGATAATGCCGGTGTCCCGTTGGGCGATCAGTTCCTGATAAGTTATTATGCCCACGGCAGTTACCCTGCCTCTGTGGCGATGGATTCCAACGGCAACTTCGTTGTCACATGGACCTATAGGACCTCGTGGTGGTACAATAAAAGGACCTATCTTTACGCACAGCTCTACGATTCGTCAGGGGCACCCCGGGCAGATCGATTGGTGGTATACAATGTAACCAGTTGGCAAAGTGTTGTCTCTGATGTTGCCATGGACCCATTGGGCAACTTTGTCGTAGCCTGGAACGCCACGAGTAATATTAATGCCAGACTGTATGATTCATCAGGCATTCCAAAGGCTTCGCAATTTCAGGTTAGCACCAATCCTATTTACAATGAGAAGCCGGATGTTGATATGGATTCGGTCGGGAATTTTACTATTGTCTGGCAGGGACAAACTGCGGGAAGCTCGTATAGTAGCATTCTTGCCAGTCGGTACAATGCGGATGGCGCTCCTATTGGACTCGAATTCCAGGTAAGCGATCCCGAGTATTATGCCTATTCCCCAGCAGTGGCCGTAAATGACAGGAATACGGTAATCACGTGGCATGGTTATAGCGAGAAGGGCGAACGCTATGACATTCTCGCCAGAAAGTATGATAATGCCGGCATCGGCGGCGATGTCTTCATGGCGAACACGTATACCAATTCCTACCAAATAGATCCGGCGATTGCCATCGACAACCGCGATGAGTTTACGATTTCCTGGTCGAGTAACTACCAGGACGGTAGTTACTATGGTGTCTATTGCCGATCATTTGACAAGTTCTTTCCTGTTGATTGAACGGGGTAATTTCGGGTACAGTATATATGCCGACTTTTACTGCGAGGTGATGACTCGCGATTTACAGTGGTTAGAGCTCTCAGAGCCAAACAAAACACCCGGGATATTCATAGGGCTGGCAGGCGACGGCGCCGCCAGCCCTTTTTCACGTGAGTT
>CP070675.1:948722-955080 GCA_020352215.1 Phycisphaerales bacterium
TCAGTGACGTAGTAGGCAGGTCCATCATGCCTCTGCGCCATGCAGATGTGCCAGAGAGCGAGAATCACCGTCCCGAATTGAGTTCCCCAGTCGCCGATGTGGTTCTGGCGGATGACCCTGTGGCCGAGGAATTCGAGCACGCGGCAGATGCAGTCGCCGATGATTGTGCTTCGCAGGTGGCCGACGTGCATTTCCTTGGCAATATTCGGGCTCGAGAAATCAACCACTATGGTCTTGGGCTCAGCTGTCTTTTCAACGCCAAGGCCCGCACTATCTTTGCTGATTTCCGTGAGTCTGGCTGCCATGAAATTGGGTGTCAATCGCAGGTTTATGAATCCGGGTCCTGCGACTTCCGGCGGCTCGCAGATGTCACTTAGATCGAGGTTCTTTACCACATCTTCGGCGAGTTTGCGGGGATTAGTCTTGATCTCTTTGGCCAGGGCCATCACGCCGTTGGCCTGATAGTCGCCGAACTTCGGATCGGTGGAAGGTCTTACTATGGCCGCGCAGCCCTCTCGCCCCGCGGCCCGCTCCATCGCCGCGCTGATTCTCGCCTCAAGTATGTCGACAACAGGCTTCATCGTCCTATCATCTTAGCCACAGAGAGCACAGAGTTCACAGAGAGACAACACACATTTCATTTAAATTTAAGCTTTCAGACTAACTCGGAGGTATTAGCGTTTTGTATTCGTTCTTGACGTCATCAAAATTCTCTAATCCGTAATAATTACAAATTGCTTGAAGAAAATAGAAAAGCTGGGTCAGACAATCGAATTTTAACTTCTCAATATCATACTCAACATCACCTTTGAACTCGCTGGCGTTTCCATCTTCGTCTATCGTTTTCGCTAGTATTTCTCAATCGAGATGTACAGCACCGAGAAATTGTTGATACATTCCGGCCCGGCCGACAGGATGATTCGCCCCAAGCGTCTGTTCAAAAATCTTCGCTGTGGGCGGCAACTTGTCAGTTTTGATTTTAGCTATTTCCCTGTCAGTCTTATCAATCCAACTTTGAACCTTCCTACGATCGCTGCCGGTATATCTATCTATGATATTTTCGTAGTCCCTCTTACGTTCTTTGAAGGTAGATTTTTCCCAAGATTCAGTTCTCTCATCTATGCTCAATCCTTGGCTATTATCGCCCTGGAGGCAATATATGATCTTTGCAATAAACTCTCCCGTACAACGAAGCAGCGCCATAGCCGCCAACCGCCTACCTGCGTTCAAGATCATCAGAGCACTATCAAAATAGTTCTCAAGCAACGGTAAATCGGCAAGAACTAACTTATCAAATCTGCTCTGCAGACCACGTTTCCTCAATTCGATTCCGGTGTCTTCAAAACACCTACTTATTGTTTCTTAAACTTTCATTCTTACAAATCTAAATCATCTTTCTGTGTTCTCTGTGGCTACAACTAAACAGAGATGCTTTTGACACCGTCAATGAGCCGCTTTTCGCCGAAGTTGATGATGAGGCCGCGTTTTAGATTCGTTGCTTTGAGATAGGAGATAGTCTGCGAAACGACTGTATCAGGCGGCCTGCTAAGCGATTTAACCTCGACAACAACCTCTTTCTCAACTAACAAATCAAGTCTCTGTCCCTTAATGGCGCGTCCTTTATAAATGATATCCGCAGGTACCTGCCGTTCGCATTTGATACCCTGTAGTTCGAATTCGTAGCACAGAGCCTCTTCATAAATCGATTCCAGAAGTCCCGGCCCAAGTGCTTTATGGACTTCTATAGCGGCGCCAATAATCCTTTCAGTCAGTTCGTCGGGCATTGCCTTCTATTCAGAACACCCTCTATTCTGATCTCTTAATTCTCTGTGTCCTCTGTGGCTACATTTTTTTCAATAGTTAATCGCTCCGCGTCGCCCCAGAGCAATTCCAGGTCGTAGTAGTCCCTGTGTGTGCTGTCAAAGATATGGACCACAACATCAACGAAGTCGAGAAGAATCCATTGGGCGTGGTCGTAGCCGGCTCTTCCAAAGCGCTGCAGCTCGCGTTCTCTGGCAGCGCTGCAGATTTCATCGGCGACGGTCCGCATCTGTCTGTCGCTTGTGCCGGTGGCTATTACGAAGTAGTCGGTGGCCGGCGATCGGCCTTTCAGGTCCAGTACGACTATGTCCGTGCAGTGCCGCCCGTCCGCTATCTTGGCGGCGGCCAAAGCAAACGCCTTCGCCCTCACACTTTCCTTCTTAGCCAAGTTCTACATCCTCACCTACAAGACAAAAGGGTGGCCCGTTTGGCCACCCCGATAGATTACGCCTGTAAATCGATTACGTCAACGGAACCGCTCGGACGTTCGGACGGCTGCGAGTCAATCACTTGCTGCCAAGGCCCAGCCAGCCACTGACAACGGGTCCAAATTTTACCACCACGCCCGAGAAGACCACGCTGACCATCGTCATCAGCTTTATCAGGATGTTCAGGCTCGGGCCGGAGGTGTCCTTGCAGGGGTCGCCGACGGTGTCACCGACGACGGCAGCCTTGTGCGCCGGAGAGCCTTTGCCGCCGTGAGCGCCCTTCTCGATATACTTCTTGGCGTTATCCCAGGCGCCGCCTGCGTTGTTGAGCGTAACGGCAAGAACAAAACCGCAGGTTAGTCCACCTGCCAAAAGCCCCATCACACCTGCTACGCCCAAGAGCAATCCCGTTAGAACCGGGACGATAATCGCCAATAGCGAGGGCACAATCATCTCCTTCTGGGCACCACGAGTGGAGATTGAGACACAGCGTGCGTAGTCAGGCGTTGCCTTACCTTCCATGATTCCGGCGATCTCCTTGAACTGACGCCGAACCTCGTTGACCATGGCCCCCGCCGCCCTGCCGACGGCTTTCATAGTCATGGCGCAGAATACAAAGGCCATCATCGCACCAATAAACAGGCCACCGATCAGCTTGGGATTCATAATCGTAAGGTTGTACGCTTCAACAAAGTCAGCGACGCCAGCAGTCTTTGCGGTATCAGGCGTAAACGTGACACTGCCCACCTGGAAGGTCCCGCCAGCATCCGTGGCCAGTCGCGATATCCAGATTCGCACCTCTTCGATATAGGCCGCCAAGAGGGCCATCGCCGTCAGGGCCGCTGACCCTATCGCAAAGCCCTTTCCCGTCGCGGCGGTAGTATTGCCGAGTGCATCGAGTGCATCGGTTCTCTTCCTGACCTCTTCACCCAAGCCGCTCATCTCGGCATTGCCACCGGCGTTGTCGGCTATCGGCCCATACGCGTCGGTGGCCAAAGTAATACCCAATGTAGCGAGCATTCCGACTGCCGCAAAGCCGATACCGTAGAGGCCCATTGATATGTCTGAGAAGCCATTCGCGAAACCGAAGGCACACAGGATGCCGATCACGATCGTCACTACCGGCAGACCGGCCGAGAACATGCCCGTCGCGAAGCCATCGATAATCGTGGTTGCTGGCCCCATGTTTGCCTGGTCCGCAATGCCTCGTGTCGGCTTGTATTCATCGGATGTGTAGTACTCCGTAAGTTGGCCGATAATCACGCCGGCAATCAAGCCCGCGACAACTGAGCCGAAGACGCCCCATGTTATCCACCCGGCCTGAGCCAGGCCAGCCACTGCGGCGACAATCAGGACTGAACTGCCTAACGTCCCTAAGAGCAATGCTCGGAGCAGGTTCTTCTGGCTGGCGTCTTCCTTACAGCGGACCATGAAGATACCGGCGATGGACAGCAGAATGCCAAGGCCGGCCACGACCATAGGTGACAGCACGGCTTTCAGTGGAGTGATTCCTTCCGGCAGAGAGCCGATCGTGAGGGCTGCACCCAGAGCGGCTGTGGCCAGGATCGAGCCGCAGTAGCTCTCGTACAGGTCTGCGCCCATGCCGGCAACATCGCCGACGTTGTCGCCTACGTTATCAGCGATTGTGGCGGGATTCCTGGGGTCGTCTTCGGGGATGCCTGCTTCGACCTTACCCACCAGGTCGGCCCCGACGTCGGCGGCCTTGGTATAGATTCCACCGCCGACCCGGGCGAACAGTGCCTGGGTTGAAGCGCCCATTCCGAAGGTAATCATGGTTGTGGTAATCTCGACGAGCTTGTGGTCCGCGCTCATATCTGGATGAACCAAGGTCAAACCAAACAGCTCGACGCCATGCTTCATGTGTTCAGCTGTGTAGACGACCTTATCGAGGATGAGATACCAGAGCGAGATGTCGAGCAGCCCAAAGCCGACTACGACAAGACCCATGACCGAGCCGGACCTAAAAGCCACCTGCAGGCCACTATTGAGACTTTTACTGGCACCTTGCGCCGTGCGGGCCGAAGCGTTCGTCGCCGTCTTCATGCCAAGGAAGCCACAAAGACCGCTGAAAAAGCCACCCGTCAGAAATGCCACAGGGACGAACGGGTTTTGAACACCCTTATATGCGCAGAATCCCAGAATCAGCAGAAGAATCACGAAAACCAGCGCCACGACGCTGTACTGCCTGAAGAGATACGCGTAGGCGCCCTCGCGTACGTGCTGGGCTATTTCGATCATCTTCTCGCTGCCTTCCGGGGCCTCCATCATCTTCTTGTAGAAGTAGTACGCAAAGCCCAGCGCCATCAGCGACCCAACGGGGGCGATCCACCAGCTTATCGGCGTGCCCGATGCTTGGCTGGCTTCTGCGCCTTGGGCAGCGGCCAGCAGCGGTCCCGCAAGTCCTGCAATGCTCTCAATAACACTCACCTTTTCAACTCCTTTCGAGTCGAGTAGCTAATTCGGTCCGAACAACGCGCGTAAAGTCATCGCAGTTTAGCGAAACGGAGGCGTTTTTCAACAGTTTTTCAGCAAGGGCAATGAGAAATCGAGAATACGGGTTGTGAAACTCGCGAGCCGGCCGTCAAATCCTCAAAGCTCGTTCGATATCTCACTTTGGCCGCTTTGCTCCCATCCCGGCGATTCGAACAGCCTACGTGTGATATTCGGCGTTGATTCTGACGTATTCGGCGGTTAGATCGCAGCCGTAGCAGAAATCACTCTGCTTTCCCGCCCCCAGATCGACCGTTATCGTATGCTCGGTTTGCGAGACGACCTTGCTGGCCTTCTCTCGGTCGAACTTGGCCGGCGCACCGTTTCTAAAGACCGTGATTGGCCCGAGCTTGCAGGAGAGCTTCTCAGGGTTCAGTTTCACGCCGACCGAGCCGACGGCACAGATGATCCGGCCCCAGTTTGGATCGCCTCCGTGGACGGCGCACTTCACCAGAGGATAGTCGGCTATCGCTCTGGCTGCCTTTGCTGCATCGGCTTTCGTTGCTGCACCATTGACCACGACCTTGAATATCTGCGTTGTTCCTTCGGCGTCAAGCGCCATTTGCCTGGCTAAGTCGTCGCACAGATCCATCAACATCTTGGCGAACCTCTTGTATCGGGGGCACTCGGTCACGATCGGGCGATTTGCCGCCAGGCCGGACGCAAGGATTATCGCGGTATCGTTTGTACTTTGATGGCGGTCCACCGTCAGCTTGTTCAGGGATTCGCCAATCGCACCTTTCAACGCCTTGGCCAGAAGCGGCTTGGCTATGGCAGCGTCCGTTGTAATAAAGCATAGTGTTGTCGCCATGTTGGGCCCGATCATCCCGGCACCCTTGACCGCGCCGGCTATCGTGACCTCGGCGCCTGAGACTTCGAGCCGACGGACAGCCTGTTTGGGTCTCGTATCGGTCGTCATTATTGCCTTGGCAAAATCCAGCCCCCCAGATGCGGAGGCCGAGAGCTTGTCGGCTGCCCTCGAGACGCCTTTCACAATTCTGCTGATCGGAAGTTGCTCACCGATAATACCAGTGGACGCCACCAGGACACTGCGCGGCGGTTCCTCGATGTGCTTGGCCGTCTCGCTGCACATCTTGATTGCGTTCTTGAGACCCTTGTTGCCCGTGCAGGCGTTGGCATTTCCCGAATTGACCACGACGCCGTACGTCTTGCCGCGCTTGACGTGCTCCTTGCTGACCTGCACCGCAGCAGACACGATCTTGTTGGTCGTAAAGACGGCCGCCGTGGTTGCACCGCTCGGGCATACAAGCAGACCAAGATCCGGCTTGCCCGATTGCTTAATCCCACAAGCCACCCCTGCCGCCAGAAAACCTCTCGCTGCTGTAACAGTGTTGTTGCCGGCCATCATAGCGTCCCCACTAAAGAAAGCTGCTGAAGCGATGTCTCACCCGGTTTGCCGTATTTCTCTATGCGATCCCTTATTCTCTTGAGATTCGCCTCACATAGGAAAGGCAACAATAGTATGTTCGGTGCATGGCTCTTCTCCGTTTGGCCGTCGAACGGTATCACACAGAATCCAGTATACGGCTGAATCTCTCCAATACCGCGCTGTATTCTGATATTCTGCCAAACTCCGA
>CP070675.1:955180-961522 GCA_020352215.1 Phycisphaerales bacterium
TGCGGATGTCGTCAATCAGTCCGGAGAAGAAACTGGCTGTGTCAAGGTTGTTGCTGGAGCCAGTGGGAAGTCAGAATAGCAAGGTCTCTAGAATCGACGTCACAGTCGCCATTGATATCTCCCGCGACAATAGTTCCACAGACTGGCTCGCCAAAATATGACTTGCTTGCTTCAAGCATACAGCCATAGGCGTACATGTTGACAAAGCCGCCACTTGGGAAGGGCTCCGAACCGATCGGACTCATAGGATCCCCGGCGTCTATACACGGGCTTGTTACGTCATCCTGCACCCAGCTTTGGCCGTTCGGGTTCCAGCAGCCAGCTTCGGATTTCAAATGGAAGTCGCCGCCAGAAGGATCGGGGAAACATGGATCGGTGTCGATGTTGCCTGCGCCCCAGTTTAGTCCGCCGCCATCAACCTTGACTCCAGCCTGGCCGCCGGCTACGTTGCTATACGTAATGCTAAATACTGTTGGATACTGCTCCAGATAAATCTCGTCCCCAATCCCCGTGCCAGCTGTGTTTCCCCAGAGGATACTACTGACGAGCTCACCAGGATTGAAGCCTAAAAGAAAATAGAAGAGTACCGCCCAAATCAAGTACTTGGACAGACACGTAGACCTCGACATTGAGATGCTGAGGAGTGTGCGCAAAGTTGCTGCTTGGCTGGCGCACAAGGACGAATCGGTGCAGTAGGTCCAGGTTTTGTCAGGTTAGAGCCATCAGTGACTGGCGCCAGATAGCATTCCCTCGCAGGCAGGGCTGGGTGAGAAAAAATCTACTTTTTCTGCAAACAACGTGAACGGTTTGGTAGTATTGCAGGTATAAGCAGACGTGAATGAAGGCGGACCAGACAAGTTTATAGATTCTTTATTGCCATCATAATCTTCGCAGCGTTCATATCTCTACGGTCCCGCCTTTCGGCAATTGGTTTGCGTTCTTCTGCGCCCGGCAGGGGCATTGCGCGACAGCTGTCTGCGTAGGAACGCCGGCAGGCTGAAAGGGCGAATTGTATGTTCGCGGGCTTGTCCTGTCTTAGCATGTGAGCAACTTAGCGTGCAGATTCTACGCGCTTGGTGCGCCGTTGCCGCAGGTGCGTCGCCTGCGGCGCAGTCATACTATTATCCGATTCATTGAAAGGGCTGAGAGATGAGAACTGGAATGAGAGGCTTAAGCTGGGCCGGGATTGTCTCGGTGGTGTTAATCCTGGGGGCGGCGCCGGCGAGACCACAGGAGCAACATGCGGCTCCGCCGAATCTGATCGTGCCGCAGAGCCGATCCTACAATTTCTGGCCGCAACAGGAGGGGCCCGTGCACGTTACAGGCGTCGAGGCCAAGATCATTATCTGGGACGAGATGGCCAGTACGAGACTCGATATCGAGATGCTCAATACCACAGACAGAATCCAGATGGGGCTGATGATGATTCCAACGCCGGATGCTTCTGTCGTGTGGGACGTGCGCTACGGTGGGGATGACTGGGATATGGAGGCACAGATTCTGAGGAAGGAGGAGGCCGAGCGTATCTTCAACGCACTTGTCGCGGCAGTCCGGGATCCTGCACTCGTGGAGTTGGCCGGGCAGGACCTCCTCGTGACACGGCTGTTTCCAATCGAACCGGGGGCCGGTCGGAAGATAAGCATCGCATATGCGCACATGCTGGAGTTCGAGGGTGGTCGGGTGGATTATCACCTGCCGCGGACGGAATCGCTGCAGTACGATGTGCCGTGGAAGATCAACGCTACAATCCATTCGGCCCAGCCGATCTCGACGGTCTATTCGCCGAGCCATCATGTGACCGTAGGGCGGGTCAGCGAAAAGGAGGTCGTGGTGGAGCTTAAAGAGGGCGCCGAGTTGGCACCTGGGCCTTTTCAGTTGTCATTCTTGCGGCAGGATGACGGCGTCAGTGGGTCAGTATTCGCCTACCCTGATGAAGATGGCAGCGGAGGGTATTTCCTGCTTCTTGCCGGCTTGCCGGCGGAGCTGCCGTCCGACGTCGAGCCGATGAAGCGAGAGTTGACGCTCGTGCTGGACAGGTCCGGCAGCATGGGGGTTACAAAGATGGATCAGGCCAAGGATGTCACACAGCAGATAATATCGGCTCTGGAACCAGAGGAGGCGTTCAACATAGTCACCTACAATTCAAGCGTGAGTTTCTTCTCGACCGAGCCGGTTATCAAGGACGTATTCAGCGAAGCTGCGGCATGGGAGTATGTCGAGGCGGTCAGGTCTGGCGGCGGGACGAATCTACATGAGGCACTGCGACTCTCGCTGACGCAGGAACCGATGGCGGGGATGCTGCCGATAGTGCTGTTCCTTACGGATGGACGTCCAACGTCGGGTATTACCAGCGAGGTGGCCATTCGCGAGCTGGTAACGAGTTCCAATCCGTATGATCGGCGTGTGTTCACGTTCGGGGTGGGCCTGGATGTCAATGCCGCGCTGCTGCAGGGCTTGGCGGAACTCTCGCGTGCGCGGGCCGAGTTCGTGCTGCCAACGGAAGATGTCGAGGAGAAGGTTGGCAAGGTGTTCAAGGGTCTGAAAGGCCCGGTCTTGTCAAACGGTATGTTGCAGGTTCTGACGGCGGACGGCTCGGAAGCGATTGGGCGAACGTGGGACATCGCACCTGCGACGCTGCCGGATCTGTATGACGGTGACAAGCTGGTGTTCCTTGGCAGGTACATCGGCGATGAGCCGCTTGTGTTCAAGGTCAGCGGCACTTATCTCGGCCAGGACAGAACGTTTGAGTTTGCGTTCGATCCGGCTGACGCGGATTTGCGGCATACGTTCGTGCCGCGGCTGTGGGCGAGCAGAAAAATCGCTGAGATGATCTACGAGATACGTCAGTTAGGTGCGGACCCGAGTCTCTCACCGGATGACCCGCGGCTGTTGGAAGTCACTGATACGGTTGTGAGTCTGTCGATAGAGTATGGCATACTGACGGAGTATACAGCGTTTCTTGCAGATGAAACCACCGATCTGGCCGATCCGGATCAGACCGGCGATACGGCCGGGGATACCATATATGATCGTGGAGTGCGCGCGCGCAGTGGTGGCGGCGGCGTGAACCAGAGCATCAATCTGCGTGAGCAGCGTAATCAGGAGGTCCTGAACCGGGACAACAGCTATGTCGACCAGTATATGCAGACGGTCAGGGTTACGAATGTGCAGCAAGTCAGCGATCTTGCCTTCTACTTCAGGGATGAGATGTGGGTCGACAGCAGGCTCGTGAGCGATGATCTGGAACTCGATACCGTCACGCGTATTGACTTTGGATCTGTTGCGTTCATGCAGCTGGTGAAGGAGCTGACGTCCAGAGGCAGACAGGGCGTTCTGTCTTTCGGCAATGATGTGCTGCTGCAGGTCGGCGGCGAACCCTTGCTGGTGCGTATGCCGGCGGAAGCTCCCAAGTATGACCCTGAACCCACAACTCAGACGGATACCGGTGGTTCGGGCGGATCCGGGGGCGGCGTACCAAGAAGATAGTAGCTCGTTCATCGTCGATAAGGGCGTTGTATCCGGCCTGTAACGGGATTGCTGTGAGAGGTGGATATGTCGGGCCTGATGAAGGAGAATGTCGCAACGGACCTGCCGCGCTATGTCAGGATGCTTCTGGCGTCTGCCGTGCTTTGGGTGTTTTCCGGGGGCGCATCTATGTGCGCCCCCATCGAACGTGCTCGGGCCGTCGGGGGCCAAGCGTTTCAACTGACAGCGCGGCCGGAGTTGGGCTACACAGTGAAGTCACGTCAGAGCGACGCTGCCGTCGGTGCAGTGCGTGAGCACCTGAGGGCCGGCGGAGCGCAACACATAAGGCCTGTCAAGGGGTTCGGCCGTAAGGGGACTTACGTTGTTCACAGACGTTGGGCGGCTATCGACAATGAGAAGGCTATCGCAGCGATGAGGGCCGATGGGCACGTCGAATATGCGGCTCCGCTATTTTCATCGAACGGCGAGACGATAGCAATTATCCCGGAGATCGTGGTGCGGCTGAGATCCGCTGATGACCGGAGCAGACTGCAGGGGTTGTGCGAGGACACAGGGTTGAGTATCAGCAGGAAGATGCGGTTCACGGAGCTTGAATACCTGGTTGAGATCTTCGCACGTGATGCGGATGACGTGTTTGGGGCCGTTGCGCAGCTCAACAGTGTCTCATTCATCGAGTGGGCGGCTGCCAATACTGTCTCTGAGCCAGTGCTGCATGGACAGACAGTTCCTGCTCGTGAGAACATTCCAGGACAACATCATGTGGGCAACCCCGGTCAGACTCCTGGTGCACCGGTGGTGCTGGTGGACGACGAGTATTTCCCAAGACAATGGCACCTGCACAACACGGGCCAATCAGGCGGTACGGCCGGCGCTGACATCAACGCCCCCGAAGCGTGGGCAATCACTGCGGGAGACCCCAATATCATTGTCGCTGTGCAGGACACGGGCGTGGATCTGAATCACCCTGATCTGGCTGACAATCTCGTTCCTGGGTACGACTTCTTTGACAATGATGATTCTCCGAACCCTGAGTTAGACGCCGGCTTTCTGGAGGGCCATGGCACGGCGTGTGCCGGTCTGGTGGCCGCTGAAGGTGATAACGGGATCGGTGTGGCGGGCGTGGCGTACAAGTGCAAGGTGATGCCCATCCGTGACATGACCTGGAATCAGGCGGTTACTGAAGCGGACAAGGCCGAGGCAATTCGCTGGTCAGCGGCTAACGGCGCCGATATCATGAGTTACAGCTGGGGGTATAGGACACCAAGGCCCATCATTCACTCTGCGATAAAGGATGTCGTCCGGCCTGGAGGGATAGGCAGGGGCGGCAAAGGCTGTGTCGTCGTTGTCGCGGCGGGGAATTCCGCCGGGGCGATGCCGTCGGGCGATACGGCGGCATATCCTGAGGTCATTGCCGTGGGCGCGACGGACCACAACGACCGGCGGTGCTGGTATAGCGTCTATGGCCCTGCGATAGACATTGTGGCGCCCGGCGGAGGCGCGGTCGAGGGCGAGGATCTGTCCCTGCAGGAGAATGTCGAATCGTACATGTTGCTCTCGACGGACCTGATCTGGACGACCGACATGACAGGGTATATGGGCTTTAGCACATTCAACGACAATCCTCATCTGTTGGATTACACGGCCAAGATGTTCGGCACCTCCGCGGCGGCGCCTATTGCGGCCGGTGTGGCTGCCCTGATCCTCTCGGTTGACGGCGATCTGACGAGTGCTGATGTGCGCAGCATTCTGCTGGGCTCTGCTCGTGATCTGGGAGCGGCCGGCTGGGATGAGTATTATGGACACGGTCGTGTCGATGCCCGCGCAGCGTTGGAGATGGCTCTTAATCCCCTGAGGTGTGTCCCTGGGGACTTCGACGGCGATTCGGACATTGACTTTGAAGACTTCGCTATCTTTGGCATCCACTGGCGCCAGTTGGGGTGCAGTGAAGAGAACAATTGCCGTAGTGGAGCGGATCTGGCCCCTGAGATTCCTGACGGAGTGGTCAATGCCTTGGACCTTGCCGTCTTTGCGGAAAACTGGCTGGTGGACGTTATAATATACAAAAAAGAGTGTGAGTACTGCGAGTCAGGCGCCCCACTCAGCGCATGTTCTGACACTGATGGAGCAGCGGCGTTATTCCCCAAGTGAGGTCCTGACTTAGGGCAAATCGCCCCCTTTATTCTGTGAAAGGAGTGCTGCAAAGAACGCATATATATGCGAATCGGTGCCTACAACCGCAATACGACCCAATAACGCGTTATCTGGCAATCTTGGAAAGATCTTGGCTCCATAAGTGCTTTTCCGTGAACTTCTTATGCAGAGGACGATGATTGTGGAGAGGATTCAATGGCCTCCGCTCTTATTTGGGACTGGCTTAATCGCGGGCCATTCACCGCGGCCAACAGGATCGAGATGACCAACGACAGCTTACGGATCAGCTCTGTCAGCAGGTCGGGCAGTTGAAGGGGCGAGTTCGACTGATTGAAGAAGAACCTGGCCTTGATGCTTGAGTAGAAGCGCTCATGTGTCGAGCCGAGCAAATACCCATGGTATCACCGCTTGTTCATAGATGCGGATGTAGTTGATCAGACTTGATCTGTCTTTGCCTCGAGCGTACAATCATTTCTATGATTATCAGATCAAGATGCCAACTAGTCGCTGTTTCACGGGTTACGGCCAGCGTGGGCTACCCCGAAGCTCGTTGGAGCAGGGTGAGGCGCGCGAAGTGCTGCCGTAGCCGCTATGATCGCCTGGGGTGATAGGCTGATGTGGTGATGAAGTAGATTTTTGCTGATCAAGTAGTTCCCAGTGTGCGTCTGGGGGACTTTGGGCTGACATACGCAACGAATGGAGGAA
>CP070675.1:961622-967955 GCA_020352215.1 Phycisphaerales bacterium
CGGACTGCCGCCGCCGGCAACAGTAATTCCGAAACGCATCTCGCCGGCCGTGCTCAGGCGAGGCGTAAGAAACATGTAAGAGGTGGTGTTGTTTCCGAAATCGAATATCCGCTGCCAGGGGCCGCCGGTATTAGCAAAATCCACCCATGTGGCGAACGTGCAGTTGGTAAGTGAATCGATCACTGAGCCGATGGGCAAACCCACATAATCATCCACGCCGTCGAACGACAGTGCTCCGTCCATCATGCCGCCGGTGGGCAGCCAGACGGGGCCGCCGTAAGTGGTGCCGTGGTTGTCGCCCGCGCTATCTTCGGCGATGGTGCCGATTGATTCGTCCAGCTTGTAGTGCGCCACGGGAGGGCCCGCGGGCCGCTGCCCGCAATCGGTTGTCGCGCACGTGGTGTCTTCGCCCTGTGGTATCCCGCCCTGGGAAAGACACTGTTCGGGTGTCAAGTCCTGGCAACCACCGTCAGGAAGACAGCATGCCTGAGATTGCTGGTCCGGAGGTTCACCAGACTCAAAATTGGCCTTGATCTGGTAGCCGTGATTGACCGTCAGCTCGTAGGGATTGCTGGTTGCCCAGACGCTGCCCGACCAGTTTGTGAAGTGATAGCCCGGATCGGGCGTTGCCGTGAGGGTGACACCGGTTCCATGGTCATACACAAATTCTCCTTCTCCGGGTGAGGTGACTGAGCCGCCGTCGGTCGAAGATATGGTGAGTGTGTGTGGAACAGGAACGCCTACGTTTACGGTCCACACGGCAGAACCATCGGGTGAGCGGCAGCCATCAAGAGTGGTCCACACGTCGGCCTCAACATGGTAGGTGCCCGGCGCATCGAAGGTCCATGTCAAGGTGGCGCTGTCGCTGTAGCCGGAGACTGGTGTAGCGGGCGGGGGAAAACCGTCAACGTCAACATGCCACTTGACCTCAGAGAGATAACCGGCCGGGTCGGTAGCCTCTACGGTAAATGATTGAGACTCTCCTACATTTATGTTCACGGAGCTGCTCGGGCTCACTATCGATACCGAGACCTCACACGGCAGAACTTTGACGGTCCAGGTGATGTAGTCGCTCCAATCCCACCCGAGCGCCCATTTTGACATGGCCTGGACCTTAACCGTGTAAGTGCCTGGGGTGTAGAAAGCGTGCGTGAACACCGTATGGTCGTAGTAACCACTAATGCCGTGATCGCTCCAGACTACGGTGTCCCCAATACTCCACTCGGCGTGGTCCAGCCACTCGGCGGGCCACAACACGGCCTCGACCACCACCCAGAAGCCGACCCGCTTGCCTACAGCGCACTGATAGTACTCGTCCGGGCCGCGTCGCTCCACCACGCACCAGGCGCTTGCGGTACCGGCGACACTAAGGATTGTGACGGCCATTGCCAAGACGAATGTACTTCGTCCGGTCATCGTCTCTTTCCTGTTCATCTCTTGAGCCTCCAAAGATCTTCTTTCGGCATTCGCACGGAAGAGTCCTTCCTGACGAACAACATCCGCCCAGCGGTAAAATTCCCAGGGGATTCTCATAAGGCGTGACGTGGGCCGACGAGTAGCGATCACCCCGAATACACCTGTTAGGCTACCTACGTACGTCCTCAGAACATCGCAACTCCATCCTCCCGGCACAAGTAACGGACGGGACAAACACAGCCCCAGTAGGCACAGAAACCGCCCGATTTGCGGGCGATGGCGCCTACTCAGCGGAGAGAGAGGATGGGCCGCGCCTTCTCCCGCTCCTGAATCAGCCAATACGCAGGCTGCTGTGAACACTTGCTCCTATCACTGGTACCAGTGTACCACAAGGGTCGGCAGAAAGCAAGCAAATGCCGGCTCGTAGAGCGGCCTCGTCCCCACGGGGCCTGCCCACGCCGCCCTGCCCTCCTGAGCCCTTCAACGCCGTTAGGGGAGACTTTGCCGAAAGATCGGAGCGCCCCGCCGTATCGGCCCTCCCGTGAATCCGTGCCGTTCCGCCCCGGCAGTCCTATGATTCTGCTTGACATCCGGCCCATGATCAGATAGGCTACGCGTCTGGCAAGAACGTGGGGAGATGTGCGGTGATTCCCCATAGGTCCGTTCCCAGAGATAAACTTGGCTTTGCGTGCCCCGGTAGTCGTTTGCTGCCGGAGGCGCAAAGCATCGCGTACTGCTTGAGAACGGGGGGTCGGAGGCTGGAAAATGTCGCACACACGAAATCCGAGAATCTGCTGGATGGTCTACGCATTTCTTTTGGGCCTGATCGTCCCGCCAATCGGCACCGCGAAGATCATTTATGTCAATGATGATGCTGTAGGTGCGAACAACGGCACATCCTGGGTGAATGCCTACAAGCATCTCCAAGATGCGCTTGCGGCGGCGGGTCGGGATGATGAGATCTGGGTCGCCGCGGGCACGTACAAGCCCGACCAGGACACGGCTTATCCAAGTGGGAGGGGATCTCGATCGATGTCGTTTGACCTCAAGAGCAACGTTGGTCTCTACGGCGGCTTTGCGGGACATGAAAGCAGCCGGGGCGAGCGGGATTGGCCCGTGAACGAGACTATCCTCAGTGGCGACGTACTCATCCCGGGCTGGTCCAACGACAACAGCTACCACGTTGTCACGGCCAGCTCGGTGGATGCTACGGCCGTCCTGGATGGATTCACCGTCACGGCGGGCCGGGCCGACACGGGCGTCTCGGCCGACGACAGAAACAACTTCGGGGCAGGGATGCTCAATGAGCACAGCGGCGCAACGGTGAATAATTGTCTTTTCATAGGCAATATCGCCAGGCCACAAGGGTGGGGACAGGGGGGCGCAATGTACAACGACCACGGTGCGCCGACGCTGACAAACTGCACGTTCAAGGACAACGAAGGAAATCAGGGCGGCGCAATATTCAACATGGCCAGCGAGCCGAAGCTGATCAACTGCACCCTCGTCGGCAATAAAGGCACGACTGAGACGGGAGGTGTATTTGACTTGGTGGGTGACTCGACGTTCGTTAACTGTCTGTTCAGAGGCAACACCGCTCCTTTCTCCGGCGGTGCAGTATGGGCTCACAGTGGCAATGCCACATTTGTCAACTGTGCCTTTAGCGGTAACTCGACCGGCTGGGCCGGAGGAGGCGTGCAAGCGTACAACGGCGGTAAGGTGGACCTGATAAACTGCACCTTTGCCGGCAATCGCGCCTCGGGCAGTGGTGACGCCCTACTTGTCCAGGCGGCCGAGGTGAGTATGGTTAACTGCATCGTGTGGGGCGGAGTGGAGCTCGAAGGCATGCCAGGAGCTAAAACCGTCTTGACGGTCAGTCACAGCGACCTGCTGTCGGTACCTGTTGAAGGCCCGGGGACCTCTGTCGAATGGGGAGCGGGGAACATCGCCGCCGATCCATGCTTTGTGGATAGTGGGTACGGACCCGACGAGGTCTTCGGGACGGAGGATGATAATCTGCGGCTCTTGCCGGACTCGCCCTGCATCGACACCGGCGACAACTCGGCAGTCCCGGCCGATGTCACGACCGATCTGGACGGCAACGCGCGGATCGCCAACGCAAGGGTGGACATGGGGGCTTATGAGTATGGTGCAGGGCCTGACAGGCCGGCCACGTGTACCGCGTATCCGGCAATGGACTTCAACCAGGATTGCAAGGTTGATTTTAGGGACTTTGCGATCTTCGTTCAGAGCTGGCTCGAATGCAATCTTGATCCGCCGGAGGCCTGCTGGGACTAACGCCGGGTCGATTGCTGATGAATGATGATTGAGTGTCGAAGCGGGAGGCTACACCGAGCTGAGTTGGCTCGACACAGTCGCAGCATGCGCGACAAGTGACGGCTGCCGCGTGAGGGCCCGGCCTCTTACTATCCCCATTTCACTTTGGCCAGCAGCTTCGACTTCGCCTCAAGGTCGAATATCTTGCGGGC
The DNA here is from genome assembly GCA_020352215.1 of Phycisphaerales bacterium. Taxonomy (GTDB): domain Bacteria; phylum Planctomycetota; class Phycisphaerae; order Sedimentisphaerales; family Anaerobacaceae. The sequence goes on from CP070675.1 coordinate 965,528, forward strand.
GTTGCCGCGCATAATGGGGTCAACCAAGTCCAGGGCATCGGCCAAACTGAGCCATCCCTCTTCGACCAATTCCGACAGCGCCAGGGCAATCCCGCGTCGAGCAATAAGGGCATGCCCCAACACGGGCTCGACCGGAATGTAGTCGCCGCCGAAGGTCAGTATCTTGTTTGCAGGCGCGGTGACAAGATACTTCTTCAAGAAGTCCTTGGCCGCGATCGGGTTTATGATCCACGCCCAGCACATGTCCAGGTAGGCGTTTGTGTACTGCTTGGCAATTGAAATCATCTCCTCGTAGTACGGGTAACAGATGTGCATGAAGACGAACCTTGTCTCCGGGGCCTTCCGGCACAACTGCGTCGCCGAGCCTGGGTTGTTTATCAGGCGGGCGAGCGGCATCGAGTTCTGGCCGGCGTAGTAGCCCGTGTGCAGCTTGACGGGAAGGTTGTACTCGGTCGCCTTCCGGACGGCGTACCAGAACAGGTGGTCCTCAATCGCTTTTCTCTGGCGTGAACCCAGCCGCTCGTTGGCAAGTCTTCTCTTGAACGTACCCTCCACCGTTTCCGCAGGCACCTGGTCGTAGTCAATGTCACGACCATAGGCATTCTGCGACTTGACAGCCACGGCGTACTTGCCATATTTGTCGAACCACCAATCTATCACTCGGTACCAATCGGACAACGAAGAGACCTTGATGCCCGTTGGTTTGCCGAACTGGTCCAGGGCGGGACCTGCGAACATACCCACGATACTCAAATCCTGCATCAGTAAGGTCGGCATGTCGGACTCGCCGAACGCCCTGCTGAGGCAATTGACCTGACACGATTCGATATTCGCCAAATCGCATAGGATGTGCTTGTAGAAACCGGACCGGCGGACCTTCTCGTATCCGGCCTGCACCTTCCCCACAGTAGCGGCGGACAGCTCGTCTACATCATAGAGTCGGCTCAATGCGATGCTGACTGCCTGTGCGTAACCGGTGTTCTTCACGGCCGGCCAGTAAGGCTCGATCAGCGACCACTTCTTTGCCGGATCGGTCTCCGGCGAGAAGAACTTGTTGTGCGATTCCTGCGGCATCCCTGACGTAATCAAATCAGAATTAAGGTAGTGGCTGAAAAGAATCGACCAATCGTCGCTTTGAACTCTCGGATGCGAGGTGCCCGCAAGCCTGTCCCTTTCCTCGATAAGGTGCTCGTGCGTGTCCACGAACGGCGTTTCCCAGACGCGCCGAAATATGCCTCGTCGAACGTCGCTCGCGGACTCAGTGAAGCCGGGCTCTCCTGCTCGCGCTGGCTCGGCATGAACGGTTTGCGAGCCCAGGATCGCCGAAGCGCTGACTGCACCGATACCCTTGAGTGTGTTACGTCGAGAGATTCCTCTTCCGGTCTTCATGTTGCTTGTCCTTACCCGGCCCGGCCGGCACAAAAACGGCAGTTTCAGTATTCAATAGAGTCGGCTTGCCCAACCTCATCGTGACAAACGCGGTCACAACACTATAGTCCGCCCGGACTGCCGGGTCAAGGAACACCCGCAGTGATTGGCGCCCCCGCCCTACCCAACGCATCCCATGGCAGCGGAATCATGCCAAGCCCGATCCACTGAAACAGTTAGGGCGGCAACCGACGTGGCAGGCATACTGCCTGCCCGTATTGGGTGTGACATCAGAGACAACCTGCTTAGCCGCAACGATGGGCCGGCCGAGGCGCTGTGCCCCCAGCGCATCCCAATCGGCGAATTAGAGACAGTCCACAGGTTGGCCTGAGAAGGCCCGCAGATGTTCGCAGTCGCGGCCCGCCACGGCCGCAGAAGTGAGCCAAAAATAGGGCCGCCGATCTGCACCTAAATACCTGTACTGCAAGCACTTACACCCTGAATGGGGCTATTTTCCTTGCCCGGCGTCCCCCTTTCGGGTATAATAATAGCACCATGGATGGCCAAAAATGTGACGTCAGTTATTAGCAGAGGGGCGATGAAGAGATTCTATTACCAAACCTGGCTTCCTTTTGTTGTCACCAAGAGAAGGATTCTGGTCCTGGCAATTGCCAGCTACTTGGCTCTATGTTAGGCAAGTGACCGTTCTTTCAATCGTTTTTGGTACCGCTCAATGAGGGCGGTTTTTTCGTGCGCCCAGATCGCGGTAGATGTTTGACACATCGAAGTCCACCAACTAAGCTCGCGGGCACTATGAGTTTGAATTCGCAGCCGGCACAGGGCTCGGGACTATCTCCGTCGCGCTGTCACTCGGGTCAAAACTGAAAATGCCCATTACGCCGTATCATTTCGGGCCCAGCGGTTTTGTTGGGCTGATATTCAGAAAGTGGCTTGACGTTCCGGTATTTGTCCTTGCCAACGTGGCCGTGGATATTGAGGTCTTGCTCTATGAGAATTGGCCAAAGCACAGGAACGCTCATACGCTGCTGATCGGAGCGGC
>CP070675.1:968055-974387 GCA_020352215.1 Phycisphaerales bacterium
TGGGTAAAAACAAATGATTCTGGAAATAGCGATTGGAATCCGTATGTAACAAAGGGTGACGCCGCTTACGGTCTGAAGCATCACCGGACCAATAAGATTGAGTTTGCCATTTACACCGGAACCTTCCACGTGGCTGTCTTTGCCGTGGATAGTTCATTCAATGGCCTCTGGCACCATTTGGCTGGAACTTATGATGGAAGCGAAGTCAGGTTGTACATTGACGGGAAATTAGAAGTCGCTTCCCCTGCTGCGGGCTCTATTGCCACCAATACTTTCAATCTCAACATAGGAAGAACCTTCGAAATACCCGACTGGCTTTACAGTGGGTCGATCGACGATGTTCGCATCTATGACTACGCGCTAAGCGGCGATGAGATTGAGCAGCTTGTATGCACGGACCCGCCGCCGGGCGACGTAAACGGCGACTGCGAGGTCGATTTTCTTGACCTTGCTATCGTCATGTCCAACTGGCTGCGTTGTGAGTTGCCGGCGCAAGAGCTCTGCGGACAGTAAACCGAAACCGCCAAGCCCCTGACATCGGCGCGAATGGCATCCTCATGGCACTTGAGGATGTCCGGCGAGACCTCGATATTCGCAAGGTGATAGAGGGACAACTTGATGCGATTCATGAAATCTATGGTCGAGGTTCTGGAGACCGACGACTGCTGGAAGAAGAGGTCTTCGTAGGGTGACCGCTGTGTGGTAAGGGGGACTCGGGGCGGATGTACAAAGGCGCGGCGACTATCATGGCCATGCCTTTTATCATTGACTTGGCAGCAAGAATCGGTGATTGTCTGAGGGCGGACGATAGGTTGGCTGCTGTGAGTACGAAAAGACGATTGGGTCTTGAAACGGGTGAGAGCCATGAGAAGACGATTGCTGCTGCTTTCCACAATTCTGTTATCTGCTGACATTTTCTGTCCTGCGGTTCGAGCGGAACTCAGAGGGGGCTGCGCCAGGACAAACATTACGCCGCCTGTCGGCGTCTGGCTTTCGGGCTACGGTAGCCGAGATCGACCAAGTGACGACATAGTGGATGAGCTTTGGGCCAAGGCGGTTGTTTTGAGCGACGGACATAACACCGTAGCGATCGTCGCGACCGATCTGTTGTGGGTCCCTCTTCAGATCACCAAGAAGATACGCGGGATAGTGAAGGAAAAGACCGGTATCCCCGAGGACCATGTCCTTATATCCGCCACGCATACTCACTTTGGCCCCAAGATTTTCGCCAAGACCAAGATTGGGCCGGATGTTCCGGGTAACACGGTCGACGAAGCCTACGTTCAGACCCTTATCAGAAAGATTGCCGATTCGGTGTTTCTCGCCCACAGGAATATGAAGGATGTGAGAATCGGGGCCGCCAAAGGCGAGATTCCCGAAATCGTCCACAATCGCAGGCCCAGAAATAGCGACGGTTCCGTGACAATGGCGTTTAGCCTTTCGCCGGAGGCCCTTGCGACAAGGAAGATAGTCTCTGATCCCGACGGCTCTGTGCGGGTGACATTTACCCACCCGCCAGAGGGGCCGGCAATGACGTTTGGCCCCGTCGACCCGGAGGCGTGGGTATTGAGAATCGAGGACACGGATGGCGAGGTTGTTGCCTGTATTGTTAATTTCGCCTGCCATGCGGTCAGCGGGAGCGCGTATCCGGATTGGTTCTACTCGATATCGGCCGATTTCCCGGGCGAGACGATGCGAGTGGTCGAGCAAGCCGAGGGTGGAATATGCCTCTTCACCGCGGGGACGACCGGTGACATAGTCCCCATCAAGCGCGGACGATGGCCGCGTTTGCAGATAGGCAGGGCCCTGGCCGGCGAGGTTCTCAAGAGACTTCAATTTGTTCGGACCTCCAATGAGGTTGCAACAAGCGCGATGAGAAAGCAGGTGAAGCTTCCCGTCAAGCCGGACCCGTCACCTGACAGGATCACCGATGCCGGTACCGAAGACAAACATCTTACCACGGAGATTCAGGTTATCAGGCTCGGCGATGTCTACATCCTGGGACTGCCGGGCGAGGTTCTCGTCGAAGTGGGCCTTCAGATCAAGAAGAGGGCCGGATTGCAGAACCTGCTCATCGTGTCACTAAGTAACGACGCGATCGGCTACGTCTGTCACAGCGAGGCCTATGACGAAGGCGGATACGAGCCAGGGACCGGAACCAATCTGGCAAAAGGTGCCGCCGAGATTCTCATCGAGCAGGCCTTGGCTCTGATCGATGAGATGAGAGCCGACACAGCCGCCCGGAAAACCCCGTAGCGGAAGTCGCCGTATCAAACCTGTCCTGTCTCTTGAGTGACGGTTCGGCCTGACGCACGCGCGATCATATCGAGGCCAGCTTGTCCCTATTCTCATAGACTTTCTGGATGGCATCGGCGATGTCATCCATATCCTCTTTGCTTGCCAGCAGGGGGCCCGACGCCCAGATCATGACCATCTCCTCGCAGACCTGATCGCACGTGGGGCACGGAGTCTCTTCGCGGTATCTCCGCAGTCTCTGCCCGGAGAACATCCTCTTGTAAACCCGCGAGTTCAATATGTGCTCTATCCAAGGTTCGCGATGCAATCCCTGCCGAATGTATGGACTGAGGCTCACGCCTTCGGCACTGAGGGCCTTGAGGAACTTGCTGCGATCCACGTCGTTGAAGTGTTCCTTGCGATACGACATAGCGTAGAGGTAGAACGAGCCGCTGGCCGTTCCTTCGTACAGTTTCTGCGGGAGGATGCCGGGGATATCCTTCATGCGGGCGGTCAGATGATTCGCGTTTGCATTGCGGCGGGCGAAGCGCTCGTGTATGCCGGGCCATTGGCCGAGCAGCACGGCCGCCTCGAACTCGTTCATCCGGTACTTCGGCCCCGCGACTTCGGTCCGGCCGCGGCGTGACGTGCCGTGGTTGTGGACGGTGTAGCATTTGTCCATAAGCTCTTCGTCGTCTCCCGTGATCCCGCCGCCCTCGCCGCAGGCAATCGTCTTACTCGATTGGAAGCTGAAGCATCCGAGATCGCCGATGGTCCCGAGCTTCTTGCCTCTATACTCGGCCAGATGCGCCTGGCAGGCATCCTCGATCACTTTCAAATTGTGCTTTTTCGCGATCTCCATGAATCTGTCCATGTGGCAAGGCTGGCCCATCATGTGCACGGGCATGATTGCTTTGGTGTTCTCGGTGACTCTGCGCTCTACATCATCGGGATCGAGCTGAAAGGATTCACGATCGAGGTCGGCCATGACGGGCAGTGCTCTTGCAGCCAGGATGGAAGCGATCGTCCCCGGGTCGGTATAGGGAGATGTGATCACCTCGTCACCGGCGCCGATTCCAAGTGCCTCCACGCAGGTGTGCAGCGCCTGTGTCCCGGAGCCGGTGGCCACGCAGAAACGCGAACCTATGAGCTCGGCAAACTTCTTCTCGAATGTCGGGACGGTGCCCGACTTCGACTGAATCCTGCACCATATCCGGCTCTTGAGAGTCTTCATTACCGATTCCGCGACATCATCATCCCAGTGGGGCCATCTCGGCCAGGACCTGTTCTTTCTGACGGGCTCACCGCCGAGGATCGCCAGCTTGCTCGCTTTGCCGGCGATGTTGCCGTAGGCAGGGATTGTTCTCGACGCAGCGGCTGCCAGAGAGCCCGCCGATGCCACAGCTATGAACTGTCGCCTTGTCAGATCTTTGCTATTCATTTCCGTGCCCTTTCACTCGGTCTTGTTTCCACAGATGGTAGTCAGCCCAAGACGTCATTCTAACCTTACGTTTTGCCCTCTGTCAGCGGAAAAAGCCCCGCGGGCGGGTTATTGTGCTTGATCCCGCGAGCCCCTCTCTTCCTACCCCTTTTTGGGTAGGCGGCCACGCCGGAATTGGGTTTGATTGGCTTTGTTTTTCCGGCCGCTACAAGGCCGATCTATTGTCATAATCCTGTATCATAATTGAGTTTACACACATTTAGCCTTTGTGGAAATTGGGTTTGTTTTGCAAAATTAGTGTGAAACTTGGCGCAAGTCTCTCTGCGCGGTTCGGCCCCCTTTCCGGTGCGTTATTCGCCGTTGGCCACTGATTGTTGCCCATTGCTCATTCTCGCTTCAATATCTACTATCAACTATCATCCATTTGTTCGATAAACAGTGTACATCAGGGAGGATTCGGTGTAAAGATAAATCTTTTATTACCAGCAGGTTAACGCTGATTTGGCAGGTAAGATGTTGTCGGCGCCTGCATTGCCTCTCGCCAGACTGTTACATCCGAATACGTAGAGCGCGTACGCGCTTTGCGTATTTGATCTTTCTTGCGGCTGACGTTCTTGGCTGGTTCTTCCGGCAAGTGAGAGAAGCCAAGAGATGGGATGCAGCTGGTTCCTATATTGCTTTGCTGATGTAGACCAGCACCGCAAACGAGCCCAAACTTGCCGCGAGTCAGCGTTTTCTGTGACCGGAACAAGATGGCCGTCCCTATTTTTTTCTGATTCCAGTTGACGAGGAGGTTCTGCCCAGCGGAGCGCTTCGTCCGCTCTGCTTCGAAGTTTCCAGGAGCGACTGTAGTTCCTTCACGATGTCAGGGTGTTTATAGTAGAGGTTGGTGGTTTCACCCGGATCGGTCTGCAGATTGTAGAGCTGCCCCGGTGCCTCTGGTGCCGTATCCTCGATAGCGTATGCCTGCAACTGAGGATTCGCCTTGTACCGATTCCCCCCCGAACCCTTGTGGTCGAGATACTTCCAGGGTCCACGTCGAATGGCAAGGGCTCGTCGCGTGGCGTGCTGAAGAGTGTAACGGCGGATCGGTGCGCCCGGCTGTCGGCCCAGCAGAGCGGCAAGCATGTTGTAACTGTCTTCAGCGGCGTTCTTCGGAAGCTCGGCACCTATAATCGCTGCACAGGTGGCCATCACATCGGTTAGACTGAGGGTTTGGTCGCTCGTGCTCCCGGCATCGATCCGGCCTGGCCAGCATGCGATAAAGGGCACCCGATGACCGCCTTCCCATTGATCACGCTTCATCCCGCGCCAGGGACGAGCACCATCATGCCGGTAGTCCCTACGCATGGCGACAACCGTTGGGACTTCCGGGCCATTATCGCTGGAGAACATTACCAGCGTGTTATCACCTACGCCTAAACGCTCCAGTGTTTTCAGCAACTCGCCGACGATGTAATCCATCTCGAAGATAAAATCTCCGTGAGGGCCGGCGTCGGTTCTACCTTTGAATCGATCAGCAGGAAATGAAGGAAGATGAACGGCCTGCATCGAGTGAAACAAAAAGAAGGGTTGGTCAGGATTTTCCTTCACGTGTTGTTCGAGGAACTTCTTGCTTTTATCGAGAAAGACAAGGTCGACTTCTTCAAGATCGAAGTCCGGCGCGATAAGGCCGGGGCGATTGTCTTTGGAGTAGGCATGTTTGGGCAATCCGGCGCGATCCAAGATGCCAGTGGGAGGGACCGGGATCCTGTCACCGTCTATGTAGGCATAGAGCCAGTCCGTAGTCGGACAGCAAGCTGTGCCGAAGAACTTGTCGAATCCGCGATGGATCGGGCTGCCGGAAATCGGGCGGGAGAAATCGACTTGCTTCACTGCGTCAAGGCCGTTCTTGTTGATGGCCTTTCCATCTTTATCGAAGAATGTCATCCCTACATGCCACTTGCCGAAGCACGCCGTGGCGTAACCCTTGTCGCGCAGCATCTGCGGCAGGGTGAGGCGCCCTTCTTCGATCAGAGATGGACCACCGACTCCGGTGAACACGCCGCCCATCCCGATTCGAAACGCCATCTGTCCGGTGAGCAGACTATAGCGAGTCGGTGTGCAAACCGTTGAGGGGCTGTGGGCGTCAGTAAAGCGCACCCCTTCAGCGGCGAGCTTGTCCAGGTTGGGAGTCGGGACCTTCGATTCCGGATTGTAGCAGGCTAAATCTCCGTATCCCAGATCGTCGGCAAGAATAATCATGATGTTGGGGGCCCGGGTGGGTTTCTCTTCACAGATGCTAAGTCGTGTCATTGCAGAGGTAGCGGCACCAAAGGCCAATGTCTTCAAGAATTTGCGACGGTCAAATGGTGCGTTCATTATTTCTCCTTTCGCTATATTGTAAGCTCGATAGAAGGCCTGACAAGTCATTCTCCGTCGGCTATTTCGTGTGGGAGATCCCTGATGGCCTTACCCATGGCATCACCGAACGGGGGGTAATTGGCAAAGAGTCACCGTTTTCCGTATTTTCTCCGGAGGCAGCCTCGCAAATACAACTAAGACGTGCCGTCAACAATCAGCGCGATTTGCAGCACGTACCTCACGAAATAGGGGTCTGTGCCCTGCTCTTTGCGCTGATGAGAATGCCGCCGAGGCTGAGCAGCAGCAGTGTTGC
>CP070675.1:974487-980781 GCA_020352215.1 Phycisphaerales bacterium
TCACCAGTTACTTCTGGATGATGGATCTGGATACGGACGAGGGCAGAAGCGATCAGGTAGTGAATGTAACGCCCAAGAAGGATTGGGTGAAAACGCTGAACTGTGAGCAGCCTGGGGCTACCGACCTGGTTGTGGATGCGACGCTCAGTGACGGTCAAGATGCCAACAGGGCGAAGTTCGACGAAGTCCACGGCGGTTCGTGGGACCGGTATGGCCTGCCCGATGGCACGAACCACATGAACCGGAGGGTGAACCCTGACGGCGGTAATGTTCTCTACGTGGATGGGCACAACGAGTGGCGGCCCTTTAGCCAAATGGGTCTCCGCTGGATTCCACCGTGGAATTTTCCGTATCACTGGTGGTAATGCGAACGTCCGCTGCGGCCGCGGTCATTTGCCCGTTCCCACGCCAAATAAGGCTCCACCGACACCAGGCGTTGCCCACCCATTCTGCCGGTTCGCCAAAATTGTGGCCGGGGGATTTCACCCTTGAAACATCCCGTCCCAGGCATTACAATCCGCCGTTTGCTGGAAATATCTCTGTGCGCTGATGGACTTTGTGGCCACAGTAAGGTGCTTCAGAACCTATAGGAATGTGTCGTGTTTGAGTCGTTGACCGAGAAATTCAACTCAGTCTTCAGGTCGCTGGCCGGCCGGGGCAGAATCACCGAGGCGAACATCTCGGATGCTATGCGAGACGTGCGAAAGGCACTTCTCGAAGCGGATGTCAACTACAGTGTAGTTAAGAAATTCTGCAAGGACGTGACCGAGGCGGCCATTGGGGCCGACGTCATAAAGAGCCTGCATCCCAGCCAGGTTATGGTCAAGATCGTCAGTGATGAATTGACCAAGCTGATGGGGCCGGTCGATACGCGGATCTATTTTGTCTCACCCGGGCCGACCGTGGTTATGTTGGCCGGACTGCAGGGCTGCGGCAAGACCACCACCGCCGCGAAGCTTGGCAAATACCTTGTTGCCGCTGGCAAGAGACCTCTTCTGGTTGCGGGTGATTTGCAGAGGCCGGCGGCCATAGAGCAATTGGTTGTTCTTGGTCAGCAGGTGGATATTGATGTCTATACCGAGGAGAGTAAGAACGCGGTAAAGGTCGCCAAGAATGGCGTCAAGCACGCCAAGGACACCGGTTATGACGTGGTGCTGCTCGATACGGCGGGGCGGCTGCATATCGACGAAGAGATGATGACGGAGATCGCCGACGTGGCCAAGGCGGTCACACCGCACCAGATATATCTGGTCTGCGACGCGATGACCGGCCAGGATGCGGTCACTTCGGCCAAGGAGTTCAACGATCGGCTTGAGCTCGACGGGGTCATACTGACGAAGCTGGACGGTGATGCCCGCGGCGGCGCAGCGCTTAGCGTCAAGGCTGTGACCGGCAAGCCCATCAAGTTCGTCGGCGTCGGCGAAAAGCTCGACAAGATCGAAGAGTTCCACCCCGACCGGATGGCCAGTCGCATTCTGGGCATGGGCGATGTGGTGACATTGGTCGAGCGAGCACAGGAGCATTTCGAGGCCGAAGAGGCCGAGAAGCTGCAAAAGAAGATGGCCAAGGGCAGCTTTGGCTTCGACGATTTCCTCAAGCAGATGCAGGCCGTGAAGAAGATGGGCGGTGTCAAGGATATGCTCAAGATGATGCCCGGCATGGGTGGGCAACTCGACGATTTGGATCTTGACGGCAAAGAGATATGGCAGATGGAAGCAATCGTCTATTCGATGACGCCGGGAGAGAGACGAGAGCCGGATCTCATTGAAGCGTCGAGACGGCGGCGAATCGCCGCGGGGGCCGGTGTGCAGCCCCACGATGTTTCCAGTCTGGTCAAGACCTTCAAGCGCAGCAGGGATATGATGAAGGCGATGAGCGGGGGAAGCTTGGGTGGGCTTAAGAACCTTTTCTCCGGCGGATTCAATATCGGCGCGTTGAGCGAAGCTATGGGCTCGGGGCGAAAAATAAAGCAGCGCTCGAAGCGAAAACAAGTGATAAAGCGAAGAGGAAAGATTAGACGACGATAGCTGAGCCTTGTTGGCTTCTGGGAATTGCGGCATGACTGCCGTGATTCTGCAGCATTTGGGAGGGCAAGGGCCAGCGGCCTGCTGGGTGGGTAGACAACCCCAAGCCGCTATTGCTCTGCTGGAAATAGGGCATAGGAAGACTGAGATCAGTGACGGACAAACAGGACAAGAGCACAACAGGCGATAGAATATCGATTGAGCAGTACCTTCAGAAGGTGGCGTGCTTCTCCGGCGACGAATACGGAAGGCTGGTGAGGGGCCAATTCAAAGGCAACAGAGGGGAAAGTGAACTGGCCATGCTGGCGGCGCCGAGTCCTGAGGAGTTGGAGCAGTTGAAGCGGGCTGTGGCGATAATGACCCCAGGTGAAAAAGAGACCGCTCACAGCCTGACTGATGAGCAGATACAGAGGATCGCGAAGGACGCCCAAGCTGATCCGGCGAACCTGGCGATCTTCATAAACGGCTACGTCCTACATAGCAAACGTGTTTCGTGATTTGCATTGGGCAAATCGCGGGAATTGATCATACTTTTTGTGAAAGGAAAGATTGATGGCAGTAAAGATTAGACTGACGAGACTGGGCAGGCGGCATCGGCCGTTCTTTAGAATCAATGCGGTCGATTCGCGCACGCCGCGTGACGGTAAAATACTTGAGAAACTGGGTCACTACGACCCATTAGAGAAGGACCCGAATAAGCAAATTGTGCTCAACCGTGAGCGCACCGAACATTGGCTGGACAAAGGTGCGACACCGTCGGACGCTGCCTCGCAAATCTTGCTCCGGCAGGGCATCAAGCACAAATATGCCGAGGAGCAAGCTGCGCGCCGGGCAAAGGCCAAGGGGATAGCGCGCGCAAAGGGCAAGCTATTCACCAAGGCAGAGAAAGTCGCCGTCCAGAAGCAAGCTGAGGCGGCTGAAGAACAGGCCAAGGCGGCCGAGGAAAAAGCTAAGGCTGACGCTGCGGCCAGGGAGAAAGCTGGCGCCGAAGCGGAGGAGAAGGCTGCGGCTCAGGAGAAGGCCAAGGCCAAAGCCAAAGCCGAGGAGAAGGCCAAGGCAGAAGCTGAGGTGGCGGAAGAAAAAGCAGAAGCCAAACCCGAGGCTCCGGCGGTGGAAGAGGAGGGCGAGGCCAAACCCGAAGAGGCCGAAGCTGAGGTGGAAACTCCAGCAGCGGAAGAAACCGTTGGGGCGGAGGCTCCCGTCGAGCAAGAGAAAGAGCAGCCCAAGCCCGAACAAAAGGCTCAAGCCAAAGAAGAATCAGAGAACAATGCCAAGGCGGCGGCCGAAACCGCTCCACTACAAGAACCCGAGGCTCAGCAGGAGGCCGAGAAGGATTCAGCTCCGAGCGAGGAGACGGACAAAGGTGAAAAGAATTGATGTTCTGACGCTTTTTCCCGATGCCTTCGAATCGCCTTTGAATTGCTCGATACTCAAGAGGGCACAAGAGAACGGCATCGTTGAAATTGCCATTGGCAACATACGAGATTTCGCCAAGAACAAGCATGGAAGCGTTGATGACAAGCCTTATGGCGGCGGGCCCGGGATGGTGATGATGCCTGGCCCCGTTTTTGATTGCTTCGAGCATGTTCGGAAACTGTCGGCGCAAGAACCGAGGGTCATCCTGCTTACTCCACAGGGCCAAAGATTCGACCAAGCAAAGGCCGCCGAGCTAAGCTCTGAGGAAAGGCTCATTCTGATTGCCGGCAAGTATGAGGGATTTGATGAGCGGATACGCCTTGGTCTTGGTGCCGAGCAGATATCGATCGGCGACTATGTTATCAACGGCGGAGAATTGGCCGCGATGGTGGTTATCGACGCAATCGTGAGGTTGCTGCCCGGCGCGCTCGGTGACGAGGACAGTCACAAGGATGATTCCTTCAGTGCCGGGCTCTTGGAATATCCGCAGTATACCAGGCCCGAGGTCTTTCGAGATATGAAGGTGCCTGATATTCTTCTGAGCGGCGACCATGGCAAAATCGCACAATGGCGCCGCGAACAGGCACTGGAGAGAACAAAGAGGTGGCGCCCCGATCTCTTAGGGGAGACGGAGAAAACCGAGAGCTGACCAATGAGACAAAAGGAACACGCACCGCCCCGCACGCCGGGGCAGAAACCCATCACGGCATCAGAAGGCGCGAAATCCCTGGGGCCGGTCCCCAACCTTGAAGAGCACGTACACCCTGAGTGGTGGCGGCAGATCTTCAACGCGACGTATCTCAAAACCGACGGCGACGTCGTTGATGATCCACTACTGACCAGCAAGGAAGTGGACGTCTTCTCCGGAATTCTCAATATGTCCTTGGAAGACAAGATATTGGACCTTTGCTGTGGACAGGGACGGGTGTCTCTCGAGCTGGCCAGACGCGGATTTAGCAGTATCGAGGGCGTTGACCGGTCCCACTATCTGATCCAGAGGGCCAAGACACAGGCGAAAAAGGAAGGGCTCAGCGTCAGATTCAGGGAAGGCGATGCGCGAAAGCTGCGGTACGCGCCCGACACCTTTGACGTGGTCATGATTCTCGGGAACAGCTTCGGCTACTTCGAGACCGTCGAAGACGATATGAGAGTCATCAAGGAGGTATTCCGGGTGCTCAAGCCATGGGGCAGAGTGCTAATTGATGTCACCGACGGAGAGTACCTGCGCCGAAAATTCCAGCCCAGGTCCTGGGAGTGGATCGACAAGAAGTTTTTCGTCTGCCGGGAACGATCCCTTTCTCTGGACAAGCAGCGTCTGATTTCGCGGGAAGTCATCACACACGTGGAAAAGGGTGTAGTCGCCGACCAGTTCTACGCCGAACGGCTGTACACACGAAAGAGCATTGCCGAGCTGCTCGAGAAGGCCGGCTTTGCCGAAGTCACCGTCCACGGGCAGATATCGAGCGGCTCGGCGCGAAATCAGGATCTGGGAATGATGGAAAGACGAATAATCGTCACCTGCGTCGTCCGTAAGGACTGGACGCCGCGAAAGCGCAAAAAGGAACTCAAAAACATCACGGTTCTGTTTGGCGATCCCCGCAAGGCCGATCCCTTGAAGCCGCTCTGCGTCTTTGATGACGATGACTTCTACACAATCGACCAGCTCAAAGACGCGCTGCATGAGCTGGATGGCTATCAATACACTTATTTGAACAATCACGACACCCTCTTCAACGACCTGGTTAAGCTCGGCACGAAAACCGACTTCGTCTTGAACTTGTGCGATGAGGGCTACAACAATGATCCTCGCAAAGAGTTGCACGTCCCGGCCTTGCTGGAGACACTCAACATCCCGTACACCGGGGGCGGCCCCCAGTGCCTGGCCTATTGCTATGATAAGTCGCTCGTGCGCGGTATCGCCAACGAGATGGAGATTCCGGTTCCCGACGCATTCTTTATCAAGCCTGAGGACAGCACGTTTGAGCTGCCGTTCGGTTTTCCGGTCATCGTAAAGCCCAACTTCGGCGATTCAAGTTTCGGAATCACCCAGAGGAGCGTTGCCAACACGGTCGAGGAGCTTGTCAACGCGATTGTCGAAATCAGAGAGAAGTTCGGATACGACAAGCCGGTGCTGGTCGAGGAATTTCTCACAGGCAAAGACATCACCGTCGGCATTATCGGCAACGCGCCCGAGTCGTATACGGTCCTGCCCATCATCCAGGAGGACTACTCCGCATTGCCGCCTGAACTGCCCAGGATATGCGGGTATGAGGCCAAGTGGATGCCTGATTCGCCGTACTGGCAGATCAAATCGATCCCCGCAGACTTGCCGGACGATGTCGAGAAACTCGTCGTGGAGTGTTGTCTGAAGCTATTTGAGCGGCTTGAGTGCAGAGACTATTGCCGATTCGATTGGAGAATCGACGCCTTGGGAAATCCCAAGCTATTGGAGGTCAACCCCAATCCCGGCTGGTGCTGGGACGGGCACCTGGCAAAAATGTCAAAAATCGCCGGAATGTCCTATTCGCAAATGCTGGGTGAGATCCTCCGCGCAGCCGAGGACCGCCTAAGTACCCAGACACCGACCGACAGAGAGCCGACAAACGCCACACCCGAAAGGGCGGCACGCAAGCTCGCAGAGAACGGCGCACAATCTGAATCAGAGTCAGCATCCGCCTCTGATAGTCAGTAATCCTGCGGCCGCAACGCCCGTGAGCCTCCGTGCGGGCAAAAGCAATGGCGCCGGCATTTGCCCGCAGACGACAGAGACGGACCAGGGAAGATAGCGAGAATCCGACGACTCCGGTGGTTTGGCCGGATGCGCCGAAATAGGTGGGAGCCCTATTCAATGGCA
>CP070675.1:980881-987139 GCA_020352215.1 Phycisphaerales bacterium
GTCACGTGCAAGAACGCCTTCTCGTATTTCATATCCAAACTCCTGCTGTGCTGAACGGCCATGCAACCGCCGCTCTTCTTCTCATATCGTATACGGGCTTCGCATTTCGCGCCAGAGCATACGGTCGGCTTCGGGGTCGTTGACGAACGTTTCAGCTGCCGGATCCCATCTCAGCGGCCGCTTGAGCCAGTACGCGATGTTACCAAGGTGACAAACGCTTATGGATCGGTAGCCTATGTCGGCATCACTTGCAGGGCGCGTGCGGTTGCGAACCGCCGCAAGGAAATCCAGATGATGATCGTTACTGACATGCAAATGGATTTCGTTGGGGCCGATTTTCTGTCGCAATAAGCTTTCCGGATGCGTCTTGAGGTATCCGCGATTGACCTCCACCCAGCCCTGGGTCCCTTCGAACTTCACGCCGTTGCAGGTACTGTTGCGCGTCATAGTCACCCCGTTCGGGTACTTGTAGGTGAGGACCTGAAAGTCTTTGCCGTCGGGAGGGATAATCTCGAGGGGCCCGCTGTCTTCGAATCCCGTGCCCCACTGGGCGACGTCGAAATGGTGCGCGCCCCAGTTGGTCATCTCTCCGCCGGAGTAGTCGCGCCACGCCATCCAGCCCAGGATGCTCGGGTGGAACGGTCGCCACGGCGCCTGGCCAAGCCAGATATCGTAGTCCAGCCACTCGGGGGGCGAACCTTGCGCCGGCAGGTTGCACACTCGCGGCGGCCCGCCCACATTAACCGTGACATGTTCGAGCTCGCCGATGTAGCCGTTGCGAACCAGCTCGCAGGCGAAGCGGAATTCCCGGGCCGAACGTTGTTGCGTGCCGGTCTGGAATATCCGGCCGTACCGCCTCATCGCACGCGCTAGCTCCCTCGCCTCATAGACCGTGAGCGAAATCGGTTTTTCACAGTAGATGTCTTTTCCGGCCTTGGCCGCCGCAATTGAGACGGGCGTATGCCATCGGTCTCCGGTCGCGCAAATTATTATGTCGATGTCCTGCCTTGCGAGCAGTTCTTGATAATGCTTGTACGTGGCACAGTCCGTATTGCCGTATTCCTCATCGACAATGGATTTGGCCCGTTTGAGATTGTTCTTGTTAACATCGCAGACCGCCACGACATGCACACCTCGGGCCATGAACCCGCCTTTGGGAACCCAGCCCGTGTTGGGAACTCCGGGCCCCGCGCTTCGCCAACCCATCCCGGCCGTCCCCTGGCCTCCCATTCCGATGCAGCCCATAACGATCCGCTCACTGGCCGGCAGTTTTCCCCCCGCACCGAGCGCCGAGGTCGTAATCACATAAGGTACGGCCACTGTCGATGCGGCCGTTTTGAGAAACGCTCGCCGGGTTAGTGTCCCACCATGCATTGTGTGCTCTCCAAATTGAGTTGCTTGATAACCACATCTGCAAAACCACCATGATTATACCGCCGGATTCGCCCTGCACAATAGTCACGGAGCAAAGGCGGAAACATCGTTACTAAGCGCAGCACGAAACGCCGCTTGAAACGTTCATCATTTGCCTATGCAGTAGAGATTGTCTTCCGACCGGATGAAAATGCGTCCCTGCGATACAGCGAGGCTCGCGCAGCACTTTTCACCAATCTCGTTCTCTGTCGTCAGTTTGAATGCGGGTCCGGCCTCGATGACCGTAGTGCTGCCCTGCTCAGAGAGAAGATAGATCTTGCCGTCCGCCCAAACAGGCGAAGCAGAGTACCTGCCACCGAGTCGCTCTTGCCAGACTATTTCGCCGGTCGTCGCCTCAATACATTTGGCGAGCCCCCCCTCCGTGACCAGGTAAAGGTAGGGCTTGACGTATAGCATCGACGGGATTTTGGGGACATCCTTGGTCAGCTCCCATGCGATGTGTGTTTTCGTGACATCCCCTTTGCCGCCGGTCCGCACCGCACGGACGGCTGAGTCGCCGAATCCGGATGTCGCAAAGACCAAACCGTCACCGACCACAAGGGACGGCACTACACCTTCGCCAGGATTAGAGACCGTCCAAATCCGCTGGCCGGTCTCCAAATCGAACCCCTGGATCACGTCACCAGCCGAACTGATAAGTTGGTCCCGGCCGTTCTCGCTGAGGATTTGCGGCACGACGTGAGCAATGCGAGAGCTTCCGCGCCGGCCCCTCCAACGGACCTTGCCCGCGTTCTTGTCCAGCGCCAACACAAGGCCCTTGTCCCAGGGCACCTGCCACCCGACCTTCTTGTTGGGACCGGGACTGCTGCCATCGAAGGGTACTATGAGAAGGTCCTTGTACAGAATCGGCGAGACCGCCAGTCCGTGTTCACTGTAGTACTCGAACTCACGGTGCGTCCAGACCACATCACCTTCCATTGAGACTGCGGCCAACGTACCGTCGGCGGCCAGTACATATATCCTCTCGCCGTCGGTCACCGGCGTGGATGAGGCGTATGAGTTCTGCCTCGACTTGTGCCCGGCCTTCTGTCTGTGAACCTGTTTGTTCCAGAGGATGTCGCCGGTGAGCCGATCAAGGCACAGCAGACGAAACGAGCCGCCGTCATCAGTTGCGGTGGTCACGAACACGCGATCGCCGAACACAATGGGCGAGGACCAGCCTTGGCCGGGGATCTGTGTCTTCCAGGCAATATTCGAGCTTGCGCTCCACCGCACGGGGACATTTGTCTCGTTAGATATGCCCTGCCGAGTCGGCCCGCGAAAACCCGGCCAGTTCTCCGCCGAAGACCGGTTGCACAAGACCAAACCAAAGGTGACGCAGAAGTACACGAAGAGATTGCTGCATGGATACTTGCTTGTCATGATCATTGAACGCTCCTCTGTATGAATATGGCTTACAAAACACATCGCCTGCGACAACTTGCGGCGTACGACATTGTATTCTGACCGCAAGCAGGCGTCCAACATTATTCGATCCTTGGCCCTGTCCGTCACAAGTACGCCTGAAGCAACAGCCGGTGCCTCTTTGCGTGATGGAGTCGCAGCTACGTCCATGAAGCCGCTGGCAACACTGTCGGCAATGGTGTATACTCCGCCCGACGCAAAGAGCTTGCTTGGAGAGCTTCCGCGTAACAGGCAAGGCTCGGGGAAAGGAGAGCACGCTGAATGCGCCATGACTTGGATAGACGTCAATTCTTGAGACATGTCGGTTTGAGTCTCGCCGGTCTGAGTGTCTCCGGTTGCAGCGAGGCCGCCAAGACGGCGGCGCGCCGGTCTGTCGGAGGCCGGCCCAACATCATATATATACTCGCCGACGATCTCGGCTACGGCGATCTTGGCTGCTACGGCCAAGCCAAGATCAAAACGCCTAATATCGACAGGATGGCCGCCGAGGGGATGCGCTTCACCCAACACTATTCAGGCAGCACGGTATGCGCACCATCGCGATGCTGTCTGATGACCGGCCTGCATACGGGCCACGCGTACATACGCGGCAACAGGGAGATACAGCCCGAGGGCCAGGAGCCTATCCGCGCCGATACCGTCACGGTGGGCAAGCTGCTCAAGCGTGCAGGATACATCACGGGGATGGTGGGCAAGTGGGGACTCGGGAGTCCCGGCTCCGAAGGAGTCCCCAACAGACAAGGGTTCGACTACTTCTTCGGCCACCTCTGTCAACGGGAAGCACACTTCTATTACCCGCCCCACCTCTGGCGCAACGAAGAGAAGATCGTCCTCGAAGGCAACGACAGGAAGAAGCAAACGGGCCGATACTCGCATGACCTGATGACGGATGAAGTCCTCGCATTTATTCGCAGGAACAAGGCCCGGCCATTCTTTCTGTACGTGCCATACACAATCCCTCACGCCGAATTGGCTGTTCCCGAAGACTCGCTGTCACAGTACGAGGGCAAATTCCCCGAGAAGCCGTTTCCCGGCAATCACTATGGCGCCCAACCTAGACCCCACACTGTGTTTGCAGCGATGGTCTCGCGATTAGATCGAGATGTGGGCAAGATCCTGGCGCTGCTCAGGGAGCTGCGGATCGACGACAGAACTCTTGTCATGTTCACCAGTGATAACGGGCCACATAGAGAAGGCGGCGCGGATCCGGGTTTCTTCCAGAGCAGCGGGCCGCTCCGCGGCATCAAACGAGATTTATACGAGGGCGGCATTCGCGTGCCACTTGTCGCGCGCTGGCCGGGCAAGATCGGGCCACATACCGTGAGCCATCATGTGTCTGCATTTTGGGATTTCCTGCCGACTGCATGTGAGCTGGCCGGTGTGAAGAGCCCGGAGGGAATAGACGGGATTTCTATGATGCCGACGCTTCTGGGCGGGCCGGCCAAGCAACAGAAGCACAAATTCCTGTACTGGGAATTCCACGAGAGAGGGTCAAAGCAGGCCGTGCGAATGGGCCGGTGGAAGGCAGTCCGATTTGGAACCGGGGGCAAGCTTGAGCTTTATGACCTCGATAACGATATAGGAGAAGCAAACGACGTCGCGGCGGAACAGCCGGAAATCGTGGCGAAGATCGAGGCTTATCTGGTGGAGGCCCGCACTGAATCGAAATTCTGGAATCTGTCGGAATCGGCAAGAAGATAGTAGATGCGCATGATGAGTATGCACGATGTTGTTTGTCTCGGTCATTTCTCGGCGGATGTCGTGACAGCAGTCACTTCCCTGCCTGGAAAAGGAAAGGTGGCGTTTTTCGATCATATCTCTGTGAGCAATGGCCCCGCCTGTTGGCAGTGAGACTATTCGCCGCAATAGTAGGATGAGAATCTACTCGTGGAAACCCAAGAATGGCGAGACTGAAGCTGGACAAACGTGACAGGCAGTTTCTGGATGGCCGGTTTGGAGAAGCCGCGCAGATGGCCATGCGGATCATCGTCAGGATGGCCGAGGTCTATGAAGCCGCGGAATTGATGGATGTCACCCAGGCTCACATCGACGGCTGCGGTCTTCTGAGCGAAACCGGTTTGGAGTTTGCCGAGACGCTTGCCTCTAAAGGCGGTCAAGTGCGCATCCCAACGACCCTGAACATGGGGCCGCTTGACTTGCAGAACTGGCGGCAATTCGGAGTAGACGAAGACTTCGCCCACAGAGCTATCCGCCAGGCCAAGGCCTATACCGATATGGGATGCATCCCCACCTGGAGCTGTGCACCGTATCAGGGGTATCTAACGCCCCGTTTCGGGCAGCAGATTGCCTGGGGCGAATCCAACGCCATCTGCTACGCCAATTCCGTCCTCGGGGCAAGGACGAACCGATACGGTGACTTCATAGACATCTGTGCGGCAATAACCGGCAGGGTCCCGAAGTGCGGCCTACATTTGGCGGAGAACCGCAAGGGGCAAATCCTTTTGCGATTAGTGGATATCGATCCCGCACCGAGAGATAGCGACGTATTCTACCCGGTCTTGGGGCACCTGCTCGGCTCCGTGGCCGAGGACGAGATCCCGGTCCTGGAGGGTCTCGTCGCGGACGTGTCTTCGGATCGGCTGAAGGCCCTGTGCGCAGCCGCAGCCTCTTCGGGTTCCGTCGCACTTTTTCATGCAATTGGTGTGACACCCGAGGCGAGCACACTGGAGGAGGCCTTCCAAGGAGGCGAGCCCGAACGTACGATCGATGTACGTTTTGCCGATCTGCAGAAGTCGTGGTCGGATTTGTCCACGGCCAAGGAGGGAGCCAAGCTTGATGTGGTTGTTCTGGGCTGTCCTCACTTTTCCTTCGACGAATTTCGTGAGCTGGCCGGACTTCTCAGCGCCGAGATCGAAAAGGGTCGTACACTTGATCCGGATGTGAGGTTTCTTGTTATTTCTTGCCAGAGCTCCCACGCCCTGCTGCAACGAAGTGACTATCTCGGCGCTCTTCACGACTTCGGCGCTGAGATTACGCTCGATACATGCGTATTCCATACACCGATAATCGCGCCGGATACGAAGACGATCATGACCAATTCGGGAAAGTGTGCCTACTACGCACCGGGAGAGCTTGGCGTCGAGGTGGCGTTTGCAAGCATGGCTGAGTGTGTCGAATCTGCTATAGAGGGACGCGTGTGCCGCAAGGAGACACTGTGGAAACAGTCCTGATCGCAAAGCCCATAGTCGCGGGTTCTGCCAAAGGCCAGGCCTTGGTGTCGAACGAGCCTCTGAGCTTCTGGGGCGGTCTGTGTCCGCATACGGGAGAGATCATCGATAGACGTCACGAGCTGTCGGGGGCGAGTGCTGTCGGCCGTGTATTTGTGTTCCCGACGGGCAGAGGTTCCAGTACGTCGAGCGCGACGTTGCTGGAGAGCATTAAGAATGGCGTTGCCCCTGC
>CP070675.1:987239-993418 GCA_020352215.1 Phycisphaerales bacterium
CCGCAACATGCAGAAAGCGCTGGCCGGATGGGCTATGTCTGCGCGCAGGTCAATCCCTTGCGGGCCGGAGAGAGAAAGGCTATGCTCGCAATGGCAAGGCGCTATCACGGCTGGGCGCCGAACATTGCGGTTAAGCTGCCTGCTACGGCGGCGGGGTTGGATGTGCTTGAGGACTGTACGGCCGAAGGAATTACGGCTACACTGACGATAAGCTATACCGTGCCGCAGGTAATCGCCATTGCCGAGAGACACCGCCAGGGGATACGGCGGGCGAAACAAAATGGAGTTGAACCCGGCAGATGCTTTGCTGTCATTATGATCGGGCGTCTGGACGACTATCTTCGAGATGTTGCGCACGACTGCAGAGCTGACATCGTCGAATCCGATATTCGCCAGGCAGGTCTGGCAGTTTCCAAACGGGCCTACTCGATCTACAAACAGCGCGGCTACGAGGCAATGCTCATAGTCGCTGCCTTGAGGGGCACTTACCATATGACGGAATTGGCCGGTGCGGAGATCATCATGTCCATTGCTCCGCCGTACCAGGAGATGTTGTTGTCCGAAGAACTACCCTGTGAGGAACGGATCGACACAGAGATACCAAGTGAGGTGGTTGAGAGACTATCGACTCTGCCCGAGTTTGTTCGGGCTTACGAACCTGAAGGGATGCAGCCCGAGGACTTCATAACATACGGTGTCACTCAGAAAACGCTTGCGCAGTTCCACGAGGGCGGCTGGAAACTGTTGGAGAACTTTCGGTTAGAGTAATGCTCTCACCGTCGGCTGACAACAGAACATGCAGGGGGGCTCTGTGGTAAGAGTCTACTGACACGGATATAGGGAAAGGTTTGGTCATGAAGAAAATCGGCTTCATTGGACTGGGGATCATGGGTAAACCTATGGCCAAGAATCTGCTCAAGGCCGGTTACTCACTCACGGTTTATGACATTGTACCCGAGAAGGTCGAAGACGTAGTCAAGGCCGGAGCAAAGGCGGGCACATCCAGCAAAGACGTCGCCGCCAAGAGCGAGCTTGTGATTACGATGTTGCCCAATTCCCCGGAGGTCAAGGAAGCGGTGCTGGGCAAGGACGGTGTTCTGGACGGGGCCAAGCCGGGCACTATTCTTATCGACATGAGTTCCATCGCACCGCTGGCAAGCAAGGAGGTATCGGAGAGGGCCAAAAACAAGGGTGTCATTGTGCTCGATGCTCCCGTAAGCGGAGGCGAACCCAAGGCTATCGAAGGTACGCTCGCAATCATGGTGGGTGGGCCGCAAGAAGCATTTGACCAAGTCAAAGACGTTTTGGGTGTGATGGGGGCCTCCGTGACGCGGGTCGGAGAAGTCGGCAGCGGCAACACGACAAAGCTGGCCAATCAGATCATCGTTGCCCTCAACATCGCTGCGATGTCGGAGGCGATGGTCCTGGCGACCAAGTCCGGCGTTGATCCGGAGAAGGTCTTCCAGGCGATTCGTGGAGGGCTGGCGGGCAGCACCGTTCTGGACGCCAAGATGCCGCTGGTCCTGGCGGGCAACTTCAAGCCCGGATTTCGCATTGAGCTGCACATCAAGGACCTGGCCAACGCTTTGGATACCGCCCATGAGGTAGGCGTTCCGGTTCCGCTGTCGAGCGCGGTGATGGAGGTCATGCAGGCATTGAGAGTGGATGCCCATGGCGCGGACGACCACGGCGGGATCATACAGTTCTACGAGAAGCTTGCCAAGGTGCAAGTGAGGTAGGGTAGTCAAGGCCAGCGAAAATGGTCGACGAAGCAGCTAAAGCGGCGCCGCAGAGTTCCACGTCGGGCTTGCCGAGGGGCAAGATCGGCAACGTTCGTATCAGCCGGCTGATCTGCGGGGGTAACCTCATCATCGGTTCGGCTCACGATCGCGACCTGCTGTACATTCCTGCGCTGATGCGGCACTACTTCACCGATGAGAAGATCATGGAGACTTGGCAGTTGTGCGAAGAGGTGGGCGTCAACACCATGATCGGTCCAGTCAACAGCCCCTACGCCGCGGGCGAAGACCCGACCCTACGCGTGTACAAGCGTTACCGCGACGAATGGGGCGGCGAGATGCAGTGGATCGCGCAAACCTACCCCAAGACTTATGACCTCACCAGCTCGATCCAAGCGGCCATAGACAATGGCGCCGTGGGCGCCTTTGCTCATGGGGAGATAGGTGATCGTTGGGTCGAGTATGGCCAAGTGGACCTATTGGCCAAGGCCATCGAATTCATCAAGAACAATGGCCTGATCGCCGGCTGTGCCTGCCATGATATTGAGGTCCCAATCGCTCTGGAGAAAGCCGGCGTAGAATTAGACTTCTACATGAAGACACTCCACGATGACAACTACTGGTCTGCTACCCCAAAAGAGGACCGGCGCAACTACGATACCGTCGGCAATGACAACATGTGGTGCCTCAAGCCGGAGGAGACGATAGAATTCATGAAGACGGTGAACAAGCCCTGGATTGGTTTCAAGGTCCTCGCCGCCGGCGCAATTCATCCCCGTGAAGGATTCAGATTCGCCTTTGAGAACGGCGCCGACTTCGTCAATGTCGGCATGTTTGATTTTCAGGTCCGCGAGAACGCCGCCATCGCTGGAAGCATATTGCAGGAGATTGGCCGGAAGGGACGTCCACGCCCGTGGATGGGATAGGTCAGGCGTGCCACTCAATCCGGTTCACTGCGCCGCTACCGCCTGTTCTACCATGGGCATCAAGTTTGCCAAGACGAGTGTGAACCCGAGTCCGATCAGTCCAAGCATCGCCGTCAGAATAGTCCAGGATTTGAGGGTTTCCGTTTCCGTCAGGACGCTCATTCGTGCAAAGATCCAGAAGCCGCTGTTGTTCATCCAGTCGCCAACCAGTGAACCGCTCCCAATCGCCATCGCGAGGTAAACGAGATTGCAGCCGAGCATTTCGGATGACACCTCCATGCCGACGAACATGGAAACCGTCGTGATCATCGAGACGGTCCCGGAGCCCTGGGCGAACTTCATCACTACTGCGACGGCAAATGCCATCAGGAGCATCACTGTCCCGACGCTTTGCCCCTGATCGCCCAGAAGTGGTTCGAGCCAATCCTTGATGCCGGCCTGGCGTAGCATGGCGCCGAACGCGCCGCCAGCGGCCGTGATGAGGATGATTATCCCGCCGCTCATGAGAGCCGTTTCCGTCCGCTTCGCCAATTCCTTGAACGACAGCTTACGGTAGTGAACCAGCACAAACATCGCGAGCGCTGCGGAAAGCAGCAACGCCATGTCACGGTTGCCCAAGACGGCTGCAATCTGGGCCATCGGTTTGCCCGCGCCGAGTGCTTTGGTTACCGTGTTCATCGAGATCAGAATCACCGGCAATATGATGGGAGCAAACGAAATCCAGAACGGCGGAAGCTGGTCTTCGTCGACCGGTTCCGGTTCCGCCTGGCCGGCGTACGGACGCATGGGCAGGTCCATCCGCCGGTTGATTAGCTTGCACACCAGCACACCGAGGGCAGCCGTAGGCAGGCCGATGAGCAGGCCTAGTATCATCATCAAGCCTACGTCGATGTTGAGCTCACTTGCCATAAACAATGGGCCCGGTGTTGGCGGAACCAGCGTGTGGGTTATTGCGGCGCCGGCGACAATTGCCGTGACATATAGCACGTAGTTCTTGCGCGTCCGCCTCCAGAGCGAGCGGGCCAGCGGGACCAGCAGGTAGAAAACCGTATCGAAGAAGACCGGAATCGAGAGCACGAATCCGCTCAGCATCAGTGCCGTGGGCGCGCGTTTCTCGCCCAAGACCTTTAGAAACGACCGCACAATCTGGTCGGCGGCGCCGCTGTCCATCAGACACTTGCCAATTACAGCCGCCAAGGCGATCACGATAGCAATGTTTGCAGCAACCAAGCCGAATGCCTGACCCACACGGCCGACCTTCTCGGCAAAGTCACCGGGCGAGAGCAGGCTAACGATTATCGCCGTCGTAATCAGCGCGATGAAAGCATTGAGCCGCAATACTATGATCATCGCGATCAGTAGCGCGACACCAATAATCAGTATGGCGATCGGGTTCAACATGGCGGGTCTCCAAATTCCGTTTCTTGACCATCATTCACAGATTCAGATGCTCTTTCGCAAAGGCCAGACACTCTTTGATATTGTCCTCTTCAAGCTTGAGAAGCTCATCGAGCGGCAGATGATTTACTTCCGGGAGGAGTCGCCGCGGCGATGCATTCGCGCGGACGTATCTGAGAGCGCGAGCCAGGTCGCAGGCCCGCGCATCCTCAAGCGTGGCCCAGTACTTCTCCGTCAGGCAGGGGACCTTCAGCGGATCGCGGGTTGCCATTTCCAAGGTGAACTGGATCTCAGGCTTCGCCTTTCGGAGGATCTGAACCATTCTCCGCAGATCGAGGATGCCTTTTCCCAGCGTGACATCTGCAAGCAAGAAACCCTCTTCGTATTCGGCCACAGCCATGTCCTTCAGATGGACGGCGGAGGCGTAGGGAGCGTACGCTTCGACAACCGCCATCGGGTCTTCCAGAAGGGCAAAGCTGTTGCCGGTATCGACGCACACGCCGACGTATTCGCTGCCGATGCGTCTGAGCATGCCGAGCATCTGATCGATGCGCCAGTCTTTGTGATTCTCAATCGCCAATTGCATACGGTGTCGAGCCATAACCGGCTCAGCCAGTTGTAGTGAGCCGGCGGTGCGCTCTGCGAACGCCTTGAACTGTTCGGCTGTGTCGAACTGTTCGTAGCGGCGTCCGCCGATAGCGACGCGGACCACTGTCGCTCCGGCCTCCTTGGCCGTTCGCACAGTCGCATCGAATTTTTCAACATCAGACGCCCTGCGCGGCAGGCTTGTCGATCCCTCGACGAACATGTCGTAGCTCCGCGCCCTTTCACGGAGCTTGCGCGTATATGCGTCGTCGCGCACTCCGATATCCATCTGGACGCCGCCGGCGCCGATATTGCGACAATGGTCGAGGAAGTTCAGCGGGTCGGCAAGCCGCCCCTTAACTCTGCCGGACCGCTCCGCCCTGAGCCGAATGTTGTAGGAGAACTGTGCAACGCCAAGCCGGCTTCTTCTGGCCTGTCCTGCACCGCACACTATAGGCAGATCCCCGATAGTAGCCGCCGCCAACCCACCGGCTATCGAGTGAAGCACGTCTCGACGATTCATCTCTTTCCCACGTCCTATACTGCTGGAAATATGTGTCACTCAGCTCTGAAGCTACTCAGATAGTATCATACCTTGTCCGGCACCACAAATGGCTCGCGGTAGTTTCGGCGCACGTACATGTTCGCCCAATCACTGAACTGGCCCACAAATCTCTCGCTTACCGGGTCGAATGTCAGGGCAGGCCCTATAGTCAAAGGTTCCGCCCGGATATCCACTTCATTGGCTTTCAGGTGGGTCAGACAACGCTCAAAAGCCTCGGTCAGTACGCTGTTTCCTGCGATCGCTTGGGCAATGTTCGCAGGAGGTTCGTTGCGGCCTACTCGATAGGATATGTTGGCCATATGGCAGAGTGTGGCGGTAACGTGACCTTCGAGAATATCCGCTCTCAGGTCACTGACTTTGCGGCCTCGCATTGCCCTGATGAAGTTGGCCTGATGGTCGATGCCGCCGTCGCCGGGGAACTGCTTGATCTTCTTGCGGTTGTTGTCGTATGCCCAACCCCCGCCGCGACCGCCGGCAAAGTAGCCTCCCTCGCAATGGACCACCATGCCGAACTTGGTGCCCCAGTAGTGGTCTCCGGCGCGGAGGTTCCTGCGCCGCCGCAGGCCGCGTACTTCGTAAATAAGCGGCGCCGGTTCATAGTCAAAGAAAGTGATCTGTGTGTTGGGCGTTTGCCCGTCATCGTCCATGCCGACCCGCCCGGCGATGCTGATTGCCGTGCGGGCTGCCCACCGCTGGCCAATTACCCACCGGGCCTCGTCCACATTGTGGGCCCCGAGGTTGCCGACCTCCCCCGTGCCGGTATCCCAGAACCAGTGCCAATCATAGTGCAGCTCCTTCCGCATCAGGGGCACTAATGAGGCTGGTCCCTGAAAGAGGTTGTAGTCCACCGACGCGGGGATGACTTGAGGCCCATTGACCCTGCCGATACTCTCACGGAGGTTGTAGCTGATGGCCCGGACCAATTTGACGGCACCAAGGTTGCCTTCTTTGATGTACTCCACCATC
>CP070675.1:993518-999642 GCA_020352215.1 Phycisphaerales bacterium
CTCCAACGAACGGTCATCTGCAAATGATCGGCGGCTGTGGTTCTGCCGAACCAGATGAGATTGCACAGATTGATCGCCAGCTCGGCGCCGTTTCGAGACATATTGCGGACTATTGTGGACGAAAACACATCGAAGCATATAGGAGCAGAAAACCGCAGATCGTCCGACAACTGAAATACAGTGAACTCTCTGCCCTTCTCGAACTCGGACAAGTTCGAGACATGTTCCCTCAGCCAATTGGCGTAGGCAGGAAACAGCTCGGCACCCGGAATGTATTCTCCAAACGGAATGCGAAAGATCTTGTTGTAGCGCCCTTTCACGCTTCCATCGGGGCCTATGAGCAGAGCGACACCGTAGTATTTGCGTCCCTGATGGGTCTGGTCCCAGTCGATGGAGTGCAGCAACACAGACGTACGATGACGACGAGCGAAATCCTCCACCAGCGGGCGCAAGGCAGCCTCCTTGAAGTAGGGTGACGGATAGGTAGACTCCGGCCAGACGACCAATCTGGGAACAGGCGAGTCTGCCGGGAAGCTGCTTAACGCGTTGGCCGAATCTGCCAGAAGTCGACGAACGCCGGCTTCTCTCGCAGAATAGTCGGAAGCACTCCGGGCCAGTTGTTGGAACGATAGATTCGGCTGCAAAGCCGCGACATGCAATGGAGACCCTGTCTCTGATCTGTTCTGCAGGGACTGAGTTCTCCAGGCCCCGTAGGATAGTCCGACGGCCCATAGTATGAGATACGATGCCACCAGACGACGAATCGTTTTCACAGGAACCGGTAGCTGTTCCACCTTCCATCGCCATATCAAAAGCAAGAGCAGGCTGCACCCGATGCTGTACATTCCCAGCCTTGCAGAGCCTACTACATCCGCCATCTGAGACAGCCACGGAAACTGCGTGAAGGTCATGCCCCCGAAGCTCCAGTCGAAGATCCTCGGGCAAAACGGCTCCACCATGAGGAAGAAGCTCAGACGCACCAGTATCTCCCAGCATCCCCTTCGTCGAATGAACAACACAGGTACGCCAAAGCAGATAAAGAGCACCAGAGCGACTTCCGAGCCATAGCCCAACCCGGTAATCACTAATGCAATCGGCCGAGAGAAACCTCCAAACACGCGAGCAGCATAGGTGAGCCATGGAACTGCTATTAGTGCTGCAACCACGCCCGTCGCCCAACAAGCTATGAGGACATGCCCAAGCCTTCGTTTCCACCCGGACTTGCGATTTGCGCCGATGCGATCCATCACAAGAAAAAGCGGCAAGAGTGAAATCATGCCCACGAGCTGAGTGTGGCGACCGGGAGCATTGAGACCCAACAAGACGCCAGAGAAAAGCACCCAACACCATGAGGGAAAGTTCTTGGTCTTCTGAATTAAAGAGCCGATCGGTATTCTCCCAAACTGAGTCCACAAGAACCTTTAGGCGGCCAAACATAGTATTCAAGAAAGCGCTTTCGCTGCAAACACATTCTCTCCGGCAAAGCCGGTCCGCGAGGTCGCAGATGCCGACTTCGTGCCGCCAGGGGCAGTCCATGAAGCCGTAGAGTGACGGCACGGAAACAGGGCTGCGAGTACCACATCGATGCCGGTAACACATGACAAGCCGCTCCTCAACACAGCACGTTGTGCCCGTCGATTTAACGGCCGGGCGAGCGGCCGGACCGTGTCAAAAAGCCACCGGGCTGCGCCGGCGGCGAGCACGCGGGCTGGCGGGCACGGCTGCGGCCCGTGATATTCGTCCTGATCGGGTTTGATTGGCTTTGTTTTTTCAAATCGTGCTCCGTCAAAAAGCCCTGGTTTAGGATTTCAGGTCTCGTGCTTCGAGCTTGCCGCCGAAGGCTGGCTTTTGGCCCATTCGGCTGCGCTCCCCTCGGCCCAGCTCGGGGCAGGCAGGACATGCTCTGAATTGGCTTTGTTTTTGGACCCGGCCAGGGTCGACCCATTCTCCTAATCCTCTTCAAATAATGACTTTGCGCTCATCTCGACGTTCGGAAATTGGCTTTGTTTTTTCAAATCGCGCTCCAGCAATTGCGGGCCGAGCAATCTTGTATTGCGCCGTGCGTATTGGGTATTGCGTTTCTGCCATATCCTTTCACGGCTTGCACTTGCGTCTGGCCCGCAGGGGATGGCGTACGCCCCCAGCTTCTGTTCCCTCGACAAGCTCGGGACAAGCTTCTGACTTCTGACTCCGGTCTTCTCTTTGCTATATCCTATCCTTTCGCTGCCGCCTATCTGTTTTCTATTTACCATACCGCGGTGGTGGCTCAATGTCAAGCTGATTCTATGGAAAAAGCACTCTTTGCTGACTTGATCGCCCTGTGCAACGCTCCCGCGTTCAGAAACGGTGACGGCAGTCCTGAAGACGGCACTGAATCACGGGCAAGAGGAGCTTCTGCCATATGAGACTATTTAAATAATTGCACAAATACTTGAATAGTACTCTCTCGTCTTCGGGGTTGAACGGAGAGCGGATTCTAGGGAAAGAATGGGAAAAGGGCTGATCCGCCTCGGCGGACCAGCCCTCCGAATGGCCCGCGTGTCTTGCCTGTCTATGACGTGTGCTACCGCGCGAGCTCCTCGATATGGTCTGCGCTTAGTGCCGCGTTGTATATGCGAACGTCATCGAGCAGGCCGGAGAAGAAGGTGGCCGTGTCAAAGGTGCTTGCAAGACCTAAGTACATGCCGCCGTCCGAAGATAGGGCGGCCACTACATCTGCGTCCTTGGCGACCTCGACTCCGTTCGCGTATAGGCATCTGTGCGAGCCGTTCCAGACCAAACCCACATGATGCCACACACCGTCGGTAATAACAGAGTCCGACTCCAGAGGGTCGGTCGATGGATGCATCAAGCGGGTGACAAGCTTCCCCTGTGAGGGGTCTATGCCAAGCCAGTCCGATGCCCATCCGGTGCCGCCCGCCTGAGACATGATAACCTGCCCCGGCGCACCGCCCTTAAGCCAGGCGAGCACACTGAACGGCCCGTCCGCCGGGTTCAAAACAAATGGCGCGCTCACGAGATTGAAGATCTCAAACTTAAGTGCTCCATCTATCTTGCCCCCGGCTGGCTGCCACACCGCGCCAGAGACGATGCCGTCGTTGCCACCAACGCTGTCGTGGGCGACGGTTCCTTCGTCTTCGTCCAACTTCCAGTGGGTAATCAGTCGGAAATCTGTCAACCAGTCTCCGGCCAAGACCATCACGTCTTGAACATCCACCACTCCATCCCCAAGAGGCGTTGGACCCATGTCAACGGATCTTTCATTCTGCTGCCACGACTGACTAAGCCGGGATAGGTCTTTGCAGTTCACTATCCCGTCGGCGTTAAGATCAATGACCGGACTGATTGGCACCTGCCACAGGTCCATCAGAGTGCTGGCCCGGCTGGAGCAGAAGTAGAGGATGGAACCATCGGCCGGGATGGCGGGCGCCCGGTCGATAAACGAAGTGTTGACAATTGACCCAAGATTCACCGGCGTGCCCCAATCAGCGTCTTTGCTCTCTCGTGTCGTCATCCAGATGTCGTCATCACCGAACCCGCCGGCCCGAGGGGTAAACCCTGAGGTACTACTGAAGAAGAGCGTCCGACCGTCGGCTGAAATCCTCGAATAAACTTCACCGAAAGCGCTGTTGACCGGCTGTCCAAGATTTACCGGGGTCCCCCAGTCATTCTCTTTCGACGGCCGGGTCGATACCCACAGGTCGCAATCGCCATGACCGCCGGGCCGGTCGGAACCGATGTAGAGCTCCAATCCGTCGGGCGAGATGCACGCAAGGTCCACAGCCGAACTGTTGACCTTTTGCCCAAGGTTCACCGGCGTGCTCCATTCGTCCTCTGGACTGGCCCGGGTAGTGACCCATGCATCATAACCACCGTGCCCGCCGAGGCGATTGGACGTGAAATAGAGCGCGAGTCCGTCGGCTGAGATGCCTGTCGGAATATCATAAGACCAACTGTTGACGATTGCTCCGAGATTCACCGGCGTTGCCCAGTCGTCGTCTGTCGTTGCCCGCGTAGCCACCCACAAATCCCAAGCGCCAGAGCCACCGCCCCGGTCGGAAGCGAAATAGAGCGACAGACCGTCGGCGCTGATGACCGGCTCCCCTTCCACAACCGAACTATTGACAGTTGTGCCAAGCATAGTGGGAGTGCCAAAGACAAAGTCCGCGCGCACATCCTGGCCGCCAAGCAGAACGGTACCTACTACCATCCACAAACAAATGCGGATTAGTTTTGTCTTTCTGTTTCTGCTCATAATCCATACCTCCAGTCTTCTCTTCGGTCTCGGTTTGCTGTATCATGGCGAGGGTTGCCCCGGGCGAGCAAACCGTCCGCCCGGGCCGGGCTGGGCCGGTGAGTCATCTGCGTGGTGGTTTGAAGCTCACCGGCTGCCTTTTTTGCGTTCTGAATCGTTGATTGTCCTGCCAAAAATACATCAGGATAGTGACTTTCCTACGGCATCACCTCCTTTCTATCATTGCCTTTTTCCATCACCTTGATTGAATCGATATGGCCCGTCTCTCCGGCTTCTGGTAAGAAAGCAATCGAGACCTGCCAAAGGTCGATATTGCCACGTCCACCGGGGCGACGGGAACAGAAATACAAGGTAGAACCGTCAGCCGAGATGCAGCAAGAAGCCTCGTTATACGGACTGTTAACCGTCGGTCCAAGATTCACAGGCGGGCCCCAGCTGTCGGTCTTTGTTGCCCGTGCCGTCACCAATATGTCACCAGCACCTGATCCCTCAGGCCGAAAGGAGCTGAAGAATAGTAACCGGCCGTCAGCGGAGATGTTCGGGTAACCGTCGGTACTCGGACTGTTGACAATCCTGCCGAGATTAACCGGTTCTCCCCAGGGGTGATCTGTTGATTCCCGGGTGGCTACATATATGTCGGCATCTCCGAATCCGCCCGATCGGCCGGAAGTGAAGAAGAGTTCCCGGCCGTCAAAAGAAATGGACGGTCGGGTTTCTGAAGCCGTACCATTAACAGTTGGCCCAAGACCAATCGGTGCACCCCATTCATCGTTAGTCGTTTCACGGGTCGACACACATAGATCCCAACTGGATTGTCTCCATGCGAAGTACAGCGACAGACCGTCAGTGGAGATAGCTGGGTGGTTATCAAGGGTCGGGCCGTCAACGGGGGGGCCGAGATGAGTGGCCATGTTCCAAGGATCGGATATGGACGCCCGCTCTGCAATCCACATTTCGCGATCCGGAAATTCGCCTGTTCTGTTGGAGATGAACAACAACGACAGACCGTCCGTTCTAGATATGCACGGCGACCATTCACTGAAGGACGTATTGATATTAGGCCCAAGGTTCGTGGGGATACTCACCCATATATTAGCAAGGAAATCATGAAGACGATGATAATTTGAATACGTCCCTGCGGGTGGATACAGAGCGGATAGATACCTTTCCATATCAGCAAGAAATAATTCCCTGTCACCTAAGCAATGACAGTATTGCGCACGTTTAAGGTAGTTATTTGCGTCCTCAGGGCCATTCTTGATTCTTTCGGTATAAAAACGCACCTGTTCCCGAATATCGCGTAAAATCTGATCATGTAGAGTGCTCGCTTCGATACCTATATGCTCACTATCTACAATCGTCTCGAGACTCCTAATAGCCCCCTTGAGGTCATTGTTCTCGAGAAAGGTGTTGGCTTCGATAAGGATGCTTCTGTGCCGGGAGGATTCAGCCTCTGCGAACCGAATTCGATCCCGATGCCAAAGGGCGAACATAGCGACAGTGGTCCCCAAGAGCGGGGCCGTGACTGCGACAGCGGCGGCTCTGGCGCGGTGTCTGCGCAGAAATTTCCGCAGGAGGTAGATAGTGCCGGGCGCTCTCGCGAGAATCGGCTGATCCTTCAGGTGTCGTTGGACATCGATAGCCAAGGCGGAGACCGTGTCGTAGCGCCTGTCCCTGGCCTTTTCCAGGGTCTTCATCACAATCCAATCCAAGTCGCCGCGAATCGTCTTTCGCAAGACGTCGGGCGTGGAGCCGCGGTGCTTCGCTACATCGGTGAGTGTTTCGCCGAGGGTGCTCAACTTCGTAGAAGGCTTGGTGGGTTCTTCTTCACGGATGACCCGCTGCATCTCAAGGTAGCCGGATTTGTGG
>CP070675.1:999742-1005798 GCA_020352215.1 Phycisphaerales bacterium
GCAATAGCGGCAAAGGAGTCATGAACTGGCGGGCCACAGAGCAGTGCGACTGGCTCCAGGTCTCGCCCGACAGCGGCCGCACAGAAGAGAGCGAGCATACATTCGTTACCGTCGATCCAAGGGGCTTGCCGACAGGCAAGTATGATTGTGTCGTAGAAATATCCGATAGCAATGCCCTCAACAGTCCCCAGAGTCTGCCTGTTACGATGATTGTCCGTGAACGTGGCTTGAGCACTTGGCCGACAGGGTTGTATTTCCGAGCTGTCCCCGGTGACGTGAGCCTGCGCGACCGGGTAGTGCAGCTTGATAACAGGACGGATGAGCCCCTGAACTGGCAGGTCGAGTACGACTGCGATTGGCTCACAGTCTCTCCAAGCAGCGGTTCGATAGAGCCGAATGATGATGGCTCTGTGAGGTTTGGCGTCGAGACGGCTGGAATGGATCGGGGCGAGTACCAGTGCACGGTCTATATCTTGGACCAAGACGGTCGGGTGGGCCCCGAGACGGTGAGTGTCTCACTCACGATGGCTGGCTCCGTCGTAGATGCGGGGCCCGACCTGACTTTCACCGCCGACAAAGGTGCGCCCAGAATCCAATCGAAGACTCTCAGGGTCCAGAACATCGGCACCGATACGCTGAATTGGAGCATCGCTCATGACTGTAACTGGATGACTGTAAGTCCGACTGCTGGCGTTTCCTCCGGCGATGTCAACCGCGTTACTGTCACGGTGGATCCTGAGAATCTCGAGCGAGGATACCACGGCTGCAGTGTGACAATCTCCGATGCCAATGCTCTCAACAGTCCCGTCTCTGTGCTGGTTCGCCTCTATGTTCGGGGACCTGCGATCAGCGCGCCGGAGAGGTTAGTCTTCGTCGCTGATGCGCCGGGCTCGCAGCTTCACCCACGAACGTTGACGATTGAAAACTCCGGCCTGGGAACGCTGGACTGGCAGATCCATCACGAGTGTGGTTGGATCACAGTTCACCCAGCCTCAGGAAGCGCCTCTTCTGAGAGCAGTCACGTGACAGTCACGGCTGACTCGGCGGGACTTGACGGCGGGGTGCATAGGTGTACGCTGCAAGTCTCCGATCCAAATGCTATGAACAGCCCACAGCAGGTGCAAATACTTTTTGCCATTGGCGAGCGGTGTATGCCGAGATGGCACCGGGATTTCGGCGAGTGGGTTGATGCAGATATGCCGAACTGCTGGTGCTATCCGAGGCAGTGTCACGGTGACGCCGACGGCCTGATGAGTGGCAGCGCGAAGACAGGATACTACTACGTTGGGCCTGCTGACTTGAACGTTGTCATCGCTGGGTGGCTGGTGAAGGAGCCCTCACATGGAACGGGGATAGGGTCTATCCCCAATGGCATCTGTGCAGACTTCGCCCACGACAAGGGGGGCAGTGCCAAGACCGGCTACTATCGGGTTAGTCCGTCTGATCTCAGGATACTGATAGCGAACTGGCTGGTCAGAGAGCCACCGCACGGGCCGGGAATACCCGCAGACTGTCTCGACGTGCCGTAGATATGCGGCGTGGATCTGCATGTTAGCTGCGGCGGCGATGTTTCAGGCGTGTCGGCGCTTTTCTATTTGTAGAGACGAAGGTTTTTCGCGGGTGAATTTTATTCCTCTGCCGGTGACAATCTCCTTTTCCTCTCTGACGAAGTCGATGTACTGCAGCAATGCCCAGGCGCTGTTGTCCCATCTCATCTGGTATCCTCTCTGGTGGGCCTGCCTTTCCATCATCAGGCGTTTTGACTTGTTGAAAACAAGATAGTCAATAGCCTGTGCAATCTGCTGGACTGAGGGCTCGCCCGGATCCACAAGGATTCCCCTGGAGAATCTTCCTATGATGAGACCTGGTGGGCAGCGTTTGTTGGAGTGAATCAGCTCCAGTGCGTACATGAATTTAGTTGCTATGGCCACTCTGCCGGCTCCGATCGTATCGGCCAATATGCCGCTCGATATCTGCTGCATATTCAGATAGGGCAGGACGATGATATTCGAGGCGCCGTAGAATCTCAGAAGTGTGTTTTCATCTAAGAAGTGGTCGAGAAGGATGACATCGTTCCGGTCGTAATCTACCGTGCGGAGGTCTTTGGTCCTGCACCATCTCACCTTTGCATCACGCAGGGCATCCTCCAGTAATGCAGTGTACTCACGGTACGGCTTGCCATCATCAGCTCTTACAAACTCGGGGTGAACCTGGCCCGCGATCAGATACACGATTTTTTCTCTCTGAGCTTCGGTGCAGGACTCGACGAGAAATCTGCCATAGGCGCGAATACTGTATTGAATCCCTTTATCCGGCGAGAGCAGGCCCAGTGAACTGACAAGCAAACGGTTGGCAATTCCAAACTCGTTTTTTATCGCCAGCCTGTCATACTGAGACGGATGCTGCATTCTGATGCCGTGATCGATGTGGGTGACCTTGGCATGGGTGATTCCATAGCTATCGGACTCAAGTATGTGAATCGCGCTTTCAGTCATGACAATCAGTCCGTCGCTGTGCTCGGCCAGGTCCCGCAGCATTTGTTTCTGATAAAGGTCCGGCTCGTGGAGCACCGTGTGCAGATAGACAAGCGTGATGAGTCCCTGTTTGCGGAAGGCCTTTGCCATCTCAAGGAAATTCGTGCCCTGGCCGTCGTTGCCTTGGGCATCCGGGTCGAGTCCGTACTCGTGCTGCAAAATCACAACGGTGGGATTGGCACTTTCGCCGGCCCGCGTGATGATATGTTTGGTTGTATTGGCCCACGCCTGCGGATTGTACTGGTCGATAACCAGATCGACGGGGATGCCGTAAGGGCCGTTGCCGTTGTCGATCGCCGCCACCCTAATGTGCCCGATCTCGGCGGTCAAATGCTCCAGCGCGGTGGCAAGGTCACGTGAAAACGTGCCGATTCCACACCTGCGTGGTGGGTAAGTGCTCACAATACGGATGTTATATGGCACAACAAATCAGCCTTTCTGCTGCTGCGTTACTCAGGCCCGGCCTCGCATAGCAGCCATAACACCTTTGACATATCCGACCGATTCTGCAAGCCCTGCCAGCGGGTCGTCCTCGTCTTTCTCGTATTCAAACGATACGATGCCCTCGTATTTGATTCTGGCCAGTGTTCGAAGGAGCCTGGGGACATCAATTACGCCGCGTCCGACCTCGACGCCATGGCCTTTTGCCTCGGCGGCCGAGACATCCTTCATGTGCACGTCCAGGAGTCTGTCGGCGTATTTCTCCGCGGATTCCGACGGATCAACGCCGGCTCTTTGCGTGTGTCCGACGTCGTTGCACAGGCCGATTCGCTTGTCGAGGCCCTTTATCTTCTCATAGGCAGCCGCCGGTACGGGATACAGCTTGTCTGTCGGGCCGTGATTGTGAATGGCGACCTTGATATCGTATTGCTTAACCTTCTGCTCGACAAGCGGCAGAAGCTCAGGGGCAGGAACACCTATGATTACCTTCATTCCCGCGGCCTTGGCATAGTCGAAAGCCTGATGCACCTGGTTCTCCCTGTTCATGGAGATCACACCGCCGCCGTATAGAATTAGGCCGGCGTCCTTGACCTTAGCTACGACTTGGCGGATATGGTCGGGCGTGCTGTCGAGCGGCAGATGGAAACTCTTGAAGCAAATGTATTTAAGTCCAACACGTTTGGTCATCGACAGCGTTTCATCCAGGTCGAACTTCCTCAACGTGTACGAGGCCAGACCGAGCTTGAAGCCGACCTTTCTTGCGGGTCTCCTGCTGGAGGGCCTTCTTCGAGCCTGTCCCAACCCGTGGCTTGCCAACGCGAGAGAGGCCGCCGTCCCTACACTCGTCGCCGTCAGGAAATGCCTTCTGGTCTGTTCTTCAATCATTCATATCCTCCTTTGCTGCAGTACTTTGGGTTTCTGTTTGAAAAACACGCCTACGAACGCCCGGGGCGCACGAATAGTGGCTTTCATTCGAGTCCGAGGATACCCTGAACATCTGGCTGAGACAAGCAAATTCACGTTGCCAGTGAGTTGAGGGCTTGGTATGATTGCCTGGGCCGGAGGGGGCGGCAGCGACGTTTTCGTGGAGAAAGGCAGGCAGTAGATCTGGATAGCAGAGGCGCCGACAAGGCGGATTTGCTCACTCGCCGGCAATTTCTGAGCGGCTCGGTTGCGGTATTGGGCAGCGCCCTGGCTGGGCCGGCGGTCGTCCCGGCCTCGGTGCTCGGCGCCGAAGCCCCGAGCAACAGAGTCACCGTGGGCATGATCGGCATGGGACGTCAGGCCTACTACTCCAATCTGAAATCCTTCCTGCACTCGCCGGACGTACAGGTGGTGGCCGTGTGTGATGTAGACGCCTGGCGACTCGACAACGCCCGCGAGGCGGTTGAAAAGCATTATTCCGAAGGCAAACCGGCCGGTGCGTTCACAGGCTGTTCAGCCTGCAAGGACTTCCGCGAACTGCTTGCCCGACGTGATATCGACGCAGTGATGATCTCAACGCCGGACCACTGGCATGTCCCGATGGCCATTGAAGCCGCAAAGGCGGGCAAGGATATCTGCTGTGAGAAGCCTTTGACCCTGAGCATTGCCGAGGGGCGAGTCCTCAGCGATACTGTGAGCCGATACAATCGAGTGTTTCGCACCGACAGTGAGTTTCGCTTTCATTCGTGCTTTCAACGGGCTTGCGAACTGGTGCTAAATGGCAGAATTGGCAAGGTGCGCACGATCCGCACCGGGGTGCCCGCAGGTGACATCGCGGGGCCGCCACAGCCCGAGATGCCGGTGCCGGAGGAACTGGACTACGATTTGTGGCTGGGACCGGCGCCCTTGGCGCCATATACGGTCAATCGTGTGCATCCGCGCCGCAGCTACGACCGTCCCGGCTGGATGCGCGTTCGAGACTACTGTGAAGGCATGATCACCAACTGGGGCGCACACCTGAATGATATCGCGCAGTGGGGTAACGGCACCGAACGTACCGGGCCTGTGGAAGTGGAAGCGACGGGGCAGTACCCGCGGGACGGGCTCTGGAATGTCCTGCTTCGCTTCGAGGTGCGGTATCGATATGCGAACGGCGTGGCACTGATATACAGTATCAGCAGGCCTTACGTGCGGTTTGAGGGGACGGACGGATGGATCGAAGCCGACTACAACACGCGCAGCATCAAGGCTCATCCGGAGTCCGTTCTTGGCCAGCCGATCGGGCCGGATGAGATTCGACTGCCGCTAAAGGACGAGAAGCGGGACTTCATCGATGCAGTCAAGACTCGGGGCCGGACCTTGGCGGATGCGGAGGTGGGCCACAGGACTACCTCGCTGTGTCAGTTGGGGCACATTGCCATCCAGTTAGGGCGCAAACTCAGGTGGGATCCGCTGGCCGAGCAATTCATAGACGACGAAAACGCCAACCGTCTGCTGAGCCGGCCGCTGCGCAGTCCTTGGCGTCTGTAGAACAAAAGGCGTATTTGAGAGGTTGGAGCAGAATATGAACAAAACGCGAAACAAGAAAGCACGTGGGCTGAGCCGGCGACAGTTCCTGCAAGGCTCCTTGGGGGCGTACGGCGCTATGCTTGTACCGGCGTTGGTCCCGAGCTCTGCATTTGGGGCGAACGCACCGAGCAATCGTATAGTGGTTGGCTTTGTGGGAGTCGGCCGGATGGGATTGGGCGATTTGCGCGAGGTTCTCGGATTCAAGCAGGCTCAGGTCGTCGCCGTTTGCGATGTCGATTCGAAGAGGGTGGAGTACGCCAAAGAGCTTGTTGAGAATCACTACGCCAAGGGAGCCGCCGCCGACAGCTACGGCGGCTGCGCCGGACACGGTGACTACCGAGACCTCGTCGCGCGAGACGATATCGATGTGGTAATTGTATGCACGCCCGACCATTGGCATACGCTACCTGCAGTTGCAGCGGTCAAGGCGGGCAAAGACATATTCGTGCAGAAGCCGCTCACTCTTACCATTCGAGAGGGACGTGTTCTGAGTGATGCAGTCCGCAGGTACGGGCGGGTGTTTCAGATCGGCAGCCAGCAGCGTTCGGAGGCGCAATTCCGCCAGGCGTGCGAGCTGGTTCGCAACGG
>CP070675.1:1005898-1011665 GCA_020352215.1 Phycisphaerales bacterium
CTGATCCGCCCCAAGTGCTTCCGGCTGGGACGAGCATCGCCGGTCGGGATTTACACCCGAGGATTCAACATGCCTTTCAAGGCACACACAACAAGTCCGTTTACCCCCCTCTCGCTGTGACGGCGGCGAGCGAATGGCCGAGTCCATGATTACTCGCATGACAAGTCGCACCGGGGGAGGCCTGCTCCGGTGGAGACGGATGATGTGTGGTCCCGAGGCAACGTCCGCTCGGCAACCTGTACGCTGAACAGAATTGGTGCTGGCCTCGAGTCGAACTACTAATCGTCATGCACGTCGCCACCTATGAAAGACGGAATGGTGGTCCGATGGCGTGGCTCGAATCACCGCGTTCGTGACCGCCTCTGCTTGAACAGCCAGTCCCAAACGTCGGAGGTCTTGTCAGGCCGGTTGGAGGCGTATCGAGTTATGTAGCCTTCTTCGGAGTTGTCACCTGCGTACTTGAATGCGATGGCGTTCGCACCGTGGGCTACGCCGCGCAGTTCGGTGTATTTCATGTTGCCGCCGAGTTCTTTCATCTTGCCGAAGACGTAGCGTGTGAAATCCGTGGGCACTACCTTGTCGGCACCGCCGTGAAAGGCCCAGATGGGGACGTCTACGATGCGCGACGCATCGCGCCAAGGTGGGAAACCGCCGGCTGTGGGGATGGCCGCTGCGAAACGGTCAGGGTGTTGGTAAACGGCGGTAAAGGTGCCGGTACCGCCCATCGAATGCCCGATACAGTAGATGCGTTCGGCGTCGATCTTGAACCGCTTTGACAGATCTTCGTCGATCAGCCTGAGCACCGTGTGGAGGTTTCCCCTGGGAGGGGTGGTGAGCCGTTGTCGGTAGCGGTCGATGCGCGATCGCCAAGCGGCCGGCCACGACGCGACGGCCTCAGCACGGAGGTCCGGCGAGTCGACAACCGGCGAGGTAGGATCGTTCCAGGGGACGGCAGATTGGGGGGCAAGAACAAAGCAGGGGTGCTTGCGACGAACCGATTCGTCCGCGAGGTATTCGTTCCAATTGCGCAGGTTCCTGACGTTGTCGGTGCCTTTGCCGCCGGCGCCGTGCAGCGACAGGATCAGCGGATACGTCTTTGTGACGTCGAAGTCGACCGGTTTCATGAGGCGGTATTTCACACCGTTGAATTCGCCAGGTTCGTACAGTGCGAGTGTTCGTTCAGAAACAGCGGCCTTCTTCTGTCTTTTTCGAGTCTGTGCCTCGCTCGAAAAGGAAACAAGGAGGAACGAGGCGATGGTTACGATCGTGATGCGGTGGAGCATGAGTCGTTCTCCCTTGGTTGCTGGCGTCGTGAGCGATAGGAGATTTGATTTCAACATATGCAGGTCATTATAGCACCGCAAACAACAGCCCGCAGTCCTATTATGGCAAACCTCATATGTAGAGATAGACGATGTAATCCTTGATTCTCGCATAGCCCCGGCGTGGGTCTTCCTACTTGAACTGAATCAGGAGGTCCGTGATTTCCTGAGAGATTCTCGGTCGCCCTGGATTCCTGCAATCCTTGCTGCCGTCATACCTCTGAGCGATGAGTCGACGGTACCAGCCGAGAATGGTGTCCAGCGTGAACAGGGCCGTGGTATCCTCCAGAAGTCTTCGCGCCAGCCGTTTGGCCTTCGCTGCCAGTCTAACCCTCTGGTGATTATTCAGCAGAATGCGCTTGTTTTTCTCCCGCTGCCCCTGCAAGACCCTGACCTGCTCCTTGAGGTAGTCGATAGCCTTCCAGAGTCCCCTATCGATACAATATGCCAGACAGGTAATCAGGGTGATCCATAGTCTCTGCTTCATAGTCCCGCAGGGCTACTGATCGGGCGGGCGGTGCAAGCGCTTTCGTAAGGCTATGGCGCAAAGTCGCCGGTGAGGTGTACTTAGAGCAGGGTGATATTTGCACCCTACGGCAGATTCGGCGGTGCAAAATTGCCGAACCTGAAGATTTCGCCGAAAGAATGGCTTTCCAGCCTTGGAGGTTAGTCCACAATCAAGAGAGGCCTCTTCTCTCCTCCGGCTCGTGAGCGTATTCGATGTCTTTATCTCCATGCAGGTTCTCCATGACCTGCTGGATGCTGGCATCCCCTTTCAGTTGAACTTCCCACAATGTCGCGAGCTGCGGATCCGTTTCACCGGGAAACAGCTGCTCTGCTGTGAGAAGGTCGTCACCGACTAGAGTCGAGATCCGACTCCGTTGCTCTGGACATGAAGATGCGCGCGCGAACTTAACCATCACCACGCGGGGCTGTGTCATGGTCTCATTTCCAACAATATTCAGATCTTTCTCAAGGCCTCACGCACGTTCAGTCTACCATGGCCGAATGTGGTGTTGAATCGAGTTTGGCCCGGCACCTTGTCCGCGCCCCTTACGAGGGCTTGACGCACTTGCCGGACTGTAGCCTTGGGACGCTTCGCGAGGAGAATCCCCGCCGCGGCCGCGACATGAGGAGTTGCCATCGAAGTTCCGGGCCATGCCTCGTAGTCCGTTCCGTCCGCAAGACTGGTGGGGTACGTTGGAACGGTGCTCAGAACATTCACCCCGGGAGCTACGAGGTCGATGTGAGATCCTGTGTTGCTAAAAGAGGCGATTCCGTCCGTCTCCGTCGAAGCACCCACCGCGATGACGCCGCCGATCGATCCGGGGTAACTCTTGGGATTCCCCTGCTGCTTCTCGTTGCCCATGGCCGCCACCACGACCAATCCCTTGCTCATCGCGCGCTTGATCAGCGTCTCTTCGGTGGGATCGTATCCTCCTCCGAGGCTCAGGTTGAGGACCTGAGCGCCATCGTCCGTCGCGTGACGGATCGCGCGGTAGTATCCTGTCGCCGAATACGGATCGAGCGCTTTGAGCGACATGATCTTCTGCGATGAGCAGACTCCCCGAATTCCGATACGGTTGTTTCGAACGGCTGCGATGATCCCGGCAACATGCGTCCCATGCCCGCTGGTGTCCTTCTTCGCTCCGCTGGTGAATGATCTCTCCTCGAGCAGAATTCCCTGTAGATCGGGATGGTTGGGGTCTATCCCGCTATCGATAATCGCGATCACGACACGACGGGCGTCCGGAAAGCTAGCCATCTGTTCGGCCTGAAACAACTGAATCGCCCGAAGACCCCATTGACGGTTCACCATGGGATCCTGGGACCGAGCACCTCTGGCTGGCAGTAGCACATACTTTTCAGGAGGGACGTAGGCGTACTCCACTAGGGGATCACGGGTAATCTGTTCTCGCGCTTTCTGTGCATCCTTCTGGGATGACATCGAGAGGACGTTCAGGCCGGCAAGCGCGCTTTCGACCTCCGTTTCGGCGGCCACGGCCATGCGCCGGAACGTCTCTACGCCGCGGCGTGGAGCCTCGCCGAAGATAGGCTCCAACGCGGCCACTTTCTTGCTGTCCAGCCATCGCTCGAGCATCCCCTTTTTCGCGGGACGTCTGCCTTCCGTGGCCGCCGCGTGTAGCACTCGTCTGGCCGGTCTGGATGTCTTCAGCTTGACGATGACCTGACTCTGTCCTGCGAGGTGAATTCTGCGCAGTGGCCCGACTTTCTCTGTGTACATCGGAATCCTCCTTTGCTAAACGATGATATCCCTTGCGGAGTAAACAACTGCGGACCGTCTCGATTCAGCAGGGGACAACGCCACTCGTCGGTCAGATCCTCGATCCCGTGTGCTTGCTTCCAGCTCGCGGGTGACGTGCCCGTCGCGATCGGCACCGGCGACGAATCGAAGTGGATCGGTACTCCGGATCGATGCGAAGGAGAGGCCTGTCAGGTACTCAATGGTGGTAATGCGGACCTGCT
This sequence comes from Phycisphaerales bacterium, assembly GCA_020352215.1. Lineage (GTDB taxonomy): Bacteria > Planctomycetota > Phycisphaerae > Sedimentisphaerales > Anaerobacaceae. Next base: position 1,009,708 of record CP070675.1, read on the forward strand.
CCAGCACTGGATCGAAATTGACCGGGATGTCCCTGTCAAAGTCCCGTTGCCAGACCAGAAATCCAGCTGACCTCAGGTTCGAGTCATGCCTTATAACGATGACCTTCCAGAATCCGCCAGGGATGCGGGTTGGCGCTTCTCCTTCGGAGTTCGTTCTCTCCGGATCATGGGGGGTGAGTACTGGCCCCGTGAAGACGCAGGCTCGTTGGTCGGTCTCGTCCGTGAGCTCCAGCATCCAATCCTCGATATGACCCCATGCCGCGTCATGAAGGGTCTCGTGTTGTGGGGCAATATTTGTCCAGTAGTAGCTCTGACTGTCCGCTTCCTCGCAGACTCCCTGGTCACCCCAGTGAAGTGCGCGGCGCCTGACCAGATGTCCCCGGTCCCACGGGTTGTTCCGGTACCCTCGATCGTTGTCGACCTGGAGATTGTTGGGCACATCCGGATCGAATCGGAACCGATCACGCCTGGGGATAACGCCCTCAGGAATGATGTTGGCTCCATCGATGTTGTGAGCGGTGACGACCGCGCAGCCTCGCTCCGCGCTGAATATGATCGAGAACCGGGTGTGTTCTATCGGTGTGCCGTTCTTGAATGCCGTCTGTCGAATTCGTTCACTCAGATCCGGCAGTTGTACGGTATTGTTCGGAATGAACCGTGAATCGTAAGGCATCGTTTCCCCTTTCGTATCAAGCCTCCTAGCGTTCAGCCTGCGTCTGCTGCAGTACTCTGACTGAAAGGAAATTTGATTTCCACCGACAGGCGTGAATATACCACTTAGAGGGTTTTGGTGCAAGGGGAAATAGTCCCCGTAGGGTGCATGAATTCATCCGGCCAGAACGGGCTCTCGAAGAGCACCGGAAGAGCGGATTGCTCGTCGCACTTCCACTTGACAGGTCATGCCACCGTAACAAAAAGTAGCAAAATCTGTGACCATCATGGTCAACATGACGATTTCGTCAAGTCCTTGTGCGACAGAGAGGACCGTAAATCCTTGATCTAAAGAACTTTACAAAAACCTAACTTGCCGGGCCCGTAACCCGGAGGTCGGAGGTTCGGGCTTCCCAATCCCGATAGCACATGTCACTGTAATGTTACATGTTGCAACGTTAACAATTACGGCCTGACCCCTTTAGGTTGCGACCCGCTACGACGACAGCATGGAATTCCAGCCCGCCTTTTGGCGGTTCACTCGCATGCTGTTTTCATATCTCCTTTCAACCGCACTCAGCCGAGGCTAATCTATTCTTCCGCTGCTTGTCGTGTGGCGATGGGTACATACCCCACTTCCAAGCCCGGCGGCGGGGTTACAATCAAGGCCGGGTCAATATCCGCCAGTTTTCCAATCGCCGGTGGCGCCAGGTAGTCGCGGTCCTTTTTCCAGTTTCGATGGAGTCTTTCCACGCGCTTCTGCAGGCTCTCCCGCTCTTTATCCGTTAGATCAGCGTTGAGTAACGCAGGCTGGTCGGCGAATCGATACCAGTAGTATGTCACTACGCTGCCATCTCCCGGATGGGCCTGGAAGGGGCCCGCCACGGGACCGGGTTTTTTCCAGCAACTGTCCGGATCGTCGGGAGTAACGTAAGGCTCGGAGGGTCTTCCGGCCGGTGGACTGAAACTGACCTCGGCCAGTTCTGTTTCAGCCGGAACGTCTTTCGGCTGTACCACCACCCACCGGGACTTTTTGCCGTCTTTTTCCAGGCGATAGTATTCGGGCAGCGTCACTAATGGCCCGTCCTTTGTGTCTTTTTTCGTCACCAGTTCGTCGTTCCAGCGGTAGCCAAAGGTAGTTGAATCAAGCGCCGTGGGGTAGGCAAACGAATCCCAGGCAATACGCACCCTTTGCTCTCTTGGTTCAGAGTAACTATAGATGCTCCATGTTGCCCACCCTCGTCCTGCAAACTTGTGCACAACGGACTCCTTGGGGTCGATGACACCGCTGGCCGGGGGGCCGCCTT
>CP070675.1:1011765-1017483 GCA_020352215.1 Phycisphaerales bacterium
CCCGAAGACTATGCGAATCCATTAAGAAGGGCTCTCGTCGAATTGTTCTTCTAAGAATTGTCAGCGGTGGCTGGATATGGATGTTGGGCGCAGACAAATCTTGGTTGTGGACGCAGATTGCAGGGCGGTCCGTGAGGTCTCGGCTCTTCTTGCTGAGGAATGCCTGGGGATAGATGCAGCTGGCAGCGTCGGTCAGGCAGCGGAGATGATACACGATGCGAAATATGACTGTGTGATTATGGATGTCAACCTGCCGGACATGAAGGGCTACGAAGCCGTTCCGGTTCTCAAGACGATCGACCCGGCGATCCAGATAATCATGACCGCATCTGAGAATACTCTCGAATTGGAAGCGAACGTGCGACAGCAGGACATATTCTACTACTACATAAAGTCTTTCGACACAGAAGAGCTAAGAGAAGCAGTTCGCGATGTGTTCAAGAGGCTCGAGAGACTGAAAAGGTGAAAGAAATGAGCAAACTAAAGAAGGTCTTGGTTATCGACGATGACCCGAGTTTCATAACCGCAATGACGCCCGTCCTTGAAAGCAGGGGCTATCGGGTGGAAGCGGCTTACAACAAGAGCGAGGCAACACAGAAGATCGAGAGATTTAGACCCGACCTAATTGTTCTGGACATTATGATGGAAAGACTGAGTGATGGTTTCGATCTCTGCCGTGAGTTAAAACGCGATCCAGACTTAAGTGAGATTCCCGTACTGGCGGTCTCGGCAATCAACAAGGAAGTCGGCATGAGGTTCTCTCCGAAAACGGACGGCGAGTACTTCCAGGCCGACGACTTCATGGAAAAACCGGTCTCTCCGGAGAATCTTCTGGAGCGGGTGGAGGAGCTTTTGAAAGCGTAGAAGAAACAGATGCGGACTACTGCCACGACGACAAACAAGCTACGCAAGATGCAGGAGCAGGCAACCGTTCTGGTTATCGACGATGAACGGGCTATGCGGGACGCCTGCTGTCAAGCGCTCAGCAGGGACGGATACAAGACCGAAACGGCGGAGGATGCGGAGACTGGCTTGCAGAAAGCAAGGCAGAAAGAACCTGATGTGGTTCTGGCTGATCTGAAAATGCCCGGGATGGGCGGCATGGAGCTGTTGGAGAGAATCCGGGATATTGATGCGCATATAGTCTCCATAGTCATCACCGGCTATGCAACGATCGAATCTGCGGTGGAAGCGATGAAACGGAATGCCTATGACTTCCTCCCGAAGCCATTTACGCCCGACCATCTGAGGATTGTCATCAGAAGGGCTTTGGAGAGAAGAAGACTTTCTATCGAGCGGGAACAATTGCAGCAAGAAAAGGAGATAATGAAAAGGAACTTCGTCACCCTCGTCTCTCACCAACTGAGGTCGCCCCTTACCTCTGTCAAGCAGTACTTTGGTGTAATTCTGGGTGGGTATGCCGGTGAGGTGGTCAGCAAACAGAAGCAGATGATAGAAAAAGCCGGCAGTTACGTAGACAATCTCATACAGATCATTGACGATTGGCTCGAGATCTCCCGCATCGAAGCGGGAAACTTTGCGGGGAGATTCGAAGCAATAGCCTTGGCTCCTATTCTTTCCGACACTTTACGACTGCTTAAACCGTCCGCGGAAGCGAAGAGAGTTACCCTCGAGATGAATTCTCGTGATGAACTTCCAGTCGTTGAAGGTGATCCGAACAGTTTGAAACAGGCATTCGCGAACCTGATTAACAATGGGATAAAGTACAATCGTGAAGGGGGGATGGTGATAGTAAGCGTGGGAGAGGAAGCCCATGATTTGGTAGTGGAGGTCTCTGATACGGGAGTAGGAATTTCCGAGGACGATATACCTTTTATCTTCGACGAGTTTTTCAGGGTAAAGAGTAAGGAGACTCGAGGCATTAGCGGTACAGGCCTGGGATTGCCGATAGCACAACGGATCATCGAGGGGCACAACGGGTTTATCAGAGTGGCCAGCGAGGTCGACAAAGGCAGCACGTTCAGCGTCTTTCTGCCAAAGACAGAGGTGAAACAGTGAAGATGGTAATACTACCTAAAGAAAGCCTTCCCGAATTCATCGGTCATTTGTGCCCTTTCGGGGAACTCCATGTCCCCGTCAAAGTAAGTGAGAAGAGCTATGCGTTCGGGCGCGTGAACGACCTGTCGGACATAGAGCTCAATTACACAAGAACCATCCTTCCACTTAAGAAGTACGTCTTCAAACCGGTGGATGTCATGTTCAACTTCTGCGCGGCGACCGGTTATGAGACAACCGTCGAGGAGACTGATGCAAAGCGTGTCATCTTCGGTGTTCATCCCTGCGATATTCACGGCTTGAAGATACTTGATTTGGTTTTTGGTGGCAAATACGTGGACGGCTACTACTCCGCCCGAAGAAACAAGGCAGCCATTGTCGGCATGGATTGCATCCCCGATGAGTTCTGTTTCTGTCGGTCCACCGGGACCGACTTCGTTGATACCGGCTTCGACCTGTTTCTCTCTGATATCGGCGCGTCTTATCTTGTCCGTGTAGGTACGAGTCTGGGAGACGATATGATCAGAGCGGCTGATTCACTGCTCCGAGAGGTTCAGGAACAAGACCGCCAGGCATATAAGAGAAGGTCCACCCAGAGAAGAGAGAGCTTCCAGACCGAGGTTCAGCTCCAGGAACTGCCTGAGATTATGGATTTGGAGTACGACAGCGAAGTATGGCGCAGAGTCGGAGACAAATGCCTGAGCTGCGGTACCTGCTCAATGGTTTGCCCCACATGTTATTGCTACGCCGTTTTCGATGAACTTGACCTGGCCGGCGGCAGCGGGCGGCGACAAAGGAGGTGGGATTCCTGCCTGTTCAAGGACTACGCTCTTGTGGCCGGGGGGCATAATTTCAGGCCAGATCGCGACTCAAGGATAAAGAACAGGTATTTTCACAAGCAGAGAGGCTTTGTGAGCCAGCATGGAAGACCAAGTTGTGTGGGGTGTGGGCGCTGCAAGGTCTACTGCCTCGTGGGGATTGACATCGTCGAAGTAATCAAAGAGCTAAGGAGTGAGATTCGTGTGTGATCACCAAAGCCATGCTACGCACAACAATCCGTATCTGCCTCATCCGGCGAGAATCATCAGAACGCTGCCGCAGATACAGGATCACCAATTGTTCCAGATAAGGTTTGAGGACGAAGATATGGCCAGGGGTTTTGCGTACCGGCCGGGCCAGTTCGTGATGCTCAGCGTAATTGGCACCGGCGAAGCTCCGTTCTCCATATCGTCTGCTCCCACCCATCCAGGCGTGATTGAGCTTTGCGTCAGACGAATCGGCCACGTCACCAAGGCACTGTTCGCACTACCCCCGAATGCTCTCGTGGGTATCAGAGGTCCTTACGGGAATGGCTTTCCCGTCGAGAGGCTCCAGCAGAACAACCTGCTGTTGGTGGCGGGCGGTCTGGGCATGGCACCTCTGAGGTCTCTTCTGTGGTACGCGCTGGATAATCGCTCGAAGTTCAAAGATGTTATTCTAATGTATGGAGGCAGAAACCCAGATGAGATGCTTTTTAAGTACGAGCTTCTGAACCTTATAGACCGGACGGACGTCCAGTGTCTCTTGACCGTAGATAGAGATGATTCCGGAATATGGAAGGCTCACAAGGGCGTTGTCACCATGCTATTCGATCATGTTGAGCTCGATCCCAACAGCACATACGCAGCTGTTTGCGGCCCTGACGTAATGTTCAGGTTCGTTCTTAACGAGCTCCTTGAAAGAGGCTTCTCCAAGGATCGGATGCTGATGTCTTTGGAGAGGAACATGCAGTGCGGCGTGGGCAAGTGCGGGCATTGCATGATTGGGTACAAGTACACGTGTCTGGACGGGCCGATATTTACGTACTGGGATGCCATAAATCTGCAAGAGATGATTTGAGGACGTCAAACAATGGCTAAACCAAAAGTAGGCACATATGGATTGACCGGCTGTGCAGGAGACCAGTTGGTTATCATCAACTGCGAGGATGAGCTTCTTGAGATCGCCGGAGCACTGGACATCAAATCCTTCTCCATGGCGGCGTCGGGAGGCGACGAGGACTGTCCCTTGGACATCGTCTTCGTTGAGGGGACCGTGGTGCAACCGGAAGATGAGCGGGTGTTGCGCTGGCTGAGGGAGCGGGCCGAATTACTCGTCGCCATTGGCACCTGTGCCGTCTGGGGCGGCTTGCCTGCCATGAAGAATGAAATGCGGCCCGAAGAGCTCAGAATGAGCGTATACGGGCCGGAAGGCAATACCTTCCAGTGCGTTTCGCCTCGACCGCTGAGCAGTTTTGTCAAAGTGGACCTTGCTATACCGGGCTGCCCCGTAGAAAAGGAACAACTATTACAGGGGGTGGCTTCTTTGCTGCACGGCGACTTGCCCCAGCTGCCCACGTACGCTGTTTGCACGGACTGCAAGATGGCGGAGTACCCCTGCCTGCTGGTCGAGCAGGGCTGGCTCTGCCTGGGACCAATCACCGAGGCCGGCTGCAAAGCCCGATGCCCCGGGTACGGCCGGCCGTGTATTGGATGTCGGGGCCCGGTCCAGGACGCAAACATCGCCTCTGAGGTGCAGGTGCTTCAGGAGAAGGGATTTACCTGGCTTGATATTCAAAACCGGCTGTGGACTTTTGCCGCTCCGGCTGAGTCTCTCAAAATCGACTTTCTTAAGGAAGGTGCGAATGCCTAAGTCAATGGTCATCGATCACATCTCTCGTGTCGAGGGGCACGCAGGTATAACCGTAAGAATCAAAGACGGTAAAGTCGCCGACGTGAACATGGACATCTTCGAAGGCCCTCGATTCTTCGAGTCGCTGGTGGTCGGTAGAGCCTATGAGGAGGTCGCGCCGATCCTTATGCGGATATGCGCAATATGTTCCGGCGCCCATACGGTGGCTTCATTGGCCGCGGTTGAGGATGCGTTCGGTGTTATGGTGAGCTCTCAGACTCGCTTGTTACGCGAGCTTCTGGTGCACGGGGGCAACATTGAAAGCCACCCTTTGCACCTGTTTTGTCTGGCCGTCCCGGATTTCCTGGGCTATCCGAGCGCGATTGCCCTGGCCGGCGATAATGCGCAGGTGGTAAAGATGGGCCTGGAGTTGAAGAAGTTGGGCAACACGATTCAGGAGGCGATAGGGGGCCGGGCTATCCACCCTGTAAATGCGGTTGTCGGTGGTTTCGGCAAGTTGCCCACGCAAGAGACGCTGCTGGATTTGAAGGAGCAGCTCAAAAGGCAACTGGAGCAGGCTCTGGCCACTGTTGATATTGTGGCCGGCCTGCAAATACCCGATTTTTGCAGTTCGCCTGCCGTCTATGCCGCGCTGTCCAGCGAGGAGGCAGGCTACAGCCTGTTCGGAGACATGATAATCCTGTCGACCGGCGAGGTTAGAGATATCAAGGCGTACAAGGACATATGCAACGAACGGGTTGTTGCACATTCTCACGCAAAGCATAGCCGGTTCAACGACAAACCCTTTGCGGTGGGGGCCTTGGCAAGAATCGTACTGAATGGACACAAGCTTTCCGGCCGGGCAAAAGAGGCCAACAAGAAATTGGGTCTGGATAGCGGCACGGCCGCGGCGAATATCCTCTTTAACAATGCCGCGCAGGCTGTCGAACTGCTCTACTCCATGGAAAGGTCAATGGAGATTATTGACGAGTTGCTCGCGGAGGGGATGAGCCGGGAGGAACCTGCACGAGTGCGCGTGCGGGCCGGTGCAGG
>CP070675.1:1017583-1023247 GCA_020352215.1 Phycisphaerales bacterium
CTGCCGACGCGAAGCCGCGAGCAGGCGGGGGCCGGATCGGTGCTGAAGTTCGTCAAACGAGTATTCGACGGGGATGCCGTCCTGATGTTCCAGCACCTTATAAGGGAAAGTAACCTGAAAGACAACGAACTGCGGAAACTGAGGACAATGATTGACGAAAAACGAAAGGAGAAGAAATGATAGGTGGACTATTCTCTGAGAATACATTCTGGACAGTCCTGGCCTTGCAGAGCACGATCTTTATTGCGGTCGGCTTAGTCGGAAGTCTCTTGCTGAGGCGTCGCGCTGCAAGGGCGCATCAAGTGTTGGTGCTAGGAATGCTCGCGGCGGTAGTAGTACCGGCATTGAGTCTATTGGTGAGGCACTATGAATTAGGGATATTCACTGCCGACTCACCAAGAGTCTCTCACGAGGTCCAACCGTCGCCTGCACGGGGAGAGTACGAAACGCTTGGGCTTGTGACCTTCAAACAGAACATGTCGCTGACGGAAACCACCGGCGTGACAGATGAGTATTTGCACCGACCCATAGCTCAACCCGCGGTCGCAGAACAGTATTCACGACCAGTGGCGGCGGAGTCAACAAATCCACGACTGCCTTGGGGCCGGCTGCTGGCGGGCGCTTGGATTGTGGCAAGTGCGGTCTTGCTCGGGCGCTTACTATTGACGTTCGTCCGGGGAGTTCGCCTGTTGCGCCGAGCGCAACCGGTGGAGTCGGCGAGAATACTGCAGGCGGTCCTCTCCGCAACGCAGCGCCTCGCGGTTGGCCGAGATGTGCAAATCCGTCACAGCGACAAGGTTCGCAGTCCAGTAATTTGGTGCTGGGCAAGTAGCCCCGTGTTGCTGGTACAAGATGAGCCTGATCGCCTCGGTGAGAACGTGGATTGGATCGGGTTGTTCTGTCATGAGCTGGCGCATTGGAAGCGGCTGGACCATGTGAGCGGCTTGCTTGCCGAACTTATGGTATGTATCGTTCCGTGGCACTTGCTGGCATGGTGGGCCAAGCGCAGGCTGATGAGCCTAAGCGAGCAAGCGTGTGATGATTGGGTCGTGGCCTGCGGACAGGCCGGCACGGATTACGCTGACTCGCTGCTTGATCTGTCCCCGGAGGGTCAATTGGCGTTCCTGCCCACCGTGGTCGGCAAGGAAAAAGGGTTGCAGACGCGGATTCGTCGGATCGTCAAAGAGGGATGCGGCAATCCGCGAATCGGCATGCGATGGGCGTTGGTCGCTAGTGTCGTAGCGATGTGTGCCGCCGTTACCGTGGCGTTCGCCCAGGAGCGACCCGCGGAGGTCCGAGAGCGGGAAGAATTGCTTGCGGATCAGGAAGCGCGAGAGCGCGAGGAGATTGAGGCGGCGGAAATCGTGGGCGAGATCCCGGTGATGGCAAGGAACTTCGAGGCTAGCCCCGAAGCTCGCGAGCTTGCGGAGCGCAGAGGCGTCCTTGCCCAGGAGTTACGGGAGCTCGAGAGGCTCGTGCATGAAACTGAACTGGAACTTGAAGAGATCGGCAATAACGACGCTGACGGAGCCCGAGCGCTTCGCTCCGAGCTTGAGGCGCTACGTGACCATGTGCAGACAGTCCGACGAGAACTCCGCGGATTCGATCATGATCGGCCCATGGCTCGCGAGTGGCCGGTGCGGGAAGGTGGACGTGGGCCCGAAGCTGAGGAGCGGGCGCATGAGCTAATGCGACATCTGCAAGAGCTCAAGGAGCAAGCCCATGACACTGAACGCGAGCTTGAAAAGATGAGAGATGCCGAGAATCCCGAGACCCACAGGATCCGGGCGGAATTGGGCGAGATTCACGAGCAGATACGCGCGGTTGAACAAGAGCTTCACAGACTCGAAAATGACCCGCCCTCTCGGGCACGGTCGTATCTTGCACTTGGTGATGTCGATGTTGAAACGCGAGCACGTGAACTGATGCGACACCGGGAAGAACTGCAGGAGCAGGCCCGCAACACCGAGCAGAGCATCGCGATGATGAGTCGGGGCGCAGAGGCGATGATCATGCTGCCGCAACTACGTGAGATCTACGAACAGTTGCGAGAGGTGGACAGGGAACTCCATGAACTCGAATGGGCCGAACGTGCCGGGCGCCGGGCGCAGCGGCGCGAGCCTAGAGAACGCGATGAAGCTGCGGCACGGGCACAAGATCTAATGCGACACCGCGCTCGGCTCGAGGACGAGGCGCGCGAGGTGGAAGCCGGGCTTCGCCGACTGGAGCAACAAGGGCGAGCCCGAAGCGAAGAGGCCGAGGAGCTCCGCGGCCGGTTGCACGAGATCCGAGCAGAGATTGAGGGCACAGAGCGCGAATTTCGCAGGTTTGAGCGTGAACAACGCGTGCGCCGCGACCCGCGTCCCGAGCCTGGGCGCCGGGAGCTTGAGAATCGCAGGCAGCGCCTGATGGATGGGCATCTACGTGAACTGATGCGCAAGCGGGAAGAATTGCGGGCGCGGGCAAGCCACATTGAGCCTTTGCTCGACGCGTTGGACGAGCAAGACGATGGGGCTAAAGAGCTTCAGAGACAGTTACGCGACATCCACGAGAACATTGAGGCGGTAGAACGTCAGATACATGATATCGAGCAAGAGAGGGCGGAGTTGGAACCTGCGAGGCGACGTGAGGGAGAGGTGCAAATGGACGAGAGAATGGCGCGTCGCAAGGAGCTTGCCGAGCAAGCACGCGAGACGGAACTCGTGCTTCGAAAGCTGGCCGAGCAAGGAGATGAGCAGGGCGACGAAGCACGGCAACTCCGCGCGGAACTGGATCACTTCCTCGAACAGATGCGTGCAATCGAGCAAGAGCTTCACGGCGCCGAGCGTGATCGGCCGCGCGAACAAGGCGGCTTGGAGCACGAGGTGCAGCAGCTTCGAGGGCAGGTGGGCGAGCTACGCCAAGAGATGGGCGAGTTGCGAAGGCTCCTGGAAGAACTGTTGCACCGAGAGTACAGGCAACCAGAAGAGAGCGAACATCAAGAGACCCAACAGACGAAGGAAGTGTTTTGAGGCCAGCCTGTCTTGATCAAAAGATCGAACTGAAAAAGACCGAGCACGCGTCTTGCATCGGGCGTGTCGGTGACACAGGTTATGGCAACATCACTGTCGAGCGCGACCTGCGCGGGGTTCGGAGCCCAAGCCGCACCTTCATCAAGAAGTGTAGAGGCTTTTGCTTTCGTGCGATTGTGGACCATCAGCAGATAGCCTGCTTCGAGCAGGTTGTGCGCCATCGGCCCGCCCATAATCCCGGTGCCGATAAAACCGATCCTGGCCTTGGCCAGCGTTTTATATGATCTCCAACCGACGCAGGATGGAATTCGTCCAGCGGGCGGTGCGCAGCTGTGACATGAAGAGCAACAACAGCACAAATAACCAATAGCCACAGAAGCGCAGGTAGTAAAGGCCGATGCCAAATACGTCGTCGCTCTTGGAGGTAACGCACCTCAACAGCTCGTCAGGTGTGTACGTCACTCCCACGATAGCGAAGCCCGACAGCTTCTGCCAGGGTACAATCAACACAACCATTATCAGCGACAGAAAGAACGCTCGGCAGACGTGACTGATACCACCGAGTCTGCCAATCAGCGATGCCATCAGGCTGATCAGAAGGGTTAGACTGTAGAGCATCACCGCCAGGATGAGCAACCCGTTCACGAACTGTACGATCCGAGCCAACAAGTCAAATGTTAGGCCGTTGGGCAAACCAGGCAGTAATCCCGGCCCTGATGTTGGCGCCTCCCCCTGGGTTTCGTCCGAGGTCGTGGTTTCCGCAGCCGCATCTGCATCGCCGGTTGTGACCGCTGCTGAATCGCCCGGCGACGCCTCATCGACTCGCACATAGCCAACATTCACAAGCCAAAAAGACGCCTGCAGCAATAGCAGACACAGTAGAATAATTGTGAACATGAGATTCTTCCACCTCCTCAGAACACCAACTGCTTCGAGGCAATCGGTCGTCTCCACCATGCTACTTTGCCTGCCTTGATTTTCGTTCATCTCTATTTTACCTCCTGGATTTAGGTCTTAAGCCATCCGTGGGATAAGCGACTTGAGCCTTGGCTTCCGTCCCCGGGCCTAATTTACAGCGCTACAAAGTGCCAACACGTGGTCGGCCGGTTAAAGGTCGCCATTGATTATGCGTAATAGCTACAATGAGTGCAAGCAAATTATTCCCGCAGGAACGCTCGATAGTCACAGGGATAGCCGCAAAGGAAGCCACTGGCCCGAAAAACCGCCCAAAAGCCCGATTTGTTCTGCCAGTACAGCTCCTTGCAAACTGCCCTGGGAAATCTCTGATCGGACTCATTCAATCCGGGATTGCGTCGCAGCGACCGGTTTGGTCGCCTGAGCATGCGAGGACTCGACTCGCCTCTATCGCACGGGACAAACCGGGCGCCACAGCAGAGATTTTCTTCAACCCCTCGGCCGCCAACGGATCCTGTGCCGAGCGCCAAATCAGGATAAAGCCCGATGAGCAACCGAATTCGCCGAGCGGAATAGTCGTGCCTGAGATATTCTTAAGCCTGATCAGGTTGCCCTGTAGACCCATCGCGAACATGTCATCGAGCGTGCAAGGCCGATTTGACTTGCAGATACTTTCAACAAGCTCTGTGCTAAAGCAGTCTTCGAGCCGACTGTTTTCGGTGGTTATTAGCTTGTCACTCTGAAACATATACAATTCGAAGCTCTCTGCATTGCGCAGAAAGAAAGTGACATTAGCGTTGCCGATTTCATCCTTGATAAGTCTGCTGGCAGCCGACAGCAGCTTGTCGAGGTCTGTCATTCCTATGATTGACTCGTAGAAACAAGCGGCGAAACTGATTGGTTGTAGTCTCTCGATAAAATCACGCTGTGCTGCGATCAGGTCGTTGCACAGTATGTCTATTTTCTTCGCCTGCTTTTTACGATCTCCGTTGAGTCTCTTGATAAGCAGTCTGAGTCTGCGTTGTCGTTGTTTATGGTCCATTAGTCTCCGTTGCTCAAATAAGAACCTCCGGTAGTCACCGCAATTAGGTTCGGCTCCCAACAGGGCCGGCTTTAGGCACAAACGGCGGCGAAGGCAGCGTCTTTTAGGTAGCCCTATAAACAATTTGTTATCAGTTTTGGAGCTATCTGGGCGGGCCAAAGAAAGATGGTGGTCAGAGGAGGCTCTTGTCAGTCTGAACCGATTGGGCCGCGTTCTCGGACTTGTTGGGCAGATGTTGAATGCGGTTCTCTTTGGCGCAGCTACAGCAGGAATGGAAGCCCAAGAAGCAAGCGGCGCACGCGTGTTACGCACACGCAACACCCGCAGAACCGCTCAACAGTCTGAACCGATGGACCCTCCGTGCCACGCCGGATGGTTACTCCCGCAGTCTCCCCAGTATCGCGGTCCGGCTACTTACCTCTTCGGTAAATTACGACCTTCTTCATCGAATCCTTGAAAGCCTTCAGTGGCTTGACCATCGCGGCTATCGGTGGGTCGGTGAAATCAAGCCCGCCACACGTTGCCTCCCACACGTCAAGTAGGGTCACGACTCTGGCTCTCATCTTCACACCACCGATTCTTCCGCGCTTACATTCCAATATGCCGTGCCTGCTGAGAGTCTGCACGACTTTCTGCAGATACCCCACGGAGAATTTCAGGCTCTTTGCTATCTGCTTGGACCGAACGTAATCTGTG
>CP070675.1:1023347-1028896 GCA_020352215.1 Phycisphaerales bacterium
ATTGTCGATATGGGGGCGTATGAAGGACCTACGCAGGCCTTTCTGCTAAGCAGCGAGTCGGTCCGGGTTCCGGAGACCCGGACGGCAACATTTGCGGTGTCACTGGCAATGGACCCAGGAGGGCCTGTTAAGGTAATGGTGAGGGCCGAATCGGGCGATCCCGACATCACGGTAGAATCAAAGACCATGCTGACCTTCGACTCGTCCAACTACTCAAAGCCCCAGACCGTCACACTCGCAGCGTCCAAAGACACGGACTACATGCATGGGTCGGCTCTGATTATCGTGAGTGCTCCTGGGATCGTCCCTGCAGGCGTTACCGCAACCGAACGGGATAGTGCTGCGCCGACCGTTCTGTATGTCGACGCTGATGCTCCAGGTAACAACGACGGCATCAGCTGGGAGCACGCCTTCAATGATCTGCGGCATGCGCTGGAAGTTGCGGCAGCAATTCCTGAAGTCAAGCAAGTGCGTGTGGCACAAGGTGTATACAAACCGGACAAGCCTTCGGGGGACCGCGAAGCCACATTCCAACTCGTCAACGGCGTGGCTGTTATGGGTGGGTACGCAGGCTTCGGCCAGCCGGACCCTGATGCCCGAAACATAGCGGTTTACGAGACCATCCTGAGCGGCGATCTGAACGGCGATGATGTCTGTATCCCCTTTCCACGAAGGTTGCTCGACGACCCGAACAATTCCGACAACAGCTATCACGTAGTAACCGGTAGTGGAACAGATTCGTCAGCCACATTGGATGGCTTCGTCATTACCGCCGGCAATGCCGACGGCCCTTACCCAGACTCCGTATACGGCGGTGGGTTGTATAACCACGTCGGGGCGCCCACGGTGGTCAACTGCAAGTTTATTGCAAACGTGGCCACGTACGGCGGCGGTGGAGTGGGGAACTACCAAGGTAGTTACCCGGGACTGATCAACTGCACGTTCAGTGGCAACTCAGCCCACCGTGGGGGTGCGTTGAGCAACTACATCAGCGTCTCCACACTGATCAACTGCACGTTCGGCGGCAACCGGGCAGACTACGAAGGCGGCGCGATATTGAGCTACAGCGGCAGTAGTGTAAGCTTGACTAACTGTATCCTCTGGGGCAACGAAGTCGACAGTGGCTCAGGTGAACCTTCCCAGATCTCTGGATCAGCAAACACCAGTTACTGTTGCATCGACAATGATCCCCTGTTTGTTGATCCCGATGGAGCTGATAACCTGCTCGGCACGAAGGACGACGACCTGTGCCTATTGGGAGGCTCTCCTTGCATAGATGCAGGCGACAACCAGGCGGTTCCTTCATCGGTCGTCGTGGACGTGGGCGGTAGTCCTCGGTTTGTCGACGATCCTCTTACTATGGACAAAGGTAAAGGTATGCCGCCAATAGTTGATATCGGCGCGTATGAAGGGCCTCACCAGGGCTTCTTGGTTGTGCCTAAGTCTATCCAGATTCAGGAGGGGCAACCTGCAACATTTACGGTCGCCCTCGCGATGGATCCGCTTGGAACGGTTGAGGTAACCGTTGCCGTGGCCTCTGGAGAGCTCGACCTCATAGTCGAACACGGGGATTCACTGACTTTTGACTCGTCCAACTACGCCCAGCCTCAGACCGTCACAGTTGTGCCCACGAAAGATGCGCCATCCTTGTACGGGTGGGCCACCATTTCGGTGAGCGCACCCGGCATTCCCGGCGTCCGCGTTGGGGCAAATGAGGATGAGCTGCGAGAAGTCTTGTATGTCGATTGTGATGCTCAGGGGGCCAACAACGGCACATGCTGGAAGGATGCCTTTACCGACTTGCGGGAGGCCCTGAAGATTGCAAGGGAACTTGGCGTGGAGCAAGTGCGCGTTGCACAGGGGGTCTATAGGCCGGCGGGGCCTTCGGGTGACCGCAAAGCCGCGTTCTACCTGATCTCCGACGTGGCCATAAGGGGCGGCTATGCCGGCTTCGGCGAGCCAAACCCCAACGCCAGAGATATCGACGGATACCAGACTATCCTCAGCGGTGACCTGAACGGCGACGACATCGAAGTGTCTGACCCCTGCCAATTGCCGAATGAGCCTACGCGGGCTGAGAACAGCTACCACGTTGTCACCGGCAACAACGTGGATGAGACCGCGTTATTAGACGGCTTCACGATTACAGCCGGCAACGCTAATGGGGACTGGGAGGATCGTTACGGCGGTGGTATGGGCCATTACTGTGGCGACCCAACGTTGGTCAATTGTACATTCATCGCAAACACAGCCTCCAATGGCGGTGGCGTAGGCACCGATCCAGACGACGAGTCGTGGCGTCGTCCGACACTGATCAACTGCACGTTTGTAGGCAACGCAGCGTCGTTGGGAGGTGGGGTGCTGATCCTTGACTCAACTGCAACGTTGACCGATTGTATGTTCATCGGGAACTGGGCAAGCGGTCCGGGCGGTGGGATGTACAACAGAGGCACCAGCACCATAACCAACTGTACGTTCAGTACGAATTCGGCTCCATCCGGTGGTGGCCTATACAATTACAGCCGCTCCGCAACGCTAACAAACTGCGCGTTCACTGGCAACTTTGCCGAAACAGGGGGAGGTGTGTGCAACCGCGACGCCACATCTGAGCTCGATGAATGCACGTTCAGCGGCAACTCGGCGGAGGTCGGTGGCGCAATGTACAATACAGACAGCGATGTGAAGCTAATCCAATGCACAGTCACTAGTAACTTTGCAGGCCTGGATGCTGGCGGTATGTACAACTATGGCTGCGACCTGAAGCTAACTAACTGCAACTTCGCGAGGAACTTCACGGGTCAGGATGCCGGCGCCATTTATAACTGCGAATACACCACGGGGACGCTGGTCGGATGCACATTCACCAGAAACTCAGCCGAAAACCACGGTGGAGCAATCTACAACTACCACAGGAGCAATCCGGTGCTGAGCAACTGTCAGCTTAGTGGCAATTCGGCCCGGGAATGCGGCGGTGGATTTTATCAGGAAGACTGCGATGCGATGCTGACCAACTGCGTACTGACCGGCAATCTAGCGAGCTGGGGCGCAGGCGTCTACAACTATGACGATAGTACCCTGATGCTAACCAACTGCACCTTTGCTGCGAACTCAGCAGCCGAACACAGGGGCGATGCTATCGCTTGTGATTCTTTCTGGCAGTGGTATCCGAGTAAGGTCACCGTCAGCAACTGTGTCCTCTGGGACGGAGCATGTGAGATATCGAACAATGACGGATCGGCAGTTTCAATCGCTCACAGCGACTTACGTGGGGGCACTGCGTCAGTACATGACCCGCTCATGACGTTGTCTTGGGGCCTTGGCAACATTGACGAGTACCCGAGCTTGATGGGCGATCCGAATGATGGCGGGGATGGATGGGGAGATGACGCTGCAACACCTGACGTGGACGAGGGAACAAACGATGACTTCGGCGACTTGCGTCTACTATCCGGTTCGGCCTGCATCGATGCAGGTGATAGCACGGCGCTTGGCCCTGATGTCGGTGACCTTGACAGTGATGAGGATGTCAACGAGCCGATCCCACTGGACTTAGATGGCCACCCACGGCTTGTCGATGACCTCTGCAGCAGTGATACTGGCGTCACTGCCGATCCGAACGACCCAGGAATTGTAGATATGGGTGCCTACGAATTCGCTTACATACGCTTCGGCGACCTTGACGGCGACTGTAACTTGGATGTGGATCTTGTGGATTTTGCCATATTCGCGCTGGCTTGGTCCACCGAGTCGCCGGTTGCTGCATTGAACTTAGATATCGGTACTCCCGCTGACGACTCTATCGGTTGGCGGGATCTTGCTGTGCTTGCCGAGAACTGGCTGGTAGGTGTTGCGCCATAGGTCCTCTTGAGCACCCTGGTCCCCACATGGCTGCCGGCCTGAGTCGCTGTTGTCCTTCCTCGATTTGCTGGAGGACGGTAACCCGCGATGCGTGCACCAGTTTCGGGCACCTTCAAGCCTGTGGAGGAGGTTAAGGTGTCATTAGTGAAACAGTGAGAGTCACCAACGTGGGTCTCGCTGTGTTCACACGGGAGTCAAGTTGCGCGTGAGGACCGAAGCCCCTCGGTCAATTATACGGCTTCTAAGAAATTCTCGCGCGCGTCAACATAGGGTAGCGCCAGAGGATGTAGTCTGACATACTCTGAGAAAAACTAAGGAGATTGTCGGGTGAATGTAGAACTCAACGCCATTGAGAGATTGCGGGAGTTCCTGGAGCTATAACCCCAAGTTGTGGATGGACGGAAGATGAGGGCGGCGTATCCTCGTAGTTTTGAATAGCATTGTTGTTCAAAGGAAAGGATACGCCAGATGAAGGAGGATACGGTAAACAGCGAACAAGTGTCAACCATAAGTCGAGACGTTCTGAGGGAAATCTTGCGAAAAGGGGCTCAGCAGATGTTGGCGATGGCCATCGAAAGTGAAGTGGGCCAATATATCGCCGACCATGAAGACCTTCGGGATGGCGACGACTATCGTCTGCTGCTTGCGTCGACTTGCCTCGATCAGTGCATGCTTTTTAAAGCCATTCTGTGACTGGCAGTCGCTCGACCGCCTGCCGCAGGACTGGATCGACGTTGGTATACACGTCATTCGTTAGTTGTGGTGTTGAGTGCTCCAGTAGCCTTTGAGTCACTGCGGTAGATACGCCCCGTTGAGCCAGCAGGGATGCGAACGTTTTTCGAAGATCATGAAACTTGAGGTCGGGCAAGCCAATCCCCCGGCGTATCTTCTCCCACCTCCTGGTCGAGAATCTCTTCGTGAAGAGTCTCTCCTGCCCATCTGGAAGCGTGGCTACATAGTTCGATAGCTCTGTCATCACCTGGCCAGCCATCGGCCTTTCAGCCATTGCCTTTCCTGCCTTGCGATTGCGAGTCGCGATGGTATTACGGTCAAAATGGATGTCACCAATTCGCATTGCCTCAATGTCCCCACGTCGAAGGCCTGTTGTCACGGCTAGCAAAACTCGCAAACGAAGAGTCGGATATCTGGATGCCAGCGTAATCAGGTCTCTTACCTGCTTGGGGGACAGCGAGACCACCGCCTTCTGCGGTACTCTGACCGTCTTGATCTCCAAGCCCGATGTGGCGAAACGATTCTTGACGGCCCAGTTCAGAAAGGCGTGTAGGTTTCTTATGTCCTTGTTCAGTGTGTTCTTCCCGACCTCTTCACTTCGTCTGAGAACGAACGTATCCAGGTTCTGCTGTGTGATTTCCTTCGACGAACTGGGGTTGACTATCCGCTTGAAATGCCGCAACGTCAGCAGGACTTCGTAAATCGACACATGCACAAGACCTTCGACTTGTTTGTATAGCCGATACTCTTCGGTCATCTGTTCCCAGTCGAAATCCACGACGCTCGTGAAAACGTCAGAATTGAGTTGAGTGTACTTGACGTGGCGGAAGTGTTCGGCCAGTGCCTTACTGGGCAGCGCCTTGGCCTTTCTTTTGTGTCCTTCATACCACCCCACCCACCAACCCCTTATGTTCTTTCGCTTGTATACCCATGGCTTTTTCATAGTCTCCATTGTATCG
>CP070675.1:1028996-1034542 GCA_020352215.1 Phycisphaerales bacterium
CGCGGATCTTCTGGACTCTACGACTGTGGCCAATGAGCAGATTCGCGCTCGTCGAATCGAGGCTTATCTGGATCAGAACAGCGAGGTGAGTCATGCTTGCGGGGCTGTGGCCCATGCTGTTAGCCTACGGCTCATTGCTGGTATCTGTGACCCTGGCAGTGACCGGCACTGCCATCGCACAGGGACTTCAGACCAACCGAGTAGCTGAGATCCGCTTCGGGGTCATTGAGCCCCCCGTTGTAGCCCAGCGTGACATTACCGTACGCGCCCGCATCTCCAATCAGCAGCTTGAGCAAAAGCCGCTTGAGTGCAGCGGCATTGTGTGGATCGCCGACAAGCTGCTCATTTCGAGTGACCGCCACAACCACATCGTATTCACTTGCCCTGTCGATCTGCAGAACATGATCATCGGCGAGGCCACCCCTCATGTGGTTGTTCGCAACGAGCAGGAACTCCTGCAGGACGCCGAGTGCATCACCACCAGGAGAGACGAGAATGGGCAGCTGCACGTTTACATGATGTGTTCGCTGAGCAACGACCCCGATGCACTGCCTTTGCCCAAGCGGCGGCATATGCTTCGGTTCGGGCTGCGGAATCCAGATTCTCTTTCTATCTGGTGGCCTGTGGTTCTAAATGGAGGAACCATACGTGATTCTACCAACGGCTATTTCAAGGCTATCGGAGTCGAGCCGTATCGCACCTTTAACTCCGCCTACGTTGGCGCCGACAAGAACACTTACCGCTGGGGCAACATCGAGGGCATGTGTTTCACGCCGGATGGATCGGCCGTGTTATTGGGGATGCGAAACCCTCTCTGCGGCAGCAGCGCGCTCGTAGTAGTCGTGCAGGGTATGGGCGAGGCATTTGCTGCGGGGAATACGGATGGGATACAGATAGTAGACATGTTTGCCGTAGGCTTAGGGGAGCGGGGGATCAGTGACCTCTGCTGGGACCCACTGACAAGGGGCTATCTGATCGCAGCGGCAAAAAGCAACGGCCCTAAGCTCAACAAAGATCAACCCTATCCACCCAACACTCTCGACAGCGCCCTGTTCTGGTGGAGTGGCCGCAAACAGGAAAGGCCCATCCTCTTTGCCAAATTACCGGACATGAAGATTGAAGCCGTGTGCAGGCTCGGCCCCACTCGCTTCATAGCGATAGGTACGGATGAAGGAGACGTAAGTGAGGGCCGGACCCTGCAGCAACAGAGCGTGATAACGATAATCTACTTCACCGGGGTCGAAACCCCATCAGGCCAATGACCGCAGCTATGGACGACGATCCGCACGAAGAGGAACGAGACTCGACGGATGAGGATCAGTTCGAGGAAAGCCTTGTCACCGAGGTCGATGCGGACTTGGCCGCGGCCGAGACCCAGCTCGTGGAGCCGCAGGCCATCCCGGCACCACCCACCCCGGTTGTCAAACAACCGGCCTGGGTCGGCAAAGTCCTCGGGCATTTCAAACTGCTGCGGTTGATCGGAGAAGGCAAAATGGGTCGCGTCATACAGGCCCAGGACATTAATCTCCACCGGATCGTGGCTCTGAAGGTCTTGGCCAAGCGTCTGCCGGGAACGGATGCGCAAAGGCGTGTCGATCAGTTTCTGCGCGAGGCGCGTGCCGCGGCCCAGATAGAACACCCGAACGTTGTTCGCGTTTACGAGATCAACCAGCACGATGGGTGGTGGTACATCGCCATGGAGATGCTGGATGCAGGCAATCTCAGGCAGGTGGTCAAGGCCGCAGGCCCGCTATCAGTGCCACGCGCCTGCGCGCTGATTGCGGATGCCGCAACCGGCTTGGCCGCCGCACACGAGTTGGGGATCATACACCGTGACGTCAAACCGGCGAATCTGATGCTGACGCGCGCCGGACGATGTAAACTGACCGACTTTGGCCTGGTTCGTCTGGACGATCCCAATGATCCCTTTGACTTCACACAGAAGGCTGTGGGCTCACCTGCATTCATGGCCCCAGAGATTATACTCCGCCGCGAACAGACGTCGGCCATTGATATTTACAGCCTCGGCGGGACGCTCTTCCACGCCCTGACTGGCAGGGCTCTCTACACAGGTCAGAATGTCCAGGATGTTCTCAAGAAGCACGTCCGAGCACCACTGCCGGACATCCGAAAGCTGCTTCCCGACAGTCCGCCCAGCCTGGCTGCGCTGATTGCGCGCACGATTGCGAAGGATCCCGCCAAGAGACCATCAGCGGCGGATATGGCCGCAGCTCTTCGCGCCGAGGCCATCGCAACTCAGGCCGACGACTCAGGCACATTAAGTCCCGGCAGGTCAGGTATAGTCTCGGGCTTGACCGATTCCCGCATCGGCACGCTGACAGATGCGCAGTTGGCAGCTACCACCGGGTTATGGAGGAAGGTCAGGAGCATCGCGGTGACGAAGCGGTTCCTGATAGCAGCCCCAATTGCCGCTCTTGCGATTGCGGTCGGGGCTGCGCTAATCATCCCACGCAGTCGATTGTGGCCGCGCAGAAGCCCCCAACCGGCGCATCTCGCCCGGTATTTCCCTGGTGCACGCGAGACCTATGGGACCTTGCCACCTTCTACCAGCTTCCCTCCGCTCAGTCCCGCTTCCGACGCTCCGCCGGCGTTCAGTTGGGTAGGCAAGATCGACCCAAGGGGCTTCAGGCTTGTGGCAAGCAGGAGAGGAGGACACTTCTACACCGTCAATGCCCCCGAGGCTATACTTATTCGCGCAGAAGATTTTGTCGGATACAAGAGCGTCGAGGATGCACGGGCAGATGGAAAGGTGCCGGTTCAATAAGGGTAGGTTGACGCGTGGATTCCAACAAGCCTACCCGGCAGCTACCGGCACGTCGCTTCCGGATTAGCTACATATCTCTTTAGGGTTCGCATCGCGCACATCCAGACAGCGAGTGCAAGAGCCAAGAGTACAGCAAGCAGAGTGACAATGGTGACGGCCATGCGCTTCCGGTGGGTGACGTCCGCCTGTACTCGCTGCCGCATAGAGTCCGTTACCTGTAGCATTCCATTGCTGTAGATTTCCTTTTGCTTCTCGTACTCGGCGCTGTATAGCACCTCAGTGGCCGAGTCAAGGTCTCCCTGACGAACAGAATCAAAGGCCTTGTTTTCCATATCAACCAGCTTGATGTTTGCCAGATTCGTTTGACTAACCGCCTCGGATATGAACAGCTCCGGCCAAAGTCCCATGGCCTCTTGGATCGCTCCATCTAACTGTGGCTCGAACACTCGGTAGCGCTTCTCCCACTGAGGGTCACCGGTAGCTGCTGCCATGCGGGCCGACATGGTCAGAACCTCGTCGAGGTGGGTAATGACACCGGCAAGTTCGACCGTCCTGAAGTTTCGCGTCTGATCTGCTCTGAACTGACGATAGGAATGCCACGTGTGCCAAACCAGGCCCGTCAAGATTACCATGGTTGAGAGGAACACGGCCGTAAAGAACTTCACCACATGAAGGCCTCTGGCGGTGCTGCCGGATTCCGGCGACGGCAGGGCGGTGTGACCTGTCCCCTCAGGATCGTTCATCGTAAAAGCTCCAAACGGTGCCAGTTGCCGACCAAGCCCGTGCGCAGCACTGACGAAGACGCTGCTCCGGGGCCTTAGCCGACTCTATTCTTGGCCTAAATATCCTGGACCGTCAAGATTCGGTCTCGTCAAGTTCGCGTCGCACGGCTTCCGCTTCGGATTCATAGTCACCTGTTTCCACCGTGGATTGACGTTCCGAGGGATCCCACTTGACTTTCTTTTCGGATGCCTGTGCAGTCTTCTCCGGGACTATGAGTTCCGTATCACACGCAGGACACACAACCCGGCTTCCAGCAAAACGGTCTGGTGATTTCATCCGCTTCTTGCAGTAGGAGCACACATAGTGTATAGCCATCGCTTGATCTCCTCGTACGTCTTTACCACCCAACTACATCCGGCTCACGCCGTAGGCGGCTGCACGAGATAACAATGACCCTTTTTACCCGAGTGGGGCCGCCGAGGCAAGTGCTTCTTCTGCTGAGTCATCCCCAGGTTTGTAGGGAGTTTGCGAGGAAATGTCGGCTCTTTGACGATGAGAGTTGGTTAGAGAACGAAAATGCCAACTCTATCGTAGGGAGTCGACCATGAAACGCCAAGAAATCTCTGATTTTGTCCTTTCTGTGTGTTCCTATCTTCGGCTTTCGCAGGCCAAGACCTTGAGCGAACTTGTTCCTGGCGCCATGAGCCTCAGACGAGCATCTCTGGCCGAACTTGGGCGGACTATGGGGGGGAGGTGCAGCACCGCCACCAAGCATTGTGTCAAACGCGTAGACCGCTTTGTAGGTAACTGTCGCATTGAGCCCGGTTGAGGCAATGCGAGGGGTCGTCCAGTAGCTGGCAAAGCCGAGAAAAAGGCCGCTGCTCACCCTCGATTGGGTAGGGATTTGGCGGTTTCAGTGCCTGGTTCTTACGGCCCAACTGCGAGACCGAGCGATCCCACTGCTGTGGGCTGTATATCGTTACGCGGATGTCTATCGCTCCCAGAATAACCTCGAATATGGCCTGCTGCATGTCTTTCGAACCATGGTCCCAGAGTCTGTCCACGTGACGATTCTCGCCGACCGCGGCTTGGGCAGAACCGAGATGGCCAGAGTTTGTCAGAGCCCGAAGTTCAACTACATTATCCGCATCGAGCCGAACGTCTGGGTTCGTGGCGCCCGGTTCACGGGCTTACTGGCCAATTGCCCGATTGAGCCGGGCCAGAGACATCTGCTGCGAAACGTCTCGTACCGCAAAGAAAAGCCCGTTTTACGGCACGTTGCTGTTGTTTGGCAGCCAGATCAGCCAAACCCATGGTACTTGATGACCAACGAATAACAGTTTGGAGCCAGAGCTTTGTCCAAGGTCCTTGGCAGACGCATGACAACAGGAGAGTATTTCCGAGACACCAAGAGCAGACGCAACGGCTTGGAGAGCAGGTGCTACTTCAAATGTGGAAAGAGATCAGGAGGACTGGCAAGTCGCTTGAATTCTCTTTTGGGTCTTGCGGGGACCTGGTTACCGTCTGTGATTGAGGAAGTCGTTTAGGGCCTGTTGAGCGATACGGCACAGAGGTCTCTTTGTGTCTGCGCCGACATTTACGGCCGGTATTTGGCCTTGTCGTATCAGGCTTCGGACCTGTTCCGGGGTTACTTTTAGTCCGGTTCGGACCTCATTAGGAGCGAGCAGTTGTTCACCCACAGTAGTAGGCTCTTGCCGCGTCCTGCGAGGTTGGGATTGGCTATTCTCTATCCACACTCTGTAAATCCACAATTATTACACACTACACCCGGCTTCTCTTCTAAGAGAGTGGCCACAATCTGGACATCTGCTAACCGAGGATATTGTCCCAGATTCACAGTTCTTTCCCAAAGCCTCGTCAATAGCCCGAGCCATTGCGTCAGGGCATGAAAGCACAACGATATTGTTGTTGCCTTTTCTGCGACAGATTGTTGAAGGGCATCGGATTCCTTTGAGCTGCTAAATCCGAAGAAATCTTACGCCGTAGTTCCTTCCTGCCCATTTGCCACGTCACAGCG
>CP070675.1:1034642-1040152 GCA_020352215.1 Phycisphaerales bacterium
CCTGTGCCCGAACCGTGGCCGTAGAGTACGTCATCGAGGCCGAACGCTATCTGGCCCCAATAGAGACTACTTCCAATCTCAGTGAACGCCCCCGTTGAAGTATCCATAGTACCACTCACGGACCGCTTGTATCCGGTACCCTGATTCTTGATTGCTCCAGTAAGATAGAGCAGGCCCTCACTGTCGAATGCGACGTCGCCAAAGATGAGAGAACCAGGTTCACCATGTAAGACTGAAGCAACCGCACCATCTGTCGCTAAAGAGCCATCTGGATTGAAGGTGACAGCTCTTAGAACATTTGTCCCGTGGCCTATGTACCAATACCTTTCGCCGTAAAAGGCAGCGTCAGAGGCATGTCCACCAAGTGTTCCAGCCCAAACGATCGCCGACGGATCATGTACGTCAACATAGTAAAGTTCGCTTGGTGGAACAGTCGGGGTGGCAGGACTACCTGGATCCATAAATGATGTGAAATAGAAACGCCCGTTCTTTCCATCGAACGCATTGCCGTTGGGACTATCGGGAGCTATCGGTGCAATATCAGGAGAACCCGAAGGAATCACCGGCGTCGCAGATAGATCCACCAACAGCGTAGATGTCTGTGCCCCAGTGTCAATGCTGTAGATGTCCCCGTCCGCGTAAGAGCCGGGTCTCGCTGTACCGTACAGGACGGCCGCCTCAGTAGTACCCACACCCGCCAGAATCACACAAAGTCCCACAGTCGCTGTTAATATCCTTTTCATCATCCTCTCCTTTCTGAATTACACCCTCTTCCGCGTCCGCTGCTCGGGCCCGAGGATCCTGCCTCCAACCCGTAGCCACAAAGCAAGGCAGACGCCACAAATGCCATGCTCAACCGTCATCACGCTCCATCTTGTGTGCCGTCGCAGACTTCTCGCTGGTGTCTTGTCCTGGCAGCCTGAGTCTGCAAAAACACACTCGGCCCAGCGTAGAACTCGACAGATGATGGGGTGATCCTCCGACCCCTTAGCCTATACCTCATACTATAGGATCAAACAGGGGGTGTCAAGCAAAATGTCTCAAAGATGGCATTTCCTTGCGAAAAACCGGCCCTGGGCACCGAAAAAACGCATATTATAGGCGCTACAAACATGGGCTTTGGGCGCAGCACCACACACTTGGAACCACCACATCTACCCGCGAATTAGGATTCTCGCCGTTAATCTGATCGGCGATCCGAGCGGGCCTTTCTGTTTTACGATCCACATAGTCTTAGTTGGAAGATGCCAGGTCGGTGAATGTTCTGTCTTTGTCTTCGAAGATCGTCGTGACACTCCCATCGAATGTGTCGACAGTATAGAACTCTCCACTTCCTGCATCGTGGCCATAAAGTACACCATCCGGCCCAAATCCTATCTGACCCCAGTAAACACCAGGCGACTCGCCGATCTCATCAAAGTCGCCAGTGTCGATGTCGACCGTACCACTGACATAGCGCACTCGCTGGTCTTCTTGGTTCTTAATCGCACCCGTAAGGTAGAGAGTGCCCGACCCGTCGAATTCTATGTCGCCGAAGCTCAAGAAAGTCGGCTTCGGACCTGGAAGTTGTATTTTGGTGACCACCTTATCTTGCTCTATAGTGCCGTCTCGCCTGAAACTCACGGCCCGCAAGCTCCGTCTCCCATGACCGATGTACCAGTACTTGTCATCGTAGAAAGCCCCATCTGAAGCGTGCCATTTGAGTGCCCCCGCCCAAATGACGACAAAGCTTCCGCCATCGTCAAGATCGAGATCAACATAGTAGAGTTGACTGGCCGGACCCGAGCGGTTAGCAGGTGTCCCGGGACTCGTGAAAGTAGTGAAGTAGAAACGACATAGCTCGGAGTCAAGGGCATTGCCATTTGGGCTATCCGCAGCGAGCGGATCGACAGGAGGAGCATCTGGGTCCAAGGCCGCGGATATGTCTACAAGGGGGGTAGATGTCTTCGCCTCAGTATCAATTTTATAGATGTCCCCGATGTCCCAAGGGGGGCTAGCCGTCCTGGCCGTCCCGTACAGGATCGCTGCATTGCCAGGGATGACACGTGCACAGATTACGAGCATCCCAGCTACTAAGAATTGTGCCTTTCTCATGTCTTTCTCCTCACAAAGTACAGTCAATTATTCTGGTTATTCATCCCATTGGATCATCCTTGCTTTTGCATGCCCCAAGGGGGCTTGCCCCTACCCACAACCACAGAGCGAGACAGACACCCCAAATGCCATGCTGGACTGTCATAACGTTCCACTTCTTTGTGCGCTGACAGATTACTCAGCACATGTCTCCTCTTCACAGCCTCAGGTTACAGAGACTATGGCTCAGAACAGAACGCAATAGATGACGGGGTGATCCTCTGACCCTTCAACTTGTGCGTTATGCTATTAGACCAAATAGAAGATGTCAAGCAAAATATGTCAGAAATGGCATTCCCCCGGAAAAGCTGCATTTGGGCGCCGAGAAGACGCATGTCATGGGTGCCATGCTATCCAAAGGAATCACAGGGACGGTAGATATATCGACCACGAGAGTAGCTGTGTCGGCATCCGTATCGATTTCGCAGATGTCTCCATCGCCATAGAAGCCTGGCCTGGCTGTTCCGTAGAGAATCGCCGCGCGAGCAGTGCCAACACTCGCAATAATCAGCCGCGTTCCGGCCAACATACCAGACGTCCGCAGCATTCTCTTCCCCTTTGTCACCTAAAACCAAACCTTCACGATCTGAATCGGAACACTCAGCGCAGCGATCCGAAATCTCCTGAGTCCGTGCTACCCAGAGAAGAAGTTGTCCACCTGAGCTTACTGATCAGCCTGCGGAGGTGCACTCGCGCGAAAGAACTCAAATCGTAGATCCAGCGGGCTGTGCGCCAGGGTAGACAACTGGCACAGACGTATGCTATCCACTTTACTCGGCAACTCGAAGGCATTCCGCATCTCAGCAGTATCCTCCGCCCCTCAATTCGCCTGCCCGCAAGGATCAGCCCTGTACTGTGAAACACTTCTTGCATCTTTATGTAGATGGAAAGCCCATCTCTTATTTCCCCTGGTAAGTCGTCTCGATAGAGGATACTTCTTCCAGTCACCACCGCGGGCGGTTCAGGACGATAATCACGGATGTGAGAGACACGATTTGACGCATCAAGGTGCCACGTTGCCAATACCTCGTTGCGAAAAGCCACTTGGTGGTCTGCAGCAATGCGAAGCCACATCTCTTTGTCGCCACCACGTCCAGCATCGATAAGAAACATACCTATATTTTCAAATATTCTCTTAGGAACTGCGATGGAAGATGATGAGAGCACTGCCCCTTTTGAAGCAGCAAGGAAGTAGTCTTTGAGGATTCCGTCTTTCCCCCTCGGTGGGACTCCACGGAATCTGGGCACAACAGTATCTCCGCACGGAGTTCGCGTTTGCCAGGCAGTACCATACACTCCACAATTTGGATATCTGCAGCACATTGTCGTTATTGCTTCGAGAAAGCGGGGTTCCCAAGTATCGTCACCGTCCAAGAAGGCTATCAACTCATATCGTGCTTCGACAATGCCCCGATTTCTTGAACCGTACACTCCAGTGTTGCCCTGGCGGACAAGCCTCAACCCCGGCATACGCGTTCCCTCGACGATCTCGGCACTGTGATCGGTAGATCCGTCATCTACTACAATGACCTCCTTGGGTGGCACTATCTGGTTGCAAACCGACTGCAGTGCCCTCGAAATCTCCTTTTCCTTGTTATACAGAGTTACTACAACGCTAATATCCACAGTAATAGACTCAGTCAATTCGGGGCGCGACCTGGTTATAGAACCTGAAGGAACTCAGAGACAGAAAGCTCTGCGCGTCGACAGTTGGCTTTGACAGCTTCCCGCGTGAGTCCTGAATAAGCCCGGAGATTATTTGAAATCTGCTCTACACTGGCTATCAAATCCATCCCGGCAAACGGTGGCGACCATAGCTTGCTGCCTCCATGTAGACTCTCCCACACATACCTTAGTTTGGGTTCTATCTCGACACAGATAGAAGGAATTCCCATTATTGCAGCCAAGATAGCCCCATGGGCTCTTGTGGTTATTATCAGGTCGAATTGATTAAGTGTGCCGACAAAGTCCGACACGGTCCATTTGTCGGGCGAATACATTGAGACTTCATCCTCGTCTCTGGATAAGATTCTCCGCCAGAGCAGTTCGTTCTGAAATAGGACATATCTAACGGTGTAGTTCATTTCACGAAGTGCAGTCACTACGTGTTGGAGTTGCAGCATATAGCTGGCGCCCGTTTCGGTGTGCCTCCAGTCTCTCACAACCACACCGATGCATCTGACTCTGTCGCTACGCTTGGCACGGTTCAAACGCCGGCCTGACCACAGATCGGAGCAGAAGCACAGATCAGCTCGTTGGACAGCCCATGGCATGCCCCAAGTCCGGCACAAGGATTTTGAAAAACGGTCTCTGACGGATAGGTAATCACAAGGCCGCAGAGCATCCCGCGCCTCCCGGATATTGTGGCCTCCATCCACGAACGGGCCCAAGCCTATTCCCAGTGCAAATGCGCGAGTCGCCGTGAATGTGGGATATGATCTGGATCTGGTCCTGAAACGCGCAATCCGACGGACCACTCTGGAGGGGTTCGTGGCGCACACTGCAGCCGCTTTGACAAGTGTTCCGAGCAGCTTCTTTTTGGCACCTGCAAAGGCACGAAACATGGTACCGCCGCCAAAAACCACGCTATCACACGCAATAGTATCCCCGTTGTGACTGGCGACAACCTCACAGCCGGGCACAAGCTTGTGGATGTAGTCAAAGTTGCCCGCTGGTTCCCTGACGAGGATGGTAATATCACACTTAGGAACACGCCGAGCTAAGGCAGAAACAGCCGTAAGCATAAGCGCATCATCACCCAGGTTGCCGTGTCCGTATCCGCCAACTAAGACAAATTTCCTCTGCATCATGTGTCACGACGCCCGCTCAGAACAGAGCCGTCATTTGTACTTATGTGTCTTTCCGAGTATTTCTTTGAAACACGCCTCGTACCGTTCCACCATCTTGTTGGCAAAATACCTTTCTGGTATGCCAGCCTTCACCGAATGTGGATGGATGAGCCATTCAGCGGCAGCATTCGTCAGAGCATTGACGTCCATATAGTCTACTATGGCGCCGTTGACCCCGTCCCGGATAACGTCCAGAAGAATTCCCAGATAGTGAGTTACCACCGGACAGCCACAATAGAGCGCCTCAATGGCCTTGAGGGCAAACGATTCAGTCCTGCTCGGCACAAGCAACAGGTCAGAAGCACAAATCCATTGAATCACGTCTTCGTGTGGCAATGTGGGCTTGAGAACAACGTCGATATGACCGTCTCGCAGAGCGAGTAGGCTGCAGCGGCATGGTCCCCATTTGTCCGCGCCTATGAAGACGTATTTAAAACGCTTTGGCTGGTCGGCATCTAGTTTTTCAACTACGTCGATCCAGATGTCACAACCTTTGTGCTTGTTGGCTCGCCCTATTGTAAGCATTAC
>CP070675.1:1040252-1045707 GCA_020352215.1 Phycisphaerales bacterium
GGGTACCGGCCGAAGGAAATGTCGGCGCTCTGGTCACCAAAGCTGATGCTATCTATCGGCGTACGGCCGTCGATCCCGAACAAAGCGACGTCATCTCCGCCAGCATCAAGTCGGAAGTTCGCATGCAGACCTGAGTCGCCGACATCGTTGTCGGCCCATACTAACAGATACCCGCCGGCGCCAATGGTTGTGGCAGGCGGACTGCCATCAGGGATACGCCACTTGGTAGGATCGTCAAGGTCATCTGTCAGGTACATGCTGCCCACGTTGATGGGCTCGTCTCCGAAGTTGTGTATCTCAATCCAATCGTCGTACTCACCTTGCGGATCCGGAATCTGGCTGCTGTTCGAGGCCATCACCTCGTTGATAGCCAATGGTATGCCTGTCTCGCGCCAGTGGGTAGCCAGCACGGCGAGGTCGCCGGCGCTGACCTGGTCGTCTCCATTGAGGTCAACAGGGCTACCCGGAGGGTCCAGCCAGTGCTCCGCAAAGACTCGAAGATCCTCCGAATTGACCTGGCAATCACCATTCAGGTCGCCCGCCGGGCAGTTCGCCCCAACGGGAACCGTCAGGAACGTCATTAGCGCCAACACCAGCAGCCGACTTTTCACACATCTGGGCATCAATGCACCTTCCCCGGGCGTTGCGGCCTGCCAAGCGCGATCATGCGTTTTGAGCTCCCGTACTATAGCCTTGTTGCAGGATGAATTCGCCGAGCACTATCGGCAGCATGAAGACAAAACTGCACAGTATCATCTTGTGTATTTTAACATATGCAAGCCACCTGAATCAACGGTTTTATGCTCAACCCGTATTGCCAGTCGCATCACCGCAAGGTGGGGACCTGCCCGCCCGAAAGTGCTTGCAGGGTCCCGTGTGAGCTGCTATCATCAGCTCCGATTCGTCTGGAGTTACCACTGGGGGTTCGCTATTTGACTCACAGGACATCGCCGAAAGGAGCAACAGAGTGTCAGTATTCCGGTCGCCATCTAATCCGATAATCGAGCCTAAAGATGTCAGGCCTTCGAGGGAGGACTTCAAGGTCATTGGCGTCTTCAATGCGGGCGTGACTCGGCTAAAGGACGAAGTCATCCTGCTTCTGCGAGTGGCGGAGAAGCCAATTAGCCCAGATCCAAAGGTGGTCTTGGCTGCCATCTACGATGTCTCAGAAGGCAATATCGTTCTAAAGGAGTTTTCAGAAGATGATCCGGAAAATGACTTTTCGGATCCAAGGTTGATAATAGCGCATGGCGAAACATACTTGACATCGATCTCACACTTGAAACTGGCGCGCAGCAGAAACGGGATCGATTTTGAAATCGAAGAGACTCCAGCGCTGGCCCCGGCAAATGAATATGAAACCTTCGGCATCGAAGACCCCCGGATCAGTCTTATTGAGGGCACATACTATGTAAACTATGTCGCAGTCTCACCTCTGGGCGTGACGACCCGCCTGGCATCCACTGAGGATTTCAAGAGCTTCCAGCGTCACGGAGTCATCTTCTGTCCCGAGAACAAAGATGTAGTGCTTTTCCCCGAGCGGGTCGCCGGCAAATACTACGCCATACATAGACCAGCATCGCCCTTGTTTCAGCGGAACGAGATTTGGCTTGCAGAATCTCCCGACCTCCACTGTTGGGGAAATCACCGTTACTTGATGGGACTTCGCGCAGGCTTCTGGGATGAGATGAAAATCGGCGCAAGTGCCGTGCCTTTCCAGATCGACCGGGGTTGGCTGGAGGTATATCACGGAGTCGACCAGGAGAATCGCTACTGTCTCGGAGCTGTGCTGCTGGACGCTCACCAACCATGGAAGGTCATTGCGAGGTCTGATCGCCCGATTTTTGAACCGCAAGCCGACTACGAACGCGAAGGCTTCTTCGGAAACGTTGTGTTTAGCTGCGGTCTGCTATTTGAGGACGACAAACTCAAGATCTACTACGGAGCGGCCGACACCTCCATTTGCTATGCTGAGTTGGACTTGGACGATGCGATTGGAAGCTTGAACCCGCCTTAGCGGCAAAGCTGACCGACTTCATCTGAAAAGCCCTCGTCACGCGAGCCGATATCTGTGCGCCGCCCAGTTCCTCCATCGCCTTGTATGTATCATGCCTGCAGTGCGAGGACTCCTCGGCAAAACGCTGAATCAGCAGGTACATATCTTCTCCCGCCTGCTGTCGAAGCAAACGCTGACGGGCCCGCAGCGGCAACACCAAGGCAAAGCTGTCAAGCACCCGGGTTTGTTGGGCATTGACGATCCTTCGCATATTGAATGCAACCTCCTTTCAAACAGCAAGTTACATTACAACCCATGAAAGTACATCGCCAGGCCAAATACTACGTAAATCGTTATACAATATTGGGTTATGCGAAAAATCCGCCAAAGCGACTTTTGCCGGCGGCATTTTCTTTAGCTTTTTTGGCAAAATCGAGCAAAATCAGCGCCCGGGCCCAGTGGGCGGGCCACCCAGCCAGTCACCATCGGCGAGGGCAGACTCTTGCTGCGTGCTCGGTCAGTGGCCGACGCTTTCGATGCGCTCCATTTTCTGCAATCCCCTGTCTTGAGGTAGGTGCTTGCAGCGCAGGAACAGAGAACTGCGATTGTGCCACAGGATTCTTGCTGCTTCGTCCAGGCTGTAGTGTGCCAGGCGTTTTCGCGGATCGGACCAGCGAGATTCGCAGCAATCGCAGAGACCACGTTTCCTGTCGTACCACCACAACTGGAACCCGCCAAAGGAGCGAAACTCGGTGTTCTTGACGCCTAACACGGACCCGCAATAGAGCAATTGCTTGATGTGCGACCTGTTTTTTACCTCGAGTCTTTTCACCGTTTTGACCTCGCCCAAGCAGTTGATTCTCCCCTGCAAGACGGCAACGCCAAAACCCGAAGAAAACCAGGGTTCGTCCATACTATGTAGACGTCGGCAGACAGACAATTGTTTCACTGGTTGCCCTTTTTTCTCACAATTTTGTCTGAGAAACGCTGGGTTCGCAGCCCTCCACCCTGAAGGGCTTGAGCGCGCCCATCTTGCGGTCAAGCCAGGTAGCGCTCGCTGAACACTATCGCCGCACGTATTGTCTGCCCCCGGATCTGCAGGCAGAACACCAATCCTCACGCGAACAATCGTCAACTGCGATAGCCATTTCCTCACTCAGGCGATCGGGGCCAGCCTTCACGGCGACGATAGACGGTTGCAGAAACCGCAGACGCCGTGGCAGGTTAAAGGACTGCCAAAATCAGCGTCGACGACTGGTCTGCAAAGATTTCTTAGACTGCCCCGCCGAATTCACTATAATCTTGGGCAAGCGTCCCTCAGAATGTAGCTGAGGAGGTTCGAATAGAAACGCCGGTGAAATAATGTTGTAGGATCACAGAAGGAGGACCAAATGTCTTCACGTGATACAGGATCAGTTTCGAGACGTGGCTTTCTTGCAAACAGCGCTGCAGCGGCAGCTGTCTTGGCCTCGGGTGCCAACGCAGCGCCTCGAGAGCAGAGACAAAGGAGACAAGCAGGAAGAGGACGCGGGCGGCGGACCCCCATCGGGCTTCAGCTTTACTCGGTGCGCGAAGACTGCAAGCGCGACCTTCCGGGCACGGTAGCCACCGTGGCGAAAATGGGCTATGGGGCCGTTGAGTTCGCTGGCTACTACGACCGCAGCGCAACGCAGTTGCGCAAGATGCTCGACGACAACGGCCTTGCCTGCTGCGGCACACATACCGGCATGGACACCTTGCTCGGCGACAACCTGGCTCGAACCATTGAGTTCAACAAGATATTGGGCAACAAGTATCTCGTCGTCCCCGGGCTGCCCGAGAAGTACAGGAGCTCACACCAGGCATGGCTCGATACCGCGAAGCTCTTCAACGAGCTGGCCGAAAAGGTCAAGCCGCATGGAATGCTCGTGGGATACCACAACCACAGCGTTGAATTCACAGCCATGGACGGCGAGTTGCCCTGGGACACCTTCTGCGGTAACACCTCCAAGGACGTGATCATGCAGCTTGACGTGGGCAACGCCATACACGGAGGCGTGGATCCCCTTCCCTACCTCTACAAGTATCCGGGCCGCGCAATCACCGTACACGTGAAAGAGTTCAGCAAGACAAACGACAAAGCCCTCATCGGCGAAGGCGACGTCAACTGGAGGGCCTTCTTTGCCCTATGCAGAGCGGTCGGTGGCACCGAGTGGTACATTGTTGAGCAGGAGAGTTACGCCTATCCGCCTCTCGAGTGCGTCGACCGGTGTCTCAAGAACCTCCGCGAGATGCGGCTGGTTTAGCCGATCAGGCGGTTCGGAACGGCCGAGACACGACGGCTGCCTCCGATTGCGCGGTTCCAGTGAAGAGAAGCCCCGGATGGTTCTCGCTCGGCGTTTATCATTGGGGCTGCCACATTTGTCTGGTCATCTTTTCCGCCTGCACCCAGCCGGAGTGTCCATCCAGGAACATTGCGTTGCAGCCGTCGTTGTGCCGTTCCCGCGCAACTCGCCGGCTTCCATCGGGCCCGGTAGGTAGGTGCGACGGCTGCCAGACATCGAAAGTACCTCTGTCTCCGCTCAATCCGTTCTCGGCCCTGATGATCTGGCGCCATGAGCCATCCTCGTTGTCGGCGAGAAAAACCTTTGCGCCGGGCCGATGAAACTCGCTTAGCTTGCTGGCCCCGATGAATTCCTCGACGCCGTCTTTCCAGGAGTTTATCACATAGTCAACCGTTTGCTCCTTGACGGGATACTTGGGACAATTGAACACGTCGAGCCTCCTGTAGTCTTGCTCCTCGTCGGACTGAGCGCCGATAAAGGGTCCGAATCGGAGAATCCACCAGCCCCCGTTGCGAGGAACCTTGTTATCATTGTCCTCAGCGTACAGCATCGCGGCCAGGCCGATCTGCCGCAGATTATTACGACAAGTGACACCCTTCGCCTGGTCGCGGGCCTTGTTCAGACTCGGCAAAAGGATGGCCAGCAACAGGGCAATAATGGCGATTACCACGAGCAATTCAATTAATGTGAAAGCTCTTGGGCTTCGCATGCGCTAATCTCCATGTTGTTCAAACCGGGTATACAGTACGTTTGTACTACCATATTGTATCAAGAACTACTAAGAAGGACACGCGCTGCCCTTGAAGATGCTCTGTAATTCTGCTATGCTATGGGCCGTAATGAGCTTTGGCGGTCACAAGTATACCCCCAATGAGGCACAGGCAAAGATGGCGAAGAGGCAAATGATTCCACTGAACGTGTTGCGCATAATTCTATCCATTGCGTTAGTCGGACCGGCCCATATCCTATCCGCCGGGGAGCAGAGATATTCCGAAGGGCCGGATAGACTTCAGACCCACGATCCGTTTGCGAAGGCGCTGCTAGATCTGGAAATGGTCAACACAAAGGCCCTGCGGCGGGCCATCCGCGATTTGACAAAGACGTTTCCGGCCGAGTACAACAAAGGCGCGGGCTA
>CP070675.1:1045807-1051231 GCA_020352215.1 Phycisphaerales bacterium
GGCATGGGCGGCATGGGCGGCTATGGCATGGGCGGCATGGGCATGATGGGTGGCATGGGCATGATGGGTGGCGGTGGCATGATGAGCATGTTCCGGGCTCAAGATCTGACCATGCTGATTCGAGAGACCATCCAGCCGGAGACCTGGTACGAGTACGGGGGAGAGGGTACCATGACGCTGTATCCGCGTCAGCAGCCCAAGAAGCTTGCCGTGCTGGCCAGCCGAGAGGTTCACAGGGAGATCGAAAAGCTGCTCAACGAGATGCGCAAGGCACTCGGACATCAGGTTTCAATTGAGGCCAGGTTCCTCGTTGTCAGCGAGAATTTCCTTGAGGATATCGGTTTGGATTTCGATTTCTCGTACGACGCCGGTGGTCAGGTGGGTACGATTGGTTTTGATCAGGAGTCTTTTCTTACCGCTCGGCCCGATGTGGCGACCAAGGTCCCGGGTAGTCTGGGCGGAATTGATGCAGCTGCGACCCTCACTGGGGGCTATGGTTCGATACTCGATGATCTGCAGGTCAGCCTGATATTGCGGGCGACGCAAGCTCACGCTGACGCCAAGGCTCTGACCGCTCCGAAAGTGACGGTTTTGAGCGGAGAGTCCGCGACGTTCAATATCACGGACGACGTAACATATGCTCTGCCGCCGGTCGTTCAATACGGTGGTACTGTGGGCGTGGGCGGAGGCGGGTTTCAGACTTCCGGCGTGCAGCAACAGGTGGGTTTTCTGAACACCGGCAGTGTTCTGAGTATCACGCCGACTATAACGAGAGATAAGAAGAACGTTCTGCTGAACATAACCACGATGCAGCGTGATCTGCTGAGACTGCGGACACACCGAGTGGAAGGAGTAGTGGGATCACAGGGCGAGATCGGCGAATATGACGTGACAGTCCCTGAGACTGAAACGTCGACCGTCATGACGCGCGTAAGCGTGCCTGACAACGGGACGCTGCTATTGGGTGGTCAGAAGATAACCGCAGAAGTCGAGAAGGAATCGGGGGTGCCGGTACTGAGCAAAGTGCCTGTAGTTGGAAGACTGTTCAGCAACCGAAGCAAAATTCGAGACCACAAGATATTGCTGATATTGGTCCAGCCGACAATTATTCTGCAGGAAGAACGCGAGAAAGAAGCGATTGCGGCTATGGAAAGCGAATATTAGTGGCTTTCCATTTTGAGACCTTTCATAGAAATGGGGTTCCCTTTGACGTTACTTGTTAGCGGCCTTAGGGATAACTATAGAACGATAGCTCAAGGAAGCAGAAAAATGAGCCGACAAATTGAGAGGCGATCCGGAACCTTAGGGTTTCTGATTAGCTTGTGCGTGTTTTTGTGCGCGCAACCGGGCGTAGTTTCCGCGCAACACCCATCAGATTTCGACCTGCAGAGGCTGCTTGAGCGTACGGGTGAGGTTTCTCATATACGTGGGGAATTGATCGTCCGTTTTGCCGATGCCGGCGCTCAGGTGCCCACTGGCCCGGGCTTTCATGGGCCACTGACGAGGCTCGCGGTACGAAATCTCCTTTCTGATGAGATCGTAAGCGGCGCCACAGTAGGTGATATGTATGACAGTGTGGTGCCCGGGCTTACCCTCGTGAAGCTGCCCGCGGGAAAGTCGGTTCTTGATGCAGTCGTGCAATTCAACGAGTCACCGAATGTCGTGTATGCCGAGCCGAACTACAAGATCAAGGCTTTGCTCACTCCGGATGACCCACGGTTTATGGAGCAGTGGGGATTGGATAACACGGGTCAGACAGGGGGATTGCCGAACGCGGATGTCAACGCCCCCGAGGCATGGGATGTCATTACCGATGTTCCGAACATCGTCGTGGCAATAACCGACACGGGCATCGATTACAACCATCCCGACCTTGTAGACAATATATGGATAAATGATGGGGAGGTAAATGAGCCGGGCGTCGTTGGTCCGAACGACGTTAACGATACCGACGACGACGGCAACGGCTACAACGACGACTTCTACGGCTACGACTTTGTGGACGATGATCCGGACCCAATGGACGAGCATTATCACGGGACACATGTCGCCGGCATAGTTGGCGCAACAGGCAATAATACGACGGGGGTAGCCGGGGTCTGCTGGAGTGTCAAGTTGATGGCCCTGCGGACTCTGGATCCCAATGGGGAAGGTGACACGGCGGATGCAATTGCGGCGATAGGGTATGCCGTCGATATGGGTGCCAATATTATAAACGCATCCTGGGGAAGTTACCAGTACCAGCAGTCGCTTTACGACGCAGTTGAGGCGGCCGGGGAGGCGGGCGTGATCCTTGTGGCCGCTGCGGGCAACGACAGCGTTCCGATGGCTATGTATCCTGCCGGGTTCAGCGGTATAGGCGGTCTGGACAATGTAATTTCCGTGTTGGCGACAACCCACTTCGATACGAGGGCATTTTTCTCCAACTATAGTGCGTTCGAGATCGACCTTGGCGCTCCCGGTGACGCCATTCTGAGTACTACCCCGACTGCTTCCACGGACGCCATGGACGACGATGGGGTGGGCACTGACTACGATTTACTAAGCGGCACGTCGCAGGCTGCGCCGTTCGTATCCGGTGCGTGCGCGCTGATGCAGGGGATCAGCTCTCAATGGACCCCCGACCAGACAAGGCAGATTATCATGCGCACGGTCGACCCGGTCCTGCCGGGTGAGTGTGTGTCCGGCGGAAGACTGAACCTCTACAGGACCGTGGTGGCGGCGAGAGGCGGGGCAGTTGTGAACCGCAGAACCGGCATCAGATATCCCACTATTCAGGAGGCCATAGACGACGCGCTCGACGGCGATTATCTGGTTGCAGATGCCAACAACTGGTATTTCGAGAAGATTGATTTCATTGGCAAGAAAATCTCGCTGCGCAGCGGCGACGTAAACGACACCGATCTTCCGGACTTCCTCGGTGTTCCTTCGCCGAGGACCACGTATATCTCCGGCCTGTTTGATGGAGGTCCCGTAGTGACCTTTGCCAACGGCGAGGATTCCCAGACGAGAATCTCCGGATTTTCGATTGTCGACAGCAACATGGAAGGCGTCCACTTCGAAGCATCTTCCCCCGATTTCAATGAATGTATTGTTTCCAGGAATCAGGGTAACGGCATCTACTGTCTTGCCAGTTCACCCTTGATTACGGCATGCACGATTAGTCAGAACACGGCCTCAGGGGACGGCGGCGGTATCTACTTGCAGAGCGGCTCATCCCCGAACATTGTGGATACTACGATTCTTGGCAACACCGCAGGGATGAACGGCGGAGGTATCTTCTGCGTGGCCGAGTCGGACCCGAACATCATCGGAGGCGGTGTTAGGGGAAACAGCGCTCGCCACGGCGGCGGTATCTACTGTGACGATACTTCAGACCCGAATATCATGGGCTCTCCAATCACCGGCAACAGGGCCACGGGCAACGGAGGCGGCATATACTGTCTCTCGCAGATGATTGCCAACGGTGTGACCTTATTGGGCAACAACGCATCCGGGTGGGGCGGCGGCATGTACTGTAGTGACGGCGCGGCGCCGGATATCATCGATTGCATGATTACCGGCAACTGGGCGCTGTGGCAAGGAGGCGGCATATATTCTGCCGGTAGCTCGCCTGACATCCTGGACTGTGAGATTACCACCAACAGAACTGCTTGGGACGGCGGCGGCATGTACTTCGACGGCGGACAGCCGAATGTCATAAACTCCACGATAACCGGCAACGTTGCCGACTACGACGGCGGTGCGATTTACTGCAATGCGAGCCCCGCCCTGATCAGGAACTGCCTGATAGTAGACAATTCGGTCGAAAGCTGGGACGGCGGCGCCATGTTCTGTTTGGATGCGTCACCTGTGATCCTTAACTGTACTTTTGTCCGCAACTCGGCAAATAACTTCGACGGTGTCGGCAGTGGAGTATACTGTGCTGGCTCGTCTGAGCCCTCAATAACCAACTGTATTTTCAGTAACAACAACCACGTCGCCATCTATGAGCGCGATTCTCAAAGCGATGCGGAAGTGGCGTTCTGCCTGTTCTATGCCAACCGTGGCGGTGACTACTACGACTTCGATACCGACAATACCTACGACGCCAACAGCAGCGACCCCAACGGACAGGATCCGAATAACCTGAACTTCATCCCGGACGGCATGGCCGGTGACAACATCAACGGTGACCCGATGTTTGTTCCCGGGCGACTGGGTGAGTTCTATTTGAGTCAGTTCGAGGCGGGACAGATACTGGATGCGAACGGCGAGATTGTCGACCCGAACGTTAATCCACAGGATGCTACAAGTCCGGCCGTCGACGCCGGAAGCACCGATGCGAATTCGCTTGGCATGAGCGTTTACTCGACGCGCACGGACAATTACGAGGACCCCAACACGGGCGAGAAGGACTTTGGAACGGTTGATATCGGTTATCATTATGATGATCCGCAGGCGCCGCGAGTGTACATGCTGACGACCATGGCTGTGCCGGGCGGCACCGGATTGATCAGTCCTGCGTCGGGTGGCAGCTACGTACAGTACGCTCACGTTGCTCTGGAGGCAAGTCCCGCTGATCCGAATGTCTATCAATTCAAGGTGTGGACCGGGACCGATGATGATACTCGGATCGATCTGACCCCTACGGGCGGTATAGCGACGGTTCAGATAAACATCGTGACGATGGACGGGGCCAAGACCGTCGTTGCAGAGTTTGAGACGATATTGGTTACACTACGTACGCGTGTCGTGGCCGGCAATGGGACGGTGAGACCTCGCGGGGGCATGTACAGACGGGGTACGGTCGTGGATTTGAAGGCCACTCCAGCCGACCCGGCTCAGGTCATCGGATGGACCGGCACAGACAATGACTACTCGATAGTGCGTGACAACACGGTGACTATGAGCCCACCGTTTATGATCGATCCTCAGGGCAGAGAGTTCAAGGAAGTCGAAGTCGTGTTCTACACTCCGCGAACAGTGCATGTTCCGGACGACTATACGAGTATCCAGTACGCTATCGACGATGCGAACAACGGCGACATTATCGTGATCGCCCCGGCGGATGAGCCTTATCTTACTGTCCAGGGTTTCTATATCTACAAGACCATCACTATAACCGGCAGCAATCCCGACGATCCCAGCACGGTTGGCCGGACAATTATTGAAATGCAGCCACAGGGCCCGGCCGGCGACAACGGACAAGCTTTCTTGTTCTGGGGGGTCGGCCCAGACACGCTTCTGAACGGTCTTACCATCAGGGGCTTTAATCTTCAGGGTGCTAATGGACAGGGTGGCAATCCCAACCAAGGCTATTACGACGGTGTCCCCGGTGTGAGTGTATACGGCAGCGGAATACTGTGCTTTGAGGCCTCTCCGACCATCAAGAACTGTGTGATAACCGATTGCGCTGCCATCGGAGGCGACGGAGGCGGCGGA
>CP070675.1:1051331-1056699 GCA_020352215.1 Phycisphaerales bacterium
AGAACGTGCTCGGCGACGAGACCGAATCGTTACGCCTGGCCCGACAACAGCTCGATGAACTGATCAGGCAGGTTGATGAGGAGGTTGCCCGCGCCGGCGGTCGGAGCCGGCAGCGGCAATTGAGTGACTCTAACGCCCCTGGCGAGCCGGCGGCGAATCAGCAGGGCCGTGACACCGCTCAATCCGCAGCCGGGAGTAGATCTCCCGACGGCGCACAGCCGCAAGCCCGCGAGGGTGACGGCACCATAACTGACGCAGGCGGGCGAGCCGACCCGCAAGGCTGGGGCGGTGGCCCGCTCACCGGTGACGATTACACGCAATGGTCCGACAGGCTGCGGGATGTGGAAGAGATACTCAGCGAGCAGGATCTGCGGGACGAGGCGGCCAGGGTTCGAGAGCGTGCCCGAGCCACCCGGGCCGAGTTCAAGCGTCACGGCAAAGAGCCACAGTGGGACCTTGTCCGGCAGCAGATCATGGATCCGTTGGTCGAATTACGCGAGCATGTGAGTGACAAACTGGCCCAGCTTCAGTCGGACGAGGCGCTGGTCCGGATCGATCGCGACCCCGTGCCAGACCGCTTTTCGGAATTAGTCCGAAGGTACTTTGAGAATCTGGGAGACGAGAATTGATGACGCCACTTGGGCTGATTACGATCCCGATGAGTCACTGGATCTTGCCGGCGGGGGTGCTGCTGGCTGTGGCCCTCGCTCTATTGGTCTGGTCATACCGGCGATCCGCCCCGA
Organism: Phycisphaerales bacterium; assembly: GCA_020352215.1. Lineage (GTDB taxonomy): Bacteria > Planctomycetota > Phycisphaerae > Sedimentisphaerales > Anaerobacaceae. The sequence continues at coordinate 1,052,075 of CP070675.1, forward strand.
GCGGCAGTGCGCACCGTATCGCATTTGTGCTGAAACTTTTGGGCGTACTGTTTCTGGCGCTGTGTCTCGTCGAACCGCTGTGGATCGGCAAGCGTGCCAAATCCGGCGCCAATCTGTTTGTAGTTGCAGCTGATAACAGCGCCAGTATGAGTACGCGCGACCGAGGCGAATCCCGAAGTCGCGGCGAAATCCTTCAAGCCGCCGTAAGAGTCGACGACGCAGATTGGCTGGTCACCCTGGCCGACAGTTTCCAGGTCCGCCAACACGTATTTGACTCGAGGCTGCGCCGAACAGCAGATTTTTCGGAGCTGGCCTTTGACGGAAAGGCATCTGCGATCGGCAAGACCCTGCGGACGATTGCCGAGCGCTACCGTGGCAGGCCACTGGCCGGTGTGCTCTTGCTGACCGACGGAAACGCGACCGACATGGCTGAGCAATTCTACGATCTGTCCGGCATGGGACCCGTCTACCCAGTCGTCATAGGTCAGGCCCGACCCCAGCAAGACATCTCCCTGGCAAGCGTCTCCGTCAGCCAGACCGCTTTCGAGGATGCCCCTGTCACGATACAGGCGGACGTCGAGGCCTCCGGATGCGAGGGGCGGACCGTCGCGATTGAATTGAGGGAGGATTTGGGCCGCCTGGTAGAACACCGGCAATGGAAAGTCGCCAAGAATGATGAGAAACAAACGTTTCGTTTTCGCATTCGTCCCGATAGAACCGGTGTCAGTTTCTATCATCTGGATGCGGTGCAGCTGCCGGAGAACGCGTCCGAGCGAGAATCCGGGGTGTCGTCCGAGGCGACATTAGCCAATAACAGACGTACGGTCGTTGTGGACCGCGGAAGGGGGCCTTACCGAATTCTGTACGTGGCCGGCAGGCCAAATTGGGAGTACAAGTTCCTGCAGCGGGCAATTGCCGAGGATGAACAGGTTCAATTGGTGGGACTGATCCGCGTTGCAAAGCGCGAGCCCAAATACGACTGGCGGGGTCGCGCCGGAGAGCAGAGTAATCCGCTCTATCGTGGATATGACACCGACGATGAGGAGCAGACCGAGCAGTACGATCAGCCCGTGCTGGTTCGCATATACCCTCCTGGCCGGGCGGACCCAACGGAGCTTCGCGACGGATTCCCCAAGATGGCGGAGAAGCTGTTCCGCTACCACGCAATTATCCTCGATGATGTCGAGGCAGAGTTCTTCTCTCACGATCAGATGGATTTGATTCGCCGGTTTGTCGCCGAGCGCGGTGGCGGTCTGTTAATGCTCGGCGGCAAAGAATCGTTCCAGCGGGGCAATTTTGAGCGCACCGCTATCGGTAGCATCCTGCCGGTTCATCTGGATCGGTTACCCGCGGCGCCGACGGCAGCTCAATTCCGTTTGAACCTCACTCGCGAAGGCTGGCTTCAACCGTGGGCCAGACTGCGTGACAATGAGCAGGGCGAACGAGAGCGGCTCTCGAACATGCCCGCATTTCGCGTGCTCAGCCGTGTCGGCGCCGTCAAGGCCGGCGCGGCAGTAGTTGCTACCATCGGTGACGAGCAGACACAGCAGTTGCCGGCGCTCGTCGTGCAACGGTTCGGCAACGGGCGCACCGCAGCTCTTACCATCGGTGACATATGGCGGTGGGGTCTTAGACGGCCGGAAACGCGCGAAGATATGGACAAGTTCTGGAGACAAACAGTCCGGTGGCTGGTTGCGGATGTGCCCGGTCGGATATCGCTGCGAGCCACACAGCAGCCGGACGAGACAAACCAGCCTGTCGTGCTCCGAATTCACGCCCGCGACAAGGACTTTGAGGCAATGGATGATGTGTCGGTTTCAGTAGAAGTGCGTGAGCCCCAGGGCCGAGAGGTGCAACTGACGGCGGAACCTGTGCTCAGTGAGAGGGGACTGTTCGAGGCCGTCTATATTCCTCGCCAGAGTGGCGGCTACTTTGCCCGTGCGCTTGTGACCGACTCAGAGGCCGCATTGCTCGGTGATGCCGAAACCGGATGGGCGGCCGACCTTGAAGCTCGCGAATTTCGATCCATCAAGACGAACCGGCCGCTGCTCGAAAGGATTGCCCGGCAGACCGGAGGCCGGCTCATCGAACTTGGCGAATTGGACGATTTTGCCCGTAGTCTGCCCAGCAGCGACGTTCCGGTCACCGCCGTCTGGGTCAGGCCGCTGTGGGATCTGCCCGGGCTTTTACCGGCGATATTTCTTTTTGTCTTGACCTGCCTCGTTGCCGAATGGGCACTTCGTCGCTGGAAAGGGATGCCATGAAAGCAGTGACGACATTGCTGGCCTGTGTGTTGGCTCTCGGCCTATGTGGCCCGGTGACATCAGGCGCGCAGCAGCAGGGCGCCGAGAATCAGGTCGTGATAGTTGTCGTAGGCGCCGCCGGCACGCCACAGTACGCAGAGCAGTTCACCAGATGGTCCGGCCTCTGGGAACAAGCCTGCTCCGAAGTCAATGCGAGATTCACCGCAATCGGCTTGGACGATACAGATGCCTCGTCCGATCGCATGAGTCTGCAAGAGACACTGGCCGCTGAATCCAAAGAAAGCACCGCTGCTCTGTGGCTGGTCTTGATCGGGCACGGGACCTATGACGGCAGGACGGCCAAGTTCAACCTTCGAGGCCCCGATATCTCGGCCGATGACCTGGCTGAATACCTCGAGCCCGTGCGCAGGCCCATTGCGTTTATCAACACGGCCTCGTCAAGCGCTCCTTTTCTCAAGAAGTTGTCCGCACCCGGGCGTGTTGTGATCACCGCGACTAAGAGCGGGTTCGAACAGAACCACACGCGGTTCGGCCAGTACCTGGCCGAGGCTATCGTCGAGCCACAGGCGGACCTCGACAAGGATGGCCAGACTTCCCTGCTCGAGGCCTTTCTGACCGCATCCCACGCGGTCGACGAGTTTTACTCGGCCGCAGGACGACTCGCCACCGAGCATGCGCTTCTCGACGACAACGCCGATGCCTTGGGCACACCGGGCGACTGGTTTCGCGGCATCCGGCCGGTGCAGAAGGCCGAAAGCGGCGCATCTCTCGACGGCTATCGTGCCCATCAACTGCACCTGCAATACAGCCAGGCGGAAACAAAGATGCCGCTCAGCCTCCGCACCAGGCGGGATCGACTTGAGCTCGAAGTGATGAGGCTGCGAGACAGAAAGGAGACGCTCTCAGAGGAGGAGTATTTCTCGAAATTGCAGGTGTTGCTGCACAGCATCGCTCAAATCTATGAGCAGACCGACGGAGCCGGCAAGTCAAGATAGCGTACGATATCGTTCGCCGTCTGTCCTCGCCCTTGGGGTGCAAAAATAGGATCTACGTAACTCGTTGTATGGCGGTGAGATAAAGTCTGTTGGGGCGAAAGTATTTGCCGTTCCAGGGCCGATTTCGTAACGTTCCCGGACTATGTGTGCCTGTCAACCGGCATATCCTCCGGACCAACGGCGTGGAAGTTCGTTACGTAACCGAGAACTTCAACGGAGACGCCACAGATGATCTTCTGCGACCCGTCAAACAATGGCAAGCCAGACAGGAATCCAAAGATCTGTCAAAAGTAACGATCCGAGGGCTTCTCTCGAAATCGGATACCGGCTGCTGGATGGGAGCAATGCCGCCCCATGGATACGACCTAAGATAAGAGAACTGTGATGGTCAGTTCCTGCTGGTTCTGCGGTATATGCCAGATGGCTCCAAGGAGGTCTTAAATGAGAACGGAAAGCCAATTCGCACTCTGGCGCGGGGAGAATCGCTGAGCATCTCAAAACGCGACCATGCCAAACTCACCCTGAGTGAGCCCAAACGAGTAAGAGCGATCCAGAGTATCTTTAAGATGTATGCCGAGCAAGGCAAAGGCTACAGATCAGTAGCCGACACCCTAAATCGACAAGGCATCCCGACACCTCGTGGCCCGAAGTGGTCACACATCTATAGTGGCAAATGGACTGACACCACCGTGAGGGCCATCCTCGTTAATCCCATCTACGTAGGTGATATGGTCTGGAATCGTCGAAGGGATGGTAGATTCCACAGAATCAGCCACAGACAAGCGGTAGACCGAGAGAATGTACACGGGGCACGGCTTGTGCCCAACCAGAAGGAAGACTGGATCGTCGTTCGTGATGCCCATCCACCCTTGATAAGCCGTCGGCTGTTTGAGCAAGCCAAGCAAAGACTCGAAAGTCATCCCAAGTCAATCGAGCAGCGTCAGCTTTCTTTGAGACTTGATACTCATGGCAGAACCTGGAATGGCCAGCGCAGTCGGTTCATTCTTTCAGGCCTAATGAGATGCGCTCTCTGTGGCAGTCGCTATCAGGGTGTCACCAGAGCTAAAGGCAAGAAGCGGTTATATGGTACGCGGTCAAAGACGTTCTACTATGGCTGTGGAGGGTACATTGCCAAGGGCAGGGGCATCTGTGAGATGAATGCCATCGGCCAGAAGGTCCTGGAGCAGGCGGTTATTGACTCAGTTCTGGATTTCTATAGGCTGTTACTGGCCAAGGGCGGACGAACGAAATTGGCTCAAGCTGTAAAGGCTCAGATAGGCTCAGAAACGGAAGAATTCGGTGCTGCTCACAAACGAGCTCAGCAAGAACTCAATAAGATCAAGAAGACTATCGATAACCTGCTGGA
>CP070675.1:1056799-1062145 GCA_020352215.1 Phycisphaerales bacterium
CAGCAAATCGAGGATACCAGATACGGGTCGGATCGGCGCGCAAAGCCGGAGTGAATTTTGCAAAACAAAGCCAATTTGCAGGACACAGAATAGGCGCAAACTTATTATTTACAAAGGATTAGGAGAATAAGTCGGCCGTGGCCGGGTCCAAAAACAAAGCCAATTCAGAGCCAACAAAGCCAATCGCCGGCCTTTGGGGGGCAAGCCTAGACGCCAAGCTCTAAATCCTGAACCACCGCTTTTCACAGAGCACGATTTGAAAAAACAAAGCCAATTTGAGCGTGCCCGGCCGAATCCAAACTCCGTTTGGACAAAGGTTTATGACAATAGAGTGGCCCTGCGCGTCGGGCAAAACAAAGCCAATCTTCCGGGCGGCATCGTGTTACCTTCGATGAATCCTTGCGTTGCTCACTATCTCGACCCAGTCCTCTCGACGAAACGAGACAAGAAGCCAAATGAAGACGCAGACAACGAAGCCGAAAGTCAGATTATGCACAAACATACGGACGGTAAGAAGCAACACTCGCTGCCAGAAGGGACTCAACACTAACAGGGAGACCGCCTCGCTATTGAAACCGCGGAGAATCCAGGCGGTCAGGTTGAAGATGATAAAACCGTGTATCAAAATCATTCCCCACAGCAGCGCCCATCCTCTCCGTCTCCAGCCGATGGGGGTGGCCAGGATCAAAGCGGTCAGAAAGGCTATGAATATGTAGCCGGTACGACGGCTGCTGTGATGCATAAATGCGAGGTGGACCATCTTCCCATCCGGGCCAATCCGATCTCGGTCATAGAAGACGATTCTCATGTCGTATTTGGGGTCGGTTGGTTCCTCGATGCGGACAACGCCTACGGACTCGAACGATTTGAAAACCACAGCCGCGCCCACCTTGTACAATTGCAGGTAAGCGGCCTTCAGCCCCGGCCATGGGGCCATCAGAAGTCCATAGACAAGCAGAAACAGGCAGAGAAACCTTACGACTTGTCTCTTTTTAATCAGCTTGGAACACGCTGCGTCCGTGTTTGACTTTGTGTCGCCCATAGGAGCCATAGAATCCAGAATACGACGGCAAAGACTATGAACAGGGCCTGCCAGACCTCAAGATGCGCCACTGTGAAGGCGCTTGGCCAATAGACACCAATCAGGAAGAGACTGACCACCCTAACGAAATTCAGAGCCGCCAGAAGCAGCGTTCCGGCGATAATACCCGGAATCTTTCTGACAAAGCGTGCCGGAAATGCCAGTACGGCACAGACAAACAAGGCGATCGGTTCGATGCCGTCACATCCTGGTACTACACGCAGCGAAAAAGCCGGCGAAAAGACCGATGCGCCCGAGACGGTTATGTCATGGCCGAGAAACGACAATATCGCACCTGATACCCTCGCGTTGAAGGGAAGATACGAAAGCAGAAAGTCCCTTTTGTAATACGGCGTGAATATCGCAAACGCATAGAACAGACCCATCAGAACACCGAAAATGACCAGGAACGCAACCATGGGATGTCGAGAGAGAGGTCCTGTTGCGCTCTTTGCGACGGATTCTTCACGCCGTTTCGCAAACCTTGTCCTTCTTGCGCTTTGCCTCGTGAAGCCGGAGGCGGCGAACCGTTTGGACCGTTGTCTTCTCTTGCGACTCATTGGTATTAGCACTCCTCATGCGGGTCCGTCACCGGAAGGCCGCCTCTCTTGTCTTCATTGCCTGTCGCCGGAGGGGTAGAGACCTCCCCCGTTCCCCGCCATTTTTCTGTCCGGCGGTTCTCTTACAGCCAGCTACCGTCGGTTATCACTATGCTGCCACGCGTCTGCGCCGCGCAATCACAACCGCCCCCACCGTCAACAGCGCCAGTACCATAATGATGAGGCCCCATTGGGTGAGCGTAGGCCCGTCCCCGTCCCGCGGCCCCGGCACATGCTGGCTGATATCCACGAAGTTCTTGTTCTTCTTGCAAATGATCAACGTTGTTGTCGGGGTGGTTGTTCCCGGGACTATCGGGATTTCGAAACTCCGTGACTCGCCGGAATCAAGTACGATTACACCCTCAGCACCGGGAAAAGGCGTGTAGTTGCCTGCGACTGATGGATTCAGAGTTGGATTTCTTCGATTGAGCTCGTCCAGGCGCAGCGCTCCAGGCGAAAGACGGTACCCAACAACACCGATGGACAACGGCAAGCCGTCTCGCAGAGCGTTCTTGATCGTCAGCACATACACTCCGTCTATCAGGTCTATTGTCTGCGTTGGCTGCCTGATGTAGCCCTCGTCGGCGATGCACCCGCCGCTTTCGTCCGTCCAGCAGACTTCCCCGATGTCTGCCTGTGTCATAAGCCGATATCCAATGTGTACCCACGTACAGGGAGGGATCGGCTCTGGCTCGCCAGCTGGGTTCAGTGGCTGACTCCATTGAAGCACGGTCGTTCTACGGCCGTCACCCTCAACCACAACACGCGAGTCGAAATTGTCGAAACGCCAACCGTCGGGGTATCCATCAAAGTGCCATATAACGTCGTGCACTCCTTCGAGTAGAATTCTGAAACCGTAAGCCGGTTCGCTGCTATCATTATGCACGTCTTTATTGACGTCGTCGTAACCGACCGCCGCCATGCAAGTGGTGCCATATATGAGCACCGTAGCTAATGTGGCTAACACAATCCTGTTCATCTCCAGCACCTCCGTTCTTGGTTGAGAAATCAGTCAGGTAATTAGGGTGCGCATAGCGCATCACGCGGGTTATACGGCCATCACGGCGGTCTTGGCCTGCTCATATTACCTTCCTCCTTTCTGCGCGCGGCGCGCGCCAGAACCTGCCGTTGTCTCCAGGGACGTGGGCACAAGCCCACACTCTCTCCTTCGCTGGACATCAACGATCAACCCAAGCACTCCTTTCTCTCCTTGAGATCGAACGGCATCCCTTGGCACCTACGCCTCTGCCGGTCGTCTGCGCCGCGCAATCACAATCGCCCCCGCCGTCAATAGGACCAACGCCATTAGGATCAGACCCCACTGGGAGACCGTGGGGCCCTCTGGTACATACACGGCAACGTCGGCGTGCCGATAGAGCGTCCCCGTTAAGGGATTATCGGTTACGAATGGATGGCATACTTCGTCCGGCAAAAACTTGAACTCAGTGATACCGAACCGGTACCCTGGCAGATCGGGACAGACTCCGTTTTGGATATCATAGCTATCCTGCGTCGGCCTGGGATTTTCACGCCACAGCCGGAGATTCACCGCAACGTGTACCTCTGGGATGGTACCACTGGGATCGCCGACGGAGGGAAGGGTAATAAACTCACGCGGCGGCAGGTTTCCATCTATCCACTCGGCAAGAGGCACTGGCTTCAGTTCGCCGTCTTTGCACACATATAGTTTATACCAAGCCTTGTTTTTACAGGGATAGTCCCACTCGAAATAGGCTGTGTAGTCGTTGTATCCCTTGCCGCGCGGTATCGTCCCTTCCAGTTCGTCATCCCAGTGAATATACTGCCTCCTGAGTAAAGGAGGTTCCTGCCTATTGCAGTTTATTGTTGGCCAAACCGTCAGCCAACCGTTACCTTCATATACTCCCCACTCCGGGTGGGTCGGGCTGGAATAGCCCCGACCGGTGGGACGGAATCTCCACTTGGCTGCCTCCGCCGTTGCAGTAAGGACTACAGTCACGGCAATCATTACCAAGATGCACTTCGCTAACTTGTTCATGTTTCCTTCCTTTCTTTGTTTGGTTACGCCTCTCTTCTTAAGTTCTTGTGGCGATGATATTGCCTCGCGATGGTCGGGATCGGCCAAGAACAGTCTCATAATGTTGGCGCTGCTCGCCACGCAACGCGCGGGCTACAAGGGTGATGCCAGTTTTCTCATCAATCCTCCTTTCCGCGCGCAAGGCGCATCGGGATTTGTGGTTGTGGTCTGCTCCGAGCCGGCGGTGCAGGAAATGCCGGTTCTCGCTCCTGGTGTGTCTCATCAACAGATCATTCGCAGCCTGATGTTCTGCGAACCGGTTTACCTCTTGCCGGGCCGAACGTCCGGGTGAAACGCCCTCTTGTACCGCTCGCCACTTAGTTGCTCAGCATCATTTAGACTGGGCAATTCCCACCGCGCGGCTTGAGCCCGTATTACGGTAGTGTCTGTTTCCTCATCAATCCTCCTTTCCGCCCTTCCGCGCGCTGCACCGCATGAAACGCCTCAACCGGTCATTAGCGCGTGAACTTACCTCTTCTATCTATGTAAGCGTTTCTGAATGAGGATATGTTGATGGAAAAGTTGCGAAAAAAAGAAAGATTTTACACAAATGGCGATTCGGCTTTGATTTCCACGTCCTCAGGGCAATCTGGAATTAGTAGAAAATTTCACTTGACTTCCAACTCTGAGGTTTGTATAGTATTTGTTTAACTAATGGGAGATGGTTGATAGTGAAAGCACGGCAGACAGAAGACAGGAGCCAGCAAATCGAGGATACCAGATACGGGTCGGATCGGCGCGCAAAGCCGGAGTGAATTTTGCAAAACAAAGCCAATTTGAGCGTGCCGAAATGGGCGCAAACTTATTATTTACAAAGGATTAGGAGAACAAGTCGGCCGTGGCCGGGTCCAAAAACAAAGCCAATTCAGAGCCAACAAAGCCAATCGTCGGCCTTTGGCCGCAAAGCTCGGACGCCAGGCTCTAAGTCCCGAACGAGCGCTTTTGACCGAGCACGATTTGAAAAAACAAAGCCAATTCAACATCAGGAGCCAGAAGACAGGAGACAGAAGTCAGAAAACGACGGCGAATCAGTGCAAACGGGCGCGCAATTCTGCGAGTCAGTGTTGCAAAACAAAGCCAATTTGAGCGTGCCAAAAATCGGCGCAAACTCGTGATGGACAAAGGATTAGGAGATTGAATCGGCCCTGGCCCGCTCCAAAAACAAAGCCAATTTCCAGTAGGAGGGCAATGAAACGGCGCGAGGAATCCAATCATCCTCTCGCCATAGCAGAAACTCAAAATTGACAACCGGGCGCCGCCTGCTGCCGGGGCGCCTACACCTGCTCGGGCACGACAAAGGGCTCGCGGTAGTTGCGTGTGAGGAGCCGGTTGGCTTGCTCGCTGAACTCCCCGACGAACCTTTCCCGCTCCGGGTCAAAGGTCAAACACGGGCCGAGGATGCGGGGCGTCTGGGCGAAATCGACCTGGTTGGCCCGCAGGTGCTGCTCGAAGCGGTCGAACGACTCCTTCATCTCTTTATTGGCCTTGATCGCTTCGGCAATCTCGTCGGCGGGAGCGGACTTGCCGAGGCGATGGGAGATATTGCCCATGTGGCACAGGGCGCTGGAGAGATGTCCTTCGAGGACGTCGGCGTTCAGGTCGCTGACCTT
>CP070675.1:1062245-1067558 GCA_020352215.1 Phycisphaerales bacterium
TCCCGTGCGTCGGGTAGAATAGTATTCTGAGTTTGTACTCGGGGACGTGGTGTAACGGGAGCACGCCGCGGTCGCATCGCGGAAATGAGGGTTCGATTCCCTTCGTCTCCACTGCTTCGTATCATATGGTTCACATATTGTGTTTAGCACCCCAGGAGGGGCAGTCTGTTCGCGCCCAAGGCAAGCGTCCAGACGCGGGACCAACCCGTTTCCCGGCAACCTCTATCCTGGGGCGAACTGCGCGGCGCGCAGCGCGTGCGCCGAGTTGTCAAAGGTTCTGAAAGTGAGGAACGAAATGGACACGGCGAAACTACTGGCGATTCTCTTTGCTCCGTTTGTATTGGTTGTGGTGCAGGCTGGTGTGGCGGTGGCTGGACCGATGGGCAGTTCATTCAGCTATCAGGGTCGGCTGCTGGATGGCGACGGCATATCTGACGGTCTACACGATTTTCAGTTCAAGCTGTTTGACGGCCCCGACCCGGACATGAGCACACAGGTGGGGCTCACGATCCATCGGCATGATGTGGATGTTGTGGAAGGCTATGTCAGCGCGGCGCTCTACTTCGGAGATGAGCCCAACATCTTCAATGGCCAAGCTCGCTGGCTGGAGATTGCTGTGAGGCCCGGCGATAGTAGTGATTCTGATGATTTTGTCATACTGCGGCCGCGCCAAGAGCTGATGCCAACGCCGTATGCCCTCTGTGCGGCCGGAGTCGCAATCCCGCTCAGCTTAGGTGGTGCCGAAACCGGTGCGATCGTATCAGGCACCAACAGCGGTTCTGGTACCGGAGTCCGCGGCGAGACTACTGCTGAAGGGGGCATCGGCCTCGAAGGCCGGTCCTCAAAAGCCTTCAGCCAGGCTGTTTCCGGGGGTGCCGCAGGCTATTTCAGCATGGGCGTCTCTGGAACCGCCGAGGGTGAGCGAAGTCAGGGCGTTCGTGGCGAGGCCACGGGGACTCACTGTTTTGGCGGTTCTTTCCGAGCTACGGGCGAGACCAGCTATGGTGTCAGCGCGACCGCTATCAGCACAGAGGAGGGGGAGAACTATGGCGGATACTTCATCGCGCGGGGCCGAGACGGCCAGGGTGTCCATGGAGAAGGCGAGAGCACTGGCGACGTGACGAATTACGGTGGGTACTTTGTAGCTTACGGTGACCAGGGTCGGGGTGTCCACGGCCGGGCTGCGGGCAGTTCCGGGCGAGGGGTATACGGCTTGGCCTCTGCCAAGTCGGGGCGGAATTTTGGCGTGTACGGTCAGACCTTCAGCCCGGAAGGCTACGCGGGCTACTTTGTGGGCAGAAGCCTTTTCAGCGGCAGTGTCGGGATTGACACGGCGGATCCTCAGGGCATGTTGGATGTGAACGGCTCCATCTACCAGCGGGGAAGTCAGTTGCACGCAGATTACGTCTTCGAGCCGGGTTACGAGCTGGAGTCGATCGAAGAGCATTCGGAATTCATGTGGACGAACAAGCACCTGAAGGCAATCCCGAAGGCGGCCACGGATGAGAGCGGCCGGCAGAAGATCGAAGTCGGAGCCCACCGCAAGGGCATTGTCGAGGAGCTTGAGAAGGCGCACATCTACATCGAGCAACTCCACGAGCGGATCAAGACCCTGGAAGAAGACAACGGTGAGATTGCCCGACTTCGCGGCCGCGTGTCTGATCTGACCGCCCGATTGCAGAAGATGGAGGCAACGCTGGCAGCTTTCGCTGTCACGGAGCTTCGCAACGGGAACAAACAAGCCGCAACCGTTCGGTAGCCGGGGCCCCACGACGCATCTCGGCGCATAGCTATTGGTGGCCCTTCGCGCCGCAAGCGAAGGCGCCGGGTGACAGGATATGCGTTTGCATACGATGACGGTTGTGGACCGAAGGCATCGAGCAAATTCGATTGACCGGCCTGGAGGCCGACGATACTCTTAGGTAAGAAGACGAAACGATAGGGGATGGGCGTCTGGGTGTTTATGCCTGGTCTCGCGGTCCGGCCTCCGGGTAGGGAAGCCTGTGTTATGAGCAAGATACTCGCGGTTGTTGGCAGTCCTCGCAAGGACGGTAATACGCATATCCTCGTCTCGAAAATCGCTGAAGGCGCCCGCCAGCGCGGGGCCGGGGTGGACGAGCTGCTGCTCGGCGAACTGAAGATCAAGGAGTGTGATGGATGTCACCGGTGCTGGCAGGGCAAGGAATGCGGAAAGCGGGATGACATGCGCCATATCTATCCGAAGATCGGCGATAGTGACGCGATCATCTTCGGCACGCCGGTCTACTGGTACGGCCCGACGGGTCTAATGAAGATGTTCCTCGACCGGTTTGTGTACTTCAACTGCCCGGAGAACAGAGAGAAGGTGCGAGGCAAAAGGGCCGTGATAGCGGTTGCGTTCGAGGAAGAGAGTATTGAGACGGCGGGGCTCATCGTGGACATGTTCGAGAAGAGCCTTGCATATTTGGAGATGGAGCTAGCAGGCAAGGTCCTTGTGCCGGGGGTAAGTGACAAGGGAGATATCCTGCAGAAGCCGGAACGCTTGGAAGAGGCGTTCGAGTTGGGACAGGGCTTGGTGTGAGGACAAAGAGCGATATGTGAGATTCTTATGCAAGTGACACAATCAGGAAGTGATCCCAAGGAGAGCCAAAACATGATTGATTACGGATTTACGAAAGAGGTAGATGTCTCAGTTGAAGAGGCTATCGATACGGTGTGCGACGAGCTGAAGAAGGAAGGGTTCGGCATCCTGACCAGAATCGATGCCCACGAGAAATTCAAGGAGAAGCTCGGCATCGATTTCAAGAAGTACGTGATCTTGGGTGGCTGCAACCCGGCCCTCGCCCACAAAGCCATCTTAGCTGAAGAGAACATCGGCCTAATGCTGCCCTGCAACGTTATCGTCTACGAGAAGGACGGCAAGACCGTTATCTCGGTGATGAAACCGACCATGGCGATGGAAATGATCGACAACGACGAGCTCAAGCAGATCGCAGAGACTGTAGAGGAGAAACTCAAAAAGGCCTTTGAGTCAATAGCGTGGAGATAATTGCACCGGGATAGAGGCAATTACAGTTCAGGTCGGTCGGGGAAGTGGCCGAAATATAGGAATGGATGTTGTGACAGTTTGGTTGTAGAATGACGCGGGGTTTATGAACGGTTTTGAAAGGAGACATGAAATGAAGCGATGTGTGTTAAGTGCCGTGCTGGTGGCGATGTTTTTGCCGACGGCGGCGCTGTGCCAGGAGTTTGAGCATGAAGTCGAACGAAAGATGGCCGAGATGGAGCTGCGCGGAAGGGACATGGAGCTGCAGCGAATGCAGGAGAAGGCTGAGGCCGAGCGAAGGTTGCTCGACCTTGAGTTGGAGAAACGCAAGATCGATATCGAGAGGGGCAAACGCGAGATTGATCTGGACATGGGCAAACGTAAGATGGATCTTCAGATGGGCCAACGTAAGATAGATCTTGAGATGGGCAAGCGCAAAATGGAGATGGCGCACATGGCCAAAGGACCCAAGTTTGGGCCGCACTGCAAGCCGTTGCTGCTCCTGATGTTGGTTGTCCATATCCTTGTGGCGGTCTGGGTGTACCAGGACATACGGCAGCGAAACTGCGGCTCGGGTATCTGGATAGCGATTGCGTTGTTGACGGGCCTGTTGGGGACGTTGGTGTACGCCGTCGTTAGGGTCGGTGACAGTAACGGAAACAAGAAGAAGGCCTGAGCCGGGTCAATTGATTGCTGATTATTGATAATTGATTATTACGGTATGAGATTGAGGCGGTCCTGAGGTTGGGCCGCCTCAGCGATAGATTGGGCGCTCGGCCGGACAGGTAGGAACGGCCGGGCGCTTTGCTGCTGGGAGGGGTATGAAGCTGAGTCCCTGTTAGCGCGGGGAAAGAGAGATATGGATATCTACAACCTTGTCAGCTTTGCGGGGATATTCATTCTAATTGGTTTCGCGTGGGTTCTGTCGCGAGACAGGACGAGGGTGAACTTCAGGGTTATCGGCTGGGGGATCGGGCTGCAGCTATTAGTTGGCGCATTCATCTTTCTCGTTCCAGCCGGGGCAAAGCTGTTTCTGGTTGTCAACGATGCGGTGGTGAAGGTCTTGGATTCGGCCGGGGCCGGTGCCAGGTTTGTATTCGGGCCCCTGGCGCTTGGGCCGGGCCAGGTCGGCGACGGTGGTGAGAAGTCACTTGGGTTTATCTTGGCCTTCCAGGGCTTTCCCACGATTATCTTCTTCTCGGCCCTTATTGCTATTCTGTACTACGCGCGAGTGATGCCGCTGGTTATCAAAGCCTTTGCGTATGTGTTTACAAAGCTGATGAGGATATCCGGGGCCGAGTCTCTGGTTGCGGCCAGCAACATCTTTGTCGGGATCGAGTCGACCCTCACCGTCAAGCCGTACCTGGGGCGAATGACCGGCTCGGAGCTCTGCACGGTCCTGACCGCCGGTATGGCCACCGTCGCCTCCAATGTCTTGGCCCTCTACGTGCTAAACTTGCAGGCTCAGTTTCCCACGATAGCGGGCCATCTGGTGTCGGCATCGCTGCTTTCTGCGCCGGCCGCTCTTGTTATGTCGAAGATCATCTTCCCCGAGAAAGAGACGCCGGAGACGCTGGGTCTCAATGTTCAGCCTTACTACGAAAGGGACAACAGCCTGTTCGAGGCGATAATCAGCGGGGCCAATGCGGGCGTGAAGATGATCGTGGGGATCGTGGCGCTGCTGATTGCGGTCCTAGGTCTGGTGGCGCTGGTGGACCTGATGCTATCCGGCCTGGGCGCGGCGGCACACTGGCTGTTCGGCTTTGAGGGCCAGTGGTCCCTGAAGGGGATCTGTGGCTATATCTTCTATCCCTTTACGCTGGCTCTGGGTGTTCCGCTGGACGATGCGGGCGCAGTCTCCAAGATCATAGGCGAGCGCCTTGTTGTCACGGAGGTAGTAGCGTACAAGGATCTGGCGACGGCCCTGGAGAACGATGTGTTGCAGAATCCGCGATCTGCGGTCATCACGACATACGCGTTGTGTGGCTTCGCTCATCTTGCGTCGATGGCGATCTTTGTTGGCAGCGTGTGCGGCCTGGCGCCCGAGCGGGCACGGGGGATCGGGCCGATCGCAGTCCGCGCGCTGATTGCGGCAACGCTGGCCTGTCTTATGACCGCGTGCATCGCGGGGACATTCTTTACAAAAGGCTCGATCCTGCTGGGAACCTGATCATGCTTGTTAAGGATTTGATAGATTGTGACGAGTTGTTGGCCGGTGACGATTCGCTCTTGCGCGAGCTGCTGCACCCGGATAAGTCACAGGCCCAGATTCGCTACAGCCTGGCTCA
>CP070675.1:1067658-1072970 GCA_020352215.1 Phycisphaerales bacterium
GACACGTTTGACTACTACGTTCCGCGAGGGTCGTGGGGTGACGAGCCTATCTGGTTCATCGTGTTCTTGCCGTTCTTCAGCCATGATGAGGACATCCCAGACTATCGTAATGTCGAGATCTACCGCTGCCCCAGCTTTCCGAGGGCCGGCGAAGGCCTCGACGGTGTTCCGAATTCGGAGCAGACCGTCTGCTATGTGGTCAATGGGTGGGGTCCCGACGGCGCCGACATTCATTACCCAACCAAGCTATCCGATATTCGGCGTCCGGGTTCAACGATATATCTTGCGGATAATGAAGACGGCTGGTGGCGCCCGATTGTGACGGCCAGTGACGACGACGGCGTCTGGCGCAGTGATATCTTTAACGTCGGGCACCTGCCTTCCTCCGACAGCACGGACCTAACCACCGGCCGACGGGTTGCGCGCCAGCGGCATCGAGATGGCTGCAACGTTCTGTACTTTGACTGGCACGTTGACTTGGTGGGGGCGGAAGACATGACCGAGTGGATGTGGCACGAGAGATAATCCGGACATCTGCCCCAGAGCCGGCCCGGCAAACCCGAAGCTTGGACGCAATGGATGTGAGAGTTCAGCAACCAGCGAAATAGCGGTGCCAATGAGGTGCAGTACCGTGCCCAAACGAAGAGCCTTTACGCTCATCGAACTGTTGGTGGTGGTCGCCATTATCGCCCTATTGATGGCGATATTGATGCCGGCCCTGCAGCGGGTCAAGAAACAGGCACAGGCGGTTGCCTGCATGTCAAACCTGAAGCAGTGGGGCTACAGCTTCTGGATGTACACCGATGACAACAACGGCAAGTTTCCTACGGGCGAGAGCGTCACCGACGGGGCATCCGGCGATTGGCCGGTGGTGATGTGGCAGTACTACCGCCAAAGAGGAGCCCTCACCTTGTGCCCGTCAGCCAAGAAGCCCTACGCTGATGGGGGCAGGGTCCCGTTTGGGGCTTGGGCATGGGGCCAAGGCGGGTGGGCAGGATTTGAGACTAAAGAAACACCAGACTACGGCAGCTACGGCATGAATGAATGGGCGAATAATCCTCAGACCAACGTCAGTCCGCGATACTGGCGAACGCGCGACGTCAAGCAGCCGGACACTATCCCGCTGTTCTTCGACTGCGTGTGGTTCGATACGTATCCCCACCATACGCAGGGACCGCCGGACTTGGAGGGGCAAGTGATGCTGCCCAATGAAATGCACTTGGTCTGTATCGATCGGCACAGTGGGTACGCGAATTACGTCTTTGCGGATTTCGGTACGGTCAGGAAGGTTGGCCTCAAGGAATTGTGGACGTTCAGGTGGCACCAGGAGTGGGACACCGCAAACCTGTGGACCCCAGCCGGCGGCGTGCAACCACAGGACTGGCCACAGTGGATGCGGAACTTCAAGGACTATTAGCCATTCCTGTGGAGCGGACACCCTGAGCTCATGCATAGAAACGGAAGATAAGCGCCCGCGGCGGACTCGCTCAAACCGAGCGGGCTGCGATCCAGGCGCCGGCAATGTAGGTGCCGATCACGCTGCCGAGATTCGCCAGGGCTACGATCAGAAGTATCTTGGTCACGGGATTAGTCCAGAAGCCCTTCACGCTTCTTATTGCGTTACTGAGGTCGTCAAAGTCGTCCACTGTCGGCCTTTTTATCCACGCTTGTACGAGCCCGGCTACCCAGCCTGCTGCAATCATCGGATTGAGGCTTGTCAGCGGCGCACCCAAAAAGGCCGATAGGATCGTCAACGGGTGAGCGAGCGCAACGGCGGCGCCGGCGGCTGAGAGGATGCCGTTGACAAGTATCCAGATGTAGATGTTCTCGACCGAATGGGCCGCTCCGTCTTTGAAGAAGCCGTACACGATCAGCGCCAGTATCACTGCGGGCACGCCCCATTTGAGAATCTTCGACACCCGCGACCTGGCCGGAATCTGGACGAGCTCATTGAGCGGCTCGTCCGCCTGTATGTGGTTTTTGATGCCCGGAATGTGGGCCGCTCCGACAACCGCCACGATGGTTTTACCCGGGGCCTTGCGGATCTTCTGGGCCAGATAGGTGTCACGCTCGTCGATGAGCCGCCTCTTGATCTCGGGAAACTTCTCAGCAAACTCGGCCATGATGGCTTCGAGCTGATCTCTCTTCTTGAGCTCTTCGATTGTCTCGGCGTCGATCTCTTCGCCGGAGAATATGCCCATCGTGATGTGGAGCATCAATTTGAGCTTGTTCCAAAAGCCAAGATAGCCCCACACGCGCTTGAGCGTAATCTCGATGTTGCGGTCGGCCAGCACAAGGGTGGCGTTCTTTTCTTCAGCCAGCCTCACCCCTTCGAGCATTTCAGCGCCCGGCTGGACGCCCAACTTCTCGCCGAGCTGTCGATAGAAAGATGTTGCGATCAGTTGGGTCAGCAGAAATACCGCCTTCTTTTTCTTGATGACCTTGAAGATGTCCAGCTTATGCCAGTTGTCCGGCTGCGTCAGGGCCTGATGCCGGGCCTTGCACAGCTCGACACAGACCGTATCGGGCGAGACTTTCTCAATCGTATCCCGCACATCCTCCACGCTCTCGGCCGACACATGGGCCGTGCCCACCAGGTAGATATCCCTGCCATCGACATTGACGAGCGATACCCGCTCGGATAACTCATTCACATCAGTCATATACTTCCTTCTACATTGACGGCAACACACTTGGTTTATCGGAAAAGGATTATACAATATTAAGGAGAAGCTGGAAAATGCCCGGCCTTTGCACACACAGTGCGGATTATGGAAGGTCCTCCGGTTCAACTCATGAAGATAGGATCAGAACAGCCGCTTCAACGCATCCACCAGTGTGGGGATGTTTTCCCGGACTACCTTCCGGGCACGGTTCTGTTTATCTGGCCGTATTCGTGAATTAGGACGTTGCGCTGCCCACTGACGACTTACCGCTGGGAAGATCGTCTGCAATCGGAACCTCGCTCCCCAAAATCGCCCTATGGTCTTGTGCTCTTGTGTACTTATGCTCTTGTGCACTTGGTGCTCTAATCCACCTCGGTTACTTCAAAGACAAACACGCCGCCGCCAAGGCCTACGACAAAGCCGCCCGCAAATGGCACGGAGCCTTCGCGACCCTGAACTTTCCGGAGGAAAGGGAATAGTGAATAGCAAATGGTGATTCGTGGTTTGTGACCCGAGCGACGAGCGACCAAGTTCTGTCCTCATGGTCTTGTGGACTTTTTTCCGATTTTGCTTGCTTTTTCTGACAATTTCGACGATATTACTGTCAGGTAGAAGCGGGATTGGGCTTTCTTGATATACGCGCGTTGCAGCTTGAGAGAGGAAACGTGTGGAGGGAATAGCTGTCGCGGTGAGGTCACGCCTTTCGCAGAAGCTGGCGAGAGGTTGGGAGACAGGAAATGTCGAAGAAGGCCCGCAAAAAGAAGAGGAAAGTCCGGAATCGGCGCGGGAAGGGCAGTTCCCGTTCAAAAGGAACATCTCCTCGTAGTGCAAATCAGAGCCCAGGATTCGACTATGGGCTGCAACCAAGGGTAATGTCAATTGGGGATCCAGGCTTCCTCGATCTCTGGAACAAAGCTGGGTGCGTGGCTATGTGCTACACCGTGATGCCTCAGATAGGTGTGCGGAACGACGTCCCGGTCGCAGCGATGGCCTTCACTAAGTTCGAGAGCGCAGAGAGGTTGTTCGACCTCGTCAAGTCGTGGATGAAACCTCCGTGCGACGAATCCGCGCTGGATATCAGCTTTGTCAGCGATTGCGACAAGAGCACATATTCGGTCCGCATGGGGCCAAATCCGCAACAGCTTCTCCGTCGGACTTTTGGGGAAGGAGCAGACGCGGACTACAGTCCCCTTACGGTGGCCGGCTTCGTGCTGCAAACGTTCCCGCTTTCTGAATACTTTCAGCACTTTAGGCAGATCGCTGCAGGCAAGGAGATTCTCGTATGCCCCGTAAGGGCCCGCAATAATATGGGCAAGGTGGACAATAGGAGTTTCGCGGTTCCGATGGCTGTCTCTCAGATTAACCACCGTGCAGGCTTCTTTAAGCGCGACATAAGATTCCTTGACAAAGCTTCGCTGAAGTCGGGCACGCTGGACTATTTGGCATCTGAGATTTCCGTCGATGGCGGGCCCGCCTCCGGTAAAAGGCCCGAACCGCCAATCCCTACCCCACAGGAAGTGCTTCGCCAGAGAACGAGGCAACTCAGACGGTTCTTTCCAGTCACGGTAGCAAGGCTTCCGTACAATGAATCGTTCGCGAGCGCGACAGAGGGTCTGCGGAACAGGTATGCTGAGTGGCAGATCGTTCAGGCGGCATGCAATTTATATGCGAGAGCGAATTGGCCTGAATTCGGACGCAGTCAGAATGTGGATATGCTTGCCATATATCAAGAACTCCGTCATCACGCGCAAAAGGCGACCGAGTGCGCACCCTTGACTTATCCATACAAAGCGGAAGAGCTAGAACACCAAATAGGATTAGACATTGAATATCTGCATTCGTATGTATGTGGCGGTATGGGCGAAGACCCTGAGTCAGAGTTACGAAGCAAGGGATATCTGTAAATGGAAATCCCCATCAATCTACCGCAGAGGAAGCCAACTGTTTTCATAAGCAGTCAGATGAGCCATTTCAAGAATCAGCGTGCGCTCTTGGCTGATATGATCGAACGTGAGTTGAATCTCTCCGCGTACCGCTTCGAAGACCTGTCTCGCCCACATCCGCCAAGACGGGTTTACAAAGCATGCATAGAACAGTCGCAATTCTTTGTTGGCGTCTATGGTTCAGCATATGGGTGGATTGATGCAAAGGGAGGCATGGAGATATCTGGCATTCACGACGAATGGCGTATAGCAACCGAGCGTGGCATGCATCGCTTGGTGTTCGTTGGAACAGAGGAGCCCAAGGACGCGCGTCTGCAAAAGCTAATCGAAGATGAGATCAGCCCCGAAGTGTCATACACCTCCTTCGAGTCCGTTGACGAGCTTATTGAGTCGGTCAAGAAATCTCTGGAGCAGTTGCTTCATGAGTGCATATTTGCGGGACTCCATGGTACTGGTACGCATATGCCAGACTACGCGAAGACGTTAGTAGAACGATACGAGGGTCACACGATACTTAGGACCTCCTTTTTCACTGATGGGCTTTGCCCCTTGCTAGACCAAAACAGGCGCGTGTTTGTGTACGGTGCTCCAGGGAGCGGCAAGACTGTATCGCTGATGCTGTTGGCTAGAAGAGAGAACTGCGTATACGTGTCACTCAAAAACAAATCCTCACTTGGTGTTATTGATTACTTGGCAAATCGGA
>CP070675.1:1073070-1078336 GCA_020352215.1 Phycisphaerales bacterium
TCTCTCACTGATTTGTTTCTTTTCTCAGCATAGACGATTGGAAAAAGGAAGGCCTTGATACGTATTATCCCAAAACCGTCGGCGATTGAGTTATTGCCAGTCGCTGGCCGAAAGTACTTTCATATGGCAGCGAGAACTCATTGGCCAGGCGTGGGGCCCGTAGCTTGCCAGTTGTTAGGGTCGTTGCCATACCGCTCCGGTGCGATTCTGCCTAGCGATGCGCCGCCGCCGTCGGCCGCTGTCGGCCAGAGGTCCACGCCTCCCGGCTCATTCTGTGCGTGCGAACCGTCACTGTAATTGACCCTGTCGGCGCGGATGTAATATCGCGTGCCGGACACATTCTCGTCCCCGGGCACAGAAAGCTCCAGCTTCTCCCCGCCGTTGTCCAGCGACCCGTTGTAAGGGCCGAGGACCGATACTCCGAGCGGCGGCAGCCCGTACCTCGCCATATAGGCAGTCACATCCCTCGCAACTAACAAATACCCACCCGCAGGTATCGCAACGCCGGGACCCGACGGGAACGTATAGTCGATACCGTCCGTGAACTTCCACGGCTCGCTTGCATGGGAATCATACAGCGTCACCTCCTCCGGCCCCATGTTGTACAGTTCGATATACTCTTCGCTCTGATTGCCGGATTCGGGGTTGTACATAATCTCGTTGATAACAATTGGCCCCACCTTCGGATAAGCATTAGCCGAGCCCTTAGTAGTGTGGTCCATCAAAACAAAATTGAAGTTGCCCGTGCTGCTCTTGAAGTATCTGCCGAACGATACGCCTCTCGGCGACGCCCCGAAGTCCTCCACATCTCTGTAGCCCAACAAGACCCCGTCCTCGGCGGCACTCAAATACACGCTTTCACCATTCTTGCTCAAACGAAAGCCGACTAAACGCCCGGCGTCCGGGCTGTCCGGGCCGAAATTCGCATCTTCAGAAAGAACAGAATATTCGTTCGCTTTGAGGGTTGTCCCCCCGGCTATCCTATATTTTTTCAGGACCGAGCCACTGTCGCTGAGGTACCAGCCCCCAATGTCAATGGTAGTCTCAGTAGTGTTATATAATTCAATCCAATCCGGTCTCGTATCGTGCGAATGAGCCAGAACCTCGTTAATGACCACGGCGCCGGGATCCGGAGTAATGCTGTTGTCATCCTGTCCCGGCGAGCCGCCCACGTACACACTTGCCCGCCAGGAATTCTTTTCGTCCCAACTGTCGAGGTCGGGATTATTCACGTCCCTTATCGTAAGAGAGAAGCCTTCGCCGTCCGTATTGTAGTACCAATCGTCGTCGTACCTGAACTCTAAAATCGTACTGCTCGTCCAATCCTCCAGATTGATCTTTTCGCCCGCGTTGCTGAGGCTGCCGGTATAAGTCTCCGGAGCGATATTCATCCCGACCGTATCGTATCGTGAGGCAAACGCATCGCGGTTCTTGAGAATCAGGATGTGCTCGCCTGCCCCAAGATAGAGGTCGGCGCCGGCGGCAAACTCGTAATACACCCCGCTGGTCAGCTTGACCTCGTCGAGCCGAAGCGCTCCGGTCCCGATATTCTCCAGCTCGATGTATTCATATTCCTCTTCGTTGTAGGGCCCGCTGTGTCCCGGGTGATACATAATCTCGGCTATCCTCAGATAACGCTGCTGGTCGCTCGGGGTGCTTCTGTAGCGCTGGCTGTTGACTGTCACACCCTGTTTGTTCACCAGCTCAATCGTTTCGCCCCAACTGGACAGATGTCCCCTGTAATTGCCCTGCACGAATCGGCCTTGTCCACCCGTGGGAGAAACGACCCGCTTCTTGAAAGCGGACACGTCCGGAGAAATGTACATTGACTCACCCGGCGGCATTACCGTGCCGGGCAGAAATGTATGTTCGACGGCACGCTGGATTCGCCAACCGGAGATGTCAGCCGCGAAGGGATTGGGATTGACGAGCTGGATGTATTCCTCGTCCTGGTTGTGAGAAACGGGATTAGAGTCCACTGCCCCGATGATAATGGTAAAACTGTCGGGTTGAGCGTACGGGATAATTCCGCCGTTGTTTACAGAATTTGCGACGTATAGGAAGTCTCTGCGCGCGGGCATATACGTATCGGTCAGCAAAGCTACGCCTTCATCGAAACTCACCTGGGGAAATCCCCTGTACGAGGAGTTGTTGGTGAAGCCCCATCTTGCGCGATCGAGATTTGCTTCGGTTCTTATGACAGATTGCAACGAACCTATTCTGCTTTCAAGTTTTCGCTCTGGGACGGGGACGGCAGCAGGTTCAAGGAGTTCGTCCATCAAGGTTCTGAGTCTTCGCAAAAACATAGTTCTGGCCTGCGGCGTGTTGTAGATTGCCCTGAACAAGCGATTGTTGGAACCGTATAGAACGCTTGTGTTGGTAACAATATATGTACCCTGCCAAACGTTTCCCCAGCTCAGATCGCGGTCCCACGGGAACACATACCACTCGCCCTTGTGTTCATCAAGGTGCATATAATAGTTCTTGTGGCCGTGGTCTGTTTCTCCGACGATAACACTGGTTGCGAGATAACTGATAACTTCAGGAATGTTCAGGTTGTCGAAGATGTAGTCGCGGAGCGCTGTTCCGGACAGATTCAGCCCGCTGACCAAATCCACCATCGGTACATAGTCTGAGTTGTTTTTGAGTTCAAAATCATACGCGTTGTCGAAAAGAGTCTGATTAAGTGCTGCCTTGTAAAGAGGCCCATCCGCCTTCAGGCCGTGGCGTTCGAGGAATCGCCGGTCGACCTGTTCCACAAAAATGCCAAGGCTGTGAAATGCGCCGTTCTGCTGGACCCGCATGTGATATGTGTAGCAGGAAGGGACGCCGCTGTCACGCAACAGGTCCTGAGAGAGCTTCTCTCTCATATAGCTCGTATCGGCATATCCCGCATTGATGTTTGCTTCCTGTACCCTGACCTGGTCGGGAGCGAATCTGAAGTGGTATCCTTCATTAAAAATGAACTTGTGATTCTTCTTTTCGAGCCATGCACTTGTCCCCCCCCTGATCCTGACGAAAACGTTGTCGTAAAACTCACCAAGGTAGTAGACCGACGCCCTTGTGCCACCTCTCGTATCTGCTGCAGGCGCGTTCTGAACAAACCAATGCAGGATGGGCAATTGACTGGTTAAACCTGGGTTGTGTATTACAGTCCCGTAGTACTGAGGCGAATTGTCGGCATAAGGAAACAACGGGCTGCGAGAGACCTGGTCCTGGATGTCGTCGCTCGTGACGTACCAGCGGACCATTTGCCCGGGTGACGATACGTCCGCAGGTATGGTCGCGCCGTACACCCCATCGGTGGCTTCGCCGTCGTCGTGCGCGCCGTCGTCGTGCATCGCAACAGTTGTCTCGCTGCCGTACATCACGCGATAATGCAGCGTCACGGACTTGACCGTCTCGACGGTCTGCCTGATCTCAACCGTGATTTTCAGATCATCATCGTCCAACGGCTGGGATGGGTCGGCAGTGACGTTGTAAATGGCTGGCCCGATATTTCTCATGGCCCCGCCGTTAGCCGCCCCCGGCGAGGGAGCCATGAAGAATCCCTCCAACATCGCGTTGCCGTCAATAGTCTCGAATTTGCCTGCGACAAGCTTCGGCAGGATTAGCATGTCCGAACTGCTCGTCTGCCAGTTCAGCCCGTGAATTGCGAGCACATTGTCACCGTTCCGAAGCAGATTCCTGTATTTGGTGATATCGTGCGGCTCGAAAACGTACGCGTCCGCTTCGGTGCAATTGGCCGTGGAGCCCGAGTTCCAGCTCAGGTTGTCGACGTTGGCCAGTGCGCTCGCCTCGCGAAGCAGGACGCCGTTCAGATAAGCCGCAAAGCCGTCGTCCCGTTTCATGTAAAGCGTCAGCGCATCAAAATTCTCGAGCTTCGTAATCGTGAACGGGACGCGTATGTAAGCGGTTTCGGTATTCCCTCGCATCTCGATCACGTTGAGGTTGATCAGATAATTGTAGTCCCTCGCTGTGTCGTATCCCACGCCGGTCGCGCCGCTCTTCCACAGCGAATCGTCGAATTGCACCTGCGTCCAGCCCACGCCGAGCGTCCCGTCACTGGGAACAAGCGCCTTCGCCGGCGCGTACTCGGGCACCAGCACCGTATCGATGCTCAGCCCCGCTTTGTCACTGAGCCCGTATGAAATATCCGCGTATTCGGGCGGGTATTCATTGTAGTCATGTGCTATTGTCTCTCCATCCGGATAAACAAGCGCCAGAAACTCCCCGCCCGCCCGCAGCTCGAAATTCGTGTGCAGCTCGCTGTCGGGATCGCGCCGGTTCTTACCCGAGGCAAAAACCGTCTTGTACCCGTCCGCCTCGATCTCAACCGTCGGAAACTCCCATTTGTCGAGATTGTTGGCGTTGTCCGTGAGATACCAGCCTCCGAGATTGATTGGCTTCGACGTCGGGTTGTGAATCTCGATCCAGTCCGAGGTCTCTCCGTCTTCGTCGTCAAGCGTATCATCGTTCGAGGCCATGAACTCGCTCAGCACAAGACTTGCGCCTCTGGCCCCCCAGTTCTCCGCAAGCAGCGAAAAGTCGAAGCTGTTGACACCGTCGCCACCGCCGAAATCAGCAGGATTGTTGGCGTCCCCCAGCCACTGATCTGCGAACAACCCGACGTCCTTGAAATCAACCTTACAATTCCGGTCTAGGTCTCCGGTGGGGCAATCCCCTCTAACGAAACAGACCAACAATGAGACGAGTATCACTCCCGGCAGAAGCATCTTCACAGACTTGGGCACTTTTCGTTTCCTTCCTCACTTGCCTTATAGCCTCCCCGCTATCGCCCTGCTCACGAAAGATAACCTATCACGCAACGAACGAACTTCTCGCGCAATCCTGAGTTCTTTATAATAACAATGCTATTGTACATAATCGAAACCAATATGTCAAAACCCGTTTTGCCCGATTACCCTTACATCTGCTCTCTTTCGCGCGCCCACGTCACCAAAGAACAGACACTCATCCCGACCTGCGACTGCCGGAGGGTGATTTAAGTGAGAGATTCACTGAGATGCATTATTTGTGATGCCCAGTAGACTCTCAACGCTCTGAGTTCCAGACGGCCAATGACGCCAAGGTAACAAGGAGTTCTCATCCAATGAATGATGTCCCTCCCGAAAATTCCGCCCTTGTTGATTTGTAAGGGTCTACGTACAATGGCCAACTCTTGTTTTGCCGCCAGAAATAATGCCACAATCAGGCGAAGTTCGCCTGCATGAACATCTGCAAAGCACTGTTCTTCATATCACAC
>CP070675.1:1078436-1083636 GCA_020352215.1 Phycisphaerales bacterium
TGTTTTGTATGTATCTTACAAACAAGCCAAGGGCTGTCAAGCAGAATCTTTGCTTTTTTGCAGTTTTTTCCATCGGACCCGCCGCCTGCATCGGCGGGCTAAATATTGCGATCAGGGTGCGATACTTCGCACCATATCCGTATTCGGACACAATGTCGTTTTATCCGGCGTGCCGTTTGGTGTGGATGTGTCTCTTCGCCGAATGTGGCTGTCCCGGGCTGGGCAGCGGGTACAATATGAAACAGCAACGTTGGGAGAGCAGTGAAAGGCCGAAGTTAAGGGGGGCGTTTTCAGGACGGCTGCTGGCCTTGTGGGGAAAAAAGTACCGGACACCTTTAATTCGGCCGGACACCCCTTTAATTCGGCTCAGCTCAAAACGGACAGCAGAACCAGCAGCAGCGCCAATACCGTCTGGTGCGAATGGGGGACAGCAATGTGTGCCCCGCAGGATTGTCGCGCAGACGATGGGGCGCATGCAACTGAATGACTAAGTGCGGTCGGTAACTTGTTCATTTGGCTGCCTCATGGTGGAGATAAGCTACGGTTCGAGCTTCTCGGGTTCAATTGCCGGCGGAGTCGGCGCCCGTGTGGTTTCTTCTTCGGTTGGCTGAGCCTCGATTTCGCCGCCGAGAGTCTCGAGAATCTTGAGCAGGGCCTCCAACTGCGCTTTCTCAGCTTCTCGCATCTCATTGCGAAAGCCGAGGATATTCGTTTTCCAGTTGTTAAGCTCAGTCAGCATTTCGATGAGCAGACTGTTTGCCTCGGCAAGCTCCTTCTGGGTCTGCTTCAGTTTGCCATCGAGCTCTGCGAGCTGCTTCTTGAGATCGTCATTCTCGGTAACGAGGTCTTTGTTTTTGTTGCGTAGCTCAGATGCCTGCTCGGATAGGCTGGCGTATCTCTGGGACAATTCTATTGCAGACTCCACGGCTGTTCTGTCTTGCTCGGTGGGCTCCTGAAATCTTCTGGCAACGGAGTCACCCGGTTTTGCATCCGTGGTATCGGATGGGAGAATCCCGTCCAGCTCTCCCTGAGACGAAGCGCAGCCTAACATCGATAGTGTCAGTGGCAAGAAAATCAGAAAGGGCACAACTCTCTTTCGAGTTCGCATCGGTCTTCTCCATTCATTCAAATTTGGTCAAATCCGTCACGTGTTGTTCTTTATGCTTGAACCGGCAGTGGTCCTCCAGGTCGTTGTTGGACTCCAGCCGAATCCGCAACAGGAGACTCGGCACCGGCATATTCACACCTTGCGTACGTTGTTACCCCGCAGCAGCAGGTCACTTCCAGAACAGCGAAATCAGGGTGGTCTTCCACTAACAAGATACTCCATTGATGGTTGAAGAATCTGCCATTCCGCACCAATCGCTCCTGAGATGATGCTTAAGATTCTCATCGGCCATATCGGAGAATTCTTTGACGTGTGCGGGAGAAAACCAACTGTCGAAGACAACAAGGTGAGGTTTCACCGTCCGAGCAATATCGAACGCCTCGGCGACGGCGTCCGCCACAAGGACTTCTCGGCTGATCTTCCGGACGAGGTCTTGGATGCCGGCTTTGTTACTTACTACAAGTGTTCTATGCAGCAGACTCTTAGTGTTCAAATCCATTGCTGATTCTTCTCCGTTGATATTGTGTCGCCATACGAATATCCAAAAATCGACAGAGCGGCGAGAACGACTTTAATATTTTATGGGACGGGGCGATAATGTCACTGATGCGTTGCGCTCGAATGCGTATTGGCGCGAAACGTTGGTTTTATGGGACATTTCAGTCCGACTTAAGCTGCAAGAAGTAGTAGCGGTTTCACAGGCCGACAGTCCTGTTTCTTATGGGACCTCTCTTGTTACCCCATCAAGATGGAGCATAGCAAAAGCGGCGCAAGCTGTCAGGTATATGTCACTGCGGCAATATTCTCGGGGGGATAGGAAGATTTATCCTCAGTGGAGATGTACCTGGCAACTTGTCGCGGGGCAGCTATGCGATCCTTGTTTTTTCTAACGTCTGTCTTGGAAAAGGTTGTATGTCTCGAATGTGATGCCTGTTTCGATGTGGAACATCAATTGCGGTTTCATGTTTCCAAAATGATTGTCTGGTCTCTTTGTGGCGAACTTATGAATCCGGCAGCCTCGACAGTGCAAGCAAGTGACATCCAGATGGATTATATGAAACTGCTGGGCACACAGCTTCAGAACCAGAATCCTCCGGAGCCGCTGGACAACTAGGAGATGGCTTCACAACTTGCGCAGTTCTCACAACTGGAGCAACTTGAAAAGATGAACTCGAGCTTTGCCGGCACCCTTAAGAATGCCGAGGAGCTCATACGCAGCGAACCGTTCCTCGTTACGAATGGTGATTCATTTTGCGCGGTTGACTTAGCGCAGTTCTACGAATTTCATTTGTCAAGAGAAGCCTTGATGTCAATGGTAGTGGTCAAATCAGAAGATCCGGCAGACTACGGGTCGGTCTCCTTAGACCCATCCCAGCAGATCGTCGGCTTTCGGGAGAAGGGTCAGGCCGAACGAGATGGTTATGTCAGCGCCGGCATCTACTTCTTCCGAACCGAGATTCTGTCTCTTATTCCTGCGAACACGGAACATTCGTTGGAGTATGACCTGTTTCCGCAGCTTGTAGATCGGCAGTGCTATGCCTTTGTCAGCCATGAGCGACTGATTGACATTGGTACCCCAGAAAGATATGAATGGGCAAGCCAATACTTTGCAGATAGCCCAGGCCTTGTAGATCTGCGTTGATACAGTCAATCTGGCCGAGCCGGCGGAATGAGGGGCTACTTTGGACAACTGCTGCCTTGTCTGTGGGATGTGGCAGTCACGTCAAAAGTCGTAGACTAAATTCAGATCAAAGATGTGGTTGTCACCGTTGACTGTCGGAGTATTTGTCGTGCGCTCGTATCGGTAAGCTGTTCTCAGTTGCCACCGTCGGCAGGTGAAGAATGTCAGATCAAATCCGAAATACTCGGCAGTCTGCTGGGCTGTCCCGACCGGATCGGCTCTTTCCCTGTCATATTCAAGACCAAGAACGACATCTGCTGTGAGATAGTGGGTGAGTCTGATAAATAAGTCCCGTGCATCCGTACCCATATGATGGCCGATCACTCGACCGTTATAGGTGTATGGATAAGAATTA
Organism: Phycisphaerales bacterium; assembly: GCA_020352215.1. Taxonomy (GTDB): domain Bacteria; phylum Planctomycetota; class Phycisphaerae; order Sedimentisphaerales; family Anaerobacaceae. The sequence goes on from CP070675.1 coordinate 1,081,581, forward strand.
TGTCTGTAGAAAAGGTCCGCCCGGCGAATGTCACGGTTATCTACATATTCAATTCGCAAGTCAGTCCTGCCTGTGTGGAACAGGTCGTTCACCCGAATTCCCACCAGAGGCCTGTATGAGCTCAGGCCCGCGGCGTCCTCTCCTGCGACCTCAGTGTATAGCAGGATGGACTTGGCAGGGAGCCTGCGGTCAAGCGGCAATAGTAATGAGGCGTCAAAGCTGGCCAATTGATTCTCGCCCGCTTGCCTGTCCACAGGCCAGAATACGGCAAGATAGTCGTCCAAACCGACATCTGGCACTCCCCATCCGCCGAAGATAATGGTCCTCGACATGCCGATTTCGAGGGCCGGACGGGGCTTGAAATTGAGTCTCAGGCCCGTTAGTTTTGGCTTGGGGATCACTCTGTTCCGCCCGAGTTCACTTGCAAACCAGACAGCCTTGAAGGGGCCGAGCTGGCGGAGTATCCAGGGCAGCAGCACTGGACGAGGGTTGGAGATTTTGAGCATCGTAAAGGGTTCTGCGTTGTTGCTCATAAGCATCGAGCCGTGATAACTGGGACCCCACCACAGCGAATCCCTGCCAAATGCAACCTCCAGATTGCGGAGCGTCAATTTGCCGTAAGCTTCGACCAGCTCCACACGCCCGCCAGGGCCCGAAGATGCATTGGCGTATTCCGGATGCAAGTAGATTGCACCGATCTCAGAGAACTTCACGCGCGAGGCCAGGCCCAGACGATAGTTGGAGTCCTCCTCAAATACGTCGCCTCTTTGATTCTCGAGATCAGGTTTCTTGCTTGCGAACACGTACCTGATATACGGATCTTCAATTGGTTTAACGAAGCTCTCAATACTCTCGCCATCCAGGATGCCCACAGTAATTAGCTCAGCCTTGAATTCCTTTCTGAGTTTGTCAAGAATTGCCGGGACGATCCCATTTCTCTCATCTCGCTTTTGAAATTCCTCTATGGCCTCTGCGATGAGCCTGGCCATTTCAAGACGCGAGACCGGCTTGGTCGTCAACATGTCATACCTGATGAGCCCCTGACCGATGAGCTTGTCGACAGCGTCGTAACTCCAATGGTCAAGCGGAACATTCGTTGACACGAAACCAGAGCATGGAGAGGCCAAAGCAATGATCGCCATGGCCGCCAGAGTCCTACTCATTGGGACCTACCTCTACACGTTCTGCAAAGACAGACTGGTTAACCAGCAGAAGATAGAGAAAATTCCGGGCCCGGTCAAGTTCTGTCTTGCAGCAGGGGGGCAACGATGATGCGTTCCGGATGCCGCTCGAAAGCTGTGGTACATGGGCTAACAAGTCCAACGAATTCTACTGAAGTCGGTGCTGTGGTTTTTCCCGGTGCGGGCGCGCTCTGTTCGAGCAGATGGAGAGCCTCATTATTGGACTGTGGGATAAGGCAACTGTTTCCTATTGAGCCTTCGAATCCGGGACTCGATTACTTATGGGACTTGACAGCGGTCTTCGTATCACCTCTCTGGGTCTTCCATAAGAGTTGTCAGTCGAGCATCCGATGCGGGCTACGTTGTGCGGGCCGTTCCTTAACGGCACTGCGAAAAATGTCAAATAAGGTATTGACGGTGGAGTCCGGTCGAGTTATCCTTCCGGCATTGGATTCTGGACGCGGGTAATGGAAACGGCAGTGGCTTGAGCATCATTGTGCGTTCGCATAATCTGGGTAAGGTTATCCCAGTTCTGGGCGGGGCAGCGCATCGTGTCATTAGTATTCTGGCCATATAAAGGAGTGTAGGATGAAGTTCAGCACACCTTCGGCAGAATTTAGGCTGGCAAGTTCGGGATGTCTTGGGTGGTTACTGTCGTGTTTGAGCGTGCGGTGCGGCTCAAGGGCGTTGCGGCGTTTTATGTCCTGTGCATCTCAGGTCAGACTGCTCGTGGCCGTTTTGACAATCCTGACAGTTGTAGGCCATTGCTGGGGGGCCGCGGAAGGTTTATCTGCCGATGTTCGTCCGGCAGATGTGGCCAATACAGAGGGAGGTTCTATTCTACCCCAAGGGGTTGCGGATGCTTTGCGCTCTCA
>CP070675.1:1083736-1088918 GCA_020352215.1 Phycisphaerales bacterium
AGAGCGACCAAGCTCAGAACAACATAAACGACGATCGTCTGTCTTCGCACGGACTGTGCCATTTCCAAATCTGTCATCCTCTTGACACTTCTAAATTCTAAGATAACCGAAGTATCTCGTATATGCAAGGCTCATGGCCGTAGAAGACGCAGTACCTTTGTGCGGAAGCCGGCGGTTCAACCTGCGGGAAATCCCAAGATCGGTTGTAACCAGGGCCGGCTTTGCGGCCACTATCTACCGGGCATATTTCTGCGAGTTTCTCGCAAGAGGTGCAATAAGCCGGGGTTCTGGCCGCGTCTATATCCTCGCGGTTTGAACATGGCAGGCCGACAGGAAATCGTCACAGGAAAGGAGCAAAGACATGTTGAAGAAGATCACACTGTCGATTTTTGTGATTGTTGTGCTGGCAGGCATTCTGGCGGCCCGCGATAGGGGGCAGGCTGCGGGGCGAGGGCCCGCACAGGGGCGGCTCGGCGCTATGAGGGCCGGATTCGGTGTGTGGTTCGATGAGCTTGCCGAGGCGTACGAACAACAGGACAAAGAGAAAATGGGCCGGTTGATCGAGGACATGAGGCAGAGGAGGCAAAGATTCCAAGGGGGCATGAGCGGGCCCGATCGTCCCGCTCGGCCCGGCACGCCTGACAGGCCGGATCGTCCCATGCGGCCAGGCCCGGGTCGATCCCCCCAGGGTGAAGCTGACGCATCGTTCATGGCAAGCTCGCCGATGCCCAGGACAGAAACCGAAAAGAAAATCCTCCAAGTCCTCGATGATATGAATCAGAATCAGCGAAGAGGGATGATGAATGTACCGGTCGAGGATGGCAGATTGCTGCGGCTACTGACAGAGGCCGTCGGCGCCAAGCACGTCATCGAGATCGGCACGTCCAACGGATATTCCGGCATCTGGTTTTGCCTTGCCCTTCAGAAGACCGGCGGGAAACTGACGACACATGAGATCGACTCCCGTCGCGCCTCACTGGCGCGCGAGAACTTCAAGCGGGCCGGTGTGGACAAGCTTGTGACGCTTGTCGAGGGCGATGCCCACGAAAACGTTACGAAGCTCAAAGGGACGATCGACGTGGTATTCATCGACGCGGACAAGGAAGGGTACACTGATTATCTCAACAAGCTGCTTCCGCTGGTTCGGCCGGGAGGGTTGATTCTTGCTCATAACATAAGCCCCAGAATGGCGGACCCGAAGTTCTTGGAGGCCATCACCCAGAATCCGGACTTGGAGAGCATGCTACACGGTCAGATGAGCGTGACGCTCAAGAAACGTTAAAGCACCGCTGGACGAATCTACCGTCGACTAAACATCTTGCTCGGCGAGCACTTGAAACCGGTTCGCAATGGCCAGGGCCGGATCTACCGGAACGTCGACCGGCTTGACACCCTTGGGTGTGTCAATTGTGGGCCGAGCCGGCAGGTCTTTGCCTTCGAATACGGGCAACCATTGCTTTTCGGCCTCAAGCATCTCGCGAGTCATGTCACGAACCTCTTTGAGCGTACAGACCGCGGAGGTAAGAGGATCCATCGCAATCGCGTGCATGGCCAGTTCCGGATTTGCCGTAAGAGCTGATTCGACCGTGAGTTGTTGGACGGTGACGTTGCTCTGGTTCAGAGCAGCACATTGGGATGGCAAGTCGCCTATCCTCACGGGATGTAGTCCCTGTGCATCCACGAAGACCGGCACTTCGACGCAACAGCCTTGGGGCAGGTTGGTAATATAGCCGTCGTTGCGAACGTTACCATTTAGCCTGAATACGTTGTCGGTCTCGACCGCCTCGAGTATGTAGGAGCAATACTCTACGCTGCGACTGCTAATCTTGGGTGACTCAAGACCCAGGTAATCGACGCTCTTGTATTTTTCCGCAAGCATGTTGCAGTAGTTGTAGTATGCACCTGAGGCCCCTCCGAATCCCGGCTGGTCACAATACAGGTCCAGTGCCCTCTGGCTGCTGCGGAACCAGGGGACATATTCCGATAGATGGCCCGTGCTCTCAGTCATGAAATAGCCGAAATGTCGCATGACTTCACCGCGGACCTTCTCATTAATGTAGTATTCGGGCTTTTCGATATTCGCCCGCAGGATAGGGTAGAGGTCCCGGCCGTCTCGCTTGTCCTTCAGGGACAGGAACCACGCCATATGATTTATTCCCGCGCAGACAAAATCGACCTGCTCTTTCGGAACATCTACGTAGCGGCTAATCAGGTCCAGCGTTGTCTGCACCCCGTGGCACAAACCTATGAACGGGACGCGAGCCACTTGCGCCAGCGCGGAACAATTGGCCCCCATAGGATTGGCGTAGTTCAGCAGGATCGCATCGGGACAATACTTTTCCATGTCACTGACAATCTCGGCCAACACTGGAATCGTTCGCAAGGCGCGGAAGACGCCACCCGGCCCAAGCGAATCCGCAATGCACTGGTCCACTCCGTACTTCAGAGGGATCTCGTAGTCCACCTTGAAGGCCTCGACGCCGCCCACTTGGATCATGATGATCACATATTGCGCGCCGTCCAGCGCTTTGCTTCTATCCAAGGTTGCAGTCACTTTTGCCGGCAACTTGTTCTCTTTGACCACGGTCTTGACGAATTCTTCCATTTTGTCGAGTTTGGGCTTCACACGGTCCATGAGGCAGATTTCGCTGTCCTGCAGGGCCTCAGTTGCAAAGATATCCATAACGAGCGTCTTGCAGAAAATCAGACTTCCTGCTCCTATCATTGCTATCTTAGGCATCGTGTATCTCCTATCTTAACTTTGCCTGCCTTCCGGTACTCCCACAAGGGGTTCTCGTCGGAAAGGTAACAGCAAGTTTGGCCCGTAGCAAGCGCAAAAACACCCATTTTCCGGTTACCCGGTGGGAGTTCAGATTATTGATGATCAGGTCTACAGAACCTGACAGATTATGCTTGAAAAGCATCGCCGTGACGCTAAAATCCCAAAGACCGAAGCCAAAATCACTTTCAACATAGAGAGCGAAATTCGTGTCACTTTCGCTCGTTGTGTGGGATGCCGCAGCGGTTGCGGTATTTCAATTATGGAAACTGGGGAGATTTTGAGGGGCTGAGTATGGGTTTTGCAGCAATAGACTGGATAGTGATCGCTCTGTATTTTGGTATTGTGATGGGGGTCGGCTGGTGGGTGATCCTCAAACGTAGAGACACGGCCGACGATTATTTCCTCGCCGGGCGAAACCTGGGGTGGTTTGTCATCGGTGCGTCGATTTTCGCGTCCAACATTGGGTCCGAGCACCTTGTGGGGCTGGCCGGCTCAGGTTGTACTGACGGAGTGGCGATGGCGCACTACGAACTGCACGCCTGGTGCCTGCTTGTGCTGGCGTGGGTCTTCGTGCCGTTCTACATGCGCTCGAAGGTCTTCACCATGCCGGAGTTCTTGGAGAGGCGCTTCTCGGAGACAAGTCGGTGGGTCTTGTCACTGATATCTCTCGTAGCGTATGTGCTGACCAAGATCGCCGTGGGTATATTTGCCGGCGGCATCGTGTTCGGGACGCTGCTGCCGGAGCTGCAGCTCGATCTGGGATTCATGGTCCTGGACAGCTTTTGGATCGGCTCGCTCATGGTGATTGTCCTTACCGGTATCTATACCGTCTTAGGCGGCCTGCGCGCCGTGGCATACACCGAAGCCCTGCAGACAATTGTTCTGGTCATCGGGTCGGTCCTTGTGACCGTGTTTGGATTGAAGGCTCTGGGTGGCTGGGGCCAGCTGCGGGAAATAGCCGGCTCTGAGATGTTCAATCTTTGGAAGCCGCTTGTGCCGGAGAACGTCGCCAGCACCTGGGCGCCCGTGCGCGAATCGGGTCGCATGGCCTGGTACTTCAACGATAACTACCCATGGTTGGGAATGCTCTTCTGTGCTCCGATTGTGGGCTTGTGGTATTGGTGCACGGATCAGTACATCGTTCAGCGAGCACTGGGCGCGCCGGACGAGCGTACAGCGCGACGCGGCTCGATTTGGGCGTCCTTCCTGAAGATACTTCCTGTGTTTATCTTCATAATCCCCGGCATGATCTGCTTTTCGTTGGCCAAGAGCGGCCAGGTGGACACGATTCAGCAGGTACTATTCGATGATCAAGGTCAGTTGATTCGCGCTGAAAGCCAGAGAGCATTTCCACTGCTGGTGATGACGGTTCTGCCGGCGGGGGTCCGAGGCATAGTGGTGGCGGGGCTGCTGGCGGCTCTGATGAGCTCGCTGGCGGGCGTCTTTAATGCGTCGTCTACGCTGTTTACGATGGACTTCTACAGCAAATTTCGCCCGAAGGCATCGCAGCATCAATTGGTCTGGGTCGGACGCGTCGCCACGACGGTTATGGTGATAATCGGACTGATCTGGATTCCAGTGATTCGGGGCAGCAAAGGACTTTACGACTATTTACAGGGCGTACAGGCGTACTTGGCCCCACCCATCTTCGTCGTGTTCTTCTTCGGCGTATTCATAAAACGTGTCAACAGCAAAGGATGTCTGGCTGCCCTGTTTGTAGGATTTGCCATGGGACTCGTGCGTCTGGCGATTGACACACCGGTAAGGCTGCTCGATGACTTCTCATATGCCGAAGGATCGTTCTTGTGGGTGATGAACAACACGTTCTTCCAGTATTACAGTCTGCTGATCTTCCTGGTCTGTTCGGCAGTGATACTCGTGGTCAGTTACGCTACCTCACCGCCGTCCTATGAGAAGATACAGGGATTAACATACGCGACGCTCACAGCCGAGGACCGGCGGAAATCGCGAGCGAGCTGGAATTATGTGGACGTGCTGCTGTCGGCGATTCTGCTGTCGATCATTGCCGGAGCCTATCTATACTTCAGAGGTTAGGGTTTGGCGTTGCTGGCGGCACGCCGGGTGAGAGTCTTGAAACAACTTGGATCAGAGGTGAGTTCATATGGCTTACGCAATCGGCTTAGACTACGGGACCAACTCAGTACGGTGTTTGATAGTCGACGTCACCAACGGCAACGAGCTTGGCACGTCGGTGCATGAGTATGAGACGGGGGAAGCGGGTGTCATTCTCGATTCATCCGATCACAATCTGGCCAGGCAGAACCCGGCCGATTACCTGACCGGCATCAAAGTTACCCTTAAGGAGGCCATTGCGCAGGCCAAGAAAAGTGACAAGAACTTTGACCCGAGCCGGATAATCGGCATAGGCATTGATACGAC
>CP070675.1:1089018-1094188 GCA_020352215.1 Phycisphaerales bacterium
CCTTTTGCCCCGCCTCCCGATGAACTTTCGATAGAGTTTGCGGGATTCACCATCCTGGATCAGCAGTCTTGCAGTGCGTGCCAGTCAACGTTGCTGATGTTCCTTAAGAAGTACGGCAAGCGGTTGCGCGATAGCACGCCCGATGACAAAAGCATTACTATCGCTATCGGCAAGGGTCATGAGGAGGTGCCGGGCGGCACCCTGTGTGTCGGCAACTGCACCGCAAAGCACAAGGACTGTGGAGTGTTTCTTTCCGGGTGTCCACCGGTAGCGAGTGAGATTCTGTCGATGTTCAATCTATAGGCCGCCGGTGGCCATTCATCTTCAAGATCGATTGTTGCGTAAGCTATTTTCAAGGAGAAAGAAAATGAAGACATGGTTCGGAGTGCTGGGCACGTTGCTTTGCTGCTGCGTCGCGATTGCCAACGATGCCGTCCTCGATTTGTCCAAGCACCTCGGAGAGACACCGGCCTTGGTTGTCGTGATCTGCCGAGGCGATGGGTCGGACTTGCCGACGATTACTGGGCTCGTCGAGCGAATGCCATGGACGGTTTTCTGTCGGGGTACGGCTTCCCCGGGCCTGGATGAGGTTCGCGATTGGGCGGGGCAGAAGGGACATTTGGGGGAACGGGTCTACGTGGTGGATGACAGGGGTGGGTCGCTCTGGCTGGCGGCAGACTTGGCCGACGCGGTGTGGGTAGCGCCCGGCGTAGGCTATCGGCCGTTCGAGAAGGAGATTATGCGGGTGTTGCATCCCGGCGGCGTCTGCGTCACCTCGGAAAGGGTGATCGTAAAGCCGGCGCAACCCGGCGTGGATGAGTGGCGGCATCTGTACCACGGGCCTGACAACAATGTGGTCTCGCAAGACAATGTGGCGCGATTGCCGGGGGAGCTGCGCTTCCAGACGTACCCGGTATTCGCCGCGATGCCCAATCAGACACTCTTCGCCGGCGGGCGCATATTCTTTTTCTCCGGGCATATCGCATTCCACGAGCGCGAGGAACCGCTGCTGAACACGCTGACGGTCCTCAACGCGTACAACGGCCTGCGGCTCTGGAGTCGTCCGCTCAATCCGAACTACGTTGTGCACAATGTCGTGAAGCTGGCGACCGACAGCGAGGTTGTTTTCGCCGAGGGCGGAACCCTCTGGGTGCTGGATGCGGCGACCGGACGAGAGCGAGGCAAGTTCAGCGTCCCGGCAGAGGCAGCCGCCGCCGGCGACACGGACTGGAAATGGATCGCGCAGGAGGGGGACACGCTCTGGGCGGCGTTCGGCCCGCCGGACGCCAGCGTTGCCCCACATAGGCAGAAAAGACAAATGGGCCACTGGCCCTGGCCCGTGGCTAACAAGCATTACCAGAGCATCATCAATAACTTCGGTGATGCAAGAAGGCTGGCGGCCTTTCAGTATCCAAAGATGGAGCTGCTCTGGAGCGTCAGCGAATCGGAGCCGTTCGATGCTCGAACCTTGTGCGTGGAGGGGGGGCGCATCTTCGAGTTGGCGCCGGGAAATTACATGACCGCCCGCGACGCTTCCACGGGCGAGCGGTTCTGGCGTCACACGGCCGACACATCCAAGGAGCTCTTCAAGGCCATCGGCAGCGCGCTCAGACGCCAAGGTTGGGGCTTGGGGTGGGCCACCTACTGTTGCGCCCGGGCCAGCGACGACGTAGTATGTATCGCGGGGCCGCCGTTCAAGAGAACGACCTGCGTTGGCCTGGAGAAGGGCGATCTGCTCTGGACGTCGGGCATCGAGTCTCCCCATCCGTTCTTTGTCGACGACGCTCTGTACGTCATGCCGCGCGTCGGAAACCCGACAACCGTCTGCCGGAAACTCGATCCACGCACCGGCGAGGAGCTCGATAAATTCAGTGTCGGAGTGATCGGCTCATGTACACGGCTGACGGTGACCCCGAGCCAGTTCTACTATCGTCCCGGAGGCGGTGAGGGCCGCACCGTTTATGTCGACTTCGCCACGCACAAGCTGGGCGACTACGAGGGCGTCGTCCGTCCCGGATGTTTCGACGGAGTGGTGCCGGCGAACGGGCGGTTGTACTGGATGCCGCTGGCTTGTGATTGCTGGCAGGTTCATGGCACGTTTTCTATGGCCCCGCGCTCGGCATTGAAGCAGCGGAGCACGCCGACCGAATCGCCCACGTGGTCTGCGCCAAGTTCGAGTGAGCCCGCGGCCCGTGACGACTGGCCGATGTTCCGAGCCAACTCGGCCGGGACGGCCACGGTTGCGGCCCCCGTTCCGCGAAAGGCGAAAGAACTATGGCAGCGGCGTTTGCAGGCCGGCGACCTGACCGCGCCCATATGCGCCAAGGGACGCATCTTCGTGGGCGGGACGGACGGGACGGTGCGGGCCCTCGACGCTGCCACCGGGAAGACCCTTTGGCAGGTCTCATCTCATGCCGCCGTGCTGCACCCTCCGGCCTATTGGAACGGACGGGTCGTCTTCGGCTCGGGCGATGGTTCTCTGTACTGTGTGGATGCATCCGACGGGCGGGTGTTGGGACGCACCGAACTGGCACCCGAAAAGCGATTCGTCAACATCATGGACCGGCTCATGTCGGCGTGGCCTCTGGGTGGTGGAGTCGTCTTGAGCGACGATGGGGTCGCCTACACAGCAGCCGGAAGCACGGCCGCAGATGGCGCCGTTGTCGCTGCGGTGGGCGTCGCCGCCGGAAGATACCGCTGGCGCCAGGCGTACACTCTTGACCGGACAGAGCCGAAACTGAGCTTCGGAGTTCAGGGGAACATCCTGCTCAAGAACAACACGTTGTACATCAATGGCGGGGCCCCGGTGGGAATCGTGGCACTCGATGCGCTCACCGGCGGCAACCCTCGCGTTGTCTCGCAACGCGAAGCGGGGATGGAGATGTTTCTGGAACCTGATGACAAACCGTGGTGCAACGGGGCCGAGCTGTTCTCCCATGAGCGTGCCAGGACTACCATCTTCAAACGTCACCAGGGTCGCATGTATTTCCAGACGTCCGGACGGCACATTGCTCTGGTCGATGGCCGCCTCTTCTGCTCGCGCGATCCGCAGGCGCTCGACCGTGTCGTTCAGTTGGTGAACAAGGGTCCGGGCGGTGGAGGCTCGCCGCCGGACGTGATGGAAGTGGCCGCGGATGACGCCATCCTTTGGGCAGGCAAGACGGCGGACGTGTGCGGCTTGGCCGTCGGCGCCGACGGATTTGTAGTTCTCCACGACGATAGCGTCGAAGGCATCGCCCTGGACGGCCGGTCATTGTGGACCGCCCGGTTGCCCGCAGCACCGGTGCGGTGGGGCGTAGCACTTGCCGGCAAGAAGTGCGTCGTGACGCTTTCGGACGGACTTGTTACCTGCCTCGCTCAGCGGGAAGTTGCTGGAGATGCCTCTGGGTGAGGGGGCAGAACCTTGCGAAGTATTGTCGGTTCTCGGAGCCAAGCTTGTCTGAGCGTGCAGGCATACTGGCTTCTCAGTCTTCTGCGAAGTGAGACCAGGTGACCAAAGCCTGTGATGAAGAAAATAGACGGGACCGCGAGTTGCCTGTTCGCGGCCCCGTTTGATAAAAACCGGTACGTATTCGTTTGCTGCGGGATCACTTCCCACCAGGAGCGAACAACGACGCCGGAGTCAGCCCGTGTCCACGGTTATTGCCGAGGTTGCGGTCAATCGTGTTGACTGTATCCAGTTCTTCAGGCGACAGGGAGATTTGGATATCCGTCCCACGGAAGTCATTGAACCCGATTGTGTTGTTGACAATGGTGGGAGGGTCAGGAGGATCGGGGGGCCAGCCGGCAGCTACTGTGCCATGTTCGGTCAGTTCAAAAGCTCCAACGTCGACAACTTCCGGATTGTCACTCTTGAGGCTGATCTTGTTCTTAACGACTCGATTGTACTGAATTGCCGTAGCACCCAGACGGCCGCTGCGAAAGTCAGCGTACAACACGATGCCGGTCCCGGCATAACCGCCCCCGTCACAGGAGGCAACGTGGAGCGTGCCTGATATCTTGTTGTGGGAAATCACATTGTCTTCCACGACACCACCAAAACGTTCTGCCACAATTATGCCTATGCCGCCTCCGTTGGCCGAGCGTAGGTCGATGATCAGGTTGTGACTTATTTTCCATCTGCTCCCGCCCCAGTTGGTTACACCTTGAATGGGATTTGCCATTTTGCATTGACTGACGGTAACATCGTCAGCACCACGGCTGAACACTGGAAATGCCACGTTGTCAAAACTGAGGTGGCTTATTGTGGCCCCGCTTCCGGCACCGGCACCCGTGAAGAAGAAGCCGGTGTCCAGAGTGATGGTCCCGCACGGTTTGTAGGTGGTCAGCAACGGACCAGTGTTGATAGAGGCACCGGTGTCACCTTTGATTTCGACAGCCTTGGTTACTACTGCTCCCGCGTGGTTGCCTGGACCAACCATTATCCTGTCTCCATCCAGAACGGTGGCGCTGTCAATTGCCTCTTGAATCGTGGTGAAGTCTTCAGGAACGTTCCAGACAGCGCCGTTTGTCACGGCACCTGCAAGCAGTACAATTCCAATCGCTACAGTAACTGTCCACACTCTCCTCATTTCATGTCTCCTTTCAAAGAATAGTTGCTGAGTTTGCTGGGGGACGTCTGCAACCGACAGCCGTCCACAGTTTCAACAGTCTAACGCCCTGGCGAATATTGAGGAACCTGGGCAGGTCAAGTTTGGTCAAGCTTCGCACCTCCTTTCTTATCTCGCATTACGCGGTCCTGTCCGAGCTGCTTTGACACCCTGTGATTCCTCCGAAGCCAGGTTCTTGTTTCCGCTGATTGTATATCGGCTGTTTCGTTGTGGCAGTTGATTTGACTTGCCGGGTCCAAGGAACTCCTTTAGTCCGAAAAGGCTCCATCTCGGCTTGCAACCGCTGTCTCTGACGATCCGCCCCACTTGGCCACAGGACGAAGGAGCTTTAGGAAGACCCACGGATTCGTGTGGGAACTGCCTATGCTTGTCGTTCAATCGCGCTCAAGAAACCGATCAAGGTCGACCCCTTTGCTCAGTCCACCGGGCATCCAATTTACGCCCCAGCTTTGATCTGTGGGGACCTTTCATGTGCGGGCGAGCCTGGGATCGGGCTTGGGTATGTGTGACCCGCTCTGGCGAGATGGGAGTGGCGATGCTGTCAACTCCTGAATTGCCGC
>CP070675.1:1094288-1099345 GCA_020352215.1 Phycisphaerales bacterium
ACGACCTGCGGCATATCTACCGCCTGATTCTCAATTCCCGCGCCTATCAGCAGTCCTCGATCCCACGGAGCAACGATCCCGACGCCGAGGCCCTGTTCGCATGTTACCCCGTGCGCCGGCTCGAAGCAGAAGTGCTGGTCGATGCCTTGTGCTGGATCTCCGGAACACGTGAAGGCTATTCGAGCGCGATTCCAGAACCTTTCACCTTCATTCCGCAAGAGAACCGGTCCATCGAGCTTGCGGACGGCAGCATCACCAGTCAGTTTCTCGAGATGTTCGGCCGTCCGGCTCGCGATACCGGCCTGGAATCCGAGCGCGACAATCGACCCACGGATGCGCAACGGTTGCACCTGCTGAATTCGACCCATATTCAAAACAAGATCGAACGCAGCTCGCGGTTGAACGGACTGATCAGGGCTGCCAAGGGTAAGCGCCCCAGACTGATCAACTCGATCTATCTGAACATTCTGTCCCGGTATGCAACCCCGGCCGAACTGAGCGCCGCGGAAAACTACTTTCAAACCAAGGGGATCAACACCAGACAGGCCACGAACGACCTGGTGTGGGCGCTGATTAACACCAAGGAATTTCTGTACCGGCATTAAGAGAGGAACGGTCATATGAGTAGGCAACAAATCACAGACTGCATGACGCGACGAGAGGCGCTGAAGCGGGGACTTTTCGGGGCGGCCGGATTGACGCTGGCCAATCCTCTCGGCGTGCGGGCGCGGTCCGCGCCTCCACGTACACGGGCCAAGTCGGTTATACAGATCTGGATGTGGGGCGGCCCAACCCATCTCGATACCTTCGACCCAAAGCCCGAGGCGGGCGACGACTATTGCGGTCCTTTCAAGAAGCCGATAGCCACCAACGCTGACGGCGTCCGAATCTGCGAACTTCTGCCGCTGCTGGCAAAGCAGGCCGACAAGTATTCCATCATCCGCAGCATGACCCACGGCAACAACAGCCACGAGACCGCGTCGTACATTGTGCAGACCGGGCGCGAGCCCGGCAGGCTCGTCTATCCCAGTGTCGGGGCGGTCGTGTCGCGGTTCAAGGGATACGATCACGGCTATAAGGGATTGGTCCCGCCTTACATCGTCTTGACCCAGCCTCAGGGCCGTTTCTCCGAGGCGGGCTTTCTCGGGCAACGGTACAAGCCGTTCGCCACCGGCGGCGATCCCAATCGGACCCCCTTCGTTGTGGAAGGAATCGTGGCACAGGGCATTTCCGATGACCGCCAGCGCAAGCGTCGCGAGCTGCTCCACAACCTCGATTCGCTGGGCAAGGCAATGCCGAACAATCCGCACTTCGAACGGCTCGACCGCTCCGAGGAGAACGCCTACGGCATGATGTTCGGCGACGCCAGGAAACTGTTCGATCTGTCCGAGGAAGACGGCGAAACCCGGGATCGCTACGGCCGCAACACCTTCGGCCAGTCCTGCCTGATGGCCCGACGGCTGGTGGAACACGGCGTGCCATACGTCACCATCAACTACAAAGGTTGGGACACCCACAAGCAACACTTCGAGACCATGCGCCGCAAGCTGCCGGAAATGGACGCCGGCATGGCCACGCTGCTGCAGGACCTCGCCGACCGCGGGCTACTCGACAGCACGATTATATGGTGGAGCGGCGAATTTGGACGCGGCCCGAAGATCCAGTGGAACCCGCCCTGGAACGGCGGCCGGTCCCACCATGGCAAATGCTTCTGCGCCTTGGTCGCCGGCGGAGGGTTCAAGGGCGGCCGTGTCGTCGGGGCCTCGGACGAAAAGGGCATGGAAGTTGCCGACCGTCCCGTATATCCGACGGACCTGATCGCCAGTATGTATGAACTGCTCGGCATCGACCCCGAAGGCCCGATGCCCAACCCACGCGGACTGGACGTCAAGGTCATGCCCGCATCCGACAAAGGCGGCGGCCGTCTCAAAGAGATTGTGTGAACTCCGAGGAGGTGAACGATGCCAGTCAGCAAAAGACTGATGCTCGTAGCGATAAGCCTGTGCGTAGCGACTGCGTGGGGTCAGTCGAGTACGAGGGAGCCGCATATCGGCTATCTGTATCCGGGCGGGGCCCAGGCAGGCTGCGTCGTTCAGATCACGGCCGGCGGCCAGTACCTTAACGGCGTCACCGACGTGTACGTCTGCGGCGAAGGCGTGCAAGCCAAGGTCATTAAATACATCAGACCGCTTAGAAATTTGCAGAAACCACAGCGGCAGCTGCTCCAGAAGCGCCTCAAGGAAGTGCGGGACGTGCGGCTTGCAGAGTTTTCCGGCGAGAGCCGCCGCCCTCCAGCACCCACCAAGAAAGTGGTCGCGAGAAAGGCAGTCGCGAAGAAGGCTGCGGCCAAGCCCAAGGAATCTGGGAAGAAAGATGAAACAAAGAAAGAGGAGGTGAAACTGCCGGACCATCCGTTGTTGTTCGACATGGAGGACAAGAGCCTTCGAGAACTGGCCCATATTTCGAGCGTTCTCTTCTTTCCGAGAAGCAAGCTGCAGACCAACCGGCAACTCGCCGAGATGGTGGTGATTGAAGTCACCGTCGATCCCGATGCGGCGCCCGGCAACCGGGAACTGCGGCTCCAAACCAAGACCGGCCTGACCAATCCGGTGGTCTTTCAGGTGGGGACGTTACCGGAGGCACGTGAGTTGGAGCCCAACAACCAGAAGGCCTATCCCGCCGTGCCCAACCTGCCCAAGGGGGCCAGGGTCCCGAAGGACAAGCCGCTCGATCTGCCCGTGCTGCTGAACGGACAGATCATGCCGGGGGACGTCGATCGTTTCCGTTTCCGCGCGCGCAAGGGACAACAGCTCGTGATCGAGGCGCAGGCCCGGAGCCTGATTCCGTATCTGGCCGATGCCGTCCCCGGTTGGTTTCAGGCTACGCTGGCACTGTACGACGCCTGGGGCAAGGAAATGGCCTTCGCGGACGATTACCGTTTCAATCCGGATCCGGTCCTGTTCTACAAGATCCCCGCAACGGGTGAATACGAGCTGGAAATCCGCGATTCCATCTATCGCGGACGGGAGGATTTTGTCTACCGCATTGCAGTCAGCGAGCAACCATACATTACGCAGGCGTTCCCGTTAGGCGGCAAGGTGGGCGGCAAGACCGTTGCCTCGGTCACCGGCTGGAACATGCCCAAGACTGAAGTGCCGTTGGATACCCAACCCGGTGGCGACTCTATCCGGTACACGGCATACGACAAAGGAGATAAGCTCTCCAATTCCATTGCGTACGCAGTGGACACACTGCCTGAGTGCAGTGAAACCGAATCGAACGACACCACCGAGGACGCGCAGCCAATCGACCTGCCGAAGATCATCAACGGCCGCATCGACCGGCCCGGTGACGTCGACGTATTCCGCTTGAAGGGCCGCGCCGGCGACAAAGTGGTGGCTGAAGTCCAGGGTCGTCGGCTGAGTTCTCCGCTGGACTCGCTGCTGCGGCTGACCGATGCATCGGGCAACGTATTGGAATGGAATGACGATCACGTGCTCAAGGATAGCCACCTGCACAAGGATGTGATGGGATTGGTCACGCACCACGCCGATTCGTATCTGCTGGCCGAGTTGCCGCAAAATGGAACCTACTACGTGCATCTGGCGGATGCACAGAATCACGGCGGCCAGGCCTACGGCTATCGCCTGCGCGTGGCCGTTGCGAAGGGTGATTTCGCACTCCGCGTGACACCCTCCAGCCTTTTCGTGCCTGCCGGGGGCGTCGTTCCTCTCTCCATCCACGCATTGAGGAAAGACGGATTCGACGGTGAAATCGAGGTTGTGTTGAAAGACGCACCGGCCGGTTTCGAGCTGAAGGGCGCAAAGATTCCTGCCGGACGCGATCGCGTGCGCATGACGCTGACGGTGCCGGCCAAGGCGCCCGATCAGCCGGTCGCCCTGCAGCTCGAAGGCCGCGCCCGAATCGGCGGGCAAACGGTCAGCCATCCAGCCGGCCCCGCAGATAATGTGATGCAGGCATTCTTGTACCGGCATCTCGTGCCAGCACAGGAACTGGTGGTCTCGGTCCAGAAGGTCAGATGGCGTGTGCCCGCCGTCGAATTGGCCAGCGACAGCCCCGTCCGGATTCCCGCGGGCGGCACGGCCCAGGTGCGGATCAAGACCCGAAGGGGCAAGACCCTCCAGGAAATGCGACTTCAACTCAATGAACCACCCGAGGGCGTGACTCTTCACGACGTGACCGTCATGCCTGACGGCCTGGCATTCAAACTCAAGGCCGACAAAGATGCGATGGAAAGCGGTTTCGCGGACAACTTGATTGTCGAGGCATTCAGGGAGTACAGGCCGAAACAAAAAGACGGCACGCTCGCAAAGCAAAAACGCCGTTATTCGATGGGTTTCTTGCCGGCCATCCCAATTCAAGTCGTGCAGTAATAGGCATCATCAGGGACGTCCGGGCTCCCGAAAGAGCGCGAGCTTGACCCCGCAAGAGCTCTGCGAAACATGGAAACGGCGACTCCTTGACTATTTGGCCGGGCGTCTTGATTCGTCCGACAATCGGCGCCCTCCGGTCCTATTTGCCGGCGTCCTGCGTGACGCCGGATTTAGGAAGACCGCGAGTTCCCGCATATGCCGAAGGTGAGCTCCGGAAATCAGGCCGTCTCTATCCGGAGGAACGTTAAGCAGATAGTTGGCGTTTCGCCTGTTGCAGAGCTTGAGCATTTCCGCGATCTCTGGTGCGTTCTTCACGTGTTCGGGCTTGTCGGCCGTATTCCAGAACCAGGTACTTGAGATCTTGTCGCAGACCTCGGCGGGTATCGTGTTGCCTTTCGGCGGCATACCATTGGGGTCCCAGGGAAACTCACAACTGTATATGTCGGAATCGATGAGGTTGTGAGCGTTGTTGCCGATGACCAGGCACTGCGGTTGCAGCGACTTGATGTGTGCCTTAATCTCGTGCCATGCCGAATAGGTATACTTGTTGCTGTACTGATCGATCCACAGCAAGTAGATGGGGCCGTAGTTGGTCAGCAGTTCCATCAACTGTTTCTTGATGAATCCGACATAGTCTCCCGCCGCCTCCGGAGGCAGTCCGTG
>CP070675.1:1099445-1104406 GCA_020352215.1 Phycisphaerales bacterium
TCGTGCTGCTCCAGGAGGAACTCATATTTGCTTTTCTTAGACGTGCGAGACCGGTAGCGCTTGTATATATGATAGACGTGTGTGAGCGTATCCGTATCGGAGTCTGAGAAGTCTGTGTAATAGGTGTGGGTTATCTTCCCTGCTTTGTAGTTATCTGTTCGAGAGTGTGTGGGACAAACGTACTTGATCGCATAGTCCGGATCAAAGGACAGCAAGGGCTCCCCATTGCACAGCAAGGACTCCGCGCAGCGGACGATCAACCCTCGGCTGGCTTGGACTTTCCTGGCGACTTCGGCCCAGACCACGCCGGACTTGCTGTCGGTCCCGACGAGTTCAAACAATCCCAGAACGACCGCGGCAATGACCGCCGCAGCCACCGCAAATCGTATCATTGGCTTACGCATTGTGAGTCTCCTTGCTACTGTCAGCCCTGCGGCTGATAGTCTCCGCGTCGATTGTCCGTGCGCATCCAGAACGATTTCCCGCATGCGGTCGTATGTTCTGTCACTGGCACGAACGTCCAAATCCTTCCTGATGATATTCTCCAGTTTATCCTTATTCTTCATGGTCAAATCTCACTGTCTAAAAGGGCCCTGAGTTTGTCCAAACCATACCGGTATCGGCCGTGAACCGTGCTGACCGAGACGCCTTGGAGCTCCGCAATCTGCCTGAGTGTCATATCCTGCTTGACCTTCAGCAGGACGGCCTCACGCTGCTCGTAGGGCAGTTCGGCTAAGGCCACGCTGAGCCGCTCACATCGCTCGCTGTAGACGAGAGACTGATCCGCCTCGCCCGGGTTTCCGGTCACCGTGGCATATTTGCCCAGGCGACGCTGTGAGGCATGGCCACGGCGCAGCCTGTCTCGCGCGCGGTTGACAACACTTGTAGCCAAGTAGGCCTTCAAACTGCCTCGAAGGCCGAATGAGCCGGCGCTCTTGGCAAAAGAGACGAACACGTCCTGCACCACGTCCTCAGCATCATGAGGATCGTTCAGAAGGCCCATTGCCAGGCTCAGCAGACTGCTCACGTACTTCTCGTAGATGCGAGAGAGGGCTTGCTGGCTGCCGAGCTTGAATTTCCACTTCAACAGTTCGTCTTCGATCATCTCCGGCTCACTATACCCGGGCAAGGGAGCACTCTCATTCTATATCACGCCGCTCGACTCGCATTTTACATATTTTGAGGCTTAATCTGCGGTAGATTTTGTTGAAGCGTCCATCGGATCAGCGCGCAAAAGAAAAGGCCGAGCTATGGAACCCGGCCTTTTTCTTGAGCACGATACTGCGCTATAATCTACTTGGGCAAATCCTCCGGCGCCACGTCTTTTGCGCTTAGATCGCCATAGATGATACGGAAGTTCGACGAATTTCTCGGCTGGTACCAGAATACCGCCTTCTCAGCGTCGCCGAGTTTCACGCCGGCTCCGGCATAGTGCCAGGCGGCCCCGCTTGATTCCAGCTGTTGGAAGAACACAAATCCTCGTCCCAAGGTCATGCCAAGTTGCATCTTCTGCTCTTCCGATAAGTCCAACTGGTCGATTTTCTCTCCGATCTGTGGAGCCAGCTTCATTGCATCCTCGAAGTTCAGGCTATCAGGGAAATTGCCATTGAGCGTATGTTCTACCCAGAGTCGCAGCATTGTTGTGAAGTCCTGCTCGGTGAACTGGCTCATATCAAACTGCTTGCCGCTCAGCGTATATCCGGCGGGAAGATCCATGCTGACCAACGAGTCCTCTACAGGCACGTCAAACTCGATGTTCTTCAGAATATAAAGTGTCTGTCCAAACAGCAGTTCGATGCGTATCGGCATTGCCGTCTCAGGATCAGCCCAAATCGTGAGTTGTACATGTGGATCCTTAGCCTCAAAGCCGATGGCCTCGCGCCCGTCAATATTCCGCCGGCCAAGTTCCTGAACGGGTATTCCCTCCATATCAGTAACGGCTCTGCGCACCATTTCCAGGAAGTTCCTGGTTCCTTCCTGAAGTGGCCCTTGTATGTCAACGTATGCAGCGCCTTTAGTCTTAGGATCAAGGGTGAGCATCTTGGCATTGTCGATGTCGATTATCAGGACGGTCTCCATGTTCGAGAACGTTCGTCTGATTTTGGAGCCCACGACTACATCGTGCATAGCCGGCCCCGTTTCGTCGCTTCCGACGATGAAATCAAAAACGACGGTACGCGCGTTGAGGATGGGTTTGACGACATCGGCAAAGGTGATGGATGGCCCCATCATATAATGGACGCCAAGGGCAGCTACGACGAGCACTGCGGCCGCAGCGGCTATTCTTGTTATTTTACTTGTCATGATTATTCTCCTTAGCTTGAGGCCTGCCGCAGCTTTGCCGGCTGCTTTGAGCCTAACATTCTGTTCCCGTACTATCTTGTTCATAACATCATTTTCGAGATCGCTCCGGGCCAGTGTCTTGCCATTGCCAACCAGACGGTCCTGCAGGCTGCGCAGTTGCTCCACTTCGGTCCGGCAAGAAGGGCAATCTCTCAGGTGCTCCGTCACTTTGTGTCTTTGTGGTTCGTCAAGCAGCCCCTCGACAAAAGCGACCAGAAGCTCTTTGTTTTCTGTGCAGTTCATTCTTACACCTCTTCTTTTACTGCATGCCCCTGCTGCAGGGAGTCCCGGAGCATGGCATAGGCCCGCGAGAGCATCTTTGTAACCGTACCCAAAGGCATATCCAGCCGCGAGGCGATTTGGTTGCACGAGTGATCCCCGTAGTATCGCAGCAGAATCACCTGTTTGTAGGCATCCGGCAGCTGGGCAACTGCCGCTTCGAGAGCATAATCCTGTGAGAGCTCGGGGCTCGGCGATTCTTCTGAGAGTGAGCGGACGACCTCTCGCTGCCGCTGGATTTGGCGTTTGCGTTGTTGCTCTTTTGCCACACGATCGGCGATGCCAAGCAGCCAGGGGAAGAAAGATTCGGGTTTCTTCAGGGTGTCTATCTTGAAGTACGCTCGCACAAGGCTTTCCTGTGCCGCCTCCTCAGCATCGTCCCTACTGCCCAATTTGCCCGCCAGATGTGCCAGCAAAACCGCCTGATAGCGTCGTACAAGGTACCGAAAATCGTCCGGATGGCCATCCAAGCAACGCTCAATGTAATGTGTGTCGGTTTCTAACATAGCAACACCTCAAAATCTCCAAGGATCCTTGCTCTTACCATATAGTGCAGGATGCGCGGTCTTTGCGACAGAGAAAATGGCAGAAAATTGGAACCGACTGGAAATCGCTGTGTCAGGTAGCGGAAGCGCGTAAGAAAGGCCGAGCAGTTAAGGCTCGGCCTATTTGACGGTTGTCCAACAGCGTCCTCACGGCATATCTTCAAGCCGGACGTCTTCTACGGTCAAATCACCGTACACCACCCGGCAAGCCTCGGCACCCTTCTGACGGTACCAGAGTATGGCGGTGTCAGAGTCGCCGACGCTGACACCTTTTCCAGCGTAGCTCCAGTCATCCATATCGGCCATGACTACCTGAAGTCTGCCCATCACGATGAACATTACACCGTTGAGGTATTTGTTGAGTTCCTCTTGTGGCAGTGGTTCATTTGGATCTAATGCGGCGTGTGGTGTGGCGAAGTGGATGCCGCCTTCAAAGCCGTTGAACTCTTTCTGGATGAAAGAGGTATCGGCATTGGGATCAATATCCTTTATCGCCTGGACGTTGAGTGATGAAGGAAACAAGCCACCACTAAGAACCGTCCACCTTCTCAAGACATCAACTACCTCTTGCTCGTCAAAGACATTTTGGCTGGGTGTTGCCGTTGACTGCTCAGGCGATATTGCTGTCAGAGCGTACCCATGGGGGGGCTCGAGACTGAACAACGACGCATCGATCTCGACATCGAGGGATATATTTGTCGCGATGGTGTTTATCGCAAACAGGTCATCGTACCATTCGAGCCGGATCGGCTCTTTGGTGTCCGGATCGGCCCAGACAGTGAACGTACCCTTGTCCTGCCAGCCTATGGGGCCATCCTGGGACTGGTCAAGTCTGACGCGAAAACCAACGGCCTCCCGGCCATCGATGAGCTTGCGACCCAGCGATTCGACCGACTCATCACGGACGCGTACCGCGTGTTCGATTCGCTGCTGCATATCAGCCAGTACATCCGAATACCCCGCGTCGGGATCAGCATTTAGGCTCTGCAACTTTGCCTTCATCTCGTCTGGATTCAGGGTGAGCACCAGGTTCCGGTTGTAGTCTGCTATGTGAACGGTGCCATCCGGTTTTTCCTGCCGTATATGTCCCGGCGCCATACAGAGAAAGCGCGAGTGTTGTAACGGCTGGTCCTCATGCTCCAGGGCCACATCGAAAGAGGCTGTCCGGTCGTAGAGTACCGGACGGACACACTCGGCGAAGGCGGTTGCCTCGAGCGCACTGCCCAAGGAATATAACGCCACGGAGACCGCAACGATGACGGTCGCGGCCACAATAGCTACTTTGCTCATTCTACTTTTCATGATCATTCTCCAGATATCTTCACCGGGCACACCGAGCCTCTCGATGCCACGCAGAGCGTCGCCGAGGATCCTCGCGTCGGCCTGGGAAGTGGTTTCGACTTTCGATTCGTTGATTAGCTTTCTTAGCCTATCTGCAGTCTTCATTCTTCGGCCTTCTCATTCAATATCAACCGCAGTTTGTCGAGTCCATACCGGTACCGGCTTTTGGCCGTGTTAACAGATATCCCTTGTGCCCTGGCAATCGTCTCGAACGTCATCGCCCCGTGCAGATGCAAGATCACTACTTCCTTCTGCTCATAGGGCAACTGGGCTGTCGCTTCACTCAGTCGCTGCAACTGCTCGTTGCAGGCAATCGACTGGGCCGGGTCGTTTACGTGCGAACATTCCGGCTTCAGGGCCATACATCCGGCACGCGAATGCATCAGCCTTGCCCTGTTTCTGTTGCGGGCGCAGTTGGCGGCGCAGGTCAGCAGATAGCCCTTGAGACTGCCG
>CP070675.1:1104506-1109430 GCA_020352215.1 Phycisphaerales bacterium
GCGAAGCTTGCGGAATCTGGCTTTGCTCTGATCGTATCCTTCACCGCCGGGGTGGATTTGAAGACACAGCGTGCCCTCCTGAGGAATCCCCTTGGTCGACGCAGCCGTGTGCTGATAATCCGTTACCTGTGTGTTGTTGACCCACACTTTGATCCGAGCCGGTTCTCCCCGGCAGGAGATCTTGAAGTGGTTCCAGGCCCCTTTGTTGAAGTGTTTGATACCTTCAGGACTTCGATGGACGAATCCCTGGGTCCAGGGGCAATAGATGCTTCCAATGTCACCACCGTCCCGATAGTCAATTGTCACCTGGTGGCTCTTTCCATGGGGTCCAACGCGCAGAAAAATCCCACTGTCGAAGGGCCAATCGACCTGGGTTTCGCACTCGAACTCAAAGTCTTTGAACTTGCGGAAGGTCGTCAGGAATCCCCCTTTGCCGGGTGGATCCTGGACGCCAACAATCGCCCCACCTTCCACGTACCATTTCCCGGCAACGCCATGCCCCGGCAGGGCATCGTGCCGCTTCCACCCGGTCAGCGATTGGCCATCAAAGAGGGACTCTCCCCCCTTCGGCGCAAACCGCTTCAGGCGAATGGAACGAAACCGAACGGTCATGGGAGGTCCCGCATGAAGCTGAAGCGCCAGAACACCACAGTCTGCGGCCTTGGCCTTCTCATTGTCGATGAGCATCATTGTGGGTATGCCATTAAGCGTCTGAGTCAACGTGTTTCCCCTGGCAGTGATGACGTAGTCGTTCCAGCCATCCTGATTGACCACCTCTGCAACTGCCGCGTCGCTGCTGATCTTGTCGACGACAATGCTTTTTCCAGAACCTCGCTCGACCTTGTCGCCCCGATTCACCATGATCCCCCGGCTCCGCTCCTCGTAGAGGATCCCCGTATATCGATTGTTGGCGTCAATGTCGGCCTGGTAACCGCCAACGACCCACTTGCCATAATCACGGCTGCGATACTGAATGCCGGAGTTGCCACCTTCGATCTTCCAGGACAGCCTGAGCTCAAAATCGCATAGCAGTCCCTGACGCCAGATCAGAAAGGTGTTTCCCCGTGTCGGGTTCTCTGGAGTTGTTCGTCCCACGATGGCGCCATCAACAACGGACCATAACTTGGGATTCCCGTCCCACCCGGTGAGTGTCTTACCGTCAAAGAGCTGCACGAATCCTGCCTCACGCTCCTCAGCGGTGAGTGTGTTGACTTGCACAGGCAATGCCGCTGAGGCAAGAACGAGAATGACTGTAAGCATGCCAATAAGTTGTACAATACGCATTGATTGGACTCCTTTTTCCATAGGGTTTCATGGTCTACACTATGCTAAACGAATAAGTACTCTTTAGTCAAGAGAGACAACGACAGATAGGTTTTTTGATTCTTGAACCACGAAGTGATAACAATCCTGTCCGTGTCAGTCACTTCGTCAGTATCTGTGTCTGATTCCATCTGTAATTAGTTGTGTGGTCGTCGCGGGCGTCCGACCTGTTTTGTTGCCTGCTGTAGCGTCTTGCGTGAGTTGCCTTGGTATTGGACAAAATAGTCTGCCGGAAGCATCTCACGAATCCTTGCAGCAGTTCCTACTTGGCTCTACTATATTCACGGCTTTCCAGAGCCAAGAGAAGGGTTCGGGAATGTCTCGCAAAGTAAGCAGTGGTTTTTTGGAGACATCTGGCGAAGTACTAAGGAGATACCATGTTGCGTAAGACAGTCTTGTCGTGCCTGCTGTTGGTCGCCCTGATCAGCGGCGTCAAAGTTGCTGGCGGCCAGAAGCAGCCCATGCCCCGGGAAGACGTCGTCGAGATTGCGGCGATCGGCGAAGGGCTTTGCGTCAGCAACACCTTTCAGACGAACATGGTTATTCAGCGCGACAAGCCGGTGGTCGTGTGGGGCTGGGCAGCCCCGGGAGAGGAGATTACCGTCGAGTTTGCCGGGCGGAAGGCCGCGACCACCGCCAGGAATGACCGATCGTGGCGGGTTGGTCTGCCGGCGATGCCCGCCGATGCCTCGCCGCAGACGATGACCGTCAAGGGCGCCGACCGCACGCTGCAGTTGACCAACATACTGATCGGCGACGTCTGGGTCCTCGGCGGGCAGAGCAATATGGAATTCGACATCAGTAAGGTTGACGATGGAGAGTTAGAGGTTGTCTCGGCGAACTTCTCCCAAATTCGCCTGCTGACGCTGCCTCAGGGGCAGGGATTCGAGTCGGTCGCGAGCTTCCAACGGCTGCACGAGTGGAGTTCGTGGTCGAGCAGGCATTTCCGCAAGGGGGATTGGGATGTCTGCTCCCCCGAAACCGTGCAGGAATTCTCGGCGATAGGGTATATCTTCGGACGACGCATACGCATGGCTACCCGGATCCCGATCGGGCTCATTGATGCTTCGATCGGCGGAACGACCATCGAGACCTGGACCCCGCGGGATGTTCTTGCGAAGATCGACGGCCAAGAAACGCGAGACATGCTAAAGGATTGGGCCGACAGAATCACTGCCTTTGATCCGCAAGCCGACTTGGAGCAGCGAATTGCCAACTATGAGCGGAACAAACAAAACCGGGCCAAGCAGGGGAATCCGCTGCCCCCGGACAGTAAACCGCCGAGTGACCTGCGTCCGGGTCCGGCTGCCGACAGGAACCGCCCCGGTTATTGTTATGCGAGTGTTATCCGGCCTCTGGAGGGTCTTGCTGTCAAGGGCGCCCTTTTTCATCAGGGCTTCAACAATTGTTTTGACGGTTCGTCCGGTGCGGGGATGTACTACCAGGTCTTCGGAAAAATGATCACAGCCTGGCGCTCGGCCTTCAACGATTCTGAGATGCCGTTCTGCATCATTTCGCTCTGCACAGCCGGAGAGCCGCAGACATGGGAGAACTTCCTACCGCCGATGTACGACGTCGGGCCGCTGCTGCGGGAGGCACAGTACAAGACCTTCTGCGATTTCCGCGACGCTGGGGACAAGAACACGGGTTTCGTCAGCAGTTTCGACTTTCGCAAGAGCTGGTACCACCCGCAGATCAAAGTCCCCGTCGGCGAACGAGCCGCCAAATGGGCGCTCGCGACTCAGTACGGGCTGCTCGCCGGGCGAGACGCCGATGATCACTGGCTGCCGCCGTCGATTACGGACGCAGAGATTGCCGATGGAAAGATCAATTTGACCCTCAGCACGACGGTCAAGACCAAAGATGACAGCGACGGGAAGTTGCTGGGCTTCGCTGTCGCCGGTGCCGACCGTCGATACTATCCGGCTGTCGTCGACTACTTCACCGACGGTACGCGAGACAGCCGCAACCGCCTGCAGTACAAGCGAAACATGCTGACCCTTAGCAGTCCGTTCGTGGCCGAGCCCCAGCACTACCGCTACGCCTGGGCGCGGAATCCCATGGCGAACATCGTAAACGGCCGGGGCATTCCCCTGGCCACCCAGCGCAGCGACGACTGGCACCTGGAAGAGACGCCGATCAAGCTGGCGGTGCCGAAGGGTATGAACGCGGGGTCGGCGCGTCGTTATCTTTCCGGACGGCTAAGGAAGGAAATGACGCTGGCCGACACCGAACGCCGCATCAAGGAAGCTGAAGCGACGATTGCCGAGCTAGATGAGGAGTACGTCAAGGACAAGGCTGCATGGGAAGAGCAGAAGGCCGCGGAAGCTAAACGGGCAGCGGAGCAACGCGAGAACTGAACGTTGCCAACAGAACGGCGCAAGACGACATTGTCTGTGACCACTTCTCTATCGAGTTTCTCACCAGACTCGGAGTGGAGCCTCCGCAATCTCCGCGGCGAAAGAACTACCGACCATCTTCCTGGCGGATGACGATCGGCACGTATCCCAGTTCCATCCCCCTCGGCGGGGTGACCAGCAGGGCTGGGTCGAGTTTGGCGAGCGTACCGCTCGTGGGTGGGGCCATATAGTCGCGGTCGATAGGCCATTCGGCATGGACTCTTTCGATAAAGGATTGGAGTCGTGCTTTCTTGTGATCGGACCATTTGTACTGCTGGAAGGAAGGCTGATCGACGAAGCGGTACCAGCAATAGGTGACAAGGGAGCCATCGATGAGTTTGACTTTCACCGGTCCGGTGGCGGGTCCCGGTTGGGTCCAGGCGCCGGACTTTGGGGAAGTGTAGGGTTTGCCGCGATCGGCCACGGGGAATTTTTTGTCCAGCAGGCCTGTCTCGTGCGGCACCTGAGCAGCGGGGATCGCCACGCGATTGTCGCCGACGTGCTTAAAGTACCTGGGGAACATGCCCGGCTTGCTGATATTGCTGTCGAACCATTCGAGGCCCCAGACGTTAGGGCCGTAGACCTTCGTGTCCAGCACGGCCTCAACGCCGGTGATCTCTTTGCGGTCCTGATCGAAACGTGTGGTCTGCGTGGTCAGGGTCGACTTCCAGGCGCCGCCTTGGTCGAAGCGTCCACTGCAGGGCGGGCCGCCGTCGCGCCAAGCCTTGAAAGCATCATAGAGGGCGGCTTTGGAGTAGTACGTCACATCCTGGACGAGTATGGAGCGGCCCTGTTCGTCGATGGGGAACTGCAATTGAGGCAGCTTCGAGTAGACCACGCCGTTAGAATCTATGCCGTCGAAGCGCGGAACGGTGTTGATCTCCATCGCGCCGCCACCCATGCGACCGGGTCTGGCGTCGAGGCCGCGACCGTAGATGAACGGATAGTTGAACAGCTTCCCGATCTTGCTCCAGGTCTCTGGGATGTAATACGCCATAGGACCCTTGAAATTAGCGGCGCTGAGAAAGCAGGTCCAAGCCTGATCGCCGGTTGGCGGATCGCCGTTGGTCTGCTCGGTAAACGGCAGGGCCATATAGGTATAGCCGAGGAACTTGCCGTTGGGGTTTCCTTCGAAGGGCAATGCGTCCGGCGGGATGAGCAGGCGATTGCTGAGTTGTGCGATGCCGAGCCGTTCGTCGGGT
>CP070675.1:1109530-1114429 GCA_020352215.1 Phycisphaerales bacterium
GCACCTGCTCCGCCTTCCAGTATCCCCTTGCCAATGCCGATAGTCTTGCCCAGAGTCGACGCCATCGGGCCGAGGATTTCATCGGGCAGGATTCCGGCACCCTGCTCGGCGATGCCGCCCGCAATTGCAAGCAGGATTTTGCCGGATAGCGCAGCAACATCCAGCTTGTCGTCACTTCCCAAGTTGGTCATCTTGATGGTGGACAGCGGCAACGTAATTGTATCTGCTTTTCCGGGAACCGGCAGGACCTTCAATCTGACCGTAGTGTTGGAGATTTCAAGATTGTCGATGTGCAGCTTCTTGCCGGAAGGTTCGGCTTCGGCTTTTTCGCCTTGCTTAATGGCCTTGATGACCTCATTGAGATTGTTTGAGAGACCCTTCTGCTCAAGAACGAGGTTCATTCCGTCGAGCTTGATATCCTTTATGCGGACATCATCGCTCAGCAGTGATCTCGTATCGACCTCGATTTTCGCGTCACTGAGTTCCAGGAGCTTATCATGCTTATAGCCGGGCGGATTGTCGATCGTAAGCCCGGAGAGTCCGAGACCACCTGTTGTTATCGCCAGGTCCACATCGTCGACCCTCACGTCGACGGTAAGGGCCTTGGTCCCGGCCTTCTCAATAGCAACCTTCAATGCGCCGTCGGCAAAGAAGCCGACCGCTACCACAGCCCCGATTACC
Organism: Phycisphaerales bacterium; assembly: GCA_020352215.1. Taxonomy (GTDB): domain Bacteria; phylum Planctomycetota; class Phycisphaerae; order Sedimentisphaerales; family Anaerobacaceae. The sequence continues at coordinate 1,110,212 of CP070675.1, forward strand.
AGAATGAGGACCACTAACAAAACAACGAGCAGCAATTTGGGCAGCGTCTTCATTTCTCCATCCTTTCAAGGGCTACATCACAACACCATTGACAGATTGGCCAAGTCAGATTCAGACACTCTCTCTTGTGATCTTTGCGCCAAGCGGATTCAGCTTCTCTTCTATTCTCTCATAGCCACGGTCAATATGGTAGACTCGGTTGACCGTCGTCGTTCCCTCAGCTGCCAATCCGGCTAAGACCAGTGCCGCTGATGCTCGCAGGTCTGAAGCCATCACCGGGGCTGCCATCAACTTCTTGACTCCGGCCACAATAACCGCCGGCCCTTCTTTCAGTAGATTGGCTGCCATACGATTCAGTTCGGCAACGTGCATGAACCTATCAGGAAATACCTTCTCTATGACAACACTGTTGCCGTCGGCGAGTGACAGAAGAGCTATGAATTGCGCCTGCAAATCCGTGGGGAAACCCGGGTAAGGTTGAGTCGTAATATCGGCCGGCTTTATCGCCCCGCTCCGGGCAACCACACAACCGTCGGCATCCCGCTCAACTGTCGCCCCGATACTCCTGAGCTTGTCAACCACTGCCATCATGTCATCAAGGCGACAATTGCGCAGCTTGAGTTCGCTTTTGGTTATAGCGGCAGCGGCCATGAACGTCCCCGCCTCTATTCTATCCGGAATCACCCGGTACTGAGCCGGCCGCAAAACCTTCACCCCTTCAATAATCAGCCGCGGTGAGCCAATGCCGCTTATCTTTGCGCCCATTTTGTTCAGACAGTTTGCCAGGTCCGCAATTTCCGGCTCACAGGCTGCCGATTCTATGACCGTTCGACCCTTGGCCAATGTTGCAGCCATCAGCACATTTGCCGTCCCGAGGACTGTGGAGCCGAACGAGCCGCCAAGGAATATCTCCTTGCCGGTCAGGCCTTTCGGCGTTTCGGCAACGATATAGCCGTTCTCTACGCGTATCCGTGCGCCAAGGGCCTGCAAACCCCTCAGGTGAAGGTTAATCGGCCTGTCGCCGATGGCACAGCCGCCGGGCATTGATACCTCCACTCTGCCGCAGCGGGCAAGCAGTGGGCCGAGTATGCAGATGCTGGCTCTCATTTTGCGTACGATTTCGTAGTCCCCTACGGGATTATCTACCGTCGTGGAGTCTACTCGCAAATCACCGTTCGCACTTCGATCTACACGACAGCCCAGCTGTTCAAGCAATTCGCTCAGAACTGCAATATCGGAAAGACGGGGAACCCCGGCGAGAGACGATTCACCCGGCGCCAAGATCATAGCGGCCATCATTGGAAGAGAGGCGTTCTTTGAGCCGCTCAATGCAACGCTGCCGGAAAGTTGAACGGGCCCTTCAATGCGAAATACGTCCATGGTCAATTTTCCTTGATAACAGGCCTCTCTTTTGCGATACTCCCCGAAATCAGAAGCCTGGTGCAGCTAATGTAATCCAAAACGGTTCAACCTGCAACCCCCGCTTCGGATTAGCCTCGCTCTGTTGTGCTTTACGCTGTGAGAATCTTGCCCGAGCAGTGTGCTTTTCCGGTGGTGTGTGATGTGGGCCGGACAGCTGGACGAAGAAATGTGTGCCGATGGTTATCCTTGAGATCATAAAGAACCTTCTCGATCCAATTACCATAACAGACATACTTTATGTGGCGGGCATAATACCGTTCGCCTTCTGGCTGCTCAGGACCTCTCTGGGCAGAAAGGCTTTGGTTGACTCCGTGCCCCGTCGGAACAATATGCCTCCTTATATGCCCTTTATCCCACTATTCGTCTGGCTCGGACCTGTCGCGCTCGCAACACTAATCATAAGAGAACTTGGAGGCGATTTGCACGGCTGGCAAGGCTATTTCCTTGACAACATTATTCTCTGTATCGGCGCTTTGGCTACAGCGGCAGTAGTCATCTTCTTGGCCCGGGCAAGTTTCGCCCGCCGATTGCGGGGATTCGGCCTGGATGCAAGGACAATACCCAAGGATTGCGTGGTTGGCTCCATTAATCTGCTTTCCGTTTGGCCACTCATACTGGCAATGATCATACTGACCACATACTTCGGGAGACTTTTCTGGGGACGAGAATACGAGATGCAACAGCATGAAGAGCTGAGACTGATAACGGAGTATCCGGAACTGTCGCTTCGAATACTGATCGTTTTCCTGGCTGCGGTAATAGCACCCGTACTCGAAGAGATGCTCTTCCGTGGTTTGTTTCAGACAATGATACGCTCATTTCTGAGCGGGCCCTGGGCAGCCATAGCGGTAACCTCAGTCCTGTTTGTTGTGATACATCAGAACATCGAACATTGGCCCGCACTATATGTCCTGTCGTTGTGCTTGGGTTATGCGTATGAGAAGAGTGGCTCTTTGTTTCGGCCTATTTTCATCCACGGGCTTTTCAATGGGGTTACCATAGTGGCTGCTCTGAGCCAATGACTACTCCTCGAGACACGTTACCGCCACAAAAACACAGAGAATTGTGAGGCTTGCGGATGAAGACCGAGAGTACCCCTGCGATCACATACAGTCGAGAACCTCGTCGAGAATTAGCGCGCTTCAGGCTCGTCAGTCGGACGATGTGTGTGGCATCGGCGTACGTACTATTCAATATGGCCTGCACGGTTCATGCCAAGCACACCGTCAAGTCGCCGGATGGAAATGTGGTCGTGACATTTCAGGTCAAAGATGTTAGTAATCGACGTCGCCTCCCCGTTTACACCGTCGAGTACAAGGGCCGGCCCATCGTGGTCGATTCGAAGCTGGGATTGGCCGTCAAAGACCGGCCCGCTTTGGAAAGTGACTTTGATACTGTCGTTGCCACACGCGACAGCAACGACAGCTCGTATTCACCCGTATACGGCCAGTGGACGACGATTCACGATCACTACAACCAGCTCGTGGTCGAGCTCAGGCAGCGGAGCGAACCGCGTCGACAAATGTACTTGACGTTTCGCGCATATGATGAAGGCGCGGCTTTTTGCTATACAATTCCGCGACAGGATGCCTTGACCGACTTTGTTATTTCGTCTGAGAAGACGCAATTCCGATTTCTCGACGACCATATGGCTTGGGCGGTGTACTCGGCCCAGGGAACGTACAGCGAAGTATCGCTGAGCAAGATCAAGAACAACTGCGAAAGACCTCTCACCGTTCAAATCGAAGGCGGCCCTTTTGTGTCGGTTGCTGAGGCCCGACTGGTAGATTACGCGCGCATGCGGCTTTCACCGGACAAGAGTCGGCCCCATACTCTCGTTAGCTCCCTGGCTGGTGAGGTCAGAGCTACCGCGCCGCTCACCACGCCGTGGCGCGTTATCATGTTCGGCGACAGACCGGGTGACTTGCTCGAGCATAGCTACCTCATCCTGAATCTGAACGAGCCGTGCGCTATCCGGGACACATCCTGGATCAAGGCGGGCAAGGTCATACGCGAAGTGACGTTGACCACCAAGGGGGGAAAAGCATGTGTCGACTTTGCAGTCGAGCACAACCTGCAATACGTTGAGTACGACGCCGGCTGGTACGGGCACGAGTACAGTGATGACGCCGACGCCACCACCGTGTCGGTTGATCCGAAGCGCTCGAAGGGCCCTCTTGATCTGCCGGAGGTAATCAGCTACGCAGCGAAACGCGATATTGGGATAATCTTGTACGTGAATCGCAGGGCGCTCGAAAGGCAGCTCGATGAGATTCTGCCGCTGTACCAAAAGTGGGGCGTAAAGGGGGTCAAGTATGGCTTTGTGCGGGTTGGCTCCCAGCAATGGGCCAAATGGCTCCACGAGGCGGTTCGCAAGGCAGCTAAGCACCGTCTTATGGTCGATATTCACGATGAATACCGGCCAACAGGGTACAGCCGAACGTACCCGAACCTTATGACGCAGGAGGGAATTCGCGGCAACGAGTGTATGCCCACGGCCGACGAGAACTTGGTCTTGCCATTCACTCGAATGCTGGCCGGCGCGGCGGACTACACGATTTGCTATTACAACAACAGAATCAAGACAACGCATGCCCATCAATTAGCGGCGTCTGTTGTTTACTACAGTCCATGGCAGTTTCTGTTCTGGTACGATACTCCGTCCAAGTATCAGGGCGAGCCCGAGATAGAGTTCTTCGAGCACCTTCCCACAGTCTGGGATGACACTCGGGTGCCAAATGGAGAAATCGGCGAGTATATAACCGTAGTCCGCAAGAGCGGCGACCGGTGGTATGT
>CP070675.1:1114529-1119391 GCA_020352215.1 Phycisphaerales bacterium
GCGCGTAGAGCAGAATCGAATCGGCGGTTTCGGGACCGATGCCTTTGACGGCGAGCAGGTCAGCTCTCAATCGCCCGGTGTCGGCGCTATCGAGGTTTGCCATCTCGCCGTCGTGTTCGTCGAACAGCCAGTCTATGAAGCTCTTGAGCCGTTTGGCCTTCAGACGATAGTAGCCCGCCGGCCGAATGAGTTCGGCGAGTTGTGATGCCTCCAGGCTGTGAAGCTTCTCCGCAGTGAGATCGTCGGTCGCCTTCAGATTTGCGATTGCCTTTTCGACGTTAGTCCAGTTGGTATTCTGCGTCAGTATCGCACCGACTATGATCTCGAATTGAGTCTCGCCGGGCCACCAGTGTTGAGGCCCGAAGCGCTCGAGCAGCAGTTTGTATATCTCAAGCAGTTGTTCGTTTATCATCCGAATCTACTTCTGCAAAAACCGTCGGCTTGGCATTTTTCCGGTGCCGGTGCGCTTGCCGCAAGTCATGCGACTTATGCCTTTCGGCAAGTCAAGGACCGCCTGTCTGAGTGGCCGCCTTACATTGACTGTTGTAATCTCAGCGCCGTTGGGGTAGACTCTGCGAGATTTTGCCGACACGGTCAAGCAGTTTTTTCTGATATCACAAGCAAAGGCCGTCGGATATGGCCCGCAAGAACGCCAAGGCGACGAAAGACAGATATAAGTACAGCACCAGTCAGCTGCTGAACTATGCTCGCGATTCCTATCTCGAGCGGACGAGCAGGCCGGTGTACGCCATAGTCTTCCTCCTGCCCTTTATCTGTTTCTATGAGATTGGGACGATTCTGATAAACACCGATGTTCTTAACGACTCACAGGTGCGCGTCGTAGCGTTTGTGTGGTTGCAGGATCTACTGAGGTATCTGGGTTTCGGGAGCAGATTGGCGTGGATAGCGCCGCCTTTGATTGCGGTAGTAATACTGATAGGCCTGCAATTGGCGTCGCGCAAGCGGTGGTATTTTTGTGCAACTGACTTTGGCCCGATGGTGGTCGAGTGTGTACTGCTGGCGGTGCCGTTAATTGTCGTGAGTTTGTTCCTCAACAGGCCGGTGGATATCAGAGGTGGGACCGACCAGTTCGTCAATGACGCTGCGCCGGTAAAAAGTGAGTTTCATCCCGGCGTTCTCACACTTGCGGCCGGCTCCGAGTCGCCGGCAGACGCTGATGCGCCGAGGGATTCTCTCATGGCCAGTGTCGTGACCGGTATAGGGGCCGGAATTTACGAAGAACTGGTTTTTCGGCTGATTCTGATATGTCTGCTGATGCTGTTGTTTCAGGACCTGATTGGTTTCAGTCATCAGAATTCAATCGTATTGTCCGTTCTCATCTCCGCTGCTCTGTTTAGCGCACATCACCACGTCGTGTTCATCGATGGGCGGTTCGGCACAAGCGCTCCGTTCACCTGGACGGAGTTCAGTTTTCGGACGCTTGCAGGTGTTTACTTTGCAGTCATTTTTGCGGTTCGCGGGTTCGGAATTACTGCCGGCACTCATGCCTTCTATGACATTATTGCCACCGTTATCAATGCCGTTTTTTTCCACCGGTGAAAATCGTTAGCGGTCTCGTTTTTTTTCAACTTTCCCGCCAAAAAAGATCACGTCTGTTACTTGTTTGGATTTCGGAGCTTGCAAGAGAATCGTCCTATAAGGGGGTGTATCGGCCTTATCAGTACTGATATTGCGCTTGAATAGGACGCCCGTTCTTGGTATAATACGTCCATTAGAAGAGTCTAAGTTTTGGGGTTCTGCTGTTATGGATTTGCCACAAATCAATGTAGCTATCGACCAACTGACGTTCAGCCTTTTTCAGAGACCCTTACATCCGGAGCTGTTTCAGATCTACTCCCGCCGGCAGCTGCGTACCGAAAAGTACGAAGCCGTTATCTGGGTCACAGGCTGCACTCACGTCGTCAGTGTGTTCGCCGGAGATGTTTGCCTCAGTGAGGTCGTTAGCACCCCTGGTCAGCCGCTTCCCCAGAGAGGTTTGGTCGAGCGTTTCCAATTCCGCGGCCCACGCACTCACAAGTGCACGCTGAGCCGAGGCGTCAGCTACATGACCGATTTCCAGGTCGAGAAGATGAGCGCCAACTTGTATCGGCAAAGCCGTACGGACCTCGAACGCTTTGCTCGCAATCGAGGCGTTTTTGTCAAGTTCCCGAAGCTTGAAGTCAGCAGTCTCCAGCCATTCTGCTATATCGACTTCGAAGCCAGGCGGACCGAATTGCACATCCACACGTTCGCAGCTTATCCGGACCAGGTGACGATGATAAAGACGCAATCGTTGTTCGAGTTCCAGTAGGATAAGCAGGAAGAAGCCTCGGACATGTCACGACCTTTGTTGGCGATTTTGGTATGCGCCCAACGTGCGGGCTGTGGCTTGCTCATGTGACACAGTTGGGGTCTTCTCGACAGCCGTGAATGTCGTGACTGAATCGACATCGGGGCTGACGAAAACCGTATCCTCCCGATCGAGGTCCTGGGGATCAGGTCCGATCTCGGAAATGGTCCTATTGATTCGTCTCTCTCGCGAACAACAGAGGTTGGTGACGATCGTCTGTCCTCTCCGCCTCGACGTTGCCATGCCGAGTCTGGCAGATATGCCCTGTCAACTGTTCTGCATCTGGACGTTTTGTCTTAAGACGTCCAGCTTCTGCCTGATTTCCTCGGACATCTTGCTGTTTGGAAAGTCGTTGACGATCTGTCGGCCGACATCGAGCGCGTCGGCCCATTTCTTGTCCGAGACTGCTATGGAGAATCGGACTCCGAGGTTGTGCAGTTTCGTTCGGAAGACGTCCCTTGCTGCTTCCTGCAGTGCCAGTGCCTCGTTCGGAGTCAGATACAGGTCCAGCTCTTTCAGAATCTCGAGACTCCGATCCGTCTCCTCTTGCTTGATCGCATCGTCCCAGGCAGTGAGCAGTATCTTTTTGCGCTCATCCTTGCGCTCCAGCAGTTTGTGTCGCAGCCTCTTGGCTGCTTCGGCGTCCGGATAGGCCTTGATCAGGCCTTCGATCTGAATACTTGCCCTGACCCATTCACAGGCCTCAAACAGTTCCTCCACGTGGGCTACGACTTGATTGATCCGTCCCTGATCGGTTGCGCTGTGGTATTTGTCCACCTGCCGTCGCAGCTGCTCAGCGAATTCCTTGTATTGGGGCCGACCGGCGATCTCATCCACTATTTTCTGGGCCGCATCGAAGTCCTGCTGTTCGAGTTTCTCGAAGACGGTCTCCCGCAGCGACTGCGTGTCTGCATCGCGAAATGCAATCGCCTTTGCTGTTTCGCTTATGCGGGTGCTGTGGTTTATCTGAGCCAGGCCGCTGTGGATGTTTTCCAACGCCCGCGTGACCTCCTCGAGCTGCGTGCTGTTCTCGCGCAGCGTATCCGCTATCTTGAATACACGTGAAAGCATTGTCAGAAGCGCGACCAAGAATATCAACGCGCCGAGCATCCACACGAGATTCCGCAGGGGCCCGGTCTCCGCTTCCTGGAAGATGTCCGTAAAGACTGCAAGCAGGACGACAGATCCCAAGGCGATGAGAACGGCGACTACGTGCCATTTGTACCGCGACAGGAAGGTACCTTTTTGTGAATCCATAAACCACCTCCCCTTTTCAAGAGAGAATTCTTCACAACCAACCTGTTTATGATTATACCACTTTCCAAGCGCCTCTGTCAACAATCGGATAGACCTTGTCCATCTGCGGTCCGGATATGGACAGTTGGTCGATGCTCGAACGGTGCGGTTTTCAGGCCGGCCAAACGCATGTTCTGTGCCATAACCGGCCGTTTGCTGTGTCAGACCAATGGCGGGATTCGCCATGAGCTCTATTCACGGGCCCGGTCGCGGCGGTCCGGATTGCGCCGGCCACGATGCAAGCTCAAGCGTTGCCGATAGCCGCGGCATCGGGGATTTGAGTGTTCTGGGCTCAGAGAACGCGCCGGGATTACAAATCCAACTTTCTTAGTACTCCTTGTAGTTTGCCAGCCAGCCGTCTCCCCAATTTGCCCAGTCTGCTGTCGTAACGCCGCCTGGCGTTGTCCACGGGCCCTCCGTGTCAAACTGACGGTGCCATTTCAGCGTCCACAACTCCTTGAGTCCGACCTTTCTGACCGACCAGTCCATCATGAGATGATTCACAGACCCGTCGTGGCGGTCTATGCAGAAATGCATCATTTCTCTATCGTAGTTGATCCATTGATCCGGAAATTCCGGCGGGTTGCCGCGTGTACCCATTTCATATGGTCCGCCTCCTCTCCACATAGCATCGGCGAGCACGGGTATCCGGTATCCTTCTGTGACGTTTTTGGTCCTCCAGTTCCATTCGGCGGGACGACCCTGTATATTCGCCGTCCCAGTTGGGGGATTGTAAATCCAGTTGTTGCCTCCGTAGCTGGGCTCCTCGCCTCCTCCCGTGCTGCCACTGCCCCCCACGGGCATGTAGTAGCTGTAACGAGCCCCGCCATACTCAAGAGGCTGGCCTCCGCCAATCCTGGGGCGCCGTTTCATGGCCGAGGGACAGCGGAGTATATCTGTCTTCGTTTCGTAGTGCTCTCGCAGGCAGATTACCCATTCACCGCGATGCCAGCCACCGCCGCCTACGATCCCCACACTGAAGTTTCCGTCGTTGTCGTCGCAATACATCGACCAGATTAGACCCCATTGCTTCAGCAGGGATTGGCATGCGACGGCTCTTCCCTGTTTCTTCACGCGATTCAGTGCCGGCATCAATATCGCCATCAGCAAGGCGATGATAGCGATGACGACCAGCAGTTCTATCAGTGTGAAACCTCTGCGCGTGCCCATTATGTGAACCTGCCCCTTCCAGCTTGTACGGTCGCAGCGCCGCACA
>CP070675.1:1119491-1124159 GCA_020352215.1 Phycisphaerales bacterium
CGCAATACAAGATTGCTCGGCCCGCAATTGCCGGAGCGCGATTTGAAAAAACAAAGCCAATTTCCGAACGCCGGAATGAGCGCAAAGTCATTATTTGAAAAGGATTAGGATAATGGGTCGACCCTGGCCGGGGTGCAAAAACAAAGCCAATTCAACATCAGGAGCCAGGAGACAGGAGCCAGAAGCTGCAAGATACGCGATTCGCAGGTGGGTCGGCGGGCTCGCATATCGCATTGCCTGACCTGGGTGACTGCGTTGACCCGGTTCGCGACCTGGGCCTATCGTCGAGATGGTGGATAAGGAGGGAAATGGTTGGTCGAGAGCGGTGGTTGGAATCCGATGACTTGGCGCAGTCATTGGTGTGCGTACGTCGCTTACTTGTCAGGCATTTGGGCCCAAAAGGGCGTTCTACGCCCGAAGATCCGCGGGAGCAGACGCAGAATCTACTTGACCGGCGCACCGGATTCTGGTAGGCTAAACCGCGGTGTGGATATCATAGGGTGCTCCGGGTAGGGCCGCTCACGGAGTGTGCATAGGGCTGTTTGGGAGCCAGTTCTGACAAAATCGTGCCAGAGAGTAAGATCAAATCGTTCGCGGTTTTTGGGGGATATGAAGGCGTTTTAGGAGGATGTGGAAAATGAAACGAGCAATGACGTTGTTGGGCGTGGTCTACCTGCTAATGGCAGCATCGACGACGCAGGCCGTGTTGATGATTGACTTCTCGCAGACCGGGGGTGCTGTGGAGGCCGGTTATGAAGCGTACACCGCGGGCCACGAGGCGGCTGCAACCTTTACTCCGCAAGAGTTCGTGGCCTTCGGCACTACGATTACGATTACGCCAACCTGGGCTTCAGACGCAACAGCTCAGTGCATGCAGATGATCAGCCGCACTGTCGGCGACAGCAGGAATGGCTACACGGGTGACCACCCGGATTTAATCAATGACTGGATCGGCACCGACAACCGGCAGCCCGGCAACCCAATGACACTGACCATCAGCGGGCTTCCCAAGGGCAGGTATGATTGGCTTTCCTACCACCACGACACCTACGACCAGACGGGTATTTTCGATGTGACGATCAACGATGCCACCGGCTCGACCACGATCATAGACGTCGATATCTCACACTCTGAACCAGATACGGATGGCCGCGTGGACGGTTTCGAGAACGTCACGGTGTTGGCCGCGACGCTCGTCTCAAATGGCACGGATGATATTACCCTCGTATTCAACCTGACCTCTGGTAGCAGTCCCATCAATAACGCCTTCTTTCTGATGAACGGCTTCGAGCTGGAACAGAAGCCAACTGAATATAAAGCCACAAGGCCGTCCCCCGCTGATTCTGAAAGAGACGTGCTAAGGGACGACTCTGTTCTTAGCTGGCTACCGGGCGAGTTCGCCGCTGCCCACGATGTGTACCTCGGCACGAGTTTCGACGATGTCGACAATGCAAGTGTCACCTCCGATCCGGCGGGCGTCTACATGGGCCGTCAAGACGAGGCCAGCTATCCGCTGGGCCGCCTGCAACGGGACTTGACCTATTACTGGCGCATCGACGAGGTAGAAGCCGACGGTACCACCGTACACAAAGGGGATGTCTGGAGCTTCACCGTCGAGCCCGCAGGCGTTCCCCTGGCCGCTGAGAATATCACGGCCAGCGCCTCCAGCCGGGACAATGTCGATGAGGGACCCGAGAAAACCATCGATGGCTCGGGCCTGGATGTCAACGACATGCACTCAACAGAAGAAACGAGTATGTGGCAAAGTGAAATGGGTGGGCCACAGCCGACCTGGATCCAATATGCGTTTGACCAAGTCTACAAACTGCATCAGCTGCGCGTGTGGAACCACAACTCACAATGGGAGGTCGGAGCAGGTTATGGGTTCCAGGATGTCACCATCGAGCACTCCACCGACGGTGTCAAATGGACGAAACTACCCGGCCCCGTTCGATTTAAGCAGGCAACCGGACAGGCCGATTACGAGTACAATACCGTCGTTGATCTTAGCGGCGTAGCGGCGAGACATGTCAAACTCACTGCCGACACCAACTGGGGCGGGTTCATCGAGCAGTACGGGCTGAGTGAGGTCCGCTTTCTCTATATACCCGCCTGGGCAAGAGAGCCCAGTCCTGCTTCGGGGGCGACAGATATGGACGTGGACAACGTGACTCTAAGGTGGCTGTCGGGAGCAGAGGCGGCCTCGCACGAAGTGTACCTTGGCACTGACCGCCGCGCCGTGATAGATGAGACGATCAGTCCTGTCAGTGTCCCTGCCGGCGGCAGCTACGCCAGCTATGACACCGGAGAGCTTGGTCTGGATCAGATTTATTTCTGGAAGGTCAATGAGGTCAACCAGGCTGAGACTCCCGCCACGTGGCAAGGTGATCTCTGGAACTTCTCTACGGAAGAATACGTTACCGTTGACGACTTCGAGACCTATGACGATGATTACGAGAACTATAATCGTGTCTTCCAGGTCTGGATTGACGGGGGCGGATACACGCAGCCGGAACCCGGCCATCCCGGAAATGGCTCGGGCGCCCTCATCGGAAGCGATGCGCCTCCATGGGTGGAGCAGACGATTGTCCACGACGGCCAGTCAATGCCGTTCAGTTATAACAACAGCACGAGCACTTATTCGGAGGCCGCTGCGAGTGTCGCCGATCTGCCGATCGGCCAGGACTGGACCAAGTATGGCGCCAAGACCTTGACACTCTGGTTCTATGGCGATCCGGAAAATGCTGCCGAGCAGATGTACGCGAAGCTCGACGGCGCCAAGGTGCCGTATGACGGCGATGCCACCGATCTGCAGCAAGCCGCGTGGCAGGAGTGGAACATTGACCTGACAGATTTCGCCGGCGTGGATCTGCGCACTGTCACCGAGTTTGCTATTGGCTTTGAGCGTAGCGGACCAATTGGCGGTTCAGGTATAGTCCACTTCGATGATATCCGGCTGTATCAGCGACGGTGCATTCTTTCAAATCGTACAGCCGATCTTGCCAAGGCCGATTACGCTCCGACTGGTTACATTTCGGGTGATTGCATGGTAGATCATCGAGAGCTTGAGATAATGATGGGCGACTGGCTCGCTGAGGATGACGTCGTCCCCACGGCGGATCCGGGCCCGATGGGTTATTCTGATGCGTATTACCCGTTCGAGGAGGGGACTGACACTGCCACCGGTGATGAGTCCGGCAATGGCCGCAACGGGACTTTCGAAGGAGGTGTGACATGGGTAGCACCCGGCCTGATGGGCGACGGCGCCATCAATGTGGATGGCACCGCCGGTAGCAGGGTTACCATAGGAAACTGGGACCCCGCCTGGGCAGACCAATTAACCGTGTCTATCTGGGTCAGATGGTCCGGAGTGCGACACGGCAGTTCTCAAGGGTTGATCAGCAAGAGGGACGGCTGGAGTGAGACCGCCTTGATGTTCATGTTCGAGATAGATACCTCCGGTGTCGAAAGCGGACTTGGTCTCCGGCAGTTCTCGGCTGCCGATACCGACGTGATTTCCGAGCCCGGCGCAATGACGCCTTTTATCGGCAACTGGGTGCACGCTGCCGCCACGTTTGACGGGACGACTGGGAGGGTCTATCTGGATGGCAGAGAAATAGCATCCGGGCCATTTGCATTGGGCGAAGGGACCGGTGCCGGTGTGGTGATAGGCAACACCAATAGCTCCATATGGGCCGACAGCCCCGAAGCCTTTAACGGCGACCTCGACGAGGCTCGCATCTATGACCGTGCCTTGTCACCGGCTCAGATAGCGCACCTCGCTGATCTGACACCGGGAGATGGACAACTTCATATACCGGTTCGGTCGCCGTCGGAGCTGTACGATGCTGAGACGCCAGGGTCGAGGAGGGTTGATTTCAAAGACTTTGCCGTACTGGCAGATCAATGGCTGGACGAGCAGCTGTGGCCCGCGCAGTAGTCTCCTGCAGCAAGGCCAAATGATTAGCCGACGATAGTGTGCCAACCCGGGGCCTATGCTTCTCTGGTGTAGGCCCCGGTTGTCGTTACTCCGGCCGGAATCTGCAGGCGGCCCGGCCGGACACGATCGAGATGTGCATTGCCGGATATACGCGGCGACAGTACAATCTCATCCAGAGAATCCGCGGCGTTGCCCATAGAGAGGTGGACACATGAGCGAGCTGGTAGAGGTTTACGTTGCAAGTGACATTACGTTCGCTTATCTGATGAAGGCGAACCTCGAAAATGCGGGTATCCCCGTCCACATCGCCAATGAGAACCTGCAAGGGGCGTACTGTATTGACGGCATGGTTCCACGCGTGCTCGTGCCGGCAGCGGACGCTGAGCGAGCCAGGGAGATCATCGAGCAAATCCAGCAGTCGTCACCGGAGAGCCCGGACGACGACGAGCAATGACCTTGTGCTCCTGCGCCCGATGCTCTTGTGCGCCTTCACATACGCGACACCCGACCCGAGCATCACGCGACGAATTAGGCTCGCCCCCGCCGTTGGTAGATGGTGGTCCTCATGTTCCTCTCTGTCCAAACGAATCTTTGCTGAGGATAGGCAACAGAACTCAAGTCAAAAAGGGCTGGCAGCGCTGCGGCCTGCCAGCCCTTGTCTGTTTGCCAAGTTGTTCCATCCGATTACGGCTTGATGGCCCGGGTATAGATGCGAACATCGTCGATCA
>CP070675.1:1124259-1128904 GCA_020352215.1 Phycisphaerales bacterium
GTCTCGACGATATTGACCTCGTTAACCTTCCAGTAGTAGCTCTGAGCCAAATCGAGTGACAACGGGCGGTGGCTGGTCCCGGTTACCGTATCAGCGGGAACACTTGCGTCGGTCACAGCGTGCTCGTCGGTGCTCAGGTATACATCGTGCGAGGCTGCTTCTCTTCCAGCTCGCCAGCTCAGCGTTGCATCGACCGCGACATCGGTCGCTCCGGGATCCGGACTGGGATATCGTGCGCGAATGGGGGTGTACAGGAATCGAACCTCACCCAGACCATACTGGTCAAAAATCGCGCCACCCCAGTTGGTGTTGGCAGTGATCTTGACGGACGTTGCAACCGCACCGCCGAAATCGACGATCGTGTTGCACGCATACCCATCTACCCCCGACGCTTGTGCAAATTCGCTGACATTGGGCAGCACCGTCCATGTTTGGCCGTCTTGAGAATACTCAACGGCAACGTCTTTTAGACCGTATCCAGTAAGAAAAGAGGGTCCGTTGAAGTTCCATGCCAACATCTGGTGCAGCTTATAGGGCTTGTCAAAATCATATTGAATCCAGGCCGACCCCGGAGCGCCGGCATTGCTGAGCCACATTGTTTCCAATTCGACTGAGTGCAAATCATCAGTTAGTCCCGAACCGTCGATAGTCTTTTCCGGTCCCGAATCGGCATCCTGAGAGCCGGAGGCCGTCGGTGTTATTTTGCCGGCGGGAATCGGGTACGCAAAAGGTTCGACCTCGAAGCTCCAGACGTAACCCTTATACACTTTGGAATCCGTTGCATTGATATCATCGATTCGCCAATAGTAAGTCTGCCCAAAATCCAGACGGCCGGGATCATACGTATTGGCAATCTGGTCCCGATTGGCTAATACGTTCAGCGGATTGCCCCTGTCGGCGTTGTTGACATCCTCGAATGTCATTCCGAAGTACACGTCGTGCGTTTGTGCGTAGTCTCCCGGCATCCAGCTTGTTACGGCGTTTCTCGGCACGTCCGTTGCGCCGTCTGCGGGTTCCGGCATAGAACTCGAGCTGACGTCGCGACCGACAGCCATGATGCTGGCCGGGTCGATGCCCGGTGCTGTGATGACAATACCATAGATCGGTATATCCGAAGTAAGAACCGCACCGAAGGCAATCTGCTGCGTGCTCAACAACGAGGCAAGGTAACCTGTAGAGGTCCAGTAGAGAGAGCCGCCTGTAAACGAAAGGGCGTTTCCCACGGGATTGCCGGCGGCGTCCAAACCTTGTATTGTGCCCGAGTCATTTCCATTCTTTTCGAGTATGAAGATCATGCTGACCGGTTCACTGAAGACGGTCAGCATCCAGTCCTGGCCGTCGGCGCATGCTGACGTTTCGAGCGTGAAGTCGTCGGCGGCCTCGGCAGGCTCGTTTCCCGATTGGCCCGGAGGGCTGGCATACTCCGAGGCCCCAACAATCAGGCGACCCACAGGGTAACCGTTGAGCGACAGGACATCCCCAAAGTCGCCGGTTATCTCCCAACTGGTCAGTGGCACCATTGTCAGATCGGCTCGAGCCGCCGTCAGACAGAAGCCAAACACCAAAAACAAATAAACAATTTTCTTACACATCATGGTCCTCCCGAAAATGAAGATTAGAGAAAGAACAGAACAACACTGTCCTCTACACTGGGTCCATCACAACATACATCTTTCTGAGATAATGTCTTTGATATGCTCTCACCTCCTTCCTCAACCGCCTGCTTGTTGAAAGGTAAGCCTCATTCGTTCACTCTGGTCATCATCAGGGCATCCAGTAATGCACCATCTTCTCTATAGGCCACATCAAGTGTATAGGTCCCGGCACCCATCGTCCACTCCACGTCCTTGTTGCCGTCGTCACTGCTGTGGACCACGTCCCAGTGCCAGTCGGAACCGCCTGCTATGTCATTCCACCTGACCCAGCCGCTTGAGTGGTTGATGGTCTGAGTTGTCGCACCCTGGATCCTAACCCAGAACGAATCATCCTCTGCGGAGGGAGCAACCACGCGAGCGTTGATCTTGTAGGTTCCTCCCTGGACGGAAATCGTATAGCCGGCCACACCACCTGTCGCGGGCGGGCCGTCGGCACTGTTGTTCCCAATCGCCACCTCGATGTACTGGCCGCCGGACGCTCCGGGAATAGCTGAGAATACCTGCAAGGGCGCCGCAATCGAACCCGCTTCTGCCTCGATCCAGATTTCTTCCAGAGCCTGCGCGGGGGCCAATCCGTAGAGCCGAATGTCATCCACATACAATGTCCCGCTTGCACCGTTGCCATCTATCCCAATGCTCAGCGCCATGACGTTCGTCAGGTCTATGCCAAGTGACGCGAGGTCAATGTTCCACTGTTTCCACCTCGGTCTGGCGATATCCGATGCGTTGCCGGGATAGGCCACCTTGGCGCTGTTGACTTTCACGTACAACTGCCCGGTGTTGCCCGGGGTGCCGTGGAAGTATAGCACCAACGTCTGAATGCCGTGCTCTGTCCAGTCCTGGCCAGCGGCAAAGGTGCGCTCGGCCTCTGAGTACGCGGCGCCGCCGGTGTTGCTGTAGAGCAGCGGCATGGACTGGTCGCCGCCGTGGACAATAGTCGTCTCGACCGCAGGAGGTGTCAGATATCCTACCTGGGACCCGTTTGCCGGGTTCTCATATCCATCCAGCCACGTCGAGTATATTTCGTAGGGCGGATAGTCGTTGTAGTCCTCAAAACCATCCACGACAAGATACTCTCGTGTCGAAAAGCTCCAGAGATCGCCTTCCAACATGATGGGGGTCTCGACGATATTGACCTCGTTAACCTTCCAGTAGTAGGTCTGGCCCAGATCGAGTGACAACGGGCCGTAGCTGGTCCCGGCCACAGTGTCAGCGGGCACACTGCCGTCGGTCACAGCCTTCTCGTCGGTGCTTAGGTACACATCATGCTCGGCTGCTTCTCTTCCGGCTCGCCAGCTTAGGGTTGCATCAACGGCGACATCTGTCGCTCCGGAACCCGGGCTGGGGTATCGTGCACGAAGGGGGATATACAGGAAGCGAACCTCGCTCAGGCCATACTGGTTAAAGATCGCACCGCCCCAGTTGCTGTTGGCCGTAATCCTGACAGCCTGTGCCACTATGCCATCAAGATCAACGATTGTGTTACACGCATAACCTTTCGCACCCGGCGCCCGCGCAAATTCGTTGACTTGGGACAGTGCAGTCCAGTTTGCGCCGTCCGTCGAATACTCAACAACGGCCTCTCTGATGCCGAATCCGGTAAGAAGAGAGGGCCCATTATAATTCCACACCAACATGCGGTGCAGCTTATAGGGTTCATCGAAATCATACTGGATCCAGGCCGGTCCGGGATCGCCGGGTTTGCTGGCCCACATCGTTTTGGTGTCAATCGAGTGCAGGTCATTGGCCAGCCCCGAGCCGTCGATGGTTTTTCCCGGCCCCGTATCTGCGTTCTCGGAGCTGGAGGCTGTGGCTGCTATCCTATGGCCGGGAATCGCGTAGGCAAATGGTTCGGTTGTAAACGTCCAGACTTCCCCTGTATAGACCGTGGAGCTCGGCGGGGCATTGACCTCGTCAACTCGCCAAAAGTACGCCTGGCTGAAGTCCAGAAGGCCGGGGTCGTAAGCATTGGCGTCCTGGTTCTGGTTGATCAGCACACCCAGGGGGTTGTCTCTGCTGGCGTTGTGGACATCCTCAAACACGGATCCGAAATACACGTCGTGTTTCTGCGCATGGATTCCAGGCGTCCAGCCAAGAACTACATCGCGAGGCACGTCAGCCTGCTCATCTTCCGGGCGGGGGGCAAACGCTATCTCGGACGGCGGCCACTTGCCCAGCATGGCATCCCGAAGCTCGGCTTCGGTCACCACGTGGTCGTAAACACGAACATCGTCCAAAGCACCGATAAACTGGCCCAATCCCGGGGTGCTGGCATCACGACCGATCTTGAAGGTCTCCGACGAAGGGGCCATCACAATCGTCGTGACCTCTTCTCTGTCAAACACGCCGTTGACGTATGTCGTGATGACGCCCCCGTCAGCCGTCTGAACATAAGTGGCTGCCAGGAAATACCACGTGTCCCTTTGCAGGGCTGTTCCGCCCCCGGGTCGGTTGGGCTGACCGGAAGTCCCTGCGCTGCTTCTGGCTTCAAGCTCCAGGTTGTTGTTGCTGTATATGCCCATCGTGTAGCCGCCGCCGTTCGCGCCGGTGGTGATGTTCCCGCAAATCTCGTGGTCGCGAATCGTTGCGCCCGGTTTGACCCATGCAGTCACCGTAAGCTCGCCGACAATATCCAGGCTCGGTTCGTACGCGCCGCGATCGAGATAATCGTCCGTTCCATCAAACTCCAGGCCACCCTTAAAGTATCCTTCCACCCACTGCGGGACGCCGTTCAGGAAGACATCGTTGTTATAGCGGCTCCCGTCACGGGCAATAGTCCCGGAGCCCTCGTCGAATCTCCACCAACCCACGATCTCGGCGTTTGTCGTGCTCGCCAAAGCCATGCATAATAGGGCAACGAGACACGTGAAATGAATCAGTTTCGTGTGCATTGTGCATCCCTTCCTGCCATACGGACTTGAGACAATTGTGCTTCCGTCAGGCGCATCGGCGATGGGCACTGACGAACCAGACGAACGAATACGTTTCTC
>CP070675.1:1129004-1133613 GCA_020352215.1 Phycisphaerales bacterium
GACATCTGCTCTGCTCGCCCCAGCGCAACCGTTGGGCGACGCTTTCTTGTACGGTAGTGGTCGCGCACCCGATTGACGACACAGGTTGCCAAATAGCCCCTAAGACTTCCGGTCAGGTGGAATTCGTCTGCCAACCGTGCGAATGAGACAAAGACATCCTGAACAACATCTTCGGCATCGCTGCAGTTATCCAGCAGATTCGCCGCCAACGTCAGCAGGTCGCGCTCGTACTTCTCATAGATGAGCCGGAGCGCCTCTCGGCTGCCACGCTTGAACTTCCACACAAGCAACTTGTCTTCGAGCATTTACGAGTTACCCACACTGCTGAAGAACGATCGATCGTCACCAATATAACGATGACAGGACATGTTTTACTCTAAAGAAATGCGGTCTTCTTCCGCCAGATTGCTATTTGAGGTCCAGGCGACCTCTTGTGGCTTGGAGAACGCACGAAAAAGGCCGGGCCAAACGCCCGGCCTTGGCAAACTTGGGTTTCCAGGGTTTATTGACCCAGCAAGGTGTAATCGTCGGGAATATTCGGCTCGAAAACACGAGGTTCAAGCTCAACATGCCAGTCAAAGTCATAGGCAACTATCTTCGTTTCAATAGATCCGCCGCCGGAGACCCCTACAATTTCCGTCCGTACCGGCAAATCTGTCTCTACATCAACCCAGAGACGTCCAATGGCGCTTTCAAACACGGCAGTCAAGAATTTGGGGTCGTTAACCTCAATGCCCTCAGCCTCTACACCATCAACTATGTCTCGACCAAGCTCAGTATGCTCAAATGACATGAACTCCTTGATCATCCCCACTGGGTCGGCTTGTTCGTGGATTTTTCTCATATACTCTTCTGATGTCGTCACCCTCCTGTATTTTTTCACACCGGGCATAACCTGTGTCACAATCTTGCCCGCCGGCGGTATATAAGAAATGCCAATCAACTGGTCATTCATGTATGCGTCCTGCCTTAGTCCATACTCGGAAGAGACGTATGTGGTGGTTTCTGATTCTTGGATAGTAGCACCATCGGCCACACTGGTCACACTTATCTGATGTTGAAAAACAAACCACTCGACCTTCTCAACATTTTCCACTACCTTGCCCCAGGCAACAGTTGCCATATCTGGCCCGCCAATGAAGTCCAGCCCGAAAAGCACGCCGATTATTATCGCCGCCGCCGCGGCGGCAAGTTTTGTCGTTCTACTATGCATAATCTTTCTCCATGCAAAAGTGGGCTCGGCGAACTGCCCTGACCGGGCTGACCCTTGTCGTGAAGCTGTGTCCTGAAATACATTTGCAGACTGCTCCTTCAACCGGTCGAGAAACTCCTTCTCCGGTTCGACCTCTTGCCGATCCACCGCTGAGAGCAGTGAACTTAGCAGTTCTTCCGAATTCTCAGTTCTTTGCGGGTTCACGATGTCACCTCCCGCACATTTGGTGCGGTGCCGGTCAACCTCTTGAATGTGCGCCGAAAGGCCTTTCTGGCTCGAGCCAACTTTGAACGCACAGCCATAGGTGAGCGGCGAACCTTTTCTGCAATCTGCTTAACGGAATCACCATCAATGTATTTTGCGATCAACAATACCTGGTACTCCGCGGGCAACGCTGCAAGGGCGCATCCGACCAGCGTGGCCAACTCGCGAGATTCAAGCACCTCGGTCGGCGGCCTTTCTCTGCATCGGACCCACTCGCGCTTCTGGCCATCCAGCGAAGTCCACCACTGTTGCGCTCGAACCAGGGCGTGCCTGGGCTTCTGTCTGCGGTAGTGCAGGGCAATCTGGCGCTGGGCAATTGTCCAGAGCCATACCCACAACGAGCCGCGACCGGGATCGAAGCCTCCGGCTGAACGCGCCGCTGCCAGAAACGTCTCCTGTACAACGTCGGCCACGGACGCGGGATCACCTTGCATCAGTCTCGCAACATTTCGCCAAAGCTGCTCGGCGTAGAGCTCATAGAGGCGAGACCAGGCGTCGCGATCCCCCTGTTGCAGACCTCGGACTATCTCTGTATTTGCCTGCTTATCCACGGTTTTCAGGTCAATAACTACATCGGAGCCATCGATGGTTTAGCCTTTACTTGATAGTTTGCGCGCCAGCCGGAAAATGTGTCGAGAAAAATCCCTCACTCGTGGTGTTCCATTAGAGCGTTTACACGCAAGGCTGAGCCGAACCGGCCCAGCCTTGATATCCGCGATACGCGTCGGTGCTCACCGAGATCGAGAAACGCCAGGTTGTGAGACCATTAGTGCGTGAAAATCTGGACCTGGTTCCGGAATTCCTCCGCTTCAAGGGCTCCGCTGGCGAAATTGTCTACGGCCGCCTTTTTGACACGCATGGTCAGAACCGCAGCGGATGACGGGCCCATTCGGCCAAAACCACCTATCAGGTCCATGCCACCGTAACCACCGAACCCGCCATAGCCGTCGACACCGGAAGCATCTTGGCCAGCTTGCACTTGAGCAGCCACTGTAGACGAATCCACACCTCGAACATACGGATTGAGATTTGGGCCAAAACCCAGGTCGCTGCCTCCGGCACCACCATAAGATAGCGGGGCTGCTCCGATGACCGTGACAATTATCCACTCCTCAGGTTTCAAGCCCCTAATATTCGCAGCATGCTTTAGCGCTTCGATGAGACCCCGCTTGAGCTCTTCGCCCTTCTCTGCATCGGCCATGCCCGATGGGGCCGGCTTTCGGGCGCCCGTCACGCTTACCGGCGAGAACACCTCCCGTCTTGCCCGCTCCCAGGCTGTATCGACGGGTTTATCGGATTCGGCGTCCGTACTCTCCTGTAGACCAGCGACCGGTGACAACGAGAAATTGACTTCCATCAGGAAAAGAACGCCGTAGCCTTGAATGTAGATGGACTCGGTCTCTCGAGTGTCACCGCCGAAGAAGTCACCGTAATCGACAAAGACCCCTCGAATCAGACGCGGCTCTCGGAATTTCTTATCAAAGATGTACGCCATAACATACATGTCTTCTCTCATGGTGCTGAGATCTTGTGCTTCGGTCTGGCCGGTGGGAATAACAAGGACCTTGCGACGCAAAGCGCGGCCAAGTAAGGGTACATCAGAAAATCTTGTCGTCCGACGGCCGGAGGGCCCGAGGGCATCCTCTTCCACGTTTGCGATGACGTTCGTGTACGACTTGCTCGGTGGGCTGAAGACAAAACCTTCTTTCGTTGCCCTGAGTTCGCCACTCCACCCGTACGGGACCTTCACGCCGTACCTGCCCCGACCGTCGGTGATATCGGAGCCGCCACCATTGTCCGCTGACATGAGCACGCCGCCGATCGGTGTGCCGCCGACGACTATAACACCTGATATCGTGAGCGTTATCGCCCTGGCCAAATAGTTCTGATTCTCCTGAGATGAGGTTACCCCACCGTACTGCTTGGCCCGTGGGATGAAGGTGTAGCCTGCCTTCTCTGGCATGACTGTGCCGCGCCAGCCATACTCGACGGTTGCCTTGTAGTGGCCGGTCGTATCGCTCACGGGATTGCCAGGTAAGCCTTGCATCTCCACACCCGGCTGTCCGGCCGTGCCGGAAATCGTGAACTTCATCAGTTTGGCCGTGTAGTCCTGGTTTTCCTGAGACACAAGCACTCTGGCATACATCCGGGCCCGTGGCTCGAAAGCGTAGCCCTCCTTCGCGGGCTCAGCCGTGCCGCTCCAGCCATACTCGACAGATGCACTGTACCTGCCATTTCCATCCGCGACAGGACTCCCAGGCAGGCCCTTAATGGCGACGCCCGCCACGCCCACAGTGCCGGAAATCGTACACTTAATCGGGTTGGCCTTGTAGTCCTCTTCGTGATAATCCGTGATAACCCGGTCATACATCCGGGATGGCGGCTTGAAGGTGAAGCCTTCCTTCACAGGTGTGACTGTGCCGCTCCACCCGCGCTTCACGGTAGCCCGGTAGCGCCCGTATTCGTCGGTAACGGGATTATCCGGAAGGCCTCTCATTATAACGCCACCAACTCCGGCTATACCGGAGATGGTAAGGTCACGCCCTTCTCCAACCATTGCCTCGTCGATCGCCATCATCGCGCTCTGGTACTCGTGGAGCTCTGCATTACGGCCCCGATCGGCCAGTACTGCGCTTCCCATCGTAAGAGAAAGCAGCACAGCTACGGCAAGGATCTTGTTGAACAGTCTCATCTCTTTCTCCTTCACTTTGGCCAAGTTAAGATTGCATTGACATCTGGAACCAGGCTGCCAGTATGTTCCGCCAATTGCAGCCTGTCTAATATGGCTTCGTTTGCAGCAGTTCATTCGTCTGGGCAGCCAGGGTCTCCAAGCCATTTCCGTAAGCTGTTTTGTCTCGCAGCCGGTTCAGCTCCATTTGCTCCAGGGCCGCGGCCACCCTGCGGCGATCCTGCATCCTCGCCGCCTCTATTACCTGGACAAGTTCCACAAGACGTTGCTCAGTAAGATTTCGGGAAGCAGCCATCGTCTCGGCCGCAAACTGCGTCAAGTCCCGGCGTACCTGCTGGTGAAGTTCCTCCTTGAGTCGGGCGCAATTGACCGTGAAGGCCGATTCCCATCGACTGTTCATCTGCTCAAGCAACGACTCTCGAATAGAAGGTTCAAGAGAAGCC
>CP070675.1:1133713-1138315 GCA_020352215.1 Phycisphaerales bacterium
GTGCTCTTGTTCCGGAACGTTCGAGAGCTGTTGATCAACGTTGTTAAACATGCCCGTGCAAACAAGATCGAAGTCCGTGTTGGCAGTGTAGACGGCCAGATACAGGTCAGCGTCGAAGATGATGGAGTGGGCTTCGAGCCCGACCAGGTCACGTCGGTGTCTTCGGGGACGAGCGGATTCGGGCTGTTTAGTATCCGTCAACGGTTAGAGGAGCTGGGAGGCCATATAGAGATTGAGTCCCGCGTGGGCCGGGGGTGCAGGGCCGTGATGAGGGCGCCGTTGAAGGTGGAGAAGGCTGCTGAAGGTGCCTGAGCACTCTCCGCATACAGATGACAATCACGAACACGTGGGTGCCGGACCTCAGTTCAGCAACCGCCAGTTGTCGAGTCGCACATGACCGCCAGACTCTCATGGCGGCTTTGCTGGTCGACTCGCGACTGGTGGAAATAGGTTATGGATTGCGCAAATATGGGAATATCCCCGGTGGAGCATCTTCCCGCGATGGGCTGAAAGCAGGTATGAACAAAGGGCTGCCGGCCCCCGGAGATAATGTCGAACGTGGCCGGGTAAGTTGAGTTCCGACTCTCTGGCCTTGGGGCGGTTGGTGAATCGGCTCGCCAAGGCTTGAACGAGATGGGGCAGTAGGACACCTGGGTCTCGGGCGGAGCGAGTTTTCTACGTGCCTCTTGAAAGCGTTGTTGTCCCCTTGGCTGCCCTATTTATCTCCATTTCGCTTGCGTTGAAGCACTTTGCCTTCGGTTCCAGCGATTAGCCTTTTTATGTTCTTGCGGTGTCGGGCAATGACAACCGGGGGTATCGCGGCCGCGGTGACGAGCAACGGCCAGAGGTCGGTGAAACTGCGACCTGGGATCAGCGCAATTGCCAGGACCAGGAAAACAGGAAAGGCTATGGATGCGGCGATCGAGGCGAGAGAAACATAGCGCCAGATCAGTACGAGGACAGCCCACAGTACGACGGCAGCAAACGCGCACGCTGTGAAGTACGGCCAGAGGCCCAAAGCCACGCCGAAGCTCGTCGCGACGCCCTTTCCGCCTTTGAATTTCACGTATATTGGAAAGATATGACCCAGGATGGCGGCGCAGCCGACCGCGATCCATAACCAAAGGTGGATGACGCCCCCTGTGTCAGCCGGGGTACTCCAGCGTCTGATAAGCAACATCGTGGCCAGTATGGGAACCAAGCCCTTCAACATGTCGAGCAGAAAACAACCGTAGGCCCATTTTCTGCCGAGGGCCCGGGCGACGTTTGTTGCACCGATATTGCCTGAGCCAATCGATCGCAGATCCTTGCCGTGGGCCTTGGCGATGAGTAGGCCAAAAGGGATTGAGCCAAGCAAGTACGCACCGACAATGAGGATGACGTATTTCACCGTACCGCCTTATGAATGCCTTCCGCCAAGTACTGCGCGGGCCAGTCTTCTCTGTTCTTGAGTCTTAAGGTGTCCATCATACAGGCAAAGAGGCCATAACAGTCTTCTGATCTGGCCTGATTATACATAGCATTTGTAGAAAATCGAGCATTCTGGCGCGTGTCTATTTGCAGGGCCCGGAAAAACGCCGCTGGGTGACTGAACTGGGGACGCTGCATTTGGACGCCAGCGGCCTCGGAGGGCATCGGAAGGAACCTTACGGCGTCGACCCCTGCCTTTCTTGAGAGTCCTCAGGCGTTACGCTGCTCAGCCATCTCACGGGCTCGACATCGGAATGAGGGACTCTCGACCGAAGGATCTTGTGCCATATTCTGGGGACTCTACCGGCGCCCTTACCGAGGGCAGAATAGGGGATCAACGTGTTCAGTTTGCGATAGAGTCTAGCCTTTTGACGTCGGAACTTGGAGGTGCTCTCGGGATCTTTCAAATATTGAGACCATCCGATGGAGCCGCACAATCCAGCCGGCCCGAAGTTGCTTGAGAGCAGGACGTCTTCAGTGAAGACTCTGATTGGACCCTCGAAGACGTTCAAGACATCATGCATTGCCACGATCGCCCCATCCGACAAAAATGGACGGAACATCTCCAGGTCCGACTTCACCGCTGCGTATGTGTGGTCACCATCGATCCAGAGTAGTTTGATGTCTCTATTCCATGTCTCGGCAAGTTCGGCGGAGGACATACGGTGAAATTCAACTTGTTTTTCGACTCCCGCGTTCCTAAGGTTGCTCTGAAAGTCTCGGAACCAAGGGTCATCGCCTTCCGGACTCGGATCGATAGTTGACTTTGGAATCAGAGGATCTACGGCCACAACAGTGGCTTCTTTCGTCAAAGAGGCTCCTTTGGCAAGCACTATGGTTGATTTACCCTTGAAGCTTCCTATCTCCAGTATCTCTCCCCTCCCAGTGGGGCAGGCTGCAAGCAGGGTCATGAACCTCACTTCTCTTTCCGCGAGGTATCCTTCAATATCCTCCGTGATTTCCAGGAGTCCGGCTACACAGTTCTCAAAATCTTCGGGTAATGGCATCACTGCGAACTGCCCTCCTGTGGCCGTCCGACTGTGATTGCCGACAACGGCCTTGCTGAAGAGGACGCATCAACCGATTGCAGGGCTTACCTCATTTCCTTGTGCACTCTATTCCTGCGACCAAGCCGCGCGATTTCATCGCCTCGGCTAACGACATCCCATTTCCCGCTGAGTGTTCATGTACGCTACACGTCGCCGCAACGACAGTGACGCCAGCTATCGGTCCTGTTGGTTCTTCAACTCAAGGCACTTTATGTACTTGTAGAAGGCGCTGGCAGCGTTTGAATATGCTATTGCCAGGCCCATCCAGCCATCCAGGATGCCCAGCCGGAGAAAGTAAGTCTTGACAAAAGCCGCAAAACTGTGTCCCAGCGCGGAATAGCCCGTACACCGCTTCCCCTCCGCGAGCATCGCCTGCGCTCCTAGAGTTGAGTAAGTATCAGCTTTCTTGATCAGGGTACTGACCGAGCAGTACGTGTGATGCTCGAGCGTACATTTGAGTTTTGCCGTCCGCCCCTCTACCTCTACCCGCTCATGGACCATTCTGTTTGAGAAACGCCCGCGGTCCCGGCGGAACAGCCGTAACTTGTACTCCGGCCAGAATTGGCTGTGTCTCATGCGTCTATTAGAGAGGTAGAATCTGCGCGGCACATAGTAACCACACGCCCGGGGGTCGGCAAGAGTCCTCTTGATCTCGTCCCGCAATTCGTCTGTCACCTTCTCGTCGGCGTCGATTGACAGTATCCAATCCCCCTTCGCCTTCTGCAAAGCGTAGCTCTTCTGCTCGCCAAAACCCACAAATTCCTTCTGGTAGATTTTCTCGGTGTAGCCCCGAGCTATCTCTACAGTCTTGTCATTGCTGTAACTGTCCACGACGACAATCTCATCGGCCCAGGCGACTGATTCCAGACAGGCCCCGATTCTGGCTTCTTCATTTAGAGTGATAATCACAACCGACAGCATAGATATATTTCCCTTTTTCCGTCAATGTCGTGAAATGATTTTGAGGATACATGTACTCGCCTATGCCCAAATTGATAGCGAACAACATTCTATCTGATTTCTGCAAGAGACCTTCCGGGACTAATTGCATCTCCTTCATTGGTAACAGTGGCTAACGATTCAGAAGACGTTCTGAACGTGTCCGGGGACTCCTTCCAGCCATACCTTCTGTGTCAACAGGGGCAGAACTCACGTCAGCCGGGCCTTTCCATTTAGAAACAGCCTCCACTGCCAATCGGCATCTGCTGAACAGTTTCAAAGTGTCATATTCAAATGCTGCGGCAAATGTTCCGCCGGGAGAATATGCATCTACTGCCTCAAGTGTGTCACTTGCCATTTTGGTTTGAGTTTGCTCAAAGACCGCGGTGCAACATATGTGAGGACCCATTCATCGTGTGTAGACTCGGAGGCGACAATACTTGTAACCCTCATCTGACGTAAGTCTCTTCGATAAAGCGCCAAAGCCTTTCAGATGCTTTTCCGTCTTCATGTTTATAGGCCAGCTTCCTAAGCTCCTTCCTCCTTTGAGAGAAGTCGTCATTTTGGCCGATGAACCAGTGGAGCAGCTCCTTTTGCAGTTCACTTTGGGACCGACATTTGGGGCCAGGGGTCATCCAGTCGTACTCAAACAATAAGCCTCTGTCATCGCGGGTGTATTTGTCGTAGTCGTAAGGGAAGAATATCATTGGCCTATCGAGCAGAAGGTAATCCATATAGATCGAGGAGTAGTCAGTGACCAGTGTATCGAATAGCCTCAAGAGGGGGTATATATCGCTTGAGTTGTTGTACCAGATGATGTTGTCATATTGCCTCAGTCCGCATGCAGTCTCGCCATTGTAGTGAAACTTGAAAACGAACGCTATTCTATGTTTCTGTCCAAACTCAGAGAGCTCGTCGAGATCCAAAGCTCCATCTGAAATGGCGTCTCCTGTTGTGTCCCTGAAGGTTGGAGCATAAAGAACGAGCTTGTGACCGTCGGCTTTTAGCTGGTTGATCCTGCAGATCGCCTCGTTGTCCGTGCCCAAGCTCGCGAGGTTGTTGGCTTCACCGTTGAAGAGTATGTCATTTCTTGGATATCCGCTTTCCAGGAAGTGTTTGGCCTTGAATGCCTTTGCAAAGGCAT
>CP070675.1:1138415-1143015 GCA_020352215.1 Phycisphaerales bacterium
GGCCAGAACCTCCGTCATACCTTGGTACGTAACCCGGATCGCCTGCTCGATCGCTGCAATCTCCTCAGGGGATTTGACCATGCGCATCGTCTCGAGAAGATGCGAAGAGTTCTTTATACTCGTCCCCGGCACACGAGCAGTGATCTTTCTATAAAGCTCCAGATCGGGAGGGACGTCCCGGGACGGACCGACCAGAGATGAGACCAAATGCAGCACCGTCGAGTGTTTCATGTACGAAATGAGTACCCTATCGAGCATTCCAGTCCGCCAAATCTGGTCAAAGCCGAGCTCACGGCGCAGAGAATCGGTCAAAGCCGGTCTGCGGCCGGTCCATTGTTCGTCTTCGATGTCACGAGGCGGCAGGAACAGGACCTGTCGATCTCTTTCCTGCGGCGCCAGAAGCAGAATGGCCCCCGGTTCGTCGACGCCGGTCAGGTACCAGAAGTTTCCGTCCGCCCGGTATCCAGTTTCGGTCCTGCGGCCCTGCGAGTAGAGAACGGCAATGCCCTCCGCCACCGAATCCATGAGGGCCTCGCGACGAGCGAGGAAGGTATCAGGTAATCTGATGCTCTCTTCTTGTATGCCCTTCGCGAGGACGCCAACAGAAAGCGGAAACACAACCACGATTGCCCCCACGACCGCTTTACTCCACATAGCTCGCCTCCATCTCATAAAACTCCTTTAGAAGCACACAAAATGACACCCGACCCTATGTTTACGGTCCCCTGCACAATGGCTTTATCCAACAATCCACATGGGCGGCAAAAAGAAGCTGCCCATCCTGTGGCCGACGTTCACGTGGTTTGCTCATCAGAGCCCGAGGCTACTGTACGCAGGATACGAGCTTCTTGCCGAGCTTGTATGCCTCATCCAAATAGATGTCCATGCCTTTTCTCTCAACGCCGCCTGCATACAGACTGCCCAGCACCTTTGCATTTAGGTGACAAGCACAGAAACTCTTTATCAACGGCGTGGCATCATCGCACCATCGCCGAAAGACGGGTGAGATTATTCCTGAACTCACGATTATGATCGCCATTTTCTTTCTTGTTGTCCGCGGCGTCGGACATCCACGGATTGGACGCTTACCTGGTTTTGCCAAGACCCAACATGTTCGTTCGAGAAAAGTCTTCATAATTGCCGTTGCGGCGCCCATGTTGACCGGCGTTCCGAAAATGAACCCGTCGGCCTTCTCAATCATAGGATATATCGTTTGCATGTCGTCAGCAATAATGCACTTGGCAATGGGTTTGTCCGGATCATCCCTGCGGCAGACCATGCAATTCTTACAATACTCGATGTTCTTGTCTATTAGGTACAGCTTCTCCACGTGAACATGGTCGCCACCGCCTTCTTTCGCGCCCTCTATTGCCTTGTCGATAAGGGTATCGATTGTCTTGCCCTTTCTGTAGCTGCCCACAACTGCAAGTATGTTCATTCCATGTCTCTCCTGCCGACCGGTCACACCTCACGTTGTTGTCATCTTGAGTGAAAAACGCCGAGTTGACGATTGATTATAGGGATTGAGCACCGCAAGCCAACTCTTTAGTCACTCTTTCGGGGCATGCGGTGTGCTATGAGCACGCCAATTACGTACGAGGTCCGGAGGTCCTTGTGTGCCTGCGCGCCATCCAGCAGCCGACCACACCCCACACGGCGATTCCGGCCAAACCCGTGAAACCACCCAGCAGCGGGTTCGCATCAGGGAAAAGGATGCGCCAGATCCCGTACGCCTGCCCGTTGAATGCCCCGTGTATCCAGCCGGCCAGAATTGAGCTGCGGTTGCGCAGCGTCATTTCGTTTATGTAGATGCCGAAGGCCGTGGTCATGCCGCACATTACAATAATGCCCAGCAGCGGATAGCCGGGATAGTTGAATCCGGCCACTATCAGCGGGGCATGCCAGAGTCCCCAGATCACACCAAGGATCACGTAGGCCTTGGGCCTGCCCAGAGCGAGCAACTTGGGCATCAGATAGCCACGCCAGCCCAGCTCCTCGCCGAATCCAAAGATTCCGTTGACGAACGGCCCCACAATCAGACTGGAGACAAATATCATCGGCGCCAGGATGAACACGGGCGGCATTGCAGAAGTGTCTATGCCCATGCCCTCCATGGAGCTGCGGAAGTGCTCGAACCTCCAATCAGGTTGAGCCAGGCCCGCCAGCCAGGTCAGGCCGTATATCACAGCAAAGCAGGCAGGCACGGTGAGGGCTGAGACGACATACGGCCTGATCGGGCCGATGCGCAGATTGGTTATGGCAAAGCCCTCCTTTGTGATGAACTTGACTACGATCACTGTCGACATGGCTGGAATCCACATGGCCATTCCAATCAGCAGCGGAAGATATGGGGCTGTGGACTCCTTGGCAAATGGTCCTGCAAAATTCATGTTAAGGCCTGAGAGGATCAAGGCCCCTTCGTATACAAACGTAATCCCGAACGTCACTAATAAGAACCACAGGATGCCTTTGCGGTCTATCATTGCCCATTCTCTTTCAGCCGAACTGTGTTTGCCGGGCCTACCCTGGCGGCCTTTCAGCTATCCCGATATGTCGGGAGTCAATCTCATGCGCAATGGAATATCCGGCCTGAGCTGCAAATTCAAGCCTTACACCCGTCTTTTTGCAGGTTTTTTCGCCCAAATGGCCTTACGAATACGGATTTATCAGCTCTCAAAAGGGCACGTTTTCTTTCTGCCAACGGCACAATTTCGGAGTGGCAATTGTCTGGCGGATATGTTATACTGACCATCGAGGAGTTTAGCAGCTTGAGCGGACCACCAGAAAGCCAACGTTGTATTATGCGCGTAATCGGAAGGAGGAGTGTTATGAGAAAGGCATTTGTTACTGTGGTGGTATTAGTTCTGGCCTCATCGGCCAACGGGGCATTGTCGTTCGTCCCGGGATGTTCGGGCGCGCCATGGCCTTCACCTGACCCGGTCACCGATGTCTGTATTGTCTCCGACACGGACGGTGGGTATGCCTGTTGGATCGAGATACTTCATCTGGAGGTTTTGGAGTGCGCGGGTGGGCCAGATTTCACTGCGGCGGGAAACCCGAACGGAGACTCGCAGATCAACCACTACGAAGAATACCCGGGCTGGTACGAGATCATCGTAGCCAGCTTAAATCCGAGTGCGCCCGTAGTGGCTGGAGATCATGTAGTAATCACACTCTGCGGGGACAGTCCGCCTCCTCCTTATGAGTGGCGCCCCTGTCTTAATCTCTATGCCGACGACGCCGAGACCCTTCTGGACACTGTCTACTGTTTTATCCCTGAGCCGGCGACGTTCGCGCTGCTCGGCCTTGGCGGCCTGGTCCTGCTGAGAAGACGTGTGTGAGGAAGCTGCGTGTCATCTCATAGCTTCCTGGGTAGGGAGTATTGTCACGAGAAAGACATCTATCGCTATTGTGGTCTTAGGCTGTGTTTCAGCGGCTGATGCTGATCTGGCGCTGTGCGAAGATTGGTCGGTGTTTGGTGGCCGGCCCTCCCTATGGTCGGACAATGACGGTGCCTATACATGCTGGCTGGAAATCGCCGATCCGTCTATCGTGGAGTTCGCGGGTGATCCAGTATTTACACCTGCCGGGAATCCCAGTGGTAGCTCAACAGCAACCTATTGGCCTGAGTATGGTGCCTGGTACGAGATCACAGTGGCCAGCCTCGATCCCAGTAGACCGATCCTGGCTGGTAAGCACGTTATCATCAACCTCAGATACGTTGGCCCGACGACGTGGCCGTACCGAACCTCTCTGAACCTCTATGCCGAAGATGGCGGGATTCTCTTGGGCAGCCTGGAGGTTGTTCCTGAGCCGGCGACATCTGTCTTGCTCGGCCTCGGCGGCCTGGTCCTGCTGAGAAAACGGAACTCGGCCGACAAATCATAAGGGCCGAGCAGTCGTGTCACGCCACTCGCAGACCGTAGCATCCATTAGGGTGGCATTGCCTTGCGACTGACGATGGAACAACTCCATGTCACCATTAGTCATCTGACTACGCACATGAAGACAGTTCGCACCTTGCGCGCCCTACCCGACAGCTGTGAATTTCGCCCCCCGATTGCATTGCATTGCGGGAGATTTCCGCAACGACTTGAGATTTTGCGTATTAGTGCTATGATGGTGCCATATAAACGCAAATATACGAGCATTTGGGCAGAACGAGGTGATTCAGAATGAGACGCTATCCTACAATCGAGTTGTGGCTACTGGGGTTGCTGGCTGTTTGCCTCCTTGCCGGCACGACGGTAGCAAAAACGGGTGATGTGGCGAAGTCGGCCGAGGAGATTCTCGATACGACCGGCGTGCAAGGCGGCATCGTGGTTCACCTTGGCTGCGGCGACGGGAGGTTGACGGCGGCCCTGCGGGCCAGTGATAGCTATACGGTTCACGGGCTCGAACGCGACCCAGCCAAGGTCGCCAAGGCGAGAAGCTACATCCACGCACAGGGCATCTACGGGCCCGTCTCCGTCGCGCAGTATTCTGGGTCGGTGCTTCCCTACACGGACAATCTGGTCAACCTGATTGTCGCCGAGGATGCGGGCGATGTTAACGCAGAGGAGATGATGCGAGTCTTGACTCCCGGAGGGGCGGTCTGCAC
>CP070675.1:1143115-1147698 GCA_020352215.1 Phycisphaerales bacterium
TCCAGCCTTTCCGCAGGTTGTTTCCGGGCATCGGCCACGGCATCTCTCCATTCTTGCACGGGATAATAGGTGACAAGGCGCACGAACGCAGCTATACCACCTGAAGGGCCGTAATCCAGGATGTGCCATTTGACTTCACGATCGGTACTCCTGCATGCAACAGAGTCAATAATACAACAATCAGGGTCTCAATCTCAATGTCGTTTCTACAAAATCAGGGCCAGAAGGAGCAGCAAAACAGCCACAGTCGCAGCGGCGAAGGTTAGGTTCGACCATTTTGTGTATTTGGCGTACTCGGGATGCTGGTCCTCAAACTCGTAGTAGTAATCGTCCAGGTCGCCATCGTATTTCGGCTTCATGCGGATTCGCACAAGGATGTGCGCGGCAATGGACACCAGAAACAGTGGCCCTGCAATGATGTAGAGTAAAACATCCATAACGATTATAATCGGCCATGATACCGGCCGGAGCACAGGGCGTAAACAACAAAACAAACGCGGCACGTTGGCTAATTCGTGTCCGAGCCAGCGGTTGACGGGGCGAGGTCTTTGGATTATCGTGCAGCCCGGCAAAAAGGGTGAACGCGTCCTACTATCACTTTGTGTGGAGAATAAGGGATGAAGGTAGTTGACTTACGTAGCGATACCGTGACCCTGCCGACGCAGGCTATGAGAGATGCGATCTATCAAGCAGAACTCGGCGACGATGTCTTCGGCGATGATCCGACTGTAAACCGTCTCGAACAGATGGCTGCGGAACGGATGGGAAAGGAGGCGGCGCTGCTGGTCGCCAGCGGCACGATGGGCAATTTAGTGAGCATCCTCACTCATTGTCGGCGCGGCGAGGAAGCGATCTTGGGGGATCTCTCGCATACGTTCCTGCATGAGGCAGGCGGAATATCGGCGCTGGGCGGCATACACCCGCACACCGTCAAGAATCGACCCGATGGCACTCTGCGGCTGGAGGATATCGAGGCGGCCATTCGCGGCGACAACGTTCACTACCCGCGGACCCGGCTGATCTGTCTGGAGAATACGCAGAACCATTGCGGCGGTGCCCCACTCACGCCGAAATATACGCGAGCGGTCGCGGCCTTGGCCAAAAGGCACAGCCTCTCGGTACATCTCGACGGCGCCAGGATATTCAACGCCGCCGTCGCATTGGGACTCGGCGTCAAGGAGCTGACAGACGGCGCGGACTCGGTAAGCTTCTGCCTCTCGAAGGGACTGTCGGCCCCGGTCGGTTCGGTGGTCTGCGGTCCGAAAGAGTTCATCGCTGAGGCTCGACGAACGCGCAAGGTGGTAGGCGGCGGGATGCGTCAGGCGGGTATCATCGCCGCGGCTGGCATCACGGCCCTCGACGAGATGACAGACAGACTCCGGGTGGACCACGCAAACGCTCGCCGTCTCGCTGAGGGGATCGCACAAATTGACGGCCTGGCCGTAGACCTGCAGCGAGTACAAACGAACATAGTCTACTTCGATCTGCAGAGCGATCGGCAATCCGCCGACGATTTAGTGACAGAGCTTGCCAAGAACGGGATCAAGCTGCTGCATCTCGGCGCCGGCAGCCTTCGCGCCGTCACCCACTACGGAATCGAGCAAGAGGACATCGACCGCGCGTTGCAGGCGCTGGAGAAAGGCGTGAGCACTCGCGCCGGATGGGCCGGATCGCGGCACAAGTTCCGCAAGGTAAAGAAAACACGCAAATGCTAATCGGGAGCTCTAACATGAGAACCACACATTTGACCGCAATTGTTTCGCTAATCGCATTAGCGGCAATAAGTGCATTCTATGTCACGACAAGCCCGGCCCAAGATGCCGATATGCCGGCGGCGCGCCTGCCGGGCGCCAAGCCGGTGATCGACGCAAGCCGCTACCCGACGCTGCAGGCCGCTATAGATGCCTTGCCCGACGACGGCGGCGCCGTGCGCTTGCCGCCCGGCACGTTCGAGATAAGCGAGCCGCTGAGGATAAGCACATCCGATGTACTCTTGGAAGGGGCCGGTACGGCTACTCACATCAAGAACGTCAACGCCGAAGGCAAGAGCGCCCTTATCCTTCAGCATTCCAGCGGCGCCGAGAACCGTAAGGCCGAACTCTGGCGAGTCCGGCTGGCGAACTTCCGCATCACGGGCAACGAGAAGAGCGGCCACGGCATTGAGGCACGACGAATCAACGAGATCTTTGTAGAGGGTGTCACCGTCAGCTACCACGGAGGCGACGGCATCCAACTGTACTACTGCTACGAGGACCCTCGCATTTGCGATTCGCTGGTAACCTATAACAAGAAGACTGGGCTGAACCTGATCGGCTGTCACGACATCGTCGTCTCGGCAAATCAGTTCGAGGAGAACCAGGACGCGGTGCGCTGCTTCGACGGATTCAATCTCTGTATGACTGGCAACAACCTCGACGACCACCTCGGCAACGGCGTCGTGATTGAGAACACATACGGCTCGGTGGTCTCCGGCAATATGATCGAGGAGTGCCGGGGCGCAGCTATCGTGCTCGATCGAGATTGCTACGGCATTGCGCTTAGCGCCAACGTGATCGCACACAACACTGCAGGCGGAATCCAGCTGCGAGATGCGCACGGCTGCGCGGTAAGCGCCAACACGTTCACCATCATGGGTGTGGACGCCTTGAGCATCGGCCCCGAAAGCGGGCGCATCACCGTCACCGGCAACAACTTCTCGGACAGCTACATCGGTGATGACAAGCTGAGACGAGCGGAGAATGACCGGTCGGCGGGCGGCATGAGCCTGAACGGCACCTTGGATGTCACTGTGGTCGGCAACCTCTTCTCAGGTCTGCGACCGAAGGCTTTGGCCGTCAAAGGCAAGCCAAGCACGCGGATACTGTTCGGGGGCAATGTCCTCGCCGACGCGGTTAGTGAAGATGACAAACTCGATGCCTCGCTGGTCACAGACAACCTGAAACCGACGGGTGGCAAGTAGATCCGCTCAGCTCTTTTCTCGGATGGTGCGGCGAGTTGCTTCGACCTGATCGCGTAGCCCGCCGCGGGGCAGCTCCCGAGCGAGCCGGTCCAGGATGTCCAACGCATCTTGCTCTTCGCCCGCTTGTAGCAGCGCGCGAGCGAGCTGGAATTCCAATCCTTCCCGGTCAGGCGCCAGCCTTGATGCGTTGCGGAATGCTTGCACTGCTTCGGCCGCACTGCCCGACTCCAACAAGACCATCCCGAGGTTCGCCTGGCTGTACCAGTCCCAGGGTTTCTCTGCAGCCTCGGCTCGGAAGGTCTCGAGCACCCGCGGAAGTTCCCGGCGTTGGAGGAACGCCGCCTCAGCCGTGGTGCGGGGATCGATCGACCATGCCTCGTCCCAATGCTGCTTCGCCGCCGGTGGATCGATTTCCCCCAAAACGATGTGTGCCGTCGCCCAGGCATCGCGCTTCGGCCATAGGTTCATCTTTGCCGATAGGTCCAACAACTCCTGGAGCGTCTGTCGGGATTTGGACATCTCGCCAATTTGCAGATAGGCCTGGCCGGTAGCGAGCAGCAGACTGGGCGACTCAGGGGCTTGCTCACGGGCGATCTCGAAGTGCTTGACGGCTCCGGTCGGATCGCGCGGCAGCAGCATACGACCAAGAAGGAAGTTGGCATCCGGGTCCTGGGGCTGAATCTCAAGGGCCCGGCGGCAGGCGTTCACCGCGCCGTCTATGTCACCTGCCTCAGAAAGGCTGTTGCCGAGGTTGACGTTGTCACGAACCCAATCCTCCTGAGGGGATCCGAACCAGAAAGGCCAGCAGATCGCGCTGGCGCCCAGAACACCCGCGGTGAATCCGGCCAACGTTCGCCACCGTTTTTGCCGCACGGCGGCAAGGCCTTCGGCCAGCGCCCAAGCAGCGGGCAGAATCAGCAACGGCGTTGCGGGTAACCGGAACCTCGCCGTGACGAAGAACGCCACCCCCGCTGCCCAATACCCTGCCACCCACAGCGCGCACAGCGCACTCGCCCGTCGCGGGGCAGGATTGCCGGAACGCCACAGCCCAACCAGCCCACAGACAGCCAAAGGTAAGATCACGGCGAACTGCGACGGCGACATCCGAAGTGGCCGGCACGCCCGTTGAAGAAAGTGATAACATATATTGTTGCGGAACTCGCGCCGGTTGAAAAACGCAAGAGCCTTTTTACCCAACCGTGACAAGGCGGCGGCCGGGTCGGCCATGATTTCACTCCGCGCTGCCCTCGCCCACCATCGGCTCGCGGTAGCCGGCTTTTCCAGAACCTCCTGCGGAACGCGACCTATAAGTCGCTCCCACCGCAGCCCCACCGGTATGGCTGAAATTCCATCGGCACCGGCCGAGTTGCCAACGTAGAAGTTGATGCCCGCGTTGCTCGAGACCGGGATTACCTCGCGCACCAAGACGTAGTTCCGCACGGTGATAGGCAAGACTACAAGGAGAACGCCCGTAACCACGCACAGTGCTCGGGTCGCTAATTGCCGGCCGGGCATGCGCCTATTCTCAAAGAGTAAATACAACAGGACCAACGACGCCGGTAAGACAGTGTCCGGCCGAACGCCGACCGAAAGGCCGAGCAGCAAACCGGCTGCCAACGATAGG
>CP070675.1:1147798-1152321 GCA_020352215.1 Phycisphaerales bacterium
CTGGTAACAGACAACGAAGAGCCCATTCGGGAGTACGGCGAGAGCGTATACCATCACTGCACCATCGACGTGGATGTGCCCGGCCAGTCACTTACTGTCTCGGCCCTGTACAACGACGGGGTGCAATTCGACGGTGTCACACTTACGAAGACAGCCCAGGCAAGCAATCCCAGTCCGGCAGATGGCGCCGAGGATGTCCCGTTGGGCACCGTTCTTAGCTGGAAGGCTGGGATTGACGCCATTAGTCACGACGTTTATTTCGGTACCGCCGACCCACCAACGTTTATCCAGAATCAGCTTGAAACGACCTACGAACCCGGCCCCTTGGAATACGAGACCACCTACTACTGGCGTATTGATGAGAGCGACGGCCAAGGCACGACACCGGGTCAAGTGTGGAGCTTCACCACCGAGCCCTTCGTACCCGAACTGCCGTGGGGCGATGGGTTTGAGAGTGGCGAGTTTGCCACCGGGGGCTGGGCCACATCCGGTAACGCCAGCGTTTCGTCGAAGGCGGTGTACTCCGGCGTCTATGGCGCGGAGATCAAAGGCACATCGTGGATAGAAAAGGCCGTCAGCACTGTGGGCTTTGCCAACATCAATGTCAAGTATGCTCGCAGCACAAAGGGTCTTGATAGCGGTGAATACCTGTATGTTGAATGGTACGATGGTAGCTCATGGAATCTGCTTGAGCAAACACAGAGTACTTCTTGGAGTCTTCAGGACCGGGTTTGTGACGCAGCGGCCAATGACAATGCTGACTTCAAGCTGAGATTTGCGACTAATTGCAGTAACTCTGCCGAGTATGCCTACGTTGACGACGTGGAGATCGCCGGCACTTCTTCCGAGCCGGTCCACGACGTCGCGGTCACGGCAATCATAGCGCCGGCCTCGGTCGTCGCAGGAGACACGGTTACCATTGACGTGACCGTAGCGAACCAAGGGACGTTTGGCGAGACCTTCGATGTGACGTTGGCGGATACGCCACCACCTGGCGGTACAGCCGGTGCAGTTACGGATTCTCCACAAGCGGTCACCTTGGGTCCCGGCGGTTCCACCACGGTCAGCTTCACTTGGGATACCACCGGTGCCACCCTCGGGGACCACACCCTTGATGCCACGGCTGCGCCGGTTGCCGGCGAGACAGATACGGCGGACAATTCCATGAGTACCGTAGTCCCCGTAGGGTCCGCTATCACCGATATCGCAACCGTGGCCGTTAACGCACCCAGCTTAGTGGCACAGGGCACTGTAGCCAATGTGGATGTGACGGTTGAGAATGTGGGCAACCAGAACGTCACCGCTGACATTAGCGTTACGTTAACCGACGAAACAGATTCCGCCGTGATAGGCACCGAGACAATCGTCGGCGGCTTGGCGGCAGGAGCATCTGCAGTTCTTACCTACTCGTGGGACACCAGCAGCTCTACGATCGGCGATCACGCGCTGGTAGCCGGCCACGACTTTGCAGATGACAATAACAGCAACGATTCGATGTCAACCACTTCGACTGTCACGGAGGCAGGGGCAACGATACACATTGAGAGTATCGAAATGCGTCTCGATCCGGCGGGCAAGAATTGGAAGGCAATAGCCACTGTCGGTGTTGGTCCGGCTCAGACCGGAGCCACTGTGGTCGGGAACTGGCACCTGGGTACGGACGGCTCGACGGCCGATCAGCTGATCCAGGGAGGGGCAACCGGCATCACAGACGGGACTGGAACCGCTGTGGTTGTTTCTGTTCCTAAGAAGGCAAAGACCGGTGAGGTTTTCACGTTTGTCGTCACTGATGTCGTTTTGAGCGGGTATACGTACGTACCTGGCGATAATGTTGAGACGAGCGACTCGATTCCTGTTCCCTGACGAGCACGTAAGTTGTCTGCCGATTCGGCTTTGACAGAGTGGGAAGGCTGGAACGAGCTATGATGCTCCAGGTCCGCTATGGACCCGAGGGGGGATTCTGATATTTGGGCGAAGAAGTTGAGCAGAAGACTGCAAAATCAGCCGATATAGTGTATAATAACGGCTTGATGTGTAGTTAATTGGGAGCAAATTGCGGGTTTTTTGAAAGGGTAAAATTATGTCGAGGCGAATACTCTGCAGGATACTGCTAATTGTGGCTGTCATTGCTTCTCTGCTGGTTCTCTCGGGCGTTCTTTCAGCCCAGGGGCGCAGCGAAGAGGCATTTGAGCGAGTCAAGGAGGTCCAAGAGGCGCACACCGAGCGGCTTATGGCAAAGGACGGCGTGGTGGGCACGGCAGTAGGACTCGATCAGGACAACCAGCTGGCAGTGGCGATTCTCACGGAGCGGCCGGGAATCGCTGGAATCCCCAAGAATCTTGAAGGCATCCCCGTCCAGGTACTGGTCACAGGCAAACTCTACGCCCTGCCAAAACCCGACAAACCTCCTGGCAAACCCGACAAGCCTCCGAAAGATCGTGTGCCTCCAGAGCCACCGACTTCTCTTACGGCAGCGGCTGAAGGCAGCAGTGAGATAAGCCTGGGCTGGGCCGATAATAGCGAGTCGGACTTATCGCACTACAACGTGTACCGTTCCACCACTTCCGGTGGTCCGTACAGTCGGAGAGCCTCCAACGTCGCGCCGAGTGAGTATCTCGATACCGGACTCATGCCCTCGACGACCTACTACTACGTCGTTACTGCTATAGACACATCGGGGAATGAGTCGGCCAATTCCAGCGAGGCCTCGGCCACAACGGACGAGGCAGCTATCGAGCCCCCTATCGGGCCTCGACCTGCCCCCATCGGTGCCTCCACAGGTCATCCGAATGTTACTGCCGGTACGATCGGGTGCAGAGTCACCGATGGAACGAACGTGTACGTTCTGAGCAACAACCATGTGTACGCGGATGAGAACAAAGCCTCCATAGGTGATAACGTGCTGCAACCAGGTCCGTATGATGGCGGAGAAGATCCACGCGATGCCATAGGCACACTCTATGACTTTGAGCCAATCATTTTTCATCCGCGTGCCAGGAACGAGGTAGATGCGGCAATCGCCCTGACGGACACAGACATGGTCGGCAATGCCACACCAGCCGACGGCTATGGAACACCAAGTTCGACCACTGTCCAACCTTCGTTGGAGCTTGTGGTGCAGAAATATGGCCGCACCACCGGCCTCACCTCTGGCGTAATAACCGCCATCAATGCCACAGTAACAGTTGGCTATAGCTCCGGCACAGCGCGCTTTGTCAACCAGATCATAATCGAGCCGGGTGGTTATAGCGCGGGCGG
The DNA here is from genome assembly GCA_020352215.1 of Phycisphaerales bacterium. Lineage (GTDB taxonomy): Bacteria > Planctomycetota > Phycisphaerae > Sedimentisphaerales > Anaerobacaceae. The sequence goes on from CP070675.1 coordinate 1,151,057, forward strand.
TGACTCCGGCTCGCTGATCGTAACACAGGGCGGCAAGAATCCCGTCGGCTTGTTGTTCGCCGGCAGTTCGACGATCACAGTCGCCAATCCTATTGACGCGGTGCTCGACAGCTTTGGCGTGACAATCGACGGTGAGTAGTGACACTCTTCTGAGGTCTCCGCTGTACGCGTGCGGCATCAGTCCTGTGGCCCGGGTTTGCTGAAGGACAACGCATGTCTGGAAAGACGATCGAAGAAGTCCTCGGCGACAGAACCGACGAATGGATGGACTTACCGGGAGTCGTGGGTACGGCTATCGGTGTGTCTGAAGGTAGGCCTTGCATCAAGGTTTTAACATCCTCGGAGACGGCATCGGTGCGAGCGAAGATCCCGGCGACTATCGAAGGCTATCAGGTAGCCATTGAGCAGATCGGTGAGATTCGTGCATTGGATCAGGCAGAGTCCGATTGACAATGTCGGCGCGGTGGTGAGGACGGTCACTTCGACAGCACGTGGATCTTTTCCGGCCGCAGGATGACGGCCAAATTTGTATCAGTGCCGGCTTCGAGCTCCGTAAATGCGGCATGTGTCAGGTGGGCTACGAGGTTGAGTGGGCCGTCAAGCCACAGCCGGACATACGCTCCGCAGTCTCGCCAGCGAGTAAGCTTGAGGGAGAACTCGTTGCCGGTGTCCCGCCGGCGCGTGCCGCGGGGGACAACAAGAACATTTTCGGGGCGGATCATTATCTTCACCTTCCCGCTGTGTCGCCCAAGTATCCGCACCGAAGCTCGCCCAATCTTCACCCGTGTTGTGTCGCCGTCGGCGCCACAATCTTCGGCCTGTCCGCCGAGGATGTTCTCACACCGCACAAACCGGGCTACGAACTCGCTTTCAGGCCGGCGAAGCAGTTCGTCCAGCGAACCTACCTGTTGCAAGACTCCGTCGCGCAATATGCCCGCGCGGTCCGCCACAGAAAATGCCTCCTCCAGGTTGTGGCTCACATGGACTGTGGTCAGGCCCAGCTGCCTGTGGATGCGCAGAAGTTGCGCGCACACATCCTGCCGCATAACCTCGTCCAGAGCGCAGACCGGCTCATCCAGCAGGAGGGCTTTTGGCCGGAGTACCAACGCACGTGCCAGGGCAACCCGCTGCTTCTCGCCGCCGCTAAGACCCTCAACCCGCCGAGACAACAGATGACCGATTCCGAGAAGATCGGCCATGTCACTCACTCTCGCGGCGACCTCTTCGGATGGATGCCCGTGCGCGCGAAGACCGAAGGCAATGTT
>CP070675.1:1152421-1156941 GCA_020352215.1 Phycisphaerales bacterium
TAGAGTCACGCTTTGCACGGTTAACACTAACCCAGTCCACTATGCAACCCATCTCACGACCGGCCACATAAGTTGTAGTGGTAGTGTCAAGGAAGTGTCACAGTCTTATGCCCCCCTGCCAGGCGCTACACTCTTACTCCGCTCTTCACATTCCCAGAGAATTTTGTTCTTGTCGAGGCCGCTTCGAGCGAAAATAACAGAGGATACCCTTTTTCTCATGGGATTGGTGCGAAGGAGGGACAGTTGTCGAAGTGGCAACAGTGTGCGTACCTTGTTTGTCATGTCTGAAGATGCTCCGACCGGTCTTTTCTATGTTTGGTTGACCAGGAGGTTCTTTTCCAGCCAGAGGGAAATGCTCCGGTTCTTTCCACACACAGATATTGGACGCTATCTGTTTATCCATAGCAATATTGCTGCCTTCGCACTCAATTACATAGGACGGGTATCTCTGGTGCAATGTAGCAATTACCCCCGGTCTTATACATAGGCTGTCTATCTTATGAAGCTGCTGATCACTCTTGCAATTGATATAGGCGACTCGTGCAGATTGGCCTACCTCTAATTCGACTAACGGTACAACAGAGCTCTGAGCTGTTCTGCAGGATTCTCTGCAGCATTGACCTTGGGGTATCGGTGAACCGTGCGGACAAGCCCTTGGATGGCCAAGTAAAATACAGATACTATCGACCAGTTCGCTCGTGATCGTATGCTCGAATTCACAGGCACCTGATTCGAAGTCACCACCAAGGACATCGTAGAGTAATCTTTCGGCAAGCCTGTGGGCCCGGATTAGCTGCCGGGCATAACCGGTGCCTTTTTCTGTAAGAGCGATTATGTTACTGTCTTCACTTAGCTGGATCATATCTTCGGATAATAGTTCGTCGATTATGGCGGCAGCATAGTTCTCATTCATAGTGCTTTTTAGAGCTACCATTGAATCTGTGCCATCTTCCTTCATATAATACAACCGCTCAATATGCTCGTCTTTTTCTCTTTTATGATTCATTGTCCGGTACCATATTTAAAGCTTATACAACACTGACAATACCCAATTTACAATCCCTGCCACAAAAATAGCAGTACAGTTGATCATAATTACTGAAGCAATGGCACGTTTTGATCCAATTTTTTTAGCCATTGCCATAATATTAGCCAAGCATGGAACAAACATTGTGGTAATAACCACAGAAGTTATAGACTGAATGTAATTAAGCTGCCCTGTCTTCATAAGCTTTATAATCAACCCTGCTGCTGCTTCGTGCCTGGCCATAGATAAGATAAGAGCATCGACCATCCCCAACGGAAGCCCCAATAAACCATTTACAACGGGCTTAACCGCACTCTTTGTTGCATCTAATAGGCCTACTTTGTCTATCACAAATAGAATGACCGCTGCATAAATAAATACAGGTACCGCTTCCTTGATAAACCACCAAAGCCTGTAATACGTTTTTACAAGCACTGCTTTTGGATTTGGTAGTCTTATTGCGGGCAGCTCTTGCAGAAAAATACTCTTATTGTCATCCTTGAGGATTTTGTTTAACAGCAGACCTACCAGTATCCAAATAAACCCAAGCGTGAAAAACACTATCATGAATGCCCGCACACCCAATCTGCCAAGGATGCTCATATTTAGTGCCATCTGCGCCGCACAAGGCAAAGCAAAAGCTATTAGATACACCGCGATAAACTTTTCTTTCCTTGAACGTAGACTCTCTGTTGTTAGCGTAGCCATGGTCTTGCAGCCAAACGCAAGACTGATCGACATAATGGCGCTGCCGCTGAGTCCAAGTTTGTCAAAAAGTCTTTTTGTCAAAACACACAGGTTGGGTATATAGCCGATATCCTCGAGGATATTGAACGCCATAAAGAAGACCGTAAGTATGGGTAAAATCGTCAAAAAGGCATTGGCCAGGCCTAATGATAGGACACCGTAGTCACCTATCAAGAAATCGTTTAACCATTCGATTGTTACAAGGCTGCCAATTCTGCTTTCGACAGGAATCCATAGATTCTGATCCATCCATCCTGCGATTACATTGGCAACATTTACCACAAGCAGATACATCATAGAGAATACCATCAGCAGAATCGGAATACCAAACACCGGGTGTCGGCTCAACCGCCCAAAAGCTTCTGAGAACTGCCCCGGCGCAATCTTTTGCTTCTTTGTTGTGCTTTCAATAATATCATCAGCCCATCGGCTGCGCTTGTTGTTCAGGGCATGACCGAAATGTCCGTGAAGTTGCTGCCTGACTGCCTTTACCTGTTCGGTTACCTGAGCAACTTTTTCCTCTCCGTGTTCTTTAGCCAGGTAGTCGGCCAGGAACGGATCACTTAACATAAGAAGAATCGCTGTCTTTCGCCTAAAGCGCATCTTCTCCGGCAGCAAAGATTCAATCACTGATATGCTGTGATCTATGATTTCGCCATACTGCAGATTGCATTTACTCCTGCGTGCCCTGGCTATGGCTGCCTTGAGGTCTGGCGTACCTAAGCCGTTTACGGCTATTGATTCGATGACAGGAACACCCAAACGCCGTGACAGACCGGCCGAGTCTATCCATACACCTTTTTTGGCGGTTTCATCTATGGCATTGAGCGATATCACCATAGGTAAGCCCAATTCCAACAGATCGACGGTAAGAGTTAATGATTGTTTCAACTGGTTGGCATCAATGCACTGGATGATGATATCCGGTGTTTCTTTGAATATCATATTGCGGACTATGAGCTCCTCTTCGGAGTGGATATAAAGGCAGTGAAGGCCAGGAGTATCAATAACCTCGTAGGATTTGCCATTAATTCGGCAGGTGGTCTTTGTCATCTCCACAGTGGTGAGCGGGTAGTTGGCAACCAATGTATACTTACCTGTCAGATTATTGAATACCTGGCTTTTGCCGGTGTTGGGCAGACCCACAATAGCAATTCTTTTAACCGAGCTGGAACTGCTCGAATTATCATCTTTCAGCTTCTTCCCGCTCATCGTGCCTGTTTGACCTATTCCGGCATCCATATCCATCATCTATCAGTGGCTTTCTTTGCGACAACTTCAATTCTGCCAACTGAAAAAGCAGCAGCCAATTTGCTGGCAAACATCCGCACTGATACAACAGTTGTCAGGGTAGCGCAAAAACGCCAGGTAACATTCTTGGCAAAGCTCCTTTTGTGGCTTGTGCGTTTGATTCTCCTGTATATCCTCAAAGGCGGTATTCGCTTGAATCAGGTACCTGCAATATGTGGTATATGGGGAGCATGGAAGACGACCCGAAGACTCTCTCGGAATTCGAAAGCAGGTTCTCTTCGGGGGAACTCACCATATGTAGTGCCTCCTTTAGCCAAGTGAATACCCTCCTTATCCCTATTCTCTCACGGTTTCCAGATCGTCTCCGGATTGCCTACTTCGCTTGCCGGTCTTTCCCCCTGCCATGTGCTTAATGTCCTTCTTACGTCTGATAACTTTTACTATAGTCACACCCCCTGCGATCTTTGCCAATCCCAACAGAATAAACGCTCCAACGGCCATACGCGCGTCACCCAATTTGCTGATTTAGACCATGATTCTTGTCGAATATTGAACTCGTCATTAGTTGATCTGAGCAGTTATTCTCAACCTCCCAATACTAATCCCACAATTCCTGCACCAAGTAGGACCCAGATTGGATTTACTTTATACTTGAACAAACAAATGATACTTGCTGCAGCAATTAAGGCCGTCTTAAGGTCAACCAGGGAGCTCCTTCCTATACTAACACTGGCGTCAAAGACCATACCGATGACAGCAACACGTGCCCCCCGAAGGAAATTTGCTAATACTTTGTTCTCGCGGAACTTCTTTATTGCTGCTGTAGCAAGACAGATCATCACAAACGACGGCAAAATCACACTTGCTGTGGCTACTATTGCGCCCCAAATACCACAGGTTTTGTATCCTATAAATGTTGCCGAAATTATGACCGGCCCCGGTGTGATCTGGCCCAATGTGACTGCATCAATGAATTGTGCTTTTGTGAGCCAGCCATAATTGTTGACTACCTCATTTTCCACCATCGGAATTATTACGATACCGCCACCAAAGGTTAGGGTGCCAATCTTTAGAAATACCCAAGACAGTTTAAATAACGTATTTATCATTTTGGCTGTAGTTCTTCCGGCTCATCGTGATAAATAACAATGCCTACTAATCCACAAAGTCCCACTATTACAACAATATCCAGCTCAAAGATTAACGCTGAAGCAAAAGCCCAGATCAAAATACACAGTTCACGATAATCTTTCATTTCCGTTTTGCTCAGTTTCAATCCTACGGATACTATCAACCCGGTAACTGCAGCGCCTAAACATTTGAAAACTTCTGCCACTTTGGGCGTTATGCGGTATTTGTCATAGAGCACAGCGAGGGCGATCATTAGAACAAATGACGGCAGGATGAAGGCAAGCGTTGAAATCAATGCACCACGCCATTTCTTCAACTTGTAGCCGGTATAGGTTACAATATCCATCGTTACCGGCCCCGGCAA
>CP070675.1:1157041-1161508 GCA_020352215.1 Phycisphaerales bacterium
ATAACAAAATATATGTCAATTATCTCGGGATTGATCTGGCCGCCTTTGATGCCGAAAATGCTCGGAAGATTTATCGAAAAGACAACGATGAAATTATATTAGGTACGGCCGGTCGCCTGGTGCCCCCATATTCACTTTTCAATATTGCTCCCCGCGCTATGGTTCCGCATACCGCGCTCCTACAACCGCATCATTATAGCACAAAGTACGGCCGGCCACAATCAGAGTTCACCGGGATCGGCTCCCTCTTTTCCCCACTCCTTCCGGCGTAGGTAGGGTATCGAAATTGGCTTTGTTTTTCCGTCGTGCCAAGGCCGATTCATTTTCATAATCCTTTTCCATAAAAGCGATTACGTTCATCTAGCCCGGCACAAATTGGCTTTGTTTTGCAAAATTGCCTTCCATCAAGCTCACCTGTTTAGGATTTGGGGCCTGGGCCGGCGATTGGCTTTGAATTGGCTTTGTTTTTCCACAGTCCGAAACCGCCGATATCGCCATAATGCCTTTGGTCATAAGATTTTACGTTCATTTGAGCAGCCGGAAGATTGGCTTTGTTTTTTCAAAAAGGCCTCAATAATTGCCCGCCAATCCCCCAGCGATTTGCCCCGTCTTGTCTTCCGTCTTCTGGCTCCTGTGTTTTCACTATCAACGGTTATTTAGTTATCCACATATCATATGGAGCGTCGGTTGGAAGTCAAGCAAAATCTGCACCAACGCCGGGAAATCGGCGGTCGAGTTACATCGGCAAATTGCCAGATGCCGGACTTTCGGCGGATTAGCGTGTTGTGGTGCCTTCCTGGCACGCACATCGGCCTTTCTGATGGCCAGACGCGGTGAAATCGAGGCCCGACTGTGGTACTATTCACCGTGTTGTGCGCAGGAGTACCGATCATGGAGTAATACGGCAGATCCCAGAGGGGATTAACAAATCCGGCCCGAGCGCGTCTTAAACGTAGGTGGGCGGTACAACCGTACGTCGTGGGCCGCACAGACAGGGTGCTCGACACCTGGCACGGCTGCGAAAAAGGCCACAGGCTCGCCCTGGCAGCATTGGAGAAAGCGGGCCTGAAAATAGAGCAAGAAACAGACGACAGCAGCGACATGACAGAAGCCGGCGTCCGGGGCAAGTGACACAGTATCTGTGGAAAGGAGGAAAGTGCGCAAGACTTCCAGGAGAATACTCACAGGTTTCGTCGTCGTGATTGTGGGACTCAGCGGGGCTTACGCCTTCTCGCTGTCGCGCTCGGTGGCGAAGCTTCGTGCGGCGCAGGCCGCCCTGGAGGCCGACGGACGCCCGATAAATGCTGCCGAAATGATCCCCCCGGAGGTTCCCGACGAACAGAACGCCGCCCTATTCTACGAACGCGCTGCGGCCGCGCTGAAAAGGCAACATACCCCGAGGAAAACCCTGCTCGAGTATCTCTCGGACCTTTCCCGGTTTGCGTTCAGGGATTCACCCGATCCGGAGAGACGGGCGGAACTGGAACGGCTCATCAAACAGGACCTTGTCGTCCGTGCGCTGGCCGACATCGAGCAAGGGACGCAGCGTCCCGCGTGCCGATTCAATCGTGACTACCGTGGAGGCCTGCTCGCGGACTTGCCCATGTCAAAGGATGCTCGCGGACTCGTACGCATCTTGGCGGCTCGGGCTGGCCTGGAGGCTGAAGGCGGCGACCCACACAAGGCCTGGGAAACGGTTCAGACTCAATTAAGGCTTGCCGATGCGTTTCGCGACGAACCCACATGCGACAGCCAGTTAACACGCGTGATTATGACCAACTACTCGTGCCGTATTATCCAGGAACTGTGTGAAGACGCGCTTCCGGATGAGGATGGTTGCCGGAAAATCGACAGCATTCTGAAAGGCCTCGACGGCGTTGAACCGCTGGTCCGTGCCGTGGACGCTGAGCGGCTGCTGAAGGGCGAGTGGCTCTTCAGTCTACCGCGAGATGAGATGTATGAGGCCCTGTCGCAAAGCCCCTGGGTTGGAGACGAGGGACCCGAGATCCTGCGTCGGCTGGCGTTTCGATTCATTGTGTTCCGGCCGCGCCTCCTCGCCGACCATGCCGCCTACCTCCAACGGATGCGCAAAGGCACGCAGTTGCTCCAGGGCCCGTACGTACCCAGGGGCACCGAAGGGTACGAAGAGATCTGGAATGTCCCGGGGCACTACCTTCTGACCCACGATCTTTCACCCATGCTTGAATTTATGACACGGTTCTACTGCAAGGCGATGACACGGCTACGTCTCACGCGGGCCGGCTTGGGATTGCTGCAATACAGGCGAACACACGGCGCATACCCGGCAACGCTGGACGCACTGGGCCTGGAGGGCTTGAACGATCCGTTCACGAACGAATCGCTGCGCTATCGCAACGAAGGTGAGAGCTTCCTCGTCTACGGCGTCGATGAGGATTGCAAGGACAACGGCGGCACCGAGAAAGAGTCCCGGGAGGACAAGGAGTTCGACATCCTGTGGCGTTTCCCCCGGCAAACGGAAGACGAGGCCGCGAATGAACAATAGCACGGATTCAGCGTGCAGGGTGGGCAACTCGTTGCCCGTCCTGATCCTAAAAAAGGGAGGTAAAAGGTGCTCCAGGTGGCAAACGAGCGGATCACCGGCAGCAACGCGCAAGCAACCGTCGTAGAGTGCCGGTACCTGACCAAGGTGTACGAGAAGCTTCTGGCATCGCATAAGAGGGCGGTTCGTGCCTTGAACGGCGTCTCGCTATCGGTACGTCGGGGCCAGATCGTCGGATTGATCGGCCCCAACGGGGCGGGCAAATCCACGCTGCTGAATCTGATCGCCGGACTGATCTTCCCCACAGACGGCGAGGTCACGGTCTGCGGACACCCGGCCCGGTCGGTCCAGGCCCACCGCAGCCTGGGCTATATGCCGGAACATCCGGTCTTCCTCGGCGGCTATTCCGCCCGCGCGACGCTGCGCTACCACGCAGCTTTGCTGGGGCTTTCGCGAGCAGCCATCGCCCGGCAGGTGGACGAGTCGGTGCAGCGACTTCAGATGCAGGAGTTCGTCGACCGGCCGTGCGCGGATTTTTCACAGGGCATGAAGCAGCGGCTCGCTTTGGGCGTCGCGATGTTGAACGACCCGCAACTGTTGTTGCTGGATGAGCCGAGCAACGGCCTCGACCCGGTCGGCATCATCCAGTTGCGCGATCTGCTCAAGAAGTTGCGCGACGCCGGCGCGGCCATCGTTATCAGCTCCCACCGCTTGGGCGAGTTAGAGAAGCTGACCAGCGATTATATGTTCATGCACCACGGTGAGATCATCACGTTCGGAGACAAGGCAGTTGCCAGCCAAGCAGGACGACTGCTTGTGGGGCTGGAATCCGGCGGCCCGCGACTCGCGGAAGCCCTACTGCCGACATCCAAGGTGCTGGAGGCGTCGGAAACTGAGCTGGCACTGGCGGTGGATGATCCGGCGGAGGTGCCCGACATCGTGGCCAAGCTGGCCCGGGGCGGCGCCCGCATCACCAGCGTGATGTTGCAGCATGAGGACATCGAGGAGACGTTCTTGCGCCTGTGCAATGAGGGGAAGCAGTAGATGAGAGCCTATGAACTGGTGAAAGAAACGTTCTGGAGACGGCGCTCCATTTGGATCGTTCACGTGCTGTGGCTGTCGCTTTATCTGATGTTCTGGTGGCTGTACTATCCGGATCCGGAGGAGTTTGGCGGCTTGCTCTTTCTGTGCGGCGGTTTTCTTCTGCCGCTGGCCCTCGGTGCCGGGATTTTGGGCGACGATATAGCCTCCGGGCGAATCTGCGTCGTGCTGACCAGGCCGTTGCGCCCGGGAACGCTCTTTTCCTACCGGCTCCTGGGCCTTTCCCTGCAGGCGGCGGTACACTTTATGCTGGCCGGCATTGTCATTCTCGCTTTCCACGTCGTGACGGGCAAGGGCTCGACGGAGGGCCTGGCCCTGTGGCTCTTTTTGTCCTGGCTGCTCTTCAACACCTGGGCCGCCCTGTCCACGTCCTCGTCCGTTCTGGTCAAGCGATCTCAAAACTCGCTGCTTCTGCTGGTGGCCTCCGTCACTGTAGGCATCGTGATAAACTTCTTGATCTGGCATCTGCGCGATTACGCCGTGGGGGACGTGCTCAAAGGCTTTCTCCGGTACTGCTTTCCTCCTTACGGGCTGCTGACCGACTTAGGCAAGGGAGAATTCGAGGAGAAGAACGTGGCCCTCGCCGGCCTGCATCTGCCGAGGACCCTCGTCTATGCCGTCCACAGTCTCCTTCTGACGGTGGTTTACGCCGTGCCGGGAATTCTGATCTTCCGCAAGAAACAGTTTTTGTCCGAACGCGACTGAAAGCAGCGACAGGGAACGCACATGAAAAAGAGAACGCGAATGTGGATCGCGATCATCGCGGTCGGTATCGTCCTGGAGAGCTGGGCGATATACGTCCTGCGGCCCTCCGGGGGACGCTGGCGGTACGAGTCGATCGTCAA
>CP070675.1:1161608-1165970 GCA_020352215.1 Phycisphaerales bacterium
GCGGCCAGTCGTTTCAGGCTCCGCCTGCGAACCCGCCCCGAGAATCGGGCGGCCAGCAACACGGCTCGGATGAACAGGGAAACGGCAGTACTGAGGACATCGAGGTTCTCTGCCATGCCACCTCCTCCAAGACTTCCAAGAACGATGGAGACCAAGCCAATTCTCTGGCCAGTATAGCCTCGGATGAGAGCAAAATGCCAGGGTGCAGCTGCGGGGTCGTAAGTGTCTATGATGCAAGAGGATAACAGGACGCTCACGGTGGTCCCGTTTGCGCTTGACAGGTACAAATTGTATCGGTAGTGGCTGTAAATTAGAATAAGACGAAGCCACAACTTGTGGGTAATTGAAAGCCGGTGAAGTACATATGCCGCGTCCCGAGAAAAGCCTAAGAGTATCTCAGCGCTCCGACCACTTCGTAGATTGAAGGCTGTTACGGTTCGATGTCGCGGAGCCAGTTCTCGGCCAGCAAGTTTGCCCTCATCGGCCCCCCAGTTCCCAACAACTCGTCGATAATAGCCTGGACTTTGGGGTCCGAATGTGTGGGGGGCGTGCAAAGGAATCGTTCGAGAAAGCTGGCCGCAGTAGACCCAGCTTCACTACGGATAGACGGCGGATCGTACAGGCTGTACTTGTACACCCACATCAGATAGAGGGTAGCCTGAGCATAGCCGCTGCCGTTTTCAAGCGTCAGATCCTTGGCGCGACCATCGCACGATGTATGACCTGGATCGTCTGGTTCACAGTGTCTGCACTCGTGTAGAAGTAGATAAAGGGGGCTGGTGTACTTGTAGAGCGTCGGGTTGGCAAATGGCGTCTTACACGCATCCCAGTTTGACGAAGTGCCGCTCATTCTGCCGTCCCAGACGCTGAAGCTGCGGCTCAGATTGACCCTGTCACCACCCCCTGTGTTGTAACCGCAGTCCAACTTGAGGTTAATGGTCTTCACGTGCGTCTTGAAATGGTCGTAGAGTGTTTTCCCATCTGTGAAGGGAACCGGATCCGCAAAGCGTTGGTGCCGAAGAACATCGATCTTGGCAATGGCGACCAGAAGTGAAGGATCTGTCGAACTCTGGTCGAAGACCGGACCATAGAGGTCCCACTGCTCATCAGCTTCCTTGCCGTCGATTTGGTTGATAGTGAAGTCGCTCATGATGCGTGTTACTTCGCCGTCGGCCGGAGGGGACTGATACAACTGCCACAAGTCTTCATAGACTCGGATGGAGATGGAATCGGAGGCGCCGTATCCATAGACCTCGATGAGATGGTCGCCCGCCGAGAGGCTGCTCGCCGTCAATTCCATGCCATTACCCAGGTCACCATCGAGGCTTGATCTCCAACTCAGTTGGGAGCCGTCCAGATTTGCACCGTTGAGTTCCACAGCCATGAATTTGACCTCTTCACCCACCACAAAACGCTCATATGGCATGGGGAGTGTGATCGTCAACGCTGTGTCGCGCGTTACATCAGGGTAGCTTGCCCAATGAGAGGCAAGCAGGGCGAAGTCCAACCAGTCAACCACACGGTCTTGATTGATATCCGTCGCAGAGTACTTGCGTAGATACGGGTAGGTCTGATTCTCACCGATCCCCCATACATTAACAAAATCCCAGCCAGCATCGAGGAATGTGTCGGCTGTCTGCATCTCAGCGGTGGGTAAGCCTGCCCCACCAGCACTTTGCGCTTGGCCGCTCACCTCGACATCCCAGAAAGAATCCCCGACAGCGCCGCTACTGCCACCAATCAGGCCGCCGATATCCCCGCCGATCCCCTCGACCTTGGCCGCCGAGAAGCATCGTTCCAAGTTGCCATCGCGACGGTGGAAGCCAACAAGCCCGCCCACATAATCTCCACCAGAAACATGTCCCAACGCATAGCAGTCAAAAATAAAGGCTTCCTCTCCTTCTCCCATGAGGCCACCCACGCGTGTCTGGCCCTCCACGACGCATGTAGCCTTGCAGGTGTTTACGTCACCCTCGTCGGCGTAACCGACTAACCCCCCGACGGCCCTCACACCGTGAACGTGTCCCGATGCGAAACAGTCTTTCATATCTTCCTCGTGCCAACCCACTAAGCCACCCACGTTCTCCAGGCCGATCACAGTGCCTTGCCACCGGCACCCCTCCAGCGTTTCGCTGACACCTATCAAGCCGCCAACACTATGGGCCTTGGGAGCGGTCACCGTGCCGGTCGCATAGCAGTCAGCAATGTGGCCGATTTCACCGCCATGAACGGCCACCAGCGATCCCACCGGACCGATACTGTTCGGATCACTGACGTACACATCTATCAACCCAAGGTCCTTGATCAGGCCCCCTTCTTCGATCCATCCCTCGCCTTCGACCCAATCGCTCTCGCGGCACTCGAAATACCTGAAAAGGCCGATGCGCTCCTGGCCGTCAGACTCCCACGTGAAGTTCCGGATCGTCTTTCCGTTCCCATCAAAGACGCCAGTAAACGCTCGATTATCCGGATGCTCCCACCCGAACCAGCTGCCGATGAGATTAAACTGCGTGCCAGTATAGGCCCCTAGATCAATATCCACCATCAGCATGAAGTGCTTGTCCCAATCATTTGGCTCCGCACCTATGGCGTTCATCTGCTCGGCCGTCCAGATTTGGTACGGGTCTTCGGCTGTCCCACTGCCGCCGCCGTATCGGGCTTCAGCAGACACGGTCACCACTAACGTCACCATGGCAATAAGCAAGCCTCTCATTGTTGTTCCTCCAACCAATTCAGCGCCGTAATCGCAAAGTCCTTCAAGTCCACGCTGCAATCCCCGTTGATATCCCCCGCAACGATCGTTTCGCACACCGGCGCCCCGAAGTAGGACTTGCTCGCCTCGGCCGTACCGCCATAGGCGCCCATATTGATGATACCGCCGTTCGGAAACGGCTCAACGCCCAAAGGTGACTTGGGATCTCCAGCATCGATGCACGGACTCGTCACATCGTCTCGCACCCAGCTTCCTCCGAGCGGCTTCCATCGGCCGGCTTGTGACTTCAAACGATAATCACCTTCAACCCAGAAATCGTCGTTTGGGTCGTCGGGAGTGTCATTCGGGTCCCAACAGCCCGGCTCGACAAAAAGAGGATCGACATTAATATTGCCCCCCGCCGGCCAGCCGCCCCGGACATCGCCTGAGTCAATCGTGATCTGTGAATTGTCATTGTTCGATAGAAAGCCGGCGCCATCCCATAGGATGCAGTGCGTGAATCTCACAAAGCTCGGGTCGTCGTGGTCACTTGCGTTACTTGCCAGGGAGCCCCCGTCGGCTGCACGATTGTCCGCAAATGTGCAATTGGTGATCGTCACGGTAGAGCCATTGCCGTCATCACTGTCCGCAATGAGGTATATGGCCCCCCCAAGGTCTCTCGCAGAATTCCCCACAAGTGAGCAGTTCGTGAGCCACAATTTAGGTCCGGCACCGTACACGCCTCCGCCATTTCCCGCCGACGTATTTGCAGTGAAACCGCACCTCATTGCCGTGACCTGGCCGGAGTCGGCGTACAGTCCACCGCCGCCATTCGCGGTGAAGACGCAGTCGGTTAGTGTCACAAAGCACCAACTCTCATATGCGTTATTCACCAGACCGCCTCCGGTTGTCGCACGGTTGCCGCTGAAGCTGCACCTGTCCACGATGGAGATACAGCTACCTTCGCTCGCGATGTTGTACATTCCACCTCCATAGCCAGCTTCGTTCGCGACGAATGTGCAATCGTAGACCTTCGGCTCGCACATAGTGCCCCCGGAGCGGTTGAACAGGCCGCCTCCATTTTGATCTGCCGAGTTCTCAGTGAATTCACAGTTGTTTATGACAGGCCTGTTAGACCGATTGGCCATGCCACCGCCCCACCTTGCTGTGTTTCGAACGAATACGCAATCTACCACGTTCGGAGTGCCGTGGAGGCTGTGCATCCCCCCACCATACGTGTCCGCTGAGTTCTCGGCGAATGTGCAGTTGATCACGGTCGGGCTACTGTCCCAGTTATGCATCCCGCCGCCCTCTTCTTCTGCTGAGTTCTCGCTAAATGTGCAGTTGGTTAGGATTGGATTGCTATCCCGGTTGTACATCCCACCGCCGTCGCGATGGTAACCGGAGCCATTTGCGTTGCCGCCCGTAATAGAGACACCATCGAGGACTGCCGTTTCGTGGGTGTTCGTGCCAGTTACGACGTGGTAGCTGTTTTCAAGTCGCGTCGGTTCGGTAACAAGGGCGCCAGGAGCGCTTACATCAACGTCATCTCCAGACAGATCACCGGAGAGGATCGTCTCATACAGCTCCGTGTTTCTTGCGTTTGGGTCCGGCTCGGCGTTTCCCGCGTATCCGCCGGCGAGAGTCACGTCGTTGATAAGCCGGAACGT
>CP070675.1:1166070-1170416 GCA_020352215.1 Phycisphaerales bacterium
GGCGGAGCCAGAGCCAGAGGCAGAGCCAGAGCTGTCGGCAGTTGAACAGTTGCTTTCCGGACAGTTGCCTGACGTTGGCCGTGCACAGTTGATCCAGTTTGGATATGACGTCTTCAGCACACCGGTCTCGACATTCGCGCCGGTGACGAACGTGCCGGTGGGACCTGACTATGTTGTCGGACCGGGCGACAGTTTTACAATGACTTTGTGGGGCAGAGTCAACGCGCAGTATCCGGTGACGGTGGATCGTAGCGGCGAAGTCACCCTGCCGGAAGTGGGGGTCCTGAGGGTCTCCGGGATGGCATTTGCCAAGCTACAGGACTATCTCCGACACGAGTTTTCTCGCAAGTATACGGACTTTAAGCTTGCTGTCACCATGGGCAGGCTGCGGACCATAACGGTCTTTGTTGTCGGTGAGGCGCAAATGCCGGGCAGCTATACGGTGAGTTCGCTTTCGACCGTGATCAATGCCCTCATGGCGGCGGGCGGTCCGTCCAAGAATGGCACGCTGAGGAAGATTCGTCTGTCGAGGAGCCAGAAAGCCCCTGTTTCAATTGACCTCTACGACTTTCTCTTGGGGGGTGACAAGAGCGGCGATATGCGCCTGGAGAATGGGGATACGATTTACGTTCCATTGATTGGCCCGGTTGTGGGAGTAAAGGGAAATGTCAAACGGCCGGCGATTTATGAAATGTCTGGTCCGATGACTCTCGGGGAGGTATTGGAACTGTCCGGTGGTGTGACGTTCGCGGGGTGGCTACAACGTGTTCAAGTTGAAAGAGTGGAGAGCAACCGGAGGCGTATCGTAGTCGACTTCGACATATCTGATAAAGGAGGTGCTTCCGCACAAAGGGAGGCGTTGGGTACAGTTCTGCGGGATGGAGACGTAGTTCAGGTATTCTCCGTCTCCACCGGTGAGCAGAATGTGGTACACCTTGAAGGTCATGTAGTCAGGCCGGGCAAATATGAGATGAAACCGGGAATGCGGCTTGCAGACCTTGTCTATTCGCATCAGGTCCTCCAGCCGCAAGCGAACTTGGAGTATGGAGAAATAGTCAGGCTCGTCGAGCCGGACCTCCATTCTGTGGTAATTCCATTTGATGTGGGCAAGCTGCTGGAGGGTGACGAGTCACAAAATATCGAACTGGCCAGGTTTGATACGATAAGCATTTTCCGCTGGGACGAGAGGGCCAAACGAGTTGTCTCGATCTCCGGAGCCGTCTATCGGCCGGGAGAGCACCGGCGTACACCGGACATGTGCATAAGCGACCTCATCGATATGGCAGGCGGGCTGGACCCGAATGCCTATCTGAAGACCGCTGAGCTCACGCGCAGACACGTAAGCCAAAGTGGAATGCAAACTGAGAAGATTGATATCGATCTTGAAAAGGCGCTGGCCGGAGTTCCGGAGCATGATGTCACCCTGCAGGATTATGACCACATGATCGTCCGGACTATCCCTGAGCTCGAGTTTGGCCGAACGGCCCGTATATCCGGAGAGGTGAGGTTTCCCGGAACATATCCAATATACAAAGGCGAGACTCTGAGCTCCCTTGTTGAAAGAGCCGGTGGCTATACCGAGCGAGCATACCTCAAAGGTGCCGTGTTCACCAGAGAGAGTGCAAAGGTCGTCCAGCAGCAGAGAATGGATGAGTTGATCAGACGCTTGGAAGAGTCTGCGATTGTCAGGGCGGACCAGGCGATGTCCGGCGCTCTGGATAAAGAGGGGATTGAGAGTCAGCAGGCATCTCTGCAGGCGAGGAGAGAGCTTCTCGCAAAGCTCAGGGCTGCGAAAACCGATGGGAGGGTTGTTGTCAGATTGGCGCCACTGGATGAACTCAAAGGCTCGAGGTACGACATTGAACTGGAAAGAGGGGACGGGTTAGTCGTTCCGGAAACACCTGGTATTGTGAATGTTGTGGGGGAGGTTTTTAACCCTGCATCTCTGATATACGAGGACGGCAGAACAGTTAGCTACTATCTGTGGAGAGTAGGGGGCGCGACCAAGGAGGCAGACGAGAAACAGATGAGCATTATCAGGGCCGATGGTTCGGTGGTCAGCATGGGCCAGAAAAGACCACGTGGAGTATCATGGGATTCTGAGTATCGTCAGTGGTCTTTCAGGGGCAGCTTCATGAGCGCCAAGCTATATCCCGGTGACACGATTGTCGTGCCAATGAAAATGGACAAAGTCCCTTGGCTTAAGGTTACGAAAGACATAACGCAGATACTTTTCCAGGTAGCTATCACTGCCGGAGTGGTGCTTGCACTGTAGCGCGGTCTCGAAGAGGAAGTCTACATGGATACCGATGGGGTTGAACTCGCAGCAACGCCGACAAATCGGGTGGATCCTCACAGCGAGGATGTTAATCTGTTTGATTATGTCCGTGTGTTTTTGAAGTACCGCAAGATGATCTTTTTGATCTGTGTGGTCGCGGTGGGGGCCACGACGGTTTTCACGCTATTATCACTTGAGAAATACTCAGCTACTACTTCGATAGTGCCGCCATTGGAGTTTTTACGACAGCAGTCGGAGCTAACAGGTGGATTAGGGCTTGGAAACAGCTCCTTACTCGGCAACGCTCTTGGTGTCACCAGTATCGCCGATATGTACGTTGGGATTCTGGAGAGCCGTGCCGTCGCCGATGCTATTATCGATAAGTTTGACCTAATGGATGTCTACAAGAAAGTCAAACACAGATCCGACGCACGGAGGAAACTCAAGAAGAGCACGCGCATCGGTATCTCTGACGAAGGCATCGTCACGGTGACTGTGCGCGACAGCGACCCGAACAGGGCCGCCGCTATTGCAAACACTTATGTAGAGGAGTTGGATGGGCGAAACAAGACGCTCTCTTCCGGGCAAGCGACAAGCAAGAGAGAATTTTTGGGGAATCGACTGGCTGAAATCGAGCAGAAATTAGCGAAGATCGACAACATACTCAGTAGAGAGGCAAAAGTGCAGGAGATGTTGTTCGAACTACTGACGACTGAGTATGAGATTGCCAAGATCGAAGAAGCCAAGAGCATGCCGACGATTCAGGTGCTCGACAAGGCTATTGTCCCCGAGCGGCCGGTGGCCAGAGGTACTACCAAAAAGGCAGCGATTGCCTGTGTTGCTTCTCTCATGCTCGGTACGTTTGCAGCTTTTGCACGCGAGTATATTGCCAGATCGCGCAGTGACACCGGGGGCCAGCAGCAGCGCACTCCCAAGCCGGCCCAAGAGGAAGATGTTGGGTACGCGGCTTTCGAAGATCTCGAGGGCAAACGAAAGATTGTTACGACCCAGAGGAGGAGGCGTCCTCAGCAGGAGAGGCTGGGCTCGCACGAGGCTTAGGCTGTCCGGAAGGCAGTGGGGTCGTCGGCATAGTACTTCCTACGGTTGAAGAAACCGCATCTATGGGCAGAATTTGCGGGAGGTGAAGTAGCGAGTCCGTTTTTGTGTCGGTTTTGTGCAACCGACGGGGACGGAGTCTGGGCGTCTCGTGCCTTCATTCGCTTCACGAGAGCAAGAACCTTGTGATCAAACGACTTTTCGCCAGCCAGCTTCGCATCAACATGTTCTCTGGTGTTGCCGCGGCGATAGTCAACGGTATTGTTCTGGCCGTTGCCTACCCTATCTACCTGCATTTTCTTGGCTACGAGGAGTACGGTGTTTGGCTCGTTCTCGCTGCGGTGCTCAGTTTCGCTCAACTGGGTAATTTGGGTATCGGCCGAGCCGTGATGAAGCTGGTCGCTGAGGAGCACGGTCGCGGAAATGTCGAAGGTAGTCAGCAATATCTGATGACGGCAATCGCCATCTTGGTCGTAACGGGTATGGCCGTCCTTGCCGTGATTCTTCTGTTCAAATCCGAAATTGCGGGCCTATTCAAACTGACCGGCGACAACACACGGACCGTGTTGTGGCTCTTACCCTATATCGGTTGTCTGAGCATATATGTGTTGGTCGTTCAGGCCCTGAACGCGGCGGTATCCGGTGTGGGGCGAATGGATCTGGCGAATTGGACGCAGTCGCTGGGTCGGATCGTGGCGGTTACAACGGCGAGCTGTTTGTTATATAGCGGTCGGGGGATCGAGAGCCTGCTCATAGGTAACACGCTGTCGTACGCGCTGGTCCACCTTGTGAGCATGGCTCTTCTGTGGCGTCTGGCTCACATGCGTCTTCTGCGGCTCCGCAACCTCAGCCGTCGATGTTGTGGACGACTGTTTCGTTTTGGCTTCGGCGTGTTTGGAGGTTCACTTCTGAACATGTTCCTGAGCCCTTTTAACAAGTTGATGCTTTCCCGATATGCAGGCGTTTCTGCAATACCGGTCTATGAAATTGCCTATAACGGAAGCATGCAAGT
>CP070675.1:1170516-1174841 GCA_020352215.1 Phycisphaerales bacterium
ACTTCGGCGCCGGGTGCCCGGATCGACACGACCCCTCGGACGCTTGACGACATAATCGTACACGCCGTCACCATCCAGATCCGCGATGCCGACCTTGCCGACCGATAACGTGCCCTGCAGTCTGATGGGCACGTATTGCCTTTCAGGAGGGTGAGCCGGTAACCGCACGGGCATGCAGGCCTTCTGCTCCCTACCATCGAGTACCGGGCTGACCCACCAGGAGTTTTCGCGATCCAGGGCGGCCTTGATATCGATGAAGTTCGTGGATCGTGTAATGGGTCGATCATTTAGTCTGACGGGCTCGGCCCCAGCGGCACGACGGTAAACATTGAATGCAATATCTTCAGGATCGGTTTTGAGCAGCCGCCAGCCCAGATAGACCGTGCCCGGACCTGTCACCATGACCACCATGCCACGACCGAGCTTTTCCTCGGAGCGATCCTTGTCCCTCTGCCTTGGCAAGAGCTCAGAAGCGTCATAATCCCGCACTGTCGCGGCGTTTGCGGATGCTATGGAAGCGATGGCGCAGGACAAAAACAGAACAAGCCCAATTCTCCGGCCGGGGGTTTTCATAAGACCCCCTTCTGCAACGATGCTGTCGCTGCGGGCACCATGGGCTTTTGAACTTGTGAACCGTTTACTCCGTTGCTGTTCATGGATTCCAACGTTTCTCCTGCGCGGCCGTACGGGGCCGGCCGGTACTCTCAAGCAGAAGGCGAAGGCCCGAAACCAACACATTCTACCCGCAACAGCGGGTGTCGCCAATTAGTTTCTGCCAGCTGCCAGGTTCTGTGGCACCGACCCACTGATTACACAATGCGCAGATGATAAGAGTAACACCCGATCTGACCGATCGGCGTTTGGATACCATGTCATATTCCATCACTATCTTTCGACAGACGCTTGAATACAAAAAGCCCGGAGAGTAACATAGCCATTCGACTTGAAGAAGGCTGATCTGTGTTCGGCCGATTCATGCATATGAGTGTATAGATAGCAGAGGCAAGAGACATGAAGAGTGCAGAAAACGTCGTAGCAGTCTGTATATTGCTGGTTTGCTGCCCGGCTCTGATGGCCGGGGCAAATGAAACACCGATCCTTGACAATGCGTGTGACATAGCCCCATTTGGCTTCCGCGTCTCAGACGAGAACGGAAGATGGCACGGACTCCGCTGGGCCGAGCCGCGAAAGGTTAGACAGGTAGTTATCCGATTTGCAGACGGTCAATCCCCACCAGATCCGGACGTCGTGACATTGCAGTACTGGCATAGAACATGGGATGGCAAAGCCGACCCGGTGCATCTGGAGCGAGGGGCCGGGGGCGTGGGATGGGACGCGATGGACGACTGGACTAACGGCAAGTGGATTGACGCCGGGGCCGAACTCAATGCGGACGCAAGCCGGTGGACATTCACCCTGTTGCCAATCACAGACCGGGAGATCAAAAGTGCCGATACCCCTGGTGTGACCTATCGGAAAACACTCTGGATCCGTTTGTTGTCGAAGCGCCAACTGCCACCCCTTGACGAGATGCATGTATTTGCCGAATCGTCTTATCTTCCCTTGGGAGTCCGAATCCAGTTCGGCACGCCCGCTTCTGCCTCGGCGAAGACCGCCGGTGCGGAAGTCGGGCATCTTGAGGTATATAACGGGCGGCTGCTGAACGTACGATGTTCCGAAGGCAGCTCCATCAGCATTGACCGAAATATGAGATGGACCCTGCCAAGCCAGAGTGAGGGGACTATTGAAGCTGATCTTCTGATGGCCAGTGACCCTATGGATGCACGTTATGACCGAACGGTCGTCACGGTGCGTACAAGTCACCGCCCCTTCTCATTTGCCGCCGACGAGGTGGCCGGTGGTGACAGGATTCTCGTCGATGACCTCGGCGTGCTTGTTACCAACAAGCAAGATACGACAACATTGCAGGCCTACCGGGAGGCTCTTCGCACAAACTTCCGCGGCAAGACCGTGTATGATCGGGTAGAGGATTCACACGAGCAGACGCTGTCAAGGGCGTGGAATGATATGCCCTTGAAGTGGCCCCTGAACTTCGTTCACGGCCTGCCTGGAAACCGCAATACTATGAGACAGCACCCCAACGGCGAGATCGATGTCACTTCTGTGGGCCGGTGGTTCAACCTGCAGCGCAGTAAGCGCGACAGTGACCGCAAACTGTGGGAGGGTGACCGTCTCAGGATTTCACTCGGCTTTCCCGAGAGCACACTGCGCGGAGGGCGAAGGTTGAAGGATGGGTACCTGCCGCTTTTGTATACCTGGTGGCAGGACGGCCCTATTTACTACGAACACACAAGCATTCTGGATGCGCTTGACGCAGATCTGAGTGACGTCGATCTCGACGATCCGACGGTTCTGCTAATGCGTGTGCGAGCGGTCAACGTCTCGGATACAGACACGGGATCAGCGAGATTGCGCTTCGCATCCTCGTCGCGAAGGCAGGACAAACTCATCGTTCGGCACGGGCAAGCCGTTGCCCACACAAGCAACGGACAACGACTGCGCTTTGTAATTGACACAGCCGGCCGCGGCGTGTTCGCCGAAGACGGCAACGTGACTGCGTGGTCGGCAGAGTTAGGCCCGGGCGACACCGAAACCTTGTACGTCTATGTGCCCTCTGTCACTGTGACCTCCGAGCAAGAGGTTAAGGCTCTGCAGAAGCGTGATTTTGATGCGGACGTCAAGCGCGTATGTTCCTTCTGGCAGAAGTTGACTTCGAAGGCGACACAAATTCAGACTCCTGAGCCTTGGATTAACGATTTCTACAAATCGCACTTGCGGCACCTGCTCATCAATTGTTTCAAGGAGCTTGACTCTGACCTGTTGCACGCGCACGTCGGCACGTTCCATTACGGGGTCTACCCGAACGAATCGGTAATGATGATCAGCGACCTGGATCGCCGCGGACTGCATGATCATGCACGCCGAAACCTGGACTCGTTCCTGCATTATCAAGGCACGGTCTCCATGCCGGGTAACTTCGAGAGTAGCGAGGGGCAATTCTACGGGGCCGGTGGTCACGAGACCGGCGGCTACAACAAAAGTCACGGCTATGTCATGTGGAACATGGCCGAACACTGGTGGATGACACGGGATCGAGACTGGATGGAGCGAAGCGCCGACAAGCTCGTGAAGGCCTGTGATTGGGTCGCCCGGGAACGCAAGGCCACCATGCGATTGGGGCCCGACGGCTCTAAGCAACTCGAATACGGATATCTTCCCAGCGGCTCGTTGGAGGACGTCACCGACTACTGGTATTGGCTGGCAACCAATAGCGCCACGGTCTGGGGATTTCGTTCCTTGTCATCCGCCTTGGCCGATTTCGGACATCCGGAAAGCGAGCGACTTGAGAGGGAGGCCCGAGCTTACTACGACGACTTCCTGCGCGCGATCACGGAGTCAAGGATACGCTGCCCTGTGGTCCGCCTCAGAGACGGCACGTACGTACCGAAGATACCCTCCAGGTTGTATGAGCGCGGTCGCGCACACGGCTGGCTCCGGGAAACGCTCGAAGGCGCCCTGTTCCTGCCGGCCTACAACCTGCTTGCACCAGAGGCTCCCGAGACACGGTGGATACTGAAGGACTACGAGGACAATCTCTACATATCCGAGAGGTACGGCTACGCGATACCGGCTTTTGAGCAATTCTGGTTTTCACGGGGCGGTTTCTCCATGCAGGCCAACCTGCTGGACGGTCCCCTGCCCTATCTCTGGCGAGACGACATCAAGCACTTTGTGCGGGCGTACTTCAACGGCTTCGCTTCCGCTTTCTATCCCGAGATCCGCATGTGCAACGAACACTCGCTGCCGGGACTCGGCCATCCGAGGGGCGATCATTTCAAGACTTCAGACGAGGCCCAGTCCACGTATTGGCTGAGGCTGATGTTCGTCAATGAAATGGGGCAGGACCTCTACCTGGGACAGGCCATACCGCGGTACTGGTTGTCACATGGTAACATAGTAGGTATAAAGCGAGCACCATCCCATTTTGGAGTACTGTCGTTTGAATTCAAATCTTATGCTGCCGAGAACAGGATTGAGGTGGTTCTCGATCCCCCGAGCCGCAACCGCCCGGAGAACATATTCGTCCGCATCAGGCATCCCCGCCAGCGCCCGATCAAGAGCGTGACCGTCAACGGAATGGCGTACAAGCGTTTTGACGTCGACAAAGAGTGGATTGTACTTACCGGTTCGGTGAATGGTAGACAGCAGATCGTGGTCTCATACTGAGATGCAAGCCAAGGAATCGTGCGCGAGCTATCAGGCGGACACGGTCGTATTGGGGTCGCGAGACGGCCGGCAAATTC
>CP070675.1:1174941-1179256 GCA_020352215.1 Phycisphaerales bacterium
CCACCGGCGGCAATTCTCTCGATCGCCTCCAGAATATCCGGTGGCTCGGCCATCCTGCCCATGGCGTCGGTCCCGCAGGCGAGCCGACCCTTTACCGGGCCGATCAGCTCAAAGCCCATTTCTTTGACCGTCTTGACGTTGCGCTGCACGGCCGGGTTGTCCCACATATTGTTGTTCATCGCAGGCGCCATCAGCTTCGGCTTGGCCCAGCAGGCACAAAGGCTCGTGCTGAGCAGATCATCACAGATGCCGTTTGCGATTTTGCCGATGATGTTGGCATCGGCAGGTGCTACGACAACAATGTCGGCCCAATCGAGCAGCGCAATGTGTGTGCTCTTGTATTCGTCCGGCGTGCTCCAGAGGCTGGTGAACACAGGCCCGCCGGTGATCGCCTCGAAGCTCTTGGGGCCGACCAACCGGCAGGCATTTTCGGTCATCACCGTTCGCACGTTGGCTCCGGCGGCAGTCAGCTTGCTGGCCAAATCGACCACTTTGTACGCAGCGATCCCGCCGCTGACACCGAGCAGAATGTTCTTGTGCTTAGGCATTTCGTGGACCACATATCAGGTCATTGCGCGAGTAACGCCGCTGGTCTCGGCTCCATTGACCAGCGGGCCCCGGTCCGAACACTTTGCCGGCCTAGTCCGAATCCCCATCTTGAGGCTCCTCACCGGGTGCAGCCATCTCAATGGCGATCTTGTCCTGCAAGATCTCCTGAACGACGATCTCGAGCATCGTCAGGCCCGTTGTATCCTCGATCAAGGGCCGAGAGCCCTGCAGCAACTCTCCCATTCGTTTCTGGACCAGCGCCGCCAGTTTGAATTTACCACCAACTTTGTTGACTATTCTCTCGCTCTTGAGCTCCTCTAGCATTACCATTCTCCAATAGGCCACTTAGCCAGACCCGGGGATCTCCCGGATAATCTGTATCACTTCGTTTATCGCCTGCTCCAAATCCTCGTTAATTACCATATGTTCATAGTATTGCCAAGCCGCAGCGATCTCACTGCCCGCGCCATCCAGTCGTTCCTCGGCATCCTCCGAGTCTTCCCTTCCTCTCCGGCCGATGCGATCAGCCAGGACTCTTTCGCTCGGCGGCAGCACAAATATCATCACCGCATCAGGATAGAGTGTCTTTACCTGCCTGGCCCCCTGAACGTCGATCTCTAGAATGACGGTCTTGTGTGCCTCAAGAGCCTCATCGACTTTGTCCTTGGAAGTCCCATACAAATGACCGAACACTCTCGCGTGCTCCAGTAACAGGCCCCTTTCGATTAGATCTTGAAACTCTTGTTCCGACACGAACCAATACTCCCGGCCGTGAGTCTCACCGGGCCCCTTCGGTCGAGTCGTGACGGAGGTGCTCAGATAGACGTCTTGCAGTCTTGCGGCCACTTCTCTACAAACAGTGCTCTTGCCAACACCCGATGGGCCGCTGACAATCACTACTTTGCCTTTTCTGTTGTTCGCCTGATTCATTGTGAGCTATCAAAATCTCGACACAAAAGTCATTCCCCGAAAATCGGCCGTTTCACAACGCAGTCGGCACGAAAGTGGCGACACAGTCATATATTCACGCTGTCGGACCCAGCCTCGCAACGAACTGCAGAATATGCCGTGCCCTCGACAACAAACATCTGCCAAAGATCAGGACACAAGACGATTCAACCGATGTTGCTAGACAATTAACGATTCTGTTCCCCGATCCTCTGTCTTGCTGTCTTGGCGTTCGTATTCTTGCACGGGGTTATGTCACTCTATGTTCTGAACTTGCTCTTTGATCCGGTCTATTCTGCACTTCATGTCGACCACGCAACGGATGATCTCAGTATCGGATGCTTTGCTGGCAACAGTATTTGCCTCACGCAGCATTTCCTGGCTGATGAAGTCCAACCTACGCCCTGCTTGCTCATTTGACTGGCAGCTCTGGGCGAACTGTTCCAGATGCGAGTCCAGGCGTGCTATCTCCTCCGAAATATCTGATCGGTCGGCCAGAATCGCGACTTCACGGGCAAGCGTTTCTTCATCCAGCTTAAGCTTCGCTTCTGCCAACAATCCAGCGACCCTCTTCTTGAGTCTGGCGGCGTATTCGTGGAGAACCGCTGCACTGCGAGCACGTATCCGCTCAAGGTCTTCACTTATGGCTCGGCAATGACTATTCAAGTCGGCTTCGAGCGAGCTTCCTTCGGCCGCACGCATCTGTTTGAGCTTATCTATCGCCCCCCGGGTAATGTTCAGAACCACAGCCTTGATTTGCCCAGCCGCTTCTTCATCCGGCAACGTCGGCCGGATGATACCGGGCA
Organism: Phycisphaerales bacterium; assembly: GCA_020352215.1. Lineage (GTDB taxonomy): Bacteria > Planctomycetota > Phycisphaerae > Sedimentisphaerales > Anaerobacaceae. The sequence continues at coordinate 1,177,245 of CP070675.1, forward strand.
AGTTCAAAAGGCTCCCGATGTCAATAGTCCCGTCGGCCCCGACAGAAGTCCTGAGCCGGTCCAGCCTCTGCATAACCATCTGCAATGCTGTCTCGTCTATGTCAAAGAGCGCGCTGGCTGAGGCTCCTTTGAGCCGAAGCACGTAGTTTACTGTGCCGCGCGACAAGTTTTGGCGAAGTAGTCTTTCAATGTCTTCTTCCAAGAAAGCGACAAGATCCGGTAACTTGATAATAGTCCTCAGATAGCGGTTGTTAACGGCCTTGATCTCAGCGACATAACTGATCCCCCCGACCTCACCCTCTGCTTCGCCATAACCAGTCATGCTATTTATCATAGTGCCATACTCTCAAGTCAAGTTTGGAGGGTGCCGGACCGCTCAAAAGCGATGCAAGCAAGTAGTTCAGAATCGCACATCAAGCCGATCAAAGTCAGCTGGACGATATCCAGCATCCGACATCAAGGAAGACCTCCCTTAGCCACCCGGTGCATTTGCATCGGCGGCGGTATTGCTGTCCATGAAATCCGGAGTTACGTTCGTGTCTTGGACTGCTTCACGAAAGTCATCGGCCTGGAACGGCTGATCCACGCCCGGCTCCCCCTCAGCCTGAACAGGCTGTCCTTGCTGCCCCGCGCCGGCCGTGCCAAAATCGCTGATAGTGGGCTTATAGAACCTGGCCATCACTACAGCAAGACTCAGAAATAACCCTACCAGCACGATTGTAACCCAGGTCAGGAAGTCACCGGTCTTCGATCCCAACAGGCCACTCGCTGCCCCTCCCCCAAACGCGGCGCTTAGACCACCTCCTCTGCCCTTCTGCATTAGAACAATCAGAATCAACGCCAACGAGCATACAACGAAGAGGACAGCGACGGACTTCATAATGAAACCTGCTGCCAAAAACGGTAAGACAATCATATCCGTGTCCCTAATAATAGTAGTCCAAAGCTAAAGCTGCTCGTCCAAAGAACAGCATCCAGATCGGTTCACATTCATTGATTCGTCCTCACGCCGCCGAGTCAATAATCGCAAGAAAATCGTCCGCCTTCAAACTCGCGCCCCCTACGAGCAGACCATCTATGTCTGGCTCGGCCATTAGCTCGGCCGAGTTTCCGGGTTTTACCGACCCGCCGTAGAGGATCCGGATTTCCTCAGCAAGTTCGTCCCCATACATCTGCTGCAACAATTTCCGAACAAAATCGTGCACTTCCTGGGCCTGTTGGCGGGTTGCCGTTCGACCCGTGCCTATGGCCCAGACCGGCTCGTACGCTATCGTTGCCGCTGAGACCTTCTCAACGCTTAGGCCGGCCAGACCGTTTTTGAGCTGCCGGCTCACGACAGCTTCTGTCTGCGAGGCGTCGCGCTCCTCGAGCAACTCGCCCACACATAGTATCGGCAAAAGGCCGCCGCTAATCGCAGCGGAAACCTTCTTGCATATCAACTCGTCGGTCTCGCCAATCACGTGTCGGCGTTCCGAATGCCCGCAAAGAACGTATGTACAGCCAATGTCTTTCAACATTGACGGGCTTATCTCGCCGGTGAAGGCTCCTTTGGGCTCGAAATACAGGTCCTGAGCGCCAACTGCCACGTGCGATGCGCTCACCGCCGCAGCCACAGACTGCAGGTAGACGAAAGGTGGGCAGACTGCTACGGTAACGCTGTGGCCCGCGACTTGCGAAGACCCGGAAGCAACAGCTTTGGCCAAGGCTACACCTGTGTGGCTGTCCGTGTTCATCTTCCAGTTACCGGCAACAAACGCTTTTCTCATAATACTCTCCTGACGGTAGCTCGGAATCCACTGCCATGCCAGTCTGTTCGCCGGCAGAGGACGAAAGCAGAGCCGTGAACTCGATCAGAGCAATTTTACAGATCTGGGGAAACTGCCCAATATCGAAAGCTGCAAACAATGCTTGCGGGTCTCTTCCAATCCCTCCTTGACCCGTGGCTCAGTCCAATGTCCCAGAAGATCCACGAAGAAGTAATACTCCCACTGCCCCTTTCTGCTAGGCCTTGA
>CP070675.1:1179356-1183632 GCA_020352215.1 Phycisphaerales bacterium
TATCTGGTGCCTGTTGACGGCTCAAAACCACCAAGGTGTCTGACCGACAGAAACCGGGCATGGGACACCCACCCGGTCTTCTCGCCCGACGGCGAGACGCTTGCCTATCTGGCTATGGCTCGACCGGGTTATGAGTCCGATCGTTTCAGGATCGTCCTACGGCCCTGGCCCAGAGGCAAAGCACGCATCCTGACCGAGAATTGGGACCGCAGCCCCTCATCATTGTGCTGGTCCGCGGACGGCGAGACGATTTACGCAACGGCCCGCAATCTCGGCCAGAAGTCCCTGTTTGCGGTATCTGTGGAAACGGGCCAGGTGCGCACCGTCGTCGAGGCTGGCTCTGTAAGCTCTCCTGCTGTGGCAGGCGACCGGGTCGTCTTCGGCCACAGCAGTCTTGGCGGTCCCACTGAAATCCATTCTGTGAATCCAGATGGGGCCGATCTACGGGCGATAACCGAAATCAATGCAACGAAACTCGCCGCCGCTCGTACGGGCCGGTTCGAGCAGTTCACGTTCGAGGGATGGAACGATGAAACTGTCTACTGTTACGTAGTAAAGCCGATAGACTTCAATCCGGACAACAAGTATCCGGTGGCCTTTCTGATTCACGGAGGTCCCCAGGGATCATTTGGCAACAGCTTCCACTACCGTTGGAATCCCCAAGCCTACGCCGGCGCCGGTTACGCCGCCGTGATGGTGGACTTTCACGGCTCCATAGGATACGGGCAGGCCTTCTGCGATTCCATCCGGGGTGACTGGGGCGGCAAACCCCTCGAAGACCTCAAGAAAGGTCTGGCCGCTGCTCTGAAGCGCTACCCATGGATGGATGCCGAGAGGGTCGGTGCGCTCGGCGCATCTTTTGGCGGCTACATGATAAACTGGATTGCAGGCAACTGGCCGGACCGGTTCCGGTGCCTCGTCAATCACGATGGAAACATTGATGAGCGGATGGCCTACTTCGACACCGAGGAACTCTGGTTCCCCGAGTGGGACCATTTGGGTACGCCGTGGGACAATCCCTCAGGCTACGAGAAGCACAACCCGGTCAACTTCGTTAAGAATTGGCAGACTCCGATGCTGGTTGTCCACGGCGCACAGGATTTCCGCGTGGCCGACACACAAGGTCTGGGAACCTTCAACGCTCTGCAGCGACTCGGCGTCCCAAGCAAGCTGCTGTACTTCCCTGATGAGAGCCACTGGGTTCTCAAGCCGAACAACTCCATCCTCTGGCACGAGACGGTCCTCGCTTGGCTCGACCAATGGCTCAAGTAGTGAAGTCGATGCCGCATGTAAAGATGGGCACGGCCGGGAGCGCCCAGGCTAGTACATTGTTATGGTCCGGCTCTGCACAGAAATCCAGTTTGGCTGTGGACGGCTGCCGCAGCGAACCTCATGCTGCCCTTGATTTCCTCAGCCGCTGGCAGTATAATGCGAGATCGTTCTTCGCCGAAAGGAAGGTCATATTGATGAAGAAAAGGTCCATTAGGGCAATATTTCCCGGTTCGTTCGATCCGATCACAAATGGGCATTTGGACGTCATCAACCGCGGAATTAAGCTCTTTGATGAGCTGATTATTGCAGTTGGGCGAAGTCCAGTAAAAAACCAGCTCTTTAAGCCCCAGGAACGGGTCGAGATGATAGCAGAGTTGATAACGGACATGCCGGGCGTGTCGGTCGAGAGTTTTGACGGTCTGACAGTAGAATATGCCAGTGAGAGAAGGGCCGATGTCATACTGCGGGGCTTGCGCAGCCTTACCGATGTTCAGTATGAGTTCCAGCTTGCCATGACCAACCGTGCTGTCGCAGGGGTAGAGACGGTATTCATTATGACCAGCGAGCAGTATGGCTTCACGAGCTCGACTCTCATTCGCGAGGTGGCGTCGCTGGGCGGCGATCTTTCGAACCTGATTCCCGAGAACGTTCATATGCGCCTGCGCGACCGGTTTATGCGGAAACAGCATTAACGGGAATACCGGACGCTCCAGACTATCAAGCTTCTATTAACGAGCCACATGTTTGCAGTTAGTGTTGAAACGGAATTTCGAGCTTCGCACCAGTTGGTCCTGTCGGACGGATCAACAGAAGACGCCCACGATCACAACTGGCGGGTCTTGGCGGAGGTCAGCAGCGAAAGGCTCAATGATGCGGGCCTGGTGATGGATTTTGAGCGACTCAAGTCGGCAATCGATAATATCGTGGCTCAGTTCGAGAATAAGCCGCTGAACACAATTGACTATTTTCGCCGGCACAACCCCTCGGCTGAGAACGTTGCCAAGTATGTCTACGAGAAGCTTGAGCTTGAGCTGCCAGGGGGCCTGGGGCTGGAACACATTACGGTCGTAGAAGAACCAAACTGTTCGGCAAGATTCACCAAGGGCAGTGGCCGGTTCGGCGAGAATGGACAGATCCAGTCGGGGCTGGCCGAGACTCCGAATGTGAAGCCGACAAATAACTTGCAGGGGCCAGTCAAATTTGACGATATTTAGAGCAGCGTACTGGTATAATCGTGAACAGTGAAGCCCGATGCACATCCCCTCTGGGAGGACAGAAACGGCGCATCGAGCGTTTAGCGTCAGGTTGCTTATGCAGTGTCAGATCTGTAACAAAAGAACAGCTACCATTCACCTAACGGAGATCAGCGATGGCGTGCGCAGCGAGATGCATATCTGTGAGCATTGCGCTGCCGAGCAGGGCATCGCTTCCCAAAGTCAGATCTCGATGAATGAATTGCTCAGCAGCCTCCTCGCCGTCCAACCGACGGACGATGAGCTGTTTGGTCCCTCAGAACAGGACAAAGTGTGCCCGAACTGTGGTTTCACACTTGGCCAACTCCGCAAAGAAGGTGCGCTAGGCTGCCCGTGTGACTACGAGGTCTTTGAGAAATCACTTCTTCCCTTGATTGAGAAGGCCCACGACGGCAAGACTGCACACTGCGGCAAGGTCCCCTCGAAGACCCCAAAGAAAACAAGGAAGCAGTTGGAATCCCTGAATTTGCGCCGGCAACTGGAAGTCGCCATCCAAAAGGAGAACTATGAACTCGCGGCACAGTTGCGTGATAAGATAAGTCAACTAGATACCGGCATTGAGGACCGACCATGAAGCTCACCGATATGAGCCATGATATCAACGAATGGTTCAGCGGCTCCGGGCCACTGGCCGATATCGTTATATCTTCCCGCATTCGACTTGCCAGGAATCTCGCCGGCTACAAGTTCCTCAGCCGTTGCTCTCCGGCCGAAAAAGCGGAGATACTCAATAAGCTCAAGGATGTCCTGCTATCACTCGAACTTGGGGACAAGGTCTTCTACATCAGCGTAGACAAGGCCTCTGATCTTAATAGAGATTTTCTCGTTGAGCGGCATCTCATCAGCCGTCACCACGCCCATGCTAAAGGTCCCCGGGGCGTTGTCATCGCCAGAGGGGAATTCTTCACTGCCATGATCAACGAGGAAGACCATCTGCGACTGCAGGTCTTGAAAACAGGCTTTCAGCTATCGCAATGTGCCGAGCAGATCGACCACATCGATGACATGGTCGAGCAGAAGGTCGAATATGCCTTCAGCCCTCGCTACGGACACCTTACAGCCTGCCCTACGAATTTAGGCACGGGTATAAGGGTCTCGGTAATGCTGCATCTGCCTGCACTGAAGATAACAGGCCAAATAGAGAAGTTTTTCAACGCCGCAAAGGATATGAGCCTGGCAGTGCGGGGGCTGTTCGGCGAAGGAACCGAGGCTGCGAGCGATCTGTACCAGATATCCAACCAAGTGACGCTTGGGGTTTCAGAGCAGGCGATCGTCTCGCAATTTGAAAACACAGTCATTCCTGAAATAGTCGAATACGAAAAAGCTGCAAGGGAACATCTGCTGACAAAGCAGGTCGACACACTCGACGACAAGATCTCTCGCGCGATGGCACTGCTGCAGGGCGCCCATCTGATAAGCTCGCATGAGGCGCTGTTTCTGCTGAGCCACCTGCGCCTTGGCATCAATATGCACCAGCGCATGGGCGCTTCAACTCCGGCAATAAAGAAGCTGTGCGCCCTCTGCGGTACGGGCACAGACAAGGCCCTGTCAATTGGGACCATAAACCGGCTGTTCATGCTAACCCTGCCGGCGCATCTGCAGCTAAATCACGGAACAACGCTTGATCCCACTCACAGAGATGCGCTCCGCGCACAAATCATCCGCTCCGCCCTCGACCAGGACGCCCCACAAAAAAGCTAAGATCCGTCCCGCGTTGCGACCAAGAAATATCTCACATGGCCTCGATTACA
>CP070675.1:1183732-1187975 GCA_020352215.1 Phycisphaerales bacterium
GAAAACAAGCGAATCCCGTTCGACGTTTGAACTGCTCACAGGTTGGCGCCGCATGGGCGTAATCCGGGATCGTGCCAGCCGGATTCTACACGGCGATGGCGCTGAAGTGGCTGGTTGTGAGATAAAGGAACAACATCAGCGTTCTGAACAACCGTGACGTCCCGAATTTTCCCGAATCCACGGAACTCAGGCTCCGTGGATTCGGTCGGGCGGGGGGAAATTATTGTTTCTGTCTGCGTTTCTCCGGAAGCTGCCTCGGTAGATGTAAGTCCCGCGGCATCGGTACGGGATTACCGTGCCGATCAAAGTGCAGGACCAGCTTGCGCCCTATCGCTTCCGTTTGCGGCGCGTAGACTACTCTGATGGCAGGATAGATGTCCAGAAGCAAGCCAGCTGCAGCGGAATGGATAATGCCAGCGTCGGCCGATTCCACCTTAACGCCTTTCTGCTCCGGTGGCTTCCATCCGTGTTTTAGCTTGTATTGCAGGCGATGAGCCTCCTTGATGGTTGCCTGAGGTATCACAGGCCAATGAAGTTCCATGAATCCGATGGTCTTCTTCTCCGTCAAAGCCAGGGTGAGGTTAGAGGAGAACACAGGAATCCCTTCAATGTGACGGGAGCATCTCGCGAACTTGCAGCCCCGCTGCGGTTTCTCTCGGATAACCTCTCCGGACTTCGGGTCAACTGAGGCGACTTGGGTGGTCTCATGGAGCACGTCCACGTCTCGCACCTCACTTGCCGGGACACCTAGGCGGGCCAGGAGTTCGTAGCAGGCCTTCTTGAGTTCCTTGTCGCCGCCTCGAAAGACATCGGCCTCTTTACCAGGACCGTAGCGTTGGTCTTGGACGAAGTACGTTCGGCTGTCCAAGCGGCGGCTGATCAGGACATCGTCTGACTTGACCGCGAGAAAGTTGTACTCGGATCCTTCGCGTTGGATATTGTCGAGCTTCAGTCGCATCTGCTTGACCGCCAAGCGACGCATTTGCTCCGACTCGGCCTTGTCGGAGTAGTCTGCCACCGCGGGTGGACGCACCAAATCTGCGCATCCACCTGCAAGAGCGACCAGACAAATAACGACTGCTGAGTTTGCGATCGCCTTCATGCTAGATCTCCTTCTTACAGTGAACTTGGGTTAGCGACATATCCAGCGCCAAGCGAACCAGTAGGGCACAGGATCGGACCAGTTGTCCGTCACGCGTTCGTTCTGACGGCGGTTGATCGCGTCATTGCGACTGTTCCCCGCCGCAATGGCCACTGCACAACAGCCGTCTTGAACGTCACTGATCCCCACCATCATCCAGGCGTCTCCGACGCTCATGTTGGGAAGAAACCAAGAGCCAGACGTGTAAGCGCCCAATAGCGTGCCGCGCACGCTACTATCCAGCGCATCCTGAGCGCTGGTGCCCGAGTGGCCCACTGCCATGTGGAGACCCTGAAACGCCGGAAACCACTGGTTTGCGATCGAGACCAGGTCCATCGGGCAGCTCGCATCAATAAAGGCAAAACGCAGGACTCCGCCGCCGTTGCCCCAGCGGCTGCTATCACCGATTACAGTGTTGTTCGGCGTGCCAAAATTGCCGCACACGGCAATAAAGTCCGGGCTTGTCGCGTTCGGTGGGTTTTGACAAATGCCGTGGCCAGCGTACAGATAAACGTGAGGCACATCGCTTCCTCCCTGTGGTTCGAGATCTCCATTGCCTGCGTCGCGGAAATCCGAGCCCCATACGTCGCCATTGGCCCAGGCAGAGAAACGAGTATGGCCGGCGAATTCGTACCAGAATCTGAAGTTGGCACCTTCAGGAATGGTTGCGGGCAGATCCGGACCGGGGCATCCGTTCGGAATGTAATCGCGCACGCATCCGGTTGCAAATGTAACGGCATGTGTCGGTGAAACCGCCACGGCTGGATAAAGTAGGCAGAAAGTAATCCATGTTATCTTATTCATTTTATCGTCTCCTTTCACGCGTAGGCATCACCCTCATTGTTGTAGCTTTTGATATCGGCCAGGCGGCCGCCAAGATCTGACCACGAGCCTGGAGGACTTCGAGCACCCTTTCCGCCTTGATTCAATGCGTGCGCATACATCTTGACGTTCACCCACGGAAGACTAGGGACAGTGTCACCTTTTAGAATCTACGCCACACGGCCCTATCAAATTACTCACGCATGAAGCTCAGTCTCCACCAGATAATCAATATTGGAAAACCACCGCCCCTCGGCGGAGTCAATTCAAAGGCTCGCTCACTCAAAGTTGCTGTTCCGTATTAGCCCTGTTGCCCACACCAAACCACGCCCATTCAGCAAGAACACTGGCCGACACGAAAACACCCATGGCGCCACTAGCGCCTACTCCAACCCCTTCTATTCATAACGGCGTTTCTGAATGGGGCAATGTTGATGCAAAAGATGAGCGAATCTGCAAAAAATGCCAAAAGAAGAAAAGGGCAGAACACAGAATTCACGACAAAAAAGGCTCTCCTGAGCCCATTCGGCTGCGCTGAACGTGGGCTCTGCCGAAGGAGAAATCGATAGCGAGGCCCGGCTCGTCTGGGAAATCTAATCCTTTATGCAAAACAAACCCAATCAAACCCAATTTCCTAAAGGGGCTAAATGTACCCGAACTTCTTTGCAGAAAAAGGGTTATGAGATGGCAAGCAGAAGCTCTTGTCGTGCGCTTCCAGTGATTTAGGGGCTCTAACAGAACCTGGCTTCAAGATGAGGAATCGCTTCGCGAAGCTGCTTGAGCAGATTCCTCGGCTTCGCTCGGAATAACAGCCCGGGTTTTGTTAGAATGCCTTAGAATTGTTGGCTGCGTTTCAATTCGCTGTCGCACCGAACCTTCAATACCCAGACAAACTCACCGCTCAACTCGGCAGGTGGGGTGATCCGCAATCCGGCGTCGGTCATTTCCCAATCAACTGCACCATCCTGTCCGAGGACGGAGACGGATCTGACATCCTCGGCCACCCAGTGCCTGGTTGAATCGATGACAAACGGCGCGGCGGGCTTTGCCAGCGCGGTTGATTGGCGACAAAAAGTACCCGGAGTAGAATCTGCAGACTTCTGCCAGCACACCCCTATTTGTGCGACAGAAACCGCACTCACAAGCTACGACACAGTGCGGCAAACGGCACGCAACTACAGAAGAATGCCGTTCCTGTCCGACCTTCTGTTGACATTTTGCGCGAGATGTTGTACACTGCATGACTGTTAGAGATCATGGAGGAGCGGCCAAGGTGCAACCAAGGGTGGTTTGCTTGTGCGGCCGTGCTGCCAGAGCGCTTAACAGTGCATCAGGGCTTGCTTTCAAACGACGTCTGTTTCGTGGAGGAGATGAGATGCAGTGAAATCAGTAAGTTAGCCGTAACAAGAATTTGATAGGGCTGCCTGGTACAACCAAACATATCGCGAGATAGGGATGGAAGATCACGGATCTTACAAAGACAGCCGGGTTTCCTAAGAATTGTGAGGTGGGCAAAGATGAAATATAGAGTTGCTTTTATTATCTGCTGTGCGGTGCTATGTGTTGTTGGAACGTCATGGGCTGCCCCCATAAAATCGTATACTCCTGTTATGACGGGAGTGCCTATTGATTTCGAGGGCTTTGCAGAAGGTACTCTAATCTCAACTCAATACGCTGGGATTACCTTTGGACAAGACGATGGCGGCACTCCGATGATTGACAACTATAGTTGGTTGTATGGTTATGGATGCAGTTCAGGAAGTGCTGTGTTGACTGGTAGTACAACGGGTGGGGCTCCGGCCCCGACGGTTGCAGGTATCACCCTGACCTTCGATTCTCTGGTCTCTGATGTGCAGGCATTCTTTTCCGATACTGCCCCGTTAGGAGACTACACCATTTACGCCTATGATACAGGAGGCATACTTCTGGAATCCTTCACGGTCTTGGCCGCTGAGACATTGCCGCCGGGATACAGCGGAGGTATTTTCCCTCCGCCGGGCACTGTCCCGCTCCCTGGACTCTACGTAGGCTTCACGCGGCCCAGCGCGGACATTGCATGGATCCAGATCGGACCGAGTACGGCCTATCCTAACGACGCCTTTGCAATTGATGACGTCCAGTTCAGAGTTATCCCTGCGCCGGGCGCTGTCCTACTTGGCGGCATCGGCGCAAGCCTTGTCGGCTGGCTAAGAAGACGCAGAACACTGTAAGAACATCTACAGGACATAACTTCAGAAGGGCTGTGAGTTCTGACGCTTGCAGCCCTTTTCCTCTGCTACA
>CP070675.1:1188075-1192302 GCA_020352215.1 Phycisphaerales bacterium
ATACCGCTCGTATGATTGAGCAGTTGACGCAGGGTAGCAGTGCTATCCACGTGAGGATAAGCTGGGAGCCATTTTGACAGGGGATCATCCAGCGAGAGTATTCCTTCTTCCACAAGCTGCAACGTAAGTGCAGCCACGAAGGTCTTCGTAATGCTACCAATTGCGAAAAGCATATCCGGCTCTATTGGAACGGTTCCATGAGATATCCCGCTGGTACCTGTCCAGACCTTACCGTCGGGAAAGATGACCGCTGCTGAGACACCTCTTGCCTCGTACTTGCGTATTCCTTCATCTAGGACCTTTTGCAGATGAGTTTCGATTGGGCCTTCGCCACCAAAAGAGAGAGATGTGAAGGCACTTAGGAGAGCTGTAACGAAAAGACATGTTGATGAGAGAATAGGCGTTTTCATCCTATAGTTATATCAGGAATGTAGCTATTGAACCAGTCAAATCAGATCTTACGCTTGACCGGCCTGGCTTCATAGAGGATTCAATGAGCATGACCAGATCGGGTGCACGAAGTCAAGTCATTCAACCCTGTCGACCCCTTGGCTAAACACTCCTCATGCTGTCATGCCCTCGATCTGAGGTCGTTTGCGGTCTCCAATTCACTCTGCGTGTCCTGCGAAAGACTCACCCCACCCCGAAACCTGCGCCTTCATCGCGGCAACGAAGGTACAAACACTTCGCTCGGCGTCGCACCGAAAATGGGCGGTACACCGAGCGTTTGAATGGACACATCTTCCAGGACTCCCTGGCTGGCTCGATCAAATGTGACTGACCAGATCTCCGCCGCGGCAGCCGCGTCCCGTTCGAGGACAAATAGGTGCGGTGTGGTGATGTTGTCTTGTTGATCGACAATACGACTGGAAGCGTCGCGGATAATTGCCTTAACAGTTTCGGCTGTGCCTTGTCCCTCGATCTGAAGGGCGAAGCGCTTCACGCCGGCTGGAATGAGGAAGTACAGCGTCCCCGCTGGCCGAATCAGATTCACCCCTAACGGCTCGCCGAGGATGGCAACCGGCGCCGACCACCGAACGAGCCGGATCGTCGTATTCGAGTCGCCTTGCCAGTCTAACCGATGAGGCCCCGTTTTCCGTGGCGTTACATGGTACACGAGTTGCTCGTCTTCAACTTTCGGGGTGAGCTCCGTCGTCTCTCCGCCCGCTGTGGTCAAGTTCATGACGCCCGTCGACGGCGTGTGACGCCCCACCGGCTCTACTCTTGCAACTAACTTGATCGGGCGATCAGCTTTGCCCCAGACGAGCAACCCAGCTTCTCCACGAAGGCGAAAGGTCGTATCTCTGTCTGCGTCAGAGACGTCAGTATCATTCAACTCTGTCCTCTTCCAGTCGAAGGCCATCCTTGGGATCCGGGCAGCGAGCCCTTGCGAGGGGAACCACTCATCCAGTTGTGCCGCGTCCAGCGTGTAGAAATGCTCTCCATCCGGCGATTGGACCGTAAGGGAACCGGTCAAGTTCCGCAGTCTTGCGATGGGCGAGGCGATGAGTGCGAGCGGTGGGCGAGATAAAGTGTCTTGAATGATACAGTCGCTGATCTCAATGTTACCGACGTCGAGATCAAGCCTTTGCGGAGCCTCGATCGTTATCGGTGCGAGGCGAGTCACCTTTTCATCGCGGCGGATGACCTCGCAGCCCTCGAAACGCACCCGGCAGCCGTCGGCCTCATTTCCGCGTATGTAGACACCGGCGCGAGCGTCTGCCTCGAAGCGGCAGCCCACATACTCGATCTTTCCGCGAACGGTGCGCCTGCCCTCACGGTTGGCAACGCCGACGTAAGTTGAGTAGCGCTGACAACCCTTGGACGTGCAGTTCTCGAACCGAATCGATATAGGGGGCGATTGCTCGTTCATGTGTCCGAGGTAGATGTGGTATGCGTGGCCAGCGTTGTTTTCGCTGCGGCAATTCCGCAATACACAATTAACTAGCCGCTCTTGAGAATGATTCGGCTCAAAGTCGATTCCCGATTGCGGCGCCGTCCCTTGCGTATTGCGAAAGACACAATTTTCGATCAGCAGATTCTCGGCCGTGATGACGCTGATTCCCTGGCGGTTGTTCCCGTCGCAAACGACTTTGCGAATTGCCACGTTTCGATTCGTTGCGCCGTTTGACCCTACGCCGAGATAGATGCCATCGCCGCCACTCGCAGAGAGTGTAAGGCCTTCGATCATCACGTTCTCACAACCGCGGATCGACAAGGCGTGGCGCCATTCCGCCAATTCATACGGCGGCTTGTGATAATCGCTCTTGCGCATTCGGAACGTAGCGCGTGTCCCACGAATCGTGAGGTCCTTGCGCCCTCTGGCCTGAAACAGGCAGTCACCTTTGCCACGAAACTCGCCGCGTTTGGCCTCCACAACAACGCCTGGCTCAAAGATGATTTCCTTGTCACTCGGAAGCTCGATGGTCGTGACGATCCAGGGGCAGCCCATGTTCTCGACGATGATGCGTTGAGCGCGACTGCCCATCGCAGACTGCATAGATTTTGTTGCATCGGACGGATCGAAGCCCCACCAGGAAGCCCGCGCCGTTTCGACGCGACCGGCTGCGACATCGGCGATGGCGTTGTCATCTCGCGGCACTCTTTCATCTTCGCTAGGGGTATTTTGGCTGAAAAGCCGTGATCCTGACCGATGACTCGCTCGTTCGATACGGTCTCCTATACCATTGTGGTTCTTGTCGGTGACACCGGAGAGGGGATTGCCCACGACCGCCCGCCATGCGATCTTCCTGAAGATGCGGTCAAGCTCTTTTCCAGGAAAATCCGAGGATTCGCCAAACGAAATATCACCGTCGATGAGTTCGGGCGAGCGAGCGTAGATCGTGGCGTAGAATACATACCCCTCGAGGCGATCGAATCCTGGGCCGAGGTGGCCGAGACGGTCGCGCCACAACGAGCGTTCCTTCTTGCCAACTACTCTGTTGATGCCCTCGACGCCCGGGAGTCCGCCACGGTAATAGTGCTGGGTCGCGAGGACCATGGCGTCGGATGTTGGCATGACAAAAACCTTGCCTGGATACTTCTTGTTGAGCACCCCGATCAGTTCCGCGGTGCGTGCATTTCTCTCCTTGCCGAGACGAACGAAGGTTGCCGCGTTGAGCGTGCTCTCGGACACCGGCATCTTGTCAAGTTGACCCAATTGCGGCCAAGCATCCGAAAGGAAGAACTTCATGTGCGGGTTGTATCTCAGGCAGAAGTCGATCCAGCATGCGTAGTAGACCGGGCGGTCGTTGAAGTAAGGGCCCCACATCATTGCATCCCACTCTGCATTGGAGATTGACGCCAGCAGTTTGGGGGCCGGGTTGCCATCGAATTGGAATATGCCGTTCTCCTGTTCCCATTTGTAGCGTGCGCTGCCGGTAATGCCGCCTCCGGTATGGGTCAGCAAAGGCTGTTCGAATCCAGCGGCGCGACAGATGATGGGGAAGGTATTGTAGCCGGGACGCATGAAGCTGTGGCCGGTGCCGACGATTCGCAGCGCACCATTTGCCGGTTTCTGATAGGAGGTAACTGGGTTTTGATTGTTTCTCAAGGTCCGTGCATATATCGCTTTGATCTCCTCCGGTGAGCGATAGCAGACCGCCGTTTCGGGGAACCGATCACATTCCCATCCCGGATCAACCTCGAACTCACTTGGCGCGCCCCGCTGAGTGGCAGGGCGATCTGAAGCTGTTCGGCTCCGCAGTTTCTGGCGATATGCCCTGGCCTCCTCGATGGTCAGCCGCCCGTCGGCATTGGCATCGGCGTCCGGGTACTTCTTGAGCCACCGGGCGAGTTTCTGCTCCTGGGAGCCGGCAGATACAAGGCTACCAAAGGTCAGCAGGAACAGCAAAGAGAGCTTAGTCGGCATGTCCGTTATTCTCCAGTTTGCCCCGACAGAGGTAGAGCTCAGCATAGTGTAGATGCCCCCTTCGACTCAATAGGCGGTCCTCCTGTTCGCCTCGTTCTGGTTGAATAGGCACGATTTGTCCTTCGTGTCGAAATCCTTCAGTTGATGCGACAAAAAGGAAGTCCGACCAGCCAAAAGCCAAGCAGGGATTTGAAAACAGCATGCAAAAGAGAAATCTAACGGTTCCCTTTGTCATATCGACCTCCAACATGATCCAGCACCCATGAGAAGTGGACTGTACTTGACCCGCCCCCCGTTCCTGGTCCATTCTTGATGAGACTTTCTTTCATCCAACTCGGTTGTATTCCGGAGGCTGA
>CP070675.1:1192402-1196627 GCA_020352215.1 Phycisphaerales bacterium
GGCGACGATTACAAGATTCATGAGCCGATGCTGGAAAAGCTTGACCGCGCAGTTGAGTTGGGCGACAAATACGGCCTGCACATCAGCGTGAACTTTCACCGCGGCCCCGGTTATTCGGTGAATAGGGAATTCAAGGAGCCGCATAACCTCTGGAAAGATGCGGAGCCGCTCAAGGCGTTTTGTTTCCACTGGCAGACGTTAGCCAAGCGATATAGAGGTGTATCGAGGGACAAACTCAGCTTCGATCTCATCAATGAGCCTCCCAGTGTCGGAGATCAGATGAGCCGGGCAGACCATGAGCGGGTAGTTCGAACCGCCGTCGCAGCAATCCGCGAGATCAGCCCTGACCGGCCTGTCGTCGCCGACGGCATGAGCTGGGGCAACGAGCCGGCGCCCGAACTGGCCGACCTCGGCATTGCTCAGAGCACTCGCGCATATCAACCGATGTTCATCAGTCACTACGGCGCCTCCTGGGTCAACAGCAGGAATTACCCGGAGCCCGCGTGGCCCGGCCACGGGTGGGACCGCAAACGATTGGAGCAGCACTACGCCAAGTGGGCGGACCTTGCGAAAAAGGGCGTCGGAGTGCACTGCGGCGAGGGTGGGACATACAACCGGACGCCGCACAAGGTGACCCTGGCCTGGCTGCGCGATGTACTGGAGATTCTCACCGGCCACGGCATCGGCCTGGCGTTGTGGAATTTCCGGGGCTCATTCGGTATCCTGGATTCGGGGCGCAAAGACGTGGATTACGAGGACTTCCACGGTCACAAGCTCGACCGCAAGCTACTGAACCTGCTGCAGGAATTCGAGAAGGCGTGACCTTCGCGGGTCAAATCTCCCCATCTTCGAGTTGAAAGACCTGTTCTATCGACATGTTGAAGGCCCTTGCTATGCGAAACGCCAGAGGCAGCGAGGGCGCATACTTGCCGGCTTCGATGGCAATGATCGTCTGACGAGTCACTCCCACCCTGTCGGCCAACTGTTGCTGAGTCATCTCGCCGTTATCAAACCGCAGCCGGCGAATCTGGTTCTTCAGCTCATTTCTTGCCATCTTTGCCTCCCCCGCCGTACTGAATCAGACCCGCTGCAGAGGATATGAAGCACCACACGAAAGCAGCCAGGTAAACCAAAAGTGTTATCTGCACAACCTTAATTGAGCCCATTTTTGTAATAACGCCCAAAAACCAGCTTGCAGCGCCTAAAAATACGAAAGCCCCCACTATGCCGACAGCATTAGCTTTGCGGTCAATCAGCTTGTCTCGTTCATCGAAAATCTTCTTTGGAAACCGTGCCCCAATAATAACAATCAAAATCAACGGAATCGTAAGCAGTAGGCTCAATAATCTGAAGGTCGTATGGTGGTCAGTATTCGCCATGTTTAACTGCATTATCTTGATGAGTGTAACCGCCGCAGCCCCGAGTGATATCCCTGCAAGTGATATTACAAGACAAAGCCAAGTTCTCTTCTGTGCCTTATTCATGATTTTTCTCCTTTACCTCCTCGGCCATACTGGACCAGGATAGCCACATTGTGCACAAATCCAAAAATGGCAAGGCCTCCAGCAAGTGTTAAAGGCATCACGTTGACTGTGATAGAGCCGTGCGGACCAACAATCCACCAAGCAATTACGCAAGCGGCAACAAAGTACAGCCAAAGAACCACATATGCAGTGAGAGCAGCTTTCTTGATGATCGTTTCATCGCGTTCATCGAAGCTTGTTCCCCGTTTCTTCTTGCGAGTTCTTCTGAGAAGGAACGGAATCAGCCAGGCGCATCCGAGAAGAGCAAAAACGAGAGTAAACTCAAGCATTAGTCTCGGCAAAGGAACTGCTTTGACGTAGGCAAGCCCTACACCCAGGGCACCGCAGACTAACGCGGCTGCCGGCATCAGAATCACGCAAATCAAAGCCTCTTCTTGTGCCTTATTCATGATTCTTCTCCTTTATCCCCCACTTATACTGAGCCAGCACCGACACAGAGTAAACCAGCATGACAAGAAGGAATACGCCCATATTGATGATTGGCAGCAGGCAAACCGGAATTGAGCCTTCATCTCCGGCAACGAACGATGGGATTATGCTGGCAGCAATCAGCAGGACCCACAGCGAGACGAATGATACTAACACCGCGTTTTTCTTAATCGACTGGTCTCGCTCATCGTGATCGACCTCAGAAGGTCTTCGTTTCCAGTGAACGAGAGCAGCGCCACCGGCCAGAAAGACCAGTATGAGCCAGATCCAGACACGGACCAGTCCCACACCTGCTGTCCTGCCTCCGGGCGCAAACATGCTCCGCAGTACTACTGCTCCGAAGGCGAGAATCAAGATGGAAACCCCCAGCGTAAACCACGCCCCCTTTTGCGTCCTATTCATGCTACTTCTCCGGGTCTTAACCTGTGCTCACTCGTATTGTATAGCAAACTGTACACAATGTAAAGTAGAACTTACTATATGTCAAGTATTATTTACATTTCGTGGGAGTTTTTTCGCACATTTTCGGTCGCTGGTACCAGTCGAGAAGTAGCCTGCTAACCACAAACTGCGGGTGTCGTGTCCGGAAGATCAGACTGTGGGGGCCTGCTGTTCAAGCTCGAGCATCTTCCTTTTGACGTTCGGTCCGCCTGCAGCACTGAAACCGCCCATCCCGCCGTCGCTGCGGAGTACCCTGTGGCATGGGATAATCAGCGGAAGCGGGTTTCTGGCCAGGGTATTGCCGACAGCCCGGGCACCGCTGGGTCGGCCCAGGGTCTTGGCCAGCCCTGAATAGCTTGTAGTCTGGCCGAAGCTGACCTTGCGACAAGCGGCCAGGACCGACCTCGCAAAATGAGTAAGTCCGGATAGTGCAAGGGGAATCTCCGGGCTGAAGTCTACGCGGACCCCATCAAAATACGCCGCTATTTCCTCTTGCAGAGGCTGAAAGAAGCTCTTGTCGAGTTGGAGTCTGTACCCCTGCTGGCCAACTTTGGACTCCTCATATCCAGCCGGGCTTGCGTTGCGTTTCAGGTGCGAGAGGTTGTTCAACAGGTGGGCCTGGGCTTTCTCGCGGTCGGGTAGGGGCAGACAGGTTCGGCAAAGACATGATTCTGTGCCAAGAAGCCCGAAACATCCCCAACTGGTCCTGAAGATTGTGTATTTTAGCAGCTCTTTCATCGTTATTGGACGGCCACAACCAAAATGTATTATTGTACGCTTAAATTCGTTGACGCAAGGGGCAAATTCTGGTAAATAGAACGGCTTTTGTGAGAATAGCCGGAAACCTGACTGCCCTGGGCGGCAGGTTTGCACTTTCAGTATTGGGCAATTGGCGTTCTGGGATAAGTGTCTCTCGAAGAACTAAGAAAACAGATAGATGATGTCGATCACAAGCTCGTTCAGTTGCTCAATGAGCGTGCGCGCGTAGTAATAGAGATAGGCAAGCTCAAGGGCAAGACGGACAGCCCCGTGTATTCCCCGGACCGCGAGAAGGAGGTTTTCGCCAAGATTGCGGCGGCCAATATGGGGCCGCTACCGGATAGATGCCTTGTGGCCATCTGGCGTGAACTAATGAGCGGCTCGTTTGTGTTAGAGAAGCCGTTGCGGATCGGCTATCTCGGCCCGGGCGGCAGCTTCAGCCATACGGCTGCCATGCTAAAGTTCGGCCAAAGCGTCGAGTATGAGCCGCTGGCGGATATCACAAGTATCTTCGACGAAGTCAGCAAAGGGCATTGCGACTTGGGCCTTGCCCCGGTAGAGAATACTATGGGCGGTGGCGTCATAGAAACGCTTGATGCGTTGGTAGACTCGGATGTGAAGATCTGTGCCGAAGTACAAATGGCGATCCACCATAGTCTTCTGGCGAATTGTTCGCTGGAGGAAGTTGAGAAGATATACTCTAAGCCGGAAGTATTCGCCCAGTGCCGGAACTGGCTGAGTGCCACGTTTAAGCAGACTCAGACCATTCCCGTTGCCTCCACCGCCAAGGCGGCGCAGATGGCTGCCGAGGAAACTCGTTCTGCAGCAATTGGCTCGGTAGTGGCGGCCGAATTGTACGGGCTGAGTATAGTCTGCGAGAATATCGAGGATATCGCCAACAATATCACCAGATTTCTGGTTATAGGGCGGGAGGATTCCAAACCAACGGGAGACGACAAGACCGCCATACTTTTTAGCACCGCCCACAAGGCCGGTGCCCTGGCCGATGTGCTCGATGTTTTCAAGCGACACGAGATCAATCTGACGAATAT
>CP070675.1:1196727-1200868 GCA_020352215.1 Phycisphaerales bacterium
ACCTCCATGCCCTTGTTGCGGGCCTCGTTGTTGGCATGCGGAATCGTGTAGGCTAAGTAGAGGAAGAAAGGGGTCTCTTTGTTGCGCTCGACGAAGGCCAACGCCTCTTCGGCAAACAAATCGTGGGAATACTCAACGCGTTTGGTCGCAACGCCGCCCGGCGGATTGACCGGCTTGACGACATTCTTGAGCGCGACCTTCTCATCGTTGCGCCACAGGTATTCGGGATAGTAATTGTGGGCGTGTCTTTGATTGAGATAGCCGAACCAATGGTCGAAGCCCTGCCTGTTGGGGATGCCCGTACTGCCCGGTTCGCCCAGACCCCACTTGCCGATGATGCCTGTCGCATAGCCAGCCTGTTTGAGCAGCTCGGCGACAGTGACATCGGAGGGCCGTAGCGGCACGCGGGCGTTGCCGCGAACCAAACAGTGCCCAGTGTGCTGGCCCGTCATCAACGCGCATCGGGATGGCGCGCAGACGGTGCTGCCCGCGTAGTGGTCGGTGAAGCGCATCCCCTCGGCCGCCATACGATCTATGTTCGGCGTCTTGATCGTTTTCTGCCCATAGCAGCCGAGGTCGCCGTAGCCAAGATCGTCGGCCAAAATGAAGATGATGTTCGGCCTCTTCTTCCCCGCAGCCGATACCTGCCCGATGTTTGTAGAGGTCGGCAGAAGTGATACAGCCGCCACAATACCCGTTCGCCTTAGAAACTCTCGTCTGGTCTGCGTGTCCATTCTACCTCCTTGAATAACCGACAACGTGCGATTCCGAAGCAACGGCCCCGCGCACATTCACATCAAGTGAGCGCAACTTTTCTCTCGTCACGTTCTGGGCGTTCTTTATATTCTGAGTGCGCAGGCGTGTCAACGAACAAGGGGCTCAGCGTCCAGCGCGCTTGGCCAGCGGATCAATAGTGCGGCACCAGCCCCGGTGGTGTGACAGTAGCTTCACTGGCCCGGTGGCTGGCTTATTCCTCGTCGAAAGAAAGAAGCCATTCATCCTTGTTCTGCGCCCACCACTCAAGGCACTCCTGACCCGTCGCATCTTCCTCAAGTGATGCATTCGGGCCTACAAGCTTCCACACCATCGCCACCAAGGACTCGTCACCGTTCTTGATTTCCTCGATCATGTAGGGCAGAGTCGCAATTCCTCCTTGCATCATCTGCCAAGCTACGGCGTTCTGCGAAACCGTATCATCAGGTCGTTCCTGCTTTAGCAACTGGAGCTTGGGGTGGTACTGCTCGAACTGGCTTCGGGCAAACTCACCTCCCACCTTCAGCCAGTGCCGCCACAGTTCCTCGTAAAACCTGTCGCTCGGCAGGCTTCCCAACTCCGGAAACTCCATCACCGTGTACTCACCATCGGAGTGCAAGTACCTAACAGTGAATCGGGCCCGGGAAATGATCTCAAGGCACCGATGCATGCGGTAGTCGAACCGGCCTTGTGCAGAGGCATACTCTATGATCGATCTGATCGCACGGATGTCCCGCAGATCCCTCAGGGCGTACACGGCAGATATGGGCCCACCATCTTCCAGGGCCTGTATTAGCGGATCCACGGCGTCCGGACTGCCCATGTACCCCAGTGCAACGGCAGCGTACCACACGACCTCGGAGTCCTGATCCCCCAGTGCGCCGACCAGCGGATCGAGACCTCGTGGGTCACCTATCTTCCCCAGGCAAAGCGCCGCATAAGACTTGGCTACATGGGGATATCTATCCCCGAATGGCTTGGCCACTTCGCGATCCTCGCGATCCGGACCGTTCTCCAAAACATCGACCAGGAACGGTACCGCCTCGGGATCATCGAGTCCCGGCACCGGGCAGAAATCGCCGGAGCTACTTACCAACTGATACGTGGCAATATTCCAGACCAGACTGTCGATCGCCTGCTCCAGTAACGTCAGCAAGTCCTCCGGCTGTCGATAGTGACGCTCCAACCAATGAAGCCCCATCAATACCAGATCAACGAAATCTACTCTGCAGTCGCCGTTTATGTCACCCGCAACGACAGTCTCGCAAACGGGAGCGTCGAAGTAGGACTTACTCGCCTCCGCCGTACCGCCGTAGGCGCCAATATTAATGATACCGCCGTTCGGGAACGGCTCCTGACCGAGCGGACTGCTTGGGTCACCCGCGTCGATGCAGGGGCTCGTAACCTCGTCTCTTACCCAGCTTTGGCCTTGTGGGTCCCACCGCCCAGCCTGGGATTCTAGATGATAGTCGCCATCCACCCAGAAATCATCGTTGGCATATTCCGGCGTTTCATTCGGATCCCAGTAGCCTGGGCGAACCAGAAGCGGATCGAGTGAAAGCCACTCGCCCTCAATGAAGGAACGATAGTCGGCACCAAATCCCCACAGTTGGATGGCATTGGGATCGTCTCCAACCACACTGTGGAGTATTCTCACGCGCCCAACGCCCAATATGTTATCAATCAAGATAATCTCCTCATCACCAGAAGCCATGTTTCCCCAGACAACGCTCTCCTTTAAGGTACAGTGCGGATGGCACGCGTTAAACCCGATGCCGCCCCCGTAGCCATATTCACCTGTTCTGTTCCCACTGATAGTGCAACCCATCAAAGCAGCGTTGCCTCCGCAATGGACTCCTCCGCTGTATCTACTGGCCTGATTGCCAGTGACAATACAATTGGCGAGCTCAGCCCTGTCAGTATCGTATCCTTTAATAATGGCGACGCCACCTCCTGATGTGGTGGCCAAGTTGTCTGTAATCACGCACTCGTTGACCGTCACGCCAGAATCAAGGCAAGCGATGCCACCTCCTTCGCTGGCGGTATTGCGGATTATTATACAGTCCCTAATAGTCGGGCTACTCCTGTAACAGTATATCGCGCCACCCCCAGTGTATACGAAACCGCCGGTAATAGTGAAGCCTTGCAGGACCGAATTTGCGGTCTCTCCGCTCTCAAATAAGAAGCCACGGTGGCGATCATCTTCCGATCCCTGACAATCGATGATACAGCTCTCTGGTCCACCTTCGCTTCTGACAGTCATGGCCTTGCCGGAGAAGTCGATGTCGCGGTTGCCGTCGCCCGTGTATCTGCCAGGTGCGATTATGACTTCATCGCCGTCAACGGCTGCATCTACAGCGGCCTGGATTGTCGGATATTGGCTGGGGACCAATCGCTCCGCAGTGATACCGTTACTGATGGTGTAAAGCCAGACCGCCACAGCAGCCAAGCGCACAATACGGCTCCGCATCTCTGTTGCTCCCAAAAGGACCTCCTGGTCTACTCACATTCAACGGTATTGTAACAGATCGGCGGGGATTTGGCGAGAGAATTCGCAGTTTGCGGCGATCGAGGTTGTGGCCGGATCACGTCATTGCGAGCCCACCGAAGGCGGGCGTGGCAATCTCAACCATCAATGTGGGACTTCTTGCACAGCCCTCGGCACCATCTTCACTGTGTCGGTGGCGGGATTGTTATGTCGATCTCACGGACGTCGCCGAGGACTGACATCGGCTCGTCGAAGTCGTCAGGTCGGCCGACGGCCAGAATCTGGACCTTGTCGGGCTTAAGGTGCTTGGACGCAACGCGAAGGATGTCGGCCTTTGTCACCTTCTCGATATTCTGCTTTGTCCTCTGCAAGAAATCAGCAGGATAGCCGAAGTACTCGTACACCATGAGGCGATTGACTATCTCGCCCTTGGTGTCGAAGTTGAAGACAAACGAATTCATGTAGCTGTCCTTCGCCAGCGCCAGCTCTTCATCGGTCACTTCGCTTTCGGTCATCTTCCTGACCTCTTCGATCATCGCACGGATAGCGTGGACGGTATTCTCCGACTTGGTCTGGCAACCTACGTAGAACTCGCCGGGAAAGGTGTAATTGGCCGAGTACACGCCGAACACCGAATACGCCAAGCCCTGGCGCGACCGAACGTTCTTAAATAGCCTGCTTGTAAACCCGCCGCCGAGAATCCTGTTCATCAGGATCAGGGCAAAGTAGTCGGGGTCACTCCGCAACCCGCCGATATGCCCGAGATAGATATTAGACTGATTGACATCGTCCTTACGTATCACGTTCACCGTCGAGCGAAAATCATATTCGACCTTCGGCATTTCCCCCAACGGCACATCTGCCTTTTCCCAGCCCTCGAATGCCCGCTCGATCTTCTCG
>CP070675.1:1200968-1205101 GCA_020352215.1 Phycisphaerales bacterium
ATGTGTCCACCGCGGAAGCACTTGGGCCGGGCCGAACAGTCCAACAACACCGTCAGGAAATAGCCAGGTGGTATACCCGCCGAATCGAGACTGATCCGGAGAATCCAGAACACTATCTTCGGCGCGCAGAATGCTACCTTCACCTCGGCGACAACAAAGAAGCTTTTGCCGATCTGGAGAAACATGCCGAGATAGACCCGTCGCAAGCAGCAGCAGGATATAGCAACGTGGCATGGCGTTTAGTTCGCAGGCCTCAGGAGATGGTCAATCTTGAAATCGCTATGGAGCTATTGCGCAAGGCAAACGAAATAGACCCGGGGGGGGATTGGATATACCTTTGCGGCCTCGGCGCAGCATACTACCGAGCGAGCCAATGGGGAGAGGCAATCACCGAATTGACGAAATCAACCGAGCTGGTTGGCGGCGAACATGCCACCAACTACTTCTTCTTGGCTATGGCTCACTGGCAATCGGGCGACAAGACCGCCGCAGCAAACTGGTACAAAAAGGCAATTGAATGGATACAAAAGAGCAATGTTGATACAGAAGAGTGGTTAGGATCGCTTATCCACGATCTTTATTTAGAAGCTGCGGAACTGATGGGTATCAAGGTCGA
Organism: Phycisphaerales bacterium; assembly: GCA_020352215.1. Lineage (GTDB taxonomy): Bacteria > Planctomycetota > Phycisphaerae > Sedimentisphaerales > Anaerobacaceae. The sequence continues at coordinate 1,201,585 of CP070675.1, forward strand.
GGAATTCTAATTTGAGGCGCCTCATGCCAGCAAACGGACTGTGCCGGTAACAGTCCGGGCTGATGGCGGCCATTCAGATATGACGGCGGTTACCAGCCGGTTTGGTCGCGGCAGGGCAAGGATTAGTTTGCGAAAACGACGCAAAACCTACAAGAACCCTGACATGAATTTGGTACAATAGTGTATCGCAGGCTACTGCAACGACATGGGCTGTAATAGAACGATTTCTTCCCGGGAGTGGTGAGTGAAAATCAGATTCTTCACGGTGACATTAGTGCTGCTGGCAGTGCTTGCGGTCTGTGCCGAATCGGCCCCGCTCAAGATCATCTTTGTCACGGAGAATAGCGCGGAATCCGAGAAAGGTTACTCCGAGTTCATCAAACAAATCTATAGCGGAAACGCAGATGTCCGGATCGATCCCGATAGATATGATGAAAGCCTCAGCGACAAGAAGAAAAACGAACTCGCATCGGCCGATCTGATAATCATCTCACGTGACGCCGACGGCAAAGACTACAACGGCGACGCCGACTTCTGGAACGAGCTGAGCGTGCCGATTCTCAACCACAACATAAAGCTCGCGCGAAGCAACGGCCACGATTACTGGGACTGGCTTGCCGGTGACAGCAATGAGACCGATCTCTGCACCGTCTTTGCCGTCGCCGATCCCAACGACGAGATTTTCACCTACATCGACGTCTCGGCCGGCACGGCCCAAATGTTCGCAACGGGCAAAGACATCGACCTCTCCGACCAATCATCTGCCGGCAACGGCGCCACCGTAGCCACCTGCAACGGCAACGTGGCAATCGCCCGCTGGCTCGGCTCCGAAACCAGCTACTACGAAGGCTCGGACTACGCCCCCGGCGGTCCACGTGTGTTTTTCGCGCTGCCGGAGATGACATACGAGTTCTTCGAGGATGCCACCGAGCCGGCAAAACTGATGCTCGAAAATGCCATTCTGTCGCTGCTGCCCGTACCCGAACTCCGGGGCGATCTTGACGACGACCGTGACGTTGACTTCGATGATTTCGTGCTGTTTTGCCAATATTGGATGAGCACCGGATGCACCGAGGACTCAGCGTGTGGCGGGGCGAACCTTGCCGGTGATCCAAACGTTTCCGCCGACGATCTGGAGGTTCTCGGCGACAACTGGCTCGCAGGCGCCGATGTCGCCGCGCCGGAGCCGAACGTTATGACCTGGGACGTCGAGCCGTATGTCACCTCAACGACATCAATCTACATGGCCGCAACAGAGGCACACGACGCTGGGCACGGCGTCGAGTATTTCTTCCAGTGCACATCGGGCAACGGCCCAGGCAGCGACTGGCAGTACAGCACCATTTATGAACCGAACGGCCTGGCGCCAGGCACAGAATATGCATACCGGGCAAAAGCCCGCGATATCTCGAGCCGTTTCAACGAAACCGAATGGTCCGACCCCGCAACCGCCAGAACGTTTGCAATATACCACAAGATAGCCGACGCCTCCGCGGCGGCCGCGCTCGACGCGCACCTGTTCATCGTCGGCGGCGACGAGGACAGCAAACTTTGCGTATACGACTCGAACAGCCAGGACCCCGATCCAATCGCAGAGCCGAGTGTCGGCGAATTCTTATACATCGATCCGGAAGAGCCGGAGACCGATATCGAAGGGGCAACCTGGTTCAACGGAAGGGTCTTCTGGATAACATCCCACGGCAGAAACAGGTTCGGCAAGTACAGGTACAGTCGCTGTCAATTCTTTGCAACAACCGTCACCATCGGCGAAAGTGACATAACCGTGACGGTGGACGGCAATTACACCAACCTGATCGACGACCTAATCGCGTATGATCTTATCTACGGCTTGGGCCTGGCCGATGCCATAGGCGTGGTCGACGGCCAGATCGATCCCAACGAAATTCCGGATCTCGCTCCGAAAGAGAAGGGCCTGAATATCGAGGGCCTTTCGACAACGGCCGATGGCAACTCCATGCTCATAGGCTTCAGAAACCCACGCCCGAAGGTCGATGGGGACAGAATGGCCCTGATCATCAGGCTTAACAACCCCGAGCAGGTGGTTCTGAGCGGCCATGCACCCGACTTTGACCCGCCGATTCTGCTGGATCTGGACGACGGCTACGGAATACGCAGCCTCGAATACTCGCCAACGCTCGGCATGTATTTGCTGATGGCCGGCTCGCACAAGGCGGGAAGCGACGAGCCCATTCAGACCCTGTATACCTACGATATGGACAGCGGCGCCCTGAGCGAGCTGTACGACTTCGAACCGATCACTCCGGAGGCCATGTTCCAACTCCCGGCCGGCCACGACGTCCACCTGCTCAGCGACGATGGGACACTGATCGTGGATACGCCCGAAGGCCCAATACAAAACAAGTTCCTGCCCCGAGACCAGAGAACCTTCAGAGCCCACGTTGTAACGCCCTAACCAAAGGGATTATGACCCTCAATCTGCGTATCGACAGCTTGGCAACAACCCCTGCAACTTCGTATGCAACAAGGTATTACCACAGATCAGCAAAAGTGATTTTTAGGCCGTCGCACTGGAATCCATGAGGCCATCAGCGGCTGGTGGAGCGATCGGTCGTGCGATGCGGACTCATATACTATGTTTGATTTCTAAACCGCCCTTTCACACGCGTTTTTGGCGGGCAAAAGGCGGTCGCCTTCGCAACTCCGCTTGACTTCTTGCTACCAAGCCGGGAGAAGGAAAAGGCGGCCGCCACCGAGAGTGAGGGCAAGGATAACCGGGCGCAAAGCTTGACCCTATTGCACGAAGAACAGTGGATCGCCGTGCACAACAGCGCACACAAGGCCGCCCACGGAGAGAAGACCGGAAGCTACACACAGTCACCTCTCACGGGGCACAAATGCCCTTCAGGGGGTCAGAAACAGCGATTAGAGAACTGGGGAACCAGGATTCGGACCTGGACTAACTGATCCAGAGTCAGTCGTGCTACCGTTACACTATTCCCCAAAAACGCCCTTGCGGGCAAAACACGCAGCTTTCAAACCTCCTCTTACCTTACACGTAACGCGGCAACATTGCAAGAAGATTAGGGGCAAACTCTACTACTTCGGGACAGACAGGCAAGAGGCACTCGAGCTGTACCCTGAGCAGGCTACAGATTTGCATTCCGGCCAAGAGAAACGACGTCTTGCAGACAATTCCTAACATCGATGCTGTCACCAAGCTCAGAGTCACCAGGAAACAAAGGCCGAGAAGGGCCTCAGTTTCTATACGCTTAGAAGGACAGCTGCAACATGGCTTGATCGTGCTTTCAAAGTCCGTCGACAAGTGGGAAGATCTTGTCTACGTTATGCAGCCAGCTACAGTTAGAAGGTAGCACACCACGGCCTTCCGGTTGTGCCTCTCGAAAATTCCGTTCTTGTTGACTTGCAGGGGTGTACATACAATGGCCAACTCTTGTTTTGCCGCCAGAAATAATGCCACAATCAGGCGAAGTTCGCCTGCATGAACATCTGCAAAGCACTGTTCTTCATATCACAC
>CP070675.1:1205201-1209285 GCA_020352215.1 Phycisphaerales bacterium
TGGCGAAAGCGTGGCGCGTCCGCAAGGGCCTCGAGGATGTGCCTCTTCGCGGCGGCCGGGTCCCGCTCGTGGAGCAGTCTTGCTATGCGGTAGTTGACATCAGCCGGGTCCGCCGGGTCCAGCAGGAGCAGACGCTGATACGATTCTATCGCCTGCTCGTCTCGGCCCAGCTCCTCGTTGGCCCGGCCCAATCGCAGATAGACGGTAGCCTGCAATGGGTAGACCGTGAGGTACTTCTCGCCGCTTTCAATAACCTGCTGCCAGTTCTTCTGCTCGACCCCGATCTCCATCAGCCGCCCGTAGGCGTAAGCGGCATCGGACGATAGCGCCGCCAGCTTGTTGAGTACCTGGCATTCCTCAACGATCTGGCCGAGCTGGCGGTGGGCTTCGGCAAGTAGTTGGTAGGGATTGCCCTCATCGATGTTTTGTGGGTATAGAGAAATTAGTTTCTTTAGCGGCCCCTTCGCCTGTTCCCATTCTCGATCGGCCAGCAGATTATCTGCGTGCAGCGTCAATGCCCAGAAATTGTTGGGCCGCTTGTCCAGCCATTCGGCCACCGCCTGGCGGTCGCCACGTACGACCTGTTCGGATTGGGGCTGCTCGAAGTCCAAATCCTGCGCCAGATCCTGGGCACGTTTTCGGGCGAAGGACTCGAACTGTTTCTCTATCTTCTCCAGCGGCGCAGCGAGCCTGGCGATGGCGGCGTTGATCTTCTCGCCCCTTTCCAGATCAGCAAGGATTGCCTTTATGCAGGCAAAGCCGAACTGCTCGATGAGGAACTCCACCACAAGTGACGATTGGTAGTAGGCAAACTGCAGGTGCGCCGGACTGGGCGGATTCAGGAATGCGGCGCTTAGATGGCCCACCGGCACCATGTCGCCGCCGAGGATCATCTTGCGATATTGTGGATTCATCCGCTGGCCCCACGTCGGATCTCGCTGCGACTCTTCGTATACGGAAATCCCCTCGCTCAGCCATCGGGGCATCTTGTTGCGGGTCAGATTAAGTGTCACGACGTGACAGAACTCGTGCCACAGCAAGGACTGCCAGTTGGATGGGTTTTCCGCCTTGGGGCTGTTGGCCGTTATGACATTGCCGAAGCACACACCCAGGAAACCGTCGCCGCCGGGCATTCCGAACGTGCGGACGGCGAAATCCTGCTGGTTGGGAAACAGCTCCACTGTGACCGGCCTTTCCAGGTCGAGGCCGTATTTCTTGCACAGCTCCGACCTGGCCTGCTGCAGCAGCTTCACCACCCTGTCACCGTAGACAGCCGCTTCGAGTTCGTCCATCCTGACGACGAATGCGTCTGCCTGCAGCGTTCTGAACTTGGCCAGGGTGTCGCGCAGATTGACAAGGTTGTAGGCCTCGATGTTGTACGCGTCCGCCGTGCAAACCTCATCCGCCAGGGCCCAGCCCCGTTGTTCCTCGCCGAGTCGAAGCAGGTCCTGGGCCAGCTGGATTTTGGCCGGCTGGTAGTCGGGATCGACTTCCAGTGCCTGCCGCTGATACGTGGCTCCTTCGGCAAAACGATACTTCTGGGACAGTTTTCTGCCGATCAGATGGTCCACGCGCGGGTTATTCGGCCAGAACCTCAGGCCGTTGACACGGCTGCTATTGACGGCATTGGGATCGTTGCCCATATGAGCCAGGACGGCGCGGTATGCCCACGCGTCCGGGTGCCACGGATTGACCGCGAGTACTCGATCAAGTGACTCGGCCGCCGCATCGTAGTCCTCACAGTCGATATGATGTTCGGCCAACAGTATCAATGCCGGCTGGTGTCTGGGATTCACATGAAATGCGGCGTCCAGCGATTCGATCATCGAGTTGCGATCGCTCTGGCAGAGCGCCCGGGCCAGTCCATAGTGCACATCCGGGTCGCTGCCGAATCGCTTGAGGGCCTCGCGATACTGACTCGCGGCCAGCTCATAATCCTGCTTGTCCATCGCCAGGGAGCCTGCCGCAAGATACGCCTCCAGGCAGTTCGGGTCGTTTCTCATGGCCCAGTTGTAGAATTCATCCAATACCACCCGAGGTTCGATCCCGAGCAGCAGCAGCGACTGCCCCAAAGCGACCACGTCCGAGCTGCTCAGGGATTCGATACGGCGAAAGCTGGCTATTCGATAGACCACATTTAGCATCACGGCGGCCTGCTCGGCCTGGCCGTTGCGCAAATAGACATCGTGAGCAAGCTTCAACAGGCGAATAGTAGGCCGATAGTCCTTCATGACTATGGCGACCTGCTCGGCGGCCGTGTCATATTGACCCAGCGCCATCAGCGATTCAATCACCAGGATTTGCCACTCTGTCCGGTACGCGCCGTCTTCAATGGCCTTTCGGCTCGACTCCAGGCACTGCGCATATTGGCCGGTTTTGAATTGTTCGCGAGATGTGTCGAGACTTGAGGCTGACGCCGCACAGATCGATTCGGCCAGCAGTACGATGCATGCCGCCAGCAAAACCGGACGGCCATGGCCCAGCTTAACGGGCCCCGGCGCGCATGCACCGCCGTCACTCAAATTTAATCGCAGTGTGGCTGAATTCCTCATAACGTGACCCACCCAGGTCTATGGCTCTGAATTCGTGCCTGCCTGCCGGTAACTCAATGGTAGGCATTAAGAACTCAGAAATTATGCCGCGAGCTATGCGACCAAAGCTCATTATAGTTGATTCACCGGCGATCCGCAACGTATCTCAATCACACGATTCCCCAACTCCGGTACGGCAGGCCCTCGGATTGCTAGTATTTCTGTGCCCGTTGGGCCATGGTGGGCTGCTGGGCTGGCGCGCATTCAGGGAAGGCCAAGAACGAGGGCAAAATGTGGCGACGTGCGCGTGGTCTGATACGAATACTCTTCTTCCGAACAAGGAGTCTAACTTGTGCCTACCGTACTCTTCCTGTATGGGAGCACTCGTCGCCTCTATCGGCGTCTCCTTGTAGAAACATAGAGATGCAGAGCGCGACGAAAGAAGCCATAGTCCGTTGGCTGACGCCGGACTATCGCGCGGGAGCCAGGGTAAGCTGCTGCAAGCAGGCTGGGCAGTCCAGCCTGGCCCAAGCCCAACGAGTTGACCAGAAGAGGTGGTCGAGCATAGGGAGGTGGCGAGTCACGTGAAGCCACAGCGACTGGCGAATTTGATACGCCTTATCAAATAGTTAAGCCGTCCTGATTTGCGGGTTCTGAGCGAATTTGCGTTACACGAGTGTTAACAATCATTTATGCAAGCTGGCCAGCGACCAGGCAAGCGCCGAATAACGGCTCCGGAACCGGCGTCCGTGCGCGCCCGGTGCGCGGATTAGCTAGTGGGGCCGATCCCAGAAACTTCGGGAGTCGAGCAGCTGAAGAATGACGGGGAGAAGGCTCGATACTTGAGCTCCGTCTGGCGATCAGACGGTTGTAGAGCGGCGTCACGTCGGCAGGCGCCTCAGCCCATACGAGGGGGCCGAGGATAGGATTCAAGATCTGGTAAATATCTGTTTGAGGCAGCGCAATATGGTGGCCAACTCTGCGTATCAAGTTCTGGAATGGAGACGTTCATGTACAACAGAAGGTCTGAACTGTGGGAGTTGGCACTTGCCGTCCAAGGTCCAGCAGAATAACGATAAGTGTACTTCCGGCAGATTCCCGCGGAATCTGTTGAAATCTGCCCTAACAGATGATATAATAGGCATTTGCATTGTATCGAGGATGAGGTGGGCATTCCCGGAAGGAGGGGATGGGGTCATGATGAAAATCCGCGTAGCAGGTTGGGTATTGTCGCTGGTCATTTCGGTTTCTCTGGCGCAGCCCGGCCGCGCGCGAACCATATATGTCGATGCGGACGCTCCGGGTGCTAACGATGGCACGAGCTGGGGCGAATGCCGATACTGCGACATATCCAAAGCCGACTGCCCGGAGCGGATTGATATTGCGACACAAGCAGTCACTGACCACAACCTTTTCTAAAGTCGTTCACTGGCAATACCAGGTAATGCCCAGCATCCGTGTGCCTCTCTTCTGCAGCCAGCGGCCGTCCCGAAGCCGACATCAGAACCACGCCACATCTTGAATGCGCACCGGCCAACAAGTCCTGTGAAGGG
>CP070675.1:1209385-1213446 GCA_020352215.1 Phycisphaerales bacterium
CAGGACTCCATATAGATGCGACTTGCAGTGGAAACAGCGGTCGGCCTTGTTGGCGGCGTAGCTGCTGTCGGCCAGCTCATCTATGTCGGCCTCCAAGACCTTGGCACCGATGATTTCTGCGCACTCGGTCGCTTGCCTGTGCTGCGATTCGGCTAAGGAAGCGCTGACGCCTATGCAGGCCAGCACATTGCCCCCGCCCAGCGTATCCACCGCCACCTTAAGAAGAAACGTACTGTCCACCCCGCCGGAGTACGCGACAACGACTCTGCACAGCTTCCTGAGCCCCTCCTGTAGTGATTCGTACTTCTGCTGGAGATTCATAAAGCCGATGGAGGGAGTCGAACCCTCAACCCCAGCTTTACGAAAGCTGTGCTCTACCATTGAGCTACATCGGCCTATCTGCCCGATATCATACCGATCATCGCCTGATTTGCATAGAGCCTTCATTCGCTCGATCACCCTGCCCCCCGAACGATCTGTGGTGTCGCGTTCGGCCTGCACCGCATAAAACCCCCACAAAATGTCATTGCGAGGCCCGAAGGGCCGCGGCAATCTCTCGCATGGCAGGCAGAAAGACCATCCGCTTGCCCGAAATTGGCTTTGTTTGGCTTTGTTTTTCCGGCCCCCCAACGCGCCTCTATTTTCATAATACCTTGCCGCGAATGACTTTACCTCATTTCGGCCTCGCGCAAATTGGCTTTGTTTTTTCAAATCGTGCTCCGTCAAAAGCGCTCGTTCCGGATTTAGAGCTTGTCATCCAGGGTTTCCCGCCAAAGGCCGGCGATTGGCTTTGAATTGGCTTTGTTTTTTCCGAGCCCCAAGGCCGATTTATTTTCATAATCCTTTAGTGAGAAAAGGCCTGCGCTCATTTGGGCTTCTCGGAAATTGGCTTTGTTTTGCACAATTCGCATTTTCTTTGCGCACCCCCTGGTTCTGCAGGCGCCTGCCCACCTAACCAGAGCCGATGCCCGTCAATCCCTCCCAACTACCTGCCCGGCAAGGACTTAGGCCCCCGCTCCCCCAATTGGCCCCGCTTCGTCGTGAATTGGCACTACCAATTTGTGACTTTGTATAAGCTATCATAATATCCATAAATTTGTTGTATAAATACTATACGGCCCAGCGGCATGGTTGTCAAGCGAAATGTTATGAATTCTGGACGCCGGGAGGGACCCAGAAACGGTGGATAACCCCGTTATTCCTTGACCCCTGTATGCTTCCAATTACATAGGGCGGGCACTGGCCACAACCAGACATTTGCGCGCCGCGCCCAAATGTTACAATCTAAGAATCTGTTATGCCAATTCCCAGATTTGTCCATTCTCCTTCATGCGATTGCCCTGCAAATTCCCGTTCGGCAGGTGCGCCTAATCGGGTACAATAGAGGAGCTTGGCGGCCTGTCTTTGCATGCCCTCACGGGTCCATTCTGGACTCGCTCGGTAGAAGCGAGCTGCTTAGATGCGAGATGCTGGATAGAGACTTGCTGGAGGTTGTCATCTATGGCAGATTGGCTCAAATCCCGAGGACACCAGCTTTTCTTAAGCGCATTTCTCCGACCTCGGCGTGTCGACGACCTTCCCGCGTCGACCGACTGGAAGCTGATACTCGGCGAAGAACCTCAAGCCGCGATCGAACGTTTCCTAGATTCGGGTGCGCTAGTTCCTGCCAGCCTCAGCGAACGTGTAAGCTGCAAGTTTACCGTCAGAGAGCTTGAGGATATGCTGAGAAATCGCGGCTTGAGTCCGGCCGGCCGCAATAAGCAGGACCTCGTACTACGGCTTATTCAAACACACCCTGAGGACATGAAGCAGGCGGCCATGGACCTGACTGTGCTGAAGTGTTCCGAAAAGGGCGAGAAGATTGTGGAACACTTCTTAACAACTGAGGGGGAGCTCCCTATTCGACATGACATGTGCCCCACTGATAAGGCGAGAAAAGTCGCCAAGTGGATATTGGGGGCAGCGGGCACGGGGGCAGTGGGCGGAGCTACGTATGATGCGCTCAGGAGAACAGTCGAGAGGAATCAAGTGCAGGCACATCCCTCCGCCTCTGCGCCATCCCCACCAGTTGCTGACGCTACGGGGCTTAGGCAGCTTCCTGAAGATACTTGGCCTTCCTACCCCCTTGGTGCGAAGAGAATAATTATCATCACTGATGAGGAACGTGACAAACCTACTCTTGCACGCTGCATCTGCCAGGAGATTTATGAGGCCTCGATGGGAGAATGCGGAGGGGAATTATTACAGGGCGTGATTATTCAGGATGCTTTGCCTCTCGTGAAAGGACTGGTAAAAGAGATACATGGGCGAGGCGATACTGTTGTTGGGCTGTTAATTGACCTTGTAGATGAGACACACGGAGTTCCTGATGCAGGTTCAGTTCTTCTCCATAAGGTCAAATCTGATACAGATCTGAAGTCGATTCCGGTTGTCATCTATGTGTCTCGACCAGTTGTGTTTTCCGCAACTGAACTCATGCGCATGGGGGCAAAAGCCACGGCGCTAATGCATAGCGGTGCACAAAGAGGCCAACTAGGTAAACAGGTATTAGACGCGTTTGAGATTCCTCATGGTCGTAGTGACACCAACAATCCACGTCCGAAAAAAGAAGAATAGAAGCTCGAGTGCTCACGTGATAAATGATATCAGAGGTGGTCACTATTATAGTCCACAGAAGGCAAACTACACCGATCGCAGTGTCCCTAGTTTTTCCACGTTCAGATGCCAAAGCGTGCCTCACGCATGCTACATGTCGTACGATACCAAAGGCCACTACTCACGACGGTCAGCGTTTTCTGTGCACTCTCACAAAGCCATAAATCCGAGACGCGTCCGCATTGTCCCTCGCATAAATTCGGATGTCGTATCCCTCGACCAGCCCCTCAGTCCATTCGGCTACGCTCGGGATAGCATCCGTATGCTATAGAGTATCAAGATCCTGTCTGTTTGTCAGGTATTCTCCGTGAAAAAGCACAGGGGAGAAGCCAGAATAGAGGAGACCGGCACAAGGAGCATCGGTCAGTCCCTCCAATACCGCCATGTCCTGGGGATCATTCATCCTTGCCACCGTAGACCTTGTTGTATAACTCTTCACCGAGGTGTCGTCTAGCCCAGATATGCCAGACCTCTTGTTCGCTGGCGTTCGGGTGCTGCATTCTGATTCCAGCCATCACAAGAAGCCGGCCCATGCGGTATGTATCAAAGACAAGCTCAAGCTTCTTCGCCGGACTCATCCGCCGATAGAGCTCATACATCACCTGCCTTGATTCGGACGATGTATCGCTAATACCCATACCGAGGATTCTATAACAAATACAGAATGACTTCAATCATGGCCCATTATCCCTAATCGAACCACTCATCTTCGGGATCGAAGGCGGGGATGGAGACGTTGACGATTCGCATTTTGCCTACGGCCCGGTGGCGGCAGCCGGGCTTGATGAAGATGGCGGTAAACGGCGCGACGGGGATCCTGTCGCCGTCAAGCTCCATCTCTCCGCTGCCCTCAAGAACGAGATACACCTCGGTCAGTTTCTTATGGTAGTGCACCTTGGCATCCTGCTGGATATCGACGATGTGCATCGTGGCCGTGGGATTGTCCGGGCTTACGAAGGCCCGGCGAGAGAAGCCGCAAGGGCATTCTATCGAGTCTATCTCATCGAACCGAGCGATCATGTAATTTGCCATAATTGCAGAGCCTTTCCCGGCCTCGGTGCCGTTCTGTGGGGGTTGTCTTCGCAAACAGCCTATGGGAAAACCGGCAATAGTCAACCGAAAACGCAGGACCGCCGTATTAGCTTGAAATTCTCTCCGGCCGCGTTTATATTCTGACGCATTCCGAGAACGTAATCGAAACCTCTACAGACGTGTACCGGAGTACGTATGATGAACTCGAAGCCCAACGCCATCGTGGCGCAGTCCGGCGGGCCGACCGCAGTGATCAATTCCAGCGCCTGTGGTGTGGTCCAGGAGGCGATGAAATCGGACAAGATCGGCCGCGTCCTGGGCGCAACCAACGGCATATTAGGGGTGCTGAAGGAGGATCTGTTCGAGATCTCGGC
>CP070675.1:1213546-1217543 GCA_020352215.1 Phycisphaerales bacterium
CGCTGCGGCTCGCCCACGGTGAACGGACTCTGCACGCCATTATCCAGGCCGGCCACGGTCATCATTCGCTCCATAGGCGACAGTCCCCGCGCGGTCCAGAAGTCTGCCTCGACCACGCTGTTGAGGACGACGAAGTGAACGCCCTTGTGGTCCCATGAGTATGTTGGCTTGCCGAAAAGCTCGCGCCACTTCTGTCCCATGTCAAGATACCAGTCGTGCTCCCCGACCATCATCTTGACCGGGGCCTTGATGTTCCTGAGGATCTGCGCGCCGAGTTCCAGCTCGTTGATCTGGCCGAGCTGAGCCAAGTCCCCACCGTAGAACACAAAGTCCGGCTGCGGGTCCAAGCCGTTCACATCCTCCACCGCACGGAGAAGTGACCGGACGAACCGGTCATTGATCTTCTTCTCGTAGAGGTGCGAATCGGAGATATAGGCAAACCGAAATGCAGGGCTCTGCTTCGAGCCACTATCCTGAGCGACGCTGACAGACTGAAACGAATGGCTTGCAGTCAGCCCTGACGCCACGGCCGCTCCCATCGTCGCCGCCGAGACCTTCAAGAACGACCGCCGGTCCAGATTCTTCAAACCACGGAAGAAGTCCTGACGCTCTTCGGCGTATCCTGTCTCAACACTTCTGAATCTAGGCTTCATAGGTCACTCCTTGATACTACCTGACCGCCGGCCCGCCCTGGGTTACTTCTCGAAGGCGAGCTTCAAACGGAAAGCCATCTCGTTGTCGCGCAGTGGACGATTCTCTCTCGCCTGCGCCTTCTGGCGTTCGAACTGGCGCCGGTTCTCGTCGGCGAAGCGAACATCCGTGAGCGTGAAGAGAAACGCCACCAACCGGTCTACCTCTTCTTCTGTCAACGCAAGCGGCTCGATCCCGCCGTCAAGGAACAGATTGGCTTCGCCTCCCTTGTTGTAGTGGTCCATCACGTCCCAGAGCGTTTCCACCGATCCATCGTGCATATAGGGAGGTGTAATCCCGATATTCAAAAGAAGCGAAGTACGAAAAGCTCCGATATCCGAGCGGTTCTTTGTGACCATGAACCGGCCCAGCTCGCTCATGTCGGTTGACAAGGCCAGTTCGTCGAGCCTCTGCTCCGACGGATCCTCCTGCAAGGCTGCCAAAGCTCGCTTGGCTAACGCCTCGAAGTCCTGGTGCCGGGCGGAAACACCTACGTTGTGAAAACGGTTGTCGGTTCCCAGCGGATTTGATGGGCTCATGGGATGGCAACTGACACAGCGTGCCTTTTCGTTAAAGAGCACCCAGCCCCGCTTAGCTTCTACAGAGATCGCCTCCCCGTCACCAGCCAGATAACGCCGAAACGGTGAGTCCGTGAAGACGAGAGTCCGCTCGAAAGCGGCAATCGCTCTACCCATGTCATCATAGTTCACGTTCCTGCCGTAGGCCTTCCAGAAAGCAACCTGATATTCCTCGTCATCTTCGATTGCATCGACCGCTGCGTCCCCATCGGCCATACCCATTTCGATGGGGTTGACTATGGGCAGCTTGGCCTGGTGCTCCAGCGTCGGCGACCGCCCGTCGAGAAAAAGGGTCTGAAGCAGTGCGACGTTCAGCGTCGTCGGCGCGTTGCGACGCCCAAGCTGGTCCTTGATCCCCTCTGACACAGCCAGCTGGTCCGTGAATCCCCTGGTCACGTCATGACAAGTAGCGCATGACACCGTGCCGTCAGCCGACAACCGTGTTTCAAAGTAGAGTTTCCGCCCCAGCGCGACCCGCTGTGGCGTCAGCGCGTTGTCGTCCGGCATGAACGCCTCCCAGACGACCGGATCAAAACCGAGTGGGGCTCGGCTCACATCCACGGACGGTACAAGTCTATCAAGCTCCTTGCTCTGGTACTCCATGGTCGCCGCCCCATGCTCGCCCTTCGGAACATCCGTAGGACCGGCTGCCTCAGCGCTGCGAGACGCCAGGGCAACCACACCGATTAGCAGGACGCAGATGACTGCGGCCCCCCTGCTGCTCGAAAAAATCCGTCTGGCATTCATAGTGCACTGCTCCTTGTCATCTACGCAAAAGAAAGCTGATTCAACTCCGGCGGTGCCTCCTTCCCGAACACCCGCACCGGAAAATCGTCCATCCCTTCCGGCCGGACCTTCTCGACGGCAACGTTCTCGCCATTTGGAACTCTGGTGAGGCAAAATATGAGACGAGATTCCCCCCATCTTCGACCCCTACAGGCCATCCCGGGCCTTTGACTTGCACTGTGGTACCCAAATCCCATTTGGACCACCCCTGTTCGGAGGCATATTCACACCGGGTCCCGCTACCATAGCCACCGAGCGTTGGGCATCCACTTGCGGGAAGCCCCACACCACGAAGTAATTATTGGGTACTTCGACGATTGCGTCAATACAAAAAAACATTTCTCAGCAGTTATTGCAAGCCACTATGCTTGAGCCCGTATCGTGTACCGATCTTCTTCAAATCCGCAAAAGAGCAGTGAACACAGCACCATGAGTACGATAGCTTTTTCTCTCGTAAGCTTCTCCTTCACTTGCAGCGAGGCTAAGCCCTTGTCTTGCTGTCAGTTCGCCATACGGGCCAATTCCAGCACCTGCGAAGCGCCCGCCAGCAGGTACTCTCACGGCCCGAATGATGAGGCGCCCGCGTCAGAGGCCTTTCATCTTTCCCGCCAGGCGGGCCACACGCTCGCCCAGTCGCCGGGCGCCGTCAAGCTCCCTCTCGCTCACCCCCGGATCGAGTGGCCCTGTGATAGCGGCGGCACCCGACTCTCCCCAGATGCTGCCGGTCTTTTCGTTTCGATAGAGCGGCCCGGCCACAACCATCCGGTTGTTCAACATGAACAGAAGCAGAGAGGCTACGACGTGTCCCTGGCCGCCCACCTGGCCCCCTGCCGTGGAGAAGGCGCCGCCGACCTTGTCGGTGAAGTCCACACCCATTTTCCAGTTCCAATCGTCGATGATCGCTTTCATCCCGCCGGGGACATTGGCAAAGTAAGTAGGACAGCCAAGGATGATCCCATCGGCGGATTCGAGATCCTCTTTAGACGCCTCGCCAACCTTCCTGAGCGTGGTTACTACACCCGGCACTCTCTTGGTTCCTTCGACAACACCGCGGGCCATCAGCTCCGTGTTGCCGGTGCGCGAGTGATAGGCGATGAGGATACGCACCGAGCCGTCGCAATTCGGTTGCAGAAATCTGATACAGACAGGCTTGCCGATGGAAATCTTGCGTCCCGTCGGCTTAAGGGCGCCGGTCTCCTGATCGATGCGGAAGACAACGACACTGTCACTGCCCTGGTTTGCCACGAGGCAGAACTTACCCGTCGGGTCGATGTTGAAGTTTCGCGGCGTTTTGATATCGGCCGTCTCATGCTCGACGAAAGCCAGTGTCCCCCTGGCCTGATCGACACGGTAAATGACGATACTGTCGTGCCCACGATTCGAGCCGTACACATACTTGCCGCTCGGATGCACGCGCACCTCAGCACACGTGTTCGAACCGTCAAAGTCGCGCGGCAGCGTCGTGATGGTCTGTATCTCGGTCAGCGCACCCGAAGCCGAATCGTAGGCGAAGGCGGTCATCGTGCAGTGCAGCTCGTTGATCACGTAGGCGTACTTGCCGTTTGGGTGGAAGGCAAAGTGCCGCGGCCCGGCCCCGGGCTTGACCTTCGCAAACGCGGGATTATTGGCAACGATCGTCCCCTTTGCAGTGTCAAGCCTGTAAATCATGATCTTGTCGATTCCGAGATCGGCCACGAAGCAAGAGCGGTCATCCGGGCTGACGTTGATCGAATGTGCGTGCGGTCCCTTCTGTCGCTTGGGGTTCACACTGGATCCGGCGTGCTGCACGAAGCCGGTCGGCTCTCGGAGTCTGCCGTCCGGCTCGACCGGAAGCACCGCAGCGCTGCCGCCGCCGTAGTTGGCGACCAGCACGTTCTTTCCTATATGGTCGATGCTGACGTGACACGGACCTGCACCGCCGGACGGCCGTTCGTTGAGCAGCT
>CP070675.1:1217643-1221640 GCA_020352215.1 Phycisphaerales bacterium
TTGCCTGGTCAATCAGACCTGACATACTGCCGCTGGTATCCAGCAGAATGGCCAACTGGACCAACGGCTTTTCCGGGCCGACCGGCACCTTCTCCTCTGCCCATACCGAGCCGGCAGCACACAAGCCGATCATCGTCACGATCAGAGTCACTGTTAACATTGTCTCTTTCATTTTTTGGTTCCTTTCATTGCCTGGGCGAAGGATGTTCGCGCATCGGTTTTGGGTCGGGGACAACCATCAGGTGAAGGGTCTCCGTCCGTAGCCAAGACATGACGGCAGTTGGCCAGTGCTGCCGCCGCCCACGGGGTAGCGACCAAAGGGTCGTCTTCTTTAGCATCGGTGAATGTGTTAATCCATGAGCCGTCTGGCCGTCGGCGTCTCAAAAGCTCGTCGGCAAGTGCCGCGGCCCAGTTCACGGCGCCGTTACCGGTGTGGATTTCTCTTGCGCCAAGTCTTGTGAAGGCGTGCGCGACGGACCAGACATAATAGTAGTATGTAGCTTCGCGGAGGATCTCGCGGTCGCTGTTGAAATTGCCCGGATGCCTCTTCGGGCTAAAACTGCGTTCGAGCCACCTTCTGGCTGCGATGACACGAGGATGGCTCGGCGCGACACCACACGCGAGCAGCGCTCGCAGCCCGTCGGCGCTCATGCTGCCGTAGGAATGATACCTCTCTGTGCCAAACCGGTCTGTGCCTGCGACACCGGCCTTGTTCTGCAGGGGGTCACCAGGACAGAAGAAGAAGCCGCCATCGTCGAAGTTCGGATCGGACGTCACAGGATCCGCTGAGAAGTTCTGGCATCGCTTGACGAAAACAAGGATGTCACTCCAGATGGGGTCATCAGACGGGATTCTCGCCGAACGCAAGGCACCGATCCCGAAAATGGTGGCGGTTAGGTTCGATTCGATGAAAGGTGGGCGGAGCTGGCCCCGGGCCGGCTTGCGAGGGGGACTCAAAGAGAATCCCCACCCGCCGTACTCGGGGTCCGAACGCTCCCAGCCCAGAGAAGCAGTGTGCTGGAAGGAAAGCAAATGCTTGATCCAGGCGGCCTGAGCCTGTTTGTTCAGATCAGATTTGCTTTGGAGAACAACGACACGACTTGCCGATGCTGCCGTGTAGACGGGAAACATAAGGCCTCGGGGGCCCGTTCGGATGCTTCCTTCTTCATCGACCAGCGACATGAGGTACTCGACGCCCAGGTGATGCGCCCGGCGTGCCTGGCTAACATTGGGAGCGAGAAAGTACAAACAACTCATGATGTAAGGCGTAAGCGCTGGCCCGTCTCGAAAGCAGCCGTACGTTTCAGATCGCCACGCCCCATCCGGAGCCTGTTTGGAAATCATGTACCGGGCGGCTTCGGTTAGTGCTTCATCGATTCGGGCGACCGTGTTGTCAGCGGCCGTGACAAGGGTGGCGTCCACCAGGCCTATGGCCGCCAGGCAAAGCAGGTATTTGAGCAACGTGCGTTTCATCACTGGTGTCCCCGTCTCTTCAGCGTCTGAATTTGGCCGCAATCGGAACGGGTGCGCGGTCGGTCATGAGAACAAGTAGTGCAGCGGAGGTGCAGAATGTCCGGCCGGTGATACAGTGATGACCCGTCCAACTACCATCTTTGTTCTGGATACGGTTGAGATTGGCAGTGATCTTCTTGTCCCACTTTTCCCATTCAGGGCCAGCTTTGACGACCAGACTCTCACCGATGTTCATGTAGCTGAGGAACTCTTCACCGCCGTTGGAGCCGAAACCGGCGATGAATCGCTGGTCATCCAGCTTGTCTATCACCGCATCCTGGGCGGACTTGAGATTTTCCTCGTTCTTCTGAAACCTCTCCAGTGTACGCTGGGCCTCAGCGCGCTCTGCTTGCGTTTGGGCGTTGGCCAGCTTCTGCTCTAAGCCCTTTTTCTTTGTCTGGTTGGTGTTGTCTGAGTCCTGCATTGCGCTTACCGCTGCGGCGCTGGCGTAGAGTTCGATGCCTGCGGAGTCCATAGCGCTGAACTTGCCCGACACATTGTCATATCGGCCTTGCGCATGGCTTTCGATTCTCTGTCTGACCTGCTCGTCTATTTGATAGCCGGACTGGGCGGCGCGGTTGATGCCTTTGCTGGCCATGGACAGTGAGAGGGCGTTGGCCCAACCGGTCCCGCCAAATGTCCCGTCCTGACGCTGGTTTCTCTCGATTTTGTCCATGACCTTGTTGAAGGCGGTTGTCACCATGTCCTCGCTGTGTTTGTCGGGCATTTTGCCGGTGACTTCGGGCAAAAGCATAGAGGCCAGGAATGTGTCAATGTAGGTCCCGAGCTTGATTTGCAGGCGGGTGCCTCTGGCCTCGGTTACGAACAGTGAGTTGGCGTCGGATTCCTGGACTTCGCTACAGACGTACTTGACAGCACTAAGAATGTTCTTGGCGTATGGTCCTTTACTCGGTGTGCTGCCCGATCTGATAAGCGCAAGGGCCGCGGCACAGGTATCTGCTACGTTGGGTTTGTCCTTGAGGTGGTTCAGGCTGTTGCCCATCTGCGGGGACTCTTCGCCCTGCGCCCAACCGCCGCTGGGATGTTGGTGCTTGACGAGCCAACGCAGTCCTCTCTTGACGTTCTTGCTCAGCGGCTTTGGCTCGACTGCGGAGGTCCATTCAGCAGGCTTTGCCTCATCACGCGCAACATCGTTTTTGTCGACCTTCGACGGTTGCTCCTTGCCCAGCGACGTTAGCGGTGCCGCAAGCAGGACCGTGCCAACCGTCAGTAGTGTAATAACCAGTTTACACATAGCTGTCTCCTTTCGTGCAGATTCCCATTGTCAAAATCGTTCAGTCGTTCAGTGAGTCGTGCTCGGTTATCTGGTATTCCTCACAAGGATCGGCTCACCATCGACCAGCAGAAGGATATCTCCGGCCAGAGCGATACTGCCCTGGCGGTTTTCTTTGGCTAACTTCTCTGCCAGCTCGATGTATTCTTTCGAGCCGAACTCAATAACCTTCGCCGGCTTGATTTCCGCTTCCTTTTGTACCAGCCGGCTGTCAACCCAGCGATTTGCCCTGCGGTAGTACGCTTGGTCGTTAATCTGCTGCACCGCAGCAATCGAGACGCGTTCCATGTTCTCATTGTAGAAGTAATTGCCGTAGTTCAGCGATGTCTGCATCTTCTGCGGCTGTATATTGAAGCTCTGACTGACTGCATCCTTGCCGGCCCGGCTACGCAGCGCGCGAAGCTCAAGCACCCTTCCCGCCTCGCGTAGGATTTCTGGCCTACGGGCAAGGTCTGTGCCCTCTCTTGCTAAGAACGCCGTGTACTCTGTCAATATGCCGAACTCCGTGGACAGACGCACGATTTCATCGACAAGCTCCTTGACCTTGGGGTCATCCTTTGACGTGGCTGGGTCGGCGCCCATTTGGCGGATCGCATCGATAAGCTCCGCGATCTTTCTGCTGGCCCAGAGCCGAGGGACAAAGCCGTTCTTTGTACTGGCCTTGCCAAACTTGAATCTGAATTTGAACGCCCGCTCCTTGCCGCGGTAGTTGCCGCTTATCTTGAAGGTGATCGGTTTTTCGCCGACATATTGCCCGAGCAGCACGAGCTGGTCCCCCTCGAAGAGGTCCGGCAGCTTCTGCGGTATGACGTCACGAGTCCGCCCGATAGCGGGCTCGCCATTTCTTGCGACAACTTCCAGCTCCGCGTCCGCAAGGACCGGGCCGGTCAGTCTCTTGAAAACCCTGCCGACCTTTACCTCAACGTCTTCCTTGGGCAGCACGAACTCGGCCTTTGCTCGCGATTCGGCTGCCACCTTTTCCAATAGTGGGGCGTTCACGTCAAAGCCGACGCCGAAAGTGAACACCCGCCGATTGTGCGGATTCGATTTTGTTACAAGATTGCGAATGGCCACCTCAGATGTTTGCCCCACGGTCGGCAGCCCATCCGTTAAGAACAGGACTATCGGCAGCATCCCTTCCATCGGTTCCTGGCTGAGTGCCTCGGCGAGTGCATCGTGTATGTTCGTGCC
>CP070675.1:1221740-1225712 GCA_020352215.1 Phycisphaerales bacterium
CACTACATGGCGCCGGAGCAAGTGGAGCATCCCGGCCAGGTGGACCACCGTGCAGATATATACTCGCTGGGAGTTGTGTTCTACGAGATGCTGACAGGCGAGCTTCCTCTTGGTCGATTTGCGCCGCCCTCGCAGAAAGTCCACGTGGACGTACGGCTGGACAAAGTCGTGCTGCGAAGTCTGGAGAAGGAGCCGGAGCGTCGCTACCAACACGCCAGCGAGGTCAAGACGGATGTGGAGGTGATTTCGTCCGGCGGCGAGGCCGCTGTGCCCTCTCGCCCCGCTGCCAGCGACGAGGTACTGGCTGCTCAAGGACGTGTCCGGGCGCCAGGGATAGGTTTGATGATCGCCGGATTGATCAACTGTGGTCTGGGCTTTATCACGCTGCTGGCCGGGGTAATCGTTGCGGTGATTGAGGGGATAACGTCTCTCGGCGCGACGATACCAGGGGGCATCGGAGCAACTTTGACAATGTTGGGCCTGTTGACCGTGGTTGGGGCATCGAGGATGATGCGGCTGCAATCGTACGGGTGGGCCGTGGCAGCCAACATTTTGCAGTTGATACCGAGCCCGGGATCCACGCTCGGATTCGCGTTTGGAATCTGGGGCTTGATTGTGTTGACCCGGCCGCAAGTGCACGAAGCGTTTGTGAAAGTCACGGCCGAGACGGGCGGTGCTGTGAATGCCGGGGCGGGGAGAGCTGTGCTTGTCACTGTTGCAGTCGTGGCGAGCCTTATTTTCCTGGTTGCGCTTGCGGGGTCCTTACTCCGCGGACGCTTTCCTTGGTTTGCGTTCTTGTTTGGACCGCCGGTGCTGATTTTGGATGTATTTGCGTTTACAGGGCGCCGAAGGCCAGCGCCGCTTGCCGCGGGTGGAGCGGCGTCTGCATCGGGGCAAGCGCAGGAGACCGCCAAGGCAGAGCCAACGCAACGGCGAGGAGCGCCCGTGCTTGCCATCGTTGCGATAGTGGCGAGCTTTGCCTTGGCTGGCGTGGTCACAGTGGCAGTCCTCCACACGTTCTGGCCTTCAACTGGGACAAAGGAAATGGCCCCTTACGGCATCCCAAGTACCGGCACTGATGTGGTATTGCCTATGCAAAGCGAAACGTCTGCCGACAGCCTGGGCTATGTCACGTTTAGGCCGGAAGGTCCGACGCTTACCGACAGGGCAAAAAAGCGTCTGCAGCTTACCGAGTCGGATACGGCGGCGGTAAACAACATCCTTCGGGACGCCTACAAAGGCTATGTTGCGCTTGAAGGTCGGCACACGCAACGGCTCCGGGCCGCCAACAGCCTGACTGTGACGATATCTCCGTTTCAGGAAGAGGCTGAGCGTTTCTTGGAGCAGGTCTGGGCCGATCTTGATGACGTGCTGGACGAACAGAAGCGCGCGACTGCCCGCGAGCGTTTGCCGCTCGGTGAAATATTCGGCAAGTACGGTCTCGGTAAGCCGACAGTCAGAGTGGTGATCACAAAGGGGAACGGCATGTTCTCCTACGCGACCATATTCGAGGGAGGCGGGGCCGATCAAGAGAAGGGCGAGGTGTCGTCGGGCACGGGCAAGACGCTGCCGGACGAGTATCGCCGATTCTGGGATGAAACTGCGGCGGACAAATAGAGACTGGCGCCGACATGTAACCTTGACAGCCATTCGCCAAAGTAGTAGGTGGAAGAGGCAAATATCAGCAAGGAGTCGTTGTTATGGCCGGACAAGATCGTTGTACGCAATGTGGGGGCGAGCTGCCGCCCGATGCGCCGCAGGGGTTGTGTCCGCAATGCCTGATGAAGATCGGGCTGCCGGGGGGCGCGAGCGCCTCACAGCAGAGTCCATATGACGTGACAAACAACGGCTCCAGCGGACCCGTGCCGCCGGGTGGATTTGTTCCGCCTGAGCCGGCGGAATTAGCCGAGCAGTTCCCCCAGCTTGAGGTCTTGGAGCTATTGGGCCAGGGGGGCATGGGAGTAGTGTACAAGGCTCGCCAAAAGCAGCTTGATCGGCTGGTGGCGCTGAAGGTGCTGCCGCCTGAGATCAGCCGGGACACGGCCTTTGCGGAGCGGTTTACTCGTGAGGCGCGGGCGCTGGCGAAACTGAGCCACCCCCGCATCGTCTCCGTTTTCGACTTCGGCAACACAGATAGCGGGCTCTACTACTTTGTCATGGAGTATGTGGACGGGACAGACCTGCGTCGTGTGATTCGCGGAGAGGAACTGTCACCTCATGAGGCTCTGGCGATTGTGCCTCAGATCTGCGAGGCGCTGCAATACGCCCACGAAGAGGGGGTTGTACATCGTGACATCAAGCCCGAAAACATACTGCTGGACAAGAAGGGAAAAGTCAGGATTGCTGATTTCGGCCTGGCGAAGCTGCTTGATCTTCCGGCGACCAGATACGCGCTGACGCAGGCCCATCACACGATGGGCACACCACATTACATGGCGCCGGAACAGGTGGAGCACCCCGGCCAGGTGGACCACAGAGCAGACATATACTCGTTGGGTGTGGTGTTCTACGAGATGCTAACCGGCGAGCTTCCGCTTGGACGGTTTCCCCCACC
Organism: Phycisphaerales bacterium; assembly: GCA_020352215.1. Classification (GTDB taxonomy): domain Bacteria; phylum Planctomycetota; class Phycisphaerae; order Sedimentisphaerales; family Anaerobacaceae. The sequence goes on from CP070675.1 coordinate 1,224,295, forward strand.
ATCGGAGAGGGTTCAGGTCGATGTGCGGCTGGACGAAGTAGTGCTGAAGACCCTGGAGAAAGCGCCCGAGCGACGCTATCAGCACGCTTCTGAAGTGAAGATCGATGTGGAGACGATCTCATCTGAAGAAGGGGCCAAGCAGCGGCGACCAAGTATCCTTGGGGCAACCAAGGCTCGTGACGATCCTCGGGCAATTCGGGAACGCTTATGGATACCGGCAGCGGGCCTGATTGTCGCTGGGATCATTAACTGCCTGGGCGTGGCCGGGGCACTAATGGCGGCGCTGGTTCATCTGATTCGAGGCGGATTGAGCGGCAGTATGTTCGGGTTCCTGCCGGGCGCGGTGGAGTTGGGCGTCGTGGTTGCCGCAGCGGCGCACGGAGCATGCGTTGTCTTAGGCGGCTGGAACTTGATGCAACTACGGTCCCACCGCTTGGCCTTGGTGGGCACTATCCTGGCAATGATCCCTTTCTTTCCTGGTGCTATTGTCGGACTGCCCATGGGAATCTGGGCATTGGTGGTGATGACCAAGGATGAAGTGAAGGCAGCCTTCGGTCGAGAGGACATCGCCGTCGAGGTACCTCCGAAGGTCCGGGAGTTCGCTGTCTCAGCCGTTGGAGATGTGAAGGAGGCATTCATACGCGGCAAGGCCGAAGTTGAGAAGATAGTAGCCGAAAACCGGACGCGATCAGAAGAGCACGAAGCCAGCAAACCGAAAAAACCGCTGCAAATGGCTACCGGGTCCATTGGACTCGGGCTTGTCAGTATGCTTATCGGTTCTTCGAACATTGGATTCCCGACGAAGTTCGCATTTGTTCTTCTGTGTGCGTTCTTCGCCATCCTCCTGGGAGTCTACACTATAAAGGCCGTCAGGAGCTTTCGAGATCATCTTGTGCTTGCCGGACTTGCAGGTACAGGAATCGGCATGGCCATGGTCTCAGCTGTCATACTGCTCGTTAGTGCCGCGCGGGGAGGCTAAACAAAAGTCCACGCTGATCCATCAGAGAAAACGCACACGCGGATTCATCGGGGCAAACTCCCTCCTTGCTCTGCAATAGATAATTGCGAGTGAACTTTCTGGGGCAAATGTGGTATGTTAATGCGATGAAGGATATGAGTTCGTATCACCGGAGAACGAATATGAGCACGCGTAAGAACCCATTTGTTGTGGCAATTTCAACTTTAATTCTGCTGGTAGTTTTGGTACTTTCGGCCGGGGAGGCTCTTGCGGTAGAGTCTGCACTGACTTTCTTCGGATGGTCGGATCAACACGTGCAGACCGACGGCAACGGTGATCATTTGATCCCCGCCATCGATTCGATGAACAAACTGCCGGGGCTGGCATATCCCGAGAACATAGGCGGCGTTGTGCAAGAGCCCGAGTTTGTATTCGGACTTGGTGACATTACGGAATGGCC
>CP070675.1:1225812-1229781 GCA_020352215.1 Phycisphaerales bacterium
AGAGCGGTACAACACGCACATCAAAAAGGAATCATCCATCGGGACATCAAGCCATCGAATGTGATGATTACGCTACATGACGGCAAGCCGGTGCCTAAGATAATCGACTTTGGCATCGCCAAAGCAACGCAGCACCGGCTCACTGAAAAAACGTTCTTCACCGAATACCAGCAGTTCATAGGCACGCCGGAGTACATGAGTCCTGAACAGGCGGAGATGAGCGGGCTGGACGTTGACACACGCAGCGACATCTACTCGCTTGGCGTTTTGCTCTACGAACTTCTCACGGGGACCACGCCGTTTGAAGCTGAGAGGCTTCGCGGTGCAGCTTACGATGAGATCCGCAGAATCATCCGTGAAGATGAGCCGCCCAAGCCATCCACTCGGTTGAGCTCGCTCGGTGATGTGTTGACCGATGTTGCCAAACACCGGCAGGCCCAGCCGGGTGAATTGTGCAAACTTGTGCGCGGTGAGCTGGACTGGATTGTGATGAAATCTCTGGAGAAGGATCGGACCCGCCGGTACGAGACAGCCAATGAGTTTGCCATGGACGTCGCGCGGCATCTTGGTGATGAGCCGGTTTCAGCGGGTCCACCGAGCGTGGGGTACCGCCTGAGCAAATTCGTGCGGCGCAACCGTGCGTGGGTCACCGGCATTGCGGCGGTGCTGGTTGTACTTGTGGCCGGCAGTGTGGTCTCAACTTTCTTCGCTATTAGGGCTGAGCGGCAGGCAAAGGTCTCACAGGCTGTGGTGGATTTGCTCACCGACGACCTTCTCGGATCGGTTGCTCCGGAGAAGACCAAAAGTCCCGAGGTGACCGTCCGCTCGGTTCTAGACGCCGCGTCGAAGAGCCTGGAGGGCAGATTCGAGGGCAAGCCTCTTATTGAGGCATCGATACGGGAGAAGGTGGGCGAGACGTACCAGAAACTCGGAGACTACGACTCGGCTGAACCACACCTGGAGCGAGCGTACCAGATTCGTGCAGAGCAACTTGGCGCCGACGATCTCTCTACCCTGACCTCCATGAACCAGCTCGGTTCACTATATTTCCTGCAGGCCCACTACGAGGACGCCGAGCCACTTCTGGTGGGGGCATGGCAGACAAGGCGCCGTGTGTTAGGTGAGCAGCACCCGGACACGCTGGCGTCCGCGGCTAAGGTGGCCTGGTTGTCTTTCCTTTACGGTTCGTTAGCGAACCGCGATTTGGAGGGGCTGTTCGTCAAAACGCTCGAGACTGCTCGCGGTGTTTTGGGTGACGAGCACCTGGTTACGCTGGAGGCAATGCTTGGCCTTTCTGCATTCCACTTTGTCTCGGGTCGGCACGCGGAGGCTGAATCGCTATACGCCGAGGGGCTGGAAACTGCAGAGCGAGTACTTAGCGCCGAGCATGAGGTTACGCTGGGGTTCATGAACCTGTTGTCCATGTTGCACGTCGATCGGGGCCGGTACGAGTTGGGCGCACAACTCATCACCAGGGCTTTCGAGATTGGTCAGCGTGTGCTGGGTAACGAGCATCCAATCACGATACAGTCTATATTCATGCGTGGCTTGATGCACAGAGTTTACGAGCAATATGACGATGCAGAGCCGTTGATGGAAGAGTCTGTGCAACTCAGTCGCCGGGTCCTGGGCGACGAGCATTTTTGGACTCTGTTCTATATGCACCACCTTGCCTACCTATACAGAGACCAGGGCCGCTTTGAGGATGCAGGGCAACTGTTCGTCAAGGTGGTTGAAGGAAGACTACGCCTGCTCGGCGATAACCACGGACTTACGCACCTCAGCATTACCGAGCTTGCCAACATGTACGCAGACCAGGGTCGCCACGACGCGGCCGAGCAACTGCTCGCTAAGACTCTTGAGAGAAGACGGCGCTTGCTCGGTGAGAAACACGGACTTACGCAACTCTGCAGCACTGATCTTTGCCTGCTGTACGAAATGTCCGGCCAATACGACAAGCTGAAGACGCTGTTTTTGAAGCTCTTTGAGAGGCAGCGCCCGGAACCTGATGAAGGCGATGCTGCCTTGGCAGGCCACCTGAATGCACACGCCTGGCGGCAGGCGACATACCCTGTGGCCGAGCTGCGCAATGGCCCGGAGGCAATAGAGAAGGCAACCAAAGCCTGCGAGCTAACCAACTGGCAAATTCCTGCGTACGTGGATACTCTCGCGGCCGCCTATGCCGAGACTGGCGATTTCGACTCCGCCATCAAAAGGCAGAAGAAAGCAAACGATTTACTGAGTGAACAACAACGTCCCCTGTTCCGGCCTGATTTTGACTCACGGCTGAAACGGTATGAATCGGGACAACCTGCACGTCAGAGCTTTGTACGAACTCTCGCGTGGGTCAACATGAGGCAGGGCCAGTACAAAGAGGCGGAGCGAATGCTGGTCAAAGCACTCGAATTCAGCCGCCGGGTATTCGGTGAGGAACATCCGGAGACCCTGGCCTGCCTGAAATATTTCGTTCTACTTTACGAAGCCTGGGACAAACCGGAAGAAGCCGAAGAGTGGCGTGCGAAACTGCCTTAAAAGGAAGCTGTGGAAGAGTGACACGGAGCCGCAGAAAGCACCGCACAAACGGTCGAATCTCATCCGTCGACATCGCAGAGGCGTTGGGCAAGGAAACAGAGACAGCCAACACGATGCATGATGCCTGGCGATGGAAAAACGTCAAGAAGAAGACAGATAAAGAGGATGCCCTTAAGTTGGCGAAGCTTTCAGCGGTGCGCCAGTTACCGACAGTGCATACCGCTGAGAAGGAAGTGCGAGAAAAGCGAGCACTCATTAAGTATAGGCAAAGGCTGGTCAGATATCATCGGTGTGTCTCCATCGAGCCGAAGGTGGCCCTCAAGGACGTAGGTATGCTACTGCTGGTGGGCTGGGGTACTGACAACCCGGTCTATGACATCGGGCCCACTCCGTTCGGGGACGGTATCGTCGACTCTAAGGATTTGATGGTCCTGGCCGAACACGGGGCCTTTCTCACCGGCGACGCCAACTTCGACCGCGTGGTGAACTTCCTGGATCTGGTGGAGCTCGCCAAAAACTGGCTGCAAGACACCAATCCTTAGCCGCCGAACAAGTTCGGCACAAAACGACTTCTTGGGCTGGCAGTCTACAATGCTGCTGGCTCTTTTCACTTGCCGTGGCCTGGCCTCAGTCCTTTTTCAGCAGGACGATTCTATGAACACGACTCGGGCAACAGGCTGTAGCCCTACTTTTCAGACCCACAAGCCTCTCTGGCCATCGGCAAGTCACTGCTGGTCGCTGGAAATCCCGGGATGGGAACCGGCCCGGTAGTGGTCTGTGGCCAACAGGAAACGGAAGAATTCGGTGCTGCTCACAAACGAGCGCAGCGAGAACTCAATAAGATCAAGAAGACTATCGATAACCTGCTGGACAACATTACCTCCGCCAACTGCGAGTTCGTGGATCAGCGATTGGGCGAGTTGAAAAGCCGGAAGTGTCAACTCGAAGCAAGGCTTGAAGAGTTGGATCGGCTCTCACTGTCCCGAGATGAAATCAATAGCATTGTGACTGATTCGATGAAGTTCCTGGCTGGTCTCGAGTTCATGCTCAACGAAGGTGTGCCGCAGGAGAAGCTTGTCGCCCTAAGGCAATGCATCGAGAAGATAGTCATCAGCAAGCCTGCCGGACAGATGAAGCTTCATGTCCATCTTGTGCCAATGGGAAATCTGCAGGCCAGTCGAGAGTGTACCATTCGGATTTGAAGCGCCCTGCCAAGAGTTCAGCACCGGATCATTCAAAAATTGACTTCTCAGATGCGAGACAAGCGGTAAGCCCTTTGCACTCACCAACCCACCATGTACAACCCTGTGGATTCAGGGGGCGCATCGGACTTGTTGGGTGTGCCTTGAAAGGCATGTTGAATCCTCGGGTGTAAATCCCGACCGGCGATGCTCGTCCCAGCCGGAAGCACTTGGGGCGGATCAGGAGGTGACGAAT
>CP070675.1:1229881-1233846 GCA_020352215.1 Phycisphaerales bacterium
TCGTGTTGGCCGACAACAAGAGTGGCGAATCAAACGTCCAGGTCATGTACTCGCTTGAGTTCCAGGTAAAGGTTTGAGTGGCCGTCTCGCGGTAGATCTCGGTAAATGTCGAGCCCGAGACCGTGCCAACACGAATGACATAGGTTTTCGTGGGCTCTGCTTTTTGATTCGAAGAGACCTGATACGTAAGAGCGTTGAGCAGGACATCCGTGCCGCCGGTTGTGAACGTCTGGCCCTTCGGTCGGCCAGACACCTTGGCCTCGCTCCACCACTTGTCCGTGCCGGTCACTGTCCCGTAATTTGCGATATCAGTACTGTCGACTGCGGGCGCCGTGGCGCTGGCAGACATCGTTGCTGCTCCGGCCGAGCTAGCCATCAGGGCGATTACTATCACCACGGTGGCGAGAGTCGAAACGGTTTTGATTTGGTTTTGCGTGGGCATCAAATTCTCCTGTTAGATCAAGCAAGAACGGCAAAGGGGCGAGTCCGATTTGCTGCCATCACCTTGTAAGCGTTCAGGCAAAGCCTCAGACGCTCAGATCACCTCGGCACCTCCATAATCTGCCGGCGACACTCGCCACCAGTGACATAAACAGTAACCGCACGCACCTACGCTTGCGGCGATTACTTCAGGATGTGCTTATCACGGGGATGATTCGAGATTCCGGCAGCATCTCGAAGTAAATCGCCGGTTCAAGCCGGGAGCAAATGCCTTAGAGGCCGGCCTCTAAGTTTGTCCATTCCGCTGGCCCCACCTCAAACTGCGGATACATCCGCGCTTGCATCTTCACCTTGTATCCTCGTTACCTGACATTGTTTGATTCAGGATCGAACCACATTAATTCTATCGTACCAATTAATGTCTGGAAAAGCCAGACGTTTCTCTCCCTGCAAACTGCTTTCGAGTGTGTTTGGCGGGTTCTCATAACTGATAGGCAAGGAGGTCATCGAGCCTCTATGAAGCCAGGCCGGTCAAGCGCAAAATCTGATTTGACGGGTTAAATCCTCTATCCGGGTTTCCACCGCAGATTCGTCTCTTGCGGACCTGTGGCCCCGCCAAACTGTGCGACGACACCCATTCCTACGCTCGGGCATTCCAATCCCATGATTCAATTCGGGTTGTCGTTCAGACAAATCAAAATAGACTTCACACTCAAAACGATTTCTGACTCTCAGGGATCTCCGTGGCCGATTACAGAGCTAAGAATATCCTGATTCCGCCGTAGTCTTCGTCAACGCTGGAATCAAGCTCGTGCTGTGCACCGGAGCCTGTACGTGATAACCGAATATTCCCAACTGCGCCGGAAACAGCTGGCCCGCGTGAGTATCGTACGTCCGGATCAATATGTGCACCCAACGGGACTGTCACCACGGAGGTCATATGCTATGTCCGGCACACACCTCAGGAACCAGTCTGCGGCCCCATGCAGATCACACGCCCGTCGGCGAGCGAAAGAAAGAGCAGGCCGTTTGCGGCGGCGAGACCGTCCCATGCCGGCGGGGCGTCGAGCGTGTACTGGGCTAGCTTCTCTCCGGTGGGTGCGGATGCCGCCCAGAGGGTGCCGCCCATTCGTCCCTCGTATGCCTTGGCCAGATCGTCTTGTGGAAACGCGACCGGGGTTCCAGCGACGAACAGAACCTCATCGGCTAGCGCGATCGCCTTGCCGGTGAGTGGAATGGAACTGCTCCAGAGCTTCACCGAGGGAGCAACAATAGCCGCGTTTCGGTTTTTGGCTCGCGCTTGTCTATCCTTGGCCCGTTTGGCAGCGGCTGGCTTGGCAGCGGCGCCGTACGTCCCCGCGTAGAGTGTGTAGCCGCTGGTCCGGGGATCGAACCAGACGGTGCGCCCGGGAGGATAACCCCGAATCTCATAGAAGCGTGATCCATCGATAACGAGAATGTCACCGTGTATGCCGCCCTGGCCTGTGGGGATATCGTAGTGCAGCATGGTGTCGATAGTCCAGAACGAGCGGTGCTGAGGGATCGCTTCAAGGAACCCGTGCGAGGGAATCAGGTGCGGCTGCTTGACGTCCTGGAGCCTGACCGGTGAGAGGTTGGGGGTGAAGGCCTGATGCCTCAGATAGAGCAGTTTGTCGTCGGCAATGAAGATGTCTCCTTTGAATCCCTCGATGCTCATGCCCTTGACGACCTCGCGGTTTTCAACGGGGAAACCGTTCTCGCCGTAGGGGCCGTACATGCGTTTCTGATGTACGATATCACCGGAGCGAGTATCCAGCGCATATAGGAAGATACCGCCGTCAATGAAGGAGTTTCTCCCGGCGGCGAAATATGCCAGGCCGTCCCGGATCAGGATGCTGCCGCAAATCGGCCACGCCGACTCTACCTGGCCGTAGGCGCAGATCATCCGCCGTTCGAGCGGGCAAAACCGCCATACGAGCGCCCCGTCGGCAGCACGCAGGCAGTAGGCTGATCCATCTCGGGAGCCGAAGAGGAGCAGGCCTTGGTAGTATGTTGGGGGCGAGTCGACACGTCCCTCGGCGGAGAACCGCCAGACGATCTTCCCATCCGCCGCGTTTATAGCGCAAACGGCATGACCGTCAACGTCCGCCGCGAACACCATGCCAGCCGCGATAACCGGGGCGCTGGCGCGGGTGCCGAGTTTCGTCTCCCACCGCTTGCCGAGTTGGGCCGGGACTTTGTTCTTCGTCGCTCCCGTCCGGGAGTTGTCGTGACGGTAAGTGGGCCAGTCGTCCGGAGAACTTGAAGTCGGAGATCTCAGCTTCGCGATTTGAGAGAAGGCCGGGCCTTTTTCGAGCGTAGCTCTTGTGCGCACCTTGATGGGTTGGTCCGATTTGGTCAAGCCAGGCTCGGCCGCCATCGCGTTCAGTCCGTTCAGCATGACGCTATTGCAGCACGCGCAGGACGGTGGACCGGCATAATAAAGGCCGTTGCACGGCAGCGGGCCAATCCCACATGTGCTGCGGATCCAGGGATTGGGCAGTTCGGTCGAGGATCTCAGATCGAGGAAATCGCTGCCGCCGGTCACGGTGTTGATATAATACCGCGTTGTGATCCGGTTCCGGTAGCAGCGGTCATGGCCCATGGGGCCGAGCATGGTCTGATCGATCTGCTTGACCGGCTTGCCGGTTTCGGGATCGAAGCCGTTGACACCCATGCGGGTGAGTCCCAGTTTGGGCGCCGGCCGGCCGGTCGAGCCACTATATGCCGCCGCCCACACGAGGCCGTTCGCCAGAAACACGTCGGGCGCCTTATGATGGTTGATCGTGGCGGGTGTCTCCCATAGCGCCTGGCCGTCGGCCAGACGGAACGCCCGGAGCCGCTCGGAATCCGCCAGGTAGGCGACGCGATCCGAGAGCACGAGCGAGACCGCAATTCCCGCCGGACCTTTGAGAACGATGGGAGCGGGCACCCGCCAGAGTGACTTACCGTTCGCCGCGTCCACGCAGACGAGCTCCGTCGAGGTTGCAAAAACCACGCGGTCGCCGATCACCCCGAGCGTCGCCCCTTCGTAGCCTCTTGTGTCGGCTCCGGATATCCTCCAGAGTTGGTTGCCCGAGTCAGCATCGATGGCCAGGATATCGTTCTTGGGATTGGCCGACCGCCTAATCGTTGGTCCGTACATTTCGCGCTTAAACATGCTCGTCTTCAGCGCCGAACGCGACAGGTTCTCGTGGACTTGCGAGATGTCGGACTGGTCGCCCGTAACGACGTACAGAACGCCTTGGCCATGCACGAACTCCATGGTCCCGCCGGTTCGTGTGTGTCTCTTGATGACTGCGCCGGTGGCCGCATCGAATACGGTGATAGGCGCCGAGTATCCAGGGGTGCAGTAGACAACGTCCCCCACCGCGGCGAGTCGCCGCTGGATTTGCACGGGCATCTCTTTGTTGCGGATGTAGATCGGGTGCCAATCGGAAAACATGACCCGCCAGAGGACAACCCCGTTGTAGGCGTCCCTAGCCACGAGCGCTTGTTTGCCCGGC
>CP070675.1:1233946-1237881 GCA_020352215.1 Phycisphaerales bacterium
GATTAGCAGCAGCTTGAGCCCACGGAAAATCATAAGACTCAACATCCTGTCGCCTTGGCCGAGCAGGGGGGATCAGGCCGCCGCTGCCCTCCTTTGCCACCCACTATTTGGGAAATTCAGAGTAATTTGTCCCTCGCGCGCATAATGTCTGATAGAAACCGGCGCCGGAAAGAAGCATCCGCTCGCGGTGGTTGAAGATTTGGCCGTGTACGGAGCAGACTGCCAAGATTTGAGACAACCCGCTATTTTGCGAGAATAGAACGATGAAACAGAATTGTTTCCTCAAGCCAGCCCTGACACATAACGGCTCGATGAGAACGGATCTGCCCTTAACCGTTCTCGAAAAGAAAAGGAAAAGACTAACGCAGGCAATACGTGTGGGCCAACTCTTCTGCGTTGGCAAAGTCTACCTGAAGACACACAACGGCGAGATAAGGATAAGATAGTGCAGCAGACTCCGCCACCGGAGGGACTACGGGTCCTGCAAGTCCAGACACATCATCTCCTCGCCGTTGTGCATCTGTGGGTCGATCTTGGTCGAAAGAAGCGCACATGGGCTTAGGTCTACCACCAGCAGAAACACCGAGAGGGACAGAGTAATGCCCCCATGAGAAGCGGGACGATCTCTTGACGCAGCAAACCGTTCCTTCTGACCTTTCTGCACGACACACACGATCGTCTTCTTGCTGTCGATATCAAATCCGATGAACTCTTCCGTGCTTGCCTCCCAGGATTCCGCACCTGCCAATCCATGGGCTTTCGCCGTCTCTGTGACGTTAGCGGCTCGTTGGTTTCAGGAACTGAATCTCCCACTTGGATAGCCCGGCGACGAACAGTCGCGCGGTCCTGCCTGCGATCTTGTCTGTCTCACGTGTTCCGGCCCCGGTGCCAATTATCTGTGGATACCATTTCGACTTTTCAAGCTCGCCGGCATCCAATATCTTGCGCGGCTTCGTCCAGCCCTCCGGATCGGAAAGCTCATGATTGAAACTTATATAGATTCCCTCCTGCGCCCAGTTCTTGTCTTTGGCGCGGTTCAGAAGCATCACCCAGGCTTGCAGATAGGTGTTCCAATGAATAGAAGGTCCCCAAAAGGCATCGACGTCGGCGCGGTGCCAATCGACAGCCGCTGGGAAGATTGTCGTGACGTGCCCGCCGATACCCGGCTCAGACCACCGGCCCCGATACCATTTGAACACCTTACCTTTCGGCCGGTTCACATCTCCATAGCGCATTCGCGCTACGGAGATGCCCTGTTCTGCTTTGTCTTTGTGATACGTGCTTATGAAAAAGTAGAAGTACTCTTGCCGGCCGTCCGCTACCACTGCAAAATCGCCGTTGCCTCCCACGAAGTACTTGTTAACCGAACGCAAGTTGTTGGAGTTTTGAGGTGCCTCCAGCACAATGCCGAGATCCCGCCAGTTAAGCCCATTGTCCTCGGAAACCATCGTGCCTATTCGCGGAGCGGTCCTGTTGGGCGATAGGGGCGGCTCGTTGTGGTACCACATATACAACCGGCCGTCCCTTGCCTTATATGTCGATTCAATCCAGCGTCCGCCCATCGTCCAGCCTGCTTCATTGTCGAAGACTACCCGCTTCGAGGGTCGGCTGAGGTGCAAGAGATCCGACCCTGAGGACCGAAATGGATGGCCCGTGGAATAGAACATGTACATGGTGTCCCCATCCCAGTGCGCTGGGCTGCTGCAATCCACGTCCCCGGGCGCATTGGGGTCCATCGTCCCATGCACTACCGCGGGGAACTGAATCCGAGTCGCAGGGCGTATTGTCACTGAACACTGTGGCCGGACGACACCGTCGCTTAGTCCAGCCATTGCAAACACGGCCATCAAGACTGATTTGACTGTCATCACATTCATTGTTCCTGTCTCCTGCGGTGCGCGGCCCACTTTGGCGGCACAGCCGCCAGGTCGGCAACCCCTTTTGTCCCTGGCGTCAAAGTGTTACTCGAATGCACCAAAGTCTATCGAGCCAGGTACGGGTAATCAACAGTATTAACGCCGCATATCGCCCAACACCAAGTTGAAGATGTCCGTTGTAAATCGGGGGTGATTCCTGTAAATTAAGATGCGCAGTATGACGCAATGCCCCATCATCAAACAAGAAAGCCAACGGTCGAAAGGAGTGGGGAGCATGAGACGAGGTGTGTGGTTCAGTCTACTTTTGATGAGTATGGCGACCGCCGCGTCTGCGGGAACCTGCTACGTCGCCACAGATGGGAGCGATGAGAATCCGGGCAGTGAGGCCGAGCCGCTGCGCACGATTCAGAAGGCGGCGGGCGCGGCCCGTGCGGGGGATACGATTATAGTACGCGGGGGCGTCTATCATGAGACCGTGGTGCTGCGATTTTCCGGCCGGCAGGGCAAACCGATCGTGCTGAAGAACTATCCCGGCGAGCGGCCGGTGATTCAACCGGGTGAGCCGGGCAAGCAGCCGCCCGGCCACGGCCTGCTGCTTCAGGCACAGCAGGGCTATCAGAAGCCAATCGGCTGGATCACGATCGAAGGGCTCCAGATCCGTTACGGGCATGACGGCGTGAAGTTTTACAACGCCCATGACATTGTGATCCGCCGTTGCCACATCCATGACAACTGGAATCAGGGAATTCTGGGAAACGGCAATGGTGTTGTGATCGACCGAAACACTATCGCCGGCAATGGCACTAATAAGGACGTGGCTCAGAACCTGATTCACGGAATCTATGCAACTGGAACCGCCTTCACGATTACGAACAATCTGATTCATTCGAACACGGCCTACGGCATCCAGGTGGCGGCCTACGATTACAACAAAGACTCGATGGCAGGGCCGGAATATGCCGAGGCGAAAAACTGGCTGATCGCCAACAACACGATCGCCCTAAACAAGAATCGGGCTGGTGTTGTGATCTGGCAGGATGGGGTCGAGAATTGCGTCGTCCAGAACAATATCTTCTACAGGAATGGAGGTGTGAACGGGATCTTGTTCTATTCGCAACAGGGCAGGCGTCACCCCGTGCGGAACAACATCTTCTATCCACCCGGCGAGAATCTCGCGAGCACGGAAGAGAATGCATATGAGGCGATCGACAACCAACAGATCGACCCCTGTTTCGTGGATGTCGATTCCTTCGACTTTCGCCTCAAAGCCGGCTCACCGGGCATTGACACGGGATCCCCAGACCGTGCTCCGGATACAGATTTCGACGGAAAGTCCCGTCCTCTGGGTGGCAAGGTTGACATCGGGGCGTATGAGTCTACTCCCACCGCCGGCCCGTTGCGGGTACATCCCGCCAACCCACGCTATTTCACGGATGGCGCCAAAGGGATTTGGCTCGGCGGCCACCAGATCTTCGTGGACCTGCAAGACAACTCCTTCAACAAGGAATGGATAAAGGACCTGCGCCATCCCGACGACCCGGAGAAGAAGTCAAGGCTGCTCGACTGGGACCGGTATCTGGACTTTGCACAGGGCCTGGGCTTCAACTACCTAAGGGGCTGGATCATCTTCTCGACGGGGTCCGGCAAGGCAGCACCGCCCCGCAAGGTCGCTTCTCCCATGCCTTTCAAACGCACTGGGCCTGGAAAGGCCAACGACGGGGGGGCAAAATTCGACCTGAAGCAGTTTGATGAGGTCTTCTTCGAGCGTTTGCAGAAGCGCTGCCGGGACCTTCAGAACCGAGGCGTATATATCTCCGTCATGCTCTTCGAGCTCTACGGCTTCCTGGACGGCGAGAAGGCCGGCGACCAGAGGCTCTGGGAAGGCAACATGTTCCATGGGGCCAACAACATCAACGGCATTGACGTCGACCGAAATAAGAATCGTCTCGGCGAGGAATTCTTCAGCCTGGACGATCCTGCAGTGGTGAAGATTCAGAAGGCGTACGTCGAGAAGATGGTCGATACGCTGAGTGACCTGGACAACGTGATCTGGGAGAT
>CP070675.1:1237981-1241887 GCA_020352215.1 Phycisphaerales bacterium
AGCCTTTTTGGCTCGAGCCCGGTGCCCGGAGGGCGATCTCACTGGCGACTGTTTCGTCGGCTTTGGAGACCTGGAGGTTTTCGCCGACCAATGGCTCGCTTCACCCGACAGCCCCGCCGACCTGAATGCCGACGAAGATGTTGGCACGACTGATTTCGCCCTTTTGGCTGAGGACTGGCGCGAGATCGGCATCCCACTGCTCATCAACGAGGTCATGGCCTCAAACAGCAGCGGTGTCCTGGATCCACAAGGCGAATATGACGACTGGATCGAAATCCACAACAGTAGTGACGGAGCAATAGACATCGGAGGAATGTATCTCACGGACGATCTGGAAGATCCCACAATGTGGAAGATTCCCGACAACAACCCTTCCGGGACTACTATTGGCGCCCACGGATACCTCTTGGTGTGGATAGATAACGACGCCGGGGACTCGGGCCTGCATGCGAACTTTGAACTTGACGCCGACGGCGACGAGATTGCGCTGTTCGCCAGAGACGGCGCCACGCTGATTGACACAATCAGCTTTGGCGACCAGACGACCGACATTTCTTTCGGCCGCTATCCAAATGCCAAAGCGACCTTGCGCTTCATGGGTTACCCTACGCCAGGAGGTGAAAACATTGGCGCCTATCTCGGCGTAGTCGCGGACACGAAATTCAGCCACGACCGCGGTTTCTACGATGAGCCGATCTCGGTGGCGATTACCTGCGCCACCGAAGGGGCTGTCATTTACTACACTCGAGACGGCAGCGACCCGTACAGCACCCAGCGAGGCAGGCCCGGCGGCAACGTCTACGCCGGCCCCATTACCATCAACAAGAACACGTGCTTGCGAGCGGTCGCCTTGATACGCGGCTGGATGGTTAGCAATATCGACACTCACAGTTACATCTTCCTCGATGAAGTGCTTCGTCAGCCGAGAAACCCGTCCGGTTGGCCCAGTGGCTGGGACTACGAGATGGATCCGGAGATTGTCAATAATCCCCTCTATCGGGATAAGATCAAGGAGGGCTTGCTGTCGATCCCCACTATGTCACTGCTCGTGCAGAAGGACGACCTTTTTGACTCGGAAAAGGGCATATACACAAACTGGAATAACCAGGGCGTAGCCTGGGAACGCCCCGCCTCCATCGAGCTGATCCATCCCGACGGCTCAGAAGGATTTCAGACCAACTGTGGCGTTCGGATATACGGTGGGGTTGGACGCCGCGAAAGAAAGAAATCATTCCGCCTGTTGTTCAAGGGGATGTACGGGGCAACGAAACTCAGGTATCCCCTGTTTGGCGACGATGCAGTCGATGAGTTTGATACGATCATTCTGCGTGCCAACTTCAACGACGGCTATCCCTTTGGACAAGAGGTCTCCCAGCTTATCCGCGATGAGTTCTGCCGCAGACTGGAATTGGCTCTGGGCAATCCGGGGGCTCACGGTTGTTTCGTCCACTTGTACGTGGGCGGCCTGTATTGGGGTCTATACAATCCGGTGGAACGGCCGGATGCCTCCTTCGCAGCATCGTACTTTGGAGGGGAGGAGAAGGACTGGGACGCCTATAACTCCGGGTCGCCGGCCGGCGACAGTACCAGCGAATCCTGGAATGCGTTCCAGACCGCAATCCGCGCAGGCATCGAGACGGACGCAGGGTTCCAACGCTTGCAGGGCAACAATCCCGACGGGACACCGAACCCCCAATACACTGACTATCTCGACGTCGAAAGCTACATAAACTACATGCTCCTCAATTTCTTCGTTGGCAACACAGACTGGCCGGGCCATAACTGGTACGGGGCAATGAACCGCCTAAATAGCACCGGCTTCCACTTCTTCTCATGGGACGCCGAGTGGGTCATCTGGCTCACTGTCGGGCACGGTCTCGACTCCAGTCTTTATGAGGACATGACCGGCGTAAGTGGCAGTCTCTGTGACGCATACTCGCGGCTGCGCAGCAATGCAGAGTTTCGCCTGATGTTCGCGGACCATGTGCACCGTGCCTTCTTCAATGGTGGTCCCGCATATGTTGATCCAGCCAGACCGCAGTGGGATCCTGCCCATCCGGAAAGGAACAGGCCCGCAGCCCTATATGCAGAACTGGCGGACCACATAGAGAGTGCGATGATTCCGGAGACGGCGCGCTGGGGTGACGTTCACGGCGGCAGCCCGCGCACGATAGAGCACTGGCGAACGGAGCGAGACCGCATACTGGACACGTACATGGTACAGCGGCCGGAGATCGTTCTTGGCCAATTGCGAAACAGAAGTCTCTATCCGAATATAGATGCCCCCGTATTTCGCATTAACGGCTCTTATCAGCACGGCGGTTATGTCACTACCAGTGATTCGTTTTCCATAACCTCTTCGGGTGGAACCATATGGTATACGCTGGATGGCTCGGACCCACGCGGCTCGGACACACCCCAGCCACCCTCCGTTGACACCACACTTGTGGCCGAAAGCGCAGCCAAGCGTGTGCTTGTCCCCGCCGCCCCCATCAGTGACAAGTGGAAAGGTGAAGTGGCCTTCAGCGATCGGGACTGGATCAGCGGCACGGGCGGCGTCGGATACGAAAGAGGCTCGGGCTACGAAGGCTATATCGGCATTGACGTTGAGTCAAGAATGTATGGCGACTATACCGGCTGCTACATCAGGATTCCGTTTGCTGTCAGCGGCAACCCAGGTGAATTCGACATTTTGACTCTCAGGATGAGATACGACGATGCCTTCATCGCCTATATCAATGGCGTCGAGGTAGAACGTGCGCTGTTTGACGGCGTCCCCGCCTGGAACTCCTCAGCCGATGGCAGCCACGAGGCCGGCGGGTTCGAGTCCTTCGACATATCCGACCACATAGACGCTTTGCATCAGGGCAGCAACCTCCTGGCCATTCACGGGCTCAACACATCGACGACGAGTTCTGATTTTCTCATTTCTGCCGAGCTTGTCGCCGGCAAAAGCATCGCCCCCCCCGGTGGTGACGGTGGCGTACCGCCCGGCGCCATTCAGTATGCCGGACCAATCCACTTTACCGAGAGCACACACGTCAAGGCTCGCGTGCGAAGCGGTAATACGTGGAGCGCTCTGAACGAGGCGACATATGCTGTTGGCCCTGTGGTGGAGAATCTGCGTGTCACAGAGATCATGTACCACCCGCAGGATGCAAACAACCCCAACGACCCGAACACAGAATTCATAGAACTGAAGAACACCGGGACAGAGACGATAAACATACACCTCGCGAACTTCACAAACGGAGTCGAGTTCACGTTCCCGAACGCCGAGCTTGGGCCGGATGAATATGTCTTGGTTGTCAAAGATGTGGAGGCATTTGCAGCAAAGTATGGCTTGGGGTACAACATCGCAGGCCAGTACACCGGCAGTCTAAACAACAATGGCGAGAGAGTAGAGCTGCAGGATGCAGTGGGGACAACCATACATAATTTCAGGTACAGAGACGGTTGGTATAACATCACCGACGGTGACGGGTTCTCGCTGACAGTGAAGGATCCAGCCAATACCGACCCCAACCGATGGGGCGACAAAGCGACTTGGCGGCCGAGTGCAGGCATCGGCGGCTCACCGGGTACCGACGATACCGGCCAGATACCTGAGCTTGGTGATGTCGTAATCAACGAGGTGCTTGCCCACTCACATGCGGAGGCCTCGGACTGGATAGAGCTGCATAATACGACCGACCATACCATCAATATCGGTGGCTGGTTCCTCAGCGATGATGGTTCTAACCTGAAGAAGTATGAGATAGCGGAAGGAAGAACCATTAGGGCCGGCGGCTACATTGTCTTCACCGAAGAGCTTCACTTTGGCAATTGGGATGATCCGGGCGCTCACATGCCGTTTGCACTGAGCGAGAATGGCGAGACGCTGTATCTTCACTCCGGCCGGGATGG
>CP070675.1:1241987-1245883 GCA_020352215.1 Phycisphaerales bacterium
CCGACGCTCCATCGGGCGTCGCCCTGATTATGGTTGACGACGAGGGCAATAACGTAATCGTTGTCGCCCCGGGAGCAAACCAGAAGCTCTCACCCGATGATGTCAAGAAGGCCGAGACAGACATTGCCTCATCGGGCGCTGTAGTTGCTCAGCTCGAAGTGCCCCTGGAGACCATCGAGTCTGCGGGCAAGCTGGCAAATCAATCGGGCGTGCCGTTTGTCTTGGACCCGGCGCCCGCAAGGAAGCTGAGCCCTGAGCTGCTCAGAATGGTGGACGTGTTGACGCCAAATGAGACGGAAGCGCAGATTCTCACGGGCGTGGAAGTGAAGGACCATGACTCAGCGCGAGCTGCGTCGGAGTCGTTGTTGTCGTTGGGCGTCAAGACAGTCATACTGACGATGGGGGTGCAGGGCTTTCTGCTGGCGGACACGGAAAGGATCGAATTCGTCAATGCCAGGATGGTCGAAGCGGTTGACAGCACGGCGGCCGGGGACGCCTTCACAGGAAGTCTCGCAGTCGGGATGGCTCAGGGCAAGACGCTCTCTGAGGCTGCATCGTTCGCAAATTACGTCGCTGCCTTGTCCGTTACGAAGATGGGCGCCCAGCCCTCGATGCCCACGCTGAAGGAGGTGGAGGATTTCATGAACAGATAGCCAAACATGAGTTGGAGCAACATTGAGTTCTGAAGACGGGAGGTTTTCGCCATGGTAACAATACAGTACTATCCACTTGCCGTAGCAATGTGCTTTATCACGATGCTCTGCTGGGGCTCGTGGGCCAATACACAGAAGCTCGCCAGCAAGGAATGGAAGTTCCAATTGTTTTATTGGGACTACTCCATCGGTGTACTCCTGCTGACCCTGATTCTGGCTGTCACGATGGGCAGTATGGGTTCTGGAGGTCGAGGCTTCTTCGCCGACCTTGGTCAGGCCGGCGCCAAGTACCTCGGATTTGCATTTCTCGGAGGCGTGATATTCAACGTAGCCAATATACTTCTCGTTGCGGCCATCGACATTGCAGGCTTGGCCGTAGCGTTCCCGGTGGGAATCGGCCTGGCGCTGGTGATTGGGGTAATCACAACGTATCGTGTAGATCCGTCGGGCAACGCTGCGATACTCTTTTTGGGCGTCGCCTGCGTGGCGGCCGCCATCATACTCGACGCCCTCGCCTACAAGAGGCTGCCGTCAGAGGGACAGAAGACTACCATGAAGGGAATAGTCCTGTCCGTACTGTGTGGTGTCCTGATGGGTTTCTTCTACCGCTGGGTAACCAAGTCCATGCCTGCCGACCTCGCGGACCTGGCCCTGCCGAGCGAAGCAGGCAAATTGACGCCATACACTGCACTCGTGCTCTTCTCTCTCGGCCTGTTGTTATCGAACTTTGTATTCAACACTATCGTTATGGTCAAACCGTTTGTTGGTGACCCCGTCCCATACAAGGACTATCTCAAGAAGGGAAATCCAAAGCTCCATTTGGTCGGCATCCTCGGAGGAATGATCTGGAGCGTCGGCATGTCCTTCAGCATCCTCGCCGGCGATTCTGCCGGATACGCGATCTCATACGGCCTTGGGCAAGGCGCAACAATGGTGGCTGCCCTGTGGGGCGTGTTCATCTGGAAAGAGTTCAAGGCTGCTCCGTCCGGGACTAATAGGCTTCTGGGCCTGATGTTCGCATTCTATGCCGTTGGCCTGGGTCTGATTATCGTTGCGCGCGTTGCCTGATGGGCAGTCACGGCCGAGACTAATTACCTGAATTAAGCCAACTAACCCTGCGGTTCATCACGGCGGCCCCAAGCTTTCGAGATGCCCCCCCCAGTCTGCGGTCTACACCGTCTACCGGCCACGTGGGACGGCAGAGTTTGATCCCATACCTGTATCGGGATCGCCGATAGGCACGCGTAAGAAACTCGGCTCAATCCCTGGCTGTTTGCCGCTGATTCCCCCTGAAACGTGCTTATTGTCAGACAACATCTATTTGGACACGGCCCCCCTACCCCTGCCAAAGGGCCTGAAGTGGCCGTTATGCGGCCATTCTGTGGTGTTCTCCGTTTCGCAGTCAGAGTCCAATTACAGTTTTCTTGACATATCTGGCCAGATAGCGGATAATACAACTGCAGAAGAGGCAAACAGGTATTCAGATTCCGGGAGGGTACTATGCGCCTGATAGTCAAACAGAAAGACGGGGACACGAGAGAATATCAATTCGCCGAAGGACCAATCCAGATCGGCAGAGGCACTAACAGCGGGGTTCTTTTGCCCGATGTGACCGTCTCAAAACAGCACGCCGTCATTTCCCTCGCCGATGATGGGCAATGGACCGTCAAGGACATGGACTCAGCCAACAAGACGTACCTCAACGGCGAGGCCGTCCACGAGGCCCAAATCAAGACCGGCGACTCCATTCGCATAACTGACTTTACGATCGAGGTGGACCTCGAAACCCAGCCCAAGCAAGTACGACCGGACCAGATGGAGGACACGCTGAATCTGGAAGCGGCTTTGACAACACCGAAGCACGAGACGGTGGTAAGAAAGCCGGACGCCCAGCACGCCCCCGCTATGAGACTGGCGGCCAACAGACTATCCGATTTTTCGCACGCCACAGAGTTGATCTGCGAAGCTGCGAACCTCGAGGAGCTGCTGCTGACTCTGTTGAACATTGCGCTCAAGCAGTTCAGTGCTTTTCACGTTTGGTGCGCCTTGAGAGAGCAACCGAGCGGCCCGATGACATACCATGCGGGCAAAAGGCGAGACGGCAGAGGCGTCGAGCTGAGCGAACTAAAACTCAGTGACAAGATCAATCAGGCAGTCGAGCGAGGTCACTCCTTGGTCCTGCCACGAGTCTCGGCCCAGATAGAGGACAAGGCGAGAATCCGCTCAGCCATGATTGCGGCCATTATGGGCCCCGGCGGTTGTTACGGCGTTATGTATGTCGACAACGCCATGGTGCACGACCACTACATGCTCGGTGATCTGGATTATTTGATGCTCATCGCAATTCATACTGCCGCGGTCTTGAGAAAACTCATGAAGTGAGCCGGGACGTCGAGCATGCTCGCGTCGGCTTCGAAAAGTCCCCAGATAAGCCAAACCGACGCCAGAGAAGGCTGCGCTACATCAGCTATTTGAGGCAGAAAGACCGCAAATTCCCGAGGCCAGCGCGCCACGAAGACACATCTGCCCGGCTTTTACCTTTACACCCCCGCTGCCCTCTGCTACAATTCGGCAGGTCAAGCCTGTGGCTCGCTTTTCGTCACTCCTGAACCATCTGGCCGGCCACGACGTATCGAATAGCAAACGCCCGAAAGTAGAGATAAGGATGCCTGGCAAGATCGTTATTGACATCGAGCGGTGCAAAGGCTGTAGCCTTTGCGTAGAGGTATGTCCGAAGGACTGCATCACTATATCCGCGGAATCCAACAAAATCGGCTACTTCCCGGCTAAAACTGCAAATGTAGATTGCACGGGCTGTGCCATGTGTGCTATTGTATGCCCAGAGGCGATAATCGAGGTGCATCGCGACAGACCTGATAGAATCGACATAGTCACGTTGCCTGGAACGAAGGACAAGCCAAGTTTAGTCGAGGAAAAGGCGTGAACCCCCGTCGGAAACGATCGGCCTCGCGCACCGGTGAGACACGCGTTTGTACGTTGCAGCGGATACGACAACTCGGAACAACTACTCCAAGGGAGGTCTAAGGGGGTGAGCCAACGGACCCTAATGTGCGGCAATGAGGCCCTCGCCGAAGCAGCCATCACGGCCGGCTGCGACGCTTATTTCGGCTATCCGATCACGCCACAGAACGAAGTCCCCGCCTACATGTCAAAAAGGATGCCTGAGGAAGGCCGTGTATTCGTTCAGTGCGAAAGCGAACTGGCCGCGATAAGCATGGTCTT
>CP070675.1:1245983-1249836 GCA_020352215.1 Phycisphaerales bacterium
GCGTTGCGTACTTCACCTTCCTTGATTATCTTCTCATAGCCCAGTATAGCCTTTTCGTAGAGCTTCTCAGCCTTCGGGTCGCCCACTATCGCGTTGGCCTGTCCGAACGCCTCGTTTGCCTGATCGAAGAGCCGGCGCAGCTCGGTCACGGAAAGTTCGGCCTGTGCCGGCAGCACCACGCCAAAGAAAACCAGACAAACCGCCGCAGATAATGTATTACGGACAATCATCTTTTCGACTTCTTCTCTACTGTGCGAACGAGTTCGATTGCATCTTTGACCCGGATGTTGTCGGCGGCGCCGGGCGCCGATGTATACCGTGCAGCTTCGCACCGGGCGATCACGTCCCTGTATCTGCCGGCGGTTGCCGCGTCCGCGGTCGCAGTGACAATGACTTCGCGACAGTCCTCGGCGGTCAGGGACCCCGCGACCTTGTCGAAGCGGGCTGCGATATACTCGGTCATTACCAAGGCAAGCGATTCACATTGGGCCTGCCCCTTGGCGGAAGCGATCCCCTTGAGCTGCCGGACCGCCTTGCTGCAGGCCCGGCGTCTGCGCCTCAGAGCCTGTTTTTCTACGGTAGTATGGGTGAAGAGCTTTATGAGCACGCTTGCAACGAGCGCTGCCAGGGGCACCGACCAAATCGCGGCGTAGCCGGGACTGACGACAGCAGCGAGCGGCGAGAAGCTCATGTTGCGCAGCACGCTAAGGTCCTCGTAGTTCGCAGACAGACCTTCTTTTATCGCGGCCACCTCTCTGTTGACGACAGTGGGCTCTGCGCCTTCCATGTCTGCGACGGTCAGTATGCGCGTCGGCGCGACCTCGATCTCTATCGGATCGGTACGTGCAATCGCGTACCTGCCTTTGTCCGGGTCGAAATACGCAAGCGGAATCGGGGGTATCTGTGTCACCTTGTCGTTGCCGGCGCGTATCGTCTGGGTGAAGACCTTCGAGCTGTCTTCGATGGTTGGCGAGGCCCTCTGCGCGGGAATCTTGAAATTCGCCGCCAGATTGGGCAGTGTCTCGAGCGCGGGCCACTGCACGGGCTTGAGATATCTGTTGCCGCCGATCCTTACCGTAAGCGTTATGGGATCGCCAACACTGACCTCGGTTGGCGTAGCTGTGGCGGAAATTGTATATCGCCCGACCAGACCGTAGAACTCGGATGGCTTGCCTTCTTCCGGCAGCGGCAGCACGGTCAAAGTCACGGGTCTGGCATCGACCATGAACCGTCGATAATCCTTTCTCGAGCGAAACAGACTGAAATTGTCGAAGAACGGATCGCGCGAGCGCGTTCGCCCGACAGCAAGAGCTGCCGTAACGGAAGCCTTGCCCATCGGTATCTGACCCGAATGCTTTGGAATCAGGACCTTGTTGAACGATACCAGTATGAAATCGCTACCCCGATAAACGACCCGATGCTGGCTGACGGCAACCGACATCCCCGTGTGCAATCGATACTGTTTTGCCTGCGGATCGGTGACGTCCGGCTCCTCCACGTAAAAGGCATCACTGACCAGAGCCGGTATGTTGAACTGGAAGTCACCGACGTCTGCCGAAGCCGCCACGTAGAACTTTACCGTCAGTATGACCGGCTGGCCCACATAGCATCGCTGCTCCGACAGTGCGACCTCGAGAGCCAATTGATCGGTCGTGCCGGGCTTGAGAACGTTTACCGCCACCGGATTGGTTCTGTAGTCTTTGCCGCCCACTGTTACTGTCAGTGCCGGCAGCACAGCCCGTCCAGGCTCGGCAGCCGTCAAGAGGTAGTTCATCACATACCGCTTGACAACTTGCGTAGTCACTTTGCGGTTTATGATGGTCGTCGATGTCTGCGAGGCGTTTCCACCGCCTGCGTCTTGAGGACTGTACTTTGCCAGAGGCGCCAGGTCCACCTGTCCGGGCTTGTCGTCACCATCTATGATTATGCGGTAGACGAAGCTGTCACCTACGTAGATCTCTTTGGATGTGTCAACCTGCGCGATGACCCGCACCTGAGTCTCAGCCCTGGCCGGGACCGTTGCTGCTAATGCAAAACCGAGCAGAATGTACATGGCAAGCGGCTTCATCCTACCAGTCTCTTTCGACCTTTTGGTAGCTGGGTCTCTGCAGAATCTGTCTCTCTTCTTTCTGGCGCTGCTCTCTGTCGAGTATTTCCTGGGCGGTCGCGTCCGGCGCGGTACGTTCCTGCTCTTCTCGCTGCTGTTGTTGGTCCTGCTGCTGTTGGTCTTGCGGCTGATTCGGCTCCTGCGGCTGAGCCTGTTGCTGGGGCTGATTCGGATCCTGTTGAGAACCTTGTTGGTCTTGCGGCTGCTGTTGCTGGCCCTGCTGCTGTTGATCCTGTTTTTGCTGGCCCGATTGGTCTTTCTGCTGCTGCTTTTGTTTGTTGAGCTGGTCGATGATATCTTTGATTATCAATCGGGCCACCTCGATGTTCCTCGCCGCCTTTTCGTTCTCGGGGTCAATGTCCAGCACCTGGCGCCAATGCGTGATACTGCTTTTGAAGTCATCCAGGGCCTTCTGCAGGTCGGAATCCCGCTGTTTCGAGCCCCGTTGAAAAAGCGTATTGCCGAGGTTGTACTTCGCCTTTGTGACCAGCTCCATGTCTTTGCTTTCGGCCGCAACTTCCTTGTAAAGGTCCATCGCCTGGGCCAAATCATCCAGCCGGTAGTAACTATTTGCCTTGTTGAACTTGGGCTCAAGGACTTCGGGTTTCTCGATCAGGGCCTGGTCATACTTGCCAATCGCGTCGTTGAATTCGCCCTTGGCGTACAGCGCATTTGCCTCTCGAACCAGTTCCCGTGCCGAATCCGCAAGGGTTATGTGCGGCACAACGAACGCCACTAAAAGAGCCAAAAGTACATCAGGATGTTTTCTTACGTTCACTTAGCAGTGCCTCACAAACAATCAAGACGATACCCAAAGCCAGAAAGATCTGAAATTTCTCATCATATTTCGTCATCGTTACCGATTCAAGCTGCCGTTTGGCGGCCGAGGCAATAAGGCCCTCATATATCAATCCAAGGTCCAGAGTCGTTCCCGGTTTTACGGATTGGTATCGACCGCCATCCGTGGCGAGCACAACCTTTCTCAGGGTATCACTATCCAGCTTTGACCAAACCTCCTGGCCATTGTACTTGAGAAACGCCTGCTCGCCGTTCGCACCGGTGATAGGAATCCTCGAGCCCTGACTTTCGTCGCCCAGCCCGATTGCGATTATCCTTACGCCCTGTTCGGCAGCCTTCTCAGCGGCGTGAATGGGAAAACTGTCATGGTCTTCGCCGTCCGTGATCAGGATGATGTCCTTGTATTCGCGGCTCTGCCTGTCGAATACGTCTTCGGTCGCCTTGCGGATAGCATCGCCTATCTTCGTCCCGCCCCGACTTGTGCTCTCGGTGCTTATGTCAGCCAAGACCATGCGCACAAATGCATAGTCCTGCGTCAAGGGGCATTTCACCGTGGCGTTGCCTGCAAAGGTGACGATGGCGACTCTGTCACCCTTGAGGGTCTCCAACAAATCGGTGATTGCTATCTTTGAGCGCTCGAGCCGATTGGGCTTGATGTCTTCTGCCAACATCGATCGGGACGTATCGAGTAGTATTACGATGTCCCTTCCCTCGCGCTTTATCTGCTGAGGCTGCGGATTCCATTTCGGCTCGGTCGCGGCGACAGCTATACTAACGAATGCAATCACCAGCAGAACGGCCTTGAATACTTGTTTGTTCAAGCTGACCAAGCTGTTGATTTTCTTGAGCATCTCATTACTCGCAAGGACCCTCAGCGTCCGCGCCTTGCGCCAGAAACACCACAGATATGCCGGCACCAACACCGCCGGCACGGCAAACAACAACCAT
>CP070675.1:1249936-1253778 GCA_020352215.1 Phycisphaerales bacterium
AAAGAGAAAGTCACGGTGCGTTTCCAGGCCGTCGAGGGCAGTTCCGTGGCCGGTGTGTTCGGCATTCGTATGATCCGCGCCGACGCTGAACGATAGGGCGGGAATGGAAAAGACTTGGGATATGTATTCATTATGGGCAAAGGAGATTTCAAATGAAAGCAAAGCCATCGTCTCGTTTCGGGCACGCATTTATCGCGAGCGTAGTCCTTGCACTTTCCTGTGGGGCCGCAGCGCAAGAGAATCCCGGCGTTCAGCCCACATCAGGTTTGAACCTTGCCGCAGTTGCGCAAGCCTCCAGTTCTTACGTCTCCGGAGATACGTCGCTTGCGGCGCTCAACGACGAGTATGATCCGAGAAGCTCACGCGATAGAAGACGGGGATCGTACGGCAACTGGAACAGGACCGGCACGCAGTGGGTGCAATATGATTGGAGTCAGGCCATCAGCACTGATAAGATCGATGTATACTGGTGGGACGACCGCCGCGGTGTCCGGTTGCCTAAGGCGTGTCGACTGCTGTACTGGGACGGGGGGGGGCGTTTTGTCCCGGTCAGCAATCCCACTGGTCTGGGCGTGGCGGAGAGTACGTATAACACCACGACCTTTGACGAGGTGCGCACGTCCAAACTCAGACTCGAGATCGATTCCGATGGCAGCTACTCGACCGGCCTTCTGGAATGGAAGGTCTATGATTCAGGTAAGTCGCCCGACTTTCCGCCTATGGTCACGGCCGGTGTGGATCGCGCGGTCATGCTGGGAGGAAAGACCTACCTGTCCGCTGCGCTAAAAACGTTAGACAAGAAAGGCGGAGCCGCAACAACCGTGATCTGGAGCAAGGCATCCGGCCCCGGTACGGTCACCTTTGCTAAGCCGGACGCAGCGGAGACTACCGCAGCGTTTTCAGAGGTCGGCGATTATGTCGTCAAACTGACGGCAAGCAAAGGCCCGTTGAGTTCATCATCCATATTGAACGTCAAGGTGGAAACACCGCCACCCGCGACCCACCTGGATCTGATCGATACCAAGCACTACACGATCGACAGCCCTTTGTGGAACAGCAGGGCTAAGGCCCTGATCGTGAACTGGATTCCTCATTGCATAAGCAAGATTTCCGATCCGAACCTGAGGGAAGGCGGCATCAACAACTTCATCGACGCGGCCAACAAACTGGCCGGCAAGCCTCATGGACGTCACAGAGGCTACGTGTTTTCCAATGCCTGGGTATACAACACGATTGAGTCGATCTGTATTGCCCTCATGGTCGATCCCCGAGGCGATCAAGAGATCATCAACGCCCAGAAGGCCATGAAAGCCACTCTGGAGGACTGGATTCCGAAGATCCTTGCCGCCCAGGAGCCCGACGGCTACCTGCAGACGGTCTTTACTCTCAGCGACCGCCAGCGCTGGTCGCCAAGGCACAGAGCCGATCACGAGGGGTATGTCGCCGGCTACTTCCTGGAGGCAGGTATTGCCCACTATCTCCTGACGGGCAAGACCGACGACAGATTGTACAAGGCGGCCAAGAAGCTCGCCGATTGTTGGGATGACAACATCGGCCCAACCCCTAAGAAGGAATGGTATGACGGGCACCAGGCTATGGAGATAGCATTAGTGCGGTTCGGCCGGTTTGTGAATGAGGTGGAAGGAGAAGGCAAAGGCGAAAAATACATCAAGCTGGCGAAGTTCCTGCTGGACTGTCGCAAGGACGGCAGCGAATACGACCAGAGCCACCTTCCGGTAATCCAGCAGTATGAGGCGGTCGGACACGCCGTGCGCGCGGTTTATTCCTATGCGGGCATGGCCGATGTCGCCATGGAAACCGGTGACATCGACTACCAGAGCGCCGTCATGTCACTCTGGGACAACATTGTCAATCGGAAATACTACGTCACCGGCGGTGTGGGCAGCGGCGAAACCTCAGAAGGGTTCGGACCCGACTACTCGCTGCGTCACAACGCATACTGCGAGTCCTGCTCGAGCTGTGGTGAAATCTTTTTCCAGCACAAGCTGAACATGACATACCACGATGCCAAATATGCGGACCTGTACGAAGAGACTCTTTACAACGCTCTCTTGGGCTCCATTGATTTGGGGGGAAAGAACTTCTATTACCAGAACCCGTTGGATTCGGGGCGTCCTCGCTATGAGTGGCATGTCTGCCCGTGCTGTGTGGGCAACATCCCAAGGACCCTGCTGATGCTGCCCACCTGGACGTACGTCACGAGTCACAACGGCATCTACGTCAACTTGTTCATCGGAAGCACCGTGAAGATCGAGGATGTGGCAGGAACCGATGTCGAGATGGTCCAGGACACGGATTATCCTTGGAGCGGCGACGTTTCCATCACCGTCAATCCGGCCGTGCAGAAGGACTTCAGCATCATGGTCCGCGTACCGAACCGCAGTGTCAGTGAACTATACACGGGCACACCGGAAAGCAACGGTATAACTTCGATTCGGGTCAACGGCTCTGTGATCAGGCCGCGCATCGAAAAGGGTTACGCGGTCATCAACCGCAGGTGGACAGCCGGTGACAAGATCGATCTGGTGCTCCCGATGAAGGTTCAAAGAATTAAGGCCAGCGATAAGATCGCTGCGACCACCGGCCGCGTGGCCCTGCGGTATGGCCCGCTGATCTACAATGTAGAGCAGGTTGACCAGGATATTACCAAGGTCCTCAGCCCGGAATCCGCCCTGACCACCGAGTGGAAGGGTGACTTGCTTGGCGGGGTGATGGTTGTTAAGGGTACTTGGGCAGACGGTTCCGCGTTTATGGCGATCCCCAACTATGCCCGGAACAACCGCGAGCCCGCCCCTGCGGCAGATTCCGGTCCTCGCGGCCGTGGCCGTCGTTCCCCCAGTTCCATCGTCTGGCTGAGGGATCAATAAGCGAATCGCGCTACCTGGCCGCGTCGCCAAGAACAATGACCTATGATGAGACTGATTCGAGAGGGTGTCGTTTAGAATCCATCCGAAAGTCAGAGTTGGGAGAAAGCAATGCTTAGCACAGACAATGTCCCTTTCACTCGATGCACTACTTTGATACTGCTGCTCGGCATTTTGATCGGACCCGATCCGATCAGTGCTACCGAGTCGCCCGCGATCGCGGGGCAGGGCCAAATGGTCCAAACGCCGGATACACCGCAGGCATCCCCACAGGGCAGATTCCGGCGGCCGCGCAGAGTTGAGGGGTACTACAAGGCCCGGATTACGCCTCATTGGTTTGCCGACAACGCGTGTTTCTGGTATCGCAACGACCTGAGTGGAAACACCAAAGAGTTCATCCTGGTCAACGCCGAGCGCGGAACACGCGAGGCCGCCTTCGACCACGAACGGTTGGCCTCGGCGCTGTCCAAGGCCGCGAAAGCCGACTGCCGCCCCCGTCAATTGCCCTTCGACAGTATCGAGTTCTTGGACGGCGCCCAAGCGATCCGGTTTACAGTGAATCAAACGACCTGGAAGTGCGACCTGACATCCTACACGTGCTCGGAGACGGAGGCCGTGGAGTCCGAAGCGTCCGGAGATCAAGATGACCAGAGGTCGCGATTCGGGCGACGCCGGGGGCCCAGCCGACCCCGAGATCAGTCAGCGGATTCACCCGACGGTGTCTGGACCGCCCTGATCAAAGACAACAATGTGTTCGTTCGTCCCAAAGACGCCAACGAGCAAACCCAGCTCAGCACCGACGGTGCCGAAGCTAGCGCGTATGGCCTGCTCTCGTGGGCGCCCGACTCCAAGACCCTGGTGGCCTTTCGCATCGAGCCGGGGGACAACAAGGAAGTATATCTGATCGAATCGTCGCCCGAGGACGGCGGACGTGCCAAGTTCCACAGCCGGCCTTAT
>CP070675.1:1253878-1257713 GCA_020352215.1 Phycisphaerales bacterium
AGAGGGTAAAAAGTCCGAAGGGAATACCAAGGGCTGCAATGAGAGTTCCAATCGCTCTTATCCACTCACGAACTGTTTTGTTTCTTGTTTCTTTTGGTGGATTGCTATTTCCCATAGTAATTCCGCCTTTCCGCGTGAGGTGTTGTCAAATTCTCGCTAAGGGGCGCGTGTCCCTGCCTGCCCGAAACGGGCAACCACAGAGGGTTGCTCCTACGTCCTTTTCCCTTCCGCGTAGAACCCACGTAACGTCAGAAGTTAAATTGTCACGTTCATTTCGAACTTGACAATTTCCCTCGCGATTCAAGGTTACGTAACATCTCTGATGAAAACCGGCCTGGCCGCTCTGCCGCAATCGCCCAGACACATCCTCAAACTAGCACCCATCGCAGCGTTTTTCAACAGAAAAATAAAATTTCTCGTAACCGGTCAGTTACAGGTGGTGGGGCCTCTGTCGTTGCTCAGGGCCATCCGATAATCGAGCGGTCCGATGGAGAGCTTCTGTAAGCAATTAGGACAACGACTCAAAGGCCCCGGGATGCGATGGAATGTGGCCCACGTGGCGTGGAAAGCCAATATGGTCAGCCTCTGGGCGAATGACGAGTGGGATCGACATTGGAGAACTGTCGCCTAACCTGCCATAATCCTGTCGGGCACCCGGCGGAAGAGTTTGCCCCTAATCTTCTTGCAATGTTGCCGCGTTACGCGTAGGGCAAGAGGAGGTTTGAAAGCCGCGTGTTTTGCCCGCCACGGCGTTTTTGGGGAATAGTGCAACGGCAGCACGACTGCCAAATCTTCCGGCAAAGCCAAGAGCGCTTGAGTTTCCAATACAGACTGGATATCCTAACAATAATGAGTCTTGAAAGTGCAACAAGGGGAGTTGTACAAAAGACCCTCCAGCGTGCCCGTGTCCGCACAGGGTTCTACGCAAGCTGGCCTGACCATGGTGGCAGGCTGCAGAATCATGGCACTTCTTTTTGAACAAGGAGAGAAGAAATGAAAACGAAAGTCTGGAAATCAGTTGAAAGCGGGTTCGCGATGACACGACCTTTGGGTGGGCTGGTTGTTGTGGTGTTGAGCATTCTGATGCTTGCAGCCTCTCTCGTCCCGGCTTTGGCACAAGAGGGGGAGAAGAAGATTGGCATTGACCAGGTGCCCGCGAGAGTCAAGGCCGCCATACTAAAGGTAGTCGGGGATGGCAGGCTGGTTGACATCGGGGTGTATATGCAAGAAGACAAGAAGGTCTACGAGATAGAGATGGTCGTGGATGACAAGGAGTTTGACGTCCTCTTTTCCTCGGCCGGGAAGGTCCTCAGAAGGACATTTGAAAGCCTCAAGGCTGAAGAAGGAGGGCAAGCAGGAGAAGACGGCAAGAGTGCTGACACGTTCCAGGATTCCTTTGATCTTGAGAGCCGTAACCTCCTCCCCACAGGAAGGAACAAGTACTTCATCCTGGAGCCGGGCTACCAGTTAGTCCTCGAGGGAAAAGAAGGAGAACACACGGTTAAGCTTACAATCACCGTACTTGGTGAAACGAAGAAAATCGCAGGCGTCAAGACTAGGGTCATGGAGGAAAGAGAAACTGTAGACGGAAAGCTTGTCGAAATATCGAGAAACTTCTTTGCCATATGCAAACAGACGAAGAGTGTCTTCTATTTCGGGGAGGAGGTGGACATATATAAGGACGGCAAGGTCGTAGCCCACGAAGGCGCCTGGTTACATGGCAAAGACAACGCACGGGCCGGTATGATGATGCCGGGCGAACCGATGCTCGGTGCGAAGTACTATCAGGAAGTGGCTCCGAAGCTGGCTATGGACAGGGCCAAGATAGTTGGCCTAAGTACAACTCTTAGGACCCCGGCCGGGGAATTCAGAGGCTGCCTGAAGGTCCAAGAGGAGAATCCTCTGGATAATGAAAGAGAGTTCAAGATACATGCCCCCGGAATCGGCCTCATCCAGGACGAAGACCTACTCCTGGTGAAGTACGGATTTGTAAACAAATAGCGTCATGGCCATAATCAGCCGGTCGGCACCAGCAGTTTCGACTGACAACCTGATCCTGCTGTTTGGTCACAATGGATCATTGAAGATTACGGCTGCTGTCGAAGCACCGGCGAGCTACGAACGTTAGCCGGAATGTCGTAACGAGGGTGACGGACTAAATGACATCAATGCAGGCAATTACTCTATGGCGTAATCACTTTCTATGATTGATATTAGCCGTCTTGTCGTGAAGAAACGCCCGATTGAGCCATTGGGCGCCACTCGAATAGGGCAGCATGCTGCGAACCTCGCCGGTCTTGGTCGCCCACCTCCTTCCAGATGGGGTTTTTCGTGGGGACAACCCGCGGCTGGCCAGGTTCTCAGCTTATCTCCGCCCCTCATAAGATTTGGCGACGATCTTGCGGAGAGTATCGAGCTTTGCCTCAGACTCAGCAAGGGGATGTCTACGGATTTGTTGCCACAATCGCTTCATGTTTGGCTTGCCGTGCTTCTGCTCTTCGGCCCATTCAGCGTGGAATTTGCCCGAAGCGATCTTCTCGAGGGCTTCGTTGGTGTAGGCTAGAAGTTCCGGCGGCGCCATTCGGTCCATACACGACAGCTGGCCGTACTGGCTGGTCTGGGAATGTAGCTTCAACTGACCAAAGAAGCCGTGTGTAATCATCGCCTTGGCAATCTCGACGAACTCACCTGACAAATGCAATTCGCTGGTGACAACCTCCGGGTCGCAGCCGTAGTCAGTGAGTTTCTCGAAATACAACAGACAGAGCTTCAGTATGCCCGGCCAGAGCATTTGCTCGGCAAACAAATCGATCATCACTTCTTCCTTGAATGAGGATTCGAATGCACCCAACCGGGTGGCCCCAATTGCTTTGGCCAGCGCCAGCGCGATCGGCATGGACTGGCCGTTGCCTCCTTCCCTGCAGGCAACCAGGCACGGAAAGCCGAGACCGTTCTTGTACAGGTTCCGTACTGCCTCACCGATCATGCGGGGTGCCACCATGATGACGCCGATGCCTTCGGGAGGTTCGATGGCCTTGTAGTAGACGTTATAACCGCTGGCAAAGCACAACACATCGCCCGGCCAAAGATGAGGTTGTATGTGCTTGTGGTAAACCTGCGGCTGGACCTCATCAGGTATGAGAACGAGAATAACGTCTGCCTCCTTGGCGACATGGCTTATCGAATGAACCTTGAAGCCGTCTCTTATCGCCTTGGCCTTGTATTCGTCGTCTCTGTTGGCAACCATCGGCTCAAAACCGCTGTCTCTAATGTTTAGAGCCTGGGCGCGTCCCTGGTTGCCGTACCCAACAATGCCGATTTTGCGTGTACTCAAGACCTTCAAATCAACTTCGTCATCACGATGGACCTTAGCCATGATACCATCCTTTTCAGTCGGACATTTCGCGATACGGTGGATAGACAATCCAATTGTATTGAGAACCGGCAGCCCCATCAATCCTATCTCCTGGTTTCGACACCTGCGGTCGGGAGATTGAGCGGGATAGAGAAACGCCTTACCCATGGCGAAAATACCTTGCCCTGTGGGACCCAACCATATATCTTTACACGTAAAAGAATCCAGGGAGTCAGCAATGAGGCAAGCAGGCTATTTGAAGTGGGCAATCGACAACACAAAGACGGTGTGGTGGCACGATTCGGCCGAGCCGGCCGAACTCAGGCGCGGTATCCAGAGGGGGGCCATAGGCGCTACCACAAATCCTTTCCTCTCACATCTCGCGCTGTCGGTGAACAGAAACGCTTGGGATGGGCAAATAGAGCTTGTGCTGTCGCAAGACCCAGAGCCGGAACGAAAGGCTGAAGAGCTCATGAGCAT
>CP070675.1:1257813-1261629 GCA_020352215.1 Phycisphaerales bacterium
ACTATACTCGATTGGTTTGGGATACCATAGCCGCTGCAGTTGTCATTGATCGGACGTTGATTGTTGAAGAAGAGAGCTGGTGGGTCGATGTCAATTCGGATTATGGTCTGGGCTACGGCCGAAGTCTGGGCTATCGCAAGCAAGGCCCCGCCGGCACACAGAGAGCCCGTATCCTCTTGACCATAGACGAACAGCGCTTCTGGAATCTGATGGTTGACCTGCTCACGAAATAGCCTTGCGTCTCGGATGTCACCCAAATGTGTGCTGCGTATGAACCGGGCAGTCCGATACATATGTTAGTAGAAGAACTTGTTCAGGAATTCGCTGGAATTTGGCGCACAAGCGGTGCGCACGTTCCCCAATTAGGCGCCACCTACTCCGCCGACGGCAAGCTGTCCCGCGAAGCTCATCTGCAGCAGTTCCTGCAAACCCTGGAATCATTGCAGCAGCGCAACACGCGCGACAGGAGTGACGTTGCCGAAGCCGAGGCGGTTTTCTTCTCAGCGCTTAGAAAGTGTTTGACATCTGGATTAGACTTTGAAGATGACCACGTTGACATCATACTCTCACATGATTTCACGGAAGCGACGCAGGAGTTTCTAACGAAGGCGCGTCGCTTTGATCCGGCAATCGGCTCCGACGATATCTCTCAGGCATGCCGCAACGTCTGGGTGATGAATGTGTGGCAGCGTATGCTGGATCTGCCGGTTGAGGTGACACCGGCCGTCTTTGCCTATAGTCTGCTCTATCCCTATACTGACAATTATCTCGATGATCCTGAAATCTCTGCGGGTACCAAAACCGCGTTCAATGCACGGTTGTCACAACGATTAGCCGGAGCGCCCGTCGGTGCGGTTAGCTCTCGGGAACAAATCATATTCGACCTGGTAGGCATCATTGAGGCTCAATATGAGCGTTCACGCCACCGGCGGGTCTTTGACAGCTTGCTGGCCATTCATCGCGCGCAACAGAAAAGTCTGCGACTTCTCGATCCTGAAGCATCACTCTCTGAAGAAGATGTGTTGGAGATCAGTCTTGAGAAAGGAGGCGCTTCGGTTCTGGCCGATGGTTACTTAGTATCCGGCTCTTTAACTGAACCTCAAGAACGATTCCTATTTGGCTACGGGGCGTATCTACAGCTTGCGGACGATCTGCAGGATGTGCAAACGGACTGTGATTCCGGACTCTTGACGGTCTTCTCGCAAGCTTCTACGCACTCTCAATTAGATGCGCTCACTAACCGCACCTATCACTTTGGCAACACAGTGATGGAATGTGCGGACTGTTTTGGAGCTGGCAGATCGAGCGCTCTCTTGAATCTGATGAAAAGAAGTGTTGTCATGCTGCTCACTGGAGCAGTAGGGCTTGCGGAGCGGTTCTACAGTGAGTCCTACGTTCGCGAACTTGAGACCTATTCGCCCTTTCGCTTCTCTTTCTTGAGGAAGCACCGCGACAACCTGCCCGGTTATAAGATGTCGGCTATGAAGCTGTTACAGGAGTTCGAGGCGTCCAACGCTGGCAGCCCGTTAGACCCTTAGTTCTCTTGCCTCCGAGGGTCGCTTAGTATTCCTTCCAGTAATCAACGACGACGCCGTCCCTGATCTCAAACACAACCCTCGTATGCTGTTCTCTTTCGTTCTCAAATGCCAGTGGCGGTGGAACCATGGCGAAGTCACTTTTTGTCCTTTTGACGTATTCGTACCGTAGTATCTCCTGTCCGTCCGGTATAGTGTCCTGGCTTGTCGGTTCGCCCAGCGTCGCCAGCACCCATTGCTTCGTGGTCCGGCCGGGCTTCACCTGTCTGAGCGTGCTCCTACCAACCGCCGGGCCCTTATCACCATAGGTTACCTCTGAATCGCACGCGATACAGCCCGCCATTGCCGGGGCCAAAGCCAGGAACAGGCCCGCCAATTTGCCCCAATTTCTAACTGCTGACCACATTCTTAATCTCCTTTGCTTGCTTGAAACTGACATTTGGCGTTTGCACTGTCTATATAAGGCACCTTCTTCCGGGCACGCAACAACTTTCTACTCGGCTGAGCCGACCGATTGGCCACAGTTCTGGTTTGACATCCAGCAGTCGGTTAGGTATGGTTGTCGCGTACTACTCTACGGGGCAGTGTGGACTGCGTGGCTGATAGGTTGTCCCGATGAGATCAGTGAGATATGAGTTGTCTTTACAATCGCTTCTGCCGGCGCGCATGGTTACGGTCGTGCTCTGGCTCTTGGGTGGACGACGCAACAAATTCTCGGCCTAGTCTCGCTGAAGAGATCGCGGCAAGTTTTGCCTAGGGCCATGTAAAGGCTCTAGATTACGTGTGGCTCATATGTTTGCCTGGTGCTTCTGAGTCAAGTGGATTGTGGAGGACAGACTGATGGCAGAAATGGAAGAGTATGCCCCTGGTACATTTTGCTGGGTGGACCTTGCGACGACGGATGCCGAGGCCGCCAAGAGCTTCTACACAGAGCTTTTTGGCTGGACGGCCAACGATGTGCCCGTAGGGGAGGCTGGCATGTACACGATGCTTCAGAAGGGTGGCAAGCACGTATGCGCGCTGTACGCGATGAGTGGGCAGATGCGAGAGCAGGGAATCCCGCCTCACTGGCGGAGCTACGTCTCGGTCAGCAGCGCCGACGAAAGTGCCGAGAAGGCCCAGGAGCTCGGCGGCACGGTACTGAAGCAGCCGTTCGATGTCTTGGTTGTCGGCCGGATGGCAGTAGTGCAGGACCCAATGGGCGCGACCTTTGCGCTATGGGAGCCGATGCAGCACGCAGGCGCAGAGCTGGTCGGCGAGCCGGGCACTTTGTGCTGGAATGAACTATATGCGACGGACCTTGAGGTTGGGATGAAGTTCTACACTGGGCTGTTCGGCTGGACAGTCAGCAAAACCACAGGGGCCATCGGCCAGGAGTACATTGAGTTCCACAACAGTGGCCAACCCGTTGCCGGTACGCTACAGATCCGCACCGAGTGGGGCGAGGTCCCGCCCAATTGGGCCGTGTACTTCGCCGTCGAAGACTGCGACGCTACCCTGGCCAAGCTCAAGAGCCTGGGTGGCAAGGTTGAGGTCGAGCCGATGGTAGTGAAAGACGTAGGGAAGTTCGCCGTGGTCCAGGACCCACAGGGCGGGTATTTTGCGGTGGCCGAGCTAAAGGCACCTCCGAGTTGAGACCGTGACACTGGTATGGCAACGCGATTCCTGGGAGGCTTTTGATGTGGGTCTGCGGCAACTGTGGCGAAGAGGTAGACGACAATTTCGGCGTTTGCTGGAATTGTGGGACTGCGCAAGACGGTTTACCCGGTGAATACGTTCAACCGCAGTGCCCAAGATGTCAGGGTGAGGACTTCGTAGAAGATCGTATAACAGAACTGGATTTACCGGTGGGGTATTGTCCGAACTGCGAAGGCGTGTGGTTCGATCGGCGAGAACTCCAGGTCGACTATCAGAAGATCGTACCCCTCAGCGGAGATCCGGGCAGGGTGCTCGCGGCCACACAAAGCCTATTCGTTCCGCTCGACTTCGAGATTGTCCTCCAGACCGACTCGACACTGGTACTGCGAGGGCCCGGACACCCGGCTCGCGAATCTGGAGGGCGCCCGTTCGGTCAAATCTCAAAGTTGTGTGTTCATGTAGGGAAAGGTGATCTGTCACTGAAGGCTGAGTTCGGCGCAGTTGCGTGGGGTGACCTGCTCTTCCGCGTGTTTGGCACTGGTCTGATCCTGGCTGCCCTATCATTCGCGGTGTTTGGCAGCATGTCCAACGACGCAAGCATCAAGGGACTCATAGGCGCCGCCATTATCCTTACGGTTCTGGG
>CP070675.1:1261729-1265525 GCA_020352215.1 Phycisphaerales bacterium
ACTGGCCGATGAAACGCTACTGAAACACTGGGCGTATCGGGGGCTACCTGCCATTCCCGCAAGGCAAATGCGCCAACCTCCCTATGGCCATCTCACGACTAGTGAGAGTGCAGCCACGGGGAGACCTGGACGTGCGAAGAGCATTCACGCTGATAGAGCTTTTCGTCCGAATTGACGTTACTATGGTCAAATTCATCTTGCATATTGTTAAAAATGGACTATAATAGCTCCAACTGCAAACATGAGGACATCAGAAATGGGCCAGTTATCCAGAAGGTCAGACCCGGAACCGTGTGCCCTAGAGCACCTATTAGCTCTTCGAACTCCCCAACTGCGTCAACGGTACATTGCCTTGGCAAATAAGGCGGAAAAGGACTTGTTGCCATTCGCGTAACTCCCCGACTTCACTGATCACGGGGTGAAGCATGCGTACAGCGTTCAACAGACTCTTTCGCGCTTGATTCCCAAGAATATGCCAGATCCGCTTTCAGGTTTTGAGCTCTTCTCCCTGCTCTCAGCGGCCATACTCCACGATGTTGGTATGGCTGTGTCGAAATCATCAGCCGAGAGAACACAGGATATCAGAGTAGACCATTTCAACCGCAGCAGAGAGTTGATCATAAAGAATCAAGAGGAACTTGGCCTATCTGAGCATGAGGCCAGAATCATTGGTGAAATCTGCCGAGCTCACGGGATGCCCAATCTTAGTTACTTGGAAGGTCAAGTGTTCTCAGTTCACAGATATGGGGAAGTTCGAGTCCCTCTCCTCTCGGCTTGTCTTCGTTTGGCAGATGCGCTTGATATATCAAGTGACCGTGCCCCGAGAACGGTGGCCA
This sequence comes from Phycisphaerales bacterium, assembly GCA_020352215.1. Taxonomy (GTDB): domain Bacteria; phylum Planctomycetota; class Phycisphaerae; order Sedimentisphaerales; family Anaerobacaceae. Next base: position 1,262,566 of record CP070675.1, read on the forward strand.
ACAATCGGAGGATGTCTGCAGAAAGCCGTAGACACTGGGATATCCACCGCTGCATATCGGATGTTCAAATAACGACTGCACCTTCTTGGGACATAAGGATTATAGCCTTCTCACAGAAAGGGGTCCCGGAGCAGCTCTTGTATGAGCGGAGGAACACAATTCAACGTGAACTCGATACAATTTACCCCGTCTTCAGATCGGCAGGAGTCTTCTTCAAGAAGATTGAGTTGGTACTAAACCGTGACTGGTCAGAGAGTCAGCAAAGTAGAGTCAAGAATCCTTTTCTGCTGCTCAAACCTTTCGGCTCCAGGAACGCTCGGTTGTTTGCTGGAAGGGATGAGGAGATTCAACAAATGGTTGAGCGCGTCACGGGGCGTAAGCTCGTGGTCCTCATTGGAGAGTCTGGAGTTGGCAAGACTTCTCTTGTCGAAGCCGGTGTCTTACCCAAGTTGCGATCGTATCGATACACAGCAGTCCGGTTTTCATTTCAACACGATCCTGTCGACAGCCTGATGGCAAAGCTTAAAGGATCCTCCGAGAAGAAGCGCGGCGCTATGCCTCTTGTAGACGTTGTACGTACTTACATTGACAGACGTGGAAGAAATACCAAGCTCCTCCTAATCGGAGACCACCTTGAGCAAATGTTCACAATCCACAAATCCCAGCGTACTCGACAGAAGTTCGTAGAGCAGTTCTCCCGAGTGTTGGGAAGCCCATTGCCTGCGACATTTTTGTTCTGCATCAGGGAGGACTACCTGCCTGATTTGTTCAATCTCTCCCTCGATATTCCAGCCTTGTATCATCGCGACAATACATACCGGCTGCACAAGTTAAGCACGAAAAGCGGCAGCGAGGTCCTCAAGAGAGCATCGCTGCACGCTTCCGTCCGGCTGTCTGCCAACCTCATCGACAAGGTAGCAGATGACTTATGCTATGAAGGGGATGGTATGATATACCCTCCATACTTGCAGATTGTCGGCTACAGATTATACGCTGCATTCGCCAAGAACCACAAAATGCCCAGTAGTCTCGCCGTCATCCCGGAGTCAGTCTACACAAGGCTAGGAGGGGTTGAAACGATTGTAAACCGTTATCTTGAAGGCCTTCTAGACCAGTACCCGAATGATGACAAGGCGCTAATCGGACAGATTCTAAGCACAATGGTGACCGAATACTATACTAAGAAGAGGGTGAAAAAGAAGGACCTCCAAGAAGCACTTCCTCACTGTCATAATTTGGACAGACTCTTGTCAAGTCTTGTCGAACATAGAATAGTGCGCCGCAGTCTCGGTGAGTACGAACTGATACATGATTTCCTCGCGCGCCGCGTGATCGAATTCATCGAGAAAAAGCGATTTCTCAGCCCGCCGGTACGCAGAGCCATGGATTTCATCGAGAAGAATCACGGTACCAAGGGCTTGACTTCGGACGCAATAGCCAGCGCAGCTGGCGTTACTCGGATGCATCTCGCTTCTCTGTTCAAGAAGCAACTAGGCAGTTCCATAAATAGACAATTGAATCAAATGAGACTAGCCAAAGCTAAGACGCTTCTCAAGAGCCGTGACCCCTTGACGAACATTGTGAAAGAAACCGGATTCAGGACCTTGAGTACCTTTAGTCGAAAGTTCAAACAAATTGAGGGGATTTCCGCACTTGAATACCGAAAAACTCTCATTGACAAGAAAGCACACGGCAGAAAGTGATGGGCCAAGAACTGTTGGATTCCGCGAGTGTGTCCTGTCTCCAGGAGAAACACGTCGCTTGGTGTCTGGGCTTGTGTCTGGCGTCAACTATAAATTCCCTTCCCGTTGCCTCATCCACAGATGTTACCATAACCTCAGCCTATAGGTAGGGCAACCCTCCGAGGGGAACCGCCCCCATGGGGGCGGCGAAAAATCACCAGCACCGTTCGCCGCCACTTGACGGATACTCTGCCGTTAAACGGCTGGACGTCATATTCACCCCAAGCCAGCCACATTGACGAGTTTGTTTCTGCTTATCGCAGCCCCTTCGTCCATACAAGAATACACCAGTTGTCTCGCCAGCCCAAAGCCTCCCCATAGAAGGCCGCTAGCGTGCCACCTGAGAGCGTGTCACACCCAGATTGGAGTGGTCCCTCGCCCTCCTTGTGACAGCCCACCCACCAGTCGTCAGGGATTTAGCCCGGAGGTCACCCCAAGAAATCCGCATCCACGCCCGCCAAACTTGACACAAGCGGCAAGCTCCCGGCACGCCTAGACACGCCTAACTTACAGAAGCCCGCCAAAAAACCGCGTTTTTGAATACGGCTGGGTGGACGATTATCGAACTGCCGTTTCTGTCTATCCTGTCGCGTCTGAGCTTCTGAAAGTCTGACACACAAGCAAACGGCGGAGAGAGCGGGATTCGATCTCCCCTGTTTCTGCAAGATCCTGCGGGAACTGCGTTTACAGTTCAAATCGTCTAATCACGGGGGTTTAGATCATCTGGCTGATTTGCTATGATCACACGGTTTGTTGGCGTCGGGCGGTCCCTTTCGAGCGGATCTCAGGGTACTCAGCAGCACGGCTCGGATGAGCAGTGAGGCCGCGGTGTTGAGGATCTCGAGATTGTCTGCCATCATGCCTCCTCCAAGGCTTCACAAAGCGGTGCAAATTAAACCAATTCGCCAGGCAGTATAGCGTTCGACGGGGCAGAAGGCCACCCTCGCGGTGTGGAGACATAAGTATCTGCCTTTCAAGAGGATAGGCACCTGTCCGGGGTGGTCTCATTGGCGCTTGACAGGTACAGCCAGTACCGACCCAGAAGAAAGGATAGCCCGCAGGAAAGTCAGACCATATCGAAACGCCTCGCAAGCACAAACAAGAAGATTGCAGAGGTTTGTCAGAAGGTTCTTTGTAGCATTCATCCTGCCAGGATAATATAATCAGCCACATGTGCCAAGTTCACGTAAGTGCTTTAATGACAAGGCGGATGGGGGT
>CP070675.1:1265625-1269407 GCA_020352215.1 Phycisphaerales bacterium
ACCAGCGGTAAACCTGGACGGCAAGGGTGTTCTTGCCGCTCTGCAGATGCTCTGTGATATTGAATTCGGCGGGGGTCATGCTGCCCTGGCTGTAGCCGACCTCTTGGCCGTTCAGCCACAGGTAGAACGCGCTCTTGACGCCGTCGAAGTGGATGAAGACCTGCCGGTCATCCCAATCACGTGGGATCTCAAAGTCGGTCCGGTATGAGCCGACCGGGTTGTAGTCATGGGCGATGTACGGCGGGTTCGACGGAAACGGAAATCTCATGTTGAGATAGATTGGAATCCCATACCCGTGCAGCTGCCAGTTGGACGGCACAGGGATTTCGTCCCAGCCGCTGACGTCGTAACCGGGCTCGTAGAAATCCACCGGCCTGTCGGCGGGTTTGCGAACCCAGTTGAATTTCCAGTCGCCGTTGAGGGATTTGTAGAACGGCGAGGCCTCCCGTTGACACTTCAGGGCGGTGGCAACATCCGGATAGGGCATCAACGTGCAGTGAGCGGGCTCCTTGTTTCGCCCAATCACTTCGGGATCTTCCCAGTCGAACCCCTCGGTCAGGGTGGTGGATTTGCCTTGGTAAGACTGATTGCAGCCGGCAGGCAGTAACGTGAGGAATACGCCTATAACGCAGGAGAATACGAACAATATGAACTTCGGATTTCTCATTTTCCACACTCCTTATGCGTACTTTTGAATGCATCCTGTAAGGGATATGAATATACATCAAGCAGGCAATTGCTGCTACCATTTTTTCGCCTTCGCCGAGAGGCAGTGTGAGCTGTATTTCCAAGTTCCAGCAAGAAGCGCTCGGAACGGACGAACGAATCTATAGCTCCAGCAGATCAGTTCTCCTTCGATCGCGAATTGCACCCGGACAGCGGAAAGCAGATGTCAAGTTCTTTGCTGTTATGGCGACGGAGAAGAGGCTATAATGTCGAGCCAATACCATAGTGACATTGGGTTGATTGCTGAAAGGCGGAATGATATGGGCTTGAGTCTTCTTGACGTCGGAGTGTTTCTAGCGTTGATCGGCGGTGTCGTTGGCTTCAGCATGGTCAAGAGCCGAAGGGAACGAACAAGCGAAGACTACTTTCTGGCCAGTCGCGGTCTCAAATGGTGGCTGATCGGCTTTTCTATTGTGGCCGCCAATATCTCTACCGAACAGTTCGTCGGCATGGCCGGGCAGGGCGCGGGCACTGTTGGCGTGGCGGTATCGGGTTATCAACTACTCGGTGCGGTTACGATTGTCTTTGTAGCAATTCTGTTTCTGCCTCGGTTCCTCAGGGCCGGCATTTACACCATGCCGGAATACCTTGAATACAGATACAATTCGTCAGCCCGCGGAATAATGGCATTCTACACGATGGTGATTTATGTCGCCGTCACGATTACGGCGGTTCTTTTCTCCGGCGGGCTGACATTGCACAAGATATTCGACATAGACATAACCAGGGCCGTTTGGCTGATTGGCGTCATCGCGGCGCTCTATACTACCTGGGGCGGGCTAAAGGCCGTTGCCTGGGCGGACCTGTTCCTTGGCTCGGCTCTGTTGATCGGGGGGCTGATCACGATGGTGCTCGGCTTCAGAGAGATAGGCGGCGTCTCAGAGTTCTTCGAGGCCAACGCCGATAGACTTCACATGGTGCTTCCCGCGGACCACCCGGAGATACCCTGGACGGCCCTTGTCATCGGGCTCTGGATCCCCAACTTCTACTACTGTGGGTTGAACCAGTTCATCGTTCAGAGGACGCTTGCCGCCGAGAGTCTCAAGCAGGGCCAGCTCGGCATCATTTTTGCGGCGGCTCTGTGGCTTATCGTGCCGTTTGCAATAGTGTTTCCAGGCATAATGGCTGCCCAGCTTTACCCCGACCAACTCGCCACCAGCGATGAGGCCTATCCGATGTTGATCAGAAGCCTTGTCCCTGTGGGCCTGAGGGGATTCATGTTTGCGGCCATCTGTGGCGCGGTGATGAGCTCGCTGGCCTCTATGCTGAACTCGGCAGGTACAATCTTCACCATGGACCTGTACAAACCGCACATCAACAAGGGGGCGTCGCAAAAATCTCTGATTGCTATCGGCCGGATCATGACCGTTGTCTTTGTCGTTATCGGTTGCCTCATAGCGCCCCAACTGGGACACGAGAGATTCAAGGGAGTCTTCCATTACATACAGGAATTCCAGGGTTTCATATCACCCGGCATCCTTGCGACCTTCGTCTTCGGTATGATCTTCGCCCGGGCGCCGGCCTCAGCGGGTGTTCTTGCTCTTGTTCTCAACCCGGTGATATATGGCGTGCTGTTCGTCCTGTTCGGAGACATTCCTTACTTCGAGAAAGTAGGGATTTCACTTGGCCATATTGCTTTCCTAAACCGAATGGCCATTACCTTCGGGCTGTTGTTTTGTGTTATGGTTGTTGTGACTTTCCTTAAGCCGCTATCTGAGCCCAGAAAGATGCCCGTTAGGGAGGGGATCGATATGAGACCGGCTCCATCAGTCCTATGGCTCGGCGGGACCGTCATAGCCGCTGTGATCGCTTTTTACATCGTATTCTGGTAAGCTGTCTTTACCCTTCTGAGGCAGCGCCCGCTGGAGTCTGTGAAGGCGAAAGCCGAATGCCTGGGTCATTCGACTGCGCCTCTGCATGCAAGCTCGGTGCCGATAACTTAGCTCTACAGTACCGCCTCACACTGTTCTTTCCAGCGTTCTGATTTTTGCGGTTGGCCACCCTCGGAAGCTGCTTCTTGCTGCGAAGCTGCTTCTTGCTGCGCGGTTTGTGCTTTTGCATCCCACGAGGACCATCGTGCTTTGGCCTTGTCCGCGATATACAGTAAACGACTGATGACAGATTCAGCAGTATCGTCGAAAGGGTCAACGACACCACTCTTGAGCCTCTCGTAAAGCTCGTCTGAAATCTGAATGGTTTTCATTGCTAGTCCTCCGAAGCGCTTACGACAGCCGCCATCGAGTCCGCATCACACGACGTGGAACGGACGATAGTAATCCCTTTCCGAGAGCAAAAAGCCACCACTGAATAAAATATAGAATAGGCTGCCTCAAGAACCAAACGGCACTTGTATACTCTCCCGACAAGGCCGTCTTTCGTGCCGCAAATCCGTTATTCTCGGACTGCTTCAGAAAACGCAGGCCCAGCTGCGCTTCCGGGCCAAATGGATCAATCTCTCTCGCTGGATCGCTGACAGCTAAGGGGCGTCGTTTGTGATCTTACTGCCGAACCGAAAGTGCATCGACCCATCCCAATGAAAGAACTCAAGAATAGACGGCCTGTAATATCTTCTCGTCGTACCCCGCTCGTCTGTGACGGTTTCGCAGACACAGCCGGCGCAAGCTAATATCAGAGCCGCCGTGCAGATGACCATTGCTGGAAGGACGTGTCTGTTGTTTTTACCGGACATGGCTTCGTCTCCAAAAAGCCACAGTGCTCGCAGATGCTGTGTGTTTGCCACTTGAGGGCTGAGTTCTCGGCAACGGCCAAAGACTGCCAGGGTATTCTGCATCTTTCTATGTGCAGATTAAAGTGCATTAATGAAAGCAGTTTAAGCGAGATGGCGGGATTAACCAACACACAACAAGAATGGGCCGGGTTGGACCCGAACACCCCCCGCTGGCGCTGTCAAAAACGCCGATTTCGGGAAGTGGTGGCGCAAAATCCGACGCACACGATGCGCCGAAGCCCGCTCATGATCTCGGCTTGGTTGGGATCGTGGCTGCTTGGCCCGAGCTGCCGGAGCATATCAGGGCGGCGATCAACGCTTTGGTCCA
>CP070675.1:1269507-1273253 GCA_020352215.1 Phycisphaerales bacterium
CGCGCGCCGTGTGTGGGGCAAAGAGCATGAGCAGACAGGGCATTTCATGTGGTCACTTGCGTCGGTGTACTTCATTCAGGGCCGCTACAAAGAGGCCGAGCCGCTCGCGGAGAAAGCTCTGGAAATATCTATGCGTCAGAGAGGTGAGGAAGATAGGCATAATGTGGAGTGTATGTCTCTCGTAGTGTGGATATACCTCTTTCAAGGCCGTTACGAGGAGGCCGAGCGGCTAATTAGCAAAGCCCTAGCGATCAACCTGCGCCAACGCGACCGGAACGACTGGTGGACGCTGACTCTGAAGCACCAATCCGCAGAACTATGCTGGAGCCTAGGCCGCTACGAAGAGGCCGAAAAGATTTTGCTCGAAGTTTTAGACGGTAGGCGAAGAATCTACGGGGAGGAGCACTTAGACACGATTTGGATCACGGCTGATTTGGGTAGATTGTGCTGCAGCCTGAGTCGGTACGAAGAGGCCGAATCGCTGTTTGAAGAGGCATTGTCCACAGCTCGTCGAGTGCTGGGCAATACACATTTCCTTACCACATGCTCAATGTCGGGGCTGGGTACTGTGTACTTGACTCAGGGACAATATGATCAAGCAAAGCCACTGTTGGAAAAATCTTTGGAGATCGCGAGCGGTCTTTTCGGCGGTGACCATCCAATAACGCTGCAAATCATCAACAACCTCGGCATGCTCCACCGACGGCAAGGTCAATACGATGAGGCAGAATCCCTGCTCCGCCAGGCACTAGAAGGCCGACAGCGCAAGCTGGGCCCAAACCATCCCTATACACTGGAGTCCATGCACGAATTGGCTGCGATGTACAAAGAGCAGGCCCGGTACGAGGATGCAGAGCCCCTGCTCCTGGAATCTGGCCCTCGCCCTGCCGCGGATGGACCAACTCAAGGTCATGCATCCACGCAAGAAGCAGTGGATTGACCGTACGTTCAGGACTGGACCTCAGCCAACCAAGAAGAGTGATCTCCAGAGAGAGGAAACGCCAGCCCTTCTGAATGAGTTGGAAGCAACTCTTCACCAATGTTCGTCTTCCTGACTTCCACCGGATCTCGTCACGCGGGACCTCTTTCCCAGCGCGCCACCAAGGCTCTTAGTGGATGTCCTGCTCGTGTGTAGTCCTGGTGTGCTGCATTCTCCGGGGTCTGACCTTGGTGCTGCATAGACTGAGGACAAACGCCGATGGGCCTTGACACTTAATCCTCCCGGATCGCTTGAACCTGGACTCGGTATCACGGGCTCCAATCCACGCTTGTCCCGCGCTTGCCGGTATGTCGTAATTTGCCCCATTTTGCCGCGATCTGTGTGAAGGGCGGAGTGAAAGTGTAGCGCCTGGCGGACTAAAACTGTGACACCCCTGACCTATCTACCCCGCCGGAGACGGGGTGTCAATTTGTTTCTATTCACATTTCCTACGCATTGCCGGACCCGGTCTTCGGCGACTCAGGCGATGCGTTTCCATCACTCTTGGTATCACCCTTTTGCAGCCGCCGTTTAGACTGACGCAGGCGGTAGCTCGGGCCGTTGGCCTCGATGATGTGCACCCGATGCGTCAGGCGGTCCAGCAGGGCTCCTGTTAACCTTTCACAGCCGAAGATGTCCACCCAGGACTCGAACGGAAGGTTCGTCGTTACAATCAGGCTCAGTCGCTCATAGGCTCGGCTGATGACTTCGAAGAGCAGTTCCGCCGCCGTCCGGGAGAACGGAACATATCCGAGCTCATCCAGGATCAGGATGTCCTGACGTTCCAGTTGCTTGAACGTTCGTTCCAACTGCCTCTGCTCGGCCATCTCCATCAACTGGGTCACCAACGCCTTGGCCGTGAAGAACCGCACCTTGCGCCCCTGCATGCAACCGGCAAAGCCCAGGGCGCTGGCCAGATGCGAGTCGAGATAATACGTTCCGCCGCGCAGCGTCACTCGCACGGCGGCCTCGGGATGCGTCTTTCGGGTCTCCCGCACGGCTTGTTGCGCCCGCCCCAGGGTTGTGAAGGGACCATCGTTCTCGCCTGGATAGGCCAGCTCCCCTGACCACGTGTCCCTGCCATGCCCAGAGACGAAGAAATCCACCGCCCGTGCACTCACCGACATACTCGACGTCATCACCATTATTACAACAGTCCTCCACAGTATGTTTCGGCGAGTCAGGACTCGAAGTCGCGCCATCAGACAGGTCCCTTTCCTGTATCCATCTTCATAACATAGCATCGCATGCAGACTACTCATCGTGATGGCCCTTCACTGCGTTATCCTTTGTTACACTGATAATATATCTACATATCTTCCGGGGAGCACGGGCGAAACCAGCTGAGGCTTCATCGCCCCTCACTGATTGCGCCGTGCCTCCGCGTCACGTATAGCTTCTTCGGTTGAACGGAGAATGTCTTGCCAATACTCAACCCCGTTGGAATGCTCATCGTGGCCGGTGACAACTATCTCGGGCTTCAGGGGCAGGATGTGCTCGCGAACGATTTCCATGACCCTGCGAGCCTTCGGAACGTCGCCCCAGCAGCGATTGAGAATGTGGTTGTTTCCGTGAAAGCCGATGTCACCCGTGAAAAACACCTTCTTACCAGCGAGATTCAGTATATAGACAACGCTATCGAAACTATGCCCCGGGACGAAGATAGCCTGGATGTCGAGACCGTCGAGCGTAAGGTGCGTGGTATCTCCGGGGCGCGCCAGAGATAAGGGTAGGTCGATGGCGCAAGGAGCCCAGATGCCGTAGTGATTTAATGTAGGAACCATCCACGTGGCGGGAAACGCCGCGGATGCCGGCGCCACCACTTTCGCCCCCATGCTCCGCCACAAATAGGCGCCTCCGATGTGGTCCCCATGGGTGTGGCTCAGAAGCAGGCAACGAATCTGCCGGGGATCGACGCCGGCGGCCTTAATCCGCTCCAGCGTTAAGGAGACCCCGGAAGTCCCGCCGGAGTCCACCAGGATACCCCCTTGAGGCGTCTTGATCAGCCAGATATCCCCGACGTAAGCATGTTCCGGACCGACACGGCCGACACGGTAGATCGGGATGCCGTCGAAGACCGGCTTGAGCGGTTGGTCCATCGGCGGGGCTTGCCGCGCCGGGATGCTTGTTTGCCAGGCCGTCGTGCCGTCAGATTCCACCCGCCAAATCTCGCCTTCCTGAGTTCCCGCAATGGCGAATCGGCCGTCAGCGCTCCACCGAAGCCTCGCCGGCCCGCTGGCTCTGATCGTGGCCTGCACCGTGCCGTCGTAGCGAACGAGGTAGAGCCGGCCGTTCCAACAGGAAACTAACGTGGTCCGGCCTTGGGGATGCAGAGCGAAGTCGGACACTGCATCCGGGAATTGCCAGGCCATTGACCACTTTTGGCGTACCAACTCGAAGACGAAGACCCGATCGGCCTTGTCGTCAGCCGGCAGCCAAGGGCAACCTGCAAGCCCACGGGCGAACCAGCTCATCGGAACACACCACACTAGGCTGCCATCGGGTGAGAGATGGACTTCGAATAGACCCGGCTCGGGCAACGTGGCGCGTGCCAGTTCTTCACCTTCGGTGCCAAACACTCGCAAAATCCCTTGTTGGCGTGGACAGAGCCAGAGCGGATGACGCGGGCTCCAATTGGGGTGGATGCGCTCCCGTCCGATACGCGCATATCCGGAATACTCTGTGCAAGCGACCCGGTCGGCATCGCTGCTGGCGGCAACGGAGATCGCCGCCTGGAATGGCACCGTGGCAAAGGGCGTCATGTGAA
>CP070675.1:1273353-1277043 GCA_020352215.1 Phycisphaerales bacterium
GGGACTTGACACCCCAGGCGAAGCGGATCTCTTCCTCGTCGCCGTGGACCATTCCAGTCGGGAAGGGGATGTTGTTCGTTTTCACCCATTCATTGAGCGTGTCTTTGTCAATGTTCGCCGCCTGAACAGCGACAACAATTACATCTTGTGCCTGAAGCTCTTGTGCCCTCGTGCTCAACTGCCGCAGGCAGTTTCGTGACGGCCGCTGATTCATGTCCCAAAAGCAAACCAGAACCCTCTTGCCGGCAACGGCCTGCAAGGCAGCTGTGAGGCCAAACCCGGTGAGATTCGGTAATGGTCTGCCGACCAGCGACACCTTCCTCTCGTGAACGAGCCGCTGTCCCATGACAATCTTGACACCGTGATCGCCGCCTTGAGCGTTCAGAAAGCCTGGCTCACCTACTTCTGCTGAAGCCTGCAATCTGAGTGGGCCCGCGCAGATACGATCGAATGAGAACGCCCCATCTGCATCGGTCAGGATGTGCCCACATCGCTGCCCTAGTTTGCTGCCGCGTGGTCCGCTTAGGTAGACCCGTGCGCCGGCGACAGGGCCATCGTTGACATCGACAACGATGCCCGAAACAGACAGATTTGCCGGTGGCAAGACAATGGCCCGCAACTCAACTCGGTTGTTGATCGGATCAGCAAGCGAAGGCCGTTCCAACAAAAAGGGACCATATCCTGAGGCCGCAACCTCAATGTTGAAATAGGTGAAGCCCTCTTGCTCCAGCGGCAGCGCCGTTATCTCGTAATGCCCCTGTGCATCGGTGGTCACCTGAGCCACCGTGTATAGCTGCCGACCCGGTAGCTCGGCTTTCAGGTTAACTCCTGCTGCCGGAATGGGCGCGCCCTCAGGATCGGTTATTCGCCCGGCCAATGTCAAGGCGGGTGCGAGCTCGATCTTCAGCGGGCCGGGCTGCTCTTCCATCTCGACCAAGGCTGCAAGATCGCGTTTGGTATGGCGTGCAAGTACGAACCAGCGCGGGGCACGACTTGCCCAAAGCCAAAAGATGTCGAAACGACCTGTTGAATCTGTCTGAACCGCTCCAGAGCTGAGGGGCAAGGCGTCAACTATCGCTCCGGCTACAGGCTCGCCATTCTGATCGTGGGCTGTTCCGGAGATACCGGGCTCGCGTTCCAGCGAAAGGTCTACCTCCGAAGTCCCCTCCTCGACTATATGACTTACCCAGGCCAGGGCGTAGCCCCCCTTGCCGACTGAGATGCGGCACTGCCCCAGGGGCGTCCGAACACGCGCAACTCCTTTGCTGTCGGTCCTGGTACTCTTGCTAAAAGTGGTGACGCCGAGGTCTGCGCCGAATCTCGACGACTTCCTGACATGGACCCTCGCGCCAGAGATCACTTCATCCGTGGCCGGTTCGCGGACTACTACTTCGACAACGCCACCTTTGCCCAGTTCTACTGTGACGCCGTCTGTGGTCTGCCCCGGCTTCGTTGTTACTTTGGTCTCCTTGCCTACCCAGTCGCTCGTTCCTTCTTCCGCCGTAACCACCTGTACTAAGTATGCCTCGGCCGGCAGGCCCCTGAAGCAAAAGGCTCCGTCTTCTTGCGAAACAATGGTGTCGGGGCAGTAAGAACCTCCCAGCCGATTGATCGGCCTTGCCAGCAACCTGATCCCTGCGACACCATTGCCGTTTGGATCGACGACCCGTCCTTGAATCCTCGCCTCCCGCGGCAGCGCAACGCGGATATCGGTCCGGCCGGCGGCAAATCGCCAGCCCAGCAGACCATCCCACGCCGGCGATGTGTAAACAGCTCCACGGCCCGCTGCCTCAACGAGGAGGTCCGAGGTAACGTCGGCGGGAATGTTGTTGAAGCCAAATCTACCTTCTGCGTCTGTCTTCGTGGTGAACCAGTCATCCGGAGCGCCCACCACCGCGTTCATCAACCCTGTCAGCCAGCTATGTCTGGGAAACACACGGACCTGGGCCCCGGCGATAGGCTCATTAGCCTCGTCCACCACTGTTCCTGCAAGCGGGAGGGGTTTTTCCAGAACAATGGTGATCTCCGGCTTCAAGCGGACCCACCCGAGCGCCAGTCCCTGTTTTCGCGCAACGAGGAAATACGTGTCCCTTGGCGTCGAAGTCTCGAGGTTCAGAACGGCCGTGCCGTCTGCATCCGTCTTTGCTTGCTGCAGTATTTCCATGCGAACGCGCCCAACCGACAGATCCCAGGTGTATTTGTACGCGACTACTTCTGCTCCGGGAACCGGTCGGGCCGCGACGTCCACAACTCTGACGGTGCAGACCAACTTCTGTGTTTCTCGGCCCGCCGAATGATTGACAAGACCGACCACAAGACTCAGACATAGAATGAGTTGCCTATTTCCGCGCATAATGGTTACGCTCTGCGGCTTTTGCCGCTTATCATTTCCTGGTTCCTCAAACGGGTGTCCTTCTTGTAGCGATTCACGGGGTGACATGCTGCCTTCTCGCGATTTGTCGTCATTGTGAACGAGGCGGAGCCGAGCGCGGCAATCCGCGAAGCGTGCTCAAAGAGCGGATTGCTTCGGCCTCAAGGCCTCGCAATGACACAAAACGCACCTCATCCTTGTGAACGGTCGCGTTTCTTTGCACGGATAGCCGAGGCCACCGCGATCACAACCACCAGCATAACGATCCAGACAGGTGTCCAGTTCACACCCTCTCCGGGTTCCCTGCCGACGAAGACGGCTGCCACATCGGCCTGACTTAAGGCGCAGTCGTAGAGACGCACGTCGTCAATTGCACCGTCGAAATACTCGCCATCAATCGTGTCGCCACCGATCTTGCCGCTGTGGGAGAACGCCGAGTCAACGTCGCCGAGGAAGGAATTCTCCATTTCACCGTTGACATATAGACGTACCTGGCTGTCATGGTCTCTTGTGATGGCGACAAATGTCCACCGTCCCGACCTCAGGTCGGTCGTTCCCTCGCCGCCTCTCCTTACGCCTTGCCATCCATAGTGGAGATGGCCGTTGGACAGCAAGCTAACCGCGTGGGACCCGCGTTCAAAGCCCAGTATGGTCTGCCAGTTCTGCCCGGTCTCGCGGGCCCTTATCCAAGCGGTCAGCGTGAACATATCTGTCTGTATATTTGGCTCGCTTCCGACGTCGACGTAGTCGTCCATGCCGTCGAAATCGAGCGCACCACCGAACTTGCCGGCGACCCAGGCCGCATCATCCATGTTATACAGCGTACCAACATTGGTGCCGGCGCTATCGGCGGTGGTGTTGCCTGCAGCCTCGTCGAATTTCCACCAGGCAACAAGCCTGCCTTTCCTGCGTTTGGCAGTTTTCCTTTTGGCAGCGAGTATTCTCTTTCTTGGTTCCAGTGTGTACGGCTTGGCGTCTACCTTGAACGGTCCAGCCACCGCAACAGTCGCCGTGAACGGTCCTTTGACATTTCGGGGCTCTCGCCACGAGAGCGAACAGGTGTTGCCTCACCCGTACTCGAAGGAGAAGGTCCGGTCGTAGGAGCCGTCTTTGCTCGTGATGTGTAGCTGCGGTGCCCGAGGCCGGGTGCCTTGGCGCTGCAGCGCGATGCTCTCGCCGAGCCGGCCTTGCAGTTGCTGGTTGAACCGGTATATTGAGCCGTCTCGTACGGCGCTGACTGTGGAGTTGATGGGCTCACCTATGGAGAGTCTGGACTCGGCATCCTCTGTGACATCAAAGAGGCCTTCGGCGCCGAAGTT
>CP070675.1:1277143-1280822 GCA_020352215.1 Phycisphaerales bacterium
GCCGAAATCCCACCACGGGCGCCAATTCGATGGATGATAGATCGAATGATAAGGGCGGTACGGCGCCGGACCGATCCAGAGGTCCCAGTCCATGCCGGGCGGCGGAGCTTGTGTCTCCGTAGGCCGAACGAGCGAGCACGGGTAGGCCGGGTGGTCGCACCAGATGTGCAGTTCGTGCACCGGGCCAATGGCTCCGGATTTGAGCAGCTCCGCTGTGCTCCGCGATCCCTCCGTGCCGGAAGACTGCACACTCGACTTAGTGACGAGGTGCTTGGCGCTGGCGACGGCTTGGCGGACCTTTCTTGCCTCTGCGATGCTGTGTGTTATCGGCTTGGCGCAGTAGATGTGCTTGTTCATAGCTATCGCGGCCATTAGGATTATCGCGTGTGTGTGATCCGGCGTGCCGATGATAAGCGCGTCGAAGTTCTTCTCTTCGCTGTCGAACATCTTGCGGAAGTCGTGATAGCGTCTCGCGCTGCCAAAGCGCTCAAAGACTTTGGCCGAGAGGTTGTGGTCGAGGTCGCACAGGGCGACTATGCTTTCGGTCGTACAATTGCTGAGGTAGGCTTGGCCCATTCCGCCTATGCCGACCGCCGCGATCCGCAGCTTGTCACTCGGGGCCTGATTGCCGGGCCCTCCAAGGACATAGCGGGGGACAATCATAGGAGCGACAAGACCCGCCGCCAGGAAACCCCGGCGGGACACACGTCGCGTAGTGCTTGTGCTGGGATTGTGAGACTTCTCGGAACTGGTGGTTCTATTCGATGGCATTTCAATGGCCTCCTTTTCGAATTGGGCTTGGCCTTGTGTCTCTGCCGCTTCTGACAGGAGTATAATTTCCCTACTCATCTTGGGCAAGACCGTTTTGGCCGGCGTACTTGAGAACAGGATTCGTTCATCACTTGACCCCAGGCCGGAACAAGAGGGTGTTTCTCATGTTGCCAGTCGTTGCTCATTCTGTTGTCTGCTGCAGTTACTTGCCTACCACGCTGCCGTGCTTCGCGGCCGCGATGTTGACAAGCCTCGCAAGTTGGCCAAAGGCGTGACCGTTGAGTAAGGCTCGTGTCCGCGAGGTCTCCATCTCGCAGGCTACCCCGGCGCGGGTCGGCTGTCGAGGTCCCGGCCGGCCCCCGTGTCGCAACAACCGCAAGTTCCGCCGTCTTGAGGATTACTCTTGCATGACCCTTTTCTGCAAATAAGTCAGGCTTCATTTGGGCCCCCGCGTGGTAATTGGGTATGTTTGGCTTTGAATTGGCTTTGTTTTTCCCGGCTCGCCAAGGCAGCGTATTTTCATACTCCTCTCCATGCAAAGCACTTATGTCCGTTCAAGCTTCTACAAATTGGCTTTGTTTTTTCAAATCGCGCAAAAGGATTGCGAGGGGATCGATCCCGAATCCTGCACCTTTCTGTCTCCTGTCTTCCGGCTTCTGGCTCCTGACGTTGAATTGGCTTTGTTTTTCCGGCCGGCCCAGGCCGACTCAACCTCCTAATCCCTTGTTGATAATAAGTTTAACCTCATTGTTGCGTCCCGAAAATTGGCTTTGTTTTTTCAAATCGTGCTAAGAACTGCGCGGCGCCCAATCCAGCATCTCGCTGCTTCTGTCTCCTGTCTTCCGTCTTCTGGCTCCTGACGTTGAATTGGCTTTGTTTTGCATAAAAGCCTCTGGAATTGCGCACCGATCCCCCAGCGATTCACCCCTGCTTTGCCCCTTTTCCGCCCCCTGTCATCTCCCTTCCCTCTTCTATCCTTTTATTATTGAGCATGTGTTATCTATATATCTTATCTGCCGCCCGTTGGATGTCAAGCGGATTTTCTGAAAAAAATGGCCGAAAGGAGGCTGAGAACGCCGCAGCCTACCTGGCGATGGTCCTGCGATTAGGGGCAGCTACCGGCGTACCCTGCGCTTTCTCAGCAGCAATGCACCCAGGCCGAGCAGGGCGAACGTGGCCGGCTCAGGCACTAAGAAAAAGGCGTGCGTTTCGCCTTGCGGATTGATTCCCTGTCCTACTATCCAGCCGGAATTGTTTATGTCGCGCGCCTCGATCAAGGTCCAGCCGCTTGCAGGATCTATGAGAGTGTTGAGGTCGATGTTATTACCTTGCCCTTTGGGGTCGAATAAGGTGGCGCGGCTACCGTCCAGAGCGTCTTCCGCCCATCCCACGATCTGGCCGACGTCGTTGATGGACAGGGCGTAGCTGTCTCCGCCCCCCAAAGTACCCAGGTCGAGATTATTGCCTGCCCCGGTGGGATCAAAGAGAGTGGCACGCCAGTCGCCCTGGCTGTTCTCCCCCCATCCAACAATCTGGCCGGCATCGTTGATGAACAAGGCTTCGCTCCAAGCGCCCCCGAGTGTGCCCAAGTCGATGTTGTTGGCCGCACCCGTTGGGTCAAATAGAGTAGCACGCAGATGCCATTGGCTGGCTTGCGCCGATCCAACGATCCGGCCGGCGTCATTGATGCATTCGGCCCAACTTTGATCGCCTCCGAGCGTGCCTAAGGCGATATTGTTGCCGGCCCCTGTGGGATCAAACAAAGTGCTCAGCCAGTCCTCCCCCCAACTGCCCGAGGGGCCTACGATCTGGCCCTTATTATTGATGCAGAGGGCCTCACTCTCTGTGTGTCCTAGCGTGCCTAAGTCGAGATTATTGCCTGCCCCAGTGGGATCAAAGAGAGTCGCACGCCAATCGAACTGCGTGTTCTCGGCCCATCCCACGATCTGGCCAGCATTGTTGATGGAGTTGGCCCAGCTCTCCCAGCCTGCGAGTGTGCCCAAGTCTATGTTGTTGCCAGCGCCGCTGGGGTCAAACAAGGTGGCCCGCCTATAGCCTTTGCTGTTGCGTGCCCAGCCCACTATCTCACCGGCGTCGTTGATAGAGTACGCAGCGCTGTAATCGCCTCCAAGTGTGCCAAGGTCGATGACCTCGTAGACTACGCTGGCGCGAGCGCCGGCCGGGCAAAGAAATGTCACTGCAGCCGCTAAGAGTAAGACTTGCCTTTTCATCACTCCATCCTCCAAGAAGCCGCAACAAAACTCACTGAAACCTCAGTTTCATCATAGACCAAGGTCTATCGCAAGTCAAGCAAATTTCGCCCTTCGCAGCAGCTGAGGTCAGAATTATTGGTGATCTGCTTCTGCGACCTTGTTGCTCAGGGCGGGCAATCGTGCTATTCTGCCGCGGAACATCAAAGAGAGGCGCTCCAGGCCCAAGAAGGGTGGCCATTGCACCTCGGAGTGATTCGTGAAAGGCAGGTGAGTCAGGTGAGCAGAATCTCCAGAAGGGACCTTATCAGGACTACGATTGCAGGGTGCGTCGGAGCGGCCGTCTTGGGCGATCTGACGAAAGGTCGGGACGCCGAGCAAGAGGAGACTCGTTATATCGCTGCTTATGATACCGAGTCGCCCGCGTGCCTTGCGGCATGTCGCAAGATCGTCGAGGTCCACAAGCGATATGAGATGCCGGCAACTTTCTTCATATTAGGCAGGACGCTCGAAGCCGATCCCGCCGAGTATCGCAAGCTCTTGGACGACCCACTTTTTGAAATTGCCTCACACACCTATACACATCAGATGCTGCGTGACAATGACCTTACCGGCCCGGCGGTGTCGATGGACGAGAGACGAAAGGAAGTCTTCAAAGGAAAAGAGACCGTCGAGCGCATCTTCGAGCGGCGGTGCAT
>CP070675.1:1280922-1284569 GCA_020352215.1 Phycisphaerales bacterium
GTGGAAGGCCGGCCAAAAGACTTCGACATCACCGACGAACTGCGGACGGCTTGCAGAGCTGTTGTGCCTGGTATAGTTGGTTCAATTGCGGAACTGATAGCTACTTATGACCCGGAGTTTCAAGAAGCTATTCGTTCCAACGTAATACTGGCTGGCGGTGGAAGTCAAATGGTTGGTTTGGCAACACTTATGCGCCAAGGCATGGAAGAGCTGGGCGGAGGCACGATAACTTGCGTGGACGAGCCCGTCTTTGCCGGGGCCAGCGGAGCATTGAAAATGGCCCAGCGAATGCCCAAGCATTTCTGGCAAGTACTTAGGTAGACAGATAACGAGGTTGTCGTGGGAAACATTAGCAATAGACCAACAACCGTGGAAGGAGCGTAACAAATGAAGGAAGGATTATTGATCGGCGGCGGTATTGTCGTAGCGGGTGTTTTTGTGGGTTTTGTCACATATAAACTTGTGAAGAGAAATTCGAAAGCGTTTCGCTCTATCAAGAAGAAGGCTTCCGGTGTCGCGAAGAAGACTTCAAGAGTAGCGTCGGAAGCAAAGCGGGCATTCGCCGAAGGATTCGAAAGCGCACAGGCCAAAACCGCCACAGCATAGAGAACTCTGTCGCTTTTACCGGGACTCAAAAGGCGAACGGCCGCATGGTGTAGCCCAGGGGGCTGGGTTGCCAGGGCGGAGAGTATGGTTTTTACGAATTCTACGTTGAACGCAAGTACCACGTATGCCCCAAGAAAAAGAATGTATCAAATGCGCATCTCGGCTCTCGTGGATCGGTATATGGGACAGCGCTTTCTTAGCACTTTTCAAAGGTGTTGTTGGAATACTTACAGGAAGCCGGGCCTTAACAGCCAGTGCCCTTTATTCACTCCATGACGTGATTTCCGGCGTTGCTGTGCTCATCGGCTTGAAAATAGCAACAAAACCTGCTGATAAAGAGCATCCGTATGGTTACGGCAACGTTGAATATATCGTCTGTGTTTTCACGAGCATCCTTATTCTGGGAGCAACGGTTTTCCTGCTGGGTGATTGTATCAGGATTATCTTCACAGCCGAACACGCTCCTCCACATTGGGCGACCTTGGCAGCAGCGGCTATTTCTGTCGCCGTTAATGAGATAATCTACCGATTTAACATCTGTGCTTATAGACATATGAACAGCCCCGCCCTTTTGGCCCATGCCAAACATCATCGTGCGGATGTGATTTCTTCACTTGCGGTGGTTGTGGCCGTCGTGGGAGGCGCACTTGGTTACCACTTCCTGGACGTGGTAGTTGCGGTTTTCGAAGCTGGACACCTGCTTTTCCTCAGCGTCGAACTTCTTTATCAAGGCGGCTCAGGACTGATAGACCGAGCAATCAAAGAAAATGAGGTCTCTTTGATAAGGCAGCTCTTGGCTGATATGACTGAGATCGAAGAAGTAAAAGATATAAGAACAAGGCAAATAGGCAGGAGCGTGTGGGTTGATCTATATGTTTCTCTGCCGAGGGACAAGACCATCGCAGAAGTAAGCACACTATCGGCCGGGATCCGCAACGGCCTTGCCAAAGGGCTCGAACATCTGGGAAATGTCAATGTCATTTGCGAGTGAAAAATGATTGCGCAGCGTTGCGTAAATTGCAGCAAAAAAGTCGAGTGGGTAGTTTTAGGCATAAACTTCGGCTTATTTCTGCTGAAGGGCTGGTTCGGCCTTATCAGTCACAGCAGATCGCTGCTTACTGATTCATTTGAATCTTTAGCAAACTTTATCATAACAATAGTTGTGCTTGTAAGTCTGAAAATGGCATCAAGGAGAGCCGATGAAAAATTTCCTTACGGTTACGGCAAGGTGGAATTTCTGGCATCAGGGATTGTAAACATGCTGCTTATGATAGCAGCGATAGTTTATATTTTTATCTCTTTCAGCGAAATGGTAATGGTTGGGCCGGAGAAGCCGCCGGGACTGATAGCGATTGTTGCAGCAGCTATATCAATTCTTGTTAATTATATAGCTTTTGGCTACGGCCGATGCGTGGGCGAAAAACTCGGCAGTTCCGCTATCTTAGCCAACGCACGGATAAATCTGGCCGATATCGGAACATCAGTGGCCGTAATAGTCGCCGTTGTGGGCAGCAATCTGGGTTTTTCCCAGCTCGATCATATAGCGGCGATTGTCATTTGTGTCATCATTATCAAAGTAACCCTGGATGGCGTAAAGAAAGCAGTCAGAGGCCTCATGGATGCCTCACTGCATTCCGAAGAACAGCATATACGAAACCTGGTAGAAGATATTGTGTGCACCGGGCACATTGGAGACATAAGGGCCAGACTTGTCGGTCGAAGCCTTTTAGTTGATATGGATATCTTCCTTCCTCCCAAAAGCGTTCTGAGCAAGGGTTTGGAGACTGTTGGGAAAATAAAGAATATTTTGTACAGGAAAAGGAAGGATATTTCAGAGGTGTCCGTACAGCTGCTTCCTCTTGCCGGCACTGGCAGCCCCATGCACAAAACCAACCATCAATCCGGGAACGCAAAGAGTGATTAAGTCTGCATATGTACCATACACACAAGAAATCTGCTGCGAACGTAGGTGAAAGAATAACACCGATGGATTGTTTTGTCGAAAGAACCAGGAACTGGTTTTGGACGATAATGATCTTCCTGTTTGGAGTCATCGTCTATGCGATTGTGACATCCTCCGGACAAGGGCCTGTTTATTCGGCCGTCGAGCAACCAATTCCACAGGGAGGTCAGTTCCAGAATACAGCTTTGGTAATTTGTCCCTATTGTCGAGGACTTCTTGATTCTCAGGGACGGTGTAACGTTCGCGAATGTCCGCTTTACAGCCCAAACTGGGGAAAGACTTTAATAACCCCCGGAAGCATTTTCGTAAGAGGTATTCCGGTAAAACGCGTGCTAATCAAAGAATTGGCCCTGGAAGTATGCGCCTCGCAAGGCAAGGCAAGCGTGGTAATTCAAGCGGTATACGCAGGGGGCAATGCGGAAAAGGCCGGATTGAAAGTTGGGGATAGAATTGTACGATTCAATGGCCGCAATATCAAAAACGTCAGGCAGTTCAAATCGACTGTTACTCGGGCAAAACCCGAAGCAACTGTGAAAATACAGGTCATTAGGAACGAAAAGAAAACAAAATCGCGCATCATGATTGGCGAAGGTGCAATGGAAGGCGTAACGGTGCCAAAAGAATAAGGCTGAGCGTTTTTGCCAATAAGTTCACCGAATAAAGGCGATATGGAGAAAGAAAAACTAAAAGAGCGAGCCGAGCGATTATATCTTCAAGGCTTACGTGCTTTCACCAGCTCTGCCAACCCTGTGGATACAGAAAGCATGAAACGTACGGCCGGCTTTTGGCAGCAAGCATGGGAATTATGCCGCAAGGCCGGCGATAAAGACAGAGCCAAGGCTTTAAAGAAATCATTGACCGTCTTATATAGAAAGGAATACCTGAAATCGCATAAAAGTAAAGAAAAACAAGGCAGTATTATCCGGAAATTCAAAGACTGGTTTATGTTTTTCAAAATCGGATGCTTTGGTTTTGGCGGACCAATGGCGGTGTTTACCCTGTTGCGGGATGAGTTAGTACGTGAAAGACAAATTCTGACGGATAAAGATTTCCTTGAAGGAGCGGTGTTGGGTGATGT
>CP070675.1:1284669-1288307 GCA_020352215.1 Phycisphaerales bacterium
TTACCATGACGAAAAAGAAAACGGCCCTCAGCCTTGGCGCCCACCCTGATGATGCGGAGTTCATGTGCGCAGGAACGCTCGCGTTGCTCAGAGAGAAAGGCTGGGAAATCCACATCGCAACGATGACCCCGGGCGACTGCGGGACAGTTCAGTACTCTCGCAAAGAAATCAGTAGAATCCGCAAAGGAGAAGCCGCCAAGTCCGCAAGTCTATTGAGGGGGACGTATCACTGCCTTGAGTGCGACGACATCTTCATTCTATACGACAGACCCACACTGGTCAGAGCCATCGAGGTTGTACGAAAGGTCAAGCCGACCATAGTCTTTACGTTGAGCCCGTGCGACTACATGGTTGACCATGAGATGGCAAGTAGGATCGCCAAGACGGCCTGCTTCGCTTGCGGCGTCGTGAACGTCGAGACCGCGGGCGCTAAGTCATTCGAGCCTGTGCCGTATCTCTATTATATGGATCCGATAGAGGGCAAGGACAACTTTGGCACACCGGTAAAGGCAAGCACAGTGGTCGACGTAACCTCGGTAATGGCAACAAAGGAAGAAATGCTTTGCTGCCACGAGAGCCAGCGGAATTGGCTCCTGAAACACCACGGAATCGACAACTACGTCATCGCAATGAAGGCATTAGGGGAAAAGAGAGGCAGGGAAATTGGCGCCAAGTATGCCGAAGGATTCAGGCAGCATCTGGGCCATGCGTATCCACAGGACAACATTCTCAAAGCGGAATTGGGCGAGCTGGTTCACCTTCTGTAAGGAGGACAAGAATGGGACGGAAGATCAGTATCCTGGCGCCACAGTGGTGGGACTATACCACGCTCGATGATACGATTCTCAACGATGCAGCTAAACTCACGGCTGATGATATGGCCGGCTTGAGCCGGGAGGGCTTTGAGGTCGTATTCTACGATACGCTCGAAGATTTCTACCTTGCAGAGGCTCTGGAATACGTGACCGCCTGGCGCCAGGCCACCGCCGACAATCCCGTCGGCATTTGCGGGCCGATCGGCCCAACCGAACAACTGCCGCTTGTCGCACGCATTGTCAACGAATTAGGACTCGACCTGAAGAATGCCCACTTCTGGGGCATGGACGAATGGTGCATAGACGGCAAGGAGGTCCCGCCGTCCCATCCGCTCTCGTTCGCGAAGGCCGACATGGAGCTCTGCTTCGACCGAATTGACAGGCAACTGAAGATGCCCACGTCCAACATTCACTTTCCGAAAGCCGACACTTCAGAATACATCAAGAGCTGGGATGGTGTTCGCTGTGCCGTCATGCAGGGCGGACAAGGTGACATCAAGCACTGGGCGTTTAATGACCCCGTCAAACGCCAGGGCAAATACGCAGACGAGCCCCCGACTCCGCAGGAGTACTGCCGGCTTGCTACGCGGGTTGTTGACCTGCATCCCGTTACCGTAATGCAGAACGCGCGGACCAGCGGCGGCGGCGTAGTGACCGGTGTACCCACGCAGGCGATCACGGTAGGTCCCGCCGAGACGTGGAAGGCAGAGAAGGTATCGATCTGGCAGGCAGGGACACATGACAATCCGTTTGGCATGAGACTGACAACGCTGATGATAAGCAAGAGAATCTCCGACAGCTCTGTACCAATGTCGCTGCTGGCGGCGCACCCGAACGTTCAATTCAACTTCTACAAACCCGCCATCGGTACGTGTGAAGCTGAAATGCACTGAGATTCGGTCAATAGCAATATCTTGGGAAAACGAATCATGGCTATCGACGTATTGGTCCTTAATACGGCAGTCACGGACTTGAGAAGGCCCGATTTTGAATTCGCCGATGAGCTCGTTGGCAAGGGAGGCCTGGCGAAGTGCCAAATCAAGGATGTACCAGATTACTCTCAAGAGCTGGTGAGGCAGTGGATTGAGCAAGGTGACGCCACGGCCGGCGGACCCGGAAACAGTGCCCCCTTGATTGCAAGAACGGGTTTGAGAGTCGCCGTTGGTGTCAACCTCGGCAAGGGTGACTACGATGGCCTGGACGCTCAGGGCAGGTTCTTCTGCGACGTTATGACGTCCAACGGCATCGACATGTCTGCAACGTACGTCCATCCCGATCTGCCGACGGGCACGACGTTCATTCACAGCACGTCCGGAGACGACAGAGGCGGCATAGCGTATTTTCCCAGCGCCAACGACGACTTCGATTTCGAGATATTCAAAAAAGTCGTAAGCCGGCTCAGTCCCAAGATAGTCTACTACATGTACTCGGGCTTATCCGACAGAGGAGATGCCAACGAAGGGCGGGATTTGGCCGAATTTGTGCGTTGGTGTCGCAAGAAAGAAGCTGTCACGATTGTAGACAGTCATACGCTGACCGGCAATCCCCACGCGCTGATAGCAGCCGGAGAGCCCGTGGCCGAATACAAGCTCTTGGAGCCACTTCTGCCCGAGGTCGATCTGTTCTTTACATCCTGCGACGAAGCCAAACTGATTGAAAATACACTTGCACCGGGGCGAACTTGGGGCGACTTTGATGAGCACGAATACAACGTTCACTTTCTTGACTTCTTGACCGATAGGTTCTGGACAGAGGATAACCGAACGAGACTGTTCGGCGTCACCGTCAGCAACGGCGCCTATGAGAAACACATCTGTCCGGAGGGATACACCGCAGGCCCCAACAAGGTCCAGTCGCGCTTTATGGCAGGGGAGGTGGTTGATCTCGTCGGCGCCGGCGACTCGTTCAGGGCAGGTTTCATCTCGTATGTCGCGCGCCATCTAAACGAGTTCAGAGACGGCTCCATAGATTTTCAAGAAGCCGTTCAGATGGGCAATCTGTTCGCGTCACTATACATAAAAGCACCACTCGACGACAGATATGGCAACATAAGAGCCCATGACAAGATGCTCAGTATTGTCCACAGCAACACGACTTATCATACCTTCAACGAACTGCGAAAGGCTCTGGATTAGGCAAGCCCGCAGAAGGAAAGGGACCTCAAATGGCGGCGAAGGGCACTATACACAACTGGCAGAACAAAGTCGGCAATCACGCACAGGTGGGAGGAATTGAGACGGCCGTCTTGGACAACGGTCCGGGTAAAGGAACTCGCGTGGCCTGGGTCAATGCCGGTTCGGGGCTTCGGTACAAGGTCGTGATCGATAGAGGCCTCGATATCGCTGACGCGTTCCTCAATCAGCACAGCCTCGCTTGGCTAAGCCACGGGGGCGTGACAGCTCCTCGACCCGATGCGAACCACGGCTTAGAGTGGCTCTGGTCTTTCGCCGGTGGTCTTGTGACTACTTGTGGCCTGACCCATGTAGGTGGGCCTGAAACCGACGACTTCGGCGACCGCGGACTGCATGGCCGGATCAGCAATATCCCCGCTTCAGTAGAGTCGATTGTGCAGCCGGATCTGACGGCGGCAAAGCCAAAAATGAGCATCACTGCCGTGATGAAAGAGTCCTGCGTGTTCGGCCCCAGTTTACGGTTGAGACGCACGATATCGAGTCCACTCGGCGAGCCGACAATACAGATTCACGACGTCGTCACGAACGTCGGCAACACAGTGACACCCCACATGCTGTTGTACCACTGTAACTTCGGCTGGCCCTTGGTCGATGAGGGCACGGATATCGTCTGGAAGGGCCAATGCAAATC
>CP070675.1:1288407-1292038 GCA_020352215.1 Phycisphaerales bacterium
CAACAAATGTGGACATATGTCCCACCGGTCGGGCGTATTTACCTTCTGTGGTCTGGCTTGGGGCTCCGCCCCAAGTCAGGAGGTTTTTCGCATTGGAGCCGGAAGATGAATGGGAAGGTAGGAGCAGAGGACTAAGCCAATGCTCCTGTCCATCTCCCGGCATCAACCGAGCGCTCAGGGTGCACCTCTGCAGAGCCCTATCCTCTCGGTCGACCACTACGATTCTACTATGCTTGGGAACAAGATCAACCATTCGTACCCTCCAATTCTTGATCGAGCTGTCGATAGGCCTGCACCAACCAAAGGCTGCAGTTCAAGATCTGAGCGGTCTGGACTGCGGTGAGTCCCTGCTGACGACAGTGTCGCACACGATCGAATTGTCCAAGGTATCGGTCCACGGCGGTGAGACTGTGATAGGTCTCCCGAGCAATCAAATCGGCACTCTTGCCTTCCACGTACCGTTTGTAGCAGATGATCCATTTATGGGATAGACCTCCTCCAGCATCTTGGAGGGTCCCTCGTCGGGGCACGATCGTTCTATTCTCGCGTTCGTAACGAGCCAGCAAGTACGAGACACGAGAATCGGAGACATTCATGATCTCGGAGAGGTCGAAACAGGTCAGCAAGCCTCCCTGCTCATAGGCCTGATGACACATGCGCAGCGCCCTACGGAGCTTGCGCTCGGGATCCGGGACGCGGTCGATCTTTGCATGGATATCTTCGGGCGTACTGACATCCAGCACCACACTGACCAGATCCGTTTTCGCAATCGGTTGACACCGGCCCGCTCGATAGTCCTTGCTGACTGCTGTCCACACCACTTGGCCATGGCGAACCGATTCCTTCGGTCGGATGTGATTGCCCACCACTTCCAGGATCATCTCTGCACAGAGCCGGCAGATCCGGGGTCCGCCAATCCGTGGGAACTCCTTGGCGATCCGACGCGATAAGGCGTTTTCCAGCGTTTTATGCAGTTGAGGCCGGATTCCAGCCGTCAAGCGATCGGTCTGATTACCCATCGTGTCCCCTCCCTGAAGCTCCTTTTTTTTCCGCGAAACAGGTCCCCAGTCGCACGAGCTCCTCCAGATGATAGCTCATGTTCTCGTCAGACTGGCATTCGGTGAGAAGATCGAGATACTGTTGGATCAAGCTTTTGCCCCGACGCAGGAGAAAGGCAATCTGGCCCACTTGCATCTGCTTGCGTGCCAACTGCACACAGCGAGTGAACGTGGAGAGATAGTTGCTGATCGCCTGGGGACAATGATGCGTGATCTGGCAGATCTGTGTCATCGTCTTGCCTTCTAGCGCCAGGCGGACAATCTTGGTCCGATGCGTTAGGACCGGACCAATGTCGCGGACCGTACTGCGTAGGGGAATGACCGCGTCCGGCATGGCAGTACGAAGACACTGCAGGTCCCGAGTGATTGTACGGGGCGAGACAAAGAATACCCGGTAGGCCAAGTCTTCCCGGGTTAACAGGGCGCCCTGACTCAACGCCTCCTGACAGATCTCAGGGATCCGAGCCTGCCGGAAGCCGGCAGCACCTTGTTCCTGCAAGGCCCGATCGTCTTGTGCCCCGCGATGGATTGTAAGACATACCGTTTGCTTCTCACACTCGGCCACGGGTTTACCAGCCGGCTCGTCGGCGCTGACTGCCACCAGGGTGATCTTTCCCGGTGGAGCTTTCACGCAGTGCTCATCGACGAACGGGAAATAGACTTCCTTGGCGACTTCTAGAACTGCCTCCGCCTCAAAAGGCGAGCAATTCAATCCTTGCTTGATCTCCGTGAGAAACTTCGCATCCAGAGTCTTGGAATCCAGACGCTTGAGGATCTCACGCTTCTGATTGCGAACGCCCATAGGACACCCCTTCCTGACAATCAATTTCTCACCCACTATAAGCGGTGAGACATATGTCCAGAAGGTAAGTCCGGTGCGCGCCAATTAGGCACTATGAGATGTCCAGCCAACTGAGCAGTCTCACCGCCGCTGAGCCGCCCTTGAATCCATCATGACGTCAACGAGCACAGCACTACTTGAATACACTTGCGGGACTCGACACTCAGGGACCCAAACGAATTGAGACCACAACGCGAAAGTCGTTAGTGTGACACCAGCATCAGGGTCTGACCATCGCTCTCTGTAGAGTTGACATAGAACCTTCGCCCCTTGTGCAGCACTGTCCAGTTCCTCGATATGATATTCTGCTCGATTCTCATTCAAACCACCTGCTCATCGTTTTTCTCCCACAATTCTCTGGGCGTAAACGCCCGCCATCGCTGGGACATCCTGGAAGGCAAGATGACAAACTGTTTGCTCCCCACTGTGCCTTTCGTTAGACTACTATAGATGGTCACATGGCTACAGTGTCTAAGTTCTGAGTCCCTGAAGGTGGAAGATGCCAACAATCACAAAGAAGGATTTTGCGGACCGAATTGCCGAAAACACTCGGGCTAAGCACGTACTGGTCAAAGTCATAGTACAGAACTTCCTCGATGAAATCACCGCCGAACTTGTCAAGGGCAACCGCCTCGAGTTCCGCGACTTTGGTGTCTTTGAAGTCAGAGAACAGGCAGCAAGAACTGCACAGAACCCCAAAACTCTGGAGCCAATTGACGTCCCGGCAAGGCGAAAGGTCAAGTTCAAGATGGGGCGGATCATGAAAGAGAAGCTAAACGCCGGAGTTGCCGAGCAGTGAGCAGTGTTTGTTCGCGCCCGATCGCATGCTATAAGGTTCAATACTCGGTGAAGTAGTGCTGTGCTTTCTCGTCATCCGAAGACGCATACGAATACATGGGCGGGACATAGTCAGATTTGAGGACGAAAACGGCCATGAAAACGACTACCAAAGCCACGGGATGTAAATATTTCAAAACAAGGACAGATCAAGCTGGCTGGCTGCTAGCAATTGGAGTTGTGGTAGCTTTCATCATGGCTTCGGACCTGGGCTCGGACGCTGCAGCAAGTGCAGCAAAGGTCGTAACTTATCCCACTCCGGCTGGCGAAGTCTTGTCAGCCGACTATGAAGTATACGCGGATGGCCAAAAGGTTGACGCATATATGGCTCGCGTTCTCGACCCGCCATTCGCTGGAAAGCAATGGGACCACGGTGGTTCATATTCGTTTGCCAACTTCGACATGTCAGGGCGTGTCGTGGTCCGCATTGTGTCTAAACGGTCGCTTCAGAACGTGGTGATCCGGCCCCAGTCGTCCGGGATACAACCAACACTGCTGGATGACCATACATTGAAACTGACGCTGGACCGACCGTATAAGCTCAGTATTGAGCCAAATGGCAGGAAAGCCCCTCTGTTGTTGTTTGCGAATCCCCTGGAGATAAATGCACCAAAGCCCGACGACAAAGGTGTTATCTTCTTTGGCCCCGGAGTGTATAGGCCAGAGAAGATCGTCCTGCAAAGCAACCAGACCCTTTACCTCGCGGGTGGTACTGTCGTGAAGGCTGAGGTACTAGCTCAAGGGGCCAACATTCGAATTTGTGGACGCGGCATTCTGGATGGCTCCGACTGGGAATGGCGCAAAGGCCCGGTGGGCAACCTGATTGCCATTCGCAACAGCGCCGACGTTGAGGTCAACGGCATCACGCTGCGCGGCTCATCCCACTGGACCATCG
>CP070675.1:1292138-1295760 GCA_020352215.1 Phycisphaerales bacterium
GAAGAGCTAAGTTTAACAACTTCGATGTAGAAGGATTCGAGACCGCCGATCCCAATGTTCTTTTCCCGCTCCCCGAGCCACTTCGGTCGTTCTTTCCTGTCAACTACATAGTCGGCCGAATGTGGATCGATGTGGAAACATCCTTACCCGTCGGCGTCGCGGCCGAATTCAACACGGATCGCGGCTTGTTCACAGGATTCAATAAGCTGCACGGCGAATGGAGAGCGTACGATTTTCAGTGGAACGCCGAGCTTCCGGAAGGGATATTCGAGCCGAATATCCCCGACGACTATACGGGATTCAAAGTTACCGATTTCATTCCGCCGGAAGTCAAGGTCGGCCTTCTTGGTCTGGGTTTTGCCCCGGCAGGGCTCATAATCTGGAGGAAGGCGCGCAAAAGGAAAGGTGCACGGCCAGCGGATTCCGATGGGATATGTTGATACCGTCCCCGCTGCCGGCCACGGGCGGGTTGTCGGTCCGTCAGGGCCCGGCGGTCTCGGTTTACTGGCCGCAGAGTTCTTGGACCGGCAGGTCGCAACGCAACCAGTTGGACATGAAGATGGCAAGGTCAACGAAATCGACCTTGCAGTCGCCATTCGCGTCGCCCGGCGGCGGGTCGGTGCACACAAGCTGCATAACCTCATCGCCACTCAGCGCGTAGTCATAGACGCGAACATCGTCGATTAACCCGCTATAAAGCCAGTCAGGTATTTCGAAGGTTCTTCCTATGTTGAGATTGAAAGTATTGGTGGCAATAGAGCCCGTACCGGGGGAAGCGACTTCTAATTTCCCGTCAATGTACAACCTGACTGTGCTTCCATCATAGGTTCCAGCCAAATGGTGCCAGAGGCCATTGAATGAACTATCCACAGGAAAGAGAGCCACGTGGAAGGTTCCGGTGTAAATGGCAAACTCAATCTTGTTGGTCCGGTGATGCTTCAGACCGTAAGCGGCGTCACCCTTTGTTACATACGGATTGCAATCGTCATTTCCAGAATCGTTTGTTTTTACCCATGCTGCAAGTGTAATCTCTTCGGTAATGTCAAACCTCGAATCGTTACCGCAGTCCACGTAGTCGTCGATGCCATCGAAGGCCAGCGCGCCGTCTACCTTCCCCGGCACCCAGACCGGGTCACCATACAGGGCACCGTCGTGCCCGTTGCGGGTGCTGTCGCTCGCAAGCACGCCGATTGTCTCGTCTAACTTCCAGTGGGCCACGAGGTTCCCAGGCGGGGGTTGTCCGCAATCGGTTGTTACGCAACTCGTGCCCTCGCCCCATGGTATACCGCCTTGAGCCAAACACTCCTCGCGTGTCAAGTCCAAACAACTGCCGTCGGCAAGGCAGCACGCCTGCAGCTCCCGAGCGGCCGGACCGAGCGACAAGGTCAAATGAACGCTGGAACCCTGAGCTACCGACGTTCCGGCCGCCGGATTTTGGCCGCTCACATATCCTGCGCCGATAGTATCGCTGTGCTTAAAGTCGATTTGCCCAATGACAAGTCCCGCAGAGGTAATCGCCCCTATCGCCTCGGTCGGCGACATGCCCACCAGGTCAGGCACCAGCAACTCCTCCACAGTCGCCAGAGCCTTGATCTCAGTTTCGTTCAGAGGGTAGTCATAGATGCGAACATCGTCGATCGACCCGTTGTAAAGCCAGTCAGGCATTTCGAAGGTTCTTCCTATGTTGAGATTGAAAGCATTGGTGGCAATGGAGCCTGCAGCAGGGGAAGCGGCTTCTAATTTCCCGTCAATGTACAACCTGACTTCGCTTCCATCATAAGTTCCAGCCAAATGGTGCCAGAGGCCATTGAATGAACTGTCCACAGGGAAGAGAGCCACGTGGTAGGTTCCGGTGTAAATGGCAAACTCAATCTTATTGCTCCGGTGATGCTTCAGACCGTAAGCGGCGTCACCCTTTGTTACGTACGGATTCCAATCGCTATTGCCAGAATCGTTTGTTTTCACCCACGCTGCAAGTGTGATCTCTTCGGCAATATCAAAGCTCGAATCGTTCCCGCAATCGACGTAGCCACCGAGACCGTCGAGCAAGAGCGCGCCGTCAACCATGCCGTCCGTCGGCTGCCAGGTGGGATTGCCGTACAGTGTGCCGTGGTTGTTATTGCCGGAACTGTCAAGGGCCGTCGTGCCGGACGTCTCGTCCAACTTGTAGTGTGCCACAAGACCGGGAACAGCCGGTTGTTCGCAATCGGTTGTCGCGCAGGTTGTGCCTGCACCCCGCGGCGTCCCGCCTCGAGCCAGGCACTCATCGCGTGTCAAATCCTGACAACTGCCGTCGTCAAAGCAGCAGGCCTGCCACCCAGTGGGACCTCCCGAACCGATTGATAGAACCAGGTCCACCGCAGAACCAGGAGCGGCGAGTGTTCCTGCTGTCGGGTCCTGGCTCAGTACGTACCCAGCTGGCACCGTATCACTGTGTCTACCTGACGTTGTGCCGACGACAAAGCCGGCGGATGTAATTGCCGACTGCGCGGCGTGCAGCGACTTACCCACCGCATCAGGCACCGGGACTGAGAGCTGTCCCCCCACACCTACCCTCCAGCCCGAGGCGACCAATTCAATCGCGAATGAATTGTGGTATTCGAAGTTGCCGACGTTTGGCATTGATAGCGGCAAGGCGTCGCTTGTAAACGTCGAGAGGTTCTCGCGCGTGATGAGCTCGAACCCCATTTGGGACAGCCCATAAGGATCAATAGCAGGGCCGGCCACCTGGGAGATTCTGCTACCGTTTACGAAATAAGAGTCTTCTTGCCCTTCCGCTAACGGCCGATTGTCCATAACAGAAATGTACGGGCGCGGATCGGTGCTACTTGTCTCAAACCCATAGTCTCCTACGGTTACCGACATCGTCATTCCGGCCGGTGCTTTCTCGTCGTAACTATACTGGCCGTACTTCGGGTCGCCCGGAACAGAATCGGGTTGGGTTGACTCGAACGTGTATTGGCCGCTGAAAGTGCCGCCAACCACAACGGAGCCATCCAGCTTGCCCTCCGGGTCATAGACTCTCGTTATAATGCCCTCGTAGCTGATCGTGACCGGTGCTGCTTTTGCGGCCCCTGCGGTGCCAAATACACCCACACCAAGTGCCACGACCGCGATTAATGTGATTCTCTTATCCATTTTTCTGCCCTTTCGAGAAAGAACATGGCGATTCTCCGGCGTGTTCGGGCCCGTTCTACTGACCATTCGCTCCTCCTTTCACCACCTTGAAGGCACAAAAACCGCGACTTCCCATGTACACGCCACCTAAAGGCTCTACCCTTGATAACGGGAAAAAGGCAAGCCCATCACTGCTTAATTGAGAAATTCTGGAAAATTGGCATGATCCGGGCGATTGCCACGATCTCC
This sequence comes from Phycisphaerales bacterium, assembly GCA_020352215.1. Taxonomy (GTDB): domain Bacteria; phylum Planctomycetota; class Phycisphaerae; order Sedimentisphaerales; family Anaerobacaceae. The sequence continues at coordinate 1,295,505 of CP070675.1, forward strand.
CACATAACACTTGCTCCTCCTTTCGCAACGTTGAGGGCACGACAGCCGCATGTTCTATCCGGGAAGATACCGAGAGGAAGCGAGCACATATCTCCCCACCTCTTTTCACAAGATATAGCCTATCTGGTTTTGAGCCGAATTTCAAGACCAATCGTAGCACCCGGAGGAAGAAGAGCACAGGAGCATAAGGCCACAAGATGAGATTGCCGCGTCGGCTGCTTTGCAGCCTCCTCGCAATGACTGACCAATCACTATT
>CP070675.1:1295860-1299476 GCA_020352215.1 Phycisphaerales bacterium
AGTCACCAATTTGGCCAAGGTACTTCGCGGCAGCAACCTTACTCTCAAACTCACCGTCCGACAGCATGGTAACCAGACCGGCGATGGCTCCAGCGGCAAACATCCCCTCAATCTGCTGAAGTTCCTTGGCGAGCCGCGTCTGTGGAGCAGGCACCTCAGGGACACGTTCTTCCGGTGGCCCCGCCACAGGCTTTTCCTCCCGGCCAACCTCGCTGCAGATAAGAACCACCGCCGACAGAATCGCTATTCCCGCGACTACGATGGCGGCATATCTCGCTATCCTGCTGCCAGCAGCCAATCGCCAAAGAGTCGGCTCAACACCGCGCAATCGCCCACGTGTGGCTCGCTCCAATGCAGCACCAGCATCATCAAGTATGCGCCTGTCGGTCTGGGCACTGGTAGCCACACACAATCGTTCTATCGCGAGCTCTATCTTCTCTGCCGAATTCATCTTTTCGGTCCTCCCCTTAAGACCATCCGCAGTTTATCAAGTCCGTACCTGTATCTGCCCTGGGCCGTGCTAAGCGATACCCCCTGCATCTCTGCTATATCCGTGAACTTCATGCCCGCGTTCAGACGCAAGACAATCACCTCTCGCTGCAACAAAGGCAACTCGCCCAAGGCCGCGGTCAGTCGATGCGATTCTTCATTGAGCATTGCCGATTGTTCGGGCACACTTGAGTTCGACGCCGGTTCTGCAACACACTCAAGCTCCACCGAACGGTGCTTATTTCTGCGATACCTATCCCGCACCCGGTTGACGACACTCGCGGTCAGATACTTGTGAAGACTGCCGCGCAACTGAAGCTGCCCAACACCACCCGCAAAGGAGACGAAAACGTCGTGCAAAACGTCCTCGGCAGCACCTGGATCATGCACAAGCGAGACAGCCAACGTCAGCAGCCTGTTCTTGTACTTCTCGTAGATCCGGCGCAGCGCCTCCTTGTCCCCACGCTTGAGCCGCCACACTAAACGTTCATCTTCGAGCATCTGAGCCTGGTGCACTTACCCCGGAAGAGGCCTTCTGTCACCGATTAGGACGATTGTAGTACCCGTTTTGGTATAAAGAAACCGGGCGTTTTGTGTGTGATTTCTCCGTTTGCCCCCCGAAACTCACGTTTGCGAAGACTATTTCCTTGCCATCGCACCCAATGAGCGGTAAAAGTCTTTGCCGAAAGAGCAGCGTAAGCAGGTCGTGCCGGCCTGTTCACACCAGGCAGAAAGGCAGATTAGGCACAATGTTAGGTGTATTCTTTGGCCAAGGCGAAGTACTGGTAATCGTCATTATCACGGCGATCATAGTCTTTTTAATGGTCCGACGACGAAGGCAGCAGTGATCCTCAGCCTTGAGCACCTTAACCCTCGAAATCGCCCGGCCAATTGCGTTTACTCCTTTGCTGCTTTAGCAGACCCCTCAGTTTCTTTTCTTCCAACCGCCGCTCATGCGCCCGCCGCGGCACCTGGGTCTTCTTGCGAACCGGCTTAGTCTTCAGGGCTTCCCTCAGCAACTGCTGCAGCCGCTCGACTGCAGCCCGTCGATTTGCCTTTTGCGTCCGAAACTTCTGCGAGACGACCCTTACCACCCCTTTTTTGTCCGCTCGCGTGGACAATCGGCTGAGGACTCGCCGCTTCTGGGGGCCGGACAGACTCTCACAGCCCGCTATATCAAAGAACAACGTCACACGCGTGTTGACCTTGTTGACGTTCTGTCCACCGGGCCCTCCGCTTCGTGATGTCTTGAAGACAAGCTCGTCCTCCCGAACGGCGATCCCATCCTCTATCTCAATCATCACTTTCTCTCGCGCTGGCATTTCTCATGTTGAGCTACGGCATTTCATCACATTGATTGTGAGAGAGAATCATAATCCAATTTGTACCAGCAATGCAAGCGCAAGGGACGAGAAGTTTTGCCGATGCCTGCCCTGGCCTTTTTCGCCTTGAACAAGAGTGAGCAGGTCTTATAGTATAGGCGTGCGAATACTGTGCCATCTACTATACGAGTGAGTTTCAACACACAAAATGTCAGGAGGTAAAGAATGCAAACTGCAAACAAAACAGCAAGAGCAACAGTTGCCTTTCTAATCTCAGTGGGGCTATTAGGCATTGCACTGTTGGCTGTCGGCACGTACTCACAGCCGGCTGCCGCGGGCCAAGCTGCCGAGCCGACCGTGGAACAACTCAGGGCAGGCAAGAACTTCATTGCCACCAAGGTCTATGACACCGAAGATGATCAGCGAATCCTCAAGCTCTTCGAAGGTCTGCGTGTCGCTGACGTTTCTGACGGGATGGACAAGGTGGGTCTGGCCAATATAGGTCTGATGTCACCGCAAATCCACGCCGCTTGGAAAGACACCACACACTACGCCCACCGCTTCATCGGCATCGCGGTGACCGCTCGATACGTGCCCACCAACAGGCCGCCAGCTCGGAACATGGACACCGAGGCCTTCGACCGCTGGGTCGGCAACTGGTACAGCAAGCTCTCGAGTGAACCATTTGTCCCACTTATCCGCAAGGGCACGGCATTAGTCATCGACGATGCCCCCGATTCCGACGTCGGATCGATCGGCTCCAACAACATTATGGGCTGGAAGCTGCGCGGCTGTGTGGGGGTTGTCACCAACAGCACCGCCCGCGACACCGACGAGATTGCCACCGAGAAAGTCCCGCTGTACTTTAGAAAGGTAGGTCGAGGCATCCGCCCCGGTCGTAACGAGATCGAGTCCGTGAATAGACCCATTGTGTGCGGGGGTGTGTTGGTGGAACCCGGTGACGTCATCGTTGCGGACGGCGACGGCGTAATCGTAGTCCCCCGGGCCCAAGCGAGGCAGGTCGCTGAATACGCACAAGCGACGATCGACAGCGACAAGGCAGGTCGCCGACAACTATACAAGAAACTCGGATTGCCAGTTGACGATTCGGTCAGATAGAGAAAACCGAGAGGTCTCTTGCAGGACTTGTCCTTGCCAATCTCACTGCTCCGCGGTCATCGGGTGGCAGCGGGCCGGGCGTTGATTCCCGGCAAATAAGCTACATGGCCTCATAGCGTCAGCGCAAGGGTTGTCGATCCTGTTAGAAGATGCAAGAACCTGCTACGCATCCACCTGAGTATTCCGCATCGGCCGTGACAAATCCTCCGGAAATCCCCGGGTCAACTTCATGGCCAAAGAACAGCACCTGTTCTGGCTTGGAGCCATATCTATAAACGGTGATCCCCTTGCACTTCAACGAATGAGCCATCAAGTATATGTCACGCACATCCTCTACAGTCGCATCATTAGGCAGGTTTATTGTTTTGGACACGGCGTTATCCGTGTGTTTCTGAAATGCCGCCTGGATCCGGAGCTGATCCTCAGGCTTGACATCGAACGCAGTGACAAACACACGTTTGATACCTTCCGGAACCTGTTTCACCGTCTGCAAAGACCCGGTCTTGTGGATCTGGGCAAGCACGTGCTTCTTGTTGATTCCGGCCTGCTTTGCAGCAGCCTCAAACAGCGGATTCACCTCGAAGAGCCTTGTACCTGACAACACGTTCCGTACATAACTTATGGCGAACAACGGCTCGATACCACTCGAACAGCCAGCTATGATACTTATGGTTCCTGTCGGCGCT
>CP070675.1:1299576-1303192 GCA_020352215.1 Phycisphaerales bacterium
TGGACAACCACCTCGGTTCGTTGTGCCACCATCTCGGTCTTCACCCAGTCGAGATGCTCCTGCCAAGTCGTAGGTGTGTAGTTCTGCGGCACCCCCCAGCGTGCACATTCGGTGATGACCGTCCTTTCAATTCGGCGGGCCAGTTCATCTAACTGCGCCAGGACTCGATTACGGGTGAGCATTCCCTCGTTGAAGAAGTATCTATGAGCTCGGTCGGCCAGGAGCATCCTGAAGTCTTCATGCTGCTTGATTGAATTCCACATGTTTCCGGGCCCGCCTTGATTGACGACGTTGGCATTGAGGCCCGTTCGCAGGATTACATCGTTGTCCCAGCAGAAGAACTTGTATCCGGCGTCCGGCCGGCGCTTGCGAGCGGCCATCCAGTTCTGATACGATTTCCAGTCCCAGTCATTTCCAACATAGAAGTTCACGAGCAAATAGTCGGCATAGTTGACGACGTCCATATACCCACATAGTGCCCGGTAATCGCTCGTCGAGGCGAGCATCTCGTACCAGGCAGTCGAGTCCCCGTTAAGGATGTGGAGGCTACCGTAGTCTCCTTTAACAGTGTCGTAGTCATCTTTACCACCGCCGAAATACGAGGCCATGAACGGCCCGTTCGGCCTTTCCATCAGATGATACTGTCCCCAATAGACGCCGTTGATGTATAGGTGCACGAAACGCCCTCGAGGTGCTGGCTGTCCCATCTCCAATTGGCGATCAAAGATCCAGCGGTTGCGAATGAAAATACCTTTGGCGCCGGTTCCAGGCTGAACCCAGTACATGGCATCGTGGGACCCACTTCTCAGAAGGATTTGGTCGAACTCGTCGGTGGCGTCGTCGCCTCCGAAGGGACAGCTTCCGAACATATCAAACCGCAGTCTCGATGGACCGTAGATTCTCTTGAAGCTTATTCGCATAGACTTCTTCGCATGACCCAGGCTGGTGCCTCCGAAGAGTTCGACCCCCGCATCAACCTGCAAGCCAGCCCTACCGTCTGGAAAAATCAATTCCAGCGAGGTTTGTCTTTCTGTCTCGGAGATCGAGTGCGGTGTCACCAGTGAAACCGCTGGAATCTCCAGGAGCGCACCCTGCAGTTGCGGACCCCAAACACGGTCATCGGTTATCGTTCGTGACATCGTGCCTTGCCTGACCACGTCAGCGGGAAAGATGTAAGTATGAGTGTCAACGTTGGTGGACATCCAGCCCGGCTTGAATGCCATCGCCCGAAGAACTGTGGTCATGTGCACGGGAACAGGCCCGATGTACTCGTAGCCGTGGACCTCAGTGGGGGCACTGCCGTCGGTGGTGAAATGCACCGTCGCGCCGGGTGTGTCACAGGTAATAGCGACCTCAAAAGGCGCATCGTAAAAGCCACGGTTATGGCTGAACCTTGTGTCGGCGACAGCGTCTATTGCGCCGGAGACATTAGGCTGCCCGGGGGTCACCGTAGTGAAGTACTGGGCGACGGTGGCCCTGCCAGCGGCTACCAGCTGCGGCACGATTAGAAATTCCTCATCATCCTTGCTGTTGTTAAGTGCCTGGATGGCCAGCACATTGTAGCCATCTCGCAAGTCGGCGATGTGGCCGGAGACATCGAAATCCGCAAACTCCTCAGACAGTTCACTCGGTCGGTTGCTGTCGGCGACCGAATCCCATCGGGGCGCTTTGCTGAAGTTGTCTCTGGCGACTTCAACTCCGTTGAGATACGCCACGAATCCATCCTCATATTTCATTCGCAAGGTCAACGAGTGCATGGAATCAGTCTCATCAGCCTCAAACGCAATTCGTGTCCACAGCGATGTATTGACGCCGAACATCTTGTCCTTGAGGTCACCGGTGACTTCGCTGCCGATTGTCACGTTAGTGAAGACTGCTGTGCAGAGCGGTCCGGCGTCGTTGTGCGCCGTCACCGCCAATCCAGCGTATGCATCTTCGGACATCGGGATCACGTCGGAGTCAATCAGTGTCCATGAAGCACCGTCGGCGGACCTGTAGCCCGTGAACGTATCGCCCCGGCGAACCAACTTGACCCAGTACGGGGCCGAAAGACCACCAATCGTTGTGTGATAGCCCTCACCGCCCGTTGACGTTCGGCGCTGAAATGACACACCGTTGGCGCTGGTCACGTCAACCAGAACGTTCTTGCTGCTGGCATCGAGCGATTCACGGATCATGATACCGGCCTTGGCCCATGCGTGAGTATTGTCGATGTTATTGATTCGAGCGACGATCTCAGCTTCGCCGGAGATGAGCTGATATACATAATAGAACTGGTCGGAGTTGCCCCAGATATCGCTGCCACCGCCGCGGACCGAAAACGTGCTGCTGTCGCTGTCGTAGGTATACGATCCATCCGATGTTGGATTGCCAACGTCCTGTCCGGTCCACGCCGCGGCAGCCGAAAAACCCATAGCGGCCGGGGCCTTGTCCCACAGCGAATCGTCGAAACTGCGCGCCGTCCAGTCCGTGGCGGCGTCGCCCGCCGTGGGCACGTGGTACGAAGCGGTCACACCCAAAGTTACCAGGCTAGCAGCGTTTTGTGATAAGCCGTATGAGACATCCGTCAACTGCTGCGGATATCTCGGCGCGTACTCATGGCCTATGGTGACTCCGTCACCTCCAACCAATGCAATGTAGTCGCCTTCGATATCAAGTCTGAAGTTGGTGTGTAATTCAGATCCGGCCAGAGCCCGGTTCTTCCCCGAGGCGAACACGGTAAGAAATCGGCCGGGACCAAGCGCAATGCTGGGGAATCGCCACTTAGTCAAATCGCAAGGATCGTCCGTCAGATATAAGTTATCAAGGTCAATACTTCTATCTGTGGGATTGTGAATCTCAATCCAGTCGGAAGAATCCCCGTCTTCGTCAGACAGTGCGCTAGCGTTTGATGCCATAAACTCGTTGATGAGAAGCGGGATGCCCGTCCGCCGCCAATTCTGTGCCAGCAGAGCGAAATCGGCCATTCCAGTCTGTTCGTCACCATTGAGGTCAGCATTGGTCTCCGCCACGCCCAGCCACTGCTCGGCAAGGACGCGAAGATCTTCCGAGTCAACCTTGCAGTCACCGGTCAAGTCCCCGACCGGACAGATGCCTTCCACAGAACCGGCCAACGATGCTGTCAGCACCAAGACAACTACCACTGTTCTCATGGCCTTGGACATCGCATGCATTTTCCGTTGGGAACCTATGGCTTTTTACCGGGCGTTGGTGACGCTGCACGCCAGTTGGTGGGGTCATTACCGCAATCATAGCGGTCCGAGCTGAGCCTCTGCAAAACATCGCCTTGCCCGTCGGCAGACGCCGGCCAAGGCGAAACATCGGCGTATATCACCTCATCAACGATCACCCATGAGACCGAATCGCCCGGCAAATCCGGCATCTGAGGCTTCTCCAAAGCCAGCCGCTCACTCGCATTCGACAGATTGCCAGACCACGGACCAACTATATCTATCCCCGCAGCCAATGGACCCGTGCCATACGCTGAGACAAAGCCATTCAGCCGAGAAACTTCACTAACCGGATCAAAGCCGACCACTATCAAGCGGCCGCCGGAGCCAATCGTAGTGCCTGCTTCAAAGGTATAGTCGACCGCTCCATCCAAACGCCAGGGACC
>CP070675.1:1303292-1306891 GCA_020352215.1 Phycisphaerales bacterium
TCGAAGCAGCCTGCACCTTGAAGTGTCATTAAAACAATGCACAAGAATAAATGAAAATAACCAAATACTATGGCTTGACAAGGGTCGTTCCATATCAGCAGGGTTGTATGAGGTTGGCTCGCGGAAATGGGCACATGTATGTCATTTCTTTGGGGCAATGATCCCTCTAAAGAATTTCCCAGAAGAGTGACTTCTTAATATAGTCATCATGGGAGCTGAGCCATCCATCATTCGCTTGCTTCAAGTTCTTCTAACAAATGTACAGCTTGCTCCACTATTGCTTCTCCCGTGCCCTGGGCTACAAAGCTGTGGAGGCCCGTCCAGACTTGGTAACCACCCAAGTCATATGCCTCTTTGTCAGGAATATAACCGATGTAATCGTTGGCAAGCCCGATGACATAAGTGTAGCGGAAAGGAGATCGGCGCTTTATTTCGATCCCAAGCTTTCCAAAAAATTCCCCCGGCACACCGACAAATGCGATATCACCAATCAGGATAACATGCAACCAACTACGGCGTCTTTCGCCTTGATGTTTGACCAGCTCATGTCGCATCTTTCTGAACACCTCGATAATATCCTCAGGATTACCTCCGAGTCTTTTTCGACAGTAGTAAGATACGGCTTTCTCCTCTTGATCTTCGTCAAAATTTCTTACTCGGTACTTCAACCGTTTCTTCACTGATTTGATCTTTGGAATTTGCTTCTTCTCTGCTTTAGAGAATGCTTCCCTGATGGCGTTCTTGATCCTGAGTACCCTCTCATCCATAGAGAGCGTCAGAACATGAGTAGAACCAAATGCTCCCGGCATGAAGATTGTTGTACCTCCAAGTTCTTCTTCTAACTCTTGGCTCGCTAATCCATAGAAACTGGGAGATCGCCCACTACTGCGAACTCCTATATTGTGCGAGGAGTGATTGAATAGCAGAGCTTCCAAGGTCCCATCTACTTGCTTGAAAGCAAGAACCGGCAGTTCAGGATCAAAGGGGCCTGTTGGTCTTACAGAATCTTCTCTCGATCCGACCCACCAGATTGTTCCATCCTTCAGTAATTGACGACTGTTCTGACCGACCGTAGATTCTTGACCTAACCAGAAGTGCATTGTAGCTGGTGGGGCATCTCTCAGCTTCTCATTAGCTTTGTGGATGGCCGATACAATGGCATCTTGCACACGCCCGCAAAAGACTTCATCCCGTCTGTATCCATGTACGGTGACGCTTGTTGGGGCATGGTGTGTGTGAGTTGACGTGATAAGAATACTCTCGAAAGGAATGTTCTCTTGGTCTTCGACTCGTCTACAAACCTCGTCAAGGATATCCCGCTGTAGAGCTAATACATCGCACGAAACGATGCACACCTTAGTGTTTGCTTCGATAATTACCGCAGAGGCTCTAAGCTCACCTTCTTGTCCAGAAACGTGCCCAGGAGATATGCCTCCGGCGATTTCCATTGAGTCATCGCCTACGATTTCTGCTGTGGCAGCAGCCACCTTCATGCCGTCCGTGCCTCTTCCTAACGTAGGTATACGGGCCGCCAACAAAGCCAAGAACACGACTAATAGTATTCCACCTGTTCTCACTCTTTCCGCTCTATGTATCTTCGCTTACTGTGTGTCTTTGGGACTCTAAAAGAAGACATCCTATCCTACCGTGCGTAGCTGTTTATCGTCTTACAGAAACAATCTAGCGCACATTTCTCATGTTAGGTAGCCAACAACTGGGACCATATTAAGGTAGACCTGTTGACATTTCAAGAATCTGTGCCAGTTGCTGACTGGCCGTGAGCCGAGCCTTGTGGGTCTGGTTGGTGTACAGGAGGCGTCAGTATGCGCTTGTTCTTCCCACAAGGAACAGCATTCCCGTTCAGTTGGAGAGCCCAGAAGTACCCGTCTCCTTCGCGGCAGCAATACACATGGTCGCCAAGAGGTTGAGATCACCGAAATACCGCGATTTCCGCCAGACCGATGTTTGGGGAGTCAGGTTTGACGGCGGTGACAGTAAACTCCAGCCAATCGACTGTCTTGGCATCGAATGAGACCTCCACACCTTTGGCGGCCGTATCGGGCAACGCCCGATCCAGCCTAACCGTCGATCCATCGCTGAACGCGATCGTACCACCGGTGATCTGGTCGAGCCTGTTGGGCCGATCGAACAGCCATATCTTGCGGATCTTCTGTGGCTGGTCCCAGCTCAAGCGAATCCATGCCCCCTTCATCTGGCCCTTGCTGGCCCATTCCTGATTTGTGCCGCCCGGATATCCTCCGACCACTCGGTCGGTAGCACCCTCAGCCCGGTAGCCTTCATAGGTCGAGCTGACTTCGATCGTGGCTTCCGGCGCTACGTTCGTCGCCCGCTTGAGAGGATCAGGTGGTAACGACGCATCGGGCGTTTCTCCGGGCGCCAAGAGGTAAAGCTCGTGGAGACACAAGCCGTACCGCCCACCCGGCGGATTGAACTTCAGCCGGACATTGTTCCAACCCTGGCTGAAATTCGCCGAATAGCACAGCCACAGGGTCCGACCGTCCTTGCCGATGAACTTGGAGGGGAAGTTCAAAAAATATGCCTGCTCGCCGAAGTGCTTCATGTAGACAACGAGCCGCCAGGGCCCGGTGATCCGGTCGGCCTCGAGAATATACGAGTTCATGTGCGCCACCGTCGGCCAACCATCCGTGACGCACATTAGGTACTTCTTCAAGCCCGGATTGTATGTCGCCGTGACACAACCCGTGTTGTTGTTCCAATCAAGCAGTGGCTTGATGTCACCGAAGTTGCCGGACCAAGTGGCTCGACCACGCGAATCGTATCCGGCGAAGAATTCATACTTGCTGACGTCATTGATGTTCTTGATGCTCGGTCTGACGCGCGCCAGATACACTTGGTCGGCCGTGATCCAACTGAGATTTGCATACCGAGGCTTTGGATCGTCCTGCTCAGCCCCCATTCCCAACAGATACGCCTTGCCGTCCGGCGAGTGTTCCATGTTCCTGCCGAAGTCAACAAAGTGCGGCGCCCCCATCTTTACCGCCCCGGACACCTGGGCGGGCTCTGGAAAGAGCGGCTTCTGTGGCGACAACGGCGACGCCGTCCATGTTCTGCCATAATCGGTCGAGATGCGAAATCCCGGCATCGCTCCGAGCACGGGCCAGTTCCAGCGCATGCCCTCATGCTCAACGCGTCCCGCCGGCCCAAGCAGATATGTCCCGTAGTACCACACGCCGTCATACACCAGGCTCCCACATGGGTACCGACCTCGATAGTGCGGCTGCCAAACCGGCGCCGAGTGAGGCGGCGATGTGTTCTTGATCACCAGGTTCAAAGGATCATTCCCGATCATCACGCCGTGCGCCGTCTGAGTCACGGTGCCGTCGTTCGTTCCTGAAGAGCACCCCACGCCATCCGTCCGCCCGTCCGTCCAAGGCGAATACAGATTCCCGTCGGAGGCCCAGCACGGATACCACGTATCACCGCAGTAGTAATCGCTGTGTCTGCCCGTGAAGTAGACCCCAGCCAGCTCCGCCGACCGCTCAAAGGGACAATCGGCCGGCACCTGGGAAGGCCACACAAATCCACCCTTGGCCGGAGCATCCACCAATCGAATCTCC
>CP070675.1:1306991-1310563 GCA_020352215.1 Phycisphaerales bacterium
CTTCGAAATCGCCTTTCTCGGCATATGCTCCGGCAAGCGTGTCAATCCAGTTCGGATTCTTCCAATTTGTCAGTTCGCAGGCTTTCGTCGCATGCTCAACCGCTTTGGCGCCGTCGCGAAACTCTGCCTGCGGATTTGCAGCGTATAACCAGGCAAGATTATTGTGGGCTCCGCCATCGTTCGGATCCTGTTCGATACGAATCGTATAAAAGCGTATAAAGGCTTGATTCGCCAACCGTTTCTCATTGAGAAGACTGTAGCAGGCCGCCAGCCTTCCATGATTCAAGCTGTCATCCGGAGTCAATTCGAGAATTCTCTCATAGCGTTCTGCCATTTGGCGATGATGCTCATCTCGAGTTTGCAGAATGCCCAGGGCTTCGACCGTGGACCGGCCTTTGGGCAAATCCGTAATCCATGTTTCCACAACGGGATGTCCCAGGAATACTGCCAGCTTCGAGCCGTCAGGAGACCACTTCGCATAGCAAGCCAGCCCGTTGAGAACCTTGCCGAGTTGTCCGGACTGGCGACTGAATATCCATAAGCCCATGCGAGAGCATCGGACATCTCCACCCAGGCTCAGTTCGTTTCCGTTGGGGGCCCAGAATGCGCCTACCGCATCCAACAACGGCTCGCTCCTGACAGGGGCTTTCTGAGGATCGAGTAGGTCAACAACCTTGAGCGTGCGCACATAGTGGAAGTTGCCGGTTTCAAACGCTGCTACATACCTGGCGTCCGGGCTCAAGCTCGGGTACCACCCTAAGTTGTCCGCCACAGCGATCGGCTCGGCCCTAACCTCGCTAACGTCCACAGAATACAGCTTATAATCTACGTATGATTGGTAGTAAAGCTGTTGCGAGTCAGTGCTCCACGCCTCCAAACCAACACCTGTGGCAACGCGGCGAGGTTGGGTCCCGTCGGACCTCATAATCCACAATTCAGTCTGCTCTAATTCCTTTCCCACAATCCCCACGAATCTGCGTTCAGCAGAAGATATCTCCTCGAGCGGGAGAACCTGTCGATTACGCTCAAAGGCGATGTATTGACCGTCAGGCGAATAGGCCGGAGATTTGCCAGGGGTTATGAGCATTTCAGTCTCTTTGGACGTTAAATCGCACACCGCAACACCGCTGTGTGAATGTAGCCCCACGCTAAAGGCGATCTTCCCTCCATCCGGCGACCAACTATGACCGAAGCCATTTGTGATTACTCGCCTGAACCTGGGCGCATACTCATGGTAGTATTCGTCGGCCTCGTTCATGAAGAAGAAAGCGTCATCTTGTGGTCTGTCGTCCCCATGGTGCCAGGACTTACCCGCGCCCAGGGTGTTAAAGACGTACTTAATAGACCAGCTGACAAACAGGTCCATCGCCTTTGGACCCAACTGTCTGATTTGGCGAAAAGCGCTTGCTGCATCCTTGTACTCGCCAAGTGCTGTGTGGGCACAAAGAGCATGGAAATGGAAGAAGGCCTCATCCTGTCCAAGGTCCAAACACTTCTCTGCATCTGTAATCAGACGCCGGTACTCGCCTGCCTCGAGCAGCGTTTCACATCGCTGCTTGTGCAACTCAACGTATTGCCGATCCCCTGCGGCCGAGTACTTGATGGCAAGATCATGATCCTCAACGGCCTTCGCATATTCCCTCTGCCCCCTGCGGGCAATAGCCCTCAGGGCGTAACCACGTGGATTTCGCGATTGGGACACTATCATCGCGAGAGCGTCGTCTTCCATCTCGGCGAACTTCTGGGTAATACGATATGTCTGGGCACGAAGCCTGAGCGATTCGTAATGTCCCGGATTTAACGCAAGTGCCTTACCAACAAAAGCCATGGACTCCTTCGTAGTTACTGCATTCATAGCCCGCATATAGTAGGAGTCGGCAGTCTCAGGCAGAAGACGCTCAGCCTGTGATCGATGCACGTCGACCTTCTCTTTCTTCTCAGCGTCATCGAGTTCACTTTCCCAGTACAGGCGAGCAAGCAGCAGGTGAGCTGTGCCCGCTATGTCAGAACTCTCATCCAGCAACCCCTCAAGGCCGACAATCGCTTCCTCGGAGTAATTCGCTTCGAGTAGAATGTTCGCTCGAAGGAGCCTCGCTCTGGGCCCCACATGCCTGCTTTCGAGGATGCTGCCTATGCCTTTGAGTGCGGTGTCAAAATCGCGGGCGTTGAAGGCATCGTGGGCATTCGACAGCATCTCGGCATGCGAGAGAGCTTCAACTCGGCCGGCCTCAATCTGGGAGCTATGCCACATCCTGAGACTAAGCGCCAATGCAATTAGCACTAGACAACACAGTGCAGTGAAGATTGCTTCTGTCCTGCGTCGGCGCAGCAACTTCTGCAAACGATAGGGCAAACTCGGTGCCGCTGCAGCAACCGGTTCGTTCTTGAGATGGTGCTCGATGTCCTCGGACAGGGCATGGGCACTCTGATATCTGCGACTACGGTCCTTCTCCAGGGTCTTCAATACGATCCAGTCGAGATCGCCTCTGATAGACCTCTGTAGAAGCTCGGGTTTGCTGCTGCGGTGTTTGGCAACTTCGAGTGCAGATTCGCCCAGCTTGCTCAACCGCGTGGAGGGCTTGACCGGATCGGTCTCTCGGATAATCCTCTGAATTTCAGCATAGCCTTTACTCCGAAGCTCCTCCCCTCCAAATGGGGTGGTTCCGGTGAGTAATTCGTATAGCAGTACTCCCAGTGAATAGACGTCCGTTCGAGTATCGACCTCGAGCGCACTCATCTCGGCTTGCTCAGGACTCATATACTCCGGGGTGCCGATTATCTGCGCATAATGAGTAAACAGTGTCTTCTCTGTCAGTCGCTGGTTGACTGCTTTGGCGATTCCGAAGTCAATTACCTTCGGAATCGGCCTCTCGTCCTGGACGGTCACCAGTATATTGGTGGGTTTGATGTCTCTGTGGATGATACCGTTCTGATGTGCATGCTGGATGGCGTTGCAGACAGAAACAAACAACTCCAACCGCTCCCTGGAAGTCAGGTTGTTCGTGTCGCAGTATTCTGTGATAGCGACCCCTCGTACAAGCTCCATGACGAAATATGGCCGCCCCGTTCTTGTCTGGCCAGCATCAAGGACCTTGGCTACATTGGGATGGTCCAGCATCGCAAGGGCCTGTCGTTCGGCCTCGAGGCGGGCAATCACCTGTTGGCTGTCCATTCCCAACTTGATGAGCTTCAACGCCACTCGGCGTCGAATCGGCCTCTTCTGCTCAGCCATGTAGACTACGGCCATCCCACCCTCGCCAATCTTCTCCAGCAGTTTGTACCGACCGACTGTTGTGCCCGGGCCCTCAAGCACAACGTCTTCTCCGTACGTAACTGCCGAAGCAGGACTGACAGCCTCAAGAAAATCACCTGCATCCTCATGAGCCTTGAGCAGACCCTCGACCTTTGCCCTGAGTTCAGGGTCCCTACCACAGGCTTGGTCAAGGTAGGCTTGCCTTTCGGCACCCTTCTTGCCCAGAGCTTCCGAGAAGATTGGTTTGATGCGCTGCAAATCACCCATAGTCTTATCCAATATCTCAATTATCCCTTCCTATTTCAATGCGTAATCCACA
>CP070675.1:1310663-1314216 GCA_020352215.1 Phycisphaerales bacterium
GGCGGCCTTCGGCAACCCGGACCGCTATTACGAACGGTTCCGAGAGTTCGTCAATTACGACGACGACGGCAATTTCACAGTCGACAACGATCGCCTGCAGTATCGATTCGACAGCTTCGCCGCACTCGAACAACTTTTTGGGAAGCACAGGGATGCGGATCAGTTCATCGAGGACCGGCATCAGGATATAGCGGCGGCACTGCAAAAAGTCACCAGTGAGGCAATGCTCTGCTTCGCGAAGTACCTGCACAAAGAGACGAATCTTCCCAATCTCTGCCAGGCAGGCGGAGTTGCTCTCAATTGCGTAACGAACCGATTCATCTTTGAGGAGGGGCCCTTCGAGAATGCCTTTGTGCAACCCGCTGCAAACGATGCCGGCACCGCGCTGGGGGCGTGCCATTACATCTGGAATGACCTGCTGAACAAGCCCAGGAAGCGTGCGATGTGGGATGTTTTTCTCGGGCCCGAATTCTCAGAGGAGGCGATAGTATCCGAATTGGAAGACAGCGGGATTTCGGTTCGAAAGGTTGAGAATATTGAGCGAAGGGTTGCGGATCTTATAGCGAGCGGTGAAGTTGTGGCGTGGTTCCAGGGCAGAATGGAATTCGGGCCCAGAGCGTTGGGCAACAGAAGCATCCTTGCTGACCCGAGGCGGACAGACATGGTTCACCACATCAACGACAAGATCAAGCACAGGGAGTATTTCCGGCCGTTCGCCGCGAGCGTGTTGAGCGACAGGGCCGGAGAGTGGTTTGATTTTTCCAAGCGTTCGGCGAGCGATTCCTTCATGCTATATGCTCGCAAGAAGCGCAAGGACAAGCTTGGGCAGATCCCGGCCGTGACCCATATCGACAGATCGTGCCGAATACAGACCGTAGAGAAGCACACGAATCCCCGATTTTACTGCCTGATACAAGAGTTCGAGGAGATAACGGGAGTACCGCTGGTTCTTAACACATCCTTTAATGATAGAGAGCCAATCATATGCTCGCCCGAAGATGCTATTAACACCTGCGTGAAAGCCGATATTCGGTTCCTTGCAATCGGCAACTACTTGGTTGATTTTGACGAGGCACACGTACAGGCCGGTAGCAAAGAGGCGAACGTTCATACCGACCTCTCTGTGCCCGCGGGAGACCGCAATTCTTCGACAGCGCTAATAACTCTACGACAACCGGTTGCCCTAGCGTTTCGGAGCAGATAGTTTTGAGTAGGGACATGTCCTGCAGACGGCGAAACCTGCCTCTTGGCGAGGCCAACCCTAAGGAATTGGGTGATTTGGAGGTCCCGCTGTACGAATGTACGGGCAAGACGTACTCTATAGTTGAGTTTGTAGACAAGCACAAACACTTATTGAACGAGTGCGAAGAAGCCTTGGCGGACGAGAATCGCGGCTGGCTTGCGCAGATGAGCATCCCCGAGGACTTAAGAACATGTATGACCAGGTCTGTTGAATTCGCCAGCACAAAAGCTCATGTGCTGACAGCGAAGAGAAGCGGAGGCCGTTCTGCTTACTGTGTGGACCGAAAACTTAAACTGAAGGGGTGCAGGCCCGTGTTAGACGGGGCCGATTATCCGATTGAGATACTTCACTTCGGCGATGAGAGGATCAGATATGAGCGGATACCTTTCGGCACAATGAAAGCTGAGAGCGTTGTGCGAGAGATTCTCGCATATTGTTTTCTGAAGAGCAATGATCTGGCAGTCCATTCGATCCCGATTTGTGTCTACGAATACTCTTTGGGTGGTGACAGTTTCGGTTGCTGCTTGGTCTCGGAGACCAAGGGAGAAGTGAGAATTGAAGAGTTCATCGAGTATCCGAATTGCACTGTTGAAGATATCGTGAATGCTCATGCTTCTGGTCACCAAGTGATGGCAGGCTGCGCAATCGGATCTGAACTGAGTTTGAGAGATATCGACATCTGGTGGTACGTGGAACAAAAGAGCAGATTCCTCTCAATGATGCACTTCAAGGGCGGATTCCGTGGCATTCTGAACAGCAATATTGGAAACGATGTTGTCGTAAACGGTGAAAATGACGAGCATCAACTTTACCTGTGTGATTTTGACACGTTCAGGATAGTCCCAATCCCAGACAAACCCGACATGTCGTTTCTGAGAGGATTCGTACTCCAGTGTATGGTCGAGGTCGCAAAGGGTAGCCTGTCCATACTTGAATACGTAGATTTTGGCGCAGATTGTACGTATCTACAGATTGCAGATGCCTTGGGCGAAGTATATTTCAAGAAGAGCAGCCTGTGGCACTCGTACAAAAGGCAATTCTATATCCGGGCAGAACAGCGCCGATGGGACTTAGATTCTGTGAACGAGGCATTCAGGGTGATGGGGAAAACGGAGGCTTTCGCAAGCATACTCTGTAGTTGTGTTCTGAATAGTCACTACGTTAGTACCCTGAGCGCGAAACGGAGCACGTTCTACCCACACAACTGACGGCGTAAGACATGACGTGTAAAGCCGTATGGCTGAATTGGCTAAGACAGTAGAAGAATGCAAACACAGTTCTTTACACTGAGAAAGGATCAGAATGGATACAGGCCGGTTTTCCCGCTGGGTAACACCTTAGGTCGCTGCCCACACGCCTGCACGTTCTGTTCAGTCAAGACAGGCAAGAAGGTCACTTTCGAAGAAGCTGTCGCCCGCTTCGAGGAATTGCTCGCATCACATTGCAGAGAGATTGACGGACCATACCACCCGGTCATCTACAACAGAGGGAACGTAACCAATCCAAGGGAATTTCCAACAGAGCTTCTGGATCATGTTCTGAACACATTCAACGCGGACAGACGCGTATCATATGTTTCGCTGAACTCTAGAGAGCAGTACATGACGTCGGAGCTTCTGGAGTATTTGGTCGATAAGCACCTGTCGTATGCGATTCACTTTATCATAGGGATTGAGAGCTTTTCAGACAGGGCGCCTCGCGTCCTCGGCAAGGACACGGCGGGCGAATTGGACAGGGCCATACAGAAACTGAAGCCTTTCAACAAGGAGTATGGACGACAATGCACTGGGCGAGATTACATCTTCGGGCTGGATGTCAATCTCGTGTTCTTGCCAGAGCTTTATCTGGGTCCGTCCCGCCGCAGACAGCAAGCCAGCTTCGGTGAGACTGGGCTGGGGTTTGAGCAAGACTTGGCAAAACTGCTCGAAGCGATCGATCCTGAGGTCCCCACGGAGATAAACGTCCATCCGTATGCCAAAGTCGATGCACTGCCATACGATGATGTGGACCTCGAAGTGCTGGTTAGGATGCTACCTGACTTGGCACACCTTGTCGCCGAGCATAACAGTGCTCTAGGGGCCTACGAGACGCATTTGTTCGTAGGTGTGGAAGGTGACGGATATTCAACCGAACGTCAGAGATGCCAGATCCACAAATGGAAGTCGTACATAGACGAATTCAATCGAGCTGGCCGCTGTCAGACATTGTGAGCCGCCCACAGAGTAGACTTTCATCCGGCCGTGTTCTTTTATGACCCCCTGATTCGTTATGCGCCTGATGAGATTGAACGTTCGGTGGTGGGTTTCGAAT
>CP070675.1:1314316-1317868 GCA_020352215.1 Phycisphaerales bacterium
CGTCTATGATGGCGATATACACGTGTGCATCAGCTACGATGATGCATTGGTGGCGAACGAGGAGAACCTATCTCTGTTACACTATGAGGACGGGGCCTGGGTGGATGTAACAACTTCTCGGGATACCGCCGCAAACATCATCTGCGGGATGGTTACGAGCCTTTCCCCATTTGTCCTCGTGGAGCCTATCGACGCCACCCCGCCGGTCATTACCGTGACCTGTCCTGTTCCTTACGGGATCTACACTGCCGGTATGCAGCTTGATTTTTCGGCCAGCGATGCGGAAAGCGGAGTAGCGGTTGTGGTCGGAAATTTGACAAACACTGCCGGAGAGAGTGTGGCGGTAAGCTACGGATTCACTCCTGATGTAGGGGTCTACTCTCTGGTGGTCAGCGCTACGGACAACGTCGGCAACACGGCCCAGACTGATCCTGTGCTGTTTGTTGTGTATGATCCGGGCGATGGTTTTGCCACGGGCGGCGGATGGTTCCTGCCGGATTCAGAAAGCACCTTACCGGGGGGCAAGGCCGAGTTCGGCTTTGTGGCCAAGTACAAGCAAGGCAGCTCCACGGGCAACCTGGAGTTCCAGTACAAGGCGGCTGAGATAAACCTCAAGAGCACGACCATCGACTGGCTGGTCATAAGCGGCGTAAGCGCTCAGTTCCAGGGGACGGCGACGATCAACGGCAGCGGGCTTTACACGTTTCATGTAATGGCCAAGGACAATGGCGAACCCGGTGTTGATGCGGATCACTTCAACATCCGGATATGGGAAGGGACCGACACCGAAGCCGATCCAATCCACAAGGCGAAGAACACCATCGCCGGAGGCAATATCAAGGTTCACAAGAATAAGGAGTAACAAGCAATAACCCAGATCGAAGAACCAACCTCTTTTAGCCGGTATATCGTGGTTTGGCTTATGATCGAGGGCTTTGCCAGACAAACCTCCGGTAAACGATATGGTGAATAAGGCATAACACTACATTTGGAAACCGGTCGGCTGCGGGCGGCAGTCGCCCGCAGCAAGTAAATAAAAACTCTCTTTAGGAGAATTACAAATGTTACTGAATGTGCAAAAGAAATTGAATCTGTCTATCGTGTTGATGGCAGCGGCGGTGGTAGCCGGTGCAGTGGTAGTAAATGCCGAAGTGAGCTATCACCTGGTCAGGTTTCCAGAGATTGACAGCCGGGGCTATATCGCTATCACCGATTCCGGCGTGATCGTCGCGGGAAACTCGGCTATGGTCATGCTTCTGGAACCCGCACGCGATGTCGCCGGCAACCCGGTCTGGGATTCCGACTCAGACGGAATCGCGGATGGATACGCCGTCACAACGCTGAATCCGGGGGCATATCAGGACACGTTCGCCTGGAGTGTCAACGAGTCTCTGGATGTTGTCGGCTTTGGCTCGAATCCATATGAGGGCCGGGTCGCTCTTCTCTGGGTGAATGCCCCTGCAGGCAACCCGCCGGTGGAATTGGGCCGGACGCTCGAAGCTGACATCGAGTTTCCTAAGAAAATGATAAATGTTGATGCGATCAGCATTAACGAGCTGGGACAAGTCCTGGTGAGGGAATGGGTGGAAGACTGGTCGGGTGATGTCCCCTGGTTCCTCTGGGCGATATCTCTGGTCAATCCCAAAGACACCGACAGCGATGGGGTGCCGGACGTGTGGTTCGAGGGCGAGGACGGCTTCAACGATTTGATGGTTAACCTGGCCATCAGAGGACCGGATTTGGGTGGCTGCATAAACTGCAGTGTGGGCAGCATAAATAACTGCGGCGAGGTCGCCGGCATGTTGAGCGACCCAAGCGCGTCCGGCTTCGTCATTGTTCCCGAGGACACCAATGGCGACGGTGAGCCGGACCTGTGGTTCAAGGACCTCAACGGGGACGGCTGGAACGATCTGGCCAAGGACCTGGGGCCGAACATCGACACCGTGACCCTCTCCGACAGCGGGGTTGTCGTGGCCACCGAAATCGTTGGGACGGCTGGCAACTTCCTCCGATGGCAGATTGGCGAGTCAGGCAACGTGGATCTGGTGGCCGTGGAGGAGGGGGCCTGCTATATGCAGGGCGTCAACAATATGGGGCAAGCCGTCGGTTATACTGATAGAAGTTGGGGCAATCACAGGCTCTGGACCACCTATCTGTGGGAGCCGGACCTAACGACTATCAACCTTTATGACTTGCTTGATAATCCCAGCCGGACCGCAGAGAGCCTGCAGTGCTCGGATATTAGTAACACGGGCTGCATCGTCGGTACCATAATGGACGACGCTTGGGAGGATACGGACGCGTTCGTTGCCGTGCCAATCGCTGGCAACACAGGTCCTGAGGTTTCCGTAAGCAGCCCAGAGGAGGGCGCTACCTTTGATTCTGGTGCCACAATCAACTTTTCAGGGACAGCGCACGATGCGGAAGACGGCGATCTCACCGGTGACCTGGTATGGACATCCAACATAGACGGCCAAATAGGCACCGGCGGCAGTTTCTCTGCGACCCTAAGCGATGGAATTCACACCATCACTGCTTCCGCGACCGACTCTGGAGGGAAAGCGGGCAGTGACTCGATCAGTATCACAGTGGGGACTGCTCCGCCCGAAGTCACGGTCGATGGCATCACGCCCGACACGATGCAAGCGGGCACATCGATGGCTGTGACTATAGGCGGCAGCGGCTTTGTGGCCGGAGCGACCGTAACCTTTGAAAATGGTCTCGGAGTGGCGCCGAGCGCTAACGTCACTTCTGTTAGCGGCGAAACGATCGAAGCTGCGGTCACCGCACATAAGAATGCCAAGCCCGGCGTTCTGTGGGACGTTCGCGTGACCAACCCTGATGCTTCTTCCGATGTGCTGGTTGGCGGTTTCACTGTGACGAAATAGAGAATGAAGATGCTGCTACTGCTATTCTGAAAGAGGCTAGGCCGGATAGAGTGTGAAGATCTGAGAGCAACCTTTGATAGATGAAGGCTCGCTGCAGCAGTCAGAACAAAAGGCTGGGAGCTATATACTCCCAGTCTTTCTTACACTTCATGTTCAAGTCCAATTCTGCAACCACAGAACGACAGCACTCAGGGCATGTCTCCAATTTGTCTCCACTCGCACCCACTTCGGTGAAAATCGGCACGGCGAGATCCGCTGTCAAGCCAAAATAACGCAGGTCGACCAACTTATAGGTCCAGAAATCGGCCAACAAGTCCGATGCGCCCCCTGAATCCACAGGATTGTAAATGGTGGGTTGGTGGGTGCAAAGGGCTTATGGCTGGTGTCGTATGTGAGGACCGAATCTTTGAATGACCCGGTGCGGAACTCTCGGCAGGGCGCTTCAAATCCGAATGGTACACTCTCGACTGGCCGGCAGATTTCCCATGGGCACAACATGGATATGAAGCTTCATCTGTCCGGCAGGTTTATTGACGGTTATCTTTTCGATGCATTGCCTTAGGGCGACAAGCTTCTCCTGCGGCACACCTTCGTTGAGCACGAACTCGAGACCAGCCAGGAACTTCATCGAATCAGTCACAATGCTATTGATTTCATCTCGGGA
>CP070675.1:1317968-1321499 GCA_020352215.1 Phycisphaerales bacterium
CCATCATACACGCCAGTGCACTGATGACGCCAAATCCCTTCCCGTGATTGACCATGTTGTTGTAATCGAAACCAACTTCTTTTCTTTCTTCCGCAAGACGGTTCATCCTCGTATCCAGCATATCGCGCGTACCGTTGACATATCGTTGGATCATGTCGCGTTCATGCTGGTCCCCGTACCCTTTGGCCAACATAAACGCGCGGTCGGCATAGACGCCCAAGCCGATCATAAGCCAGAAGGTCTCCGGCGCCTCCAGGACGTGCTCCATCCAGTATTGGTGCCCAATCTCATGCGCGGTGATAAACCGCCAGTGCGATTCCGGTTTCTCATTCATTCTTTTTTGTCCATGAATGCCCACAATCGCTGTGGCGACCGGATAGCCGCCTGCCGGATGAGAGAGTCCTCCGGGAATGATATGTAGCATCTTATGCGGGTAGAAACCGAGCCAATCCCGGTAGAAGTCAATGACGTCAATAGCCGTTTCGTGTATGAGTTCCGCGCATGTCTCGGCTGTTTTCTCGTAGTAACAGTAAATCTCCGTCGCACCCGAAGCGGCTTTCAGAATCTCTAAACCTCGCATCAAAACAATGCCAAACTTTCGGACTCCTTTGGCGGTATAAAGGTCCTTGGTCTCATCGAATACACCGCTCGTTGCGACAACGTATTCTTCCGGCACGTTGACTTTCACCTCGTAGTCGTCCGATGTATTCGGTCCCCACCAGAGGCGTGGGTACCACCCCGCCAGTTTATTGATTCTTCCTAACCGTAAGGGGCAGCCGAATTGAATCTCCAAAGTGATTGGCTCGCCGCTTCTGTTCACGTGGGGTAGTTCGATGAGCACTTGAGAGGACGATAGGCCGCTTTTGCCTTTCTCTAAAACCTTAACCGGCTTACCTTCCAAAAGGATCCTCATCTCTTCGAAGGATAGATATGGCCAATCGATAACGAGCCTCTTCAGGGGCGGGATCGAAGCATTCTGAATTCGAATTTCCTCACGTCCTTTCAGACGGTTTTTCGATGCATCTACTGTTACTTCGATAGAATATCGCGTGTGCGGTGGCTGGACGGGCGTCCTGAATCTACTGTGCTGAAGGTTCTCCGAGGCACTTGCACAAACCACAGAAAAGCTGCTGCCTATCAGAAGAGCGTATGCCAATCCACAAATCAAGACCCTGTTCTTTTTATAGATCATGTTGGAAGGTTCCATCTTTACTCCTTTGCTTTCATC
Organism: Phycisphaerales bacterium; assembly: GCA_020352215.1. Classification (GTDB taxonomy): domain Bacteria; phylum Planctomycetota; class Phycisphaerae; order Sedimentisphaerales; family Anaerobacaceae. Next base: position 1,319,197 of record CP070675.1, read on the forward strand.
TATGACCAAAAGCAAATGCCGGGCAGCACCTCATGATGTTGGCGTTGGATACCAGAGAAGATGGCGGTTACGCCGTTTACACAATGCATCATGCATCCGGCAACCGCATGACGCAACGAGGCCTCTTATGTCCAAAAACCAACGAACCAGGCACGGCAAAGCAAGTGTCTGTGAAATACATCTGCGCGTGCTTGCCTGGCCCAACTCTGACTGCCACGATTTTGTTCCACTGTTTACATTGCTGTTTCTTTATGGTATACTTATTATGTCATGGCGTTCTCCAAAATAGTCCTTGCATGAGAGCCTACACCTATTGCCAGTTTTGGCCAAAATAGAGCGTGCCTCGTGGGTGTGTGTCAGTAAGACCCTTATCACGAAGGTCTGCGGTCGTGCAGAGGCGTGAAGGTCCCTGACATTGAGCCCCGAGAGCACGCTCCATTTGATGTTCCTATCGATGGCTGACATTCCAATCGCCGCGCACCGAAGGCTCATGGTCGTCAGCACTGCCGATGCATCGAGTTTCCGTGTCATTTGTCGCATCCGCTGTGTTCTTTTTGTGCCAAGAGATACTTCCACCGTGGTTCTTCTATGTATTTGTCATGATCTCTTACCGTAGCCCGCTCTTGGTCCTACCTTTTGTTTATGGAGTTTGAAACCGTCGCTTGTGAGCTGGTAGCGAAAGTCTCTGCCGCTAATCGGATCTGTAAAAGCCACGGCAGGTACGAGAAATCCGATATCTTCCAATCTAGCTGGCCACTGGCCATGTCGATTCCTGTAACTTCTCAAGGCGATTAGAATACGGCAATTTCGCCGCTTGGCTACATGGTACACATACACTCTATCGAACGCTGACACTTCTAACGTTTCCAACCACCCGAAGCGCGCAAGGAACCGCATCCCACAGAGACGTCGCAACATCTGGGCAAGCTTCCGCTGCTTTTCCAGAACACCACAAGTAGCATATCGATCTGCTGACAGGTAGCGCTTTTGACACATATCATCGATGATCTTGCCAGTAGTCTCCGGCGATGAAGGTATGAGCAGGGCCAATCCTATAGGTGCTATTGTATCGCCTATCTTGGTTTTCCATCCTGCCGGCGCAACTTCGCCCGGAGACTTGCTCACGGATCTGCTGAAGAATCTGCGGGTAAATCTAATCTTTCCCTGAGCGTTCACCTCATATAGTTGACCGCACAGGTTCTTCGCTCTTAGCTTTTCAGCCTCTACAATTCTCGCCCAATCTTCGTCCCACCTGTTCTCCAAATCTATACACTCTGCAACTGGCCGCAAATCCATCTCGCCAGGGACGTTTGCCATGGCAAGTCCGGCAACCAGCTCAAGGGCGTCTCGCTCGATACAGAAGCCTGCAAGAAAGTGCGTTATTGTCGATTGCTGGAACAGATGCTTAGCTATTTGGATCACGCATTTGCATTTCTCAAGGCCGTCATTTAGCCTGCCGCTTTCAATGTCCCGTTGCGCTGCCACAAGGAGCAAGTTAGAAAAGAACTTGAGCTTAGTACATTGCCTGGACGGCTTCGGCCCGGCTCTTGCGAGTGGCAGTGTCTGGACAGGAAAGTGACACAGTTCCCTGCTGCACGCCTTCATTAGGCCGGGTATTAGATCTAAGTGATTGTTCAGCGGTGTTAGGGCCTCTGCCTTACTGGCGCCATTGGCCCGTTGGCCCTCCGGAAAACCGCTCTGCGTGTCATAGAACTTCCTGCGGGCCGCGTAGAGTTCGAAGCGATTCCACAAAGTTTCGTACAGACTGGCTGCGTTCTCTACGTCAGGCGCCGCGTGTCTCCCGCCGACCGCGGCGAGGTCATCTTCGAATGTATATGGTTTCCATGTATGGCCATCAGGCCAAAAAAGTCGGATTGCCAGGAGAGTCAGCAGTAATATCCAGAGAGCTGAGGCGGTCCTCCTATAAGCCTTCGGTGGATGCATTCCTTTCGTGAGGGTAGCAGCTATTGTGCAGTAGACTACGTGTGCCAGCAGTAGCGCTAAGATTGCCACCCCAAAGCGGCTAAACATACGGCATGTGAGTCCGGTGACAAGAAGCGCTGCTAACAGACCCGCAGCAATCCAGTCAACGGCCGTGGCAAAGGTAGCAGTGAGACTCCTGGGCTTTCGGCTTGCTTGCTGTTGATCGCTCATTTCTCAGTTGTGTCCTTATGGTGTTTGCTTTGTTTCATTCTGTGCTTGCCATATCTGTACCGAATGACTGTTACATAGCAACTACTGTGCCAACAGCATATTCGCAAGAAAAAGTCCATTTCAGACTACAAAAAAGACACATTACGCCA
>CP070675.1:1321599-1325117 GCA_020352215.1 Phycisphaerales bacterium
CCCATCACGCCAAGGCCGAATACAACCTGGGCTAGAAATGAACCGGTCAGTGGGGTCAGCGCCTCGGCCAGGTTCATGTTATCACGCTTAACCACCATCGCAGCCAGCCTTTTGTCCGGGTACTGCATGACACTCTGAAACCAATCCAATTTCTTCCGTTCGATTTCCCCTTTCTTCTGTTTGATTTGCTCCTCTGACAATCCCGCGGTCGGGACGGCAGTCTCCAACCTGCGGTTAAACTCGGCCTCGCCAATTTCAGACTTCAGGCGCCCGGCCATTAAGTTATTCCACGGCTGGATGAGATTGTCCGGCGGGTCTTCCGTAACCTGGGCCTCCGGCGTATCGCCGACAAAACCGGGGGCGGGCGCTACGTGGAACTGTGAGGCCGAGGCGATCACCACAAAACCCGTCGCGAGGATGAACGGTATGAACAGGCCTGTCGAGAGATCAAAGATGGCTAGGCCGCGAAAATCCTTGTCCCAGCCCTTTCGCAGCATCGAGTAGGGCAGCAGAAACGTCATATTGATTCCTACCGCAGCGGCGGTAGCCGCTATCATGACGTACCGCTGCTGCTTAACCACGTGCCTTGTCCAGAAGTCCTGGAAGTCAGGGGCCACGGCCTGGATGTAGGGCATCACCGTATCAGCCGGATTGGACAGCATTCGTAGCTTTGGAACGAGGCCGCGGAATATCTGGCCCCAGTCAATCACGCCTTCGAAGCTCAGCTTGATGACGACGCCACAGAAGGACACGACAATCATGCTGACTATCACCTTTATGATGATCTCAAAGATCTTCACACCCCGGCCGCCAGCGCTATAGAGCATCGTCGCAGTTATACAGATACCGAGAAGGAAACCGACACATAGTATTCTGCCCCATGGGTCCGGGATTGCGCCGAGCACGTTCGGCGAGAGATTTTGTTGAAGCGCGCGAGTCCCAAGCACAAATTGCGGCATAGACCATACAAGGTTGGCAGCCATTGACGCAAGCAGCCAGCTCCAGGCGAGCACGGGGCTGACGTGGTCATGGATTGCCTTAAACGGACGCTCCCTGATGGAGAGCGTTACATAGGCAATCGCGCCGAGCATAATGATACCTAAGATCATAGCCAGTGGCTGGAGCCACATAAACGCAAAGCCCACGAGCACACCCAGATAGAGGCTTGACGAAAACGATACTCCTCCAAGCGTGATTCCGCTTTGGAGCCAGCCCGGGCCTGACAACTTCAAAAACGTCTTGGTAAGCGCGCCGAGACCCTTCTGACGCGATGTGACTATGAGCTCACGGTCTTTCTCAATCCGTGGGTTCGCATGCATCACTTCCTGCTGTGTTCCACCCTTTTCAGCCATATCTGGAGTCTCCTGTTTGAAGCTTCTATTGAGCGTTCTTGCACAGAATGTATTCCTTGGTCCTTAAAACCATATCGGGATCGGTCTCATACGGCAGACAGCCCGTACCTATGCAGACGTTGTTCCTATTCTCAGCCAGCGTCAAAACTCTGTCAACTTCCTTTTCAACCGCGGGCCAGTTTTTTGCCGCAATCGGTCGGGAATCCATGTTGATTCGAACCCTCACTTCGGGATGCGCCTTCATCTTATCCATAAATGCTCGTTGATTTGTTTGGGCCGGACAACAAACATATCCGGTTCCTGTCTGAAGTATCGATTCGAGTATTGGAGCGGTGTCACCGCCAATTATGCACGGCACCGGATGGCCGGCCACAGCGCCGGTTCTTTCCAGTATGTCGCTAAGTGCGGGAAGTTCGATCTGTCTAAATTGTCCGGGCGACAGTAACGGCGGCGCCGCGGCGGACTCGAAGAAGGCGATATCCAGGCCATGGCGGACTACTTCTTTGCAGAACTCAACCTGACCGGCTACGAGATTCTGCAGAGCTTCAGCAACCGTCTCGGGACTGTGCACAACCTCGCACAGCAAATTCTCAGGACCTATCAGGTTGCTTGCTATTGAGAAGGGTCCGGCCAGCGGCACTCTCACATCCGCCCGGGGACATTCATGTGCAACACGCCCGGCGGCCTCGATGACAATTGGAATGCGGCCGTCTGTTTGGGGATTCAACGACTCTAAAGCTATCAGATCTTTTAAGGTCGAATAGGGGTGCTTGGAAATGGCGGGGACCCAACGATCGGCTGGCTCTTCAAGCTTCGCTCCGTAGGCCTCTGCTTCCAGATTGTAGATATCTATTCCAACCACAACAGGGAGGTGGTTGTATAGGCGAAAAGCCTCGATGTGACCCCTGGCGAGCAGCTCACGACTTCGCGACACCTGCCAAGGGCTCTTGTCGATCACTCTCGCGGCGTGTTCATAAACCGAGGGGGTGAATTCCATTCGTCTTCGCGCCTAAGTCGGATTCCATACTCGGTGGCTCAGCAGTGCCAGCATAACGGCGACACACGCCACGCAGATCGCCGATGTCACCAAGAAGCCGATCCACGACTGCCGTGACGGCTTGACGATAAAAAGGCCGCCTGCGGTGAGCCAGCGCCTGGGCTGAGGCACAACTTCGTCGAGAGACAGATCGAGCTTCTCTTCTTGCCCTATAGGGACGTAAATCTTCTTGAAGAATTTGTCAACCATCTCGGTGCTGGGAGGCCTTGTCAATAGACTGCCTATTACGCCGCCTGTGACGCCTGCAAGTATCGGCACGCCGATAGTGACTTCGCGCGGATAGTCACCGACGTACCGGGTCAGAACGAACACTGCCACGGCAGAGATGGTGCTGCAGAACATACCTACTGTGTTCATTCTGCGCCAGAGGATACCCATGGCCGTACTGATGCCGACCAGACTCAAGATATTGAAGTAGTCGAGAATCGTCTTGACCACACTGCTACGCATCAGTATTGCCACAAGGAGTGATACCGCCACGATTGCGATGCCGGCGATACGGGTTACTCTTACGAGTTGTTGTTCATCCGCTTGAGGATTGAGATAAACTCGATAGATGTTTTCGGAGAAGAGTCCCGCCACGGTGATCTGAAATGCGTCACCGGATGACATTGCGGTGGCCAGGACACATGCAAGCATCACACCTTGAAGCAGCGGCGACAGAAGCATCCTAATCGAATCACCGAACGCTGCGTCCGGATGAATCGCCGAATCAGTGCTGAGCAGATACGCCAGCCAGCACAATCCGAGTATACACCATCCTATGGTGCAGATACGTTTCAACATGTTGCCGTAGGCGAATCCCACTCGTCCTTCCCACTCTGTTCGACCCGCCCCGCACACAGGGATCAGGTGAGGAAAAGCTAGCGCGCTTAGTGGGGCGTTCACAGACAATAGAACGACCGTCCACAAGCTGAACACTTTCGGATCGAACAGGCTCAAATAATTGAACTGCGTCGTCTCAGCGGCTGCGAGGGTTGCGCGCATACCAGCCAGGCCCGCCACCTCTTTTAGATGCAGGGCCGCCGGTATCGCAATGATCGACAGCGCAATGATCATCAGGCCCTGAATCATATCCGTGCGGATCGCCGCGACTATTCCGCCCCAGT
>CP070675.1:1325217-1328731 GCA_020352215.1 Phycisphaerales bacterium
ATCTCGTCGGCAATCGCATGGCCCTCGGTGCATTTCTCCAAGATCAGGTCACAACCGAACTCGTCTCTCAGCCGGAATGCGTTGAGGATATCGTCGACTCGGTGAGCCTCGACTTGGAGTGGCATCTCCTTGTCGAGAACTTTGGTCAGGATTTCATATGTGGGATTTGCCTTTGGTTTGGAAGGCCGTTTGGGCTTCTCTTTATCATCCTGGCCCTGGGCCGCGCCGCCTTTCTTCTCGCGCTCTGCCTTCTTCTTCTCGTACTCTTTCAGTTCCTGCTTGTACTTTCGCATCGTTCGCATGTAGTCCTGTGTCGCGATTAACGCGTCACGAATCTGCGCGTACTGATCGAGCCGCGCGAGTGAAGACGACTGACCTGAAGAAGAAATCCCGATCGCTGCCTTGACGGCCACGTCCGCCTTCAGAACCATCTGTTTTGTCGTCTTGGCGCCGTTCAGTTTCAGAATTGCTCCTCTGCCGGCAAGCAGGCTGCGGTTTCCGGGGGCGACATATACGGCCGTGACACCTTGAGCTAATACCTCGTCATAGTATTTGATGAAGGGGTCCAGCGCGTCCACGACATTGAATTCAGGCGCTACAGACCGGCCCTCATTGAGTTCCCTGTCAATGACATACAAGCGAGATTGTGAGTCTACGAATCCGGGTACGACGTGCTTATCCGTTGCATCTATGACCCGAGCCTTTGCCGGGGCCACTACATCCGAACCGAGAGCCCTGATTTTTCCGTTGTGGATGAGAACAGTACCGGCTTCGACCGGGTTGCTGCTGATGGGTAGTATGGTCCCGCCCCGAATAGCGAAGTCCTTCGCCGTCACGGGGACAAGTAGCACCGTCAGCAAAAGGCACTGTTGCACAATCTGGACACGTCTAATGTGGTTCATTTCCACTATTCTCAACTCTTCCCGCAAACAACAGATGCGGTTCTTAGCACGGAGTGTCTCTCATGTCAAGTTTCTTCGGGAGAATCTGTCTTCTGAAATCAGTCGAAGTACTATCCGACGCAAGTTTCGTGGGTTGGTCCAATAACGGCTGGCTTACATATCTTCACAAACATCGCACCTTCGACATCCTTGGGCGAGAGAGTGTGAAGTCTGGGCAAAATGGCGCTGTTCAAAATGGGGGACATGGATGCGATACCCCGATTCAATTACTGGCGGACGGACGATGAGAAGGATCGATGTTTTTTTTGCAAAGGCCGTGATAGAAACGGCGCAAAACAACCGGACTGAGAAGCACGCAGGCGAGATTTCTAGCTGACAGCAACTTCTTTGTTACCTGCCGCCCATGCATATTACAGAGCCGTCCTGCAATGATATGTACAACCGACTCTCTGCGGCGATCATGCCGTCCCAGACAGGAATTGCAGACATCTTGTATTCCGCCAGCTTCTGCCCAGTGTCAGCGGAGACCACCCAGAGCAACGCTCCTTGGTTGCCCAACCATGCCTGTTCCTGCCGGCGCATCTGACGGTTGATTTCATCATCGGCACCGAGAACATACCCAAAAGTCTTTTCCTCGTCGGCAACATCGGGAGGCCCGGCCAAGAAGAGGTTCTTGTCGGCCAACACCATGGCATTGGCGAGGAGGCCGGGCTTGGCCAGATTCCAGATATGGGGTACCTTGCCTGCTGGTTGCGGTGGTTTTGCCTTGCGTTTCTGCCTGGCTTTTGTACCCCGCTTCTGCGGGGCTGTTCTTGCCTTTACGAAAGCGTCCTTGTCGGCTGCGTATAAGGTGTACGAAGTTCTGGGGTTTATGTTATTGCCGACATTTTCAGCGAAGAGTGGATACACCCTGGACTCGTCGAACACCATGATTCGCCCCGTTGGCGTGTAGTTCCTCGGTACCGGATACTCGCCGTGGCCCTCGCCGGCATTCTTTCCATAAATCCAGTATGAGCGATGGAACCACACCTCATCCAGGAAGCCCGTGGGACAGAAGAGATGTCTGTCCGGCCCCATCTGGTCTCTTTCTTTGCCTCGGACCAAATCCATCTCGACGCGCTTACCTTCCAGGTCAAACTTCTGCGATCCCATGTAGATGTATGTGCCGTCGCACGAGAAGATGTCCGCGTTTGCAACCGGTACTGCTTTGCCCGCCATCAGCGTTTGCAGGTTTTTCCCGGTACGCGGGTCTCTGTCATTCAACACTGTTTCGGAAAGGAGCTTTCCTGTGGCGCAGTCCAGGCGGACCAGCCGCATCCCTCCATCTACGAACATATTACGTCCTGCCAGGCAGTACGCCACGCCGTCACGCACGAGAACGCTTCCATGAAGCGGCCACACCGATTCCACCTGCTGATATGAGACGTGCTTGTCATCTCCGGGCGCAGCTCGAAAGCGCCAGGCCAATTTCCCATCGGACGCCTTGAGGCAATACACGTAGCCATCTGCACATCCAAATATGGCCAGACCGTCCCAAATTGTCGGCGGACTGTCCACCCTTCCGCCGACAGTACAAGACCAGATCTTCTTGCCTGAATTGGCAGCCAGTGCATAGACCGTGTGTTGGTCGATTGCCGATACGAACAACCTGCCGCCGACAGCGGTCATCGTACTCAATTTGCCGCCGATGTCGGTCTTCCAGATACTCGTCAACTTCGCAGGTGTAGGAGTCCTTGTCGCGCCGCTACGTGCGTTGTCATGCCTGTACGTTGGCCAGGACTCTGCTGTCGCCTCGGTCTCGGATTTCGCGGACTCGTAGACCGGGCCCTTTTCAAGGCGATCAGGCTTTGCGGCGTTGCGTTCGGACTCGGCGCCCGCTGGGGCGAGCGCACAAAAGTGGGCCAATTTGGACTGATAGAAGCATGCGCATGAGTCCGGCGTCTTGTACAACAATCCGTTGCACGGCATGATCCCGTAGATGCAGCTGCCTCGTAGCCAGTGATGCAGCTCGCATCGTTCGGTGCCCAATTCAAGGAACTCGGTCCCGGTTCCGGAGGTCATGATGTATCGCTGCGTGGCACGGCCCGGATAGCAGCGCTGGTGCATGAAGAATGCCTCGATCTGTTCGGCCACAAAGTCCTGCTCAATGTCACCGGTCTTGGCGTCTACAGCTTGAAAGTGGGTCCCCTTCGACTGGACCCCGCCTGTCTGCGCTGTCCATATTAGGCCGTCGATCAGGTACAGATCTTCCGGTGACCAGTGACCCGACTTGAGCTGGTCTGATCTCCACAGGATTTCTCCGTTCGCTGTGGAGAGCCCGACCATACGGCCGCCTCTGAGGCGCGGCCCCTGCATGGACAGCACTACTACTGAGTCACCCGCGATCAGCCTGGGCGCGTACCCGGTTCCAGGTATGACCCAATCACCTGCCTTTTCCGAGATCCACCGTTCTCCGCCGTTATCCCGGTTCAAAGCCACGATGCGCTCGCCGTCAAAGAAGAAGACACTTTGACCTTGAGCCGCCAGGGTCAGGGGGGCGACGCGATTGTTATGCTTCCAGAGCACTTCGCCGCTGTCGGCGGAGACAGCCATCACAAGCCGTGTAGGGCTCG
>CP070675.1:1328831-1332322 GCA_020352215.1 Phycisphaerales bacterium
ATCCCAATAGCCACGCGATTGAGGTCGCCTGATCTTCGTTTCGGGCGGCGCCACAACTAACAACCGCTAATGCAGTGTCAGAAGATATGCAACGGAAACGTGTCTTTATTAGCTGTCCACATCATGATGCGATTCCTCCCGGAGGATCGTAAGAGATCTTGAAGAGAATGCCATGACAGTATGGCAAGACGTCAAAAGTACGTTGCCGGGAGACTCCGTATCGAGATCTATTGAGGGGGCTCTGCGTGACTGCGATTTTTTCGTTCTGGTTCTCTCATGTAACTCAGTAAACTCAGCCGGGGTACAGCGCGAATACCGTGGAGCTCTGGGACGGAGACGCCGGGTGGCTGGCGCCGTAGACATGAAAAAGGCCGGGCCAAAGTGAGCCCGGCCTAAGGTAGATCGCTGTGTCGAAATCACTCTTCTTCGGTTAGCCAGGGAACCGGCGGCAGATCGTTGGGCTCCACATCGCGCACACTCAGATCGCCGTAGACGACGCGGTAGGTCTTCGAGCCGGGCAGTTTCCACCAGCACACAGCTTTGGTGGCGTCGCCGAGCTTGACATCTTCGCCCACATACTGCCAGTCGCTGCCTTCCGGCAGTCTTTTCAGGAACTCGGTGCCCAGCATGGGAGTGCCGCCACCTTCCACGGGAACAGCCCGCCGCATTTCAGCCATGGCCTTCTCGACCGCGTCTTCGCCCGGTCGACCTCGTCCGAAGCGGGTAGGGAAGGTGCCGCCCAGGCTCTTGGCCGACGTCGTCAACTCTTGGACAAGGTGCGCTTCCGTCAACTCGAACGGAACCTTGAACTCCTCGGTGGCCATGTTCATCACGCAGTAGTCGTCCGGCGGTGTCATGTCGAACAGCTCGTCGTCCAACTCGACGTCGAAGGTGATGTTCGTCAAGATGGTCTTGTCTAATCCCTCTTTGGCGGTGCGCTCTATTCTGATCGGCAGAGCGGTGTCGGGGTCCGCCCAGACGGTGAACTCCTTGTTCTCTCTGGAGATCTTGAAGCAGACAGCTTGCCGACCGTCGATCTGGACTGTACCCAGGGACTCCTCCGTTCCATCTCGAAAATCCTTCTTGAGCCCATCATACGTCATCAGCGTGTCGTTGCCCCCGTGATCCGGAGCGTAATAGGCCAGCTTCTGCGAAGGGTGTAGCTCCACGAACCGATTCTGGCGGCTTAGATCCACTATGCAGATGTGGATTTCCTCATGAGTCGGCCCATCCCCAGAGCGAAGTCTTACCGTTCTGTCGATTCGACGATACGGCTCCTTCACCATGATCGTGCCCTTCTCCCACGAGTACTCGCCCTCTTGGTATTCGTTCTCGGACTCGAATGTGAATGTGACAGTCTGCGCCGCCTCCATGTTCTCAAGCACATCCGCCCAGGCGACACCGGCGCCATCGGGGGACACGCCGAAATAGTGGACACCGAGCAGCACCGCGATGGCGATGACTGCCGCGACGGCTATCTTTGTTATTCTACTCTTCATAGCAATTCTCCATATATTTGGCTCAGCCGAGACCGATTCGGTCTTTGAAGATCTGCCCAATGCTAATTCAGCATCACTCATTATCCTGTCATCCACTTTCGGGCTGACCGTGACATCTGATTTAGCGAACAATCTCTTTATCTTTTCTGCTGAGCTCATTCTTGTATCTCACTGTTCAGGATCGACCGCAGTTTGCGGATTCCATACCTGTATCGCCCCTTGACTGTGTTGACAGAGATCCCCAGGGATTGAGCGATGACCCGGAATCGCATTTGGCCGTGAACATGCAGCACGATTACTTCTCTTTGCTCATGGGGCAGCTTGGCCAGGGCCGAACTTAGCAGCCGCAACTCTTCATTACAGATCAGACGGTGACTCGGCTCGGCGAGATCGGCGCTTGCCGAGCTACTTCGCTCCGGGCTGATCCCCTGGCTTCGCTTTCTCCTCATCAGGTCGCGAACCCGGTTGGCGACACATGTAGCCAAGTAGCCTTTGAGACTGCCGGTCAGCTCGAAATCCGCAAAATGCTCGGCAAAGGCAACGAAAACGTCATGAACGGCATCTTCTGCAACACTGACATCATGTGAAAGAGCGATGGCTAAGATCAGCAGACTGTCTCTGTACTTCTCATAGATGCTGCGCAGATCGTCCGCACTTCTTTGTCTGCCCCTCACCGTACACAATCTGTCCATCATCCGGAAGGCCTCTCAGATGAGCGATGAACATTCACCACTTATATAACGATTCAGCCCGCCGTTTGGGTATAACCAAGATGGGCCTTTCGTAATATTAGCGGATCAGCAGGGCGCTATAGACAAAAAAAGGCCGGGCCAAAGTGAGCCCGGCCTGCTAATCTCGTATTCAGCGATAGAAGTGCAATTTATTGTTTAGACTCAACGCTTTGCGATAGTTCTTTCCACAAAAGCTCGCAAAAAAAGCCCGAGCAAAACCAGCCGGTATTCACATATGAACTTTCTAAAAAATCTTCAGCTTTTCTTCAACCTGTCTTTCGAGAATCTCAGGTAGAGGTATATAGATAAACTACCAATTAACACGCCGCGAAAAAAACAACAGGATAAGATGTACCGGAACAGGGCTATCTGTAGTTGGGCTGGGCTAATCCGGAGGAGGCCCAGGCGGTACGCCATGTATCACCCATCCATCTTTACCATCCGGCATCCAGCAGTCTTCTTCTGATATTCCTTTGGCGAAAAGGGTAGAGAACAAAGATCAGAACAATACCAGTACAATGATGATTATTGGTTGTCGCATATTGATTTTCTTCTCTTGAATTTTTTGCTCAAAGACGTGCAAAGAATAGAAGCAGTTAACGGACGTGGCAAAAGTACAGGAATATACATAACTACAAGAGGGATTTTTATGCTTGGTTCTTGTGGTTCTGTCCCGTTTGGCAGCATGGGACCATGTTTTACCCACCCGCCGTTTCCGTCAGGCATCCAGCAATGATGACCTGACAAGAAGTAGTACGAGGACCATATATAGCTCTAAGAATCAAACCAGGAATCAAAAACAAAAGGACTATAGCCACTACGAAGGCTATAGTTGTTCGCATAGTCTATTTTCTTAGCTAAAAACTCAATCCAGTATTCTAACTCATCCAAGGCGCGGTTTGTGTAATGATACAGGCCACGATACGAATTTTACTCCCTCTCAAGAGCAAAGTTAAATACCTCCTTATCCTTTTTATTGATAGTGAAATGGCCGCTGTAAAGTGTTGCTCGTTTTGTTTTGTAGCCGGTTGCTTCTATCTTGAAGCAGTGATGTTCCGCATGGGTGAGGAAGGCGTAGTTGCCGTTGGCGTCAGTGACGTCGCCCCAATGCGGCAGGTTCGGCTCATAAAATCCGCTCTCTACCTTTTCCCAATCAGGATCGTGGGCGTAACCATCATCAAAAACCTTAGCTCCCGCAATTGGCTGGCCCGATTCAGCATCGGTGACAGTACCTGCGATGACCAATCCTGGTGGACCAGCT
>CP070675.1:1332422-1335875 GCA_020352215.1 Phycisphaerales bacterium
AGCAAGAGGATGTTCGAGCCAGTGGGGGGTAGTGTGGGCGCCTATGCTATGGCCCGAAACCGCAAAGCGATGGTATGAGGCGTTTGAAGAACACTTCTGGCAGGAGCGTTGGGGCGCAGTAGGTTTTCGAGAGTTCCCAAAATCCGCTCAAAGCGGACGCACGTACATCGACGTAGACTCCGGCCCCGTTGTCGCCGGCTTCGGTGCCGCTGCATCGGCGTTTGGGGTTGGGGCGGCGAGGGCAAACGGGCGGTTCGATCACGCCTACCCTTTGAGCGCCCAGATCATCCTATTATCCTGGCCCCTTCCTCATGGGGCACTCTTTCTGCCGCGCTTGCTATCTAACGCGACCCATGCCCCCTATCTCGGCGAGGCTTGTCTGCTTTTCGCCCTTACTCGCATGCCACCCGAAGGCCTTCAAACAAGGACCGGTGGCGAGCTCCCGAGCTGCGTATATCTCGGCCTGATTCTGCATATTGGAATTGGGATTGTCTCTGTGTCGGCATTCTGGATGGTGTTTGGGAGATGGCGCAGGCAGGTTTCCAAGGAACCTGTTGCTCTGGAAAGGGTTCAACTCGCCGCATGGGTTATCCTCGTCGTGACAGGGCTTACGGTTGCAGTTAGCTACAGGCTACCCATCGGTTTGTTATTCATTCTATCGGCTCAATTCCTTCCCATAGGTGAAAAGAGGAGCCAGAATCGACGAGCCAGCAAGATTTAGCCGGCAATAGTACATAGCTGGATTTATGGCCCAATTAGAGAACGCCTAATCTTTGCTCTTCGAATCCTTCCCCTTGATAAGCTTTACGATCCCCTTGCCGAGAGCGTCACCGATGAGAAAATAACTCTCAGCATTGCCACACCAGTGGTGAGCATGGGTCGTATTGGGCGACTGCTTGGGATCACGCCAAAAGTCATGGGTGATGACAAAGGCAGCGTTATCAATCTGTTCGGCACCCTTCTTCTGAGCCTTTCTGAAAGCCGCCATATTGCCGCCGACTTCAGCCCCCCCATTGCCGAGCTCCCCGATAACAACGGGCAGATTGGGCGACTTGAATTCTCTGCGCAGATCCCGTACCAGGTTGATCAGATTCCTATCATATTCCGGTATTGCCTGAGGGTCACACATGTCGTTCCAGCCCTGCATCCAGACAAAGCCCGCGACCTCATAGCCCCGGCTGGCCAAGTCAGGGAAACTCTTTTCCATGTTATCGAGCGCTTTACGGATATCTTCCAGCATCAGCTTGTAGAAATGCCCCACGGTCCCTCCTGAACTGGGAGGACGGAAATCCTTAAAGAGACTCTTGCCACCCCAGGCGGTCTTTATGAGCAGCACCGGCTCGGCGTAATAATCGCCTACAACGTGACCGAACTGAAGTTCAGGGCCAATATGGCTTGTGCCGCCATAGCCAGTGTATCCGATAGTCAGTCCGCCGCTTCGGTCTCGGAACGTTATCTTGACATCGTCGCGAACCACCCATTCGCCTTTTTCGCTCTGGAGGTGCTCGTAAAGATGGGCTTTCTTCGGATCCTGCATAGTGTTAACGAGGTTTCCCTTGCCGCCGTTGTAGTGCTGGGGATGGGCCATGGAGACTACTCCCTGCCCTTCCATGTTTGACTGACCGGCAAGGAGAAACACTTTGACTGGTTTCTTGAATTGCCCTGGTTTCTCAGCGTAGGTGCTACTCAGTAGACCCAGAGACAAGGCTATGAGCGATACGTGCTTCATACAAACTCCTTTCAACTCCGTCAACATGTCCAACTCAATGTGAATAGCAATAAGTACCGCGAGAATCAATAACAAGATGACGACCAGGAAGTGCAACATCAACGTTCGTCCACATCCGAGTGCTGCTCTCACCTGCTCAAAACACATCTTCCCCGTTGATTCAAGCCTCCAGACCCGCTGTTATAGCGGTCCCCGACTGGTTTGGATTTGGCCTTTGCCTCGGGGCATCTCTTCTGATATAGTGCGTATTGTAACAGAAGGGCCGTTCGTGCGTAGTCAAGGGCAAGCAACACGTAGGATGAGCAAGACGTTCGGCTGAGCTCAGTCGAAGCCCTTGTTTGCCCATGCTGTTTCTGTCTGACGAGCGTATCAGTGGAGGCAATTATGGCCGGAGAATTCCTCGCCTCAGCCAAAGTCGTTGAGACCGAGAACGTCGGTAAAATGAGCATCATCGATATGCTGGCCTACTTCGAGGAAAAGGGCGCTCTGCGCGTCTCCGACCTGCACATCAAGGTGGGCGTACCGCCCACATACCGCATCGACGGCAATCTGGTCAAGCTCAAAGGTTCGGCTGTCACCCCGGAAGTGGCAAAGCAGCTCATATATCCGCTAATGAGCGATGCGAACCTTAAGAAGTTCGAGGATCAGAACACCATCGACTGCTCCTACCGGTACGGCTCGCTCCAGTTCCGCATTAACGTCTTCAGGGAAAACGACGGCATCGCTGCCGCAATCCGAGCGCTGGCACTTGACGTGCCCAAGGTGGAGGAGATCGGCTTCCCGAACAACATCTGGGAGGACATCGTCAAACGCAGGCACGGCCTGGTCCTCATGACCGGCGTCACCGGCGCAGGAAAATCCACGACCATTGCCTCGATGATCGCCCGAATCAGCCAAAAGGCCGCCTGCCGAATCATTACCGTCGAAGACCCCATAGAATATATCCTTGCACAGAAACACTCGGTCATCTCGCAACGCGAGGTTGGCAGGGACGTCAAGTCCTTTCATGAAGGATTGAAGGAGATGATGCGCGAGGACCCCGACATAATCTTCGTCGGAGAAATGCGCGACCCCGAGACAATATCTATGACACTGATGGCAGCCGAGACCGGCCACCTCGTCTTCTCAACTCTGCATACAAGAGACGCGACCGGCACGGTGACCCGAATACTGGACTATTTCCCTGCGGGCAGACAGGCCGAGGTCCGAAACCAGCTCTCGCTCGGCCTTGCCTACATCATCTGCCAGAAACTCATCCCCAAAAAGGATGGAACGGGCAGAATTGTGGCTATGGAGATACTCAACAATAACTACGCATGCGCAAATCTGATTCGCCACGGCAAGATAGAGCAAATCTATTCGCAGCTCCAGACCAGAACCAGGGACAAGCCCGATGAAAAAATGATGACAATGGAGAAACACCTTTCGATGCTCGTCAAGCAAGGCAGGGTAGACCTGCTCGAAGCCCAAAAGTGGGCCAACAATACCAAAACATTCGTCGACTGTATGCAGCAAGACTGACGAGAAAATCAACGGCCCAAGCACTGCACAGCCTCAAGCATATCACGACTGACCGTTGACTACGCAGAAAGGCACGACGAACAAATGACGATCCAGTTCAACTGCCCCAACTGCAACGCCGTCATCGGCTTCGACAGCAAGCACATCGGGAAGCGCGCCAAATGCATCTCCTGCGGACAACGTTTTTTGATTCCATCGGAAGA
>CP070675.1:1335975-1339413 GCA_020352215.1 Phycisphaerales bacterium
GTTATGGATTCGGACAAGTCGGTCACCGGCAACTTCGCCGCAGTTCCTCCGCCTACCTACACCCTGAGCACGAGCGCGACTGACGGCTCCGTCTCGAAAACGCCCGACAAGACCGCCTACAGCGAGGGTGAGACGGTGACGTTGCTCGCAGCCGCGGACAGTGGATATAGCTTTACGGGCTGGTCGGGAGACCTCTCCGGTAGCACCAATCCTGCAACCATTGTCATGGACGCCGACAAATCAGTCACTGCGAACTTCGCTGCCGACACCTACAGGCTTGACACATCTGCCACCCAAGGGTCCATAACCAAGTCTCCGGACAGAACAAGCTATAGTTACGGTGAGACAGTAAGTGTACAGGCAGTTGCTGATGCAGGTTACCGCTTTACGGGCTGGTCAGGAGACCTCTCCGGCAGCGCCAATCCTGCAAACATTGTCATGGATGCCGACAAGTCGGTTACCGCTCTCTTTGCAGTCGAGGGCCCCGACACAACAGCGCCTATTGTTGCTGATCGCTCACCGGATGCCGACTCCATCCAAGCTCCGCTGAACAGCTTAATTGTTCTGCATGTGGTTGATTCAGGTGAGGGCGTTGATGCCAATACAGTTACGATCGCTGTTGATGGCACGACCGTGTACTCCGGCAACACGTCGAGTTACAGTAGCGTCTTTGGCGAGTGTCGCCGAACCGGGACTAAGGCTGATTACGCGTACTCTTACCAGGCAAGCGAACCTTTTGATCTTGACCAGACCATTGACGTCACTGTCAACGCGGCGGACCTCGAAGGCAATGCGATGGCCGAACATTCCTATTCCTTCAAAACGGAGATGTGGTCTTTCGGCGGCAACTGGAGAGTCAGCGAGGGTCTGGATCGCCTTGACAAAGGCAGCCCGGCAACGGTCCGGGACAGCAGCGGCAACATCTGGGCGGTCTGGCACGCAGGAAGCATCGGCGAGAGAGATGTCTACGCAAGCAGGTTGGCGCCAGGCGCCAGCGCTTTCGACGACCCTATCAAGCTGACTACAGACGCAGCCGACCAAGGGAATCCGGATATCGCCATTGGCACGGATGACAAGCTCTACGTTGTCTGGCAGGACAACAGACGGGGGAACTGGGATATATACGTTACGACCTCGGCTGACGGAGTTGCCTGGTCAGGCGAAAGACGAGTGACCGATTCAAATGACAATCAAGTCAGCCCGGCCATAGCTGTTGACGGAGCATCCCCGAACCGTGTGTACACCGCCTGGCAAGATGACCGAGGCCCGGACCAGGACATCTATGTGGCCAGGTCAACCGATCGCTACATTACAAAAATACTCTGGCAGGTGACTTCCGGCAATTCCGACCAAACCGACCCGGCTATCGCCGTGGACTCTGCGGATGTCAAGTACGTAGTATGGACAGATCGGCGAAACGGATCGAGTGATATTTATGGCGCCGCTTCCGACACTGGCCCCTGGACGAATGTTGCCCTGGTCACAGGAGCGGGCAACCAATTCCGACCTGCCATTGCCGTTGAGGCGGCCGGTTCTGTGTTGCACTTTGCATGGGTGGATGACGCCTCCGGAAACATGGACATATTCTGCGCGTCTTCAGACAGTCTGCCGGCCGGGCCGGTCACGGGTATCAATATCATTGATGACACTTCAGGAGCCGAACAGACCGCGCCCGAAATCGCCACCACGGGCAGGACTGGCGATGACCTGAGGGTTTTCGTGTGCTGGCAGGATGAGAGGAACATGATAGCAGGTGGCGGAGATGTGGACTTGTATTTTGCCGAGGTCGGGTCGGGAACCGCGACGAATATCCTGGTGGGTGACGACGGCAGCAGTGCAAGCCAGAGTGAGCCGGCGATGGGTGTCGATGCCTACGGATATCCTTACCTTCTCTGGACGGACGACAGGAATAAGAGTGCCGACGTCTATTACGCTGGAAGTACCTTTATCGAACCGGATGCGCTGGATTCGCAGTTGGTGACCGTGTCGGCCGGCGGGATCGTCGGAGTCGCGCCGGAGGCTATTTCCAGCGTGGACGATGTGTCGATCGTAATCCCAGCCCAAGCCTGTTCATTCGATGTCACGGTAAGTATCTCGAACATCATGAATCCGCCGGGATTCGCGACAGAATCTTTACGCAGGTACGAGTTTGGGCCAAGCGGCCTGGTATTTGCCGAACCCGTCACGGTGACAATTCCCTACGGGGTGGCCAAAAATGGCAAGGTCAAGGCCTATTGGTATGACTCCATGACCGACTCGCTCAGCCAGCAGGGAATCACAGATGTTGAAGATATTACCATAGGGCCGGGACTGCACGCGGTGCGGTTCAAGACCACCCACCTCACGCCGTACTATCTGCTGTCGGGTGATGCGGCGGCCACAGGGGGCAATGGCGGCTGCGCCCTGTCGCCGAGTGGCGACAGTAACCTTGTTGATTTCCTTGTCCCTTATATGGGATTGGCCGTGATTATGGTGGTGCTAAGGCTGCGAGATCGCAAGGCGCGCCATAGCCGTATTAGAGGAACTGGAACCCGACGATAGACCATGGCGTTGCTTGTCAGAGTAGGGTTGCCGGTCACCGAATTATTAGCATCTATTCGGTATTCTCCACAAGCCGGGAGAATTGAAAGACGGCTTCAATTCACTTCAGACATTGATTGAGACGGTATAGTCGCACCTCCCTCAACTGTTTGTGTCGACCGTTCACAATGGGTCAAAGGATCCACGAACGAAAAGCCTGTGGTTGCCTTGGAGCATCTCGTCAAGGATAACGCGCACCTTGAGACAGACTCTCGCTAAAGGCAGCTGCAACGTCTTGTGTTTCAATCTACTGCTATTGCATAGCTCGGCACTGAAAGACGGAAGACACAACGCATAATCGAGGGAGACTGAACTTACGATGTTGGAACCAGAATACCTGGGAATAGCCTGCCCAGAATGCCGTAAGCGAGAAGTGTACCTCGATCGCGAAATAGGTTTTTACTGCATGATTTGCGGCCGGCAGTTCAGCACGGAGGAGATACGGCTGCTCGCCGAAGCCGAAATCCTCCAAACAGACCGAGCTACCCGCGAAGAGTCCTTGGATAAAGAGTGTGGTTTGCCGACGAAACTCCCGACGGATCAGATGAAATCGGAGGGATCTCGACATGGAGCCGCGGCGATCCATGAGATTCCCAACCAGAAAAAAACGCCGGACGATCGAGAACGTGCCTCTCATAAGAAAGCCATCCGGTAAGTTCACGAGAGAGCTCAGGCTGCCGGCCTGGGCGTGTCACGCATCAACGTAGTATCCGCGTTGCCGTCACGGAGGACAGAACAATGGTAGTAACCGACCTGGATCGTGTCGAGGTCATGGGTACGCCAGTCACAGTCTTTGATTCGTACGACCACGCCACCAACCGTGTTGTCGACTGTGTACGTCACAGGCAAAAAGTATCG
>CP070675.1:1339513-1342918 GCA_020352215.1 Phycisphaerales bacterium
GCTCCAATGCGAAAAACCTCCTGACTTGGGGCGGAGCCCCAAGCCAGACCACAGAAGGTAAATACGCCCGACCGGTGGGACATATGTCCACATTTGTTGGCCGATGCGCATTTGACGACCATGTCTATGGCTTCTTGTAGAAGTCGTGTGCCTCAACTTCTCTTGCTATGGCAAGGTCCCAGATCTACTCAAGTGATCTGAATTTCTTCATATCTTGGCCCTCAGTTCCTCATAGCCAACCGCCGTTTCTTACCCCTAAGAATCTCTTCCCCAACCGACGCGGCGGGACTTCCACACGCTGGATTGCAGCCTTGGCGGCTGCTCCTTTCCGCTGAAGGCACAGGGGACGGCGGCGATGTACAAACACGGCGGGAATAACGGATTCTCCTCGCGAATATCTCGCTTTTCTTGTCTTTTATGCGACGCGCGTGCTGAATCTGCTAAGGATGTTGCAATGGTGCAAATCACACAGTATGATAGTCCGTTGTAGCTTGGAGGACGGCCGTTTATGAAGATATATCGGAAATCCCGGAAACTGCCCGAATTACGCCAATCTTTGAGAATTTCTCAATTAGATAGGCATGGGCTTGCCTTTTTCCCGTTATCAAGGGTAGAGCTTTTCGGTGACGTGTATATGGCAAGTCACGGTTCGTCTGTCTTCAACGTGACGGAAGGAGGATCGAATGGCTGATAGAACGAAGCCGAATACGCTCGAGAATCACCATATTCCTTATCGAAAGGCCGCAAGAATGTATAAGAGAATCTCGTTCAGATTAGTCTTAGCCCTCGCAGTGGGTTCTTTCGCTATCGTGGCCCCTGCAACGGCTCAGAAGGTCACCATTGTCTACGTGGACAGGGGCGCCAAGGGTGCAAACGATGGCACGTCGTGGGCCGATGCCTATGTTCACCTTCAGGATGCCCTGGTAGCTGCGACAGGAAGTACCGACATACGCGTGGCCCAGGGTACGTACCTTCCGGACAAGGGCGGCGGGCATACGCTAGGCGACCGAACGGCCAGCTTCCAACTGAAACAGCGTGTGTCCCTTTTGGGCGGCTATGCCGGCTATGGCGAGTTGGACCCCGACGCTCGGAGCACCAGCCGCTACGAAACGACCCTCAGCGGAGACATCGGTGCGCTGGGTGATAACTCGGACAACAGCTATCATGTTGTTAACGGCAGCGGATGTGATGGAACGGCCGACCTCGACGGCTTTACGATCACCGGTGGCAATGCCGACGGTTCCTGGCCAAATAACTCTGGCGGCGGGATGTACATCTCGGATGGCAGCCCAACGGTCACCGACTGCACCTTCAGCAGTAACTCGGGAAGGTTCGGCGGCGGGATGTGCAACGACGACAGCAACCCAACGGTGACCGACTGCACATTCAGCGGAAACTCGGCAAGCTCCGGCGGTGGGATGTACAACTTCGAGTGCAACCCGACGCTGACGAACTCCACGTTCAGCGACAACTCGGCGGAGCACCACGGCGGAGGGATGTACAACGAAGGCGGCAGCCCGAAGGGGACCAACTGCACATTCAATGACAACACGGCAGAAGAATGCGGCGGCGGCATGTACAACCATTGGGAGGGCAATCCGACACTGACGGACTGCACATTCAGCGGCAACTCGGCGCTGGACGATGGCGGTGGGATGTACAACAAGGACAGCAGCCCGACGCTGACCAACTGCGCCTTCAGCAGCAACGACGCCTTTCGTGGCGGCGGGATGCACAACAACGGTGGCAGCCCTACGGTGGCCAACTGCACGTTCAGCGGCAACTCGGCGCTGGACGATGGCGGTGGGACGTACAACGAGAGCAGCAGCCCAACGGTGACCGACTGCGCATTCACCGACAACTCGGCGCCGGACGATGGCGGTGGGATGTACAACGAGAGCAGCAGCCCAACGGTGACCGACTGCGCATTCACCGACAACTCGGCAACATACGGCGGCGGGATGTACATTTACGACGGCAGCCCAACCGTGACGAACTGCACGTTCAGTGGCAACTCAGCAGGCTACGGCGGTGGGATGCGCAACTGGCTGGGCAACCCGAGACTAACCGACTGCACATTCAGCGACAACACGGCAACACACGGTGGCGGAATGCACAACACGAGCAGCCACCCGACTGTGACCAACTGCAGCTTCAGTGGCAACTCGGCGGAAGGATATGGTGGCGGTATGGCGAACCCAGGTAGCAGCCCAACCGTGACCGACTGCACGTTCAGCGGAAACTCGGCAACCTGCGGCGGGGGGATGTCCAACGAATTATATGACAACCCGACGGTGACCGACTGCACATTCAGCGGGAATGAGGCAGAGGACAATGGCGGCGGCATGTACAACTGGAGGAGCAGTCCAACCGTGACCAACTGCACATTCAGCGACAATTCGGCGAGACGTGGCGGTGGCATGTACAACGGCGACAAACCATGGGTGACCAACTGCACATTCAGCAGCAACGAGGCCACCGTAGGCGGCGGCATGTACAACGCCGAGGGCACCCAGACGGTGGTCAACTGCATCCTTTGGGGTGATACGCCTGAGGAGATAGCTGGAGATGGATTTCCGACCGTGATCTCTAGCAATGTCGAGGGCGGCTGGTTGGGCGGAACCAACATCGACGCCGATCCACTATTTGAGGCTGGAACGCTGCGGCTCTCGGCCGGCTCGCCGTGCATCGATGCCGGCGCCAATAATATGGGTCTCATCGGCATCACGACCGACCTCGACGGGAACCCCCGATTTGTCGACGACCCAGCCACGCCTGACACAGGCCCCGGCACGCCCCCTATCGTGGATATCGGCGCGTACGAGTTTCAACCCCCTCCACCGCCTATGGTTGAGGTCCCCGATGTGGTGGGTCGGACCCTGGCTGAGGCCAACTCGCTGATTAGCGCTGCCGATCTAACCGTTGGCAGAATTAGCCTGGTCCACAGCGATACGGTGCCGACAGGATACGTAATCAGGCAGAATCCTGTAGGGGGAACTGAGGTTCTTGAGGGTACGCGTGTGGACCTGACCGTGTCTCTGGGCCCCGCCGGTCCCGGCTCGGTGGTGGTCCCTGACGTAGTGGCTGAGTCACTGTCTGCCGCGCAGTCAGCAATTACATCCGCCGGTCTTGTCGTCGGCACAACGTCAGCCAACTACAGTGATACGGTCCCGGCCGGGTATGTAATCAGCCAGGACCCAACGGCGGGAACGCAGGTGCCCGGGGGTTCTGCGGTGGACCTGGTCATATCTTTGGGTCCCAAGGACGGCCCCTCGGAGCAGCAGGCCTGCTGTTTTGCCGACGGCAGTTGTCAGGACTTGACGCCCGGTGAGTGCCTGGCTCAAGGCGGCACGCCACAGGGCGCAGGCACGACATGCGCGACAACCGATTGTCAACAACCGCCGG
>CP070675.1:1343018-1346395 GCA_020352215.1 Phycisphaerales bacterium
TTGGGACGAAGAACATGGTGGCCAGCATGCTGTAGGCATGATCGCCGAAGAGGTCGGCGCGGTCCTGCCGGAAATCGTCAGCTACGAAGAGAACGGCGTCGACGCCACCGGCATGGACTACAGTAAGCTGACACCGTTGTTGGTCGAGGCGGTCAAAGAACTCAGCATCGACAACGCTGAACTCAGAGACCAAGTCAGCGACTTAACCGCTCGCCTTGAGCGGATGGAAACACTGATGGGCCGACGGTTGAACGACCCCCTTGAAAGGGCAGCACAATGAAACCCAATAGAACGCTAGCGGTAACAATCTTAGCGCTGAGTCTTGTCGGCAGCGCCTCCGCGGACCTGGTGGCGCACTACGAGTTTGAGGGCAATGCCAACGACAGCGCCGGGGGTAACCACGGCACGCCTGCGGGCAACCCGACGTATGCGGCCGGCGTGCACGGCCAAGCCATCGCCCTCGACGGCGATGGCGACTATGTCACGATTCCCTGGATCTCCAACAGCGTAGAGTTTACGTATGCGTTGTGGGTCAACCAGGATGTGGTCGGCAGCGGTCTCAGGTCCCTGATCAACCACGAGGACTGGGTGAGCGGTTCGGTGCACTTCGAACTCAGGGATGGTCACCCGAAGGCAGGTATCAATGAGGCCATAGCCCCGTCAGGAGATCTGGACGCCTTGGGCTGGGATATTCCTGCAAACCAGTGGCGCCATGTGGCACTGACGAAATCGTCGGTATTGTTGGCACTGTATGTCGATGGTGAGTTGGCGGCCTACGTGGACCTGACGATGTCAGATGCGGTCATTCTTGGACAGGGTTTCATCGGCGCCTGGCCAAACACTGATTTCGGGCAGACACGATATTTTGAGGGCCTGCTCGACGACGTTCGCATCTACGACCACGCCTTGACCCGCGCAGCGATAGCAAAGCTGGCTGGAAAGGGTCTAGCGTTCACCTACCAGGGCCGCCTGATGGACGGTAATGCGGTAGCCGATGGTCTATATGACTTTCAGTTCGCCCTCTACGACGATCTTACCGTGGGGACCCAACAAGGGGGCGCAGTCGCAATACAAGCCCTCGATGTGATCGACGGCTACTTCACGGCAGAACTGGCCTTTGACAGCGGCGTTTTCGACGGCAATGACCGCTGGCTTCAGGTTAGCGTACGGCCAAGCCAGAGCGAGGAGCTCTTTGCCGTCTTGAGTCCGCGCCAACCGATAACGCCCGCGCCCTATGCGATACATGCCCTCAGAGGCTCCGGCGGCGAGCCAGGTCCTCCCGGCCCGCAAGGGCCAAAAGGCGAAAAGGGTGATCCAGGACCGCAAGGGCCGCCAGGCCCTACTGCCAATCCGCTTATTTTGACGAACGATATTCCTGGCGGCGGCACATCTGTGTTGGGAGCCAATAACTCCTCGTCTGTCGACGGTTCGGCCGCTATCCGAGGCAATGCCACGGCATCGGCCGGATTGGTTCGCGGAGTAGTCGGCGTGACCAACAGCACTTCAGGGCAAGCGGTCCTTGGCCGTGCGTTTGCGACATCAGGTGAAACCTATGGTGTGTACGGCCAGAGTGATAGCGGCGATGGTACCGGTGTTTATGGCGAAGGCGCAGAGCGTGGCGTGCATGGCAAAGGCGGGGACGTTGGCGTCCTTGGGGACAGTATCCACAGTACAGGCGTGTTTGGCAGGAGCACTGACCACAATGGCGTGTATGGCAGAAGCGATCACGGCAACGGCGTGTACGGCTACAGTCTCACCAAAGCTGGCGTCGAAGCCTTCAGCAGGTACGCCGACGGCGTGTACGCCGAGACCTCCGGCGACTCTGGCATAGGGGTCTACGGCCGGGCTACGGGTAGCTCCGGCGTCGGCGTCCGGGGCAGTGGCAATGAACGAGGCGTCTGGGGCAGCGGCGGTACCTCTGACTTTTATGCCGCAGGCAACGGTGTAGACTACGACTCTGAATCGTCCATCCGCTGGAAAACCGACATCGCGCCTATCGACGAGCCTCTGAGCAAGGTCCTCAGTTTGCGAGGTGTGTATTTCAATTGGGATCAGGAACACGGCGGACACCATGATTTAGGCATGATCGCCGAAGAAGTGGGCGAGGTCCTGCCGGAGATCGTGACCTACGAAGAAAACGGCATCGACGCCACCGGCATGGACTACAGCAAACTGACCCCGCTTCTGGTCGAAGCAATCAAGGAACTCAAAGCAGAAAACGATGTCTTGAGACAACGACTGGAAGCCCTGGAAACGCAGGCCCGGCAGGATCAACCTGGCACACTGAAGGTGGACCACGATGCAGTCGACTAACGGAGAGTGATTTATGAGAACGACAAGCTCTGAAAGGGCAGAGAAATGAAGAAGACAGTTTCACCCGTGTTGGTTGTAGCATTTGCGGCGGGCTTGTTCGGCATTTCGGGCCGGACGCCAGCCGAGCCTGTCACGATCAACTACCAAGGCATTATCGACAGCGTCTATGACCCCAATGGGCTCCTCGACGGGTCCGTCGTTTCGGAAGACGCATTCTTTGGCAGCTACACCTTCGAGTCGACTGCGCCGAGTCTGGGTGGCTCGGTTTGGGGCTGGTACGTGTACGATGAAGAGGCACCGGTCGGAATGACAATGACTGTCACGATGGGCAACTACACGTTTCAAACGGAGAACCTGGACCCGCAGCAGCCGACCTCGCGAATTGAAGTCTTTGACAATTACGGATCTGGCCCGTGGGACAACTATGAGGTTGGAACTTACGAGATCTCGCAGACCGCCGGACCCCCTCTCCAACTGACGCAGGACTCCTCAACAGAGATGAAGTTCTTCCTCAGCACGTCCAACAGCCTCTCTGCGATCATGGGTGTAGACCTGCCGTTGACAATGCCCAATTTGGGCAACTTTGAGACGAATTGGTTCATGCTGCAATTGACTGTGTCGGGAGAAAGCATATGGGTCGAAGCAGCTCTCGCGCCGATCGTCCCCGACGTGGTAGGTATGTCGCGTTCTGCTGCCGAGTCGGAGATCACCGATGCTGGATTTGCACTTGGGGCAACTTCGGGCGCCCACAGTGATACTGCCCCGGCGGGGCAAGTAATCAGCCAGGACCCTGTTGCGGGAACGGTACAGCTTCCGTTTGTCTTAGCCGGCTCTCTGGTAGACGTGACCATGTCCATCGGCCCCTCCGACGATCCTCCAGTTCGGCGGCTTGTAGCACATTGGAAGCTGGACGAAGCCGAGGGCAACGTTGCTATCGACAGCGCAGGTGATAGCGACGGCGAGTTCCATGGCAACCCAACCTGGCAGCCGGCCGGTGGGAAGATAGCAGGGGCGCTCGAGTTCGACGGAACCGACTATGTGGACTGCGGAAATGCTGATGTACT
>CP070675.1:1346495-1349846 GCA_020352215.1 Phycisphaerales bacterium
CCAGCGGTACAACTACTATCACGGCACAGATACCAAGGAAAGCAAGGTCGCCCACGTTGACGCCATCCAGACGTTCACCAACAATGGCGAGATAGCGCATGACGTACTCTTCGAGCACAACACCTGCTTCGATTGGGGCCAGGGATGCATGGTCGAGAGCGCCCCGCACGTCGGCAGCGTGCGAAACTGGACGTTCCGGCACAACATCTACTCCTCCAATCTGCCGACCTACAAAGGAGCGTGGGGGCTGAATCTCATCCAGACGCCTGACGTGACGATTGAGAACAACACCTTCGCCGGCATCACCTGGTTCGGGGTGGGGCTCCGGGGCAAGGAATCGACTAACGGGCAAATCCGCAACAATACCTTCTGTGAGGTGCGGCAGGCCGTCGACGACCGCATGGACTTTACTCCCGCCAACCCGGTAATCGAGTATAACCTGACGTATAAGACTTCGGCTCTGGCCGGCGCGACGAACACCAACGGCAGGGACCCGCTCTTCGAGGACCCACAGAAGCGGGATTTCCGTCTGAAGAAGGGCAGCCCGGCCATCGGGGCCGGCAAAGGCAGCGTGACGATCGGAGCGATGGAATACCCTAACGTGTACTACATCGATCCTCGCCACCCGGCCGCCGCGGATGAGCCGGCGTGGGGCTATCCGGCCGTGCCGCTGGCGAGTCTGACAAAGGCGTGTGAGATCGCGCAGCCGGGAGAGACAATCGTCTTGCGGGGCGGAGTATACCGCGAGGTCCTGGCCCCGAAAAGCGAGGGTGTGACGGTCCTGGTCATGAAGGGTGAGAAAGTGACGATCAGCGGGGCTGATCTGATCGAAGGCTGGAGACGCGAGGCGGATGGCAGTTGGTCAGCGATGCTGACCGACGAGCCGAAGAAGCTGCTACGCGACGGCCGGCCGTGGAGCGAGTTCAGCTATGACAAGGCAGCCAAGCGAATCGCAGTGAAATCAGGCGGTGACCCTCGGCTGCACGTCTTCGAGACGGTCGTGCGGGAGCAGGGTATCGACCTGGTCAACAGGAAGAACGTCAAGATTGAAGAGATCAGGGTAGTTGACACACTGAGGGCGGGCGCGACGAGCCCGTGAGGGAGCAGTCGGCCGGACATAGACCTGAGAGACTCCGCGGGCTAAAGATTAGACTGTGGGATAGTCGTGCAAGTTTGCTGCCGAGATAGATCATTTCGCTTATATCAAGGCCGTAATTGCTGCGCCGGCACGTGTCTTGGGCTATTCCACGAGGTTAAGGCAGACTGTCCTAATCTGTCACGGTCACCACAACAGCGGATTGTGTTTCCTGTCTTGGGTGTACGCCATAACTGATTGCCACAGTGAACATTAAGATAGAGACAGTCGTTCCTCGCTTGTCCGTGACACATCTCCAAGAGTCCGCAGGTATTTCACAAATCGCTGCCCGCGCTCGTGCTGTTGCCTCTTGGAGCTTCAAGTATCAATATGGCATCTTCCCATTTGTCGGGTGTCGAGAAGGACCGGACGCCTGTGTTTGAGAAGTTGCCAACAGGTGTCGATCCGCCGGTTTTCGGGTCGATCCAGGAAACGTTCACCGTATTCCCGGCCGTAATTTTGCCCATATCCACGGAGAAGGAGACTTTGCTGCCTAAATAAACCATGATCCATTTCCCGTCTTTGTGGCCGGCCGCCAAATTCAACACATCTCCCTTGGTCTGGCCGCCGCTCAAAAGAATTGACTGATCTGGGACCAGGTGCCACCACTCCTCAAGTTCCAAGAACACTCGCTTAAGAACAGCCATCTGGGCCGCGCCTGGCGCATCCAAGGCCTTCCTCCACGTCGGTAGCACACGCCAGCTATCGTTGTGCCCGTAAGTGTGATGAGCTCCGGCCAGATACGAATAATAGGCTTGCCTGCGAATCCATAAAGGAGTCACATCAAATCCATATTCAGACCCCGCTTCGTATGCTCCCTCGGCCATCAGAACAGGCTTGACCGGCTTAAGGTTGTAGTCCTTGGTTACCATCGGGTAAATCAGCTTCACTGCATTCCATGTTTGCATTGAGTTGAAATCCAGCCAGTTCTCGTTATGTATAAAGCTTGACGAGTACGGCGCAGGGTCCGGCTTGAAGGTTACAAGGTGATAACCTCCGTCTCCTTCATACAAACCGGCAGCTAATTCCCGCAGAATCGGCACAAAATCCTGTTTGGCCTCAGGTGTCATGGACCAGACAATGTTGGCCGAGTCCTTATACCGTTTTGCCAGCCATGTTGCCCACGCTCTGGCATTTTCCAACGTTATGTGCCTGCGGTATCGCTGATGGTACAGGGTCATCGAAATGATCACGTGATTCTCGTGTGCAATGCGGATAACGGCATCGACGTTCTCGAAATACGCCTCGTTTGGCGTGAGCGGATTATCGTTGATCCATGGCTTCTCCCCATAAACATTCGGCTGGGTCCCGTCGCCAACGCCCATGAGCATGGCCTGAACAAAAACAAATCCTTTGCCTTTGGTACTCTCGAGAATCGTTCTGGCTTCTTCTAATGTGTATTCCCGAAAGATTTGCCACTGGGTTGTGCCTAACCAGAATACAGGATTGCCATTCTGATCTACAAAGTATCTCCCATTTTCACTTACCCTGACCGGATAAACCAATTCCTCGGCTGATGCGTGTACTGCAACTATTAGCAATGACAAAGCTAATAAGATCATGTTCTTATTTAGAGTCTTCATTATCCCGCTCCTTTCTTCAGGTATGTCTGCAAACTTCTCCTGTGGCTCGGATTCTCTTTGTACGGAACTGGCTAATACTGCTGAGTATAAGCATCGCAATGGTGTAGTAGATACATCTTCGAGCAGCCATTTTCCTATTCCCTGATAGGGTCAGGTCTGCAAGTCTGATTTTGTGTCGCCGCAGAAGCTGGCATGTCGTATTCGCCTTTCCGTTACTCTGGTGGCACTACAACCTCAAAGGCTGAGCCTTTGACTCGCCGCAGTTCCTCGTGAAGATTCGGGATCCTCGGGTCGGGAGCGACAGAGATGGCCCATTCGATCCCGTTGTCGGCTACGAACATGCCGTATTTCTTCAATCCTTTGAGGATCGCCTGCACCGGGGGCGAAAAACCGGAGATGTCGTAATCCTGGCGCAGCCGGAGTCGCTCGCCCATTCGCGGATAGTCTTTGTTCTCGTGAGGACTGGCAAAGTGGGTGGCCGGCGCCACGTAGGCCCTGCGGGTCTTGCGAACCGTGACCCGCATCGCATGCTCGACGATTCCTCGTTTCAGTTCGTCGCAGCGGACCACCGCCGGGAAAATCGGCAGCCCGGCAGCATCGGCGGAAGTCCAGCCGGCAGGTCGGAGTTTATTC
>CP070675.1:1349946-1353296 GCA_020352215.1 Phycisphaerales bacterium
CGATGATTTGCACCTGGCCCCCGCGCTTCTGAGTTTGGGCCTTATGCCATTCATTAGCTAAGAAATGCTTCATCGCGCCCAGCAGGTAAGAGCGAAACCGCCCGCGTTCCCTGTCCGCCGACGCAAATCCCCCCGTTTCTATGATTCGTGCAAAAAAAGCCTGCGTAAGGTCCTGGGCATCGTCCGCTGAATAACCCCGGCTGCGCACAAACGCATACAGCGGATACCAGTAAGTCCGGCAAAGTTCCTCGAGCGCCTCTCGCGCGAGGGTCTGGCTTGCCTCGTCGGCCTTGGCCGTGCTCACCAGACTCCAGTGCGTGGTGACAAAATGTCGAGGACCGGGAACAGGCGTATTTTTCATACGCTTATGGTAACGTCGCAGCCCCAAATCACAAGCGCAGACAGCATGCTAGCCAGACCGGCGCCACCGAACGCGAACAGACTGCGTGAGCAACTGGAATCAGGAGATGAACCTCAATCCCTGCTGAACGCACTAAGACGCCGTTTAGGCTATCGAAAGACAAGAACCTAGTTTCCAATAGTCCCAATTCATCCACTTATCTTGGTCTGAGTGCAGCGACAAGCTACCACGTGTCGCCAATGTGTCATTTAGCAATATTTGAATGATTTATGAGATTTTGGACTCCAGTTTCCGGGCCAAACTGGGATTATAGTAGGATACACCAGAATCGATTAAGGGGCCTTGTCGGTGCACCAGGACAGGCGAAAACAGATATTCACAAGACTCCTCAAGGAAAACCAGACGCGTATTCGTGTGTATATCCGAGTATTTGTCCCTCATTGCGCAGACGCAGACGACATTTTGCAGGAGGCTGTCCTGGTGATGTGGCAAAAATTCGACACCTATGTGACGGGGACTGATTTTGCGGCGTGGGGCATAGGCATTGCTCGTAATTTTGTGATGAAACTCAATCAACGGCGATTTGACAAAAGGATCAAGTTCTCCTCGGACATCGTCAGACTACTGGAAGAGACAGCCGTCATGGACGCCGACGATCGAGACGATGACAGAGCGCAGGCCGTACAGCAGGGTCTGGCCCGGCTCTCAGAGGCCGATGCTGAGCTTCTGGCCATGAAATACAAGAAAGGATACACGGTTGTTGAAATAGCCCGAAAGACGGGACGGCCTTTGCAGGGCCTGTACAAGGCAATGGCCAGGATACACAAGACGCTAATGAGACACGTCCAAACACAAGTGAAGGCTCAAGACCATGGAATCGAGCAGAGAAACAGGGCCCTTTGATGAGCTTATCTTTAAGGCGCACGAAGGCGTACTCACAGAGTGGGAACAAAGCCAATTAGACCAGTACCTGAGAGATCCGGATAATCGGCAGTACTACGCTGCGCTCATCAAAGCAGGTGTACTGCTCCAAACTGAGTCGGTCTTGGACCCGTTTGCTCGAAGGGGCTCTCTTTCCTGGCGCCAGAAAATCGGATTGGCTGCTATTGCGGCTGTATTGTTGTTGGCAGTGATGTTGTACATTCAAGCCGATCATCAGGACCGGATACCGAAACAGGTAGAAACCCCAACGGTGTTTGACCCTGGCTTCAACCAGCAGACGGCCGTTATTCGGGAAAGAATAATCAAACTCAACCGTACTGCACCGGTTTCAGAGAAAGGCCTTTCTTATAAGAAGCTGAAAGATCGAATTGACAACCTGAAGAAGAAACCCATCTTTAGAAAGGAAAATGACCATGTTGAAAAAAGTGTTTTCAGTAGGGATAACGGCATTGTTGTTGCTAAGTGTGAGACCGAACATCCTCGCCACCATCAGCGCGGCAGAATCTAACGAGAATGAGAACGGTGAGATGCCGTTCTTGAGGCAGTTGGTGCGCGAATATGCGGCAGAGGGGAAGTCAGAGGAGGAGATGAAGAAGGAAAGAGAGCAGTGGAAACTGAAACAGTTTCGCGAGAACATACCGAAGGCAGAGGCCTTTATTAAGGAACTTGACAGGGAGTTTTATGATCTGGTTACCAAAGATGACAAGCTCAAGGATGAGTACGAACAGGATTTTATGGAGCATATAGATCTCTGGCTCAAATTCCAACAGACCGCGTCTCCCAGGGCCGAATTAGAACTAAAGCAGTTGATTTTCTCCGGGCATCTGGAGCTCCTGGAACGTCAATACCGTGAGGGCGAAGACAAAAACAAACGAAAACAGATTCACGGTAGCATGAAGAAGCTCTTAAGCCGATTGTTTGATGTAAAAATAGAGCTTCGGGAGTTTGAGATTAAGGAACTGCAAGCAGAACTCAACAAGCTCAAAGATCAGCTTGAGCAGGCCAAGAACCATAAGGCCGAGCAGATTGATATCTTCCTGACGCGGATGACTATTCTGGACGAAGATACCATCTTTGATGATTAATCTGCACGATAAGGCGATGGATACTGGTTCGCTATCCATCGCCTTGATTCTTTCTGTTTTCTTCTTTCGACCTTGACTTCCATTACGGACAGCCAACGTCTTCTGTGTACTGTCCTCAGCCATTAGTAGGTGGCCGTCCCTAGTTCTTCCCAGGTCACGGATGTCCGAGACAACGAGCCAAGGAAGGCGTTACCGAACTGCAGGATTTGTCGTTGAGGTGTCTGGTGCTGAGTCACAAGCTGAAAAAGCTTCGATGACCGGCATTGGGGAGAACATCAGTCTCCTGTGCACACACGGGATTCTACTTGAAATTGCCTGCTTACCAGGGTAGGTTCCCAGTATAGCAACGCGGGAGCAGGCTATTTTGCATGACCGAGTATTGGTGATTACATCATATATGTGGCGTTGTCGAGTTAGAACACCCCGGGAAAACCTGAAATTCTGGCAGTCTAGGAATGTAGTTCGATAATGCCATTCCGGTGTTGTCAGGAAAGCCATATACTATCTTGTTGGACAACAACTGCTAATGGACAATCGGTGAAGACATGAAGAATAGTGAAGCGAAGAATCTCATCGGGTGCTGCGGTTTATATTGTGGATTATGTAACAAGTATCAGTCAAAGGCAGCAAGCAGATGCGTTGGCTGTAAATTGGGAGAACAGCACTCGTGGTGCAGTATCTGGAATTGCTGTGTAAAGAAGCATGGCTTTGAGACCTGTGCCGAATGTTGTGAATTATTCAGTTGCCCAATCTTCGTGAGAAGGAAAGTTGCAGAGTGGATTCCGGCGGCTGACAACCTACGTCAAATCAAACAAGTAGGTGCAGGAACCTGGTTAAGAGAACAAAGACAGAGACAGGCATTGTTGGAGGAATTGCTCCAGAACTACAATGAAGGTCGATCGATGAGTTTCTACTGTAGAGCTTGTTCGAGAATGGCAATTGCACCAATCAAGAAGGCAATA
>CP070675.1:1353396-1356721 GCA_020352215.1 Phycisphaerales bacterium
CCTTCACCTATCAGTTGAAGCAGCTTGTACCGGCCGATCCTCGTACCGGGGCCTTCGGTCGGACGAGATTCATCCAGGGTGATGTCTGAATCTGACACTGAGACTTCCATAAAACTACCAGCCTCTTCGTGAGCTTTGAGCAGGTCCTCAATCTCAGCCCTCAGCTTCTCTTTTCCTTTGCAGGCACGACCGAGGTACGCCTTTCGCTTCTCAGGATCCTGTATTTCCACAGCCCCAAGGAAGATGGCCCTGAGGTCTTTCAACTCTTCTGCCATTGTTCAGCTCCTTAGCACATTTCCCCCCATATATAAGTGCGCCATCCGGTCACAAAATGAGCCACAGAAAACGCCTGCAGGTCAAACAGAATATGCCTTATAGCCAGACTACTGGCGGCCAGGACGGCTATGCGCCGTAAGTTATTGTAAAAAAAGAAGTAATGACCGGCATGGCCTCGATCCACTGCTCCCTGAGCCAGAGGCCTCATCCCGAATCTTGTGTCTGGTCTTTGGTGATCTGCTTATACAGCCACGCGCGGGCAAAAGTCCAATGCCTGGTCGCCGCGCGACGGGAGATATCCAGAAACCCAGCCGCTTGCTCAACCGTTAGACCCGCAAAATATCGCAGCTTCACCAAATCAGCGATGGAGGGCTCCTCTTCCGCAAGTCTTCTCAGAGCTTCATCCAGGGCTACTATGTCTTCTGAAGGCTCCTCGACAACAAGAATTGCCTCATCCATGTCAATCCTATACTGATCGCCACCTCGTTTGAGCCGGCGTTTGCGACGAGCGTTTTCAACGAGAATCCGTCGCATCGCCTCTGCCGCCGTCTTCAAGAAGTGTCCCTTGCTGTTCCAGCCTCGTCCCTCCGATCCAACCAGCCTAAGATAAGCTTCATGAACCAACGCCGTCGCCTGCAGCGTTTGCCCTGGCTTCTCTTGTGCCATCTTCTGAGCAGCGAGAGCCCTCAATTCCTCATAAACCAAGGGAAGCAGTTTCTCTGCAGCATGGGGATCTCCCTGCTCAATAGCATTTATGATACGAGTTACCTCGTTCATGCCGTTCCTTCACGTTGGTTCTGGACGAAATCGTTGCCCGGACCTACTTACAACTCAACAGCCAGACACTACTGCGACACACAAGTTCTATGATAACAAATTGGCCGTTGTGGGGGCACAAGAAAAGGCCGCAAGCGTTTGCCTCGCAGTGTGGGCCATTGAAAACGTTGCACAATCTGCGGGCTCTCGGAAGCCCTTGCCATTACAGCACTTAAAAATGGCCCTCTTTCAGGATTGCCAGATAACGCGCTTTCGGGTTGTACGCCGGTTGTAGGCGCCGACGCGCGAAAATGGGGGCATACGACGCCGTCTTAGTCCAAGAATGTGGACCTTTTGACTTGTTATGTCACTTGGTCATATTCTCCGCTTGTGGCAGTCCCGCTCGCGACTCTTTTAGGCTTCTTACAGTCTGCTCCCGGATGCGCGCAGGCCAGCCAAATACCCGAGTAGCCCACACGAGTCCCACAGAACTCTGACGGCACCTAATCGCTAAGCAACCTGTCTCTGTGAAAGATGAATGGGGCGGAACAATTGAGTCGTTCCGCCCCGATTGTTGCCGATATTATTCGCCGGCCTTGGATTGGGAGTGACAGAACGGCGGTCCAAGCCAAGCAAGACCAACAGAATAGCGAAAACAACGACTAATTGTGCAGTACACATGTTCCCGATTCTACGGCTCTCAGTATTCACAGTGTGCACTCTACTTGGTCCTGGACGGTGTCCTTCACACATGAACACCTGACCCTCTGGCTTCCTCTGGCTCTGAGCTTGTCTTCTTGGGCTCATTGATCTGCGCACAGCATCTTGAGTACTTCGCGTTTGGCCTGATTGAATCGGTGAAACCCGATTGGCCCAACAATATCATCACAAACGAGGCCGTGATAACTGACCGTGGTCATGCGCAAGGGCGCGTCTTCCGTTTTGCCGGTCAGCGCTGCCAGGCGGGCCAGTCCTGCTTCGTCCCCTTGGGCCTGCAGACGCCGCTGCAGTATGTGGTAGTAAGCGGCATCTTCATTACCATCCCGCAAGCCGTGCCAGACAGGGGAGTGGATGATGCGTTCGGTCTCTTGGTCATACCATACGATCTGGTCGGTGGAATTACCCCACCGATACGTCCACCAGGTGTAGCCGTCAACGCCGAGGACACAGGCACGCCAGGCTTTTCTTCGTCCCTCATAATAGGGGGTATTATAATTTGCACCGTCATGGTACCAGACCTGCTCCTCCTCATCAAATGGTACGGCAGCTTGATCCTGTTCGGGTTGTGTTAAGGACATGAAGTGGGGCACATGATCGTAACTCATGTACCAGGCATCATTTTGGGCATTCAACTGATTCAACCACGCTGCTTCTCTGGTGAAGTTATTCGTCGTACCTGTGTAGCTGCGATACCCGATTGCTTGATAACGAGATGCAGTAAGCGTATAATCCGGGATCGTTTCAGGAGTCAGTTGAGTATCGATTTTAGCCCAGGTTTCGGTCATGCCGCGACTGATTGCATAGTCTCTGAACTCACTGTGCAGCCACATGAGCATCTTCCAGCTTATTTCATCGGAACAGACAATATCGTCTCCCAGAACGGCTTTGGCAAACGCGCGTTCATGTTCCGAGAGGTACAGGCGTCCGTTTATTTCCAAACGGGTCATGCCGCGCTTTGCAGAACCTGCAATCCAGGGATCGAAAAATGAAAAGTCAAGATCCGGCAGGTTGTTAATGTCTATGATACCGGCCTGGCCGGCGGCATGCAGCGTCTGATCCGTTCCTGCTATCTTTACCTGGTGCCGGACATTGGTCGGGTTGTACGTATAGAAAAAACCACACACCGTACTACGCATCATGGCCAGATCGTCGAGAAAGACCTCCAAACGCTTGCGTGCCTCTGGCGAGTAGTTAGCCCACCAGGAGAGACCAATAACACCCACTTGGGGATTCATGCCCATGGTTCGCTCTTCAGGCAACGCTACATCATGGATGGTCACTGTGCCGGGGATGCGCAATTCGGTGCCTTGAGCTGATGACAGACTGGCTGTCAGTTCGTATACGCCGGGATCGTGTTGATGCGAATCCATCTCCAGCCAGATACGATCAGGATTGGGTAAACGCAGCGACGCCCGATCACCTGCGTGGAGCTGATACTCCTTTTCGATCCAAGCCGTGCACAGGGCAGCCCCAGGTCCGGAGACGCTGATAGACACGGCGTCCAACTCCGTCAGGCGAACGAGCTTAACCGGTACCAGATCGCGTTCATTGCGTCCGAGATCCACCGCCAGTT
>CP070675.1:1356821-1360124 GCA_020352215.1 Phycisphaerales bacterium
GACATTAAGGAATTCTTGAAGAGACTTCTGAAACATGATGCAGGAACCGGCGGATACGCTCAGGGTGAGTGCAGTGATTTCGGCATGGTTCTGGTGGCCAAACTCAGGGCCCAGGGTATCCCGGCAAGAGCAATTTCCGGAGAATACGTCCAGGGGTGGAATTACCATTGCTGGGCGGAATTCTGGGATGGAACCGCCTGGAAGGTTTTGGATGCAACGCCGGGATACGGGGACGACGCAACAGACCCGAAAGATTACTGGAAAGACCATGGTATGGGTAACGGTGATGCGTGGCCGGGAACGGCTGTTACGCAAAACCCCAACGATGGAAGTAAGAAGAGCATCACAAGCAGCTACAAGGCTTCGTCGAGCTTAGCTCTGGTCGATAGTCCCTCCCCGCTAGAGATCATCGTCACTACCGACAAGCCGGTGTACACCTTTGGCGAGACCGTCGACGTTCGCGTCGAATTCAAGAATACCGGCAGTAGCGATGAGATGGTCGAATCAAACGTTTTGATCACAAATCTGTTTCCGGAAGGACGAGTAGGGGTACGCTCGGGCACTGACATCCTGGACGAGGCGGAAACCCTGTCGGTGCCGGCCTTCTCGTCGGTCGTCCGCACGTTTTCTTTGGACAAGACTGAATATATGACGAGCGGCCTATTCAGGGCAGCTGCCACGACCAATCAAGGCGATCTGGGGCACCGCGAGTTCACGATCAACAGCGGTCTGGAAATCTCGGTTTCTTGGCCTGATGGAATAGACGTGGACGAGGAATTCACCGTGACCGCACGTGTGAGAAATGCACTTGACGTCCCGGTGAACAACATATCCGCGTATTTGGCCACCCCTACCTACTCCGCCCTCGACGACACTGAATACTCGATAAGGCATTTGGGTCCCGGAGAAACAAATGTGGTTAGATTCCCCACGAGCCTATCAAGAAGCGGTCCCTGGACGTTCATATTTGCGGCCAGGTCCGATGACAGCGGAGGATCCACGATCTATCGAGATGTCAACGTCTTGGCTCCACCGTTGCTCGACGTTAGGGATGAGAATGGCCCGGATCTTGTCGAGCCGGGTCAGCCCTTCGTATTATCAGGCCAAATAGAAAACCTGGGTGACTACGCCCTGCACAACGTGGCCGTCACGTTGGCTCTTGCCCCGGAATTGATCACGGGCGATCCACTGACGGTCAACATCGGAGAGCTTGCGGGAAGGCAGACCGTGGAGGTCAGGTGGGAGGTGACTTCAGGTACCTCCGGGACATTCCAGTACGCGATCTACGCCAAGGACGGGACCGCACAGTTCAAGGACTTGAACTTTGGGGCAGTAAGAGTGCTGGCCGAGACGCCCGAGCTGCCGATAGGTCCTGACGGTGGTGATGGCTACATGGGCATCCGGGAGGTGATCGACAACGGTCCAATCGCTGATCAGGGCGCTTGCTATGCCTCACTGAATTCAGGCGCCGGAACCATTGTTGATTACACGGCGTCGGTCCTCAACATCCAAGATAGCGGCGACGGCGGGCATTACGGCAACGACGATGTCTTCGGCGTGGTCACCGCAGGCCACCGCGCCTACGGGGCTGTGGACGACGCCTCCCTAATGGCAAGAGGCACAGTCCGCATCCCCGAAGGACAAGGTGGCAAATGGACGTTCGGCGTCAACAGCGATGACGGTGTGACGTTGCAGTTCCCTGGACACGATTTCGTCTCCGTGGCCAACGGCGAGATCGTGAACTTCGGCGGCGGGGCTGCGTTGAGATTCCATGATGCCCGTTCTCCGGCCGATACCTTAGGAGTGATTGAGCTGCCGCCCGGCGACCATCCGTTCTGGCTGACCTACAACGAACGTTTGGTGGGCGCGGCGGTCGAGCTATACGCGGGCAAGGGATCGCTGCTTACCTTCGATCCGTCCAAGATGAGGCTGGTCGGACACAAGAGCATCGGTGCGGTTCCGATTCCCGGATTCTGCAACGAGGTGATCATGACGGCCACCGAGCCCGGCTTGTGGTCCGGCGGCCAGATCGTCAATCTCCAGAATGCGCTGGATGCCCTCGTCGAAGGCGTCTTCTTTGGAACGAGCTGGATCGGCGTCTACCCGGTCGTCAATCACAGCGACCCGGACGATGGCGCGGCCGACCCGGACGTCTCCGGCTACCTTATGGCGGACTTGATCTTCCCGAATAATGGGCTCGGTGATGACAATGACTTCGGCGTGCTGGTGACAGGAGAGTTGGACATTCCGGTGGCCGGAACTTACCAGCTCGGTTTCAACAGCGATGACGGAGCTGTCCTGCAGATACTCGGGCAGACGTGGAATTCGATTGTTGCCGACGCCACCGGGAACGCTGTGATCGTCGGTGATCAGCTTGTCAACGACTCGTTGACCGGCTGGAGCTTCACGGCGGGCGAGATTGACTTTCCGCAGCCGGGCTGCTACGAGTTTTCGGCTGTGATGTTTGAACGCGGCGGCGGGTCCTTCTTCGAGCTGCTTGGCCGGGGCACCTCCCCGACCACGGGTCTTCCCGATCCGCGCTGGCACCTGCTGACGGTCGGCGGTGCCGGCATGATGCGGGACCCCGACGGTCTGCAATTGGTGGCTCCTCCCGAGGAGTGCTTCCCCGACTGCCACCCGGACTACCCGGAGTGGGTCACAGTCGGCAAGCCTCCCTGTTGGTGCTATCCGAGGCAGTGTCACGGTGACACCGATGGCAGCAGGGGCGGTAGTGCGAAGGCCGGGTACTATTACGTCGGGCCGACTGACCTGAATGTGCTCGTCCCCGTCTGGCTTCTGAGGGAGCCGCCCTTCGGGCCCGGGATTGCTTCGGTACCCAACGGTATATGTGCAGACTTTGCACACGATCAGGGCGGAAGCAGCAAGAGCGGATACTACCGCGTCGGGCCGTCAGACTTGAACATCCTGATTGCCAACTGGTTGAAGAAGGAGCCTCCGTTGGGCCCGGGAATACAACCTGACTGCTTGGACTGTCCGTAGTGCAGCAAGGGTTTGATTCGCTTCTCAAAAGGGCTGCAAGCCTGTGCTTGCAGCCCATTGCTCACATCACCGACGGCTGCAGACTCTGTGATCGCGGCCTCGCGGTCGCTGGAACGCACTGAGCCACAGAAAGCACCGCTAAAACGGGCCGGAACCCATCCGGCGGCGCCTACAACCGAGGTACAACCCGAAAGCCCCTTATCCAGCAAATCCCAAAAAAACTCAACTCCATAAGCTATTATTCATAAAGGATTTAGGCGATGACACAAAAATCGCAACCGGATTCAATGTCCCCTTCTTGGT
>CP070675.1:1360224-1363431 GCA_020352215.1 Phycisphaerales bacterium
TCGAAGCAGCCTGCACCTTGAAGTGTCATTAAAACAATGCACAAGAATAAATGAAAATAACCAAATACTATGGCTTGACAAGGGTCGTTCCATATCAGCCCAGTTGTGGGCGCCGACGGATGAGATTCGACCGTTTGAGCGGTGCTTTCTGCGGCTCCGTGTCACTCTTCTACAGTTTCCATTTGCGGCAGTCTTGCTCGCCACTTATCCGCTTTCTCCGGCTTGCCCCAGGCCTCGCAGCGCTCTATCACTTCGTTCCAGGACTCTAACGTGGGTGGATGCTCGTCACACACCAGCACGCCCTTGCCAACCATATAGGGTTATTGACCCCTCCCCCACGAGCTTCTTAAAGCGGGGGTGGTTGCGTAAAGGATCCCAGGCCGGGTCAAGTCGAAGCAGAGGGATCCATAACGGTCCCGGTATGGACAACAGAAACTCGAGCTGGTCGATGGCCGCATCGTGCTCACCAACCATGACGCAGATACGGGCTAGGTCCTCGACCCGATAGGGGCCTCTCATTGCATCCTTGCTCATAGGTAGCAGCTCCACTGCTAACTTGCCTTCCCGTATCGCGCCTTCCTTACGGCCCAGACCAGCATAGGCAACCCCCAGCGCGCTGTGGAATCGCGCATGCTCCGGCCGTTCGTCGATTTTGGATTCGAAAATGCTCCGAGCGGACTCATAATTGGCCTGCTCAGACCCCTCTTTGTTTATGTACCCGCTGATCCGTGCATTTAGCAGTGCCTTGGGAACAAAGAAGGAGGGAATTTTCGGCAGGCACGCTGGCGAGGTATGGCAAGAGAAAGGATAAAGCAAGCCCGTGGTCGAAATCCGGGCCTGTGAGTTGGGACCTGTCTACTCCGGCAAGTTCAGGCGGCGCAGCAGGTCGGCGAAGCGGGGGTCGTCGTGCAAGGGCTTGAAAGCAGGAGGGTGGCTGATCCAAGGCACATACGGGTGGTTGGGGGGGCCGTACGCCACTTCGAGCCACCGGAATGCCTCATCCTTCTCGCCCAAGACGGCATAGATCTGGGCTACAAAGAAGGTATCCCAGGGCGTGGGATCCGCCTCCAATTCAGCCAATACCAGCCGCGCCTCTTCCAGCCGGCTGGCCATCGCATAGGTACGCCCGAGACCAGATTTCCATTCACGGCTGAGCACACCCGCCCTCTGGTGTGCTTTGATAGCCTCTTCATACATCCCCTTTTCTGCATAGGCGCTTCCCAGGATATACAGGGCGACCGGGTAATCGGAATCCAGTTCGAGTGACTCCCTGGCTTCCTCGATAGCCTCTTTGTTTTGCCCTGTCCACCAATACTGCCATCCTTGCCACGCAGGCCAGAGGGGCGTGAGCGGGTCCACTTGCTGGACCCGTCTCATCTCTGCCAGAGCTTCATCTGTGCGGCCGAAGAGCAGGAGATACCACGAATATTGGGCGCGAGTCAGGGTCAGATTGGGATTGAGTTTCAGGGCACTCAGGAAGGCCTGTTCCGCACCTGCCCAGTCCCAATCTTTGTAGAGCTTGATTTGGGCGAGAGCGGCGTGGGCTTCGGCCACCGTGTCGTCCATCTTCAGTGCCTGGACTGCTGCCGCCTTAGCTTGTTCGAAGGCGTCCGGTGGGGCCCCAGGACCATGGGCACTCGCGACGTAACCGAGCGCCAGCCCGCCGTATGCCAGGGGGTCTGATGGATCTCTTTCGATTGCCAGGCGGAAATAATCCAGGCCTTTTTCAGTTCCTTCCGGCGTCATTTTGTTCAAGTGGAACATGCCCTTGAGATACGCCTCATACATCTCGGGATTGATCGGGCGCTTTGCCGTCAGCAGTGCTTCCTGGTCGGGCGTTATTGTAATCTCGATTTGGCCAGCAATGGTTCGCGCCACCTCGCTTAGCAAGGTCAAGACATCGCCCAGGTCCCGCTGGTAGCTGTTAACCCAGAGATGCGTGTCTGTCGGCGCATGGATCAACTGCGCCGTGATCCGTACCTGCTGTCCGACACGCAGCACTGAACCTTCCACCACCGCATCTACATTCAATTCTCGCGCAATCTCCGACAGCGGCTTCTTGACATCCTCGTACTGCATGATGGATGTCCGCGATCTCACCTGCAGCGCCTCGATCTTTGCCAGGTCCGCAATCAGCGCCTCAGTTATTCCGTAGGGTAAGTACTCCTGATTCGGGTCGCCGGACAGGTTCTCCAGCGGCAGTACTGCAAGCGACTTGATCCGGCCGGGGCTGGCCCCCCCCAGCAGTAGCTCCCGCCACCGGCCTATATTTGGTCCTACAACCGCCAGCAAGACCACGAGTGGTCCCGCGACAAGCCCTATCACAATTGCCCACCGCCACAGGGTTCGGACTGGCGCCGCCGCCCTGGCCGCTGTTGCAGTCGCAGGCAAGGTGAGCGTCTCTCTTAATTCGATACCCGCATCTCCGATGTCCCGAAGCCGCCGGCGCGGGTCCTTCTCCAGGCAGCGACGCAGCAGATCACGTATGTTCGTCGGGGTTTCCTGCGGCAGCACCTCCCAATCGGGTTCACGTTCGAGGATCCGTGCCACTGTGTCTGTAGCAGTCTCACCCTCGAATGGAACGTTACCGGTCAGCATTTCATACATAATGCAGCCAAATGACCATATGTCCGTGCGGTGGTCTGTAGATTTGCCGCGGGCTTGTTCCGGACTCATGTAGGCCGGCGTTCCTATTACACGGCCGGGCTGAGTGACAGTATCCTCAACGTTCTTTTCTTCGCTTATGGAGACCTTGGCCAGGCCGAAGTCCAGAACCTTCACCTTATCTTCCGGCGTGATCTTAATATTGCCAGGCTTAAGGTCCCGATGGATAACGCCCTTGTCGTGGGCCGCTGACACGGCCTCGCTGACCTGCTGCCCGATCGAAAGGGCTTCCTCGAGTTTCAACGGCTCGCGAGCTATACGTTGCGCCAATGTCTCGCCCGGAACATATTCAAGGACCAAATAGCTGGCGTCTTCTTCCTGTTCAATGATTTCGTGTATCACGGCGATATTCGGGTGATTCAACGAGGCCAAGAGTTTGGCCTCACGTCTGAAACGCATCCGCGTAGTTGAGTCGCTTGCAAGTTCAGCAGGCAGACTCTTGACGGCAACGGAACGGTCAAGCTTAGTGTCACGGGCAAGGTAGACTACTCCCATACCTCCTCGACCGATCATCTCTACTATTTCGAAGCTCCCGATTTTCCG
>CP070675.1:1363531-1366714 GCA_020352215.1 Phycisphaerales bacterium
CTGTCTCAAGTCTTCTGTTCTCCTGCCTTCTGGCTCCTGTCTTCTGCCATCCTTTCATACATTATTTTGTATGTATCTTACAAACAGACTGTGAGCTGTCAAGCAGAATTTTTGGGGTTTTTGCCACTTTTCCATCAACATCTACGCTTTCAGGAACGCCTCGTAGATAGAGGGGTGTAAGGCGTGCGGTAATGAAGCGATGGGCTGTTTGATCTGAGCCAGTGTTTTCGGCGAGTGTGTTTGTTCTCGGCTGGGCCGACGCATACAATCTGAAACAGGAACCTTGAGCAGGCAGCAACAGAGGAAGACATTGACCAATTGACGAAGCAGCGCAGTTAAGCTCATTGCTTGTGCTCTCTTACTTTATACCGAGAGGTTCAGATGTTATACGGAAACCACATGAGACCCCCACCAAGAAGGGGAAATTGCCTAAGTCGTTTCCAGAGGATTGCATGCGGACTTCGAGCAAAGCCGTTTCATACGGATACTCAGAGAGGTCTGGAGTTTTGTAAGAAAGCCATACAGAGATTCTTAGGTAGAGAAATATCGAAGGATTTCATTCCAAAAGTAATTGAACGGGCACCTACTTAGAAGAATAAGAATCTAGAAATCAGTTATTAGGAACTTGGGTGTACTATCACAAGACTGTGCAGCTCTATTAGATTAGGAGGTCATCATGAATGGAGATATGACCATTGCCGAATTAGGTCCCCGCCCTCTCTTCTGGCCAATCAGTGGGACCTACAAAAACAAATGGCCCGCGAATGACAGGGTCGTTCTGGAGCTTCGCGTAGACGTGGATGGACGTCGGCCGCAACAGCGAATCAGTGGCGATGTGTTCAGGCAGCTATTGTGGTTGTCGCCGAGGCGGTTTGGTGAGATAGCAGCCGCCAACATAATCTACGATTACTCATTTGTCGTAGAGAACGTAACTCGGCAGGATGAAGGCTCTGTTGCAGTTCTGACAGGACCGATCACCTATTACCAGGATCCGACGAGAGCAAATGAAACAATCGAGGTGAGAATCCCAATGGTATTAGCTGGAGTCACAGGCAATTACCTCCGGTCCTGGGGGTCTGGCTCCAAGAGTCCAGATGCTGTGGTGAATCTCTACAGAGCAGGCGTTCTCATGAGAACCTATGTTTGTCCCAAAATCTCCAACTACTTCCGTAGAGTCTACCTTGAGATCGATTGCGTCGGTTTCCCCAATTTCCCAGAGGAGATAGACCCGGACATTGCTCCCAGCCCGACTAACTTAGCGTTGCACAAAGTCTCAGTTAGGAGCTGTTTCCAACGAGCCGGCATTGACATGACGGTCCACAAAGACGATGTCTTGACGGAGT
The DNA here is from genome assembly GCA_020352215.1 of Phycisphaerales bacterium. Lineage (GTDB taxonomy): Bacteria > Planctomycetota > Phycisphaerae > Sedimentisphaerales > Anaerobacaceae. Next base: position 1,364,875 of record CP070675.1, read on the forward strand.
TAGAGATGGACCCAGGGTACAACTGGGACTATGGTGAACTTCACGATCTCATGGAGGATCACTTCGAGAGGTTTTCGTATACGCTGCAGTGGAATCTCTATGGTGTTGTCGTGCCGCGATTTGCGTGGAATGGCACCGATACATACAGGCCCGGCCTGTTCGGGATCATGTTTGACTGGGGAGGAGGACAGCCCGGGGACACTCATTTTCGCCAGGGCGCAGCGGTCGCTTATCAGCCGCTTGAGAGTTACTCTTTGCCCGTTCCAGGGTATAACGTCAATGACTTGTACGGTACCGACGAGCAAAAGGCACGGTTGTTTCTCTGGACGTTCATTCACGAACTCGGCCACGCCTTCAACTTGCCGCATACGTGGGACCGGACCCAATTTCCGAATCCGGCGTCGAGGTCATTCATGAACTACCCTGAGAATTATACCGGAGGACCAGGCACCAATGGTGAAGAGCATTCACATGACTACTGGTCAGACTTTGAGTGGGAATTCGACAACGTCGAGCTCATTTGGATGCGTCATCAGGATCGCATTGACGTCATCTTCGGCGGAACGGATTGGGTCTGGAACAATCTCAGCGTTTTTATGGACCCTGAAGTCGAGACGCAGAGTCGCAATCTGAGTCTCGAGCTTAGTGCACCGCCGGTGTTAGACTTCGCTGAGCCGGTGCGTCTGGAGGTCAAGGTGACCAATAACAGTGATGTACAGCAAGTCGTTGTCGATCGGTTGGATCCGGAGGACCACTTGCTCACGCTCTTTATCCGCCGGCCAAACGGCGACTGTGTGCGCTACATACCGCCCGTGCATTGCGAGAATTGGCCGGGAGATCTGGTAGAACTGGCTCCTGGAGAGAGCATCCGCGCCAGTGTGCTCGTGAGCTTTGGCGCGAGGGGACTGCAATTTCAGGAACCAGGGGAGTACCGGATAAGGGCATACTATGGCCTCAGCGAAGATGCAGCGATAGTCTCCAAAACGCTGCGGATGCGAGTGGCGACGCCTACCTCCCGTCAGGACGAAGAACTGGCCTATCTCCTGTTCGACCGCAAGGCAGCGAAATTTCTATATTTCAATGGTACCGAGCGTTATCCTGAGGTCACCTCGAAGCTGGAGGAAGCGGTCCGGCGGTATAGAAAGACGAATCCTAGGGTAGTGCGCCACATCCGAGCGGCTTTGGGGACGCATGCGTCCCGGCACTTTAAGAGCATTGAAACAAAAAGAGGAAAGCGCGTGGTCGTAGTTCGCAAGCCTCAGCTCAGGGACGCCATTTCGCATCTGCGGGAGGCAGTGGCCGCTTTGCCCGATACTAGGCAAACTGCAGTTGACGACACGCGCTATGCCAATCTCGCCTACCGTCTTGCCGAGTGCCAGATCGGCGCCGGTAAGAAGGAAGAAGCCAGAAAGACCCTGGACGTAAGCATGGAGTACCTGAAAAAACGCAAGGTTGGCAAACGCCTCATCGATTACCTGGAAACACGCCGGAAGGCGCTGTTGAAGGCGAAGACTAAAGCGAAAGGGAAGAAACGAAAGGCCTGATCGAACGAAAGTGTCATAATTAGAACTTGAATGCAAGGTGTCCGGCGAATTATACGGGTGTCAGCTACTTCTTGTAGGGGCGAATTAAAAGAGTGCGCCTGCCGCGTAGGGGCCTGTCCCATAGGGGGTATTTTCGTCGTGCGTATCGCGTATCGCGGGAAGAATCAAAGGTTTCCGGCCGGCGCATGGGGGGTGCATTTTTGGATAAGTTGTACCTGCTAATGATATGTTTTGACACAGGACAGCGCTAAGATTACATTGAGAGCATGGGCAAACGATTTGCCCATCCTACCCGC
>CP070675.1:1366814-1369984 GCA_020352215.1 Phycisphaerales bacterium
CGATTGGAGAGTGTCACAATATTCTGCCATACAAGAGAGCTTCAACGTCCCTCACGGAACCGGACTTGAGGATTTCCCTCATCCGGCTCTTCAGCAGACCTCACGGAACAGATGACGGGGGATATAGCCGGTAAGCGATGCAAGGCTTGGGCAGGGGATAATGCTTCAGATATCTCCGAAAGCCCTCCCATGTGAACGAGTCTTTCTGACTACGCCGATTAATCCACTTATAGACAATTTGCTTGGCAAGATCAGCAAAGCGTCCTATAGACCGGCTGTTACCGCTGATCCCATAGTACTGATAATGGCCTCGCAATTTGGCCTGTAAGATGGGCCACCACTCCTTACGCTTAGCTGAGCACCGCACAGTTTTAAGCCATGCATTTAATTCCTTGCATGCTCTGCGGAACCGCTTGGAACTCGTTTTGCGACAGAGGAATGGATAGCCTCGGCGGCTTCGAGCCCAATAATGGGTGAAGCCCAGAAAGTCAAAGGTGTGAACATCATGCACAGAGCCGTAGGCTCTGGCCCGTTCGTTTCTCCCAAGGTGGATTACACGAGTCTTTTCAGGGTGTAGCTCCAGATCAAACTTCGCGAATCGCTCCTTCATCGCTTGCTCTATAGCTTGGGCGTCTTGCTTGCATTGAACCAAGCAGAGAACATCATCTGCATATCTCACCAGATGACACTCCCCTTGAGTTTTAGGCTTGATTTTCTTCTCAAACCACAAGTCCAGCACATAGTGCAGGAATATGTTAGAAAGAATCGGACTGAGATTGCCACCTTGCGGTGTTCCTTGGGTGGATAAGACAAGCTGTCCAGCATCCACATATCCAGCCTTCAAGAATCTCCTGATTAGGAGCAGAAGGCTCGTATCCTGGATACGAACTTCAAGGCATCGCAACATCCACTCATGTGAGACGTTATCAAAGAAACCTTTGATGTCTGCCTCAATCGCATAGTAGATGGGACGCTTCATGATCGTCTTGTCCACTGCTTCAAGAGCCTGATGGCAGCTCCTATTTAGTCGGAACCCGTATGAGCAATCCAGAAAGTCCCGCTCGTAGATTGCCTCTAAAGTCCGGGCAATGCCTTTCTGCACAATCTTATCTTCCAGCGCAGGCAGGCCGAGCGGCCGTTTGGAATGCTCATCTTTGGGAATGTATACCCGCCTGGAAGGCTGCGGTCGATACCGCTTCATCTTCAGACGGGCGACCAAATCGCGAATGTTCTCATCCAATCGTTCTCCATATTCCTTCCAGCTTACACCATCAACGCCACTGGCTCGGTCCCTGCCGAGTCCACGGTAGCATTCTTTCAGGAACCCTTCATTCAGCAAATGAGCTAAGCTCGTGAACTGAAACTTAGGTTCCTTTCGAGCCCGTTCCGATATGAGGGCCAATTTTGCGAGCGTGATGTTGTCCATCTCAGTGTATAGCATCCGCTTACTCATCCCTCTGTGTTCTGCTGCTAACCCCTTCGAGTGAGCATGGGCTCTCGATGAGCATTACCCCATCTACTCCTCTACTATGAGTTAGTCCGACTGCCATATCGCCATACTTCCTCCTTCGCCTCTTCGGCTCGTTGGAAGCTTCCTGGGGAACGATATGGCTCTCCCAAGTTCCGATGCAGACAATTCGGCTACCTACCATGGCCTCAGACCCCGGCACGTCGCTGACACACTCACCATTTAACGCGTGCAGTGATGCTGGCTTCGGGGACAACAAACCCCTCGCCCAATGCGATATCATCATTTCGAGGCTCAATACCTTCACTTGCGTTATGGTCGATAACCTGCCTTTCCTCTGGCTCAGCACAATTCGTTACCTCCTTATGCTCAGAGTTCCGTTCTGGCCTGGTGGTTAGCCTTTGGCCAGGCTGGATTGTCCAGCTTGCTTGCACCAGCTTAGCTTGGCACACTGTTGGCCGATGCGCATTTGAGTTCCGACCTCCTAATAGACAAGTAAGAACTCCCAAAGCTATAACCGCTTGTCTCGGGATATCTTAGGTCCACTCGGCATGGTCGGGCGTCAGCGCTAGGCGTCATTCGTATGTGGAGTGCTCCGGTTGTCCGCGACGTGGTGCTGCTACAGCCAAAACCCTGCGGCCGGCCACAAGTCCCGTTCGTTCTTATGCTCGTGTTTGCCTCTCTCACGAGGTAACTTGGCTCGCACCGCGTTGGCTTGCTGGATTGATCGCCGGCTCCGACACGCTTCTTGAAGCGGGGGGCGGTTGCGCCAGAAGTCCCAGGCCGGGTCAAGGGTAAGTAGTCGAATCGATAATCTCCTCAGAGTTGCCGGCACAATTTCCGGGCTCAGTCAACCTGTCGTCACCCTTTCCTCGGCGGGACGACGCGCTTCAACTCCTCGAACCAATTGAGCACGACGTTGATCCCAAGCGGTGTGGATTCTTGCGGATCTCTTATCATGAGAAATCGCCCGTCCGGCATCACATCATACGATTGACATACTCTGCAACCGGCGTAATTACCCTCGAAGAGTTGTCGGCTTCCACCGATTCTGAATTCCGGCTCGGTCTCAACAGTAACGGCGACAACCTTGCCGTCTTTACGATAGTAAAGTTCCTTACCGTTGTGTGACCACACAGGCTGGGAGCCTCCATCTGTAGAGACTCTTATCTTCGGACCTGGACCTGGGTAGGGCTCCATATAAACCTCCCAACTGCCCAGCTCGTCTGAACAGTATGCAACCAATAGGCCATCAGGGGACCACACAGCGTTTCTCTGATTATTGTCTCTCTCAATAAACGGTACTAGCTGACTGTCGCGCGCGTTCTCAAGTGAGAGTACCCAGATATCCGAGCCTAACCCTGATCCGTCGAAACGTACCAAGAGCTCTTTCCCGTCAGGCGAGCACGAAGCAGGTTTAGCATCCTTCAGTTCCATAAGTGGTTGCCGCTGTGTGCTGCCATCCGCCGGTTGGCTAAACAGCTTGTCCAGTGATGCAAATACAATCCGCTTGCCGTCAGCGGTCCAGGCCGGATTATGACTGTGTTCGTCAGAGGTTAGAGGAGTGAGTGTCTTGTGTGCGATATCGTAAATCCAGATATCGGAATTGTCACCGTCACGAATATCAAACGCTATGTGCGTCCCGTTAGGTGAGATTCTCAGAGAGTGATAATCACGAGGAGCGAGTGGCAAAACCTGGGCC
>CP070675.1:1370084-1373246 GCA_020352215.1 Phycisphaerales bacterium
GAACCGATATCCCACTTCCCAATCATACCGGTCACATACCCAGCATCCCGCATGAACTCCGCCATGGTTGGATGATCGGAGGGGATGGCCAGGCCCCTAGCCATCCCGGACTTGCCGAATCGCTGGATATACATACCGGTCATGATACAACACCGGCTGGGCGAGCAGGGCGGATTGGTGACATAGGAATTCGCGCACTTCACGCCATTAGCCGCCAACGAGTCCATATGGGGTGTGGGAATATCCGGGCAGCCGAAGCTTCCCAGGTCGCCATACCCCAGGTCGTCTATAAGGAGAATAATTACGTTGGGCCTGGTGGATTTGGCCTGTATCGCAAATGTCGGAATCACTGATGCCGATGCAGTGATGGCCAGGCCTTTCATAAAATCTCGTCTGCTAATACTTTTCATATTCTTCCGTCCTTTTTGAGATCACTACCTGAGATTTCCCTTTTATATGGTTTGCCAGTAAGCAGAATGTATATGCTGTAAACAGAATTTTCAAGCGTAGAATGGCCATCAGGACAGACACTATCATCACCGTTGTTATCTACCAAGCCGTGAATGTAGTTGATGTATTGTAACAAGGTGCTTCAAAGAAGATTCTTGTGGCAGCCGGGATTCTGGTATTTGCCTTTGAGCTCTTCATAGGTAGCCGCTTGCTGTCCAGCACTTCGTCGGTTTTGCACATGTACGCGGTCGTCTCTCCTGGTCAGTCAACTTTTTGGGGACGACCAGATGGTCGCGGCGATATAGCGTTCGGTGCGGGGCTCGTCCAGCCAGTAATAAACGGTCACGAGTTTGGTGTCCGGCCGCTGCACGGTCCGCGTATAGCCAATATCCGGTTCGCCTGCGCCGTGGCGCAGAACATATTCCCGTCCCCACGTGGTGCCGTCATCACCACTGAACACCGCGCGGATTGTGCGCGGTTCGTTGCGGTTGGCGTAGGTGATACAGAGTCGTCCGTCAGCGAGACGGACCATGGAGGGCGGATTGCCGCTGTGTGCGCCGTTTTCTTTGACGGGATTGGCCAGCCATTGCCAGGTTAGGCCGCCGTCCCGAGAGCGGAACAGCTCGACGAAATTGTGCTGCGCAGGCTTGTTGTCTCGTCGGCGAAGGGCCACGAGAAAATCGCCGTTGGGCATGCGAATCGAAGACGGCATAATCGAGTAGCCGCTGGGAGGTTCCGGCCCAATCCAGGCAAACTGGTTCCAGTGACTGCCTCCGGTCCTGGTGCGCGCGCAGAATGGCCGACCTTCTCGATCATTCGTCTTCTGCGCAGTGAGAAAGAGCATCAGGTCTCTTGGCCCGAGGACTTGATAGTCGGTGCGCGCACGCAGATGGAGATCGGCAAAGGGCAGACTGAAGGGACCGGTCCAGGTTCGGCCTCTGTCTAATGAAATAAAGGCTCTATCACCACGGGCGTTCAGGGAAAAACCCGAAGCATCGAACGCAATATCCGCAGGGAATGGTTTAAGTTCGCCGTCAGGGTAACCGGCTTCGCAGACCAACCACGTTTCGCCACCGTCCAGGCTTCGCGCAAGCATGGTACTCCGCGGGCGGGCCGGATCGATCTGGTGCAAACCTTGCTTCTCCGGCGGCGCGAGATAGCCAAGGCTGAAGCCCACCAGGATTTCGTTACCCCACTGCCAGATGCCATTGTTGGCCGGCCATCCCGCGAACCGGCCCTCTTCGTAAAACACCTTCAAGTGTCGGACATTTTCGACGACAGCGGCTCCATCTTTCGCCGATGAGATAATTGGATACGTTAGCGCTATCGTCAAGGCAGCACCGAGACATTTTTGTCTGAGACCTTTGGTCATAAGCCTGCAATTCCTTTCTCCCAAACGCTGAACTTTGCCGAGGGTAGATTGCCGGATGGTATCACCGAACACATTCGCATCGTTTGCACCCACACCATTGTAAGCAACATAGGGACCAGAGAACTCTATCGGCAATTCCACAATCTTTCAAGAACTGACATACGGCAGCTCTGCATCGAGTGTCGCTTCGGGCCGGCCCCGCAGGTCAGTCAGGCCCAGTGTGTGCACACGAAGTGCCACTGGAAAAGAACTTGATGTGGTGCCCGGTGTAGCTATACTCTCACAAAGGCTGGACCATAGAATAGAGGCAGATCGGAAATATGTCGAGGTCCTCTAATCGTCCATACCACTGGAACAAAGAACACTTCCAGTCAGCAAGAGCAGCATAGCGCAGGGTTTTTATGGACTATTCATAGGGAGGTACAACCATGATTATTCAAAATAACACCAAGAGCCTTTCAGTTATACTGTGCACGCTGCTTCTGGTATCCGGGATCATACAAGCACGGGAGTATCATGCTTCGGTCAAAGGTAATAACACAAACAAAGGGACAGCCAAAGCGCCTTTTCAGACGATCTCCAGGGCTGCGGAGGTGGCACGGCCCGGCGATGTGATCACGGTGCACGAGGGTGTCTATCGCGAACGGATCAACCCGCCGCGTGGCGGTGAGTCCGATCGGAAACGTATCGTCTACCAGGCTGCCCCTGGCGAGAAAGTCGTCATCAAGGGCTCCGAAGTCATCAAGGGTTGGCAGAAGGTGCAAAACGACACCTGGAAAGTCACCGTCCCCAATAGCTTCTTCGGCCACTTCAATCCATATAGTGACCTGATTCACGGCGACTGGTTTGGCCCTATGGGTCGGGAGCACCACACGGGGGCGGTTTATCTGAATGGCCATTGGCTCACCGAAGCGGCAAAGCTGGAACATGTGTTAAAGCCAGTTGGAGAGGCAAGTTCGTCATATACGCCGGGAAGCGGCGGTGCTCTGCTGAATGTGGCCTGGCTGCGGCCCGGTCAGCGGTCGGACAACGCAGCGCGGATTCCGGCAGCCACTTTCGCCGCTCAAAGCGGCGTTCAAACGGCCCCTTGTTCGGAGGGCGGCGAGTGTATCGGCTGGATCGATCAGGGCGACTGGGTGCGCTATGAGAGTGTGGGGTTTGGCCAACGCTGCAGGCAGATTGAGATTCGCGCTGCGTCCGCAACGCGCGGCGGGATCATCGAGATTCGCCTGGGCACGCCGGATGGAGAGCTGCTGGGGAGCTGTTCGGTCCCGAATACGGGCGGGTGGCAATCGTGGTCTTCGTTCAACGCAAAGATCAAGCCGGACCCTGAGGAGCAC
>CP070675.1:1373346-1376399 GCA_020352215.1 Phycisphaerales bacterium
TCCGTAATGAAGCGTAAGGCATCATAGCTCGTAGCTGCTTCGCCATTGTAGGCCGTATGCACGAGCTTATCTCTGTTGTCTAACATGATTTGTGTTATTCCGTGGCGCATGTCTCGCCAAGCATGTCCCGCTCACTTCGCGCCAGTGCCCACATTGAACCATAGAGTGCGGCCGGTGCCTCATAGCCCAATGCAAGAAAGTGAGAACTTATGAGAAACATAATGGACAACAATACAATTGAGGCTGTTCCAAGTACTCCGACATAGCGGAGGATAGACACGCCGGCATGGTTCCACAGATACAGCCCATCACGCAGGACTCCGAGCGGAAGCAAAAACCCGTAGACAAAAAGACCTATCATACCCAGTTGCGACAGGTATGTAACATAGCCAAGGTGGTTGAACGCAATACGTCTTGCATAATGCTCTGAGTTTCTTACCGTCTGAAAAAATCTCAGCCCGCGTCCGAATATAAGTGTGCCGTCCATCCAACTGCCCATCTCCGCGTTGAAGGCCCTTTCTCGCGTACCCATGTGTGCACTCTGCGTGCCCCGGTCGAAGAGCGCCTCTATCCTGCCGGCCGCGATATCGTAAATGTCCAATCCGGGCATAACCCGCTGGCACACCCACGCCATAGCAAGAAGCATCAGAACAACAATGAATCCGAATTTCATAACATTCGCCAACCGTCTTCGACCTTTGAGAAGGACCAACAGGCAAGGAAGAGAACACACCACCGCGACCCAGATTGACCGCGTTTGGCTGAGAAAAATGCTTCCCAGAAGCAGCAGGCCCGTGACGATATAAAAGCCCTTCTTCCAAGCGCCACGGGGCATTTTCCACACCGCGGCCGAGATAAGAAAAGCCGCGCCTATACCTCCCGCCCAGTAGCTTATGGTACGTATAAACTCGTATGTCTGCATATCCAAGGATTGCGCGCGCCACACGCCTGCAACAAGGAACACGTGCTGAGATGCAGCCAGGATTGCTCCACAGAGAAGCGTACCCACCAACTGTTTGGCTCGCTTGGGAGTAGTTACCAAGTTCGCCCCAAGCAGATAGACAAGAGGCCACTGCACCCCCCAGCGATATGCCCTGGCGGTTTCGTAGGTCCAGCCTAGCTTCCAAAAACTCTGACATGCACCAATCGTCAAAACAGCAAGTATAAGAGGGACTATCCGGGGAGCCCAAACAGGCTCCTTTCTGTGTAATTTGTCGAGGAACAAACCCGCCAAGGCAACCAAGACACAGACGTCACTGAGGTTCAGATACGGGCCAAGGGCTGTGGTCCGGGTCTGGTTAAATACATCCGCATTGCCCGCTGTCAGTAGCAGGATCGTGAAAAGGAAGGCCGCGTAAGGCCTGAGCAAAGCCAACACGAAGCCGACGGCCAGCACAACGAGAATCACGATCTGAGGATAACCCTGGACTTCCATTCTGCTCTATATCAGTGCCTGCTGTGAACCAGCACGCGGTTTTCCAATGCCCATTGGATCCGGCCGAGCCCGGCTGACGACAGTGAGATGCAGTGGTCCGGCCGGGACCGAAGCAACGCGCAGAAGAGCGACTCTTCAACCACTCGTCACGTTCGAGGAAGAGTTCGAACAGGCCGCGCGGGAACACCCGCCGCGACGGTATCAGGCGGAATGTCTTTTGTAACGACAGAACCGGTTGCAAGGATAGACCGCGCCCCTACTGTCACGCCTTTCAGAATGATAACATTGCTGCCGACCCATACGTCCTCACATATCCGCACGGGAGCGGCCTTGACAGCCCCTGGGGTGTTTCGTCTTCGGTCCTTCGCGGAAAGTGCATGAAAGTCAGTATCGTATATCCTGGCTCCGGTGCCGATGTTTACATAATCCTCAATAATGATCTCTTTCGAGCAGAAAAGCACCGCACCGGATATGCCCACATGGTTGCCGACAACCAATCTCGCGCCAGGCTGATTGGCCACCAGGACGGTCCTGTGGGATATGCCCGCCGCGTTCTCCCTTAGTTTGTTGCAGATGGTTAGATCATTGCCCAACTCAATTACAGCCTTGGGATGTCGCCGGCAAAAAGGTAGGCTACGAGTGCAAAGGTTCTTTGGGGCCTTGACCCCATGCAATGACAAGTAGGTCCTGGTCATCATGGCTGCCCACGGCCTGCGCACGCAACCCGATATTATGTAAAGGGATCTACACCAGCCACCAAGTCGCTTCCAGAACAACATCTTACCGTCCAACTGCCCACTTGACCGCTTCGACATTGAGACTGATGGGGAATCTCTCGCCGTTACGCTCAACGCATCTTGACGCCCAGTCCTCGAAGTCATGATACTTGACCTGAGCAGGGTCCCATTCGTGGATGTCAGTGAAACCGTTCTCGGCCAGAAGACCGCTTAGATACTCGTAGTTGAATATGACACGATGGGACTCGTAGCCCATCCGTCGACCCATGAGAGGTGCTTGAATACTCTGGACGTCCTTGGCGCAGGCTTGATACAAAGAGATAAGCTTGTCAAAACCGGGCACTGAAATCCGCAATACGCCGCCAACTCGGAGTATTCGTCGCCATTCCCACAGTGTCTGTTTCAACTTGGCGCGCGGTATGTGTTCGAGAACATGACAGGCGTACACGAGATCGGCGTAACCATCCGGAAAGACAGAGAGATCGGTCACATCACGGACATAATGCACATGGGGAGCGGGGCGCGCATCGACGTTAATGAACTCCGGACTGGCAACGTCACCACAGCCCAAGTGAATCAGGACTCTCCCATCCGGATTCCTCGGCAGCTTCGGAACCATAAACGCTCGCTTGAGGCAAAGAAGTCTGCTCTTGGCCTTCCGCACAAGAACAAAAAACACCCATGATAACTCAACTGCAATCTTCTTCAAAAAATGCACTTCAGTTATCCTATTTCCAAAGCGCTCGTCCATGCTCGCAGGGTTGCCCCAAGCCTAAACTCGCTTGCATTCGTTTCTCATCGACCGTGCTGGAACACCTGCGACCACGTCGTCCGCAGTTACGTCCTTTGTGACAACGGCGCCAGCTCCAATGATTGCATCT
>CP070675.1:1376499-1379528 GCA_020352215.1 Phycisphaerales bacterium
GTCCTCGCGCAGGGTAAGCCTTGTCAGAAGCGCATACAAACTCGGCCCGGACTTATCCAGCACCTCCAGAAGTTCTCTTCGGCGGCTGCTCAACTAAATCTCCTGCGGCCTTCACCCCGGAACGCCATTATTATAGACGGACGAACTGGCCGCCGCGCAGCCTCTTTTTGGCGACGTGAAGTGCTTGCTCCGCAACCGGCGCGCGTAGAAAAGGCCGGACTTTGCGGGTCCGGCCCATCTGCCCACTATGCTTCTTCTTGCGTTCTCAGGGCAAAGTAGTCGCTGGGTCTGAGAAGATTGCTGCGATCTCATCGCCGCTGAGGTCATAGCTGTAAAGGCGGACATCATCGATCACCCCCGCGAAATGGTCCCCGTAGATGGAATGTCTTGCAAGCTTCAATGTTCCTCGTTCTGTGTCCGGGGCCCCGGAAGGATCAGGATTATCCGTGATCAATACCCCGTTCTTGTATGCCTTGAGATTCTCTCCATCATACGTGGCAGCGAGGTGATACCACGTGTCGGCCTGCAATTCGCCGAATGTGGCAGCATGCCACATAGTTCCAACTCGCAGGGCTGCCGCTCCACGGAAATCTTCGTAGCTGTGATTCCAGTTGATCTGGAAGTTACTCTCCCGGTGAAGCGGTCCACCCGACGCGGCCGGTGAAGGAGCCGCTGGGCTCTTCACCCAGATCGCTGCGGTCCACACAGGCAGGTCGGTTGCATAATCGGTCTCGACGTAGTCATCAACACCGTCGAATTCCAAAGCGCCGCCTATTCGACCCACAACCGAATTGGGGTCGCCATTGATAGTTCCATGGTTGCCGCTGCCGGAGCTGTCGCGAGCATCGTCATCGAGTTTCCACCAGCCGATGAGCCTCGCCGTGTTGAAAGTCCAAGTGTCCCCGGTCGCGACGGTCCCGTCGGGCTGCACCTCATCGATGCGCCAGTAATAGGTGGCTCTTCTTTGCAGCTCGGCCGGTTCGGCATAATCGGTTGTGACCTCGCCCAGCAGTGTCAGCTGCTCGGCGTCGGTGCCGAAGTAGACCCTATGGGTGGTGACATAGGCTCCGGGCATCCAGCTCAGCTTCAATCCGGTGATCGGAACGCCTTCAGCCCCATCGGCTGGCTGAGGTTTGATAGCGGTTGGCTTGCTGTTGAGAGGTGCGGATTCGAGCTCGTCCAGCTCCTCAGCTGTTGCCTCGCCGATCGTCAGGTTTCCGAAGATAATCTTGTACGTGCCGTCATCGAGTCTCCACCGCATCAGCACGGCATCGGGGAACTCAGCGGTGACCTTCTCACCATAGTACGCCGGGTCTTTGCCTTCGGTAGCCATTCTTGTGTAGAATGCGCCGGCCATCTGCAGATTCATCAGCTTCTGCATAACCTCTTGTTCTTCAAGCCCGTCCAGTTTGTCCGGTTCGCCGCGTGACTTGGCTATAATCCCGTCACGTAACTCCTGTACCACTGTCATGATATTGAGCTCGCTGGGGTACTTGCCATCCGTTAATTCAGCAAACAGGCTCAATCCTTCTACGATGCCTTTTTCGTCACCGGACATCTTGACGTCGGCCATCAACTCATAGTCTTCCGGTATATTGACCACAAGCGCATCAGGATCGACGTCGACATCCCATTCAAAACCGGATACACTCATATCCATTGTTATCTGGCCGTCTTTGTCGAGGACCTTGATGTCATAGCGAACCGGCAGCTTGGTCTCGATATCAACCCAGATCCGCCCGAGTACACTGCCGAGCATATTTGCGGCGATGTTCGGATCTGTGGATTCAAAGCCCTCAACCTCGATACCGTCCACAACGCTGCGGCCCAATGGAGTATGCTTGTTCGAGGTGAACTCCTTGAGCATCGCTCTTGGGTCACCGTTCTCTTTTTGCATCTGCTCAAATACTTCGCCGGTCAGCGCCATACGTATGTACTTCTTGGTTTTCGGCATCACAGAAATAATGACGCCTTCGTCCATCGCAACGTAGGTTTCGCTGATGAGCTCGCCGTCCACATGCGAGGTTATTCGCATGCCAACGTCCTTTGCGATGACGGCCTCCATGTCGATATTCATCTCTTTGTCTTTGGGCACGCCGGGTATGTTCTTCATGTTCATTTTCATTTTGTACGTGAAGGCCTTGACCTGTTCTACTCGCTCGAGCACCTCGGCCAGCACAACGCTACTGGTGCCGTCCAAGTAGCTGAGTCCGAGCATCACGGCGATCACTATCACCGCCGCTGCGGCCAGCTTGGGTAATTTGCTTCTCATGATATGCTCCAACAAAAAGTGTTCCCGCTCTTGTCTCGATTGCGCCAGAGTCCTGCAGAAATCTGTTGAAGCATCTTCCGCGATTTTGTGTAGATCGGCCGGTATCTCTTCGTTGCCCAGGCTATTGAGAATTTCTTCAATATTGTCTCTGTTCATTTTCTTACTCCCGTTCTGCCAGGGTTGCCAATTTACTTCTCAGGGTTGCAACAGCTTTGGACACGTGCGACCGTGCTCCCGCCTCACTGCAGCTTAGCTTCTCGGCGATAACCGGATAGTCCTGCTGTTCGAGATATCGCATGACTATCGCCTTGCTCTGCTTGGTTGGGAGTTGGCTAATCTGGCGCCTGACAGTTGAGGCCAGTTCGTTTCTGCTGAGCCTTTCATCGGGACCCAGGGCCGAGCCGATTCGGCCGTGCGGTAAATCGCCGTTCTTGCCGATTCTGTTTCGCCAGGCCTTGGAGTTGGAGGTCAGGGCAATCCGGTAGATATAGCTCTGCGCCTTTTTGCCGTTGAGCTTCTCTACGTGCTGCCACATCGCCATCAATGTATACTGCATTGCCTCGGTGAAAAGCTCGCGATCGCCGGTCAGCTTCCAGAGAACCGATAGCAGGAATACTGAGTACCGGGCGCGTACCTTATTGAAGATCTCTGTTCGCTCGGAATGCTTCATCTGCTGTACTCCATTTCTTCTAAAAAGCTGAACATGTCCAGTTTCCATATAATAGTAACGGCCCAATTGGGATTCCGTGTAAAAATT
>CP070675.1:1379628-1382653 GCA_020352215.1 Phycisphaerales bacterium
TTGGACCTTAGATATTGCACAACAGCCAGATTTGCTGTATACTATTTTTGGTTGCGCACGCCTCAGATAGCCGATAAAGGACGCAACTGTACGGAACAGAAGGCCGTGTGTGCGCATTCTATGAATAGCAGTCGAACGTCTCCATGTGAAGGAATACGACCATGAACGGGAGAAAAGGGTTCACGTTGATAGAGCTTCTGGTGGTGATTGCGATCATTGCCCTGCTGATGGGGATACTCATGCCGACCCTGAGCCGCGTGAAGAAACAGGCAAGGGCGACTGCTTGTCGGGTGAACCTGCGCCAATGGGGCTATATCTGGTCGATGTATTGCCAAGACAACGATGGCTATTTCTGCACGGAATCGCAGTACGTCACCTGGCCGCGCGGTAATTGGGTAGTGGCGCTGCGGCATCTGTACGAAACAAAATCAGGAATTCTGCTGTGCCCCACGGCCACGAGACCCCACCCTCTGAGAAATGCGGGGCAGAACGTGAATTATGGCGGGCCATTTTTTACCTACCGTATGGGAACAGGCAGCGAGGGCGTTGAGCTTCACGAAGTACAGGAAGAAGCCAGCTACGGGGCAAATTGCTGGATTTACAATCCGCGACCAGGCCAGATTGGCGGCAAGATTCAAGGGCGTCCGACCGACTGGAATTGGAAGAAGTTTGATGTAAAAGGCGGCAACGACATTCCCGTTTTTGGCGACAGCATGTGGAGGGGAGGCGGGCCCTTCTATGACGGTGGCAGCGCCCAGTCCGACCGGATTATGCCTCCTCAGGTTGATGGTCAGTGGCTGAATGCCAGGCACGAAATGATGCATTTTTGTATCAACCGGCACCACGAAACGGTCAATCACGTGTTCATGGACTGGTCTGTGAGGGAGGTTGGCCTTAAGGAGCTGTGGACACTCAAGTGGCATCGCAATTACCCGATGGACGGCCCCTGGACGATGGCGGGTGGCGCCACACCCGGTGACTGGCCGGAATGGATGAGAAACTTCAAGGACTATTGAAACAGCCGGTCCTGAGCCACCTCAAGGCAAATATCGGGACAAAGGGTAATGGACTCCGTGACCCGTAGTGAGAAAAGCGTCACTATCCACGAGGGTGTTCAGGAAACCATTCGCATCTAAGAGCCTCCAATATCGTATTTGCTCATCAGTATGCGCTCGAGTGTCTCGAGATCATCGCTTGAAAGGGCTCTATCGTACTGATAGAATTCAGCGATCTGCCCGCGGAAGTTAGCGGGTCCTTTGGTTGAGCCATCGTGGAACCTCGTCGCCCCCTCCACATGTCCGAAAGCGCAATCATTGCTGTGGCTGTATAACTCGGCAACGCTGTCGACGCTGCCAATGCTCGCGCCGTTGATAAATCCTTCGAAGGTGCCGGCGTCGGCATCCAGCACCAATGTCGCAACGTAGGCAGACTTTTGCGACACGGGAGCATTCAGGCCCGTCGGCTCCCACACTGTCTCTTGACGATTCCAGCCGTTGATGTACAGATTCCCGCTGTCTATGTAAAAGCTAAGGCCGCGGACACCGCCGCCCTGCTCCCAGATCACCTGCCGGCCAGTTATGTCACCGCCGGTCGTGAAGACAACTACCAGCGTTTTGCCGGAATAAGGCCCCCCCGTGTTAGTGTCGTCACTATCGGCCACATCCAGATGCTGGCCAGTCCCATCGAAGTCGATAGCAGGCTCGCCGTTGATCGCCGCAAGGACCAAAGTCGGCCGTTCGTCCGCCGTATCCTGCACGGCATCGTTACTTTTCGCCTGATCTCTCCAGGTGACGACATCGGCCCTGTCTGCTGTCACGCCGATACTGGCCAAGAGCTTCATCACCGGTTGCACGCCTGAGCTGGCGGAGACTTCATCGGAGTAAGCAGATTCGTATCCGAAAGTATCTTCTGCCGTGACGAGATAGTAGTAGGTTATGAATCTGCTTACATCGGAGTCCTCGTATTCGGAGTCGGTCAGCAACGACTCGTTGACCCTAACGTAACCTGAGCCGGATCCGAATGAGCGATATACGTTATAGCCAGCCAAGTCAGCTTCCGCGTTGTCATCCCAGTCCAGCCCAATCACACTGTCACCCGGCATCGCCATCAATTCCGCCGGAGCCGCAGGATAGGCGCCTGCCAGCCAGTTTGAAGACGTAATCGCGTAGTCACCCAGTTCGACCGCTCCGGTGGCTGTCTGATCGGCTCCACCGCACCAGTCGTTGGAGACATCGCATTGCTCGTAAAGCCATTGAGCGACCAGCCGGGACAGGTCAATGATGTCGACATCGTTATCCAAGTCCAGATCGCCGGGTCTGAATACGGTGACATTGAGATCATCGTAATAAGGTGTGGCCCCGTCGAAGGCGGTCAGTCGCAGCGCATATGAGCCCCATTGCGAGAACAGCGCAGTCGTATCAACCGCACAGGGGTCGCCGAAGGTAATCTCACCAGGACCTTCGAGCTTAGCCCAGTTTGCTGTCACCCCGATCGGCGCGCTACACGGGTCGGAGGGGTCGACCCGTGGCAGCCCGTCATCTGTGACGGTGGCATCGAGTACTGCCGGGGCCAAAGGATAGATGCTCTGATCTGCGCCGGCATCGACTGCGGGCGGATAGTTGCCGCCGGCGAAACACTGGACTTTGCCGCTACTCAGTGACAGATAAAGCCGACCGTTGGCCGCAGCCATCCCGTCCCATACCGGCAGCGATTCAAGCTCGTACCGAGCCAAGTCTTTGCCATCGGCTGTGGAAACCGCCCATAGCAGAGCCCCCCTCTGGTCTTTTAGGACGGCGTCCTGCTCGTAGAGTTTTGCAGGTATGTCGCGGTCCACGTTGGGATCGTTGGGCTCGGCGGACCAGTAGTCGAACGCCTGCTCCTCGTCGACCACATCAGGTGCACCGGCAATGAACAGCATCTTGTCTGCCAGCACCATCGCCCGGACCAGAAGCGGCACAGAGCTGTTCGTCCAGTGATATTCGATACTCTGGCTTTCGGGGAATTTCTCGGCGCAGAAAAGCTCATA
>CP070675.1:1382753-1385761 GCA_020352215.1 Phycisphaerales bacterium
CGCTCAATGAATGGGTGAAAACGAACAACATCCCCTTCCCGACTGGAATGGTCCACGGCGACGAGGAAGAGATCCGCTTCGCCTGGGGTGTCAAGTCCCTGCCCTGGCTGATCCTGACAGATGACAAGCACGTAGTCGTCTCCGAAGGAATTCAGATCGCGGACCTGGAGAATCGGCTAAAATAGAAGACCCGGGAAGAGTCAGCAGACGGCTCATGAAGTGAGAGGTAAGGAGTATGCTCGGAAAGAAAATGACGTTCCTGTGGGCGGGTTTGGTGGTGACTTTCTCTATTGTCCGTCTGTCGACCGCCTGGGGCCAAGAAGGACGTGTAGTCCAGGGTAGTCTTGCCCAGAGCAACGCCGGCGAACGGATAATGGACTTTCATGCGATCCACCGGCAAACCAGAGAGCCTCTATCAAAAGTTGCTCTGACAATAAGGATCACCGGAGAGAATTACAGGAGGCGCGAATCATGGGATGATAAGACGGATTCTCAGGGTCTCTGCAGGGTCAGGCTGCCTGATTTTCAGATAGAAACGCTCCAGCTCTATCCCCGGAAGGAAGGATTCGTCCCTTTGTTTATCATGTGGAGAGGGATTCCCACGCCTCCTGAACTGCCCAAGGCCTTTACCGTCGCGATGGAGCCGAGCACGACTATCGGCGGTGTGGTCCGAGACGAGCTGGGTGAGCCGATTGAGGGCGTGGCGGTGGGCGTGCATTATCAGACAGCCGATCCCGATGCCGCGGAAAACGTCCACGCAGATGTCATGATCCACAACGCTCACTCGACGGATATCGAGACGGACAAAGCGGGACGATGGACATTTGATGAGATGCCTGCCGAGATCGATAAGAATGAGTTGAGGATCTTCCTGATGCATCCCGGCTACCTAAGCGATCGTTTGCGCCCCGGTCATATTCCACTACCCATCACGCGGCAGCCCTCGATCGAGAAACTGCGTGATTTGAGTGCTGCGATGGTAATGAAAGAAGGGCTTGAAGTTGCCGGCAAGGTCAGCGACAAACAGGGCAATCCCGTCGCCGGAGCAAAGATATATGATACGGAAGACTATTGGTGGCGCTCGACGAAACCATTTGCCGAGACCGACACCCGGGGGCAATTCCGGTCAAACACAAATCCCGGCACGGCCACCTGGACCATACAGGCCCCGGGCTATGCCCCGGACCTGAGAGTCGTCACGATCAAAGGGGATATGCCGCCCGTTGAGATCCGTCTGGAGCCGGGCAGGGTTATTGAGGGAAAGGTCACCGATCAGGCCGGCAAGCCCATCGAAGGAGCCTCGATTCGTGCCGATACTTGGCGCAGAAATAGGGGGAGGTTGCATCTGGAGGCCAAAACAGATGCGGAGGGAAACTTCAAGGTTACGGATGCCCCGGCCGACGAGATCAGCTTCGACATTGGCAAACAAGGCCATATGATGCTTGAGAAGTATGCAATGAAGGCGGGCGAACTTAAATACAGCATTACACTGCGCCCGACGTTGAAAGTTCGCGGCACGGTGCTTGATGTTCAAACGGGAGAACCGATAAACAAATTCACTGTGACAAACGGATTTGATTTTGAGGACGGCCGAGCCCCTCAATGGGACAAAAACAGCGTCCGAACATTCACGGGCGGCCAATACGAGATGGAATACAGGCAGGAGATTTTCACTTATCGTATTCGTATCGATGCGGAGGGATACCAAAGTGCGGTTTCGGATTGCATCAGACCCACCGAAATCGCGCAAAGTAATGTTATCTTTGACTTCAGCTTAGACAAAGCCGCCCCCGTTACGGGCACGGTACTGTCTCCTGACGGCACGCCTTTGTCGGGCGCCGACGTGGTGATAGCAACGCATCGGCTGAGAATCGCAAACGGCAAGGTGGACTCTCGCTCGTCAGAGCATAATCTTATCCTTCACACAGATGCAGATGGAAGATTCCGTTTTGAACCCCTAGCCGAACCTTATGTTGTCGTCGTTCTTGGCGAGCGGGGATGCGCCAAGGTTACGCCGCATGAATTCGCGGCCTCGCGGACTATCACCGTGTCGCCTTGGGGACGCATCGAGGGGACACTTCGAATCGGCGCACAGCCCGGCGCCGACAGATTTGTCGCCTTTCTCCACGAATCAAACCGACAACAGGAGCGGCCAAGAATGGAATTTGACTACGAGACTCGAACGGATAAGAATGGACGCTTTGTTCTTACCAGAGTCTTGCCGGGTGAGGGAGTGGTCACACGGGCGATACCCATTGGCGCTCGTGCTCGACGTTTCAGCCACAGTATCGGCGTCGAAGTCAAATCGAGCCGGACGACCCGCGTCCAAATTGGTGGGACCGGCCGTCCTGTCGTCGGCAAAGTTGTTATTCCTGATATGATTGAGAAGATATTCGATTGGCAGTACACGGATCATCGTCTGCGGATCTCGTCACCCGATAGTCGATATCAAATCTTAGCCTTGGAATTCGATAAGGACGGCTCATTCCGCGCCGAGGATGTTCCCGCCGGAGACTACTGCATATATGTCTACGCCTACGGACCTCCTCCAAATTCGCGGAGCCGCTGGGGTGAGAGAATCGGTGAGTTAAGTCGAGTCTTCACTATCCCGAAGATGCCGGGCGGACGGAGTGACGAGACTCTGGACCTCGGCGAGTTGGAGTTGCAGGTCGTTGGAATGTCAGCCCCTACACCGTCGCCGATCGGCAAGCCTCTGCCCGATCTGGGAGGTATGAAGATTGATTTTGCCCCCGCACAGGCACCAGGCAAGATGATCTTGGTCTGCTTCTTCGACATGAGCCAGCGGCCCTCACGAAACTGCCTGCGGCAGTTGAGCGCAAGGGCACAGGAGCTTAAGGCACAAGATGTAGTTGTTTTCGCAATCCAGGTCTTGAAGATTGACAAGAGCGCGCTCAATGAATGGGTGAAAACGAACAACATCCCCTTCCCGACTGGAATGGTCCACGGCGACGAGGAAGAGATCCGCTTCGCCTGGGGTGTCAAGTCCC
>CP070675.1:1385861-1388822 GCA_020352215.1 Phycisphaerales bacterium
ATCCAGCAACCAGGTCTTATGCCCCCGTAGTTGACTGTTCCCGTGTCGGACAACAGATCCCTATACCCAAGAGTTGCCGAACGGAAAGCCAGCAAGTGCGTTGAACCTGCAATGATGCCGCAGCCATAGGAGCGTTCGAAACGGAAATCCTTTTTCCGGCCGCTTATCAAATCCCATGCACCAGGCTGGGCATATATGGTCGAATCGTTTAGTATAGGTCGAGAGGCATAGTGGGCTTCCACATCCCAAAGCCGTTCTCCATTCGAGGCTCTGAAGGCTGCCATTCTGCCACCGACCTCTGAGACCAGCTTGAAGCGTGTGTCCTGATAGGCCATTAGCAACACGTCATGCTTCTCACTCAGAGCCAGCATCGTGCCATAAATATTGTCGGACAATTCCCAGGCAACCTTACCATTATCCATGTCAAGAGCGAGAAGTGTACCTGTTGGCTGTGAATAGTCGTTAAGATCTTCCTTTATTTCGGTTTCTTGGTCTGTGTCGGGGACCTTCGGACGATCAGATAAGGCCGGCGGTCGGTCGATGAAATGGATCTTGCCTGCCCCGACGGCAATCGTGTTGTTTCGAATAAAATGTCGAGGCGTGTAGCTCCACTTCAGCTTGCCTGTTTCTGCGTCCATCGCGAACAGGAGCACTGACTCTGTGAACTGCGTTTGCATATCGCTTTTTCCGTAGCGATACTCCACGATATGTTCCGTGTTGGCCAATGTGCCGAACAACGTGTCGCTCTCGCACGCTATGTACCCCCAAGTGCTCTCCTTGTTCTCTGGATGCTCCGGGGCACCAAACTCGGCCACAAGTCTGCCTGTAGCGGGATCCAGTTGCAGGCATTTGCCGTCTTTGCGCAGGTAGAGGCCTTCAGCGGTTACGCAAAAATTGCTGCCGGTCCCGGCTGTTCCCATGAGGTGTTCCTGGTCATATGGTTTCAATATGTTCCTGATGCGAAATTCCCAGAGGACCTGTCCGTTGTATGCGTCAATCGCACGCAGACCATGCAAACCTTCGACGAATAGCCGTCCGTGGTGGTAGAGCGGCGCAGGACCGCGACCATGTCGAGAAGGCATTTCAAAGTCATTGTCAGTGAACCACAACATGCCCAGCGGTCCTCTAACCAATTCATCGATAGAGCAGTTGGTGTTTGCAGGATCGCAATACTGATGTGTCCAACTGCCGGCACCTTCAAGGGGACCGCGAATAGTCAAACGCATTTCGCTCAGTTGACCGAGACATACTGACCCGCCATAAGGCCGTAGAATACGATCTATCTCTTTCTGCGGTACACAATCGGCCCCCTTTTTCATGGAAGCACCAGATACAATCAGGTTGGCGAAGTAATTGGGAAGCTCCGTCTCGACGAGATTTCGCTGCAGGATGGTTACGCGCGTGCCATAAAATCCGGCTTCATCGAGCAGTTTCCGCGCCTTGGCAGCCTTCACAGGATCTGATTCAACAGCATAGATCTTTAGATCCGTAAGTTCGGCTAGTTCACAGGAAAGCTGGCCCTTACCACAGCCAAGATCAAGACAGTATCCCTTAGTTATTCCGGTTCTCTTGACAATCTCCTTGGCCGCTCTGGTGTACAGCCGGTTTCTCCCATAGACAGATGATTTCAGCTTGGGACTTATTTCGACCGTGGGATTTGTACTACTGCTTCCGAAGCAGTAGATTGTACCCTGATCTGTGCTGACGATGAGACAACCTTCTGCCGCAGCAAGCCCTAATGGCTCACCATCAACGTCGGCGGTCATCACAACAGATTTGGCTCCCACATCCGCAGTGATGACCTTGTGATTCTTCGTACCTACGACGATCGTCTCACCCGCTCCTATCAGAGACACCCCAACGGGTTCTGCGCAGGGAATAGACCAGGATGGAGAACTCAGGACAGTTCGTTTTTCGACATTTCCTTCCGAGTCTTCGATCTGCTGTTGTCCAAGTAGTTGCGACCGATTAATACCCCTGATCGCGTTTCCCTGAGCAAAGACTACATGTTTCGGGAAAACAGCGATTGCTGAGCCGGGCGTTCCCTTGAGCAATAATTCGCCACTTTCGGAGCGAAACAACTCATTCCTGCCAAACATGAAGCCACTCATAAGGACGGTAGACGGGCCCGGCCGCACCTGACCATACCTTTGGAGGTGAAAGTACCGGAACGTGCCGTTGTCTCTATTGAAGGCAGCGGGTATTGCTCGGCCTGTGGGGACCAGCAGAGTATTCCCTGCAGCTGCTATGTAGCCCTGAGCCGAGACTCCGCTCCTGGCCTGGGCTCCAGAATGAGGTTGGTCCATGAGTATGTCCCCGGAGGAGTCGTTCAGCCAGAGAACCTTGCCTGTCTTGGGCTCAAGTGCATGGAGATATATTCCTTCTGAAGGCCAGATACCGGCACAGAAATAAACGATATTGTCTACAAGAGTAGCGGCACCTCTCGTTGGCCATCGCGAAATCATGCGCCCGTTTCCAAGTACCATGTCTCCGGCCGGTCCTCCACGCTTACGCCAAACGAGCTTTCCAGTTTTCGCCCAGAGACAATACAGATGCCCATCATCGCTGGAAACATACAACCGACCTCGCCAGAAAGCAGGAGCAAAACGGACTGGACTGTCGGCAAAAAACGACCACTGTTCTCTGCCGGTGGCAAGGTCCAGGGCGTATACTTTGTTATCCGCCGAATTGCCGAAAAAGACTAAGCCCTTGGCAATGATTGTGTGATAGGCGTGGTCAAAGGGCATACGTGTATCTTCTCCCTGCCAGGCGGGTTGAGGGGGATGGGTTGGCTTGTATACCCATCGCAGCGAGAGACTGGTGGGTAGTGGCTCCGATGTATAGCCGCTCCTTGTGGCATCGGCACGAAACTGGTGCCAGCTACTTCCTCTTGAAGTTTGCCAGCATGAGAACAGTGAAGCTGTGATTAGTAGGGCCTCAATTTTGACGCTCATGAATGGT
>CP070675.1:1388922-1391882 GCA_020352215.1 Phycisphaerales bacterium
ACGGTCAAGACTACTCCGTTGGCGTATCTGCAGGTGAACTTGTATTCCGTGGGGACGTTGTAAAGCCCTTCCTCCGGATAATTGCCCTTGCCCTTGATCTCCACAGGTCCGGTACGATCCCAGCCCATGGCCCAATGGGCGATGTCTATGTGATGTCCCGCCCAGTCGGTGAGCTGGCCGCCCGAGTAGTCCATGATCCATCGCCAGTTCCAGTGGACAACGCCGCGGTATGGGACGTACGGTGCCGGACCAAGCCAGAAGTCCCAGTCCAGACCTTCGGGTACTTTTGTAACGGGTTTGACGTCCGTGGCGCCGCCGGTGGGAAGCCCGACCTCGATTTTGAGGATTTTGCCGATGCGGCCGTTGCGGACCAGCTCGCACGCCCGGCGGAACTTGTAATCGGAGCGCTGCTGACTTCCCGTTTGCCAGACTCTGCCATAACGATGGACGGCGTCGCATATCGCGCGACCCTCGCGGATTGAGCGAGCGAGCGGTTTCTGGCCGTGAATGTCGAGGCCCGCCCTGGCAGCTGCGATGGCAGGAATGGCGTGCCATTGATCGGGCATCGCCAGTAGTACAGCGTCGAGGTCGCCGCGGCCGATCAGTTCGCGGAAGTCAAGGTATGCCCTGCAGTCGCTGTTGCGGTACCTATCGTCCACTATTTTCTTGGCCCGGTCCCGGTGGTTCTTGTCCACGTCACAGACGGCCACCATCTGAACTTCGGATTTGCCCAAGAAACCCTGCATGTCACCGGTCCCCTGAGAACCGACGCCGATAGCCCCCATGACGATGCGATTGCTCGCAGAGTATGCGCCAAATACCGAACTGGGGACAATCGCAGGAAACGCAACGACTGCACCCGCAGCTGCGGCTGTTCTGCTCAAGAATTTTCGTCGCGTCAGTAAATGTTTCTTTGCCATCGCAATCTCCTGTTAGAGGTTTGTCAAAGCCTTTGACCAAGGCCCGAGACAGCTTTGCGCTCATTGTTTTGGCACTATGATAGTGAAGATTGCCTTTTTTGCAAGACTCTGTTGCAGCGTGGGAGGTAGTAGAGAAGGGCGTGTGGCGATAAGGCGGGTAAGAAGAGGACCGCCGGCTCAGGATCACGTGCGGGCATAAAAAAAAGGCCCCTGCGCCGGCGAGAACGAGTGTATCCCTTTGTCTCCAATTCAATGTGACGTTTCTAGAAATACTCGTCGTCTACCTGACAGGGGCGACGCCAAATTGTCACGGTTCTTATCCGTTCAAGAGACAGCATCGGCACAGATCGTGCTTTGTCTTGAGCTTTTTTTGGCGCTCTCTTGGCCGGCGCCAACTTGCAGTACAACAAGGGCAAACACACAAGCAAAATGATAATTTCTCACGTCTTCTTGACTGCCCCCAAACTCCATCTTAACAGTTTCGCTTCCTTAGCGCACACCCGACAACCTCGCCGGCTTAACCCCGATAATGGCGAGTGCTGGCAGCCCGGGGTGTTCTGCCGGAGAAGTCAAAAAATTTTGAGATTCTTTCATTTCTTGGCGCAATAGGGACTTCTGCCTGTCTCCGAGTTGCCCCGAGGATCGGCGTTCGGCCTGGTAGAGATTCGGCCACGCGTGAAGGCAATTTGAAAGCAAGCCACACTGTATTCACGGGGTTCTCCTGCAGGGCGGCCAATCAGCGAGACCTCTGGAGGTTGTGTACCTGCTCGCCTTCGCCCTTAGATGGAATCGGTGGCCATCCACGTACATTTCCCTTGCGAAGACCGCGCGCAACAACCTGCTGTCAGCGAAAATCTCTTCTCACCGACACAAGGGCCGCCCTTCCCGCCTATTAGAATTTGACCCGGCTTTCCCGGGTGAGAGACGCTGAGTGCATGGAGAATCCGAGCCGTAAGATGTCATCCTGCATGCGGACCAAGAAAATGCCAGCCAAATGCACCTTCTGCTATACCCAAATGTGCTGTTTCGGGGTGTAATAAGGTGAAGAGCGATCGTTCTTCATGCGAGCGCGCACGATGATACAGGATAAGCTGCTCATTCTCAGGTTCAAACAGGGCCGCGACGGTGCTCTGCGCCAGATCTACGACAAGTACAAGGTCGGGCTGCTCAAGCTCGCTGTGATGCTTGTCGGCGACGCGAATACGGCTGAGGATATGGTTCACGACGTGTTTGTAAGATTTGCCCAGTCGGCCGACCGTATCAAACTGATCGGCAGCCTCAAGGGCTATCTAGTCACGAGTTTGATCAACCGGGTCCGAAGCCACTTGCGTGACAACAGCCGGCATCGCGAGGTGAGCCTTGACGGGGCGGATGTGCTGCCGTCGGCCGAACGGGGCCCCGAGCACTGGGCGGTTCTGAGCGAGCGGCTGACGCGTCTGAGTCATGCTCTGCGACAATTGCCCTACGAACAGCGTGAAGTGATTTGTTTTCGCATGGAAATGGGTATGACATTTCGCCAAATTGCGATGCTGCAGAGCGCGTCCGTCAATACGGTCAAGGGTCGATATAGATACGGCATAGAAAGACTGCGGTCACTGCTAAATAGTGAGGTAGAAAGATGAAACCCGCAGACGACATAAGACGACTGTTCGAAGACGCCGAGCTTAACGTTCACCCGGATACCGATGAGCAGGTGTTCGAGGATGTTCAACGGGCCCGACGCAAGATCGAGGATAACCTAACGACTGTACCTAACAGATGGAGAATAACTATGAAGAGTCCATTAGCCAAACTCGCTATTGCCGCGGTTGTCGCTATCGCTGTTGTGCTGGGCTTAGTAATGTGGACAGGCACTGGACCACGTGTCGCCCTGGCGGACGTGCTCACCCGCGTTGAACAGGTCAGCGCCTATATGTATCAGATGACTTCGACGACGACTACGCAAATGGATACCGGCGAGTCCAGAGAACTGGAAGCGCACTATACGATACTCACATCGCAAGAGCATGGCATGAAAATGGTCATGGAAATGACCGATCC
>CP070675.1:1391982-1394926 GCA_020352215.1 Phycisphaerales bacterium
TCGGTGGCCTTCACCCGCTGGCCCGGCGCACACGAGGACTGGCCGGAGTTCGGCATAATGCTCGGTGCGCGTGGCGCGAACCACCGCGACAACGATGAGCATGTCTTCATCAAACTCGACGATCCCAACCATCCTGTCAATCAGCCTTTCGGCGGCAAGGGATTCGATTACCGTGACGAGTTCTTCCGCGTCCACGGGCCTTATTCCAGGGACCGGGTCCGCGTGCTCCTCAGCATCGATACCGAGAAGACCGACATGAATCAGGGGCTGGCACGCGGCAACTGTGTCCGCGAGGACAACGACTACGCATTGGCATGGGTGCGGCAATACGGGCGCGGACGTGTCTTCTACTGCACGATCGCCCACAACCCCTATGTCTTCTGGGACCCGAAGATGCTGCAGTTCTATCTCGCGGCCACTCAATTTGCGTTGGGTGATCTGCCGGCGCCCACAACGCCGAGCTCCAAACTGACCCCGGCCATCCGCGCACAGGAGAAGCTCGGCTGGCGCCTCGGTATCGAGGCCTATACCTTTCACAAGTATACGCTCTTTGAGGCGATCGATCGAACCGCCCGGCTCGGCCTGCCATACATGGGCGGCCTGAGCTTTCAGAAGGTCAGCAAGGAGATTCCCAAGAACTTCGACGACCAACTGACCGACGACGAGCTGAGACAAATCCGGCTGAAATTGGATTCGCACGGCGTTCGCCTGCTGACATACTACATTCACGACATTCCGGGTGACGAAGCCGGCTGCCGCAAGGTCTTCGAGTTTGGGCGAAAGATCGGCATCGAAACCTTCATGTCCGAACCGGCCCAGGAGGCACTGGATACGATCGAGAAGTTCTGCGACAAATATGAAATCAACGTGGCCATCCACAACCATGACCGGAAAGGCTCGCCACGGTACTGGGACCCCGAAGGAGTCCTCAAAGTATGTGAGGGCCGCAGCAAGCGGATCGGAGCGTGCGGTGACCTCGGCTATTGGATGCGCTCCGGCATCGATCCCATCAAGGCGGTGAACACGCTCAAGGATCGCTTGATTACCGTGCAGATGCATGACCTGCATGAGCTCGGCCCAGAGGGTCACGATGTCCCTTGGGGGACCGGCGCGGGCAGGACCGCACAGTTCATCGGTGAAATCCACCGTCTCGGTATCAGGCCCACCATGTTCGGCCTCGAATACTCGTACAACTGGTTTGAGTCGATGCCTGAGATAGCCAGATGCATTGAGTTCTTCAACGAGGTGAGCCTACGAGTTGCAGAGCGAGGTGAGCGATGACACGAACGGCTAATTACAGCGTAGCAGATACTCGCCGGATCACGCGGCGGCAGTTCCTGCGTCACACGGCTGCGATTTCAGGGATCGTCACGGTGCCCTGGATCATTCCCTCCTCGGCGCGGGGAGCGGACGGGCAGTCGCCGCCGAGCGAACGGATCACGATGGGGCTGATCGGCCACGGATGCATGGGCAGGGGACATCTGCGCCGGTTGGCCGGCGACCGAGACCTGCAGGTCTTGGCCGTCTGCGATGTGGATCGCACGCGGTGCGAGGACGGCAAGCGCCGCGTGGAGGAGACGTACGCCGCCGGCCGGTCCGACGGTGCGTATAGTGGTTGCGCGGCATACAACGACTACCGGGACCTGCTGGCCCGACCGGACATCGATGCGGTTGTGATCGCCACGCCGGACCACTGGCACACTCTGCAGGCGATTGACGCGGCCAAGGCGGGCAAGGACGTCTACTGTGAGAAGCCCATCTCCATAACAGTTCAGCAGGGGCGCCGGCTCGCCTGTGTGGTGCAGCGATACGGCCGAATCTTCCAGACCGGAACCCAGTATCGTTCCATCCCGACGGTGCGCAGGGTCTGCGAGTTCGTGCGGGCAGGCGGACTCGGCAAGGTCAAATCGGCTTTCACGCTGTGGACCAAGCTCGGCGGCTTCTTCGGAGCGCCCCGCTTCGAGGCCTGTCGCCATCTAATGGACGTCGCGAACTCCCAGCATTCCTACCGCCCGCTCGACTTCGCCCTGCCCGAAGAACCGGTTCCCGATGGCCTGGACTGGGACCTGTGGGTGGGCCCGGCGCTTTGGCACCCCTACAACCGCGCCTACCACCTCAATCCGTCGCCCGGTGTCGTGCCCTGGGCATTCGAGGAGGATTTCGGCGCCGCCTCCGTGACATGGCACCATTCTCATAGCGCGGACGTGATTCAGTATGCGCTGGGCGTCGAGGAGAGCGGACCGGTCGAGATCATCCATCCGAGCGCCGGGCAGTACCCGACGCTCACCTGCAGGTACGCCAACGGCACGCTCCTTCACCTGGTCGAACATTGGGGTATGGTCAAGGACCTCTACAAGGCCGTGCCTGCAGAGGCGCGATTGGCGGGGAACTTCGGCGGCGTCTTCGTCGGAGAGCGGGGCTGGGTCACGTCGATGTCAACCGGAGGACCGGTTGAGGGCGGCCCTGAGGAGATATTCGACGAGATGAAGCTGCGGACTCGCCAGGTGAACATCGGGGCCAACAACCATCACGATAACTTCTTCGACTGTATTCGGACGCGGCGCCGGCCGAGCTGCAACGAGGAGATCGGGCATCGCTCGGCGTCACTCGGACATCTGACCATCATCGCGCACAAGCTGGGGCGGTCCCTGAAGTGGGACCCGGCCAGGGAACAGTTTCTCGACGATCCCCGCTTTCGCGCCGACAGGCTTGCCCCTGCGGAAGCAGGGGCTGCTAACCGCCTGCTTTTCCGCGCAATGCGCGCCCCGTGGCGGACCTGATAACCAACCGCAAGTGCACGCGACGTGAAGACCAGATGTGGAACTGCGGCCAACATTATGGCCGATTGTTGCGGGTGTAGCTTACCGGCAAAGCCCCAGCCTTCCAAGCTTCTCATGTGGGTTCGACTCCCATCACCCGCTCCTGAAGCGGAGAAAAAGCGAGG
>CP070675.1:1395026-1397950 GCA_020352215.1 Phycisphaerales bacterium
GAACCTGCTTCGCAAATACGCTCGCAGTAAGACCGTCTCGAGCTGCGAAGTCGATAGCCTTGAGGCCGTAGCTCCGGCCGTTGCGCCAAATGGGAATCCAGGCCTCACCAATGAACAGACCAATTTCGTCAGGCAGACTGTGAGCAGACTGCCTGAGAAGTTTCAGAAGGTAATCATAATGCGGTTTGTGGCCGGACTTTCGGCTGTACAGATCGCGAAACGATTAGGCAAACGCCACGGCACAGTACGAGTCTGGCTGCACCGTGCATATACAATATTACGCAAAGACCTTGCCCCGCTTTTAGAGGAGGTCAAATAACTATGAGCTGCGAAAAATACAAAGACCTTATAGAAAAGCGCCTCGATGGAACAATCAACGACGAACAGTCTGCCGCCTTGAAGAATCACACAGAACAATGCCAGCTCTGCCGTAAAGAGCTCGCTCGTTGCGCCCAGATTCAGGAAATAGTAAAGCAGGCATTTTCCTCTCAGACGTCTGCTGAGCAGGCCTCGCGGACCATCCTGTCGCAAATAACACCGAGAACAATCAAACCAGTTCAACTCCCGTTGTTTGGCAGGCGGATGGCTGTCGCTGCAAGTATTCTGCTGGCAATAGGTTTACTATTAGGATTTGGTCTGGCCAGAGTCACCACTGCGAGACGGACTACAGCCACAACAGCAAAGGTGCCGATGAAAGTCACTCAGATTGAAGGCACTGTGCTTGTGAAGCACCAGGGTGCCGACGTGTGGCGCATTATGCAGAGTCACTCCGACATCCATCTGGGTGACACGTTTCACTCAACGGCCAACTCAGGTTTTGTCCTGGAATTGGAAGACGAATCCACGATCGAAGTGAATCAGAACAGCATGCTGGTTTTGCGGTCGTATAACGGCGAGACCCAGTTCTTCCTCGAACACGGCGAGTGCACCGCCGCATTAGAAAGCCGGCACGGACCATTCTTCATTTACACTCCGAACGGCCGCGCGGAGGCACTGGGAACAGAATTCACCGTAACCGTCGAATGAACCAAGAACACTGCCCCTTCGCTATAGTCGAGAGGCATCAAAGGAGACAAGTAATGAAAACGAATTCACTGAAACCATGCGCCGTCGTTCTACTGATGGCCCCAGTAATCCTTCTTGCACAGAAAACGCAAATAAGCGTCAAGAAGGGAACGGTAGTAGCCCAAACCGCAGACCAGACCGTCACAATTGATGCCGGTCGCAGAGCCGTGCTCGCCGCCGACAAAAGTCCAACGGTCACCGTGGACAATCCCCTCGTTTACGATGCCATGCAATTGCACGAGCTGATAGAGCAAGAGAAGAAACGCAGCGATCTGAAGATCGATTCGGCCTTCATTATGGTGGGCACTGCAGACGTGGATCGCGTAGTCGGCGCCCTGTATTTCGAGTTTCCTAACACCGCACCACAGGCGATGGATAGCATGACGATCGGTCCTTCGTCGATAATCGGGGACTTTCAAGTATATGACTTGAACGGCAACCTGTGCCGCGTTGACGTCAAGCTCCTCGACGAAAGCAGCGCGCGCTATACCGTCCACCTCAATGAGCCGGTCCAGCCGGGCGAGCTTGTTAGGGTGATCGGCGTGGCCAACCTCGAGGATATACCCCTAATTCCCGGGGGCGCGCCGGCCTATTGGAAAGAAGGGCCCCTCTGGTATTTCAGAACGGTCAACAACATACCAAACTGCCTGAACTACTTTCGCCTCATTCTGCCCAAGTCCGCCATACTTATCGACTCGAATCGGCCGATTATTGCGACCGACTGTGTTGGTGACAAGCTGGCCGTAACGATAAGGAACTATACGGGCAAATATGCCGATGGTTGGTGTATGATTTCTCTTCTGTGGCCGGAGCACGACGGCACCAGCCTTGCCGACATCCCCGACGAGTATCACGGCTTGCGAGACCCCCGTGACAGACAAGCCGCCGAGACATATCGACGAGAGTTGACGCAGATATTTGCAGGCAAACAGTTCCAGGACCAAAGCACACCTCTGTCGGCCTTGCTGACAGCGTTCGGCGCCGTCATACAAAAAGACCTGGATCGCTATCTGGATGCGGTGTACCTGGCACCTGCCCAGGATGTAGAGCAACGTTTCGAAGGAATAAGCCGGTGGGCCGACACTGTTGACGTCCTCGGCATCCCAGAACTCCCACGCAATCCCGGGGATGGATATATTCACCCGATCTATCTGTCCAGAAAAGGGTCGTTGATTTGCGAGTATACACAAATATGCATCTACGAAGACGGCAAATGGTATGCTTACGAGACCAGGTCCCGCCGAAAGAGTCCGCAAGACAGGGCAAGTGCGGAGGATATTGAAGCTGCCAAGGCCAGAGATTATCTCACCGACTGGGAGGTTGCCGGCCCGTACACGCTGAAAGACAGGGAGCATACGGAACTGTTTGACATCCCGTTTGGCCCGGAACTGCCCGGTACCGACGTGCCCTGGCAGCCAATGCCGATAGAGCCACTCGGCCAGCACCCCGCGTACCTCAATTTGGACAACGCTCTGTATGGCGGTGACAAAATGGTCGGTTATCTGCGCACGCAGATTGTCTCCGCTGAGGAAAGACCTGCTCGCCTTGAGATTTATTCTGACGATGGAGTCAAGGCCTGGCTCAACGGAGAGCTCGTTCATACGATCAATATCGGGCGAGCAATACCGGACGAACCGGACAAGGTCGCCGTCACCCTCAAGAAAGGCACGAATCATCTGATGCTCAAGGTCACCGATCACGTCTGGTCGTGGGGAGCCATCGTGCGGCTGCGGCCCGTGAATGTTGGCAGCCCTGAGCCCCAAGAATGAAACGGTGGGCCTGTAAATCAGGGACAGATACTTGCCTGTCGCCTGTGGCACTTGCAGCAGACAAGTGCCTGTCCCAAATGTCATCTCCGC
>CP070675.1:1398050-1400962 GCA_020352215.1 Phycisphaerales bacterium
GATAGGAGCTCGCCGCAAGGTGCTGAGGCCAATCCTGCAAAACAAAGCCAATTTGTGCCGACCCGAACGAGCGCAAGGCTTTCTTTGGCAAAGGATTATGGAAATAAAGGGGCCTTTGGAGGCCCGAAAAACAAAGCCAATTCAAAGCATGTCCTGAGCGTAGCCGAATGGGCCAATCGCCGGCCTTCGGCCGCAAGGCCGAGATGCCAAGCTACGAATCCCAAACCAGCACCTTTAAAGGAGCACGATTTGAAAGAACAAAGCCAATTTCCCGGAAACTTAAATGAGCGCAAACCCTTTTGCGCCAAAGGCGTACGAAAATAGACCCGCCCCCGGGGCTCGGAAAAAACAAAGCCAATTTCCACCCGCAATCCGTCCCTATGAATATAGCGTTGCCAGACTTGATTAGCTTTATTGCTGAAGTGACCGTGCCGACTTTGCGCTTGTGTTTTTCTTTCCAGTCAGATTCCAGGACAGTCATTTCTCGGCACCTCTTCTGGCGTCAACAACGCACTTGCCTCCTCATTCCTCTAATCCAAAGAGACTTCTCAATGTACCAGGAATGTCTCAGCGGGCCCCTGGTTACAGTGTTCACATCCCGCCCTCTCGTTGCATATCCGAATTGGCGCTTGATAGTTCTGGCAGTCGACAAACATTTGCTTTGCTGTCTCAGCGGTCATCTCAGTCGATCGGTGAGTTGGTGTTCTCGAGTTCCCCAACACGCCGCATTTCATTGTCCTCTATGAAAGTGTCTGATTGAAATTGGTCTTGTTAAATGCCGAAAGTTCGGTTTATGTAATGTCGAAGTTGGCACTTGCAGAGAGTTCCGCAGCCGAAAGGAAGCCCAAATCTGCAGAGTCGTCGATTCTGATCTAAACACCAGATGAGCTCAATGGCTCCAACGGCCTCTACCTCACAAATCTTCTCAAGACGGGACCTATAACACACAAAGTACTTCGGACAATCCATTCCAGCTATGATGTCCTCTATTTGGCTTTTCTGCTCTCGAGTCAGCTCCACGAATGTTATCCTCCACTCTCTTGTAATCAAGAACCCAGCACCGTTACATCAATTCATCCAACGTCGAAAAATTATTGATATGGTCAATGATGACTCGGGTTTTCTTTCGCTCATAACATCCAGGTTCTGCTCAGCGTCCATGTCCCCAAGACCAAGGTCAAAATTGCCAACACAAGTCTGAGTCTCTTCTCGGATTTTAGCTTGGACGTTAACAGAGCTCCAAGAGGAGCTCCCAGTAAGGCTCCTATGCTCAAAAGGATTAATAGGTTCCAATCAGATATCCCTTTTGTTATCAAGAAGGTTAAGAATCCAAAGATGCAGATTGGAGCTTCAGCAAAGGTGGTAGCCCCTATTGCACTTTTGCCGTCTCTCCCGGCTATGATTTGACCACTTGTGACAACAGGGCCGAAGCCACCGCCAGATATCCCTTTGTTGAATGCGCTGAGCACGCCTACTGCCACCATTTTCTTCCAAGAAAACCTAAACTCAGAGCCCGAGAGCAGAATAATGCCCATGACCAGCACCAGTATTCCGATATAAGTCCTTAGAAGTGTTTTGGGGATACTAACAGCTATTAGCGCAGCGCCAATAGTGGCCGCGATCCCCAAACTCGATACGCAAAACGAGACTTTAAGATCTTTGGTCGTCCCTCTCTTGAAAGACTCGACACAACCCAGTTCGGACAGTTTTCTTGCAACAACTTTCGGATTTAGGGTTGTGGGTGCGAGATTGACATTCTTGAGCTGGTGGTGAAATATGCTTGCTGTGAATCCTCCCAGGGCTTGAGAAAACAAAATTGATGGCACTATCAGTACCGGTTCAAACCCCGCAATAATAAGAACCGGCGAGAGAATTGTCCCGTACATCATCCCCATGGAGGCGTCGACAAATTCACAAAGAAATCCCCCTAACACTACTAGAATGACGGTTTCTATGCTCAATTTCTTTCTCCTGTGCCAGATCTCTAAACTTCTGCAGCATACAATCTTGAGCTTGGTTCTTTTGCCTTGCCCCCTCTTACGTCGGACCCAACTGAGCACCATGCCGCATCGCTTCCTGTGGTGCAGGCAGGGGCAGCCCGGCTGCATGGCCCACTGTCTTGGGTCGGCTTGAGGTGATATTCGGACCGCAGGAGTAGCCGCCACAAGAAGTGCTTTAGCCGTGCCAGTACTCTTTCACGTTCATTCATTGTGACCTCAAGAGGCTTCGCAACAAGCTGCGTGCCTTCAAGTGCTGGCCATGAACTCGTACGATCAACCGACGTTCTTCTTGGCAAGCCGGTCAACCTTCTCAAGCAAGGTCAGAGGTTCGATAGGTTTTTCCACGTACTCGTCAACGGGCAAGAATTTAGTGTGTATTCGTTCACCGGGAAAGTCAAACCCTGTCTGTTCCCGCATAGAGGTCAGCATCAGAATGGGTATCTCGGCAAAACGGGGATCCTTCCTCATCCGTCTGGCAAAGATGAATCCCTCGGCCCCTTTTCCCATCATTATGTCGAGGATAATAACATCAGGGACCTCTTCTTCCAGCCTCGCGAATCCCTCATCAGCGTCATAGGCGCAGTCGACCCCGTACTCCTTTGTCTCGAGCACGGCCTTCGTCATTTCGACGAACTCCGGATCGTCATCAATAATCAGTATGCGTGGAGTGTTCATATCGTATCCACCTCAATTCTAATTTGCATTAGAGCCCGCACGTCCACAAAATCTGTCACGACGGGGCCCGCAACGGGGCCGCTCGGATGCCTCTTGCCGTCGACAGTGCGATGGCGCAGTTATCTCTTCGAATGCAAGCCTCATTAGTTCAGGAATGCTCTGCTTGGCCTCCTTTGACAGGCCGGCACTGAGCTCAATTGTCTTTGGCTCCGTTCCGATTACGACAATCTCGGTATT
>CP070675.1:1401062-1403966 GCA_020352215.1 Phycisphaerales bacterium
ACTGTCTCCCGTCCCCAGGCTCCTCCCTTCTGCTTTTCTGCCCTCTGCCCTATGCTCTTGTGCCCTTGTTCCCTTGTGCTCTTGTGCACTTTTCTTGCCTTTTTCCTTGCCTTCGCCCCGCTTCGCGTCATAATAGAGCGTACAACAGCGGAATTTTGCACCTTTGATTCGGCCGGAAGCCACGTGTCATGGTCTATCGGCCAACGCGGTCAATGGAAAAGGGGCTATGCGAGATGCCAGCCACGAGCAGCCGGTGGGCCGCACGGACACTAAGTGATACTCAGTTCTGGTCCACCTAGCTGAAGAACAACGTCGACAGCCCCCTGTCGATGCTCTAATGGGAGCGCGTCCACAGAAGAGGGGTGTAGCAGAACGGTGAGGGGAACATATGTTAGAGGAAGAGTATACTAATCAGGCCAATCTCAGGGTCTTGAGATATCAGAATTATCTCTCAGACCGAGTTCACTCAAAGTTACTGGCGTCAGTGCTAATGATCTATGCCCCGGTAATGATATCAGGCCTTCTTTTGAGCCTCACGTATCAGTACAACGTGTTCACCAGGGGGATATCTATTGCACTAATATGGGTCGCCATCGGGCCTCTTCTCATTCAAAATGCATTTTACGTCATAAATCGGTTCTTCTTGACTCACCAACACATCTTTCGGAGTCATGATGAGTGGGAACGTCTTCGCACACGGGAGATTCTTCGCATTCAGTCACCAAAGTACATGCTCTTCGGGATCCCCTGGGCTGTTAGTGTTACGATGGTTATCCTGTGTTCCACCTACGATGATGCCCCAGACCCGATAAAACTGTGGGCTGCGACTACATTCTTTGTCATGTTCTTTGTCACCTCCATTGGCTTCCACGCTATCCGTGTATTGTTGGGTACAATAAAGAACATGTTGGATTCCGACATTGTCTTCACTCCATACCACCCTGATAGATTTGGTGGGATTGCTGACTTTGGCAGATTCAGCGTAAAAATCGCATTCTACTTTTCCTCCGGAGCCTTAGTCGGTCCCCTGGCTATCGAGATCATTGATGGCGCAGGAAGCGATAGCTATTACCTAAATCTCGCGGTGTACGTCTTAGTAGGTCTGTTTCTGATGACCATGTTCGCAGCATTTCTGCTACCCATATTCCAGGTAAAGAACTTTGTGGACCCCCACAAAGAGGAGCTCATCCTTCAAGCTCGACAGGAATTGGATAGCTTGATTTCTGAATTCAGAACACAAGAAGAACTAAACATGAAGAAGGGAATTGAAATTGCAATGCATTACTACTTTACATATTCCAAGTTGCTCGAGATAAAAGACTATCCGTTTGACCTTAAGGTATTGCTCGAATTCGGTCTATCGTTTGTTATTCCAATAGGAGTGGCGATCCTACAAATCTGCTTCGGGTAGGAGCTCCCTTCCAATATGTGATTTGGGATAGTAGAACTATAGGGAGAGCCACCTATTAAGGACCCGCCACAGGAGATAGATAATGGCGAGGGAGGATAATGGCCCGGAGGACAGGATCAGCGATGACCAAGCACCGATTTTCATATTGCGAGCGGTATGCTCTCTGGCAAGCCTACGACGGACGATGTTTCTATTGTGAGAAACCACTTGACTTTCAGGACATGACCGTCGATCACATTCTTCCCGAAAGGCTCAGCGAGGATCCGCTAGAACTCAGGCGCTTGCGCCAGGAGTACGGGATTGATGATAATTTCCCGGGCTTCCAGATCAATGATTTCACTAATCGGGTACCAGCCCACTTTCGCCAATGCAACCTCGCCAAGGGGAGCCACATCCTCCCGAAGAAGATGATGCTTCCGCTGCTCGAGGCTGTTCCGCGACGTCTTCCCAAGGTGCGCGAGGAACTTGACGAATTGAGCCGAAGGCGCGGCACAGGGCGCCTCCTGGATTCTCGCAGCGCCGCGATCGAAAACAAGCACCTAACAGTGCAAGAGGTGCGCGACTTCGTTGCTCAGGTTGAGAGATCCGAACACGCGGACGAGCCACTCGTTCTGAGCTTCGGGCTCATGATCGAAGATGTGCTGGAAAGCGAAGCCTTGCCCGGCGATGTTGCCCGAGAGTACCCACACCTCTGCGACTGGCTGGAGTTGGACTTAGTCAAGCATCTTCGGACCATCATCACGACACCTTTTCATTACACCCAGCCTTCGGAGCGGTCGGGCGAGGGGTTGTCTGTGCGGATCGTGTTCCCCCGTTTGAATGAGGCTGAGATCGAGAAATTCAGTCTTCCCTGGTGGGAAATACTCGAAGCTGCGACTTTCTGGGAAATATTCGGCGAAAGGTACGAGGACGCCTTTCCAGATTCGCCCCGACGAGAGTATTTTGGTCAGCTTGGAGAAGAGGAGCCGCGTGACTCTTGATGTCAAAACACCAGTGTTCAGTCAGCGTCGGTTGGCTGTTTTCGTCTGCGCGGGCGCGGCCTTGGGGTGTATTGGGATCGGCCGGGGGTGGGGGCGTGTGGCCGGGGCGGGGAATGATGTAACGGAGCATGTTGAGAACATTGGTAATCCATTCTCGGAGATGAGAGGCTCACGGCTGAGAAGACTGTACCGGCTTCTAACGCAGCAGAAGTACCGTCCCGGTGAATGGACCTATGCAAGAAATATATGGGACATGCACGTATATGATGGACGGATTTATCTGGGCGCCGGCAACAGCAGCGATGGGGGGCCTGTGCCGAACGCGGGACCGGTTCCGATTATTTGTTACGATCCCAAGAGAGAGGGCTTCGTCAGAGAGGGCACCGTCCGAGACGAGCAGATAGATGCGTACTGCACGCACGGCGGCCGGCTGTACATACCGGGCCACGACCCAATGCAAAGCTGGGATTGGGGGAATTTGTACTGCCGCCAGGACGATGGGCGGTGGAAGAA
>CP070675.1:1404066-1406959 GCA_020352215.1 Phycisphaerales bacterium
CGCAGCGATGGTGCTGTTGTTCTGGTCCTACCGTAGCGCACCTCGAATCAGCGCTGCCCGGATAATCGCTTTTTGTCTCAAAGTCTTGGGCCTGATACTGCTTGCGTTGTGTCTGCTTGAGCCGCTTTGGAACGGCAGGCGCGCCAAAACCGGTGCTAACTTGTTTGTCGTTATCGCAGACAACAGCAGCGGCATGAACATCCGCGACGCCGGCTCAAGCAAGAACCGGGGCGAAATACTGCGGGCCGTTCTGCAAACGGAAAAGAACAACTGGCTCGGTACGCTGGCCGATAATTTTCAGATTCGCCAGTATATCTTTGATTCTAAGCTTCGCCGAACAGCGGACTTTTCCGAACTGGCCTTTGACGGGAAGGCTTCGGCAATCGGCACGACCTTGCGGACAATTGCCGGGCGGTACCGCAACAGACCGTTGGCCGGCGTGCTCCTGATGACCGACGGCAACGCGACGGATATGGCCGAGCACTCCTATGACCTGTCGGGTGTCCCGGCGGTATACCCCGTCTTGATCGGCCGGGGCCGCCGGCAGAAGGACATTTCTTTGACAAACGTCTCTGTTACCCAAACGTCATTCGAAGACGCCCCGGTGATGATCCAGGCCGATGTCGAGGTCTCCGGCTATGCCGGGAAGACCGTGGCGATTGATTTGATCGAAGATGCAAATAACCTTCTCGAACGCAGGCAGTGGACAGTCTCAGGCAACGATGTTAGACAAGTGTTTCGCTTTCGCGTGCGCCCGGAGAGAACCGGCGTTTTGTTCTACAATCTGAAGGTCGCCGAGATGCTCAAGGATCAATCGCCCACTCAGTCGTCGCCGTCTTCGGAGGCTACGTTGGCCAATAACAGTCGCACAATTGTCGTGGATCGTGGCGAGGGCCCCTACCGCATCCTCTATGTGACCGGCAGACCGAACTGGGAGTACAAATTCCTCAGGCGGGCAATCAGCGAAGATCCGCACGTCCAGCTCGTCGGGCTGCTCCAAGTTGCAAGGCGCGAGCCTAAATATGATTGGAGGGGCCGCACGGGCGAATCGAGCAATCCGCTGTATCGCGGATTTGACGGCACCGATGAGGAGCAGACCGAACAGTACGATCAGCCGGTTCTTGTCCGGCTGAACACGCGTGACGACGTCGAGCTTCGCGACGGATTTCCCAAGACTAAACAGGAGCTGTTCGGTTACCATGCTGTCATTTTGGATGATGTGGAAGCGGAGTTCTTCAGCGCCGATCAAATGGATCTACTTCGGCGCTTCGTCTCCGAGCGTGGCGGTGGCTTCTTCATGCTCGGGGGCAAGGAGTCTTTCCAAAAGGGCAATTTCCAGCATACACCCATTGGTCGGATCCTCCCGGTCCATCTGGATCGCCTGGCGAAAGAACAACCGGCAAGTCAAATCCGCCTGAATCTGACCCGCCAGGGCTGGTTGCAGCCCTGGGCCAGATTGCGCGACGACGAGCAGGCCGAAAAGCAGCGTCTCTTAAATATGCCCGAGTTTCGTGTATTCAACCGCGTGCGAGCCGTCAAGGCCGGCGCCACGGTGGTGGCCACAGTTGGCGACGAGCAAACGCGACTTTTCCCCGCTCTGGTTGTGCAGCGATTCGGTAAGGGCCGCACGGCCGCGCTGACCGTCGGCGATATATGGCGTTGGGGTCTGAAGCAATCCGAAATGCACGATGATATGAGCAAATTCTGGAGGCAAACGCTGCGCTGGCTGGTTGCGGACGTACCCGAGAGGATATCGCTTCGCCCCGCACTTAGAGGCGGCCAGCCAAATCAGCCGGTGGTGCTGAAAGTCCGCGCCCACAACAAGGATTTCGAGCCAATGGACGGTGTTTCGGTTGCAGTAAAAGTTCGTGATCCCGAAGGCAAGGAGGTTCGGCTGACAGCCGAGCCGATCCTAACCGAAGCCGGCCTGTTCGAGGCCACATACATCCCTCGCCTGAGCGGCGGGTACTATGCCCGCGCCTCTGTGGCCAATGCAGAAGCGATCCAACTCGGCACCGCAGAGACCGGATGGGCCGTCGACCTTGAAGCTCGAGAGTTCCGGTCCATACAAGCCAATCGGCCGCTGCTCGAAAAAATTGCTCGACAGACTTCAGGTCAACTCATCGAAATCAATGAATTGGATGACTTTGCTCGCAGTTTGCCGCATCGCAACGTGCCGGTCACCACAGCCTGGGTCAAGCCGCTCTGGGATTTGCCGGGCGTATTGCCTGCTGTGTTTCTGTTCATTTTGATCTGCTTTGGCGGCGAATGGGCGCTTCGCCGATGGAAGGGGATGCCGTGAGACGATTAGCGAGGCTACTGCTTGGCACGGCGGCGTTGCTATCGGCGCTTGGCACAACGTCTCAGCCGACATCCACCCCACGGCCGCAGGCCCCCCAAAGCCAAACGGTTATTGTAGTGGTCGGCGCCGGCGGCACGGAACAGTATGACGAGCAATTCGCACAATGGGCGGATCTCTGGGAAGAAGCCTGCTCGCAAGGCGAGGCAAAATTTGTCGGAATTGGCCTGGATAATCTCGCAGCTCAATCCGGTCGCGCAAAGCTTCAAGCAGTTCTATCCGACGAATCCAAACAAACCGACACGCCTTTGTGGCTGGTCCTAATCGGTCACGGAACATTCGATGGTAGAACAGCCAAGTTCAACCTCCGGGGCTCCGACATCTCAGCGGACGACCTCGCTGAGTGGCTCAAACCGATCCTCAGACCGACGGCCGTAATCAACTCGGCCTCCTCAAGCGCCCCTTTTCTCACCAAGTTGTCTTCACCCGGGCGAGTTGTGATAACTGCGACCAAAAGCGGTTTTGAGCAGAATTACACGCGCTTCGGAAAATATCTGGCAGAAGCAATCGTTGACCCCCGGGCGGACCTTGACA
>CP070675.1:1407059-1409949 GCA_020352215.1 Phycisphaerales bacterium
GTATCGTATCGTAGCGAGCTGGCTGTTGCCCTTTTGCGGCAGATCCAGCAAGAGTGTTCCTCAAACGACGCGGGCTTTGTGATTCTGGATGTCCCAAAGAGAAGAAGTCGCACGGAGTTTGAGCCGACGTTTCCCGATCACGAGGGCCCGTGGCGTGACTCATTTCACGTATTCAGCCCAATAGAGCGGTTCGCACAATACAAAGGTGAAAAGCTCTACTGGGAGAAATCCCACGGGCATTTTACGCCATTGGGCTGCCGGATCGTGGGTGAGGGGCTAGCGGAGTTCATTCTTGAATCCGGCCTATTTGGCGGCGACATCTCGTCTGCCGGTGCCGTATCTGTGCGATCTGAGCGTGCCCAGGCGTTGGAATGATGGCATGCAAGCCAACTCTTTCCGGGCGTCCCGGGCAGGTCGGGCCATCGGGCAGCAGGAATCGAAATAAAGTCAAAAAAATGTGTGTCAGAATTGCAGCGAGGCTCTGGCATCGGAAGATGGATTCCGGTAATATAGGCGCTCTGCGTAAATTGTGTTGACACTTGGTTGCCAAAAAGAAACAGAGTGGGTGGACTCCAATCTAACGCACATGGATGGCAATACTGGTGGGTGTATGGCAGGTGGTCAGTGCGAACGTAAGGTTCTGCGGCTCGGAAGACAGAGCGGTGCAGGCAGAAGCGGCAACTGATAAGATGTACGGTCGGTTTGTGAGTAGGCAAGTTGAAAGAGTGTTTGCAGGAGGAGAGTGGGTTATGCTGAAGAGGGCGAGTTGAGTGAGGAAACACAAAAGGAGTCTGGATCATGCGGCAGTAGAGAAACTCGAGCAGGATATATGAAAGGAGAAAGGATTATGGAGGGTTCGGAAAAGTTGAAAGTAGGGATTCTTGCAGGAGGTTTAGGAGCACGACTTGCGGAAGAAACCGAGACAAAACCCAAACCTATGGTGGAAATTGGAGGCTATCCCATCCTGTGGCACATCATGATGCACTACGCCCACTACGGGTTCAGGGACTTCGTGATTGCTCTTGGTTACAAGGGCGAGTACATCAAGAAGTATATGGTTGACTACTGTCAGTTGTACAGCAATCTGACGGTCAACTTGAAAAATGGCGATGTGAGAATTCATGACGGCTACAAAGCGGATTGGACTGTGGAGCTCATAGAGACGGGCAGAGACACACTCACTGGGGGACGCATCAAACGCCTCGCGCCCTACTTGGGGGATGGGACGTTTATGCTTACCTGGGGAGACGGTGTTTCCGATGTCAATTTGCGTGAGCTACTCGAGTTCCACAGTTCACACGGCAAGCTGGCAACGATGACAGCTGTCAGGCCGCCCGCCCGTTTCGGTCATCTGGAGCTTGATGGTGACAGAGTCGCTGAGTTTTCCGAAAAACTACAGACGAAAGAGGGATGGATAAACGGTGCATTTTTTGTGTTGGAGCCAGGTGTATTCGACTACATCGATGGTGACACGACCCAGTGGGAGAAAGAGCCGTTGGAGCGGCTCGCCAAGGACGGCCAACTGATGGCATACCGGCACACTTCGTTTTGGCAATGCATGGATACGCTGCGCGACAAGAGATTGTTGGATTCACTCTGGCAAAAAGGAAGGCCGCCCTGGAAGACCTGGAACAGCAAAGACGAGCACCGGGCGCCGATTGAAGGAATAAAACCGCGGAGGGGCAGATCCTCCACCGAGAGAACAGGAGTCGCATTATGAGGGTTTTGGTTACAGGATCGCGAGGATATATTGGGGCTGTTCTGGCACCGATGTTGGTGTCCAAGGGCCACGACGTGGTTGGTCTTGACAGCGACCTTTACAGACTGTGCACATTTGGAGGGGCACTTGACGATGTTCCGTGCATAGTGAAGGACATTCGTGATGTTGATAGCTCCGATTTGGAGGGATTCGACGCGATTGCGCACCTGGCGGGCCTCTCGAATGATCCGTTGGGCAACCTGAATCCGGAGTTGACTTTCGAGATCAATCACAAGGCCTCTGTTCGTTTGGCCGAGTTGGCAAAGAGTGTCGGCATTAGACGCTTTGTCTTTTCGTCTTCGTGCAGCAATTACGGGGCCGGCGGTGACAAAATGCTGGACGAGCAGTCCGAATTCAAGCCTGTCACCCCGTACGGTGTCTCGAAGGTGCTCGTAGAACGCGACGTTGCGGAGCTGGCGGACGACTCTTTTAGCCCTACTTTCCTGCGAAACGCAACCGCCTACGGCGTTTCACCGAGGTTGCGTTTTGATTTGGTGCTAAACAACTTGGTTGCGTGGGCTTTCACGACGGGAAAGATAATGATGAAAAGCGATGGTAGCCCATGGCGTCCGATAGTGCACATCGAGGACATATCGAGAGCTTTTGCGGCTGTTCTCGATGCTCCCATTGAGATAGTTCACAACGAGGCCTTCAACGTAGGCGTAACGGAAGATAATCTCCAGATCAGAGATATTGCCAACATCGTTGGAGAGACCGTGCCCGACTGCCAGGTGGCGTTTGCCGACGGTGCGTCTCCGGACCAGCGCTGTTATAGAGTCAATTGCGACCGGCTGCCCAGCTTACTTGACAGCTTCAGGCCTGCGTGGAACGCTCGCCGCGGCGCGCGGGAGCTTTACGATGCCTACAAGGAGCACGGTTTGACTCTGGAGGAGTTTGAAGGCCCCAAGTACCAGCGCATTGGGCACATCAAACAACTGCTGGAGACAGGACGGTTGGACGAATCCCTGCGTTGGCGGGAAAGGGCTGAGGTGACAAAGTAGGATCTTCGGCCGGAGGACCAGCGCTAAGCCATGTGTCGGGCCTCCTATTTGACCGAAGCAAATTTGCAAATCCGATGCCTGTTCGGGCTTTGGCAGGTTTTGATGTTGGATGTCGTTGTGAATATTCTGC
>CP070675.1:1410049-1412918 GCA_020352215.1 Phycisphaerales bacterium
ATTCGCCGCAAGGTAGCCTTGAAGATAATCAAATTGGGCATGGATACGAAACAAGTCATCGCCCGCTTCGAGGCCGAACGACAGGCCCTGGCGATGATGGGCCATCCCAATATCGCAAAGGTCCTCGATGCCGGCGCGACTGAGACCGGCCGGCCGTATTTCGTGATGGAGCTGGTCAAGGGCGTTTCCATCACTGAATACTGCGACTCCAACGAGCTAAGCACGCGCGAGCGTTTGGACCTATTCCTACAGGTATGCAACGCCGTTCAACACGCACACCAAAAGGGCATTATCCATCGCGATTTGAAACCCTCGAACGTGATGGTCACTCAGCGTGACGGCAAACCCGTCCCCAAGGTCATCGACTTTGGGATCGCTAAGGCAACCAGCCGTCGGCTCACCGAAAAGACACTCTTCACTCGCTACGCCCACATCATCGGCACGCCCGCCTACATGAGTCCGGAGCAAGCGGAGCTGAGCGAGCTGGATGTCGATACGCGAACCGATATCTACTCACTCGGCGTTCTGCTCTACGAATTGCTCACCGGAACTACACCCTTCAGCGAGGAGCAGCTCCGCAAGGCCAGCTATGTCGAGATGCAACGTGTCATCCGTGAGGAAGAACCCACCAAGCCGTCCACTAAGCTGAGCACCCTCGGCCAAACACTATCGGAAGTGGCTAAGCACCGCAGGTCCACGCCCGACCTTCTGCGAAAAGCAATTCGTGGCGACCTGGACTGGATTGTGATGAAGTCATTGGAGAAGGACCGGACCCGGCGATACGAGACAGCAAATGGGCTCGCCATGGACATCCAGCGACATCTGGAACACGAGCCGGTCCTCGCCAGAGCCCCCAGCACTATGTATTGCTTGCACAAGTTCCTACAAAGACATCGATCTCAGGCTGTTCCCGCCATTGCGATTGTAGTTGCACTTGTCGCAGCAGGTGTCATTCTCTTAGTGTGGATTCAGGACCGGCTCCAATTCGCGAAAGCCGAATCCATAGAACACAGGAAGATGCTGTTCCATGCTCAGCACGCTCA
Organism: Phycisphaerales bacterium; assembly: GCA_020352215.1. Classification (GTDB taxonomy): domain Bacteria; phylum Planctomycetota; class Phycisphaerae; order Sedimentisphaerales; family Anaerobacaceae. Next base: position 1,411,093 of record CP070675.1, read on the forward strand.
TTTCAGTGGGCAGCACGGAGCAGCTCTTGAGCAGGTCCGCTCGATCCTCGATAGCAAGCACGTAGGGCTCGAGGCAAGCCTCTTGTACGATCGAATCCTGGCGTCGGCTCGGGAGAAGGTGGGCTACTTCACCGACAGGATCGAAGCCAACCCTCAGGACGCCAACGACTACTTCCGCCGCGCGCAGTGCTATGATTACCTGGGCGACCGGGCTTCGGCCGACGCCGATATGAGGCGGTGGTCGGCCGTCGCCAGCGGGGGGCAGCCTTCGGATTTGCTGTTTGGCACGCGGGGGGACTTCAGGTGCGCCCTCAGCCTGCCATTGGATCACGAACTCGTCTTTTCTGCAGAAAGACCTGTAAATACGATTTCGATGATGTCTGTTGCCTTGGAGCAGAAAGGAAGGTGTACGATGAAACTCTTAAAGATCCCGATGTTCGTTACGTCACTGTTTGGCCTGAATTTTCTCTTTGGTTTCGATGGAGTGCCGGTGTACGCAGATTTCACCTTTGGCGAGCCGGTGAACCTCAAGTCGGTCATCCCGGCCATCGATCCTGCGCACGAGTCTATTGGTTGTTTTTCCTACGATGGACTCGAGATGTACTTCTACTCAGACCGGCCCGGGGGACAGGGCGGCTGGGACCTGTGGGTACTCAAGCGTGCCTCAATCAGTTCGGACTGGGCCACCCCGGAGAACCTCGGCTTTGCCGTCAATACTTCAAGTACTGACTCGGACCCTACCATTTCAGCCGACGGTCTTACGCTCTATTTTAGCTCCAAGCGACCCGGAGGGTACGGGGAAACTGACATCTATGTGTCAACGCGTACGGCCAAGGATGCTCCTTGGAGTCCACCCGTGAATCTGCCCCAAACGGTGAACAGTTCCGCCAGGGAGGGCGCTCCTTGGATATCGCCGGACGGTTTGGAGCTCTACTTTAGATCCATTCGGTCGGACGGATACGGGGCCTTTGATATCTATGTAGCAAGACGTGCGACAACAAACGACACTTGGGGCGAGGCAGAGAATCTCGGGCCAGTAGTGAATAGTCCCTATGCGGAGAATTATTTCTCTCTTTCACCGGATGGACTATTGCTCCTCTTCTCAGACCAACCTACGGGAGTGGTGCCGCGCCCGGGTGGTTATGGGAGATCTGACATGTGGATGACGCGGCGCGCGAGCATCTCAAGCGCCTGGCAGGCACCCACTAACCTTGGATCTTGCGTAAACAGTTCTATGCACGAGATCTTGCCGCGCCTCTCTCGGGATGGTTCCATGCTATACTTCGCTACGGTGAACTCTGCCGGGACCTACGAGAACTGGCAGGCGCCGATCATCCCGGTCGTTGACTTCAACAGCGACGGCAAGGTGGACCGTATGGATGTGGGTTTGCTGATGGTCAACTGGGGCACTGACAACTCGCTCTATGACATCGGGCCCACTCCTCTCGGGGACCGCATCGTAGACTCTAAGGATTTGATGGTCCTGGCCGAGCATGGGGCCATACTCGCCGGCGACACCAACTTCGACGGCGTGGTGAACTTCCTGGATCTGGTGGAACTCTCCAAGAACTGGCTCCAGGACAACAATTCTTAGCCACCGAACAACTTGGGCACAAAGCCACAATCGGGCTGGTCCGCCGAGGCGGATCGGCCTTTTTCCGTTGTTCTTCTGAGATTCTGCTTGACAGGCAATCAGCGTGTTTGTACGATACATACACAACTCGATATTGGTTAGCGTATGGGCGGGTAGGAAGAGGGCGGGAGACGGACGACAGTGGCGCAAGCCACCCCGTACGGGAAGAACGCAAGTGCAAGCCGTGAAAGGA
>CP070675.1:1413018-1415875 GCA_020352215.1 Phycisphaerales bacterium
GCAACGCACCACCTTGTCGCATAAGCTTCATCGGCTTATGGCGACCTCTACAATCACGGTGCCGGTCGTTCCATATGTTCTACAACCCGAAACGCCATTATCTGCCAATTCTGAGAAAATTCTCATTCCATAAAGCAAGCCTTATGAAGTACTTAGCCAAAGACCCGGAGACGTACACCGTTTTGCACTAAACGGCTCCGCCGTAGGTTTTTGCATGGATTTATGTGGTGGTTTGTTTCCAAAGACGTTTCTTGTGAGCGTGAGTTGGTTTTATACTTGCCCGTGTTGCTTGGCGATGGGTTGAGCATATTCCTTCATTCACGTATTTTCACAGGAGCGAACAATGAGCAAGCGCAACATCAACCAGCAAAGCACCATCAACCCCGATATGGCATCCGTCAACGCACTGAAGTATAAGTTTATCACCAGTATGGAGCTGGCAGGCATGGGCCCCAAGTCCAGGAAAAGGTACCTGTTCTCCGTCGAGCGGCTGATAAGGCACTACTGGCGTTCGCCGGCCGAACTTACTGAGAAGCAGGTGCATGACTATATGCTCGAGCGCTACCGCGAAGATCCGGCCAAAACCACCTTCAAGTTGATACATTATGCACTGCGGCTCTTTTTCCGCGAGACACTGAACCGTGACTGGGAGATCTTCAAAAAAAAATGAAGCCGTTACGTCAAAAGCGGCTGCCAAAGGTCGTCAGTCATGCCGATTGCATGCGGATCATCAATGCCATCGAGCATCCTGTATATCGCAACTGTTTCAACCTGATGTACAGTTGCGGCCTTCGAATCGGAGAAGCGGTTAAAGTACAGATCAGCCATATCGACAAGCCGACGTCAAATCTCACAGTCATCGGCAAGTATAACCGCCAGCGTCTGCTGCCCATCCCCCCAACGACATTAAAGGGTCTTAGAGAACTCTGGAAGACTCACAGACACAAGAAATACCTCTTTCCAAACAACTACGGCACAACCCACACCTCCGAATCTTCGGTTAGAGTAGCATTCAAACAAGCCTGTATCGTTGCCGGAGTCGAGGATGTTACTCCCCACCTGTTCCGACACAGTTTCGCCACGAGATTATTGGAAAAAGGCGTGGACACGCACATTGTGCAAATGCTGATGGGCCACGCCAGCATACGTTCTACACAGATATACACGCACCTGACCACGCCAATCCAATCTGAGGTACGCAAGGCCGTCGAAAGGATCATAACCGCCCCTGTCTGAAAGAACCGGTTATGGCAATCGAACTGGCCGAGATGATGCGTCGGTTCGGGCCTTTATACCTCAAACGGTTCTCTGGTTCAATGCTCGCCTCGCACAAGAAGGCGATATCCGACATCCAGCAATGCAGAACAGAGGCCAAAGGCGGACATGTTTACCGGTGTAGTCATTGCGGCAAAGAGGTTTACGTATATCATGCCTGCCGTAACCGGCACTGCCCGGCCTGCCATAGAGACCAGATAAGCAGATGGCTGGAACAACGAACGAGTGAATTGTTGCCTTGCGACTACTTTCACGTCATAGCAACGATTCCGAATACACTGCGCGGTGTATTTCGCAGCAATCAGAAGCGGATGTATGATCTGCTGATGAGAAGCGCCTCTGAGTCTGTTATACAGCTTGCAGACGATCCGAAGCATTTGGGCGGTAGAGTCGGGATATTGGCTGTTCTGCATACATGGGCAGGCAATTTGGCGCATCATCCTCACGTACACATGCTGGTAACCGGCGGCGGAGTCAATAGGGATGGCCGGTGGGTCTGCTGCAAGGATAAATACCTGGTTCCGGTCAGAGCACTCTCCAAACTGATCCGAGGCAAGTTCGCTGCAAGGCTAAGAAGAAGTCATAAGGATCTATATAGTCAAATTGATCCGAAGACGTGGTCGAAGGACTGGGTAGTTCACAGCCTGCACTACGGCCAGGGGCAAACCGTAGTATTAAACTACCTAGCTCGATACGTATTTCGCATTGTCATTACCAACCATCGCATTATCGGCATGGACCAAACACATGTGACCTTCCGCTACAAAGACCGTAAGGGCGGCAGGTGGCGAACATCGAGAATAGAAGGCTGTGAGTTTATCCGCAGATATTTGCAGCATGTACTGCCCAAAGGCTTTCATAAGGTGCGCTACTACGGAATCTGGCATAAGTCCAACGCCAACCACGTAAGCACATTAGCCAAATCAATTATCCTGGCCGATATCCTATCAGGTCGGGCCATAGCTCAGATAGAAAGTGAAGATCCGCCTACTACCGACAGGCGATTGAAATGCCAGCACTGCGGCAGTGATCAATTGCTCCTGCTTGGAAAACTACCCCGACCGCGAGCACGCGGCCCATAATCTCAAATACCCGGCCTTACTCAACAAGCTCGAAACACTTGCCCAATACGCCGATTCTAACGCAATTTACCGGCTTATCGCTCTGAGTCCGCGCAGACATGCAATTTGAGCCACAAAAACAGAGCGTCGTCTCTATTTACGGCCGAAATTCGACATCTAATCGACGCGGCACCCGCCAGATCACCCCCGCTTTGTTCAAAATAAGGACAATAAACCACGAACGCCGGCACCCTGCGTTTAGTACAATGAGGTTCTCGAGGCGGTAAAACGCCTCGAAAAGCCATTATTCGTTCAATGGCCGACTCCAAAGTAACAACGAATTGATAACTTGGCTATTCTTTATGCTCAGCTAAGCGAAGTCCAGATGTATCGGGATTCAGCGTCACTTCTTTTTCAATCCCTTTCTGAAATCTTCGGCGATCTGTTCCCAAAGCCGGTCTAATTCTTTAACCTTATCAGGAAATTTCAGAGCCAGGTCGTGCATTTCACTTCGATCGGTC
>CP070675.1:1415975-1418800 GCA_020352215.1 Phycisphaerales bacterium
CAATATCGCCGGCGGCAATCAACTTGTACGGCCCGTCGAGGCCGTCGTTCGAACCATACAACTTAAAGGCAATAGGATCACGACCCGGAAAGTCATTCGCGGTCGTGAACGTCAATCCCGTGACAATGCTGGGACCGGCCATTGGTGTGACCTGGAAGCCGCTCGGACCTAGGTCGGGGTCGAGGTCTCCGTTGAAGTGAAGATACTTGGTGCCGGTGTTATCATCGATCGCCAGCGCAGGTTCCTCGCCACCAGGCCAGTTGCCGTTGTTCGGGACGCCCTTGAGTCTGTCGCCTGGGGAGGTGACATCAGTCCTCTCGCGGGTGGACCGGATCCACGGAGAAAGATATTCGCCACGGATAACCTGGGGGCCCGGTATTCCCGGTCCGGCCCAGGCAACTGCCAGGTGGTCATCGATGCCACCCTCCTTGTGCAGCGCCTCAATGTAGTACCTCCGGCCGGCTACCATTGGTATCAGCTCAGACCGCTGCTCGGGGTATTTGCCCCACTGCCTTGCCTCCTCTGCCCAGCCCGGCACACTTGCTATCTGCACTTTCTCGGCAGGGTTGTCGTTCTCTGGGCTCAGCCAGAGTTGGCTGTAGTCGTCGCTGCTGATCCAGAAGGTGTAGTCGCCGGTAGTCGGTGGGTGGACATACCCACGGACTCTGGTGCCGTAGTTTTCCGCCCGATTTTCCGGGCCTTCGAAACTGATGCGATGCTCCGTTTCGTCTGGTGGGTCTTCCTTGTAGTGAGGATGTTCGGTCAAATGCTCAACCATATAACCGAAGATCCCGTCCCACCATTCGAAGAGAATACTGCCGTCCGCTGGGTCAGGCGCGTCTGCAACCGCCGTTCTGACGCCAATTCCCAGAACCATCAGTGATGCCAAGCTCGCCAAAATCCTCACAGTCTTCATCGTTCTTGCCTTTCAAATATGTACTGTCTCCAATTGCTCAAGCCGGCTCAGACGAGATCGGTGTCCCACAAGGCCACTCTCTGGGGCCGTTTTTGCCGGCCGGTTTCTACATATAAACACAGCAAAACTGGCCGCGCACTGCGCGCGGAGGGCATCTCTTTTTTGCATCCCCCGTTCGCGGGGCCGTTTTGGGGCTTTGTTCTGGATTTGAAGCTCCGGCCGCGGTAATATCACAGGTGACTGACCTATCAGAATCTGGCGATGTACCTACTATGCCGCACGATAGCTACACAGATATGGGTGGTCTCGGGGAGGCGTTCCTAACGACCCATTGGTCGCTCATCGGCGATGTTGGCCCGGGCAGTGATGAGAAGGATCGGGCCCTGATCGGTCTGCTGCTTGAGAGGTACTGGAAGCCTGTCTACTGTTACCTGCGCCGCCGCGGATACGGCAACGAGCAAGCGAAGGATTTGACGCAGGGGTTCTTCCACGAAGTCGTTCTCGGCCGAGACCTGGTCCAGAAAGCGGATCGGACCAAGGGGCGATTTCGGTCATTTCTGCTGATCGCTCTGAACCGGCACCTGATCAATGTCGAGCACGAACGGACTGCCAAGAAGCGTATGCCCACAGGAGGACTTGTCTCGCTGGATATGACCGATGCCCCGGAATTACCTCATCCCGTCGCCGAGCTGACCCCGGAAGACATCTTCACCTACGCATGGGTATCGTCGCTGCTGGATCAGGTTCTAAAGGAAGTGAAAGCAGCGTGTGGTCAGGAGGGCAAAGGGCTTCACTGGCACGTCTTCTGCGATCGTGTCCTGTACCCGGCGATGCAGGGTGGCGACGCGCCGTCACTCGGGGAAATCTGCGATCGATACGGCATTGCCGACACAGTCAAGGCCTCTAATATGATTGTCACCGTCAAGAGGCGGTTTCAAACGGCTCTGAAGCAGCATCTGCGCAATTCCGTCATGTCGGATGAAGAGGCGGAGGAGGAATTAACGGAGATTCGAAGGTTTCTTCCCCGCATGGCGCAAGATGGTCGATGATTTCCTGTACTTAATCTTGGCGAGGGCGCTCTGATCGTCCCGGCAGCAGCCTGCTACTGCGGGTGGACAGCGGCGTCCGCCACCGAATCTCTGTTGTCGAATTAGTGTGATGGCAGGAAGATGAAAGAAGAATCAGTATTCGGCTTGAGTCCCGAAGGCTTAGACCGTCTTCTGGGCATTGGAACGGGGGATGGGGCCGAGGGCGAAGGACGGCCAACGGCTACGCCGGATGCAGCAAGAGAGGATGCTTCGCCCCGGCAGCAAGAAGACCAGGCGGCAGGCGCCACAGCATCGCTATCCGACGTTGTTGCGCAGCCGGGCGGGTGGATCGGCCGCTACAAGCTCCTTCGCGTCTTGGGTGAAGGGGGGATGGGAATAGTCTACTTGGCCGAGCAAGAGCGGCCCATCCGCCGACAGGTCGCCCTGAAGATCATCAAGCCCGGCATGGATTCGGCGCGCATCATCGCTCGCTTTGAGGCCGAGCGCCAGGCCCTGGCCCTTCTTGAGCACCCGAACGTGGCCCATGTGTTCGACGCCGGGACCACTGACAGCGGCCGGCCATACTTCGTAATGGAGTTCGTCAAAGGTCTGCGTATCGCTGAATACTGTGACCAGCACCGGCTGAGCATTGAGGAGCGGCTGGCACTATTCCTGCAGGTCTGCAACGGCGTCCAGCACGCGCATCAGAAGGGTGTCATCCACCGTGACATCAAGCCGTCCAATGTTCTAGTGACAACACGCAACGACGAAGCCCTGGCGAAGGTAATTGACTTCGGCGTTGCGCGTGCAACGAGTCAGCCGTTGACCGAGCGCACCCTGTGGACCGAGCCGGGCCAATGGCTCGGCACGCCGGAATACAT
>CP070675.1:1418900-1421717 GCA_020352215.1 Phycisphaerales bacterium
CCATAATGTGCCCTCGCCCGGCAGCGGAGTGGCGCACCAATCGTTTAAGCCGTAGCTGCCCGCATCGCCGTCTGCGTACCAGCGAATCACGATCTCCTCCGTTAAAGCTAAAGGCCCCCAACATGCAAATGTACCGCCGTGGGTGACTCCAAAGTAGCCCGGCTCATACACAACCTTTGTGGAAGGGCAAAAACGTAGGGCTTTGTCCTTGTAGTAGGGCAGCGTGGCATTTAGCCAGTAAGCTTGCCGCCAGGTTAGATTGCCTCCAGCAGAGCTCTGGGGGAATTTGGCCTCGTTATCTTCGCCGTAGAGTTTGAAAACCAGGCCCCACTGCCTGACGTTCGCGCGACAGACCGTCGCTTTGGCCCCCCTTCTGATCTTGCTGAGGATCGGTGTAAGGATGCCCATCAGCAACGCAATGACGGCTATCACTACCAATAGCTCTACCAATGTGAATGCGGGTCGCCGCCTCACAGCACAGTATTTTTCAATGGCAAAAATAGTATGCCTTCCTCTATTTCCGACGCAAACATAACCCGGGATGTTCCATATATACTTCAGTCACAATATCTAAGAGCGCAAGAACGCAAATTCGTTACCCTAATTCTCCCGAAAATGTGCGGAAAATCTACAACCGTACGGCGAAGTACACGTGCCGCGTTGTCAGAAAAGACCCGGAGTCCACGCACTTGAGCAAGAATCGACCTACCTCTACGCGCAAAACAAAGTGGTCTTACCCACGATGATGACACGCACACTGCGCGAGAAAACAGGAGTCGGGGGCGATGCTATTTGCCGTGCCTGAGGACATACTCGGCGGAAAGTCTTTTCCCATCCGCGCACGTAGCGGTGACCTGCAAGACGTAGTCCTGGTTGCTCTTCGGCTCAAAATCCAAGCTGAAATTGTATGCCCTCAGGAAGTCCTGCCAGTAGCTGTTGTTACTGGGCGCATCCGTCAGATCGATATCCGGCCAGATGGCAACTCTCTTGCCCTTGGGCTCCGATGAGCGCTGGAGGTGCTCATACAATTCAAAACGAAACACTGCCGGCGCCTTTATCTGCGAGCCGAACGAGTCGAGCAAGCCAACATAAGCCCCCAACTTGGAGGCCTGCTCGGCACCGCCGGCGCGAACGAATTCGGTCAGCGGCATGATACTGGCCTTCACAGGGGCATAACCGGTGTAGCTGGGAGCCGGCGAGACTCTGTCGGAACCAGACCGTGGCTCGGCGACTGCCTCGGGCGACTCACACCCGGACAGAGGCAAGAAACAGACGGCAATAAACGTCAGTAACGTATACGTGAAAGCTTTCATGGGCTACAAGTCCTCATCAAGCATGTGCCCCAGACGGAACTTCTTCGTTCGCAAGTAATCAACGTTGTGTTCACCGGGCTCCGCTCGCAGCGGTACTTGCTCGACAATTCCGATGCCGTATACTTCGAGACGGCTTATCTTCTTCGGGTTATTTGTCAGTATCCGTATCTTTCTGAGCCCCAGGTCGCGGCAGATCTGCGCGCCGATCCCATAGTCACGCTTGTCTGCTCTAAAACCCAACCGCAAGTTTGCATCTACGGTGTCCAGGCCCTCCTCCTGCAGCTTGTAGGCCCGCAGCTTGTTGGTCAGGCCGATACCTCTGCCCTCCTGCCTTAGATAGACGACGGCTCCTTTGCCAGCCTCCTCTATCATCTTCATCGCGCTCACCAGCTGGTAGCCGCATTCGCATCGCTGTGAATGAAAGAGATCGCCCGTCATACACTCCGAATGCACCCTGACCAGGACCGGATCGGGATGTTCGATGGGCCTGCCGTTTTCGTCCAGACTACCCACGCCACCCTTGCACAACGCAAGGTGCGGCTCGGGCGAGGTCGCGCTCTCATAGCCTATGAGCTCGAATTCCCCGTAGTCCGTCGGCAAATGTACGCACTCGAGCCGCTTGATCTGACTCTCGCGCTGCAGGCGATATTCGATCAGCTTGGCGATTGAGACGATTCTGAGCTCGTGCTTCTGGCAGAATTCCAGTAGCTCCGGGACTCGCGCCATCGAGCCATCTTCATTCATGATCTCGCATATGACGCCCGCCGGCTTCATGCCGGCCAAACGCATCAAATCCACCGCCCCTTCCGTCTGGCCCGCTCGAACCAGCACGCCCCCTTCGCGCGCCCGCAGCGGAAAGACGTGGCCCGGACGCACAAGGTCCGAGGCCTTGGCATCATCGGCTATTGAGACCCGGATCGTCCTGGCTCTGTCGGCAGCACTGATGCCGGTGCTCACCCCTTCGGTCGCGTCGACGCTGACCGTAAACGCCGTCTCGAATCGAGCCGTGTTCTCAACGGTCTGCGGATAAAGACCGAGCGAATCACACTTCTCCGGGGTCAGCGGCAGACAAATCAGGCCGCGGCCAAACTTGGCCATGAAGTTGATGACCTCAGGTGTTACCTTCTCGGCGGCGCAGACCAAGTCGCCTTCATTCTCCCGGTCTTCGGCGTCGACCAAGACGATCATATTGCCCTGCCGAAGCTCTTCGAGGGCTTCCGGTATGTCGCTGAATTCCACCGCCATATCTTTATCCCGCACTCGGTTTTTCGCGGTGAGCGATTCGTATGTCGGTTTGCGCCCGGCCGCCGAGGCCTCACGCAGCTGCTTGCTCATACCCTTCAATATAGCGACTGCCATTGCGAATGTAAATAAGGGTCGCCAAAATCGCCATTCCCGCCGCCGACCACCATAGAACACGCAGGAACCAAATCCAGCCAGGCAATACTGCAGAAACCTCCGGGGCAATCAGGACGGCCGGCACCATCGACAACTGCAAGGCGGT
>CP070675.1:1421817-1424605 GCA_020352215.1 Phycisphaerales bacterium
GCCGCGAAAGTCGAATGGCAACCGATCGTTCCCGAAAGCAACATCAATTAGCGCTGGCTACGTGATATTGGCCCCATTTCTTGACCTGAGATCCAAAGTGGTTAAGATAACGCACCTCGTTGCGCGCCGAACGCGGCCTGCTTCGTATGACAAAAAAAGGGTTGGCATAAGATGACATCAGCCGAAAATGGAATGGGTGTGATTTTCGACCTGGATGGTGTCCTGGTCGACACCGGCTGGGCCCACAAGCAGTCTTGGCAGGACCTGGCCGACATGGAAGGCTTCCACGTCTCAGATGAGTTCTTCTACAGCACATTTGGGATGCCGAACTATCGGATTATCCCCATGCTCCTCGGCCCCGACGTGGCCGACAAAGAGATCCAACGTATATCCGAACTTAAGGAGCAGCGCTATCGTGAGCTCGTCGCACGAGAATTGCATCTTGCCGAAGGAGCCGAGAGCCTCCTCGCTAACTTGAGATCCGACGGTTTCCGTCTGGCCGTTGGCTCATCTGCGCCACGGGCCAACCTGGACCTCATACTGGTCCGCTTGAGTTTGCACGAGTACCTTGACACCTGTGTCACCAACGAGGACGTAAGAAAAGGTAAACCGGCGCCGGACACATTCCTCAAGGCTGCAGAGAAAATGTCACTGTCGCCCGGCCGGTGCGCCGTAGTAGAAGATGCCGTGCAGGGGATCGAAGCCGGCAAGGCAGCGGGGATGCCCGTAGTAGCAGTCACCACAACGAGGGCCCGTCAAGACCTCGATAAGGCCGATCTGATAGTTGATAGCCTCGCTGAGCTAAAAGCCGATGATTTCGCAAAACTGCTGACAAGACCAAGCGCCTGACACAGCAACCGCCGGCCCGGCCCAACAGCCACGTCTATTCGCCCCCGATACAGAAAAGCTGCGAGAGCGTTCGCAGGTACATCTTCCCGCCAGCAACTGCCGGTGTCGCGTGGCTGGTCTCACCCAAGGGGTTGACCGCCAGCAGCTCATACTCGGGCGCGGCCTTGAGCACTACAACATCTCCCTCAATCGTGATGCAGTAGATTTTGCCGTCCACCCACACCGGGGAGCCATAGTACCTGCCTGCAGGCTTTTCTCGCCAGAGTTGTTCTCCGCTGTCACCGCGCAGGCAACTAACGTATCCCTGATCGTGAAATGTGAACAGCAGCCCTCCATGCGCGAGCGAAGTAGGAACATACGGTGTCGTATTACCGTCGATCCTGTAAGCTTCAGCGGGCACAATCGAGTTGTCCTTCTTCTGGGGCCGAATCGCGATCAGCCGCTTGCCACTGGACGCTTGGCCGCATGTGCCGATCAGAGCGTCACCGGCGATTACAGGTGAGCTAACCACGCGTGCTATCAACGCCGACTTCGCCTCCCAGATGACCTTGCCGTTGCCCGGGTCGACGCCCGTCAAGCCGTGCGCAAAGCTGGTGAAAACCAGTTCCGGGCCACCGTAGTCAGGCCGGTAGAGACAGGGCGTCGAATAGGATATCTTGTCACTTTTTTCACGCTCCAGTACCCAACGTGTCACGCCCGTTGTCCGGTCGACCGCAATCCACGCACTCTTTGCATTCTTTTCCCTGTTCGACCGCTCATGTGCAAAGACGACCATATCCTCGGCCACAATCGGTGAGCAGCCGGGCCCGTGCTGGCTCTTCACCCCTTCGAAGTGACGTTCCCAGACGCCCTCGCCGTCATGATTCAGTGCCTCAAGTAGCACGTCATCGGCTGTAGGCCACAGCACGTATACACGATCGGAATCAACTGTGGGCGTGGCGGCAGCATAACTGTTGCGTCTGTTGATTCGAAATGACTTCAACGCATACTCCTTTTGCCAGAGCTTCTCGCCGTTTGAAGCCCCAAGAGCCAGAAGTATGCCAGTCTTCTTCTCCTTGTCCCAACAGGTCACAAAGACCTTGTCCCGCCAAGTCACGGGCGATGAGTGGCCGGTACCGGGAAGCTTTACCTTCCAGTTGTAGTCCTCCTGCGTCCACTTGACGGGAATTGTCTTGGCGTCACTTATGCCCTGACCATTGGGGCCGCGGAGCCGCGTCCATTCTCCTGCCCGTGTCGCCGACGCCGTCAGCGCCAGACACACGACCAAGAAGGTCACCGACCGTCGCGGCTGAACAATCGCTGACACTTTCGAATTCTTCATCAGATGTCTCCTGTGTACAAGAATTCTCCACCTTGCTTTACCCAAACCGCCCACTGAATTGCCACCTCAGGCTGGTCGGTGCAGCATGGAATACAGAAATTTCAGGACATGTGGACCGAGGACAAACAATCCGATCAGCACGGACCCCGCCGCAGAAATGAGCACGGCTCCTGCAGCTACGTCCTTCGCTTTGCCCACCAGCGGATGGATTTCCGGAGATGCAACGTCCGCCAGAATCTCAAGCGCAGTATTGAGCGCCTCTGCCGTCCAGACAGCCATAATCGCCAGAGCCAGCCAGCACCACTCTGCGGGCGAGAGTCTGAACAAACCTCCTACCACCAACACAGAAACAGATACTACTGCGTGAATCCACGCGTTGTGTTGCGACCTGAGCATTATCGCGACGCCGCGGATTGCACATCTGACGCTTTCTACTCGACCCCTAACCGAAAACTTCTTGCCCATTACTCCTCAAACTGTCCAGCGCAAAGTGTTCAACACATCATACATCTTGCACCGATACTACGCAAATCGCCGAAAACGTCAAGAGCAATTCCGATATTCTCTCGCCATTTCCGATCTTGCTACTTGTAGTAGCGCCCCAAGAAGCCGACGATG
>CP070675.1:1424705-1427433 GCA_020352215.1 Phycisphaerales bacterium
GAAGCCGTCCGGTAGCTCGAAGTCATCGCCCAATATCTGGCGCGGCGAATCCGTGAACCAGCTGTCTGAGCCGTGTTGTGCAACATAGTTGGCGACGGCCAGCACGGACTCTTTCGTCATAAGGGTCTGGCCTTCCGCGTTGACGAACACCGGTATGGGCAGCCCCCAGCTCCGCTGCCTGCTGATACACCAATCCGGCCGGGATTCGAGCATTCCCGCGATGCGCTTCTGGCCCCATCCAGGAATCCACGTGACGCGGTTGACGCTCTGCAGCGCCATGTCACGTAAGTTCTTGCCTTCTCCGGGCAATTCCCTGTCGACGCTGATGAACCACTGCTCGGTGGCCCTGAAGATGACCGGGCCTTTGCTGCGCCAGCAGTGCGGGTAGCTGTGTGTAATCTCGCCCTGGGCAAACAGCAGCCCCTTCTCTTGCAGGTGACTGTTCACCGCTTCATCGACATCGAGCACGCTTCGGCCGCGGAGCCAATCGGGCACCGTCTCGTCATATCGGCCGTCGTCCAGCACGGGGGAGTAGATGGCGAGCCCGTGCTGCTGGCCCGACATGTAGTCCTCAAGCCCGTGCCCCGGCGCAGTGTGGACTAGGCCGGTGCCGTCCTCGGTAGTGACATACTCGGCGCCGATGACCATGAAGGCATCCTTGTCCGTCGGGTTGTTCTCGACGTAGGGATGTAGGTAGCGCAGGCCGACAAGCTCGCCGCCCTTAACGCGTCTCTCGCCGAGCTTGAACTGTTCCTCGGTTAAGTTGCCCGCACTGATAACGGCTTCGGCGCGGTCCGTGGCCAATACGGAGATGAACTTGCTGCCGTTCTGCTCGTACGACAGGGTGGTGTATTCAAGACGCGGGTGCACCGCTATCGCCAAGTTGGCAGCTAACGTCCAGGGTGTCGTCGTCCATATCATAAAGCAGACGCGAACGTTTTCAGCATCGTCGCCTTCAACCAAGCCAAGCTCGTTCAGTCGTTCGATACTATCGCCGGTGACGGGGAAGTTCACAAATATACTTGGTGACGAGATGTCCTTGTACTCTAATTCGGCTTCGGCCAGGGCCGTCTCGCAGCCGATCGACCAATGAATCGGCTTTAGCTGCTTATAGACCAAACCTTTGCCGACCAGCTCCGCGAACACCTCCAGGATGCCCGCCTCGTACTGGGGCTTGAATGTCAGATAGGGATTCTCAAAGTCGCCGAAGACGGCCAGCTCCTGGAACTGCCTGCTCTGCACCTTGACGTACTTGCCGGCGTATTTCATGCAATCTTTACGGATGTCGAGCTTGCTCATCTGCCGAACCTTCTCGCCGAGGTCCGTCACGACCTTCGACTCGATGGGCAGACCGTGACAATCCCAGCCGGGGACATAGGGCGCATCAAAACCGGCCATGGTCTTGTACTTAACAACGAAGTCCTTCAAGACTTTGTTGATAACATGTCCCATGTGAATATCGCCGTTCGCGTACGGCGGCCCATCGTGCAATATGTAAAGAGGAGCGCCCTGGCGCGCCTGGCGTATCTTGCCGTAGATGTCTTTCTTGGCCCACTCCCTGCGCAGCTGCGGCTCACGCTGCACGAGGTTGGCCTTCATAGCGAAGCTCGTCTTGGGCAGATTCAACGTGTCGCGATAACTCTTGGCTTTCTTTTCTGACATCACTGATACCCTTAAAATCTTCACGCCGGCCAAACCACACATGCTAAGTGCTGCCGGGCCAACTGTCAACTGTGGCGTCACAGCCGTCTGCTTGGCCGCCGCATCTACGGCGCCCTATACAGCGTTCTTACGTACGGTGCAAATCCCATCTTGACCCAGAACTCACCCGCACGAGGATTTCTCGTCGAGTGTCGAACCTCCATCCGGCTGATCCCCTTGCTGCGATACCAGCAACAAATCCTTTCCACGAGCCCGCTCCCGATGCCTTCACTGCGCATATCCGCTCTGACGAAGCAGTCGTGAAGCTCTCCGTATCGCTCAATCCCAAGGACCGGCGGGCACTTTGAAATCCTCGCGAGGCAATATCCCACGACCTCATCGCCGACCTCGGCAACCGCAACGAATCCGTCTTCGCTGCTAATAATGTCTCTGATCCATTTGGCAAACGCCTCTTCTGCTCCGTCCTTGCGCACGAAGAACGGATCAAGCTCCCCGTGCATGTCCATCAACGCCTTCCATAGCTCGACAACTGCCGGCACATCCCGGTCGGCACATTCTCGTACAAGCACGCCCGCTATCATAACACTTCTCCCATGACCAACAAAAAAAGCCCTCCAAAGTTTTCTGCTTTGGAAGGCCTTAATACCCGGACATGTAGCTTTCTCAAAGCAGTTTCAGTCCCTCCCCAATAATCATCGCGACCGCACGGCGCAACAGCGCATCCACTCGCGCTGCGGGTATCCCCCGAAGCCGGCCGGGTACACTCATCTGTTTGTCTATCTTTCTCTTAAACATTGGACACATTTCTTCATAAATCCTAAGCTGTAATGACTACCAGAATCTTCGGCTAATGTCAAGCGCAAGTTTACAAAATTCCGCAGAATCGCGGCGTTCATCCCCGCATGCGCTTGCCGCACGGCTCATGTGCCTGAGCCAACCGCTGCCGGACGAGCCGGATTTCCCATCATATCGGCTGCTAACGGCCCCAACGGAAGCAACAAACACCCGTTCTTGGCTCCGGAAGGACCCACTGAAGAGAAGCAGAACCCCTAAGTTTGGGTGTAAT
>CP070675.1:1427533-1430260 GCA_020352215.1 Phycisphaerales bacterium
ACACAGCCGCGCGAGCGACATTCATGTTGAGCCCTACGAAAAGGAAGCACGGATACGTTTCAGGGTCGATGGTGTGTTGCACGCGGTGTCTACTGTGCCACGCCACCAGATCGCAGCACTTGTCTCTCGCTTGAAAATCATGGCAAATCTCAATATTGCCGAAGCGAGACTGCCCCAGGATGGCCAGAGCCGGATCAAGATAGGCCGTGAATTGGTGGATATTCGAGTCTCAGTCATCCCAACATTGGGAGGCGAACGGGTCGTCCTAAGACTGCTGGACAAAGGCCGCGGCGAATTGGGCCTGGATCAGGTCGGGTTTTGCCAAGAAACGCTCGCTCGCTTCAGGAGCCTAATCGGAGTTTCACACGGCATAATACTGCTCACCGGGCCCACCGGCAGCGGCAAGACGACCACACTGTATGCAGCTATCAATGAGCTTAAGTGCGAGCAGCGCAACATTGTCACGGTCGAAGACCCGATTGAATATCAACTGCCTGGCGTTGGTCAGATGCAGATCAAACCCAAGATAGGTCTTACATTCGCCAACTGTCTCCGCCATATCCTCAGGCAGGACCCTGACATGATAATGATAGGAGAGATTCGAGACGTTGAGACCGCTCAGATTGCGATCCAGGCATCACTGACGGGCCATTTGGTGCTCAGCACGCTGCATACAAACGATTCAGCGTCGGCGACGACTCGCCTGATTGACATGGGAATTGAACCGTACTTGATTTCGTCATCCGTTATTGGGGTTATGGCCCAGCGGCTCCTGCGCGTCATCTGCCCGCACTGCAAAACCCCTTATGAACCACAAAGGTCAATGGTCTCTCTATGGAATGAAAATGAGAAGCTCTCAGTAAGTGACGCACAGTTCAATAGGGGAGCTGGCTGCGAGAAGTGCCTTCAAACGGGGTATTTGGGAAGGACTGGGATCTTTGAACTATTGATTGTCGATGATGCTATCAAGGAGTTGATAGTAAAACGAAGTGCTTCCCACATCATACAAAAAGCTGCCATCGAAAGGGGCATGAGCACCTTGCGAGAGGATGGATTACGTAAGGCACTAGCCGGGCTGACGACTCTTGAGGAGGTCTGCAGAGTTACACAAGACAGTGTGCAAACAAATATAGGAGTAGATGAGCGTGTCGGCAGTTGAATCCAAATTGCTGAGTGAGAAGTCCACTGCAGCGCCGCAAATACCTGAGAGTGACAGTCCTGCCGGTACGGCCGAACCAGCGAGCAAGCGGGATAATGTTGAGAGGGTTAGCGCCGCAGATGTGTGCAGGATAGCTCGTCAACTGGCGACCCTGCTGCGCGCCGGTATGCCACTTGTGCCCGCTCTATCAGCGCTCCTCGAGCAGCTCAGAATGGCTCCTGAACGCAAACTGATACGCTTCGGCTGTCAGGAGAATCCTCTTGCACGGATCATGGAGGGAGTCCGTGACAGTGTTAACGCAGGAAGCACACTCTCCGGCGCGCTGAGCAAACATCCCGACGTTTTTTCGCCTCTCTTTGTCAATATGGTAGCCGCGGGCCAGACAAGTGGAACGTTGGAAGAGCTGCTTGTTCGCCTGGCAGACATGCTGGAGAAACGCCGAAATCTTGCGGGCAAGGTCAAGTCTGCCATAGCTTATCCGCTGATGATGGCCGCGGTTGCTGTGGGAGTGGTAGTGTTCCTTTTGTCTTTCGTTGTACCGAGTATTACGCAGATCTTCCTTGAAATGAACCGCGCCCTTCCCTGGCCCACCAGAGCGCTTATCTGGACGAGCACTTTTATAAAGGACTACCTTGTCTTTATTATCATCGCAGTTTGTGCGCTCGTCTTTGCAATTGCAGCAGGGTACAGAACCAAAGAGGGCAGATTGTTCGTGGATCGCTCCAAGCTAAAGCTGCCGCTCTTTGGCAATCTCTTTCTTAAGCTGGAAATAGCGCGTCTGACGAGGACGCTTGGCACCCTTCTTGCCAGCGGCATCCTCATACTCGATGCTCTCGAAATTGCCAAAGGGGTAGTTCATAACACCTTTATTGCACATGCCCTGAGATCTGTAAAAGATTCGGTTAGCAAGGGCGACAACATCGCAAGCTCAATAAGAAAGACCGGCTTATTTCCGCCTGTTGTTTTTCACATAATGGCGACCGGCCAAATAGGCGGCAATCTTGAAGACGGCCTCATAGATATTGCTGAAATGTATGACCGCGAGGTCGAGATGACAACCAAGACCCTAACATCGCTGCTTGAGCCAATGATACTTCTAATTATGGGTCTTGTTGTCGGCTTCATCGTGTTGGCTATTCTGCTGCCGATATTCGAGATAAATCAGCTCCTCTGATGGAGGTTCGTGAGATGAGAAAGAAATGGCAATGCAATACACAATACGCAATCTTGCCCTCGAGCAGAGCGAAGGCACGCAATACATTATTTAGAGGTTTTACACTGATTGAGCTTATGATCGTGGTCGTGATTCTGGGGCTTCTGGCTACCATTGTCATGCCGAGGATGTTGAATAGACCCGAGCAGGCCCGCAGGGCAAAGGCAAAGATTGACATACGCAATATTGAATCTGCTCTGCGCCTGTTCAAGACCGATACCGGACGTTTTCCAACCACCTCTGAAGGTCTTGAGGTTCTCGTCTCAGACCCGGGCATAAAGGGCTATAACAGTGACGCCTACCTTGATAAGGTCCCATTAGATCCCTGGGGCAATAAATATATCTATCTTTCTCC
>CP070675.1:1430360-1433082 GCA_020352215.1 Phycisphaerales bacterium
AGCGCGTTGGCGCACGGTGGCGCAATAATAAAGGGCTGACGTCCGCCCGTGGCCGTCAGCCCTCGCTTTTTCATTGCCCCGTGTACTCCGCTACCGCAGCCTCTCCGCCGAGGCTGTGGTAGAATCACGAACACAATCTACTCAAATGCAATCCCCAATCCGATGCAGGCATCCTTGAGCGTGTTCTTGCGCTCGACCCTCACAACCTTGCCCCTCTTGACCCGTGCGAATTGACCTTTTTCTTCTGCCAGACCAGCTGTCCGGGGAAAGTTCAGCTCCACGATATTCCCAGGCTTGACCGGCGTGGTCATGGGAACTGTGACAAATACGCCGAGCTTGCTGATGTTCAAGCTCCGTCCGTTGAAGAACCTGTTTGCCTCCGGAACCCAAACGCTGACCGGCCAACACAACTCCGTCCGGCTCTCCTTGCGCTGCTCAAGTATAGCTTCCATAATCACAGTCTCCTTGCTATCAGCATTCCTTGAACCATAGGCTGTATCGGCAATGTTAACATGGGCAGATTAGTAGATTCAGGCAAAAGAGGTGGCATTTATTAGACTTTCTTGGCCCTTGTTCATGTCTTTGCACGTACAGGGTTTTTATCGGGCCCAATGCGGGCGGGATCTGCTGGAACGACGGTTGAGTTTGTCTGGGCCGCGTGTGTGCTCGCCGGTACTGCCTGTGTTTGGGGCCGACCATGGGCCAAGTTGCCTTGCGGTTTGTGCCTTCTTACGGTATGTTTGTGGTGACGATGGAGACAAAAGTGATAAAACTCGACGAGCGAAGGCCCGATGTGGCGAAAATCCAAGAGGCGGCCGCTTTGGTCGATGCCGGCGGGCTGGTCGCATTCCCCACCGAGACGGTGTACGGAATCGCCTGCCGAGCCGAGCGTGGTTCACTCGCCAGGCTCAGCGAGGTCAAGGCAAGGGTCTCAGATAAGCGGTACACCCTCCACATCGAGCGGACGGATGAGGTGGCAAAGTATGTGCCGACCGTCGGGCTAAGGGCGCAGAAACTGATGAGAGAAGGCTGGCCGGGGCCGTTCACGTTGGTCTTCGAACTGAACAAGGCGGACATGCAACGACAGCGGAGCGATCTCGGCGAGGAAGTAGTCGCGAACCTGTATGCAGACGATTCCGTTGGCATCCGCTGTCCGGATAACCCGATAGCTGCGCATTTGCTGCGCATGGTGCGAAGCCCGGTTGTTGCCCCGAGCGCGAACGCGGCCGGCCGGGCCCCGGCAGTGGCGGCCGAGCAGGTGCTGGCTCAGTTGCCCGGTCAGATCGACCTGGTCCTGGACGGAGGACCGAGCAAATACAAAAAGGGTAGTACCGTCGTGAAGATCGGGCCGAAAGGCCTGGAGGTTCTGAGGCCGGGCGTGCGCAGCCGAGAAGAGTTGCAGAGGCTTTCACAGGTCAAGTTTCTATTTGTTTGCACGGGCAACACGTGTCGTAGCCCCATGGCAGAGGCAATGTTCCGAAAACATCTCGCAGAAAAAGTAGGGTGTGAAGTTGACGCTCTGGAACAAATCGGCTATAAAGTGTATTCTGCCGGTACAATGGATATGGCTGGATTCCCGGCAAGTGAAGGTGCACGAATAGCTTGCGCTGCCAAGGGGATCGACATTAGTGTTCACACGAGCAGCGGGTTGTCGTGGGAGCTCCTTGAAGAAAGTGACTTCGTGTTTGTGATGAGCCATGTGCACGGCCGGGCGGTTGCAAGCTTGTGCCCTGAGGCCGAAGTCAGGTGCACGCTATTGACAGAAGATGAGGAAATTCCTGATCCGATAGGCCAGTCTCAGGAGTTCTTCAACCGTACTTCGGACATGATAGAAGAGGCCGTAAAGAAAAGGATTGGTGAGTTAGTCGTATGAAGGTAGCAGTTGGAAGTGACCATAGGGGCTTTGAGGCAAAACAAGTAATCAGGGCGATAATCACTCAAATGGGCCACGAGTGTACAGACTTTGGCACTGGTGACAATCACCCGGTGGACTACCCTGATTTGGCCTATGTGACAGCGGGTGCGGTATCGAGGGGTGAGGTGGACAGGGCCATTCTTATCTGTGCGACCGGCCTTGGTATGAGCATAGCGGCAAACAAGCTTGACGGAATCCGGGCCGCGCTGTGCCACGACGAGCTGACTGCCAGGATCTCGCGCGACCATAACGATGCAAACGTCCTGTGCCTGTCGGGCGACCAGATCACGGAAGTGCTGCTGCGGAAAATCGTTGAAGCATGGCTTGATACGGAATTCAGCGGCGGTAGACATCAGCGGAGGGTGGCCAAGATTACGGCCATCGAACAGGGCGCCGACCCCAGAAAAGTCAAGGTCAAGAACGGGTAGCCACATATCCGCAACTCGGGTACCCACAGAAAAGGGCACGAGGCGCGGGTCGCCCACGTCATCGTATGCGCCGTCGTCCACGTCTGGAGTTGTCTGATTATCTTCCCAACCATCGCCGCCATCGTTCGGAACGCACACGAATCTGGGAATGTCACGAGGGCCACGATATTGCGGCTGCAAAAGTTGTTCGCAAATGGCACGAACGAACCGGCCAAAAGCGAATTGGAGAGCCAATCGCCTCTACGTACTGTCACGGCGAGCATCGGCTGGAGATGCGTAGTGTACGGCGGGAGAAAGACGCGGAAGCCATTGCCCGCCCCCGAGAGACAATGGTGCTCCGTGCCCACTCAGCGCTTTGTAAGGACATAACGGAGGAGGC
>CP070675.1:1433182-1435847 GCA_020352215.1 Phycisphaerales bacterium
CCGGTATTCAGATCAATGTCCAGCGGTAAAAGAACCATCTGGTCCGTTTGCACCGTTGTCCTACTCGTTGTATGCGCGACTTGTCTGGGCGCATTCATGTGGCACCGATCCGGGAACCGACAAGCCGAGGCGCAATCCTTCAAGATCGAGGTTGACACAGCTACACGCGCCACGCCGCGTCGGTTGGCCGCGCCGCTTGAGATTACGAATATCTCCACTTATGATGCACTTGCCTTCGATGCCAGCAAGCAGGACTACAGCATCTTGACATATGAGCTTTCCAAACCTGCGTGGGTCCGCATCCGACTTGTCGCCCGCCGGGAGGAGAGATTAGTGCTGCGTACCCTCGTGGACTGGTCGGAGAGGAATGTGGGTAAAAACAGCGAGCGGTGGGATGGCCGGGATGCTTCCGGCTATCTGGTGGATCGCCAGCGGTGCCCCTGTTATTTCCGGATTGCAGGAGATAGCGCCGCACACGCTGCCCACGATCGTAGCAAATGCGGCGACATGCTCCTGCAGATAACCGAATCGTTGCCAGGCACGGTTTTGAGCGGCCATGTGGTGATCCGCGTTACCCTTGCCGGCATGAAGCAGGGGTATGTCGCCGAAGCGGGTGGCACGCTGAGGGCCCACGTGGACTACGTGTTGAGTGCCGAACGCCGATTTGCCGGGCCGGCGACGTCATTTGAGTGGCAGTGGGACACGGCAACCGTAGATAATGGTTATCACATGATTACTCTGAACGTGGATGACGGGAACGATCACATAGGAACCGTAACCACTGATGTTTACGTCAGAAACTGAAGCTGGAGATAGGATGCTGAATTGAACATTTCTAGCGAAGCTGCCCGGCACTGAGGGTGCGATGGAGAGAGACGTCGGAAGACTATTTAAACGTAGTTCACCCTGTTTGTGCCATACTCGCGTTCCCTTGTGCCGGGTTATCCGGATAGGCACCACACGCGGTCATTTAACTGTCAACATAACGTAAGCCACTGGTTCGACCAGTGAGACTTGCAGAGGTTTGACCGTTCCGGCAAAACATCCTCCTGTGGCTTGATGAGTGAAATCAACCAGAAAAGGAGGATGCAATGCCAGAATTGTATCAAAGCCTATCGCACTCGCGATGGCACTGCAAGTACCATGTGGTTTTCGTACCCAAGCGTCGCCGAAAGGTGCTGTTTGGGCAGGCCCGGCAGCGTTTGGGGCGGATTTTTCATGCCCTGGCCAGGCAAAAAGAGTGCCGGATCTTGGAAGGGCACATATTGTGCGATCACGTTCACATGTGCATCGAGATCCCACCGAAGTATGCGGCGTCCTCGGTGATTGGTTTTCTGAAGGGTGAAAGTGGCATCGCGATTGGCCGAGAATTGAGTGGTAAGTAACGAAACTTCAATGGTGAACATTCTTGGGCTCGCGGCTATGCTGTATCAACGGTCGGCTTTGCAGAAGAGGCGATACGAAAATATATTCGTGAGCAGAATTCCGAAGAGGGTCAAATGGGCGTCTTTTGACCTGTACCCGGAAATGTGCTATCGGTAACGGAACTATGGACTGCCTTTGAGGCAGCCCAACTCATCAAGCCACCCGCTTTGCGGGCGGTGTCTGACTATACAACAGTAAGGCCGGAAGTATTTGAATAGTACTGGCAAGGAAGACCGGAGAGAACGATGGTGTCCATTCGAACAAGGCAGCTTGACGTACTTCTGATCACCCTGCAAATAGCAGCCTTTCTGCACGGCATTACATATGCAGCGCCACCGCTATTCGATCCAATAGGCGGAGAGCGCTGGCTGAATTCCAACGTCTATGTCGTGGAAGGAGATCTGGCAGAGTTTACGGTATCAGCCGAGGACCCGGACGGCGACGACCTGACCTTCTCAGCGGAGGATGTGCCCGCCTGGGCAACTTTTGACCCCGGCACCAGAACTTTCAGTGGGGTCGCGCCTCTGTGGTCTAACGATTTTGGCACCCGGGGGAACCAGCAAGGCATTTTTGATGTTCTCCTTAAGGTGACCGACGGAGCTTATACGGCGACCAAGATAATCACCATCAACGTGCTTGACTCCCGATGGACGCCCCAAACCGTGGCCGGGCTCGTAGCCAACCGCCCGATAACCCAAGGAGCTATAGGCAGCACGGTCTCTCTGGATAATGTGGTAGATGAAACGGTCTGGACGGACTACGGAGGTGGTAAATGGATACGCCGCATCACCTTTGATTTCATCGGCCAGGTTCCCAATGTCCCCGGGTGGGAGAGCGACTGGGCCACGGTCTCTGTAGCCTACCTGCCCGTAGATACACCCGCCATCTACGACGCAGGGGCCGTTGTCTATATGAACCCTGAGTGGGGGCAGAGCGCCTGTGCCGAACTGGGCGTCCCGGTACTAGTTCTAATGGGATACAAAGGCGGAGGAGAGCCGGGCCAAACGATGTTCAAGTATCTCGACAAAGCCGTAGAGACCCGTGATCCTACGTACTTGTGGTTTGTCTTCAGTTCCGCCTACTTTCTGCGGCAGGCTGACGCGTTATTCACTGTCGTGGATTCCATGACCTCTTGGCCGGTCTCTTACTCAGGTTTCAAAACGGTCGTAAGCGGGCTTTCGAAGTTCGGCTATACATCCTGGACAACGGCGGCAGCCAGTTCTCAACGCGTAGCCGGCCT
>CP070675.1:1435947-1438602 GCA_020352215.1 Phycisphaerales bacterium
CCAGGCGAGTAACGGATCTCCTCTCATTGCCTCTGCGATTTCGGCCTGCGTCAGCGCCTTGTCATAGATTCGGACATCATCTATCTCGCCGAGGAAGTAGTTAGGCGTTACTGCGCCATCGAACTCGGTGGCCTCGGAACCTACTCCTACGAACCCATAGCGCAGGTCCCCGGTCCCGAAGACACCGCCGCCCGAGGCTGACACTTCCGGATTGCCGTCGATGTAGAGAGTCAACGTGCCGTTGCGGTAGACGCCAGCCACGTGGCGCCACTGCCCGTTGTCGACGCGACTCCTGCTGGCCAGGTCTATCTGCGTCTCCGAAGCGTTCAAAATGGTCATGACGCACCAACCTACCTCGCCGGGATCGGTGGCGGCGACGACATCCACGTCCAGCCGCCAGTACTCACTGCGGTCAAAAGACACAATCGTCTGACCACCAGAATTGGTGGTACGAATCCAAGCCGCGACGCTCGCTTCTCTCAAGTCGGTATCCTGATAGGTCAGATTCTCAATCGCCACGTAGTCCAAGCTGCCGTCAAAGCTCAGCGCCCCGCCGTCAAAACCGGCTACCCACTGCGTGTCGCCCCTTACGGTGCCGTGGTTGCCATGGCCGGACCAATCAAGCGCGCTGGTACCCATGCCTTCGTCAAACTTGTACCAGAGGATCAGGTTGGGATCGACGATGGGAATTGGCGGCATCGTTTTGAAAGACCAGACAGGGCCTCTTTCGACTGTCGCGTCGGTCTTGGTCTCATCGACACGCCAGTAGTACACCGTATCCGGGTCAAGGGGGCCGGGATCATAGGTTGGATCCAGAATCTGGCCCTTGAAGGTGTCGCCGGTTCCGGCGTTTACATCATCGAAACTCTTGCCAAAATACACGTCATGTAAGAAGGCATCTAAGCCCGCCTCCCAGTTGAGGGTAGCGTCCGTCCTGACGAATTCTAAGCCGTCAGGTGGGTCCGGTCTCCAAGCGGTAATGTCGGGAACCGTGAAGCTCCAGATTTGCCCTTTCCAGACCTGGGATTCGTTTACCTCATCGATTCGCCAGTAGTACGTCATGCCAAGCTCGAGCCCGGTAACCAGATAGAAATCGTTGCTCTGGCGGCCTTTGTACGTGTCTCCGACGCCGGTGTTGACGTCCGCAAAATTGTCGCCAAAAAATACCTGGTGCCCATCCACCTCGGCGGCGAGAGCCCCGGGCGTCCATCGAAGGATAACTGATGTCTCCCCATGTACGCTATCATCTTCCGGACTCGGCCTACTGGCGTACGGTGGCCTGGCCAGTATCTCTATCTCGGCTGCCGACAACTCTCGGTCATAGATGCGGACCTCGTCAATCAAAGCGTCAAGCCATCTGTCAGTCCGGCCCTGCTCACGAGATATGGTGACGTTCTCGCTCTCTTCGATTTCGTACGGATTAGTGTTGTTGGAAGTGGCAATCTCAGGCTCACCGTCCACGTACAACTTCGTCTGCGCCGGGCTGACGGTGGCGTTCCTTGCCACTGTCACCGCTACGTGGTGCCACTCGCCGTCAGTCACCACGGTTGTACCGTCACAATGACCCGCCCCGTGGTGGATTTCAAGAGTGTCGCTCTCGAGGCGAAACTCCATCATTCTGCGACCGTCGTCGGGCCCACGAACAACGCCCCAGCCCACCATCACTCCATTATCCGTGGTGTTAATCCACGCAGCTACGGTGAAAGGGTTGCCGTTCGAAATGCCTTTGTAGCCCATTATTTCCACGTACTCCGGATCGCCGGCATCGGCGGAGGTGTCCAGAGCCTGGTCGAACACCCCATTGACGAAGCTGGGATTGCCCATGAGTGTGCCGTGGCGCCCATAGCCTGAGCTATCGTCGGCGTTGCCGTCAAACTTCCAATAGCCGACAAGGTTGGGGTCGGCAGCGGCCACGCTCGTCAGCATCAGGCTCAGCGCCAAAACAAAGCAGGATGAGAGAATCGATTTCCGAGACATAATAAACCTCCTTACAAAAGGGTCAAAATGACAAGGCCCTGGCCACGCACCAAAACACCTATATTATCGACAAGCACAGCTTGTTAACCGCAACTTCTCAGGCGGCAATTGCGCCTGCTCGGCCAAACGGCGCAACGGTCGCCGCTGGTACAAATGCCCATATCAGTATCGCGACGTGCAGGTCCGCTCCTCTATCGGGGTCTGTTGTGCGATGCAAGATAGGTTCGACGTCTTCGGTCAAAGCGATTTGGCCCCCGAAAGACATCGCTAAAGTGGCGTGCATAGCCAGCGCCTCCTACCTCGTCAAGCGTGTGAATACTCGGCGGCTCCGAAAGCCGAGGACCCGTGTCCTGCCAACCTACCGTAATGTATTTGTATCATAAGAATCGAGTCCGTTCAAGGTGTATTTTCGGACCAAGCAGGCGCGCATGTTCTCATAGGACTGCGCACCAACGGATAAATGTCTTGTGGAAAAAGACTTGCGCCTGATCTAAGGGGATCAATGGGCGCGGGCGGGGCGCACTTTTTTCGCCACCAACGCCTGAAGAGCTTATACCTATACTGGAAATCGGACGATTCTTGGACCTTAGATATTGCACAACAGCCAGATTTGCTGTATACTATTTTTGGTTGCGCACGCCTCAGATAGCCGATAAAGGACGCAACTGTACGGAACAG
>CP070675.1:1438702-1441339 GCA_020352215.1 Phycisphaerales bacterium
GGTCCGTGGGAGCCTGTCCCGGACGATACGTTCGATGGCCGCCCCTATTGGCGACAACGACTGTCCGGTCCGGATGCCGGGCCCCAGGCGTTCGTCGTCCTCGTCGGCGAGCGGTGGGTGGCCAGCATGACGACGAAGGCCTGGACGGAGATCGGCCTGGGCAACGAGATCCGCGACGATCTGCCCGGGGCGCTGAAGATCTTGGTGCCGTACCGCGCGCTCGGTCGCATCTTCAACAGCGACTGGCACGTCTGTGCCGTGCTGCACGAGAGTTTCCACGCCTACCAGGGGATGGTCGCGCCCGATCGTTTGGCTGAGGCGGAGCGCTCGATGAGCGCAGCGGACCGGTCTTCCCGGGATGATGAGGCGTTCAGTAACGACTGGCAGATGGAGTTAGACCTTCTGGCCGATGCACTTCTGGCGACGTCAGAAGTGCAGACCGCCGCGCAGACCCGCCGATTCCTGGCGCAGCGACAGAATCGCCGTGCAGCGAGCGGCTTGAGCCCCGACTTAGTGGACTTCGAACGGCAGCGCGAATGGGAGGAAGGACTTGCCAAGTACATCGAGTTGGCGGCTTGGCGGCTCGCCGCGACGACGCCCGACTATCGGCCCGTGACGGCCCTTGATGCCGACCCGGACTTCAAGCACTTCAAGGCCTTCGACAAGCGCTGGTCGCAGGAGGTCGCGCATCTTCGCCGGCAGGCCCGCGCCGGCGACAATCGCTTCTACTATTCGGGCATGGCCCAGGCCTTTTTGCTCGACCGTCTGCGACCCGACTGGAAGGCAAACGCCCTATCCGACGTGGTCTTCCTCGAAGATCTGCTGCGTCAGTCCCTGCCGCCAGCCGATTGACGGCCGCCCTAGTGTGTGCCATACTGGTCTGTGTGCCGAGGTCGGCAGCGCTGGATGTGGCACCGGGCCAGGTGGTGGCCGATTGTCCCTTGGGCTATTGAGCGGTTCTTGGATGGCTTGCGAGACACCCTGTGGTCTTGCGAGTTGCCGATGTATCGACGGAAGTGGGTCTGTGCTGTTAGTCCTCGGGAGCAACCGAATCGAACACTGCGGCAGTCTTTACGTTCGATGTGCTGTCCCTGTGATGAGCCTGCCATGAGAAGATTGCTCTCCGGTGAGTTGCTCGGCTCGCCACCGTGGTTAAAGCGTGTTTCTGGACCCTGGACCTGCGTCTTTTGCGCAGAAATGAGGGTGCCGTGAGAATTCTAAGCGGGGCTCTTGTTTGTTGTCACGGCCAGCGGCAGAGATAACAAAGGGCTGCAAGCGTCAGAACTCACAGCCCCGTTGAAACTCTGTTCTGTAGATTCTGTTACAGTGTTCTGCGTCTTCGCAGCCAGCCGACAAGGCTCATGCCGATGCCGCCAAGCAAAACGGCTCCTGGAGCTGGTATGGGTCTCCAGGTCAGACCATCCAGATCAGCGATGCCGGCTGTCCCAATGTAGGTGGCGCCAGCCGTAGCGGGATCAACCCTGTAAAGGGCGCCGTTGGCTAAGCCGTCGACGGCCCAGATCACGTTGTCGGTCTCGTCGTAGGCCAAGCCGACCAGATGCGAGTCGAACGGCAGCGGGCCGATTAGGGTCGAGGCGCCGGTCGTTGTGTTGATACTGTACAGATCGCTTGCGCCGTCACCCCAGGTGCCAGCCGCGTACAGGATGCCGAGGCCGTCATCGTAGCACATTCCGCGACCGTCCACACCACCGGTGTTGCCGATGTCCGTGCGGGCACCTGAGCCGGGGGCATACGATACGAGCATGTCACCCATGTCGATGTCGACGCTGTAGAGCAAGCCGGCACCATGATTGCCTGCAAGGCCGTGCCAGTCGGTCGAAGCCTGGCTGTACTCAAACGTGTATACGCCGGTAGCCAAATCGACCCAGCCGAGATCCCAACCCGGAGCGGTGGTCATGTCCGACACCCAGAACTTGCGCTGCAGGAACGCCGCGCCGGTGTAACTCAAGCTGCCGGGTCCTATGATGTCGCAGACCTTGGTCGGGGCAGCGGTAGTCTGGCTGAGCGTCCACACAGAGCTCGGCCCTCCCCACGAATTCGTGGCGTAGAGGGTCCCAGCGGCAAACGCCGTCGGCGTCGCGATCAGATGGGCGGCACACAAAACACCCACAAAACCAATTGTCGAAAGTTTCTTCATCGTTCTCCTCCTTCGTCCAAAGTCTCAAAATGTGTAAATTAGGGTATGGCAGGCGCACTGACACGCCGTTCCTGGTTGCACCTTAGCCGCTCCTCCATGGTTTCCAACAAATGAGAATCATACCACATCGCGGGCGATATGTCAAGAACAAGTCCGACGGACAGGAGGGTTTTCTGCGGTTTCGTGCACCTTGAGGCACCGTTTGTGGCCTGTGAGAGCGGTTTCTGGCCAGAATTGAGGGTGCTGGCAGAATTCTGGGAATGGCCTCTTCCTGCTTGTGTCAACGAGTAGCTATGTTGGTTAGCTTCGCCGGCAAAATCGTTGAATTCAAACTGTATAATGCCTTATCATGAAAACCCAAGTATGAAAGGGACCTGTTTATGACATCAAATGGGAAATGTCAGACAAAGTAAGGAGAAAGACTCTTGGAGACATCAAATGACAATCTCAGTAGGGCAGAAGTCATTTTGTGAGGTACT
>CP070675.1:1441439-1444065 GCA_020352215.1 Phycisphaerales bacterium
AGGAAGCGAAGTCGCCGGTAAGTTCAAGCTGACGCGGCTCACTTCTGTTTCTCCATCTCCAGCATGGCCTTGGCAAATGCTTCACCGATCTGCCCCAACATCTTGGCGCTGCCCAGGTAGTGATACCCCCCATTGGAAGCGCCCCTGATGATCTTTGCTTCCCGGGGCGTACAGACCTTGTGCATCTGCTTGTCGATATAGGCCTGACTATTGACATAGTCCATACCCACCTTGGTAATACCCTCGATTGCTAGGTCTATTGTCGCAAACGAAGCCTGTGTTCTTCTGTCGTATTCGGCATTGGCGTAGACCGCCAGAACATTTTTGCCTTTCTTGAGATGCCTGACGTGTTGAGGCTCAAGAGGGATGGGGCGATAATGGGGTTCATCCTTCCACCAGATGTAGGTATGAATTTTGTGCCCGTTCAGATAGACGTGAAATCCCTGCCGTGCCAGCACACTAATGCGAAACGCTTGATAATCCAGGTTATTGACCTGGAAGGTCGTACGCATCAGGAGGAATTCACCGTCACCCCACTCCGAGTTGTACTTAACTGTAGCGTTCCCGATCATGCGGTGCTTCCAGGAGCCCTTGCCAATAGGTGCTTTGCCGCTACTCCACTTGCCGTCGTCAAAATCAGGCATATACCACTGCTGTAATTCATCAGGCAGAACTATAATGCGATAGCGTTTCTTTTCTTCTTTCGGCAGCAGATCCTCTTGTTTCTGCGGGTCAAATGAGATAAAACGCCATGTACGATCCTGCGGCCCAGGCGTGCCGATCGGCTCCCAGCCGGGCACATCTTTCTCTGGCTTCTCCATGACGCCATCAGCGGTTAAGACATGTGCAGCTTGCAGCCGGTGATCAGCTTTTGATTTCTTATCCATAAGCGATGCCATTTCGCAATCCCAAAAATCTGCCGTCTGTACGGCCGCGACAGTGCCTTTGAACTCCGGCATCATCGTCGGTGCCGCCATGGCGGGCCGCAAGTTGGCAATCGCCCCTTTAGCCTTGTCACCCTCTACACCAATTACACCAATGACAAAAGGCACCTTCGGAGCCGCCAGCTCCTTGCGAACGTCGCGAATGAAGTGCGCCATAAGACTGCTGTATTCAGCGAAGCCGCCGGCTCTATCCCTTTCCGGATAGGTGTGACCATCGCACATGTCATTCCAACCCTGGAACCAGACAAAGCCGGCCATTTCATACCCTTCCTCTTCATCATATGCCGGACAGACCCGTTTGGGATCAGCCAACACCTTCTTGACATGATCGATCATGAGGCGGTAATAGACACCTGTCTGTTTGGCCTTGTCTGCCTTCCACTTTTCGATGTCCATGCCTCGTTCGGCGTAATGCTTCTGCTGGAACGCATTGAGCTTGTAAGGTCCTGCGCTGGGTGAGCGGAAGTCCGTATTCAGTGACTTGCCGCCCCAGGCGGTCTTGATGATCAGGATCGGGCCACGGTAAGCCTTTTCCATGGTGAGGCCAAAGGTGAATTCCGGGCCGATCTTGCCGCCGTCCTCGGCCGGGTTGCTGCGAGACCCATATCCGGCTGTCAACTTGCCGAATCCTTCGCCCAGCATGCCCTTGTCAGGGGACCCGGTCAGATACGAGATCCAGACCCTCTCGCAGATATGCGGCGTTCCGTCTGGGCCGCGCATTTCCTTGAGCAAAGGCGCGGTGGCCGGGTCATCCCCGATGTAGTCGAACGTCTCGATCCTGGCATGACCTTCCATATTCGACTGTCCGGCCAGAATGTAGACCTTCAGGGGTTTACCGTCAGCCATCGCACTGCCGCAATAGAACGCCGCAAGCATTACCATAAAGAAAAACGCAATTCTTCTGCTCATTTTCTTAACTCCGTTCAACTTCTACAGACATCTCTTGCCACGCACTCTGGCCTTGGGCATTGGCCAACGTGTTTGGGGCCTGGCATCAGATGAGCCAACACCGAATATAAACCAACACAAAGCAGACAGCAAGCCATCTCGTTAATCCATAGGTGAAGATTTCTCCGGCTCTGTGGACTCGACTTAGAACTGGCGACAGGACAAGTAGTCTCGAGCCCGCGCTTCTGCTTGCTGGCAATATGATGTAGATTCCAAAATGCGCGTCTGACAACGTGACAGCTTGACTCCGTTTTGTCTCCGCTCACCCCTGTTTTTCGCCATTGGAGAGGAGATGGACATCCATCTATTGCACGGGAGCAGCTTTTTTATAGGAATCATGTATCGTTATCGTGTTCAATGGCTGTGCGAATTAGCAAGAGGTGACAACGCTCTCAAGCTCCTAGAGCCGCCGAGCTTTGTCGGAAAGAGATACCTCCTGGATTTCTGCGGAAAGAACCGATGCATAGTTTAAACGGCCTTGTACAACAATGGATCATGTGTCACGAAGTGCCTGGGAAATCCGGGGTCAATGTATATCAAGTATTTGAAATCCAAATTATTTGACTATCTGAAGCGAATATGTGATTCCTTTTGCTGTGGGAAACTCGATGGCACCATCTTCAAGTTTCCTAAATTCGATGTTTTTCCCATTGGATTTGATCACGGCACTCGCACCAGGTCTAATCCGGCATTTATGACCCGCCTTAGATAAAATATCAACTTTAGTAATCTTG
>CP070675.1:1444165-1446767 GCA_020352215.1 Phycisphaerales bacterium
TTCCCACCACAACAGCAGCGGCGCGAGTGCCGTGCCCAATACAATGATTACAAACGTCGACCAACGACCGACCGTAACCAGCTCCCGCTCACTGGCAGCAGGATGCAGCAGCCGCTTGTGCACATCGACCGACCAGATAGTCGAAGCGGAGTTCAGCACACTTGACACGGTACTCATGATAGCCGCTACCAGC
The DNA here is from genome assembly GCA_020352215.1 of Phycisphaerales bacterium. Classification (GTDB taxonomy): domain Bacteria; phylum Planctomycetota; class Phycisphaerae; order Sedimentisphaerales; family Anaerobacaceae. The sequence continues at coordinate 1,444,359 of CP070675.1, forward strand.
GCCGCCAGCAAGACACCCCGCCCAAGTGGTGGCAGCAGCTCGTTGACCATCTTGACGTAGACCGCATCTTCCGCCAGACCCGGCCCGAACATCGCAAAGGCGACCAGCCCCGGAAAGACGATAATGAAGGGCAAAAAGAATTTTATGAACGCACAACCGATGACCCCCATCTTGGCGTCCCACTCGCTCCTGGCACCCAGGCACCGCTGGATATAAAACTGGTTGGTCCCGACGTACCAGAGCGAGAGTGTCAGCCAGAACGTCGCCACGCCGGGCCAGGGCGAGACGGGGTGTGAGGCTCGCTGAATCAGACTGAAGCGCGTGGCGTCTGCGGCGAGGTTCTTCTGGACGACCTCATTGAAACCGCCAACATTGTTTATGCCAATCAGAACCAGCACGAGTCCGCCGACCACTAAGATTGTCACCTGCAATACGTCCGTCCACACTACGGACAACAGTCCGCCGTAGATGCAGTAGGCGGCGGTCGCACCGGAGATAATCAGCACGCAGCCCATAAATCCCCAGTTGAATGTCTCGACCGGCCGCTGCAGAGCCATCTCGTAAACGATCCGCCCGCCTGCGTACAGCGCCGGTGCGAGCACGCCCAGAACCATGTGCAGCAGTGATAAGGCCGCGAACACCCCGCGCGTTGATGGTGCGTATCTGCGCTCAAGAAACTCAGGGATAGTGTACAGCTTCTTGCGAAAGAAAAATGGCAGGAATATCCAGCACAAAATTGAGTATGGGATGAAGTTGCCCCACTCAAACGTCGCCGGCGCCAGACCGAACGCATAGGCCGTCCCCACCATCCCGATGAAATGCTCGGTGCCGATGTTGGAACCGGTCATCGACATCGCCACCGCATACCATGGCAGCTTTCGCCCCGCCAAGAAATAATCATCGGCCTTGTTCTTCTCCTTGCGCGCAACCCAGAAGCCAATGCCCAACGACACGGCAAAATATATGCCGACTACTATTAAGATTGTCGGATCCATAACCGGAAAACCTATTGCAGGTCTATGAGCTACACTCCAAGCTCAGCACCGACTCTCATGAGTCCTCACTTCTCTGAATTCTCAATAATATTGAGTTCCGCTATGGAAGTGAATATCTGCCCGTCAAAGCCGGAGAGCGCCGCAAACCGGACAAAGCGGCCCTTCGCTGATTTCTTAAACAGGACTTTCTTCTCAGTGCCGTCCTTCTTGAAATTCCCGCTCGCTACAGGTTCGCCCCAGTTTCTCCCGTCCGAACTCACATACACTTGGTATCGGGCGATCCAGCCGTTCGACATGTCTTGCCGTGGAAGATACACAAGCCCTTTGATATCGATCTCTTCCCTCAGCTCGATCCTAATCTCGTGTGGATAACCCGGAGCGCCCCCACCCCACGGAGTATGCCAGATGGTGCTGGCGTCACCGTCGATGGCCTTGTGACCCTCATACCCTGTAGCTTCACTGTCGACCTCTACTTTGGCCCGGCTCAGCAAGGGAGGCTCCTTTAACAGGCTACGAACGAGTTCGATGTCAATGGCAACGCTCGGCGCAAAAGCCGAACTGTCCATGTACTTCAAGAGGCTGTGGAGCATCTGTCGCGCCACTCCCGATGGACATCGGGATTCGTCAAGATTGCCGCGCAGGTCAATGCTGCAAACAAGCAGCCTACCCCTGCCGATCCTGGCCTCAAAGATAAGGCCGAGTTTTCGGTTACTGTTCCAGTCATCTATCACCTGTACAATCGGCCGAAACTCCGGCTCAAACTCATCGAGGACCATGAACCTGGATTTTGTCACCAGGTCCCACCACTGCCAGTCGCTGTGAAACTCGGTTGGGAACCTTGCCAGAGCCGGATGCTCGGGATCGCAGAGAATTCCCAGAGTATGTGGCGGCTGTCCCCTCGTCCATTGCGTATTCCAGAAGATTGTCGTAAAGCCCGCAGGGATGTCACTATCTATAGAGTCCAAAGGCGGCATCAGCAGAACCTTCCTGCCGGCCTTGAGCGCGTCCGACACATCCGCGCCGAGATCCTCCGCAATAACCACACCCTCCGGCGGTTCAATATCAACTTCGCTCGGATACACCCAAATATCCCAGTCGTTTGCGTAGGGTGTTCCGTTCAGCCGAACAGTCACCAAAAGTCTGGCTGGAGCACTCACATCTCGCAGCGGAACCTCGATCTTGCCTAATATCATGCCGTTGCCAACCGGCACAGTCTGCGAAGCTAATCGCCCCGAGGCAAGTTCTTTACCGTCGACGTATTTGATAGACCACTCCGGCCTTGCGTTTTCAATGGCAGCCGGTCCGAAGTGGGCAATTTCAACATCGGCACTGAACAACTCTCCGCGTGTCCATGTGCGTTTTTCCATCCGCAGAAGCGGCACAGTTTCACTGCAGAACCGATGATGCTCCTGCG
>CP070675.1:1446867-1449466 GCA_020352215.1 Phycisphaerales bacterium
GTTTCGGCAGAAGGGTTCCAGGTTCCGCAGTTGATCCAGCCTTCAGCGGGGTTCTGACCTGCCCAGTGCATTGCAGTGCCATAGATGCCGTGGCCCTCGACCCAGGTCGGGGCACCATTCTGGGCCGTGCCGTGGTGGCCGTTGCCCGATGAATCCGTTGCGATGTTCCCGGCGCCCTCGTCCAGCTTGTAGTGCGCTACAAGACCCGGATCCGGGGCTCGGTCGCAATCGGTTGCCGTGCAGGAGAGCCAGTGGCAGCAAAGTGCGGCAACGTCGGTAAAGTCGAACCTGCAGTCGCCGGTAACGTCGCCGGGCGGCGGGTCTACGCACAGAAGCGAGACGATCTGATCGGCGCTCAGCGCGTAGTCGTAGATGCGAACATCATCGATCAGGCCGTGCCAAAACCGCCCGGGCGCCTCTGCATTCTCACCGATATAGACGTTCTGGGCGTTTGTGGGTATAGGCTCGGTATTGGCGAGCATAGCGTCGAGCAAACCGTCAACATACAGACGGATTTCTTGATGGTCATACGTGCCGCAAACGTGATGCCACTCGCCGGCACCCACCTCTGTGCTGCCGCCGACAAGATTCACCCAGGGTTCCCCGCAGACTGCGAAGTGGAACCTTCTCGTGCTCAAATGGGTAGAGAGTCTCCAGGCGGTGTCTCCCTTTGCGACGATTGCCGTGTAGTCGCCTGGAACCGAGGTGATGTTTACCCAGGCCGCGACGGTGATCTGCTCGGTCAGATCGAATTGATGATCATTACCGCAGTCCACATAATCATCAACCCCATCGAACGACAGTGCTCCATCCATCATGCCGCCGGTGGGCAGCCAGACGGGTCCGCCGTACGTGGTGCCGTTTTTGTCGCCCGCGCTATCTTCTGCAATCGTGCCGATTGATTCATCGAGCTTGTAGTGAGCCACGGGAGGATCAGCGGGCGCCTGCCCGCAATCGGTCGTCGCGCAGGTGGTGCCTTGGCCCTGTGGTATCCCGCCCTGGGCAAGGCACTCTTGGGTGGTCAAGTCCCGGCAAGTGCCATCGGGAAGACAGCAGGCCTGGGATTGCCCGGGCCCGGCCGGGCCAACCGATACGACTAAGTCCACGGCAGAACCGGGGTCCAGTGCGGTCCCCGGGGCGGGGTCCTGGCTGATTACATATTGGGCCGGGACAGTATCACTGTATTGGCCTGATGTCGTGCCAACGACATAGCCCGCGGAGGCGATTGCCGACGTCGCGGCAGACATCGCCATGCCCACCACATTCGGGACCGTTCCGGGCGGGGGACCGGCAGGCTGGAACTCATAGGCGCCCATATCCACGATAGGGGGCGTGCCGGAGCCCGTGTCGGGCGTGTGAGGGTCGTCGACAAATCGCAGATTTGCGGCCAGGTCGGTCGTGATGCCGGCAGGTACGGCGTCGTTGCTGCCGGCGTCGATACACGGCGAGCCGGCCGAGAGCCGCAGTGTCCCGGGCGCGAAGAGCGGGTCCTTATTGATGTTGCCCGTCCCGGGCCAGCCGCCTTCAACGTCGCTATAGGTGACGGCGGCGTCGCCGCGGATCTGCGGGTCCGTTGGGGCGCTATTGGCCCACAGGATGCAGCTTGTGACCGTCGGGTTGCTGACATAGTTGTACATGCCGCCGGCGCGGTAGCTGGCTGAGTTGTTGCTAAAGATGCAGTTTGTGACCGTCGGGCTGCTGGAGTAGTTGTACATCCCGCCGCCATCATCGTCTGCCGAGTTGCCAGTGAACGTGCAGTTTGTGACCGTCGGGCTGCTGTTGTCGTTAAACATCCCGCCGCCGCTGTACTCTGCCTCGTTGCCGCTGAAGATGCAGTTTGTGACCGTCGGGCTCCCTTCGTCGTTGTACATCCCCCCGCCGCTCCAGGCGTCGTTGCGGGTAAAGGTACAGTTTGTGACCGTCGGGCTGCTGGTGCTGTTACACATCCCGCCGCCGTTGTTGCCGGCCGAGTTGTCGCTGAACGTGCAGTTGGTGACAGTCGGGTTGCTGTAGGCGTTATCCATCCCACCGCCGTACGTGGCCGAGTTGCCGTTGAATGTGCAGTTTGTGACAGTCGGGCTGCTGTGGTCGTTATACATCCCGGCGCCTCGGTTGTTGGGGTATGCGCCGGTGGCTTTTCCGCCGGTGATGGTAAAGCCCTCCAGGATGGTTCCCGAGCCCTCCCCACTTACGCACTGCACAACGTGGTAGTGGCCGGTTCCGTTGATGGTCGTTGCCCCCGGGCCGGCCGTGCTGTAGAGGCGGATCGCCTTGCCCTTGAAATCAATGGCCTCGTAGTAAGTACCGGCTGCCACCTGGATTTTGTCGCCGCCGTCTGCTGCATCGATGGCACTTTGGATATTGCCGTACTCGCCCGGAACCTGGAACGTCCTTGCCACCGCGGTACTTGCCAGTACCACGAAGAACAAGCAGGCGGCCAGGTACATCTTAGGATTTCTTCTACCGGTCATGTTTCCGCACTCCCAACAAGGTTGCCGCTAATATTAGGGTAGACTATGGCGAATTGTGATTGATTCAGAGATGTTTTGGGCAGGCTGGCGCGGCTTCGGCTTGGTAGACTGCCATGAACAGGTGCGGC
>CP070675.1:1449566-1452154 GCA_020352215.1 Phycisphaerales bacterium
AGCGTCGGTATCAGTATCGCCATCAGCACGGCGATAATCGCGATCACGACGAGAAGTTCGATCAAGGTAAAGCCTCTTTGCGTCTTCATGATAATGCTCCTGGCCCCACACGATTATTCTGCCGACGACCTCCAAGATGCCCAAGAGCCGATTTGTGTTCCGTCAATTCTACGCTTTTGTGCTTTCTCGGGCTTGCCGTCGCATGCATGATATTATACAAGGCGTGCCGCTCTTGTCAAAGTCTATTTGCTCGACCTGAGCGGCTCAGGACCGAAGCTGAAGCCGCAATCTAACGACCCAGAGTTTTTGTATTGGTCGAGCGGCTCCGGATCAGTATTTCGTAGTCAGCAGAAACCAGTGTGTCCCGATTTGGGCTGGGAGTTCTACGACGTATCCGTTGTTGTCGTACCGTGCCCCGATGGGCCCCAGCTTCTGTCCATCGCCTGCCAGGGACAGCAATTTCAGGCCCTTTGGCCCTGAAATACGAATTCGCCCCCGTACCGGCTCGGACAGCAGCGGCATCCTTCCGCCCGGGGAGGCAGTGGCGCGGGCAACGGCGCTGATCAGGATTCGGCCGGATTCTCCGATTGCCTTGCCGTCCAGACTTGAAACCGCGACTGCGGCCTTGGCAGTGGCTATCTCAAAGCTCGTTGCCTTCAGTTGGAGTTTTTCTCCACCGATCCAGCCATGGACTGCCTGCGTTCTGCGTGTATCGATGACCTGGTAGCCCTTCACCCAGTTGCGCATCAGCTCACCCGTATCGGATCGCACGAAGTCTTGCCCGGCCGTGATGAAATTCGCATTCCTATCCGTGATGACCTTGATCTCACGGTCGACCTCGGTCTGCTTGTCCCAGTCCAGTTCGGGGACATCTGGCATGCCGATAGTGACCTTGCTCCGCTCAACGAGCGTTCGCAGGGACGCCATGTTTCGCGGGTGGCTACCCTCCATATAGAGCCCTTGCCTGTCCAGCATGATGCAGTAACTTTGTTTTGCATCGCTGACGTGCCCCTGTCTGTAGAGCAGCGCGGCAGCCGGCATCATCCCCGTGATTGCCACGTCTGAAAATGTCGACCATGTGCCCTGGCGGGATGGCTTCTCGAAGGTTCGCTGTGAGTAGTTGTAGATCATCGGGGCGTCCCAGCCCTGAAGGGCGGCTACGCCGGCTACGTACAGAGGAGCGGTGAATCTGTCGACCTTCGGATAAGGCACGTTCCACTCGGTGATCGAGACGGGCATGCCGTATGCGTGACCGCTGGCAAGATACGACACGTAGTTGTCCTTGAACCGCGGATTGGCGCTCAGGGCCTCGCTCTCGCCGTATGAGTGCACGTCTATTACGCCGCCGGCTGTCAGCGGGGGCAAGCCATACAGTGACATCCCGCCCCACATCTGGGTTGTCGAGACCGGCACCTTCACGCCCAACGCCTCCAGACCGGCAAGCAGCCTCCTGTTCCACATGTATTCGGAATCTGCAAGAAAGAGCTTGCTCGGGCCCGGCTCCCAGGTCCGCACCGTTTGGCTGAATTTGAAACCGTGTTTCTCGGCGAAAGCCTTCACTCGGCCCTCGAATATCTTGTTGTGATAGGGATTGTTCTTGTCGGCGAGCATCAGGTTGCCGAAGTGGCTGGTGATGTCGTTCTCGTTTGTGATCAGCAGGCCCATAATCGCAGGGTCGTCCTTGTAGGCCAGGTGCGTATGCTTGTTGACGTGAGTGAGATACTTCGCGTTGAAATCCTTCATCAACTGCTCTATTCGCTCGTTGAAGTAGCAGTATCCCTTCCCCTCGGCCCCGTTGCCTCCGCTGCTGCGGCGCACCATTTCAGCAAAGCCTTCGCCGATGTTGTCACCTTCCTTGAACAGTCGGCCGACATGCAGATCGAGCCACACATAGACGCCCTCGTCGCGGAGACACTTGATCCAGTAATCCAGCCGCTCCATAACCTCCTCGTCCAGGTGCTGCGAGTCGCTTCGGGTCTTGTCGATGACGGTTCTGCCCACCCATCGCATGGAATCGTGGTGGTGGATGCGCATCAGATTGTAGCCGAGCCGGGCGATCCGCTTTGCCTGCATTTGGATGTGCTCTTTGTCGGCGAAGATGGCGTAGGCAGCAATGTTGCCGCCCCAGAATCGCACCTCGTCACCGTTTTCGAAGACGAGCTTGTCACCTTGGGCCTTGACGAACCCGAATTTCCCCGCAGGCTTGTGATTGAGGAAACTCAGATCCACGGGGCTCTTGTCGTGCGGCAAAGCGCCGGAGTACCAGTTTGAAGTGTCGGCCGGCCCGTAGCGATCGGACAAGCTCTCGGTAACTGTTCCCCCACTCGGCAGGGTGACAGTCATCGACACGGTGTGTATGCCGCTTCGGACATCTGTGCCGACAAACATTGTGCGGATTTGACTCCTGTTGCCGCGCTCGAAGTACACATTTGCGATAGACTCGTCGAACTCAATTTCTATCGGCCCTTTGCCCGGCACCTGCCAGCTCCAGCCTCTATTGTCCGGCAGCAGAACCGGGTCGGGTGGTCTTCGATCGAAAGATGGACTGTCGAGGGTGAGTCTGAATTCCAGACCGCCGCCGATGATGT
>CP070675.1:1452254-1454839 GCA_020352215.1 Phycisphaerales bacterium
GAAGGTAGTCTGGAGCGATCGTGGCAACACCTGTGGTAATCCCTGCCCGGTAGTGGACGGGGACACGGGGACTATTTGGCTGCTGATGACCTGGAACCATGGTGACGACGCCGAGTCGGCCATAAAAAAGAACACCGGCAGGGACACGCGCCGCGTTTGGGTTTGCAAGAGCGACGACGACGGCGTTACGTGGTCGAGGCCGGTCGAGATAACCGGCACGACAAAACGGCCTGCATGGCGATGGTATGCCACAGGCCCAGGGGTCGGCATCCAGCTCCGAAAAGGCCCGCGCAAAGGCCGGCTGATTATCCCCTGTGATCACAGCGCCGTCTCGCCGGACGATCCTACCGGCTACAACTCACATGTGATTTTCAGCGACGATCACGGAAAAACATGGAAGATTGGCGGAGTTATCGGTCCCAAAGTCAACGAATGTCAGATCGTGGAGCTGTCCGACGGGACGTTGATGCTCAACATGCGCAACTACGACCGGTCCAAGACCGCGCGGGCCATCGCCACGAGCAACGACGGGGGACATACATGGTCGGAGGTTACTCACGATCCCACTTTGGTCGAGCCTATTTGCCAGGCAAGCTTCTTGCGGTATACTATTCAGCCTGAAAGAAATAGGAACCGTTTGCTTTTCTCGAATCCGGCCCACCGCGAAAGGGGCCTCAGGCGAGACATGACTATCCGAATGAGCTATGATGAGGGCAAAAGGTGGCCGGTTGCAAGGTTGCTTCATCCGGGCCCGTCGGCTTACTCCTGCCTGGCAGTCCTGCCAAATGGTGACATTGGGTGCCTCTACGAGGCCGGGCAAAAGCATCCCTATGAGAGAATTGTCTTTGCCCGTGCCGACATCGGTTGGCTGTCGGGCGGACAAGACAAGCCCTGGAATCCGCGGAGAAAGTCTACTCAGCAGACGAAGTAGATAACGTGTTTAATGAAAGGAGAGAATCATGGGTACGTGGAGCATAGTATTGATCGCAGTAGCTGTGGTCGCTATTGTGGTGGCACTGATAATGAAGAAGATGTCCAAATAGCGGCGATGACAGCCACCGAGAGAAGGGAAAGATATGATTATCGCATTGATCGTCGTTGCTGTTGCCTTTGTCTTGTTCATTGGCTTCATCATTGGTATCTACAACGCTTTGGTCAGGCTTCGAAACCAAGTCGACAATGCCTGGTCGCAGATTGATGTTCAACTCAAACGCCGGCACGACTTGATTCCGAATCTCGTCGAAACTGCCAAGGGCTACATGAAGCACGAGCGTGAGACCTTTGAAGCCATAACACAGGCCCGCAGCCAGGCGATGGGAGCCAAAAGCGTCTCTGAAGCCTCAAAGGCTGAGGGTGCTCTTGGGGAAGCGCTGAGCAAGTTCATGCTTGTTGTTGAGAACTATCCGGACCTGAAGGCCAACCAGAACTTCCTCGCATTGCAGGAAGAACTGACCGGCACGGAGAACAGAATTGCCTTTGCCAGGCAAAACTACAACGATCAGGTTCTGTCCTTCAACAACAAGACTCAGATGTTCCCATCGAACATAATTGCGGGCATGTTTGGCTTCAGCAAGCGGGATTTCTTCGAGGTGGAGATTGCTGCCGAACGCGAGGTGCCGAAGGTAAGCTTCAGTTAGCGTGTGTTCGAGAATAGAGGGCGCGCATCGCGCAGCCTTTAATTGACCTGTCAAGTGGGGTCTGGATGCTTGCCGCCACCAAGCGGCGCGCAAGTAGTGTGTTGTGGTGCGCGGCTCGCGTGCGGCGCGGTCTGCTGATCCGGTGAACACTCAGCAACGCTAAGAAGCCACGAAAGAGCTTATGTGGGAGTTGATACGAGCCAACAAGCGAAACTCCATCGTACTGATGGCGCTAATGGCAGTGGTACTGTTGCTGCTGGGCTTTGTCATTGGATTGGGTTTCTTTGGGCCGGAAGGCGGGCTGTTTGGATTGTTGATCGCGACGGTCGTTTGGCTGGTGCTTGCCCTGATCAGCTTCTCGTCCGGCGATCAGATTCTTTTGGCCTCAAGCAAAGCGCGACTTGTAACGCACAATGACCACCCGCAACTGTTCAATGTCGTCGAAGAGATGAAGATCGCGGCGGGCCTGCCCGCAATGCCCAAGGTCTATATCATAGCCGACCCTGCTCCCAACGCCTTTGCGACCGGCCGAAAGCCGGAGACTGCCTCTGTCGCCGTAACCGCAGGACTCTTGGGCCGGCTAAACAGAGATGAGCTCCAAGGGGTCATCGCTCACGAAATGAGTCACATCCTGCACCGCGACATACTTTTCGTGACCCTCGCCGGCATAATGCTCGGCTCGATCGTACTACTGTCACAGGTGTTCCTGCGCGGCATGTTCTATAGTTCGATGATGGGGGGCTCCCGTCGAAGGTATTCGGGGGGCGGTAGAGGCGGCGACCCGACCCAGCTCATTATGCTCATAGTGGCAATACTGGCGGCAATTCTGGCGCCGATAATGGCATACCTGTTGTACTTTGCCCTGTCACGAAGGCGCGAGTATCTCGCAGACGCCGGCGCTGCGAGACTTACCCGTTATCCCGAAGGTCTGGCCAGTGCACTCGAGAA
>CP070675.1:1454939-1457504 GCA_020352215.1 Phycisphaerales bacterium
GTTTTGCCGGTGGGTGAGTGGGCCCATGTAGCCGTCACGTTCGACGGGACCACCTGCATGCTGTATCTCGATGGTGAGCAGAGGAGCTCCCGCTCGTTCACATTCGCCTCGGACAGCGAAGCAGCCCTGGTGTTCGGATGTTGTATGGCAGGCGGCGTTGATCCCTTCAACGGTGCTCTTGACGACATCCGCCTCTACGACTACACGCTGAGCGGCGAAGAGATTGTGCAGCTTGTGTGCACTAACCCGCCGCCGGGTGATGCAGATGGCGACTGCGAGATCGATTTCATTGACCTTGCTATCCTTGTTTCCAACTGGTTGCGTTGCGACCTGCCGGCGCAAGAACTCTGCGGGCAGTAATAGAACGAAGCCGAACACGCTGGAGAATAAACATATCTTTTCTCGAAAGGGCAGAAAAATGGACAAGACAACCTCATTGATTTTAGTTCTGCTTTCGGTGCTGAGCCTGGTCGACAGGGCCTCGGGGCAGCCAGACCTCTGTGATGGTGGCGAAGAATACCGGAGCTTTTCGCCAAGGACGGTCAGTGAAGGACGGTCCGGACAAGATTTTGGGATCCAGTGTCACGTGCAAAATAAGGGTGACGTCGGTATAACGTTCCCCACATTCTTTAGTGTGGCGTTTTATGCATCAACCGACAAGAAGATAACTTCCTCGGATTGGCCTATTAGCACCGTCCGGTGCACAGGTATCAGGGCGGGGGGTTCGCTCCCCATCGAAACACACGTAGAGTTTCCCACGAACATCCCTGCCGGGACCTATTATGTGGGCTGGATTATAGATGCGGATGAAGAGATCCATGAGACCAGCGAGACCAACAACACTGCGTATAAGCAAGGGTATTGGTTAACGGTCAGGTTCAATACGGTGCCGGTGGCAACCGCTGACGCTTACAGTACCGCTGGGGACACTCCCCTGACCATAGCAGCTCCTGGCGTGCTAACTAACGACACTGACCCGGACGGTGACCCGCTGACGGCGACACTGGACAGTGACCCGTCACATGGCACGTTGGTGTTGAATACTGACGGTTCCTTCGAATATACCCCCGACGCTGGCTTTTCCGGCACCGATACGTTCATCTATTACGCTGAGGATGACCACGGGGCATTTGCTACCGCCATCGTAACGATCACTGTCGAATCGCCGCCTGCCGTGGTCCCTGACGTAGTTGGTAAGTCGCTGCTTGCCGCGCAGTCGGCAATTACATCCGCCGGCCTTATCGTCGGCACAACGTCAGCTAACTACAGTGATACGGTCCCGGCCGGATCTGTAATCAGCCAGAACCCGGCAGCAGGAACACTCGCCGATCCTGGTTCTGCGGTGGACCTGGTCATGTCTTTGGGCCCCGAAGACGGCCCTTCGGAGCAAGAGGCCTGCTGCTTTGCCGACGGCACTTGTCAGGACTTGACAAGCCAAGAGTGCCTTGCCCAAGGCGGCACGCCGCAGGGCGAGGGCACCACCTGCGCGACAACCGATTGTCAACAACCGCCGGCTGGCGGTCTGATGGCGCACTACGAACTGGACGAGGGAACTGGCACTAGCGCAGCAGATGCATCGGGCAACGGCCATCACGGCACGGCCCAGAATGGTGCCCCGACCTGGGTAGATGGGCAAGAAGGCTACGGTACGGCAATGCACTGGGATGGTCTTAATCCCGCTACAGGGTGGATCAACTGCGGAACCTGGAACCCATCAGCGGCAACGGGTCAACTGACCGTCGCCACCTGGACCAAATGGGATGGCCCCAACGGGTGGCACCAAGGTCTAATTGGCAAGAGAGACGCCTGGGACGACGAGGGCACGCAAATGATGTGGTACCTTGCGATTGATAAGGACGGCCACGATGTTCGCTTTGAGCGGGGCGGTAGTTACCCATCGTGTGGGGGTATTGTCCTGCCTGAGGGAGAATGGTCACATGTGGCTGCAACGTTCGACGGGACCACCTTGATCTTCTATGTCGACGGTGTAGAGACCGGCCGGGACGATTTTTCATTCGGCGCCAAGACCGATGCGACAATCACTCTCGGATGCATCGAGGGAGGTGGTTGGAATGGATTCAACGGCGCTCTTGACGACATTCGTCTCTACGACTACCAACTGACTCTGAACGAGATCAAGGCTCTGGCAGGTATAGGACAATTGTTGGTGCCTGATCTTATAGGCATGTCCCTGACGGAGGCGATGGCGGCCATTGCCTCTGCTGGGCTTACCCTTGGGGCAATTGGTTCTGAGCACAGTGATACTATCGCACAGGGGTATGTGGGCGGCCAGAATCCGTCGGCCGGGATGTCGGTGGCTCCGGGTTCCAGCGTCGAGTTGACCTTGTCGCTTGGTCCAGCCGTGCCGGAGACGGAGGCCTGCTGTTACGGTGACGGTAGCTGTGCCGACCTTACGGCATCCGAGTGTACAGACTCGGGCGGTGAGCCGCAGGGCGTGGGAACAACCTGCGCGACCACCACCTGCCCGGGCGCACCCATCGGTAAACTTGTAGCCCACTGGAAGCTGGACGAGGCAGGGGGTACGATGGCCTACGATAGTTCCGG
>CP070675.1:1457604-1460164 GCA_020352215.1 Phycisphaerales bacterium
GAACCCGGCAGCCATGAAGTCCAGGGCCGGATTCTGGAGATGCTCAACTGTGACCCCTATGAACACTTCGAGTGGAGTTGATACGAGCAATCTGGTCAACATACGCGTGTGATTCATTAGTGATGTTTCCATTTGCCGGGATCGGAGCTCGGCAACCCCGCCACAGCAGATAACATTCGGGCCCGCGCGGTCGGCACCATCATGTTGTCGGCCTGCCGCAGGTCTCTGAGACCGACGCTCTGGACCTGCCGGCAGATAAGCACCCTCACAAAGAAGGCAACGGAGCGATGGAAGAGTCTGTGCATTTCTTGTCGAACGTTGAGCATCTCGGGCCCCGTTCCGTCTTTGCAGCTACGCTTGCCTCGTCGCATCCACCAAGGCGGCTCGTCGAACGAGGTCGTCTGCGTCTCTTCCGTCTCCGGGATTTCGTGGGCGCATTGCCGCGAAATCCCGAAACGTATTGCCAATGGTGGCCTGGAAACAGGAAACGTGGTATAAAGCCCGTACGAGACGCCAACAGGTGGCGTTTCTCGGTAGCGGTCACGGGCAGTCCCCACATGCGCAATGTGACAGAATAGGAGGCGACAATGAATAGATCGGCACGCACAATGGTATCGCAGGTAATAGCCCTGATGGTTTGCCTGTATCCGGGTACCGCAGCCACCGCAAGCAGGGCTCAAAAAATGGTTAGCGTTGTTCCTTTGCCTGTCTCCGCCGAACACCGTGACGGCTCCTTTTTGATCTCGCCATCGACGCAGGTTATCGCGGAGCGCAGCGCTGCGGCAGAGGCGGCAAGACTCATAGACGCGTTGGAGCCGGCGATGGGACATCGGCTGACTCTGGCCCAGGATTCGGCCAGGGTGAAAGACCTCATTCGGTTGAGAATCGAATCGTCGCTGGAAGGTAGGCTCGGCGGGGAGGGGTATGAGCTTGACGTGACAACTCAATCCGTCACCATCCGTGCCGCCAAGCCCGCCGGGTTGTTTTATGGCATCCAGACACTGCGGCAGTTGCTGCCGCCGGCCATCTTCAATAAACGAAAGGTCGAGGCAATAGAGTGGACCGTGCCGTGTGTGCGTGTCACAGACTATCCGCGATTCAAATGGCGCGGACTGCTGATCGACCCGGCCCGGCATTTCATCCCCAAACAGGACGTCAAGCGGTTCATCGACGCGATGGCTCTGCACAAATTCAACCGTCTGCAAATTCACCTGACCGACGACCAGGGCTGGCGAATCGAAATAAAGAAGTACCCGCGACTGACAAAGATCGGCGCGTGGATGGATTTCACCGCAATCCACCGGATCGGAGAGCAAGGTGGGGCAGGCGGCGCCCGTCCGGGCGGGTTCTACACACAGGACGATATCCGCGAGCTGGTCCGTTACGCCGCGGATCGCCATGTCACCATCGTACCCGAAATTGAGATGCCCGCCCACACCGGCGCTGCGATTGTGTCGTACCCGCGGATCGGCCTGTACCCGCAAAAGCTGAACGACCTGCCGCCGGAGAAACGTTGGACCGCCAACGAGAGGGTCCTGGCACCGCGCCCGCGGACCGTTGCCTTCATGCAGGACGTGTTGACAGAGGTGATAGAACTGTTCCCGAGCACACACATACACATCGGGGGCGATGAAGCGAACATAGACCACTGGAAACGAAGTGAGGAGATGCAGGCGTTGGTCCACCGGTTGGAGCTGAAGGATGTAGTTGAGCTCCATAGCTGGTTCATCCGGCAGATGGACGCGTTCCTGACAGGTCACGGTCGGCGGCTGATCGGTTGGGACGAGATTCTTCAGGGCGGCCTTGCACCGGGGGCGATAGTGATGAGCTGGCGTGGCCAGGCCGGGGGTATCACAGCCGCCAAAGCCGGCCACGACGTGATCATGGCCCCTACCTCGCACACGTACTTCGACTATTACCAGGGTCCTGCCGAGGCCGAGCCGCGGGCCATTGGCGGGCACATCCCGCTGCAGAAGGCTTACAGCTTCGAGCCGATTCCGGCTGAACTCAACGCCGAGCAAGCCAAGCACGTCCTGGGCGGCCAGGGCCAGCTTTGGGGAGAATATATTGCCCATCGTAAGCACCTCGAGTACATGAGCTACCCTCGCGCCGCCGCTCTGTCGGAAGCGGTGTGGTCACCCCGTCAGAGCCGCAACTACGAGCGGTTCTTGATTCGCCTGACCGAACATCTGAAGCGGCTGGAGGCAGCGGAGGTGAATTACCGCCCGCTGGATGCCGAACCGATGCCCTGAGCCGGCCGTGCCGGCGCGAAATACCCCACTGGCTACCGTGGGACCCTGTGCAAAACCGGTTTGCGTTCGGTCCGGCCTCCTCGGAATTGGCATTGTTTGGCTTTGTTTCGGCCGGGCCGCAAGGCCGATTTATTCTCATAATCCCTTGTTAAGGATAGCGTTGCGCCCACTTTGGCCCCTCGGGAATTGGCTTTGTTTTGCACAGCAGCCGCAGGAATATCGCGCCGCCCCGCCCCGAATCGCGTATCCCGGAGCTTCTGTCTCCTGTCTTCCGTCTTCTGGCTCCTGATATTGAATTGGCTTTGTTT
>CP070675.1:1460264-1462811 GCA_020352215.1 Phycisphaerales bacterium
AGCCGTCCGGATTATCCGGGTAGTCCGGATTGCTCGTCAGGACAGAGACAGCAACGCCAGCCAAACCAAGCCACCACTGGCGCACGATTTTGCCCGGACCGGCCGCTACGGTCTCGAAGCTCCAGAGATCGCCTTCGCGCTCAGTACCATCGGCCTCGACCTCGTTGACACGGAAGTAGTAGACGGTCTCAGCCTTGAGCCTTCCCGGATCATACGAAGCCTCTTCGACGATGCCCTTGTCGGTATCACCCGTACCATCCGCTACTTCGGCCGCGTCGGTGCCGAAGAACACGTGGTGCTTGAGCGCTGCCATATCAGACTTGCCCGGGCTCCAGCTGAGTGTGGTAGTTATCATCACTTCTGTGGCGCCATCGGCTGGGCTGGGATTCCAGGCGGTCAACGGCGTAGCCGTAAAGCTCCACACATCGCCGGTAACCACGCTCCCGTCGCTCTGGACCTCATCGATCCGCCAGTAATACGTCGTCCCAGGAATAAGGCCGGCTGCATGCCAGTACACCGTCCAGCCCTGCGGGCCTATGAACTCAGCTTCGCCCGGCGTTGGATTGGTGCCGAAATACACGTTGTGGGACACTGCTCCATCTCCGGCCCCCCACTGAAGCAGCGGTGTATCGACACCTTGCGCACCGTCGGCGGGGCTCGGCTCCTCAGCCTTTAGGAAGGCCGGCGGGATACCATTAACCAGACCCTCTATCTGGGCAGCCGTGAGAATTCGGTCATACATGCGGACATCGTCAAAGGTGGCGCTTGAGAGTCTACCACCCTCCCATCCGCCGATTTGCCCAGCCGTAATAGTTGTGGCGGGACCGCTCACTGTTAGGGCAACATCCACATTGGCCGTTCTTTCCGCATCGGTGGTGAGGTAGAAAATCATCTCCCCCGAGGTACTGTCATACGTCACAGTGGAGTGGTACCAGACATCCGTCTCTATGGGAGTGACTCCGAATTGATCACCTGCTCCGTTTACGGCGAATTGGACACGAACGTCTTGCCCGGCGTAATTGGTGACCATGTGGTGGAGCCACCCGCCCGTCCAGCCGTTGTTGTGCCAAATCGAATTCCAATCCGCTATGAACGAGTCGTACTTGAACCACAAGGCGACCGACAATTCTTCGAATGTGCCAATTTCGTCACTGACGGTAACGTAAGTTGAGCCGTCAAAGTGAAACGCGCCGTCTAGCATACCGGCGCTGATCCAGTCCGGATTTCCCGTGATGGTGCCGTGATGGTTGTTGCCAGAGCTATCCTGGACGGTCGCGCCGGAGCCCTCATCGAACGCCCAATGTGCCACCAGGCCGGCCGAAGCGCTACCGGCCGCACACAGCACCAAGACGAAACATACTGCATAAACCCACTTCTTATACATGACTGTCCTCCTCAAAACGAGTTGGGATTACCTTACTTTTGCCACGCTCGTTCGAGTGAGACCCGACACGAGAACAACAGAAGCCAAGTAAATCAACTTCTTGCACATAATAGGCCCCTTCAATGGAGCAAAGGTTTCCGCGCTCTGGCCACATATCAGAGCGCCTCCTCTTGCCCTCAACGGGCCTGCCTATCTGCGCCTTCAGCACGGCCTGTCTCGGGCAACGGTTAAGAAAGACATCTAATAGAGCCCTCTCCCTAACCGCTTGTGCTTGCGCACCAGCATCGCTCAGGTTCCGATTCTACCTCCTTCCTGACAGAACCCCACAGCGGTTGCCAAATGATGGACAGCAGCTGCCATTAGCAGTTGCGCGCCGGATCCATACAGGCAGCAGTAACCTCCTCCTCTCTTACCAGAGACAACCAAAAATTCGCCCGGAGCACACGAAAATTCGCAGAGTTCTCTGTAGTATACCAAGGTTCACTCCCGCCTTCAAGCAGAATCCCGCCGTCGCACTCCCCCGTTCATTGTGCCGACAAACCCTGCCCAAGGTACGGGAGAAATGAGGAACTTGGTAACCTCTGAGCCAAGGGGTGGACAACTCCTCAAGGGAGGATTATGGCACGAATTCGGAAATTCCTGAAAATTCCCTTGACAGCTAGCCCCCGCGGCGTATGATATATAGATAACTGACACTCGATAGTCTGTAGTGGATAGTGAATAGGACGGTATTCAATAATCAACAAGCAGTCATCAATAATCACTCAGAAAGGGAGGGTATCTCATGTCGAGCGAAGCTCAAATCAACGCAAATCGAGAAAATGCGCAGAAAGCGGGAATTAAAGGGGTACGGTACTTTTTTTGGCAGGAAACAGAAGACGCGTGGGGAATCGTGGATCGTGAATAGACGATAAGAAAGTCGCGTCGGCGGGAGCGGAACATATTATTTGCCACCGAGAACACAAAGTTCACGGAGATTTTTGAGTGTCATTTGTCATGCTCATTTCTCTGAGACCTCTGTGGCTTCGAACCAATTGCTCTTTGAAAGGGGATTTATTATGTCGAGCGAAGCTCAAATCAACGCAAATCGAGAAAATGCGCAGAAATCGACCGGGCCGAAGAGCCCCGAGGGCAAGGCGGCGGTCTCGCAAAACGCGGTCAAG
>CP070675.1:1462911-1465443 GCA_020352215.1 Phycisphaerales bacterium
CGACTGCGACGGCAGCGGCACGACAGATATTCTGTGGCAGCGGACGTCGTCGAGCGCGAATTTTGTCACGCTGATGACCGGTGGCGTGCCGGGTGCATACCTGTATGTGGGTGGTGGCGGCGACCCTGACCTGGGGATCGTCGACTTGGAGTGACTGGCCACAGTCTTTTCGTTAGCGTGATGGTTTGAAGTGGGTTCTGGAGTGGGTGCACAGCACGGGCCGTACTTGTCTTTGCACAGGCGTATTCAATTGCCACCTAACCTCTGCGCCCGCTTGGAGGCATTGGTGCGAGATCGACGCGCAGCACGGTTACAATATCCTGCCCTGCATAGCACAGAAGGGGTCGGGGCAGAATATTGAGGAGATGTGCGGCCTTCTGTGCAGTGGCACAGTCGTGGACCCAAGTACCACCCAGCATCCCTTGACTTGGCGGACCGGTGGGAGTATCATACCTCAATCGAGCGCAGAGTTTTCGCGGATACCTCTGGGTGTAGCATCAACAACTCTGGCGCATTGTGATTGGCCGTTGAGTGTGAACTTGACCCGCTCAGGCGGAGGCTCTTATGTTTGGGGCACTACATTTACGTTCGGTCGTCACGGCGGGCCTGGGCAAGGTGGTCCACTTCGCGGCCCCGACTGTTCGCCACGGTTGGGTCGGGCCACTGACTCTCGAGACGATCAACATCGGGCCCATGACCTTAATCGTCCGGCCAGGGATGGACATCGTCGAGGAAGTACGCGGCGACATATTCCTCAACCCCAGCGAGCTCCACGGCCAGTCCAGATCCGACGGCCGACTATAGAGTCCACCAAGCAGAAGGGAGGTACTCATGTTGCAAGGCAGACAGAAGACGGTCTTGATTATCGTATGGGGCTTGGGGCTGGCGACTGCCGGGTCGGCGCTGGAGTCTCCCAAGATCGATCGCAGGCCAGAGCCACCCGATTGGGAACGGGGCAAGCTGACGAACCTCCCGCGACACGATCCGAACTCGACGAACGCGTTCCAAGTAGACCTGCGAAGCTGCGATCTGTCCGGCCTGGATTTGACGGGTCGTCTTGGGGACCTGTTCCATGCCAGCTTCGACGACCGCACGCAATGGCCGCAGGCCGAACGAATGGCGGAAGGCTTCGACCCCAGGCGGATCATGGCGCTCGGCAAGAATCCCGGCTTGGGTATCCGAGCGCTGCACGAGCAGGGCATCACGGGCCGGGGCGTCGGCATAGCCATTCTCGATCAGCCACTGCTGGTCGACCATCAGGAATACGCCGACCGCCTGCGCCTCTACGAAGAGATCAACATACCGCAAGGGATGCCTGCGTCGATGCACGGGCCTGCGGTTGCCTCAATTGCCGTGGGCAAGACCGTCGGCGTTGCTCCCGAGGCCGACCTCTACTACATCGGACAATTCAACGGCGAACGGGTGGATGGCAAGCTCGTCTGGACCTTCGAGTCCCTCGCACGTGGGGTCAACCGGGTCCTGGAGATCAACGAGCAATTGCCGCCGACGGGGAAGATCCGCGTGATCTCGATTTCCGTTGGCTGGGACCCCTCGCAGAAAGGCTACGAACAGATCAGCGAGGCTGCGAAGAAGGCCAAGGTGGCGGGGATGCTGGTAATCTGCTCGTCGGTCGAGGATGTCCATGGCTTCCGCTTCCACGGCCTCGGTCGAGGCCCTTTGGCTGATCCCGACGACTTCACTGCCTACGGGCCAGGCTCATGGTGGGCCAAGCTGTTTGACGAGGGTCGCCCGAAGCACACGGAGCCGAATCGGCTGCTCGTGCCGATGGATGCGAGGACCACGGCCTGCCCGACGGGTGTGGATGAGTACGTGTTCTACGGCGAGGGCGGATGGAGTTGGTCGATCCCGTATATCGCCGGCGTCTATGCGCTGGCCGCTCAGGTTGAGCCGAAGCTCACGCCCGACCGGTTCTGGGCACTGGCGGTGAAGGCCGGGCGAACCATCGAACTGCACCGTGGGGGCAAAGAACGCAAGTTTGGCCCGATCATTGATGCGGGCGCACTCATGGCGGGACTACGGCGGGGCGCGCTGGCCGACGAGGACGCCGTAGCCGCCGCGCTGGCGAAGTACTATCCCCCGGCGACGCCGAAGTCACCCGGAGCAGACGTGTCTGGTGCACACGTGCCAAAAGAGCTCGCGGCCCGGATCGACAAGCTGGAAGTCGGCAGCGCAACGCGGCAGGACGCGATTACACTGTTCGGTGAACCCTTCTCCTATGTTCTTGGCGACGAACGTCTCGATGCGGGAAGTCTGCCGAGCCACTTCGCCATGATTTACCCAGGCGATGTTCAGGTCATAGTTTCAGACGACCGCGTGCAGCGGATTACGATCATGACGCCCGGCTACCGCTTCCAAGACACGATCCAGGTGGGGACCTCTATGGAGGAAGTCTTCAACGTGCTGGGTCCGCCGCGCAGGACGATCGACGGCGCCGACTATGCCGACATACGTAGCGTCACCGACGACAACATCCTCTTCGACAAGCTCGTCGGCGTTGCGGGCACCGCCTTC
>CP070675.1:1465543-1468071 GCA_020352215.1 Phycisphaerales bacterium
TCTATACCGCCCAAGATCACCACTGCGTTGCTTGTGAGGCAAAACTGCGTCTATTGATAATTGCCCCTTCCTACAGTATGAGATACAGGCTTCTGGCCAAATCAACTTTTCTTCATGATACCCTTCAAACGCTTGGTGCTCAAGTAGACGGCACTGTCAGATAACGTCAAGTATTGTGTGTAAGTTTGATTCTTTGCCATCGACGGATTTGGCCAAAGACCGCTCGCTCGATGGCTTTGTCATCGTGGAAACAGCCCGTCGGACGCAAACGCTGTCGCAGCGTCCGAATCAGCCGCTCCACCGCATTGTTGGTACGCACTCGTTTCCACCACCGTTTCGGTAACTCGTAAAACCTTAGACTGTCACGCAAGCCATGCAAAAACTGCTCAACCGCCCAGGGATTAGCCCCCTGCCAGCGTTGTCTCCAGGCACCTGCCACGTCCAACGTCACCTCAAGACTCGCACCACGAAATATACACGCGGCTTCTGCTACCATAAGATCGCGATAATAGGTCGCCCTAATCGCTGCTCGCAGTCTACTGAGACGGTGAAACGTACAATGCTGCCCGCCGACTATCGGATAAACTCGTTCCAAGGCCGAACGGATTGCCCCAGATTCATCACTGACAAACAGCTTGACATCTTCCAAACCACGCCTTGGCAGATCCCACGATAGCTGCGTACATTGTTCGCCTGTAGCGACACAAAAGCCCGGTACCTACAAACCTCTATCCTCGTGTTATCCAACGGCCACCATCACGACCCTAAACCATCAAACAGGAGCTCTAACCTAATGTCACTGCTACAATCCTTGCACTCATACCTTCGCACACGCGGTACCGGAATACCGCCCCAGATCGAACACTTCTGGAAAGTCAGCGTTGGATTGAACTCCTTTCCACACGAATTGCACTTGCATCTGCCTTCTGCCACCATTTCAAGCGAACCGTTGCATTCCGGACAAAGGATTTGACTGAGCCGGAGTGGGAGGAGCTGCTCTACGAAGAAATCGAGCGGACGTATCGGCAGGCGTTTGATCCGATGCGGTACACGCCAGCGCCATTTGAGAAGTAGCACAGCCAAGTTTCGTCCATCCTGGTCATCGGACAACAAGTCCCTTATCCAGGTTTCTAAGTGCTTGCATGCAGACGATTAATAGCTGTAGTTACAGGACTTATGATGCTGGCCGAAGTGAAGCCGAAGCCGCGCCGTGGGCGAAACGAACCTGCTTGTGGCGCGCGTGTTGCGCGCTTCGCGGCCTGAGTTGGCCCCCTTTGTCGCAAGCAGATCATCTCTAGCGGATAGGAATGCGCCCCGCCGGTGCGGTGAGATGCTTTCCCCTATGGGGGCTCATGCAGTCTTCCGATTCTTCTCGCCGGCGTATCCTTTTTGACCAGGCGTGCCTTGAGCTGCCGCTGATGCTTCGGGTGCCCGACGGCCTTTGTTGCCGTCTGTTTATTCCAGGACCGTGGTTGCCGGCCCCAATTCCCGTGCGGTGCGAGGCTGCAGATGCAACCTCGGCAAAGTGAAATGGAAGGCTCCCTTGGCGCTACCCTACCGTCTAAATGGATTCTCGATATTCATCGCGCCGAATACTTCATCGGCCTCTTTCCATACGTTGAGAACTCTCTTCATATTCCGTCGGCCCCATTCAGCCATGGTCTCGATGGGCTGCCCGCGTTGCGTACCGTATCGCGCGGTTCGCACGGGTTCCAGTCCCATCTCCGCCAGCGCCTCGTTGATGGCCTCTGTTCTCGCCCTCATTTTGTGGACGTTCTTGATCTGGCTCAGGCGCTGCCCTCTCCACGCAGGCATTGTGTCGGCAAGGCATGGAGGTGAGGCATGGTGTGTTTTGGAAAGGGCTGTTTGTGATGCTACCTTGGTGTGGACCTTGACAGTGGACAGCGGCTTGTAGACGGTCACGGGACGGGCCAACTCCTGTTTCAGCTTCTGGGCCGCCGCCTGCCTCGCCTGACCGGCTTTCGCAGCTCCCCCGGTTGTCACGGCCATGAGCAGCTGCCACGCGGCTTCGGCCCTGCTCTTGGGGACCATTGACTTGACCTGGGTGACCGGGTTGTTGACCGGGCCGACGTGGTCATCGTATGCCTTCTCCAGTTTGGTCAATCCGCTGTGGACCGTGCCCAGGACGCCGTCGATGGCTTCGGTAGCGGGCTTATCGATCGGATTGTTGAGAGCAATGGACACCGCCTTCTCGTATACTGGATGCGTGCCGATGAGAACGGACTGGACTTCCAGGGCGGTCTCCAGAAAGCCCCTCACGCTCAGCTTGTCCAGCCCGGTGGGATCCGTATATTGCACCGGGCTGTTCCCGGCATAGGCGTAGAGGTTCAGCATCTGCGGGGCTGCAGCGATGGCGTCCGCATGCTCGTTCCCCTCGACATATCGGGGATCAGGACACAGGAAACGGCCCAAAACCCCTGACATGTGCCGCGCGCCGAAGTAATTGAGGCCGCTTTCCCGGTCGCGTTCCTTCTGAGTGAACAGGTACTCGCCCCGAACGTCGCGAG
>CP070675.1:1468171-1470652 GCA_020352215.1 Phycisphaerales bacterium
GACGGCATCGAACTCTCGACGATAGACCGTGTCGAACTGCTGAACCCCACGGTCCGCAAAGACAGGCTCATTCTCCTCGAGGCCCTGAGCCAATCCACGGAAATAGTCACGTCACTACCGTCGGTCAATTTCTATGAATCGGGCCGGGCCGATAGCGTTGCATGCCTGATAGCTGAAGGTCTTAAGAACAGCAAAGCCGAAGCCACCATTATCTACACGGCCGAGAACAACAACAGCGCTGCGGAGATATTGCAACAAGCGGTTGTGGAGCGCGCCGGCGCATCTGTGGGCACACGCGTTCAGTTCCTGAATACGGTCATCGGCAAGATGAGCCGGGTCGTCCATGATCCCTCTGAAATTGCCGAGCACGGACTCAAGCCAATAGCCGGCGGCATCGAACGAGCTTTCCTTGTCGAAGAATTCAACCGAATCCTTGTCACTCGAACGACAATTCTGGATTTTAGACCCGGCATCGAGACGTTCATCGAGAAGGACGACTTGCTGCCCTACGAGGAGGCAAAGCTCTACGGTCATAACGCGGTACATGCCTTGCTCGGCTTCGTCGGTGCGATCAAAGGCTACACAAGCATGACCGAAGTCAAGCATGACACGGCCTTGATGCGAACTGCAAAGGAGGCATTCCTGCAGGAATCGGGGCATTGCCTGATGAAGAAGTATTCCGCGATCGCCGACGGTCTCTTTGCCGAGACTGAATTCGCAAGCTATGTGGAGGATATGCTCGAACGCATCACCAATCCATATCTGGCGGACACAGTTGCACGAACCAGTCGCGACATCGTGCGAAAGTTGAGCATGGATGGGCGAGTTTTCGGCACTATGCGACTCGCCCTGCAGTACGGAATCGAGCCCGTGCACATGGCTTTGGGGGCCATGGCCGGTATCGGACTGCTATTGGCAAAGCCTGAGGAAAACGGCCTGCCTGCTCATCTGCGGTTTGGCGACTGGCAGAAACTCGACGATGCTCAGATCGAACAGCTCGTGCTATGGCTCTGGCAAGGTCGGACATGCGAGCAATCGCAGCAGATCATCGAATACGTCCAGCGTGCCCGACAAAATCTGTCGCAGCTTACCCGTCGCTGATTGAAAGCCACCGCTGTACCCTGCCGCAGGGTCCATGTGCCGGCAGCGTGGACTTGCCATGAACACACACCCGACGGGCATGGCTGCTCACATGGCCTTGTGGTCCATGAATCCTTCGAGCTTGCGGGCGCGTACGGGGTGCTGAAGTTTGCGTATGGCTTTGGCCTCGACCTGCCGGACTCGCTCGCGGGTAACCTTGAAGATTCTACCCACTTCCTCAAGTGTGTACGTATAGCCGTCGCCAATGCCGTAGCGCAGCTTAATAATCTCGCGCTCCCGATAAGAGAGTGTCTTCAAGACCACGTCGATTCTTTCCCTGAGCATTTCCTGCGTGGCAGAGGCCACGGGGGAATCGATGTCGTCGTCTTCGATAAAATCGCCGAAGTAGCTGTCGTCGCTCTCTCCTATCGGTCTGTCGAGACTGATAGGATGCTTGGATATGTTAAGCACCCTGCGAGTCTCCTGCACGCTCATCTCCGCTTCGGTAGCTATCTCTTCAATGGTAGGTTCTCGACCCAGCTCCTGATGCAAGGATTTGCTTGCGGTACGGAGACGGCTCATCGTCTCGATCATGTGGACAGGGATACGAATCGTCCGCGCATGATCGGCAATCGCCCGAGTAATTGCTTGCCGAATCCACCACGTCGCATATGTACTAAACTTGTATCCCCTGCGGTACTCGTATTTGTCCACCGCTCTCATCAGGCCGGTGTTGCCTTCCTGAATCAAATCCAGGAAGCTCAAACCCCGATTGCGATACTTCTTGGCGATTGAGACCACTAACCTTAGGTTTGCACTCGAGAGAGTCCGCTTTGCATTCTCGTACTCGGCAAAAACTCGGTCCATCGTCCGCAGTTTCTTCTCAAGTTGCTTCGGCGTCTCCAACACAAGATCCTGAAGCCCCGCCAACTCCTGTTGTACAGCTTCAATATCTTCAACCATCATCTGCTCGTTCGGCCCAGCTTCTATCATTTCTTCCAGTTGTTGCATCTTCTGACAGATACCGTGCAGCTTGTTCCTCATCGGGTGGATTCTGCTGGTGCGCAGGCTAAGTTCTTCCAGTAAGCTCGCGATTTTCTGTCTGTTTCTGCGTACTCGCGTTCGCAACAACTTCTGAGAGTTCTTCGTCTGCGTCTGCTGGGATTTCTTGAAGAATGCCTGGTTGGCTTTGAGCAGCGCGTTAGCGGTCTCGATGTTCACCGGCATTCGTTTTCTTATTACGCTCTTTCCAAGTAATTGGGTCGTGCCGGTCTTGATTGTCCTGTCAAAAGACACCGTGCCATCATATACTTGTTGCAGCAAGCTGATTGCATTTCCGGCGCAATATTCACACTGCAGCATTTTTCGCCTGTACGCCATTCGGGTCAGTTCAATCTTTCG
>CP070675.1:1470752-1473209 GCA_020352215.1 Phycisphaerales bacterium
GACGGCCGGTTTGTCAAATAAACGCCGCCAACAACCAATGCCGCGCCGACAAGCAACGAAATAGTAATGGCCTCTCTCAAGAAGATAAAGGCAAAAAGAATGGCAAATATGGGGACGAAGTTGATGAACAGGCCCGCCCTCGTGGGGCCGATATGCTTTACACCTTGGTAGTACCAGACAAATCCGATGGCGGTCGCAAAGACAGCAAGGTAAAGGATACAGAGCCAGTCCAGTAGCGATTGGCTCCGGAGATTCTGCCAGAGCCCTTCGATACAGGCCGGAACACACAAAGCTACGGCGCCGACAACCGATGCATAGGACACGCAAATGAGCGGTGACAACTTGTTCATAACCGACCTGCCGATCAGCGAATACGCCGCCCAGCTTGCAACACAGCCGAACAGGTACAACTCGCCCCGACCCATACCTCCTTCGAGCACATTGCGCAGGCTGGCCCGTGAGATGACAACCATCGCGCCCGATACGGAGAGGACGACGCCAAGAACCTTTGCGAGGCTCAACCTCTCCTTCAGCAATACTGCCGACGACAAAGCAATGAATACCGGGCAGGTGGCGATTATGAGCGATGCCCGGCTTGCCTCGACCGTCTTAAGTGCCGTGAAGAACAAAGAGTTGTACAGAAACACTCCCGTGATCCCAAGTAGAATGATGGAGGTGATCTGGCCGCGCTTCGGCTTGGCAAGCCTGCCCTCAATCTTCCAGGCCAACCCAATAAGAAGCGCCGAGGCAATTGCGAAGCGCAAGAAGGCGATGGAGAATGGCCCTGCATGCTGAGAGACATATCTGCCCGCGACGAAGGCGCCTCCCCATAACATCGCCGTCAACAATTGTTTGAAGTAGATCATCATAGCACCAAAGAGGCCAGTATACGGCGATCCGACAGCGATGCCAAGCCTCAGGGCTCTGAACTGCCCCGACCTGTCGCCACTGTCAAGGTGCGCTGACCACCAAGCTCGGCAGCCCAATACAGTGCGACAGGAAACCCCATGTGTGACGCTGCTTGCCATAGTGCTGAGTACTCGAGACATATTAGCCTTTGCCCAATCCCGTCACACCCGTAGAATGGTGACGAGAATAAACGAGACAACAGAGGTGACATTTTGAGCAACGTAGGAATGCTGTTTATGGGGAATTCCAAACTGACCGTAGCGGCTTGCTTTGGCCTTATCGCCGCCTTACTGATCGGCTCGGCAGCAGGGTCTGATGAGTCGAGAGACAAGTCCGTCCCGCCCGCTCCGACCGATACATTCGAGATTCGTAACATCGAGGGTTGGGTGGTCTACATCAAGAAACAAGATCTCACTGAGCATGCGGGGGAGATGGCCGAAGCGATCGACCATTTGCAGAACCAGCTTTACCAGATTCGGATGACGGTACCGGCACCGGCGGTCGCCGTCATGCAAGAACGAGTTCCCATCTGGGTGGAGTACGACAGCGACGCTGCCACGGCCTTTCATCCAAGCTACAAGTGGCTCCTGGATAGGGGATACCGATCACCTGAGGGGCTGCCGTCCATGGTGGGAATATGTCGGGCCAAGAATTTCTGTCGCAACGCCCTGCATCAACCCTGGATGGTGCTCCATGAGTTGTCACACGGCTACGACTACCTGTATCTCGGAGAGGGTAAGCGTTACAGCAACTCGCGTATCGAAGCGGTGTATGATCGCGCCAGGCAAAGCGGCACGTACGAGGCCGTCGTATGCCGCTATGCTGAAACAGCAAAACACTACGCAATCACAAATAAAATGGAGTACTTCGCTGAGAATACGGAGGCCTACTTCGGCACAAATGACTTCTATCCCTTTGTTCGCGCCGAATTAAGAGAACATGACCCGGCGGCATATACGCTGCTGCAGGATCTGTGGGGAGTCGATGCAAGAAAGCAAAGACGGACCACGCGATCACTGGCGAAGTTCATCCAGTCACAGAACGGGTATGCCTTTGCGGCCAGAGAGGGCAAGAGAACAGGCTATGAGCCGACCGCCAGGTATGAGAAACGCCAGATCGAAGGATGGATGGTCTACGTGTGCCCTTCGCTAATTCTGCACAAGGCATTCGGCGATGAGGTATGCAAGCTGCTGCGCCACAAATTGCACCTCGTCAAGCGCTATATGCCCGGAAAGGCGCTGGGGCAACTGCAGAAGGTCCCCATCTGGCTCGAGCAGAACAGTCCAACTGTGCCCTACATGACGCACCACAGTTCGCAAGACAGGCTCAAAGCCGCTAATGAAAATCCCGACAAACTTGGCGCGATAGAGATCGCAGACGCCGAGAAGTTCGTGCGGTGGCAAAATCTTCAGCAATTTGCGATTTTGAATCTGCTGGCGCGGGCATACTACAGTCGAGTCCCGGACGAAGAAGCCGAGGAAATCAGAACTGCTTGGTGCAAGGCCGTTGAGAGCGGCAAATACAATTCGGCTCTGCGGTTCGACGGCA
>CP070675.1:1473309-1475739 GCA_020352215.1 Phycisphaerales bacterium
TGCTTCGGATTGAAGAACGGCACGCAGCCGCGGTGCATCCAGTAGCCGATGGGTACCTGATTGGTCGGATCGGCGGTGGTCAGCCCAACGTGAACTAAGTGCGGTATTAAAGCCTCACATGCCTTGAGCACTTTTTTGGGTTGGGTCTCCATGTCATGGACCAGGCCCAAATAGCCTCGCAGCTTATCAGCGATGATATCGAACGGCGCCTTGAAGATGCCGGCAATCGCCGATGCCGTGCCGCACTCGGACTGCAGCCTCCCGATTTGCGGGCCGAACGCGTAAAAGTACTGCAGCATGGCCATAGCGCTCTTGACCATTGCAAGGTTGTTGCGATAGGTCGAGGCTTCACCTATCTTGCTGACCTCGGTGGAGACGCGAGGCAGCCATGTGTTGTAGAGAAAGCCGGTCGGATCGTCGATCAGGGCATCGTATTCGTCCGCCTTCATGAAGGCCTGTTCTTCAGGCGGCTCAATATAATTGAAACCGACCGTGTGCGGGATACCGATACCCGGGATGCCGTAATAGCGAAGCCCCGCGGCCTGGGCAAGACCCGTCCAGACATAGACCATATTCGCAACGACTGCGTCCCAGTCGAAGTCCTTCGCGCACTTGACCGCTGCCTCGAAGGCCATGTTGTAATCATGCGCTACGTCCTGGCACGTGTAGCCGGCGTACTTGGCCACGAATTCGGCCACGAACGGCCGGATCGGGATCATGTCCGGCTTCTCATTCCGCATAGCCGTAACGTAGCGTTTGAGGCGTTGCTGGTATAACTTCTCCATATCCTTAGCCATCTTACTCAACTCCTTCCTGCCTTTCGTACGCATTCGTTGACCCTATTGCTCAAATCGCTACAAACATACCCCAATCCCGCGGGAACATCAAGACTCAATCCGGGCTGCTCCTGGTCCCGCGTACCGCAAGATTGCAGGGCCAAACTCGCCCGGACGCTGTGGTGTCCTACAGGTGGCGGCGCGGCCGAATGTTCGTTCCCGTCGGGTCGAAACAGCCAACATGAGAGCAAAATTGCAGTTGCGTTGTTGATATGACACAGGATAACATATAGAATGTTGGTATCGAAGAGAATTGGAGGACGCACAAAATGGCAAAAGGATCTAAGAAGCTCGCCAAAGTCGAAGGAGCCGATGACAAAGTGTCCGATGCGGGGTCGGCTAAGGAAGTGATTGACAGTTCAATACGATGGCTCGGCGCCGGGGAGAACCCCCAGTTGAGGACTACTCTGTCCTTCATTGTTCCTTTCTGTATCATCCTCATCGCGGTCGCAATTTGTCAACGCAACATTCTGCCGCTGAAGTATGACCATACATGGGTGGTCTTCACCTTGTTCAGCGTGCTGAGCCTGCAGTATGTCGAACTCGTAAACCGTCTGAAGAGCATGTTTCGACGAGGCGAGCTGGTCGACGAGGGCCGAAAGAATGCAGAGTGGGCGGCATTCTTTCTGAGGTGGGCCAACCTCTTCTTTGTACTTACCCTGGCGGCCCTTGCATTCAGAATCGTCCTGCTGTCTCTCAACCAGGGAATCCTATATGAGCGAGGGCCGGAATACTCGATTTCATGGTATCTGGTGCGAATTTCGGATTGGTTTACGGTGGCATCTTTCATCGAGGGATTTATCCTGCGCTTAATTGTCTTTCTCGTTTCGTACGGGAAGGATTTGTCCGAACATACATGGCCAACCGTGCCGAAGACAACGAAGAAGATTCGCAAGAAGAAAGCCACGAGCTCTAAATCCGCGAAGTCTAAGCGTGCGAAGAAGTCGGATTGAACAAGCCGCCGACTACCTGAGAGACGTCCAATAGTGACTCTGCGAATGGCGGCAGATAATGGGAGAGACTCTCATGAACAGGCGCTTGCACAATGCAATTCTGGTTGGGATTTCATTTCTGATCACGGCCCTTGTCGGATGTAGCAGCACCTTCCCACATCGCCCTTGCCCTGCAGCGATTGAAAAGGTCGAAAAGCTGGGCGGCACCGTGGAGATTGACGGGCAGAATTCTGAGTCGCCCGTGCTGACTGTGCTGCTCGCTGAGGCCAAAGTCACCGATGCGGAATTGGAGTTCTTGAAGGACCTCAACGGCCTTGAGATGTTGGACCTGCGCGGGACAAAGATAAACGGCCAGGGCCTGATACACCTGAAACACATGTCGAGTCTAAAGCGGTTGCGGCTGCATCATTGTCCGATTACCGATGCGGGGGCCGAGCAAATCAAGGAACTGAGTAGCCTGATCGAGCTGGACGTCGGCCACAGCCTTATCACCGATACGGGATTGGTCTACATCGGCGAGATGAAAGGCTTGCAGGATTTGTGTCTCACCGATACGGGGATTACCGATGCAGGCTTGCGAAATCTCCGGCAATTGCAGGAGCTGTTGCGCCTTTATATAAACGATACGAATATCTCCGATG
>CP070675.1:1475839-1478217 GCA_020352215.1 Phycisphaerales bacterium
AGGGCGATCTGGTACTCGGTGAGGGCCAGGATCTCGGCGCTCTGGGCGTCGGCGAATGTGGTTTGGGCCTGGAGGACTTCCGTGGTTGTCCGCATACCCAGTGCATACTGCCGCTTCTCGGCCTCGAACAGCCGTCCGTCCAAGATTGCCCGTTGTCTGCTCGCCAGAATACGCTGCCAATTCGCCTCGACCTGGTCGACGGCGTTTAGCACCTCAAACTCGATCATCGCCCTGCGGTTCTCACGCGTGGCAAGTCGTTGTCTCCGCTGATAGAAGGCCTGAAGCAGACGGCTCTTTGCCGCTTCGTTGCCCAGCGGGACCAGCAGTTGCAGCCCGAGACGATGATCCGCGAACTCGTTAGTGAAGAGCAAATCAAATGCATCAGACCTGGTTGCGCCAAGGCCGTTGATGTTGTACGTATAATCCAACGTCACCAATGGCAACATCTGGTTGCGGGCGTAGCCAATAGTGCTCATGTCCTCGGCAATCTGTAGTTGCAGTTCGAGCATTTCCATACGGCTGTCGGTGGCCAATTTCACGAGGTGCGCTCTGTTCGGTTCGTAACGGACCGGATCGGGCTCGGTACCCGGTATCAGCACGGTGGCAGATTGCATATCGAGACCGGCCTTACTGAGGACGCGCTTTAGCTCTCGCTCGCGGTCGCGGAGACTGTTCTCAGCGAGGATTATGGCCTCGAGCTGCTGTGCGACGCCGGCCTCGGCGCGAACGACCTCGACGTACGCTCGTTCTCCTTCGTTGACGAAGCGCCGGGCCTGCTCGAGCTGAGTCTGGGCCAGGTCGTACTGCTGTTTGCGGACCTCGAGTTCTCGCCTTGCCGCATAGAGCCGCCAATAGACGCGGTCCAGAGCCGCGATGACCCGTATCACTTCGAGCTTTGTCCTGGCGTCTGTTATTTGCCGTTCGTATTCGGCGATGCGGATGCCATAGGTGTTGACCCGCTTGCCGGCGTTTCGCAGAAGCGGCTGACTAATCGAAACCGAAAGGTCTGAGCCATAGGATGGATTAAAGGTCGACCATGCAGAGTCGGTTTCAGTGCGCTGGTCGGCGACGTTGAAGGTCACGGTGGTGCCGGTTCGCAGAGGCACGTCAACACCAAGATTGGCCTGGAAGTAGTCTACCCTCGAACCAGCGATATCAAGAGTGTAAGGTACGGGTGTATTGCTCTTGACATACGAGACGTTTGACCGGAACGCGGTCTCAAAGCGGGCCTCTTCTATGCTGACACTCTCGGCGGCGATGGCGGGGCTGATAAGCTGCACCTTAAGCTCGAGATTGTTCTGAAGGGCCATTGCACGACACTGCTCCAGCGTTAATTCGAGCTGATCCGGGGTCACGTCATTCGCATCGATGCGGGCCTCATCTTGCGTTTCGGCTTTCTCCAACTGGAGTGTCTCTATCTGCCGCACCTTCTCCGGTGGTGTCGTAATCTCATAGTACTTTTCGCCGCCCGGAAATGGCGTGCAACCAGTTAAAGCCAACACAGCGTAAAGCAAAAGTGCACGAGTAATAAACAGTCTGATGGTTTGTTCCTTGCCTGTCATAATGTACCTTCTCCGCGAAAAATAGCCTTTGGGGGAAATCATCTACTCATGTCTGAGAGCCTCAATAGGATCGAGCCTGGCGGCTTTGATTGCCGGGAACATGCCAAAGAAAACGCCCACCGTGGCGGCAAAGCCGAACGAAAGACCGATTGCCCAGAGGGGGATACGCGCCATATCGAGAAGATCAGCTCCCGGGAGGTTGGCGATCATCATAGTAAATAGCTGGCCAAACCCAACTCCGATAAGCCCACCAAACAGACACAGCACGACTGACTCGACCAAGAATTGCAGCAGAATCGCCGAGGGCTTGGCGCCCACCGCTTTGCGCAGACCGATTTCGCGCGTACGTTCGGAGACCGAGACGAGCATAATGTTCATGATGCCGACACCGCCCACGAGCAGGGAGATGCCGACTATGCCGCCGGCCACGGCCGTGACGGTCATTGCAAAGGCCGTGAACATCTTCTGATACTCCTCGATTACCTCCATACGGAAGGTATCCGGGTCACCCGGCTCGAGACGACGTGCCTGCCTCAGATAGAAGCGCAACTCCGCCTGGGCTTCCTTGGATAGCTCGGGCTTTCGGCAACTGGCCATGGCGTAGATCCAGGGCTCCCAGAGCCGCCATGCAGTCTCGAAGGGGATAAAAACCTCCTTCGACGATCCCATGTCGCCGAACATGCCGCCCTTGACACGGCCCTCCACCACGCCCACAATCTCGAAGCTACGCCGGTCGATGACAATCCGTTTGCCGATGCAGTCACGCTCCAACCGCAGCTCATCCCTTACATCCGGCGTGATCAGGCAGACCTGCCA
>CP070675.1:1478317-1480678 GCA_020352215.1 Phycisphaerales bacterium
AAAATGGAATGGGCGGCCAACTCAAAGGCGATAGTGCTTCAGCAACTCAACCGCCTGCAGAACACAAATGAAGTAATTCTGGGCAGGGCGCGCAATGGCCGCATCCGAAAGGTCTTGACCGAGCGTGATGAGACATGGATCGATGTCGATGACGACATGAACTGGGTCAACAAAGGCGAGTCCTTTACCTGGTTGAGCGAACGGGATGGCTGGAGGCATCTGTATCTGGTGTCGCGTTCAGGCAAGGAGATCACACTGCTGACGCCGGGTCAATTCGACGTGATCGGCCCTGTGATAGTGGACGAAAAGGGTGGGCGGGTGTACTTTGTCGCCTCGCCGGACAACCCGACCCAAAGGTATCTGTACCGAGCGCCTCTCGACGGCAGCGGCAGGGTCGAACGAGTCACACCGGCCGGCCGGGAGGGAACGCACACATATAAGATCTCGCCCGATGCAAGATGGGCATTTCACACGTATTCCCGTTTTGGCACTGCCCCTATTGTCGAGCTGGTTAGCCTGCCGGACCACGAGACGGTGCGAGTGCTGGCAGACAACTCGGAGCTGCGGGCAAAGCTGGATGATCTTAAGAAATGCTCCACTGAGCTGTTCCGCGTCGACATAGGTGACGGCGTCTTGCTTGATGCCTGGTGCATCAAGCCACCAGATTTCGACCCGGAGAAACAATATCCGCTCCTTTTCTATGTCTATGGCGAACCGGCCGGTCAAACCGTGACAGACAGATGGGGCGGGGACAGGTATCTGTGGCACATGATGTTTGCTCAGCAGGGCTATCTGGTGATGAGCGTGGACAATCGCGGCACGCCGGCGCCTCGTGGTCGTGCGTGGCGCAAATGCATATATCGCCAGGTCGGCATTCTCGCCTCAGCGGATCAGGCCGCAGCGACTCGGGCCATCATCGCAAGCCGGCCGTATGTGGATCCAGAAAGAATCGGAATATGGGGGTGGAGTGGCGGCGGGTCGATGAGCCTGAACGCGATCTTCCGGTACCCGGAACTATACCATACGGCGATGGCGATTGCGTTCATAAGCAATCAGCGGTTCTATGACACGATCTACCAGGAGCGATACATGGGACTGCCGGATGACAACGAGGAAGGCTACAGGAACGGCTCGCCCATCACATTTGCGCATCAGCTAACGGGGAATCTGCTCATCGTCCACGGCACCGGCGACGATAACTGTCATTACCAGAACTGCGAGGTGCTGATCAACGAGCTGATCAAGCACAATAAGCATTTCTCGATGATGGCCTATCCCAACCGCACCCACAGCATTAAAGAGGGAGAGAACACTCGGCGCCATCTCTATGAGTTGCTGACGCGGTACCTTAATGAGAATCTGCCGCCCGGCCCGGAGCCCTGCGGCACCAACGATTAGTGCTCCGCGCCGCTACAATTCGATTTGCTGCCCCAATCCTTTGCGGACGGCGTTCTCGTAGACGAGCCTGGAGGCACAGACATCAAACAAGGCCATGCCCACGGACTTGAACAAAGAGGTCTCTCGCTTAGCTTCGTCCCTGTTCTTGCTCTCGCTCAGAAATCGGCCCAGCGTCACAACCTGCTCTGGCTTGATCCAGCCGCTCCGTAGGGGGACAATGAGATCGCCGGATTCTTCTACAGCATGGTCGGTATCTATGTAAACCACTTTGATCAGTCGGTACAGGGCTCGCGGAAACTCTCTGACGGCAGGCTTGTAGGAGCCAATACCGACAAAATGCTTGCCGGCCAACAGCTCTTCGTTGTCCGGCAGCACAGGGTCGAGCGACGTGGTCGCCGTAATGACGATCTGAGTGCGCTTGAGCAGCTCCTCGACCGAAGCGGCGCGATGCAGCGTGACGGTGGGGATTACTTGCGGCAACCTCTCAACCAAGGCCGAGGTCTTCTCCGGATACAGATCATAGACATAGACATCCGTGATAGCTCCGGCCTCACAGGCAAGCCACGCCTGATAGAAACCCTGGACACCGGCTCCGACAATGCCAACCGCCCGCGCATCGTTCGGCGCCAGGTGTCGGATGCTCACGGAACCGACTGCAGCGGTTCTCAAGGCTGTCAAAGTCAGCCCATCAAGCACTGCTATGGGCTCGCCGGTCCGCCCGTTGTTGAGAACCACCAATCCGTTCAACATTGGGACGCCCCTCTCCGGATTCTCCGGGAACAGCGTAACGAGTTTGGTGGCAAAATAGTCCTTGATGAAGCATGGCATCAGCAGCAGAGTGTTTCCCTCGTGGTCCACATGAAGCCGCTGCGGCATGGTGAATTCGTGTCGTTCGTAGACGTGCATCGAATCCTCGATAGCATCCATCACGTCCACAACTTGCACGGCCTGCAGAATGTCTCT
>CP070675.1:1480778-1483134 GCA_020352215.1 Phycisphaerales bacterium
CCCCGATGTCACTATTCCGGCCAGCGTAGTCCGGCCGCGCCGAACCTACAGGGTCCGCTGCAAGATGAAAGACAATACCGGTCGATGGAGTCATTGGTCCGATGCGGTGCAGTTTGAGGCGGGAGAGCCTCTATCGCAGGGAGTCCTCGCGGACCTTCGGGTTACGGAGGTCATGTACAACCCCGCCGACCCACCAGCCGACGAAGGCATCGACAACGACGACTTCGAGTTCATAGAGCTAAAGAACATGGGTGATGAGACACTCGATCTGTGGTATATTTCCTTTGTAGACGGCGTCACGTTCGACTTCAACGACAGCGATGTCCAGAGTCTGGGCCCAGGCGAGTTCGTGCTGGCCGTAAAGAACAAAGAGGCCTTCTTGTCCCGATACGGCGTGGCTCTGTCCGGGATAATCGCGGGTGAATACAACGGCCGGCTGGCCAACGGCGGCGAGAACGTTAAGCTGATTGATTTCTGGAATGGCACGATTGCGGAGTTCGAGTATGGTGACGGTCGAGGTTGGCCCCTCCCAGCCGACGGAGCCGGTCAGTCGTTAGTACCGCTCGCTTCCTCGCTGTTGCATCAGCCCAAGGGATTTTCGAACTACGGTGGCAACTGGCGAGCAAGTACGTACATCGGCGGTTCGCCGGGACGGGACGATCCCGAGCCGGTCACGACCGTCGTGATTGACGAGGTTATGGCCCATACGGACTACAGCAACCCTGCTTATCCGGAGCACGAGTCGAACGACTGGATCGAACTTTACAACGTCACCGGTTCAGGTCTGAGCTTGGAAGACTGCTATCTCAGCGATGATCTTGATGATTTGAAGAAATGGGCGATACCGGCGATAACAATCCCCGGCCGCGCCGGTCTCAGTTTTGATGAGGTGCACGGATTCCACGACCCTGTTGGCAGTGGATTTGGCTTAGACAAGGCTGGAGAACAAGTGATCCTGTCCCACCTGCCGGGCAATTCGGAGGATCGAGTTGTTGACTGGGTGCTATTCAAAGGCCAGGAGCGTGACGTCTCTTTGGGTCGTTATCCCACCGGCGGCCCTTACTGGTTCCGCACGGCGCCTTCCCGAGACTCCGCTAACGTTGATCCACTGTTCGACCTTCAGATCCATGAGCTGATGTATCATCCCGTGGATCCTAACGAGGAATATGTTGAGCTGCACAACCCAACCGCTTGGGCAATCTCGCTGCAGAATGATGCAGGGCAATGGCGATTGGATGGTGGCGTTGAATACGTTTTCCCGGCGGGTCTGTCGATTCCTGCCGACGGTAGGCTTCTCGTAGTCGGATTTGATCCACAGGCCGAGCCGGAGCGCCTTGCAGGTTTCTCAGCCGCTTACGACACGGGGGCACTCACACCCGGGGTGGACATAGTCGGTCCGTGGTCTGGTGCGCTATCCAACCGTGGTGAGCGCGTCGCCTTGGAGAAACCTGAGATGCCCGATCAGCCCGGCGATTCGGCTTCATGGGTGATCGTTGACGAAGTAATCTACGCCGATGTGGCGCCTTGGCCTGAGCCAGCTGACGGCAATGGGGAGACGTTGCAGAGGGTACACACGGACCAGTATCACTCCGGCAACGCACCGGCTAATTGGCGGTCCGCCACCCCTTCTCCCGGGCGTGATCTGTAGCCTTCAATAACCGGGTATATGGACACATCGGTTTGCTTTATATAGCTGACAGGCATATGTATGTCCGAGGCAGTGAATCGAGCAGTGGGAAGACAGACCCACTCTGGCTGCGGTCCGCTCAGGCGCTTTCTGTATCGCCCGGATGCCTAAATGTCCGCCCGTGACGGTCGAATTTCTCGCAACAACGTCGAACCACCTGTGTAATTTTCACAGAACCGTAGCGCCTGCGTCTAATTACCAAGCTTTCGGTTTGTGCACACTGGCGATGAAAAGCTGGCAGGACCAGTCGGAGGCACTGTGGCAATAATCGAACCGCCAGAGTGCAAATGAACTTGGTATTTGGCAGTTTTTTGTAACAAAAAGACTTTGGAGCGTCCAGCAGCGCCTATTGAGATTGAACAAGGCCTTAGACGGTGAGATCAGATCTCATGGTAATGGACCGGATATAATCACAGACTACGTCGTTTGCTTAGAGACCAGGCGACTTGAAAGAGTTGTCACTTCTCTTTTTTTGACGACGTTCATTGAATCCTCTATGAAGCCAGGCCTGTCAAGTCTATAGTTTGGTCTGATTGGTTCATTCCTCTATTCGGGTTTTCGCAGTAGATTCTATTTGTCTCAAGCCTGCGTCCCATCAGACTGTGCGACGACACCCATTCCGTTGAGCGGGCATTCAAGCCCATGATTCAATTCGGGTTGTCGTTCAGA
>CP070675.1:1483234-1485574 GCA_020352215.1 Phycisphaerales bacterium
CTTGATTTGGAGGTCGACGAAGGCCGCCTGCCGGACACCGTGACCGTCGAAGACTACGTGCCTCCCGGCTGGTCGGTCGTGGCAGCGACACCGGCGTATGACAGTTGGGACGCCGCCGTAGGAAAGGTCACATGGGTCTTCCAGGGCGGGCAGGTATCTGATAGCGGCATGGATATCGAATACGAGGTGACTGTGCCGAGCGCTGAGGCCGGGACCAGGATGTTCTTGGGTCAGCTTCTCTATAACGACCCAAGCACAGGCGATCCGGTCGAGGAATTCATCGGAGGCGACACCGAAACTCACCAATGTCACCCGGTGGCCAAAGATGGTGACTGCGCGACTGATGATTTTGACAGCTGGGAGACGATTGAGATCGATGGGGGTCGTTTGCGGTTCCATCGCGGACTCGTCGAGTACAGCACATCGAACCCGCCAGATCCGAGCGGTCAGCCGGCGTGCCTGTACTGGACGAAGAACGCGTTCGGACGCGCGCACGACTGGGAGGCATCGATAGAAGCATTTGTGCCAGCCTTGAACATATCAGGCACTGACATGGGTGTCGACCTTCGAGCATACTGGCCTGATGTGAGACTTGCGGGCCGCAAGGTCAATGCCGTCGGGATCAGATTTGACCGTCGTATCGACAACGAGAGCTATGTAAGCGGCAGCAAGGACACCGGCCGGATTCAACGTGAATACGGATTGACTCCGGTTGACTCTGCAAATGTATCCTTGCGTATCAATTGGGAGTCCTCGTCGGAAAGGTTTTCAGTGTATTACGATCCCAACGGTGGAAAGAATGACTGGGATCTTGTAGACCACATCTATGTCGATGATTGGGCAATGGAAGAGGATGAGCTGTTCTACGTCGGCGCCGGCGCCTGGGCGGGAAGCATGACCGTCGATTGGTCCGATGGCATCGCTTTCGACGACTTCGAGGTGTCTGTTGGAACGTGTTGCGCGGACACTCTGCCTGGGGATGTTAACAGCGACTGCAAGGTCGATTTCAGAGATTTTGTGATAATGGCTTCGCATTGGCTGGAGTGTGGCTTGGAAGTCTCGGAAGCGTGCCGGTAGCACGTCGACGTACGCCGGCACTGTCAGGGCCGTTCACGACAATCAGATTATGGTATAATGAATTGAGAAGATTCGTACTATGGATTATTCTGTGACCGGACGTACATTTCAACCCCGTATATGGGTGGCACTGCTCGTGCTCGCCCACTGGGCTTGCGCAGGCTCGGCGCAGGTGACTGACGTCGGCGCTTCGATGCGCAAATTGGTCGAAGCCGACTGGATTGAGCGAGATAGACTCTTCGCCGACGCTATGAAATCGACCGAGGCTTGCGAGTTTTCATTGCAGCACAGCCAGTTACTTATCGCGCAAGGTTACAGGCTCGCCGAGCGCTTGCGCGTCTTGTCGGCATCCGGCGCGCGGCTGCAACCATTGCTGACAGAGCTGCGCCGGGTGGAGGCTCGCTTGGCGGCTCTGCAATCGGCCGATGATGTGCCGGAGGGTGATCGCCGGAGTTTATACCTTGATGTCCGCTGGACGATTCGTCGGATTGCGTTCTGCAATCCCCTCTTGGATTTTGACAAGATATTGTTTATTAAACGTCACCATCCCGGCGGCGTATTCCACATGTGCGACCAATACTATGGATTCAACGCCATTGCTGGGGGGGGACTGTGTGTCTTAGCCGATCCGTTCGGGCCCAATCCGAAGCTGACTGACCTGCTGGCCGATGCCGTTGTCGAGAAGGGCCGGCTCGAAGGACGCTCGCTCAAGGGTGGGGCGTTCCTCTCGCCTGAGCTTTCTTATGACGGGGACACGATTCTCTTTGCCTATACGCAGGCTAAAGGCAAGGATTTGGAATGGACCCGCGAGAGCTGTTTTCACATCTTCAAAGTCAATGCCGACGGCACCGGGTTGGTGCAATTGACCGATGGGCCGTGGAGTGACTTCGACCCGTGCTTTCTGCCCGACGGTCGAATCGTCTTTATCTCGGAGCGGCGGGGCGGATACCTTCGCTGTGGCCGGCACTGCCCGACCTATGCAATGCACTCGATGGCGCCGGACGGCAGTGACATCATTCGCTTCAGCTACCATGAAACGCACGAGTGGCACCCAAGTGTGACAAATGACGGCATGATAGCGTACACCCGTTGGGATTACGTGGACCGTGACACAAACATCGCACATCATATATGGACCTGTTTTCCAGACGGCCGTGACCCGCGTTCGTTTCACGGCAACTATCCGTCGCGACGCGAGTCGCGGCCATGGATGGAAATGAGCATTCGCGCCGTGCCAGGCTCGCACAAATTCGTCGCCACCGC
>CP070675.1:1485674-1488005 GCA_020352215.1 Phycisphaerales bacterium
AAGGATTACTTCGACGTTCGCGGGTCCGAGGAGGCTTACCACAGGCTCAAGCACTTGTACGGCCTGCTCGACGCCGAGGACGACATTGCCCTTTTCACCGGACCGACCTATCACGGTTACTCTCAAGAGAACCGTGAGGCGATGTACCGCTGGTTCAACCGTGTCACCGGTGTCTCCAAGGCCCAGACCGAGCCGGACCTGACCATGGAGAAGGACGAAACGCTTTGGTGTACACCCAACGGACAAGTTTGTGAGCTGAACTCGCGCCCGATCTACTCCTTCACCAGAGCCAGGTCGCAGGCCCTGGCCAAACGCCGGCCCCGCAGTCTCGCCGACTCGGTGCTCAATAGGCGCATACGCCAGATACTGAGGTTGCCGAAGCAGCCTTCGGTTCAGGCCCCCGAATACCGCATACTCCGCAACTGGCGCTCCCGCGGGTATCCCAAGCAACGATGGACCACTTATGCAGTTGAGACCGAGCCAGGCATCCGCGCCGCAGTGTACCGACTCAGTGACGAGCGACTGATGTCACGCCCACCGAAAGGCCACAAGCGTGCAATCCTCTATGTGGCCCACCACTCCAGCGACGTCGAACTACGCGAAGAGCCACTAATAAAGGAACTGCTTGAGGCCGAGCCGGACGCGGCTTTCTACACGTGCGACGTACGCGGCATCGGCGAGTCACGACCTAATACGTGCAATCAAGATTCATTTCTTGATCCCTATGGCAGTGACTACTTCTATGCCATTCACTCGATCATGCTGGACAAACCTTACGTTGGGCAGAGGACCCACGATGTCCTGCGGGTGCTCGACTGGCTCAAGAGCCACGGTCATGACGAGGTGCATCTTGTCGGCAGAGGATGGGGAGCTCTGCCTGCTACGTTTGCGGCGGTACTGTCCAGCCAGGTCAAGCAGGTCACTCTCAAGAACGCTCTGACTTCGTATGCCGACATTGCCGAATCTGAGACTTACGCATGGCCGCTCTCATCGTTTGTCCCGGGTGTACTGACGGTCTTCGATCTGCCCGATTGCTACAAAGCCCTGCAAAGCAAGCAACTGCGCCAGATTGAACCCTGGGGGCCGGATGATGATAGAATTGCCCGCAATCCGTAGACGAAGAGTCGCAGTCCTGGCCTTTGGGTGCCTTGTTCTCCAGGGGCCACTGTGTTCGCTCGCCCAAGGTCCCTCGGGTGCCGGCGCTGTGGCCGACGAGGCATTGCTTGACGAGATTTCCCGGGCGGCTTTCCTCTTCTTTATCCGCCAGGCCGATCCTGGGTCGGGACTTGTACGGGACAAGACGGGCGTCGAATGCTGCAGCGTGGCTTCCATGGGCTTCGGCTTGGCGGCCCTGCCTCTGGGGGCCGAACGCGGCTGGATCAGCCGCCGCGACGCCCAGGCGCGAGCCATTCGCGCGCTGCGGACCCTCGCTCGGTCCTCGGCGCATCGCGAAGGCATCTTCTGTCACTTCATCGATCTGCACACAGGCCAACCGACCAAACGCGGCTACGAGAACGTGGCTTCGACTATCGACACGGCCTTGCTCATGGCCGGTGTGACAACGGCCGGCCAATACTTCGCGGGTGAATGCGGAAAGTTGGCGGATGATCTGTTCGCCCGGGTCAACTGGCGGCGGTATCTCAATCCCCATAACGGCCAGGTCTACATGGCATGGCAGCCACAGCAGTTCGACCGAATGAACGGGCCGGGGTCTTTTAAGAAGCAAACATGGGATTGGTACACGGATGAGACCCTGTTGATCTGTCTGTTGGGTTTGTCGGCGCCGAAGGAGCAGTACCGCCTTCCGGCAAGCTGCATGACCAAGTGGACTCGGCGCATGGGGCGTTACGGTGACGGCGAGGAATTCATCTACACTTGGCCCGGCACGCTCTTCACGTACATGTTCGCGCATTGCTTCTACGATTTTCGCCGAATGGGCACAGATGGGCAGGGCGTCGATTGGTTCGAGAACACACGCCGCGCAGCCGCAGCCAATCGCGACTGGTGCCGCTACAACGCGGCTCGCTTCAAGAGCTACGGCCGCGATCGTTGGGGCGTCACCGCGTGCAGCGGGCCCGGAGGCGAGTACGTTGTGCCCGGCCATCAGCCGCGAGGCGCAAGGGCGGACAATCCCGCCGGGGGGACACTGGCACCCTACGGGGCAGGCATGGCACTGCCGTTCCTCGGGGAGGACGCTATGCGGGCGTTGCGGCACATGCGCGGTCTTGAGATCAACGGCCGCTCGGTCTGGCGCGACCCGGAGCAAGGAGGATATGGATTCTGCGACTCATTCAACATTGACGCGAAGTGGATTTCAGATCAGGTCTTTGG
>CP070675.1:1488105-1490418 GCA_020352215.1 Phycisphaerales bacterium
GCTGTTGCTAAAGAGACGAACAAGACCCCTGCTGATGACCCCATGTCACATCCACTTGAGACCGGGCAAGTCGACCGCGACCAGAGCTCAGAGGCACTTGCCACGAATGATTCGGGAGTCACCTGGGGTCGCCACGAGCCGCTCAAGAGCTGTGTTCCGTGTCACGGTGATCAGTCGGAACACATGTTGCCGGAGACGTTGCACCTTGTTGCCCCGGTGCCGCAGCTGTGTTATGTCTGTCACGAAGACTACGGCGCGCTTGAAGGGTGGGTCCACGGTCCGGTGGCCACCGGTGACTGCATGTTGTGCCATGAGTCGCACAAAGCAAACAACAAATCCCTGCTGAGGAAGCCGATACCTGATTTGTGCCATCAGTGTCACGAAACTAAGACGCTTCACCTCGTGGCAAACCACTCCGATGAGTCATACGCGCACTGTGGCGATTGTCATGAGGCCCACGCGAGCCCCGGCAGGATACTCCTCAACCAGGACTTTCTCAAGAGTGATGCGGGGCGAGCCTATGTCAGGGAAAACTCTTTTGCTCTGCCGCGGCCGGCGTTCGTTGACCGCCGCGGTTCCCTCGGCGGGGTCAAGGGCGTCAAGGTCGTGACCGTCGTTGATGGGCCGGATCTGTCTGAACGCTATGCGTTGACGCACGATATCGTGAGGAAAAAAGTCGAGATGCAATTGCGGCGAAACGGTGTTAGAGTGCTAACTCGCAAAGAGCAGACTGCACGGCAACCGCGGCTTCAGGTGCATCTCCGCCTGCTGGAGGTGCCATCCCAGCGCCGCCCCGGGCAGGTCTATGCATTATCAGGGAGCTTAAACATATTCTTGCAGCAGAAGGTGGAGCTGCTTGCTACAGGAGCCGACGCCAAGAGAAGATTCTGCACGGCCACAACTTGGGATACGGGTGCCATTGTGATCTGGGGAATGGCACAGATTGAAGAGGGACTCGACGAAGCCATCAGAGTGCTTGTGGAGCAGTTCAGCAACGACTATCTGGTTGCCAATCCCAACGGCCGGGCGCCGGTGACGGTGCGTAGTGAAAGTCGGCGGTAGCAGGCATGCTATAAATCCGGTAATATGGTGTCTTGTTAGGTCTGGAGTGTTGCCGGGCCGCACGTATGCAGAATTTCAGCCCAAGTGTTTCAATGATAGAAAGGGAATATGATGGACAGACAATACTGGATTCGTTCGAACACGGCAAGCATCGTATGTGCAATGCTTCTGACACTTGCCCTGATCCCCGCCTGCGGCACGGCCCAGACCAGTCTCGGAGACATCATAAGCCAACAAGGTCTTGATAAAGCGGTCGGCCTGTGGGCCGCCACCACCGACGATGGGCAGAGAGTCCTGCTGTCCTACCAGTGGGAGCTCGACAGGCACATTGTCATGGTTCACTTCCGCATGGACACTCTCGCCTACCGCAGCATGATCCTCTATCAGGCGGGCGAAAACAAAGTCATCGAGGTCGGCGGCGACAATCGTGGCACGGTCGTAAAAGGAACGTGGGACGTCTCCGGTGGCAAGGCCGTCCTGAAAAGCCAGCGGACTGATCCCAACGGACAGACAAGCAGCATGGGAATGACTCTGTCCATGAGAGATGACGATTCACT
Organism: Phycisphaerales bacterium; assembly: GCA_020352215.1. Taxonomy (GTDB): domain Bacteria; phylum Planctomycetota; class Phycisphaerae; order Sedimentisphaerales; family Anaerobacaceae. The sequence continues at coordinate 1,489,725 of CP070675.1, forward strand.
GACAATGGCATTCTATGCTATCGATGGCGACGAACTGGTTGGCGACCCGTGGGTTACGCTGCAGTTCAAACGGCAGACGATGCCCGCCCGGATGTGACTCCGTCTGAAGTACGATTACACCCGGCCCCCTCGCAGTGACATTCATCGGCGGGACCGGTATACGAAGGACACTGCAGGAGTGCGGACAGCCCACCGTCTCGATGTAACCGTTGGTTCTACTCGCAGCCCTCCGCGTTGTTTCTCCGACAATCTGTGAGTCGCCTTGACTGCGCACGTCAAAATCGTTCAGGTTGTTTGCAGCGGGATGGGATCTGTAGTATAAGAGTGCGAAGCGGCCGTACAATTTGCTTTTTTGGGAGACAATCATGTCCATTGTGATGAACGAAGTTGCATTGAGCAAGCACGTCGACGTCCCGCCGGGCAGTGAGAAGTGGGCGGTGAATGCGTCTGGTTCTTCGGCTATGTCAGGCGTTGAAGTCATAAAGCCTGCACCTGCAGACGGCAGAGCTTTGTATGTCACACTGGTTTTTATCGACGTTGTCGGTGACAATCAGGTGTGGTTGGCCGAGGACGAGTCGTTGCTTCTTGGCAAATTTGGGTTTCAGGTCGGCGGAGCGACGTCTATCGAGTTTCGGCCGTCGTATGCTATCAAGTTGGCGGATGGCGCTGACTTGACCGTATCTTGCAAGACCGG
>CP070675.1:1490518-1492823 GCA_020352215.1 Phycisphaerales bacterium
CCGGCGCCACGATAAGACTGTTCCATTCGATCGCTGCCAACATTTTTTGTACCTCCAAAATAAATTATTCGTTTCCGGTACTCTTTTTCTACTGACCCATAATATTCGGCTGTTTTCACATGCAGGCTTAGGACATTTCTTACCGGCCTCCAATCAAGGCAAAGAAGGCGATTTTGTATCTACAGCAATTCTATATCGGACCAAAAAAACACTTCCAATTATTTGTTCTGCAACCTAGACGCTGGAGTCAGGATTCGAAGACCCGGAATCAGGATGACATAAAAAACGTGGACAGAACCGCCGACAATCCCCAATATGAAAAACGGAGAGGGTGGGATTCGAACCTTAAAAAACCATTCTTAGATTACGCAACGTAAGCTTGACGTAGCAATTCCTTTCTGTTATCAACAGAGCCATTGAAAAGAGCTGATTCACACATGGTAGTCGTCTAATACGTCATTATGATATCAGACCCGATCCTGTATACGACCAAGGAGCCGACTTTATGACAAAAGCCAAAAAGAAGCGTGCAAAGCCGAAAACCAAAGCCGGGAAAACCGCTAAGAAAGCGCACCGAGCCTCGAAGAAGACCAGGCCAAAGACAAGAAAGGCGGGCGGCAAAGCCACAAAGAAATCACGCCGGGCCTCAAAGAAGGTCAGATCCAAGGCAAAAAAGACGAGGAGCAAAACGACCAAGAAGGTTGCAAAAGAAGTCTCAGAAGAAATTCCAGAGCAAGAGGAACCTGGCAACTCCATCGTCGAAGAAATGGCCCGGGGACAACGTGAGATCTCAGTCGCGGAATTCTTTATAAAAAACCGCCACCTTCTCGGTTTCGACAATCCCCGCAAGGCATTGCTGACAACCATAAAGGAAGGAGTCGACAACTCGCTGGACGCATGTGAAGAAGCGGGAGTCCTGCCGAATATCCGAATCTCCATAGCCCCCGCGAAGGAAGATAACCGCTTTCAGGTCACCATCGAAGACAATGGGCCGGGCATCCTCAAGAAACAAATCCCCAAAATCTTCGCAAAGCTGCTTTACGGATCGAAGTTTCACCGGCTCAAGATGTCTCGAGGCCAGCAGGGCATAGGCATATCCGCAGCGGGTATGTACGGCCAGCTCACTACGGGCAAACCAACCGCCATCACGTCAAAGATATCTCGCAATCTGCCTGCGCATCACTACAAACTCGAGATAGACGCCAAGAAGAACGAACCTCGCATCATTGCAGATGAGACTGTAAAGTGGCCGGTTCAAAGGGGCACCAAGGTGGAGATTGAGCTGGAGGCCAAGTTTCAAAAGGGCCGCCAGTCGGTAGAAGAGTATCTCGAGCAGACAGCCATTGCCAATCCCCATGTTTCGCTTCGATTTACTACACCGGACGGCCAGACAAAAGTATACAAGCGTGTGTCGAAGCAACTGCCCAGACAAACCAGGGAGATCAAGCCTCACCCGTATGGCGTTGAACTGGGCGTGCTTATCAAGATGCTCCACGATACCAATTCGCGTACCCTGCAGTCGTTTCTCCATTCCGATTTCTCACGAGTTAGCTCTCGGGTGGCAAAGGTGATATGCGAGAAGGCAAAGGTGTCCGAGCGCTCTCGCCCATCGCGCATTGCCAGGCATGAAGCCGACCACCTCCTTAAAGCCATAAATCATACGAAGATAATGAATCCCCCCACTGACTGCCTGGCCCCGATCGGAGACGAGCTGATCCTGGCCGGCTTGAAAAAACAGATTGATGCCGACTTCTTCACCGCGGTCACAAGGCCGCCCGCCGTTTATCGCGGCAATCCTTTCCAGATAGAGGCTGGACTGGCGTACGGCGGTTCCCTCAAGGCCGATGGCCTCGCTCGCGTGCTGCGTTATGCCAATCGAGTGCCACTGCTTTACCAGCAATCGGCCTGCGCAATCACCCGCTCTGTTCTCAATACCAGTTGGCGCAATTACGGACTACAGCAGTCTGCAGGAGCCCTGCCGACCGGGCCTGTTGTTATCATGGTACACATGGCTTCGGTGTGGGTGCCCTTCACTTCGGAGAGTAAAGAAGCGGTCGCCCACTATCCGGAGATTATCAAAGAGATACGACTCGCCCTGCAGGAGTGCGGTCGCAAACTATCCAAGTTCGTCCGACGACGGCGCAAGGTCGCCGAATCCGAGCGCAAGAAGGCCTTTATCCAGAAATACATCCCACACATCGCCATAGCGTTGCGGGAAATGCTGGAACTCTCCGACCGCCATGAAAAAACCATGATCAGACAGTTAACAGATGTCCTCGAAAGGAGCCGATCGTGAGCAAGGTTG
>CP070675.1:1492923-1495206 GCA_020352215.1 Phycisphaerales bacterium
AAGACCGGAACGGTGCGGAGTAGACATGAGTGACGTCACACGCATTTTGAATGCCATTGAACGGGGGGACGCAAAAGCTACAGATGAGCTCTTGCCGCTGGTATACGAGGAGCTGCGCCTGCTGGCTGCTCAGAGGCTATCGCAGGAAAGGCCAGGCCAAACACTCCAGGCGACCGCTTTGGTTCACGAGGCCTACATCCGGCTCATAGGGCAAGAGGCCCGGGATTGGAAGAGTCGAGGCCATTTCTTTGTTGCAGCTGCTGAGGCCATGCGCCGTATTCTCATCGAAAACGCGCGTCGCAAGCGGCGTCTCAGGCACGGTGGCGGTCAACGAAGGGTTTCCCTACATGATGCGGACCTCGCGATCGAGGAATTTTCAGACGATCTCATCGCGCTCGACGAAGCCCTCGAGAGGCTTTCGAAAAGAGACCCGGTCAAAGCCGATCTTGTTAAGCTTCGCTTTTTTGCCGGACTGACTTCTGAACAGGCAGCGAAGGTCCTGGGCATCTCACACAACACAGCAGACAAGTACTGGGCTTACGCTCGTTCTTGGCTGCACCTGGAAATCACCCGGGCCGACGAAACCACCCGCACCTGAGATTTTTGCACTTTTTTGTCAAAGAATCTCAAGTGTGTCTGGGGTATTTCATCTTCAAACGTCGCACTGTATGGTGAAAGACAAGGAGATTGGCTATGTTTCCCGAGCATAAAGATGAGGAGGCGATCTTCTATGCCGTCCTCGAAATGAAGTCCCCGGCTGAGCGAACCGCTTATCTCAACAAGGTTTGCGGAGCTGATGCCAGTCTGCTGAATCGTCTCGAGGCGCTGCTCAAGGTCCACGCCAACGAACGCAGCATCATCGAAGCCGTCGCCCCTCACCTAAATGTCAGTGCCGAGCAGGCGCCTTTGAGCGAAGGGCCCGGCACGGTCATCGGCCGCTACAAGCTGCTGGAGAAGATCGGTGAAGGTGGGATGGCCGTCGTCTATATGGCCGAGCAGGAACAGCCTATTCGCCGCAAGGTGGCCCTGAAGATCATCAAATTAGGCATGGACACCAAGCAAGTCATCGCCCGCTTCGAGGCCGAACGCCAGGCTTTGGCGATGATGGACCATGCCAATATCGCAAAGGTCCTTGACGCCGGCGCTACTGAGACTGGCCGGCCTTATTTCGTGATGGAACTGGTCAAGGGTGTTTCTGTCACCGAATACTGCGATGCCAACGAGCTAAGTACTCGCGAGCGTTTGGACCTATTCCTGCAGGTATGCAATGCAGTCCAGCACGCGCACCAGAAAGGTATTATCCATCGCGATTTGAAACCATCCAACGTAATGGTCACGCATCGTGATGGTACACCCGTCCCCAAGATCATCGACTTTGGGATTGCCAAGGCCATCAACCAGCGATTGACCGAAAAGACTCTCTTCACCCGCTACGCCCACATCATCGGCACACCGGCCTACATGAGCCCCGAACAGGCAGAGCTGAGCGACCTGGATATTGATACACGCTCTGATATCTACTCACTCGGCGTTCTGCTTTATGAATTGCTGACAGGGACCACGCCGTTTAGCGAAGAGCAGCTGCGCAAGGCCGGCTACATTGAGATGCAACGTGTGATCCGAGAAGAAGAGCCAACCAAGCCTTCTACGAAGCTGAGCACCCTTGGCGAGACCTTAACCGATGTGGCCAAGCACCGCGGCTCCACACCCGACGTTCTGCGAAAGGCGATTCGCGGCGATCTGGACTGGATTGTGATGAAGTCGTTGGAGAAGGATCGTGCCCGGCGGTATGAGACCGCGAACGGCCTTGCCATGGACGTCCAGCGACATCTGGGCAGCGAGCCGGTCCTGGCGCGGGGCCCCAGTGCCATGTATAGCTTGCAGAAGTTCTTACACCGAAATCGAGTTCCGGTCGTTGCAGTGCTGGCGATTGCCGTTGTGATCATTGTCATAGGCCTCGTTCTCTCCATGTGGAATCGCGACCGGCTTCGACTCGCAAAGGCCGAAGGATTCAGACACCGGAACACTCTATCCCAGGCCCGCGAGCAGTTCGCCAAAGCAGATCGCGAAGCTGCTCTGGAGACCATCAAACCCATTCTCGAAAGTGAGCACGTTGGCCCCGAAGCCCGGCTTCTGTACGCCGGCATCCTCGTGGAGGATCGTCGTTACGATGACGCTATAGCTCGGTTGGAGGATCTGGTCAGCGAACGCCCGGAGATCGCGGGAGCGGCCCATTCGCTGTGGGCCAGGGTCCTTTGGGAGAGTCAGTCGCTTGATGCTGAG
>CP070675.1:1495306-1497560 GCA_020352215.1 Phycisphaerales bacterium
ACATCATAGGGTCACTTATAGGGCTGGGAACCGCCATTGCATTCGTCCATGGCAGGTTTGCTGACCCAGACAATGGGACGCCCCTCAAGCCCCTGCTCCAATTCAGCTTACCCCTATTCTTAAGTTCCCTAGCAGCACTAATCCTAAGCCAAGCGGACGTCATAATCCTAGCTTCTGTCACTTCCAACTATGCCCTCGTAGGAATCTATTCTGTGGCCGTCCGAAGCCTCCTGGCCCTTTCGGTGATCTGGCAACCAATCATGGTCACGATATTCCCAGCAATCTCAGCTCGATTCGGCCTTCAAGACGCTGAAGGTGTAAGCAACGTCGTAAAGACCGCAAGCCGATATTTGGCTTACACGATCATTCCCAGCTGTGTTTTGCTCGCCACCGTTGCGCCAACCGCATTAAACGTTTTTTACGGACCAGACTATGTTTCCGGCGCTACGGCTCTCGCTGTATTAGCCATATCCATAGTCCTCTCTGCTCTCTTCACGCTTTTGACCACAACCTTGACCGCGATCGGAGAAACAAAGCAGGTGTTGAGAATCAATCTGATTTCGGCGCTGGTGGCTGTCACGCTCCTGATAAGTCTTGTGTCCGTGTTTGATGTGGTCGGAGCCGCTGTCACACGATTGGTGGTGCGTGCCGTGAGCCTACTATTGGCGGTCTATATGCTTGGCCAGCACGTACGTGTTCAGTTAGACCGAGAAGCGTTATGGAAGTCGACTGTAGCCGCGATCTTGTCCGTGCCCTTCTTGTTCCTGCTAGAATCTATTATGACGAAGAGTTTTCCCGTTGTTCAGGTTTTAACAGCGGAAATTCTAGCGGCTGGCGTCGTCTACCTTACATCTCTGTATGTCCTTAAGGCGTTGAATGGCCAAGACTTCGAGCTACTCAGGCAGTACTTTCCAAAGTCCTTCTCAAGACTGATTGATGGGCTTCAGAAAATCATGACTCGAACATGACGGCGTATCGCGGACCCAACCACACGGCTGTACGAATCCCGATTCTGTCTACTCTTTCTCCACCAACGTAAGCAACTTCACGGCAGTCTCGTGTCACCGGTTGTTCTGCCGTAGCAAGAAAGAATCACGGCGACCGGCGATACCCTATTTGAAATACTGCAAAAGATGTTGATCACCGTGCGCGCGCGAGAAGTCAAGATTGTATATCACGTGTCAACGAACGCTATTCCTTGACCGTACTCAGTGCATGATAAAACCCTGCAAGTGAAGCAAGAATCAGCATAATGCCTCCTATGATCAGAATCACAAGACTGGCGCTCCAGAAAGTTATCGTGTTAGATAACAAGTCTGGCGCGTTATGGAGAGGTCCAAGCCACGGAGCCTTCCATAGGAGGTTGAGAAAACTTAGCGAAAGAACCAGAGGACCAATGACTATGCCGAAACCATAAGTCAGCGTGGCTATCGGGTAGAGAACGTATTTCACAGGGTTCTCTCCGTTTTTATCTAGCGTAGAATAGAAGAGGGCTGCTAGAGAGCCGATGGCCAGAGCTGGACCTTCAACAACGGCCATTGACATGAATGGCCCGGGGACCGAAACATCCCACTCTGTGAAGACCAATTTGAAGATCTCAACCCTAAGAAGTGGGGAAACCGCAAAAGCGAAGATGATTCCACCTAAGAGTCCAACAAGTGAACCAACGAGTTTGGCACGGGGACTACTTGACACATGACAAGCAATCGCGGTCATGAAGAACATTGGACTAGTAGTTAAGAGAATGGCCCCCCAATTCGTATCCGAAATCAACAGAACACTGCCCACACCGAGACACAACAAATAGAGTGATCCCAGAAAAACACCTACGACGACAACTCCTCTTGAGAAATCTCCAAGGGAATACTTGATCGCTCCTACAACCACAAGGACACTTAGAGCAATGAAGATCACCGATGCGAACATGATCGAGAGTATGCCAATCATATCAAGAACGTTCTGAAAAGAAGAAAGGGAAAGTTGCGAAAAGCGGTAGTGAAACATCAGGATTGCTGGAACACTGTTCAAAGCATAGCCGGCACCCAAAACAAGCAATGCGCTTACGAGGAGCTTACGAAAAAAAGGTTGTGACCGTGCTGTTTTGTGGCTTTCCAAAGGGATCCCTGAATGCAAGTTAACAACAAATGTCTGAGGTTCTGCTGTTAAAGGTTTTTCTGAGGTCGGCACACCACATCAGGGCAACCTTGTATTTGCACACCATGGTACATGATCGTTTGCGGCCCCTATAGTCCTG
>CP070675.1:1497660-1499912 GCA_020352215.1 Phycisphaerales bacterium
GATCGTCTCATACAGCTCCGTGTTTCTTGCGTTTGGGTCCGGCTCGGCGTTTCCCGCGTATCCGCCGGCGAGAGTCACGTCGTTGATAAGCCGGAACGTCGCCTCTCTGTCACCCGGTGTATTGCCCCCGCCCTCGTCAGGCGTATAGATGCCTTGTGCTACACGGATTTCTACCGGCTTCTCGCTGGAATTGGCATGGGCCAGGGCGTCCTGAAGATGGACATAGGCATCGGTCCAACTCGTGCCGTCGTTCGCGCCGGTCGAATCGTCGTCCACGTAGATGGTCTCGCCTGAGGCCCCACAGGCTGATGCGAGGATCACAAGTGACAATGTTAGCAGGCACCGTAGCTTCATCGTGATATCCTCCGAGAGAAAGGCAATTAGGGGCCATGGGCCTGGAGCCAGTGCACCGCCATGATCTCGAAGTCTAAGAAATCGACTCTACAGTCGCCGTTGATATCACCGGCCACTATCGTCTCACATACCGGTTCACCGAAGTAGGATTTACTCGCCTCGGCCGTGCTGCCGCAGGCGCCCATATTGACAATACCACCGTTGGGAAACGGCTCACGCCCGATAGGACTCATAGGATCTCCAGCGTCAATACATGGGCTGGTTACATCATCCTGAATCCAGGTCTGGCTGTTTGGATCCCGTCGGCCGGCCTGTGATTTCAAATGATAATCACCATCGATCCAAATAGCATTCGGATCGTCTGAATCAACTACGGTGTCTGTATTGTTGACGTCGGCCCAGTAGCCGTGGTCTGCGAACAACGGATCTACATCAATATTACCCTCGCCTGGAAATCCGCCCTGGATGTCGCTAAAGGTAATCACGATTGTAGAATTGTCGTTGTTCCATATCTGATCACCACCATCCCAAATGATGCAGTTGATTAGTTCAACACTGCTTGGTGCCTCCTGCCGGGGGGAATCGCAAGCCAAAGTATCCCCGAATTCTGCTGAATTTGTAGCGAATGTACAGTTGGACAGGACTGGACTGTTGCCCCAGTTGTACATCCCACCGCCCTCTTCTGCTGAGTTGCCGCTGAAGGTGCACTTGGTCAGGATTGGGTCGCTTCTTTCGCTATATATCCCTCCGCCCGATTCCTTTGCTGAATTCCCGCTGAATACGCAGTTTGTCAGGATGATTGGGCCGCGGTCCTCGTTGTACATCCCGCCACCAATATCTTCTGCCGAGTTGCTGATGAACATGCAGTTGGTCAGGGTTGGATAACTGCTGTCATTGCTGTTCATCCCGCCGCCGCTCATCGACGAGTTGCCTTTGAATGTGCAGTTGTTCAGAATTGGGTTGCTGTCATCCCCGTTGTCCATCCCTCCGCCCTCGATTTCTGCAGAATTGTCGTTGAATACACAGTTGGTCAGGATTGGGCTGCTGCCGGAGTTATGCATCCCTCCACCTTGTTCTGCCGAGTTGCCGTTGAATGTGCAGTTGCTTAGGCTTGGATTGCCGCCTCGGTTGTACATCCCACCGCCCAGGCTTGCGGTATTTCGAACGAATGTGCAATCCACCAGGTTCGGAGTGGCGTAGTCGTTGTAGATCGCTCCACCATCCTCGTCCGCCGAGTTCTCACTGAATCTGCAGTTAATCAGTGTCGGGCTGCTCCAATCGTTGTACATTCCGCCTCCAAGTTGGTGCGAGTTACGAATGAAACCGCAGTTGGTTAGCGTTGGATTGCTTTCGTCGTTGTCCATCCCGTGCCACCAGTTCTCGATGAACGTGCAGTTGGTCAGCCTTGGACCTTCTTCCGAATTGTACATCCCAGTGCGGTTCTCGCTGAACATGCAGTCGCTTAGTACTGGATTGCCCCTCAAGTTATACATACCACGGAAGTTCCCCGCGAATGTGCAGTTGGTGACCGTTGGGTCGCTTTCGTTGTTGCGCATCCCACTTCTGTTGTTCCAACTGAATATGCAGTTCGTCACGGTCGGGCTGCCCTTCTCATTGTACATTCCGCCGCCACCGTAACCGGTATTGCCGCCGCTGATTGTGAGTCCATCCATGACGGCTGTTCCATCCGTTCCGCTGCCTGTGACAACGCGGTAGCTGTTGTCCGAACGCGTAGATTCACCTTCGATCTGCTCAGGGTCACTGACGTCAACGTCATCACCATTTAAGTCACCGGAGAAGATCGTCTCATACAGCTCCGTGTTTCTTGCGTTTGGGTCCGGCTCGGCGTTTCCCGCGTATCCGCCGGCGAGAGTCACGTCGTTGATAAGCCGGAACGT
>CP070675.1:1500012-1502239 GCA_020352215.1 Phycisphaerales bacterium
CGGCAAACGGGGGCGGCACCGGCCTTGGTGTTGCGCAGAGGCCACGTAATGACGAACCTTCGTGTTAAGCGTGGCCGAGCACCGCTAATTTGTGTCCCTACTTCGCCCGGATAGCAGTATCAGATTGCGGATTCCCTCGATGTTCCTGGCCGAGAGCCATTGCCGCTCAAAGTTCTTTTCCTGCGCGATCTGCGCTATGGCCATAAGCGCGCGGAGGTGGTAATTTCGCTCGTCTCTGCTGCCGGCCAGAACAAACATTATCCTAACGGGATCCGGGGCATGCGGAAAGCTGATGCCGTCAATGGCCCGAACAAGCAAGACGTCAAACTTCTTCTCGCCTTCGACCACTATGTGGGGTATGGCCAAACCGGGCTGGACCACCGTACCTGCTTCAGCCTCGCGATGAAGAAATTTCTCGAAAAGCACAAACTCGTCCGTATCGAGTCTGCGAGCCAAAATCTTCGACAGCTCTCGAAAGACCTGCTCAGCATCGTGCCGGCCGTGCAAGTCGAGGATTTCACATTCTCGAATGAGACGGTCGAACCTGTCTTCGGTCACCTCATCCCGCTCCAGCAGGATATCGCGGAGCTCATTTTCCAGCGTGACGCTTTTCAGCTCCCGGTCGGTAACACGCTCCACAATGTGCATTGCAGCGGAAGCCCTGGTGACCCTCCTGGAGGCGTATAGCAAGTACCAGACGGCGCTTAGGCCGATGAAAGAGGCAGAGACAGTCAGAGGAATCCATCCCATATCGACGATCAGCGCCGTATAGGCAACAATCGCGAAGATGTGAGCATAAGGATAAAGCAGCGATCTGAACTTCGGCCGATAGCTCTGTATCTTGCTCTCCCGCATCACGATAACGCTGACGTTGGTCAAGATAAACATCACTATCTTCAGAGTCGAGGCGGTCTTAACGAGCGACTTAATATCGAGCAAGATTATGGCCATGATCATAAATCCGCCGGTCAGGAGTATGCTAACATGGGGGGTCTTGAATCGCTCGTTAACTCGTCCGAGAAGCGGCGGAAGCAATCCGTCCGCGCTCATGGCCATGGGAGAGCGCGACGCAGCCAGTATGCCACCGTTGGCAGTCGTGACAAAGGCCGCGATCGCAGCGAGTGCCAGAATTGCATAACCGGCGGTACCGGCGAACTTGCTCGCGGCAAGTGACACAGGTAAGTAGCTGGCTGACAACTCCTGTCCGTCGGTGACTCCAACTACTATTATGATTACGGCAACGTAGAACGCCGTTACGACAAACCAGGCCAATACCATCCCGAGAGGCAGATTTCGGCTCGGCCGTCTCACCTCTTCGGCAACACTGGCGACTTTTGTCAAGCCGCCGAAGCTGACAAAGACCATACCGGCAGTCGCCAAAACGGTGAGCCAGCCCCTATGCATAAAGCCTCTGAATCTCACAGCCTGAACTGAACCAGAGCCCAAGAAGACGAATAGCAGCAGTATTCCCAGCAAGACCGTGACAAGGACAACCTGGAATCTGCTGGTGTGCTTAACGCTCACGATATTGAGACCGGTGAAGGTGATGCAGCAGAGCACTGCTATGGCCTTTAGGTGCCAGTCGCTGAGCTGGACGGCAAACACGCTCTGCACTACCACCTCGATCAGAACCGCCATCCCTACTACCGCAAAGGCGCTTTTCAGGGCCAGGGAGAACCACCCTGCCAAGCCGGTGAACAGGCCACAGACCGAGCCCAAGCTCCGCTCCACAAAGAAATATGTTCCGCCAGCCCGCGGCATTGCCGTGGCCAGTTCGGCCTTGCTCAGGACACTGGGAAATACCAACAGTGATGCGAACAGGTACGACAATATGACCGCCGGACCTGTGCGAGCAAAAGCAATCGCCGGCAAGATAAACAATCCGGAACTTATCATTGCGCCGGTTGCTATGGAAAACACATCCAGCAGGTCGAGTTGTTTCCTGAGCTTAGTCACCCGCGGCCATCCTATTTGCGAGTGTCAACATGTTTTAGAGATCGCCCATTGCTGCCCTCGGCAGCCCTGCCAAGCGTCCTGATCTGCTCAAGCACATAATGCCCGATTATTATACAGCCACACCCTGTTCATTCATCCCGGATTCCCCAAATAGTGCGTGGCAAAGGAGTTGTGATCTGACCGTACAGTGCCCACGGAGGCTACTCAAGCCAGTTTTGACTATCTGATACAGCAGGACCCGGTGGGCCCAGTACACTATGAGGCTCGACCC
>CP070675.1:1502339-1504556 GCA_020352215.1 Phycisphaerales bacterium
GAGTCACTGATGAACGCGTGCAGCGAGTGGGCCGACATCAGAATCACGCTCACCAAGAACATTCCTGCAGGCTCAGGGCTCGGTTCAGCGAGCAGTGATGCGGCCGCGACCCTGCTGGCGCTTAACAGGTATCTGGACATAGGACTGCCCAACACCCAACTTGCCAAGTTAGCCCCCCGGTTAGGCAGCGACGTCGCCTTCTTCTTGAACGGGCCGCTCGCGCTTTGCAAGGGAAAAGGTGAAAAAATCACAAAACTCAAGCAAAAATTTGACTTCCTCGCCGTGTTGATACTGCCGGACATAAACATCTCTACACAAAAGGTTTACGTAAATTATACCCACGATCAGTCTCGCTATGAAAACCTCCATGCCGCGATAACAGACCATATCCAAAAAAACAGGATTGATTCGGTTGTAGGAATGTGCGCAAATATGCTGGAGCAAAGCTGTTTCAGCTTGGTGGAAGACTTGGCTGAAATGAAAGCGGAAGTTGAATCGTCGGGTACAGGACCTGTGTGTCTCAGCGGGAGCGGTTCAGCGATGTTTTGCGTCATAGATAGCATGGATGCAAAGAAAGCCGGAGCGCTCAGAGATCGACTCACAGAAAACGTCGGCTGCAAAAGCCTTGTTGTGCGGAACAATCGATGGTAGAGATTTGGGCGAGGCAAGGAAAATGGAGATCAGCGAGGTTAGAGTCAGGTTGGTGGGCAACAAAGACGACAGGCTAAGAGCTTTCTGCTCAATAACGATAGATCACGAGTTCGTCGTTCGCGACATCAAAGTCATAGAGGGTGGGGGCGGCTACTTCGTCGCCATGCCCTCAAGAAAAATGAGTGACCATTGCGAAAAATGTGGGGCCAAGAACCACCTCAGAGCCAAATTCTGCAACGACTGCGGGGCCGAGCTTGCACAGAACCGGGGCAAAAAGGATATCAAAGGCAGGCCTAAGCTGCACGCAGATATCGCCCATCCCATTAACTCAAAGTGCAGACAAACGATCCAGGGCAAAGTAATTGCGGCATTCAAGCGAGAGTTGGAGATATCCAAACAGCCGGGCTACAAGCCCACCGCACTGGACCCGCCGGAGGAAGATGTTCCTCAGATCATCTCTTAGGGGCAAAGCAGCCGGTGGATGCAAACGGCCCGTCCTTGCCTTCTCCTCGGAGCCTCACGCCCTCCTCAGACGTGTGCGACGCACATTCAGCGGCCGTCAAACGGCTTGACCGTCCCCCGGCCTCTGCCACGAATCGACACTCCCCCTATGCGGTTATATCCTCCAGAACCTTGTCCAGAGCCACGTCTAATCGCTCGCTGACGTTGTACCTGCCCTCTGTCAGCTGCTGGCGAAGGTCAAGGACCTTCTCTCGGCGGATCTCCGGCAGAGAGGCAATGCTCTTCAATACCTTGCCAATTGGCGTATGGCTGATATTCTCAAGAATTTGCTCCATGGCCAAATCGTCGTCTATCAATAGCCTCTCGCCGACGAGCTCGACGTCCTGCTCGCGGCCTTCAAGTTGTCTTTTTGGATCAGAATTCGACATTCTACCTCGTCGTGGGCGCAATTGCTTACCACAGCTTCCTTCTTCTCCCCTGAAGTCTGAGAACCACTATATATTGTATGCCCGCCAAATCCCTTTTGAGGCCCAAATCAATAGTGATATCGACAAGAGTGGCCTCAAAACTTTAGAAAAGTTCCACCCTTATCTAACTTACCACTCTGCCTTTTCCGGACGTCAGAATCGGGGGAGACAATCGATATCAGCGCTAAGAAGCCGGCTGGTCTTGGCCCCGACTCCGGAATCACAGGCAGCGGTACGCCGGGCGGTCGCAGTCTATCTGGGAAACTTGGCGAACATACTACATGTTGTGACTGACGAGTTTCCTGACAATGCGGCATTTGGGATGGCCAGGTTCGACGTTCACCGCTACAGAAAGCTTGGCTGCAGACGACGGGTTGTATTCGTCCGCAGCTGAGTATGCGCGAGCAATTGGACATTTGGTTCTCGAAATCTGTCACTGAGGCAGTTGTAAGCCTTTGGGCTCAAAGACTTTACCTCTAAATTTAGGTGCAGCCAAACAACTTTGAGAAAGGGCCAATGCTGATTCGGCACGGGCCCCGGTTGCTTTTGACCCGGACCGCCCACTTCCCCCCGCGATACGCTTCACGCTTCACGATATACGAACTCATTAGCAAGCACAACTTTTCGAAAAATGTAC
>CP070675.1:1504656-1506846 GCA_020352215.1 Phycisphaerales bacterium
CAGCCGTGTTGCCATGTGGGGCTGCCGTGTGAGGTCCATTCGGTTCCGCTGCTGTCGAACGCATCAGAGGATGCTTTACACCAAGGGCAGACTCAATGCGGGCAAGGCGGGCATCTATGATCTCGAGCTTGTCCGCGACGTTGCGGATCTCGGCGTCAATGCTGAATAGATTCTCCTCCGTAAGGTCTATGTAATGGTCCATCAAGCGCTCGTAGGCACCTAAGGCGCGGGCTGCGTCGGTTCTGCCCGAGGCGTCCCAAGGATCGTATCCGGGTAGGCGAATCGTCGGTCTGATCTCGTAGGTCTTCTGGCTGCCCTCGATCGAACCTGATAGCCAGATTACCACCACGCAGCACGTGATGGCTGCAAGAACGATTAGTAGATTCCTGCCGCTTCTCATCGGATTATCCTCATTCCTGCAGTCCGTTGCATCAGATCACATCTCACTTATCGGCAGGAAAACGGTCTGGAATCTGGGAATTGGACGGCGCGTTTGTTTTCGGTTGGTGTGTAACCGGCTGCCGCTCACCGGCCACTATCCAGGTAGAAGGGCCCGAAGAAGTGGATGTTTGAATTGGACAAGGAAGATCAGAAAGACGAAAGGATCTGAAAAATGAGAAGGATAAAATGGAAAACAGCGATTGTGATCGCCGTTGTAGCGGCGTTGGTGGCCGGCGAGGTGCTTGCCGGCGGTCCCTGGGGCGGTCGTGGTCGAGGCGGCAGGCGCGGGCCGGGCCGGTTAGATGGACGGCCGGAATGGTGTCCTATCGGACCTGGTGGGCCCGGTATGGGTATGGGCAGCATGCGCGGCGGGCCGGGGATGGGTCCCAGACCCGGCTGGTCCGGTCGTGGCGTGGGGCCTGGGTGGATGCTGTACGGCCTGGACTTGACAACCGAGCAAATCGATGCAGTCAAGGAGATTATGGAGACCTGCAGAGAGGCGATGGTGGCCAGTCACGAGGCGGTTGCCGAGGCCAAAAAGGCTCTGGAAGAAGCAGTGGCTGCGGGTGCCGGCGAAGAGGACATCCGAGCGGCAGCGGCGGCGCTGGGTAAGGCAATTGCTGACGGGGCTGTGCTGCGTGCGAGTACGGTGGCATCAGTGAAGGAGGTACTCACCGAAGAGCAGCTTGCAGAGTTGACGGAGAAGAAAGAGCGGGCCGAGAAGTTCCGCGAGCAGATGCAGGATCCGACGTTTCGCCAGAGGATACAGCGGTTCCAAGGCGGACCGGCCGGAGGACGCGGGGATCGGCGCGGTGGCAGAGGCCTGGCGCCGGGTCCGGGCAGAGGTCCGTGGCCTGGTGGCGGGCTATGTCTTGACGTTGAGACGCTCTTCGAGAACAGGGATGCCGACAAGGACGGCAAGCTGACAAAGGAAGAGTTGCAAGGCGACGATGACCGGCCTCGCTTTGGTCTCGATCGGCTCTTTGAGAAAGCGGATACTGACGAAGACGGCGCTCTGACTGCCGAGGAGTTGGAGGCCTTCAAAGATACGATGAAGGAGCGGCTGGGTCGGCGGCGGCCGTAACGTAGATGGACAGCAAATAGGGGGCCCCGCAGGCGCACTATGGGCCGGTGGGGCCCCGTTGTGACAGCGAAGGAGTGTACGGGCATAATGAAATTGTGTTGATGAGTCGGGTACCGGGGTATATCCTGTGGACATGGCGTTGTCGATCTGTTCAAACTGGGCTGAGACTGGGGAGGTGGAGCGACTAATCGGCGAGCTCGTAGGTTGGGCGGTGAAGTCGCTTGCGACGCCGGATAGCGAGACGGAGGTCAGCAGGCGGGCGTTCAGCGACCTTGAGGATATTCGCCTGAGTCGGCAGGGTGATTCGGAGGCGTATCGGAGATTGATCGAGCGGTACCAGGAGCACGTGGGAGGAATTGTGTGGCGCTTCAGTCGAGACCGCCGGGTGCATGAGGAGCTGGTTCAGGATGTGTTCGTTGAGGCGTATTTGAGTCTGAGCGGTTATAGCGGCAAGGCGCCGCTCGGGCACTGGCTGGCTCGGATAGCAACGCGGGTGGGCTATCGATACTGGAAGCAGAGAGAGCGACGTCGGCAGACAGAGAGCTTGAGCTTGCAAGAGTGGGACCAGGTGGCTGACGAGAGGGCCGACCATGTCGACCCCGAGCAGGCGGCGACACTGGTGCACGATTTGATGTCACAACTTCCGCCTCGTGACCGATTGGTAC
>CP070675.1:1506946-1509114 GCA_020352215.1 Phycisphaerales bacterium
GATCGAGTGCTTCATCACCGATGTTCTTGAGCTCTATGAATTCAAAGTCGTCGTTGTCGGTCGGATCGCCGGCCGGCGGATTTGCGGGATTGTACATCAGTTCTGTGATGCGGAGGTTCTCGAGAATGCCCGCCGAAAGTGGCCCACCCGCCACAAACTGTACCGGGTTGGACCAGTGACTCCATCTGCCCGTGTTGTCTTTCATCCGGCAGCGAACCCGGTAGCTATGTCCTATTTCGACCGCACCTGCGGGAATAACGATAGTATTGTTGAAATCCGTGAACTCCTGGCTTTCCCAGATCGCTTCTACCTCGTACTTTCTGGCTTCGCCCGGATCGTAGGTCGGGTTAGTCTCATCGGTCACCTCGGCAACGCGCCATTTCATCGCGGCAAACGTGTTCGATCCTTGTGGGTCGCTGAAAGGACTGCTCTGAAATACCAAACCGTTTACCTTATAGCCGGCAGATCCTACGTAGGCAACAGTGGGTGTGCGCGGGATCGCGCTGTCAAAGACTTCGCTGTCGAGAAACTCGGCGCCGTAGCCGCTGGGTGAGCTTCCACCACCGGGCGGCGGCAGTGTAAAGTCCTTTATCCATTGCATCATGCCTTCATGATCGGCGGAGATCAAGGTTCTGACGACGCTGCCTCCTCTTGCTCCGTGATGCGCCGGATTCATGTAGAAAGTGCCGCGACGGTCTCCTGCGGCCTGCGGATTCCAGTCCCACATAGCTCGATCAACGTCAACGATGGCCTGGTCGGCACCGGGAGGATTGACAAATGCGGCGAGCTCATCAACCACTTGTCCCAACTGGTCCGAGTTGAGAAGCAGGTCCTGAAGCTCTCGCCCACGATTCTGATAGCCGATGAGCAACTCCTGATGGTTCAGACAGTTCTGGATGTTTAACACGCCGCTCCAGTGTGTCATCGGCATGTAGAGCATGTCCAGATCCCAGGGAATGACGATCCAGGAGTCCGTCTCGGGATCATGGTAGTAATAGACATTCCATCCTTCGCGCAGGTCCATATTATTGACCGCCCGATTGATCGCTCGGAAGCCGTAATAGCGTTCCAGGTCAAGATTCTCTTTCCACCATGTCAGTGTATTGGTCCGATTATACCCATTTCTGAACGCGCTCAGGTCTGATGCGTCGGCAGATTGAGTCGGCCCCTGGTTCTTCTTGTCCCCCCCGCCCTCCATCTTATAAACGTTGCCGTCGGGCAGGCCGTGCTCGTCCAGGAAGCGTCCATCCGGGTGCTCGATCGCCATGTACAGGCCCCACAGGTCGCCGTTGTATTGATTGGACGGATTGGCCTCAACGGCCTCGTCAATAATGCGAAGCTGCAAGGGATGGGTCTTGGGCGACGGCACACCGGCTAAGTTGTACAACGCGAATGCGACTGCTTCGTCGAGCCCGCCCATTCCGCGGTTGGCGGGCACCCACGGCGAAGCACAGGCCGACAGATTCATCACTCTCCAATCTGCGTCGTACCTGTTTCCGCGGCTGTCACGGGCCTGAAAGTCGTGTCCGCGCGTGAAGTAGAAGCGCCACTTGTTCTTGCCGGACCGATAGGTGGAGTATTCCCCGCGTATTCTGAACTCGATGTGGTCGTAGACAACTCCATCGTACACCAGCGCACCTTTGAAGCGGGTGTTCTCATAGCTGCTATTGTACTGGCAGTTACGTACGTCATCGGCACGGGCGATAAGGTGATAGACAGGTTGAGAACGCATAACCTCCGTGCCATATTCGACCATCTGGCCCAGCTGACCCCCGTCACCCGGTTTGATAGCAGCCCTCCACGCGGGTACACCGTCATAAACGAAGTATGCGAAATTCGGCTGGGGATCGTCATCGTATGGTACCGCAAGAGATTCTCCTGTGCCATCTGTGATGCGGATGCGGTAGCGCACGAACCGACGATGGGTCTGCAAAAATGCAGGCAATTGTACCGTGTAGATGTCATCACCGGCTTGCCAATCGCCGCTGAGCCCATCGTCATGCATATCGACGACAGTCCAGTTTGACCACCAACGATCGTCGGTTTTGATATAGTTGCCTGGATCTACGGGTTGATACAGCAGTGTCACACTGCCGACCCCGTCGCGATCTGTCACCTTGGCAGTGATAGTCACCACCTCGCCGGATTTGGGCTGCTTGGGAGAGTGC
>CP070675.1:1509214-1511370 GCA_020352215.1 Phycisphaerales bacterium
ACCTACACCGCCATGCACTACAGCAAGTTCATCCGGCCGGGCGCCCGGCGCATAGACTCTGAGCCCGGGTTCGGCGCCGTCCAGGTAGGCGCCTTTCTGCATGAGAAGAGCGGCGAGGTCACTGTCGTGGCCATCAATCCAACCGAGCAGGAGCGACCCCTGAATTTGGCCTTCAAAAATCTTGACGGCCTCGTCTCGCTAAGGGCCTATCGCACCTCTGCATCCGAGAACCTGCAGGAAGTCGGCGAGGCGGCAGTCAGTGACAACAAGGCAGCTTTCCGGATGACACCCCAGAGCATCGTTACTTTCTCCGGCACAATAGGCCGGTGAGAACTCAAGGTGTCGGCAGATACGAAAGAGGACGCCGTTAGATGGTCGTTTGATATCTCACGGGGTGCTTTAGCTACTCAAAAAAACAAACGGGATGGCGATAAGGCCTACGACCTAGCAGCAGATATTATTACGGCGATTTCGCCTCGCCCAACTTTCCCAAGGAAAGGGACTGGTGAGTAGTGAATGGTAACTCGCGGCTCGTGGCTTACATTTTTTTGTGTTTTTTTCAAATTCTTTGAGAATTTTCGTCAACACAAGAGGGGCGAGGTGCGCCTTTACAGTGAAGGGCCGAGGTGTGGAGCAGATGCGCTCGTTCTGCGCCGCCGATATGGGCGACTTTGCCGGTCAAAAGTTGGCTGGCCCCTTTCACGATCCTTGCCCACGTCTCAAGGAGGTACCGTTGTGCCACAAGGCTTTTCGCACCAAATGAGCGTCCACTCGGCTGCAATTAGAAACCTCACAAAAAATCGAAGAAATATTTTTCACTTGAACCACGCGACAAGGTCATATTATCTTGATATAGAGCCTCTTCAGCAGTATCATATATAGATTCTGCAGGGAGGCGCGACCCTTTTTTCAGTCATGACTGGCAGGGTCATGCGCCGGGAGAGAGGCGCATCCAACCATCTGAGCGGCTTTATCATTTGAAGGAAGGAGAGTTTATCATGCAAAGCAATGTCGCGAGCCTGAGCTTTACCATTGTCTTGTTGCTGTGTTCGGCCGCATTTGCCGGCCTCGATCAGTTTCAAGAGACTAAGACTGGGGGTGCCATGTACGGAGAGGGGGATTTCTGGGCTCAAACGTTCACCGCCGGTCTGGAAGGGATATTGGACCGCGTTGATTTGGGGATGTACGTCGCCGACAACAGTATCCCGACGACCGTGGAGATCAGAACAACAGCCGGCGGCGTGCCAACGGATACCATACTCGGTAGTGTTTTGGTGCCGGCAAGTGTCCTCAAAACAGGACTCGGTTGGAGAAGTATCGATCTTTTGCCTCTGGAAATCGCCAGCACGCCGGGTACCATGTACGCCATCGTAATCTGGAACACCGACCCCTCTCCAGAAGGGACCAATGCCATCTCGCTTAATTGGGGTAGCGATGGTGTCGATCTCTACACGCGCGGCTCGGTTTGGAAGTCTCTTTTCGGCGTCGATCACTGGAGCCAGTATGCTTACGGACCCGCGGACTTGCAGTTCCGCACCTATGTTCGTCCCAGCATGACGTGTACTGACTATCCGGTGGCGGACTTTAACAAGGATTGCAGGGTCGATTCTGCCGATCTTGCGATCTTCCTTGATGGCTGGCTCGAATGCAATCTTGATCCGCCGGAGGACTGCTGGGATTACCGCAAGCCGTGGCCCCGGATCGCGAGTGGTGAATAGTAGGGTGGGGCTTGCCCCACCGATGGCCTGTCATTGCGAGGAGGCGGCATAGCCGCCGACGCGGCAATCCGCTCTTATGCCCTTGTGCCCTTATGCTCTTGTAGCCTCGTGCTCTTTTTTGTTTTTCTTGGCAATTTCCATCAACTCACGAGGGGTGAGGTGCGCCTTTACAGTGAAGGACCGAGGTGTGGAGCAGGTGTCCTCGTTCTGCGCCGCCGATATGGGCGTATTTTCCGGTCACGAGCCGGTTGCCCTATTGGAGCTCGAACGGGGTCTGTCCCGCCTGCCCCGAGCGAAAGAGGCCCGCCCTGAGCCAGGGCGAAGGGTGGAGCGAACCGCAGCCGGAGCCTTTACGCCCTTCGCGCTTGCCTTTTTCAGGGATCCCGGGCACAATAGCGAGGGGGCTACACTAATTAAAGGAAGGAGTGTATCATGAAA
>CP070675.1:1511470-1513587 GCA_020352215.1 Phycisphaerales bacterium
TCATCTTGACCATCGCGCGGTCGTAGGTCATAAAGCCGTTGACTTCGATTTCCACGTCGGTAGTCTGGGTGTAGACGGCGGCACAGAGGCCGTCGCCGATAAGCGAGCGGAGGTTGCCGAGCAAGGCCACGTAGGCCTCGGTGAGTTCGGCTCTGGTTTCGTAGGAACGGTAGCCCCAGTTCTTCTCATCCTGCCAAGTGTGTCCCTTGAGCGGCAGGCCGAGTCCGCCGAACTCGCCGAGCACCGCGGCGCGGTTCTCTTCGACGGGCGGGGCGGCCGGCCCGGGGTAGCTGTGGATATCGTGGACGTCGCCGACCTTGCGGTCCGTCCAGCCGCTGGCGTTGTTGACCAGGCGGGTCGGGTCCAGCTTCTCTACCAGGTCGACTATGCGCGGCGTATCGTACTGTCCCCAGCCCTCGTTGAACGGCACCCACATCACGATGGACGGGTGGTTGGCGAAGGCCTTGACGACCCGGCTCAGCTCCAGCTCGAACTGTTTGGCGGATTCTTCGGCGCGCTTCAGGTCGGGGTCGTCGCCGCCGATGTGTCGATCGCCGTTGGGCATATCCTGCCAGACCATCAGCCCGAGCTTGTCACACCAATAATAGAGGCGGTCGGGCTCGACCTTGACGTGTTTTCGGAGCATGTTGCAGCCGAGCTTCTTCAAGATTTCGATGTCGTAGCGCAGGGCCCTGTCCGACGGAGCGGTGTATAGGCCATCCGGCCACCAACCCTGGTCCAGAGGCCCGAACTGAAATAACGGTTCGTTGTTCAGCAAGAGGCGAGTGATACCCTTGTCGTCCTTGCCCAATGAGATCTTGCGCATGCCGAAGTAACTTCTGATGGAGTCCACTCGTCTTCCCTGGGTATCTCTGAGCGTGACATTCAGCCCGTACAGGAAAGGCGAGCGCGGAGACCAGAGCTTTGGCTTCTTGATAGTGACTGTTATTGGGTGTCCGACTATGGCCTGTCCCTTGGCCTTTGAGAACCAGCCGTCCTTGACCTGGACCTCGACGGTGTAGCCTTGAGCCTGTGCCGCACAGGCGGCTTTGATTTGGACGGACTGAGTGTCGATGTCCGGCACTATCTGGAGTGCCTCGATGTGTGCGGCCGGTACGGCTTCCAGCCAAACGGTCTGCCATATTCCCGTGACCGCCGTGTACCAGATGCCGCCGGGCCTTCTTACCTGCTTGCCGCGCGGCTGATGGCCGGCGTTCGTGGGGTCCCACACCGATAGTAGAATCTCCTGTGCGTCGCCGTCTGCCAGCGCATCGGTGATGTCAAATGTGAAAGGATCGTACCCGCCTTGGTGCGTGCCGACCTGCTTGCCATTGATCCAGACAGTTGTGTCCCAATCTACGGCGCCAAAGTGCAGCAACACCCTTTTGCGCCGCGAGTCCATGGAGTGGCTCGATCGGCGTCTGGCGCGCGTCGTCCAACTGCTTGGGATCTCAAAAGTGCGGCGATACCAGAGTCGCTTGTCGGGGCCGACCGGCTTCATCACGCCGGAGAGGGCGGATTCGGCCGGAAACGGAACGAGAATCTCACCGTCGAAACTCTTCGGCTGCTGGCCATCCTTGGGCGTAATCGCGTAGTCCCAGAGTCCATTTAGGTTCAGCCAGCTCTTGCGAACCATCTGTGGACGAGGATACTCCCGATGGACCTTACGAGGGGAGACATATCTTGCCCATCGTGTCATGAGAGGGCCGTCGGCGGGCTCGTAGTCAGCCCAAACGGAAGAGCAGACGAGTAATACGGCGAATACGGCCAGCAGTACACTTCGCTTGTTGGTGAATGGCAATCCGAGAGTCCGTTTGAGTTCCATAGTGCGCCTCCATGTAGTACCGTTCAGATCCGGTCAATAACCGACCTATCGACTAACCTCTATGCTTGCTGCCAAGCGTGCTTAAGTATCCGACGACGGATGATAAGGAACTATCCGGAGACTGTCAACAAAACAGATGCCGAGCGGGCGATCATCGGCCTTTGGCCCGGGGCTCACCGGCTGCCAATCGGTCCGGCAAACGGGGGCGGCACCGGCCTTGGTGTTGCGCAGAGGCCACGTAATGACGAACCTTCGTGTTAAGCGTGGCCGAGCACCGCTAATTTGTGTCCCT
>CP070675.1:1513687-1515783 GCA_020352215.1 Phycisphaerales bacterium
GGGGGACCGAGCTATGTAGGCGGTGTCTTTGGTCAAGCCCTCAGCCTCGATGGTGTCAACGATTACGTAAACTGCGGCAATGATCCGGCCTTTAACATCACCGACGAGATTACACTTGCTGCATGGGTGAAAACGAATGACGCAGGCAATTCTCAACCCAATCCATACATAGTCAAAGGTGACCACAGCTACGCGTTGAAGCATCACCACGAGAACAAGGTAGAATTCTTCATTTACCACGCAGGTTGGTGGCGTGCAGTGAACTATCCGGTGGATGCATCGTTTAACGGCCAGTGGCATCACGTAGCAGGCACCTATGATGGGAGCAACCTTAGGCTGTATATTGACGGGACATTGCGAGCTACGTCCGCCTATTCCGGGTCCATAGCCGGCAGTGCCCACAGCGTAGGTATAGGCAGAAACTCCGAGGCAACTGATCGTTTCTACAACGGGCTAATAGACGATGCTCGCGTCTA
Organism: Phycisphaerales bacterium; assembly: GCA_020352215.1. Classification (GTDB taxonomy): domain Bacteria; phylum Planctomycetota; class Phycisphaerae; order Sedimentisphaerales; family Anaerobacaceae. Next base: position 1,514,164 of record CP070675.1, read on the forward strand.
CGACCACGCGCTGAGCGCGGACGAGATAGGGGCGCTGGCCGAGGTTTCCGTAGAGGCGGGGGCAGTCTTTACCTACCAGGGCCGGCTCATGGACGATGGCGCCGTGGCTGATGGCCGTTATGATCTGCAATTCAATCTCTACGATAGTCCTATCGGTGGTGATCAGCAGGGAAGCACGAACACGCTTGAGGGTGTTGACGTGATTGATGGTTACTTTGCGGTGGAACTGGACTTTGGCGAAGATGTGTTTGACGGCAACGATCGTTGGCTTCAGATCGGCATACGCCCATCGCAAGCCGGGGACGCCCCGGATTTCACAATCCTCGATCCGCGTCAGATGATAACTCCCACACCGTACGCCCTCTATGCTTTCAACGCCACATCCGGCACGGGTGGCACACCGGGACCTCAGGGGCCAAAGGGTGACCCTGGTCCCCAAGGCCCTGCCGGACCCCAGGGACCGCCTGGTCCGGGCGGGGGCGATCCAGGTCCGCAGGGCCCTCCAGGCCCGCAAGGTCCTCAAGGTGATACGGGTCCCCAAGGTCCTCCCGGACCCCAGGGACCACCGGGGTCGGGCGTGGAAGTCCCGCTTGAATTGAGCGGTTACCGTTCCGATCCCATTATTTCTGGGAGAAACACCGGTACCGGGTTCGGCGTTAGCGGCTACAGCAGTGGCAGCGTCGGCGTCTCCGGCTCCAGTGACAGCGACTATGGTGTGCGTGGTTCCAGCACTACCGGCAATGGCGTACATGGGTACAGTAATAGCGGCTATGGCGTGTCTGGCACTGCCACCAACGGCGTTGGCGTGGATGGCTCCAGCGACAGCGACTATGGCGTGCGTGGTTCCAGCACTGGCCGCGATGGCGTGGCTGGCTACAGCACCAACCACGATGGCGTGTCTGGCTACGGCATCAACCGCGATGGTGTGTATGGCGGGGGCGGCCGCTATGGCGTACGGGGTAACGGTGCGTCGTCGGATTTCTACGCCGACCATGGAACGTACGGTTCGGGCTCTTCGATCCGCTGGAAACGCGACATCCAGCCTATCGATGATTCCCTGGGCAAGGTCCTTGCTTTACGCGGTGTGTATTTCAATTGGGACGAAGAACATGGTGGAGAGCATGCTGTAGGTATGATCGCCGAAGAGGTCGGCCAGGTCCTGCCGGAGATCGTTACCTACGAGGAAAACGGCGTCGACGCCACCGGCATGGACTACAGCAAGTTGACCCCGCTTCTGGTCGAAGCCCTCAAAGAACTCAAAGCAGAGAAAGATGACCAGATCAGGGACCTGCGGGTGGAGAACGCCAAGCTGAAAGACCGAGTCAGCGACTTAACGGCTCGCCTCGAGCGGATGGAGACAGTAATGAGCCAACTGTCGAACAACACCTTTGAAAGGGCAACAAGATGAAGAGTAAGAGAGTGTCATCGGCAGTAGTCTTAGTACTGGGTCTGGTCGGTGAGCGATGAATCAGATCAACAATAACAACGTACCGGCAGTCAATGGCCAGCTGGAAGGCATCGGTTCTCGTAGGACGAGGGCCGGAAACGTGATACCTACGACATTTTCTGAAAGGGCGAAACGATGAAGACTGAAAGAATCTCGGCAATTCTCGTTTTTGC
>CP070675.1:1515883-1517973 GCA_020352215.1 Phycisphaerales bacterium
CAGGGCCGACGGCCACGCGGATCTGACCCGCTCGCCTCCGCCAGCCAGGCATACCCTGCCCAGGGCCAGATACCTGTCCGACGCCATTCAAACCTCGAAGGGCTGCCCATACAACTGTGAATTTTGCTCGGTCTACTCCTTCGATGGACAACGTATAAGGAGCAAGAGCATCGACCAGGTGGTGACAGAAATCGAGGACATCAAGAGGTCGGGCACCAAATACAAAAAGAAAAAGTCGGTGTTCTTTGTCGACGACAACATCATCGCAAACAAAAGTTTCTCGCGGCGACTCTTTATGGCCCTGGAGCCGCTAAATATCAACTGGATGTGCCAGGCGTCGGTGAACATCTCACGGGAAGATGAGCTGCTGACGCTGATGAGGCAAAGCGGGTGCGGAGCCGTTTTCGTCGGCTTTGAATCCATCTCCAAGGACAATCTTGCTCACATGCACAAGGTAGTCAATGGGAGGTATGACTATGCCGAAGCGATCAGGAAGATCCAGGCGCACGGCATCATCGTCCACGGCTCGTTCATCGTTGGCTATGACTCTGACGTGCCGTCCGTGTTCGACGAGTTGATCGAGTTCATCCGCCAGTCGCATCTCCTGGTACCCATCATCCACATCCTGACGCCCTTTCCGGGAACGATACTCTTCGAGCGACTTCAGCGGGAGGGGAGGATCCGCCACACTGACTGGACGAAGTACGACACCAAGCACGTGGTTTTCTCTCCGCACGGCATGTCAGCGGAGGAGCTGCTGGTCGGCTACCGAAGGCTTGTCAAGGAGGTCTACTGCTTTGATTCCATCCTCGAGAGGCTCAATTACTACTGGGCTACGGATTTCTGGGGCCCTCACAACAGGATCGACCCGGTTAAGTTCCGGTACCGCCTGCTGTTCGCCCTTCGGCTCCTGACACTGCTGTTTTCGCGACACACGGAGCGATCGAAATTCATTGTTAGGATTCTTCCGAAGGTGTTTGATAGACGCGTCAGGGTATCGGCCATCCTGGCCCAGATGGCATATAATGATCTCGCCCACTCGCTGTGAGAGGTTCGACGCCCACCTGTTTAACCGAGCCGGTCGAACTGCTTGGCGCACCGTGGCAACTTCTAGGTCGCCAGTGGACGATACCATGCTTCCTATCCTGTTCACAAGATGACAGCAACCAGCATCAATTGTCGCAGCCCGACAAATGGGATTCAAGCGCAGAATTCGGGGACCTGCTCAGTTTGGCACTGGGCTTCGATCACGCGACAATCTCTCCTTGAATCACGTACTTTCTGCTGTTATCAACGACCCTGTCAGTTTGCCTGGAGATGTCTTGCACGTATCTTGTAGCCATCGCGAGATCAACATGACCAAGAAGCCTCTGAACTGCGAATGGATCTCCTGATCTGGCTGCCAGCGTAGCAGCGGTCCGCCGAAGCGTGTAAAAGCCCATTCCTTTCGGTGCATGGATTCTGGCTTTCTTCAGTAATCTTGAGAACATGGAGGTTGCGGCATTAACGCTCGTATACTTCCTGCTTCCATTGCCTTCAGTCTTCGCCACAGTCCTGATCCAGGGGTGTCCCTCCGCCGTATAGAATACTAATTGTCCTGATCTTGGCACCTTTCTTAACGCTTCCATCGTCTCGGGCCACAACGGCAAATTCCTCGGAACCCCCGTCTTATTTCTGGCAAGTTGGACTCTTCCATTTTCAAAATCTAGATGTTTCCATTTCAACCGCGCGCAGTCCGTACAGCCAAATCCGCAATTCAAACCCAGCCATATCATTGCCTGCATCTTCACATCTGCCACAGACAGCAATTTGGTGATCTGTTCCGAATCAAAGGTGAATCTCTCCTGGTGCACGACCTTGCCTTTCGAGATTGCATCGATATTCGGAACATTCTCGAGAATCTCATTCCTTCTTGCCCAGTGGAACATCGCCTTCATGACACCTATATGAAGATTGGGCCGATGAGCTGAGCCGTAAGCGTTTTGGAGCCTCCTCTTGTAGTTCTGCAGCTCCAGGGTTGAGATGCCCTTTATCCTCCGCCCTTTCCCGAGGAACGACATGAACTTGCTCAAACTGCCGATTTGATCGCT
>CP070675.1:1518073-1520147 GCA_020352215.1 Phycisphaerales bacterium
AGATGAGTAATGGCTACTATCAAAATTGATCCGATGACCCGCTTGGAGGGTCATCTGGCTATTGAAGTAACAGTCGATGGTGGGGTGATAACGGACGCCGAAAGTTCCGGCACGATGTTTAGAGGTTTCGAGAATATCCTCAAGGGCCGTAGTCCGCTCGACGCTCCCCATCTGACACAGAGGATATGCGGTGTCTGCCCCATATCACACGGTATGGCGAGCTGTCTGACGCTTGAATCAGCATACAACGTGACTCCTCCGGCCAACGGCAGAATCCTGCGGAACCTGGTCCTCGGTGCGAATTTCGTTATGTCCCACATCCTGCATTTCTACCACCTGGCCGCCCTGGATTATATCAACACGGATGGTGTGCTTGGCGGTGCGATCGATAAAGGACCCTGGCAACCACACTATTACGCACCGGACATGGTGACGGGCCCAACGGCCGAGTTGCTGGTGGGGCACTATGTCGAGGCCCTGGCGATGAGGCGTAAAGCCCATCAGATGGGAGCAATCTTCGGCGGGAAGCTTCCGTGTGCGCCTACTTTTGTCCCCGGCGGCTGCACAGCAGTGCCCACTACTGATAGTATTGCTGATTTCAGCACATTATTGACTGAACTACAAGGTTTCATCGACAATACGTATATTTCTGACGTATTGGCCGTAGCTGGGGTGTTTCCGGCCTATTTCGGGATTGGCGCAGGTTGTGGCAATCTGTTAGCTTACGGCGTGTTCGATTTGGACAATTCTGACCAAAACAAGTTACTGTACAGAGGGCGCTATACTAACGGCAGCGTCGCAGGTGTTGATCCGACTCAGATAAACGAAGATCTGAAGTATTCCAAATATGACGACGCCGGCTCCGGCCTTAACCCTGCTGACGGAGTCACGGAGCCGGACGTAGCCAAAACCGACGCCTATTCGTGGCTCAAGGCGCCCCGCTACCAAGGCACAGTACACGAAGTTGGACCACTGGCCCGGATGGCTGTCAATTACCTGTCCGCGGACCCAACTGCAATCGCTTTAATTGAAAGTGTGCTTGGTGCTGATCCCGATATCAGTGTTCTGTTCTCAGTGCTGGGACGCCATGCCGCGAGGGCATTGGAAGCCAAGCTGGTTGCTGATGCTATGGTTGGCTGGCTGGATGAACTCGACGTAAACCAGACCGCATACGAGGAGGTCTCGATTCCCAGACACGTACAGTCTGGAATTGGTCTGACCGAGGCGCCGCGAGGAGCACTTGGTCACTGGATTACGGCGACCAGCCGAGGTAAGATTGACCGGTATCAGGTCATAACACCAACAAACTGGAACGCTTCGCCAAAGGATGATTCAGATCAAAACGGCCCCATCGAGCAGGCTTTGCTTGGTACGCCGGTAGCAGATCTTGACAATCCTATTGAGGTTTTGAGAGTGGTCCACTCGTTCGATCCGTGCCTGGCGTGCTCAGTACACATGCTAAGGCCCGGCAAGGACAAACCAGAGGTGGTAGTGCAGACGCGCCCGAGTATTTAAGGCTTAGAGGTGCAATACAGGATATGAGTGACGCTCAGGGTCGGCGCCCAACGCTCGTTTTGGGCATAGGTAATATTCTTCTGCGCGACGAGGGCGTGGGTGTGCGTGTGATAGAGCAGATGCAGAAGATGCACCTGCCTGACGGTGTGGAACTGGTTGACGGCGGGACGGCTGGCGCTGATTTGTTGGATGTGCTGGCCGAGAGACGGAAGGTGATTGTTATCGACGCGGTCCAGGCCGACTGCGACGCGGGGAGTGTGCTTCGATTCACCGCTGATGATCTTGCTTGTCCGGACAGAGCAGGTGTATCTCTCCATGAACTGGGGCTGGGTGAGGCTCTGATAATGACCAAGCAGCTTGGCTGCGCGCCCGAGGAGGTGATAGTGTTCGGCATTAAGCCCAAGGAGCTTGGGTGCGGTTTGGAGCTTTCGGAAGAAATTGCAGCATCAGTGCCCAAGGTTATCGAACTGGTGTTGGCCGAAATTGCAAAGTGAGTATGTCGGGCAGCATATTGGCGTTTGCGTGGGTCGGATATGCCCACAGTTGACCGCATTGGCTT
>CP070675.1:1520247-1522302 GCA_020352215.1 Phycisphaerales bacterium
CGAAGACCGAGGGAGTCCCGCCTGACTCTTCTATGCCGCAACGGAACCAGATAATGGCTCAGTTGCCTTGTTATTCTTGGTCGGAACGTACCTGCCGAGAAGTTCTCTGCCGCCGCGGCTTCTTCGACCGGCACGATCAGGTTTGTCTCGACTTCATACAGTGGACATTTGATCTTCTTGGCGACGTGACGTCGCCATTTCCTCTGGACTCTCAATTGCCCACCGTCGACGACGACGAGAGCCGCCCGCTCAGCCATATCGACCGCCCCTAACTCCGGGGATACATGCCGGACGACGAGTTGTATGCCTCTCGCCGCAAGGCTCCTCCGGACCTCTTTGAGGCCCTCAAGCATGAAGTAGTAATGCCGCAGGTTTGCCTCGGGCCATCTGTCGGTCAGCCCGAAAAAGACTACGACACAATTGCCAAGTTCATTCGCCCTGCGAATTGAATACTCAAGCGCATGGTTGTACACAGTCCGCTGTGCGGCCTGCATCCAATACAGCACATAGCTGCCGTCACGCACCTGTCCATCATTGAGACGTCGAATCCGTTCAGGCTGAATCATACCAATACATATATGTCCACAGCGCCAAAAAGTCAAATTGCTTTGACAACGCCGCCGATTGCCCTATGATTTGCACGTGACCAAACGATAGTGACTTAAGGGAAATAGGAGGCCGGACTATGAATGACGGCAAAATCACACCGGGCAGAGTCAGAGCACGCGCATTACCAGCAAGATTCACGCGGCTCTTCATACTAGCGCTCCTGCTGTTCTGTCTATCTGCAGTCTGCTCGTGCACCTCGGGCAATGGCGTGCCAGGCTTCGGCAAAAAGAAGATAGCTATCATCTTCGACACGGACATCTGCGACGACATCGACGATACTTGGGCACTGGCACTGCTGCTTCGATCGCCGGAGTTCGACGTCAGACTTATCACGACGGCCGTGGGCGATACGCCGAACAAGGCGAAGGTCGTTGCCAAGATTCTCGAGGTTGCCGGCAGAACTGATATCCCCATAGGAATAGGCCCTGTGCGGGGCGGGTTGAGCCGAGGTCACAGGCAGGATGCATGGATAGAGGACTACGATATATCGTCATATCGAGGCACGGTCTATGAGGATGGCGTCCAGGCCATGGTGGACACGATTATGAAATCTTCCAGGCCGATCAAGGTTGTCGCCGTCGGCCCCCTGCCTAACGTAGCCGCTGCGCTTGAGCGTGAGCCACGCATAGCAGAGCGTGCCCAATTCGTCGGAATGCACGGCAGTGTTCGCCGCGGATATGGCGGCGCAGCCACACCAAGTGCCGAGTATAACGTCCGCGCGTTTGTCAAAGAGGCCCAAAAGGTCTTCACGGCGCCTTGGGACATCACAATCACGCCACTCGACACATGCGGCATAGTCCACCTCAGAAGCGAGAAGTACCAGAAGGTGCTGAAGAGTGACAACCCTCTAACCAAGGCACTGATAGGGAACTACCGGGCCTGGTATGAGCAGGGCCTGCGAAATGACCACAAAGATATGAGCGAAGCCGAGGTCAACAGACGAACTGATGAGAAGATCAACTCAAGCAGCACGACGCTTTTCGATACAGTCGGCATCTACCTGGCCATGACAACCGAGCTGGTTGAAATGGAGAAGCTCGGCATCAAAGTCACCGATGATGGATACACAAGAATCGACGACAATGCAAAAGTAATCAGCTGCGCCACCAGGTGGAACGACCTGGGAGCCTTCGAAGACTTTCTCGTTATGAGGCTCACCAAATGAAGCCGTGTCACTAAGTTTCTTCCGACGAATGCGCACGTAAAGCGAGGATTAGAAATGGCTCAAGACACATCAAGAATCACGGTAGTCGGCAGCAGCAATATGGACCTGGTGGTTAAGTCACAGAGGATCCCAGTTGTGGGAGAAACCATATTGGGCGGAGACTTCATAATGGCCCCCGGTGGCAAAGGAGCGAACCAGGCCGTGGCGGCCGCCAAACTCGGAGCCCATGTGTATTTCATCGCCAAGGTGGGTGACGACGTGTTCGGACAGCAATCCGCGGC
>CP070675.1:1522402-1524437 GCA_020352215.1 Phycisphaerales bacterium
AACAAGATCTACGCAATCGGAGGCAGGGCCGGTTGGGCAGGTTTGACAACCAACGAAGAGTATGACCCTGTGACGAACACATGGGCTACCAAAGCTCCCATGCCAACTGGCCGACTTGGGTTGACAGCAACGGCAGCGTACAACAAGATCTACGCAATCGGAGGCTATGGAGGCTCTCCGCTGGTTAGACTGGCGACCAACGAGGAATATGACCCGGCAGCGGATACCTGGACTGCCAAGACGCCCATGCCTGAGCCTCGAGAGGGCCATACAGCGACGGTAGTAAGCCACAGGATTTACGTAATTGGCGGATTTAGAGGATGGGGTGATACTGATGAGGGAATAGTAGGCACAAATGAGGAATATAGCCCTGCAACCGACACATGGGCTACCAAGACACCGAAACCTGGGACCGTAGTGACCAACCACGGTGCTGCAGCAGTAGATGGTTTAGTGTACGTCTTTAGTCAATCAGAGACTACTGCGTACGACCCTATCGTGGACACATGGACAAGGTACCTTGCGGCTATTCCCACGTATAGGGGCCACTACGCGACGGCTGTAATGGACCATAAGATTTACACAATTGGAGGCGAAGACAGCACGCAGCCCGGCATACAGCCGCTTGCAACCAATGAGGAATACGATCCCGTGACCGACACGTGGACCCCCATGTCACTAATGCCTACCGACAGATGGGGCATGCAAGCTGCAACCGTAGGCAACAAGACTTACGTGATCGGAGGGCTTGATATAACTACCACTTACACCTCAGCCAACGAGGAATTTACATTCGAGGCCGATGTTTACCGGTACTACATACACCGAAAGGACTGAACCGATGAGCCGCGAAAGATTACGCCTTGTCCCAACCACAGGTGCCCTCTGGGCTTTCTTGTTTGTTCTCCTATTAGGGTGCGAGGCCGAGACAGGAAGTGCGGTGCAACCTGGTCCTTGCAAGGCCGCTTTTTTGGTTGGTCAAACGCCAATCACCGCGCGAGAAATCCATTACAGGAAGAAGGTGGAAGAGGCATATGGAAACTGCGGGATGTCTGATGAGACAGCCTTGATCTCACTTGTCAACGATGCTCTCGAGCGTGAGACGGCCAGGATGCATAATGTCGTTGTGACGGAGCAGGAAATCAATGCCTTCAGGAAATATGTAGACGAAAACACAAAAGCCCCCGAGATCCTTGAAAAGGTCAAACGTGTCTTCGGCGACGACCGTGCGTCCTATGAGCAGATCTATCTTGGGCCAAAGATTATCAACAGAAAGCTAGACAGTTGGTACAGCCGAAACACTGAGATCCACAAGCACGAACGCGCTGCGATCGAGAAGGTATACTCTCTGGCCCAGTCGGGCAAATCCCTTGCCGAAGCGGCTCAAGCACAGGGCCTGGATTATTCCACCACCGAATACCATAAGGGCCACAGTTCAATACCCGCCTCGCTGAAAGGATATCGCCCTCGTCATAGCGAATCTCCTACAGACGGGATTGCGGCTATAGTCGGAAGGCTTTCTGAGGGCGAGATTTACAGGAATATTGTTGAGGACGACTATGGGTATCAGGTCATGAGGCTTCTTCAAAAGAACGGGACAGAACACAAACTCGAGGCAGTTACAGCCAAGAAGCGGCCCTTTAGAAAGTGGTTCCTGGAGCAAGCTGGGCAAATTGACGTCCGAATTCTGGACGGGGAGCTAGGAAAAGAGGTCACTGCAAAATACCCAAGCATATGGTGGGTAAGAGAATGCTGTCAAAACTGAAAGGATCGTCTTACTCAGGCCGGTTGAACATGTGGATTGGCCACCGTACGCGGCTGTCATGCTTGTGAAATGTGTGCGTTCGACAATTCTTCTGCAGGCGACAGATCGTGCTGGGGGCTAAATGACGATCTCCTTACGGTCGTGGTAGAAGCGCGCGGTCTTGCCGGAGTACAGAGAGAGCATGCCCATCTGTAATGCGGTCTGGACGTGGAAGGCTAAGTCCACGGGGCTGTAGGTCTGCGGGTTGCGACTGCGGCAGCAGGAGAGGAA
>CP070675.1:1524537-1526563 GCA_020352215.1 Phycisphaerales bacterium
CCGGCGCCCCGGTTGAGGGATTTCATTTCCCAAGCCGATCAACGACGCGCCGTTCCTGCAGATCCCGGCGGGCTCAAAACGCTGGAGCAGGTTCTAGATGCTTCATCTTCTTCGGCGTCAGAAGGGGTCTCGGAGACGAGTGTGAAACGACTGACGGTATCCAATGGCTGGCTGATCTGTGATGGCCGTCTTCTCACCGGCAAGGCTGGCGGTGTAGCCTGGTGGCGCGGTAACATTCGCCCGGACGAGGCGAGGTCTTTCGGTGCCGGAGTGACTCGCTTTGTGCCGGGGCGGATTGGACCGGGTTTCACGGACGACTTGGATGCGTTGACCGAAACGATGATTGCCGGTGGGCAAGCGGCGCTCGATCACAATTACGGCCTGTGGTATGACCGGCGGCGTGATGACCACCAGCGTGTCCGCCGCATGAACGGCGACGTTCGTCCTCCGTTTTATGAGCAGCCGTTCGCCCGAAGCGGCCGGGGTACCGCTTGGGACGGCCTGAGCAAGTACGACCTTACCAAGTACAATCCGTGGTACTGGAGCCGACTCAAGGAATTCGCGGACTTGTGCGGCCGGAAGGGATTGGTCTTGCTCCATCAGAACTACTTTCAACACCATATTCTTGAAGCAGGCGCACATTGGGCGGATTTCCCCTGGCGGTCCGCCAACAACATCAACAGCACAGGCTTTCCTGAGCCTCCACCTTACGCTGGCGACAAACGCATTTTCATGGATGAGTTGTTCTACGATGTAACTCATCCGGTCCGCCGGTCTCTGCATCGTGTATACATCCGAAAATGCCTCGATAACTTCGCCGACGATTCCAACGTAATTCAGTTCACCAGCGCCGAATACACGGGGCCGCTGGAGTTCGTGCGATTCTGGCTCGACACCATCATCGAATGGAAGCGCGAGACCGGGAAGAATCCGCTCATCGCCCTCAGTTGCACGAAAGATGTCCAGGACGCCATTCTCGCCGATCCAGTACGCCGCGGGGCAGTTTCGTTGATAGATATCCGCTATTGGTGGTATCAAGCAGATGGCACGTTGTACGCACCCGAGTCCGGGCAACATCTGGCGCCGCGTCAGCACGCACGATTGTTGTATCCCGGGCCCACCTCTTTTGCGCAAGTGCACCGTGCCATCCGCGAGTACCAAGACAAGTGCCCTGACAAGGCGGTTCTATATTCTGCAGATGATAGATTCGGCTGGGCTGTGCTCATGGGCGGTGGTGCAATCCCCAACATTCCAGGTCTCACCGATGAAGCTCTACTTGCTGCGATCCCGCGCATGAAGCCACTTGATATGTCAGATGAAAGGGCAGATCAATATGCCCTGGCTGAGTCCGGCCGCAACTACCTCGTCTACGCCGCCTCCGGAGAAACGATTCAAGTGGACTTGAGACAGACGAAGGGTATATTTGAGGTGCGCGTGCTTGATCCGAAAAGCGGCCGACTTATCTCAAGCGGCGATATGGTAACCGCAGGGGCCAAAGTGGACCTCCGACCCAAGGTCCAACCCTGCGTATTCTGGCTGACGCGACAATAGAGGATCGTATGATGTCTCCGGAAATGCAGGGACAGACCAAAGAAAGACGTACACGGTGCAGGGAGCATGTTATGGCAAAAATGAACCAGAATCAGACAATCACTTCATGGTTACAAGTCGGGCTGCTTGTGCTATTAGCAGGTCGAATGGGCTGGGCTGCCCCGAAAGCCAGATTCGTCGATATGGAAAAGCAGCGGGTGATTGTGCTAACGGACATCTCCAACGAGCCGGATGACGAGCAGTCGATGGTACGTTTTCTGGTTTACTCCAACGAATACGACGTCGAAGGCATGATCGCCACCACATCCGTCTGGCTGAGGGACAGGGTTCGCCCGGACAAGATTCAAAGGCAGGTGGAGGCATACGGCCGCGTTCGCAACAACCTGCTGAAACACGCCCCCGGATATCCGACGACGGAACATCTGTTGAATGTGATTAAGGCGGGTCGCCCCGAATTCGGCATGGAGGGTGTGGG
>CP070675.1:1526663-1528656 GCA_020352215.1 Phycisphaerales bacterium
CACGCTTGCACCTAAATAAAAGCAGTCTGTCTTCGAGCATATATGCTTCTCTTGTCTGATACCGTCACAACCGATTGTCCAATAGTAGGACAACTAAGCAGCACATTCTTTACCCCAGAATTTGCTTTTTGGCAAAAATTCTTTCCTGAGAAGAAAAAGTAAGGTCTTGCTTTGTAAGGGCAAGCACGTGGCCATAGCAGTGAGTGGCTGCATTCTCGCCGCGGGTCAGATTCTTCGCTTCACTTCATTACGCTCAGAGTGGTATCTTCGTTCGATGAGTGACAGAGCGTTAGTCAGAATCAACGACTACATCTTTTGCGTGCTCCAAGGGGATTGAAATGGTACAAAATATTTAGGTAAAATGACGTAGTGCAACATGCAGGAGTAATGATCGAGAAGAGAAATGGATAATGCCGGATAGAATCGAATAGGGAGGCCATGTAATGAAGGCAAAGAGCAGCAGGATGGATGAGGTTTCGATGAGATGGCTAACAACGGGATTATTAGCAGTTGTATTTCTATATTGTGCGGTTGACCAGGTGCGTGCCCGGAAGACAAGAGGAGATCGCTTCGAAGCCGTTGGAGTCACGGAACCAGCGATACAAGACCCAGCGAAATTCGGCGAGAGAAAGAAGCCATCTGTAGAGGTATACTTCGATTTGTTGCCTACCACTATGCGGTTCCATTTGCCGTCCTTCCCCTGTATGGTTACAGAAAATAATATTCAATACACCAATTTCTGGGCGGAGACATACGAGCCAAGGATAGGAGGTGGTTCGTTTGAGACGCTGATGGACAGGGATTATGAATATGCCCGGATGTGGATAAAGAGCCAGAATGATGCGCGTATAATCGTGCAAGTTCGCGGTGCCCTGTGCGACAGGAGAGGAAACATCGCGCACACCGACATCCCGAGCGGATCGCCCTACGGCAAAGGTGACTGGGTTGACGAGTGGTATTACATCTATCCAGATGGAAGCCATGTACGGCACGTCAAGATCTATACGGGGCTGGCGTTTCGCAGCCGGCCTTTCGGATTCGAGCGCGAACCGCCTGCTGTTGTGCACGAATTCATGGAATCGGCAGTCTTAGGTGCTAAAGGTCACCTGCCCACGGACGATATCGAAATCGGAGCGCTGACACTCATCAAAATGATCGGAGGTCACTCTGAAGACAAGCTCCCGGATGGGGCGAGCAAAACCATCCGCTTCAAGCCCTACCCCGAGGACTTTGGCGATTTCCGCGATGCTAATATCATGGTTGTCAATCTCAAGTCGAGGTTCAAGCCGTTCACGATTGCTCTGCCGTACGGAGTGAGGATACAGCCTTATATGCCCGAGGACGAGCTGCCACACATCTTCCAGACCTGGGGAGACCCTCCCGAAGAAGGCTATGCTACAGCGTTCGGTCACATTCTGAACTTCTGGCATTACAGGCGGACAGAGAAGACGCTCGAACAGATTTACCTGTCGGGGATGACTGATGCGAAAGACCCGGCCAAGGAGCTCGTACCTCTTGCCTGGTCCTGGATTGCCCCACCAAAACTCAGGATGGAGGGCCTCAAGCCGAGCTATGATGTTATGATTTACGATGCCGCTCAGAAGGCGTATGTGTTGTCCTGCAAGGACGGCAAGCCATCAGAGCTGGAATTTGAGCTGGAGGCGGACGAAGACTTCTATGAGATTAAACAGTCAATAGTAAATCCGGCGATTGTGGTCAAAGGTTGGGGCAAGGCCCCTGTTGTCTTGGAGATTGACGGCAAGCCGGTGAAGCAAGGCAAGCACTTCCGAGTCGGATACGAGGATACTGACGAAGGTACTGACTTGGTCATGTGGCTGAAACTCAAATCGACAGACTCCGTCACGGTCACGTTACACTGACCTTTTATTAGTAGGAGACGAAATCATGAAGAGCTCAGGTAGTTCAGTAAAGAGGCTGTTTGTCGGAGTGCTCGCTGTAACCGGGGCGGTCACATTGTTGGGTGTCGTTATCG
>CP070675.1:1528756-1530742 GCA_020352215.1 Phycisphaerales bacterium
CGGCGGCTTTCCTGAAGTCTGGGTCATCGGCAGCGACGACCGCACACGTGCACAGAAACAGGCCGCTATTGATGGCGGCGAACGCGGTGATAAGTCTTCTCATCTCTTTCTCGTGACTATTGGTGAGTCCTTGCCGGTTCCATGTTGAGCCAATTCCTTGAGCTCGGCGAGGTGGTATTGAAAGACTCCTCGTGGTGTCGTCTCGTGCCGTTTGCACAGTGACGCCGCCATGCCCACGACCTCACCCATCATGCCGCATGTGCGCATCACGCGCACCGTGCCCAGTGCGACGTGAGTGACACTGATACAGCGGCCAGCCATAAACAGATTCTTCACGTTGCGTGAATAGAAGCAGCGGTAAGGAACCGGATAGGGATCGATGGGAGTGAACTTGGCGATTGAGCGGAATTCTTCGCCCGGGAAGAACTTGGAGTTCTCGGGATTCGGGTAGTGCAGGTCGATTGTCCAGGTGGTGGTGACGAAGGCATCGGGGAATGCTCTGGGGCCTTGGATGTCCTGCTGCTGAAGGATGACGTCACCGAGCAGGCGGCGTGATTCGCGCTTGCCGGCGATGTAGGCCATCCATGCCAACTTGTAGTTTGCGTACTTGGCCTTGTCTTTGCTGTGGTTCTTCTGGAAGGCCCAGTTGCCGTAGATGGCTCTGAAGGAGTTGTCGCGGATGCGTTCGAATTCTGCAATCTGGTCGCGGTTCAGACCCGCCTCCCAGTCCCAGTCTCCTTTTGTCGTATGTTGGCAGGACTCTTCGGTGAACTGTAACGCCCAGGGACAATCAGGGAAGTCGCTCGGCGCATCGGTCTGTTCAGTATACCACTGCACGGATGCACCCATAGTCATTTTGTCCAGCTTTTCCGGCGCCAACGACTCGCCGGTTTGGGTCCGGCTCTCGCGTCCCATTCGATAATCGGCGCCCGCTAGATATCCCAGGTTGCCATCGCCGGTGCAATCGGCGAACAAGGGTGCTTCAAATCGTAGCTCTTCGCCGGTTCTGGTATTTCTTGCGATCACCGCTACGATCCGGTCTCCGTCCTTCTCGACCCGGAAGGCATGCGTGTTGAGGAACAGATGTATATTCTTCTCCGCCCGGACGACATCGAGCTTCTTCTGATCGTCGTAATGGAAGGCAGGCTGGGCGTTTCCTCGGTAGCCCGTGTCGAGTTCGCGGACGACGTCACCCAGGGCCGGGTACGGGGGCAGGTTTATCTTGCCGTTAAGGTGGACACGCACCTCGGAGCTATTGTTTCCGCCGAGCACCGGCCGGTTCTGAATCAGCGCAACCCGCAGGCCGAGCCTTGATGCTGAGACTGCCGTGCACGTCCCCGCAATGCCGCCACCGACGACGACCAGGTCGAACTGTTCGGCGACCGCAGGAGCATCGGACAGACCGAGAGTTTCTTTGCGAAAAGTCGCCAAGGCCCCCATGTCCTGAGGTGGGACAAATTCGGGGTCGGCGCTGAAGATGATTGCATCGCATCGGCCTTCGAAGCCGGTCAGGTCGCGCAGCGACAGTGTCACCTGCCTCTTTGTGATCTCAACCTCGCCGCCATCCTGCCAGTGCCATTCGGCTCCTTTTGTACCATAGATGGTCGGCAGGGCTTGGCCGTCGATGAGCAGTTGGAACTTGCCGGGGGCGCCGGGGGCGTTCCATGTGGCTACCCAGTCTCGCGTGCGCGCCCAGACGCGATATGTGCCGGTAGTGGGAAAGGTGACCTTTGTTGTTGCATCGGCGACGGGTTCTCCCAGACCGTGGGCAAGCAGGAAGGGCGAGCCCATCTGGTCGGTGAACTGCTGATCCAGAACCCAGCCGGCCGGATCGGCAAAGCTCTCTGCCTCGATGAGGACGGTCTGTGAAGATGTGGTGCAGCCAGCCAACAACAACAGCAGGGATGTGAGCGCGAGTGTGCTTACTGTGGCGGTCTTGTGATTCATCTGTGTCTGTGCCTCCAAGAATTCCGTACGATCAGCACA
>CP070675.1:1530842-1532820 GCA_020352215.1 Phycisphaerales bacterium
AGCTTGTCGGCATAGATGATTAAGATACAGGATATCACCCACAAAACAAAGCCGATCTGAAACGGCAAATCCTTTAGCGTCAGCTCGACCGGACCCGGGAACTTGCCCTTCTGCAGGAGCGCGCTAAAACGGAAAACACAGTACAAAACGAACGGCGTGGTATAAACCAGGTTATTAGTGCCGAATATCGCAAGCGTGCGGTCGTCCATTGCATAAAGCAGAAAACACACGATCGCAAGCCCGCTGGTGACATCCAGCATGTGGGCGAGCAGCTCAGGGGTGTATCCGCCGAGCGTACGCCGGAAGGCCTCACTTTCGGCGCCGAGCTGAGCTATCTCGCTGCGACGTTTGCCGAATGCCATAAACAAACACACCGCAAACGTGCATATTATCAGCCACGGCGAAATGGATACCGCTACCACAACAGCCCCGGCGATGGCCCGCAGGCAGAAGCCCACCGACAACACGATACAGTCAAGAATCATCATTCTCTTGAGGGCCAGCGAATAGAGGACCATCAGGGCAATATACGCGGCGACAACGATCGCCAATCCCTTGGCGAGCACCAGACTGCCGGTAATGCTCAGGAAAGCGCAGAACGCCGACACTACCACAGCTGAGCTGACCGGGACGCTGCCGGACGCGATCGGCCTGTTGCGTTTGACCGGATGGAGTCTGTCGGCTTCGCGGTCGATGATGTCGTTGAAGACGTAGATGGCCGATGCGGCGAGAGAGAAACACAGAAAGCCGCCGATGGAAACGGCTATAGCTGAAACCGCCTCACCGACAGGCCCAACGAGTTTGCCCCCGAATATCAACGCGACGAACACAAATACGTTCTTGCTCCAGTGAGAAGGACGCATTATCGAGATTATGTCTTTCATTTCCTTCTTCCCGCCTTAACTGCCGGACGGCAACAGAGGTGTAACCGCCCTGCTGCCAACGGCGTATGAACGGCTACTATATATCAAAAGACGCAGCGGCTGCATAGAATAAAAAGCCCTCTATCGCGACCAGAAACAGCATGGGCAAACAAGTTGCCCATTCTACATACTGTCGCCAATGTCATGCTGAGCCGCAGGCGAAGCATCTGGCCTTAGCGAGCGGATACAGTGTTTTGGGCTTAGCCAGATTCTTCGCTCCACGTTGTTCCGCTCAGAACGACAGCACGTGATTGTGGCCCGCGCCCGCCGGAGAGTCTTCGAGAGACTTGACAATTGAGGCATCGCAGCCTAGAAATGAAATGACGAGATCGTCGAGCTCAGGGTAATTCAGCGAAAGATGTGTGTGGCGGTTTCAAGCAGAGTGTAGTGAGAGGCTCAATCGATGGCCAAGAAGACCAAGTGGCTCTTGATCACAATTGTGTTAGTGATAGCGGGCACCGTGTATCTTGGGACTATGGCAGTGGTCTGTCGGCGTGTCAAACCAGATATCAGACTGCATTCTGATATGATGCTTGTGGATGCTGGTATCAGAGAAGAATTGCAGCGTTATTATAAGAAAGAAGGCCGGTACCCGGATCGCCTGGAAATCCTTACAGATTCAATCCTGAGGGGGTGCTATACAGGAGTAGTACCAGAAAAGCCAAAGGAGTTGGAGCTGCTGCCGAGATCTGAGTATTCCACAGATGGGCAGACCTACACACTGACATGGTCGGTCGAGCGGCGGTCTGAAACGGTTTTCACGTACAAACGGTATGGCAGGCACGGGGCATTCGTGACACTGGAAATGTATATAGACGGGGAGATCAGCAGCCGACAGATTTTCGGAGAAGATGGGGATAGCTAACGGGGGGGCAAACAACGGCTTCGACTGAGCTCAGCCGAATGTCTTGTTCGTCCTGCATGCTATGGGGCAATGAGATTGCTTCGTCGCTCCGCTCCTCGCAATGATTATATGAAAGCGTGCCTCGCGGTGCGGTAGAATGGCGCACCAGAGATTAGTCTAAGACGGCTTGGAGCCGTCGAAAGGAGGCACG
>CP070675.1:1532920-1534870 GCA_020352215.1 Phycisphaerales bacterium
GCCGGCAAGTTTGAAGGGACTTTCATGAGGGCGATTGAAGTGGATGGCGCCAAACATCGTCTTTCCGAAGATAGCCCCACGGACAGGTCACAAAAATCGGAACCGGTGAACCCGCAAAAGACGAAGATAATCAACAGCGCGACGAAGCGAGCTGGTCGGGCCCAGCGGCGTCACTTGCCGTCTCATCCTGACAGCGAACACGCCACCGCAAACTACAGCTCTGCGAACGGCCCGCCGAATACATCGGCGGTAAACAGATAGACTTCCGTTTCCGGACCTTTCCAGGCATCTGCGGCAAGCCCCGCCTTGTGTGCGCAGCAGTACGAGAGGAACTCCTCCTTGCTCCAGCCCGTCTCGGTCGCAACCTGAGGCAGAAAACAACCCGAGACGCGCCCGCGCTTGATATAGATGCCGTCCACGCCAAGCCGCAGACTCAACGGATCATCCGTCCGCTGCAACGGCGACAGCACCGAAATCTCAACGTCCAACTGACTCAACTCATCTGCCGTTATCGGGTCGGTGAAAAAACGCGGATCGCTCGTCGCAGAAGCCTTCGCCATCTCAACGACCAACTCAATCAGCGGATTCTCGGAGGTGAATTGACCGATGCAGCCTCGCAGCTGCCCCTGGTTTTTCAGTGTCACAAAGCAGCCACAGTTGGCGCTCAGCTCAGGGTCGTCTGATTCAGGCTTCGGACTAGGCCCACCTGCGACAGCCGCCCTTACCGTATCACGGGCAACCTTCAAAAGTACTTGCTTCTGCCTATCGTCCATGGCGACAATCCAATATTTAGCCCCCAGTTTCCCTGTGGGCCTTAACTCAATGCAGCCATTTTATCACCAAGAACCCTCCGATCAACAGTGCTACAAACGCAAGCGAGAACCAATTGAAGTATTTCTCGATGAATGGCCTTATCTTTTCCCCCTTCCAGCCCATAAGTCCCGCCACGAGAAAGAATCTCGCGGATCGGCTCGCGGTCGAGGCAATCAGAAATCCCAGGAAATTGATTTCGGCCACACCAGCCGATATCGTACACACCTTATAGGGCAGCGGCGTGAACCCACACGTAAAAACAATCCAGAAATCGTACTTGTCATACCAGCCCTGAAACTTGGCAAAGTTCGCCTCTGTCAGACCAATTGCCCCAAGATGAGCATACGCCCACTGTCCAATCAAAGACCACAGGAACATCCCAATACAATAACCCAGAATCCCACCTAACACCGACGCTATCGAACAGGCAAAAGCGAACCTGAACCACTTCTTCGGCGCTCCCAGCGCCAGCGGCGCAAGCAACACATCCGGCGGCACAGGAAAGAAGCTCGACTCGGCAAAACTGAGAAAGAACAGTGCTCGTTCGCCGTGCTTGGTGTCCGCAAAATGCACGACCCAATCGTACAGACGTCTGTGCCAGTGCCACCACGCAACACGCTCAGGGCTCGTGACTCGCGGCTCGTCGCTCGACGCGCCGTTTATCGTTTCAACATTCGACATTCGTCATTCCTTGTGCGAAATTGCTCTTCGTCATGGCGAGCACCGAGGCAGAACTTGCGTCCGCCGAAGCGGGTACGGCAATCTTGCTCTTCTCTGTCATTCCTGCGAAGCAGGCCGCGGCAATCTCCAATCATCAATCACAAGTTTGCGTGCCAGAGTAAACGCAGTCTGCTATAATGTCAACGAATTCACCGGGCCTTTACGAATGCGATCTGCCAACGACTTTGGATGAGAAACTAACGGCTATATGCTGTCCGAAAAGCCACAATTTGAGACCATCGGCCACGCCCTCCTCGTCCGGGCGCCTGCGAAGATCAACCTCAGCCTATTGATTGCGGGCAAGCGTCCCGATGGTTTTCACGAAATCGAAACGGTGATGGCCAAGGTCAACTGGTACGATGAGATCCTCATCGAAGCAGGACCGCAAGGCGGGATCGAGCTCATCTGCAAAGGACC
>CP070675.1:1534970-1536892 GCA_020352215.1 Phycisphaerales bacterium
TGGATGATAAACGTCCTTCCCTACCCTAATGCGCCTAATACCAGAATCAGATGTGGGAGTCTATGACTATCGGCCCGATGCCGGCCACCCGCCAGTCGCACAAACTCAACGCGGACTATTGTTGGAGAAATGCCTGCCAGAGTACGTGCGAGATCGATCGTGGCGGTTCCTTGATGTCGGCGGGGCCTCCGGGGCACTTGCCGACTTCTTGCTCGACAAATATCCCAACGCAGAGGGTGTCGTTATAGACATCAGCAAGGAACTGCTGAACCGGAATGCCGAAAATGATCGCAAGCAATGCCAGCAACTATCCGCAGAACATATCGCAGATCACTTCAAACCACATTCCTTCGACGTGATCATCCTACACACGCTACTGCACCACCTCGTCACTGGCGATTATGAATCATCGGATAACATGGTCCGCACTGTCATGGGACAATGTGCCACACTGCTCGCACCCAATGGCCGCGTGTCCGTCGTAGAGCGAGTCTATGAAGGGCGAGTATTCGCAGAATCGACGAGCCACATCATTTTCAGGCTCACATCCAGCAAGCACCTGTGCCGACTGTGCAAACGACTTGGAGCCCATACGGCAGGTGTCGGCGTCCGCTTTCTACCACTAAGGCAGTGGAAGACCCTTTTCCGAGAAACGGGCTACACAATTCTGCGGTGCGATGTCGGGCAACAACTTAAGCCCAAGTGGTATATACGCTGGCCACTCTTAATCGCTGAAGACTACCACGCCCATTTTTGGCTTTCCATTCCAGATAGAAATGGTTGTCGACACGATAGATTCTCATTCCGGAACGTGGTGCAATGTGTGTGTGGGAAAGACGACGAGCGTCTATCTGAGCGAGTTTAGATACTGTGTGCGGCACAAAGGGCAACGTCTTTGCAAGAAATAAGAAGTGGACAGTTGTGATTGTGGTGCTGTGCTTCACCTTAATCTCAGTTGTCTTGGCAGAACTCCTATTGCAGAAACTCATGGGATTGGGCAATCCCGTCATTTACGATTCAAGCCCATTGTATGGCTACAGGCCGCTGCCTAACAGAGAGTACGTCCGCTTCCATGGAGCAAAGATTAGATTCAACAACCTTGGTTTAAGAGCGGAAAGGGATTTTGATGCGGATCGGCACAACAAGATACTGTTTCTCGGAGATTCAGTAACATATGGGGGTTCTTATATTAACAACGACGAACTCTTCTCGCACTTAGCAGTGAAAGGTCTGGAGAAGTACCAGAGTGGAAATGCTGGAGTAAATGCTTGGGGTGTCGAGAATGTTTACGGTCTCATCGTCGACGCGAATTTCTTGCCGGCGGAAATTTATGTTACCACCTTTCCGGAGGGAGATTTCTATAGAGGCCTACGGACACTTCGCGGACTACCTTTCTTTAGCAGGTCTCCAAGGTTTGCCCTTAACGAGTTGTGGCTGTTTTTTTGTCATAGACAGAACGGCAAAAGATACAAGTCGTCCCCACATGCTTTTGTTGATAAGAAAGATTTGAGTTTTGTTGTAGAAAGAGCGGTCAAGAAACTGAAGGAAATGGATATACTCCTAAAAGAAAAAGGATTTCACCACTTGTTGTTCATTACTCCGGTAGGAGCACAGGTTTTGGAGGGTGCCAACAAAGACCCATTAGTCGAGAAGATGCTAATGGAGTATGACTTGGAACCAAACTACATCGTTGACAAGTTAGATGAATATGCTTTGTCTGATATGGAGAAGGACGAGATTTTTTACGATGGAGTTCACCTTAGTAGAAGGGGACATGAGATATGGGCCAGCATCATTAGAAATGAGCTTGATAAGCTAATCGCGGACACTGTCGACAAATGATACATGGAACTTCAATTCCAGATACAAACCATTCTCGATACCATACGTCCAGAAAACACCAAAAGTAGAAAAATTGTGTG
>CP070675.1:1536992-1538904 GCA_020352215.1 Phycisphaerales bacterium
GGTCGGATCGATATGCAGTGTTCCATCGTAGAAGATGAATCGATAGTAGTAGCCGAGATAGTTCGGACTGGTAGGAGTTATCAGGTCCCAGCTTTCATGGAGCGGGGAATTGTCCGGGCCACCGGAAACCGGGCCCTTGACATAGATAGTACTACCTGCAGAACCACCAATGTGCGGTGTAAGGATGGCAAATGCATTCACTGTTAGTGCCAAAATGCAAACCACGGATAGGAATATAGTAGCTCTCATCACTCATCTCCAAAATCATCTTCTCTTCATTACCCTTCTCCATCTATATGTTTCGATCCTTCTTGTCCCATTTATTACTCTATTTTGTATCCATTGTCTGACAATTACCTTCTTCGCTTAGTCTTTGAATGCCTCGCGAACAAAGGCGCTGCTTATTCCCATTTCATATTGTCTCTCCTAAAATGCCTTGTTACAATATCAATGCCTTGACGGTCAAGGCATCACTCACCTTTCTGTTCCGTGTGTTCTCAAATTAGTACATATTAGCTGCAAAGAAGCCTACCTGTCTTTACATGAACCTTCACGTTGTCAACTTAGAAGTGGCTACATGTCAATACTATTAAAAGGAACTGTTTTGTGCCGCAAATATCGCGGTAAATATTAAACCAATCACTTGAGTATACCTTTTTGCCGTCACTCTGTCAAATGACTTCCAATAGCAATTTGGGGAATCCCACCGACACACGGATTTTCAGTCCGTTGCACGAAGGACACAAGTCTGCCATATGCAAAGACTTGCGAAACCACCGAAGCACCGTTGACACCTCAGTTGACACCTGAATCCCCGAAACAGGGTGAAACTGACACCCAAAATGTGCCTGACGATCTTGCTGAAATCGTAGCGGTTTGGCCGGACCTGCCGGAGCATATCAAGGCGGCAATCAAGGCCTTAGTCCAGGCGCATAAGAAGGGCAAAGAGTAGATGGCGCTGACACGTAAACGAGAATTGTTTGTGCAGTTCTATACCGCAATCGGCGAAAAGAGCTGTGGAAACGGTGCAGAAAGCGCTCGTTTGGCTGGCTACAGTGCAAGAAGTGCCAAACAAATGGCCCACTTTCTATTGACTATTCCTTGCGTCCAGCAGGCAATCGAGCAAAAAAGGCGAGAAATTGAGGAGTCACCGGAGATCACGCGGGCGGAAGTCGTCCGAGCCTTTCGTGAAGACCGGCGTGCCGCGCTTGAGAAGGACGACCTCAAGACGGCGGTGAACTGCCTGGAGAACCTCGCAAAGATCGGCGGGCACTACCGGGCTGACAACACCCAGAAAGCAGAGCGCAGCCTGTGGTTCACGCCAGAGCAGCAAGCCACGCTCGACAGCCTTGTCGTTGGCTACCGCCGACAGCTAGAAGGCAGTGCTGATGTGCCGTTGCCCGATCAATGATAAATGCGCAGACTGCCGAAAAACACAAGGGGGGGCCAGACGCATGGGGGGTCAAAAACGGTCACCTCTGGCGGTTTCGATCTGCTCGCTCACACAATTTTTCTACTTTCGGCAATTTGTGGACGTGCTGTATCGACAATATGAAGGCTCGCTGGGTGATTTAGCGGAATTTCACCATGAGGAGGAGAGTCCTTGAGGTGAGACCAGCGAGCCGATACTACTGCAGCAGAGGAAAAGGGCTGCAAGCGTCAGCACTCACAGCCCTGTTGAAGTTGCTGGTATGTTGATACCCTTACAGTGTCCTGCGTCTTCGCAGCCAGCCGACAAGGCTCACGCCGATGCTGCCGAGCAGGATAGCACCAGGGGCTGGGATACGCGGACCGGTCAGGCCCGTGACATGGGCCACATTCAGGCCGGTGAAAACCGTCGTGGCGTTTGCATTGCTCGGGTCGAGCGAATACAAAGTTGTCGATAAGGCTGGGATCGTGTAGAGCAGGCCGC
>CP070675.1:1539004-1540910 GCA_020352215.1 Phycisphaerales bacterium
GGGCAAGCGACTGCAAGAACATGGAAGAGCTGTTGGGCGAGGGTGGCCCGATTGCCGAGTCTCTGCCAATCTACGAGGTCCGTCCTCAACAGATAGAAATGGCCGCTGCCGTACAGCAGACCTTTGCGAAAGGCGGGCACTTGATTGTTGAAGCCGGGACCGGTGTGGGCAAGAGCTTTGCGTATCTTGTCCCTGCGATTACCTCGGTCTCTGAGGCTGGGGGCAAGGTTGTGGTCAGCACTTTCACTATCACACTGCAGGAACAGCTCATCGAGAAAGACATCCCCTTCCTGGCGGATTGCATGCCGCAATCCTTCGGCGCGGCCCTCGCAAAGGGCAGGGGCAACTACCTGTGCAGGCGGCGACTTGAGTTTGTTCTTGCCAGGCAAGGAGAGTTCTTCGAGGAGTCTGCATCCGGATTGAGGTCAATAGCGAAGTGGGCAAATCGGACGAGCGACGGCTCGCTGAGCGACATGCCGTTCCTGCCCAATAGCCGCGTCTGGGATAAGGTCAGGAGCGAGCATGGTAATTGTCGCGGTCGCAAATGCCCACATTTTCGCGACTGCTTCTACTGGCGCGCCAGGCGTCGCTTGGAGACCGCCGACATAATCGTGGCCAACCACGCCCTACTGTTTAGCGATCTAGTGCTCAGAGAACAAGGCGTTTCTATTCTGCCGGATTACAGGTTTGCCGTACTCGACGAAGCTCACAACATAGAGCATGTGGCGGAGGAGCATTTTGGAATAGACGTAAGTTATGGCAGAGTCAGGTTCCTTCTGGATGGTCTATACAACCCGCGAAGACACAAGGGGCTCCTGGCTTATGCGGATGCGAAGAAAGCGATCGACCTGGTTTGCCGGCTCGGTGAACTGAACTCCGCCTTTTTCGGTCAAATCCGGACCTGGTACGAGCAGACAAAGGCGGAGACCAACGGCCGATGTCACAGGTACTTTGTCGATGATACTCTTTCCGGGTCTTTGAAACAGCTTCGGGGGGAACTGGCGAAACTGGTAAGGCAAACAGAAGATTCTGATGAGAAACTCGAGTTCACACGTTTCGTTGATCTTTGCAAGGCGTTGATCCAGGATTTGGGCGCCTTCCTCTCGCAAGAAGACGCCGATCACGTTTATTGGGTAGAGGTTGACCCGAACAGACCCGCCGGTACTCGGCTAAAAAGTGCGCCGGTAAATGTCGGGCCAAATGTAAGACAATGTCTCTTCGACCGATATGAGTCGATCGTACTGACCAGTGCGACGTTGAGCACAGATGGACAGAGTGACAAAAGCGGTTTTGATTTTTTTGCCGGTCGGGTCGGCTTGGACGAATTTGATGGGCTAAAACTTGGCTCACCCTTTGATTACGAAAAGCAGGTCACGATCTACGTCGAAAAAGACCTTCCGGACCCCAACCAACCCACTTTCATCGAGGCCGCTGCAGATGCAATAAGCAAATACGTTCTCAAAACCGAAGCCAGAGCATTCGTCCTCTTCACCAGTTATGCAATGCTGCAAGACGTCGCCGATGCAATCGAACCACGGCTGCAGGACAATAGTATCGACTTGCTGCAACAAGGCTCCGGCATGGACAGAAGCGATCTGCTAAGAAGTTTCAGAACTGCGGGAAGACATGTGCTTTTCGGGACGGACAGTTTCTGGCAAGGTGTCGATGTGCCGGGTGAGGCTCTGTCAAACGTCATTATCGTCAGGCTGCCCTTTGCCGTACCGGATCAGCCGTTAGTCGCCGGCCGGCTGGAACAGATACGAGAAGAAGGTGGTAACCCTTTTTATGACTACCAGCTTCCCTCGGCCATAATCAAGTTCAAGCAAGGCTTCGGAAGATTGATTCGCAGCAAGGTCGACACCGGAATTGTAGTTGTCTTGGATAGCAGGATCGTCAACAAGCGCTA
>CP070675.1:1541010-1542912 GCA_020352215.1 Phycisphaerales bacterium
GCGCACGACGTGGGCGGCAGTGAAAAGACCGGCGTGTATCGTGTGGGCCCATCCGATCTGAACATCCTGGTTGCCAACTGGCTCAAGAAGCAGCCGCCTCCCGGCCCAGGGGTACCCCCTGATTGTCTGGACTGCCCTTAATCCAGAAAGGCTTGGTTCGAAGTACACAGGGCTGCGACTGGCTTGAGGAGATTCTCTCGCCATGACAGGAGATTCATGACAATAGCCCCCGCCGGCGCTGCATAATCGACCTGAATTGGCAGGGAAATTGCGATGCTCGTTCTTGACGGAAGCTCTCGGGTTTCTCCGTCACTGCCCCGCAGGGCCAAAAAAAGAATGTGGCAAACAGCCGATAATAATTGCAATTGTGCGGCGGATTGCGTAAACTGGTGAGAGTCGAGGAGTTGGCGGTGTTACTTGCCGGAGCATATTGGCCATGCCTAACTACTGTGGGAGGAACAAAAAATGCACGTCACCAAGGACACATCAGACTGTGCGCGTGTACGTCTGGTTAAGACTCTGTCGCCCGCACGCAAGAATAGGGACTACAGAATCTGGCGGATTCTAGCGCGAATATCTCTGTTGCACGCATGCGTAGTTATTCTTCTGCTGACGATGCTATTTGGGTCGGCATGTCATTTGATATTCCCCTTTGACGTACCCGCTGCCGACCCCTCGTATGAATGTACGATGAAACAAATCGGCTGTGTCCTCAAACAGAAAAAGGCCAACGTGACCGTGATCAAGCCCGCAGGCCTCATCTGTCAGCCAAAGGCATATCTTGCACCTGGTGATCCCGTTTATTGTGGCATTAACCTCTCTAAACTTACGAATTCCGGTTCGTGCAATACATTCAAAACGTCAACTGTAGTAAAGTTGCCGTTTAGCGCCCGCTCAGATACCAGTTCGGATTATCTGAAGATCAGAGTGCTTGAGGACGTAGAAGGTTTCTATTTGGCCTATGACAGCCGGGTGACAACCAAGCCGAAGTGGCTCGAGGATTTGTTTGACAAAAGCACATGTGCCTCTGATTTTGTCACTATAACAAACCCGAAGATGTCGAGCCCGCCATCGCCGGCCTGTAACCAACCCTTGAAGATGCAGGTCTACAAGTGGAAGACAAGTCCGCTCAAGAAAGATACTGTCATCACTGTTCCGGGCAATGCTCATGGTTACCAGAACGTCCCGGGCAACCTGCCCTCGGCGTGTCTCAGAATGTACATACCATTCATAAAACCTGAACGTAAGCTCAGCGATCTCAATTGCAGTAAACCATATCAGACGAAGACTTTCGCCAACAACTATTGTGTCACAGTAGACGAGGAAGGCAAGGACGATGCGACGATCTGGAAGGACAGGTATGCGAAGGCGGTTGAGTTGATTAAGAAGAGCTGTGCTGACGACCTTGCCGCAAAGCAGCTGGAGAACTGGAAATGTGATGAGCCCACGGCCGATTGCAACCACGTTGATGGATATTGTTCGCGTCCTCAAATCGATGATCAAGACATCGGCAAACGGACATTCGCCCACACTATTAGTTCTATGGTCGAATTCGTGCCTTCGCTTTCGACGGCAACCTTTACGTTGGATGGCGATTCGGATACGAGCCAGATCAACGGGGCGATTGATTTCGAGTATGCCTTCAATCAGCAGCTCTGTGACTGCATGGACAAGATGCTGATCGACGACCTGCGTCTGAAAATCGGGAATCTCAGCGTGAAGGAGCAGAATTTCACGAATATGTACATCAGCCTAAACAAACGTGCCACGGCGTCGTGTGACAATATCGCGACACAGATCGGCCGGAAGCCCTGCCAATTTTACACGATTCCTGCCGGCGAATTGTCCTTCAACTTCAACGCCAAGCATAATGGCGCACGGCGTTTGATCGTTGTGGACAAT
>CP070675.1:1543012-1544912 GCA_020352215.1 Phycisphaerales bacterium
AAGAGAAGGCCCAAAGGGCTGATGAACGCAGGGGTCATCGTCGCAGCCGTCGTAATCTCACTGATGATCCAAGGATCGGCACAGGCATGGTGGACAATGAGCTTCTACCTCGTTTGGCGCGGAGGCTGGTAGAAGATGACGATCAGCCGCATTGTAGAGGGCCGGGGGTTAGCCCTCTTGCTGATTTGCGGAGCGGGCGTCTTAAGAATCCAACTTCGCTCACGCAGCATCTTTTCTACGAGAGACCGATTGCTGATTTTGCTGCGGATGCCCCCGGCGAACGGGATCACAGGACGGCCGAACTCAGCCGGCTAACTGAGTGGAACGAATCTGATCTCAAAGAGTTTGGGCCAGCGCTTTCCGGTGATGAACAGCCGGTCTCTGGCGCTGTCATAGGCGATGCCGTTAAGGACGTCCACATCCCTTCGACCCGACAGCATGCTCGAAAGGCCCATCATGTATGCCCAGCCGGTCACCCGACCTGTCCCAGGTTCGATCATGACTATGCGATCGGTGGGCCAGACATTGGCGTAGATCACCCCCTTGACGTATTCAAGCTCGTTGAGCCCCCGCACGGGTGTGCCGGCGTCATGCACCTCGACACGACCCGTCTCCTCGAATGTCTCCGGGTCCAGCAAGTGCAGCACGGATGTGCCGTCGCTCATAATCAGGCGCTCTCCGTCATGCGTGATGCCCCAGCCCTCGGTTGGGTAGGTGAAACGCCGGATCAATTCGAAGCTGGCTTTGTCGTAGACGAATCCGACCTTCGAACGCCAGGTGAGCTGGATGATCTTGTCGCCGTAGATGGTCAGGCCTTCGCCGAAGTATTCGGGCGGCAGTTCGTACCTCTGCAGCACGCGGCCGGTCTCCAATTCCACCTTGCGGAGGGTAGAGCTTCCGTGGATACCCGTGCTCTCGTACAGGACCCCGTTCTCAAAAGCCAGCCCCTGGGTGTAGGCGGATCTGTCGTGGGAATACGTTTTGCTGATCTTGTAGGTGTATACTGCGGGCCCGGAGCTCTTGGAGTCCGAGCACGAGTGAATGAAAACGCCGCCTGCAAGTGCGAGAACGGCGGCGAGAGACAATCTGAGAGGTCGGTTCACCAAAAAGGCCCCCATGGCCTGGCCATGCTATACGTTGAATCTGAAGTTGATCACGTCGCCGTCCTGAACCACATAGTCTTTGCCTTCCAGCCGGATTTTGCCGGCGGCCTTCAACGCCTTCTCATCGCCAAACTCTCTGAGCTCTTCGAAGCCGAACGTCTCGGCCCTTATGAAGCCCCGCTTGATATCGGTGTGGACCTTGCCGGCAGCGTCGACCGCCGTGGTGCCCCGCCTGATTGGCCAGGCCCGCAGTTCGCCCGAAACGACCGTCAAGAAGCTGACCAAACCCAGTGCTGCATAGCAGCTCCTGACAAACTTGTTGGCCGCCGGTTCTGTAATGCCCAGGTCCGCCATAAATTCCGCCCTGCTGTCGGCGTCCAATTGCGCCAGCTCATACTCCAACTTGGCACAGAGCGTCACAACCGGCACCGAGCTGTCAACGTGCCCGGCGAAGTCGAACTGCTTCTGGAGCTGGTCCTCGCCGACATTCACCGCGACCGCCATCGGCTTGAGGGTCAGGAATCCCAGCGACTTGATCATCTCCCGCTCGGCCTCAGTCTCGACCGCGGTGCTGATGGGACGCTCGGCTTCGATTGCCTCCTGCAGCTTCATCTGCAGGGCCAACTCGGCCTTGTCATGCGCCTGGGTCTTTGTCGGCTTGTGGACCTGCTTTTCGAGCCGGTCGATGCGCGTGGTGACAAGCTCCAGATCGGAGAGCAGCAGCTCGGTGCGCAGCTCCGAGACGTCCCGGGCCGGGTCTACACTATTGCGATACGGCGGCACCGCGGCCTCTTCAA
>CP070675.1:1545012-1546898 GCA_020352215.1 Phycisphaerales bacterium
TCGGTTGTTGCGTGGGGAGGCCATGAAACCAACTGGGGACAGTTGGATGTGCCTGAGGGCTACCATTATGTTGCCATCGCCGCCGGCACGGTTCACAATCTGGCTCTGGCGGGAGAGCCGCCTGCCCCGGGACCTTTTTTCTATGTGGATGTAGTCAACGGCGATGATATGAATAACGGCCAGACGCCGGAAACAGCCTATGCTACAATCCAGAGGGGCATAGATTCGGCGAAAGACGGATATACGGTTGTGGTCCGGCCCGGTCTGTATCTGGAGCCGGAGAGCGATGACAGCATCGACTTTCTCGGCAAGAATATCACGCTGAGAAGTGCTGATCCAACCGACTGGGATGTAGTTGACAGTACCGTCATCAGGGGAGGTGTGCAGTTCGCCGGGACCGAGGGTCCGAATTGTACGCTTACAGGTTTTACGATTCACGACCGTTACTATGGTGCTATCTATGGTAACCATACGCGGGCCACAATCAGTCATTGTGTTATAAGCGGCAACGGACCTTGCGGGGCCACCGTAATAAAAGAGTGTGACGGGACGATCAGCAACTGTTTAATAACAGATAATACGACCTTTTTCTGGTGCGGCATATACCCTGTCCTCTTCGGATGCAACGGTTTGATTAAGAACTGCACTATAGCGAGTAACATCTCAGGCATCAGCCTGGGCAATGCGACAGTAGAAAATTGCATTATCTACAATAATTCCTCCCCACAACTTCATATTGAAAGTGGAGGGACCCTAAACATCTCATACTCCAATGTGGCGGGCGGCTTGGAAGGTATTGCCGGCGAAGGGCAGGTGCACTGGGGTCCCGGCAACATTGACACAGACCCATGCTTTGTTCGGTCGGGATACCCACTCGAGGAGCCGTTAGAGCCTTTCAAAGGCGAGTACCATTTGAAAAGCGCCGGTTGGCGTTGGAACAAAGAGAGCAAGTCGTGGACATACGATTACGTTACCAGTCGCTGCGTAGATGCAGGTAATCCAGGTTCCCCGCTCGGTGATGAGTTGATGAGCGTGCCACGTGACCCGGACAACGAATGGGGAGTGAATCTTCGTATCAATATGGGTGCTTATGGCGGCACAAGCCAAGCCAGTATGCCTCCACACGGCTGGGCGCTCTTGACGGACCTGAACAATGATGGGATCGTTAACTGTGCCGACTTGGTGGAGCAAGCGATGGATTGGCTGGCAGATGCCACGGAACAGCCAGGTGATTTGAAGCGCGACGGCGTCGTGGATATGAAAGACTTCTCCGCTCTGGCAGGCGATTGGCTGCAACCGGCAGTCTGGCTGAACACCGAATAGCGTATCAGACAGCGAGGGTTAGGTGTATGAACTGGGTGTGTGGGTAGCCTTATCTCGGTGCGGAAAGATCCTTGAAGGCGACTTCAAAGGTGGTATGATAGTGTACAGTTCAGAATAAGGAATAGCACGGAGAATGGTCTCATTAGCGACGAACGTTACAAAACTGGCATGAAACGCCAGCCAAGAAAAGCATTCACTTTGATTGAGCTCTTGGTCGTAATCTCCGTCATAGCGGTTGTGATCGGAATACTGCTGCCGGCATTGGGAAAAGTTAGGCAGCAGGGACGTGCGTTACTTGGGATGAGTAACCAGCGACAAATTGTGGCCGGGGTGAATTGTTATGCTTTAGACAATGACGAGAATTATCCGCCATCGATGGCCACCATAACGTTCGGACGAAGCTGGCACTGGCAAGACCCGAGGATGATGACTGCTTGCAAGCCACGTCCTTCCCGCACGCACCGTTCGATGAGTGCCTTCTTGCGCAGCTATATCGAAGATGCGGATGTCATGTTCTGTCCGAGCACGCCGGTAAAGTACGAGTACCTGCAGCAGGCGTGGGA
>CP070675.1:1546998-1548880 GCA_020352215.1 Phycisphaerales bacterium
GGGCAGTCCAAGTCCGAGTTTGAGCCCGAGGGCGTCCTCTGCGGTTTTGTCACTGATGCTGGAACCGGCGATCCTGTAACTGATGCTCGCATTAGTATTTCCATGAGGAGAATCTATCGCACAGAAGCGGACGCAAATGGGTTCTATAGCTTCGATGAGGTTGGGCAAGACGGCAACTATAAGATCGAGGTCACCTCGAAAGACTACATCGGAATCACGGACTACCGCAGCCTGCCCGTCGTAAGTCTGGAGAAGGGCAAGCAGGTCGTCAGGAATTTTGAACTGGCCAGGGCATGCCAGATAGAGGTACGCGTAATTGACGAGGCGGGCAAGCCTATCGAAGGAGCGCGGATCCGCGTCAGTTCTCTGGCCGACGCGATGGGCAGGGAATTTGGCTCGAACAGGTACTCAAAGCAAACCGACGAAGAGGGGCTCATTCTACTTGGAGGCTTTGAGCCTGCCGAGACCGGTTACGTGATAACCGCAATGGGGACGCACTTGGGCGACTCCATCAAGAGGGGAGGTCACGGCTATCGCCGAACGATATATGACTACGCGCCGGATCGGCTTGTCGTTACGTTTACCGACCCCAACTTGATTGAGTACGGGGAAATCGTCCTGAAAAAGGGCGTACAGGTCCAAGGTTACGCGGAATATGCCGATGGCGTCCCGGCCGAAGGTCTGGAGATCAGCGCGCGGCCCGATTGGTGGCACTGCACCACTGTTCCGGAAATGGCCCCGATCGACGCGAACGGCCTCTTCACGCTGACGCATATCGTCCCCGGTGCTTACAGCCTGAATATCCACTTCCCTCGGGACGGTGGTGGCAGTACGTCCTTTCCCGTTCTGCAGGCGCAGCTGCCGATGGAAGATGGGGTGCTCTCAGTGAAGATCCCGCGAAGATCACCCGGTTCGTCAGTATCTATAAGCGGGGAGGTGACTTTTGCCGGAAGCGAGAAACCTGACCATGTGGAGGTGAGCGCATACTCACCCGAGGACGGTGGCCATCACAGTGTCAGCCTCCTCGGCGGGCAGCGGACGTTCACTCTTGGTTCGCTCGGACCCGGCACCTACACAGTCTCGTTCAGCGGGCCTAACGTGGAGAGAAAGGTCGTCGAGAACGTCGAAGCGCCGTGTACGGACCTGCAGGTCGAGCTCACATATGTTGCCAAGCCGAAGTTGCGGGGCTCTGTTGTCAGAGCTGGCACGGACGAGCCTGTCACAAAGTTCAGGGCTCGGCTGCGCAAAGTCAAAGCGCTACGTGGGATCTACTACACTCAAAGTTCGGCCTGGAATGAGTTCGACAATCCGCGTGGCACGTTCGACATCCAGGCCGTCGGCCCCGGCGTCTATGAAGTTCAAGTTGCTGCCGACGGCTTTGCATGGATCTGGAGCGAGCGGGTCAATACCGATCAGAACAAGCCTGTCCGCATTGAGCTGGTTCAGGGCGGTGCGATCGAAGGAACAGTGCTGGACGCGGAACGTAACCCAATTAGCGGAGCCAGGGTGATTCCACTGTCAAAGGCGGCTGGCACATCACGTCAGTTGAGCGAAGAGTTTGTCTCCGAAGAGGGCGCCGTCGAGACTGATTCCAGCGGCAAGTTCCGATTGGAGAACTTGGCGCCCAGGCGTGAATCTATCAAGGTCAAGCATGCTGACTTTGCGTTCAGCGTGGCCAAAGGCATCGAGGTCCTGGACGGACGGGCGACGAAGGGCATCGAAGTCGTCCTTTCCAAGGGTGGCGGTGCTGAGGGATACGTCTATGATGTACGGGGCAAGCCACAGGGCGGAGTTACACTGCTGTTCGAGGCCGAGCCGGGCTATAGCGGGGAAGCCGAGTTGGCGGGGCGACTGGCTACTGTCATCACCGACAGCAACGGAT
>CP070675.1:1548980-1550858 GCA_020352215.1 Phycisphaerales bacterium
CCGAAGGATCGGATCAAGCAGGTTGATTATGCAACCTCAGTCAATCCGCACACGAACTCTCAGCGGACTTTGAGAGAGACTTCGGACGGCCTATATGAAGCCTTCAAATCCAGACTCGCAGGAATGCGAGCCTATATCAAAGAAATGGACATCGCATGATGAGAGAAGCAGAAGTTGTGGAGATTAGAAATGCTATTGCTTAACAAAAGACGAGCCCGCCAGGTTTCTCATAACAAGCATAACTGCCCTGAGCAAAATGGCAAATGTCACCGGCTCACGTGGCTGTTTCCCATTGGGGGCTTGGTAGCTCTGATATGGTTCTTGGTCCGTGTGATTCCTAAGCCTTCAAGGGCGGCGTATCCGTGTCAGCGGATGGCGTTCCCGTTGGCTTCGGGCTTTGTAATTTGGCTTACAGGAGCGGCCGGCTCAATCGCGGCTCTTCGCGGCGCAAAGCGCAGCTTAGCGCAGTCACGTCGTCTGCTGTGTCTAATACTCATAACAGTCAGCGTCGGGTGCATATGGCTGGCTCAGAGCATCACAACAGAAGAGGTTTTATTGGCTGAAGAGCCGGTCGCGAATGCCCCAGTAGGAACCGCCAAGGGGATTCATCCGGGACGCGTAGTCTGGGTGCACGACCCTGATGCAACGGATTGGGATGGCCCGGGCGATGGGCACTGGTGGCAGAGCAGCCACACAGATCAAGCGGTGGTCGAGCAGATGATGAGCCGCGCGATCCGGGGCCTGAGCGGCGAGCCCACGTGCCCCGCCGCCTGGGACAAGCTCTTCAAGTATTTCAACAGAACACATGGAAAGGGCGATGCCGGATACAAGCCGGGGGAGAAGATTATCGTCAAGGTGAATTTTGTGGGCTGCATTAGGATTTGGGGCAGAGGCCCGGTGGCAGGGCCTGAAGATTACAACCTGAGGCGCGCCGACTACATGAACACGTCCCCGCAAATGATAATCGCGTTGCTACGGCAGCTCGTGACCGAAGCGGGCGTGAAAGAGGCCGACATAACGGTTGGCGATACCCTGTGCTACTTCCCGAACGAGTTCTACGACATGTGCCACGCCAAGTTTCCGAACGTGACATACTTAGAGTACTTAGGCAAATTCGGCCGGACCGCTGCGAAGTCTTCGTCCGTTCCTTTGTACTGGAGCACGTCGGATGCGGAGGGCAAAAAGACCGACTATGTCCCCGCGTCCTATGTCGAGGCCGATTACCTGATCAATCTGGCGAACCTTAAGAGCCACAATGACTACGCCGGTGTAACGCTCTGCGCAAAGAACCACTACGGCTCGCTTATCAGACGGCCGCCGGGCTCCGGCGAGTATTACGACATGCACAAAGACCTGCCTCGTCCCAAGCCAGGCATGGGACGCTACAGGCCGCTCGTAGATCTCATAGGGCACAAGCACATAGGCGGCAAGACCTTGCTCTACCTGATCGATGGGCTCTACGCGGGCAAGCACGCCAAAGAGAGGGCACCAAGGAAATTCATCGGCCCGCCGTTCAACGGCGACTGGAGCTCAAGCCTTTTCGCGTCCCAGGATCCCGTGGCGATCGATTCGGTCGGCTTCGATTTTCTGTGGGCTGAATGGGATGATGCACCGCACTGGTCCGGCACGAGCGATTATCTCGTCGAGGCCGCGCTGGCGGACAACCCACCGTCGGGGACGTTCTACGATCCCGACCACGAGGGAAATGCAGCTCGCCTGGTAAGCTTAGGGGTCCACGAGCGCTGGAACAACCCGACGGCTAAGCAGTACTCTCGGAATCTCGGCAGGGATAAGGGTATCGAGCTTGTCAAGCTGACTGCAGCTAAGAGTATCCCGGCCCTTTAGTTGCGTCGACAATCGAGCACCCCTGTTGTGCGG
>CP070675.1:1550958-1552786 GCA_020352215.1 Phycisphaerales bacterium
AAATCGTATTTACAGGTCTTTCTGCAGAAAAGACGAGTTGACAATCGAACGGCAGACTAAGAACGCGCCTGAAGTCCCACCGCGTGCCGAACGGCAAATCCGAAGGCGATCCCCCGCTGAGGATGGCGTAGTACCGTCTCATGTCGGCACGTACCTTCGCTTTTTCACGCAGATAGTGAAACTGTGCTGCGCGATGGAGATAGTTGTGCGCATCCTCAGGCTCGGCCTCGATTCTGCGAGAGTAAAGGGCTACCATTTCTTGGAAGTGCTCGTCAAGTGTTCGGGTGGGGCCAAGTGCTTCAATGGTCGAAACATTCGGGTCGAGGTCGGCGGCCCAAATCTCAAAGTACGGTGGGCCGAGATAGAAAACGAGCTTCATTCCATCCGGAGCCCAAGAGCCGACCGTGATCTGATCGCTAAGCGTCTTTGCAGGCTCGCTTCTATCAAGGTTGTAAATCCACAGTCCGGTCCTGTTCTCCAGACTGCCACTGCCGCCCATACACAGTTCGTCGCCAGCCGGAGACCAGGCAGGCCCGCCCCATGCCCTGAAAGGCACCGGCCATTCGGCAACAGACCTCTGCGAAGTTACGTCCTGGATCTTCAGGAACGCATTCTCCAGGTAGGCCACACGAAGATTATCCGGTGATACCGACGGGAAAAGACTCGAGCAAGCCATGATCCGCTTCGGCTTGGTGTTTGGGTTCTCGATAGAGATCAAACAAAGCGCGCTATCCACACGTGACTGATAATAAACGCATGTCGAATCCTGGCTCCATGAGGGCCATCCGCCACGCGCTAAACGCCTTGGTTCCGTACCGTCGGATTTCATGACCCAGACTTCTTCTTCTGCCAACATTCGAGGCTGATTTTTGCGTTCAGCAGCATTGAATGCAGCAATGAATTCTGAGACACGCAAAAACTGGCAATCTCTGACAAAGGCGATGTATCGCCCATCGGGGGACCACCGCGGGTCCTTGCCGGGGACGATCAGTAGCTCGGTTTCCTTCGTTGCCTGATCGAAGATTGCCACGCCACTGTAGCCGTGTACGCCTGTGCTGAACGCAAGTTTCTTTCCATCCGGCGACCACCGCGCGCTGAATCCATCTGTAACGAGGCGTTTCGCCTTAGCCGAGAGGGCACAGTAGGTCTCCTCAGCTTCCACCATCGGCAGGAAGGCTGCGCCCGCGGGCTCGCTATCCGGAAGATGCCACGACCGTCCGGCTTCCAGCGTGTCGAAGACGTATTTCATGCACCATTCGCCCAAGTTGCGGCGAGCCTCATGGCCGGGAGCAATGATCTGGCGGAACAGCGCGGTTGCCTCGCTATAGTCACCCAGGGCAGTCATCGCGCAGAACACGTGGTACTGAAAGACAGGAGTATTGGGCAGGAGTCCCAGACACTGCTGCGCCTCGGCGATGAGTCCTTCGTAATCACCCATCCGCAGCAAGACTTCGCAGCGCCGGGTCAGCAAGTCAACGTAGTGAGGGTCGTCGGGTGACGTCAGTGCAATGGCCATGTCATAATCGGCGATCGCCTCTGGATAGCGGCCCAACTCGCGCCACGCAATGGCCCGCAGAGAGTAGGCCAGGGGGTCTCGCGGGCGCAGGGCAATCATTGCTATCGCATCTCGCTCCATGTTCTCATACTTTCGTGAGGCGTGGTAGGTGAAGGCACGCAGCCGGTACGACTCATAGTGGCTGGGGTCCAGGCGCAGGGCGTCATCGAGCAAGTCGAGCTTGTCCTTTATGGTGAGGGCGGTCATGGCCCGCAGGAAATACGCTTCAGCCGTCTCCGGGAGTAGTGCCTCGGCCTTCTGGCGGTGCTCTTC
>CP070675.1:1552886-1554703 GCA_020352215.1 Phycisphaerales bacterium
TGCCAAACCTGGCCACTCGAATCCGTAAATGGCTCGGACGATCCGGCCTTGATACGTATTGTCGCTGCGGATGACGCTGCACCTGCCTGCGGAACTACTTCAATCGCCTTGATTGCCGGGTTTTCAACCTTGGGCGTAAAATCAATGCGAAACTCGCCGTTGGTCACCTCCACAGGCACAGTTTCGATGTAGGCTCGTCTGAAACCGCCCGCCTTGACCCAAATGTCAAAGTCCTTGAATTCATGCCCCTGGACATTGAAGGAGAAAACGCGCTGGCCGGGGCCGGTAATACCCTCATAGGTCTCTGCAAAGTAGAGTCTGGCGAGATATTTGCCATTGGGAATCTTCCAGGAGAAGGCTGTCATCCCATAACGCTCGTACGTGAACAAGTCCGAATCCTTGGTTCCGGTGACCACTATAGCCGAACCACCGGCGCCTGGAGCCGTACCACCTGGACCACGGTCGGCACCGCCGGGAGCACCACCGAAGCCACCTGGACGGTTGGCGGGAGCACGCTGGGGCCCACTTGCCGCAGCGCTCACAGCAGAATCGGGCATCTTGCCCTTCCAGATCGTCTCGCCGGTTAACTTGTTCAGAGCTACCAGCGTCGCATCATCACCGCCTGGAGTACAGATAACCTTATCGCCATCAATTAGGGGCGACTCGCGGTAGCTCCACATTGGTACTCGCCCGCCGAACTCTTCTGTCATGCTGATTTGCCAAATGATCTTGCCGTCTTTGACCTGCAAACATGCCACGTTGCCGGCAAGGCCCTCAACATAGAGCCGTTCGCCGTCCACCGTCGGCGTACATGCGGGCCCCTCCCTACCCTGTGACGGCCGCTGCCGGAAAGCCGGTCCGAGGGGCGTCGCCCAAATTTCACTGCCGTCTTTCTCAGATAGGGCCCAAACGACCTCCTCGTCGCCACGGTTGCTCATACCGAAGATCCTCCCGGCGGCAACGGACGGAGCGCTGTAGCCGCCGCCGAGTTTGTCGATTTTCCAGGCGAGCGTTGGGCCATCGCTCGGCCATTCCTTGAGTAAGCCGGTGTCTGCGGACTTGCCGTCACGATTTTGCCCGCGCCATTGCGGCCAATCCGCCCGGAGGCCACAGCAGGCCGACATTACGATTGCCACCACCAACACTAAACGCTTGCCCATGCACATCTTCTTCACTCCTAATCTAAGACCGGAATTTCCCATATCTCTTCATAAACGGCGATCCTGCACGCTGCAACACATTATTATGCAGACTGTCACCCACCCTTGAAATCTGCCCGTACCCATTTATGACAAGGCCAGCTCCAAATAGCCTAAGACGTGCTGTCCCCATGATCTATTTCGCCCTTTTTGCCCATCCGACGCATCAACTGACATTTCCTATTGACTTCATAACGCGTCCTCTTGAACGAGACAGTCTAAACCGTTTAAGAACAGGGAGTTAGATACTGACGCTCCTGGCCGGCGCACGAGTTGCAGATATTGCGGTCATACCGTATGATCATGTACTCGCGGTATCCGCATCAAGTCATGGAGGCGTCGGGAGCCGATGGCAAGGGGAAAGAGATTCGAGCGGCAATTCGGGGCGCTGCCTACCAGCGTGGTGAAGTATGTGCGCCATCTTGTCAAGATGACGCGGTGTCGCAGGAAAGAACGCAAGCACCTCCGGGCCGAACTCCTGGCTCATTTTGCCGATGCGCTGAGAGACTGTGCTTCGCCCCAAGAGAGCGACAGCAAGGCGACCGAACTGATTGCCGACTTCGGTGACCCACAGATGCTTGCCATTCTGTGTCGGCGCGGCAAGAAGCGATGCCGGTC
>CP070675.1:1554803-1556615 GCA_020352215.1 Phycisphaerales bacterium
GCTCAGCTCGATATTGACCTCTCGCCAGCGACCTGTCGTCACCAGGGTCGTATCAGTCTCGGGGACATCTATACGGGTACCGGTGCTGTCCTGCAGACCTACGTATAGCGTTGCAGGGGCATTGCCCGGATCGCCGTAAATATAGAGGACCAATGCCTTGACACCCGTTCCGGTGAAGTCCTGTGCAAAAAGGAACTCGCGTTCGGCCTCAGAATAGCGGGCTTTGCCGCCAGTTCCACTGTTATCGTAACCAAACGGCATGGACTGTCCGCCACCATGAACGGTGGTCTGCTCGGCAAATGGAGCAGCGAGGTGACCTACCGTCGAACCGGTCCCGTTGCCCGTCTGACCGGGCGGCGGCTCGGTGTAACCGAACCCGTCTATCCATGTCTGGAATATCCGGTCGGGTGAGTAGTCATTGTAGTCCTCAAAATCATCGACAATCAGATACTCGGCTACCGTGAAACTCCAGACTCTGCCCGTGCTGACCGACCCGTCGTTGTTGTTCTCATCGATCCGCCAGTAGTACGTCTTGCCTTTCTCCGTGCTGGCGATGTAACCGGTGACCCCCAGTCGGCCTTGATATACGCCGGTAGTGTCGGAGGTGTCCGCACCGGCTACAGCATCTCTCTCAGTGCCGAAATAAACGTCATGCTGCACAGCTAAATCGCCGGCTTTCCAGGTCAGAGTTGATGCCCCTTCGATGTCCACAGTTGAGCTGTTAGCCGGACTCGGGTCCCAAGCAAGCAGCGGGTCACCTCTCATGGCCTGCATGATCTCAGCCTGTGTCAGCACCTTGCTATAGATGCGGACGTCATCGACTATGCCATCCCAGAATTCAATGTCATTGCTGACCATTCGTCCGATGTGGACGCGGCTCAAGGAAAGATTCCAGCTCTTGGCACCTGAGACTACCTGGACACCGTCGGCATACAATCTGGCCGTTGCTCCATCGTAGGTCAGGCAGATGTGATGCCAGGCACCTATCTCCCAGAAGCCCGCCCGCAAGATATCGTCGCCGTAGCCTCCGCCATAGAGATCAGCGTCGTTCATGCCGATGAACATAGCCGAACTGGTGGCACCCGTACCATAAGCCGCTATCCAGCGCCACCCGCCGGCAATGGTATCGGTCTTGGCCCATCCACACATACTGCGGGCCGCGGTGCTGGAGGGTAGATCCTGCGGATTGCCAAAATCAACGTAGTCACCAAGTCCATCCAAGTCGAGAGCGCCGCCGTCATAGCCGGCCGCCCACTCCGGATCGGCGCGGAAGCTGCCATGATGGTCGCAGCCGGAGTAATCCACCACGACCGTGCCGGCACCTTCGTCAAGCTTCCACCAGCAGACGAGATTCGGATCGGCAACCGCAAACACGGGCATCGTTGTAAACTTCCAGACACTGCCCGGATATGTGGTGGTGGCATCTAGCTCATCGATCGCCCAGTAGTAGGTAGTGCCCTGGGCGAGAGTGCCTGGCTCAAAGGTTGCGGTGGGCTGGTTGACCATGAACACACTTGGATCACGGCTCGCCACTGCACTTTCGTCGGTACCGAAATAGACATCGTGCGATTCGGCGCTGAAGCCTTTAGTCCAGGAGAGATCGGCCTGGACGTCTATCCATTTCTCGCCGTCACTTGGATTAGGGCTAAAGGCGGTGGACGGCGGAGCGCTGAAGCGCCAGACATCGCCCTCGTGGACGGTCCCGTCGGCCTCCTTTTCGTCAACGCGCCAGTAGTACGTAGTCCCCGGCGTGAGACCGGCAGCATGCCAGTACACCGTCCAGCCCTGCTCGCCTATGAACGTCAGGTTGTC
>CP070675.1:1556715-1558491 GCA_020352215.1 Phycisphaerales bacterium
ACCAGGCGCAAGTTGTATCCACTGGCTTTGTAGAGATGGCAGGCGTACGTGTGCCTCAGGCAGTGTATGGAGAAGTGAGGAGGCAAGCACGCTCTGGCGGCAGTCCGCTTGAAGGCCTTTTGGATGGCTCGCGTTGACATGTGGTCTCGTGATGTGCTTGATAGAAGAAGCGGCGCGTGCGGTGTCGTAGGCTCGCCTATTTCCTGTTTCCACCTAATGTACTGGCTGATGTGTTGTCTAAAAGCCCCGTTGAACCTGACCAACCTGGTCTTGCCCCCCTTTCCCCTTCTCACAAGGAGTGAGCTCATATCGTCTCGAGTGAACACATCGCCGCAGTTCAGCTTGGCGATTTCCATTACCCTCAGACCGGTGGAGAGCGCAAGATCGATGATGAGGTAGTCTCTTACGGCTACTCTGCGTCCGTGGGCTCTGGCTCTTTCGGCTCTCATCTTTGCCGTCTGAACGAGCCTTTCTATATCCTCTGCCGAGAGGAACTTCCCGGGATCTAACACCCAGTTGATTCGCGTCGGTGTTACATTTGACATGTGAAAAGCCTTCTTCGGTGAGCCTCCACGCTTGCGTTTCACTGCCCTTGAAGGGTCCTGACCAGCGCCAGGATTGCCGCCTTGATATGGTCCGGCAGGTCCGGCCAAGCTGCTGCAATCTTAACCAGCTCCGGATCGTCACCATCGCCGCGCACCATATTCGCACCAAATTGGTGTTGTGTAAGTGTGGGGAAGTGTTTAGAATTGTTGTGATTCTGTTCTTTGGGAACACCCTCTAATGGCTTCTCGCTGCAATTTGTGGTATAATTGTGATTGACTTGGAGCGGTTCTGTTTTGGTACGTTTTGGGTTCGAATCCCCCCGCCTCCATTGGCGTGCTCTTGGTCAAACCAGAGCAGTTTTCGCGGAGTGCGACCACCTGCATAGCGGTGTCCCTGCAAGACATCCGGGGTGAGGATGCAGATGATCTTGAAAGAAGGGCAGGGCACAATGAGGAACTACCTGGTGATGTGCGGGGTGGTGGCACTATTTCTGCCGGTGGCCGGTGGCCTGGCGCAGGAGTCGTACGATCTATCATTCTCGACGTACGTGGGGGGCAGCGATTGGGAACATACCCGCGACGTAGCGGTCGATAGCGGGGGCAACATCTATATTGTGGGTGGTACCGCTTCGGCGGACTTCCCTACTACACCGGGTGCATATTGCCGAACACTCACCACGGGCGGCTCGCAGGCATTTGGCCCTTGTGACGTATTCGTGGCCAAGTTCGATCGCGATGGCGGGCTCATCTGGTCCACATATATCGGCGGACCGGACTACGATCGCGCTTACGCCGTGGAAGTAGACAACCAGGGTTGTGTCTATGTGGCCGGTCGCGCGGGACCTGGCTTTCCCATGAAGAACGCCTTCCAACCCGGTTTCGACGGCGTGGACAACGGTTCATACGGGATGCAGAATGCCTTCGTTCTCAAGCTTTTGCCCGACGGCTCCGACCTGATCTGGTCCAGCTACGTCGGTGTCTCCACGTTGTGCCGGGATCTCGCCATCGATCCCAACGGGGATATGTATGTCCCGGGGGGACGCTGGAACACAACAAAAACACCTCCGGCCGAGTGGTTCGCCAACGCCTACCAGAAGACGCCTCCGGGAGGCACGTCAGACTGTGGCGTCATCAAGATCAAAGGCGACGGCTCCCGCGTGCTCTGGGCCACGTGGCTGGGCGGGTCCGCTGAGGATAATAGCGCCGCCTCCATTCGCGTCAGCTCCGATGG
>CP070675.1:1558591-1560348 GCA_020352215.1 Phycisphaerales bacterium
TCCGCGCAAGATCGCGGATTTTCGTTGAGTTTATCCGTGGGGGACAACGCCAAATCCATTTACAGGACCGAAAAATGGCAATTAAAGCACTATCGGCAACTTGGCTCTGGTGGCGGCCGCCGTGGATTCGGCAGCAGAGGATAGGAGCAGCGGATGGCCAATAGAACGAACCCGAACACGCTGGAAAATCAACATATTCTTTGGCATCCAGCAGGCTTTCGGCATGGCTTCCGATCCACGTTTAGGTTGCTGGGAGTTCCCCTTTCCGAGATTCAGACAAGAAAAAGAAAGACATTGCGCAAGATGAGGGATTTTTCCCCAAGAAGATAGTGGAAGCAACAGAAACTAATCGAAAGGGCAGAAAAATGGAGAAGAAAATCAAATTAGTTACGGTCTTGGCACTCGCTGTGGGGGTATTTGGGATCGCAGCACCCGCGCTGGCAGCACCGGTCACGATCAGCTACGAGGGCATTATAACGCGTGTCATTGACTATTCTGGCAAGCTGGATGGCTCCGTCGTTGTTGGGGGCAGTTTCAGCGGTCAGTACACGTTCGAGTCAACCCAGCCGGATGAGCGGCCCCGCGATCCGAAGTACGGGTACTATCGTTACGACGAAAAAGCACCGGCCGGAATGACGATGTCGGTAACCGTAGGTAACTATAGCTTCGAGACAAGTGGCACCGATTCGTCTTCAAGAATTGACGTCGGCGATAACCTCAGCTATCCAGCGGACACATATGCCGTTCGCACCCGGGCGCTGTCGCAGACGGCCGGGCCTGCTCTCCAATTAAGGGAAGTAGGCTCCGAAATAGGTTTTTGGCTTTGCACGCAGAAGAACCTCTCAACTATTACAAGCGACGCCTTGCCGCTTTCAATGCCAGACCTGGCCAACTTCGAGGCGGTGAATGGCTTTGCCCTTAGTATAGCGTGTATAGCGTCCGAGGCAGGGGGACTTCTTGTGGAGGTGTATGGCGAGCTGGCGATATCGGTTCCTTATGTCGTGGGCAACTCGCTGTCTGCCGCGCAGTCGGCAATTATATCCGCCGGCTATGTCGTCGGAGCGACGTCAGGCAGATACAGTGATACGGTCCCCGCCGGTCAGGTAATCAGCCAGGACCCGCCAGCAGGGGAACTCGCCGTTCGCCGTTCTGCGGTGGACCTGGTCATATCTTTGGGTCCGGCAGACGTCCCCTTGGAGCCGCAGGCCTGCTGTTTTGCCGACGGCAGTTGTTTGGA
This sequence comes from Phycisphaerales bacterium, assembly GCA_020352215.1. Taxonomy (GTDB): domain Bacteria; phylum Planctomycetota; class Phycisphaerae; order Sedimentisphaerales; family Anaerobacaceae. The sequence continues at coordinate 1,559,829 of CP070675.1, forward strand.
CTTGACGCCGGAGGACTGTATAGCACAAGGCGGCACGCCCCGCGGCGCCGGCACCACCTGCGCGACAACCGATTGCCCACAGCCGCCGGTTACTGGCCTTGTGGCGCACTGGAAGTTAGACGAGACGTCCGGCACGACGGCCTCTGACAGTTCCGGCAACGGCATTGATGGGACCCTCATGGGCGAGCCCACCTGGCAGCCCACCGGCGGCATCCTGGACGGCGCCCTGCTGTTCGACGGGGTTGACGACTACGTCGATTGTGGAAGGTTCAACCCGTCCAAACGTACGGGCGAGCTGAGCGTCTGCCTTTGGGCGAACTGGAACGGGCGGAACGGTCGGTGGCAGGGCTTAATCGGCAAGCGGGACACTGCTGCCATAGACGATATGATGTGGCAGCTTGTGGCCCATAAGGCCAACGGTACGCTCTTCTTCGGCCTTGCGGGCACTTGGGTGGAGACTCCCGAGGCAGCCTTGCCGCTGCATGAGTGGGTCCATATAGCCGTCACGTTCGACGGGAGC
>CP070675.1:1560448-1562193 GCA_020352215.1 Phycisphaerales bacterium
CGGGCGCTATTCTCGGACTAATGAGCTTTGCTTCAAAAAAAGGCGGCGATTCTCGGTCGTTTGCTGTTCGCCCGTTGACATGGCGTGCACATCCCCGATGGATCGGCCGGATACGGCGGGACCGCGTACGGGTGCGGCAAATGAAGAAGGGCTGCAAGTGTCAGAACTTACAGCCCGTTGAAACTCTGTTCTGTAGATACTCTTACACTGTTCTGCGTCTGCGCAACCAGCCGACAAACGTCACGCCGATCCCGCCGAGCACAATGGCACCTGGAACGGGAATCACGGTCTCAAGCGTGACGTCGTCCAGATAGGTTCTGTCTTCCCCTGCGGGTCCGCCGGCGTACCCCCAGACACTGAACCCCACCAGCTCCTTTCCAGGGCTTAGGTGGGAGGTTACGTCGAAAAACTCCCAGTCTGAGCTACTTAGAGAAACGATGCTCTCATACCCTGAGCCGTCGCTGTAGAAGAAATCGAACGCCGAAATTGCGATCTCCGGTTGCTTGAGCCAATAGGACAGCTCAACGATCTGGCTCACAGGGATGGCTGCAAAGTCCTGGCGGAGCTCAATATTGCCGACATCCGTCGCGCTGTACAAACCGCTGTGCGAATCAGCGGTTGTGACGTTCCAATCCTCGACTCCGCTGCCTCTAGCCTTGTACCAGGGAGGCAGACTCCCGGTCTCGAAGCCGGGATTGGTCAGGTTGGCCTGTGCCTGGGTGAAGCATAGACACAGCACAATCAAAGTTACCAGTTTGAAGCTTCTCATAACATCGTCCTCCTTCGGCGCAAATTCTCCAACACTATTTTGGCTGCCGGCAAGCGCACCGACTTACCGCACCTACAATCATACCTTCAGCAGGAATCCGTTCGGCGGCAATCGCCTGTTTGTGGGGAAAGCGATACGGAGCTTTCTCACCACTCCTCCATGCACTGACTATGTATGATACCGGTTTGCCGGCCAAAGATCAAGAAAAAACCATCGTTTGTGGAATTGGGTCGCTTATGGATTGTGTGATCTGGCGCTACCGTGCAGACGTCAGGCGCCCTGAAAAACTCCTTATCAGCGCAGAAATGTGGCTCCTTGCCCGGAAATGAGGGTGCCGGAAGAATTTCAAAAAATTGCGGCCGCTGCGGCAGCCAGCTCACGAGATCGAGATGCAGGCTAATTTTGCGATCCCCGACCACGAACAGCTCGGACCGGCCGTGGGCGACCTCATCAGCCGTGGGCGGGTAAAGGCCAACGTGGGTGCAAATGTGAAGTTGGCGCTTGACTAATCCAGGCCGACAGCCGATGATGTTGTGTAGACAGCGAGGTGTATTATGGTTGTTATGACTGAAGATGGGCGACGTAAGGGGAGTGACTCAACCGGGAAATTGGTCGTCATAATTTTCGTCCTTCTTCTTCTTTTGCTCGCGGTAAGCCTGGGAGTTGACCTGAGGCCCCCGCCTGCATATTGATTCGCTATTGTCGCGAGGCAGCGCTCAATCGAGCCGGATGGGCCTGAAGCTCATGCGGTTAGACCAAGTATCCCAGATCGACCCCCATGTCGGGCTTATGACAAACGTGAAATCAGTTCAGCATAAGGAAAGAGCATGAATCCCAGAACATGCAAGAGTTGCGGACAGGAGTTTCGAGAGTGGGTAGAGTTTTGTTCCAATTGCGCAGAACCCATGGAAGGTTATTCACGGCCGGCAGGATTCTGGATCAGGGTCGGTGCGAGCATTATTGATTTTCTGGTATT
>CP070675.1:1562293-1564021 GCA_020352215.1 Phycisphaerales bacterium
CAACGGTGTCAGCTTACTGTAGTCCATGCCGGTGGCGTCTATGCCGTTCTCTTCGTATGTCACGATCTCCGGCAGGACCGCGCCGACCTCTTCGGCAATCATACCCACATCGTGACGTCCGCCGTGTTCGGCGTCCCAGTCGAAATACACCCCTCGCAAAGCGAGAATCTTGCCCAGCGGATCGTCGATAGGCCGGATGTCTTGTTTCCAGCGTATGGACGATGCAGAATCGTAGTCCTTGCCTGCGCCTGCGGCGTAGAAATCAGATGTGCCGCCACTGCCCCACACACCCCTCTCGTTACCACTGCCTCGCACACCCACACCCGAACCTGCCGTCGCCCGCCCGTACACGCCTATGCCCGAGCTGCCGGCGGTCTCGCCGTAAACGCCATAGCCCGTCTCATTTGTACTCGTCCCATGCACGCCTGTCTCACCTTCACCTCTAACGCCAACGTCACCTTTGCCGAATATGCCATCATCCCCTTGATAATGGGCGATCCCGACCACACCAGAGCCACCGAAGCTGTCGCCCTGGACACCGATACCACCTTCGCTGTAGCCCTGCACGCCTGTGAAACTGCTCGCGCCCCATACACCGTAGCCGCTTGTGCTGTAACCCGCCACGCCTGAGCCTAGGCTGCTGAAGCCCGCAACACCGCTGCCCGTGCCATTTGTGCTCTCGCCCTGCACGCCTATGTTCCCTTCGCCCTCTACGCCAACGCTACCTTCGCCATACACGCCAATGCCACCGGAGCCGTGAAGCCCGCGGCCGTCCCCACTGTTTGCACCTGAGATAATAGATCCGGGATAGTTAACTGATCCGCTGAGCTCTAACGGTACTTCAACACCCGCCCCGGGCGGTCCCTGATCACCTTGGTCACCCTTTGGCCCTTGCGGCCCCGCCGGCCCCTGCGGCCCCGGAATCCCTTCGCCTGCACCTGACAAGGCATGTATCGCATAGGGCGCCGGGGTAATGGGCTGGCGAGGGGCCAAGACCGTGTACTGCCCAGTCTCGTCATCCGGACGAACGCCGATCTCCAGCCAGCGGTCGTTGCCGTCGAACACGCCGCTGTCAAAGGCCAGCTCCACCGTAAAGTAGCCGTCGACAACATCGACGGCCTGCGCCGTGATCGTGCCCGCCTGTTGGCTCCCCGTCGCAGGATCGTCGTAGAGCTTGAACTGAAAGTCGTGTGGGCCATCGGCTGCCACATTCTCGTCCATCAGCCGGCCTTGGTACGTGAACGCCGGCCCCTTTCCGACCAGCTCTGCTATCTCAGCTCGGCTCATGGCGTGGTCGGAGATCCGAACATCATCGAGCACCCCTCGGTAATACTTCACCATCCTGCCGTCTCTCTGGTCTCTCCCCGCTCCCATATCAGCGTTACGCTGAGACGTGCCCGAAAGGTCGTATCCGACGGGCAGTACAGCCACTGCGTCCAGCCGGCCATCCACGTACAACGCCAGCGTGGTACCATCCCTGACCCCGGCGATATGGTGCCATTCATTATCGTTAACTATGACGATGCCTATTGCCTGGACTTCTGTGGTGTCATCGTCTGTCGTCAGCGTGACTATACCCTCGTAGTTCTCGCCAACCGCCAACGCATACCGTATTCCGCCGGTAAACTCCCCTCCGTTGGCAAATATAGTGCCCTTGTTCAGATCGCCCGTCCCAGACTGCGTTGTTCTTATCCACGCGCACACAGACCAATCACCCGTGCCGAAATT
>CP070675.1:1564121-1565839 GCA_020352215.1 Phycisphaerales bacterium
TGACGCCAAAACGCTGCTTGACAACGGCTGTATTCTGGTAGCAGAAGGGGCAAATATGCCGAGCACACCTGAGGCTATCGAGCAGTACCTGGCCAAGAAGATACTGTACGGCCCGGGCAAGGCGGCAAACGCGGGCGGGGTTGCCACTTCTGGCCTCGAAATGTCACAGAACGCAATGCGTATCTCGTGGACGCGGGAAGAGGTTGACGAGAGGCTGCACAATATTATGATTGCCATTCACAAGCAGTGCTACGAGGCGGCACAGGAATATGGTCAGCCGGACAATCTTGTTATGGGGGCCAATGTTGCAGGCTTCGTCAAGGTGGCCGATGCAATGCTTGACCAAGGCCTTGTGTGAGCGATTGACATAGGTATAGATGAGAAAGGGCGCTTCGTAGATGAATCGCCCTTTTCTTTTGACCTGACAGCAATTTGTTGAAGCAGAAGGAGAAAGCGCGTGGCGGCGTGGGCAAGCACAGGGCTCGACGGGCTGGATGAAATACTGGCGGGCCTGCAGAAAGGCGACAACGTCGTTTGGCAGGTGGACCAAATTGACCACTTTGACACCTTTGTGCAGCCTTTTGTTGCCAGAGCTGCACAGCATGGTCGCAAGCTTGTTTACATGCGGTTTGCCGAGCACCCGCCTCTGGTTGCACCGGGTTCCGGCGTGACGATTCAGGACCTGGACGCCAGTACCGGCTTCGAAAGTTTTTCGTCGCAGGTCCACAACATCATCACCGCCGAAGGTCGTGAGGTTTACTATGTGTTTGATTGTCTGTCCGATTTGTTGAGCGCGTGGGCAACGGATTTGATGATAGGCAACTTCTTTCTGATCACATGTCCGTACCTTTTCGAGCTGGACACGATCGCCTATTTTGCACTTCTGCGTAATAACCATTCGTTCAAGACGATTGCGAGAATTCGCGAGACGACGCAGATTCTTCTGGACCTGTACAATTTTGAAGGGCGGTTTCACATTCATCCGCTGAAGGTTTGGAATCGCTATTGTCCAACGATGTTTCTTCCTCATGTCCAAGAGGATAGCAAGTTCGTGCCAATTACCACCAGTATCGATGCTGCCAAAGTGATTTCTTATCTCTCGAAGAAAGGCCTGGAGCCTGCGCGAAGAGCGTTGGACTACTGGGATCGTCTGTTCTTGCGCGCCGAAGAGCTGGCAAAAAATGAAGCCGCTGCGCCCGAAGAAAAAGCAAGGACTATTGAACACTTGTGCAAGATGATGATCGGCCGAGAGAAGAGGATACTGTCACTGGCTATGCAGCACTTCTCTCTGCAAGACCTGCTGGACATCAGAAAGAGAATGATTGGCACAGGGTTCATAGGCGGCAAGGCGGTTGGAATGTTGCTGGCCAACAAGATAATCGCGGGCAATGAGGCGCTGGACTTGAAAAGATATCTCGAACCTCATGACTCATTCTATGTGGGCTCCGACGTGTTCTACACCTACATTGTCGAAAACGGTTGGTGGAGGCTGCGGATGCAGCAGAAAGCCAAAGACGGTTATTTCAAAGTGGCTGCCGAACTCAGGGAAGTATTGCTGCACGGGCGATTCCCTGACCAGATTAGAGAACAGTTTCAGGAAATGATGGAGTACTTCGGCCAGTCCCCCATTATCGTCCGCTCCAGCAGTCTGCTTGAAGATGCCTATGGAAACGCCTTCGCCGGGAAGTATGAAAGCTTCTTCTGTGTCAACCAGGGCA
>CP070675.1:1565939-1567588 GCA_020352215.1 Phycisphaerales bacterium
AGCGGAGGATCCGGCCTTCGGCCGGGCCAGGAAGTCGGCAGAGATCGCCGGCTATACGATCAGTAAGGTCCAGCGGTGGTTGCACGAGGTGGCGTTGAAGAAGATAGAGCCCGATTCGGGGTTGTATCATCCGGACGGCAATTTCAATTACCAGGACGCGTGGGCGGACTGCTATCCGTTCCTCGTCTGGGCAGCATGGCTGACAGATCTCGACGCCCTGAACGGCCCTGTTCGCGGGGCGCTGCACGCGGAGATCAAGCACTGCAGAAAGGGTTTCTTCACCGATCCAAAGAACACGTTTGGCGGCAGCGAATATGTTAAAGATGGGCTGATTGCCATTGTCGAAGTCACAGGCAGAGACGAATGGTTTGACCGCATGAAGGTCATCCAGGATGAGATATGGGCCAAGCCAACGATTGATACGAAATACGGCAAGATTCCTTCAACGAATATCGAGGTCAACGGCGAACAGATCCAGGCGCTTGCCCGCCTATATACGATGACAGGCGAGAATAAGTATCTCGAATGGGCTGAGCGTCTTGCGGACCGCTATTTGTTGAAGGGCGATTTTGTGCCTAGTCGGCTTCGTGATCACGGCTGCGAGATCATTGGTGGCCTTGGCCTGCTGCTCGGTGTTGAGTCTGTTCACAACCCGGCAAAAGCAAAGGAATACCTCCCACACATGAAGAAGATGCTGGACACGGTGCTTGAGAAAGGAACCAACGCAGACGGCATCATGCACGACAGTCTCGGACCAAAGGGCCGCCTGAGCGATGGATGGGGGTATAATTACGTTGCGTATCTCTGCTATGACATGGTTGCAGGCAGACCCATTTACAAGGCGCATATTGAGCAGGTCCTGCGTAACCTCGCGAAACCGATCTACCAGAATCACCAATGGGAGGGAAACTCTATCGATGGGTTTGCCGATTCTGTCGAGGGCGCAATCTACATTATGAATCGTCTCCCTGTTCCTGAAGGCCTTGCATGGGCGAACCGCGAAGTATCCGCGAACATCGTGTACACAGAGAAGAAGGACCACCTCTGGGGTACAATGAAACTGCAGTCCAACGGAGTCAGGACTTCAATCATGCACGCGCTCATGCACACACGCGGGGTCATAGCCCGCCCATGGCGGCAGGACTTCACTCTGGGCGCGAGCCGGGCAAAAGAAGGGCTGGCGATTGTGCTTAAATCGGACAACCCGTACAGGGGCAAACTGGTCTTCGACATTCCGCGACATCGCATCTACATGGGTTTCAAGCATGACTGGCCACGGATGAACACTTTGCCCGAATGGTTCACCGTTGAACTAGGCAAGGATTACGTTGTCCGGAGTATCGCCGGTGGGTCGGAGAAGACCTATACGGGGAGGCAACTCCATGAAGGTTTGCCCATTGAGCTGCCAGCCGGGGAAGAGAGACTGCTGCTGATCAAACAGTAGATCTGCATTCTCAGCCGGGAATCGCAAAAAGGGTTGGAGGATATAGCTCCACAACAGTGCTATGACAACAAGTAGACCAACGTGCGGACATGAGAAGACTGCAGGTCGGCCCCCGCGGATGACGTCCATTGAAACCCCTATGAAGCCAGGCCGGTCAAGCGTAAAATCTGATTTGATTGGTTCAATCCTCTATCCGGGTTTCCAC
>CP070675.1:1567688-1569319 GCA_020352215.1 Phycisphaerales bacterium
GCGGCAATGATGCCGATGATTATGCCGGCCATGCTAAATGCAATTGCCAACCACCATCCTTGCCGCCGGCCTACCTTGTCCATTGGTTCACTGACGCTGGGTTTGCCCGGAGGCATATTCAGGGTCTCATCGATCTCGAGCACGACATCGCCCATGTGTTGCAGGCGTCTGTGAGGATCTTTCGCTAAGCAGCGCCACAAGAGGACGCGAACGTTCATTGGAGTTGATTGGGGCAGCAGGTTCCAATCCGGCTCGCGTTCAATAATGCGAGCCAAGATATCCGTGGTCGTCTCGCCCTCAAAGGGCAGATGACCAGTCAACATCTCGTATAGTAGGCAGCCAAATGACCAGATGTCTGTGCGGCGATCCATCGGTTTGCCGCGGGCTTGTTCGGGGCTCATATAGGCCGGCGTTCCTATCACCCGGCCCGCCTGGGTAACTGTTGGCTCGGCGGCAGTGCTTTTACTAATAGCAGTCTTGGCGAGACCAAAGTCCAGCACCTTAACTCGGCCATCTGGCGTGATTTTGATGTTACTCGGTTTGAGGTCTCGATGGATGATTCCCTTTTCGTGAGCGGCAGATATAGCCTCGGCTATCTGCAAGCCTATCGACAACGTATCCTTCAAACGCAACGGTTCTTGCTCCATATGCTCGGCCAGCGTCTGGCCCGGAACATATTCAAGCACCAGATAGGCACTGCCTTCCGTCGGTTCAATAATTTCATGGATCACACCAATATTGGGGTGACTCAGGGAAGCTAACAGCTTAGCCTCACGCGTAAAACGAGTCCGAGCCTTTGAGTTGGCCTGCAATTCAGCTGGCATACTCTTGATGGCAACAGAGCGGTCAAGCTTAGTGTCACGGGCCAGGTAGACTACTCCCATCCCTCCCCGGCCAATCATCTCTACTATTTCAAAGCCGCCGACTTTTTGACCAATTAGATCGAGTCCTGCGTCTGTATCGTCGAATTCGCTCGTATCGGCCCTCACGATCGTATCGAACAGACCATCGATCTTCTGTAAGTCCCGAATGTTCTCCCTGATCTGACGGTCCAAGCCGGGGTATTTCTTTACGAACTCGTCTATATCTGGTTCCTCGCCCCGTAACTGCGCATCGACAAATTTCTGAACAGCTTCTTCAACGATGCTTTGCTGATTGTCGTCGAGTGGTTCTGCCATCAGATATTCCTGAAAGCCGTAGTTAACGCCGCCATCGCACGCGAGAGGAGCATTCTTACTGCATCGGCACTCTTATCCAACCTTTTCCCTATCTGCCCGTAGGAGAGTCCCTCGATCTTAGTTAGGACAATTACTTCCCTATATTCGGGTTTCAACGTATCTATTGCCTTCTCGAGCTTAGCTAGGTCTTCTCCCTTGGACATTATCACGCTTGGCGTAGTGTTGTCAATGGGCACGGGAGTATCAAGAAAACCGCCGCCAGTGGTTGGCCCATAACCACCAAGTCGAACTTCTTTACGAATATCACGTTTGTCGGCGTGAAGTTTGTCCAAATTGTCTCGAAGCAAGTTTTCAGCTATCTTTGACAGCCACCGTACGAAGTCGCCCTCGTTCTCGTATGTAAAGTCTCCCAAACCTTGTACGGCGTGAACAAGAACATCTTGCATCAAGTCC
>CP070675.1:1569419-1571046 GCA_020352215.1 Phycisphaerales bacterium
CTGGCCGCCCTGCCAAAGTGCAAAATCAAGATCGTGGCTGCGGAGGACCGACAATCAATATGAGATTCTCTGCGCATGATAAAACTGAGCGCGCCGGTAAGCACCGTTTGAAAAGCAGGTTAGCTTGCGGAGTCTACAAATGATTGAGTCCAATAGCCGGTTGGTCTTGTCGACTCTTCTCATGTATTGGGCGGGGCCTCTCATGACCCAAACGCCGGCATGCCACGCACGGAGCCCCGAATCAATAGACATCGGTTCAAGACTCGAACCATTCGTTGACCGCCATCTCATCGACCGCCTTGACGGCACCCGCCTGGTTCTACATGCCCCGCACGACGAGGGGCCAGTGCTCAAATTCGATCTGCCCTGGGAAGGGCCATTCTGCGGTTACTGCACAGTCATCAAGGACGATGAAAAGTACCGCTTCTATTACCGAGGCTTGCCGGCAGCCAGCAGAAACGGCAGCAGCCGGGAGGTCACCTGCTATGCCGAATCGCCCGACGGTATTCATCTCACCAAACCCGACCTCGGACTGTTCACCGTGAGCGGATCAAATTCAAATAACGTTGTTCTGGCAAATGCCGCTCCCGTGAATCACAACTTCAGCCCCTTTCTAGACACGAGACCTAACGTGACAAAAGATCGGCGGTTCAAGGCACTGGGCGGAACGAAGAAAAGCGGTCTGATCGCCTATGCGTCACCTGACGGCATCCACTGGATGAAGCTGCAAGAGGAACCCGTTTTTACCGAGGGCGCCTTTGACTCGCAGAATGTCTCCTTCTTCTCGGAACACGAGCAATGTTATGTCTGTTATTTCCGCACCTGGGGCGGCGGCGTTCGGAGCATCAGCCGGACCACCTCCAAGGATTTTGTACACTGGTCCGATCCTGTTGCGATGACGTTCGGTGACACACCTCGTGAGCACCTTTATACGAACCAGACCCATCCCTATTTCCGGGCACCGCATATATACGTAGCCGTCGCTGCCCGTTTTCTGCCCGGCCGCCAGATACTCACGGCCGAGCAGGCCAATGAGCTGAAGGTCAACCCCGACTACTTCAAAGACTGCTCCGATGCAGTACTCATGACCTCACGTGGTGGCAACGCCTACGACAGGACATTCCTGGAAGGCTTCATCCGGCCGGGTCTCGGCCTGCAGAACTGGGTCTCGCGATCCAACTATCCCGCCTTAAATGTCGTGCAGACAGGGCCTGCTGAGATGTCGGTCTATGTCCAGCATGATTACGCCCAGCCGACCGCACATCTGCGCCGCTACTGCCTGCGCCTCGATGGCTTTGCTTCGATTTGGGCTCCGTATCAAGGTGGCACGATGACCACGAAGGCGTTCACCTTCACAGGTAAACACCTTCTGCTCAACTTCGCCACGTCCGCGCCCGGATGCGTAAAAGTCGAGATTCAGGACACCGATGGAAAGCCGATCCCGCGGTACTCTCTGAGAGAGGCCCGGGAACTGATCGGAAACTACGTCGATCACGCCGCCTCCTGGCAGCATGGAACCGACGTAAGCTCACTGTCGGGCCGTCCGATTCGCCTCCACTTTGTGATGAAGGACGCCAATCTGTACTCACTGCGATTCCGGCCATGATCAACGAAACTCAGGCCTGAG
>CP070675.1:1571146-1572772 GCA_020352215.1 Phycisphaerales bacterium
AAACGACTTGGGCGTCACCTCAGCGTACTTGACCAGTAGATAGAGGCTGGAGGAAATTGTTGCAGGCCCGTCGGCGCCAAAGGCGCTGAGCCGGTCGGGTGCGTCCCAGGCTGCTAATTGGGGGCCCCAATCAGAATTGGTAAGACCTGTTCGCGGAAACTCATCTTCGTAGTCGTTGGAGTATATGAGCATTGCCTTGCCTATGCCGGAGAGATTCGTCGCGCAGACCATTCGAAAGGACAGTTGCCTCGTTCTGGCCAAGGCAGGCATTAGAATTAGCACTATCAACAGTATCGGCAGTACAACCACCGGAACAACGAACCCTCCAATGGCAAGGCCTCTGCCGGTTAACCTGCCACCGCTTCTCTCTATCATTACAAGGCTGATGATACCGAGAACCATCGCCGGTATGGCGGTAAGACCAAACGTAAATGGCATCAGGATGCCAAGCACAAGTGCTGCAATGGCCAGCCCGCTTGTCTTTGAAACCGTAGGGGTGGCTTGCGGCGAAGGCCCCGTCAAGGCCGAACCGCAGGAACGACATGATTGGGCATCATCGGCATTTTCCACTCCGCATTTTGGGCAGCGCATTTTGATTTCTCCTTTGGATGATCTCTCCCGACAAATAATCCAAACCGCCGCGTTCCATTTGACACCTTCTGAAGGGGCTATCCGCGTCTTGCCTTCAGCATAATATCAGAATTCTTGCTCAACTACGACAATCCATGCCTTCCTTCTTGCAGATTCTTTGCTGCTGAAGTCGCCTAAAATCTCGCCATTCGACCTCAGAACCTCCTGCGATTGGTTATTCTTGCAAATCACAGCCGTTCCGGAGCACATCACCCCCGCCCATTGTCTTTGACAGACGGGTTTGGTATTGTGGTGCAGGCCCATTGAGCACATCGGACGGAACATGACAGACTTCGATTGCCGCAGATCACACGGCAGAAAGGATTGGACTATGGAGAAGAAAGCAACGGTTGTGTGGATAGCGATTGCAGTTCTCATTGCTGGCGGTGCTGGTGAGAGCGCAGTCGCCAGTAGCGCGGGTCCGGCCGCCAAGAAAGAGCCGAAATTCGAAGAGGACATTATCAAAACGAAAGCAGGTGATCTGAAGATCACGTTCATCGGTCACGGAACATTGATGTTTGCCTTCAAAAACAAGATCGTCCATGTGGACCCTGTAGGCCGAGCGGCCGACTATTCCAAGATGCCAAAGGCCGATCTCATCTTGGTCACTCACGAACATGGCGATCACCTCGACGCCAGCGCTATCAAGACTCTTCGAAAGGAGGACACTAAACTCGTTTTGACCAAGGCCTGCGCGGAGAAGGTCCCCGGCGGCGTTGTTATGAAGAATGGCGATGTGCAGACCCTCGAGGGACTGAAAATCGAGGCTGTTCCTGCTTACAATATCGTGCACAAGCGGTCCAGCGGAGCGCCCTTTCATCCCAAGGGCAACGGCAACGGGTATGTAATCACGTTTGGCGACAAGCGAGTGTACGTGGCGGGCGATACGGAGAACATACCCGAGATGGCCACACTAAAGAAGATTGATATTGCATTCTTGCCCATGAACCTGCCCTACACGATGACACCGGAGATGGTAGCCGATGCGGCAAAGAC
>CP070675.1:1572872-1574475 GCA_020352215.1 Phycisphaerales bacterium
CGGCGGGGTCGGCGTCGTCGATTGTGAAACAGCCGCTGATCGCCTCCTGCTGCCAGGCGGAGTTGTTGCCTATCTTGAGGTCCTCGTGCAGTGTGTGATAGGTATTGCCGCTCGTCCACCATTCAAGCATGGAAGTGTCGACACCGTACTGCTTTGCTCTGGCGGCGATCGCCTGGAGATTCTGAACCGACACGCCTGCGTAGCGGTGGTACGAGAATTCCCGAAGGAATGGGAGCACACCGGGGACGCGAACCATGTCATCGAAATAGGTGATGGCATTGGCCATGCTCGTGTTGGAGGGGGCGACAAAGACAGGATCGAACCCATCGGCACGCAGCCTGTCGGCGGCGGCGACAATCGCCCTGCCCAGCAATGCCCCGTCCCATTGAGATACGTTGTCCGGCTCCAGCAGCACTTCCCAGGAATCGGGTACCCAGCCATATTCTCCCTGCAAATGCCGGTAGGTTGCCAAGACGAATTCGGCGTACTCCGCAGGGTCGTCGTGAATGTAGAGCCCTCCGCTTTTGATCTGACCGGTGAAGGCCACGTAGTTGACGTTTATGTAGAGCTTGTCGCCGCGCGCCTGTAGCGCCTGCTGCAGCGGCAGGATAACGTTGGCCACCGTATGGTCCAGCTCCGAGAAATGGAATCCGGCCCAGTTGATGTTGCACGGATCGCCGTCGTCGTTGACAGTTGCGTATCGGCGACTCCGCCAGGTGTCGTAGTCTATGCTGCCGGTTTGGTGGTCCGACCAGTTGTCATTCGTGTTCTCGACCCCGCTTCGTACTTCCAATCTGACTCTGTTGAAACCTACGTCGTTGACCAGCAAGTCGAAGAGAGTGTCCCTGTAATTGGGAAAGGCCGCATCGCCCGGCGGCGCAACCCAAGCCGTGGCTTCCCATCCGGTGATGGTCTGGTAGGTTGTGCCGGGATCGAGCCTAATCATATCGGAGGGCGTGAACTTGGCCAGGACGTTATCGAGAGAGCCGCCGGCAAAGGAATTCTGATACGCATTCTTCGAAGGCCAGCCGGGGCCATTGGCAGAACCGGCGATGTAGAGGCTGCCGTCTGAACCTAGGCAGCTCGTGCGGCCAGCGTCATCATTGCTGCCTCCCATATATGTTGCGTAGAGAAGCGTGCTCAGATCAGCAGAGAGCCTGATGAGGAGTGCTTCTGAAGCACCGTGACTGGTTGGTTGATAGGCATTGGCAGTGATCGGGAAATCGGTCGATTGCGTCTGGCCGGTGACGAAGACGTTTCCGGAGGCATCGACGTAAACGCCGTCGGCGTTTTCCCGATCGGTGCCGCCGATCAGAGTGCTGGCGACGAGTGCGCCCGTCGGGGACAGCTTGGTAACAGCCATATCCGTGTCACCACCACGGAAGGTGCTTTGGAACGCCCTGCGTGTGGTGGGGTAATTCGTCGAGCCGGTCGGAATGGCGACATATGCGTTGCCGGAATCGTCGATGGCGAGATTGTGCGTGCTAATCCATTCATTGCCGGGTCCACCGAGATAGGTGCCGTAGACCAGGTCCGATCCATCCGGTGTCAAGCAGGCGACGAAGAAGTCTGCTTTGTCACTATAGGTTCGGTCGTGCGCTCC
>CP070675.1:1574575-1576174 GCA_020352215.1 Phycisphaerales bacterium
GGAAAGATAACGTCAATTCCTATCGGTGCCGAGCCCGGTCGTTACACCCTGAGTTTTGACCTTGCCGGATGCGCGTGGGATCCCGCCAAATACGAACACGAAGCGACGGACATGGTCACCCTGGTGGTTAAAGCTGCAGGTGCGGGGGACTTGACAGCCGGGAGTGTCCTGTTCACCGATACGTACAGCCTACCCTGGGATCAGGGTTTCACCACCTATTCGGTGGACCTCTTAGTCCGAAGGCAGTCAAGCTTGACATTAAGCTTCGAAGGCTACGCCAAAGGTCGTGGTGACAATCTCGGGATGCTCCTGGACGACGTAGTCTTGGAGAGGGTGCCTGCTCCGGGTGCAGTTCTGCTTGGCAGCATAGGAGTGGGACTTGTAGGCTGGCTTCGCAGGCGACGTGCGCTGTAGGAGTTGGAAGTGGGTCCCCGAGCGATAGTTCTGCGGGGGGACCGCGGATGTGAAAAGTTGACCTTCATTTGGAGATGAAGAGAACATGAAACAGGTACTTACAATTTGTGCTGTGTCAGGGCTCACATTGGGTCTCACTGCTACAAGTTGGGCTGCCTACACTATGGATGGCGATTTGTCGGACTGGGGTGTCACCCCGTTTTCGGACTGGGTTCCTGATGGTCTGGTGCCTGGTTCAGCCGACTTCCATGAGACTGATAACATCAATGAGTACAATGCCAGCGGTTATAGCGAAGGCTATGACTATGAAGCCATGTACTTCGACAACGACGAACACTACTTCTATGTCGCGTGGGTGACTTCCTATCCTCAAGGCCAAGGTGTTACCGAGCCCGTACTCGAGGGCGGTGACCTCGGGATGGACTTCGACGGTGACTTTGCGGTAACCGAACACGGTGTCGTGACAGGTCTGGAGTACGCCATTCGAGTAAGTTCAGCCGGAGTCCAGGGTGAAGTCCTGGCCGATCCGGAATGGTCCGACACCTACTGGTACGAGTGGCCGGACGGATGGCAGGGTTCCCCATGGCAAGCAAGCATAGGCGCCGGAACCACCGTACTGGGTACGGCCTTTGGTGCGATCCAGGAGTACCCGGCGATGGAGTCTGGTACTTGGATCGCCGAGGGAATGGTGTCGCGCAGTCTTTTCCCTGCTGTAGTGCCGGGAGACATGGTGTGCTTGCACATCACTCAATGGTGCGGGAACGACTCAATTAACCTTTGTGGTGACGTTGACTACATTCCCGCGCCGGGCGCTGTGTTGCTTGGTGGTATTGGCGTGAGCATTGTAGGCTGGCTGCGAAGACGCAGAACACTGTAGTGAGATGAATTTCCCGGGGCGGTTCTACTGTCTCGGGCAATCAGCGATCAGAGAGACTTATGTCTCTCGTAAGGAGAAGATGAGATGAAGAAGTTAATGACAATTCTTGTCGCAATATTGGTTGCCGCCAATGCCTACGCGGCACCAATAGTAGTCTACGATCCGGGCACTGATGGTACTGTACAAACGGCGATGACGAATTTGGGTTACGCGTATGCCCTTAGGACTGCCGCAGTGCCCGTAACGGCGGCCGATCTGGTCGGGTGCGACGTTTTGGTGGTTGGCTGGAACTGGACGGGCGATATGAG
>CP070675.1:1576274-1577857 GCA_020352215.1 Phycisphaerales bacterium
GCTATATGGACCCACTCATGCAGCGGCAAGGCTGCCTCGGGAGTCTCCACCCAAGTGCCCGCAAGGCCGAAGAAGAGCGTGCCGTTGACCTTATGGGCCACAAGCTGCCACATCATATCGTCTTGGGCAGCAGTGTCTCGCTTGCCGATTAAGCCCTGCCACCGACCGTTCCGCCCGTTCCAGTTCGCCCACAGGCAGATGCTTAGCTGGCCCGTGCGTTTAGACGGATTGAACCTTCCACAATCGACGTAGTCGTCCACTCCGTCGAACAGCAGCGCACCGTCCAGGATGCCGCCGGCCGGCTGCCAGGTGGGCTCGCCCATGAGGGTCCCGTCAATGCCGTTGCCGGAACTGTCAACAGCCGTCGTGCCGGACGTCTCGTCCAACTTGTAGTGCGCCACAAGGCCGGTAACCGGCGGCTGTGGGCAATCGGTTGTCGCGCAGGTGGTGCCGGCGCCCTGCGGCGTGCCGCCTTGCGCTATGCACTCTTCGGGCGTTAAGTCCTGACAGCTGCCGTCGGCAGAACAGCAGGCCTCCGGCTCCGAGGGCACGTCTGCCGGACCCAAAGATATGACCAGGTCCACCGCAGAACCAGGGGCGGCGAGTGTCCCTGCCGGCGGGTCCTGGCTGATTACCTGCGCAGCGGGGATCGTATCAGTGTATGTGCCTGACGTTGTGCCAACGACATAGCCGGCGGATGTAATTGCCGACTGCGCGGCAGACAGCGAGTTGCCCACCACATTCGGGACCGATATCGCCAGGTAGCCGCGCACTGCTGCAAAGTCCAATGGCTCGAATTCTAAGCTAAGCGAGAACTTATTACGATCCTCGAACTTGGCCAGGTCTGGCATTGAAAGCGGCAAGGCGTCGCTTGTAAGCGTTGAGAGATTCTCGCGCGTCCTAAGGCCAAAATCGATAAACGAGCCTATGCTGGTCTCATCGAGTTGGAGCGCCGGCCCAGCCGTCTGCGACAGCGACGTGCTCCAGACCTTATAATGATCAGCCTCTGAAGCGGCGCAATCGTCTACCCAAATCTCCGAGTGCGCAGAAGTACTGCTCGTCTCAAAGGTATAGTTGCCTACGGTTACCGACATCGTCATTCCGGCCGGTGCTTTTTCGAAGAAACGATATTGCCCGAACCTCGGGTGGCTCGACTCATCCCACTGGGTTGACTCGAATGTGTATTGGCCGCTGAAAGTGCCCCCAACGACAACAGAGCCATCCAGCTTGCCCTCTGGGTAAGAGACACTCGTTATAACGCCCTCGTAGCTTATCGTGACCGGTGCTGCTTTTGCGAGCGCTGCGATCCCAAATACCCCCGCACCAAATGCCAAGACCGCGATTAATGTGATTTTCTTCTCCATTTTTCTGCCCTTTCGAGAAAGAATTTGGTGATTCTCCGACGTGTTCGGGTTCGTTCTATTGGCCATCCGCTGCTCCTATCCTCTGCTGCCGAATCCACGGCGGCCAGCACCAGAGCCAACTTGCCGATAGTGCTTTAATTGCCATTTTTCGGTCCTGTAAATGGATTTGGCGTTGTCCCCCACGGATAAACTCAACGAAAATCCGCGATCTTGCGCGGA
>CP070675.1:1577957-1579537 GCA_020352215.1 Phycisphaerales bacterium
CACAGGCTTCGACACTATTGGGCATCAAAACCGAAGAGGAATGAGTCTTGCTCCGCCGTTTACACGGAAAAGAGAAATCTTGATAGTTCAAGTTGAATTTGTCAGAAGACATTAGCATCGAAAGGATAGAATAATGTTTCTTGAAAGATTAAATGGACATGTCAGATTATGGTAATTGCCAAACGGGAGGGCAGACCATGTTGAACAGAAAATCCAGTATTGCAATACTACTCGTAGTTTTCGTCCTGGCGGTCAATACCACCGTTGCTTTCGCTGAGAAAGCAAGGATATTCGATGGCAAGGAAAAAACCGTCATTGTCAACGGCTATTCAACCTCCTACAAATGGCCCTCCCTGCTTCAAAAGAAACTCGACCGTTTCACCGACGGAAAGCGCCTCATGAGCGTCGTATCCGCCACCAGAGGCGGCACGCCCATTGCAAAATGGATCGATGTCAAAACGGGCCAACCGCGCGATGCGTGGGTAAAGGTCCTCAAACCCAAACTCAAGCAGGCCGAAGACACGCCGACCATTGTTCTTGCCCAGCAGTCGCTCCAGTGGGTCTTCGGCGAGCGGACAACAGGCATAGCCGACAAAAACGACGTCGGCCGGATAAAGCAGGGCGCCGACGCGATTGCCAAATATGCAAAACTCCTCCGCGCAGATGGCGCCGACCTCGTCTTCATCGCCATGCACATCTACAAGAAGCCCATGGAACCGCAGATCGGCAACGAAAGGCTCGCCCTGGCGGAACTCATCAAACGCAAAATCCCAAACGTCATCGCAGGCCCCGACGTATGGACCCACACAAAACAGCGATATCCCCAGGCCTTTGCACAAGACAAACTCCACCCGAACAATCTCGGCGCAGAAATCATGGCCCAGAAATGGTTCGAGACACTACTCCAATACGACAACCTCGAAATCCCCCAGTGGAGCTGCAACCAGATTCGCTTGTTCATGCCCGACCCAATACCTCCGCTGCGCAATCTCGAATACATCCCCAATGGCCACAAACCGCGTTTTTGAATACGGCTGGGTGGACGATTATCGAACTGCCGTCTCTGTCTATCCTGTCGCATCTGAGCTTCTTAGAGTCTGACACGCAAGCAAACGGTGGAGAGAGCGGGATGCGATCTCCCCTGTTTCTACAAGATCCTGCAGCAACTGCGTTTACAGTTCAAATCGTCTCATCACGGGGATTCAGATCATCTGGCTGATTTGCTGTGATCGCACGGTTTGTTGGTGTCGGGTCGCCCCTTTTGGAGGGGTCTCAGGGTACACAGAGGGCAATTCAGCCGGTGGCGCGGCCCATCGTGCCAGGCATAGCAAAAAAGACCACCTCATGTCGGCAGCCTGGCTCGGTCAAACCGGAAGCCTTGTGCGGACATTGCGGCCCAGTCAGGCTTTGCCTCTGCCCACCCGCCTACCAGGCTTCACGTTCGGGGGCCTGGGGGACCGTCTGCCGCAAAGCGTCCAGGACAACAAATGTGGACATATGTCCCACCGGTCGGGCGTATTTACCTTCTGTGGTCTGGCTTGGGGCTCCGCCCCAAGTCAGGAGGTTTTTCGCATTGGAGC
>CP070675.1:1579637-1581201 GCA_020352215.1 Phycisphaerales bacterium
GTATGTTGCGCTAACAATGTAGTATACACCGGGATTTGCCGGTTAACCTCGTAATCGGCACTCCGGTACGCGCCCCTGTCAATGATATCATAGCCGGACCTTCCATTTCAACAAGTCTGGCCAATATTAAGCGCCAGAAAGGCCGCAAACCCACTAATTCGTCGAGAATCCAGCATCCTGGGACTTCTCCGACGCACCTCGACCGGTGATTTCTGCCCAGTGGCATAGATTTTCGCTATGTTGCCGGCCATCCTGCCCTCGTAAGCTCGGGGCCGGCTCTCAATTGGCTGATTTGGTCAAGAATCTCACGAAAGAGCATCCTCGGCACAACCACTTCGGCCATCTGGAAGACCACGTACCGGGAATGCTTGACCACCTTGGCTCCGATCTTGATCAGCTTTTCACGTAGTGTTCCTGCTCCTTCGATCCGGTTCGGCAAGACCCGGGATGTCCGATTGAAGCGGTGCGAAATATCGCAGCCTACGTTTCCGGACCCTGTCGGCGGTTAGCGTGCTGTCATTCGATTCACGATTGACGGAGGCGCCTTTGGCCTTGCGAGCGTTGGCGGTTGGCCGGGTTCCTCGACCGCGCTCGGGACGCCTGCGTAGGTCCTTCGCGTCCGCTCAGGACGGCTGCGAGCGCAGGCCGACCGGTGTCGACCGCGTTCTCGCCGATTTTTCGAAGAATTTACTTTCTCCTTTGTCAACCGTGTGGCTACGATACACGTCTGTACCGGTAGTTGGAGCAAGTAGCCTCGATGGAGAATACAGACGAAAGCCTAATCGAAGCCCATCGAAGGGGCGAGACGGCGGCGTTTGACCAGCTTGTACGCCGATACGGGGACCATCTACTGGGGTATTTGATACGAATGAGCGGCAGCCGAGACCAAGCCGAAGACCTTTTTCAGGAGACCTTCAAGCGTGTGCACGAGAAGGCCCATACGTATCGCGGCGGTAGCTTCAAGAGCTGGCTGTTCACAATCGCCACGCGGGCGGCTATAGATAATCTGCGCAGGCGTAAGCGGCAGTCAATCCTGTCGCTGGATCAGAACCTGGACTGCGACGGCGATGGGCAGGAGCTTGGCGCCGTTGCCGTGGCGGACAGCTCGAACAATCCTGCTCAAGTGGCGGTCAAGACCGAGCAGAAAGCGCAGGTGCGGCAGGCGGTTGAGCTGCTGCCCGCCAAGCAGCGAGCGACGCTTGTTCTGGCTTATTTTCAGGAGCTTAGTTATAGAGAAGTAGCGGATGTACTGGGTTGCTCCGTTGGCACGGTGAAGACGCAGATGTCGAGGGCCCTTCAGACGCTGGCCCGGCGGCTGCCGGACATGGCCGAGGAAGTTGAGTAAAGATGCATCCTGCAGAGCAACAACTGATTGATTACGAGTTCAAGCTGAGCTCGGGTGCCCAGGCCGGAGAAGTCGCCGAGCACCTTGCGCAGTGCGAGGATTGTCAGCGGCGGCTTGACGGGCTGCGGCGCAAGTTCGCGGCGCTGGATCTGCTGCGGGACGAGCCGGGGGCGAGCGAGGATTTGATCTCACGGGCGGTTGCGCAGGCGCGTCGGCCGG
>CP070675.1:1581301-1582853 GCA_020352215.1 Phycisphaerales bacterium
GTTTCCCGGTACAACTACGGCAGCTTCCGGCGAGGTTAGTGAATAGCTGATGAAAAGGAGTCGGACCACATACGTGACTTTGGCGATGCGCAACGTTCCGCTGGTCCTGTTTGTCGTGATTCTTGCCGGCTTCGGGCTCTTTGCAGAGGGATTCTCTGAATATCGCAGCTTGGAGAACATCGTCAAGCAGGCCTCCTACATCGGGATTGTGGCGGTAGGGATAACCTTTGTGTTGCTCACAGCAGGCATTGATTTGTCTGTTGGATCGAATATGTATCTCTCAGCGGTGGTGGCTGGTCTGTTGATGGACAAATACCAGGTTGGCCTCTGGCCGGCGCTGGGGGCGTGCCTGGCAGTGGGCTTGCTCTTTGGCACAGTCAACGCCTTGGCCGTGGCCAAGCTGAAGATCATTCCCTTTGTGGCGACCTTGAGCACGATGGTTGCGGGACGCGGGCTGGCGCTGATGCTGACCGAATCCCGCGAGGTGTCCTTCCCCGATAGCGTCGTGCGTATCGGATCAATTCAGTTGTTTGGCTTGATTCCTTTGCCTGTGGCCATCTTTGGCCTGGTGGTCTTGATTGCACATGTATTTCTGCGATGGACAATGCTGGGCCGACAAATCTATGCAGTGGGTGACAACAAAGAAGCCGCCCAAAAGGCCGGCATAAGAGTCAATCGCGTGCTGGTCTCCGTCTACCTCATCTGCGGACTGTTGGCGGCCTTGGGCGGTTTTGTTTCGGTCGCCCAGTTGGGGAACGTGAACTCCGGCTTTGCCAAGGGGGACGAATTCGACGCAATTGCGGCGGCCGTGCTTGGTGGCACGAGTCTTTTTGGCGGAATGGGCAGCGTCTTTCCAGGTACTGTGCTCGGTGCAGTGCTGATCCGGATGGTATCGGCGGGATTGGTGGCGGCGCAAGTTAATCTGTACCTGCAACCTATGGTTTCGGCCGCTATCATTTTCGTCGCAGTCTTTCTGGACAGTTTCCGCAATCGGCGACTGGCTCAACTGGGGCGTCGTCGCATCCGTGCGGAGGAGATAACTTGAGAAGTGAGGGTCCCTCTCGGGTCTCATACAGGGGTACTGAAATGAATAAGAGTGTTGATCGAAACCGGTCGGCAGAGGAGATAGCTGTACGGGCTCGCCAAGTGATCGAGATGGAGCTGCGGGCGCTTGAGACATTGAAAGAGCAATTGAATGCAGATATTACGACGATCGTCGATCTGATGCTCAATTGTGAGGGTCATGTTCTTGTGGCCGGGGCCGGCACCAGCCGAGCGATCGCCCAGCGTTTTGCACACCTCTTGGCATGTTGCGGCACGCCGGCGCTGTTCATTAGCGCTGCCGATGCCATCCACGGCGGCGCCGGCGCCGTCGGCAGCAGAGACGTGGTCTACGTCATTTCCAAGGGCGGCAAAAGCAGTGAGATCAACAAGTTTGCACAAATCGCACGCGACCGGGGCGCCAAGATAATCGCCCACACGGAGGATCCAGAATCGCCTTTGGCCAAGCTCTGTGACGCAGCATACTTCGTAAAGGCGCCGGAAGGTGTGG
>CP070675.1:1582953-1584470 GCA_020352215.1 Phycisphaerales bacterium
TGAATCTCAGATGGAAGGACATTCCAGTCAATCACATGATGCCCGATGATGAGACTGCCACGGGCTTTACTTATGACCTCATTCCGAGTGAGCCCGTTGAAGCACGTCATGTTAGGTTCAAGATCGACGCGGAAAGAACTCTGACCGTGAGCGAAGTGCAGGTGTTGGACGAGATTAGCTATACGCTGTTTGATCTGCATATCGCTCTTCCCGGCGAAGGGTAGAGCGTTGTTCGGTGGGGCCCGCTCGTCCAACTTGAATTCGAGAAGATAAGAGGATGCAGATTCCGGTCGGCATCCGACAAGAAAAGGGGCTTGAGCAGATGAAGAGACAATTCGGCTTTTACGGCATTATCCCAGTTAGCCTATTTGCGGCCCTGACGTCGCTGGCGGTGACGCCACAGCTGGATGAGTTCCATTTGCGCTCCGAGCGGATGGGCTCGCTGCTTGGCGAGACCGAAAAAGCGCTTCGCCCCCATCTTAGATTGCTGTTTGAAGATACGACTGAAGGGATAACACGCGGAAAATCTTGGCGCGGCACGCCGTTCCAGCTTGGGGAGAAGACTTATACTAACGGTCTGGCATTTAACTCAACAAAGCACCTTGAGGTGGTTCTGGACAGGCCCGCAGAACAGTTTGTCGCCGACGTGGGATTAGAGAACAACGACGACACACGGCGCGGTGCGGCGATGGATCATGGCTCGGTAACGTTCCATGTACTCGTCGAAGGCAAAGAGGTCTTTGCATCACCGGTGCTCCGGCTAAAGGATGGCGCACATTCCGCCAGTGTGCCGCTCAAAGGTGCAACCAAATTCGAGATCCGCGTCAAGGATGGCGGTGATGGCCGTGGTTGGGACCAAGCGCTATGGGCCGATGCAGTAGTGAAATATCAGGACCGAACCAGTGTCAGGCTGCAGGACCTGCCGCTGGGACAAACTCTGAGAGAGAGACTATCGCCCGCTGAGCCGCCGTTCTCGTTTCTCTATGATGGTAAACCCTCGAACGAGTTGCTGAAGCGATGGGAAATCAAACGCGACACTCAGAGGCTGGATACACGGTATACCAAGCACACTCTGATCTACGCCGAACCGGCCGGTCGCCTGCAGATACGTTGTGTCCTCATTGAATACCACGATTTTCCCACAGTTGAATGGACGCTGTACTTCAAGAATACCGGTTCTACTGACACGCCGATCATCGAGAAGATTCAGGCACTTGATGTCGAGTTGAGCCGGGGCGGCGATGGGGAGTTTCTATTGCGCCATAACGTCGGTTCTCCCGCCAACGGCAACGACTACGGTCTGCTAAAAACACCGTTAGGTCCAAATGCCACTAAACGCCTTGCGGGTGCGGGCGGGCGACCGACGAACGCAGACTGGGCTTACTTCAACCTTGAATGGTCCGGCGAAGGGCTCATTTCGGCGGTCGGCTGGCCGGGACAGTGGGCGGCGGAGTTCAGGCGGGACAATGCGCGGGGCTTGAGCCTATGTGCCGGTCAGGAGTTGACCCGGTTCAAGC
>CP070675.1:1584570-1586077 GCA_020352215.1 Phycisphaerales bacterium
CGGACTGCCGCCGCCGGCAACAGTAATTCCGAAACGCATCTCGCCGGCCGTGCTCAGGCGAGGCGTAAGAAACATGTAAGAGGTGGTGTTGTTTCCGAAGTCGAATATCCGCTGCCAGGGGCCGCCGGTATTGGCAAAATCGACCCATGTCGCGAACGTGCAGTTCGTAAGTGAATTGATCACTGAGCCGATGGGCAAACCCACATAATCATCCACCCCGTCGAACGACAGTGCGCCGTCCATCATGCCGCCGGCCGGTAGCCAGACGGGGCCGCCGTCAGTGGTGCCGTGGTTGTGGCCGGCGCTGTCATAGGCGGTGGAGCCGCTCGATTCGTCCAACTTCCAGTGCGCCACGGGCCCACCGACACGGCTTGTTCCGACTGTCAGTTGATACCCGTGTTTATACGCCGTATTGTTGTGCTCGTCGGTCTCTTGTACCTCATCGTCGGCATCTATAACCCATCCTACCCAGTATGTGCCGGCAGGAATATCTGTGGGGAAACTTCCACGCCACCGGCAAGTAGCGTAGTCGCCTGCGGCTATTGACCACATGCTTTCTCGGCCAATGTAATGGTCGGTAGAACCTATGTGTGTATCTATTGAAGCGAAGAATTCCACACTGAACTCACCTGAATCACCAGGACCGCCGTTTCGTACGTCACACCAAAGCTCAAATTGATCTCCTCCGCCCACGGTTCGCGGCTCAAAGCCGCAGTAATCTTCGCCATCGTCGTAAAGGTCCGTCGGCGGGAGCACCTTGATGGTTACGGTAGCAGACTCGATTTGACCTTGGAGGTTGTCGGCCCAATACACGAACGTATCGGTGCCGGCGAAGCCGGCGTGCGGGGTATAGGTGAAAGAACCATCCCCCTTCAACATCACCGTGCCATGCGATGGACCAGTGGCCAGGAACGCCATCAGCCCGATACCCTGCGGGTCCCTATCGTTAGCCAGGACGCCGGGAGCAGGCACATACAGTGGCGTGTCCTGCTTGGTAGTGTAAGCATCATCTTGGGCCATAGGCGGTTCCCTATCAGGTATGTCCAGCCAGCCATTCCACCGTGCGTGTACGGTGCGGACTGAGGTGCTGCCGGCCAGGCTCAGAACAGAAAGCCATATTGCTAATATTCTTGTCTTCTTCACGTCATTACCCTTTCCAGAGTTACTACTGCTCCTGTGTGATAGCTCCAACGATGATGTCATTGAATTATGTGTAACATAACACCAAGATATCACGTTCCACCGGGTAAAAGGCGCCTACCGCCCGTGACCCGTGGCTCTCAAACCCCGGCCCTTGCAGCACCGGATTACACCATCATCTCCTCGGAGGCGTGGGTGGTTCGGGTGCGCCTGGCCCGCAGAGCTCCGGGACGGGCAAAGTGCAGGTGAGCCAGTTCTCGAAGAGTATGTCAAGGTCGGCGCAGTCAAATATGCAGTCGCCGTTTGCGTCACCCGGCGGCGGTTCAGTGCACGGACCCTGCACAATCTCACGGATCTCACTGTAGCT
>CP070675.1:1586177-1587683 GCA_020352215.1 Phycisphaerales bacterium
GATATGGTGCACCCCGATCTCGCCACCGCCGGCGGTATCCTGGAAACCAAGAAGATCGGCGACTATGCCGAACAGCACGGAATCGCAATGGCTATGCACTTTGCCGGATCACCCATATCGTTCATGGCCAACGTGCACTGCGCCGCGGCTACCGAGAACTTCGTGGCCCTCGAGCATCACGGCGTGGACGTGTCCTGGTGGGAGGACCTGGTAACGGGGATAGACAAGCCGCTCAACCGGCGGGGCTTCGCCCGCGTCCCCGAGGCGCCCGGCCTCGGGGTCGATCTCAACCTCGACGTTGTGAAGCAGCATCTCAAACGAGGCGAGGGCTGTTTCGAGCCGACCGACGAGTGGGATGCGGACGACTCTCACGACCGACTCTGGAGCTAAGCCCGGCCATGGATCGCCCTATAGGGGCCCCAATCGTAGGCTGTAGCATGAGCGATGTCACTCGCATCTTGGACGCCATTGAACAAGGGGACGCCCACGCAGCGGATGAGCTGCTGCCGCTGGTCTATGAGGAATTGCGTCTTCTCGCTGCTCAGAGGCTTTCCCACGAACCGCCGGGCCAGACACTGCAAGCGACGGCGTTGGTTCACGAAGCCTATATCCGCCTGGTAGGGGCAGAGGTCGAGGATTGGAGGAGCCGGGCTCACTTCTTTAAGGCCGCGGCCGAAGCCATGCGGCGGATTCTTATCGACAACGCGCGACGCAAGAAGAGTCTCAAGCGCGGCGGTGGTCACCGGAGAGTCGATCTCGACGACGCAGTCCCAACCGAGCAGAGCGATTCACACCCCGACGACCTGCTTGCCCTGGATGAAGCGCTCGAGAAGCTCTCAAGAATGGACGAGATCAAGGTTGACCTGGTCAAGCTTCGATATTTCGCCGGTTTGACTGCGGCGCAGGCCGCCAAGGTCTTGGGCATATCCGAGGCCACAGCCGAGAGGTATTGGGACTACGCCCGCTCTTGGCTGCGCTTGGAGATCGGGCACCCGGGCGAGAGAACCGAGCGCTGAAACCAGGTTTCTGCCCAGATTTGGTCTTTTTGCTGAGGGAATCGACCTCCAGTTTGCGCATTGTATATTGGAGCAGTACTTTTGGGAGCAGCTCATGCGTGCCGACCAAAAAGATGAAGAGGCAATCTACTATGTCGCCGTCTCGAAGCCCCTAGCTGAGCGTGCGGCCTATCTGAAGACAGCTTGTCGGAATGATGCGGATCTCCTCGCTCGTGTCCAGGCCCTGCTCGGGGCCCACGATGTGGAGGACAACTTCTTAGCCGTCCCGGCCCTGGACTCTAGTGTCAGCCTGGAGGATTCGCCTGTGGCGGAGGGGCCCGGCACGGTCATCGGCCGGTACAAGCTGCTTGAGAAGATCGGCGAGGGCGGCATGGCCGTTGTCTATATGGCTGAGCAGGCCGAGCCTATTCGCCGCAAGGTGGCCTTGAAGATCATCAAGTTGGGCATGGACACAAAGCAGGTCATCGCCCGTTTCGAGGCCGAACGACAG
>CP070675.1:1587783-1589231 GCA_020352215.1 Phycisphaerales bacterium
GCCCGCAAGATATCGTCGCCGTAGCCTCCGCCATAGAGATCGGCGTCGTTCATGCCGATGAACATAGCCGAACTGATGGCACCCGTACCATAAGCTGCTATCCAGCGCCAGCCGCCGGCAATGGTATCGGTCTTGGCCCATCCACACATACTGCGGGCCGCGGTGCCGGAGGGTAAGTCCGGCGGATTGCCAAAGTCAACGTAGTCACCAAGTCCATCCAAGTCCAGACCGCCGCCGTCATAGCCGGCCGCCCACTCCGGATCCCCACGGAAGCTGCCATGATGGCCATAGCCGGAGTAATCGACGACGGCTGCGCCGGCGCCTTCATCAAGCTTCCACCAGCAGACGAGATTTGGATCAGCAACAGGTATCACGGGCATCGTTGTGAACTTCCAGACATCGCCCGGATGCGTCGCGGTGGCATCCAGCTCGTCGATCGCCCAGTAGTAGGTAGTGCCCTGGGCGAGAGTGCCCGGCTCAAAGGTTGCGGCGGGTTGGTTGACAATAAACACGCTGGGATCACGGCTCGCCACTGCACTTTCGTCGGTGCCAAAATAGACATCGTGTGATTCGGCGCCGAAGCCTTTGCTCCAGGAGAGATCGGCCTCGACGTCTATCCATTTCGCCCCGTCGCTTGGATCGGGGCCCCAAGCGGCCAAGGGTGTGGCGGTGAAGCTCCAGAGATCGCCCTCATGTATGGTGCCGTCGGCCTCCTTCTCATCGACCCGCCAGTAGTACGTCGTCCCCGCAACAAGACCGGGTGTGTGCCAGTACACCAGCCAACCCTGCTCACCTATGAAGGTCAGGTTGTCGGGATCTGCGCCGAAATACAGCAGATGGAATAACGCCGTATCACCGCCCAGCCACTGAAGCAACGGTGTATCCACACCCACGGCACCGTCGGCCGGGCTCGGGTCATAGGCTTTTAGTTGTGGCGGAACCATCTCCCTTATCTCCGCCGGTGACAATGCGTGGTTGAACACCATGACATCGTCAATTAGAGCCGGGCAGAATTCACTAATGCCTTTGGCTGCACCGATCCACAGGTCCCCGTTGCTGTCGCCGCTCATGACGGCCGATGTCTGGGAATCCAGCTCTCCATCGATGTATATTCTCTTGGAACCATTATCGTAGACCATTGCTATGTGATGCCAGACTCCCGCCTCCACACCACTGCCCGCTTGATTGTCACCATCATGGCCAAACACCCATTGGTTGCTCGGATTGATCCAGATGCCGTACCAGGGACTGATATCCCGGCCCTTAGTGACAACGCCGGCCCACCGGCCAGGCAGGGTCGTGACATTAACCCAGGCTGCAACTGAGTAGCTCGTTGAAGACCCAAAAGAGAGGTCGGGCGAATGCGGCACTTCGATGCGATCGTCGGCGCCGTCGCACCTGATTGCCTGGCCATAGAAGCCTTCTTCGTAAGTTGGGCCGCCGACTTC
>CP070675.1:1589331-1590750 GCA_020352215.1 Phycisphaerales bacterium
TGAATCCAGGTCGTCTATTTCTCGGTATTGCTTCTAATCGCCTTCAGTTCTTGCAGTATCTGTTCCAACAGCTGGGCCGTGGATGTTCGGACAGGCTCGGCTGTCGTCAGGGACTCGGAGACCGGATGTAGTGATCGCAGCTTCTCCTTCAGTTGGCCGTGCAGTCGTTCATAGTCAACGAGACCCGCCATGCTCCCTTCGTAGCCGCCAGGAGTCTGTGACTGACCTGCAGTCTGTATCTTGATGGAGCCTATGCCCAAGATCCGGTCATACAGAGTACGCTGCAATATGAAGTCGGTGACGGAGCGATAGGGAATATTCTGCTGAGTCTTTGTGAGAATACCTTTTTGAATGGTGACGCGGTCGTCCAGGATGAAATAAGAAAGATTCTTTATCCATAGCCATGCAATTGGACAGGCTATGAACCACACAGCCACAGCAGCGAGGCCTGCAAGCAGCCACAGGACCAGCAGGGCCTCGGGCTCGCCGCCAGCGACGAGTATGATCAGAGTTATGATCAAGACGGCTGCAAAAATGAAGGCAGATATTGTCGCAAGAACCCAGATCGTCTTTGTGAACAACTTTCTGTCCGGTTTGATCGTCTCTTCCATGGAAAAATGCCTTTCAAATTCGTGTGACCATGCACCTGTCTTCGTCGGCTATATAATACAGACTATTTGCCAACCGTTAAGAGTCCGTCGTAGAAGATTCCAGCATCTTCATAGATACAGACGTGGCTTGCACCGGAAGAAATCAAATGATTCCGGGGCAAACACCAAAAATTGTCAGCTATTTGGCCGGTGAGAGCGATATTTTAGAACCGATTTTGACTTTTCTTAGGTCTCAGACGTCTGTGTTGGTAACGCAGGATGTGAAAACTTGTAGCTGCTAATGCCGACCGGCAAACCGAAGCACCCGGCTTTGGCAATAAGTAGCTTTGGCAATAATCTGAGGGCCTTCGGCGGAATTCGCTGAAGAAATCGAAAGGTAAGAAACATGGAACCACTCACAGTTGCACACTCAAATCCGGATGCGGCCTTGGTACCAGTGGTTGTGTTGTTCGTCATTCTCTTCACCCTGACGGCGATGGCCATAAAGGCGCTGATCTGCTGCAAGATATTTTCCAAGGCAGGCTACTGCTGGGCCCTTGGCCTGCTGATGCTGGTGCCCATAGCAGATATCATCATGGCCTTTGTACTGGGCTTCGCGACCTGGCCGATTCAAAAGCAAGTGCAAATTCTGAGCCAGCAGCAGAGACCGCAACAATAAGTCCGGACTCGCCGAACGCGGCGAGTGGACGACAATGCGGACCAGCTGCGAGGATGAGCAAGGTTGGTGGACACTGTCGTTGCTGAGTCCTGCCGCGCCGGCGTATCTCACCTTAATTTTCGGATGCGAACCTCGATGCCCTTTGAATCC
>CP070675.1:1590850-1592253 GCA_020352215.1 Phycisphaerales bacterium
TTTTATCGTCGTGCAAATAGATGGCATGGGAACGGCACATCGGTCCAAGGCCTTTCATGATGTGTGCTGGAAGAACCTTAAGGACGCCGGTTTTCCGGATCGCATCCTGTGGCATCAAGCCGTAGCGAAGAAGTATCCCTATTATGACATTAGCCGCCTGGGTGTCTACGGTAATTCCGCTGGGGGACAAAATGCCGCTGGCGCCGTCCTGTTCCATCCGGAATTTTATAAGGCTGCTGTAGCCTCGTGTGGTTGTCATGACAACCGTATGGATAAGGCGTCTTGGAATGAGCAGTGGATGGGTTATCCGGTCGGCCCGCAGTACTCAGAGTGCTCCAATATCGACAATGCCCATCGGCTGCAGGGTCATTTGATGCTGATTGTTGGAGAGATGGACACCAATGTTCCCCCCGAATCAACTATGCGATTTGTTGATGCACTGATCAAAGCAGACAAAGATTTTGAATTGCTTGTCATCCCCGGAGCCGGACACGGCAGCGGGGGCTCGTACGGACGTCGCCGAATGCATGAATTCTTCTTACGGCACCTTCAGGGAGTTGAACCATCCAGCCTTCAAGACCAGGGCAGTAGCATTTCTATGGCAAATATGATACAATAGTAAAGATGAGGTTCAGTGCAGTGTTTGGCGACCTTCATTTAGGCGCCGATAAAATGCTTGCCTCGAGTATCTTCAGGTCTGGCCTGATCGACGATATTTGAATCTATGGCCGTGCGCTGACACACTGAGAGCTTTGGTCAATAGCTAAAACACAATGGCGAGGCGTGAAAGAACTTCTGCTTTGGCGTTAGAGAGCAGTCAAGGAGAAAGGAGACGAGTGATGGTAAATAGAGCCATTTGGATTATGGCACTACTGACATGCACTTCTGCCGCCGCAGCAGAGGTGAGAATCACGCTCGATCCCACTGTTAAGCACCAAACTATCACCGGCTGGGAAGCCACAGCCTGGATTGCAGAACCCAGTGACCTGGCCTTTCCTTACTACAAAGATACTGTATACGATCTTGTTGTGAACGAGATTGGTATCGACCGCGTTCGTTTGGAGATTCGCAGCGGAGTAGAAAATGACAACCCAAACTGGTCGGACTACCAGGCCGGAATCATAGATTATCCAACCTGGAGAAGCCGCCGGTATGCAACAGTCAACGACAACAGTGATCCGTGCAGTATCAATTGGGCAGGATTTCATTTCTCCGAAATAGACCATCAGATAGACACTGTTATTATGCCTCTCAGAAAGTTGCTGGAGGCCAAAGGCGAAAAGCTCTACGTGAATTTGAACTATGTTGCGTTTACGGGGCAGATTACCGGTGGTGGAATCTACATGCATGACAATCCTGAGGAATACGCTGAATTTGTCTTGGCAACGTACCTGCATTTGCAG
>CP070675.1:1592353-1593735 GCA_020352215.1 Phycisphaerales bacterium
TTCCGCCTCGCTGTGCCGCAGCAGTATCCGTATCGCCTCTGCGCCCGTGTACCCGCTTGCTCCGATTATGGCCACGCGTATCATAGTTTCTCCTTCCAACAACAAAAAATAGCCGCGAAGAATATCTCTCGGCGGCTATTGTAATAATCCGGAAGTGCAATTTCAAATCAGCGCTTCGAGAACTGGAACCTCCTTCTTGCTCCTCGTTGGCCCGGCTTCTTTCTTTCCACCATCCTGGGGTCACGAGTCAGATGGCCACCTTCGCGAAGCACGTGCAGGTAGCTCTCGTCGAAGGTCTTCAGTGCCCTGGCGACCCCCAGTAGCGACGCGCCGGCTTGGCCCGTTGTCCCGCCACCCTTGACATTGATGAAGACATCAAAGAAGTTCTCGGCATCGACGGCCTTGAGGGGTGCCACCACGGCCTTGCGGTCCTGCTCGCGGCGGAAGTACTCTTCGATCTGCTTCTTGTTGATTACGAGTTTGCCACTGCCCGGTCTGATTCGGACGCGTGCTACAGAGCTTTTCCTTCTGCCGGTGCCCCACCAGTAACCGCCCTTGGGGTCGCTTTTTGGCTGCGGCGCCGGCTTCGGCTGAGCCTGTTCTGTCTGCTCGCTCACCTGCGTCTTGGAGTCATTGGTCTCGGTCTCTGCCATGATCTTCGGTTCCTAATCAGAACAACTCTATCTTCTCCGGCCTTTGGGCTTGATGCTGATGATCCGGGCCGCGATAGACCTTCAGTTTCTTCAACATCTTTCTGCCGAGTCGGTTCTTGGGAAGCATACGCCTCACCGCCAGCTCGACAACTCTCTCGGGCTTTCTTTCCATCATATCGGCGAAACTGACGTATTTGTGGCCGCCGGGATGCCGCGTGTAATAGTCGTACTGCTTCTGCTCGGCCTTTCTGCCGCTGACCTGGAGCTTGTCTGCGTTGACCACAATCACGTGGTCACCCACGTCCACGTGGGGTGTATATTCGGGCTTACTCTTGCCCATCAGGATGGGCGCAATCTTCGCCGCCATGCGGCCCAAGATGGCCCCGTCGGCGTCCACGAGCAGCCATTTCTGCTCGACCTGACTGTTCTTTGCCATAAAGCTCTTCATAGACTCTCTCTTTCGTCACAAGAAACGACGGATTGTACCGAATTCGGCCGGCGTGTCAAACCATTTTTTGGCCAAAATCGGCCTCAGCCCGCATCTCTCCTCGCCGTTCGCAGCCGCATCAAGTCGTTCCAACAAGGGGGCGACGGGTGAAATTGGGTTTGTTTGGCTTTGTTTCTTCCGGCCGGACAAGGCCCATTTCCTGTCGTAATCCTTTGTTAGGACCGCGTTTGCGCTCATTTCGGCGCACAGAAAATTGGCTTTGTTTTGCATAATTCACCCAA
>CP070675.1:1593835-1595216 GCA_020352215.1 Phycisphaerales bacterium
CTCCTCGCAATGATTATATGAAAGCGTGCCTCGCGGTGCGGTAGAATGGCGCACCAGAGATTAGTCTAAGACGGCTTGGAGCCGTCGAAAGGAGGCACGCTATGAGCATTATAGCATTCGACAGTCACAAACGGTATACCTTCGCACGGGTAGAAGACGAAAATGGCAGGGATGCTCGGGAATCCCGGATCGAACATCGACGCGGTAGTATCGCACACTTTCTCTCACAGCATGAGTCGGGCTCTGCTGTGGCGGTCGAGACGATAGGCAACTGGTACTGGATCATCGATGAGATCGAGCAGGCGGGGATGCAGCCGCGACTGGTTCACGCCAGGAAGGCTAAGCTGATGTTGGGCAGTATCAATAAGACAGACAAGTTGGATGCGAAAGGGCTCAACAAGCTCCAGCGTGTCGGTACGCTGCCGACGGTATGGATTCCGCCCGGCGATCTACGCGATAAGCGGGAGTTGCCTCGGACTCGGATGGTCTTTGGCAGAGAACGGACGAGACTCAAGAATCGGATACATTCGGTTCTGGACAAATACGGTTTGCAGGACGAGTTCACAGAAATCAGCGACATATTCGGCAGAAAAGGCAGACAGCGACTACATTGTGCCCTTGCACAGTTGCCTTCTCAGAGCCACTATGTGACAGGACTTCTCTTAGAGCAACTTGATCAGACCGAGCAGAAGATCAACGCGATAGAGGCTCGTATGAAGGCGCTGTTCGAGCAGACCGATCAGGTCGAGCTGCTTAGGACGATGCCGGGTGTTGGTTTTATATTGGCGGTGGTGATATTGCAGGAGACGGGAGATATCGGCCGTTTCGGCAGTGCCGAGCGGTTTGCCTCGTATTGTGGCGTTACGCCCCGGGTCCATTGCAGCGGAGGCAGGGTTCGTTATGGTCGGCTTCGGCCCGATACGAATCACTACTTGAAGTGGGCGTTCAGTGAGGCGGGCAATTCGGTGGCGGTGAATCACGAACGTTTTCCTAGCCGGCATGTGAGCCGGTTGTACAAGCGGATTCGGCATCGCAAGAATCACGCCAAGGCGATCGGTGCGGTTGGGCGTCATTTGGCGGAGGCGACGTATTGGGTACTGACCAAAGGTGAGGTTTATCGCGAACGTGGTTTATTGGAGGTTTCGTCAACGGGGGCGTAAGCGCGATGTTGTCATGAGTCCTTTGAGGCTCGCGCAATGAATGCGACACGTCCCCGGAAGATACTCATGCCGCTATGACGGCGAAGAGATGACTGCGACGAAACGAGCGCGACATATACCCGGCGAGACCGCAACAGCGTTGTTCAGATAGGCCTGGAGTGGATGAATGTAGATCACAGACAACAGAACCTTGACAACCGGCACGGTTTCAGAGATGACAA
>CP070675.1:1595316-1596688 GCA_020352215.1 Phycisphaerales bacterium
TGGAGTAAATCGGCCATGACCTCAAGAGAGCGTGTGTATCTCGCGCTACAACGAAAGCCGACGGACCGCGTTCCCATCTTCATGTGGTATCACCCGCAAACTGCAAAAAGGCTGGGGCAGCTGCTGGAGATTCCCGCCGAGTATGTCCCCATCGCCATGGGCGATGATATCCGCCAGACGTGGGTGAGTAACAATCACGCAATGGAGGCAATAGTGCATGAGCGAGATGGGCAGTCACACGTGGACGACTGGGGAATCGAGTGGACTCGTATCGACGGCTTCAACCAAATATCCAAATACCCTCTGGCTGAAGCCGGCGAAGAACAGGTTTTGCAGTACGAGTTTCCGTTTGGCCGGATTGACTGCCTTGTGGAGATGATGGACGCGGTAATGAGATTCAAGGACGACTATTTTGTGGGCTGCGACGTCTCGCCCTGCGTCTTCGAGATGTACTGGCGTTTGCGCGGCATGGAGACGACGTTGATGGAGATGCTACTGAAGCCGGACCTGACCAGGGCAATGCTGAAGCGCAGCGCGGAATTCTCGATAGAGCTGTCGGAGACGGCCTGCCGGCGGTTTGACCTCGATTGGCTCTGGCTGGGCGACGATGTTGGCGGTCAGGACTCTATGCTGCTGAGCCCGGACACCTGGCGACAGATGGTAAAACCTTTGTTGAAGCAGAACGCTGACGTGGGCGAGAGACACAATGTTTACGTGGCGTTCCATTCCTGTGGCGCTATCCGGCCGATCATCGCGGACCTGATCGAGATCGGTGTAGACATACTGAATCCTATTCAGTGCAACTGCCCCGGCATGCACCCGCTGGAGTTGAAGAGGGAATTTGGCAAAGACCTTGTCTTCATGGGTGGGGTGGACACGCAGGGGGTTTTGCCGAATGGAACAGCCGATCAGGTACGCAAAGCGACGGCGGAATTGCTAAAGGGAATGACCGCCGATGGTGGCGGTTACATTCTTGCCGCATCCCACACTGTGCCTCCGGAAACACCGGACGAGAATATATTTGCCATGTATTATGAAGCGGGCATCACCAGGGAGGAGATTTTCGACAGCGCTGCAGAGATCCGCAAGTCGCTGCGGCAATTCGATATCGATTGAATCGACGGTAATGATACAGGAACAGATTGTGACACGAAAACGTCTGCTGCTATTGCTGTGTTGCCTCCTGCCACAGGCATTGAGCCCAACGCAGGCCTATTCAAGGGACTACTATGTTAGCCCGGCGGGCAGCGATTCGAATCCGGGGACCCTGAGCGAGCCTTGGCGGAGCATCGCAAAGGTCAATGACACCGACTTTGGGCCCGGCGATCGCGTACACTTTGAGGGTGGCCAGCGCTTTGCAGGTTCTACCCAC
>CP070675.1:1596788-1598154 GCA_020352215.1 Phycisphaerales bacterium
GTCTGGCTCACTTTCCTTCTCTGCTAACGCCGGCGTAAACAGTTCGGTCGTCTCCTCTCTCATCAAGACGTAGATTGTATAAATGCCTGTCGCAGTTCCGATGGGGATGAAAGGCAAATCCAGTACGCCCATGATCAGCGCGAGAATTTTGGCCCAGCGTCTGCGCCTCAGGAGTCCCACTCCGGCGATGACGTCCGGCACCGATAAGACCAGAGGAAAGAGAGCGATCGCACCTCCAGACGCCAACAGAATAGCCATGGCCTTACTGTCTCCCGTGCCGATACCTGTCCCGGCAAACACCCCGAACAGCGTCACCGCAATAACTAGCCCCAAGATGCCCCATCCTATTCTGATAATTGCCACTATCTTGAAATGCTCCCGTATTGGGATCCCAAAGAGTGTTCCCGGGGACGTGCCTCGCCGGCTCTTGGCCCATGCCAGTTCCGACTTCTCCTTGCTTGCAAAGGCCCGTTGTACTTCCGGGCGGTTTAGCAGAACGAGGGCCCATATCCCCATAGGTATTCCGAGCAGAAATCCAGCCGAGAGGGGTAGTAGTGCCAAGACGCTACCGGCCACCGCCCAGCCGTGAGAGCGCAGCCTGATCATATGCCATCCGCCCAGGATGATAACCACGCCGACGATGGTCGCCGTCGCCTGGACAGCCACCACCAACACGCCCGGTCTTCCGGGTGTCTGCACCTGTTCCGGCATGAGCCACAGCACCACTACCAGTGCGAGGGCCAGGATGTTAACGATACCGCTTATTATCAAACCTATGGCTGGTACGCGGAGGCGCCCCCGAACCGCTTCTGCTGCAGTGTCGACCGCCACAGGTAGCGGCGCGGGCTCGCCGCCCGAAGAGATGGCCTCCACATCGGTCTTGATCTCACTGACATGCTGATAGCGACGCTCGGGTTCTTTCTCCAGAGTGTGAAGCACTACCTGGTCGAGACGCACATCCACCTGCACCTTCTGCGAGGGCGGTGCAAATCGCCCTATCGGCAGCTCGCCCGTGAGCATTTCATAGAAGACAACGCCGAGTGAATAGATGTCTGCGCGGTGGTCAACTTCGTGCGGATGCTCGATTTGCTCCGGCGCCATGTAGTGTGGCGTGCCCATCCTCTGCGCGGGATGCGTCAGCGTGTATACTGCACTCGGCCTATCCAAGAGCCGGGCCAGGCCAAAGTCGGCAATCTTCACCCGGCCTTTCTTGTCCAGCAGGACGTTTTCCGGCTTGATGTCGCGGTGGACGATGCCTTCCTCATGAGCGAAGTGAAGGGCCTCACAGATCTGGGGCACGATCAAGAGTGCTTCATCGGGGCTAAGCTCGCCCGCCTTGATCACGTGCCGCAGATCGGTACCATCC
>CP070675.1:1598254-1599592 GCA_020352215.1 Phycisphaerales bacterium
GATAGTAGGCGTGGCCGGCGCGGGCGAAGAGAACTGGAAGCTTGGGATGCAGGCCTACAGCTTCAATCGCTTTTCATTCTTCGAGGCTGTGGACAAGACCAAGGCACTTGGCATGGGCTATATCGAGGCCTATCCCGGTCAACGGCTCAGCAAGGAAGAACCGGATGCCAAGTTCGACCACAATATGTCGTCGGCGCTAATGAAGGATGTGAAAATCAAGCTGCAGGATGCGGGCGTCAAGCTCGTCAATTACGGCGTCGTCGCCCTGCCGAATGACGAGCAGGAGTGCCGCAAGGTGTTCAACTTCGCCAGAGAGATGGGAATTGAGACGATAGTATCGGAACCGCCCGAGGATGCGTTCGATCTGATCGAAAGGCTGTGCGAAGAGTACAAGATCAACGTGGCGATTCACAATCATCCCAAGCCTTCACCTTACTGGAATCCTGATACGGTGCTGAAGGTGTGTGAAGGTCGTAGCAAGCGGATCGGTTCGTGCGCCGACACGGGACACTGGATGCGCTCGGGTGTCAATCCTGTCGAGGCGGTGAAGAAGCTCAAGGGTCGTATAATCAGCTCCCATTTCAAGGACTTGAACGAATTCGGCAACCGCAGCGCACATGATGTCATTTGGGGGACCGGCCAGGCAAATGCGGAGGCCATTTTGGCCGAGTTGAGCAGCCAGAACTTCAAAGGCGTGTTTTCGGTCGAGTATGAGCATAATTGGCTCAATTCCATGCCTGAGATTGCCGGGTGTTTTTCCTTTTTCGGCAGGATGGCCGGTGAGCTGGGACAGAGCGAGTGGAAGTGGATATTCAACGGCAAGGATCTGACCGGCTGGGATGGCGATCAAAAACTGTGGTCTGCAAAGGACGGCGCAATCCGGGGCCAGACCACGCTGGAGAATCCGGCACGCGGCAACACCTTCTGCATCTGGCGCGACGGCAAGCTCAAGGACTGCGAGCTCAAGCTCAAGTTCCGCATCCATAACGGCAACTCCGGTGTGCAGTACCGCAGCAAGGAGTTCGACAAGTGGCGGATTTCCGGCTATCAGGCCGAGGTCGAGAATGCGCCGGGCAAGGTTGGCTTCCTGTACCATGAGGCCGGCCGAGGGTGGCTGGTCAACGTCGGAGACATCATGGTCATTGATGGGCAAGGCAACAAAGAGGTGGTCGGGCACGTCGAAGATAAGGACGAGCTGGTCAAGGCCGGCTATTACAAGGAAAAGGACTGGAACGAGTACCACATCATCGCTCAGGGCAATCACCTGATCCATTATCTGAACGGGTATCAGACAATGGAGCTGATAGACAACGACCGCGTGACCGATCCGGAGGACCC
>CP070675.1:1599692-1601020 GCA_020352215.1 Phycisphaerales bacterium
GGCCCATAAGGTCAACGGCACGCTCTTCTTCGGCCTTGCGGGCACTTGGGTGGAGACTCCCGAGGCAGCCTTGCCGCTGCATGAGTGGGTCCATATAGCGGTCACGTTCGACGGGAGCAGTTGCGCGCTCCACCTCGACGGTGTGCAGAGGAGTTCCCACTCTTTCTCATTCGGCTCCGACGGCGAAGCTGCGCTGGTGTTAGGCTCTTGTAGAGCGGGCGGCCCTCCCGACTTTCCCAGTTTTAACGGTGCTCTTGACGACGTCCGCATCTACGACTACGCCCTGTCAGCCGATGAGATTGACCAGCTTGTGTGCACCGACCCGCCGCCCGGTGACGCAAATGGTGACTGCGAGGTCGATTTTCTTGACCTTGCTATCGTCATGTCCAACTGGCTGCGTTGTGACAAGCCGGCGCAAGAGCTCTGCGGACGGTAGATCTCTTTGGCATTCGGATATGAGCACGGCCACAGGGAAGGCCGAGATCGTGTGACACTCGCAGACGAAAGGGTGAGACAACAGGGAAAACAAACTTCGGCCTAAACCACCGCGCCACCTCTCGACTCTACCTGTTTACCCTTGGGTAATACGGCTGACAGCCGGATCGGCTGTCTATTGGTCTTCCGATGCTGACAAGATACGGCGCTGGCAAGGACAGTGCACCGCGTACCACCTGCGCGTCATGGTGGGGGAATCTAACCTATGTCCCCAGACAGATCGGCCGCAATGCTTCCTCTCTCTACCCCATCTCGGACGAAGATTTCAACGCCAGCATCCTGAACCCACCGGGCCTGGGCCTGGATTATTCTCTGTACCCCACGCGGCTTCGACCTCGCCCTCAAGTGTCATATATTCTGGGTCTTCTTGATTGCGTCTTTCGTTGAAAGGTCCACACCGACCTTGTGGCGGTGCAGGCTCTTTCTTTGGACCATCTGTTTGCTTGTTGTGCCGCTTTACTTCTTAGTCCCGGCGGTCAGCATACCTTTCATGGCGGCAATCTTGACGTGCGCGGGCTGGTCATCGCTGTTGAGCTCTTTGTACAGAGCTACTGCCTCGGACTTCTCACCGTCGGCCAGCAACTGCTCGGCACAAACCAGGCACGCGTCGGCTACGGGCATCTTCATATTGGCAGGCGCTCTCTTGGCGAACCGGGTCAGTTCCTTGGCCGCAGGCGGCGTGCCGATCAGACCGAGCGATTGGGCTGCAGCCCAGGCGACCTGGATATCGGAGTCGCCGAGAAGCTTCGCGATGGCCTTGATGCTCTTCTTGTCGCGACGTACACCCAGTGAACCAATAATGCCCGGCTTGAGCTTGCTGCTGACCTTCGGCA
>CP070675.1:1601120-1602430 GCA_020352215.1 Phycisphaerales bacterium
GTATAGCCGGAAGGCTTCATGAACACGCTGACCCGGCCACCCTCTTTCCACTTCATGACCGAGTTGCGGGGGATATCGGAGAACAAGAGATAACCGCCACCGGGGTCCTGAATCCATAGTGGCCCTTCCGACCATTCAAAGCCTGTGGCAAGAAGCTCGATCTTCACCCCAGGCTCAATTAGTGCATCCAGGCGTCCGTCCAGCTTGACAATCTCGCCTACAGTGGAATCGCCGGCTGATTGTCGCGACATGACATTCGCAGAAAGGCCCAGCACAACGACTATCACGGCCAAGAAGACCCGGGAACTCATTATCCTTCTCATAGCAGACTCCTCATGCAAAGAATAATCAAGGCTTGTGCAGATTATAAGGCGTGCGCATGACTACCGCAATCGCACAGAAACAACCTGAGCTTCGGGAGCGCTTATACCCGCGCATGCAATGGGGCTTGAACTGCACCGTCACCCGCCCTGGCCAGCAAAGCCCCCAAGATGGTCGACTGAATCAGTCTACAGTCACGGCCTATTACGAACTACCTCGGCCACAACTGCTCGTCAAGCCACATATCCGCCAGTTGCGCATAGTCCTTGAAATCTATGCGCTTTGAATTGGTTGGCTCGGCGTCGTAGACGTTGGCGGGTGACGTCAATGCGTAGTAGCGCTGGCCTAAGGAGCCGCCGTCCATAACGGTCTCTATCTCATCCGGCGACAGGGCATAATCGTATACCCGGACGTCGTCGATCGCCCCGTCCCAGTCCCGCCCGGCGTCGCGATCACCCGGCCCGCCGATCAGATGATAGACTCCTGCGTTCGACAGAAAGTT
This sequence comes from Phycisphaerales bacterium, assembly GCA_020352215.1. GTDB lineage: Bacteria > Planctomycetota > Phycisphaerae > Sedimentisphaerales > Anaerobacaceae. The sequence goes on from CP070675.1 coordinate 1,601,944, forward strand.
CTCCCCGGTAAGGTCCGTGCGGCCAATCTCAACGCCGTCGGCATACAAGATCAGATCTGACGACCTATCCCAAGTCGCGGCAAAGTGAGTCCAGACGCCCGCCTGCGCAGTGGCGGCTGTTGTGATTGTTGCCGACGAGCCCCCTCCCGGCCCATCTTGGTAACAGAAGTACCACCGGCCGTCGGTGCCATTTATGCCTGAATGTATTTCAAGAATGTCGTTATCGCCGGCGGTCCAGCCATTTTCAGGACCGCTGCCTTCATAATAAGCCACCATCCGATCCAGCATGTCGGGCTTGAGCCAGTGTGTGACCGTGCCCATCTGCAAGGGCAGAACTAAGTTGTGCGTGATGACGTCCCCACCGCGGTCGAGACTAATTGCCTTGCCCTGGCCGGAGCTGCCGAGCACATAGCTTGGGCTGCCGCACGGATCCCCATCGTACCCGTTGCCGGAGCTGTCGGCGGTGTCGCCTTCAAAGGCCCAGTGC
>CP070675.1:1602530-1603825 GCA_020352215.1 Phycisphaerales bacterium
GGTGTGGTGGTCGAGACGCCCGTGTTTCGTTCGTCACCATCTAATATGATCGCGCCCAGGCCCAAATCCGCCTCGATCATATTGCCGAAGGAAAGGCGGTACAGCCCGTAGAGCCGGTATATGTCGAGGCGATCCGACGGCACCTGCTCCCAATATCGCGTGTGATTCAGCTCGAAGCCGATCGGCCCGTACCCAACCTGGACGCGGTAGTCAAGGGCCTCCACGTCGGATTCGACATCCTGGTACGCCGCATCGAAACGCACGAAGGGAATGAGCGGGTCCCCGGGTTCCCGGGCGTCCAGGTCGAGGTTGGCCAATCTGGTTGCATCGTCTGTGGCGCGGGCCCAGCTCGCGCGGCCGGGCTGGATCAGTGAAAAGAGAAATATGTCGTTCAGGAATAGGTCACTCATTGAGCGACGGTCGCTGTGCGGGTATGTGTCGTCCCAATCGTCGTACGGATCGCGGCTGACCCGGTCGCGGCCGTGACTGGATCTTTCCTTAGTCGCATCTGCTTCGAATGCGCCGAGCTTGCCGGCCACAGCGTCGTTGGCCAATACGCTCAGGCACAGGACCGAAACCGCCAGGCTTCTGCTAACGCCAGCCATACCAATCCCCTCCCAAGAGAGACTCTCTGACAGTCACCCTCGCGAATCCAGTGCCGGAGGTGGGACTCGAACCCACACCCTGTTGCCAGGACGGGATTTTGAATCCCGCGCGTCTGCCAGTTCCGCCACTCCGGCCCGACAACTGATTGCGGATGCGGGATTATTGCCCATTAGTTTGCTTTTGTCAACGGCAAATACTGCGCTGCGTGCCTTCGCTGCCGAACTTGAGATTCACGGCCGATTATCGCCACAGCCTTGAAGCGATCTGCGCCGCCTTTGCGGTGAGCCAGTACTGCAGCAGCACCAGGGACAGCCCGCCGGTGAGTACTATGGCGATGAATACCGGCACCGTCATTGTGAAGGATAGAACCGGCGTTACTATTTCGGCTCCGATCATCCCGCCCACAGCGGCCCAAAGCGCGATCAGGCTGCACACGAACGCCATAACCTTTGCCGAGAACACGGCAGTCCTTCTGATAGTGTGACTCCGCTGCTGTTCGTCGCTCTTGTCATGGTACATCTTCCGGGCGATGTACAGCCCGGCTACGATCCCCAGGCCGATGTTCAGAATGGGTAGTCCCATGCAAAAACCCGCCGCCCCCACCGAGTAGAGGATGTAGATTGCCGCGAGCACTTTGTTGCTCATCCGGTATGCGTTTCCGACCCATCGCTTCAAGAAGACGACATCGA
>CP070675.1:1603925-1605214 GCA_020352215.1 Phycisphaerales bacterium
CATTCGATCAACGTCAGCCCGGACAATCGCTTTGCTTTCGTGGCGGACCTTGGAATCGATAAAATTATGATCTACAAACTCGATGCCCAAAAAGGAACCATCGTCGCCAATGATCCCGCCTTTGCCATGCTCAAGCCCGGTTCGGGGCCGAGGCACTTTGCGTTCCATCCGAACGGCAAGTTCGCCTATGTGATCAACGAACTGCGTTGCACTGTCACTGCGTTCGGTTACGAGCCCGCTTCGGGTGGTCTGGAAGAAACCCAGACCATCACGACACTTCCCGACGGCTTTGATGGATCCAGCTCGTGCGCCGAGGTGCGCGTGCACCCGAGTGGCAAATTTCTCTATGGCTCCAACCGGGGACATGACAGCATTGCCGTCTATCGTATCGACGAAGGTAAAGGGACGCTGACCTTCGTCGAGCACGAAACCGCTGACGTTAAGACGCCGCAAAACTTCAACATCGATCCGACCGGGACATTCTGTCTCGTCGCCAATCAGGGTAGTGACAGCGTCGTGGTCTTTCGGATTGACCAGAAGACCGGCACCCTCGAACCCACCGGCCACAAAATCTCCGTAGGAAGACCTGTCTGTATCCGCTTCCTTCAACCGATCCGTTGACACTCAATAACCAACTGCGAAAGGCATATCTTATGAAATCGAAAAGAAGATATTGGATTGCTTCTTGCATAGTGTTCGCCAGTGTAACGGCAACGTTTGCGGAGCCTTCATTGACGATTTACAATCAAGGTTTCGCGGTAGTAAGAGACTGGATAGAGTTATCCCTAACAAAGGGAGAAAATCACGTCACCGTCACCAATATTACCTCCAAGGCCGAACCGCAGTCGGTGATGTTGCGCGATCCGACCGGCAAGCACACCTTCAGAATACTGGAGCAAGACTACCGGGCCGACCCGGTCTCGGCCGAGCTGCTGCTGTCTCTGTATGAGGGTCAGGAGATTAACTTCATCACAGAGTCGGAGATGGTGCGCGGCAAGATTATCCGAGGGGGGCGCATTGCCCCGCGCAGGGACAACGCACGGGTTGACCCATTCTTATTCGAAGATGAATACATCGAGCAGCGCGGCCATGAAGAACTACCGATTATCGAAATCAAAGGCCAATTGCGTTTCGGCCTGCCCGGCGAGCCGCTCTTTCCATCCCTGAAGGACGACACGATTCTCAAGCCCACCTTGAACTGGCTCATCGAAACAGAGCAGGCCGGCCATCTGGATGCCGAGCTATGCTATATTACCTGGGGCATGAGCTGGGAGGCGGACTACAATCTG
>CP070675.1:1605314-1606578 GCA_020352215.1 Phycisphaerales bacterium
TCTGCAGCTCCGTCGCCCAGGCGTTGGGTCAATTGCGCGACGTACAGGCTGCTCGGCTTGACGAAGGAATTTGATTCGCTCCAGAAGCCGTCTCCCTCAAATTCACCCCAACAGCCGAACGCCCAGTTCCAGGCGGTGGGCGGCTTGTCGCACTCGATAATTGCAGCACTGCATTGCCAGAGGACACTGTTGGCAGCGGCCCATCCGATACCTTGCCCCCTGCTGCCGCGATGGCAGAGCCTCAACGCGTTGCCGCCAATCTTGACATTGTCGTAGAGCGTTCCCGAAGCCCAGCTTTCAATGGGGCCGCTGTCGTTCATGGACAAAGCCGTCTCGCATTGCACAAAAGCGTTGGGCCCGGCCGCACAGTGACCGACGGAGAAATCGTGGCGCCCGTGTTCGGACCAACAGCGCAGGAACAAATTCAATTGTCCCATGGTAAAGAACGTGTGCCGCCGGTATCCGCCGTGTTCCGAGATGGGAGCCAGTGATATGCAATCCTGTATGGTGACCCATTTGCCGCTCTCCCACACAGCCACGGCCGAACCAGCAAAGTGAACCGTTGTCAATCGGCGCACCCACGCGTTCTCAACGTTTTCCATCGTGATGGCCATCCACGAATGGTCTTCGTCCTTCGGATTCTCGACAGCGACCTGCGAGACACAGCGCAAGTTCTCCACGCCTACACAATGGATTCGGCCGGGCCACGAGTAGCGACGCAGTGACCCACCGCCAAAAGCAGCCTCAATGGCGGTGGTGATCGGAGCATCGACGGTCACACGGTTACCGGCTATAGACCGAATGACACGGTCCCAGACAATGTTGCGCGAGCCCGGCTTCCAGGCAAAAACGCCTTTCAATCCCCCGCCGAAGCGATCCATCCCGAGCCGGTCAATCCATACCTGGGTGCACGGACGAACAATATGTACTTCATCGCCGACCTTCAGCCCCGCCGTGTTCTCAACACGAAAGCCGTGCGCGCCGACCGGCACGTATTCGTCGATGATTTGCTGAGGCTCCGCGCCAGTATATTGCAGATCGTTCTTACCAACGATTCGGATGAGCGTTCGTCGACTTGTGCCTGCGGCAACGAGAACAGTGCCGTCGGCCTCCATCCCGTCACCGCGCAACACGACGCCCGAGGCGGCCATCCTGAGGCAACCGGAGACCGCATACCTTCCCTGCTTCAGCAAGACCGCACCCCGGATGCCCGCGCGATCAGCCGGCAGAGAGGCAACGTAATCCAGCGCCGCCTGGATACGCT
>CP070675.1:1606678-1607936 GCA_020352215.1 Phycisphaerales bacterium
CCCCAGGTCTGGTTGTATTCCCAGTGGCCCCACTTGAGCAGGATTCGAGGCTCACCAGTAAAAAACCGCAGCCAGCCACCGAGGGCGTCGCCAAACCGCCCGCGCTGCTCAGGCGTCAAGGCATCGTAAATCCAATCATAGGCGATTGCGTGGTAGCCGAAATGACTGCCCCGGCGGTCTGAGATGAGAGTGCCGTCGCCCCATTGACTGATAATCACGTCGGCATACGGGCGGGCGTCCCGGCCCCTTTGGCGTTTGACCAGGTACGCAATGCCGCAGTTCATCAGATCCTCAGGAATAGACCAGCCATTGGTGATGTACTGAATGCCGCCTCTGTGCACGGCGGCGTCTGCGCGTTGCTTGACGATCTCATAATCATTGGCGAGCGGACCGTCACACCGCTGCGCCAGTTCTTGTACGTCCTCGATGAACAGCCTTGGATGAGTCGCTTTGACCTGATATGCGCCTTCCCCAAACGAGACACTAAAGGGGACAGCGACAATAAGCATCATCGCCGACATAACATTCAATCGCCCATCCATACTGGATATCACTCCATTCACATACGTGCGCCCCAGGATTTGTTGGACACAAGTCTTCTGACATAATGCCACACTCTTCACAGCAGTGCAAGCATTCTGTTAAGAGTGGCTGCAGTGTTCCATTATTTTCGCCCCAAAGTCCCGGAGACATGCGAGTCTCATGCCGTCGGCGCCATCGTCGGAGGGTTTGAACTCAGCGGTGCCAGAGTCAGCCTTGCAGAGGAAGGATTCCGGGGGCGAGTTCGGTGTGTACGACAAAACGCCAATGGAGTCGCGGCTGCGCTATCTCAAGCTTGTCACTCGGAAAGCAGAAAAGCAGCTGGAGTAGGGCGTATTGGCAGTTTGACAGCGATTATATCTTGCACGATGTCGAAAATAGGAAATGGATCGAGTCCGTACGCGACACCCTGATTCCAAAGTAAGGCGGAGGCGGGGCCTTCACAAAAGCCTTACACACAAGGTCGTTTGGCATTACACCATACAAGCGGGGATCTTGATTAAGAAACACAGATGGACCTTGGTAGACGACTTGTGCTCAGAACAGCGACACTTGCTGTGTTGCTGTCCATTATAATGCATCGTGAAGCCGAAAGGCTGTTCGGATAAACTACGAACATTGGCTGATAAGTCGTAACGTTGATGCCTCAAAAAAATCTTTTATAGCAATAGGGATTCTAGTGCCGTTTCAAATAAATCAGTTCAACTTTTTTGCATGT
>CP070675.1:1608036-1609279 GCA_020352215.1 Phycisphaerales bacterium
GAGTTGCTGATGCATTTGTCGGCGATTGCATGCGATCTTCTGGTGAGCCGCGGACACAGGGCCGTGGCTATCCAGCCCACTACCGAGAATCTGGACGCAGAGACTCTCGCCACCGAATTGCCGCACAAGACTGTAGCCCTGAGGTCGGGACTGGGCTGGATAGGAAAATCGGCACTGTTGATCACAGAAGACTATGGCCCAGCGGTCAGGCTGGCTACTGTGCTTTGCGATGCTGAATTCGAGACGGCAAAGCCGACGGACACTTCCCGCTGCGGCGACTGTCGCGAGTGCGTCGATTATTGTCCGGCTAAAGCAATCTCGGGGCTGAACTGGCAGTCGGGAATGTCCAGAGAGGGCATATACGATGCGTTCGCATGTCGGGAGACCGCCAGGCGGCTGGCCGCAAGGATTGGGGTCGAGTCAACTATTTGCGGCATCTGCATAAGTGTTTGCCCCTGGACTCAAAGGTATATCCGCCGCGAGCTCGCGGTTCGGCCGTCGGCGGAAGCACTGCAGATCATTGAGGTCGACACGGGCGAAGACCTTGAGATTGTCAGAGACCTCTTTGACGAATATGCCGACTCACTCGGATTCGACCTGGGCTTTCAGGATTTCGAACGGGAACTTACCGGGCTTCCCGGTGATTATGCCCGGCCGAAGGGTTGTCTGCTGCTCGCCAGGTATCAAGGCCAGCCCGCCGGATGTGTCGCGCTGAGGCCCTTTGACAACAATGTGTGTGAGATGAAGAGACTGTACGTAAGGCCGGAGCTTCGGCACATGGGAATTGGCAGAAATCTTGCAACCGCCGTCATCGACCTTGCCCGCAAAATCGGCTACACTGCGATGCGCCTTGATACGGTCCCTTCAATGAAGGCTGCAAGGGCACTGTACGAGTCATTTGCTTTTCAAAGGATCGGTCCATACAGAGGTAACCCGATAGAGGGAGCGATATTTATGGAGTTGAACTTGGCGTGAGAACACATCGGGGCCTTGTGCTATGGAGACACAATTCCAAAAATACCACGGATTAGGCAACGACTATCTTGTTGTTGATCCACTAGTCTATGATATCGATCTGACGCCGGATACAATCCGTCTGATCTGCGATAGGAATCATGGGGTGGGCGCGGACGGGATACTGTACGGCCCTATTGATGCGAATGGTAGCCACCGTGTGCGGATTTTCAATCCCGACGGCAGCGAGGCGGAAAAGAGCGGCAACGGGCTGAGGATATTCGCCAAA
>CP070675.1:1609379-1610618 GCA_020352215.1 Phycisphaerales bacterium
CCTGTGGGTCGCCGGCTTCCCAATTCGTTCTCGAGGGTACGGAAACTTTGTACTTCTTGCCCTCAGATAGGTTCCTGCCATACGAAACCCATCGAGGTACATGCTTGCGGCCTCCGACGTCGACTCGATCAGAATAGCCGTATTCCACATTCTCCACTGCCCCTTTGATATTCGCCCGTAACCAGTTCACACTCGGATGGTCGCGGCCACCGACATTTATCGTGTACTTGAAAGGCACTTCCGTAACAAGCTGGGTATGGCTTCTCTCGATGGCAGAATAGTCCTCTTGTATTTCGCTCCAGTTGAAGGTTATTTCAACCGGCTCAAAACTCGGATTGAGGGGCTCATAATTAGCCTCCATCCGAACGCTGTAGATACTGCAAGCATCCGTGCCCGCCGCAGAACTATTCAGGAGATATTTGAAAAGCACCGAACGTGTGTTCGAAGGAACATCCTCTACAGTATCATAACGAATCACATCCCATGGCGGTTCCGTTTTGGTCAGGGAGTAGGTCTTGTGCCAGGTTACTCCGTTGTCAAAGGAATGCAGCATATCGATTCGGGACCGCGGCGCGCGATTGTAGAAACGGCCGCCATAGCTGATCCGCTCAATACGCCGAGGAGTGGCGATCCTGAATACCACGTATGCATCTTCATTTGGCGTTTTCGCATGCATGACCCCCTGATAACCCGGATGCTTCGGCTTTGAAGTGACGTTCCACTTTTCGACGACATAAGACGTGTACCTGCCCTCTTGGAGATCGGGCCAGATAACGGTCGAATCCGTCTGGTCACCTGTTCCGACATATACGACGTTCTTGCCCAACTGTAGCTTGGGCTGAGTCTTGCTGTTGAGCATTGTTATTGTCTTAAACTCTATGTCCTTCAGGCCAGCGTCTTCAGGTTTCCGGCTGCCCCTAAGATCTACGCGGATGAGTAGCTCGTAAGCACCGTTGACTTCATCAATCAGTTCTATGTTGACGGTATCTTCTCCGAGCATCTTGTTGCTCCAGACGGTTGTCCAGGTCAGGCCGTTTGTCCTACTGACGGATATGGAATTCAGGTCGGCCTCGGTCGCTCTCAAAAGTCGAGCTTTTATGTACATAGCCGTGATTACATTTGCGCCGTGAATCTTGAAGACGACCGAACCGGTCTTACCTGCCTTGCTGGGAATCACTCCCGATTGTTTTGCAGCCACACAACCAGAGATGTCGTAGGCATCCTTGAGACCGTCGGCCG
>CP070675.1:1610718-1611949 GCA_020352215.1 Phycisphaerales bacterium
CGGTCTCGTTCTTTGCCGCGGTTCGGCGTCTCATGTTTGTAGGGCAGCAACTGCTTGTCCGGATCCACCACGAGAAACAGCACTCCGTCGGCCAGAACAATCTCTGCCGTTCCCTTCGTTTGATCGTACGTCCGAATCGTCTCACCTGTGGCCGCATCCAAAACGCTGAGGGGTGCGGTGATGCCTAGAGTCACGTAGACGCGATCGCCGGCTGCCACAATCCGCCGCGGCAGGTGACCGGGGCCGCTCTTGAATGGCCACAAATGTGGAAACCACTGATCAACACGTCGCTTCCACAACATTGTCCCGTTGAACGCGTCCCGCGCCGCCACGGTCCATCGTGCAGGCATGTAAATGTGGTTCCTCAGTCCTTCATCAATGATGTAGAATATCCTACCGTTTGACGACACCAAGGCATTGAGGCTCGACATGAAGTCGTGGTTTCTGAGCCATTTTGGGCCGCCGACCCACTGAAGCCTCCGCGGCAGTCCCACCACCATGTCCCGACCTACCCCCGTTCCCTGTGGATCGTGCAGGTAATGTGTCCATTCGTCGATCTTATCGGGCCACGGCTTGACGGTGTTCGTCCACTTGCCGCCGCGCCGAATGTACGCCACACCTTTGGGCGCCAGCACGCGCATCAGCTCCGTCATTGGCACGTCGCCGAGATCTTCGGCCACGATGAGGTTTGCGAGGTTATCGATGTAGGGCAGCCGCCCGCCGTCGAAGCGGTCGACCGACACTTTCCCGTACAGTCCGAGCGACTGAATGTGCTTGCGTGCCCGGTCGATGTCTTCCGCGTCGGTGTCCAGACCATGGACGAGATAACTGTCATTTGCGCGCAGTGCGGCGGTGAGCTGCGCATCTGCGCAACCAACGTGGACAATCAGCCCACCCTTGACACCTGTAGCGTCGAGGATTCTCCGCGCTTCTCTCCTTGGGATCGAGTCACTTGCCCTTGCCTGCGACGAGATGTATGTCACTGCCAAGAGGCCGGCAAACGTAACAGACATTAGCTTTCTGTTCCACATGCAATTTGTCCTTTTCACTTCAATGCACTTTGTGCCTGTTGATGCAGCATATCCTTGCTGGAGACAGTGTCAATATATACTAACGTGGTGACACGGCACCATTGTACGATCAACTCAACCTGTGAGCAATAACATGCGGCTATTAAATAGTGTGTCCCTGAGAACGCTGAGGCTACCCTCAGCCCTGCGATCGACGTGCT
>CP070675.1:1612049-1613280 GCA_020352215.1 Phycisphaerales bacterium
AGTTGGTGGCCCAGTCGGACCCGGAAGACTGCTTCAACTACGCCTGGGTCTCGGCCCTGCTGGAGCGGGTCCTGGAGGATGTTGAGAGCAATTGCCACCGGGACGGCAAGACGGTCCATTGGCATCTCTTTCACGACCGCGTGCTGGAGCCCATTACCGACAGAACCGACCCTGTGGGGCTCAAGGAGATATGCGCCAAGTATGGCATTGAGGACGAGGCCAAGGCCTCTAATATGATCGTCACTGTCAAGCGGCGTTTCCAGGCGCTTCTGAGAGAGCATCTGCGCAAGTCGGTGACGTCCGATGAGCTTCTCGGCGATGAATTGGACGAAATAAGGAGATTCTTCCCAAAAATCGCGCAAGAAAACGGCTAAGTGTTGAATTTACCATTAGAGAACAGCCGTGAATCGTGCCCGTGACGGGGCTCGTGTAGATCATGCGCAAGAAGCCGATATTCAGCTTGGACCCTGACCAACTCGAACGTCTTCTGTCCGTAGGGACGGGCGGTCAGGATCCGTCCGCTGACGCAACCGCTTCAGTGGCGGGCATAGGGCAACCCGGTGGCCGGATTGGTCGATACAAGCTGCTTCGTGTCCTGGGCGAAGGCGGCATGGGTGTCGTGTACTTAGCTGAGCAGCAGAGACCCATCAAACGCCAAGTGGCACTCAAGGTCGTCAAACCGGGGATGGATTCCAAAAGAGTAATCGCCCGATTCGAAGCTGAACAGCAGGCACTGGCCCTGCTGGACCATTCCAATATCGCCCACGTATACGACGCCGGCACGACGGAGGCAGGCCGACCTTACTTTGTGATGGAATACGTCAAGGGCATCCCCATTACCGAGCACTGCGACGGGCAAAAGTCGCCGATAGAGGACCGGCTGGGACTCTTCCTAAATGTCTGCGAGGCCGTCCAGCACGCCCACCAAAAAGGCATCATTCATCGTGATATCAAGCCATCCAACATTCTGGTCTCCATCAAGGACAACCAGGCAGTACCAAAGATCATCGATTTCGGCATCGCCAAGGCATTGACGCAACTGCTTACGGAACGAACGCTCTATACCGAGCAGGGCCAGCTCATCGGGACACCTGAATATATGAGTCCTGAGCAGGTGGAGATGTCCGCCCAGGGTGTGGATACCCGGACGGACATTTATTCGCTTGGTGTTGTCCTGTACCGACTACTGGCAGGCGTGCTACCCTTCGACGCCGAAATCCTCCGGGAAGGC
>CP070675.1:1613380-1614604 GCA_020352215.1 Phycisphaerales bacterium
ATCCCCGCCGATACCTCGGCGCCTCCGACCCCCGCAAAGACGGCTGCGCAATCGGATACTGAATCCGTATCTTTCTCGCCTGGCAGGAGAAAGGAGCGATCGGCATATGTCAGAGGTGAGAATCGCTCGATTTGTTGATATGAACGCCTGCAGGAGCATATTCTCCGATTACAGCACGTTTGTGCTTCGATCGTCCGAGTACTACAGACGGCAGTATGAAACGGACAGAGGTGACAAACACGAGCTGCAAGTGCGCTGTACTGACAGGGGCTCGGCAGAAATGTCATGCTTTGCCCTTAGCTGCTGGACCAAGTTAGAAGGCGACGAACCGACACGGGACGAATGGGGTATATTCCGGAATAGCGTTGTAGCAATCGTCAGCACGCCCAGCAAAGTATGTACGTTCCTTGAAGAAGCGTTCGAAATAAGAAACGATAGCGTGCAGAACACACGCCGCTACCCTTTCACGTCTGTCGAACATAAGGCAGTCACGTATGCTGACGAAGTTCCTGAGCAGATTACGCCCAACAACATCATGGAGATGACGGTGTTCACCAAGCGCATGAAATTGGAGAAACAGAAGGAATATCGCTTTGCGTTGCCGTTCAGCATGGTGCCACATTATATCGATACCTATATTTTCGCAAAGAAACCAGACTACATGGAAACGTGTTTCGCTAATCCTGACATACGCCGAGAAGACAAAGACGTGTTACGCCTGATCCTCCTAGATGCGATGGCTGGTTACGGACACTTCAGCGACAAGGAGCTGCGCGAGATGATCGCTAACGCAAATGTTCTCTTCTGATAAGGCGCCGTAGGACGGGCAGCTTGTTGCCCATCCTGCTACGACGAGTTCGCCTTTGATATCCGAGGGAAGGTCAATGACGATGACCAAGATTGAGAGGCAGATTGAGATCAAAGCACCTGTAGAAGATGTCTTCAATTACACACAAGATTGGCGGAATTACGCTCTGTTTTACGCGGGTATATATGAGTGGAGACCTGCAACCGAACGAGTCACTGGCAAGGGCGCGCGTTTTGCGTACAAAGCGAAAGCTTTAGGTAAGGAGTTTGAAGTAGAAACCGAAGTTATAGATGAGGTCGTGAACAGCAGTCGAAGCTTTGCTTCAGTCACAGGTGCAAGAACCAGAGGTCAGTGGCTTTTCGAGCCCTCGCCAGGAGGTACAAAGGTCACATACAGAGCAGAATACGAGCTGCCAA
>CP070675.1:1614704-1615923 GCA_020352215.1 Phycisphaerales bacterium
TATGCTTGATCAGTATGCTCTTCACATCCTCCTCATCGATGGCCCTGCCGGCGATCATCTTGTGGATAATGACATCCTCGCAGGATGCAAATCTCACTGGATAGCCGTCCATCGATACTCCTTGTGCTCGCTCGATAGCCTGCGCTTCGTACGCGGTGAAGGAGAAGATGAAATCTACGCGTATTCTCGATCCGGGCTCTTCTGCAGGCAATACTTTTGTCTCTCGCGCGAAGCCCTCCGGGTCCTCAGGGAGAACCACAAGCCCCAGTCTCTTGCATACGCCCTCGACCGTAGCATATTCGTCTGTGTCCACCCCCAGTGTTATGTCGATGTCGCGCGTCAGACGCGGCGTCCCGTACAGTAGAACCGCTTGGCCTCCGATAATCATATACGGGACCCGCTCCACATCTAACGCCTCCGCTACTCTCTTTATGAGTTCTTCTATCATGTAGCCAGTCCGTTGACTGCCCTGGCGATCCGCAGATCAACCTCCAGCCCGTCCAGGATGTTTCCCGAATTGATCGCACCCAAGGACACAGCCTCTTTGTGCAGCGCCTCGTATATGGCCAGGGCCTGCTTATGAGTAATGTCCTCACGCTCAATCAGCTTTCGACAGAATGCGTTCAGTTTGGGTCCATTTCTTATCATCGTTTGCTGCCAGCGTTCAGATGCACAGACCTATTATAGCACGAAACGAGACGTGTGCCTGCGGCATTCCTCACGGACGTCGCCTTTATTCAGATCGTCCTTGTGTTTCTGGATCGTGGGTCGTCGATGGTTTCTGGGCCGTTGTTGAGCTTTCCGGCGATTGCCGCATCCCTGAAGTCCTTCATCGGATCGTAGAACTTCTTGCTTAGATCGACCGTGTTCACCATCATGCCAGGGCGGTTGGCCCGCAGCTGGCGCATGATCTTGCCGTCCGGCTGGATGAAACACGACGGATACGGCGAGTAGTAGCCGCTCGAATTTGCCATGCTTATCCAGAAATGATTCGTCGCCGCCCGGCACTGCATCGTCTGTCGCATGATCTGTGTGTGCACGCTCGGGCCTTTCTGGCGGGCGTTGTAGAACGACTGCAATATGCACTGCACCCGCCGCTTGTAGAGCTGGCGATACAGCTCGGGAAATCGCAAATCGAAGCATATCAGCAACGAACATTTCACGCCATTGACGGCGAAATCCACGAACCGGTTGCCGGGCGTATAGTGCGACAAATCGC
>CP070675.1:1616023-1617238 GCA_020352215.1 Phycisphaerales bacterium
TGCCGTCCCACACGCAGCTTTCGAAAGACTGAGTGAACTGCACCTCATTGCCGACGCTCACGGCATAGAAAGGCACGCCCTGTTTGTCGTGCATCTTCACGTATTCGGCCATCCACTTGCAGAAGTGCTTGAAATACTTCGGGTCGACCCGGTTGTTGAAGTCGCCGTAGCCTCCGGCCCGGATGGCGCCGGACTTTTTGTCCGTGATGGATTTGCTCACCTTCATCCAGGCCGGCGGGCTCCAGACCGTCCCGATGATCTTGGCGTGCGGGTCGAGTTTGAGAATGCCACGGCCGAAGTCGATGAATATCTGCGGCCGGCCGCCGTTAGCCTTCATGTCAAAATGCTCGCAGCTGATTTGCCGCCAATCTTCCGTCGGCCTCTCGAAGGTGGGGCCCCACATATTCACGCGGAGCATGTTGCAGCCGACACCCTCGATGTAGATTTTCTGGAACTCCTCGGTGCGGTAGAGCTCGCGGAATCGGTCTACCCATGCGATCAGGCACGTGCCGAAACCTTCGATCGCCTGATACCGCTTGGCTCCATCCACCGTCACGTCAGCGGCGGAGGCGCAAGCCGCACCGGCGATAATGGCCGAAACCAACAGAGCTGCAACTACCCGTATGAATCCGGAACGCATGTTCTACTTCTTTCAAAGTCCGACAGAGATTTGCTCCCCCGTCAGCGCCGCTGGGCCGGCGAAGCGAATGGCGAAGGCACTGGGTCGATGGCCGTGACAGCCTTAGTGACATCGTTGTTCCCGAACAATCCGGCCTCCGTTACCCCTCGATGCCTCAGGAAAGTGGTCGTGCCCTCAGCCGCCTGCGAATTCCGGACGATCACTCCGCGAACCGAATCAAGCATGATCGCCGCGCTCCTGTCGCCCGAGCCGGGCTGCCGGCCGCAGAATCCGTCAACCACCACACGGTTCGTCTGCTCACACCAGATGGCGTGGCTATAATACTCCGGCGGCTCGGCATCCCAGCGCACGTCGATCTGATTCAAGGCTAATCCGTTCGCCCCGTGACAGAAGATCGCAGCCAAATCGTGCCGGAAGATCGCCAACTTCGGATCGAAGGCCGGCCGCAGGTCGATGTTGCCGCCATAGGACGCACTGAGTGGACCTTTGCGGACGTGCAGACGGACATGCCCGAAGGTGACATTCTCAATCCGGCCCGGCTCCTCGGCCCAGATCATGATGCCGCTTTCGCTATC
>CP070675.1:1617338-1618530 GCA_020352215.1 Phycisphaerales bacterium
GATTCGCCTCTGATCGTTCTATCTTAAGGCGCGTCAACTCAGCAGTTTTCTCCCAATGGCCCGCCCGATAGTGAGCCAATCCCAGAAGACCCGACCATCCAACCTTCTCTGCTAAAATGATCGCCAGAGGTGACATAATCCGACACCGCTCAGACGGTGGCCAGCAATACTTGAACCAGATATGCAATACAAGGCTAAACGTAGCACAGTCGCACCGGCTCAGGGCCAACTCAAAATCGTGCAGATACGCCGATGCGCCTTGCTCTCCGTAAAGCCAGAGTGCTTGCTCGGCCCGACGCAGATAGAGTTCGGTGTAGTCCGGGGCAGCCTCAATGGCCTTGTCATAGTAGTCGATCAGGGCTTGACCATACTCCTGAACAGTCGCACCGGGGCCAAACACTTCCTGCAGCGAGGACCCTTCCGGAATGTCGACGACCCAGATCTCTACGTACGGAAAGCCAATACCGAGTTCAAATCGCCTGCCGTCCGGGGACCCACCTGAGCTACCAACGGGGCCGTCGATGAGCATGTGACCTTCATTGGTTCTGCGGTCATACATCCATAGACCCGTCTGTCTGATCGCCCAGCCAAACATAGCCAACTGATGTCCATCCGCTGACCACTTAGCGTAGTGACTCCACAACGGACCGCGCCACGTCTCCACAACCTCCCCGGTGGCGATATCCGTTATTTGCAGCTCACCTACCGCCTCGGCAATGTATCTGCCGTCGGGAGAGACATCCGGTTGAAAGGCCAGAGCCATTACTACGGGCTCCGGTTGGGCATTTTCGTCTCCTATGGAGATGCGCATGGTGATGAGACCGGAGTGGCTTTGATAGTACAGAAACTCCCCACTCTCGCCCCATTGAGGATGGTAGCCCCCGACTAACGGCCGGGGCTCCTCCGTACCATCGGCGCGGATGAGGCATAGTTCCTCGACGTCAAATGCCTCAGGCTGCAGTGTCTGATCCGCCAGCATGGCTGAAGTCATGATCTTGCGTTGCCGATTGTAAACGATATATCTGCCGTCGGGCGACCATACGGGGCCTTCGCCCGGAACGGCGAGGAGCTTGCGTTCGCCCGTCTCCAAATCGAGGATGGCCAGGCCACTAAATCCCGGAGTTCCCGTACTATATGCCAGCTTTGTCCCATCAGGTGACCAACTGGCCGCGTACCCGGCCCGGACAACTCG
>CP070675.1:1618630-1619805 GCA_020352215.1 Phycisphaerales bacterium
TGCTTCCTCTTGCTGGCACTGGTGGCCCTATGCACAAAACCGACCACCAATCCGGGAACGCAAAAAGTGATTAAGTCTGCATATGTACCATACACATAAAAAATATGCTGCGAACGTTGGTGAAAAAATAACACCGATGGATTGTTTTGTCGAAAGAACCAGGAACTGGTTTTGGACAATAATAATCTTCGTGTTTGGAGCCATTGTCTATGCGATCGTAACTTCCTCCGGACAAGGGCCTGTTTATTCGGCCGTCGAGCAATCAATTCCACAGGGCGGTCAGTTTCAGAATACAGCTTTAACAATTTGTCCCTATTGTCCAGGATTTCTTGATTCTCAGGGACAGTGTAATGTTCGCGAATGTCCGATTTACAGCCCAAACTGGGGAAAGACTTCAATAACCCCCAGAAGCATTTCCGTAAGAGGTATTCCAGTAAAACGCGTCCTAATCAAGGAATTGGCGTTGGAAGTAGGCGCCTCACAAGGCAAGGGGAGCGTGGTAATTCAAGCGGTATACGCAGGGGGCAATGCGGAAAAAGCCGGCTTGAAAGTTGGCGATAGATTTGTACGACTCAATGGCCGTAATATCAAAAACGTTAAGCAGTTCAAATTAACTGTTACTCGGGCAAAACCCGAAGCGAATGTGAAAATACAGGTCATTAGGAACGAAAAGAAAATAAAATCGAGTGTGATGATTGGCGAAGGTGAAATGGAAGGCGTAACGGTGCCAAAAAAATAAGGCTGAGCGTTTACCAATAAGTTCACCGAATAAAGTCGATATGGAAAAAGAAAAACTAAAAGAGCGAGCTAAGCGATTATATCTTCAAGGCTTACATGCTTTCACCCGTTCTGGCAACCCTGTGGATACAAAAAGCATGAAACGTGCAGCCGGTCTTTGGCAGCAAGCATGGGAATTATACCGCAAGGCCGGCGATAAAGACAGAGCTAAGGAATTAAAGAAATCATTGACCGTCTTGTATAAAAAGGAATACCTGAAATCGCATAAAAGTAAAGAAAAACAACGCAGTGTTATCGGGAAATTCAAAGACTGGTTTATGTTTTTCAAAATCGGATGTTTTGGTTTTGGCGGACCAATGGCGGTGTTTACCCTGTTGCAGGATGAATTAGTACGTGAAAAACAGATTCTGACGGATAAAGATTTCCTTGAAGGAGCG
>CP070675.1:1619905-1621079 GCA_020352215.1 Phycisphaerales bacterium
GATTTCTCCTAACGCTCCTGGTCTTGCTTCATCATTCGCGCTAACCTGCGTTTGTAGAATCTCTCGATGGATTCACGAGTCAGACGCGATGAATGCAAATCTGCGTTTAGCTCCCTGAACTTTCGGCCGCGTATCTTGCCCCTCTTCTTCTTGTACTGCTCTGCAAAGTGGTGGCCAAGTTCGTGGGTCACGACTTCGTGGAAATACCACCACGCGAGATAAGCCTTGGACGGCCAAGATACTTGCCACTCATTGCCTTTGCGTGCCACCTGTGCCCAATGGGCCTCAAGGCTCTTCCGATTGCTGACGGGCATCGAATGGACCACCCATACGAGGGGAAGAGAGTACAGAATGATTGCCTTTTCGTCCCTTCGATATGCGGCGAACGGTTCTCCCATGCGATTACCCTCTCTTGCCCGTAGTTCGATGCGGTCAAGGCCGTAGATGTACTCCACCGGCACATCGAGCCGCAGTGCGCCAGCCAGAACACCTTTCGGCAGCGGATGGATATCTCCGGGCGCCGGACGTCTGACCACAATCCTCGGCAGCCACACGCCGCCATCTTCCGCGCGATCGATGCGTGCTTCAGCCCACACACGTTCCTTTTCCGTGTTTCTACTTCGGCTCATGTCCTCTTTCCGCCGCCGACTGCCCGGCTTCCTTGCTCCTTGGAAATTCCACCCTCTCTCCTTTCGAGCTTGCAGAACCTCGATCCCCTTGGACACAGGAAGAACAATCACGAGTTTCCTGAGGAAGAACTCGACCGCTTAGCTGTTGTTATCCACGCCTCCACGTCCTTGCGTTCTCGCGGGATCTGTTCCGAGAGAATGCGGCAGCCATGTTCGGTAACCAGGACGTCATCCTCAATTCTCACGCCGATTTTGTCACCGGGCAGGTAGACACCCGGTTCTACGGTGATCACCATGCCCGGCTGAAGCGGCAGGCCGTTGTCCGCCGCATCATGTGTGTCCAATCCAAGATGGTGTGAGCAGCGGTGGATGAACGCGTCTACGTAGCCAGCGTCACGAATGATGTCCCTTGCGATATCGTAGAGTTCTCGAATGGTCACGCCGGGCTTGACGGCCCGAATGACGGCCTTCTGGGCATCCAAGACGATGTCGTAGATCAGGGCCTGCTCCCGGGTGAATCGTCCATCGACGGGGATGGTGCGAGT
>CP070675.1:1621179-1622341 GCA_020352215.1 Phycisphaerales bacterium
GAGCAACCGCAAGCATGGCTGTCTGCCATAACATTCTTGAATAGTAAAGAGAGCCCTTTTCCGGATCATTTTGTCTCTCACATAGCGAACAATATGGACAGTCCTTTGAAGTTGGAATCATTCCGTTTGTGGCTACCCGCAAACAGGTCGACATGGCGCGCCCTGCTTCCTCAGAAATGGATTTCAGCTTTTGAGGCTTTTCCCCCCGACCGAATCATCCCTCCCGGTGACCGAGGAGCAGCGATAGTCTCGACCGGATTCCTGCCGCTTACTTACACCGTATTGGAAGTCCGTTTGCGAGACCCCAAGAACGACCCCGTTACACTTTGGGCACATTTGCGCATCAAGCGCGAAGTCTTCGACATCAGCGGAGGGTGGGTAAGTTCCAAGTTAAACGGCCGCAGTACGCTGACCTTTGAGCCGTATCTGAAGACGCTTCGGAGCATGCACATCGATACTGCACATATCGGAGAGGTCGCCGGCTATACCGATAATCCTCAGCTCTATTCGCGCTATCCGCTCAAACGGTTTAACAAATTGGCGGATTTCGATCGCTATGATACCGACACGATGCTGGAGCAGATCCATGCGGTGGAGTTCCTGGGCGAGCCCCAGTATGGGGCGGACGTCCAGTACACCCGATGGACGTGCGGAGGCAGTTGGCGCCTTATCAGCCAACCCGACTGGCCACCACAGTTACGCACAGTGAAGAACGGATATGGCGGTTCTACGCGGGACTTTCAGACTACCCCCACTACGATGCCTACCGCGTTTGTGCTCCGTCGCCGGATTCCTGGCGTCTGTACGAGCGTTGGGGAGGCGACGGCATTCGCTGGGGTGCTCCCCTCGAGACAATCGGGGACATGACGCGCAGCCTGCGCCAGTTGAGCCGCCCGGCCCCTATCGCATATTGGTCACAAGGGGCGCACAGCGGATGGGGCAATTATGGAGGGCGCCAACGGACTTCCCCGACACCGCAAGAACTTCGCGCTCAGGCCTACCATGCCCTGGCCGCTCGCATCACTTCGCTCTATTGGTTCAATCTGAGTCTGAAGTCAATCCTCAAGTTCCCGGATCTCATAGACCCCATACGAGTGATCGGGCGTGAGATACGCGTACTAGAAGACTACTATCTCAAAGGGGACGCCTATCATTACGAGCG
>CP070675.1:1622441-1623601 GCA_020352215.1 Phycisphaerales bacterium
AACATGGACAAGGCCGGGCGACAGAAGAACAAAGGAATGCCATCGTGGACAAGGTCAACATAGAAGAGAAGCTCTCGCGCATCGATAAGCACTGGGACCCCAAGGTTGTAGGCGAACTCAATGGCCAGCACGTGCGCTTGGTCAAGTTCCAGGGTGAGTTCGTCTGGCACAAGCACCAGGCCGAAGATGAGCTGTTCCTGGTGGTCAAAGGGTCTTTCGATATGCAGTTCCGTGACTGTGTTGTCACGGTCAATGAAGGGGAGTTAATTATCGTCCCCAGATTGATAGAGCACTGTCCGAAGGCGGACAAGGAAGTCCACGCCCTGCTCTTCGAACCCGCGGGCACCGTCAACACCGGCGACGCGGGCGGCGATCGGACCATCACCAATCTCGAGACGATCTAACGGCTGCGCCAGTGAATTTGGCAAATTCCGAGTCTTTTATTGTAACGATTCCGAAGAGAGATTCGTCTACATGTTGTCCGTGGACCTAAGAAAGGATGCTCAAACATAATTTTGCGGTGGGCTTGCAGCCCACCCGGATCCAGTGGGTCATTGTGCAGTTCACGCAATATGCAAGACGAGACACAACACACGAGACTTAGGAGATAGCTATGAGAGTAATTCGACACATTGGATCACTGGCGTTCGTGTTAGGGCTGCTTGTTGTGGTATTTATTGGGGTGCCGTGGCACGTGATCAAGCAGGACGATCCGGTCGTGCCTTTGTGGCTCAGGGCTGCGATCTTCTGCCTCTTAGGCGGCATCCTGGTGGTCTTGGTGACATTGGCGCTGGAACAATGGATGAGCGGCAAATCAACAGCGGGATCAGGTGAGATGGCGGGCGAAGCCCCGGCCGCTGAAAGTATGGCACTGCTGTTGAATTCCGACGAGGTGCCGGGCCGGAAGACGCGTGAGATTCTTGGCCTGGTCCAAGGCCGTACAGTGTTTGCTATCTGGCTTGGCAAGGATCTGTCGGCGCTTGTCCGGCTGATCCTCGGCGGCGAACTGACTGAATACATGGAGATGATGGGCAACGCTCGCACAACCGCTGCCAACAGGATGCTCGCCCAGGCGGCAGAGATGGGGGCCCATGCGATAATCAACGTTCGCTATATGACCACGAGTGTTGTGGGTAGTGCCGCGGAACTTTTGGTGTACG
>CP070675.1:1623701-1624860 GCA_020352215.1 Phycisphaerales bacterium
CACCGGACACGCGGGCACAATTGCCTCATCGACAATCAGCTTCTTCTGGCCCGTTGCAATGTCTGTGATGTTGGAGTACTTGGTCAGGTGGGCTGCCGAACTGGCTACCGTCTGAATCGCGACGTGAGTGGTCAAAGCCTTGTTCGCTTCCTGCAGCGCTTCGGTCACCAGGCCCGCTCCAAAATACGCGTCAATTTCGCCGCCCAAAGTGCGAAGGACCTCGGCGGCCTTTACAGCGTCGATTGTGCTGCCGCCCCCGAAGCTCACCACCACATCCGCCTCAGAGGCCCGCAGGCCGGCCGTTATTCGAGACACATCTTCCCGCGGGCTGTTGGGGCGGGCGCCGGTGATCTCTGCTACGAGATCGACTCCTGATTCGGCCAGTGACTTGCGTATGGCCCCAACATGATCGTCGCTGCCGCTGAATGTACCACGAACCAGCACTGCATTCTTGCCAACAGCGGATACGACCGCACCCACTTGCGAGAGGACATCGGTGCCAAACAAATATGAGTCGCCCTTGAACTCACGCAATAGAGCACGTGCTCGTTCAAAATCGGCCATCTCTTCGATCTCCTAATACGTGCCAAGCAAGTCTGATTCCCGTGAACGTTCGTCGCACCTGCGCCAACTCCGTGACACGCGGTCAATCCATCTCGAACCCGCCGTCTACATTCAGCGTTTGTCCGGTCATGTAATCTGAATCCGCCGAACAGAGAAAGGCAACGACGCCGGCCACGTCTTCTACGGTGCCGGCCCTCTTCAGCGGAATTCGCTCGATAAACGATTTGATCGACTCGCCGGCGGCGCGGCCGGAAATGCGGCCGCGGTCCCGGTCTATCTGTTCCCACATCGCCGTTGGGACAACACCGGGACATACAGCATTGACGTTGATGTTGTATGGCGCGAAGGCCAAAGCAGCAGACTGCGTGACGCTGATAATGCCGGCCTTGCTCGCTGCATACGCCACCTGTTCGGCCCTGCCATGTCGCCCGGAGATCGAGGAGAAGTTCACAATCTTGCCGTAGCTGCGATCTGCGCGGCCAGCGTCTCTGATCGGGCTCGG
The DNA here is from genome assembly GCA_020352215.1 of Phycisphaerales bacterium. Lineage (GTDB taxonomy): Bacteria > Planctomycetota > Phycisphaerae > Sedimentisphaerales > Anaerobacaceae. The sequence goes on from CP070675.1 coordinate 1,624,768, forward strand.
AATCTGCTCTATCATCCGGCGGCCCACGGCCTGAACGCAGAAAGTTGTCCCCTTCAGATTAGTGTCAACGACGCGATCCCATTCCTGCTCGGT
>CP070675.1:1624960-1626106 GCA_020352215.1 Phycisphaerales bacterium
AGCAAGTGGGTTGTTGGTAAGGCCAGGATGTCATCGGAGGACCCGAAACAGCTCGTGGCTGACGAGGGCATCGGTGAGATGGTCAATTTGGCCAGTCGCCACGGTGAGAGCGTCGATATATACTCGAAGGCCAAATTCGGCGACTGTCGAATCGAGCTGGAGTTGATGGTCCCCAAGGGTTCCAACTCGGGCGTCTACGTAATGGGCGAGTATGAGATACAGGTGCTGGACAGCTATGGTCGGGTAAAGATGGGTCGTGGTGACATGGGTGCGATCTACGGCGCCTCTCCGCCCCCACTCAATGCCTGCAAGAAACCCGGTGAATGGCAGCAGTATGTGATTGAATTTCTGGCGCCGAAGTTCGACGCCAGCGGCCGAAAAACGAGCAACGCCAAGTTTCTCAAGATCGAGTTGAACGGCCAGGTGTTGCACGAGAACCTCGAAATGCCTGACAAGACGCCGGGCGGCGTTGCCGGCAAGGAGGCAGCGACCGGCCCGCTGATGTTCCAGGGTAATCACGGACCCGTGGCGTACAGGAACATCATAGTGAAACCGTTGCTGAAGTAGATAGATGTGGCGGCAGCGGCACAGAAAATCGCCTGAGACGGGCTTGACAGCAGCTCAGGGCCGCAACATAATACCGGCTCGCTAATCTGCCGGGGCAGTGTTGCCTGCGTTCTGGTTGAAACAAGCAAGGCAAAGAACGACGCGACATGGTCTGTACGATCAGTCAGCTTACGTGCGGTGCCAGATCGCCTCACTGAATTGAGATTTGGGAATATAGGGAAACATGATGAATAACGAGAGCAAAGACATGAAGATGAACAGACGTAGTTTCTTGCGTTCGAGCGCGGCGGTCGGCGCCGGGCTGGCAATGTCGCCCATGGCTCTGGGTGCCGCTGGTGGCGGTGCAAACGACATAAATGTAGCTTTGCTCGGAGCCGGAGCTCAGGGCAGGACGTTGATGGAATCGTGCCTCAAAATACCTGGCATTCGGTTCAAGGCTGTGTGCGACATCTGGGAGAGCTGGAATCAGAAGCGGATATCCCGGCTTCTAAAGAGGTACCGGCACGACAACACGCCCTATGTCGACTATAAAGAGATGCTTGACAAGGAGAAGGACCTCGATGCGGTGTTGGTTGCGAC
>CP070675.1:1626206-1627351 GCA_020352215.1 Phycisphaerales bacterium
GTTTGCATATTGTAAAGTTCTTCGGCCGGAGACATGTCATGGTTGCCATACATCCAATATATGTATTTCCAATGAAGAGTGACAACTGCCAGAGCATGCGTTTCGCGAGGCCCCCAGACCTGCGTGAGCAAAAGGGACTCTCGTATCTGTATGCTCGGTTTATCGAGCACCGGCAGTAGGGTCCTTCCGTCCATGTTCTGCGGGGCTGGCAGACCGGCCAGATTCAGGATGGTCGGCGCTATGTCTATATTGGCCGTTAGTGCTGCGGTTCGCCTTTTTGCACCTGACGACGTGTGCCGTGGGTCATAGATGATTAGCGGAGCACGAGAGCCTTCTTCATAAGATAGTACTTTTCCGCCCATCGCATGAGCCCCACAAAAATAGCCGTTGTCGGTCGTATAGATGATAATGGTGTTGTCAGCCAGACCCTGGCGATTGAGTTCGTCGCGAATCATTCCGATGGCCACGTCGATGCCGTATATCTGTTGATAATACCTAGCCAGCAGATCTGACTTATTCAGCCATGCCTTGCCAAGCCGCAAATACTGCCGACCACTCTTAGCCTGGGCTGGCAGATGCTCAGCCGCCTTATGGCCAAAATTCTTCTCACGGGGGAATACCACTCCGTCATACATTCCGTCAAACTCCGGATCCGGCTTGACCGGGCCGTGCGGAGCCTTGAAGCTGATCGAAAGGCAAAAAGGTCTGTCTTTCTCCACAGACTGCCGGATGAAGTCCTGTCCGGCCGCCCCGAGAGCAAGAGTGACATGGGGGTACTTTTCAGCGTATTTCTTCATATATTTGTTTTCGGCCGTATTGTAACTGCCCTGACCCCACCAGCCAGCCCACCAGTCAAATTGGTCAATCGGCATGCCTTCTTCTCTATGCCAGAGATTTGCATTAGGTTCCGACGTTACTGCAAAACCGAATTTGCCTGCAAAGCCCGTGTAGTACCCAGCCTGACGCAACAGAACCGGATAAGATCGAGCAAATACCTCGGGACGAACCGGACCATATGTGAAGTTACAGCCGGTCTTGTATTCATGCATACCGGTCATGATGCAGGCGCGACTGGCCATACAAATAGCCGTAGTATTATAGTGATTATCAAAGACCATCCCGTCTGCCGCGAGCTTGTCCATATT
>CP070675.1:1627451-1628588 GCA_020352215.1 Phycisphaerales bacterium
TAATCAACGGGCTTCACGTGCACGGCGGGGTCGAACTCGTCAAAGACTGCGTTGTCGAGTGAGGGCCGCTTGCAGAGCATTTCCGCTTCCCAACCCGCCCTGCTGGCTCGGCGCATTTGCGTTATGCAGTCGTCGATCTTCAAATAGCCGACGGCGCGCTTGGCCTTGCCGCCACAATCGGTCCATAGAGGACACGCCGAGCAGTTGCGGGCGGCACATTTCTCAACTACTTCCCAGATGCACCATTTGAAGATCGGCGTGCCGAACTGCGGGGCGGTGGAGACAACCTGTTGCATAAGGCCGTAGGGGCGATGCATTGTGCTGATAAGCTCCATGGCCGCGACTGCGTTTGCCGTACTATGCGTCGTGAACTTCGCCGCCGCGAAGACGTCTTCGTCGAAAAGCTCGACCTCGTCACATCGCAGTTTCTGGACGTGCTGGCCGCGGACACTGGTCGCCGATTGAGTAAGCACCTCTACGGCCGATCCGTTGGTGAATCGGCACTTTCTCTTGCGGATGGGCTCGGCCAGAAATCTGTTGAAATCCCTCCGGAGGAAAGCAGTCAGGTATTCGTACATTCTGCATGCCTGATCACCTGAGCCACCGAGTATTCGGACGTGGCAATCAGGCTTGAAGATGCAGTCCAACAATGTAGCGAGCGCAGCAAGTTCCGTCTTGCCGCCGGTGCGGTTGGCCCAGACGATGCAGTCGGCGTTAGCCGCGCTTCGTTCCTCGTCGCTCGTGGCTCGCAACCGTGGAAGGTCAGCAGAAAAGCTGTGCCAGAGATAGTCCAGAGGCGCGTTGTGCTCGGCGCAGATTCGCTGGTTCGGGACGTCGATACCGAGAAAGACTCTGACGTAGTTTCTGAGGTGTTGCTTTGTATTCGGCCGAGTCCGCCTGAGGTTCTCAAAGAGGGACGCAGCCCCTTCGATTTCGTGGTCACTCGCACCTTGAAGTTCACGGTTCAACATCGTTTGGCTTGCCATAGTTATTGCCCTTTGATTTGAATGTGAGTTGTGGTTGCTTCTGTATCTCCCGGGCTATGGGCACTGATTGGATTGCCATGCCCGCGCCCGTGGAATAGAGGTTTCGTCTGAAGTCCCAGATCTCGCTATCTTGTGGCCGGGCCGCACACGC
>CP070675.1:1628688-1629800 GCA_020352215.1 Phycisphaerales bacterium
AAGTTAATAATGTCATAGACTTGTCGATCGGCCATTCGGCGATTATATTGCTGTACATTCGTTTGAAGTAAGCAGTTGAAGGAGTCAAGAAAATGAGGCCTAAGCTCATAGTTGTAGGTGCTGCCGGTCGAATGGGCCGGCGTGTCCTTTCATTAGCCGGCGAGTCCGGCGAATTCGACATCATCGGGGGCATCGAGCGGGAAGACCACCCGGATATCGGCACAGACCTCGGTCTGCTGGCCGGGGCAGAGGCCACGGGCGTCAAGCTAAGCGCTACTTACCCGGCCGGCGCCGATGTTGCCATCGACTTCTCACTGCCCGAAGCGATGGACAATACGATCGACGGCTGTCTTGAAAGCGATACCGCACTGGTCCTGGGCACGACCGGGCTTGCGGAACAACAGCAGGAGAAGATCAGAACTGCCGCTGGGAAGATCCCCATCGTGTACGCGACTAACATGAGTGTCGGCATGAACATGCTGTTCAACTTGGTCGGCAAAGTCGCCACAATGCTGGGCGATGAGTACGACATAGAAATAGTCGAGCAGCACCACCGTTTCAAGAAAGATGCTCCGAGCGGCAGCGCCCTGACATTGGCCAAGAATATCTGCAACGCTACTAAGAGAGACGTGTCCGAGACACTTACTCACGGCAGAAGTGGCAAAGATGCGCTGCGGCAGAAGGGCACAATCGGGACGCACGCGATTCGAGCGGGGGACATTACCGGCGTCCATTCGGTAATCTTCAGCACGCTCGGCGAGACAGTCACCCTCAACCACACAGCACACAGCAGAGATACCTTCGTGCACGGCGCGCTGCGGGCGGCAAAATGGCTTGTCAGGAAGGAGCCGGCACTCTATTCAATGGCCGATGTTCTCGGCATCGACTGATTACGGATGGTCCACGCCCTTTATGCCGTGCACCGTCAGGTTTGCATCCGGAAGTTCATCGCGTGCGGGCCGGATCTGGGTAGCTTTGAGGAAGGTGACCTGTCCGGCGGCAAAGACGTAGTTGCGAGCACCCTGCCAGTTCCACCATCCCTTCTCATCTTCTGTGCGATAGTGGTTACTGAACCATTCCCCGATCAGGATTTTGCCGGATGGATGGGCCAC
>CP070675.1:1629900-1630986 GCA_020352215.1 Phycisphaerales bacterium
ACCGGCGGTGACATGCAACTTCTTTCTAATTGCTTCTTCGATATCTCTTATCGGTTCCATTCTTTCACCTCGCCGTCCAACATAGATCGGAGCCTTTCCAGGCCGTACCGGTGCCGGCTCAGAACCGTGTTGATTGATGTCTGCTGCAGCTTTGCGATGTCCCGGAACTTCATGCCGGCCTTGAGCCGGAGCAGCACAGCCTCACGCTGCTCCTCGGGCAACTCGGTGACCGCCCGCGTGAGAAGCTTCGCCTGTTCGCTCAGGATGACAGCCTGGTCGGGGCTGGCCAGCTCGGCAGAGACGCGCAAATCTGCCTCTTTGCTCGCGTTCCGGCGCTGTCGCCTCCTATAGTCCCGCATGCGGTTGACCACGCTGGTCGCCAAGTAGCCGCTCAGGCTGCCCTGCACCCGGAGTGTGCGCCGGGATTGCACGAGCGATACGAACACGTCTTGTACGACGTCCTCGGCTACACTCGCATTGTTGGATAACCCCACGGCCAGGGTCAGCATCGAGTCGAGGTACTTCTCATAGATACGCGTCAGCGCCTCATTGCTGCCCCGTTTGAACTTCCACTTAAGTACTTCATCCTCGAACATGGGCGGTCACTCACGCGGTTTAAGAATGATCATTCTCACATAATACTACGTCCGGGGGAACGTTTTATTCTGCGGGCACGGGCTTTTGCGAAGATCGATCCCAATCGTCCGGGCCTTGCAGGGCCGGCGCATAAGAAAAGGCCGAGCAAGAAACCCGGCCTGTTGGGGATCCGTGGGCACCGGTGGTTGCGCTATTTCATCTCCTTGTAGTCCGGCGGGATATTCGGCTCGAACAAGCTCGCGTCCAGCTCCACATCCCACTGAAACTGGTCCATTACGCCCTCCGACTGCATCATTATCGGCTTCCCATCGAGTTCGGCACTCATCTTCTTCTTGCTCTCAAATAGGACAGGATACTCCGTTTTAGCATCGACCCATAACCGCAGTTGCACTTCCAGAAGGTGGAGCTGCTCAGGCAGGGGGCCCATCGAAGCCGGGTCGGTTGTCTCTATGCCTTCGCACAATACTCCCTCGATGGTTTTTTGTCCTA
>CP070675.1:1631086-1632166 GCA_020352215.1 Phycisphaerales bacterium
CGAACCGGTGCTTCGTCATTCCGAAGTGGTATTTATGTATGCCGCAGACGACGACGCCTATCGTGCGTACAATGCCACTTTTGTCGCTTGGGGCGGTGCGAATACCCTGGAGCAGGTCAAGAGACATCGTGGTATGGGGGTGCGCTGCACAGGTTCGATGTGGTGCCTGACAGCCGGCGCCGAGAAAATCCACAAGAACGCCTCCTTGCGTAAAGCCTGTGCCTTGGATATCGAGGGCAAACCGGTGGAAGTCCCCTGGCTTTTCGATCATACGTACCAGGGCACTAAGACCTATTTCGGCTGCACCAATCATCCTGAATTTCGTTCGTTATGCCGTCAGCGGGTGCGCGAGGCGATGGCTGGCAAGGCCGACGGCCTGCACGTTGATGACCACCTGGGAACTGCAGGTGCGGCGTGGTGGCAGGGCGGTGGTTTCTGCGACTGGTGCATAAAGGCGTTTCGAGAATATCTGAAAGAGCACGCTGACAACGAACAACTTAAAATGGCATCTGTCTCAGATATTGAGACCTTCGACTATCGCGAACTCATACGCAAATATGCAAAGACTCGCACTGAGTACAAGAAAGTCCAGCACGAGATACCTCTGATGGCCCTGTTCCTTGACTTTCAAGCGACGGCGGCAGCTGAGCACACGCGTCAACTCGGTTTGCTCGCGGCGGACGTTGCCGGCCATCCTGTGTTACTCAGCGCCAACGCCGGCATACCCAACAGAGCACACGAATACGTTGTCAAGAACCTGACCCATATAGTCTGCGAGGTCCGTCAAAACGCTCCGGCCGGCGTTGAAAGGATCGACCACGCCATCGATGCATATAGGCTGGCCACAAAGCTCGGCAAGCCTCTTGCCGCCACCGCATCGGGACAGGACTGGGCTTTCGTCAAGCAGCAGAACTGCGAGGAACTGGTTCGCTTCTGGATTGCCCTGGCCTATGCTCACGGCCAGCGTTTCATGGTTCCCCACCCGAAACGGCAGTGGTGCTTCAACAATGAGCTGGGTACTCACTGGTACGCCGCCCCCATCGAGGCCTACGCCCCGATGTACCGATTCATCCGCGCCAA
>CP070675.1:1632266-1633344 GCA_020352215.1 Phycisphaerales bacterium
GTCCGGTCATTTAATACTTTCGAACGCACTGATGAGCGCTGTCATCGCGCGAGAAACGAGCTTGCGTACTGCTTCACTGCTCTTGTCTACTCTGTCTGCTATCTGCTGGTAGCCAAGTCCCTCGATCTTGGTTAGGACGATGACTTCTTTGTACTCGGGCTTCAGCGCATCTATGGCTTTCTCGAGCCTGGCCAGATCCTCTTTTCTAGACAATATCACGCTTGGTGTAGTGGTCCCGACAGGTCCCGGAACTCCGGAAGGCCCACTGCCACTTCTCCGCCCGCCGTTGCCAAGGGGGATTTCCTTACGAATGTCGCGCTTCTCCGCGTGGAATCTTTCCCAATTGTCGCGAAGAGCGTTTTCCACGATCTTCGATAGCCAGCGCACGAAATCACCCTCGTTGTCGTATGTGAAATCTGTTATTCCGCCCACGGCATGAATAAGCACATCCTGGACCACATCCATGGAATCGAGTCTGCGGCGAAGTTCCTTGCCCATACGAAGGCGCACCATCCACCGGACCCGCTCGGCGTAGACGCGGCATAGTTGATCCAGGGCGGACTCGTCGCCCCCTTTGGCAAGGGCAACTAACTGTTGGGTCTTGTGGTTACAGCTATAGCTCAATATTCGCTAACCCCCTTAATTCAGCGATATTTAATAGATTTTACTAATTCTTTCACAAAATTACAACCAAATCGTCTGTTTGGTCTCTTTTTCCCGTTTCTTGATAGTAGAACCAGCGAGTTCACAGAGTTGGTTTTTCAGTAGAAGAATCGGCGTGAACAAAGCTGCACAAAGTGTGTGGCATGAGAATACTAACAGTTCCCTGCTTTCGCAGGGACAAGCTTTGAAAGCGTAGTAAGACGAAGAAGAGAATCTCAATCGAATAGTGATGCTGCTCTTTTCTTCCCGTTACCAGGAGTAGAGCAGGTCCGATCGGACAATCGAGTCTTCAACAAGTGAAATCCTGTATCATGAAGGGAGGTGGTGCCTATTGACGTAGCGTAGTCGGATCTCAACCAAAGAATATTCTGGAACGCAGCAATAAGTAAAGGAGCAATAAGATGAAAAAGTTGAT
>CP070675.1:1633444-1634497 GCA_020352215.1 Phycisphaerales bacterium
ACGGCCAATACCTGGTGGGGAGAGGGCGACGAGAAGATCTACGTCGACGGGGAAGCCTTTCCATCGCACATCGGCACGGGTACGGAAGATTACTTTGGGTACGCTTGGTGTAAGCCGGAGTTCTTCGAGTCCGCGTTCCATGCTCAGCCGAGTGGCGATGGGAACCTGAAGCCCGGCTTTACGGTCAATTCGCGGTACCGCGCTCTTGATGCCATTCCCTTCAGAAAATCCATTCAGTTCGATATGGAGCTGTGGCACTGGGCCAGAACCACCATGAGTTACGCTCCGACCACCTTGTGGTATGCCCGCCCCGGCGCCACGTGGGACGTCAAACCCGATCCCCGGGAAGCGAAACGTGCCATCCCTCGTTCCGTCGAGGATATCATAAAACCAAGACATGTCGCCAATGCCATTGAAGGCGAGACGCTGCCGATTGCGGCAAGGTCCGGAGGAGTTACTGAAATCCAGAACATACCCAATTTACGCTGGAGTAATAATCGTCAACTGTGGTGGAGGAACGCCAAGGAGCGGGACCATCTGATCGTCGAGTTCGATGTTGAAGAAGCCGCCGACTATGATGTGACCCTCGGCATCACCAAGGCCGTGGACTATGGCATAGTGCGTATTGACGTGAACTCAGAGACTAAGGCGGATTCGCTGGATCTCTACAATCCGTCTGTGATTGCTGCTGAGGTAAAGCTGCCTGCTTGTCGGCTCCGCCAGGGCAAAAACAGGCTCCAGGTGACTATCCTGGGTGCCAATCCTTCTGCCGTCAAGAGCCATATGTTTGGACTCGACTACATCCTGGCAACCAAACGCGGCCAATAGAGAAGCGGCGTATCTTGCCGAAAAGCCTGATCCGGAAAGTACGAGATTCACGAGCCGCGACCACAGACATGCGAGGTATTGGCGTATGAGCATCAGAGCATTTGTTGTTGCAGCGTTTTCACTCACGGCGGCATCGGCAGTATCCGCCGAATCGCTCGGCGTCTACTTCGGAACCTACACCGGCCGAGCCGGTCCCAGCAAGGGGATTTACCGCAGCGAACTCGA
>CP070675.1:1634597-1635642 GCA_020352215.1 Phycisphaerales bacterium
GATCAAGCCCTGCCGTTGACCAGTTAGCCCCTTGCAGTTCGCCCAGAGGCAGACGCTTAGTTCGCCTGTGTGTTCAGATGGGTTGAACGTTCCACAATCGACGTAATCGTCAACTCCGTCGAATAGCAGGGCGCCATCTACCTTTCCGTCGGCCGGCTGCCAAGTGGGATCGCCCATGAGGATCCCGTCGTTGCTATTGCCGGAACTGTCGTAGGCCATTGTGTCTGCCGCCTCGTTCAGCTTCCAGTGAGCTACTAGGGTACCGATAGGCGCGCCCGGGCAACTAGTGGTCGCGCAGGTTGCTCCCACACCCTGCGGCTCACCGCCCGAGGCCATACACTCGGACGCCGTAAGGTCGGCACAGCTACCGTCACCGTAACAGCATGCCTCCGTCTCCGGCACTGCTGGGCCAAGCGACAAGGTCAACTCGACGCTGGAACCCGGAGCCACCGACATGCCGGCCGACGGAATCTGGCCGCTCACATACCCCTGTGCGATAGTATCACTGTGCTCAGAACCAATTGCCCCAAGAGTAAGCCCGGCAGAGGCTATGGCCGCCATCGCCTCGGTCAGGGACATCCCTACAAGATCAGGCACCAGCAATTGACCTATACCTGCCAGAGCCTTGATCTCGTTTAGGGTCAGCGGGTAGTCGTAGAGACGAATGTCGTCAAGAGCACCATTGAATCCGTTCCACCCACCTCCCTCAACGCATCCGAGAGTGATTGTTGCGTCGGTCTTGGCACCGAATGAAAAATCGTCCCGGCCGGTCTCCGCACCGTCGACATAGAAGATCAAGGTGGTCCCGTCGAACGTTGCAGCCACATGCGACCATTCTCCTTCGGGCAGAACAATACCCCCACAAGATGGGTAACTGCCGCCTCGCTCAAAACGAATATCGTGGCCATCCTTATCAATCGCAAGGTACCACATCATTTGCGTGCCCTCGTCGTCCCAGGCGTCTCTCTTGCCAATTAGACCCTGGTGCCACCCGTTGGGGCCATCCCATTTGGTCCAGGTGGCGACGGTCAGTTGACCCGTTGCC
>CP070675.1:1635742-1636783 GCA_020352215.1 Phycisphaerales bacterium
GTCATCGCGCGGAACACTGGGGCATTGGGCGGCGGAGGCGTGGCCTCTTCATACGTAGACGCCTCCGTGACCATCAATAATTGCACCATCTGGGGCAACTCGGCTGGAAGCGAGTGCGGTGGCGGCGGAGTACTCTGCCGTAATGCCTCTGCGATGGTCACGAATAGCATCATCTGGGGAAACACATCTCCGAAGGGGAGCGAGATTTCAGTGGAGGATCCTGCATCAACGTTAAACATTGTCTACAGCAATGTAGGCGGCGGACAAGCAGGAGTAAGTGTTGAAGCCGGTTGTACCCTTGATTGGGGTGAGGGCAATATCAATGCAAATCCCTATTTTGCTGAGCCGGGCCATTGGGCTGATGTCAATGATCCCAACATGATTGTTGAACCCGATGACCCAAACGCAATGTGGATTGACGGTGACTACCACTTGAAATCCGAGGTAGGTCGATGGGATCCTTATAGTGGAAACTGGGTCATGGATGATGTAACCAGCCCCTGCATCGACCGTGGCGATCCTAATATCTCGGTTGGCAATGAACCGGATCCGAATGGTGGCATAATCAACATTGGCGCCTATGGCGGCACGCAGGAGGCAAGTATGTCCATAGGACAGCTTCCACCACTACCGCCGCTAGTCCACTGGAAGTTGGACGAGGCAGAAGGTGACATCGCTTATGATAGCGCTGGAGTGAATGATGCCTTTGTCATCGGAAATCCCCAATGGCAGCCCAACATCGGTCAAGTGACCGGAGCATTAGAATTCGACGGGATTGATGATTATGTCGAGACCGGCTTTGTCCTAAACCCGGCGGGTGGAATGTTCAGCACGTTTGCCTGGATCAAAGGCGGAGCGCTGGGCCAGGTAATTATCTCCCAGATGGATGGTATCGGCAGCGGCGAGACATGGCTGGGAATAGATCCGTTAAACGGTTGCCTGATGACAGGATTGGTTTCACCTCCCATTGGTCGGTTCATCGTAAAACCACTTGAATCGAACCATATCGTTACCGACGACATTTGGCATCACATTGGCTTC
>CP070675.1:1636883-1637906 GCA_020352215.1 Phycisphaerales bacterium
GCAAAGAACTATAACGGAATTGCCGGTCTACAAACAGCATACGGAGTCGGCTCGATAACCAAACCATTCACCGCAACTGCCATATTACAGCTTTACGAGCAGGGTAAGCTTGGCCTGGACGATGATGTGAATGAATACCTGCCTTTTCCTGTCCGTCATCCGAGGTTCCCGGAACGATCCATCACAATTCGTATGCTGCTTACCCATCAATCTGGCCTTGATAAGGAAACTGTCAACTTTGACGTCTATACCCTAATGAGGGATAGTTCACTGCGAACGTTTGCAAAAGCATGCGGCACTGAGCTTCCCAACATCGAACCTTGGCCCAACACACCTAGTGATTTCTTTGAAGGGCTTCTGACTGCGACAGGTGCATACTACACAAGACATGTTTGGATACACGAGCCAGGTCAACTTCAGTATTCGAATATCGGATTTAGTCTGCTCGCACAGATTGTCGAAAGAATCACTGGCACATCCTATGAAGAATATGTCGAGGAACATATACTCGAGCCTCTCAGCATGGAAAACTCTGGATTCGATCCTTCACAATTGGCTGAAATACATGCTCCTCCTTTTGCTCGAATTGTGGGTAGTCACTACAGAACGCCGGATCGCCGTAGGGAACGAATACCGGACTCAATGAGAGGATTCATAGAGAACGATGGAATAGAATATCCAGTGTATAAAGTACTCCCCGGGTTTGTAGGTCTGAGTACCACGGTTCCAGATTTATCCAAATTCATGATAGCGCACATGAACAACGGTCGTGCGCCCAATGGGTTTCAGCTCCTCAAGCCCGAAACCGTGGAACTGATGCATCAAGTTGGAACACCATGTTCTGACGGGATAGACATCTTCAGGCTTAGAGGTCAGGGCATGGGTTGGGCGGTGGGCCGTAATGGGATTCACGGACACATAGGAGGACAGTTTGGTTACTTGGCAGCGATGATATACAGGGAAACCGAGGCAGGAAAGGCCGGATTTATTCTGATGATCAATCACACCATGCGCATGGTTCCA
>CP070675.1:1638006-1639029 GCA_020352215.1 Phycisphaerales bacterium
GGACTGCCGATAGCCAATACTTCGTCTCCGACAGATAACTTGCTGGAGCTGCCTATCGGGGCAGGTGTAAACACTTCTCCATTCGCAACTATTTTTAATATGGCAAAGTCCAGCTCTGGTGCCTCATCAATCAGTTCCGCAGGATATTTTTTGGTGATTTGCCCAGAGGACAAGGTAACGGTGATATTTCTTGCTCCGTGAATTACGTGATGATTGGTTAAGACATAGCCGCGGCTGTTGACGATTACTCCCGAGCCACCTCGGCCCAGCGCCTGGAATTGGTTATCTTTCGTTTGAGCAGCCACTTGCTGGCCGCCAGCCGGTACAGGGTAAGCACCTGGTGCCCCTTGGCGCATCATTTGTGTTCCGCAGTTCGGACAATTGGTCGTATAGGCCGGCACCCCTGTTTGATGAGGAACCTGCGTACCGCAATTAGGACAAACCAGATAACCAGCGGGGCCCATCCCCCAACCACCCATTCTGCCACCCCAAACATATTGTCCAAGCCCTGTTGGTTCTTGCGATTGATCTACCAGCTGGTTTTGAGCGGTCGGTGGTTGACTCTGAGCCGTGAGAGGGCATGCCCATGGTGCGCATCCATGCATCATTCGTATTCCGCAGCTTGGACAGTTTAAGCCTGATGCAGCTATACCTCTTCGGCAAGGTACATTTGTGCGACAATTAGGACAGACCCAGCAACCTCCGGTTCGCCAGCCGCCCATTCCGTTTGACCAAATATTTCCCTGGCCCAGAGCCACCGGCTGAGCTTGCGCAGCGGGGCCGCCCTGATTAATGAAACTGGACCCAACATTGACACTTACAACTGATGGTGCAACCTTGGCAATAATATTTTTGTATGAAACCTGTTTGGAAAAAGCTATCGGTTTTGCACTAAGTGCCGAGCTGATTTCTTGCTGCGCCTGCGGACCCCACTCTTCAAGGATTCCACCTTGTATTTCGGCCTGAACTTGTTGAAAATCGCGTTGTTTCTGGCGATCCCAGTAGATAACTGCGACAATAACC
>CP070675.1:1639129-1640148 GCA_020352215.1 Phycisphaerales bacterium
AAGTACAGGCTGTTGTGTGGTTTGTTCGGTCCGGTGAGCCTGTGCGTACTTCCCAGTACAACCCAGATGCCAAGATCAGCGGCCAATGCGATGATCTTCTCCGTCTCTTGGCGAAGATGCCGCCAGTCGTATCCCTCCAGCGATGGAAGGTCGGTGCCGGCATAGCCGCTGAGAGCGCACTCCGAGAGATGCACGATGTCCACCCTCGCCTTGGCAGCTTTGCGCATGAACTGAAAGATATTGCGGGCGTTGCGCTCGATTGACCGGCTCACGGCAAACTGGCACGTGGCGATTCTCAGAACACCTGTCTTCATGCGGTGGTCCCGTTTCTCCGAGATGGCTTCGACCTTGTTTGCATTGCAGATCCCTGAGTTGAGCAGGACATCTCACTTCAGGCCCATGGTCTCATCAAGGCCGTAGACGATGTTCATATTCTGAATCGCCTGGCCGGATGCACCCTTGACCAAATTGTCTATCACAGAGAAGCAAACGATCCTGCCCTTGACCCACGTAACGAAAATGTGGCAGTAGTTGGTGCCTGCAACATCCTTGACGGCCGGTGCATCCTTGCGGACCTGTACGAACGGCTCGGCCTCGTAGAAATCTCTGTACAACTGTAACAGTTGTTCGCCCTTGGTCTTTCCCTTCGGCCGGCAATAGACCGTCGAGAGAATCCCCCTGTCAAAGGGCCCGACGTGCGGCTGAAACAAGATCCCGACCTCGGAGCCGGCGATTTGGGTGGCAACCTGCTCCATCTCGGGCATGTGACGATGCACGCCTATTCCATAGGGGAACAGATTCTCGTTCATATTGGGAAAATGGAACTTGTCGGAGGGATTCTTACCCGCGCCGGAGGCGCCCGTGACGGAACTGACAATAACTGACTCGGTGTCCACAAGAGCTTCCTTGAGCAGCGGCGCGAGAGCCAGCGAAGCGCCGGTGGGAAAGCAGCCTGGATTTGCCACGAGGCTGGCGTCCCTTATCTGCTCTCGAAAAAGTTCCGGCAGCCCGAAAACCGC
>CP070675.1:1640248-1657398 GCA_020352215.1 Phycisphaerales bacterium
ATACAGGGAGGACAAGCCTCTATCTACGACCCTGAGCGTGGCGTGAGTTGGGGCGAGGGCAACATTGATGCCGATCCACTGTTCGCCGATCCGAATAATGGCGATTATCATTTGAAGTCTCAGTCGGGCAGATGGGATGCCGATGGCCGAACCTGGGTCAGGGATGACGTGACCAGCCCATGTATTGATGCGGGCGATCCCGATTCAGCCTGGTGTGCGGAATTGTGGCCGCACGGCCAACGCACGAATATGGGAGCCTACGGCGGAACACACGAAGCGAGCATCTCGCTATCAGACGAGGGTGAGCTCGCGGACCTGACCGGCGACGCTTTTGTATGCCGCGATGATATGGTCGCTGTCACAAGTGAATGGCTCAGTCGCGACATTCCCTTGCCGGAGGACCTCGATAGGAATGGAATAGTTGACTTCTTTGATTTCGCTATCCTCACGCGGGATTGGCAGGCGCCGCCGCCACCTGGCCAGGCAAGCGATCCAACTACCTCGGAAGAGAATGAGGACCTCTGGGCTCTGCGCTGGGTGCCTGGTTCTCATGCGGTTTGGCACGACGTATATTTCGGGACCGACGAGGCCGCGGTCGCCGCTGCCGACAGAAGCTCTCCGGAATACAAAGGCAGGCAAAGATCGACGACCTATTATTGTGTCGCGCCAGCGGGCAGGTACTACTGGCGGGTTGACGAGCTCAACGCCTCTGGGAAAACCAAGGGGGAGGTTTGGGTCTTCTCGAGCGGTGGTCGGTAGAGGTAGCCCCAGTAGGTAGCTGTCACACACGGGCCGCTTTGCCGCGGTCACGGCTGACGGACGACGGAGATGCAGCGCTGACAACGGCCGGCGTATCCGCTATGCGTTCCTACGCTCGGTCGATGGTTCCGGCAGCGTTGGCATTTTAAGCGACTGCTCTTTTGAGCCGCGACGGTCGTCTCACCGATGGCCGGTGGGAGCTTGACTTCACTGACAATGCACAGGGCTGCGAACTGCTCCAGGTCGAATTCGGTCAGAAGCGCAGCATCATCGCCGTTACAACAGACCGTCACGCAGTCCTCCTGCTTGCTTGCGATTCTCTTCTCTATTCTTAGGTCTTCCAGGACCGGCAGGACGCTAACCAGCAGGGCCTGTCAGAGGCTGGCGGATTGATCAAGGCGTACGAGAGCTCTACTGCTAGCAGACTTCGGACAAGGGAGCTGTCCTCAGATAGCCAGAGATGATTTCCATCTAACATGGTCCTGGCATTCTGTCGGGCTGCGTGTTAGAGTACGTATTCAGCTTGATGTGTAGACGGCTCGTGACGGTCATTGGAGAATGCGGCCGAAGTGATGTGAGAGACGCAATTCGCGGATAATGGATTGGCAAGGAGATGCGATGGGACGGGAGCAGAGAAGAATAGTTGTCGAATACGGCCGAGGTGCTACATTCGTAACATTCGTCGATGAGCGAATCCTCGACGATGAACAGATCCGGCAGCTTCAAGAGTCTTTTGAGCCGGTTATCGAGAGGAACGATGATGGCGAGATGGTTCTGAACTTTGTCAACGTCGAGTTCATGTCGTCGGCGGTACTTGGGCTCTTGGTCAGGGTTTATAAGAGGATAAGCGAACGCGGCGGCCGGCTCAAACTTGTCAATCTCGACCCGGGTCTGCGAAAGGTCTTTCAGATAACGCAACTCGATAAGATCATTGAAGTATCGTAAGATGCGGAATGACTCTGTGCTCCGCTACAGGGTCAGGGATATTCAGCGACGCGAAAGCGAGGGGTGAGAGTCCAATATCTGCAAACAGAAGCCGAGCCCAAAGACAGGGACGGCCGAAGACTGTCGGCCGTCCCTTCAAACGTTGACACTATGCTGTGATTCATACGGTTTCGGGATCGGGGTGCACCCAGGGTCGGCGGTAGGGCCGGCGTAGTAGGCGGTTGGCCTCCTCGTCGCCGACAACTCGCCCGCTCTCCGGATCCCAGGTGAGCGTTCGCCCGAGCTTCATCGCCATGTTCCCGAGAATGCAGCTTGCGCTTGAGATGTGGCCCTCTTCGATATCGGCCACGGGCCTGTCGCGTGTGGCGGTCGCCGCAAGGAAGTTCTGCCAGTGCCGCCGCAGCGCCGGGGCGCAGTGCTTTTCCAGCCGCTTTTCCGTCTTATCCTCAGGGTACTCCTCCAGCTCGTATGTCACATCCTTGTGGATCTTCTCACCCTTGCCGTATGGCACAAAGTCGTACTGGAACACGCTCATCTTCAGTGTCCCCTTGTCCCCGTACAGCGTTGCCCCCCAGGCATAATCTTCGTCGGCCGGATGACCCCACGTGCGATGCTGCCACACGACCGTCACGTCATCGTACTCGAAGGTGACCGTCTGCGTGTCCGAGATGTTGGCTCTGCTGCCGGGGTCGACGAAAATTCCACCGGCCGAGCCAATCCGCTTCGGCCAGCCCAGATCCAGCATCCAGCGCACCATGTCGAACATGTGTATGCCCATGTCACCCAAGATCCCGTTGCTATACTCCATGAACGCGCGCCAGCGCCCGGGATGCACGAGCGAGTTATACGGCCGCATCGGCGCCGGCCCCGTCCACATCTCGTAGTCGAGGTGCTCTGGCGGGTCTGTGTCGGGCGGATTGCCGCGGGCACGCATGTGCCAATAGGAGCACATCTCGACGAGTCCGATCTTGCCGAGCTTGCCCTCGCGGACGATCTTGTCGCGGGCCTCGATGACGTGCGGTGTGCTTCGCCGCTGTGTGTCCACCTGCACGACCCTCTTATACTTGCGAGCCGCCGCAACCATGGCCTGTCCCTCGATGACGTCCACGCTAATGGGTTTCTCCACGTACACGTCGGCCCCGGCCTTCATCGCCGCGATCGCTGGCAGTGCATGCCAGTGGTCGGGCGTGGAGACCTGAACGATGTCAAGCTCTTCCTGTTTGAGCATCTCGCGGTAGTCACCGTAGGTGCGTGGCGTTTTCTTTGAAGCCTGGCGGGCAGCCACCATCTCCGTGGCCTCGGCCAGTATCTTTTTGTCCACGTCACACAGTGACACGACCTGCACGGGCGCGATCTGCAGCAGGCGGAACAGCGCACTTTTACCGTACCAGCCGCAGCCAATCAGTGCTACTCGCTTGGGTTTTGACCCGGCGGAGTCCGCGCCGTAGCCGCCCGCGGCCGACAGGGCCAGTCCCGCCGCCGTGGCCTGAAGGAACTCACGACGATCCATGATAGTTCTCCCGAAAATAGAACAACGACAAACAAATCCGACACGATGACTGACTATACTCGTTCCAGACTTTGCTTGCAAGTGGTTCTGCAGGTCAGGGTGTATGTTCACACTCAGGATGCGTATCGAGGGTTGATCGCCCACAGGGGGAACCCCAACTCGTGGGTGAGATTGCGTTTGACAGGCTTGGCAGGCGGTCGTATCCTGGCTGAAATGGACGCCGGATGCCAAGTGGCATGCTGTGGCATGGGCTGAAATCGATTGTGAATTCCTTCGACCTCGCTCGGGACAAGCAGGCTCTTGTCTCTCAGGACGGACTTTGACATTTGGGGCGGGGAAGGATGCCGGGTCGCTCCGTATGGACATTACGACAGCCTCCCCCTTTTGACGCGCAGCCTTCTGGTGCTCGATAACGCGAACTATGGTTGGTTGTCATACTGAACGAGGTGAAGCATCTGGCCCTCGCACGGGGAACTCTTGGCCGTCACAGGACACTGTGTAGTGTGGGCACAAAATGGCCGGATCTGGTGCAGATGAAAACCATTGGAATTGCTATCTGTCAGATATTCTTACTTGACGGTGACCGCAGCGGCAACTTTGTCCGGATAGAGAATGCAATCCGCCAGACCAAAGATGCCGGCGCCGACATCGTCTGCTTCCCCGAAATGGTCGTATTGGGCTGGGTGAATCCTGCCGCCCACGAGAGGTCGCAGCCGATACCGGGTAAAGACTCTGATCGTTTATGCGAATTGGCGGTCAAGTACGGAACCTACCTTTGCGCCGGTCTTGCAGAAAAGGCCGGTGCAAACCTGCACGATTCGGCGCTATTGATCAGCAATAGAGGTGAGATTCTGCTCAAACACAGAAAGATAAACCTGCTTACAGAATTGATGACTCCGCCCTATACAGCGGGTAATGAAGTGTGCGTTGCCGAGACCGAATTTGGCAGGATTGGTCTATTGATCTGTGCCGACACCCATGAAGATGGGATACTTGACCGCATGGCTGGCCTTGGGCCGGACTTGGTTCTTGTTCCGTATGGCTATGCGGCGGCCGAAGAGGATTGGCCCGGGCACGGCAGAGTATTGGAGCGCGTTGTAGCGAATGCGGCGCGGAAAACCGGCGCGCCCGTCGTCGGGACCAATCTTGTGGGCGAAATTACATCCGGCCCCTGGAAGGGCCGCGTCTACGGCGGCCACAGCGTTGTTGCCGATAAAAACGGCAAAACCGTTGCAGTTGCAGCGGATCGGGATCGGGATATACAGGTGATCCCGGTTCGTGTCGGACGGTAGCGGTTGCCGTGCGGAGGTTTGCCTTGCCGCACCGGAAATACATAATTTCGGCAGAGCTGATACTTGTTGACAGGATGGGCGGCGCGGGTTATAATACTCGGCGCTAATATAAGAAGGAGATTAGAATGGTCGAATATCTGCAATATCTGGGGTTTTGGACGCCTGGGCCTCTTGAGCTCATTATCATCCTCGTCGTCGCCGTGCTCCTATTTGGCAGACGCCTACCGGAAATCGCGCGTGGTCTCGGCAAGAGTCTGACCGAGTTCAAAAAGGGCGTCAATGAAGCGAAGGAAACCGGCGATGATATTGTGAGCGGCGTGACGAAAATCAAGGACGATGTAGTGGAAGAGGCCAAGGAAGCCGCGGGGTTGGACGAGGAAGACGTCATGCACTAATTGGTCGTTGGCGCAGCGAGCATGTCACGGAGATACGGCGCCAATAATCAATTGTCATTGATCAGCAATCAATCCTAAGATGGACGATGCCAAAGCCAAGCAGAAGGAAAAGAAGCGCAAAAAGAAGAAGAGGATTCCCGATCCTGCCGACTCCACCATGAGTTTGGGTGACCATCTTGAGGAGCTGCGCGCGCGCCTGATTCTCGCTATTATCGGTTTGTTAGTCGGTACTGGTATCTGCCTGATCTTTGGAGCGCGAATAATCCGGTTCATTCAACGCCCGTATATCAAAGTGCTGCGTTCCATGGCCGCCGACGAGAATCCACAGGGGTCCGACCCCAATGCGCCCTCAGCGCCGTCCGACAAAGACCTGGTCCAACTGCAAACGCTCTCCCCGGCCGATGGCTTCGTAAGTTACGTGAAGATTGCGCTGATCTCAGGTTTGCTTCTCTCATCACCGTGGGTCTTCTATCAGATATGGATGTTCGTCGCCGCCGGACTCTACGAACATGAAAGGCGCTATGTCTATATCGCCACACCTTTTTCGGCCGCGCTGTTTGTGGCAGGGGCCCTGTTTTTTGTCCTCGTCGTAGCCCCAATCACCATCGGTTTCCTCGTGAAGTTCAACGCAAGTGTTATTAACGCCAGATCTAACTTCACCTTCGCAAATTACATGTCCTTTATAGCTATGCTGATGCTTGTCTTTGGCATAGCGTTTCAGACCCCAATAGCAATTTACTTCTTAAATAGAACTGGATTAGTCTCAATCGCGGCGCTCCGCAAGTCACGGAAGTTCGTATTCCTCGGAGTCTTTATCGTCGGAGCCATGGTCACTCCCCCTGATTTTATTTCCCAAGTCACTTTGGCAATCCCGCTGTACCTGCTTTTTGAGCTGGGAATTGTGCTAAGCTACCTTGCTGGCCGAAGGGCGAAGCTCCAGAAGGCGGGCGCTTCCTGACAGTTCCGGTGACACATACTCGGTCATTGTGAGCGAAGCGAAGCAATCTCCAACACTCAACGAGGTGAGATTGCTCAGAGTCCACTGCAATCACCGAGCCAGTGGTCGGCGAGATGCTGTAAGTCCCTAAAGTCTACTTCCAGATCGTGATTGATGTCCCCGTTGTTGCCCATGCCGCTTGACAGCCAATCATTCGCCAAAACTGCGGCGTCCTCAAAGTTGACCGGCGGCGTCCCGTTGAGGTCCGCGTCCTGACAAGCCGGCTCGCGTTTGACCTCGTAGTAGTACGTCGCATACCGGCCGTCGATCCTGAAAGTGTTGTCGATGCGCTCGACCTGTTGCTCGGTGGGGACACCGTAGACGTCAACGGCCCTGACGGAACTCAGGGGGCCACCTCTGAACTTAAGCGTGGCTTGCACGGGCTCAAGCAGCAGAGGGGGGCCGCCGGTCTCGATCAGCTCGGTTCCGTCCGTGTTATAGACGGTGCCGAGCTGCTTGTCCTGAGCCATTGCGGTAATCAAGATGTGGGCGGAGCTGATCAACGGCTTGTTATCCAAGGGCGTAAACAGCAGGCTGATGAACTCTGTATCGATATTCCACACGGACACGCCCGGCAGATAGTACGCGCCACCTTTGGGAAAACCGATCACACCCTGCGTCTTCTCGGAATGCACCTTTACGACCCTGCCACCATAATTCCAGCTCAGTTGCTCCGTGTTGCTTGTGATTGTCTCCGTCCGGAGGTCGTGCCATCTCGACAGGTCGGCGAGAAAGGATGATTCCTGGCCGTCTGCGACCTTCAATGTCACTCGCCCCATAGCGAGCGCTTCAACCGGCGTGTCACCGTGAGCCAACAGCTCGTTCTCATCGTAGCCGACCACACCGTATTCCTGCTCAAGCCAGTCCCGCCCGGAGAAAGCCGTATAGGTGCTCAGGCGGCGAGCGGAAACAATCTCGCCCTCGTCGAAATGGCCGTTGTAGATCGCAAAGGCCAGCGCCGGGAACTGGCCGATGTAGTGAGGTGTCTCGGTGACATACGATCGCATCTTCGGCCAGCCATTGCCCATATAAGATCGCGAACCGGCGAAATGATACGACGCATCCCAGCCCTGCAGACCCATGCCATAGAAGGCCATCAATGGGGAAATTTCACCCTTCCACTGATTGGGCGGCTTCTGCGTCCATTCGGTTACGATAAAGGGCTTATCTTCAACCTGGAAAAGTCCGCTCGAAAGGATACCGCGGCAGGCCTTGTTCAGGTGTGTGTCGTTGTTGACCCATCCGGTCGTGATGTAGTGGCCTCCCTCGCCGCCCCCAAAATAGTTGTGCCGGTCGATGGCGTCCATTGTATCGTCGGTCCACAGATTGGCCGCCGATGCAGCCGGTCCGCCAGCCTTCCATGCTGTGCTTACAACGACCGCCTCATACCCCAGGTCCCGAAGTCGCTGCTGGTAGGTCTCGTACGTGTCACGCTGCATCTCGGCCATGAAGCGGATCTGATCGCCCATCCTCGTTCTTTCGTTGTTCGTATTCCAGTTTGGGCCATCCTTTTTCATCTCCCAGGCGGCGTAGATGTACATGTTGGTCTCATTGACCGAGTCGGGACGGCTCCGCACCGACCCGTCGCCGTTGTAGATCGTGTTAGTTTTCAGGCCCGCACCCCAAGCGGCCGCCAGGGCGGAATTGGTTCCGTATCTGTTCCTGACCCACTCCTGCCACATCTTTTTGAGCCTATGGCCGTGATTGGGGCGGACCAATCCCCTGACGAAGTCGTCGCCGAGCGGAAAATGCCAGAAGATGCTGTCTTCATTACGGCACTCCACAATCGCCAGAGCTGGATCGTCCTTGTATGCAATGCCGGTGTATGGATTGACGTGATTGAGCAGCACATTTGCGTACTGCCACTGCGAATCCTGGTACTCCTGGACGAATGTCACCATGCCGTACGTGTCCTTGCCGTCACCGTGGTCGGGCAATTCGTTGTAAAGGTCGGGGTCGATGCCCTGATCCGGCAGGACTACATGGTGGTAGTGGATCGACCACGTCATGTAGATGCCATTTTCCTTGAGGATCGAGAACCATCTGTCAAACCTATCGAGCCTTTGCGAATCGAAGTAGCGGCCGCGGGGCCCGCTTATTAGCGAGCCGAGTACGCTTTCTACAGGATGCTGCCTGACCATATTGATGCCGTGCTTGGCGTAGAACTTGGCCTGCCGCTGCTGCGCCTCGGCGGTATCGGCCATTGCGGCGTCTATGCCCCAGAACTTCACCGCCGTGCCGTCCTCGAAGGCGAAGTCTTTGCCCTGGCGTTTGAGCGGGCCATGTCTTCCGGCGGGCTTCTCGATAAGGTGGCTCACGTCGATGATGGATTTCGGAGACTGGGGATCCGGTCCGACCAGCAGCATGAACCAGTCATCGGCGTCGGGGGCCGGCGGATTCGGGTCGGGCGGGACCACGCCGCTTGGTGCCCATGGGAAGTTCGTGAAGGCCATCACGTCAATTCCACCGTGGTTCTCCTTGTCACCGGGCCGATGTGAGACCCGTATCTCCAGCTCATGCGTGCCGCGTCCAAGGTTGAAAATGCCGCCGTAGGACCACGCAATGAAGCGCACGTCGATCCCAGGATCAACGAGGTCGATCATGTGGTCGGTCGCCTCGGTCACGTCCAGGTCCGTCCAGGATGTCCAATCGCCTCGCCAGGCCTTGTATCTGTAGCTGTAGTTGCCTCCGCCGCTGGCATTTCTGAACGGGTTGAGTCGAATCCACCATGTGTAGGTTCCGCCTTCCGTGATCGTGAGTCTATACGTTGCACTGGCGTATTCGGGCGAACCGCTGCCGGTAAAGTGCGTGTTCCATTCGCCGTTCGATACCCCTGGCTTGCCCGGCGAGAGAAGGTCCTTGGTAATGTTCGTGTTCTGATACCAACTGTGCTGATTGAAGGTGGAACTCGTGTAGTCTTCCCCCTCAATCCACAGCGCCTCATTAGCCGAGCAGAGTCCCAGGCAGAATGCCGACAGCAATAGTACCCCCGCGCAGAATTGCACGCCAAATGTCGCACTTCCTTCTTCCGTCATTGTGTGACCTGTTCTTTCAAGAATCACCCTTCTCATCTTTGGATTCATCGGCACCTTGCGTTACGCTCTTTACTCGATACGGACGTATATTCCGTCACCATCCTGATGTTCTATTGGCAATCAGGGTCGGTCGGTTCGGCGCACTGTAGCCACTCGCTGACGAAGATGGCGAAGTCACGCCAATCCACGCAGCAGTCGCCGTTCAAGTCCGCCAGCAAAGCCCCGGAACAGTCGCACTCGTCACCTATTCCGTCCGCGTCGGAATCCGTTTGTTCGGGGTTGTCGTCATAGGGGCAATTGTCGCAGACATCTCCCACGCCGTCCTGGTCCCGGTCTGACTGATCCGGATTGTAGTCCAGAGGGCAGTTGTCGTTCACATCTAATATGCCGTCCGCGTCCGAATCCGCCACAGGTTCTATGAAGATTCCATAGACATCGCCGTCCGTAAGCCAGTCCTCATGGCCGTTCAAGAGCCCCTTGATCACAAGTGCTAAGTACCTTGTGCCATCGAAGATGGCAAGGGGACCAACCGGAATCTTGGAATCCTGTGTCTCAAAAAGGGTGAACCAATCGCCAACCGGTTTGAAGTCGACGTCGTAGAGTCTTCCTTTGGCCGTAACCGGATCACCAATCCAGCCCAATCCTTCCGACAGCACTACTAAGTAGTTCGTTCCATCAAAAGCGGATGCATGGCAGCCCATGAATGTATGGCCTTCATACAATACCGGCCTGGCAGCGGATGCCACAGTTCCGTCTTTATTGACAAAACGTATATAGTGTCCCCATACATCGGCCGAAATCTGGTCTCGGACATTAACAACATAGCGCGTGCCGTCAAACAATAAGAACGTTGGGTTATCACTCTTAAGGTCGTTGCTTTCTATGAGGAAGTTCTGGCCCAGCAAGGTTCTGTTCGGGCTTACGAACTGGCCGTAGTAGTCGGTGTCGCTTGTGTCCTCTACCCAGACCACCAGGAAGTTGTCTCCATCGAAGGCGATGGCCGGAAAGTGCCCCGTCTTGGCGCTGATCCGGATGTCCCCACCTACAAGACTGCCACTCTTTGAAACAAACTGCCCGTAAATGTGCCGCTCGCCTTCATCACCTATCGAGTGACGGCCGTCGGTCCATATCACCAAGTAGTTGGTGCCGTCAAAGGCAATATTGGGAAACTCCTTCCCTTGCCTCCCGGGTGCTGTGCAGATTGCGAAGGCCGAGCCCACCAGAGCGCCTGTCATGTCCACTAACTGCCCGTAGATGTCGTCGTTGGGCTGGGTGGCATCATCCTCCCATACCAGTAGGTAATTAGACCCGTCAAACTCAACGCTGGGCATGCCACCGGTTCTACCGACGGATATCCGGGAACCTACCGGAGACCCATCCCGGGAGATAAGTTGCGCCGTGACGCTGGAGCGATGGGGCACGTCGTCCGTGAAAGCTACCAAGTAGTTCTCACCATCAAAGGCAGCCATTAGGCCCACTTCATTTCCACTGGTCGTGGCGATGGGAAACTCGTCGGCTCCCCTTGCCAATTCGACGTTGGCTCCCAATGCCAACGTGCCCACCAGTAATAAGATAATGTTGGTCTTCATTTCGCACCTCGCTCTTCTGTAGAGTTGATTTTGGCTCGACAGTCTCGGCGGCTCGAAACATAGCGATGATGTTTGGAAAGCGTCTTCCTACCTCCGAAGAGACGAATGCGTTATCTCGCGCGGCGGCACGAATCGAAGTGCAAACGCTGCCGCACGTGCTTGGCCTTCACCGTCCGACTATCAAGTATACGGCACATCTTCATGCTTGTCAAGGAGTTGCGCCAATATCGGGCACCGCTCTATCGGCGCAAAGCGAATTGTGGCTGTACTGTGGTCGTACGGCCGCAGCAGGGGGATTGAACGGGGCTGCTCACGCGGGTACCATATGGACATGCTTGCATTGATCAATACAAACAGGATGGCTCCTCCCATCGGCCCGCTCGCTCTGGACTATATCGCGGGGGCCGCCGGTGCAGCGGGAATTGACGTGGACATCGTAGATTTGTCGTTGGTCGAGGATGTGTCCAAAGCGCTACAAGACTATTTTTCCGCGCACAGCCCGCAACTGGTCGGGCTTTCCTTTCGTAACGTGGATGATTGTTTCTGGCCGAGTGCGCAATCGTTTGTCCCCGACCTTACTGAACTCGTCAGTCAGTTACGGAATCTGACCGACGCGGCGATTGTGATCGGCGGCGTTGGGTTCTCGATCTTTGCCGAGCGCATTGTCGAACAAACGGGCGCGGACTTCGGTGTCCGCGGCGACGGCGAGCAGGCAATCATCTCCCTGCTTAACGAGTTGCAGCAATCGAAACGCTTTGCTCTTGTGCCCGGCTTGCTCTGGCGCGACAACGGTGCGGTGTGTAGCAACAAGCCCGCTTGGCCCTGGCCGCTGAGTCTGCCTACGAGCCGAACCGCGATAAACAACCTTGCCTACCTGCAACAGGGGGGACAATGCGGCATCGAGACCAAACGCGGCTGCGACAGGAACTGTATCTATTGCGCCGATCCTCTCGCCAAGGGACCCACGCTCCGGCTGCGAAAGCCGAGAGAAGTCGCCGACGAGGTTGAATCGTTGATCGCTCAGGGAGTGGACGTGCTGCATTTATGCGACTCTGAATTCAACATCTCCCGCAAGCACGCCTCCGAGATATGCGGCGAGTTTATCCGACGGTCGCTGCGCGACAAGGTTCGCTGGTATACGTACATGGCGGTCCGGCCGTTCGACGCTGAGCTCGCCAAGGTGATGAGGTTGGCTGGCTGTGTTGGCATCGACTTTACGGGCGACTCTGCAAGCACGTCGGTGCTCGATTACTACCGGGCCGGACATAGAAGGGAGGACCTCGCCTCGGCGGTGCGCCTATGTCGTGACAACGGCATAAAGGTTATGATTGATTTGCTTCTGGGTGGGCCGGGTGAGACTCCGGAGACGCTCGCCGAAACGATCGACTATGTCAAGAAGATCGGCCCCGATGCCGCCGGTGCGCCGCTCGGTGTGAGGGTCTATCCGGGTACTGAAATGGCCGACATCCTGGCCCGCGAGGGCCCCGCCGAGACAAATCCGAATGTCCGCCGAAAGTATCACGGCCCGGTGGACTTGTTTGAGCCAACCTTCTACATATCGCAGGCCCTGGGCCCCGAACCTGCCCGGCTCGTCAAGGACCTGATCGCTGGCGACAAGAGATTCTTCGAGCCGATGGAGGAACTGCCGCAAACCGCTGGCCCATCCACCGACCACAACTACAACGAGAACCTTGAGCTTGTCGAGGCGATTGAGGGCGGCGCCCGCGGCGCATATTGGGACATCCTCCGCCGCTTGCGCTAAGGCCGAACACCGTCTATTTAGGGACACACGCCGGGTCTGCGGGCTCAAGTTCACAATCGATTAACCAGCTTGCCGCCATAATTGCCAGGTCCGCCGAGTTTACCCTGCAATCGCCATTCAAGTCACCGGCGAGCACATATTGGCAAGGCTCTCTCCGAAGGGCCAGACTGTGATTGCCCCCAGCGGCTATCGCGACGAAGTCGTACCCTTCGGGCGCTGTGGCCTGACCATAATCGGGCCAGCGCGCGCCCCAGCCCACGATAGAACCGTCGGACCTTAGGGCCAGACTGTGACGCGAGCCTGCTGCTATTGCAACAAAGTCGTTCGCGTCAAGCTGGCTGCTGTCTACAGCCTGCTCTCCCCAGCCGACGATAGAGCCCGCGAAGGCTGATTGGACAGTACATAATGAACACACGGCAAACAGCGCCGGGATAATCCGCGGAATTCGTGATTTCGTCATATCCACCATCTTGAGCCTCCCCCCCTCCCTTAGAATCCGACCCCACAGAGCCAGTCGCTGGCCAATAGTCCCAAATCCATCAGATTGGCTTTACCGTCGCCGTTGATGTCGACGGTGCAGTTGCTTGCGCACCCGAAGTCTTCTGCGAACATGGCATAGTCCGCCAAGTTTATGGTAGTAGAGTCGCCGTCGAGATCCGCGCTATCGTTACAGCCTGGCAGCATATCACACCCATCGGGCACACCGTCGCCGTCGCGGTCAAGGTTATCATCGAAACCGGGGCAGACATCGCCGAGGTCACAGACCCCGTCTCCGTCAGTGTCACTGGACGGGTCGTTGTCTATACAGGCCTTGCAGGCTTCAGAGACGACCACCCTCGAGAGGATGAAGTTCTCAGACCATGCTCCTGTGCCGACGACCGTGTTCAGGTAGGTCCGCTCCTGAAATCCCAAGTGCTCACCGGCCAGTTGTTCAGGCAAAAACCGCAGGCAGTGGGGATTGGTGGCGGGATCGCAGGACGGTGAGATCTCGGCGACATAGAGTTTGCTCAGCTTGCCTTCGAGCTCATCGGGACGCGGGTGCTGCGCTCGCGGGAGGAAGTATTCGACGCTGCCCTCCAGGTAGGGCGGTATTTCCTCTTCCATCATGGGGAGCGGTTCGCCCGGGTAGTTCGGGATCACGTAGGGAATGTCCTGGAAGAATGCGATTTCGTGACGTTCGTCGCTGTCCCTGATCGACAGGCTGAAGTAGCTGTACGGCCCCACCTGAGAGTGGTTGACGCCGACCACAAACACGGAACGGCCTTGTCCCGCGCAGCTCTTGGGGATATCCGGGCCTTTGCTGTAGTGGGCATCTTCGCTGGCAGCGAAACAGGTCAGCTCCTCCCGCATGCAGTCGTAGTAGTCGCGGCCCTTTGCTCTGAAGTCCAGTATCCTGCCTCCCGGGGCGTAGGTATCTCGCATGGTGGTTGCCAACAATCGCAGGGCGTCCTCGTAGGGCAGTTCGTTGTACAGATTGGGATCGGGCGATGGGGGCACCTCCGCTATGGGGTACGGCGTGAATGTGCCGGCCAATTCCGGAAAAGTAACCCGTAGAACACTCACCGGGGGGGCCTCAAGGTATGCCTGCTTGGAGGACAAGGACTCGGTAATGGCTACCCGGAAAGCCATGATGAAGTCGTCCGCCTCCGGCTCGCTGCCCAGAACCAGATTACGCGGATCGGAGTCGTCACAGGTCCCGCCTTCGCCCGCCTGTGCGCATGGAACGGATTCGACATTGATGATGTTCGGCGACAGCCCCAACTCTGCCAGGCGATTCGGCAACAGTTGGCGAATGTGCTGCTCGACCTCTTGGTTCGCGGTAGTGATAACCACGGTGAACTTCCCGAAGGAATTCTCGTCCCCACCATCGGTGAGCAACTCCAGGTGGTTCAGGTTCAGTCCCATCATTCCAACCAGCTGGCGGCGTTCGGCCAAGCAGGACCCATCTGTGCCCCACTCATCGCAGAACCACCCGTAATCGCACGCATACCCACAGCACCACGCATCCTCGCACTCACCACTTTGCGGGTGCTCCAACCGCACGTGGTCGCGGTGTCGGCTGAAAGGATACGACTGAAAGCTATAGTACCGGGTGTTCGGCGGAGTTAGACCCATGAACAGGACCGCCTGGTTCTCTGCCAGACGCCAACGGTAGGCGTCTTCCGGATTCGAGTAGTCTGAGAACTCGTACATTCCGTAGGGTGAGGCCGGGTTGTTTCCGAAGCAGGTACCATATTTTTCGATGAACAGGGGGCAGTTCTCCTCTAAAAAGAAACCCAAGCGCCCCTGTTCGACGTTTTCGGCTGACAGCCCGAAAACCTGTTTGATCTCCTCCTGCCAGTTGTGCTCAGCTGGGTCCGGCGGTGCCGACATCGCCAGCGTCGCCATGAGCCCGGTTACAAAGAGGGCCGTGTGTGTCCAGCAATGTGTTCTTGTTCGCTCATTCATGAGGACCTCCACTCTTCTCTGCAAGATGTCAATAATTCCACAGAATTCACCGTGACCCGTCTGCAATTCGCCCTTTTGATGAACGTCACCAAAAAGGTCAAGGTTCTTCAGAACCGGCTACGGCCGATTGGACAGCACAGCAGAAGCAGACCGCAGTCAGTACAGGGATTGTCCGCAAGATTCTTCGATTTCTCCATTGTGCCATTATTCCGCCTCCGCCCCCCATCCTCAAACCACTTGGCATCCGCTTCTTACCGCAACAACAGCCTCTCAGGGCACAACAAGCTGTGCTCCTCACGCTGTCATTCTCAGGAAACAGGTTAGCACGTCTCGCCGGCGTTGTCAAATTCGGGGGGCAGTCGGGGCCGTCGCAGAGGCATACTGGGCCCGATTCTTGGCCTTTTGGGTCAGGAGCACAACTGATCGGATCGGACGTGATAGGCCGCTAATCGAGAATTGCCTCGTCACGGTAGGCGGGGACAGCCACGTCCCAGCCGGTCTTTTCTCTGGCGTAGTCGCCGAAGGCCCGTGCGCTATCGGCCTCGCCGTGCACGATGAACAATTTGCGCGGAGGGCTCTTGAGTCCACTCAGCCATTCGAGAAGCTCGTCTCTATCGGCATGCGCTGAGAAACCGTTTATTCGCTCGACCCTTGCTCTTACCGGATGTGTGCGGCCAAGTATTCTGACTTCCGGCTTGCCGTCAACTATCTCTCGGCCGAGAGTTCCTATCGCCTGATAGCCGACGAACATTATTGTGTTCTCCGGCTCGGTGATGTTGTTGACGAGGTGGTGCTTTATTCTTCCGCCGGTGCACATGCCGGAGCCGGCTATGATCATCACGGTTCCTCTTATGTGGTTGATCGCCTTTGACTCTCTCGTGCTGGCCGTGATCTTAAGGCCGGGAAAGTCAAAGGGCGATTCATGGTTGCGGATAAGCTCGGTCATCTCCTCGTCGAACAGCTCCGGGTGGTGCTCGAAGACCTTGGTTATGCTCGCAGCCATCGGGCTGTCCAGAAAGACCATCAGATGCGGTATCGCATCCTCCAGCAGCAGCTCGTTCATGTAATACATGACCTCCTGGGACCGCTCCAGCGCGAAGCTGGGGACAACTATGTTGCCTCCGGCCTGTTTTGTCGAGTTTATGACCTCGGCCATCATCTTCTTGGTGTCTTCGCGCCCCTGGTGCTCGCGGTCGCCATATGTGGACTCGACGAGGATGTAGTCCGCCTGTTCGAGCAGCACTGGATCCCTGACGATGGGCCTGTGGGGCCGGCCCACATCGCCGGAGAACAACACGCTCCTCTCCTGCCCGTCCTGACGGACCTTGACCTTGATTACCGATGAGCCGAGCACGTGCCCGGCATTGCAGAACATCGCCTCGATTCCTTCGTTGATCGGCACGGGCTCCTTGTACTTGACCGTCTTGAAGTGTGGAAAGCACGCCTCGGCATCGGCGGTTGTATATAGTGGGACCACCGGATACGGGCCTTCCCGGCCCTCGCGTTTGTGCCTCTTTCGCTTGTACTCGGCATCCTCTTCCTGCAGATGGGCCGCATCGAGCAATATTATCTGGGCGATCTCGGCTGTTGCCGCGGTGCAGTAGATCTTGCCGCGAAAGCCGTCGCGAACGAGCTTTGGCAGCAGGCCGCAATGATCCAGATGGGCATGAGTCAGCAGAACCGCGTCGATGCTGTCGGGCGGCACGTCGAACGCCTCCCAGTTCCTTGCCCGCAGCTGCCGCTCTTGATAGAGCCCGCAGTCCACGAGAATCCTGGTGCCGTTCGCCTCCAAAAGATGGCGAGAGCCTGTCACGTTCTGGACACCACCCAGAAACCGTAGTTTCATCTGCATAGTTCACCTCACTGTGTCGGTCACTTGCGGCTGCAAAACAGCGATTCTATGGTTCAAGTCCGGCAATGTCAAGAAAACGGCCGGGCCCACAGTGACAGTCACAGAAGCCCGAAGGCGTTGACTCGGGGCCCCGAGATGTGTTAAGATAAGTAGGATCTGCGACCGTTTACGGGGCAATATCTTGAATTCTGGTCATACCACTTCATTGCGAGTGAGGCAGAAGCCAGCGCGGCAATCCCGCCACGCCAGGTTGCTGGCACTGATTGTTGTCATGTTGTCGACCGTTCCGGTCGGTGCCCAGCCCTATCCCGCAGGCGACCTTAACGCGGACCGCAACGTCGATTTCGCGGACCTGCAGATCCTCGCGGCGGACTGGCTGGATGAAAGCTGCCCTATCGTAGGTTGCGAGGGCGACCTGGACGGTGCGAACGGCGTGGACGCCGTGGATTTCGCCATGCTGGCTGAGAACTGGCGAGCGCAGGGTACGACCGCGATTATCAGTGAGTTCATGGCCAGCAACGGCAGCAAGCAGCCGCTCGGATACGGCGATCTGCTGGATGAAGACG
>CP070675.1:1657498-1664674 GCA_020352215.1 Phycisphaerales bacterium
GGCCGTGCCTTCTATTGCCTCAACGGCGAGCACTTCTCTTTCTTTCACCGCAACGGCCTGACCGATGTCCAGCTCGCCGAGCTTCTTGGCAATTGGCCAGCCAAATTCAATATCCGCTTCCACCTGCGCGCTTGCCTGACAATTCGTCATCACCCCCGCTGTTGCAAGATGCTCCTTACAGTACATTGTTGAATTCTCCAAGACTATGCCGCCTGTCGCGAGCTCATCGGCCAAAGCGAGCAGCATCGCATCAGTCTGCCGGGTTTTGTTGCGCAGTCGCCAGTAGAATATCCTCAGCGCACGCCAGTCTGGAGGGTACCTCAGGAACCGCCAGGGCGTGAAGAGTTGCGATTTGACCACACCCCCAACCATGATAGTGCTGCTGACGCCGTGTCTTCTCAATTTGCGTATCCAACTGCCCGGCCGGACGATCCCCACTCTGTAAAACGCATCTACAGCGTCGGCCAGCCCGATCGCCACATCATCAGTGAAGCTCACACAGATTACCTTCAGTCCCGCCTTTTTGGCCCCGTTGGCCACGAGAAACGGCAGTCTGCCGCTACCGGCGATCAAGCCGAGCACATCTTGCGTCTTGTCTGATCTGTCCTGCATCTTACCCAAGACATAACCTGTTTGGGATTCACAGTCCCCTGTTGGCGTCCTGTGTTTGAATTCTGTGCCCCTCGCATTGTGGCCTGCCTGCCAGCTCTCGGCCCCCAGTACGGGTCACGAATCATCGTTCGGTCCAACTGAGTTCTCAGAATCAGATTCCGCCGGTGAAGTAATCTGCCCAATTTGAGCTTGCAGGTCCTGAATACTCCGTTGGATCTCAGGAAGGCGCTGTATGATGTCGTACGCTTGCTTGCCCTGCGTTGCCTCGACAGCAGGTGCACCTAATACAACTTGGCCGTCCGGAACGTTGGCAACAACGCCAGCCTGGGCTGCGACAGTGACGTTGTTTCCGATATTGACGTGACCGACGACACACGCCTGAGCTCCTATTATGCAATGGTGGCCAACGGATGCCGAGCCGGCGATTCCCGCTTGAGCCACGAGCAAGCAGTGGGTCCCGATCTTTGTGCCGTGCCCTATAGCAACCAAGTCTCCGAGCTTACTGCCCTGGCCTATAACAGTGTCCCCGAGCGTGCCTCGTTCGATGGAGCAGCACCCACCGATCTCAACATCGTCTTCGATAACCACGCTGCCGATCTGAGGTATCTTGTGATGTGTACCTTTGTAGCTCGCGTAGCCGAATCCATCTGCTCCGATTATGCAACTGGCATTTATGATCACGCGATTGCCTATCTTGCAGTCGTCATGAATGGTGACGTTAGGATATATGACGCTGTCATTGCCGATGTGCACGTCCCGGCCAATGCACGCGCCAGGGTAGACGATGCAGCCGTCACCGACTCTGGTCCCATCGCCTACTGTCGCAAAATCGTGAATATGACAGTCTGCCCCGATCTTGGCGCCGTCCGAGATGGCTGCCCGTGGACTGATCCCAACTTTTTTGTGTTTGCGATGACCGTGCAGCAGCACCATTATCTGCATGAACGCGTAGTAAGGATCCTCGACTACCAGCAGAGGGACCGAGGTATCGGTCATCTCCTTACCTACGATCACCGCGCTGGCCTTGGTGCCTCGAAGCTGCTTATGGTATTTGCGATTGACCAGAAAGCTAATATCACCGTCACTTGCCCGCCCGAGGGTCGAGGCCGACTTGATTACGACGCTTGTGTCGCCGCAGACTCGGCCACCCACGTACTCGGCCAGTTCGCCTAAAGTTCTCTTTTCCATACAGGTGCCTCCACAGAAATTCTTCGCTTCCGCCGGACCCAACTCTGGCAAACGGTGTTGCGCTTGTGCGAGTTTGTGCATCGCCTCTGACGGCGCCTGCAAGGGCAATTGGGAACCCGAAGAGTGGGACCCCACTTGCGCAAGGTACCGAAAACCAATCCATTATAGCAATAAATGGAGCTGTAGTCAACCGCCGGATCGTCCAGAAAAGCAGTTTCCCTCGGCATGTTGCACGCTATTGGGCTGAGCGAGACCGTGATCCAGCCGCGACCATTCGCCAGAATCACCGCGGAAGAAGCCGGTCTGGAGTGGATGGGCGACAATTTGGGTCTTTTTGTCCGGTCATCGCCGGTCGAGCGTGGTCGGGCATGCATCCGGCTTGAACGCCGTGCTTGAAACTTGTGGCCTTACCTTAAGTCTGGGCGCGGCTCCGAGACAGCATCAGGATCCCGACCGCCAATAGCGCCAGGGTCGCCGGTTCGGGAATGCAGCCGTCACAATCGATGATCTCGACATCGAACCAATCTTCGTCAGAGACAGAGAGGCCATACGATTTGTCGAGAGCGGCCAACCAGTCGGCAGAAGGAGTATCTATCCAGGTGAACGGTTCGCCGGCCACTGTGAAATCGGCGAGGTTGGTTGTGCCGTTACCGTCATCAGCGTACGTTATTGAATAGCCCCACGTCCAACCCTGCAATGGAGCCACTGTATAGCTGTCATCCGATGCCCTGTCGGACCGCTGCCCGAATGATTCGGCGTCCACGAACACAAGCCACGTTTCGAAGGAAAGCCGCAGCTTCCTGTCTTGTTCGGTCTGAGCATCCAACATGAAGGTCGAGGGCATAGCATAGAACGCAGGGAACTCCGATTCGTCGTAGTAGAGAAGATGGTCGAAAGGGTCGTCAAGATATCCGCCGGGCGGAGTGTCTATAAACGGGGCATCCAGCGGGGCTCCGTCGGCATATTTCTTGGGTGTGGGACCGTCATAGATATTTAACGATTGGACGAAGTGGAAGGAGTATTCACCATTGAGATCCGTTGACTGCAGGAACTCGCCGTTTATTTCCACGCCGCCAAGCCATTCGATCTTGTACGGGGTGTATTTATCAATCTGCATCGTACCAATCTCTTGCTCCTGGGCGTTATAGACCTCGGTTGTGGACACTGGAATGGCCAAGGCTGTCGTAGGCATGACAGATACCATGGCGAAGATTAGTGCGGAAAACGATGATTGCTTGGGTCGAACTGACTTGCCGGTCATAACTTACCTCCACTCCCTTGGATTCCGCGCGGGCCGAATAACTTGTTGCCAACTCGCCCTTACCTTCTTTCCCTTTGTGGGCCGGGTGCACCAAGCGGCCATATCCAGCTGTGCTATACGAGCCCTCACCTGCTCGTGTTTCGGACCCGCACCGGCCCAAATGCTCGCGACGGGACGTATATTATAGGACACTGCGCGTCTTGGCAAGCATTTCTCAATTCTTGCAGCGACAAGCTCTTGCCTTGTGCTCGTTCAACCGCCGCATGTCTGCGCAATTGATACCCTTAGACAGGCGTTGTTAGGGCCGCTAAGAGTTTGCGCTGGAAGGTTACCGAGGGTCTTTCAGAAAAAGCAGCCGTCTTGCTCCTGAGTACCGTCACGGCCGGTCCGAGCGGAGCATACACTGCAGGATCGGTAGGGCCGAAAACGGCAAATGTCCTGACGCCCAGCGCCGCCGCCAGGTGCGTGATGCCGCTGTCGTTGCCTATGAATGCATCTGCGCAGCTCAACAGTGCCACGACATGCGACAAGGACAGGTCCGTCAGGCATGCTCCGACGCTGTTGATGTCCTCGATTCTCCCGTGACTATACCTGTCCAGCTCTGCCGGTCCCAGCAGGAATACCGTATCCCAGCCCTTCAGTTGCGCTTGCCTGGCTACAATGAGGAAGTTGTCCAAGTAGCAACATTTCTTCAGACCGCCACTCCCTGGGTGGATGACAAGCAAGTTCCCGGAAAGGTCACAGCCCGTTTCTTGCAACAGTTCTGCACCCTTCTTTCTGTCCGCATCGCCTGTCCTTATAAGGATATCGCTTTGCGGGACTTGGCTTGGTTCGATGGAGAACCCACTTTGGTCGATGAGCTGCTGGGTGTAGAATTCGGCTATGTGTCGGTTGAAGCCCTCTGGAGGCTTCATTGACAGTGTTATGACCTCAGCGCTGTGGCTGCAATTGGCAGTAAAAATCAGGTTTTGCTCGAAGTTGCTTCCCGGCTCGCCGAGAAATGTCACAATCCAGGCGTAATCGGCAAAGGTGCCTATGAGTGAGTCTCTATCGGCAAGGTCGAAGTCCGCCGGTTCGGTAAACAGGCGGTGAAGATCGGTTGAGTCTATGGAGCGGATGCCATCCACGCACGTCCTGCCCGGCAATAGGCCAAGGTAGTCCGTGTGTCCAAGAATGTCCACTCCGCCCAAATCCAGGGTGCGTTTCATGAAAGCGGCCAGCGGCAGGGTCAGTACGCAGTCCCCAATCGCGCCGGGCTGCAATATTATTGCTCGCAGTGTCTCTCTTGCCACCTGGGCTCCCTTTTCTTGGAGCAGGCTGAAGATGTCATCGTTGGCCTGCATGATCAACAGTCCACAGAAACACATCGGCTTTCGACTCTGGCACTTACCCCGAGCCTTGCCTTCGCTTCAACACAGCCTCCTCACTGCATCTATTAGATGCCAACCTATCAGTATCTGTCAAACACTACTTTTCCTGCGCGAAGCTTCGCAAACGGAGGCCACCCCGATCCGGGCGTCATAGATTACCGGCCGCACGCGTACCTTTGGGGCGCAGAATTTAACGACCTGCCCTTGAACACCACGAAGACTCTCTTATCTTCTCTCCGTATCTTTCTCTGAGCTGTAGAAGTATATGTCCGATAATATTATACACATATCTTGCTGCGACATCAACATTTGCATCGAATTTGCTGCTGCTTAACCCATCGACGTGGCAGGGCTGTGCTAAGAAAAGCTGACTGCGAATCATTTCGCGGGCGCCACGTCCTCGTATCGAGATGCTCCTTCTGCCATGCGGAATTCATCGTGGTATAGGACTCTACTGCTGACTGCGTCGCTTTGCCGTTTTGGATCTTTCCATCCTTTGTAGAGCCCCATCTTGAAATAGGGGCCTTTCTTGTCGTTGAACGCGTTCGGACCGCCTTGTGTGACGACCTTTTGCCCGTTCTTCCAAACTCCCAAGATGCCGTCCGACCCGTGTGACCACTTGACATGTACGACCCAATCCGTCCAAACGCCGGTCGCGTAGGCACCCAGATCATATTGCTTTGTGCCGCCGTACGATCTCTTGCCCCCTTCGAACGTATTGCGCTTACTATCCCAGCGGCTGACAAATCCCCACTTTCCGCCCGTTGTGGACAGCGCCATAACAGGATTGCGCCAGTTCTCGCCTATGTCGAAATCCGGGACTCCGTGCCACTGGGCCACGATCTCCCAGATGTTGTCGGGGACGTAGTCTTCGGGCAGCAGGATGCTGAAGCCGTACCAATATTCCTTGCCGATCTGACTTGCCGGACCGCTTACTTCCGTGCGGTAGGCGACCTTGTCCTTGCGTCGGTCCAATGAGGTTTTCATTGCATATGCCCCGGCCCGCGTGGGACTGCTGCAGACGGCGGGTGGATTGCCCGAGGTCCTCCAGCCTTCCAGGCTGCCCGTCTCGAAGTCACCGCGGAAAGTCAACCCGTGTTTGGTCTCCTCGCGGCTCCGAATTCGCAGGGCAATATCATCGACGTAGTCCGGGCCGCGTAGCGTGCGGTTGCCCCCGGAGTGGTCAAATGATTCCTTTTTGTCAACTTTTCCGGTCTTGGTGTTCACCCATTCTGCTCTGTACCTGCCTTTGGGCAGTTGCAGTACGAGATCTGCTTTGTTGCCGCCATTGATATAGACGGCGTAAGCCCGGCCTGGTTCGACGAGGGCGCGGGCGGTTGCCTTCTCGGGCACCCCGCCTTTGATCACGGAGTTGTCAGGCTTCATTCTCACGAAATCAAGGCCGTTCATGAAGTCAATCAGGATCTCCAGTTGTTTGTGCATCTCTGCACCGCCCGTGCCCGGGGCGTTGAACTCTGCCGTTCCGTCCTCGTGACCCACGGTGAAGGAGAAGTCGAGATTGTCGAACACACCGCCGCCTGCAATCAAGAAATCCCACGCTTCGCGCCTGTATGGCGCCGGCTCCATACCTGCGAATCCCGTTTCGTCATCGCCGAGCGCTTTGTTGAGACCGTAGTTCTCGGCAACGGTGTCGGGCGGCTTGGCGTAGTGAAAGTTGAAGATCGAAACATGTGGATTCGGATCTGCTATCTTCTTGCCCTTGTTGGCGATGTTCTGAGCTATTAGATGTTTGTTCTTGAAACCGGCCTCGGCGCGGGCAATCCCCTCGGCGATATGGTGCTGCCACGGCATTGTCACCCCACCGAAGTAAGGCTCATTGCAGATTTCGTAGTAGAGGTTGTCGAAGTCCTTAAGCTCAGCTACTATTCGCCGTACCATCTCATCCTGCGCGGCTTGTAGCTTGGGATATTTCAGTGTGTATGCCTCGGTACGCCCAATTTGGCCTATGCCGTTGACATTGTTTGTTGCGTTCATCGGGCTCAGCTTCCACATCCAGTCCTCGTAGAAGGGGCAGAACAACACGAGCTCGACGACAACGCCTTGCTTGCCTGCTTCGGCCACGAAGTCGCGCAGACGTTTGAAGTAGGCCGGGTCCCACTTGGAAAGGTCGAACTTGTTGCCGCCGTTGGGGTAGCCGGGGACACTGCTGCGGGCCCACGGGCAGATGAGCTGACCCTTGGCGGGAGCCAGTGTGTTGTCTCGAATGTTGAACGCGCCTGGAGGTTCGCAGTAGGCGCCGCTAAATGTCCGCGTCAGGTTGAAACCGTGCGAGCCGAGCGCCTTGAGGTATTTCTTGCAGCCGAATGCGCGGTTGAGCACCGCCCCATAGTGCTCGCCGGAAGTTATCAGAATAGTCGGTTTGCCTCGCCACAGAAAATAGTGTGGATTGTCCGGATGAAGCTGGATTGGCTTGGCTCTGTTTGCGCCTTGTCCGGCCAGTGCGCCGGGATCGTCAAGTGATAGTGACAGCAGACACAGAAGTACTGCTGCGGCAGTACCCACGGATTTTGGTGCAGCCAAGCCCCGCCTTCCGCCGGCCATCGCCTGTGCGTTTCTTCTTCCAGTCATGTGGTTCGTTCCTCCAAATGCGCTTCTTTCACGCGAGCCGATTGTTGCCCGGTGTTTGACAGCGAGATCCAGGCAAAGTCACGGAGTCAGTCTACAACGAGGGCAAGTTGCTATCAAGGTTTGCGCTACTTTTATTCGCGCCGCGGCAAAAACACC
>CP070675.1:1664774-1668192 GCA_020352215.1 Phycisphaerales bacterium
CGGCCACCTTTGGCGGTTTTCGCCATCCCTTCTATCATTGCCGAGGCCCCCTTCGAGCTGACTGCCGCCGGTCTTGGTGACACCATCGCCAAACCTGTCAGCACTGCCGACTGGATTCTGAACCATCTCTTCTGCGGTGAGTACTTCTGCCGCTACTGCAGTGAAATGATCAACGCGTTGGAACCTTACTATTTCGATCGCCCCGAGGACATCAAGAATCGTCGGCCTACCGCTATCGAGGCCCTGTTCAATGCCTTACTCTACTCCGGAATTGCCATGACCATCGTGGGCACTTCGGCGCCGGCATCCGGTGGAGAACATATGCTCAGCCATACACTTGATATGATGTCCGGTGTTGACGGCGTTGCCCACGACCTTCACGGCCGGCAGGTCGGCCTCGGCACACTGTTTGCATCAGCTCTGTACGACCGTATTTTCCAGATTGATACCCCGGATCCTTGCTCTTTGCCCCCCGACATCGACAGGGCTTTCTGGGGTAGATTGGCCGAGAACGTGCATCAACAATACGAGCAGAAGAAACCGGCGATCCAAACCTTGCGCGAAAGACTGACCGACGGTGGGAGTTGGCGACAGTTTCTTACTGCTTGCCGATCGCAGGTGCGCCCCCCCGACCAGATCAAGAACTGCCTCCGGGCTGCCGGCGCCGCCCACACTTTTTCAGATATCGGGTGCTCTCGCGAGCGTTTGCTCGCCGCCATCGGCCACATGCACGAAATCCGCAAGCGGCCAACCATTGTTGACCTTGCCTGGATCCTTGGTATCCTGCCCGGAGCTGCCGATGAGATCGTGGACCGTTGGCTCACCGGCTGATCTGCGGTGGCTCAATGTTATGCCGCGGCGAACGGATTTGTGTTTTCTTGCGTTTGCCAATGCTGTTATATTGAGACAGAGACGATATGAACTGCATGCGAGACCAGGTCAATAGTAAGAGGCTGCCTGTGAGAAAGGGGAACATGATGATGAATTGGTCCAGGGTGGGCGTGGCGATCACGCTAGTGCACACAATTGCTCCATTTGCGGCCCGCGCAGGTGCGAGTGACATCGATGAGGCGATTCGACAACACCGCATGGGAACGTTAATCATTGAGACGAAGCCCGGGGTCGAGGTGCAAATAGAGCAGCTACGACACGAATTTTGGTTCGGCGCGGCGATTTCGTCGTCGGCATTCAGTGGAAGGTTTGGCCCCGAAGACGAACGCCGGTACAAAGAGGTATTCCTTGCGAACTTCAACGCGGGCGTCACCGAAAACGCATTGAAGTGGCATGCGATGGAGCGGCGTCAGGGCCGAGTGGATCATACGATCGTAGATGCGATCCTGGCATGGACATCTGAGAACAACATCCCGTTACGCGGGCACTGCTTATTCTGGGGTGTACCTGGCCGAGTCCAGAATTGGGTCAAGCAATTGGACGACGAGACGCTGCGTGAGACGATCAAGAGCCGGGCCACGACGATTGCCCGTCGATACCGTGGACGGTTCGCCGAGTATGATCTCAACAATGAGATGATCCATCGCAACTACTACGCCGAGCGATTGGGGCCTGGCATCACCAAACAGATGGCCGAATGGGTCAAGCAAGGGGACCCGAAGGCGAAATTGTTCGTCAACGACTACGATATCCTGACGGGCAAGCGATTGGATGACTACGTCACGC
Source organism: Phycisphaerales bacterium (assembly GCA_020352215.1). GTDB lineage: Bacteria > Planctomycetota > Phycisphaerae > Sedimentisphaerales > Anaerobacaceae. The sequence continues at coordinate 1,666,452 of CP070675.1, forward strand.
ATATCCGTGGATTGCTTCAAGACGGTGTGCTGATCGATGGGATTGGCGTACAGGGGCACTTGCACAAAGAGTCCTTTGATCCGAGTGCTCTGCGTCACGCTCTCGACAAATTGGGGCAGATCGGCCTGCCTATTCGTGTCACAGAGTTCAATATGCCGGGCCAGCGGTCTCGCTATTACCAAAACCGAGACCTGAAGCTGACACCCGATCAGGAGCAGGCCAGGGCCAGGGCCCTCACAGACTACTATCGCATCTGCTTCGCACATCCTGCGGTGCATGGGATTCTCATGTGGGGCTTCTGGGAGCGTGCAAACTGGATCCCGCAATCCTCACTATACCGGCGGGATTGGACACCTACTCCCGCAGCCGATGCTTATCGCGGCCTGGTATTCAACCAGTGGTGGACGCGGTGGAACGGCAAAGCTGGCGCGGACGGGCGCTGCCGCGTGCGCGCGTTCTACGGCAAGCACCGCATCGCCGCCGACGGACAGGAGAAGACGGTGAACCTCGACAGCACAGCGGGTAAGGCGACTGTCTCCTTCAGATAGAACAGCGACCATGCGTAATTGTCCGAGAGGAATCACGGCATAGAAGTAAGAGGCGGACGATAATCGTGCGTGACAGTGCTATGAACCGTGGTGAATCTATGTACGTTATGATATGATGTCCGGCAATTTCAGATGGTCGGTGAATACTAGTAGTTGTTGGGGAATCGGTAAAGAAGAAACATTTGGCAGAGGCAGGTGACATTATGAGGAAAAGAGAGGCTCTTATTGGATCGTGGATAGTCCTTGTGGCCCTGTGTGCAGGCCATGTAATACCGGGCAGGGCAACGGCCACAGAATCCAACGCAATCACGTTTGAATCGCTTCTGGAAGAAATGGTCGATCGCGACCGCATAGCCCGGTTGCCGAAGCCGGCGTATACCTGCAGGCAGTTCAGCAGCTACGATCGCAATTCAACCGAACCTGGGTCTGCCACGTGGTGGGCAAATTGGGATCGCAGCTACTTTGTTCGAATCGAAGATAACAACGGCAGGAAAGAACACGTACTCATGGATACCGACGGTCCTGGAGCCGTCGTGCGCTTTTGGGCCACGTGGCACGGGCCGGGCGGTGGTGAATTCAGCAACGGCACGCTGCGTGTCTATCTCGATGGAACGGCAGAGCCGGTCATCGAAGGGCCCATGGCCGACCTGATCAGCGGGGGCATGTTGGTCGGAGAACCGTTGTCACAGGGTGTATCGCCTAAAACCGCATACAGGCATCGGGGCCATAACCTTTATCTGCCCATTCCCTATGCCAGGCACTGCAAGATCACCTATGAAACCAAAAGCTTCATCGATGCAGGTGCGCGCAAGGGCGAGGCTCTTTACTATCAGATCAACTATCGTACCTACGAACGGCCGGCCAAGGTCGAGTCTTTCACCATGAAAGCTCTGGAACAGGCGCGCTCGGCCGTCGACCGAGTGCAACAGATGCTCAAGCAAGGTGAGCGCCTGCGCATGGGCGCTTTGAACGAGAGTGCGTTGGAAGGGATTGTCTCGCCTTCCGAAGAGCGATCCATAACAATCGATGGACAAAAAGCGATTCGTTTGCTACAGTTCCGATTGCGGGCCGACGATCTATCCCAGGCATTGCGGTCCACGATTATCAAAATGACATTCGACGGAGCGACCACGGCCTGGTGCCCGATCGGCGACTTCTTCGGCACCGGCTACCACATACGTCCCCATTCAACC
>CP070675.1:1668292-1703123 GCA_020352215.1 Phycisphaerales bacterium
ACTCCGTCCCCGTCGGTTGCGACTGCAGAATCAACGCAACATAAAGCGGTAGCTGCACTTATGTCAGTATTTGAGATTTCGGCTTTCGCTGGAGCGGCCTCGCCTATTTCAGAGTACCGCTGCCCGCATAGGCTCGCTCAGTAGCAGCTACGGTGCCGTTTTCGTCGGGCAAGAACTCGAGCAGAAGATCCGTCATCGCCTCTGCGGCCCTCCTTGTCGAGTTCTCTAGCACCGAGCTTATTTGAACTTGTGCGACGTATCGCGCCAGATCGCCACCGATATTCGGCCTTCGCCCAAAAGGACTGGAGAAGGCCTTCTCGTCAGTGGCAATCTGCCCGTTGAGTAGGTAGAAGTTCAAGACGACTATCTGCTCATGCCTCGGAGCCGGTCTGCTGAATCTGTGGATCAGACATGGTATCCTCCGGCCAGACTGAGATTTGAAATCGGACAGTTCCATGCCGTCGGCAATCCACCCGTGGCCGGGGTAGCACACGCCAGGCTTGTGGCCCAGCATGCCTGCTGGCCGAGAAGCGCAGTATACAACATACAAGTCCACCCAAGCATTGGTTGCACCATTGATGTATCGTCGGCTCAAAAAATCGTCCGCGAAGTTCTTCTCCATGTATTCTTTGGTCGTCGTGGGTATGGACAGGTCCTTGCCGAACCATGGGCCAACTTGGGCAGGAAGACTACTCAACGGAACGGGTAGATTAATGGGTTTCTCGGAGAATACGTGCAGACGTTCCGCCAGACTGTCATAGGCGATACGAGCAGCAACCAACAGCAATACAGCTAAACCCCCGACGGTCCACAACGGCACTTTGCCGGCTGTCTGATGTACAGAACGAGCCGCCGCAGGTCGTCTCGCCAAAGAGAATGATCTTATCGGATGCATCAAAGGGTATAACCCCAAAGTAGTACTCCACAAAAAAACAACCCGCATAAAATTTCGCTACAAACCATCTCTCACAGGAAGAACTTGGACACGCCTCCTCCTTAAGGGCACCAATTACAACCAGTGTAGAGCATTCTATATTCTTTAGTCGGCTTTTTGTCAACGGCCGTCCTACAAAAAAAGTGCAAATTGCTAAGATTTGTGCGGGGCCGATAATAGCACTAGAATTCGACCGAAACAGCACAATAACGACGCCCAAGTACCCCCCAAAGTCTCCGAGCCTCCACTCCATCTGCCCACACGCAACACACTGATCTATGGGGCCTTCGCGAATCAATTGGCCGAGCGTACGGTAATCCCCGGCCTCAGCGGCGTGAGCCCGGGGCAGTTTCAGCCGGAAGCCATCGTCCAGTGCCCTCGCGCAAATCCCCAGAGTCCGGATAAATAGGCAATAACGTCAGCTTCTCTGCCGCCGACCACTTGACTGGGGTGGTGAAAAACCCGATATAAGAGTTCAAGTAACCGGGGAGGGTGCCCTTTGCCACCCGTCCGTACGTTTCGTAGAATTTACGATGTGCGAGTGCGCCCAACCGCACTCGGTGAAATGGGATTATACATATGAAGAGTGAGATACGAATGTTCAGACCAGGATACACGGAGAGGCCTTCGCGGGCCTTTGACCTGCCTCATTGGCTCATCACAACCACGCTGTTGATTACTCTCATCGCGACGCATGTTCAGGCAACGACATATCATCTCGATGCCGCTACGGGCGATGACAGCAATAGCGGTGCCGATTGGAGCAACGCCTGGCAGACTCTCGGCAGGGCCATGCTCAGCTACGGGGGCCCCGAAACGCCGAAGGTCGTCAGAGGAGACACCGTGATAATCAAGAACGGCAACTACGAAGGATTCCACCAGGAAAGAGGTTGGCCGGACTACACAGGCGATATGGAGGAACCTCTTCCTGCCGACACCGTGTGGACAACGTACAAGACTGCAGAAGGCCATGACCAAGTGTACTTTAAGTTCATATATATAAGAGGCTATGGTTCTACTCCCGACTTGGTTGCATGCATTTTTGACGGAATGAAAATCACGGATCCCGATCCGCCAAAGTATTACAACGCCGTCTATTTCACCAATGCGGCGGGGTTGCGACTTCAGAACATGGTTCTCAGGGGATTAGACCCGGGAAGCTATATGGAATCTGCCAAAACCCGTTACAGCGTTGTCCAGCTCGAGGGCCTCAAGAACAATGACGTCAAGATCGATAACTGCAACGTCTCCAGGGGATCCAAGGGGTTATGTATTTGTGGCAACAACATCACAATAAGCAAGTGTGACATCAGTTGGAACGGTGAAGATAAGATAAGAATAGGCTCAGGAAAGAACGTGCTAATCGAAGATAATCTTCTTCATGCATACGATCCAAATGAAAAAGTCGGACATCCCGATTGCATTCAAATTCATGCCCCCAGTGGCCTTAGAGGCATAACCGTCAGAGGAAACAGAATGTTCGACCATGGCTCACAGGGGACATGGATGGACAACAGCCACATATACGACATGCTCTGGGAGAACAACCTAATATACAACGTCGGGAACAACGAGTGGACCTTCATGAATATCGACGGCTTCATTTTTAGAAACAACACAGTGGTCGCAAGCGGCTACAACGCGGGAGGGGTCCGAGCCTTAGACGCCCAGTACGGCATCCGGAATCTTCAGAGCTACAACAACCTTATTATTGGCCCTTACGGGGTCCGCGATCCAGCCTCATTCGGGTATCACGATTACAACATCTTCGTGCACGTCGAGGGACAAGCCAGTCCGTTACCCTCCGAGCCACATAGCTTCTACTACACGGTCGGCATGATAGACCGAGCTGAGAAGTTTGCTCAGATCGCGCGAGAGCTGCTCGTTGATCCCGACGACGGCGACCATACGTTGAAGCCGGGCTCTCGCGGTATCGATTTTGGCGATCCGAGCCGAGGGCCACTAACCGACATCCTTGGCGCGCCACGTGTAGGCCGGCCGGACGCCGGCTGCTACGAGTACGGAGCGTCCGTGCCTCGCGACACACACACTCTGTCAATAGCAGCGGTTCACGGGTCCGTGACGAGAACACCCGACAAGACCAGCTACGCCGATGGTGAAACAGTCGGCTTGCGAGCAGTCCCCGACACTGGTTACAGCTTCACTGGCTGGTCGGGAGATCTATCAGGCAGCATGAATCCTACGACCATAGTCATGGACGGTGACAAGTCCGTCAGCGCGGGCTTCACCGCAGACGATGGCTACGCCTTGAACGTATCTGCCGTCCACGGCTCCGTCAGTAAGACACCGGACAAAACCAGCTACAGCCACGGAGAAATAGTAACCATACAAGCTCTGCCGGATTCCGGATACACCTTTGCGAATTGGTCGGGAGACCTGTCGGGCAGCACAAATCCAGCTACTGTCGTCATGGACGGCGACAAGTCCATCACCGCAGTCTTCACGGCGGTTGATGGCTACGTCTTGAATGTAGCCGCCATTCATGGCTTGGTTACAATAACACCACACAAGACCAGCTACAACCACGGCGAAATGGTAACTTTGCAGGCTCTTCCAGATGACGGATATGAATTTGCAGGGTGGTCGGGTGACCTGTCAGGCACAAGCAACCCCGCGGCCATCGTGATGGATTCAGATAAATCAGTCACCGCGTTGTTCACCGCTGGCAGCTCCGACACGACCGCACCCAAGGTCACAGGCTGCTCCCCTGTCGAAGGCTCAATACAAGTCTCCCTGAACCATCAGGTGGCGCTGCACGTCGTCGATGAGGGCCAAGGCGTCGACGCCGGTTCAGTGACGATCAGAGTCAATGACCGCACCGTGTATTCAGGTAATGTCTCGGAGTACGTCAGCACAGACGGCAAGTGCCGCAGGTCAGGCACTAAGGCCGAATACATGTTTGCCTATCAGCCGAATGAGATGTTCGATTTCGACCAACTTGTGACGGTCAAGGTAGACGCAGCGGACCTGGCAGGAAATGCCATGGCTCAATACTCGTATTCATTCGAGACCGTGATGCGCGAATTCGGCGAAAACAAAAAGGTCTCGTCTAACCCAGACACTATTGGCGAAGCCGAACCATCAACGACAACGGACAGCGAGGGCAATATTTGGAGTACTTGGCACGCTGGGCCCGTAGGCGCCAGAGACATATACGTTGGAGAGCTTTCAGCACAGACAGGACGCTTCAGTGACAGTGTTCGGCTAACGACAGATGCGAGTGACCAATGCAATCCGGCCATAGCTGTTGGAACCGATGATAAGCTGTACGTCACATGGCAAGATAACAGCCGAGGGAACTGGGACATCTGTGCGTCAACTTCCATCGACGGAGTAATCTGGCTGGATCGGGTAAGGGTGACCGATTCCAACGACAATCAGGTCGGCCCGGCCATTGCTGTTGACGGAGCATCCCCAAACCGTGCGTACATCGTCTGGCAGGATGACCGAGGTGCAGACCAAGACATCTACGTGGCCAGATCAACCGATGGCTTCGTCACACAAACGCTCTGGCAGGTGACCTCCGGTGGTTCCGACCAGACCGATCCGGCCATGACCGTAGACGCTCACGATTGCAAGTACATAGTATGGACGGATCAGCGAGGTGGCTCAAACGACATCTATGGAGCTGCCTCCAGCGAAGGACCTTGGGACAATGTCCCGATCGTGACCAAGCCGGGTAGCCAGTCGAGTCCGGCTATTGCCGCTGACCCCGCAGGGGCTGGCATACACCTGCTCTGGGTTGACGAGACATCCGGGAACAAGGACATATACTATGCGGCGACAGACGGTCTGCCGAGCAGTCCTTTGACCGGAAGCAACATCGTCGACGACAGCTCAGGGGCGGATCAAACGGCACCGACAATTGTTACGGCACTTGACACAAGCCACGGCCGCAAGGTCTTCGCCTGCTGGCAGGATGCTCGGTATGTCGCTGGCAGCGGAGACACAGACCTGTTCTTCGCAGAACTCACCCCAGGTCACACCGGGACAAATATCCTGGTGGGTGACGACGGCACAAATGCGGACCAGAGTGGGCCTGCAATCGGCGGCGACGCATACGGTCATCCGTATCTGGTGTGGACCGACAACAGGGACGGCAAGACAGCGATCTATTATGCAGGAAACACGTTCATCGACCCTGTTCCACTATATTCGGAAGACGTTACGGCCTCACAGGGTGCGACTGTCGGCCCGGACCCGGCCACCATAAGCAGCGTGGATGATGTATCAGTGGTCGTACCCGCGGGCGCGTGCCTGTCGGATACAACAATGACAATATCAGAAATCAAGAACCCGCAGGGATTCCCAATGCAGTGCCTCAGCAGCTATGACTTTGGCCCCAGTGGAATTGAGTTTGCCGAACCTGTCACCGTCACAATACCCTACAGCGTCACGGAGTCCGGCATACTTGCTTCAGCATACTGGTACGACTCACTCACCGGAGCACTGAGTCAACAGGGGATCACGGACATCAGAGATATTGAGATAACGCCGACTCTGCATGCGATCACTTTCAAGACTACACACTATACGCCATTTTACTTAGTCGTTCCTGAAGACCCACCGCCTGTCATCACCCTGCCGAGTGGCGGAGGTTGCTCCATGGCACCCGCAGGCAACTGTAGTTTCATTGAGTTCCTATCGCCGTTTATCGGGTTGTGTGCAGTGATGGCGATGCTTCGACGTCGGGACATGCGAAATGGCAAAGCGAGCAACGCTGCCGAGGGCAGAAGCTAAGATGCTCCATCTCCCAGATCAGGTGAGTACACTCGAGTCGATGCCGAGTCTCGAGTCGGCCCAGCAATTTCGGAGTTGTCCGAGGCGGTTCCACATACCGTTGCTCTGTGAAACGGTCATCGTGACAATCGGCACAATCCTAGCCATCAGGGTACTGGCCACAAGCCCTATTGCACACACTACCTGGTTTGTAGCACCTGGCGTACTTGTTGCCGCCGCACTTATCCCAACCCTCATTAGAAAAGATGAATTTGCCAGCATAGGCTGGACTACCGAGCAGATCGTGCCCGCCTTCTCAATACTCGGCAGGACCTGCTTGGTCGTGTTTCCGACCGTATTCCTGGGCATGTGGATACTGAAGTCAAATGAGCTTCAATTGCCCCTGCGACCAGCTCTTCCACAGGAACAAGGCTGGATCGCGTGGTTACTTTATCAATTCATGTACATTGCCGTAGCCGAAGAAGTATTCTTCAGAGGTTACCTGCAGAACAATATCCTGAAGCTTACAGATGCGCTGAAGAGGCGCCAACGGAGACTCCAGGGTTCGATAGCAATACTGCTATCGGCTGCTTGTTTTGCGATAGCCCACGTCGTTGTCCAGGGCCAGATGGTATCCGCCGTGACATTTCTGCCGGGGCTGATCCTTGCCTGGCTGTTTATCCGGACCAAGTCACTGTTGGCCCCAATCCTGTTTCACGGATTAGCCAATACCACCTATTGCGTGATGGCGCGACTGTTCGCCTGAGGTGGCGGGTAGCCCAATTGTCATCGCGCAAGATCACGGTCTTACTAGCGCGATGGCCCCATAAAATGGCTCTCTTGAACACATCGTCGTACTCAATGCCCATCGGTTTTGGATCGGCAACCTTCCAAATTAAGTGCGTAGGCCAGCGGGACGATACGACTGTTGGTGGAGATGGTGTGTTTAGGCAGTGAAAGGTAGCAAATTGCATATTCGTAGGCTTTTCTTGATGATAAAGTCGGCGCTTGTCTTGGCGCTCTTGTTCGTGGTCTTCAAGACGGTTACGATTTCTGAGCAGCCGAGAAGAATTCTCGGACCAACCGCTGCTGTCGGAACCGAGAACACGGTCCAACTCGAGCAGACAGACCCGGCAAAGATCCTCGTCGATGATTACTCGGCCATAGTCGAAAAGGACATATTCGGCACAGGTGAATCATCGCATGGGCAGGATGAAGTTGCGTCGGGCGGTGGCCCTGCAAGTGAGGCACCATCAGCGGAGAGAGAGCTCGGCCTGGCATTGCTCGGGACGGTCTCCGGAAGCCCAACTGTCGCTCGGGCAGTAGTTGAGCAGACCGAGAGTGGCACTATTGGCGTGCATAGAACGGGCGATACTGTAGCCGGAGCTATCGTTGTAAGTATCGGAAAAGAGACCGTCATCTTGAACTACAACGGGAGAAGGCTGGCATTAACACGCAACTTGAGTCGGCTGACAAGCAACAAGGGAGGCGTCCGAGAAGCTGCGCCTCAACAAATGGAACAAGACAGTTCAGTGGCCAGCGGAAATCTGCCGGTCCGACAGGTGCCTCTTGACGACAGAGCCGGAACAGGCCCCGTGGAAACCTTGCTGAGCAGAGCTGTTATTGAACCTTATGCTGTGAACGGCCGAACCGCGGGACTCAGAATAACCGGCCTCAAAGATATACCCCAAGCCAAAAACCTCGGTTTGAAGGAAGGCGACGTAATCACGGTGGTCAACAGACAACAGTTGACGAGTAAGCAAAAGGCCTTCCAGATTCTCAAGAAGGCAAGAGGTCAGCCTACTGTCAGCATGGAGCTCTTGCGAGACAACAAGACTAAGAAGATATCGTTTGCTTTGCGCTAGGTTTTTGAGCGGGCAAGATGCTGCGAGTTCACAGAGGAACCCAATGTCGTTAACAAACAGAAACAACAATGAAATGGCCGGGCCGTTGAAGAGCCTGGGTTGCGTTGCATGCCTACTCTTGGTCGGCTTAGCTGGTTGTCAACAAGAGATGCCAGCACCAAATCCCGCCTTTCGCCCAGCAGAACATGCGCAGTCTCTTGCTCTGAAGTCCGCAGTAAATCAGGCATCCAAGCGGGCGACTAAGGCGGCGGCAGCGCCCCCCCAGAATACGCAGAGAACTACACCTACGGTATCTGTCCCAACTCAGCAAAACTCTATTTCTGCCGACGATCTACACCTTGAGCCGGCAATTCGCCAGATGCGGAACAGCAACGTTGTCACTCCGCCGAGAACACAGGTTCATTCCGTGCATGCAGTTTCGCCGCCAAGTGCAGCAGCGACAAGCGACGTCGAGCATCTGTCTTCGGAGCCGGCCGTGAATATGCCCGTGCTCGAAGAGCCCGGCATGGCTGATGAGCTCATATCCGTCAACTTTGACGGCATGGACATCCGAACTGTGCTCAAGACAATAGGAGACATAACCGGCATCAATTTTGTAATCGACGACAGCGTCCAAGGCACCGTCACCGTCATGTCGCCCACAATGATACGTCTTGCTCAGGTCTACGACGTCTTGGAATCAATCCTCGAAGTACACGGCTTCGCCGCCGTACCGGCCGGTGACCTTGTGAAAATAGTCCCGAAAGGCGAGGCTGCAAAGCGCAACCTTAGAGTACGTATCGGCAGCGATCCTGCTCAGATCCCGGTAAATGATTCAATTGCCACGCAGATCATGCCACTCCGGTACGCCGATGCTACGGAAATAATTCATATAATACAACCGCTTTTGGCCACTGACTCACAAGTGGACACCTATCCCAAGACAAATTCGATCGTACTGACCGATACATCCTCAAACATACACCACATTGCTAAAATCATTCAGAAGCTCGATGTCGCAGGGGCGAAGGAACAGGTCACGGTAGTGTCCTTGGAGCATGCATCGGCACAGGTGCTCAGCGAACAGATCAGCCGCATCATGCAGAAAGCCAAGACCATATCCGGGCAACCTGGCCGGGCCATAACTATGTCCCAGATCGAAACCGGCGCCAGGGTTCTACCCGATCCCAGAACAAACTCTCTTATTGTGGTTGCCAACGCCCAGGACACCGAGACCGTGATAAGGCTGGCACAACAGCTTGACCTCCAACGTCTTGGCCGAGCAAACAATATCCATGTGGCCTACCTTCAAAACGCGCAGGCAAAGGATGTCGCCGAATCGCTCACCGCCGCAATGGCCAATCTAAGAATAACCGGTGCTCTTGAAAGCGCTCAGCCGGTCCAAGTCACGGCCGACGAAGGGACTAACTCGCTGATTATTGCCGCGCCACCTCAAGACTACGAACTCATTTCCGAAATAATAGACAAACTCGACATAGTCCGCGAGCAAGTCTTGGTCGAGCTGCGCATCGTCGAGGTCACCGAAGAGGGATTGCAGGCGATAGGATTAGACTGGGCCACACTGGATGAAGCCGTGGCCGACAGCATTAGGTTCTTTGGCGCGACGAATTTCGGGCCACGAGTTGATCTGGCCAGCGGGGACATCGAGGGTCTTACCATCGGCGCATGGACGAAAAACGGCGCAGAAGTAACCATTGGGACCATCCTGCACGCGCTTGAGAAGGAATCTGCTGTCAACATACTCTCATTGCCACAGATCACAACTTCCAATCACCAAACAGCCAAGATCGTTGTGGGTGAGAACAGAGCCTTTGTCACGGGGTCACGAATAACAGAGACGGGGGACCTTATCACCCCGACTGTGATCAAAACATATGAGTACAAAGACGTCGGCATCAGTCTGGAGATAACACCGCACGTAAGCCAGGGCGGAATGGTGACTCTCGAAATTGACAGCGAGTTCACAAAACTAATTGAAGATGTGACCAGTGCATCCGTCGACACACCAACGACAGCCAAACGCCAGGCTCAGACCGTAGTTTCCATGAGAAGCGCTTCAACCATTGTGATCGGCGGGCTGATAAGAGACGACAAAGTCACCGTAGAGAAGAAGGTTCCAATTGCCGGCGACCTGCCTCTGTTCGGGGCTCTCTTCAGGTATTGGCAAAATCAAGTGCAGAAAACCAATCTGCTCCTATTCATAACACCCTATGTCATGGAGACTCAGCAAGATCTTGAGCAGATGACCAAGCAGAAGAAGAAGGAAATCATGCCGACACTCGACAACATCGGGCAAAACGACGGCCAACAGTAAGCCCTGTGTGCCCTTTACATTGCGAGGAGGCTGACGCATGGATACGGATGCGAACGGACAAATCGAGAATCAATATTTGGAAACCATACCGCCGGAGCAACTGGACCCACAGCTGGTAAAAAAGCTTCCGCTGGAGTTTCTAAAGAAGCAGTGCGCCATCCCTATTACCACTGAGGACGCTCAGGTGGCAATCGCTCTTGCCGACCCGCTGAATATAGAGGCGTACGACGCGATTTCGAGTGTGTTAGCCGGCCAGGACTTGTCGAGCACCGCTTCTTCATCTGGTCAACCCTACAACCGGGTAATCTGCCCGGCCTCTGAGATAGAACAGGCCATTAGCCGCTGCTACTACCAAAGCGCACATAGTGACGGTGACCATGGGGACTCCGACACCCAAGATATGGCTGCCGGCGACAGCGACCTCGACGCAACATCGGTTCAGACACATGCCGAAGACCTGCTTAATATAGCAGACAAAGCGCCGGCCATAAAACTGGTAAACAAGATCCTGTTCCACGCCGTTCACAGCCGGGCCAGTGACATACACATTGAACCCTATGAAAAGCAAGCCAGAATCCGATTTCGCGTCGACGGCGTATTGCACGATGTGCTGACGTTACCAAAGCACCGGATCGCCCCATTGCTGTCGAGACTGAAGATCATGGCAAATCTTAACATTGCCGAGCACAGATTGCCCCAGGATGGACAAAGTCGGATTAGACTAGGCCAGGACTCGGTCGATATTCGAGTCTCGGTGGTACCGACCCTGGGCGGAGAGCGGTTTGTACTGAGACTGCTGGACAAAGGGCGCGGCCAACTGGAGCTGGACCAGATAGGTTTTGCCGAAGAGACACTCAGTACGTTCAGACGCTTGATCGCGATTCCGCACGGGATTGTTCTTCTGACGGGCCCCACGGGAAGTGGCAAGACGACAACACTATACGCAGCGCTCAACGAGCTTAACTGCCAGGAACGAAACATTTTGACGGTTGAGGACCCGATCGAGTACCAGCTACCGGGCATTGGCCAGGTGCAGGTAAAGCCCAAAATCGGCCTCACGTTTGCCAACTGTCTCCGTCACATTCTAAGGCAGGACCCAGATGCAATCATGGTAGGAGAAATCCGGGATCCCGAAACGGCCCAGATTGCCATCCAGGCATCCCTAACAGGTCACTTGGTGCTGAGCACACTTCACACCAATGACTCTGCTTCAGCCATAACTCGACTGATCGATATGGGCATAGAGCCGTACCTGATTTCGTCTTCGGTTGTCGCCGTGATGGCCCAGCGCCTCGTACGGGTAATTTGTCCCCGATGCAAGAAACCCTGTAACCCGCAAGACCGCGCAACCTCAATTTGGGGCGAGACAGAAAGCCTGACAGCAGTTGAAGGTCAGTTCTACAGAGGATCTGGTTGCGAGGACTGCCTGGAGACGGGATACCTCGGGAGGACTGGTATTTTCGAACTGTTGCTTGTCGATGACGATGTCAAGGAACTGATCATAAAGCGCAAAGGCTCACACATCATAAGAGAGACAGCCATCGAGAAAGATATGAGCACACTGCGCGAAGACGGCCTGCGTAAGGCACTGGCCGGTGACACTACTCTGGAAGAAGTCTACAGAGTCACCCAGGACAGCTTTCAGCGACTGGCAGAGGTGAGCAAGCATGCCGACAGTTGAATCAGATTTCGTGACCAAGCCGAATGTGTCGGAGCGCCGCGCCGGCGCAAGTGCCGAAGGCAACGACGCTGAGTCGACCTCACGCGTCAGAGATACTCTCAGACGGGTGGGCACAAGGAACATCTGTACGGTCACCCGGCAGTTGGCCACGATGTTGCGGGCCGGCATGCCGCTTACTCCCGCACTATCCGCGATAACCGAGCAGCTGCTGGACGGCCCGGAAGGCGCAGGACCTGGCAGGTCACAGAAAAATCCTCTCGCGGAGGTGATGCGACAAGTCCATGATAGTGTCAATGCAGGAGGCTCTTTGGCCGAGGCCCTCGGCGAGCACCCAAACGTCTTTTCGCCCTTGTATGTCAATATGGTAGCTGCAGGCCAAACTGGCGGCACGCTGGAAGAGATTCTGCTGCGCCTGGCGGAAATCCTCGAAAATCGCGTGCGCTTGGCGAGCAAAGTCAAGGCTGCCGTTGCCTATCCACTGATGATGGCTGTGGTTGCAACAGCTGTTGTCGGATTTCTGATGTCTTACGTTGTACCCAGCATAACACAGATCTTCCTTGAGATGAACCGGGCCCTTCCCTGGCCTACAAGACTGCTTATCTCTGTCAGCACCTTCACACGAACATATCTGGCGGTGATCGCTGTCGCGGTCTGTGCTGCCATCTTCACAATTGTTGCAGGCTACAGAACCAAACAGGGCCGATTCTTCGCCGACCGTTACAAACTCAGACTGCCTCTATTTGGCAACCTTTTGGTCAAGCTGGAGATTGCGCGTCTGACCCGAACGTTGGGCATGCTGCTGGCGAGTGGAATTCCCATCCTTCAGGCTCTGCAAATCACAAAAGGCATAGTTGTCAACAGCTTTATCGCAGACGCTCTGGGGTCCGTGAAGGAGTCCGTCGGCAAAGGAGGAACCGTTGCGAATTCGATCAGGAAAACAGGGCTGTTTCCGCCTATCGTATGTCACATTGTCGAAACGAGCCAGATCAGCGGCAGAATTGAAGAGGGCCTGATAGATATAGCTGACATGTATGAGAACGAAGTCGAGACAACTACCAAGACGCTGACGTCATTGCTTGAACCGATGATACTCCTGGTCATGGGTGCCTTAGTCGGCTTTATCGTGCTGGCAATTCTGTTGCCGATATTTGAGATTAATCAAGCAATCTAAAGGAGCTCTGCAGAATGATCTGCAAAAACACAAAACGATATAAGGTAAACGGTCGGTCACGTGCCCGGAAAGAGGCGTTCACATTGATTGAACTGATGATCGTGGTCGTAATCCTCGGGATTTTGGCCACCGTCATTATGCCCAAGATGCTAAGCAGGCCCGAACAGGCCAGAAGAATAAAGGCCGCGGTTGACATACGCAACATCCAATCGGCGCTGGCCTTGTTCAAAACAGACACGGGACGGTTTCCTTCGACGTCCGAAGGACTCGAAGCTCTTGTCTCCGACCCTGGGATACGAGGATACAACAGCGACTGCTACCTCGACGCTGTTCCCCGCGATCCCTGGGGCAACAAATACGTCTACGTATCCCCCGGGCTTCACAGCAACGACTACGATCTGGAATCCTATGGAAGAGACGGCGAAAACGGCGGAGTCAAAGACGATGCGGATATCGAAAGCTGGAACCTCCCAGCATAGAACACGTCTGCTTTCCACAGGGTCGACTCCGGCCGAGCCGGAGGCGCAACGAGCAGGTAGCCAAAGATGCACCAAGAGCGAGCAAGAGCGTTCACCTTCATAGAAGTCATCGCAGCTCTGGCAATTGTCTCAATTGCCCTACTGGGATTGCTCAGGCTTCACCTGTTCAGCATCAGCATGGCAGACAAAGCCGAGAGGACTGCCCAGGCGCTTCTACTGGCCCAGGAGAAAATCGCAGAGATACTCGCCCATGGATATCCGGAACAGGGAACCACCTCAAGTACGGCCGAGATAGACAACATTACAATGCACTGGCAGACCCATGTCACGGACCTCAGCATGCCTTCGTTAGGTGAGACCCAAACCAGGGGTATGCGAAAGATACTCGCCAGTGTCACCTGGCAAGATGGTGCGAACCAAAAGAACCTCCAATTATCGACGTATGTCGCTGACAGGAGACTGCCATGAACAGAGGTCCCAACAAGGCTGGATTCACACTGCTTGAGATTCTCGTGGCCACGGCGATCATCGTGATGATCGTCTCGATGGTGTACGGCAGCTACTACGCAACGTCGAGATCGACAGAGATCTACAAAGCCAAGATGACCCACGCACAGCGTGTCCGTGGAGCCCTACAACAGATGGCTCGACAGATCCGCTGTTCATATGTCCCGCAGCCACAAGAGACGATACGAGACGCGAATGAAGTGGCGCGCCGCAGCGCTGGCGGATCGCTGGGTAATAGCAAGCCATTGTCGTGGAGACGAAAGCCACTGTGGCAAAGCGCAATGAAATACTTTCAAGGTGATCCTGATGCTGCGACCGGTGAGATCCTGCGCTTCGTGACTACAAACGCCACGCCCACGGAGTCTGATGCAGAACATGGTCTTTTCGAGATCGCCTACAAATATGATGCCCGCAGCGCGACACTACTTCGCGAACAGACGAGATTTATCGCTACGCCAGCAATGGCAACCAAAGTCGGAGACTACCAGTCGTTTCTCAAGAACGTCGAGCGAATCGAGATGCAGTTCTACGACGGACAGCAGTGGCTCGCGAAGTGGGACCCGACTCAGGCCCCGATGCTGCCACGGGCAGTACGAATCGAGATCACCGTCCGGGACGAGGACCGGCGGCAGTTCCGGTACAGCACCACCGCACACGTAGCTTGTTCGAAACCTCAACACAATGATCCCGTCACTGGAAGATCCAGTTTGGCCCTGAATCAATGAAACCAAAGGTGGCAAAAACCAGACAGCACGGCTTTGTAATTGTCGTCGTACTGTGCATGATCATCTGTTTGACGGCCCTTCTGCTGGCCTTCAACAACAGGGCCAGAGTCAACCTCCACACAGTGGACACCTTGCGAAAGTCCGCACAAGCGCTGAATTGTGCACGATCAGGGCTCAACATTGCCCTCGCAGTCATAAGAGATTCCGATAAAGGACCGGCGGACGAGAGCATGCTACGCCTGCGTGCAGGCGAAGAATCTATCGCTGTTGGCGACGGAGAGTGCCGGATCACAGCCACTGAAGAAAACGGCAAGCTCAACATCAACCTGCTAAAGGACGAGGACGGCAAGCTGAACCGAATGAGAATCGAACAGTTGCTTCGGCTCATAGATCTGCTGAACCGGCAGTCCCCCAGTAATCCCCACATCGGCTACGGGCTCGTGCCAGCGATTGTGGACTGGGCCGATAGTGATGACCAAGTCACGTGCCTGCCTTTCGTGAAACGTGAGAATATGGGTGCAGAGTCGGACTACTACAGAAGCCTGACACCAACCTATTCATGCAAGAACGCCCCACTTGAGACGGTCGAGGAGCTACTGTTGCTGAAGGGGGTAACGCCGGAGATTCTCGACCGTATCGGCGAATACGTGACAGTTAGCGGTGACGGTAAGGTGAACATCAACTATGCCCCAAAACCGGTGATCGAGTCTCTGTCGGATAAGATCGACCCCGTTCTCACGCAGATGATTATCGATCGCCGAAGCATCACACCGTTTGAAACGATGGCAGAACTGCGAGACGTCCCAGGCATGACCGATAACATTTACCAGGTTCTAACCAACACGGTAACTGTCGAACCGTCGGAGCGATTTTACACCGTAATCTCCCAAGGCAACACGGGTGGCCTTAGCCGCACAGTAGTTGCCACACTAAAGAGAAACATGACAACGAAAAAAGTCGATATAGTCTTGTACAGAGAGCTTTGAGAATCGGCTGCAAGGCGACTTTTTGCGAAAGAAAGCATGAGAAAACACCATGGCTAAGCGGTGTATCGGCATTGAAATCGACTCGTGTCATCTACGTGCGGTGCAGATGGCCCGCATCGGACAGAGATTCCGCATCGAAAAAGTCTTCTGCTCCCAAACAAGACGCAGCACGGATTCGATACGGGACATTTTGAGGTCACTGACAAGCCGACACGGGTTTGATCGACGCGCTGACGTGGCAATCTCGATACCGCACAACGCTGTCTTCTTTCGAGACTTGCAACTCGACTCACCGGATCCAGAGCAAATCCATAAACACGACTCACGTTTGCTGGAACACAACTTCCCAATCCAGACCGATGATATAATTGCACAGGTATACGCATACCGCCAACTGGCGGATGAGAAATGCTCCGTCCTTATCGCTGCCATTGCCAGAGAATCGCTAAAGGGCAAACTGGATCTCTTGGCTGATGTAAAGATGCGTCCAAAGATTGTGGATTCGGCAATCTTCGCCATTCACTCCACGATCGCGCTTAATCATCCTGAAATCGTCGCCGAGACAGCGGTAATTGCATATGTGGATGAATCTTACCTTACGCTGGCACTGACACAGAACGGCGAAATCCTGCTTGTCAGAAACATTCCGATTGTGCCACGTTCCGATACACCGGACTTGGCACTCGCGCAAATCGGCGAGGTGATCTCCCGGGAGGCACAGATCACCTGGAGGCGAGTGCTGCCTACCGAAAACAAAGGAGAGTCACAAATATACTTGGTGGCGCCCGCGAGTATTTCTGCCGGTCTAAAAGCCATGCTCGAAGAAAACCTGCGTTGCCAAACAGTAGTCGTTGATCCTTGTGCAAAGATCAAACGCCCTATCCGCTGTAAAGCAGACTGGCAAATATGTGTTGCCGAAGGTCTTGCCTTGCGAGCCCTGGCGCCCGAGAAGACAACAGGCGTCAACTTTCTTAATGCCTGCAACGCTCAGACAGAAGCCCCGTTCAGTTATAAGAAGGAAATCGCAATCTGCGCAACGCTTTGTGCTGCCATCGCCGTCTTCTTAGTTGTTGGACTATTCCTGCGGCGCTCATATCTAGAAGCAGACTACACGAACTTGAAAGATCAGATCACAGGACTGTTCCAGCGTACGCTACCCGGCGAGAAGAATATCGTGAGTCCCGTCGCACAGCTTCAGCAAAAGCTCGATTCGGTCCGAAAGGACTACCGGCGATTCGCATCCTTCGGTCCGACCCGCTTGACGCCGCTCCAAGTCTTGTACACGGTAAGTACGAATACTCCGCCGCAGGCGAACATAGAAATCCAGGACCTGCTGATAGCCGCCGACTCTGTGCGCCTGACCGGCACGTGCAACTCATTCGAGTCGGTTTATGAATACAGACGTGTCCTGGCCAAGACCCTCTCTTTCGCACTCGTCGACGTAAAGGACGTGCAGAAAGAACCAAAGAGCGGCGCCGTGCGATTCACTGTCCTGGTGTCTGCGGCATCTACGGAGCAAGGATAATGCGATTGACGCAAAGAGAAAAACTACTGGCTGTCGCCTCAACAAGCGTCGTGGTGGCGTGGGCCCTGTACGCCCTCGCGATCAAGCCCACCGCCGCCAGGGTGGAGACTCTTAGGAGGATACTCCCGGAAAAGCAACTTGAGCTTGAACAACTTCGAGCTAAGAGCACCGAATACACCCAGCTCAGCAGTAGTCTTGCGAATTTGCACTCAAAGATAGCCTCCCAGGATCCGGCTTTCGAACTGCTGCCCTTCTTGGAGTCCCTGATTGACCAGCACAAGATCGCGCAAAATGTGGTGTATATGAAGCCGCACACATTGCAGCCTGAGGGTGACTACTCTGAGACAATCGTTGAAATCAGGTTGGAAAACGTCCAATTGAGCCAGCTGGTCGACTTCCTTTCTAAAGTGGAGTCATCGGACATCCTGGCCACGACAAAGACTCTCCATATCCAGAGACACGTTACGGACGACGGTCTCCTCGACTCGACCGTTGAAATCCACAACGCCAGGCTCATCCAAACGCATATGGCTCGCAATTGACGAGCTTGCCCTCCCACATCACAGCTGTCGCCCGCGACTGGGTGATGTCCTACTGCGCATCCCATGGCCTCCTTTAGACCCATGGAAGTGCTCGATGCGTCCCACCAACTTGCCGCCAACAATACGGCCCCGCCCCCGCCGGTGGCGATCTCCGAAGATCCTTAATCCTGCCGCGCCCTTGGCAGCACAAAAGCAACCCACGGGTCGCAGACCGATACGATTTGCCTTCTTCTCCCAAAAAAGAACCCCGCCTCCTGGCGGGGCTTTTGATTCAACAGCCCTCCATAGCACAATCAGAGGCCGGACACTTTGACCGCTTCCAGTCCCTTCTTGCCCTGTGCAACCTCGTACTCCACCGCCTGGCCGTCGGAGAGAGACCTAAATCCCTCGCCGACAATGTTGGAGCGATGCACAAACAGATCTTCACCACCGCTATCCGGAACGATGAAACCGAACCCCTTCTTGTCGCTAAACCATTTTACCGTGCCCTTTTCCAATTTCTCTTCTCCTCAGCCCGCAAGGACCTTCGCAACTGTATCCCTCTAATTGTGTGTAAGGGGTACCCTTCGAGGGATGGAAGAATACTCCTTCACTGGGGTATAGATTACTACAGAAATTATAGGCCGTCAAGAAAATGAAACGGCAAAATCGAGCATTTATGCGGACCGTTGCTCATGGGCACCCGGCGCCCGCTGACCCGGCGAAACTCAAGGTGCCGCCCACTACCCCTTCTCGCTGTGGGTTCGATCGGGCCTCTCACGATTAACCGACTCTCTGAACTCCTTCAGCCTCTGGCAATTCCAGCACTTATAGAGCCACAGCGCGGCCAGCATGCCACCGGCACCACCTGCCCATATCCAATATGACTTATCCACTCGGTCGCACTTCCACAGTGCTACCATTGCACCAATAAGAACGAGGATCGAGATGACCACGCTGCCCATTATGGGCAGCTCAGTCGACTGCTTGCTCTTACTTCTTTCCCACAGTTTCTCCTCTGCAGGCGTCTCCGGCGACTCTCGAATAAAAAGCCCAACTCTGCCTATCACGAAAGACTCGGCGAGTATGCAGAAGTCGAACGCAAGTGCAATAAGAGGGGCAAGATAGAAAAGGCCCCACGTCCTGATGTTTGTGGTCGTGCTCATTATGGAGACACTGCCGAGGCTCATGAGGATGATAACAAAAGCCATCTTCTGCCGTACCAAAGAAGCCCGCCGACTCTCCGCTGAGAACATTTGCGCCCTTAGGTCCTCCATGAATCTACCGCCGTCATCCACAGTTGTCCTTTCTCACGTAGAAATAATCCGATCGGGCACAACGTCATTACAAACGCTGTGTCACTTACACCCAAACGCCAGATCGTACTATACCAGCTCCACTCCGTCCGGGCAATAGCACCCAGCGTCAATCGCAGCAACCACCTCGGCCTCGCCCTTTGGTCAACGAAAAAAAGCCCCGTCTCTGAGCGGGGCCTGCGATACAACAATCCTCTCTGTCAAACCACTCATTCAAAATGGCGAGAGTCCACCCAATCAAACCGAAAACAGGTCCAGAAATCGGTGGCCAAGCCATCCAGAACATAGTCGTAGGGTAGCCATCCGTAGCCTCGATCACCCCAGTCCTTTCCCCAGGAGTTGCGTATCAGGAGGGCACCTTGGCTGCCACCATCAAACTTATGCCCATCATCGTAGCCTACGGTCAGCACCGCGTGGCCGCCATCCAAGGTATCCATCGGACCGGGATAGGGAATGTCTGCATCCCAACCCAGAGAAGAATACGTGGAGAAGCCAAACATGATCGCGTAGCCGACACGAATGGCCGCTTTGAGGTAGTCAAGCACCTCATTTGACGACAATCCGGGCGGGTCCAGGCGGAGATACTGAAGCGCCTTGTAATTGGCAGCATAGGCATATAGAAATGCCTCCGGTTCGTAGTCAAAAGTGGAGATATCATAGGGCCACCATTCCTCTGGCGGCATCCCGAACAACACCAAGGCCTGCATTGTGGTGCGCAGAAATGCTCCGGTGTCCCCCTGCCATCCAAGCAAGTTGCGCGTCACCTTGTACATGAACAGGCGAGAGGCGTCGATGTGCCGCCCCGCGGCGCGTCGCTCCATATATTCGACCATTCCTGCACATGCATTGGCCGTACACGATCCGAGGTTCCCCTGGTCTTCTATTGGCGAGCATGAGTCACGGTGATCGATCTTCTTCGGGAGCGAGCTACCCTTCTTCGCCCGAATTGCTCCGGTAATGACTTTGGTAACCTTCGAATACAGCTCTCGCGCGTCCTTGTCCTCATGGATCTTGGGACGGACCGACCTCAGAGTTGTGTCGCGAAGATCAGGCACGTCCCGCAACCACCCCAGGCCACGGCGGGACCGGTCGGGGAACACGTGCTGGGTACCGTACACTCTCCGTGTCGTAGCAATCGGATTTGCATCCTTGTCAGTCATGATTCACTCCTTCAGTTCTGGCACCCGCGCCGTGCCCATAGCAGGCGCCATCCGGCAAGCGCGCAGATGCAGACCACAGACAGTTAGAGATACTTCGCATACACCTCCAAGCAATGATCGCCGCCCGGCCGACTTCCCCACTTATCAAAAAATGAGCCCGAGACTATGCCTAACCTGCGGATCCGCGTTGGACTGGAGATGGAGCACAGCACGGATCTCGGAATCCCCCGGCCTGCTCGCCCGTCTGGTAGCATAGCCTTCGGTCTGGCGGCTAAATTGTCCTGGAGCGTATAGAATTCGAATAGGGCAATTAAGGGCGGGTGGACCACGGGCGCCGGGCCTGCTGTCTCTATTCTCAAAGTCCAGCCATATCCTCATCTCGCCGAAGCTCCAGAGATGCCCGGTTTGTCTCTCATGGCGCGACATATCCGCAGCGCGCTCGCGCACGTCGCCACAATGCAAAATCCATCGCCCGGCTCTGTGTCGTTCAGGGTCGGTGTATATCGTCTCGCCTGTTGTCTACTCTCGCTGTTTTGGCGCAATTATGTTCTGTGTTCAGGGCAAATCAAGAACAATTTGCCGAGTTTGCTTTTTTTGTCGACGCCGACATTGCGCGTGCTCAGGCCCTGACTGATACAAACGAGTTAGGGCGGGAAATCTCAGATAACGGTAGAATTCCAGAACTTACCTGGGTAGTATGGCACAAAATTGAGCCGGCCTGACCGTGCCGCCCGGTGCGGCGTGATGGGTAGTAATCTGCCAGGGAGCGAGGCTATTGTGAGACAGAAGAATTCATTGGCAACAAGACTCAGCACCATCTTCATCATCTGTTCTTGGGGATCGTTTGGTCTAACCGTGCACGGCGGTGAGATCTTGGCGTTTCCCGGTGCGGAGGGCTCCGGCGCCTATGCTGTCGGCGGACGCGGCGGCGAGGTCTATGAGGTGACAAACCTTCACGACCGCGGGCCTGGCAGCCTGAGAGAAGCCGTTGACGCAAAGGGACCGAGGATCGTCGTATTCCACATTTCGGGCAACATAGAACTGAGATCCAGCATTGTGGTGAGTGACCCCCATCTCACTATTGCAGGTCAGACCGCTCCAGGAGGCGGGATATGCCTGAAGAATTACCCGCTGGTAATCGCTGCAGACCATGTGATCGTCCGCTATCTGAGGTGCAGGCCCGGCGACAATATGGGCAAAGAGGTGGATGCTCTATCGATCGCTGCAGGCAAGAATATCATTGTCGACCATTGCTCGGCGAGCTGGTCGGTGGACGAAACGCTATCAGCGTCATCCAGTGGCAACCTGGGCAACGTAACGGTCCAATGGTGCATCATAAGTGAGAGCCTGGACAAATCAGCCCACAGGAAAGGCAGGCACGGCTACGGCTCCTTGATCCGCGGAAGCTGGGGCAACGCCTATAGTTTTCATCACAACCTCTACGCGCATCATAGGGCCCGACTTCCTCGTCCGGGCAACTACGTCAATCGCAGTCGGGACCCTGAAGGCTTCACACTGGACTTTCGCAACAACGTGATCTACAACTGGGCCGGCTCATGTGCCGGCTACAACTCGGACGGCTCCAATGGGGCAGACAGTATCACCAGGATGAACTTTGTCGGCAACTACTACAGGAGAGGCCCCAATTCTACGGGCAACTTCGCCTTCCACGAAACAACCACCTGCAGCAGGGCCCATTTCCATGGCAACAGCATGAACGGCAGTTACCCAGATGATCCGTGGTCTCTGGTGAGTTTCACAGGCTTTTCCGAGGACCAGAAAAACAGATACAAACAGTCCGAACCGATTCCTGTTGCGCCAGTAAGGACGAACGATGCGTTGACTGCATACGAGCAGATCCTTGCCCATGCCGGCGCCACACTCCCCGCCCGTGACACGGTGGACGCGCGCATCATAAGAGAGGTAACCACCGCGACCGGCAGAATCATAGACGACGAAAATGAAGTAGGTGGCTGGCCCCAGCTAAAGTCCCTTCCGGCAGACACCGACGGCGACCACGACGGCATGCCGGATACGTGGGAGACGAGATACCAACTCCGACCCAATGATCCAACGGATGGCCCCCGTGACAGTGACTCAGACGGATACACAAACATCGAAGAGTTCCTCAACAACACCGATCCGACACAACATGTGGACTACACCCGAGCCGGAGAATAGCGCACATTCACTGATGCGAACCGTACGATGGTGATCTCCGGCCAGGGTGGGGCTCGCGAGCCACGATACATGGCTCTGTAGCGGGTACGACTGGATTCGACTGCTGCAGCGTAACTGAGGCCAGGCGCCGGCCAAATCGGTGATTTTCCTCGACTGTGCGCCGTGAGCGGAATAGACTGGTGTTCGTCCAAAAGAACTCGTGTTGTGATCCTGAGTCGTTGAGAGAAAGGAGCGGTCACCATGTGCAGAGAACGCGTGTCTATACTCCTGAGCCTGCTGCTCTGCGGTTCTGTGGGCGCGGGCCAGTTCGTTCCGTTTGTCATCCCGTCACAGCCGAATGCCCATTCACTGATCTCGGCAGCGGCTGCAGAGCCGATAACGACCGATTCCGAGCGACTTGTGGCTAACGGCGAGCAGTTCCGTCGCGGCAAAGAGCGTGTTCGGTTATGGGGGGTGAATCTGTCGTTTGGGGCAAACTTGCCCAGGCGAGAGGACGCGCCTCATGTGGCGGCTCGCCTGGCCGCGGCCGGTGTCAACACAGTCCGGTGTCACCATCTGGACACCAGTCGGTGGCCCCGCGGGCTGTGGAACTCCAGGGACGGTAAAACGATCGAGCCTGAAGCGCTGGAAAGGCTGGACTACTTCATAGACCAATTGGCCCGTCACGGCATCTGCGTCAACATCAACCTTCACGTCGGCCGAGCACACAGTGAATACCTTGGACTACCCAAGGCCAATCGCCAGTACGACAAGATATCCAACATCTTCACACCTGCTCTGGTTAACGCCCAGAAAGAGTTCGCGGGAAAACTGCTCACGCGCGTCAACCCGTACCGCAAAGTCCGCTACGCCGACGATCCTGCTGTCGCGATAGTAGAAATCACAAATGAAAACAGTTTCTTCATGTGGGACAGCGAAAACACGCTGCGAACGCTCCCGCCCTACTATGCCGATATTCTGCGCGGCAAGTTCAATGCCTGGCTGCAAAAGCGCTATGGCTCTGATGAGAAGCTTCGCAAGCCATGGTCACAAGGGATCAAACCGCTCGGGCCGAATCTCCTGAAGAACAGCGACTTCCGGCTCACTGACACCGGCAGAAATGTCCCGCGCCAGTGGCGCCTCGAGCAGCATTCAGGATGCAAAGCGTCCGCATCTCGACAGCGATACCGTTCCACTGATGCGCTGCGAATCGAGATCGCCACGGCCAACGACACTGAATGGCACCTGCAGTTCAATCAGGGCGGCTTCGCTGTAAAAGAGGGTCAGTACTACACCGTTGTGTTCGAGGCTGCCAGTGACAAACCTCGTTCGATCAGCTGCGGCGTCGGACAGGCGCACAGCCCGTGGGCCAATCTTGGCCTGTCGCGACGAGTGGAATTGAACGATCAATGGCAGCAGTTCCAATGTGGCTTTGTCGCCAGAGCCGGCGATGAGGATACACGTCTGAGCTTTTCATTCGGTGGCAGCGAGACTCCGTTCTACCTGGCCAACGTTGAGCTTCGGCCGGGTGGACGTACAGGCCTGAACGAGGGAGAGTCGATCAGGACGGGCAGCGTTGCGCTGTTTGGCAACAACGAGAGCCCCGAACGCATATCAGACCGCATGCGCTTCTTGGCAGAAACCGAGAAGGCCTATTTCGACGACATGCGCAAATTCATCATAGACGAACTCGGCTGCAAGGCGCTTGTGACCGGGACGATCGTCTTCGGGCCGCTGGGGCTTTACGCCCAGAGTGACATGGACTTCATTGATTCGCACGCGTACTGGCAGCACCCGCGTTTTCCGGGCAGGCCTTGGGATTCCGGCAACTGGCTCATCGATCAGAAACCCATGACCGATTATCCTCAGCAGGCGACTCTTTTCCGACTGGCTGCAGAACGGCTGAAAGGCAAACCCTTTACAGTCAGCGAGTACAACCATCCTGCTCCTCTCGATTCACAGGCCGAGTGCGTACCGATGTTGGCCTCTTTCGCCGCCGCTCAGGACTGGGACGGCCTCTGGCTCTACACATACTCGCACAGCTCAGACAATTGGGATCGAGAACACATGTACAGCTACTTCGACATCGACACCAACCCGGCCAAGTGGGGCTTTATGCGTGCAGGCACAGTCATCTTTCGCGATGGTGGCATTGGTCACGTCCGACAATTTGCACACGTTGGGCTGGCTCCGCCTCGGCAAGATACGCTGGCCTCTCTGGCGGAACTGCATCGCAAGCACGACCGGAACATGGCAGCGATAGTCGCGGACAAAGCTGCAATTGACTGGCAGGACATGCTCACGACAAGAGTGGCTGTGATCCTCAGCACTAGGGCCGGTGTCGGAGAGGTCGAGCAAGCTCAGCTGCCTGCGAAGGCTGCGTGGTCCGTGGCAGGCGACAAAGGCGCCTATGTTGCCAGCGGAGCCCGTGCATCAGTCTACGTGGGCCATGCTGACCGGCTTCAAAACGCCAGCGAAGGGCAGATTGACGTTTCCTCACCGGAGTTTGTTGTGGTTACGGTCAGCGCGCTCGACAACAAGCCGCTGCGATCCAGCCAGAAGGTTCTGGTTACTGCGTGCGGGCGTTGTGAGAATACCGGGATGAAGTTCTCAGCGGACCGCCGGACTGTCGGCCGGGACTGGGGCGGGCCGCCGGTGCAGATCGAGGCTGTTACCGGGACGGTGGCTCTGCCGCAGGGGCAATGGAAATGCGAGGCCCTCGGTCCGGATGGAATACCGAGGTTCAGAGTGGCCATGAGCAAGGGCGTCTTGAAGCTCTCACCGGAATACGAAACCATGTGGTATCTCTTGACGCGGTAGGAGAGATGGTCATGTATAGAACTCATCATGTCGGATTCATTGTTCTTCTTCTGTCGGCGGCCGGTACAGCACCGGCATTCAATGGGCATATTGTCACCGAAGGCCCGGTGACACTCACGATAGGTGACATCCAGCAAGTTACCCAGTACGACGAGCCACAAGACGTCGTCGTCACCGTCCAAAACAACGGGCAGTCTCCGTTGACGATTCAACTGCGAATGGCCGATCTTGTGGACGAATGGTACGCCGTCGGCGAAACACGGAAGCGATTGAACGTTGATGCGGCAGCACAGGCAGAGGCGACGTTCCGGATCGCCGCCGCGAAGGGGGCGTGCTCGGCGCTGTATCCGGTGCACATATATGCAACATTCCAACAGCAAGGCCGCGCGATAACAGCCCACGCCGTCCAGATATTTGAGTCAAGTTTCAGGCAAACACTCCTGTCGTCGGCGGAACCTCCAGAGACACCGGTCAACATCGTGCCGGCGAACGGTGCCCTGCCGTTATGGCCACTTCGTACGTATCGCGTGGCATGGCTATACTATGATCAGCCTCTGGTCTACATGCCAGTCGGGTGGCAAGGGTCGTCTCCGAGGTCGTCGGCCACCTTCGCACGCGGTCAGGTAATCCGCGGAACCTCGAAACAGGCGCTGACCATGCACCCGCCGTGGAAGCCAGGTGGCGGGGCAATCTTCGCCGAATACCTGCTAAAGATGCCGGACGTAACGCCCATCAGGCTCTGGTTTGCCAACGCCATTCGGGACCACTCAGCGACCGAGCCGGCCAGTGACGGCGTAACGTTCAGGGTTTGGGCGGGCGATGAGAAACTCTTTGAACGTCACGCTCTCAGCAAGCAATGGATTGATGCGGATGTCGATCTGAGCAGATTCGCCGGAGAGGAGATACTCTTGCGATTGGAAAGTCACCCCGGGCCAAAACGCGACACGACATGTGACTCATCCTATTGGGGCGAGCCGATCATCCTTGCCGGAGTTCTCCCGGCGCCTGCCTCACCGACCGAAGCGGAGACGTTGCGGGACCGGGCCAGGAATGTTGTCGAATCGGCTACGGCATCCGCCTCAACCGAGTTTGCCTTCAAGCTTAATGGGCAGTGTGTGGCGGGCATGGCCCTCGGTAAAAATGGTTTGGCCGACTGCGCCATCGCCTTCGGTAAAGGCAGCAAGAATGTCGTATTCGACGGCTTTACGATTGCAGTGCTGGGGCACAATGTCGGCGCCGGACCGTCGCCGGTCACCGTCCGGCAAGTCAGCGCAGAGCGGGATGCGTCTACCGGCAGAGTGACCATCGAACACCGCCTTTCGATGGGTGATGAAGAATTCGCACTGACGGCCCGGGTGTGGGAAGAGGGATCCGGGTTGCGCATATGGCTCGATTGCCCGAAACGAATCACGGACTTTGCGACCGGACGGGCCGATCAGAAAGCCCCGCGCGTCTACTATGGGCACGGGTACTGCATCACCGAGCCCCAGGCCTTTCGGGCGGGCTTCGGTGGGCACAACCTCTCGACGAGCCACGTGGGATTCGACTTTGAGCGAGGCTCTTCCCTACTGGTTGCCTGCGACAATCCACCGGATTATCTCGAAGTCAATCCTGAGGGCAACCTGTATTCACTCCACACTCACCTTGACGCAACAATGACGTTCGTGCCGAGTGTGGAAGGTGCGTTCGACTGCGCTGCCAGGTACAGGCCGTTGTACGACAAGAAAGCTTCACCCGGTTTCAAACGCAAGGCGGGGCGCTTCGTTTTCGATATCTGGGGAGGGAGCTACGCCGACATAGCCGAAACGATGAGGCGAATGATCGCATACGGCCTGACTGACTCGCTCTTGACCTTGCACGTTTGGCAGCGATGGGGGTACGATTACCGGCTGCCCGATATCTACCCGCCGCAGCCGCAGTTGGGCACGATTGAGGACATGCAGCGGATCGCCGAGGTATGCGCCGAGCACGATATCCCATGGGGTCTGCACGACAACTACATCGACTTCTACCCCGATGCTGCAGACTACAGCTACGATCACATCTGCTTCACCGAGGACGGTGAGCCGATCAAGGCCTGGCTTAACGAAGGCCGGGATGCGCAGAGCTATCGTTGGCGGCCGGATCGTATCACGCCGTTCGTCAAACGGAACTTGAGACTGATCAAGCCGAATCTGAGGCCGACGCATTACTTCATCGACGTGTTCACATCACTACCGTGCTTCGATTACTACGACAAGGATAGGAACTTCCATTCAATGCTCGAGACACGCAAGTGCTGGGGCGAATCATTTGCCTGGATACGCGACTACCTCGGCGATAACGCCCCCATGACCTCGGAGGCAGGACACGACCAGCTCATCGGATACCTGGACGGGTCGGATTGTCAGCATCTCACCCTTTCGCCTGCGAGCGAGAGGTTCTGTATCCAGCTCGGCTGCGAGGATTGGCAGCGTGTGCCGTGGTTCGATGCTGTCCTGCACGACAAATTCAGCCTGCACGGCGTTGGCTATCCCTCCCGGTACAAGCTCATGCACGAACAGCGCCGGTCCAGGGTTCTCGAAAGCGATGACTACATCAGCGCAGAAGTTCTTGAGGGACACGCCCTTATGATTGACAGGCGGGGCTTTGGCCCCGGCGCCGTTCGCAAGTACTGGCTGGCGCAGGATTTCATCCGGACCATCGCGCAGGATAGGATCGAAAGTGTGGAATTCGCGGAAGGAGACATCCACCGGCAGATTGTCGCGTGGGAGTCCGGGGCCAAGGTCTACGTCAACCGCGGC
This sequence comes from Phycisphaerales bacterium, assembly GCA_020352215.1. Classification (GTDB taxonomy): domain Bacteria; phylum Planctomycetota; class Phycisphaerae; order Sedimentisphaerales; family Anaerobacaceae. The sequence continues at coordinate 1,695,980 of CP070675.1, forward strand.
CAAGAGGACTGGGATGTGGCCGGAAGACACCTGCCACAGTACGGGTACTTCGCAAAGAACAGTGCGATCGAGTCAAGCATTGAGAGGGTTGGCGGCATAATCGTCGAGCAGTCGCGCGGCCCATCGCGTTGTTATTTCAACGCGCGCGGATACAGCCCCGATGGAGGGCTGGCCATTCGGCCCGTCGCAGATCGAGTTGAGTACCTCGGAGGTCGCAGATTCAAGCTGATCGTGAATTGGGCCGCCCGGCAAGCGGCGCCGAAGGACCTGGATATCTTCATTCACTTCGCCAGCGACAAATCGCAGCGACGCGACAGGATCGTCTTTCAGAGCGGCGGCAAGCCAATGCCCGGGACAAGCAAATGGCAAGGCAATGTCTCTACGGGGGCCGATTGGATCGTGGAAATACCAAAGAGCTATGGCGCGGGCGAGTATGAGATCACAATCGGACTGTGGGATCCGTCAACCGGAAGGCGATATGGACTCGATGGCGATGACGACGGCGGCACGCGATACAAGCTCGGGACACTGGTGGCTGAAGGGACACAAGGGAATATCATGAACATGCGCCTGCTGAAGCACCAATCCGCACAGAGGCACTCTCCTCGATGGAATACCGGCAGAATACCTATCGACCTCGGACCGGTTGTAACCGAGGGCGCTTTTCGCTGTGAACTGAAAGACCAAAGGATCGACGTCACCCCCCTGCCGGAGACTGCCCCCTTCAGCGTCACGATGCGTCTTGACAAGCTGACGGGAGCAAGAGCCGCAGACGCCAGATCAATAGTTGCAGTCGACGCCGAAGGCGCTGTCATTCGAGACGTCGAATTCAATAAGAAGGGGCATGTGCTGGAATTCCGGACACGCGAAAACGAATTCGCATACCATATTCTAATGGGCGCAACGCGGTGAAAAGAAAGAAGCAGACGACACACCAGAACAGAATCCATGCGAAAGGTAGAAACGATGATCAAGAATAAAGCCTCAGCCATGACAGTGTTCATTGTATCGGCGTTCTTATCAGGAGCCATCCTGCAAGCCTCGGAAATAGCCCCGCCAAAGGTCCTCTTCGATTTCGAAAAAGGTTTCGATACAGACTCAGTCATAACAAGTGATGCCAAAGTCAGCCTCACTGCGAACGGGCAGCTACGCATCGACACAGGCCACGAGAAGCAATGGCCCGGAGTCACACTAAAGGGGCCACAAGGCAAATGGGATCTGTTGGAGTATGAGTACGTATCTCTGGATGTAAGAAACGTCGGCGGCGAGGCTGTCACCGTCTATTGCAGGGTGGACAATCCAGGCGCAGACGGGTCCAGGAATTGCGTGACCGATAGCGTCACCGTGAATCCGAAGACATCTGAAGAACTAACGGTGCGCCTGTTTCCCGTGCCGTGGCGGCTTTCCGAGCCGGCAGAGATCGTGGGAATGAGAGCCGCGCCGACGCATGCGGCAGAGATAGACGCTTCCAATGTCACACAGTTGCTCGTATTTGTGAGCAAGCCGAGCACAGATCACAGATTCGAGATCGACAATGTCCGCGCCCATGGCCGGTTGCAGCTACTCGATACGAAGACATTCTTCCCCTTCATAGACGAATTCGGCCAGTATGTGCACAAGGATTGGCCGGGCAAGACGCACTCTCCGGAGGAGCTGATTGCTCACGGCAAGGCCGAGGAGGCGGATATTGCGAGGCATCCGGGCCCGAAGGACCGTGACAAGTACGGCGGCTGGGCCGCGGGCCCCAAGCTCGAAGCCACAGGCCTCTTTCGCGTGGCCAAATACAAGGACAAGTGGTGGCTCGTGGACCCTGAAGGTCGCCTGTTCTGGTCGCACGGCATCGACTGTGTCGGCAGCGGCAACTCAACGCCCATCACAGACCGCGAGCATTACTTTCGTGACTTGCCCGCAGCGGAGAGTCTCTTCGCCGAGTTCTACGGCAGAGGGTCGTGGGCACCACACGGCTATTACAAAGACCATTCCCCATATCGGACGTATGACTTCAGCCAGGCCAACCTGCTGCGAAAGTACGGCCAAAATTGGCCACAGGACTTCGCCGATGTCACGCACCGCCGGCTCAAAAGCTGGGGCCTCAATACAATTGCGAACTGGTCAGACAGCACGATCTATCTGATGCGTAAGACACCGTACGTGTGTACAATGAACTTCGGATCGCGGGAACTCGAGGGTTCGGAAGGCTACTGGGGCAAGTTCTATGATGTGTTCGACCCGAGCTTCCGCAGAGCTTTGCGGCAGCGGCTGGAAAGGGAGAAGGGCAGGTCCGCCAACGACCCGTGGTGCATCGGCTACTTTGTCAACAACGAGCTGGGCTGGGGCGATGAAGTCTCTCTATCGGTAGCGGCACTGCTCTCACCTGCCGATCAGCCGGCCAAGGAAGTCTTGATCGAGGACCTAAGGGCAAAGTACATAACGATCAACAGACTCAATGATGCATGGGGGACCAGCTACTCCAGTTGGGACGAGATGCTGCAGAGCAAGAAGACGCCGGACAGGAAGAAGTCGTGGGCCGACCTGACCGCTTTCTATACGAGAACGGCCGAAACGTACTTCGAGACCATCCGCGACGAGATCAGAAAAGTCGCACCGCACCAGCTCTATATGGGTTGCCGATTCGCCTGGGTGAACGATAGGGCTGCCAGGGCTGCTATAAAGTTCTGCGATATTGTCAGCTACAATCGGTACACCTACAGTGTGGAGAAACACCAACTGCCCGACGGCACGGACAGGCCAACTATCATCGGTGAGTTTCACTTCGGCGCGCTGGACCGCGGCATGTTCCACACGGGGCTAAGGAAGACCAAAGACCAGCAAGACCGCGCCGCAAAGTACAAAGACTACGTCCAGGGAGCCCTGCGGAACCCGTACATTGTGGGCACACACTGGTTCCAGTACAAGGACCAGGCCACAACGGGCCGCGGTGATGGCGAGAACTACCAGATCGGCTTCATAGACATCTGCGACAAGCCTTACCCTGAGACGGTGCAAGCGTGCCGTGAAGTCGGATACGACATGTACGAGTACCGACTCAAGACGAAGTGACGCCTAACTCCAGTTGCACCGTAGGCGATGGCAGCAGCCTACGGATTCGCCTTGCCGGGCGAAGGCGTTGCCGCGTGCCAGTTGTTCGGGTCGTTGCCGTAGTATTGGGGAGAGAGCCTGCTTAGAGACATGCCGAGACCATCGGCCCAGGTCGGCCAGGGATCAACACCTGAGGCGAAATCATCCGGATGTGAACCGTCGCTGTACCTTACCCGGTCGACACGGATGTACTGACGCACCCCCTCCGCATCCACGTCGCCGGGCATACTTATCTGCACCTTCTCGCCGCCATTGTCCAACCTTCCTGCTCCCCAGGCAAATATCTGTGTCCCTTCCGGCGCAGGGAACTTCGAGCTGAAGATCGCCAGGTCCTTGACCATCAAGATGTATTCGCCCGATGCCATCACAACCGGCGGATCAGATGGATACAGAAACTCCATCCCGGGATTATCAGGATCATCTGTGAACCGCCAAGGCTCTTCGGTTATGAAGTTGTACAAAATCACCTCGCTGTCACTGATGTTCAGAAGCTCCACGTACTCGGCATCTGCCACGCCAGCCGGGTGATACATGATCTCGGTAATAACTACGGGCCCGACCTTCGGATAGGCATTGGCCGTGCCGGGCGTGTTTATACTCATCGCGACGAAGTTGTACGCACCTGTACTCTTCTGGTATCGGCCGAAGGCTACGCCCGTTTCAGATGGGCCGAACTTCTCCTGCTCGCTGTAGCCTGCCATTATCCCATCCTGGCCGGAGTGAAGATATACCGTCTCACCATTCTCACTAAACGCAAACGGGACATGACAACCAGGATCAGGTAGATTGCCAAAGTGAAGCTCTTCGGTGAAGACAATGTAGCCGCCGGCCCTGATAGTTCTACCTTGGGCTATCTCATACTTCTTCAAGTTAGAACCATCATCACTGAGGAACCAGCCGCTGATATTGATTGTATGGTCAGTCGTATTGTGCAGCTCTACCCAATCAGATGCCTCCGCATGGGAGTGGGCGAGTAACTCGTTGATTACGACGTCGCCGAGCTCCGGTATCTGGCCCGTATCGTCGGCGCCGGGCGAACCATCTATATTCGCGCTCGGCCGCCACGTGGCTTTGTCACCCCATTGATTGGGATCGGTATTGGCAGGGTCTCTTACTGTGAGCGAAAAGCCCAGGCCATCTGTGATATCGTACCAGCCGTCCCTGTACCGGAAATTGTGAATCGTCCGGCCTGCCGCATCCTGCAGCTCGACCCTCTCGCCATTATTGTTCAGACTGCCTGTGTACTCACCTGCCATGTTGTACCCCACGCCATACTTTGCTGCAAATGCGTCAACATCTTTGACAACCAGAACATACTGATCCGGCAACAATTCGACGTCCGGGAATATGAAATCGACGCCGTTTGTGAACTTGACCAGGTTCAGGTTTAACGCTTCGTCTCCAATGTTCTTCAACTCGATGAACTCCGTATTCGGATCGTTGGGATCGCCTGTATATCGCGGGCGGTACATCAGTTCCGTGATGCGCAGGTTTTCCGCGACGGGGCCGACGGCGAATGTCGCTTCGTTCAGCGCGCTCCACGTACTGCCGCTCAGCACCCGCGACCTAACATGGGTGCTCTTGGTCAACGTGAGCGGGCTGCTATACTCAATCGCGCTGTCAGATAAGACCTCACCGGTGAACTTACTTTCGCCGGCAACTACCTCAGCCGAGATGAGAAAGTCAGAGCTCGTCATGGAAACGTTCAAGCCGTGGACAGCCAACAAATTCTGACCTGGTTTCAGGCGACCAAGAGAATTGGTGATGTCCACGTTCTCGAACATGACAGCGGCGGAATCGTCATGTCCGCCCGAAGCGTTGGAATTCCACCTGGGCGTGCCCGAGAAATTCCGTCTGGCAACCTCTGTGCCGTTGAGATACGCGACAAACCCGTCATCGTACCGCATCTTCAGTGTCATGAAGTTAAAGCTGGCTACGTCCTCGGCGCTAACAATGAATGGAATGCGGATGTAGGCAGAAGTGTACTGCTCGTTCATCGTTGCTTCGACATTGTAGCTGATGTAGGGATCATAGTTGGGGTTCTCATCGTAGCCGACACCGCCGGGCCTGCCGGGCACAAACGTCGCACCGTTCCAGCTTGAGTCATCGTACGGCTCGTTGCCGCCCCTCCAAGTGCCACCGATATCACTGGTTGGGATGAGCACGCGCTTCGCGGCATCTTCGGCCAGAAGAGTCATGCCGCTTGTCTCCACTATTACCGGCAGACGGGCGTCATTGCCGTCGACTGTATAGTATACCGTGCCGGCCCCATTGGGATTGGCCATAACCAGGCCGTCGCCGCTCGAAGCCTGCCCCCCATGCTGAGGCTCACCGTTTACGTAAAACACTGGCGCGTCGATGTTCGGGTACAGGTTGGCGTTGCGCAGCTGATCCAGGACAATGCCGGACCGCTGGGGCGCATAGGTGTTAAGGACCCAATCACGCTCACTGCGCCACTGCTGGATATTGTAGGGACTAGCGCTTTGCACATCACCCCACCTCGCGGACTCGCATATCATGGCCCTCTCAACAAGATCGGCAAGCTCGGCATACAACGCCGCCGGACGGTTCCGCTCCGGATGGCCCGACTCCCATCCAGGGTGGCTCGGGTCAACATACAGCGGGCCGCCGTAGAAGAATACCTTGTGCGCTATATCGGCGAACAACATGCGGAACTCGGCGTTGCTGCGGAGATAGGTGTAGGGCTTGAGCAGGTAGCCGCTCGACGTCGTGTCGTTGACCGCGTTGTCAGTCAGGCCGGATCGCATGCCCGCGACCCATTCGGCGTCCCACGTATAGGATTTCCAGCCGGTGCTCTCGTGTCCGCGCAGACGACCGGCGTACCAATTGTGACTCACCCAGTCGTTGTTTCCGCCATAGTAATTGGCCAGCAAGAAGATGATGTAGTTCTCAATATCCAGGTAGTCTTCGTAGTTGGGATCGTTCGTGCCGTCAGGCTTATTGCCCTGCAATCGTTGGTAGCCCTCGTTCGTTTCCATCCCCTGCCCAACCATGTTCATCAGGGTATTCCAGGCCGTCATCTGGCTCTCACCGACGGGCCGTGTGGAATTGATGCCGTCCCAGTCTTCCTTGTCCCCTCCGTAATACGTAGCCGAAAAGGCCGTATCGGGTCTTTCCGTGGGATTGTACAGACCCCAGTACAGACCGTTCACGTACAAGTGCACAAAGTCACCCCACGGCGCCGGCCCGCCCATCGCCAACTGCAGCCGCCGTATGAACTCGTCACGAATGTACTGAGAATCAGCACCGCCCCAGACGTACGCATCGTTGAAGTTCGCGCGAAGGATGATGGTGTTGAACTCGTCTGCTGCGTCGTCTCCAAAGAGCGGATACCGCAACCACGTCGGGCCGTACTGCCTCTTGAAAATCAGACGTAGCGTCTTCTTGGCCTCCCGGCGTCCGACGCCGCCGTAGATGCGGACGCCACAGTTGACGTGGAAGCCTTCCGTACCATCGGGATATATCAGCTCAACCGAGCCGGGGCGCTCCCAGGCGACGCCGCTGCTGTGGGGATTGGAGTATATGCCGCTTGAGCCGAATATGTCCTCCACCTCCATTACGAGTGACATCGAGGGCAGAGAGAGCAGGTCGCCCTTCAGATTCGGGCCGTAGCGGTAGTCGTTGACGATCTCAGGGTCCATTTCGTAGTCTGCAGCCGAACCTCCCCACGAACTGGGAAAACCGGCGGGATTGCGCGGCTGGCGAAGAACCTGGTCGAGGAATATATAGGTCTGCGCATCCACATTGCTGGGCATCCAGCCGGGCTTGACCGCGACCGCGCGCAGACAGGTGGTCGTGTTGATGTATATCGGACCGGAGTACTGCTTGCCACGCGTAGGCGAAGGAGCGCTTCCGTCGGTCGTATAGCGTATGGTCGCGCCGGCGGTTTTTGTCGTTATCGTCAGGTAGAACGGGGCATCGTAGAAACCTCGGTCGTGACTGAACTTCGTGTCGCCGACGACACTGATCGCGCCGGAGATGTTGTACTGTCCCGGCGTTGCTGCGGTGAAGTATTGCGGCACCG
>CP070675.1:1703223-1731131 GCA_020352215.1 Phycisphaerales bacterium
GATGAAGCAGCTTATCCCAATCACCATGCAGGCAATCATGTATTGCTCTTTGACGTTGCCGAATTTGGCGATCAAGGGCGCAGAGAGGTACACCGAGGCAATGACGACACCCACAGCGGCGGGTAAGGTGCCGAACAGCCTTTTCAACGCGGTGAACATCAGAAACAACGCCGCTGCTTGGAGGACCGTCTGCATTAGCTTCGGTCCGGTTTCGTTATACCCGAATATCCAGACCCCGAGCATATTCACGAGCAACGTCCCCAACTGGGCACTGGGTTTCTCTTCGACTCCGATCTCAGCGCCTTCAAGAATGTGTCGAGCCGAGTAGACGTAGGCTCCACTGTCGAAAGGGCCCGGCGAATTGAACTCGAAGTACTTGCCCATCGAGAAGGGAATACCTACTAAGAGCACAACAGCAGCGATTGGTAGAAGACGTTTGCCTTTAAGCCGCCCAACAGCAGACGCCACCTGTGGTTTCTTCGGTGCAGTCTTCCCCTTTGAGTGACTGTGCTTTCGGGCGGCTTTTGTCATTTCTCGTCTACACTTTCGTCGGCGGATTCGAGAATATCCTTGATGACATATGTGGGGCGATTCTGGGATTCGTGATACGTGCGGACCATCAGTTCCGCCAGCAGGCCCATCAGTACGAACTGAATGGTGGCGGTAATCAGTAACGCGGTAAGAACCAAGAGCGGATTTCGGTTCATCGACAGATGCGACGGGGAGATGAACTTCTGGTAGAGCACCGCCAAGCCGGAGAGTGTCGCGCCGAGTGCACTTGTCGCTCCGAGGCCCCCGAAAATATATATGGGCTTGGTGGAGAAAGAGCCGAGGAACTTGACCGTGATCAGGTCCAACACAACCTTGAGTGTGCGTCCGAGGCCATATTTGGCGGCGCCGGCGGTTCGCGGCCTGTGGTTCACGACATATTCGGCTATGCTGGCCCCGCTCCAGCTCGCCAGAGCCGGGATGAATCGGTGCATTTCGCCGTACAATCTTGTCTCCGCCAGGACCTCCCTGCGGTAAACCTTCAGTGTGCAGCCGTAGTCGTGAAGTTTGACACCCGTAATTCGTGATATTAACCAGTTAGCAATCTTGGAAGGAATCAGTCTGGTGATTGCGTTGTCGTGCCTCTTCTTTCGCCAGCCGCTTACAACGTCATAGCCTTCCTCGAGTTTGGCGATCATCGCGGGAATATCGGCCGGGTCGTTCTGCAGGTCCGCGTCAAGTGCGACGATTATTTCGCCACGCGCGTGCGCGAAACCCGCGCTCAGTGCAGCCGTTTGGCCGAAGTTCTTGCGGAAGCGGATGACCCTGATTCTGGGATCAGCTTGTTGCAGGTCACTCAGTATGTTGAAGCTGTTGTCGGTGCTTCCGTCGTCGACAAAGATGACCTCGTAGTTGTACTCGTCGGTTAGAGTCTGCGTAATTTGCCCGCAGAGCGGCCGGAGATTGTCCTGTTCATTGAGCAGCGGCACAACGACTGAAAGTTTAGGTGAACGACCCTTGGTGCTTCCTTTTGCCATACTTTATTCCGTGCACAACAGCCTAATAGTGCTATATTAGTGCTCAGGTACCTATTTTGCAAGGCCGCTCACTGGCAGCGGAAGACGGCCTTGGCAGTACATGACCCATAGGAATATCGGTTGTCGAGACGCCTGTAAGTAGCCAAAATCGCTGGCCAATGCCAAAATTCAAGCTGGAGCTTCATATGGAGGCAACTATGAGAACACAAACGAGAAGAGCATATATTGAAACAGCGAGTTTGGCTGTTAATAGACAGGCGCACTGCGGCAAGAAGCAGCGGACGTGTTTGATCCTTTCGGTGGTGATCCTTGTGGGCTGCTCGGTGCTATCGGCACAACAGCGGACAATCATACGGCCCGAAGACACAGGAGGGGCCCTCGCGAATCCAGGCATGGGGTGGGGCTTTCACTACTACTCCAACGTGCCGACGAACTATGGCTCGAGGCTGCAGCCCTCGGATACGCTAAATGACTTCCCGGGCCTGACGCACATCTATCTGCGCATACCTTGGGCGTACCTTGAGCCGGAGGAGGGCAAATTCGACTGGTCTGCGCTGGATATTCCGGCCCAGCGTTGGGTCGAAAAGGGAAAACAGATAGCGATTCGTATTTCGTGCTGCGAATCTTGGATGCGATATGCCACGCCTCAGTGGGTGGAAAAGGCCGGCTGCAAAGGGCACGACTTCACACCAGGCAAGGGTGCCATTGATGACGGGACCTACTGGGAACCCGATTATGACGACCCGGTATTCCTGGACAAGCTCGATCATTTCCTTGCCGCGCTCGCAGCGAGGTACGACGGCAGCCCGGAGGTAGCATTTATCGACATAGGCTCGTTCGGCGTGTGGGGAGAGGGACATACGTACCACAGCACGAAGCTGCCGTATTCGAGCGAGACCATTATCAGACATATCGACCTGCACTTGAAACACTTCAAGAAGACGCTGCTGGCGGCCAATGATGACTTCGTGTCCCACGGCAGAGGCGAAGCGAGCATCGAGTATGCGTCCAAGCGAGGCCTGACTCTGCGAGACGACAGCATACTTGTGCAGCCGAAGCCAAATGCTTACTTTCACGCGGACTTGGCGCAGATGTTCTGGCCGAAAGTCCCGGTCGTCTTAGAATGCGAGCACTACGGCTCGTCGAAAAGAAGAGGTGCCTGGGAGGACGGCAGGTTGTACCTGCAGGCGGTGGAGGACTATCACGCCAGCTACGCGTCAATTCATTGGTGGCCGCGAGAATTCCTCGAAGCAAATCGTGACCTGATCGGAAGAATCAATCTTCGATTGGGTTATCGGCTGCAATTGGTGGAGGCCTCATGGCCGAGCCAAGTGCAGATGGATTCGACTGTACGGTTTTGTCTCAAGTGGCGTAATGCCGGCGTCGCACCATGTCTGCCGGGCGGCTGTCCTGCAGTGACACTGAAAGACGACAAAGGCGGCATAGTCGGTGTCTTTGTCGACAGCAAATTCAATGTCCGGACTTTGCCCGTCAGGACGCCTGAGACGGCTGAGGTCGTCAAACAAGAAATGGCTTTCTCGGCTTCGAGACTCCTTCACTCCAATTACCGACCTGGCATCCGTGAGCCGGGTGTGTATGAGGTTTACGTATCGATCGGCACTCAAACCGGGACGCCCCGGATTGCCCTGCCGTTGCCGGAAAGCGACGGCAACCGCAGGTATCGCCTGGGCAAGTTAGAGGTAGTCAAAAGCAAGAACAGGTGAGACGCGGAGACGAGGCTAGCAACCGTCTTTGCCTGGCTCGCGGGCTAAACCTGATACAGAGCAGTGCGTTCTTGGGCTGCCTCCGGCCAGGACCGTCGCAAGAGCGCAGGGCCGCAGCGTCTTTTCCGATATCAAGAGGGTCTGCTCTATCGTCCGGGAAATATGCGAATCGGTCCGGGCCTCATTTGCCCAGCAGCCACTGGTGGACAAATGCAGCAAGCAGCCAGACCGCAAAGCTCGCGCAAAGGACCACAGGCAAAGACAATTGCCTTCGAAAGCACAGCAGTGCAACAAAGAAGAACAGTGTACTCGGCACAATACCCCACAAAGCCCCCTTGCAGTACTCGGCAACCAAGCCGGCATTGCCGGGATTCTCCAGATAGAGCAGCACGAGCACGACAAGACCGGTCAAGGGCATCACGGCGATCAGCCCGGCCAACGATGGCAGCTTACGCCCTATCTCCGTACACAAGAGGACGACACACAAAGTGATCACTATCTTGATAACGAACCGCATGTTAATACTCTGCGTTCATTGTCGGCGGAAGGCGGCTACGGCCCTGGGCGAAGTCCAAGGCCGAGCGACATCAAAGACAGAGGTACCGAGCCCTGCGTCCGACGTAACGTTATCTACCTGAGGAATCGGATGGTCAGCGGATAGCGGTACTCTTCGCCACGACTGGCCTTGAGCGCAGCGATTATGCATAGAATCAGGTCAGCAACCCATACTACCATCAGCATAATAAAACCTATGCAGATGAAAGTAAGTAGACCGGAGACAATCATAGCGATCAAAACCGTTAGCTGAAAGTTCAGTGCCTCTTTGCCGTGACGATCAATAAACGGGGCGTCGTCCTTCTTTATAAGCCAGATAATCAGTGGCCCTAAGAAGCCGGTGAAGATGGCCAAAAGATGGCACAGCATTGCCATGTTCGTGACGTCTTTGCCGATTGCGGGCTGTTCGGGCTGACCACCGGGCGCGTTCTCGGCAGCTTGCGGGGTCTCATTTTCTTCTGCCATGGTGCAACTCCCTTCTACCTGCTAGTCGATTTCCGAATCAAAAAGTGATGCTTTTCAATACTATCTGACCGCGGCCAATTGCCGCCTTCTGACGAACGCCTCCTTACTTTAGAAACGGGATGGCTATCGGATAGCGCCAGGTTCTGCCCCGGCTGGCCCTGAGCGCTGCAATGATTACGAATATTATGTGCAGAAGCGTGAGCCCAAGCAGCAGAAAGACCCCAACGACGACGAAACAGAGCAGCCAGGAAACCACGTAGTATATCAGTATTGAGACTTGGTAGTCCATAGCCGCCCTTCCATGCTCGTCAACAAACCTGTGTTTGTCCTTTTCATTCAGCCAAATGACCAGAGGGCCGAAGAAGCCGACAGCTCCGAGCAGGTGACACAGCATGGCCATATTCCTGGCGTCTTTTGAACTTTCAGGCTGGTCGGTAGCCTCGCGCTCTTCCGCGCGGGGCTGCTCTTGCGGTGGCTTACCACCGGCCGGCACTTCTGTTGGTGCCGGGGTCTCGTTTGTTTCTGCCATTGTATAGCTCCCCTTCTAACAACGCGCAAACCTGATCAACGAACCGGCCAATTATTAACAAAAAGGGGGCCTGTGAGCAAGAACAAAATGCACCCTCCGAGTCAGTACCACGCGGTGCCCGGCTTGAAGAGGAATTGGAGTCTCATCTGCGGCCCAGACGGGTGCACGAACCGGTGGAGTCGTAATCTTGCCTATTTACTCAAAAAACTGCATAATCACAAAAAAAGGACCAAATGGTAACAAAATCGTGTAACTTTGATGTTCAACTTGCCTTATATAATTATGGGTATTTCCGCTATTCTACTGCGACGAAAACCTGCCAAATGAAATTGCAAGACCGAATTGAGCTCGGCGAGAATTGAAAGGACAGGAAAATGAAGAACCGTGTGTATCCGAAGGTGTTGTTGGGTTGTGCACTATGTTTTCTGGTCACTGTAGCAGGCTGTTGCATAAACATAGGGGATTCTTGCAGAGCCAAGTACGAAAGGACCGAACAGCTCTCGGCATCAATGGCCGACTTGGATTCCCTTGATGTCAAGACCTCCTTCGGCTCGATCACAATTACGGGTGCTGATACGACCATGTGCAGCATAGAGGCCAGGATTCAAGCTCAGGCCCCCACTACTGAAGAGGCTCAGCAGTTGGCCGAGGACACGAAAATAGTCGTCGTCCCAACCGGCAAGACGTTGGAGATAAGGGTGGACAGGCCCCACCTGAGGAACAACCGCTCAGTAGGCGTGAGTTTTGACATAACTGTGCCGAGGCAGACCGGCATCACATGCTATACTTCTTACGGCTCGATCAATCTGACGGACCTGAAAGGCACCATAAATGCCAGGAGCAGTTACGCGTCGATAACAACGGAAAACACTGAAGGACGGGTTGAACTGGAGACATCCTACGGTAACATTACCTGTAACAACATTACGTCCGCCAACATCAGTGCCAGGACAAGCTATGGCAGTGTGGACGTAAGCTGCTCACCCGCAACCGCTGCGGACATGAATGCAAATGTCGCCACCTCATATGGCGGCATCGAATTTGAGACGCCTCCCGGATTCGCAGGTGAGGTTGACTTGCAGACCAGCTTCGGCTCGATAAACACAGACTTGCCGATCACGATAAAGGGCGGGATAAGCAAGAATCATATACGAGGCGTGGTCGGGCAGGGAAACGCAAGACTGCGGTTGAAGACCAGTTTTGGCTCCATAAGAGTCAGGTAACGACCGATTGCGCTTGATGTCACACAGTACCCAACGGATCTCATGCGCTTGCGTGTGTTCCAAGTGGAATGGACACGTTCAATTGCGCGGACCAGCACCACTGACATCGGTCAGCTTGATACCCAGCACCACCTCCGCGGAGTCGGCGACAAAGCTGACTCGGCTTGTCTGCCTTGTCCGCGCTACGTGCTGGCAAGGTACCTGGCCACGTATCGCGGCCCGAGGTAGCCACGTAGTAAGTCATGGACCCGGTGGCTTCGGCTGCCTACCTCCCGTCGTTCAACATAGGCAATAAAGGGCAAGCGAAAACCACGTCAGTAGAATTTGTCGGTTTTGTGCTTTCGGAGAGATGAAACTAATCGACAATCGGATCTTCTTCGCGTTTAGCCTCTTCTTTGCGGTCAGGCACGCAATTGAAAACCGGCGCGCGACCAGCGCCACTGCTAACAGAATCTGGCCCGACAAGAAAGGACCAAATCATCCGCACCGGCAGGCCAACTGTAGAGATCACATTTGCCAAAAGACCGTCTCGCCTCTAACATATTCTGTGGCAAGATTGAGTTGGATCTGAGCTTATTCAAAGGGGCAGGCTATGGACGCAGAGATGAATCTCGGTGTGGCATTCGCATTGACTACCGCAGCAGGTCTCTCAACGGGTATCGGAAGTGCCATCGCGTATCTGATAAAGAAACCGAAAGTGGTATACTTATCATTTGCCTTGGGGCTTTCGGCTGGCGTCATGATTTACGTATCATTCGTGGAGATGCTGCCCGACGCCTTTGAGGCTATCGGCGAACTCTGGGGCTTAGTCGCCTTTTTTGTCGGCATGGCGGTCATTGGTCTCATTGACATGCTCGTACCCGAGCCTGGCAACCCGCACCACTATGAAGGACTCGAAGAGCCGACCGGACAGCGCAAAGATGCACAACTTATGCGAACGGGAGTTCTGACGGCCCTGGCCATTGCAGTTCACAACTTCCCCGAGGGCTTGGCGACATTTGCATCCACTCTGAACGACTTTCGGGTCGGCGCTTTCATCGCCGTCGCAATCGCCATACACAACATCCCGGAGGGAATCGCCGTATCTATTCCAATCTTCTACGCGACGTCCAACAAGAACAAGGCGTTCCTGTACTCGTTCCTGTCCGGCTTATCTGAGCCCGTTGGAGCAATGGTAGGCTTCCTCATACTGCTGCCGTTCCTGACGCCGGGCGTTCTCGCTGCCATCCTGGCGTTTGTGGCCGGCGTGATGATATACATCTCACTGGATGAGCTACTACCCATGGCCTACAACTACGGACACGGCCATCTGGTCATAGCCGGTGTTGCCCTCGGCATGCTGGTAATGGCGGCGAGCTTGCTTATGCTGTGACATCGCCGCATCTGCAAGCGCAATCCGCCGACCCTCACAACAATCGGCCACTGCTGTGGAGGCACCCGGTGTCCCTTACAGCAGTTCGGTGGGGACTTTTCCGTCAATCTCCGCGACAGTCAACTCACTCGAATGAACCCAGCCGATTTGTCCTTGCCTGTTGCAGACAGCGACCATTGTTGTCTGGCCCGTTTCTTCCGAGGGCAACAGATTACCGAAGAACAGGGACGGCCGGGTAGCCTTATACGCGCCAAAGCCCGTCCCTAACAGGATGTATCTCTCTTTCGTCTCAGCGTGTTCGACTACGACTGCCATGAAAGGACCTTTCTCTGAATCAATGGATATTCATTTTGATCCGGCCAAGGTGCTTATCCCGCTACTTCCTGAGCTTGTTGTCGGTCCTTGATGACCGTGGTGGCGGCTTTGATCATACCCGCTATGTCAGAGAGGTTCGAGGGTATGATGATTGAGTTGTTTGTCTTGGCCAACTTGCCGAACTCATTGAGGTACTGCTCGGCAATCCGCAGGTTTACAGCATTGACGCCTCCCTTTTCATTTATTGCAGAGGCGATCTTTCTAATTCCTTCGGCGGTCGCCTCGGCAACCCTTTGAATCTCGATGGCGCGGCCTTCGGCCTCATTTATTCGTCTCTGCTTTTCGCCTTCAGATCGCGCGATCATCTCCTGCCTGTCACCCTCAGCCCGATTGATCTTGGCCTGTCTGTCACCTTCCGACTCGGCGATAGTAGCCCGCTTCTCTCGCTCGGCCCGCATCTGCTTTTCCATCGCATCTTTGATGCTCTGAGGCGGCAGAATGTTCTTGACCTCGTAGCGCGTAACCTTGACTCCCCACGGGTCCGAGGCCTTGTCCACAGCGTCAACAATCGCGCTGTTTATCGTCTCCCTTTCCTCAAAGGTCTTGTCCAGCTCGAGCTTGCCCATCACGCTCCTCATAGTTGTCTGGGCCAACTGCGCGGATGCGAACTGGTAATTGTTTATGCCGTAAGAGGCTTTCTGGGGGTCGACAACCTGCATATACAGAATGCCGTCAACTTCGACTGCAATGTTGTCCTTGGTGATACACGACTGCGGCTGAACGTCTACTGCCTGCTCCTTCAACGTGTGTCTGTAGGCAACCTTGTCAACAAACGGCGTTAGCACGTGGAACCCCGCCTCAAGCGTTTTCGAATACTTGCCAAGCCGTTCGATGATGAATGCCTGTTTCTGCGGCACTATCCTTATGGTCTTGAAGAATATGATCAACGCAAAGAGAAGGATTCCCACAAGGATGATTGTCAAAACGGTTCCTGTTGGTAATGCTGCCAGCATTTCTATCTCCTTTCGTAGTCAAAATAGTCTGGATGTTGCAATTGTTCTTTCGCTCTGATCAACGACCGGCCGTTCGATCTTGACCTTCACAGCACTTTGACCTTCAAGGTCAGGTTGTCCTTTGCGACAACCTCGACAACAGTTCCCTCTGCGATTTCTTCATCCGCTTTGGCGATCCAGTTTGTGCCGTGAAGTTCGACTTTGCCATTGATCTTCGGCGTGATCTTCTCCTTCACGACTGCCTTTTCGCCGACGAACTCTTTGAGGTCTTCCGTCATGTTCTGCTCTGACTTGACGTGGCCCATGAATATCCCCTTGAGCCATCTACGCAGAAGCAGCAGGGATAGCACTGAGGAGACTATGAAGATGATTAGCTGAGTATTTATGCCAATATCTGTCACGAGGCAAACAAGCGCGACGATCCAGGCACCTACGCCGAAGAAGCCGATAATCAGCCCCGGCATGATGAACTCAAACACCAGCAGCACAAGCCCCACCAGAAACCATATCAACTCCGGCTTCAGAAAATCTTTAATCGCATCCAAACTCATTGGCCCAACCTTTCATAAATCTATGGATTTCCACTCAAGGTCTTACCCTTTGGCTGCACTTCGCCACATATCAGCAACTTCTTCCGCCTGTTGGATGTTCCTCTGAAGCTGCTTCTTAAGCGCTTCTATTCTATCCGGCTCGCCGGACTCGAGCTCCGTCAAGACACATCTTGCGACGGTACCTTCGGCCTCGGCGCTTATCGCAGCAAGCTCAAAGTGTTTCGTTCTTATGAAGCCTCTCGCCCAGATTGCCCCAATTATTAATGCCGCATTCAAAACGACAGACGAAACAAACGTGATTTTAAGCCATTTACTCGTGAGTCACCTCCGTTTCTCATGTCTCTCGAAGTATTTGCTTTTCAAATAGTTCCTATCCAAACGATTCACTCAACCACTACAGCCGTACCGTAGGCCAATATCTCAGATGCCGCTCCCATTATCATAGAAGTAGAGAAACTCATATGAACAATTGCGTTGGCGCCCATGTTTTGGGCATCCTCTATCATCCTATCGATGGCTTGTTCTCGGGATTCAGCCATCATCTTCGTATAATCGGTTATCTCCCCACCGACTATATTCCGCAGGACTGCCATAATGTCCCTGCCGATATGCCGCGCGCGAATCGTGTTGCCTTTGGCGATCCCCAGGTGCTTGACAATCTTCTTGCCGTCAATCGTGTCTGTGGTGGACAAGAGCATTGAATTATCTCCTTACATCTTTGTAACGGTCTTTGCCCCAGAAGTAGAGTCTCTCCCGTAACAGTGAGACGAATAGAATTGCAAGGCCACCTATCAATACGAGCAGGGCCACTTTCAGCAGTGCTCCGACGTCGGGGTCCGTGACAATTGTCTCTATCAGTTTGAATCCGCCGTAGATCGCCAACAGGATCGCCGCCATAGAAAACAAGATCCAGCCCAGGCCGCGTTCGACGCGGTTGTAAACGTTGTCCCAGTACTGCTGCCATATTCGGTCCTCAGGCTCGATAAAGCTCACGCTATCGGTGAGCTGTTTGAGCCTTCTGAACTCATCCAGCTGCCGCGCACATTCGGCACACGATGCCAGATGTTCCTCAAAGGCTCGCTTTTGTTGTTGGTCGAGTTCGTCGTCCAAATAGGCCATCATTAGGTCCTTGTGATCCTGGCAGGTCATTACTGCCGACCTCCTTTCTCGCGATCGAGTATCTCTTTCAACCGCTTGCGGGCATAGTACAGTCGGCTCGTCACAGTCCCTCGATTGCAGAAGAGGATTTTGGAGATTTCTTCGTAGGAGAGATTCTGAAAATGCCTTAGTACGATTACCTCTCTATGTTTGTCATCAAGTCTGGCTATTGCCTTCCACACACGATCTTTAGACTCATTCCTTTCGGCGACCATTTCGGGGTCGAAAACATCGGAGACATTGGCCTGGATAGTATCACCATCAAGTTCTTCCAGAGAATCAGCCCGCCTGACTCTCCTTTTTCTTAGGTGGCTAAAGCAAAGGTTCCTGAGGATCTGATAGAACCAGGGAAAGAACTTGCCCTTGGAACTGAGCTGCTTGATGTTCTTGAAGGCGCGGAAGAATGCCTCTTGTGAGAGTTCCAAAGCATCATCGTGGTTGCCCACCAGGCCGAGTGCGATAAAGTACGCGTCTTTCATATGCCTCTTTACAATAGCCTCGAACGCGTCCTTGGTGCTGCTCCGAGAGCCCCACAGTGCCAATGTCTCTTCTTCACAAAAGCTTTCCAATTGCAGCAACTCCCTAATTGCCCCCGGGTCCAGACTCCGGTCAAATACTGCGGTTCCACAAATACAGACTCACGTGACGTAGATTTCTTCAAAAGAACCTGCCAATTTGTACCGTATGCCCTGGCAGAATGCAGCAAAAAAACCATACAAATCGTCGTATTTCCAGATGTGACGAAGGTTTGCGCGGGATCGCCATCCGGGCGATGGGCGAGCTGGGTCGCTGCCAGACGTGCCCCCCAAACGGCCAACTGCATCATCAACCGGCTCGGTTGGCATGGGCAGCGTCATTGCTCCCGACCAACGCAGGGCCCGGTCTATGTCGTAAGAAAATCAACTATTCTCTTGATGTCTTCGGCTGTGGAGATGAAGAATAGCTCGTCACCTTCGTTGATGATGTGGTCGCCCCTGGGTATGGAAAGCTGCGCACTCGTGGGATTGTACAGGGCGACGAAGACGCACTCCGACGGGAAGTCGGAGCGGACCGCTACGTCCTTGACCATCATGCCGGCGACTTTGGCGCCCGGGGGAACGATCACCATGAATATGTTGGCTCTGCCTCCGCCTATGGTCGTTATTCTGCGAACCTTTGGCTTCTCGATCTCCATCACCATCTGATTGACCATCAGGTCCGTCACCCTGACAATAGCATTTACGCCCGCGACTCTGTAGGCCTTTTCGTAATTGGGGTCTCTCATCCTGACGACTACCTGTGGAACATCGAGGCTTTTTGCCAGTATTGCAGAGACAAGGTTGTCCGCGTCACTTGGTGTCGCGGCGACCATGACGTCAGCCTTCTCGACGCCCGCTTCTTTGAGCACTTCAATCTGAGTAGCGCTGCCTTTGATCGCAACGACGCCGGTCTCCGCATACAACTTGTTGCAGACTTCTTCCCGGTGGTCGATCAGTATGACATCGTGCTTGCTCTCCAACAACTTGCCGGCGAGCAGACCACCGACCATTCCACCGCCAGCGACTATAATGTACATATTGCTTCCTCCAATAATCGAGATCGTTCAAATCCTATATCTCTTGGCGATTTATCTCCAGACCTTTCTGGAGAAGAGCAACAGAACCGGGAGTATCTCGAGCCTGCCGGCCAACATTCCAAATATATACGTGAGCTTCACAACGGGGTGAAGGTCGATCATATCTTGCACAGAAATGTAACACGGGCCGATGTTGCCCAGCGCCGAGAACATCCCGGATAAGGATTCGAAAGGCCCGTGACTCGAAAGCAAAGCAGTAATCCCGCCCCCAACGGCCAGCAGTACAATCCAGGAGAAGAATAAGGCCGCGACGCGATGTATCTCGGATTCGGGTACTACCTTGTTGTCGATCACAAGAGCCGTTGATGCTCTATCGGATACTCTCACTTTGAAAAGCTCCCTGAGCACCAGGCGGTTAAGAATGGCCACTCTCAAGACCTTGAAGCCGCCGCCTGTTGAGCCGACACAGCCCCCGATAACCATCATGACGAGAAACAGATGCCTGGACGTGGTGCCGAAGAAGTCGGAGCTGATGTCTTTGGTCGTAAAACCCGTTGTCGTCAGTACTGAGACCACCTGGAATACGCTGTGCCTGAATACCCGCTCGGCTTCGCCGAGGTCAATAGCCGGTCCCCTTGTGAAGACCGCCTCTAAAGCACCTGTCTTGACGAGGCAGTCGATCATAACGATGACCGTGAACCCTGCCACCAGCCGCCACCAATAGCGAATTTCGATATTGTCCCAGAGGGCCTTGAAGTCTCTGGTAAGCACGCGGTAGTGAATGAGGAAGTTTATTCCCCCCAGCATCATCAGAAACGTCAGCGTGTACTCAATGATTCTATAATTCTGGTGCCCCGTCAGACGGTAATATTCTATGCTGCTGTCGTGAGGCGAAAACCCCCCGGTCGATAGGGCGGTCAGGGCGTGACAGACCGCATCGAAGCCGGGCATTCGCTCGAGAGCTAAGATAGCCACCGCCAACAGTGTGAATCCCACGTATATTCCCCAGAGTATTCTTAGGGTGCTGAACAAACCGGGAGCGGGCCTGCCTGCCGAAATCTTGTGGCTCTCGGCCCCAAAGATATGATGCGAGCCGCTACCCCGAAACACTATTATCAAGAAGAAGGACAGTATCCCTATGCCGCCGAGCCACTGCGTCAGCGCTCGCCAGAAGAGGATACTACGTGGCATGTCATCGAGCCGGCAATAAACGGTGATCCCCGTCGTCGTAAAGCCGCTCATCGCCTCGAAGTAGGCGTTGAGATAGCCCGAGCGGATCCCGATGACAAGAGGCAGAGCTCCCAACGCCGAGGCGAACAGCCAACTGAGGGCGCACATCAACATCGAGCCCGTCGTATCCAGCGTCTCCGATCTGAAAACCGCTCGCAGCACCAGGCCCAATAGAACGGAGATTCCCGCCGGAATCACAAAGGCGGCCACCGTCCTCCACCCCTCGCCATTGGTGCCCCAATAGAGAGCGGCAGGTATCAGCGGTAAGAGAAGGACCAGGCCCAGCATCTGCAGCAGATGGCCGACGAAGCGGAGTATGCAGTTAACACGCTGAAATCGCTTTCTCATCCGTGATTTCCATCCCTCGCGCGTTAGGGCATGTGCCGTTGGAATGCCTGGGATTTTATGTCCGTCGGTACGGGCCTCTTAGCCGACCTGCTTTCTGCTTTGGTGGCAGAACTTGCCCATCAGCTCCATCGCCCTACTCGTTCTTGCGGCCGAACCATCCATTTTTGCGTATGCGTCTACGAGCTCCAGCAGTTCGGGGGCCGGCTCGACTGAGCCATAATAGTGCGCAGTGTTAACGATAGCTGCATCGAGACCATACTCCATCGCCTTCGCGACGTACGCCCTGCAGACACCGATCTTTCGGCCCGGCAAATCGCGAACACAGTTACTGACGCCGAGCGAACAGTGCACTCCTTTCATTTCTGCGTCGCCTTTGATTCTCTTTATCGTCTCAAATGTCCGGTACGTGTAGCCGGGTACGTTCGGCTTCATCGGCATGTCTATCGCCAACGGGAACACCGTGGAATCGAAGTAAATCTGCCCGCTGTCAAAGCCGTACCGTTCAACAGCCGCGTGAAATATCTGCTTGGCCATGGAGTACAATTCGTCGACTGAATGCGAACCGCCCGGGCCGGTGGCGGTTTGTTCGCCCACCAATAGGGCTATGAACGAAAAATCGAAATCCTTTCTCAGCGGCAGGATATTGTCCATGGTGTAGATCTTGACCGAGTTTATCAGGGGTGGCTTGACAACGTCGGGGCCTTCATACCATTGCCTCAAGCCGGCACTCAGAACATCGTCGTCGCTGCTGTCGATGCAGATTGGCACGCCGTTGCTCCACTTGCGGACGAGCTCCACGTACTCGACCATCATGTCCGCCGCAACCTGTGGATCGTCTTCGCCGAAGGAATCGAGATTGACGGCGATATAGTCGGCACCATCGGCGGCCTGGGATTCGATCAATTCCCGGATGTAGCCCAACGGCTCGCTCGCCCTCGTGTACGCGTCGGGCCCGAGCTGCGCGAGTTGCTTCATCGCGCGGCCGGTTTTGGGTATCGAGGCGTGAACAGATTCGCCGATAACGATCAGTGGATTCGCCACTGCGTAGCCCTCATGCGGCATCGCAGGCTGCCACAGCCCCAAGTCACGTAGTCTTCCATCTTTTTGTGCACCCGCCAATTCTACTGAGGCAGGCATGCGCAAGCAAGAAGCAGTTATCGTCCCTGCACCAGCCGGCAATCTCTGTCTGTCAAGTGAGCCAACTTGAACCAGCGACAATACTAATGTCATTTTTCATACGGATGGCGTCGGAATCGTCGCAGGCACGTCGGCGTCGGTTCCGGATCACAACAAGACCCGGGTGAGAAATCTGGAGGAATTCGTGAACAAAATGAGAGATTCGGCCGAAAAAAAGGGTAAAAGGTGTTGCAAATGACGGCTTGGCCGGTATAATTTCTTTGTCATGAGTAGAAATTGGACAATTTGCTCCTCATTTGAGACTTTTCAAAGCCTCTGCACCCTCCTATTGCGCCGCTAAGGCGCAAGAATCTTCCCGTACAAAATCATTGTAAACGTCCATTTTTTCCTTATATTCGTAGGTTCTGCCTGCTTGGGGCGCAGTTTGCCCCAACCAGCCCGAGAATCCAGGAGAAACAAAAATGTCTGAAGAAAGAATTCTGATTTTCGACACGACCTTACGTGACGGCGAGCAATCACCGGGTGCGTCCCTTTCGATCCCGCAGAAGCTGGAGATTGCCCAGCAGCTTGCCGTACTGGGTGTGGACATAATAGAAGCGGGGTTTCCCATATCCTCGCCCGCGCAATTCGAGGCGACCAGGCTCGTCGCCGAGCAGGTTCAGGGCCCTGTCATAGCCGGACTGGCTCGCGCAAATGAAGCCGACATAGAGGCAGCGGGCAAGGCAATTGCCCCGGCGAAGAAAAGGCGCATACATACCTTCATCGCGACGTCGCCCGTGCACATGAAGTACAAGCTCAAGAAGAGCAGCGACGAAGTTGTTAAGATGGCCGTTGACGCAGTCAAGTGTGCCAAGAGCTTCGTGGGCGATGTCGAGTTTTCACCGGAAGACGCTTGCAGAAGCGAAATGCCGTTCTTGGTCGAGATATTAACGGCGGTCATCGAGGCCGGCGCAACGACGTTGAACATACCGGACACCGTTGGGTATGCCCTGCCCTACGAGTATGGCCGGCTCATCGCACAGCTTATATCTGACGTTCCCGGCATAGACGCGTGCACCATAAGCACGCACTGTCACAATGATCTGGGTATGGCGGTCGCGAATTCGCTGGCCGGAGTGCGAAACGGTGCCCGCCAGGTTGAGTGTACAGTGAACGGCTTGGGTGAGCGTGCCGGAAATGCTGCGCTCGAGGAGATTGTGATGGGCATCCATACAAGGGCGGACTTCTTTGCCTCGCAGACGGGATCAAAACAGCTCATCACGAACATAAAGACAAGAGAGATATACAGGACGAGCCAGATGGTGTCACAGCTTACGGGTTTCGTCATCCAGCCGAACAAGGCTATTGTGGGCGCCAACGCATTTGCGCACGAGGCGGGCATCCATGTTGACGGAATACTGAAGGAGCGCGCGACCTATGAGATCATGACGCCCGAGACTATTGGCCTGGGTGGCTCGCGAATGGTGCTCGGCAGACATACCGGCCGACACGGATTCGTGGATAGATGCGCACAGCTCGGCTTCAAGCTCACTGCTAAAGAGGTTGAGCAGGCGTATGAAAGGTTCCTGGAAATAGCCGACAAGAAGAAGGAAGTCTTCGATGAAGACCTGGCTGTGATTATCAATGATGAAGTCCGCGTCGTGGAGCAGATCTACCGATTGGAGTATCTGCACGTGGCGTGTGGCACGGGAACGTTGCCGACCGCAAGCGTGAAGATGTGTGTCAAGGGCGAGGTCAAACAGGCAGCCGCTTATGGTGACGGTCCGGTGGATGCGGCGTATGAAGCTATACGACAAGCGACCGGCGAATCGCCGAAGCTCGAGAACTACTCGATTCGCGCGGTCACCAGCGGCAAGGAGGCCCTCGGCGAGGCAACCGTGAGGATAGCTGAGGATAGCCGGAGCCACGTGGGCCGGGGTGTCTCCACCGACATCATAGAGGCGAGTGCAAAGGCCTATGTCGATGCCATTAACCGAATGGTCGCAGCAAGAGGTGAAGGTGGCCAGCCTGACGTTAAGGTGGATCTGTAGCCTCGTATACGGAGATATAGCGATGGGTATGACAATAACTCAAAAGATACTGGCCGGGGCAGCCAACAAAGAGAAGATGGTGCCCGGCGAGTTAGTAGATGCGAATATTGATGTAGTGATGTGCCACGATGTGACGACGCCGTCGGCGGTCTCGATGCTGTTAGAGAAAGGTATCGACAGGGTATTTGACGCTGAGAAGATCGTTGTGACGCCGGACCATTTTCAGCCCGGAAAAGATGTGAAAAGTGCAGAACTTCACAAGCGGCTGGATAAGTGGGCGAAGCGGCACAAGATAAAGCACTACTACAAGATTGGCAAGGCAGGTGTCTGTCACGCACTGCTGCCTGAGCAGGGGCACATTCGCCCCGGGCAAGTCATTGTCGGCGGAGACTCGCATACGTGCACCTACGGTGCGTTCGCGGCGTTTAGCACCGGGATCGGCTCAACCGACTTAGCAGCGGCAATCGCCACGGGCAAACTGTGGTTCAAGGTGCCGGAGTCAATCAAGCTGGTGCTTCACGGCTCGCTGGGACCGGGTGTGTACAGCAAGGATGTCATTCTTGCCGTAATCGCCAGAATAGGCACTGATGGGGCGCTCTATAAGGCGATGGAGTTTGTCGGGTCGGCTCTTGCTGAGATGTCGATGGAAGCGAGAATGACCATGACGAACATGGCCATCGAGGCCGGCGCCAAGAATGGAATAATCGGCTTCGACGAGACAACAGAGAAATATCTCGACGAACACCTGACAGACGGGCAGGACTACACAGTGTACGAATCGGACAGTGACGCCGAGTATGTCGCCACTGAGGAATTTGACTGCTCGAAGATAGAGCCTATTGTGGCGTTTCCGCACCTGCCAAGCGGCGGTGTACCTATAACCGAGTGTGCTGGCAAGGAGATGGATCAGGCTTACATAGGTAGCTGTACGAACGGCCGGATCGAAGACCTGCGAGTGGCAGCAAGAATTCTCAAGGGGCGGAAGGCCTCTGTCCGCACGATAATCGTTCCTGCGACACCGATGATCTGGAAGCAGGCAAAAGACGAGGGGCTGTTCGACGCGTTTTACGACGCCGACTGCGTGATCGCTGCGCCGACGTGTGGCGCATGTCTGGGCGGCTTCATGGGCGTGCTGGCTGAAGGTGAGAAGTGCGTCAGCACAACCAATAGAAACTTCGTCGGCCGGATGGGGCACCCGAAAAGTGAGGTCTACTTGGCCAGCCCGGCAACCGCCGCTGCAAGCGCGGTCGAAGGGAAGCTGACGGATCCGAGAAAGTACCTTTGAGAAATCAAATATCAAAAATCAAAATGCAGAACGACAAACAAAGATTCAAAAAGGACTTCAAGAAACGCCTGTACGGCTTCACGTTGAAGCTCGTTGAGTTCCTGGACACGCTTTCCAAGGACAACGTGTCACGGCGCCTCGGTGATCAACTGCTGCGCAGCGGCACAAGCATCATCGCCTCCAGCATCCTGACGCTGAAAGGCAAAAGGTGATTTTGCTTTTTGATTTGTCGTTTTGATTCTTGCATTTTGACATTTGATATGAATCAATTTTGGTGTCGTGAGAGAGTGAGGACGTTATGACTAAAGCACACGTTTACAAACGGGACCATGTCAACACCGACGAGATAATACCGGCCAGATATTTGACGACTGATGACGAGGCCGAACTGGCAAAGCATTGTATGGAAGACCTGGACGCGGAGTTTGTCAGCAAGGTCAAGCCGGGCGATGTGATCGTCGCGGGCGAAGATTTCGGTTGTGGTTCGAGCAGGGAGCACGCCGTGTGGGCTATCCGAGGTGCGAAGATTCAGACTGTGATCGCAAAGTCTTTTGCACGCATCTTTTATCGCAATGCTATCAATTGCGGCTTCTATCTGGTAGAATCCGCCGACGCCGTCGACAAGATCAGGGACGGTGACGAATTGGAGATTGATTTTAGGGCTGGCGCAATCAAGGACAAGACGACAGGTGCGGATATTACGTTCGGTGCACTGCCGGACTTCGCGCTTGAGATTATCAATGACGGTGGCCTGCTGGAGCACATAAAGAAAAGCCTATGACCTTTGGAACTGACGCATCACCGGTGCCGGCTGCCGTGAATCGACGAACCTTCGTAAAAGGTATCGCCGTGGACGATGTCGCAGTTCAGAAGCCGAAGATATATTTGGACTTAATATGAAATGAAGAAATCTGTCATAGTTTGCATATTTATCTTGATCCCTGCTTGCCTTGCCGGCTCACGTTCGAGTGATGTCCCAGACGTGGCAAGAATACAACGGGATATAACTACGGGCTTCTCGAATGCCGGGTGGTGTTACGACCGCTACACGAACCTGAAGCCATTGAACGCACACTCTGAAATCACTGTGGCAGATATTAAGGGGCCAGGTATTATCAAACATATCCATACAACCCGTCACCATCCCAAAGAGATTATGGCTCGCGGTATCATAATAGAGATATGGTTCGACGATGCCGACGAGCCGGCGGTGATGTGCCCGTTAGCTGATTTCTTCGGTGACGGCTGTAACGGGCGGAGTATGTACTTCACGTCAAATTCAGTTGAATGCGCCCCGTGGAGCTATAACTGTTACTTTGCGATGCCATTCAAATCGCGCGCCAGGGTCGTATTGCGGAACGACTCCGACAAGAACGCTATGAACTACAGCTACGTGGAATGGGAGACCCTGCCGAAATGGGATGATGATTTGGGCTACTTCCACGCTACGTACCGTCGCAAATGCTTCCAACTCACCAAGGATACTGACGAAGTGTTCTTTGAAGCAGAGGCAGCAGGTCATATCATCGGACGCCAGTTTAGTGTTGCAACGGATGAGTCTCTGTTTGAGGACTTCAACTTTGTGATGGAAGGCAACAATGAGGTAGACATTGACGGACGGGAGCGTGTGATTGATTATCTCGGCACAGAGGATTCGTTTACGTTTAGCTGGGGCTTCCGAGATACTTTTGCTGGACTGCGGGCTGGAATGCCTTTGATCGAGAAAGGCGATACCCACTGCTTGTCGATTTACAGATTTCACGACCACATGCCGATTCGGTTCAACAAATCCTTGTCGTGGCACATTAACTGGTCGCATGAGCGAGCGTTTACCAAGCGGCCTGAGTGGCCGGAAGCAGTCGCGAATGGCGGTTGCTGGGTTGACTACGCAACGGTCTATTACTGGTACCAGGATCGTCCAGATGGATACAATCACGAGCCATTGCGCCCTCTCAGTGAGCGGCAGAAGATCTTGCTACATAGCTCAGCTAAGCGTTCAAGTGAAACTGACAATTAAGGTTGTTTTTGAAAACAAGGTTATCAACAAGAGTTTTGCAGAATGGAGATCCTAGCGTGTACAAAATTGCAGTGATTCCCGGTGACGGAACAGGTCCTGAAGTGACCGTTGAAGCGGTAAAGGTGTTGAAAGTGGCCGCCGACAAATTCAATTTCAAGCTCGACTTGACTGAGTTTGATTTCGGTGGAGAAAGGTATAAGAAGACGGGTGAGACGCTGCCGGATAGCGCGGTCGAGGAGCTTCGCCGGTTCGATGCGATACTGCTCGGTGCGATCGGGCACCCCGACGTCGCGCCGGGAATCCTCGAAAAGGGAATATTGCTCAAGGCACGTTTCGAGCTGGATCAGTATATAAACCTGCGGCCGGTCAAGCTGTATCCGGGCGTCGAGACGCCCCTCAAGGACAAAGGCCCGGACGACGTAGATTTCGTGGTAGTGCGCGAGAACACAGGTGACCTTTACACCGGCACGGGTGGCTTCACAATGAAGGGGACGCCGCACGAGGTTGCAGTGCAATCCGCTGTTTACAACAGGCATCAGGTAGATCGGTGTTTGACGTACGCCTTCGAATATGCTCGCAAGTACGGCAAGAAGACGCGAGGCAAGGGTGACAAAAACACCCTGGCCCTCTGTGGCAAGACTAACGTTCTGACATATATCTATGATCTGTGGGAACGTGCCTTCAACGAGATGGGCGAGGCTCAGTATGCCGATATTGAAAGGGAGTACTATCACGTCGATGCGACGTGCATGTGGATGGTCAAGAACCCCGAGTGGTTCGACGTTATCGTTACGGGCAATATGTTCGGTGACATCATCACGGACTTAGGTGCGATGGTGCAAGGCGGTATGGGAATTGCCGCTGGCGGAAACATCAACCCTGAAGGTGTGAGCATGTTCGAGCCGATCGGCGGAAGTGCACCGAAGTACACGGGTAAGGGAGTTATCAATCCACTGGCGGCTATTTGCGCCGGACAGATGATGCTGGCTACGCTCGGTGAGGAGAAGGCAGCAGATGCGGTCGAAAAGGCCGTTATGACCGTGACTGGTGAGAAGCTTGAGTCGCTCCAGGCCGGCCGAATGGGCTATTCGACATCCGAGGTCGGAGACTTGGTCGCCGAGAATATCGCGTAGAGAAGGTGCCGATCTGACAGACGGGGCGGGGAATACGTAGGGTGGAGCTTGCCCCACCAAGAGCTTGCTACGATGCCAGCGAATCTTACACCGGAATACTTTAAGGCCGAAAAATGGTTCCGAAGTGCCGGGACGAATGATGAGAAGATTCTGGCGCTGGAGCACATGCTGCGCGTTATGCCCAAGCACAAGGGCACGGACCATTTGCGGGCGGACCTGCGGAGAAAGCTCAGCAAACTCAGGGACACCGACGCCCAGAAAGGCCGGGCCAGGCACGTTGACGTCTTCCACGTACCGCGGAGTGGTTCGGGCCAGGTGAGTCTATTGGGGATGCCGAACTGCGGCAAAAGTTCGATTGTCGCAGCCCTGACGAACGCAAAGGTTAACGTCGCCGACTTTCCGTTTGCGACCACTGCGCCGGTGCCGGGAATGGTGCTTTTCGAGGATGTTCAGATTCAGTTGGTCGATTCACCGCCGATTACGGCCGCTTACGTTGCGCCGGGTCAGGTGGGGACGTATCGCAACTGCGACCTGATCGGTATTGTGATCGATCTTTCCGCGGATGCTCAAGAGCAGATCGGCGTCTGTTTGGATTTTCTCGAATCACGAAATCTGCTGATAACCGGCGAGACACCGGCGGTTGACGGACAGGGTAACGCCCTGGCTAAGAAGGCGTTCTGCATCTGTACGAAGTCCGACATCGCCAGACCGGAGGCATTTGAAGCCGTCAAGAACTCGCCCAGACTTCCCTTTGAATCTGTGCAAGTCTCCACTGAGACCGGAACCGGCATCCAGGAGCTTCCGGCGTTGTTTTTCAAGCTCCTCGATATCATCCGCATCTATGCCAAGCCGCCGGGCAAGCCCGCTGATATGAAGGATCCCTTTACACTGCCGGCAGGATCAACCGTCATGGACCTTGCCATGGCTATCCACCGCCAACTGGCTGAGAAGCTGCGATTCGCACGGATCTGGGGCACCGGCGTCTACGATGGCCAAAACACTCAAAGAAACCACGTCCTGAACGACAAGGACATTATCGAGTTGCACTTCTCCTAATCTTCATTACAATCGCTTCCAGCGTATCTTGAGTTTCAATAACCGTCACACACAACGGCAGTGAAAGGTTCAGCCATGAAAAGAAACAAGATGGTTGCAGCGGGGGTTGTAGTCGGGATCTGTTGCGTCTTGGCGTCGCAGGTGTGCGAAGGCGAGTCGTCCGCGGAGCCGATCCCGAACGGCTCGTTCGAAAAAGCGGTTGACGACAGGCCCGTTGGGTGGAGAACCCAGACGTATGGTGGTGAGGCCGAGCACAAGTATGCCCTGGGTGGTCGGACAGGCAAGCGGTGTGTGATGATATCCTCAAAGGAGGGCGCCGATGCCGGCTGGTTAGGCACCGCACAAGTGAAACCCCACTCGCGATATCGACTCTCCAGCTGGATTAGGACAGAGAATGTGGCAGCGGGAACGGGCACGGGGGCGCTGCTAAATCTGCACAACATCCAACCCCTGCGCACGCCCGCGGTGACTGGGACGAAGGACTGGACGAAGGTCGAGCTTGTGTTTGAGACGGGTGGCAGCTCGACTGTGCAGATCAACTGCCTTCTCGGCGGCTGGGGACAATCGACGGGCGCTGCCTGGTATGATGACTTGAAGCTCGATCTGCTCAGTACCAGGTCTCTAGAGCCCGAGATACAGATCGATGCGGGCAAGACAGCAGAGCCAATTTCAAAGTACATCTACGGGCAGTTCATAGAGCACTTGGGCAGGTGCATATACGGCGGCATCTGGGCCGAGATGCTCGAGGACCGCAAGTTCTATTTCCCCATTACCACGGACTACAGTCCTTATCGCCGCAGGGGACGAGTCCGCCGAGATAATCCGTATGCGGTAGTAGGAGCCTCGCCTTGGCAGATCATCGGACAGGCCGATTCGGTGACAATGGTTAAGGAGGATTCCTTCGTAGGCGAGCACACGCCTCTTATTCAGCCGGGCAGCGGCATCCGACAGCTCGACCTGGGATTGCTTGAGAACAAGAAGTATGTCGGCTACATCTACCTCAAGCCACAAGGGCAAAGAGCAAATGTGAAGATATCGCTTCACTGGGGCGATGGATCTGGAAATCAGGCATCCAGCCAGCTTGTTGTCGCTGCAGGCAAGTATGCTGAACATGCCTTTGAGTTTACTGCCGGCGCCGATACAGAAAAAGGCAAGTTGGCCATCGAGGTAACGGAGGGACCGTGCTTCGTGGGCACGGTCTCCCTGATGCCGGCGGACAATATCGATGGCATGCGGGCCGACACGCTTGGGCTGCTGAAAGAACTCAACGCCCCGATGTATCGGTGGCCCGGCGGGAACTTCGTCAGCGGCTATGACTGGCGAGATGGTATCGGTCCGCGTGATAAGCGGCCGCCCCGCAGGAATCCTGCCTGGACCGGGGTAGAGCACAACGATTTTGGGTTCAACGAATTCATCCGCTTCTGCCGTCTGCTCGACACCGAACCGATGGTAACCGTCAACACCGGCTTCGGCGATGCTTATTCGGCGGCCGCTCAACTTGAATACTCAAACGGTTCGACCGATACGCTCATGGGTGCTGCAAGGGCCAAAAACGGGATGCCGGAGCCCTTTGGCGTACGCTACTGGGCCATCGGTAACGAGATGTGGGGCCGCTGGCAGCTCGGATACATGAGCCTCAACCATTATGTCCGCAAGCACAACTGGGTCGTGGACAAGATGCGCGAGGTGGACCCGGACATTGTCCCGATTGCCTCGGGCAATGCCGGCGAATGGAGCGAAGGATTGCTGCGGGACTGCTCGAATCACATTGATTTGATCGGGGAGCATTTCTATTGTCAGGAGCGAGACAGCCTGATCGAGCACACTTCTCAAATCCCCGACAGTATCAAACAGAAGGTCCAATTCCATCAACGACTCCGGGAAAAGCTCGACTCCCTGAAGGGCAAGGACATCCGAATCGCAATGACCGAATGGAACTACTGGTATGGCCCCCACGTGTTCGGCGAACTGGGAACGCGGTACTTCCTCAAAGATGCTCTGGGAATCGCCAGAGGTCTGCACGAATATTTCCGTCATTCGGACATGATCTTCCTGGCCAATTACGCCCAGACAGTCAACGTCATCGGCTGCATCAAAACGAGCAAGACGGCCGCTGCACTTGAGACCACAGGACTGGCTCTAAAGCTCTACCGGAACCACTTCGGGACCTTGCCAGTTGCTGTCACCGGTGACGCGTACCCGCTCGATGTCGCTGCGGCCTGGACTACCGATCGCAAGGCACTGACCTTAGGAATTGTCAACCCAACGGAACGCGAATACGAAATCCCGGTCGATGTGAAAGACGCCGACCTGGGCAACAGGGGACGACTGTGGTTAATCGCTCACAATGACCCCATGGCCTATAACGAACCCGGCGAGAAGCCGAAGGTGACTATTGAACAGCAGGAGCTTTCGAGCGTCTCTGACAAGCTGAAGGCGCAGCCGTGTAGCATCAGTCTCTATGAGCTGCCCGTTCGTTAGGTGGCTCGATAGGCCTGTATACCTGCTCCGGTTGTCCCTGTCATACATAGGACTCAGCGGCCCTATGGGTGCCGTTGGTTTGCATTTTCTGCCGTGTTCTGCTATGCTGATGTGGCTTGGCTTGGAACGATGATCGGTTTTGTGCTGTGGTTAGAGCACGCCAAATGGGCTTTACACGGTTTGAAGAAGGGACCGGTTACTGCGGCAGGTGTCTAAGGCAGGTGGCGGTATACAGGCCGAAGATACGCCACGTGCCGCACTTGTTGTTGACGTTGCTTACCGGCTTCTGGGCAATCCTCTGGATTCGTGACGCCCGAAAGGGCCACGAGTGGAGGTGCCTGGATTGTGGGGCGACCGTGTATAAGACTATGAGTTAGCACCAAGAGCAACGATAGTAGCAAGGAGATCATCGAAACGATGGAATGCCAAAAAGAACAGAATCTGAGCAACTGCAACTGCTCATATCCCGGCTGTGACAGAAAAGGCACGTGCTGTGAGTGTTTGAGTTATCATCTATCCTCGAGGCAATTACCCGGCTGTTGTTTCCCCGACGACGTCGAGAGGACTTACGACCGCAGCTTCAAGGCATTCGCCAAGGCCTGGGGACTTTAGAGTAATCGAACCGGAGACAAGGCCGAGCCCAAAAAGCCCGGCCTTGTCTTCCGGCGTTAGACAAATGTCACCTTGACACCTTAAATTCGTATTCGTGGATCTTGTTCTTCCCCAAGTCCTTGCCTCGGCAGCGAAGTATGAAACTGCCGTCTTGTCTTTCGTACTCAAAGTCTTTGCCACTGAACGAATCCCTCGGCGAATGGGGCAATGGAGCGTCCGGCAGCCGGCCGGTCTTGGCCCTTACAATGTAGATATCGACGGCTGTTTTGACGGCATTCAGAAAGGTCTTGTACTCTATTTCCTTGTTGTAGATCCCGCGGGGTTCGGGCGCTGCAAAAGTGGCCAGCGTTGCACCGACACCTTCAAGTGCATCCTTTCGGATCTTGTCACTCAGTGTTGTCAGTTCATCGTAGGCTTGTGCATACGGTACCGACGGGTCCAGAACCGCCGCAAGAGCTGACATGTAATTCTTGTAGTAGTCCCTGTTCTCATCAAAGAATTCGTCATCCGCTTCGCGCAGACGTTGTGCGGCCAGTTTCTCCAAGTCCGAGGCGGCATCTGACCCCGGCAGCCAGCCAAGCATTTCCTCTGCGTTTTCCGTCCTCACATCTACAAGCACCATCCGCGCATCTCCGCTGACTGCGGTCCTGGTCGAAAGAATTGTCCCTGTCGCATCGGCCAGCCGATCCTTCAACCAGGTTAGTATTTCCAGGTCTACGGGCATATCTGAGAGTATCTCCTGAATGCACTCATTAGTAATCATGCCGGTGGAGAGCGAAACCAAGTACGATATTGCCACATCATCACCTATGTGCGCAGACATCTTCAAGACACTCAGGCATCGATCCAGTGCCAACTCGTAGTCACCTTCAGCCGCAGCCACTCTCGCATCGGCCAGAAGGAGCCGGGCCAAGTTCCTTAGCGTGGACAAGGGCGGCATTATCATTGCCGTTCCCGCAGAGTAGTCCAGGCCCCAATCACAGTTCGATACGTCAGCGGCAGTTACGGCGAACTTTACCGCAAATCGGTTGCTTCGGATAAATTCCTTCATCCCGTCGCCAACTTCGACTCCGCCGCGTGCGACCTCCTTCAGTGCCGCCTCCACTTCCCGGTCCACTCTGTAGCTCAGACAAGCTCGATAGTAGAGCACCGCTGCGTTGTCAGGTGGATATGCGAGAACCGATGGAGCCAATGTGGCCAGTATTAGAGCCATACACATGGCCTTTGTTAATCTTCTGTTTCTGATTGTTGCCATTGTCGTCTCCTTTCTGACTCTTAACCGTCAGATCTTCTGCTTAATTCTTTGAGTGAGAAATCGGGTGGCCGAGGCCCCAGCATATCGATGGCCTCCGCGTACTGTGTCTCCACTGCGTCCATACCTCCCCGACGATAGGCCATTGTTAACGACATGGCTGTCATCAGGTGATGCGGGGATTTCGCGATGGAGGTTGTGCTGGAAGTGTATGTGCTCTCGTCCGGGCTCCAGCGAGCTGCCAAAAGACCAATCCCAAGGACTATCACTGCGGCAACAGCTAGCCTTGTCGCTCTGAATTTCACAGCCGCTTGCCATATATGAGGCCTGACTTTGAGTGCTCCTGTCCGCTCATGTTCAAGAAGAGCGTTTGAAATATCATCGTACACTCTCTTATCCAGCTTGGGACTGGCCTTCAGCTGCAGCCTCTTGAGTGACCTATGTATGTCATCTACGGGTCTCATTTTCTGCCTCACCATCTAACATAGACCGCAGTTTCTCCAAAGCGTATCGGTACCGGCCCTGTACCGTATTGATTGAGACTCTTTGCTCTCCGGCGATCGCCTTGAATCTCATCCCGCCGTATGTGCGGAGGATTAAGACCTCGCGCTGCTCGTATGGAAGCTCTCCGAGGGCCCAGGTCAACCGGCGCAACTCCTCGCCAAATATCGCTGTGGTATCGGGGCCCGTCGATTCTGTGGCGGGCGCTGCTGCCTCATCCAACGGAACATCAGGATGTCTTTGTCTTGTCCTATTCCTGTTGCGAGCATTGTTGGCGACACAGGTTGCCAAGTACCCCTTGAGGCTGCCGGTTAGACGAAACCCCTCGGCCGAGTTGATAAAGGCCGCGAAGACATCATGCACGGCATCCTCAGCAGTGCTTAGATCGATCAGAAGAGCTGCTGCGAGTGTTACCAAGTCATCCTTATACTTCTCGTAGATGCGACGCAAGGCATCCTTGTCGCCACGGCTGAACTTCCATACAAGTAGCTTGTCTTCGAGCATAAACAGGTCGCTCTCTCGGACCCAAGACAATCGACTGTCACCCATATAACAACTACGATCACTGTTTTAGTATAGAAAAAAAGGGAATCCTGTCGCTACATTGCGAGTCAGCCCGTAGGAGAAACCAGTTTCGGTGGAAAAAGGCGCAGGAAAAAGGCCGGGCCAGAGCGGCTCGGCCTTGGTGAATCTTGACTGTTTCGTCTTATGGGTCTTGCTCTTGAATCTTTTGGATTTCATCCGGATGTGCGTTGATGAACCCCTCAGGGGCGAAGGGGGTGAAGGTGTCTCCGGGCAGCTCCGGATCGTAGTCAAACTGATCCTGGACCGTAACATGTG
>CP070675.1:1731231-1779789 GCA_020352215.1 Phycisphaerales bacterium
CTCCAGCCAGAGCCGGCGCCACGTGCTGAACTTCTTCTGTGCCCCGAAGAGTTCCGCCATTTCTCTCGAAGCATTCCGCTCAACGAGAGGACTTGTATAGATGTCTTTAGTGATTCCCATTATTTGTCCTGTTGTTCAATACGCCTTACTGAGTTCCATCATTGAGTTTTCGGTACCCCTGCTTTGAAACTACTTTGTATCCATTGCTTTCTCGGATAGTTTTGCAGCGAAACAGCAATGTAATATAATTTGCCCGCCTCAGGAGTGAATTTCGCCTTTCCTTCAGGGACAATCTGTTCAAATCCCTCCGGAACGCATCCGACTTGCACCTGGAAACCGTGCATGGAGACACGCTCTTTGGCGCGAATCTCCCAGTAGACAATGATGTTGCCCCTGTATGCTTCTCTCCGGTCGGTCACCCTTACTGCCTTGACCCAGTCTTCTTGATTGCGGAAATCCTTGAGAACGAGCATTCGAAATGTGTCTGGCTGTCCGTCGACCGGTTCAAGATGCGGCGGTACCTGATCAGGGTGGCCGTACACAGGGAAGATGGGGCATCCTTGGAATGGTGCGCACATCAAAAGGAGAAACGTCGCGAGACACATCTTTCGCAAGCTTAATGAATTTTTCCAGTTATATAGTCGGTAGCGTGTCATTTCAATTTGACATCACGTTTGGCCAGCAACTGCTCGATTTGCTCGATATCCTCCTTGCTCAAATCCCAATCGGACGCCGGGGCGGTTTCGACAATCTGTGCCGGCTTTCGCGCGCCGACGATGGCGGATGTCACTTCATTTCGGCGAAGGACCCAACTGATGGCTAATTGAGCGCAGGTTCTGCCGTTACTCCCGGCGATTTCTTTGAGGGCCTCGACGAGCTCCAGCGTCGCAGCGAACTGCGGCCCGTGAAAATCGGGGTGTCTCCGGCGGTGGTCGTCGATGGGCAAGCCCGAGAGTCTTTCCTGGCTGAATTTGCCCGTGAGCAATCCCCTTTGCATGGGGCTGTACGCCACGACTCCGACCTTGTTCTCGGAACAGTAAGCCAGCAGTTCGTCTTCCGGCTCGCGGTGCAGCATGCTGTAGGGCGGTTGAAGGGAAGCGACCGGGTGCATCTTCTTGACGCGTCTTATTTGCTCGACGTTGAAGTTCGAGACGCCGATGTATCGAACCTTGCCGGCCTCGACGAGCTCGATCATTGCCCCCCAGCCCTCTTCGACATCTTCCTCCGGCTCGGGCCAGTGCATCTGGTACAGGTCTATCGTCTCGATGCCGAGTCGTTTCAGGCTTGCCTCACATTCTCGGTGGATGCTATCCTTCTTGAGGCAGCTTACCTTTTCTCTCCTTTCGTTCCACAGTAAGCTGCACTTCGTTGCAATGATCGGGTTGTGCTCCGTCTGCTTCAAGGCCTTCCCTACGAGCTCTTCAGCGTGGCCCAGCCCGTAGGCCGGCGCGGTGTCGATCCAGTTAATGCCGTTGTCGAGGGCGGCAATAATCGCAGCTATAGCCTCGCCATCATCCTGAGGTCCCCAGCCGAATTGCCAAGGCCCGCCCATCGCCCACGTACCCAGCCCTACCGTGGTCAGCTTCAATTCGGTATTGCCTAACTGCCGGTACTGCATGAATCGTTCCTCAAGATTCCAAAGACGGAGAATCACGTCGTCTTCCTGTCGAGTCCGTAGAATATGGTGATCTGAGGCATTAATCAATAGTCTTGTGTCCGTATTGGTTGTGTGTCTTGCCGCGGCGGTTCGGCGTCCCGGTTCTTGAAATGCGGGGGCAACCGGGTTAGACTCTGCACCGGCCGGCCCTGGAGGGCGGGCGCTACTATGCCAATGCCGTATTTGAGGTGAAGATGAAGGCCCGCAAACACCTGATGCAGAGAGTCCTCTTTGGCCTGCTTCTTGTCTTCCTGTCGTTTTTCTTCTACGCGGTTCACTATGCAGTTTTCAGAGATGCTCACCACATCTTCATCTATCTGGTGGGCGATGTTGCGTTCGTCTTCATCGAAGTTCTGCTTGTTACACTGATAATCCATCAGGTACTCAGCGAAAGGGAAAAACGCGCGTTGCTGCAGAAGCTCAAGATGGTGATAGGGGCGTTCTTCAGCGAGGCGGGAACACCACTTTTGAAGTATTTCAGCGGTTTTGACACGAACGCGGAAAGGATTTCAAAACGTCTGAGAGTGGACGATTACTGGTCGCCGGAGCATTTTACGAAAATGCGATCGGTTCTGGAGAATCACAAGTACAAGATTGACTGTTGTGCCGGAGACTTGCAGGGCCTGCAATCCTTCTTGATCGGGAAGCGGGCGTTTCTGCTGAGGCTACTCGAAAACCCGAATCTGCTGGAACACGATGATTTTACCGAACTTCTCTGGGGAGTCTTCCATCTGGCCGAAGAATTATCGCACAGGACAAAAATCAGGGACCTGCCGGACACCGACTACGGCCATTTGAACGTAGATGTCCAGAGGGTATATCAGCTGCTTGTACGAGAATGGCTCTCTCATATGGAGCATCTTAAGAGCGAATATCCGTACCTGTTTTCGCTGGCTGTCCGCACTAATCCCTTTGACCCCGAGGCATCTGCGGAAGTCAAATAGCACACCTCCAGGGCGTCACACACCCGGTTGTCGTTCGCGCGCGATATCCAGGCCATCAGAGTTGAGATGGGCATAGTTATAGGACTTGTATCGCCTCCGTCAGGCTGGCTGGCCCGCCACCAATGCCGAGGAGTTTTTCTCTCTCGGCCGGGGCTCAGGGCGGATTTAGTGTAATAAGCATTTTGTAAATTGCCGAATTATAGTTATATGTATCATAGAGGGACCGCATTTTCTACCGGTCCCCCTGGGCGGGGGGACCGCGGATCGCGGAAACGCGATCAGGTTCTTGGCACCTGGAGGGTACTCCACAGGTGGGTCACAGCTGCCCTAACCTGGCTTGGCGGCCAGGAAGACATTGGCGTCGGAGCAAATATATGGCGGCCCAGTAGCGCCAAAGACCCAGGGCATATCGCTGGAGAGATCAGCATGAACGAAGTTGTTATGCTTCGAGGGCACGACTCGGAGGAGGTCCTCCAAAATGCAATTGACACGGGTGTGCCTGCCATTATGTCCTATCTGTCCAGGGGCAAATGGCACGTTGCCAAGGTGCTCCTTACCAAACGTCTCGGGGAAAGACTGTACGTTGTGAGCGCTCGCTCGGATACGAAGCGATATCCGATAAACATACAGGTCAATCAGCCGGTCGGAATGTCATTTAAGCATGCACATGGCAAGTTTGTTTTTGACACAACCGTAGTCGATCTTGATCCCTTGCCCGATTCGGCAACTGGTGGAGCGATAGTGCTTGCCGTACCGGATAGGATCGGCGTTCTCCAGAGGAGAAGCTATTTCCGTGTGAGCGTACCCGCCTCACTGAAGGTCAATACGGTACTGTGGCATCGCAGCAGCAAGCGTGGGGCGAACGATCAAATACACGACTACTGCCATGGTAGACTTGTCGACATATCCGCCGGAGGAGCGCAAGTGGTCGTTCCACACAAAGGTCTCACCGGCAAGGGGGCTTGCGACTCGGCAAGACCCGAATTCAAAAAGGGACAATTCGTCGGGGTCCGATTCACACCCATGCCCTATGAGACCCCTTTGAAATTCAATGCCCAGATCAGAAACATACTTCCAACCGCAGATGGCGAGGGCGCGTGTCTTGGTCTTCAGATTGTTGGTCTTGAGGCGAGTCCTGAGGGCCGCGAGGTCTTGGCACGTCTTGCGGCGGTCGTCGAGCAGTACTATCGGATGAACCAATCTGGCAGCGAACAGCGGGGGGCAGCGCATGGGGCGCCTGAAGTGCCGGCAGAGCCGCCGCAGCAGGTAGGGCTGTGACTCTGCATGAATCGCCGCCGAGATGGCGTATCCTCCACAGATGTGACTCAGGCCGGCTAAGCCCCAGCAGCGGGCTGCGGCTGATAGCTCTCAACGTGCCTGTGCCTTGATTTTGCTTACGAGCTGATGAGCCAGACGTGTTGGCTCCGGCAGGCGATATCTGGTCGTGCAGGCGAGGGTGATTCGGATCGCATCGGCCAGCAGACACCGGTTGCCTACTGAGACAAACACCGGCTTGACGTTCGTGCGGGTCCTGACGACGGCCCCGATGGTTTCCTGTCGCGTTTCAGATGCCACCGCGCTCTTGGCCTTCAGAAGACTGTACGCACCTTTTTGGGCCGATGGCTCCTCAAAGCTGCCCGTCAGTCGACTCTTGGCGCAGCCTATGGTCGGCTTGTTGAGGAACAGGCCGAGGTGAGCTGCGAGACCCAGCCGCCGCGGGTGCGCGATCCCCTGACCGTCGACGATATAGACATCGGGCCTGCTCTTCAGTTTCTCTGCTGTAGCAATACAGACCGGTGCCTCTCGAAAGGAAAGCAACCCCGGAATGTAGGGGAAGTTGACTCTTCGCGTAGCGCCCACTGTTTCAACAAGCTCAAGGTCGGGCGGCTTGAGCACAACGGCGGCGGCAAAGATTTTCTTGCCATCCTTGCTGAAGGCACAGTCAAGGCCTACAATCAGCCTTGGTGCCTTTCTTAACCGGGTCAATTGCACTCTGGGGGCCAGCCGCGCCTGCAACTCTCTGGCCTCAGAATATGACAGATTCCAGTTGTGCAAAGCCTTCATTCGCTCTACTGGACGGGCCTGACTTAACGTTCGACAACAATCATTGTACGTTTGGGCACTATTCTGTTACAATAACCGGTTTGTGCTGCAGGTGAAAGTGCAAAACATAGAGCCCGGAGCGCGAATCGCAAGATTGCTGAGCTTCGGCTCGTTACTCTTTGCTCTCTGGTAGATATGGCGAAACGAGTGGAAAAAGCGATCAAGATCACAGGTGCCGCTGAGCACAACTTGAAGAATATCAGTCTCAGCATACCCCGTGATGAGCTGGTGGTGATTACGGGTATCAGCGGATCCGGCAAGAGCTCCCTGGCCTTCGATACAATCTACGCCGAGGGGCGGAGAAAATACGTCGAGTCGCTCAGTGCCTACGCCAGACAGTTCCTTGAACAAATGCAAAAACCCGCGGTTGCCGACATCACCGGTTTGCCGCCCACAATCGCGATTGAGCAGAGGAGCGCCAGCAGTAATCCGCGCTCAACTGTCGCTACTACCACCGAAATCTATGACTATTTCAGACTCCTTTTTGCGCGTGTCGGTCAGCCTCACTGCTGGGTATGTGGCAAGGAGATTACCAGCCAGCATTCCTCACAGATAGTGGAGTCGATTCTTTCCAGGCCGGAGGGCACAAAGATCCAGATCTGTGCCCCACTCGTTCGCGGTAAGAAGGGCGAGCACAGGGATATCTTTGCCAACATCCAGCATGAGGGTTTTGTGCGCGTACGTGTCGACGGCGCGATTTACGATGTACGCAACGTACCGGCCTTGAACAAGAACAAGAAGCATGACATTGCGGCGGTCGTTGACAGGTTGGTGATCAAGGACGCAGTTCGCATCCGGTTGGCCGATTCTGTTGAGACGGCACTGAAACTGGCTGATGGCGTACTTCTGGTCCTGCTGCAAGAACCACAGGCAAGCGACCCGGAGAGAGACAGTCGTCAACCGGCAGACACAAAATGGGAGCAGGTCATCTACAACGAGAAGTTTGCCTGCCCCGAGCATCCGCGGGCCAGTCTTGAGGAGTTGTCACCTCGACTTTTCAGCTTCAACTGCCCTTACGGGGCATGTAAGAGCTGCGACGGCCTCGGTACGATTCTTGAGTTCGATCCCGACCT
Organism: Phycisphaerales bacterium; assembly: GCA_020352215.1. Lineage (GTDB taxonomy): Bacteria > Planctomycetota > Phycisphaerae > Sedimentisphaerales > Anaerobacaceae. The sequence continues at coordinate 1,737,009 of CP070675.1, forward strand.
GATAGTGCCCGACAAGAACATCTCGCTGGAAAACGGTGCGATCGATGCGTGGCGCAAGGGTGGCAAGCGGATGAACATATTCTACAACCGGCTCGTCAAAAGGTTCTGCAGAAATGCCCGAATAAACAAGTCGATACCCTATGAGAGAATACCGAAGGAATTCAAGCGAATTTTGCTGCAGGGAACTAATGGGGCTGACGAGAAGAAATACGGTTTCTGCTTCGAAGGGGTAATTCCGAATCTCTCCCGTCGTTGGAAGAATACGACGAGCGACTATGTCAAAGCGCGGCTGCACAGCTATTTGTCTGAGCAGCCCTGCCAAGGCTGCGGGGGCGCCCGGCTTCGCCCCGAGGCCATCGCAGTGACCGTCGGTGGCAAGAACATCAACCAGCTAAGCTCGCTGAGTATCGAGAAGGCACAGAAGTTCTTTAGCAGGCTCAAGCTCGACAAAGAAAAGAGCCTGATAGCGGCGCAGGTATTGAAGGAGATCAAGGCGAGGCTGAAGTTCATGGTGGATGTCGGCCTTGGCTACCTGACACTGGACAGGATGAGCAGGACCCTCGCCGGCGGTGAGGCTCAGAGAATCCGGTTGGCAACTCAGGTGGGCAGCGGTCTGGTCGGCGTGTGCTACGTACTGGATGAGCCGACAATCGGTCTGCATAAGCGCGACAACGACCGCCTTCTCGGCATTCTGCAGCGACTTAGCAAGCTCGGCAACACGGTAATCGTTGTTGAGCACGATGAAGATATTATCAGAAGTGCGGATCATATTGTCGACATCGGGCCGGCGGCAGGCGAGCACGGCGGGGAAGTCGTAGTACAGGGAACTCTTCGTGACATTACCCGCTGCAATAAGTCGCTGACCGGTGAGTATCTCAACGGCAAAAAGAGCATAGCTCTTCCGCATAGGAGACGGAAATACAATCTCAGAAAGTGCATCGAGGTGAAATGTGCCGCGGAGAACAACCTCAAAGATATCGACGTCAAATTCCCGCTGGGCGTTTTTGTCTGCGTTACGGGGGTCTCGGGATCGGGCAAGAGTACTCTGGTTAGCCAGATTCTCCTGCGGGCTCTGAAGCGCCGGCTGTATCAGTCCCGCGAAAAACCGGGCAAGCACAAGACAGTTCTCGGCACGTCACAAATCGACAAGGTTATAGAGATTGACCAGTCGCCTATCGGAAAGACGCCGCGGAGCAATCCGGCCACCTACACGGGTGCGTTCGATCTGATAAGGAAACTCTTTTCGCTCACGCGGGAAGCGAAGATCCGCGGTTATCAGGCCGGTCGATTCAGCTTCAATGTCAAAGGCGGACGGTGTGAGTCTTGCAGGGGACAGGGAACGAAGAAGATTGAGATGCATTTCTTGCCGGATGTCTATGTTACGTGTCAGAGCTGCAAGGGTAAGAGGTACAATCCCGAAACACTGCAGGTGACGTACAAAGGCAAGAATATCGCCGATGTGCTGGATATGAGAGTGGAAGAATCGCTCGCTTTCTTCGCTAATTTCCCGAAGATCGTCCGGATACTGAACACTATCAATGATGTCGGCTTGGGGTACATGCAGCTGGGACAGTCCTCGACCACGCTTTCCGGTGGCGAGGCGCAACGGGTCAAGCTCTCCGCTGAATTGGGCAAGGCGGCGACCGGGCATACGTTGTATCTGCTCGACGAGCCGACAACCGGTCTGCACTTCGCCGACATCCAGAATCTCCTGAACGTTCTGCAACGGCTTTGCGACATGGGCAACACTGTTGTGGTAATCGAGCATAATCTTGATGTTATAAAGATGGCCGACTATATAATAGACCTTGGGCCCGAGGGCGGTGACGCCGGGGGTAGGGTCGTTGCCGCTGGCAAGCCCGAGGACATCATCAAGAACGGCGAGAGCCATACGGCCAAGTTCCTAAAGGCGAAACTAGACTCCTGAGACGGCGGATGAATAGGAAGACTCGGACTACAGAATGCGGAATCCGGAACTCGAAGTGGGAATTTCGGCTGCGGGATATCGAGGATCTGAGGCAGCTAAACGGTAGTCTTGGTGTTTCGGTCGAGGCCTTGGAGGACGTTTCGATTTTGGCCCAGCCCGTAGATATGGGGTCGACAGCCATACCCAACTCGCTTGCCGTACACCCAATGGAAGGCTGTGACGGTGATTCGGATGGGCGACCCGGCAAGCTCACGTGGCGCCGTTACGAGCGCTTCGCACGCGGAGGAGCGGGCTTGGTCTGGGTTGAAGCAATCGCCGTCGTGGGTGAAGGTAGAGCCAATCCGAGACAATTGTGGCTCAACGACAAGAGCAAAGAGACCTTCCGTGCGTTGGCCAAGATGATACGGGCCACCTCCGGTCAAAGCATGGGCGGTGAACACAGGCCCTTCGTTGTGGCTCAACTTACGCATTCGGGCAGATACAGTAAGCCCGAAGGTGTGTCACATCCCATTATCGCCCAGCACGATCCATATCGCGATGCCTTGGTCCCGCAGCAGAGGCCCGACGCGGGTGCCAAGAGCAGGATACCGCCCGATTGGCCCCTGGTGAGCGATGAGTACCTGGACGAGCTACAGCGGGCATACGTCAAAGCTGCTCGGATTGCATTTGAGGTGGGCTTTGATGCAGTTGATATCAAGTCTTGTCACGGTTACTTGATCAACGAGCTCTTTGCCTGTCACGGCCGGGAAGGCAAATATGGCGGCTCATTCGAGAACCGCACCCGGTTTTTGCTGGAAGTGATTGACAAGATTCACCAAGAGCTTGGACAGGAGAAAACGGTTGTCACTCGCCTCGGTGTGTACGATGCAATTCCATACCCGTATGGGTGGGGCGTGGACAAAGACGATTATGCCAGGCCGGATTTGACCGAGCCGAAGAAGCTCATCGCCCTTTTGGAGCAGCGAGGCACCAGGCTGGTCAACGTCACGGTGGCGAATCCGTATTACAACCCACACGTGGGAAGGCCTTTTAATGAGCCGGTAATAGGCGGATACCAAGAGCCGGAACATCCGCTCGCGGGTGTGGCAAGGCTAATCGACGTGGCCGGTGAGATTCAGAAGCAGTTCAGGGACATCGCGATTGTCGGGACGGGCTACAGTTGGCTAAGAACCCTTTTTGCCAACGTGGGGGCGGCAAGTAAGGCAAACGGTCTGGCAACGCTGATCGGCGCCGGTCGAATGGCATTCGCATATCCGGATTTTGCCAAAGACATTGTCACCAAGGGCAGGCTTGACGCGGACAAGGTTTGTGTAAGCTGCAGCGCGTGCACGCAGATAATGCGTGACGCCGGGATGACAGGTTGTGTGGTCCGCGACAACAAAGTGTACGGGCCGATTTTTGAGCACGGCAGAAGAAGCGACAGGGAGAATCTCATGCGGCTTGCGTCGGCCTGTCGCAAATGTCAGGAACCCACCTGTCAGCTGGGATGTCCCGCCGGTGTCGACATCCCTAAATTCATAGGCTTGTTCCTTGAGGGCCAGGAGCAGGCCGCCTATGAGGCACTGCGTGAGGCGAATGTGTTTCCGGAGGTGTGCGCGTGGCTTTGTCCGGTTGAGCACCAGTGCGAGGGCAATTGTCTGCAGAAATTCATCGGCGACGGTCCTCTGCCGATCGCCGATATTCAGAGGTATCTTGCTGAGCAGGCCCGCAAGAACGGCTGGTCCAGGCTGAGAATACCCGAAAAGGCTACAGGCGAGAATGTGGCCGTGATAGGTGCAGGCCCGGCGGGGCTGTCCTGCGCAGCGAAATTGCTTGAGGCCGGCCATACTGTGACAATCTACGATAAGAGCAATGAGTTCGGAGGGATGATTGAGTCGGTCATTCCAGCGGACCGACAAAGCACGTCGCTGGCCAACGAAATCGCGGCTATCTTCGCGGATGTGCCGACAGAGCGAATGATTCTGCGTCTCGGCCAGGAGCTCAACAGCGACTTCAGTCTCGATAGCGTGGCTGCGGAAGGATTTGACGCCGTCTTCATCGGCATGGGTCTGCCGAGGTCGGCCAGTATTAGCGATGAGGATAGGGACATCGAGGGCCTGTGGAGCGCGATGGAGTTCCTTTCGGCGGCTAAGCAGCCGGGCAAATTGGACCTTGTCGGCAAGCGTGTCGCCGCAATAGGTGGCGGCAATACAGCTATGGACGTTGCGGTTACCGCCGTGCAGCTTGGCGCCAGAGACGCTTACGTCATATATCGTCGGTCGTTCAAGGAGATGCCCGCCTGGAGCGCCGAGAGGGATCGCGCGATAGAGGCCGGTGTGCATTTCCTTATCTTGACCGCCCCGCTCGGATTCAGCTGCCGCGACGGCAAGCTCACCGGGATTAAGGTTTGCCCGGCCGAATTAGGTGAGCCCGATGAATCGGGACGTCGCAGACCGAAGCCGATCGAGTCGAGTGCCTATGAGCTGGAAATGGATGTTGTGGCAGAAGCAATCGGCCAAGAGGTGGCACGGGACCTGAGAGATATTCTGCCGGGCGTGGAACTGAAAGGCGGCTTGATTGCGACAAGAGATGGCACGCTGGCGACATCCAGGCCGGGCGTCTTTGCAGGCGGCGATCTCGTGCAGGGGGCCTCCACGGTGGTTGCCGCCGTGGCAGATGGCATGAGGGCGGCCAGAGAAATAGACGAGTTCTTGAAGAGCAAATGCCGGAAAGGATTTTGAGAAATGGCAGATCGACCCGTTGCAATTGTGACCGGGGCAAGTCGCGGCATAGGAAGAGCCATTGCTGTAGAGCTGGCATCGTTGGGCCACGACCTGATCGTTAATTATTTTGACCTGACGCCCGACGGAGACCCGGACGACTCCCACGCCCAACAAACAAAAAAGGAAATCACACGTCTCGGCGCCGATTGTGAGGTCTTGCGGGGTGACGTGAGCAAGGCCGGTGACAGAACGCGTTTGCTTGATTTGGCCAAGGACAAGTTCGGCCGGTGCAATATGCTTGTCAACAACGCCGGTGTCGCTCCACTGGCGCGGCTTGACATTCTTGATGCAACAGAGCAGAGCTTCGACAGAGTCCTCGGGATAAATCTCAAGGGCCCCTACTTTCTGACGCAGCAGGTTGCCAACTGGATGATCGAACAGAAAAAGCAACACCCGCAGCAGTCTTTCAGAATTGTAAATACTGGCTCAATATCGGCTTACACGAGCTCGCCATCGCGCGGGGAATACTGCATCAGCAAAGCGGGCGTACGAATGATGACGAGCCTTTACGCAGATAGGCTGGCCGAATACGGTATAGGAGTGTTCGAAATAAGCCCGGGTATCATAGAGACGGACATGACCCGGGCCGTCAAAGACAAGTATGACAAGCTGATTGCCGACGGGCTGACACCGATCAGGCGATGGGGACAGCCGGCCGACATTGCAAAGGCCGTAGGAGCCATAGCCGAAGGCAGACTCGACTTTTCCACCGGCACTGTGATCAACGTCGATGGCGGCTTCCATCTGAGAAGACTCTGATGTCGCTGCTGCATCTGGGTCAGGCGCCAACAACGTCAAGGAGGCCAAATGGATATTCAAAGCACAATTACGACCCTGTTGAGAGATGGGTTTGTTTTGGTATTCAACCAGGACAAGCTTGACATAGTCAGGACCGCTGAGGCACTCATCAAAGCGGGCGTCAATAACATGGAAGTCACCTGCCGGATCAGTAAGCCCCTGGAGAAGCTCTCTCGGTTGCGCAAGGAATTGGAAGATTTTGCGGCCGGTTGCGCCAGTTTGATAGACTCGCCGGCGATGCTTGATCTGTACAACCGGATCCACCCCCAAGATCAGCTGCCCTCGGTTCAGGAGGTTGTGGACGCCGGTGCGTGCTATCTTGTCTCGGCCGCGAACTTTCGAGATGAAACTTACGACAAGTTAGCAGGCAAGGTGCCGATCATACCGGGATGCGGTACTGTAACCGAAGTCCTCAGTCAGTTCTCCAAAGGGGCGAATCTCTGCAAGATATTTCCCGCCAAACAGCTCGGCGGCCCTGCTTTCATCAAGGCCATCGACCCGGCGATTCACAAGACTATCAGCCTTGTGCCCACCGGCGGCACAAATGCTGGCAACATCCCCGACTACATCGACGCAGGAGTCCTCGTGCTCGGTGCATCGTTTAGCATGATAGAGAAATCTACGATGCAGAATATAATCGAGCAGCAGGATTACTACCTCCTGGCTTCCGAGCTCTCCAAGATCAAGCGCTTGATAGATGAGCTGCGGGCCGACAAATACCCGGACATCGATTTTGCTAAGGCGTCTCTCACCCAGATAAGCCAGGTGACCGGCAGAGATTTCAACGTTCGGTAGAAGCCGCAAATACCGACAGAGACACGCGATGCCTGATGAGTGTCACAACATTGCCGCAAGACCTCTGCGGGTCCCGACGAAGGTTTGTGGGCCTGTAAAGCTTCTCCTGGCGGTTCAACTTCTGGTGATGAGCGCCAATGGGAAGCTGTCCGCAAGTGCGACTCAGCCCCCTTCCCCCGTCACAATCAACTGCAAAGATACAGGCTACCGTGGTATATGGTACATGAATCAGCCTTCCAATGACGAATACGTGTACAAGTACAGCGGGGGCCTCGGTACATACTGTGCCAAGCACAAGCCTTTTGCCGTGTATTGCGACCAGGTCCACAAGACTTTCTTCTGTTACGGCGGCACAACATCGGACAGCAACCACGAACTGCTGCATATGGTTTCGTATTATGACCACAACACGGGGACGGTGCCGCGGCCCACCATACTTCTCGATAAGAAGACCAACGACGCTCACGACAATCCCGTCATATCGGTGGACGACAAGGGATACATCTGGATATTCTCGACATCCCACGGGACCGGCAGGCCATCATACATTCACAAAAGCAAACTGCCATACGACATTGATGAGTTCGATCGGATACAGGCTACGAAGATCGAGGACGGCAACGAAGTTCCGATGACCAATTTCTCGTACATGCAGCCCTGGCACATTGGGTACCGGGGGTTCCTTTGTTTCTTCACTCGGTACGGCTATCCTGCCGACCGGACCATCTGCTTTATGCGAAGCGCCGACGGCGTCCGGTGGTCAGAGTGGATTCGGCTGGCTGCGATCGAGAAAGGGCATTATCAGATAAGCGCCGTAGGTAAAGGCAAGGCCGGCACGGCGTTCAACTACCATCCTGCCGATAAGGGCCTGAACTGGCGTACGAATTTGTACTACATAGAGACCGCTGATTGTGGCCGGACTTGGCAGACCGCCGATGGACGAAAGGTGACTTTGCCGATCACGGATGTCAACAGTCCTGCACTTGTGCACGACTACCGGCGCGAGGGCCTCAATGTATATATGAAAGACATACGGTTCGACGCGGAGAATAGGCCGGTCGTTCTCTTCTTGACGAGCAGGGGATATCGGTCGGGTCCCGACAACGACCCGCGCACCTGGACCACAGCTCGCTGGACAGGTGCGGAATGGCAGATAAGGCCGGCTTTCGTCTCGGACAATAACTACGACATGGGGTCGCTCTACACAGAGGACGACGGCACATGGCGAGTGATCGGCCCCACTGAGACCGGGCCACAGCCATACAATCCAGGCGGCGAAATGGCAATGTGGGTAAGCAAAAACCGGGGACAGACGTGGAAACAAGTTGCGCAGCTCACGATCAACAGTCCGTACAATCACACCTACGCCAGGCGGCCCGTGGGGGCGCATCCTGATTTCTATGCAATCTGGGCGGACGGCCACGGCAGAGAGCCTTCGCAGTCATCGCTTTACTTCTGCAGCAAAAAAGGTAAAGTGTGGGTTCTGCCTCGCGAAATGAGTAGCGACTTTGAAGAACCGAGAACTCTGGGCACGCAGTAAGACGGTGAAATCGGTCGCAGGACGCCGAATCTTGCATTGTTACCCGTTGTTCACTTGAGGTGAGGTGCGAAATCGTGGAAACCAAACAGATAGCGGACCAGATGGTCACCTTCCATCGCCATAACACCGTTATCGTCGGCGCCGGCGCCGCGGGTATGAACTGTGCCGTGCACTTGTACGAGTTCATGCGCAGAAAGGGGGTGCAGGATCCGCAGGACAGAATCGTGGTGATAACCGGCGGGCTGGGCCTGGGGGCATCCCGCATGAGTGGCTCGGACAAGCAAACGTATTACAAAATGGGCACGAGCCCGGACGTGCCGGACGACGCTCAGGAATTCGCGAAGACGCTTACCGCGGCTGGCTGCTGTCACGGCGATCTGGCGCTTGCCGAGGCAATTGGTTCGCTTCGTGAGTTCTACCATTTGGTGAATGTGGGTGTTCCGTTCCCAACAAATGCAATTGGAACCTTCATCGGCTACAAGACAGACCACGATCCGGCGGAAAGGGCTACATCGGCGGGTCCGAAGACCAGCAAGTTCATGAGCGAGTGTTTGCAGAGACAGCTTGAACAGTACGGCGTCAAGATAATGGACAACCAGGAGGTTGCCCATTTGCTCACAGCCGGATCAGGCAAATCCAGGCGAATTGCAGGTGTCGTCACCATCGACAAGGGGCGGGTTAGTGCATCAGATTACGCCGTCAACGTGTACCTTGGCGCCAATCTCGTTCTTGCCGCCGGTGGCCCGGGAGAGCTTTACAAGACGAGCGTCTACCCGAAGGGCCAGGTTGGCATTCATGGGCTTGCTTTCAGAGCCGGTCTGGCAGCAGAGAATCTGACCGAGTCGCAGTTTGGACTGGCGAGCACCAAGTTTCGCTGGAATGTCTCCGGAACCTACATGCAGGCAGTCCCGCGGATATTCAGCACGGATACCCGGGGCGGCGACGAGCGGGAGTTCCTGACGGACTTTTTTCCCGCGATGAGTAAGATGGCAACCGACATCTTTCTCAAAGGTTACCAATGGCCTTTTGACCCGCAGCGAATTGAGAACCTCCAGTCGTCACTGATCGACATCCTGGTGTTCAATGAGACGCAGAAGGGCCGGCACGTCTTCATGGACTTTCGGCATAATCCTGTCGGCAGCGATTCGATGGGTGAGCTCGACATCAATGATCTGGAGCCGGAGGCCCTCGAATATCTGACCAAGGCCGGCGCCCTTCAGTCAACACCGATCGAGCGTCTGGCACACATGAATCCTCTGGCCATCGACATATACAAAGAGAATGGCATCGATCTGTATGCCGAGCCGCTCGAAATTGCGGTCTGTGCCCAGCACAACAATGGTGGCTTTGCAGTGAACAAGTGGTGGCAGTCCAACATACCGCATACGTTTGTGATCGGCGAGATGGCCGGCAGCCACGGCGTCAAACGGCCGGGCGGCTCGGCATTGAATGCGGGCCAGACGGGTGGGCTGCGAGCGGCAGAGTACATTGTCAACGCGTATGGTTGTGGGCTTGTCGACTACTCTGATCAACTGGATTCTGCAGAGCAACAGCTAAAGCAGTTCATTAAGAGGGTCGGCGGATATGGAGGCTCCTCGGGTCTGGCGCCCGGTGAGGTAATCGAGCAGATACAAAGCAGAATGACTGCTTCGGCGGGGCACATAAGAGAGATCGAGGATGCCCGGCAGGCTCTAAAGAAGGCCATCGAGCTTCATAAAGACATCCAAAACCGGGGCTTCAAACTGCAGAACCACGGGGACATCACAACCGCGATCCAGGCCGAGCATCTGTCTCTTGCCAGCGTCGCCTACCTGAAGGCGATAGTAGAGCTGCTCCAGCAGGGTAGCGGCTCGCGAGGCTCGCACCTTGTTCTTGCCGGCGACGGCATTCAGATACACCCGGATGTCATCAACAAGGCCACCGGTGAACCGCTCAAGTTCAAGCCTGAGAACGAGTGTCTGAGGAATTCTATACTACAAGTCCAATACGACGCCGGCTCGCCCGACTTATTCCAATGCGGGGCTGTCGAGCTTAGACAGGCCCCTACTGAAAGAAAGGCGTTTGAGCCCGCGTGGCAGGATTACAGAGAGGACAAGATCTATCAAGGTTGATCGGACAGCAGGGAGGTTTTGAATGGCTGCTATAGACGTCAAACCCAAGTCGCAATGCAAATATGATATTGTCTCTTTGGGCGAGATTATGATCAGGCTGGACCCCGGCCCGGAGAGGATCCACACAACCAGGCACTTTCGGGCCTGGGAAGGCGGCGGAGAGTACAACGTAGCCAGGGGCCTAAAGCGGTGTTTTGGCAAGACGGCTGCAGTTGTAACGGCGATTGTGGACAATCCGGTGGGCAGACTCCTCGAGGACCTAATGTATCAGGGAGGCATCAGCATGGAGTATGTCAAGTGGGTTCCGTACGACGGAATTGGCAGGAAGGTGAGAGTGGGTCTGAACTTCACGGAACGAGGATTTGGCGTACGGGCCGCTGTCGGCTGTTCCGATAGGGCCAACAGCGCCGCTTCACAGTTGAAAAAGGGTGACATCGATTGGGAGAAGATATTCGGAGAAGACGGCGTGCGGTGGTTCCACACGGGTGGTATCTTTGCAGGACTTTCACAGACTACGCCCGAGGTCATCATCGAGGCGGTGACAGCAGCGAAGAGACACGGTACGATAGTCTCTTACGACTTGAACTTTCGCAACTCGTTGTGGAAGGATATCGGCGGCCAACAGAAAGCCAAAGAGGTAAACCGTGCCATCGCTCCCTACGTTGATGTCATGTTGGGCAACGAGGAGGATTTCACGGCGGCGCTCGGTTTTGAGGTTAAGGGGCTGGACGAGGATTACTCCAAGCTCGACCCGACAAACTTCAAGAAGATGATCACTGCTGCTGTGAACAAGTTTCCCAACTTCAGGGCAGTGGCAACAACGCTGCGAAACGCCCAGACCGCCTCCATCAATGACTGGGGCGCAGTTCTGTACGCGGATGGTCAATTCTATGACGCCACACTGCGGATGGGTCTTGAAATCTACGACCGTGTCGGTGGGGGCGACAGTTTCGCTTCCGGTTTGATATACGCCCTTTTGGAAGGGAAATCTGGCGCGGACGCGGTCAACTATGGTGCGGCGCATGGTGCTCTGGCAATGACTACCCCAGGTGACACAACGACAGCGAGCTTGCGCGAAGTCGAGAAAGTCATCCAAGGCGGCGCAGCCAGGGTCGATAGATAGTCAAAAGGCTGCGTACTTCCAAGGCAAACTCATGATTGTCAAAGCTGTACAGTGGATCGGCGGAGTTGATGGCTACCTGGAGCTTGTAGATCAGCGCCGCTTGCCTGCTGAATTTGTCAAATTGCGGTGCCGTGATGTAGAGCATCTCTACGAGGCGATAAAGACTCTCACTGTTCGCGGCGCTCCGGCCATAGGTGTCTCGGCGGCCTATGGACTGGTCCTGGCCGTGCAGAGCTTGACACCGTCGGAGGGACTGGGGGCGGCCCTTGGCGATTTGGCCAAAACCTGCGACTATCTGGCATCTTCACGTCCGACGGCGGTGAACCTTTTTTGGGCGCTACAGCGAGTACGGCAATGTGCCGATGAATTCGTTGGTGCCCAGCCCAAGGCGACGTTACGGGAATTTCAGGAAGTTGTCCTGGCCGAGGCAAACGCCATATATCAGGAAGATGTGGATATGTGTCGGCGAATTGGCCAAAACGGCGAAAAGTTCATAAAGGACGGTGCGGGTGTTTTGACCCACTGTAACGCCGGTGCACTTGCGACTGCAGGGCAGGGGACAGCTTTGTCGCTGATGTTTGAGGCACACAAAGAGGGCAGGAGGTTCAAGGTCTACGCAGATGAGACAAGGCCCTTGCTGCAAGGTGCTCGATTGACGGCCTGGGAACTGCAGCAGGCGGGGATTGACGTCGCGGTCGTCTGCGACAACATGGCGGGATGGTTGATGAAGCAAGGACGCATAGATGCGGTCGTAACCGGCGCCGACCGGATCGCCGCAAACGGTGACACTGCAAACAAAATTGGAACATATGGCTTGAGTATTCTTGCCAAGGAACATCGGATACCGTTTTACATCGCAGCACCGTCGAGCACATTTGACCTGGGCATCGGCAGTGGGGCTGAAATACCGATCGAAGAGAGAGCCAGAGAGGAAGTCACTGCATTTGCAGAAACGCCTGTGACTCCGGAAGGTGTCAACGTCTGCAATCCCGCGTTTGACGTGACAAACGCCGAGGATATTGCTGCCATCATTACCGAGAGAGGTGTTATCGAGAGTCCCAACACCGACAATATCGCCAAATGTCTTAAGGCGGTCCCGGACCGCGATAAGAGAATTTCCGGGTCCGGCAACAGAATCTATGGCTGAACCGAACACTCAATCTTCAGGGTCCTGCAAGTCGCGGGCCGATGAGCCGCCGGCTGAGAAGTCGTTGCTTCGTTGGCGAAAGCGCAATGCATATTACTATGCCTGGCTCAATAGGGTTTATAGATTTTTCGTTCGGCCGAACAGCAGAGTCCTGCACATTGGCTGCGAATGTGGCGATCTCTTGGCTGCCGTCGAGCCATCCTACGGGGTCGGTGTAGATGCAAGTCCCGATGCCGTCCAACTGGCGAGCAAGCGTTTTCCACATCTGAGGTTCTTTGTTATGGACCCGCATGAGCTGTCGCTTGACGAGAAATTTGATTATGTTCTCATCTGCAACTCCTTAGGCCAGTGGCACGACATTCAGCAAGTTCTGGAAAGCATCCATCCGCTTATGCACGAAGGCACTCGGGTTGTAATTAGCTACTACAACTATCTCTGGGAGGCGATATTGAATATCGGCTCGCTTGTGGGCATCCGCAGGCCGCACGCGTACCAGAACTGGCTGCCGCCGGAAGATATCGGCAATCTGTTGCGATTGAGCAACTTCGATGTCATTAGAAGCAGCTCCTATTTGTTATTGCCGAAGCGTATTCCACCTTTCACAACTCTCTGTAATTACTTTCTCTCTTTGGTCCCGGTATTGCGTTACTTCAATCTGGTTAACCTTCTGGTTGCACGTCCGATGCCGGTCCCTCGGCGTGATGAGGACTTGTCACTTTCGGTGATAGTGCCCTGCAGAAATGAACGAGGCAATGTCGAAGGTGCCGTGACGCGAATTCCCGAATTAGGCAGGGAGACTGAAATAATATTTGTGGACGGCAACAGCACCGACGGTACGGCCGACGAGATAGAAGCTCAGATAGTCAAGCATCCCGAGCGGAAGATTCGCCTGATACACCAAGGAGATGGGGTGGGAAAGGGCGACGCAGTGAGAAAAGGGTTCGCGGCGGCCAGCGGAGACGTGTTAGTTATCCAGGATGCCGACTTGACTGCCCCGCCGGAAGATTTGCCGAAGTTCTTCAGGGCTCTGCGTGACGGGAAGGGCGAGTTCGTCAACGGCTCTCGGCTCGTGTACCCCATGGAGAAACAGGCGATGCGGTTCTTGAATCTTTTTGGCAACAAGTTCTTCGGAGCATTGTTTACCTGGCTATTGGGCCAAAGATTCAGAGACACACTTTGCGGAACAAAGATGATTCGTAAAAGCGACTATGAGCTGATCGAGGCCAACCGTGCATACTTTGGCGATTTTGATCCTTTCGGCGATTTCGATCTGATCTTCGGGGCGATAAAGCAGAATCTCAAGGTTGTCGAGGTGCCGGTGACCTATCGGGCAAGGACTTACGGTACGACAAACATAAGTCGTTTCAGACACGGCTGGCTGTTGCTCAGGATGAGCTGGATTGCCTTCAAGAAGATCAAGTGGCTTGGAAAGACGCGTTAGAGTATTTTCAACCGATTTCATGAAAGAGACTTCCTGCAATCGGACCGCTGAGAAGACACTCTCTGCGGAGGTCAGCGGGTCCGCTATTTGGCCAGCCCGCTTTGCAGCCTTTGTTCGATCGCCAGTATTTATTTCGGCCGTGGTTGCCACCGTTACACTCGTGACCTTTGTTCGCGTGCTCGGCGCCGATTTCGTGATGTGGGACGATGACATCGCTATCTACCAAAATCCGAACCTCGGCGGCCTCAGCCTCGAACGCCTCCGCTGGATATTCACCGACGTTGACTCAGCGATGAGGTACTACCCGTTGACGCTGCTCAGTTGGAGCATCACCTACCACTTCTGGGGTCTGAACCCATTCTGGTACCACCTGGGAAATTGGCTGCTCCACGGTGCCAACTCAGTTTTGGTGTTTCTTTTGCTGCGCGGGCTCCTGGTGGCGGGATTGTCCGGGCGAGGCGGGCCAGCAGTAGCGCCGTGGCGGGTCACTGTTTCGGCCGCACTCGCTGCGCTGCTCTGGTCACTTCATCCGCTGCGGGTAGAGCCGGTTGCCTGGGCGGTCGACCGTAGTTATTGTCAGGCAGCGTTCTTCTTACTTCTTTCGACACTGTGCTACCTGGGAGCAAATGCTGTGGCCGTGAGCAATGCACGCCGCTGCATCCTACTGACCATATCACTGATGTGTTACCTGGCGTCACTACTGTCTCACGCGATTGGGATGAGCTTTCTATTCGTGTTCGTTGCCATGGATGTGTATCCGCTAAGGAGGCTGGGCGGCAGTCGTGGGTGGTTGAAGACCCCTGCAGCTCGGCGCGTGCTATTGGAAAAAATCCCGTTCGTTGCCGTGTCGTCGGCCGTCGCACTGGTAACTTTGGGCGTCCGCTTAGCCTCAGCGGGGGTCTGGCGGAAGCCGGTATCGCTTGCCGAGTTCAGCCTGTTCGAACGCTTGATGCAAGGAATGTACGTCTGGGCTTACTATGCTTGGCGGCCGTGGTACCCTTTGAGCCTCTCACCCGTCTATACGACTTTCGTGGACTTTGATCCGTCCTCACTCCCATTCATTGCCAGCTTGCTGGCGGTCGTCGGCGCGATTACAGCATTGGTCTTTTTGCGTCGCCGGTGGCCACTCGCCTTGGTATTGGGGATCTGTCATCTGGTGCTGCTCGTACCGGCTTTGGGTTTGCTCGAGTCTCCACATTACCACAGCGATAGATATTCATTGATTGTCTCGCTTTGCTACTCAACACTACTTGCCGCGTGCCTTGTACACCCAAAGGCGCGTAGGTTCTCTCGTAGCGTCCTTTGCCTGGCCACTGCCGTGATCGTGGCCCTGGGGGCGTTGAGCTTTCGGCAGACACGTGTATGGAATAACAGCATCACTCTGTTTGAGCACATGATAGCCACTCTTGGTGATGACCCCTATCGCCGTGACATTCACTGGCGGCTGGGCGTAGTACTGGCCAACCAAGGTAACACCACAAAGGCCAGAGAGCACTTCCTAAGGACACTGCAAATCGCCCCAAACCATCCAAGAGCGCTGTACTTCATCGCCTTTACTCATTTCCAGTTAGGCGAGCATGATCTGGCGATTCAGTATTTTGACCAATTGTTACGGATTGAACCCCACCATCACAGCGCCCATTATTATATTGGGGTAGCGTTCGGCCAACAGGGTCAACTCGATGAGGCTATCAGGCATCTTGACGAGGCTGTGCGCATAAGGCCGGACTGGCCCGACGCGTACAATGGTTTGGGTGTTGCTTATACCCAAAAAGGCCAGTACGATCTGGCGATTCGGAACTTTGACAAGGCGCTGCAGCTTGACCCCGGCAGTTCAGCTGTTAGCAGGAATTTGGAGGTAGCGCTGAAGAGAAAGCAGGAACAAATCAATGAAGATCATTGAATGGCTCAAACTACCTGAGATAAGGTGCATCGATGACCTCGACGATCCTGCTGCTACGTTGTTGCACGCCGAGATAATCCGGAGGAAGCCGTTTCTGAGAAACATATACATTGATTTCTACAGGCTGCTGCAAAGAGCCGTGTCCGATCCCGGCAACAAGGTTCTGGTCGAACTGGGAAGTGGAGGGGGCTTTATCAAAGAAGTGATTTCCAACGCGATTACGTCTGATGTCCTCGAGCTGCCAAATATTGATGAGGCCTTCTCGGCGTCTGATATGCCTTTTGAGCAAGCGAGTGTCGACGCGTTCTTCATGATTGATGTCCTGCATCACATCACCGACCCGAGAGCGTTTTTCTCTGAGGCGTTGCGGTGTCTAAAGAGGTCCGGCAAAATCGTGATGATCGAGCCTGCCAATACGGTGTGGTCAAGGTTCATCTACAAGAACTTTCACCACGAACTATTCGACACACAGGCACAATGGGAGTTGCAGGAGCAAGGGCCGGTTTCACACGGTAATGGCGCGATGCCGTGGATAATCTTCTCCCGTGATCGGGAGATATTTGAGAGCGATTTTCCCGCTTTGAAAATCGTCAAAATGTACAATCATACACCGCTACGCTATTTGCTCAGTGGAGGGGTGACGTTGCGTCAATTGGCGCCCTCGATTTGTTATCCTGTCGTTAAGTTCATTGAGTTTATTCTGTCCCCCCTGGCCCCTTGGTTGGGTATGTTCCAAACGATTGAGCTGGAGAAAGTTGGTTAACACGTGGTTATTGAAATCAGCGCATTGCTGCAGGCATATCAGTTTTCGCCGGCTATATCGAAAGAGGTAGAATGAGTAGGCGCAAAGTCAAAAGACACAAGTCCGGGGCTGGCAGACAGGCTGCGAGCCGTGCGGGCGCAGCTTTGCAAAGAGAGCCCGAAACACTTGCCAGAGATCAGGCGGAACTGCTTACCAAGCGAGAGAGGTACCTCGAATTCTTCCTGATGGCCGCCCTTCTTGCTTTTGGGACATATCATTCGGTTCTGTACTTCGGCCACACCGTAGTGCCCAATTCGGATTTTCCCGCTTTTTTCAAAACGGGTCAGGAGCTTCTGTCTCTTCAGGTCCCCTCGAGTTTCAAACGAGGCCCAGTCCTTGGCCTGCTTCAGGTTGCTCTGTCATATCTCGTTGGAGGCCAACATCCGGGGCTGACGGCCGGCTGGCTGCTCAACGCCATTCTCCATCCCTTCAACCTTGTCTTGCTGTTGCTGGTCGCAAGAGAACTTGTAGGCAAATCCGCGCCATGGCTTGCTGTTATCGCCATAATCAGCCCGTATGCCATATATCTGCTCACCGAACCGATAGCGGAGACTACCCTGCTATTTTTCGTCCTCTTGACGTTCATTTTTATTCTCAGGCGCTCAAGCTGGGGCTATTTGTTCGCGGCCATAGCTACTATGGTTCGCTATGAAGGTGCTGCGCTGATCTTGGCCGCCTTTGTGCTCGATCTGATCTACAGTGAAAACAGGCGAGAACGAATCCGGGCTCTTCTCTATTCGGTGATGGCCGCTGTTCCTTTGGCACTCTGGATGGTGGGCACCCTTTCGAGATGGCAGTCGGGGACAAGTCACTACTTGAGCGTGTTCACGAAACAGTACGCGGAAGACTTTGCCGATTCTGTTCGTAGCAGAACCGGCATCATCTTACATATGAAGCTGCTATGGCAAGTCGGATTTCGTCCTCTATTGATGCCCTATTCGACCGCCGGAGAGAGTTCTGCGGACATGCTGTGGAAGCTAAGCAAAACGGTTGTTGCCGTCAGCTTCTTGTTTGGGGCCATCTACGGTTTAGCCAAACGGCAGTGGAAGGTGCTGGCATTATTGATATTCTTCGTGCCGTACTTTATACTCCACGCGAGCTACCCGTATCCCATTCCGAGATATCATTCGACTGTTTTTTGGATTGCCCTGTTGCTGTGCTGGTTTGGCATTCAGAATGCTTGGGGGCTGCTATGCAGGCGTGGGTGGGTAGGTAGACGCCTTGCGCTGGTGCTACAGGGTGTGGTGGCGACAGTGTCGATTGTCTGGCTCGTGTCGCTTCTTCCTCAGTTGTCAAAGATGTCGCCGATGAGCCCGAGATCAGCTTCTCTGCCGTACGTGGGGATGGCACTGGTGGGTATGCTTTGTGCCGTGCGGGTCTGCATCTACCGGTACAAACATGTCTTGCGCGAGCTTGCCGTACTGGCTGTTGTCTGTCTGGTCGTCGTGTCCAATCAATTCTCACTCGTCGGCCTCCTTCGAGACGGGCAGCGCGATGGGGAGTTTAAGCTATTGGCGAATTGGTACATTGCCCAAGCCGAGCCAGGCGAGAAATTGGGTGTCTACATGAGCACCGTAGTCAGACTGTTTGCTCCTGCGTATGCAGAATGCATCGTTTCCCTTCCGGAAGCTGAGGATCTGCCTGGTTTTATCAAGGCCTGTCGCGATGAGGGCATCACTTATGTGGTGTGGGCTTCAAGAGAGGGGCTGAGCAATTCCCATACGACCTATCGTCGCCTGGGGCTGCATAAGAACATTGCCCACCTCCGTACGCCGAGAGACGAGGGACCTTTCCAGTTTGTCGAACAAGTCGGCTCCAGGAGAGGATATGTGAACATTTTCCGCTTGAACGGGCCTGTTCAAGCCGGGCAGCCAGGCCCTGCGCGGAACTGATCAGTAGCTCCTAGGCAGTTTCCCGTGTCTCTTTTATTGGATGCGAGGACCTAATCCACGGCGATTACTTCTTTGACTTCAGGCACCCTTTCCTTCAAGATTCTCTCGATGCCGTTTTTCATGGTCATCATCGCACCGGGGCAACCTTGACAGGCCCCCTGCAGGCGAAGCTTGACGTTATTCTCCTCATCGGTTCCTACCAGCTCGACATCGCCACCATGGCTCTGCAGAGCCGGGCGAACTGACTCGATTGCCTCCGTGACTTTCTCCTGAAAGGTTTTATCGATGACGGCATCGCCGCAGCCACATTCCTCACACATAACCGATCTCCTGTTCTACTTCCTGATTCGACTTTCTGGTTTCAATCGGCAGTAATCACTCAATCGCCGATTGGACCATTATATCAGCAGTCGGGCACAGAGCCACGCTTTTTGATGTACGGCCTGCAATTGTGATGGTTTTGGCAAAAACACAAAAAAACTTGCTGGCAGTTCGACAAATTGCCGAAAACAGTTGACGGAAGGTACATGACTGCGTATAATATGCGATGTATTTGTGTGAAAACACGCAGATACGTCCCTGAGACGCGGCGGAAGCCGTGGTTACGGTGTTACGGCAGGGCTTTGTGTCTTCGGGTTGCTCGATCGTTTTTCGCAGAAAGAGCGATTGGCTTGCCGAAGTGTGCCATCAGAGCCGTAACGTTCCGGAATAGCGATTTGACGTTTATCAGGAAAGGAACCAATACATGAAGTCCAAATCCAGCACCTCGGCTCGTTCAGCCAAGAAATCCACCACCAAGACCGGTGCTCAGATAATAGTCGATACACTCATTGAACAGGGTGTAGACACGATGTTCGGCTATACTGGCGGCGTGGTGCTGCCTCTGTTCGACCGGCTGTACGATGCACCCATCAATTTCGTGGTGCCGCGCCATGAGCAGGGCGGTTGCCATATGGCTGACGCCTACGCCCGGGCCAGCGGAAAGGTCGGAGTCGTAGTTGCCACCAGCGGTCCTGGGGCGTGCAATCTGGTTACCGGACTGGCCACAGCCATGATGGACTCGGTGCCGCTCGTTGCCCTGACAGGTCAGGTTCGGACCGAACTAATCGGGAATGACGCCTTTCAGGAAGCCGACACTACCGGGATAACCCGACCTATCACGAAGTACAACTCCATAGTCAAAGACGTCAAAGACTTGGCGCGTACGCTGCGGGAGGCCTTCTACATAGCTTCCACGGGTCGGCCTGGCCCGGTATTGATCGACATACCGGTTGATGTTGCAGTCAACAAGTGCGGCAGTGCCGGCTCGGTTGCAATGGATCTGCCCGGTTACAAGCTCCGGGCCAAAGGACATGCCAAGCAGATATCGACGGCGGCGCAGGCGATAAACAAATCCAAACGGCCCGTGCTCTACGTAGGCGGCGGTGTGATAATTGCCAACGCCTGTGAGGAGCTTAGGGCGATGGCCGAAGAGGCCCATCTGCCGGTTACAACCACGCTTTTGGGGCTGGGCAGCTACGACCAAAACAAGCCCGAATCACTGGATATGCTTGGCATGCATGGTACTGCATATGCCAACTATGCGGTCCAGGAGTGCGATTTGCTGATCGCGGTAGGTGCGCGTTTTGACGATAGAGTCACGGGTAAACTGGCAACATTTGCGCCCGGTGCGAAGATAGTACACATTGACATCGACCCTTCGAGTATATCGAAAAATGTCCACGTCGACATTCCTGTAGTGGGTGATGCCAAGGTCATCCTCCGTGAGCTTGCCGGTCAGGTGCAGTACCAGGAAAGAAAGGTGTGGTTTAAGAAGATCGCCGAATGGAAGAAGAAGTTTGCGCTTCGCTATGACCAGGATTCGGCGACGATCAAGCCGCAGTACGTTGTAGAGCAGATTTGCCGTCTGACGAAAGGTGAGGCGATCATAACGACGGGTGTCGGACAGAACCAGATGTGGGCGGCTCAGTTCTATAAGTTCACCAAGCCTCGCCAGCTGATAAGTTCCGGCGGCCTTGGCACGATGGGCTATGGCCTGCCCGCGGCCATTGGCGCCCAAATAGCCAGGCCCGATGCGACTGTTGTGGACATTGATGGTGATCACAGCTTCAATATGACCATGACGGAACTCGCGACGGCGGTGGAACACAGCTTGCCAATAAAGGTGTGCATCCTCAACAACGGATATATGGGTATGGTCCGCCAGTGGCAGGAGCTTTTCTACGGCAAGCGGTACTCGAAGAGCTATCTGTCCAACCCGGATTATGCCACTGTCGCCCGTGCCCTTGGTGCGGTCGGGATTACGGTGGATAAGACCAAGGATGTCCCTGCGGCGGTCAAGGCCATGCTCAAGGAAAAGAAACCATGCGTTGTTGACTTCAGAATCGAGCGGGAAGAGAACGTCTGGCCGATGGTTGCTGCCGGTAAGAGTCTGAGCGAAATGGACGGCCTCGATATATTGGAGAGTATGGCGTAAGAGTCGGCTATTTGCGGTTTGGAGCTCGCCGATGACCAGTCTCAGGCCCGTGACAAGTAACGAAATATGAACTAAGGACCGAATCATGAAGCACATAATAAGCGCATTGGTTGAAAACAAGCCGGGCGTTCTGGCCCACGTCGCGGGCATGTTTGCTGCTCGCGGGTTCAATATCGATTCGCTCGTCGTCGGGCGAACAGAGGATCCAAAGCTAAGCAGGATGACCCTCGTCGTAGTAGGCGATGACAGGGTCGTCGAGCAGGTTCGAAAGCAACTGGCCAGAATCGTTCCTGTTGTTAAGGTTCAAGATTTTGCCGGTCAGCCTGTAGTAGCTCGTGATTTGATGCTTGTGACGATCTCCGCGCCTCCCGAGAAGCGGCCCGAAATTACTGCAATGATAGACATGTTCAGGGCAAAGGTAGTTGACATCGGTCCGAAGTCTCTCATGGCAGAGGTCAGCGGACCTGAATCAAAGATCGAGGCGTTTGTGAATGTGTGCAAGCCGTACGGCATCAAGAGTTTAGCGCGGACGGGGACAATTGCGATGCCGAGGCAGACAAAAACCGAGGTATAGACAGTGAGTTGTCTCTCGCGTGGGGCGGTGCCCGGTCCACACGGGGCCCGGCCGCCAGGCCGTATGTGTTCTCAGCGCGTCCACAAATTTCTTGCCGGCTTAGCTGCTTTCAATATAATGTCGGGGTGCTTAATCTGAAGGCTAAGTCTTGGCCATGGCCTTGCTCGTCTACCAAGGTCGGACGGGATGCAGGCCACTCCGGGGAATTCCACGGGAGTAATCGATCGTGAAGTACAAAGAACTTGTTTGTTCTCTGCTGGGCTGTCTTCTGGTAAGTTCCATTGGGTTGTCAGTCTCTGCGGCCCGCGCTGCCGAAGCGTCTGACGAACGCCCGGACGGAGAAATCAGGCTGCTTGTGCGAGCTGACGACATCGGCTCCTGTCACGCCGCCAATCTGGCTTGCATCAAGTCCTACCGGGAGGGAATCGTGCGGACAGTTGAGGTCATGGTTCCTTGCCCCTGGTTTAACGAAGCGGTAAAGATGCTCAGGGAGAATCCCGGCCTGGACGTCGGCGTTCATCTGACTCTGACAAGCGAGTGGCAGTATTACAAGTGGGGGCCGATCACTGCGGCGCCAAGCCTGGTTGATAGGCAGGGTCATTACCATCCCATGACGCGGCAAAGAAGCGATTTTCCTCCAAACACAGCTTTTCTGCACGCCAAGCTGAGGATGGAGGAAGTCGAGAAAGAGCTGAGGGCGCAAATCGAGCTGGCCAAACAAAACATTCCAAACATCTCGCACTTGAGCTGTCACATGGGTACTGCCACAAGTACGCCTCAGCTAAGAGCGCTCGTCAAGAGGCTCTCCGAGGAGTACAAGTTGCCTGTGGAGACGCCGGGGGCAAAGCACGTGCCTGGCTTTGCCGGGGGCGGCAAGGCTACTGCCGAACAGATGGAAGCAACCTTGGCCAAGACACTGGAGAAACTTGAGCCTGGTGTATGGATACTCGTTGAACATCCCGGTTTGGATACGCCCGAAATGCAAGTGATGGGGCATATTGGATACTGGAATGTTGCCGCACATCGGGATGGCGTGACCAAGGCCTTTACAAGCGAAAAGGTCAAACGGGTCATCGAGAGCAGAGGCATAAAACTGGTCAGTTATCGTGACATATTGAGTGATTGAGAAAGGAGAGCCAGACTATGGCGGCGAAGATATATTATGAAAAGGATGCTCCGATAAATCCTTTGAAGGGTAAGAAGGTAGCGGTTATCGGCTACGGGAGCCAGGGCCACGCACACAGCCTGAACCTTCGGGACAGCGGCATCGAGGTGTCAGTGGCCGAATTGGAAGGGACGGACAACTTCAAGCTCGCGGTAGAACACGGATTCGCTCCCACGGATGTGAAGCAGGCCTGCGACGGGGCGACTTTGATCATAGTCACGATACCTGATGAAATTCAGGCCAAGGTCTACGAGACGCAGATTGCCCCCAATCTGGTTGCCGGTCAGACGCTCGGTTTTTGTCATGGTTTCAATATCCATTTCAAATACATTGTGCCGCCCGAAGACATCAACGTCGTGATGATTGCCCCTAAGGGGCCGGGACACCTGGTTCGCAGCGAGTTCGAAAAAGGCGGAGGCGTGCCGAACCTCGTGGCAGTACATCAGGATGCGACCGGCAACGCCAAGCAAATCGCCCTTGCCTGGGCAAACGGAATCGGCGGCGCACGCGCTGGGATCATTGAGACCACGTACAAGGAAGAGACTGAGACGGACCTGTTCGGCGAGCAATGTGTTCTCTGTGGCGGACTGACGGCCCTTATCAAGGCCGGCTTTGAAACGCTGGTGGAGGCGGGATATCAGCCCGAAATCGCCTACTTCGAGTGCATGCACGAGGTCAAGCTGATCGTCGATTTGATGTACCAGGGTGGCCTAAGTTATATGAGATACAGCATATCCAACACTGCTGAGTATGGCGACCTCACTCGCGGCCCGCGACTCGTGAACGAGCAGACCAAGTCTGAGATGAAAAAGATATTATCGGAGGTTACGTCGGGGCAATTTGCCAAGGAATGGGTAGACGAATATAAGTCCGGGCTAAAGCACTTCAAGGAATTGTACGAAAAAGACCATAGCAGCCAGCTGGAAACTGTCGGTCGAAAGCTGCGCGACATGATGGAGTGGATTGATTCCAGGGAGGTTTGACAAAATGGTGACTGGCCGACTCATTGCCAGGGCCTGAAGCCGTAGATGCTGAAGCGACCGACGCGACGGAAGGAGAAGTGCAGTGGAAGCCATGAAGTCAATGGCTAAGAGCGTGGGAGCCGAAGCAGAGAGTTCCCTGACTTGGTGTGGCCGGAACCGGGCTCTTGCCTTTTGGTTTCTTGCTTTTGCTGTTTTCTTGGGGGCGTGCGGCTGTTCTCCCGTAGGATATCTTCCCCTGGATAGACTCACCTACGAGGACCTCTCAGCCGCCTATGCGCACACGCAGCTGAGGACAAGCAGCACTCTTGACGTGCTTGGCATGTTTCGCTCACCGGAGTATAAGCTGCAACCCAACCTTGTCGGGATGGAGTTGCTCAGCCAAAGTGACACTATCGTAGCCTCATGTGGCAAGAGCAAGGACGCCTACAAAACCTGGTTCTCCATGGTTGCGTTCGATGAGCACAGGATGACTGCTCAACGAAAGTCATTCTTCCTCATCGATGAGAAGGTCACGATTCTACCGAGCGATCCAAAACAATATATTATTCCTCCAAGGCGGGGCCTCATGTTTGAGTACGAAATGGTATTTGGTCCGGAAGTGATTGCGGGGCCCTTCGCAACCGAGGAAGCAGGACAAATCGCGATACTGAGACAGGTCGCGGACAACGTCCGCAAGGACGTAGATAAGCTTAATGGCGGGAAAGGCGAGTCCGGCCAAGGCAATGAGATACTTGCCGTTTCCGGGATGCTCATGAACCAGGTGTTCGAGGCCGCTTTGCTTGAATTGAGCATGTCACCCGCGCTGGCAAACCAGCTCGGCGACAAGGAAGGCGTGAAATTCAAGCATCTCAGTTTCGATCCGGCGAGAATCCGGATGCTTGTCGACAGCGATATCGTCGCAGTCAAAATCAGATTAGGCTTGCCTTTCTTTTGATTTCTGCTGGTGATTGACAAAGCCACATAAATCCATGTTTGGGCACCGGCTGTGGTCAGCAGTCAATTGGAACGAGTGGGTCTATAAGCCGAGTTCTGTATCCCCGCACCAAGAGCTCATCCTCTTTCTACTCCGGGACACGTATGCCACCGTTTCGCGAATGACGTCAGCTCATTATTCAGATGAGCTTTTGGTGCGGGGTGACGGCCATTTATCTTGACCGACTGTTACCAGTCGGCTCTCCCGACACGTCGGGATGCGACCTACCCGCTGATCGAGCGGCTATTTCGGCCGCTCACACTCGGGCCAAGTGTGGCCAAAGCCAACCAGCTGCTTGGTCTTGCAGGCGGTGGGGTTTACCCTGCCGGCGCCGTCACCGACGCCGCGGTGCGCTCTTACCGCACCTTTTCACCTTTACCTGTGTTCCGACAAGTCGAAACCATCGGCTGTGTGTTTTCTGCGGCACTTTCCCTGGGGTCGCCCCCGGTGGCCGTTAGCCACCACCGTTGCCCTGTCCTGCTCGGACTTTCCTCCGGCTACCTGCGTGGCCGGCGACCGCCCAACCCACTCGTTTCAATTGACTATTCGGCGCAAGTCATTATAGCACAAGTCAGCCCTTTTTTACACTGCTAATTGGAGTAACATACCGGCGGGCCGCAAATGACGGGCGAGTCTATTGGCTAGGGCCGGCACGGATGGCGACTAACCGCCCGCCGCAGCTGATTGCGCAGCTACGTCGATATGATTCTTGAAGTGCTGGTCGTCTGCGTCGGGGAAATCGCTTCTAAAATGAACGCCCCGGCTTTCCTGCCGTTTCTGAGCAGATTGTGCTATGAGCAGGCAGACGGTAAGCATGTTCTGGCATTCCCAGCCTTCGGCAGAATCGAATACCTTGTCCATCACGTAGCGCTGCCAGAAGCGGATTATCTCTTGGGCTTCTTCCAGCGGCTTATCTCGTCGAGTGATGCCCACATTGCGCCACATCAGAGCCCGCAGTGAGTTCCTGACGTCTGCTGCATCCAGCCGGCTGCGATCCGATTGCGGTATTTGATACTTTATCAACGAGTGCTTTAGCGAAGTGACATCTGCTGTGCCTGCCTGTGATACGGATTGTCCTGCTATCTGGCCGAATACGAGTCCTTCGAGCAAGGAGTTGCTCCCAAGCCGATTTGCTCCGTGCAAGCCGGTTGAAGCAACCTCGCCACAGGCGTAAAGGTTCTCAACACTGGTCCTGGCTGATGTGTCGGTTCTGACGCCACCAATCATGTAGTGTGCGCTTGGCCGAACGGGAATCAGGTCGTGAGTGACATCGATGTCGAAACTCTCGCAGATATCACTGATCAGCGGAAATCTTTTAGCGAAGTGCTTCTTATCGAAATGTCTTATATCGAGATGGACGTGGGTCGACTCGGTCTTTCGCATCTGGGCCAGAATAGCTCGGCTCACAACGTCACGCGGCGCGAGCTCAGCCGACTCATGATATTCGGCCATAAAACGCCGCCCCTTGCTGTCCAGCAGGATCGCCCCCTCTCCACGGAGTGTTTCAGTGATCAACGCTCGCGAGGCCCCGGCGATGTATAGTGTCGTCGGATGAAACTGCACGAATTCCAAATCCCGCAACACGGCACCGGCCCGGTAAGCCATGGCCAGGCCATCACCGGTGGCAACTTCGGGGTTGGTTGTTTCACGGTAGAACTGGCCTGCCCCCCCGGTTGCCAAGATCGTGTTTGCAGCCCAGATTATCTGGGGGCCTCTCTGCGTATCGTGACCGATCACACCCAAGCATCGATTTTCGTGGTTGGTGAGCAAATCGATGGCGTAGAAATTCTCTACTATCCTGATGTTAGGATTTGCTCTGACCTTTTCGATGAGCGTTTGAGCAATTATCCTGCCGGTCTCATCGCCGTGAGCGTGTGCGACGCGGGCGTGAGAGTGCCCGCCTTCCAGCGTGGTGTCGACGCGGCCATCGACAAGATCGAATTCAGCACCCCATTGCTGCAGTTGCCGTAACAGATCCGGCCCCCGACGTACAACCAGTTTGACCACGGTCTCGTCACATATCCCGCAGCCGGTGGCGAGTGTGTCGGCTATGTGGGATTCAAACGTGTCTGTTCTTTCAAGCACCGAGGCGATTCCACCCTGGGCTTTATTGGTGTTGCTGTCCTGAAGCGACTCTTTGCAGACAATGATGACATTACGGTGCTCTGCCACCTCAATGGCGGCCCGCAGCCCCGCAATGCCGGCTCCAATTACCAGGCAGTCGGTAAAGAACTGCTGAGTTGAGATAGAATCGATGCTAACCAAATAGCGTCTGGATTCGGCAAGCGGACTGCCCTGCGCTTGGGATTCACGCCTTGATTCCGGCTGGGTAGTCATGACATCTCCTGCTTTTCACACGGTGCCCGACAATGCGAGTGCGGGTCAGGGACAAAATCCAATGCGATGTCGATCTGGGAGCCCGCGTTCATCGTCTTATGCCTTGGACTTAACGTCCCGAATGCTCTTCTCTTGCGCTGTGCACCATACTATTTCCACGCTCAGTCATCCCTGCGGCCCAGCGCAATTTCACCGGTGAATACCCTTTTGTCGTCCGCGTACTTGAGCACAAACGACTGAAGTTCCTTTGTCGGTGCCGTCAAGATGAGTCTGTCCTCAATCCATTCATGCTTCACAACATCAGGGTTGTCCTTGAGCAGTTTCTCCATTTCATCATCCATGGTTATACGCATCTTCAATTGGGGCTCGATTGAATCAACCTTCATGAAACTATGAACGGGCATCAAGAAGAACACGTTGTAAGGGCATTGGACCTCGTTTTGGTCCTCCGGCTGCCACGGCAGCTCACTTGGGTAGATATCGAGGAACAGCTTGTCCCGCAGCCTCACCAGGTGCGCCACGAACACGCCTTTCTTGCCTCGTTCATCTTCGAAAACAAGTTCGTACGCGTTCTCGTATTTTCCATCCGACTTGTCGAAACGTTTGAATTGCCACGTGGTTTCCGGGGCCTCGGGTTCATCGACCCAAGTGCCCAGCAGCTTCTCCTCGAAGATTATATCTTCTTTGGTGAAAAGCGGGTGTAGCGAGACGACAGGCACACAGCCTCCCAAAAGGGCGGTCAATAAGTAGAACAGCAGCTTCTTGACTCTCATGTCATTCTCCTGGTTACTATTTGATGTTTACCGATCTGCTCAGCAAACGAGGCCTCTCGTTGTTTGGTTGTTCAACACTAACTGACCGGCCCCCTGACCCGGAAAGCGCTCCGGCCCCGACAGTATTATATCAACACAGACCCGTGGGTCAATGTCGATGTCATCAGCACGCGGGCTGTTGCAGAGCGGACCGAGAGCCTGTACATTGCTTCGATTTAGAGACTGGACCCGAGTAGACTGACTGCAAGAACGAAAGGACAAAGAATGCCAAATCTGGATCCACTTGGCTGGGTTGTTGTTGCAATATGTGCGATTTTGGTAGGGATTACGAAGGTCGGCATTCCGGGATTAGGAATTCTCGTAGTCCCCTTGATCGCGACTGTTTTGCCGGCACGCAGCTCGGTGGGCGTATTGCTCGGCATTCTGATACTGGCGGACTTGTTTGCCGTTGGCTATCACAGGCATAACGCGAGATGGCTCCATGTGCTCCGTCTGCTGCCGGCCGCGTTTGCGGGTATTGTGGCAGGGTATTTTGGCCTGAAGGCGCTTTCGAACGAGCAGCTTAAGCCGATTATTGGCGGGATAGTCCTGATGATGTTGGCCGTCAACTATTGGCGCATGAGGACAAGAGGCGAGGACGTGTCCATTCCGACGCAATGGTGGTTTGCCGCATCGCTTGGCTTCCTCGCGGGAGTAACGACGATGATGGCCAATGCGGCGGGGCCGATAATGATTATTTACTTGCTCGCCATGCGGCTGCCCAAAGTCGAATTCGTCGGCACCGGCGCATGGTTCTTCTTCGTCATCAACTGGCTCAAAGTGCCCTTCAGCGCCAATCTGCAACTGATGACTGCCGAATCTGTGAAGCTGAATCTGATGATGTTGCCCTTCATTGCCACAGGCGCACTTGCAGGCGTCTTCTTCCTGAAGCGAATTCCACAGAAGGCATTCAACGCAGTAGTGCAGATCTTGGCTGTTGTCGCGGCAATCAAGCTGCTGTTTTAGTGAGCCGGTGGAGCACTGGGCGCAACGCTGACTCGAGATTGGCTCACAGATTCGCAAAGCGAGTAGTCAGGCGACCGCGCCTTGGCGAGGAACGACCAAGAGGTTTCATGGGATGCTCTCTGCCATGTTGGCAGCGGCACCAAGTTCGGCTGCAATTTTGCCAGACTGCGTCGGCGGGGTCTTCCTTATACAAATCTCGAAGAAACAGGTACTTACGCGCAGACGGGCCCAGAATAGCACGTTTGGCACGATATTTGCGAATCCTGTGACAAGGAATGTACACCTATGGTTTCAAATTTGCCAAAACTCGATGAAATCAATGTACTGGCCAGCGAGGCGCACTGGGCGTGGCCCGAGGCACTGCGCAATATCTTCAAACCAAGGGGCGTCAATCTGCTTGTGGCTCAGAGTGTGGGCCAGTTCGTGAATATCATAGAGAAGAAGCGAATCCATACTACAATTGTGGACATGGATTCGGAGCAATCAAATGGTCTGGCGACGGTACGGATAATTCGAATGGACTACCCTGCCCTGCCGTGCATCTTATTGGCTCGCGGGGCGAACGAAGCAATGCTTGGCAAGGCATTGCAGCTTGACGTTTTCGGTGTGATTGACAAGCCGGTCGACATGAATGTTCTGCGGGAAGTCCTAAACCGGCTGTTTCTGAAAAAATACGGCAGCGATGTTTTCGCAGAATGAATCGCAAAAAACATAACGGAGTGTCTGTAGCATAGATGTGATCATAGCAGTTGCAAAAGGTTGTGTGACCTCACTGCATGAGTAGTGCGGGAAGTGGTCAAGGGAGTATTATTCGAAAGGAGCAATGACAAAATGAAGATTCGACCATTGGCAGACAAGGTGCTTGTTCAGCGCGTTGAAGCGGAGTCCAAAACGGCTGGAGGTATTGTCCTGCCCGATGCCGCCAAAGAGAAGCCACAAAGGGGAAAGATCGTAAGTGTTGGCGAGGGCAAGGTGCTTGACGATGGGACTCGCAGGGAGGTTCAGGTTAGGAAGGGTGACATGGTGCTGTTCACAAGCTACGCCGGGACGGAGGTGAAGATAGACGGAAAGGAATATCTAATCATGGACGAGTCTGACATCATGGCAGTGATTGAGAAGTAAGGGGCGAATTCACAAGCAGGAGAGGAATTGCGCTCAGCGAAAGACAGTCAATAAGAAGGAGAAAGAGAGATATGGCAGCTAAAAAGATAGCTTTTGGCACTGATGCACGCGGGGCTATTAGAGAAGGCGTGAAGAAGCTGGCGAACGCCGTAAAGATCACGCTTGGGCCCTGCGGCAGGAACGTGGTTCTGGAAAAATCGTTCGGTTCACCTACGGTTACCAAAGACGGAGTGACGGTAGCAAAAGAGATTGAGCTGGAGGATTCGTACGAGAACATGGGGGCGCAGATGGTGAAAGAAGTTGCGTCCAAGACCTCCAGCGTGGCTGGTGACGGGACAACTACTGCAACAATCTTGGCGGAGAGCATTTTCGACGAGGGGCTCAAGAACATCACCGCCGGCGCCAACGCCATGCAGGTGAAACAAGGCATCGACAAGGCCGTCAGCGCGATCGTCGATGAACTGCACAAGATGAGCATCGCTGTTGAGTCCAGCAAGCAAATCCAACAGGTCGCGACCTGCTCGGCAAACCAGGATATCGAGATTGGCAAGAAGCTGGCGGAGGCAATGGACAAGGTGGGCAAAGACGGCGTGATTACCGTAGAAGAGGGTCAATCACTTGAGACCGTGGTCGAGCTTGTTGAGGGTATGCAGTTCGACAAGGGATATCTCAGCCCACATTTTGTCAATAATCTTGAGAACATGACCGTTGTCTTTGAGAAACCCTACATTCTGGTGCACGAGAAGAAGATCAGTTCGGTAAAGTCACTGGTTCCTTTGTTGGAGAAGGTTGCCAAGCAAGGCAAACCACTGTTGCTCATTGCCGAAGATGTTGAAGGAGAAGCGTTGGCCACGCTCGTGGTGAATAAACTACGGGGTGTGCTGCAGGCAGCGGCGGTAAAGGCCCCGGGCTTTGGTGACAGGCGAAAGGCTTTGCTCAGTGATATCGCCGTCCTAACCGGTGCTGAGCCCATCTTTGAGGATCTGGGGCTGGAGTTGGAGAACATTGAGCTCAATCAGCTTGGCAGGGCCAAACGCGTTACTATCGACAAAGACAGCACCACAATTGTAGAAGGTGGTGGCAGCACTGAAGCGATCACGGGCAGGATAGAGCAGATAAAGACCGAAATCGACAACTCCACGAGCGACTACGATATCGAGAAGCTTCAGGAGCGGCTGGCCAAGTTAGCTGGTGGTGTTGCTCTGATCAATGTTGGGGCAGCAACAGAGGCTGAGATGAAGGAGAAGAAGGCCCGTGTTGAGGACGCCCTGCACGCATGCCGAGCGGCAGTCGAAGAAGGTATCCTACCCGGAGGCGGGGTACCCATGCTCCGGGCTTTGCCGGCACTGGACAAGGTCAAGGCCGCAGGCGATGCCAAGATCGGCGTTGATATCGTTCGAAGAGCAGTGCTGGCGCCGATCAAGCAGATCGCTGCCAATGCCGGGCTTGACGGCTCAATCGTCGCTCAGAAGGTTATGGAGAGCGACGAAAAGAACTTCGGCTACGATGCACTCCGCAAGCAATATGGTGACATGGTGAAGTTTGGTGTCATCGTGCCCACGAAGGTGGAAAGAGCTGCTTTGCAGAACGGTGCTTCAATTGCATCGCTGCTGCTGACGACTGATGCGATAGTAAGTGAAATACCTGAGAAGAAGGAGCCCGCACCGGCTATGCCGCCGGGCGGTGGGATGTACTAACGGACCGGTACCAGGCGGGTCCCACACACGGGCCCGCCTATTTTCCTTGATTTGTACAAGGAGCCTTACATGGTTTTTCGTTACTACACCAATGCGGTTTCCCAAGCGTCGCGACGCATCGCGGCTGGAATATTCATTGTGGGGCTACTTCTGGTGGGCTTCGGGACAATCATTGCCGCGTTGCCGGAGATATTCGCCTATCTTGCCGCTGCGGTGTTTTTTGCTGTGGGGGTCGGCTCCTGCATTACCGCAGTCAAGATCTTTCTGGCACAGAAAAGACTGGACCAAGCGGATTCGAACGGTCCGCGGGCATACAGAACAAATGTCCGAATCCGAACCGAAGAGTATTCCGACCAGTAGCCCGCCCAGCCGGCTAGCAGGGCCAACGTGTTCAAGTAGCACCGACCGTTTCAGAGTTCTGTTTCAGAACCGAATCGAGCACATCCCTCACGCTGATGATGCCAACCAGCTTGCCTTCTGACGTGATCGGGACTCGTCTGAAAATGTTCTTAGCGAGGAAATCGCAAACCTCCAGTAGGCTCTCGTTTTCTTCGAAGGCCACGGCCGGAACGGTCATGTAATCGCCCACTCGCTTGTGCCCAGCTTCTTGGGCCTCGTAAAACAGGATGATTGCATCTTTCTCCGAAAGGATCCCCGCCAAGGTCATATCATTCCTCACCACGGGCATACCGGAGATGTTGTTGTTCACCAATACATCCACCGCCTCGAGTATCGGTGTCTCCTTCTTCACGAAGATTACGTCTCTACTCATGACGTCTTTTGCTCTGAGCATGCCTGTTTCCTTTCTGCGAGGATGAGGGGCTACCGTAAGCAGGTAAATCCCTATTCGACCGGAGTAACTGGGAAGTTTATGACAAGGGCGTGATTTCGCGGACCGACGCGTATATGGGCCGTATCTGGTGACTTCGCCTTGGAGCAGCGCATAATTATCGGATTTTCAGAGTTGCCAAGGCGAGGGCTGCGAATGCAGCAGCCAGGAGCCAAAACCGCACAACCACCTGCGGTTCACTCCACCCGGCTAAATGAAAATGATGGTGCAGCGGAGCACATCTGAAGAGGCGTTTGCCGCCCGTGTATTTGAAGTAGCCCACCTGCAATACGACACTGAGCAGTTCAATTACGAATACGCCACCTATGATCAGCAGCAGAATTTCATTCCTCGTGACCAGTGCGCCGTAGCCCATGGCCGCGCCCAGAGGAAGTGACCCCACATCACCCATAAATGTCTGGGCAGGGTAACTATTGTACCACAAGAAGCCCAGGACCGCTCCTAATATCGCGGCAAAGAAGATGCTCAGTTCTCCTGCTTGTGGTATGTGTGGTAACAGCAGATAGCTGGCCCATGTGACTGGAGTAGTCCTGGACATCGTCTCCGATGCGACGTAGCAAAGTATCGCCAGCACAAGGGAAACCATTCCCACACAGCCGGCGGCCAGCCCATCCATACCATCGGCTAGGTTCACGGCATTGCTGGTGGCCGACAGGTAGAAAATTGCTATCAGCACAAACGTCCAGTTCGCCAGTGGCAGGCCGTACTTATAGAATGGTAGCCAAAGTAGTTTGCCGTCCGTTATGTTGATAAAATCGAAGTACAGAAAGGATGCGATTAGGACGGCCCCTGCGATCTGGAAAATCAGCTTCTCCCAGGGATGCAGTCCGTTCCTACTTCGGTGATGCGAATCGGCTGTAAGCTTGAGCCAATCGTCGATGCCGCCCAAGGCAGCAAACCAAATCATCAGGAAGATAGCTTTCTGGACGAAGGGATTGTTCAGTTTTGCCCATAACAATGTCGTTGATACAGCCGATAGGATTATGATTAGCCCCCCCATCGTGGGGGTGTTAGCCTTCTCCTTCGTCAGTTCGTTGAGTTTGGCGTGATGGAACTCAGGCCGATCTCCGATCTTTTTGCGCATCAGCCACCGAATAATCTTCGGGCCAATCAAGAGAGCAATCATCAAGCTGGTGAGTACCGCCAATACCGACCTAAACATCACGTATCGGTACGCATAGAAATGAAGCTGATCAGTAAAGAAATTGCTGAAATGTCGGAATAAGTGGTATATCATTCTATCTTCTTAATCCCGATGCTTGTTCGTTGATGCTCGGATCTTGGAGGCTCGAGATTCATGGCGCGGCCGACGCAACACCCGAACCGTGCATTCGTTTCCGGCTCGAGTAAAGAGCTCTCTCAGCTTCTCAGTCACAGTCTCCAGCTTGCCTGTGCGCGAACCTTTCACCAATATTATATCGCCATCTTTCACGAATTCATGCAGCCTACTGCGTGCTGAGGAGGTGTTTTGGAAGCGTGCTGTCTGCAGATTATGCGAAGCCGCTTTCTCTGCCGCCTCGGTCGTAACCTGTGCGAACTTGCCGGCAGCCAGCAGCATCTGCACTCCCGCTCCCGCAACTGATTCGCCTAACTCGGCATGAAGCTGCTCGGCTTGCTCGCCCAGCTCAGCCATATCACCGCAGATGAAGACCGTTCGGCGGTTCCGGCCCGGGTCCAAGGCACTCTGAAGATTTCGCAGCATCTCCAGTGCGTTCTTCATTGAGGCCGGGTTTGCATTGTAGCAATCGTTTAGGACGGTCAGCGTGCCGATCTGCAACGGTTCGGCGCGCATGGCGACGGGGGCAAGCGTTTCTACCGCCTGGGCAAACTCGCGGATACTCAAACCAAACTGGCTGCATACTGCCCACGCCGCCAGCGCATTCTCGACATTGCCAAGGCCGGGCACCGGCAGATAGACCCGTGTATCGTCAATCGTGAAACTGCTGCTGAATCCATCGTCGCTGAGATCCCGGACTCGAAAGTTGCAGTTGATCGATTTGCCAAAGGTCGTGAATTCGCTTGCTCTGGCCCGGCAGGCTCCAACCAGCAGGTCCAGATCGCCATTGATCAGAAGAACGCCGCCGCCCGTGAGTCCGTCTGCTATTGACAACTTCTCCCGCACTATGGTTTGCAGATTGCCGAATCCTTCTAAATGAACCGGATAGACGTTAGTTACGACCGCTATGTCCGGCCGAGCAATTCGAGTGAGGTACCCGATCTCGCCCGGATGATTGCTCGCCAGTTCAACAACCACGATTTGGTCCCTTGGGTCGGCCCCGAGCAATGCCAGGGGCAGGCCTATAGCATTGTTGAAGTTCCTCGGCGCCTGGAACACGCTATAGTGTTGGCTGAGGACGTGATAGACCATTTGGCGCGTCGTTGTCTTGCCAACTGAGCCGGTTATGGCAACGACCTTGAAACTGCTTTGTCTGCGATGTTCCCGGGCGAAATCGCCGAGGGCTTTCACGGTGTTGCGGACTTTGAGCACCGGTCTGTCGTCAACTTCGAAGCGGGCCGTTGCCTCTTGGGGTTGCTCTGTGGCATCCCGCTCTACAACCGCACAGGTTGCCCCCTTGGAGAACGCCTCTGCAACGTAGGCGTGTCCGTCAAAGTTCTCACCTGCGATCGCGAAGAAACAGTCCCCTTCCCTGATGGTTCGTGAATCGATACTTACGCCAGCGAAGAGCCCTTCTGTCTCTTTCGCCTTCGCCCCCACAATCCTGGCCAACTCTCCAATAGTAAACCTGCACATCCTTATTCGTTCAATTCTGAGACGCCTTGTGTGACGTTAGGGACCCTTGTGAAATACTCCTGGACGACTTGCTTGTCACTGAAATCGAATTTCTGTCGGCCAATTATCTGGTAGGTCTCGTGGCCCTTGCCTGCTATTAGTACGATGTCGCCGTCGACGGCCGTTCTCAGAGCCAGCTCAATGGCCTTTCGTCTGTCGGGTTCAATCACTATTATATCGCGGGCGCTATTGGCATCATCAGTTGGGTGGTAGTTCTCGAAGCCCGCAATGATGTCCTCTATTATCTGGTCAGGCTGTTCAGTTCTCGGGTTGTCGCTCGTGACGATTACGATATCGGCCGTTCGTTCTGCCACTCTGGCCATGCGTGGACGTTTGGTTGTGTCTCTGTCCCCGCCACAGCCAAAGACCACTATTAGCCGGCTCCTGCACAAGGGCTTCAACGTGGAAAGCACATTCTTCAGGGCGTCATCTGTATGGGCATAGTCGACGAGCACGGAGAACTCGTCTCGGCTGGACTCGTCGGTACGCTCTGTGGCGCATTTCTCCAATCGGCCGGGTATAGCTTGCAGAGACGAAAGGCCAGCTGCGACCGTGTCCAAACCAAACCCCGCAGCAAGGCACAATCCGGCCGCAGCCAAGTGGTTGCTTACGTTGTATCGGCCCAAAAGAGGCGTCAACACTTCTCGTTTTTGCCCGGCGTACTCGAGAGCAAAGACTGTCCCGCCAACGCTCATGGACTCGATGCGAGCAGTAATGTCGGCTGGCTCGTCGGTCGCATACCATAAGATATTGGCTCGGGTTTGCCTGGCGATTAAGACAGCCTCGGGCGATTGTCTGTTCAGCACTGCGGTAGCATCAGGCGACAAATTCCGAAACAATCTGGCCTTCGCCGCCAGATAGTCATCCTTGGTTATATGGTAGTCTAAGTGGTCGCCGGCAAGATTAGTGAACGCGGCAGCCTTGAAGTCAATTCCAGCCAGCCGGTTTTGAGAAAGTGCGTGACTGCTGGCCTCAATAGCCATGTACCGTGTCTTAGCTTCGACCATCTGTCTCTGGGCGTCTGCTATTTCCAGACAGTCCGGAGTTGTAAGGTTCGCGGGTCGGCAGGTCTGGCCGGTATCGCAGACCACTGTGCCGATAAGGCCGCATTTCTCGCCTGATTCTTGAATTATCGACCGGACGAGGTATGCGACGGTCGTTTTGCCGTTTGTGCCTGTGACGGCCAGGTTGGTCAGTAGCGAAGCCGGGTTTCCCCTGCTTGCCTGCGCCAGAAGGGCTGCTGCTTCAGATGAATCATCGACAACGACAGTCTCGTGCTCCGTACTGCCACTTGTGCTCGTCTGAGTCTGTTGGCAGATTATATACTTAGCTCCATTTGCAAGGGCTTGGCCGACGAAGTCGTGCCCGTCATAGACCGTACCTTTAACGGCAACGAAAATGTTGCCCTCCTTGACAAGACGCGAATCGACGCAAATGCGGGGCCGGTTCGGCGAAGAAACCAACGCTAACAGGTCTTTGAAGGTCATAGCTACGTACTTGGCACCTTGGACTGCTCGGACTAACGGGCCCCATTCTACGCCAAGGAGCCGCGACCTGCAACCACCCGGCCCGTGGGTGAGCGACCTGCGGGCCGCCGGGATTCTTCACAGCCCGGCTTGTTTCAGTGTGAGGGGCAGAGATTTCTGGCCCCAACTGAAATTAGTATGCTGGAACGCCGCGGTTTTCCGTTTATAATTGCCTCTGCTGATGAACTGTCCGGGAGATCCGGTGTAGTAGATGCGGAGCAGGTATCCGCACGGTATAACAAATTGTTGGGCACCGTTGGAAGGAATTGGATCATGAAAGTTCGGCATTTGGCTTCTATTTGCTTGGTGATGGCAGTATGCGGCTCGCCGGGGCTCGCTTGGGGCGAGGAAGAGTACTTAGCCGTGTTTATGGAGGGCAAGAAGGTGGGCCACGCGGTGCACAGCCGCGTAGTAGAAGGCGGAAAGGTCACTACCTCGGAGCAAGTTAGCATAACGATTAGTCGAGCCAACATCCCGATCACTGTCGAGATGACCGAAACCTTTGTCGAGACGACCGAGGGTCAACCCCTGAGTTTTGAGTCTGTCCAGCAATTGGGCGCCCTGACGATGGGAGTCACCGGCTCGGTTGATAGTCGAGGGATAGTCAGCCTGACTACCACCTCAATGGGCACCAAACAGAAGAGCACACTCCAATGGCCTAACGGCGCCGTGATGGCCGAAGGTCTGCGCCTGCTGACCCTGAAGAAAGGCTTGAAGGAAGGTTCACAGTATTCGGTCAAAATATTCAGTCCGGGCAATTTGCAGGCCGTGGATGCCCAAGTACGCGTCGGGCCAAAGCGGAATGTCGATCTGCTGGGCCGAGTCCTGCCCCTGACGGAGGTCACCACCACCCTCAGCGTGCCGGGGGCCGGGGAGATCGTCAGTGTCGGTTACGTGGACGAAGAATTCCGATCCATGAAGAGCATTGTCCCGATCGCGGGGATGCAACTGGAGCTGATAGCGTGCACCAAAGAGTTTGCGCTCAGCGAAAACGACGTGCTGGAATTGGTGAACAAGATGTTCATGGCTAGTCCTGAGCCGCTCGACGATGTTGGTTCTGCCAAGTCGATAGGCTACCTGCTAAAACCCGTCGCCGGGACAGAGGATTTGTCGATACCGAGTACGGACAATCAGAGGGCCCGAAAGGTCGACGGAGGCAATGTGATCGTGGTGGTTGAGCCCGTGGCTGCCCCGGCCGGCGCCAAGTTCCCA
This sequence comes from Phycisphaerales bacterium, assembly GCA_020352215.1. GTDB lineage: Bacteria > Planctomycetota > Phycisphaerae > Sedimentisphaerales > Anaerobacaceae. The sequence continues at coordinate 1,774,734 of CP070675.1, forward strand.
TATAGAGGTACCGACAGCACAATCCTCGAGGCTCTGAAGCCCGGCAGGTTTGTTCAGAGTGACGACGAGCAAGTGGTGAGTCTCGCGCGACGCGCCGCGGGAAATGCCGGGGACGCCGCCGAAGCCGCCAAGCGAATAGAATCATTCGTAGCGAAGTACGTCGCGAACAAGAGCCTATCGGTTGGCTACGCATCAGCGGCCGAGGTTGTCGCCAGCAAGCAAGGTGACTGCAGTGAGTTCGCAGTGCTTACCGCGGCGATGTGCCGGGCAGTTGGGATTCCGGCTCAGGTGGTTGTAGGCATAGCGTATGTGGATGAATTCGCCGGCCAAACCGGCTTCGGCGGGCATGCTTGGAACCAGGCCTACGTAGGTGGTAAATGGGTGGGATTGGACGCCGCCTTCAAGAGCGCGGGACGCGGCGGCTATGACGCCGGTCATATCACTCTGGCGGTTGGCAATGGCGAGCCCATAGACTTCTTTAATCTGGCAGCCACATTGGGCAAGTTCAAGATCGAAAAAGTGATGGTGAACAAAGGTCGTTAGCGGCTCGGGTGCCTTGACAACCGTCGTCCTCTACTCGAACTGGATGTCGGCGAGGACAAGTTGCACGCTGCTGTTGCCGTTATATGTGTTTATCTCGGCCCTGTACGCGGCGTCGAAGAAGTCATGCTCGAGCAGCTTCTTCTCAAATTTACCCATTCCGAAGCCGACACAGCGCACCGAATTTGTTCTGTCGGTTATCGCGAGCTGCAAGTGCTCGCCCCTCGGACCTACCCGTCGGGGCGCGGCGACGAGACGAACGCCTCTCGTGGCGAAGACGGGTCTGGGGTTGCCTTGACCAAAGGGCCCCAACATTTGCAGTTCACGGACGAACTCCCTGCTGAACTCACTTAGTGGAGCCAGTGCATCGATGCACAGTCTGTCGACGACATCTTCGGCACCCAAGTTCTGATTCGCGTATGCCTCGAAGTCTTCAGTGAACTGATCAATCTTCTCGGGCTCAATGGTGATGCCGGCCGCCATTTCGTGGCCGCCAAAGCTCGTGAGATGGTGCGAGCAGGCCGATACCGCGCCGAGCAGAGCGAAACCGGGAATTGAGCGGCCTGAACCTTGTGCAGTGCCCGTCTCCCCAGGGCCCGTGTTGATGATAATCGTTGGGCGGTAAAACCTATCGACGATGCGTGAAGCCACAATGCCCAATACCCCGGTGTGCCAATCTTCATTTGCCAGGACGATGCTTCTTCGGTCCGGGTGGTTCAGGCCCCGCTCGACGATCATCTGACATGCTTGCTTAAGGATTTTCCGCTCCTTCTTTTGCCTCAGCTCATTCTGCTCTTTGAGGTACTCGGCTATTTGCATAGACCGGACCGAGCTGCTGCTGGTCAGTAGCTCCACGGCTAATCTCGCGTGTCCCATGCGACCGGCGGCATTCAGCATCGGCGCGAGTTTGAAGCCAATATCGTAGCTGTCGAGCCCCCTTCCGGTCAGGCCGGTTGATTCTATTAGTGCCTGTATACCTGATAGCTTGCAGCTTGGCAGTGTCTTTAGACCGTAGCTTGTCGGGACTCGGTTTTCTCCTCGCAGGTCCACGACATCAGCGATCGTTCCCATCGCCGCCAGGCTCGTGGCGTCAAGCATGCAGCCCCGCAGCCTTGGTTCAAGTTTGCTGCCGGCGCTGAAACGGTTTGCGGTCGCCCAGGCCAATTTGAATGCCACGGTCGAACCGGCGGAATGCTGATTTGGATAGGAGCTGTCGAGGGCTGCGTGGACTATTGCCGTGGCTTTGGGCAGTGTAGGTCCGGGCTGGTGGTGGTCGGTTATTATGAGCTCGACGCCGAGTTCGGCGGCCAGCTGGGCCGAGTCAAATGCAGTAATGCCGCAATCAACGGTGACAATAAGCCTGCTGCCGGCTTCGGTCAACGAGCGGACGGCCTCGGCGTTAAGGCCATAGCCCTCATCAACGCGATGTGGAATGTAGTAGTCCACATCTGCACCGAGAAGTGTCAAAGTCTGCCAGAGGATGGCGACCCCGGTAATCCCATCGACATCGTAGTCGCCGTAGAGTGTTATCCTTTCCTTGTTCTCAATAGCCTGCTTCAGTCGGCTGACGGCCTGCTCGACGCCGGGCATTTGCTCAGGCGCGATCAGATCGGTCAGCTTGGGTCTTAGAAAGGCCGCGGCTGCACGTGCGTCGGTTATTCCGCGATTGACCAGGACCTGCGCCAGCAGAGGTGGGACCTTCAAGGACCTGGCAAGTTCCGTCGCGTTCTCGGCGTTGGGCCGAATTTGCCACTCTTTCTTCCGCGTCCCTGTGATAAGCGTCATCGCAAGTCCATCTTGTTTCTTGGTTTTCTGGTTCCTCAAAATGCCTGAGGTGCAGTCGTCAACTGTTCGACGGCAAGCTACGGCGAGCCACCGTGCGGATATCACCCATCGCCGGACTGTACGGTCGCAGTCGGAAGCGGTAGCTATATCGCCGGGGTGGCAGCGTGTAGTTCGGATGCGTTCTGGCGCCCCAGCTGTCATCGCCGCCGACGCCCATCTGCTTGTAGTCGAGGTTGACAGTTATGTTCTCTCTTGTGGGCAGCTCGTTGGCGTGTGTCGCCTTTTCGAGATCCTGCATAGTAAATGGCCAGGCGCTGACACTAAGCAGCGGCATGCCCACCGCCAACAGGCCATTGCCGTCTTCGTCGGTCAGCGCGACCCAGCGAACGTCGGTCTTGTTGCCGGTTTCCTGGGGCCGCACATAAGGATGGACCTGCTCACTCACCGGGCCGGAATAGCTGCCCACAGCAGCGCCGGTTTTGCGGTCCCAATAAGTCTCATGGGGGCCGCGACCATACCAGTGCATCGTATCGAAATCACCGGGTATTGCCATTTGCATTCCGAGCCTCGGCAGGTCGCGCCGAGTTTCGTTGCCTGGATCGACGCCTGTTTCGACGATGACGTCGCCACTACCATAAACAGTGTAGATGTTGCGATATATCGAATTATCGCTGACTGGCAGTGTTCCATTGGCCGTAATACGGATAGCATTTGGGCTGAGCTGTTCCGTCCTTATGCCCGTGACCTTTCGTTTTGGGCCTGCTTGTTTCCAGACGCCGAGACGTCGGGGCATTCCATTGCCGTTGTCGTTGTCTATTGGTGCCCGCCAGAAATTGGGGATCAGTGGTGAAGCGATGAGCTCTCGGCCCTTGAATTCGAACGATTCGATTGCGCCGCTGTCTTTGCCGATGACGAGCTCAAAGCCGCTGCCCGCAACGACAACGGCCTGGGCCGAGTCGCGGAGTTCAAGCTTGGATGCCGAATCTACACGGGCCACCGGCGCGGGCGGCACATCGAACGGCACTTCGAATTGATCCCAGGCGACGACATGTCCTCGTTTGGCCCAGCGTGTGTCCTCGGACAACGCGAAGGATATCTTCAGATGGTACTCTGTTCCCGCGTGGAGCTGTGGTTTATCAAACGGGATCGTGACTTCGTGAGTCTCGCCCGGGGCCAGGGACAGTTTGGGCAACGTGCCTTTTTGCAGCAGTTGACCGTCGCCAGTGAGTTCCCAAGAAATAGTCACGAAATCAAGATCGAGAAAATCATACTCGCTGGTGATTTGCACCTTGCCTGCGAGCAGCTCCACAGGAGTAACCTTTATTCGCTGATAGACCTTTCGCACTTCGTACATTGAGGGGTTTAGCTTCCGGTCGGGCTGGACTATCCCGTTACAGCAGAAATTGCCGTCGTTGGGGTTGTCACCGTAGTCGCCGCCGTAAGCCCAGAACTCTCTGCCGTTCGGGTCTTTCTTTCGCAAACCCTGATCCGCCCAGTCCCAGATGAATCCACCGATCAGTCTGCGCTGCCCTCTGATGGCATCCCAATACTCTTTGAGGTTTCCGACAGAGTTGCCCATTGCGTGAGCGTATTCGCAAAGGACCATCGGTCTGGTGTCGACAGGGTCAAGGGCGATGCTGAGAATTCCCGGAATCCGTGCGTACATCCGGCTGATCACGTCGACGTATGCCGGATCAGTAGGTTTACCCTGGGCGCCCTCATAATGGATAGGTCTTGTTGGGTCGTAGTCGTGAATCCATCCGGCCATTGCGGCGTGATTCGGGCCACAGCCGGTCTCGTTGCCGAGCGACCACATAATCACGCACGGATGGTTCTTGTCTCGCTCGACCATCCGAATCCCTCGCTCGAGGAATGCCGTGTGCCAGGTGGGGACATTCGACAGAAAACCTCGCAAGCCGTGCGACTCTATATTGGCTTCGTCCATCACATATATGCCATACTCATCACACAGATCGTACCAGTGGGGGTCATCCGGATAGTGTGAGGTGCGCACGGCATTGATGTTGTTTTGCTTGAGCAGCTTCAGATCCTGGATCATGCGGCTAATGGGGATAGCCCGGCCATGGTCCGGATCGTGCTCGTGTCGGTTGACGCCAAACAGCTTCACCGACCGGCCGTTCACCAAGAGCTGACCCTCCTTGATTTCGATCGTCCGGAATCCGACTTTGCAGCTCTCAGTTTCGACAATATTACCGCTTGCATCCCTTAGACTAAGCACAAGCGTATAGAGATTGGGAATCTCTGCAGACCACTTCTTGGGTGCAGCTATCTCCGCCTCCAGAAGCGCAAACTTCACATTGTCTCTTTGCGGGTATCCCTCGTTGATGATCTCCATGACGGATTTGGTCAGGGGTTTGGCCAGGACCGGCTGGTCTGCGTCGTCATAGAGCTGAGCCTCTATGGTCCAGCCCTTGGGTTCTTCCTCGGTGAAATAGGTGATTCGCGGTCGAATTTCCAGTGTGCCGTTTTCGTACTGCCCGTCCAGGCCACAACGAACAGCGAAGTCACGGATATGGACCTGTGGTGTCGAGAAGAGATAGACATTGCGATAGATTCCGCTCAGTCTCCACATGTCTTGGTCTTCGAGGGCTACAGGGCACGCCTACCTAAGCTGGCGTACGGAGACCTGGAGAGGCTTCTGGAACCCGTCAAGGAGGGGAGCCACGGGGCGTTCCTGCCCGAGCCGCCCCAGAGGTGGGTGATGACCCGG
>CP070675.1:1779889-1839220 GCA_020352215.1 Phycisphaerales bacterium
CGCTCCAACCGGCAGCCCGATCAGCCGCAACAGATCCATCTTCCGGTTGAATCTTTGACGTTTGAGGGTGTTTATCCGCATTTGCTCGTTAAGCACGTTCAGTTTAGCCGTCAGGACTTCCCACTTGACGCTTAGGTTGTTCGCATCCATCCTTTGCTGCTTTATCTCAGATTGCTTCTCGAACTGCGCAAGCAGATCCTCACGTGTCACGATCTGTCGTTCCTTTAGCTTCACGAACAGAAATGCCCGCCTTACCTGAGAGAACACCCTGGCAACCTGATTCTCATAGTTGAATAGCGCGTTGCGTTGCTCGTCGCGTAGGTCGACATCAATTGGGTTGTCTTTGCCGTACTCAAATATCCGCTGGCTGATCGTCGCGCTTACACTGCCCGCGTCGGCACCGCCGTTCGCGGATGCGAAGTCCCTGAAGTGCTCATATTGGCTGATTATCTCAATTGCAGGCAGGAACCGCGAATTGGCGACCAGTCTGCTGCCGCCAACTGCAATTATTTGCTCCCGTGCCTGCTTGATCTCGTTGCTGCTGAGAAATGCCAATTGCAGACACTCTTCAAGTGTCAGCGTCCGCTTGGCCTTCATCTGTCGCGGCTCGACCGTTCTTGCCGGCAACTGCCCGACTGCCCTCCGAAATGTAAGACTATTGGGCTCGGAGGCCCTTATCTTAGTTTCCTCATCAAGGCGTCGTTCAACCTGCTCTAACGGCGGCTCAAGCCTCTCGGCCGAGACCAGCTTCCGCGGCGTGTGAGCCAACAACGATAAGGCCGCAACAACCAGCACGAATCTGTAAATTCTCTGCTTCAACATCGTTCAAAAACACCCGACTGAGTCTTCAAAGAAGCCTGTTCGTGTCAATAACAGCACATACGCCGCAATCAGATCCTGGCCGACGGCGCTGCCATCTGGCCCCGACGGAGCCTACCCGATAACAAGAGAGCGTGCCCTTTCGAGCGGAGACGCCAGGAGCGGGCGTCGTCGCGCATTTGGTTGGGTCTGCGAATTCGAAAACGTCCCGATCCTCTCAGCGGTTGTGGCGTGATTAAGCGGGGGCTCTTAGGGGCACGCCGGGTCATGGCTCTGCGTTCTGGCTCCTCCACGGGAGTCTGTACTCTGTTGGCATACTTGCTCTGCTTCATCAAGCTGACCTGCTTGCATGAATAAGCTCGTCCGTTCGACATGAATTATTATCACGCAAAGGGCGTGCCAGGGAGTCCGCGAGCACCAATCATTGCCGTAAGTCGTTGTGGCAAAGGAAGATATGGGCGCACCTTTGTTTTGAAGCCGAAGCCGCGGGCTGGCTGGTTCCTGTGTCGCGCACGACACACCTGTGTCACGGCCGAAACACCTGGGCATGGACGGATGCTATTTGATTCCGTACTGCTCAAACTTCCTGTAGAGGGTTTTCCTGCCGATGCCGAGCAGTTCGGCGGCCTTTTCTCGATTACCACCGGTCTTTGCCAGGGCGTTTTGGATCGCCTCTCGCTCTGCCTGCTCGGTGGCCTTGCCTGCAATCTCGGCAAGCGAAGTGCCTGCTGCCTCCACCTTCGCTTCATCCGGCTCCTCTGAGCAGATCCGGCTGGGCAGATCCGCCGGTTCAACAGAGCTACCGGCCGCGACGGTCATTGCACTGTAGATACAGTTTTGCAGCTCTCTGATGTTGCCGGGCCATTCGTAGGCGGTTAGCAACTCCATCGCCCCGCCGGAGACTGCAGGATGTTCGACCCCCAAAGGCGTAGCAAACTTCTGTAGGAAGTATTCAACCAACAAGGGGATGTCTTCTTTACGCTGGCGAAGCGGACAGACATTCAGGCTCAGAACATTCAAGCGCCAATAGAGGTCTTCCCTGAATGTTCCTTGTTCAAGCATGATTGCCAAATCCCGATTGGTTGCTGCCATCACGCGGACGTCAACAGCAATCGGCTGGGTGCCGCCCACACGGTGAAAATTCCCTTCTTCGATTACCCGTAAGAGCTTGACCTGTGCCTCGAGCGGAAGCTCTCCGATTTCGTCGAGAAACAGTGTCCCTCCGTCGGCAGCTTCGAACTTACCCACTCGCAGTTGTTTCGCGTCTGTAAATGACCCTGCTTCGTGGCCGAAGAATTCACTTTCAATCAGATGAGCGGGAATCGCACCGCAATTGACCACGATGAAAGGACATGACTTGCGTTTGCTGGCTTGATGAATTGCCCGCACTATCAGCTCCTTGCCTGTACCGCTCTCCCCCCAAACCAGCACTGTACCGTCGGTAGCTGCGAACTTGTGCATAAGAGCAAATATCGATTTCATCTTGTTCGATACGCCCACGATATTCTCAAACCCGTATGTCTGTTGAAGCTGATCTTCGAGCTGCTTGACCCTCCGCGTCAGTCGCACCATCTCTGTCGCACGCGATATGATTGCGAGAAGCTCATCGTTGTCGAACGGTTTTTGTAAGTAGTCGAACGCCCCCTTCTTCATCGCCTCAACTGCCGACCGAACCTCACCGTGAGCGGTCATTATTATGATCTTGCTGTCGGCACTAAGTCGTTTGTCGAGTGCCTCCATCACCTCCATGCCGTCGATACCCGGCATTTTCAAATCCAGCAGAACGACCGACGGCATGAACTCCGCGTATGCGTCAAGTCCCGACTCGCCGCTGTCGGCGGCCTTAACCGCGTAGCCGTTCTTCTTCAGTAAGGCCGACAAAATCGAACGTATGCTCGCTTCGTCGTCGATGACTAACACCCGCGCTTTCTTCACGTCTTTCGGCTCCGAATCAATACGGTCATTTCTACTTCACGGGCAGCGAGATTCTCACTCCGGCACCTCCGTTTTCGGCCTTGTCTATCCATATCTCCCCATTGTACTGCTTGACAATACTGCTGCAAATTGCCAAGCCGAGTCCTGTCCCGCCTGGCTTGGTTGTGAAGAAAGGCTCAAACACCTTCTGACGCAGTTCCGGTGCTATTCCATCCCCCGCATCCTCCACCTCTATCAACATCCTTCTGCTGTCCGGACCGGAACCCCGTCCGGCTTCCACGGCCAGACCGGCCCTAATAAGCAGCGTCCCACCTTCCGGCATTGCCTGCAGACCGTTCATAAGCACATTCACAAGCAGTTGACGCAGCTGCACCAGGTCAAATGTGAGCCTCGGCAGATCACTGTCGAAATCCGTTTCCAACCTGACGTTTTGACTCTTCGCCTTAGCCTCGATCAAGCCCAGACAGCGTTTGATCTGCTCAGCAACGTCGATCTCTTCCGTATTGCTCTCAGCAGGTTGAGCCAGTGACAGCAAGTTGCCGACAATGTTGTTTAGTCGATCCACCTCGTCCAACGTGTCGTCAGCAAGTTTCCTCTGGTCTGTCCCTTCGTCGAACTCACTCGCAAGGTACTGCACAGTGCTGCGAATCGCCGTCAGCGGATTGCGAAGCTCGTGGGCGATACCCGCCGCAAATTGGCCCATCGTTGCGAGCTGCTCAGCCCGAAACATCCGTTCGTTCTGCCGCAGGCGCTCCTTAAAAAGAAGGGCGTTCTCAAACGCCAGACCAGCCTGTCGGCTGAGCACCTGCAAATTTGCCAACTGCACCTTGTTCAACGGCCCTTCGAGCAGATGCACAAATACTATCCCGATCAATCTATCCATGGAGATCAAGGGCAAAGCCAGATTCACCGATGAGCCCGAAAACGGCTGAAGGTCAGACTCCAAGTACCTCGTGACCTCTTTGTTGTCCTCGAAGAACAAGATTTGGCGATTGGTGCGAAACCACTGAGCTATCCTGCCGTCAATCGGCAGCTCCGGCAGCTTATAAGCCTCCCGGCTCACCTTATCAACAGCAAGAAAAGTGCGTGCCGATTCGCTACGGTCCGCAAGGTACACAAACGCCTTCTCAACACTCGTCAGCTCCCGAAGCTTGCTCAGCAAGTTGTTAGTCAGTTGCTCCGGGTCGACGATGAGCATCAAGGTGTCTTCGAATTCGGCCAGCGAGCTGTCGCTCTCCATCGGCTTGCCAAAGATGTGGCGAATCTTCTCGAACATAGTAGCTCCCTTGGCGGGTAGCGGATAGACTAACTCCCGTATAGCGCACGCAATGTATTATACTCCCAGGGCGAATGCGGTCAAGCGGACGGACGGCTTGCGCAGACTTGCCAGTGCCTGCGACGGTGCCAAAGGCCGTGACCCTTCTACTCTGTCTCTGGCTCATCTTTCTTCTCTGCCTCGGCGCGCTTAGCGAGGGCATCGAGGATTTGTTCGGGCCGGGCTTGGTCCAAGAGCAGTGTCTCGGCGTCGGCCAGATGGATGGTGATCTCCGATGCCGGATGTTCGCTTTTTTTTCGATACGGCCCAGGCCGACACACGCTAGATCTTGGCGTTGAGCTCAATGTGCTTGGCTAAGTCCCACGTGGCCGGCACCGCGCGGGGGACCGCAAGGACCAGGGCTGCCACCGCCACGGGATCGCCCCGCATCGGCGGCCCGGGCTGCTTGCTCACTCGCTCCTGTGTCCGGTCTTCGAACGTTTCAGAAAGCAAGGCGGCCAATTGTTGGCCTAATGCATCTTGTTGCTCGCCGTGTACTTGAAATTCGATACTCCGTTCCGGCGTGATTGTCTCTACTATCACGATTGCTCGTTCGATTGACCTTTATCCGCTTGTTGCTGCTCAATCCGGTCCAAAAGGTCCTGGACCTGTTGTGCCTCATCCGGCCAGCCGAGTTGCTTGAAACCATCGCGCGAGCGTCGCAATATCTCGAGGCCCTCATCCGTCTTGCCGGATGCGCACAACAATTGGCCCAAGTCCGAGCCCACAAAGCATATACCGTCCAAGCGCCCGAGCTCCACGTTGATCTCATAGGACTCGGTGAGATGCTTACTTGCGCTTTCCCAGTCCTCCTTCTGCATTTCAATTTCCGCCATGTCCCACAACGTGACCGCCTTGGTGTCCACATCGCCCAACCGCTCATAGACAGCTAATCTCTCCTTGTGGAGCTTCATGGCCTCGTCCACCTGGCCCTTGGAGACCAAGGTGCGGGCGATGTCACCTAAGGTCACCGCATGTGAGCGGGTATCGCCCAACTGCTCATAGACAGCCAATCTCTCCTCGTGGAGCTTCATGGCCTCGTCCGCCTGGCCCTTGGAAGCTAAGATGCGGGCGATGTCACCTAAGGTCGCCGCACGCGAGCGGGTATCGTCCAACTGCTCATAGATGCCAAGTTCCTCCTCGTGGAGCTTCATGGCCTCGTCCATCTGGCCCTTGTCAACTAAGATGCAGGCGATGTCGCCTAAGGTGACCGCACGCGAGCGGGTATCGCCCAACTGTTCAAATATGCCCAGCATCTCTTGATGGAGCTCCATGGCCTCATCCATCTGGCCCTTGTCAACTAAGATGCGGGCGATGTCGCCTAAGGTGACCGCACGCGAGCGGGTATCGCCCAACTGCTCATAGATGCCAAGTTCCTCCTTATGGATCTTCATGGCCTCGTCCACGTCGCCCTCGTCAACTAAGATGCAGGCGATGTCGCCTAAGGTCACCGCACGCTCACGGGTATCGCCCAACTGCTCATAGACAGCTAATCTCTCCTCGTGGAGGTTCATGGCCTCGTCCACCTGGCCCTTGGAAGCTAAGATGCGGGCGATGTCGCCCAAGGTCACCGCACGCGAGCGGGTATCGCCCAACTGCTCATAGACAGCTAATCTCTCTTGATGGAGCTTCATGGCCTCGTCCACCTGGCCCTTGGAAACTAAGATGCGGGCGATGTCGCCTAAGGTCACCGCACGCGAGCGGGTATCGCCCAACTGCTCAAATATCCCAAGCATCTCTTGATGGAGCTTCATGGCCTCGTCCACCTGGCCCTTGTCAACTAAGATGCGGGCGATGTCGCCTAAGGTCACCGCACGCGAGCGGGTATCGCCCACCTGCTCATAGATGCCAAGTTCCTCCTTATGGAGCTTCATGGCCTCGTCCACCTGGCCCTTGTCAGCTAAGATGCGTGCGATGTCGCCCAAGGTCACCGCACGCGAGCGGGTGTCGCCCAACTGCTCATAGAAGGCCAGCTCCTGCTCGTGGAGCTTCATGGCCTCGTCCATCTGGCCCTTGTCAACTAAGATGCGGGCGATGTCACCTAAGGTCACCGCACGCGCGCGGGCATCGTCCAACTGCTCGCAGATGCTAAGTTCCTCCCCATGGAGCATCATGGCCTCGTCGGGTCTACCTTCCTGGGCCAGGCGGTGCCCCTGCGCAATCAAAGTCGCACCGAGTTCCTCCGGATCGACCTCTTCGCCCTGTTGGCGGGCGGTCTCCAGAACCTCGATTGCCCTCTGGAAATAGTCGCGTGCCACCTCTACCCGATCTGCTTCCTCACGTAGCTCGCCCGTTGTCGGCAACAGGTCCGACGACACACTTTGACCCGAGCCATCGAGGACCTCGACTTCACGCCTACCCGGGGCCGCTCCCTTCCGGAATTCGGTTCTATTTTGCAGCCACTGCGGTGCGCTATCTGTTATGTTGCGGAAGATATCGGGTTGCGGGGCAATCGCCGCCAATCGGGCCAGCTCGAAATCGGCGGCACGCGGCCGCCGCTCGCCGTCATCGCCACCCCACGCCTCGTAGAGACGGGTAAGCACACTGTCCAACACGACTCTCTGCTCCTGTTCGCCCAGCGAACCGGACAACGGACGCACCAGCGGATGCGCCGCAACTGCTGCGGCACCGGCCTCTACGATATCCTCGTGAAGGTCCCACAATCCCAGGCCCAACAACCTCTCCACAGCCTCTCTTGCTTGGCCCAATCCCGTTGCCGGACATACCGGCTCAAAAACCGTCAAGGGGACCGGCAGCTCGAACACAGTGGAGACTCGAAGCAGTTCCCGCTCCCCGGCCGAAAGCAGGCCGATCAGGCGCTCGACGACAAGGTTCGTCAGGAACTCCGGCAACTCCGCTTCGTCTGGTGGCTCGCCCGCATCAATGAACTGCTCAAGCTCCGTCAGCACCTCGTCACAACGCTCCGGATTCTCCAGCGCCATCGAAAAGAGCAAATCCTGCAGGCCCGGATTGCCCAGCCCGGACCGGATCACACGTTCGGTGCGCGAAGGCTCGGCCGTTACCTTTCGGGCGCGCTGCTTGGCACCGGCTTGCTTCTTCGATTCGTACGTCTCCATCGGCCGAAGCTGTACATCCAACAAGTCATCGGCCAGGTTCTTGCCGTCTTCGTTCAGGCTAAACGCGTGTCGGCTCGTGAACAGCAGCCGCGACCGCGTGTCGGCGTTGCGAAAGGCCAGTAGAACGCCGCGAACGGCGGGTACCAATTCGGGAGCCACTCGATGCGGGCCATCTGGACGCTCTTCAAGACACTGCTCAAAATCATCGAAGACAAGCAACACAGGTTGCCGGACAGTTACCCCTTTGTCGTCCGGGACCCAATCCTTGAAATGGTTCTCAAGCAGGTCTTGAAGGATGGCGCCTAGTCGCTCCGGTTTGTCCTCGACTTGCCTGCGGGCTGCTGCAACAGCATCCTGCAGCTCCTTGCGGCCGCTGGTGGACCCCAGCGCGTCCAGGATGGTCCCTGCATCGTAACGGCCGTGCAGGACAATGGTTTCGTAGTTCGACATCCGCTGGGCAATCCGCGCCGCTAGGCTGGACTTGCCTTGCCCTCCGAGACCGTGGATGTAAGCCCCGCTGTGTTCGCCCTCCCGAAATGCCCTCAGGATGGTCTGGATGGGCCGGCGCCGGCCCACAAACTCGTGCAGGCCTGCCACCGGAACCTGGTGGTTCTTTTGGTCCAGAAAGACCTTGGGGATGATTTCGACGTCACGGCGCCGGGCAAGCCTGCTCTTGCTCAGCACGCCGCCGCCCTCGGAACCCAAGTACAGACGCGCCAGATGCCAGTTGCCGCAGGAACTCGGAGAAAGTTTTCTTTCCTGCTCGGCCGCAAGCAAATCCAGGCGAGCGCCACCGGCAGCCTGACGCAGCGTTTCGCCCCGCGAGAGACGATTATACAAGCCCTTGGCGAAAAGGGTTGCGGCACCGTCCCGCACGGGCCCGGCCCAGCCGAGGACCGCAGGTATTCCGTGCTGAATCAGCGAAGAGGACAGTGAGTTGAGTAACCGGTCCGGCCCGGCGGTCTCACATACCGAAACAAACAACAGCTGCGGTCTATGCACGCTAAGACGCCGCGAAAGATCCTCAACGCCGGTAGACTTGCTGCTGCCCAATTCATCTTCCAGCGCCAGAGTCGGCTCGGGTTCGGCGGTACCGTGACACGAGAGGTGAATCACATCGACGTTTCCCTCAAAGGCCAGGGTATCCTCCAGCTGTTCGAGTGTGCCGCTCTCCTCTACGATCAGGTCCATCTCTATCGTGCCGGTGGCACTTAGAATCGCCGTCTCTTCGGCCTCGAAGGCCAGCTTGCGCTCTTGACGCGGGGTGGCCGCCACAAACACCGTGCACAGCCGATACCCCGACGGGGCTCTGGGGTCTTTGCGTGGACCGAGACGTCGAACGGAAACAAACTGCAGGTCGGACCTCGTGGCCCAGTGGCTGGCCTCGTCCGCCAGCAACTCCCACGGAACTTGCAGAAAGGTTCTCTCCTGCTCATCGGGCCGGGGGCGAGTGGTGAATTCCAGAACCAGGGGGGCGACGGTGGACTCCTTTATCCTCTCCAGCCAGCTCTGATCGTCATCGAGCCAGCGGTATATTTGCTGGCCGAGCTTGAGAAGTTCGTCCGGAGCGTTGCCGCGATCCAGAATGCCGAGATAGGTCTTGGCCCACTCTGCGAACGCCGCAAAATCCTTTTCCTTTAGCTCCCTGCTTTCGGCTATTGAGTCCCACAGCAACTTCAGCCTTCGGCGGTCCAGCTTCAGCACGATTTCGCTCACGGTGGCAGCTCCCTACATTCGGGTACCAGAACATGCAAGGTATCTGCAACGGCAAACCCGGAAGTCTGACTTCGGCAAACAATCAGAAGTCGACGTTGATCCAGACGCGATTATAGCGCGTGGGCAGTGACAGTCCAACGAAAATTGACTATTTTCGATTTTGGCGTGGGGGGGGGTGAACTGGGGGCGTAATCGTGCCGGCGTGGGGCAGCAATTCAGTTTTGAGTCCTGGGTTGGCGTTTTGAGCTGGGCCTTTTTGGTCTGGTCGAAACAAAATTCTTCTTGACATCCAGCTCGTCGCTCGTAAGATGCTTATAAAACAAATATGCTGAAATGGTAGTAGATAGAAGACAGAAGGAAAAGACGAGAGGCAGAAGACAGAGCCCGCGAGTGCCGGATCGGCGCGCAATTGCAGAGGCTTTTTTGCAGAACAAAGCCAATTTGCGTGAGGCCCAAATGTGGGTAAACTCATCCTTAGCAAGGGATTATGAAAATGGGAGGTGTCTTTGGAGGCCGGAAAAACAAAGCCAATTCAAAGCCAAACAAGGCCAAGTTCGCCGGCCATATCCCTGCCCGCCGGCAAGGCATACAACCGGGCCGGCTGGACAAGAAAGCCCCATTGCAGGTGGGCCAGGAATTGCGGCGGGTCACACATTCTTATACCACACACAAAGACCGCGCAACCTCCCGTCATCGGTGGGCCGAAGCGCAAACGACAGGGGCCCATGCCTAATCAGCACAGGCCCCGGGTTGGTACGTTATCGTCGGCTAATCATTTAGCCTCGTTGCGAGACTCTACGGCGCAGGCCATAGCTGCTCATCCAGCCATTCATCTGCCAGAGCCTCAATATCCTCGAAGCCGACGGAACCATATACATTCAGATCGAACGACACACTGAACGGCTCGGTCCTGCCGGCAAGCCTCGCGACCTCGGCGTGCGACAGTGCCCCAGCGTAGACGCGAACGTCGTCCATGGGGCCGACGAAAAGCCGAGCAGGCGTTCGCTCATTATCGAGAATGCCGATGGCCAGCCCAAGGGCGTCAGCCGGACCGAACGCAGAAGCGGCGGGCACCGAGCCTTCGTTTTCGCCGTCCACGTAGAGCGTGATCTCCGTGCCCGACATGACCATGCCTGCGTGATGCCAATCTCCGTCGTCATACGTCCCACTGCTATAGACATTACTATTATCCTCTGCCGCGTTGCTGCCCAATGGACATCGGTGCAGGAAGCGCAGGGTGCCCGCCCCCTGGAGCTCCAAGAGAATACCGTGCAGTACTCCGGGAGAATAGGCCGACAAGAGGTCTCTGTTACCCGTCCCACCGTCAGACCGGAACCACGTAGTCATCGTATACTCCGGCAGTTCGAAGGGGCCGACGGCGAACATATAGTCGTTAAAGCCATCGAAGTTAATTGCTTGGCCGACTACACCTTCTACGTAAGTGGGCCCACCGGTTGTAACGCCGTTGTTGGTCCCGG
This sequence comes from Phycisphaerales bacterium, assembly GCA_020352215.1. Taxonomy (GTDB): domain Bacteria; phylum Planctomycetota; class Phycisphaerae; order Sedimentisphaerales; family Anaerobacaceae. Next base: position 1,790,230 of record CP070675.1, read on the forward strand.
CGCTGTCATTGGCGGTGCCTTCAAACTCATAGTGGGCGACCAGAGAAGCGGTGCTGGGTTGCTCCGGTGTGACCAAATGGCCGCTGGTTCGCCACTGGTTAGCCATGATCTCAAAGTCTGCGAGGTCGACTTCGCAGTCGCTGTTAAGATCGGCATCCGGTTTCAGAAGTGAAGGAAGGCATCTGGCCGGATTGAGCCTCATATCGTCAAAGTAAACTATTCCCGAACCACCAACTACTCCCGTGCGCTCAAGGCCGACACTCACCTCAGTGACATTGCCAAAGTCAACGCCGGCGAAAGCTCCGAGGTTGACATTCCACTCTTTCCACGCGGTCCGCGTTATACTGTACACATCGCCGTCGTATGGCACCTTGGATCCGTTGATCTTCACATACATCTGGTCGGTGACTTTGTTGTTCGGATCGCCATAGAACCACAGTGTTAAGGCCCGAATCCCGCTCTTGGCCCAATCCTCGGTACTGTCAAATGTACGTGTGGCCTCAGAGTAGAACGGAGTGGCCGTGTTGTTGTAGGTGAGCGGCATGGACTGCCTACCCGAGTGCACTATAGTCTGCTCCACCCAGGGCGCCTCATCGGTTCCCACAAGGGCTCCCGAGCCATTTCCGAGACGGCCGGGTTCCGGTTGCGTGTATCCGACCCCGTCAATCCAGACCTGGAAAATACGGTTGAAGTTCTCGTAGTCATCGTTGTAGCTCTCGAAGTTATCCACGACGAGATACTGTCGCGTGCTGAAGTCCCAGACATCACCTTCCCAGCTGGTGGGAGTCTCGGCATCGTTGGCCTCGATGATCTTCCAGTAGTAAGTTTGGCCCAATTGAACCTCTCCCGTGTCGTAGCTGGTCTGAGATACGGTTTGCACCGGAGCAGTACCATCTTCGACGGCCCTCCTGCTTGTGCTCAAGTACAGTTTGTGAAGGGCGGCCTCTCTTCCGGCTCGCCAGCTAAGAGTCACATTATCCACGTCCACATCCGTGGCCGCTGGAGCCGGATCAGGTTCTCTTGCCCAGACCGGCGTGTAGAGGAAGCGGACCTCACTGAGCCCGTACTGGGCCGCATCTTTCCAGTTGCTGCGAGCTGTGATCTTGACGTACTTGGCCATCGCACCATCAAGGTCGACCGCGGTGTTGGCTTCATATCCGGCCGCCCCGGGAGCGTCCGCGAACTAGGTATCAAACGTCGACCACTCGACGGCATCGGTCGAATAGGCTACGGTGGCGTCCTTGATCCCGAAACCGATAGTAGGCTCAAGGACCGAGTTGTGATTCCACACCAGCATCTGATACAGCTTGTACACTTTATCGAACTCGTACTGGATCCAAACCGCGTCGGTGTCGGCACCGGTGCTTAGCCACATGTCCTCCATCACTGTCGAGTGCACCTTGCCGGCTTCATCCAGCCCGGATTCGTTGACGGTATTCACAGCCTCGAAACCGGTGGTCTCGCTGGAGGCGGTGACCGTGATGTCTGCGGCGGCCACGGGATAGCCAGCCGGTTCAGCCGTGAAGCTCCAGACGACACCCTCGTGTATGGTCGTGCCTCCCAGTTCGACTGAATCGATTCGCCAATAGTACGTCTCGCCAAATTTCAAGCGGCCCAGCGGATAGCTGGCCTGGTCTTGCCGACCTTTGTAGACACCGGCCGGATCGGAGGTCACACTGGCGTCGTTGACATCGTCGAAATCGGTGCCGAAATATACATCATGCTTGTCCGCGGTCTCGCCGGGTTGCCAGCTAAGAACCGTACCGTCTCGTGGCACGTCCGGTGCTCCGTTACCTGGGCTCGGTTGTGTCGCTTCGCTTGAGACGATCGTCTCGAGCTCGAAGCCATTCATACCCCAGATTTGGCGGTGAACACCTGCGGCATCTGAGTAGGGCGCAAAACGAAAGACAACATCATCTGTCCCATTGGCAGTAATTGACGTGCGATAGGTTGAAGGAAGTGAGTATGCGTCAGGACCACCTTCTGTTGCGCCGGAATCGGGGGTGCCGCCTGCGGTTCCATCAGTCATAAGACCATCGGCGAGTGGAACGAAAGTCGCGCCGCCATCTGTCGAAAGCCAGACTGCGAATGGGCCGTGACAATGTTTGGTATCGTGATGGAATGACGTCCACGCATGGACGCCAGCGGGTAACCCACCGAGAGTCAGTGTCATATAAGTGGGGGTGCCTGTGGTGCCATCCCAGTTGCCGTGACCACCATTGCCAGTGCGCGTATCGATGCCGATCCAGTCGGTGACGAGGTCAATATCACCTGCATCATCGTTCCAGGTAGCATCATTAGCGGCACCGCGGTCAATTGACTGCTGTACGCGGTTGTCTGTGGTATTTGGCCAGGCTGGAGTCACCGTGATTCCGCCGTAATCGGCGGTGATGAAGTCAGCAGGAACTTCATGTCCTGCAGAATATGCTTGCCAACCTTCCTGGTTGTAGGGCCCGCCATCCTGAGTGAGAGAGCTAAAATCTACTCTTAAGACGATACCGGCTGAGGCAGTGCTTGCCATCATAACGACCACTACGAATAGTCTTCGGAACATCTTTACGTCCTCCTGTTCTTGTTGTGAAACACGAACGTTTCTGCAAGGCCCCACCGCGTCAACTGCCCAGATGACTCCTGGGTGGCAATTCGCTTTGCCAGAGATCCTTTAATTGCAAATGGAAAAAGGGTGAAACGTACCGAACCTTTTTCGGCCGTCTGCTTCACCCTGTCCTAATGTTCAGAAGTCCAGACAATCCAACTGTGCGTCTGTGCACAGCGCGCACAGCGCATAGTAGCAACTCCAACATCCGTTGCGTGTCGAACCGACCTGGTGGAGAACGGTCGATCCAACTCCAGTCACCCCTGATCAAGGCCTGTACTACGAACGACGACGTCTAAGAAGCAGTCCACCGAGGCCCAACAACGCAATTGTCGCCGGCTCGGGAACAAGCTCGAAGCCATTCATACCCCAGATTTGGCGGTGAACACCTGCTGCATCTGAGTAGGGCGCCCAACGCAACACAACATCATCAGTGCCATTTGCAGCAAACGACATGCGATACGTTGAAGGAAGCAAGTACGGATCAGGACCACCTTCCAGTGCATCATCGCCAGAGTCGGGGGTGCCGCCCGTGGTTCCATCGGTCATAAGACCATCGGCCAGCTGTGCGAAAGTTCCGCCGCCATCTGTTGAAAGCCAGACTGCGAATGGGCCGTGAACATGCTCGGTGTCGTGATGGAACGATGTCCAGTCGTAATCGCCAGCGGCTAACCCACCGAGTGCGAGTGTCATATAAGTGGGTGTGCCTGAGACGCCGTCCCAGTCACCGTTGCCACCATTACCGGTGCGTGTATCAATGCCTATGAAGTCGGTGACCAGGTCGATATCCCCTGCGGCGTTGTCCCAGCTAGCGTCATAAGTGGCACTCCGGTCGATCGACTGCTGAACGCGGTTGTCCGTCGTATTTGGCCAGGCGGGAGTCACAGTGATTCCGCCGTAATTGGCCGTGCCAAATTCAGCAGTCACTTCATGATCCGCATGATAAGACGACCAACCGGGTTGATTGTGGTTGGCCACAAAGAGGCTTGGATCACCGGCAGTGCTTGAATCACCACCACTATCCTGATTCGAGTTAAAATCTACCTGTAAGACAATACCGGCTGAGGCAGAAGTTGCCATCAACAACCCGCTGCCACAGCCAAACAGATAACCTTTTTCATCAATCACATCCTCCAAAATGGACTTTTACATCCCCCAAATCACTCCGACAATTTCAGCTTGCTGCTTCGCCACGATTCCATTGAGACCGGTCACCAAGCGGCCTCAATAGTATCCGCGACCGCCTTTACCGCACCAGAATTTCGGACTTTGGTCAAGTAAATTTTGGGGCTGCCCCCTTCGAATTTGGGCCAGAAACCGCGTTTTTCGGCCTGAATACGTAAAAAGGGCGATGATGTACCCGCTATTGTGGCGCCAAGTGATCATATTCCCGCGGCAAGAATTCTCGGCCAACCGTGTTGCCTGCTCATCTGGCGTCCATGTGGCGATATGCCCAGCCGTCGGCCATATACTCAATATCCAGTGTCTGGTTATCGGGGGGATATTCGATGCCGTACAGCGTCACCCCTTGATTGATCAACTTATCCACGCGCTCGATGGTGAAGCGATCTCGCCATTTCCGCACCTCCGAATGACCGTCGCAGAACCCCAGGATACTGCTGTCACCGTGGTTGACTGCCATCGGTCCCCACCAGCCCCACTCGTTCACTCCCGTATACTCGGGGGCTCCGAATGCAAAATGATGGCTTGAATTCCAATTGCGTGTTTCGCCGGACTCCACAAACACATAACGGGTCGACGGCGAAGTAATCTCGTCGAACCTCCTGATCTGCATGTTGTATTGGGGATCGCTCGGGTCTGGATGTCCATACAAACACATGGGGACACCGTAAGAGACAAAAACCGTGGTTCCGTCATAAATGCTCTTGCGGACATTGTCGGCAGGACAGTGATAAATGTCCGCGTCTCTAACATATGGGTATAAAACACCCACTTTAATTCCCCGGATCTCATCCTCCTTTGTCACCGCAGGATCTGTTTGGGTGTTGCTGAGCAGGTTGCCGCTCGCGCCGCGAGGCACTCCGCACCAGCCGACGTACGCACCGCCCGGCTCGGTGCCATTGTCCTCGGAGCTCATGATGCGACCGTCATTATCTCCCATGTACACGTACCAACCCAACGCAAGATTCTTGGTGTTGCTCAGACACACCACCGAGCCTGCCTTTCGCTTAGCCAAGCTCAGTGCCGGCATAATGACGGCCATCAAAATCGCGATAATCGCGATCACCACCAGCAACTCGATCAGGGTAAAAGCTTTCGTTTTCATAGCCTTGCTCTTTGTAGTAGGCAACGGGGCCGCGCCCTGCTCTCCTCACGAGTGGATGCAGGACAAACGTCTGCAGACGCAATGCCCTACAATACGGTTCAATTATACTCCAACGATGCCGCGAATGGAACCTCATTTTATCATAAAAAGAATCCTCATCTCGTGTAGGTGATAGGGAGATTTGACGGCACGTCGGGCCTTATTGGCCGCTCGGCTGGTCGCAAGGGCGGGCAGTGCTACTGGAGTTTGGCGGCTTACTCTGCCATAATAGGGCAGTTTTCGTGCACAAGCACCATCTGCGAAGTCGAACGGGCAAGCTCGGTTCAAATGACTTACATGCGTGAGAATAATCACCTTGGATGGAGGTTGCTTGAGGATACCGAGACGGTTCAGGAGAAGCGGTAGAATCTGCTCAGGAACGGAATCCCGGGTTTCTTGAGAGTTTTGGAGCTGGCTCATCTGCGGCCGGCAAGTGAACGTGAAGCACGCAACGATCATATTTGGTCTTATGTCTCTGTCACTGTTTGTTCCGGCTGAGAATGCCGCCGGGGGTGATTCCGCTGCCTTACGGATTGACTTTACACAAACTGGAGACCCGGTAGAGGCCGGCTATGAAGGGTACTTCGCAGACCACGAGCAGGCCGCAACCTTTACCTCCCAGAGCTACAGCGCCTTCGGCACCAGGATTACCCTGACGCCGAGTTGGGCCGCAGGCGCGACGCCCCAGTGCATGCAGATGATCGACCGTAGCTCCAGTGGCAGGAATGGTTACACGGGCGCCCACGCCGATCTACTCAATGATTGGATAGGGACGGATAACCGCCAGCCCGGTGATCCGATGACGTTGACCATACAGGGGCTACCTGCGGGTACGTTCAACTGGATTTCCTATCACCACGACACCGACGACCAGACCGGCAGTTTCAATGCGACGGTCCACGATGCGCTCGGTTCAACCAAGATCAGAGGCATCGATATTTCGCATTCCGAACAGGGTGCGGTCGGCCGGGTCGACGGTTTCGAGAACGTCACAAAATTGGCCACGACAATTGCCTCGAACGGAACGAGTGACATTACCGTGGTATTTGACCTGACCTCCGGCACCAATCCCGTCTCTGTCGCCCTCTTTGTCATGAACGGTCTGGTCCTGGCAGTTAATGACCCCTGCTATAACTCACCGCCAGCCGTTCAAGGACCGGACACCCTCTCTGTCTTTATCGGCGAGCCGACCGTCATCGACGTCACTGTGGTCGACGACGGGTTGCCCTATCTCGAGGGTTGTGATCCCGACCAGCCTGAAACGGGCACATCATACGAACTGCAGTACCAGTGGTCGCAGCAGAGTGGCCCCGCGCCGGTGGGAATAGATCCTGTATCGGCGGACGTGGAAGACCCAACAGTCACCTTCACCCAGGCCGGGACCTATGAATTGCTGCTGCAGGTTTCGGACGGCCCCGTCGGGCTCGGCGCCGAGGACGGAAAGATTGGCGAGTTTCTCGTCACCGCAGAGGTCATCAAACCTTTCTACGGAGACATCGACCGCAACGAAATCGTTGACTTGCGGGATCTTCGCATCCTTGCGGACCAGTGGCTCGACTCTCCCGTCTGCCTCGACGGGCCGCACTGTGCAGACCTGGATTACAGTGGGAGCGTCACGGGCGATGACTTTGCCCTGTTGTCTTGGAACTGGCTTGTGACAACGACAAGAGTGGTGATCAATGAGTTCGTCGCTTCCAACGTCAAGAGTCTGACCGACGGCGATGGAAACACGTCCGACTGGATCGAATTGTATAACCCCGACGCCAAACCAGTGTCCCTCAACGGCTGGCATCTAACAGACGATGCGGGCAATCTGCGCAAATGGACCTTCCCTGCCACGGCTGTCGTGCCCGCCGAGGGATACCTGGTCGTTTTCGCCTCGGGCCAGGCAGCCGACGACTATGTCGACAGCAGGGGATATCTGCACACCAATTTCGCCCTCGACCGACAGGGAGAATACCTCGCTCTTGTCAATCCCGGCGGAGCAGCCGTACACCAGTTCGCGCCTTCATTTCCCCCTCAGGAAACCGACATCTCCTGCGGCATGTGGCATACCGTGTTCCGCTATTTCGCCGTGCCGACTCCGGGACAGGCAAACAAACAGGCATTCCTTGGTTATACGGCCAAGACTTCCCACAGCCATTCGCGGGGATTCTACGATGAGCCGTTTCTCTTGCGGATTTCCTGTGACACGCCGGGTGCTTTCATTCGATATACCTTGGATGGGTCGGAGCCTACCGAACAGTACGGCACGATGTATGATCCCGATACGCCCATCCCCATTACGACGACAACGCACGTGCGGTCCGTCGCGATCAAGCCCGGCTACAGATTAGGGGATGTGACAACACACACCTATATCTTCGTCGACGACGTCGCCAAACAACCCGCCAATCCACCCGGCTGGCCAAGCGACTGGGGTTACAGCTCGGATGCCGGAGCCGTCGTCCCGGCCGATTACGAGATGGACCCGCGAGTTGTTAACAGTACCCTTCCGGGCTACTCTATCCGTGATGCCCTCCTCGATATCCCCACGGTGTCGATCTCGATGCTCCCCGACGACTTCATCAGTGACGCGACCGGCATCTACTCCAACTCCCAAAGCCGCTGGGAGCGCAAATGCTCGGTCGAGTATATCCTCCCCGACGGCACCGAGGGCTTTCAGCACGACTGTGAAATCGAAGTCCACGGCAATGCCAGCCGCCGCCCATATCGGATGCAGAAGCATTCCCTCCGCCTGACCTTCAGCTCACTATACGGGACCCCCAAGCTCAGGTACCCCCTCTTCCCCGAATCCGACGTGGAAGAATTCAACCAGCTCGTCCTCCGCGCCAGCTTCACTGATTCATGGGGCCTCGTCTCCTGGGGCGAGAGCCGCTACCGCCCGAATGACTCGCAGTACATCCGCGACGTTTGGATGAAGGAAAGCCTCGGCGACATGGGCCAACCCTCGAACCATGGCAACTTCGTGCACCTTTATGTGAACGGTCTCTACTTCGGTATCCACAACCTCACCGAACGTTTTCGTGAGGAATTGCTCGCCGACCGTCTCGGAGGTGAACCCGAGGATTGGGAAATCAACGAAGACCTCTCCAGTCCGGGTGGCCGTTGGAACGCCATGATGTCCATCAATCCGGCCACCTCCGGCGGATACGCCCAAATGAAGGACTACCTCGATGTGGAGAACTTCGCCGATTATATGCTTCTGCACTTTTACGCCGACGCCGAGGACTGGCCGCACCACAACGGCTATGCCGCCGCCAACGCCGTCAGCGGCGATGGCAGATTCCGCTTCTTCGTTTGGGACCAGGAGATTGTTCTGGACTACCACGGCCGCGCCGCCTCACGCATCGGCAGCAGCGGCGGAGCAGGGAGTGTCTTCCAGAAGATGCGTACCAGTGAGGAGTTCCGTCTTCTCTTCACCGACCGCGTGTACAAGCATTGCTACAATGACGGAGCCCTCAGCTCGAATGCCTCTCAGGGCCGTTATCTCAAAATCGCCAACTGGATCGACAAGGCCATCGTCGCCGAGTCCGCCCGTTGGGGTGACACCCAGATGAGCACTCCCTACGGCAACACGATCCGCCAGCCCAGTCCCCTTGACGACATCAACCACAACCTGTACCCGCCGGCCCCTCATGGTCCCGACTACTACTTTACCCGCGAGGATTCCTGGGTCATCGAGCGAGACAACGTCATCAATAACTATATCCCGGCAATTCACGACTTGGCCAACTCCTACGCCCTTATCAACGTCCTGCGCGCCACAAACCTCTATCCCGACTTTGATCCCCCGGCGTTACATATCAATGGAGCGTATCAACATGGCGGTCATGTCTCACCTGGTGACGTGCTCACCATGACCAGTCCATCCGGCAAAATCTATTACGCAATCGACGGCAACGATGTCCGTATGCCGGCAGTTGTTGACTTCACGGGCACCACGCTGGTGAGCGAACACACCCGGAAGTGTGCGCTGGTGCCGAGCGGCGACATTGGAACCGGCTGGAGAACTGATCTGGATTTTGACGAGTCCGGCTGGACGTGCGCAAGCGGGGCGCCCGGCGGCGTCGGCTACGAAACCGGCTCCGGTTACCAATCCCTCATAAGCATCGATGTTCGGGCCGAGATGTACCTCGGCAACGCAAGCTGCTACATCCGAATTCCCTTCACTGTGGATGCAGGCAAGCTCGCAACCTTCAATTCCATGGTCCTGAAGGTTCGTTACGACGATGGCTTTATCGCCTATCTCAACGGCGGCAAGATCGAAGAGGCAAATCCGCCAACCTCCACTCCCCAGTGGAACTCAATCGCCGCCGGCTCACATGGTGACCCTGCAAATCTTGACAGTTTCAACGTCACCGATGATCTCGGCCTGTTGCAGCCGGGTGACAACCTCCTGGCTATTCACGGCCTGAACACATCTCAGCGTAGTTCAGATTTTCTCATATCGGCGGAGCTCGTCGCAGGCCAGAGCACAGCAACATCCGAACTCATATCAGACAGCGCCATCGAATACTCTGCGCCGGTACAACTTTACGAGAGCACCCATATCAAGGCACGAGTGCTCAGAGGAACCGAGTGGAGTGCACTCAACGAGACGATCTATGCGGTCGGCCCGGTGGCGGAGAGCCTGCGGATAACCGAGATCATGTACCATCCGCCGGATACGGGCGACCCGGACGATCCCAACGAGGAGTTTATCGAGCTGAAGAATATTGGGACGGAGTTAATAGACCTGAATCTTGTCCGATTCACCAACGGTGTCGATTTCACCTTCCCTCGCTGGGAGCTTGGCGAAGGCGAGTATGTGCTGGTGGTACAGGACCAGGCAGCTTTCGAGGCCCAGTATCCAGGCCTATCCGGTATCACCGCCGGTCAGTATACCGGCAGCCTCCAAAACAATGGCGAGCGTATTAAGCTGGCCGATGCAGCGGGCACGGTCATCCACAACTTTAGGTACGAGGACGGCTGTTACGATCTCACGGATGGACTGGGTTTCTCGCTGACGATCAAAGACCCCGCCGCAACTGATCCGAACTCGTGGGACAACAAAGCTGGGTGGCGTCCGAGCGGCAATATCGGCGGCTCGCCCGGGTGGGATGACAGCGGAGACGTTCCTGCACTGGGTAGCGTGAAGATTAACGAGCTTCTGGCGCATTCACACGCCCAGGCCTCCGACTGGATAGAGTTGCACAATACTACCGGCAGCCCGATTCACATTGGCGGCTGGTTCCTCAGTGACGACAACGTGGATTTTATGAAATACGAGATAGCCGACGGGACGTGGATCGACCCATGCGATTACGTTGTTTTCTATGAGAATCTGCACTTCGGCAACATAGCCGATCCCGGCTGTCATGTTCCGTTCGCCTTAAGCGAGAATGGTGAGACCTTGTATTTGCACTCCGGCCGCGATGGCGTGTTGACCGGCTATAGCGAGGAGGAAACCTTTGGCGCTTCAGCGACCGGGATAGCGTTTGGCCGGTACAAAAAGAGCGGCGGTACATATAATTTTGTCGCTATGAGCGCCAATACCCCAGGCTTCACTAATGCTTATCCAAAGGTCGGGCCCATCGTAATAACTGAGATCATGTACAACTCGGAGTCCGGCGATCAAGACGAAGAATACATCGAGATGCTCAACATTAGTGGCTCTTCGGTCGTGCTGTACGACTATGTAACAGCCCAGCCGTGGAAGTTCACCGATGGTATCGAGCTTACGTTCCCGACCAATCCGGTCGTGACCGTGCCCGCCGGCGGGTATGTGCTGGCCGTGAAGGACTTGGCAGCATTTACCTTGAGATACGGCAGCACGCCCTCCGGAGTTCAGGTTTTCGAATATGACGACGGCAGGCTCGACAATGGGGGAGAGAAGCTGGAAATCGGCATGCCGGGTGACATCGATACGGCAGGTGTGCGTCAGTATATCCGGATCGACAGAGTGAACTACAGCGACGGTTCTCATCCGATAGGTACCGATCCCTGGCCGAGTGCTGCCGACGGCGGCGGCCAGAGCCTAAACCGCAAAGTCCCGAGCGACTACGGCAACGACGTAGCCAACTGGCAGGCGGGAATACCTAGCCCCGGACAATGAGATACTGCGGCACAAGCGCTTCTTGACTATGGTGTCATCCTGCCCTCACCAATTCCCGGTCGACTCCCAACCGTCCAATGTAATCAAGGGTTTCGAGGAAGTACTGGTCGGCCAATTCCTCAATCAGCTGAATTCCAGCCGATGTCTGCGTCCCAAAGCTCCGCAGTAATTCAGGTCACCCGGGGGTCCTCCATCAAAACCTATCATTAGCCAGCACAACTCATCGAAAAATGTAGCCCACCCCTATAATTCCCAGGTTAGGTCACAACACTACGCCAATAGTCATTCGGGTTTTACTGTTCGGTTCCAGTTGGGATCAATTCTTTCGAGAGCCACGCGGGCTTGTAAACTGCTCTTCGTGCAGATTGACCTGTGCGCAGCCGAGCGCCGGCCACCACCACAATCAAGTGAAATCGTGTCTTCGTAACCATAATCTCCATTCACCTTGCGAGATGCAGCCCATTCTACCGCATCTTCTTTCACGCCATAAGCGAATTGCCGGCTTTCCCAGTCGGTCGTCGGTCTGTCTTGTTATTTTAGTTCTCTGCTGCTGTGCTCCTCCGTAATAGGAGACTAACAGAAACCTTCCCGTGTAACACAATTGTAATACACTGGTAACGAAACGGTGGAAAGAGAGAAGTATGTTCTGGAACGTTCTTGTGGCCGCAATGGGCGAATTAAAGTCCTTGGCGCATGCGGATTCGAAGGTTGTTTGACATAGGTATGTCCGCTGGATAGCATTACACGTTAAACGTACTTTGGAAAGAAGGAATGTCTTTCTCATTTCTTCTTCTCGAACACTGAACTCTTTCAGGGAGGTAAGTGACTTATGAGAGTTTGGAAATGGCTTCTTGTCTTAGCAGCGATCGCCGTAGTGATTGTCGCCGCGCTCAAATGTCTTCGTGGTAGTGGGCAGCCGGATATCCGTTGGGTCGAAGTCACCCGCGGAGCCATTGAAAAGCAGGCCGTGGCCACCGGTACGATCGGCCCGGAATTTGAGGTAACGGTGAAGCCTCAGATCTCTGGCATCGTCAGCCAGGTCTTCAGGCGCATGGGCGAGAAGGTGGCGGCAGGTGAGCCTCTTGTGAAGATCAAGCCCAATCCCACACCCTTCGATTCGGTGGCAGCCAAACGGGGTGTGGAAGCAGCGAAATTGAATGAAGAACGAGCCATCGAGTTTAGGGAAGGTGAGAACCTGGCTGCGAGGCTGATGGGTGTGATGATGGGGGAGAAGGAGATGCAGCGTCAGTACGAGCAGGCCCGCCTGGGTCGGGTACGGGCGGAAGAACAGCTTGCGCTGCTCAAGCAGGGAAAGGTCATCATGGACGATGAGGTGATCGATTCTGTGGTGACTTCTCCAATCGAGGGTTACATTCTCGAGCGGCGCGTCAACGTGGGTGACCCGGTGGATGCTTTGGGTTCCCAGGGCGGCGGGACAGTCCTGTGCGTTCTGGCGGACATGGATACGCTTGTTTTTCGAGGAACGGTCGATGAGATTGACGTGGGCCGTCTTACCGAAGGACTGGAGGCCCGGATTCAGGTGGGAGCATTGCCAAATTGTCTGCTCAAGGGCAGACTCGAAGAGATAAGCCTCAAGGCCCGACAGAGGGACAGTGCCACTGTTTTCGAAGTGCGCCTTTCTCTCGAAAAGGCCGAGGACGTCGTGCTGCGGGCAGGATACTCAGCCACGGCCAACATCCTGGTTCAGAAGAAAGAGGATATCCTGCTTCTGCCTGAGCGGGTCATCGAGCGAAGGAATGGTGTGGGTTTTGTCCAGGTTGTTCTGGAGAAAGCTGAAGGTGCCGAAACGAGGGAAGTCAAGACGGGATTGAGTGACGGATTGATGACGGAAATTGTCTCAGGGTTGGAGGAGGGCGACCGCGTGCTTGAGCGGACCTATGAGGAGATAGAATAATGAGGCTCCTGCCGTCATTGGTTCTTTTTGCCAGAGACTTGCGGACACAGAAGCTGCGTACCTTCTTTGCCTTACTTGGCATCACCTGGGGAACGGCGGCTGTGGTGCTACTACTTGCGTTTGGTGTGGGCTTAAGGCGCTTCCAATCTCGACGTCTGCATGGTGTCGGAGATGGTATAGTCGTAGCCTGGCCTCTGAAGACCAGTTTACCATTTGAGGGCTTGCCGAAAGGCCGCCCAATTCGCCTGAGAGTTGACGACGTCCTGAAGCTGGCCTCCGAAATCCCCGAGCTTGAGGCGGTCTGCCCTGAGCTCAGCTTGTGGGATCAGCCGATGGTTTACGGCGGTCGCAATGATCGGGCTTATGTTGGGGGCGTCTATCCTTGTTTTGGTAATCTGCGTTATATCTACCCGCAGTCCGGCGGGCGTTTTCTTAACGAGAAGGATATTGAGCAGCGACAGCGAGTCATCTTTATCGGCGACGGCATAAAGAAAGAGCTTTTCGGTGACGGCGAAGCGGTTGGCGAAACAGTATTTATTCGGGGTACAGGCTTTATCGTTATTGGCGTGTTGCAACCCAAGTTACAAAGCAGCTCTTATGGCAGCGGGCCGGACGACCGAATCGCCTATATCCCCGCTTCCACGATGACCTCTGTTTTCGGGCAGCGCGATGTGAACAACTTTGTCTACCGCGCCAAGGACCCCCGGCAGCAAGCCTTTGTGACGCGGAGAGTCTATCAGGTTTTGGCACGAATCTGCGGATTCGATCCTGCCGATACCGAGACTCTATTTCTCTGGGACGCATCTGAAACAAACAAGTTTATCTTCTACTTCTTCCTTGGCTTCAACACATTGTTGGGGCTGTGCGGTGTATTCACGTTGCTGGTAGGCGGCATCGCCGTGGCGAATATCATGTATCTGCTCGTCGGGCAGAAGACCAGTGAGATCGGAATCCAGATCGCCGTAGGTGCCAAGCGACGTCACATCCTCACGCAGTTTTTGTTACAGGCCCTCGTGCTTGTGGCTGCCGGTGGTGTGGCTGGTTTGCTGATTTCCTGGGGCCTGACATACATTCTCGGCGTTGTGCCAGTGCCCGAGGAGCTTGGCGTCCCGGAGATGTCTCCAATTGTCTGCCTTGTTACCGTGGTCTTGCTCGGAGGAATCGGTTTGTTGGCCGGTTATTTTCCCGCAAGGCGGGCGGCGTCCCTGGACCCCGTCCGCTCTCTGGGGTTTGGAGGCCTATGAGTTCGGTATCGCACCTAATACGACAGCTCAAGCAAGACAGAATCAGAATTGCCCTGACTCTCTTCGGCATCGTCTGGGGCACCGTGAGCATTACGGTCTTATCGGCCTTGGGAGAGAGTGTGCATCGAGCACTTCTGAAGGGACAGAAAGGACAGGGCGACGGTTTAGTCCGTGTAGCCGGGGGTGTGACATCACGACCCTATGCCGGGTATCCAAGGGGCAGGTGGATTGGCTTCATCCGGCGGGATGGCCAGCTCATCCGCGACAAGGTGCCTGAAGCGGAACTCGTGTGCGCCGAATTCGGCGCCCCGTTTCGAGAGGTAGCATGGAGGGGACGTGTCATAAATGTGCAGATGTTGGGAGTGGAACCGGCTTACCGTGATCTGCGCAGCTGTTTTCCGCAGGAAGGGGGACGCTTCATCAACGACTTGGATATGCGCCAGCGCCGGCGGGTCGCATTTTTGGGTAACGATATCAAAGAGAAGCTCTTTGGCGAGGCGTCCGCGGTCGGACAGACCGTGCGAATCATGAACCTGCCGTTTACAGTCATCGGGGTGCTGCGGCCCAAGTTGCAGCTGAGTTCCTATTTCACGCTCGATAAGAGCGCGGTCTTCATCCCTGCTTCGACCTTCGAGAGCCTGATCGGATGGCGACACGTCAGCGGGATTCTCTATCGACCGAAAGACCCAGCTACCGGCCAGAAAACGAACGCTACTGTGAGGACGCTTTTGGCCGCCCGGCACGGGTGTGACCCAAACGACTCTCGCGTGTGGAATGTCTACAATACACAAGAACTTGTCGACATCCTCAATGACGTGGGTTTTGGGATGCGGGTGTTTATGTTCCTGATCGGGGCACTGACGCTCATAGTGGCCGGCGTGGGTGTGGCGAATATCATGTTCGTGCTGGTCCAGGACAGCACGCGCCAGATCGGGATTAAGATGGCGGTCGGAGCAAAGCCGAGGCAGATCCTGCGGCAATACCTTCTCGAAGGTTTCGCGCTCGTGCTTCTCGGTGGCGTGATCGGGCTGTTGGTTTCATGGGCCGTGCTATGGCTCATCCGTCAAATTCCCATGGATCAAGAGGGGCTGGCGTATCTCGGCCGGCCGGAGCTCTCGCCGGTCACGGCGCTGACTGTCTCTTCAGTATTGGCGTTGATCGCTCTGGCGGCCGGGTTCTTCCCGGCACGTCGCGCTGCCTCCGTTGATCCCGTCGAAGCCTTGCGATACGAGTAGACAAACATGGATGACAATCAATTCATGGTACTGCGTGATGTAACCAAGGTGTATCCAATGGGGGACACCGACGTGCAGGCTCTGCGGGGAGTGAATCTGCAAATCCGGGCGGGGGAGTTTGTTGCTATATTAGGCCCGTCAGGATCGGGCAAGTCTACAATCATGCATATCCTGGGCTGCCTCGACACCCCTACGTCCGGGACGTATCACCTTGATGGCGTTGGCATACAAGGTCTGGACCCTAATGAACTCGCCGAGATTAGGAATAGCAGGATTGGTTTTGTCTTTCAGAGCTTCCACTTGCTACCCAGAGCGACGGCCTGTGAGAACGTCGAGCTTCCCCTGGTCTTTGCAGGAGTCAACGCCGCTGACCGCAGGACTATGGCCGAGCGTGTTCTCGAGCAGGTGGGTTTGGGGCATCGCATGCGACACCTACCCAACGAGCTATCCGGCGGCGAACGCCAGCGAGTTGCAATCGCGCGCTCTCTGGTGAATGGGCCCTCTATCCTGCTGGCCGATGAGCCGACCGGCAATCTTGACTCGCGCTCGGGGGCCGAGATTCTTGCGCTCTTCGAGCAGCTACACGCCGAAGGCCGGACCGTTATTCTGGTGACACACGATGAGAGTATCGCCCAGCGCACCCAGCGGGTGATTAGCATCTTTGACGGGAAGATTCAACCAGACTGAGATCACTAACGTTTCGAGCCCGCGATGGTCACGTCTTGTCGCAGGCACTTGAGATAGGGAGACTGTTCGCAATGTCGATCCAGGCGTGCAAAAACCCAGCAAGCCGTGCACAGGCCTGAACGTGGGTTGTGGGAGTAACGACAGTGTGCTGAGTGCTGTTTGCACGAGCCGCCTCTGAACGGAAAGGGCTGAGCGGGGCAGTTGCAGGAATTAACCCTTCTTCATTTGAATCGTCCAGAGAGCAGTTTAAGGATCAGGCGACATCAGATAAAATTCACTTGCAATGGTCATTTCTTCGAATAGGAGACTGAAGATGAAATATCATTTCAGAGTCAGACTGACGATAATTGTTGTGCTGACATTTGCATCATCCAAGTGTTCGGTATACGGCCGCACTCCTGATCTTCGAGCAAAACAAGTCGGTCAGTATTACCGAGTAGAAATACTCTGCGACGGCGAGGTTCTTCTGACCGGCCCCGCCGAGGGTCTATGGTCGATTGCCACCGACTGGAAAGACGGCTGGCCCACTGCGTGGGTTCACGCCGGCCCGACACAGATCGAGCGAGTTGGAAACTGGACGATTCTGCGCGGCGAGCTGAAGACCCCCGCAGGGACGTGGCGTCTGTCCGACTCCTACATACCCGAAGGCCGCGTCGTGAAGTGTATCAGGCGATTTGTCTGGAGTGGGCCGGATACTGCAAAGCGCACTACGCTTTCGGTCCGCTTCCAGTGTCCGGGCAAAGGTTCAGCCGTCCTGCTGCCCGGCATCCTGTACTACGGCAACCCATCGGGCGCTAAGAGCAAGAGAGTGCCCGTCTACTCCGGCAAGCCCGGAGAAGAAGCCATCTTCGAAGAGCACCGCTATCCCATGCCCTACGCTAGCATCGAGTGGCCCGACAAGAAGGGCTTAGCCGGAGCCGCGTTGCATGGCTTGCCCTCACCTGTGCCGTACGGGAATCTGCAAGACCAGTGGTGGTCGATGGGAGTTACAGCCAAAGAGAGCGGGACCGAGTTCGTGCTCATGTCGGGTCCTTGCGCCTCCAACGGCAGACGCAGTGTCATCAAGGCGGCCCAGCGAGGATTCGTACCGTACGATGGCGCGTACATCGATGTGCCTGCCGGCGCAATCATTGAAAAGACGTTCTACCTGGAGGCCTATGAGGTAGCTGAGAAGGGCTCAGGATTTCAGCATCCCACGCGAACGTCTCTGGAAGTCTTCTCTCCCTATTCCCTCGACGGTATGCCGACATTTCGGCAGATCCTCGAAGCCAAGTACCGCTTCGCCAAGACTCGCTGGCACCAAGACGGTGACATCGCGGGCTTTAAGAAATATCCCGACCGCGACTATTTTGTTTTCGGCTGGTGTGGTCAGACAGCCGCACCCGGATATGCACTGCAGGTCCTGGCGGATAAGTTCGGCGACCCCAAGGCTCTGGAGATGGCAAGAAAGTCCCTTGACTTTCTTTCGTCGGCGCAGTTCTACGACCAGGGCTTCTACACGTGGTACGACTACAAGCAGAAAGAATGGGTTCAAAGGGGGCGACCTGAAGTGCTCTCTCAAGGTCAGGCGATGCTGAACTTCGCCAACGCGATTCGCGTGGGCAGAAAGAACGGGCTGGATGTGACCCGTTGGGAGCGATTCCTGCGCAAGGCGTGTGACTTCCATGCAAAGAAGATCCTCTCGGACGATTGGAACCCGGTATCGACCAATCAGGCGTTTTTCATCGCGCCACTGTGCAAGGCCTCCGAGCTTTTTGGCGCCGAGCGGTATCGCCGGGCCGCGGAGAAGGCGGGCAATGTGTATGCATCCAGGCATGTGAGTATGCGCGAGCCTTATTGGGGTGGCACTTTGGATGCGAGCTGCGAAGACAAAGAGGGCGCCATGGCAGCCCTGCAGGGATTTGTAGCGTTGTATGAGCTGACAGGTGACAAGAAATACCTTAAGTGGGCCGAGCATGCCTGTGACGTTGCGCTGACGTATGTGGTGGTCTGGGACATTGACCTGCCGGCGGGTCGTCTCCGCGATCACGGATTCAAGACTCGCGGCTGGACCGCCGTGTCTGTCCAGAACCAGCACATCGATGTATACGGCGTGCTGATTGCTCCGGACATATACCGGCTGGGACAGTTCCTGGACCGAGATGAGCTGAAGAAGCTCGCGATCCTGATGTACCGAAGCTGTGGCCAGCTCATCGATCCCTATGGCAGCCAGGGCGAACAGCCCCACCACACCAACTACGCCCAACACGGCAAATTCAGAAAGCTACTTGATGCCAACAACGTTTCCGGAATCCGCGGCAACTATGTGGAAGAATGGACGGTGTTCTGGATTACAGCCCATTTCTTGAACGCGGCCGCACAATTCGAAGAGCTCGGCGTGCAGATTTGGGATTAGTGCGGCCTCTGCTGCAATCCTACAACTCGTTGATTATGTATTGAATCCATTCATCTTTGAGAAGCTCTTCTTTGGTGATTGATTTGGGCCGATCGGCAGTAGGAAGTTCTAAGTCGGGCGATGTTCCAACGATCTCGTTCACGCTGCCATCCGGGTTGATGGTGATTTCCGTCTCCACTCGAAATATCATTTCGCTGGCCGGTAGCTTGATGGCAGGCGGCCCGATATATGCGGCATGGCCGCCGCCGGTATTTTGGCCCACGAGTTTGGCAAAGCCGGTTCGTTTGACGGCATTGGCAAAGTCATCGGCTGCGGAGAAGGTGCCCCCGTTCGTCAAGACATAGACGTCACCGCTGAAGTTATACCGATGGCGCGGCTCTATTCGACGCGTTAGTTCGTAGAATACCCAGTCATTTGGATCAAAACCTTCGGGAGCATCGATCTCTTCTACATTCACCACATGCTCTTTCTTAGTCGAACACAGCGTTCTGAGAGTCTTTAGGACCGACTTCTTGAGACTATCTCGGTATTTTCTCCTTATCCCCGCGATTTCGGAATATGTCACTGGCTCATCCAAGAAAGGTATCATGAGATTATCATAGCCATACTTGGGTACTCCGCCGGGATTGCTGCGAATATCGATAATCAGCTTCTTGTATTTGCCTGTGGATTGCTCCAGGAATGTCCTAATCTTCCTTCTGTCCCTTTTGAAGATACCGTGGAATACGGATGAAAGCTGCCCTAACTTGAAACACTTTATCTTAATGTACCCCACGTCTTCCATCAGTTCGATACACGTGCAATTTGCTTTCGGCTCGATCGTTCGTTCCTCTCGGGCTTTCTTCTGATAGGGACACTCCTTGAGCTTGGGGACATATGCGCTCCGTGCAGATCCATCAGGCAGCAGGAAATCAATCTGCCATCCCTCGAAACCAGGCCCCTCGCTGTAGGTCAACAGACGCTCTTCGATTAGCTTGTGTATCCAATCCCTGGAGACAACGTCGTAACGCAGATAGGTCTTTTCCTTCAGGAACTCCTGATAAGACGAACAGTCCATTCCGTTGACCTTCGCGATCTGTGAACCTTGAGGTATTGTGATTTCGTCGCTCTGCCAGTCGCCCTCGAGCAAGTACTGCGCGTCCTTCAGGACGACACCAAAAGGAGGATGCCCGCAGCGGGAGAGGGTGTCGGAAAGCCTCGGCCAATACAGGGCTTCACCGCTCGTCCAAGGATTGATGTCAATATCAATGATGCCCACCATGATGGCCATTGAGGCCCACTTCAACTCGCTCGCCCCCACCAGGTAACGATGGCCAGCCGAGCAGATCAAATCATAATAGCCGCGCACCACCCGATAGAATTCTTCGTTGCTCTCGGCCTGTTCCGCATACTCCAGATATTGGGGCAAGAGGGCTTCATAGCTGGGATTACCTTTGTGCTTCTCCGTAAGCTCAACCAACGGACTGTAATCCCTTGCCCACCGGGCCAGGAATCGAATATCCTCTTTTCGCTCGTCGGCGGTTAGCTTCGGCGTAGTCGCACACCCCACGAGAACGAGGACTGTGACAAGTACTACGACCCATAGCCACATCGGGCCGAACGTTCCTACACTTTGCTTATAAGGTTGGTATTTCCGCGGAAACCTTCTCAGCATATCGTTCCTCTCTTCACTTACAGCCTGAATAGAATAAATCATAAAAATTAGCGGTATAGTCAAAAGCCCATCAGGGTTTCTCAGCAGTATCGCCAGGCCGAGACAGGTCAAGACGATGCCTGTATAAGCAGGATGTCTAAGATAGCGGTACAGACCTGATGTTATCACTCCGTCCTTAACATCCTGGGCGCCGATTACTCTCCTCTGCAAGACGGTCACAATCTGCATTACGAGCCCGGCACAAATAAACAGTCCCCCCACGATTATCCAGACAGTGCCTTGATATTCCAATTTGTTCAACGCGCGAATTGGACACCCAAATGTTGGCAGAATGACAAGCAGATATGATAAGAATTGAAAACAGATCACAAGAAGTATATTGAATACCTTATTCTCCAGAAGCTTCTGATAGCGAGCTCGGTCTCTAAGTAAAGACCTTCCGACAAGTACCGTTGCTCCCAAAGCTGCAATAATTATGAAACGGGCCGCCCACATTTCTCGTAACTTCTTTCTATTGAAAGTTGTCATGCGACATGTCTCATTGCACTGTTCTTGAGACGCTCCTGCGCACTTCGGGCCCCATAGTACCAGAACTTCATATCAGCGTCACCAACCTTCCGCAAGGTTCATTCCATAGGCCTCACCATTCTGAGAACACGTGTTGCTTCACTAAGGCCCAGCTGGTATCATAGCCGAATTGTTTCAGCAACTATTAGTCGTGAAGGAACCTGGCGTGCAGATTTGGGATTAGAGCATCACCGTATCGCACGGGTAGTCTGACGCTGAAGGAGACAAACGATGACTCCGGACAATATTACGCGGCGGCAAATGCTCATGGCCTCGGCCCTGGCGGTGACAGAACTGTACCGCGCCAGCCAGCCGGGCTTGGGGGCTACGCCGCCCCTCCCAGAGCGTCCCAACATCGTTTTCATTGCCATCGAAGATTTTAGCCCCCAGCGGCTCGGCTGCTATGGCGGCCCGGTCTCCTCGCCGAATATCGACCGCTTAGCATCGGAAGGCCTGTTGTTCGAGAATGCCTATTGCATGTCACCCGTGTGCAACGCATCCCGGACGTCGCTGCTCACGGGGCTAAGGCCTGATACTACGAAGGTCTTTAGCAACAGCCAGGACTGGCGCAAGATTTTGCGCGGCGTAACCACAATGCCCATGTACTTTCGCAAGCATGGGTACGAAACCATCCGCATCGGAAAAATGTTCCACGGCAAATGGGAACACAGTAACAGTTGGACGCAAGTCATCCCGGAACTGTACGATCGTCAGGCCGCACAGGCAATGCGAAAAGCCATTGGCCCCGCAAAACCGGGCAAGCCGGGCGCCAAGGACAACCTGAGATGGGGTCCGACGGGAAATACCCCAGAGAGTGACAGAGACGGACAGATTGCCGAACAAGCAGCCCGCTTCCTGCGCCGAGAACACGACAGCCCGTTTTTCTTGGGCATCGGTTTCCACTCCCCCCATCTTGCATTCCGCGCACCCGATCGCTTCCACAGTATGTATCCACCGGAGAAAATTCGCCTTCCCAAGACCCCTGAGAACGATCTGGCCGACACTCCAATCGGCGGGCCCCACGCAGATCATCTCCGACTCACCACCGATGAACGGCGTCAAGTCATCTCCTCACACTACGCAACCATCTCCTATGCAGACTGGTGCGTCGGGAGGGTGCTCGACACGATCAAACGCACGGGACGAGAGAATAACACGATTGTTGTTCTGTGGAGCGATCACGGGTTCATGTTGGGCGAGCACTTTCTGTACCGCAAGGTGAACCTATACGAAGAATCCGCTCGCGTCGTCTTCATCTGGAAGGTGCCGGGCCTGACGCTGAAGGGGCTGCGTTGTCGGCGGCCGGCCGAGACTATCGACGTGTTCCCGACCCTCTTCGATCTGTGCAACATTCCTCAGCCGGACCGGATCGAGGGCCTCAGCATGAGAGCGCTTCTCGAAAGACCATCACGGCCGTGGAAAAAGGGCGCGATTACCTGGAAAGCCGGCAAAGGAGAGCTCGTCGCGATTCAGACGGAACGATACCGTCTCAACAAACGCCTGTCGGACGGCTTTCTCGAGCTCTACGACCACCGCGTGGACCCCGGCGAGTTCACCAATGTGGCCAAGGAGCCGGCTTATCGAGATGCCGCCCTTGAATTGACCAAACTGCTGGACGGCGGCTGGCAAGCCTGCCTGCCGCCGGGATACCGCTAATACTCGATCCGCGGGACGATCATTCTGACCAGAGCACGACTCTAAAGCCCGTAGTCATTTGACTGCAGGGGCAAGAATCCGCGTCACACGTGCAGGCCTGTAGCCATTTGACCATGGGTGCGCCGGGCCTTCGAGAACTTGGGCTTGCGTGCGTACCCGCAAATTCTCCTTAGAGGTTTGTAGTCATATGACTACGCGGCGACAACCAGGAGGGCGAAGTTCGGTGGTGCGAAGGATCGCACCCTAAGACCAGGGCGAGCGAAAGGGGCATTGCCGGTGGGGACTGTCAGAAGCAGGTGGTTTGTCGGTCGAGGGTACACTCAAGCCACGCTGAGGCCATCACGGTGAAGTCGGCGAAGTCAACTTTGCAGTCACCATTGAGGTCTGCGGCGAGTTCGACGAGACATATCGGCGGTTGGGAGGGAGCCACAAGGACCGTTGCATCGGGATTGTCGTCCGCAAATATCTGGAAGCCGATAGCGCTCAGTTCCGTGCGGTCATACTCATTGATTGCGGTCGCCTGGCCGTTATTACCCTGCGTGTGCGGCTCGGGGTTGTCACTGATGTTCGACGGGAGAGCGTTATTGAAGTCCAGCACAATCGTGCGAGCTTGCCCGGGTGGTATCTCCGTCCACGCAGATTGCCAGAACGTGTCGTTTCTCGGGTCGCTTGGGGGGACGCCGCTCCTGCCGGTGAAGCCGGTGTTGATAAACAGACTGAATCCCACCGGACCGGCGTCGAGATTCTTGACCCAAAGGGCGTAGCCGTCGAAGTTGGAGAAATCGCCGTTCCCGTGGCTCGGCACAACTTGGCCGTACAACGTGGCCACCGGGTAGTCGTCCTTCACCCCCGTGCTGGACGCACTCAGCCCTGAAAATGCGAACAGGACCGTCTCGCCGAATGCGTCGGTCTGCGTCACAGCGGCACCCCAACCGCTCGCCGACAATTCGCCATGCACGAGCTTTTGCTCCGGGATTGTGAAGTAGTTTACCGGCGGCGCGTCGGCGATGACGGCTGACTCCGTCACCAGTACCAGCGCAAGTAAGACCCATACCGGGAATTCGAGAAATAGATGGCTTCTCATGGCTGCTCCTCCTTATATAGTTTCAAGCCGACCGAAGCTAATACAATCATACATCTTCTGGGGTAACAGGTCAAGAAAACACGGCCAGCCACGTTTCTTAGGACACGTGCCGGCGCAGCGTGACGGGCGGTTGCGCTTCAGAGAGATGTGAACACTTCTCGCGGTGCCCTCGTATGGCAATGAGGAAATGTAAATAGCCTACAAGGATGGAACGGACCATGGCTGAAGAAACGATCCAAAGTGATGTACAATGCGATCCTGAGCTTCACAGCGAACACTTGTGCTACATAGTATCTCAAGGTTTCCACCTGACGGATGAACAAGGGTACCGAACTCTCGTCGAAGAACCAGAGTTTGCGTGCAGCCATTGCGGCAGGAGAGCCAAGAGTAATACGAACCTTTGTGTGCCAGCCAAGTTGTGATGCTCAGTGAATTCGAATCATAGCTTCAAACCGGCGTCTCAGAGATTTCCGAGTACGCTTCGGTATAGTGAGACCTTGCTTTATACGATCAGCCCAACATTGCCTCCACTCTGTCAAATCAGGACATTCAATTGCTCTGTTGTCAATGTTGATTTGTTGCATCAAGGCCTTGGTGGAGCCGTCTTTTCTGTTCAAGCCTGGCCAATAGAGCACCGATGAATGATTTTGGTAGAGGCATCGAATCGTGAGTGTCCTCGTTCAGCCAGTGCGAGTATGGGACCAACACACTTTTGCATGTTTATGGCTTTCTGTTATAATGCCGTGTCAAGTTCAAGTTGTGCGTTCAGACAGGGTTATCGGTCGATCCGGCGCATGGCGACGTCTTAGGTGAAAAAGGAGACGAAAGTGAAAACGAGAATTCAAATTGTGATGCTGGTGTTTGGCTGCCTGTTTGTGATGTCGGTGTATGCGGCCCAAAAAGGCTCAAAAGAAGAAGTTGCGGTGCCGCCGCCCGCCGGGGAAGGCGTGGCCCAAGAACCGATCCCCCTCAAGACCGAATTGGATAAGGTCAGCTACGCGATAGGGGCTCAATTAGGTCAGAATTTCAAGGTTCAGGGCATCGAGGTTAATGTTGAGTCGCTGACGCGGGGACTCGGAGATGCGATGGCAGGCAAGGAACTGGCGCTTAGTCAGGGTGAAATCCGCCAGGTTATGACGAGCTTCCAGAAGCGCATGATGGCGAAACAGGGAACCAAGAACCTTGCCGAGGGCAAGGCATTTCTTGAGGCAAACAAGACTAAGGAAGGTGTGAAGGTGCTTCCGAGCGGTCTTCAATACAAGGTGATCAAGGAAGGGACTGGACAGACTCCCACGGCTGACGACAAAGTGAAGACTCACTACCGTGGTACTTTAATCGACGGCAAGGAGTTCGACAGTTCCTACAAGCGTAATAAGCCCGCCGAGTTTCCTGTCAGGGGAGTGATCAAGGGCTGGACCGAGGCCTTGCTGCTCATGAAAGAAGGCAGCAAATGGGAATTGTACATACCTGCGAATTTGGCTTATGGTGAACGGGGAAGGCCTAGCATTCCACCTAATTCCACGCTCATCTTTGAGATTGAGCTGCTTGAGGTGGTCAAGTAGGACTCGTGGTCTGCCAGAAGTAGAAGATCGGCGGAAAGCCGACACGTTGCGTTGCTGCACTCACATTGATGGGTGTAATGACGAAGTTGTTGCAAGGGCAAAGGCTAACCGCCGCAGTACAGTCAAGCCGCAGGACTCGGAGGGATTATTTTCCCGGACAGTGAAGGGCTGGCCATCCCAAGCCAGCCCCTCTTCTTAGACTACCATAGCCAAATAGCAGCAGGGTGCAGAAAAACTTTTTTTGGGCGGCACTGATTGTCAGTAGCGACGCCCGCCGCGACCGCCACCGCCACGACCACCTCGGCCGCCACCACGGTCGCTTTTCGGACGAGCTTCGTTGACGTTAATGGTACGTCCACTCAAATCCTTGCCGTTCATTTCGGTGATTGCGGTTTGGGCTTCATCCTGTGACGGCATTTCCACAAACCCAAAGCCTCTTGACTCGCCACTGAACCTGTCTTTTATGACAGTGGCGGTTTCGACCTGGCCAAAGGCCTCAAAAGCCTGACGCAAATCGTCGTCCGTGATCTCACGTGCCAGATTTCCTACATAAATATTCATTTCGATTCCCTTTTCCTCGCCTTCAATGGACACTCTCCATTCAGAAGGACTTACCTAAATTATTGGAGCTGACTTTCATCAAAATACCAACTTTGGTCGGCAACCACAACGATTTTGGCTGTCTTTCGCAGATTTTTCTCGCCCGCTGACCGCGTTCCCTCTTCACTTTGTGAGTGTCAGGCACTTTTGAGCCTTCTGTACTCCGTTCACAATAATCGTTATCTGATGCTTGCCGGGATGGTGTTTGCGAGTCGGCATGTCTGCAAAAGAGTGCTTCCTCGTCACCGTATGTTCACCCCGCGCAAAGGTATTCTCAGTAATCTTAAAGACCTTCTTGGAGACCTTGCCCTTGGCCCTGGCAAAATAGACCGCATATTCAAGGCGGATTTTGCAGGTTCTCTTTGTGCCGACCCGTAGGGTGAAGGTAAACCGCACGTGTTCCCCTCTGGTGAGCCTTCTTCTATCGAACGCCAGTTCCTCCACACTGATGTGTTTTGGATCGCCAAAGCCGAAGAGTAACATGGCTCGCCTATCGCCTGCCTTGAGCATGGTGCGGCAGGCATGCTTGACAATCCAGTCTGTATTTTTGCTCTTGCCAAACCATCGCTTGCACACGTCCAGCACGAGTTCGGGGTGGTCCTTGGAGATGTCATTAAGGTTGTTGGCCACACTCTTACGCACAAACTCAGAGTTATCATCCTTGAGCTTCTCCAGGATGGGCAGTATCAAACTGGGCTCCTTCTTGAACGCCGGTATAGCCATTGCCCAAGGAAGCCTCGGCCGACATCCCTCGCTTGCAAAACGCCGCACGTTGGGATCCTTGTCCTTAGCGAGTTCCTCCATAAAGGTCATAGCCCGCTTCGGCTCCCTGATGATAAAGGGACGAATCGCAAATTCAGAGCTTGAGAACTTAGTGAATAGCGCCAGTGCATCCAGTGACAGATCCCAATCATCAAGACCGTACAGTTCAACAAAGTCCGGCAGACACATTGCCTCAAAACCCTCTACAAATGATGCGGCCCTCTTAAGAATGCTCAAGGCCCCCTTGTAGGACTTGGGCAACGTCTGTCGCAGGCATTCTGTCGTATGTCGCATCTTGGCCTTGAGCTCTTTGCTGTCGAAGCCTTCATCAAACACCAAAGTGGAAAATTTTCTTTTGTCAAAGCCGGGATAGAATCGCTTGAGCACATTTGCCATGGCATCAATAGAAGATGAGGTGAAGAACATGTCCTTGAGCTTCTGTGCCATAGTGATTCCTTCCGTTGTCCCAAGGTATACTTGGCAATTGGCCGCGGATTATCAGAGCGAGGCCTGTATTTTGCGGCGAAAAGAATGATTGTCCTGTACATTACTCCGGCTTGACTACAAGTAGCCGAATCTCCCACGGTCCCAGAGTCTCGGTCATGCGAACGGGACCGAAACCAATCGGTCTTCTGCCGGTGTCTGCACCGGGGCAAATCTGTGTGATAGTGTATTCAGACGTGTCTGAAGCAATGTTGTATTTGCCCGGTTCTATGATGAATTCGATGGTGTTATCCCTCTCCAAATAGTTTACCAGGAAGATGCCCAATGAATTGTCTTCGGCCTTCCACACGGCTGCCTGCATGCTCGGAAGCGTCGCAGTTCGAGGATTGTTGCCGTGATCGGGCCAAGGTTCAGTGATGGTCTCAATACGGTTTGCAGGTTCCACAACCTCAACCAGCTCTCCGAAAGTAAGGAACTTCCGTGCGGCGATACGATACTTGCCAACCTTCTTGAGGTAGGCTGCTTTCCTGGCGTGTCTGGGCTCAAACAGCTCAAAGCCCATCCACCCGCACTGATTGCCCCAGATTAACGCCCGGCCTTGTGCCGCGATCCAGGCTCGGTCACCGTGCTGGAACCATGATGGACTTCCAAAATAAAGGGTGTATCCTGAATACACGGCCGTGGTCATTGGAATAGACCGGTCATCGGGCTTTATCCAGGTGAGAAAGGCGTCTACGCCGTCCATGAAGGGCTCAGCCGCGCATTCGGTCGTAATGATCATGTCCCGACCTTGACCGTGAGCCACTTGTTGAACTGCCTTCAGCATCTTGCGATAACCATCAACCCACCAGCCGCCTCCGCCGACGGGGTGGCCGTGGGACTTATCAAAGCAGAGAACAGGACCGGCTGCTGCTATCTGATCAATGTAAACGGCATTTGCGCCTACTTCCGTGCCCAGGCGTTGGACGATTTGTGTGACCTTGTCCTGCCAGAACCGGGTGTAGCAGCACATAGGAGCCTGCTTGACCCCGTTTCCGTAGGTCTCGACGTAATGATTTCCCTTTTGATTCTTGCAGGTGTGGGGCAAGTACTTGCCAAAGTCATCGTTTGAGATGTCGACGATCCTGCCGTTGATATAGGGCATAATCACCAAGCCTTCTGCTACGAGATTGCGTACCTGGTCGGGAACGCCCGGTTTAGTGGGGAAGTAGTGCGGATAGTGCGTATCGAAGGGGATTTGGTGCCAGTTATACCAGTGTGCGGCGAGAGGGACATCGAGGTACGTCTGTGCGTCGATCAGCGGTTTGTTCTTTTGCTGCAACGTTCCACCTTCAGGTCCGATGTAACCGCCCACGAGCATCCAGAGCCCAACGTCTTTGAGTATTGTGGGCACGGATGCGCGGTCCGACAGTCTGCCCTCGGATGTCCATGGGGTGGTGACGGCGAAACTGCGATAAGTTTTGCAGGCCTGCATCCACCTTCCTTGGTACACCCCCAGCATCACCGGGAAGGGAGCTTCGAAGTCGGAGCCGGGAACAGCCATATCTTCGACATTGGTCCTTAGGTAGAACTCCTTGCCGGGCTCAATTACAAAGCTCTTGTCCCACGCACGAGGATCATGAGCGGCCATATAGACGGCGCTGGTTCCTCTCATGGCACACATGAACTGCATGGGCATAGACCAGCCGTGGGGGTATCTGTACGACATTCTGCTGTTGCACTGGCGGTACAGCTTGCCCCAGTTGCGTCTGGGCACCGCGATGTCATACTCACCTGGCTTGAGATATCCATTGCACTTCGGAAAGTCAACTTGCCACAGGCCCCATGTCTCGGACGTATTCTTGACCCGTATTCGCCATGAGGCAATCCCGGAATTCCTGGGCAAATCAACCGTTACACGCACGGTTATGACGCCCCTCTGGCCATCTATATCGACGTTGAGCCATTCAAAAGTCGCCCGTCTGAGACCGTTGGGGAGTTCTTCGAGGTTGTATGAAGTGCACGGAAGTTGGGCACTTGACAGGCTTTTCTTCTCGTCGCCACGAGACAGAACAAGCTCCCACAGGAAGTGTTTGCCTTCGACGGGCCGGATGTGATTGATTCCGGTTGTCTGATCTACCATGGCGGCCAATCCTACGTGGTCAGGCTGAAACTCGAAACGAACTGCGTCATTGGCTAACCGCACTCTCCGCTGAGGCTGGGTCCCCAGGCAGACTGCAGAGAGTCCGATCAGGCACACGGTTGCCACACCGTTTCTTGACCATAGGTGAGACATTTGTATTCTCCTTCCCATCGGGTTGCGACGCGATTCCGACTGTCCCCGCTGCGCGGGATTCCTTTCCGTCAACGCCCGGTTTGTGGCGGTCTTGTATTAGAGAGATAGCATAGTCGAAGCCATTAGGTTCCACAAGGGTAGGTGCTTACCAGGATAGAGCGTGGTTGCCTGCGGATTGCCCCTCGGAACCGTGTCCAACTGCGGAAGAGCGCGGGGCACTGTTTGGCCCCTGCCGGTTTGTGCCGAAGCAGAGAAGACCGGCGTAACAGTCTCGCGGGGACAGGTTTATGATATGGGGACAGGTCAGGATATAGGACGAAAAGCCACTTATTTTATTTATTTTTCTTGGACTTTCGCAGTCCTTCTCAGTATAGTAGGTTATTCTTGGCGCATGTTCTTTCGTCTCTCAAGGGCATGCACCTAACAAATCAAGAATGAGAGACACTGTTTGAGTGGCCCTGTAAACAGGCCAAGGAGAAGCATAAGTGAGTACAGGTACGGTAAAATGGTTCAATTCAGGAAAAGGATTTGGTTTCATAGTCCCGGATGACGGTGGCGATGACTTGTTTGTCCACCATTCGGAGATCAAGACCACGGGCTATGCATCGCTCGATGAAGGCCAGAAGGTCGAATTCGAAATCGGACAGGGCAAAAAAGGCCCATGTGCGACCAACGTAGTTCCTGTCTGACCAAGCAACGAGGCTTGAGAGCCAAAGGCCCTTCCAAATGGCAGGGCCTTCTAACACAGTCTTTCTTTCGAATTCAATCCAATTCTTCATTCTGACTGCCTGACGTCCAAGAATGAGGGGGGAATTCTCGATTGGTGAGGCGTCTGTAGGGATCCCCTTTCCTCCGCATCCCCATGCCGACATGGAACCACTTTTTCAAATCGTCATGGTTGGGTCATTCCTTGTCCGTGACGACTCCCACAGCCTAGGGGCGGTTGTCTTATGTTTGCTGCGTAGGCGCAGCGGGAGAAGGTGGTGCCCAATCCTGCGTGCTTCCGACACAGCCGGGGCCTATGCCGGACCGGCATAGGCCCCAGTTCATGCAATATCGTCGGCTAATCAATCAAAACCCTACGGCGCGGGCCACAACAGCTCATCGAGCCACGTATCGCCTAAAGCCGCAATGTCGAATAAGTCAACGGCACCGTCCGCATTCAAGTCGAACGCCTGGCTGAAGGGCGCGGTTCTGCCTGCAAGCCAGGCAACCTCAGGCCCGGACAGAGCACGGTTGAGGATGCGGAACTCATCGAGCAGACCCATGTAATACGCGTCAGCCACGTACTGCGACCTGCCAAGCCAGTTGTTTGTAGTCGGGCCAAGATCGCTTGGGTTGAGCGTCGCTTCAGTATTCTGAGCGACGGCCAAGCCGTCCTGATACAACGTGATCGTATCGTTGTCGGCGTCGATCGTCACGGCGACATGGTGCCACCCGCTGGGCAGGGTGGTCGGTGCGGTCACCAGTTGTTCTGGGGCCCCGCCGCCCTCGATCGTAATGCCGAATCTCATCTGGCCGTTTGTCCCCAGGCGCGGCGTAAGGAACATGTAGGCCGTGGTGTCGTTGCCGAAATCGAAGATGCGCTGCCAGGCGCCACCGGCATTCGAGAAGTTCGCCCACGTTGCAATGGTGCAGTTCGTAAGCGAGCCGATGAGCGAACCGATCGGCAACTCTACATAATCGTCGGCGCCGTCGCACCTGATCGCCTGGCCCAGGTAACCGGTCCCATAAGTCGGGAGACCGCCTGGCGTGCCGTGTTGCCCGCCGACGCTGTCGTTGGCGTTGCCATCAAGGGCGTAGTGTGCCACCACAGCTGACGTTCCGGGATCAACTGGTGTGACCAAATGACCGCTCGTGAGCCACTCGTTCGCGACAATCTCGAGGTCGAGATAGTCAACCACGCAGTCGTCGTTTAGATCGTTGACGGGCTTCAGCTGTGATGCGACGCACCTGGGCCCATAGAGCCTGATATCATCGATAAACAGGTTGCCCGTGGGACCGGGCACAGGACTGAGCCTGTTGCCGACGCCAAGGTAGATCTTATTTACAGACGTAAGACTTACAGGCGTGAACCTGCTAAGTTCAATATTAATCTCTTGCCAGTTGCCTGTCGTCACCTTACTGGTATCCGTATCGGGGACATCTACACGGGTACCCGTGCTGTCTTGGAGTCCCACGTACAGCGTGGCAGGGACGTTACACGGATCACCGTAGACCCACAGCGACATAGACGTGACACCCCTGCGGGAGAAGTCCTGCGGCACGGGCCATTCGCGTTCGGCCTCTGAATAGCGGGCTTTGCCGCCCGTACCTGTATTGTCGTAGCCGAGCGGCATGGACTGGCCGCCACCATGGACGATGGTTTGCTCGGCGAACGGCGCGTTGAGGTACCCTACGGTCGAACCGGTGCCGTTGCCTGTCTTGCCCGGCGGCGGTTCAGTGTAGCCGTATCCATCTATCCACGTCTGGAATATCCGGTCGGGTGAGTAGTCGTTGTAGTCCTCGAAGTCATCGATCACGATGTAATCGGCCGTCGTAAAGCTCCAGAGCCTACCCGGCGTGATGGTCGCATCGTTGTTGACCTCATCCACCCGCATATGGTAGGTCTGGCCCCACACAAGGGGTGACTCAGTGGGAAGGTAGCTGGTTGTACCCAGTCGGCCTCGATATATCAGGGGAGTCGTGGTATCAGCGGCGGCTACGGCATCCGCGTCGGTGCCGAAGTACATATCGTGCTGAACGGCCTTGACTCCGGCCTGCCACGAAACAACAACAGTGTCCGGCACACCAGTAGCACCGTCACCGGGCGATGGGGCATAGGCCCTCTCCGGCAGGTAAGGCGTCGGGCCGACGTACTCGGCACTGATCACCTCCCTAACCGGGATGCCCGGACCTTGCCAAGCGGCCGCCACGTTGTCGCCGCCACTCCCTTCCTTCATGATCGCCTCGATGTAGTACCTCTTACCGGCCTCCAGCGCAATAGCAGCGGACCTCTGGATTGCCCCACCGCCGGTGCCACCACCGGTGCCGTCGAAATCACGTGAAGGCACCCAACCCGTGACTTCGCAAATCATCACCGCGTTGGCCGGGTCCTCATCGGTGCTCAGCCACAACTGGGTCTGGTTGTCGCCGGCAACCCAGAACGTGAAATCACCTGAAGCCGGTGGGAACAACCAGCCGCTAAGTCGGCTACCGTAGCTGTCCGTCCAGTCTACGGGCCCCTCGAAGAGGTCCACCCACTCCCACCCATCCGGATTGTCGGGGTAGTTCACACTGCCCGTCAGGCCACTCAGGGCGTCGCCACCGATACCGAGCCACCACTGACGCAGTATCCTGCCCGGGCCGGCCGCTACGGTCTCAAAGCTCCACAGATCACCTTCTCGTTCGGTCCCGTCGGTCTCGACTTCATTGACCCGGAAGTAATAGACCGTCTCTGCACTAAGCAGGCCCGGATCATAGGTAGTCTCTTCCAGGATACCCTTGTCGGTATCGCCGGCACCGTCGGCCACTTCGGCCTGGTCGGTGCCGAAGAACAGGTGGTGCTTGAGCGCTGCCATATCAGACTTACCGGCACTCCAACTGAGCTTGGCAGTTATCATCACTTCCGTAGCGCCGTCGGCCGGGTTAGGATTCCACGCGGTCAAAGGTGTAGCGGTAAAACTCCACACATCGCCGGTAACCACGCTCCCGTCGCCCTGGACCTCATCGATCCGCCAATAATACGTCGTCCCAGGGTCAAGACCGGCAGCGTGCCAGTACACTGTCCAGCCCTGCGGGCCTATGAAGATCAGGTTGTCGGGATCGGTGCCGAAATACACGTTGTGGGAAACTGCCCCATCTCCGGGCTCCCACTGAAGCAGCGGCGTGTCCACACCTATGGCACCATCGGGCGGGCTCGGCTCCTCGGCCTTTACGAAGGCCGGGGGTATTCCGTTATACAGGCCCCGGACATGCTCTGCGGTCAGCGTCCGGTCGTACATCCGTACGTCGTCAATAAGCCCAGTGTAGTAACGCGAATCGAGGGTATTGCCGCCGATATGTATTACGCTCTGCGCGTTTAGAGGCGAACTATTCGCGTGATCAACGTCCGCCTCAAATTCACCGTCCATATATATCGTTAGTTTCTGGTTCTTCGCACTTCGGACCGCGACGACGTGCACCCAGTTACCTGTCACAATATCGGTGTCTGAGTTTACCGACGTGTCTGGATTGCCGGCAAAGAATGAGAGCTTCGTCCCCAAGACTGCCACTATGAAGTCATTTGCTACGCCCCCGACATCAGACCACAGCACACCACTGCCTTGGTACGCGTGGCCCCCAAGCTCAAGGCCGGGCGTATCTGTTTTGATCCAGGCCGTCAGTGCGAAATCATCCTGGACGACCCGTGGGACCTCCACGTAGTCGTCGGTACCGTCGAACTCCAAAGCCCCGTCTATACTCCCGACTACCCACTGTGGGCCGCCGTACAGTGTGCCGTCGTTTCCCGCGGTCGAGGAATCGATGGCGGTAGTGCCAGCACCGTCATCGAAGGTCCAGTGCCCCACCAGACCGGCCGACGCGCTGCCGGCCAAAACCAGCACTAAGACAACGCAAATTGCATAGCCACGCCACTCTTTATACATGACAGTTCTCCCTAAGAAAGTTAGAACTACCGCGCTTTGGCCACACGCCAGAGCGCCTCTTCTCACCCTCAACGGCTCTGCTCACCTGTGCCTTCAGCAGAGCCTGTCTCGGACGATTAAGCATAGACATTGAATAGGGCTCTCTCCCTAGCCGCTTGTGCCCGCGGGGCACCACACAACGGTGCTGTGCACCAACATCGGTCCGGTTCCGATTCCACCTCCTTCCTGAGAGAACCCAACACAGGCTGTCAATTGATAGACAGGAGCTGCCGTTGGCAAACGCCCCACACCATTCGCGTGCGCACCATCGACCTGCGTCCTCCTCCCTTTTCAGAAACCGCCAAAAACTTGCCTGTAGAAGACGAAAATTCCCAGGCCTCAATCGTATATATTTGTACCAGATAAGCCCCCCATTTATCAAGGAATAAATGGGCAAATTGCGTGGGATGAGGCACAATTCACGTGCGCCAGATTATGGGAAATCCACCGGTCGAAACCCATTCAGGGTAGCACGCCGTTGACTACGTTTTCGGGCCTGCCGGCAAGAAAGGCGGCTACATTGTCTATGGCTACATTAAGCAGCCTTTCTCTTGCCGCCCGAGTGGCCCAAGCGATGTGCGGAGTGATATGGCAGTTCTTTGCCTTCAGCAGCGGGTTCTGTTCATCGGGCGGTTCGATGGTGAGTACATCGAGGCCGGCGCCGGCTATCGTCGCGTTATTGAGTGCGTCGGCCAAGGCCTGTTCATCTATCAGCGATCCCCGGCTGGTGTTAATGAGAAAAGCCGTTCTTTTCATCGTCGCCAGCTGTTGCTCGCTGATGAGATTCTCGGTCTGGGGGGTCAGCGGACAATGTAGACTGATGACGTCGGCAAGCCGAAAGACGTCATCCAACTTCACCATCTCACACCCTTGAGGTATTTTCGCCGGCGCAGTTATGTCATAGGCGATAACCTTCATGCCGAACGCCGATGCCAACCTTGCTGTCGCCTGGCCAATTCGTCCAAATCCAACGATGCCCATTGTCAGCC
This sequence comes from Phycisphaerales bacterium, assembly GCA_020352215.1. Taxonomy (GTDB): domain Bacteria; phylum Planctomycetota; class Phycisphaerae; order Sedimentisphaerales; family Anaerobacaceae. The sequence goes on from CP070675.1 coordinate 1,824,982, forward strand.
CCCTTAGTTCGACCAGCGGCGTATCCCAGTAGCAGAAATCCGGGCTGCGGCACCATCGCCCATCACTGACAGTCCGTGCGTGGTGGGCCACATTCTGCGTGAGATTCAGCAGGTGTGCGAAGACCATTTGGGCCACAGAGTCTGTTCCATAGGTCGGAACATTGGTGACCGGGAGGCATAGTTCACGTGCGGCTTCAACATCCACTATGTTGTAACCTGTCGCCAGTACCCCGATATACTGCAGTTTGGTAAGGCGCTCGATTACATCTGAGGGCAGCGCCGTCTTATTGGTCAGGACAATTTCGGCCCCATCCGCCCGCTGCACCGTATCTTCGGCGGCTGTGCGGTCGTAAATCGTACACTCACCAAGCTCCTCGAGACCCATCCAGCTAAGGTCTCCAGGATTAAGCGTAAAGCCATCCAGGACAACGATTCTCAACGCGGATATCTCCTGCCTACCGCGGGACGTAATAGTAATACACCAAGGAAGAGTAGTTGGCCGGCGTATCGTTTTGATTACCGTGCTCGGTGGAGATTGTTATTGACTTGCGAAAGTGGATCTTGCCTGGCCAGAAGCGATAGACCGTGGTTGACCCATTCACCTGGCCGAAGACGTCAATCAGATCTTCCGTCTTGGGTTCGCCGAACAAGGGGAGAGAATAGGGATTGGTCAGCCAAAAGGTTGACCAGCCGCCCTGGTATTCATCTTCGTGGCCCGTGCCGTGGAAACGCGGTTTCTCCTCACCATCGATATAGATCCGCATATCCCCCTCCCACCATCGTTTTCGGTCCGCCTTGACCGGCTCCACTGTCATCACCTGGCCGACAACGGCGCCGATACCCTCGTAGTCAAGCAGCACGTAGTCTCTGCGCTCCACGATCGGCCAAGCATTGTTGTACTTGGCGCCGAAATACCCGATCGTGGCCCCTTCTTGTTCTGGAGGGAAACCGTGTGTGTAGGCGACCTCGACAAAGAATTCTCCTCCGGACTCATAACTCCTATTCTGAAGAGTAATACGCACAGCATTCCTGAAGGGCATCGGAAAATAGCAGCAGTATGACCCGGAAGTGGACATGCCGACGAACAGGCCTCTCACGTCCGCCTCACCAAGACCCGATCCAAAGAATGGGCCGATCGGCACATCTACACTGGGCTGGGTCTGATTATCGTAGAAGATCCTCAGAAAGAAATGGTTCAGGCTATAGGCGTCCGGGGCATAAAGCGGGTTGATCTTGATATGCTGAATGGTCCCGGCGTCACTCAATGAGAGAAGCTCTTGCTCCGGCGCCTTTCCCCGTGCCGCAGCAGCGACGGAGACGGTCTTGCTAACGACCTGGTCTTCGGTGACGGGTTTTGGGTCACTGCCGCAGTGCTGGAAGAGGTTGATAAGTCGTGAGTAGTCCTGCTGCGATGTCCATGATTCGAGCGAGACGTCCTTGTACAGTTGATAATAGATGTTGTAGAAGCCAGCGGTCTTCTCGGTTGTGATCTTGAGGCCTTTGGCAAATGGCAATGGCGCTGAACAGCTAAAGCCTCCACTGGATATGAACGAGTGTGTCACCAGCGGATAGGCGAACGGCCGATGCAGGCCGCTAAAGAACTCTTTGGCCTCGCACTCGATACGCGGCGTCTTTTCCCCGTCAAAGTAGCACTTGATCTTGCCCCAGTGCAGATTGCGCCCGCTGCCCGTAAACCAGAAATTGTAAACACAGCCCGGTCCCTTTTCGTCGAAGATGACGTGCTCACCTCTGTCATCTACATAGAGTTGGGAGTAGGTTCCTCGAAAGCCGTCGTCATTACCGCCCGTGCGATCGTAGCTGGAAAGGTAGTACGACTCAACATTGGGATAGATGTACGGCAACAATGCTAGGTTGTCGTAGAACTCCAGGCCGGAAGGCTGGCCTTGGACATTGCAGCTAAAGACGACCATGTACGCGATGAGACCCAAGATTCTTTTACACATGTTTCACCCGTTACTATCCACCCTTACGTACTTGATTACCATTCTTCACTGATGCTCAACATACCAAATCGCGTTCGGAATGCAACCATCGGCATGGCAGTCTCACGCATTGTCCTCCAGAGCCATCTTGAATGGCCGAGGCGAAGAGGATAGCATAAGCGACTGATTTGGCAAGTACTCGGCTAACAGAGTCTGAGACCGTGACAGATCTGCACAAGCAACTGTGCTCTCCGTCTCTAAAACCGCAGACAGTGATTGTCTTTTCACGAAAGGGCCTGCCCAATGAAGAAGGTCAGATTGTTTCTGCTAATTTCTGCCATGCCTGCTATGTTCTTCGTAGCCTGTAGCCAGGTCCAAATTGGCGAAGACAAGGTAGAACTCCCAGATGAACCGGCGAGTGAGACAAGCCGGCAAGACGAGATCAAGGAATTCTTAAATTGCCGGGTCGTACCAAAATTGGGCAATCCTTGGGACTATACTTTCGAGCCGGGCAAGTTTCCAGAACTCCAGTGGGATAGACCATACCTTGTTGAGAAGGTCATGGGCAAGTTCCCCCTCGAAGCGCGGTGGTTCGATGGTGAGCTCAATGAGGCAAGCACTCCAGAAGGGCCGGGGCGCTATGCCTTCTATGTGGAAGGTAAGACACCGAACGGAATAGTGATACGAAGAGCTTCTACGCTGTATTGTCGCCCCAAGAGCTGGTTCGGCTGGAGCGAGAGGCCAAAGGCCCACTTAGATTTTCTTGCAGTTGATGGCATCGACAGATCGGTTTGGCAAGAGCATGAAGATGCGATCGCAACGTTTGCCGGAAGAACAGTGCTGCTTTCGATACTGGGTCAGCAGCGGGGCGCGGTTTTGATGTCCTATTTGCATGAAATGCAGGCTAAGGGGGACAAAGCGACGCTAACGGACACCCCGATAATACGCGACCACGATTATCATCTTGCACTCAAGCGAAAGATATTAGGCACAGAGAAGAAATATACTCGGTTCCGAATGCCGCGACGGACCAAGGGAAGAAAGGCAACGGTTCTTCATGAGGGCACGGAGCAGGAAGCGGGATTCAAGCCCGGGACCGCCGAGAAGATACGCAAGGTGTGCCGGGCATGGTTTGAGGAAAGTGGTGAGCCTTTCATAGTGCATGTTGCGCGACATGGAGTGGTTATTATTCATGAGCCGTTTGGCAACTGGAGGTGGGGACAGCTAACACGTAATAGTCCGACCGAGATGGCCTCGTTGACAAAGCTGGTGACGGGGCTTATGTTTGCACAGTTCGTGGATCAGGGATTGATAGGAATCGATGATCCGGTCGGCAGGTATCTCTCTGACTATCCTACATCCGGCGATAAGGCGATTACCCTCAGACATTGCTTCACACATACAACAGGCTTGTATGGACACGAGGAGTGGGGCGGACTGCACAATCCGTGGCTTGAGAATGTGATAGCAAACGGACTTGAGTACCTCACACCGGGGAAAGTGCACAACTACAACGGGATGGGATATGACCTGGCAGGTAGAGTAATGGAGATGGTAAGCGGCAAGAGTATCTTCAGACTGATGCGGGAGAACCTATTCGATCCACTTGAATTGCAGCACACGACGCTCGAGGAAGACTTGGGTTTTAGCTGTTTCAGCACAGCGGGTGATTTTGCACGATTCGGGCAACTTCTATTAAATAGGGGCTCCTACGGTGAGCTCGAATTCTTCTCGCCAGAGACTTTTGAGCAGATCCTGCCCAGACCATTGAATGAGTTCTATCCGGCCATAGACAAAGACTGGGGAATCGGTATCACATGGATGCGTCAGAAACATCCGGATGCCGGAAAGAACGGGATACCGAAGGACGCCACGATCCTGGGCAGAAATGTCATCGGGCACGGTTCGGCCACCTCAGCAATACTAAGGGTGGACTTGGATAATGACCTTGTCATCACACAATCTCGCAGACGAGGCGGCAGAGCGTATGGTAAATATCTTGTGAGATTCTTGACGGCTATCGAGGAAGGCTTGGAATGATCTGTGTTCGCCGGAACTGAGATGGTGGTGGGGCTGCGGTCAGGCACCTGTGATTCTTGTGGCGGCCAAGACACCCAGGAGGCAAAGAACCAGCAATACCGCCCTGAGAATTCGCATCAACTGTGTTCTGGGCTCTATGCACAGCCATACGAAAATGCAAAGGGCCGAGACAAGCAATATCCGCAACAGAAAAGACATCACACTCCAGACCATAGCCGTATTATAGCCTATATTGCTATGGCATGTCAAGCAGAAACTGCCCATATTTACAGTGCGCACGCGGGATAATCCGGCCGTCCGCGAGGAAGGGCAATTATGTGGGGCATACACTTGATGATACGTACACCCCCGGCGAGGCTCGGCACAGAGGTTCTTTGAACTGGCCGCAGCGAATCTGATTTCTCGATGGGCTCAGTGGGGTGGTCAAATAAGTGGACAGGTACTCTCGCTGGCCGGTTTGGCGTCTGGCATGACAGGGCAACCGGCGTATCAGCACTGATAGGGTGGTTGCCGCAGAAGTGTTGCGGAACTGCCGGCTTGACAGTCACCGTTCTGTGAGTGACTAATGTAATTATTGTGGGGGGAAAATTAAAGGAATCTAAAACGATAAGCCGAGTAGAGGTTGTTAAAGGCAAGCGTGCGCTTCTGGCTTTTGTTAGGGGTAAGTCTTAGGAGAACTGATTATGCATTACCTGGAAGAAGTAAAGAAGTGGCTTGGCGAGATTACCGAGATTGCTCTGCTGCTGGTTGCCCTTGGGATCGTAGTTGAGATCCTCTTTGGTGAGTCGGTTTTCTTCTTTGGAGGAATTGTCGCAAATCTCACCGAGTTGCTGAGCACACTGGGCGAGAAGGGGATCGTTGGGCTGATCGCCTTGAGTATCATTCTCTTTCTATTCCACAGAAAGAAAGTCGTTGCGTAGAGTGATACTCTCTCCGAGGCCTGCAAGCGCCCCGGGATGAGACATTTAGATGGCTAGAACATCAAGTGGTCCTCGATATGCGCGAGACTGCTTGAAAGAGCCCTTTGTGGACGTATGGGCCCGATTCGTCGCTCGGAGCCGGATCGGGCCTTACGTGCACAGCTGAGTGGCTCTCGCATCGACCCAACCTTTGCGGCGTAGCGATTTGTCCCACCCATCAAAGTGCTCGCCGATTAGCCGCGAGTGTTTTCAAGATCGATCATCGTGTCTCCTGGTCGGGATGTCGACAGCGAGAATCTGCGCACGCACGTTTTGCACACCACCCTTGCACTCCTGATAAGCTGCCTTGCTCCGAATCCTGTGTTCCCTCAATCTGTTTCCGCAAAATCATTGATTCCAAATCCGGACGGATGTGGTAATATGGGGAGCCAAGAGCACCGGACCGGGTCACCGAGGGCCTTAGCACGCCAAGGCAGCTTGGGTGCGACCTCTTCAGTCGAGACAAGTCAATCACGTAGGAGAGATTCCGATGGCACCACAGCGAATCAGCAGACGCCGTTTTGTGGCGGCAACGGCAACGACCATGGCTGCGACTCTTGTGCCGAGGCACGTCCTCGGAGGGCCGAGGCACGTTCCGCCCAGTGAGAAACTCAAGATCGCCGGCATTGGCGTCGGCGGTATGGGAAAAAGCAATCTGCGCCAGCTTGAGACCGAGAATATAGTCGCGATATGCGATGTGGACCACAGCTATGCGGCCAAGGTGTTCGAGCGGTACCCCAAGGCGAAGGTCCATACGGACTACAGGCGGATGCTGGACGAGCAAGGAGATATTGACGCTGTTGTGATTGCCACGCCGGATCATACGCACGCGGTCATCGCCATGGAGGCGATGCGGCGCCGAAAGCACGTCTATTGTCAGAAGCCGCTAACGCACGATGTGTACGAGTCGCGCATGCTGGCGAAAGCTGCGAAGGAAACCGGCGTGACCACACAAATGGGTATTCAGGGCCATTCCGGAGAGGGCATTCGACTGATCTGCGAGTGGATTGCAGACGGTGCCATCGGCGAGGTCCGTGAGGTCGATGCCTGGTGCAGCCTATCTTACTATCCCTTTGGCCATACGTGGTGGAGTTCCAAGTGGAGCCGGCGTCCGAAAGAGACGCTGCCTGTTCCGTCCACATTGGATTGGGACCTCTGGCTGGGGCCCGCGGCGGAACGGCCTTATCACCCTGCGTATCATCCGGGCGTATGGCGTTGCTGGTGGGACTTCGGCTGCGGAATGATGGGGGACCGCGGTGCTCATACGCTGGACCCGGTCTTTTGGGCGTTGAAGTTGGGCCATCCGACGAGTGTTGAGGCCACCTCGCTGGATCTGAATCCGGACACCCATCCGGTTGCATCCATTGTGACGTATCGCTTTCCGGCCCGCGGCAGCTTGCCGCCGGTAAAGCTCACTTGGTACGATGGCCTCCGGCCACCACGACCGCTGGAACTCGAAGACGGCAGGCGCATGGGCCATGCAGAGGGAGGCGCGTTGTTCAAAGGCACCAAGGGCAAGCTCGTGGCCGGCGTCTACGGGGAAGGGCCGCGACTGATACCCGAGAGCAGGATGAAAGAATATGAGAGGCCCGCCAAGACCATCCCGCGGGTGGATGGTTCGCACGAAGAGGACTGGGTGCGGGCTTGCAAGAGTGGCCAACGTGCCGGCGCCGACTTCGAGTACTCGGGCCTGCTAACTGAAGTGTGTTTGCTCGGCAACGTTGCCAGGCGGGTAGATGCGAGGATCGAATGGGATGGGCCCGAGATGAAGGTGACGAACTTGCCGGAGGCCAACAAGTACGTTCGCACGCCGTATCGGGATGGTTGGACCCTGTAGGAAGACGGATACTCCGGCAGATTTGCCTGGCGCCGCAGAACATTCAAGCGTGAGATCGAGAAGGATAAGTTCTGAATTCATATGATAGGGCAGTATCCCAGTCTTTCAGAGATATCTGTAGAGTTGCGGCCCATCTTGCACGAACGGTTCAAGGCCCTTCCGGATGGGATATCGGAATTCACCTTTGCGAGTATATATTTGTTCCGCGACGCCCACAAATACGGCATATCAAAACTGAATCAGGACTCATTTGTAATAGTGGGTCGAGACGCAGATCCGTTCTTTATGCTTCCTTTCGGCCTGCCGGAACGGACTGTTCTGGACGATCTTTTCGGAAGCTACAATACCATGAAATGTGTCGCGGAGTCACAATGTGAACCGCTTTCTGATATGGGATATCATGTCGTGGAAGACCGTGACAACTTTGACTATCTGTATCTGCGCCAGGATTTGGTTCAATTGGCTGGGAGAAAGCTCCATAAGAAGAAGAATCTCATCAATCTCTTTGTGAGGAATCACACGTGTGTGGCCAAGCCTTTACTTGAGGACTACACCGACGATGCGATGCGGATATTGGAGAATTGGAAGCACCAACGAGATGATCCCGGAGATTACCTGGCCGCCAAAGAGGCGCTGGAAAGGATGGAGCAGTTGCAACTGTGCGGGGGCATCTTCTACGTCGAGAACGAACCAGTGGCCTATTGTCTCGGAGAGGAATTGGCCTTGGGAAAGACCTTCGTGATCCATTTCGAAAAGGCGGTTGCAAAGGAAGAATACAAAGGAGTCTACCAATTCATAAATCAGGTCTTTGCCTCGGTATTGCCTGATAAATACGAGACCATAAACCGGGAACAAGACCTGGGAGATTTGGGCCTCCGCCAGGCCAAGGCCAGCTACAAGCCGGTTGGCTTTGTAAAGAAATACAAGGCTACGAAGTGACAGCCAATACTGTGGGCTGCGCCCGCCGCAATACTGAGACCTGCGGCATAAACGAAAGGAACTGTGCAATGGCCACCAAGGTGCTCCCTGCGTTTGACATTAGTCTCCTGGTCGTCGTGGCTGTCAGCACTCGAGTTTTCGCCGCGGATACGGAGCGTCCCGAGAGCTGGCTCAGGAGCGGAGAGCTCGGCCCAGCACCACAGCGCGCTACGAACATCCTTCCATTATCTGATCAGAGCAACAAAGGCAACTGGACGAAGTACGAGCCGCTGAGCGATGAGTTCGAGGCAGTTGAGCTTGATCTAAACAAGTGGTGGCCGAAGAATCCCAAGTGGCTCGGCAGGCAGCCGGCCTACTTCCATCCGGGCAATGTGAGACTCTCCGGTGGCGAGCTGCATCTGACCATGAGAAAGCAAGAAGTCCCCGAAATGCCCAAGGACAGAGGATATCACACCTACACCTCAGCCGCCGTTCAGAGCAAGACTAAGGTCAAATACGGGTATTTCGAAATCAAGGCCAGGCCGATGAAGTCGCACGGCTCAAGCTCTTTTTGGTTCTACGATAGCGCGGCGGAATGGTGGACTGAGATCGATGTGTTTGAGATTGGTGGCGGTGCCGGCGGCTTCGAGCGCAAGTACAACATGAACGTCCATGTGTTCAAAACGCCCACCGAGAAAAGGCACTGGTCGGTGCATGGAGCGTGGGTTGCACCGTCAAATCTCGCGGACGATTACCATGTTTATGGATTGGAGTGGGATAACAAGAAAATCAAATGGTATTTCGACGGAGTCCTCGTTCGGTGGGTGCAGAACACACACTGGCATCAGCCATTGACTTTGAACTTCGACAGTGAAACGATGCCAGAATGGTTCGGCCTGCCGAGAGATGCTGATCTTCCGTCAACCTACAGCATCGAATACGTCAGAGCATGGAAGAGGATCGAGACAACCACAGGAGCCGAACAGACGGCCTTGACCGCGGTGCCGCTCTTCTCGGACATGACGTTCAGACAAGGATTCTTGCTGAGCTATCCAAATGTGTCACAAGGAAGACGCGCTGAGGCAGTCTTAGACTTTGGCAAAGAAGGCAGTACGCCAGCGTGGCGTCTCTGCCAGTGGGGGACGAGTCACAGTCTCGCCGGTGCTCCGTGTGTCCAATTTGACTCCGGCCTGGTCGGATATGAGAATAAAGCCAAGAGAGTTGCCGTAGCAGAGGCGACCTCGGACAGCTCAGACCTGCTCTTGGAGGTCAAAGGTGCGGCCGAGTACAGACCGGATGCCAGGAAATATGGACAGAGCTGGCCACACCTTCTCATTGAGCAGGACGCGGTCAATTTGTGCCCGCTGGATGAGTTGGAGGAGCTCCGCTTCAGAGTAGGTATGCGGCTGCTCCACGTCTATAACCACATGAAAAAAGACGAGTACGATCCGCGGCTGCACGCAGCCCAATTTCAGATGTTTTTCATTGTGAAGAACACTAATTCCAAGTCCAAGGATTATGGTGACTACTTCTGGTTCGGCGTTCCATTTTTCGATAGCAGGCATGACATTCCTCCGGCCTATATGGCAAAGGATGCCGGCAAAGACGATGCGACAGGTAAGTTCATTTATACAATCGCTGGCAGCGAGATAAACAATACGCCTTTGAAGGATCGTGACTGGGTGACTTTGGGCAAGGACCTGTTGCCATATATCAAGGGTGGACTGAAGGAAGCTACCCAACGAAGATTTCTGATCAGTTCAGATCCGAAGGACTACGCCGTTGTCAACATGAACTTAGGCTGGGAAATCCCGGGGACATTCGACGCGGCCATACAGATAAAGGGCCTGAGCGTCACAGCAGTAGTTGAGGACAAATCTAATGTCCTGGTCGAGTGAAGCAGGCAGAAGCTGCGGGCGCCGCGTCATCGCTGGCCTGGCCGTGCAGGTGGGATTTCTGCGCTGTCTCGGAATCGGGGGTCTCTTCATCTGCGCTTCGGGCGCATACTCCTGTTATGGAGCTACTCTTGAAATCTATCCGGCCACTGTCGATTCGCAGGAAGAATTTGAGAGGGCTGCAAACAGCCTCAAACCTGGAGACGAACTCGTATTGCATGAAGGGGTCTATTCACAAACCGGCCGCAGAGCCGTCACCGCCAGGGGCACGTCCGAGCAGCCCATCACTATTCGAGCAGCCAACGGCGAAAGACCGTTGCTTACCCGGCCCGCCGACAACATGTACAGGCAAAACAATATAGAGTTCGTCGACTGTGCATATCTCATAATCCGGGCGATAGAATTCAGAGGTGGCAGCTCCGGCGTTCGGTTTATCCGGGGACATCACGTCACATTTGAAGACTGCGAGATCTCTGAGACAGGCAACAACGCACTTACGATGAACAGCGGAGACTGCGACTCTTTCATAATTCGCCGCAATCATATCCATCATACGGGCCTGAGCACGCGTGGCTCCACCGAGGGCGAGGGCATGTATATCGGCTGCCATAGCGGTTCGTGCATTACCACCAATACACTGGTTGAGCACAACTACATCCATCACCTGCGAGCCACCAGCGTCGGTGGAAACGATGGTATCGAGATCAAGTTTGGCTCGTATGGCAATACTGTCCGGGATAACGTCATCCACGATACCAACATCGGTCGCCGATACCCCGGCATCTTTGTATATGGCGGAGGGCCAAGGGTCAACATCGTGCAGGGCAATGTAATCTGGAACGCCGGCGAAGGCATCCAAGTGGTTTCCGATGCGGTTGTCAGCAACAACATCATCTTCAATTGTTCGGCTACGGGGATCACCGCGGCTCCCCATGCGGCAGTACCGCAGATGCGGAACGTGACAATTGTCAACAACACCATCGTCAATCAACCCGTGGGTGTGCGGATTCGCTGGTCTGGGGCTGGCAACATGATCTTCAGCAACAACGCGGTCTATTGTCACGGCCGCACAGCAATCGACGCTTCCGGGCTGGGCGGGTCAGTCTTGACATGCAACTATGTCGAGGGCAGGTTGGCCGGCGCAGCTATCGATGGCGCTCGTTTCTTTGACGGCGGGACGGCCTCGGGGGCCTTCAGCGACCCAAACAAACAGAGTTTCTGGCCCAAACCTGACTCAGTGCTTCTCAACAACGCCGATCCCATCTACGTTCCGGATGTAGATTTCAACCGCGTTGTCAGAAAAACGCCGTTTGATGTCGGCGCGTACGAAACCGAGGGACGGGCAAATAACCCCGGCTGGGCGATAGAACCAGGATTCAAGTCTGGTCGCTGACCTCATGGAGCGGTATATTGCGCACAAAACGCTGAATCGGTGGCATGTGGCAACATTCTTTCGATCGGATGTAGGAGATAACCATGTCGGATGGTCAGATGAATAGAAGAGAATTCGTAGGGCTGACAACTGCGGGCATCGCCGGCGGAGTCCTTGGTCTTGATACATCGTCCACTGCCAAGCAGTCGCTGGTAGAATGGGATCCCCACAAGCCCTTTCTTATCACGGGCAAAGCCCTGCGTATTCAGCCGGTTCTCATGTACAGAACCGCTCACAGAAGGCACGCAACCTCGTGGAAGTCCTGGGGAGGTATACTCACCGAACAGGCTGCATCAGAGGAGGCGGGGAGAATATCGAAAGAGCTGCAGTCGTTAGCTACGGAGGCTGAGTTCCCGGTACAAGTGCTGCCGATCCTCAAGGTCAAGTCCGCCCAACAAGCATCACAAGTACATGGAAACTCCTATGATGTGATCATTGTCTATGCCGCCACTGGTTCAGGCAATCTGCTCAGATCGTGTTTTGCCCGCAAAAAGGACAGAGACACTATGGTCTTTGTCAGACACCGTTCCGGCCCGATTTATTACTGGTATGAGGCGCTGAGCGTCAAATATCTCGGGACCGACGATAACGGGGCCGAGCAGAACAGCTACCGCAATCACAGGCCGGTTCATGTCGATGACGTGGTGGTGGACGACTATCAAGAGGTCCTATGGAGATTACGGGCGCTCTACGCACTCAAGAATTTTATTGGAACGCGGATAGTAGCTCTGGGTGGTGCGTGGGGCAAGTATTCACCGGAAGCGCCCGAAGTCGCCCGTGAAAAGTGCGGAATCGAGATCGTGGAAGTCAGCTATGATGAGGCGGCACCTCGCATCAGCAGGGCCAGAAAGGACAGCAGTCTTGTCTCCAAAGCACAGAAGTGGGCTGATAGCTACCTTGCTCTGCCGAATACGACTCTTATGACGGACGCCAGGTATGTAGTCAACGCCTTTTTGTTATGCAGTGTTTTCAAGGATCTGATGCGAGACCACGACGCACCGGCATTCACGATAAAGGATTGCATGAGCAAGATCTTGCCGATAGCGGAGACGACGCCGTGTCTTTCACTGAGCTTGCTGAACGATGAGGGCCTGATGGCTTTTTGTGAATCGGATTTTGTTGTAATACCGGCCGGTATCTTGTTGCGCTACATATCGGGCAAGCCCGTATTCCTGCATAACTCCACGTTTCCGCACAATGCAATCGCGACCTGTGCACATTGCAGTGCTCCGCGCAGGGTGGATGCGGTGCATTACGCCCCAGTGGAGATTATGACGCACTACGAGTCTGAATATGGTGCGGCCCCGAAGGTGGACGTGCCGAAGGGGCAGCAAGTGACATTCATTGATCCCGAATACAGCACGGGCAGGTGGGTCGGTTTCATGGGTATCGTGAAGAGCAATCCGTCTTATGATATCTGCCGCTCTCAGCAGGATGTTGAGATTCAAGGAGATTGGAAGAAGCTGATCAAAGAGGTTCGGGACTCTCATTGGATGATGGCGTACGGTGACTTTCTCAAAGAGGTCGGCTATGCGTCGCGAAAAATCGGCATAGAGTGGGTGGACATCTCCGGGGCGTAGTGTCGCAGGCCCACGTGATGTGGGCTATGAAACTGCAACGACCGACAAGTGGCACCGCGGATGCGCCAAGCTACCTATATGTGATACATCTTGTTAGCGGCAGCAGGTGGGGCCGGGAAGGGGTCGTTGGTCCTCTGCTTCCAGGTGTTCAGTTCGGCCAACAGCTTCACCCGTAAAATTCTGGAAGTTACGGACAAAAAGCCGAAAGCGGAGCAGAATCGAGCCCCCATACGGCCAAAGTGAAGCCGGTTTCCAACGGAGATTTGCGTGTCTGCTGGCACGTGGAGGGCCGATTCCGCAATAAGAAGTGCTCGGGGGCTTGCTATTTCGGAGCAAATTCTGTAAGCTACAGATCTTAGAAGCCAAGCGCTTCGGCTGATGTATCGCGGGGGTATTGTCTAATGTCGGCGCTTTGGCACGAGGATTGACGACGATGTTCTGGAGGATGGCTCATACGCGACCATCAATACAGCACTTGTTGGGAAATGGTCTGCGTGTTTCAGAAAAAACCGGAATGAGAACCTATACTGTGTGAGGAGAACGAAAATGAAGCGAACACTTACATCGGTAATAGTTGCCGCGGTGCTGATGACATGGGGCGCTGGTGGGGCTTGGGCGGCACCTGAGCTGAGCTTCGTGGGCTCTACTCCTCCTGACGGAGGAACCGTCATGGGCTCATCAGTGGAGATAGAAGTTTCGATAACCGAGTCCGCGCTGGCCGGTGTGACATTCAATTGGGACGGGACGGATTATGTGCTCTACGACAATTCTCTGGTCATGATGTTCAACTTCGACAATGTCCTGCCGGGTGAAACCAGCACTTATTTCGTCGACCTAAGCACGCATGATAACGACGGCGCGGGCCTGTTTTTCGAGGGAGATGAAATCGTCTCCGGAAAATCCGCGGAATACGGAAATGCTGTTGATTTTGACGGAATAGACGACTACATACGAATTGAAGACTCTCCTGAGCTGAATGTCATCACCTTCACGATCGAATTCTGGTTCAACGCCCACAATCCTACCGGCAAGACCCAGTCCCTTGTAGCGAGGGGTGAAGACCTGGGCTTTGACATAGCGCAATGGGTGGTTGAACTGGATGATCCCCAAAACCCGGATACTGTCCAACTCTGGATCGAAGAAGGCGACGACACTGACTGGCATTACGGTCTGAACACAAGGCCTATGCCAGACACGTGGTACCATTATGCCGTGACAAGAAGCTCTAACGGAACGGTAAAGGTCTATTTGAACGGCGTAAAAGAAAATGAATGGACAAATCAGGCTGATCCCGGAATTGTGCCTGCGCCTATTACTATAGGTGCCAGAACCAACATGTCCCAAGCCGATCCGCAAGATTACTTTGACGGCATTATTGACGAGGTACGCACATGGGACATAGCTCTGTCGGAGGGCCAAGTGGCAGAGCACTATATGTCAAATCTGCGCAAGTATGGCCCGGATAGTTGGACTTTGTATGTGGATCAGTCCAACCTGGCCAGCGGAGATTATACATATCAAGTTTCTGCCACGAGCGCCTCGTTGGAAACGGGTACGGCGGGTCCGAGAACCGTCACAATGGACGCTCCGCCCATCGAAGCGGTCATAATCAAGGGTCCGTATTTGCAGCAGGTT
>CP070675.1:1839320-1854975 GCA_020352215.1 Phycisphaerales bacterium
CCTCGAGAAGAACCCCGTCACATTTGCCAAACAGCTCGGCTAATTCCCCCCGCCTGCTTTGTGAGTAGCTGATCCCCGATGGATTCTGGAAATTGATCACGGTATGAAACAGCTTGACACGATGCCCATCGAGTACCTCCCTCAAGTGGTCAACGTCCACGCCGTCTTCCAGGAGAGGCACTGCACATAACCGCGGCTCGTAAACCGAAAACGCCTGGATTGCACCCAGATACGCAGGCCGTTCGATGGCAACGGCGTCCTCCTTGCCGATGAAGACCTTGCCCACGAGGTCCAGGCCCTGCTGCGATCCATTCGTGATCAATATCTCATCGGCAGATACCGTCAATCCCTTCTTCTGGTGGTATCTCTGCGCGATATATTCTCGCAGAGGTCGATACCCTTCGCTCGTGCCGTATTGCAGTGCCGACACATCCACCCCGGCCAGCACGTCCGAGGCGGCCTTGGCAATTTCCTAAACGGGGAAAAAACACGGATTCGGCAAACCTCCCGCAAACGATATCACGTTGGGGTCCTCAGTAGCCTTCAGTATCTCCCGAATGAAAGACTTCGGAATCGTCCTCATTCTTGGTGCGTACGGGAGTTCCATCATTCTCCCTCCTCTCTGCTCAATTCTCTATACATGAACGCCACCGTGAACGGCAAATGGTCAAATCTCTTTGTGCCCTTCTGGAGAAAGCCGAGTTTCTTGTACCAATTCTTCAGCTTCCTGTCTTTTGAAATCATGGCGATCTCGACTCGCTGGGCGCCAACGTCTCTTGCCTTCTCGAATATATGATGTACCAGCATTTTTCCATGGCCTTTTCCCCTATGTCCCGGCAGTACGGCGAGCCTCATAAGATAACACACATCCGGCTTTGCCCTCTCAAGGGCGATACAGCCACAGATCTTTCTTTCTTCCTCAAGGATATAGTATCTCACACCCCTTTCAAGGTCATCCTTGATCCGTTGCTCCGTGCAAAATGCCAGATTCTTGGGGCAGTTCTCGGCAGTCAGGTCGAATCTCTCGGCGACATCGCGAAACGCACGACGAAGGAGGTCCGCCAAAACACCGGTATCATCTTCGTTTGCCTCTCTTGTGACTGTTGCCATGGTCCTTGTCACGCTACTCGTTTCCGACAACCTTGCTTCGCCGTTCCATAAGAATAACATCTCGCCAGACACCGTTCACCTGACCGATACGTTCCCGATAGCCGACTTCTCGAAACCCGCAGGACTTCTGAAGGGCAATGCTTGCCTTATTCTCCGGGAACGTCCCGCCCTGGAGGGTCCAGATCCCGATCCGCTCTGACTCCTCGATGAGCGCCTCAAGCAGGGCCTTACCGACACCCACACCCCTGACCGATTCCTTTACATACAAACTCACCTCCGCCACCCCTCTGTATGCGCACCTGCCTGAGACAGGACTCAGGGCCGCCCATCCGGCAATCGTATCTCCTGACCCGGCCACGAGCCTACAATCACGCCGATGGTTGTTGTCCCATTGCTCCCACGGAGGCACTTCGGTCTCAAAAGTAGCATGACCTGTCTCGATGCCTTCCCGATAGATAGCTGCAACCTCGGGCCAGTATGAGTCGGTCATTGGCTCAATTGTGATCTCCACACCGTCACCTCGTTCTCAGAAACTCGTTAACCGTCCTAGGGGTCGATCTCCAGACCCATGAAATACGCGTCGAAGAACTTGTCCACCACCGCAAACTGCCGGCGCACGACGCCTTCCCTCACGAATCCAAAGCGTTCGTAAAGGCTCAAGGCGCGCTGATTATCCACTCGCACTCTGAGGTTTATCTTGCGGACGACTCCTGAAGATTTTGCCCATTCAATCATACATTCGATAAGCGCCGCTCCGATTCCAAGTCCCCAATGCTTCCGCAGCACCGCCATGCCAAATTCGCCCGTGTGCCGTAGCCTCGTCTTCTCGTCACCTGTGAATCCAAGGGTACCCACGATACTCTGACGGACAAGGGCAACAATCAGCAGTTTGTTGTCGGAATCAAGGTAACCCTCGATAAATTTGCGCTCTTTTTCGATGGGCCAGTCCAAGTCGCCTTTGCCAAACGCCAGATAATCCGTCTCCCCAAAGACACAATTCAGGTAATCGAGCACGCTGCCGGCATCCTCCGGTTTAGCCGGCCTGATGGTAGCACGCTGACCATTTCTAAGTTCTATCTTCTTGCGCAGCATCTGTGCTCCTCCAAGTCGAACTACATGTCCCAACCTCACAGCCACACTCTCTATTCTTTGGCCCGGTCAATACGATCATGCAGGATGATATTACAATGGCCGAGCCGACAATGGACCGCCACGAGACAGCCTCGCCGAATATCATCACGCCGACGAAGTAGTTCAGTACCGGCACCAGCATTCCCAACAGAGATCCCGTCGCCACCTGCACATAGCGATATCCCTCGGTCGATAAGAGCTGGCCTACTGTAGAGGCAACGCCGATAGCCACTAGTAGCAGACCTCCGGAAAATCCAATCGAACAGGGCACAATGTTCGCCGGCGCCACTACCACCCACAGGCCGATGACGCACTGTGCGAAGTATATCGCGTACGAGGAGTCCGTGTCGTGCAGCTTCTTAACCGACACGAGGGCCGCGCCTCCCAGCACCGCCCCGAAGATTGCCAGAAGCTCATACTTGCCCAGAACACCGAGCAACGACAGGCCCTCACCGTTGTCGGCCGCCAGAAGATAGATGCCGGCAAAGGCCATCAGGATCGCAGCAAACCGGACCGCACCGATCCTTTCTTTCAGCCAGATCGAACTGAAGATGCTGCCGAATATCGGGAACGAATATATCAGAACGGTTCCCTTGCCGACACCGAGTCTCGATATGGACGCAAAGAAGATCAGGATCGCCGTACCGCCGAACAGCCCGCGAAGTAGTAGAAGTGGACCATTCACGAACTTCAACCTTACCTTCCCGAGAAGCGCCGCGGTGCCCAGTATGCCGAGCCCGACAATGAAGCGAAACAGCGTCGTCTTGTACGGATCGATGTCGGATGCATATCGAACAAGCCCCGACATCGCGCAGAAAGCCAGGGTCGATGCCAGTATCAACACGATCCCTTTACGCTCGTTCTCTGTAATCCGTTGTTTCATATTGATTCGCCTTTTCTCGTACACAAATATGCAACCATGAAGTCATTCTGGTAATTGGCCTTCTCTATCGCGAAACCAGCTCGTTCAAACATCCCTTCCATGACCCAATCGAAGGTACTGTATTCTTCACGAACGTGTGTTTTCACTTCTGCTGCAAATGCAGGCCCTATTCTTTCGGCGGTTGACTTAACCCACTCATCCAGGTGGCTTTTGTATTCGTCAACATTGAAGGAGAATACGACATCAAAGAGATACAGCTTGCCTCCGGCCTTGCACATCCGGGCCAAACGTCTAAGCCCTGTCAACTTCCAGAAATCAGGCAGATGGTGCAACACCGCCGTTGAGACAATCGCATCGGCCGGTTTGGCCTCGTGCTCGTATGTCAGAAATCCACCACGATGGAATTCTATATTGTTGAGCTTGGCCTTCTTTGCTTTTCTCCGAGCACATCTGAGCATCGCCCTTGAGACATCGACCGCGTAAACCTTCCTGCAGTGCCGTGCAGCGTGAACTGCAAACGCGCCTGTACCGCACCCCATATCAATCACTGTTTGGTCTGTGTCCAGCCCAAGAAGTGCGATTATCTCCTTGCCTTCCTTCTGAAAGTCTCTGAACCTCCCGTGGTGCATGTCATACCACAATGCACATAGGGCAGAGTTATAGTTCACACCACAGGGCTTCAGTTCGTTGTACTGCCACCCGGGCTCGCGTCCGGCTTCGAGAGTATTGAAGTAATTTCTATAGAGTTCAATGTCCATTTCTCTGACTCTCATAATACACATACCTTCCACGTCCTCGCAAAGCCCGCTGCTTTGCTGGCGACACCCAAATAAAAAAGCCTTTCAGGTTTTCTGTTCCCTGAAAGGCTTCACACGCTGTTATATGTGTTCTCAGATCCTTTTAGGGAGCAGCCTCCTTTCCCCAGCCTACGACAATGCCCAGACCGCAGGTCCTTGTCACGCGGGCCGGAAGGCTCGTGCGCAAAAGCACCATTGCCGCGCTGCGGCTGGTCAATTGCATCTGCTTGTTTTCCCTAAACTGAGACATTGAAAAACTCCACTCGACCTACAACACGGTACGATTCTAAGAATCGGACACATGCTTGTCAAGCACAAATATCGACAAAAATGCTACAAATATAAATAAAAATTTCTTTCGGATTCTCGCACCGAATCGAGTCAGGCCAGACATTGGATGATCATACTAATGTCGTGTTCAGCTGCATCGTCACCCATATCCGAGCGAGTGATTTCTGCACCTTGTAGAGATTCAGCCTCTTGTTATTCGCCACCTCCCAAAAGGTTTCCTCCGAAGTAACACAGCATAGTGAATCATAGAACTTCTTTGAGGGAATCGACGCATCTAACTCGATTGTCTCAGACCCGCCAGCCATTGCCCTCTTCTCAGGATTATGGATGACAAGCTATCGCCGTCAGCAAGAACGCAAGTACTCGTGCAATTGATCCAGGCTGTTGATTTCATAGTCCGGCCGTACTCTGCCGTCGCGGTCCCGGTTATCGCGATTGAGCCACACTGATCTAAGGCCAGCTTGCTGCGCGCCCGCAATATCGGTGCGAAGGCTATTGCCCACTGCTACGGTCGTCTCCGGTTGCGTACCCAGCTTCTCGAGCGTCATGCAGAAAATCTCTCGATCCGGCTTCCCGACACCCACTTCCCCGGAGATGACGACTGCGTCGAAATACGGTTCCAAGCCGGAACCGTCGAGTTTATCGCGTTGAAGGGCGGGTGCTCCATTCGTAACCAATCCCAACCGGTAGGCTGGCCGAAGCTCTCTCAGGACCGGCTCGGCATCGGGATAGACCACATGTATGCGACGTCGCTCCTCTCGAAAGATAGCAGCGAGCCGGCCGGCAAACGGCCGGTCCTCAACCCCGAATGCTCCCAGAGCGCGAGACCAAGCCTCGTGCCGGTATTTGGGAACCCATCTTTTGAGAATCCGGAGGCTCGGATCATCTCCGTCGAACCGGCCCCAGAGACCCTCCCAGGAGCTGATGCCGATTGACACGCAATAGGGTCGGGCCGGAGATTTGTGCCAGAGTTCTCTGGCCTTGGTTCTTACCGTTTCGCAAAGTTCCCGCGGGTCTATGCCGTACTTCGCCTTTGCATGCGCACACGTGGCGAGAAATGCGGCTTCGGCGGATGCAACCTCCACAACCAGGGTGTCATCAAGATCGAACACTATTGCTTCTATTGCCATCTTGAGACACAGATCAGGTCAGGAACCGCAAAATGACATTCTTGTAGTGTTCAACCGCCCTCTCCACGTCGGCGATATCGATATACTCATCAGGCTTATGGCAGAGGTGCCCCTTGCCCGGGCCAAAAATCAGTATCGGCGCGCCCAAGGGCACGAACTGAGGCCCGTCTGTCGTGAAGCCCACTGCCTTGGTCTGTCTGACTCCGACAGTGGAGCAGAAATCTTTTACAAAGTCGCAGTCGTTGTCGGTCTCCAAGGCCTCCACCCGACGCACGAATGAGACTTCCGCATCAAACTTGGCCGATCTGCGTTTCAATTCTGCAAGCATCCTCTCGAAATCCGCGGTGACATCCGCGGTGCTCTGTGTGGGCAAGGTGCGGATATCTATCCCGATGCGGCACTGATCCGGCACAACGTTGGGCGCCTTGCCGCCGGAAATCGTGTTGATGCTCATCGAGCAGCCGCCCAATAGCTCGTGCGGCTCGAAGGGGATTTCATACTTCTCAAGCTCATCCAAGACAGATTTCATTGAGGCTATGGCATTAACACCCAGTTCCGGCGTCGAACTGTGGGCGGCTTTGCCCTTGGTCGTGATGGTGAGCCACAACATCCCGCGGTGGGCCGTGACGATATCGAAATCCGTCGGCTCAGGGATGACCACGCCGGCAAGCCGGGGGATCTGGCCACAATTGCTGACGAACCTTCTGGCCCCGCAGCTATCGGTTTCCTCCCCTGCAGCAGCTAAGAACACGAGATCGCCCTGGAGCTTTGTGCCGGAGTCGATGATTTGGCAAATTGCGGTGACGGTTGCGGCCACCCCACCCTTCATGTCCGCTGAGCCCCTGCCGTAGATCCTGCCATTACGATCAACGGCGGAGAATGGAGGATGCTTCCAATCTCCCTCACCGGGTCCGACAACATCAAGATGGCACACGAACAGAATCGCACTCTTCTGTTGCGTCGATCCTATTCGAGCGACCACATTCGCCCTGGTGCCGTCCCATCGGTCGATCTGGCAATCAACGCCGTGCCGGCTTAGTTCGGCCGAGATAATCTCCGCCGCCACCAGCTCGCCCTTCTCGGCGGTGGTTTCAGCCTCAATTAGTGCGCCCAAGAGCTGCTTCATCATGCGGCGATTATACAAGCGAGCACGGAAAAGTCCAAGGTACGTCGTGCCGATTTGCAGAGTCTTTACGTCAACTCGGCCCCGCGGCAAAAAAGATGCCGCCGGGAACAAAAAGTGTAAAATTTTGATTGCAGATCGGAGTGGCAGCGAAGATAATCAAGGGTTTAGACGTCATCGCGCTGGCAACAAGGAGCATAAATGGGACCTGTATTGAATGGGTTGATCAAGCTTCAAAGTGTTGAGAACCGTCTCCGAGCAGCGAAGGCACAACTAACAAGATGTAGAAGAAACGTAGTTATCCAGGAAAATCACGTCAGAAGTCTGCAAAATGCTCTCGAAGCCAAGAAAGAGGAGATCCAGCTGACCAGGATCCAGTGTGATCGTCTGGAGCTGGAACTAAAGTCCAGAGACGAGCAAATATCCAAGCTGAGAGCCTCCCTCAACGTCGCGAAGACGAACAAAGAGTACGCAGCAGTTCTAACCCAGCTCAACACGACCAAAGCCGACAACTCCAAAATCGAAACCCAGATTCTGGAATTGCTGAAAGACGTCGAGACCGACGAAGCCGAGTGCGTGGAAATGCAAAGGCAAATAGAGGAGCAGAAACAGACGCTCGAAAAGACCCGGAGGGAGACCGAACTCTCGGCGAGTAAGTACGAAGCTGAGCTGGAGAAGATCCAAGCTGAATGGGACAAGGTTGCAGAAACGCTCTCAGAGGAATCTCTGGGAGTATTCAAACGTGTGGCCGAGACGTATGATGGACAGGCCGTTGTGGAAATAGAGCAACAGGAAGGTAAGGCAGGCGCTTATAGCTGCGGTGGTTGCTTCATGGGCGTCACCGCCGAGTGCGTCAATCTGCTCATGACTCGAGACGAGATAATTCGCTGTCCCAATTGCACGAGAATTGTCGTGCTGGGCGGCTCAGAGGCTTAGCAGAGTCACAAAGTGCTGACAGAGCATTTGGAGGGCCAATTCATTGTCCAACACGATCATTGCCCATGTAGACGGCGCCAGCAGGGGCAACCCGGGCCCGGCGGCCGCCGGCTTTGTCCTTACCGATACCCACGGGGTCCAACTGCAGGCAAAAGCCTTCTTCATCGGCCGTAATACGAATAACGTGGCTGAATACACCGCGCTCGTTAAGGCCCTCGAAGCCGCACGGCAAGTAGCCGCCGAACGGTTGACCGTTTTCAGTGATAGCGAACTGCTGGTCAGACAGATAAACGGCGAATACAAGGTCAAGAGCGAGCAAATCAGGCCTCTCTTTAGCCGCGCTATATTGCTGCTCGACGGATTCAAAAACTGGAGCGTTCAACACGTAACCAGAGACAACAACAGGGAGGCTGATGGACTGGTCAACCGAGCTCTGGACCTGCGAGCTGACGTGGCAGACGAGCCGGCGCCAGGCAAGTCAGATAGGAAACCGCTTCGGCTCGGCGTTCTGATTAGTGGCGGCGGCACGACTCTGATGAATATTCTCGAGTACATCAAGCGGGGCCGGGTCAACGCGGAGGTCGGGATCGTAATCAGCTCACGATCGACAGTAGCCGGCGTGGAAAAGGCGAAAAAGGCCGGACTCCAAGTGAAGGTCATCAGGACCAAGGACCATCCGGACATCAACGAATTCAGCAAACGCATCGAAGAGGAACTACTGGCCGCAAATGTGGAACTCGTCGTGCAGGGCGGCTGGCTGTGCTTGTGGAAGATACCGGCCCGGTACGAAAACCGCGTGATGAATATTCACCCGGCCTTGTTGCCGAGCTTTGGTGGCAAGGGGATGTGGGGACACCACGTCCACGAGGCAGTCCTTGCAGCAGGATGTAGGGTGAGCGGATGCACAGTTCATTTCTGCACAAACGAATATGACAAAGGGCCCATAATCGACCAAGAATGCTGCCGAGTCGAGGAAGGCGACACACCTGAGACGCTCGCCGCGAGGGTCTTCGAGAGGGAGTGCATCCTATATCCACGGTGCATACGGTATTTCGCCGACGGCAAGCTGTGCCTCGAAGACAACAAGGTAAGAATAAAACCTTAGACAATCGGGCCGATCGACAACTGCAAGATGTAAGTCATGAATAGGCGTCAGAAGAGACTTGTGGCCGAGTCTGTTACGGTGATCGCCGTCACAGCGGTAGCCGTCATAGCAATGATTAACCTCAAAGACTGGGTCAATCGCTCAGAAGCACTGCGGGCCATGGAACAACTCGGCAAGAAGATACTCGAATATCGGCAGACCAACGGTTCGGTGCCGCCGCAATCTTTTGTTGATATCCAAAAGGAACGTGTGGAGGGCCACGTTCGGCTCGGTAGCTTGCGGTACAGAGCACAATGGATCGACTTTGATGCGACGAAGGACGAGATTCTGGCGTACTCCGAGAAGAAATACCGTTCTTTGCTCCTCGGCCACGGATATGTAGTGCTCAGGTTGGATGGACGCGTCGAATGGATGGGTAAGGGGCAATTCGAGAAGCTGTTGGCCCAACAACAAAGCCCAACAGAGATCGAAATGACACAGCAGTAGCAGGCACATTGCCGCATTGCTGGTGACGCAGAAACTACGGAGCAGGTGCCAAAGCAGGCGGGCCTTCAACCACCCCAATACGCCATCTCATCATGTCGCATCGCCGGAACCGGGATTGCCCCGCAAGATCACACTGAAACAGCCGGAGCCCCGTTGCGCTACGACGTCTTGGCAATTTCCAAGACTACCGTTCCGCCGGAGGTGTATTCACAGGGGTCGGGACACTGAATATACGCCTTGGTCTTGTCTTCCTTGCCTTCGAGCCCCCATTGTGCGGGCTCGGAGACGCGGAGGGCGTTGTAGTACGGCATCAAAGAAGCCAAAGCGTGCATACACACCGGGCCGTCGCTTACAAGCTGGTAGCCGGCCTTAAGTGTAAAAGAGTCCCCAAGTTTGTGAGTGGGGCAGTGACCCTTAATCTGCTTGACGCTGACGATCAAGTCCATATCGTTCAAACCTCCAATGGCGAATATTGCTTTGCAGTGTCAGATAGTATTATGCTTCTTGCGAGAGTTTGTTCAAGGCAATTCGGGAGGCTGGACTACGGCGAACCGGCACCGTCAAGACAATTGCATATCGGCTGCAGGCGAATTATCATAATGGCCAATTGAAACAAAGGAGACGCAGGAACATGGCTGAAGAACTGGTTGGCTTAATAGGCGGGACGGGATTGGGCGATGCGCTGGCCGAGCAGCTGGCTGACGTAGAATTCCACGATGTCGAAACTCCATTTGGCAAGCCCGGCGCAAGCATTATGGTCGGCCGGCTGGGCAAAAGGCAAGTGGCGTTCATCAATCGCCACGGCAAGGGTCACAAGCTCTCTCCCAGCGAGGTTCCGTTTGCGGCTAATATCTTCGCCCTCAAGAAGCTTGGCGTCCACACGGTGATAGGCAGCGGGGCGGCCGGGTCGCTCCGGGAAGACATCGCCCCCGGCGAGTTGGTGATTGTCGATCAGTTCATCGACAAGACGTTCAGAC
This sequence comes from Phycisphaerales bacterium, assembly GCA_020352215.1. Taxonomy (GTDB): domain Bacteria; phylum Planctomycetota; class Phycisphaerae; order Sedimentisphaerales; family Anaerobacaceae. The sequence continues at coordinate 1,849,290 of CP070675.1, forward strand.
GAACAAGCAGCTTCTTCGGTGGTTTCGGGGCCGTTCACTGTGAGATGGCCGAGCCTACATGCGCCCACGTGCGCAGCGTGCTCGTAGATACCGCAAAACAGGTTGATGTAAGGACACATGCAAGAGGCACCTACGTGTGTATGGAAGGGCCGCAGTTTTCCACACGCGCCGAGTCGCTAATGCACCGCGCCTGGGGTGGGGATCTGATCGGCATGACCGCCATGCCGGAAGCCAAATTGGCCAGAGAGGCCCAGATGTGCTATGCACTGGTTGCGCTGGCCAGCGATTATGACTGCTGGAAGCCGCACGAGGCCTCGAAGGGCAAGCAGACTCTGCTGGAGGAGATAATCTCGAATCTGCAGAGGGCAACGAACAACTGCCTCGAACTTATAAGGGCCGTTTTGGCCGGCGACAGGGAGCTTGTAAGAGAGGGCTGTGCGTGCAGAAAGAGCCTGGAGCTGGCCGTGTGGACGGACAAGGACGAGATGAGTGCTGCCGACAGAGATAGATTAGAGGTGCTGTTCGAATAGCTCAGGACCTTGACAGCACTTCTGCCGGTGCTATAGTGAGGACCCGGTTTTGCTATGTCAGGGAAGAAGAATGACAGAATTCGAAAGGATGGCGAAATGAGCAAGCCCATTCGGAGAGTATTTGTTTTGCTCGTCAGTATTGTGGCCGTGATTATCGCGGGCTGTCAGGAGGAAGAGCTGCCGAGTACAAAGAAGACAAGGCTCATCGTGGCTGAGAATATTCGGCTCAAGAAGGACCTAGCTTCACGTGAAAAGGAAATTGAGCGGCTAAACACGCTGCACGCGAGGCAAATCAAGCGCCAACAGGAAGAATTGGCCAAGTGCGTGCAGCAAAAGGAGGCGCTGGAAGCAAGACTGCAGCAGAACATCAAGAAGCAAGTCAGCGGCGTATTGACTTCGGTGCTCGACGAAAACGCGAAAATGCGCGAGGAGATAACAGCACTCAAGGCCCAAATTGAGAAACTCCGGGGGCAGGTCAAGGGCGAGGCCGGCCCGTCTTAAGAACCGTAACGCCGCACGGCAGCTGCTATTGGGCCCTGCACACTTCCCGGACGGCCCTTGTGCAATCGGGTAAATCCTCGTCCGGATAGCGCTTCTTCAGGGCCGCTGCGACGAGTCCGACGAACATTGGCTGCGGCCTTAAGGGGCGCGATGTCAGGCATGGATGCGCCTGGGTGCCCATGAAGAACGGATGGGAGGCAAGCTCGAGGATTTGCATAATCGGCTGGTCGGGGGCCTTTCCGGAGAACACCATACCGGCATCCTGCAACTTGTCGATGTAGCGAGGGTCAACCTCATACCTGTGTCTGAATCGCATCCTGACGGTGCCGGCCTGGCCGAAGAGCTTCCAGGCCATCGTCTGAGGTTTCAACTCGACGTCCCTGCCGCCCAGGCGCATATTTCCGCCGAGCCCCTCGATCTTTTTCTGCTCCGGCAAGACGTCGATCACCGGCTCGGCGCAATCCGGCTCGACTTCGGTGCTGTTTGCTTGGGTTAGGCCGCACGCATTGCGGGCGAATTCTATCACGGCCATCTGGAAGCCAAAACACAGACCGAGATACGGCAGATTGTTCTCCCGGGCGTACCTTATGCAGGCGATCTTACCTTCAGCTCCGCGAGTGCCAAAGCCGCCCGGCACGATGATTCCATCGACGTCGCCCAGATTGTCGGCAGCGTTGCGGTCGGTTATCGCTGTCGTATCAATCCATTTTATTTCCGCGTTGCAGCCGAGAGCAATTCCGGCGTGCTCGAGGGCATTGATTATGGAAGCGTAGCTATCGCGTACGGATGTGTATTTGCCCGTGACGCCGATGGTCACCTTGTGCCTGGCTGCGCCGATCTTGTCGGTGAAATCACACCATTGCAACCAGGACTTGCGCTCGTGGCGGAGATTGATTCTGTCCTCGATCTTGAGCAGTCGCAGGACCTCGAAGTCCAGGCCATTGTCCCTCAGCATGGCGGGTATCATGTAGATGCTGGCTGAATCCGGCAGGCTCATGACCCTGTTGAGGGGGACATTGCTGTATACGCTGATCTTCTCGCGGGCCTTCTCCGAGACAGGGCTGCTCGCTCGACAAGCGATGATGTCAGGCTGAATCCCGCATTGCATAAGCTGCTTTATTCCCAGCTGTGCCGCCTTGGATTTCTGCTCGCCGAGGGTCGGCGGCTCAAGTATGTAAGTCAGCGCGACGAAGCAGCAACTGTCGGGCCCTTCTTCGTAGGCAAGCTCGCGCATAGCCTCGATGAAGTAGGCGTTTTCCAGGTCGCCCACGGTCCCGCCGATCTCGACAAATACTACGTCGGCGCCGGTTTGGGCCGCAAGCTCACGCAGCTTCAGCTTGACCTCGCCGGTGACGTGCGGAATCATCTGGACGTCCCTGCCGAGATAGTCACCGTGCCGCTCCTTGTGCAGAACGGAGCTGAATATCTGTCCGCTCGTGGCGAAGTTCGCCCGGGTCAGGTTTTGATCGAGAATCCTCTCATAGGTGCCCAAGTCCATGTCGCATTCCATGCCGTCATCCAGCACGAAAACCTCACCGTGGCGGAACGGATTGAGCGTGCCGGAATCAACGTTCAGATACCCTTCCAGCTTGATTGGCGCGACCTTCAGGCCCTTATCCTGCAGGAGCTTGGCCAGACAGGATGAGAATATCCCTTTGCCCAGGCCGCTCATCACCGTGCCCATCACAAAAACATACCGGGTCTTCCCCTTCTTGTAGCCCTTCGGCATCGGCGAAAAGAACTCGCTCTCGGTCGAAATATCACTAACCGAAGCCAACAAATCGACCTCCTTTTCACCATCCCGAGTACGGTCGACCGACCTGGCATTTTCCTTTGTCATAACATGCCCTATTTAGCCTCAGAGTTCACAAGTTTCACATAGCCCGCCGTTTCACGGCGCGTTCTTGTTTATTAAGCAACAGAGAACACCGAACGGCAGCATTTGAAATCAGAGATCTTCTTCATTTCTTCGCGACGCCATTTATCTCCCGACTTCGCGTGTGATACCCGCAGGAGTCAGTGCCATGATCGTATCAACGCCATTTGTTCCTGAAGGAATAATATGATCAGTTCTAATGACATTTACGTTCAAGTAGCCAACCGGATTCTCATTCCAATTATCGTCTTTTTGCCTCTTGTAAAGATATAACCGCGCCCCATCTGTCAGAAGGATTCTTTCGCAATTACGCAGTTGGAGCTTCTTAACATATCTTGTGGCCTGTGCAAAAACGTTTTGCAGTCCGTGACCGTACCCCTTCGCCTCACATACAAGACAACAATTCTCTGGCGCTGTCGGTGTGCGCCTGAAAGCCACGAGATCGACCTTTCTCCACTCCACAGCCAATAATTGCTCCGACCAGCCCAATGCCAGCAGTAACGGGAGTATCATATGAGCTACAACTTCATGTTCTGACGGTCTCTTGACCCGCTTTCCACTCTCTTCATACCATCTCACAAGTCGCCTCTGTCTCTGTATCGCAAGTATGAATTTATCCACATGCTCATTTGGAAGTCCTTCTGTAAATAACTCAGCGCCAAGCTTTTCTAACGTCAACGGTTTGGGCACGGAAGGCAAAGGTTTTAAGCCTCGGAGTTCGCATTGGTTAAACAAGTCCTTTAGTTCATCTTTTATTCTGTGAACCTTGCTAAAAGTAGCGCCACGAGAGTAGAACAAGTCTTTGGTTTTTTGCATTTTTTGCAGTTCATCTGCCAAATGATGCTGCCAGACAACTCGGCGAGTGTGCTGTAAATCCCACCCGAAGACATCATCAAAACTTGGGTTCCAGTCGTATTCAGGTACCTTCCAGGGCCTGATCCAGCCGATAGCTTTCGCCTGTGACCCCAAGCGAAGCAAGACAATATCTCCGCCTTTTACCTCCGTGCAGAATTGACGCAGTTGTGTTGCAATCCGCTTTCCAATTGTTCCATCTTTTTCCAAAGGTTCATATACGATCTTATCATAAGGTCCAAACCGACCCGGCCCCATGAACATTACGTCGTGATTAAGAAACAAGTCTACGTAGCTCCTGTCCTTCTCACCGGCTGCTATTTGCCAAACTTGGGTCATGTGTTGTCCCTAAATCGTCATGGTCTCTCCAGTTATCACTCCCTCCATCCTCCGTGCTCGCTGCGGCTATTTTTTGGATCTTTCAACAAACTCGGCGTATTGTTGTTCCGTATCAATGCCGTCGCACGTGTGTTTCACCTTTGCCACGAGGATGGGGTAGCCGTTTTCGATAGCACGCAGTTGTTCGAGCTTCTCGATCTTCTCCAGCGGAGTTTGGGGCAAGGACGTAATCTTGAGCAGAAATTCCTTGCGATATGCATAGATTCCCAGGTGCCGCTGGTATTGAGCGACGGGACCGATGCCGGATTCTTCTCTGTCATAGGGAATTGGGGCGCGGGAGAAGTATATCGCCTTTCCTTTGGAGTCGGTTATGACTTTTACGATGTTCGGGTCTGCGACTTGGCCCTGGCTCTCAAAATCGGCGCCGAGCGTGGCCATGGGATAGTCCGGGCTGTCGATCAGAAGCTGAGCCACGCGGTCGATATTAGCCGGATCGATTTCGGGCTCATCGGCCTGGAGATTCACAACGATATCGACCTCAAGGTCTGCAACGGCTTCGGCAATGCGGTCGGTGCCGCTCTTGTGCTCGGGCGAGGTCAGAACACATTCGGCCCCGAACGACTCGGCGGCCGAGACAACCTTCTCGTGATCGGTCGCTATTATGACCCTCTCAGGCAGCTTCGCCAGACAGGCTCGCTCATAGGTGTGCTGGATCAGGTATTTGCCGGTATCTTTGGCGAGAACTTTAGCGGCGAATCTCGTGGAACCGTAACGTGCAGGAATACAAACTACAACCTTCACTATTGTCCGAACCTCTACATCCGCAAACGCCGCCGTGCAGCACAGGCCATCTGCACCGATAAATAGAAGGGAACCGACCGCGATAGGACTGCGCACCAGTTCAAATCCAACTGGGCACGTATCGTACACGCAAAAACTATCGCTGTCAACAAATCAAAGCAGGCAATCGCGCAAAAAACCTTAAATCGCACCTCACGGCGGCAATGGGCTCAAAGAGGACCAGAGACAATGCCCCGGCCAAATCCTCAATGCGGGTTGCAATCGACGGCGGGACAGGTATACTTTAGCCGCAGTCTGATTCGTATGGAGAGCTTCGTAGCACGAGCGTGAAAGGTTCTCGTATGGGCGGTGATATTCTTGCTGTCAGCAAGATGGCAATAGGCGGGATAGACCTGGCGGTAATCGTTCTGTACCTGGTAATCATAGTGGGTATGGGCTGCTGGGTTGGCTTCCGTCGTCGCAAGGGAGCGGAGGGCCGCGGCTACTTCCTGGCCGGCGGCACGCTGACATGGCCCGTGATTGGGCTGGCGCTGTTCTCGACCAACATCTCCACGATTCATTTGGTCAGCCAGGCTCAGGAAGGCTATATGAACGGTTTGGCCCACGGCAACTTCGAGTGGATGGCGCCATTCCTTCTGATAACCCTGTCTTTGTTCTTTGCCCCGTTTTACTTCCGGTCGAAGGTGGCGACGCTCCCGGACTTTCTGGAGCAGCGCTACAGCCGGGGTTGCCGGGATTGGTTGGCGGGGCTGTCCATTGTATCAGCCATCGTGATTCACATCGGCTT
>CP070675.1:1855075-1862373 GCA_020352215.1 Phycisphaerales bacterium
AAAACAAAGCCAATTTCCCGGACGCCTAAGTGAACATAAAATCTTATGGACAAAAGTATTATGACGATTTGTGCCACATTGAGACTGCGAAAAAACAAAGCCAATTCGATATCAGGAGCCAGAAGTCAGGAGCGAGAAGCTTGTCCTGAGCTTGCCGAAGGAACGCTGACAGCAGGGGGATCGGCCGCGCAATTATTGAGCACGATCTGAAAAAACAAAGCCAATTTCCGCGAGCCCAGATGGGGTAAACTCATTCTTTGCAAGGGATTATGAAAATGAAAGCGCCTTCGGAGACCGTAAAAACAAAGCCAAACAAAGCCAATTTCGGCAGGGGGGCGAGAGCCGGCCGGGAAGCGCCGACGCGGCCTGCTTGCACGCCGCGGCCGGCCCATATATGATGTCCGAGGCCACGCCAGTCGTAAGGAAAGGATGCCGCCACTATGCGAGAGTGAGTGCCCAGCAGCCACCCAAGGAAAGGAAGGCAAAAGCATGGATAAGAAGCCAACCATCGTCACATCAGTTGCCCTGTCGATCTTATTGTTTGCGGCATCGGCTCACGCCGAAGATCCGCTCGGGCTCGCGGTCGCGCCAAAGACCGGCACCTTGGGGGCCGGTGGTGAAGTGACCGCCCGTCTGGCCTCGAATTTCAATGCCCGCGCCGGGGTCAACGCCTTCGGTCTCAGCTTCGCCGGTACCCAGGACGATATCGCATACAACGTCGGCCTGAACTTTCTTTCATTCTCGGCTTTGCTCGACTGGTACCTCTTCAACAACAGCTTCCGCATCAGCGGTGGTATTCTGGTAAATGAAAGCGAGTTTCGCCTGACGGCAAGATCCGCCACGTCCTATGAGATCGGCGGCACGGTCTACACACCCGCACAGGTCGGCACTCTGTCCGGCACGGTCAGCTTCGACGACGTGGCCCCGTACGTTGGAATCGGCTGGGGCAATCCGTTCACCGGCAATCGCAGGCTGGGATTCGCCTGTGACATCGGGGTTGCCTATACCGGCTCGCCCCACGTCGCCCTCGCTGCAACCGGGGCGGTCGCTTCCGTGGACCTTCGAGCGGAGGAGCGGAACTTCGAGAACGAGATCGAGGAATACAAGTTCTATCCGGTCTTTGCGTTGAGCCTGTACTACAGATTTTGAGCCGGAAAGACTTAGAATGAGACGCGGGCTTGTCCGCACATCAGGGGTAGGCAGATGTGCCGAAAAGCTCTTGTCGCCCGGCCATATCCGTGCCGGGAACGACAACCGCTATCCAGGGTTTGCCCCGGTCGATCACCTTGGCATGCCAGGTTATCGTCTGTCGGGGTTGTGACGGCGCGTTCGTGGGGCTCTGCTGCTGCGGCGTCTCAAGGTTCCACACGCGAATCTCAAATTGAGTGTCCTGACGTCCCTTAGTTTTGGCCGTTATGTAGACCGAGCCGTCTCGTTTGGCCTCTTGTGAAACGGAGAAACCATCATCCTGCTGCAGGGCCGGCTCGTACAGCTCGCACATCAGCCACAGCCAGCGTGACGATGGATGCACCCACACTTCCTTATAGTTGTAGCAGTTGTCGGCGGGCCAGTAGGGGACATCGCGGTCGAAATGCGTCTGGATGCCGACCGGCAGCGAGCCGACCATGTCACCCGACATCGCAGTATATTGCGGAGCATAATCGTGTCCCTCGCCATACATCGTGCTCTGGCAGAACGGATTACGCCCGAGAACCCACTGCAACTGCTTGCTGCACAGTTCGGTCAATTCTCGATCTTTGCGCAGCATCGCCGCTGCAGCAAGACCTTTGGTCTGCGAGAGCACCGTCCCGTGATTGCCACGGAAATCGTACCACACCGGAAACAGTCGCAGGTAGTATTCGTCACTCAGCTTGATTCCGTTTTGGACCTGCTCGCGGGATGTCGGCCGCTTGGATTCGTCGATTCGGTAGATCGACGCCGGCAGCATGCAGTAGGGAGCGGTATACTCGGCTATCTTCTTGTAGTATTGCGAATACAGAACAGTCGCCGCATACCACTTTATCCAGTCTTCGTGATCCGGGAACAACTCGCACAGTCTTACCAGTCCCACAATCGGGGCCTGCTCGTGTCCCCGATGCGAGTAGTGCTGGATGCGGTTTTTCTCGGGACTGTTATAGAAGAAGCCCGTCAGCGGGATGTCCCACGAAGGTGCGCTCTGCTGTTGGCAGCTCAGCACAACGTCCGCAAACTTGAACGCCTCCGCTGCGTATTTCTGCTGTCGCGTTGCCTGGTACAAATCCACCGAACTCTGCAAACCGGCCGCGGCCAATTCCAGGCTCAGCCGCCGAGATTTCTCCATGGCAAAGCGCCAGTCCTCCTCCGCCGCCCGCAGGCAATCGGCCGCCCGAGCTGCGTTAACACCTTTGAGCATCCAGCTGGCCAGCGCCTCGGTGGATGCTGCCAGGAAGTTCTCGAACGGCTGACTCCGCGCCCTGGATGTCACGTCGTCTACCGTGCCGGCCACCCCATCGGTCCAGAAATCCATCGTCGCCCACGTGCATCTGAAACCGTCCCCGAAGCGGGTCTTCAGCATCCAATCCAGACCCCACTGCGCCTCGGCCAGGAGTCGTCCTGCCAACGCGGGATCCTTCTCTTGCAGTCTCTGCGCCAGAGCCAGCATCGCATACGTCGCCTCCGAGGTGTTCACAAGACCCTGCGAAAGATCGCCTGCATCGTGCCAGCCTCCGTTGATATGGATCTGCCTGTCCTCGTGTTTGCACATCCAATCGCGATGGCAAACATCGTGAATGCCGGTGACATTTGTGCCGCACCGCTCACAGTAGAAAAGATTGATGGTCTTCAAGACGGTGTCGCGCCAGACGCGGCGAGAAATCTCAAAGGGCCGCGTCTCAATACCACCAGCCCGCAGAACATAAATACCTGGTGCATCGACCTGCGTAAAGTCAATGACCTGAAATTGACCAAGGTGGTACGTCTTATTCCCGATTGGCCTGGTCAAGATGGTCCTGCCTGTTTTGGCATCCACAACACTGAACTGCCTTGCGGCGAGGCCACAGGCGATCGCGCTCTTCTGAGCCCCGATGGGATAGCCCGTGTGACAATATGCGATCCTCCCGCGCGCGACATCCCAACCCTCGAAGTGATCGGCCTCAACCTTCTGCAGCTCAAGGTGGTCGATGTCATAACAGACAGTCTCGGTTGCTCCCGGCTCGTTGCCCTGAAGCCTGTAGCCGAACTCCACCGCCGTCACCTTTTCCCGCCCCAGGTGTGCAATCTCCCACACCACATGATTCCACTTATCACCCTCAAGAAGAACGAAGTTGCGTCCGTTTCGCCCGTAAGGCCCCGGCACCTTCTCCCTGCCGTCGTTGTGCAGCGCGAGACACATCGAAATAACGCGAAAGCCGGGCAACGTAGGATAGACCCAAAACGAAAGCCGGTTGTACTTGCTCCAGTCCTCGCCGGGGAAATTGCGTTTTGCGATAGCCGCCCCAAAGGGCCTGCCGCTGACGGGCCCCGGCTTATCGCCCTTCGTTGGCGAGGTCAGACGAAGCGACCCTTTGCCGTCCTTGGCCCGCTCCGCCGTAAACGTCATCTTGCCGAACCCGTGGTGCGACCAGTTGTCCGGCTTTTCCATGTCGTCCAGCAATCGCGATTCGAGCACTGGCTTATTGAGCCAGCGGTACTTGATCGTATCGCTGACCTCTATCGGCATGGGCATCGCAGGCACGGCTGCCGCCGTGCCTATGGCTGCAAACAGAGCAAACAGACAAACCACCAACACAGAGGTTACGCAAGACCGCATAAGAGCACCCTTTCAGAATCTTCGATACAAACACACTGCAGCGCTTCTTCGACCGTCAGTTATCACAGAACTAGGGCACTGAAAAGCAACCGGTCACATTCGCCCGTGCTCAGAATATCATATCCGGCGCCGCTTGGCACCTTGAAGATAGCTTTTGTTCTTGACTTTCCGACCCGCAAAATCATACAATTAGGTGTTGCCAATCAATGTATGAACACGAACAGGAGGAGACCTTTATGCGAACTTCCGGCGTGACCCGCTCCATACTCGACGCGCCGTCTCTGCCAACCAGGAGACCACCGCCTGTTCTCAGCCCTACAGGATCTCTATCCCATAAGTAGAAAGGAAGGCCCACAATGCACTGGTCCAATACTCCCAACACTTTCCTGCTCTTCGGTGCTTGCATAGCCGTTCTTTTTGTCGCCGGGCACGCTGACGCCGATTTCACCTTCGGCACTCCAACGAATCTTGGGCCGATGGTGAACAGCTCAGCTTCTGAGTATGACGTGTGTATATCAGCCGATGGGCTCTTGCTCGTTTTTGGTTCTCCACGGCCCGGGGGCGTCGGTGATGTGGACATGTGGGTGACGACGCGGGCAACCATCAACGACCGCTGGGAAGAACCGCTGAATCTTGGACCACCGGTCAACTCTGAATATTCTGATTCAGATCCAAGTCTCTCGACCGATGGGCACTCGCTGTTCTTCCGATCCAATCGGCCCGGGGGTTGCGGTGGTAAAGACCTTTGGCTGACGACGCGACTCACAGAAGACGACTCCTGGACAGAGCCGGTAAACCTTGGATCAACGGTCAACAGCTCCTATGATGAAGGTGACCCCAGCATCTCGGCGGACAGCCTCTCCCTCTACTTTAGCGATTACACAGCACCTCGTCCTGGCGGCCAAGGTGGTTGCGACATATGGGTCACGACGCGGCCGAGCACAGGTGATCGATGGGGTGAGCCCGTGAATTTAGGATCAACGGTCAACAGTGCGTCCAATGATTTCCATCAGTCCATCTCAGCGGATGGTTTGACGCTGTTCTTCTGTTCCAACCGCAGTGGTGGGCTCGGCGATTATGACCTCTATATGACTAGGCGTGCAACAACATCTGATCCCTGGGGAGAACCAGAGAATCTTGGCCCAACAGTCAACACTGTGTTTCAGGAAGCCAATCCGGAGATTTCCTACGATGGTTCTATCCTCTACTTCGATTCCACACGGCCCGGTGGGTCTGGTGGAAGTGATCTATGGCAAGCGCCTATCATCCCCACCGTTGACTTTAACGGCGACCAAGTAGTGGACTTCGGAGACTTGTCTGAACTCGCGCAAGACTGGCTGCAAAGTGGACGATCCGTTGACATTGCCCCGCCTATCGGCGATGGCATAGTGGATCTCAAAGACCTGGCTGTTTTCGCACAACACTGGCGCCAACAGTACGAGGAGACTCTGAACCTCACCTGGTTTGCCCATGCGAGTGTCAAGATTTGGACGGAAGAGGCGGCGGTGTACGTTGACCCGCGGAACTTAAGCGTCACGCCGCATGACGCCACACTCGTTCTTGTCACGCACACACACGGCGACCACTACCAGCCCAGCAGTATCGCAAGAGTGTCGGGGCCTGAAACGATATTCATCGCCCCGCCCGATGTCGTGCAACAGTACGGCCAGGGCCAAGCAATCGCGCCCGGTGAGACAATCGTGGCAAGCGGTATCGCAGTGACAGCTGTGCCTTCGTACAACACCAACAAACCGAATCATCCCAAATCCAACAACTGGGTCGGCTTCATAGTAGAGCTCGCCGGCAGGCGCACTTATGTCGCGGGTGACACCGACCTGATACCGGAGATGCAGACGCTCGGCGAGATCGACGCGGCCTTCTTGCCCGCGGGCGGCACCTACACAATGAATGCAGTCGAAGCCGCGGAGGCCACAGCGTACATACAGCCGGACTTAGCCATACCCTACCACTGGGGTACCAGTGTCGGAAGTCTCGCCGACGCCGAGACATTCGCCCAGCTGGCCTCGTGCGCCGTGAAGATAATGTCGGCCGGCGAGACCCTAAGCTCTGACAACTGGCCCGTCTACTCTCCGCTTGTCGCACATTTCGCGCTCGACGAGACCGAAGGTACAGTCGCCCACGACAGCGTCGGCGGCTACGACGGTGCACTCGACGGCGACCCTGTCTGGCAGCCGGCCGGCGGCAAAGTTGGTGGTGCACTGCAGCTTGACGGTGACGACCACGTGACAACGCCGTTTGTTTTGAATCCGGGCGATGGCCCGTTCAGTGTCTTTGCCTGGATCAAGGGCGGGGCCGCGGGAGACGTATTCATCTCTCAAACAGACGGTACCGGCACCGGCGCTACATGGCTCGGCACCGAGCCGGCGCAGGGGATGCTCATGACCACGCTGACGGACGGCGGCCGCTTCACACGCGCGCGTGTCGGCGCCACTGTCGTCACCGGCGGCGATTGGCACGAGATCGGCCTTGTATGGGACGGCTCTGCCCGGCATCTATACGTAGACGGGTCAGAAGATGCTGTAGACACAAGAACCCTGAGTCAATTGAAGTCTTGCGACGGCGGCTTGAACTTCGGCGCCGACAACGCACTGAGCTCGCCCAGCATGTTCTCCGGCCTTCTCGACGAGATCCGTATCTACAACAGGGCAGTGACACCGGAGAGCGAGTGAAAATGGGCCATAACGGGCAAAGACACTTCGCGCGGATCGTGGTTCTTGTCGTGGGCCTTGTCGCCGCCGGCACAGCTCTTGCGGACAATCCGGATACCAGGACGAAACTGATTGGCGTTCGTATTGCCGATCAGAATGACCTCAGCGCTCTGGCCGAGATGGGGCTCGACATCTGGGAGGCGAAAGACGGCAGGGCCGTCGTCTTCGTTAGTGACGAAGAAATCGCCTCGGTGGAGCGAGGGGGCTATGACGTCGCGATCATATCCGAGAATGCCTACGAGCTGATTGCCGGCCCCAGCCTGGATGATATCTCCATAGCCGAAGGGCCGCCTGCGGTGTATCACTCTTATGCCGAGGTGGTTGCCGGTCTGCACGCGCTGCAAAGCTCAGGAGTTGCCCATGTCTCTTCGATCGGCAGCAGCGTCGAAGGCCGTGAAATCTGGGCGGTCAAGATAAGTGACAATCCCGACCTGGATGAAGATGAGGCCGAGCTGCTGTTCACAGGGTGCCACCACGCCAGGGAATGGATTTCCGTCGAAGTGCCGTACCGCCTGGCACTACACCTCGTGGCCAACTACGGTTCGGATCCAGAAATCACCCGCCTCGTTGACAACTCCGAGATTTGGATAGTCCCTATTGTCAATGCGGACGGCTTCGAATACTCGCGCACTACCGACCGGCTGTGGCGCAAGAATCGCAGGGATAACGGCGACGGAACGTTCGGCGTAGATCTGAGCAGAAACTACGGCTACATGTGGGGTCTGCCCGGCTCGGGCGGCGATACTTCGAGCCCCAACTACCGAGGTACTCATCCTTTCTCC
>CP070675.1:1862473-1884328 GCA_020352215.1 Phycisphaerales bacterium
CCAATCGGGATAAACCACAAATCCAGAACACCCATGATCAGCGCGAGAATCCTGGCCCAACGTCTCCGTCTCAAGAGTCCCACTCCGGCGATAACGTCCGGCACCGATAAAACCAGAAAAAAGAGGGCAATTGCACCTCCAGACGCTAACACCGTCACCGCAATAACTATCCCCAGGATGCCCCATGCTATTCTGATAATAGCTACTATCTTCAGATGCTCCCGCATCGCCATACCAAAGAGTGCTCCCGGGGACTTGCCTCGCTGGCTCGTGGCCCGCACAGGCAGCGGCGCGGGCTCGCCGCCTGAAGAAATGGCCTCCACATCCGTTTTTACTTCGCTGGCGTGCTGATAGCGACGCTCGGGTTCTTTCTCCAGAGTGTGAAGCACAACCCGGTCGAGACGCACATCCACCTGCACCTTCTGCGACGGCGGTGCAAATCGACCTAACGGCAGCTCGCCTGTGAGCATTTCATAGAAAACAACACCGAGTGAATAGATGTCTGCGCGGTGGTCGACTTCGTGCGGATGCTCGATCTGCTCAGGCGCCATGTAGTGCGGCGTGCCCATCCTTTGTGCCGGATGCGTCAGCGTGTATATTGCACTCGGTCTATCCAAGAGCCGGGCCAGGCCAAAGTCGGCAATCTTCACCCGGCCTTTCTTGTCCAACAGAAGGTTTTCCGGCTTGATGTCGCGGTGGACGACGCCTTCTTCATGGGCGTAGTGCAGGGCCTCACAGATCTGGGGCACGATCAAGAGTGCTTCATCGGGGCTAAGCTCGCCCGCTTTGATTACGTGCCGCAGGTCTGTGCCATCCACGAATTCCATTATGAAGTAGTACAAGCCTCCCTCTGTTTGGCCAAAGTCATGCACGGTAACGATGTGCGGATGGCTCAGCATGGCCATCGAACGGGCCTCGCGCGTGAATCGCTCGGCGAAAGCCGTGTCCTCGCCTACTTCCGGGGGCAGTATCTTCAGGGCTATGAGCCTATCGAGCTGCTTTTGGCGAGCCTTGTACACCGCCCCCATACCACCTTGGCCTAACAGCTCCAATATATCAAGCTGCGTAAATTGCTTGGCCAAGTCGTCCGGCTCCGGCGGAACGAATCCCCCCGGCGGCGTGCTCCCACCCGCACCATTGCTTGTCGCATCCACCGCGTCCGGCTTTGCGGTCTCGTCGCCGGTTTGCAGCCCCAGCTTCATCAGGCATTTGGGGCACAACCCTTGCGGCGCATCCGCCGGCAGCTCGCCTCCGCATTCCGGACAATGACCCTTTTCACTCATAACGACAGCTCCATTCTGAACATTCTCTGCCTCCACATGGGATCACTTAGATCTCCTGACTCGGTCCCGATTCCTCATTCTTCTCGAACCTGCCGGTGTCCGGCTCACCTTCCTTCTCTGCTAACGCCGGTGCAAACAGTTCGGCCGTCTCCTCTCTCATCAAAACGTAGATTGTATAAATGCCTGTCGCAGTTCCGATAGGGACAAGAGGCAAATCGAGAACGCCCATGATCAGCGCGAGAATCCTGGCCCAACGTCTGCGCTTCAGGAGCCCGACTCCGGCGATAACGTCCGGCACCGATAAAACCAGAGGAAAGAGGGCAATTGCACCTCCAGACGCCAACAGAATAGCTGTGGCCGTACTGTCTCCCGTGGCGATACCTGTCCCGGCAACCAGCGCGAACACCGTCACCGCAATAACTATCCCCAAGATGCCCCATGCTATTCTGACGATTGCCACTATCTTCAGATGCTCTCGTATCGCGAGCCCGAAGAGTGTTCCCGGGGACTTGGCTCGCTGGCTCGTGGCCCGCGCAGGCAGCGGCGCTGGCTCGCCGCCTGAAGAAATGGCCTCCACATCGGTCTTGATCTCACTGACATGCTGATAGCGACGTTCGGGTTCTTTCTCCAGAGTGTGAAGCACGACTTGGTCGAGACGGACATCCACCCGTACCTTCTGCGAGGGCGGCGCAAATCGCCCTATCGGCAGCTCGCCTGTGAGCATTTCATAGAAGACAACACCGAGTGAATAGATGTCGGCGCGGTGGTCGACTTCATGCGGATGCTCGATTTGCTCCGGCGCCATGTAGTGCGGCGTGCCCATTCTTTGCGCGGGGTGTGTCAGCGTGTATACTGCACTCGGCCTATCCAGGAGCCGGGCCAGGCCAAAGTCGGCAATCTTCACCCGGCCTTTCTTGTCTAACAGGACGTTTTCCGGCTTGATGTCGCGGTGGACGATGCCTTCCTCATGGGCGAAGTGAAGGGCCTCACAGATCTGGGGCACGATCAAGAGTGCTTCATCGGGGCTAAGCTCGCCCGCCTTGATCACGTGCCGCAGATCGGTACCATCCACGAATTCCATTATGAAGTAGTACAAGCCTGCCTCTGTTTGGCCAAAGTCATGCACGGTAACGATGCGCGGATGGCTCAACATGGCCATCGAGCGGGCTTCGCGCGTGAATCGCTCGGCGAACGCGGTGTCCTCGCCTACTTCCGGAGGCAGTATCTTCAAAGCTATGAGCCTGTCGAGCTGCTTCTGCCGAGCCTTGTATACCGCTCCCATCCCCCCCTGGCCTAACAGCTCGATAATCTCCAACTGCGGAAACTGTTTGGCCAATTCCGCCGGCTCGGGCGGGCTGAACCCGGCCGCCGGTTTGCTCCTGCTGCGATCGTTGCTTGTCACATCAGCGGCGCCCGGCTCGGATGCCTGTCCGCCGGTCGCCAAGCCCAGCTTCATCAAGCATTGTGGGCATAGCCCTTGCGGCGCATCTGCCGGCAGTTCGCCGCCGCATTCCGGACAATGATCGTTTTCACCCATGACAACAGTTCCATTCCAAGTATCTTCTGCCTCCACACTATTACTTAAGAAAACAGCCAGAAAGGTTACTCTCTATCAAGGACCTCTCTGGACTGTTGCGCCAAACCGATCAATGGGCCAGGGCGGCGAAAAGATCACGAATCTCCTCATCTATTTGCTCCTCGGTAACGACAGTCTGTGCGATCTCATCCCGCAGCAGCTCTCGGTACCGTCTCCTCAGCCGGTGCACAGCCACCTTCACAGCCCCTTCCGTCATGTCCAGCCGCGCAGCCACATCCTTGTACGGGACCGAGCTCTTCGCGGCCGTCAGATACGTCTTCAGATGATCAAACACCCCACGTTTGCCCATACTGTCGGCCTCGGTGCCCAACCGCCCCATCGCTCCCTCGAGAACGGTCATCGCCCAGGACCGCTCATACAGCTTCTCCGGCGAGAGTCGATCTGCCGGCTCCAGCGTGTATCGGTTTTCCGCGTGCTCGACGTCGAGCGACAGGATCTTTCGACCCCCGCCGCGCTTTTGCGCGCGAAGTCGGTCACGCTCGTTGGCAAGAAAATTCTTCAGCGAAGCCAACAAGAATGACCGGAACTTGCCCAGCTTCGGATCGGCGAGTCGCAGGCCCTCTTTCTCCAGCAACCGTGCGAAGAATGCCTGCGCATAATCCTCTGCTTCGTGACTCTTGTAGCCATGTCGTCGCATGTAGGAGTACAAGGCAAACCAATATGTCTGGCAGAGCTTCTCCAAAGCCTCTCGGTAGTGGGCAGATTTGGGACGGCCCGCCGCGCGCACGACACTCCAGTGCGTCGTCGCAAACCGACCTGCGCCAGGAGGTACTGAATTCGCTGCACCACTGCTCGACATCTGTCTCTCGCTCTAGCCAACCGAAAGATTCAAGCACATCGACAGGCACAATAGCACATTAGAAGTGCACGCACAATACCTGTCCGCGATTTCCTACCTGTGCGGATGCGCGACGTACGAGAATGGAAACCAGCTTCCGGCGGTGACAACATGAGCAGCGCAATGTCGCACCTCGTCCATGCTCAGTGATTTGATTCAAAATAGTGGAAGAAAACCTCGCAAAGCTGCTCTCCGAACAGCTCCCAGTTTTTCCCACAAGGATAATCTTTTAGGCCCGCAATCCAATTGGCGTTCAGCTCCAGCACGCAAGCGATCATCCCGTAGCGCTCCAGAAGTCCCTCGCCGATCGTGCCGGGGTTTCGATAATTGCTGCCGGTACTACCTTCGGTAAACCACGTCCACTTGCGCAGCAGGCCTTCAAGGGCTTCCATACGCTGCAAGTACTCATCGAGGTCGATGCCGGGCCGGCTCACATGGAGCTTGCCGCCGTCGTCATTGTGCAGATCGATCATCAGGTGAGGCCGCTTGCCCTTTGCCGCCATCGCCTGGAGCCACGATTCAAGTGCAAAATTCTCGGGAGCGAGACACGGATCGGCCGGCTCATCCCAGTTGCGATTCAGGTCCTTGCCCAACATATTGAAGCGAGTCCATCCCCGCACCACGCCGTCCTTGTTGGCCATAGGCATAACGTAAACGCAGTATCTCGCCAGGTAACGACGTGAGTCCTCATCATCACGCAGCAAGCGCCTTATCAGTCCCTGGACGACCCAGTTTCCGCCCGATTCCCACGGATGTGCCCGCGCTCGCAGCAGCACGCGACCGGGCGCATCAGCCTGGCCGATCCGGATCATCTCAAGCTCCCTGCCTTCAACGGTGTGGCCTATATGCGAAATCTCGACCAGGCGATGACCGCGTATCTCTTGCTTTAGCCTCTCAAGATCGGACACTCGATAAGGTTCCAGCCGGGCAAGATACAAACTCTCGCGCCTCATCTGCGCGCGGACCCTCAATCGGTTGCCCTCGATCTTCTCGGTCGCAAGGACTTGCCACCGTTTGCCGTCCTCCGAAACAAAACAGATGGTCCGATCGTTGATTGGCGATCCCATCTTGCCGTTCCAAACGTTGTCGAAGTTGTGCAGTACAATCGTCAAATCGGCTGCCTTGCTCGCCTGAAGTTGGAAGTGCCAGTGACCGTTTGCGCGGTTAGGGGATGACCTTTCCTGATCGTAGACCAGATATATATTAACCACCCCCGCAGAATCGGTCTCCCAATAAAGTGGGCAACCGTTTTCTATGCTGGTGTTGACGTACTCCAATCCTCCCGGACTCGACCCGCCCATCCCGCAGGCGCTCATCGCCAGCGTCAATACAACAGCAATAATGCCACACACCGCAATACGCCTCTGCAGATTGCAGCATGTACTAATAGAACTGCTCATCGGCCGGCTCCAAAGCTGAAACGCCACTTGCATTGCCTCGAGTCCCCGTCTCATGTTTCCATGTGTGAATAATACCAGCGCAAAGGTCCGCAGGCAACCACGGCAAGTGACCCGTGTTTCTCGGTTGCATCATCCCGCCGGACTCTGTATGATCGTGGCAAGCACAACCGGGCCAACATTCAAACAGAGAAAGGAGCGTACAACGATGAGTCTAGCCAAGGCAAACGCGTCCAATGCCAATGCAAGAATCCAATCGAGCGCCAGCTCAAGAAAAGCCATAGTGGTGCTTGCCATCGTGCTGATGATCCCGGCGGCTCAAGCCGTGGCCCAAGAAAGCCTGGCCGATCTCATGAACCAGGGCGGCTATGGCTGGATCCTGGGCAACTGGGTATCCGATGGCGACGGCGGCCAGCAGGCCCAGCTCGCATTCAAGACGGAACTAAGCGGGCACATGGTGACATTACAGCTCAAGATTGGCGCCTACGAGTTCCGCGGAATCAATATCCGCAAGGCAAACGAGATGCTACCTATCCTGATCGGAGCCGACAACATGGGTGGTACGGGCAAGGGCTCCTGGGACATTGACGGCGACAAGGCCGTTCTCAAATACGAGCGAACCGATCCCTATGGCGAAGTCGCAAGAATAGGATTCATGTATTCGAACGTCGACGCCGAGACGATGAAGATCGAGATGTACGATATGGACAGCCAGGGACAGCTCGGCTCGTACCCGAATAACAGTATGCTGTATAAGCGAGTCAAGAGCAAGGACGCGAAGGGCGACAAGTAGACCTCGGTTCTCTCGGTCAACCTCGAACTGGGCAGATTCCGCAAAGCCCGCGTTCGATTACGCTCTTCTGATCGACACAGATAAGCCGTGACAAGCAGCCGGAATCGTTGGGTCGGGCGCGCCGCACCATTATTCTAAAGGGAGGATATGCCGCCTCTTCACGAGTTTCTTGTCTGTCGGTGTCTCTTGGAGTGTTTGGGGGTGAGCAAGATACATGATTGACTTTGGAGTTACAGAACGAAAAGTAGCAGAGCTTAAGCAGCGGATGAAGAGGTGTGAGCTGTACGAAAAGGACATTGAGGAGAAGTTCGTCCGAAGCGGTGGACCGGGGGGGCAGAAAGTAAACAAGAGTTCCACTTGTGTTCATCTTACGCATCGTCCGAGTGGGCTGGCGGTGAAAATGCAAAAGAGCCGCACCCAGAAACTAAACCGTTATTATGCCAGAAAACGACTATGTGAAATGCTGGAGGACAGATTACTCGGGAAAGAAAGCCCCGAAGCAAGAAAGGCAAGTAAGATTCGTAAGCAAAAGGACAGGAGAAGACGTCGAAGCCGGGAAAGGTGAGGATTGTTGATTAATCTTGACTTCTTTTGGCCAAGGAAACTCATGCCACTGTATTGTCAATCACTCTGTAGCAGCAGTGGAAACAACCTTGCTCTGTGGTCGGAGAAAACAGGATATTCATAGGCCGCGGCTTGTCTTCCAGAGCAAGAACCAGGAAGGTCCGCATAACTACGTTTTTCTGCCTTCTTCTGGCCATCTGTTGGTGAGTAGATGGGATCTGGCCGAATATACCCCCGCCTGTCCGCATTCCCGCATTCTTAGACCATGAATTGCGTTTCTAAAGCGATATTCAATCCTCCAAATTCCTTTTACTCGCCGCTCACCGGCTGAATCAATTCAGAAAATCCTATTTCTGAGCCGACGAGCACCTTCAATTCAAAAGAACTCAACCCGCCGTTCTTGATCTTGCGTCGTCTGATCTGAGCACATTGTCTGGAGCAGTCTGTTTGCGCTTTCTCAGCGTGTATTGTATGTTTTCTGTGGAGGCGGGCATTGAATCCTCCACGAGGCCAGGGGAACTGTCCTGCGGAAAGGTCCTATAAACGCCGTGCGGGAATTACACTCGGGCTTGGAGGACTCAGCGACAAGGAAGACAGAGCAGAGGTCGCACATAATGGAAGAGAGAAAGCGTTGGTTCCTGAAATCCGAGCTATGGGTACTTCTGTGCATCGTGGTCGCCTCGGTTGCTGAGCTCAAGACTGACTGTGTTCCCCGTGCTGCTGCCGGGGCGTTAGGACAGGCTTTCAGAGCAGCCCCAAATTCCGGATACGCCCATGAGCTTCTTGGCCGTGTGTACTACAGCGTCGCAGGGCGCGATGAAGCGGAGAAGACCTTTGCCCGGGCAGACCTCATTGCCTGCCAAAAGGCCGTTCAGTCGGACCCGACTGATCCGGTGGCACATTTCTGGCTTGGCTACAAGTACCACTACAGCGCTAACGACGTTGAGCGGGCAATAGAGAGCTATGCAAAGGCCGTTCAGCTGGCCCCAGACTATGGGGCGGCATGGACGTTTCTGGGAAAGGCCTACGAAGATAGCGGTCGCTATCGAGAAGCAATAGATGCCTTTGAGCAAGCCATAAGAATAGACCCCAGAGACGAGTACGCATACGCGTCTCTTGCACGCGATTATGAAGAGGCCATCAAAACCAATCCAGATGACCTTGCAGTACACTTTCATATTGGTGATACACGCTACGATTTGGAGAAACATGAAGAAGCAATCCGGGTCCACAAAGAAGCTGTCAGAATCAGCCCGGATGATGCCGATGCACATTTTAATCTTGGATTTGCGTACTACCATACAGGCGACCTTGAGGAAGCGATCAAGAGCCTTGACATGGCGATAAAAGCAGACCCGGAGTATTGGGATGCCTACGAGTGGCTTGCAAGTTGCTACTGGCAGACCGGCCAACCTGCAAAATCAGCAGAGACTTGGAAGCGAGCTTTGGATGCGGACCCCAACCACGCCTGGGCACATGTATCTCTTGCTTTCGACTACCGTGAGTCGGACAGATACGAAGAAGCGATAGCAGAATGGAAACAGCTCATCGAGCTTGAGCCGGATATTGTGGGGCATCACTTGATGTTGGCAGATATGTACACCAAAGCAGGCCGTCTGGAAGAAGGCGTATTGGCCTGCAAACATGCCATCAGTGTGGACCCCAATTGCAGGGAGGCTCGCTTCAACCTGGGCAAGGCACATCTTCAAATGTATGACAAGGATTTGGCTCTGGAGCAGTACGAGGTGTTGAAGGGACTCGATGAAGGACTGGCTAAGGAGCTGCTCAGTCTGATTCGTGAATGACAGTACCGTCCGGCCGACGGGGATATGAACTTCAGGCGTGGATTTCGCAGAGTTGTGCTCGTCCTCGCGGCAGCCGGAGCAATTCCGTGTGCCCCCGATGCTCAGAAGGTCGATGGCATCGAGATTCGCTGGATAGGCGGCCGAATCGATATCTTCAAGGATGTCCCAGTCGATCAGCTTCCAACAATCACCGAAGGAACCGGAAACCGTTATTTCTCCTGGCTTCTGTCTTCTGGCTTCTGATTGGTGCCTTTCAGGATCCTTGCCTACTTCTCAAGTAGGTGCTCTTGTGCTCCTCCGTGCCTTGTGATTCGTGGATCGTCGCTTGTGGCCTAGTGACTTGTGCACTTCTGCGGCCTTATGACTTGTGATTCGTAGGGTGGCGGCTTGCCTGTGCCATAGGTGCCCCACCAGTATCCCCACACACGAGACACGAGCCACGGGTCACGAAAAACGAGATACGCTTCACCTGTGCCTTAGGTACGCTTTTTTCAGCCTGCCCTGGGCGAAGCCGAACGGGGTCGAAATGACGACGATAATCCATCATTTGCCGCTATCCTCTGTGCTCTCTGTGGCCCAGGAATCCGTGCGAATCCGGAAGAACGTCTTTTGGTGGGGCGAGCCGCCACCCTACAAATTTAATTCAGGATTTCGCTTGACAGCGACCTGCCTGTTTGTAATATATATACAAAACATAATATGAGAGGATAGAAAACGGAAGGTAGAAGACAGGAGGCAGAAAACAGAAGACAGAAGACTGAAGGCAGGAGACAGAAGAAGGGGGGGCGAATGGGGCCAAAGCCGGCGGGCAATTCCACAGGCTTTTTTGTAAAACAAAGCCAATTTCCGGGAGGCCCAATTGAACGTAACATCTTGTGGAAAAAAGTATTATGGCGATTTATGCCACATTGAGGCTGCGAAAAAACAAAGCCAATTCAATATCAGGAGCCGGAAGACGCAAGACAGGAGCCGGAATTGGTATTGTTCTCAGGATTTCGATAATCTACAAATTGCGTGGGGTCGGTGCCATTGAGCCATTCCTCGACATTAGTGTAGCCATCAGCATCGGCGTCTTTCGAGCCGTCAGATGGATCGTTCGATTTCAGACCGAACCTCTTCTCCCAGGCGTCCGGCATTCCATCGTGGTCGCTGTCGGCCGGAGCGGGCAAGGCTCTGTACTCGGGCCAGCCGCCAACATCGCGGGGGATATCAATGATGCCGTTTCTATAGGTCGGCTTGCCCGTGCGGACCATATTGACGATGCGTACGTCGACAGGATCCCGCTTGGGCAGGGTAGCACCGGCCTTGGCCAGCACAAGTTCGTAGGCCTGCTCGGCGGATTGCTGGGTGATAGGCGCCGCTGGAATCGGCGCGGTCGCGCGCACCTTCTCGATGAGGGCTTTGATCTCGGCCTGGGTCGTGCCGTATTCCCGGTCGAAGTGGACGCCCCCGTCCCAGTTGTCGGCGGTGACGCGCGGATAGCCGACGACGAAATTCTCCGCCACGTACCACTTGCCGTCCCGCTGTGCCTCGCTGTGCATGTCGAGGTGTTGGGGTTTACAGATGCGGTAGCGAATCGCGCCTTCGTTCACGGCGGGCCCCGGCTTGTAGTAGTTGGCAACGATGTTGACCATGGAGCTGGCGTCGCCCCCGTCAACCGTGCGGTGCCGCCAGTTGAACAGAACGTTGTTACGCAAATCCAAATGGTCCCCCCAGCCGATACTCGGGTTCCTGCCGGTGTTGCACGCAAACAGGTTGTGGTGGAACGAGCAGTTCTTGCCCCCCCACGTGGCGCCGAAGGCATGGTTATTCAGGTCGAGCGCTTCGCTGGATATGCACCATTGAATGGTCAGATTCTCAACCGGCATTTTCTTGTCCGGGCCGCCGGGCATTTTCTTCATGTAGCGGTAAAGAGAGAGATTCTCATCGAGCCCCCAACTGGCGGAGCAATGGTCCACAATGATATTGGCCACGGGGTAACCGCCCAGCGCATCGTTGCGGTCCTTCGTATTGCCGCGACGAAAACGCAGGTAACGCAGCACGACATCGTGGGTATTGATTTCGGTTGTCTGCCCGCGTATGCAAATGCCGTCGCCGGGAGCCGTCTGGCCGGCAACGGTGATGTATGGATTGGCGATCGCGAGCGGTCTGGCCAGCGTGATCATGCCCGATGTGCGGAAGATCACGATTCGCGGTCCCTCGGCTTCTACGGCTTCACGGAGGCTGCCGGCGCCACCATCCCTGAGATGGGTCACCTCGAACACCCTGCCGCCACGTCCTCCCCGCGTGAACGCTCCTGCACCTTCGGCGCCGGGGAATGCGGGAATTGCAGCTTTTTTCAAAGCGCCGACTTGACACGTCGCAGTGAACGGCATGGCAAGGACGATGGTGGCAGTAAGCAGTATCAGACGAGGGCGCCGCCAAAGACGGGCCAAGCCTGTGCACACCACCTGAGGTGGGCGCCGCAAATCGTCGTATCCGGTGTTGTCATGTGTGGTCGTCGACTGTTTTGCCATGTCCAGCGTCCCTTTCTTTGGCGTTCAAGCTTCTAATACGTGATGCGCGCAGCCGATGTATGTTATCGTTTTATTCTGTGACTCACAGTAAAGGTTTACAGGCGACCCATTGTAGAGCACTGGAGTCTTTGGACACCAGGCTGCACATAATCATGCTACTTTTTGCGGAGGACTGCAAGCATTCCTTCGGGCCTGTGAGTGTGTCTGATATCCGAGTCGCTGAATAATGCATGGCTCGTTGTAGTGCTTCTTGAATTCGAGCAGGGCCGGCCTGAGTTGTTGGACGGTCTCAAACATCGGAACGATTGTAGATTCTCCTTCAAGGTTCGGATGAATCTCTCGGCACGACCACTACCTTCCCCGGTCGTGACATGAAGTCTGGCTGTCACTGGCAATGTTTGCAGAGCGTCGAAAAAAACAACCGGGGCCCACATCGAATCAATCGGCATAGGCCCCGGATTGATACAGCATCCGTAGAGGCTTTGTCTCAACACAGATTACTATTCGGGCCAGAGTCGCTCCTCGAGCCACTGATCTGCCAACACAGCGCAGTCCTTGAGGTCAACCGTGCTGTCGGCGTTCAGGTCGGCAGCAACATCAGGACCGGTGGCAAGCCAATCGCCTGTCACCATTTCAAGGTCTCTGAAATCAACCACACAATCGCCATTGAGATCGGCTTCCGACAGCGTCAACTCGCCGGGAACGCATTTCGGCCGATACAGACGAAAGTCATCGAAGTACACCAGACCTGAACCACCGGCCTGCAGACTGTCTCTGCGGCCAAAGCCAACTGCAACGCTGTTGACATCGGCCAGGTTGACGCCCTTGGCCTCGA
Source organism: Phycisphaerales bacterium (assembly GCA_020352215.1). Classification (GTDB taxonomy): domain Bacteria; phylum Planctomycetota; class Phycisphaerae; order Sedimentisphaerales; family Anaerobacaceae. The sequence goes on from CP070675.1 coordinate 1,874,102, forward strand.
TGTCCTTCAGGTCGATATTCCACTCCGTCCAGGTGTCTATCTGCGCTGCGCTGGGATCATCATGGTACACCACCGCAGGTGGGCCGGCGTTATTGGCTATAGCCACATACACCGGCTCAGCATCGTTACTAAGCATAGTGGTGCCGATGACCTCATCCGTCCAGGTCGGCGGACTAATCAAGCCGTCTGTCCCGATATCGGAGAATTGAGCCGTGCAGATTGAACTGATGCTATGGCTGGTCAGCGCCATGCCTATATACACCTCCTCGGGCATTACAATGTACTGCGGATTCCACGCCATGGGCCGCCAGTCAACACCGTCACTTGAGTGATAGCCCCTGAAGCTGTGCTCCGAGCTGTTACGCTCCAATCTGATCCAGTACGGTGCCGTGATTGCCCATTCCTCATCTGTTCCCACGCTGCTGTCGCTGCTGTGGTCGGCGCCGAGAGCCAGCCTCGCCTGGAATCTACACCCAGCGCCGGGCGTGATGTACAAGGCTGCGAACGGTGAGCCCGGATCCAGATTCCGGCGGATCATCACACCGGCCTTGGCCCAAATGTGCGTGTCCTCCACGCTGAGCACTTGCATCTCAATCCGGCCGGATCCGGAGAGCCGCTTGTATACATAACGGAATTGGTCAGACGTACCAGCGATATCCGCGCCCGAGGCGGTCATCGTGTAAATTCCCGCCGGCCCCTCCTTGAAGCCTGCTGCGTAGCCCCTGAACCAAAGCGTCAGTGCCCTGACACCTTGCTCAGTCCAGTCACGCGGATAGGTCAAAGATCGCTTGGCCTCCGAATAGTACTTGTTGATCGGCAGGCCACAGATGTTGACGCCGGTACCGCTATTGTCGTAATAGAGCGGCATCGACTGTTGCCCTGAGTTAACAATGGTCTCCTCGGCAAAAGGAGATTGTGCGTGACCTACCGCCGAGCCGGTCCCGTTGCCGCAGTAGCCCGTGTAGCCATACCCACCTCTCCACGTCTCAAATATTCTCTCAGGAGAGCTGTTGTTATAGTCCTCAAAATCCTCCACTGAGATGAAGTCCGCCACCGTAAATTGCCACACTCTGCCTGTGCTGACCGTCCCGTCGGTGTTGTATTCATCGACTCGCCAGTAGTAAGGCCCAGCACCCCATTCAACGCCTTCGACGGGGCTATAGCTGGTAGTCGCCTGGCGGACACGGTATATGCCGCTCGTATCCGATGTATTGGCATCGGCAACAGCCTCTTTGTCAGTGCCGAAGTATACATCATGCTGATCGGCAAACTCTCCGGGCGACCAGCTGAGAGGCAGCGCGCGGTGCAAGTCAGGTGTTGAGCCATTGGCCGGGGTTGGGTTCCACGCAAGATCCGACTCGCCTCTCATAACCTGCTTGATTTCGTCCTCGGAAAGCGCCCTATTGTAGATGTGGGCATCGTCGATTAGCCCCTTCCATACACCGTAGGGACCGGGCTCACCACCCTTGCCGACGATAATCTTCGAGCAACCCGTAATCGTGCAGCCGGCTTCATTCGGAGAGTCGTTGAACGTCGGTGTGTTTTCTCTGGCGTTAATGTAGAATCTTACTATGTCTCCACTGGTCCACGTCATGGCAACGTGTTGCCAGTCAGTACTCTGGACGTAGCTGGAACTCTCTAATCGCTGTGCTTTGACGGGCGGCGCTGATCTTACTACCATCTTGAAAACGTTCACGCCTCCGCCGGCATAGCCGGAACTGTCGTAGCGCATCGCCACCCCATAATCATCGCGGCGAGCGGGCTCTTCACTGTTGATGAAGCCCCGGTTGGTTTTAATCTCGTCGGCCCTGATCCACATGCAGACCGTCACGGCACTCAACCCGTTTATGTACGCCCCCGCATCTTCGTCAACCACATAGCTGCCGGTGGTACCGTTGAAGTAGAGTGCCTCTCCTATCTGCCCATCCAATTCCAGACTCGCCTCATTGATAACTCCATGATGGTCGTAGCCGGAGTAATCGAAGGCCACAGTCTCCGAACCTTCGTCAAATTTCCACCAGCAGAGAAGATTGGGGTCCTCAATCGGTATAATCGGTATTGTTGAGAAACTCCAGACATCGCCCTTATGCGTAGTCTCGCCATCATATTCATCGATCCGCCAGTAGTAAGTGTACCCTTTTTCAAGAAAATCTGGCTCATAAGATGTGGATGTCTTACGGCCCATGTACTCAAATGAGTCTGTGGTGGCATCTCTTACGGCTTCCTCATCGGTACCTAGGTACACGCGGTGCAGCACAGCACCAACACCCGCAGTCCAGTTAAGGGTGGCATCGAGGTTCACCATTGTGGCACCATCAGATGGGTCAGGGTCGTAAGCAGTCTGGACTGCAATCTTGAAACTCCAGACCTCACCCGTCCACGGGCTGTCCGGATGGTCTTCGTTGACCTCGTCGATCCGCCAGTAGTATGTGGTGTCCGGGATAAGACCCTCTGGATAATCATATCCACCGATGCCGAGGATAAAAGACGTGTCGGCCTCGTTACCCAGAAACGTATCGCCGGTGCCCTCATTGACTTCATCAAAATTGTCACCGAAGTACACATCGTGTGAGACCGCGGCATCTCCAGCCAGCCAACTGAGGCTCACCCATTTATCGGGATGTGTGGCACCCTCATCTGGGCTGGGACCGTAGGCCGTGAGCATCTCGACGCGCGTAATGTGCACGAACACGAGACCGGTCTTGATGGCACCAGGTCCCGGCCGGATGGTCAGGCGACCATCTCTCACCAGAGCCGTTAGACTGTACTCATCGAATGTGCTCCGGCCGTCCAGGTCCTCCAGGATGTTACCTTCCACATCCATGTTGCTGATATGGTCGTCGTAATACGCGTCGCCGCAGACGAGGAATATATCGTAGATGCCGTTAGGTAGTTCGATCTCCCACGTCCTGTTTGTGGGGTCCTGCATCTCTATATTAGTGTCGTAGCGTTGCTCAGGATGGGTGCCGGCGCGATCGTGCGCAGAACCTGTTATGTCACTGTCCCAGCCGTAGATGTAGCCATTGCCACGGTCGCCGAACACCTGGCCGTAGTCAGGCAAGTACCCCTCAGGAATATCATAGCCTTCATCCTGGAAGTTGATCTTCACCGGTTCCTGACCGCTGGCCGCATCAGCAGCCAATCCCATCGCCAGAGCAAAGGAAACCAGATAGGTCAGTTTTCTACACATAGTTTTCCTCCTTCAAAGAAGATGCAATAAGAGCGATTTGTTTGCACACAAGAGCACGCGGTGCCCTCGAGAAGCACGGAGTTTTCTCCCATCTACCGCGCATGTCTCAGATAACGTCCAACAGACCGATCCACTAAAACTTACCTCCTCATTCGGATCGCTACAACTTGCCAGGATCCAGCTCTACCTCCTTCCCTCAGAGGGCCCGATACGAGCGCCAAATTGAAATGCAAAGACTCCAGGTACCCGGCACGAAGCTACCAGTGCAACTCCGTACTTCCTGCGGCTCCGCAAAGAGCTGCAAAAATCCGATACTCTCGAAAACAGCGACCCGTAGATCTTCGTACTTGGTTTATACCAAATTCGCCACGTCACTTCAAGAAAAAATTTCTCTGCTTTGGGGACGCCGGGACGTAAAAGGACTATCACATAACTCCTGTATTTTTCAGAGCTTTCAGACACGCTGATCGTGGGTGGAGGCCCCTGAGGGGCCGCGGGAGTTACAACAGCACCCTTTCTGCGCAAGTATCGTGGCCCTGGTTCCCCTTCGAGCGCCCGGACTGTCGCTGGGTACAAGGATGTGAGGCAGGCAAGCGAGGAACAGGAGCTACCCAGCCAGATAATGACGATCGCCCCCGGTACTTCACCTTGCACAGGTGATGATCCATGACTATCGCCGGGCAGCTTCGACTTGCACTTCAGCGGTCATCAACTTCTCCAAATCTCTGCGGAAATCACTCAACTCCCTTTCATAGGCTGGCAGGCATTCCGTCCAGTGTTTGAAAGCCCCGCCGGAACCGCCAAAGGGAATCTTGCGGGCACCGGTCTGTAGACTATTGGCGTATGAATAACTGTCTTTCGTCAGATGTGCGAGCACTCGGTATTGCTCCACACTCTCCGTAAGGAAATCGAAGGCCTTCTGCAAGTCCTTTACGTCTTGGCTGAATCGATAGCGCAAAACCGACATTGCCGCCTGGGCTTTGGCCGCGTAGTGTTCCGACATGGCCCGGATGCAGAGCATGTCGTTTCTGAGTCTGAGAAACTCTTCCCGACTTTTGGACACGTGATCTTGTGCGAGGTTAATCTCCTTGACGGCCCGCCGTGAATGCCTAAGAACCTCGCGGATCACATCCAGGGGCGTCTCCCCCTCATGCTCTTGCCCTTTCCATTGACGTTCGACATAGGTATCCAGGCGTTCCCCTACCGGACCATCCGAATCTACCAGGCGAGGCCAGAGGCGGTACTTGCGGGGATCGACCAATTGATCAAGTGTCATGCCCAGCGACAGGGTCTGGCGGTTTCCATTGGTGATGCCGAAACGTCTCAGAAGCATCGGCGCGCAGAGACCGGCGTGATTGTAGGCTTCCAAGATGTGCATCGCGGCAGCTTTCGAACCATAAAACTCGGTCAGACGCGAAATCCAGTAGGTGTCTTCGGCCTCCACTTTGCGATCCGGGTCCCAGGCGTATCTGGCCCACGCCGCAAACCAGATCCAATCTCGTTGAAATTGTTTCATCTCGGCCTTGTCCGGGCTATCCGGCCAGGCCCAGTAGGCCAGTGGATATAGATGCACACCGTTCGCATGATGAATCGTTTGGGCAGCCTTGGCGCATTTTTGAATGAAGCGAGTAGCACCGTAGCGGAAAGGCTCCAGGTTCGCCAGAATATGGACATTCGAAATATGCTGGGAGGTAATTGAACTCAGGTCCCGATGTATCTGTGCCCACGGACCTCGGGGTTGACAGGTGGTAAGGGCCTCACCATTGTACTTCATCATCGTGTAGAGATTCTGGTACTTTTGCAACCCGGCGCCGATGATCTCTCGGGCACTACCGTCCATGGTGTGCTGCCGGACAATGATCGGCGGCTCGCGCTTCAGCCCCAGCGCGCGCATCCCGTCCTGCACGCCGGGAATGATCACCTCGGTCAGCCAGTACCTCTTGTTGTCATCACCGGACAACGCCTCACCCAAACAGACCAGCAGCCCCACGTTGGGATAGCTCTCGACAAACGCCGAGATCGACTTTCGGGTGTAATCCGAGTTTAGCTCCGTAGGCTCAGCGTGATGTGTCCCGACGCCGTATTTTTGGGCGAGGGTCTTCGGAAAGTGGATATTATAGAACATCTGAATCACCCAAATGCCCCGTTTGTCGGCCTCAGTGGTTAGAAACCGGAACACCTGCTGATTCCTGCGGAAGACCTCCTCCGGGACCTCAACCGCCTCCGGATAGTCAGGGAGCCTGACCAACGACGAAAAGGGATGGCCGTTCCATAGATAGAGGGTGTTCATTCGGTTCTCGAGGAGCAGGTCCAGAAACTCCAGCCACTGCTGCTCATCATAGAAAAAGGGAAACAGTTCCGGGGTGTAAGGATAATTGTACTGTCCCCGATCCGGCAACTCGTAGGTTTTCTGCATGCCGATGCAGGGACCGCGCAATCTGAAGACCGGCTCATCCAAGATTTTCAGGTCCTTCGGTATGGCCCCCAAAGCACGGATGCGAGCCGCGAGTTCCAGACATCCATAGAGAGTCCCTGAGTCATCGCCGCCGGCCACGAGCGTGACTTCTCTGTCACAGGTCATAAGGAGAAATCCCTCTCTGCCCGGAAGCGACCCGGCGCGAACCTCCGAAGGAATCAGCGGCACCAACGCGCTGCCGTCTCCGAGACTTCCGATTGCGATCAACGGATGTTCGGGAACAATCGCCTGTCGGCGCACGACCGTGTACTTGATCTTCGCGCTTTTGAGGGCTTCTGTGAGCCGGTTGAGCCCGAATTCAACACGTGGCGATGCTTCATCGACCACCCAGACAGACAGGGATCCTGCCGTGACGATAGACACGCGTAAGATCAAAATGGATGCCGGCAAAAGCACGTTCAACATCAGTCTACTCATTCTGTCGCCTCGCCATTATTTCGGGTATTCTGCCTACGGCTCAGTGTCTGGCCCATTGGGGCCCTGGTAGTGCCGTCGCAGCTCATCCACAGTCTGAAAGATAGCCGTGACCTGCTCATCCGTCACGCGATCGTCCATGTTGATGCAGCACACGCCGGTCAGATAAGGATTCCCCGACTGCGTGACAAGTTCCGTGATCGTCTGGCGGATCTGATCGGCACTCTGTTCGACGATCTCGACGGGACCCAGGCGGATATTGAGGAAGGTGTCCGGCAGGAACCGGCGCAGGACCGCCAGATCGCCGCCCCAACCGACATCGAGGAAATCAAGATGAGGCAGCTCGGCGAAGACCGGTGCGTACCGATGCGGATCAGGCCCGCAGTAATGAATGCCGAACGGACGATGCCGCCGGCTCCACGCGACGTCGAACGGCATCAGGAACTTCTTGTAGTCTCTTGCGGAGATCATGGTGTGTGAGCACTCCGAATGCAGGAATACGGGCCGATCGAAGTGCCTCACATTGCGGTTAACGGAGATGCTGCTCGTCCCCGTGGCACCTTGGACGACTCGGACAAACTTCTCAATCACCTGGCTGATTTGGGCGAAACCTGTCTCGACGGCGTGCGGCGCGTCGAACATATCCACAAAGACATCTTGTCCCCGCAGGTCGAGGGCAACATTCAGTATACCGGCCCAGTTGACGTCACCACAGACTTGGCCATACTTGCCCTGCAGTCCCTCGACCAGCTTTCGGAAATCCGAAAAGGCGTTGCTGGAGAACGCTCTATCCGGATCGACTCGAAGCTCCGGCTCATTGGCGGGCACCACCTGCGGCGGAAGATTCTCGGTGTACCTGACTTCGCACCCCAACATCTCCGAGATCAGAAAGCCCGCCGCCAAATGCACGGCGCCGACTTCGGGACGCTGCTGGCCGCGATATGTTCCCACGCCAAACCGGCCCCACTTCTCGTAGAGCACCTGTTCCATGCGCCGTTCATCTTCCACCCGACGCGCCGGATGAAAAAAGAAATCCCGGTCAAAAGAGATTCCGGCGTGCTTGTGCCACCATTCGGGTCCCAGGACAATGTCAACCGGCAGCGGAGGATTGTTCAACTGATTGTTCCTGCGATAGACAGCCATTTTCGAGATTGAGACTCCCGTTTCTTTTGCGCACTCACCTTACCGGCATCCATACCGTCATCTCAGATTCGCCCCTGTTGCCCCAGGCATAGTAGGGGATTAGGCGAATATCCACAGCGCTCGGCCGGCGCGGTGAGACCTCACGGTAAAGTGTGTCACCCCAGTCATGTGCAGGAAGGGCCAGAGCCTCACCTTCTAAAACGCCGATCCCACCCAGCAGGTCGTCATCAAAATGCGCCCGAAATTTGCCCGTCCAGGAAACGGCAACATCTGCAACCCGAACACCATCCCGCAGATCAAAGGATTCCAGACAGTACACAACGGGTCCGCGTTTGACAGCTACCTGGTTGCGAACCTCCTCCACGAGCGGATTCGCCTCGATCAATTGCACCGGCATTGGCAAGGCAAGCTCTATCAAATCACCTGCCGACCATTTGCGCTTGATCTTGAAATACTGCCCCGTTTTCGGATTACTGCCTGCGAGCTTATCGTTGACCTTCACTGTAGTACCGCCGGCCCAACCGGGAATCCGCAGAAACACCGCGAATGCCCTCTGCGGCACCTCATCAACTTTGATTCTTATTGTCCCGTCCCAGGGATAATCGGTTTGTTGGGTCAACTTGATTTTGGATCCGTCGGGCAACTCTGTATCGAGAACATTACCGCCGTATAGATTCACCCACACGCCCTCATCGGATAGGCTGTAGGCGTAGCCCGCTACCTCGGCGATCGTACGCACGACATTTGGAGGACAACAGAAGCAGCCGATATACGCCTGGCGCTTTCGTGACCAGCGCAGCTCGAAGGGCAATTCGTCCACACGCCGAAGCGGATTCGTATAGAAATACTGCTTTCCATCCAGGCTAATCGACGAAAGCACGCCATTGTATAGCGCCAGTTCGAGAAGATCGGCAAAGCGCGCCTCTGCCGTGATTGACAGCATCCTCCAGTTCCACATAGCAAAACCAACTGTCGCACACGATTCATTGTATGCTGTGACGTTGGGGAGCTGATACGGCCTGCCGTAAGCCTGGTGAACAAGCTGGATCGATGAGTGAGCCTTTGACCCATCCGGGGACGCACCGTCGTATAGTGCCCCGGTGGCGCCGGTCACGTACATCTTTCTGTAGGCGACATCCCGCCAGATGGAGTCCAAGGCACGCATCAAAGAGCGATCCCCGGTCTCGGCATAGACATCCGCCGCTCCGGCATACAGATAGTTCGCTCTGACCGCATGACCGACCGCCTGTGTTTGCTGCCGAAACGGGATCCGATCCTGGTTGTGATCCGTGCCGGCTTCAACGAGATCACGACTGTCAATGAGACCTTGCGCCAATTCCAGATATTTGGGATCGCCGCGCGTTCGGTACAGCTCAATGATGCCCATATAGTGAGACGGGCAAATGGCATTGTTGGCCAAAATCTCTGGGGACTTCTGGTACAAAGTGTAAAGGAAATCAGCGGCTTTCTTCGCTATACGCACCAGCGTGGTCTTACCTGTGGCACGATGATGGATGCAGGCACACGTCATCAAATGGCCCATGTTGTAGGTCTCAAAGGCGAGCCTGTTTCTGAATTCCGTTGTTGCCGGAGCCCTGCCCCGCTGGGAGATTATTACCGGCGTATGAATATAGCCATCCTCGCGTTGTGCCTTGCCGACCACATCGATGATTTGATCCATCTGCCGGTTGAGTTGCTCATCCTTGGTTATACCATACACGAAAGCGGCCGCCTCCAACCATTTGTAGAAGTCACCGTCATGCCACTTGGGGCCGCGGTGGCGGCCCTTCTTCTTTCCCGCCGCCACCAGGAAGTTGTCATAGGCGTGGCTGATCTCCGGATCTTGCAGAAGGCGCCACATGTTGGGAATCATCATCTTGTGGCACACATCAAACCTCTCGGCCCAAAAGCCGCTCGTCCAGCGTACATCGCCGATATCAACGCTCCGCAGCTTTGTATCAGGACTTCTCGATGTGTTTGTTATCCCTCGATCTGCGCCGCCGGCCCCTGCGCAAATGGTTATCCCCAGGACCCACGCAAACAACATTCCTGCTCTCATCGCTCCATCCTTTGTCGCCAGTGGTGTATCACTTGGCTGCGATTTCCCCCATAGATCAATTAGAGACATGACCAAGCCTTCCGAATCTATTGCTCATTCTCACGTGCTCTCGATAGTAACGATGATTCTCCGATAACTGTAGAGGCAGGGCTGTCCGTCGTCCTTGACTTCCAGAATGATGTGAATTGATGCCGCCTCTTTCACTTGAGGGGCAATGAAGTATGCTTGTTGCGACGTGCAGTTCTCAATCTCGAGTGTACCTCGAAAGCCCCCAGCTTCGTTATAGACAAACCAGCGGTAGGAGACGTTATTGCCGTCAGGATCATAAGTTCCGGATGCACTGAGATCCGCCCGTTGTCCGGATGTTACTCGTATCTGTGCGGGCGCCTTGCTCTTATCGCCCTGAAAGACCGCCACAGGATTATGGTTGGCTTTTTCAGGCACATCGGCCACACACCAGTCCATCCTTGCGGCAAAATCATGCTGATACGCCTCGCGCCATCGCCAGATTGTAGCCTGAGCGGACGTATAGGTCATGCCGTTCTCTGCCACTACGGTATCCCGGGCGCCTCTGGCGTTAGTCCAGATAGGACGAGTCTCGGCGTACGTTTGATGAAGAATGTAACGCCCTCCCCATCCCCCGTAAGATGGACTTATGTGGCTTGCCAAACCGTTATTGATCAGGTTGAAGAAAGAGGGCGTGTCGCCTTCCATGATGTATTTCAGTTTGGGATAGAGCGCACCCAAAGGACCATGGCCTTTGATGACGTTCTCCTCCAGCCACGGATTGTCGACAAGCTCGAACTTGTGCATCGGTACATTCCTATAAAGCCGATCGCTGGAAATACCGGTCCAGGTCGCCTTGTAATACTCCATATTGTCCACGCTGCTGGGGCTCACTATATAAAACAGATTCGGAAAGGTAATTCGCATCCAGCGGCCTGA
>CP070675.1:1884428-1900252 GCA_020352215.1 Phycisphaerales bacterium
AGGGCTGCTATCACGATGGCGGTGACCAGAGCTGCGATCCAGTTGAAACGTGGTTTCGGGGCAGATGCGTTGCCCATCAGGCGGCGTATCCGCGTTGAGAGGTTGCTTCCGTTGGCGGCGAGCGCGAGTTCGCCCCGGCCGGAGCGGATTCTCTCCATTTCGGCGAGCGCCCTTACGTAGTGCATTTTGTTGCCACATGTTGTGACGGCGAGGTCGTCGCAGCAGTTCTCGCGTTCGAAGCGAATCTTGCTGGAGATCCACCACACGGCGGGGTGGTAGAATCCGAGTATCTCGACAACGGTCTGGAGCATGTTGACGAGATAATCGCCTCTGCGGATATGTGCCAGTTCATGTGCGAGCAGCGCCTCCAACTGCTGGGCGGTCAGGCCGGTCAAGGCGGTGGCGGGCAGCAGTATTACCGGGCGGAGCCAGCCTATGACGGTCGGTATCTGTACCAGTGCGGATTCGGCAAGCTGCACGGGACGGGTGACCCTGAGTCTATCGGCGACGGTGCTCAAGGTTTGCAGCAGCGATGCGTCAGCTTGCTTTGTCAGTCTTCGTCGCAGGTGCTGCAGGTGTGTCCAGCCGCCCAAGTGCCAGAGTGACAGCGCGAGCACGCCGAGCAGCCAGCCTGTGACAATGTACGGCAGGGCCGGTTCGAGCGAGACGATAGCACGTTGCTTCCAGCCAATTGCGGGGGCTTGCACGGATGTTTCGAGAGGCGCTAAGGCGACCACTTGTGCTGCGTCGGCCGTGGGTGGCGGCACCGATGTGGATTCAGCGCGCACTGCGGGATATGACGGCGGGGCCGGGATAAGCCAGAAGGTCGCTACGGGCAGTATGACGACCAGCGTTAGAGCCAAGCAGGCGATAAGGTAACGGACGTTGGCGCTGGATTTTCGTAGCAGCCGAAGCAGGATTGTCAGGATCAGTGAGACGACGGCCGCCTGCCAGATCAGGTGCAGCAGTGTCCAGCCAAGCTTGTAGACGAATTGGTGCGAGAGTATGTTTGTCACCGTGTTCATGGTTTTACTCCCTAAAATTCATCGAGCATTTTCCTGATTTTTGTGAGTTCTTTGGCGGAGACCTGCTTGGCCGAGAGGGCCCTCATAACGAGCTTCTCCGCCGAGCCGGCAAAAGCCCTGTCGAGCAGGTCACGCACAAGCTGCTTTTGAGTCTTCTCTTCCGAGGCTGCGGGTCTGTAGATGTGCTTGAACTGAGAATCGTCTCTGCGGAGGAGGCCCTTTTCGGTCATGATCTGCATGAGCTTCAGGGTGGTGGTATAGCCGGTGGTGCTGTCTTCATTCATAGCCTCGTTTACCCGGCGAACGGTGCTGGGCCCCAGCTCCCATAGGATTCCAAGGATTGCCAGTTCTCTGTCTGTCGGTATCGGGCTCTTGCGTCTTGCCATGTCGGCTCCTTTCGAAATAGCTTCGTTATTACTTAGACGAAACTATACGAATTAGTTCGTACATTTCAACGAAAAACTTCGTAGTTTTTGACAAAAATTTGGAGATTTTCTTCAACATCCGCGTTTTTGCCCGAAAAACCCACAAAAGAACCTCTACGGCACTTGGACTGTAGAGGTCGTGCGTGGTTTTTCGTTGTGGGTGTGACTACTCGCTTTGCTTCTGTTTTGCGTGGGCTGCGACTATTTGCTGCTGGACGTTCGGCGGGACCAGCTCATAGTGACTGAACGTCATCGAGTAGCTGCCGCGTCCACCGGTGACGCTCTTTAATTGGCTGTTATACTGGGTGACTTCGGCCAGAGGGACTTGTGCCCTGATGACGATAAAGTTGCCAGCCAGCATGTCCTGTCCGAGCACGCGTCCACGTTTTGAGGCCAGGTCACCGGCGATATCACCCATGTTTTCAGCGGGGACGGTGACTTCCATATTGACGATCGGCTCGAGCAGGACAGGTTTTGCCTTCTGCACGGCGTCGGCAAAGGCACCCTTTCCAGCCGCGCGAAACGCAACTTCCTTTGAATCCACGGGGTGATGCTTGCCGTCATAGACTGAGACCTTTATGTCCTGCAGCGGAAAGCCCGCGACGGCGCCGCTCTGCATTATGTCATTGACGCCTTTGAGAACGGCCGGCTCGAACTGGCCGGGTATTGAACCGCCAAAAATATCCCAACTGTATTCCAACGGGGGATCGGAATTGCGCTCGCCGGGCTCGACACGCAGGTACACCTCGCCGAATTGCCCTGCTCCACCGGTCTGCTTTTTGTGTCGATAATGTCCTTCGGCCTTCGCGGTGATGGTCTCCCGGTAGGGGATTTTAGGTTCCTTCGTTTGGACGGAAAGTTTGAAGCGCTTCTCCAGCTTTTCGAGTGTCACCCGCAGATGCAGATCGCCGAGACCGCTGGCGACCAGTTCTTTGGTCTGCATGTCTCTGCTGATCTTAAAGCAAGGGTCTTCCTCGCACAGTTTCTCAAGTGCACCGCTGATCTTTTGTTCGTCTCCTCTCGTGGCCGGCTCCAGGGCCAACGAGAACATCGGCTCAGGTACGGCGGGCTCGGCGAGCGTGCCTGAGACCTTGCCGTCGTGGACGATGTCACCGATCTTGAGCTCGTCAACCTTGGCGAGAGTTATGATGTCACCCGCTATCCCAGCGTCGATCTCCTTGGTTTCACTGCCCTGAGACTTGAGAACGTGACCCGGTCGAACGCCCTTTTTCTCCTCGTTGCGCAGCAGATTGGTATCCGACTTGATTTTGCCGCTGAATATCCGGATGGTCGAGTACTTCATGTTTGACCTGGGGTCGAACGCGATACGGAAAACCAACCCGGCCAGTGGGCCTGCGGCGTCGGCCTTGAGTTCCGCTACGCTATCACCGGCCTCGAGCTGCGCTGGCTTTGCCTCAGATGGTGACGGCGTGTACTTGGCAACGAGGTCAAGAAGCTCAGTTACGCCGACTTCCTTGCGGGAATCAGTGAAGACTATCGGAATCAATGTGCCGGCCTTCAGGGCCTCGACGAACACGGACGCGATCTTCTCGGGGGGTATCTGCTCACCACCGAGGTAGCTTTCCATCAGCTCATCATCGGCCTCAATGACGCTCTCGATGAGCTCGGTGTGGGCTTGAGCGACGTCCATCACGGGTGAGTCACCGCTCTCGTTTTCAATACAGTCGATCACCGCCGCCTTGTCTGCACTGGGCAGATTGGCGCAGCGACACTGCGAGCCGAAAGTCTCCTGAATGTTTTTGATCAGTTCTGGCAGATCTGTGTTCTCAACATCAATTTTGTTAATGACGATGAGTCGGGGCTTGTCGGCTTCCGTGGCCAATTGGAATAGCTTTCGCGTGTTTGTCTCTATTCCAGCCGCTGCGCTGATCACGATGACTGCTGTTTCTGCCGCAGGGATAGCCTTTATGGCGGGTCCTATGAAATCAGGATAGCCCGGCGTGTCGATTACATTTATCGTCTTGCCACCGTATTCGGCGTGGACCACTGCCGACTGTATCGAGTGTTGATGTTCCTTCTCTTCATCGTAGTAGTCGCAGACGCTCGTCTTCTCGTCGACGCTTCCGAGTCGGTTCGTCGCTCCAGTCTTATGCAGGATCGCCTCGGCCAGTGAAGTCTTGCCGCTTCCACCGTGTCCCAAAAGAACAATGTTGCGAATGTCGCTTGTTGTAGCCACTTTATTGCCTCCAAGTAGATGTCTGTAGGTTGCTCACAGGCTCGAGTACCCCAAAACATGGCATAATATAGTGATAAGGCTGCAAAGGACAAGTGGTTTTTTGGCAATTTGGGTAACAAATCGGCGCACACCGGGAAAATGTGCGTGTCTTCCGCCGCTCGACTGCGCTAAAGCTTGCTGGCGAGATCGTTCAGACTGCGATAGGCGGGCAATATTGTCGGTGTGATCGTGCAGTCCCTGCAAGCCCAGTGGAAAAGGATTTCCTGATCATCGGTTGGTAGGCCGTTCGGTGTGTAGGGCTTGGCGATGTACTGCTCTATGCAGCATGGCGGGTAGCCGAACAGATACCCTTCAAATCGCTGTGTCTCGGCGGATTTGTCTACCGGGCGACCTCCGAATCGTTGCTCATATATCTGGACATAACCGGGCTCTCGACCGAAGATGGTCTCGACTACATCCTTGCCCGTCTTTACAGTTCTATGGATTTGTCTCGCCTCTAAGCCCAACTGCTGCAATAACAGAAGGCCCTCGCCATCCAACGGCTTCTCCCACCTGCTCAGCGGCTTGAGCCCCTCACAGGCAAGAAGCGCAAGATACGCCAGTTCGAAGTCGATGTCTTTTAGAGCCTGCACACAGCTCTTGATCTCAGGTGAATTGAGATTCACTCGTCAGCCCCTGTTGTGATTGCACAGGCTATCAGTCTTGACCGGGTTCCGTGGACTGCAACCAGCGGTCGACAAGTTCAGCAAGATCGGCGAAGTTGGTCTCACAATCCTCGTTGGTATCGCCCGGTGCATACAGTGTCCCCAAGTCGCCGCAGTGGCGGGGCATTTCCAGGATGGCCGCCAGCCGTGCAATGTCCGCCCTGCCGGTGTGCAGCGGGTCACCCTCGAACACGTTGCCGTGATAGCTGAACGAGCCGTGCCGCATGTAGTGACATGTAATGACATAAACATCCATCGACGTACGCAGCCGCGGATTCACGATCTGCCAGTAGCCCATGTTCACTGACTCGCCGCACACCTCGCAGTACTCCAGGCCGTGCTGAAACCAGCCGACCTTGTGCAGCTCCTCGCCGGGATCTTCCTGGGGCGTATACTCGGGTAGCGCGTCGATGACCTCGGCGATTTGCCGGGCATATTCGACGCCGTCCGGCAGCAGGTTGTTGTTCTGGTCCGCGTCGTGGAGGTCCGTTTTGATGGCCAGCTCTTCACTGTCGGCAAGGAGGTCGCCATCGACGTCGTTAGCGTCCGGCGCCAGTTGGCCCACCTGGTTGACCACATAAGCGAGCGGCAACTGGTGCTCGTTTGGCTCGCAAGGATATCGAATCTCGAGCGCCCGCAACAGAGCCGTCACCTCGAGCCGTCCTTGGCGTAGATCGCCATCATAGGAAAACGAGCCGTGCTCCATGTAGTGAAGCGCTATCATGGGACAATCCACCTCGATGCCCAGCCGCGGATTCACTATTCCCGCCGGCCCCATGTTCACCGTCTCGCCGCAAACATCACACGTCTCCAAGCCGCGTTGGGCCATGTGCCATTTGTAAGTTTCGTTTGGGCCGGTGACATCCTCCTCCAGCAGCAACTGCTCGATAGCTGCGGCGCAACGCATCGCCAACTCGGCGCCGTCCCGGATTCCATTGCGATTCTGGTCGGCTGCAAACGGGCGGTACCCAATCGCATATTCCTCTCTGCTGGAAACCAGATCGGCATCCGCATCTCCCGTGACCGGTATCTTGTGACTTTCCGGGGGGATGTTGGGCGGGTCTTTGGCAAGGCTTGCGCCGCTTGCTATTGCGATTGCGGCTGCCGTGCCCGCTGCAATTGCTCCGCGTCTGAACCTTCTGTTCCTGTGGGCGTCCCTCAACTGCGCTCTTCTTAACCTTCTCATAGTTCTTTACCTCCCGGCAGAGCATCAGCGGCAGAGCGTGGTAGGACAGCCCTTCAGGGCCGGAGCATATTATACCAGACCTATCCTGCATTGTCCAGCAAGAAACCGGCAATTAAAATCGACAAATTTGCCCGGCCTGGTATGCTAATTGTGCAGGACAACATGCCCCGGCAAAACGCCTATTTGTACACATCCGGGCTGTTTTTGTGGTGGAAAGCGGGAGCTACATGGCTTGAGGGCTCCGGCGGCAGGCGGAAAATGACGCACAGGAGAAATTCGGGAATGTTGCGGGCAATTCCTGTGCTGATTGCCTTCTGGCTTTCATGTGCTGCACAATCAGCCTTTGCAGGCTGGATCGTGTTTTCGGGCCACGTGGACCCGCAGCGTGGCCGGATCTGGGTGAAGCTGCTTGACGCCAACGCCAAATAGACCAGGCCCGGCGTCCATCGCAAGGGGCAAGAAATGGCCCGTCGCCCGTGGGCAAAGGAAGGGCCGATGAGTTCTACCGTCACCCTGGCCTTGGTTCTCGACTCGATCGTAGCGGGCCTTTAGGTGGCGCTTCTCCTCACGGGGCTCCTGCGCCACGATGAGTGACTGATTCAGCTCAATCCTGCACCTTGCTTCTTGGACCGGTCTTGATTCCAAGCTGCTTCAGTCGGCTGGCTTTGACAAATTCTACGTGTGAGTCCAAGAATAAGGCGTTCGTCCCTTCGCCTTGCTCCAGTATTGTCCGATCGTACGCGAGAACCATGCCCGGATCGTCGGCCGTGGTCTTTCCCTTGCCCAGATATTCAACGTTCTTGACACACCAGAGATGCTTCGCCTCCGACAGGTATGATCTGAGCTGATCTACGGAGGATGGAAGCTCGTCTCGGTGATCGTTTGCATATATCCATAGGGCCCGCCCGAATTCCATCAGCTTGTGTGCTGACAATGTTCTCGCCGAGGCAAGGTGGGCCAATTTTGGAGAACTTTGAAGTTTTGCTCCTGAGAACGGCACTTTCATCAGCCATCTGTAAGTCACACTCTCATCGTATAGAGAGCGTGTTAAGCTATGGGACTCGACTGCACCGGTAGCGTCCACTATGACCTGCTGAACGCTGTCTGCGTCTGCTACGAATGCTTCGTTGGCGCGCGAACCGGTTGCCACAGACAAACCAGACGCCCAGCGCGCGGTTTTCAGTTTCTTGCCGTTGGTGTCATAGCGCAGAGTCGTGCCTAGACAGCCCACCCAAACGATGCCGTTGTCTGAATCAACTTCGATGCAGTATGGCCTCAATTCGCCAAGATCGATTTTGTGCTTAACCTTCAGATTCGCGCCTACTGCCCAGAGTTCGTTCTTGCTCTCCGGCCTTTGCGGGTGATACATAATCACCGTCCAAGCATCGCCGTTTCGTTTGTCGACCGATACTGAAGTCGCCATGTAGCCCACGTTCCCAATTCGGCCGACGGTCTTTCCTCCCCTGCTGATTTTGTACACTTCGCGCCCTACCACCCAGAAGCTCTTATCGTACGGGCTATAGACTATATCCTCGCCGGGTATATCGTATTTAGCCAGAGTAGTTCCACCTGGTGATACGATCCATATCTGACCCTTGCCTTTGCGCCTCAAAGCCCAGACATTGCCGCTTTCCGGCTCTACGGCCAGGGCGCAGGCCCATATTTCCTCAAACCGGTCCAATCGTTTGCCCGTCGACAGGTCAAATTTCCATAGTCTACTGCCCATGTTTTCCGCTACCCAGAGTATCTTCCTTTTCACATCGATTGTCAGAATATGACTGGTGCCAATGGGTTTCTTCAGGCTAAGACCGGAGAGAGCACCTCGGATGTCACCGTTGCTGCCCATCAGATACAGCCGGGCGGTTTCCCAACCCGTATCGTCCGCTTGCCTGTCTTCGAGAATCAATAGTCCGAAATCCTTTTGTGGATCATTTCGTGCGCTACGATTCCCAGGCTGATTCTGTGGTCTGGCCTTTGCCATCGGTAGCAAAACGGCAGCGGCAATCACAACTGCCGCCAGACCAGACAATCCTAAGTCCGCTCTTTTGGGCAACGGCCGACTCAGCATAAACTTGATCCGTTTGGCCAAGGCAGCCTTCGACTCTACCACACCGATCAAACGCAAACTCAAAGTGGATCGGCCAAAGATGAGCTTCGACACATCAAGCAATGTGGCTGGGTAATCCTCGGCTTCCTCACCCATCGCAACCAGCACCATTTCATCAACTGCCTGTTCTCTGACCCTGCGGATAACCGCATTTGCCAGCCAAAGCAGCGGATTATAGAAATAGACGATCTGCAAGAAGGCCTGAATGGAACTGATCCACGGGTCAGCCCTTTTTATGTGGGCCAATTCGTGCAGCAGGACCGATTTGACTTGTTGCTGATCTAATCTATCAAGCAGACCTTGAGGAAACAGGATTACAGGCCGCAGCAAACCACAGACTGATGGGCTGGCCGCATGGGGCGAGAGTCTGATCGCTATCTTGCGATGAATTCCCAGGCGTGCTGAGCATTCCGCAAGAGCATCATCCAATGGACCGCCGGCCTTATCAGCCTCGGCGATAAGACGTTTGATGAACAACAGTCTTTGCACCAGGAACAAGGCCATCGTCATCACAACCGTCAGCCAGATCAGAAATGCTATGGCCCGCCAGGTCAGTGGAATTGCGGAAGTTGTAGCTTTCGCAGGATCAAACGTGTATGAACCGGGCTTGCTTTCGTCAAGCAGTGCAGGTGCCGTCACGCTCTCAATCGGCACATCAGCCTCATGGATCGTGAGTGTGGGTTCTGTCGTCACCGGCGCATCAAGAGGGGCCATCTTCTCAACCGTTATATTCGGAACCGCATCTGCGAACCAATACGACAGTCCGGTCGGTAGTGAAAGCGAGGCGGGCAGAACCAGTTTCACCAAGACCAGCATCCAAATACCGTAGCGGAATATCGCTCTCACCCTCTTGCGAAGGATCAGATCCAAACCCAATAAGATGGCCATCAGAACACTGGATTGGATCAGCATTGGCAGGGCGAATTCGGTGAACGATTCTCCTGCCGAATTGAGATATGAAATTGCAGTCTCCATAATACTTGCTCCTTAACTTGGTTATGAAGCACTATTTCTTTGCCTTCTTGCGTTTTCGGCGGCGTCTGCTGCTCTGAATCAGGCGATCCAACTCGACATATTCCTTGTCCGATATTTGATCGTTCTCTACCAAGAACTGCATCATGGGAGTGACCGCCCCATCAAAGGCACGCCGGAGCGTCTTCATGATCTCGCCTCTTCTGGCCTCCGACTTTGTAATCGCAGCACTGTACAAGTAGATGTTCCGCAGCTTCTTCGTTTTGAGCAGTCCCTTCTTGACCATGCGGTCCATCATCGTCTTGACGGTTGTATAGGCCCAATTCTTCGTACGTTGAAGCGCTTCCTGAACCGTAGGTGCGGCGCACGGCTCAAGCTCCCACACAGTCTGAATAATCACCCATTCGTTTTCACTAAGTTCGCGACTCTTCTCTTTCATAGTCTGACTCCTTATAGTCTCTACGCCCATATAGAGTACTCTACAAGTGTAGATGTTATCCAGAAAATTCTAAAAATTTCTGCACACGGCCGCCCTGAGCAACATAAACCAAGTTTCCGCGGCAGTTTACGCCGCTTCCGACATTGCTGTGCTATAGCTAATTCTGTGGGAAAAATAGTCACAAAACCCGGTATCAAAGCGGCCCGGCCAACACACGTTGGGCGGCACAAGAAGAATCTCTTGGCTTCGGCAGGTGACAAGTCGACCGAAATGCGGCAGACTGACTTTCGCACAAACACGCTGAGGGACGCACGTTTGCGAGCCGTTGCGGCCGTACAGAGTGGCTGCTACGTCGTCCGAGGATGGCAGATGGACGCTGAGACATGAAAGGGGCAACAAACCGAGGAATCTTGCGAACAATCCCTGTACTGATCGCGGTCTGCGTTTCATGTTTTGTCTAGTTAGCCTTCGCAGGCACCATAGTCGGCTGGGGTAAAATAGTCATCGATGGCAATGAACTTGGCTCCGAATGCTTCGTGGCGATACGTGCCGGCTATAACTGCAGTCTGGCGGCTCTATTGTCGGCTGGGTACCGGTGGACCACGAATTGGGGGTGGGTCACACCCGATCATACTCTCACTGAAACTAGGCCAGTTTTCGCGGAGGGGGGAATTTCCATGCAAGTCGTTTATGTAAGCCCCGCTCACGCATACTGCGATCTCACCACATCCACGAGCGCAATAGTGTGCATCATACGGGAAAAGTGCGAACTGCTGCAGTCGGAGCAAGAAGCCGGGATCGTCTTCTTCAAGGTTCGTATCCCAGATTCCCCCATGCCGCTCTCTGCAGTTTCATTAGATCAACATTACCTGGTTGGTGTTTCTCTATTCCTGCGCCGGCTTCGGAGACAGCCCAGGGCTCGTTTCCATAATCTATCGTACGTTGGTCCCTCCAGCTCCACGATTCACAATGTCCTTCAGCAAACGCCAAGGTCGTCCCCTTGCGGTGACGCATGGGGAGCGGATTCCACCATGATGGCTCGGTATACCAAACAGCCCAGCAGGCATCCCAATCTTCACCATAGTCATCGAGAAACACCAATCTGTCGCCGGGCCTCCTGATCTCAGACAGGTTCTCATATACTTCGCCGCTCCCGGTGAAGTCTATTCCGTTCATGGCATGAACCGTGCTGTAAGTCCGCATCTCATTCCGCTCGGCGACCGGACATCGATATAGTTCGGTCATCTTGGCATACGGGAACAAGAGACCATCTCTTATGGCGTCCAGCTGTTCTTCGACAGGTCTATCATTCGGCGACGTTCCCAGGAGTTTTACCCATCCATGATCTCCGGCCTGGCCGCCGACCAAGCGACCGTCATTGTCGTCGGCGTACATTAGCCACGCCAAAATGAGACCCCTTAGATTATGGAGGCAAGCTGCCCGTTTACCTTGTTCCCGTACCCTGCTTAGAGCTGGGATCAATATCCCCATTAACAACGCGATAATGGCTATCACAACCAGGAGTTCTATTAACGTGAATCCTCTTCGTATACCCATACTCGCGCTCGGTCTGTCTGGCTGCAAAATTGCAGATCAAAGAGAATTGTATGCTTCTTGGGGCCAAGAATCAAGGCAAGGTGACGCCAACTGATCACGCACACCTTCCCTGGTCGTCACCGGGGTTGTCATATCAGCGCGATGAGTCTAATCCGGATGTGTGGTGGTAACGGCCCATCGTGTGCGTTGGACCCGTGGTGATGACCATCGCCTTTGGGTGGGCGCACCGCCATCTCGCTCTATCGGGGGTAGACAAACGGCCGCTGCGTCCGGCCAGCGCTACGCTGGGCTCGCAGCAGCCGGTTTCTTCAGATCCTCGGACACATATCCTTGCGTACATTATCCCCTAATCGTCTGTCCAAGGACACTATGTGCCGAAATAATCAGCGCCTTTTGCGAAGCAGAGCAAGCCCGCCAAGGCCCAGTAGAGCTATCGTTGCTGGCTCGGGAATCGTCTCAGCAACCACCTGCGCAAACAGGGCCTGATAATCAGCGGAGATGTCCGTACCCCACGACCAGTCTGCACTGCCATCGTAGGTCCAGTGACCCATGTAGGCGCGACGCGCACCAGCGACGCTATATTTGTCTACGGTCCCATTGTGAGCGTCAAAATCTGTGCCCGCCGGGATATCAACCAGAACCGGTGCACCATCATAAGTGCCGATCACCACGGCTCCCGCAGGGTAATCGCCCAAGGCGTTCTGCGCTGCACTTTGGGCTAAACCGGTTGACCACTCAAAGAGCGTCACCGGACTGGTAAACCCTGCGACAAACGGGTGCGTGTCATCCAAAATCTCCATATCGGTTGGCACGACATCTTGTTGGGCGTTATTAGCATTGGTCCAACCCAATTTTCCTGAGCGGGCCATGTGGCCGTTCTGACACAGAACCGGTACAGTCAGCTCATTCCAATTCTGTATGTCGCGGTCTCTGTTGTAAACGCTGCTGGACATAAAACGACTCATTATGACCAGGTCGGCATCAAGCAGAGCTTGTAGCCTCCAGTCATTGCCCGACGCCCAATCGTTCGCGGCCAAATCGACACCATCATGCAACCCATATTCTCCTTCTTTCCAATTATTCTTTGATGCGCTCCAGTAGGTCTGGGCCATTCCTCTGGTGTCCACATTGTAACCGAGGTCCTCAAGGAACCACACCAGCGCGCTATCATTGTATTTGTTTCTGCCGTCCTCCGGGTCCGCAATCAGGATAGTGTCGTCGCGGGCTTTCAGTCCGCCATCGCTGATAACCATAATGTCCAGGGCATGAGCCGCGCTGGCGCACAACAATATTAAGGTGCTCAAAACTAATAGTCGCCTCATAATACTCCTCCTCACTCACATACAAAAACACAATGTCATTTCACTTTGCCTGTGAACCTAAGCACGTCGCCCTGGGCAACTAGTCCAGTACCTCGTGGACGTACTCAGTGCGTCCGTCCGGGACTTACTCCAAATAGACTCCGTAGCAGTCGCGCTGAGAACGGAACTCTTCCGCAAACGGCAAACTACGAAACGCGGAATTGTACCACCTCAACTACCTATTTATACAGGACTACCCATCTTCCCGTCAAGAGAATTCCTCTACGACTCTGCTTGATTTTCAGTCAAAAACCGGCGTGGGACACATAAGCTCAGTATTTCCAAGGCTTTGTAGATATTCCATGGAAGAAGATTCACCCTAAAAGTTCGGTTTCGGCATGCATAAAGAACCACTGAGGGAAAAACGGGAAGAAGCCGGCCAAAATGCTCGGTGCGGCCGGGCTGGACGGTGGGCCGGGACTACTTGCAGCAATTCAGTCGCTCTACCTTGCCAGTGTGAGCAAGTTCTCCTGGCAGACGGCAGGCGGGCTGCCGTGGCGCGGCCAACGCTTGGAAGACAATTCCTTTGCATTTTCTTCCTTCTTGTAGCATGCTTCCTTAGTGACGAGCGAGAGTAACACCCCACTTGCTTGACTGCTGGTTGCGTTGCAGTTTATGATTGAATCTGCGTTATGAAGGAAAGAGAAAGAATATGGCTGCTCGTTCGGAGAAGTGCTCGCGTCCATCACGGCATGTTCTGGCAAACCGGTCATCACTCGTTCTGAGTGCGGCGCTATTGGTGGGGCTGCCTTTACTCATCGCCTCTGACTGTCCGGCCCGGGAAAGCGGTAGGCTTCGGGTGTCACCGAATCACCGGTTTCTGGAGTACGAAGACGGCACCGCCTTCTTCTACCTCGGTGACACTGCTTGGGAGCTCATTCACCGGCTGGATCGGAAGCAAGCGACTCGGTATCTCGCCAATCGCGCCGAGAAGGGCTTCACCGTGATCCAGACGGTGGTGCTGGCGGAGTTGGGCGGGTTGGATGTCCCTAACGCCTACGGTGATCTTCCGCTATTCGACAAGGACCCTGAAAAACCCAACGATGCCTATTTTCGGCATGTGGACTACGTTGTGACCAAAGCCGAAGAGCTCGGCTTGTTCATTGGCATGCTGCCGAGCTGGGGCAAACACTGGAGGCGGGTCGGCAAGCAGCCGCCGTATGTCTTCACGGTTGAGAATGCCCGGGTGTACGGCCGTTTTCTCGGTAAGCGCTACCGGGATAAGCCCATCATCTGGATTCTGGGGGGCGACATGACCATCCAAGACGAGCAAGAGCGGGCCATCATTAACGCAATGGCCGCCGGTTTGAGAGAAGGCGATGGTGGCGAGCACTTGATCACATACCACCCTCGCGGCCCGGGGTTATCGTCGGTCCACTTTCATAAGGCAGACTGGCTGGATTTCAACATGTATCAGTCATCGCACGGAGGGCACGATCACGACAACGGCCTGTTCGCCGAGCATGACTACGCCTTGCAGCCGCCCAAACCTACACTTGATGGTGAGCCCCGTTACGAGTGCATGCCGGTGGGCTTCTATTTCGACAACTTTAATCGGTACGACCGATTCGACGCTTATGATGTTCGTCAGGCCGCATATTGGTCGCTTCTGGCAGGGGCCTGCGGGCACACGTACGGCAACAATTGCGTCTGGCAGATGTGGGAGCCGGGCCGCGAGCCGAGAATCTACGCGGACATTCCCTGGTACGAAGCCATAGATCACGCCGGCGCCTTCCAGATGCTGTTTGTACGCCGGCTGTTCGAGTCCCGTCCGTTCCGCAAGCTCGTGCCCAGGCAAGATGTGATCCTGAACGGCCCCAAGACCGGTGTCGCCAAGATCCGGGCCGCGCGGGCGTCCGATGGGTCCTTCGCCTTCATATACACCCCGAGGGGTGAGAAATTCACCGTCGATAAGAACATCATCAAGGCAAAACGAATCAAGGAGATCTGGTACAACCCTCGTTATGGAATCGCCCACCACGTCCATGACTCGGACAATCTGGGTATGCAGACCTATACGCCGCCAACCTCAGGCAGAGGCAATGACTGGATACTCATACTCGAAGACGCGCACGCAGGCTTCCGGCTGCCGGGGACGACAAAACCGGGAGAGAACGAGCGGTAAGCCTATTTGCGTAAGTCCTTCGATGTGGCCAATGCAATCACTCGGCCTTGATCGCCGACGGCACAGTAGAAGTGATAGACAATTCCGTTATGTTTGAGGACCCAGGGCTTGTGGGCATAGGTCTGGTCCCACGCTTCAGACGGTTCCACCAAGTCTGGCCCATCCCACTTTGTCCAGTGCGCCAGATCGTAGGAACAGGCGAAGGTGTCAAAGGCCTTTGGTTTCCAGCCGGCCCCGAAATAGAACATCACCCAGACCTCGCCTATGTGGGTGATCTGCGGGTCGCCTGAGATCCCCTTGCCGTTGTCAATCACCGGCTCGGCGCCGTAGCGGACCCAACGTTTCATGTCGTTTGAGACCGCCATTCCGATACGCTCATAGCCGTGGTTTTTCTTGCCGTTGTAGAACATCACAAAGGGATATCCGAGCGTCCCTTCTTTGTCATATATGATGTTGCTTTTGTACTGGGTCAGCGCCTCGAATTCACGCACGTCCGGCTGGTCGCGCGACAACACGGGCTTTTCAAGGCGGTTCCACTCGACGGGCTTGGTCGGGTCGAGCGTCCAGGCGATCCCCATCGCCAGCGGATCGGTCTCATATCCTTCTAATGCGCCGCCGATATAAGAGAGCCAATACTTACCCTCATATTTCTGCAATTCATACGAGCCGCCCCAGATATGCTCCTGCAGGGCGACGAAACCGGCCGCTTGTCTTGCGTCCCACGTACCTTCGCGAAATCGCAGGATTTTGCCCAGCGGCTTCCACTTCAGCAGGTCCTGACTTTCTGCAATTGCTGTCTCATATCCGCTGCCGTCGAAGATGATGTAGATCATGTACCATCTGTCACCGTGGCGAAACACGCTTGGGCAATCGACTTTCTTGCCCCGCTCGCCCTTGAGAATGACCCCATACTTGTGAGGAGTTTTGATCTCCTCGTAGATCGTTCGCATAGTCTCACGACCGATCTCTCGGGCCGGTGGTTTGCTTGTCAGCACGCAGCGCGTGCTCTCCAGGTCTGCTTTGGCCTCTGAAGTCTGGGGCTGGGCAGCAAGTACTCGGCAAACCACCACAAGAAGGCACGCGGCGATGCAGAAGGGCATCTTCTGTGGTAGGCTTGTTTTGGTTATTTGCAGATTTCCCATTTCTCGGCAGCCCAGAACGAACATTGAAGTATCCCATCGAGAGCAAGCTCTCGCTGCGACTCTGGAGTCGCATGCCGGTGCCCGATTATTTAGTGTCCGGCTTCTTCTCGAGTGGCCCCTTGTAACTTATGGATATGCCGGACCGGCTATCTGTGTTGATCGTCGTCTCCAGGTGGGGAACACTTTCGAGATGATCCAGGAATTCCCGGATGCCTCCGCCCCTGCCGCGGCGCATGGATACATTATGCGCGGTGAAGCAGCCGCCGATCTTCAATTTGGGATACACATCCACGAAGTAGTTCTTATACCACTCCTTGTCTGCATCGGAAAACACAAAGTCAAAGGGGCCCTTGAGTTGCCTGACCAACTCGTGGGCATCGGTCAGCCGAGCATCCACATAGTGACGCAGACCGGCCTCTTTGAGATTGGCAACGGCCTGTTTGTGCCTGCCTTCATCAATCTCGATAGTCGTCACCATACCGCCGGTCTTGCTGCAGGCCCAAGCCAGCCAGATCGTGGAGTGGCCGGTGGACGTGCCGATCTCCAGAACATCCCGGTAGTTGTTTTTGACAATCAGGTCATGC
>CP070675.1:1900352-1923613 GCA_020352215.1 Phycisphaerales bacterium
AACGACGGCTCTACCCTTTACTTCATATCTGATCGGCCGGGCGGATTCGGCCGCTTTGACATATATGAAGTCCCCATTGTGCCGATCGTCGATTTCAACGGCGATGGAATTGTGGACTTTGCAGACCTGTGCAGAATGGCCGATTACTGGGGTGAAGATGAACCATCGTGTGACGTTGGCCCGATGCCTTGGGGCGACGGCATCGTCGATTTTAGAGACCTGCTTGTTTTGACTGAATACTGGCTGGTAGATTTCCGCCTGATAGCCCACTGGAAGCTGGACGAAGTGGAAGGCGGCATAGCCCACGAGAGCATCGGCGGCAAGAATGGTTACGGGACCCCCGACCTGCTCTGGCGGCCGGACGGCGGCAAGGTAGGCGGGGCCCTCGAATTGGATGGGATCGATGATTGTCTCTTCACGACCTTCTCGCTGGATCCGGCAGGAACATCGTTTAGTGTATTTGCCTGGGTCAAGGGAGGCGCCGCGGGAGAAGTGATCGTCTCGCAGGGAGGCGGCGCGAATTGGCTTTCTGCCGATCCCTCAGGCAACCTCATGACCAGTTTGTCTGCGCCTGCCGGCCGGTTCCCACCAGAGCCTCTCGTTTCAGAATCCATAATCACCGACGACGATTGGCACCGCGCAGGATTCACGTGGGACGGCTCGGCCAGGGTTCTTTATGTCGATGATGTTGAGGTCGCCAGAGACACGCTTCAACTGGGCTTGGCGGGATCAGACCGCAGCTTGTACATCGGTGTCGGAAGCAACCTGGAAGCCGGGAGCCACTTCTCCGGCCTGATCGACGACGTCCGCATCTACGACCGAGCTATCGCGCCTTAGTTCGCTGGGCAAACCCGGCAAACAGACAAGGGCTGGTCCGCCGAGGTGGATCAGCCCTTTTTCCGTTGTTCTTCTGAGATTCTGCTTGACTTCCAATTCCTGCCAGATATGATACATACAGAACAAATGGACTGAAATGGTAGTAGGAAGAAGACAGTCGTCAAAAGTGAGAAGTCAGAAAACAGACGACAGGAGACGCAAGTCAGGACCCAGAAGACAGAAGCTTGTCCTGAGCTTGCCGAAGGAACTGACATACGCAATACGGGATCGCTCGGCGTACAATTTCTTGGGTGAATTATGCAAAACAAAGCCAATTTTCTGTGCGCCGAAATGAGCGCAAGGCTATCTTTGGCAAAGGCTTACAAGAATAAATCGGCCTCGGCGGGCCGGGAAAACAAAGCCAAACAAAGCCAATTGCTACGGCCTCGATTCACGCCGAGAGAACTACACGCGGATTGGCGGGCAATCGACGGCGCGTCGGCAGCCGCGTGGGAGAAGTCTCCTGAAGATACGGCCGGATTGTTGCAGCCCACCGACGCCCGCGTTTACGGGAATCAACAAAGCCCATAACTGATTCTTTTTGGGAATGTTAGACGCAAAGAAGACCGTGGCTTTTGCGCAAGACGTTGATGTTTCGCAACGCATGGTTTCAATCGTCACAGGGGTTGTTCTTCCCAAATGTGAAACAGAAGCTAAGTCTAATACAATGATCTTGTCTGAGGGGCTATTATTGGGCATCCGGGGCTCGATTGTCCGAAAAAAGCGGCCATTATAATTCCGGTATGCGTTTTGCTGTTTTTGTTGGATATCGGGCTTTGGAGGCCCAGATGGGGGTGACTGAAACAAACCGGGCAACCGGAAGGAGTGGGTGATGGATGAAAGCAACCTGGAAGACAAACTGAGCGAGCTGGTCAAGGAATTTGGGGAACGTATCGATCCTCAACATATGAAATTGGCCAAGCTCACCAAGCAGGCCCAAGCCAACCACAAGGAGCTCCGAAATAGCCTGGACAGTTTGCAGGAGCTGCTGGATTACCTGCGCGTTTGCATCAAGTATCAGGTCTTTGATCTCGAAGCTACGCGTCGGGAAAACGAATACCTTAGAAAACTGCTTGAGGACAACCAGAGCTAAGAACGACGCAGTTCAGCCTACTATCATGTTTACCCAAGATGGGGCGTCTCTTCTGACAGGGGCGCCCCCATTGTCGTTTGGATCGAGGCGCAACATCCGCTTCCCGTCATATCGAGCCCGTTCAGCTGCCATCGCCTGGGGTGACACAATTGCCCGCGGACGATGCTCAGCCGCGGCTCCTGGTATTGACATGTCAAGGAGGATATGGTACGGTGCACTGCTGGAAGGACAACGTGAGGAGTCCGCGGTTTTCTTTTGCCGAAGAGGCTGTCACTCTAACACAGATCAGCCAATTTGTCGCCAAGAAACGGGGGGAAGGAGGTTCGCAAATGAGATGGTCAACAAATCCAAGAATCTGG
Source organism: Phycisphaerales bacterium (assembly GCA_020352215.1). GTDB lineage: Bacteria > Planctomycetota > Phycisphaerae > Sedimentisphaerales > Anaerobacaceae. The sequence goes on from CP070675.1 coordinate 1,902,681, forward strand.
TTGACGGTCCCTGCTGTATTGCTGGTCCTGGCGGCCCCAGCAGTGGTCACTGGGAAAATCATCTACGTCGATGACGATGCTGCCGGGGCAAACAACGGTACGTCTTGGTCCAATGCCTACAAATATCTTCAGGACGCCCTTGTCGCTGCCTCATCCGGTGACGAGATTTGGGTCGCTGCGGGCACCTACAAAACCGATAGGGACACCGCGCATCCAAGCGGCACAATGTCGCGCATGGCAACGTTTGCGCTCAAGAGCGGGGTGGGTCTTTACGGCGGTTTCGCCGGCACCGAAGGGAGCCACAGCCAACGCGACTGGGTTGTCAATGAGACTATCCTCAGCGGCGACATACGAAGCCCCGGCTCCAACGGCGACAACAGCTACCACGTCGTCACGGCCGACGCGGTAGACGACACGGCTGTCCTGGATGGCTTCACCATCACAGCCGGTAATGCCGATGCCCCTGGCGATTCCTATCCGCACTATCTGGGCGGCGGGATGCGAAGCGAGCACGGCTCTGCCATCGTGAGCAACTGTACATTCACCGCCAATACCGGTGACCACGGCGGCGCGATGTACAACGACCACTCTGATCCGACCGTGACCGACTGCATTTTCATCGACAACGAAGTGCCGGGGCACGGCGGGGGCATGCGCAACTGGTACAGTATACCGACTGTCGCCGACTGTACGTTCCTGGGCAACAGAGCCGGTCAGGGCGGTGGCGGTATAGATGACAGAAACAGCCGCTCAATACTCATCAACTGCACGTTCACCTCTAATCAGGCTCACTGGGCCGGCGGCGGTGGGATGCAGACACTCTATAGCAGCCCTACTCTGGTTAACTGCACCTTCTGCTCAAACTCCGCGGAGTGGGGCGGAGGCCTCTGCGTTGATAACGTTCTTGATGTCGATGTTACGCTGACAAATTGCACATTTGTGGGCAACTCAGCAGATCCCGATTCCGGATATGGTCCCGAGATAGACAACCTGGATACCAGCATGAGCGTGGTAAACTGTATCCTCTGGGGTGAGGTCCAACTCCATGGCAGCAGCACTCTGAAGCTTAGCTATTGCAACACACTGCGAATCGATAAGACTGCGGGCTGCTCGCTCGACTGGGGCCCGGGGAATATAAGCGAGGATCCCCTCTTCGTGGGCCATGGTCACGGCCCCGACGAGAAGTGGGGAACCGAGGACGACGATCTGCGGCTCTTGCCGGATTCACCGTGCATCAACCGAGGTGATAACTCAGCGGTTCCGGCTGGTGTCACGACCGACGTTGAAGGCAAACCCCGCATAGTGGATGGCAGGGTGGACATGGGCGCCTATGAATTTGCTCCGCCGTGTACCTTAAACATATCTTCGACATCCGGCGGGTCGGTAACTGATCCCGGGGAAGGGCCATTGCAGTATCCGTACGGCACTGTGGTGTCGATAAGTGCAACGCCGCAAGCCGGCTATCGCTTCGACCGTTGGACAGGCACCGCCGTCGCTGCAGGCAAGGTCGCAGACCCGAGTCTGGCAAGCACTACAGCAACCGTGGACAATACCTATACGCTTCGGGCCAACTTCGTGTCTAACACGCACATGCTGACGATATCTTCCACCGCCGGTGGCTCGGTGACTAATCCCGGGGAAGGGCCGTTCCAGCATGCCCACGGCACTGAGGTGCCGATAGTCGCAACGGCCGACGCCCACTACGACTTCGACGGTTGGACAGGCACTGCCGTCACGGCGGGCAAGGTCGCAAATCCAAATCTGGCAAACACAATGGTTACAGTGGATGGCGACTACACACTTCGGGCCAACTTCAAGCCTAAGACGTACACGCTGACGATATCTTCGACGGCCGGCGGTTCGGTGACTACTCCTGCAGAGGGATCTCTCACGTATCCCTACGGTACCCAGGCGTCGGTATGCGCAACGGCACAAACGGGCTACCTCTTTGTGAACTGGACGGGCACCGCCGTAACTGCAGGCAAGGTCGCCGATCCGTTTTTGTCTTGTACGACGGTTGCCGTACACGACAACTATTCGCTTCGGGCCAACTTCGCCAAGAAGTACACGGTAACCGTATCTGCTGCAGATGGCGGCTCGGTATCCACGCCCGGGGAAGGGTCATTTACGTATGCTCAGGGCAGCGATGTGCCCATTCAGGCGATCCCGGATGAGGACTGCCGATTTGTCGGCTGGACAGGGACCTGCGTCGATATGGGTAGGGTAACAGATCCGAGTGCTGCGAGCACCAGGTTGCTTGTCGAGGAAAACGGCACTCTGGTGGCAGACTTCGATTGCACACCGCCCGGGTGCTTCCCCTCCTGCCATGATGACTACTTGGAGTGGCTTGCCGTCGGCGAGCCGGAGTGCTGGTGTCGTCCAACACAGTGTCACGGGGATACCGACGGCCTGCAGGGTGGCAGCGCAAAGACAGGCTACTTTCACGTTGGGCCACGTGATTTGAATGTGCTGGTCAGCGCCTGGCTTTTGAAGGAGCCGCCGAACGGCCCCGGGATCGGCTCCGTGCCCAACGGAATCTGCGCCGACTTCGGGCATAACGTCGGTGGCAGTAGCAAAACCGGATTCTTCCGCGTTGGCCCCTCGGACCTGAACATATTTGTTGCCAACTACCTGATAAAGGAGCCGCCAGATGGCTCTGGGGTCAAACCCGATTGCCTGGATTGTCCGTGATAGAGACACAAACTGCCAGGTGTGCGGTCTTGTGAGAGTATGTCTCAATGCGGACAGCAAGATAGTGTGATCATGTTTTGTTGATGTTGCCGGAGGTTTGCGGTGTGATCGAGCAAAACGGCTCTGTTCCCGGTGTGGTCAGGAATCACAGCAAGGAGCATCCCCGCGCGGGCAGCGCGGCGTGAAATATAAATGATCTTGGAAAGGGGCTGGAGAATGAAAGTCGGAACAATATCGGCAATTGTAGGAGTGGCCTTGGGCCCAATCGTCTGCTTCGGGCAGGCCACCGAGAAGTGCCTTCCGGAATCGCATCCAGGTTTTGCCGAGTGGCTCAGCCTTGGTGAACCTCAGTGCTGGTGCTATCCACGACAGTGTCACGGCGACGCGGATGGTCTGAGAACCGGCAATTCAAAGACAGGGTTCGCATATGTGGGACCGTCGGATCTGAACGTCCTGGTCGATGCGTGGCTGGTCAAGGAGCCACCGCATGGTCCCGGAATTGACTCTGTTCCGAACGGCGTATGTGCGGATTTTGATCATAATGAGGGGGGCAACTCCAAGACCGGATACTATCGCGTTGGGGTCAGCGATTTGGCCATCTTGGTAGCGAACTGGTTGGTCAAGGAGCCCCCCGAGGGACCTGGTCTTCCGGCCGACTGCGGCGGAATACTGGAACATAGTGGGGCACGGGTCCCATTGGCCAATGCCCCGTTTGCATCGGCGGCCGGGCCATCTTCGCCGCCTCTCCTTTCGTTCTCGTTGAACGGAGGGCCCGTTGCAAGTCCCCTCATGCTGCAACCCGGTGAGCAGGTGACGTTATCAATGAAGAACTCCGAAGACGGTGGCTACATGTGCTGGCTGGGGATCGCCGATCTTACTGTTGCAGATTTCCAAGGCGATCCCACTTTCACGGCGGCGGGGAGTCCCAACGGTGACTCCGTGGTCAACTCTTACCAAGACTACCCCGGCTGGTATGAGATCATAGTGACCAGCCTCGATCCTATTTCTCCAATCGTAGCTGCTGAGCACGTAAGCTTCGTGATCAAGGCGCGCGGCCAAATCGGTAGCCGGACGACAGTCACGATCTATGACGACGACGGCGTGACTGTGCTCGACAGCATCGAGATAGAAGTAAGTTCTGTATCGAGAAATGCCTTCACTTATCAGGGACGGCTGCTGGTGGAGGACGGCGTGGCAGATGGCCTGTATGATTTTGAGTTCGAGCCTTTTGACGATGTCACCGGGGCGGAGCCAATTGGACAGATGGTCGAGATCGACAACCAGGATGTCATTGATGGTTATTTTACCATTGAACTGGACTTTGGCAGCAATGTCTTCACCGGTGGGCCCAGGTGGCTGGAGGTCAGGGTGCGACCCGGTGACAGCACGGGCAGTTTCACGGTGCTGGAGCCGCGTCAAGAAATTATGCCGACGCCATATGCCCTTTACGCAAAAACTGCGGGTTCAGGTGTGGATGAAGACGAGGGCGGTGATATTACGGCGGTCATTGCCGGGGCAGGCTTGACCGGTGGTGGCATAGAAGGCGACGTGACCCTACAAGCAAACCTCGACGGCAGCGGTTCGGCCAACACTTTGGCTCGTTCGGATCATGAACACTCAGGGACGTATGCCCCGACCAGCCATGCCCACGACAACCGTTACTACACTGAGACGGAGCTACGCTCCAGCGGATCGGCGAGCGTGCACTGGGGCAACCTTAACAGTATCCCGGCGGGATTCGCAGATGGGGTCGACGATGTGGGCATCGCAGACAGCCACTGGATGACCTCGGGAAACAACATGTATTCAATTCCCATCGGCAACGTTGGAATCGGGACATCGAATCCCGACCAGAAGTTGGACGTCAACGGAACCGTACGAGCTGCATCGTTCGTCGACAGGAACAGCTCGAGCTACTACTTGGATCCGGCAAACGCCGGGACCTCCGCAACATTTGCCGGCCGCGTGGGCATAGGAACACCCAGCCCGGACGCAGCGGCAAAGCTGCAAGTGAACGGCCTGATCAAGATCACAGGGGGCTCGCCGGGCAGCGGTAAGGTCCTCACGTCCGACGGCAGCGGCCTTGCACGCTGGCAGACGCCGACTGGCGGAGGAGGTGGTGGTGATTTCACACTTCCCTATAGCGGCAGTATTTCGAGCAGTGGTACTGCGTTCTCAATAACCAATACGGGCAGTGGCAACGGTTTGCATGCCAAAGCCGGCTCAGGTGGGTACGCCGCCGATTTTGAGGGAAATGTACGAATACGAAGCTCGAGCAGTGGTACCACTGTGATGGAACTTGGTGAGGGTCTGGACTACGCGGAAGGTTTTGATGTTTCCAGCGAGAGCGACATTGGTCCGGGGGCCGTGTTGATTATCGATGCCGATAATCCGGGCAAATTAGCGATAAGCAGCAAGGCTTACGACAAGAAGGTCGCCGGGATCGTGGCGGGGGCCAAAGGGTTGGGTTCCGGTGTGCGACTCGGCGCAGGTCAATTCGATCAAAACGTGGCCTTGGCGGGCCGAGTCTACTGCAACGTCGATGCCACAGAAGTGGCTATCGAGCCGGGCGATCTGCTGACGACATCAGCCAGGCCGGGCTATGCCATGAAGGCTGTGGACTCCGCGCGTGCCCAGGGGGCCATCTTGGGCAAGGCGATGGAGAAACTGGAAAAGGGCAAAAAAGGACAGTTACTGGTTCTGGTGACTCTGCAGTAGAGAGGAGACGACGACTATGAAAAGGCTGTTATTCCCATTATGGCTGATGCTTACATTCTGGATGGCCTTGTCTGCGCAAGGTGCATACCTGCAGAATGTCCCCCAAACACTTACTCAGCCTGATGGAACCAAGATACACTGTTTCGCGAGCGGAGATGAATTCTACAACTGGCTGCACGACGAGAATGGTTTTACCATCGTAAGAGATGCTTCAGGATATTGGGTGTACGCCGTAGAAGCTACCGGCAGGCTTGCGCCTTCCACGCAGGTTGTTGGAACCGCTAAGCCAATGGCGCCTTCGTTGCGTCCCGGCCTGAAAATCTCAAACGAGGAATACGTGCAGCGGCGAGCAGCCTTCTTTGAAGGAATGGACCCGGTCGCCGCCCCAACCGAGGGCGATGTAAATAATCTGTGTATCTTCATCAGGTTCAGCGACCAGGCAGAATTCACCCGATCGCTCTCTTTCTACGACGGCATCCTTAACTCGACCAAGCAAGACGATACGTCGATGCGCAGCTATTATCATGAGGTGTCGTACGAGAAACTAACGATCCGCACCACGTTCTATTCCCCCCCTGCAGGCTTTTCGTACCGAGATACGCACCCGCGAAGCTATTACCTTCCATACGACGCCGCGGCCAACCCCCACGGATATGTGGATTTCGACGACCGAAAGGAGCGGGAGCACACTCTGCTAAAGAATGCCGTGGATGCAGTTAAGTCTCAAGTGCCAACCAGCTTAGTTATCGACAGAGACCGCGACGGTAACGTGGATAACATCTGTTTCATAATCCGAGGTTCGAAGGACGAATGGAACGGCATGCTGTGGGCTCACTGGTGGGCGTTGTTCACACATCATGTGGAGATTAATGGGAGAAGGGTATACAGCTATACGTTTCACCCGGACGCTAACCTTGGCCTCGGCGTTTTGTGTCACGAGATGTTTCACTCGCTGGGGGCGAAGGACCTTTATCACTACGATTGGGGAGAGGGCATGACCCCGGTTGGCCCGTGGGATCTAATGCAATGGGCTGCGGATCCACCGCAGCATATGGGCGCTTACATGAAATTCCGCTACGGTCGTTGGATTACATTGCCGGGAATTGACATTGGAAAGGCCGGGACGTATACCCTCAGCCCGTTAACGTCTTCAACAAATAACGCCTACCGGCTCACGAGGACTTGGGACACCCCACGGCCTCCCGAGCACTATGTCTTTGAGTACCGCCGGAAAGCGGAAGCGGGTAAATTCGAAGGCTCGCTGCCCGGGTCCGGGCTGCTGGTCTACCGAATCAACGGGGAGGCCGACGGAGAGGGCAACCGAGACTCACCGGACGAAGTCTATGTCTATCGTCCGCGCGGTACGACCACGTCAGACGGATCTGTCAGCCAGGCACATTTTGGGGTGGATGTGAAGAGGACCTGCATTAACGACAAGACTGATCCTTCAGGCTTTCTGTCCGACGGCTCCGCAGGAGGCCTGTTCGTTGCGGATATCGGTCATGCCGAGGACACGATTGATTTTTATGTCGGCGAACCCAACTCGTTGAGCGGTCTGATATACGACACCGACGGCGGGCCTCTGAGCTCTTCGAAAAATCCGTACTGGGTGGTTGAGAACGTGACGACGCCGAGTGGGAGGACCCTCAACGTCGAAAACGGCACGCGGGTCTACTTTGGTGCGGGCACAAAACTCACTGCTCAAGGAACCATCAACTGCCAAAGCGGAAGCGAATGGACAAGATTGTTCGCGCTTAGCGGCTACCACACAGGGATAAAGGGCAAAGGCCAAATAAGAATGACAAATGGCGGCGCGATAAAGCTGCATTAAGAGTCCGTCAAGAAAAATGAGGAGATGAATCATGCAGAATAGAAGTTCGAACGCGCTTGCACGTCTGGCAGTTGAGGTAACGGTTTTGCCGCTTCTCTTCTTGATGGGTAGGCCCTCGCTGGCTCAAAGCGGCGGCAACTATGAGCTTGGCTGGTATACAATCGACGGCGGTGGAGGGACAAGCAGCGGAGGTGAGTACGTGTTGACGGGGACGATCGGTCAGCCGGAGGCCGACTGGTGTAGTGGCGGGCCGTATGAAGTGCTCGGCGGCTTTTGGCCGGGCGGTCCAGTTGAAACGGAATGCTTCCCGAAATGCCATCCCGATTATGTGGAATGGGCCGCGGTTGGCAAGCCAGATTGCTGGTGTTATGAGAGGCAGTGTCACGGTGACGCCGACGGCCAAGTCGCCGGTAGCGGCCATAAGGTTGGTTTTTACCACGTCGGACCCTCCGACTTGAACATTCTGCTCGGGGCCTGGATGGTAAAGGAGCCGCCCTTTGGTCCGGGGATAGCTTCCGTAGAAAACGGCATCTGCGCGGACTTCGCGCATGACCAGGGTGGAAGTAGCAAGAGTGGTATCTACCGCGTCGGGCCACCCGATTTGAATATCCTGATTGCCAACTGGCTTCTGAGAGAGCCACCACAAGGCCCGGGTATCGAGCCCGATTGCCGGGACTGTCCTTGACCGGGATGCGAACTATTCGCCCTGAGCGGTATCGCAAGAAAGGACAATCCCGGATGAAGACTCAGAATGAAGGGCGAATTTGCCCACTTGCGGGGGCTATTACGCGGACGATTATGGATTTTAGGCCGGAAAACCGGCCTTTCGGCGGGACTGCTGGAAAGTCGGCGGGCCTTTTTGTCGATAAAACGTAGACCGCGGAAAAAACTTGGTCCGAGAACTGAACCGGCGCCGTGTGCGTAGCATATAGGCACATAAGTGGGGCGGTGATACGGTTTGACGGACGCCGTGATCGAGGTATAATGTGCAGACGCCGGACATGGCGTCGGCGGCTGCCACCAATGAAAGATGACGAGTTGCAGTGAAGGAAGACTCGAGGTAAGAGATGTTTGAGCGTTTTACAGATCGTGCACGCAAGGTTATGGCGCTGGCCAATCAGGAGGCCCAGCGGTTCAACCACGAATATATAGGGACCGAACACATCCTGTTGGGCCTGGTCAAGGAAGGAAGCGGAGTCGGCGCTACGGTTCTGAAGAACCTGGATGTGGACATCAAGAAGCTGCGGCTTGAGATTGAGAAGCAGGTAAAAAGCGGGCCCGATATGGTAACGATGGGCAAGTTGCCTCAGACCCCGCGCGCCAAAAAGGTGATTGAATACGCTATTGAGGAGGCGCGGGCGCTGAACCACAACTACGTTGGGACCGAGCACATTTTGTTGGGCCTTCTGCGCGAGAGCGAAGGTATAGCAGCTCAGGTTTTGATGAGCCTTGGTTTGAAGCTTGAGGAAATTCGGCAAGAGGTGCTCAACCTACTCGGTGCAGGAGTAGACAACGGGCCGACAGGGCTTGGAATGAAAATGGGCCCGGCGGTCGGACGCAAACAGAAGAGCAAGACGCCCGCACTGGACAGCTTCGGAAGAGATCTTACGCAGTTGGCGACGGACGGGGAGCTTGACCCGGTCATCGGTAGAATGAATGAGATCGAGCGGCTGATCCAGATACTATGCCGACGGACGAAGAACAACCCGGTTCTGTTGGGCGAAGCGGGCGTCGGCAAAACCGCTATCGTGGAAGGCCTGAGTCAGCAGATTATCAACAAGCAAGTGCCCGAATTGCTCAAGGACAAACGCATTGTGGTGCTCGATTTGGCGATGATGGTGGCGGGGACGAAATATCGAGGGCAGTTTGAAGAGCGAATAAAGGCAGTTATCAACGAGGTCAGGAGGGCCAAGAACGTTGTTCTGTTTGTTGATGAGCTTCACACGCTTGTCGGAGCCGGCGGAGCAGAAGGCGCGATCGACGCATCGAACGTCTTGAAGCCGGCACTTGCGAGGGGAGAGGTTCAGTGTATCGGCGCGACGACTCTCGATGAGTATAGAAAGTACATCGAGAAGGATGGAGCCCTTGAGAGGCGATTCCAGACGATAATCGTTGAACCGCCTTCCAAGGATGAGACTTTGGACATACTGAGGGGACTTCAGGATCGGTACGAGGCGCACCACAGAGTGAGATTTACCGACGAGGCGCTGTTCCAGGCAGTGGAACTGTCGACGAGGTATATCACGGGTAGGTGCTTGCCGGATAAGGCGATAGACGTAGTTGATGAGGCGGGCGCGCGAGTTCGGCTCAAGAACATGACTCTCCCGCCGGATCTGACGGAGATCGAGGAAAAGATTGAGAAACTGCAGCGAGAAAAAGACGAAGCGGTGAAAAACGCTGACTATGAGCGGGCCGCAGCATTGAGGGATGAGGCGCAGCAGCTTTTGGACCGAAAGAAAGAACTGCACAAGAAATGGTACGACGAAAACAAGGAGGCGACCGGGGCGGTCGACAGCGAGATTATCGCGGAGGTCGTCAGCAATATGACCGGGGTCCCGTTGACGAGGCTGGAGAAGAAGGAAACGCAACGGCTGCTGGAACTGGAGTCTGAATTGCACAAGACGGTCGTGTCGCAGGATGAGGCCATCAACGCGGTTGCCAAGGCCGTTAGACGCAGCAGAAGCGGAATGAAAGATCCGAATCGGCCTATGGGCTGCTTTATTTTGCTCGGTCCCAGCGGCGTCGGCAAGACGCTGCTTGCTCAGGCTCTCGCGGAGTTCTTGTTTAGCGATAGGAACTCTCTTATCCGGCTTGACATGAGCGAGTTCATGGAGAAGCACAATGTAAGCCGGTTGGTCGGCGCCCCTCCGGGGTATGTAGGTTACGAAGAAGGCGGACAGCTGACGGAGAGGATAAGACGTCGGCCTTATGCCGTGCTGCTGTTGGACGAGATCGAAAAGGCACATCCGGATGTTTACAACATGTTGCTGCAGATCATGGATGAGGGCAGGCTGACGGACAGCTTCGGGCGGAGCGTGGACTTCAAGAATGTTATCCTGATTATGACCAGCAATATCGGGGCCGAGTTGATTAAGAACCAGGCCGGATTCGGGTTCGGCAAGAAGACGCCCGAGTCCAACTATGAGAAGATGAAGGATGTTCTTCAAAAAGAAGTCGAGCGTCACTTTAGACCGGAGTTCCTGAACCGAGTGGACGACACGATAGTCTTTAAGGCTCTGACGCGCGAGAATCTGCAGATTATCGTTGATTACGAGCTTGCGAAGGTATTCAAGCGGCTCACAGAGCACGGCTTGAAACTTGAACTGACCGACCAAGCGAAAGAGTTCCTTATTGATAAGGGTTACAACCCTGAATTCGGCGCCAGGCCTCTGCGAAGGGCTATCGAACATTACATTGAGGACCCGCTTTCAGAAGCGGTCCTTTCAGGCAAGTTTAAGGGTAAGAACGTCATCAACATTGACGTTCAAGATGAGGAACACCTGAAATTCGAAGGCATGGAGGTGAAGGAGCCCGAACAAAGCGAATCCCAGGAGGTAGAGGTCTCGAAGTCAGAATAGCACACGAGTCTTGCCGGAAACCTTCAACAATGCCGTGTGTCTTCGCGGAGCGTTTCGTTGGGAAAGTACTTCGCGCACGTCCCTTGCTCATGGCATCAGTACTGCTTTTCGCACCTTGCCGGCCATTGCCTCTTTGACCGCGAGCCTAAAATCGGCTAAGGCAAAGCGATGCGTCACAAATCTCTCACCGCAGATCTGCCCGCCGGCCAACAACTCAAGCGCCGTGCGGTAATGTCTCGGTGCGTAAATTGTCGTGCCAATCAGGTGCAGCGCGTTGTAATGGACAAGGTTTGTGTCTATCCCAGGACGGGACTCATCGGTCGGCAGGCCGCCAAACAGGAGTATTCGCCCTCCTTTTCCTGCCATTTCCACTGCCCGGATCTGGGCGGTTGGATCGGGGTTTGCAGTGACCACGACATCGGCTCCTCTCCCGTGGGTAAGCTTTCGGACCTGCTCGACGAGGTCCGTTTCGGCTGCGTTTATGAGGTGGTCGGGCTCGTAGTCTGCGGCGAGGTCGAGGCGAGACTGGGCAATGTCCGTGGCAATTACTTTGGCGGCGCTCCTTACCTTGGCAAGATCTATGTGAATACAGCCGATCGGCCCAACTCCGATAATGACAACAGTGTCACCTGGGCCGACCTGGGCCTTTTCCTGCGCGTTGATGCATGAAGATATGGGTTCGGCAACACCGGCGATTGCGGGGTCGAGACTATCCGGCACCGACTCAACACTTCCCAATTTCAGAGCCTCTTTGGGGACTACAACGTACTCCGCAAATCCGCCCGGCCAGGCCTGGGCCATCTCCCGGTAGTCTTCGCAAAGCTCATACTTGCCGTTGGTACAGAACCGGCATTTGCCGCAGAAGACTATCGAGCCCACCGCCAACATGTCACCGACCTTCCATCCGCCGGGGGCCGCAGCGCCCTTTTGTACAACTTGGCCGCTTGTTTCATGGCCTATTATCCAAGGGAAGGTGACTTTGCGATGCCCATGACGAAGAGTCCTCAGGTCGGAGCCGCATAGGCCACAGGCGTGAACTTTCAACAGCAGTCCTTCCCAGGGACAGTCGGGAATGGGAACCTCCTCAATATCAAAATCCATCGGCGCCCTGACGACAACGGCTTTCATCGTCGATTTCATGTTTTCATTCCTCTGCACCGACCAAGGCATCCTGCTTGGCTCTCAGACGAAAGACAAGAGTGGTCGCATCGGGTGAGAAGTTGTCCTGCGTAAGTATGTTTCCTCTCTTCACGGCCTTTGTTACTTTGCCGTTAGCGGCTATCCCGACTGGAATGGCTTTCCTGGCCCTTGCTTGCTCATAGGTGTAGATGGTGCCGTATATATCGGCGCTTCCAATCCCCCCAACCTTTTCACCTGCCTTCAGATCGCGCTTTGCAACGGCAACGACCTCGGAATGCATCGTCTCTGCTGTGACAGTGACTTCTCCGAGCAGGACCGCCTCGGCAACCGATTGCGGCGTCTCGAGGTCGCAAAGATGATAGGGGCGGTAGTGAAGGTAGTAAGGGCCTCCTGCCTTGGTGAGGAACTTCATGTCTTTGCGCATTCGCCGGTTCCCCGCATAGACGATTGCAAAGACACCTGGGGCCACGCCACCTGTGGAGAAATCGACGGTTCCGCGGCGTTCGAAAATACCCCCGTCCGCCTTTGGAATGAATGTTTTGGCGAGGTCACCAAGATCGACTTTGGGCCCGTGCATCCCGGGGACATCGGGTAGTAATCCTGTGGCGTTGGAGACGGCGGCCATTTCCACCATCGTCTTGGTCCCATCAATAAAGGAAGTGAGTATCTTTGGGTTCATGTCTTTCGAAAGGGCCTCTTCGGTGCACATCTCCGGCGTGGCCTCGAAGTTGAGCGGGTTGTTCTTGCCTTTCCCCAGGCATACGACCTCAAACCCCATAAGCATAGCCTGCTCGTATAGCATCTTGCAGACGCCGGGTTCGTCTCCCGAAGCTACGGTATAAACCGAGCCTGCTTTTCGAGCGATATGATTCAAGTAGACACCGACGGTGACGTCGGTTTCGACGTTGAGCATTATGATGGGCTTGTTGTTCTCTATGGAGGTCTGGGCGACAGATGCACCGACATCCGGAACGCCAGTTGCCTCGACGTTGGCCTCGATAGCATCAAGCTGGGGCAGTAGCTTAGCATCGGCCGTGACAACGACTTTTCCTGAGTTTAGGGCATCGTGAGCCTTGGCAAGGCTTTCGGTAACCACGATGTTGCCCTTGGCCCATTTCATTTCCAGGAATGTATTGATGCCGCGCTGCGGTTCTATATCGGCTATGGCCTTGATGGCCATGCCGGTTACATTGTTGATCGCGTGGGCCAAACCGGAGCCCATCTGCCCACATCCGACTATTCCAACACTAATAGGATTATTCTCCGCCTGTCTTTGTCTTAATTTCCTCACGAATTCCACCAAACCACTCCTTAACTGTTGTATCTACTTGGGCTTTGTGCTTCTGAGCTCAGCAAGGTCTCTGTAGTCCTGCCTGATGTGGTCATAGATATTCTTGTAAAGACCGAAATACTTCATATAGAGCTCATGGTTGTGTTTGTCTGGCTCCATGGGGTCGATGTACTCGGTCCACTCGCGTGCGACGGAGAAATCCTTAAAGACACCACATGCCACACCGGCAAGAATTGCGTCCCCGTACGGGGCGCCGGTCCTGCGTTCGACGAGGACAGTCGGGACATCGAAGGTGTCGGTAATGATCTTCCGCCAGAGTACACTTTTCGCCCCACCTTCATTGAGCACCAGCGGCAAGTTAATTTCGTGTCCTGTTTCCTTTATGAGACGGAAGGAATCATACATTGCATAGGCGACGGACTCCATCATTGCTCTGCCGACATGGCCTCGTGTGTGATTCAGACTTAGCCCGAAGATCACGCACCGCGCGTAGACATCCCAGATGGGAGTCCTTTCGCCCATCAGAAACGGAAGCACCACAAGCCCGTCGCTGCCTGGAGGGATAATCTCGGCCTCCCGGTTGATAAGGTCATAGGTGTCGATGCCGGTCTGTTTTTCGGCGGCTACCTCCGCCTGATAGAAGTTGTCTCTGAAGTAGCGGATAAGTTGACCGCCTGTGGTAGTTGTGGGTACGGTGATGTACGTATCGGTCGAGTCTATTGTGTAGGCAAAGTTGATCATCGTATTGAGCAGTATCTGCCCTCGGTGAATGATGCCGAAGTTGCCGCAAGTTCCAAGGTTACTCTGTATGTCTCCCTCATTTATGGCGCCGCCACCAACCCAGCCGGCGTTGCAATCTACCTGACCGGCAGCCACGGGGGTGCCAGCGGCAAGGCTTGTTTGGTCGGCAGCCTTTTGTGTCACCTCACCAACAATCGTCTCGCACGGATACAGATCCGGGAGCAATTCCCTTCCCATACCGATGGTCTCGAGAATATCGTCTTCAAACCGGTGCTCCAGCAAATTGTAGGCCACGCCGTAAAAAGCGGCTCCCGAGTAATGGAGCGTGGCTTTTCCGGTGAGTTTCAATGTTATGAATCCATCTATTGTCAAGGCTTTCCAAATGCGCTGGAAGGAATCCGGCCTGTTGTTCTTTTCCCAGATCAGGTTGACAAGTGTAGGATGGTCCTCCAGTCGATTCTTTGAGACTTCAAAGATACGAGCCTGGCCGATGTTTTCCTTTATCCACTCGACTTCCTTAGTTGCCCTTCTATCCATCAAGTTGTAGGCATTGTTGACGGGGTTGTGCTGCTCGTCTACCATTACCAGAGAAGGCAACGCCGAGGACGCAGCGATTCCCTTGATTTGCCTGGCATCGATGTTCGCATCGTCGATGGCCCTGGGTATGATTCGGCAGGCAATATCCCAGTAGAGATTGGGGTCGTGCTCGGACCAACCGGGGTGAGGTGTGATAAACGGATACTCCTCGAAAGCATAGCTGAGAACATTACCATCCGCATCGATTATGGTGGTCTTGGCCCCGCCTGTTCCGTAGTCGATCCCCAATAGAAAACTATACACAAGTGGCCTCCTTTGCAGAATCCTTGTACCGAGCAGATGTCTTGGGGAACATATTACAATAGGCGGCCTCGTTGCAGCAAGAGTCTTCTGAAATCAGACACAGGGTGCATCCCGGCAAGATATCGCGAGGTGAACAACGCAAGTAAGGGCGACATCTGCCGCGGACAAGTAAGGTGAGCAAGATGCCGATGATTTTTGAGCTTGCTTTTTGATCGGTGGTGCGAGAAAATCCGGGGTGTCGTAGATAATACGGAGACCCGATTTCGGGAGTTGAGTTCTGTCACCGGAAGAGCCCTCAGAATGAACAAAAGTCACCGCTTAGGGAGGCTTAGAATGTCAAAGAAAGCTCTCATGCCCTTGGCCACTGCAGCCATTGTTGCCATCACGCTGCTATCTGGGTGCAAGCCAAAAGACGAATCGCGGGCGCTGGAGGAAGCGACTCAAAGCAAGGGAAGAATTGCGGTGGTGATCTCGACGTTGAACAATCCCTGGTTTGTCGTCCTGGGTGAGACGGCCGCTGAGCGAGCAGGGCAACTCGGTTACGAAGCCACAATATTCGATTCTCAAAACGATACGGCCAAGGAGACCGACCACTTCGAGAACATAATAGCCGCGGGCTACAAGGCGATATTGTTTAATCCTACCGACGCCGACGGTTCGATTTCAAATGTTAGGAAGGCCAAGGTGGCGGGCATACCTACCTTTTGCATGGATCGTGAGATCAATTCGACCGATGCTGCGGTCGCCCAGATACTTTCCGACAACTACTCAGGCTGTGTGAAACTGGGGCAGTACTTCGTCGAAAAGCTCAACAAGAAAGGTGCCTACGTCGAGCTGCTGGGCTTGGTCGGTGACAACAACACCTGGAACCGGTCTCAAGGCTTTCACAGCGTGGTCGATAACTACGAAGATATCAAGATGGTTGCCCAGCAGACGGCTGAGTTTGACCGAAACAAGGCTATGGAAGTGATGGAGTCTATGCTGCAGGCTCACCCAAATATTAACGCCGTCTTCTGCGGAAATGACGCTATGGCTATGGGGGCGTACCAGGCCTTGGCGGCCGCCGGGAAAGCGAAGGATGTGATGGTGTTTGGCTACGACGGGGCTAAAGACGTAGTAGACTCTATCAATGACAAGAAGATAGTGGCCACGGTAATGCAGTTTCCCAGGCTGATGGCAAAGACGGCCGCGGAATGGGCCGATCAATATCTACTTGGAGAGACCAGCTTCCCCCAGAAGGTGCCAGTTGCAGTCGAACTGGTCAATCAGGAGAACGTGGACAGGTACACTGCATACGGCAAACGGTAGGCGTGAGGTACCAGAAAGCCTGAGGTTAGGCCGGAGTCAAGGGCCGGTCTTAAAGGGCAAGGTCATCGCGCCACCGCAGAGGATGACGGCTCAGATGAGGCGTAGGTACAAGTATGTTGTCTATGTGATTGTCCTGGGCTTTCTGTTCTGGCGATCGTGCTATTTTGAGCGGCTCGATGAGGTGAGGCAAGCGCAAGAACAGAAGGCATTCGATCCGGCCGAGTTCGCCAAGGATTTCTGGAACAATAGGCTTCAAAGGAATCTTGACCGCGCAACGGATGCACGAATGTTGCTGGATGCCCTCGATGCCGATGTTGAGGAGGCCAACAGTAAATACGGGCGCCGGTTAGGCCTTGCGGGCAGTTATTACCACCTGTTGGCTGGGCGGGGCACGGTTGTATCCATTGGCCAAGACGGCGTGCTGCTAAGCATGAGAGCTCCGGAGTCGGAGCCTGAAATCATGATCATTACGCGCAACATCTACGGCAACGCCATAAGGGATGCCTCGGGACTGATCAACGTAAGTGACTTCCCGAATAGTAGAGACTTCAACAACATATCCGAGCAGATAAACAAGATCGTGATGAATGAGGTGCTACCGGCTTTTCGCCAAGAAGTCAAAGAGGCAGTCACCGTGAGATTTGTAGGTGCTGCTGAGATCAAGCAGGACCAGGGGCAAATCCGTTGTTTGCCGATTGTCCCTATCCTGCTTGAGATTCGGTAGAGCGAGCAAGGACGATATGGTTCAGGCCTTAGCAGACAAAGACAGCGTTGTCCTGGAAGCGAGGGACATCACAAAGACCTTTCCGGGGGTCAAAGCACTGGATAATGTCAGCTTTCAGATACATCGAGGCAAGATCAACGCGCTGGTGGGTGAGAACGGCGCCGGCAAGTCGACCTTGGTGAAAGTCCTGTCCGGAGTTTACGCCGAATATGGAGGCAAGGTTCTGCTGGAGGGTGAAGAGGTCAGCTTCGCGAATCCGAGGCAGGCTCAGAACAGCGGGGTAGTTATAATCCACCAGGAGCTGAACTTGATCCCGCATTTGAGCGTGTCGGAGAATGTGTTTCTGGGCAGAGAGTACACAAATCGGTTGGGCTTGATCGATTATAAACGCATGTACGTCGAGACTGAAAGGATCCTCAAGCAACTGAACCTAAGGATCGCCCCGAACCGATTGATCTGCGATCTGAGGGTGGGCCAGCAACAGATAGTAGAGATTGCAAAAGCACTTTCTTTCGATGCCCGAGTCATCATCATGGATGAGCCCACCTCAGCCGTCAGCGAGCGCGAAGTGCAGGTGCTGTTCGGGCTGATAAGGTCTCTGAAGGAACACGGAGTCGGGATCGTCTACATTACTCATAAGCTCGATGAGGTCTTCCAGATAGCAGACAGAGCGACAGTGATGAGGGACGGAAAGGTAGTCGGTTCCTGCCTTCCCGAAGAGGTCGGTCACGATGACATTGTGCGGATGATGGTGGGAAGAGACATCAAAGACTTTTTCGTCAAATCACATGCAAGCGAGCAGCAAGAACTGCTGAGCGTGCGGGACATATGCCTGGATCATCCGACCCGCAGCGAGGACTACTTGGTGGATCACGTAAGCTTCTCTGTCAATCAGGGCGAGGTCCTGGGAATATTCGGGCTGATGGGGGCAGGACGGACGGAGCTATTGGAGACAGTTTTCGGTGTTCATCCGCAGCGATCATCGGGCGCAATTCACCTGCAGGGCCGGCAAGTCCGTATCAAATCACCCTGGGACGCAATTGACTGTGGGATTGGCCTTGTGCCCGAGGATAGGAAGCAGCAAGGCCTGGTGCTTCTGATGTCGGTTCGGGCCAATATCAGTCTGGCAAGTCTGAAATTGACGGAGCGGTTCTCTCTTCTGAGTAGCCAGCTCGAGAGACAGCTCGCGAGTGATTACATTGCCAGGCTAAAGATTAAGACCGCCTCGGCCGGTCAGAGGACGGAGGATTTAAGCGGCGGTAACCAACAGAAGGTTGTCATCGCCAAATGGCTGGCCACAGATCCAAAGGTGCTTCTTCTCGATGAGCCAACTCGGGGAATCGATGTTAATGCGAAAAATGAGATCTACCGGCTTATCGGCGAACTTGCCGAGGCGGGATTGGGGATAGTTGTGGTATCGTCGGAGCTGCCCGAAATTATGGCAATCTGCGACCGGATAATTGTTCTGTCGGAGGCCAGGAAGACTGCCGAGTTCGCCCGCTCGGAGGCTACAGAAGAGTTGATTATGAAGGCCGCAATTCCGAGAAGCGCGTAGACAGACAGAGAGACAAACGGACAGTGTTACAAATGGAAGATCTGAGTGACTATAAGTCGCATCTAAAGAGGTCTCAGTCACTGATTGCTTTGGTGCTGATGATCACAATAATGAGTTTTCTCTCGGACAGGTTCTTCACCGTCACAAACATGTGGAATGTCACGCGTCAGATATCGGTAAACGTTTGTCTGTCGGTGGGCATGACTTTAGTGATCTTGACGGGCGGAATTGATCTGTCGGTCGGCTCGGTTCTGGCGCTAACGGGCGCCATTGCGGCCGGGCTGCTTAAGAACGGCCTGGAGCTGCCGATGTTCAACCTTGCGATCCGATACACATTCCTTGGCGCGGCTATGGGGGCCATACTCGCAGGATCGATTTTGGGTTTGATAAACGGACTTGCCATTACCAGATTCAGAGTGCCCCCGTTCGTGGCCACATTGGCGATGTTGACGATTGCCCGGGGGCTCACCATGTTGTGGACAAAGGGGTTTCCCATAACCGGTTTGGGTGAGACGTTCGCGGTCCTGGGGACCGGCTCGTTCCTGGCAATACCGGTCCCGGTGTGGATTTGTGCGGTAATCGTTGCGGTGGCCTTGGTGGTGACAAAGAGAACCAGATTTGGCAGATACGTTTATGCGGTAGGAGGAAATGAACAAGCCGCCAAGCTCTCCGGCTTGAACATTAACAAGATCAAGTTGATGGTATATACCGCCGCGGGCGCTTTGGCTGCGATCGGCGGGCTGATTACGACGGCAAGATTGGATTCGGCACAACCTAACGCCGGCATGGGGTATGAGCTTGATTCGATAGCAGCGGTAGTGATTGGTGGTACGAGTCTTTCGGGCGGCAGAGGCTCAGTTCTGGGCACAGTATTGGGTGCTCTAATCATCGGAGTCCTCAACAACAGTCTGGTTCTTTTGGACGTCTCGCCGTTTTGGCAACAGGTGATTAAAGGTGGCGTGATTCTGTTGGCAGTGGTGATCGACAAGCTGAGCGCCAAGGATTAGACGTGGGTGTCGTCAAAGATACGGTGACACTTATTGCGGTATTGACTGCCGTGACTCGTACGAGACTGCCGGCCAGAAGTTGATTTCACGGAGATAGGTAATGATAGCAGCTCGACGACGATTTCTTGAACAGGCCCTTGGATTGGGAGTGCTGGGATTCTCGGGCGGGATTCTGACAGCCACGACCAGGACACGGGCGAGGCTGAGGGATTTCAGAATAAGGATAGTCACATCAGGGCCCAAACACCATTTTTTCGGCTATTACGGCATCTGTCCCTGGAACGAATCCGGTCAATTTCTGCTTTCTTTGGAGAGCGATTTTCAGGATCACTTTCCATCGCCGGACGAACCGGTTTCGATCGGCTTGGTCGATTCGGAGACCGGGGAATTTTCGAAAGTGGCAGAGTCGAGAGCCTGGAACCTACAGCAGGGCGCAATGCTGCACTGGAGCCCACTTTGTGCAGATGAGATAATCTACAACGATCGAAGGGGTAACGAGATTGTATCGGTGGTGCCAAACGTCAAGTCGGGCAGCAGACGTCTTCTTCCACGACCCGTCAGTGCCTTGAGTCATAATGGCAGATTTGCATTGAGCCTCACTTACGGACGTTTAAGACGGCTGCGAAAGACAGTTGGATACGAAGGCGCCGAAGATCCCAACCCGAACTCCCCTCATCCGGACAACGATGGCGTTTTCCTAATGAATATGGCGACGGGCAAGCACAAACTGATCGTTTCAATCGAAGACGTGTACCGAATCCTGGTCAAGAAGCATCCGGAACTGAAACACCGGCATATGTGGTTCAATCACACGGTGTTCAACCGGAACGATACGCGATTTTTCTTTCTGGCGCGAACGCGGGACAACAAAGGAAGGCTTGAAACCGGGATGATGACCGCCAATCTGGACGGTTCTGAGCTCAGGGAAGTCATACCCTACGGGACGAGAGTATCGCACTTTGACTGGAGAAACGACAGGCAAATCATAGCTACTTTCGCGTACAAAGGCCAAGAACGTAAACACATTCTTTTTACAGACGGCAAAGACGACTATGAGATCGTCGCCGGACAGTTCTTCGCTGGTGACGGTCACTGCACCTTCTCCCCGGATCAGAAGTGGATTGCTACCGACCAGAAGCACTACGGAACTTTGGAACAGTCGTTGCTAGCTTTCAACGTCGAGAGCAATCAAGGTATCGTCCTGGCGAGACTGAGTATGAAGGAAAAACGCTATATTTCTGGTGATCTGCGTTGTGATTTTCACCCGCGATGGAATCGGACAGGCGACGCCATTTGCTTTGACGCCCTGGAAGCGAAGTCCGGAACGAGGCAACTTCATGTCGCTCACTTGGAACTTGGCTGAAAGTTTGCTCAAGAATCCTGTTCTGGCAGGGCAATAAAGGGAGATTCGGGTTGAACGTCGGCTGTACAATACCCCGGACACGGCTATCACTGAGGTCTTTTGCAGATGAAACGAAGCCATTACTTACCAGCGCATCCGGCGCCGCA
>CP070675.1:1923713-1935024 GCA_020352215.1 Phycisphaerales bacterium
CCCATCGGCCGGACTTTCACTTCAGCTTATAGAGTCACGCAAGATATGGGATCAGGCTCCTCACAACGCCTTTACGGACCTCATACTTGTCCAAGGAAAGTGGTACTGTGCACTGCGTGAAGGTTCTGGTCATGGCTCAAATGACGGTATTCTGCGTATCATTCGCTCGGATGACGGCGTAGAATGGGAATCGGTAGCGGGCCTTGCTTTCCAAAAACCTGCAGGCTACGACCATGCGGATATGAGAGAAGGGAACTTCTCAATTACTCCTTGGGATGAACTGCTCGTGAATTCGGCCGTTGCCCTGATCAATGATGGCTCCCGGATCTACCAATCCCTGAGCTATCTTTCTCCTGACGGGACAAGATGGAGCGAACCTTACGAATTGACGGACCCGGCACTCAATGAGTGGATGTGGAGAACCACGTGGCATGATGGCTACGCGTATAACTTCAGCTACAGGTGCAGTCCACCTTATGCAATACAACTCTACCGTGGAACCGATGGTCGTGCTTACGCTCCATTTGGGCCGAAGTATTTCGAGGGCAACACTTACCCTAATGAGCACGCTTTTGTATTTGCCGAAGACGATACCTGCTGGTGTTTGCTCAGGCGTGACGGCGGTTCCCGAACAGCCCAGTTGGGAAGAGCCGAACCGCCCTATGATAATTTTCAATGGCAGGATCTCGGCGTTGCCATCGGCGGTCCGGAAATGATACAAATGCCCAATGGTCGATTGATCGCAGCGGTCCGCCTCTATGACGGAAGCACCAGGACGTCAATATGCTGGGTCGATCACGTTAGCGGATCGATGACGGAGATGCTGACACTGCCCTCAGGCGGTGATACCGGTTACGCCGGCATGGTCCTTCATGATGACATTCTGTGGGTAAGCTATTACTCATCACATGAAGGCAAGACGTGCATATATCTTGCCAAGGTGCGAATCGTCTATTGCGACACATTTAATCCGATGGACTTTGACATGGATTGCGAGGTTGGCTTTTCGGATTTTGCCGCGTTCGTTGCCGAGTGGCTTGAATGCACCAGGACTGACGATCCGGACTGCGAACAGTTTTAGCTGAGATATCAAACAGGGAGGTCATCCGTCCACGGGAAGGAATCGCCGAGGTTGAACTGACGCGGCTCGGATTTGCAGCGACGCCTGTACTCCTCGTACATGTCAGGATAACGTTCACGGAAACCTACCGCTAACAGCCTCAAGTCCGCGGGAGAAAGTGGTTCATATGATGGTCGGGATGGACCAACCCAAGCCGCGAAGCGCGCAACAGCCGCGCCACAAGCAGCTTCGCTTCGGCTACTATGCGGCTTCGGCTCCGCTTCGGCCAGCATCATAAGTCCGGATAACACAAGTCATTAGTCGTTTAGTCACAGATACTTACAAAACCCTTCATAGGACTTGTTGGCCGATGCGCATTCAAGATGTGGCGTGGTTCTGATGTGGCTCCGGGGGGAGGGCCGCTGGCTACAGGAGAGAGGCACGCGGATGCCGGGCATTAAAAACCCTTCGTTTGCCATGCCCCCTAGATGATCGAGCGGATTATGTCCTGCAGACAAGTCTCACGTTGCAGGATGGCGAGCGCACCTTGGGCAGACCGATTCCTCGCAGATCCCACACGTGATGGCACATCCAACACAGATAGACTCGTCGCAGCTATAGCAACACGTGCTGCACTCCTCACAGAATGTGCGTTCGCAGAAGCTGCAGTAGTAGCCCTCTGAACCCATGACATACCCACACTCATAGCAGAGCTCACCATCCCAGTCAGAAAGGGCAACGTATGGGCTGTCGGAGTTGTACGTATTGAGGATGTTTCTGGCCATGGTGAAGAAGTCGGCAAGCCGGCCCTGTTCAAGCGCCGAGGTAATTGCAGCGCAGCCATCACCTTCACAAAGCCTCTCGTGGCTGACGTGTGGGTGGGTAACAGAGCTGTCGGTAGCAGCCGGATTTGGCTCTATGGCTATGACCTGGAAGGGCCTCTCCTTGTATAGACCCTTCAGCTTGTCGTAAGCGTCCGACGAACCACACGTCTCAGATCATGAGAAGAACGCCGGCAGTCCTTCGGCTATACTGAATCTCTTGTTGCTTTCCAAGGTGGCCTACTGCGCCAAAGCTGCGATTCCCTCTGCACCAGGCGCTCCCTTGTAGACGCGAACGCGGTCGATCAAACCGGACCAGAAGCTGGCGGGTGTCATACCCTGTTCGCAGCGAGCCCTTGACTGAGGAACAGGCCTTCGGTAATATCACAGTAAGACTATAGGATTACAGTTGTCTATCCCGAATCGGTCCATTGCTCCAAAGAAGGGCCTGTTGGACCCGCCACCGTGCAAGAGGGCATTTCTCGGGACGTAAGGAGATCAGTATGACTGAATCTCAGGACGGGCGTGGTCATACGTCCGACGCGCAAGAGGGGGTCCCAACGATTGACTACGGCGCCGAGGCCACGGGCGTAGGCGCCCAGATCGGGCCCTACAAACTGTTGAGGATCATCGGTGAAGGCGGCTGCGGCATGGTGTACATGGCCGAGCAACGCAGCCCGGTCACGCGGCGCGTGGCCCTGAAGGTCATCAAACCCGGCATGGACACCAAGCAGGTCATCGCCCGTTTCGAGGCCGAACGCCAGGCCCTGGCCCTGCTCGACCATCCCAACATCGCCTCCGTGCACGATGCCGGCACTACAAAAACCGGCCGGCCCTACTTCGTGATGGAGTACGTCAGGGGCGTCTCCGTCACTGAGCACTGTGACAGAGAGAAGCTCGGTATCGAAGCGCGTCTGAGGCTGTTCCTGCAGGTCTGCGAGGCCGTACAGTATGCCCACCAGAAAGGCATCATCCACAGAGATATCAAGCCCTCGAACATACAGGTCGCCATCCACGGCGAGAAGGCCGTACCCAAGATCATCGACTTTGGTTTGGCCAAGGCTCTGAGTCAATTGCTCACCGAGCGGACTCTCGTGACGGAACAGGGTCAGATGGTCGGCACGCCGGAGTACATGAGTCCGGAGCAGGCAGAGATGACCAACCAGGACATAGACACGCGCACGGATGTCTACTCGCTCGGAGCAGTGCTGTATGAATTGTTGACCGGCACGCTGCCGTTCGACCCCGATACACTTCGAGAAGGAGGCGCAGACAGTATCCGGCGGATGATTCGTGAGAAAGACCCCAAGACGCCGAGTACTCGCTTGAGCACAATTGCCGGTGACAAATCGCAGGAGGTCGCACGATCC
The DNA here is from genome assembly GCA_020352215.1 of Phycisphaerales bacterium. Taxonomy (GTDB): domain Bacteria; phylum Planctomycetota; class Phycisphaerae; order Sedimentisphaerales; family Anaerobacaceae. The sequence goes on from CP070675.1 coordinate 1,926,965, forward strand.
CGTAACACGGATGTGCGAACCCTGTCGCGAAAGCTTCACGGCGACCTGGACTGGATCACACTCAAGGCCATGGAGAAGGACCGGATGCGCCGATACCAGACGGCCCATGCCCTGGCCGAGGACATCGAGCGGCATCTCCACCACGAGCCGGTCCTGGCCAGGCGGCCCGGCAGGATCTACCGCATGCGAAAGTTCCTGCGCAGGAACCGTGCGGCCGTGCTCGGTTGCCTGGCAGCCCTGATCCTGATCGTCGCCATGATCGGCTTGTCGGCCATGTACCTTCAAGGCCTGAAACGCACCAGCGCGGTCCAGGCCATGGAACATCGAACCATTCTCTCAAGCGCCATGGAATTGTGTTCCAAAGGGCAGTTCCAGGAGGCCCTGGACAAGATCGAAAGCATTCTCAGCAGCAAGCACGTCGGTGCCGATGCCCGCCTGCTTCACGCCCGGCTCACCCTGGAACTGGAAGGCCCCACCGAGGCCGCGAAAGAACTTGAGCCCCTGCTGTCAGAGCGTGACGAGATTGCCTGTCAGGCCCATTTTCTGTTGGCCAGGGTGTATCTGGAAAATGCTACAGAGGATGCTGCCACTGCAGCCCAATACCAGCAGAGGGCAAAGGAGCATCAGGATGCGGGCGAGAAGTTGTTTTCCGAGTCTGCAGAGGCCTGCTTCAACCGTTCCATGATGGCCGGTACCGTGAACAAGACCCTTGACTGGTTGAACCGGGCCCTCGAGCTTGATCCCGGTCATTATGACTCGCTGCAGGCGCGGGCACAGGCGTATTACGCCCTGAAGGACTACGACCAGATGGAGACCGACGCCTCCATGATGATCGGCAATAGGCCGAGTGACTCGCAGGGCTATGCCCTTCGTGCCATTGCCCGCCGGGAAAAGGCGATCAGAGAAGACAGAAAGGAACTGTTCGAAAAGGCCGTTCAGGATCACAGCAAGGCAATCGGACTGGCCCGTGACGACGCCGAATTCTACGACCAGCGCAGGCGCACGCACATGCAGATGGGCAATTACGAACCGGCCCTTACAGATGCCAGGACCTGTGTGCGCCTTCAGCCGGACCAGGGAAGCCATCACTTCAATGCCTTCTGCGCCCTGGTTGCCCTGGGCCGATACGATGAAGCCAAGTCCCAGCATGAGAGAATCATTGACTCAGGCTTAATGACCAGGCGCCTTTTCAATGCGTCCGCAGAAAAATATGTCTCGGACACTCTGGCTGCCGATCGTCCCTGGCATCCAGGGCAAAGCGTGCCGCAAGACCCTGCGTTCATGGCCATGCACGAGTCCACTGAGATCTACCAACAATTGGCCCAAAAGGCAAGACGGGTAGTGCCCGAGGGCTTTTGTCCGACCTGGTCCCCGGATGGTACGGAGTTGGCCTACAGCAGTGGATTGCTGGGCTTCAGCGGCATCGAAATCCTCAATCTGGCATCGGGAAGAACTCGCCTGTTGACAGTGCCCGGTTTTGATCCGGCCTGGTCTCTCGACGGCCGCTACATTGCCTTCACTCGTACTCGAAGATCCTTGCTGCTTGCCGATGTTACAGGCAACCATGAAAGGGAACATCCGGATTTCGCCCAGCGAGAGGTCTGGCTCATAAAGGCCGATGGCTCAGAAGCCCCCAGATTCCTGGCACATGGAATCTTCCCTTCATGGAGCAGTGATCCTGGCCGTGTTTATTACCAAGCGCCCCAAGATTGGAAATTCTACTCGATTTCCATCGCGGGAGGCGAACCTGTGCCGCACGTTCAGTGTCGAGGCGCTTGTCCTGTGGTATCAGCGGATGGAAGACACGTCGCCTGCAAGGGTCCAAACAAGCGCCTTGAAATCCTCGATATGACAACCGGATCAGTCGTTGTCGAGATGTCGCCTTCCATGGCGTCGTCGATTTATGTGGGTTGGTCCCGAAACGGCCGGGAACTGTGCGCAGCCGGCGGCGCCGGCGGCGATTCTGGTCTTTGGATCTACGAACTCGACCCCAGCATGCAGATAACAAAGACCTCACATGTCCTGAGTGGGTCACTTGGACGGAGTGGTTGGCCCCGTCCTGGCATCGGACGCCTGGCCATCCAAAGGCATATCATGGGCTATTATCGCGAAATCTGGGTGGTTGACCTGGACCCGAACTTATCCACGGCCGAGGCGCTTGGGCCGGGACGAACGATTGAAGAGCACTATCAGGAAATGATCGACCTGTACACCCGAAGAATCCAGGTTGATCCTGAAGACCCTGATAGCTACGTGTCGCTAGCCTCGGTCTACCTCGCCATGGGCAACAAGGAGAAAGCCCTCGAGGATCTTGATTCATTGACAAAGTCAGCAACAAACCTATCGGCAGTTGCAGCAACCTTGGGCGGGCTTGGGCTTAGTCAGATCAATGAGGATCCGGGATTTGCCCTGGAACTGTTTCGCAGGGCTCACGAGATACAGCCGGGAGACTGGCGTCCCCTCTGGGGGCTGGGTGCCGCACACGGGGGGGGGATGGGCCAGCTTGACCAGGCAATTGCCAAATACACCGAGTCAACGAAGTTGCCCGGCGGCGACAACAGCATCAATTACTTCTGCCTGGCGATGGCTCACGGGGGCAAAGGCCAGAGAGACGAAGCAGTGAGCTGGTACCAGAAGGCAATGGCACAGATGCCGGCGGACAAAAAAAGCTTCGATGCCACATGGCGAGCAGTGCTCGAACAAGTGCGATCAATGGCGTCGAGTCAGTTAGGTATCGGCAGCGACGAGCAATGACGTTGCTTCGATGAAGCTGTCCGTCCGTGCTGTAACTAAGCGATTGATCCCAGTATCCACCAACGCCGCCTCAAACTCGGTGACATTCACCCTCATGCCTTAATGGACTATCGCCAAGATGATGATGCAATATGGGGTAATCACCCGGCGAGATCTGCCAATAGTCACAGGTGCCGTTGAAAACCTCATCTATGTCAGATGCACCACGGTGTCCTGTACGGCCTGGCACGAAGCGCATTGGCCCGCGCATCCTCGACGAACTCTTCGGTCTCGGGATTCCATTTGAGCTTTCGCCCCAGCTGCATCGCGATATTGCCCAGGTGGGCCGGCGTTATCGAACGATGGGCGACGTCGACGGGGGCCGCCGTCTTGTCACGTCGGATCACACAGTCGACAAAATTCTTGTAGTGATTGTCGCTCTGGTACAGACGCGTCTCGCCCGGTTCGATCTTGGATTCCCAGATCGACTTTGGATTGGATCCGCCCAAGGTGACCTCACCGTCGGTCCCAACGAATCTGACACCGATTTCCTTGGTCGATATAATCATCTTGATCCCGTTGGCGTACCGGGTCTCGATATGAAAGTCCGTGGCCGTGTTCCAGAGATCGGCCAGCGGAGGGTACGTGCCTGCGCCCTCGATCTCGACAGGGCCGGTCAATTCCGTGCCCATGCCCCAGTGGGCCATATCGATGAAGTGCGCGCCCCCGTCGGTCAACTGCCCGCCGGAGTAGTCCAGATTCCAGCGGAACGTCCAATGGCACCGGTCCAGCGTGTAGGGGGCTTGCGGGGCCGGCCCCAACCAGCGGTCGTAGTCCAGGGCCTTTGGGACCGGCATCACGGCAGGGGAGCGCCCATCCCGGGGATTGTTGTGACCGCCGAGCAGACCGACGTGCACTGTGTGCAGTCGACCGATGCGACCGTTTCGCACCAGTTCGCAGGCATGTCGGCAGCGGTTAGTGGATCGACACTGACTGCCGCATTGAAAGACACGGTCATAGCGTTTGACCGCCGCCACCATGGCCTGACCATCCGCGAGGGTAAGGGACAGCGGCTTTTGGCAGTAGATGTCCTTACCTGCGCGGGCCGCCGCGACCACAATGGCCGCGTGCCAATGGTCGGGCGTGCCGCAGGTCACCGCATCGATGTCCGGACGCGCCAGGACTTCCCGATGATCGCCCGTCGTGAAGAGACCCTGATGGGCGTTGGCCTGTGTCTTTGCCGCATAGTATGCCTCAACCTTTGCCTTGGCCGGGGCCAGCCCTCTGAGCCAACCGCGTTCATAGTCCGTGCTGCCGCTGTCACAGTCGCACAGGGCGACGACCTGAACTCGGTCGTCATTCATCAGGGCCGTCATATCACGATCGCCCTGGCCACCGAGCCCGATGCAGCCCAAGGTGATGCGTTCGCTGGGCGCAGGCCGGCCCTCCAGCCCCAAGGCCGATGCCGGGACAATCGCGGGCAGACACAAGGCCGACCCCGCCTTCACAAACTGACGGCGGGTGATTTTCTTATTCTGTGCCATTCTGGAGACTCCTAGACGTTTCAAAGTGCTCATCCAACGCGCCACATCATGGCTTTGCTGCACCCACTGTGGTGTCGCTCTGTCTGGAACTGGGACGCGGCGACCGGGCCCCGTCGTCCGTACAACCTCCACTATAGCTGGTCCTGGAGCCCTCTGTAAAGGAAAGCTCTTTCAACCGACATTTCCCATTTAACTCCATAATCCGTGCTCCTTTCGCTCCATCGACTCCATAACAAACTATAATAGCACCATATTCAGCGGGACATCAAAGATTCTGACTTCATTTTCAGCCAATTTTCATTCAGGGAGTCCCCAAACGGCTAGATTTTACTATTCTTGGCACACTTTTGACGTACTTCGACCGGCGATTCTTCCTCAGCGGTCCCGATTTTCGCTTCGTTGACGGTCATCCTGGCCTTGCCAGTTCTGGGCTGGTTCTCAACTGCCCGATTCGGTCAAGAATTTCACCGAAAAGTTTTCTCGGTACTGCAACCTCGGCCATCTGGAACACTACATACCGCGAATGCCTGATCACCTTGGCTCCGATCTTGATCAGCTTCTCACGCAGTGTTCTTAGCGACCATGTCTTCACCGACTTGGGCAGTGCCAGGCGCCTCAGGAAATTGCCGAGGTTGTAGGCCAGGGCGAACAACTGAAGCCTGACTTGATTATCCATAAAATCATGGCACGACAGCCGTGTCCAGTTCAATGCGTATTTGCCTTCTTTGATCCACTGCTCCGCGGTGCCTCGTTTGTTGTAGAACTTCACCACATTACTCGATTTCCACCGGAGGTTCGTGACAATGAACCCCACCCGCGGAAACAACTCTCCTGCATGCCACTCGATCTTGGCGACTACTCTGCGAGCGATATGCCAACTCGCTGCTTGATAACGAAAGCTGTGATACAGCACAATCGGCTTCTTGGGAGGACGTCCCACTGGACGAGTCAGGAGGTGATCGACCTTATCGTATAAAATTTGATTAGCCTTGAGCCGTATCGCATAGAAATAGCCTTCCGATTCAAGAAAACGATATATCTCAGGATCTGCAAAAGCAGCATCTCCACGGAAGAAACGCGAGATATCAAAGGATCGGTAGCGGGCAATAATGGGCTTCAAAACACTGTGCCAGTCATCAGCACTGTGAACATTGCCATTGCGAAGTAGCGCCTGCTCCATGTCGCCGTACTGATTGAAACAGAACAAGGGATGATAACATGTACACTCAAAGTAACCGTTGTAAGCAGTGCCTTCTTGGTTGCCGTAGGTCGGACTGACCGAACTGTCCATGTCGAGGATGATCTCCTTTGGTGGCTTGCTGCTGTGAACCCTGTCCACCCATCTGCCTGGCAGGTTCATCAGGTACTCTATGTTCTGTGGTTGTGACAGTATCTCTGTTTCGAATCTGCTCATGACACTGGTGGAAGCAGCCGAATGCTCCACCGCTCTGCCACCGGCAACGTGTCGCATGGCCGGATCTACGGCCAAACGCTCTGCGTCATTGGTATCCTCATAGCCTGCCAACCTGCTGTAGATGGACTGTCTGAGCAGAGCGGTAAGACGGTGCTGGGTGTTTTTACCCGTTCGGATGTCACGCATTTGTGAATCCACTGTTGCTGTCAGTTCAAGAGCATCATCAAGCTCCCGATAGGCAAGTAATCCGGCGTCACTGGTCACTTTGGTCCCATGAAATTCGACCTTCACTTTACGATCAAAATCAAGTCGATAGGCGTCCTTGCGTGCTTCACCCATTGGATTCTCCCGTAAAGAATAGCTGAAACAGGCTTGAATGGTCTCTATAGGCTCTATACTACCAAAACACGGTTTTCTTGTCACCGGCTACTTGGGAAATCCGGGCTTAATGGAATGCCCCATGATGAAGATTGAGACGGGGAGAGAACGGATAGTCTTATGCGACCTATGTTAAGACACGGCTGTGCCAAGATGAAACCAACATGTCTAAAACAAGAGCCAATTCTGTCTCTCTCGGCAATACAACCTATCGGAGAGCAACAAGCCATGCGCTATGATCGCGTTGGCATATGCAAGGTGCCGATCGACCGATTGGCCATCCTCCTCTTTTTGATATTCCCGATTGCAGCTTCTTGCCCCGAAAACGTCAGCGTTTCTTGTGACAAAGCGTCTTGCTTGCCGTACTCCGATTTGTCAACCACCCGGCATTTCGCTTCTGAAGTCGACCAGTGTGGTCCCCTTCATATTTGCGGGACTTCCACGACTAAGAATCAGAGGCGTCCACTGCTGGACCAGATACTCGATGTGCATGTTTTGGGATTCATCGATCCTTCATTGGCGATAGCTGTCTCAGATGATCCGAATCGGGTTAGTCTTCTGAGCTACGATCTATATCCTGGTATGCGAATGGCGAAGGTACTATGGTCCGCGCCCAAGATGACACAGCGTTGCCAGAGTGCAACCGATCTGCGTCTGTCACACAAAGGTGGCACTGCTGCCTTGGCCATTCCCAGGACAGATGTGTATGATAGCATCGTGACGATTCAGCTCTCGGCACAGCCCCCAGGATTCTGGGTCGTCAAAGAAGTCCGCGCGATTACGAAAGATGCCGACACATCCGTCACAGCTTTGGCATTATCTCATGATGGAAGTCGCGTTGCGTGGACCGATCGCCACCGAATATATATTGTCGATACAGGCATGCCAACTAAGAGAAGACAGATTCTCAATAGAGATGAGCTGGAAGTCTGGCTTCCTGGAGCGGTCCGCCACTTGCGATTTCATCCGAATGCGAATGATGTGCTAGCTTCGTCACATGGAGCCTATTTGGTGGAGGACAGCGCGGACAGGCCTGGTATCGTGGTCTGGGATACAGACAATGGTAGACCGTTGCAGGTTCTCCCGGGACTCGCAGGAGGAACTGAGTTTAGCCCCGACGGCAGACTGCGGCACTCCCACATCATGCACTATGTGGTGGACCGTGGTGTGCCCCTGCCAATTGTGCAAAAACAGGTAGGTCATCGAAGCCTGAAGACTACCTCTGTGTACCTGTCTGCTTCTACCGAAAAGATGGCCAAGGCATATCGCGCAGCTCGGCAACGGGCCGGGGCCGAGACGGGTCCGCGACTGCCGGGAGACCCAAGTGGTCCTGTCAATCAGTGCGGAGAACCGGCCTGAGTTGCGACCAAAAAGTCAGAATTCACCGACCTTGGATTCTGGCGTGGAAACGTGGTTCTACGGCCCGAGAATACGTGGTCATCACAATAGCCGTACCTGGCACCCGACCTGAGATTTGCCAAAAGTGGAAATTTCTCTGAAAAGAGCATCAACATTTGGTGCCGTGGTGATTGAGACCCGAGCGATCGGAAGAGACCCGGCAATAGTGCTTGACCTACTCAGCAACTTACATACGATTTGGCTGGACCTGGTAGGATGAACGCAATCTATTTGACGTGCAATGCTCTCTGCAAAGAATGATGTGCAAAGAACCGAGAATTATACACTTTCCTGCTGATCGTGGGAAGCCAGCCAGCTCGTCTGATAGTTGTGGCGACTGCGCCGATGAGGAAGATTGCGAAGCATGGGAACCGCTTGCTGAGTTCCGTGAGAAGAAAGACTATGCGGGTCTCGTGGAGTACTGCAAATGCAGAGCAGAGAGATTTCCCAACGATGCATATGCCAATTGTACTTGGGCGAAGCCTACGTCTTGAATGGGGAATATGAGAAAGCCATTGAGTTTCTTTCCCACCACTGTAGGAAGCAGCCGTGGAACACCGATTTCCAGCATGTCATTTTGGACGCCCTGTTTG
>CP070675.1:1935124-1963149 GCA_020352215.1 Phycisphaerales bacterium
ATTATCTAAGGGCGGATTGTGCCCTCTGGATGGACCATCCAAAGGCCGCTGAGTATTTGCAGCAGTTCGAGCAGGTCTTACCCCCGTACAACGCGGCCAACTGCGCGCGTGAGGCGCGGTGGATGCTGGACGCCACGCCGGAGCTGCGAGACAGACTCCTGCCTTTGGCCCTGCTGCTGGCCCGCAAGGCGGTCGAGAAGGAACCGGAAAACGCGGACTTCCTTAGGACTCTGGGCGAAGCGCTCTATCATACCGAAGACCGAGGACGTGCCGAGGCGGCTCTTCTAAGAGCATTTGACTTGAGCCCAGCCGCAACAGATCCGCACGATCCCAAAGCGGGCGAAGTCATACAGCTGCTGATCCGGTTGTATGAATCCTGGGACAAACCGGAAAAGGCCGAACAATGGCGGGCGCGATCATCTGGCAAACCGGCCTTGTTGCCGAGCCCGGCGAGGTGAGGGATGTAACCGTTGTGACCGGGACTTCGTGCTAAAGGTGGCGGTTACGCCTTCGGATTCATGACTCGGCCGATAAACAGAATGCTGCCGGTGTGATTGTCGCGAATGAGAAATAGGAACGGGTGGTCCGCGCAGAAGACCGCCGGCTGGGTCGGTCTGACCGACAGCCTGTTCATGATAACCGCGGTGGCGGCCGCTGCCTCGGTTCCCTCTTCGTTCACCTCGACGTACGCCTTGTGTATGACGGCTGAAATGAAGAGGTCTCTCTTGGCGTTCATCCCCGAAAAATCCGCCAGCCCTGGCGCGAAGGCATCGGTCATACCCATCGACCTGAGCACGGAGGCAAGGCCGAATTGGCTCGTCATCTTGAACTTCGGAACCGAAACGATGACTCTGCGCTTGCCGAGTGTGCCGAGCCACTGCGAGAGGTTCTCTTGCGTCAGGTCCTTCTCGAGGTCTCTTAGACCGCCAAGCTCCCTCGGGAGCAGAATGATCATGGACAGCTCATTATCGGCATACGGCAATTCAAGCCCCTGTACGGCTTCCACTTCCATATAGCGAAACTCCTCGGTCTGATTCATCATGGGCACATCGACCTTGTCGCCGCTTAGCAGGGTGAACGGGGCAGGCCTGGTCATCGCCTCTTCGAATTGATTCTCCCAGTTGCCTTTGAAGTAGATCGCATTTGTCAGCACCAGCCGGGTCATTGCGTCCAAAACGCCCCGCGGGATCAGGTCCTTGATCTTGTTGTTCGTCTTCTTTTCGACCCAGGCGTTTATCTTGTTGCGCGTCTGCTCGGCCGCACGCACGAAGTCAACTTCGCTAAGCCGGCCGTCGTAGTTGGCCTCCACAAGCTCCAGGAATTCCTGCAAGAAACCGTAGCCCTTCTGACCCCACAAGGCATTTGCCACATTGAGTTGGTATTCGCCCTCGGCACCTCTGTCATTGAGGCTCTCGATAATTGCCCCAAACGTTGCGGCGAATTGCTCCCGCGTCCACGGCGGCTGTTTGCCTGCAGGATGGTCCGAATCAGAGCCAGAGGCCTCGCCGGCGGTCGGAAAATGCAGCACCTTTGCCATCTGGGCCTCTGTGCGGCCGCGGGCCCCGGCGTGCGCCATTGCCAGTGCCGTCGAGATGCTGTACGGAGAAAAGAAGAGGTTTCCGTCGGCCTCCCGCAGCTTCGCATAGAGTTTCAGGGCGAACCGGTTGTTTCCTTCAACAACGAGAGTCGTTTGACGTTCTTGCTCTGAGTCCGCCCGCTCCCGGCCAAGACCCGTTGCAGGTATCAGAATAACGGCTGCCAACACGAGCATACATTTCATGGCTTTCATATCTGATGTCCTTTCTCTATCGTTGGGCTGACAGTATCCGACACCTCCTCCCGCACAACTTAATACGGCTATCACGGCAGGTTGGTTTACAAAGAGTTGCGAAAATGCCGGGCCGCACGTAGCGGCTGCGGATTCAACGGCGGGATTGTCTGCGATAGCGCAGAATCAGGCCGGCCAGAGAAAGCAGGATTGCTGAGGCCGGCTCAGGAACGCTGATCTGGTTTACAAGCGACTGATCGTAGACCTCGAAAGTCCTGGCACCGAGCAACCACATCACCTGCGGCCACAAGTCATCGAGGCCAGGCTTCATGTTGGCGCCGACCGCTCCGCCCAACCCACGTGGTGCAGAGGCGCTCGCGAACCGGGGGAATGTCTTGCTCATGACACTGAAGTACTCGTCCGATTCGAGGAACGCGATGATCTGCTCCAGATCGGGCCCGACTACGTCGCTCGCCCCGGCGAGGGCATCGCCGTGTAGCGAGGGGCCGCCCGTCAGTATGTCGCAGCCTGCGGTTATCATCACAGCCGCGAAATCGCTCCCAAGAATCCCGCCGTAGGACCAGACAGCCTCGAGGTCTTCGGGCGCTTGCGAAGCGAGGTCCGTCTCTTGCGGCGTAGTCGTGTCCTCAGAGATGGTAGTAAGCGTGGCATCGGCTGAAAGAGGGGCAAACAGAAGAATCAGCAGCAGATAGGCTGACGTCCTTGTCATCATTCTCATCCGAAAAAATCGACCATCCCTGTGGCCAAAAGCCTTATGTCGCAAAAATAGTGGAGTCCGGAGAGGATTGCAAGGATATTATCGGGCGTTGGTGCTTTTTTTTTGCCCGCGAGCTCAGGATTCGATCGCGTTCAGCGGGCGCCGATCGGCGGAACTCTCCCCCCTACTGCTGTGTGGGTATGCCGCACGCGTTTATCCCGTGCTTTTCGAGGTAACACTGGTGGTATTCTTCCGCCGGATAGAATGTGGCTGCCTCCACAATCTGTGTTACGATGCGTCTGCGGAGTCTGCGGGATCTTTGCAGCTCCTGCTTGGATGTCTCAGCCGCTGTCTGCTGCTGTTCGTTGTGGCAGAATATCACCGAGCGGTATTGGGTGCCGACGTCGGGGCCCTGTCGATTCATGGTTGTCGGGTCGTGGATGCTCCAGAACACCTTCAGAAGCTCCTCATACGATATCTTGGCCGGATCATAGATAAGCTGAACCGCTTCGGCGTGCCCGGTCGTGTCCGTGCAAACCTCTCGATATGTCGGATTGTGCGTTCGGCCGCCCGTATAGCCGACCATCGTCGAGACAACGCCCGGCACCTTCCTGAACGCGGCTTCCACGTGCCAAAAGCATCCCGCGGCGAAGGTCGCCTTTTCATACTTTCCGGCCTGTGCCGCCCGCTCTGCCAGCGCATGCACCGGCCGATCATTATCTGCTCTGCTCATAGCCCCCGACCAATCCCTTGCTGCGTTCCCGTCTGAGAGAATCACAGCAAGCCCAATGAGTATTGTCTTCATCGTTACTCTCTGACCCAACTTTCAGTCAGCCAAATCTCAGTCCTTTCTCTATTCTACCTCACTAAATCGATACGTCCACATTCTCCCCGTGTTCATTTGATCGGGACCTCGGGATCGGCAGTAGCCTGTGTCCGCCTAATTCGATCTTGGGCAAATATGTCTTGACCTGCCGCTCGGCGAGTCATATATATCTTGGTTTCTCCTTGTAGCGGTTTCAGGACATGTTGTTGTGGAAGAAGCTATTGCAAAAGCCGGTGCCTTGATAGAGGCGATGGAGTACATCCGCGGCTTCCGCGGGCGGATCGTGGTGGTCAAGCTCGGCGGAAGCGTGCTCGACGATACCTCTCTGCGCAAGAAACTGCTGACCGACATCGCCTTCATGGCGACCGTGGGGATGCAGCCGGTTATCGTCCACGGTGGCGGAAAGGCCATCACCAGAGCTATGAACGAGGCCGGCCTTGAGCCGGTCTGGGTCCAAGGCAGGCGATATACCGATGAGCGAACCCTGACAATCGTCGAGCACACGCTCGTGCACAGGGTCAATACGCCCATCTGTGAGACGCTCACGGAGCTGGGGTGCAACCCGATGGGCCTGCACTCTTTGAGCAGCTGCGTACTGTTTGCCGAGCCTTTGAGATTGGCGGGCGAAGACGGCAGAAAGCTTGACGTCGGACAGGTCGGCCGAGTCGTCGAGGTGAACGCCAAATTGCTCAAAACCTTGTGCGCCGACGGCACGATACCGGTGATTGCATCGGTAGCCAAGGATAGGGCAGGCGGCAAGCTCAATGTCAACGCCGACAGCGCCGCCGGCAACGTTGCTGCCGCCGTCGTCGCAGAGAAGCTCGTCGTTGTCAGCGACACCCACGGGATACGCACCGATATGAATGATCCCGACAGTTGGGTCTCGACTTTAGACGAGGCGCAGATAAAGGAAATGATCGACTCAGGCATTATCACCGACGCGATGTTCCCTAAGGTTGAGGCGTGCCTGACCGCGTTGGATGCCGGGGTCAAGAAGGCCCACATAATCGACGGGCGAATAGGCCATTCGCTGCTGTTGGAGATTTACACCGCCAAGGGTATCGGCACGCAGATAGTCAGGAATTGAAAGCCAGAAATAGGGTAAGCGTCATCTCACCGGTCGCGACGGGCTATCAACGAGATAAGTTACACGCAATACGAGATACGAACCATGACTACGCAGGAGACAATAGAGTTGTTTGACAAATACGTGATCGCCAACTATGGCCGCCTTCCCCGGGTCATTGTCAGGGGCAACGGCTGCTATCTATACGACGCCGACGGCAATGAGATACTGGATATGTTTCCGGGCTGGGCCGTCAGCGCGCTGGGCCACTGTCACCCGAAGGTGGTCGATGCTATTCGCAAGCAGGTCGGCGAGCTTCTGCACATCGACAATACGTTCTACTCCGAGCCGCAGGGCCAATTGGCAAGACTGCTGAGCGAACGCGCTTTCGGCGGCAAGTGCTTCTTCTGCAACAGCGGTGCCGAAGCCAACGAGGCGGCTCTAAAATTAGCACGCCTGCACACGGCCCAGGAGAAGTACAAGTATATTACCGCCGAGGGCAGCTTCCACGGGCGGACCTTCGCGACTGTCACCGCCACGGCTCAGCCGAAGTATCACGAAGGCTTTCTTCCGTTGCTGCCGGGTTTTGTCTATGTGCCTTTCAACGATATCGCCGCACTCGAATCGGCCTTCAGCGATGAAGTTGCCGCTGTCATGGTCGAGCCGATTCAGGGCGAAGGGGGCATAAACGTGGCCACCCCGGAGTACCTGCAGACAATCCGCCGCCTGTGCGACGAAAAAGGCGCGGTGATGATTCTCGACGAGGTGCAGACCGGGATCGGCAGAACGGGCAAGTGGTTCGGCTACCAGCACTTTGACGTTGAGCCGGACATCATAACGATGGCAAAGGCGCTTGGAGGTGGGGTCGCGATCGGAGCCATGATGGCCAAGGATGAAATCGCCGCCTCGCTCGTGCCGGGCAAACACGCCTCAACTTTCGGCGGCAATTGCCTGGCCTGCGCAGCGGGCGTTGCAGTCATTGAGGCAATAGAAGAGGACAACCTCCTGCAGAACGCGAACGAACTTGGCGAGTACGCCCAGGACAAGCTTCTTGCGCTGAAGCAGAAGCACTCGATCATAGACAGTGTGCGCGGAATAGGCCTGATGATCGGCGTACAGCTGACCGGCCCGGGCTCGGAGATTGTGGACAAATGCCTCGACAAGGGCCTGCGGATAAACTGCACGCATGAGACCGTGATCCGGTTGATGCCACCAATGATCGCCACCAAAGAGCAGATCGACGAGGCTATCGATATTCTTGACGGTGTTTTGGCTGGGAGTTGACCATGAAAGACTTCCTTTGCATACACGATTGTTCCGCCGAACAGCTACGAGACCTGCTCGATGAGAGCAGCTCGCTGAAAAAGCTGTACAAGTCGGGCCAGCGTGACCTGTGCCTCGCGGGCAAGACGCTTGCGATGCTTTTCGAAAAACCCAGCCTGCGAACACGAATCAGCTTCCAGGTTGCAATGACGGACCTCGGCGGCAGTCCGATCTACGTCAAGCCCGAGGACATTGGCGGCATCGGTAAGCGGGAACCGATCAAGGATATGGCTCGGGTTCTAAGCCGATACGTTGATGGCATAATGGCTCGAACATTCGAACACAGTTCCGTGACGGAGCTGGCTCAATTTGCCACGGTCCCCGTGATAAATGCGCTGACGGACTGGTCGCACCCCTGCCAGGCCATGGCGGACGTTCTGACGATTGCCGAGCACGTAGGGCGAATCGAAGGCGCGAAAATCGCCTTTGTCGGTGACGGCAACAACGTCGCCCGGTCACTTGCCTTTGCATCAGCCAAACTCGGGATGAAGATGGTTGTCGCGTCACCACCGGGCTATGAGCTCGACACCGAATCGATTGAGATGGCGAATGGGGTGACACCCGATTCCGTTCGCCGAACCGGCGACCCAAAGGCGGCCGTGAGCGACGCCAATATCGTCTACACCGACACTTGGGTTAGTATGGGCCAGGAAGATGAAAAGCAAAAACGCCGCGCCGACTTTGCGGGTTTTGAGGTCAACGCCGAGTTAGTCGCCGCCGCGCCTGCGGACGTGAAGATCATGCACTGTCTGCCTGCTTATCGCGGATTCGAGATAAGCGATGAAGTCGCCGAATCGGAAAACTCGATCATGTTCGACCAGGCCGAGAACAGGTTGCATTTCCAGCGTGCACTTCTGAAGAAACTGCTCAGTTGACATAGCCTCGCGCTCTACGCAAGGTCCCTCTGTCTCAGGTATTCGAGTACCTCGGCTCGCGAGAGCAGGTCGCCTTGCGTTTGGTACTTCGTGATTCTCTCCTGTTCACCGAGGATCAGGCCGGCCCTGCTGGCCTTCGTAGTCCCCTGAGAGTGTGTCACTCGCTGATCCCAGGATAGGGCCTTGCCTGCGTGGCTGTAGACTAATAGCTCCGGATATTCCCGCACGATTGCGGTGACAGCGGTCATGAACGCCCGCTCCTGATGAAAAGGCGCTGCTACTGCGAATATTCGCTCGTAACCCTTCGCCTTTGCATACAGCGCCAGTGACACCGCCTCGATCAGTGTGTGCAGCGTATCACTCGGCTGTATGGGCACTTCTTTGATCTTATCATCGTCGATTCCAGCCTGTTGCAGCTCTCGCCGCCACGCCACGCCCCCCGGGTAGCCGCATCGGGCCCGTCCATCGGGGATTAGCACGCTCTTGGCGAGACCGTGATCGAGAAGCTCCTTGGCCGCTGCAAACACCGACTTCTCATTTTCCCTTGTCTGCGCAAATAGATACGCACCCTCCGCCGGCTCCTTGGGTGTTACGTCACATAGTATCCGGGTAAGCAATTGTGCTTCTTCACACATGCGGGGACCCTACTTGACCTGGCGACGGCCTTGATTCAGCTCGTTCTCCACTCGCCCGATCCCGCAAGCTCAGCGGATGACAAAGCTTTCGGATAGATCTGAGACGGTGACTTTGAACTCGCCCGGTTCAACAACCGGCTTGTTGTCCAGGCCAATAAATGAAAAGTCGTCCCAGCCCAGCACGAATGTCACGCTCTTCGATTGACCCGGCTGCAGGTGTACCTTGGTAAAGCGCTTCAGCGATCTCACTGCCGGCGTGACCGACGCAACGATATCCGACAGATACAACTGTACGATTTCTCCACCTGGCCGCTTGCCGCTGTTGGATACTGTCACAGTCACTGTGAGCGTCTCGTCAGCTGAAAGCTCTGTCTTGTCTAATTGCAGATCGCTGTACGCGAAACTCGTATACGACAGGCCGTGGCCAAACTGCCACTGTGGATCGAACTTGTTCGGAGCCGTCTCTTCGCTCTTCTTATGGTCGTAACATGTGTAGCCGCTGGCGTACCGTGGGTACGTGAATGGCAGTTTGCCGCTCGGATTCGCGTCGCCGAAGAGGATATCGGCCACAGCCTGGCCGCCTTCCATACCGGGCAGATACGCCATCAGAACCGCCTGGACGTCGTCAACAATCGTCCGAATCACGCGCGGCCGGCCCTCCACCAACACCAACACAATTGGCTTACCTGTCCCGGCAAGCCGCTCGATCAATTCCAACTGAGGTCGCGACATTGTAAGGTCGTCGATATTGCCGGGCGTCTCACAATAAGTTGGCTCGCCAAGACAGGCGATTATCGTATCTGCATCTTGCGCCGCCGAGACGGCCGCGGCAATGTCCACTTCCTCATCGAATGTCACGCCTTCGATATAAGTGACATTACTTGCGCCGGCCTTATCCTGGATCGCTTCCAGAATCGTCTTTTTCTCCTGCGGGTACAGATCTTCATTCTCACCCTGCCAGGTAATGGTCCAGCCGCTGTTGAGCAAAGACAACTTGTTAGCAGCCGGCCCGGCCACAAGGACCTTCTGTTTTCGTTGAAGAGGTAAGGTTTCTTTATCGTTCTTCAGCAACGTGATTGCCTGCCGGGCTGCCTTCAGATTGATCTTTCGCGACGCCTCGCTTGCAAACGCGGCCTTGAGGTGCTTATTAGGATAAGGCTCGTCAAACAAACCGAGCTGCAGCTTCACGCGCAGGATATCGCCGACAGCCTCATTGATTCTACTGACGGGCACTTCCCCGGTTTCGACCAGGTCCACAAGATGCTCGTAGAAGCTGTAATCGTACGGCACCATGCTCATATCGACACCGGCCATCACGGCTATACGTACTGCGTCGCGCTGGTCTTTCGCCACCATCTCTCTGGTATAGAGGTTGTTGATATCGTTCCAATCGGAAACGACAAAGCCCCTGAAGCCCAGCTCTCGCCGTAGAAGTTCAATCAGTAGAAAGCTGCTTGCGTGAACAGGGATTCCGTTGATCTCCGACGAATTGACCATGGCGGTAGCCGTACCGGCCTTGACCGCTGCGGCAAAGGGCTTGAGGAATAGCTGTCGCAACTGCCTCTCAGGTATGTACGCCGGCGTCCGATCCTGGCCCGATCGCGGAACGCTGTACCCGAGATAGTGCTTCATGCACGAGGCCGCCTTGGTCGGCGCCGAGATGTCATCACCCTGCAGCCCTTTGATATACGCCGCCCCCATGACAGAAGCTATATACGCATCTTCGCCGAAAGTCTCGAAGACCCTCGGCCACATCGGCTCGCGGGCCAGACCAAGCACCGGGCCGAAGTTCCACGGTATCCCGGATGCCCGCATCTCGAAGGCGGTGATTTCACCCGAGACCTGCATCAGCTCGACGTTACCAGTGGCAGCCATCGCAATATTCTGAGGGAATATTGTCGCCCCCAACGTGTAGTTCACACCATGAATCGCATCGATCCCGTAGATGACGGGAATGCCAAGCCGTGTTTCTTTAGTCGCTATATCCTGGATCGTCGTGATGATCTCGTGCCAGTTATCGACCGTCCGTGCCTGTCCCGCGCAGTTCAATATCGAGCCCACGTGGTGCTCGACAATAGCTTCCCGCAGCTTCTTCTCATCGAGCTTCTGCCAGCCGTTCTCGCTCTCACCCGCCACAACCTGCAGCGTCACCTGAGTCATCTGCCCGACTTTTTCCTGGAGCGTCATCTTAGACAGCAGCCCCTGGACCCGCTTTTCGAGCTTGGCGTCCTGACTCTTAACGCCCAGACTCTCACAGCCGAACCCGCAGACCGCAAGCGTCACCAATAGAACAATGTACTTTTTCATTTGAGAACTCCTTTTACGCTAATCAGAGCTTCCTGAAGAAAGAACCATGACAATAATAGCAGAGGTAAGCGGGACGCGAAATCACAAAAAATGAAGTTTGCCAACCGCCCCACAGACCCAATGCATGCTGCACAAGCTCGTGGGGTGCGCCCCTTACACCACATCATCTTCTCTTACGGGACGTCCGTACCGGTCGATGCGCTCCAGACCTTGAACCATTGCGCCCGCGATAGGTCAAGTTCTTCGCATATCACGGCTTGTTCTACTCGTTCCATCTTGCCGGTGCCCAAGATCGGGACAATGCCGCACGGATGCTTGAGTATCCACGCCAATGCGACCTGCTCGATGGTCGCCGCCCCAAGCTCTTTTCCGATCTCTTCGAGAGTGCTGCGCAGCCTCTGGGCCTTGCGACTGTCCTCGGTAAACAACCGGCCGCCGGCGAGCGGTGACCAGGCGAGCGGCGAAATGCGCAATCGCTGGCACATATCCAGAACTCCGCCGGCTTGCGCATCCATATTCATTACTGAGTATTCTATTTGATTAGTGACCAGGGCCTCATCGAGCCTTGACTGCAGCAGTTCAAACTGCCCGACCTCGAAATTGGATACGCCGAAATGCAGCACCTTGCCGCTTCGCTTCAACTGCGTAAATGCCTCCGCGACCTCATCTGCGTCCATCATTGGATCGGGCCGATGAATCAGCAAGAGGTCGACGTACTCTGTCCGCAGGTTCTTTAACGAATTCTCGACAGAGCCGACTATGTGATCGCTGCTCGTATCGTAGTGTTTGCTCGTATGAGTCGGCCGATTGGGTGAGACTAATTTGATGCCGCACTTCGTAATCAGCTCTATGTTGTCCCTTGCAATCCCGCTTTTCGCCAAGGCCTCTCCAAACAAGCCCTCGCACGCATAACTGCCGTAGATATCAGCATGGTCGAACGTTGTTATCCCCAATTCTATGCAACCGGTTATCAGCTCGATCACCTGGTCCCGGCTTATCCCCCAATCCGCCAATCGCCACAATCCGTGAACGAGCCTTGAGAAAGTCGGCCCATTCTCAGAGAGCTTCCGTCTCGATACCGCCATCGCTACTCCTTCCATGAAAGCCTGTCAATTCAGCATCAAATGCGGTGTCCTTGGGCGTCCACCGCCCGGCCTTAATGATTATGGCCGATGTTGCGGCATGTCAATCTCAAAGATTTTGACGCTTCACGTTCTCCACCTGCACCGCAGTGGAATTTCCCTAGCGCAACGCCACCGGCAGCGCGGTCCAACTGAGAACACGACCTTAGACACTCGAAGTCGCTGTTGTTCCGCCAATAATCAGTTCCTCTGCCTCTGCACGACTGGGCGTATCGCATGGGATTTGCCTGGGCTTTCTTGTCGCCCCGAAGCCCATGCCCCGCTATGCGGATGGGGGCCGTCTATGCTGCATTGACTAACATTCAGTCCGCGACGTCCCTTTCTCTCTTCAATGCATAATGCTTCGCCAATACGGCAAATCCGCATGTCCAACAAGCAAAAGCCGCAAGATACACAATGATCATCGTGATCCCCGAAAGCAAGATGCTCCACGGCTTCCACAGCTTTTCCGCTCCGCCAGGCTGAAACGCTGCCTCAGCGAGCATCCAGTTCATCACGGATTCTGATCCGTGATTACTCCTTTTGAGTGCGAGACCAGCTTCTGTCAAGCTCCAGTCGCACTTACCAAACCCTATCTGGCAGCGAGGAGCGTCCGCCCGAGGTGGCAGCACAGTGCAATACCTTAGCATCACAACGTAGACCACCAAGAGAACCAGCGCCGCGGTCAGAAGTACACGCGAGGCTCGCAGGAGAGAACTGAGTCGTCCCATTCTTTGTTCGCGGGTGTATGCGTACACCATATAGATCATGGCCCCTGTCAGTGCAGCCGTGATCAACCCAATCCCTGGGAAGAGCGGCGGTGGATAAGATGTGAAGTAGCTGTACCCTGGCACAAAGCTGCCGCCCCCGGCGCCGAGCCAGATCAATGCACTTCGCATTCGATCATCAATCATGATATTCCCTCAACTCTACACACTCCTCAGGATTCAGTATGGCATAATAGTGCTCATCGTCCGATGTTACCCTGCCGTGACGCTCAGACCAGATGTAGTACCACCCTATGACCATCCTCTCCGTGCAGGTGGTCAATTCCTTTGCGGTCATCGACGGCTCTCCTCGAAGTCTCTGACCATAGGTCTGATACTTGACTGTTGCCTTGTCGCCTGGATACGTGCTAATGGTCACATCCGACTCGATGCGCCGCTCTCCCGCAGCCGCATTAACTGCGTCAGTGACCTCTGCAAATTCATCCTGAGCGGAACCCCACGCATACACCCTCTGTCGCCAGATTTCAGCTTTCCTCTCGATCGCCTTCAATTCGGCTCCGGTGTGCAAACCCCAATCCTGAAGCCTCGCAATAGCATGTGTAAGCTCGGCCTCAGTCTGCGGGTCATGCCAGCTTCTAGGGTACCGGCCAGCTGGCGCCGTGCATCCAACAAGACACAACGACGCTGCGACACCTAGAAGTGTGACGGCTACTCTACTTAACATTGCCTCGCCTCCAGATTGCCTCTTTGACTTCCCCGTTGTGACCGATCGACCCCACTTCATCTCGCTTCTTCCTTGGCCCACCGGATACAGTAGTCAAACCAGATACTTCACCGCTATCTTCATTCCTCTTGCGACGATGCTCAGAATTTCCGTCAGCTCGCTTCCTTCTTCCAGCGCGACATTCTCCAGCCGTGTTGATTCGTCGTGTCCACACGTTCCAGCCTGCCGATGTCAGACTGTTTCCAGCGTCCGGCCAGACACTTCTCAAGTGCGAAGCGCCTGTCTTTCTTGTTCTTCGCATCTCTGCCAATGTTGTCCGAGTCCCCACAGAACTGTGATTCTGCTTGTACGTTGCTCATAACGCCGGGCTCCTTCCACCTACTTCAGCAAGGTTTCACAGTAGTACTTGACGGCGCTGACCATCCCCTTGCCGTGGGTCAGCTCCGCTTTGAGTTTGTTGGAGTCGTCCTCCAGGTCCGACAGGGCATTCCAAAGCACGCTCTTGAGTCCCTCGGTGGGGTCTTCTGCCTCAATGGCGCCCTTGCATTTGAATTTGAAGCTGGATTCGCTCTTCGCGTCGTTGAGAGTCCGCACGGAATCATCTAAGTAGCCTTTATAGACAAGCACCGTGTCGAAACCACGTTTCCACTCGATGTCGGGTTCTGCATCCGGCAGCGTTTCCGTCGTGAGCGTTGGAGGGTCAGTAGCAGGGTCGCTCCACTGATAAGCGGTGAACTCGTCCGGAACGAGGATGACCAGTTCGTCCAGTGCGTTCACACAGTCCCTTGCCTGCGGATCAGTCTTTGCCATCTCCTGCAAGTGAGTATAGATATGCGATAGGATTATCATCCCTCGATCCAAGCTTTCCCCTTCTAGCGTTGCAGCAAACCTTGCCTGCTCGACCGCCGCTTTAGCGATATCGCTGCTGCCGGCGACCGCACCGGCAATTCCCGGCTGCTTCGCGAGAGTCTTCGCTGCTTCACCCGTCGCGAACCACTGGGCAACCGACAATTTACCCTCCGCAACGCCCTTGGCGCTACCTCCCGTCTCGCCTCTAAACTTTGCGATCACCGAGTATGCTTCCTTTCGATACCTTTGTGTTCCACCGGGCGTCTTGACTGTTGCAGTCTTAGTGGCTGTTGTCCCCCTAGTATCCGTTTTCTTTTCCGTCTCCGGCGTCTTGATCCCTCCCGAATGGTAGACTGGATTGATCACACCCTCGGTCCGCTGATATCCAATGATGAGCTTCCCAGGCTGTCCGCTCTCGGCCGGACTCACCGAAGCCTCCAGGCCGAGAGTGGTGTGTGTTGAGAAAATCAACGATCGATCGAGCAGGCTGTTCTTGCATCCAAGCGGGATAAACGACACGACTGCGAGCAGAACAAGAAGTAACAGTCTCCGAACCATTATTCGCTCCTTTCAGAAACAGAGTTTTCGTGAAAGAGAAATTCAATGCCGGCCTTTTCGGCCTCCTCACCCACGGCAAAATCGACCAAACGTGTGCGGGCCCGATAGCTACGACCTTCCACACATGCATGTACCCATTGATGATCGGCGTAGCCCAAGCTGAACCGCCTGCCCACACACAACGCCCCAACTCCCTGAATTCGATAGTGGTCGACGGCCGGATTCACCGATTTTGAATCGACCTGGTAGAACCCAACGCCAAAATGACACGGCCCTGCGACTATTGGTCTCGTCCCACACCCTGCAAAGAGCAGCAACCCAACGCCAAGTACCAGTGTCAGATGACACCCGACCAATCCTTCTCTGTAGCTCTCAATCGGATGGACTTCTACAGGCCGCCCACCAACTTTCTCTGCGAAGGACGTAAGTAGTCCGGGAATCAGTTCAACATCACGCATCATACTCGGTGCTCTGGACCCGCCGCATTACCCTTTTCCACGAGTTGGCTCCGGCGAGACGTAATGTTCCCATGCGTTGCACAATAAGCCCGACTGAGCGTTTCTTCCACGAGGGAATCGCCACTCCCACAACCGTCAGTCAGAAGCGACTGACCGCGCTCAGTCACCCGCTACCAATTGCTGACTCCTTTGCAAATCACTTGTATTCCTCTCGTCAGTTGTCGCTCTTCCGTCCGAGGTGTTTGCTCATCTGTTGCGGGTGAATTGTAACCCCGGCGGGCAGAGTCGCAAGGGATCTTTCGCTGGAATTTTCCCCTCCAAGGCTCAGATTTGACCAACTCCGCATTGAGGACGTGTGGACCTGCTCGCCAGGGCAAATGCAGTGTCTATGAGTGCGGCTCAATTGCCCATACTACGCTGTGCTCGCCGGCTCGCCGACGGCTGCATCTTCCCTATTTTGAACCAATCTCACGGTCACAAGCTGGTTGCTTTGGAGCTTCTCCTCAGGTTCCTTCAAATGCACCAAAAAATATCGCTCACTTCTTCCAGAAACTTGGCCGTTCTTGTTCTCCAGCAGGACCTCGGCGGTCTCGCCGATGAATCGCTCGCGGAATCGTCTCTGCAATTGCGCATCCAGCTCTCGTAACCTGCCGGACCGCTCCTTGACAACTCTATTGGGTACAGCATCTTGCATTTTGGCTGCAGCGGTGCCTTTCCGGGGCGAGAAGGCAAAAACATGAATCTTTGCGAATTCTACCTCCTCGGCCAGCATAACCGTCTGCTCGAAATCGGCTTCCGTCTCACCAGGAAAACCGACGATAATATCGGTCGTTATGGCGGGTCTGTCCAGCCGGGCTTCTATCAATTCGGTCGTTAGTCTGAATTCGTCAGCCGTGTATTGCCGGCACATCCTTCGTAACACGGCATCCGAGCCCGACTGAAGGGATAAATGCAGATGCGGCATAATGTTACGGTGCTTGCAGAACGTATCGAGCAGCCGAGGCGTCACGTCCGCCGGTTCCAGGGAGCTGAGCCTTATGCGCGCCAGATCGGGTATCTCTGCCATCTCGTCGAGCAGCTCGGCCAGTTTGTGATTCTGACCTTTTGGCCACGTCTTTTGCCTGACGCTGTCTTGCCCGTAAGCTCCGAGGAATATGCCCGTAAGGACGATTTCCCTATGGCCTGCTCGGACGAGCGCTGTTGCTTCGGCCAGGACCGCTTCGGCTGGCTTGCTGTGAACCTGCGGCCGGGCCTTCGGTATAATACAGTAGGTGCAGTATCCGTCGCAGCCATCTTGGATTTTGAGGAATGCTCTGGTGTGGCCTTGGAAAGAGACCAATTGCGGCAGTTGCGGAGAGGAACCCAACCTCTTTCCACATCTGGTGTTAGGGGTATTCCGTACGTCGTTTGAGGTGTCTTCAGAGCGGTTGCGTTTAGAGTTCTCAGCGGTGGCCCTGTCGCAGATAAGTTGAATCAGCGTGCCCGCGACGTCGTCCTTATGTGTGATAAGGCGGCAATCTTGTCCGAGGCCGCTGAGTTCAGCACCTGCAATGGCAGGGAGGCAGCCGCAGACAACCAAAGTGGCCTGAGGATTCAGGTTTTGGGTCTTTCGGATGTGCTGGCGGCTTTTGGCCGATGCTGTATGGGTAACGCAGCAGGTGTTGACAACTGCAAAATCGGCCTTTTCAGACGTCTCGGCCTGGCGAAGTCCAAGCTGTTCGAGCAGCTCGCGAATCTGCTGGCTCTCGTACTGATTGACTTTGCAGCCGAGGGTATTTATGGAAAAACTCTTCACAATATGTTATAATCTACGGTGGTCGAAGTGTATTTACAAGGTTAATTGAGGGTACAGGGGGTAGTCCCCAGACTACGGAATCACAGCCACGAGTCGAGAGGCTACCTCGATACTTTCACGCCGAGTGCAACGACGGATACGATTTGCTCGTACGGCAGTCTCTGGAGTTGTGCGCATGTTTGTGTTGTTGGGGCAGTAAAGAAATTGTGTTTTGAGGTGGTTTCGGAAAGCCAAACGGGAGGTTTGTTATGGCGGTGCTAACCGACGCGGTTTGGGCAATTGACCTGGGTAGTAATTCGTTGAAGGCCTTGCGCCTGACCGCCGTGAGCGGTGTTGTCGAAGTAATCGGTTTTGACAACATTCGGCACAGCAAGCTCCTCAACGGAACCGGGGTGGGAGCAGCTGAGAGAGAAGAGCTGATCGCGCTTACCCTTCGTAAGTTTGTGGAACGAAACGAAGTGGACATGGATGAGATAGTTGTCTCGGTGCCGAGCCAGAATAGCTTCGCGCGCTTTGTGAATCTGCCGCCCGTCGAGCCGAAGCGGATTCCGGAGATCGTCAACTTCGAGGCAGTTCAGCAAATTCCCTTCGATATCAACGAGGTGCAGTGGGACTGGCAGTTGATGACGGAAGAGGATGATCCTCAGAAGAAGGTGGGCATCTTTGCGATCAAGAACGAGGTGGTGGACTCGGCGCTGGAGCATTTTGACAGAGAGGACCTTCAGGTTGGATACGTCCAGATGGCACCGATGGCTTTGTACAACTACTTGTTGTATGACCGTCCCGACCTGGTCAGCTCCGACGAGCGAGCCACGGTTGTTCTTAATATCGGAGCAGAGGATACCGACCTGGTTGTTTGCACGCAATCGGTAGTCTGGCAGCGATGCATCTTGATCGGGGGCAACAGTTTCACCAAGGCTGTAGCGGACGCGTTCAAGCTCAATTTTGAGAAGGCCGAGAAACTGAAGCGTACGGCTCCCGTGAGCAAGTATGCCCGGCAGATATTCCAGGCGATGAGGCCGGTTTTCACAGAGTTGGCCTCCGAGGTTCAGCGGTCGCTGGGTTTCTACACCGGCTCCAATCCGAACACCAAGATCACCAAGGTTGTGGCTATGGGCGGAGGGACGAAGTTGCGCGGACTGCTGAAGTACCTGCAGCAAACCCTGCAAGTACCAGTCCAACGTCCTGATGCATTCAAGGGGCTTGCGATGGGCCCGGGTGTTTCGGCTGCAAAATTCCACGAGAATGTCGCTGATTTTGGTGTGGTTTACGGTCTCGGGCTGCAGGGCCTGGGTCTGGCCAGGATAGAAAGCAATCTGCTGCCCCGTAGCATTGCCCGCTCGATGGCTTGGGCCAGCAAAGCCAAGTACTTCATCGTGGCAGCCTGTATGCTGCTTGTAGCCTCGCTTCTGTGCCTGGCAAGAGTGGGTTTCGACACCGTCAGCTACGGCAAAGCTAGTCAGACCCGACAGCGAATAAGTGGGGTCATCAGCGATGTCAAACAGGTTAACGACAGGCTCAACGATCTGCAGCGGGCGGGTTCTGCCGCCGATGAAAAAATAGCCAAGCAACGTGAGCTCTTCGATCATCGGGAAGTGGTCCCGCAGTTGTACGAGACGATACTGTCGGCGCTGCCGAATGCACAAAACTACCCGGCCCAGAAGGAGCTTTATGAGGCTTTTGCCGGAGGTGATGTGGAAGCGGTCCTGGATGTTCCGCGTAAACAACGACGACAACTGTTCGTAACGAATACGTCGATTTTCTATTCCGAAGACCTTGCGACTGCGCAGTTCAGTACGACGGCCATGGCGCGCAAGAACGCCAGGGTCGGATCGGCCGCCGGAGAGTACGATGAGTATGAGTACGAAATGATGGCGATGATGGAGGAGGAGATGATGATGGGGCGGGGCGGACCGTCAAGCAGGTTTGCTCTTAGCACGATGATGCCTGGAGCCGCACAGGCGGAAGAGGCCAAGAAAGGATTTGTGGTGACGATAGCGGGATATAGTCCATACGAAAATGTGGGTGAATTGTTGGAGCCTGTCGGAGTGGACGATAAGCCTGATGAGTGGGGGTTGGTTACACGATTGATGAACCTCGATCGTATCGTTGACGGGAACAGCCCCTTTCAGCTATACGAGAGGACCGACCCAAACCATTTCAAACTGGAGAAGGGTCCGGTGGATTTGGAGGCCGAGATGCCTTCGGGCATAGGTACCTGGGAAGTAAAGGCTGCGGGGTTCGGCCAGACCGGTGAGAATGTTTTGGTTGATCCCATGACTAAAGAGCCTATCAGCAAAGTTCCGGTATTGGATAGGGACGGAAACCAAATGTACGACAGCAGGAATGAGCCATTGTACGAGGTGAATGACCATTGGTTCGTACTTCATATCAAGTTTGTCTGGACAGATGCACCTGAGAGTCCGGATCAGGGACAGAGCCCCGCCATGGGGCGAATGTCTACGATGCGGCGTGCGCCGATGGGCGATGGGTAGCAGGAACAGGTTGGTGAGCCAAAATGAATATGCCGAATTTCAAAGATGTTTTGCAGAAGCTGAGCGTTCTTAAGAACAACCTTTCGCTGCTGGCGTCAATTATCATAGCTGTGGTTGGACTGCTGCTTTTCATACCTACACAGCTTATGAGCAGTAAGCTCAAGGCGCAGATAGAGGCAGAGAGTGTTCGGATGGGCAGGCAGATCGGCCGTATGGACCCCGTTTCGCGCCAACAGAGGGAGGTGGAGAAGGTATACCAAGACGCTCATGTGAAGGATGCCAATGAGATCGCGAATTTGGCCAGGCAGAGCACGCAGAGAGAGGTGTTGAGCTACGGCATATTTCCCGAGCCGCAAACCAGTTCCACATTGCTCTTCGAGCAGTTCGGCAAGCGGTTTCGCTCGGGTGTGGATGCCATGATTTCGAACGTGAACGGCCTGGATCGCCCATCGGATTCCGAACTGCAAAAGAGCCTGCAGAATGCCACGGCAGGTACAGGTGCCCGGAGGGGGCGGTCTATGATCGGAGCGCCGAGTAGATTGTTGTACAGGTCGCTGGGAGCCAGGGGCGGCGTTAACGCGGAGGTGCTTGAGCAGGTTTGCATGGAGAGAGCAAGGACCGCCCGTGTGTATGCCAATCCGGCCGATGTGGGTGGCTACGCGTTCTGGACAGAGTACAAGTTTGACACGGGAGTGGATGAGTCGGTCAAGGAATGCTGGTATTGGCAATTGGGTTACTGGATAATCGAAGATGTCATCGCTACGATAGGCGCGTGTAATTCCGAGTCGGACAGCGTGCTCGAGGCGCCTGTCAAACGTTTATTGGGGGTGGATTTCGCTCTGAAGCGCAGAGGAATGGCCTCGCGTAGTCTTGGTCGCCGAGGGGCCAAACGAAAGAAAGATGATGTTAAGCCCGCCTATGTGCTTTCGGCGAAAGATGGGCTTACAGTGCCTTGCACGGGCAGGTACACCAATGAGGAGGATAACATCGATGTAGTGCATTTCAGCACTATTGCTGTGGTCCGCGCCGATGCTGTTCTGAAATTCACGGAGGAGCTTTGCAGTGCCAAGGAGCATAAGTTCCGAGGGCTTTCCGGCACCGAGCCGGAGCAAACCTTCCAGCACAATCAGATAACGGTTTTAGAGAGCGATGTCAGAGCGGTTGAGGAGGGTCCTTCTCATGACTACTATCGTTACGGCGATGATGCTGTGGTTGAGTTGGACCTGATTTGCGAGTATATCTTCAACAGAGAAGGCTACAAGGATAGCATACCCAAGGTAGTGACGGATGAGGTGGAGCTTCTGAAACAAGATACTGGTCCACGGCGCCGGTGACAAGGCGTGACGCTAGACATGAATTGTGAGATAAGAGATGCGAGACATACTTAGAAAAATCGGTAGTTTTCTTGAGGCGCACGTTGAGAAGATAGTCCTGATCATCGTGGGGCTTGTTTGCATATGGCTGCTGATAACGCGTGTTCTTTTCAGTCCCAACGTGATGCCTTACGAGAACGGCATGTATAGTCCTGGCGGAATTGATCAGGTCATATGGAAGCAAGCAGATACTCTGCGGGAAGGGCTGGGGCAGCCGCCTGTGCCCAAAGAACAGTATACACCGCAAGTTGACGAGTTTTTGGCAATGATTGATTCTGCGATGGGCAATGTGAACACCAGCGTGCATCCGCCCTTGCCTCAGCTGAGCTCAGATAACGTCGTTTTTGGGAGGGCATATAGGCTTCCGACCATCGGTGATATCACGGACGCCAAGGTCGAGCACATTAGAGCGGTCGCGTATGTTCCGACCGAAGAACTCAGACCGGATCTGACCTATGAGAAGGCCGGGAACGAGCCGAACGACACAGATCTGGTGACCGTTGAGGCGAAGCTGGACGTGGCTGGGCTATGTCGCCGATTTGACGAGAGCTTTCTCACCAACGTCGGGAAAGAGGAATGGGCTGATCCGTGCCTCGCGTCGCCGATCTTCGCAGCGGTTCATTTGCAGAGACAAGAGCTGACCGAGGACGGTGGTTGGGGTGAGTGGGTGGACGTGCCTCGAAGCAAAGTTGAACATCTCGGAAGGCTGTTTGATATTGTGGAGGACATTGAGGATCTGCCGCCGGGCGGAATAAAGGTGCGCCTGCTGCAATTCAAAAACGAGCAAGTTCAGATTGAGCTGTTGCAGCCGAAGGGTTATCAAATAGCCTCTACGAAGGAGGAGTGGTTTCCTCCGACGCTGCATCAAGAGTTCCTGGACCAGCAAAGGCGGGATGACGCCGAGGAGAAGCGTGCGGCCAGAGACAAGGAAAGAGAGCAGGACCAGCGTGATCGCGCCAGCCTGCGTGGCAGGATGCCGGGAGCGGGGCTGGGTGCCGGAAGGCTCGGTCCTGGAAGGGTGGGCGGCGGAGCGTACACTGATGCGTATGGCGATATGGGCGCCGGATATGGTGACGCGCGAGGGCTGCGCTCGAGGCAGGGTCGCAATGTCAATCGCCGCGACAGCCGGACCGCTCGAGGGCCTTATGCTGATACGGGAGTCTACGGTGATAGAGGGCGTCTGACGGGGAGAGGGTCTCGGGGTCAGCGCACTGACGATGGAGGCTATCTGAGAGATGTGGTGAGAAGGCCGTCGATTGCGGACGTCTACAGTAAATTCGACGACGAGGTTTCCATCATCTCAACGAAAGAGTTTCCCAAGATGAAAGAACCTCTGCTGTTCTGGGCGCACGACGACAGCGTAGAGCCCTTCAACACTTATCGATACAGAATCCGGGTCGGTGTATTCAATCCGGTGGCAGGGACTAGCCAGCTTGCCGATGCGGACAAGGCCCTGAAGAACAAGGTGATTATGTGGAGCGAGTTCTCCGGAATTACCGATGCGGTTGAGATTCCAGGGAGGATGTATTTCTTCCCCAACGAGATACAAGAGACTGCCAAGCAAGTTACGGTCCAGGTCTCCAAGCTCAGGTTGGGCCAGTGGCACACCGAGAACTTTCCCGTTATGCCGGGAGAGGTTGTCGGCAGGGTCGTTGAGACTGAGCTCACAAGGGAGGAACGGGCTGCGAGGAGGCGTCAGCTTGCTCTTCGTTTTTCCAGCACTACTTCGGATAATATCACCAAGCCGGATCAAATTGACTACGGCACCGGCGCCGTGTTGGTGGATGCGGTGCGAGTGGACGATTGGGCCGGTGCGGGCAGTCTACGCCCTCGGTCTTATTATGATATGCTCTACAGTTATGACGGGGCAAGCATTAAGCACATGCCCATCGGGTCCAAGAATTGGCCTGCAAAGCTGGCGGCTATGTATGCCCAGATCCGCAGGACCCAGAACGTTGAGCCCGAAGAATTCCGCGCCTTCAACAGCAGGGTCGGTGGTCGCAGGCGGGCCGCACCCGGCATGGAAGGATATGAGGAAATGGACATGGAGTATGAGATGATGATGGAAGAGATGATGATGGGAGCAGGGGGACGCCGCCCTTGAGAATCGCCCGGGCGAGCCGGATAGAGGTGCCGGCCGGGGCTGTTACCGAACGGACATGGCTGACTGACCGCAATTCCTGACCAACTCATCAAGAGGGGAATTACACCTGCAAGTATGAGCACCCGACTGTGGTCGGAGTACGTCGGCTCGTTGTCCACAAGAGGCGAACATACAGCTTTGTCTGATGCTGACTGGAGAGCATCCAATTCGGGGGACTTTGCAGGAGCCTGCAGTGGGGGGTAGCCACACGTCGAGAGTTTTGTAGAATGTACCCTGTGCATGGGTAAGGTTCCAAGCCAGCGGCCACGTGGCGAACGTGTGGTCTCTGAAGGTGGGCATTCCGATCGACTTCTCGGCACGGGAAGAGCGATGGATCGAATGGCTTGTGCCGGAATTAGGCAGACTTGAGGCCGTACTCTATGAAGTACAAGTGGGCATCGCGTCACGGGCAAGGTAATAAGATGAAGGGACACCGGATGTGGATCAGAGTGCACGTGAATGTTCTTTTATGCTGTGCGATACTGCTTGGGGCAACTGCGGTTTCCGCAGAGGTCCAAAGAACCCCCAGGAGTGTTGAGATCTGGCACGATCTTGCTTCGGGACCGATTAGTTTTGCGGCGCGGCAAATCGCTGAGGCACTGCAGGCCAATGGTTACAGCGTCAGCCGGAAGTCCCTAAAGCGAATGTCAGACACCGGCCAGTCGCTTGGCATTGTTCTCGCCGTCAGTGATGCGGATGTGCGGAAAGAGTTGGCCCGATACGGTGCGAGGTCCGTTTCGAAACTGGCGCCGCAGGGATATGGCATCCGGACGACCGGCAGGGGCAGGTACTGGATCATCGGTGCCGATGAGAGGGGGACAATGTATGGCGGCCTTGATGTGGCTGAACTTGTTCGAATAGAGAAGGGTCTGAGCGGTGTCACCGAGAAGGAGCACAAGCCTTCGATTCTTCGACGCGGGATCAAGTTCAACATACCCTTGGATGCGCGGACGCCCAGCTATGACGACACAGGCGATGCGGCACAGAACAACTATGTCGAGATGTGGAATTTCGCATTTTGGCAAGAGTTCCTGGACGATATGGCGCGGTATCGCTACAACACTTTGACGCTCTGGAATCCCCATCCATTTCCCTCGCTGATCAAACTGGAGAAGTACCCGGATGTGGCTTTGGAAGATATTTGCGTGACAACGCTTACTCCCACGTATGAGTCTGGTGCGTGGCGCGACCCGATGTTTGTCTCGCCGGATGTTCTCAAAAACCTCAGAGTCGTCAAGAAGATGACTATGGACGAGAAGATCGAGTTCTGGCGGCGCGTGATGCGCTACGCGAAGAATCGGGGGATCGACATATACTTCATAACGTGGAACGTTCTGATGAATAGCGTGGAGGGCAAATACGGCATAACAAACGACCAGGACAATCTGAAGACTATCGCGTACCTGCGTGAGTCCGTGCGTGAGATGATATTGACATATCCTCTTCTCGCGGGCATAGGCGTCACGGCGGGCGAGAACATGAAGCAACGCAATGATGAGTTCTCCAAAGAAAAGTGGCTCTGGAAGACATACGGGATGGGGATTCTGGATGCCAAGAAGGAGCAGCCCGACCGCAGCGTGCGTTTTATCCATCGAGTATGGCAGACGGGTATGGGTGAGGTGATGAAGGATTTCGGGGCCGGATACCCGGATCCGTTTGAGGTGTCGTTCAAGTACGCAAGGGCCCACATGTATTCGTCGCCAAAGCCGCCCTTCAGCAAATCGTTGCTGAAGGAAATGGCCCAGCACAAAGTCAAATGCTGGTGGAATCTTCGCAACGATGACATTTTCAATTTTCGATGGGGCGATCCGGAGTATGTGCGGGCATTTCTGTCAAACCTGCCGCCGGAAGAGCTGACCGCAGGATACCACATGGGTTCCGACGGATACGTGTGGGCAAGGGAATTTACGAGCTTGGAGCCGGAGACGCCGCGTCAATTGGAGATCGAAAAGCACTGGTACAAGTTCATGCTTTGGGGGAGATTAGGGTACGACCTCGAGTTGCAGCGTGATTTCTTTGAGAAGGTCCTGTTGATGCGGTTTCCCGAGGCCGAGGCAACGTCCCTGTACGATGCCTGGGCGACGGCGTCGAAGATCGTACCGCTTGTAAATCGATTCCACTGGTGCAATTGGGATTTCATGTGGGCGGTGGAGGGATGCTTCGACCAGCGAAAGGGCTTTCACACGGTGCGGGATTTCATCACAACCAAGCCCATGCAAGACAGTGGCCTGATGTCGATTCCCGAATACTTGGTTAGGCGACTGCAAAACCGGCCAATCGAATCCGGGACGCCGGATCACGTGGCCGAGGAATTGAAGGAGTACGCCCGCGCATCACTCAGAGAGGTCGGCGCCATTCGAAGCGGGACAACGCAGATGAGCAAGGAGCTTAGGTTGACTCTGGCCGATATTGAGGCGATGTCTCATCTTGGCAACTACTATGCATCGAAAATCCTCGGTGCGATCCAGCTGCATTCGTTTGAGCAATCACACGATCCGGAAAATAAGGTAGCTGCGGTTCGAGATCTCTTGGAGGCTCAGAAGCACTGGCAGGAATATGCGGCGGTGGCGAATAGCCTTTATCGGCCACAACTTTTGGCGCGGACACGAGAGCTTGACTGGACAAAGATTCTGGATGATGTTAAGAACGATGTTGAGATTGCACGAAGCGCCGAATAGCTGGCACAGGAGACCCATCATGGAGAAGAATGTCTTTATAGGTTGTCTTGTCGTTTTTGCGGGGGTCTTTTGCGGGCCCGGGGGAACGCAGCTGTCCGAGGTCGTGACGGCGAGTCCCGAGGCAGCAAGTCCCTATCTGAAGTGGGCGAATGGGCCTTCGCAAGATGTCGGTTTTTTTCCTATTGCGGTCTGGCTGCAGAATCCAAGCAAGGCCAGGCAATACAAGGAGGCCGGGTTCAATACCTATGTGGGACTTTGGAGGGGGCCGACGGCCGAGCAGCTTGCGACCCTGAAAAAGGCGGGGATGAAGGTTATCTGTCATCAAAATGCGGTTGGCCTCAGGCATGCCGATGATGCGACTATTGTCGGCTGGATGCACGGTGATGAGCCCGACAATGCCCAATCGTTGGGCAAAGGCAAAGGCTACGGGCCGCCGATTCAGCCGGAGAAGATTATCGAGGATTACGAGAGGATTCGCAAAAATGATCCGACCCGGCCCGTCCTGCTGAACCTTGGCCAGGGTGTGGCTTGGGATGGTTGGCACGGCAGAGGAGTGCGGACGAATCACCCTGAGGATTATCCGGAATACGTTAAGGGCTGTGACATTGCCTCGTTCGATATCTACCCAGCGGTTCATTCAAAGCCGCAAGTCGCGGGGAATCTCTGGTATGTTGCCAGAGGCGTGGAGCGTCTGGTCAAGTGGACCCAAGGCGAGAAGGTCGTATGGAACTGCATCGAGTGCACGCGGATCCACAATCCCACAACTAAGGCTACGCCCAAGCAGGTGCGGTGTGAGGTGTGGATGTCGATTATTCACGGTTCGATGGGCCTGATCTATTTTGTCCACGAGTGGGAGCCGCGGTTCAATGAGTCGGCGCTGCTCAGCGATGCGGAGATGTTATCGGCAGTGACTACAATAAACGAGCAGATTAGAGAGCTTGCCCCGGTGCTCACCAATCCGACCGAAGAAGGCAGAGTGAGCGTTGCAGTGGATAATCAGAATGTTCCTGTGGCGACCATGGTCAAAAGACATGGCCACGCGACGTATGTCTTTGCTGTGGCGATGCGAAAGGGGACGACGGAAGCGACGTTCAAGATGCGGGACATGCGAGGTGCGACGCGTATTGAGGTTCTCGGTGAGGATCGGAGACTGTCGCCGGAGGACGGCGTGTTCAAAGATCGCTTCGACGAATGGGATGTGCATCTGTACCGAATCGAGTAGCAAAGCTCCAATTTGCGCTGATTATGATGCTGCGCCGCGGGGGCCTATGCCATGTGGCACAATAAATGGTTGAAAACTCAGGGCTGCTGCTCTATATTCATCTCTTTGAATACTATTTGAAAGGGAAGATAATGAAACACGATGTTGCTGATCTGTCGTTGGCGACGAAGGGCAAGAAGCGGATCCTGTGGGCGGATAACGATATGCCGGTGTTGGCGGCTATTCGAAAGAGGTTCGCCAAAAGTAAACCGCTGAAGGGCAGGAACGTTTCAGCTTGTCTGCACATAACCGCTGAGACGGCCAACCTGGCCCGAACACTCAAGGCCGGCGGAGCAAACGTTGTTCTTTGCGCATCCAACCCGCTGAGCACCCAAGATGATGTGGCGGCTTCGCTGGTGAAGGATTTCAAGATAAGTGTATTTGCGATCTGTGGCGAAAACCGCAGGGTCTATTACGACCATATCAACGCGGCGATTGACCACAAGCCCGTTATCACATTTGACGACGGGGCAGATCTGGTGAACGAGCTGCATACGCGCAGGAAGAAAGAAGCGGGGCGGATCATCGCGAGCATGGAGGAGACGACCACGGGCGTGATTCGTCTGCGTGCGATGGCAAATGAGGGTCTGCTGAAGTTTCCGGTCATCGCGGTTAACGATGCGGCCACGAAACACCTCTTTGACAATCGCTACGGGACTGGTCAGTCGACGGTTGACGGGATCATTCGAGCTACGGATATTCTGATGGCCGGCAAGAAGGTAGTGGTGGCCGGCTACGGCTGGTGTGGTCGCGGCTTTGCCTTGCGGGCCAGGGGGATGGGCGCGATCGTCATTGTCACCGAGGTCGATGCGGTCAAGGCGCTCGAGGCGGCCATGGATGGCTTCGAGGTCATGCCAATGCAGAAGGCGGCGAAGGCCGGAGATCTGTTTGTGACACTAACGGGCAATAAGAGTGTGATACGAGCCGAACATTTCCGCGCAATGAAAGACAGGGCTGTTGTCGCCAACAGTGGACACTTCAATGTTGAGATAGACATACCTGCCCTGAAAAAGATGAGCAAGAAGGTCAACCGCAATGTGCGCCACTGCGTCGACGAATACGTGCTGGGCAATAACAGGCGGATATGCCTCTTGGCTGAGGGGCGTCTGATCAACCTTGCTGCGGCCGAGGGCCATCCGGCCTGCGTGATGGACATGAGCTTTGCAACACAGGCGCTCGAAGCAGAATACGTTATGAAAAGACCAGGCAAACTCACCGTGGCAGTGCATGATGTCCCTATGCAGGTCGAGCAACAAGTTAGCAGGCTCAAGCTCAAATCGATGTCGATTGCCATAGACAAACTCACACCGGAACAGGTTGCCTACCTTGCCAGCAGTGGCGAGGGGACATAGCTCGATGCGTTCTGCCCGATGTCAAGGAATGCGTGGATCATTTGGTACTGCCCAACGGATGTCTGAGATGTGTGTCAGTTGCTGGCAGGGCCGGCTCGCGATTCGAAGGTAAGGCCTATGGAAGGTAAGGAGAGTGAACAGACACCCAAAGCGGTGTCGAAGTCCTTATTGGCTGTAGGTCCCACGCTGCATTACAGTCATGCAAATGTCCAGAGGAGCTGGCTTCTCGCGGTTGCGGCCTACGGTCTGAGCTGTCTGTTCTGGTCGAGGATGGTGACGGGCGCGGCCTGGCCTTTTGATTTGCAGGCTATCGGCTCGGCGGATTTCTGGCGGCTGGAGCAGTCGTTAGTGACAGGCCTGAGCATATTTGAATACCCGTGGCAGATCCTTGTGCTGGGTCTTCTCATGGGCATTTTGGCGGTGGCACCGGTACTGATATCGCAGCTGATGAGTTTCCGCTACAGCATCGTTTTAGTTTTAGCGGTTTTCTTCGTAGCGAGCCTGCCGGGGCTTGCGATTTGCCTTTTGATCAGTTGCTTCGCCGTCGCATGTCGTCCGCTCCGTTTTCGCTCTCGCATCATTGCGGTGGCGTTGTGCACTGCCCCGCAACTTCTCTATTTCGGATTCTTCGGGGCAGCCAGAGGGGTCGAGCCGATTAAGTGGGGCTTTTCCTTTGCGCCCTGGGTGTGTGCCTGGCTTGTCGGCGCAGTCATAGCGGGATTGGTTCTGGGCATAGGGCACTACACTCGCTATCGGCCGGGCCTGGTGTGGATCGTCACTACCCTTACACTTCTGACAACCGTTTTTGTGTTCGAGGCAAAAGTTGGACTTGACGAGCTGGACTATCAGCTTTACGTGGCCAAGAACAATCCGGAGCGTTTTAGCGAATTTCACGACCATAGCATAACCGAAGCGCTGGACCGGACCATCACCGATCCGGCCGTGAGAAAGTACCTGGCAGGCTTCTTCTAT
>CP070675.1:1963249-1972327 GCA_020352215.1 Phycisphaerales bacterium
ACCGAACACGGCGTGAAAGTCGGCATCGTGGCCGGTTAGAAGGACGTTCCCTCTGACACCGCCAGCCACTACTGCTGCGGGAAGGCCGCTCATATCGCCGAGCGCGTTCCAGCCAACCACCAAAACGTCGCACCCGACCAGGTCGGCCGCCGTTAGCGGCACCGCGGGAGTCCTAAGCGCATACGCGTAACCCAAATTCGTCATCGCCGTTTGTACAGTACCATCCGTGCCCGGATCGTAGACTACCACTGGTGCCGCGTAGGCATTTGCAGTAATCAATGCTGCAACTACAATTGTTATCCACTTGCTCATCATTCTCCTCCTTCATATAAACTCTCACAATGTGTAACGGGGTATGCCAAGCGCACTTACACGCCGTTCTTGGTTACGCTGTGGCCGCTCCTCCATGATCTCTAACAGTCACTCAGTGTACAACATCTCGCGCGAAATGTCAAGAAGAATTCCAATGGACATGAGGTTTTCTGCGGTTTCGTGCACTTTGAGGCACGGTTTGTGGCCTGTAAGAGCGGTTTCACGGCCCGGAATTGAGGGTGCTCGGAGAATTCCGGAAATCTGCCTTCTCGTGCGTGCCGGTCTGCCGGTACTTATGCGAGACCAGCGAGCCGGGACTATCATACCATAACACCAGGTACTCCGCATAGGGTGCGGGCAAAGAAGTGAATGGAGCGAACAGTATCCCTCTGCGATATAAAAAGGGCCGCTCCGAGCTGCGGGCCTTGAGTGGGAGGGAAAGACGTTTATCATTCACCGCCTTTCTTGACTGATTCTAAAAGCGTCGCCAACCTGACCTCGTGGCTGACAACTGCTTGTTTCAGGCATTCGACCTCGCCGCGCAAATACTCTACTGTGTCCAGCTCGCCACGATCTTCGTCTGGTACAACAAAGCCGTCGTCAGGCACCGGCCACTTTGGAGCCTCTTGTACCTCACGTAGCCCCGCCTCATAACTACTCGCCTTTCCCATTTCTTTGCCCTTTCCGCTTTTGCTCTTCTCTCAGCTCTTCCTCTTTGTATTGCTGCCAATCCTGTCGGCACTCTGGCCGGCACAGTTCGTCATTACAGGTGCATCGCCAAAACCCCTCCGTAGTTACATAACGCCCGAGTCCGCAGACGGGCGCCTTACTTGTCTCTCCCATTGCATTAGCCTTTCATCATTTGCCCAAAAGCCAGTCTGTAAATTCTGTAAGAATAAGCCCGCCTCGGTCCAGAAACCCGCAAAACCACAGAATCACAGCCGCTACCAGCAGGCCAGCCATCACGCTCAGCACAACCTCGCAGATGTCGTGCTTGGTAAGCATCGCTCTGCCCTTTCAGCCCCCGAAGCTCCGCTGATTCTTTCTTGGTGTTTATGAATGGTTCTTCCCAGTGGCCGATTGCCCAGTGCTCGTGGAAGTTGTCGGCAAGAGCACCGCTTGCAGGGGAGTCCACAATCGACAACATCGCCCATACAAGCATTGCAGCAGATTCCGGAATCAGAATCTATCGTGGAGACTACCACGTATTTTGGGGGTGCGCACCGCTCTTCCTGCCTCAGAATTGGCTTGCTGCGATGCTAATTGTGGTGAGATCAGCCTGGTGCTGGCACCAGCGTGGTTTGGCCAACGCCTTTAGTTTTTAGGTCTGGGAAAGCATGGCGTCCGTCGAAGCCTAATGTTGTCATTAGGCTTCGAGGCACATCCTTCGACGTCTCATACTTGGCCACGCTGTGAGCGCCAGCAGCTTGCTGTGTCGGGACTATGAAGTCTCGCTTGCAGCCCTTTTCCTCTGCTACAGTAGTATCGGCTCGCTGGTTCACCTCACAGACGCACGTCTGACGGTGAATTCCCCCACACAACACAAGCGAGCCTCTGTAGCTTCAGCCACGGAACCACATACCGCGACTCAATTCTATTGAATCTTCGCAGCCCCTCTCGGTACAGTAAGGCGCGTGTCTGGCATACTCTTCCGTCTCGGACGAGGAAGCTCCAATAGGTCAATCAAGGGAGATATTGGTTGAGTGGTCCATGAGAAGGCCATGAAGAAGGACTACTGAGTACAGGTAGAGTAAGCTGGAACGCAGCGTTGACGACCCTATCGGCATTCTCAATCACGTTCCATCCGTAGACCTTGGTCGGAATCTCCTCTCAGCGAGCAGGCGGGGCCGTTCGCATAGGGCTGTTGAGAGCAAGTCTAACGACAGATAACGCCACCGGCAACCAGCGGCTCCCCCCACAAAGCATCTTCTCTGATGGTCACGTTATCGGCACTATCCTCGGTATACTTGGCGGGAAAACCCAAGGAAACCAGCGCCCCACAAAAGGTATGTGCGAGCCGAAATGCGGTAGACCTTGGGACGGCTGGCTCAAAGCCTCCGATCACATCATGAGACGGCGTGGTGATCTGGCAAAGCATTGGGCGAATATGATCCATTTCGACGTTATCAGACGTCAAGTACAACCCAGATGTGGCCGATAATCTGGTGGCAGTGGTTGCTTGTGCTAGGGATAAAGTCCAGAACGAACAGTTGAATCGCCGGTCAGACACCCGCGGGTGGAGTGGATTTCGCCCATGAAGGATTCATCTTCAGAGAAGACTGACTCAGACAAAGCCGCCAAAATGCAGCCTTCCGGAAAGACCCCAGAAACCACGTCGTCAACCTCGACGGATGTCGAACAGATTCCAGCCTCCTGGAATCAGACCGATCGCCACTATCCACTGCACAAGTGCGTGCATGAGTTATTCGAAGAACGGGCGGAGAGAATTCCCGATGCCGTGGCCGTCATCTATCGGACCGAGCAACTGACCTATGGGCAACTCAACGAACGAGCGAATCAACTGGCCCACTACCTGAGAAAACAAGGCGTCGAACCAGATACGCCGGTAGGTGTGTGTCTCCACCGGTCCACAGAAATGATAGTTGCCATCATGGCCGCGCTGAAGGCAGGCGGTGCCTATGTACCCCTCGATCCTGCAGATCCCAAAGAACGGCTCGCCCTTATCATTGACGCGACCGGTGCGAGTATTATTCTGACTCAGCAGAAATGGGCAGACAACTTGCCGTCAGTATCTGAGCACATGTTCTGCATCGATAGTGAGTGGGCGACTGTTGAAGCGCTCTCAAGAACGAATCCAGAGCACATCACCGCCTCGCGTAATCTCGCGTATATGATGTTCACGTCCGGCTCGACTGGTGTGCCAAAAGGAGTCATGATTGAACATGCTGCCTTGGTCAACCACCTATGGTGGTTGCAGGAGACATTTGTGCTGACCCGGTCGGACCGCCTCTTGCAGAAGACTCCCTTCACCTTCGATGTTTCAGCGTACGAGCTTTTTCTGCCGCTGATAGCAGGATCCACACTAGTGTTTGCCAAGCCCGGCGGACACAGAGATCCCATCTACTTGAACGACGTGATTGTTCGCGAGAGAATCACCAACGTTCATTTTGTGCCGTCCATGCTGGAGGTATTCCTCCAACACCCGCGGGCCAGCGAACTCAGACATCTTAAACGAGTCATATGTTCAGGTGAGGCCTTGCCGCATTACCTGCGCGAGCGCTTCTTTGAATCCCTGCCGCATGCAGAGCTGCATAATCTCTATGGTCCCACAGAAGCTGCCATCCACGTCAGCTGGTGGGATTGCCGCAACGAGCCGGACCAGCCGATTGTGCCCATCGGTCGCCCAACAGCGAATGTGCAGTTGCACATCCTCGATGACCACCTCAAGCCGGTCCCGGTCGGAACGGAGGGACAGCTGTTTATCGGTGGGGTCCAGTTAGCCCGTGGGTACTTGAACCGCCCTGATTTGACAAGGGAAGTGTTCATCCCCAATCCCTTCGATCCCGGTGCGCAAACGAGGTTATACAAGACCGGAGACTTGTGCCGCTACTTGCCGGATGGGAACATCGAATTCCTTGGTCGTCTGGACAATCAGGTGCAGATCCGTGGCGTCCGCATCGAACTTGGTGAGATCGAGACCGTTCTTGGAAACCATTCGGCCGTTCGGCAGGCGGTTGTTCTGGCCCGCGAGGACCAGCCTGGAGACAAGCAGTTGGTCGCCTATGTGGTCTGCTCGCAACCGACCGAACTTCGGCCCGACGATCTGCTGGATTACCTCAGGGCGACCTTGCCGGAGTACATGATTCCATCTGCTCTCGTCTTCATGGATTCGATGCCCCTGACAGCCAGCGGCAAAGCCGACCGCAAGGCACTACCTTCCCCGGGGCAGAGCATCGAAGCCCGTGAAGTCAGCCTGGTGCCACCTGAGACTCCGACGCAGAAGATCATTGCTGAAATATTCGCCGAAGTCCTCTGCCTGGATACGGTCGGTATACATGAAAACTTCTTCGAGTTGGGCGGACATTCTCTGACGGCAACCAAGGCAGTATATGGTATCCATAGCCGACTGAGCGTGGAGCTTCCGATACGCAGTCTGTTCGAGAACCCGACCGTTTCTAAGCTATCCCAACTGGCTGAACGGCATTCAATTGAAGCAGATGGCCAAACTCGTAGCAGTTCAATCCCGGTGCTCTCTCGTGAGGGTCGATTGCCGGCATCGTATGCTCAAATACGTATGTGGTTCCTTTACGAGTACTATCGGGATACCCCTCTCTACAATATTCCCCTCATGCTCCACTTCCGAGGCTCCCTCAGCGTCAAGGCCCTCGAAGAAAGCTTGAACCACATCATCCAACGTCACGAGTCCTTACGGACGACCTTTGACATCCGCGACGGGGAACCCGTCCAGGTTGTCCACCCGCACGAATATCAACGGCTGCCCGTGGAGACAGTAACCGAGTTTCCATCCAGGGAATCGGGAGTCTCTGCCGGCCATCCGATGATCAAAGAAGAGACCAAGACACTCTTTGACCTCCGCCAAGGTCCCCTGATTCGCTTCAGGATGTTCCATCTGTCGCCGGCCGAGCACTGCCTTCTTCTCACCCTGCACCACATAGTCTTTGACGGTTGGTCCGTCGATGTTTTGCTTAGAGAACTTGCTGCAGCCTACGCCGCGAGGATAGAGGGCCGGGATCCTGACTTGCCACCTCTGCCGATTCAATATGCCGATTATGCAAAGTGGCAGAGGCGGTTGCTCGAAGGCGAAGCTCGTCAAAAGCAACTCTCCTATTGGCTGAACCAGCTCGAGCCCCCGCTACCGTTTCTAGAGTTGCCCACGAACAAACCTCGCCCCACTACTCAAACGCATGAGGGGCGATGGAAATCTGTGACCCTCAATCGCAAACTCACCGACGACCTTCGCGAGTTTAGCCATCAACAAGGTACAACCTTGCTCACGACCCTTCTGGCAGCCTTCAAGGTCCTGCTACATCTGCACACGGGACAAGAGGACCTCATCGTCGGCTGCCCGATCGCTAATCGTACACGAGAAGAGACCGAGCCTCTGATTGGATTCTTTGTAAACACCGTGGCCTTGCGCACGGACCTGTCGGCAAATCCGACCTTCTACGAGTTTCTCGGACAAGTACAGCAGGTCTGTCTTCAGGCCCATGCGAATCAGGATCTACCCTTCGAGCAACTGGTCTCTCAACTCCAGCCCGAACGAGATCTGACTAGACCGCCGGTCTTCCAGGTAATGTTTGTCTTTCAAAACACGCGCGACCGTAGAGTCAGCTTGCCGGATCTCGAGATCGAGTGCGAAGAAATCTCCACGGATACGGCCAAGTTCGACCTGACTGTGTCTGTCGAGGATCGCGGGGACCAGTTGATTGCCACGGCAGAGTATAATACTGACCTGTTCGAAACCGACACCATAGAGCAACTGCTGCGCCGCTATCAGTACCTCCTCAGAGAGATCGTCTCCGACGGCAACCGCCATGTTGGTGAGCTTGGGCTTCTGTTAGAGACCGAGCGGAGGCAAGTATTTGGAACTACGGACCAGGTCCAGTCTGACTATCCACGGGATAAGTGTGTTCACGAACTGTTCGATGAGCAGGTGGAGAAGACGCCCGATGCCACGGCACTCATCTACCAGACCGAAAGACTGACCTACCAACAACTCAACGAACGAGCCAATCAGTTGGCCCGCTATCTGAGAAAGCGCGGCGTCAAGCCCGACACTCTCGTCGGTGTGTGCCTGGACCGCCGCACTGAAATGATAGTCGCGCTGCTGGCCATTCTCAAGGCGGGTGGCGCCTATGTTCCCCTGGACGCCTCCTACCCAAGAGGCCGACTCGAGCAGATGATTGAGGATGCGGAACTTAAGACTATCCTGACACAGCATTCCACGATCTCACACATGGAGTCTCATCAGGGGCAGGTTATCTGCCTGGATACTGATTGGGACATGATCGGCAACGAGTCGGCAGATAGTCCTGTCTCCGTGACCCAACCGGATCACCTCGCATACGTCATGTTTACGTCCGGTTCAACTGGCCGGCCAAAGGGGGTCGAGATCCCTCATAGGGGAGTTGTCTCCTTGTTGTTCGGCGTCAACTATGTGAACCTGCAAGGCCGGCAGACATTCCTGCAGCTGGCTCCAATCAGCTTCGACGCCTCCACGTTCGAAATATGGGGGGCGTTGCTCCACGGACATTGCTGTGTGCTGTTCCCAGGCCGGATCCCGGAACTGCACGAGCTCGCCGACATCCTGGATGCTCATAACGTCAATTGCCTGTGGCTCACCGCCTCGCTATTCAACCTGATAATTGATGAGAGACCCAGTATGCTTAGGGGCCTTTCACAACTGCTCGTTGGAGGTGAAGCCCTCTCAGTGGACCACGTTCGGCGTGCACTGGAGTCGCTGCCAGATGCCCAATTGATCAATGGCTATGGGCCCACAGAGTGTACGACGTTTAGTTGCTGCTACTCCATTCCCAAGCACCTCGACCAAGGAATACGTTCGATTCCCATCGGCCGCCCCATAGCACATGCACAGGCTTACATCCTGGACAAGCAATTGAGCCCGGTTCCCGGCGGTGTGCCGGGTGAACTGTGTATTGGTGGGGACGGCTTGGCTCGCGGGTATTTGAACCGTCCGGGATTGACCAGACGGCAGTTCATCGCGAACCCCTTCGATCCTAGCGGACAAACCAAGCTGTACAAAACTGGGGACCGCTGCCGCTACGCAACGGACGGAAACATAGAGTTTCTGGGTCGTCTGGATCATCAAGTGAAGATCCGCGGCTTTCGTATCGAACTGGGTGAAATCGAGTCGGTCCTCGGAAGGCATCCATCCGTTCGGCAGGCGGTGGTCGTAGCTCGCGAAGACCAGCCCGCGGACAGGCAGTTAGTCGCCTACGTGGCACGTTCGCAGCAAATCGGGCCCGATAGTCTGAGGCGCCATCTCGAGGAAACTCTGCCGGAATACATGATCCCTTCCACCTTTCTCTTCCTCGATTCAATGCCCCTGACGCCTAACCGTAAGATCGACCGACACGCGCTCCCGGCTCCGGAAGAGGAGTTGACACGCGGAGAAGTCGGGTACGCCCTGCCCGAGACCCCTACTCAGAAGGCTTTGGCCGAGATCTTCTCAGAGGTCCTTGGCTTGGCGAAGGTCAGCATCCACGATGATTTCTTCAAAATAGGCGGACACTCACTGCTTGCAGTGAAGCTCCTAGACAAGATACAGGCCAGATTCCATAAGTCCCTTCCGCTTGCCACGTTCTTCCGGGAAAAGACAGTCAAACGACTGTCGGAGCTTCTTGCGATGGAAGAAGGAGATACACCGCATTCTTCAATTGTATTGATTAGAGCGGGTGGCTCGAGAGACCCCATCTTCGTTCTTCCCGGTATTGGCGGGCACTCAATGGGGTTTTCCGCTCTGGCGAATCGTCTGGACTTGGATCGGCCGGTCTACGGTCTGGAACTGCAGGGACTAGATGGCAAGACTGCACCCCACAAAACCATTGAAGAAATGGCGTCGTACTTCATGGGTTTGGTGAGGCAAATTCAGAAACAAGGGCCATACCATCTAGCGGGCTACTCTCTGGGCGGCCGGATTGCTTTTGAGATGGCCCTCCAGTTGGCCGAACAGGGCCAACAAGTGGGCATGTTGGCGATGATTGCTGCCACCGCTCCGGGATATCCGCGCACCTCCAAGCATCGCCTTGTCCGCTATGGGTTGCGGTCAGTGGATTTCCTTCGCCTGCCCGTCAGGGAGAAACTGAATTACCTGTCCTTCAAAATCACAACCGATATGAGGAGGCGACTGAGGCTACGGCGACAGGAAAGACCGACAAAGTCCGAAGAAAGACATTCAGGCCGGAGTCTCCGTGCCAACATAGCAAAAGTCCAGAAATCCGCCTATGAGGCTTGGTACGCTTACAAACCCAAAGCCAAGTACTCGGGCAACGTATTGCTCTTCAGGGATGCCAATGTCGACAGCCCGCTCTATCGTAACATCATCGACTCACACGCCGGGTGGGATCGCTATGTCACTGGTACCGTCGAAAGTCATGAAATCCCCTCTGGCCACACCGATATCCTGAAGGAGCCTCGTGTTGACCTGATCGCTGACATACTCAGGAGCCACATCAGCCCAACAGGCGGGACCGTGCCAGG
This sequence comes from Phycisphaerales bacterium, assembly GCA_020352215.1. Taxonomy (GTDB): domain Bacteria; phylum Planctomycetota; class Phycisphaerae; order Sedimentisphaerales; family Anaerobacaceae. The sequence continues at coordinate 1,971,764 of CP070675.1, forward strand.
CTCATCGTCGAACCCGGTCGTCCCCGATAAGCAGGGGCACGACAAACCGGGGGCGCTGCTCGCCTGGCCGTCCGTCCGGGATGCCCTGACGATCCAAGAAGATGAACTGCATGTATTCCTCGCAGATCTGAACGGCAGTTCGGAGTCTCTGTCGAGGCACAGGTCGCTACTGTCGGCGGACGAACGAGAGCGTGCCGACGGCTACGCCCGGTCTCGGGACAGAGACCGTTTTGTTGCAAGGCGCGGCTACCTACGAGAGTTACTCTCCAGGTACACGGGGATCAGACCACTCGACATTGAGCTTCAGTACTCTGAGGACGGCAAAGCACATCTTTCTGAGGATCAGAATCTCATGGCCTTGCGTTTCAGCGTATCTACCTGTGACGGTTTAGCTATGTACGCATTCACCTGTAAACACGAGGTAGGAATCGACCTCGAGCATATTCGCCCTGTGGAGAATCTGCTCGAGCTTGCCGAGCAACAGTTTTCTTCCCATGAATACAAGGCGCTCCGTCGGTTGCCCGGAAATCTGCAACATGAGGCCTTCTACACGTGCTGGACCTC
>CP070675.1:1972427-1982726 GCA_020352215.1 Phycisphaerales bacterium
GTTTGAATAAGTCCGTCAAAAACCTTATTTCCCGCAGTAAGGGTCCGATTGGCATTGCTTACAATTCCAGACGAAGCACTCTGCGTTAAACCAAACGGATTGCCAATTGCCACAACCTGCTGGCCAATGTATGTTCTGTCGGAATCCCCCAGTGGTGCGGGCGCGAAGACCTCTTTGCCGGCTGAGTTTGTTTTTATAATGGCTAAATCGAGGTCTGGCCTGCTATCAAATACCCGAGCTGAATAGGATTTGATTAGCTGGTCATGGTTGAGAGTAACGGTGATATTCTCTGCTCCTTTGACAACATGATAGTTGGTAAGGATATATCCGAGATGATGCACAATGATACCCGAAGCACTCTGCGACGTTGCGCCGGATGTATTGATAGCTACCACTGATGGCGAAACGATGCCGATAGCCCAATTGAACGACATCACTTTTGGGGTAGCACCGGTCACAGCGTCCGGATTCTGTCGGCCATGCCAGGGAGGAACAAAAACCGCCAGTTTAGCCGGGACCTTTGCGGTTTGTCCCGTCTGACCTGGCACCTTAAACCCGCCTATTTGCATTGGACCTCTATTGGCTTGACCTTGCCGTATATCGTCGGAAAAGTAAAAAGACAGGATGACGGTAACAACAACCAAGGCTGATATCACGACAAGCCACGGCCCCAACATTCTCCGAGCACATTTGTCTTCTTGCACTCTATTTATCTTCATGTTGCTTACACTAATCGCCTTAACTATTCATCATCAGATTGAGCCGTTGTCCCTGGCGATAAATGCCCAGAGATATTCCTTTTCCAAGGCTGGCTTTGTTCATTAACTCTATGAAATCAGCAATGGTTTGAACCGGTTGGCCGTTGATGGCTTCAATCACATCATTGGCCAAAAGTCCTGCGGCCGCTGCTTGAGCAGCGCTTTCAACGACAATCAAACCTGTCACTCCTTTAGGAACGCCGTAAGCCAGTGCCAATTCGGGCGTCAACTCCCCAAGTTCCATTCCCAACGCTTCTATTTCGCCGGCCCCAACCTCACCTCCCTGCAGCACGCCGGTCAATCCCGGCGACGGAACAACCCCCGGATCAAATGGTGGGGAAGGCTGAGCTGGCAATGCCACTGCCTGGGCTTGAAGTATAGTCCCCGCTGGCCTTTGCCATGGCGCAGCCGACAAATTCACACTGAGTGACACCTTTTCCCCATCACGATATATTGTCAACTTCATCTTGTCGCCAACTCTTTTCTTGCTCAGCAAAGCTTCAAACATTACCTCGTCTTTTACACTTTGATTGTCAGCACGAAAAAGGACATCTCCTCTTTGCAGTCCAGCTGCCAGGCAGGGAGAATTATCATATACTTCCATCACGAGAACACCATAACCCATTGGCAGGCCCAAAAATGCTCTGGTTCGCTTGTCGACCGTACATACACGCACTCCCAGCCAGGGCCGACCTGCTGTATTTGCCATTTGTTGCATCCCTCTGCCAGGCGGACACCAGGGGTAAAGTCCCTGGCCTCGCTGTGTCTGCGCCGCCGCCCTCAACGCCGGACCGCGAGCCCAATGCGGTATGTTTCTTCTGAAGATGCTGGCTGCATTTGGCGTGACATCTATAAACTCAGGAAATGCCGCCTTTGCCGGATCAATCGGACTTGCGAAACCAATTCCGCTGAAAGCCTGAGTAGGCGAATAGATGGCTGTCGTGATACCAATCACCTCGCCGTTGACATTGATAAGTGGCCCTCCGCTGGAACCGGGATTGATAGGTGCATCAGTTTGGATGAAATTAGTAAAGGTCTTCTTGCCGACCGTCAACGTGCGTCTGGTATTGCTAACAATTCCGAACGTAGTGGTTTGCTGCAAGCCGAAGGGACTGCCGATAGCCAGTACTTCGTCTCCGACAGAAATCTCGCTGGAGTTGCCTATCGGGGCTGGCGTAAACACTTCTCCGTTGGCAACTATTCTTAATATCGCAAAGTCAAGCTCCGGTGCCTCATCAATCAGTTCCGCGGGATATTCTTTTGTGATTTGCCCGGAGGACAAGGTAACGGTGATATTTCTTGCTCCGTGAATTACGTGATGATTGGTTAAGACATAGCCGCGGCTGTTGACGATTACTCCAGAGCCACCTCGGCCCTGTGCCTGGAATTGGTTCTCTTTCGTTTGCGCTGCCACTTGCTGGGCACCAGCCGGCACAGGAGAAGTACCTGGTGCCCCTTGGCGCATCATTTGTGTTCCGCAGTTCGGACAACTGACCGTATAGGCCGGCACCCCTGTTTTATGAGGAACCTGCGTACCACAATCAGGACAAACCAGATAACCAGCGGGGCCCATCCCCCACCCCCCCATTCTGCCGCCCCAGACATATTGTCCAAGCCCTGTTGGTTCCTGTGATTGATCTACCAGCTGGTTTTGAGCGGTCGGTGGTTGACTCTGAGCCGCGAGAGGGCATGCCCACGGTGCGCATCCATGCATCATTTGCATTCCGCAGCTTGGACAGTTCAAGCCCGACGAAGCTATACCTCTTCGACAAGGTACATTTGTGCGACAATTAGGACAGACCCAACAACCTCCGGTTTGCCAGCCGCCCATTCCGTCTGACCAAATATTTCCCCGGCCCAGAGCCACCGGCTGAGCTTGCGCAGCGGGGCCGCTCTGATTAATGAAACTGGTCCCAACATTGACACTCACCACTGAAGGTCCAACCTTGGCGACAATATTCTTGTATGAAACCTGTTTGGAGAAAGCTATCGGTTTTGCACCAAGTGCTGAGTTGATTTCTCGCTGTGCCTGGGGACCCCACTCTTCAAGGATTCCACCTTGTATTTCGGCTTGAACTTGTTGTAAATCGCGTTGCTTCTGGCGATCCCAGTAGATAACTGCGACAGTAACCAAAACAATTAACGTGATTAGTACGGTAACTAAGTTCCTGTTATTATCATGTTTCGAGCTTTGTTCCCTTTCGACATCCCTCTTTCTGTTCTGTTCCATCTTTCCTACGCCGCCTTTCCAGCTTTGACCAATAAGTCAACTGCAGGCCTTCGAGCAGAGCGAATTCTTACCAAACGCCCTTGCTTGCGTTTGATAGGCCGAAACAACTGGTAGCGTTCCAGCCCCAGAGTATAGTTCCGGCAACACGAAACCAAATTGTCAGCCACAAGCCGCACGTTATGCCGGACAGCTTTGCAACTACTCTGCGCAATCATTTTCTATTGCCCCGTTTGTTTTGCCCGGTACATCCTTCTTGCCGCAATAGTGATGGCCAGTGCACCGCCTATAACCAGCCCGAGAGCAACCAGCGATTGAACGATTTCAACGACAAACCACCACCAGGACACCAAAGCCCAAACCCCCAATCCCAGAGCCACAGCACCAATAATTCCCAACCTCATCTTTTCACCTTTTTTCTGTATGACTATTCATTGTTCCGGTAAAAGCGGATTCGGCAGCACACACAACATTGAAATATCCGGCCCTTACTTCATTTGCAATTACACTGAACAATCGTTCTTCTTACTTTGCCGTTTGTTGCGTTCTGTACATTCTTCTCACCGCAATCGCTACAGCCAGCGCTCCGCCCACGACCAGGCCGAGAGCAACCAGTCCTTCGATGACCTCTACGACAAACCACCAGCTATACTTCAGGGCCCAAATCCCAAGCCCCAGAACGACTGCACCAATAATTCCCAATTTCATTCTTCTGCTCCTTCTGTCATGTCCAGATCGATCACAGGAACATTGACGTCTTCCAAGCCCATGTATGGAATAGTCTTAAATCGATATACAAATGCAAATACATTTCCAGGAAATACGGATAGATATTGATTATAAATTTCACAATCTTTGTTGTATTCCTTTTTTGCCTCGGCAATTCTGTCTTCAGTATTGGCCGCTTCCTTTATCAAATCCTGAACTGACTGCGTGGCTTTCAGGTCCGGATATTGCTCGGCCCAAGCAACTAGTCTGGATAAGGTTTTTTCCATTAAGCTACCTATCTGGCTTTGCGGTATTTCTGAATTCTGTATCTTCATGAGCTCAGCCCGAACATCGGAGACATGTTTGAACACATCTTGCTCGTAGACCGCATATCTACTTACCGCATAGACCAGGTTGGGTATTAAATTCTCCCTCCTCTGGTATTCGCGTTCGACATCCGCCTGACGAGCCATCACCTTGGTTTGCCACGCAGCGAATCTGTTGAATTGGAAAAAGGCTTCTGCGATCATGAACAATACAAGCAAAATCACAGCAATCTTTATGGCCCAGAACGCTGTTCGTTGGCTGCCTAGAGTCTTCTTCAATGCCGCAAACTTCGCTTTCCTTCTGCTCGGATTTGCATTCATGGCAGTACCTGCTTCATTGACGTGGCCGGAAGGCTTCAAGTCTTCTCCGTACAGCCTCCTTACTATCACACCAATACGGCTCATCTACAATTTCCACAGTTGACTGTAATTCTCTTTTCTTCTTTCGAAACCTGTCGCCGTTTCCGCTATTCTCCCGCTTCTTCGGCTTCCACAGCTTTCTTAAATGCCTCCACGGCTTTGTTGTGTTGGCCCTGTCCGTCATAGATCAGGCCGAGACGATAATGAAACTTGTCCACATCAGGAGCCAGTTCAACAGCCTTGTTGAGCGATTCAATGGCTTTCTTGTGTTCCCCTTTCTTATCCAAGGCAACGCCCAGCGTGTAGTGAAAATCAGCCCGCTGTGGTTTGAGCTTGATCGCCTTCTTATATGAGGTAACGGCACTGTCAAGCGACCCTGCTCGCTCTAAAAGGACTCCCAGACGAAAGTGCGCACTTGCTCGGCCCGAATCAAGCTTCAACACCTTTTGCAGTGCATCGATCGCCTCTTCGTCTGAACGCTTGCCCATATAGGCAATCCCCAACTGGTAATGCGCCTCAACATCGTTCTGATCAAGCTTAACTGCTTTTTGACATAAAGCGATTGCCTCATCATATCTGCCGCGGGTAACACAGCCTCCGGCTTCTTTATGATATACCTTGATCAAGTCTGCCGAATCGATTTGAAAAGCACCCTCCAGCTTGTCCAGGAACTTATTTGCGTACAGGCCTAAAATATGGAATCCGAGATACTCTTTCATTTGACTTTACTCCTTGTATTCAGAATGTGCAGACCGCGACCAAAACCGTAGCCGAAAGCATACAGAATGTTCTTCTTTTTAGCCTTTACCTGCTCATTCCTTTCACTACTCGTTAAACAATTTCCACATTCCTCATCACTGTTTGTTGTCAGCACCTGTTGGCGGCACGGCTCTTTCAACTCGGATGAAGAGAACTTCTTCTTCTTACCTAAAGCCCTAAGCAGAGACAAAGCTTCCGATACTGGTATCCGGTAATGCCCGCCAACAGTCCTTGTCGCTTTAATCCTGCCTTGTTTGGTCCAATTGATAGTAGTAAAACGTGAAACCCCACAAAGTCTTGCAAGTTCAGTCGTCGTCAGATAACCGCTCCGCGGCTTGACCACCCCTTTTCTGGCTACAGAAATGACACTCATCGAACTATGCCCCCTTTATCATTCAAAATAATTTTCATCTCTTTTGTCCTCGCAGAATCATCCATCTCAGAAAACCTCTCTACGCGCCTATTCATTCCTTTCCACTGACATAAAAAGTAATCAGCCAAAAAACTCATTATCGTAACTACCCCGCACTCTGTCCCCGTTGGTTATAGTGACATGTTGCATGGCCTTAAACATTTTGAACAAACCTGTCTTGCAGAAATGTGCAACTCTGCTTCGACCTTTCTGCAAGAGACTGAGTTTTAGGTAGTACCTCACGATGTCGATAAAGATTTCTGACGGTTTTGGCCGCAGAATGCCGATCTCGAATATCTGTTATGACCTATTCTCCCATAGAAACGCGAAGACCTTGTGACAACACAATATTGGCAAGCTCCTCTGCGGCCTGACTTGGGCTTTGTTCTCTGTCAACATTGTGAGGGCCGATCGAATTTATTGTTTGTTAAAGTTTTTGCTGGGAATTCGCCGATAAATAATACAGCAGAAAAAACCCATCCAGCTATCGATTAGGACAGCCAGCTGGGTCAAATGGTTAGACTCCGGGCGGGTGAAGCGGAAGACATCTGAAAAACTCCTGCAGTCCATTGGCGGAATCCTATCCATGCCTGATGTATGAGGCGTATCATACAGCTACGGATAGCACAGCATCATCCACTGAGCCAATTCTCCATTCCTGCCTATTGTCGACCATTTAAGCGAAAGCTTGTGAACGTTCAACAAAAAAAACATTCTCATGCGCAACTTTTCTTCTAAATCTTACGGGACATGCTGTTGACCCTACTCCTGCTCTGTACGGAACATCGAAAAATCAAAACTTGCGCATTTTAACATGCTGGCCGAGATAATGGTCTGTGAAGACCAGTGAGTCACCTCTGGCCGAGGCAAAGACGGCTTTGCAGGCAGCGCGTGACAGTCTGCCGGACCATGCGGGGGCCAAGAGTCCCACGACGTTCACGCAGCCGCAACTGAGGCCTGTCTTGTCATCGAAGAATTTCTCCGACTCGATTATCGCACCACGCACATGCAGCTGATGGAGTGGCCCCATTTATGTCGCGTCATCGGGCTGACGAAGTCCCCACACTTTGCCGCTCTCTGTGCGGCCGCCAAGCGTCTCTTGGGCAAGGCCAAGGCCGATGCAACCGCGGAGGCCGTGCTGGACCACTGTCGGCGAGCCAGGGTCGTGGCGAAATGTTCCAAGCAGGCGGCGATTGGCTCCAGGGGATTGGAATCTGGCCATGTCTCGGCCTACTTCAGAAAACCCTGTAGATGTCGTTCAGACCTCTACGAACACCGCTATCCAAAGCTCTCGGCCATTTACGACACGGCCAGCGATCTGATGCTTGGCGTGGTGATCGATCGTGGCCCAAGCCCGATCCGGTCGAGGCTAAGCAGACCTTAGACGGAGCTTTGAACCACGAGCGTTGCTCGAGCCTCTTGGGTGACGCCGGATACGAGTCCGATGGATTTCACAGCCTATGTACCGACAAACTCGGCATTGGCAGTATCATTCCGACCACCGATAGGGGGCGCCCGAGAAACGATGGCAAGCCTCACCCGGTGCGGGGGCGATATCGCAAGTTGATCAAGGAAAGATGCCCGAAAAGAACTTCCGGCCGGCGTTGGCAAATCGAGACTGTCTGCGGCCTGCTCAAGCGGAACATGGGAGCCGCCCTGAGGGCTCGAAACTATCACGGTCAGACTCGCGAAATCCGACTGCGCATCCGGAGCCAGAACCTCGCCATTGCCTGGCGTAAATACGATGTTGAATATAGAGCACCTCACTCGCCCCCTGTTAGGCTATTTTCAGCAGACGCTCGCAACATTTTCAACATTTTGCACAGGTGGCCCTGTGGCGCAAATAGGGTCATAGGGCCATCCCCTTAATTCCAGTTAGCCCTGTATGTTGTATTCCTTCGGCCTCGGCCCTATGGCGCTCTTGACCAGGGCCGAATAGGGAACTGGTTCTACTGCCGCAGCCTGCTGAACGAGCTGGCAAGAGAGTTCTCCGCTGTAGCGGGAGGTCCTGCAATTGAATCGGAACGTGTACTTATTGAGGTGGTAATCCGGATGGAGCGTTTGCCCAGTGCCGATTTCTGGCTCGGCCCTCAACTAAAGCCCGGTCTGTGCCGAGTCTACCACACAACATATACTACTTTGCATATGGGGATAATCAATTATCCACTGTTTCTCCTTATGTGACGCCATGACTCGTCGTCCGTCTGGTCGGTCCGCAGGCGAATCCACACCGGCAGGTGGTCCGACAGGAGCCTTGTCACATCGTGCCACGACTGGGTTGCGCATTTGAACCTGTCCGAGTGGTCAAATGCCACGATTCCCAGACCCTGCCCAAGCTGCCGGGCACTGCGTACTTGGCGTACGAGCCTGGCGGCGACAGCCGAGAAGAGACTATTCTGCATAGACCAAATCGTAAGAAATTGTCCGAGTTCTTCTCGAAACAATGACAAAGTGTTGAAGTGCCTGGAATTAAGGAGGTTGGGAAAATGGGCGATACAGGACTCGAACCCGTGACCTCACGGGTGTGATCCGTGCGCTCGAGCCAACTGAGCTAATCGCCCAAAAGCTATCCACATTAGATGTGGAGACGCAGTTGTCTGTCAAGCAGCAATACTCATCTCGCAGCATCAACGTTGGTCGCTGCGCAGAGGCACGAAGCGCGAGCCGAGGGTCCAAACCTCACTCTGCCGCTGCGAGGTTGATACGTTCGAATTTGACGCCCTTCATGCTCAGTATGTTTTCTCCCACCTTGATAATCTCGCCGGCACGTCCTCGGAGCACAACTATCTCGAGGCAGTCGCGCTCGTTCAAATGCACGTGCAGAGAGAATATCGGGTGCGGGATATGCGAATGCTGGATGCCAATGGGCTTCTCCGCCAGCCTTGTCGCATGATGATCCTGAACCATGAATATGGCGGCGACGGTCTCGCCAATGAAGTATGGTTTTGCGTGGCCCGACTTGTAGGAGTGCGGCATTTGCTGGGTTTTTCTGGCGGTTATCAGCGGGCGGCACAACAGATTACCGAGACCTTCCCGTATGATGCCATACTGTGGTATTTGATTCGTGATCGCGATCGGATCTGTGGCGGTTTCTTCCAGCAGCGCACCAGGCATATCGGCATGAGACAAGTTCTTATTGGGCCAAAGTCACCTTGGCAAAATCCGTACTGCGAACGTGTAATCGGCTGTATTCGGAGAGAATGTCTGGATGACTTTATTATCCTAAGCGAAAATCATTTGTGGCGCACTCCCAAGGACTACATGGATTATTACAACAACTGCAGAACTCAGCTTTCGCTTGGTAGAAACTCGCCATCTCTGGGAGATATTGAGCCACCCGCAAAAGGCAAAGTTACCTCAATCCCGCGAGTCAGCAATTTGCCCCTGAACTACTGCGTGTTTCTGGGCACGACACAGTGCTCATAACTGACCTTCATGCCCGGACGGAATTTGCGGCAAGGACAACCACACAGACTGTTGTGCCCACCGCGAACTTGAACGTCATCAAGTTCAAAAGGAATTCTCTCTCGGCGATCTTCCGGATCATACCGGGTTTCGCTCCTATCGCACGTCGTACCGCAGGAAGAAGACAAAGGCCAAAGACAAGACGACGGCGGTATAGGCAATCATCATCGCCAAATAGTTGCGGAGAGAAAAGAGTCTGTATGCAAAAGAGATGGGCCTTTCCTTAAACACAGGTACCTCAGCGAAATTGACGGGCTCCCTCGTTGTGGAGAGGCTCTCATACGGATTGTACCAGTGTGGGCTGTTGGGGTCCTCAGCATCGACCATTTTGAAGAATTGGAGAAACTGGGATTGGTATTCATGCAAGTCATCCCAAGTCTTCCTGAATCTTACGTACCCGCCGCCGACAACTGCCTCGTGCGCGTAGTCAAAAAGTGCGGTCGGGGAAATCGCAGTCAGCAAGCGGGTATGCTCCAATTGTCTGAACATATCCTTAAAATAGGCATTCCTGACTGCCGCTTCACTATTCAGATATTTCATGCGCAACTCTGCACGCAGTCTATGCTCCGGCGTGAACGGATCGTCGGGATTCGAAGAGTTGCTACCCTCAGGGGCATTTCTCCTCAGATCCTCCTTAGCGATGTTAATCCGTCGGTTGATAGTATCCGCGTGTTCGATGGAGAATACTTTGTTTGCCCAGAACACCGCCGTATTGGGAATCACTACTACAAAAAACAGCCAAAACGCCAACGCTATGAGCAGACTCACATTCGAATCGCGCACGAGAACCGACGACAGAATACCGAAAGCTGCGACGCAGGATATGAACAAGAGCGCCAGCAGCAGGAATCCCGGGATTTCTCCAAATGTGGCAAGCGAAGGATCGACCGTCGCGGAGGCCAGCACGATCAGACTACTCAGAATCACGCCGACGACTGCCATCAGCGTAGTGGTAAGAATGGCGCTTATGTACTTGCCCGAGAGTACCGTGGCCCTGGGAATCGGATTGGCTAAAACAAGTGCCAGAGTCTTAGACTGCCGCTCGCCCGAGACTGTGTCGAACGTAAGAAGCAGCGCGACAAAACTCAGAACAACCGCAGTGATGAACGACCAGTTCAACTCCTGAAAACTGCTCAAGAATGGATTGCCGCTGCCTCGACCCACTTCAAATCCGAATACATTGTAGGCGTTGTAGTTGAATCGGTTTGGAAGGTACTGCTCCCTGCAGTCTGATATGAACCCGTTTTGTCTTGGCCTCAGTGCGAATGTCCAGCGGCGTGTGGC
>CP070675.1:1982826-2006410 GCA_020352215.1 Phycisphaerales bacterium
TGGACGTGTGATTTCGCCTTTGTATACTAATCGTAAGATGCTTTTCGATAGATACTTATGGTGGGCATACTTGATTGGCTAATGTGGAGATTACAACCAAAACTACAACTATCCATTGCTGTGAGGAGGACGAAACCATGTCACGACATAGAGCAAAAAGGAAGACACGTTCGGACAGATTCCCCTTGACGTTACATCCCACGGGGCAGTACTGCAAAAAAATTAAGGGGAAGATCCATTACTTTGGAACTGACAAGAAACAAGCACTCGAAAGATATTTGGATCAAGCAACCTACTTACATGGGGGACAAAACTTGGCGCAGAAAGCATCCAATGGCAACATGACGCTGAAAGAACTGTGCGATTTCTATTTGAGGTATCAGCATGCAAAGGTCATCGCAGGCGAGCTTACGCCAAAACACCATAGCGATCAAATCGGCAGTTTGAGCAAGTTCATGTCCTTTCTTGGGAAGGGGCGGAGGATAAAGGGCATCTCAACCTTGGAGCTGCAGAACTACAAGAGGAGACTTCAAAACGCTTACGGCTCGGCTCATCGTCCGAATCTTCATATAGGTGTCATGAAGGCGATGTTCCACTGGGCAAGAAGAAATGAGATTCTTGAGAAAGTACCGAACATCGATGCAATCTCCAAGGGCAAGGTGGTGCACCAGGAGAGATTCACCTTTGATTCGGAGCAGATCACCAAATTGCTGTCCGCGGCAGATGTGAAGATGCGGGCAATGATATGGTTGGGTCTGAATTGTGGACTTGGTTGTACGGACTGCGCGCGGTTGAAATGGAAGCATCTAGATTTTGAAAATGGCAGAGTTCAACTTGCCAGAAACAAGACTGGGGTTCCGAGGAATCTGCCGTTGTGGCCCGAGACGATGGACGCGTTAAGAAAGGTACCAAGATCAGGACAATTAGTATTCTATACGGCAGAGGGACATCCCTGGATCAGAACTCTGGCGAAGACTGCAGGCGATGGAAGCAGGTGGTATACGACCGTTAATGCCGTAACCTCCATGTTTTCAAGATTACTGAAGAAAGCCAGAATCTATGCACCTAAAGGGACGGGCTTTTACACGCTTCGGCGGACCGCTGCGACGCTGGCGGCCAGATCAGGAGATCCATTCGCAGTTCAGAGGCTTCTGGGTCACGTTGATCTCGCGATGGCCACGAGATACGTACAGGATGTCTCCGAGCAGACCGACAGAGTGATCGGAGAGAGCAGAAAGTATGTGCTTGCAGGATAGATTCTTGCGTGACTGTACCTCGATTCTGAGACTAGTACGTTTCAACTCCATGCTAACCGAAGGTTTTCGCAAGCGGCGTTATGGAGAAGCAGTCGTCTCTTTCGACAGAACGGCATTCATCAACGTCGCTTTGTGTGCAAAGGTGGCCGAAGATGAATTAGGAGGTGCATACAAAGCCCACGACTCCGGGGGGAGCAGGAACACGCGGGGAGCAAAAGAGTCGGAAGAAATCCCACCCCCGGCATTTGACAATGACTCGATTGGGTATATTATGACGTCCTAAGCAGAAGTCCTGGAGAAAGACAGGCATGTGCAAGTGTTAGCCTCAGGCCAAGGGGGCAAGTTGCGATCTTGATATTCACATGAAACAGAGGCGTAAGTCAACATTGCTGGTCCTTTTCACCTCGCTGTGTGCGGTAATGCTGGCCGGTATACTGATCAAATGGTTTTGTCGCAGTAGAACTCCTGTAGTTTCGTTTTCCGAGTGGATTGCTGTCAAGCCTATCGAGGCGGAAGATGCAGCGTTCCGCTTTGCCGTGGCAAGCATGGTTAGCGCCGAAGAGACGTGGGCGACATACAGGAAGCTAGTTGACTATGTGGCCACCAGGATTGGCGATAGGGCGTCGATGGTGCTCCGCCCGTCATACTCCGACGTGCGTATTCTGCTTGAGCAAGGGAAAGTGGACGTTGCCTTCGTCTGCACCGGTACTTATATTGCCTGTTCACAGCTAGGCAGCGTAGAGTTGTTGGCGGTCCCTGAGTTCAAAGACGACGCCAAGTATCGCTCTCTGTTTATTGTTCGGGAGGATTCAACCGTTAATACCGTTGCAGACTTGCGTGGCAAAACCTTTGCCTTCACAGACCCCGAATCCAACACAGGCTGCGTTGTCCCGAGCTGGCTGGTCAGCCAGCAGGGGATCAATCCCGAAGCCTTTTTCAGCAAAATTGTCTACACAGGCAGCCATGACCGTTCGCTTCATGCCGTCGTCAGGGGTGTGGTCGAGGGGGCAAGTGTGCACTCACTCGTGTACTATTCCTTTGCGAGAACTCATCCTGAATTGAAGGAGCGTCTGCGAGCAATCTGGCAAAGTGAAGCTTTCGGAGCACCGCCCATCGTAGTGCCTTTCAGCTTGCCTACAACGACAAAAGAGAAATTGAGAACGGTCTTCCTGTCGATGTCACAGAAGACTCCGGGTCGCGCGATACTTGACGGGCTGAGCATAGAGTGCTTCCGAATGCCAGAAGAAGATGAGTATGATTCTGCGCGTGAAATATGGAAGGCCACCAATCGCCTGAAGTAGGGGTCTGCGGCGTATGAAACTGACAACCCTGATAGTCCTGCTTGGAGCTGTATCGGCGTCCGTTCTGTTTGTCACGATGGGACTGATTATTTACATTGAATTCCCGAGGCAACAGGACAGACTGCTGCAACAAGCGGGCTGGACACTTGCCGAAAACCTCCGGCGGCAAATTGAGCCTTTGATACTCACCGATCAGGGGCTTCCTCTCAGTGAGGCCATTACGGGTGCGAAGCAAAGCAACAAGGACATAGACTACATCTTCGTCCTGGATAAGGACAACACGCCCTTGGCATCCACTTTTCCCAGCGGGGTGCCAAAAAGCCTGATTGACCTTGTCGGACAAGGTCGTGGAGAAAGGAATGTTACAATTTACTATGTTGGAAGCGAGTCGCAACTGCACATGTCAACTCCCCTAATGGAGGGTGAACTGGGGAGCGTGCACATAGGCATCAATCGCGGTCCAATCCTGGCTTTCACAAACGCCAGTATCGTTAAACTCACTATTGCGTTTTTGGTGATGACGGTTGCGGCGCTAGCTACGGCGTTATTGATAGGTCGGGGCGTGGGCAGACCATTGAATCAAATCGCAATTGCTCTTCACGAGGCCTCGGGAAGATGGCCTCAGATTGATCACATAGATACGGGGCCGACGTTAGAAGTACGCGAATTTGCGGCTATGTTTAGACAAATGATAAGCCAACTCAAACGGGCCGATGAGGAGCGACAGGAGTATGAGCACAAACTTTACGCCTCTGAACGGATGGCGTCAGTCGGGCAACTCGCCGCAGAGGTTGCCCATGAGATCAATAATCCACTGGATGGCTTGATCGATATCGCCCGGCATTTGGAGCAGATCGGTGACGAGCCTGAGAAGCTCCGCCGTTATTTGCCGCTCATTAAGCAAGGGTTAGAGCAGATGGAACGGGTCGGCCGGAGGTTGCTCACTTTCTCTCGCACGGATGTCGAGAGTCGTGGAGAAGTGTTTGACGTACAGAAAGTGGTGGATGATATTGTTGCGCTTACAAGTGGAACTATGAAGAAGCACGGTGTTGTTGTCGAGGCCTCGTCTGAACCCGGATTACTCGCTATGGGAAGTGCTGTGGCAACAGGGCAGGCGGTAATGAACCTTCTGCTCAATGCCTCTGATGCTATGATGGACGGCGGTGGAAAAGTCAAGATTGAGGTTTCACAGCACAATGGACAGGTTTGGATAACTGTAACCGACCAGGGTCCCGGCATCAGCGAAAAGATCGGCGAACAGATTTTCGAGCCGTTCTTTAGTACCAAAAGAGCCGGAAGTAGTACGGGCCTGGGCCTGACGGTGTCGCAGAACCTAATTCGGAAAAGTGGCGGCGATTTGGTCTTGGCTGAAAGGCAAACTCAGACTGCGGGTGCCACATTCGTGATCAGGCTCGTCGGCCACAACGCAAAGGGAGAAGGCTATGGCGTGCAAAGCCAAGTTGCTGATAGTAGATGACGAACCGCTCAAGCGAGTTGTGATGTTGGAGCGGCTCAAAGAGGAAGGATATGTTGTAGATGCATATGACAGTCCCCTCGCCGCGGAGAAGGTGCTTGCGAGGAATTCATACGACGTCATATTGACGGACATTCGGATGCCCGGCCTCGATGGGATAAGCTTCTTAAAGAAGATCAAGGACAGAGACCGCAATCAGGCTGTGATTGTGATGACCGCTTTTGCCACAGTCGAGACGGCGATCGAGGCGATGAAGCAGGGTGCTTACGATTATCTGCAAAAACCGTTCAGCACGGAAGAACTGATACTTAAACTGGGCCGGTTGTTGCGATACAAGGGAATCGAGGAAGAAAACAGACTGCTCAGAAGAGAACTGCGTTCCGGCAGTGGTGAAACCAAGCTGATCGGCAAATCCAAGGCTATTCGAGATGTTCTCTCTAAGGTCAACATGTTGGCTTCCGTGGACAGCAACGTGCTCATTCAGGGGGCCTCGGGCACAGGCAAGGAATGCGTGGCACGACTTATTCACGAGAGCAGCTTTCGCAGCAGCGGACCCTTCATAGCGATCTCGTGCGGTTCGCTGCCGAGTGAATTGATCGAGGCTGAGCTATTTGGCTATGAACAGGGCGCGTTCACGGGGGCAGTCAAGCAACGGGCAGGTAGATTTGAATTGGCCGACGGAGGTACACTCTTCCTCGATGATGTGGACGACATACCGGTTGGCTTGCAGGTCAAACTCCTGAGGGTCATCCAGGAACGCAAGTTTGAACGAATCGGCAGCGAAATGACACTGAGCGTCAATTTTAGGCTAATTGCGGCCAGTAAGGACAACTTAGAGTCGCTGGTCAACAAGGGAAGATTCCGAGAGGACTTATACTATCGGCTCAACGTTGTGCCTGTGCATTTACTTCCATTGCGACAGCGCAGGGAGGACATACCGTTGTTGTGTGAATACTTTGTGAATCGATTTGCGGTCAAGCTGAATCTGCGAGGGCCTCGCATCGATGAAGAGGCCATGAGCAAGCTGGTAAACTATGGCTGGCCGGGTAACGTGCGTGAGCTTGAAAACATCATCGAACGGATGCTGGTGCTGTCACGAGACGGCCACATAAAGGTGGAGACGCTGCCGGCAGAGTTCTCCGCGCCTGATACCTCCGCAATCACAGTGCGAACCGATTACCTTGACCAAGTTGACTTGCACAGGACGATGGCTGATATCGAGGACCAGTTGGTGCGCTGGGCGCTGACAAAATCCGACGGAAACCTTGCCAGGGCAGCTTCACTGCTGAATATTCCCCGGTCGAGTCTGCAATACAAAGTATCCAAGCTGAGCGGCCTCGACGAGTAACCATTTCTCGTCATCGCGACGAATCCCCGTCGTTGCTTGGCAAAAAGGGCGGTCAGCTGTGTTATTCTCTGGCCATCGGACAGATCCCAACTCCGGTATTGCACGGTACAGACCGGTTCAGTCAGATTAGCTAATGGGTTCTTATCAGGCGCACTATTTTTGGCGTATTGAGCGCCCCATATCGCTGTTGCTGCAGGCCAAAGGCTGATCCACCGGATTCGCCGACGGATTTTCGTCGCCATCAAGAATGATTTCCTGAGCAGAACTCCTCATAACTCTGGCTTTTCACGCCCCTTACACAAACCGAAATGCATTTCTGAGGCTGGCACAGCGTTTGCTGTTACATGCAGTTCTGCGTGTGAGCAAAAAAGAACTCTGCATGTAGGAGCAGCCAGACTGTGCCGGGTTGCGCAGGAAAAAAGCATGATTCTGTGATTACGCTTAACGTGGCAGCGTTTGACACCCATATCGTGGAGAGCGGTACGGACAGGGCGGCCCATAGTCTTTGGTGTCAGCTGTTCGTAGGGCTCGGTGTTCTCTTGGCCAACGGTCTGGCGTGGGGCAGCACAAGTGGTCTAAACAACATCCCGACGACGGAGACAGTACCAAAGAGCATTCTGGTTCTTCAATGGTGGGGGAATTTTGCTGGAGGCGAGCACCCCGATCAATTCGTGGGATTCAAGTATGGGTTGTTCAAGGATGTTGAGATCGGCGTTGACTGGAAAGCGGGTGGCGATCCGCACACGCACGCCACGCTCCAAGCCAAGTATGCCTTCGATGTAAAAGATGATCTGTTGAGGGCAGTAATCGGGGTCGCCAACGTTTCGGACAATAGCAGACGCACTGGGGAGGTCTTCCCGTACGCGGCCGCGAGCTTGGATCTCAAGGTCGTCAACCTGCACTTTGGATACGCTCCCCAGCCCGATAATGAGGCGTTCTTCGGTGGTATTGATAAGGCGGTTTCGTTCCTTGACCGGAACCTGTTATTAAGATTTGACTGCATACACATCAATGACAGACAGGATATGCTTTTCAGCGGGGGCTTTCTCTACGATTTGGCGCCTCAGGTAAAGAGCGACGAAGCCTCACAAACTGGCCTCGCAGAAATTCTGGGCAAGATTACAGCGAATATGATCTTGGAAAGTTGGGTTTCCAAGCCGTCCACGGGTGATAAAGAGACGTACACGGTGAAGCTCAACTATGTCATTCCATTGTGAGCGTTGGTGGCAAGTGAGAGTTTGTAATGAGGTGATAAACTACTTCGCGAACAGTAATCACTAATTGCAGCATCAATTTGAAAGGATCCAAGAATGTCCGAACAAGGTGCAGTTGCGCATTTAGCTTATGACTGGATGATCGTGACATACTTTTTCCTCGGCGGCCTAAGCGCAGGAGCATACTTGTTCTCCGTTGCCGCAAACTACTGGAAGCAAGAGTTCAAACACATGGCCAAGAAGAGCGCCGTTCTATCTCTGATTGCCCTGGCCATTGGAATGCTGATTCTGCTCTACCATCTTGGCCAACCGTTTCGTGCCTGGAGGCTATTTACCGCTTTTAATCCCCGCTCGCCGCTTTCCTGGGGCGTGTGGTTTCTAAATATCTTCCTGCTTATGAATTTGATCTACACTGCTCTATTGTTCAAAGGAAAGGATGGTGACGCAAGAAAGCCCGCGTACGTCGGACTGCCTTTTGCCATACTCACAGCCACATACACGGCGGTGTTGCTGGCTCAGGCGCCTGGCCGAGCATTGTGGCACACGGCCCTTATGCCCGTGTTGTTCTTAAATGGAGCAGTCATTTCCGGAATCGCCTTTGTGATGCTAATCTCTGCGCGTGGCCGGGACGCCGAACTTCTTTCCAAACTGGGCAGACTTGCCGCCTGGCTGGTCATACTTGAACTTGGAATGATTATTGCCGAGATGCTTGTTCTCTTCAACGGCAGCACAGAGTCCGCTGCCGCTGCCAGATTCTTGTTCTCCGGCCGATTCGGCCTCATTTTCGTTGGCGTCGAGATGTTCGTCGGCGCCGTTATACCTGCCGTGATCCTGTTGAGGGGCAAGGCAACCCCTCTTGCGCAGGCCGTCGCGTCGTCACTAATACTTATCGGGATATTCACAATGCGCTATGTGATAGTGATTGGTGGTCAGCTTATCAGCTAAAAGGAGGTAACCAGTGAAATCGTCTGAACAACAAAACCAATCGGCGCCCTGGAGGATGGTCTCAAGAAGAGAGTTCCTCAAAGCAGGGGGCGCCGGTGCAGCCGTTCTCTCGACCGCCCAGAATGCGTCAGCCTCAGAACGCTCGAAGCCAAAGAGGCTGGCCATGGTAATAGACCTCCAGCGATGTACCGGATGTGGAGGATGTGTCGTTTCCTGCAAAAGTGAGAACAACGTGCAGAGGGGTGTTGCCTGGGCAGGCAGGGAGATTCGCACTACTGGCAAATTCCCAAACGTCAGATTCGAGTTCATCCCCACGCTCTGTAACCAGTGTGAGAATGCTCCGTGCGTCAAGGGGTGTCCAACGGGGGCAATGCACAAAGGATATGGCGATATTACCATGCATACGCCCAAGAAGTGCATCGGGTGTGGCACATGCATAGCCATGTGCCCCTACGATGTCATCTCGCGTAACGACGAAGACCCGCACCGCCACTGGAGAACCGGCGACGCCCTAATCAAAGGCTGCACCTCCTCGCCTGAAGAGGTAACCGGCAGAGTAAAAGGCAATGTTGTTCCTTACTATAACGATGCCAAGGAAGAATCCGCGCCCGGTTTTGGGATGCGCTACAAAGGGATTGTTGAGAAGTGCACTCTGTGCGATCACAGAGTCAAGAAAGGCCTGCTGCCTCATTGTGTGCTTTCCTGCCCTTCCCGCGCCAGAGTTATGGGTGACCTTAATGATCCCGACAGTGCTGCCAGCAAGTTGTTGGCGAAGTATCGCCCATGGAGACCGAAAGAGCACCTCGGAACCGAACCTAAAGTGTTCTATGTCAGAAGCTTCAACGCCGGCGCCAGCGAATATACCCGGGGAAGCGTATGAAAGTCCTGTGATGATTTGTGATGAATCCTGATATGACGTGTAAGGAAGGGATTTTAGAATGAAAGAGCGCGAGGACAGAATAACCCGCCAGAGCTTTATGAAAACCGCAGCGGTGGCTGCTGCCGCCACTGCCCTTGGCTCGGCTTTGAAACCCGCCTTGAGGGCGTTTGCGCAAACCGAAAGGACTGCCCAGAGAGAAGGCGACGGCGAGTGGAAATCCACGACATGCCAAGGCTGCACTTCATGGTGTTCCGTACAGGTCTATGTGGTCGACGGTCGAGCCGTCAAAGTGAGGGGAAACCCCAACTCAAAGGTCAATCGTGGAAACTGTTGTGCACGTTGTCATCTCAGCCTCCAGCAGGTCTATGATCCTGACCGCATCAAGACACCCATGAAGAGGACAAATCCGAGAAAGGGAAGAAACGAAGATCCCAGGTTTGTCCCCATCTCTTGGGACGAGGCCCTGGACACGATAGCCGACAAAATCATGGATCTGCGCCAGAATAACGAGACCTACAAATACATGCTCATGAGGGGACGATATTCTTATATGCGGGATGTCCTCTATGACCGCATGACCAAGATAATCGGCTCACCCAACAATATCTCCCACAGTGCCATTTGCGCTGAGGCCGAAAAATTCGGCCCGTATTACACAGAAGGGTTGTGGGATTACCGGCAGTACGACGTGTCGAACACCCGCTACATAATTCTTTGGGGGGCCGATCCCCTCTCAGCCAATAGGCAAGTCTCGCATTATCTCAGCGTTTGGGGAGATGTCATCGACAGGGCGGAGGTCGCCGTGGTAGATCCCAGACTTTCCGCCTCTGCCGCCAAGGCACGACAGTGGCTTCCCATCATGCCGGGTCAGGATGGCGCCCTCGCTGTCGGCATTGCCCACATCATTCTCGCCGAGGGCCTGTGGTACAAGGATTTCGTGGGCGACTTTAAGGACGGCGCGAACAAGTTTGTCCCAGGGCAACAGGTTAGTGAAGAAGATTTTGAAGAAAGACACACGCATGGCTTGGTCAAGTGGTGGAATCTTGAACTGAAGGACAAAACCCCTGAATGGACAGCAACAAAGACCGGGCTGCCTGTTGAGCAGATAAGGAAGGTCGCCATAGGTTTTGGCAGAGCGGCCCCACACGCCATCTGTTGGGTCGGTGGCGGGCCCGCGATGCAGGTCAGAGGTGGATACACCGCCATGGCCGCCCATGCTCTGAACGGGCTTGTCGGCTCTGTGGACAATATAGGCGGAACCCTCAAGGCCAACAAGGAATACACGCTCCAGTTCCCCGCCCCCGACGCTTTCTTGGATGAGATCGCCAAGGCTGGAAAGGCGCACAAGAAAATAGATCAGCGCGGGACGAAGGCTTTTCCCGCACTCAAAGAAGGAAAGCCCGGCAGTGCCGTGGTCACTAACAATGCTGCCGACGGCGTCTTGAACGAAGACCCCAATGAGATCAAGGTCGCTATGTGTTACATGAACAATTTTACGTTCTCATGTCCGCAGACTGACAGATGGGAAAGGGCGTTAAGCAAGATACCCTTCATCGTTCACCTCACCACACATGCATCTGAGTTCACGCATTTCTGTGATATTGTCCTGCCTTCTGTCCACCACATGTACGAGAAGTGGGGATATGTCAAGGCTATCGGCAACGCCCATCGGCACGTCACACTCCTTGAGCCAGTGATTGAGCCCATTTGGGACGTCAAAATCGATGAAACTGAAATACCGTGGCTCATTGCGGAAAAGCTCGCCGAGAGAGGCTTCGACAATCTCCTAAGGCACTACCAGGAGTACATAGATCCCGAGACCGGCAAAAGGCCCACGAACGAGAGAGAATTCGCCCTATATTCGCTCAAATACGCGACACATCATCTGTGGGATCCGGCTGAGTACAAAGGCGGTGATAAATTCACCGGATGGGAACACTTCAGAAAGACCGGCGTGTGGAACTCTGATCCCTACCCCTACAGAAAACGCTGGAGCAACATGGCAACCAAGACCAAGAAGTTCGAATTCTACAGCGAAACGCTCAGAGCTGCCCTCATTGCTCACGCCGAAAAGCATGGCACCACCGTCGATGATATCCTTGAAACGTGCAAATATCAGGCAAGAGGCGAACGTGCATTCATCCCTCACCACGAAGAGCCCTATTTGTGGGGCGACGAAAAGGAGTATCCCCTCATTCACGTTGATTACAAGTCTCGGCTCAACCGCGAAGGCCGCTCGGCCAACTGTCCTTGGTACCAGGAACTCAAAGATCTCGATCCTGGTGATGTACCCTGGGATGACGTTGCGAAGCTCAATCCCATCGATGCCAAGAAACTCGGCATCGGAGACGGCGACCGAATCAGACTAATATCCAAGACCGGCCAGATCGAGTGTCATGCCAAACTGTGGGAAGGCACCAGGCCAGGCACTGTTGCAAAATGCTACGGGCAGGGACATTGGGCCTACGGCAGAGTCGCCGCCAAGGAATTCGGGAAAGTGCCGCGCGGAGGCAATAACAATGTCATAATTCCGGCCGATTACGATCGGCTGAGTGGGTCCACAGCGTTTTACGGAATTACCAGAGTCAAGGTTGTGAAGGCATAATGACAAAGACTTTAGCCAACGTTTGCGAGCGAGCTGCTTGGTATAAGTTGCTCTCTGACTGTTACTATCCGCCTGACGACGAACTCATGCAGAAGATTGCCGGCGCTGCGCTGACCGTCCCACTTTTTGCCGAACTGACTTGCCACGTTCCCCCTGCCCTTGACCTTCAGGCATTGAGAATTGACTTTGCCGCGCTGTTTGTCGGGCCCTGCGGGCTTCTTGCCCCTCCTTATGGCTCTGTCTACCTCGAGGGCAAGGTGGTAATGGGCGATTCTACCATCGACGTCAGAAACTGTTATGCAAATGAGGGTTTGCATATCACAATCAAAGATGCTCCAGATCATATCGCTGTGGAACTGGAGTTTATGCACTATCTTGCCACCGAGCAGATGTGGGCAGTCCGTCGCGCAAATCTGCAAACCGTTCAACGCTATCAACATAAACAGTACTCCTTTCTGCAGACTCATCTAGCCAGATGGCTGCCGGAATTCGCTGAAAATGTGCAAAAGAATGCGCAGACAGCGTTTTACAGACGTTTGGCCCAGATCACCGCAATATTTGTACGAGAGGACGCCGAAGCCTGCGCGTGACAGGACTTCTGCTGGATTCTTGAAGGAAAAGCAGCAATGCCGTGTCAACCGAATCAAGAACCGACAGCACATATTGAATTGGAAGTCAATGGCAGAGAAATCGAGCTGAACGACTTCGTCCAGAGCTTTATTTCCCTGACTGTTATTGGGATGGTCAAGTCGCTCAGGGGCATCTCCTCTGTGCAAACGGTAAACTTGAAAATCTCCAGGCGAGCAGAGTAGGAGTGCCAACAGAGGATGATCAAAATCCCTGGGATGCTGATGGTGGGGGCGAGGTGCAAAGCGGATGGTAAGACCACATTCACATGCGCCCTTATTGAGAGATTCTGTTCGCAGGTTGATGTTGTCGGGGTTAAGATAAGTACAATCGACTCGGTCAACGAGAGTCACCACCCAGACATCACGGGGACCGGGAAGAACAGGTCGGCCGCCTGCCCCTACTGCATTACTGACGAACGAGAATGCTCAGGATACACGGATACCGCACGGATGCTGAGAGCAGGCGCCAAGAAGGTGCTGTGGCTTCAAGCAATGAACACTCACCTTGAGGAGGGCATACACCAGTTGGCCGTCCGTCTCGGCAAGAATACGGTGTCGGTCTGTGAATCTAACCGAGCTCGCCGAGAAATCCAGCCTGGAGTGTTTGTCATGATCAGGAGTTCGCAGGAAGCGACCTGGAAACCATCCGCGAGAGAAGTAGCCGAGTATGTGGATAGAATAGTAGTCTCCCAAGGCAATGAGTTCGATATTGACCTGATTGACATTCAATTGGTTAGCGGGCGCTGGACCATAAAGACCCCGGCAACGGCGATCATATTGGCGGGCGGCAACAGCACTCGGATGGGCCGGGACAAGGCCATGCTGCCAATCTACAGACGACCGATGATAGAACATATTTGCAGACAGCTCAGCCCATGGTTTAGTCAAATGATCATTAGTGCTAACGACAAGAATCGCTATTCGTTTCTCGACGTGCCTGTCATCCAAGACAGAATACGTGGCAGGGGACCTCTCATGGGTATTGCCTCCGCACTGAAGGCCTCGACCAGCAAAGTGAATTTTGTGACAGCTTCCGATATACCTGAAATTGACACTGACCTTGTAAGAGCCATGCTCTGGCAGGCGGACGGCTACGATGCTGTTGTTCCAAGAGTCGGCACTGGAAGATACGAGCCTGTTTTTGCAGTCTACAAGAAGAGCGCACTTGAGGCTATGGAGCAGGCTTTGGAGCTAGGAGTGCGCCGGATAGCCGATGCATTGAGCCGGTGCAGGGTAAAGTACATTGAATTGTCGAGTAGGCAGTTCAAGAACATCAACACGATGGGCGAGTACCAGGAATTCCTTGAGGAAAACGTAGATGTTGACACTTGAAGAGGCTTTGGAGATGGTTTTGTCGTCCGCGCGACAGTTGGGCTCTGAACGCGTCGACTTGGCCGTGGCCCTCAATCGCATATTGGCTGAAGATGTCACGTCCGACATCGATGTGCCCCCGTTCGACAGGTCTGCAATGGATGGCTACGCTTGCCGGCGGACGGATTTGGCCAGCGAGCTCTTGGTCGTTGAAACGATCCGGGCCGGGTGTGCTCCAAGGGAAACTGTGGGCCCGAACCAGTGCTCGAAGATCATGACCGGCGCCGTGGTCCCGCAGGGTGCCGATTGTGTTATCATGAAAGAATACACCGATGCTCCGAGGGAAAGCGCTGTTCGCTTTGTGGGTGACAAAACGGCCGACAACATTTGCCTCAAGGGGGAAGACATCGGGGCGGGAGAGGTCGTCCTGCGGGGAGGTACCCGTATCAGGCCTCAACACATAGCTACGCTAGCTACTGTTGGTTGCACACACCCGCTGGTTTCCGAGCAGCCCAAAGTGGGAATATTATCCACCGGAGATGAGCTGGTGAAGCCCGACGAAAAACCGGGCTACTCCCAGATCCGAGAAAGCAATAGTCACCAGCTATCGGCCCAGATTGGACAGATTGGCGGGATGGCGCGCAACTATGGCATCGTTCCCGACCACAGGCAAGATACTGACAAAGCGCTGCGAGAAGCCATGGCTGAAAACGATGTAGTCATTCTGTCGGGGGGCGTATCTGCTGGCGACTATGATTTTGTGCCTGATGTTATGACACAGATCGGCATTAATGTGCTTTTCCGCAAGATAGCTATCAAGCCGGGAAAACCCACGGTGTTCGGTGTGTGGGATGATGTCTACTGCTTTGGCCTGCCAGGTAACCCGGTTTCGAGTTTCGTCGTCTTTGAGCTGTTGGTGAAGCCTTTCATGTACAGACTCATGGGCCATGACTACAGACCCCCACGTGTTCGCGTGTCGTTGGCCACAAAGGTAAGCAGAAGAAAGACAGAAAGACGAAGCTGGATCCCTGTGGTGATCATGGATGACTTAAGAGCTGAACCCGTAGAGTACCACGGCTCGGCAGACATCCGTGCGTTGGCTGACGCCCACGGGTTGATTAGTCTAGACATAGGCGTAGCCGAGATTCCAGAGGGAACCACGGTTTGGGTTGTGTTAATCTGAGTTATGGGTGACTCCGGGAGCTACGGTTTCATGCGCGTGAACTGCCTGAGAATCTCTGTTACCGACAGATGCAATCTTAGCTGTGTGTACTGCCACCCCGCGAGGGACCGCGATTTCGTACAAGACGACGAGGTTCTCACGTTTGACGAAATTCATCGCATCGTTCGCCTTTTTGCCGATTGTGGCATTGAGAACGTTCGGCTCACAGGTGGTGAACCCTTGCTGCGAAGGGACCTGCCGCTGTTGGTTACCAGACTAGCTGCGATTGAGCGCATCAGAGAGCTGACACTGACAACAAATGGCGTTAGGCTTAAACAGATGGCCGGCGAACTCAAGGCGGCAGGACTGGACCGTGTCAACATTAGCGTCGATTCGCTAGAAGCGGATAACTACAAACAGATTACCGGTCGTGATGTGCTCTCGAGAGTGGTCGAAGGTATTCACAAAGCGCTGGAAGTTGGCTTGCAGCCGGTGAAGATCAATGCCGTAATTCTAAGGGGAGTCAATCATTCCCAGATTCTAGCCTTTGCCAAGATAAGCATCGACGTCCCAGTAACGGTCAGGTTTATCGAGTACTGCCAGACAAGCGAGGGGACCCCGGCAGCCGACGATTACGTGCCCTGCCGCGAGATTCGAAGCGTTATCGAACGTGCTTATGGGCCTCTCTCGCGCGCCACTGTCCGCCCGAGCAACGGGCCTGCGTTGTACTTGAAAATCGGGGGAGCTATTGGGGCAATCGGTTTCATTGCCGGCAGAAGTACAAGGTTTTGCCGCTCGTGCAACCGGATTCGGATTAGCAGCGATGGCAAGATCAGGCCATGTTTGTATTCGGACTACACGTGTGATATAGGACAGGTCATGAGGAACGGCACATCCGACGGGCAGATCCGAAACATCCTAGCAAGGGCTATAGGGTGCAAGCACACCTTTACAAGACCAGACTCCCTTGTAAGAGGGTTTTCCATGCGCAAGGTTGGGGGTTAACTGTTATGGCAGAACGTGGTGACATGGTTGACGTCAGTGCAAAGGATTCAACTGTAAGGACGGCGCAAGCAACAGGTAAGATAGTGCTTGGCAGCAGAGCCTTTGAGCTTGCTAGATCAGGAACATGCGCCAAAGGCAACGTACCCGCCACAGCGAAGGTGGCAGCGCTGCATGCAGCAAAATCAACGCCTACTCTGATCCCCATGTGCCATCCTGTAATGATAGAATCACTGGATGTTGAACTCGCCGAGGACAAGCGTGAAGGATCCATCACGGTAACTGCAACAGTCAAGTCATCGGGCAAAACAGGAGTGGAAATGGAGGCCCTGACCGCAGTTAGTGTGGCCTGTTTGACCATCTACGACATGCTCAAGTACGTCGGCAAGGACATGGTAATAGGCGAGGTCATGCTTTTGAGCAAAACGGGAGGCAAGAGTGGGGACTACGAAAGGCAAGATTAAGGCCATATCGATTTCCGAGAAGAAGGGAACGCAAAAGGCCAATGTGGACAAGGCCGAGTTCAAATGCGACTTCGGCATCGTCGGAGACGCTCATGCCGGGGACTGGCACAGGCAGGTCAGTTTGCTCGCCGTTGAATCCATCGCCAAAATGGTGGCCAAAGGTGCTGACGTCCGTCCAGGCGACTTTGCTGAAAACATCACCACGGAAGACCTTGACTTCTCCATGTTGGGGCTAGGCACAAAGCTCAGGCTTGGCCCAACGGTTGAACTCGAGCTAACACAGTTTGGAAAGAAATGCCATAGCCGTTGCCAGATTTACAATCAAGTGGGTGACTGTGTCATGCCCCGAGAAGGAGTGTTTGCGAAGGTGACCAAGGAGGGCTCAATAAGCGTTGGCGACACTATTGGAGTGGTTAGCAGCAATGATTAGCGTGGCCATATTGACAATCGGTGACGAGTTGGCTCAAGACAAACGGGTGGGCATAAGCCGACAAACCATCAAACACGCTATTTGGGAGCGAGCCCCAGACATAACAGGAAACGAACGACAGTCTCAGAGGGCTGCTACGCTGCAGCCGAGGCGCCAAAGTGCTCTTTGGGATGAAATTGGTGTTCGAGTACACCGCAGAAAGGCAAGGCCGATTTAAGAAAGGAGATTTAAACAATGGAGCGACAAATCAACATGCTTGGAAAGCTATCGTTTACTGCAATCGTGTTCGTGATGATAGTCTCTTTGAATGCTTGGGCTGAGGCGGCGAGTCCGACCCCAGCGCCAACAGATTTCCGTGCCTTTTGGAAAGACGGGCTACGTTATGAAACCGAGGATAAGAATTTTACGCTGAAGTTTGGCGGCAGAATCATGAACGACTGGGCGTGGATGAGTGAAGACGCTGCTCTCAGAGCAGACGTTGGCAACCAAGAGGATGGGACCGAATTCAGGCGGGCTCGTCTGTATACAAGTGGCCAAATCTACGGCAACGTGGAATACAAGCTGCAGTTTGACTTTGCGGGTGGGGACGCCGATTTGAAAGACGCCTACCTTGGTCTCAAAGATTTTCCAGTTGGAAGTATCAGGGCGGGTCACTTCAAAGAGCCTTTTGGCCTTGAGGAGCTGACAAGCAGCAAATACATCACCTTCCTTGAAAGGGCGTTGCCAATGGAGGCTTTTGCACCAAGCCGCAACACAGGTGTGATGCTGTACGGCAGTGCCCTTGCAGCCTCCCCTCCGAGGATGACTTGGGCGGCCGGTGTATTTCGAGATACTGATGACTACGGCGAAGGACAAGCTGACGGGGCGTACAATTTCACAGGTCGTCTTACCTTTCTGCCGCGCAACGAGAATGATGGAGCCTCACTCGTGCACGTTGGAGCCTCCTATAGCCATAGGAGCGGCGGACCGAGGAGGTTCAGGTCCAGACCTGAGGCACACTTGTTTGACAGGTTTGTCGACACCGGTACCTTCGCGAGCACTTCGGCAGACTTGGTGGGGCTTGAAGCCGCCTGGGTCGCGGGTCCCCTGTCGATACAGGGTGAGTATGTTTTTGCCAATGCCGAGGTCGCGAGTCAAGCGAATTTCGACGGGTATTACATCCAGGCAAGTTACTTCCTGACCGGCGAACATCGAAAATATAAGCCATCAGCAGGCGCGTTCGACAGGGTCAAACCCAAGGAGAACTTCGGCTTCAGCAAAGGCGGGCGAGGCGCCTGGGAGATTGCGGCAAGGTATTCGGCGCTTGATCTCAACGACAGCCCTACCCCTGGAGGCAAATTGAGCAACATAACAGCAGGTCTGAATTGGCATCTCAATCCAAACATGCGGATGATGTGGAACTATGTGCATGCTGACAAGGACGCCGTGGGCAATGCGGACATACTGATGATGCGATTACAGATTGATTTCTAACATCTTGTGGGTCGGTTGCTACGATTGACCATGACATAGGCAGATTTACGATGTCTATTATGATTGTATCGCAAAGCCCAGAAGCTGTTCAGATAAGCTACGAACACTGGCTGAAATGTCGTAACAAGGATGCCTCAGAGAAGATTTCTTGTGGCAACAGGACTCAATCTTATATGGACATAGTTCCGAATCGATCTAAAAAGATGGTTCCGTCTCGATCACTCACAGCGCCAGCCACCCCGCCCGGACCCGCGACTGCCGGGACTTGGCTTGTGCGGGAGACCCATACTGGAAGCCCCTGACTCGCTAACGGTCGTTCCGTATGGTGGCTTTGTCGAAACAGATTTGGTATTTTGATGAACAGAAAGAGTATACGAATATGGCTGGACTAATGTGAAATGGCAAATCCCGCTTTGAATGCGAGGTAGAGGATGCGAAACCTGAACCTGCTGACGTTGACTTGCGGATGCTTTTGTTTTTTTGCCGCGCCGTCTCGCGCCGGCGGCTATTCACCGCGTGTGGGCCGACCCCACCCAGATTTCACCTTGCCCAACATCGCGGATCGCACGCCTGTATCGCTGTCACAGTTTCGTGGCCGGAAAGTGCTCCTGATCCACTTCGCCTCTTGGTGAAGAGGCTGTCGCCAGGCCGTGCCGGTCTGGAATGCCAGGGTGCAAGAGTGGATTCAAGAAGAGAAGCTCGTTGTGCTCGGGATCGCGCAAGAACAGCATCCCAACCGCTGCCGACTCTTTGCACAGTGGCACCAGTTGAATTGGCCAATCCTGCACGATCCGATTAGCGTGATGCAGGTGAGGGGGGTTCCGATCGAGGTGGCCATCGATGAGTATGGCATCGTCCGCAGCCTTCGACCCGATCTGAAGACGTTTGAGGTGGAGTTCCTCGAAAAAGTGTTTGCCCCCGAAGGCTCGGAACCGGACGGGAAACCTGGGAAGGTCACACGGCCCGACTTGGTGGCCCTGAGTCGCCGGGCTGAACAAGGTCGCTCCTTTGAGGCGTGGCGCGAGCTGGGCGACGCTTTGGTGCTGTGGGGAGGACTCAGGAGAGTCAATGATGCCATCGACGCCTACACGCGGGCGCTTCGAGTCAACCCAAACGACGGTGATGCACATTGTCGCTTGGGAGTCTGCTATCGCATTCGCTACGAATCCCAGCGGCGGGAGCCCACAGACTTCCAAACGGCCGTAGACCATTGGACCAAGGCCCGAATGATTGAATCCAACCAATACATTTGGCGACGGCGCATTGAGCAGTACGGCCCGCGACTGACCAAGCCGTACCCGTTCTACGATTGGGTGGAGACGGCCGTCCGCGACGTCAGAGAGCGGGGTGACCAACCCATTGAGCTGAGGGTCTTGCCCACAGGTTCCGAAATGGCTGGTCCGGTTTACAGCTTTGACGCAGAGGCTCGCGACGTTGAGCCACCGGATCCTCAGGGCCGGGTTCTTCACGACGTACAGCACCTGATCCCGACTGAAGTGACGGTGGTCCCGCCGCAGGTGAAGCCTGAAGGGATGGTTCGCGTCCACGTGACACTTCGTCCAAACAAAGGGCGGAAAGCCCGTTGGAACAATGAAGCTGAGCCGTTGAAGCTCTGGTGTGATCCACCTCCCGGCTGGAAGGCGGAGCCTCGGCTGCTGATCGCACCGCAAGGCGACCAGCCAGAGACTTCCGAGCCGCGGCACCTTGAGTTCGAGGTCCGAACTTCGGTCGACGCAAGCGGCCCATCTAAACTGATTGCTTACGCCTTCTACTACGTCTGCGAAGGCGTGGGGGGGGACGTGTGAGTTTCTGCGGCAGGATATCCCTATCACAGTGACGGTCAACGAGTGACAACAAGCGCAATACGTACATAACGGCCAAGAAGGACAGCAGCCTCTATTAGTGTGATGACAGCGGCAAGGTCATAGGAAAATGGGGTAGCAAAGGCAAAGAGGCCCGTGCAACTCTGCCCTTAGCCCTATTCGAGGGCATATATTGCCACCAATCTATCAGAAGTGTTCGGACCAGTCCCACCAGCGAATCACTTTGTCCAGATGTCTTGCTTCCATGAAAGCGTGAGCTGTTAGCGAGGGCCAAGACATCCTTTTCAACATAGGAGGGAAAGTCTTAGTGCCATGGGGCTCTGAGAGCCGAGTCAACGCCACTGAATTGCCGGCATTATTGACATCGGATGGGGTACTCTGGTACCACGAAGCGTAGCGTGTGCACGAGAACCATTAATCAAGCCGTACGCGAAATGCCAGGTCACAATATCGCATTGAGAAGCGCAGGAGTGTTTGTGTACGGCATACATTGCAAAGGTCCGATCAGGGCTGCTACTGTGTATCTCCATAGGGGATGAGGAAGGATAGAACAATGCGCAATGCCTTTGGTTGGGGGCGGCAAAGGTCTTTCTGAAAAGAATCCGTTGGCCAACGCTATACTCAAGAGGACAGATACACATGGCGAAACCGGACGACCGAAGTGCAGCAAGCCACGGAGCATGCGAACGTCTACGTGTCATATACTGCCTAACGTTGTGGTTGCTCATAACAAGAGGCCTGGCAGTACAGCTTAAAGCAGAAGCAGTGCTTGACGTCAGCAGTTTTTTCGGAGGAGCGACGGACGGAGAAACTATGCGTGACATATGCGTGGATGACGACGGCTACGTCCACGCCGCCATAACAACCGGATCGTGGGATCTGCCGATAACTGACTCGTCTTGGGAACCGACTTACAATGACAATCAAACCGACTGGCCCAGAGGAGATATCTTCATAGGGAAGCTCGATCCGGCGGCCAAGAGTATTATCTGGTCTACGTAGACCCATCAGAGCACCAGTGATAGGCAGCTGAGTCCGGGTCTTGCGTGCGCATCGCAGTCTGGTGCTGTGCAAGTCGTCTTTCTTGGCGGGAGGGGCCTGAGGGTATGTAGTATCGGCGCCAGTTCTTCGCGATGACGGAGTAGTCTCGCAGGTCGGTGCGTTTGTCGCCAGTCAGATCGGCGTCGGGGTTTACGAGGGCGAGCCACATATCGGCCATCGCCGATACGTCGAAGCAGTTCACCACGTCGTCATCGCGGACGTCACCCGGGGGAAGCCTGCTTGGGCTGAATCGGACGACGTACGCGTCACCAGCGCCGTGGTAATCTTCCTGGAAAGAACCCTGGCTTACGGGCAGATTGGTCGAGTAGGTATCTCCGGCGAAAACCAAGTCGCCAGATTTGCTTCGCGCCAGATCAGCCTTCAAATCTGACAAGGGTAGATCGAGCCACTGCTCGCTTGTTATAGAACTTCACCACGTTGCTGGATTTCCAACGAAGATTCGTCACAATGAAGCCGATCCTTGGAAAGAGTGCGCCTGCATGCCACTCGATCTTGGCAACGACACGTATAGGCGTGCTTACGGGTGTCTGTGGTTCAGGGAGCCCTGGTGGCTAGCCCGTCAGTTGCCTTGATGGCCCGGACCTCCCAGTAGACAATTAAGAGCTCCCCAAGCTGTAACCGCTTGGGTCGGGATATCTTAGGTCCACCTGGCCCCCTCGGGCGTTGGCTCCAAGCGTCATTCGTAAGGCAAGAACTGGGCTGTCGGTAAGATCGTTTCGTGATGGCCTACCCCCTACCGCTTGGACCGGGGGATACAATGGGGGCAGATTCCGCATCAATCCTGGACTTGTTGGATATTATCCCATCTCTTCTCAGGAAAGTCAAGGAGATTAGCCTGTAATTCTAAGTCCAAATCACTTGGATGCCCGTGAATATTTGATCGCTCTCTCTGGCGATATAGCGGCCAACTGCGACGTTTACTATATAGTTCATCTGCCCTGTTACCTCTGGCGTTCTCTCATACTCTGCGGACGTTACGCCTTGCTAGAAGTGTTTCGCTTGAAGGAGAACTCGACTTTGACCCTTGTTGGCTTGCCGCCTACCTCCAAAACGGGGTAGGCGAGGAAATTGATTGGGCCCGAAGCCGGGCCCGGTTCAAGCACGAGGTCACGGCCTCGGCTGAGCTCGATGCGGTTCGCCGGATGGTGGCCAAAGTAATACGTAGATAGGCTGGAACACTTGTCACCTTCGCTGATGTCAACGGGCCACCACCTACCGTCCGTGTAGAACTCCGCCCAGCAATGATAGCCATCTATCCCGCCTTCATTCCTTTCCGAAGGAATTGCCGCACCAATGGCGAAACGCGCAGGGATGCCAATGGCCCTGGCCAAGGCAATGAAGTAGGAATGAAAGTCCGTGCAGTTGCCGGTGCGCGCATCGCAGGCATAGACGGCATCGCCTTTTCCCCAGCCGGTGCCGAACTTCATGTAGCGCATGCGGTCTATGACATGATCATAAAGGGCGCGTGCGCGCGCGAGGTCGCCCATCTTACCCTCGACAACCTCCTCGGCAATGCTGCGGAATCGCTCATCGGCGGGCACAAGGTGCTCCGGATCAAGGTATTGTGAGGGGACCGGCGTCTCCGCTGCATATACGCCTTTCTCAAGGCGCCGCACCTGAGACTTGACCGCGACGGTCTTTCCGCTATCTTGCGGGCCAAGCGTTAGGAAAAGTACGCGGTTTCCGTGTTCGTGCTCGTCCAGTACTTGCCACTGCCCCGGTGCTTCGATGGACGTCGCGTCGACCGTCTGGAAGGAATCCGTGCTCGGCAGGGGAATCCACATGCGGGCAGTGTCGCTCATCTTCGGCAGTATCGCCCGGTACAGAAACTCGAACTCGTCCCGGCCGGTGATCACCCCAAGCAGTTCTGGTGGTGCTTTCTCCACGGGGACACGGTGCCATGTCTTATCGCGGCGCTGCTTCCACACATAAGAGGGTTGTCCGTTCACCTTGTGGACCGTGGTTTCCGTGACGGTCATCGCGCCGGGATCGCCGGCAAGAAAGAAGTCCACGTCATAGACGTCTCCGTCGATGTTCGCCAGATCCACACAAGCAAAGTGGCGGCGCGGACCCAGGTTCGCCAAGTACTCGGTGTGGACGCGGACCAATCTAAGTCGCAGTTCCGTCTCGCCATGGGGAAGTCTGAAATATCCGCCACCCAAGCGAGTCTGCTCTTCGATGTGCTTTTCGATACCCGCTTGTATATCCTCCGTTACTACGTTCGGCACAGAGTCGGGCGTGCTTTGCTTCTCATCCTTCGACGTATTGCAGCCCGCAAACATAGCGCAGACCACAACCGCTGCTGGTATCACCTCTACCCAGTTCATAGCAAACCTCTCGTCGCTGAAATACATGCCAAACTCAAGAGCGTGAACATCATTTCGGATGCTCACCCGATGGGTGCTCCCCAGCCGGGTGTTCCCCAGCCGGATGTTCCTCGGTGGGAGTCTCCTCGGCCGGACTCTCCTCGGATGGATGCTCGGTCGACGGATGCTCGCCGGACGGATGTTCAGCTTCCTCTTTGCACCCCGTCAGACCAACCGAAAAGACTGTGGCAATCAGCACCAACACAAATACCATTCTTAGCTTGCTCATTTCTACCGATTCTCCTTTCGCGTCTAAAGAGTCTGCCGACTAGATTATAAACGAAGCCGCAATTCTGTAAACCAAGGGCTCGCCTGCCTTTGTTGTGGGTGATATTACAAATCTTCACAAAGGCGAAAACGCCTGTAACCTCGGATATCACAGCCTGTATTTTACTTGCCTGCTCAGCCGCGTTGCTGAGCTTCAATGCAAACACAACCTCAAGTTCGTCTCAGAAGCTCAAGTCCCTTTCCACTGCTTGAGGGCTTTTCAGCCGGAACGGTCGTAAGAATGCGAATTTACCAGCGCACGGTCAATTCCTGCCTAGGAACAAATGCCTTTTCAGTGTCCGTTGGAGAGATGCCGTAAAGCACATTTGTTGCTATAATGAGTCAGGCTGCGCGTGTCAAGCGCCGATAGGACCATCTCGGGATCGCGAAATGCACCGAAGAAGCTCTTTGAGCTATTCTCATCTTTATGGACTTGCCATGGATTTGCAGACCGCCGCTAACTTGGTGGAACTTGTGCCCGTGGTGCAACGAAAACATGTCGTGTGAGCCGAACCACGCGTACCAAAACGCGTACCAAGCTTGCACCTTCGGTTCTACTTTGGTGCTTCGTT
>CP070675.1:2006510-2012737 GCA_020352215.1 Phycisphaerales bacterium
CTGCCGGAGCCATCAAAGTGCACGGTCAACGGGACCGGGCCGGTCACCACATCCGCCGTCACAACCGCCACAGGCGGCTGGTTATCGGCGACCGTGATCGTGATGGTATCTGGGAGGCTCCAATCGGTTCCGTCGAATACGATCAGAGAAACGATATAGTCGCCCGCCATATCGGCGGAGAATGTGGTTGCCGATGACCACGTAGGCGACAAGTCGACAAAGCTGCCCGGTGGTTGCGAATCCAGTGACCATTGCCATTCGACAATCTCATCCCCATCCGGATCTGTCGCCGAGCCCACGAGCGTGGCGGTTTCGTTCTTGATAATGCTGCGATCCCCACCCGCATCAGCGACGGGCGGCTGGTTTTCCGGCGACGTGACCGTGATTGTGACAGAGTCAATGCCACCCTGGTCCCGCTCGTCTCTCACAAGCAACTCTGCCTCGTATGTTCCAGGGTTCTTATAGACGTACGTTGGCGAGAGTTCCGGCGAACCGCCGACGCCATCACCGAAGTACCAATCATAGCTGAGCGGGCCACCCTCAGGATCATAGCTGCCGGAGCCATCAAAGTGCACGGTCAACGGAGCCGGGCCGCTCACCACATCTGCCGTCGCAACCGCTACTGGCGGCTGGTTATCGACGACAGTGATCGTGACAGTGTCCGGCTCACTCCAATCGGTTCCGTCGAAGACGATCAGAGAGACGATGTACTCGCCCACCGTGTCTGCGAAAAACGTCGGCGTGGCGGTCCAGTCTGGTGATATTACGGCATAACTTCCCGCTGGTTGCGAATCCACGGACCATTGCCATTCGACAATCTCATCTCCATCCGGATCCGTGGCCGAACCGAGAAGCACGATGATCTCGAGCGTGAAAGTGCTCTGATCCCCGCCCGCATCCGCCACGGGCGGCTGGTTATCGACGACCGTGATCGTGGCCGTGTCTGGACGGCCCCAATCCGTTCCGTCGAAGACAGTCAGCGAAACGATATACTCGCCCACCGTGTCAGCGACAAACACGGGTTTTGCGCTCCAAGTTGGGAACAGGCTGGCATCGCTCCGCGGCGGTTGTGAATCCAGCGACCACTGCCAGGTGACAATAGGATCCCCATCCGGATCAGTGGCCGAGCCCTTGAGCGTGATGGTGTGATCCGTAGATACGGTCCGATCTCCGCCCGCATCCGCAATCGGCGGCTGGTTCCTCGCCAAGGCCACCCCCGGCAACAAAACAAAGCACAAGGCGATTGATACGCACAAGGAGACCCTCATGTTTCTGCCTCCTGCCGGCAGGTTTTTCGATTCTTCAACCATGAGCAGTAACCGCGACTTGCTTATACACTTCACTGCAAGGCTCTACCCTTGATAACGGGAAAAAGGCAAGCCCATGACTATTTAATTGAGAAATTCTTGAAAATTGGCATAATTGGGGCGATTTCCACGATTTCCCATATAGCACTTGCTCCTCCTTTCGCAACGTTGAGGGCACGACAGCCGCGTGTTGTGTCCGGGAAAGCACCGACAGGGAGGCTGCATAATCTCCCCACCTCTTTTCTTAAGACATAGCCTACCTGTTATAGCGGACAATGTCAAGGCAAATTAGAGGACCCCCGGACAAGAGAAAGTGACAAGAGCACGAAAGCCTTCGAAGACTGCACATCCCTCGCCCGGTCGGGCCGGAAAGGACCTCGCTAAGAGAGACCGGCCCCATAGCCATGGTCTGTCACTCATCGGATAGTTACACGCCACCTTCGTGATCGGCGGTAAGGACGGGGCCCATACGCGACGCGCAAAGTCTGGATGGCTTGTTAGCCTAGCCCAGATCCTAATCGTGTGACTTGGGAGGAAGACTCCGCCCATCTGATAGAGCAAGGCCGGTGGCGGGTCATCGTACACGTGCTACGGGAATATGATGACCGGCACCGGCTTGCTATTCTATGCAATTCGTCTGCTGTACACTCCGGCGTTTCCCCGCCGGAATCATCAACGTTCTGTCTGCTACCTGGCCCTTGGTGCGGCCCCCGGTTGCCTCGGGCCAAATCTCATTCGGCCGCGCCCAGCCATCAGCCTTTCGAGACGTTGGGCCGTTTCCTTGGCCTTCTCTTTCACCGCAAGCTCCTGGATCGGCTTCAGATCGCCGGAGCTTATAAGCAGGAGCCGTTCACCCTCGGCCGGGGGCCTGCGACCTTGCAGCTTCGCGAGTTCTGCCATGATCGCTTGAGTCGCTTTCTCTCGCTCGGCGCGGACTTTCGCAAACCTCTCTCTCAGTTTACTTCGTTCTTCCTCAGACATGTCTTGAAACGAAGTTCGGTCTTCCGGTCCGCCGGCCTCGATGTCTTTTTTCATTTTCGCAAGCTGCTCTTCAATCGCCTTGATTGACTTGAGCTGATCTTCACGCCCCATCGGGGGGCGTCTCGACCCAAACCTTTCACGCATTTGGGCCCTGAACTTCTCCCTCTCCTCCTCCGACATGTTCTGAAATCTCTCTCTCATTTTTGCCCGTTCTTCGGCAGAGACATTTTGACCCGGTCCTCCACCTCGGCGGCGTGCCGACCCGCCTTCTTCCTGCCCAAATGCAGTCCAGGCCACTACCAGGACTCCCAACGCCAGGCTGACTGTAATCAGGTACTTCTTCATAACAAAGACCTCCAAAAAAGTGAGACTATCAAACTTGCTCCATCGAGCATTCAGCCATCCAATCGCTCTGAGCTACCCCGTATGGACGCAGACAGGCGAGCTTTTATTGCCGCAATCTCATCCGCTTATTCACCCGAGCCGCAGCACAATCCCCCCAGCAGGGGTCGAAAAAGCACGAATTTGTCCCTACAACGCCCCCATTTGACCTATCTGAGGCAGGTAATCGTAGTCAACTACGTCGCTCCGGGTATAATGCACCGACAAATGATGGACAGGGCCTTGCAAACATGGTGCACCGCACACGACCACGGTGACCG
Source organism: Phycisphaerales bacterium (assembly GCA_020352215.1). Taxonomy (GTDB): domain Bacteria; phylum Planctomycetota; class Phycisphaerae; order Sedimentisphaerales; family Anaerobacaceae. The sequence continues at coordinate 2,009,461 of CP070675.1, forward strand.
AATTGAAGTAGACAATCGCGAGCCGGTCGCAGCAACCGTCCCGATGTACATCGGGACCGTCTCAAATGAACAGCGGCACGCCCATAAAGCGTGACGGCTCGCGATACAATGGAACGAGTTTTGATAAGGGAGCTGTGAGATGAATGGGATGCCAACGAGTGTTAGAATCCGCCTGAGTATCATGATGTTTATGCAGTACCTGATGTTTGCGGTCTTCTGGGTCCCGCTGGCGGCGTATCTGGGTAACATGGGTGTCACGGGCATGTACAAGGCCACAATCATCAGCTCAATGGCGCTGGGCTGTTTGGTTTCGCCGATTATCTGCATGATTGCCGATCGGCACTTTGCGAGCCAGCGGGTGTTGACGGTGCTCAACTTCGCCTGTGTAGTGCTGTTTTTTCTTGCGGCCAAGCAGAGTAGTCCGGCGGGGTTGTTTGTTGTGCTGCTTCTGGCGATGTTCTGTTACATGCCCACATGGAGTCTGACCAGCGCTATCGCAATGTCGAACTGCCCCTCTGAAAAGTTCCCTCAGATTCGCGTGTTCGGATCGATTGGGTGGGTTGCTTCGGGCGTATTCGGCCTTGTGGCCTTGAAGGTGTGGGATACAAAGATCGATGGCACAGCCGTACCACTTCTCTGTGGTGCAGCAACGGCTCTTGCCACGGCCATCCTCAATCTGACGTTGCCGAACACGCCGCCGCCGGCCAAGGGCAAGGAGGCCTCGATCATCGACGCGCTCGGTTTGCGGGCCATGACGCTGATGAAGGATTTCAACTTCGCAACGTTCATCGTCCTCTCAATGCTCGTGATGATCCCGTTTACTATGTACTTCTCCTACGGTTCTCAGTTCTTCGACGATCAGGGATTCACACTGGTGACCGCGACGATGAACTGGGGACAGTTTGTGGAGATGTTCCTTATGTTGCTCGTACCCATAGCGATTGTGCGTGTGGGTGTCAAGTGGACCATGGTAATAGGCCTTGCCGCCCTTCTCGTGCGCTATCTTGCGTTTTGGGGTGGCGGTTTATACGGCCAGACGGCCCTGTACTTCGTGGCAATCCTTGTGCATGGGATCATATTTGGATTCTTCTTCGTCGGAGGGCAGGTCTACGTTGACAAAAAGGCGCCTCCGGAGATTCGCGCTCAGGCCCAGGGATTGATATTCCTGATCTGCTTCGGCATAGGGATGTTGTTGGGCAACTTTTTCAACGCCAAGCTAATCGACATCTACACCACGATTGAGGTGGTCGGAGACGTCACGCAGAAGACCTTCAACTGGAACACGATCTGGATGATCACGACGATCATCTCCGCTGTGTTGCTGGCGGCGTTCTGCGTGCTTCTGCGGGATGACGTAAGAGAGACTGGCGGAGCGCACGCGCCGAGTTCTGATGAAGGCGGGAAGGCCGAAGCGTAAGCCCAGAACAGGGCGCTTGATAAGGCTGCTGCTGGACTATTGATTCTGTGGTTTCGCGCAGGCTCACAGCAAGGTCAGCGGATGCCTGCGATTCGTGAGCGGCAAGGCCACCGGCGCATTCAGACGGTGCGATTCGTACACGGCCAATATCATCTCCAGGGCGGCACGCCCGTCATATATGCTGCCCTTCGGTTGGGTGTCGGTCTCAATGGCCCGGATCAAATCGAGGGCAATCAGGCGATTGCCCAAGCCGTGACGCGGATCGCTGAGAGTCTCCGGCTTGTCAATTCCGTTGCTGGATATCTGCTTCCACCGGGCGCTGCTGCGGCCGGGCTGCCATGCGGGGTCCTCGACAAACCAGACCTCCGGCACCGCACCGGTGGTCATGGTGAGTATTCCCTTTGTGCCACAGATCTGCAGTCCGAAGCGCTTTGCGGCCCCATGCTTGGCACGTTGTGTCGAGAAATAGCCAATCGTCGTCCCGGCGAACCGATACATCGCGTGAATCTCATCGCCTGCGAGCGGACCGATGCCTTCGGCCCCGTCACGCACCTCGGCTTTCGTTACCGGCCTTCCGCCATCTCTAACGCGAGCGAAGCACTGTTGCGCATTGCGTGCGAACAGGCGCATCAAATCCATGACGTGCGTGCCCAGCACCATCAGGTCTTCGCCTCCGCCGCGGCGATCCTCTTTGCCCCGGCCGCGCAGCTCAAGCATATCGCCGAGAGTTCCATCCGCGATCATCTGCCTGGCATGTTGAATCGCCGGGCCATAGCGGGTCTGGTGAGCGATGGCCAGCTTCAGGTTCCGCCTCTCAAGAGCAGCGACCATCTCATCGGCCTGCTCCAGGTCCTGGCACATGGGTTTTTCAAGAAAAACGTGGCAGCCAAACTCGGCGCATGCCAGGACCATATCCCGGTGACAGTCCAACCATCGTGGGGCCACGCTCACGATTCGCGGCCGCTCCTTCTCAAGCATCCGGCGATAATCCGCATAGGCTCTTGGCGCACCGAGCCGCTTTGCCGCCGCGGCGCGGCCTTTTGCATCTTCATCCGCGACAGCCACGACCTTCGCCTGTTCGATCTCGTTCCACACCACATCCAGCCCGTGCCCGTAGTTGCCCCGCCCCGTCCTGCCAATCACCGCAACCCTGTACCTGGTGCCACCGGCCCAGGCCCGGCCGGATCGCCCCATCGCCAAGGCGGCCGCTCCTGCCGCCGCACTCTTGATAAATTCTCGTCGTTTCATCCTTTCGCTCCTGTTCGCTGTACACGCGTATCTGGTGCGCTCAAGACGATTTGGCCTTGTCCAATTGTCGCCCCCATCCTGCACGATTACCACATAATTCTGTCTCACCGGCAGGGCTTGCGAACCCAGTTGCTTGGGAGACTCGCATCAGGGGCCACTTGACCGTGGCCAATGTTCCCCTACAATGACAAGGTCAAAGGTAATCTTGCCCGGACTGGCTCCAGAACGGATGAGGTCCGGTTGTTGTTGACAATTGGAGATAAGTCACATGGCCATGCGACCAAGCACGGGTCACGAACCCAAGACGGAACCGGCCATTCGGACTGAGAAGCTGACCAAAATCTATGGGCAGCGGCTGATCGCGGTCAACAACATGAATTTGGAGGTGCCGCAGGGTTCTGTTTTCGGGCTACTTGGCCCCAATGGTGCCGGCAAGACGACAATGCTGCGCCTTCTGTTGGGACTGCAGCGTCCCACCGCCGGGCGAGCGGAGGTCTTCGGCAAGCCGTGCGGTCCCAACGCGGTCACCGTCCGCTCTCAGATCGGCTATTTGCCCACAAATCCAAAGTTTCCCGGTAACCTGCGCCCCATCCAATACTTAGACCTACTTGG
>CP070675.1:2012837-2015824 GCA_020352215.1 Phycisphaerales bacterium
GATTGCTCTCAGCGGTTCTTTTCTGTTGATTTGTCAGCTTACTCGCGTATCTCGCGTACTCCTGCATAAGCGAATCGTGACTCTTCAAGAATGCAATTGTCCCCACGACAAACACAACCAGGACAAGAGCAAACGCGATTTGGAAACGAAGACTCTGTACGTTGTTTCGAAGCTCCCTGCCGATGATAGTCCTCAACATCTTTCACCTCACGTCACACCTGATAAACGATACAAACGACAAGCAGAAGAGAGAAACGCCCGCCAGAACCAGTATGCCGATCTTTGTGATAACACTGCCGACATCCGCCATCAGATCAGCGGATTGCCACTGAAACCTCGGCACATCGGAAACGTCAAGAAACGGATAACTCCCGGGATCGGATTCCGGAATCTCGACCTTACGCAAGCCCGCAAAGCCGCTGCCGCTCGCCCAGTATTCCCGCAGTGTTTTGTACTCGCCGCCCGTGCGAATCCGGACAATTTCGTCTGGCGTCTTGAACGTTTCGGGCGGATGGGGTGTGAAGTACAAATAGGATGAGAATAGCTTCTTATCCTCGAAGTAGCCGACGACCTCCTCTCGATACCGCCGCACTCGATCCATGAACCCATGCTGTGAGGCGACGTCGGTGCGGCAAAGAGCCCTGCAGACCAAACGGAACGTCTCCGAAGGCGAAACCAACGCAATTCTTTCTGCCAGTTTTCTTTGATCATCCAGCTCGCCCAGGTAGGCCCTCTGCAAAGGCCACTTCTTGTCGGCGTAGTCGATTCGCAATGGCTCGGAGAACTCGTGTTCCTTTAGGTAACGTTCAAACTTTGACTTCGAACAGCCCCCGACTATTCTTCTGCCGTCCGGCCCCCCACTATTATTCCAGTTCATTCCCCAATCAGGGGGATCGAGCTGCGCGTTGTATTCGTTGCGTTTGCGCCAACACTCGCTGTTCAACTCGGCCAAGGCGTAGTTCAGGTTGTCGAGCGACCGGATTCTCTTCATACTAACAGCTAAGTAGACCGCCAGATTGGGGATGATGAAAACGAATAATACCCAGAGGAAAAGACAAACAATAATGCTCGTTGTCGAAGACTTCACCCTCGTAGACACCAATATGCCGATGAATGCGAAAACCAGAAAATATGTCAGGCTCGTCAGGAAAAGGAGAAGAATGCGACCCCATTCGCCCGCCGAAAACGAGATCTCTTCAGACATCAGAACACACAAGAAACTCAACAAGTAGCAGAATACAACAATGGGCAGAAGTGTCAGGCAGACACCCGCCAATTTGCCCAGCAGGACATCGCTCCGGCCGAGCGAGTTCGCCAGTTGCAGCCTCAGTGTGCCGTCTTCTTTTTCCTTTGTGCAAGCGTCGTATGTGAAGATTAGAGCCAGTAGGGACACCACGATAGCGACTATCCCTATGAAATCTATAGAAAAGAACGAGTTCAGCAAGGGATTGTTGCGCACTGTGACATTGCCGGCCGCAAAGAGGGGCTTTTCGCCTAACCATATTTTGACACGATTGCCAACGTTGCCGCTGATGCCCTGACAAAAGATGCTTAGTGCGTCCGGCGGCTTGACGACCTCGGGCCTCAGTTCTGAATAGACGCGGACCTCCCGGAGGTCGCGTTCTGCGTTGTCCCTATCGGCCCGGTAGACGCGCATTCGATTTGCGTAATCATCGATGTTCACTGTCACCGTAAAGGGAATCAAGAACAAACAAAGCAGAAAACCAACGGCGAATCTGGCTGAGATCAGATTCAGCAAAAACTCTTTTTGGGCGATCTTCCAGATCATGACAGATTTCCCTCCTAACGCACGTCGTATCGCAGGAATCCTGTGAACGCCACTACGAAAAACACTACATTAAACAAAACGAGTATCCCCCAGTAAGGCAGTACTGCATTCAATTTATCTTTCAACGCCTCCTCTTTGAACACAAAACGCGGCCGGTCACTGATATCAAGAAAAGAGCTATATGTAACTGTTGGGTCATTTTTCTGTGCATCCTGAAACTTCTTCGTTAAATACGGCCCATACTGCTCTTTTCTATGTTCATTGTCTGTACGCACAAAGTAATCCAGACTGCGTAACCCCGTTCCTGTCAGATCTCTGGCAACATAAACAAAATTTGCAAAAGGTGAAACGCAAGCAAGGTTTTTAGCAAGCTTTGTTTGTAAAGCAGCTTTTGTATTCAAGTCTTTCCAAAGCTTATCAGATTCATTTCGGATACGTTCCATTTCTTCCCGTGCCTTTTCAACCTCCTCAACGAAAGCATTCATCATGGCCTTAAACTCAGGATCGGCGGCTGCTCGCTGCTGGGCTGCTTCTCGATACTTAGGGTCAACGTCATCATGGAGACCACCGAATTTCATTGATTCAAATTCAGACCATAGTTCGCCATAATAGCTTTTCAATTTCTTTGCACCTTCTTTATTAAGTTCCCGAAATACTCTAAGAGAATGAATCTCAATTTCTAAATCCTTCCTTTCAGTTTCTTTAATCGAAGGAATACGATAAAGCTGGGCTGAAATATAGGGGCACATATTAGGAATGACCAGAATCAGCAATATCCAAAGGAAAAGACAATTCAGAATTGAAGTAGCCGAATATCGGGAAAAAGTAGATACCATAAGCCCCAGGAGATAAAATAATGTAATGAAAGTACTCGAGGCTGCGGTTAAGAAGGCAAGTTCTGCCCATGCTGAGCTATCCCATTCGATGTGCGGATTTATGGATATATAGAAGGCGCCGGCCAGAAGTGACAAGATAAATGGAATCAGCAGACTTGCAGTGCCTCCGATCAATTTGCCAAAAAGAATTGTCACTCTGGAAACGGAATTGGCCACCACCAATCTCAGCGTTCCGGTCTGGCGCTCCCCGGTTACTGCATCGTAAGAAAAGAGGATTGCCAGCAAACTCATAATAATCGTCACAATAAATAAGAAGTCAAGAGGAGGAAAGAGTATTGGTAAGGGATTATCATCAAAAGACT
>CP070675.1:2015924-2059529 GCA_020352215.1 Phycisphaerales bacterium
GGCCCGACCTTCGGATAGGCATTGGCTGAGCCGGGCGTATTGACACTCATCGCAACAAAATTATATGTCCCCGTGCTTTTCTCATATCGCCCGAAGGCCACGCCCGTCTGCGAGGCGCCGAACTTCTCCTGCTCACTGTAGCCGGTCAACTCGCCATCCCGGCCGGAGTGCAAGTACAAGGTCTCGCCATTCTCACTTAGACCGAAGGGCACGCGGGCCGCTCCGCCACCGAAGTGAACATCTTCCGTAAAGACAACATATCCGTGCGCGGGGATCGACTTGCCGTCGGCGATTTCATACTTTCTCAGGTCGGCATCATCGTCGCTGAGGAACCAGCCACCGATGTTGATTGTATGGTCCGTCGTGTTGTGCAGCTCGATCCAATCTGGTGCAGCCGCGTGGGAATGCGCCAGGATTTCGTTGATGACCACATCGCCCAGCTCGGGAATCTGGCCCGTATCATCTGTGCCGGGTGAGCCGCCTACGGCAGCGCTGGGACGCCACGTGGCTTTATCACCCCACCCGTTGAGATCGGTGTTGGCCGGATCCTTGACGGTAAGCGAGAAGCCGTCACCATCGGTGATATCGTACCAGCCGTCTCGGTAGCGGAATTGCAGAATCGTGCTGTTAGTCGAGTCTTCCAGTTTGACATCTTCTCCGCCGTTGGATAGCTGGCCATCGTAAGGGCCCAAGACCTGTGTGCCGGCCGGTACGGTATGTCGAGAAGAAAACGCGGCCTGATTCTTCACTACCACCACATAATCACCGGCAGGTAAACTGATGCTTGGGAAGCTGAAGGTAACGCCTTCGGTGAGTCTCACACCAGCCAGCGAAAGCGGTCCTGCCCCGACGTTTCTCAGTTCTATGTATTCATAATCCTCGTCATTGTACGGAGCACCTGGGGCGGGATCGGCCGGATGATACATGATCTCGGTAATACGCAGATACCTCTGCTGATCGCTGGGATTGCCCGGGTAGCTGATGGTGCTCACCAGAGTCCCATTGCTGTCGAGCAGGTTTATCGTTTCGCCCCAACTGGAGAGATGTCCCCTGTAGTTACCCTGTACGAGCAGTCGTTGGCCGCCCCTCGGGTAGCTCGTGCGATTGCGGAATGCAACGGCGTTCGGCGTGACGTGAAGCGGGCCATACGCGGCAGGAATGACCGTGCCCGGGGGAAAGACATGCTCTACTGCATCGTCGAGCCTCCAGCCGGAGATGTCAACCGCAAAGGGGTTAGGGTTGATAAGCTCAATGTATTCTTCGTCCTGGTTGCGGGACGGAGGGTTGAACTCGATGGTTCCGAAATCGACGCTGACACTATCGGGCTGGGCGTCAGGGATTCCGGCGTTGTCGGGGTAGCCAGGGTTGTTGATGCTGTGATTGACAAACAGGTGCTGACGCCGGACCGCCAGATACTGCGTCTTGATCTGATTGACACTACTGTAGAAAGAGCCGCCACCCAATTCGATAGCAAGCTGGGCCTGCAATTCGTTGATTCTATTTTCGAATTTGAGCTCCGCTGTGGGGGTGCCCGGCGGCTGGAGCAGATCATCCATCAGAGTTCGCAGTCGGCGGAGGTACATCTGGCGAATCACGGGATTATCGTGCAGGGCGTCGATGAGACAATTCCACTGACGATCGTTCTTCTGGTGCTCCGAACAGCCGTAGAATGGGTGACTGGGCGAGCGTATATCCCCCGGCCAATCCCTATCGGCAATGACACCCCCGATTCCGTTGTTTATGCCGAACGTGAGGTCTTTGTCCCAGGGTAGGAACATCCACTCGTCCGTGCCGTCTGGATTATTGCTGAGATCCCAGGTGTCGCGATAGGCGTAATAGTTCTTGTGGGTGTGGTCGTTTTCGTGCATGATTACCGAGGAGGCCCAGTAATTAAGCATGGCGGGGATGTTGACATTATCGAACAAGAATGTGTTTCGATTGGGATTTCTGGTATCTATGCCCGCGGCCAGCGCAAGAAGATCGCTCGAGTCCTCATCCAAACGGGTCTTTTTTCTGTGGATACCTTCTCCGTCTATTCGTCCGTCCTGCAAGTCGTCATACATTTTGTATAGAGCGCCGTCGGGGTCCAGATCGTTTCTGCGAAGCAGGTCTCGGTCGGGCTGCTCGATGAAAATGCGGACGTCCAGATAGCTACCGTTACGCCGGATGTGCATAGGAAACGAAAGACTGCCAGGCTGGCCGGCATTGACGTACGTCTCCCAGCCCAGAACCTGACGTATATAGGTTGGGTCGCCTCCCCTCTCGTTGAGGTTGATTTCATCCACGCGCGGAATGTCTGGAGCGAAGAGAAAATGATGCCCATCGTTGAACTCGAACTTTCGCCCGTGAGTCGTGAAGCCGCCGCGAAGACGGACGAAAACATTGTCGTAGAACTCATCTAGATAGAACACGGAAGACCGGGTACCCGTGCGGCCTCCTGCGGCGCTGACATTCTGGACGAAGTACTGAAAAACCGGGAGGGCTGTTTGAATTGACGGGTCTACCACGACAGTACCGTAGTATTGGGGTGATTGTCTCCTGCCCTCTTTGATAAGAAAGAGAGGGTTGATCGAGGCAATGCCCTTGATATCAGATGCGACAACCTTCCAGCGGATCATATCACCGGGACCGCGTACGAAGGCAGGAATGATACCCGTGTAAATGCCGTCGTCTGCCACGGCATCGCCGACCGCTCCGTTGTCCAGCATCGGCACGAAGGCTTCCTGGTCATAATTGATGCGATAAACAAGCATTACCACAGCGACCGGATCGAGTGTTTGTGTCACCTCAACCGTGATGGTCAGGTCCTCATTGTAGGCCGGCGGCGGAGGATTCTCCGTGACGTTGCGGATAGCCGGTCCGAGGATGGCGACTACACCGCCGTTTTTCTCACCGGGTGTGGGCTCGTAAAAGTAGCCTTCCATCGTCGAGGAAAGATCAACCGATTCAATCTCGACGGCGATCACCTCGGGCAGTACCAACAAATCCGAACTACCCACGCGGTAATTCAAGCCGTGAATCGCCAACACATTGTCACCCGCAACGAGCAAGTCCCTGTAGGGGGAGATGTCAAAATCCTGAGAACTCACGGCCGTATCGTCTGGACGGTTGGCGATGGCGCCGGAATTCCACGTCAACTGATCTGCCGCGGGGGCATTATCCCCGCCCAGCTCAACACCGTTCAGATAGGCTACGAAACCATCTTCGTATCTCATCCTCAAGATAAGCTCATCAATAGCCGAGACATCGTTGACCTTGAAGGGAATGCGGACGTATACAGTCTCATTGACATTTCTCATAGCGCCAACATCAAGGCCAATTAGCCCCCCGTAGTCGTAGCCGACGCCGGTGGTGCCCTTCAGCCATTGCGAGTCGTCAAATCCCAGCTCTGTCCAACTCAGACCAAGCGAACCGTCTGTCGGAATCAGTGCCGTTGCAGGTGCGGACTCCGCCACAAGTTTCGTCTCAGTAACCGTGCCGGCCGCGTCACTGCTGAGCCCATAGGAAATATCGCCGAATTGCTCCGGGTACTCGTAGCTGTGCGCAATCGTCTTGCCGTCGGGCTCAACGAGGGCAAGCAAGCCGTCGCTTCCAGTGAGCCTGAAGTCGGTGTGCAACTCGCCGTCCGGATCATCGCGGTCCTTGCCCGAGGCGAAGACAACCTTGAACTGGCCGGGTCCGATCTGGACAGACGGAAGTTCCCACCGGGTCAGGTCGCCGGCATCGTTAGTCAGATACCAACCCTTGAGATCAGCGACCGAGTCGGTCGGATTGTGAATCTCAATCCAGTCGGAAGAATCACCGTCCTCATCCAGGAGGTCGCCCGCGCCCAGCGGCGGCTTGCTGCCGTTGAGCGCGATGAACTCGCTGATGACTAAGGCGCTTCCTTCTGCGCGCCAGTTCTCGGCCATCATTGCGAAGTCGGTTCCATTGACACCACCGTCGCCGTCAAGGTCGGCTAAGTCCGTCAGAGGGGCCAGCCATTGCTCGGCGAGAACCTCCAAATCGGCAAAACTGACGCGGCAGTCTTCGTTGAGATCTCCCACTGGACACAAAGCCTCCGACGAGCCAGCCAGAGATGCAGCGACAATGAGGCCGACCGAGACGATTCTTAAACGTATGGACACCTGTTATCTCCTTCCTCACGAAAGCCTTGGACCCCCGGCTGCCGTACTGACTTGGGGCCTGCGTGCATCGCGACCAAACGAAATCGCGCAGGCCAAACCTGCCCCGATTATAACAAATCCGAGGTGGACAAGTCAATTGCCGTTTCCGGAGATAACGGAGCGTTTCTCCGCGGGATCGTTGTTGCCGTCACAATAGGTCTCCTTATTGCTTGACTCTCATCTTTTCTGTTGTAGACTAATCTACGTGGATGAGCAGGGGCCCAGCGGTCCTGCTGTTCCGGTCGCCGGAGTGTTCTGGTAGCATGTTTTGCATGCTGCCATCGGCAGTGACATAGGCGTTGTTTCCATAGTTGAGGAGCCGGATATGGCAAAGGCAACATTAGCAATATACGGATACGGTGACGCCCGACGGGTCGATCTGAATCCAAAAGGGACGATCGTTGGACGCAGCCCCCGTTGTGACGTGGTTGTCGAAAGCAGCGACATTTCGCGCCAGCATGTGAGGATTTTCCAGGACCCATTTGGCAGGTGGGTTGTGGAGGACTTGGGTAGCAGCAACGGCACATTCATAAACGGCAAACGCATCGAGACAAGTACCATTTTGCACGGAGAGCCGGTAGTTGTTGGCCCTGTCTCCCTGTCGATCACACAATCTCTCGACCAGAGGATCGAGCGGGATGACTCGGCGCAGGGAACCAACGTCGTCGTGGAGAACTTCGGGACCGAGGTTTTCTACGGTGAGCGGAAACAACACGACGCCCCGGCCCGCCCCTGCCCGAGGGAATTTGATGAAATCACTAGACGCCTGTCGGCACTGACGAGCGCCTCAGCATTATATCCCGAAGTCTGCAGATTCGTGGCCCGAGCGCCAAAGACGGTTGCCATAGTTCTGCGGTTGCCGGACAAGAGTCAGCCCGTGCCCAAATCCCCGGAGATTATCGCGTGCCACTTCGGTCACAGCCCGGACGACACTGCCGCCGGTGATGTGGTGGGTTACTATCCCTCTCGCCTCGCTTTTCGTGTCTCAGGCCACGTGCTTGAGAAGGTCCGATCCGAAGGGCATGCCGTGATGGCCAAGAGTATATACTCCCCAGATGAAGAGGTGACATCGACATTTGTTGACGCACACAGCCCCAGAGCGGTGATTTGTATGCCGCTCGGAGATGTCGAAGAGGAAGTGGATTTGCTCTATCTCGACATTCCGATCGAAGACCGGACGAGGACCAGACCTGAGGAGATATTCGAGTTCCTGCACGTGATCTCCCAGGACATTATCTCAACACGGAAGCGCCTTGTCCTCATGGAGGCAAAAGCAGAGGCAAATGCGCTTGACCACGAGTTGTCACTTGCGAGGCAGATTCAGTCAAAGCTTGCGCCTGCGGTACCACCCAATTTGTCAGGCTTTGATCTGGGCCTTCTCTACGATCCCGCTACGTGGGTTGGCGGCGACTACTGCGACGTGTGGGTGCTGAGTGACGGCCGGTTGGCGTTTGCCGTTGGTGATCTCCACAGCAAGGGACTGCCGGCAGCGATGGCTATGGTCGGCCTTCGCACGGTCCTGCGAACCGTGACGAGTTTCTGTGCCGAGCCGTCCGAAGTCATCAAGCACGTTGCTTCACATCTGGCTCAGAACTCACCCGAAAAAGTGTCTGCGACACTGTTCTTTGGCTTGCTCGACACATCGGAAGGGACCATTGAGTACGTCAACGCAGGGCATCCCCAACCAATTGTCTTCGGGCCACAGACGGCTCCAACGCCTCTCGGCAAGTCGAGCGATGTTGCACTCGGCGCAGATAACGCCACGTTCCAGACAAAGGCCGGGACTATCAAACAACGTGCAGGATTGCTGGTCTTCACCGACGGTATCACAGAGACGAAGTCGCCTCAGGGCGAAGAGTTCGGAGTAAAACGCTTGGCGCATTCGCTCGGTGCCTCAGGAAAACAGAGAGCAGACGAGGTGGTGAAGTCTATTGGGCGAAGTGTGGCCGAATTCAGGCAAGTGCTGGCCCAGAATGATGATATTTCTGCCATTGCCTTGGTGAACCGCGGATAGGGTCTGTTGAAAGCGACTTCGCAGCGTGGCTCTGCTGTTGCACACTCAGTCCCTGAACGCGGCCCGCAATTTTGAACGTATTGGTCTCTCTCAGATTTTCTTCGACAAGAGTTTTTCGGCCTCTGCAAGCAGGACTTCCGGCATCACAGGCTTTTCAAGAAACGCATCCACCGGCAACCAGTCTGGATCACCCGCAGCCGACTTGAAATCTATACCCGTTTGCTCTCTGACTCCCGTCAGCATCAGAATAGGCGTATCCTTGAACTCCGGATCCTTCTTGAGTTCTCTGGACATTTCAAAGCCATCCTGCCATGTAGACATCATGACGTCCAGTATGATCAGGTCCGGTTTCTCAGCTTTGATTTTGCTCATCCCTTCGGCTCTGTCGGCGGCCGTCACTACATCGTACTCTCGGCTCTCCAGAATACCCTGCAGGGACTCTCTGATATCCTGGTCATCATCCGCGACCAAAATCTTTGCCTTTCCCATTGTTCACCTCAGCAGATCAACACCGGCATTTCCAGCACGCAGTTATGTACAGCCATGTCGTCGAGCACACCGTGGCAAAATATCATACCCGCCGCAAGAACACAACAATTCCATTACGATCCAACGGCGATCACGTTGGCGAACCGACTCGACACGCCCGATCGCCTCTACGAGCAGATCGCGGCCGAGCTACTCTTGGGTAAAGTGACTGTAAATGTCGTCCCCTGGCCTTCCTGGCTCTGCACGGCGAGTTCGCCGCCATGTCTATCTACAATCTGTTTGACTATCGACAGACCCAATCCTGTGCCGTCTTTCTCCCTGTTCTTGGCATTACTGGCCCTGAAGAATTCGTCGAACACATGTCCGATTTCGTCCGCGGGTATCCCAATTCCTGTATCGCAAACATCAACCTGCACACGGTCGCCACTGGCCTTGGCCTCGAGGTGAACGGATTTGCCCTCGGGAGTGTATTTGACAGCATTAAAAAGCAAGTTGCTCAACATTTCGGTTATAGAGAACTCATTGCCGACGATGTTGCCCACCGATGGATCTATGTTCGAGGTCACCGTGATCGACTTATCTTCAGCCCTGCTGGCAACGGCCGCCAAGGATTTGGATATTGATTCCGGAAAAGAAAACTCCTCCATGTTCATTTCCCCACTGAGCCTCATCTGAGTCAGACTTAGCAGTTCTTTCACAAAATTGGTCAGTTGCACGGTTCGCTCGCGAGCCCGTCCGAAGAAGTCGGCCTGTTTGTCGTTGAGGGAACCCGATGATTTGTCACCTGCGATGAATAGACAACTCTGTATTGCAGCCAGATGGCCCTTGATGTCGTGTGTGACTCGCGAGACGTACTCATCCTTTATGCGGTCCTTCTGCAGGAGTTGAGTATTGGCCTGCCTAAGGGCTTCTTCCTGTTTCTTCAGCTCAGCAAGGAAAAGGTTCTTCTGGGCAAAATTGACCTGTCGAGCGACCGCCTCCACAAAGTCGAACATTTCTTTTGGCGACCTGCTCTCCGCAATGTCTATATATAACGCGTCCACACTTTCGCCCAAGTCATTTACCCGCGCAGCAAAGACAACGTGTGGCTTGTGTTCGTCGACAATTGTCAATCCCAGATTTCTTTCGGAGCCAGACTTGCTGCTCGCCATCACAGGAGCGTCAGCCGACCTGACCGCGTCAAGTGCCCGCTTGGAAAAATGCAGGTAAGCTGTCTGCAGAACGTTGGCATCGATTGTATCCGCCCCGAAGTGACAGGCGATGATGTCGAGGGACTTTGGCAGTCTTTCGGCACCACAGGGCAGTCTCACGATTGCAACGAGCGTGTCCAGCATTTTGGCCAGACATTTGCACGCCTCAAAATACAGTTCCGAAGGGCTCGATAACTTCAGTAGACTGCTCGTCAGCTCGTTGAGGTTCTGCATCAGGTCGGGGGAAAGCACCGCAGCTTTGTCCGCTCTATAGGAGACTATGTCCTCATCCACGCCTTTATCAACGATGGGCATTGTCGTCCGGATTGACGTTCCCGGAATTATCTGTTGGTCGGATTCCTGCAACAGTGAAAGCGTGAACGGACGTATGCTGATTTTCTGGCCGGGAAGCACTGCCTGTGCTTTGATCCGCTGACCATCGACAAGAACGCCATTTTGACTGCCAAGGTCTTCGACAATCCAACGACCGAAAGCATCCTGCGAAATCCTGGAATGAACGCGTGACACACCGGCATGGTTGAGTACGATATCGCAATCTGAGCCTCGCCCCAAGGTCACCCCCTTGGGATCTACCACCACCTCATGAGTGTCCTCCGGTCCGGAAACGATCAACTTTGCCTCAGCCATCTTTGTTCCTCCAGCTAAACCAACCGGCTGACCCTGCGGCAGGCTTCTTCCGGTCAAGAAGGCTCGTTCAGGAAACCAGCCGCGCGGCGAAAACCAGCATTTAGGGTACATGAAATCAAGAGACTCGACAAGTCTTTTGTGAGCTTCCTGCCATTGGGCTGGCTCCGGCTGGTTCAGGTCAGGGGTATCTGGAGTCAGGTTTTTGCTTGACAAAAAGCGATTTGCTATGGTAGCATGACTGTAGTTTGGTCGGCGGATGAGGGCGCCAGATTAGTTACAGAGTGTGCGGGTCGGAAGATTTGTGAGGATTGAACGGTGAGCGGAGAGATTGTTTTACGCTTTGGTGACTTCCCAGACACGCCTTGTCGCTTTCGGCCAACTGTGCACAGAGGATCTCGCCGACCGACTCGACGTCATCGAACGTTGCCGCGCCTCCTTCGAAATATGGTAATATGAGCCTTTGCCTAACTCAAGAGCTGGTAGAAAGATATGCAAGCGAACGGTGTTCAGCCGATGAAAAACAGAGCGTAGAGACTCACATCGCCGATTGTGTGAGCTGCCAGCAGCGAATAGAGTCCACCCGGTCGAACATCACCATCGCCTTTCCGGCTGAATCCATAGAGGGTGGCGACAGAACTGCGAATCTGATGCCCGGGGAACCAAGCACAGATCGAGACGAGCATCCCACCCAGGCAATCCCTACAAAACGGGATGAACGTACCACTGAATCACTCCCGCCGATTACTGCGGTCCCATCCGACAAACCGGACTACTGGAAGTCCCTGGAGTCGATGATTGAGGGTTACGAGATACTGGAGGAGATGCCCCGGGGCGGTCAGGCCGTAGTATACAAGGCCCGCCACACGGCAACAAAGACCAAGGTCGCAATTAAGGTGCTGCTGCCCACGTTGCTGGGTTCAGCTCGGGCGCGCTACTATTTTGAAAGGGAGGCCGAGCTTATCGCGGCGCTCGACCACCCCAATGTCGTTAGTATCCGCGACAGCGGTATCGTCCACCATCAATACTACTTTGTAATGCAGTATGTCCAGGGCCACACACTCGACAGACATGTGCGTCTGAAGGAGCTGTCTTTCCGCGAAAAAGTCTTGCTTTTCGACAAGATCTGTTCGGCTGTGAGCTATGCCCACCAGCAGGGAGTAATTCATCGGGACCTGAAGTTTGCCAACATCCTTGTGGACGAACGTGGTGAGCCACACATACTGGACTTCGGATTGGCAAAGGCGGTTGGCATAGGTGAGCAGTCTGCAAAGGAGCCGGTGGCGACTATGACGGGACAATGGGCAGGGTCACTTGCCACCATGTCGCCTGAGCAGGCCGCCGGAAAGCCCGGTCTGATCGATGTCCGCACAGACGTGTATTCGCTGGGCGTTATACTTTACCGCATGCTGGTAGGTCAGCATCCTTATGATGTCACCGGCTCAACTCTGGATGTCTTGAAGAACATTCAGGAGGCTGAACCGGTTAGGCCGAGGGCCATCATTCGAAAGTTCGACTCGGACATGGAGGCCATCCTACTCACGGCCCTTGCCAAGAAGCCATCAGACAGATACCACTCCGCCGCCGATCTGCGAAGTGATATTGAACACTGGCTCGATGGCCGTCCCATTCGTGTCAAATGTGTAAGCACAACGTACCTGCTGCGCAAGATCATCGCTCGGCATAGGTACACCAGCACGGTCGCAGCGCTACTGCTTTTGATTATTCTGGGCTTCGCCTACGTAAGTTTCGACATGTACATGACTGCAAGACAGGCTCAAAAAGAATCGAACGTTATTGCAGAACAGTGGGCCAAAGAAGCGGCCAGGGTCCCCACGTTAACTCGGCGAATGCTCTTTACGGGTTTTCTGCGAGCCTGGCACAGCGGAAACAACAGAGATGCGGTAACGAAAGCCAGTCAGTTTATTAGTGTCTCGAAGGAAAGAAAGGCCATTCAGTTTTTGCTGAGCCCCGATGCTGTGGTCGAAAAAGAGGCTGGTTTTCGCAAGTCACTCGCGGATGACTACACAGGATTTGCCGATTTTGTCATAGGTGAGCATCATCTCAGAGACGGTGACGGCAAGGCCGCTTTGGCAGCCTACCAGAGCAGCTCCGAGGCCATCAGACAATCAAGGCTATGCAATACACCCGTTGACAGTTGGCTTGAAGACTTTGTCAAGGCCAGGCTTCATCAGTTGACCACGGGCGGCCAATTAAGGCAGACGGGTATACAGCCAAAACCTATGTCCGAGTGACCATGAGAATCAGTGGCGTTGGATCTCCAACTTCGCATTTTTTGGACACCCAGCGCCAAGCCCATATACGGGAGGACACCGAGTGCCTCAATGCAATAAGACAAACGGTCAACGAAGAGGATTCACGCTGATAGAGCTACTCGTTGTCGTGGCGGCGATCGCTGTGTTGTTGGCAATTTTCTTGCCGTCTCTCCGTATGGCCAGGGCGATCGCCAAACGCATGGGGTGCCAAAGCAATCTCAAACAGATTGCAGTTGCGTCGAATATGTATCTTGACGACAACGACGGGCGTTTCTACCAAGCGGTCAATGCCAACCTTCTGTACGGAGGCTGGAACGGAACCTGGAACCCAGACCAGAGCAGCTCATACCCACGTCCACTCAACCGCTACCTGAACCTGGCCCCAGAATTGGAGACAGAGAACAGTGCCAAGGTCTTCTGTTGCCCCGCCGACCGTGGCGGTACACCCGGCTACGCGGTGCGGACTAGGGTTTACATTCACTGGGGAACCAGCTACAACACCAATATCTTTCTGATCGGTCAGGACAGCTGCTATCCGTTCAGCGAGAAGACACAGCCTCTTGATGAGGAGATCAGCATACGATTGCCATACCTCCATCGCAGCATAATAAGCAATCCCGCTCGTTTACTTCTCATCGGCGACTACGGGTGGATCAATCAGTGGAAACCGGCCCCCCATCCGAATCAAGAATGGAAAGAGTTGGCGGAATGGCACGGCCGAGTAGATTGCCATAACATGGCGTTCTTGGACAGTCACTGCAGCTTTCTCAATATCCGCAAAGGAATCTATGTTGCCGACGAATACACTATTCTCCCATTTGAGGAACTCAACGCCTTAGCATATGAAGTTCAAGGACCGTGACGAAAAGAATGTCGCCTTGGTGACAAAATCTGCCGCTTTGGCGGATTTCTATTGGAGTCTTTAGCAAGGGATACTATAATAGCGACGGAGTATGTGTGGATAATACCGCTTGGAGACGTCTCACTTGCGAGTGAAGGACGTGGAAGACTCTCAACGGCCCTGGCGCTAGTGCGAGTGGCGGTGTGGCGGCCTGTGACGTGCCTGCTTCGGCTTGCTCACGGGATCAGAGTAGGAATCAGACAGCAGTGCGCCGAGCGCATCTAACCGTGAGGCCCTGCTCTATGCGTGTAGAGTTGACGTCAAGCGACACAAGCACGAGCAAAGCGTCGAAGGAGTTGAATCAGGTTGAGGGGGTATTGCAGAATTGGCCCAGCGGATGGTGTGTGGTTCCGTGCACAACGTTGGGGAAGGAAAGACATGATGGACACAAGAAGCTGGCCGTTCTCACTGGTCGGTTTACAGAGCTTCCATCGGACAGTGGCCGTGGGCGAGGTTCCTTGCGAGACACCGGCCGGAACAAGCACTGCCCAAACCGCTTCCCTGGGTCTCTGTGGACCGTGCATCGATGTTTCTGCGCCATGTGTGCCCGGTAAATGTGGACGACATTTTTGTGGAGGAGACTGAACATGAGTACTGTCCGACTTGTGACCGTATGCTTGGCTGCCTATCTTATGTTCCACTGCGCTGAAGCCCACGTTGCCAACGCAGTCGACATGTCTCAAGCGAGCGTGGGGGCTATTGGGGGGCCACTGCCGGACCTGATCGTGACCGAGGTGACTGCTCCGGATGAAGTGATCATCGGAGAGGAATTCACCGTCTCCTGGACCGTCAAGAACCAGGGAAAGAACATGGCCTACCAGCCCTGGATGGATCGAGCGTACCTCGCTCAAAACGATCCGCTCGAGGATCCCGGGATATTACTTGCCACTCACCAAAACGAAGAAACTCTGGGCCCTCTGCAAAGCTACCGTGTGTCGCTGACCACGGTTGTGACGCCCGGGACGCGAAGCGGAGCCTATTATCTGGTCGTGAGGACGGATGCCGGGCAAGCCATACCGGAAGCTGACGAGGACAACAACATCCTTGCCAAACTGATCGACGTTGGCCTGCAGCTTCGGTTCACAGTTACACCTACATCCGATCCAAACGGTTCGATCCATCCCGACAGTCCATTCACTATCTTGCGCGGCTTCGATCAGCGGTTCTCAGCTACGCCCGATATCAGTTACGGAGTAGACACTTGGTACGTTGATGGCCTTGCCGTGCAGACCGGGGGCACTAAGTACTTGCTCAGCAACATTCAGGCCGATCACGCAGTCCACGTCACGTTCAAACCAGTGTTGGGCTACACCCTGAAGAAGTACACATTTGAGGATGACGAGGAGTTTAACGAGCAAATCACCAACAATAACTTCATTGCTCCGGATCCGAATATGTCTCGAATTCACGTTGAGCGAACGGTGGATCCTGAACTCGACCCCGGTGGTATGATGCTGCTACGCAACCTGACAAGCGATGATCCAAGTGATCCGGACTATGGGCAGGTGATCTACGCACGGGCCAAGGCAGAGTTCCCGCTTACCGGTGCGAGCGAGATGCTGATCCGGTTCGAGTATTTGTTCAGTAGTTCCGAGCCCGGTACTGCGTTGTTGGTTTATCTGTCCAACGTGCCTGACTTGCTGGACCATGACGACCCTGCCAGCCAGGAGTACGAGGTTCTTGTGGCAGAACTGCCGGCACCGCCGCCGGACCGGCCAGGTGGAGCGGGAAGCGGCCGTTTCGGCATCTTCGAGAAGACCGTCCCGACCGACATTTTGGATTTCACCAGTGGCTGTTATATGGAGCTGGAACTTGTTGAGCCAGAGCTGCTCCAGGCCAGCACCATCCTTGCAGCTCCAGGGCTAGGGTTCGCAGCGGCCAGTTCAGGTGGAGCCTCCGCTGCGGTGGACAGCTGGGGCCCGGAAGTGCACTGTGACGGGATTTGCCTGGACATAACATGGGACAATTTCGTCAGTGAAGCTGACTTCCTGACGGTCGTGGGCGAGTGTGGTAGCACTGCCGAGCTTGGCGGAGGAAGCGGCAGCCGAGTGTGTCTTGAAGGTGCCTTTAGCGACGACGGTTTCGTGGACCCGCTTGACGTAGCCGGGTGGGACTGGACGTTGGGCTCCGACGACCGCAAGAACCTGTGCAAAGGAGTACCTCTCACTGGAGATACGGAGTTTGCCGGCTTCAAAGCAGCAGACGCCAAGATCTCGGCTGGACCAATGCTGTTTGCCGATGCTCCTGAAGAACTCAGCGACGTGCTAATAGTCGGCAAGAGAGATGCGCTGGGAGTCACAGCCAAGCTGGAAGACCGACTTTATGTGTTCGACCGCCACGGTCAGTACGTGCGATGGTTCGCGCCATCGCCGGACCGCTACAACGTCAGGTTGGTGCGTGGTCCTGACGGCCAGATTTATCAGGTCAATACTGCATCGGGAGTAGTCCGGCTGGATGCCACAGACGAGGCGCTAGTACCTCCTGGCCAGACAACTTTTGCCAGTGAACCCCGTTACGGCAAGTTCGCCACGGTCTACGTCGGGATTCAGGGTGAAGGTTCAGACTCCTTTGGTCGCCCGATTCTGGATGCCGCGTTCGACCGTAACTATGTCTACGTAGCTCCCGTGGTGGTTAGTCCGGACGGTGCGGAGGCGTACGCTGTCGCAGCTAAACTGCGGCTGCTCGACTCAGGAAGCCCGCCGTACCAAGTAGTCCAATTGTATGACGACCCGCCTCCCCCTGCCGACAACCAGTACCGCAATGCCCTGCGAGAGATTGAAGTGGATACAGACGGAAATGTGTATGTCATCAATGCGCATAATCTCAATGAGAGCGACATTCTATGGCGATACTACCCCGACGGATCTTCGGAGCGGGTGGACCTGGGCAGAGAAGATAGCGACACCTACATCCCCGATCCCGTTGCAATGTACTTGTCCGATCCGACGAATATGCTGTATCTGGCATCCGGTCAGTATAATCCGACGGACTTCAACGTGACCATAGTGCACGGTTTCTCCATCGACGGCGCGTTGGCTGCTGAGAGGTCCATCACGATCGAAGGAATGCAGCACGTAACCGACATTACCGAGGACCCGACAACCGGACATCTCTTGGTGGTTGGCTTTGGTATGGAGGACATCCCAGCCTATCCCAACCCGACACGGTATCCGTTCTACTTCCCATGTCTGGCAGAGGTCCCCTACGGCAGCGACAGTGTCCAAGCGCAGATTTTGGAGGGGTCCCATGATCTTGCGCTGCCAATGTCAATTGTCTGGACTGCAACCGCCAAGTGCGGCGGCGCAGACATGGATTTGAACGGCAGCGTGGGCTATGCCGATCTGGCGATCCTCGCCGAACGCTGGCTTGATTCCGGCTGTTACCCGCCTAACTGGTGTGCCGGGGCCGACGTTGACAAAAGCCAAAGGGCCGACGTGGCAGACCTTGCGATCCTGACCCAGTACTGGTTGGACAGCGGATGTCTTGATTAGTGCCAGGTGAAACCTGAGGGTCCTTTGGACTTTGGCGGCGGGCCCATTAGCATTTTCAAAAGCGAGGCTTGACCCTCCTGCGGGTGGCTTGTACCATATTGGCCACGACAACTGATACGCTAACCTGATCACTATTTGCTCGAGGGGTCAAAATGGCTTCTATCATTGTGACAAGCGGCGAACAAACGGGTGACTATTACCCGCTGGGCCATCGCACGAACGTGATTGGCCGGGACGAAGCCGTTCCGATCCAGATTCTGGACAACATGGTCTCGCGAAAACACATGCAGATCCGCTTCGACAAGGACACCAATCGGCATTATGCGCTGGACATGAGGAGCAAACACGGCGTATTCGTCAACTACAAGAAGATCACACAGGAAACTCCTCTCATCGACGGTGACCAAATCCTTGTGGGTCAGACCGGCCTTCTATTCACAGAGAAGGACTTCGACGATCGGGAAAGCGCTCTGTCGCACTTCAAGAAGGTAGGGGAGCGAGCACGACCCACACGCATAGAATAGCGGTACGCCTGCTGATCTTCGACGCTGACAAAAGTCCGTGGAGTTCGACGATTGCGCCATTTGTTCAACATAGTCATTTTGACAACGGTCTCCACGTTCCTTCCAACGTGCACTCTCGCCGAGATTGGGCAGAACTGTTTGTATGTATCTCCAGCGGGCAGTGATTCCTGGTCAGGGAGGTTTCCGGTAGCGACCTTCCTGCGCGACGATGGTCCGTTCAAGAGTCTTGAGAAAGTGCGGGATACTATTCGCCTTTTGAAACAAGATGGGGGCTTGCCCGACGGAGGCGTAACAGTGTACTTGCGCGGCGGGATGTACCCCCTCACGAAGACCCTCGAACTGACCGCCGAAGACAGCGGTGTCGAGGGATCGCCGATAGTATACCAAGCTTATGAGACCGAGACAGTGCGAATAATTGGCGGTAAGGAGGTCGCCGGTTTTGTACCCATCGACGACGGCACTGTCGTGAGTCGCATAGACCCGGCACATCGGGACAAGATAGTGAGGGCCGATCTCAAGAGCCAGGGCATCACGGACTTTGGCGAGTTGAAGCCTCGCGGGTTTGGCCGACCCGTGCATCCCGCGGGTCTCGAGTTATTCTTTCAGGACAGACCAATGCAGTTGGCCCGCTGGCCTAATACGGGGTGGGTCAAGATTGCTGCGACACCAGGAGGAAAGGACGCCGGCAAATTCCAGTATGAGGGAGACCGTCCCAAGCGATGGGTCGGGGCGGAGGAGATTTGGCTCCACGGGTATTGGACGTACGACTGGGCGGACACGTATGAGAAGGTCAAATCAATTGACACCCAAGCAAGAGAAATTACGACCTGCAAACCTCACGGAGCGTACGGCTACACAACAGGCAAGCGCTACTACGCCCTGAACATCCTGGCTGAACTTGAAGCGCCGGGGGAGTGGTGGCTCGACCGTGACAGCGGGATGCTGTACTTCTGGCCACCTGCTCCGATCAATGAGGGCAGAGCTTTCGTCTCGGTATTGGAACAGCCCATGATATCCATGCTGGATGTCTCCCACATCAAGCTGCAGGGTCTCACGCTCGAATGCACTCGGGGAACGGCCGTCAAGATAATCGGTGGTGGCGGCAACGTTGTCAGCAAATGCACGTTCCGGAACATTGGCAATGTCGCTGTCAATATCAGTGGAGGAACAGACAACGGCATCTGCGGCTGCGAGATTCACGAAACCGGCGATGGCGGCGTCATCCTTAGTGGCGGCGACCGCAAAACGCTTGTCGCAGCAGGAAACTACGCCTGCAACAATCACATACATCACTACAGCCGATGGGCAAGGAGCTACCGTCCCGCGATTCGTATCAGTGGCGTGGGAAACCGCATAGCGCATAATCTTATCCACGACGGACCGCACACCGCGGTTCTGTTTTGCGGCAACGACCATATGCTCGAGTTTAATGAAGTCCACAACGTCTGCTATGAGACCGGCGATGTGGGGGCTTTCTATACCGGCCGGGACTGGACGACGCGCGGCACCGTCATACGCCACAACTATTTCCACGATATCTCCGGACCTTACACGCACGGCGCTATGGCGGTCTATCTCGACGATGCCGCCAGCGGCACAACTATCTTCGGCAACGTCTTCTACAAGGCAAGCCGAGCAGCCTTCATAGGAGGGGGACGCGATAACGTAGTCGAAAACAACATTTTCGTGCAGTGCCATCCGGCAGTGCATATTGACGCACGCGGCCTGGGCTGGGCCAAGAAGTATATTGCCAGAGGTGGCGGCTGGCACATGTACGAAAAGCTCAACGCGATGAGCTGCAGCGAGCCGCCCTATAGCGCACGGTATCCCAAGCTGGCGACGATTCTCCAGGACGATCCGGCCGTGCCCAAAGGCAACGTGGTCCGGCGAAACGTTTGCTCTGGCGGCCGATGGCTGGATTTGCAGGGTGTTGATCGAAACATCGTGACAATAGAGGATAACCTCCTCGCGGATGACCCAGGTTTTGTCGACTACGCCAACGCGGACCTCAGGCTTAGAAGTGACTCGGCCGCTTACAGAATTGGGTTCAAGCAGATACCTATGGAGAGAATAGGGCTAACCAGGGGCCGCCAAAACTGAATTGGGCAGCGCATACCGGCAGTCTTCGAGGGCGGTGCAGCGACCCGGACATATTGACAATCATTTGAGACGTAGCTTGTCATGGAAAAAAGATCAAGTGGGGTACTCCTTCACATAACTTCGCTGCCGTCGCCGTATGGCATCGGTGATTTTGGGCCCGAAGCTTACCGCTTCGCAGATTTCCTTGGTCGGGCCAAGCAAAGGTACTGGCAGATTCTGCCGTTGAGCCCACCAGAGCCTTGTTCACCCTACTCTCCTTATAACGGCCTGTCGGCATTCGCAGTGAACATCTCATTAATAAGCCCCGACGAGCTGTACAGACAGGGTCTTCTGAGTAAGAAAGAAATACAAGACAGGCCTAAATTGCCCGTTGGCCGAGTAGAGTACCGTTCTGCCGTCTCTTACAAGATGAAGCTGTTGGACTCGGCTTTCGAGCGGTTCAGAGCCGGGCCCGCCAACGCTGACTACGCCCGATTCTGTTCAAAGAACACCAGCTGGCTCGATGATTTCGTTATGTTTGTCGCGCTGCGGACGCACTTCGGCGGTCGTTCGTGGTGTGAGTGGCCAACACAGTTGAGGGACAGAAACCGGCGCGCCCTTAAATCCATAACGGCCCAGCTTTCGACGGCCATGGAGAGAGAAAGATTCCTGCAGTACGTTTCTTCCAAACAATGGCTTTCGCTGAAGCGATACTGTAATCAGCATGGCATCCGAATAATAGGCGACATTCCAATCTATGTATCACATGACAGCTCGGATGTCTGGGCTCACCCGGAAATCTTCAAGCTTACACACACAAAGAGGCCGCGGGTCGTCTCGGGCGTACCGCCGGACTGCTTCAGCCGGACCGGCCAATTGTGGGGCCACCCTATCTATGACTGGAGAATCCTGAGAAAGACGGGTTATTCATGGTGGGTCGAGCGGATAAGGCACAACCTGTCGCTTCTTGACATCGTCCGTCTCGACCATTTTACAGGATTTGCGGCGTATTGGCAGGTTCCGGCCGGGCACAAGACAGCAAGGCGAGGCAGATGGATTAAGGGGCCCGGGCACGATCTTTTCGAGACGCTCTTTGAGCAGTTCTCGTCAAAGCGCTTCATTGCCGAAGACTTGGGGCATACCACGCGGAGTGTCACGGCCCTTGTGGAGAGATTTCAGCTTCGAGGCATGAAGCTGCTTCAGCTTGGTTTTGACGGCGATGCCATCACCAACACGCATTGTCCTCACAACCACGCAAAGCACTGTGTAGCATACACTGGCACGCACGACAACAACACTACCAGAGGGTGGTTCGAGAAGGAGCTAAAACCCAGGCAAAAGAAGAAGCTCTCTGATTACCTTGGCCGCAAGGTGTCAGCCAAGCAAGTTCATTCGGACCTGATGCGGCTGGCGATGAGCTCGGTCTGCGACTTGTGTATTATCCCCGTGCAAGATGTCTTGGGATTAGGTGAGCGGGCCCGTATGAACCGCCCCGGGACCATTGAAGGCAACTGGAGTTGGAGACTCAAGCCTGGTCAGATCTCCGTTTCTGTCGCCAAGGAGTTTGCGAAGCTAACAGAAGTCTACGGCAGAGCTTGATCATTCGCCATTCTGATCTGTCTGCTGCAGAGGAGCACGGACTTCAACAATAGGTATGAAACATCGCGCTTATCTTGACATTGAAACCACCGGCCTCGGCAGACATTACGCCGACCTGACGGTCATAGGAATAGCCCGCGAAGAGGCAAGAGGAATACAAGTAGTTCAGCTTGTTGAGCCCAGGCTATCTGAGAAAAGACTGCTCAAGGCCCTGGATGGCACCGACGAGATATACACCTACAATGGCAGCCGATTTGACCTGCCCTTTATTCAAGCCAAGCTCGGGGTGGACCTCAAGGCATGTTTCAAGCACACGGACCTCATGTATAATTGCTGGCGGCAAGGGTTGAAAGGCGGATTGAAGGCCGTTGAAAGGCAGTTAGGCATCGACAGATCGCTACGCGGCGTGGATGGATACATGGCCGTGAGGCTCTGGTATGAGTACGTCAACAGCGATGACCAAGAGTCGCTGCAAACGCTGTTGGACTACAATCGAGAGGACATCGTCAACTTGCGGGTGCTAAGGCAGAAACTCGGTGTTAAGTAATGGACTCTTCTGCCCGTTCAGACTCTGGAAACTCGGCCCTCGCATCAGGGAGTACAGCGCATGGACCGCATAGTAACGATCCAGGCATTCGGCGACAATTACATCTATCTGTGCCAATACGATGAGCATCATGGCTTTGCCGTCGATCCCTGCGAAAGTACCGGCATCTTGGATATACTGCAGGAGCGCCAGCTTGACCTAAAACTCATCCTTGCTACTCATCATCACTGGGACCACGTGGGGGCGGTCGCAGAGTTGAAGGGGCACGCCGGCTGCAGAGTCATTGGGTGTGATAAACGCAGAATTCCAGGCATCGATAGCGTCGTTGCCGACGGGCAAATCATCGAAGTAGGCGATGATAAGGTCCAGGTTATCGCCACGCCCGGACACACGCGCACGTCGGCTTGCTACTACATGTTGCCATCGCGTGCAACCGGTCCCGGCATCCTGTGGACGGGTGACACGCTGTTCGTTGCCGGATGCGGAAGACTACTTGAATGTGATGCACAGACGATGTGGGACTCTCTGCAGAAATTGGCTTCTCTGCCCGACGACACACTCATCTATTGTGGCCACAATTACACGGTGGAAGACCTCGAATTTGCCCTGAGTATCGAGCCGGACAACCAGGCCGTCCGGCAGCAGCTACGTCAAGCGATCCGGATGCAGGAAGAGGGCGACCCGACTGTCCCTTCCACCATGGCGCAAGAGAAGAAAACTAACCCATTCTTGCGCTCCGACACGCCGGAAGTGAAGAATGCGCTTAAGATACCAGATGCGCAAGCCGTGGATGTGTTCGCTGAGTTGCGTCGACGCAAGGATTTCTTTTAGATCACCGTTGTCTGGGAGGCCAGATGGAAAACCGCTGCACGAGCTCCGTTCTCCGGATATTTTATGGACGCGGTCACGGGCGGTTCCACGAGGCAATCATCTGCTGAATCCTCTCGCGCTTCCAGCCATTCGGTACAGCATAATCTTGGTTGGCCAGCAATTCATCAAGAGATGGGGTCCTCGAAGCAACACCGTGGGGCGGAACCTCGCCCCCGGCGATCCACACCAGTGCGTTTAGAACAAGTTTGCGAAAGTCGTTGTGTGCCCAATTCCAATGCCAGTGTCCCCCAGTTAGGCCAAAGCCTCGGCCACCGTCGGCTCGTTCGTATACCCAGGCGATGTGCTCGGGCATCCCCATTCGCGCCCGCACTTGGGGGTTGCCGCTGTGAGCGCCGTCCCTACCTCTGCGGGTCCGGTCGGGCGGTATCGCGGTGAGAATCGGCGTTACGTTCCGCATGTTTTCAACAAAACGCATGTGGTAATACCACTCATCATTGATCGTAAACGGTTTGACCCCGCGAGCGACCGGGTGGTTCGGCAACTGCTTGAAGTCGGCAACCCAAGTGGGATTGACCGACCAGTGCGTTTCATAGCATCCCCCTATCCAGTCGCGGAGATAGTCGCCGGGCCTACCCTTTGGCACATCGAGCGCGTAGTGCAGAAAGGCAATGCCCACGCTTTCCTTCGCCAGTTCGTCGACATGCTCAAGATGACGCATAGCCACCTGGCCACCGCCGCCATCACTGTAGATTGCGACTGCATCGGCGTTGTCAAGGGCCGTCGGGTCTTTGGGCCACCCATTTAGATATGCCACGGCGCAAACATCTGCCGCGTTCTCATTCAGGCACTTCGCCAGCAGCAGGCAGCCTGCATTGTGTTCGTGAGAGCCGAAACCGTGGCTGCGTGGCCCCGCGATCAGCACTATCTTCTTCCTGCCCAAAAGCCGAAGCCGCTTCAAACGAATATCCTTGAACTGCACGGTCAAGGGTGGGCCCGAGTGTAGCTGCAACGCCAATGCACCCGTAAGATCCCGCTGCCCATCATGATTATCAACTACCTCTGCTGTGACCTTGCCGTTGATCTTCAGAGTTATGCCGGTACCAACCGCAACGATGTGATAATCATTCCAGCCATCCTTTCTGACATTTGTCCACAGGGCGTCTGAATCACCGATCGCAGTATGTGTCATCTTGCCGTCTCGGCCTATTGCGGTTTTCTGACCGCGTTCGGCGAGCATACCGCGGCCGTGCTCGTCATAGAGGGCCCCGGCATATCTACCCTCCAGGTCAATGTCGGCCTGGTAACCGATGGCATGGCCATCGGCCGCGATTTTGCTGCGGAACTGAATCCCGGAATTGGCCGCGGGCGTGCCGGTTATGCGGTACTTCAGCCTCAATTCAAAATCATCGAGCTCGCCAAGCTGCCAGACGATGAATTGATTCGTTTTCACCGGATGCTGCTCGGTCGCCCGGCCGGTAATTGCGCCGTCTTTGACAGACCAGTAGCTCATATCGGGCGCCTTCCAGCCGGCAAGCGTCTTGCCGTCGAAGATGGGCTTAAAACCCGCTTGTTCTGCACGAGCATCGCATGCCGTGTGCACCAATACACTGAACAACGGAATCCAAATGAGCCGCAGATTGATAACACGCATTGTAATTGCTCCTTTCGCTGGTTGTCCCCCGACACAGCGGCGGACACCAAATGCAACGGGGTTATTCTTAAATGGGGATGTTCAGCTCTGCCAGCGTTGTCCGCATCCATTGCAGTGACTTCTCGATCATCGGACCGGCCTGGCCTTCGCACTCCATGCTCAGGACGCCGTCGTAACCGCGATCACGGAGCAATCCGAGGCACTTGCGAATATTGTCGGCGTTGACACCATCGCCCAGCGCACAGTGGCTGACCGCGATTCCGGTTTGCTCGCCTCGCACGGCGGCAGCAAGTGATTCGGACACGTCTTTGATGTGCACGTGACTGACCTTATCGATGAAGCGCTTCAAGAACGCCACTGGATCCTGACCAGCGATGAATGTGTTGCCGGTGTCCATATTCATCCGCAGATATCGGCTGTCACAAAAGGCGAGCATCTTCTCCATCATCTCGGGCTTGGTTGTGAAATATCCGTGTGGCTCAATATTGACCACTATCTTGTGGGCCTCGGCAATTTCCATGATCTGACCGTAGCTGCGTTTCATCAGGTCCATCGCTTCATCGTCACTGAGTCCCTTAGGCTGGTGCATGCCGTCCGTGGTATCAACACAAGGACACCCGACAAGATCCGCCCACTGTATGGCCTTCATGACATACGGCACGCCTCGCAGCGGTCCATCCAGTCCCGAAAGCGGATACGCCGCGTCCACCTGAGAGAACTGCACGCCGTAGCTGGCCATCTTCTTCCGGAGCAGCAGAGGATTCTCGTACAAGGCGACATGAGGCTGGTAGCCAAGCCCATGAATCCAGCTTACGCCGTCGATCAAGCCGCACTCGATGTAATGTATTTTGTTGCGCTGGGCCCATTGCAGGCACTTCTCAAAACTGAAATACGCGCTGTTGAAAGCGTCTGTATGAAATCCAATCTTCATTTCTCTATATCCTCCCTGGGCACACAGAAATGTTCGGGTGCCGACTCATCTATCTCGCGTCACTTGCGCACGGGTTCAAGGCCTGCTGCCCAGGCACAACCCCGCCGAAATAGCTCGGCAACACTTGGGTTACATATCGCCTTTACATCGTGCCCCAACACACTATGGAACACCTTACCTTTACCGTAGGTCAGCACAAAAGCCATCGGGTAATCCTTGCCGTCCACCTTTGAGCGAGCAGTTGCCACGACTTTGATCGGACGGTCTCCGGCCAGACAGGTGTACAATTCGTCGTCGGTCTCAAAGGCTTCCAGGCCGCGAGTGATGGGATGTTCACCGTCGGCGATATCAACGCGGAAGGGCCCTCTCGGATCGTGTCCCCTCAGCTTGGGGTCCCAGGCCCTACCTGCAAGATTTCGGAACTCCGGCCATTCTTGAAATGCCCCACAGGCGAAATGCACAACGAACAGTCCCTTTCCCCCAGAAACAAAGTCCCGTAAATTCCTTCTCGCGTCCGGCCCCGGGTCCGGCGTCTCCCAGTCCATGAAGTGCAGCACGACCACGTCGTAGTCACGCAACTGCGGCGACGCGAGGAATTCAGGTTTTTCAACGACGTCCACCTGAAACCGTGGCTCCCGCCGCAACAAATCCGCCAGAGCCGGAGCGGTCTGCCGCCAATTGTGGCCGGGGTAGTCGACGCCGGTGACAATAATCACTTTTCTTTTAGCCGCCTCCTCGTGGGCCTCGGCCGCGGATCGTCCTGTCTCGGTTGAGTTGCAGCCCGCAAGCAGCGCGAGCAACACTCCAAATTGACTCAGGTACTTCATAAGTTGTTCCTTGAAAAGAGTCTACGGTTTCGGGCGGGCAGTTGCAGATTCCACGCACTGCCCATCGCCCGGCCTCACGTAAAACTACCGATGCCACCGCAAACGTATCAGAATCTGGTCAGAACCGCAACACCTGTATGTTCGGCCCGCGACGACGTATCGCCCTTGTCCGCCCCAAGAATGGCTTTCTTCTCCGACACAGGGTGTATCTCCGGCGGCCGGATGGCCCGGAAATCCGCCCAATATTTCTTGATTTGCAGCCTCAGGCGTTGTATAATTGAGTATCTTTCAGGGGCCTAAGAAGACTACTGAAAGGAGGATAGGGCATGCAATCCAACTTCGTCTGTGCTCGTGTGGGCGTTCAGGAGACTGCCGCGCACGAGGCACGCCGTATACATCATCATTTTTTGAGAGGAGAACGGAAATGAAACAGAGAATCGCAATTGTTCTGGTAGTGGTGGCATTGGTGTTGGCCCCGAGCGGCTCCCTACTGGCAAACTGGTCGGACACGTTCGACGACGAGCCCGTCCTGGATTGGCAATTCGAGTGCATGCCGGACGTGACCAAAACGTTCGTCCATACCATCGAGACCGAGCCCAGCGGCAACAAGTACCTCGTTTTGGACGAGACAACTTCGGCGGACGAGTACGGCTCGCAGTTCGGCGGTGCCTTTGCCTCAACCGAAGAATTCACGGACGTCCGCGTCGGCGCCGTCGTAAACGTTACCGGCGATGCCTCTTGGAATTACTGCGGCCTCACTGCAAGGACGGAGTACTTTGTTGACCCAGACGGATCGATCAGCGGCATTGCTCCGGGCTTGGTTGCAACCAAGGTCTACGTGATGCACGTTAACTGGGAAGACGGTCCGGGCAACCTGAGGATTGATATCGAGAAGGTTGTCAACCTGCAGAACATCATGAGGAACGAAGGGGAGCTGGGGTTGGAGCCTCGTGTGTCGGGTCTCGACCATGCCAGAAGCTACTACGCCGAGCTGGACGTGATCGGTTCGGTGCCGACATACGTCACCGGCAGTCTCTACGAGTACAAGGGCGGCCCGCTCGTCGTAAGGACGGCGACAATGGTGGACACCAGCGGCAACGACCCGTGGGAAGATGAGGGTGTCCATGATGAGCCCTTTGCGAGCGGCGTGAGTGGAGTATTCTCACAGAATGAACAGGGCCAGCCAGCGGGCTACCATTGCACGTTTGACGATATCTTCTCCGCAGCGGACGGACCGGATGGACCATCAGCGGTCAATCGCGGCCCAGCCGACGGCGCCACGGGCGTATCTGCCGACACTGATCTGAACTGGGTAGAGGCCGCTTTTGCCACCTCGCGCGAGTTGTGGTTCGGCAAGAAAGGGGCTATGCAGAAGGTTAGTCCGGCGCCAACAGGCACAACCTATGATCCGGGTCCTCTTGAATACGGTCAGACGTACGAGTGGCGAGTCGATCAGGTAGGTGCTTCCGGCACCGCCACAGGGCACACGTGGACCTTCACCACGGGCGATTGCTTGACTGTGGACGATTTCGAATCCTATGCCGACACCGCTGCCATAGAAGCCGCGTGGCCCCACAATATCTCGGGCGGACACCATTACATCTTTCTTGAGACCGGCCAGGTACGCCAGGGTGCCAAGTCCATGCGCTTCGAGTACCAGAATCAGTACGAGCCTTGGCTGACTGAAGCGACCCTGACCTTTGATTCTGCACAGGACTGGACGGCCAACGGCGTCAAGGCACTGTCTATGGTTTTCCGCGGCGACGACGCGAACGTTGAGCAGCCGATATCTATCAAGCTGGAGGACGCCACAGCCGGAACGGACACGGTTCCACACCCCTACACGTACGCAGTTCAATCGGAATCGTGGAACGATTGGGATATCAATTTGCAGGAGTTTTCCGGAGTGGACCTGACGGCGGTGAAGAAGATCACTATCGTAATTGGTAACGGCACGAATTCCGGCCAGGAGGTGGAGGATCGTGACGTCGTGTA
Source organism: Phycisphaerales bacterium (assembly GCA_020352215.1). Taxonomy (GTDB): domain Bacteria; phylum Planctomycetota; class Phycisphaerae; order Sedimentisphaerales; family Anaerobacaceae. The sequence goes on from CP070675.1 coordinate 2,042,081, forward strand.
CATCGACCATATCAAGCTTTGTCCGGCCAGGTGTTTCAACGTGGATCAGTTGGACTTGAGCGGCGACGTCAACGGCGACTGTGTGATTGACTTCAAGGACATCGCTGCCGCTGCGGCCGGCTGGCTGAACAACGGGTTGTCCATATTGCCGTGACCGGCATTCGCTTGAGTTGAACGAAGCGCAGCCAACGGCTTGGCAGTGCGCAGAGCCGACGCCGGCATCATCTATGACGGCGAGACAATGCTCGGGCTGCGAGGCCCTGCGGCGATCGATAGAACTGCGCGAAGCGGGTTGGAATCAACCGCCTCGTTCAAGTACGATCATCGGCGAGCGGGTCCCATGGGGTCGCGCCGCAGTTGCTCTGAGGGCCGACCGGAAGACCGCGATCGCGCCGTGCGCGGGTAGGGTGTGCGCTTAAGCCGGCCCAGTCAGGAAAGGATCGAGTTATGGACGACCGCAGGATTCCCAGACGAGATTTTATTCGCAACAGCTCCCTCGTAGCCGCCGGGACACTCGCGGAGGCTCTGGCAAATGCCAGGCACGCCGGTGCCAAATCGACCGATACGTCCAAGATACTCAATTACAACCCCAACATGGGCTACCGCCGGCTCGGCAAGACGAACCTTGTGATCTCCGAGGTGAGTTTGGGCGGGCACTGGAGAGCCCCGTGGCGAGATCGAAGTGGCGGCTGGTGGTGGGGTAAGTTCGTCAAAGAGGAGGTGCCGCAGGACGTGGCCAAGAATCGCACCGAGGTTGTATCAAGGGCTATCGATTGTGGCATGAACTACTTGGACATAACGGGCGCCGAGGAATGCTTGTGTTACGGTGCGGCACTGAAGGGCCGGCGGGGCAAAATGATCGTCGGAGCCGATGATTCTAAGCTGTGTCCACGTCGCGATGAATACTGCAATGTCAAGGCCCAGATCCATAATGTCGAGGAGTGCCTGCGTCACATCGGAACGGATTGTCTTGATATCTGGCGGGTTCAAGCCAAGATGGACGGAACCAACACCGACGCCGACGTCGAGGTTATGATCGAAGCCTTCCAGAAACTCCATAAGGCCGGCAAGATCCTGCACTTTGGCATCTCCAGCCATAGCCGACCCTGGGCGCGACACGTCATTGAGAAGTATCCCGAGGTCGAGATGTTCATCTTTCCGTGCACTGCGAAGACGAAAGAGAAGGGCAGCCCTGCAAAGAGGAACAATATTGAAGAGGTCAATGCCGGCTACGGGCCTGATAATAAAAGTGTCTTTACGTCGTTGCGCGAGCGCGATGTGGGACTGATAACGATAAAGCCCTTCTTTGGCGGCAGTCTCCTAAAAAGTCATGACAAGCCAAAGTTGGGGGTCGGCAACAAGGAAGACAACGATCTGGCCAGGTTGACGCTTCAGTGCATTCTTAATCTGAACGACGCCGTTACGTCCGTGATACCGGGACTGTCAACGGTCTACGAGGTTGAGAATGCCGCCCGAGCGTCCTATACGCTGCCGCTGGCGATGATGGATGCGGATGCGGATTGGCTCAGCCAGATTACAGAAGAGCGGTGGGCAAACCTGCCCCGGGAATATTCGTGGCTGCGTGACTGGGAAAACGTGTAGCGGACCGGCTCCTCAGCCTTAGGCCGCGTGCTGCTTGGCAGACCCATCATTCCGGATGTATGACCTCGTAACAGTCGCAGGCGGCGTTTTGCTCGACCCTGTGTTTGGATAAAGCACGGGCAATCCCGCAAACATTCTTGTAACACTTCATGGCCAGCCGGGACTATTAAGACAGTGGATGGCGCGGCGAAGCCGGTAATGCCGCCCCTCCGTAATGCGAGACACCTTGACGCAGCACCATTGGTTCGGCGAGACGTGTGGCGTACGAACTGCACGCGGGATCCTTTTTGGGAGGACCGAAAAATGTGGAAAGGCCATCCAAAGACGTATCTGGCGGTATCTGTGTTTCTGATGTGGATTGGGCCTATGGCCTATGGCGGACACGTCATCTACGTTGATTGCGATGCCATAGGCGCAGACGATGGCGTATCATGGGCCAGCGCCTACAACCATCTTCAAGACGCCCTGGCTTACGCCAACTCGCTGACAGAATCCGTGGAAATACGTATTGCCCAGGGTACTTACACACCTGATCAGGGAGTAGGGATCACGCCCGGAGACCAGGAGGCAACATTCCAGGTTGTCAGCGGCGTAAAGCTCAAGGGCGGGTACGCCGGCTTCGGCGAGCCGGACCCGGACGTCCGAAATGCCGAACTCTATGAGACTGTCTTGAGCGGAGACCTCGAGCAAAACGACACCCCGGACCCCGATGCCACGGAAGACAACAGTTGCTACGTCGTCAAGGCCAGCTACGCAGACCAGAGCGCTATGCTCGACGGGCTCACCATCACCGGAAGAAGCCCCTATCCACGGGCCTGCAAAGGCGAAGGCATGTTTCAGGCCGCGATGCTGATAGACTCCGGCAGTCCTACGATCCTCAATTGCCTCTTCTCAGGCTGCGATGGTTTTGGCTACGACGGCGCGATCGTCAATCTGAACGGTAGCAGCCCCAAATTGAGTGGTTGCACGTTCACAGCCAATGACAATAGCGTGCTGAACGTAGCCAGCAGCCCGACACTAACCAGGTGTGTATTCAAGAACAATTCTGGTGCGGGGGTGGCCAGCACCGAGGGGAGCAGTCCGACCATATCCGCCTGCGTGTTCGAGGACAACTCCCGCAGCGGCGTGGCGAGCGAAGGTGGTAGCAATCTGGTCGTCACCAATTGCACGTTCGAGCGCAACGATACCGGGGTGTCCGGCCGCAGGAGCAGCTTGACCATAGCAGACTGTACATTCAAAAACAACCGAGACTTCGGAGCGGAAATCCATGGTTGTCAGTCAACGCTGACCAACTGTGTGTTCGACCGAAATGGTGACGGACGGATGCGTGATGGAGGGATCGACTCCTACGGAAGCAACCTCAATCTGGTCGATTGCGCATTCACACGCAACAGCGAGCACGCCATTGACGAGCGCTCAGGTAGTCTGACGCTAACTCGGTGCCTGTTCGAGAACAACGTAGGCTATTCTGCAATTGGTCTCGGTGGGGACGCGACGTTGTACGACTGCACCTTCAGGGGAAACCACACCGAGGGCAGCGGGGCCGCGATCTATGCTACTGGCAATCTTGTGCTGTACAACTGTCGCTTCAGTGGCAACTCGGCACGACGGGACGCCAGCGCGATAAGTGCCCACCGCAACTTCACGGCGGTAGGTTGTGTTTTTAGCGGCAACTCGGTCGAATGGTTCGGCGGCGCGGTGGACGCAGGACGTGCTGTGCTATCCAACTGCACCTTCATCGACAATCGGGAACTTGGTAATGACAGCGCCAACGCTATAGAGCACAGGGGCAGCAGCCCCTCCAGTATGAAACTGACCCACTGCATCATCCGGAACGGCGATGAGTCAATTCGAACCGGACCCGGCGGCGAGGCCTCTGTGGCCGTTACCTATAGCAATATCCAGGGCGGTTGGCCGGGTGAAGGCAACATCGATGAGGACCCACTTTTCATTGATCACGGCTACTGGGCCGACGCCAATGAAACCAACGCAATTGTTGAGCCGAACGATCCGAATGCGGTTTGGATCGACGGGGACTACCACCTCCAATCCAAAGCCGGCCGGTGGGACGCCGAGATGAACGACTGGGTACGGGATGAAGTCAGTAGTCCCTGCATCGACGCCGGCAACCCGGGCGGTCCGGTTGGGCCTGAGCCGTTCCCCAACGGTGGTGTTGTCAATATGGGCGCCTACGGGGGCACGACCGAAGCGAGCAAATCATACTTTGCTGAGCCTGTATGTGAAACGATTGTAGCAGGCGACATAAACGGTGATTGTCAGGTTGATAGTTCTGACTTTGCACTTCTGGCTTGCCATTGGCTGCAGCGTGGGCAGGACTTTGTCAATGCTGCACCCACCGTGAGAATCGTCGCGCCGGTGGACGGAGCCGAGTTCAACTACCCCACGCCCATAGCTATCCGCGCGGAGGCTACCGACGCCGACGGGTCGGTGGTATGGTTGCACCTCACCATGAGCTATAGGAGTAACGGCAGGTCAACGACTGTTGGTCGCCCGGGCGATGAAATAGGCGGCAGCTGGTGGTACCAGTGGTACTGGTGGCAAGACACGGGCTCACCTTTCGAGGGCAACTATACCATAACGGCAAAGGCAAGTGACGATGACTGCGCGGTCTCGGTGTCGGCTCCGGTCGTGGTTACCCTCCGCGTACCATAGGGCAACAATGGCTGAGCATGCTGGTGCTGAGGGAAATACGGCTGCGTCCTAACCAGGATCAGACAGTCTTGCACCTGTTGATCCAGTCGTCATGCAATCTCGCCAGCTCTTTTGCTTTATCGCGATACCTGTCGGCCAGATCGTGAAGTTCAGTCCGGTCGGCATGCATGTCATACAGCTCCCAGGGTTTGTCCGGATCGGCGGTCACCAGTTTCCACTTGCCGGCTCGAACGGCCCTGCCACCGCCGTTAGATCTGATCTGCCAGAACAGAGGGTCGCGCTCGCTGGATTCTTTGCCCCGGAATATCGGCAGCAGACTCCGGCCTTCCATAGGCAGCACTTCCGTTCCGTTGTAGGCGCTTGGATATTCGGCGCCGGTCATATCAACGAATGTCGCCATTATGTCGATGATGTGGCCGACCTGATGGGTCATCTGCCCGCCCTTCTTGATGACCTTCGGCCAGTAGGCAATCAAGGGTGTGGAGATGCCACCTTCGTGATCCCATACCTTGTATTTGCGAAACGGCGTATTGCTCGCGTTGGCCCAGGGCGGGTCCACTGAGCGATAAGACTCGACCTGGCCCGGCGGGATATCAGGTGTGACGTTGGCGATCCCCGCGCAGCCGCCGTTGTCGGATAAAAAGAGCACCAGGGTATTGTCTTCAACGCCGAGCTGGCGGATTTTGTTTAGCACCCTGCCGATATTCTGATCCATCCGATCTATCATCGCGGCATAGACAGCCATGTTGAGATCCCACGCATCCTTGTCCTGAATGTCGGACCACCTCGGCACTATCTCGTCGCGAGGTGACATGGCCCACCGATTGTCGATCAGACCCATCTCAATCAGCCGGTCATATCGCTGCTTACGGAGTCTGTCCCAGCCCATCATATACTTGCCGCGATATTTGGCGATGTCCTCGGGCCAGGCGTGAAGCGGATAGTGCGGGGCGGTGTAACCTATGTACAAAAAGAAAGGCCTGTCCTCGCCGCTATACTCATCGAGGTACTTCAGCGCGTAGTCCGTAAAGGCATCGGTTGTGTAGAAATCCTTCTCTGTTGGTTGGTAGGGAATGTAAACCTTGCCGTCGATTGCCCAGCGGCGGGCATCTCTGAATAGGCGCTGGCCTTTCGGCCAGGGCCCCGGGTGACGCTTCCTGCCCGGCTCGGGCTCGCCGGGTCGGCGGGGGCCGGGGTTGAAGTAGTTGCAACAGCCGTCGGCCAGGCCGTAGTACCTGTCGAAGCCTCGCTCGACGGGAATCTGAAGGGCGTGCCATTTGCCGGTCATTAGCGTGCGATACCCCGCGCTCTTGAGTACCTCCGCAAGTGTCACACAGTTCTTCATTACCTTTGGCGAGTTGGCGTAGACACCTACCTGCTGCGAATACAGCCCGGTCAACAACGACGCCCGCGTGGGCACACAGATCGCGTTATTGTAGAAGTGAGTGAAGCGCAAACCACCGGCCGCAAGGCTGTCGATGTTCGGCGTACTGATCTCGCCACCGTAGCAGCCAATGTCGGAGAAGCCCATATCGCCGGCCATTATCAAGACGATATTGGGTCGAGTGTCAGCAGACTTGTCCACTGCCTGTCTCGTCTCATCCAGACACCCTGGTAGCCAGAGCGATGCCGCACTGACACTGCCCGCTTTCAGCAACTCCCGTCGATTCATGCGCGGTCTCATGGGCAGGTCCTATAGAAGTTCCAGGTCGCGAAATACGCTGCCTACTCACCACTGGTTCCAATGTTATCATATTTGTGATAGAAACTCAAACGAACCTGGTCTAGTGGCGTGGGCGCACGGCAGACCTGACTGTATCGCCACCAAACCTCGACATCCGATGTTTCGTGGAGGAATTCAGGGGAATGCTCCCGCTTGTGGGGTGCTCCGCTGCACTAGTCGATCGGACAAAGCGGGAATGATTGGGTTAGGATTGAGTAGCCGTCACTCGGACGGCGATGCCCCTCGATATTTGGCGCGCTTGTGTTGGCTCGTAGCTATTTGAGACTCGCCGTTTTCTTCGGCGTCGCTTTCTCCGGGGCAAGCGCAGGCGGGGTTGTCGTTGACTCGGATCTCACGCCCTCTGTCCCCCTCATAAGGATTCTGCTCAGATCGTTCGAGTTTGCCTTCCACTGTGGCCAAGCGTTCGCTGATCCGACTTATCTTCTCGCTCTGCCTTTGGGCCTCATCCTCAAGTCTGGACTGGCGCCAGCGTAAGTGCTCGTTCTGGGCCTGCACTTTGATGGGTGGTACCATCACGTACCTCACTACAACAGTACATATGGCCACAAGTAAGGGTGTGCCAAAGATTAGGATGAGGCACCTCAACGTCCTCCAGAACGATGCTCTTGCATCGTTGCAGCGCTCTTGACTGGACGGCCCATGAGATCCCTTGTGGGGGCCTTTTGCGGTGCGTTTTTGCCTTGCAGATGCCTTCGGGATCCTCGGGCGGACCTCGCCTTTGGTGGGCCGGGGAGAGGCTCGGTGATCGCCGAGTCCGCCGGAACCGGCACCATGTCTCTTGGGAGGCATTGCACACTCTCCTTTCACCACTGTAGATCAAAAGGAGGTGTGGCGCAACAGAGTGAAATGCGTCTGTCTTCTTTCCTATAGCTGGCGCTAAGCATCACACTAGGCTGCTACGCCCACCTGGCTTGCCAGAATCTACTCGCCATGTTCTGCCATCAGTTCTCCCTGTCAACAGATTCTCTTTGGACTTCCGCAGGGCTTTCTGAAAACCGTTGGCCATTTTAGGCCCCAAAACCGTGCTTTCTGCCCCCGATCCGTCTTTTTTTCCCGTTTTTGTCCGAGGGGCATTTACACCTCTCAGCGTACTCTGTAGTATACGCTCTCATCAGATCAGCATTGTCTTTCCTATAGCTGGCGCTGGCATGCACATTACGGATGTCAGCGCCGGCCTCATTTGCTTACCCTCTACAGGCGCGAGCCGCTACTTGTACATCTTGTCGAAGGAATTCTGGGCACTGACGACGGCGGCCCTCATCATATCCTCTGCCTTGGCGGTTTCGCGCTTGGCCAGCGCAGCCATAAGGGCCTCTGTATCAAGCTCGGCGGCGGCCTTTTCACAGGCCTCCCAGCTAATGACGCTCCGCACAACTCGGTCGATGCCTTGCTCGGCGTTGTCATAGGCCCTGGTCTGCATGTCATGTCCCTTCCAGCGGGCATACCCTGCCTGCTGGATGAGTCCCGCGATGGCCACGTTCATCCCGTTGATCCGTGCACCGTGGTCGATGTCGTACTTGCCGGGGCCGCCGAGGATGATGCCGTCGTTGTAACCCTGGCTATTGAGGTGCATGTGCACCATCATATCATTGTCCAATTCTTCGACGCTGTCGTAGACGTGGTCGAGACCGATCATCTCGGAATGGCCGAACTCCTTGTTGACGCCCTTGTTCTTCGTCGAGACGCCGAATTCTTTCTCGAGCTTATACCAGAACAGCAGGGCACTGGCGACGGTCGGGATCAGCATGGCCGGGTGTCCCTCGTTGGGCTTCGGCTCAAAGGCAATGTAGAGCTGCCCGCCCTTCTTCTGCTCATACTTGCACAGTCCGGCAACACTCTCCTTCAAGTTCTGGTACATCTGCCTGATGCCGACGGTCGCGATATCGTAGCCGAAGGAACCGTTCCAGATCACACAGGCCGGTGCCTTGTCTGGGTGCCAAGCCTTCTTCAGCGTACCGTATGCCAGATCGACGGTCCTGGTTCCAAGCTCCTCCGCCGCCTTTCGCTCGTTGGGATCCAGCGACGCAATCCCGCCGTAGCCAAAGTGGCTGTGCGCGCCGGGTGTTATCATCGCAAGGTATAGACCCGTATCGACAAGCGCATCGGCGACTGCGGCAGCATTATCGTCATCGACCTCAGCATCATAGTGCATCTCGATACCGAGCATGATATGGTCCGGCAGCCTCGGCTTGATCTTGTCGGCGACGAGCTTGACCATCTCGGGCGTCCCGAAGTCGCCGCCCCATTCCGGCCTCATATCGCCGGGTACAAAACCACCCTTGCCCGGATTGAACGTCCATCTGCATATGCTATGTAAGGATTCCTGTGCCATCTCATGTACTCCTTTTCAACCGAATATCGTCTGTAGGCTTTCGTTTACTATGCTAAGCGGAGAGCTGTCGCTTCAGGACGCTCTCCCAGGTCTGATATGCCTCCTGGTAGGCAGAAGTCAGACTCGTGTTAGGCTCCACGGTCCTGACGGGCTTTAGGCCGACGAAGGCGTCTTCAGGACCTCTGTAGATGCCAGCACCGATGCCGGCGCCGCGTGCGGCGCCTTGCGAGCCATCGGTGTTGTAAAGCTGCACTGTCGCCCCCGTTAACGTGGCGAAGGCCTCGGCAAAGAGAGGGCTCAGGAACATATTGGCATTGCCCGCTTTGACGGTCTTTAGCTCGATGCCGATGTCACGCATTATCCCAAGACCATAGTTCAATGCGAAGACGATTCCTTCCTGGGCAGCCCTCAAGAAGTGAGCCTTTTTGTGGATGTTGAAATTCCAGCCGTGCACCGAAGCGCCAATATTGCGATTCTCCAAAGTTCGCTCGGCGCCGTTGCCGTAAGGCAGTATCACAAGGCCCTCAGATCCGACGGGCACCTCGGCCGCAAGGTCGTTCATCTGCGGATAGTCCAGATCCGACCCGACGAAGTTGTGCTTGAGCCAGCTATTGAGAATGCCCGTGCCATTTAGACACAGCAGCACCCCATACCGCGGATTATCGGCCGAGTGATTGACATGCACAAAAACGTTGACCCTTGAGAGCCGGTCGTAGTCCTTCTTGTCGCTGACGCCGTACACAACACCACTCGTACCGGCAGTGACGGCGATCTCGCCAGGGTTGAGTACGCTTAGCGAGAGAGCGTTGTTGGGCTGATCGCCCGCCCTGTAGCTGACATTCGTGCCTGCCTTTAGACCAAGCTCTCCGGCAGCCGCGGTCGTGAGCTCACCCTGGATCGAAAAAGTCGGCACGGTCTCGGCGACGAGTTCAGCGGAGATGCCGTAGTTGGCCAGGACAAACTCGGCCAGTCCGTCCTTCTCGAAATCCCACATGATTCCTTCGGACAGGCCTGACGGCGTGGTCCTGATCTGGTCGGTCATTCTCATCGCGATGTAGTCGCCGGGCAGCATCATCTTGTGGATCTTGGAATAGATCTCCGACTCGTTTTCCTTGACCCACCTGAGCTTCGATGCGGTGAAATTGCCAGGCAGGTTGAACAAATTCTTGAGGCATTTGTCAGGGCCGATATCCTTTGCAGCTTTTTCGCCGATTTGCACCGCCCTGCTGTCGCACCAGATGATGGATGGCCTGAGCACCTCCCCTTCCTTGTCAACCGCCACCAGCCCATGCATCTGGTATGAGATGCCGATTGCGCCAACATCGCCGGCGTCGAATTGCGCCTGCACTTTGATCTTTTGCGTGGCGAGCTTGACATGATCCCACCAGACCTGCGGGTGCTGTTCGGCCCACCCGGCCTCTTGGGCGATGATGTCCAGCTCTTTTTCGGGCGAGGTTGCCGCTGCGACAACCCGGCCGGTCTCGGCCTCCATCAAAGTTGCCTTGATTGATGAACTGCCGACATCGTATCCCAACAAGAGCGCCATTTGCATATCCCCTTGTGTCTGCGGAAGAACAAGTCTCACGTATTATCAAGCGAAATTGCCAAGCTGTGGTTCGACAAAACACCCCAAATTCCGGGATGAGGAGGCGACCCGCAACAGAGGCACATCATAACCGCCGACGATATGTTGTCAAGGACCGGGAGGTCTCACTCATACTGCCACTTGACTATCCAGGGGTCCTTCGTTCGCTTCTGGAAGGCCTTCATTTTGGCCTTGAGGTCGCTTAGGACCGTTGCGTGCTGTGGGTCGTCGGCCAGGTTCCTCACCTCGTGCGGGTCGTTTTGCAGGTCATACAGTTCGAACTTGGGCCGGTGCAGATATGCCTCGACTTGGCGTTTGCCGTAGTATTTCTCGCCACGTCGGATCGTCGCCTGCCACGTCGCGGCGGCCCAAAGGTCGCTTGCAAACGGATAATCCAGCCCATGGGCAATGTTCCAGATCAATTTGTACCTTCGGCCCCGCACTACGCGCATCGGGTAGTACATCGTTATCTCGTGGAACGTGTGCGAAGCATAAGTGACATCCCAGCCTTTGGGATGCTCCTCATCAAGTGCGGATCTGAACGAGCGACCTTGGAGCGTGTTCCTCTTTGGAAGTGCCTCGGCGAAATCAAGTATCGTCGGGGCCAGATCGGCATAATTGACCAGCGCATCGCAGGTGATGCCTCGGTTCTTCTGCCGGGGGGCTCGCACTACGCAGGGAAGATTCATGCCGGGCTCGTACAACGTCGTTTTCGCACCGGGGAAGGCGATACCGTTGTCAGAGATGTAGATTATCAAGGTGTTGTGATATTTGCCGGTGTTCTCGAGAATCTCGAGCAGCCTTCCGACGCCCTGGTCCACCCGCGAGACCGACTGATAGTACTGCGCCAGTTCCGCCCGGCACTCCGGCGTATCCGGCAAGTACGGCGGGACGATAACATCCTCCGGATCGTATTTGATCTGTTTGACGCCCGGGTAACCTTTGGCCCTATTGCCGAATCTGTCCGGCTTGTGGGGCAATTCGTCGGCTGTACCGCCGCCGCGATGCGGATCGCTCGTGCAGAAGTACAGGAAGAATGGACGAGGATCATCTGAGGCCACGAAATCCTTGCATCTATTGGCCATTTCGACGGGGCTCCGGCTGTTGGCCGGCAGCGCCGTCTCAAACTTGTAGACGTGCTCTGGTGCTACGTGGTACTTTCCAATCCTGGCTGTGCGGTAGCCGGCCTCGGCAAGCAGGACCGGCAGGCTCCTTATGTTCTCGAAGGAGACAAAGTGATGGTAGCTATGCTGGTGGCCGTACTGGCCGTTGGCGTGATTGTACATACCTGTCAAGATTACCGAGCGAGATGCACTACAGCTGGCGGTCGTACAGAAGGCATTAGTGAAGCGGACCCCTTCTGTGGTGAGGCGGTCCAGGCTCGGGGTCTTGATGACCGCGTTGCCGTAGCAGCCTAGGTCATCACGCCCGTGGTCGTCGCTGACGATCAAGGCGATGTTCGGCCGTGAACTTGTGCGTGCAAACGCTGGGCCCGAAATTAGATGAGAGCCGAGAAGTGCCGATGCACCGGCGGCACAGGTTCTCATGAAATCGCGTCGACTGAGAGGACCAATGTTCATGATTGTCGTCTCCACGTGTTCAGGCCTTGTTTTGGATTTCCCGGCCGGCGTTAACCTACATCGTTCTAAGCTCGACCCCGGCACAGACCTCTTGCTCCCATGTGGATAACTCGGCCCGCAGGACCTCGACTATGCCAGGTTCTTGCTTGGCGAGATTCCTCTTCTCGCCCAGGTCTTCGTCAAGGTTGTACAGGGCAACGTTATCACCGTCCAGTAGCAGTTTCCAGCATCCCTTGCGGGCGGCCTTCCGCTTTCTGTAGCGCCAGAAAAGCGTCCGCTTCGGCAGTTCCTCGCCTTGCGTCAACATTGGCAACAGATCGACGCCGTCGAGCTTCAATGTGGCCGGCACTGTTGCGCGGGCGATCGATATCATCGTAGCGAACAAGTCCATGGTCAAAGCAGTTTGGTCGATTGTTGTGCCGGGTTCTATCCTGCCCGGCCAGTAGGCTACGGCGGGCACACGGTGTCCACCTTCCCACAGGCTCCCTTTGTGGCCGGCCAACGGGCCGTTTGATCCGTTCTTGTTGGCACCGTTGTCGGAGCAGAAGAAGATAAACGTCCTGCGCTCAAGGCCGAGCCTTCGGACCGTCCGGGCCACGCGGCCGATCCCCTCGTCCATGGCCTCGACCATCTCCTTGTACGCTCGAGTGATCGCTGCGCCCTTGGCCTTCTTCCCTTTTCGACCACCGTCAAGACGCTCCGGCGGATCACCCCGGCCCTGGTAAGGGTAGTGGGGCGCCTCGTGCGGTAGGTACAGGCAGAACGGCTCATCTCTGTGCCGTTCGATGAAGTCTACAGCATGCTTTGTGATCAGGTCCGTGACGTAGCCTTGCTCCGGGACCTTCTGATCTGCCTTCCACCAATCCCTGACGCCCGCTCCGTCGATGTGTGTCTGGTAGTCCACGTTGCCGCTGACGTAGCCACGAAATTCGTCGAATCCTTGCTTGGCCGGATTAAATTCAACGTTATAACCCAAGTGCCACTTGCCAAAGATGCCTGTGGAGTAGCCGCACCTCCTGAGAGCCTCGGCGAAGGTGGTCTCCTGTAGCGCCATGCCCGTCCGCCGGGTCGGTCCCTTCGCATAGACAACGCCTTCGATGCCGCATCGCTGCTGGTAGCGTCCCGTCAGAAGCGCCGCCCGAGTTGGACTGCACACGGCCCCGTTAGAGTGAAAGTCCGTAAACCGCGTCCCACCTCTGGCCAGGGCGTCGATGTTCGGCGTCTCGATCGTCTTGCTCCCGTAGCAGCCAACATCGCCGTACCCCAAATCGTCGGCCATGATAAGTATAATGTTGGGTTGGCGCTTCGCCGGGGAGCTGCCGCCCCCTCTTACTGTTGAACAACCTGGACCAGGCAACACTGCCGCCAGCGTGCCGCCCACAGCATATTTGACGAAATCCCTTCTTTTCATCGGGCACTTCCTTCAATCACCTTGCGGAGCATCAGACGTCCTCCAGAGAGGGAACAAAAGCGAGTACCAATTTGCCCCGTGCGACAGTGATGTTCTCCACTCGCACCTTTCGGCCGTCTATTTCGAAAACGGGGTCAAAAGGCTCGTTGTTGAGCAACGATGCTATTACCTTTGCCCGCCAATCCCTTGTATCTATAGGCATGACTTCAAGTCGTTCCTCATACATGTGCCTGGCTACGATCTTGGCGAGGGGGGTTATGTTCATAGCACCAATTCTCACTGCTGTGACCGCCACGTTCAATAGCCCTTTTTCGTCGATTGCAGGCTTCAAGGCTATGGTAACGATAAACTCCGCGCCTCTTACGTCAGCCGTTCCCATCAATACAATGCTACCGGGCTCAAACAGTATCTCGGGCGACGTGAGCCTGATGCCCTCGGATTCAGCCGACCACGGCGTGATCGATTCGTTCAAACCCTTGTCGATGACGAGAAGCTCGAACGGTTTGCCGCTCTGGGCACCATTATAGATTTCGGACGACAAGTACGGCACATAGCGATGCGCCTGTTCGCGATTCGGATCACCAGGGCCAAGTCCGTACGCGCTATAGCGCGACGGCCTGTAAAGTAGCAAACCGAAGACCACTACCGCCACTGTCAAATCGATCAGAAGCCAGCGGACCAGTTTCCTCAGCCTGTCTTTCGTTCGACGTTTCAACTGCGTACCGACGCTCGCTTAGCCAATCCCGAGTCAACAATAATCGAATTCTGTCTTGCTCGAAACCATCTTTGTGATTATAGTGCTCTGAGCCTTCGGGAAAAGGACTTTTCGCGGGCAGCTTGTACTAATGGTGCTTCGTAGAAAAGCCATCTTTGTTAGCTATGACCTTGAGTCGCGATAGATTGTTGTGAATCGTGTTTGTTGTCTGTGGATGAAAGGAAGGTCTGATAAGGATATGCCAAATCATTTTGCTGATCGGCTGTGTGAGGCATTAGGAACTAAGAAGACGTCTCTGATTGTCGGGCTGGACCCAGTTTACAGCCGGCTTCCCGTCGCCATAACAGAGCATCGGCACATGAACGACGAATTTGACGCCGCTGCTGCAGTGGACGCAATCTTCGATTTCTGTACGCAGACAATGCGAGTAATTGCCCCGATGGTGCCGGCAGTTAAGCTGAACATCGCGTTCTTCGAGAAATACCTCTGGGAGGGGCTGGAGACATACTACGCCCTGATTGCTGAGGCTGATGATTTGGGCCTCGAGGTTATCGGGGACGTCAAACGCGGCGACATAGGCCACACGGCGGAACTGTATGCTGCGGCACATCTGACAAACCCGGAGCTGGCCGGCCTCGAAGATACGCTCGCGCCCGATGCCATAACCGTCAACGGCTACACCGGAATCGACGGTATCGAGCCTTTCGCCAAGGTCGCCAGTGAGCAGGGCAAAGGTCTATTCGTGTTGGTCCGGACCAGCAATCCTTCCGCCGCGGCGATTCAGGACTTTGCAGACGCCGACGGACAAAAGATGTACGAAAAGGTGGCCGAAATTGTCGGTGAGATTGCTGAAAAACCGGAGCGGATCGGAAGCAGCGGCTACAGCAACGTGGGAATGGTAGTTGGTGGCACGGCGCCGGATGTGACCGCCACTCTGCGTCGGCGGTACGACAAGGTTTGGTTTCTTGTGCCGGGCTACGGTTCGCAGGGCGCCTCCGCCGCCGACTGTGTACGATTCTGCAAAGCCGACGGCACTGGAGCCTTGATCAACGCCTCGCGATCGATAATCTATGCCTACGAGAAGCCGCAATACAAGGGGCAATTCGGCAATGACTGGAAAAGATGTATCGAACAGGCGGTTATCGATGCGAAAGTGGATTTGGCAAACGCGATGCAGACCTTGATATGAACAAGGAATTCTTCGCCGGAAAAACAGTCCTGGTCATGGGTCTGGGGCGGTTCGGCGGCGGAGTCGACGTAGCGGAATATGCACACGGCGCCGGCGCGAGAGTAATAGTGACGGATTTGGCTCCGTCTGAGCGGCTGAGAGACTCCCTTCGCAAGCTTGAAGCGTTTCCCGATATCGAATTCCACCTTGGCCTGCACGATCCGGCCGATTTTGAGCGTGCCGACATTGTCGTAGCCAATCCTGCTGTGCCCCCAGATAACACGTATCTCGATCTCGCCCGCCGGCACGGCAGATATGTCACATCCCAGGTGAATATCTTCTTCCAGCTTTGCCCTGCTACTATAATCGGCATAACGGGAGCCAATGGCAAGAGCACTACGGCTGCCCTCACGGCTCATCTTCTAAGAGCGTCGGTGAAGGGCCGTACGGATGATGGTTCTTCCGAGAAGAAAGGTGCACAATACGCGAGCGATACGCAAAACGAGCGAGTCTGGCTCAGCGGCAACATCGGTAATCACCCGCTCCTGACCGTAGTTGACCAAATCAGCCCGGGCGATCTGGTCGTACTTGAACTGTCGAGCTTTCAGATTGAGCAGTTGTCACAGATTAGGAAGGCGCCAAAGGTGGCGCTACTGACTAACCTTATGCCGAACCACCTGGACCGCTATGGGACTTTTGCCAACTACTGCGCGGCCAAGGAGAACATCTTCAAGTTCCAGACGCTTGACGCGAATTCGCCGGCAGTCTCCATTTTCAACGCGGAAGACAAGGTCGCCCGAGGGTGGTTTGACAAATATCGGACCCAGACCGGCCGAACTTGCATTCAATTCTCTCCTGACGATGTGGGCGAGGCAATCAGGGAGTGTTTTGCCCTTCCGGGGCTGGCAAATCTCTCAAACCTTGCAGGTGCTATGGCGGTCGCCAGGCATTTTGGCGCAAACAAGAACCGGATCGCAGGCAGTGTTTCAGGTTTCCGGGCGTTGCCGCACCGGCTTGAATTTGTGGCCCAGAAAGGCGCGGTCCGCTGGTACAACGACTCCAAGGCTACCACGCCACAAAGCACAATCGCTGCGTTGAGGGCCTTCGATAGACCTGCGATAGTCATTGCAGGTGGATACGACAAGAACTTGCCGCTTGATGAACTCGGTCAAGAAGTGGCCGAACACGCCAAGGCAGCAATCTTGCTCGGCCAGACAGCAGAGAAGATCGCTACGGCAATACGTAGCCGCTCCGGGGCCGCCGGCTGCACGCAAATTCGAATCGTTTCTTCGCTGAGCGAAGCTGTCCGTTCGGCCAGTCTTCTTGCAGAAAGAGGAGACGTTGTGGTCCTGAGCCCGGCGTGTGCGAGCTACGACATGTTTGACAACTTCGAGCAGCGCGGCAATGAATTCGCCAGGCTTGTGCGAAATATCTCCTGCTGATTATGGGAATCTCTTCATCCGGAACCTAAAAGAGTCAAAAAAAGTTCGTATCTGCCTCTCGGCACTTACAAGCTGCTGATGCACTAATCAGCCTTGCCAACTCTGCCAGTGACGATTTACTCGGCAGTTCTTCATAAAGTCGCCTTGCATACCTGCCGACCTTCACATCAACGCCGACGGCTTCCATCTCACGACTCTTCACTCGGGACCGCGGCAACCAGGGTTTCAGACGACAAAGAGAAATCGCGGGGGCATCTGAGGTGCTGCAATGAACACACAGACCGAGCGAAGAAGGGAGCAAAGACTGCGTTATCACTGGCCTATCTGGTTTGCGGAGGACTTCGACGGCATTCTCTCGCAAGGTCAGATGGCCGATGTGTCCAGCAAGGGCGCTGCGTTCACGTGCTACGCCGACGAAAGCTGCCCAAGCCCAGGCCAGAACATCACCGCTCGTTTCAGCGTCCCACGCTATCAGTTGGACGAAGCCTTCGACATGGCTGATTTCACCCGCTCCGGTCATATTTGCAGGGTCGACAGCATCAACGGCTACTTGCGCCGCGTTGCAATTCAGTTTGCCGAGCCATTGCCCTTCAAGCCCGGTGAACAAGCCAATGCCAAGGCTGAGCCCGGTGCCGAGTCCACACTCACAGCTACAACGGCGTGATCGAGCATCGACTTCGGGGCTCGATTCTCCCCCGACATCACGCAAGACTGTGGCACACACTCCCAGAGACAATCGGGGCCCATGCCGATCTGGCACAGGCCCCGAATTTACACATTATCATCGGCTAAGCACTTAGCCTTGCTGCACTATTCTAAGGAACAGGCCACGTCAGCTCTTCAAGCCATTCATCGCCCAAGATCGCGACGTCCAGGAAATCGACCGTATCGTCGACATTAAAGTCGAACGGCTCGCTGAACGGGTCGGTCCTGCCGGCCAGCCACGCAACCTCGGCATCCGACAAAGCCCTGCTGTAAATCTTAAGCTCGTCTATGAGCCCGTTGAAAAAGCCACCATAGGTCCCGTCAGCGGCAGGGAAGGGTTCGATACCAATCATCAAAGGCCCGGTTGAACTGCCAAGTATCTCTGACGTGGTCATCTCTCTGTCCAGATCGCCGTCTACGTATGTCCGGATGTAGTTGCCCTCGGAATAGACACCGACAACGTGATACCAAACACCCGGCACCATAGCCGTT
>CP070675.1:2059629-2082316 GCA_020352215.1 Phycisphaerales bacterium
GGATCAGCCCTTTTTCCGTTGTTCTTCTGAGATTCTGCTTGACTTCCCAGCGTTGGCAGATATGATATATAGGTAACAGATAGACGATAGAACAGAAGATAGGAGTCAGAAAGGGGGAGATGGGGCGCGAGCCAGACCTTACGGCGGAGACGGAAGTGTAGGCGGTGAAAGGAGATGCGAGATACGCAATAGACCCGGCGATCGCTGTCGATCCCGCCCCCGCCTTCGCGGGGGCAAGCATGCACCTGCGAAAGCAGGTGTGCGGAATGACATGCCAGAGGGACCCCTTGGCAGAGCACGATTTGAAAAAACAAAGCCAATTCAACATCAGGAGACGGGAGGCGGAAGGCAGAAGCCAGGAGATGGCAAATCCGAAACCAGCGCCCATGGTGGAGCGCGATTTGAAAAAACAAACCCAATTGCTACAGTGGCCAAACGATGGTAACACTATTATTTACAAGGGATTATGGGGATACACCGCCCTTGGCCGGGCGGAAAAAACAAAGCCAAAACAAAGCCAATTCAGTATCAGGAGACAGGAGACGGAAGACAGAAGACAGCGAATGTGGCATACGAGGTTACTGGGCGTGCAGCTGGATCGAGGTGAGGTGATACGGCTTTTCAATCTGGCGATACAAGTTCAGATCGGGCTCTCCATCGAGCGATGTGCCCTAGCCTTCCAGGTATGGCGTGCAGCGCAGGGATTTGAGAGCGGCGAGATCGTTATCGGCGAATTCGAAAAGCGTTTCAAGGCCGGTTCGCCAGAAGATTTGCTTGATCTCCGGGGGAACAGCGCACAGAACGAGCCTGTGCTGATAGTCTGTGAGCGCCCTCTCCAATATCACGAGGCTGTTGAGCATTTCTGAGGTTAGCAGCTCCGCGCCGGAGAAGTCAACAACCACGTCGTGGGTACCGCTCTGGCAGGCGTTGATCTCTTTGAGTGGATTCTCCAATTGAGGTTCATTTGACAATGTGACGAGAACTACGTCGTCTGAAAGATTTTGAATCCCCATTCAAGTTACCCCATTTATCGGAAGGATCTTTATGTGGCTACACGCTCTTGCTTAAAGTATAGCACAATAAATGCAGAATCCAAATGTCACTTACTCAAGGGGCTGATGTCTTGTCTGTCGCGCGGAAGGAGGTTATAATCTGCCGTCGTGGTTGCGCCGACTCGTGAGCCGAAAGACTGAAAGAACGTTGGAGGACTCTGGTAGAGCACGTTATTGGTCGTTGCGATAGAAGGAGCTGAAGATGACAGAGAGGCAAACGCTGAGCCGAAGTGCGTCCGAGATGCGGTGGGAAGTCGGTGCAAATATAAGCAGGCGGTCAGAACCCGTGAAGTCGTTCGCGCTGAGCCTGGCTTGTGCTACGGTATTGCTTTCTTCATGTGCTCACTACCGGTGCGATCCTGACTACGGAGGCCCCACCCCGAGAAATCAGGAATTGCTGGCGTATTACGATTATCCGAAGGAAAATGTTGAGGCCCGCGTCGAGAGAATTGCCGAGAGGCGCAGATATTTCATAGAGCGAGTGGAATTTCCCTCGACCAAGACCATTTTTGGGACGGAGGATATAAAGCTCGACTACTACGTTCAGAAGAAGGAAGGGAAATTTCCGACCGTGCTGGTTTTGCCGATAGCGGGGGGAGTGGACTTCTCCGTCACGAGCTTTGCCGGCTACTTCGCGGCTCGCGGCTTCAATTGCTGCATCGTGCATAACAGGGAGGTCAACCTGGACAAGGTTCGCAGTGTAGAAGAGCTTGAGGGCTACTTCAGACAGTCCGTGTTGGACAACAGACAAGTCCTCGATTACCTGGTTCGGAGGGACAAGGTCGATGCGAATAGGCTTGGCTGCATGGGCATGAGTCTTGGCGGAATAAAGACGGCCATGATATCCGCCGTGGATGAGAGGATAAAGTATTGCGTAATGGGTCTTGCCGGCGGCAGCATCGCCGATATTGCCGTCAGCTCTCGTGAGAGGGCCATCAGGGATTCCATCAAAGCTGTGGTGGCCGAAGGCATCAGCCTGGAAGATGCGCATGCTGAGATGTCGGAGAAGATAAGGACAGACCCCATCAAGCTGGCGGAATACATAGATGCGAGAAATGCCTTGATGTTCATTGCGGCGTTCGACCGGGTTGTCCCTCGGCAGACCGGCGAGAAGTTGTGGAAGGCTGTGGGCAAGCCCGAGGTCATTCGCCTCTTCTCCGGCCACTACACCTCATTTCTCTACTTGCCGTGCGCGCAGGCTGAGTCTCTGAAGTTCTTTAGAAGGAAGTTCCGCGGCGGGTAGCCGGTCGGCCACTTAGAGGACGGTTTTTCCAGGCCCTCGCGGGCCGAGCAACTCGCCGATTACTCGGTAGGCTTTTCATTCTTGGGTAGCTTGGCTCGCCACTTCTCGGCTTCGTCCGGTTTGCCCCAGGCTTCGTACAGCTCGATGAAGGCCAGGATGCAGCCGCGGGTCTCCGGGTGTGTCTCACCCAGGTAGCGCTGTGCTGCCGTCAGTGCCGCCGTGAGCTCCTGTTCCGCTTCGTCGTATCTCTTGCAGGCAATCCTTGCTCTGGCACGGCTCGTTAGACAGCTCGCACGGATGACACGACCCGACTCAAGCAATCTCAGTGCATACCGCCAGTATTCGGCGGGAGCGGATACGTAATCTTGGCGCGCAGCCAACTCGAGCGCCTTCTTCTGCTCCCTGACACCCGCAGCGAAATCTCCCGTCTCCGCATACGCAGCTGCCAATGTGTCTATATGGCCAGCGGTATTCCAGCCACTTAGCTCGCAGGCCTTTGTAGCATTCTGTACCGCTTTGGCGCCGTCACGTATCGTGGCCGAGGGATAAGTCGCCTGGCGCCAGGCCAACGAGCCCAGGATGTCAGCAGTCAGAGAATGGTCGCCGTCATCTACCTGGGCCAGTCTCTGCAGTTCTGCGGAACACCACGCGTTAAGCTCGCCGGCTCGCTCCTGCATGGCGTACAGGTCGATGATCCGGCCCGCGGCGCTTCTCACGGTCGGGTACCTGTCTGTGTACATTCGCCGTCCGTCCTCGCGCAAATCCGTTAGTATCTCTTCGGCTTGCCGATACTTACCCTGCATCATATAGACACGCCCGAGGACAAACATGTAGTGAAGGACCCATGTACTACCCTTGCCCAGGACCTCGCGCCCAAGTCGCTCCGATTTGGCCATCCAGAGCTCTGCCTCCTCGGGCAGGCACTGCATTTCGTACACCTGCCCGAGAATACCCATCGCCTTTATTGTCCGCGGATGCTCTTCGCCCAGGACGCGCTGCCCCATCTCGATCCCAATTCGTGCATGGCGCTCCGCCTCCTCGAATTGGCCCTGCCATGCCTTTAGATATGCTCCCCCGAACATGAAGTCGAAGGTAAGGCTGTGCCCTTCTCCCAGCACCTCCCTTGCAATGTCCCAGCCTTCGAAGAGCAGAGATGCGCCTTCAGCGGTCCGTCCTTGGCCGGCTATGCGCAGGAAGGCAAGGCTGAACATGGCCTCAAGGGTAATCCGGTTTTGCTTGCCAAAGAGGCGGTTGCATGAGTCAAGCGCGGCTGTAAGCAGTTCCTCCGCCTTCTTGAGCGAGTCGGCCTCAAACCAATCCGCATAGGCCAGGCCAAGCCAGATGCTGGTCTGCAAGGTATCGGCATGGTCGGGCCCCAGAATACGACGCCTGGACTCCAGGGCGTGGACCAGCAGGGGTTCGGCCTCTTTGAAACGGCCCTGAAGCATGTAAAGCCGCCCAAGCTGGCTCATCGAGTCCAGTGTCGGCAGATCCCTGTCGCCGAGCCCCTTGCGCCGAAGATCGCAGGCCCGCACCAGGTGCGGTTCGGCCTGCCTGTAGTCGCCCAGCTCGATGTACGTCCGGCCCAGATAATGACGCGTGGAGGCTTCAGCCAAAGGTTCATTGGTGAACCTGCCCTCAAGGCCGGCGGCCGCTGAATCGAGGATCGAGCGAACCGTTACCTGCTGACTCATCGCCTGCTGGAGGGCCACGGATCCCAAGAGATCCTGACCAAGAAAGTTTGTCACCGCCTGCGCCGTGCGGGCCTGCCGCTCTGCCTTGACCGCGAAGACCACAATCCCCACAAAGCCAGCCAGGAGCGCGATAAAAACTGCTGCGACGCCGATCACCAGTGCTCTGTGCCTTCGCATAAACTTCTTCAATCGGTAGACGGTGCTTGGTGGGCTGGCGATCACGGGCTCGTTATTGAGGTGGCGGCGGATGTCGGTGGCCAATTCTGCCGCCGAGTCGTAGCGACGCGTGCGGTCTTTGTCCATCGCCTTGAGAGTAATCCAGTCCAAGTCGCCTCGAAGCCTTCGCTGGAGGGCGGCGGGATCGAGGCGGCGGGACGACGCCAGCTTGGCAGACTCTTCGTGACTCAGTCTTGTCAGGCGCGTGCTCGGCGTCTTGGGTTCCTGCTCGCGGATCATTTGTCTGAGCTGATCGATGCCTGCCTGCCGGAGTGTTTCCGGATCGAAAGGTAGAAAGCCCGTCATAAGCTTGTACAGCAATACGCCGAGCGAATAGATGTCGGAGCGGGTGTCGATGTCTTGGCTGGTCATCTCCGCCTGCTCGGGACTCATGTATTCCGGGGTGCCGACCAACTGACCCTGTTCCGTGTACAATGTTCGGTCGGTCAGGGGCTGGCTGATCGCCTTGGCTATCCCAAAATCAATAATCTTGGGTGAGGCCCGCTGGTCTTCGAACACGACCAGGATGTTCGATGGTTTCAGATCCCGGTGAATGATGCCTTTCTGATGGGCATGCTGGACGGCCTCGCATATTTGCAGGAAGAGGTCGAGCCGCTCCTCGATGCTCTGTTTGTGCCTGTCACAGTGGTCGGTGACAGGGACACCCTTTACGTATTCCATTACGAAGTACGGGTGTCCGGTCTCGGTCATCCCTGCATCGAACACGTGCGCGATATTGGGATGATCCAGCAGGGCCAAGGCTTGGCGCTCGGCCTCGAAGCGCGCAATCACCTGCTTGGTATCCATGCCGGGCTTGATGACCTTGACCGCAACTCGGCGTTTGACTGGCTCGGCCTGTTCCGCAAGATAGACCACCGCGAAACCGCCTTCGCCGAGAACGCTGAGCAGCTTGTAGGGGCCGATCTGCCCGCCCGGCACAAATGAGGCTGCACCGGCGCTTTCTGTAGGGATTGCGTCTTGACCGCCAGACTGGTCGGCATTGTTGGGATAAGACTCTCTCATGGTTGTCTATCTTTCGCGTCTTTGACGGCGGGTAGCTTTGCTCGCCACTTTTCGGCTTCGTCCGGCTTGCCCCAGGCTTCGTGGAGCTTGATCAGATTCTTGAGCGAATCCAGTGTGAAGGGGTGTGCGGGGCCGAGTCTGAGGGCCCGACCTTCATATGCTTCGAGCAGCTTGGCCTCCGCTTGTTCGTGGAGGCCCCGTTCGAGGTAGAGCACACCAAGATCGTTTATCGTTTCCAGGGTCTCGGGGTGGTCTTCGCCGAGCTTGAGCTTCCTGCCCTCCAGTGCTCGCTCAAATAGGGTCGCTGCTTCTTCGTAGCGCTGCTGTCTGGTGCGCAGGACGCCTAAGCCGTTGACATGGCGCAGTGTGAAGGGGTGATCCTTGCCGGGCAACTCTTGGTCTCCCAGTGCAATCCCTTCGGTGAACAGGGCCTCCGCCTCTTCGTGGCGGTTCTGGAGCACATAAAGCCGAGCCAGTTCGTTCATGCAGCGTATCATCGGCTCCCGATCTTTGTTCTTATTCTCCTCGTAATATTGGCGCTGGCCGTTTAGAGTCCTGACAAACAACTCCTCTGCCTCCTTATAGCGACCTTGCTCTCTGTACACCTTGGCCAGATCCCAAGAGAAAAGCAGCATCGAAAAGTGCCCTGGGTGGTTTGGATCCCACCAGGCAGGTTTTAGCGTTTCCGTGTAGAGTCGTTCTGCCTCTTCGTACCGGCCCTGGCTTGCGCACGGGCCGGCAAGACAGCACGCATGGATAGGGTCTCCACCCTGTAGCTTCTCAAACAAGGCTACCGCTTCTTTGTAGTTGCCTGTGTAGGTGTGTGAGACAGCAAGCATGTTAATAGCGATTCTTGAAGTCTCGTGCTCCTCGCCGAGTTGATCCAAGTAGATACGGTATGCACGCTCACGTTGTTGCGCTGACGCCAAGTAGTAACCAAGATCGAAATACATCGAGCCGAGTGTCTTGCGGATAGATGCCTCTATAAGGGGCTGATCCCGAAACTCCCCGTCATCAAGCGTCGCCGCAGCACCGGTCAGGACGTCTATGACCGTGGCCTCGCGCCCCTTGACCATACTCGCCAAGCCGAGAACGTCAACTCTAAGGAAGTCTTGGATCGCTTTAGCTTCGGTGGCGGCATGCACAGCCTCGGCGCGGGCGCGTGCTTGGCCAATGGCGAATATTGTAGAAACCACAATCCCTGCAATGAGTACAACCAGGATAGCTGCGACGGCAGATACAAGCCCCCGTTTACGCTTCACGAACTTACAGATAAGGTACATGGTTGATTCCGGCCCGGCTATGAGAGGAATCTCTTGAAGGTAGTTGTCGATATCGTCCGCCAGCTCCGATGCGGATCGGTAGCGACGGGCGCGTTCTTTGCGCATGGCCTTGAGAGGAATCCACTCCAATTCCTTGTGAAGACGTCGGGCAAGGGGTCCCACCTCGGTGCCGCGACTGTGAGCGACGTGCGTGGCCTGCTCGCCCAGGCTCGTCAGTCGCGTGCTCGGCGTTTGCGGTTCTTCTTCTCGAATGATACGCCGGATATGGTCGATGCCGCCTTCGCGGAGCGTCTCGCTGTCGAAGGGTAACGTTCCTGTCAGCAACTCGTAGAGTATGGCACCGAGTGAATAGATGTCTGAGCGGGTGTCGATGTCCTGGGCGGCCATCTCCGCCTGCTCGGGACTCATGTACTCGGGTGTTCCGATGAACTGGCCCGCCTCGGTATAGAGCGTCCGGCCCGTGAGCGGCTGGCTGATGGCCTTGGCCACGCCGAAGTCGATTATTTTGGGAATCGGCTTATTGCCCTCCACATACACGAGAATGTTCGACGGCTTGATGTCACGGTGAATAATACCTTTCTGATGGGCATGCTGAACGCCCTCGCACACCTGCTTGAATAGATCGAGCCTTTCCTCGACGCGGAGTTTCTCCCGATCGCAGTGCTCGGTTATGGGCAGGCCCTTAACGTATTCCATCACGAAGTACGGCCGGCCCGCCTCGGTTGTACCGGCGTTGTACACCTGGGCGATATTCGGGTGATCCAGCAGGGCCAGGGCCTGGCGCTCTGCCTCAAAGCGGGCGATCACCTCTTTGGTGTCCATCCCCGGCTTGATGACCTTCAAGGCTACCCGGCGATGGACCGGCGTCTGCCGCTCGGCAAGGTAGACAATCCCGTAGCCGCCTTCACCAATGGCGCTGAGCAGCTTGTACGGGCCGATCTGGCCACGAGGGGCCGCTGCTGCGTCACCGAAACTTGCGGTCCGAACGGTTTCACCCTCACCCTGGGGTTTGCCCTCATTTTCCGAGGTATCATTCATGTCTATCTCGCAGACATAGTCCGGCGCGATTGGCCCCACACAACAGACTGTGTCCCATGCGACAGTGTCATTTGCCTTTTCCTGTCGGGACCCGCCGCTTCAACTCTTCAAACCAATTCTCGACGACAATTAGCTCGGTCACCGGGGCATCCTCCTGGCTCTTTTTGACCATGAGGAATCGCTTGCCGTCCGGATGGATGTCATAGCCTCGGCCGCTGGCGTGCACATACACATCTTTGAATAGGCTCCGGGCGTGGCCTCGCTTGAAACCGCCTTCGGTTTCTACAGGAACCGCCACCACTGATTTGCCGTCAAGGTAGTAGATGGCTGAACCGTCGGGCGCCCATATGGGCCCCCAGCCACCTTCCGTCTCGGCCGAAACCTGCCACTTGCCCTGCATGTCCGGAAAGGTCTTTACAAATATCTCGTCACGGACCAGCTCGTCTGAGACGTAGGCCAGCCACTTCCCATCCGGCGAAAGAGCTGGAGTGTGCTCGTTATACTCGGATATAAGCAAGGGCTTGACCTCGCCATCACGCTCTAGGTCGATCGCCACGATATCTGTGCCTGTCGAGGTTTCTCCTGAGCGAATGGTCATGGCCACCAACACCTTTCCGTCCGGGGTGTACGCACAAGGTGCAAAGCCGACCCATCCGCTCGCTTTGACGGAAAGGACCTTCGCCTCACCGCTTCCATCGGCGGCCTTTTGCTTGAGCAGATAAGTTCCGGATGGCGCAAGGGAATAGAAGACAACCTCACGGTTATCCGGCGGCACCCAGACGGGATTGCTGCAGTAGCCTTCGGAAGAAAGGATGAGACGGCGGATAGGCTCGGCACCGCCGGTGTCGTATATCAGAATATCTGAACCGTCGAGCAAATCGGTGGCGACCTGGGGACGGGCTGTATCGCTGGACACACACAGGTCGTCGTATCGCCCGGGAGGTGTCTCCAGGGCCTGCTCTTTCCCGTCAAATTCTACCCAGACAAGTTCATGGTTGAGTCCTCGCCCCCCTTCGACCGGCACATAGACCATCGTGCCATCTCGCGAGAAGGTGAGTGTGGTGGGCAACTCGTCGGTCGCCATCCGTTCCTCCGTTACATCGACGGCAGGGCCCGTAGTTTGTAGCGTTTTGATATCAAATGGAGCTGCCATGACGCGGCCTCGCTGCACGTAAATCAGATGCCCGGACCACGCATAGGAGCCCGCCGCGCCCTCCATGAGACGCTTAGACTGGCGGCTCTCAGGGGGAAGGGCAAACAGGACCCAGTCTTCAATGTTGGAACTGCTCATCGCCATCCAGAAGAGCGTTCCACTGTCCGGTTCAAACTGAGAGGGCCAATGAACCATATGACCGGGCGTGACATCTAACGTTGTAAGCGGCTCTGACTTCCCTGTCCTCAGATCGAGTCGGGATAGGCCGTCCGTGCCGGCAACCTTAGTGCCGAGAATGACGGTGTTTTCGTCTTCCCACACGCAGCCACCCAGCAGCGAGTTGCTAATTCGGACCGTTTTGCCGCCGGCAAGAGGAATCTTCCAGATGGCGCCCCCGGCCCAGAAGACCAGCCACTGACCGTCCCAGGAAGGCATCAGCGAAAGAGCGCCCTGCGTACCTGGGATGCGTTGCGCATCCAGACTGTCCATAGGCCGACGGACAAGCCAGGTGACGGCGGCAGTTCCGGCCACGTAAATCAGTTGGCGGCCATCGGGTGTGAGTCGCGGTATTGTGTAACCGCGCGCTGCATCGGTCGCGATGGGATTGGCTGGATCAAGCGGGATGATAGACCGTCGCACGGGGTTGGGTTCTGTGGGTTGCACGGGCTCTCTCTTCACTACAAGCATGGCAATTGCGCCCACAACCAGGCTGACAAACGCGCAGAACGCTACCACTCTCCATGAGGCACGCTGTGACGGGCCACCTTCTGCTGAGACGCTCAAAGGCCCGACCAAGGCTTCACTGATTTCGATCCCGGCATCGCCAATATCCCGGAGCCGCCGGCGTGGATCTTTCTCCAGACAGCGGCGCAGCAAAACTTGAATGTTCACCGACGTAGCCGGGGGTAGCGCTCGCCAGTCGGGCTCGCGCTCCAGAATGCCGGCCAGCGTGTCTGAAGCCGTCTCTCCCTCGAAGGGGACCTTGCCGGTCAGCATCTCGTACAGCACGCAGCCGAACGACCAGATGTCGCAGCGCTTGTCTGTGGCTTGACCGCGGGCCTGCTCCGGACTCATGTAGGCCGGCGTGCCGATCACCCTGCCTGGCTCGGTAATGGTGCTCTGCTGATCCGTCGGTTCACCGCCGATTGCCTTGGCCAGCCCGAAGTCCAGAACCTTGACCTTGCCTTCCGGTGTGATCTTGATGTTGCCCGGCTTGAGATCGCGGTGGATCACGCCGCTGTCGTGCGCCGCCGCCACCGCTTCGGCAATCTGCAGAGCGATGGACAGCGCCTCTTTCGGGTCAAGCGGCCTGCGCGAGATTCGTTCTGCGAGGGTATGACCATCGATGTATTCGAGGATCAGGTAGCCGCCGCTTTCCGCCTGCTCCACTATATCGTGAATCGTGGCGATGTTGGGATGGTCCAGCGACGCCAGGAGCTTCGCCTCGCGTTTGAGGCGTGACCGCATATTCGCATTGCGCATCAGTTCAGGCGGCAGGCTCTTGATAGCGACCTTGCGGTCAAGCTTGGTGTCCTGAGCCAAATAGACGATGCCCGCACCGCCCCGACCGAGCTGGCGCTCGACACGGAACTGGCCGATCTGGCTGCCCGGCTGTTTCAGCGGAGCGTCGAAACTCGCTGTAGGGCTTGTGCCGTCATCAAAGAAATCCTCGACATTGTTGGCGCCGGACTTATTCATCTGAATAGCTCAGCCGTGATTTCCCGTACTCATTTATGCTATCACAGCAGCATCTGCCTGTCACCAACTACTTGAAAAATCCGGGCTGCGTACGTGCATGTTTCAGCCGGCGAAAAGACGGGGCTGTGAGCGAAAGTCACTCACAGCCCCGTTTGCTATGGTCGAATCCTCTGATACCGTCCTACGGACAGTCCAGGCAATTGGGATCAACGCCCGGGCCAAACGGTGGCTCTTTCTTGAACCAGTTGGAGATGAGGATGTTCAGGTCGCTCGGACCAACGCGATATACGCCCGTTTTGGGGCTGCCGCCCTGGTCATGTGCGAAGTCGGCACATATGCCGTTTGGCACCGAGGCTATGCCGGGGCCAGCCGGCGGTTCCTTCACGAGCCAGGCAGCGACCAAGGTGTTCAAGTCGGCAGGACCAACATAGTAGATGCCGGTTTTGGGACTGCCGTAGCTGACACCGTCGGCGTCGCCGTGGCACTGTCGCGGGTAGCACCAGCAGTCGGGCTTGCCGACTCGGAGCCACTCGAAGTAATCCTTGTGACAGCACGGCAGACAGCCGGGTTCGGTGAACAGGACAAACGACATGTCCTCACTAGCGCCAACTTGATCGTAGAGTTCTTCCCAGACCCATGTCGGCGCCGCAGCGGTAGTGTCCAGATGGCCGGCAACTGCGTCGTCGTTTCTGTCCATCTTTGCCAGGGCCTTGATCTCATCGGCGCCGAGCACGCGGTCATAGATTCGCACATCATCGATCAGGCCGCTGAAGTACTCGGCGTCTTCCCAGCCGCGAACGCCTATGGTCAACTTCGCGGCGTTGGCTGAGTTGTAGCCGTTGGCGTGAACTTCGGAGCTATCGAATTGCCCGTCAATATACAGACGCATCGTCTTGTCCGCAGAATCATAAGTGGCAGTCAAGCAGTACCATTGGTCGGCATTTAGCGTCTGGTTGGAGTTCTTTGTGTCCTTGCCGACTCTGAAGTGCAATCCACCGCTATTGTTGAGCCAGAGGCCAAACCTGTTCATGTCGCTGCCGTCGCGATCGTACTCCAAGATGGTCCTCCACCCGTCGCTAACCGATGCGGCACTTACCCATGCAGACACGGAGAATGAGCCCGGTGCGAAGTCCAGCCCGGTTGTTGCATCGCTGGTCTTGACATAGTCACCATCTCCATCGAAGTCCAGCGCCCCGCAGACTATACCGCAGCAACTCTGCCAGATCGGATCGCCTGCGAGCGTGGCGTGGTTGCCATTGCCGGAGCTGTCATGGGCAGTCGGCCCGCTTGCCTCGTCGAATCTCCAGTGCCCGACCTCATCCAGGCCGGGGGGCTCCCAGGCCGCACACTGGTGGTTCGTCCAGCCCCACGGATAGGGCGGCCCTTCCGGATCTTCGTACACGGCCACGACGCTGAACCAGTAGACGCCGTCAACCTCTTCCTGACAGAACCACCTCTCTTGCGGGAGGCGCACCGAGTAACGGAAAACAGGTTCCTGACCGATTCGGGGATAGATCGCCGGCGAGACCTCGGGGTGCTTGTCGTAACCGACGAGCACCTCATCATAGTCATACGCCCTGTATTCCCAGATCTTTTGGCCGGGATGGCTGTAGTCTTCCGGATTGTCGGGATCCGGGTCGGGCACGTCGGTCCAGATGGACAACAAGAAGTAATCCGGTTTGACCGGCGGCTGTTGCGGTTGCGGGCACGCACAGGCCTGGTACTTGTAGCCGATGTAGGAGCCCCACCAGACAGCGCTCGTTACAGGTGTTCTCGCATCACAGAGCCAATCATCCGCTACGAGACGCCGTATATTCAACTCGTCTTCCACTGTCTGTTCGGTCGTGATTGCAAACGCCAGGTCCAGCGAATCACCGGTTTGAGGATGAGTTAGCTCCTTCCAGCCGCCGGATAGTGGCCCAACGCCGATTGCCCAGACTGCGTCGTCATTCCACTGGGTCTTGGATGTTTTCCAGCCGAATCGGGGAGCTGCTGCTCCCGGTGTGGGCCTCACATGCGCCTGTACAACGAGCCAGTAGACCTTTCTGTCATCCGGCGAGCCTTTCTGGGTAAATGCGTCAGACGGGTTAATGTAGAAGTCGTACTTGTAGCAGATGTTGTCACCTGGCCACTCGTAGCGCGGCTCGCAAGGGATATAGTAGCCTTCGCTGAGGTCGATGGCATGGGTGCTCACGTTGAACTCGCCGGGCAGGAAGTCGTGCGTCCAGAGACGCTCACCGGGCATACTATAGCCGGTGGGACTCTTGTCGGCAGGAATGTCCATGTGAATGCTCAGCGTGAACGTCAGCGCACCCGGGCCTTCGACAGGCACGTTGTCGTGGTACCAGGAGCCCCAAATGTGGATGTCCGTGATGGGGCCGGTCGTGTCGCAGGGGAAGTCGTCGGCCAGGATCTGCGGTTGCCATTCTGCCCACTCCTCGGCCGTCGCGTCAACGTCCATTCCGGCCGTAGACAAGTCGGGCTCTTGCACGTACTTGGTCACAGTTTCGGTGACGGTGCGTCCGGTTGCGATGGACTCCTCGTCTTCGTAGTGTGGCCAGTGGCGCAAGCCCGTGAAAGGCCGCTCCCACTTTATGTAGTTGGGATCGGTGTCGAGCTCGAAGGACATGTCGTAGCTGCGCAGCTTGCAGCAGAGCGGAGCATCCTCGATCGGAGTGACCGCCGCGGCGTCGGGGGCCAATCCGAGCGTGAGCGCATCTCGATTCACTTCGAAGGTGACCGCGTCGTCCATCCAGTGCCACGGTCGTGTCTTCCATCCCCACGGGAATTCGAGATCGGCAACCTCGTCGTAAATAGCCGTGATGCTGATCCAGAATACCGTGTCACCCGTGTCTGGGTCGACGTATTTGTCCTGCCAGAAGTACTCATCCGGGTGCAGCTCTGTGTAATACTGGAAGCAGGTTTCTCGCTCGTCGATCACATCCCAGAGTGTGACTTCGCCATTCGCCGCCACCGCGCCGGTGGAGTCGGTTGTCTCCACGTATATGTGTGCCGTATGTGCATCGTCGAAGTCGTAACAGCCGGCCGGCACAGTCGGCGGGGTCGTCGACATGTCTATCGGCTGATTTGTCGACACAGGAGCGACTGGCAGACCATCTTTGACGTCAGCGTGCCTGTGTACCCTGATCGTGAGCGTTCCGTGTCGGATGTAATCCTTGGGAACCGAAATGCACGCCTTCGTTTCGTAAGCTCCGCCTGTCCCCATGGCATAGACGTGGTTTGACGGGTCGAGGTTATTGAGCAGGACGTCGTTGAGGGTGTACGTCCACCCGATCATTCCAGGATTGACGGTAATGTCCACGAGCCCGTCCAGTCCTGCTTCACCGTTGGCATGGTTTGTCACGCCCAGGTTGAGTCTAACCAACACGTGCGTGCCTGATATCGCTGCCGTGTCGATTCCGGTGAACTTGAAGTCCACGGCCGCGGTGTCTCCTCTGAGCCACCATCCCTTCCAGGCCGTCCAGCTGAAATCTTCCGTACCGTCGACGTCGACTTCGGGGTTGTCGGCGATGAGCTCGTCGGCCCTCGGGAATCTGTCGTACCCGGCAAACTCGACCTCATAGTCTGCGCGTCTGCGGTACTGCTCCCAGATGAGTCTGCCCGGCCGGCTAAACGGTATGTCGGCGTCCGGGTCCGCGGGCACATTGGTCCAGAAGCCTATGTGGAAGGCCATGGGCAGATGCGGTGGGCTGGACTCTGACCAGCCAAGGTGCGAACCCCACCAGTGGATGGAGGTTACCGGCATCCGTCCTATGCATCGGAAATCATCGGCCACAATCTTGCAGCCCAGTGCTCCGGCAGGAGTAGGCGCTCCGCAAATAGACGGTTCATCCCAACCGCAATACAACGGTACAGTGCTTCGCGGATACCACTCGACGGGAGGCTGAGACCACTTCAGATGTCTAACCGGAGGTTTGCCCTCGTAAGGCTTTTCAATCGTGACCTCATAATCTTCGACTTCGCCGTCCGGCGCAAGGCCCGTGTAGGTTAAGCCGCGGATCCTGCTGAATCGGAAGCGGCCGAAGGTCACGCCGGCAGTAGCGCCTGCAGGCACGTTGAATGAGAGGTTGTTGAGGCCGGGATTAAGTGGCGTGTCAACGAATATGTCTTCACCGGCACCGCCCCAGTCGCCGTTGCCGTCGAAATCACACCAGGCGTTGAGAATGCCTCGGACCGAGGCAGTGACATCAACTGTGGTCACACCGCCCGGAATCAATGGAGACGTAAACACGACGCCGTCTTCGTCATCGTTACCATCGTTGTCGTCGCCGGTTGCCGTCGCATCGGGCTGACCCTCCGGCTCGGGATCGATGTTGTTGCCCAGGAAGACACCGGGCACGATAATATGTCTCGCGCCGTTGGCCAGCAGCGTCGGATACGTAGGATCGGGCGCATCTCCGAAGTCCATGTCACGCGGTCCGGGTTCGCCATCGCCCGTGATCACGAATGCCAGGTCGATGGTCTGACC
The DNA here is from genome assembly GCA_020352215.1 of Phycisphaerales bacterium. Classification (GTDB taxonomy): domain Bacteria; phylum Planctomycetota; class Phycisphaerae; order Sedimentisphaerales; family Anaerobacaceae. The sequence goes on from CP070675.1 coordinate 2,074,519, forward strand.
GGCGTACCTGTGCCCTGGCGGGTACTTCAATGGCAACCACCCGCCGGGAACCGCTGGATCCGGGTTGAACCATACGGCGTCGTCCATATAGTGCAGTTCGGGAGAAGTCGTCTTCCAGCCAAATGTGTACCGGGCTTCTTCGCCTTCGGGCTGGATGTCTTTGACTTCCAACCAGTAAATGGTTCCTTCTTTTTGTATGAACGGATCGTCGTCGGTAATACAGAAATTGTACTGATAGGCCTTGAAATGGTTGGCAGGCCTATATAGCTGGGTTGCGGGATCGTACCAGTCTTCCACAGCGTCATCAGCTACCTGGCGAACCGTGTACTCGCAGGGATTGAACTGGCGAGTCCAGAGCGGCTCTCCCGGCCTGCTCCATGGTATTAGCGGATCCTCCGGGACATTGGAGTAAATCGTTAGCTGGAATGTCAGGCCGCCAACACCTTGCGGCGGCAGGCAGTCATCGGCAAAGGAACCCCAGATGTGTATGTCCCTGACCGGCCCTGTTTCGCTGCACCGGAAGTCATCCGCCAGCGGCGTCCAGAACATGTCGACGTCCATCCCGGTAGGGCTCAGATCCGGCAGTTGCGGCCAGTGCATCTTGTGCGAATCGCCCGCGTGCCAATCGCAATCGAAAGGCTTCTTGACGGGTCTGATGTAGAGCAGATAGTCTTCGGATTCACCGTCCTCGAATTTGCCCTCTCCGTTCCAGGGCGCCGTTGCCGCGGCCACGGGCTTCTCGGTGATTGTGAACCTCGTCCACACGTAGCCGGGGTAGGCGCCGATCTGGAAATTGGGCGGGTTGAGCGCCGAAAGTGGCCCGTCGTATGGATTGGGCACGGGGAAGTTCACGAGAACGTGCTCGGAAGCGATTGTCGGCGGGGTCCCCGGGCACGTTGTCGAGCCCGGCCATGAGCCATCGCGGTTGAAGTCCATCAGGACATTGACATATCCGATTGTCCCGGACGGCATGTGGTTATGGACATCTATGTCGACATTGGCGCCCCACACCGCCATGTCACAGACCCTTCCGAGGGCTGCGGTCTGGCTTGCGATACACGGTACGACTGTCTCCGACCCTATCGGACCTGTGATGGTATAGGCGGCGGGCGTTATAAGCCCCGCGTCACCGTCCTGGGAGCACTCGTCCCTATTGTACGTGTTGGGATTGAAGAGCGGGCAGAGGCCCGCGTTGCCGTCGAGTTCGAAATCAACCCGTGGCCCAAAGTAGGCCCCGAAATTGTTGTGCTGAATCCAGCCCGCAGGTCCAACATTGATGCAAGTCGGGAAAGCGCCTTGTACACATATAGACGGATAGGCCAGAGCCGCCTCAGGCGCGTCCCCAAACTCCAACCTTTCCCCTGGGCCGCCACCGTCACCGGTAATCACAAACGCCAGGTCCAGTGAATTGCCGGCGGGGTCCACCCACACTCCCCAGCCACCTGACGGAGAATCTCCGACAGCAAAGTCCTCGAAATGCTCACGCGATGTCTTCCAGCCGATGCGGGTTCGTTCGCGGTCTCGGAGCTTGATCGAAATATCCAGCCAGTATATGTTGCCTTCTCTCTGTACGAATGGGTCTGGTATGCCTACGATGTCACATTGGTATATATTCTGATGGTCGTTGAAGTGCGCGAGCAGGCCGCCGCCTGCGGCGTCCACATGCTGTATGAAGCCCTGATCGCCTTCTCCATATAGACACAGATTAAACTCGCCCGGCCCGAAGTCCCGGCTCCATAGTAACTCGCCCGGTTTGCTGTAGGAGCCGCTGCGATCGTCGGCGTGGATACTTGCGTGGACGTTGTCGATGATACCTACCCTGTCTCCCAACCACGAATACCAGAAATGTATGTCCGTGACGGGCCCGGTTTCTGAGCACTTCCAGTCGTCGGCTGAAACGTGCGGTTCGGTGATATCCATATCCCATCCATCCGGATCGGGCAGCTGCGGGAAATGCATCTTATGAGGGTCACCGACCTGCCAGTCGCAATCTCCCGGGCAGTCCACAGTGGTGCAATCGCTGCCGGGGCCTTGGAGTGTGCCGCCTCTCTCAGCGCACCGGACTGGCGTCAGATTCTCGCACGTGCCGTCCGGCAGACAGCAAGCCTGCCGCTCTGGCGGCGGCCCAGGCTCACCCGTGATTACAAACGCCAGGTCAAGCGTCTCCTGCTCGTACTCGTGTCCGTACGGATACTGCAATCGGGAATACATTGTCACGCCGGCAAGGGCATGAGCCTTCACGGCATCGTCATTCCAGCGTAGGTCACGCTGGGTGGTCTTCCATCCCACCCTGATGTCAGAGTCCGTACGACCAGACGGACTCGCACCGACTTCGAGCCAATAGATGATTCCTTCTTCCTGGATGAAAGGATCTTCCTCGATGCAGAAATTATACTGATAGGTCTGCTTGTGATTGTCGGGTTCGTAGTCGGTGGCGAGGCTTCCTGGGTTGTACCAACCCTGGGGACCCTCATGAACCAGTTGGACCGTGTATTCACCGGGGCCAAAGGTTCGCGACCACAGCGGGTCTCCCTGCGGCATGCTGAACAATACCCCATCACCGGCGGGTCTGTTCGCGCGGATGGAGAGGTAGAATGACAAGCTTCCCGGCCCATCGGACGGCAGGATGTCGTCGTAGAAGGAACACCAGATGTGGATGTCTGTGATTGGCCCGGTTGCAGAGCACAGGAAATCGTCGGCCAAGGAGTGTACGCCGAGACGCTCCCACTCAACGTCAACGCCCGTGGGATCAAGATCGGGCAGTTGCGGCCAGTGCATCTTGTGCGGCTTGCCAGGAGTCCAATCACAAACCGGACAGTCCACCGTGCTGCAATCGGTGCCGATGCCCTGTGGTGTGCCGCCTTGGTCTAGGCAATCGCCGACCGTGGTATCGATGCAGGTGCCGTCCGGCAGGCAGCAGGCCTGCAGTGGCGGCGGTCCCCCCTCGCCGGTGATAACAAAGGCCAGGTCCAGAGACTCACGTGTGGTGGGATCTCTCAGTTCGATCCATCTCTTGCCGGCTTCGTCCCACCACACACCGTCATCGTTGAAGTGTTCGCTCTCGGATACCTTCCAGCCCACGTAGCGCAGCTCGCCGAAGTTGATGGCCAACCAGTAGATCTTGCCGGCCTCCTGGATGAAGGGATCCGGGATATGACAGATGTTGATCTGCTGCCAGCGGGCATGGTCGCGAAGCCGCCACGCTCCGGACGACGGATCGAACCATCCTTGCCAATCATAGGGCATATCGCGAAGAGTGAACTCTCCAAGGGCGAAGTTTCGTACCCAGAGTCTGTCTCCGGGGGTACTGTAAAGCGGACCCGTCGGCCCATCGGGGTCAGGATTATCTGAATAGATGGTGACGGTGACGTTATCGATTTCCTGCGCCATATCCATCATCCATGAGACCCAGAAGTGGATGTCCTCCACAGGCCCCGTTCCGGAACATCTCCAGTCGTCGGCCAGAGTCGAGTTGGCGAACTCGACGTCCCATCGGCCTTTTGCCGGCATTTGTGGCCAGTGCATCTTATGGCCATCGCCCGGGTCCCAATTGCACTCGCAATCAACCATTGTGCAATCTGTGCCGAGACCCTGCGGGGTGCCGCCGAGGTCATCACAGTTATCCGGGTCCGTATCGATGCACGTGCCGTCCGGCAAACAGCAGGCCTGTGTCAGTCGCGGGCAGGTTGCGTCCGCACATGTCGAGCCCGCACCTTGCGCTTCGCCACCTCTTTCACTGCACTCAGTCGCCGGTAAGTCTTCGCACGATCCGTCCGGGAAGCAGCATGCCTGATCCGGGGGCAGGATACACTCGTGTCTTATCACGCCGTCGACGATGAAGTTGCGGCCTCGAATGTCAATGGACACCCACCCGGGGCAGTAGTCCTCGATTGTATAAGTGTAATCGATGACCTGAGTCGTACGGACCGGGCCCGAGAAGAATGTCTTGCGCTCGATATAGCGATCTTCTGCACCCGGCTCCAAGACATCATCGGGAAACGGAGGATGACCGATACAGGAGACGCACCACTCGGGCGTTGACCAGTTGAAGGCTATTTCCGCCTCGCCCGGTGCTCCAGGGAACATCGGGCTGACCGTGAGTGATACACTCATCACCTTCCTTCCGGTTGGCTCATAAGGCTGGTTGTCGAACCACTGGTTCCACCATTCGGACTCGCGGTAGAAGTACCATTCGGGATAGGGGCCGTCACACCAGCCTTCCTCAAGCCAGCCGTTGGCGTTCATCACGGCATGAAAGTTGTTCTCGACTGCATGTGCTGATACGCTCGCCAACGTCAAGACTGTGAGCGCTATTAGCAACGATTTGGATGTTCGCGTTTGCCTTTGCATGACAAGGTCCTCCACACAAAAGGGTGTTCTCTTCCAGGCCCAAAAAACGCCTGCTCGGTATGGCTTGTGGCGGTATCGTGGCGGCAGACCACTGCTCGCCCCACAGACGAATATCCCGCGGACACACTTACCCTGCTTCCCCAAGAAAGAGCCAACAGTGAGAAGAACCAAACATGGCTACCGCTCCTCGCCGGGCCGCTCATGTTATTGATCGTAAAGTATACAGTCGGCGCTTAGCCAAATCAAGGAAAAATATGGAAATTTCCGGGCGGACGTCATATTTCTGGCTCGGCCCGGTGGGAACAGTCCGGCCACGCGAGGTGATCAGATGCGTTTCTCGTATACGGGAACCCTTGGTGATGTGATTGTGGCGTTCGAGTCAGGCTGAAGGGCTCGCACGATCCACTCCGCTTTGCTCTTTCTGCGGATTCGTCGAGGCTGGTGTCGGCGGCGTTTGCGTGGCGTGCCCAGGGAGGGTGTTCGTGTCAAAGAAGTGCTTGAAATGCCCGCGCAGGATTCTATCCGGCGCTTCGGAACTCGCCGCCTTCGGAGCGTCGCAGTCGCTCCAATGTTTCCTGGGCGAGGGTGTTGTATTCGGCTGCGCCTCTGCTGTCGGGAGCGTATTTGAGGATCGACTCGCCGGCACTCGGTGCCTCGGCCAGCGTGACGGTTCGGTGAATAACCGTATCGAATACCAAGTCGCCGAAGAAGTCTCTCATTCCGCGTTGCACCTGCTTGCTCAGCGTGGTTCTGCCGTCGACAAACGTCAGCAACAGACCGAGTGCCTCCACCCAGCAAGGATGAAAACGCTCCTTCAGGATGCGGATGGTCTCGAGCAATCTCTTGAGACCCTCCAATGCGTAGAAGTGAACTTGAACGGGGACGATCACGTCTGTGCTGGCCACAAGTGAGTTGAGCATCAATAGGCCAAGTGACGGCCCACAGTCGATGATGCACAGATCATAGTTGTTTTCTACTGTCCGAAGTTGCTCGCCCAATACGAGTTCCTTGCCAAGTACATCGTGCAGTTCCAGTTCGGCACCGCCAAGCAAGATGTTGCTTGGCACAAGGTCGAGTCGATCGGTACTTGTTTCTATCACAACTGAAGACAGCGGAATGCGCGGATTGGTTAGTGCGTCGTATACGGACCTCTTCAGATCGTTAGGTTGATAGCCGAATCCCAATGTGGCGTGCCCTTGTGGATCGAGGTCGACCAGCAGGACCCGGTATCCTAACGTCGCCAAAGACGCCGACATGTTTATGGCAGTGGTAGTCTTGCCGCAACCACCTTTCTGATTTCCTATAGTTATGGTTCTCATTTCAAAACCACATCAAGTTGACAGACCCGCTATCTGCAGTGTCAAGTGTCTGGAACTTCTGCGCCGTCAGGGGTGGACCTTTGACCTTCTCACCGTTCCTCCATCTTTGTCACACCTGTTGCCGCCTTTGAAGGCAGACCGTATGCGGCCAAACCCATTATACTCGTTTTGAGCCGGCAAATCAAGGAAGATAGCCTCACGTGTGCTTGTGAAAATTGCCCTGCGTCGCACTTGTGAAAGCAGGGCGTGCGAGGGGTGCGCATCCTGTTATCCACAGGGCAGGCCAATGTCCTATAAAGCAGGTGTGTCCGGGCTTCTGTCGCTTGTTGGACAGAGAATCGGGTCTTCGGCGAAAGTGGCTGCACTACTCCGATACCTGTACAAGAAGAAAAGGGCCGCAAGAGTCTTCTCGCAGCCCTCTCTGGTACGAGTGAATTGCCCATAGCTGTATTACGGACAATCCAGGCAGTCCGGATCGATTCCCGGCCCGTGAGGTGGCTCCTTCTTCAGCCAGTTGGATATCAAGATGTTCAAGTCCGACGGACCAACGCTGTAGAAGCCGGTCTTTTCGCTGCCACCCACGTCATGTGCAAAGTCCGCGCAGATTCCATTAGGTACTGACGCTATCCCCAGCCCGTGCGGCGGCTCCTTCACCAGCCAGCCACTCAACAGGACATTCAGGTCGTCGGGACCTACATAGTAGTAACCCGTCTTTTCACTGCCCCCGGACAGATCGTCCACATCGCCGTGACACTGTCTCGGATAGCACCAGCAGGCAGGCTTGCCGGCGGCCACCCACTGCGGGTAATCATCGCGGCACTCGGGGTAACAGTCAGGCAACGTGTATGTGGCGTATATGTGCTTGTGGTCGTCCATCCCTATCTCGATGGTCGGCTCGAATGCCAAATCCCCATCGTCATCGGCCCACTTCACGAACTCCCATCGGCCGTAAAACGGCTGGGCGCTCAGGGTGACACGCTGGTACTGACGGAATGCCCGGCGGAAGTCTCCGCGACCGTCCTGACGGCTATTCCGGTCCGGTGTGTCCACAAAGATGTTTGGCATAATGTCCCCCGGCACTTCGACGGCCAGATCGGCTCTCTTTGTTGGTTTCGAGTAATAGTCGAAGCGGACCTTCAGTCGCAGCGAATCGATCACCATGTCTACGCCTGGGTCAGTGCTTACCTCCTTACTGATGACAATGTCCGCCCATGCCGCGGGTCGAGAGTAGAGTATGATGTCTTCCTCGTCGTAGTGCACCTTCTCCAGGTCCAGCAAGTGCCTCAGCAGAGACACCTGGGCAGCGCTGGGTTCGCTCTCATAATACTCCTGCGAGATACCATCGTAAACGACGTCCCACGCGATGGGCTTGACATCGCCGCTCTTATAGTGCCTGAAGAGATAGGTGTCACCGCCTGAAGAAAGTCTCGAAACACCTGAATGTTCCAAGCTGAGAAACATGAGCGCCGTGCTTGCGTATGGTCCTCCTTCAGGGTGCACGAGCAGCTCTTCTGTGTTCAGCTTGAATATCCGCAGGTTCTCCCATTTCTTGCTGAAGATTCTTGGCCTTCTCTCGAAAAGATTGATCGTCACCGCGCCCTCTTCGTTCAACTTTCTCAGCTCCTCGGCTGTCAGGCCGAAGGAGATATAGTTGGACTTCGCCGGGCCGTTCTCGTCCAGTTCCTCCCAGATCTCAAAAGCAATGCGTTGCAGCTCTTCAGTGTAGATGGACTTCAGTTTTTCGTAATCTTCGGGCTTCGGCTCGTAGCCTTCGTCGGCCGCTATTACCATTTGTCTTAGCTCATCAAAGAGACGGAGTAAACTCAGATCTCCATCATAGGGCTCAAGCATTCTGTAATGATATGCTTGGATGAGGTAGTACTGGTATTTCAGGAGGCGATCCCTCTGCCTGAGTTCCACATCCTTAATAATCGAGGCCACTCGCGGATCGAGACCGTTCAGTCCTGCGGTCAGATTTGCGTGGATCGCATCAACTGCGAGCACGTTCGCCTGTATGGACGTTGATAGCTCAGAAATGCCTTGACTGACGACTGCGATGCGCTCGGCGAGACTCTGCTTGCGGTCGTTCAGTGCATCGAGAGTCCGCACGAGATCTTGAAACTGGGTGT
>CP070675.1:2082416-2094400 GCA_020352215.1 Phycisphaerales bacterium
TCGATCATGTACTGAAACAGGAGCATCGTCAGCAACGAGTCCATGTCCCCCTCGCACGCCGCCGGAATACCGTTGTCGCGAAGACGGGCAAATCCCAGACAGGGAAATCCTTTTGGCAACCATCCCATACAGGTGCCTATGGCCAATGCATGGGCCCGTTCCTGCTGCATCAGGCTTTGCAGCGCCACACTGATGCGAGCGGCCTTCCTGATATCCTCTTTATTGGGTTCAACGATTTCCTTCGCGTTCTTTGTCCAGCGGCTGATCTCGTCTCGAACGGCGTTGTCTTCCGCGGCGGAAATCATCTCGTTGAAGGCCGTCTCCTCTATGGCCACCACATCGGCACCCAAACGCGTCTTGACTTGATCCGGAGACTGGGCAGGCGTCGTACCTCGAGCCGGAGGGAAGAGGAGGATCCGAGTCTGCTTCATCATAGGGATTACTCTCAGCAAACGAAGGGCTCGTTCGAGCTCATCGTGCCTGCTACTGGCCAGAAGGGTGACGCGGTGTCCCTGACGATGCCAACGGGGAGCATACATCCAATCGTGACCGCTGGCCGGTAGTGAGAAGAACACCATGGGGTGCGATCCGTCAAGAATCGGCTTGACTACCCTTGTCAGAGCAAAGTTCCGCACGTTAATCGCAAGGACCGGTGCTGCCGGCCCTGCCTTTTCCAACAAAGCTGCCGTTTGCTGGGCACTGCTCGACTGCCCAATTATTAGTTCGATATTTCCCAACTCCCGTTCCACCTCGGCAAGGCGAGTCTTCATGGCCTCTATTTGCCTGGCGTCAGCCCCCCAATCGCGGTCCTCCGGTGCGGGCGTGCCGGTGAAGACGACGCAGATTCGTGACTTTCCTCGTGCTTGAGGAGGCGGTGATTGTGAAGCCCAAGCGTGCGTCCAATTGGCGCCGGCGAGTATCAACCCGCTGGCCACTCCCGTCCCCAAGAACTCTCGTCGCGTGCAGTGTTCACACATGGTAATACCCTCTAAATGACAAGAAACTTGATTTCAAAACACACAAGTGACTATAGCACCGGGAACTAAACGTTTCAAGAGAAGAAAAAACAATTGGGGACCGTCCGCGTTTCTCGCCTGATGTGCAAAGATGGCGGCATGTGCGAACCGCCCGGCGGCTCGGATCACACAACAAAGGTATGTTCATCCCTGCGTACGATCCGACCCCCGGTCGCGTCTACTCCGCGGTTGGGACGCTGTCGCTTGCCACAACCTCCATGCGACGGTATGATACACACCCAAAAATGGTGGGTGTCACTACGGGGTGTGCTTTGGAGGCACGCCCACGCATAGCAGTGGTTGTAGGCTATCAGATCGGCCTGCAAGTGTCACAAAGGAGCGTCCATGTACCATCCGAGAATCTTGTTTATGTTAATCTTCAACATGCCTGCCGCAGTGTTTGCTGCTGATGGCGAGACCTGGCCGTCTTTTCACGGGCCGCGACGCGACAACATTGCCATCGACACAGGGCTCATGCAAACCTGGCCAGAGGGCGGGCCTGAGTTATTGTGGATGGCCTCCGGCATCGGGCACGGCTACAGTTCTGTATCGATCTCCGGTGGCCGTATTTTCACAGCCGGCATGATCGACCGGCAGACGTACGTAACGGCCGTTGACATGAGGGGCAAGAAACTGTGGCAACGTCTCAACGGGCAATCCTGGCAAGCCTCTGAGCGACAACCCTGGGCCGTGCCGTATTCGGGCGCTCGGGGAACACCCACTGTGGACGGCGAGACTGTCTACCATCTGTCCGAAATGGGAAGGCTGACAGCATTCGATGCTCGGACAGGCCAGGAAAAATGGCACGTAGACGTATTGAAGACCTTCAACGCAGAGCGACCGAAGTACGGATTGAGTGAATCTGTACTGATTTATGGGGATGCCCTCTTCTGCTGCCCCGGTGGTGCGGGTGGGTATGTGGTGGCGCTGCAGAAGAAGACAGGACACACCTTGTGGGCCAACACGGAAATCAAGGACCCGGTCGGATATTGCTCGCCGTTAGTCGCACGCATCGACGATGTCCAGCAGGTCGTTTCGATGAGTGCAAACCGCGTGTTCAGCTTTGACCCAATAAATGGGCGAATGCTGTGGGACTACCCGTTTGGCAACGAACGAGGTAATAGCGCCACCGACGTGATCGTAAGTGACGGCCGGGTCTACGCATCAACTGGTTATGGCGGCGGCAGTGTTCTGCTACGACCGCAGCGACAAGCCAACGGCGATTTCTCGGTCACGACGCTGTGGAAAAGTGAGCTCTTGGATAATCACCACGGTGGCGTCCTGCTGCTCAATGATCACTTGTACGGAGCTGGCCATGAGTCACGCGGCTGGTTCTGTCTGGATTTCAGCACGGGGCGCAAGCGGTGGCAAGCCCCGGGTAAGGGGTCCCTGACTTATGCCGACGGCCGGCTCTATTGTCTCGACGAGAAAGGTACAATTTCCCTCGTCAAGGCAACTGCCGAGAAGTGGGACGAGGTCGGGTCATTTCGTGTGCCGCGTGGGGGTAAAGGACTCTATTGGGCTCATCCGGTTGTCTGCGGCGGGCGACTGTATGTGCGCCATTCAGACCAGCTTTTCACCTACGACATTCGAAAGAATTGACTTAAGAGAAGGAGGTATCTGCGTTTTGTCAAGTGCCGTGTCGTGGGCCGAGCAAGAATGCGCCACCTTGGAGGGCGGCGTAAAGCGGTGGCACACATGGGATTTCTGTGAGAACGAGGGGTTCTTCGCGGTTGCGCTGACGCCGGACCGGCCGAAAACGCAAGTGCTGACTGTGGAAAATGGCCGCACGTCGCCAAGTACCCTGGTCTCTCTATTCGGCTGCGGGGAGGAAGTGTCCTGGAAACAGGTCGGCGACAAAATTGCGATCGGGCTGTATAATATCAGCATGCAAGATTCGCCATGCGAGCACACTTACACGTTTGCGATCTCGGATTGCCGGGCGACAAAGTGAGCGATATGCACGCAAAAAGAACCTCATGGATTGCCGTGTGATAGTTGATGTAGACTTCGCTGTGACAGGTAACGAAACAACTATCATCTTCAAGTCAGGACGGACCGTCATGAGACGCCATCTGGTTATTGCGACTGTGATTGCTGTATCTGTCAGCGACGCTGCTTACGCTGAGGAGAGATTTCAGCCTACTGTCGGATCGCTCCGGCAGTATGAGTGTCCCGAATGGTTTCGAGATGCGAAGTTTGGCATCTATTTGCACTGGGGCCCATACTCGGTTGCCGAGCAGGGCGAGTGGTACGCTCGCAAGATGTACGACGAGACCACTCCGGAATACAAGCACCACCTGGAAAACTATGGCCACCCTTCGGAACATGGCTACAAGGATTTGATTCCGATGTGGAAGGCGGAGAACTTTGACCCCGATTCGCTGTTAGCACTGTTCAAACGCGCCGGTGCAAGATACTTCTGCCCGTGCGCCGTTCATCACGACAACTTCGACCTGTGGGACTCGAAACATCACAAGTGGAATAGCGTGAACATGGGCCCCAAGAAGGATCTGATCGGCATGTGGCGCAAAGCCACTTTGAAGGCCGGCCTGCGGTTCGGGGTAACGACGCATCTTTCGCGCAGCTACAGCTGGCTTAACGTGGCAAACCAAGCGGATACGCAGGGCCCCAAACAGGGCGTGCCTTATGACGGCGCTCAGGGCAAGGCCAAAGGTCTGTATCCGCCAAACGACGGCCAGAGCACGCACCCCCGCGCTCCACTTAGTGCCCCCAAGTGGTGGAGGGACCATTGGGCCCGGCGAGTCAAACAGTTGATCGACGATTACCAGCCGGATCATCTCTACTTCGACTGCGCCGTGCCGTTTCGAGGCGATGATCGAGGCCGCACTGGCATGGGGGTGATCGCTCATTTCTACAACAAGCGTCCCGAGGGCGTTATGTGCATCAAGGAGCGCCCCTGGCAGGGTCTTTACGCCGATGGCATCACTACGCTGGACTACGAGAGAGGCAAGGCCAGTCACATCCTGAATGAACCCTGGCAGACGGATGATTCGATCGGCTCGTGGGGATACAACGAAAACACGCCCTACACGACGTCCGACGCCGTGGTCGACAAGATCATCGACATTGTCAGCAAGAACGGGAACATGCTGCTGAATATTCCCATTCGGGCCGACGGTACGCTTGACGAGACAGCGACTGGAATTCTCGAAGATCTGGGTGAATGGTTTCATATCAACGGCGAGGGTATCTATGCCACGCGTCCCTGGTACGTGTACGGCGAGGGCAAGACTGAGATGCCACATAAGACGATCGAATCGCCATTCACGTTCAAAGACATCCGGTACACGACCAAGAGCGAATTCCTGTACGCATTCGTACTCGACTGGCCCGGTAGGCGAACAGTGGAAATGCAATTCCTCGCCCCCGGCAATCATCGCATTGGCGAGATCAAATCGGTGGAGTTGCTCGGCCACGACAGTGATATTGGCTGGGAACATCATCCCGATGGTCTTCGCGTCACGTTCCCACGGAGGAGACCCTGCGACTTCGCTTACTGTTTGAAGATTCACCTGCCCAAGAAGTGAGCAAGATGATCTGTCTCATGAGACTTTCTATTCCTAAGCTCGGCTTGCGAGTGTTCATCACCACGTTGGCCGCTGGAGTGTCGCAATTGCATGCTGCGGATTATTACGTTTCGCCCCGAGGCTCGACCGATGCTGTCGGCTCGCTGGCACGTCCGTTCAGAACGATCACCAGGGCTCTGGAAGATGCATCGGCCGGGGACAGGATACTCTTGCTTGAAGGCTGTTACGCCGAACCGGTTGCCGTCGGCGGAATTCACGGCGCCAAGAACGCACCGATAACGATCGGTGCCGCATCCGGTGCTAGGGTCATCTTCGATGGCACGGATGAGCTTGCCGGAACCTGGAAGCTTGTCACGCCAAGTTCGCCCGAAGGTGGCTTGATTCAACCAGCGCAGTGGAAACGCATCGGCGATCATAAGCTGTATGCAATGCAACTGGAGCAGGATATCCACGCCTTGATCTATGACGGCCGGCTGATGAGCGATGCCCGCTGGCCGAATGCCCGCTGGGATGATCCCTGGCGTCTGGATCGGTACATGGTGCTGCGTCTTGCGTCCGAAGACAGTAAACCCGGCGAAATCCACGATGGGGTACCGACGGAAAACACGCTGGAGGAATCATCGAAATGGATACACTACGAGCGAAGTCAACTTAACCACCGCGATGAGTCTCTGGCCGATACGGGACTGGACTTCACCGGAGCGAGCGTCTTGCTCAGCTCTTTTTGGACCAGCTTCGGAACCAGAGTCACCGGACACAAGGCGGGGCAGAATTACTTCACGTTTGACACGGAATTTCACGGCAGCGGCAGCCTGCAAACCGAAGCGATCCGCCACATAGTAAACCGTGTCGAGTGGGATAATCCGCGGATATTCGCCCGAAGCACGCACGGGAGCATTCATTACTTTCTGATGGGTTTGCCCGCGCTGGATATTCCGCAGGAGTGGTTTTACCGCCGATCGAGCAGGACGCTTTATTTCATCAGCCCGGACGGCTCGGCGCCCGTACCGGGCAAAGCGAGAGGGAAAAGACATGACCATCTGCTGATTATCAAGGATTCTGAGCACGTCCACGTAAAGGGTATTGAATTCTCCGGGGCATCGGCTCTGCTGCAGGACTGCAGGCACAGCCGGATTGAAGACTGCAGTTTCCGCTTCTCGGCCTATAACAAATTCGTGCTTGGCAATTACGACATGCCCGTGACGACGCAGATCGATAACTCGAGCAGCAACGGTGACACGAAGTATGGAAACGCACTGATCAACTGCCGGTTCCAATACCTCGACGGCAACGCTTTCAAGGGCAGCAGTGCCGGTCTGACTGTCGACAACGTGTTGATCTATCAGACTCAAATGACAACATTGGGCAGCGACTCGCGGTCGGCCAGCCTGGACAGCCCACTCGTCGTGCGGCGCGTCACGCTCAGCGATATCGGGGCTTCTGTCGGCATAAGGGGAGGCGGAATTGATTCGGTTTATGAGCTTAACAATCTGCAGCGTTTCGGCGGTCTACAATATGACGGCGCCGGCCTCCAGATGGGCGGTACGGAACAGAAGATCTATCGATGGAATTGGTCGCACGATCATCCGAAGTTCTCCTACCGGTTCGACACGCCGAAGTACGGGCCCGAAGCGACTCACGGCGAAATGAGCTACAACGTAGCCTGGAATACGCCCGGCGGCTACATGGTCAAGGGTGACAAACATCTGTTCCACAACAACCTCCTACTCGGAGAAGAAGCCAGTGTCTTTCTGTTCAACCTACCTGAGTGGGCAAGTTCGAACCGGCACACTCTGGCCGCCAATAATGCCGTCCCCGCCTTCTGGGCTGATCGGCGTAAGGGCAAGGCTGAAATGCTCGCCACGCTCAAGAACAACGTCACCGGTGACATCGCCCAGCACCTGCGCGACCCCGACAACCTGGATTTTCGTCCAAAGAAGGGTAGCTCCCTGATCAACGCAGGTGCTGCGATCAAGCCGGCGGATGTACCCTGGAAGACGACGCCGATCACCAGGCCCGAAGAAATCGGAGGCAACTGCCCCGATATTGGGGCTTATGAATACGGTTCGTCCCATTATTGGATTCCCGGTTTCAAGTTTCGCCACGCCTCAACGCCTGTGCCGCCCGACGGGACGACTACGGCCAAGAACGACTGCGACCTGATGTGGCTCGGCGGCTACAAAGCCGATACTCACGATTTGTATCTTGGCATGTCCGCCGAAGAGGTAGCGAGCGCGACGAAAGATGGTCCGGCGTTCCGCAAGACGTTCCGCGGCCCCGCGAATATCTTCGACCCGGGTGAACTCGAACATGGCAAGACATACTTCTGGCGGGTCGATGCGATCAGCGTTGGCAAGATAATCAAAGGCAGCACTTGGAAGTTTACGGTGGCAACGAAGACTGCTGATGGCAGTACTGGAGTTGGGGGGCGTGCCGAGGCTCGAGAGGTAGAGTTTGGAATTCGCAGCTCAACATCCCATCACCGAAGAAGGAGACCACAGTGAATGCGAGAAACTTGACAGTACCGGTCACAATGCCACCTCAATGTCATTGCGAGCGCAATATTCGACGATCCAGCATGGCGTTGCTGTCGATTAGCTTGCTGATATTTGCTGCGTCGCCGAGTTGCCTTGGCGCAGGAGATTACGGGCCCACATGGGAGTCGCTGAAGTCGGCGCCGGTTCCCGAATGGATCATGGACGCCAAGTTCGGCATCTACACACATTGGGGCGTTTACTCTGTTCCGGCCTATATGACGAATGTATACGGCCAAGAAATGTACGCTCCCGAAGGGGCAAAGAAGCAGCCTAACAGGGGCATGGCTGTTCGAAGGTACCACGAAGAGAACTATGGATCGATCTTTGAGTTCGGCTACAAAGACTTCGTGCCGATGTTCACTGCCCCGAAGTTTGACGCCGCCGAGTGGGCGCAAGTGATGGAAGATGGCGGTGTGAAATTCGCCGGAATTTGCCTCGTACATCACGACGGCTTTTGCTTGTGGGACAGCAAGTTCACTCGATGGGACAGTATGGACATGGGACCGAAACGCGACATCTACGGTGAACTCGCCAAGGAGATACGCAGGCGCGATATTAAGTTGCTGGCGACGTTTCATCATGCTCGCACGTATGGGCACCATACCGCCTTTGCCGATGGGTTCTCGGATGAGGAGAAGGCTAAACTTGACGTTTACGATCCCCAGTACGACGACCTCTATCGCAACCCGAAAACCGTCACCCGCGAACAATTCGGCACGGAGTGGCAGAACAAGATCAACGAAGTCATTCGAAAGTATCGGCCGGACGCCATCTGGTTCGATGGGCTGGCCAAGCAGTTGGCTCAGGGCATAATCGACGAGGCCAAGCTGCGCCAGTGCATTGCCGATTACTACAATAACGGAACGCCGTACGTGGATCATCCGATTATCATGAACAAGCTGCCCAGCGGCCGGGTGTGGAACTTCCCGATCGGCTTTGGCTTGCGATGCTATGAAAATGGTCGCGACATGGAAGCAGATGTCCGCGGCGACTGGCTGATCGACCGCGCGATCGGCTATCCATGGACTTGGGTTAAGAACAAACGGTACAAGCAAGATTCCTCTTATCACATCGTCAGCCTGTGTGATTTGGTTAGCCGCGGCGGCATTCTGCTCCTGTCACTCACGCCCAAGGGCGACGGTTCTATTCCCGCCGAGGAAGTCCGCATTATGCGTGAAATCGGCGACTGGCTGAAGGTTGTCGGCGAAGGGATCTATGGGACAAGACCCTGGAAGACGGTCGCCGAAGGCATCGACGTCGCCCAGATCCGCACGGTCGCTGCGGACCCCAAGCGTGCAGGCGAATTGAAGGCCAGTTGGAAATTCCAGGCACTGGAGGCGAGTAAGGGCGAAGCTATCCGATTTACACGCAGCAAGGACTTCAGCAGTCTCTACGCCTTTGTCATCGGTGTACCCGACAGTGGGCAGGTCACCATAAATACACTTCGCAAAGGCAACGTCGAGAAGAACGGAAAGGGGATCCGGTCTCTTGCTCTGCTGGGCTCAACAGAACAGATCAAGTGGAGGCAGACCGGCGCAGGTTTGACGATCAAGTTTCCACAGACCCTTCCGTGCAAAGTCGCTTACGGTTTCAGAATCAAGGTCAACGGCCGACTCGACGACGCGCCGCGAGAACAGTTCGACGATGGAATCGAACGCGAAGGTGATTGGCCTGTGTACAACAGCAAGCGGTGATGGGCAAACCACGCACACCCTTTGAGGCGATTCGTTCCGCAATCTCTCATGCCTACATCTGAAAGGTCAATCTGAGGCGACCGTTATGACCCGCATCGAGAAGCGAATAGTACCCGGAATAGTCTTCTTCATCCTGCCAAGACCAGCAGATGACCGGTCATCGGCTCCTCGTCTTGCTGGCTCCTAAGGTTCTGATTCGCGGGCGCAAAACTGACACTCTGTGGGAAGTTATGTCTTGGTGTCGTAGGCTCCGTATGCGAGTCCCGTCTCGTACATGGCGCGGACGTTCTCACTCGGCACATCAGTCTGTAAGACATGGCAGGGAGCGAGGATAAAACCACCTCCGGAACCAAGGATATCGATCATCTGCCTAACGTTCTCAGCAACCTCCCACGGCGCCCCTTGTGGCAGAACGTATTGTGTGTCAATTGATCCATGCAGACAAATGCGCGAGCCGTATTCTCCTTTGATCCGGGTAGGATCCATATTGGCGGCACTGACCTGAATGGGATCGAGTATGTCAATGCCGATGTCAATCAGTGCGTCGATAAACGCGGAGATACCGCCGCAACTGTGAAACATCACTTTCGTGTCATGACTGTGAGCGAGGTCGGCCAGCAGTTGTAAGCGCGGTGCGATGAATTGCCTGAACATGGGCGGGCTGATCAAAGGCCCGCGTTGTGTGCCGATATCGTCACCAATCCGAAACAGGTCGATGCGCCCCCTGGCCACAGTCAGCATCTTGTCATAGTAAGCCACATAGAAATCCGTAAACTTGTCAAATACCGCACAGGCCAGATCAGGGTTAAGCGCCATATCCATGAGAATCTTATCCATGCCGCACAGGAGCGTCGGATGCTGCAAAACGCTCGCCCCCGAGGCCATGACAGCAAAGTCCTTCCAGGGCTCCAAAGCATCGGCAAATCCTTCGAAGTCAAACCAATCTACATTTGGCCACGTATGGGTCTCAATTCTCTCCAATCTGTCGGCGTGGGCAAGAGGGAAATCGACGTAGCAGTCCTCGGGGCCCGTCGCGGTTTGCATGAGCTTGCGTCGCATGCCCCAGTAGTCTTCTCGCACGCCGCCGCCCAAGTTGCGATCCTTTGGAATCGGTCCGCGGTAGACTGGATCGACCACACCTCGGATGTCAACGATATCTACATGGAGTTGTATCAGCAATTCCCTCAGCGAGGGGGCACCAAGGTCCTCCATGAGCCGCTTCATCGTGGCAGGGTTAGCATTGAAGTCCATCGGGACCCGATCAGGCCGGCCCCGGGCGGCTGCTGTGAGTGCTCGTTCTTTCGAAGTCATCAAATTGCCTTAATCGTCGATAAGCCTCCGCCAGTCTTGCCCTTCTGTAAGCCACTCGAGATTGAAGCGGGCTACGGCGATGCTCTCGTAAAGCTTCTTCTTGCCCCGTTCGAAGAGCAGATAGACGTTGCCGTCTTTTCCAGCCGCCAACGACGAATAGGCACTGGGGCCTTCGTACACCAGTCGCTTCACCGGCCACGTCTTTGCTCCATCGAAGCTCGCCCATACCGTCATACGTACGCGGGAAGAACCGGGGTTGTCTGGCGTGCTGAACAACAGCACGTCCTTCCCATCGGTTACCTCCAACGGCAAACGCACAAGCCCTGCATTGCATCCGTAGCTGGGCTTGGTGCCGTACTTGAAGTAGAAAGGTTCGCCAACTTCATAGAGGTGCTCAGAGACCTCCCAATCCGTCCACATGTGTCCGCCGTCGTAGCTCCATGCGATCCGCCTGCGATGGTCCACCGCCATGTGACAGCGGGAGTTGTAGTAGATGCTGCCGTTGGATAGCTCGGCCAATGTACCCTCCCCGGTCCCACTCTGCACCGGTCCGCTTGTCTGCCAGGTCTCGCCACCATCATCGCTATATATTGCCGTGTTGTGGTTGTACGGCCACCACTCCTGGTCATTATTGCCCTTAGGCGGCTGTATCCGAGCGGGCATTAGCAACCTGCCCTTGTACTCGCCGTAGCGCAGTGTAATTCCCGATTCCGAACAGGTCGTTTGCACCGGTACTGTGTCTGGGCTTCCGTGGCCGACCGCGTTGGGCCTAATTACGATCTCTTCTCTTCTCCAGGTCTTGCCTTGATCGCGGCTTCGCCAGAGATACCCTCCCTTTGTGCGAACCACCATTACGTTGCCGGTGTTCCCGTCCACGATCACACTGCCCCCGGCGTCAGAGCCGACTTCGCGGGCAGGCCCCCAGTTCCTGCCACCATCTTCACTGGAGCGGAGGATTCGGCCGGATTTGGCAAAAGCCAGGACCGTTCCGTCGGTAGTGACCGTTATGTTCGGGATGCGCGCGGATTCGAAGAGGTCTTGTACTTCGAAGAACGGTGCAGCGTTCAGAGTTCTTTCTTCCTTCTCGGCAAAGCTCAAATCTGAGCCTGCCAGTATCACCACACCAGCTACAGAGAATAGTATTTTGGCTTTGCTTGACATGAGTTCCTCGTTTGTGAATTTCACCTTTTGATTGAGATGACTTCATGACGGTCATTGTCAGCTCCGATCGATCTCAACGCAAGCACGATTTGCAGCGGCAACTGAAGGCAGGTTGTTCTAAATCAGAAACCATACTAAAATACCACATGGACTTTGTATGTAATCCGGCAATTGAGAAGGAGATGTCTATGAAAGCTCTGTATCTGCTCCAGAAAAAGCTCATCCTTGTCTTGTGCGTCTCATGTACGTTGTCCGCGACGCTTGTTCGGGCAAGCGGTTACGACCGGAGCGCCGGGCAGATTCTGGACGCGACTGGCGTCCAGGGGGGACTGATTATCCACATCGGGTGCGGTGACGGCAAGCTAACGGCTGCATTGTGCGCCAACGAGAGCTATCTGGTTCATGGTCTAGACACCGATGGCGTTGATATCGCCAAAGCCAGAGTCTATATCCGTTCGAAGAATCTCTATGGCCCGGTGTCAGTAGCCAGGTATAACGGCAAGACCCTGCCCTACGGTGACAATATCGTGAATCTGATTGTGGCCGACACATTAGGCAATGTGTCCATGGAAGAAGCAATGCGAGTCCTGACACCGCTTGGCGCCATGGTCGTCGCCGGTAAGAAAACAGTAAAGCCCTGGCCCAAAGACATTGACGACTGGCCCCAATACCTGAACAAAGCCGACAACAACGCGGTGGCCAAAGACTCCGTAG
>CP070675.1:2094500-2111660 GCA_020352215.1 Phycisphaerales bacterium
TCTCGCTATCAGCATCGATTGTGATGAAACATGGGAACCTTGTTTTATTGATGGGATGTCCGGCCGCATCTCGGCCATCCCAAGTCTCCACGTGCTTGCCGGCTTCACGTTTTGACCAGTCAACCAGTGTGCGAAGAACAAGTTGCTCATCGTTTCGCAGGACAATCCTAATTCTGATCCAGGCCGGCCGGGACAACTTGTATGATATCTCGCCGAATTCTTTCTCCTTAGGATCGAAACTGAGGGCGCCAAATGTAGAAATCTCAGTGACTCGCACCGGTGAAAGCAACGCAATCGGAGTCGCTTCAGTAACCGCGTTGACTGATGGTTTATTCTCTTGCCCTTGCTCGGAACCAGCAGGACTTGGCTCATCAGATTGAACGTCGCCGAGCACAAAGTTGACTTGGAGGCGTTTTGTTATGTTGTTCAGAATACACTGAACCGTCTTTTTGCCCCCGCGCTCGGAAATATGACCCGCTGAGACGTGCGAGAATTCCACAGCGGATTGACTCAATACGACGACCTTGATAATTCGAACCAGTCTCCCATGACGTTGGTGCACGAGCGGAACCGCATCATCCGGTAAAGGAAGCAGTTCTCCGTCGTACGGACAGAAATTGCTCTCAAGAACCAGCCGGTGGGAGCCAGGCGAAAGCGGTTTGTCCGACACAAGCCGAAACTTCATAAGGACCGTACGCGGTCTCTTCATGCTATCCACTGCGAATTCAACCTTTTGAGGAGCCAACATCGTCGGCCGTGTATCCACAAGCAAGTAGCACAGACTCTTTGTCTGCCGGAGTTTCCGGCGGGCCGTCTCATTGAATACCTCTAATTCCCTTCGCGAGACGCTGCCGTCGCCGTTCGTATCCATCTTCGGTCGCACATCAATAGGTGCACGGTTGCCACACTCAATCTGATACTCCACAGCCAGGCCGGATCGCTTGATGGTAATGTTCATGGAGCCATTGACCGTGATCGCTCTGTGAGCGCGGGTCGACCCCGACAAAAGTAGAATCAGGACAAGAACCATGGTTAACAGGGCTAACATGTAGTGTCGCGATGTCTTCATAGCCTGCTGCCCTTATACATAGTTCTCAGAAGGTGGGGCAGAAGACCGCCTTTACGGTATCTACCCCACCATCATGTCCATTCAGATGCTTCCCAAGACTCCACAAACTGTTTTGTAAGGCGGAGGCCAAAACGTCCTCGACGTGGCTCAAGGAGCATTCGCGCCTTCATCGCCTGCAGCTTCAGAAATCTCAGGTGAACCTCACTTGGGCTTATGCACCTGGATGTTCCCACCATCAAGTAGCGTAGGTGGGATGGCGAAGACAGTAGGTACCGTGATCGCAAGGGTGTCACTGTCCTTGCCTGGTTCACCGTTGTCTACGACTGTGACCGTAAACTTGAATCCTGGTGTGCCGTTGACCGTGCATAGTCCTCTAAACGTCGCAGTATTGCCGGTCACATAGAGGCCAGTGATCGTGCTGCTGTGGACGTTGATCGCACCGCCATGCCTCTGGAACTCGAGGTTGCCCTGCGGCGTCAGCGAGTCCTGGACATACTGAGCGACAAAACCAAAGGTGTCTTTGTCATTCTTTCCGGCCTTGTCAGCAGACCTCACGAACCAGCCGCCGCCGGTGACCTTACCCGGGCACTGGACCACTTCGAAGCTTCCTGGGACTGCGTTGTACTCCGTCCCATACCAAGTCGTCCATCTCGCGGTTTTCACGTATGTATACGTTCCTGCTTCAGTGGGCATATACGTTCCTGCGAAATCTACTGTTGCCGAGGGAGGAGGACCGGGGAATTCCTGGAGATTGGACAGGGTGACATTGAGTTGAGTTACATCTCCACTTGGCGACGTAACCTCAATGGTCATCCCGACGTCAGTGGAATAAGAACCAGGCCACTCTTCCACTGCACTGATGGTCCCGCTAATCGTGACCTGCTGGCCAACGCAAGCGACATCAATCGGATCGTCAGTGACTACGGGATACATTCCGCAACATGCGTAGGCGCCGGATGCCACGAGAAGGACCGGGACAATCCCTGCATAGGCAGCCTGAAGCAACTTCCTTGAATACTTCATAGCTGACCTCCTTTCGCTAGAACCGCATTCTCCAGAACATGCTCTGAAAGAGCAACTGGTCTCGTCGCACGCTCAAGTCACCTCCTTTCGCTGCCTGCAACTGAGGGCCCTAATTCAGGTACCATGGGCCTTACTCGCCTCCTCCGTTGTGGAAAGCAACCTTGCTCCCTATCACACCGATGTGGTCGTAATGGTCGCAGCAACTGACGCGCAGCACATGTTCGCCATCACGGAAGGCCGTTGTATCGAGTGCATAGACGAACTTCCCATTGGACTCCTTTTCGTAGTATTCCGCCGCCACCAACTGCTGGTCGATCATCCATCGCACGCCGTATCCTGTCTTGTCCCCGTATCCTCGTGCATCCTTGGCAACCTCGGCCTCTATCGTCACCACGCCCGAGAGAACAGCTCCGGGCGAAAGCTCCTTGTTCACTGAGGCACCTGCGTCACTCTTCTCACTAATGCCCACAAACCGTACGTCCATCGGCTTGCACTTGCCGGGATCACACCGCCTGTGGTCGGGAGGTCCCTGCAGGCCGTGAATAAGCTGCTCGGTTGTCAGTGGCTTGATCACACGTGTACCCGGAAGATGCACAGACTTGCCAATGGCCTTCGTCCCGACTGCACATGCCATACGGTCGAGAGGATAGCCCGATTGGTCTGTTCCATCCCACTCAACCACCTGCCTGCCTGCCTCCTGCCAGCCCCAGAACAAAACCCGATACAGTTGGTCGGGGTCGTCCTTGGCAGTGATCACGATCCGAGTGCGGGCGGGCTCCAACAGATCGTATGAGATCGTGCCGGTTTCGCCCTTGCTCGCATCAAACGTGTATACCGAGATCACCGAGAGATTCTCCAGGATGGGGCGAGGCGGTGTATCCGGGGTCGGAGCGGGGTGAGGGTGGACATGTTCCGCGTCCCCGCTGTGAACGTGGTCGCTAGGAGCCTCGCTCACGTGTTGTGTGTTTTCGTGCCTGCAAGCTGGAAATGAGCAAAGCAAGACGGCGGCTGCTACGCACCAAAAAGATATGCCCCGGTAAGAATATCCCCGCATCTCGTCGACTCCCTTCAAAATTTCTCCCCATAAACTGCTGGCGGTCCCATAATAGCTGCCCTCTTTCGTGGCGTCAAGGTGTTTTTTCGTTTTTTTCTTCTTTTTTTCGCCCCAAGGACGGCCACTTGCAGGGTAGCGGACCGACCCACAGTGTCCGGCCGTACGCGGGCGGACAAGTGCCGAGAATCCACACAGGTCGGCCGAGTTCCGACGATATCGGGGCAAGAATTGAGTCGAGTGCGTCGCCGAATCGGCCCGTAGAACCCGCATGCGGCGTAGTGATCCCTTCATGGGCTGCCAGAGGTATCTCAGCGATGGCCTAATGACTTCGCGTCTCCTGAATTATGCGTCCCACGCTGTTGGCGCGAATGACAGCACAGCCGGCTTGGCCGATTCGGCTGCGGATTGCGAATACCTGAAGAAGGCCAGTAAGGTTGCGTGCTGCCTCGTGGTCGCAATCCTCGGCGATCCGACGAGTGCCATCCCGAGCGGCGAGTCCCGGCGTAGTAGTGCTTTGAGCTTTTCGTGCGCCGGTCAGCAGGGTAGAATGGGTTTCAAGAAGAGGTACACGGTGGACGCAGATTGACATCGGCAAGCCTGGTTTGGCCGGTTTCGTTCAGCGTCAGAAAAGGATTGAATTGCCATGGTTGGGCTCATTTCCAAACCTGATACCCGCCAGAAGCTGGAGATTCTCAGCGCCGACGCCCAGTACGACCTGGCGTGCGCGTGCGGGACAAGCAAAGACACGCATCGCAAGGCAAGCGCCGACGGGCGCTGGATCTATCCCGTGACACTTCCAAACGGCGGGCGGAGCGTGCTGTTCAAAACGCTGATGTCAAACGTTTGCAACAATGACTGCAAATACTGTCCGCTGAGAGAGCAGAAGGATATCCGCAGATGCAGTCTCCTGCCGGAAGAAACGGCGAGAACGTTTTTGGACTATTACGAGCGTCGCAAAGTCCATGGATTATTCCTGAGCTCGGGGATGCTGGGCTCGCCCGATGCTACGATGGACAGACTCAATGCAACTGCAAGGCTCTTGAGAACGAAACATGCTTTCAGAGGCTACATCCACCTCAAGGTCATTCCGGGCGCAAGTGATGCAGCGATAGAAGAGGCCGTCTCGCTGGCCAGCGCCGTGTCGTTGAACATCGAGACTCCCGGTGAGAAGAATCTGGCACAGCTTTCCAGCCAGAAGGAATATGTTCGTGACATAATTGAGCCGATCAAGCTCATCAGCAGACTGACTTCTCGCGGATCGCGATACGAGCGGACGAAGCAGACCACGCAGTTTATCGTGGGGGCCGCCGGAGAATCGGACGCGGAGATAGTGAAATACACGTGGGGACTGTATGACAGGCTGAAGATGCAGAGGGTGTACTTCAGCGCCTATCAGAAGGGTCTGGGCGATGAATCGATAGCGGGCGAGCGGGCCGCGCCAGCCGAGCCCAGAGATATTCTCATGCGGGAGCACCGGTTGTACCAGGTGGATTTTCTATTCCGCAAATACGGCTTCTCGGAATCGGACATCTTCTTCGATGACATGGGGCGTCTTTCGCTGACAGTCGATCCGAAGGAAGCATTTGCGCAACGGCATCCCGAAATGTTCCCGGTGAATGTCAATTCCGCTTCGAGGCTCGCGCTTTTACGAGTGCCGGGACTTGGGCCGGTGACGGTGAAACGAATCCTGCAATTGCGCAAAGAGAAGCGCATAAGGCATATCGAAGAAGTGGGCAAGGTCGGAGTGAGGCTGCGGAAGGCCCGCAAGTATCTTGCTTTCTACACCAGCGGCGTGCCACGGAAGGAAACTGGGCGGGCTACTGAGCTTTGGTGAGTTTGGCCGCTCTGATCGCAAGGGTCAAGTCGCCGCCGACAATGGCTATGCGAAAGTCGGAGCCGTTACACCGATTCATGAAGCGACACTCCGGCAATGTGAATTCGGCGGTCTTCCACTTGCCGGTCCCGGAGATGGTGACTCTGCCGACCGGACGAAATGCGCCATCGAACAGGCCCATCTGTGGATTCGCGCTGTCATATTCCAGCTTGAAGGACGAACATCCCGCATCTTGATAGGTGACGCACACCGAGACCGTCCGGCCGAACAGATCATACGCAAATGTATCGTCCACGTTGAAATAGAGGTAGCGACCCGCCCCCGAATGAGGGTTTGGCTCAGAGACAACGGCGTTCGTGTCCCCAAGTTTGACATACCTCCAATTGCCGTCCCCGCTGCTCGGGCGCAGGCTCAATCCCTTGGGCTCGTGAGGCTCCCAGGTGACGGTATTGGCATCCGGGTAGGGCGACGGCAGCTTCAGGGATGTCCCCGCCCTCCACATGTCGGAGAAGTGTCTTGTCAGGACGATGTAACTTCGGCCGTACTCACGCGAGTGGGCTATGTCGGTGCCCTCGTGCCACTCATTCCAGGTCTCGACGTGCACCATCCAGGGTCTGCGTGTTGCGTTTAGCTGCAGCAGCTTCGTCCATCGGTCGATGTAGGTCTTGCCGTCAAGCCTGTCAACCACCAGGCGCGATCTGCCGGGTACGGCACTGTGGTCGTATCCCGGGCCAACTGCAGCGACCTGCCTGTAGATCAGCGGACCGTTGACTGCGGCGCCCCAGGAGTACACGGCATCGGTATCGCCTTGCCAACCGGCCGACTTGACGATAAACGGCGCTACGCCGAAGTCCTTCTCGAATCTCCGCTTTACGTAGTCGAACTGCTTTGGGTCTTGCTTCTTGGCAAAGGCGGCGGCGTACATAAAGAGGATCGGCCTGCCGTCTACGCGCGCCCACTTTGAAGGGGGGATCAGGCTGAAGAAATCTCGAATCGCCGTGTAGAACCAATCCTTGCCGAAGTCGGTTGTCAGATCCACGTGGTAGCTGGTGCCACCGGCGCCGTAGCCGTTCCACTTGAGTATCGATGTGTCGTAGAACAAACCGATTGCAGGCGGATCGAGTCCATCGGCTTCCAAAGCGCTGTGTGCCTCGACCAGCGGCGGCAATCCTACAAAACTCCAGCCATTGTATTTGCTTGGCACGCCCCAGAATACCGGAATCAAGAAATCGATGCCGGCTTCGATCATATCCTTCAACTGATCCTTGTGCCAGGATGCTCGCTTGTAGCTGATATTGTCCATATCGGCCGGATGAGTGGTCAGCGCATCCGAACCGTCCCCATCGATGATGTGGCTTTTGGTGTCAATGTCGTACCAGTAGAAGTATGTTGTTCCGACAATAGGCTGCCCCGATTTGAACGAATCGGCGTTCTCATGGTCTTCTGAGCGCAGGGGGAAGAAGCTTCCGGGCGGATTCTCAGGCAGCTTCGGCTGCGCAGAAATGGCAACGCCGCAACCGAAAAACAGTAGCGGAACCCATAGGAAACTGATCTTTTGATTTGCACTGTTTCTCGACATAGTGATCTAAACCTCAGTTGCTGAGTTTCCTGGATACGAAGTCGAAGAGGTCATACAGCAGCGGTTCTGCGTGGGGGCTGTTGAGCAAGCCGAACCAAGCATATACGACCCGGCCGGCGCCGGCAAGCTCAGTGTAGGTAACGCCGTCGCCCAAGTAATTGTTTTCGCCGTCGCGCAACTGCAGCAGAGAGAGATGCTTTGTGTCATCGCCGGCAAAGAACCCGCGCCACCGCAGATCGCCGGACGGCGGGAAGACAAATCGCTCAGGCACGTGACGTAGACGGCGCTCAGGTTGGACGAAGTGGAGCTCCTCGCCCTTTGGCGGATTCTCCCACCCCATGCGCAGAGTCAGTCCGAACTCCTTGCTTCGATTCACCGCCAGCCCGTCTTCATCGTAATAGAAAGGCCAGGGAAGCGAAGGCAGGGCCATGATGCAGCCGCCCGCCTTCAGGTAGTCTTTCAGCGTTTTGTCAACGTCTCCTGACTCTCGCACGCTGCGTCGATAGTGTTCGCCGGCACAGTACAGCAGAACCGGATAGCGCTTTGCACTCAGCTCGCCGCCTACGACCTGCTCCCACGTCAGCAGCTCGACATCCACGCCGATATCCAGCAGCCACCAGAAGGCCATAGAGTCGGCGCCGGGCAGGACCGCGATTTGCAGAGAGTTGAGCCGCTCACGGAGTTGGGCCTTGTCCTTCTCGGACAGCACGCCGCTCGTAGAGGCAGTGATGGGATGCACGGCACGCGGTGACGCCTTGAAGCTTCTGGCATACTCAGCCGTCAGCGCAAGGTACTTTCGGCCGTCCGTATGCGATGGTTCGATCTCGCTGCCTTCGTGCCACTCGTTGAAACTGGTTATCAACACCCAGTGCGGGTCGGCCTTGATGGCTTCCTCCCACTGTACGCGGTAGAGGCCCCCGCCGTATCGCTCTACGGCAAGGCCCGGTTTGCGTATCTTGGTATCATCGTAGCCGGGTATTACTGTAACGGTGCTGATCTTGCCTGCCTTGTCTGCCAACTGTACCCAGGATTGATATGTGTCCGATGCCCACTTTCGCGCTTCGGGCGGGTCCATACCCTGCAGCGACCCTGCCGTGTTGTACGTGTGAAGCCCGTCGAAGACCCGGGCCGAACCGTAACTGAACTGATCGCCGACGAGCGTGGCGCCCGGGCCATAGTCCGAGTTGATAATCTTGGCGGCTTCACGCCATTCGAGAAGGCCAAGCTCTTGAAGCGTCCGGCCGTACACAAACACCACCGGCTTTCCGTTGATCTTGAGGTGCGCGCTGTGGCTGCCGTACTTGTTCAAGACTCTGACGATATCCCTTGCCGCCGACTGGGCGGTCTGCGGCCTCGGCACCGTCTCGTAGTAGATACATGCGTTGAGGTTGTGTTTCCCGCAGGCCTCAAGAATCTTGTCCATTGCTCGGTCCGAGTAAGAGTTATGACCCCACCAACTGACGATCAGCGTGTCGATGTGCGCATCTTTGGCCCATCGGCAGTGCTGATCGATCAGTTTCGGATCGTGCGAGTCGTAAGCGCCGAGGGACGGGTAGTGGGTGCTGGCTGCGATGTCCTTGTTAGCCACGTCGATGCGGCCCCAATGAACCGTCCTGCCGGCCCCACCAGGCCCATTAGGCACCCCGTACCACGGATAATAGAACGCCATGACCCTTCTGGCCGCGGTCCCACTTTGATCACGAGCGCCGATCGGATTGGCTGCTCCCAGCAGTGTCGCAATCACGATAATGACGATTATTGCCAGACTTCGATGCTTATGTGTGTACATAGTAATGTCACCTCGTTCTGTAGTTTGACTGAGCTCAGTCATATTCGACCGCCACCAGTGTTCGCGGTGTTATCTTTGTGAACTGCAGTTTTCGTCCATCACACGACAACTCGGCGCGTCCATCGACCGGCAAAACCAGAGTCTTTCTGGCCTCTACGGAGTCGGAGAACCGGATAGAGACATCGATGGTCTCATCATTGAAATTCTCGACAATCAGGCAGTCGTCCCCGACCAGATACAGTGCGACTTTGTTCGGGGCGTCAAATTTCAACCCAAAGGGCGCCAGCAGCTTGTCACGAATAGGATTCAGCTCTTCGCGAGTGAGCTCAAGCAAGCTGTTGGGCTTGCCGTTGGCCTTGAGGATCGTCACGTTGTCTCTTTTCAGATCTATGTCAGCGAGCCTTTGGGCCAGTCCATCTGTCACGAGGATAGGCCTGCTCGCATCGATAATGGCCGCAAGCTTCTCAGGCAACCGCGGGTCCTTGAGGGCGTGCACCGCCAGAAACATAGCTTCTGCTTTGGTGTCGATCCGCGCGGTCGGCACGAGCGGCAGCCCTAACATTCCGACAAAATCGAAAACGTACTGCTCGTTGTGGGCGTCGCTGTTGGGCGGCTTCGGTGCAGAGATACCTCTGATCGGTTTGCTGCGGATGAGCTTCGCCAATTTGAACAGGCTGGGAATCTCTATCCGGAGCTTCTCGACGTTCTTCGGGCCCGTTCCTCGCAGAAGCGACCCATAGCAGAACAACAGCATCTCCTTGGCGTCCGCCAGAACGGTCTGGCGGGCCTGCTCCAAATAGGTGTTCTCCGTTGTGCCATAGGGGTCGAACCAGCCGCCGCCCGTCTTGGCCCCACCTATCTCGCCGAGCCAGCGCATGATGTAGTATGCTTCGTATTGAACCTTGCCGCCCCAACGCTCGTTGTCATAATCGCGCGTCTCGGTGCCAACCCAGATTCTGTCGTAGTCGGTCGTCTGGTCGATGACCTCGTAGCCACGATTGTGAAAGTTGTCATACCATTGGGGATACTTGATGATGATCTTGACATTTGGATTCACCGCCCGTGCGGGGGCAAGGATGCGTTCGCGGGCCATCTTTGTCATCAACTCACAGCGATAGTCGGCCCACGATCTATCGCCCCGCGCTTGCTTGCATTCATCACATTGGCAGTCCGTGAAGAGAAAATCGTCGATCATGATCTCGTCGAAGAGCGACGCCGTGTACTCGAAGATGCGTTGAAGCTCGTTTTGGGTGTCCTTGTTTGTGTAGCAGGATATAACATTCCAGCCGGTGGAGATCTTGGCGATCCTTGTGGTTGTGACACAGCCTGATACGTCGAAGCCTTCGACCTTGAATCTCGCCTTGGCGTTTTCGAGGGTCTTTCTTTCGGCGGTATAGTTGTCTCTGAACGTCTCAATGAAGACGTGTGTCACGCCGGTCTTCTTGCACCAGTCGATGGCGTCGTCCATACCCTTCTCGGAAGACAGGTGAGAGCGCACGTTCTGGGCGGTGAACAGGGTGGCGATCTGCAGAAGCTGCTTGTTCTGATTCGCCAGGTCCCACAACGGTTGTGCCAGGCACGGCGCCGCCAGCGACAATATAAGTCCGGCTGCGACGACACATCTCAGAATTTTCTGCTTGGTCATTACTCTACCTCATCATATCTATACTCAGCAGTTACTCTTTGCTCAAGGCCGCGATCCTTTCGCCCAGGGCACGGCAAACTGCCGCTGGGTCGCGAGCGCCGGTTACGGCAGAACAGACCGCGATAGTCTTAGCCCCGGCTTTGACGACTTGGTTGATATTGTCCGGCGTTATGCCGCCGATTGCCACGTGGCCGATGCCGGTGTGGGCGAGTTCCTCAACGGCCTTGGTGACATAGTCCAGACCGACCGGCGCGGCGCCCGGTTTTGTCTCGGTGGTGAAGACAGGCCCCAAGGACACGTAGGTCGGCCGCTCTGCACAGGCAGATCGCAACTGTTCGAGCGAATGCGTGCTCTTGCCTATGATCAGTGGAGTCAACTGCAACCTGCGGGCCTGCTCGACGGGCAGATCGTTTTGGCCGAGATGGACGCCGTCGGCCCCGGCCGCAGCGGCAACATCAACGCGGTCGTTGATTATGCTGAGCACGCCCGCGGCCTCACATATCTGCACGAATTCCGATGCGACTGCCAAGAACGTATCGTCCTTGATGTCCTTTGCCCGAAGTTGGATGCAGTCTGCGTCCGCGCTTGAACACTTGTTGGCCAGTGAGATGATCTCGGCAGGCAGATTGCTCGTGATTATCACGTACAGCTTGACCCGGGCGAACTTCTGAGCCGGCTCACCGAAGACAACGATGTCTTTCTCAAGTGTGTACGCATCATATCGAAGTGCTTCGATAGCCTCGGCGACGGATAGGCTGCCGGTGCGCGTCACCTCGGCCAGCGCGCGAAGTGCTTCAGTGAGTCGTTTGCAGGCAGCGGCGAAACAATCCCGCAGCTCGTTGCGCTCGAGTTTTTTATCCACCGTTCGCCCGACGCCGACGTCGCCGAGTGTGTCCCGGCTGCAAATGAGTCGGCCCGCGTCGAGTCTGCCGATAGCTATCGTTAGCTCGTGTCGAAGACGCCTTGCTCGTGCACTCAGAGCAGCGGAATCCAGCCCAAATCTGCAGTACTCCTCGATGACGCGGATTGCTTCCCGGGCACGATTGAAATTGGCATCGACGATCCTGTATGCGGTTCGCTCCATAACGCGGCCGATTATACAGTCCGCCTCGGGTTCTGGGTAGGGTCTATGGCGGGGGGGTACTGCGGGATTGATCTTCAGTTGGCCGGCGGCATTCTATTCAGTACACCACTCCGCTCGCCACCGCCAGTCGGTAGCCAGGTCTCTCCAGTCCGCAAGGTCTATGCGGTTGTCTCCGTTGAGATCGCACAGTGTTTCCCAGTTCTCTTGGCCCGGATCTGCCAGCCACCCCTGGACGAACACGGCCAGGTCCCGAGCATCTATCACGCCGTCCCGGGTGAAATCGGCCTGTTTTTCGCCGACTTCGTCACTGCCCATGTCCGCCCGGCCTGCGAGGATCCTCGGTTCGCCGTCAACGTCAGTCTCACCAGCGTCCGCTGTAAGCGCCGGATCGCCCGCGTTGATACATGGCGAGTCCCACCGCAAGTGATAGTCACCATGTACCCAAACGGCGTTCGGGTCGCTCGGGTCGGTCGAGTCGGCCCAATAGCCGGGAACAGCGAAACACGGCACCGCGTCCATATTATCGGTGCCGGCGAACGAGCCTTGCACGTTGCTGTAGTCCGCTTTGGCGTAATAGCCGTCTATCTGGGCAAACTCAGACGCCCACCCGTTATCGTACAAGATGCAATTGCTGATCGTGGGCTTGCCCCCGAAGATGCCGTGCTCGAGATTTCCGACGATGGTGCAGCTGGTGATCGTCGCATAGTTGTACTTTATGAACCGTCCGCTCGTCGAGGCCCACATTTCGATGCCTGCACCGCGGTTGCCGGCTATGACACAGTTGGTGATTGTCGGATTGCTGGCCTCCCACAGCTTGATGCCGGCTCCACTGTTGTCTACGATTCGGCATTTGGCGATTGTGGGCGATGCTCCAAAGCAGTAGATTCCCCTTTCTGCACCCGTGATAGTAAAACCGGCCAGGATGCAACTTGCCTCTTCACCACCCGAAAACATCACGGCCTGGCTTCTGCCTTCGATAACTGTGGCCGCCACTACCGCAGGGTCGGCCGGATCAATCGACCTAAGTATTACGCTCTTGCCCATGAAGGATGCGTCTTCGCTGTATGTGCCCGGGCCGACTACTATTTCGTCACCGGGGTCGGCGTCCTTGAGGGCGTTGCGAACATAATCATAGCGCGTCCCTTTCGTGAGATTCTCGACCGGTCCATCCTCCGAGGTCAGGGCCGGAACCACCAGCTCGATGCCGTCGCCGGTTCCCAGATTGCGAGAGTATTGTTTGTCTGTTGGGTTGTTCCAGTGCTCGTGAACGCCCAGGCTCTCCAGCCGTGTACCATCCTGCTCTGGATCATAAACCGTTCCTGACGGGGGGGCATTCGCCAGAGCCATCTCGTGCAGATAGTTGTCGGGATTGCCGACAACATCGGTTATGGCCGGGTTTATTGGATCTTCGTATCGCAGGAAATCCAATCCCACAGAATCAATGGCCACCGGGTCCTGAGAAGCAAATATGCTGGAGGACCAATCGTTGCCGAAAGACACGTACTTCAGTACCTCACGGCTTTGATTTCTCGCGGCGTACAATGCATCGATCATGTACAAAAGTGTCTTTCCCGAGAGATGCTTATGTCCGTTCAGATTGACGAGGCAATTGTACGTGTTCATGGCTTTAGTTCGGCCGCCATGGCTATGTAGAGGCTCAGGCGTCCAGCTACTGAAATAGACCGAGCCAAAGTGGTTCTTCGCACACAATGTGACCCCGTAAAGTGAATGTGGTCTAAGCAGTGCCATGTTGATCAGGTACTTCGCTTGAGTGACACACTGGGGCAAGTACGCCGTTCCGGCCCTCGTGTAGAGCGGGTTAGCGGTGTCGCGGCTCGCCCTGACACGTCCGCTGTAAGTGGTATTGGCCACAAATCGGACGACTTGAAAATTCGGATCGGGGTTGCCCCTGATCTTATTGTAGATCGGATCCCCAATTCGGCGTGAGGCATCGTAGACCGTGATCAGGTTGCCAGGAACGCCGACTACATTTATGAGTTGATCGAGCATGGAATGGATTGCCTGCGGGCTGGGCATACCGTCGTTCCTGCTCCACGTGGTGCCATCGTCCTGGTTCATATTGATCTTGATGGTTACCCGTTCCCCGTTTTGGTAGCCGACGTCGCCCATGCCCCTCGTCTGGTTGAAATGCCTGAACAGACCATCCCAGGCATCACCGTCGTTCGGTTCTCCGGTCAGGGTCCTAAGGGTCTGTGAGATCATGTAGTCAACAATGCCCTGGTCAGTATAGTCTTCGTCCCACCAATTACCGGTCGAGCCGTCCCAACTGGTGGCAGCCGGCTCGTGCACCCAGACTACGCGCCCGGGATAAATTCCTTTTGCCACGCCCATCGGGCTGTTCGGCGGATCGGATGGCGTGAACGCTGCTTCTGCGCCTTGCTCGGTGGTGACGCTAAGAGATCCCCATACCACCAGGACTGCGATCGCCGCGCACACTCCTGCGACGACATAACGGGACTGGTGAAGCAGTTGCCTGGCTCTGCGATACGCGAGGGCAGAACCAATCAGGCCCGCGAGCCACACGACGAAACCGCTCGCCAGCGGTGCGGCGAATCGTTGACACGGATAGGTCGCCCGCGAGGGCTTTGGGATCACGCGGATCAAGAACCAAATCAGCGACAACAGGCCGGCGATCGGCAGCAACAATATGGGCCAGTGGTGTCTTCGTTGGCGTCCGATGTTTCTGCCCGTCTTTGGGCATACAGGCGACGTGCGTTTGTCTCTAACAAGCATCCTGCTACCTCCGTAAGGTCCGTAGCCTCGTTTCGATGACGTTGTTCTACCCCCACGATGTCGCAGAACCACGTTGACTGTACGAGAGCAACCGAGCCCGGCGCGGGTCTCACTGTCTTCAACTTATAAAGCCCCGCGTTGCCACCTCTTACGGCGTGCCGGCTTCTGCCGTTCCCGATGCAACGAATATCGAGCGACACAACTGAGATGTTACCACAATTGTCGCGTGCAGGCAAGAGACTTCCGTTGCTGCTGGGGCGAGCGGCCGTGAAATCGGCGGCCGGGCAGCTTTGGGGGGCGCTGTCGCGGCGACGGGGCGCCCGTCAGCGCAAAGGAAAACGGAGTCACCCCTCCTCCGGAGCGACTCCGCGACCGTATGTTCAACAAAACCAGCACTATGGCCGTCACAAGGCCGGCAATGCCGATCTTGGATATCTCGGGAAAGGGGCGGGCCCTTCCTCCCCGTCGTTGGCAGTTCTAGGACGCCCCGCCCGATGCCCTTGAGTCAAGTTCAAAAAAGACGTGACGTGCAAGGAATGTGCCAATTCCCGAAGAAAAGCGGACTGTGGAACAGCTTGGCAGCCTTTAACAGTTCATTTCGAAAGCAGTTACAGCTCACGGGGAACATGCGATGTTCAGATGAGGGCGGTCTCTGTTTCTTAACGGCGTGTTGTTTTCTGGCAACGCTGACATGAGCCTAAATAGCCCATTTTTACAGGCAGGTTCCTTCGTGACGCTGGATTGGGCGGCGAAATTCCGGGTGTTTACAAAAAGCAACTTGGGTCTGAATAAAATCAGAAACAGGGTATGTTCGTGGATCGGGGCTTACATGCTGGACGGACCACCTCAGCAGGGATGATTTGCCGCCCGCCAACCTTCGCGAGCAAATCAGTTTTGGCGCAGGTGCTTTACCGAGGGGACCCGGTTATTCCATCTGCAGAGCCACGAACCGTAGAGGGCCGTTTTGCCGCTTCTTTGCTGGTGCAGCCGGAAAATAGTGTTTCTTCGCCACTCGGCGATCTCGTCAGCGATCCTCTGAGCATCTGGTTCGAGCGGCTGGGCTCTGACCGATTCAAGCGGGTCGCTGGCCAAGTCATAGACCGACACTGTTTTGTTGGTCGGATTGTGCACTAACTTCTGATTGCCCATGACGAAGCCTGCGGGGCCATGCCGCATCCAGCAGGAAAAGTATACCTTGCGTTCGTTCGGCAACGGGCCGAGCGCGTCGGCGCCGTCAAATTCGGCGGACGCGATATCAAAGCCCAACAGCGCAAGCAACGTCGGTGCCAAATCAACGGAGCTGACCGCTTGAGTGATCTTGGTCCCTGGTTCTATCACAAACGGCGTCCGGACCACCCACGGTATGCGGAGGACCTCTTCAAAAGCTATTCGCTCGTGGCCGAGCAGGCCGTGCTCACCGAACGCTTCGCCGTGATCTCCGACAACACAGAAGATAGTGTTGTCCCGAATGCCAAGTTTCGTGAGCTCCACGTCCAGAGCCGCTAAGAATCCGTCGGTATACGAGATGGCCTGGCGGTACTTGTCGATAGGTTCTTTGGCTCTGGCTGCAAACCACTCAGGAACGTCATACGGGTCGTGCGTGACAGAGCAGAGAACCGTCAAGAGAAAAGGTCGCTGCTCGGCTTCTATCCAGTCGGTAATGGGTCTGAGCATAGCGAATTCGTCACAGCCCAGATAGCCGATGAACTGGTTTGGGTCGCCCAAATAATCTCGGGACCAGAATTTGTCGAAGCCGAGATTATGGACCAGCCCCGGGCGGGATTCGAAATTGCCTTTGGCTGATTGGAAGAATGCCGTCCTGAAACCCAACTGTTTCCCGACGATCGCAGGCAGGCTCGCGTAAGGCTCTGCAATCGGAACTGCCTCAGCGATGTCCTGGGATGCCGATGGGAATCGCCCCGTGAGAAGTGCGAACAACGCCTTTGTGGTATGGGTAACCGTAGAACGCGCGTTTGTGAACTCGACGCCCTGTCCCGCCAAGGTTGAAAGATACGGTGTTGGATTGTCCGAAGATCCTGCTCGCTTGGCGGCCAGTGACGTGTAAGCGTACTGGACCCCTTCGAGGACCACAATGACAACGTTGTGGTTGGTGAACCTCGGTTCCACAACAAGCGCTGTCTTATCCAGAACAGGTATCTCTCGCTTGGGGTTGACGAAATCGGCTCGCCCCAGGTGGCTCAATTTGGGGGAAACAAAACTCATCACGGCCCTCAAGTGGCAGTTGAAGCGCAGGCCCGCCGAGGCTATCTGCGCGGAACCGCTCCGAGCCGTTAGGGCGAACGCTAGCGATGAAACACCAATAAAGGCGGCAGAGATGATGATCTTGTTGATTAGGACTTTGCGGTTGTAGCTTGGCGACACAGGTTTTGCGAAGGCTGCGATGCAAAAGGCAAGGCCGACGAAGGCCGGTGTGAGCAAAATGATGCCTGCCTTGGGCATTCTGATGATGTTAACAAGGACGATTCCAAGCGAGTTCAACGGGTCCCGAAACAGCGGCAGAAGCTCAGTTGGGAGGATCTGCGTTCCCGTTCTTATCAGCCATCCCGCGTTCATCACCGACCAGATCCCCACCAAAGTGGCAACGGCGACAGCTGCTCGGACCGTCCATTTTCGGGGCCACCGGTAGCAGACCATTACCAGTACTATCTCCACCGCCAACAACACAGCAATGTCGGCGAGTATCCAGCTGAGGTATTGCCCGACCAGGCCGTAGCGAAGGGAATGGGAGAGTTTTGCCACCAGCGTGATCGCCAGCGAAGCCAACATGATCACAGTGCAGGACCGTGGGGCGGCAATCTCGTACAACCGCCAAAGAGACGACGCCTTCTTAGCCCGAGAACCGGATTTTGATTGCCCTGTATCCACGCGGCCAGAATACTAAAAGCGTCTGCAAATGGCAAGGCGGTTTCTGACTGAGCCACTGCTCAACGGTCCGTATGAGAAATACCGGGAAGCTCGTGCACGAGTCATGAAGCTGAAGCTCGGCCCTTATCTTCTTGCAATGTCGGCTTTGTTCATGTAAAGTGCCTAAGGCTTTACCTTCCGGCGCAATTGCGGCTGGTCGGTTTGAGCCGGCCCGGGCGATGATGACGCCAGCCTGTGCCAAAGCGGCCGGCTTTGTATGGCCTTATCCTGAGGTGAAACAAAGGATTCATATTCGCCTTAGGGTCGATGTTCGCAGGTGCCGGCCGTTGGGGTAGAATCTGCGTCGTTTTTGCCGGCTGTGGCTTTGGAGAGGTGTCGGAGTGGCTTATCGAGCCGGTTTCGAAAACCGGTGTGCCCTTTGCGGGTACCGGGGGTTCGAATCC
>CP070675.1:2111760-2113673 GCA_020352215.1 Phycisphaerales bacterium
ATCGAGGAGTTCTGGAAGAACGGCCACCAGACGCTCTTTTACGCCGAGGGCAGATGGAAATATCACTGGGGTACCTTCCGAGAGTTGCCGGACCGTAGCATCGTTTACCACTGCGATCAGGACGATATCTTCGAAGTCCATAAGGCACTGCACGATAAGTTCGCAATCAGCGGCGGCATTCCAAATGTGATGTTGAGTTGGGGCCAGCCCGAGGAGGTGCGCGAGTTCTGTCTTCGGGTGATAAAAGAGGTGGCCAAGGACGGTGGCTATATTATGGATGCCGGCGCTATCATGCAGGACGACACCGACATCGAGAACACGAAAGTGATGACACAGGTCTGCCGTGAGCATGGAGTATACTCATCCGGCAGCTACGAATCGCCGAGCGACACGCCGGCGTGTGATCTGCCCTCATCCGAAGAGTCGCGCAAGAAAGTGACGGGAATTGCCGGCCGCAAGAGCCCGAAAATCAAACCAGGTGTGTGCTTTGCGTGGGAGCAGCGAGTCAAGGACCTGCCCGAAATCACGGGCGATCCGGCTATGATTCAGAGAATCTGGGAAGACATTGACGGGCTGGGTAATATGTACATCTGGCAGATGCTCCTGTCGTTTTAGGCGCAAGGTCCGATCGCAAGAACGGGAGGTTGTAATATGAATTGCGGGCAGGAGATTACGCGTCGTCATTTCCTGAAACGCGCGGCGAACGTCGCCGGAGCGGCGTTTCCGTACCTTGTCTCTTCGACGGCTTTGGGCAAGGCAGACAGCGTCGCGGCAAGCAACCGAATAACGATAGGTTGCATCGGGACGGGGGACCACGGCAGAGCCGTCAACCTGAACAACTTTTTGGGCAATTCGGATGCCCAGGTGGTAGCAGTCTGCGACGTTGACACAAACCATCTCAGCAAGGCCCGGGACATGGTCAACAAGAAATACGGCAACAAGGATTGCGCAACCTACAAAGACTTTCGCGAGATCATCCGCCGGGACGACATAGATGCGGTGATGATCTCCACGCCGGACCACTGGCACGTTCCCATCTCGATCATGGCCGCCAAGGCCGGCAAAGACATTGAGTGCGAAAAGCCAACGCTGACCGTTCAGGAAGGCCGAGCGCTTTGCGACGTTGTGAAACGCTACAACCGCGTCTTCCAGTGGTCGACGGAGGACCGGGCCGTGGACGTGTACCACCGCATGTGCGAGCTCGTTCGCAACGGAAGGATCGGCAAAGTGCACACGGTCCGCGTTGAGCTGCCCAGCGGGCCTCACGCGCCGGGCGATCCCAAGCCGATGCCCGTCCCAAAAGAGCTTGACTACGACATGTGGCTGGGTCCCGCGCCGCGGGCGCCATACACCGCGGGGCGATGTCACTATAACTTTCGATGGATCCAGGATTACTCTGGTGGCCAGCTTACCGACTGGGGAGCGCACTTGATCGACGGCGCCCAGTGGGGCAATGACACCGAGCACACCGGCCCCGTGGAGGTCGAGGGCAAAGGCGTTTTCTGGCAGGAGGGGCTCTACAACACGGCAAAGGAATACCACGTCGAGTACAAATATGCCAACGGCGTCAAGATGATCGTCAAGTCGGGCACGCCGAGTCTGCGATTCGAGGGGACCGAAGGTTGGATCGGCAACAGAGGCTGGCGGGCAAAGCTCGAGGCCAGGCCCAAGTCCATCCTCAGTTCGGTCATCGGCCCGAACGAAACCCACCTGTATACGTGCCGGGGTGGCGAGCAGAGAAACTTCCTCGACTGCATCAAGTCCCGCGAGCCCTGCTACTTCCCGCCGGAGATCGGCCAGCGCTGCTTTACAATCGCGCACATCGGAAATATCTCGATGCTGCTGGGCAAGAAACTGCACTGGGACCCGGACAAGGAGCGCTTCACCAACGACGATACCGCCAACCGTATGTT
>CP070675.1:2113773-2126361 GCA_020352215.1 Phycisphaerales bacterium
CCGCATTGGCGGATGTATTTGGCCCAGGCCGCTTCCATGTCCAGAAAGGCTGCGCCAACGTCACGTGCGAGACGCTCGAGGCTCTTGCGGTAATCACCGTAGTGATTGGGATCGACGATCCTTTGCCATTGGTTATCGTCACGCGGATCGACGCTTCCGAAAGCACCGGTCATCAGGAGAACATCTGCCTCGGAACCTGCTCGAATCTGACGGATCACTTCACGGATAGACTCGATATCGCCACGCTGGCTGATACCCCCGATGATGACAAGATCGGGTCGATGATCGAGTACGAATCTCTGTACCCTACCGGGCTCTTTGTACCACCAGCAGCCGGTCGAACCGCGCACGGAGGTAGTCTTCTCTATCTTGCATTTGGGATGGTCGCGCTCGAGCAGGAGGTTCCAACAGGAACGGCTCGTATCGTTTATGATGCTGTCTCCAAGCATCACCACCCGCAGCGTGCCGACCCGGATCAAGCGATCCTTCGCCCGCCCCAAGTTCTTCCAGCGATCGCCGGGCGGAACGTACTGCACCGGCGGAATCTCCGCGTAGATGCGCTCGATTTGCCCCAATGTCCGCTGGTTCTTGCGAATGATAATGCCGTCGTCAGCGGCAAGCTGTACGGCTACGCAGAAGATGGCAAGCAATGCTATCTTTCTCTTTAATATCATGCGGGTGTCTCCTCATCATTGATGATAAGGTGCTCGAACAACTATGAACAACATCGCTCACCATGATAGGGCTTAGCGGCAGGATCGGCAACTGATGTTCCGTTCTGGCCCGTTGGTTAGGCTTCGGCCAGGCTGAATTGTCCAGTTTGCTTGCACCAGCTTAACTTGGCGCCCATTTGGAAAAAGGTCGCTGGCTGTCTCGGCGAGCCTCAAAACGATGCGACCGAGCGCCCATGACAAAACCCACGGGCGCGGGGCTGTTCTGCAAGCATGTGCTGGCTGATGAGGTGGATGATTGCTGGTGAGTTGGAGGGTTGACTCGTCCGTTGGCACACAATACGATATGGCCGGCCTTGGTTGGCGTAGATGTCGGTTCGTATGGTTAGGCGGGAAGTAGAATGGCTTCTGTAATCGTGACATCTGGGGAACAAAAGGGGGAGTATTTGCCGCTCGGTCGGCGGATAAGTATTATTGGAAGAGCCGAGACCCTTCCCATGCAGATACTGGATGATATGGTTTCTCGCAAGCATCTACGCATACGGTATGATGCGGACACAGACGAGTATCATGCCGAAGATATGGAGAGTAGGCACGGAGTGTTCATTAACAATCGCAAAATCGCCAAAAGAACGGTTTTGAAAGAAGGTGACTTGATCCGGATCGGTGAGACAACTCTCCTATTCACAGCAAGAGATTTCGATGATCGCGAAAGTGCCCTTGAGCACTACAAGAAGGTTGGTGAGCGGCAGCGCCCTACGCGCCATGAGTAAGGAAGCCACGCCGGCAACCGCCCCATCTCGTTCCAAATTGCACATAGTCCAAACCCCACGGTATAATGGGGCGCCAATTTCTCGGCGTGTGGTCGCGACGTCGAGCGGGAAACGTCAGTTCGCACTGGACGTTGCAGCAATG
Source organism: Phycisphaerales bacterium (assembly GCA_020352215.1). Taxonomy (GTDB): domain Bacteria; phylum Planctomycetota; class Phycisphaerae; order Sedimentisphaerales; family Anaerobacaceae. The sequence goes on from CP070675.1 coordinate 2,115,360, forward strand.
TCAACTTCGACGACTAACTCAGTTGAGCTTTTGCAGGGGACCCTATCGAGAAGGTGCAAGTTGGAATTGTCTTAAACCATCGAACTCCCGAAAAGGTTAAGCCATGAATGTAGCTGACAAAAATGAATCCAATCACGGATGGCGCGAAATCTTGTTTGAAGTTATCTTCGAAGCAGACACGCCGGCAGGTAAATGGTTTGACATAGTCTTGATAATAAGCATTTTGCTGAGTGTTGCGACAGTCATGCTCGACAGCGTGCGCTCCATCAGGGCAACATACGGCCCATTTCTATATGCCGCTGAATGGTTTTTCACGATCCTTTTCACAGTAGAGTACGTTTTGCGCTTGGTGTGCATCGGAAGGCCGATTCGATATGCAGTCAGTTTTTTCGGCATCGTTGATTTGTTGGCGATACTTCCCACGTATATGAGTTTGCTGTTCTTCGGCAGTCGCCATCTGTTGGTGGTTAGGATCCTGAGAATCCTGCGTGTCTTCAGGGTGATGAAGCTTGGTCACCACACAAAGGAAGCCCGTGTGCTAAGAAAAGCTCTGTACGCGAGCCGACGGCGAATTCTCGTATTTCTCTTTGTGGTGTTCACCGTGGTGGTAATTGTAGGCGCACTGGTCTACGTGATTGAAGGAGAAGAGAACGGTTTTACGAGCATACCGCGTAGTGTGTATTGGGCCATCGTGACTCTTACGACTGTCGGCTATGGTGACATATCGCCAAAGACCAGCGCCGGGCAGTTCTTGGCGGCCATCGTGATGATATTAGGATATTCGATAATAGCCGTTCCAACAGGGATTGTGACTGCGGAACTATCGCAGGCGCGTATGAGAGAACCCACTTGCCAGGCGTGTCCCAACTGCAGCGCGGAAGGTCACGAAAGAGATGCGGAGTACTGCAAGTTTTGCGGAACAAAGCTATAAGCTGTGAGCCCTTATCGAATGCCGCACCGGCAACGGCCGACCACGGGAAAGAACAAGAGAATGTACATTGTAACAGTCCCAATAGCCGCGGTTGGATTGCTTCTGACCTTCTTCATCGGCAAACGCATACGGCGCCGCGCAAAGCGCAAGCGCCTGTTAGCCGCGCCGTTTCCGGACGAGTGGAGGCAGATTGCCGAGAAGAATGTGCCCCTTTACGGGCGCCTGCCGGATTCGTTGAAAGAACAGCTTCATGGCCTCGTACATGTCTTCATGGCTGAAAAGAATTTTGAGGGTTGTGGCGGCCTGGAAATAACCGATGAGATTAGAGTCACAATCGCAGTTCAGGCGAGTATGTTGTTGCTGAACCGAAGGACGAACCACTTCCCTAAACTTCACACCATCCTGGTGTACCCCCATACCTATGTGGCCAGAGCGGTATCTTCGGACGGCGTAGTCACAATCGACGGGCAGAGCATTCGTCTGGGAGAATCCTGGCAAAACGGGCCCGTTGTTCTTGCTTGGGACAGCGTGACGGGAGGAACGTCAAATGTCACCGACGCCCGGAATGTCGTACTCCATGAATTCGCCCATCAATTGGACCAGGAGGATGGGGTGGCCGACGGAGCTCCAACTCTGGAGCGCCGGTCCAGCTATGCTGCGTGGGCTCGCGTTTTGAGCAAGGAATATGAAGCTCTGCAAAGGAAAAATAGAAAACACAGAAGAGCAGTAATGAGTAAATATGGGTCAACGAATCCGGCCGAGTTCTTTGCGGTAGCAACCGAGACCTTCTTTGAGAAACCGAAGCAAATGAAACGGAAGCATCCGGAACTCTATGATGAATTGCGGAATTACTTCAAGTTGGATCCCGTTGAGTGGCTGTAGACTGTTTGAATGACGATACCAGAATTGTGACTCCCTGAGGTGCACGGGCCCGGAGAAACATCTTGCTGACCTCTGCCGGCAAGCGCCGGCAGCATGTCAGACTGCCAGCCCCTTATTCTTCAACGCCACAACGGCGGTGCCCTTATCCCGTTGGTGGCATCTTGCCTGAGCGACAGCAAACCACAACCGATAGGTCGCCTCATATCTGATTTTCGATGGTTTCTGCTAACACGATAGGGGTTCTTCGAAAAGACCCCGTGCAGGGCCGGTTACTATATTCGCTTGGGACAAGCAAATGGCTTCTGCTTGTTGAAGAAGAACAAGAAAACCTTGGAGTTTTCAATCTGGGCAAGAAAGATTTTTGAGGGGCGATATTCCTTTTTATCGGGGCTAAGCAAGGGAAATTGTTGCGCCCGAGGCAAGACAGCAAGGGCGTTAAGCTGGAGTTTTGGAGCAGCGAAGAAAGAGCGAGAAAATCTTGAGTTGTGGGTGCTTTTGCGCCGGTTGAAAACAGGTGGATTGCCGGTCGCCGGCCCATGGGAAAAGGTTCAAGAACAAGAACGAAATGTGCCGAAGCACGTATAATATCGTACACATAATTTTCCTCCGAACGGTAGGCTTCATAATGCCTACCGTTTTTCTATTAGCTGTAAGGATTCATCACCTCTCCTATCATCGCCCCGATATGGAGTCAACGCTGGTAGTCCATGATATGCTTTACTGCCGGGATGTGACGGCCTATTGCACGGTGGGAGGTGGGTGTTCTGTGTTTTCTGGGGAAGGCGAGCGAAGCAAGGGAAAGTGGCAAGGGATTCTCACGAACATAACGGAGGCCCCGCCCCACTTTTGGAGATATTATTGTCTGCAGCCTTTCATTGAGAGGCTGGTTCGCTTCTTGGCAAGGTCCATGTCTATAACACTAACTGTGACCTTCTGGTGTACACTTACTATGTCTGCCGGGTCCTTCACGCAATGGTCTGCCAACTGACTAATATGCATCAAACCGTCGTGATGTACCCCAATAGCTACAAAGGCTCCAAAGGCAGTAATATTGGTGACAACGCCGGGTAGCTTCATGGCGACTTCGACGTCTTCGATCTTCTTAACGCCTTCTGCAAACGTGAACATCTCAGACTTCTTGCGGGGATCTCTGCCCGGTTTAGATAGTTCCTGCATGATGTCATTGAGCGCAGGGAGTCCTACAGCATCGCTGACGTAGTTCTGCAGACAAATCCTCTTTCGAGACGACTCATGCTTCATCATATCCGCTACTGAACGACCGACATCCGCAGCCATTGCATTCAGCCGGCACTGTGGGCGTAAGAATTAGCCGCCGCTTCCGGGCGCGGGGCGCACTTACACCGCTCGTCGCAAAAAGCTCAACAAAGGACCCGCGTGCCCTTCGGGCCTTTCTTCGCCGTCTTTCGCCCAGGTGACGGCAGAAGGTAAAGCCTGCGCTGCCAAACAGATTGCAGATATGCATTAGTATTGGCTATGATAGCCGGAGAGCAGCCAAATGGACCGCACTTACAAGCGACAGTGAAAGAACCGATGCCGGAAAAGAATTGCCAACTGATCAGCTATATCGCTCCCGGTGCACCAGCCACACGGAGGCCGGCGAGCGGGACAGAACCTTTTCTGCGTCCGGAAGTTGGATTCACGCCAAGATGGTATCACAGCTCACTTGGAATCAACTTTGACGCACGATGGCACACCGACCCAGAGTACAGACGCCAGACCATCATCTCAATGCGAAAGGAGTTGGCCCGTCGCTTCGGCGGCAACACGATCGGAGGCATAGACAGACCGGAAAGGCCGCTCGATCTTCTCACAGGCACATACGGCGCCTGTACAATTGCCGCCATATTCGGAGTCCCGATTCGGTATGCCAAGGACCAGTGGCCTGTCTGCGAACGGCAGTACCTCAGTACCGATGAGACTGAGAAACTTGAGCCCCCGGACCTCGACCGTAATCCCTTTTTTCAAAGTCTTCTGCCCCAAGTAGACCGGATCGCCTCCGTGGAAGGTCGTGCCGAAGGTTATGTCAACTTACAGGGTGTTCTCAACAACGCCTGGCGGCTGCGAGGAGAGGCGATTTTCTATGACCTGCTCGACGCACCAGACCGCTGTCACCGGTTATTCGACTGTATCTGCACAACTATGATCGAAGCTATCCGGCGACTCCACCAACGGCAAAGGCAGAGCGGCGTGGACATTGGCTTTGTCACAGTCAGCAACTGCCTCGTCAACATGATCTCGCCGCAGCAGTACAGAGAGTTTCTGCTCCCATTGGACAAACGCTTGGCCGAAGTCTTTAACTGCATCGGGGTCCACAACTGCGCGTGGAGGGCGGATCCTTACATGGACGATTATGCCACGATACAGCACGTGGGCTACATCGATATGGGCCTCGACTCCGATCTGAAGCGGGCCAAGAGGACCTTTCCGCATGCACGTCGCGCAATCATGTACGCACCGACAGACATGGCAAACAAATCTTCGGAGGTGATTCAAAAGGACCTGGAGCAAATAGCCGACAGTTATGGCCCGTGTGACCTTGTGGCGGCGGACATTGGCGTCGGCACGCCGGATCAGCGCATACTCGGCCTACTCAAGATGTGCGACGAGATTAGCCGCACAAGGTGAGCTCGCCGCTGCCGCCCCCGCTCACGCCTTCAAACCAGTCAGATCCACTTCGAGTCTCTTGTTCTCCCGGATGACCTGTTCGGCGGTTAACTTTGTATTCCTCTTTGCTGCCTCCCGCCCCAGGATTGTCGCCAGCGTAGCGTTGACGCTCGGTTCAACGGTGGGGTTGTCATAGACTCCGTTCACCACCGACTTGTGAAAGGTGTCGATGTTGCGCTCTGCGCCCAGAGGATAGAGGTTCACCACGTCACCGCCCCGGTAACCACCTCTATTGCCAAGAATCCGGACGCGGCTGGTGTAGCCGGTCTCAAGGTACCCTTCCTGGCCCTGCACGAAGCAATCGCTGCGAAACTCAAATCGGTTCTTCAAATGTTCCCCGCGATGGTTCAAAATCAACCCACTGGCAAACTCATAGGTTACGGAAAAGACATCATGGGAGTCTCCGTGTGGATCACCCCGGACGATCCGGGAGCTGCCCATCGCACTTACCGGAGCTTCGCCGGCAATCCACAGCGCCACATCGACAGCGTGAATGCCGGCGTTCACCAAATACGAGCCTCCCAGCTCCTCGTCATTGACCCAGATCAAATGCTGCAGCCGGCTCTCTACGGTCGCGGTCTTCGGCGGATCAGAGAAACTCTCGTCGTTGTACTCCGAACTCAACATTCCGATCTTCCCGATCGCCCCTGCTCGGACTCGCTTGACAGCCTCGATAAAAAATGGATCGGTACGGGTCTGGAAATCGACCAAGAATACCTTTCTGTCCGCAGTAGCCTTCTCGGCCATCTTGGCAATCCGCAAACACCCCGGAACATCACATCCCAGCGGCTTGGCGATATACACATGGCAGCCGGCCTCCACGGCAGCCTCAACATGCTCAGGGAAACAGTAAGGCGGTGTTTCCAAGAACACAGCGTCGACCTTGCTCGCCACGAGTTTCTTGTAGCAAGACAATCCGGAAAAGCGCCGAGACTTTTTCACTTTGAGCTGCTCTCCGGAGGCTTCAGCCAGGGGTGCAAAGTAGTCGGCCACTGCAGTGATCTGATAACCCCCGTGCTTCTCCAACATGCCTGCGATCATTCTCCCGCGACCGCCCAAGCCGATACAACCGGCCTCAATGCGGCTGCTGGCCTGTGTCCCGCGCACGCTTTGAGGCTTGACGACCGTCAAGGAAATCGTGGCCGCACCGATCCCCGACATAAAACCACGGCGAGTCAAACGCCCTCTTCGTGTCTCTGCTTGTCTGTTCATGCTACAGTCCCTCTATTTGGCTAACAGTTCTCCTTTGCCACGCCCGACCGCGCGAGAAGCCCCCTGCCCGGCAGGCAGATGACACTTTACGCGAATCGTCCGACTACGCCTCTGATACAAGATACGCCGCCGAGGTGCAACCGAAATCTCAGGCATATTGTCCGGCCCAGAACCACCTGCCGAATCGGTCCTGCCGAAGCTTGGCAAATCTGCACGGGAAAAGCCTGGCGTAGCAGCAGTCCAGCAACTTGCGACCGCCACCAATATCGATTACGATTGCAGAGTCCATTATGTTAGTCTAATGTCGGTCAGCGAAATAGGAGGACAATAATGAAGGTTGTGGCCTTTAACGGAAGCGCCCGCAAAGACGGCAACACTGCCATTCTGATAAGACAGGTCCTTGCCGAACTGGAGAAAGAGGGTGCTGAGACGGAGATGGTGCAGTTGGCCGGCAAGACCATCCGAGGCTGTACGGCATGCGGCAAGTGCCATAAGAATAAGAACCAGCGGTGCGCGGTTGACAACGACATTGCAAACGAATGCATCGAGAAGATGTTGGGGGCCGACGGCATGATCCTGGGATCGCCAACGTACTTTGCCGATGTCACTACCGAGATGAAGGCCCTGATCGACCGCGCAGGATATGTGGCAAGGGCGAATTCGGATATGTTCAGACGCAAGGTAGGAGCCGCAGTCGTCGCCGTACGCAGGGCAGGCTCAATCCACGCCTTCGATTCTATCAATCACTTCTTTTTGATAGGCCAAATGATCGTGCCCGGCTCGATCTACTGGAACATGGGGATCGGACGGGCGGCCGGTGACGTGGAGCAGGACGACGAAGGCCTGAAAACCATGCAGGTTCTGGGCCAAAACATGGCCTGGCTGCTCAAGAAGATGAGCCAATGACAAGAAATCCTCCGGATTTTCCTCTTGACTTTCTCTCGGCGGACTGATATAAGACTAACAAACTCGAAGAGGGTTACACTGCGAGGAGCCATGGGATTCTATGGGCCCATCTGTGCAAAGTCATAGCGTCAGTTATTGTGTGCGCTAAGTGCGGTGTGAAATACGAAGGGTTCCTATGGATTTTGTCCAACGACGCCACACATCTTTTGCGCTAGAATCAGGCAACCGGATGGTAAGAGAGCCTAACGTATGAATACTACGTCTGCAACGTTGCCAATGTAACATGACTGGCTGTCGCTTTCGGGAGAAGAACCATGACTGTTGAAATCTTCAAGACCGCTTCTGAGCGGTTCCCCACACATTGCCACGAAAGAATGAGAACAACTGAGGAGGAACACAAAATGCCAGGTATGAAAATTTCGGACGTAGGTAGGTTCAAAGTACTACTTTGCCTGACCGTCGTACTGTTGTGCTTGCCCGCTCTCGGAGAGGAGAGAACATGCTTGACTATGGAGGAGCACCAAAGACTCCTGCTGGAGGATCCGTTGTATTTCCAAAATCGGCAGCAGATCGAAGACTTCACCAAGTGGTACGTCGACAATCTGAAACAGACGGCAGCAGGAATGCGCGCAGGCGTAATAAAGATACCTGTAGTGGTCCATGTGGTATGGAACACGTCCACGGAAAACATCTCCGATGCCCAGATAAAGAGCCAGATCAAGGTTCTCAACGAAGACTATCGGAGATTAAACTCCGATGCCAGTAAGGTCCCCACGGAATTCAAGTCGGTGGCAGCAGATACGCGAATTGAGTTCCAGCTGGCGGTCCGCGACCCGGACTGTAATACCACTACCGGGATCACGAGGACGAAGACAACTGTGACTTCCTTTACGAAGCCGAAGAAGAACGATGTCAAATATACGTCTAAGGGAGGGCACGACGCTTGGCCAAGGGACAAGTACCTGAACCTGTGGGTCTGTGATCTGGCATCTCCGCTGTTAGGGTTTGCCCAATTTCCCGGAGGGCCCGCGGCTACTGACGGCGTAGTCATCGACTATGCGTACTTCGGAAACACGGGTACTGCAACCTCTCCTTACGATCTCGGAAGAACGGCCACCCACGAAGTCGGACATTGGCTGAACCTTTATCACACGTTTCGGGCAGGTGAGAATGCAAAGGGTGAGGAACTCACCGGTTGCAAAGGAACCACATCCAAGACCTGTGCCAAGGAAGGCGATGAAGTATGCGACACTTCTCCGACCGGTCAGGTCAACACCGGGTGTCCGTCGTATCCTCAGAACACCTGCACCGAGACGCCAAAGGACAGTAACGATCAGACTATAAACTATATGGATTACGTTAATGACGCCTGTATGTATATGTACACAGCCGGGCAAGCCGCACGAATGGACGCCGCTCTGCATGGGCCCAGATCGGCCATTTTGGGCTCCGACGGCTTGATTCCGCCGCCGTCTGAGAAAAAGGATTTGTGGATGCAGGATACGCCGGCGGATACTGGCAAAGAGCCGAACCCCAGCACCGACGCCATGTATCGCAGCGACGATATCTTTGTGCGGCACAACAACGACGGCAAGTCAATCAACGAACACCAGAATCCCGTGTACAAAACCTCGGGCTCAAACTATGTATATGTCAGGGTGCGAAACAGGGGCTGCAACCAAACTGAAACGGGCACGCTAAAGCTCTACTGGGCGAAGGCATCCACGGCCCTCGGTTGGCCCTCGCCATGGGACGGCAGCGTAACCACGCCCGCACTTATGGGAGGCAAAGTCGGTGAGATACCCGTCAGCGTGCCTGCCGGTGGATTCAAGATCGTAGAATTTACCTGGCCTGTCCCTAACCCCGCGGATTACGCGAGCTTCGGCGCAGACAAGTCGCATTTCTGTTTGCTCGCTCGCATCGAGACTTCAACAACCTCTCCGTATGGAATGACGTACACCGAGGGATCAAATCTCGACACAAACGTGCGAAACAATAACAACATCGTCTGGAAGAATGTCACGGTAACAGAGAAGACGCAAGGTGGCGCCAAGACAGGGTCTGTCACAGTTGGGAGCATATCGGCGGACGCAACCGAGGCCAAGTTCGTTTTCGAAGCGCCCACAGAAGACGAAGAAAGATCCATTTTCAACTATGGAACAGTCCTCGTCAATCTGGGGCCGGATGTATTCAACAAATGGCAAAACGGCGGCGCCTTCGGAAACGGAATTCAAATCGTCCACGCCGACACCATTCAAATCCTCACCGATGGGGCCTGGATCGGCGGCGTTGAGTTCCACCAGGACGAACTGTATACGATTCAAGTCGAATTTCATCCTTACGAGCCGATCCCCACAGAGAACAACATCTTCTTCCTGGATGTTTCCCAGTATGACACCCACGGATTTGCAGATGAATTCTTGGGAGGCCAGAGATTCATAATAAAATCCGTGCCCGGCGAGGGGGTCTACCCGGGGCTTGTCGGCGTGGATATCGGCGGATCTCAGCCAGCAGGGAGCGTGCTCCCGTCCCCCATTTGCTGGGATATAACAGCCGGTGGCGCCGACATTTGGGGCACTGCGGACCAGTTCTTTTATGCGTACGCCTCATGGCCTGCTGGGGCCATCGACCCAATGCCGGTCTCAGGTAACTTCACAGCGGTCGTCGCGTGGAAGTCACGTCAGCCTATGCCCACCGCGCACGAATGGGCCAAGGCGGGCATCATGATTCGACAGAACCTGGAGCCCGGCTCACCCCACGTGATGGTCGTGGGCACACCGGCCAACGGCGTCGCCATGCAGGGCCGCGACACCCCCAATGGGGAATCGTGGAATATCCCCCTGGGTGGTGACTATGGGCCAAGCGACACGGTCTGGTTGAGGCTCGACCGCGTGGGTAATACCTTCACCGGGTCATATGCCATTGGTGGTGAGACGCCACCGGAGGTGTGGATAGGCTCGGGTTCTCACGAGTTTCCCTTCCCCGACGGGCTGATCCCTGGTCTTGCCACGACTTCGCATGAGCAAGGAGTGCCGATCGAGGTCACCTACACCGACCTTTACATCGGGCCCTACCTCGGCCCTTCCGTACTCGCCGAGCCGGAGCTGCCCGGAGCTCCCGCGGGAGGACATGGCTACATGGGCATCCGGGAAGTCATCGACAACGGAGAAATCCGCGACCAGGATGCCTGTTACGGCTCGCTGGGTTCCGGCATTGGGACCATCGTTGACTACGCGATGCCGGTCTTGAATATTCACGATAGCGACGGCTACGGCAATTACGGCAACGACAACGTCTTCGGCGTCGTTACTGCGGGGCACCGCGACCACGGCACGGTAGATGACATCTCCCTCATAGCCAGAGGTGCGATCCAAATTCCCGCAGGCCAGAGCGGGCCCTGGACGTTCGGCTTCAACAGTGACGATGGCTGTACGCTGCAATTGCCCGGGCACGATTTCATCTCGGCAACTAACGGTGAGATTGTCAACTTCGAAGGCGGTGCTGCTCTGAGATTCTATGGCGGCCGTGGCGCTGCCGATACCCTCGGAGTGATTAACCTGCCGGAGGGCAACCATCCCTTCTGGCTCACCTACCACGAAGGCGTCGGTGGCGCGGCAGTAGAGTTTTTCGCAGCCAGGGGTGTCCACACTACTTTCGACCCGTCTGTGTTCAAGCTGGTCGGGCACACGAGCATCGGCACCGTACCCGTCCCCGGCTTCTGCGACGAGGTCATCATGGCCGCCACGCTGCCCGGCGTGTGGGGCCAGATAGACAGTATCCAGGATGCGATGGAGGCTGTGGCTGAGGGCGAGGCCCATGGGACGAATTCGATTCGCGGCTGCGTGGTCGTCAACCACAGTGATCCGGAGGACGGCGCTGCCGATCCGGATGCGTCCGGCTCCTTCGGCGCCGACCAGGTCTTTCCGAATGACCGGCCTGGCGATGATGATGACTTCGCTGTGATGGTTGAGGGACTGCTGGATATTCCCGCCGCAGGGGTCTATCAGATCGGCTTCAACAGTGATGACGGCGCCGGGATTCAGATATTCGGGCAACGGTGGCATGGCATCGTACCCGGCAGCGATGCAAGTGCAGTCATCACCGGGGATACCGACGATTGGCTTATTACCGACGCGGTGACCGGCTGGAGCTGGACGGCGGGCGAGATCGAGTTTGAGGCTCCGGGCTGCTACGAATTCAGAGCGATAATGTTTGAACGTGGCGGCGGGTCCTTCTTCGAGATGTTCGGCCGAGGCGTCTCGCCCACAACCGGTCGTCCTGATCCGACCTGGCATTTGCTGGAGATGGGCGGCGCCAGGATGATTCGGGACTCCGGCGGTCTACAACTGGTGGGTCCGTCCACTGCAGAGTGTTTCCCTGATTGTC
>CP070675.1:2126461-2136539 GCA_020352215.1 Phycisphaerales bacterium
ACCGTCGAATTCGTCGAGGGCATGCAGTTCGACCGCGGCTATCTTTCGCCCCACTTTGCGACGGACCCTGAGAACATGGTGTGCGAGCTTGAAAAGCCGTTCATCCTCGTTCATGAGGAGAAAATCAGCAACGTTTCAAAGCTTGTGCCACTGCTTGAGAAGACCGCGCAAGCAAAGAGGCCGCTGCTGATTATTGCTGAGGACGTTGAAAGTGAGGCGTTGGCGACGCTGGTGGTCAACAAGCTCAAGGGCGTGCTTCAGGTCGCCGCGGTAAAGGCACCTGGCTACGGTGACCGCAGAAAGGCGATGCTCCAGGACATAGCTGTTCTAACCGGTGCCGAGCCGATCTTCAAGGATTTGGGCATCGAGATGGAGAACATCAGCGTCAAGCAGCTCGGCCAGGCTAAGAAGGTGACCATCGACAACGACAACACGATCATTGTCGAGGGAGCGGGAAGCCAGGAAGGGATCAACGGAAGAATCAAGCAGATCAAGGACGAGGTAGACGTTACGACAAGCGACTACGACCGTGAGAAGCTGCAGGAACGACTCGCCAAGCTGACCGGCGGTGTAGCCCAGATCAACGTGGGAGCGGCGAGCGAGGCGGAAATGAAAGAGATAAAGGCCCGCATCGAAGACGCCCTTCACGCCACCAGAGCCGCAATTGAAGAGGGTATTGTCCCCGGTGGAGGTGTGGCGCTGATCCGGTGTGTGGATGCGGTCAAGAAGCTGAAGCTCAAGGGCGACGAGCAGACAGGCGCAGACATTCTGGCAAAGTCGCTAAGGATGCCCTGCTACTACATCGCGCACAACGCGGGGGCGACTCCCAACCTTGTCACGAACAAGGTCGCCGAAGGCAAAGGCGGCTTCGGCTACAACGCCAATACGGACACGTACGAAGATCTGATTACGGCCGGCATTATCGACCCGGCAAAGGTGGCACGAATCGCCCTGCAGAACGCTGTTAGCATAGCGGGTCTGCTGCTGACCACCGACTGTCTGGTTACCGAAAAGCCCAAGGAAAGAGATGACATGCCTCCTGGCGGCCCCGGAGGTCCGGGCATGGGCGGCGGTATGGGCGGCGGTATGGGCATGATGTAGAACCGATGTCACCAAGTGAACGGTTGAGTTAACCGTTTGACGTCATCCGAGCAGCGGCTACCGAGGGCAGGACGATGGATCCAATAACAGCACTGTTGCAGACCGACGAGCAAGCCGGGGCGCGTGCAAGTGTTTTGCCATTGCGTGTGGGTATGCTCGCCGCGATGTGTTTTGCCGTACTCGTGGGTTGGTCAGAAGCAGACGCCAAGTACGAATCTGAGGAGAGCTCGCACACACCGGAGCCCGTACATGCCCTTCGAGCGAATGCTGCGTCTTTGCAGAAGTGGCAAGAATCCAGATTCGGCCTGTTCATTCACTGGGGACCGGTAAGTCTCAAAGGCACGGAGATCGGCTGGTCACGTGGCAGAGAGATTCCCGTGGCTGAATACGACAATCTCTACAAGCGATTCGACCCCGAGAAGTTCGACGCACATGAGTGGGTGAGCATCGCCAAAGAAGCCGGCACGAAGTACATCGTCATCACCTCCAAGCACCACGACGGCTTCTGCATCTGGGACAGCAAGTATACCGACTACGACATCACGTCGACCCCGTTTAGACGCGACGTTCTCAAGGAGCTGGCCGACGAGTGCCACCGACAAGGAATTCAGTTCAACACGTACCACTCAATCATCGACTGGTACCATCCCGATTACCTGCCTCGCGGTAGCGGTGACGATCGGCCAACCGATGATGCCGACTTCGAGCGGTACGTGGCGTATTTGAAGAACCAGCTTCGCGAGATTATCACCGGATATGGGCCGCTTGGCGTGATGTGGTTTGACGGCGAATGGGAAAGCCACTGGTCGCCGGAGCGTGGATGGGACCTTTACCGATACGTACGCGGCCTGCAGCCGGATATTCTCATCAACAACCGCGTAGGCAAAGGCCGGATGGGAATGCGGGGCATGACCAAGACCGATCAAGAATATGCCGGCGATTTCGGCACACCCGAGCAGGAAATCGGCCGGTTCAATAGGGATACGCCCTGGGAGACATGTATGACAATCTGCCGGCAATGGGCCTTCAAACCCAACGACCAGATGAAGTCACTCAAGGAGTGTCTTCACACGCTCGTTCGGGTGGCCGGCGGAGACGGCAATCTCCTTTTCAATGTGGGGCCGATGCCCGATGGGCGGATTGAACCACGACAGGTCGAGCGGCTGCGGGAAATGGGCACGTGGCTCAAGGACTACGGCCAGACCGTCTACGCGACCCGCGGTGGGCCTTTCAAGCCGGGCCCGTGGGGCGGGTCCACCTGCAAGGGCAATCGAATCTACGTACATGTACTCGATTGGCAAGGCGAGACCCTTCAATTGCCGCCCATCGACAGGAAGGTGGTGCGCGGTACTTTACTGACCGGCGGCACAGTGGAATTGAAGCGGACCGAAGAAGGTATCGCCGTAAATGTCCCCGAACGATATCGCCGTGACATTGATACCATTGTGGCCCTGGAGCTTGACGGCCCCGCCTTTGAGATTGCTCCTGTGGCCGTGGCGTCACCTTGGGCAGGCCTCGAGGAAGGAACCCACGCAGGGGAAGCGACGAAATGATGTGACAAGTGGACACGGTGACGGACCCGACGTCGGCGACACTTGTCGCGATAGAGAGAATAAGACGCAGCAGGTACTTTTAAGGAACAGAAGATGATGAGCAAAGGAAACAGACAAGGGATTGTAGTTTCGCTGATCACAATCGGCTTGCTTTGCGGTCTGATGTTTACCGGCTGCAAGTGGCAGTGGGACTGGTCGGACATGGATCTCGCATTTTCCAGCGCGTCCGGGGAAGAACGTATTCCGACCAAAGATGAACGAATGGAATGGTGGCGTAGCGCTCGGTTCGGGATGTTCATCCACTGGGGCGTCTACTCCGTGCCGGCAGGAACGCATAAAGGCAAGCAAATTCCCGGCATCGGCGAGTGGATCATGCAAAGAGCCCAAATCCCGATCGAGGAATACGAGCAATACGCCAGGCAATTCAACCCCGTCAAGTTCAACGCCGATGAGTGGGTCCGAATCGCCAAGAACGCTGGAATGAAGTACATCGTTATCACAAGCAAACACCACGACGGTTTCTGCTTGTGGGATTCAAAGGTGACGAACTACGACATAATGGATACCTCGCCATTCAAACGTGACATATTGGCCGAACTGGCCAAGGCGTGCAGGAAACACCGCATCAAGCTGTGTTTTTATCACTCGATTATGGACTGGCATCATCCGGATGCGCAGGCCCCATTTTACCCGAACTATAACGACACGAAGAAATCTAATCCCAACTTCTCCAGGTATGTCGAGCAGTACATGAAGCCACAACTCAAGGAGCTGGTGGCCAACTACGGTCCTCTCGGCGTGCTATGGTTTGACGGGGAATGGATCAAGGATTGGACCGAGCCGCAGGGCAAGGCCCTCTATAGCTACGTGCAGAACCTCCAGCCCGATATCATCATCAACAACCGCGTCGGCAAGGGCCGCAAGGGGATGGAGGGGATGAGCAGAAGCGAGGAATATGCCGGCGATTTCGGCACTCCCGAGCAGCAGATACCCGCAACCGGCCTGCCCGGCGTCGATTGGGAAACCTGCATGACGATGAATGATACGTGGGGCTACAAGTCGTACGACCACAACTGGAAGTCCAGCGAGGACCTGATTCGCAAGCTGGCTGACATAGCAAGCAAGGGAGGCAACTTCCTGCTGAACGTTGGCCCCACTGCCGAGGGCCTCATACCTGGGCCAAGTGTTGAACGGCTGCAGGCAATGGGCGAATGGATGGCCAAGAACAGCGAGAGCATCTACGGGGCAACCGCCAGCCCGATCGGCAAACCGCCGTGGGGCAGATGTACAGCCAGGCCCGGCAAGCTGTACTTGCACGTCTTCGATTGGCCTGACGACGGCAAGCTGCGTGTACCGGGTCTGCAAAGCGAGGTCAAAAAGGCATATCTGTTGGCCGACAGGAAGCACCGAAAGCTGGCGCTCACCCGCGATGGTGAGGACCAAATCATTTTAGATGTGCCCGGTGAGGCACCGGATCGAATAAACAGCGTTGTTGTTCTGGAAATCAGAAGCAGATAAGAAAAGTCGTCAAAAGTAACTAAGCATAGGTAAGGAGTTAGATATGAAACTTAGACCTTTGGATGACAGAATTGTGATAAGCCAATCAGAGGCCGAGGAGAAAACCGCCGGTGGTATCTATTTGCCCGATGCGGCAAGAGAGAAACCTCAGATCGGCAAGGTCGTTGCGACAGGACCGGGCAAGCTGTTGGAAAATGGAAAACGCAGCAAAATGTCGGTGAAGAAAAAGGATGAGGTCGTTTACGCCAAATACTTAGGAAACGAAATCGAAATCGACGGCGAGAAATATGTGATTCTCCGCGAGACCGATTTGTTAGGTATCATCGAAAAGTAGAAAAGGTACCGAATGCAAAGGCCGGAGATTCCCGGCCTATAGGCGAAAGATAGAAGAAGGAAAAACGAAAATGGCAAAACAATTGATGTTTGACGACACAGCACGAGCAGAGCTGAAAGAGGGACTCAAGGCACTGGCTGAAACCGTCAAGGTCACGCTCGGACCGACGGGCAGGAATGTTATCCTGCACAAGAGCTGGGGCTCGCCAAAAGTGACCAAGGACGGTGTCTCAGTCAGCAAGGAGATCGAACTGCCCGAACCCTTCCAGAATATGGGCGCGAAGATGGTCAATGAGGTCGCCAGCAAGACATCCGACGTCGTCGGCGACGGCACGACGACTTCGACCGTCCTTGCAGAGGCAATATACCTCGAAGGCCTGAAGTATGTCACGGCCGGCGCAAATCCGATGGCCATTCAGCGAGGGATAAACAAGGCCGCGGAAGCGGCAACAGACCTCATCAGATCGGTGAGTGTCCCCGTCAAAGGCCATGACGACATTGCCAAGGTCGCAACCATAAGCGCAAACAACGACCCGGACGTGGGCGAGATTTTAGCCGACGCGATCGACCAAGTCGGAAAGGAAGGTGTTATCGAGGTCGAAGAAGGCAAAGGAATGGAGAACGAGCTGAATGTCGTGGAAGGTATGCAGTTCGACAAAGGCTATATTTCACCCTACTTCGTCACTAACGCTGAGACCCTTGACGCTGTCCTTGAAGATGCGTATGTCCTGTTGCACGAGAAGAAGATATCGAACGTCCGAGAGATCATTCCGCTGCTCGAGAAGATCGCACAGGTCGGCAAACCGCTGCTGATAGTAGCCGAAGACGTGGAGGGTGAAGCTTTGGCCGCATTGGTCATCAACCGGCTGCAAGGCGTGCTCAGGGTCTGTGCCGTCAAGGCTCCCGGATTCGGCGACCGTAGAAAAGCTATGCTGGCCGACTTGGGTATCGCCACGGCGGGACAGGTTATTACCGAAGACCTGGGCATCAAACTGGAGAGCCTCGAGCTGTCACAGTTGGGTCAGGCCAAGAAGATTGTAATAGACAAGGACACCACAACAATCATCGAAGGTGCCGGCAAGAAGAAGGATATTGTCGCCCGTTGCGACCAGATTCGCAGCCAGATCGCCAAGACCACGAGTGACTACGACCGCGAGAAGTTGCAGGAGCGTCTGGCAAAGCTGACCGGAGGCGTTGCGGTTATCAACGCCGGTGCTGCCACCGAAACCGAGATGAAGGAGCGCAAGGACCTGCTGGAAGATGCGCTGCACGCGACAAGAGCAGCAACTGAAGAGGGAATTGTGCTTGGTGGCGGCGTTGTGTTCCTGCGTGCCATTGCCGAAGTGACAAAGGCAAAGGCAAAGGCCCGCGGCGACGAGAAGATCGGCTTTGACATTGTGGCCAATGCGCTGAAAGCGCCAACGATGCAAATAGTGAACAATTCCGGCGGCCAGGGGGATGTGGTCGTCGCCCAACTGTTGGAGAAACTGGACAAGAAAAAGCACTTAGGTTACGACGCCAACTCGGGCGAGTTTGTCGATATGTTCAAGGCTGGAATTGTCGACCCGGCGAAAGTCGCACGAACCGCGCTGGAGATGGCCGCTTCAGTCGCAGGGCTTATGCTCACAACCAACGTGCTCGTAACGGAGTTGAAAGACAAAGATGAGGATGAGGAACCGATACCGGGCTCAGTCCGATAGCGTTCTGTGACACGGAATTCAGTTCAATTACGAAGCGCGAACCGCGAGAAACGGTATAATGGCCAAGCGGGACTATTACGAACTTCTTGGAGTGAACAAGAACGCCTCGACCGATGAGATCAAGCGTGCATATCGGCGCATGGCGATCAAGTATCATCCGGACAAGAATCCGGATGACAAGGAAGCCGAGGCCAGGTTCAAAGAATGCGCCGAGGCCTACGAGGTCTTGAGCGATTCGGACAAGCGCCAACGGTACGATCAGTTCGGACATGAAGGGCTTCGCGGAGCAGGCATGCACGATTTCTCGCGAATGAACGTCGAGGATATCTTCAGCATGTTCGGCTTCGACGATTTCTTCAGCGGCATTTTCGGCGGCCGTCGAAGGTCAGCTCGGCGGGCGGGCCCCGCACGGGGCTATGATCTGGAGACAGCGGTTGAGCTAACGCTGAACGATGTAGCCAGAGGTACGGAAAAGACGATCGAGTTCACACGACAGGATAGATGCGCCGAATGCGCGGGCAGTGGTGCAGCCAAGGGAAGCCAGCCCACCGGATGTCCTTCGTGCGGAGGCTCGGGCCAAGTGACAAGAGGAGGAGGCTTTTTCCAGATGGTCTCGGCCTGCGCGCAATGTGGGGGCACCGGAAAGGTCATCACTAATCCCTGCAAGAAATGTAAGGGCACCGGCAAGGTCCCGAAGAAAAGAGCCGTGACGATCAAGGTTCCGGCCGGCGTGCACGAGGGCCAAGCCATACGAGTTGCCGGCGAGGGCGAGCCGGGGCAGAACAACGGCCCCAATGGCGACCTTTACTGCTACGTGAGAATTAAGCCGCACGAGTTTCTCGAGCGCGACGGAAACAACCTTGTTGTGGTGGTGCCGATAAGCTTTACTCAGGCCGCCCTGGGGACCACGCTGGATGTGCCGAGCCTCAACGGTGCGCGCAAACTGAAGATCCCCGCCGGGACCCAGTACGGCAGCACCTTCCGAATAAAAGGCCAGGGACTTCCTGACATGCGCACGCGACGAATCGGCGATGAACTCGTGCAGATCACTATCGAAACCCCCGCGAAACTCAATGCAAAGCAGGAACAGTTGCTAAGAGAATTCGCAACAACCGAGAACAAGACGGTTTCACCAAAGTCCAAAAGCTTTTTTGAGAAATTGAAGAAGCACTTCGGTAACAACTAATGAGAGAGAAGAAGAAACAGACAAGCCACAAGGAACTCAGCGGCGAGGCTGCGGAGTTCTGCGCGTCCTTGGACAGTATGCTACCAGCCGGTTGCAGGCCGCTATGGGAAGCGTTGGAGAAATGCAAAGAGCCTCTGGATCAGAAAGCGCCGGAGGAACGCGGTGACAGCGAATCTGTCTTGGAATTCGAAAAGGAGAAGAATGACTGCTTGCAGGAATTGCTTGCCATTGCCATTGACCAATACCAGCGTGTCAGTGCTGACTATGCCAATTTTCAGAAGCGAGTCCCGAAGCAGATCAGTGACACCACCGTCTACGAAAAGGAGAAAGTGATAAGGACTCTGCTTCCGGCTCTCGACAACTTCGAACGCACGTTGCAGAACGCACATTCGGCGGAAAATGCAGATGCATTCGTCAAGGGCGTTCAAATCATCTACGACCAAATGCTGGACATTCTCAAATCACACGGCGTTGAGCAGATAGAAGCGACCGGCGAGGAGTTCGACCCCGCATTGCATGAGGCAATGATGCGACGGACCGAACCCGACAAGGAAGACAACATAGTACTCGAGGAATTTCAGAAGGGCTACAAGCTCAACAGCCGAGTCCTCAGGCCGAGCAAGGTGATTGTCAACAAAATCGAACCAGAACGAGCGGCTCAACAACAGGATGAGACATCACGGCAGGACAGGGGTGATGGGCTCGATGCAGCGGGGGGACTTGAGCCGACTAATACGGAGTAATTGCTATGCCGACCTACGGTTATGCGTGTGAAAACTGTGCACATGAGTTTGAGCAGTTCCAGAGTATAACAGCCAGGCCTCTCCGCAAATGCCCGGAGTGTGGGCAAAGGCAACTCAAGCGACTTATCGGCGTAGGAGCGGGCATAATCTTCAAGGGTTCCGGCTTCTACGAGACAGACTACCGAAGCGAGAGTTACAAGAAGGCCGCCGAAAAAGAAAACGGGGGAGCCAAAAAAGAGACCGACAAAAAAGAAACTAAGGCCGAGAGCAAAGACTCAAAGCCCACCAAAGAGACCAAACCCAAAACCCAAGACAAGAAGAAATCTGCGTAGCTCGATCTCACTCTCTCCGCTATTTGCAAAGACTTGACCGATTTTTCCGGAAAGAAACGGAATTTCTGTTTGCAATTAGTTCTATGTGGGACTATCGTATGTAGAACTAATCGCCCAGCGTAAGGAGAAACAGAAATGGCCGGAACGACTTTCCTGAGTCGGCGCCTCGTCCTCATATCGGCGGCAGTAGCGGCTCTCATCACAAGTGCCTCTGCCGAAACGATTTATGTCAGCAGTACGGACGGCAGCGACACAAATCCAGGTACAAAAGGCCAGCCGCTGAAGACGATCGGCAAGGCCGCCGCGTTAGTCAACCGTTCGGCCGAACCGGGGCCGACCACAATCGAGATTGCGCCCGGCATTTACGATCTCGCCGAATGCGTTGAGTTTTCGCCCAGGCGACCATACACGGAGCGAAATCGACTGACTGTAAAGGCGTCTATATTGCCCGACGATCCGAGCTGGAAACCCGCACTGATGCCTGTGATACTGTCGGTCGAAGACCCGCGAAAGCAGGGACAACTCGACCGGCCGACAGAAACGTACAGCATAAAGGTCAAGATCAGTCATGTCACAATACAAGGGCTGAAGTTTCTCGGAAATCCATTGCCGCGTAACTGGCACTGTTGCGTTGAGCGTATCGGCAAGGACCTGGACGATCTTCTCGTGACACAATGCATGTTTCTCGGTGACAACGATGCTTTAAACATCTATTGCGCGACCCTCGCCACCGGGGACAGGTTCGTTTTGGATCACAGCATCTTTCGTGATTGTCATGCCTGTACTGTCTTCTGGGATGGCGCCGAAGGAATCGGCGGCAAGCGATGTGCGATGAGACACTGCATCGTGGATGGTGCGCACATCTCGGGCGTATGGACCTGCCAAACGGATAAAGACTTCGAATTTCGCCACAACATCGTCAGCGGCAGCGAATACTCCTGGTTGCGCAAACGTGGCGATATGCAACGGTATCACCTGAGTGATTCGGTCATCGTCGATAACAAGCATTACTCAGGATATGGCGTGGTGAGCGGTCCAACCGGACAAACCGGCAGTGAAGTGACCTACGACGAGACAAATGTTGTCAAAAGCGGAACCATCCTCCTGGAAGAAGACAAGCGCTCGAGGGACTATCTGCACGTTGTCCCCGGAACGTTGGGCAGCGATCTTGGTGCGGGATTGTTCAAGAATACAAATGGAACGACCAGTAGGAAAGCTAGATAAGCGATGGAGCCAATCATATCAAAATGTGGATACAGATGTGATTTATGTCCGGTATATGAAACCAATTTTAAATTAGACCCGGACAAGAAAAAGATGTGTGACGCATGGAATAGATACTTAGGCAGTAGCGTGGAGCCGGACTCCATAGAAATATGTCAGGGATGCCAGAAAGGCGGTGGTGACCCAGATTGCGTCGTTCGAAAATGTGCACAAAAGAAAAGCCAGGTCAATTGTGCCTACTGTGACGACTTTGACTGCGATAAGCTAAAGAGCAAAATGGATTCAGTTGCGAATTCAGTTAAGGACCCGGATAGCATTCCCAAAGAGGACTACGACCGCTATATCTGGCCGTTTTTGGGCAGAGAGCATTTACTTGAAATAAGAAAGT
>CP070675.1:2136639-2151828 GCA_020352215.1 Phycisphaerales bacterium
TGTTGTGATCGCGTCGTTGGCGACCGGCCAAAGCCATATCCGCAACCCGTTGGCTTCAAGCGACGCCGAGGCAGCAGTTCGCTGCTACGGGGCGCTCGGCGCCGAAATCGACACATCTGACCCAGCCATGTGGAAGGTAGCCGGCACCGGCGGGCGAGTCACTGCGCCGGCCGAGACAATCGATGTGGGCAATTCCGGCACGACGCTGCGCATCGCGATGGGCTCAGCCGCTCTCCTTCCGCTGGGCCGCACGACGACGTTTACGGGCGACGAGCAGATTCAAACTCGCCCCCTCGGGCCCCTGATGCACTCGCTGGCCGATCTGGGAGCAAAGTGCAGAAGCCTGAGGAACAACGGCAGGGCCCCGGTTGAAGTATCGGGCAAGCTCATAGGCGGCCGAACCTCAATCACCGCATCAACCAGCCAATATCTATCCAGCCTGCTATTGTGCGCCCCGCTTGCAGCCGACGCTACCGACATCGACGTTCCTCTGCTCAACGAGCCGGGCTATGTCCAAATGACGCTCGATTGGCTCGACAAACAGCATATACAGTACGAAAATCAGGGCATGCGCAGCTTCAAGGTCAAAGGCGGACAAGCCTACACGCCTTTTGACGCCGCGGTTCCTGCGGATTTTTCCAGCGCCACGTTCTTCCTCTGCGCTGCCGCCCTGTTTGCCGAGGAGGTAACTTTGCTCGGGCTTGATTTTACTGACAGTCAGCCGGATAAGGCAGTGGTAGACTATCTGGCCTCGATGGGTGCGGACATCAGCATCGGTCCTGATTCCGTCACCGTCAGGGCGGCCCCCCTCAACGGTGCCGAGCTCGATCTGAACGAGACGCCGGATGCCTTGCCTGCCATGGCCGTAACAGCCACCTTTGCAGAAGGAACGACCAAGCTGCTTAACGTCCCACAGGCACGGAACAAGGAGACCGACCGAATCACGTGTATGGCCGAAGAGCTCAAAAAACTGAGAGCCGACGTTGAAGAACTGCCGGACGGCCTTATAATACACCACAGCAAGGTCGAGCCAGCAATGCTGGACGGCAGAAGCGACCATCGCATCGTGATGGCACTGTCGCTCGCCGGGTTGGCGATGGATGAGCCGTGCACGATTGATACAGCCGAGGCTATTAGTGTCACCTTCCCCAATTACGTGGAGCTGATGCAGAGCATTGGGGCGGATATGGAGCTGCGGCAGGTGTGAAAAGAAGACGGGTGCTATTGTCTCGCAGCTTGCCATCAATCGCTGTTGCGAATACGAACGACTTTTTCTGGAGACTTAAGAATGATTGGTTGTCACATAGGACGTTGTTTGCAGGTAACGGTTGCCGGCGGCTCATACCAGGATGGGCTAACCTCGGTCATACAGGGTATCCCACCGGGCGTGTTACTAACCGAGCAGGAGATTTATGGAGATTTGCTTCTTCGAAAGCCGGGTGCCGATGAGCTTTCGAGCCCTCGAAAGGAACCGGACCTGCCCATTATCTACTCAGGCTTGAACGCGGCGGATACTATCGAAAACGCCGGAAATAGGAATCACACCAACGGGACGCCGTTGTCTATCCTGATTCCCAACCTCGACCGCCATTTCATTCACATAAAACAGTATCAGGACACAAACCGCACTCCCCGTCCGGGCCACGCGTCCTACGCCTCTTTTATGAAATACGGCCCTGACGACGACGCCATAGGTGCCGGAATCTTCAGCGGACGCTACACATCCACCATCGTAGCAGCCGGATACGTCGCAAAGAGGATCCTCAAACAACATGGCATAGAGGTATTCTCCTACGTTAAGGAAATTGCCGGTGTCCGATGTCCCGACGTCCCGCATGAGCAGGCCTTCAAATACACAGAGAGCTACAAGAAAATGCGCCACGACCTCGACCCGTTCTACCAGGAGATCTATGTCAAAGGACGCATCAACATGGAAATGAGGTTCCTGGAAAAAACGAAGGTGTTGGCGGAGGTCGAGAATGAAATCGACTCCATCCGTGAAAAGGCTCCAGGGCTCGATCCTGCCGAGGTCAGGGACAAGTACGGCGTCCATGAGATCGTGAATTGCCCCGACATCAGTGCAGGCCAGGAAATGGTTGACGCGTGCAACCGGATCGCCGCAACGGGCGACTCAGCGGGCGGCGTGGTTGAGGTAGTTGTCACCGGCGTCCCGGCGGGCCTCGGCGAGCCCGTCTTCTACAAGCTCGACGGCGAACTGGGCAAAATGCTCGGCATAGGCGCCGTCAAGGGGGTAGAGGTGGGAGCCGGTTTTGCCGTAAAGGATATGACCGGCTTCGAGAACAACGACCAGATGCACGCCGCGGACGGCAAAGTCGTCTTCGACTCGAACAATGCCGGGGGCATAACAGGCGGCCTCAGTACCGGCCAGGCCATAGTCGCCAGGCTCGCCGTCAAGCCCACACCTACGATTGACAAGCCGCAGACCACTATCGACAAATACACGCTTGAGACCAAAGATCTGGCGGCAATTACCCGGCGCGATCCAACGATTGTGGCGCGAATATGGCCCGTCGCTGAGAACTATACCGCATTGGTGATTCTCGACCACCTGCTCGTTCACTATGGCTACCAGGCTCTGCGGGCCAATTGAGAGCAACCACCACCACTTGCGCGAACTTCCAGGCTTGACCGTGCGGCGGGCGCCATTTGGTGCCCGCCTGCCTGTCGTCACTCAGCCCTTGCGGGAACCGACCACTCAGTCTTGTTGCCGTACTGATCCTGGGCCCGCACACGGAAAGTGAACTTCTGGTATGGTCTGCCGACCCAAACCTCGTAGTACGGGTCAACCTGCCAGCCGCTGCTGTACAGGGGGCTGTCAATACACTCGAAGTAGTACTCCACACCGCCACTGGCGTCCGTGGCCGTCTCTGCCAACATCTGGGCCCAATAATCGTTGAATGCCGTGCCACGCTGGAATTCCCTCGGAGCACCGTTCGGATCCGCCCATTCCATTGGGTTAGGTGTTGGTGCGAGCATGTCCGGCGCAACAGGAGTCCTGACCGAGAACCAGTCTGACCAGGCGGTTTCGTTCTGATTATCGGACATATCTCTGGCCTTGACTCGGTAGCGGTACACCGTGTCCGGATCGAGATCGGTGTCCGTGTAGTTCGGCTCGATCTGCCAGCCGCTATCGTTGCCGCCTGGATAATTGGGATCCGCCTCGAAGTAGTACTCAACGCCACTCTCATCGTATGCAATGGTGGCAAGCATGTCTACCACACTCGATGAGCTCGGATCGATGCTCTCGATATAGGGTGCCGGCTGAGGCGGAGTCAGATCATCTCTGCCCGCGTATCGTACGACGGACCACTCGGTCGCGTTGCATGACACGCTCGGATCGTCACAGTTGCCGCGAGCCTCACGAGCCCTGACCCTATAGCCGTATCTGCCGTCGGACAAGCCACTGTCGGTGTACCTCGGGCTCGACTGCCACTTGCTGTCATGGCCATTGCCGAATACACAGTCGAAGTAGTACTCGACAGGCCAACCCCACGCATCATAGGCAGTCTCAGCAGTCATAGTGATCGTTCCACTTGCGACCATATTGGGCTCTTCTTCCCACTCACTCGGGTTGGGAGTCGGGGCCTCGATATCCTCAACGCGCCAGCAATCGGCCAGGAACGCCAGGTCCTTCAGGTCGACGCTGGTATCGAAACTGATATCGGCGCCCCCGCACCAGCCGTCGTCTTCAGAGCAACCCTGGTCCAGCCACCTCAAGGCCAACACCCTGAGATCGGCGAAATCGATAACGCCGTCCCTGAGAATACCTTCGGCGACCAATGCCAGGTCACTGAATCTGCAGGGTTCTGTGAGCGGGTAGTGGTAGCCCATGTCCACTATATTCCTATCAGGCACACTGTCTGTTCGAGTGGTGTACCTTGTCATGCCAAGGTTAGCTGCGAAGTCACTACCGGCATTAACGCACGGGCTCGTCCGCGACTGCCCCGCGGTGCGCTGGCTGAGATAAAAGTCACCCAGCAACCCGGCCACAAAGAGCGGATCATCATCTATTACACTGTCCGTATCCAGATCGAGCGTACAGCCGGTGTCAAACCAGATATCATTCGGAGCATCTTTGATGTCACTGTAGGAGACTCTGAGAGTGGCACAAATCGGGTCAAGCTCAAAGCCGGACCCAACGGCGACTGCCGAGCCTTGTATGCCGTAGTTGTCGCCGAAGATACTGTCGGTGACCGTACAGTCACTACCGTACCCGCAGAACAGAGCGCCGCCCAAGCCGGTTTTGTTGGGGTCGCCCATAGTACCGGAAGCCGCGTTGCCGACAAATGTGCAGTTTCTGATGAGCGGGTCGCCCAACCAGTTGATCGAAGCACCGCCGCCGTCCCGACCCGCCGCGTTATCCGTAATCAGGCAGTTGATAAGTGATGCGCCGCCTGCGCCACGCATGTATACGCCACCACCGGAGCCATCGGCCCGGTTACCGGAGATATTACAGTCCCGAATACTCGCATCTCCTGAGAAGTAGCACAAGCCGGCGCCCACAGAAAGAATGTCTTCATTGTTGTTCGGATCGTTCGGATCAATAGTAGCCCAGTTGTACATCACGTTGGACGCCCTTACCTCGACCGAGCCACCAATACCCAGGAATCCGCCGCCTCGAAGCGCCCTGTTCGCGACGATGTTGCAGTCGGTGATTACTGCGTTCACGTCTTCAACGTAGATACCGCCGCCGGAATCTGCCAGGTTGTCCACAAAGTTGCAGTCCGTGAAACTAACCGTCGCACCCTTCTCGGCACACACGCCACCTCCATACCCACTGTAGGGATTGAGACGATGATTCGGGTCGGTCGGATCGACCTCGGACGCAACGTTGTCCTCGAACGTGGAGCCCGTGAACGTCACCGTCGTGTCTTCCGCACAATACACACCCGCACCGTAACTCGGCAGCTCGTATGGAACCAGCGGTTCTTGCGGTCTGCCACTGGGGCCTAGCTCACCGCCTTGCCCGCTGATGCCGCCATAGGTGCGGTTGCCTCTGATTTCACAGTGCTCGAAGGAGACGGTACTGCCTTTGTCGCAGAACACACCACCACCGTATGCCGAGTACCAACGGTAGTCGCCAGCGTACGAAGTGTCGTTGACATCAAACAAGAAGGCGTAGTTAGGATCAGTGTACAGGGTGAGATATGCACCGGTGTCAAAAGTAAGGTACATAGAGAGCATACCTGCGTAATCCCAATCCCAGACCTCCCATAGGTTGCCGGGCACGTATTCCATGCCCAGACCGTCGGGGTCATAATGGTATGCCTGAGCGCTGCTGTAGTTTCCTCCGTAGTTGGCCATGCCGCCGGGGGAAGCATAGTTACCGCCGTCACCGCCGTTGCCGCCGTACGCCAGGTTGTCTTCTATTCTGCAGTTTATGAACGTCGGGGTGCTGTAGACGCCACAGTACACACCGCCCCCGTGTGCCCAGCCGCCCCAGCCGCCTCGACCGGCGTTGTTGTCGGCATCCGCATTTTCACCGTTGCCGCCGTCGCCTCCCACCGCGACGTTATTCCGTACTACGCAGTTCTTGATCACCGGACCGCCAAACGCACCGATCAGAATTCCCATAGCCTCAGCGCTCGCTCCGTCCTCACCGTTGGGATGGCCCTGGCCGCGGTCGCCATCGTCACCGTCACTAGCCTGACCTCCGCAATTCTCTATCGTAAAGCCGTTCAGAACCGTATTCGCATCTGTATTGGATGTAAAGACCACACCGACGTTGAACCACCCTTCAGGATTCGTCCCTCTATAACCATCGATCACTGTTGCCTCGACACAACATGGGTCATGAGGGTACCGGGACGTAATTGTGATTGATTTGTCCACTATCAGGCCCATCGACTGGTACCCGCCGAAGTATCTGCCCTCGTCAACGACAACTGTGTCTCCTTCTCGGGCAGCAAACACGGCTGATTGGATCGTCGGGTACTCGCCTGAGGGAACCTCGATGGTCCTCGCAATCCACGGCTCGAATTCAATCGTGACAATCTTGTGCGAATCCATGGATACAACGTTGCTCGGCGTCACAGACGAGTCGTTGTCCGTGCCGGTCCACTGATACAGGCGGAAGCCGCGATCGGCCGTTGCAAGAAGTGTCACGTATGTGCCGGGAGTCAGATCCAGAGTTACAGGCGATGTGGCCTCATTCACCTCAACCACGGTATCGTTGAAGTCATACACACCGTCCTGAATGACGAGGGAGCTGTACTCATAGTACGTGGCGGTCAGCTGACCGTTGCCAACAACACTGAGCTGCAACGTGTATCTGAGTTCCGGACCCGTGTAGTATCCGTAGGGGTAGTGGTATCCCATATCGGCAAAGCCGGTATCCGCCTGATGAAGGATACTCGTCGTTACGTCGCCTAAGTTGTACGTAGTCTGCAACTGCTGTAGGATGTACTGCTCACCGGCATCAACGCACGGACTCTGCAGGCCTATGACGTCCTGGCTCAGGTAGAACTCACCAAGGCTACCCGTCACCCACAGTGGATCGTCATCTATGTTGCCGTTACTCCCGGCGTCGTCGCCGTTCTCAATGCACGAGTTTGACGTAGTACAATTGTACAGGTCATCGCCCTGGAACGAGTCACCCCACTCACCGTAGTCGCCGGAGCTACGACCTATGATACTGTTGGTGATCGTCGGACTCGCATCCCGACAGGCAATTCCACCCTTCGGGCCGTCCAAGTCTGCATAGCTCAGACCGTAATTGTACGCGATCGTGGTAAGGTTTATCGTGGCGTCCGACGCCCAGAGATAGATCGCGCCACCGATATCAGACGAGTAGTTGCGTGTGATCAAGCAGTTTATGATCTCCGCGGCGGAAGCGTTCTCGCCATAGATGCCGCCGCCGAACCCACCCGCTCTGTTGTTGCTTATCTCAGTGTTGACGATTATGGGCGAGGAGTTCGTCAAGTAGATTCCACCACCGTTGCCGGTAGCGTAGCTATCAAGAATCTTGCAGTCCCGTATCGTCGGCGAAGAGTTCTCACACATTATGGCGCCGCCGTACTCGGCAAAGCCTCCTCTGACAGTGAGTCCGTTTAGCACGTAGTTCGGGTCTTCATTGCTGTCGAATATGAAGCCCCGCCCCAATCCTTCACAATCAATGATGCAGTTGTCGGGCCCGTTCTCGCTGGCAATCGTTATCGGCCTGTCCTCGTTCGGGTCCAAGCCGGCGCTGAGGTTCAGGTCGTAGTTGCCCACGCCCGTATAGATGCCGTCAGAGAGCCGCACTTCGTAGTTGTCATCGGATGCATCGATGGCAGCCTGTATCGTCAGGAACGGGCTGCGTCTGTCGAGAGTGCCGAACGCGTTGTAGAGATTGATTACATTCTGACCGGCCGGCCCGAATTCGACGGCGACATAAACGGAGTCTCCCCGTACAGTCACCGTGTTGTTCGGCTCTCTGGACAGATCATTATCCGTGCCGAACCACCTCCTGACTTCGTAGTTCGGATCGGCCACTGCCTTCAAAGGTATCGTCATGCCGTCGTACGCCATGCCCTGACATGGGAAGTTGGGATCCGGCAGACCCGGCAGGTCAACCAGGTCGGCGTCGACAATAATGATCCCATGCGGACCATCGCCTCTGTCCACAACATCCGCACATACCAGGTGAAGGGGAGCGGGCTCGAACTCTACCAGGACATGCTTGTCTTCGTCCAGAGTGACCACATTGGTCCAGTTCGTGGACGTATCGTCGTCGGTGCCCTGCCACAATTTGACTTTGTAGCCCGGATCCGGATGGGCCGTAAGCGTCACGAGGTTGTCACCGAATCCCTTGTAGCGTATGGCGAAGTTCGGGTCGACGTGGCCGCGGATCACATTCGGATCATTCGGATCTCCCACTACCTCGACGGTCAGCTCATATTGCGTTAGCCCTTCTCGGTAGTGGTAGCCCATATCGACGGTGTTGGCATCCCCGACACCGTCGGTCCTCGTGCTATGGTCGTCCAGTGCGATACGGGGGTCATTCGCGTCCCCACTACCGGCATCAACACACACGCTGTCGATCAACTGGCCGGAAGCCCTTTGACTGAGGTAGTAGCCAGCCGTGAAGTTCGGATCTAAACCGATGTTGTGGCTTGCCGGATCCCAGCTGTTACTGTCCGCACTCCACCACTCGACCACACAGCCGGGTTCGACATAGATAGATACTGGCTGTCGCCAGATCAGACCAATCGCCGCCATGATCGCGTCGATAAGCTCGGCGGCACTGGCGGCCTGGAGTAGTTCACCTCCACTTCCCTCGGCTATAAAGCTGAAGAACCGGGACGTGATCGGGTCGCCGTCAACCGGAATGGAGAATATCTTCTTCGGCGTCCCCGTCGTAGCTGCCGTAATAACATCACCGAGCGTGTAGTTCGTCGTGGGTTCGGGGTCGTGCGGCGGTGCGTCGCCTATAAGAAGTATGGCCCTGCTCACGTCGGCTTCGTCGCGCCAGCCTCCCAACGAGTTGCCGTCGATGGCGTGCATAAGTCCCGAATAGACCGATTCTCGCCAGTCTGCGCCGGCGCCGAGGGTCAGCGAATCTATGCCGGTCTGTATTGCCGCCAGATCAGACGAAAAGTCCAGATCATCGTTGAATGGATAATCGACACCCGGAACGCCGTATGGAGCTTCGTTAACATCCCGATAGTCCACAACGGCAATCCTGTAATCGGGGAATTCCGCTGCAATCCGGTTGACGATTTCAATCGTCCCGGCTTTCACCGCATCTATGTCGTCCCACATGCTACCGGTTGTGTCGATGAGCAGGACAACGTCGAGTTTCGTCGGCGGCTGAATCTCATTCGGATCCGGATCCGGCTGAATGTCACTGTACGTAATGTGCAGCGTCGACGGTCTCTTGCCATATTCGGCAAGCCCCATGCCAACGCCAATCTGAGAGCCGTCAATAGCTACGTTGCCCCAGATAATCGAATCAACAACAACGGTATTGCTGTCATAAGCACAATACAAGCCGCCGCCGTAACCCAAGGCACCGGTGATGGCGTTGTCAACTATCGTACAATTCGAGATTGTCGGCTCGGCGTACCAAACAACGGAAATGCCGCCGCCATCCCGACCGGCCGTATTGCCGGTGATCAAACTGTTGTGCAGCACAGGCGAAAGGACGTCATGCTGGTCACTGGCCGCGACGTAAATGCCTCCGCCGGACAGATTCGCCTGGTTCCCGCTGAAAATGCTGTCGTTGACCTCGACTATCGAGGATAGACAGTAGTAGCCACCGCCCCGGCCAAGCACTACGCCAAGATCGAGGACAACATTCGGGTCATTCGGATCGAGAACGACGTCGGCGTAGGCACGGTTCCCGGTGACAGTTGAGCCCGAAATCGTGCCTGTCGCCTCGACGGAGTACAAGCCTCCGCCGTGATAGGCGGTGTTGTTCTCGAAGTTACAACCGGCTATGATCGGGTCGGATCTGGACCACCACATCGCCCCGCCCACGCAGGCCTGGCTGTTAGTAAAGGTGCAGTCGACAAACTTCGGCGAGCAATCATCTTCAAAGGCGACCGCTCCACCGTAGCTGACGTAAGGATCGTCGTTGAGTATAACAGTCTGTAGTGAATCGTCGGTCGCAATATAG
Organism: Phycisphaerales bacterium; assembly: GCA_020352215.1. Lineage (GTDB taxonomy): Bacteria > Planctomycetota > Phycisphaerae > Sedimentisphaerales > Anaerobacaceae. The sequence goes on from CP070675.1 coordinate 2,146,259, forward strand.
TCGTTCGACGGGTCGGCAGAATTGTTGACGAAGACACATCTGACAAATTCCGGATCGCTCCCCTCGCAGGCGTAGACCGCACCACCGGCGGTTTCGATCTTCAGGTTTCGGTCCGGAGACGGCCAAGCGAAACCGCCGACGCCGGCAACACCACCGTAGCTGTGGTTGTTCGTAAACGTGCAGTCTACGAATTCCGGCGAGCTGAAGGTTTCGCAGTAAACCGCGCCGCCATAGCCGCTGTACTTCCAGTATGGGTCGACGTATGCGTCGTACGCGTCGTATACGGTGGTACCCAAAATGAAGAGGCCCAGGTACAGGTTATCGCCCCATTCCCAGCCGTCCCACCAGGTGCTGGCGAATTTCTCTTCGAGAGACTCGCCCCACTCCCAGTTGCCGCCCCTTCCGCCTTTGGCGCCGCCATCACCGTCTCCACCGTTACCACCGTTGCCGCCGCGGGCGAAGCAGTTCGTAAACGAGCAGTTCTCGAAACGCGGGCTGGCGTTGTATCCGCAGTACACAGCCCCGCCGTAGGCCTTGCCTCCCCAGCCACCGTCAAATCCGACGGGATGCTGCTGAGTCCCGTTGTCGCCGGGCGCTCCGTCGCCGCCGGTAACCGAACAGTCTACGAACACGCAATTGCGGATGACGGGTGAACCGTTGAAGACCTGCATCGCGCCGCCGTACAGATGGTTGCCGTTCGGACCGTCGTCGTTAACAGGTGTGGCGTTTGCCGTAACTCCACCATCGCGTTGCGAATTTCTGATCGTGAGACCGTCAATAACGACATCGGAGCCGACGTTGATGATACGGATCCAGTAATTATCGAGAACTGTGCTGGCCACAATATCCGGGTCGTCCGGATTCAAGCTTGTGAGAGTTATCTGCTTATCGCGTATCTCGATCATCTCGAATCCCCACGGTCGCCACTGGTGGCTGGCCGCCGGACGATACTCCCCGGTCTCCAACATGATGACATCACCGTCAGCTGCCTCATCAATAACATGCTGCATGGACGTATAGTTGGGATCGCTGCCAAGCAGGATGGTCCTGGGCTGTTCAAACTCTATCGTAATATGCCTATCGGAGCCCATGATAACGGCGTTGTCCAAACGCCTTGAGGTATCGTCGATAGTCCCGGACCACTTGGCAATCCGCCAACCTGACTCGGGATATGCAGTGAGAGATACGAGCGTGCCTTCGTAGTAGGTGCCGCTGGTCGGACTAATCCCGCCGTGACCACCTATTACGGAGGCAGTCAGGTGGTACTTGGGAACGACCGAGTGGTCCTGGTAGTGGTAGCCAAGGTCAACAATGTCGTGATCCCTGCCGCCATCGGTGCGGGTCGTTAACTCGCTCATTCCGGCGGCCGAAGCGAAATCGCTACCGCTGTCAACAGCCGGGCTGTCCGCGGGGTCATTCGCGTCGGTCTGACTGAGGTAGTAATCGCCAAACGGGCCGGCTACAAACAGCGGGTCGGCTTCTTTGTTCGTTACATCTATGTCCGCCGCCGCAAGAGTATCGGTTTCGCCCGTGACAGAATCATATATCCCGTAATCGCCGCCAGCGTTGTCGTGGAATAGACTGTACTGTATGACCGCATTACCAAAATCCTGCTCGCCTATTGCGTGATTGTTGCAGGATGCGAATATGCAATCGCTGATCGTCGGGTCGGAGCTCCAGTCACAGTATATTGCGCTGCCCAATCTGTTCGCGGCATTGTCGCTAAAGGTGCAGTTCTCAAACGTCGGTGTCGCAAATAGGGCGCTGCCGACCGCACCACCACTTTCCGTGGCAGAGTTGCCCGTCAACAAGCAGTTCTTCACCACATGCTCAACATACCCACCGTAAAAGCTGATTGCGCCACCCCGGCCGTCAACGCCGTTGGCGACATTTTCAGTGAGAATACAATTCTCTATCATCGCCTCGGTATTGGCGCAGACCAGACCGCCGCCGATCGCCTCACCGGCGCTGACATCGACCTCACCGAGGACACTTGGATCGCTGAAATAGTAGCCGATGTACTCATCGAATATCGGGTACATCAGGTAAAGCTGCAGATCGGCAAGTTCACCGCTGGTATCGACCCCGCTGCCCCCGACGGCTTCATTACTTTTTATGCCTCCTCCGGTCAAGGCCACAGTTCCGTTCGAGAGGAACAAACCGCCGCCGCTCTTCGAACGGTTGGCAATGAAGTAGCAATCAGTAAACGTGGCGTCAAAGTCCTGGAAATGCACTCCGCCGCCCCATCCGGACAGGCTCTCCGTGGCCTGATTTCCGCCGAACACGCACGCCTCAAGGTCTACATTCAGCGTAACCACTATATTCGGGTCGCCGCTGTCATAGTAGGCCTCTATCGCACCGCCGTTGCCGCTGGTTTTATTGCCACCGAATGCACAATCTGTAAAGTTGGCGTCGCTCCTCAACCGAACCGCACCGCCATCGTCCAGAGCATAGTTCGTGTAGAACTCACAGTCGTCGAAGTTCACACCGGTACAGCCGGGACCAATATAGACAGCACCGCCCGAACGCTCGAGCGTTGCCGGAGCAAAATTCGGATCAAAGATGCTCCACAACAGAGGCGTATAGAAGTCGATTTCCTCCTCACCAAGCATCTGATTGTCCGAGAAGAGACACTCATTCATGTCAACGGCGGAAGTGGACTCGATGTAGACAGCACCGCCAAGGTTGTCATGGAACTCACAGTTGCGGAGAGTCACGGTGTTGCCCGGTCCGGAATACAGGGCGCCGCCGAGGGTGTATACGAGAACTTCCTCTTCCCTGGCTGCGATACCGTACAAACCGTATGAATAGTAGGAGATGTGACCTTCTGCGGCAACATTGTCTTCGAATAGACAATTGGTGAAGTTCGCGTCCGAGGCCTCATAGTAGGCTGCACCGCCAGCTACGTTGCCGAATGGGAATACAATGCCGGGCATGCCCGGACCGGCAGGATTCGGGTACGGATCGTTCAAAGCAGACCCCGGGCCCGCACTGCCGCCGCTTCCGTGGCTGCCCGTCTTGGCGAGGTTGTTGCTAAAGATGCAGTCGGTGATGACCGGCGCGCAGCCATTGGCGCAGTAGATTCCGCCACCGATGCCGTCGCCATAGGCGAAGCCTCCGTCACCACCCCAGCTCTCTCTTCCACTGCCGTCGTTCGGATTACTTCCACTGCCGCCGGTTCCCCCGGTACCGCCCCGGGCCATGTTGTTCTTTATCGTACAACCGGTGATGATCGGGCTGCTTTCACCAAGACATGCGATGGCACCACCGTAGCCGTCACCCATACCGGAGCCGGCATCGCCACCCCATATGCCATCCAATTGGGAGCCGTCGGGAAGCGGGGGTCCGCTTACCCCATCGCCACCCCATGCGGCGATTACGGTGTTGTCTGTAATCACGCAGTTTCTGATCGTGGGCGAGCTGCGGCCTTCGCAGAGGATTGCCCCGCCGTACCCGTTGCCGATGGCCGAAGTGCCGGAGGCCGCGCGAAACGGCGAGTTCGTGTCACCGGGGTTGACCGGCCCGCCGGGGATACCGCCGGTGATACCGGTCACGCCCACGATAAAACCATTTCGAATGGTGAATCCTGCTATTACGGTATCGGGGCCTTCACCGCTGCGGAAGTGGAAGGCACGACGGTTAGCGAATCTGCTGCCCTGGCAGTCAATGATCGTGTGAGCCACAACGTTTGGATCGTTCGGATCCTCAGACATCACGTTTATGCGCTTGCCCTGCAAGTCAATACCATTCGGATTGGTCACATAGTGGGTACCCTCGGCGACAATTATGTTGGTATCACCGGGACTGGCGGCAGCAACGGCTTCCTCAATTGTCCTGTAGCCCGACGGAACCAGCAGATTCTGGACCACGTCCTTCTCAAACTCAACGACCACTGTTCTGTCGCGATACAGTGTCACTGTGTTGGTGGTGCGCTTCCAGGCCGGATCGTTGTCGGCGCCGCTCCATCTCTTGACGCGATAGCCCGGCTCGGGCGTCGCTGTCAAGCGGAACGTACTACCGCCATAGTTCTGGTATGTGTATACGTTGTTGGCAGGGTCGTACAACGGGTTGTTGGGGTCGACGATATTAGGCTCGACCGCAACTGTTCCCGGGCCAATCACTCTAAGGACGAACCCGTACTGAACGTTTCCAAAGAAGACCGAGCGGTGATAACCCATATCCACGGTGTTGCTGTCTGGAATGGCGCTGGTTCGCGTAGTATATGTGTCCAGACCGACCTCGTTGGCGTCGGCACTACCGGCATCAACCGCGGGGCTGTCCACCGACTGTCCGGCGTCAAATTGACTTAGATAGTAATTATCAAGCGGGCCGGCTACGAAGAGCGGGTCGGCCATGATACTGTTGGGGCCGAAGTTGAAGGTGCAGTCGGTATCAACAAAGGCCGCCATAGCACCGCCCTGAACGTCGCTGTAGAGGACATTCACATCGGCCGGTCTTGAGTCGAATTCGAATCCGGTGCCGACGGCAATCTGCATGCCCAGGTCGGCCGTATTACCCCAGAGAATGCTGTCGACAACGGTGGTGGCACTGGTGTAACTGCCATACAGTCCGCCCCCGTAGCCAGCGGCAAAGCCATATCCCGTAACCGAGTTGTCTGCAATCGTGCAATTGATGATCTGCGGCTTTGCGGACCAATTGACCGAAACGCCGCCGCCGTCCCGGCCGGAAGAGTTGTTGGTTATCAAGCAGTTCCTGACCAGCACGTTCTCGCTGCCGGAAATAAGCATTCCACCACCGGACACCTGCGTATTATTGCCCACCATGGTACTGTCATAGATGGTTGCATCGGCGTCAATGAAACATATCGCCCCGCCCGATCCGATTGGCACCGCGAGCAGGTTCGGGTCGATAAACGGTGCGTTGGGATCGTTGGGATCGATATAGACATCAATCACGGACGAAGCCAGATTTGAAGTGAAATTGCTTCGGGCGATCTCGGTTGAGCCGCCCACGATGTGCGCGCCACCACCCCGATACGCCGCGTTCCCAGCGAAGCTGCTATCGGCAAGCAGCGAATTGCTCCGCTGGCCATAGACGCCACCACCGACGGTGGCCAGATTGTTGCTGAATGAGCAATTCTCGAAGGTCGGCTCTGCGCCGTCGATGAAGGCCACGGCCCCGCCGTAGCTTATGAACGCGTCCTCATTGTCTTGTGTCGTATTGGGGTCGGCCACGTTGTTGGTGAACGTGCAATCTTCGAACCTGGCTCTGCTCGGGCCCTCGAAAATGGGGGCACCGAGAAGAAGCGCGTAGTCAGAGACATACCCGATAAACACGGCTCCGCCTGAGTTGTCTATCTGCCAACGTATCGTGGGCTCGTCCCTGAAGCCGGGTGGAGTAATGCCGCTTATCCCACACAGACCACCCTGGGTGCGGTTGTTGTCAAACGTGCAGCTCTTGAAAGTCGGAGAGCTGGCCTCATCAATGTATACGGCGCCACCATTACCACTGTAGGCCGTGTAGAACTCGAACGGGCCGAAGTCGTAAGGCGTAAACGGAGGGAACGAGTAATACCAACCACCGCCTCCTCCATACCGATGATGTACCAG
>CP070675.1:2151928-2189668 GCA_020352215.1 Phycisphaerales bacterium
GGCTTCGGAACAGGATATAGAGAAAAGTGTAGAAAACCTGGAACAAATTGTCAAGCTCATTCGCAAGGAAGAGAATGAGGATGAAATCAGACCTTTGATAACAATGATGCTTAAGAATCAATGTGCCTCAATGTCGACAAAAAGCAAAAAGGAAACGAAGGAGGATGATGAAGCAGCAAACGCTCATGTTGACTGTGTCTTCTCCCTGTATATAAGCCCCTGGTTCAGGTTCTTCATCGATTACGATCCTAGGCTGGCACTGGAACAAGTCAAGTGCCCCGCGTTATTTCTGTTCGGCGAGCTTGACATGCAGGTTCCGTTGGAAGTAAACAGAACGGCGATACAGGACGTATTAAAGCAAAGTGGCAACAATGACTATACGCTGAAGACGATTCCTAAGGCAAACCACATGTTCCAAAGTGCAAACACCGGCAGTCCTTCCGAGTATGTGAATCTGGAAAAACAGTTTGCCCCGGGATTCTTGGAGCTTATGTCACAGTGGGTACTCAAGCGTGTAGACATTGTCGCTCAATGAGATCATTTGCAGCTTAAAAGTATCTATCCTACCCGGGATAATCCATATGAAATCGTTGAACTCTGGACGGCGGCGAGTGCCGGTTGTCCGATATACAGACTCGTGAATGACTGACGAAAGCAACCGCATATGGGACCAGTTTCTTATCGACACTAATCGCTTCCGCTGCGACAAGGGTATCATCGCCGGGTTTTGGCCTGGCCATCGTGCAAATCTCCAAGTAGAATCATAGGCAGCAAACGCACGCACACTGGCTTCGCTGCGCTCGACCGGTGATGCGTGGTGTTGCCCAGACACAACAAGTTCAAGGAGTACTGATATGCCGATTATGCACAGCATCTATCGTGAGTCCGGCAAACCCACAATTGACGCCGACACCTGCAGCCAATGCGGTGCATGTGCCAAGATATGTCCGGCCGAAGTGCTGACAATGGATGATGGGAACATCCGTGTTCGCGATGATAGCTTCTTTGGCTGTATCGCCTGCGGCCATTGCATGATGGTCTGTCCGGAAGGTGCAATCAAGGTGACGGGCCGGGGCATCTCCCCGGAGGACCTGTTGCCGCTGCCTGCCCCGGAGAACAAGGCGGGGGCGGACGCACTTGCCGCCCTGATGCAATCTCGGCGCAGCGTTCGTCGATTCAGCGACCGGGAGGTCGACGCGGAGCTTCTGGAACGCATTGTTGAGATGGCCTCGACGGCTCCGATGGGTATTCCGCCATGGGATGTCGGCTGTGTAACGGTCCGCGGTCGAGAGCAGGTACAACAGATTACTGCCGAAGTGGTCAAAGGATATGAGGGATTCCTCAAGATATTCAAGCCTTGGCTGCTCACAATAATGCGTCCGTTTGTGGGGCGAGCGAAATATGAGATGTTTACCCACTTCATTCGTCCCCTCGCAGAAATGTACGTCGGAGGCCATCGCGAGGGTCGTGACACGGTCTTCCATGGGGCGCCGGCGCTGCTCATCTTCTACCATTCCCCGTACGCCGACTCCGCCGACGCGGTGATCCCGTGCACCTATGCCATGTTGGCCGCGGAGTCGCTCGGGCTGGGCAGCACGGTGATCGGCGGCGCCCCGCCTGTTCTCCAGCGGAATAAGGCCCTGTGCCAGAAGTTGGGCATACCTGCCGGCAGCAAGCCGTCGATATCACTGATCCTGGGATATCCGGCCACCAAGTTTCGACATGCCATTAGACGCCGATTCGTGGGTGCGGGCACCGCTTAGAACATCACAGGCACAGGCTTGATACCTGGGTGTGGAAACGATCACGTTCCTCTGCACGCAGGGGCTGCCACTTGAAACTACTGATTGTCTATAGTAGCCTCACAGTATCGTAAGGCAGAACCGAGCTTTTTGATAACATGGTATTTTTGGCGTTGTCGAGTTAGAGCACGTACGAAAATATGCAGTTTTAAGAGCCTGGGAAGGTAGTTCGATGACGCCCTCCGGGTGTCATCGGCAAAAACATATGATAAAACTTTAGCCAGGGGAAACTTCAAATGAGAGTCTCTGACCTGCCCTTTAACAAACACATTGGGATCGAAGATCACAACGGAGCAGTGACTATCCCGGTTAAGGAATTGCATATGAATCATCTTGGAACGGTACATGCGACCGCAATTTACGGCGTTGCCGAAGCAGGTTCCGGCCAGTTCATTATCGATAATTTTGGTGGCGAGTTCCCTGATGCGGTAGCGGTTACTCATGTCGGAACGGTCAAGTACAAGTCCGCTGCCAAGGATGATATCTTTGCAGAGGTTACTAATTCACAGCCCGACCCGCGTCAAGCATTAGATCGATTAAGACAAAAGGGCGCCGCAAAGATTGCAGTTGAGGTAAGCGTATATTCGGGCAATGAAACCGTCGCAACCGCAACTTTCGATTGGTTCATGAGGAATGGCTAACAACGACACGCAGCACGAACGCTCTGCGCGCGTCGGTTGAAGCCGGACGTCGGGCAAGAAGAACTACAGAACCAATGAACGGCGGGAAGCATTCGCCAACCTACGAGAAGAGAGCGACATATCCTACGGGCTGCAACATCCGTAATTCTCAGCGTCAGCTTCGTAGCACGCGTAGCCGGCGAATCAGTTGCCGACAGCGCGAAGCCGTCGAATGGGTTAATTGCGTTCGCAGATGCGCCTGAACTGACCTCTCCAGGTGAGAATTGAAGCTGGCTGCTCATGACGTATTCGTTGCAAATTAGTCGCTTCGCGTCATACCTTTTCCCAGCAAAGGAAGGACTCGGGTTGCTTCCGTGGGGCCGTAGTTGAAGATTGTAAAGCCCCCCGTGGCAAGTTGACGCGTGATACTGATCTGCTCAATTAGCTTGCAGACATCGGTGGAGTCGCTCCAGACGGTCAGGCCAATTCCGGGATAGCAGGGGACCTTGCCTGTCCACGCAAGCTGGTTCTCGACCATGCGATGAAACTGACTGCTGGATGAGGTGTAGTCCATGGGGCAAACGAAGTCGAGGTATCTGCGGTCACACCAGAGCTTCCAGTCCTGGCCGACGGAGTTTCGATCGACCGGCCAGTTTCTAAAAACCGCTGCCGAAATCTTCAGGTCGGATCTGATTTGTTTCGCGCGTTGAGCTACGGCAGCAACAACAGCAGTGATCTGCTGACGCCGAAAGTCCAGCCATTTGTCTCTGAGCCTCTCAAGATTTCGCACATCGCGGGGCCAGCTATCGATCTTGCCTCCAATTGTTTTCTCAAACCGCAGGCGGCAACCGTCGCAGAAGCACGCCTCATTTCCCGGATAACGGATATAGTCAAAGTGCAGCCCATCGACATCGTAATTGCGCCCGGTTTCGAGCATAGATTCGATCTCAAGTTCCTGGTTCTTCGGGTCAGAGGGGCACAGCCAGCGGTCGTTTGTAGAGCCATCATACTGGACTTGTGTTCTGCCCTCCGCCTTCATTCGGGCCACGAATTCGCTGTCAGTTGCCCGGCCCATATTGAAGTTGACTTTCCAGACATGGCATTGAATCCCGTATTTCTTGCATGCGGCTACACAGAGCGCAATCTGGTCGCCTCTTTCTTCCACTGCGGGCGATGCAGGCAAGACGTCACTTCTGTAGTACGCCACACCGCCCCATAGCATGTTCGGCAGGATAGCAGTGAAGCCATTTTCGGCCAGCAGTCTGATAGCCTGATCCCAGCTCATGCCGGAAACGCCGAAGGCGCTGTGACACCAGAATGCGCGGTGTTCTCCAGCGAGAGGTCTCTGGGCCAGGCAATACGCGTCGAGCATCGCCCCCTTGGCTTTTTCTGCCGTGACGATAGCCTCGGAGAACTTATCCTCCGACAGCAGGGTCAGCGCCTGCTTGCGGAGTCTATCAGCCGATTCGAGAGATCGCAGGGCGCGGGTATCATCGGATGTAAGTTCCCGGATCCTGCCTCTGGCTGATTCGTAATCGTTGTAGGGGCCGAGTTGACCGACGGCGAGCAGGCTGCCCTCCGCTGCTTCACGCCACAGCTCAGGAGCAATATTCCCGATCATGGCCAGAAGCAGCTGCAGCTTCTTGGTTTGGTCGTCCCCGAGCAGAACGTGCGTAAGGTAGACGCAGTTTTCGCTGACTACGATGGCAGGTTTGCCGGTGGTTTGGTCCTTGTTATTGTGCCACCATGCGGCGATGCGGGCTCGCCCGTTGATAGCGGATGCTTGTTGTATGTTCCACGAAGCCTGTTGAGTGACAGGTGGAGCGCCTTTTAGCGGCTTGTCGGAAGGGCGGATTGAGGCGAAATGACCTTGATACTCCTGGCGGACATGCCGGCCGGTTCGGATACCGACCACGGGTTGAAGACGATTCGGCAGCTGATAGCAGGCGATTAGTTTTCCACCGGCCTTGATGAAGCTGGCGATCTCGTCCGCAACGCTGTCCGGCATATTCGGATTGTGTGGCAGGATGATTAGCCTAATGTCCTTCAGTCTACCAGCTGTGACATCCAGGTCGCTGAGGATTGTGGAGGAAAGACCCCCCCGGTCGAGAAAATGGGCCATGACCTCGGTGTACTCCTTGACGGAATTCACTTCGCCGGGCGCGTTGCGAGCGGCTGAGTCTCCGCGGACTATGACGACCTTTCCAGCTTCGCCAAATAGACCGACCTCTGCAATGTAGAATTCCGTATCGACGTCTTGGCCCCGCCATGCCGAGATACGAACGGTGTCGATGTTGCTCCAGCCGGCGGGCTGCCCTTCGATTGCCATGTCTTTTTTGTGAATCTTTACCGAAGTCCACTTGGCCTTGGCAGGGGCGTCGAAATAAGCTCTGTACCAACCATCACCACTGTGCAAATAAATGGTAAAGTTTGCTATCGGTGAGGCATCACGACAGTGGAATAAGAATTGCAGACCCTTGCGCATGCTAAGATCAAGTTTGAGATTGCGGTCCCACGAGGCGCGATCGAACTTTGTGCCTCGGAAGTTGCAGGGCATTCTGAGAGCCTTCCGGCCTCCGATGTCTACCACAGAGACGGGGCTGGTCCTGGCCATCGGTTTCCAGAGCCTCCGCGCAGATTGCTGGGAGTATGAAAGGTCATCGACAGTATCGTAGCTGGCCGTTGGTATCGGGGGCAGCTGTTCGGCCATAGTAGGCAATGCTATGCAGAAGATGGCGACGCATAGTGCTGCATTTCGGTAGGACATAGCATGCTCCTTGAAAAGATCGTGGGGCATTCTTGGATTTGCCCACAAGGCGCAGTTATTCATTCAAGTATCGGGCAACCCCAAGCTATTTCAGCTGAACATTTGTCGAATTCATAGTCTATGATACGCGCTGGGCTCTTGGGGCACAATATGAGGGTCTGCGATTGGAGAACAAGATCCTCAGGTTTGCGATTGCTGGCCGGACTCGATTTGCAGAAGAAGACAGTGTCAGAATCATGGAATTCGAAGCCTGTATGTCATGACTTGCTGCCCCTCTGGGCCGGCTGCGACTTAGCTGCTTACCTAGTCATGCCAAGGGTCTTGTCTGCTTTCTGACAACACGAAGGGGACGACCGGTCAGATCCGCTATTTCCCGTACCGCTCGTAAATCTCGAATCGTGTGGGACATTTGCAGGTAGAGTCCGAGCCAGAGCTGCCTTCGTAGGGACAGGCTTCCGGGCTCGTGTTTCTGAGAACAAGGGTCCCCTCACCAGCGACTCTTTCAACGGGGCACAAACAGTGATTCTCACACGTAAGGCAGGCGAAGTCAGATGGGCACTTGGTTGTCCGAGCGAGAGCTCTGCTGCTGATCTGGAAGATCACGTCAATGCCTCCCGGTTCCATTTGGATCCCAGTACCGCACGTTCCATAAGTGACCCGACGTCCACAGAATGCTACGTCAATGATTGAGAAAAGACAAGAACAATTTCTTGGCTTTTCTCTTGCGGTTGCTTGTCAGAAGTCTCGCTCCAGAGTCGCATTGTTCCTTCCGAGCTCTCGTGAGCCACATTTTCCGTTACCAGCCGCTGTGTTTCTGCCTCTTATAGGTGGAGCGAAAACTTCGAAAGAAGGATGCTCTGGACATGGCTGGGTTCGACTGCGGGCACGCACATAGGGTGAGGGGCCTACTATGAACAAACAGCTTCGGAAGGCCTTGAAAGGGCTCGCCAGCGGCGACCTGGAACGTCGGCGCCGAGCGATGGAGCCCTTTGTGCGTACCACGTTCACAATGTTTATCAGGTGTCTTTATCGCTATCTTGGCAACGAAGTGGAGTGTGAGGATGTGCTGGAGGACATCTACGCAGACATCTGGGAGAGCCCGGAGCGTCTGTACGATGTCAACAGTGAGAAACAGCTTATCAGAACCGTCTATCTGTACTACATGCGAAAACGTCTCAGAGAAGTATATAGAAGGAGAAACAGACACATGTACTTGTCCCAAGAGGACCTGAAGAATCTCATCGCCCCCGAATTGGGTATTCTTGAGACCGTCTCTCAATCGGAGCTCAAGCAGGCCCTGCACCTGGCGTTGGAAAAGCTCAAGGCGCGGGAGCGAACGGCGATAGAACTTTGGATGAAGGGTGTATCGAACAGAGCGATCGCCAATCAGCTCAGGACTACGGTTGGGGCAGTCAAAATGCTGGAGTATCGAACTATACTGAAGTTGAAGAAGATGTTGAGTGAATACTGTTGCGAAGCCTGACTTCGCCTTCTACAGAGGAGCTGGAAACGATGCTCAAGATGAATCGAGAGACTCAAGATTTGCTTGCCGACTATGCCGGGGCTTTGCGTGATGGTCGTGTCCCGACGTTTTTGAAATCACTTACGCGCCACGAGGCCCAGACCATAGCGTCCTCCCATGACTTCTGGGACGCCGCAGAGATCACACGGGTGCTAAACAGTGTTGCATTCGCGGGTAAAGCCGTGACCCCCAATGTGCATCTGTTCGTTTCTCGTGTCGACGCCAGACTCGCCTCGCGACTTAAGAAAGCCAGGTCGCCGTCACGTCAAGAGCACAATGTTCGCACACGACTGTAGCCAAAGAGAACAAAGGCGTACAAGTGAGGACTGAGTTCCTCGCCTTGGTCCGCGCAACCTTGGCAAAGATGCACTTGGGCAAATCAAGCTTGTTGGCAGCAAGAACATGTAACCGAATGAAAAGGGGAGGTAGTGATATGAGGTTTGCAAGAATGCTAATGAGCGGGGTCGCAGTGTTAATCATAGCGATCTGCGGCTCCGGATGCGTGGGTGTTGTAGCAAGGCACACCAAATTCTATAAGACTATGATCGCCGAGCAGCCACCTGAACGACGGGTAGTTAACACGGGGCGGATTGAAACGATCGGAAAGGGAACGAATAAGATCACGGTTCTGTATGTGAAGGGAACTCCTTACGAAATGGGTTTCCAACAGGGAAGACTGCTGAAGAACGAGCTGACAGATACTCTAAACGGAGTTTTGCGCGCGTGCTACGATCTCGCAGGCAAGGAAATAGGACTGCCTTTGGTGGCCAAGCCGGCGAGTAATTTTATTTTGGATGAGGCTTACAAGAAGATGGAACCGTATATCCCGAAAGCCGACAGAGAAGAAATGGAGGGCCTGGCGGACGGCTCCGGGATATCACTGCGAGACATACAAAGGGTCCATGCCATACCCGGTCTGACTGAAACAAGCTGCTCGGCTATCGCCGCATTTGGACAAGCCACCGTCGACGGGCATCTTTACCAGCTGAGAATTCTCGACTATTTGATGGGACTTGGAATTCAGGACCACCCCACAATCACCGTCTATCAGCCTAACGAAGGGAACGCGTTCGCGAGCATCGGTTGGGCCGGCTTCATTGGTGTGATTAGTGGGATGAATGAGCAGGGAGTAGCGATAAGTGAATTGGGCTACGGGGGGCCGGGAAATCAGCAGCCTGGGATCTCTGATCCCGAGCCACAGGAGACGTTATCCGGTATTCCTATGATATTTCTTCTCAAGAGAATCCTGCAGTACGCCGACGGTGTCGAGCAAGCTACCGCCATTATCAAGAGCGCTGATAGAACGAACTACTACGTTTATGTGGTTGGAGACGGCATAACAGTTGGAGCGGTGCCGAAGGCCAGGGGTTACATATCCACGAGCAAGTTCTGCCACGTGTACAAAGACAACGACCCCAAGTATCCGATTCCGCCCCTTGACGATGTTGTGTACGGCAGTCATTACAATGAGAAATGTTACGATCTCTTAGGGCAGTTCTATGGAAAGATCGACCCGTCGGTCATGATGGACAAGATAGCACCGGCCATCTCCATGCGCGATAACCTGCAATGCGTTGTGTACGATCCCAAGAACTTGCGACTTTGGGTGGCAAACGCCGAAGGCTCGAAGGGCAGAGCATGCGAGCAGGACTACGTGGCCTTCGAACTCGGAGATGCCCTCGAATCTGCTGAATGATGCAGTGCTTCAAGACAGACCGCTGAACAGGCTTTCCCTCAAGGAGACTGCCTGTTCAGCGGCCCTCATGGCTTCCAGCTGTCGGGGTTCTGGCCGGCTTGCCCACTTGTCTATTGTCCTGCGGCCTTTCTGGCCTCTCTCAATGTCGCCCTGGCGCGGCGCGTCACATCTCTGTTCTTCGTGGCGCCGAGCACCTTCTGCAGAGCGTTAATAACTTTGCCGGGTTCCTGCTGGACAATTTTCTCACTGATCGCCACGATGGCAAAGCACGCCTCGCTCCTTGCGCTCGCATCGTCCAGATACGACATCGCCATTGTCAGGGCCTCGCTGCTCGGCACGGCAGCAAGAGAGCCCAGCAGCAGCCGCTTTTCTTCATCCCGCTCGATCAGCGGCAGCAGTTCCTTGAACTCCGCGAGCTTCTTCGCAGCCGAGATAGCCTGCAGCGGGATCAGCCGAATGGCTCCACGCACCGCCAGAATCTTCGCCTTGCGATCGGCTGCCGTCTTGGTGAGCTTGAGCACGTCGCCAAGTGCTTCCGCCGAAGGCCAGCCGCACAGGACCGAAACTGCCTCGCTGCGAACCCCGGCATCTGCATCCCGCGTCGCCGCGCGGACTGCATCGAGCGACTTGGCCCCGCGTGCCACACGCAGCACGCGCAACAAGGCGACCTTCTGGGCGGTCGAGGCCCTATCCATTGCCGAGAGCAGGGCGTCGACGTATGGCTCGGGAGTCGCCCCGACCGCAAGCGTCACGCTTTCGTTCTCCCGGACCGTCTTGACCTGTGTCACCCCGTCGGCTGTGAATTCGATCTGCAACTGCTTGACTACCCCCTGCGCCGGATCGCCGAAGTTGGCGTTCGAGGCCGTGATCGAAAGGGCACCGTCCGCGACCATCTTGGCGACTTTCTCGGTCACATCGGCCGAACCGCCTTCGCCGACCGCGCCGTATACCGCCCTGCGAATAGTCACTTTGTCCGCGGAGGGCTTGGCCTCTCTCGAGCACTTCGCCGACAGCGCTCGCTCGGCCGAACGGATCTCGGATGTGCTCTTGGCGCTGAGCAGCAAATCGACCAGCACATCGAATTCCACGTCGCTGCCCATATCGCCGAGCATCCGGATGCTCGCGGTCCGGACCGATTCGTCGTCGTCCTTGCTCGCCTCGAGCAGCGCGCGGGTCACACCCGCAGGCCGGCGACGCTCGATCAGTTCCAGTGCCTTCAGCTGGTGTGCCGTATCGCTGCGCTGCAGCATCTCCATGATCGCGTCATCGATCTGCTTGCCCGGCAAGGCCGCCAAGCTCTCCTGTGCCGTTTGCGAAATCTCACCGTCCGAGTCGGCAAGCAGCTGCACCAGCACGGGCATCGCGGACGCATGGCCGATCTGCGGCAAGGCCCGGATGGCTTCCAGACGGACGGCTTTTGCGCCGCCCTTGGCCAGAGTGAACAGCGCCGGCAATGCCTCTGCATCGGCCCGCTTGGCGAGCGTTTGGATCACCAGGATCTGATTGTCGGCGGGCAGTTCGTTTAGCTCGGCTGTCAAGACCCGCGTCACTTGGGTACCCCGCAATTCCTGTGCGGCCTGGACCGCCGCGGAGAACAAGATGTAATCATCGCTTCGCAGATGCTGCCGAAGGAGCCGCACGCCACTGCCGCCGCGGGCGAGGATCGCGCCGCGCAAGGCCCCTGCACGAACCTGATGCGGCGCATCGATCTCGCGCAGTTTGTCGTAGATTGCGACGGCCGCGTCACGCTCACCATCAGCCGAGAGCCTCTCGGCACAACGCAGCAGCCCTTCGCATATGTCGAGTTGATTCTCGACTGCAGCATGTTCCAGCCTGTATTGCAGCACTCTGGCCGCGGCGGGATTGCCGATGTTGCCGAGCGCCCTCGCTGCCGCCCGGGCTGCTTCCACGTCGGGATTCTGCGCCATCTCTGCCAGGGCTGGAACCGCCACAGGGTCGCGGCGCACACCGATGCTGCCGATGACACCGACAAGCGGCCGGCCTTTAAGTCTGCCCAGCGCATCGCGAAAGGCCTCGTCCACAGCCGGGTCCGGGATCGGCTCGAGCCCGTACCGGGCCATGTGTGAGAGTTCTTCGTCACCGAGCAGCGCAGCCAGCGGTGCGATGGCGGCTTTGGTGCCGATGACGCCTAATTGACGACAGGCATCTGCTTTTTCTTTGCGCGAGGCATCCGACTTCAGTACGGCAATAAGTTTGCCCTCGCTGCCGGCCGGCGCAATCGTTTGTCCGAACGACTGTAGGGCGCTGGCCAGCACGAACACGATCAGTAGTGCTATGTTCATTCTTGACTTTGACATGGTCCTGTTTCCTTCCGGATTAAGATGGTTGCTCAGATGATCCACGGGTCTCGCATCGCGCGAGAACGCAGCCGATTGGCCTCTGCGTCATCGACGAATTCCTCTTTGACGGGGTCGAAGCGCAGGTCTCGTTTGAGCCACATGCAGATGTTGGCCGCATGCACGGTGGTCATTGACCGGTGCATCATGACCGCATTGGCCACCGTTTGGCGTCGTGATTTGACGCAGTCGAGGAAGTCGCGCACGTGGCTCATCGGGCGCTGCGTCTGGGCCTGGTAGTCATATACCAGCTTTCTGAAGTCATCCATCATGGCAGGCGACGAGACATCCGGCTTTGAATAGCCATCCGCCGCCGCGACCCAGCCCTCGGTACCTTCGTAGCGGACGCCGCACGAGCCGCGCCAGCCACCGAGCTGCAGAATCATCTTTATTCCGTTTGCGAACCGCGTCACCATGCCGTCGCCGGTCTTGTTATTCACGTAGTTATACTCTACGGCCGATGTGTCGGCAGCACCAATTGCGACCTGGCATTGGGCGAATGTGTGCGCCCCCCACTCGCCGATACAGCTTGTGTGGAAATCGTAGAAGCCCCGCCAGCCGCCCCGCGTGTAGGCGGAGTTGTAAGGCCGCCAGGGACATGGGCCCAGCCATGTGTCCCAATCCACTTGCTCTTTGGGCGGCTGCGGTTCTGCCGGCAGCCAATCGTGGCGCATCTCGGCGGCATCCCACGGGGCAATATGCGCACGAACCGTATGCACCTCGCCGAGCCGGCCCGTGCGAACCATCTCGTTGCAGAAGGTGAAGTTGCCCTCGCTGAGCCGCTGCGTGCCGGTTTGATAAATGCGTCTGTAGCGTCTGGCTGTCTCCACGACCCCTTGGCCTTCGGCGATAGTCATGGACGAGGGCTTCTCGGAATAAACATCCTTGCCCGCTCGCATCGCCATGATGGAGGCCAGCGCATGCCATCGGTCGCCGGTGGTGACCAGCAGTGCGTCGATGTCCGTGCGCTCGGCGAGGAACTGCCGCATGTCGTGGTATATCACGCAGTCGTTGTTGCCATAGCGTGTGTCCACTATTTTCTTGACGGCCTGAGCACGTGACCTCTGCGCATCGCACGTGGCGACGAACTGTACGTCCTTCTCCGGCAGCATCCAGCGCAGGTCATGTGAGCCGCGGTTACCGATGCCAATGCCGCCCAGCACGATGCGCTCGCTGGCGGGGACTTTCCCATCAAGACCCAGCGCCGACGCCGGGACTATGTACGGCACCGCCGCCACCGTTGCCGCGCGTTTAAGAAACGCGCGCCGCGTAAGGTTTGAGTTCTTCTTTGACATAAGGACCTCCTAATTCATCTGGCGAGTTGTGCTGGCTTCGGCGAGCCAACGTAGACGGTTTGGTCTCAAGAAACGGTCGTCGGTGCAGAAAGGACGCAGCGGTATCGCCGCTTCGTCAGACTCAATCATGTGGACGACGATTCCCATGCCGGAGATTATCGTCGAACGGCTACGGTGTGTCAAGGCCCCTGCCACGGATCCGTTCCGGCGTAGATATGTTGAATATCAGTGCCGCTCAGCGGCCGGTTGTATACGCGTACGTCGTCAATTGTGCCCCCAAAGTGGGAATCCGTCTCAGAATAGTGGGCCCGGCCCATCCTCAGCGCACCCGTCTCAGCGGTGTCGATCTCACACTCGATCAGTTGATCGACGGGTTGCCGCATTCCGTCGACGTATAACCTCACGTCGCTGACATGTGGATTCTCGCGGTCTATCGGGTCCAGCACGGCTGCTACGTGATGCCACTGTGTGTCACCTACTGCTTTGCCGGCGACAATGGTACCCGCGTCGCAATCCAATTTGAGTCGCCTGTTGCTGTCTACGGCGAGCTGCCAGTAGCTTCCGGGACTCGCCTGGCCCCAGGCCAGCAGTGCCATTGGCGGCTGGGTTCCGGTGGCTGTCCTGATCCACATAACAACGGTCCGCGGGCTTTTCCCAGTGACCCCGTGGTAATCGTTCGCTTCGACATAGTCATCTACTCCGTCGAACTGTAATCCGCCGCTGGCTGCCCCGGCGACCCATTGAGAATCGTCGGTGGGAAAATTGTGTAGCGTCGCGACGTGGTCGTTCGCGCTATCAACGGCCGAGCTGCCGCCCGTTTCGTCAAGCGGCCAGTACGCGACCGGCGCAGGTGGGGTGCCGTTCCGCCGCCAGCAGGATGCCAGTGCAGCTAAGTCCACAAGGTCGATCTCATCGTCCGCCGGCTCGCCGATGTCACAGCCAGGGTCCCACTTGGTGTCACCGGCCTTGCTGAGCCAGGCCACGGACATGGCCGACACGTCGCACGCATCAACAGTTCCGTCGCCGGTGCAATCCTGACGGATGAAGTCGTCGACCTGGAACACATAGGTGCGCGTAAACTCGATGTGCTCACCGGGTGCAAGGGTAATTATGAGGAATTGCTCGGGCGAGACCTGGTAGTCCGTGGTCCATATTCCGACATATTCGGCCGGCAAAGAGGATTCGATGACGAGGCGCTGGGCCGTGTCGGTCTGCTCCACACCGAAGAGATCGCGACCCGCGTAGTCCTCGGGTTTGTATACCCAAATCTTTGGCACGCTCGTTACCCTGGTCTTGTATATAATCATGTTGGCCAATCGCACTACCTGCGGTGTGCTGGCAATGCTCAATCGTCTAACCGGGGGTGACCAGGGCTCGATCTCCGGTGAACTGGTGAGGTTGTAGGGAAAGCCGATTATGTAATCCGGGCCGACGGGTTTGCCGCTGAAGGTGAGAAAGTTGTGTATGTACTGTTCGGTGGTGAACGTCTTGCTGCCGGTGTTTGTCAGCACGTAGTTCATGATGATTCGGTCGTTCTTGACTATGACGTCCTCCTCCAGGGCGTAGGAATAGCCGTTTGCAGTGCCGGATAAGGTCTGGGCAAAATGCACGCGGTCGCTGTGCCAGGTGGCGGCCGTATCAGCCAACTCGATAACGTCGTAGTTGGTCATGAAGTTGTATGCACTGCTGTTGCGTCTAAGGATGCCGACGCCGATTTTCAGAAATGAACTCCCGCTTGTGCCTTCGACGTAACCGGGTGGATCGGGCTGAAATTCCTCCTGGCCGATGTCGAATTCCATCGGTAGGCCGCCCACATAGCCCGGGCTGACCACGCCGCCGTCGACAGGGGAGTACAGAAATTCCTGGCCGTTTAGCTGGACACGGAGCACATTTGCCACCGGGGAGAACCTAAGGCCTCTGTTCCACCGACACTCGGGAGAGTTGGGGTCGCCGACTTCGACCACAAGGCCGCCGCTTCTCAGAACGCGAGTCCCGGCGTGCACAGGCAGGTCCTGGGCAAGCACCAAGCCGGTCCGCGATACGATCAGCAATAACAAGACTGCAATTGCGAACCTGAACGTAGTCTTGACCATTTCCTGCTCCTCCACTGACAATACTTGCCGAGCATCGCGTGCCGTATTGAAGGCGCTAACCTCTCCATTATATCAGATTCACCGCAGGAAAGCCACTGAAAGCGGGGTGGTTCTGCGTTTCGATGGGTACGGCAGCCCTGCTTGCCCGATCACGCAACGAGCATATTCATGACTTCATCCAGCCGGGCGCGCGCCAGACAAGTACAGCTGTCTGCTGCTCCGTAGTACATCCACAGCTCATCGCCGCGCACCAGCAGTCCCGTTGGGAAGACCACATTGGGCGTCAGGCCGGACTGTTCGTATGGAGCCTCGGCTTGAAAGACCCAGTCGGGGGACCGGGCGATCATCTTGTATGGCTGCTCCTTATCGAATAGTGCGACCCCTGTGCGATAGACCAAGTGACCGCCGTAACCTTTGACGCCGTGGTATATCAGAAGCCAGCCGCGCTTTGTGAGTACGGGCGGTGGTCCCGCGCCAACCTTAACCGCGTCCCAAGCCGCCCCCGCCCCCTCCGGCAGCACGCAGTGCGGCTCGCCCCAGTGCACCAGGTCGGGGGAATAGGCCGACCAAATGTGTTCGATGCCGCCGGCATCGGGTCTGTGGAACACCGCCCACCGACCGTCGAACTTTTGCGGAAAGAGCACCGCGTCTTTGTTATTGGGTGAGAAAATAAGCCCAATCCTTTCGGCCGAGACGAAATCCTCCGTGCAGGCCAGCGCAACCGCAGCCCCATTTGCAGAGTATGCCGTGTAGGTGATATACCACCGCTTCTCCTCCGGGAGGTACGTCACCCGGGCATCTTCGCATCCCCATTGTTCATACCGCCACCGGGACTCGCCACGCCGGAGCAACGGCTTGGTCTCGATCTCCCAGTCAGTCACGCCGTTGTGACTGCGTGCAACGTGGATGTTCGAATGTCCCGCGTGATCCTCAATTCGAAGCAAAAGGACAACGTCGCCGCCGTATTCGGTCGCTCCGGGATTCAGGACCGCTGCGGCCGGAAACGGCAAATCCAGCGGTGAGATCAAAGGGTTATCCGGGCATCGCTCAAACAGCCTTGTTTTCATGGTCCAACCTCAGTCATGCCAACTCACCTTTTTGTTGCCTCTTTACAAGGATGCGGAAGTATAACAACTCGTGAGAATCTTGTCATACCCATTCTCAGGCGAGTCGCAGACTACCGAAGTCGCAAGCCGCCGTCGGACCCTTAAGACATCTTTTTTTCTTGAACCGGCCGGCTCAAACCGCATCCTTATCCATAGAAGACAAGATCTTGTCCCAATTGAGGGCCTTGGATGCGTTCAGAGGACGAACTATATGCTCTGGTTCATCGCTGTCAGCGAGGTGAGCGGGCGGCGTTAGAAGAGCTGTTCAGACAATTTCAGCCGCGGCTTCGCTACTACGTGCGGCGTCTGGATACCGTTGGCGACCATGCAGACGACCTGCTACAGGAGATTTGGTTCAAGGTCGTCCGGCAGATCGGCTCATTAAAAGATCGAAAGGCATTCGTGGCCTGGCTGTACACAATCGCTCGCAATGAGGTGTACGGCAGGGCACGGATCAAGGACCCGTTCGTCGAGTTGACCGATGAGCGCCTCGAAAAGGTCGCTGAGGATACTGAGCCGGCATTCACTGATGAAGACGCGACTCGTGTCCATGAGGCTCTTCAAAGACTCAAGGCTCATCACCGTGAGATATTGACACTGAGCTTTCTTGAAGATCTTTCGCATCGACAGATCGCCGAGATTCTTGGCATTCGTGCCGGCACGGTCAAATCTCGGGTCTATTATGCCAAACAGTCTCTTCGAAAAGAGCTGGAGAAGAAGAATGGGTAATCGAGAAAACCTGAGAGACAAGCTGCTTCGAGCGGACGGCATCGACCCGTCGGCGGTATCTGAGGTCGAGCTGGCCCGTTTCAGGCACCTATTGAATCGAGCCAAACCGGCCGCGATTTTTTGGAGAACAATCATGAGAACACCAGTTGCCAAACTCACGATTGCTGCTGCTGTGATTGTCTTTGTCGCAGTGATCGCAATGCACTTCTATGGCGGCACCTCAAGCACCGCTTGGTCCGCCGTACTGGAGAACGTCCTAACCTTCGACACCTGTGTTTGTCGCACCCGCGAGGTCCAGACCACGGGGCCGCGACCAGACGGTTTCGAGTTCGCAACCGACTCGGAATCCAAAAAGTATCGCTCCGAGACGTATGGCTCATTCAGTGAGAATTACAGGAACGGTGAGCTCTTCACACGAATGTATCACTCGTTGCTAAAGGGCGAGTTCGTGGCCGTCTGCTACCCGCTCAAGACATACACGCGACTGCCCCTCACAGAGTCACAGATTCGTGGATTGCAGAAAGACCATCCCAGGCAGATCATCACCAAGATTCTTGAGGCGAACTATACGGAGCTCGGGGAAGATGTCATGGAGGGTAAACGCGTCAGGGGAGTTGAATTGCGCGGTCCCGATGCCTTTGCTGATGGCGACGCCAAGATGCCACCGCTCGATGACTTCGTCGCGCAGTTCTGGATTGAAGCCGAGACCCAGTTGCCGGTCTGGGTGGAGGTCTCTGTGGTGCCTAAGGGCTCCCAGGTGCGTCACACGACGGTCGTAGACCAATTCCAGTGGGGTGTGCCTCTGCAGGCGAGTCTGTTCGAGCCCGATATCCCGGCCGACTTTGAGCGGGACAATCCGGAGGATAGGAATATCTATATGGATTCGGCCCCGAAGACCCGGACGGCCGAGGCATTTGCCGAGAACACACAGGCTGAGCCCTACCTGAGTGACTTCGATCATCTTGAACTGCCGGACCTGGGCAACCTGACACTGCTTGGTCTGGACACGAGTATGGCTCAACCCGAGCTGCGACTGCGCGACCATGAGGATGTTTGGCAGAGACAGGATGAATTTATGGCCCAATGGCCCGGCTACGAGGACGTACGGGATCAGATCGCTCTACAGTTAGACGCTGAATTGGGCATTGAACAGATGACCATCGAAGAACTCATCGGTTTAGGGATCGCCCTGCGAGAGCGTTTCTGGGAGTTGAGGGGATGTCTCTCTGAGGTTGCGTATCCCTACGGCTACGCAGCCCGAATCGTCACCGAGATGGCACACGCGCAGGCCCCCGATGATACCGCCGTCACCGACCAATTCATCGAATCGATCATGACCTGTGAGGTAACGTCTACCTCCCAGGCAGGTACGGACGAAAGGATCAAGAATCCTGTTTATCCGGGTCTGTTGACCGAGCTTCGCTCGCAGCAGTTTGAGCAGCTCAAAGCGAAGGTCAGTGAAGGCTACGTGCCGACGTGGAAAGACCACGTCCGCTTGCACGATCTGGTCACTCTCTTGAGTTCAAATTGCCAAGACTATGATGGGGCGCTGCAAGTCACGCGCTGGATGATTGATCAAGCACAGACGGCCGGCTGGACATACTACCTGGATACCCGCCTTAACGAGATGGAGCAGGCCTATGCCGCTGGTGAGGGGTACCGGACCGGACTGTTCATGTACGGTCAGGACGCATTCCCCGATGAGTTCAGATACGCGCGCCGTCTTTTCTCCTTCCAGGGACCGCGAAAGCGAAGTCGTGAGTTGCTCCCGGTACACCTGAGACACCTCAAGGGATGGTGAGAAGATACCGCGCCCCCCAGCCGGATGAAGAGACTGTATGAAAGGCCGGGCCAATGTGCCCGGCCTTTTTGCTTTGCTGCAACGGCCCAATGTGTTCCCACGCCCCGTCGCCAATTCCAGTAGACGCAAGCACCCTCCTCAGTTGTTATACTGGTGAAAGACGTCTTTTGAAGACAGGATTCCTTGGCCTATGGAAGACAGGTTGTTAGTACTGCGGTGCAAGCGCGGCAGCAGCGACGCCATGGCGCGGATCTATCGCAAGTATAGAAAGGACCTGCTGGTCCTGGCGTTGGCCCTGCTCAACGACGGGGCCGCGGCCGAAGACATTGTGCACGATGTCTACGTGAGCTTTGCCGAGAACCTTGCCGCGTTTCGCCTGACGGGCAGTCTCAGGGCGTACCTGATGACCTGCGTGGCAAATCGGGCCCGAAATCACAACAAGGCCGCACGCCCAGCCGGTGCGCCCCGCGACAAGGCGCCGCCTGACCGTGGCGTCGAGGCGGAGCCTGTCGAGCGACTTGTGTGCAATGAAAGACTCCAGCGTCTGGCGGCGGCATTGGAACGACTGCCCTATGAGCAAAGAGAGACTCTGATGCTGCAGGCGTACGGTGGCCTGACGCTGCGGGCGATCGCCAAAATGTCCGGACTGTCGGCCAATACCGTTATGAGTCGATACCGGTACGGCATCGATAAACTCAGGAGCCTGCTTAACGGAGAGCATGACCATGAAGCCTGAACACACGCTCGATGACATTGTCCGTGGGCTGGAGGTTCAGATAGACCCATGTGTCGATCAGCGGATCATGGAGGACACGCTGCGCCGTCTGACAGAATCTATGGAACAACGTGCGGCCGGCACTCGGCCGATCAGTTGGAGAACTATTATGAGAACCCCAATTGCAAAACTAACGATTGCGGCTGCTGTGATTGTTGCAGTAGCACTACTCGGCATACACTTTTTTAGCGGGACCTCCAATATCGCGTGGGCGGCGGTACTGGAGAAAGTGATGACATTCGACACGTATGTTTATCGCAGCCGCGAGGTCCAGACCACAGGGCCGCGACCCGACGGCTTCGAGTTCGCCACCGAGTCGGAATCCAAGAATTACCGCTCCGAGACGTACGGATCATTCAGCGAGAATTACAGGAACGGCGAGCTATTCATCCGCCACTATACGCTGCTGGAGGAGGGACTGCATCTTTCTCTCTGTCCTGCGGGCGAGCATAAAATGTGCATACGCATGCCTCTCAATGAAGAGCGTATTCGCGAATTTCGCCTTGGTCATCCAAGGCGGATCATCACGAAGATTCTCGAGGGAGATTACATCGAGCTGGGAGGAGACACCATTGACGGCAAGCGCGTGATGGGCGTCGAGCTCCGGAACCTGGACCTTTTCGCCGATGAAGGACAGGAGGTGCCGCCTATGGATGAGTTCATCGGGCGGTTCTGGATCGAGGTGGAGACCGAATTGCCGGTCTGGGTGGAAATCAGCTTCGTGCCGAAAGGCTCTGCGGTGCGCACCACGATGGTCTGGGACCAGTTCGAGTGGGGTGTGCCTTTGGAGGCAAGCTTGTTTAAGCCCGAGATCCCGGCCGACTACGAGGTAGTGGATGATGATGGCTCGGCGCCGGACTCGACCCCGAAGACTGACGCCGCAGAGGCGTTTGCACGGAACACAATGGCTGAGCCCTATCTCGGTGACTTTGACCATCTGCCATTGCCGGATGTGAGCGGCCTGAGTCTGCTCGGTTTTGACCTGAACGCCCCCAAACCGGAGCTTCGGCTACGCGGCACGACAGAGATAAGAGTAGCCCAAGATGAGACCGTAGCAGGATGGCCGCCCTACGAGCAGGTGCAGGCCCAACTGCGCGAGCAGCTCCAGGATAAACTCGGTGTCGATGAGATGGCCGTGAACCGGCTTGTGGCTGCCGGGATTGCCCTGCGGAATCGATTCTGGGAAGTTGGCGGGTGCCTGTCCGAGACCTCGTATCCGTATGCTTATGCATCCAGGCTTGTTATGGAGACGGCGCACGAACTGGCCCCCGAAAATACCGCCGTCATTGACCAGCTCATCGAATCGATCGTTACTTATGAGGTGTTGTACACTTGGGATGCCGAGGCCGACAGACCGAAGAAGCTGAATCCCATATATCCCGGTCTATTGGCTGATCTGCGCGGGCTGCAGTTCGAGCTGCTCAAAGCCGCGGTGGATCAAGGCCATGTGCCGACCTGGAAGGATTTCGTGCGATGTTGTGATGTCATGCTGCTGAGCCCCAAACGCAAGGACTATGCCAGTGCCCTGGAGGCGACCCGCATGCTCATCGATCAGGCCGAAGCGGGCGGCTGGACGCACTATCTCGACGGATTAAGACGAACCGAGGAGAACCTGGCCGTGGGCGTCCGCTCGGGGGTGACCACTTTCCTCGGGGGTCACCAGGGCGTTCACCTTGAGCGATACGGCCGCCGTCTGCATTCGTTCCAGGGCCCGCAAGAGTATCGCCAGAGCCGCGTGCCGATGCATATGAGACACCTCAAGGGATGGTAGCAGCCTCGCCGGCCCTCGCGCCGAACACACCAAGACACGGCCGGGCCAATGTGCCCGGCCTTTTTTTCTCCGCACGGGGCAATCGAGCATCCCTGCTGAATAAAAAGGCCTCGCTGGCATTGCCCGGCTTCCTTTCCTAAAAGCCCAACGAGCCATCATCAGTTTGCCCGATGGTCCAATTCCGTTGGGGGCAGAATGCAATCGTATCCGCACAAATCGCGTTACCACCGCACCTTGACGTGCCTTCTATAGGTAGAAGAGAAGATCAGCCGATTGACGGCCAGTTATGATCGTGCAATTCTGAGAAGGGAGGTCAGTGACATGGTACGGACAGAGTCTATCCATACATCGCCGCACAGGACAGACCAGGATGCAGTCGGGGGTTCTTCCCGTGACCGCGCCGTGTCAAGTGATGGCTTCAGAATCGCCGTGTATCCTGCTATCGTGCTGGTGTGCTTGGCGGCCACACATTCGGCCGCAGGCTCCGGTCCAGGACTGGCAATCAAGGTGGGCGCTCAGACCATGGAGGATCCCGTAGACCTGAGTACAACGACCCGGACTCGACTTGGGCTGGAGATAGCAAGCCAGCGATTTGGCGGCGACCACTTCGATCTGGCCCTGGGATTCGGCGGCTCGTACCTCGGTCCGTTCTCCGAGGAGGACGCATACTTTGACGGCGATGTGTTCGTCGAAGATTACTTCACAAGCGAGCTTGCCCTCTTTGATGTCCGGCTGGCCGCACGCCTTTATCTGTGTAGCAGCGACGCCGCGGTCCAGCCGTACCTTGGGGCGGGCATCGGCTACTTCTGGTTTCTGGGTTTTTGGGAAGATGTGTATTCCGAAACCGTGCCGGACCCGGTCCTTCCCGATGTGTTTTATACCTTCACGGATGTCACCTCGGGCACGGACACCTTGGCCCACGGCTTCTTTCCCTTTGTCACAGCGGGCGTGACAGTGCCGGTCGGACCACATTGCGATTTGATGTTTGAGTTCCAGTACGATTTTGCCAAAAGCAACTCCGGCTTCGACCTCAGCGGCCCGATCTACATGTTTGGCTGCCGCATCCGGTGGTAGGCGTGCCGAGGACACGCGCAACTCCGGGTGTTGGTGATGGCATCAGGTAGATCTCGGCGGCATGCCCAAACTCGTTTGACCGGGTACCTCTGCAACCCACCTCCAAACACAGTTTGGAGGTGCCAACCCGGCCTCCGGGCCACCCCACGCGGACTGGATCAATATCGAGTTGCAGAAGTATCAATCGGCGGGTATCATCGGGCACAGAATCAAATCACATTGGCATTTTGTAAAGGGTGGCTCGAATGGTAAATCAAAGACAAATACTTATGGGCGTTTTTGCAGCGGTCGTAACATGTGGGCTGTGTGCGGCGCGAGGGCAAGAAGTTCAACTCAAACGTGATTACAACGTCAAGCCGGTGCCGTTTAACAAGGTTCGCGTCGATGACGATTTCTGGACGCCTCGACTCGAGACCAGCCGTAAGGTCACTGTCCCCTATGCCTTCGAGAAGTGCGAGGAGACCGGCCGAATCAGAAATTTCGAAAAAGCCGCGGGGCTTTTGGAGGGCGAACACGAAGGAATCTACTTCAACGATTCCGACGTATACAAGGTCATGGAAGGCGCCGCCTATTCGCTGCAAGTCCATCCCGATACGATGATGCGGCTGTACCTGGACAAGCTGATCACGATTATGGACGGCGCGCAGTGGGACGACGGGTATCTGTTCACCTTCTACTCGGTGCCCAAGAAGCAGCCCGATAAACTCTGGACGAATATTCAATCGATTCACGAGCAATACTGCGTGGGGCATATGTACGAAGCCGCGGCGGCTCACTATCAAGTCACCGGCGATAAGTCATTTCTGAATATCGCGACGCAAAACGCGGACTTGATGTGCGACACTTTCGCTGCGAGCAAACGGACCGACCCGCCGGGACATCAGGAAATCGAGATCGGGCTGTGCAAGCTGTACCGTGTCACCGGTGACGAAAAGTATCTGGACCAGGCAAAGTTCTTCCTGGACCAGCGTGGCCGCAAAGGCAACCGCGGGCCAAACGGTGACGGTGGTCTTTACGGGACATACTCGCAAGACCACATACCCGTCACCGAGCAGACCGAGGCCGTCGGCCATTCAGTACGGGCGGCTTACCTGTATACGGGCATGGCAGATGTCGCGGCGCTGACCGGAAACATGGAATATGTCAAGGCGATCGATGCCATATGGAAAGATGTTGTCGATACCAAGCTCTATGTCACGGGCGGCATAGGAGCGGCCGGGGGACATGAGGGTTTCGGCGGGCACTACGAGCTGCCCAACATGACCGCCTATTGCGAGACCTGTGCCTCGATTGCCAACATCTTCTGGAACCATCGCATGTTCCTGATGCACGGCGACGCAAAGTACATCGATGTCCTGGAGCGGGTATTGTACAACGCCGCTCTCTCCGGTATTTCGATGAAGGGTGATCTGTTCTTCTATCCGAATCCTCTGGAGTCTACCGGCCAACATGCGCGAAGTCCGTGGTTTGGTTGTGCGTGCTGTCCCTCTAATGTCGCCAGGTTTGTCCCCTCGGTGCCGGGGTACGCCTATGCCCACAAGGGTAACGACGTGTACGTAAATCTGTTCGTCGGCGGCGAGACCACGATCGAGACCGCGAACAACAAGGTCAAACTGACTCAGCAGACCCGGTATCCGTGGCAGGGCGCAGTCACCATCAACGTTGAGCCGGAAAGAAGTGACACCTTTGCCATTTACGTTCGCATCCCCGGCTGGGCTCGGAACGAGTGTGTGCCGAGCGACCTCTATGAATTCCGCAGGGTCGGGCATGAGCAAGTTGGCCTTAAGGTCAACGGCAAGGAAGTGTCACTTGACATCCGGGGAGGTTTTGCCCGCGTCGAGCGCAAATGGCAAAACGGCGACACGATTGACTTGAACCTGCCGATGCCAATCCGCCGGGTAATCGCGCACGAAGAAATCAAGGCCGATCGGGGCAAGGTGGCCCTTCAGCGTGGGCCGATTGTTTTCTGCCTTGAATGGCCGGATAATGACGGCAAAGTGTTGAATCTGGTGATCCCGGACGATGCGAAGCTCAAGACCGAGTACAGGCCGGATCTGCTCGGCGGTGTCACGGTAATACGGGGCAAAGCTCAGACAGTCAAGCGCACAACCGATGGTGACATTGTGCCGACCAAGGAAAAGCCGTTCACGGCCATTCCCTATTACGCATGGGCTCACCGCGGCCGGGGCCAGATGACGGTCTGGCCGGCTCGCAAGCCGGAGGCCGCCCGGCCGGAACCGGCGGACACCCTGACCTACGCCAGCAAGACCACTGCATCGTTCGTGCACGTGTCTCTCGATGCGATCAAGGACCAGACACTGCCGGCAAGCTCATCCGACTCATCGGCGCTGCAACTGGATTTCTGGCCGCACCAGGGCACGGCTGAATGGATTCAGTTCGAGTGGGATCAGAAACATAAAATCTCCAGCGTGAAGGTCTATTGGTTCGACGACACGGGAATAGGCGCGTGCAAGACGCCACAATCCTGGAAAGTGCTGCATCGCGACGGCGAAGGTAACTTCAAGCCGGTGACCAACAACACCGCTTACCTCACAGCAAAAGACACCTTCAACAAAGTCAGTTTTGAACCGGTGGAGACCGACTGCGTCAAGATCGAAATAAAGCTCCAGGACGGTTGGTCTGCCGGCGTCCAGGAAGTCGTGATTGAGTAGGAAAAGCCCGGTACGATCATCCCCGCACCCGGTGCATTTCTCTTGGGCAGCATCGGCGCAGGTTGTATTGGCCGGCTGCGCCGACGCAGAGCACTGTAGCATGATGATGACATGAACTTGTCCAGGGCTGCGGGTATTTGCTTGCAGCCCTTTTCTTATGTGCAGGATTTCGGCGGTCAAGGTCTATTGGCTCGACGACACCGGCAGGGGGGAATGTCCCCTGCCCGAATCCTGGAAGGTACTGTATCGCGATTGCGACTTCGTTTCGAATGTTTTCTGTGTTTGGTGCGGATACATGGTATAATACCTGTGTGCGAACGACGTGAACGAGGTGGATGTCTTGTTCGATCAGTTTTTGTCCGAATGGAGGAACGAACGTATGCGGTGCATCATGAGTCTTGCTGTTGGCGTGGCGTATCTTCTCTCCGCCGCAGGTGGCCTGGCGGCGGATCGCCTCGTCCCCAGCACCGAATATCCGACGATCCAGGCCGCCATCGATGCAGCTAACGACGGAGATACAGTGCTGGTGGCTAACGGTACCTACACGGGCGAGGGCAATAAGAATTTGACGTGGGATGGTGGTATAAAGCACATTACGGTCAGATCAGAAAATGGGCCGGAGAACTGCGTGATTGATTGCCAAGGTAGCGGCCGCGGATTCTACCTAAACGGCACCGATCAAGATAGCACCGACGTCATCGATGGATTTACGATCACCAACGGCTATGCTCTCGGCCCTCACTTCTACGGTGGCGGAATCTTCTGCTACAGTTCGTCTCCCACCATCAACAACTGCATGATTTTGGATAATAGTGCCGGTGATGGCGGAGGAATAATCTGCTACAATCATTCTTCTCCTATTGTGACGAACTGCGAGATCAGTGGAAATTCGGCTTCGGGCAGAGGTGGCGGAATATACTGTGAGGGCTACTCTTCCCCGACCATCAGCAACTGTGACATCACCGAAAACACAGTTACCGGCGAAGGTGGCGGGGGCATCTGCTGCGACAATTGGTGCTACCCGAGTATCATTGGGTGCACCGTTACCAGAAACACAGCGCTGAATGGGGGCTGGAATGTAGGGGGGGGACTTTACCTTCGCGATTACTCCGATGCGAATGTGGTTGACTGCACAATTAGCGAAAACCAGGCTGAGCATGGGGGTGGGATCACGTGCGACGGCGACGCGGTTTCTCCGACGATCAGCAACTGCATAGTCTCAGGAAATTCGGCAACTGCCGACGGTGGAGGAATTTATTGCCACTACAATGGGTCTCCGACTATCAGTAATTGCACGATCAGCGATAACTCTGCCAGGGCAGGCGGTGGAATTCGGTGCATCAGCAACTCATCCCCTAATCTCACCAACTGCACAATTATCGCAAACACGGCATCGAGTGACGGTGGCGGAATTTTCTGCGAGGATCACTCGTCTCCAACGATCGACGGCTGCACGATCACGGGAAACGTTTCCGGCTTTGATGGTGGTGGGATCCATTGCCAGAGCGGTTCTGCCCCGGCGATCAGGAGCAGCGCGATCAGCGGGAACACGGCTGCCGTTAACGGCGGCGGCATTTCCTGTGAGGACAATTCGCCGGCTGACATCAACGACTGCGAGATCAGCGGCAATACGGCGGTGGCGGGGGGTGGAATCTTCTCCGGGGCCTCGGCCCCAACAATCTCGGCGTGCACGATTGCGAACAACACCGCCACCCTTACCACGCCTAGCGGTGGCGGCGGCGGTGGCGGAGTCTATTGCCACAATGCCAGTTCAACCGTCATCACCGGCTGTACCATTTCGGACAATACATCCGGCACGCAAGGTGGGGGGATATACTGCGAGTGGTACGATGCGGCCACGATAAGCGATTGCACGATAAGGCGTAATTCAGCGGCTTATCAGGGTGGCGGGATTTCCTGTGATGACGGTTCTTCCCCGCAGATCACGGCGTGTTCGATTACGGAGAACACGGCACCCGACGGCGGCGGCATCTATTGCACCGCCATTTCGTCTCCTAAAATCACCGATTGCACAATAGCGAGCAACACGGCCGACTCGTGCGGCGGCGGAATCTATTGCAACCACAATTCCTCGCCCTCTGTAACCAACTGCGTCATCAGCGAAAACAGAGCAGACACCATTGGGGACAATGGGGGCGGTGGGATTTACTGCACCAACTCTTCTCCGGCGATCACCAATTGCACGTTCACCGGCAACTCAGCGACTTACGGCGGGGCAGTATGTTGCTACGACAACGATTCTTCCCCGACGATTGTCAATTCAATACTCTGGGGCGACGTTGCCTCGTACGACGGTGCGGAGATTGCCCTGTTTGGTTCATCGTCTTCGGCCGTTCATCACTGTGCCGTTGCGAACGGCCTTGCAGGTGCCCATGTTGAACCTGGTTGCACTTTGAGCTGGGACGGCCCGACGAATATCTCTTCCGATCCTCTCTTTGCTGATCCGGATGGCCCGGATGATGATCCCAACACGTGGGATGATAATAACTATCACCCTCTGCCTGAGTCCCCGTGTATCGATGCAGGAGATCCGACGGCTGTTCCGGTCGGCATAACGACTGATCTGGACGGCAGCAGTAGAATCCAGGGGATATCCGTTGACATGGGGGCCTACGAGTACGGAGCCGCAGCCCTTCAAGTCCCCTACTACAACCAGTCAGGGTATGGGCCTTCAGGTAATGCCACGAACTGGTGCACGGCGACATCCATATGCATGCTCCTGAAATACTATGACATTGATTACGAACCTTGGGCAGTTGCGGCCTACCTTGGCTGGGGACCGGGTCAGGGCCTGGACAAGGAGTACTTCTTCCCCTTTGGGCCCTCTCCACCGATAAATGAATTCCTCCTAAATGAAGCGGTTGTTGCCTTCTTGTGGGACAGGGCATTCAACACCATAGGCTTGGACGAATTCGTCAAGACAAGGATCGCAGCCGGACATCCAGTCGCCTTGGCTGCGTCTATTTTCGGCGACCGAGATGACGAGGGACATGCCTTTGTGATTGTTGGATACGATGAAGAGCATGTGCACGTTCACGACCCAAGCGGGGGTCTCTTTGAGGTTCTCGGCCACCCCGTGAGTCAATTGGAGTTGGCATCGGTTCCTGTGACCTGGGACGAGCTTCACGATGTGATTACGGAGGTGTTTGGCATAGCCGGCTATATGGTTTGGTCGATTGACGATGAATCGTTGGCCCCAGTGGGCAAGAACCAGACGATTTCGATAAGGTGCGATGCGTACGACGTGTTTGATAGCAGGTTGGCTTTGTCTCATCAGGGAAGCGCAGGACTAGTATGGTCTGAACTGATGTGGGACGGCAGCGGGAGTCATCCGGGCTATTACTTCCGCAACATAACTGGCCAGAGGGCTACCGACGATGCCCTCGGGGACATTGCGGTTCAGGCGGACGTGATCTCTCTAATTGCCAGCGTATCAAACTCCGAGCCGGATCCGGCAAACTGTCAAGTCGAAGTACGCGTGAAAGAGGGTATTACCGGTACGACGGTCCTGGGGCCCTCAATACAGAGTGTTACGGTAGATGGACTCAAGAGCGGTGTCAAAGTGCCGCTGCTCGGCAAGGTCGCCGGGACTCCCAGCGTTCATCCTGATGTTGAAGTGGGCCGTCCGGGCGACGACGACGACGCGGATGGGCTAATTGATGAAAACATCATTCCTGAGGTGTGGACGCTGGAGGGTCTAAGTCAAGGCCGATATACGCTTTGCCTGGACTTGAAAAAGGATGCGGTCATTGTTGACTCGCTGAGTGTCGATTTCCTTGTCGGAGGAAGCCTGATCGGCGGTCGGAACCCTCCGGATTTTGATGGTGACGGCACGACAGACCTTCTCTGGCATCGAACCTCAACGGGTGCGTATTTCGTCACGCTGATGACTGGTGGCGTGCCAGGTGCATACCAGTACGTAGGTGGAGGCGGGGACCCGGACATTGGGATCGTGGGACTGGGCGACTGCGACGGCAGCGGCACGACAGACCTTCTCTGGCGTCGGACCTCAACACATGCTCATTTTGTCACGCTGATGACCAGCGGCGTGCCGGGTCCGTACCAGTACGTAGGTGGAGGCGGCGATCCCGACCTTGAGATCATCGGACTGGGCGACTGCGATGGTGACGGCACAACAGACCTTCTGTGGCGTCGGACCTCAACAAGCGCTCACTTTGTCACGCTGATGACCGGCGGGGTACCGGGCCCGTATCAATATGTGGGTGGTGGCGGCGACCCTGACCTCGGGATCATCGGCCTGGGCGACTGCGACGGCAGCGGCACGACAGACCTTCTGTGGCGTCGGACCTCAACGAGTGCGAATTTCGTCACGCTGATGACCGGCGGCGTGCCGGGTGCATATCAGTATGTTGGCGGAGGTGGCGACCCTGACCTTGCGATCATCGGCCTGGGCGACTGCGACGGCAACGATACGACGGACTTTCTATGGCATCGGACCTCAACAAGCGCGAACTTCGTCACGCTCATGACCGCTGGTGTGCCGGGTCCATATCTGTATGTGGGCGGAGGCGGGGACCCTGACCTTGGGATCACCATCCTGGGTGACTGCGACGGCAGCGGCACGATGGATCTTCTATGGCTTCGGATCTCAACAAGTGCGAATTTTGTGACGCTGATGACCGGTGGTGTGCCGGGTCCATATCAGTACGTAGGTGGCGGTGGCGATCCTGACCTTGGGATCATCGGCCTCGGCGACTGCGACGGCAGCGGCGCGACAGACCTTCTCTGGCGTCGAACCTCCACAAGTGCTCACTTTGTCACGCTGATGACCGGCGGAGTGCCGGGTCCGTATCAATATGTAGGCGGTGGCGGCGACCCTGACCTTGGGATCATCGAGTTGGAGTGACGAGGCTTTGTGGTGAGATAGACAAGGAGCCTCGCGGAAAACTAATACGATATAGGATGTGGTGGAATGATATGTGGCTTTGGTCGAGCGGTAGAGATTGAGACCGGCAAATCGAACATAAAGGCCGACCTGAAGAAGATCACGAATGCCGGTTCCGGTTCGACTTAGGGGGCAGCGTCATCAGGGTGGGGCGCGGTTAGGATGGCGAGGTCGAGGAAATCCACAGCTCCACTTGTGTTAGCATCGCAGTCGCAGCACCAATCGGGGGCGGTGCAGTTGGCCAGCCAATAGTCCGCCAGCCTCGTTAGATCGCGAAGATCAAAATCAAATGACGCCAGAAAGGCTAGGACCTCATTAGAGCGGCCAAGCAGCAGGGAAGCTGACTCGGCCCTGCTCGCGGAGACCACCGCCAGATCGTCCAGACCTGCTACAACCATGCCGAAACTAAAACGAAGCAGAAGCTGTCTGTATCTTTCCAGATCTTCGTCACCAAGCCCCATGTCCCTCAGGGCCTGTTCTTCCGAGGACGTGAACCCTGTGTGTAGCCTGCCCTGGAATTGTTCAACCACCTGAGCAGTATCTTCTTGAATGTGTTCGATATCCGCCTTCACTGCGGCCGCAGATTGTTCGAGCTGCTCGGCGTTTTCCATCATAAGGCTTGAGAAGTTCCCCATCGCCTCGACCTGCAGAGTGACAGATTGGACATCTTCCGCCAGCAGGGCACCGTGGCAGCGTTCAAGGCTGATGAGTATCGCCTCTTCGAGAGATGCCTGGGCGGCCAAGAGGTTCACGAGCTGTACAACAGAATCGGTAAACACGCCGTTGTAGTCGGCGGGGAGCGTTATCGTTTCAGGTACGTACGGCTCAAAGACTTCGGCATAGTTCGGGTCCGGCGGGTCTTCCGCCATGTCGTTGAGCAGGCCAGTCTCTCTTCCGGTCGCTTCAGCGAGCGCGCCGACAATAAGGTCCGTCCACGGGTCTGTGCCAAAGCTCTCTGCTAGCGCCGCCGCCGCATCGTTCGCGGGCCCGTCTGGATTCGCCGCCACGGCAGAGGACAGAAACAACATCGCGAGCTTAGTCCCGCCTTGCCACAGTTCGTGGTCCTGCGTTATTTCCGCGAATTCTTCGTTCAATCTATCGCGAGCTTCTCGGGCAGTCTCTTTGTCGATATCGATGTGCATGTCACTCGGGAACCAGAGTGTCACTGTGCTTCCGGGGCCAACCTGCACCTTCTTTCCGCTCAGGCCCTCGCACCAACCTTCTATTTGGACGTTATAGAATCCCGGCTCCACGTCCTCAAACACAAAAGAGCCATCGCTATCGGTCCGGCAGCTACGCGCAAGCGAATCACACCGTTCACAGCACCAATCACCTTGGGCTGTGATGGTCACCTGCTCCCGATCGAGCGGTCTAACCTGCACCATTCTGCCTCTCTCATCTCTTGTGGCACGCCAAGCCCACCCCTTTATGCTGCCCGTGCTTCGAACAAGCGTGATGTATTCGACGAAGGCGTAATCATAATCTCCGTCACCATCTCGATCCACGTCGATCTGGATAGGTATCGGCCTTTCTGTCTCAACATCATCTTGGCACAGGCTGCCGAACTGTGCTGGAGCACACCACGTCTGTGTAAAAATGCCCTCGGCGATGCGGGGTGTGTCGTCATAGTTGTCTTCATCGAAGTCCTGACCTTCGCCGATGAGATGGCCGTTGTCCTTGCCGTCTGGAGAGAGGACCGTGAGCTTGAAATGATTGGGATCCTCGGTGTCACCTGCGGCACCGGCACCAAGAACAGCAGCTACATCGAGTGCAAGGATCAGTGGAGTGGCCGGATCGGTACATCCGATGTCAACAAGTGCGCTCTCGATATCCTGTTGCCAAATTGTCCGACTTTGCAGATTATTCAACAGCCCCTTCGCCCGCAGGCAAGGCTTGCTCAGCCTGTACAGGAGCCGACCGGGCTCGGCCTTAGCGCATACGTACAAGTCCGTCGGCTCCAAAGGGTGATCCCAATCAGAATCACTGCATGGGCAGTACGGTGCCTTCAGGTGGAATTCGTAGGCATATTCAATTTTGAAAACCTCGCCGAGCGGCAGAAAGATTGCTCCCCCGTCCAATGGATTTGGCCCGAACCACTGGTTCTGGTGATCACCTTGCCTGTCGGAATAGGCGTACAGGGGCCCAACTGCTCCATCGTTAATCTCGAGGTTCGTGATGAAGCTCCGCTCCGTGCGTGCCACGTTAAAGCCCCAGTCATACAGGGAGTGATTCGCCCAGACAAGCACGCGCACGGGCATGTGCTCATATTCCTCAGGCTGATCCGGCAGCAGGTTCCAACACAGCTTTGCCTGTGCGGACAAGTCACATGAGAAGGTCCCGTACTCGTCTTGCTCGTGCACTTCGTCGTAGCCGTGGTGTACGGAGCCCGATCCGTCAAGCCCAATCAGTAGCGACATATCCATCTCGACAGGCCATGGGCTAACCTCATCAGATTCATCGAACTTGGGCTCACCGGCACCAGCCTCAAAGACGCACCGGAAGCCAACGTTTAGATCCGCGTCGGCGGAACTCTCAGGACTCGCTATCGAATACTCAGCAGACTGTTTGAAAAAAGGCTCTATAGAGCCAAGAGAGGAGCTACGAGATTCTTCTCCTGCAGAGACTCGCCCGTCCATCTGAAATCGCGAGTTAGAGTCCTCCTCGTTTAGCACAAATCTCACGCCATAGGTATGGGTGCAGGCGAGCAAGATGATGAGAACTGGGACAATGCCCCTTGCAAGCGCCTTTGCCATAGCTGTTTCCTCCTCCGGAAACTGAATCTTGTGTAGATACGTTGATGTATAGAACACACCATTATATCATAATCCTTGGGAAACAACGAAGAAAACGTTGCCACATCCAGCTGTTGAAAATTACCCACCGCTTGTGAAGTGGGGCAGTTGAGTTTCTGTGCTGTGAACGAGAGGCTTCTGCAGGGAGACTCTTCGTCTGTCCAAGAGGTGGGGCTGCCGCGTTCCCACAAGTGAGAAACGTCGCGCTATGCCGACTTTTTGCTTGACTCCGGTTGACGTATCGGATATAGTAATTCTTGGTTCACGGAGGAGTGGTGAGAAAGTCAGTTGTCATTTCTGACGGATTCCCCAAGACGGAGCTAATGCCTCGAAGAAAATCGTGAAGGAGGTAAGGCCCAGGGTCTGTGGTCAAGGTGCGCAAATTGTGAACATGGGGGTGGAGGAAAAGAGGTGAAGACTTACAGGGTGTTATTGATGGTAGCATTTGTAGTGGCACTGAGTGCTACGGTGTCGTTAGGCACTCTTTTGACATTCGATGAGCTTCCGGTCGAAGAAGAGTATGGAACGCCGATCCCCGCCGGCTATGGTGAGTTTGACTGGTCGGATTTTCGGTATCATCCAGGTATCTCCGCTGGATATAAGAACGGCATGGTCACTGAGCCGCATGTCGCCTATAACTTCGGCGAAAATCCTGCGATGCTTGCCGACGGCAAGTTTGACTTTGTCGGCGCGTATTTCGCCGGGGCCTGGAACGACGATCTCAACATAAAAGTGGAAGGCTTGGTGGATGACGTCATAGAGTACAGCGAGACAATAGTCGTCTCTTACCATGAGCCCACTTGGCACAGCTTCGAGTTTATCGGCATAGACGAGCTGAAGTTCACATCTTTTGGCGGGCACGATGCGGACCCAGGTGACCTTGGCACCGGGCACCACTTTGTCATGGACAACTTTACTTTTGTCCCCGAGCCTGCGACGCTTTCGCTACTGAGCCCGGCAGGCCTGGCTATGCTGCGGAAGCGAAGGTCATAGAAAACAGACTGTCCTGTTATTGATCCGCAATCCCTTGAGATCGACGGAACCACCCGGTCACAGATTCGGCGTGGCTGAAAGTCGCTGCAAGGCCATATTCTTTTGACTGTGGCAACGTTTGAGTCGCCCTGGAGACTGTACACCAGGGGCGCATTTGACGAATCTTTGGCTACGCGATAGCGTTGACGGGTGACATTTCCCCAGATTACCGGTATTATGGTCAGTGTGACCGGGAGGAGTTGTGGAAGTTCAAATGGGGACACGTCAGTTCAAGAAGAGGGTTTGACAGGGGGGGGCGGCAGGCCGGCGTGAGGTCCGTGAGAGGAGGTATTGATTATTTTGGGCAGCAGAAGGAGCAGGACTACTCTCGCTATATTAGCTATGATGGCGTTCGCGATAGGCCAAGAAGTTGTCTTCGGTGATGATGCGGTCGCCCCCGAACTTGTTGAATCTGACTTTACGGGCAAGATTGTAGATGTCACTTTTCGGCCTGCAACAGTCATGTTCGCTGGGCGGATAACTGACGACCTATCGGGTGTTAGGGATGTGTGGTTTGACTTCCAGAGTTCTCCGGGACAGCAGTGGCGGGGATCGAGTTTTACGGTAACACAAGGTGAGCTCGACATCACTGCCGAGACGACCCTTGAATTCCTCCAGTACTCTGAGGAAGGTCTCTATCAGGACGCGATCATCAAGTTGCAGAACGACATCGTCAAGAAATGCGACGGCTGTGCCGAAAGCGGCGAGCCCGACAAAAACGATTGGATAGTGACATTTGAACAACAGGAGCAGGTGTGCCCTCTCGTCTCAAGGGCAGTTGAGCTTCTGGAACGGCTCCTTCAGTAACGGTCAGCTGCCATAAGTTTCCGAACGGGCCGCGAGCGTATTTGGCTGCAAACCCCTTTCTTTGTCTTGCATAAGAGGTCGGCATGTCAAGGAAATCTTTCAGAATTGGCCAATAAAATGCAGGCTGCTGGCCCCAGAACCGTCATTTGCCTTCGAAGCCGCCGCTTTGCCTTTTTTGTTGGCGGACTCTGGTCAAATGCTGTGGTATAATACGGTCGACATTTTGAGATGGGGATTTCTGTATGAGATTATTACAATTTGTTTGGGCAAAGTGGTGCGGATGGTGGTGTACTGGCGGGTGTTCACACCCTCAAATAGACCCACACACTTGGGACACCAAAATCGAGATTACCGGGCGTCTATCAAGCCGGCGTCACGTGGACTTCAAGCCCTGACGCCCACTTCGCGAGTGGCCGGAATGCGACACCTCGCCGGCCTGCTTGGATGGAGCGGCGCTGAGATAAACGTGGTGAGTTTTGTTCCTCAACCCTAAGCGGGCGCGTTGCGCTCATACAACGGCGGTGTCTCCGAGCCTGCCATATCCGCGTAAGCCAAGGCGTTTGTCCGGCGAGCCCCACAAGTCGCAGCTTTTCACAAGCCTTTCCATTCCCGTTCTCGCTATTTTTTCTTTGCTTGCTGACTCTCAGACTCGTATAATAAATGCAAAGGCTTGCATAATTAGGGGGCTAAGAACAATGCTGTGCGAAAAAAGCTTCATCTCAATCTCGGCGATAATTGTACTTTCCGTTGCGGTCTGTGCTGTGGACGCGGCAAAGCCCAAATTCCCGGAGGTCGCCGACGGAGAGTACATTGTTCTTCTGAAGCAGGGTATACCTGACGATCTCGATTCCTTGGTGTCCGATGCCGGCGGTCATCTTGAACGCGTGGTGGCCGAAGTGGACATGGCGGTGGCGACTTCGGCGGCCGAGGACTTCACCGAGGAACTCAATAAGAACCCGGCGGTACTGCGAGTTATTCCCGATGTCGGTCTTGAGTGGATACCGGATCTTAATGAAGTGGATGTGGAGGGGATCACTCCGGAGGACGAACGTTTCTACCGCTTCCAGTGGAATATGCGAGTGATCGAAGCGCCTGCGGTCTGGGATGCCGGATACACGGGCAAAGGCGCGCGAGTGGCCGATCTGGACACCGGCATCACCACCTACCATCCGGATCTGCAGCCGAACATTGACGTCGCTGCAAGTAGGTCCTTTGTACCCGATGAGCCGACGATAGAGGACTTCCACAGTCACGGCACGTGGACCGCTGGTATTATAGCCGCCGTCGACGATGAGTTCGGAGTAATCGGCGTGGCTCCCGAGGCAACTCTAATTGCGGTCAAGGTCGTTTCCGGCGACGGATCTGGAAAGCTCAGTTGGCTCGCCGAAGGGATAGTCTACGCCGCAGGCGAAGCTGAGGCCGATGTCATTAACATGAGCTTGTCGGCCTACTTCCCGAAGAGTGGCCTGCATAACGAATGGCGACCCGCGAAGGAATCGGCGTACTACTTGAGCCTCCTGAACAAGGCGGTCAATTTCGCCGCGCAACAGGGTGTCACTGTCGTCTGTTCAGCGGGAAACGGGGAAACCAATCTCAACCACGATAGAGATTGGGTTCTGCTGCCGGCAGAGGCCGGCAACGCCATAGCGGTTTCCGGGACGGGACCGCTCAGTCAGGTTGACTTCGACACGCCGGCTTTCTACACCAACTATGGCACATCAGTGATAACCGTAGCCGCTCCGGGCGGCAACATCGACCGCAAGCCCCACCTGCCTCCGGGCTGGTGGCTGGATATGATTATTAGCACGACTCCGTGGAGTTGGTCCTGGCGCTGCGGAACAAGCGCCTCGGCCCCTCACGTCTCCGGAA
Source organism: Phycisphaerales bacterium (assembly GCA_020352215.1). Classification (GTDB taxonomy): domain Bacteria; phylum Planctomycetota; class Phycisphaerae; order Sedimentisphaerales; family Anaerobacaceae. Next base: position 2,187,436 of record CP070675.1, read on the forward strand.
TAGCTGCGCTGATAATCGGTCAGCATGGCGGCGAGATGCATCCCGCACAGGTCAAAGCCATCATAAGAAAGGCTGCGGACGATCTGGGCAAACCTGGGATGGATGACTTCTATGGACACGGCCGCGTCAACGCGCGTAAGAGCGTTGATGTCTCTACCGTCCTGCTCACCGAACCCGATTGCTTTCCTCCGTGTCACGAGGATTACCCCGAATGGATCGATGTGGACAAGCCGGACTGCTGGTGTCACCCTGCGCAATGCCACGGTGACGCCGACGGTGTGATGGCCGGCAGCGCGAAGGCGGGTCATTACCGAGTTGGACCGGCCGATCTAAACGTCTTGCTTGCCTGCTGGCTTCTAAAGGAACCGCCGCACGGGCCGGGCATCGCCTCCGTGCCGGACGGCATTTGTGCGGACTTCGCCCACGATCAAGGCGGCAGCGCCAAGACCGGCTACTACCGAGTCGGCCCCTCGGACCTGAACATCTTGATCAACAGTTGGCTTGTCAAAGAAGAACCCCATGGGCCCGGGATTGGCGCTGATTGCCTGGATTGTCCTTGATCTGAAACGGCAAGGCCTAATCTGCACGAACTCCGCGGATGTAGAGTGTCACACATTTTCACAGAACTCGCTGCGCAGCGCGGCGCATCGACAGTATGCGTCCCGCTGCCAGCTGGATTGCGACCCTATGTGGCGGTCGGTGCCATCACCTGTTGTTGGGCTGGCTGCGCTTGCTGGCGGGAGATGGTGGCGCGCCTCTTCTTGCGCCTGTTTAGCGTTCTTCGCTCACATCGCTGGATTCGCTCTGCAGCGGCTGCCTGCAGAGCATCCTGAGCCGTAGCTGCGTAAGAATCGGCGCCGATTTCCTCCCATAGCCCCTCGGCGCGACTGAAGAGGCCGCCGGAAACCATAATGCGCATGTCCGGCCAGGCGTCCACTGCCCTGATGGTATCTATCAGACGCCGTACGTCCGGAGCCTGCTTTGCCGTGGTACCGTGGATGAGCAGTATGTCGGGCGCATACTCGTTGATGAAGGCGAAGATGTCGTCGTTAGTGAGGCCGCCGCCGAGGAACCGGACCTCCCAGCCGTCGCTTTCAAACAGGTCGGCCATCATTTGCGCGCCGAGCTCCTGCAGTTCATCAGGCGCACAGCAGACGACGACCTTCTTGCCCCGCAGCGGCCGGCGCGGAAGCTTATTCTGCAGTTGATCGACGATGGTACGGTTGATGCGGCTCGCGAGATGTTCCTGCGTCGCAGAAATTTTGTCGGCCCGCAGGAGCTTGTCAATTTCCACCGTTATTGGCCATATAACGTGTAGGTAAACCGAGTTGGCCGGTACGCCAGCCTGCAGAGTCTCCTCAATAACGACACGGCAGGCCTTTCTGTCGCCGCGAAGAAGTGGTTCAAGGTAGCGTGCCAAGGTTGCCTCGTCTGTCATGCGTCTGTCTCCGAAAGTCGTAGTTGTGCATCTGCGATATTGCCCAGGTTCACATTTCACAGCTAAGTACATTCATAGATGTTAATACAGGCAATATCTGTGGCCAGTTCTGTAGGTATCGGAGAGGGCAGTCGAAAATCTTTAGTCAAAATAGATAAGATAGGAAATTGCGGAAATTACTTGCTTGTTTTAGACAGCTCGCGTCCACTGTGGAGCTATTATCCGCTTGTGTGTGTTATCGGGCCCAAGCTTTATTATGATTTGCGGCGGCCCTGCGCATCTCTTATATTGTACGGCGAAGACAGATCGAGCTCTTGTGGCGGGTGGCATGGTTAGAGAATGTAGGAGAAGTACACAATGCAACCTCTCGTTATAGTGGGCGTAATTGCATTTATCGCTGTCATAGGGATATTCGCGTATCTCGCCGCAAAGAAACGGCGTGAAGCGATGGCGGCGCTGGCCGCGAAGTTGGGACTGCGTTTCCACCCAGGCAAGAGTCGGGACCTGGCTCGGCGGTACCGCTTCCTCGACAAGCTGCGGCACGGGTCCAATCGCTATGCCTACAATATTCTCTCGGGCAACTACCAGGGGCACGATGTGATGGTGTTCGACTACCATTACAAGACCGGGTCGGGCAAGAACACCCACCACCATTACTTTTCATTCTTCATCCTGCGCTTGCCGGCCTCATTTCCCGAATTGAAGATCGGCTCCGAGGGCTTCTTCTCGAAAATCGCTCAGGCCGTCGGCTACGACGACATCGATTTCGAATCGCACGAATTCTCCCGCAAGTTC
>CP070675.1:2189768-2193089 GCA_020352215.1 Phycisphaerales bacterium
GAGCAAGAGATTGCTGAACTGAAAGAAGAAGAGGTGCAGCTCGCCGAGCAGCTAATGAGAGATTTTCAGGCAAATGAGAACTCGCTCATGATAATGGGCAACGTATTGCACAGGCATGGCAACGCCATTGAGGCCCTGAAGTTCATGAACCAGGCCCTGAAGATCAATCCCAGGCGGGCCGACGTATACTCAGCTATGGGCTGGTTGTCCATTCAGAAGGGCGAGTTTGAGCAGGCGATCGCGCATTACCGAAAGGCCCTTGAGATACAGCCGAATCTTCCCAACACGCGCAGTAACATTGCCCACGCGCTTGTTGTATTGGGAAGGCACGACGAGGCCACTAAAGAGCTCAACAGGGAGATTCAAACTGCGCCGGACTCCGCGTTCGCTCACTTTCTCCTGGGTCAGGCATATCTGCAGCAGAAACAATATGACAAGGCAAGGGAAAGCTACGAGGCGGTCATCAAGATCGATCCGCAATATGCCAAGGCTTACTACGGCCTCGCCACTGTCTGCGCGAAGCTTGGCAATGGCGACGGGGCCGGGGCGTACTCAGAGAAGTTCAGAAAGCTCAAGGCTGAGGAGCGAAAAGACCTCAGCGATCGCAAGAGCGTTGAGCGTGACGACTTCCTCGATACGCAAAAGACGTCGGCCCTGACCTTCATCGAGGCAGGGCAGCTGTACGTCGACGCCGGCAAGTTGGACAAGGCTGAACAACTGCTGAGACGAGCGGCGGGACTTGATCCGGAAAACGTTGTATGCTTTCGGGAAATCGCTTCTCTATATCAGAAGAGCAACCAGCCGTCGAAAGCCCTTGCGATGCTCGAAAGAGCCAGTGAGATTGAGCCCGAAAACCCCATGTGGTACGCCAACATTGCAATGCTGTCGGCTCAGTTGCAGCGGTTTGACGATGCAGAGGAGGCATTCCGCAAAGTGATTGCGATGGCGCCGGGGGACTCCAATGCGTATCGCCATCTTGCACATTTGTATCTCAGGACCGATACCAAGCTTGCCCAGGCCAAGCAGCTTGCAGAAAAAGCCATAGCATTGGAGGCGACCGCGGCCAACTACTTTGTGCTGAGCTTGGCCTGCAATAAGAATGGGGATACCGCCGGCGCGTTGTCGGCCATCAAACGGGCCCTCGAGCTGGAGCCCAACAATCCGCAATGCCGGCGCCTGTACGAACTGATTCTGCAGAGGAAGTGACATTATGATCCCTATGTGCGGTCGAGATTCTGGTGTGAGTTTCGCACGGCCTACGGTCCTGGCAGTGCTGACTATTTGCGCATACGCACGTGCCGATGGAGCCATCATCCTCAATGACGTCACCAAAGAAACGGGAATAACTTTCGCCCACACCGATGGCAGCAGCGGTCGACGGTACATAGTCGAATCGGTCAGTGCAGGATTGGGGCTTTTCGATTATGACGGAGACAGCGATGTGGACATCTATTTTATCAACGGTGCCCCTCTGAAGGGAACAAAGTCCGACACGGTGCCCAAAAATAGACTGTATCGCAACGAGGGCGGCTGGAGATTTACGGATGTCACGGACGAGGCGGGGGTAGGCGACACCGGATTCGGACTCGGTGTGGCCGCCGGTGACTATGATAATGACGGTGACCTCGATATCTATGTGAATAACTACGGCCCCAACGTCTTGTATCGCAACAATGGCGACGGAACCTTCAGCGACGTGACGGCGCAGGCCCGCGTGGCTAACGGCCACAAGGTGGGGGCTGCCGTTCACTTCCTCGATATGGACAAAGACGGCGATCTTGACCTGTTTGTTGCCAACTATCTCGGCTTCACGTATGAGAATCACCTCGCGCGAACCTCCAAGGGAATCATGAAATATGCCGGTCCCATGGATTTTCCCCCGATGCCCAACAACCTGTATCGCAACAACGGGGACGGGACGTTCACGGATGTCAGCATCGAGTCCGGAGTGGCCCAGCACAAGGGATGGGGGATGGGGGGAGTCTGTGTCGACTACGACGACGACGGCGATACGGACGTCCATATCGTCAACGACGTCTACGCCAACTTCCTGTTTGCCAATGACGGGACGGGCAAGTTCGAAGAAGTGGCCCTGATGGCCGGGCTCGCTTATGACTTGCACGGCGATGACCAGGGAAGCATGGGCGTAGACTGCGCCGACTACGACAACGACGGCCGGCTCGATTTCTACCAGACCTCCTACGCCAGAGAGCTGGCCACTCTCTACAGAAACCTGGGCGGTGGAATGTTTGAAGACGTCACTACGGTCACCGGTGCCGGTGCAAGAACGTTTGCGTATGTCACCTGGGGTACCGGCTTGGTCGATTTCGATAACGACGGCGACCGCGACATCTTCGTTGCCTGCGGTCACCTGCAGGATAACATCGAGCTTTACGACAACACGATGACCTCTGCTGCGGCCAATACGCTGCTGATGAACACCGGGGACGGGAAGTTCGTCGACGTGTCGGATCAGAGCGGTGACGGCATGAAGGTAGAAATGCGCAGCCGGGCCGCGGGCTTCGACGATTTGGACAACGACGGCGACATGGACGTGGTGATTCTGAACTCCCGCCGGGAGCCCACAATTCTAAGAAACGACTCGCCCAGCAAAAACCATTGGATTCAGATTTGCCTTCGGGGCGTCAAAACCAACCGCGACGGCGTGGGGGCCAGGGTTAAGGTCGTGGCGGGCGATCTGGTACAGATCGACGAGGTGCACAGCGGTCGCGGCTATCAGAGCCATTACGGCATGCGGCTGCACTTTGGCTTGGGACAGCGCGACCGCGTCGACCGCATCGAGGTCCGCTGGATCGGCGGCGGGACCGATGTCTTTGAAAATGTCGCGGTGGATCAGTTCGTGACACTCACCGAAGGCGGTGCCAAGACCGGCCGGCGGTAGATCTGACTTCTGCGGAAACCGGATGACCCTCGTGTCGTAGTGGACGCCCGCTCCGCGCACGTCCGGCGTGAATCTCAACCTGCCGGCCATGACTGTCCGGGCGTAGACTATGAAACTCCCGCGATTTTCGACGTGCTTACAACAAAGCGGGCGAAGGGATTCGAACCCTCGACGTCCGGCTTGGGAAGCCTTCTGTCGCCGCCCAAGTGCTTGCTCCTATTGCTCTTAAATGCGTTTCTGGGCGTCAAATACACGTCGTACAGCTACCATACACTGGCAATACAGTGGCGGTCAAGTCGTAGTCGGATTAAGAATGACGTCAGAATGACGCCGAGCGGTAGGTCTGTGTCGAGTGAGCGGCGGAGGGGAGAATCATGGAACGCGAAGTCTGGATTCTGTTTGTGCTGATGTACTTGGCT
>CP070675.1:2193189-2209755 GCA_020352215.1 Phycisphaerales bacterium
GAAAGCAGTTAGGGCTTTCCTTTTGCGCTCCGGGAGGGCCAATTCTAGCCCGTCGAGGTCCCGTCTCGCTCCACTACGGTCGTCGCCGCACTCGAAGAGCATGTACTTGCCCCGGGCGAAATTCTCAATTTTCGAGTATTTCGCCAACATTTCCCGTTTTCAGACGTGTTCTATATGAAGTTTGGGTGTCGGCGTGTGATTATAGAGTTGTACGTCCTAGGCAGAAGTAGAGTATAGACAAGCGCATTTGGAAGAAGACGGGAGGTGTATGCTATGAGTTCATTGAGCAAGAGTGGAACAGGTTTCAAAGAAAGACGAAGTAATGAAGAAACATCATAGAATTGACAACGTTGCTTTTGTCAGAGACAAGATGGTCTTGGTAGTTGACACTAAGAAATATACATTTGCGTTGGCCGATGTATCCAAACGATTGGCTGGAGCGTCGCGTGCTGAGAGAGAAACGTACGAAGTTTCGCCATCAGGATACGGAATACACTGGCCCTTGATAGATGAGGACTTGTCGATTGATGGTTTGATAGGTCTCAAACACGAGCGCGTTCAAACACGCAAGTCCGCTTCAGCATGAGAAGGACCTTGTGTTCAGAAGCTAAGCCCGCTCAGGCCGAGCTACTTGAGAAGTAGCAAAGGGCCGGAAAAAGACAGCCCGCGGGCGAGTCCGCCTGCGGCGGATGAAATCCGGTGATCTCCAGGAATCTATGAAGGCCGATTCCCAAAAGGAGTCGGCCTTTTCCTCTTTGTTGTTCGTCCAACTCAAGACTAAACACTCAGAACTCAAAACTCACATCGATGGGCTTTCCCTTTGCGTGCAACTCCGGCTTGACATATGCTCCGACTTCTGTTTTCGCTCCTCCGGACCCGGATACCCCAAGTAGTCCGTGACGTGTGGAGTGCAATGTGATAGTATAGAGCCTGTGGCTATCGTCACGTCGGTGCCGAGAAATGGTCGATTTGCCTTTAGAGTACGCTACGGCAGACTACTTGTGTCGCACGGAGACGGTGGTGTTTCTTAAGTATGTGCATGGTAAATGTCAGTAGACTATTTGGAGTGCGAATCGTGGCGCATAAAGAGGACTACGCCTTCATGTACAAGGTATCCTTCGTTCTTATCTTGGCCGTATCTTCTACCTTCTCTGATGTCTATGGCAGCAACTGGCCTCAGTTCAGAGGCCCAGGCGGATTGGGTGTGGCTGAGACAAATAGCCTGCCGACCAACTGGAGTGACGGGGAAAATATTGCATGGAAAGCAACAATCCCGGGAGCAGGCGCATCCAGTCCGGTCATCTATGGAAACCGCGTGTTCTTGACGTGTTTCACCGGCTATGGAGTAGATGGGACTCCTTCAGGGAACCTCGATGATCTGAAGCGTCACCTCTTGTGCCTGGATGCCGGATCTGGAGGGCTCCTATGGCAAAAAGAGGCTGAGACGGTGTTGCCGGAATCGGAGACTTCACGTTTTCTCGGTTATGCTTCCAGCACGCCGGCCGCCGATGCGGATAGAGTATACTGCTTCTTCGGTAAGTCCGGAGTTATTGCGTTCGATCATTCGGGCAATCAGCTATGGCACCGAAGCGTAGGAGACAATACTCACGGCTGGGGTTCGGCGGCTTCTCCGGTGTTATATAAAGACCTCGTTATTATCAATGCATTTGTCGAATGCGGACAACTTATTGCACTGGACAAAACTTCTGGCAGGGAAGTCTGGCGTGCGGGGGACTTGAAGGAATCCTGGAATACGCCTCTTTTGGTGGACCTACCTGATGGAAACACGGAGCTGGTCATTGCCATTTCCGGCAAGATTTTGGGATTCGACCCTGCTACCGGTCAACAGTTGTGGGAATGCACTGGGCATCGATGGTACATCGTGCCGAGTCTGATTGCAGACAATGGAGTAGTGTACTGCCTTTCGGGAAAGGGTGTTGAGGCGATAAAGGCTGTGCGTGCGGGCGGTCGTGGGGATGTGAGTGATACGCATGTGCTTTGGACAGTCAAGAAGGGGACTAATGTACCATCAGCAGTCTATTACGAGGGCTATATATACTTTGCACATGACACCAAGGAAATTGCCTACTGCCTTAATGCGGCGACAGGAGACGTTGTTTACGAAGAGCGTTTGCCCAGGATCGGGGGAGTATATGCCTCCGCAGTCGTAGGGGCGGGGAAAATATACTACGTATCGCGTGGGGGTGGAACGTGCGTGTTAGCTGCGAAGCCGCAATATGAACTGCTGGCTCACAACAGACTTGAAGGTGATCGAAAAGCCAATGCCAGCCCGGCTGTAAACGGTCAGCGATTGGTCCTGCGGATGGATCGTTTTCTGTACTGTATTGGACAACCAACGTTGACAGGCGATGCCAATGTCGATTTTCGTGTGGATTTCAGAGATTATGCGGCTATCGCTGGTAGTTGGCTCAGGAATGACGTCCCAGCGTGTTGTGGAGCCGATATCAGTTGTGATGGACAGATAGATTACGGGGATTTGAATTATCTGGTCCTTCACTGGCTGGATAGACTCTGGTTCTGAGAACAAGCCCTTCTGCAGAAGGATAGGAACATGGGGGAGCAGTTGCTCTTGTTCAGCGGGGGCACGTGAGGGGTCGTAGCTCAACAGATAAGAGGTACTCTGGGGATATCAGGCTTACACTGGCGAGCGTTCATAGTGGCGGGGACGACTGACCACTGATTGTTTTCTGTTGATGATTGACAATTGGGGTGGAGATTGCTTCGCTTCGGTTGGGATGATAAGCAGGTGGGGAAGTTCGGGATCGCGAATTGGCCGTGGTATTTCTTGGCGGCCGTGTTCCGCCTTTGCCGAGGCGTCGGCGGACAGGCTCCGGCTTTGTATCTTGAGAGAGATTCAAGCAAGCAAATTCGCCATGATGCTCCTTGGCTGCCTTATCATAAGCTCCCGCTGCTTCTATTTCATCTTTGAAGGAGCCGAGGTGGTAACGTCGGCGGTTGTGATGGATTCGGGCGTGCCATCTCCTATCATTCTTGTGCCAACAGACGCCTTTGTACTTCGAGGAGCAGTCCGTTTGAGGTCGTTGGTTTCGGGCGTTTTCGCTCTTGCTGCAGATTCGCAGATTTGCTTTTGTGTTGTTTAGGCCGTTGTGGTCGATATGGTCGCAGACAAGGCCTTCGGGGGCCGCTGTAATCTCCCGGTGCATTCTGATTTGCACGCCTGACACCGCCCGAACGGCGTAGGAGGTTTTGCCCTGTTTCGCTGCCGACCACTTGTGGCGTGCAAGGCGGCGGTAATCTTCGGGGTCCACGCGGGCAAACCTTCTTTGGGTGAGTGGAATTCTTCGGAAGCGGTGGCCGATGGTCAGTCGCCGGTAGAGCAGCAGGGCCGGTGCGAGGTGCTCTTCGAGAAAGACTTGGATTGCGAAAATGAGGTCGTCGATCTCCGGCCGCCTCCGGGTTCAACCTGCGGTTTGAGCCGTGTGTTTCGTGCCGCGGGGCAATGTTGCGGCGTCTGCGGCCGACCCAAAGGCCGGCCGGAGGCAATGAGGCCCCTCTACAAAGGGGCGAACCTGCACGATCTTTGCGAAAAAGGCGGGTCTTTGGCACAAGGTGATTGGGCTAAGTTCACGCACTGCAAGGAGTAAAAATTTCTTGCGGTTGTGGGATTCTTGTTCGTGAGGCGCTGCAGATATTGTCGAAATCCGGGGCCTGATCGGGGCTGCACAATCTGCTTGATTATGCTCTATCAATGATTGATGGTTGCGATGGAGATTGCTTCCCATCGCTCGCAACGAGGGTGTGCATAGACTCGTCCGCCGTTCGGCTTAGCTTTCCTCGATGCTTCGGCTTCGCTGCGTCGCCCCAACTCCGGACAGGCAAGGTAGCCTCTGAGAACGAACCGGGTGTCTCACGCGTGGATTCATCTTGATCCGGACGGCGTACAATATTATAATAAGGTGGGTCATGAAAAGACGAACAATGATGTACGCACCAAGAGCTATTTGTATCTTCTCTATTCTCGCCTTGGTATTATCCGCTCCCGTGACGGCTGAGCACATCAAGGTCGATCTCGATACGAGGAACGATTCGACCGCAGCCGGCTTTGACTCATGGCAGGGCAGCGAGGGTACCTACAAAGCCTTCGGTGAGATGGGCATTTCATTGGATTTTCTGAGACTTCCGAGTAACACCTACTGGAAGATCAACTGGTATAACAAGTCCGGGCTCAACAAATATGAGCTTGCAATGGATTGTCTCTATGCCAATTATGATGACGGCTCCCAGAGCCACCCGAGCTACAATGGCGGCACGATCTTGATGACGATCGAGGGGCTAACCGAGGGGACACATACAATCATAACCTATCACAACGCACCGTGGCCGATCTCCAAGTATAACCGGACGATATGTGCGTGTAAGATCTACGTCGATGGGGTCGAGCAATTCACTGTGCAGCCGTCGCAATATGTCACCGACGACGCCGATGTCGAGAGCACCTTCTTCAGCGTGGAGGCAACGGCCGGTGTTCCTGTCATCATAAAACTCGAACCCGTAGGTGATACATCCACTCAGATATGCACTGCTGTTCTCTCGGGCTTTGAGATCGACAATCCCGCTGCTATTGCCAACTACGCAAGCGATCCGACGCCCGCGGACGGCGATGGGCACGTCTTTGCGAACAATGATGACCCCATCCCCGGCTCTGCGGGAACCGGACATGCCGAACTGAGCTGGGCTCCCTCGGAATACGCCGAACATCAAGATATCTACTTCGGAACCGGTGAGGCAGACGTCACCGGGGCCACGACCGCAACCGCTGGCGTATATCAAGGCCGTCATCCCGGCTCCGTTTCCACATGGAACGCGGCGAATCTCGACAGCAAATTCACCTACTACTGGCGCGTGGATACGGTAAAACCCGGCGGCTCGATCACCAAAGGCTACATCTGGAAATTCAGAACGAGACATCTGGCCTTTCCCACGGCCGAAGGATATGGCCGCTTCGCGATCGGAGGTCGAGGGGGGCGAGTTATCCACGTGACAAATCTGAACGACTCGGGGCCGGGAAGTCTGCGAGCGGCGGTAGAAGCGGAAGGTCCACGCACGATAGTCTTTGATGTGTCGGGGCTTATTGCACTGAGGGACAGACTGATCCTTCGCAATCCTTATTGCACTGTGGCCGGGCAGACGGCTCCGGGAAAGGGTATGTGCATCCGTGATTATGACTTCGGCACGCTGGGCGGTTCGGACTTTATAATCCGGTATGTGCGTGTTCGCGTGGGCAAGGAGATAGGCACCGACAAGACGCTTGGCGGTATGGGCATGGGCAGTACCGATCATTCGATAATGGATCACTGTTCGATCAGCTGGGCGCAGGACGAGCAGTTCAGCTCACGCTCGGCAGGTAATATCACACTGCAGCGGACCCTGATCTCCGAGGCGCTGCATGTAGCCGGGCACAACAATTATCCATTCGGCAAGTCTCACGGTTTTGCCGCGAGTATCGGCGGTGACGTGGCCAGTTTCCATCACAATTTGCTGGCGCACTGCGAAGGGCGCAACTGGTCGCTGGCGGGGGGACTGGATCCGAGCAGTGTCCATACGGGCAGCCTCGATATCCGCAATAATGTGGTCTACAACTGGGACGGGCGGACGACGGACGGCGGCGCGAAGGAAGTCAACTTCGTCCGCAACTACTACAAGCCGGGCCCAGCGTCCGGAGATGAGCTGGACGAGCTGAATCCGCAGTTCGAGGCTCCCGTTTTTGGCCCACAGCAGTATTATGTCGAGGGCAACGTGATGGAAGGTGTGCACGGGCCGGAAGGGCCGCTGCCACCGTTCGAGGGTGTTGACCCGCAGGGTACCCAGTCCTGGCCGGTCACTGTGCCGGAGCCGTTCTTCGAGCACTATGTTACGACTCAATCGGCGGCCGATGCTTACGACGATGTTCTGGCGGATGTAGGCTGCAACCGGCCCATGCTTGATGATCATGACATCAGGGTCATCAACGAGACCCGCAACGGTACCTTCACCTATCGCGGGTACATCACCAACAGGCCCGGTCTTATCGACAACCAGGCTGACGCGGGCGGCTGGGAGACTTATCCGGAGATCCACCGGCCGGCCAATTTCGATACAGATGGTGACGGTCTGCCGAACTGGTGGGAGGCTGCACACCATCTGAACTGCAACAGTCCGGCTGGCGACTTCTCCGACGCTAACGGCGATATCAACGGTGACGGCTACACCAATCTCGAGGAATACCTGAATTACCTTGCGGCCGGTGGAACCCAGCCATCGTACTCCTGCACAGCATCTATCGACAGCGACCTTGACGGCGACTGCAAGGTCGACTTGCTCGACTACGCGATCCTCGCCGATGCGTGGGCCACGCAATCCGCATCGGCAGACATTGACGGCGACACCAGTGTCGACTCGTTCGATCTTATGCAGCTTGCGATGGACTGGCTCAAATGCAACCGCGAACCGGCTGCTCAATGCCGGCCGTAGCCTCCCACTGTCACCTGCTTGACCCAATCGTCGCAAATCGCAGTTCCCCGGGCGGAATCCGACCCCGAAACAGCGTTCCAACCGGGCAGAATCGATAGGGCCATGGTGATTGGGGCTGTTCGGACCGATACATCAGAATGCACGCACGTCCAGGCGGCACCTCCTGCCTGCACGCGGGCCGCTAAAACATGTTGAACATCGGCTCCGGCCGACATACAATGGTCGCGTCCAGAGCAAGACTTATCTGAAATGGAATTGGGTAAATATTCAGAAGAAGATGGGCGGCTTTTTTGTCGGCTCGCGGTACCTTGGGACAGGGACGCCGCATAGCCGCATACCCATCGCAGGAAAATATCTGTCATCTGACAAAGAGAAAGGGGTGATTCATGAACGCCCAAAGCAACACTCGCGAAAACTCCACCTCCCGTCGTGACTTCCTCAAGCAGACTTCCGGCGCCTTGGCAGGTGCGGCCCTGGCCGGCGCCATTACCACCAGAGCCTATGCCGGCGGGCAGAACATGATCAAGGTCGCCCTCGTAGGCTGCGGCGGGCGGGGGACGGGAGCTGCCGCCAACGCCCTCTCAACCGAGGGCCCGACCCGGCTCGTGGCCGTGGCGGACGTGTTCCCCCAGCGTCTGGAGTCGAGCCTCAAGAGTCTGTCCAAACAGTTCGCCCGGCAGGTGGACGTGCCGGCGGACCGGCAGTTCGTCGGGATGGATGGCTACAAGAAGGCCATCGACCTCATCGCGCCGGGCGGCGTTGTCCTCTTGGCGACACCTCCGGCTTTCCGTCCGATCCACCTTGAATACGCGGTGGCCAAAGGCTGTCACGTGTTCATGGAGAAGTCGTTCGCTGTCGATGCCCCGGGCATCCGTCGCGTGCTCAGGGCTGGCGAGGCGGCGGAGAAGAAGAATCTTAAGATTGCCGGTGGCCTGATGAGCCGCCACTACATCCCGCTCGAACAGGCGGTGCAGCACCTGCACGACGGCCTTATCGGCGAGGTCATTACGTGTTGGGCCTATCGCGAGCATGGCTCGGTGGGATTCTCGCCGAGGCCGGAGGGGATGAGCGAGCTGGCAAACCAGATCCGCAACTACTCCTGCTTCACCTGGCTCAACGGCAGCTTCATACTGGACTGGCTGATCCACAACATCGACGTGTGCTGCTGGTGCAAAGACGCGTGGCCGGTATCGGCTCAGGGTCAGGGAGGGCGACAGGTCCGCACCAAACCCGACCAACTCTTCGACCACTATTCGGTAGAGTACACCTTTGGTGATGGTACGCGGCTGCTTGCTCAGGGCCGGCACATGGACAACTGCTGGGGCTTCTTCGGTGACATCATCCACGGTGCGACGGGTTCGGCCGTGCTTGGCGAAGGCATCCCGGATCCCCGCATTTTCAAGGGCCACCAGCAGACTTCCGACAAGCTGATCTGGGAGTACGACGGCCCCCGGTGCAATGCGTACCAGCACGAGCACGATCTGCTGTTCGATGCGATCCGCAGTGACAAGCCTTATAATGAGACCGAACGCTGCGCATACGCCGCCATGGCCGGTATCCTCGGGCGTATGGCCGCCGAGTCGGGCAAGCTGATCACTTGGGAAGAGGCGATGGCTTCGGATTTGGAGCTCGCCCCCGGTTTGGATCAGCTTACGATGGACTCCGAGCCGCCGGTAGGGCCCGATGCACGGGGCAGTTACCCGATTGCCATGCCGGGTAAGACGAAAGTGCTCTAAGAGCAGCGTCACAGGAGACTGACGATGAGTAGTGCTGCCTGCACGGGCGGGATAATCCTGTGTGTCTGCTTGGCGATGGCATTGTCGGGTTGCAGCGCCGAGCAGGGCACCGCGCCCGCCGATATCGCCGAGCAAAAAGTCGAAGCCGACGTGCGTACCGAGCGACCCCGCGACCGCAGCTCGTTCGTGCATGACCCTTCCACCATCGTCAAGTGCAAAGACGAGTACTGGCTTTTCTCAACGGGCAGAGGGGTCAGGTCGCGTCGTTCGAAGGACCTTCTCACATGGCAGTCGGGCCCGCAAGTCTTCTTGAGCCCGCCGGCGTGGGCCGCAGAGGCAGTGCCCGGCAACAGGGGCTACTTCTGGGCCCCGGATGTAATTGGCCTTCAAAATCGGTTTCTGTTGTACTACTCGGTTTCCAGGTGGGGCGTCAATACCTCCGCCATAGCTCTGGCCACAACTCTTACCCTGGACCCGGATGACCCGGACTACGGTTGGACGGACCTGGGCATCGTGATCCGGTCCGACGAGGGCGACGATTTCAACGCGATCGATCCGGCCGTGACACAGGATGCGAAGGGAAACCTCTGGCTTGCGTTCGGTTCGTTCTGGAGCGGCATCAAGTTGATCCAGCTCGATCCGTCCACCGGCAAGCGCATCTCGCCGGATTCGCCCATCTATTCACTGGCCTACCACGATTCCATCGAGGCGCCCTTCATCTTCAGTCACGGAGGATACCACTATCTCTTCGTGAACTGGGGTCTCTGTTGCCGCCGCACAAACAGCACGTATAACATTCGCATCGGCCGCAGTGCCGAGATCACCGGCCCGTATCTCGACAAGAACGGCGCAGACATGCTCGAAGGCGGTGGAAGCCTGTTCCTGGAGACCAAAGGGCAATCCATCGGGCCCGGCCATGCCGGCATTATCTCAGAGGGCGATACCGACTGGCTAAGCTATCATTATTACGACGGCAACCGGCGCGGCTCAGCCACTCTTGCCCTGCGCCGGCTGCGGTGGAACGCCGACGGCTGGCCGGAGATTCTGGAGCCGCCGGACTCCAACTGATCCGTGGGTTGTGCAGACGTGCGCGGGTGAACGTTTGCCGCGGCCTGTGGCCTCGCTTGAAGTGCCGCAATGAGCCGAGTACGTCTATGAGAAATGACACGACATGAGGCACTTCTTGATTCACGAGTATTTCGGCGTCAACACAAAGGTCATATGGGAGACGTGCCGGAAGAATTTGCCGGAACTCAAGCGCCTTGTTGGCCGTCTTCTGGGTTAGACTCAAAGAAGTCAAATACAGGCCGAGTGCGAAAAGCGTTTGACCCTTTCCTTCGCCAAGATTTTTTCCGAAAGTCTGATAAGTTGTCTTGACGATAATTACGTTGGCAATATAATATAATTATGCGTGAAATGGAATTAAGCTGGGATGCTCGAAAGGCCAAGTACAATCTCGCAAAGCACAAGGTATCTTTTGAAGAAGCTTCGACTGTACTCTACGATGAAAACGCCATCGAGTTCTTCGATCCGGAGCACGCGAAGCGCGAGGACAGATTCTTGATGGTAGGGGTCAGCTACCGGCTCCGCGTTTTGGTTGTCTGTTATTCTCTACACAAGAAGGGTTCAGAGGTTGGGATCATCTCTGCGAGGAGAGCGACTAAGAAAGAACAAAAAGCGTATACTCGGGGAAAACCATGAGAAAAGAATATGATTTTTCGAAGATGAAGGGGCGTAAGAATCCCCACGCCAAGGGGCTGAAGAAGCAGGTGACACTAAGGCTTGGCGTGGATGTGATCGAGTACTTCAAGGGCCTGGCCGAAGAAACGGGGATCCCTTACCAGAATCTGATCAACCTTTACCTGAGGGAGTGCGCCCATTCCGGCAAGAAACTCATACTAAAGTGGGCGTCCTGAGGTGGTCGTGGTCCTCACGTGAGGCAAGCCCGTTTGGGCCGAGCTGCTTGAGAAGTAGCCAAGGATCAGAGAAGAACGGCCATCTGCCGAGTCCCCAAAAGTCGCGATAAAACCCGGTCATCATCCCGGTCAACTCCGCGGATGACAAGTATTGATTCTTGATTACTTCCGATTGATAATGGGGGTGGAGATAGTGTCGCTTTGCTCGCAATGACTTTCTCCATAGATTCGTCGGTCGTGCTCGGGATGACGTCTGTGTGCCAAAGGCGCCGGCTGGTGAGCTTTGTCATTCGATAGAATGGTAAGACATATCTGAAAGGAGTGGGAATATGAAAGAAGAAAAGTCACAAGGACAGTCGGCGCACAGCGGAATATCTCGTCGAGATTTTGTGCGGTCGGCGGCGGCATTGAGTGTGTGTTGCGCCCTCGATGAGCATGCGGCTCACGCGGGTGACAACGCGGAGAAGCTGGAGAAAGACTTGTCTGCTGCGGTGCAGATGCAATTCATGCGGCCGGGTCAGCTGGAGAAGGCCATCCGGGATTTTCCCGTGGCTTATGTGCCGTTTGGGCCGATCGAGTGGCACGGCAGGCACCTGCCGCTCGGCACCGATGCGCTCAAGGCCCACGGGATTCTTGTCAAGACGGCCGAGCGATTCGGCGGGGCAGTGTATCCGCCGGTGTACTTCCATGAGGGGTTCGGCCAGAAGTTGCTGGTGCCGGTTCTCACGTCGCTGTTTGAGCGGCTCAAGAACACCGGGTTCAGAGTAATCATGGGTGTCTCAGGTCACAACGTCCAGGGACAGATCGATATGATCAACAAGGCCCTTGAACCTGTTGTGGCCGATGGAACGGTTGCGGGGATGGGGCTGTGGGAGATAACGCTCAGTCACGGCCCCGAATCCAATACCGACCACGCGGCCAAGTGGGAGACATCCGACATGATGTTCTTCTATCCTGATCTTGTTGACATCTCTACTCTCGGCGACGGCCCTCTCGCCCCCAATATGAAGGCGCCCGATGGTATCGGCGGACTCGACCCCCGCAAACATGCCTCAATGCAAGTCGGCAGGCGCAACGTTGAACTTGCATCACAGGCGATAGGAAACAAGGCCAAAGAGCTTCTCAAATCCCTGCCAGACCGGCGATCCGCGAAGCCGCCGACCATCAGTCCTGGGCACTGGTGGATGATTTAGAGGGAAGGTGGTGGGGCAAGACCCACCTTATATATAACGCAGGGTAGCCCGTGAACCTTGTCACTTGATGTAGGTATCGAAGACGCGGACGGCTTTCCAGTTCTGTTTGTTCTCTTCGATGAACTTGTGGTGGTCGGGGGCCTGCTGATAGAGGTCGTGGTGCTCTTTGCTTTTGAAGACGATGTGTACGCCGACATCCCAGTCACGGACGTTGACGTCGCGATTGTGTGACTCGACGATATCACCGGCGGCGAAGAAGGTGACGCCGGGATGCTTGCTAAGGTATTTGTAGCAATCCTCTGCGAGCTTTGCCCGGGCGGCGGCCGAGTTGTCGTTTAGCGTGAAGTAGACGTTGTGGGCCAGCGACAAACGATCCTGTCGGCGGGCTGTCAGGCGATTGGCGCAGCCGCAGAGGGTGACGAGAACTCCGAGACCGGCAAGCATACAATTGCTTCTCATAGCGGGGCCTCAAAAAGCTTTTTTCGCCATAATACGCCGGACTCAGGCCGCGTCAAGGAATAAAACGGGATGGAGCGAGTTCGGAGTTACTCCTTCACAATAGCGAGGTCTCAGCCGGCGAAGTTCGGGGCTGTGAATTCGCCGTGGCATTTCTTAGCGGCGGTGTCGTAGCCGCGGGGGGCGGCGATCTGGGTCGCAAAGCCGAGGTATCTTCCGGCCGTTTACCCGAACTCTTGCTTTCCACTTTCCTTGCACTTTGTCCCATTCAAGGCCTTTATGTCTTTAAGTGAGTTCTTGTCTTTCTCTTCTCGCGGTTGCGGAGGTTTTGCGATACGGCTGCGGGACGGGAGTTTGCTTCTCGGTTATCCAGACCGCTGCGATTCATGTGGCCATAGACCATGCCGGGCGGCAGAGCAACAGAACCGGTGCGAAGTGCTCTTCGAGAAAGATCTGGATTGGCTCTCAGAACTTAGAGTCGAAAACTCGCGACCGAAAATGTCCGGGCCCCGTATGTTGCGGACGGCGGCGCATGGCAGAGCTGTGGCCGTTCGTTTGCATTTGCGGAGGCTGGACCCACCTGTTATTATTTCAGCGGTGTTGATGGATTTGGCCGCCACGCTTCTGGAAAGGCAAAGTGATGTTGGCATATCTGAACTTCATTGTGCTGGTAATATCTTCTTGTCTGGCACTGTATTTCTATATCAGAAGCGCCGGTCCTGCAGCCTTGGAGAAGAAGGTAGGCGAAGCTGCCTACGCGGCTTGCGGGCGCTATCGTGTCATTTCCAGCGTGTTCATGTTCGTTATCCTGGCCAACTTCGTTCTATATACGCTGTATCCGCTGCCGATGGGTTTGCCGAGAACGTTTCCCTGGGACTGGTGGGTATCGTTGGTTCTTGCAGCGGTCATCGGGGTCCCATCGGGGTATCTGATGTGGCTGGGAATCAGAGATGCGGGCGAAGAGACCATGGCTCCCAAGAAGGAGCACGGGATGTATCAGGGGATATATCGCAAGATTCGGCATCCGCAGGCGGCTGGAGAGCTGCCGTTGTGGTTCGCCATCGCTTTTGTTCTGCACAGTCCTTTCCTGCTGTTGTTTTCGTTGCTCTATATTCCCGCCTGGATATACATGTGCGTGGCGGAGGAGCGGGATCTGGCCATTCGTTACGGACAGGCATACGAAGAATACAGGAAGAACACGGGCTTCTGGCTACCCAGGAGAAGAGCCGGAGAGAATAGGCAGGGCACCTGAAAGAGTCGGTTGGCCCAGAGACTGTGCGGGCGGGATCAGCGGTTCTTAGTCCTAACTTTTGAGTCTTTGTCCGGGTGCCGCACGGCAACGCAAACAACCAAGTGGGAGGTCCATAGTTATGATCGACACAGGTCTCAAGGACAAAGTTGTGATAGTCACCGGTGCCAATCACGGGATCGGGGCAGGGATTGCAGCGGCTTTTGCGAAGCAACGCGCGAAGGTGCTCATCAACTACTACCGGTTCGCTGGAGAAGGTCAGGGCGATATCAGCGAGGCAGAAGCCGAGAGGGCGACGACGCCGGGCAGGGCGTACTACTACAAGATGCAGACGAAGTCAGCGGACGATGTCGTGGAGGCAATACGGGACTCCGGCGGTGAATGCTGTGCCGTTGAGGCCGATCTTGCGAATCCCGACAATATCGGGGCGCTATTTGACCAAGCGGCAGAACGTTTCGGCGAGGTCGATATCCTGGTCAACAACGCAGCCTACAGTAGTTGTGACACATTTGTCCCGGAAAGTGAGCTACAGGAGCAACCGTTGTTTGCGGATCAATTTCCCAAGGTGACGGTCACCGCGGAATCTCATGACAGACATTTTGACGTGAACAGTCGGGCGGTTGCGCTGATGATGGCTGAATTCGCAAAGCGCCATATTGCCAGGAAGGCTACCCGGGGGCGCATCATCAATATCAGCAGCGACGGCGCGCCGGGTTACTCGGAGGTTGTCTCCTATTATGCCAGCAAGTACGCAGCCGAGAGCTACACCAGAGCCGCTGCCGTTGAGCTGGGCCCGTACGGGATAACGGTTAACGTAGTCTCGCCCGGCGCGGTGAACACAGGATGGCTGCCGCCTGAGATGGCGGCAGATCTTGCCAAGACCTACCCGCTGAGAAGATTGGGTAAACCGGAAGATATCGCCAACGCGGTCGTGTTCTTCGCCTCCAAGCAGGCGGATTGGATAACCGGGCAGGTGCTCTATGTAGGCGGCGGCAACAGGATGTGAGACTTGGCCGGGCTTGTGACGGCTTCTCTCTGATTCGAGGATAGTGATGCGTCATTTGGCCAAGAGTGGATCTTTCCACTTTTTTCAGATATTTGCTGTAACAAAATGCCTGTCATGCCGTCTACCAATAAGGTGAATCCCGGTCACTTCTTGGAAGGGAACCGGTCATGTCAGGGCAAAGACGAAGAAGATCGACAGAATGTATTCTCGTCGGTTCTGTAGTTCTCTTGAGCTTTGTGATTGCGATTGGGGATGCCGAGTGCGCTCAAATTCCTCCGATCGCTGAGGTTCGGGCCAGGGTGCGCCTACGAGAGCGATACAAGATCGATACGGACGTCCACGTAGAGGTGAGGGTCGGGCAGGCCGTACGGTTCAGCGTTGATGAGAATTACTACGACATTGCCGAATTTCTGATCTATCCCGCAAGTGACGGCGGGATTTGGGTGTACGGACTCGACAGGGCCGGTGTTTTTCTGGAGCGTTCGAGCACGAATTTCCGCAGACGCACAGGCAATATCCGTCAATTGGGTGGCTTGCCGTGTGCAGCGATAATGAAGTGGAAGCTCAGGGATGACGTCTTGTCAATTGACTTGGTCATTTCAACGGACAAGGCAAGGAACCGCGACGAGCGCAATCTCGCACTAAAGAACCGGATGGCGATGGGAGGAAGATCCGCCAACTGGCATCTTCCGCCGGAAGTCACCGAGACGGAGCGGATAGCCGGCTTTGTGCGATTCTGGAGCGAGGTCAAGTACAACTTCGCGTTCTTCCACCAGGTTCCGGAGCTCGACTGGGATCAAGTGCTCATTGACTATCTGCCCAGGATTCAGGGTGCGCAAACCACTTACGAGTATTTTGATCTATTAAGGGAGTGCGCAGCTCTGCTGAAGGATGGGCATACGGAGGTGTGGGGCCCCAGTGACGATCCGTTGTTCTGCCCTGCGATTCGCGTTCGCGGCATCTCGGGCAAAGCCATCATTGAGGATGTAATGCTGCCGGAGGAGTCCAAGTCGCCGGAATTGAGCCAAGAACTCGCCGGGGCTGATTTGAGGCCGGGAGAAGAAATCACGCGGATTGACGGCCGGACAGTTAGTGAGATCCTCCAAGAAGACTTATATCCGTACATCTCCGCATCGACGCCCCAATCCAGGGACCTGGAGGCTTTTCCGAGACTTTTGTGCGGCGAGTACAAATCAGTTGCAGTGCTAACCGTCTGTGGGCTCGACGGTACGGAAAGGCAGGTTAGACTCAAGCGACGCGGGGCAATTCCCGGCCGACAGCTCAAAGGTTTTGTATTCCAGAAGCTTGACCACGGGCTTGTTTATGTGAACCTCCCGACTTTTGGGAACGAATCGGCGGTGGAGCAATTCAAAGGTGTCTTTGAGCAAATTCAAAAGGCAAAAGGGCTGGTCATAGATGTTCGAGAAAATGGCGGAGGAGACAGCGACATTGCATTTCGCATTGTCTCTTTGCTGATAGAAAGGCCCATAAGTGGAACCTCCTGGCAGACCCGCCAGTATATGCCTGCTTTCCGTGCCTGGGGAAGGAAGGAAAAATGGTACGAAGGTAAGCCGGATATTATTGAGCCACGAGAGAAAGACCCGTTCCTTGGACCAGTCGTCGTTTTAACCGGCGTAGGGACCTTCAGCGCTGCCGAAGATTTCGCGGTGGCTTTGCACGCAAGCAAGAGGGCAAGGGTAGTAGGGGGCAGAACCGCGGGTTCCACAGGTCAGCCGCTCCATATGAGTCTTCCCGCAGGTGGAGGGGCACGCATCTGCACAAAGCGTGACACGTATCCGGATGGGCGCGAGTTCGTCGGAGTCGGAGTCATTCCGGATGTGGAGATATGTCCGGCCCCGGCTGACATTGCTGCCAAGCGTGACGTCGTTTTGGAAAGAGCGGTGGAAGAACTTAAGAGGATGGTGAAGTGATTTGCCATGTCGATGGCAGCTCATTTAGGCTTGACTTCCCTCGACCCCGCTTGGGACAGGCAGGGCGCGTTCTCTGGGCGGGCGCTAATCCCAGTGGGGCTTTTCCATCGTGCGCATCAGTAGGTTTCGAACGGCTGTGTCGACGGGTTCCAGATCAACTGATGGATTCGTCCCGGTCGGACAACCTCCACGTGGCCGTCCACAAACCCGATGACATATCCTCTGCGTCCTCGGGGCCGGCGGGGTAGTAGCTCTCGGCCGCCGGCGGGGGGGCTTCCAAACCGTGCCTCGAAGATAAGGACGGTTCGGTGAGGCTGCTCGATTTTGCGGATACGCCGTTCGTTCAATTGTGCGTTCATCGCAAAAGCCCGACCCCCACTGCAATCGAAGGGCGAAGTGAGGACTTTCTCCCTGTGGCCGAGATAAGGGGCGAGGGCATCCGGCCAATCTTCTGCCGCGGGGAAGCGGTCATCGTTCTCATCGCAATACATATTCATCGCCAGGCACAACTGCTTTACGTTATTGAGTTCAACCACGGTCCTGGCTTGCTCTCGGGCTCTGCCAAGTGCCGGCATAAGGATAGCCAT
>CP070675.1:2209855-2226949 GCA_020352215.1 Phycisphaerales bacterium
AAGAGAACAGGAAAGGCCCAGCCGGCCTTCTTGACAGAGGTTGTCCCCACCTTCGCTGCGTCAACGTAGTATGTCTCGTAGGCCGGCGTGTACTCAGTAGCTTCGTCGTACGGGTGCATCCACACGCGGCCGTCACGGGGCAGAGCAAACTCGGTCACTTCTCGAACAATTGTGTATATCTTGCTGCTCTGCTCGCCGAATCTATAGCGAAAGGCGACACCGTCATCGTAAGACCGCAAGATCAGTTCAATCTGTGCACCGTTGGCGTTCTTGAATTTTAGCATCTGCTCGTTGGCCCGGTCGCGGCAGATTCTGCGCTTTCCGCGGAGCATTGTGTAGGTTTCATCGATGGCCTTGGTCCTGCTCGCCGAGACAAAGGTCAGATCGTCAAGAAAACGCTCATCTTCACGGATCAACCCAAGCGCCGAAGATGCCACTATTGTCTTGCCGTCACACGTGACTTCGTAGCGCAGACAACCCTCATTCGCCAATTGCACGGCTATCGCTACGTTGCCACCGGGCGATGAAACCGTCCACTTATTGGCAGCAAGAGTGCAGCTGCTCAGAAAAGTCGCGACGATCGCAAAACTGGTCACAAACCTACTCATGTCATACACTCCTTTACTCGTCCAGCAGCCTCTTGACTTCATCCTCGGCGCCCGGCGAGTCCCACGGCCGTCACAGATTCTCGCGCGCGTACTTGACGGCGTTGTTGAAGATGGTCATTCCATCGCCGTCTGCTTCGCCCTCGAGGCGAGACCAGTGCGGGTGCTGGGTCGGCCTCACGAACCGCTCGGGGTGCGGCATAAGCCCCAGGACACGACCGGTAGTATCGGTCAGCCCGGCTATCGAATCGGTCGAGCCGTTGGGATTGACGGGATAGTCACCTTCTTTGCCATCCTTATCGACGTACTTGAACGCGACGTGCCGCTCCGACTTCAACTCCTCCAAGGCGGCCGGCTCGCGGGTGACGACCTTGCCCTCAGCGTGGGCGATCGGCAGATATATCTGTCTGCCCGGCTCAATGAAGACACACCTGTCCGTTTGCGGGGCCAGATACACCCACCTGTCCTCGAATTTGCCACTGTCGTTGTAGGTAATCGTGACTCGTGAATCGTGGCTCGCGGTTTGCGACTCGCCATTTGTTGCTCCAGGCAGGATTCCGGCCTTGACCAGCACTTGAAAGCCGTTGCAGATTCCCAGGACGAGCTTGCCGTCGTCTATGAACTTCCGTACGGCCTCTCGAAGATGGTGCATAACCTGATTTGCGAGAATCTTACCCGCCGCCACGTCGTCGCCGTAGCTGAACCCGCCGGGAAATACCAGGATTTGATAATCGTCCAGCGAACTCTTGTCCGCAATGATCTTGTTTATGTGCACCCGCTTGGCCTCAGCTCCTGCCAGCTCAAGCGCGTGCTCCGTCTCCATGTCGCAGTTTATACCCGCTGCACGTAATACGACTGCTCTTACCTCTGCCATGTCACGCCCCGCGCAAATCCTAATGTCGAATTACTAAACTCCAAACAACACCAAAAATCCGAATACTCAAGTAACGAACATCACCCGCATTTCTGCAGAATTGAACCAAATATTTTCACCAATCGAACGTCTTTTGCCACGCCTGTTTCAGCGAGTCGATGTCCGCCTCAACAACCGGCGTGCCATCTTCTTCTCTTATTAGAAGTGTTTTCTGGTCCGTGATCTTGCCAATCTGCCCGAACGGCAGGTTCAGCATCAGCTTGGCGAAGGCATCGTACTTGTCCGGCTCGACCTCCACCACGTAACGGCTGTTCGATTCGCTAAACAACTGCGCATCCGTTCGCGAGCAGTCCTTGCTCGCCGGCAGACCACGCAAGTCCGCTTCGATACCAAGTCCGCCGGCAAACGCCATCTCCGCAAGCGCCACGGCCAGGCCACCCTCAGAGCAGTCGTGACAGCTGACAACCACCGACCCCGCTATCGCCCTGGATATGCCCCGGGCTATTCTTGGGGCCATGCCAAGATCCACCTTCGGGACGTTTGCCCCGCTGTGGCCCTTGATCTTGTAGTAGTGTGATCCTCCCAGCTCGTTCTTCGTCTCGCCGACAACGAAGAGCAAATTACCCGCTTTCTTGGCGTCCATCGTCACGCACTTGTTCACGTCATCGACCATTGAAATCGCGCTTATCAGCAGGGTCGAGGGGATGGATATCGTCGTCCCGTCCTCACAGGCGAATTCGTTATTCAGCGAGTCTTTTCCGGAGATGAATGGCGCCCCGAAGGCCATCGCCCCATCGTAGCAGGCCTGGGCCGCTCGCACCAACGGGCCGAATGTCTCAGGCTTGGTGCAGTCTCCCCAGCAGAAGTTATCCAGCAGAGCAATCCTGTCCGGTTGAGCACCGACGCACACGATATTCCGTATCGCCTCGTCGATCCCCGCCAGCGCCATCCAATATGGATCGATGTCACCGTACACCGGATTCATTCCGCAGCTAATCGCCAGGCCCCTGTCGGAATCGAACTTCGGTCGTATCACAGCTGCATCACTTGGACCGTCGTTGGCCACACCCATCAGCGGCTTGACGACCGAACCGCCCTGAACCTCATGATCGTATTGACGAATCACCCATTCCTTGCTCGCAACGTTGTACGACGAGAGGATTTGCAGAAGCTCATCGTTATAGTTGTCCTTCTCGGGCAGGCTCGGCTCGGTGAGCTTGGGACTTACCCAGAGCGCCTTGCGAGAGTACTTCGGCACGCCCTCGTGCAGAAACTCCATGTCGAGCTCACCTACAAGCTCGCCGTTGTAGCGCAACCTCAGCTTCTTGTCGTCGGTGAATCTGCCCACCACCGTAGACTCAACATTCTCATCGTCGAAAATCTTGGTTATGGCCGCTAAGTTCTCCGGCTTGACCGCGACGACCATTCTCTCTTGAGCCTCGCTGATCCAGATTTCGGTATAGCTGAGGCCTGCGTATTTCAAGGGGGCCTTTTCCAGGTCCACTTCCGCCCCCAGGTTCTGTCCCATCTCTCCGACGGCGCTACTGAGGCCGCCGGCCCCACAATCGGTAATCGCCTCGTAGAGCCCGGCCTCGTTTGCCTGGACCAGCACATCAAGCATCTTCTTTTCCGTGATTGGATTGCCTATCTGCACGGCGTGCGAAAACACTGTCTCGTGCTCATGCGTCATTTGCCCGCTGGAGAAAGTTGCGCCGTGTATTCCGTCTCTGCCTATTCGGCCGCCGACCATGACAATGAGATTGCCGCTCTGCGGATTCTTGAAGCACTTGCTCTTGTCCATTATGCCGATGTTGCCACAGTACACCAGTGGGTTGCCCAAGTACCGGTCATCGAAGTAGATCGCCCCGTTGACCGTGGGAATCCCCATCCGGTTGCCGTAGTCGCGCACGCCCGCGACGACGCCCTTCATTATCCTTCTCGGGTGCAGCACGCCCTTCGGGATATCTTCGAGCTTCTTATCCGGCTCTCCAAAGCAGAAGATGTCCGTGTTTGCTATGGGCCTCGCTCCGAGCCCCGTTCCCATCGGATCGCGAATCACGCCGCCGATGCCCGTGGCCGATCCGCCGTAGGGATCGAGGGCCGACGGGTGATTGTGGGTTTCCACCTTGAAACATATCGCCGAATCTTCGTCGAATTCCACTACACCTGCATTGTCGGCAAAGACCGAGATGCACCACTCCTTGCCGAGCTGCTCGGTCGCCTTGAAGACCGTCTCTTTGAGCAGATTGTCGAAGTGTATCTGTTCACCATCGACGGTCATATCCACGGAGCTCTTGAGCGTCTTGTGAACGCAGTGCTCGCTCCATGTCTGCGCCAATGTCTCCAACTCAACGTCCGTAGGCTCTCTGCCAAGCTCTTGGTAGTGCTTCTGGATTGTCTGCATCTCGACGAGGTTCAGGAACAGATCCTTTTCCTTGCTCAGCGCAACCAGTCCGTCGTCGTCGAGCTCGCGTATGGGCCAGTGTACCAGGTTCAATTCGTAAGGTTTCAGGTGCGGGCTCGGCGGTTCGGCCTCGTCGCCGATCACGACGTCTTCTATGCAATCATTGGCAAGGATCTTCTTTGCGATTGTATCGGCTTGGCTCGTGCTGATTTCCCCGAGCAGGACGTATTTCCTCGCCGTGCGAACGTGCTTTGCCTTGACCCCCATATCCGCGATGGCGGTCATCACCGATTCGGCCACGGGGTCGGTGACACCGCTCTTTAGATGCACCTCGATCAGCGTCGCTCTGGCGAGACCCGCCGGAGCACCGCTTCTGCCTATATAGTGCTGCTCGCAGACAGGATCCGTCAGAAGCTCCCTCCCGACGCGCTGGGCGAAGCCCTCTTCGAAATCAGCCTCGATCAAATAAACTCTGGCCGACTGAACCGCCTCAACCGAACTTATGCCCAGCTCCTTGATGTCCTCCAAGACCTGGCCGCCGTGGACATCCGGAAAGCCGGACCGGTTGAACACCTCAAAACGCCACTGTCTCACTACGTCAGTTCCTTCTTTCTCATCTTGTAGCTTATCAGCTTGGCACGTTTGCATCTTGCCTTCTCCAGCAGTTTCTCAATCTGTTCCTTTTTCTCGCCCTTGATGGCTTCTCTCAGCTTTGACAGCTCAGCCGTGATTCTGTCGATGCCTTTCGTTACATTGTCCGGATTTGTCAGCAGTATGTCTGTCCAGATGTTCGCCGGTCCCGATGCCACCCGCGACGTATCCATGAAACCCTTTCCGGCGAATCTCAACTCCCTATCGTTGTTGGCGTTTGTCAATGCCGCCGCTGTCACGTGGGGCAGGTGACTTACGTTGGCAAAGATCCTATCGTGCTCGGCGGGCTTCATCACCGTCACCGAACAGCCGAGTTTAACCCAAAACTCCTTCAGCATCTGCACCGCCGCACGGTTGCTCGTCTTTGTCGTGGTCAAGATGCACGCCTCTTGCTCGAAGAGGTCATCTCTGCAAAACTCGACACCCCTCTGTTCCGAGCCGGCAATCGGATGCGAGCCAACGTAGTGCACCGTCTTCGGGAGCCGCTTGGCCGCCCAGCGGTGCGGCAACACCTTGGTAGAACCGACATCCGTCACGATACAACCGGCCGGCAGCGCGTCCGCAATCTCGCAGAAGATACCGTCGAAGGTGCGTATCGGCGTGGCCAAGATAACAAGTTGCGCTTGGGACACGCTCCGGACCATGTCGTCGACGACCTCGGTGGCGACCGCGAGTTGCCTGGCCTTTCGCCGGGTCGCCGCACGGTGCGTGTAACCCACCACCTTCGCCCGTGGAAAACTACGCAAAACCGCCAGCGCGGCAGAGCCGCCCAGAAGACCAAGTCCAATCACAGTTGCTTGTCGTAACTCTTTCACGGCCAAGATGTTATGAATACGATCCTCAGGATAAACTCGACTAAAAGGTACTTTGGCGCACCTGTGATGTCAATTTTTTTCTTTCATTTGGCCCGGTAAAATGCTAATATTCTCACCTCAGTGGAAATTGCCACCGGATATAGCAAAGAGAAATGGATGTCCCGCCCACCGTTTGTGGGCAGGTTTTTTATGAACACACTCTCCTTTGGTTCGTACGAGTGCAGTTGACCGTATGGCTGAGTGGGGTACGCTGACAGGCAAAATGCCAAGCCAGAACATTAGCCCAAATAACGGCGGTTACCTGGATTTCGAGCAAAAGGTGGCGGAGCTCGACGACCAAGTGAAGGAGCTTCGCGGGCTTGGCTCGACCAAGGGTATCGACTATTCCGCCGAGATTCGTAGGCTGCAGCGAGAGCGCGTCGCCGAGTTGAAACGCATTTACTCGAATCTGACGGCCTGGCAAACAGTCCAGGTAGCACGCCATCCCGATAGACCGCTCCTGAGCGACTACCTCAACCTCATGGTCAAGGGTTTCCGGGAGCTGCGCGGTGACAGGTGCTTCGGTGACGACCGCTCTATCGTCACCGGTCTTGGCCGAATCGGCAGAGAAAAGGTGATGGTCATCGGTCAAAACAAAGGCAAGACCACAAAGGAGAAGGTCGACTGCAACTTCGGATGTCCCAATCCGGAAGGTTACCGCAAGGCACTTGCCAAGATGAAATTCGCCGAGAAGTTTGGCATTCCGATTGTCACATTCGTTGATACACCGGGTGCCTATCCGGGCATCGGCGCCGAAGAGCGTGGCCAAGCACAGGCAATAGCAGTCAATCTCATGGAGATGTCACGCATAAGAGTACCCATAGTCAGCATTTGCATCGGTGAAGGTGGCTCCGGCGGCGCCCTCGGTATCAGCGTAGGTGATAGGCTCGCGATGCTGCAGTTTGCGTATTACTCGGTGATCTCGCCTGAAGGCTGTGCCGCGATCCTCTGGCGCGATGGCTCGCAGGCGGCCGACGCTGCGCAGGCCCTGAAACTGACCAGCACGGATTTGCTTAAATTGGGGCTCATCGACGCAGTAATCCCCGAGCCGGTCGGAGGTGCGCACCGCAATGTCCACGATGTCGTTCACAGTGTCGAGAGGTACACCGTCAAGACTCTGGCCGACCTTAAGCGCACGAAGATGGAGAATCTTCTCGAGAACCGATACAAGAAGTGGCGCTCGTTAGGTACCAGTGTCACGATCGGCGCTCGTGGAAAGCCCCGGCCGACTAAGGCTCGTATCAAGGCGGTGGCCAAAGTTGCTTCAACGAAGGCGCGGCCCACGCCCGCGAAGGTATGACACGCCTGAACTGTTCCGCGGTAATGCTGCGCAGCGTTTGGCCCCGAGAAGCGGGAATCGATGCGACCCTTTTTGGCAGGAGAGAGACCATGTCAGACGAACAGGACAGCCCCCGAAAACAGGCACGTCCATACCCTGTCGAGAAGACCGGAAACTTGGTCACTCGCAGACGTTTCATTGGAACGGTCGCGGCAATAGGTTCGACCGGCTTGCTTGCCGGCGCCGCCGAGAAGACGAAGAAGGATCAGTCAAAGATGCCCGTCTGGACTGGCGACTTGAAAAGCTCCAAGAAGCAGACACCACGCATCCCCAAGACCGCCAAGCCAAACGGTCTCAACATGATCGTCATAATAGCAGATACGTGGCGTGCCGATCATCTCGGCTGCTATGGGAGCACTCGCGTGGAGACGCCGTATCTCGACAAGCTGGCGCGACAGAGCGTGGTCTTTACAAATGCCAACGCCGAGGGCCTGCCCACTATTCCCTGTCGAAGAGTATATCACACGGGAAAGAGCGTCCTTCCCGCCTCAAAATGGGAGCCCCTCAGCGATACTGACATAACCTTTGCCGAGGTCCTGGGCAAACACGGTTTCACTACAGGTTTTATTGTGGATACGTATCACCACTTCAAGGCCAACTACAATTTCCACCGAGGTTTTGATTGCTGGCACTGGGTCCGCGGACAGGAAACAGATAGATACAGAAGCGGCCCGAAGGATAAGTTCGACCCGAAAAAGCACATGCCGGCTCACCTGTGGAACGAGCGCTACGATACAAATATGCGGCAGTATCTGATGAATACTCAGGACAGGAAGAGTGAGCGAGATTACTTCTGTGCCCAGTCGTGTCGCGAGGCCATGTACTGGCTCGAGCAAAACGTCGGCAGCAAGCCGTTTATGCTGTGGATTGACATGTTCGACCCTCACGAGCCGTGGGATGCCCCGCCGAGCTTCCAGAAAATATACCGGGATGAATATCCCTACGAAAGATACCTGTTCGGATACGGAGTGAGAAACGCCGACATCCGCCCCGACGATCTGCCCATCATCAGGGATCTTTACGCAGCGGAGGTGACTTTTAGCGACCGCTGCATCGGCTGGCTCCTCAAGGGCGTTCAGCAGCTTGGGTTGATGGACGACACGATCATTGTATTCTCAACAGACCACGGCACCCACCTCGGCGAGTTGGGCTGTGTGCAGAAAACTCCCGCGCTTCTCAACGCCTGTGTGACTCGCATTCCGTTGATCATCAGACACCCGGATAAGAAGTTCGCCGGAAAACGCATCGACGGACTCGTCAGCGCCGTTGATTTTATGCCGACTTTCCTGCCCCTGCTCGGACTTGACGACTACAAGAACATGGACGGGCAGAACATGTGGAAGTTGGTGACAAACCAGGAGCCTTCGATACACGACAACGTCCATACTGTCTTCAATAGGTTCGGGGCGATTCACAATCTCGACTGGCACTACTTCCAGCATATCAGGGGCAACGACCGGGGCAAAGGACCGTGCCTCTATGACTTGAAGAAGGACCCAGAGCAGACCAAGAATGTCATAAGACAGTTCCCTGAAGTGGCCAAACGTATGCGCGGCAAACTACAGAATCACCTTGGAATCAAGATACCACCGGTGAAGGTGTAATCGCCCCCAGATCAGGGCGTAGCCTAAAGCCTTTGCTCACAGCAGTTTGCCGCTGAAGATAAAATACTCTTGGCGCATGCACAGTTCTGCGGTATTATCTTCTACCGCGTCGAAGCTCAAGCTTGGAGGAGGCTCTCGTCTATCTGAGTCGACAGCTATCTGATCCGGCCAAGCGGTAGGAAAGTGCATGATTCCAACAGTTTCGGCTTCGCATGACCGAAACGGAAAGGAGGATCGGAATGATGAAGTGGAAATTGGCCGTTATCTTCTTACTTGTCTCCGGTGGTTTGCTAGCGCTGCCTGGTTGTACCGGCAGCAAGAAGCAAAAGGCCGAACTCGAGCAAGTCAAGAGTGCCCTGCAGGCGACAGAGCGCCAAAGAGATGCCCTCAAGACGGATGTGGCCAAGCTCTCTGAATCACTTGACAGAACAGAGTCCGAACTTGCTGAGGTAAAGGAGGCTCGCAGTGGTCAGCAGCGACGGCTCAGCCAACTCGAAGAGGCTCGAGCCCAGTTGCAGAGCAAGGCTGAAGAACTAGCTACCTCACGCGATGCGCTGCAGACGCGAGTTGAAGATCTTGTGACGTCGCGAGGTCAGTTGCAGACGCAGGTCGACGAACTCAAGTCGGCGCGTGATGCGGCCCTTGCCGACGCCAGAAAGGCTCAGGCGCAGATCGACAAGCTCAACGCTCAACTGCAGCTACAGGCCCGACAGGTAACCGACCTGAAGACTCAGATCACGGCGATACGGGCTGTGCTGGGACAACTTCAAGAAAAACTCCAGTAGCTGGTATCGGCTTGTGGTCACGGTTATGACTTAAGAGCTACCGTTGCTTCTTTGCCAAGCACAAGGGCGTTGGCAGCCGGATTCTGGTGCCACGCGGTCCCGACGACCGGTTTGGCTGCCGAAGCTCTTTACAGAATCCCCCAACCCCGTTACACTCTTACCGCGTGGCTCGCGGTGACGCTACCGACCGGGGGGACATTGGTCCTCTCGAACAGAAAAGCTGGAAGCACAAAAATGTCCGGTTTTGGGTCCACATTATGAGCGAGTGAGGTAAAATGTGATACCCTTGAGCTGTCTGGGGTATACCTACAACTATGCATAATCTTCTGACGAAAGTTTTTGCTTTTCTTGGCAACCTGTTTCTGCGGTTTGTCTGCGGCTCGAACAAGCTATCTATCACCAGGTCGGACATTCTCGATGCATACTTCGGCAAGGGCGGCAATATCTTCGCCCTCTGGCACAGCAGGCTCTTCTATCTCGCCTATCGTGCTATCAAAGTCTCAGGAGAGCGCAAGCTCACTATACTCGTCAGTATGAGCCGCGACGGTGACTATGGGACGGCACTGGCTCATAAGCTCGGATTGGATGTGGTCAGGGGCTCCTCAAGCAGGAGTGGACGAGCGGCGATACGCAGCCTCGCTGGAAAGCTCTCCGCCGGATACAATATCGTTGTGACACCGGACGGCCCGAGAGGCCCGGCCTTTGAGGCAAACCAAGGCGTAATCAGACTCGCCCAACTGACCGGCGCCAGAATCATTCCTGTCAGCTATGACGCCAGCCGCAAACGAGTCCTCAAGAGTTGGGACAGGTTCATACTCCCAAAATGTTTCGGCCGGGTCCACATGGCTTTCGCCGAGCCAACCGAGGTCCCGCGAAGGGCCGGCCCTGATAAGATCGAAGAGCATAGGAAGAATCTGGAGCACACCCTCCTCGAACTTGACGGAATTTGCGAAGAGAAACTGAGTCGTCATACAGTGTGACGGCCTGCCCGCCCAAGGAAAGACGTTCCCACGTGTAACGACACACCATTATGGAATCGCCGCAAACCCGATTTTGACCTTTGAACATCCTTATTCTATACGCAATAATAGTTGCCGGACCTGTGCGAATGGAAGTGCTTTCTATTAGACCTCGTCCACAAATCTGAGAGAGGTCGGGCCCCTGTGGGCAGAGAGTCTTGGTGAGGGGAGGAAGAATATGCTCAGCGCAAGAGCACGACTTCCCGTGTTGCTGCTACTGGTCGGTATTAGCTGTACACTCGCCTCAGCAAGGATCATCTATGTCGATGGCGACGCCACCGGCGAAGGTGACGGTTCAAGCTGGGCCGATGCGTACAAGCACCTTCAGGATGGACTCGCAGTCGCTTCGGACGGCGACTTCGACTCCAATGACGTGGAGGTCAACGATCTGTCAGAGCTACCTGCCGAACCAGGCCCGTCAGAGCCGGTGACACGGTGACGGTGCGGATGGGTGAGTATGGCGGCTTCGTGGCTGTGCTGTCCCCCGCACAGTAGGCAACGGCAGACCGGGTGACGGCTTGCAGATAAATCCGTTGGCAACAAATACTTGCACAGAGACTGCTGCGCAATCCACAAGGACAATCCGCTGTAGTCGCGAGACTTCGCCGGGTCCCACCCGGGGGTTGGTCCCTGCACCGCATTTCCTGTATATTCGCTGGATAGAGAAGATTTCCCTTGAACAAGGACTGAGAAGTCACTACGATGTGCCACGTGCGTGACATGAGGTCTCTGGAGGAGAAACGCCGAATGGCACCCGAGGACACCACGTATACACGTTACTCTGCGAACACCACGTGCGTTGGAGATATGGGTATACTGTGCCAATGGAAAGGAGCAACAAATGAAATCGCAGAATTTTGGGCAAAGCAAAGTGGCAAACGTTCGATATAGGTTTCGGCTGTTTCTGCCGGCCCTCTTGACCCTGCTGCTGATGCGGCCGGAGGCAGCCCAGGGCCTGACGATCGCCTTGACGGATGTCGGCGACACTCCTATGACAGTCGAACAGTTTAATGCCTTTGAGAGGGCAGCCCAAAGGTGGGAGGATCGGTTCTGGGACCCGGTAACTGTCAATATCGACGTAGCCTTTGAAAGCTTTGACGGCACCGACTGGGATGGCGCGTTGGGACTCGCGAGTTCCGCCCGGACCACACACAGCTTCAGCACCGTCCGGGCAGCCATGCTCGCCAAGGCATACCGGGGGGCTGAAGAAGATGCCATAGACTTGCTGCCCCTTTCGTCGGTCGACATATTGGACACCAACGGTGACCGGGCTGAAGACGACGTCACAATGACCACGGCCAATGCCAAAGCGCTGGGCCTGGGAACCGGGACAGATACGACTTATGCCGACCTGCCGGACGGAGTCGACGCTAGAATCAGGTTCAACACCGAGTTTGACTGGGATTACGATCCCAATGATGGAATCCGCTGGAACAGGCACGATTTCGTCGGTGTAGCTGCGCATGAGATCGGACACGCCCTTGGGTTTATCAGCGTCACCGATGTACAGGACCGCAACCCGGATCATACGCTCCATCTCAGTACGCTCGACCTTTTCCGTTTCTCAGAGACGGGGGCTGCTCACGACCTCGAAACGGAGAGACGAGAAGTCACATGCGGACCCGCCGAGTACTACGATACCGTGCTCAACAACGTACCTTTTAGTCATGGGGTGATGTGCACGGGCGATCCCCACTGCGGTGGTGGCACGGGTCACTGTCAAGGGAGTCACTGGAGTGATGATCAGGGTCATCTTATGGACCCCTCTGTCAGTCAAGGTACTGAAGTGGCCATACACGCAAGCGACGCTCACGCACTGGACTACATAGGGTGGAATCCGCCACTAATGATCCCGATTAACCCTAATCGGTTTTACCGGGTTGTACTGTTGGGCTGGTTCTGGTTGGACGAATTGCCCGATCTTCCGGACTTTGGGGGTGACTTCGATCCTTTTCCACCCCCACCACCGTGGAAAATGATCGAGGTGCCCAAACCCGTGACACTGGGCCTGCGCGCCGGGTTCGACCTGGGTATGGAAGGAGCAAGAAGACGTTCAGGGCTCGGATATGCAACGTTCAAACCGGACAAGCCGGTTCAGCCGAAGATCGTAAGGTCCGTTCCACCGAGCAAAGGCCAATGGGAATACCTCGATCCGCCCGGGGAGCCGGCCACGAATATACCGGCAAATCTGAGCGAAGTCTTCATCCAGTCAGATCTGGTGGGTGTGCCCTTTGTCTTTCGGTCCACCTGCGGTGAGAACGGGTGTCCGTTCGATCCTGGAATGGGCGACTACGGCGGGTATCGCGTGCCCGGCTTCATAGATGGCGAAGGAGACCAAGTGACTGGCGACGTCGATGCCCAGATAACCATGATGTTACTGGCTTCGGATAAGACCGGCGCCCCGGATCCCAACAGCCATAACCTTTTTCAGAGTGCCCATGGCCACTCAGACGGCAACATAACTGTTTACGACGCGATGGCGATCGGCGTGGACTGCTACCCCTCGTGTCGCGACGACTACAACGAGTGGGTTGTGGCTGGCAAGCCGAATTGCTGGTGCTATCCGAGACAGTGTCATGGTGATGCCGATGGGATGCCAAGCGGCAGCGAGAAGACCGGTTACTACTTCGTAGGTGTCGCCGATCTCAACACGCTCATTAGCGCATGGCTTGTGAAGGAGCCACCGCTTGGGCCGGGCATTGACTCAGTGCCAGACGGCATATGTGCCGACTTCGCGCACGACCAAGGTGGCAGTGCCAAGACTGGGTACTACCGCGTCGGGCCGACCGATCTGAACATCCTAATCACCAACTGGCTGCAGAAGGAGCCGCCAAGTGGTCGGGGAGTCAAGCCGGATTGTCTGGACTGTCCGTAGCGCAGGGTGTTGGGTTCCGAAGCACCGCCGAGTCTCAGTGTCTCGCACATGAGGCGACGAGAGATGCAGGCGTGCTTGCGTATTGGGAGCTTGATGAGGCACTCGGCCTGACCTCAGCGATTGACTCAGAGTCGCGTGACAGCCGAGTGGGCAAAAACACTCAACATGGCCTTGCTGCTTTACTGAGGCAATCAACATACAGCAAGCTTGTGGGCGGGGACGCCACGAATGACGCGGAGCGGTTGTGTGTCGATCCTGCCATGTTGCATCATTGTGATTATGCTGAGAAAACAGCAATTTGGAGGAGTCGATTATGTTGTTACGGATATTTGTCGGATCGCTGGTTGCCCTGTCGGTTGTCACTTCTGTTACCGCTGGCAAGACCATCTACGTTGATGACGACGCCACCGGCGACAATAATGGCACGAGCTGGGAAGATGCCTACAATCACTTGTGGGATGCTCTGAGGGCCTCTGTCGCCACAGATGAGATACGGGTGGCTCAGGGTGTTTATCGGCCGGATCGGTCTTCAGCGGCTCCAGAGGGCAGTGGAGACCGCGAGGCAAGCTTTGTGCTTGCCAGCGGCGTAGCCCTGCTGGGTGGGTATGCCGGGCTTGGTGGGCCCGAGCATGATGCGAGGGACAGCGACGTTTACGAGACGATACTCAGTGGCGACCTTGCCGGCAATGACCTGATCGTGGCCGATCCCTACGATCAACTGGGCGAGCCAACGCGGTCGGAGAACAGCTACCACGTGGTTACCGGCCACGGGGTCGACAACTCGGCGAAGATTGACGGCTTCACCATAGCAGGTGGCAACGCCAATGCAGAGTACACACCATCGGGCAATCCGCTGGCACTCGGCGGGGGAATCTACGCTGAGGGAGGTTCGCCCACTATAACCAGATGTGTGTTCAAGCATAACTCGGCGAGCGACCATGGCGGGGGCGTGTACAGACGTGCTTACCCCCGGGAGGATCCGATTAGGTTGGAGAGTTGCACCTTCCTTGCGAACTACGGAGACATGGGAGCAGGGGGTGCAATGTGCTCGGGCTCTGCTTCGGTCGTAGGCCATTGCAGGTTTATAGGCAACGCGACAAGACTGTATTACGGTGGGCTTCGATTCCACGGGAGCGACGCATACGTCGTGAACTGCGCGTTTGCGGGCAACTCGGCGAAGTGGGGCGGTGGTATGGGCACATCTTGGGGTGAGTGGAACAACACACTATTTGTCGGAAACTGCACCTTTGTGAACAACTCAGTCACAGCAAGCGGTGGTGGGTTGGCCGTGAGCAGCCATGCGACAATAGCCAACTGTATTTTCTGGGGCAACACCGCGGTCAGCGGCAGTGCCCAGGTCAGCGTAGGAGATGTATCAAGCGCGAACTTCAGCTACTGTGATGTGCAGGGCGGTTTGTCGGGGATAGGTGTCTCGAGCACGGGTTCGATCACGTGGGGCCCCAGAAATACTGACAGAAATCCGCAGTTCGAAGACGCCGACGGGGCTGACGACGTTGTCGGGACCGTTGACGATGATCTCCGATTGACGCCTGGATCACCCTGTGTCGATGCGGGCAGCAATTCCTTGGTTCCCGTATCAGCCAACACAGATTTGGATGGGAACCCACGTTTTGCCGATGATCCCCGAACGCCCGATACCGGCGAGGGGATAGCCCCTATCGTCGACATAGGGGCCATCGAATTGCTGGTGCCGTGTGGCAGCGAAGAACGGCCTTATCCGGTGGGTGATCTTAACGGGGACTGTGAGGTCAACTTCCTTGACATTGCGATAATCCTTTCTAATTGGCTTGCTAAGACATGACTTAGACTCGGTGCAGCAGAGCATGGTGGCAGGGTCCAGATTTGACGTCCGCTCTGGTCATGATGAACAAAAACTATTCTCACAGCCGGTTAACACAATCGTAAGAAATGCGAGCCCGAATTGCATATATGGACGCTTCGACAGATCTCACTATGCCAGGGCAGGATTTGTCGAGAGATAGCTTCTTCGCCTGAAGTGCACACCATCAGACGATCTGCCTGTATGGTTAGTCAGCCGGGGCCTACGCTACTTCGGAGCTTGCAGGTGTTCAACATGGCTCTGCACGTGGATGAACGATGGAGTTTGCCACTTGGTTTTGAGTCGGCAGGTTGTTGTGATGGTTGTGACGTCGAGGAATATGTGACGTTCGATGGGCTTAGCGGGCAGTTGCCGCAGCATCAGGCGGGACCGCTCTGACGGCGACAGTGGAGTCGTGGACATGGGTTGCCACTACGGCCCGGAGATCTTACCGGGCGACCTGGACGGAAACGGGGATGTGGAGTCCGCTGACTACGCCATACTGACATCGGCCTGGTTGGCCAAACCCGGCGATGCTGATGGAATCCCGCGTGTGGCGTCAGCTTTCCTGCCGACAATCGCATCGATGACCTCGATCTCGCCGCTTCTGCCGACAACTGGTTGGTAGGGATGAAATAGATACGCTGATCTGTCTTCGAACTGAATGCTCCCTCTCGGCGCACCGAGCCTACGATCCACTGCCAGCTACCCCAAAAGTCTGTCCCAGCCGACTGAAAACACCTTCAGTACAATCAACAGGAATAGTATAGAACCCGATTCTTGCAGCAAAATCGGCGTTTCTGCGAAAAACTCTCATTTATGGGAAATTCTTGTTGACAGACTCATCTCAATCGCCCAACCTATTTTCAAAATAGGAGGGGCGAGAATTATTGGCCGTAGCATTACTGAGCGTCGATGACGATTGACTAATCGTCGCCAGAAAGGAGGGCGTGCCAATGGAAAAGCGATTCTGTCTTTAACCACACCGATGAATCTACATCAACGGATTGAGAAGGCGTAAATTTCTATCCGCACCTCTGTGAAGTCGCTAGACCTTTAATAGAAAAGTAGTGAAAGGAGCAGGAAATGAATGAGACAAGGACTAAAGCTCTGGCCTGCCTCGCGCTGCTGATAGTTTTAGGCGTAGCTCTGGCGGCTGGTCGCGACCCGGTTTCTGGTTCCGGCTCGGCGGATGCGCTCCTCTTCCCCGACGGCACAGGCACAGCCTCTGGCGAGGCAACTCTCGTCATCGGAGGTACAACGTTAAACGCGGATGTGGTCGTTCAGATCTATGAGTCGTACTTTCGTGATGAAGGGGTACTCCACGGCGTGTCTTCGCACACCTTCGACTTTGGCGGTGGGGACGAGATCACCACGAGCGACAAGGTCGTCGGGGAGTTCACGGGTCCGCCTGGTCTGCTGACTCTGAACGAAAAGCTGACGATTGTATCTGGAACCGGGGCCTATGATGGCGTCTCTGGAGATATGACCGTCCACGGCCAGCTCCAGTTTACAGGCCCAGCGACAGCAGTGGTCACTTATGACATTGTCGGAGCGATCTCCCGCTAAGAAGGCAAGTGACAGGTGTTGCTTGTCAAGAGGCCGTAATCGTCTCTGAATGCGGGCAAAACAGAAGGGAGGGCATGCCAATGAAGATGTACGTCTGTATTTAATCTCACGGACGAATGTCTATTAAGGGATTAGAAAACCGTCAATTGTCAAATGTATTCCTGTCAAGTCGTTGAATCATTAACAAAGAAATAGTCAAAGGAGCAGGAAATGTCACAGAGAAGGATTAAAACAATTGCCTGCCTCGCGCTGCTTGCAGGTGTTCTGCTGATCACGTCCATCGTTTGGGCCAAGGCCACGAAGGAACCGGTTGCGGGCACATTTGGATACGCAGGTGATCTCAGCCAAGCGAAGATATGGATTGACGATGAGGGCGTCACGCACCTTCGACACATACCTTATTCGCTGTGGTCAACTGGCGGCGATCTGGTAGTAGCGGAAAGCGGTGTATGTAACCATAACCGAAATATGGCTACCGGCGACGGCGACTTTTGGGGCGAGATGACGGACGTCACCGTTAGTTGGACAAAGGACGGTGTGACGCTCACCGGTACTTTTCGAGGGCGCCACAGCGGCATAACCACAAGCCATATGGGCGACGGGACCAACAACTATCAGGGTACCGGTGGAGACTTCAAGGGGTGGAAGTTGAGGCTGGACACGACTTGGGACTTC
>CP070675.1:2227049-2240702 GCA_020352215.1 Phycisphaerales bacterium
CAGAATTGCAGGTCCGCGGCCACGATGGCCATCCGGAATCAGCATATAGCCATACACGGTGTCGCCGACACCGTTGTCAAAGGTGAACCGCTCCAGCGTGTATCCATGTGCTGCCTGCTTCTTATGGATAGTCACCTCGGGAGTGAACAGTGGCGGCAGGTCGCCAAGGAGTGCCCACAGCTTTTTGCGCAAGTCGACCTTTCGTTTCTCCCATTCTTGGGCAGAGGCAGGCTTGGGCGTTTCAAACGAGTCGAAACCGCCCTTCAGGACAGCACCGCCTGCATCATGCGCCAACGAACAAAGGCCGAGTACAACCAATCCAGCCATACACAGCACCCCCTGCCCCAGCAACAGTTCTGAGTTCCTAATTCCTGGTTGACAACTCAAGACTCAGCACTCACGACTCAAAACTGGTGAAGATTTCTTTCATCGCACGAGCGGTCTTCTCAGGCCTGCCCGGCTCGAAAGGCAGCATCTCCGCGGTGACGTAGCCTTCGTAGCCAACGTCGGCGAGCGCGTCCTTGACAGCGGCGAAATCTACGTCACCTTTCAGTAGGTCGACGAAGCCGTCGGCGGTGCCGACAGAACATTTGAAGTCTTTAACGTGTACGCGTTTGATTCGCTCGCCGAGGATACGAATCCACTGATCGGGATAGCCCGTCAAGAGAACGTTGCCCACGTCGAAGTAGACGCGCACCAGCTCGGATTCGAAACTGTCAACGAAGCTACGCATCTCGAGAGGGCTCAGCAGAAACTTGTTCCAAACGTTTTCTATACAGATTGCCACGGATGTTTCTTCAGCAACCGGGATGAGCTGCTTTACTGCTTCGCTCGCCCGCTCATAGCAGAGGTCATAGGGAATTACCTCTGCATCGGGCAGAAAGAACACGTCCACCGCGCCGGGGACGAAAAGGTACGCATCTGTGCCGAGCCAGTTCGTTACGTGCAGGGCCTTGCGGGTGAAATCGATGATCCTCTTGCGTGTGTCGGGGTCGTTTGCCGTGGGCGAACAACCCCAGCTTTCGCCGGACGCGACGCTTGAAATCTCGATACCGAGATCATCTGCGGCAGCGACAATATCCTCGCACTGCGCCTTTGTGGTGCTGTCTGTCAAAACGCCCTGACTGGCAATGGCCAGTTCGATGCCGTCGAATCCCAGCTCTTTTGCCTCTCTCATCGCCTCAACGATCGGCCTCTTCGCCTCGAGTCCCCCTTCGAACATCCAGTAGCTTGCCCCTATCTTCATCTTTCTACCTGCCTAATAATTGCTGACTTGTTGACTAATCGGCGTTTCTCTAACGCGGACAGTATACCTCGCAAGATACGACAAGGCCAACGTAATGTCGGGATTGTCCTCGTCCGCCAAGTAACCTGGAATTGCGGCCAAGAAGATGCTATGATCCTGAACGAAGCAAGGCAACCGTTTGCAATATGTGTTGGCTGATAGGGTTTGTCAGAACACCGGGATGTGCCGGTGAGGAAAGGAAAGGCAGATGGCAGGAAGAAATCGAAAATACCGCGTTGTTTTTGCGGCAGTCCTTGGCGCCTTATGTTCAGTAACCGGCTTGCACGCTGAGGCACGTCTTGAGTTTCCAGGCCCCTCACCAGGAGTCGCAGCAGGTTCGGTGCGCAAAGACGTGCTCGTATTGGAGAACAATGTTATTGCTTGCGCCTGGAGCGTCTCCGCAGGGCAGCTCAAGCCCAAGTCCGTGACAGACCGCCTTGGTGGTGACATGCTCGAACTAACCGAGACGGAGTGCTTCCGAATCGCCCTGGATTCGGGCATTGTGAAGGCTTCCGATCTTCAAATCATCGACCGGCCCCGGGTCGAGAATCTGCGGCCAAACAGTAGATCGCCTCGACTGGCGGAACAGTCCGGCGGCAAACGAATCAGCGCTGTTCTGGCTACCTCTGACGGCGACCTGCTGATCGAGTGGCGTGTGGCACTGAGAGATGGCGCGAACTATGCTCGCCAGCAAGTCCTTTTGAGGGCCAAGAACAGCCGGATCGGCATAAAGGACATAGTCTTAGTGGAATTGGCTACGCCCCGTGCGGAACGCATGGGAGTTGTTGATGGTTCACCCGTGGCAGCCGGTAACATCTTCTTTGCCTATGAGCATCCTCTGTCGAAGATTCATCTGAGCGAAGGGAATGTGCCTGCTCTGCGATGCAGCTTGCCTCGGAGCAGCCCGCTGAAACCGGGCAGTCCGCAACTGCACAGCTCGGCAATCGGCGTTGTTCCGCAGGGGCAGCTCCGGCGAGGCTTCCTGTATTATGTGGAACGCGAGCGGGCATACCCGTATCGGCCGTTCCTTCACTACAACAGTTGGTATGACATCGGCTACGGTGCCGAGAAGATACAGCAAGACCAATGCCAGACAGTGATCGAGCTTTTCGGAGAGGAGTTGATTCGCAAACGCGGCACAAAAATGGATTCGTTCGCTCTGGATGACGGTTGGGATGATACTGCATCGCTATGGCGGTTTCACGCCGGCTTTCCCGAAGGCTTTTCGCGATTGCAGAAGGTCGCCGCAAGTTGCGGCTCCGCTCTCGGGGCCTGGCTGAGCCCCTGGGGCGGCTACGGCGAACCCAAGCGTGAAAGGTTGCAGTATGGCCAGAAGGAAGGCTTTGAAACGAACAGGAACGGTTTCTCCCTCGCTGGTCCAAAGTACTACGCCCGATTCCGCGACGTATGCGCTGGAATGCTCCGCGAGTATGGATTGAACTATTTCAAGTTTGATGGGATAGCACTCGGCGGCACGTCTACCGGGGCCGGCGCCGAGTTTGCTCCGGATGTCGAGGCTATGTTGAGGCTGATCGGTGAGCTGCGCGAGGTCAGGGCCGATCTGTTTGTAAATGTCACAACAGGCACCTGGCCCTCCCCTTATTGGCTGTGGTACGGAGACTCGACATGGCGGGCAGGCAGGGATTGGGGAATGCACGGCTGGGGCTCCAAGCGGCAGCAGCAGGTCACCTACCGTGACAAGGAGACCTATCACAACGTCGTGCGCCGCGCCCCTCTATATCCGCTCAATTCACTTATGACCCAGGGAGTAATGTTCGCCAACCACGGACTTCCAAACGAAGTTGATGGTCTCGTGGAGGACATTCGCGCGTTTTTCGCAAGTGGGACAAACTGTCAGGAACTATATATCACGCCGTCTCTAATGAATTCGCGAACGTGGGATGCCCTGGCTGAGGCTGCGAAATGGTCCCGTGAGAACTCGGATGTACTGGTTGATACACATTGGGTGGGCGGAGACCCTGCCGAGGGCCAGATCTATGGTTGGGCATCCTGGTCGAATAGAAAAGGTGTTCTGGGGCTGCGCAATCCCAGCGACAAAGCAGGCAAAATAACCCTGGATATCGGCCGGGTCTTTGAGCTGCCGAGCGGCGCACCTTTGCGCTATGCTCTGAAGAGCCCGTGGAAAGAGGACGCCGACGAGGCCCAGACTCTGCTGGCTGCCGGCACCGATCACACGTTTGAACTGAAGCCGTTCGAAGTGGTCGTATTCGATGCAACACCTCTTTAGGCGCCGGAGAAAGCGAGCCCCTGCCACCTCGCCGACAAGATGTGCTCACAAATTGAATTGGACAGCCAATCGAATCATAGTCTCGTAGTTAGCCATCACTCTCGGTGTTATCTCCCGGCCGTTTGGAGCTGATGATGGCATGAGAACAAAGCCTCTGCCGGTACCTTTTGTTCCATCGATCAGGCTTTTTTCAACAACTCGCTCGAACTGGAGCCGTTCCATTGTCTCGATGTCGACTATCTGAAGGTTTCCGAATAGGACCAACTCTTTGCCATACTCGCGCCGGACATAGTCAAGTTCGACGTCTCCTCGTGGCGGTGGCTCGATGGGATCGATGGCGTCGGCACCCATCTCGACGATGTAGTCGAGAACGGCGCGAATCCTACCGTGACAGTGGATGCGGGCGAAACCGCCGTGTTTCCGAATAGTCCTTACCATTGGGCCGGTGTAGCGTACGACATACTCCTCGAAGAGATGGGGTGGCAGGTAGGGCTCAGTTGCGTACTCCGGCCCGTATATGCGCCACAGCCGGCCGGGGAATGCCTCCGAAGTCTGCTCGGTCCTGGCGTATATGTGGTGACAGTGCTTCTCGAGAAGCCGGTGAAACAGCTTCTGTTCAGTCAAAGCAACGATCATAAAGTCTTCCATGCTGAGAAGAGAAGCGGCCGCGCAAATGGGATCCTCGGTATCCACCATGACGATGCCCCTGTCGAGCAGCTTCTTCTCTTCTTCTTCAAGCCCGGCCACGCTAACCTCCTCGGCAAAGACCTCGTCCGGCAACTGTAGATAGGCCTTCACGTCGTCTGTGTCCTTTAGCAGGTGTTCGACCGTCCAGACGGTGTCGATCGTAGGCATGCGGCATGTCACTGCCGAGAGCGTTCTTTTGCCAGTTCTGATAGTCAGCCGGTTGAAGCGCCGTCCGTTCTTTGTATATTCTTCTCTGTCTATGAGACCATCGCAGCGGTTGAGAGACCGATTCTCATCAAACGGGATCTCGACGTCGAAAGAGCGAGATCTCACCGGGCTGCGCATGCGGATGAGTTCGGTTTGCTCTTCGGCCAGCTTCAGCAGGGGCTGCCAGGACGGGTCCTTATACACGTTGAACTCATCTTGGTCGGACGCGTCGACCTCGATTCCGCCAATCTCATAGAAATTAACGGCGGGGCGATCTGGCGCTTGGCCTCGAATAGTCGCCATTAGCCTTTCACGACTCGTCATCATGCTTGTCGGGGGCGGTCTCGTCTTGCAGACCGGTCTGCT
Source organism: Phycisphaerales bacterium (assembly GCA_020352215.1). Classification (GTDB taxonomy): domain Bacteria; phylum Planctomycetota; class Phycisphaerae; order Sedimentisphaerales; family Anaerobacaceae. Next base: position 2,231,843 of record CP070675.1, read on the forward strand.
TTGTGAGAGTCCTGAAGAGTGATCGAATGTTGAAAAAACCGCCGACCGAGACGACGACGGCCAAGCCCGCGAAAATAGCGAGGCTTACAAAGAAAAATGTTGTCCAAAAATCGATCCAGAAACCCATATCTCATTGCTCCTTACGCCTCAGAAGACGTGCGGTCGTCCGGAAACGCCAGAGAACCAACTATCATTGCAAATGTTGCAAGTGCTATGACAGTGAGTCCCACGATCTCACTGCCAATCGTGTCATAGACCAGAACGGTCTTTGCGGTAATCTGCTCAATGGGAACATCCTTAACGACCAGAACAGTCTTCTCAGTGATTTTCTCGATGGGGATTTCTTTTGTGAACCCAAAGTACAACTTCACGGGATTTAATATAAATCCGAGCCAGTTCTGTACCGGCGTCAAACCGACAACAGCGAGAAAGCCGCATACCAGAGCCGAATATGCTCCAACTTTACTGGCACGTTTCCAGTAAAGGCCACAGACCAACAAGGCGATGGCTCCGGTAAAGTAGATGGCCCCGGAAATGGCCATATAATCCCACAAATCCTGGCCCAGAGGATACCACAATCCCCAAACAAGAATAAAAATTCCGATGGCCAGAATAAAGATCCGAGTCAGGAGCAGGCGGGTCTTCGAGGACAATCCATTCTTGAACCACGGTGACACCACATCCTGCGTCAGCACCGAGCTCCAGCACAGCAAGTAACTGTCATGTGTGGACATGAATGCGGCCAACATACCTGCACAGACGATTCCAATAAGTCCGGCGGGTAGAATTTGACCGAGAAAAACGGGCATAGCCATTAGAGTTATATCTGGAGACGCCAGTGCGCCTTCCGGGAGAAAGATGCCTCTCAGAGGCTCGCTTTGGACGATAAAGACAAGGGCACTAATTCCGAAAAAGTAGGGCAGTAGGAATCGAATTAGAAAGCCGATGGAGGACCAGATATAGAGCTTTTTCACTACCCGGATACTTTCTGCGGCGCAGGCACGTATCACCGCCGTCTGCCATATTGCACAACTGACCAGCCCTAAGAAAAACATCCATACCACGTAGAGAGTGCCGAACCCTTCAGGGGGAGGGTGAAATGGATTGAAGCCGGCCGCGCCCTTCAGGTCGGATACAGTGCCAATAATGTTTTGCCAGCCCAAATGTCTAATGGATAACAGACTCGCTGCCAAAAGACTAAATGAGAGCACCACAAACTGTATGTAATCCAGCACGACCACCGAGACCATGCCCCCGAGCGCAGTATAAAGCAACACACATCCCAACAAGATGGTCATTATGACTTTGAGTTCAGTTCCGAGTGCCAGTTCCATATCGGGCGTCAGATTGGTGACACCGATATTGGTAATGCCCATCACAAAAATTGCTCCCGCTTTAAGGAACATTCCCATATTTAGAATGCCGGAAAACGCTAACAGGATGCCACCAAGAATGCGGACCCCTCGTCCAAACCGCCTCTCGTAGAACTCCGGGATAGTCATCACCTTCATGCGGCGAAGCGGCACCACAATGAATCCCGTCAAGCCCACCACTAAGGTCACGATAGCCGCCGCCAAGGCAATGTGAAAGGCGGCGAAGCCTCCGGTGAACCCTTTTTGAGCCGAGTACATGACCGTCACCAAGCCCAATTCGGTTCCGATCATCGTGGCAATGGCCAGAAAGGTCCGCAGGCCACGGCCCGCAACAATGAAGTCTGTCACGCTGCTGATGTACCGCTTTATGTAGACACCAACGGCTACGATCACAAGTAGATAGCCGACGACTATGCACCAGTCCAGCGGCCCAAAGTTGGTTTGAATTCCGATAGCACTCAAATCCATATTGTCTGTCGCTCCGTCAAGTCAAAGCCTCAATTTTCCGTTATCAGTAATCTCGACCTGCCAGACTTTGCTCCACGGACCCCTGCCACGCCTCGAGCTGAGCCTTCATCTTAGCCGTGACTTGCGGTTTGTGCGCCGCCAGGTCCTGTTTTTCGAGCGAATCGGCCACAATGTCGAAGAGTTCTGTCTTCCTGCCGTTCGTGACTATCTTGTACCGATTGTCCATCCACGCAGCTGGACCGGGAAAATCCTTCGTCAACGGCTTTGGATGGCGGAAATTCAAGAACTGGATCGATGCTCGCGTCGCGGTGGGTGTAGTTCCCTTCAAGCTGTCGGCGTCCATCCACAGCTCGTTATTCTGTTCGGCTTTGTGTCGATACTGCCAGAAGCCGATCGGCTGAGGTCTTTCGCTCATGTTGCCCTCGATCAGGCGACGCAAGCTGATACCGTCCAAAGGACGATTGGGCGCCTTCAGGCCGATCAGGTCCAGAATAGTGGGCATAATGTCTGACGTCACGCACGGAATCTTCGTAACCTTGGGCTCTCGAACGAGCGCGGGCCATTCGATGATTGCAGGCACCCGTATCCCCCCTTCGTACAAGTTCCCCTTTGACCCTCGCAGATCAGCGGTCGGTCTCATCTGCCTTGGAATTCCGTTGTCGCTGCAATACCACAACAGGGTGTCTTTAGCTACCTCGAGCTGCCGCAGTGCAGATCGCAACTGGCCCATCGCCCGGTCCATAGCCGTGATCTCGGCGTACCGGTGGCGTCTCTCGTTGCTCTCGGTGCCCGCATACAGGGTCGTGTCCCGTTTAAGTCCGCGGTAGGGACCGTGCGGCGAACCAAACCAGATCACCACGAAGAACGGCTTGTTCTCTCCACGGGCCTTGTTTATGAATTTCACGGCTTCCGTCACCACGATTTCGGAGCTTTCACCTTTGTGTATTTCGGGATCCGCCCCGTTCCGACTCAGTGGCGGATCAAGTTCAAAGAAGTTATCGTGCGACAAGTATTGCTCAAACCCACAGGCTCTCGGATTGACTTTTGAGTCCGCCTTGACCGGCCCCAGGTGCCACTTGCCGAAATGGCCTGTGCGATAGCCGGCGTCTTTGAGAAGCGCAGCGATAGTGATCTCCTCGGGGCGAATAGCATAATTCCAGAGAAAAACGCCCGATCTGTTGGGGTGTCGCCCCGTCATGACGCTGGCTCGTGTCGGTGAACAGACCGGAGCGGCGGCATAGAACCGGTCGAACCGCAGTCCGTTTGCCGCCATTCTGTCAAAGGTCGGGGTCTTGAGATGAGGGTGACCGTAGTATCCCATTTCTCCCCAGCCCTGATCGTCGGCCATGCAAAGAATGATATTGGGCCTGGCGTGAGACTCGGCTTTGGCCATCACGGAGTGGTTCATCACAAGATGTGCCGCACCCAATCCTGCTATCTTAAAGAAGCCACGTCTGCTGTGCATGCCTTTCACCTCCAGTTGCCCCGACCTTATCGGCGCGGTTTCTCAGCCATCCTCTCCGAAGTACTTCCGCCGTATCCACTCGGGCTGCCACCGATCCGGTTTACGCGCCCGGCCGCTCATATCGATTGCCTTTGAAGCAGGCTTTTCAACTGTCAGCGGCAGATCGTCGCCAACCTCTTGCTGGCATCTGCTCAATAGGCCCAACATATCTTCAACGCGATCGGCTTGGGCGGGGTCATCGGCGAGATTATGGAGTTCGTGGGGGTCATTTTCAAGATCGAATAGCAGTGTATGATTAATTTGTGGATAGCGGATAATCTTCCATCTCTTGTCGCGCACGGAACGCTGAACCTTGGCAAAGGAAAGGAACACAGAATCGCGCACCTTGTCGGCTTTGCCTTGCCAGATCGACCTTAGATTCTTACCCTCAATACCGGGCGGGCCTTGAACCGCCGTCAGTGCGCATACGGTGGGAAAGATATCCATAAGGTAGGAAAACGTCTCCGTAGACTTGCCTTTGGGAATCCCCGGTCCTGCAAAGATCAACGGGCACCCCATGCTGTGCTCATAGATATTCTGCTTGCCCAGAAGTCCATGACTTCCGACTGCCAAACCGTGGTCGGCGGCGTAGATCACAATCGTATTCTCTGAATGTTTTGACTTTCTCAGCGTTCTTAAGACTTGCCCCACCTGCTCGTCCAGGTGCGTGATCAGACCGTAGTACTCTGCCAATTGATCACGGATGACGTCCTCTGTCCGGGGCCAGGCCGCCAGATTCTCATCGCGGCCCGCCATATGTCCGTTGTTAAATGGATGCTGTGGCATGAAGTTCCTGGGCAGCGGCGGGCGGTTCTTATAGTACATCTCGCGATACTTCACGGGGGGATTTCGCGGGTCGTGCGGAGCGGTGAATGCCACATACGCAAAGAACGGCTTGTTTTCGCGGTAGCCTTCAAGGAAGTCGATTGCCGCATCGGCAAAAAGCTTGCTGGAGAACCTATCACCGACGCGCTTGTTCACGAGTTTGCCACCCGGTGCCACGTCAACGATCGGGACCTTGGTATGGTCCGCCATGCCGCCGAAAAACACCGCTTTACCTGTCTCGAAGCCGCGCAGAAACGACTCTTCTCTGTTGTGCCATTTGCCGGTAGCAAATGTGGTGTAGCCGTTTTCACGCAGCAGTTCCGGCATGATCTTAACACCGCTCATCCTGGAGTCTACATTGAAGTATGTTCGCCCACTGTGGATCATAGCCCGGCTCGGAACACATACGGCCCCACCGCCGGATCCGAGACAGTAGTTGCGCCTGAAACTGAATCCTCCGGCGACGAGTCGATCGAGATTTGGCGTCTTGATGTGGCGATTGCCATAGGCACCTATCGTATCCGGACGCTGATCGTCAGCTAAGAGAAATAGGATGTTGGGCCTCCGCTCAGCGGCGCTGTCCCCCCGTAGTATACTGGGCATCGCCAAGGCAGCGGCGCTAATCGCGCCTCTTCTGAGGAAATGCCGTCGAGAAATCTTGCTTTCGCTCATTTGTGCCCCTTTCTCGTGCCTGGTGGTCCGTCGCCGGCATCAGCAGCCACGGTATACGACCCACGAATTGCCTAATCGCATCGGCGGCAATCATATCAGAGCCGGTACACCCACACAAGGTAGAAAGCGCGCCGCCCTCGCAATTCACAAGTCACCCGTGACAAAATGCCACATGATGACTACAATCGGATCCAAAGCGCGGTAGGCAGGCTGGCGGTTTCCGATATGACTCCTATTGCTGTGCAGTTCGCAGCAGCCGATGTAGCCCTACGGACAATCTGAACAATCAGCAGGGACATCCGGACCATGAGGTGGCTCTTTTATTAACCAGTTTGCTATCATGATGTTCAGGTCCGAAGGGCCTACACGATAGCGGCCGGTCTTGGTGCTGCCGCCTTCGTCGTGGGCGAAGTCTGCACAGATGCCGTCAGGTACCGAAGCAATACCCAAGCCGTAGGGCGGCTCCTTCACCAACCATGCCGAAAGCAGCACATTCAAGTCGGTGGGCCCAACATGGTAGTACCCTGTCTTTGAGCTGCCGGCTTTTTGACCATCGGCGTCACCATGACACTGCCTCGGGTAACACCAACAGTCCGGCCTTCCAACGGCGACCCACTCGGCGTGATCTTCGTGGCAAGAAGGCAAACAATCAGACGCGCCCGTCCACACAATCGACATCGGCAGGGCCAGATCGTGACTGCCCGAGTCGACGATCGACGATGCCTGCACGGTGTCCACATCACGAGGGACTTTTGCCAGATACGGCTCATAGAATGGTGGCTTCGTCGGGTCGGGCCAGGCGGGAATCTCGGCCATAGTGAAGCCCACCACCCAGAGGTCGCCCGTTCCGGGCTCTTCGGTAATTCCGGTAACGTGCTGTATGCCTCTGATAGTAATTGACCCCTCGCGGGCCAGATTGTCCAGTGAAAAGCTGTGTATGATAGTGGAGTCGGCGTCGGCCGAGTTGTATAGGGCCGATGCCAAATAAAGTCTCCCGGTGTTATCTGAAGCGTGCATGGCGATTGGGTCGGGTATGTAGTTGTCGCCCGTGGGATTGCCCAGCTCGACACGGCGCAGGACAGTTCCGTCCGGACCGTATTGCCACAGCTTGTCGCTCTCGTTGAGACGATGGACGTTTGCGACGTACACATTGCCGCTGCTGTCAACCTCGATCTCGCGAAGATTGTCTCGGTACTGGTTGTCTGTCTCGAGGGGTGGATCGTCATATAATCGGACGACCTGATACGGCGGCTCTGCCGAACTTAGCAGCCGTAATTTGGCTGCCGCTACATAGGCATCTTTGCCGTCCGGCTTCACTACGACCGGAACGACATAGGCGTAACCATCCGCACCGAAGGCAACATCAAGAATAGGTCGTCCCGCTGACTCCGAGCCGTCCCCCTGGATACCGATGCAGACTGTTGCAGATCTACCATACCGTGGGTCGCCGGCATAGCTGGTTGTGCCGGAAGGTATGACCTCCTCAACTGCTCCATCGATCTGCAGTACGCCGTCTTCCGAGTTGACCAGGTAAAGATCATCCCCGTTTCCAGGAACCACTCTGATGTTGCCGCGATCGGACAATCCTGGTTTCGAGTAGTCAGTGACATACGTGCCGCTTGCGTCAAAAGCGCAAAAGCGGTCTTTGAGCAACTCGGAGGCATACTGGGTTGTACGTCTCTTGCCCAGTATGAGCAACTCTTCCGTAGAATCGCCCGAAGCCAATAGTTGTGGCCTGTCTGCATAAGCCGCCGATTTCACGATGGCTCCGTTCATCGCGGAGACACCTTCGTCAACAAGAGGAATGGGGACTCTGCAGAAATTGCCGCCCTGGACGCGGGAGAGGTCCCCCAGTGTCCAGTCCCAGGATCCTATGTCGAAGGCATCCACGAAACCGTCACTGCTAAATGCCCCCTCCAGACAATACCGGCTGCCCGTGCCACTCTCAAGCAAGCCGGAACTTTCCCCACACGAGCCTATGACGAGCAGGAAGTCCTCCTCATCTGCCGCATCGCTCCAATTCAGATCCATACAAATGCCATCGCAGTGGACTTCCGGTCCCAATCCGTCGACAAGCACGGCACCGCCGCCTGAATCGGCAGAGGCCAACTCGGTCTTGGCCCCTCCCGAGGCTGCGTAGCTCTCAAGCCCCTCACTCTGCTGGAGCTCAAGGGTGATCCATGCACCCTGGGACAAGTCCAAAGACTCGGTGGATGCCCATTTCTCAAATACCCCGAACCGACCGCTGCCTACGGAACCCGGCCGCCCAGCAAGAGTAGCGCGAACACTACCGACCTCAATACGATGTTCAAGATCATCGGGGCCGGGTAAATAGGGCACATCCGAGAGGAAAACCAGCAATTCCAGGCCCGGCACTTCAACCTCGAACAGATACTCAAAGCGGATCAGAACTCGGCTTTCACTGAGCTGTGGAAATGAACACTTCGTCCACGATTGAACTATTCTGCCCCAAGTCGGGGAGGCAGGATCATTATCTCTTAAGTTGCGCATACGCATCAGTCCGGTTGGGTCCGGGGCGGCACCTTCGATTCGTTCGACATGAACCCTTCCGTATAAAGGATGCTCAAAATTGTTATCAGTGACACGTCTGAAGAACTCGTCTGCGTCGCCAAAATCCATTTTGTCCAAAGCAAAACCCAGAAGAGGTACATTGACGATATTTGCAGCAGGGTCCTGAGTCAGGGTCTCGTAATACAGACGGTTGAAGGCCATATCAAGAACTGAATCCGGCCCAAGCACCAGCTCTCTGACATAGAGCACCTCATCATCTCGGCGAGAATGATAGGGCGGCTGAAAGTTGAATCGGTTGGCAAGAGTGACCTCTACGCCTCTGCCCAGTTCCAAACGGTCGATTGTCCAGGTATCCAAGCTGAACTCTGGTACCGCCCACAGCGGAAACATGCCCGGCTCACAAGGTCGCTTCGTACAGAACAAATCCAAGCCGCGAAGCTCGAACAGACGGCTGTCTTGTGAGCTTTGGTCCTCTCCGAAAGTCACATAGATGCGGTTCTCTTCGATCACCCCTGTAAATAGTTGGGCATCCAGGTAGATGTAGTTATCACCACTGGCGTGAATATCGTTGCCCATGATCGTGGCGGCGCCCTTGACCACAACCTGGGCAAGAGGACCCGTGCCCTGAGTGGAGATCACGTTGTTGACGATGACGGAATCGTCTTCAAAGCTGGCGCGGTAGACCTCGACCGTTGCGTTGTATATGGCGCCATTGTCCACGGCCTTTAGGAACCCGTCGCACCGGATGGTGCCCCTTGCATCCGGGCCGTCTAAGTCGACGGTTCCGTTGCTGCCAATCGTAAGTTCGCTGCCGACGGGCACGTGTATTGTTCCACCACCGGCTATCTCACAGTTCACCTGCGAGCCGATCATCTCCAGGGTAGCAGCCTGATCCAGCCTAACGGTGCCATTACCAGCGAGATTGTTAGAAGTCACTTCAATCGTGCCAAAGACCCCGAGGTCGCTCTCGTACAGCCAAATACCGTAAGGCCTGTTCTTGGCAACTGAACAACTGCTGAGTGTCAAAGCGCTGCTATCACAGTGCATCCCTCCACCGGGCCACCGGGATGTCGCCTCGTTCTCGGCAATTGTGCAGTCCACAAGCGTCGCACTACTGTCGGAGCAGTAGAGACCACCGCCGCGATAAGCCTTATTGTCGGCGACAATACAGCCCCGAATGACAGGACTGCATCCGACGCAGCAGATTCCTGCGCCGCCTTCGCCTTCATCATCCCAGAAACCGCCGGTGATTGTGAAACCCTCTAAGACCGAATCTGCAGCCTCGCCGCTGTGAAAATAGAATCCACGGTGGTTCTCTGCTGGGGATCCCTGGCAGTCGATAACGCAGTACCCGGGACCGTTCTCGCTTCGCACCGTTATGGCCTTGCCCCCAAAGTCAATATCTCGATTGCCGTTACCTCCATAAGTCCCGTCGAGCACCAGAATTCTGTCTCCATCCGCTGCCGCGTCGATCGCTTCCTGAATG
>CP070675.1:2240802-2288042 GCA_020352215.1 Phycisphaerales bacterium
GCTACGTCACCGACCGTTCCGCACCGTGAATATGAAGTGGTACGCTGGTTAAATCATGGCCTCCCACGATAAGGTCAAGTATAAAACAACCGTAGGAGATGAGCATTGGCGCAACGAAGAATTCCAGTGGGCGAGCATACTATCTGCGGGGGACGCGGCCAAAGGTATGGTCCTGCTGTACATACAGAAGGCCTGCACCGCGTTTCACGAATTCGAGCCGGCCTGGAAGCAGGGCGCTATGGACAGCGGGCAGCTTGACTTTTTCCGCCGGCGCCTGGCAACGCGAATCCGGCTCGCCTTGACGACGATGGAAAACAACGGCCTTGACAAGATCAACGGAGCCGCTGAGCTGGCCGAGATTCTGCGATCCACCGAGTCGGCGCCGAATATGGACGAACTCGCCGAGCTGACTGAGAGAATGCACGCGGTCAACCACGTGCTGACCGATTCCCTGGAAGGGAAGTGACCGGAAAAGAGACATCTTTCGATACCGGAATAAAACAAGGAGATAGATCATGAAGGGCTTAACCCGTCGCGATTTTGTCAAATCTTCGATTGCCGCAGGGGCTGTGGTTGCGTTGCCGTTTTCGCGCGTCCGAGGGGCGAATGATCGTATCCGTGTGGGTGTGGTCGGCCTCGGCGGCCGCGGCACTGGTGCCCATGTACCGTCCTTTGAGAATCAGGAAGGTGTGACGGTAGTAGCGCTTAGCGACCCGGACCGAGAGCGCATGGGCGGCGCGGCCAAGATGATCGAATCAAAATACAGCCACAAGGCCGAGCAATACCTTGATATGCGTAAGATGTTCGACCGCGACGATATAGACGTGATCGGCAATGCGACACAGAACTACTGGCATGGGCTCAGCACAATCTGGGCATGTCAGGCCGGCAAGCATGTCTACGTCGAGAAACCGCTGTCGCATTACATCTGGGAGGGCCGGCAGATGGTCAACGCAGCACGCAAGTATGACCGCATCGTACAGTGCGGCACCCAGCGGCGATCTCAGCGTTCCATCGCTGACGCCATCCAATGGATCCGGCAAGGACACCTGGGCGAAATCAAGCACATCACCGCCTTTGCCAACAAGCCGCGTTCCTCGTGCGGCAAGCGTGACACGCCCCTGCCCATCCCCGACACTGTTGACTACGACCTCTGGTGCGGCCCCGCCAGGAAAGTGCCGATCTATCGCAACCGGCTCCAATACGATTGCAGCTTCGATTGGAACACCGGCGACGGCGAGTCGTGCAATCAGGGTGTCCACGAGGTAGACGTGGCCCGATGGTGTCTGGGCGAGAAGAGGCTGCCGCGCCGGGTAATGAGCATCGGCGGCCGGTTCGTGTTCAACGACGCCTGTGATGTCCCCAACACGCAGATCATCTACTACGACTTTCCTACGGCCCCGGTACTATATGAGGTGCACAACCTGCGCAAGGCCAAGGGTTCGAGTGACATGCCCGCATTTCGTGGCGAGGGCGTCGGTGTAATCGTCGATTGTGAAGGCGGATCAGTGAGTCTCTACCGCGGTATGGCGTGGGACAAGGACGGTAAACAGGTCAAGTCATTCAGCGGCGGCGGCGATCATTTCGTCGACTTCATCGGCGCGGTCCGCAGCGGCCGTCGTGAAGATCTCAACGGCGAGGTACTCGAAGGCCACATCTCGACAGCCGTCTGCCACACAGGCAACATCTCATATCGGCTCGGCAAGAAGGCCACGACGCGGCAGATACGCGCCCAGGTGCGAGACGTCCCGATGTTTGCCGAGATGTTGGACCGGCTGTTGGAGCACCTCGCGGCCCACGAGATCGATGTCGAGGCCAAGACGGTGACGCTCGGACCGTGGTTGGACGTTGACCGGCGAAACGAGCGCTTCAAAAACAACAAGCGAGCCAACCGTCTGGTCCGTGGCTTCTACCGCGAGCCGTACGTTGTGCCGGACTTATCAACCTAAGGTCGTCGCGAACCCCGGCCTAAAGACAATGGGAGACGTTCCCCCTGTCGCTTTCTTTAAGGATTCAGTAGTCTGAAAGCCGCGCAGTGTTTTCACAATCCTTCGCGAGCACTCTATGCTTGATTACGTCGTCATCTGCATTTACCTTTGTGTCGTCCTCTCGGTGGGGTTGTGGAGCGGCAAGGGCATGAAAACCTTGCATGAGTTTTCCGTGTCCCACCGTTCGTACTCTTCGCTCGTAATCTTTGCGACCCTTTCAGCTTCATTCATCGGCGGTGGATTCTCTATTGGCAACGCCGAGAAGGTCTTTCGCTTCGGCATCGTAAACATCGTGGCTCTCTGGGGATTCAGTCTCAAAGAGATTCTCGTGGCCAAGTTCATCGCGCCACGGACGGTCCATTTCCCCGACGTCATCTCCGTGGGCGACATCATGGATCGAAGCTATGGAAAGGCGGCCAGGATTGTCACCGGGTTCTTCTCGGTTCTGCTTTGTGCCGGGATTGTAGGCGCTCAGGTCGGGGCCATGGGACTTATCTTCAACGTGTTTCTCGGGATCGAACCGCTTTACGGCATCCTGATCGGCTGCGGCATTGTTATCGCCTACTCAACGGTAGGAGGCATGCGGGCGGTAGTGTTGACAGACATTGTCCAATTCTGTGTGCTTGCCGTCGGGCTGCCGGCTGCACTTGTGTTTGGTGTGGTGAAGTCGGGCGGCTTCTCGGCCATCAAAGCTGCTGCACCGGCGGGGCACTTTTCTATTCCGGGCGAGGCGATGACCATCACCGCCCTGCTGTCGCTTTTCCTGACTTTTCTGCTGGGCGAAACACTCGTGCCCCCCTACGTGCAGCGTTTGTTTATCGGCAAAGACGCCGCACATACTGCCCGCGGCACCCTGCTCAGTGGCATCTTCTCGATTCCCTTCTTCGCGATTACGGGCGCGATCGGACTCGTGGCCCTATCACTCGACCCCCTGCTGGATGCCGACCTGGCCATGCCCTATGTCATCCGCACCGTGCTGCCCGCCGGAGTACGGGGCATCGTCATCGCAGGAGTGATCTCGATAGTGATGTCTTCGGCAGACTCCTTTCTCAACGCCGCGGCCACATGCTGCGTCAATGATCTGGTAAGACCCCTGCGCGAGAATCCCTTGTCCAAACGCCACGAGCTGCTCTTGGCCAAAATCACCAACTGCGCTGTCGGAATTCTCGCCGTCATTTTCGCCATCAAGATTGAGAGCATTCTCGACATTCTCATTTACGCCTACAACTTCTGGGCGCCCGTCATCCTCGTTCCGTTGGCGGCGGCACTCCTGGGAGTCCGCGTCACTAAGGCGGGCTTCTTGGCCGGCACCGTGGCCGGGGCGGCCGGTGTGCTGACATGGAACGGCCTGTTGAGATCACCGCTCGCCATAAACGGCTTGGTAATCGGCGTCTTCTTCAACCTCGCCGCATTTGTGGCCGCCAATACGCTCGCAAATAAGCGCCGGAATATCGAATAGCGAGCCAAAAACGGCAATCTGCAGACGCAGCGTCCGGCCATCTCAAGTTCATACTTGATATGATAGTAGCGAACGCGGTATAGTAGCACTGAGGAGTCATGTATTCTCACTGCTCAGGCCGGGAATTCGTTCGCTTTTGCCGGAGCTGGGAAGGAGGAGTCGCATGATGCTGAATGTGGACTAATGTGTGAGTTCTATGTTTTGGAAGGAGGATCACTACCATGTGGAAAAGACAAGTCTCTCTAATCTCCATTGCTCTGCTGCTTGGCTCGGTCGGCATCGGCGCCGAAATCTTCTGGAGCGATGGTGACCCTGAGCACAACCACCTCTGGACCGATCCGGACAACTGGGAAGGAGGAGTCGTACCCGGACCCGGGGACGAGGCGCAGATTCTCTCGCCGGAGGCGGACGCGGGACACGGCCCGATCATTCAGGCACCCATGGATCTCAAGCTTGCGGGGATCAAGAATGAATTGGAGGGCCGCCCCGGCAAGCCAGAGCTGACGATGACGGGCGGAAACCTCGAGCTGACGGACTTTGTATGGTGGGGTGACTATGACAATATCGAAGCGTTCTGGTACCACAAAGGCGGGAACGTAACTGTTGCCAACGAATTCGAGCTTGGATGGGGGCCCGGCACAGGTGGCGCGGGCACCCTGGAGATGACCGGCGGCACGATCAGCGCCGCCGAGTTGGTAATTCCTACGGGAAGTGGAGCATACGGGAGATTCTACCTTCGTGGTGGCACCTTCACCGTCCGTGACGTGGGCGGCCTCGAGATGAACGCCAACGGTCTGATAGATATCACCGAAGGTACACTGCTCTTGGAGGGCGACCAGACGACGGCAATCAACAGCCTCATCACCGACGGTCAGATAACCGCCTACGACGGCGCGGGCTATTTTGACATAGACTACGGCATGAGGAATCCCGGCAAGACCACGTTGACGGCGGCACCGATTACAGAAAAGGCCTACCGCCCCGACCCTCCTGACGGTGCGGTGAATGTGACCACGCCGCTGCTGAAGTGGGAGCCCGGACTCAAGGCCCTCTCCCACGAGGTCTACTTGGGCACGAGTCAGAAGTTGGGGCCTGCCGAGTTCATGGGCCCACAGGGATGGCCCTTGTACTGGCATGCCCCCGGTCTTGCTTCCGGTGTCACGTACTACTGGCGGGTCGATGAGGTCGAGGCCGACGGTACGACGCACACAGGCGATGTCTGGCGCTTCACCGCTGCGCCTGCGACCGCCTACGGCCCGAACCCGTGTGACGGCGCCAAGTGGGTGGACGCCGAGACGGACCTCAGCTGGAGCATTGGGTTGACCGCGGCTTCGCACGATGTTTACTTCGGCACCGACGAAACCGCAGTGGCGGACGGCACAGGTGGCACCTCCAAAGGGAACCTGAGAGCACTATCCTATGATCCGGGGCACCTGCAAATGGACACCACATACTATTGGCGGATCGATGAGGTCGAAGCGGACGGCACGATACACACAGGTGACGTTTGGAGCTTCACAGTCATGGACCCATCGGCCGGCGAGGGTCTGAAGGGAGAGTACTTTCACTTCTCCGGTGATTCCCCCCCTGCTCGCTCGGAGGCCTTCCGCACCCTTGTGCTGACCCGTATGGATCCGGGAGTCGACTTTGACTGGGGCAATGGCTCACCTGATCCAAAGATCGGGGCCGACAAATTCTCGGTCAGATGGACGGGCGAACTGGAGGTGGCGGCCCCCGAGCTCTACACGTTCAGCACGAACAGCGACGACGGCGTGCGTCTCTGGCTTGATGACGAGCTGATTATCGACAACTGGACCGACCACGGGGCCGTCGTCAACAGGAGCAAACCGATGGAGCTTGCAGCCGGCCTGTACTTCATTCAGATGGAATATTACGAAAACGGCGGAAGCGCCGTGGCCGAGTTGAGTTGGGAGAATCCTTGCATGCCGGCGCAGATCATTCCTGCCGGCGCGTTGTCACCCCCGCTGAGGGCCTTCAGCCCGAAGCCGGCCAACGGCGCCACGGGTGTGACACAGACACCTACTCTTCGCTTCTCCGCCGGGGACAAGGCTCTCCAGCATGAGCTATACTTTGGCACCGACGAGGCCGCCGTGGCCGCCGCCGATAGTACCACGCCGGGCATCTATCGAGGCCTGCTGAATACCACGAGCTATCTGCCCCCCGAGTCACCCCTCGAGTTCAATCAGACCTATTATTGGAAGGTCAACGAGAAGAACACCGATGGAACCATGAGCTTGGGTAAGGCCTGGAGCTTCACTGTTGCCGACTACATCATTATTGATGATTTCGAGGACTACAATGACTACTCGCCGGACCGCATATTCCAGACGTGGCTGGATGGCTTTGGCTATACCGAGCCTCCGCCGGGACGGCCCGGCAACGGAACCGGCTCGACCGTAGGTTACACGGCCGCTCCTTTCGCTGAGCAAGACATCGTCTACGGTGGGGGCCAGTCCATGCCGCTCGGCTACGACAACAGCGGTGCGGGGGGCAAAGCCCACTACTCGGAGGCGGAGCGAGCGTGGGCGATTGCTCAGGACTGGACGAGAGAAGGCGTCAAGGCATTGACGCTGTGGTTCTACGGCAATCCGGCTAATTCCCCCGAGCAGCTATACGTGGTTGTGCAGGATGCGGCCGGCAAGATTGGGGTGAAGAGCCAAGGGGACGCCTCAGCGGTAACGGTGGCGGCCTGGCAGGAGTGGAACATCGATCTCAAAGAAATCAGCGATGACGACGTTGACCTTACTGCTGTCAAGAAGCTGTATATCGGCGTTGGCAGCAGAGCCAGTTCGACGATTGGTGGTACGGGCAATCTGTTTATTGATGAGATCAGACTGTACCGGCCAAGGTGCGTTGCATCGCTCCTGCAGCCCGCCAACGATCTTAGCGGCAACTGCGCGGTGGACCACGCGGACGTCGAGATACTGGCCGGTGAATGGCTCAGCAGCGGTGGCGGGTTCCCAGCCGATCTGGACGGCGACGACGACGTCGATTTTTCGGATTACGCAGCGTTGGCGGATACGTGGCTTGATGAGCTATTGTGGCCCGCGCCGTAGAGCCATGCACCACAGCTAACTTGCCGCTTGTTAGCTGATGATGTTGCATATGACCGGGGCCCGTGCTGATCCGGCATGGGTCCCGGTTCTCCTGAAAGCACAGATGGCCGGCGAAACGCCGAGAATTGGGTCCCAGAACACCAAATAGCGATCCGGAAGCCACAATTTGCCGATACTGCGCTGGGCGATCTCAAATTCACCCTTGATCTGAGGGCGGTGGACGTGGTATAGTAGTGACGAAGAGTCATGTATTCTCGCGGACGAGCCGGGGCTTTTTTGTGGCTGCCCCAGAACCGGTAAGGAGGAGTTGCATGATATCGCGTGCGGGTTGCTATGTGAGTTCACCGTTTTGCAGGAGGTTTCTATTTGACTGTCCAAGGCAACGGGTCTTTGGGCTCGGGGCCGGAGCGTGATTACTGCTGCGTCTTTGAAGGAGGATTATCATGTGTAAGAAGCTCATTTATCTAACATTCCTTTTTGCATTTTGCGCGACGGCTATGGGTTCCGACATAGCGATTTCAACGCAAGCAAACTGGTGGTCGCAAGCCGCAGCCGACCGCGAAATGCAGGAAATTGCTGACAACGTAACGGCTCGTTTGGTTGAACTATTCCCGGCAAATCAACACGATGCCCTTGCCACTTGGGTGGAGAATCACACGGGCAATGGTGTATCAGACCTTTTGATTCTTTGCGGACAGTGCCCAGCCACTATCTATGAACCTGGTAATGCACAGGCTGATGGCTCATTAGCCGAACTATTCTTAGATGACGGTAATACCATTATTAACACCGGCGACTGGATCTTCTATGTCGTCAACGGTGCCGGCACCAATGGCGTGAGTGCCTTGCCAAATATTATGGACATTACCAGCATGGATATGTGGGACGACAATACGCCTGTCACTGTGACGGCCGAAGGGCAGCTGTACACTCCATCCTTGACAGATTTCCAGACGGACCGCGCAATCCACATCGACCTGCTCGAAGGTGCTTGGGAGGCCGAACTGATTCTTGCTGTAGCCAGCGACGGAAACAGAGGGGACCCCATCATCGTTCACAATACGGATACTGATGGTCGTATAGGCATCTTCTTCCAGACAGCGAGTCAAGACAATGACCCACGCGGCGAAGTTATGAGTGAATGGATTAACAACTGGTGGCTCACAAACGTTGCCGACGAACCGCTCATCAAGGCTCGCAAGCCGATCCCGGCCGACGGCGCCGAAGGCGTAGACACACCGCTGCTTCAGTGGACGACGCACCCGTGGGCGATCTCCCATATGGTGTATTTCGGCACCGACCCTGACAACCTGACCTTCATAGGCGAGCAAGGCTGGACGGTTTACTGGCATGTGGCGGGTCTTGAGCCGGCGACCACGTACTACTGGCGGATTGACGAGGAGGAGGCGAACGGCACGATACACACAGGCGATGTGTGGAGCTTCAGCAGCCCCCCCCTGACCGCCTACAATCCCACACCGGCTGATGGGGCCAGATATGTCCTCACCGATGTAGAGCTCACCTGGAGCAAGGGCATGGGTGCTGAGTCGCACGATGTCTACTTCGGCACAGATGAGACGGAAGTTGCCAATGGTACGGGCGACACATTCAAGGGCAACGAGGCATTTGCGTCTTATACTCCCACAGGCCTGGTAAGGGGGACCGTTTACTACTGGCGTATAGATGAGAACGACGCTACGACCACACATCCGGGCGAAGTCTGGAAGTTCACAACGATGCCCGTATTTGCTGTTGCCGATCCGGATCTCGTCTGCTGGTGGAAGCTTGATGAAGGCGCCGGCACAGTCGTGGTGGATTACTCCGGCTACGAGCATCATGGTACGCTCATGGGTGATCCAGAGTGGATCGTCGGATATGACGGAGGCGCTCTCGATCTTGATGGAGGTGGCGACTACGCTGATTTTGGCAGTCCTCAGGATCTACCCTCCGGCACCGCGGCCCGCAGTATGTGTGGGTGGGCCAAGACTGACACCATTGCCGGCGGCTGGCGCTGGATAGCGGCCTATGGCACAGAGGGCACAAGTCTGGCCATGTTCATCGGCCTGAACGGCGCCGATCTCTATGGCGGAGGTTACGGCGACGACATCTCCCAGCTAGGCTTCTGGGAGGTAGGCGTCTGGCATCACATCTGCCTGACCTATGACGGATCGACCGCCAGATTGTACGCCGACGGTGTCCAGGTGGCCTCCGGCGCCAAGACGTGGGATCTTCCTTTGAATCGCGTGCACATCGGGCGGCAGGTCAATAACCTCGCCGAATTCTGGAACGGCATAGTTGACGACGTCCGCATCTACAGCAAGGCGCTAACGCAGGACGAGATCAAGCAGGCCATGCGAGGTGACCCGCTGCTTGCGTGGGACCCAAGTCCGGCCGACAGGTCAACGCCAGACATCGAAGGGGGGGAAACTCTGACCTGGAAAGCCGGCGATTTCGCCGTGCAGCACGACGTATACTTGGGTACCGATAGAGATGCTGTGATGGATGCCGACTCCTCCGATACTACGGGCGTATACCGAGGCAGACAGGGTAGCACGACCTACATCCCCGGCGATGTTGAGAAAGGCGGAACTTACTACTGGCGGGTCGACGAAAGAACCAGCGACACATCGGTCAGCCCGGGCAGAGTCTGGACCTTCACGGTTGTAGACTATCTGATCGTCGATGATTTTGAGGACTACAATGACTACTCACCCGACCGGATATTCCAGACGTGGATAGACGGCTGGGGCTACACTGAGCCGCCGCCCGGCAAGACAGGAAACGGCACCGGTTCGACCGTGGGCTACCTCGCCGCTCCGTTTGCCGAGCAGACTACCGTTCATGGCGGTAGACAGTCCATGCCGTTCAGCTACGATAACAGTGGCGCCGGTGGCAAAACCCGCTACTCGGAGGCCGAGCGCGAGTTCCTGGTGGCCCAGGACTTCACCAGAAGAGGTGTCAAGGCATTGACCCTGTATGTATACGGTGACCCATGTAACGTTCCTGCGCCGCTGTACGTGGGCTTGCAGGACAGCGGCGGTACTCGCGTAGACGTTCCCGAGACCAACACCGTTACGTTGCTGACGAGCAGCTGGCAAGAGGTCAATTTCGATCTCGCCGACTTCGCACCTGTGAGTCTTACGTCTATCAAGAAGATCTACATTGGCGTCGGCAACAGGCTCAGTCCTATTCCCGGTCCTACAGGTGACCTGTTTATTGACGATATCCGGCTGTACGAGCCGCGATGCGTCGCCGCGAAGCTGAGACCAGATACCGATATCGCCGCGCCGTACGACTGCAAGGTTGACAACAGAGACTTCGCCACATTCGCACAGCAGTGGTTGTTTGAGACACCATTGCAGGATTGGGAGCATCGCGCTGCCTACTGGGACGGCCAATATCGGACGAATTGGGCCAGTGAGGAAGATTCCATAGCCGTGCGAGACCATCTCGCTCTCAATGGGTACACGGTTGTCAACGCAAACGAGCTCAAGACGTGGATGGATGCTCGCATCGCGGATGGAAGGTCGAGCGTGGTGGTGTTCTGCCGGGACAACGCGCCGGACACCGTTGTAGAATTGGTCGATGCTACTTGCACGCTCAGAAGGTATCTCGATGCAGGCGGCAAGATTGTCTTCTACGCGGATATTCCTTTTTGGGACATTGGCCACGCGGATGGTACTTGGGATAACCCGCAGACTGCCGGCGCGAGCGAGATACTGGGGTTCGATAATACCGTCGTGCTCTGGGACAGCAACGCGCAAGTAAGTCTGACTGCTGCTGGAATCAGCTGGGGGCTGACCCAAACATGGGGCTCGGTCAGGCCGATTTCGCCCAACGATGTTACTGTTCTTGCCACAGATGCCGCGGGAAATGCTGCGGCGTGGGTGAGACACTATCTGCCGGGCGACGACTACCGCGGATTTGTGCGCCTGTACGACCGAACAGGTGCAGAGCTTCCCCCGGTCGAGGACATTCTACGTGCGGCAGAATACCCGGTTCCTGTGTCTGATCTGAATGGGGACGCCGCGGTTGACTTCCTGGACGTTGCGATCTTGGGTGATGCGTGGCTCGATGAGCTGTCATGGCCGGCGCCGTAGCGCATTTGCAGCAAGGCTGAAAGATTAGCCGACGATTTTGTTTGACTTCGGGGCCTGTGCCGATTCGGCATGGGCCCCGGCTGCTTCTATGGCGCCGTTGGCAGTACCCACCTTGGGCGGGGTGGACTCTTCCTGATTCCACCGGTGCTTGAGGAGCCAGATTCTGTGGTCTTGCACAACCACGCCGGCGCAGCGTGAACGCTGGAGATTTTCCTTGAATAGTGGCGGCCGGATATGGTATAAGTGTAGTAGTTGAGATGTGCGTTCTTCATGTGCTGAAACGTCAGCGGTTTATAGTCTAAGGCACAAGGGAGGAGATGGCAAATAGACGCGAGCGCAAAGCTGCAACGCCAATCCCGTGTATGGCAGAAAACTCGGCGAAAACAGTGCGCCGCGGCGCAGAGTGATGGACAATTACTGTCCCTACTTTCTGAAGGAGGACTACTATACGTAAGAAGTCTGTTTATTTAACCTTCTTTCTCGCATCTTGCACGATGGCCGCGGCTTCCGACATCGCGCTATAGGCCGGGAAGCGGAACACCGATGCCTGGTATGATGCTTCTCAGTTCCGAGAGATTGACGCGACAATTGCCGGGACTGGACATGAGTTCAAGGATATCCAGCGGTTCGACGACGTTACCCTGGATTCGCGAGTCCCGTAGGTGTTCATACAAGTCGGCACCCTGCTCCGCGGAGTGCCTTCGCCCGAAGAAACAAGAAACGTGTATCTGAGAGTAACTTATGGAGGTAACAAAGATGAAACGCTTAAGTATGATTTGCACGAGTTTTATGATCCTTGGTTTTATGTTTGCAGGGCAAAGCTACGCCGAAATTACTCCCGAGACTATTCTTGGGGTATGGCTCCTTGACGAGGGAACAGGTGATATTGCCGGAGATGCCTCGGGGAAAGGCAACGATGGCACCCTCATAAACGCACCTGACTGGGTTGCCGGTCAATTCGGCAATGCCCTGGAGTTTACTGGGTCGAATCACGTTGATTGCGGTAATGATCCGGCACTGAATGTGAACGTTTTCTCCGTATCGTTCTGGTGCAATATCCCAAGCACTCAAGGCTGGAACCATATTATTTCGAGGGGCTCCCATGTAGCCTATGGCGATCCTGGCTCAGTTAACTGGGGCGTTATGATGTACGACGCCCAAGAGACAATCCTGTATGAAACATTCAACGACGTTAGCTGGGTTGGTGTCACGGCCGGTACCAATACCGGTGAATGGCATCACGTCGTTGCCACCCTTGACGGAGCTGGGGCGATGCAACTCTATCACGACGGCTCGTTGGCGGGAACCGGGGCGGGAGGAGTCTTCCTTGACGAGAGCAGGCCGTTCTTGATCGGCGCCAGATCCGACGATGGCTCTGCCGGCGGCTTCTTTACGGGAAGTGTTGACGACGTGGGCTACTTCAATACCGTTCTTACGCCTGAAGATATTGAAATCATAATGGACGAAGGTCTTGCGGCAGTCGCCAGCGGCGAAGCGCTCGCCAAGGCTCGCAGGCCTGATCCTGCCGACGGCGCCGTAGGCGTGGAGACGCCGCTGCTTCAGTGGCGGGCGGGCGTCAAAGCGGTATTACATCTGGTCTACTTGGGTACCGATCCTGACAACCTGACGTTCATAGGTGAACAGGGATGGACTGTGTACTGGCACGCTGCCGGCCTAATCCCGGGGGCCAAGTACTACTGGCGGGTCGATGAGAAGGAGGCCGACGGCACGATACGCACGGGCGACCTCTGGAGCTTTACGGCTGCGCCTGAGACTGCCTACAATCCTACCCCGTGTGACGGCATGAAATGGGTCGACACAGATACAGAAATAGCCTGGAGTGCCGGTCTCGGTGCTGACTCACACGATGTGTATTTCGGGACCGATGAGACTGCGGTCGCGAATGCCGACCCGAGCGTCTCCTTAGGCAATCAAGTGCCCACGAGCTATCGTCCGGGGCCCCTTGCGCAGAACACGAGCTACTACTGGCGTATCGACGAGCAGAGCCCCACCGGCACGCACGAGGGCGCGGTCTGGAGCTTCACAACCACAGGGCCGGTGCCCGCAAATGCCGGCTTGAAAGCATTTTATTTCGACAATAGGGACTTGAGCGGCAGCCCGTCTCTGGTCCGGACAGATCCCGAAGTCAACTTTAACTGGGGCGATCCTGGCGGGCCGGGTGCGCCGATCGGCGATGACGAGTTCTCTGCCAGGTGGCTTGGCGAAATAGACATACCGTCCACCGCGGCCTGGATCTTTAGCACCAATACCGACGATGGCATACGCGTGTGGGTAGATGAGCAGTTGGTGATTAGTAACTGGACCGACCATGCGCCGGTCGTGAATACCAGCAAACCGATCGAGCTTACCGCAGGGCGCTACTCCATTCAGGTGGAGTATTATGAAAATGCCGGAGGTGCGGTCTGTCAGCTATACTGGGAGAGCCCGTGCGTGGATAGGCAGATTATTCCCCAAGCTGCACTGTCGCCGCCGTTGCGGGCCGGTGGTCCGAGCCCCAGCAACGGCGCTACCGGCGTGAGCGATACGCCCACGCTCAAATGGAGCTCCGGCGAAAAAGCTCTCCAGCACGATGTATACTTCGGCACTGACCAAGATGCGGTAGCCGAGGCCGATACCACAACTGCCGGTGTATATCGCGGCAGACAGGGACTTGCTCTTACAAGCTACACTCCGACGGAAAACCCTCTCGAGTGGGACGCAACCTACTATTGGCGGATCGACGAGGTCAGCGGTGTCGACGTGTGGAAGGGCAGCGTCTGGAACTTTACGACGGCCGACTACATCATCGTGGATGATTTTGAGGACTATAACGACTACTCACCGCACCGCATATTCCAGACGTGGTTGGACGGCTGGGGCTATACCGACCCGCCGCCCGGCAAAACAGGTAACGGGACCGGCTCGACCGTGGGTTACCTCTCAGCTCCATTTGCCGAGCAGACTACCATCCATGGCGGCAGACAGTCCATGCCGTTCGGCTTTGACAACACCGGCGCCGGCGGCAAGGCCCGCTATTCGGAGGCCGAGCGCGAATTCCTCGTTGCACGGAACTTCACGAGAAAGGGTGTCAAGTCTATGTCAGTGTGGGTCTACGGTGATCCGAATAGTACACCTGCGCAGTTGTACGTAGGTCTGCAGGACAGTGCCGGTACCCGCGTAGACGTTCCCGATACCAGTGACAGCCGGGTTCAGACAACCAGTTGGCAGGAGGTCTATTTTGAGCTCAGCAAGTTCTCGCCTGTGAATCTTGCGTCTGTTAAGAAGATTTACATTGGCGTCGGCAACAGGCTCAGTCCCTCTGTTGGCGGTACTGGTAACATGTTCGTTGACGACATCAGGCTGTATGGGCCGCGATGTGTTGCCTCACTCGGCAAGCCCGCCAACGATCTGAACGACGACTGCATAGTCGACTATCTCGACCTTGAGATCGTGGTGAACCAGTGGCTCACGACTGGTCATTTGGTTACACCGACTGATCCCGGCACATTGGGCCTGGTGGCATACTATCCCCTCGATGGCGACACCCAGGATGCCTCCGGCAATGGCCATCACGGCACGGCGGTGGGCGGTCCGACCTTTGTGAACGGACCAGCCGGCCTCGGCACGGGCATGACGTTCACTCCTGCCGCTGGCGACGACTGGGTTGAGTGTGGAACCTGGGATCCATCCGAGGGTACAGGTCAGCTTTCAGTCTCTATATGGATGAACTGGAGCGGCGTCAGTGGTGAGTACATGGGCCTTATTGGCAAGCGAGACGGCTGGGCTGCCGACGACATGATGTGGCATATTGAAGCAACTCAGGCCGATGGGGCCGTTAATGTCGCCCGTGAACCTGGCCCGTTTATATACGGCTATGGCATTCCCGAGATAGGCGTGTGGGAGCATGTAGCTTTCACCTTCGACGGCAGTGACGTCAGGGTGTATCGCGATGGCACGCAAGTTGGCTCAGGGGCCTTCAGCTTCGGTACGGACCCTGACGCTTTGATTGTGTTTGGGTGCTGCCAGGCAGGAGGTGGTAACCCCTTCAACGGCGCGCTTGACGAGATACGCCTGTACAATCGGCCGCTGTCACAGGCAGAGATCGCATGGCTCGCCGGCAAGACGGCACCATTCAGCGCACCATTTGACTTGAACGTTGATGATGCGGTAGATTTCCTGGATGTTGGGGTCTTGGGCGACGCTTGGCTCAATGAGTTGCTATGGCCCGCGCCGTAGAGTCTTGCAGTGAGGCTAACTTGTTGGCCGATGATTTTGTTTAACTTCGGGGCCCGTACCAATTCGGTGCGGGCCCCGGTTGTCTGGAAACCATACGAGGGCAGGCCATCCTCTTGTGGCTGACCACGGCCGGACCTGCGGATGCCCCTGCTTGAGGAACTGTCACACAGTCGGCACGGCGCGCCCGAATGAAGGCGTCGCCGGAATTGTTGAAATCTGTCCAACATTCTGCTACTGTGGCACACGACATAAGCAGGAGCGTTCCAGAGCAGTGCAAATGCGAAGTGTCAGCCGGCATATTTTTTTGCCGAACAACATTCTCCTGGAACACGCAGTCGTGGCAAAGCATAAGAAGACTCGTCGACGGAACATGAGGGGGTCGGGACATTCACGGCCGTCTCCCTCGTCGCCTCGCAGAAGGACCCGGTTGGCGTTGGTAGTCGCAGTGATCGTATGTGTGGCCACGGCCGGTCTTTTCACCCTCAGATTCGTGCTGCGTACGGACCGGGGGCTACAAAAACCAAAGACCACAAATCAGGCAGAGGGCCAGGTGCAGCTACTCTTTCATAAGCCCCCTCGCACCGAGCAAGAGGTTGCTGCGTTGAAAAAGGCAGAGTTAGGGCTTGCTGAACAGCTTATGAGAGACTTTCAAGGCAACGAGAATTCGCTCATGATAATGAGCAACGTATTGCATCGGCGAGGCAACGCAATTGAGGCCGTGAAATTCATGAACGAAGCCCTGAAGATAAATCCGAACCGCGCCGATGCATACGCAACGATGGGCTCTTTGTCTTTCGATGAGGGCAAGTTTGAGCAAGCGATCACGCAGTACCGGAAAGCCCTGGATATTCAACCGCAGCTTCCCGGCGCGCACAGCAAAATTGGCCACGCACTTATGATGCTGGGCAGGCAAGATGAAGCGATCAAGGCATTGCAGGAGGAAACTCAGATTTCGCCAAGCTCCGGTCTTGCCTATTTCCTGCTCGGCCAGGCATATCTGCAGCAGAGACAATACCAAAAGGCAAAGGAAAATTACGAGGTGGCCATCAAGATCGATCCGGAACATGTGAATGCCTACTATGGCCTTGCCACTGTCTGCGCCAAAGTCGGCGATCGCGATGAGGCGGAAATATACTCGCAAAGGTTCAAAGAGCTAAAGGCCGAGGCGCGCAAAGCTGTAAAGGGTCGCAAGGTCGAGTATGACGACTTCGCCGTGACACAAAAAAGTGCGGCCGTAACGTATATCAAGGCAGGGCAGCTGTACCAGGACGCCGGTGAGTTGCACGAAGCTGAAGAACTGCTGAAACGAGCCGCCGGGCTTGATCCGGAAAACGTTGTATGCTTTCTGGGATTGGCATCTCTATATCAGAAGAGCGGTCAGCCGTCGAAAGCCCTTCAGATGTATAAGAAGATCCGTGAAATTCAGCCGGAATCTCCCATTTCTTACCTTATGATTGGGATCTTGTCGGCCCATCTGAAGCAGTTGGACGAGGCGGAAGAAGCCTTCGGCAAAATGATTACACTGGCGCCAAAGAAGTCCGATGGGTATCGCGAGCTTGCCCGGCTATATTTGAAAACAGGGAGAAATTTGCGGCAAGCCAGGCAGCTTGCGGCGAGAGCCGTAGCATTGGAGGCGAGTGCGGCCAACTACTTTGTATTAGCCTGGGCATGTGACCTAAATGGAGATACTGCCGGCGCGCTTCCAGCCATTGAGCGGGCCCTTGAGCTGGAGCCGGACAATGCAAACTATCTGCGCCTCTACAAAGTAATTCAACAAAGAAACTGATGCAACGATCCTGATTAGTCATCGAGTCTCCGGATTGAGCATCGGATAGCTCATTGTCGTGACGCTGTTGCCTATCTGTGGCCGGGCACGGCTCGGCGAGCCGATAGGTTAGGAAGAAGGAATTAGTCATGCAAACGCAGACCAGGCGAGAATTTCTCAGAAGGGCCGGATTAGCTACGGCGGCATTCGGGCAGATTGGGCTTGAATCCAAGATATCGGGGGCCAACCAACTTCGGACCGGCCGCCCCAACATCTTGTTTGTGATCTGCGACCAGCTCAACCCCGGCGCCCTTAGCTGCTACGGCGGGCCGGTCGATACGCCCAATATCGACCAAATTGCTGCCGAAGGAATTCGTTTCACGCAAGCCACGTGCACGACGCCTTTTTGCTCGCCTACACGAGCGTCGATCGTGACGGGCATGTACCCGCACGCGCACGGTGTTGTGCTAAACGCCAATCCAGCCAGGCAGATAGGCATTGGCCGCGACGACACCACCACTGAGAAGCTGCTCAACCAGGCGGGATACAGAACACACCATTACGGCAAGTGGCATCTCGAAGGCGACGAGCTGCCCTGCTATCCGGACATGTTCCGATCCGGGCTTGAATACAAGGAGAAGATGGCGCCGGTTTTCGAGAAAGTGCGCCGCCAAGACAAAGCGACCTGGATGAATTGGTACGGGTGGGCGTTGCCGGTCGAGATATCGGCGGCCCTCCAGAAGCAAGTGGACGCCTTGGGCGATCGCTGGAAGGATAAGCGGTTCGCCGAGTTCATCACGAAAATGGGCAGGCTCAAGCTGCCCCTCGAGCAGTGTCTTGATGTTCAGGTCGCCGACCTGACATGCAGCAGGCTCAGGACGCTGCAGAACAAAAACGACCCCTTCATGATTACTTGCTCATTCACCTGGCCGCACGACCCGAACGTTGCGCCATCGCCCTACTACGAGGCCTTCGATCCTGCTAAGATAAGACTCCCGGCCAACAGACACGTTCGCGAGAAGCGCTTCGAGAAAAACTGGTCGCGGGAAATTGTCAGAGCTCTTGGTGAGCCCGGATTGCGGGAGTTTCTGAGAGTCTATTATGCCATGGTGAAGCTGATAGACGATCAGGTCGGCAGGATTCTCGAGACTTTGAATGCTCTCGGCAAGATGGACGACACCATCATTATCTTTACCGCCGATCATGGAGACATGATGGGCGGACATGGTATGGTGTGGAAATCCACGAGCGCTTTCTATGAGGAGGTTGTCCGTGTCCCCTTGCTCGTGCGCTATCCGCGCAAGTTCAAGCCGCAGCTAAGCGACCTTGCGGCGGATTCGACGGACTTGATGCCGACGCTGCTGGAGCTCACAGGACATCCCATCGGCCGGCAGGTCCAGGGCCAAAGCCTTGTCCCATTTCTGACGGCTGCGAGAGACCCATCCGAGGCGAGACGATACACTTACTGCGAACGCGTCAGGCCCCACCCGCAGGGCCGGCGCAAAGTGCTGCCCGGCACCAAAGGCGACTTCATGATCCGTGGCAACGGCTGGAAATTCATTCGCTACCGTGACGGCCAGGAGTATCTATACAATCTCCGCCAAGACCCGACAGAAACCACGAACTTGGTCGACGATCCCAAATGCCGCTCGCGCCGCGAGGAGCTGGCTGCTGAAATAAACGAGTGGCTCAGACGCACCGGCTGGCCGGGATAGCAGCCATCTCCATCCCGCAGACTGTCCTGCCCGGTTTTGCTGGTCTGGAACCAGTGGTTCAAATCGCTCTGCTGCTTGACAGTGAAATTCTTACTCCCTGCGCACGCATCGAGTTGTTTAGAGTCAATTTGTCCTCAACCACTGCGTCCCTCCGGCCAAGTCACAGAGATGACCGACAAGGGAGCGAAAATCCCGACGGCTGAGGAGAAATCGCTGCTCGCGGTGCGTCAAGAAAGTGCCAAAACGCTGAATTTGAGCAGGGTTTGCTCGGTGTGAGCCGATTGAACCGCCGGGGATGTTGCAGTGGCGCAAGTCATTCAGGTAAGATGAGGTGTTGTACAGTGCAGGAGCACCGATTATGAAGTCAGATGGCAAATCCCGGCTGAAAGAATCGGCTCCATGAAAGGATATCTGTTGTGAAGCAGATAACGAAGGACATTGTTTGGCTCGCAGCCTTTTTGGGCATGGGTTCCACGCGCCTATACGCCGAACCCTTTGCCAAGGGGCCTTATTTGCGGCAGACCCTACCCCGATCCACACCTCAGGTTCTTGCCCCCGGACTGATCTGTGATACACGGCCATGCCAGTGGGAATCCCATGGGCACTTCTCTGCAGATGGCAACACCTTTTGGCACACGTAGGGGCCATGCTGGTGACCGGACGCGTTGAAATTGAAGCCCCCATTGTGGTATTATCAACTGTGTGGCGTGTAGGAGTACCGATTATGACTTCAGATGGCAAATCCCGGGTTGTCTTCTTTATCGAAAGGTGATTTCATGAAAGCTGAAAGATATCGGATCTATGTTGCGGCGGGAATACTGGTTCTTTTGAGTTTCTTCGCCGGACTGATAGCCTTTGCGCAGGTTGCAGACAAGGTACAAATCCAGCAGGAATTTCGCAGACGCCTGAGCGACTCCAACGGAGTTTCTGTGTATGTGCACGTCATTACGAAGGAAAAGTCCGAAGAAGAATCTATGACGAGTCAACTACAGGAGGATGTCGAACGACTACTGGAGGACTCTGAGATAAAAATCATAACTAAAGAGGAGTTAGAATCCACTCCAGGCCGGCCCCGTCTGGGAGTATATCTTGTAATGTATCAAGAGCCCAGGCTCAAAGATGTGTATCTTTTTTCTTTTCGGGTGGTCCATTTCGAGGATGCATCTCTGGCGAGAAACTACAGATTTGCCGAGGGCGTCTGCTGGGACAGCGGCCTGTATATAGGCAGGGAAAGAACATCTAAGATCAGAGGAGAGGTCAGAACTCACGTTCGAAAGTACATAAATGACTATCTTGCAGCCAATCCAAAGCCGCCTCAACAACAAAAGCAAGAACAGATCAGATACTGATGCGATTTATCTTCACGTTTTTGTTGGCGTTCTTTACGAAATAGAAAGAACAAGGGACCGCACACAAAAACGGTGACTGTACACATAACGCCTTCTTCAGGAAACGAATTATGAGACAATTTGTATGCAATCTTGTTGTTGGATGCGTTGTGTTGAGGATGTATTCCGCAGCGTCAGCCGCCGCGCCGCAGGGTGAATTGCCTGGCTCGAACCGAGCAAGCCCGTTCACCGCTCCTCCATATTCTACCACAACACCGAATCTACCACATTCGGACGAACACGTCAAGGGACAGTCCTATAAAAGCAGGCTTGTTCGCGGTTTCTCTGTAGGTAGAGGGAGCGTTTGCAGCCTGTGAGTGCGGTTCCTCGGCCAGAAATGACGTTGCCGGCAAGATCGCAAAAAAGGGCTGCAAGTGTCAGAACTCGCAGCCCTGTTGAAACTCTGTTCTGTAGACACTCTTACAGTGCTCTGCGCCTGCGCCACCGTCCGATCATGCGACTGTTGGCAACGAACTGCGCTTAGGGCACAATCTTGATCTCGTCACTGCCTGCGAAGGGCACGACTTTGCCGTCAATCGAAAACATGCCGGTCAGATCGGCAATCCCATCCCCCGGCATCCATAGCAATGGATCGTCGAGGAACTGGCAGACAAGGTCGTCGTATCCATCGGGGACACCCTCCGGCCCGCTCACATCGGAAATGGAGCACTGCGAAACACCGTTGGGCTTGACTCTGACCTCCAGACCGGCGAAATCGAGCGAGCCGATCACAACCTGCGCCACATCGAACTCGGCACTGCCAAGGATGGCGACCGGGATGACGCCGTTGCCGTTGATGTTGATCGCGTTCGGGTAGCTGCCGGGCTTGATGTCAATCAGCACGAGGGTAATGGGGTATTCGTAGGCACCCATGTCGACCGTACCGTTGACGATACGTGGGTTGCCGTCGAGGTCCGTTGTAATATCAGCAGGAACG
This sequence comes from Phycisphaerales bacterium, assembly GCA_020352215.1. Lineage (GTDB taxonomy): Bacteria > Planctomycetota > Phycisphaerae > Sedimentisphaerales > Anaerobacaceae. The sequence goes on from CP070675.1 coordinate 2,261,468, forward strand.
GCAGTGTTGTCGCCGACGTCAATGCAGGGTGAGCCGAGCGAGAGCCGTCCGTCGGCATCGGCGAACATTGGGTCAAGATCGATGTTACCCGTCCCGGTCCAGCCGCCCTGAACGTCGCAGTAGGTGATCGTGGGACTGGCGGTGCCTTCGTTATAGATCTCATTCGGCGTGTCGCCCCAGAAGATGCAGTTGGTTGCCGTGGGGCTACTGTTTTCGCTGCCTATCCCGCCGCCGCCGCCGCAGCAGATATTACTGCTGAAGATGCAGTTCGTGACCGCCGGGCTGCTATTATTAGTATTGTACATCCCGCCGCCGTAGTCCGGAGCCCTGTTGTCGCTGAACGTGCAGTTGGTCACGGTCGGGCTGCTGTAGCTTTGGTTGTACATCCCACCACCGTTCCAGACAGCCAAGTTGTCGCTGAAGGTGCAGTTGGTCACGTTTGGGCTGCCCCACTGGTTGGACATCCCGCCGCCATAAGCACCCGTGTTAGAGGTGAAGCAGCAGTTGACCACCGTTGGGCTGCTTTGATCGTTTCTCATGCCGCCACCTTCCCCCCCGGCCCAGTTGGCGGTGAAGACGCAGTTGGTCACGGTGGAATTGCTGCCGGCGCGATCCTGCATTCCACCGCCATTCTCGACAGCCGTATTGCCGCTGAACGTGCAGTCGGTCAGCGTGACGTGGCTGCCTGCATTTTGCATGCCGCCGCCTGTCCCTCCGGCCGAGTTGCCAGTGAAGGAGCAGTTGATCAGGACGGCGTTAGACCCAGAGTGGTTGGACATGCCGCCGCTGTCCCCGGAGGCGCTATTGCCCGTGAACATGCAGTCTGTCAGTTGCGGGCTGCAGCCCAAATGGTTATGCATCCCGCCAGCACCCAGAGCAGAGTTGTCCCTGAAGGTGCAGTTGGTCAGCGTTGGACTACTGTATGGGTAGTTACTCATCCCCCCGCCAAAATCGGCCGTGTTATTGGCGAAGGTGCAGTTGGTCACTGTGGGGCTGCTGTTGTAGTTGTACATCCCGCCGCCGTAGTAAGCCCCTGCGTGATTGCCCGTAAAGACGCAATTGGTCACGGTTGGACTGCTCTGACGGTTGGACATCCCGCCGCCGTGCATCCAGGTCGAATTGCCGCTGAAGGTACAGTCAATCACCGTAGGATTGCTACCGGGTCCGTTGTACATCCCGCCGCCACCCACGGTGGCATAATTCAACGTGAACGTGCATTTGGTCACCGTCGGGCTGCCAGGATCGTTATACATGCCACCACCTGCAACTTGGGATGCGTAGGCGCCGGTGATGGTGAAGCCCTCGAGCACGGTATCAGCTCCCTCTCCGGCTATGCATTGGACCACGTGTAGAAAGCCCGACCCGTCGATGATCGTGACCGCCGCCCCGTCTTTGCTGTAGAGTCGCACAGCCTTGCCCTTGAAATCGATGGCTTCATAATACGTCCCCGGGGCCACCTCGATTTCATCGCCCGGGTTGGCTGCATCGATGGCCGCCTGGATGCTCTCCCCAGGATTGACATAGTGGGTGGTGCCTGCTGCCGCGCTCACCAGTACGACCATAAGCGAGCAGATCGCCAGCCACATCTTGATATTTCTTCTACCGATCATCTTTTGATCCTCCTTGAAAGATTGTTGATATCTCTTCCACAGAATATGATGATTCAGGGATATCTTGCGTGGCTCGGGGGACCTCGGATGCCTGGATTGACATGCGTACGTACCGGAAAGCAAGCCTGCAATTTATCAGGGCTGATCCCAACCACATACCTTAGGCAATTCTCCCTGTCCCAGCTCATCGAAAAAGATACCTATACCAATGGCGCAAACAAGACCAAGGCTGGTAAAGAAAACACTTGTGCTTGCTCTATTTGGCGGTTTGCGATATAATTACAATAACCTCGGCTCAGGGGCGCAAACCAAGCCGCCTGGGTCAGGCCCGGCCGGTGAGGGTCGTGCTTGGCGGCATGTACTCACCGGCCTTTTTTGCCAACATGGCAAATAACCAACATATTAGGGCGGGAAGAGCATTGTTCCGGGGAAAGAAGTGCTAATCTGTGTTCTCTCCCGCTGCTGCATCCACCAGTAACAAGGTGGTCGTGAACCGTTCCTTCAACCGACAGAACAGCTAGCGCGACTTCTTTTCATTTACCGCATGTCAAAACGCTTGTCCAGGAAAAATCCGCATTTTCACATAGAATTTGAGGTGGTTCCGATTTTACTATTTCTGCAAATCCCCAGCTTGTGTCTGCCAGTACTTTTATGAGATAAGGTCCCCGTCAGCCTGCTCTCCTGCCTATACGGCGGGCGGGTGCGCCGGATTATGCGCCTTCGTCTGGATCACAAATGATTTGCACCATTGCAACATCTTTCGCAGATTCGCCGCGCCGTGCCGGCCTGCCGATCAGCGGCGACGCACATCGAGGTACACCGCTGAGAGAATTACCAGCCCCTTGACGATGTACTGCGACGAGAAGTGGATGCCGGCCTGGTTCAGGCCCTTGTCGAGGATGCCGATCAGGATTGCGCCGATCAGTGTGCCGTACATAGTCCCCCGGCCGCCGGTAAAACTTGTCCCCCCTACCACCGAGGCGGCGATTGCGTTCAGCTCGAACATAACGCCGGAAGCGGGCTCGGCCGAGTAAAGTTGCGATGTGTGGACCAGTCCGGCGATACCGGCCAGAGTAGAGCATATCACGTAGACGAGAATCTCATTGCGCACAATGGGAATGCCCGTGAATCTTGCCGCCTCACGGTTGCCCCCGATAGCATACAGGTGCTGGCCGAAGCGGGTCCGGTGCAGCAGGATCGCGGCAAGAAAGAATATCACCAACATCACCACTACAGGCACAGGGACAGCTCCAAACAACCGGCCGTTGCCCAGAGCAAGGAACACCGTCTGATGGTCGGGGATGTGCATCGGCCGGCCCTGGTTGTACCGCAAAGCCGCGCCTCGCGCCACCAACATCATTGCCAGTGTGATGATAAAGGGCGGCATCTTCGTCTTAGCGGCACAGAGTCCATTGAACGTGCCGAAACCGCCCGCCACGCACAGACCGGCCAAGATGGCGAGGACCATCCAACTGAGACTCTGGGCGTCCGCCCCGCCCCTGGTGAGAACGTAGACGGTCGTAGTGCCCACCAGCGCCAACAGCGCTCCGACGGAAAGATCGATGCCGCCGATGAGGATTACCAGTGTCATGCCGAACGCCATGATCGCGTTGACTGAGATCTGTTGAACGAGATCGAGCATGTTCTCGTGATGCAGGAAGTTCGGCACCCACAGCCCAAAAAGCAGCAGCAGCGCCGCCATCGCGATAAGCAGCGGCAACAATTGCTTAGCGGTTCTCATCGACTTCGGCTCCCGTAAGCTGTTCCATAACTTCTTGCAGCGTGATGTCACTCGCCTTGGCCGTGCGAAGGATGCGCCCGTCACGGTAAAGGGCGACCCGGTGTGAAATCTGCATCACCTCGGCCAAATCGGAAGAGATCAACAAGACAGCCATTCCTGATTCCACCAACGAACCGATGATGTCGAACATCTCTTCGCGTGCGCCGACATCCACGCCGCGCGTCGGCTCATCAAGAATGAGAACCTTAGGGCGCTCCTCCATCCAACGTGCGACTAAGGTCTTCTGCTGATTGCCCCCCGAGAGCGTCTCAACGCCCCGTTCGGGATCGTCCACCCTGATCCCGAAGTTCCTGACCGCTCGATCAACGATCTCTCGGCGTTTTCGCATGTCAGGAAAACACATGGTGTTCCACTGCTTGAGCCAGGGCAACGCCAGATTGAAGGCAACCGATTGCGTCATCACCAGCCCTTCCCGCGTGCGATCCTCCGGTATCATAACCAGTCCGTTGGCCAACGCATCTTGAGGGCAGCGGAGCGATACCGTCCGGCCGTCAACCTGGATTGTTCCTTTCTCGATCACGTCGATTCCGAAGAGCGCGCGGGCCAGCTCAGACCGACCCGACCCCACTAATCCTGCCAGGCCAAGAACCTCGCCGTAGAGCAGGTCGAAACTGACACCGTGAATGTTCGGGCTGGTGAGATTATCGACCTGCAGCGCCACCTTCCCGCGCCGGCAAACGGGCCGGCGAAAATGCTCTGCGATGTCACGGCCGACCATCAACCGAACGAGTTCTCTCCGGTCAATCTGAGAAGTCGGCTGCGTGCCGACAGCTCGGCCATCTCGCAATACCGTGACACGGTCTGCAAGCCGACTGATCTCTTCCACCCGATGGGAAATGTAAATGATTCCTACTCCCTGAGATCGCAAGTGGCGGAGGGTGACGAACAGGGCCTCGGTCTCCGCCTCGGAAAGGGCACTCGTCGGCTCGTCAAGAACCAGAATCTTCGCCTGACACGACAGCGCACGGGCGATTTCAACCAACTGCCGATGTGCCACGCTCAATTGGGAGACAAGCGTCTGCACCGAGCCGATTTCTTTCAGCCCGAGATCGTCCACAAGCGCCTCGGCATCGGCAATCATCCTGCGGCGATGCAATCCCGCGAGACCCCGAGGTTCTCTACCCAGGTAGATGTTCTCGGCGATGGATAGATTCGGCGCCAAAGACAACTCCTGGTGGATGATTCGTATGCCGTTGCGATTCGCATCTGCCACGCTGCGGATATGGGCGGGCCCGCCTTCGATCCGGATCGTTCCCGATTCTGGTCTGTGAATCCCGCCGAGCACCTTGATGAGAGTGGATTTGCCCGCGCCGTTCTCACCCAAGAGGGCATGAATCTCGCCTCGGCTCAAGTAGAAGTCCACATTGTCCAGCGCGGTGACACCGCCAAATCGTTTGGTGATGTCACGCAGAGTCAAGAGCTGTGTTGCATCTGGGGCGGCTTGGACCATTGGGTTATCGCTCAGTCAGGAACTGATCGGCATTTTCTTCCGTAATCAACTTCACGGGCACCTTGATATCCTTTTCGACCGGCTTGCCTTCGAGGTGGTCGTACATCTTTTCCGCTGCGATGCGACCGATCTCTTTGGGAAACTGCGCCGAAGTGGACAGCAATTTGCCTGCCTTGATCGCCGCGATGCCCTCGGCCGAACCATCGACCGTAACCACAGTGACATCTTTTAGCTTGCCGGCCGATTCCAAAGCTGAGATCGCGCCCAAAGCACTCGGGTCGTTGATGGGGAAAACAGCATTGATCTCGGGAAAGCGGCCCAGCAAGTCACGCATAACCGGCCGCGCGCCTTCGGTCGTGCCTTTGCCTTCTTGAATGTCCAGTATCTCCATGTCACTGTATTTGGCCAACTCCTCCTTGAACCCCGCGACTCGATCAATGCAAGCCTTGTTGACCGACCGATGCAGTACGACGACCTTCGCGGGCCTGCACACCTTCGCCAACGCCCGAGCAGCCAGGCGACCGGCCTCGACGTTGTCGGACGCCACCTGGCAGACGACAAGGTTCATGTCCTTTACCGGAGCATCAACGACAATGCACGGCACTTGCTTGCGCTTGGCCTGCAGCAGGCTGCCCTTGATGCCCTCCCAGTTGACAGGATTGATAAAGACTCCCGAGGCGTCCTGCAAGATCAGGTCGGAAATGTCGTTTCGCTGCTTCAGGCTGTTCCACTGCGCATCGAGAGTTATCAGTCGATCGCCGTGCGCTTCTACGACCTGCTTCATGCCTGCGTTCAGGTCCACGAAGAACGGATTATTCATGGTCTGGTACGTGACACCGAACAAGCGACCGCCCGCGCCGGCCTCGCCGGCCTCATCTTTCTCCTTGCATCCGGCGGCAAGCACTACGGCGACTGCTGCTGCCAAAGAAAGCCATCTGGTCTTCATCGTTTATCTCCGTGCAAAAGTCATGTCCTACCAATGATTCGTGGCGGCCATCTGCCACGCGCGCAGCGACTCAACCTCGACCGAACCGCCCTCGCTGAAGAGCACCAGACCGAGGCTGTCGCTCCGGGTCGGATAGATTCGCTGAGTGATGCACTGCCTTGCGTTGGCGAACAGCTCGAGTATCGAGCGGTCCAAAAAGATGCGCAGCCGCAGCGGCTCATCTTGCTTTAGCTCGAACGGCGCTACCTGTTTCGTCACCTGCGGATTGTCGCCGCCCTTCATGCAGAACGTGTAGTACTTGATATCGTCCGCACTCGACTTGCTCACATCGATCGTCAGGCACTTGGCTGACGGGTCGCATTCAATGACAGTGTGTTCCTCACCGCCCGGCGAACAGCGCACCTTGATTCCAAATCGCTTCGCATCGCCGGGCTTGATAGTCAAATCCAGCTCAAGACAGTCGCCGGACACGTCACCCACTGTCACGTCCAAACCATCCGTGACTCTGATGGATTCGAGCCTCCTGCCGTGCATGCGCAGCTGCTTGAGTTCCTCGATTGGCTCGATCCGCAATGTGCCGTCGCCATTCAAGGAAAGCACACGCGGCAGGGTCATAGTCCCGCTCCAACCGTATTCGTTACTGCCCCGCCGGTCCAGAACCCACGCCCACATTATGCGCCGCCCTTCGTTATCAAGCAAGCTTTCGGGTGCAAAACACGTCCCGCCGGGCCAGTTCATGCGGGCGTGCATTTCCGGGTGGAACTGCTCATCTTTCCAGTGGCCCAGATAGTATCTACAGCCGCGAGCGTGGCTGATACACAGCAGCATATGTTTGTCACCCAGCCTGAAGAAATCGGGGCACGAGATGTCCTCGAAATCATCAACTCCCGGCATGTTCCGCGTCAGGAACGGGCCGACATACTCCCAGCCGTCCAGCGTGTCGGCCTTAAACAACGTGGGCCGGCTGCCGCCGAAAATGGCGTAGTACGTGTCACCTTCCAGCCACCCGTGCGGGTCCCATGAGCTGTACAGCTTCTCCTCGGGGCTGCCCTTCTTGGGAATAGGGATGATCGGGTTTGTAGCCAGCTTGGTCCAGTTCTCCAGCTCCGGCCCGCCGCAGGTGGCGATGCAGTTTCCCGCACCGACGCCGTGGTAGAGTATCGTAGCGTCACCGTCTTTATTGACGAAGCAGTTGCCGCTGAAGATTCCGCGATCTACATCGCCGGGCGCCGGGAACAAAGCGGGACTGTGCCATCGCCAGTGCAGCAGGTCCCTGCTGGAAGCGTGGCCCCAGCAGTGGCCGCGATGGTCCTGGAAGATGTAGCACAGATGATACCTGCCGTTCCAGTAGATCGCGCCGTTTCCATCAAAGGGCATACACCGGCCTTCCGGGCTGACGAAGTGATAGATCGGCCGATGTGGATCGCTCAGGAGTTTTGCTCGCAGCTCGCGCTGGGCCGCGACCAGGGCGTCAATGGCCGTGCGGGGCGCAGATTGCTCGAGCGCGCGGGCAAGGAACCCCTTCGGCGCAGCAACCATAATAGGTAAATCACCTTCGAGAATCAGGTGACTGTCGCCCATCCTTGCCCCGCCGGTCAGGTAGGTCTCCGGAAAATTGCCCATGCGGTCGCCGGTCTGGCCGTCACTGAATGTCCACCACGCCAGGGGCGGGACATCGGATGGCTCCTCCGGCCGTAGACCGGCGATCTGCTCGGCCGCCAACGCCCTATCGTAGATACGGGCATCGTCAATCCTGCCGCGAAAGCATGAAGTGTCGGACGTGGTCACGTGACGCTTTCCAAACATTACGACGCTGCCCGGGCCAAACGTCTGCTGCTGATCGATCTTGTATGATGAATATCTCTCGCCGTTGCGGTAGATCGTGACGCTCTTGTCCTTGTAGACGATTGCTATCTGTACAAACGTATCTTTGTCTGCTGTCTCGGCCGGGTATGCGTGCTGGTCTCTTTGGCTTCTGTTGTAGAAGTCGCTGCCAGCCATCCATTTTCCTTCGGCAAGCTCGCCGAAGATGATGCCGTCGAAGTGGCTCTCCATATCGTCGAGCGTCAACGCGCTGCCCCCCCGCTGCTCAAGATCGGCCGGTGCCACCCACACAACGAGTGTTTTGTCCGTAATCTGCCTTTGAGAGACCCCTGTAGCGGGCTCGCAGGCTGCGATAGCCCCGACGACCGCACATAGGAGAGCGAAGATTCTCACAGTCTTTGCATCCTTGTCCTTATTCAGCATGTGACCCTATCATCCAACTTGCCCTAACGGCAAGATCATAAACGAAGACCGCTCGTTTTTCCACTGACAAAAACGAACCCTAGGCGGGGATGCTTTTGCAGCCCGGGGGAAAATGCGCACAACGTGCCACAGGCGGGCACATTGTAAGAAAAGGGCTGCAAGCGTCAGAGCTCACAGCCCTGTTGAAACTCTGCCCTGTAGATTCTCTTACAGTGTTCTGCGTCTGCGCAACCAGCCGACAAGGCCCATGCCGATGCCGCCGACGAGGACAGCGCTTGGTGCCGGAGCCAGATGCTCGGCACTGTTTACATCGGTCCCGGTGTCCAATACAAGCGCGATGAAACCCTCACTGCCTTCGCTGAAGTATAGCGAATATTCCTCATACAACTCTCTATGCCACGACAGACTCTCACCGTCCTCAGCCAGAATCCACTCATCCAGTCTTCCGCTTCCAGCACCAACGAACGCCTGAGCGAACGCAGAATCGCCCACATCCTCCGTCACTGCCTCGCCAAAGCTTTCGAGATGAACCGTGAGATTCAGAAACCCTGACTCTTCGGCACGGAACCACACCCACTGATCGCCCAAGTACGTAGAGTCAAGGTCCACGCCTGGTGGTGGCGCAGAGTAGGCCCACGTTCCGCCCGACCCTTCGCCGAGCCAACCACCCGCTCGGGCGTTCTCAGTCTCGAGTTCACCAGCCGTCCACCAGTCCGTAACAGGCCACCAGTCCTGGATGTACAAGGAAGAATGGTCCTCAATGATGCCCCCCACCATGCTCTCGACCCGGTAGATGTCAATGGGAATTCCCGACCATTCGACGGAGACGCTGACCTCCGCGTACGCTGTTGCGAGCGCGAGAGCCTGCGACGAGCCTGCCGTCACTATCACCAGCAATGCAACAGCAGTTAGTAGAGTCCAGTTCTTCATCTCTTTACCTCCTTTTAGCTAACGAGTTTTTCGTATTGCGTATATCGTACGGCGTATTGCGTCGAATTACAGACCACGCACGACGCCTGACGCTTCACGTACGACGAGTCTATAGCCTCCCGCGGCTCCGCACGTAGCCGACACATCTCACAGCAATACCGGCGAGGAAAAGAACACCGGGCGGGGGAATGGATTCTCCAGTCAGGGTATACCACTCCTCCTTGAATGCTGGCATTTTCTACCAGACTCCGGCCGTGGTTGTCAAGCATTTTCTTCGCGTATCTGGGGGCTGCGGACCGGCGTTCTGCCCCCAGAATTGAGGGGTCCGGCTGAACTCCGAAAATCTCCGGCTTGTGATGGCCGGCGGTTGCAGTGGCGGGTGGTTGGATTCAGGCACTAACTGAAAACGCAACTCTGCCTGACACCCCATCTTCATCGTCTTTCATCACCTTATAAGTTCGGAGATGAGTCAAGATGTGTTGTTGATCGGCGGTGGAGGGATTATAATCACTGCCGAAGTGACAGCAACCTGGGTCACGTGGCCCTGACAGCTTTTCACAGCGATGTGTCTTGAGCAAAGCGCCGCTGCTCTCGGCTCTGCTCAATTCCGAAGGATTGGACATGAAGCATTCTAATGACGACTCGTACAGGCAACAGGGCCAAATCCAGGTTGCATCCAGTGCTTCAAGACAAGGCGGTGACAGTATAGTGAGCGTAGTGGAAAAGAAAATCAATCACATAGCGGTAAAAACAGGTTTTGACAACGAGAAATATTTGCAGGAACAGACAAAGGCCATCCTCGAGCGCGTCAATCAGTTCGACAACAAGCTGTACCTGGAATTCGGCGGGAAACTTCTATTTGATTATCATGCCGCGCGGGTGCTTCCCGGCTTCGACCCGAATGTTAAGATGCGCTTGTTGCAGAAAATAAAAGACCACATAGATGTCATTCTATGTATTTATGCCGGCGACATTGAGAGAAAGAAGGTGCGGGCCGACTTCGGAATTACCTATGATTCTGATGCGCTGAAGACCATCGATGACTTCAAGGAATGGGGCATCGATGTCACGGCCGTCGTAATTACGCGGTACGCAAACCAACTCTCAGCCAAGGCGTTCAAGAACAAGCTTGAACGGAGGGGAATACGCGTCTATACGCACAAGTTTACCAGGGGCTACCCTACGGATGTTGACATGATCGTAAGCGACGAAGGTTACGGTGACAACGAACCGATAAAGACCAAACATCCGATCGTAGTTGTGACCGGGCCCGGACCGGGAAGCGGCAAACTCGCAACCTGCCTTTGCCATTTGTACCATGAATACAAAAACGGGAACGCGGCCGGATATGCTAAGTTCGAAACATTTCCCATCTGGAATTTGCCTCTGAAACACAAGGTAAACGTTGCCTACGAAGCAGCTACCGTCGATCTCAAGGATGTAAATTGCATCGACCATCATCATCTGGAGGCGTATGGTGAAAAGACGGTCAACTACAATCGCGATATCGAGGCTTTTCCGCTGCTGAAAAGGATCGTAGAAAGAATCACAGGCGGAGAATCCTTCTACAAGTCTCCGACTGATATGGGAGTCAACCGTACCGGTTTCGGAATCGTGGATGACGAGGCGGTCCAGGAAGCCGCGCACCAAGAGATCATCAGGCGGTACTTCAGGTGTGCCTGCGAATATGCGATGGGATTCGTGGAAAGAGAAATACTGGAGCGGTCGGAACTCATAATGAAGAACGCTTGTGCCCAGGTGGAAGACCGAGCCGTGGTATTGCCCGCCCGGGAGGCCGCTCGAAAAGCACAGGAAACCGGCAAGGGCAACGAGGGCATCTATTGCGGGGCTGCGATAGAACTGCGGGATGGAACCATCGTTACAGGTGAGAATTCTCCGTTCATGCATGCGGCCTCGAGCCTTGTCATCAACGCTACGAAGCACCTTGCTGGTTTGCCGAAGAAATTGCATCTTCTGCCGCAGAATATCACCGATTCCATCCGGCATCTGAAAAAGGAAGTCCTGAACGGGAGAATGATAAGTCTGGACCTTGAAGAGACACTAATCACTCTGAGCATCAGCGCCATATCGAATCCTGCAGCTCAGATGGCCGTCGAGCACTTGAAGGAGCTCCGGGGATGTGAAGTTCACATAACTCACATTCCCACAACCGGGGATGAGGCTGGGTTGAGAAAGCTCGGTGTCAATCTCACCTCAGATCCCGATTTTTCTTCAAAGAATCTCTTCATCAGCTGATCCCCGTGACGTTGATGTATCCGGTGCAGGAAAGTCTACGTGCCGTTTCACCGGCCACAATTTGCTCAGAATCGAGCAGATGAGAAAGCGAGGTTGACGCAAGGGCGTGAAGGCTATGGGATTATCCTTATTGTAGCCGCCTCAGACCGTCACGTCGAAGATAGGAGAGCAAATGCGGCCCAGGCTTCAGGCTCCCAGCGCCGTCTTCGGCCCCGCCGTTCAGCCGCCAGTGTCGAGCGAGTAGAGCTACCGGTCCGGCCCAAGATGTGGCGGCCAACTGCAGGCATCACGCCTATCGCGCGCATCCTCAGCGCTCCGAACTGGGGTCCGGTCGTGACAAATGCGCGGACATCGCTTGCGACGAATTTCAGCCTAAAGTAGGCGGGCAGCGCACCGGCGGGATCTTGACGATGAAATCAACACGCCGGTCACGACCTTACACTCCGCTCACCTTGCGGTTCTCGATGCATTCCTCCGGAATCCTCTTGACCTCTATACCGGCTGCGGGCTCGCTGCGCCCTTTACACCCGAGAAAAAAAATGAAAAATCTCGAAAAAGAACTTGATTTCTGGACGTAACGTGTCAAACATATAGGTATGGTATGGTTTCGTCAAGAAATGAGGTGCGGCGATGTTTGTGTTTTTTTTGGGCACAAGTAGGACTGAAACAGTCTTGTTAGGAGCGATCAGGTCTGGTTGCCAGCATGAGCCCGATGGCTCTCCGCACAGCAGCGTAGCAGTAACGCTTCGTCGAAGGGAGAACTATTGCAGGCAGTAACTTCTTAGAACAATAAACGGTGACCATATGCACCGGTTGTGTGCGCAGGGAGCCAACAGCTATGGTTGAGCCTATCAAGCGTAAGACCCTGTGGAGCGTGCTCAGAAATTGCCTCCGGGCGTCGTTGGCGCTATGGACAGTCTTCGTCGGCGTGGTGCTGCTGTGGGCCGTCGCCCGCGAGACACTTACGGTCGAGCAGATGGCGCGCGTGCAGGCGAGATCAGCCTTCGAGAAGGATGCGGTATACCGTCAGTGGGTCGCCAGTCATGGTGGCGTCTATGTCCCGGTGAGCGAGAAGACCCCGCCCAGCCCCTACCTTTCTGACGTTGACGAACGTGATATCACAACGCCTTCCGGGCGGGCCTTGACTCTGGTGAACCCGCCCTACATGACCCGCCAGGTGCACGAGATGGCTTTGCAACTACATGGCTTGCGTGGCCATATTACAAGCCTCGATCCGATCCGACCGGCCAACGCAGGCGACGAGTGGGAGACAAAGGCCCTGAAGGCCCTTGAACAAGGTGAGATGGAGGTTAGCTCGGTTGAGGAACTCGATAACGCCAGACATATGCGTCTGATGCGCCCGCTGATTACCACAGAGGCATGTTTGAAATGCCACGCCGAGTATGGAAACAAGGTAGGCGACCTGCGCGGCGGGATCAGCGTTTCAGTGCCCATGGCGCCTCTGCAGACCGCTGCCCGAGAACACATAGCCACCTTAGCTTTGGGGCATGGCCTGATATGGCTCTTGGGCATGGGCGCAATTACCATCGGAGGCCTGCACTTGAGGCGGTTCGCTCGATTGCGGGATTGGGCAAAAGAGCAGAGCGGAGACCACTATGGACGGGACAGACGGGGAACACGACAAAAGCCAAGATGAGAGAACAGTTGTAACTGCTGATGTCTCACCAGGAACGGTTCGAGTAGGGGGAACGATCGGACCCTACACACTGCTCAGAATCCTCGGTGAAGGCGGTTTCGGGATAATCTATCTGGCCGAGCAGCGCAGTCCCATCAAGCGTCGGGTCGCTCTGAAGATAATCAAACCTGGCATGGATTCTGAGCAGGTTATAAGGCGCTTTGAAAGCGAGCGCCAAGCCTTAGCCTTGCTGGACCATCCCAATATCGCTCACGTATATGACGCAGGCACGACTGAGCTTGGCCAACCGTATTTCGTCATGGAGTACGTCAAAGGCATTCCAATCACCGAACACTGTGACCGCTACAAGCTGACCATCGAAGATCGTCTCAAGCTCTTTCTACCCGTGTGCGAAGCCATCCAGCACGCGCACCAGAAGGGCATCATCCACCGTGACATCAAGTCCTCGAATGTTCAGGTGTGCACCCAGGGTGAGCGGGTCATTCCCAAAATTATTGATTTTGGCGTGGTGAAGGCATTGACCCAACCTTTGACTGAGCGGGCGCTGGTTACTGAGCAAGGCCAGATGGTTGGGACTCCGGAGTATATGAGTCCTGAGCAGGCAGACATGACCAACCAGGACATAGATACCCGCACGGACATCTATTCTCTGGGCGTGCTGCTGTACAAGTTATTAACGGGAACTTTGCCGTTCGCATCCGAAGCACTACGCACAGGTGGCACTGACCAGCTTCGACAGATTATCCGCCATGAATCGCCCAATGCACTGAGTACTCAGGTCAGCCGTCTCGGTTCGGACAAGTTGTCTGAACTGGGGCGGTGTTGCCGAGCCGATGCAGCCGCGATTCGGCGGAAGCTCCGTGGTGACTTGGACTGGATCGCTTTCAAGGCGATGGAAAAGGACCGGACACGCCGCTACCAAACGGCCCACGCGCTGGCCGAGGACATCCAACGGCACCTCAATCACGAGCCCGTCGTCGCCGGGCCGCCCAGCAAGATATACCGTCTCAATAAGTTCCTTCTTAAACACCGCGAACAACTGATTCGGACGGCGATTATGGCTATTGTGCTGTCCGCGGTGGTAGCCGTTTCACTGATGTACGTTCGAGCCGTCAATCGAGGTCAAGAGGCCGAAGCACTCAAACACAGAGACATTCTCTCGAAGGCGCTGGAATCGCGCTCCAATGGCCAGTTCCAGGATGCTCTGACCAGGGTCGAAACCATGGTCGAGAGCAAACACGTTGGTCCTGAAGCCCGGCTACTCCATGCCCGGCTGATTCTGGAGTTGCAGGGGCCTGCTGACGCAGTGAGAGAATTGAACACGCTCCTGAATGAACGGGATGAGATTGCGTGCCAAGCCCATTTTCTCCTTGCCAGGATCTATATAGAAAACAATCCCGATCAATCTGAAACGACGAAGGAATATTGGCAGATAGCGAAAGAACACCAGCGAAGAGGTGAGAAACTGTTTTCGGAATCTGCCGAGGCCTTCTATCTCCGGGCGATGACTGCTGGAACTGTGCAGGAAATGCACGGCTTGCTAAACAAGGCCATCAGTCTTGATCGAAGCCACTATGCCTCTCTCAAGGCGCGAGCACTGACACATTACGCCCTTGTAGACTACCGTGACATGGAACGCGATGCCGTAGCAATGACCACTTTGAGAGATTGGGATCCGCTGGGATATTTTCTCATGGCGATAGCCTTACGAGAGACCCGAGACTTTGCCGATGCTGTTCAATATCACAACATGGCAATCAAGATTTCTGCTGAAGACCCTGAATTATATGATCAGCGACGCCAAACGTACATGCAGATGGGCAATCACGCCAAGGTTCTTTCGGACGCACAGAAGTGTGTCCTGCTTCGACCCAATGAGAACATCTATCACTTCAACGTCTTCTGCGCCCTCGTTGCTTTGGGCCTCCGTGAAGAGGCTCAGAATAAATACAGTGAGATTTTCGAGACCAATGCCGAAGCCCGAAAGCAATTCCACGATTGGTCGATGAGATACGTTTTTAGCTGCTTGGACGCCGGTCTCTCATGGCATCCACAGGCAAGCAACCTCAACGGTGCTGCTTTCGCGGCGATGCGTGAGGCATCTGATTACTACCAGGAATTGAATGCCAAGGCCAAACGGATAGTACCCCAGGGATTCAGGGCAACTTGGTCGCCTGACGGCAGCAAATTGGCATACAGCCGAGGATTTCCAGGAGCGAACGGAATCGAGGTTCTACACTTGGGATCAGGCAGAACGCAACTGTTGACGATTCCCGGCAAAGACCCTGCATGGTCGCCCGACGGAAGTCATATTGCTTTTGTCCGCGAACGCCAAATCCAAGCTCTAACAGACATCACCATCGAAGGGGGGACAAAACCCTATGAATTTCTACAGGAGGAGGTCTGGATCATCAAGCCCAATGGTGAGGGGCTAAGACGCGTGGCCAAAGGTGGCCTGCCCAGCTGGGGTCGCAACTCGAAAAAGATCTACTTTCATTCTCGACAAGACAAAGCCCTCTGCTCGATATCAGTTGATGGACTCAATGCACAACCCACAAAGATCATCTCCTGCTCAAGTTGGTTTCCTGTAGTGTCACCGGATGAGAAATACTTTGCCTATGCTGTGCGCAGCGAGCTTCGAATCGTGGATCTGTCATCAGGTTCGCTCGTTACCAGCTGGTCAGCGCCACCAGGCGAGAAGGGTATGCTGTTAAGCTGGTCACGCGATGGGCGGGCGCTGAGTGTGGGAGGCTATGATAAGTCCCAGCTGGGCCTGTGGATTTACGAGATTGATACTCAAAAAGCCTCCAAGATCGCCAGCGGACCGGTCACAATGGCTGCCTGGTCACCGGATGGTAGCCAGATGGCTTTTGACTTGCGATCACCGTATTTCGAAATATGGATCACAGACCTTGAATCGTATGTTCCTACTGCCGGTGTACGGTCACCCCGTGCGCCAGCAGCTCGTTTCTGATCAGCGTTCCTGCCTCGCAAGACCTCTTGGACCGGCCCAGTTGTGTGCGCGGGTGGGACGAGAAGGCCTTCTTGTAGATCCCGCGTGCGGTTGCAGAATAAGTTTGAAGTCTGACGATACGGCGTTATGATAACCGCTAACGCCGGCAGCAGACGACGTACGTGGCCGGTATTTGGCAAATTTGACTGGCAGGAGAGCTGTTATGAAAAAGAAAACAAGGGTTTGGGTACTCGCGATGTTCGTGACGTTGGCCTTCGCGACGGTGCAGTCGGCACAAGAGCGGGCAAGGATGCGCGAGCTGCGGGGTGTCTTCGTCAGGCTTGTCGAGCAAGCGGTGGGTGACCACGAGTATGTCGGCATGGTGGTCAAACCTTTTGACAGCGACGAGCATGTGACCGTCCTTGTGCCAAGAGAGCCCCGGGAAGTCACAGGTGCTGCCCGCCGGCTCAAAGAAGGGCAAGAGATGGAAATTGCCTTCGTGACCGAGGAGGGGCACCCGTGGCTCACGGCGCTGCATACCCAGGGGCTCGTGGTCAGATTGGGCGGCGGCGAGCAACGAGTTGAGATCGAAGAACGTTCGGACGAGCCGGGGCGACGCGTGGAGGTGCGAGAGACGCGCAGGGTCGAGCGAAGGCCGGAACGTGTCCGGTCCGAACGCCCCGGACGAGAACCGATGAGGGGATTGGCCGGACAACTTGAGCGCCTGGCGGATGAGTTTCGCCGGCTCGCAGAGCGGGTCAGGCAGATGGAAGGAGAAATGCGCCGGCTTCGCGAGGAAAATGAACGTCTCAGAAGATCGCTGCGAGAGAGAGGCTCACGAGAAGAAGGTCGAGAGCGAAGAGAGACCGAGCAACGAACGGAAGGTCGAGAGCGCCGAGGGCCAATGGAGATGGAAATCCCGGTCATGTTGGACCGCGGCGAGAGGCGCCAAGTGCGACCGCCCTTGCCCGACGCCATGGCAGGATTCCGCGGCGTGCTTCTCGGCAGAATACAGCGCAAGCTCGACCGCGGTTTCGTGCTCAAGGTCGAGAATGTCGGCGAGGTCTGGGCAGACAATGACGCGAACAATCCCGAAGCGGCTGTCGGCAAAGAGCTGATGATTACCATCCGGGCCGATCCGGGCGGAGAGAGATTTGCACGCACCTTGCGTGGACTTGAAATCGGCCGGAAGGTATTGGTTGAGGCATTCCACTTCGGCGGCAACCAGCTCACCGTCGTGGAGCAGCTGCGAGCGGTCGATTAAGCTGCCCCTCGCCCACCTTCGATGACCGTGGGCCGCGCAGGCAAGGGAAAGAATCTGGGGCTGAGGGCAGTCATGACGGATGTCACTCGCATTTTAGACGCGATCGAGCAAGGGGACGCCCAGGCTGCGGATGATTTGCTTCCGCTGGTCTATGAGGAGTTGCGCCGGCTGGCTGCTCAGAATATGGCGCAGGAACAGCCCGGCCAGACCCTCCAAGCTACCGCCCTTGTCCACGAGGCCTACCTCCGCCTGGTCGGGGTGGAGGCCCAGAACTGGAACAGCCGGGGCCATTTCTTCGCAGCCGCGGCTGAGGCCATGCGGCGGATTCTCGTCGAAAACGCCCGTCGCAAGAAGAGTCTCAAACGCGGTGGCAATCGCAGGAGGGTCGAAATGGATGAGGCAGACGCAGCAATAGAGGCTCCCCTGGAGGATCTGCTCGTTTTGGATGAGGCCCTCACGAAACTGTCCGGCGAAGAGCCGACCATAGCCGACCTCGTGAAACTACGCTATTTTGCGGGTCTGCCCCTCGATCAGGTGGCAAAAATCCTGGAAATCTCGCCGAGCACCGCCGCCAGATACTGGGCCTATGGGCGTGTCTGGCTGCTCGAGGAAGTCACAAGAGACGACGAGTAGAGCCGGCAAACCATGCATTTCTCAATAGGCCAGCGGGCAGGACCGCCCGCTCAGCAGTCGTAACCTCATTCACTGTAGTGAGTTACTGTAACCCGGATGATTGACCCATCGCGGATTTTCGAGAAAAATGATATTTTGTGACATGTGCCGGCCCCGGATTTCGCACTGCATAATAGAGAGCTATTTGGCAAGGAACTAAGGCATGGGCAACGAATCCACTGATGTTAAGTCAATTTTCTGGGCCGTCATCGAAAGGAAGACTACCCAGGAACGCGAATCTTACCTGGACGAGGTGTGCGGAGCGAATGCGGATCTGCGCACCAGGGTCGAATCCTTGGTCAGGCTCCACGAAGAGGCCGGCGATTTCCTCGAATCGCCCATTCTCGATCCCGACGTCACCTTGGATAAGTCTTGCGTCATCGAAGGCCCCGGCACGGTCATCGGCCGCTACAGGCTGCTGGAAAGAATAGGCGAAGGCGGGATGGCCACAGTCTATATGGCCGAGCAGCAGAGGCCGATTCGGCGGAAGGTCGCCCTGAAGATAATCAAATTGGGCATGGATACCGGGCAGGTGGTTGCCCGCTTCGAGGCAGAGCGACAGGTCCTGGCAATGATGGACCATGCCAATATCGCAAAGATATTGGATGCGGGCGCAACCGAGATGGGCCGGCCGTATTTCGTGATGGAGCTGGTCAAGGGGGTCTCGATCACAGACTACTGCAACACCAACCGACTCAACACAGCCCAGCGACTGGAACTGTTTGTCCAGGTCTGTAGCGCCGTGCAGTACGCCCACCAGAAAGGGATCATTCACAGAGACATCAAGCCTTCGAATGTGATGGTCACCCTGCACGATGGCACACCTGTGCCCAGGATAATCGATTTCGGCATCGCCAAGGCAACAAACCAGCGACTCACGGAGAAGACGCTCTTCACCCGCTACGCGCAGATGATCGGCACACCGGCCTATATGAGCCCGGAGCAGGCCGAGATGAGCGGGCTGGATGTCGATACTCGCACCGATATTTACTCGCTCGGCGTTTTGCTGTACGAGCTGCTGACCGGAACGACCCCTTTTGACGGGGAAAAGCTACGCAGTGCCGGATACCTTGAGATGCAGCGAATCATCCGCGAAGAAGAACCCACCAAACCATCTACCAAGCTGAGCACTTTGGGCGATGTGCTCACCTCCGTGGCCGAAAATCGCAAGACAAGCCCGGACCTGCTCCGGAAGGTGCTCAAGGGCGATCTGGACTGGATCGTGATGAAGTCGCTTGATAAGGACCGCACTCGGCGCTACGAAAGTACGCACGAGTTGGCCCTGGACATCCAGCGGCATCTCAATAACGAGCCTGTCGCCGCCGGCTCGCCCAGCCTCGGTTACCGTTTGCAGAAATTCGTGCGCAGACACAAATCAGGGGTAGTAGGCGTGTTCTTAGCCGTGGTCGTTATTGCAGCCTCGGTGGTCGGTGGCGGAATGTACCTCCGTGCCCAGCGCGTCGCATCGAGAACTACGTCCCTGAGGCATGCCGGTGCCCTCTCGAAGGCTCAGGAGGCCTTCTCGCGACGGAACTTCGATAGCGCGAAGGAACAACTCGCATCGATTCTTGACAGTACACATGTGGGACACGAGGCGAAACTGCTAAACGCCAAAATCGTGATGAACACCGAGAGTGTCGGCGCCGCCATGTTGTCGTTGGAAGACTTGCTGGAAGGGACCGATCGCGTGGCCGGTGAGGCGCATTTTCTTATGGCGCAGACTTACTACGAGGGCGATCCGAACAATGCGGAGGAGATAGGTCAGTACCACGAGCAATGGGACTACCATCGGCGAAAGGCCGAAGATCTGCTGGCCGGGACCGCGACCTATGATTTCCTCCAAGGCATGGCGGCAAACGCCGTCCCCAGAAAGCTGCGTTTTCTCAGCCAAACCCTTGAGAAGGATGGCCAGCACTATGACGCCTTGCGTGAACGTGTCTACCTGTATTATGCCGCTGAGGACTACGTCAAGATGCTCTCCGACGCCTCACGCATGATCGGGATTCGGCCGGAGAATCCCCTCGGCTATTCGTTGCGTGCGACGGCACTGCGCGAGATCGGCAGCTATGATGAAGCCCTGGAGGACCACCGTCAAGCCATCCGCTTCTCGCCGGGCGAGGCGGAACCCTACGACCAGCGACGCCAGACATTCATGTGTATGGGCGATTATGAACAAGCCCTGGCCGATGCAATGAAGTGCGTCTCCATCGAACCCGACAATCTGCGATACCACTTCGATGTCTATTGCGCACAAGTGGCCTTAGGTCGGTATGATTCAGCGGTAGTGACCCATCGAGCTATTATTCAACATCCCAAGGCGAACCACCGGATGAATCTGAATGCGTTGGGTGCCGGCGAACCTGCATACCACATCTATATGAGGCTGCAGCGCTATGCCGCCAAGTATGTCTTTGACACGCTTGCGGCCGGAAGAACGTGGCATCCTCCCGGAGCAGCGCCGCAAGGGCCTGCCTTTCGCGCGCTGACGGAGGCCGCCGACTACTATCAATACCTCAGTAAGCACGCCAGACGAGTTGTCCGGGCCGGGTACGCGGCCAGTTGGTCACCTGACGGGACAAAGCTGGCATACAGCACGGGAACCCCGGGCTTTAGCGGTCTGGCTATCCTCGATCTGGAGACGGGCGAACGCAAGCTCCTCGCCGTTCCGGGCGAAGGCCCCGCATGGTCGCCCGACGGCAGATATATCGTTTACAATCGGCAACGCAAGATCATGACCTCTGCCATGCTGGCGGACCAGACACTGCAGCCCGAGGGGTTTGACGTCGAGGAATTATGCCTCGTCCGCCCCGATGGTGCGGAGGAGCCCCGGCCGTTGGTTGGGGGCTACCATGCTCAATGGAGCGAGAGTGGGGAGTTCCTGTACTATCAAAGCCACTCCGGTCTCGTCACCATGCGCATCTCCGTAGAAGATGAAAGCGCCCAGCCGGAGCCCGTGGTAATGGCCTGGGCCTTTCAACCGGAGGTTTCTCCCGACGGCAGATACATTGCCGAGGCGGTAGGTGAGCTGCGAATAACGGATATCGCCACCGGGCAGGTCGTGGAAAAGTGGCGAAGTCCGTTGTGGAGTCACTACGCCATGTGGTCAGCGGATGGACATGAGCTGGCGATGTTTGGCTGGGCGAGCAGACAGACGGGTCTTTGGATGTATGACCGCAGAACGGACGAAGGTCACCTGCTCATCGACGGCCCCGTTGGCAGCTCAGGTGGGTCCCCGAACGGCAGGCGATTTGAACTCGGTATTGGCTTTCCGTACGTAGAGATATGGGTAATCGATATTCCGGAACGGTCCTCGCTACAGGAGATGTTTGGCCCCGGCGCGACTGTTCAGGAGCACGGTCAGACCATGATCGACTACTATGACAAGGCCATCGAGGCTGCCCCAGATTATACCGAACTCTATCTGCGTCGGGCCGAGCAAGCACTCTGGCTGTATGGAGAGCAAGGGGCGTCAGCGTATCTGCACGATTTTGAGTTGGCCCTGAGCCGGTGCGACTGTGCTACGTTTGGCCTTGTATTACATATCTGGTTCAAGTATTGCTGGCCGCCGTATGAGCGGTCTCGGATTATGTCACCTCTGGCGATCATTTTAGCAGAGACGGTCGGATGGACGGGTCCTCTGGGATTAGCTCACTATCGGGCGGGCAATTGGGAGAAAACGGCCGAGTTGACGCGCCTTAAGATAGAACGATCAGAGGCAAATTCGATCGTATGTTTTCTGCACGCTATGTCATGCTGGCAGCTCGGACAAGAAGAGCAAGCCCTCGCAAGCTACGCCCAAGCAATGGAATTCATGGACAGCACCAAACAACCGCCTGCGGCGTTTTGGCTGCAGGCCGAGGCGACACTACTTTTAGGAATGCCTGAGACGGAGATAATCGAACTGAGACAATACAAATAGGTCAGTTACGCATAAAGAGTTGAGCTGAATCGAGGGACACAAGTCCCTCGCAAGAGTACCAGCAAACAGAAATCTAAAATGCCATTGAGATGTCGTGCGCAGACGGTCCGCGCGCACATCCCGGCCAAGAAAGGAAGGAGTGAAATGAAATACTCAGACAGTTCTGTGATCAGAATGGTGTACCTGGTATTCGCGGCAGTTATTGTTGCGGGTGGGCGACAGAACACGCGCGGAGATTTCGTCTTCTGTGAGCCGACGAATCTTGGGCCACCTGTGAACACATCGCAGAGCGACGGCACTCCGTGTATCTCGGCAGATGACCTTTCCCTTTACTTCACGTCTAACCGGTCCGGCGGATCTGGATCTCATGATTTGTGGGTGGCAACACGCTCCTCAAGGGGTGACAACTGGTCTTCTCCCAAGAATCTTGGGTCCTCAGTGAATAGTTCAGCTCCGGACTACTTTCCGTGCATTTCCGCTGACGAGCTGTCACTCTACTTCTACTCAACACGTCCGGGCGGGCGGGGCGGAGGGGACATCTGGCTAACCACGCGTACGAGCGCCGGCGGGGCTTGGAAAAAGGCGGTCAATGCCGGGGCACTGATAAACAGCGCATACGAGGACGTATCCCCGAATTTGTCCTCTGATGGTCTGACCCTGTTGTTTGCATCGAACCGATCTGGTGGTTACGGCAACTACGATCTGTATATCTCGGTGCGCGACTCCCAGCAGTCACCCTGGTCCGCTCCCACTAATCTTGGTCCAGCCGTCAACAGTGCACATCTCGACGCCGCTCCAAGCCTGTCGTCCGATGGTCTTGCACTGGTCTTTCACTCGATGCGCCCAGGCGGATCCGGCAGCTACGACCTGTACTGTGCCCGCCGGGCAACTATATTCGACGAGTGGTCAGCCCCCTTAAATCTCGGCTCAACCGTTAATAGTTCATACTCTGAGTTGGCGCCGAGCCTTGCTTATGACGGACGGTCGTTGTACTTCAGCGACCACTATATGCTTCCACCTCGGCCCGGTGGACGCGGCATCGATGACGTCTGGGTGGTGTCTATCGCTCCTATCGTGGATTTCAACGGTGACAGAGTCGTGAACCTGAAGGATTTCTCGAAGCTTGCTCAGCACTGGCTCCAAAACGAACCACCGGTTGACGTTGCTCCGGCGCCTCTCGGCGACGGTGGAGTGGATATTAGGGATGTCGCTACGTTGGCTGAGTACTGGCTACAAGAGATCGGCCTTGTGGCCCACTGGAAGCTGGACGAGACGGAAGGTGGCATAGTCCACGACCACATCGGTGGCAACAATGGCTACGGCCCCCCGGATTTACTTTGGCGGCCGGAGGGCGGCAAGGTAGGGGGTGCCCTCGAATTAGATGGCATAGACGATTCTCTTTTCACGACGTTTACGTTGAACCCGGCAGCCGGACCGTTTAGTGCGCTTGTCTGGATTAGAGGTGGTGGTCCGGGACAGGTGATCCTATCGCAGATAGGCGGCGCGAACTGGCTCTATGCCGACCCGTCGGAGGGTAAGCTCATAACAGACCTGAAAGGCGCCGGTCGCTTTGGAGGTCCGTTGAGGTCAGAGACTGTTATCACTGATAACGAGTGGCACCACGTCGGCCTTTCGTGGGACGGGTCGACTCGAACTCTATACGTTGACCATCTCGAAGTCGCCAAGGACACCCAAACAACCCTGGTGGGTTCAGAAGGCGCTGCGCAAATTGGCACCGGAAGCGCTCCTGTGCCCGGCACTTTCTGGGCCGGTCTTATTGATGACGTCCGTATCTACAGGCCCTGAGCGCCGAGTAAATCGAGAACCCAGCGCGTTAGCGCCCACCGCAGGCAAGAAAGGAAGGAGTTACAACCATGAAGACACAAGAAACGACAAGCAAGATCAAATGTAATTGCCTTTGCGTCCTATGCTGCTTGATGCTCGCCTTGCTATTTGGTCGAGCTTCCGTGAGTCTGGCAGCGGAGGACACATGGACAAGGAAGGCCAACATGCCAACGGCAAGGTATGACTTCGGTACCAGCGTAGTGAATGGGAAGATCTATGCCATTGGAGGTGGGACATCTTTTTACACAAAATCAGGTCTCAAGACTGTAGAAGAATATGATCCAGTGACAGACACTTGGATGCGGAAAAAAGACATGCCAACTGGAAGACAGGCTCTCTCCACATGCGTAGTGGACGGAAAGATATATGCTATTGGGGGCATAGTCAGTCCGCCCGGCTCGGGACTCCGGGCGGTGGAAGAGTACGACCCGGCGACTGACTCCTGGACAAAAAAGGCCGATATGCCAACGGCACGAGCGGGAGTTGCCAGCTGTGTGGTGAATGGAAAGATCTACGCCATTGGAGGCGTGGCCAACGCACCGGGGCCGGGCCTTGCGATAGTCGAGGAGTATGATCCGGTCGGCGACACCTGGACGAGGAAGAAAGACATGCCAACCGCGAGGCATTTTCCCGGTATAAGCGTTGTCGACGGGAAGATATATGTCATCGGAGGTATAAGGCATTGTGATTACACAAGTTCTCTCTCAACAGTCGAAGAATATGACCCGGCTACTGATACCTGGACGACAAAGACAAGCATGCCGACCGCAAGAACCGCTCTATCCGCCAGCGCGGTCAATGGAAAGATCTACGCTATCGGAGGCGCACGCAATTACAAGTCAACAGCAACAATTTTTCCTACTGTGGACGAGTATGATCCGGCAACCGATGCCTGGACGATCAGGGCTGAAATGCCAACGGCGAGACAGTCGCTGTCCACCAGTGCAGTCAGTGGGAAGATCTACGCCATTGGAGGGTCGACGGCACCTTTCCCCTGGTCGCCCACAGCAACCGTGGAAGAATATACCCCAATTGCTGCTGTCAGCGACTCTGTCTCGGGCTCTGGGGCCACGGCCGCCATAAACGAGAACCAGTTCGCCGGCTCAGCAACGCTTAACATCCACGGGCAGGAGAAATCGGCAGAGCTGCTGGTGACCGTCCTGGCAGAGCCGGAAATCGACGCCAACGGGGTCCACCACGTCGTCGCCTCGCACACCTTTACCTTCGCCGACGGCAGCAGCATCACAACATCCGATCAGGAGACCGCTGAGCCTACGGCGACACCCGGCCTGTATACGCTCACTGCGAACATGGATATCGTGTCGGGAACCGGAATCTACGAGGGGGTTAGTGGTCAACTCATTGCCAACGGCACGATTGATTTTGCTGCAGAACCACCGGCAGCGCAATTCGAGCTAACAGGCACAATCGTTGAGGATACTACCGGAGTTGGGGCTACGGCTGCTATCAACGATTATCAGTTCGCCGGAACCGCTACGCTCAGTATTCACGGCGAGGAAAAATCTGCGGATTTGCTGGTCACTCTGCTCGCGGAGCCTGAAGTCGACGCCAATGGCGTGCAGCATGTGGTAGCTACTCATACTTTCACCTTCACCGATGGAAGCAGCTTCACGACGTCGGACCAGGAAATCGCCACGCCAACGGCTACGCCCGGCCTGTACATCCTCACTGGAATTATGGACCTTGCGTCAGGCACGGGAATGTACGAGGCCGTCACCGGCCGCCTTGGTGTCAACGGGACAATCGATTTTGCGGCACAAACACCGGCAGCCCAATTTGATATCGCCGGAGCGGTCATCGAGAGCACGACGGGCGCAGGGGCCACCGCTGCTATTAACGATCATCAGTTCGCTGGCACCGCCACGCTCAATATCTACGGCCAGGAGAAGTCCGCAGAGCTGTTGGTGACTTTGCTGGCAGAGCCTGAAGTGGGCCCTGATGGGGTGCAGCACGTCGTGGCCACTCATACTTTCACCTTCGCAGATGGAAGCAGCTTCACGACGTCGGACCAGGAAACCGCCGAGCCGACGGCTACTCCCGGGTTATATACCCTCACCGCAAACATGGAGGTCGTCTCTGGAACGGGAATCTATGAAGGAGTCAGTGGCTATCTTGTCGCTAACGGCACGATTGACTTTGCGGCACAGCCACCGGCAGCCCAATTCGAGCTCGTCGGAGCAATCTCTGTCTGCGGCGATCTGAGCCATCCGTATCCGACAGGCGATCTGAACCGGGACTGCCGCGTTGACTACGCCGACCTTGCCCTTATTTGCGCGTGTTGGCTTCAGGACAACAATCCCTAACGGCCGAGCAAATTGAGCACCAGGCGATGATGCTGCTGTTCTTTGTGAAAAGGAGGTAATGCGAATGAATTAAACGACGAGGTTTGTGAGTGTTTTCCGTTGTGGCTTTTGCAGTATTCTAATGGTTACACGCGCGTTCTTTAAATGTATCTTTTGAAGATTCCAGTTGAATTGAGGAGTACTTCTATGAAATCAAGAATGAGAAAACTGACTTCAAAATGGTCCAGGCGTATCCTTGCCCTGGTGGTACTGGTGGTCTTGAGCACAGCTATTGCCGAACCCGCCAAAGACCCGGTATCGGGTTCGGGGTCTTCGAGTGCCATCAGTGAATACCAGTTCGCAGGCTCAGCAACGCTAGTCATTCGCGGAGTGGAGAAACCGGCAGACCTACTGGTCACTCTGCTGGGACTCACAGTGAGCGAGGATGGAGTGCAACATGTGGTGGCCACACATACGTTCACTTTTACTGACGGAAGTGGAAGCATCACGACATCAGATAAGGAAATTGCCGAACCCACCGATGAACCTGGCCTTTACACGCTCAATGCGAACATGAAGGTCGTCGAAGGGACGGGGATCTATGAAGGCGTAAGTGGCCATCTTACCGCTCACGGGACCATCGACTTCCGCGCACTGCCGGCAGCCGAGTTTGAATTGAGAGGGTCGATCTCCCACGTCGGAGAAGAGGAATAGGGACCGCA
>CP070675.1:2288142-2295488 GCA_020352215.1 Phycisphaerales bacterium
AGAATTCCCCGACGTTGTAGATCCGATCGTGTTGATGGGCAATGTGCAGGGCAGGCATGGCAATACAACTGAGGCGGTAAGATTCTGGAAAAAGGGATTAGAATTGAATCCGAAGCGGGCCGACGTGTACAGCGGCATGGGGTGGCTTGCCATGAGAAAAGGAGAATGCGAGGAAGCGATCTTACACTGGCGAAAGGTTCTGGAGATCGCCCCCCGAATGCCAGGTGTGCATAATGGCATAGCCCGTGCGCTGACGGTATTGGGCAGAAAGGAAGAAGCCATCGAAGAATTAGAGAAGGACATTCAGATTTCCCCTCAGTCGAGCCTCAGTTACTTTCTTCTTGGACAGGAATATCTGCAGCAGAAGAAGTATGAGAAGGCCAAGAGGAATTACGAAATGGCGATATCGCTTCAGCCTGACCTTCCCAACGCATATTACGGTCTTTTTACGGTGTGTTCGAGATTGAAGCAGCGAGCCAAGGCCCGGGAGTACATGGCTATATTCAAGAAGCTGGACGCCGAGGATGTGACAAAAGAGAAGAAGCTTCTGGAGGGCCGCAGCGAAGCATCCGATGACCTCGTTTCGATGCGAGAGAATGTAGCCGAAACGTATATGTATGCTGAACGGATCTACCGGGCATTGGGGCAGGCACAGAGAACCGAAGAACTGCTGAAGAGGGCAGCAACACTTGCTCCCAAGAACACTGAATGCCTCATGAAGCTGGCGTCCTTCTATCGCATAAATGAGCGGCTGCCCGAAGCACTTCAGATGTACAAAGAGCTCACCGAAATAGAGCCCGAAAATGGAGTTCATTACCGGAACATAGGCATTCTTTGCACCAGGTTGAAGCGGTTCGCTGATGCGGAAGAAGCCTTTGGCAGAGTCATCGCACTGACGCCGGAGAGTTCAAGTGGATATCGCTCTCTCGCCCAGCTCTATCTTGATATGGACAGAGAACTGCCCAAAGCCAGAGAGCTTGCAGAAAGGGCGGTAGTGTTGGAAGCATCTGCCGCCAACTACTTCGTGTTAGGTTGGGCTTGTGATGAGAATGGAGATAGAGACAGTGCGATCTCGGCCGTGAAACGGGCTCTGGAATTGGACCCTGGAAATCCAAAATATAGACAAGTGTATGAGCATATTCAGAAAAGCAATTGAAGTAGTGGTCCCAGCCGGAGATAGATACCCCGGAATCGACAGCAGACGACGCATTGCGGTTGCGTGGGGGTTATTGTGCTTTTTCTCCTGCGCTCGTGCGAATGAGCACATCGTGCTCAGCGATGTCACTGAGGAAACAGGCATAACTTTCAGGCACACCGATGGGAGCTCCGGCCGGCTGTACATTCTGGAGACGGTGAGTGCGGGCTTGGCGCTTTTTGACTTTGACAGGGATGGGGATATAGATATCTATTTTCTCAACGGTGCGCCTCTCAGGGGAGCGAAGTCCAAGGTGGCGCCGACGAATGCGCTGTACCGCAATGAAGGCGACTGGAGGTTTACTGATGTCACTGAAGAGGCCGGCGTGGGTGACACGCGGTACGGGTTGGGTGTGACGGTCGGCGATTACGATAACGACGGACATCCGGACATTTACTTGAATAATTATGGCCCCAATGTGCTATACCGCAACAACGGCGACGGCACTTTTGCCGATGTGACTGAGAAGACAGGCGTGGGCAATGGGTTTCAAGTGGGGGCAGGGGCCTGCTTCCTCGATATGGACAAGGACGGTGATCTAGACCTTTACGTTTCCAACTACCTTGAATTCTCCTATGAGAAACATGTATCGAGCGCAACCGGAGGTTACTCCGTGTACGCCAGCCCGATTCTTTATCCTGCGGCGCCCGATACCCTGTACCGTAACGACGGTGACGGAACCTTCACCGATGTCAGCAAGACCTCAGGTGTGGCAGAGCATGTCGGACGTGGCATGGGCATCGTATCCGTCGACTACGATAATGATGGTGACGTGGATGTCTTTACTGCAAACGATGTCGGAATGAATTTTCTCTTTGAGAACGATGGTACGGGAAGGTTCGAGGAAGTGGGGCTATTTACCGGGGTCGCATACGACTTGCACGGCGACGCGCAGGGGAGCATGGGGGTGGACTGCGGCGATTACGATAACGACGGCCTGTTGGATTTCTATGTAACCTCTTACCAGGGGCAGTTGGCGACGCTCTATAGGAATCTAGGCGATGGTGTGTTTGAGGACGCGACGCTAACGACCGGTGCGCGGGGCGGGACCCTTCCCAGCGTAACATGGGGCACAAGCTTCGTCGATGTCGATAACGACGGTGACCGCGATATCTTTATCGCGTGCGGTCATCTGCTGGACAATGTCGAGCTTTACGACGATACCACCACTTACCGTCAGCGAAATATACTCTTGATGAACACGGGCGACGGGAAGTTCGTCGATGTATCGGAGAAGAGTGGTGACGGGATGAAGGTCAAGTTGAGCAGTCGGGGCGCGGGCCTTGACGATTTGGACAATGATGGTGACATCGATGCGGTGATTCTGAACTCACGCTCGGAACCTACCATTCTAAGAAATGATACGCCTTCAAAAGGACACTGGCTCCAAGTTCGTTTGAGGGGGGTGAAGACTAACCGAAACGGCATAGGAGCGCATGTCAAAGTGATTGCAGGCGATTTGACTTTGCTCGATGAGGTCCACAGCGGCCGTGGGTATCAGGGCCATTACGGCATGCGTCTTCACTTCGGTTTGGGTGGCCGGGACCGGGTCGATCGTATCGAAGTGCGTTGGCTCGGCGGTGGGACGGATATCTTTGACGATGTTGCGGCAGACCAGCTTATAACGCTTACCGAAGGCGGTTCGAGGACCGGACGCAGGTGAGCGCACGCTCAAAACCTGCCTTGCACACTATGCAAATCCGAAGGCCAGTATGCACTGAACTGGACGCGGCTTTCCTGCCATGATTTCGTGGATAACCAAGTCCGTCTGCCATTGTCTGCCCTTGCTTACAACACTGGCAATTTTCTCAGGCGGTTGGCATTGCCCAAGTCAGTGAAACAATGGTCCCTGCGAACGCTCAGAGACAAGCTCATCAAGATAGGAGCCAAGGTGATCAGCCATTCCCGTCATGTGATGTTTCGGATGGCGGAAGGGGCTGTTCCGCAGATACTCTTTCGGGAAATCCTTGACCGGATCAGATTATCCAGGCAAATATGTCGCTCCTCTTGTGTTTATTGCGACGTGGTATGCTGGACCTGTCGGAAAGTCAGTGAAATTGAGATGCAATCTTGGTACTATAGTACTTGAAGTGTACAGGAGTGTTTCAGCGAAATGTATGTGGGAAATCCCGGCTTGTACAGAGCAGGCGGGAGTAGCCATTACTTCTTACAACCTCCAACTATAGCGGGACATCGTCGGGAAGCCGTAGCCGTGAGAAAGAAGATCCGGAAGATTGCACAGCCGGTAAAGAAGAAGCAAGTATCTTACCAATCGCTTTCACTTCCAGGCAGACATTATCAAGAGAAGCGTCGCTATCCGAGGTTGGTCTTGTTCATACTGCCCTTTATCCTTTACGGGTACTCTGTGACATTTGACTGCGTGCTGGATGACAAGCTCGTACTTTCGGAAAACGGTTTTGTCAAGAGAGGAACGGCGGGAATTTGGGATATCCTCACAACAGATTGTTTTGAGGGCTATTTTGGCAAACACAAGCCTCTGTTGGTGGGCGGCAGGTACCGACCTTTGTCCATTGTGACTTTTGCGATCGAATACCAATTCTATGGATTGAAACCTGGGGTGAGCCACTTTTTCAATATATTGCTGTATACCTTTACGGGCCTGCTGTTGTTCAAGGTGTTGCGTCTATTGATCCCCAAGAACAGCGGCAAGCCGTGGTTTTTCCAATTGCCCTTCATCGCTTCATTGTTGTTTACGCTTCACCCCATTCACAGTGAAGCGGTGGCCAATATTAAGGGCAGGGATGAGATACTGGCGCTAATGCTTTCTCTGGCGGTGTTGTACTTTTCAGTGAAGGCAACAACATCAGAAAAGAAACGTTGGTTGATGATATCGGGAGGTGTGTTTCTGTTGGCGTTGTTGGCCAAGGAAAATGCAATTACTTTTCTGGCAGTTATTCCACTTTGCTTGTACTTCTTCTCCAAAATCTCGTTTAGAGAAATAGTGACTGTTTCACTTCCTTTGCTGGCTGCAGTGCTGATCTACGTAGGAATCCGGCACAGGGTCGTAGGTCCCGTCTTAGAGAGGGGCGAAGAGATCTCTGTGCTGATGAATAACCCATTTCTAGGGGCCACCGTTTCGGAGAAATACGCGACTATTCTTTACACTCTGGCACTGTACGTCAAATTGTTGTTTTTCCCGCACCCGTTGACGCATGATTACTATCCTTATCATATCCCGGTCATTGCTTGGACCGATCCGAGAGCATGGGGTTCTCTTTTGCTTTACGTTCTGCTGGTGGGCTATGCGTTGCTAAACTGCAGAAAGAAAGATGTCGTGGCTTTTGGGATCCTATATTTCCTGAGCACGCTTTCGGTTGTTTCAAATTTGGTCCTTCCAATCGGGACGTTTATGAACGAAAGGTTCCTGTTCATGCCCTCGGTTGGCTTTTGTATCATTCTCGGTGTCTGGATGAGTTGTAAACTTCCGAATCTATTGAAAAAGAATCCGCGTTTAGCTCGCGGGACGAGCCTGGGCTTGTTAGCGATCGTCTGCGTAGGTTTCGCCGTGAAAACGGTAACGAGGATTCCTGCCTGGAAGGATACAATGTCGCTCAACCGAGCGGGCGCAAAGGTCTCTACCGGCAGCGCCAGGGCCAACTGTTTTATGGGGTATGCCTTGTATGATAAGGCCTGTGCAATCAGAGAAGATCGCACCAGACAGCTACAATTGTACGGGGAGGCTGAATATTATATTGACAAGGCTCTGTCCATATATCCCGTCTATCCAACCGCGCTAAACATCAAAGCCGGAATCTCAGGGGGGAACCACCAGCATGACGGGAACTTGGATGAGCTTCTGAATGGATTCTATGAGATTATTAAGGTCCGACACGTACCTTATGTGGCCAGATATTTGAGGCACCTGAACCAGCAGAAACAAGACATTGAGAAGTTAGTGAATTTCTACCACCAGGCTGGCTTTCTCTTGGTTGCAGAGGAACAAAAGGATTACCCGTTGGCCCTGGAATACCTTAGTTATGGGTTCCAGTTGGACCCCAACAATGTGCAGATTTTGGTGGATTTGAGCAAGGTCTACTATGCCCAAAAGG
Organism: Phycisphaerales bacterium; assembly: GCA_020352215.1. Taxonomy (GTDB): domain Bacteria; phylum Planctomycetota; class Phycisphaerae; order Sedimentisphaerales; family Anaerobacaceae. Next base: position 2,293,408 of record CP070675.1, read on the forward strand.
ACCACCGAAAAGCGCTGGAAATGGCGCAACGAGGGTTGGCTATCAGTCCCAATCATATGGAGCTGAATAGACAGGTTAGGTTGGCAAGCAAAGGCGTGCGCCAATAGGTCCAGTTCCCCGCACGGCGATTTCGGTGAAAGGTCTATCAGATGCCGCCGGCAGGTGGAACAGTTCTTCAAATGGATCAAACAACACCTGCGAGTCAAAACATTCTTCGGCACGACCAAGAACGCCGTGAAGACCCAGATACGGATTTAGCTTACCTTCCTACTGGTCCTAAGGCTCGCCTGGCGTTGACGGCCACTCCTCGAGCCACCAATTCGCCAGGAAACTAAAGTCCATGAAGTTGACCTGACCATAGTCATGTATATCAGCGACCGAGACCGGGCAGTTGTCGTCAACTATGGCTTTGACCAACTGGGCCTCATCGTGGGATGTTACGGCCGTACCGATATAGACGTCCGGCTTCATTGGGATGAACGCGGTGCCCAACTGCACCCACTCACCATCGGAGAAATAGAAGGCCGTGAACTCGTCACCTTCGCGCACGATCCGGAGACAGACAGGCGGCTTCAAGCTGGCTGCCTTGCCGCCGTCTTGCGATTCGGAAGACCCGCCCGTAACCGGACGCGACTGAAGGAACGCACCATAGCCCGGCGAGACCCCCGTGAACGCATGTTTAGAATTGGCATCGAGCGTCTCGCGGATCATCACGCCCGCCTTGGCCCAGTTATTGACCGAGCCCGGGCCGGCTACGGCCGCAGTTATTGGGCCATCGCCGGGCAGCGGCTCGTACGTGTCGTGCAGTCCGGCCGCGTCGCCCCAGATATCCTTGCTGTCGCCTTTCATGGCCCATGGGTCACCGCCTGCATGTCCTGAATCCACATCGGGTCTCTGGTGCAACAATAGAGTAGGGTGGTCCCATGTGTCGGTAACATCCTCCATGCTACGGACATTCACTGTGATCTGGCCGTCGCCCGACAACCGCTCGTGTACGTAGTGGAATTCGTCCTGCACCCCCCAGATATCCCTGCCCTTGCCCACGACGGTCAAGACGTCCTGGCCGGCGTTGTACGAGGAACCCCCGGTCGGCGTCGTGCCGATGGTGTTCTCACCCCCGCCGTCACCGTGCAAACTCAGGCGGTCGAACCTGGCTGTTGCCATCCCGCCCGGGTCGTGTGACGTCACAGCCAAGCCAGTGTGAACATCCTGGCCCATTTGTACAGTCGCGCTGCCCCACTGGTCCCACGTGCCGTCCTCGCGCAAGACGTAGCCTGTGAACAGGTCGCCTGTGCGGTTGAGCCGCAGAGCAACAGGCAGCTCCACGGGTGTGTCGGTGTGCACTGATTTGGAGGACCCGCCGAGATACTCACGGTACTGAAGGGCCACACCATGGTCCGGCGACACCAGCATCGTCGCATGCGGGGATCTGGGATCGTCCCCGTTCGCGCGAAACATCACGCCGGCCTTGTGCCATGTGTCAAAGCCATTTGTGCTGAGAATCCTCGCAGTTATCTGCCCGTCGCCCGACAACGCCCGCTGCAAGAAGTAGAATTCGTCGGAGTTGCCCCAGATGTCGGCGCCGCCGCCGCTCACGGTCCAGATGTCTTCATTCTCGGCATACGTAGCGCTGCCGCGAGTGCCAATACCATATCCGAGGAGTGATTTCCCTCCCACCCAGTCCGGAAAATTGTCACCGACAATACCACGAGCGAATTGGGCAAACACTATGCGAAGGTCTCTATAGTCGACCCAGCCGTCACCGGTCACATCGGGTGAAGGCCCTTCGGCGGGTGGTTCTTCATTGCTTATCACGATCACCACGTCGTCGGAGACTGCGTACTCGCCGTCAGAGGCGGTAAGTCGCAGCTGATAGGCACCGACCGCGTAGAATATTGCGGGGGTTAGCGGATCTAACGGATCCTCAAGCTCGAAGCCACCGAAGCCGCCGGTGACTTGGGTCCACTGCACGTCCAAGGGATCGCCGTCCGGGTCCTCGGCCATGCCGTCCAGCTCCACCCAGCAGGGCAAACTCTCGCAGTTCACGTTGCGATCGGACCCGGCGTCAACAACCGGCGGCC
>CP070675.1:2295588-2297143 GCA_020352215.1 Phycisphaerales bacterium
TCGTAGACTTGCCGGTATTTCGGATTGCCTGGCTCCAGTGCGATTGCCCGCTTCAATGCAGCGAGCGCCTCGGCGGTGTTGCCGTCCTTGACATAGACGGCGCCGAGCACGAAGAAGTTCTCCGCTGTCGGCTCGATCTGGGCGGCTTTACGGGCGAGTGCCAATGCTTCGGCTACGGGTCGGCCCGCATCCAGGTACATCTGTGCGAGCATGCGATAGCTGTCGGACCGCTCCGGCGCCAGTTCACGGGCCTTGAGAAAGGCTTTCTCAGCAGCGTCGAATTTTTTCAATTGGGCGTTCAAAATGCCGGCGTTGAAGTGCCGGGCGGGATTTTCAGGTTCAAGCTCGCTAAGCTGCTCGCAAAACTCCAGGGCCTGCGACAGTCTATTGTTCTGCCGGTAGAGCGTGGCCAGGTTTGTCCGGCAAGGTACGTTTTTGGGATCAAGTGCTGCTGCTTTTTGCCAGAGTTGTTCGGCTTTTTGCGTGTTTCCGTGTCCGTAATAGATATTACCACCCTCAGTGTATGTTTCCGCAAACCGCGACCGAATCGTCTCCAGGTCATCGTAGGCGCTTCTTCGGTCCTTGTCGGCCCTGACGTCTTGAGCCTTTAGCTGCTTGAACTTGTCCATGAACTTGCGAGCTTCGTCTGTTTGCTGCAATCGCATGCACACGACGGCAAGCCCGTAGTAGGCCTTGGCATAGTCGGGTTGGATTTTAATCGCCGCCTCATAACTGTGCTTGGCTTGCTCATAGTCCTTCAATTGTGTGTACAACTGGCCGAGTAGATAATTGCTCCAGCTTGCATCGGGGGAGATTTCTAAGTCTTTCTCGAGCGCCGCAATTGCCTGCTGCCGCCAGCCAACGGCCATCAGGGCGTGCGCCAATCGGAAGTGGACGCCAAACATGCTGGGATTTATTTGCAGCGTTTTTTGCCACAAGTCTATGGCTTTGGCGTGTTCTTCTTTTAGCAACGCAATCCTGGCCATCGAGTCGTACGCCACAGCGTTGTTGGGATCCAGCAGGACAACCTGTTCCCAATACCTCAGTGCTTCTGTGCGATTGCCATGATTGTTGTGCACATTTGCCAGCAGATGGATCGTCGCCGGGTCGCGGGGGAAATCCGCCGCCAACTGATTTGTAAGGTCGAGCTCCTGCTTTTTTAGGGCCTCTACCGTCGCCAGGGGTGTAGCAGGCTGTTCCGGGCTCGGTGACGCAGACTCGGCTGGGCGAGATTGTCTCATGACAACAACTGCGATGATTGCAGCACAAACGATTATTCCGAGCAGCACCCATGCCATTTGGCGCAGCGCAACAGGAGGTTTTTGCCGGTACGCGTCCACTTTGTTCTTTCCTTCGCTTTGCGAGCTCTCTTGCCGGGTCATTGCCCCGTACCTCCACAGTATGTCGGCACAATTGTTCGGGATTTCCTATATATCTTCATAAACGACCGTCGCAGGCGCTACGACGCATTGTTATACCTGAATGATTTGCACCATTGCAACATCTTTGGCGGGGTCGGCAGACACGTCGTATCAAACACAAGAAAAGCGAGATA
>CP070675.1:2297243-2298961 GCA_020352215.1 Phycisphaerales bacterium
ACAGACTGATAGCGTCTCTCCGTTCTATTTGCGCAAAGCTGCCTCCGGAGCAAAGACCCAAATGGTGATTGTCTCCAACAGAGGAGCAGTATGGGAACCACCTACGTTTTGTCTCTGCTTTCTTTCATCTGCCGGAAGAACTCGCCAAGCACACTTGCAGCAAGAAAGACCAGATACGTAAAACGCGTACATGCTTTGCGTATTAGCATACGAGAATCTAACAAGAGGCAACTTAGGCCGATAGGGTGGGCAGCAAGTTGCCTATGCTCTGGACTGGAAATATGCGAATGGTGCGAAACATCGCACCCTACGTGCTTCGGCCAATGGCAATGGTGGGGCAAGCCCCACCCTACCTTTCCCGGGCGGAATTCGGGAGGCGAGGTCGCCTAGCCCGGCCGGCCGGATTGCCTGACGGCGTCGAGGGTCTCCCAATATTGGGCCAACGCCTTGGAGCCTTTTTGCGTGAGCTGGTAGCTGGTATTCGGGACCCTGTCTTTGAAGGATTTTTTGACCTTTAGATAGCCTGCCGATTCGAGTTTCTCGATATGCCTGGACAAGTTCCCCCTTGTCAGACTAAGAGTCGTCACCAGGAAGGTGAAATCAGCCTGCTCAAGTCCGGCCAGAATCATCATGATCCTCAACCTTGTCGGCTCATGGATAATCTTGTCAATCTCCATTAGCCGCCTCTCCTTCAAGATGAGTGATGCCTTTTAGCTTTTTCAACGCATAGCGGCTGTAAACATGGCCGATTACATAAGCCAAAAAGGTGTATCCAATTAGCGGAAGCAATATATTAAATATACAGAAGTTTTCCGTAGTAAAAAATAACGGTACACCTGCAACGATCAATATCGCATGAATAGTATAAAGTGCAGGAGAGATCAGGAATAAAGGTCCAATCCTTGGCCGCCTCTGGAAATATTCAGAGACAAGCCACGGAACAATATAAAACACCGATATTGGCTGCAGATATTTGAATGCAATGTAACCCTCCGTAGCCAAATGCCAACTGCCGAAAAAACAAATATAAAGTACTACCCCAATAACAATTCCTAACCAAATGTTTTTCTTCATTATTTTTGGTCCCGGCATTGATACGGCCCCTTCTTTTCCGTATATCCGTTGCTCTACCAGTTGCTCTATCAACCCGCTATTTTTGCGGCAAAACTTTGAAATAAAGATAATAAGAAATATCAATACGGCAGCTAATGCAGCAACAAAAAGAGCAAAACCAACGAAACCTAAGACCATATTCCCTTTCTTGAACCCTGCTGCTGTTAAATGCAACGGAAGGGCAAGAAGAACTGCGATGAACATGATGAGAAGCACTCCCATTACCATAAGCACGGGAATAGTCAGCATTCGGTTTTGCGCATACCTGCGTGTCCATTTCGGAATTTCTTTAAGTCTTTCCGCATTCTGATCCTGTGGTTCACTATTCTGTTGATTGCTCATTAGTATCCTCCTGCAAATGTGCTGCTCTTTTGAGCCTTCGTAATGCGTATCGGCTGTACAAATGACCGATCATATAAGTCAAAAAAGTGTATATGAGTGGAAGAAACATATTCAATGGGACAGCAAAAGTCCCTGTGAAAAAGATCGGTAAGCCCGCAAGGATCAACATCGCATGAATGGCATACAACACCGGGCAGATCAAAAGTATGGGCCCGAGCCGTGGCCGCTGTATGAAGTATAGATAGACATTGAATGGAACGACA
>CP070675.1:2299061-2327510 GCA_020352215.1 Phycisphaerales bacterium
ACGCAATACGCAAGACGAGATTGACCGGGGCACGATTTGAAAAAACAAAGCCAATTTTGCGGACGTCAAGATGAGCACAACCGCATTACTGATAAAGATTTAGCAGAATATTCCGCGTCAGCGGGGCCGAAAAAACAAAGCCAATTCGACACCAGGAGATAGAAGTCAGGAGTCAGAAGACAGAATATCCGAGATGCGAGATACGAGCTCGTCCTGAGCTTGGCGAAGTAACTGAGCTACGGGTTCAGCCTGGCGCCGCGGGGAGAGTCGATTGTGCATAACACAGCCAATTGTCTCGGGGGGGGCAGAATGATCGCTAACACCTTTCCAGGAAAAGGGTTATCAAGATGATTCTGAAAACACCATATCTGCAAATATTGGGCAAGTGCGGCCGGCGGGACTTGCGGCGGCCGCAAGCCCTGCTACTAAGGCAACCAGGGCACCACCACCATTTGGTACTGACTTGCATAAATGGCGTAGTCCTCGAAGTCGACGTCGCCGTCGCCATCCAGGTCAGCCGGAAAGGGCCCTTCGGGCGCGACCCAATCGACTGTCATTATCTCAAGGTCGTAAAAGTTGACCTCCCCATCATCGTTCAGATCGGCTTTAAGGTCGTAGAAGAACGCATTGGGCGGAATGGTTTCCCACGATATGCCCGGGCCTTTCCAGAACAGCCTCACTGTTGCGTCTCCCGTGTTGTCATAGTATTCGAGGCGAACGGGATGCAGCCCCTGAGTCAGCGACAGGTCCGGGCTCGTGTACCAGGTTGCGGATTGGTCCAACCAGGCGTCAATGACTTGCTGACCGTCCAGCCAGATTCCGATGCCGTCGTCGGCAGTGGCGCCGAGAGTGTAGTCACCGGGTTCCGGCACATCGAGCCAGCCTGCCAATCGGACGGCGAACTGATCGGGATTGACCGATGGATCAGGCGGGCCCTGACCCCAGACGAAGTCGACGCCGGAATCTATACGCCTCAGCACAGGGTCAGATCCGAAAAGAGCATCTCGAGAGGGTGGGCTGTCTCCGGACCAGTGATAGTACTCACCCTTGAGGCCACCGTGGTGGTCCACGGTCTTGAACGTCCAGGAATCACCTGGCACCTTGGTGCCATCCGCCAGGTTCTCATCGACCCGCCAGTAGTAATCCGTGTCGTAATCAAGCGGGCCGGGATCAAAGAACGTATCGTCCACGTCTTTTACTTCAACGACCTGCAGGGCATCGGGGTCTGTGCCGAAGCGCAGCTCCTGGGATTCCGCATCGGTATCGGCGGGGCTGATCCACCTCAGGGTCACATCCGTGGGTACACCTGTCGCGCCATCGGCGGGGAAGGGGTTCCACGCCTTCTTGCCGAAGTCGTCGTCCAGCAACTCGATCGTAAAGTTGTCGAACACGACTTCGCCCCTCTTAGTCCCGTCGCGCGAGGTAAGGGCCAGACCGGCGTGGAGGCTCGGATCCATTGGGACCGTCTCAGAGCCTCGTTTCGTCCAGTCCTTGCCGTCCGGCGAATCATAAGCGGTGAAGTCGTCACCCACGCGGACCAACTTGAGCCAGTGCGGCGGTTGGACCCCAGGCCCCGTCTCCCCGCCCGAGCTCGTTTCACCTCCTGGCCACCCGCGAAACAGCAAAGAGACCCCGTCGGAGTCCAGGGTCACAGACGCATGCGAGGAGTCGAGCTCGCGCGTCTGCCGGAACATCAGGCTGGGCTGGTCCCAACTGTCGAACCCGATAGCGACACGGGCCGTGATCGCGGCGTTATCCTCCACCTCCGTGTTTGCAGCGAAGCCGGTATCCGCCCGGCCCCAGAAGTCGTGGCCTTGGCCTGCGACGGTAACAGAATCAGGGCTGGGGGTGCCAACCCTAAGGGATCCTCCTACGTCATAGCCGATGCTTGTCCCGGTCCCTTGCTCGCCCCAATCGCCATCGACGCCACTGCCTGTCACAGTGACATCCCTGAACACGGCCGTACTGGCATCCGTGTTATTGCCCGAGGCGAGAGCGGTACCGACGAGGACATCGTCGGGCATATCGACGTAGGCCTGGCCGAGGTATAACCAGTCATACCCGATAGGGCACCAATAATAGCCTGTGAAGGTATCGCCTTGGCGTACCAGGCGGATCTCGAAAGGAAACTGGAAGCTATACGGGGCTTCGGAGATTGAGCCCGTCGGGCCATCCGTGTTCGGGCGGTCCAGCAGGAAATAGCTTCCGTCCGGTGTGCCCGCCATCGTGACGCTCTTGGAGCCGGGTTCGAGCGTCTCACGGATCGTCACGCCGCCCCTGGTGGAATAGTACGGTCCCTCCAGCCTATCGACTCCGGCTGCGATCGCGACATCGCCCGACACCTTCATAAACCTGAAGGAGAATTGATCCGAATTGCCCCCGATGCCCGCGCCCGTGTCGTCCCTCATCGTAGTCTCTCGGGTCGCGGGGACAAATTCATCGCTGGGGGCGCCAATCGTTATGCCTTCCAGGTCCAGGGGCCCCAATGGCGGCCTCGGCGCGGTCTCAAGAGACCAGACATCCCCCGGCGTTATCTTGCCATCTGTTTGCTCTTCATCGATCCGCCAGTAGAAACTGGTTTCCCAGTCCAGCGTACCGGGATCGAAGGTCTCATCGCCCGCATCTTTCACTACAACGAGCGGCAGATCATCCACCTCGGTGCCGAAGTGCACGCGGTGCAGTACAGCACCGATGCCGGAATCCCAAGTGAAATCTGCATCTGGGTCCACATCTATCGCGCCGGAGAAGGGCGACGGGTTCGATGCCTTGCGATCCTCGGGCAGGATTACGCGTTCAATGGTCGTAAAGCTCCAGCGATTGCCCTGCGTCACCGTACCGTCTTCGTGCTGTTCGTCGACTCGCCAGTAGTAATCCGTGTCCAGGTCCAGCGGGCCGGGGTGAAAGGTCTCATCGCCCCATAGCTTCGTAGTGACAAGCGGCAGGGAATCCGCATTTGTGCCGAAGTGTACGAGATGCAGCACCGCATCGAGGCCGGAGTTCCAAGTAAAACCTGCATCTGGGTCCACAGACGTGGCGCCGTCGGCCGGGCCGGGATTCCACGCGGCAGCCGGCGGAAGCGTGAAGCTCCAGATATCACCTGGCCAGGACCCGTCCGGATGCAGGTCGTTGCGCCCGATCACCAGCCAGTAATAGGCTCCTTCCGCGACAAGGCCATCCGGATGGGGGCATCCGGGAGATCCGATATAGAGCCACGGATTGGTCACGTTGCCCAAGAACGCGTCCGGCGAGCGCTCGCTTACGTCGGCCAAGCTGGCGCTGAAGTACACATCGTATGACGTCGCGTAGGGCCCGAAATCCCACGACAGATCGGCCGTGCTCCATCGGTGCAATGCGCCGTCGGCCGGATAGGGGTTCGACGGCTTCAGATCGTCCGGTGTGTAGGGGACGGTGCCTTCTTTCGGTGTCGTCCAGATACCGTCCACTGCCAAATTCACCGGGCCGGTCATGCCGTCGGGAAAGCCGAACAGAATGAGCATGCCATTTACGTTTGTCATGTCTGCGCCGGCGCCGCGAGGGGCGAGATCTGAATATTGAATTTGCACGTCGGTGCCGATAGCAGCCGGTGCAATCGACACGCTCTTTTCCGAGGAGTCGTCCGGCGTTGTAAACACGATGACAGTCATTGTGACCGAGTTTGTGCTTTCAAGCTCGAGAACCCTGATGAGAAAGCCGTCCTGCGTGTCGCCGTCGGTAAGATCGAGGCTGTTGAGCCCGTCGCTGACCCTCGCCTGCTGCCAGGAACCATCTGGGCCGTCGTATTGCGTAATCACACGGCTGCGAGCCGTCGGATCCTGCGTGATGTGCAGGGCCCCGTCATCGACCCAAATGGAAGCGGCGTCAAGAGGATCGGCGCCGAGCACATTGAGGGCCAGGTCGCGCTCGCCGCCGAGCATCAAACCTCCCCCCGTTGTTCCGTTCGTCCACGGGAAGACAGTGGTCTCTGCGGCGCCAAAGGTAACCGGGGACGTCGGAGTGCCAAAGGGGTCGATTACAATCTGCGGGATGGGCTCAAATACCTTTATGTACACCCATTCGTATCCATCCGTCACCCCATGCAATTTGGCCACTATCGTATCGCCCGCCGGCGCGGTTAAGTCTACGATGTCCGCCCGCACATTCGCACAATCGTCAGGCTCAATGTACACAATTGCAGGGTCAAAGGAGACGTCAAGCACGTCAGATCCATCGTCATTCTTCCCGCACTCAAGGATGGGCTCGAATTCTACTGGACCAGCACCCCAATTGTAATATGTGAAATATGCCTGGGTGACTTCTCCGTCTGTGCTTACATATATGGGATCTCTCGGAGGGACCCCGTCGAGGCCCTTAGGCACACAAGTTTGCTTATTATCGATTCGCACCTTAACCTTCTTCGTGCCAGTCGGATCCTTCGAATCCCGCGATTCTCCCGGCTTGGTCAATACGGGGGCTACCGCTTCCACTTCGAGTCCATTTGGGTAGTCTTCTGTTTTGGTTGATGCCTTACCTGTAGTTACGCCTTTCGAATCCGTGACACCGACATCCTCCAGAGTATCCTCTGTACCGTCTGCATGTTTGATCTTCACGGTCACCTTTTGGCCTTTGACAGGCCTTTCATATCGATCCTTCACGTACACATCTACCGTGAATTCTTTCTCGCCCCCAGCCGGACCTGTTGGCACGAACACCGCACCTGTATGCTCTCCGTCGATCAGTATTTCGACTGTGTACACGGCAGTATCTGTCCCTGTGTGATTCAGTTCAACTGTGTGTCCTGAGCGCAAGTCCTCCAGCAGGTTCGCCGTGTCGTAGAACAATTTGTCGTTCTGCGGCTCAATGTAGATTTCTGTTGGCTTACCATCCTTGTCTCTTATGGTGGTCTTTAACGGCTGGTGGTTTTTCCCTGGCGTCCCATCTTCCGTAAATGTTAGCGGTACTCCAACAGTCTCGATTCCGTTGTTCTTGAATAGATTGTACTGCACATCTCTGGCAAAATGGGTACACTCGTATTCACCCTCGATCCAGTCTTTATCACTGGTCGTGTCGTCAGCCAAGGCTTTCCTGAGCTTCTTCAAATCCTCCTGGTTGAACTTGGGATGATCTTCTGGCTTGATCTCATGAGCCCGTAGCAGGGGACTGGGCCGGGTCAAGACCAGAAGAGTAGCTGAAACTAATAAGCACTTTCTGATGAAATGAAGCTCAAACATCTCCACCTCCCTTTATCTAACATTTCCCGTTCACACAACCGCCAAATCCCCCCGGGTATACTGTGAGTCCTATAATAACAGAATCCCGCTTGAAGATCAACAATCGTGCAGGTGGTCAGATGATTCGCGCGGTCGAAATGGCGAAAGGAAGCCCGAATTTGCACCCCCGACCCCCTTTCTGAGTTCACCACGGTGGCAAACGTCACCGGCCGTATTCGGCAGTGTTCCCACACGGGATCAGCGTTCTCGCGGTCTCGGGACGATTTCGATCGGATTCTGACGTGTCGACAGGTGCACCCCGGGGACGCGTCCTCCTCCGATTGCCCAGCGAGTGCGCGCCCAGCGCCTCTCAAAAACCGCACCAGCTTACTTGCGTTTGGCTGCGGGCTTCTTGTTTAGCTGCACGAACTTGTCCACCAGCGCTGCCGCCTTTTGTTTGGCGTCGGCCGAGCCATCCATCTTTGCGAAGGCGTCCACCAGTGTCAGGATTTCCTCATCCGGCTCGACTATTCCGTATTGCTGGGTCGCATCGGCGAAGACGCCGTCGAGGCCGTACTCCGCCGCCTTTGCGACGTACGCCCGGCAGACGCCTATCTTTCGCGGCAAACCATCACCGGCGTTGCCTGGACGCATCAACAGGCGTATGTCACGCAGCCGCCGGTCTCGCTTGATTTTGGCTATTGCCTTCAAAGCGCGGTGGGTGCGGCCCGGCATGTTGTCGTCGGCCGCCAAGTCTTCGGCTATCGGCCAAACGTTCAAGTCAAAGAGAACCTCCTGTGACTTGAAGCCATGCTTGCCCACAGCCCTTTCAAGAATCTGCGCCGCTAACGGATGCCATTCGTCGATGCGGTCGGGCTTGTCTTGGCCGGCTGATCCATCTATGCCTGTCAGTGCTTCTACGAAGGCGAATTCGTACTCTTTTCTCAGCGGCAGGACTTCTTTCATTGTTCCCGACTTGGCTGAACTGAGAAGTGGCGGCCTGGCCGTCTCATCGGTGTTGTACCATTCCTTCAAGCCGGCGATCAATACGCTGCTATCGGTGCTGTCGATGCACACGGGTACGGTTCTGCCCCACTTGCGGACCAGCTTGACGTACTCGACCATTGCCTCGGCGGGACGCTTCGGGTCGTCTTTGCCGAGGGCGTCGAGATTGATTGCTATATAGGCGGCCCTCTCCAGCGCCTGCGATTCGATGGCTGCGCGAACGTACTTCATTGCGCCGCTCGGCGCCGAATCGTCGCCCGAGCTGAGGTTGCCCAGTTGTGCAACTGCCTTGGCCGTATTGGGAATCCAGGCGCTAATCGCCTCGCCGATTACGGTCAGGGGAGGATCGGCCATATGGTCCTTGCCGAAAAGAAAGTTCAGAATCGAGGCTGTGTGATCCAGCGCATGGATTCTCGGCTCGTTTATGGTTGCCCGCAGCTTCTCAGTGTCACCGGTGGCGGCAGCGGCGTCGTAGATTCGCTCGCCGATACAGAAGATGTCAAGGTTGTTGCCGCACTTACCCTCGGCTGTCGAGTCGCCACAGGGGGCGTTGTCCATGCCCTTCTCGCAGCCGCCTATGGTGCACAGGCTGAAGTTCTCGGGCAGATAGCAGTCGCCGCACATCTCGCACTGGAACAGGAAACGCTTCATCGCACCTTCAAGTGCGGTGAAAGAGTCGTAAACAAAACCTTTGCCCTTCCGCGCGCCCAGCGCGCCCATTACCTTCCTTTCAAAACGGTACCCTGTGCGGTCCTTCGTCAGGAAGGTGTTGTGCATAACGTCGAACATTCTGTGCTTGAACTTCTTCTTAGGTTTGGAGAGCGCGACCTGATGTCCGGCCTTGTCGTAGAGGTAGAATCCATCTTCTCGGGGCCAGCAGAGATTGTCCTCGTGCTGGCGCCAGTTCTCTCCGATCTCTGCCGCTCGCTGCAGTATCTGAACGACTGTTGGGAAATCGTGCACCGAGCCGATGTCTACGCCGGCCGCACCAATAGACTTGTACATCGCGACCTGTTGAGCGGCTCGCTCGATGTGCTCGTCCACACTTTCCGAGCACAGCTTGGCGAGAAACTCGTCACTGACGAAGCAGCCCGGGAGTTTCAGATCGTGCATCAGACGGGGGGCGGGGCTCGCCGTGCTCAGGAAGAAGACGTTTCCAATTACCGGAGTGTCCAGGCCGTTGTCCTTCATATAGCGGAGAAGCTCAACGGATTTCTTGCAGTCCCAGCCGACCTGGGTGATAAGGAACTTGGCGCCGCAGGCAATCTTCTTCTCCATCTTATAGTACTGCTGCATTTGCGATGACTCGGTATACTTGAAAGGCGACACAACCGCTCCGGGAAACCACTGGTGAACATCGTCCAGGGCCTCCGGGTTGGCCTTAACGTATGCCTGCAAATTCATCTTCTCAATCATTTTCAGCAGGCCGACCGACTCGAGCTCGAAAACACCCTTGCCGCTAACAGGCTTGTCACCCGTCAAAGCCAGGAGACCCTCAACACCCATCGCCTTCAGACCTACCAGCCAGCTTATAGTCGCGTCGGCGTTATCGTCCTTGCAGCTGACATGTGGAATAAAGTCCAGATCCCCCAGCAACTTATTGGCCCTGAGGTGGGACAGCACGTAGGTGGGGTCAATGTTCGGCGTGCCGCCGGGATTCTGAGGACTCAGCATTCCGACGAAGTCAAAGCCGTCGACCCCAAGAGAGCTGGCTTCCTTGTAAGCCTTGAAGAATTTCTCGATGGGGGCGATGTTGAAACCGACGCCACCCGTCAATTCGACGAGAACGATGAAATCCGACTTGTCTTTAAGCTTGTCTCTTAAACGTTTCTGTTCTGCGGCCAATTTCTTCTCTCCTAAGTAAGGTGATCTATGTCTCAAAGTAAGTGTGGCCACAAAGCAAGCACGACCGCCTTGATATCTCACAGCAACGGAGCCGAATGAGATTGAGCGATGGTCATGTTATTGGCTTTGTTTGGCCGCGTTCTTGCACTATTGTGCCTCCTGCGACAAGATTGTCCTCGCCGTCGTACAACACGAGTCTCTGGCCCGGGCATGGTGCGAACTGAGGCTCGTCAAACTCGACCGTCATATCAAGCTCTCCCACGTCGACAATTCTACAAGGCTTGGGATCGCCGTACGACCGAATCTTGCCCAACAGTGGTCTGTCCCCGACTAACTGCTCAGGCATCAGGATATTTACCTGATTTGCGCCGACGATGCAAGAACTTACTTGGTCTCTTGTGCCCAAGGCGATCGTATTCGTTTCGGCATCTATCATCCCGACATACAGAGGTTTGCCGCCTGCGAAACCGATGCCTTGTCTTTGGCCGAGTGTGTAATTCGCAATTCCTTTGTGCGTGGCTATTATGTTGCCCTGCATGTCCGTGACGTCTCCGCACTTATCGGCGTCGGTATCACGCAGAGCCGCTCGATAGTCGCCTTCACCGGCAAAACATAGTTCCATGCTCTCGGGTTTGTCGGCGATGCTGAGGTTCAGCCCGGCTGCAACCGAGCGGACCTGCTGTTTGCCGAGCTCACCCAGAGGCAGGATGAGCTTGTCGAGCCTCTCGGCGGCAACGCCGTACAGGAAGTAGCTTTGGTCTTTGGCTTTGTCGTTCGCTCGGCTGAGCAGGGCGCGGTCGGCGCGTCGCTCGATTCTGGCATAGTGACCTGTTGCGAGATGGCCGATGCCAAACGTCGCCTGCAGGAAGTCCCATACCAGCGAGAACTTCAGAAACGTATTGCAGTCAATACATGGATTAGGAGTGTGCCCCTTAGAGTAGGATTCACGAAAAGGATCGATAATAAGCTGCCGGAAAGCGTCGGTGACGTCGACAAAGTAATGCGGTATGTCTAATTCGGCGCAGACGAATGCGGCATCTGCACCACAGCAGCCGCGACCGGTTGTCGTACACGTTACCGGGATCTTCATAGTGATGCCCAGGACTTCCCAGCCGTCCTCTCTGAGAAGGTGAGCCGTGACACTGCTGTCGACGCCTCCGCTCATCAACACCGCTATTTGTTCGGAGGCCGGCTTCTTTGGTGAGAAGCCGCTGAAACTCGGTGGCAGCAATTCGATGTTGTATTTGTCAGACGCCATTGTCGTGCGAAATCCTAAGGCGAGGCGGCGGGAAGTAGAAAACGTAGTATCGTGATGTCACGAAGTCGAACTTGGGCATACTACAAGAAGTAGAGGTTTGTCGTTCGGTTATTTCGTTTCAAACGGATAGGACCCATCAGCGCCGGCCTTCATCATTCGAGGAAATCATAAGACGAATTCCCTCGTATGATACACGCCCACGTTCAATTCTGCAAGGCCGTTAGAGGCTTGATCTTGGGCAAGGTTTGAGTTTCGAGAGGCTATTGGAAGAGTTGCGTGCTTACGTATCTCTCGCCTGTGTCGGGCAATACGACGACAACAAGTTTGTCGGCGTTTCTCTTTCGTCGCCCCACCTTTACAGCTGCGGCAACGGCGGCTCCCGCTGATATTCCGGACAGGATGCCTTCCTCTCGGGCCAGGCGTCTCGACATAGTGAAGGCGTCTCTGTCTCCGACGTGAACGATCTCGTCAACGATCTCCAGGTTTAGAATGTCCGGGATGAATCCGGCGCCGATCCCTTGAATCATGTGCGGACAAGCTCTGCCGCCGGAAAGTACGGGCGAGGCGGCCGGCTCGACGGCCACGATTTGCACCGATGGCTTTCGCGACTTGAGCACTTCGCCGACGCCGGTGATTGTCCCACCCGTACCTACGCCGGCGACGAAAATATCCACGTCGCCATCGGTGTCGTTCCAAATCTCTTCTGCAGTGGTTTCGCGGTGTACTTGCGGGTTTGCGCAATTCTCGAATTGCTGTGGCATGAAAGCGTCGTCACTATCATTGACGATCTCGCGGGCTCTTTCCACGGCCCCTGTCATACCCGTTTCGGCCGGTGTGAGAACGATCTTTGCGCCGAGCAGTTCCAGTATCCTGCGCCGTTCAACCGTCATCGACTCGGGCATCGTTAGTGTGACCTTATAGCCTTTTGCCGCCGCTACCCACGCAAGGGCTATGCCCGTGTTGCCGCTCGTTGGCTCGACGATGGTCATTCCGGGTTTGAGTTTGCCTTGGCGTTCCGCGTCCAGCACCATGCTCACACCGATGCGATCCTTGACGTTGCTGGCCGGATTGAAGAACTCCAATTTGCCCGCGATCTTTGCCGCGCAGTCCTGGCCAATGCTGTTGAGCCACACAAGTGGCGTTCGGCCGATTAGTTCTGTCATATCATTTGCGACGTTCATTCGGCAGACCCTCACAAATTCGATCGCTCCTCCCGGTCATAGACGGCTATTTCTTGCGGCGAACACCAACGCAAAAGTGATCGCCAACGCCATCAATCCGGACAACTTCGTGACCTTGCGCGGCAAAACTGTCCGGGACGTTCCGCACCGGTTCACCCTCGTCGAGAAGAACTTCGAGAATCTCTCCTACGGCGATTTTCTCAAGCTCGATCTTGGCTTTTACAAAATTCAGTGGACAGGCGACGCCCCGCAGGTCGATCGTATGAGTTTGCCCTTCCGCTTGAGTAGGATCATCTTCCTGGACGATCGGCTCGGCCTTGAATTTCAGGTTGGCGTCGAGTGACAGAAAAAGCTCTTCAACTCGTCTTACCAGAGCGGTGGTTTGAGGTCCCAGATCATCGAGAGATGCCCTGTCGCCCATACGCCAATCGATTGCCTTGTGAAGCAACTGTTGCGTTTGTGGCTCGACCCAGCCGGGCCTAATCAGGTTATCGCTGAATTGAGTGAATGTCTCTCTGTCGTTTTTGGGTTCAAGCCCGAATATAACCAGCAGAGACCTTGTAGCGGCGAGCAGTGCCTTGTAGAGATGATCGCTCAGGTCCGTCTCCCACTGAGCCAGCAGGGCGGCCTGGATCGCCTCTTTGGCCTCGTCTATGTCGAGCTTGATGACGTCCATCACGCCCGCGCCGCACTCGCCCGGCCCTCTGCCCGCCAGAGAAAATGGCTCATCCGACCCGTGGTCGAAATAGTAATCATCGGCAAGCTGATCCGGAGAGAAGTTGGAATACCGCTGCACCAGATCTGTCAGAAGTTGCGGATCGGAGGCATCCTGTTTGAAGGCCTCGGCGAGCATATCCGGAATTCTCTTAGCCGGGACCGTGCCGACCCTTTCCGCCAGGCGGGCATCTGCTTCGCGAGTCTTTGCCCCGGCCAGGACGTCGTAGCACGGAAGGAGTCTGCCGTTGATTCTCTTTGCTCTGCCCTGAAGTCCTATGTCGGCAATCAAATGGTGCCCGCAAGAATTGGGACAGCCGCTAATTCTGATGGACGTCTCGCGGATCCTGTCCGATATCTCTTCGTCGGCGAGCCTGTCGGAGATTGCCTGGGCTAGTCCTCGTGACAGACACAGCCCGAGCTTGCAGGTGGCAGCGCCTGCGCACGCGACAATGTGCGGCTTGTCGGTTGCCGTGAGATCAACACTAAGCTCGCTTAACCTGTCGTTGACCCTGAATACGTCCGACCCGGCCACACCCGTGATGAGGAGGTTCTGCAACTGTGTTGTTCTTACCACACCCCGCCCGAATTCTTCAGCAATTTGGCCTACCTCTGCCAGATCGTCTGCAAGGATGTCTCCCAGATTGAGCCCAATCTCTACCGTAAACAGACCTTCGATTTTCTCCGGCTCCACATTGGCCGCGTACTGCTTCGGACCTGCGTCCTTATCACCCGGCTCCGTCGGTTCTACCGGCGACACACTCGTCGCTCGGATTTCGGGGATGAGACCCTCCAAGCCCTGTTTGGCGACTTCTCTCCGTTCGTCTTTGTACAGTTTGACGAATTGCTCAGGCCCAATCCTGGCCAGGACGTAACGCAGTCTGGCTCGGTGTTTATTCGCTCTGTCACCGTGCTTGTCGAACAGCCTCTTGATCGCCTCGGCGACCTCGAATATCTCACTATCGCCGACGAAATCCTCGATCTTGACGGCCACATTGGGATTGGAGCCCAGGCCACCGCCTGCGTAGACGGCGAATCCCTTGGCCCCATCTTGCACGCGGGCGAAGAAGCCGAGGTCGGCTACCGAGGCAAAAGCGCAATCGTCCGAACAGCCGGAGAAGACGATTTTGTATTTTCGCGGCAGATTGTAAGAGCTTCTGAATTGCAGGAGATACTCAGCCGTTGCAACCGCATAAGGTGCTACGTCAAACTGCTCTCTCCGACAGACCCCCGCTCGTGGGCACGCGGTGACATTGCGAACTGTGTTGCCGCCGCCGCCGCGGGAAGATAACCCCACCTCGAGCAGGCCTTCAAGGACATCGGGCGTATCCTCGATGCTAACCTCGTGAATCTGGATGTCCTGTCTCGTGGTAACGTGAAGGATTCCGTTGCCGCAGGTCTTGCTGAGCCTGGCAATCCGTTCCAATTGATACGGCAAAACCATCCCGGCTCCGATGCGTATGCGGACCATGAAACTGCCCTCGGTTCTCTGTTCGTATATTCCCATCGGCACGCGGTAAGCCCTGAAAGCTACCGGTGACGTTTCGCCTTTGAGGAATTTCTCAACCTGGCCCCGATAGCCATTAATGTCGTCTACCACGCTCTGCGGAATGTGTAGAATAGGCTGTTTTCCCGTGTCCATCTTGACCTCTACGTCAGAAACATTCGGCTTCTCCTCGCTCTAAAACATATACCGACTTCCGAGAATAAATCCCAAGTTCCGATCAAGCTGCAGGCCCTGCTGATCCTGCCACACGGGGATCTGCAGCAGAGCTTCCAGAATGAAGGACGACACGGTGAGTTTGGCTCCGGGCGAAAGGTAAAGGACGGATTCTCCGGTATTCGCCACATCCAGGCCGCCCTGTCGATCCGAGGAGATATTCCGGTAGGAGAGCTCCAATACCGGTGCCAAAGTGACACGTGCGTTGTCCCCGATACTGAGCTGATACGCCAACGCCCAATCCAGTGATAGCTCATCGCCGGGATTGACGCCGCTCTCGTCTCTGTCTGCAAAACCGTTCCAACTGTATGCTACGTTGAAGTCTGCCGCCCAGGGACCACTCCGCCACGAGGTGTATAGCCCCGGCTGTGCATCCCAGGTTCCCGAGCTAAATGAGTTTGTCCCTGTAGGGATCTCCAAGCCAAGGGTTGTGGCAATGCCGAAGGTATATTGCGGTGTGTTGCGTCGATATAGTTTATACTTGCCGAGAATAAACAAATCATCAAGACCGGTGGTCCTACTGCGCGATCCGGCCATAGACATATCCATGTGCTTTACGACTTGCCTGACCATCAACGTGAAATCCGGCCGAAGCCCATACGCCACAACGGCCGGAAATGCATACATGTTCATCCTTCGATCCATTGGTGTAGGATCGTTGTTGCGTCGCATGTAACGTACCTGTGACCGAAGAATCCAGCGATCCTCTGCCGGGGTTAGCCCGGCGTCCACGCTGATCCCGGCCGCGATCGCGTTTGAAGAAGCCACGGCGAGCACGACAAGGGCGGCCAAACTTAGCAGCAACAATGTTCTCACTTTTGAAATTCCCTGCGAGTCTATTTGATCCGCTTGCCGGCTGTGAAGTTTGCACGCCGGATCGCGTCATAAACTTCTTCGTCATTCAATTCAGTTCCAGGCCTTACTGCGACCACCAGCTGTTTCTTCTGCCAGTTGGCCTCTGCTTGCTGAACGCCCGGGATCTTCTTGACAAGTTTTTCCACACCTCCGTGACAGCCGGGGCAGTCCATTCCGAAGACTTCGTACACCCGCGTGTCGGAGTTTTGCGCAGATTCTGAAGTCACGTCTTGATCTGTGACGGCACAGCCGGTTCCACAAACCAACAGGGCCGAAAGAGTCAAAAACAAGGCTGTACATCGTGTCATCTCACTGTCTCCTTTCAAATGCGTTTACTGCTCCAGAATCTTCACGGGCACTTCGGTTATGTCACCTTCTTCTATGAGAAAACCCTTTACCACACGGCCAGGGTCGTCCCGTAAAGAAACAATTACGTATGTCACATCCGGCGTAAGCGCCAGACGAATGTCTTCAGCAGATGGTCTGGCAGGAGTGTCAGGGTGGCTGTGATATATCACCAACATCTCGAGACCGGATGAACGGATGTCTTTGGCCACCCTGAATTGCTCCTGTGGTACCATCATAAAATGATCGCCTTTATTATCGCGATTGGTCATTTTGTAGAGCTTCTCGGCTCTTCCGTCACGGCCCGCCAGAATGCCACAGGCCTCGATCGGCGCTTCGGTTTTGGCATGTTCCAGCATCTGCTCGAAGATGCCCTTGGGAATTTCCAGATTCAATGTTTGCTGTCGTTCAGGTCGCATATGGTTTGTTCTTCATCGGTAAGCTCGGTTATCTGTGGGTTTTCACCGCAAAGTGGACAGTCCGGATTGCGATTCAAACGCACCTTGCGGAACTCCAAGGTCAAGGCGTTGTATGTCAGCAGGGCGTTTGTCACGAGATCGCCGATATCCAGCAGATACTTCATGGCCTCGGTCGCCTGCAGAGAACCGATCACGCCCGCCAGCACACCAAGCACGCCGGCCTGGGAACAGGTCGGGACCGCGCCTGCGGGCGGAGCAGAATGAAAGATGCAGCGGTAACAAGCGGTCTCACGGGGCAGTACCGTTATCAGCTGTCCCTCGAAGCGGAGAATCCCCGCATGTGAGAATGGAATGCGCTCGAAAAAACATGCGTCATTTATGAGAAACTTCGCGGGGAAATTGTCTGTGCCGTCGATCACAAAATCGTAGCCCGGAATAATCTTCCGGATGTTGTCGGCGGTGGCCTTAATGTGGTATGTCTCGACGGTGACTTCGGGATTTATTGCCTGCATCTTGTTCCTTGCCGAGGCCACCTTCTCGACGCCGAGGTCACTGGTATGGTGGATGATCTGTCGTTGCAGGTTCGTCAGATCAACGCTGTCGGCATCTACAAGCCCGATGGTCCCAACACCGGCCGCAGCGAGATACAACCCCGCCGGAGCGCCAAGTCCACCCGCACCGACGATCAAGACCTTCGAGGAAAGCAATTTCTCTTGGCCGGCACCACCAACCTGCTCGAGGATTATGTGTCGGCTGTATCGCTCAATCTGTTGCTCGCTCAGAGGCATGTCCACCTCCCATAAAGTAGAGAAATTCCACTGCGTCACCCTCGTTCAGTTTCGTACTCTCAAACTCCGATCTGCGCAAGATCTGTCCGTTCAGTTCAACCGAGACCATCTCGGGCATTTTAACATTTTGCTCGGTCAAAAGCTCGTTCACCGTCAGCTCACCGTCAACGTTGGTTTCGTTGCCATTAACGATCAGGTTCATCTGTCAATCTCCACAACTCGTCTCTATTGCCTGTGCAAAATCGTCCCTAATGTCCTCGAAATCCTCCAGACCCACCGACACTCGAACCATATCCTCGGTAACCGCCATCTGTTTCTGCTCGTAGGGCGAGAACTCATGAAAGATAGTCGAGCAAGGGTGTATTACCAGAGTTCTCGTATCGCCCAGATTAGCGAGGTTCTTCGCCAGCTTCACCGAGTCAATGAATCGGAAAGCCTTATCCCTTTCGCCCAAGCCAAATGTCAGCAGGCCCCCTCCTCGGCCATCGAAAAGCTTGGCTGTCCTGCTGTGAAATTCGTTGTCTTCTAAGCCGGGGTAGTTGACCCACGAGACTTTCGGGTGGCCACGTAGAAACTGCGCCAGCTTCTCGGCACTTTCACAGTGTTTCGCCATTCTGCCGGCAAGCGTCTCCAGGCCCTGCAGCATCAGAAAGGAGTTCATCGGAGCGGCACAGCCGCCGAGGTCACGATAAATCAGGTTCCGCAAGTGGGCCAGAAACGCCAGCCGGCCCGCTCCCTCGCATGATTTGCTTATGTCCTCAAACACCCCGGTCTTCCAGTTGTAGTTGCCGGTATCGATTATAGCCCCGCCGATTGCCGTGCCGTGACCATTGATGAATTTTGAGGTGGAGTGCACCACGATATCTGCGCCAAAACGTCCCGGTTTGATCAGCACGGGCGTGGTGACGGTGTTGTCCACAATCAAAGGTATGTTGGCCCGATGAGCGATCTCGGCGACGGCCGGTATGTCCGGCACATCCATCCGTGGATTGCCAATGGCCTCGACGAATATCAGCTTTGTCTTGCCGCTGATCGCTTTGGTGAATTGTTTCACATCGGCCGAGTCGACGAAAGTTGTCTTGACGGCGAATCGTCCCAAGGTGCTCTTGAACAGTGACACCGTCCCGGCGAACATCCCGGAGGCGGCGATTATCTCATCTCCGGTCTTGACCAGACCCATAACAACCGATGCTATCGCAGCCATCCCGCTGGATGTCGCGACACAACCGATTCCGTCCTCGAGCTCTGCAAGTCGCAACTCGAGTGCGGTGGTGGTCGGGTTGGCAATACGCGTATATATATATCCCGGCGCCTTGCCGGCGAATACGTCCGCAATCTCTTGTGCCGTGTCGTAGGCATAAGAGACCGTCTGGACGATTGGCACCGCAGTTGCGCCGCTGGAACCGTCACCTGTAAGACCACCATGTATGGCCAGCGTACTAATATTCATCTCTGCCTTCCTGTGAGCGACAAGAGCCAAAGGTCTATCTCATATTTGGTAGTCGAGCAACGGTTTGGTGTGAATACCACATTCGCCGCCGCACTTGCTTGTCCCTATCCATCGGCCGGCACGCTCGTCCGCTCCCTGGGCTATCTTCGTGCACGGCCAGCAGCCGAGTGACCTGTAGCCCTTTGAGTACAGGGGATTGACATTCACCCCGTTCAAAGCCAGATACTGCCAGATCTCCCGCTCGTACCAAATCAGTATTGGGTTGAGCTTCAGCAGGCCCTCGTCACGCTGCTCGAGTTCCTTATAGTCGGTGCGTGTACGACCCTCGGTGCAGCGCAAGCCCGTTACCCAGCAGGCGACGCCCATCTCTTTGATGGCCTGCCGAGTTGGCTGGACCTTCAGAATCTCACAGCACCGGTCCGGGTCAGTGGCGTAGAGCTTGTCCGGGATATCCTCTTCGTTGCTGAATACCTTCAGCTCAGGATACCTGGCCACCTCTTCAGCCATAAACCTTTTGGTTTCGGCGGGTTTGAATCGGGTGGTGACTATGAAGCCGCGGATGTGAGGGCTCACGCGTTTGGCAAGATGCCAGACGGCACTGGAATCCTTCCCGAGACTGTTGGCGACTACGAGGCCGTCGCCGAACTTTTGGTATGCCTGATCAATCAGCTCCAGGGACCGCTCCACCTTCTCAGCAAAATTCAGCTTTTCAACAAGTTCTTTGACGTCCACCTCGGACAATTCCTTAATCGTTTCTGTTATCATGGGTCTCAGTCTCCTCAGGATTGATTTCTGTCGACGGCTATATCTGATATTCCGGCGCTTCCAGTTTGCCGAACTTGACCCGGTTCCATACGCGTTCGTGCGCATAGAACGCGCCGATCTTAATTGCCGAATCCAAGACCCCTATCCCTGCCGCGACGCTAAAATCTCTGCACAGAAGCCAGGCAACCACAAACGTGACCACGGTGCCGCCTGCTCGCCAGGTGACGGCCTTCATTATGCTTCTGTAATGTGATTCCATTGCGTCTTATCCTTGAATTTGCAAGTATTCCTATCGGTCTACCGGGACATCTCCCCAAAAAAACAATTCCGCAACTCGTCATATCGCATAATTCAGGGCAGATGAGCTCTTCTTGGCCATCTCGTACTCAACAAGCTCCGCGAAGGTCGTGTTATCCCAAACCCCCGATACCGCGTCGGAGACCTTCCGCCACAATTGCTGGAACGCATAATCACCCAATAGGGACTCGCCATTGCGATGCTTGGCGGCATCTGCGACGGGAGTGTAAATCGGGCCCTGGATGTACTCGATTACCTCGCCGACGGTCAGGTCCTTGGCTGGCCGGGCAAGGACGTAACCACCTTCGCTGCCTCTTCTTGAGTCGACAAAGCCGGCGTGTTTCAACTCGTTTAAGATGACCTCCAAGAACCGGGGCGGCACTTTCTGGGCCCCGGCAATCTGGTGTATCTTCATCGGGCGGCCATCCGGCTGCAGCGACAGTTCAAAGAGCGCCCTCAGGGCGTATTGGCATCTTTTTGATACTCTCATGCGTCAATTCCATCTTCACTATATCAATCGACATTGTAGTATACGAAAATGCCGGCCTCTGTTCAAGACCTTTTTCGAGAAAATCTCAGAAAAAGCTGCAAAACCTATGTGCCGGCCAAAGAACGGGGCTTGTTGCGGCGAGAATTCTCAAGCGAGTGTGTTTCAGGGCTGTGAAAATCCCCTGTCCCAGTCTTTCCAGATGGGCTCGAGGCCTTGCTTTCGGAGCATGGAGGCTACCTGTGCCGGGGTGCGACTGTCGTCTACACGGAATTGCTCCGTAGCTTTGCCACGCCCGGAGTAGCCCCCGGGGTTGGTTCGGCTGCCGGCGCTGAGCTTGGTTATGCCCAGCCGGACCAGATGGTCTCGCAGCCCTGCAGGTTCGCGGGTCGAGAGCACAAGTCCCGCATCGGCGAAGCACAGCCGCAGCGCCAGTATCATCTGGACAAGCTCTCTGTCGCTGAGCAGATGTTTGAACTTCACAGTGTCCACTTGGGGAGCGGGCCTCAGTCGGGGGAATGAGAAAGAGACATGAGACTGCCAGTAGCGCCTGATAAGGTAGTGTGCATGCTCGGCAAGTGCCAGCGCCTCAAGCCGCCAGTTGGCCAATCCCAGCAGCACACCCAAGCCGATCTCACGCATGCCCGCGCGGGCCATATCGTCCGGGCCTCTTAGTCTCATGTCGTAATCGGACTTGGGACCGCCTGTGTGGTAACGTGAGTATGTGTCCCGGTTGTACGTCTCTTGATATAGGGTGACGCCCTCGATACCGGCCGCAAAGAGCGTGGCATATTCATCAGAGGTCATCTGATATACTTCTGCCGCTATGAAGCTGAATTTGCCTCTCAACCTGGCGGCAAGCTCTGTGAAGTATTCCATCGTCATGGACTCTCGGTCTTCGCTGCTTACAAGAAGTATGTCACTGAAGCCCTCGGAGGCAATGACGTCTGCCTCGGCCAGCGCTTGTTCGATAGTCAGCCTTACCCGGTCGAACTTGCTGTCTCTGTTGAAACCGCAGTACTGGCAACTGTTGACGCAGTAGTTCGACAGGTAGAGCGGCGCGTAGAGTCTGATGGTCCTGCCGAACCTTTGAATGGTGAGCCGCTGTGACTGCTGTGCCATTTGCTCGACGTAGTCCTCGGCCGCCGGTGAGACAAGCGCCAACAATCTGTCTATACTGTATGAGCCGGGCTTGGACTGCAGGGCCGCCTCCACATCTTCGGCTGTCACCTGCTCAAGGCGCCGTTGCCAAAGGTCCCGATCGGCGCCAAGGCCGGTTTCGGCCAGCAGCGTCCCTATTTGTGATCCGGCATGTCTTTCTGCAATGCGCGTGGTCATTGGTTCCTCAGAAATCCGGTAAGGGGGCTGGAAGCATTTGCCTTGGTAGTGCCGGCACGCGGGCCCGCTTCGTAGGCCTTTCTGCCCGCCTCGACCGCACATCGAAACGCCGAAGCCATTTTGACCGGATCTGCCGCGGTGGCAATGGCTGTGTTGACCAAGACCGCGTCCGCACCCAACTCCAATGCTTCGGATGCGTGCGAGGGCAGGCCCAGACCCGCATCAACAACGACCGGTACGTTGCTCGTCTCGATTATGATCTGAAGTGCGGACCGCGTCTTGAGGCCTTGATTGGAACCGATGGGACTGCCGAGAGGCATCACGGTAGCAGTGCCGGCGTCCTCGAGTTTTTTTGCAAGAACCGGGTCGGCGTTGATATACGGAAGGACGACAAAGCCGTCTGCGACCAACACCTCGGCGGCCTTCAATGTCTCCACGGGATCCGGCAGCAAGTAGTAGGGGTCCGGAGTGACTTCAAGCTTGACCCAGTTGATTCCCGTGGCGGCCCGCGCAAGCTTGGACAGACGAATCGCCTCCTCGGCGTCGCGGGCACCGGATGTATTTGGCAGGAGCAGATACTTGTCACGATCGATCGCCCCAAGCATATCGTCTTGGGGATTACCTATGTCGACCCTGCGAAGTGCAACCGTGACGATTTCGGCCCCCGATTCTTCCACGGCAGCGGCCATTATCTCTGACGATGCAAACTTGCCGGTCCCCACGAGCAAGCGGGAATCGAACTCTCTATCGGCGATGACCAATTTGTCCATGTGCTCAACCCCCGCCCATGAACCTAATAAGCTCGATGCTCTGCCCGTTCTGCAGTCGTGTGCTCGCAAACTGCCGGCGCTGGACAATCTTGCCATCGACCTCGGCTACTACAGTGGCGGCGTCGACATCCAACTTCTCGAGCAAATCCGTAAGCGTCGAGGGCATTTGTCCACCCGGAAACTGTTTTTCGGCGCCGTTTATTTTCAGCATTTCCATGATTGGCCCAGCCAAACAAAAAAGCACTCCCGCAAAAGGAGTGCTTCGGTCATAGCTCTGAGCCTCCCTTCGCAGGTCTTAACCTGATCAGGTTCGTAGGGTCATCCCTGTGCATCGGGATTTCTCAGCCGTCAATCAGGTGGATCTGCCACCTATCGGCTCCCCTGGCCTGTACAAACTGCCTGGAGTATTATAGTATGACCAGATTATAAGGACAAACAAAATGAGCGGCGAAACTGGAAGATTTGTGGTCCACGAGCACACGACGGATGCGGGTGTTCACTGGGATCTTATGCTCGAGATGGGAGAGGCTTTGGGAACATATCGTTTGCGGCAGGCCCCGGCAAAGGCAGCGCAGGGGCCTATTGGCGCGGTGAAGATTCTCGACCATACGCTCAAGTTTCTGGCTTATGAGGGGCCTGTACAGAAAGGCGCGGGTAGTGTCCGGTTGATTGATATGGGGCGCTATCAAAGCGGGCATCGAGACAGCGATTTGATCGAGCTGAGGCTCGCGGGCCAGATTTTGACGGGACAGTACGTATTGACCCACGTTGGGGGCGACGAATGGGAATTCGCGGCCAAGAGCCGGTTTGAATGACCGGGACCTGACCAGAGATGGCGGCGATCTGGTTGAATATTCCCCGGCTGAATATGATTTGGTCAGTTGGAGATGTGAAGAGAGGTACGTTGCCTGTTGGTAGGTCGCGCGGCCCGCCAGGAACTCAAATGCAACATTGGAATAGACGAGGTGATACTATGAAGCAGATCCTTCCAACTACATTCCGGGCCTACATTGGTCTCGTAGTTTGCTGTACTGTATTAGGCTTTGGCGGTCGAGCATCTGCTGTTACCTCGGCCGATGTAAAGAGGCACTTTGCGCATCCGCCTCGCGGGTACAGTTCCGGTCCTCTCTGGGTGTGGAACGACATGCTCACGGAGGAGCAGATCGCGGGCACGCTGCAAGACCTTGCCGGCCAGAACGTCAGGCAGGTCTGGGTTCATCCGCGGCCCGGACTCATGACGCCGTATCTGTCCGGTGACTGGTTCAGACTGTGGAAGGTGGCGCTGAGAGAGGCCAGGCGGTTGGATATGAACGTCTGGATCTACGATGAGAACTCTTACCCTTCGGGTTTTGCAGGGGGGCTGGTGCCGGATGCCATGCCGGAGTCACGGGGCAGGGGGCTTGTGTTTGGCGAGGCGAAATCGCCGCCCAAGCCGGACGAGAATTTGGTGGCGGTCTTCCGGGTGGCGGGCGAGGACTATGAGAATGTCACGGATGCGGTTCGTGCCGGCAGGAAGTTGCCGGAGGCGAGTTATCTGGTGGCATCGGTGCGGCGGGCCGGCAATTCACCCTGGTATGGAGGCAAGTGTTATGTCGATCTGTTGTATCCGGGTGTCACCGAGCGGTTCCTGAACGTGACGCTGGAGGCGTACCGCAAGGAGATCGGGCACGAGTTCGGCCGGCGGGTGCCGGGCTCTTTCACCGATGAGCCGCAGCTCAGGCCGGCAGGGGGGCTGTCCTGGACCGACGACCTGCCGCAGGTCTTTGAGAAACGGTGGGGATACAGCCTCATCGATCACCTGCCGAGCTTGACTCGGCCGGTGGGAGACTGGAAGAGAGTGAGGCACAACTATTTCCAGGTCCTGCTGGATTTGTTCATCGAACGCTGGGCCAAGCCTTACTATGACTATTGTGAGCGCCACGGCATCGAGTTCACCGGCCACTACTGGGAGCATGAGTGGCCCAACTGCGTCGGCGTGCCCGACAATATGGCCATGTCGGCGTGGCAGCAGAGGCCCGGCATCGACACGCTGATGAACCAGTACCGCGAAGATACACACGCGCAGTTCGGCAACGCTCGCGCGGTCAGAGAGCTTGCCAGCGTGGCCAATCAACTCGGTCGTGAGCGAACCCTGTGCGAGGCGTACGGTGCCGGCGGGTGGGACTTGCGATTCGAGGATATGAAACGAATCGGAGATTGGCTGTACGTGCTCGGCGTCAATACACTGAACGAGCATCTCTCGTACATAACAATCAGGGGCGCCCGGAAGCGCGATCATCCTCAGTCCTTTTCCTACCACGAACCTTGGTGGGACGCCTATCATGTGATGGCCAATTACTTCACGAGACTTTCTCTCGTGCTCTCAAGGGGTGAGCAAGTCAACAACGTGCTCTTGATCCAGCCGACGACTACGGTGTGGATGTACCAGGCGGACCCGAAACATCGCACCGAGCTTGCTGAAATCGGAAACCAGTTTCAGCAGATGGTCATATTGTTGGAGCGGGCTCAAGTCGAGTATGACATCGGCTGCGAGGATGTTATCGCTCGACATGGTTCCATCGACGGAGCATCTCTGGTCGTGGGCCGGCGCAAATATGCAACGGTGATCGTGCCGCCCCTTACCGAGAACGTGAACTCTGAGACGATGAGGCTGCTGGAGGCCTATCTCAAGGCGGGCGGCAGTGTTATTTGCTGTGGTTCGGCGCCGGAGCGTGTGGACGGCCTGCCTTCCGAACGCGGTGTCAAGGTCGCACGGCACACCGGCTGGAAGAAGGCCGATCCGTCTGAGGTCGTAGGCATGATCCCTCGCCGAGCCGCGGACGGACTGGCGATTCTACGAGATGAAAACGACAAGGGCATTCTGTTTCATCATCGGCGACGGCTCGAGGATGGAGATATTCTCTTCCTGGTCAATACGAGTATAGAATCATCGTCGGCCGGCTCGATCAGATCGAGCAAGCTTGGTGTTGAACAGTGGAACCTGGAAACAGGAAAGATCGGTCCTTATCCGTATTCGACAGCTCGACGGGGCGTCAGGGCAAGATTTGAATTGCCGCCGTGCGGGAGTCTGTTGCTGTTTCTTGCAGATGAGCCCCGGCCAGCGGCACCGTCAGTGCCCGAAAACGCAACAACGATTACGCCCAAAGGCGAACTTCAGATCCACCCCCTTGAGGACAACGTGCTTACTTTGGATTACGTTGATGTCACGGCAAACGGTGAGACCGGAGAGAACATCTATTTCTATCAGGCGTCGCAATTCGCCTTTGCGAAGAACGGCATGGGGCGCAATCCCTGGGACAGTGCGGTTCAGTTTCATGATGAGCTGATCGCGAAGAAGTTTGCCGCCGACAGCGGTCTTTCAGCCGTCTACAAGTTCAAGGTCGAAGGGCAAGTACCGGATTCGCTTTACATCGTTATCGAACGGCCGGATCTGTACTCGATTAGCTGTAACGGCAAATCCGTTGCTGCTGAAAGAGGCACCTGGTGGCTTGATAAGTCGTTCGGCAAGATCGATATCGGAGACTGTGCCAAGGTGGGTCAGAACTCGGTTACCGTCAAGGCCTCCCCGATGACGATCTACCACGAGCTGGAACCGGCGTATTTGCTCGGCGACTTCGTGGTCAAGGCCGGTGATTCGGGCTTTTCGATCTCACCTGCCCGCGACTCACGCTTGACCCTCGGGCCGTGGAACGAGCAGGGCCATCCGTTCTATGCGACGGGAGCTTCGTACCGCCAGAGGTTTGAGGTTGCCGCGCCGTCCGGCCGGTATCGCGTCAAACTGACGAGCTGGTATGGCAGTGTCGCCCAGGTTGTTGTGAACGGACAATCGGCCGGCCACATCGCCTACCAGCCGTGGCAGAAAGATGTCACGCCATTGATCAAGGCCGGGTCGAACACCATCGAGGTTGTGGTCATAGGAACCCTGAAAAACACCTTGGGGCCGCATCATGTGGGGCGCAGCGCAGGGGCCGCCTGGCCGAATATGTTCCAACGAGGGCCCGAAACGGGTCCCCCGGCGGGCGAAAAGTATGACACCATTGGATATGGCCTCTTCGAGCCATTCCTGCTGGAGCACATAACCGAATAGGCGAGAACTTTGTAGGCTTGGTCGATCATGGCGCGCAAAGAGACGATGACTTCCCGCGAACGGCTGAACAAGGCCCTCAATCACGAGATTCCGGATAGGGTGCCAATTGATCTCGGCGGCTTCCAAACGGGAATACACAGGATCGCATATGCCGAGCTGCTGGCGCATCTTGGGATTGAGGATGAGCTGACGATTCTCGATCCTGTACAGCAACTCGCCAAGCCATGTGAGCAACTGCTTGAGCGTTTTCACGTTGACGTCCGTTACGTCTGCGCGCATGGTCCGGAGGACTTCGACGGCTCGATCAGGACAGCCACCCGGGACGGCAAGCTCTGGCACGATCTTAAAGATGAGTTCGGCGTCGTGTGGTCCATGTCCTACGAGCAACAGCTTTACATGGATATCTCGCACCATCCATTGGCGGACGCGACTATCAAGGACTTGGC
This sequence comes from Phycisphaerales bacterium, assembly GCA_020352215.1. Classification (GTDB taxonomy): domain Bacteria; phylum Planctomycetota; class Phycisphaerae; order Sedimentisphaerales; family Anaerobacaceae. The sequence goes on from CP070675.1 coordinate 2,324,018, forward strand.
GGACTATCCGTTTCCCAAGGGCGACGATCCCACGCGATTCACGGGGGTCCGCGACGAGGCCCTTGAGTTGCGCAGGCAGACCCCATACGCGATATCGACCGGGATCGGCGGGGTGGTCTACGAAGTGTGCTGGTACATGCGGGGCTTGGAGCGGTGGTTCGTGGACATGATAGAGAATCCGGCCTATTGTGAGGCCGCTTTGGACAGGATGCTGAAGTTCTGGATGGACTACTACACGGGCTTCATGGCGGAGGTGGGTGACATCATAGATGTAGTGATGATAGGCGACGACATCGGGGGCCAGGCCGGACCGTTGTTTTCTCCCAACTTCTACCGGGAAATTGTCAAGCCGCGGCAAAAGAAACTTGTGCAGCACATCAAGTCCCTGACGCCGGCAAAGATCTGGTACCATACCTGCGGCTCGGTCCTGCAGCTTATCCCCGATCTTCTCGACAACGGCATCGACATTCTGAATCCCGTTCAAATCAGCGCCGCCGATATGGACCCGCAGAAGCTGAAATCCCGATACGGTGACAAGCTGGTCTTCTGGGGCGGGGCAATAGACACACAGCATACTCTTCCTTATGCGGAACCTCAGCGGATACGGCGTGAAGTGCAAAAGAACCTGCAGGTTCTCATGCCGGGTGGAGGGTACGTCTTCAACAATGTTCACAACGTTCAGGCAGACGTGCCGGCTGAAAACATTGTTGCCCTGTTTGATTCAGCCTACGAGTTCGGATTCTATTGACGTCTGTGTCGCTCGCCGAGAATCCTACGATGTTCAGATTTGCTCCTCGGAGCAGGTGCTTAGCCAGTAGCTCGCAAATATGGCCAGATCGGTCACGGTGATATCCCCATCTCCGTTCAGATCGCCCGCAAGCGTTATGCCGCTCTGCTGCCATGCGTCTGCAATTGCTGCGAAATCCAGCAGGTTGACTCGGTCCGAAGCATCGAGACTCGGGCAGTCTACGTCACAGGCGTTTCCGATCCCGTCGGCATCAGAGTCCGCCTGCGAAGGGTTGTAGTCACTCGGACAATTATCCAGGTCGTCATTGACGGCGTCCTCGTCGGAGTCGATGCACAATGTGGTCTCCCACAGCCAGGCCCGCATCCCGCCGAGCATATCGAAGATCCGTGAATAGCCCCTCGAATCCAGGAATGTGGCGGCCTGGTTGCTTCGATTGCCGCTGCGACAGACGAGAAGAATTGGGGCCTCTCTGGGAAGCTCTTCGTGCCGGACCTGCAAGACCCCTGAGCTCCAGGGATAATTCAGTGCGCCGGGGATGTGTCCGACCGAATCACAGTATTCGAACAGCTCGCGGACATCGACGACGATGAGCTGATCGTTTGTGTCGATCATATCCTTTGCTTGCTGCGGCGTGACGTCGGTGTGAGCCAAAACCGGCAAGCTCGAGGTCAGAAGAAATGCTGTGGCCAGAGGCAAACTGACAACTCTAATCTGTCTCATTACAACGCCCCCCAATATTCACCCATTTCCAGCCTTCTGTGCCACTGTGCCCATGCCAGCCCGGCACATAGGGCTCGCGCGACCATGGTGCTCACAGTATTGTACCCCCGTAGCGGGAAAAGGTTCGGTCGTACCCGTCCACATAGCGCCACCGCAAGCACTGATTGCGTCTGCAAGGCAGAGCCGACGTTCTATGAGCCGAGCCCCTATCTTTCGGAGAGTGAAGCTCGCAATGTGACGATCTCGTAGGGGGCCATCTCTATTGGCCTATCCATTTTGGATATCTCTTCTTCGGCCAAGGTGCTAAGCCAGAGAGTAGTTGGCTTCAGTTGTCCCCAGACGATTCTTGCCTTCTCGGGGCGTCCGCCTGCGTTGAACAATCGTATGATCAGGGCGTCGCTAGCCTCGGCGGGCTTCAGGGCCGTTACGATCACATCCACCGGTTCGACTGTGAAAAGTGAACCCGGCACAGGTGTTCTCCGACCCACCGGCACGGCAACGAGCGGCTGGCTGCGCTCGGTGCCGAATCTGGATGCATCCGCTGAACTGAAGTGCCCATGAGGCTTGATTGAATACCGGAATGTCGTGGCGCCTTGCTGGGAGGCCTTGTAGTTGGTCTCCCAGTAATTGTTCATCACATAGGAATACAGCGTAGTCGACCTTTCGAGGTGCCTTATCCATCCAACGGCTATGGGGTCGCAGGTAATTTTGCCGACTTCGATCAGCGGCGCATCGATCGTCGCCCACGTGACGCCATAGTCCTGGTTGGAGACATCGCACCAACGTTGGACGGTGAAATAGTTCTTGCACGCGCCGGGCAATTGGTCCACCTCGGGCCGGACCACCGCCCACGGGATGTCCATGCGCATCACACCTTCCGGGATGCTGAACGGAAAGGCAAAGTGTACCGCCTCCTTATCGTAGATCTTGCGCTTCTGCAGAGTATTGATTATGTCCAGGCGATCCAGGCCGTCAATCAATCGCAGCTCACGTGTGAGCTTATCGCAACCCGGCGCCTCGCTTTCGATCAGCAGGGCGGCGACAAGCGGTCCATCCTCTTTGACGGTGATTGTGACCGGGTTGTTCCGTTTTGGGTCTTTCGGATTGCGACCGGCTACGTAGAGGTAGTCGTTGATCCCGAGTTCGGCATCGGCCGCTACCAGATCAATGTCCGTCTCCGAGCACTTCAGACTTCTGATCGCGCCGGTATCTTCATCGACCGTGACTGTGATCTTGCCGTTACTTAGCCGTGCGCCCTCGGCGCGCGCCCTGCCGGAGCGTGGCGTTCGCCCGGCACGGAGAATGTATCTCTTTGCTCCAAGCGGAGGGATGTCCGAAGCGAGAAACGCCAGCTCACCTGTCGAGAGTCGCTGTGACGGCACCGAGTCGGTATTTGAGCTGGCCACAACGTCACCTGCTACTTGCAGGTCTTTCGGTAATATGACCAGATCGGTCCGCGCCCATGAAGATGTGTTGAAGACATCGACCGCCGTCACCGCCCGCGCTGTACCGCTGCGACTGGCCACCGCGCTGCGGAGCAGTTTGTGTGATTGCACGTCCGCATCGAGGGCAAAGGCCTGCTTGATTTTCCACTGACCTTTTGTGAAATTGCCTTCGGGGTCACTGATGCTGTTCCATGAACCCCACGTGTGCTCGTCGTAGAGTATTGTATTGCGCCAGGCCTGGCGAAACTCGTCAGCCGGATAGCCTCCGGGATTCAGCATCGCCCACATTGTCTCGGCCTGAACGAGCCTTTCGGCGGCATCACGATTCAACGATGTCTCACGGGCCGAGGAGGCAGCTCCGTCTTCCCAGTATGGGGTGAAGTCGCCGCGGGCAGTGGGTATCTGCTTGGCGTATCGACGCTCGAACTCGTGGAACATCTCGCTTGTTGTGGCTACTACCAATCTCGGGTACGCGTGCTTTTCGTTCCAGTCTCTGACGAACTTGCTCAGATCGGGGTCGGGCGGGCCGTTGTCGCCGCCAATCGAATAGCGGACCTGCACCATGTCGTAGGGATAGTCC
>CP070675.1:2327610-2346412 GCA_020352215.1 Phycisphaerales bacterium
CTGTGACGTCGCGCCACGGCTCAATCATCGGCATGCCCGAAGAGAACATCCTCGCCTATACACAGATGCACGCCGCCGTCTGGCCGGGCGTGCTGGCGGCGATCGATAGGGCTAACATTCGCAATTATTCGATCTACCTCGGGCAAATAAAGCCGGGTGAGCATCTTCTGTTCAGTTACTTCGAGTACGTCGGCGACGACTTTGAAGGCGATATGGAGCGGATCGCCGACGAGGTCACCAAGACATGGTGGACGTATACAGACCCGCTGCAAGTGCGTCTGCCCGGGACAGCGGAGGGCGAGCAGTGGAAACCTATGGAGGAGGTCTTCCACACCGACTGACAGTTCGTGACCGATCCCTCGCTTCGCACGGCTCGCGGTCATGGCTTTGCCAGGCTGCATTCGCTGAGCCAGCAAGAGGACCTGACGCATCCGGCCCACCTGAACTGTGCCTCCTTTTCTTCGGAAAGAGGTGATTTTCCGCCAACACTCCGGTGTCCTCAGGCATTATATTTATGGATGAACGAAGGTTGGCTCAGCATGGGCGCAGTGTGTGTGGATGAGGTAAGCAAAGATTGTGCGGCACGGGCCGAGCAAAGAACCGGCCATCGGGCATCCCAATCGAACTTGCTGGGCGTCTTCTCGGCGGAACTTGGACGGCTCAAGCGCATTGCTGCCGGGATGGGGCTAAGCAGCGCCGACTGTGAGGATGTGCTGCAGGATGTGTCCGTGCAGGCCCTCAAAAGGGCCGCTGAGTTTCAATCCAGGGCCGATTGCCTTCGATGGCTGACAACGGTCACAGTCAACAGATGCCTTATGGAGCACCGGCGTCAGCGAACGTTTCGCAGACGAGCGCCGGAGATATTGAGGCGAAGGTCCGCAGCCGAAACTCATCCCAAACCGATCGAAGAGTGGGCGATTGCTGCCGAGGAGCTTGAGATTGTGCGCGAGACGTTGCGGCAATTGGACGGACATTTGTTGGCGCCGATGGTGTTGAGTTACTTCTGCGAGTTGGACTCCCGCGGGATTGCCGAAATACTGAACCTGAACCAATCCACCGTACGAGGCCGATTGCGAGAGGCCAGGATGATACTCGCCAGGCGGCTGACTCAAAGGGGTGTCGAACCGTGAGTGATAGATCGTGTGAGGAGATAGCCGGGCTACTTGTCGATTATGCAGATGGCCAGTTATCGCCCGAGGACTCAGGCAAGGTGGCCGAACACTTGGCCGGGTGCGCAGCTTGTAGGGCTATTGTGAAGGGGCTGCACAAGTCGCTCGAGCTGTCCAACATCATCTGGCAAGACAACTTAGAGCAGGCACAGAACCTGCCGATTCCAATTGCTCAAACAGCTGCAAAACGCCACTGGGCCGGATACGCCGCCGTTGCCGCCGCCATCCTTGTCTTCGTCACTGCCTCAGTCGTGCGGTATCTCGTAAGAGGCCCAGGAGAGCACGGCCCGAGTCTCGCTGAGATAGAGCGGAGGGTAATCGATGAAGGAACCGCAGCAAAGCTCCTGGCGGCGGCTGAACTGCTCGCGGGCAAATCTTACGCAAATGGGCTGGTTAAGAGCCAGTACCGCTATATCGTAGACAACTATCCACACACGCAAGCCGCAGCCAAAGTCAAAACCCTAATACAAGGAGACACATGATGAAGCGTCTACTGATATCTCTGTTATTGGCGAGTCTTGCCGCTGCCGAGGCTTGTTCGGCAGCCGAATCCGAGCCAAACGATGTGGGCTCAAAGTTGACGTTCTCGCTCAGCGAGACACGCCAGAGTTGGGCCGTCGCCGAGAAGAATGAGAAGGGCGAGACTATCGTTTACGCGGATCCGGGGCCCGTTAAGCCCATGTATGTCGCCGAGCTAATCCTGCGAAGAGACTATCCTCGGTCAATCACGCAACGCGGGGTACTGGCCGAGATAGAGAAGAGTCCGCTCGCCAAGAAGCTGTCGGCGGCCCAGCGGCAGTTCATGAAAGGAGAGTACGCGGTCCGGGTGGAGGAAGAATCCCGCCGTTTGCCAAAGTACTACCCGACCTGGCTCTACGCTGTCAGCGAGGCCGATGCCAAGTTGATGGCTCAGGCATGTATCGACGGTCTTGGCAGGCTTGCCGACGAGGGGATTCTCGAGTACAGACGCAGACTGGCCGAACAACGGGAGAAGCTCGACCAGGCCCAGAGAGACCTGCCCAAGAGAGAAGCCGAGTTGAAGGCCTGCGAGCAAGAGTACAACGCGGCCAAGCAGGCCAGGCACGAGTTCGAGTCCGACGACGAAGCGGCGAAAAGCTCCATGCAGACCATCACGGAGATGGACAAGGCGCTCGACACGCTCCAGATCGAGCTGGCCGGCATACGCCAAAAGCTTAAGACCGTCGAGCAATACAGGAAAGGCACGAAGGGTGGGCAGGATCTGTCCAGTGAGCTCTACCTTAAACTCGACGAGATGTTCGTCGAGCAGATGATCGAACTGAGCGGCCTTGAGGCCAGAAGAGAAGTGGCAGAGCTTATTCGGGCCAAAGAGCAGCGGTTTCTGGGACTGGCGAGCGAACGCTCCGAGCTCCAGCGCGACGTGCGCGATCTGAAGGAATCCGTCGACAGATGCAAAAGCTGGATTGCGGATGTCCAAGAGCAGCTCAAGAATCCTCCGGCCTATCTGCTTGCACCGAAGGTCTATCGCAACAATGTGACGATCTACCGCATCAAGGGTGCCTATACGCCCGAAGAGCTGGAGAGGTTCAAGCGGGTGGGAGAGCAGATGATGAGGGGGGAAGAAGAGATGATGAAGGAATATCAACATCAGATGGAAACGGAGATGGGGGCGGAGCCTAACCAATGATGTCTCTCGCGAGAAGCAAAGAAGCGAAAGATTTTTTGGATTTGTCTTGACAAGAATGGGGCGAATTGCTCTAATATGACACTATGAGGCAAACGAACCGCTACAACAGTGCTAACTGGTGGTGGCCTGCAGGATAGAATCCGGCGGGCGAGCGGGAAATTTGTCTTTACAATCTGCTTGGAGTTCTGAAAGAACGCAGCCTGTCGGCAAGATAGGCTGCGTTTTTTGTTTGTACTTTCGGTAATTTGCGAATAGAAATATCCGATAAAAGGTTCAGAATATGGAAGATTATAGACAGATAATCCGAAGTGCAGAACCCGGGCAGCTCGTGCCTGTCGTCAAGCAGATCGACATGGGCGAACCGGTGGACTTCTTTGCCAAGCTTAGCGATTACGGCAGGGCCAAAAACTGCTGCCTCTTCGAATCCCGAGAGTACCTAACCGGTAGCGGGGCCCTGACCTTTGGGACGGGAAAACCGGCACTCTACGTCGCCGGAACGGGCACCGAGTTCACTATCAAGGCTCTAAGTAACACGGGCAAACGCATGCTTGGCTACTTGTCCAGCAGCAAGGAGAGGTTTGCGTTTTGCGAGTCGGTGGAGTTCAGCCAAGATGAGATTACCGGACGAATCAAACGCGTCGAGCAGGTAGTGGACGAACATACGCGCCTGCAAAGTACGAACCAGATGTACGTATTGCGGGCCGTTGCGTTTGCCTTTCGCCTGGCGAGCAAGCCGTTTCGCATAACCTGCGGGCTGCTCGGGGCTATCAGCTACGACTTCATAGACCAGTTCGAGAAACTCCCCCCCAGCAAGACCGATCTACTGGGCAATCCCGACTACGAACTCTACTTTGCCGACAATATCTTCTTGATGGACCACGAGCACGGCAAAGGTTATGTGATTGTCAACTGCGTGATAACGGATGGTGACCGCGAGGCTGCAATCACCGATGCGCAGTCGTGTTTCGACTACTATTTCAACGTCGCCCGGTTCGACGTGCCGCGTGGACAAAGGTACGCGGACTCTCTGGATGCGGCGTCGACTGATACCAGTCAGCCTGAATACGAAGAGATGGTTCGCAGCGCCAAACAGCACATCATCGATGGCGATATATTCCAGGTGGTCTTGAGCCGGACGATAGCAGAGCCCTGTCCCGATGAGCCGCTCGACGTCTACAAGCGGCTCAGAGAGTTGAACCCGTCGCCGTACATGTTCTATCTCAACACCGCCAACACACTGCTGATGGGCTCCAGTCCGGAGCTGAATCTGCGTGTCAGCGGCACGGAAAGGCGTGACGTTGAGATCAGGCCCATCGCCGGGACCAAGCCCAGGGGCCGAATAGGGGACGTAATTGACGCCGATACGGATTTCAGATACGAGGCCGAGTTGAAGCTGGACCGCAAGGAGCTGGCCGAACACATGATGCTCGTTGACTTGGCCCGCAATGATATAGCCCGAGTGGCAGAGCCCAGTAGTAGAATTGTCACCGAATTGCTGACCGCCGAGAAATACGAGTCGGTTCAGCACCTGGTCAGCAACGTCAAGGGCTCGCTTGCTGCCAGGCTCGATGCACTCAGCGCCTATCTGGCTACGATGAATATGGGCACGCTTACGGGCGCTCCCAAGATAGAGGCTATGAAACTCATACGTCTGCTGGAGAAGACTAAACGTGGCTACTACGGCGGAGCCGTGATGTATCTGACCGTGGACGGCCAATTCGACAGTTGTATTACGATTCGAAGCCTGCAGATCAGAGACCACATGGCCTATATACGGGTCGGCGCAGGAATAGTCCACGACAGTGTCCCGAAGACCGAATTTGAAGAAACCGAACACAAAGCCGGCTCGTGTCTGCGGGCGATTCGCGGCAAATAGCACGCACTTGGCCCCGCAGTTCATTGCGGGGTTATCACGCTTGCAGCAAGAAGGGCAAAACACTATGGAAGACGCGAAGAAAAGGGTGTTGTTCATCGACAATTTCGATTCGTTCACGTACAACCTGGTGGATGACTTCGCCAAGCGAGGCTGCGAGGCGAAGGTCTATCGAGCGGACACCGAGCTTGAGGAGATCAAGGTCTTCTCCGGCGAGTTCGGCCCCGATTTGCTTGTAATCTCGCCCGGGCCGGGCACGCCCGACTCCGCGGGCGTCTCGCTCTCCGCGGTAGACTACTTCAAAGAGAAGCTGCCCATATTCGGCGTATGTCTGGGCCATCAGGTGATTGTGCAGTACTTCGGCGGCAAGATTGGCCACGCGCCCGAGCCGATGCACGGCAAACCCTCGCGGGTAACGCACAATGAGCAAGGCGTTTTTGCAGGCGTGGAGAACCCACTGCAGGCCGGGCGGTATCACAGCCTGGTTGCGATAGAGACACCCGATTGTCTCGAAAAGACCGCTGATTTCGAGGGGATTGTGATGGGAGTCCGTCACAAAGAGCTTCCGATATACGGCGTGCAATTTCATCCGGAGAGCATCTTGACCCCTGCCGGTGGGAAGATAATTGAGAACATCTTGTCAATTGCGGTCGCACAAAAGCAGAATGTAAGGAGCTGAGGATGGCTACAATCACCCAATACATCGAGCCGTTGCTTGAGCATAAGGATTTGGGGGTCGAGCAGGCGACCAGCCTGCTTGACGAAATCTTTGAAGGGCAAGTGCCCGAGGTTCAAATCGCGGCGTTCCTTACGGCCATGCGATCCAAGGGAGCGACTGCGCAGGAGCTGGCGGGGCTTGCCAGATCGCTGCGAAATCATGCTGTTGCGGTTAAGGTCGACGTGGACAATCTGGTGGACACGTGCGGCACGGGCGGCGGAGCAATCAAGACATTCAACATTTCGACGGCGGCGGCGATTGTGGCAGCCGGAGCCGGGGTCTATGTCGCCAAGCACGGCAACCGCGGCATAACCAGCAAGTGCGGCTCGGCCGACGTGCTTGAGGAACTCGGCGTCAAGATAGACGCCGGTGCGGAAACCGTCGCCGTGTGCATACGAGAGGCCCGCATTGGATTCATGTTCGCGCCTATGTTCCATCCGGCGATGAAGTATGTTCAGCCGATACGCAAGAACCTTGGCTTCAGAACGGTCTTCAATATCCTCGGACCATTGGCGAATCCGGCAGGGGCGCCGGCCCAAGTTTTGGGGGTAGCGGATCAGAGTCTGATGCCAACGATAGCTGAGGCGCTTAAGTTGCTGGGCGTTCGATACGCGATGGTCGTACACAGTAACGGACTGGATGAGATAAGCACGGCCTCTGTGACCAAAATAGCCGAACTAAGAGACGGCCAAATTACGAACAAAGAGCTGGATGCGAAAGACTTGGGCATTGCGCCAGTTGACATGGACGAGTTGAAGGTGACGGATGCGAAAACAAGCGCGGGAATCGTACGGAACATTCTGAGCGGCAAAGACACCGGCCCGCGCAAAGACATCGTGGTCCTGAATGCGGCCGCAGGCATCGTCGCCGGCAATTTGGCCGATGATTTTGAGTCGGCGATCGGGCTCGCCGAGGCATCAATTCGTGACGGCGGCGCAGCGGGGTGCCTGGAGAAGCTGATCGAAGTCTCAAACCGAGCATGAACGTGATCCGGGCCCTCCGAACCAAGTGCGGGTGGGGCTTCGGCTCAGGTAACGAGCGACAAGCATGTTGATAGTCAAAGTCAAGATTTGCGGCATTACAAATTATGAAGACGCTGCGGCGGCAATGAATATGGGTGCGGACCTGTTGGGATTCAACTTCTATCCGGAAAGTCCCCGCTATATACAACCGCAAGATGCGGCAAAAATAATAAGTAAGCTCCCGGGCTTCATTGATACCGCAGGTGTTTTTGTGAATTCTCCGATAGAGCAAATCCATGAGATCAACCGTCAATGCCAGCTGGACTGGGTCCAATTGCACGGTGACGAAGACCCGGAGTTTTGCCGGGAATTCCTGTCGCACAATGTAAAGACAATGAAGGCGATACGGGTGAGAGATCGCAATGACATTAAGCAGGCAGAGAGCTACTTCACCGACGCAATCTTGCTCGACGCCTTCAATCCCGAGAAGTACGGAGGGACGGGATTGACCTTTGACTGGAACATCATAGGACACATCGGCAAGCGTGTTTTCTTGGCCGGCGGGATCAACCCGGACAATGCAGCAAAGGCGGCCGGCTTGGGAGTGTATGGGATTGACGTTTGTAGTGGCATCGAGGCCGAGCCGGGCAAGAAAGACCATGAGAAGATGAGAGGGCTTTTTGAGAGCATACACCACCTGAGAGGTTAGGAACGACTGGGAATCTCAGGCGATCCAGCAGTTCGTGCCCGGTACTCGACCATGGATGAGGCCTGGAGCCCACGGGGCACGTACAGCATCAGAAACGAACGCACGAGGAATGAGTTATGAAACACAGTGGACGATTCGGAGACTATGGTGGTTTTTATGTGCCGGAGGTGCTGATGCCGGTCCTGGAGGAATTGGAGGAGGCGTTTTATCGCTTCTACGAGGACGAGAAGTTTACTGCGGAGCTTGCGCATCTTTCGAAATATTACGCGGGCAGGCCGAGTCCGCTCTACCATGCAAAGAGATTCAGCGAGCACGTGGGGTTCAACGTGTACCTGAAGCGCGAGGACCTTCTGCACGGCGGCGCGCATAAGGTGAACAACACACTCGGACAAGGCCTCTTGGCCAAGTACATGGGCAAGACCAAACTCATCGCTGAGACCGGGGCGGGTCAACATGGTCTGGCTACGGCGATGATTGGAGCCTTGTTCGGCATGGAAACAAAGATATTCATGGGCGTGACGGACATAGAGCGGCAGAGCGTCAACGTCCATAAGATGAAGCTATGCGGCGCAGAAGTCGTGCCGATTGAAGGCGGAACCGGAACTCTCAAGGATGCCATCAACGACGCCCTTCGATATTGGACGGCCCATGTCACCGACACGTTCTATCTTTTCGGATCAGCATGTGGGCCCCATCCGTATCCAACTATAGTCAAACACTTTCAGGGCTGCATCGGCAAAGAGACGAGGCAACAGTGTCTTGACCAGATCGGCAGGCTCCCCGATGTGGTCGTGGCCTGTGTCGGCGGCGGCAGCAACGCGATAGGAATGTTCTCGGGTTTCCTGGATGACGAAGACGTGAAGCTTGTCGGTGTCGAAGCCGGAGGCAGAAGTCTGAGTAGCGGCCAGCACGCGGCCACCCTTGTAGCCGGCCGGGTAGGCATACTGCATGGTGCAAAGGCATACTTGCTGCAGGATAAGGAAGGTCAAGTCCGTGAGACAGAATCGGTCAGTGCCGGACTGGATTATCCGGCCGTTGGGCCGGAACATTGTATGCTTAAGGACACCGGCAGAGTCGAATACGTTGCAGCCCAAGATGACGAAGCTCTCGACGCGTTCGAACTGTTGACCAAAACGGAAGGCATACTCCCGGCGCTGGAAAGTTCACACGCGCTGGCCTACCTGATGGGCCAGAAGGGAAAGCTAAACCGCGAACAGACGGCCGTCGCCAATCTGTCCGGCCGAGGTGACAAGGATGTTTCCATCGTGGAAGAACATCGACCGCTGGAACAGTGACAGATTTCCGATCAATCACCCGTTGAGGCACCGTACGTCATGAGAACATATAGCCAGGTTTTTTCAGAATTAGCGAAGGTGAAACGCACCGCACTTATTCCCTTTTTCGTGATAGGTGATCCGGACTTTGACACGAGCCTTGAACTTGTAAAGACGGCGATCGATGCCGGCGCCGATATACTGGAACTCGGAATACCGTTTTCCGATCCGATAGCGGACGGGCCCACCATCCAGAAGGCCGATATTCGCTCGCTCAAGAGTGGAATGAGCGTGAACATGGCCCGCGAGTTCATCCGGCAAGTCAAGAGCTACAAGGATATTCCGATCGGACTTCTGATGTACTACAACTTAGTGTATCAGTATGGCACGGAAAAATTCTTCAAAGATTTTCACGAAGCCGGTGTGAACAGTGTCCTGGTTGCGGACCTGAGTATCGATGACGCCGAGGAAATAATCTCGCCCGCTGCCTCGGCGGGCCTCGATACCGTTTTTATGGTGACACCCGTTACCGAGCCGGAGAGAATGAAACTCATCGCCTCCAAGACAACCGGCTTCATTTATACTGTCTCGCTATTGGGTGTGACCGGTAGCAGAGAGGATTTGTCCGATACCGTTGGTTCGCTGGTGTCGAACCTGAAAGAGCTAACTGACGTGCCGGTCTGTGTGGGCTTCGGGATCAGCAAGCCTGAGCACGCGGTAACGGTTGCGCAAGCAGGGGCCGACGGGGTGATAATAGGTTCCAAGATTGTAGGACTCATCGAGAGTAACCTGGGCAATAAAGATAAGTGTCTGGCCGAGGTTTCGAGCTTTCTGACAGAGGTGAAAAAGGCGCTCGAAGATCATGCGGGCTGAGCGTCTCTCGGGGGCTTAGGCCCGATGAGTATCTCGAGCGCAGGTTAACCTGCAGTATCTACAGAATCTAGTATTTGTTGTAAGTCCAAGCGCGGGACTTTTCGTACGATTCGACTGCGGCTTCCGAACTTTTTCGGGTCCACCGCAGTAATAGACTGTGCGTCCACGTCCTAATGTGGTAGATTGAGCAAACGTGTGGCACGAAGGTATTGCGATGTGAAACCGAATTGCAGAGATTTCCTTTGGGAGGACAGTATCATGAAAAGGCAAGTTGTCTCATTTCTTGTTGTAATTATGACTCTGGCGCCGGCTTTGACGGCATTTGGGCAGAGCGAGGAGAGAAGACCGGGGCGTGCGACACGCCAAGGCCAACAGCCGACGCAAGACCTCTCCAAGGAAGACTTCAACGGAATAAGAGAGAGATGGCGCAATATGTCGGAGGAGGAGAGAGAGAAGTTCAGAGCCCAGATGCGCCAGAGGTTCGAGTCCATGCGCCGGGGAACGGCCGCCGACAGACAACTCAGAGATGTCGAGGGACAAATCGCGACACTGAAAGCACAATATGAGGGATTAATTGGTGAGTTGAAGGCTGTTCGTGAGCTTGCGACAAAGGAGAAGGCCAACGAGACGGCCAAGCGGCTCGCGACGTTGATATCGCAGCAAGAGAAACAGCTTCAAGAGAAGCTGCAGGAGCTTGAACAGAGACGCCAGAGACTACAGAGAAGCGTCGGAAGATCAGAGAGCAGGCAGAGGATCGAGCAGTTGGGTAAGAAGGCACCGGAATTCAAGCTTGAGAGTTTCGACGGCAAGACTATCAGCCTTTCCGACTATAAGGATAAGATCGTGGTGCTGGAATGGTTGAATTTCGAGTGTCCGTTTTCCAGACACCACTACGCCAAGGTCAATACGATGGTGGATCTGGCAAGGAAGTACAAAGGCCAGAATGTCGTATGGTTCGCGGTGAACAGTACGAGCCACGTGTCGCCCGGGGCCAACAAGGACTTCTCCAAGAGGCACAAGCTGCAATATCCGATACTTGATGACAGATCGGGCAAGATCGGCAAAGCTTACGGTGCGAAGACGACACCGCATATGTACATCATAAAGGACGGGATGATCGTCTATGACGGTGCGATTGACGATAATGCTCAATTGACCAAGCCAAAGAACAGCGTGACAAACTACGTAGACAAGGCCCTAACGGAGCTGACTACAGGCCGAGCCGTGAGCACGCCCAACACCAAGCCGTACGGCTGCACCGTGAAGTACGCTCCATAGGGCGCTATCGCAGTTTTCGGGGCGTGTTGAAGCCCAATTGCTGCCTCTGAAGTCGCAGGACGGCTTCCGAGACGGATAGTCATTTAGAAAAGAGAAACGCAAGTCCGGGCTCGTCCTTGCCAATACCCGCCACCTTTTGGCGAACACATTGGCATGGACGAGCCTTTCTTATTAGAATACAGCGATTATGAAGAATCGGGCTATGGATGACCGACCGCCGTTTGGTCTTACCCGCAATCGAAACACAAGAAAAAGGAAAGGTGGTACGGGATGAGAGGATTACATAGGTCTGCAGTGCTGGTGATCACGTGTGGCCTGCTGTTATGCGGGCTTGTTGCTGATCCGGCACAAGCCGGCGCGGGAAGAAGACTGACATATATTGACCTCGTCAAGCGCCTCACCGACCTGGAGTATGTGGCGGCGTTGCCCGCGCCCGGCGAGACGTGTCAGCAGTGGTCGAGCTACGACCGCAGGAGCAAGTATGATGAGGCGTCCGGCAAATACGTTGACTGGTCGGCTAACGGTGACGGCAACGGAATCATCCGCAAAGAGGGCAATGAGCTTGTGTTTGCGGAGATGGAAGGTCCCGGGGTCATCTGGCGGATATGGTCGGCGCTGGCAAAAGAAGGACACGTCAAGATATATCTCGATGGTGCCGAGAAAGCCGTGGTGGACCTGCCGTTTGCAGGCTACTTCAACCGCAAAAACGAGCCCTTTACACGGCCGGCGCTGGTGCACGAGACCGCCCGCGGCATGAACTGTTACGTCCCGATCCCGTATCAGAAATCGTGCAAGATCACGGCCGAGGGTGACTGGGGTGCCTACTTCCATTTCACCTACACCACTTACCCCGAGGGGACCGAGCTGCCGACATTCAACCGGCGGCTATCAGCGGCCGAATCGAAGGCGCTTGACGAGGCCAACAAGATTCTCAGCAATCCCGGTCCGTTCATGCCCCGGCGAGGCGGCGACGAAACGGTCGATAAGGTGTTTCTGCAGGTCTCTGGCGACAGACTGTCGGGTATGAAGCTGGACCATCCCGGAGCTATCACCACCATTCGCGCCAAAGTGGATAACCTGCCGTCCTCTCCTGATGACCGAACGGTCCTGCGCGAAATGACTCTACAGATTTACTGGGACGGCGAGAAGACACCCAGCGTGTGGGCACCGTTTGGAGATTTCTTTGGCACGGCGGCTGGAGCCAATCCGTATCTCTCGCTGCCCAGCGGGCTGACTGAGGACGGCTGGTGGTACTGCCACTGGTACATGCCATTTGCAGAGCAGGCGCAAATCATGATTCGCAACGATAGCGATGTGGAACGGAAAGTCCATTTGGAGGTCGTTCACGTCCCTCTCAAAGGCGACGCCGGGAAGCTCGGCCGGTTCCATGCAAAATGGCACCGGGATGCGTTCCTGCCTGCCGACCCTGAGCGTCGAGCAATCGACTGGACGATGCTCAAGACGCAAGGGCGGGGGCGGTTCTGCGGGGTGATGCTGCATGTCTGGAATCCGAGAGGAGGCTGGTGGGGTGAAGGAGACGAGAAGTTCTTCGTCGATGGCGAGAAGTTTCCCTCCACGATTGGGACCGGCTCCGAGGACTACTTCGGCTACGCATGGTGCAATCCCACACTTTTTCAAAACTGCTATCACAACCAGACGATCAGCATGAATAACCGCGGCCATGTCTGCGTGAATCGCTGGCACATCACCGACAACATTCCGTTCCAAAAATCGTTCGAGGCTGCAATTGAGAAATACTATCCCAACGACAAGCCCACGCTGTATGCCGCCACAGCGTATTGGTACCAGGCTGCCGGTGAGGCCGATCCTTACGAGCCCGCGCCTGTGGCCGAGCGAACCGGATACTGGGGCCCAATAAAGGTCTTCAAGGTCGAAGGGGCTATAGAGGGGGAGACGGCAAAGGTCATTGCCAAGACGGGAGGAAACGCAAACCGACAGGATCTCTACGGATTTGGCCCCGAGTGGAGTGGCGACGCTCACCTGTGGTGGACCGGCGCCAAGCCCGGCGACACGCTCGAATTGGCGGTCCCGGTAGAGAAGGCTGCAACCTACAGAGTGAAGATGCAGCTCACCAAGGCAATCGACTACGGGATTGTGCAGCTGTACTTGGATGGGAAAAAGCTCGGTGGTCCCATCGATCTCTACAACAACGGAGTAGTGCCGACGGGTATGCTCGATATGGGTACACACGAACTCTACGCGGGCCGACACAAGCTGCGGGTCGAGATTGTCGGCGCCAACGAAAAGGCCGTCAAGCAGTACATGTTCGGGCTCGATTACGTGAAGTTGGAAGAAGTCAAATCAGGCAACACGTCAAAGGACTTCTATCTTCCCGAGGACCCAAGCTATACGATTCTCGATTCGGTGCGCGACTCGGTTAAGTTTACCACCAACTATACGCTTACCGCGTTCAGGGGGAATCTCTGCTGCAAGTCGAGCTTTGTCGACAAAGATGGCAACGTGATGGGTTGGCATGACTTCGGTAATCTCGAGGGCCCAGGCTGGGCGGCGAACGCCGTCGGCGGCGCTTACGAGATCTATATGTATGCCAGACACATCAGAGACCCTGCTCTTGAACACAAAGCCCTCTCGTTGCTGGACCACGTCCTCAAAGATGGGTTCATAGACTACGCCACTGGATTCATCGTCGGCTACCGCGACACCGCCACGAACCGGTTTTGTCTCAACTACAGGCATAATAATGATTGGTTTTGTCCCGGCTCGATGGCAAAGGTCGCGTATCAGTTGCTCATATTCGGCGATCTCCTGGATGGCCGCAGAAAGGACAAGATGTACGATGTTGCCACGAAGACCGGCAAGTGGATAACGTCGAATGTAAAGCCCGCACCGAATGGATGGTATCCCCGACGCTGCCGGGTCACCGGTCAGCCCTACCCCGAATGCCCGACGGGGGGACCAGATGCCCTGTTTGAGAAGAGCGGCGACGGACTTTTTATAATTCAGCTTCTTACAGCTCTCACCCAGCGGGGCTTGGCCGACTACACGGGCCAAATCAGGGCAAAGACAAATCTGTTCATGGAATTAGGGGGGATTTTCGGCAGCATCAACCACGACACATACGACGAGCACGAGAACGTATCATATTCGGTGGCATTTCGCGTGCTGCGAGAGGTAGCCAAGCTGCTCGACGACGCGAGAATCAGAGCTTTTGCATACGAGAAGTGCCTTGCCGGCCTGGACCAGTTCAAGATGAGGGAGAACAGAAACGGCGTGCAAACCAAAGGCCTGCTCTTTATGGAAAAGAGCTGGGACACCGCCTACCTTTGGGAAAACGCGGAGGCCGCCCTGGCTTATTTTGAAGCCTACAGTGACACCGGCAACGAGTCATATCTGTCCGATGGGCTGACAATCCTGCGGGCGATTGCCAAACATCATCAGCGAGATACAGGCTTTCTCACGGAGGGTGTGGACTGGAACAACCACGTGGGAAAGCAGCACCATTTCTACGGAGCTGAGTACGGAGACATAAAATACACGGAGCCGCTGTTGAACAACCTACACATCGTTGAGCCCACCCTGCTTGTGATCAAACTCAAGCCTTCAGCTCGCTGAGATGCGAATAGGCACGCAGGGTTGTGGTGGAAACAAGAAAGGCAGGGCAAAAGATGCAGATAGGTCAAACATTGATTGTTGGATTTGCAGCTTTCAGCCTCCTGGCACTGTCCCGCGGGGCGCCGGATACGGGAAACGTACGACCCGGGCATGTTATCCCAACGGAGAAAAAGCTCTCGCGTGATGCAGTCCAGCGGCTCTATGAACGCGGCCGGCGCGAGAGCTTCAAGGGTGAGGATCTTGAAACGATAGGGATGCCGATCGGTGGTCTCGGTGCCGGACAGCTCTACCTGCGCGGTGACGGAACGCTCGGGCTATGGCAGATCTTCAACAAGCACATCTTCACCGGCTACGGGAGCGATTGCTACCGCACCTACGAGCCTGACTCACCCGTGGATTCGGGCTTCGCCGTGGTTGTCGAGTCAGACGGTAAGACTGTGGCAAAGCCGCTGAACAAGAGTTTCGGCTCCGTGGAGTTCGCCGGCGAGTATCCCATCGGCCTCGTTCGCTATCACTCAGAAGACTTGCCCGTTCGCGTTGAAATGGAGGCCTTCTCTCCTTTCATCCCGCTCAACGCCAAAGATTCGGCGCTGCCAGCGACCGTCTTCGAGATCACCTTGAGGAACACGTCGACCGAAGTACTCGACGCAGGTGTCGTTGGCTGGCTGGAAAACGCCGTCTGCATGCATTCCGCCCCGTCCATCCTCGGCAGGCGACGCAGCCGGACTGTCAACGAAAAGGGCCGCGCAATGATCGTCCATACCGCCGAAAAGGCCCCTCCCGACCAGCGCACTGTCCAGCCCAGAGAGACGCTCCTTCTGGCCGATTTCGAGGGGCAAGACTATGGCGACTGGAGGACGAAAGGTGAAGCATTCGGCAAAGGCCCTGCGACTGGCACGCTTCCGAGACAGCAGAAGGTCAGCGGCTTCCTAGGCAAGGGACTTGTCAACACCTTCATCGACGGTGACCGCCCACAGGGCACATTGACTTCCCCTGAGTTCAAGGTCTCACGCAAGTTCATCAACTTCCTAATCGGCGGCGGCAATCACACAGGACGAACCTGCATAAACCTGCTCGTCGATGGCAAGGTCGTCCGCTCCGCAACAGGCAAGAGCAATGAGAAGCTCGAATGGCACTTTTGGAATGTGGAGCAGTTCGAGGGGGGTACGGCAGGGGACGGAGCTACAGCACAGATTCAGATCGTCGACAGAAGCAGCGGTGGCTGGGGACATATCAACATCGACCAGATCGAACTGTCGGATGAGCCACGCGGGGCCTTCTCCGGCCCGATCGACGAGTTGCCCGACTACGGTTCGATGGTGCTGGCATATGCGGGCCGGTCGGCATCATCAAACGAGCTGCCGCGAGAGATTGCAGGGAGACCGAATGCCTGGAATTCTATCCTGTCATTCGATTCCGAAAGCGTCTTCCCGGTCACCCGTCGCAAGACCACCGGCCTGTGCGCGGAGCCCGTACTACTGGCACCTGGTGCGACTCAGACGCTCACCTTTGTCCTGGCCTGGTTCTTCCCGAATCACGAGCACGGTCACGAGTACGCCAACCGATTCGGCAGTGCTGCTGAGGTTGCCCACTATGTCCTCGACAACCACGACCGCCTTGCCGGCCAGACGAGACTGTGGCACAAGACGTTCTATGAGGACAGCACTTTGCCCCGCTGGCTGCTTTTCCGCCTGCACTCAACGGTCTGCAATCTCGCCACAGGGACGTGCCAGTGGTGGAAGAACGGACGCTTTTGGGCCTGGGAAGGGGTCGGTTGCTGTGCGGGCACCTGCACGCACGTATGGAACTACGCCCACGCTCCCGCTCGGCTGTTTCCTGAGCTTGAGCGTAGCGCGCGGGCGATGCAGGACTTCGGCCAAGGCTTTGATGCACAGAGTGGGCTTGTGGGCTTTCGCAGCAACCGGGCCTATGCCGCCGACGGGCAATGCGGCACAGTGCTGAAGGCCTACCGCGAACACCAGATGTCTCCGGACAACAGCTTCTTGAAGCAGAACTGGCCGCGAATCAAGAAGGCACTGGAGTTCTCTATCGGCCAGGACGGCAACGACGATGGTCTCATCGAGAACAGCCAGCACAATACGTTCGACATCAACTTCGAGGGGCCGAACACATTTGTCGGCTCGCTGTACCTGGCGGCGCTGCGCGCGGGAGAGGAGATGGCGAAAGAATCAGGTGACGAGCAGTTCGCCGGCCGCTGTCGCAAGATATTTGAGAGCGGAAAGCGCCTCAGTATCGAGCGTCTCTGGGACGGCGAATACTTCATCCAGCAGGTCGATCTGACCAAACATCCGAAGTTCCAGTACAACGGGGGCTGTCTCTCCGACCAGTTATTCGGCCAAGGCTGGGCACACCTGCTCGCCCTCGGCTACATCTATCCGGCCGACTATGTCGAAAAGGCACTGGCCTCCGTCTGGAGATACAACTGGGCTCCGGACATCGGCCCGTACAACGTCACCTATAAGCCCGAGCGCTGGTTCGCCAGAGACGGTGAGCCGGGCTTGTTCACCTGCACATGGCCGAAGAGCCCCTACCTGCCGGCGGGTGTCCGCTACAAGAACGAGGTCTGGACCGGCATCGAGTACCAGGTAGCCGGTCACATGGTTGCAGAGGATATGGTCACAGAGGCTCTCGCCATCTGCGACGGCATCCAGCGGCGCTACCATCCGTCAAAGCACAATCCGTTCAATGAAGTCGAGTGCGGCGACCACTATGCCCGGGCGTTCGCGAGCTGGGGCGTCTACACCGCCCTTGCAGGCTACGAGCATCACGGGCCCAAGGGACATCTCGGCTTTGCGCCGAGAATTACGCCCGAAGACTTCCAAGCTGCTTTTACCGCCGCAGGCGCCTGGGGATCCTTCTCCCAGAAACGCAACGAGGACGCGCAGCGCGGGCAAATCGAAGCCCGCTGGGGCCTGTTGCGGCTCAAGACTCTCGCTTTGGGCGTCCCTGAGAATTGGCGGTCGGTGGAGGTCTCGGTAGCCGGAGCGGGCAAGCCTATCGACAACAAGTACACGCTCGGTGACGGCCGTCTCGAAGTCGAACTGGATAAAGAGTTGGTCCTGTCAGAAGGAGAGGTTCTTGAGGTGACTATCGAGCGAAAGCGTCGCTAATCCGGAATGTAGGACACGGGCGTGAGCGACAGAGCGGATCATTGCTGGTGGAGCGTAGAGATATGATAAAGGACTTGATAGCAGAAAACCGCAGCTATCGGCGTTTCTACGAAGAATCTGCGGTTGAACGTCAGACGCTAAAAGCGCTTATTGACCTGGCGAGGCTCTCGGCTTCAGCGGGGAATATACAGCCGCTGAAGTTCTTCCTGTCCTGCGAGCCTGAGAAGAACGGGAAGATATTTCCGCATCTTGCCTGGGCCGGCTACCTTCAGGACTGGCCCGGCCCACCCGAAGGCGAGAGGCCGTCGGCGTATATCATCATTCTCGGAGATACCGAGATCAGCCGGTCCATCGGCTGCGATCACGGGATAGCAGCACAAAGTATCCTGCTGGGTGCGAGGGAGAAGGGCCTGGGCGGATGCATCATTGGATTGGTCCAGAGAAAGGAACTCCACAAGGCGCTGGATATCCCGTCTCGCTACGAGATTCTGCTTGTCCTGGCACTGGGCAGACCGAAGGAGAAGGTGGTGATCGAGGCCGTCGGGCCCGACGGGAATATCAAGTACTGGCGCGACGAGGACGGCGTGCATCACGTGCCCAAGCGGTGTCTGGACGAAGTTATTCTCGATTAAACGCCGACTCATCGGTTCCAGTGCAGACACGCACTCTGTAGGTTATCGCAATTCTTGGCGTGTGAATGGTTGCTTCGATTGCAGTGGGAAAACACCAGCGAAGATGAGCTTGGTTGTTGACTTGCGGGGCGATGTTTCATGTAATATTTATGCGTGATCTAACCGACCCCGCCGCCGGCGTGTTATCTGGAAACCATATATGCATTGTTAGGCAGTGCCTGTATCTATTCACACCCGAAAGGAGATTTTCTGCATTGGATATTCCACGGATCTTCAACATCACTGAGAGTGCTCACCGCATCCACAACCCGATCACACCCGAAAAGCTCGCCACTCTCGGCGCGGCGCTGCGTCTGGAATCGGGGGCCCGAGTGCTCGACCTCGGCAGCGGTTCGGGGGAGATGCTGTGCACCTGGGCACGCGATCACGGCGTCATCGGCATCGGCATCGACATGAGCCAGTTGTTCACCGAGCAAGCGAAACTCCGTGCTGAAGAACTCGGCGTCGCCGATCAAGTCAAGTTCATCCATGGCGATGCTGCCGGCTATGTCTCTGACGAGAAGGTCAGTGTGGCAGCCTGTGTCGGTGCCACTTGGATCGCCGGGGGAGTCGTCGGCACTATCGAGCTTCTGGCGCGGAGCCTGCGCACCGGAGGGATCATCCTCATCGGCGAGCCCTACTGGCGGCAGTTACCGCCGACGGAAGATGTTGCCAAGGGGTGTCTTGCCAACTCGATCTCCGACTTTCTCATGCTTCCAGAACTTCTCGCGTCTTTCGACCATCTTGGCTACGACGTCGTTGAAATGGTTCTGGCTGACCAAGACGGCTGGGACAGATACGAGGCGGCCAAATGGCTCACCATGCGCCGATGGCTTGAAGCCAATCCCGACGACGAGTTCGCGAAAGATGTTCGAGCCAAACTG
>CP070675.1:2346512-2347622 GCA_020352215.1 Phycisphaerales bacterium
CCGCCTTGCATATCTCCGTGAACAGCTCCAGCCGCTGCCGCGTGTTGAGTTCGTTCTTATCACAATATTCCGTAATGGGTATGCCCTTGACCAGCTCCATCACAAAGTACGGTCGGCCCGTCTTTGTTGCACCGGCATCGAGAACCTTGGCAATGTTGGGGTGGTCCATCATGGCCAGGGCCTGGCGCTCGGCTTCAAAGCGGGCGATAACTTGTTTGGTATCCATTCCGAGCTTGATAATCTTCAATGCAACTCTACGGCGGATAGGCTCTTCCTGCTCGGCCATATAGACCACACCGAAACCGCCTTCGCCAATAAGTTGAAGCAGCTTGTAACAACCGATCTTGGTGCCGGGCCTTTCGGTCAGCGGTGAATTATCAAGAGTGATGCCCGAGCAGTTGGGGGGTGATGTGAGAAAGTGGTCGTCATCATAGTGAGACTTGAGTAGATTCTCCACTCGCCTCAGCAGTTTGGCATCCTCTCCGCACGCTGACTTGACAAAAGCAGCCCGCTCTTCAGGCGAGTCGATCTCAATCGCCGCCTTGAAAATCGCCTCTTCTTTTCGTCTGTCGGCATTCATGGTCTTTCTGCCTACCCGTATTGGTGCTCTATATCTAAGTGCGAGAAATAGAGGTAACAAGCATCAAAAAAAACAGAAAATTTTCGGGAAAGGCGTTCTTCAGCCCTGATCTGCTTGGTCAGCTCCAGTTATCTCCAAGCGCAACCAGGAGCGGGCATATGCCCAATCGCGGTCGGCCGTAGCGGGAGACATGCCCAGAATCTTGGCGGCCTGATCAGAAGTCATACCGGCGAAATAGCGGAGCTTGACCAGATCGGCCTTGGGCGGGTCTTCCTTTGAGAGCTTTTCGAGGGCCTCATCAAGTGCGATGAGGTCATCTGCAGACATGTCGCCTTGCTCATAGGCCAGAATCGCCTCGTCGAAACCGATTCTCCTGCGACCGCCACCGTGCTTTAGGCTCTTCTTTCGCCGGGCATTTTCGATAAGAATGCGCCGCATCGCCTCTGCGGCGGCGGAGAAGAAATGATAGCGACCACTCCAGTTCTGATCCTCGCTGCCTACAAGCCGCAAGTACGCTTCATGTACAAGAG
>CP070675.1:2347722-2350028 GCA_020352215.1 Phycisphaerales bacterium
CGGCTGCCGGCGCCCTGGTAGTCATTGGCCTGCGTGCCGAGCACCGCCACGGTGATCTTCTCGGGGTAATCGAGGAGGCTGTTGTAGGTGTCGGGGATTTCCCGCTCCTGATAGCGCAACATGCCACCGGTCGCGACGACATTTTCGGGGAAGGTGACCGGCAGCATCGAGAGAACAGGCGTAAGCGAATGCGGAAACAGGTCCGTCGAGGGGCCGCCTGCGTAATCCTTGTACATTCGCCAGCGGAAGAAGCGGCTGACGTCAAACGGCCGCTTGGTCCTGTCGGCCAGGAACGCATCCCAGTTCAGATCGGGGCCGGGCTTGGCGTTCGCGTCGTCGATAGGCATGCCGCGTTCGCCCCAGTCGCCGACTCGGAAGTAGCCGCATTCAGCGTGGACCGGCTGGCCGATCAGACCTTCGTCGATGAGCTTCTTCATCTGGTGCCAGGCCATGTCGGACATGCCCTGGGTGCCGAGCTGAAAGATGCGGCCGGACTTGCCCACCTCCGCTGCGAGCTTCTTGGTGAGGTCGAACTGAGTCCAGTGGGTCACGGGTTTTTCACAATAGACATCCTTGCCTTTGCGGACGGCGTCGATGGCCTGGTAACCGTGGAGATGATCCGGCGTGGTGATGCAGACAACGTCCACGTTGGGATCGTCGAGTAGCTCACGATGATCCATATAGGCTTTGGCCTTGTAGCCATCAGCCACGCGCTGCAGGCGGGGCCGATACACATCGCATGCGGCGACAATGTCTACGTTGCCGCCGTTGTTCTTGAGCCAATGCACAACCTGCAGATGTGCGTTGCTCCGGCCGCCACACCCGATGAAGCCGATGCCAAGATGCTCATTGGCAGAATCTGCTCTGGCGCGTTTGAGAATAGGTGCACCAACCGCCGCGGCGACAGTGGCGGAAGTTGTCTGCTGGATGAATTTGCGGCGGGTAAGAGCGCTGCCTTGCTCTGGCTGTGATTGATTGCGGGACATGTCGGACTCCTTCGATTCTACAAGAGGGCTTTCTCAATCTTGGCTGTCTCAAACGCAAGTCACCCTACGGAGTATCTTGCAGAGTGAGCCATTGCCGATAGAGTTCTTCAATCTTATTCTTACTTACCACTCCGTCCCAGAGGGCCACTCCGTAGCGGAGCTTCAGTGGCTTGTCACTCGTGACTTCAAGGGGCTGCTCGTGCAGATTCAGCGTAGCTGAAAGATAGGCGAATGGCTCGGTCATGGTGAACCAGGTAGCGGGATGCCGAGGATTTCCGGGACAGTCGAACATGGCGACCGTGACGGGCTTGCCGTCGGCCTCTGCGCTATAGGCGCACCATGTAGACCGAAGCAGGCGTTCGCTGCCGCGAAATATCTTGCCTTGTTTATCGTCCGCGTTGAGGAACGTGCCGTCCGAATCCATCGACTGCACGAAGCGCATGCCCAGCCCGAAATAGTGAGAGCCCCCCACCTGAGCGGATGATTTGCCGGCCGGTAGCTCAAACTCGGACTGCCAGGTCAGAAGAGAGACACTTTCTTCGCCAAGCAAGAAAGTTGCGATAGTGCGGCGCTCTTTTATTAGTAATGCCTTTGTTCGAGGATCGACCCAGTCGAGCAGCTCGCAGAAGCTCGCCCGTGGGACATCGTTAAGTTCGTCTACTCTGAGGCGGCCGAAGTCAATATGTCCTTGCCTTCCCGGGGCATTCTGTTCTTCCCAGAAGTTTGTTCCGTCGACGGCGACAGCAAACATCAGGGCGTGGTGGTGCAGGTGGTCGTGAGGGGCATCGCGAAGGATGTTGATCGCCTTCGGGGTGAACAACTGCTGCAAATACGGTTTGTACGGGACATTCTCATACCGATATCGCAAGATGGGACGGTCCGCGGATTGAATGGAAACGGTATTTTCATCGATGTTTACTCGCAGCGGGTTTTGGGCCAACGAGTTGTCCAACGCAAACATTGCAAGCACGCCCACCATAACCGCCGAAGTACCGGTCGCCTTGCGACTCACAGCCTGAAGCATCTTTATTTTTCCTCCGAATGCCCGTGCCCTGAATAGCCCGTTCGGCCCCGTCCTTGCTCCGTTCGAAACCGCCGGTGGCCAATTTGTCCGTCCAATCAAGAATCCTAATTGGGTATATCATACGCACCTGAGCCGACAAGACAAGCGTTTGGTTGCGGAGTGCCGGACTTACCAGCTCTGCAAGATCGGCCCGGGTTGTGACTGAGGGCTCCCTTCCACTCGTCCCGCCATCTCGCCTGTAGGTTCTGTCTGAAAACCCGGTCGGCGGCTCAGAGCGGGCTCAAATTCTCTGACTC
>CP070675.1:2350128-2353002 GCA_020352215.1 Phycisphaerales bacterium
CATCCTGCAAGCTTCGACCGGCGGTTGGCAGCGTATGCTCTTAAGAACACTTAGTACGGCTTGATTCTCCGCATGATAGAACGGGCCGGGTCAGAGGCTTCTCCTCGGTCCGATGAAGCTGACGACTTTTCAGCAAAACGCTCGTACTCTTCCTGACGCTGTGCGATCAGCGCATGATACTCGTGGCCAAACAGCTCCATTGAGCTGAGTAGCGGTTCAGGAGATGCTTGGCCCAGACCGCATTTTGCTGCAGCCTTCATCACCGCGCCGGTGCGCTTCAGCGTCTCAATACAGGATGTCTCTGCAGGACCGCCGAGTCTGTGCCACTCTTCGAACTCAGGCGGCCGGACCGATTCTGTTATCAAACGGAGAATGTCTCCAATTTTCTTCGTGCCGATGCGGCAAGGAACACAGTCTCCGCATGACTCTTTTTGGTAAAACTCAAAGAAGTGCTTGACAAGTTCCGGTATACTCACTGTCTCATCAAGAACGATTATCGCCCCTACTCCAAGACTGCTTCCAGCTTTCGCCAGCGACTTGTGGTCCATGACTACGTCCATATTGTCACTGGAGATGAAGCGCGTTGATGGACCACCTGGAAGTACTGCTTTGAGCTTTCTGTCGTTCTCGATCCCCCCGGCCAAACCATAGATTAGGTCACCTAACGAATACTTGCCGAGTTCAACCTCGAAAACACCTGAGTTCTTCACATTTCCGGTGATGGAGAACAATTTTGTGCCAAAAGACCCGTCTACCCCAATGCCCCTGAACCATTCTGCCCCGTTCGAAATGATGTGGGGAACATTTGCAAGGGTCTCGACATTGTTTATCACCGTCGGTTTTTCGAAGAGCCCACGGACCGTTGGAAACGGAGGTCTTGTCTTGGGTACGGCGCGTTTGCCTTCAATAGACCTGCAAAGAGCGGTTTCCTCGCCGCAGACGTAGGCGCTCGGCATCCTCAGAACACTCAGCGCCAAAGAGAAGGAGGACCCGAGGATATTCTCTCCCAGGAATCCTCTGGCCTCTGCGCGTCTAATTGCCTTCTCAACCAAGTCTGCACTATCGCCATATTTGTCCTTTATGTACACGTAACCTTCTGAGGCACCTATCGCGTATGCTCCGATTATCATTCCCTCAATCACTTTGTGGGGATTCTGGTCCAACAGCATCTTGTCCTTGAGCGTTCCCGGTTCACCTTCCTCCGCATTGCAAACGAAATATTTTTGAGTGTCGGCTTGATTAAAGGCAGCCTCCCACTTCAACCCGGTAGGAAAGCCCGCGCCTCCTCTGCCTACTAAACGGGACTCCTTCATTTCTGCAATGACTGCCTCGGGCTTCCTCGTTAGGGCCTTCTCCAACGCTTGGTAGCCACCTCTCTTCATATAGACTTCTATGTCGGCGTTGGACGCAGCAAAGGGAATCCACTGCCACAAGTGAATTTCTCTATCCGGATACAGCTCTGCAAAATGAGCTATGTTCTCGGGGGTAACGATTCGCTCTTCTGCAGCTTGGGCAGTTGTCCTCTCACAGTGCTCCAGCAATATCCTCCTCTCCTTTATCTGCTCTGCTGTTCTGCCTGTCCTTGTTGTCTTATCAGGTGCTTCTGATGTAACCTCTGGCAGTGGAGTCCTTCGATCTTCTTCTCTCGTCTTCAGCGCTCTTTCAACGACAAGGCTTATGTCATCCGGCTTGAACGGCTTAGCAATATAATCAAAGGCACCCAGTCTCATGGCCTCGACAGCAGTCTTCACTGTTCCATAGCCGGTGATGATGATGACCGCTACTGCATTATCCACGTCCTTTGCTTTCTGAAGCACACCGATCCCGTCCATGCGTGGCATTTTGAGGTCAGCAATAACCACTTGGAAGACGGTCTGTTTCAGCTTCTCCACCGCTCTTACCCCATCCTCTGCTGTATCGACACTGTAACCTTTTCGCGATAGTATCTTCTGCAAGCCGTTCCGCATATCGCTCTCATCTTCGACGATCAGAATCCTGTTTTGGGACATACTTACCATTGCGGTTAACTCCCTATATAGATTCAAAACCAGTGTTCTTACGTCTGGATAGGTTGAATGCAACGTCCATGCCAGGTTCGCGAACAGCAGATGCAAATCTGGAAATATGCTCTAAGTGCCGTGATCACAAGATAATGCGGTATTGGGTGAGCGGCATCTACAGATGGGCAGGATCGTCGAGGTATGTCGTAGACGACCTATTCAGATTGACGAAGTTTCTCTAAGTAACTACGGCAGAAGCAATTGCAGGTAGGTCATTTTTGACAGGGTCACTTCTGCTTGTGCTCTTCCGCCTGGACACCGCATTTCCGCATAAGTCTGCGGAAATTTGCGCCATCCATTTTTGCTTGCTTTGCGGCCTGGCTAATGTTGCCCTGGTTCATTTGCAGAAGTCTCTCCAGAAACTCTCTGTTAAATGAATCAACTACTTGTTGTTTTGCTTCACTGTAGGAAAGACCACGTGGAAGTATTCCTCCATCAATATGTGCTTCCAGAAGCTTGTCGGGTAAATGAGAAAGTTGGATCTTAGTGTCTTCTGTCGCCAGGACTACTACTCTTTCGATAACATTTTCAAGTTCGCGAACATTCCCGGGCCAGTCGTATCCCAGAAGGACTTCCAGAACATCTTGTGGGATTTCACGAATGTTCTTTCCCATCTTCTTACTGGATCTTCTCAAGAAGAACTGCGCCAAGGGCAGAATGTCATCTTTGCGTTCTCTCAAAGTTGGAAGGCGAATCGCGACAACATTTAGCCGATAATATAGATCCTCCCTGAATGTTCCTTCTTTGAGGCATTTTTCCAAGTTCTTGTTCGTTGCAGCAATTAGTCGTATATCCGCAGTAATAGTGTCGGTCC
>CP070675.1:2353102-2355026 GCA_020352215.1 Phycisphaerales bacterium
ATCCCAAGGTCGGGATCGCCGCCGCCACCTACATACTGGTATGCACCCGGCACGCCACCGGTCATCAGCGTGACAAAATGGGCACTCGTTGAGGTCCGACGCCAGAGAAGGTCTGTCGTGCCGCCGCCGTCGCAATCACCAAGTCCCACGATCCCAAGGTCGGGATCCCCGCCGCCACCTACGTACTGGTACGCACCCGGCACGCCGCCGGTCAACAGTGTGACAAAATTCGCGCTCGTCGAGCTCCGATGCCACAGAAGGTCTGTCGTCCCGTTGCCATCGCAATCGCCCAGCCCACGGATCGCAAGGTCGGGATCGCCGCCGCCACCTACATACTGGTATGCGCCCGGCACGCCGCCGGTCATCAGAGTGACAAAATTCGCGCTCGTCGAGCTCCGACGCCAGAGCAGATCCGTCGTGCCGCCGCCATCGCAGTCACCCAGTCCGATGATCCAAATGTCGGGATCGCCGCCTCCACCTACATACTGGTATGCGCCCGGCACGCCACCCGTCATCAGAGTGACAAAACAGGCCCTTGTGGAGGTCCGACGCCACAGAAGGTCTGTCGTGCCACCGCCGTCGCAGTCGCCCAGGCCGATGATTTCCAGGTCGGGGTCCCCACCACCACCTACATATAGGTATGGACCCGGCACACCGCCGGTCATCAGTGTGACAAAATAGGCACTTGTTGAAGTCCGACGCCACAGAAGGTCGGTCGTGCCGTTTCCGTCACAGTCGCCCAGGCCGATGATCGCAAGGTCGTGGTCGCCACCGCCACCTGCGTACTGGTATGCACCCGGCGCCCCGCCGGTCATCAGCGTGACAAAATGAGCGTTTGTTGAGGTCCGACGCCACAGAAGATCTGTCGTACCGTCACCGTCAAAATCCGGCAGGCCATCATCGAAACTCAATACAGGGGCAATCAGCGCTAACACACGCCGGGTGCGGTTGCCGAGAGCATCGTAGGTATATTCAATGGTTGCGCTGCCGCCATAAGTTACGCGTATCAGCCTGTTGAGGCTATCGTATTCATACTGAACTGTAGCAGCATACATCGAACTGCCGGCGACAAATCCAACTATCGTCGCCACAACTGCTAATAAGAGTACCTTTTTAGATCTCATAGTCGTCATTTCTAACCATCTCCTGCATGCACTCGTATGATGTTTCCGAGCTCTCAACATTACGGGCCTCCTCAACAGAGAACTACAATGGGAGCTAATTGCGGAACGACAGTTTTGTCATTCATAAGCTCCTCGACAAGATCTGGATCTAAGGGACTTGGATATTCGTCGAAATTGCGAATTGGCCGTTCGTCGACTTTGGGAAACCAAAAATCCATAAAGTCATCAAAAGCCTTTTCGGCTCTACTACGGTAAGGTGGAGGATTCCTCCACGGTCCTTTTCTACTTGCTTCCTTCTTCGATTCCGGGATGGCCTTGTTCTTCCTACGACAAGCTCCGCATTGTTCATTGGGAAGACAGGGGCCTGCAAACTCACAGAATGCCTCGGGCACAAGCAGATAGAATATCGTCGCTCGAGCAATACCGGCCGCCTCGAAGGCCTCCCAGGCGTTGACCCAAACCATCCGAGCAAGTAGATACGGCCTATAGGCGTCTTTGATAGCTTGGTGTTCCGAGTATTTCCACCCCTCAGGCGGTTTGACAAAAACAGGGTAGGGGTCGCCCAGGAGATCGACTGTCCACCCT
The DNA here is from genome assembly GCA_020352215.1 of Phycisphaerales bacterium. Taxonomy (GTDB): domain Bacteria; phylum Planctomycetota; class Phycisphaerae; order Sedimentisphaerales; family Anaerobacaceae. The sequence goes on from CP070675.1 coordinate 2,354,812, forward strand.
TTGCGGCCACTGGGGTCGGCCTTCAAGGCGCGTTTCAGGGCGCGTTCAGCGTAGAACAGATCAATTGTTGCCGTATCGAGATCACGTTTCTCTTTGCTTCTGCTGCGCGCACCTGAAGAATCGACAAACCGCATTGGATTGTCCCATGCATATTGATACGGATTGACACTCTTGGGGCCGATGGACTTCAGTAGGTCTCGGGAAATGAACCGGCC
>CP070675.1:2355126-2365595 GCA_020352215.1 Phycisphaerales bacterium
CAGTCTATTGAAACGGTTGCGATAATCTTCGGTTAATTTATCGTTTTCTGCCCTCATGCGGCTATCCATTTCCTCATGCTCAGAGCGATCCGCCCTGCGTTTCTCAAACCTATTCTTGATCCAACTGTGTTCGCGTTTTAGCTCAAGCTGCTGAACCGTCGGAATCTGGACAAATTGACGGGCCATAATATTGCCCAGATTCGGAATGAGAAAGACCAGCATAGCCCAAACAAAAAGAGAAATAACCAGGGATGAGGAAGATTGGTGCGTGAGGCAGGAAATCAGCAACCCCAGGGAGAAGAAAACGGCTAAATAGATCATACTGCTTAAGAGGAACAGCCCCAATTTTAGCGAATTGTCCAGATTCATATCTACCATAGGTGATAAGGTCACGAAAATTGTACCCAAAAGCACAGCCATGAAGAAAGGCAGGATAAAGCTGCTAAATCCGCCGATCCATTTGCCGATAATAAGGATTGGCCTTTTTAAACTACAACTCAGCGATTGCCGCAGTGTTCCTATTTCTTTTTCACCTGAAACTATGTTAAACGCAAAGAGCGTCGCACAAAGAGACAGTATGACCTTGATGACATACAGCAAGTCCGGTGCTGTGAAAAGCTTGAAAAGCATGTTCACCGACTGCTGTTTGCTGCTGACGCTGATTTGTCCAGCAAGTCCCCTTCCATAGGATCGACATAGATTCTCGTCCAGCCCCTTGGTAAAGATGCCCAATGGTGTTGGCGGAATAACTACAACAGGATCATCTGACTTCATCCGCAAGATTTCATAATTTTCCAGGGCCAGGCAGTAATCGCGGTACATAACGAATATGCTGACGAGAATCAGTATTGTGGAGAGAGTAATTATGATGGAGAACTTGTAGCTAAGGAGGTTAATAAGTATCTCTTTTCGGATGATCGACCGCAGCATTATTTGTCCTTCTAATAGTATCTCATTGTGACACAATGGTTGGGCTGAGAGTCTGTACTTACTGAATAGCCAGACAAGGCCTTCACCGCCCAGGACCGATGGTTACCGGACAATCGTAACAACCGTCGTTGCTTCGGCCACCGATCGCTTTTGGAAAGAGACTCCCCTGTTAGGCAGTCTCGGCGGCCTGCATCTCGTGCACGTAAATCTCTTCCAGATCCGCGTGTTGGAAATCCTGCCTTTCCCGGATCGCCACTAATCGTCCCTGTTTCATAATACCAACCCTGTCTGCTATGATCTTCGCTCTGAAGATATCGTGAGTAGTCATCAGGATGGCTTTGCCGCGCTCGCGCAGGCGACGCAGTTGATCCAGGAATTCCTGCGCGCTTGTCGGATCAAGTCCACTGGTCGGTTCATCCATTAGGATCGCCGGCGGATCCTTCAACAGCGCTATCGCAATGCCGAGCTTCTGACGCATACCCTTGGAGTAATGCTTAAGACGCATCTTCAGCGCCTTCTCAGGCAGGCCAACCATACGCATCACGTCGTCATAGTCCTTTTTCTTGAGTCCCTTCTTGCCAGCCAACTCGGCGAAGAACGCCAGATTCTGCCGTGCCGTGAACATCCCATACAACTGAACATTTTCTGAAACATAGGACACGTACTTCTTGGCCTCCAGTGGAAACTTATTGCAGTCATGTCCGTTGATGCTGGCTGAGCCACTGGTCGGCGGGATAAAGTCCAGCAAGATGTTGATTGTGGTTGTCTTACCAGCACCGTTTGCACCTAAAAGGCAGAATACCTCGCCCGGCCGGACCATGTACGTGACATGGTCCAGAGCCAGAACGCCGTCCTCGTACCGCTTCGTCAGCTCTTTGATCTCGATCATCTTCAAGTCCCCTTTAGTATGTTGCCATAACACCCATCTATCAATTCACTAACGAACGTCATATCTTAGAAACGACACAAAGGCAGCCGCGAAAAAGACCAGGTTGAATAGTACCAGTAGCCCAATATCCCAGATGGCTAACTGCAAAGATTGGCCAAGTGCACGATCTCGCTCCTGGAATTTCGGCACAGTGGCGAAGTCTACAGGATTGTGAGAGATTGTCCGCCAAGCCTGTGCGCATCCTGCGTCCGGGAATATTAGATGCAGACTATTAGGGTCTTCGGCATCTTTGGTGCGGATGTAGTCTTTCAGGCTTGCCTGATATTCTTTTATCTGCTGGCGGAGGTTCATACAGTGGCTAATTCCCGTACCGGCAACGGCCTCGGAAGCACGCTGGTAGATTACAGTCGGTGAGACGCAAGTGAGATTGCGGCCGGTGAATGCCTGGGCCAACATTTTGTTGTGGTGATCGTCACGAGCCTGGTTCTTGGCGTTAACCTCTGCGGTTTTAAGCCGGCCCCTGGCAGGCGGATTGTTCATGGGATGGCTCAGATCGGTACTCATGCTGCCGGCACGCTTCCCGAATAGCTTGTCGGCATTGCTCCACATCTCGGCCGAGATTTCTCCCAACCTTCTCTCCAAATCTGCCGGATTTGGTGCTCTGCCGGACACCTCCGATATGATCCTTCCAAAGCTCGGTATGAGGACAACTGCCACCACCCAGATCAACAGAAGTGTGACCATGGAGTTGGCCGCGTGCGTCGTTCGACCGGATACAAACATCCCCAACAAAATGAAAATGGAAAGATACAAGCAAGACAGCAGAACAATGGTAAGGATCTTCAACCAATCCAGTCCGCTAATGACAACGACATTGGAAGAGACCACGATGATAAGGCTGACCAGCAGGCCAATAAACAAAGGTATGCCTATGGTGAGCATGACCCCGAGATACTTGCCCAAGAGAACCTCATATCTTGGGATTGTGTTAGCCAGCATCTGGCGCAGTGTCCCATCTTCTTTCTCGCCGCTCACGCTGTCGTAGGTGAAAACGAGTGCCAGAAAGCTCAGAATCATGGAAATGATGAAGACCCAGTCGATACTGCTGAAATGAGAAAGCGTGAAGTTGCCGCGGCCTTCCACTTCGGGCAAGTCGCTGCCGAACACGTCGAACGTGAACCGATTGGGCAGAGACTTTTCAAATCCGTCACAGCAGAGAATGAGTGGTTTCGGCTTTCTCCAGACACTCTGTGTATAGAATGCCAGTCTGTGAAGCTGGCGCGATTGCCCGCTCAAGCTTGCCAGGTTCTCATTTGTTTTTTCCCAGTAATCGCTTGACTGCTGCCGGTATTTGCCCGCAAAGACAAATCCGCTCGCAGCGAAAAGCAGGATGATCAGCACAAGTGAAAGGATGAAACGGAAACTCAGAAGATTCTCCAGAATCTCCTTGTGTATGATCTGACGAATCATATTATCCCTCCAATACTTGGATGTACGTATGTTTCGAATCGCTTGGTTTTGATGTTGAATCACCTCACGTCATATCTTAGAAATGCTACAAAGGCCACGGCCAGGAACAGGACGTTCCCAAGGATTAAAAACGTCAAATCGGGGACCACTCTGCGCAGAGTTCCTACTATATCAGGCTCGTACGTAAACCGAGGCAGGTCGCGTAGACCAAGAGGGGGGGCAGTATCGCCTCCCGGCCGGGTGGTCATCTCTTCTTTGGTGCAGGGTGTGAAGAAAGACGATGAGGAAAAGTTGTTGGTTCGAGAACGAATGTATTCGACGATGTCATTTCGGTGCACCTTGACGGCGTCGATAAAGTCCCGAAAGCTGGCGATGTCAGTCCCGGCCAGTGCAGACATCACATTCTCATATAGAGAAATCGGTGAGAGTCGCGAGAGACTGGCTGCAAGGCGTGTCTGCTCGAACAGACTGCGGAGGTAGCCGTATTGCACTTCCGAGTATTTGTTGGCATATCTGACATCAATGGGCACGCCTACGCCGTACCGTACCATCAGATTGTGCATGAGGACTTCATTGCAGGATCGGATGTAACCATGCCCAAAACCGCCTTTACCCACAACGTCAGACGTGGAACCGGATCCGGACATATAGCTCCGGCCGGAACGCTTAAGTTCGCTGACGAATTCCCTTCTGGTGTCTCTTCGCAGCGAGGCGATCTGCTCGTTTATCTTGTCTTCCGACTCAACGGGCATAATCTGTGCGGCCAGATAGACACTTCCGTTGGGAATGACCAGCACAAAGATTATCCACAAAAACAATGCGAGCACCAGGGAAATGGCGGATCTTCTCGCCAAACACGAGAATAGCAGGCCCAGATTGTACATCGTCGCGATGAACACCAACGAGGCAATAAACATAAACCCGATGCGAATCCAATCCGAACCGGCCAAATGCACCATCGGAAAGCAGAGAAGAATTGCCGCCCCCATGAGAAATGCGATCGTGACAGGCACAACGAGAACCGTAAGCCCTGCCAAAAGCTTGCCCAGCAAGACCTGGTGGCGGGCGGCCGTACCCGATACCATCAGCTTGAGTGTACCTCGCTCCCTTTCGCCGGATATGGCATCGTATGCTACGAGCAGAGCCAGGACACTTATGACAATCTTGAAAATCAGAGATGCGTCAAAGATCGAGAAGATTGACAGGTAGTGATTAGCCGCTGCCCCACTTATCTCAGGGACCTCGTCGTACCTTATCGTGGCTGAGTTGCCGAGCTGCTTCTCCAGCCCTTCACTAAAGACCGCCAGCGGCGACGGCCGCCGATATATGGTGGGTGTGATATTCTTATAGACCGTAACTTTGCGCAGTTCTGCTTCGTTGTAGGCAACGTTCTCACCATAAGTCTTGAGTCTTTCCTGGTACGCTTTCGCCAGGATGGGAACAAATGCGGCCATCAGGACTACGCAGAGTGTCGTTCCCACAGCAAACTTGAACGTCATCAGGTTCAGCAGGAATTCCTTCTTGGCGATTTTCCAGATCATCAGGGCGTCCCCTTGTTCTATCTTGTTATGCTTGATTTCACGAGGAAGAGCACTACTGCTCCGATCAGGCCAGCCAGCCCCAAGACCAATATCACTGCAGTTGCCGTATGGCTCTTGCCGCGGAGAGGTGTGGGCGCGATGGTCGAGGCCTGCTCTGCAACTGTCATCGGGTCCCTGCCCGAGTACAGAGCCTTGACGCTGCTGGCGTCGAGCGAGCATGCGAAGACGCACACCTCGTCGATCAGGCCGACAAAATACTTGATCAAGCTGCTATCTCCGTTGTCAGCTATGACCCCTACATAGGCATTTTGCTGCGATGCGCCGGACAGGTTGAATCCGGCCGGCAGGGTACTGACTGTATCTAACGCACCGTCGACATAGAGCCGCAACTGCTTTCTGTCTCTCATCCCGACGACGTGGTGCCAGGCACCGTCGTTCACGGCGGCCCTGCTTATCGCTTGCACCTTGCTCAGATCGTCATCGGCAGATAAGGTGATCGCGCCCGATTGCCCTTCGTTCACCGCCAGGGTGTACCGGATTCCACCGCCTCCGTCTCCTCCTTTGGCGAAGACAGTTCCTTTGTCGGCGTCCTCTGTGCCGAACTGCGTTGTATTTATCCAGGCAGAGACGGCCCAATCACCGGCCCCGAAGTTCAGCGAACTCGGATTGCCATAGTCCACATAGTCGTCACCATCCAGGCTGATCGCTTTTCCGCTCTTGCCGGCACCATACGTGGGGCCCCCGTGTGGAGTCCCATGGCAGGGTCCGGCGCTGTCGCTGGTGTCGTCGTCGAACTTCCACCAGGCGACGAGCTTAGTCCGACTTTCGACCTGTTTCTCCGGGGTTCGGATAGCCCTATCTCCGCTCCGGACCCCAGCCATAGTCCGGACTCGCTCAACGCGCTTAAGCACAAGCGGTCTTAGTTGTCCCTGCTGCCGCCACTCGCCCTCAATTGTCAGTCCGCCTTCTTTCATCGTGCCCTCGAAAAGACCCTGGCTCGATTTCAATACTAGGCGCAGCTTGCCATTCTCAAAACTGACTTCATCGAATGGCAAAATCGCTGATACGCCGTCGGCGTCCTCGCCGGTAGCGATTGCAGCAAGGGTGCCGTCGGATCTTCTCCGGACCTCAATCACAAACTTCTGGTCAAGTGTATCGGAAACCGCTTCCCAATCGCCTTCGATCCCTCGTTCGGCACCTCCATCCATCACCTGCCCCATCTGAGGTTCGGACTCAGCAGCCGCGGTCCGCGCGGGGCGGGCGATCGTGGCTGTCTGTGCTACGGTCATCGGATCCGCACCCGAATAGAGCGCGTGAACCCCGTTGGCATCAATCGCGCCGACAATTATGCAGACCTCGTCGATCAGGCCGTTCCACTCACGGTCACTCGCCTCATCGTTGGCACCGATAAGCACAGGTGAGTCGTTCGTATGGATGCTGCCTGAAGCCTCACCAGAGTTATCGAGTGCCCCATCGATGTACAGCGATACTGTGGACCCGTCGTAGACACCGACCACATGATGCCATTTGTTGTCATTGACGCTCTTGTTACCTTCGATGCCCAGGCCCGACTGGCCCTCGATAGAGACAATTCCGGTGCAGTGGAACGCAAGCGTGTCCTCGGTGGCTGTTCTCTGAATCCGCCAGGCCGTGTCGCCCTTGGTAACAATGGCTTGCCACCGCTTGTCGAACCGGTTGACCTTGATCCAGGCGGCAACCGTCATTGCACCCGCAATATCGAACGCCGATTCATTGCCGATCTCTATGTAGTCACCGTCGCCGTCAAACTCAAGGGCGCCGCCGATCTTCCCGCCGGCAGGCTGCCACTGGGGATTCCCAATCAGCTTACCCAGGCAGCCGTTACCTGAAGAATCAGCTACATCGTTGCCGTCGGCTTCATCGAGCTTCCACCAGGCAACGAGTTTGTTCGGTCTTCTCTCCTGAGGTGCAGGCGCTTCAAGCTCGGAAATGCGAGCATCACCGACGGTGGCCCGGCTGTTTTCGCTGCTCTGGTACGGTGTCTTGTTCGGATCGAGCGCAACATCCACCGTCTCTTCTTCTGTCTGATCGGGACTATCCGCCACTCGCTGACTATTGGGGTCGCTTGCGTCCATTGACCCGACACCTTCATTATCACTGTAGACCAATATCGGCGTGCTAAGCACAAGAATCACCACGACTCCCGTCACCAGCGTATTCTTGCTGTCCATATTGACGTCCTTTCCCTCTCAGATGACCCTGATTCTTGACGCGTAATTCGCTGCCTAAATGGTTACCACGCAATCTCTTGCTCTACTTTGTGCCTGGTTTCACGACGAGAAATACTACTACTCCAATCAGGCCAACCAACGCAAGGACCAAGATCAGTGTAGTTGCAGGACGGCTCTTGCCGCTGACACTATGCGGGAGAAACTGGACCCTCGGTGTAGTTTCCAAGGAAACAAGCTGATACGCCTCACTTGCCCCTGTTCCCGCTGCGGCCAGAATCCGGGGCACTTCCAGCGCCTTCTTCTCAGCCAAGTCCTGCAGCAGTTGCCAGCAGATTTCATGATAGGCGATGACAAAGGCTACGCCGGGCGAGACGCCCAACATATCAGTAACTTTGGCTACGTCCAGATGGTTCATCATCTGCCGACCGAACTGTCTGCCAAGCTCGGCATTGGATTTCGCTGCCTCGGAGTCACGTTCTATAGTCAAGAGGCGGACCTTCCCTGCCTCGTCTACCAGCCCGTACTTGCCCAGAGCGTCTCTGGCATCTGTCGTCGCGACCTTGCTATTCTGCTCGATCACTTCCGTCAACTCGTTTGCATACCGCGATATGATCGCGTAAATGGCCTTGGGATTTGGAGTGTTACGGCTCCAGGTGATTCGCAGATGTCCGAGAGTGTTGTTGTAACTGTTGGTCCCCACGCGATATGGATGATACGGGTACAGTAGCCAGGCTTTGTTCTCAATCGAAGTATCGCCTGACTTGATTTGTTTGGTCATTGCTGCCCTCGCTGTGTTCCAAGCCAGAGTCCCATCCATAATGTCCGACCAGAGAACGTGATAGAGCATCTCATCACGTCCTGCCAGATACGGTTGAATGTCCGCAATCATCTTTTCCGCAAAAGGAGTCAGCCGTCGGGATATCGGCTCTACATATCGCTGCAACTGGTTTCTTTTTCTGCCCACCACAGCGGGAAAGGCCAACATGTAGCGCCCCTGGGCCTTCCGAATTAGATTGCCGCGCTCCAGGCTTCCCAGACGCTGCTGAAGACCGGCAATCTCGAGCGCCTTGAGTGATTGCTCAGTGGTTCCTTCAATGCAAGCGACCAGTATGGAATTGTTGTTTGGATCGTTCAAAGCTCGCCAGTCGATGCCACGACTGCCGAAGAAGTTGAAGTATTCGCTCACTTTGAGATCTTTCGGCAACTGCAATTCCTCCGCACACGCCACAGAAAAGCTCTGTCCCAGCAGAAGAATGTGGGCCAATCCAAGTATCGGAAGCGTTCCCTTTTTGTGCATTCTGTTCGTAGGTTTTGTCTTTGCTTCTTTCGCACTCAGACAACTTCTGTTCTTGACGAGCAAATCTCTGCCTGAATGGCCGCTATGTAATCTCTTCTTCTATCTTCGGCTCAGTCTCACTCCCATGAATACGATCCCGGTTATCAGCCCGACCAGTGCCAGAACCAATATCAAGGTGGCAGCAATACGTGTCTCGGCACTGATACGGATTTTCAGCCGCTTCTCCAGTGCGTCGACCATCTCACTGCCGCTTTGCCCCCTGGCCTCAATCTGCGCTTCGTATTCCCCGACACCCACTTCCGAACCGGGCTTCAAGTAGATCCTTATCGACTCCTTGTCACCCGGCGACAATTTCTCTATCGTGTTCGGTGAGATCTCAGCCGCCCAGCCCAGAGGCGGAGATATCTCAGGTATGATCCCAAACAACGTCAGAGTCCCATCGTTGTGAAGGTCCGCCTTGATGTTGACCTCCTGCTGCGGCTTTATCTCCTCATAGAGGTTATTTATCAGTATCTCCAGCCGTCCCGTTCCTTTGGGAATCAGTGCCAGATCGACCCTCGCGGCATTGATCTCATTCAGGTCGCTGGCCGGGATTGCCTGCCCGGCATATTGCTGTTTCAGGTTGTTCAGCGCCTCAGCCTGCTTTGCCGTGAGCACCCACGCCTGGAATCCTATGGTCTTGTCAATCATCTCGACATCGAGCTTCTGCGGAATCGATACCCGCAGCGTCAAATTCTGCTTGCTGACGTTTTCCGTAAACCGCACGCTCGTAAGACGAGCCCCGCTGCTCAAATCAACAAATGAGCAATTCATCTGGGCCGGCATATTCGTCACAAGCAGAGAGAAATTGCTGTCGGTCGTCACCAGCATCTCCAAATCGAGGTCATAGCGGATGTCGGTGCCTAACTGGCCTTCCTGAGAGAATTGTGAGGCCACCACTGTTGGAATTTCCTGCAATGATTCCTTCTCAAGGAAAATCCTTTCAATGACATTTTGATCCAGGTACTTCAATTTCACGCCCGCTTCTTGCACATCGGTCAGCAGAACAAAAGTCAGCTTCTCCTCCTTGCCGTAAGGCAATATGGGGATTATCTGCTCGTACGGCTTGCCAATGCTTGAAGAGTCGCCGACGATCGAGACAATGATATTCTCAATATCAAGTAGCGCCCGTATCTGCTCAGGACTCTGCCACCCTTCCCATTCGGATTCAAGTTCCGGTTCACTCCCGGCCAGACCCAAGGCCGACTCAGCCTGTGCCAGATTGGAGGTGTTCTTCAGCACCACGTCGAGCATTCGCCGCCCCTCGCTGTCGTAGGACTTCTTCGCCTCCATAATCGTGATGTGCGTTGCGTTGGCAAGAAAGCTCAACTTTGTCTGCTGCAGTTGGATTTCTGCCTGCTTGCATTGCTGCTCGGCTTGTGTGTATGCGGACAATGCCTCATCGAGTTCCTTTTTCGACATGATGCTTTGCGTGAAGAGCTCTTGCGCATTTTCATACTCTCTCCTATAGCGATCATATGTCTCCTTGGCATTTTCCAGCGCAACCTGGGCGGTCCTGAGACTCAGCTCGTTCAGCATCTCCGTACGGGTCTTTGTTTGTGTTGGCTCTGAAGCTGCGGCATCGTCGGCGTCTTGTTGCGCAAACGCAGAGTCGCCCACCACCGTGACATGGAAGATAAGTATCAGTACCAAATACGTATGCTTTCCCATCATTTCGACACCTGGACCCTTATCAAGCCGTGGTTGTTATGACAATCGATTCGGCCGAGTTTGCCGCCCAAAGAACCGCACTGTGTTATCGACCATCTTATCTGGCGATTTTGTGTGAGGTTCTCGATTGGCGGCAAATCAATTCGTCTCAACGTTTCTTCCTTTGTCAGCCACCGTAAGATCGGGGCTGAAGTACCTGATCGCCAAACGCAAATCTTCCTGTCGCTCAATCATGACTTCTTGTTGCCGGAATAGGTTGTCCTGTGCGGTAAAGAAGGACCTGCGGAAGGTCTCCAGTTCGTCGTCGGTGATCTTCCCGACGTCTCTGAGCTTCTCCTTTATCGAGAACCGCTCTCTTTCGATACTCACGTTCTCCTGCTCCAATTTCACCTGGAACTCTTGTTCGCTAAGGAGCTTGTAGC
>CP070675.1:2365695-2386059 GCA_020352215.1 Phycisphaerales bacterium
AGTGCATCGAGGTTGTCCGTCCGCACCGTCTTGACGCCGTAGCAACCGATGTGCCGGCCCATGTCATGACATGTGATCATGAGGATATTCGGCCGGCCGGACCCGGACCGTGCTTGTCGTGCGTGCAGCGTGGTATCTCTCCCGATTGATGACGTTGCCACACCGGCTGCGGCAGCTCCGGAGTACTTGAGGAAGTCGCGCCTTTGCATGGTAGTCCCCTTCTGATGGCCGAGACAGTGAGGTCGCCTTCGACGTCTGATGTGTGGTCAGATCTTGATGAACGACCTCTTGCGATACATCCACCACAAAATCAGCCAAAGCACGGCGAACCCTGCGACGGCACGCACCAGATCATGGGCGTCGCCGGTCCATTTTTCCAGTCCGCCGACAAAGATGTCCCCGATTCCGCGAAAATCGAACACGCGTGTCACCATATAGACCGCAATCGCGTTCATCCCGATCACGATAAAACCAAAGGCCCATTTCCTAAAGCCCAGCACGTCTATGACCAGATAGAACAGAGCCAGCAACAGATAGCATAGCCCTGCCGAAAACAGCACAAACGAGCTCGTCCACAGGTGCTTGATAATCGGAAACCTGGTGTCCCACACGACTCCCAGCAACAGACAGCCAAGCCCGGCCAACAAGAGCAGCAGCACCCTTACCCCCCTGCTTTTGTGGCAGCGCAGTACGTGCCCTGCCATTGCGCCGAGCATCACGGTGCACGCAAATGTCATACTGCTGAGCAGCCATGTATACGTTGTCCCATCCTGAAACCGGCCAAGAATCAGCTTGTCCAAGTAGATCGCCAGGTTACCCTCGGGTGTAAGCACGCCGGCACCGTGGCCCGGCACAGGGACTACTGCCATCAGTAACCAGAACACAAGAAGCAGCACCACCGTTGTCACTATCTGACCGACAAGTCCCAGGCTGAGCAAAATAATCGCTGAAATAAAATAGCCGGCTGCAATGGCCTGCAAGGTATTGGAGAAGATGTGAAATGTGGCCAGATCGAGATCCAAGAGGTTGCCCTGTGCGATCATCCCGAGCACAAACAGAATCACCGTTCGTGCGATGACATGACGATAGACTTGTGCCCTACTGTCGCCGCGCTGCGTGCGCTTGCCGAGTGAGAACGGCATAACGACGCCGACGATGAACAGGAACAACGGCATGATCAAATCTTCTGAGCGGAACCCCTCCCATTCGACATGCGTGAGCTGGGTCCGTACCCACGCCGTAGTATCGTTCTCAAAGATTGGATGCAGCGCCGCAAATATCCACTGGCCCCCGATGATCCAGAACATATCAAAGCCGCGCAGCGCATCAATCGACGCCAGCCGCCCACCAGATAGAACCTGCTGTTCAGTATCCACCGCGCTTCTGCCCTGCAATCACCAAACTAACCCTTGCATCCAGTCTCAACACATCGATAGCCCGTTCACATCAGGCGATACCTAATCTAACAAAGTCTGTGCGGAAGCGCAAGAAAAATGGCAGAGAAGCTTCAAAAATCTTGGGGCGCCCACAGCAGGCGCGCTCCAAAACGTGACGTTGGCTCTTGACGCTGCCGATGAGCGAACACCTGTACATTGTCAGCTCGACCGACTTGTTATCATGCAATCACAGTCGGCACAAAGAATCCTTCATAGAACGAAGGCAAACCTTTGAGAACATGGATCAGTTGCTCAACTGTCACCGCACCAGGGTCATGCTCGACGATGAGTTTCTGCTCCTGCCCTTCCTTCTCAATGTACACCTTGCTAACACCCCCAATGGTGGTAAGGGTCGATTCAATCTCCTGTATGCATTTAGGACATTCGAATCCACACTCGGGCATCACACGATTGCAATCCAAATCAAAAGCCAAGCGGCTACTCATCCTCCTATCCTCGGTCAATAATCAACCATCAATACACAATGCCCGGGACTGGAGTCGAACCAGCACGACCCTAAGGTCACTAGCCCCTCAAGCTAGCGCGTCTGCCTATTCCGCCACCCGGGCCACTTAATTGATTATTGACTATTGGTAGCGCGTTGTCAACCGCCGGCCCTCCGCATGGTATCTGACGCTCGCGTTGCGCTCGCCTCTGTCCTGACAAAAGATTTCGCTTGACAGAATGCCTCGGCGGGCATATGATATATACAAAACTAACGTACTGAGATCACAATACCAGCAAGGCAGAACGGTGAAGACACAGCAAAAAAGAAAGAAGACAGAAGGCAGGAGGCAGGCAACGGATAACTGGACTCCCTTGGGTAAAAGGGGCGCGCAATCTTTGAGGCTATTGTGCAAAACAAAGCCAATTTCCAAAAGGCCCGAATGAGCTTAACAAGCTGTGGACACAAGGCTTATGACGATTTTGTCACATTTAGGCTGCGGAAGAAGAAAGCCAAACAAAGCCAATTCCGGGCACGCACTTACCAGCAAAGGGGTAGGGCCAAAGCACGGTGTTGGAGCCCGGCGCACCCAAGAATAATTGCGATATTTGTATTTTTATCCTAATTATTCTTGATATATGCGGCGCCAATGCTAAAATTTATAGCCATGGGAAAGAAACTGCTTTCAAAATCGTGTCCTTCGTGCGGCCTGCCAATGCAGACGGCGGCGATGTCTTGTGTGAGCTGCAGCGTCAAGATTGAAGGCAATTTCAGCGAGACCTTCTTCGATCGGCTCAGCCAGCAAGACCGGGAATTCCTCGAACAATATCTGCTCGCGGGATTCAGTATCAAGGCGTTGGAGCAGAAAAGCTCGCTCGGATACGCCGCGATACGGTCCCGGCTGAATCGGCTTATTGCGAACTACGAGGGGCTCAAGAAGCTGGATGGCCAGAAGAAGGCCGTGCTCGAGCAGCTTCGCACGGACGAAATAACCGTGGGCGAGGCAAAGGATAAGTTCAAAGAGCTCTTGGGAGATTAGAGAATGGAAAGCGTAACAAGTGCATCTTCAGAAGAAGAACTCTTGAGGCTGCGTGAGGATGGCAAGATCACCGAGAGTGAATATGACGAGTTGCTCGAAGCTCTTCAAAAGGGGCCGAAAGCAGTGCCAAACGTGACACTTGTGGATAGGCCAACTGCGGCTCGGACTTCGGGACTGGCGATTGCATCGCTGGTCTGTTCACTGCTCGGGCCGTGCTGCTCCCTGCCTGCGATTATCTGCGGACACGTAGCACTTCGCAAGATTCAGCGTGACCCAGCGTTGACGGGCCGCGGCATTGCGCTGGCTGGACTAATTATCGGGTACGTGATACTCGCATTCTCGATCCCCTTTTTGCTTCTGTGGGGCCTGTACACTGAGAGGAGAGTTGAACAGCGACAGACCGCGGTGATCGCTCAGCAGATAACAGAGCTGCGGAGGTTCCCGCTTGACAGCACAGACGGGGTACTAACTCAATCGGGTGTCACGTTCGATGAGCAGATTTCCGCCGACGGCAATGGGTCTCTGCGAATTGAAGTAACGGAACCGACCACGATCTCTCTGTTTGACACCGGGGACATAGACATCGAGAACGCACGGCTCATATATCAGGCGCAAATGCGGACCCAAGATGTAGATCATGATGCTTGTCTAGAGATGTGGTGCCATTTCCCCGGCAGCAGTGATTTCTTCTCCAGGGATCCCACGCCGGTTTGGGGCACGACTGCTTGGATGACGCAGGAAACGATATTCTTCCTGAAGGATGGCGAGAATCCTGATAACGTAAGACTGAATCTGATCATAAACGGCAGAGGGACGGTGTGGATTGATGATATCCGTCTGATGAAGGGGCCGCTTCGCTAAGGAGACACAACCAGAAAAGGACTCTAATCATGACGCTCATAAAATGCCGGGAGTGCAACAACGAGATTTCTGATAAGGCAGTACTGTGTCCAAGCTGTGGTGCCGCGGGCGCCAGCTACTGGTGGAGCGCGGAATACCGCTCTAAAAGGACGCTTTGGGGACTTCCATTAGTGCATGTTGTTCTCGGCTCGGCATTCAACCCTGTCACCGGCAAAATCCGCGTTGCAAAAGGCATCATTGCTATCGGGGGAATTGCCGTCGGAGTGGTGGCCGTGGGCGGAGTTTCGCTCGGTGCAATTGCCATGGGCGGTTTGACCGCTGGATTGGCTTGCTTTGGGGGGTTAGCTCTCGGGGTAATACTTGCTGTCGGGGGTCTTGCCGTCGGATTCGTCGCGCTAGGTGGGGCAGCAATCGGCTACTATGCAATCGGTGGCGGCGCGTGGGGCGTGCATGCTCTGGGGGAAAATGCGCGGGACCCGCAGTTACTGGAGTTTTTCAAGGGACGCTTCGGCCGGTAAGGTGAATTGAAATTACAGGAGGGACTATCTTGCACGTCGGCCGTTATAGAGCAGGACCTGCAGACGTTGGCAGAATGCAAAGCCGGTGCTCTTGCACATATCGGCTACCATCGGTGATTTGGCCAAGAGCTGTTCTCTTGTCGTCGCTTGCGGCATCAGCATTACCTTTTTCGGATCAACATTTGCGAGCTGTGATATCGTCTGCTGAATCTCCGATAGATCGTCCGGCGAGTCCACCACGAACTTCAGCTGATATTCGTAGTTATCGATCAGCGCGCCGAGAACGGCCAAATCCAACCGGGAGCGATTATGAATCGCCGCAAATTTGGGATCATCGGGCGTCGAGTTACTCAGTTTCGGGCTGATGCTCATCAGATCGGGCCGCACGTCCGGAACATACGCAATTCCTGCCGTTTCAATTGTCACGTGTTTGTTCTCGGCCTTCAGGACCCTGACAAGCTGAGGGACATCGGAATCGATCATCGGTTCGCCGCCGGTGATGACGACAGAATCGCACTGCCATTGGCCGACTGCGCCAACTACTTCGGGGACGCTTTGAATAATCCCCGCGGACTCCTCCCACGCATACTTTGTGTCACACCATCGGCACCGCAGCGGACAACCTGCCAGGCGGATGAACACGCTCGGTACACCTACCAGGAATCCCTCGCCTTGTATGGAATAGAAGACTTCGTTGACTTTCATGGTCCTTGTCGTAGTGACCCACGGCTGAAACCGCGGGCTCAGTACTATTTCCCTATCCGTTGTGAGTCACATATTCAATTGGGTCCTCCAGGCCAGCTTCTGCAAAGCCTTTCAATCTCAGCCTGCAGGAGTCGCAGCGGCCGCAGCTTCTGCCCTGCCGGTCCGGATCGTAGCAACTGTGCGTCAGCGAAAAATCAACGCCGAGTTTCGCACCGGTCTCGACGATTTGGCCTTTTGTCATGTCCATGATCGGAGTACGAATATGATAGGAACCCTTGCCCTCGACCGCTGCCGCAGCGGCAAGGTTGGCGGTCTTCTCGAAGGAAGTAATGAACTCGGCTCTGCAATCAGGATAGCCGCTGTAGTCGGTCGAGTTAACACCTATGAAGATATCAAATGCGCCGAGCACTTCGGCCCAGGCGAGGGCATAACTCAAGAATATCGTGTTGCGGGCGGGCACGTACGTCGCCGGAATTTCGGATGGATGATCCAAATCGGGCGTGTTCTTGGGCACCTCGATTGCCGGATCAGTAAGTGCCGAACCGCCGAACGCCCCCAGATCGATGTCCACTACGCGGTGCTCAGCGGCACCGAGGGATGCGGCAACTTTTCTTGCAGCCTCGATCTCGCACCCGTGCCTCTGGCCGTACTTGAAGGAAAGGGTGTGACATTCGAAGCCCTCGCTGCGGGCAATGGCCAACGTCGCAGCCGAGTCGAGGCCACCGCTCAGCAGGACTACCGCTTTCTCCGGGTCACTGTTCATCTTTCTCACAGCATCGGCACCGGTTCTTGCCCCCTACCGCCCTTTTGGCCAACGATAAGCGTTGGAACCTGCCTCCTCAGCCAGCGGGCCCGCCGGCAGCGTCTTCTGCCACTTCAGCAGCGTTGCAGACAATCGTTTGACAACCTCGCGATTCTGACCGGCGATGTTGTCCAGCTCTGTGGGATCGGCAGGAACATCGTACAGCTCAATTCGGCTGCGATCCGGATTCATCAGCAGCTTCCACTTTCCGTCCCGGATGGCCAGCATGGGACACTTGTGGACCATATCGCCGGCGACCCGGAAACGCCACTCCCACATCAGAGGCTTCGACCGCGGCGTGGGCCTGCCCCGAATTGCCTGCGACATGTCTTGCCCGTCAGGATTGAGGTCACGGGGAAGTCTCAGACCGGCCAGGCCGCATACGGTCGGCAACCAGTCGACACCAGCGATAGTAGTCGTATCATCTACCTTGCCGGTCGGCGTCTGACCCGGCCAACGGACGATGAACGGCACGCGAATCCCACCTTCATATATGCTTCGCTTACGGCCGCGAAACGGGCCCGTGCTGCCGATCCCGCTGTGAACCGCATTAGTTATGTTCAAGTCCTCGGGGCCGTTGTCACTCGAGAAGACAATGACAGTGTCCCCAGCCAAACCAAGCTCGTCAATTCTTCGAACGAGTCGGCCGACTTGCTCGTCGAGGTCCGAAACCGAGGCATAATAGACCTGCTTGACGCCCTCATAGGGCACAGACCTCGGGGCATATCGCTCGTAGGGCTTCATTTGCTCGGCCGTGGGATGCAGCGTGGCGTGCGGGACGAGAGACCATACATTGACATAGAATGGCCGTTCGCGGTGCTTCTCGATGAACTGTATGGTTCTGTCAACGATCTGGGCCGTGGACTTCGCCCGAAAATACGGGTCGTCCGTTCCTGCGAGCTGCGGGCCCGACGAAGACCTGGTGCAGTGCTCATCAATGCCATAATCCCCGGGACTCGGAGCCCCCTCTCCGGCGCCCAAGTGCCACTTACCGAAGTGCCCCGTCACATACCCGGCGTCCTTGAGAAGTCTTGTTACGGTGGATACCTCTGGATCAAGCCAGTCGGGCATGGCGCGAGCCCTATTCTGCTTGTGACTTGCGAAATGGCCGTGGATGCCGAGGCGAGCCGGGAAACGGCTGGTCATGACGGCGGCCCGGGAGGGCGAGCAAACCGAGCCACTGACGTAAAACTGGGTAAAGAGCAGCCCCTCTCTGGCAAGCCTGTCAAGGTTGGGGGTCCTTATCTGGCGGTTTCCATAGCAGCCAAGGTCGCCCCAGCCCAGGTCATCGGCAAAAATGAACACAAAATTGGGTTTTCGAGCCATCGCCGACGATCTTGCGGCTGATGCGTCATCCGGCAGGGCCAGGGTGGTCGCAGATGCCCCGAGAGCCGCCAGAAATTGCCGTCGGCTAAGAACGACCGTGTCGAGCTTCATTTTGTATCCACCCTTCCAAAACGCTGGTTCAGGACAAATTCCGGCGAAGGAGAACCCAGATAGCCAACGTATATTAGGGGCCCGGCCCAAGGCTGTCAAAGACATTACTGCCCCCGGATTCAAGCATGATGCCGGTTTGGTTTGGCCTCTCCAGCCTGGAGAAAAGCTCAACAAACCGTATAAAAGCCCATTGACAACCCCGCCGTACCGTGTCAGAATATGTCCTGGAACCCCCGGTTGTGGGTCCAGTGCTCAAAGGCGCGTCGAGAACTACTTGCGCTGAGAAGGGCGAGGTAGCCGCTGTAGAGTAGATTAGGAGGTTTTGTGCTTTCGATGGAGGAAAGACAAGGATGTAACCATGGCGAGACCGATGCGCTCCGGGGGGCCGTGCCCCTATATGACTTTTGATCTGAGAACCGAATGCCTTCCATCCGGGGCTCCAGTCAGAAGACTCCTGTGCGGCTCTTGCGGCGTTCTACGGTGCGGTGGGAGCAGAACGACTTCAGCAACCGGAACGTACTTGCCGATATATTAGCGGTGGAGCTATGAAGTTAGATAAGAGAACACCTTCGGGCAGAGAAAAAGACAAGGCCGCAGTGAAGCTTCTCGAAAAGCTTCGCGAGCAACTGTACTCATCCAACGTCTCAACCGTTCGACAAAGCGCCTTTAATCTATCCTGGCTGCAGGAAGACGGTTTGGACATCCTCAAAGAGGCGCTGTACGGTGACGCACACAGGCGAACCAAGAACGCAGCGGCTTACGGGCTCCGCAAGATGCGAGGCAGGATGAAAACTCTGGCAGCGGAAGTCCTGCAGGAGGGTTCGGAGCACACCGACAGGATTACTGCAGAGACCTGCAAGAATGCCCTGTTGATTTCAAAAGAAAAAAAGGTACGGCAAAAGCCTCACTCCGCAAAGCGAAAGCGGGCGAAAAAATTCGATATAAAAGAGATTTCGAAAAAACGCGGCTCAAGGGGGCAAGGTCGGAAGCTAAGACGGCCGGTCAATCATAACCGACCCTGATCCACTGCCTCCGGATGGCCTGAGATCGCATGGTTACTCACATAGGGTGGGCTCTGCATATTGTGACCCGACAACGGCTTACGATCAAAGGCTTCAGAAGAATCGCATCCCCGTACCTGACGGCAATTCTGGTCCTGCTCTGGGCCTGTATTGTCGCACCCGCGATAGGGCAAGAGAACGCAGTCTTTGACAGACAGACGCCGATAGTAAAGGCATATCAGAAAGCACATGGGGCCGTAGTCAACATTTCCGGAGAGCGGCTGGTATCCACTTCTGTTGGGCCTGGCTTCGACTGGCCAGACATGTTTGATCTTTGGGGGCCGCGATATAAGAGACAGATCAGCGTGCTGGGCTCGGGCATAGTCGTTCACGAAGACGGCTACATCATTACAAACGCACACGTCATAGAAGGTGCCGAGAAAATCAAGGTGGTCTTCAGCGACGGCAGGGAATTCGCAGCCCGCGTAATAAGCACCGATAAGAGCAAAGACTTGGCTGTCCTGGCGATCCCGAACGAAGACAAATTGCCGTTCATCCATTTGGGTCGAAGCAACGACCTGATGATCGGCGAGACCGTGCTGGCGATCGGCAATCCATACGGCTATTCCAACACGGTCACCAGCGGCGTGGTCAGCGCGGTGGGTCGGGACATACAAGTCACCGAGGGGTTCTGGCTTCGAGGGCTGATTCAAACAGATGCCCCGATCAATCCGGGCAACAGCGGAGGCCCGCTGCTGAATATCAACAGCGAGTTGATCGGCATCAACACAGCTATACGCGCAGAGGCACAGAACATAGGGTTCGCGATACCGGTAGACACGCTGGTCGACAACCTCAGTCACATGCTAATGCCGGAGGAACTGCGCCGCGTGCGGCTGGGGCTCATGATGGGCAGAATCAAGACCTCCGGTAATTTTGCAGGCATTGTCGTCGATTCTGTGAGCAAAGGAAGCCCCGCGGATGAAAAAGGCATCGCTTCAGGTGATCTGGTGCTTGAGATAGACGGCCACAAGCTGACGAGCGTTATCGACTTCTATGTGAAGCTGATGGGCAAAGAGATCGGGGAGCCCATAGTAATCAAATACGTAAAGCCTGACGCCCGAGATCCCCGGACCCAGACGGTCGAATTGAAGTTGCTGGCAAGGCCGTTGCCCGACGGACGAGACCTCGCAAGGCGGTTCTTTCAGATGGAAGTGTCCGAGCTCACGGAGCGAGTGGCGCGAAGATTTGGATTCGAGAGCGCATATCCGATACTTATCATAACCGATGTGGAACGGGGAGGGACCGCTGCGCGAAGCGGGCTCGACAGAGGCGATCTTATATTGCAGATGAATGATGCCACCGTACGCAACCCGAGAGAGTTCTCCCTGGAGATGGAGAAGATCTCGGAGGGGGACGTGGTAGAGCTGCGAATCATGCGCATAGCGGTTGGGCGATTCGGGCAAGTAGAACGTCAATTTGCCGTAACGCTAAAGGCCCAAAGCGTGAAGAGACGCCGCTCTTTGTTCTGATAGTGAGCCCTGACAAGAAGTCAGCTCGACCTGCATGAGTGCTCTTTGCGGGAGCTTGTGACAAATCGGCCGTGCCGCTTTCCCGCTGCCGCTTGGCAACCCCATACGTATCTACACCGTCAATAGTGACTGCGATAACGACGTGCGCATTTGGTGGTCCCGCAATCCGGCCCGGGCAGAAATTCCTTGAAGTGGCGGTACATTTGTTATAAACAACCTGAGTCCGGTAGCCATTTGACGCCGTTAGGGAAAGCTGGCTTTCGATCCGGACAGACCGCATCACGGGACCGGGCCGTGAGAGGGTGGAGTGTTTCGCAGTGAAAGGAAAGGATAATGCCTAAATCCGCCAAGCAGAAGAAGACAGCCGTCGGTGGCAAATCTCTGTCCACAAGATCGGTACACGCCGGAGAGCCGAGGCGAAAATACGCCGATTCGCTGATGACTCCGATTATTCAGACCTCAACATTTACATTCGAGAACAGCAAGGCAATCGAGGATTACACCAAGAAAGGAAAAGAACATTTCGAATACGGCAGATACGGCAACCCTACGGCAAAAATTGCGGAAGCGCGACTTGCAGACCTCGAAGGCGCCGAAGACTGCGTTGTTTTTTCTTCGGGTATGAGCGCAATAACCACCACCATTCTCTCTCTCGTGCAGTCCGGCGATCATATTGTCATCACCGATGACAGCTATAAAAAGACTCTTGAGTTCTGCAAATCATACCTGAAGCAGTTCGGTATCCAGTGCACCATTGTGCCGTTCGGCGACTATGGGATACTCGAGAAAGCAATTAAGAAGAACACGCGGTTCGTGTTTTCTGAGTCGCCGACAAATCCATATCTGAACGTATTCGATCTTGTCAAGATCAAGGAGATAGCGGACAGACACAATGTTCTGACGCTCATAGACAGCACATTCAGCACTCCTCTGAATCAGCGGCCGATTGAGTTTGGGATGGATCTTGTTTTGCAGAGCGCCACCAAATACCTTGCCGGCCATAACGATATCCTTGCCGGTGCCGTACTGGGACGAATGGAGCTGATTGAGAAGATAAGAAATCTACACAAGTCAATGGGCGGACTTATCGATCCTCATTGCTGCTATCTTCTCCTGCGGGGGCTGAAAACATTCCCACTGCGGGTAGCAAAGCAAAATGAATCTGCGTTGAAGATTGCCCGCTTCCTTGAAGATCATCCACGTGTAAGGAAAGTCTACTATCCGTTCATCGAGAGTCATCCGCACTACGACATAGCAAAGGCCCAGATGAACGGCGGCGGCGGGGTCGTCACATTCGATATCAAGGGTAACGTTAGTAAGGCAAAACGCCTTCTGGACGCACTGAAGCTGTGTTATATTGGGCCAAGCCTGGGCGGCGTCGAGACACTGATAACGCATCCGGCACTCGTGACCTATTACGATTACACGAGAAAGGAACGGTACGAGCTGGGAATAACCGACACTCTCTTCAGGCTTGCCGTCGGGGTCGAAGACGTTGACGATCTGATTGAGGATCTCGACAGGGCGCTGCAAGCATAGGAGCTGGCCCACAAGCCGAGCAAGTACATACGTACGTAGTCACTCTCTTAAGCAAGCCTTTCGATGCCAGCCCCGAACGCCTCCCACACACGTGAACTTGCACGGGAAGGCTCGGCGATGCGACAATTTCCAAGGCACCCTGTGCAAGCCAACTCAAAAGAACTCCGCAGAGCAGAAAAGATCAAAGTCGGCGCCAGGCCCATTTGTAGATTTGGCCCTCGGAATCCACCCAGAACCAGTACGTCTCGCCTCTCGAAAGCGTGAACATCCGGGCCCATGCACTACCTGATGATACCGCGGAAGACGAAGTACTCCATACGTAGATGTTGCCATCTACCGCATCATCATCCTCAAGCACGAAGTGTGGCGGGCCCCAATGCTCAATCAATTGGGTGAAGTGACGGCCCTCCCACGAGGCCATGGTCTCATTCAGGGTGCTGGAAGTCATGCAACCCGCTGTAGCTACGAACACGAGCAGGAACAAACACCTTTTCATCTGTTATTCACCTCCTCAGGGAGAACAGCGGGACTCTCTACATCGCGGTGGTTTTGCCCGGATTCCACTACAAAGTATCCGCAGACCCGCACCAACAGGACCAAATGGTCTCTTCCCTGTGTCAACTCTAACCCGATTTCAACACTGTAATTATACATGTTTTAGGTGCGCAAAATCAAGAGGCGAAAGGCAGAATACGGGCTTTCCCAGCGGAAACGGGCAGAATCCTCCCATTTAATAGGCTTTTTTTGGAGTAGCTTTTGGGGATGAGTGGGAGGATTTCAAGAGTTTTGGGGGATTTTGGGCAAAGGGATAAAGGCCCTGGTCTGGAGTGGCCCGTTCCTGCGGCATCCTCGTCTCAGTCCTAAAAGCCTTGATCTAAACTCAGACTTTCTGCTTGTCTTCACTGCCGACGCCAGCTTGGGAGGAAGTTGTAAGGCCGAGCAGGAAAACGGCCGATTAAGACGATGGCACAGGCCGTTTGCAGTCGTCGGGTCTCTTGAAAGGTCTTGCAGATGAGCAATGAATCGCCGAAAGCGGAGTTGCCCGGGAACATGCACCTCAAGAAGAATCGCTGGTGGTGGAAAGTCCGGTTACCGGGAGAGAAGAAGCCGAAGGATCGGGCGCTTAAGACCGCAGGCTCACGATCCGCCACAACAGACCGCGCAGCGGCAACAGAGATTGCCTTTCAGATGTGGCAGACTGCTATTAGGACCGAGACCGAAGCGAGGGCGAAGGCCGAGACGGCTCAGAAGATAAACAAGTTGGAAAAGCAATTCCTGGAGAAGGTTAAAGCCTTCACCAAGACAGTGGAAAGGTCAGCGGCAAGAGCAAGGGCGGAAGCGAAAGCAAGAGCCGTGTTGGAGGCGAAACTGGACCAGATACTCGCCCATACCGCTGGAGGTGCAACTTGTCAATGCTGTGGCAGAGAAGATCTCTGTGAAGATGATCTCTACAGAATCGACTCCGGACAACTGCTCTGTCCTGACTGCCTCAAGGAACTGAGGGATCACTCTCAGCAGAGCAATCTCCACGATCGCTACTATCTGGCCTCAGACCGCTGATGGAACATGGTCGCGTGGCCCACAATGTTCGAATGATGACCACACAACGGAATCCCAATGTATTTTCCCCTGCGCTCACGATTGCTTCTTTCGGTAAGCTCCAGGGAGGCTGCCCCAGATCTGCGATTGGTAATGAAGGTGGGCAATTGCTTCAAAAACCTGTCGCCAAGAATCCAACTGACAGACAAAGGAGAGCAGACAATACAATATAAAAAGGCCCTGACATACGACAGGGCCTTTCGGTTCTTTCAAGCCTTGCTGTTCAGTCAGACCGGGATTACGTTGGTTGCACACGGGCCTTTCTTGCCCTCTCCGATCTCGAACTCGACCTTTTGGTCCTCATCGAGCGAAGCGTAACCCGTCGTCTTGATTTCCGAGTGGTGGACAAACAGGTCATCGCCGCCATCATCCGGGGTAATGAAACCAAATCCCTTGCTCGAATTGAACCATTTTACCTTACCTGTGCTCACTTATACTTCTCCTTGGCCTGCTGATAGGCCGCTCAACTTACATCTCTCACCGTTGATCTATAAGAAGCGTACCCCTGAGAGATGAAAGAGTACACATCACAAAAAATCAGTATACCGCGAAAAACCGCAAAGACTCAACAAAAATAAAATAAATGGGCCGAATCGTATTTTCCCCAACAGGGCGATTTGCCTGGGATTTCCTTCAGATGGGGCCTGGCAACCGACACCCTTGCCGGCAGCAGGCAGGGCACGTGCGCGGCTCAACGAACCGTCAATTGTGGAGATTGAGCATTGCTGGGCGGCAGAATGGCCTTTTCCGGCCCAGAAATGAGGGCGGACAAACAGATCCCGGGTTTCGCACCTGAGCCTGGGAGCACGTGAGACTGGTGGGGACACGTGTGAATCTGCAGGGCGCCGAGCGTTCCGAGCAGAACGGCGTCAACGTGAGGCAGCAACAAGTGACGCGGCCAGTAGCAGTCATGACCTCACGTGGATTCGTTCCGCAAATCCCCAACGGCTGGCACCTTTTGGGCGCAGAGCGGTGGGATTGGTCCGGCCGGGCAAATAGAGGGACAGCAACGAACGAGGCTTCGCACGCAGGGCCCCCATTGCACGATTTTTGCTTCCCTGCAACAGGCCCGACGAATAGAATGAAAGCCAAATCGAAGGAAGAACAATTGTCCAAGGACCTCGAAATTGAAAGGACCGAACGTGAAGGAATTCAACTCAGCCGACGAGATTCTGGACTTTGCCATCGCGGGAGAAGTCGAGGCCAATAAGTTCTACGCCGACCTCGCAGCCAAAATGGACAGTGGCGCGATGAAGAAAGTCTTTGAAGACTTCGCCGCAGAAGAGGCAGGCCACAAAGCCAAACTAGAAGCCGTCAAGAAAGGCCAGCTTGAAATGAGCATTGGGCAAGACATGCCTAACCTTGGCATCGCCGACTATGCGGTGGACATTGAACCCACGCCCGGTATGTCCTATGCCGATGCCCTCATCCTCGCCATGAAGAAGGAGAAGGCCGCATACCGCCTCTATCTCGACCTCGCAGCAGCCGCCGGGACCGAAGAACTCACTAATCTTTTCCTGGCCCTTGCCCAAGAGGAAGCCAAACACAAGCTTCGCTTCGAAATCGAATATGATGACGTAATCTTGTAGGAAGACTCGTATTCGGGTAGGTTCAGACCAGGGGAGACGCAGAATAAGAGTCCCTATCTCCTTGTATTCTGCCTCCAAGGTATACAGATGCACCGGACCAAAAGATCTCTACTTGCCCAAGCTTAGGGGAAATATTAGACCAAAACCGAATGAATAGCCTCACATCCGGATCAGATTCCAGCCGCGTGGCCGGACTTTCACCATACACCTGGCCATGACGAATCCTGCCCACCTGGCTGTTCACCGCACAAGCTCCATCCCCGGAAGGCTCTTCAGTGGGCGATGCAGGACTCGAACACCCCCTGCTGGGGCTATCAAGAACCCCGAATTCAGAGGGTGGCGGCGCAAAATCCGACGCGCGCCATGCGCCGAAACCCGCAAATGACCCCGATCTTGACCTGATTGTGAACTGCTGGCCTGAATTGCCGGAGCATATCAGGGTGGCAATTCTGGCGCTAGTCCAAACATCTGCTACCCGTTCAGACAATCAAGGAAGCAAGCAATAGGCGTGAGAGAATAGCCACGTCTGCTTGAGGTATCCAGAGCAAGAGGGATGCGCAGCATTTTCATATTGGGATCGCCCGGAGCGTTCGTCCAATAGGACTACCAGCACCGGACGACCACAGTCTGTTTTGCCTGACTCACATAAGCTCCGCTCAGGCTGGAAAGCGTCCGGTTTCGTTCGACAAGCATCCGCTGGTCGCGCGAAGCTGCGGGCCACACGAAAGCCCAGGTTGTTGTTCCGGTTCGAGGGCGTGTTCCTATTGCGGTACGCCGACCGGCAGTTCTGCGGGGTGTTGTTCCAGCTACCGCCGCGGTTCACCCGGTTTGAGCCCATGGGCCGCTCACCGATACACGTTGTATAATATCACGGCGGAACTTCCAGCTCTTTACTCCGCCAGCCCGAGTGAACGCTAGCAGCGACGTGAGTCTCTGCTGATGCTCTATGGAACTTAATTCGCCGCGGCTGTACTCAGATGCAAGGTCGAGCAACTTGCGGCGAAAACGCCGGCGGCTCCTTCGGTTAAGTTTCAAATGGTTGGGGTAGACGCGACAACCGAGAAAATCCATTCCATGCCGCAGAACGATAATCGGAGACCGTGCCTTCGGTTCAAGATCGAGCCGCGTGCGGAGAAACCCACGACATGCATCGACCCATCCGACCAGTGTTCTCCTGTCATGGCACCAGAGTACACAGTCATCCATGTAGCGAACGTAGGCCGAGACCCGCAATTGCTCCTTGACAAACCGATCGAACCAGCCAAGGTAGAAGTTAGCAAAGTGCTGTGAGGTCAAGCTCCCGATTGGCAGACCACGACCTGTTATCCCACCATGACTGTGGATAATCTGACGAAACAATTCCAGCAACCGCCGGTCTTTGAATCGTCCTCCCAATCGCTCCAGCAAGATGTCATGAGAAATACTCTGGAAGTACTTGCGCATGTCCAGCTTGACGGCATAAGCATACCTACCAGAAAACTGGAGTGCCCGTTGAAGGGCGGCAATTCGACCTTTGCCGCACCGGCAGGCAAATGTATCTGCAATCAGGAATTTCTCGAAGTGCGGCTCACACACATTCATTATGGCATGGTGCAGGACACGTTCGGCGAAGCAGGGCGCAGTAATGATTCGAAGCTTGGGATCATGAATCATAAACTGCTGAAACCGTCCGAGTGGAAAATCACCCGCCTCCACCTCACGGGCGATACGATATAGATTGGCCTCCAGATCAGCAGCGAATTCCTCCGCGTCCGGACGTCCTCGCTTGCCCTTGCGTGCTCTGTAAAAGGCGTATCGCAAATTCTCTCTATCCAGGATTTGCGCGAACAGGTGACCCGCTCTCTTCATTCAGTGTGCTCCAGTAGCCTCTTGTCACTTCAACAACTTGTTCACCATACTTATCGATGCGAGCATCACCCAGGCCTGATATGGCGCGAAGTGATTCTCTGCTGGAGGCCCGCTGCTGAACAATGTGAGCGAGTTGCTCATTTGTGAAAATCGCGTAAACCGGAACGGCCTCTGACTGCGCCAGCTCCTTGCGCAGATCACGCAATCTCGCAAACAGGGCGAATTCATCGGGTTCAAGTATCTCCTTGTAATCGACCTTGCCACGCCGACGACCGGCCCCGTTGTCACGGCCCCCGGAGCCATGCTCCAGGTAATCAACGCAAAAGGTCCAAAACGAATTACTTCCGGCGCTCACAAATTCCGGCGTGACGGAGAGGATTCGATGGTTGCCAAGAAAGTGATGTCTGACGTCAACTATAAATTCCCTTTGATGACAATTGTTTCTACCGTTCTCTGTTAGTATCCTTCGTATGATACAAGCCCCTCTGGGGTGCCCCCTATAGGGGGGCAGGATTGTGGAGTTCACTTGTCCTGTTTTGTTCTCTTCCTGGCCTGTTCGGCGCGGTAGCTCGGCACGTTCAGTTCAAGAACGACGCTGTGGTGCACAAGCCGGTCTATCGCAGCGGCCGTGGTCATAGGATCCTTGAAGATCACCTCCCACTTTGAGAACGGCAGGTTGCTGGTAATCAGCATGCTACCACGCTCATACCGATGGGCCAGCAGCGTAAATAGGACCTCCATCTCGTCTCTATCCTGCTTTACATAGCCGAAGTCGTCGATCATCAAGGCATCGAACCGTGAAAGCTTCTTGAGAACCTTGTCCAGCTCAAGCTCTCTTTTGGCCCGCAGCAGCTGCTGGACGATTAGATCACAGGCAGCGAAGTAGACCCTGCGGCCCTGGCGAGCCAGTTCATGGCATATTGCACACAGCAAGTGTGTCTTGCCGCTGCCGGGATTGCCAAAGGCAAGCAGATTCTCACGTCTGTCCACGAACGAGCCCTCCTGGAGTAGCTTGACTTGCTGGCGTATTCTCAGCGGAAGACGCTTAAGATTGAAGTTCTCCAGCGTCTTTTCCGTAGGAAGCCGGGAGGCCTTGACCAGCCGGACGATCTTGTTGGCCCTACGAACATCACATTCTATCCGGGCCAACTCATGCAGGTATTGCTCATAGCTAAGCCCTTCACTCATCGCCTTGACAGCGTATTCGGCGTGGTACTCACGAAACATCGGCAGATGGAGCTCTTTGAGCAATTCGGTAAGTTGTTTACGCAAGTCCCTTTTCATACCGCAAGAGCCTCCTGGTATTCGAGCAGCTGGTCGTAGACTTTCAGGTCAATCTGCTCAACCTCAACATCCGTAACCGCGGGTGGCCGTAAGTCGGATTCAACCATGGCCTCTACAAGTTCAGAGTCAATTCCATCTGCCCGACAGATCAAGAACCGCAGGTTCTCGTTTACCAGCGTCTCACTTCTTTGGGCCGCCAGTTTGAGTATCTTGAGATAGTGCTTGTTGCCTTGTTTTGAGCCGTGCTGGCAACACAACAGGTCATAGGCGATTCTGAACTGGCTTGTGGGGAACAGATCGTCCTTATAGCGATAGTTCTCGAAGGCGCCAGGCTTGCGGACGAGCCAGTCTATGATATGACGGTAGTTGATATGGTGACCGTTCCTACCTCGCAA
This sequence comes from Phycisphaerales bacterium, assembly GCA_020352215.1. Taxonomy (GTDB): domain Bacteria; phylum Planctomycetota; class Phycisphaerae; order Sedimentisphaerales; family Anaerobacaceae. The sequence continues at coordinate 2,383,726 of CP070675.1, forward strand.
TCTGGGTAGCCGTTCGATCTTTCTCTGAGCATACCAGACCTCGATGTGGTCGGCGTATATGCGGGCCTTTACCTGCTCTCCAATGAGCCTGCTGTGCAGAGAGTAGCTGTTCTTGAGGACCCGAATAGTGCTGAACCGAGTTACCTGGCACCTTACTTCTGTATAATCATCATGCCTTTTTCGAGGTAATCTACGCAGGACAGTCATTTCCTCTTTGAGCCGCTCTCTACGCCCGCTGTTGAGCTGGTCGAAGAGCTTTTGAAGGAATTGCTCATATTCGCCCCGGCTGGCAAAATCCCTGCTGCCCCGGAGCATAAGGGCCTGATCTACTGCCTTCTTGAATCGATCATGACGTTTCTCGATATCGCCGTTCTCATGTGGACAGCCTGGCTGAATCTTATGGCTTTCGAAGCCGTAATGCTTTGCCAGACCCCGGTAGTTGTCGGTAAAGACCTCCGGATTACCGACAGGATTGACCGCACTGCTCAGATTGTCGGTTCGGTGACATCTCGGGACCCCGCCGAGTCTCCAGAGGGCATTCTGCAAGCCCGCACTTAGGCTTTCGTAGCTCTCCGAGAAGCAGATCGTGCCGGTCTCCCAGTTGGAGTAGCACAATACAAAGTGGTACAGCATGTGGTCGAAGGGGACCCCACTGATGGTGACGCCCAAGGATTTCATCCGGGTGAAGTCCGACTCGCACCATTCACCGGGCCTGTAGATCTGAGGGAAGAAAACCTCATTACCCGGCCCTTTCAAGGCTCGCCACAGCTTTACCCGCCGCTGGAATGTGCGTAATTGTCCATCCTGGTACTTGCCGGGGTGTTCTCGCTGGAGCACCTCGAAGAGCGTCTTGGCTTCGATACCATCATTGTTCTCGAGCACCTCCTCGACCCAATGCCAATCCTCTTGATCGAACGGATCCGGGCGGGTCCGCCAGTTGTGAACCACTTTGCACTGGCTGGGTAGTTCGCCTAATTTGCGGTACTTCCGGGCGGTCTTTTCACTCATCCCGGCTTTGGCGGCCGCCGTTTTGAGTAATTGCTCCTGGTTGATCAGCTTCATTAGTATTCTTACCTGATTGTCCGTAACCATCTGGATCTCCTTGACATACGGAAAATCCAGATAGCCTACCGGCTCTCAAAATAAAACGGTAATTCCAATTGTCGTTCAACGGTAAGAATAATTCTCGCTGATCAGTCTACATAATTCTCGATGACATAGCTCAGATGTCGCTCACCAAAGATGAGCATCTTGTGCAGGCATTCGTATTTTATGCTCCTGACAAAGCGTTCAGCGAATGGATTCAGATTCGGACTTGCAACAGCGGTTCTGACAGTTTCAACACCAGCGGCTTTCAGAATCATCCGGAAATCCTTCGTGAATAACGGATCGCGGTCAATGACAAGATATTTCTTGTCCTTCAGAAAACCGTCGAGCGGATCGGTCAGGTTGCGAGCCATCTGTTTCATCCACTCCCCACAAGCCTGAGGAACTATACCGGCTATTTCTACCTTCCGGGTCGCGTAGTCTATTGAAAAAAGGACCATGTATCGGGTCAGGCCAAAAACGGTATGGATCCCGGTTGTGAAGAAGTCTATTGCAGCCAGTGACTCCCAGTGAGCCTTAATGAACTCATTCCAGCTTGTCCGTTCCGGCCTTTGTGGGCTTGGCTCGATGCCATGCTCTCGTAGAACCCTGCTTATAGTGGAGGGTGACACTTTAAGCCCCAGGTATTTCAGATAGCCGTGCAGCTTGCGACAACCCAGGTGCTTGTGGTCTTTGGCCATGGCGATGATCAGCGTCTTCAGTTCGTCGGAAATTCCCGGCCGACCATATTTGCTGCGGTTCTTGCTACCATCGTATTTCTGGGCTACAAGCTTGCGGTGCCATTTCAGCAGAGTGTCCGGTGAGAATGCGCAGCAAACCCGGCCCAAAAGCTCTCTGCCCAGCCTCTTGCCAAGAATGGCCAACCTTTTTCTCTGACCGTCAGTCAGGAGAATGCGTTTGCCACCCAGCGTCTCGCGAAGAATCTTATTCTCTTCCGTCAAATATTCTATCATCTCCTGCTGCTCCCGATTAATCCAGCCAGCCAACATCATCAGCAACATCGAAAAAGGCTTTCCTTGCGTCAGAATCTCGCCTATGACAAACGCCGAATATAGTTCTAAATAACAGTGAAAGTGCGAGAGTTTAGCGGAGGTGTCTCAAGGATGCCATCAGATTCGGCCAATTGCTTTGCGTCCTGCTTGCCGTTTTGGACATAGCTTTCTGGCAATTGCCCTCAAGTTGCCCTCAAAATGGGTCCAAAGATAGTAAGAAACCGTGTGAGAAAAG
>CP070675.1:2386159-2396707 GCA_020352215.1 Phycisphaerales bacterium
CAAATACGGATAGTCCTTTTGGGACACTCGCTCGACACCGACTGGTTTGTCTGAACCCAGCCAGTTGGGGACAGGAATTTCGTTGTCGTTCTGTGCTTCTGCAATCGTGAAACTGGCGAACAGTAGCACAAGCGGGGCGGCCCGGAGTTTCCTGCCGATCATTCAATCTTCCCTTACGGCTTCAATACTGCTCCTGAATTCAAAGCGAAACTTCCGATTCTCGGGGAACTTGATTCGCCCTTTATCGACCAGGAACTTGATGGTGATATGGTGGTTGTAGAAAACCGCCGGATCGCCACCGGCAAATCCTTCGGCAAAATCAGATCGGGTGTTCCGTCCCTTTCCTTGATTGTCGGAAAACGAGTAGCGATGGTACTCCTTTCCGTCGGGCTGTAGGACAACATACTGAAGGGTGGCTTCAGGTTCTACTTCCGGAATCGTCCAGTGGAAGCTCCAGAACTCGAAGCCGGATGGAGCCACTTGTGCCGTCCTGAAGACTACCTCCTGGGATGCTTCGCCCACGAGTATAGCCTCCTGGCGTTCCTTCACGAGCTTGTCGATGTGCTGTTTCCAGGAAGCCACGTCAGCCGCCGAGACGTCCTGAAGCTTTTGGACGAACTCCTTCAGCACTGCGAAGAATTTCTCCGGCTCATCTTCAAACGGGCTGTGAGCTGCCCGGTCGAAGAGGACCAATCTTGATCCCGGAAAGCACGCGTGCAGATTCTTAGGCTTCGCCGCACCCCACGTCAGATCCCACTTGCCTTCCATGATCAGGACCGGCACAGGACACTCATCGAAGAAGCCCGCCATGTCAAGTTTGCCCAGTGAAGCAGACATAGCCGGACGGAACCCTTCGTCGTGCTTCCATTCGTACAGAGCCCCACGAGCCAGTTGTTCCCGGGAGGGCCTGTAGAAGTTCTGCCGCTTCCAGTCGCCGTTCAAATGGGCATTGAATACGGCCTGTTCACCTGTCAGGTTCGTGTTCCCGTGTATCTGCTGGATTTTCTTCCTCTCTTCGCTCGATATGAAATCGTACTGTCGCGATCTGGATTCCTCCACGGGCAAAGCGTCACAGGACGATCCCACAAGAACCAGTCCTGCAACATGTTCCGGGTGTCGAACCGTATAGCACTGCGCCAGAGTTCCTCCGTAGGAGTGTCCCAGGACAACCCACTTGTTTATTCCCAACGCCTCACGGAGTTTATCGAGGTCTTCCACTGCCTGGCCCACGGAATACCCATCCCCGTCCCAGTACTGGGAAATCCCACAACCTCTTTGATCATAGTAGATCAATCTCAGGAAGTCCTTCGCCCGCGAGAAGTGTGGGTGAAAACCATGATGTGTCGCCCCTGGTCCGCCGTTCACAAGCACCATCGGCGTCCCTTTGCCTTCCTGTTCGCAGTACAGGCTGCAATCGCCGATATGCACGTGTCGTTTCCAGATGTCCATTTCGTCGCAGATCCGGGGCACCTTGGGTATATCCAGTATGAGGTCCGGCTCAATATGGACCTTGCGATCCAGAACGGTCTCTCCGGGGCGGGCGGTGGTATCTTCGTCTGCTCGGGCGCCTCCGATCGGCGCGGCGATCAACAGACTTACGGACAGGCAAAACACGATTCTCATGGCCAATGCTCCTTTCCTGCGCCCATGGGGCGGACCGCATCTCAACATTCGCAGACCTGCTCGTGCATATTTTACCGAGTCTATCCCAAATCAACAATGTCTCATCACTGTAGACTACACTACGAGCCGTTTGTTACAGGTTTTTTTCGCCCCCGGCAACCAAGTGGCACACAGATACACTGCGGACGGATCCGGCGGCATGGAACTTTCGCAAGTGAGGCTCGGCCCCGACGTCTCGGGATCGCCAAGCCGCGTGTAGACGGGAAATTTCGGCCAAATGTTGTGTTTTCCGATTGTTCCTTGCTCCTGCAATAAATCGTGCTAAAATCCGTCTGTATGCATTGTGACGCTGCGGGCAAAGACTGCGCAGCAGAGCCGCAGCGGTAGAAATGTTGATTATGGAAGGGTCCGCGGCGGTATTCTGTTGCCATCGGGGCAGCGCGGTGCGGACTTGTCAGCGGTAGTAGAATTAGGAGGTCACTATGAGAACCACGAATCGAAGGAGCATCGCGCTGGTGTGCTGCGTGATCCTGATCGGCGCAAGCTGTGTCTTAGCGCAGGATTGGCCGCAGTGGCGGGGGCCAAATCGCGATGGCAAGGTCAAGGGGTTCAACGCGCCCCAGAAATGGCCGACGGAGCTGACGCAGAAGTGGAAAAAGGCGGTTGGCCCTGCCGATGCGACGCCTGCCCTGGTTGGTGACAAGCTCTATGTCGTCGCGCGGCAAGGCGATGATGAGGTCACCTTGTGTCTGAACGCGGCCAACGGCGAGCAAGTGTGGATGGACAAATGTGCGGCGCCGGCCGTGACCAGACCGGCCGACTCACACCCGGGGCCGAGAAGCTCGCCTGCGGTCGCGGAAGGAAAGGTTGTCACAATGAGCGTGGGCGGGGTCCTCTCCTGCCTTGATGCCGCCACCGGCAAGCTCGTGTGGCGAAAGGACCCATTCCCGAACGCCTGGCCCAGGTTCTTCACGGCCTTCTCGCCGATAATCGTCGACGGAATGGCCATCGCACATCTCGGTAAACCGGGCGACGGAGCGGTCATCGCTTACGACTTGGCCACGGGCAATGAGAAGTGGCGCTGGGCCGACGAAGGGCCGGACTATGGCTCGCCTGTCCTGTTGACGGTGGCGGGCACCAAGCAGATCGTCACCCCGACCGAGAAAAGCATCGTGGGAATCAGTGTGGCCGATGGCAAACTCCTGTGGCAGCTGCCGTTCGTACCCCAGAGGAGATCGTACAATGCCGCCACGCCGATTGTCGACGGGCAAACGATTTACCTTTCAGGTGGTGGCGCCGGCACCAAGGCCGTAGAGATCGAAAAGCAGGGTGATGGCTTTGCCGCCAAAGAGCTGTGGAGCAACCCAGAGCTCGGCGTGCAGTTCAATACGCCGGTGCTCAAGAACGGGCTGCTCTTCGGTCAGTCCAACCGCGGCAATCTGTTCTGCATTGATGCTAAGACAGGCAAGACGGCCTGGACCGATGCAACGGCGCACGGTCGCGGTTTTGCGGCCATTGTCGATGCCGGCTCTTGTCTGCTGGCCCTGCCAAGCACATCCGAGCTGATCGTCTATAAACCCAGCGGCACCGAATACGCAGAGCTGGCAAAGATCAAGGTCTCCGATGCGCCGACCTACGGGCACCCGGTGCTTGCGGGCAATCGTATCTACATCCAGGACCACGAGGCCCTGACGATGTGGATGGTCCAGTGATATCCAGCCGCGCAGAACCGTTTGCGCACGACATGCGCAAACGGTTCTGCCGCACTTGTCTGCTCTCTCTTTGCGGAAGTTGACCGGTCACAGTCATTTTTTCGGCATCAACGACAGTTAGAATTGCTGACGATACGGACTCATGATCCTCGGGCCGCACCGCTCGAACGCCGGATCTGCTCCATTGACCCGCCACGCGCCTACAAACCCGTTGCGATAGCTCCCCCACATGGTCTTTCAACGCTGATTTGGAGTCTCAAGACCCGACTTCTGACCTTCTCCATCCTACTGCCAGGCCGGGTCACGAGCGACGAGCAACTGCGCCCGGCGGCCATGTATTTGCCTTGACCGCTAAATCTATCTGGATTAACATGCCGATAAGTCGTTAAGGACGCCGATTCGGGCCCGAAAGGACAGCTATGGCACATGACAGCTTGAACATTTATCACCGGCCGAGCCTGCGCAATCCCCAGCTGTTACTGGGCTTCTCGGGCTGGATGGACGGAGGCGAGGTCTCCACCGGCAGCGTAAAATACCTCATTGAGAAACTGGAAGCTACCAAGTTCGCCGAGATAATGCCCGCCGGGTTTTACATTTACAACTTCCCCGGAATGATGGAAGTTACAGCACTATTCCGTCCCCACACGAGGATCGAAGACGGCCTGATTAAGGCCTTTGAGTTTCCCTCGAACATCTTTTTCGCCGACGAGAGCAACAATCTAATCCTGTTTTTGGGCAAAGAGCCAAATCTGCAATGGGAAGCCTATGCCGATTGTGTCCTGGCACTCTGTGAGACGTTCGACGTACAAAGAATGCACTTCATAGGCAGTGTCTCCGGCCTCGTCCCTCATACTCGCGAGCCGAGGCTGTTTTGCTCGGCCTCAAATGCAAAACTCAAAGAGACCCTGCAACACTACGGCGTCAACTTCAGCAACTACGAGGGGCCGGCAAGTTTAATCACGTACTTGACGACCCGTTGCGCCGAGTGTGACATCGATATGGTGAGCCTTGTCGCCACCGTTCCGGCCTACGTGCAGGGTAACAACCCCAGGTGTATAGAGGCGGTGACGCGACGCCTGGCAGGTATCTTGGGTCTGGAGATCGAGTCAGATGATCTGAGGGCCATCAGCGATGAATTCGAGAAGCGGCTAAGTGACGTAGTCCAGGAGCAGCCGGAGTTGGCTGAGAATATCCATAAGCTGGAGGAAGACTACGACAACGAAATCTTCGACAATGAGATGGGCGATCTGAAGACTTGGCTTCAGCAGCAGGGAATCAGGCTGGACTGACCTGATTCGCCGTGCACCTGCCCCTTCTTTTCTTGCATGGATATTCTGCAAAGTGTCGGCACGACAGACCTGAACCAGCCGTCGAATTGATGCAAGCACGAACGTCACTTCCAAGGTATGAGTAGACCGAACACAAGGCATCGATGTCACCTCATATGCCTCTTTCTGGTCGCGGTGACGGCCGGCAATTCACGCGGAGATCGGATCTAAATGGGGGTACGTCACGGCTACTCGGCAGCAGTCAGCCAATGTGAGACGAATTCAGCAATGTCAAGCATATCGATGGACCCATCAGCGGCAACGCTGATGTCACCATAAGAAGTCCCAACACGTCGCGCGCCGGCAAATGAGCGGCCATGACAGGCTGCCAAGACTTGAGTTCACACCTTTCGTTTGCGGAGCAAAGCAACCACTCCGAGCGTCAGGAGCGAGAGCGTGGTGACCTCGGGGACGGATTGGAAGATATACACCTTGCCGTCACCCGCCCCGGCCAGAACGTCAGGGCGGCCATCGTTAGTCCAGTCGGTGATAAACGGTCTGGCCCGAGGTGAGGCCCCGGTGATGGTATCGAGCTGAATCGGAACGCCGCCAGACTCGAGGACGGAGTAATCTGAGAATTTTGGCTCGGCGTCTGTCCCGATGTTGGAGAAGAACAGCAGTTCCCCGGGGGCGTCACCAATTAAGAGGTCTTTCTTACCGTCGCCATCGAAGTCGCCAATTGCCGGATTCGCGCCATCCGCGGGCATAGTCAAATCCGACTCCTCGTTGCCGGCGAAGGTCTCGAGAAGGAAATCGGGCGCAGTGTCTGTCCCCTGATTGATGAAGAGATGAATCTTGCCGTCATTGGCCCCGACGATCAAGTCTCTTCTGCCATCGTTGTCCCAGTCTACGACCTCAGGTGAAGCGATGTCACCCACATCGATGTCCATCTTAGAGTCTGCCTCTCCGACCTGGAGAAAAGTCCCACCGCCAAAGACGGGTTCGCTATCGCTACCCTCGTTAAGATAGAGCATGACGGTTCCGTCCAACTGTCCCACGAGCAGGTCCTTGCGGCCATCGACATCCCAGTAGAGAAGTCTGGGGTACAGGCCAAGAGCAGCGCAGGTGCAGTCGGTGCCTATGTAGGTTAGGTCCTCTCCATCTGCGGTCGGAATGTAGAAGTAATCGGAGAAGTGTGGTTCAGACGGTGTCCCGTCATTGAGCCACACCCGGATGCGAGGCTTTCTGAAGAAACCGCCTTCACCGACGACCAGGTCTTTTCTGCCGTCGTTGTCCCAATCGACGTAGGTGGGGGCGGCATAGCCCGGAACTTGGATATCGACTCCATCGGCCTGTACGAACTCAAATGGGGCGAGGTCGAGAGAACCGAACGCATCTCGCGGGGTCACGGTCACTGTTAGCAGAGCCAGTATTATCAAGGTTGCTTGTTTCATCACATCGCCCTATCCCGTGTCACCAGCACCAAGTCGCCGCAGCGACCAGCCTTGCGCTCTGCAGTTAGCGTTTGAAGTTTTGCTGGACAACTCTTTCTTGGTCCGATGTGAAGCGGCCTATGGGCCGACATTTGCCAGCCAATTAGCGATAAGCTCCCAGAGATCCTTGAAGTCAACGGTTTCGTCCCCGTTGAAGTCGGCGCCGCCACACGCACCGCAACCGACGTCGTACCAATGGCTGACAAACACAGCGTAGTCTGCGAAGTCAACGTCCCCGTCGCCGTCCATGTCACGGATTGGCGGCTTGCCGCGATAAAGGTGTATTTTCCCGTCACCGGCACCGATCAGGATATCAAGATAAGGATCGGCGGGTGCGACCTGACCATATGCTTCCCAGTAGCAGGCGAAAGGCCTGGAACGGGGCGTGCCTGGAAGGTCGATTGGGACACCGTCAGACTCAACCAACGAGTAGCTGGAGAATAGGGGGCTGGCATCTATCGCCATATTCTTATAGAACACCAACTGGCCTTCGGTGTTGCCGGTGAGCAGGTCTCTATTCCCATCGCCGTCGAGATCGAGCAGCAGAGGGCTGGAGCGCATCGACGGAACGACCAGGTCCTCGCCGGTCGCCCGAGCAAAACTTCCTATCGGATCTGAGTAATAGAAGTGCGGAGGTATGGCACTGCCACAGCCGCAGTTGTAGTAGATATGTATCTTGCCATCGAGTGCGCCCGAGACAATGTCTGTCAGTCCATCGAGGTCCCAATCCAGAAATGTGGGTGTCGCGCGTCTTCCGACGTCGAGGTCCATTTCGGATCCCGGAACGCCAACCACTACTTTTGCCCCACCGTCGAACGTCGGATTTTCCTCAGTTCCTGTATTGAGGAAGATTTCGACGGTCCCGTCGGACTGGCCGATGAGCAGGTCCTTGCGATCGTCTTCGTCCCAATACACTACTCGGGGAAAGCAACCCAAACACCCGCCCGCGGGGCAGACCAGATCAGCCCCCTCAGACTGTGCATAGAAATAGTCGGAGAATTGCGGATCGAATTCGGTGCCCACATTCAGGTAGACACGAACCTTGGCGTCACCAAAGCCGCCGCCCTCTCCGATGACAAGATCCTTGAGGTTGTCACCGTTCCAACGCACGAATGACGGCACCGAATAACCAGGCACCTGGATATCAGAACCGTCGGCTTGAACGAGCTCTTCGGGCCCGAGGTTAAGCAGCAAACCGTCAGCGAGTACAGCATGTGAGCCGACCGTTAGCAGACAAATCGTCACTGCCGCTACGAATGTGCATCTCATGTCACACCTCCTACGCGAACCAACAAAAAAACCGGCTTGAAAAGGCAGCCGTCGTTTGGGATGGGCTACTCGGCAAGGAAAGACGTTCCTCGCGAAAACCCGTCCCTGAATATACTGTACTATATATGATTCGTGGGAATATGTCAAGGGGAAAGTGCTCTTTGAGCCCCGCAGGGTCGCTTAAAACCCTTCGGAACGTCGGGGTTTTTGTTTGGCCTGCTCCGTGACCAAATCTATAATTGTGTTCTTGCACGTGATAGCTCTGGGGATAGACTTTGAGCCAGTTTGAATATCCGGATATGTGTGCCAAGTGAAAAAGAGTCCGAAAATATTCAGCCCCAGCGGAGCCAAACGAAAGGAGCCCGAGATGAGCGACAATAATTCTCCAAACCTGAGTTCAAACGACGGGATTAGCCGGCGCGGCGTGCTGCAGATTGCCGCAAGTGTGGGTGCTGCAGGTGTTGCAGCTCTGCCGCTTTCCTCTTGTGCAACCGTAGAGGCTCGCGTCAAAGGAGGCGCCACGAAAGGACGCATAAACCAGTCGATTGCCTACTGGTGTTTTGAGAAGTATTGGGACACAGAGAAGATGTGCCAGGTCGCCAAGAGACTCGGCTGCAAAAGTATAGAACTTGTCGACCCCAAAGACTGGCCCACGCTCAAGGAGCACGGGCTTGTTTGTGCGCTACACAGCAGTCACGGATTCGATAAGGGAATGAACAATCCAGAATACCACGATATGTGCCTTGGTAAGATGCGTGAGTCTATCGACGTCTGTGCTGAGTTCGGCTTTCCGAGTGTGATCACGTTCACGGGTTTCCGCGAAGACATCCCGGATGATGAGGGCATCAAGAACTGTGTCGCCGGCTATAAGAAGATTGTCGGTTACGCCGAGCGGAAGAAGATCAACCTCTGTCTGGAGATTTTGAACAGCCGGGTCGCTGTCGAGATGCAGGGCCATCCGGGATATCAGGGCGACCATACGGACTACTGCATGGAGATCATCAAGCAGGTCGGCTCGCCGCGGATGACACTGTTGTTCGACATCTACCACGTGCAGATAATGGATGGTGACATTATCAGCCGGATTCGCCAGTACAAGGACTACATCGGGCACTATCACACGGCCGGAAACCCGGGGCGCCGCGAGTTGGATGACAAGCAGGAGATAAACTACAAGCCCATCATGGAGGAGATCGCCAAGACCGGTTACAAAGGCTACGTGGGTCAGGAGTTCATCCCAACCCGGGACCCGCTCGAGGGCCTCACCGAAGCCGTGGTTCTGTGCGACGTCTGATATGCGCTACGATTAGCTCTCGTGCGGTGCGGAACTCACGCTGTCGCTAGCCTGGAATCATTGAAACTCCAGCCCAAAGATCTCGGCCTGATCGAGTTGAAAGCGCAACATAATGGGTTTGCCCTCTTTGAAATCCAGATCAGACTGGCCATTCCATTCGATGGTTGTCCAATGCCGATCGCCGAAAATCCGCGTGCAGTCTTTGAACGACCGCCCTTTGACGCCGGCCACTTCCACCCAGATGCCGCCGGTGCGTTTTGTGATCGCATTGATCTTTAATGTGCGGCCTGGAGCCATCAGAGGGATCATCGTAAATTGACCCTTGTCAGGCGCTTCCAACGCGACCAATCGTCCCTTGGGCCAGATGGCGTAACCCATTTTCCCGACGCGTTGACCACGTGGATATTTATGCGGTACGTTATGGCCGCAGTAGGAAATCGCCCACGATCTGTCGGGCAGTTCGATCAGGTTGGGATGAACCCATACAGCGCCACCGTCCCACTGGCCGTGGGGCTGGGTTTCAAGCAGACTTCCGCCGGGAACCCAATGCCAATTGACGCCATCATGACTCGAACACATCACGATACGAGTCGTATCGTTGACTGAGGCGTTCCAGACGGTTGGGAACATCAGGTGCTGGTCAGGTGCACCGGGAATGGTTGTGTAACAATTCGTGTAAAGCACTTCTGATGGCAACATATCGGGTGAGGGTTCGAGGATCATCTCAGAGGGAGGAAAATTTCGAAAATCGCTCGATTCGCTGCGCCCGATTGCTCGACGCCCGACACCGGTCCAACTGCGGCGAATATCGGATGGGATGCGATGCGTCCTGGGCCCCACCGACCAATAGCGCGTATACAACACATATTTTTCGAGCACCTGATCGTAATAGGCTGTGTTCCAGGTATCTGCGTATTCTACGACCAGTGGGTCGGTAAGCGTCATCCACCGAATGCCATCTGGCGAAACACAGGCGCGAATACAACTGGCGTATCGTTTCTCCTTGTAGTGCAGCAAAGAGCGCGGTTCCCATCCGTCGGGACGTTTCTCGCGAAATTTCTCAAATTCCTCGGCACTGATGTGCCCACCACTGAGCAACGCTTTGTAACGCTCGGCGGGTGGCGCCGAGGGATCTATAAAAACCTGGAAAAAACCATCCTCTTTGGCTATCTCGTCAAATTCCAGATTGGCTTTCTTTGTCCATTTGTAACCGTCGCTGGATTCATAATACGCATGGCTGGTCCAGCCTTTATAAACATTGCCATCCTGCATAATCATGCGATGAGGCATATCCAGCGGACCTTTGATCACGGGCTTGCGAGCGCGCAGACGAATCCCGCGCGGAGGTTCCTGGCCGACAAAATGAGAAGCATCGGGATGCTCGTCGCCGTCGACGTAAACGCTTTTGCCCTCATCGTCGATCCAATCCAGATCGCCGGGATGAACATAATACCAGTTGGTGAAAACAATCCGTTTGCCGGCCAGATCGTAAGGCTCGCCGGGAATGATCATGTCGGTTGGGATACCCTCGACGACATCCCGGCCGTGGTATTGCGCCCATAACGGTTGCGAGAAGTATCCGATCGCAATGGTCAACAGCAGTGTTGTCCACGTTACATTAGTTTGTTTGATCATTTCAATCCTCTTGCTTTTTTCTAATATGATACAGATCTTAGTTTTGGAGCCTATCCGGAACCGTTCAATCCGTTCGTTTCATAAATTGAACGGAACGAGTGGTCCCACCTAAACCCATGCGAAACTGAATAGTTCCGCACAGTTCATCCTGAAGTGCAATCTAACATTGTTTCCAGGGGCTACTCTCAGACTCGGATCGCCGTTCCAGCTTACTATGTGGTCAGCCTTGTCACCCTGAAGGATGTCGCAGTCGT
>CP070675.1:2396807-2451228 GCA_020352215.1 Phycisphaerales bacterium
GGGGTCTGATTGGTCGCGGTTGCGAAGGCCTTGTTGCCTTTTCCGCCTCTGCCTCCGCGACAGACGCATACCTTCAATCCAGGCTCGTTGAGGTCTTTGAGAAGCAGGTTCAGGTCAACATCATAGACGAGTGTGCCGGGGGGCAGCTTGATTATCAGGTCCCGGCCATTCGCTCCGTGCTTGTTGGCCCCGGAGCCGGGTTGGCCGTTCCCGGCCCGCCAGTGATGCTTGCCGGCAAAGTCGAGCAGGGTGTCGAGGTTCTCAGCGGCCTGGAAGTGGACGCTGCCTCCATCGCCGCCGTCGCCACCGTCTGGGCCACCTTTTGGAAGGTACTTCTCGCGCCGGAAACTGACGCAGCCGTGACCACCGTCGCCCGCCTTTACCCAGATTCGTGCCTCGTCAACAAACATGTGTTCGCCTCGGATAGTCGATACCATGAAGATGGAGCAGATTCACCTTTGCCGATTCTGCGGGCTATTCTCTGGGATATTGGCGGAAAAAACAATCTTGCTGTTTGGCGGACCAATTACGAGAGTGGGTAAGGGGGCACGTGGCCGGGGCAGGCCGTCAGCAGCCAGGTCTTGGGGATTGTTGCGTGTGAGTCATTCGCACGCAATTAGGGGGATATTATGGAAATCGACCGCGGTTTCTTGACTTGCCTCCTCGGGTCATTGCTGCACGTGGACGTTCCTGCCCTTGAAGACGACGGTACCGTCTGTCAGCGCAAATAGAGTGTAGTCTCTGCCTGTGCCAACATTGGCGCCGGGGATGAATTTCGTTCCGCACTGCCGGACGATTATGGAGCCCGCTTTTACAGCTTGGCCGCCGAACAGCTTCACTCCTCTGTGTTGAGGATTGCTGTCTCTACCGTTCCTGGATGAGCCTTGTCCCTTTTTATGTGCCATAACCTGGTCACCTCTTTTCTAAAACACGAGACTGCTGGACAATCAACGTAAACCCGTAGTTTAGCCCGGATCCGCCGGCTTGTCCAGATAAATCCCGGGGCTGGCCGGAAAAATCATTTGCCGCTACTCGGCTTGAAGTATCGCCTTGATATCGCTCAGATGCAGCAAGCCCACCGTTGCGAGTTTGATCTTGCCTTCGGCGTCTATGAAGAAGCTACACGGGATTTGGTTGACCAGCTTGTAGGGCTCGGGCATGGTGCTTGAATTGGTGGCGGCGATGGAGTAGTTGATTTCTTCGTTATCGGCCACGAATTTCTTGACCATTTCCATGGTGTTGAGGGGCGATATGTAAGATATGGCGAGCATTGCCAGCTTGTCTTCGCCGACGGTTTTCCGTAATTCGGCCAGGTCCGGCACTTCCATTTTACACGGAGTGCACCACGCCGCCCAGAAGATGAGCATAACATCTTGTCCCCGGTAATCGCTCAGCGTGTGCTGTTTGCCGGTCAGGTCGCTCACGGTGAAGTCCGGTGCTGGCTGGCCGAGCCACGATGTGAAACCCGGACCCCAAGTCCGTGCGCCGGCAATGACCTCGCGAAGACTGGTTCTGGTCCCGCCAAAGAGTCCCGTTTCGGTCTTGAGAGGCTCGCCGGGGATTTCGGCCGGAGTTGCAGGCTGCTCCGGTTCCGCCAGCTGTCCTTGGGCGGTCTGAGGCTGCTGCGTGGGCCCTTGTTTTGTCACCACCCAGATCACAAGCACGACGAGTACTATTGTGGAAACGACTACCGCAACTCGCAGCGCCTTCTGTTTATCCTGTTCGGTCATCCTACAATCCTCCATGCAAATACTGGTTGACGAACTACTATACCCGGATCGAGCCGTCGCGTAAAGGCCAATCTGGGAAATTTTGTTCGTAACTGCTCACGCAGTGACACGCTGAATCTCGCCCACTTTGCGTCATTGCGACTTCTTCAACCGCCCAGCGGCTGGTGCGACTGAGGATCTCAAATGTTGCTGGTATTGGGATAATGCCGTTCCAGTAAAGGACTTACAGACAGAATTCCGTCAAAGCCTACTCCGTACGCCGTTAGTAGAAGCAAAGCAGCGAGAGGTCCGACGCACATGGCCGCCTCTGACTTGTGAACGCCTCGACAGGAAGCCAAAGCTTCCCCAGCCGGGCGAGGAGAACGGCGTGATTGCAGTCCGACGGTAGACGGGTTATGATTCGAGCCAAGAGACGAGGTCCAGTCACTGCGATCAACAAGTGACCTAAGACTGATCGGCGCCGGAGCATAGATCTGCAGCGCCGGTCAGGCAGGAACGCAAAGAAGGGATTCAGAAGTGGCCGGCATGAGTGGGCGGTTTAGTACCTTGCAGGCATTCTTGGAAACAAGAGCATCGGTAGTAATTCTCCCACTGACGGTATTTCTGCTGGTAGTATTGATCGAATTCTCGGCCATCCTCCTGCTCAACGAGGGGAAGCTGATCTTCACGCTCGACGACGCCTACATACACTTGGCCTTAGCCGAAAATATTAGGCACGGCCACTATGGGGTGAACTTGCAGGAATGCTCCTCGCCTTCATCCAGTATCATATGGCCCTTCCTATTGGCCCCGTTTGCTCATTTGTCCTGCAGTTCATATATCATATTGACTATCAGCCTGCTGGCCTCGGTCGGGACACTGCTTGTTTGCGGCAAAATAGTTGCCAATGTAGCTGAGCCCTTTCAGCATCCAAGTAGATACCTGTTCGCGGCGATAGTCACTACCTTTCTGATTCTCGCTACGAATCTCATCGGATTGATATTCCAAGGCATGGAACACCCTCTTCAGCTCTTCTGGACAGTCGTAGTCATCTATGGGCTCATCTGTGAGAGGCAGGATGAGCCTCTCAGTTGGTCTCTTTTCGCAGGCATCATTCTCGGCCCGCTCGTTCGGTACGAGAACCTCGCTGTATCGCTGACGGCACTCGTCTATCTGTTTGTTCGCGGGCACCGTAAGGCGGCAATCATTTGCGCCGTGGCACTCGTGGCTGGCGTCGCCTGGTTTTCACTGTTTCTTCACAAAATCGGCCTGCCGGTATTTCCCGCATCAGTTCTCATCAAGTCACGTGTTGTCTCCACCGGTGGCAACTTAGTCAGCGTGCTGAAGAATGTGAGGGTGAGTCTCCTGAAATCCAAAGGGCCTTTGCTGGCACTCAGCACGGTGCCGCTGGTGTATGTCATGTTATCCCCCGGGCGGGCAACAAGGCGCCGCTTGCTGGCATTTACAATCGTTTTTGCCATGGCGTTGCATCTTATCGTGGGAAGACCCGGATCGTACAGCAGATATGAAATCTATATTTGGACTTCGACAGTCCTGACTGTAATCCATCTTCACGGGAGTTGGTTGAAGAACCTTCTAAGGGATCAAGGAATCCTTAGAACGTCTGTCTTGCTCGGTCTTCTCGCTGTATCCACGAGCGTCCCGTACTTGGACGCTCTGATCTTCACACCGCTTGGATCAAACAACATCTACGAACAGCAGTATCAAATGAACCGCTTCATAACGCAATATTATCGGGATCCTGTGGCCGTGAACGATCTTGGATGGGTCTCCTATCGTAACGACGAATACGTCCTGGATATCTGGGGACTGGGCTCGGTTGAGGCCCTCCGCGCCAGGCAGGATTCGGACTCCCGGGATTGGATTAACGATTTGATGAGCAAACACAACGTCAAATTGGCGATGGTTTACGATACCTGGATTCCTCAGGCGCCGGACAACTGGATAGTGGTGGGGAAGCTATATCTGGGTAAGACTCGGATCACGCCAGCCCATCACGTTGTGACATTCTACGCGACGGATCAAATCACACATCAACGCACACTTGCTCTTATGCAGGAGTTCAAGAAATCCTTACCTCGCCGAGTCAGGGTCGCTCTAATGCAGTAGAATCGCCGGGCATTGTCGTCGCGACCGAGGCCAAAGGCAAGTGAGCGCCGGCCAGTGTGCAACTAATTATTGTTTACTATTCTGTGTGTACAGTGTACTATTCCTGAGGTCAGGGTAAAGGCCCATATCGCCTGAGACTGTGGAAAAAAGACGCGCAGCAATAGTGCAGAAGAGGTTCATGATTCTCGCTAAATCGGCTTGCACATTGGAAGGAGTCCAGAGATGACCTACAGGAAAGCCACACTTGGTCAAACAGTTGTTTCTCTCCTCATCTTGATGCTTCTTCTGGCAGGTTCCGGTACGACGTTTGCTGATGTCAGACTGCCGTCGATAATAGGTGACAACATGGTGCTGCAGCAGGGCGGGCAAGTGCCCATATGGGGTTGGGCGGATGCAGGTGAGCAGATCACGGTCAGCGTGAGTTGGCATAGCATGAAATGGGGATCTACGGTTGGCAAGGACGGCAAATGGAAGTTCGAGATGAATGCGCCGAAGACTGGAGGCCCCTACGAGATAACCATCAGCGGCAAGAACACGGTGACAATTAGTAACATCCTGGTCGGTGAGGTCTGGGTCTGCTCGGGCCAGTCAAACATGCAATGGTCGGTAAGGCAGGCAGACAATGCCGAAAAGGAAATCGGGGCTGCGTTCTATTCTAATATTCGCCTTTTCAGTGTGGAGCGCAAGGTGGCTGAAACCGCGCAGGACGATTGTGTGGGCAGGTGGACGCCCACTACTCCGGAGACGGTTCCCGGTTTCTCGGCGGTCGGCTACTTCTTTGGTCGAGATCTGCACAACGAACTTGATGTCCCAATCGGCCTGATTCACACATCTTGGGGAGGGACTCCCGCTGAGGCCTGGACCAGCGCGCGTGTGTTGCGAACCATCGAAGATTTCAAAGATGCGGTCGAAGAGATCGAGCAGGTGCGGAAGGATCCTGAGCCGTTTGAAAGGAGATACCAGGAGCAGATGCTCCAATGGCAGAAAAAGATCGATTTCTCCGGCCCGCCCGGCTCCGGTGAGAAGGGATGCACGGATTTGGAATTTGACGACTCTACGTGGCCGGAGATGGAGCTGCCCAAGCTCTGGGACGGACCTGAGTTAGCGAGCTTCGACGGCCTGGTGTGGTTCAGAAAGGAAATCGATGTTCCGGATTCTTGGGTTGGAAAGGAGCTTATCCTTGAATTGGGACCCATCGATGACATGGATACGACCTGGATCAACGGGGTCAAGGTAGGCGGGCTGGAGACTCGCGGCCACTATCGAACCAATCGCAAGTACTTAGTCGGCTCCTC
The DNA here is from genome assembly GCA_020352215.1 of Phycisphaerales bacterium. GTDB lineage: Bacteria > Planctomycetota > Phycisphaerae > Sedimentisphaerales > Anaerobacaceae. The sequence continues at coordinate 2,401,942 of CP070675.1, forward strand.
GGTGATAAGAGCCGGCCGTAATGTGATCGTTGTGAAGGTCCTCGATACGAGCGGCGGTGGCGGGATTTATGGCAAAGCTGAGCAGATGAAACTGAGGCCCCGCGGCGCAGATGACGGGGATGCAATTCAATTAGCGGGTAGTTGGCGGTACAAGAAGGGTTTCGATTTGGGATCGATGCCACCCCAGCCAAGGCCGCCTCTACGAGTGGACAATCCACACGCGCCCGCGTCGCTCTACAACGGGATGATCGCCCCGCTAATCCCCTATGGAATTCGGGGGGCGATATGGTACCAGGGCGAGTCGAACGCCGACAGGCCCTACCAATATCGTGAGCTTTTCCCAGCGATGATCAAGAATTGGCGCAGGGATTGGGGGCAGGGCAACTTTCCTTTCCTATTCGTGCAATTGGCGAACTTCGTCACGGGCGCGGATTGGCCCCGACTGCGTGAGGCTCAGACGATGACCTTGGCTTTGCCCAATACGGGGATGGCAGTGACTATTGATATCGGCAATCCTACCGACATACATCCCAGGAATAAGCAGGATGTTGGCAAACGGCTGGCCCTATGGGCTTTGGCCAAAACGTACGGCAAGGACCTGGTCTATTCGGGGCCACTCTACAAATCGATGGAAGCTGCGGATGGCAAAATACGTGTGAGTTTCGATCACGTCGGCGGCGGGCTTGTTGCCGGTGGCGGGGGCACACTCATAGGCTTTGCCGTCGCTGGGTCCGACCAAAAGTTTGTTAGGGCCGATGCAACCATCGATGGAGATGCCGTTGTCGTGAGCAGCGATGAGGTTTCTGAACCGGTGGCTGTGCGCTACGCGTGGGCGGATAACCCCGCATGCAACTTATACAACAAGGCGGGCCTGCCGGCTTCACCGTTCCGCACCGACGACTGGCCGAAAATTCCGGCTGACGGCAAATAGGACGACTTGAGTCAGCCTCGTTTCTGGGCTGATATCGCAATTGAAGCTCCGAGAGGGGCACGCCACGCTTGTCAAATGTGGGGAACGCCGGAAAAACCATTTGACAAGGCTGAGTTCGAGACTAACATACACGGTTTTTGAATAGCTGTGGCATCCGTCCCGGCCAGACCGTGCGCAATTCCTTGCCCAGCGGCGTTTGTCTTCATTCTTGGCCGTTCTGTGATCTGTGACAATGGTCGAATTATTGGCGAACATTTCCATACAGAGTGCAGAGGTCAACATTATCCTGTTGATAGGCATTGCGATATTCTTCGGTACGGTGGGGGCGAGAATAATCCAGAAGCTCCACATCCCCCAGATAGTCGGCTACATAGCGATTGGCCTGATCCTGGGGCCGGTCTTGGGCGTCATCGAGCGGCAAACCGTGGGGATTCTCGAGCCGTTCAACGTGTTTGCACTGGGGCTCATTGGTTTCTTGATTGGCGGTGAGCTTAAGCGTGATATCTTTGTGAAGTTCGGCAGGCAGGTTGTCGCTATTCTGCTCTTCGAAGGTCTGGTGGCATTCTTGTTGGTGGGGCTGCTGAGCTTTGGGATCGTATTGTATTTCTTTGATTGGAAGACCGCCCTGGCCGTCGCCGTGGTATTTGGTGCTATTTGTGCGGCAACGGATCCGGCTTCCACCATGAGCGTGTTATGGGAGTATAAGACCCGTGGGCCGTTGACCACGATGCTCACGGCGATCGTTGCTCTTGATGATGCGCTCGCGTTGGTACTGTATGCTATCTGCGTGAGTGTTGCAGGGGTTGTTGTAGGTCACGCGGAAGCAGGTTTTCTCTATGCATTGCTGTCGTCGTTCTATGAGATATTTGGCTCGTTGGTCATAGGTGTAGTGGCAGGTCTGGGACTGAACTGGATTCTGAAACGGACAGACAACCCGGAGAGGGTGCTTATTTTCAGCATAAGTTCGGCTTTGCTGATCATCGGAGTTGCGATAACTCGAAAGCTGGATGTTATTATCTCAACGATGGCTTGCGGTGTGACACTGACTAATGTCGGGTCACGAAAAGTCCTATCGAGTTTCGGGCTCGTACACAGGTTTTCGGCACCGATCTACGTTCTGTTTTTCGTTCTTGTCGGTGCCGGCGTGAAATTCTCCAACATGGGCGCGCAGGTCTGGCTCGTCGCCGCTGCATACGTTATCGGCAGTGTTGTTGGTAAGACCACGGGTGCGTGGATAGGGGCCACTTACTCCAAAGCGGTACCGACGATTAGGAAGTATCTGGGTTTCTGTCTGTACCAACAGGGTACGATCGCAATTGCCCTTTTGATTATGGCAAGTGGTCGGTTCGAAGGGCAGGTTAGAGATACCATGCTATCAGTCATAATAACAGGTGTGCTCGTGCTCCAACTGATTGGCCCAGTGCTAGTCAAGATCGGAACAAAGAAAGCCGGCGAGGTGGGGATGAACATTACGGAAGAGGACCTCACTAAGACTTACACCGTCGGCGATGTGATGGATGCCGAAGTGCCGGTTATTTCTGCGGGCATGTCCTTGAACGAGGTGATCAGAGTGGTCAGCACTACCGACAGTTTCTACTATTCGGTTGTCGATAATGACAAGAAACTGATAGGCGCTATCACCCTGGATGGTATCAGAAATACGTTCGCAACGCAGGAATTGAACGACTGGCTGGTGGCCCTCGATATTGTCGAGCCAATCGTAGCTGCGGTTACGCCGGACATGGCACTGCTCGATGTATTCGAGAAAGCCAAAGAGCTGGATGCAGAATGTCTGCCTGTTGTAGCCTCGAGCGATGGGGACAAGCATGTTGGTGTTTTGGATATCCGGTCTGTTCATCGCCGGTTGAGTGCGGAGGTTCTCGCCAAACAGAAGGAAGCTGACAGCGTGCATGGTCTTGGTAGGAGTTGAACTCAAGAGTCATTTTCAGTTACTAATGACCGGTAGTATCTGAACGGAATCAGTTGCAGAAGAACGTTTTGTCTCCGGAACAGGCGAACTTAGAGTAGGTTAAGAGGACAGGGAATATTCGATGAAGCTTGCTGATGTTTTGCGAAGAGAAAGTGTTGCCGCTGACGCGCAGTTTCGTGACAAATCTGGTGCCCTGCATGGGATAGTCGAGATAGCCAAGAGGTGCCCCATCCTAAGCAGTGTTGATGATCAGGAGCTCCTTGCTTCTCTGGAGCGTCGTGAGAAACTTGGTTCCACAGGCTTCGGCAAGGGTATAGCAATCCCCCACTGTCGCCTCGAATCGGTCTCTGAGTTTGTTGTGGGTTTGGTCTCTGTGCCCGGCGGCGTAGACTTTGATGCCATTGACGGACAGCCGGTCAAGGTCATCGTCTTCATAATTGCCCCCGAGGCCGAGCCGAACAAGCACATTGAAGTCCTTTCGGCGATTTCCCAGACCCTCCTGATGCCCGGTGCGGTTGACGAAATCCTTGCTCAAGGTACTGCGGAGGCGTTGTACGAGAGTTTTCTGAGGCATACGGCTGTTGACATAGGTCCCAAGGACTCGGCCAGCAAAAATCTACTGCACGTGTTTGTTCAGGACGAAGGTGCGTTCAGAGACATCCTTCAGATGTTGGCGGGGATAGAATCCAGTTCGATAGTCGTGCTTGATGCGGAAAACGTCGGAGCCTATCTTGCCGAGATGCCCATGTTTGCAGATTTCTGGACTGACAGCCCGAGTAGGTTCAGCAGGGTAATCGTCGCAGTCGTCGAAAGAGGACTCACGAATGAAACCATTCGTCGTATCGAAAGCATAACGGGAGACCTAAACACCCGTGAAGGCGTGTTGGTTACCGTCCAGCAGATTAGCTATTCGAGCGGTACACTTAGTGCAAGGCCATGAATGATTGCGGAGCTGTTTCACATCAAAGATAAGAGAAGTTATTAGCCATGTTCGATCTTTCGTTTCTTCATGTCTCTCCGCTGACGCTACTGGCGGTTGTGGCGTTGGTAGGGTTCTACATGGGGCACGCATCCAGGCGCATCAGACTACCTTCGCTTATAGGCTACATGATACTCGGAGTCATTCTGGGGCCCTCGGTACTCCATCTATTCGAGGAGTCGACCCTGGGAGATCTTTCTTTCATCACCGAGGTATCTCTCGGATTTGTCGCATTCAGTATAGGTTCCGAACTGAGCTTGTCTTCTTTGAGAAGTCTGGGGCCTGGAATTGCTTCTATTATCCTCGTGGAGTCTTTTCTTGCATTCGCTGTTGTTCTCGCGGCGGTATACCTGCTGACCCGAGACCTCCCTCTGGCGATCGTTTTCGGCTCGGTGGCGCCGGCCAGTGCGCCTGCCGGTACGGTCGCAGTAATTCATGAGTATCGGGCCAAAGGCACTCTGACAAAGGCTCTATACGCTGTTGTGGGATTTGACGACGGCTTGGCGATTATCATTTTTGGATTCGCTGCGGCTTTGGCGAAGAGCCTGCTTATTGGAAGTGGTACGGGTCAGAGCATTGGCATCATGCACGCTCTTCTGGTGCCACTAGAGGAGATCGCACTGAGCCTTGTTGTTGGCGGCCTCATAGGATTGCTCTTCTGCCAGATGGTGCGAAGGTTGCATAGCTCACACGACATCTTCATTATCGTATTTGGCGCGGTATTACTTGCCACAGGCCTGTCGATAAGGTGGCACCTATCGTTGATCCTGACCAACATGGTTGTTGGATTCGTATTGATCAACACTCGCCGGGAAGCGCTTGCCCATCGTGTGATGGCGCCGCTGCGTGAAGTCATGCCTTTGCTGTTCATACTCTTTTTCTGTCTGGCCGGTGCGCATCTGAAGCTGTCTGCTCTTCCCAGCCTTGGACTTATAGGGGTCGTTTACGTAATAGCGAGGGCGGCGGGCCTGATGGGTGGGGCCTACCTTGGTGGTGCTATGGGCCATGTCGAAGAGAAGGTCCGAAAATACGTTGGTATGGGAATTCTCTCCCAGGCGGGAGTCGCAATCGGTTTGTCACTTATTGTCAAGCATGAGTTTGCACAGCTCAGCACGCGGTACAATTTGCCGCACGCTGCCGAGATCGGAGCCACGGTTCTTACCACCATAACGGCTACCTGCATCTTCTTCGAGATCATCGGTCCGATTCTCACCAAGATAGCTCTTGAGAAGGCAGGCGAAATACCTGGACCTGAGCCAAAGCCGCCTGCTGTTCGCCGAGGCTAAAGGCTGCTGCGACAGATTGCAGGCATCAGGGGCCAAGGGGAAACGGAGCCATCTCTGTTGTTGTCGCAGTTAATACTGGTGGTGACTTGTCTGGTGGCCTGCATCTGAATCTGGCTTTGCTGTCTGGGCTCATCGTCCGGGCCAGTTCTCTGCTCGCTCAATACTGAGGTGTTGTCAAGACAACAAGAAGCGGATAATATGCACATAGCACAGAGGATTTAATCTGGTTATGGTTTCGATGACAGGACGGCCATGATTAGTCTCCCTGCTAACGCGATGAGCGGCATTTTGGGCAGCACGCAGTTGAACTGCTATTCGAGACGGGGTGTTGGCGAATGCCGTTCGTAACGGCGGCGCACTCCGCGCGTGCTTTGTTGAATGTTCTGTCTGACTGTGGTGAAATCGTGCGGTGCCTGTCTTTCGGCAAGAAGAAAAGGCTTGTGGGCAACAGGCAGTTCAGATCTGTTCTGGCCCGCGGTAGGCGCGCCGGGGACGGCCTGTTGACGCTCTACGTGGCCGAGAACAATTGCGGTTTTCCAAGACTGGGTGTCTCCGTCGGCAAGTCTTGTGGCAACGCCGTGGTTCGCAATCGAGTGAAAAGGTTGTTGCGAGAGGTCTTTCGGCAAAGCCAGGACGGCATCCCCGGGGGCTTTGACTATTTGCTGATGATGTCGCCGCAATGGTTGAGGAGATCGACCAAGCCAAGAGGCACGTGCCAGGCCGTGAGCGAGCCGACGTTTGAGCAGATAAGAGCCTCATTCTTGGCTCTGGTGAAGATCGCCAAGAACCGGACACGACAATAGAGCGTCAGTACATGTGGGACAGCCAGAGATCAGCAACCACTAATTGATGATCAAGATGCCGGGGTGAGCCTTGGGTCGGAAAAGCGGATTAGTGCAAATAGGGACCGCCGCAAAAAAAGCTGGTGTTTCACGGCAATCTCTGCAATATTATTTGATGGTAGGTTTGCTGAAACCCACGGAGCTAACGCCGACCGGTAGACGCATGTTCGACGAGAAGGCTGTTGAGCGAATCAGGCTCATAAAGAGACTAAACGAAAGCGGCTACCCTTTGCGTGCCATAAGGGAGTTGTTTCTGGAAGGCCGCGCGGATGTGAAAGGGAGCAAGCAGTGAGCGACTACGAGACCGTCCAGAGAAGGCGAAATGTTGTAGTGGGCATTTTTGTCATAGTGGGAATGGGTGCGCTCGGGTGGCTGATATTTAAGTTTGGCGACCTGCCGACCGCGGCTACCAAGCTAGGCTCCTTTGAGGTGTTCGTTCAATTCCCAACGGCACCCGGCGTGCAGAAGGATACTCCAGTCCGGTTTTGCGGCTATCAGATAGGCAGAGTTACGCAGGTTATGGCACCCGAGGTGCGAAAGCACTTGGGGACCGGCTTGGAGTTCTATCAGACCGTAGTCATCATGAGCATTGATAAGAGATACGTCAACATTCCCTCTAACGTTGAGGTTAAGCTGATGACGAGGGGACTGGGCAGTAGTTATATCGAGATCAAGCAGCAGCCCGGGACTGAAGCGGTGCCACTTGACCCGGACCGGCCGGAGACGAGATTCCTCGTTGACAAGATATGGCTGCAAGGCTCCAAGGGCATGACCAGTGAGTTCTTCCCCGAGGAGAGTCAGCAGAAGCTGGACAGGTTGGTCACGGAGTTCAGAACTCTCGCCGCCAACTTCAACGACATCATAGGTGACGTTGAGAACAAAGAGAACATCAAGAACACTCTGGCCAATATTTCTGACGCATCCGAGAAGGTCCCTCAGACGGTAGAGCAGGTTGAGGGGATGATAGAAGAGTTCCGCAAGTTCGCGACCACTGGGAGTGAGACGGCGAAAGGCCTCGACGCCAAAGTGGACCGGCTTGTCACTGCCATGGTTGGGACGGGCGAAGAGCTTGGGGAAGCCGCATCGCAGCTCCGGTTAGTTCTGGAGAAAGTAAATACGGGGGAGGGTACGGCCGCCAGGCTCGTCAACGACGGGCGGTTCTATGAGAATCTTCTTGAGAATACCGAGCAGTTGGAAGACCTGCTGAAAGAGGTGAGGGCGTTTGTGGCTGAGTGGCGTGAGAAGAAGATTGAAGTCAAGCTTTTCTAACGCGACAGCCGAGACCAACGAACCGCCCCTTGGCGCACTACGTTCGCTCGTTTGAATTGCCGCAAGCGTTCTGTGCCGGATCGATGCCCCGATATGGATTCGACACAGTTGTTGCCATGTATTCCGTCTCTATCTACTCGTCTTGACCCGTTTGGACCCGCGGTCAGGATCGTAGTCCGGGTTCGGCTTGGGCAGCTTGGCGTCGGTAGCCCGCAACCATGCGATCAGCTTGGCGTCAAGTTCCTTAACTTTTCCCGGCCTCTTCTGCGACAGATCAGTGGTTTCAGGCATATCTGCTTTAAGGTTGAAAAGCTCGAATCTCTTTCCATCGTACCGCTTGATAAGCTTCCAGTCACCGGCACGGATGATGCTGTACGGCACGATGTTGCCGCGGTAGTGCGGGAAGTGCCAGAAGATAGCATCCCTATGGAGTGTCATTCTCCCGTTTGATCGCAGGTGTTCGAGAATAGAGACGCCGTCAATGGCCCGATCGTGTGGTAGGGCGGCGCCCGCCGCCTCACAAATTGTAGGCAAGTAATCTACACTTGTGACAGGCTCGTCACTAATGGTTCCGGGCTCTATCACATTCAGCCAGCGCACGATCAAAGGTTCGCGTATGCCGCCCTCATATGGATATCCTTTGCCTGCCCTCAGCGGGGCGTTGTTGGTCACGCTCGAGAGACCGCCATTGTCACTTGTAAAAAACATGATTGTTCGCTCGGACAAGTTCAGCTCATCAAGAGTCGAACATATTTTTCCCACGGCGTCGTCCACGCTCTCCACCATTGCCGCGTACGTTGGATTCTTTTGATTCGTCGGCTTCTTGGATTTGTACTTGGCGACTAAGTTGGCTTTGCCTTGTATGGGTGTATGCACAGCATAGTTGGCCATGTAAAGGAAGAACGGCTTGTCTCTGTGTTGTCGAATGAACTTGGCCGCCTCGTCTGCTTCGCGGTCGGTCAGGTACTCTCCCTTTCGACGGGACGGCAGTGTCGGAATATCGCCCTGTCCTTTCCGCGAGTAGGGATCGAAATAGCTCGGCGGTTGGCCGAAGTCACAACCGCCGATGTTGTAGTCGAAACCCTGTCTATCCGGGTACCAATCATCGGCTCCTAAGTGCCATTTGCCAATGTGACATGTCGTGTACCCGACCGATTTGAGCGCTTCAGCAATTGTAATCTCGCTAAGCTCCATCCAAAGCGCGTTGGGCGGGCACAATAGTTTTCTGTTCTTGCCGCCCACATACTTGGTTGGGTTCTTCTTGTCCGCCGGGATCTTGCCACCCTGAAAGCGGGACCGGATCCAATCAGTCACGCCGAGCCGAGCCGGATATCGCCCCGTCATGACCGCCGCACGAGTTGGGGAACAGACCGCGCATGCCGCATAGGCGTTCGTGAACCGCATACCTTCGGAGGCCAACCTGTCGATGTTCGGCGTTTCGTAGTAGCTACTACCGTAACACGCCGTGTCGCGCCAGCCTAAGTCATCTATCAGAAAGAAGACGAAATTCGGCCTGTTCGTCATATCGCCGGCAAATAACTTCGTAGCTTTGAGCGCAGACTCAACACCTAATGCGGTGCCTCCGAGGCCGATGGCTTTGAGCAGGTCCCGCCGGCTGCAGTGTAATCGGTCCATAAGAATTCCTCCCACAAGGAAGATCGATTTGCCTACGTTGCTTACAGAAGCTCCGTATCATTATCCGGCATATCTTGAGTTGGTCACGGCTCAACGACCACGACCGTCTGGTTGGCTCTCGGTGCGCCGGCGGGAAAGACGATCTCCCGGCCGATGGCCGAGTGTGCCACAATGTGGTATTCCAGATCAGAGTGTCCGATCATCTGCGCAGGAACCTTTGCAGAATAGACGCTGCGGGCGATATGTGACAGCGTTATTCTATTGAATTTCTTTCGCCCCAACTGTCGCCAGTACAGTGCTGCATCCTGAGGCTCGCCTGCGCCGAGAAGGATGACCTTCAACTTCAAATCCTCGCCGGTCGTCAGGCTGCTGCGTAACGTCGGCACTATGATACGCGGCGGCCCATCGAGCCGGTTGTGCGGCATAGCATCGGCCGGCAATTCTTCGCCCAGGATTTGCGCCAATTCCTGCCCTGGCTGTGTCAGTAGCGTGGGCATTAGATGCTGTTGCCAGTTGGCCACCGTCCCCATTCCGCCGGTCGTCGTTACAGTCGCTAATAAGTGTCGGTGGACGTCTGCGACCTGCTCGATAAGCTCTCGCCTGATCGGAAGCGCGGTCTTAAGCGCCAATTCCTTCTGGGCCTCGGGGTCCTTTTCTTCCTTGACCTTTTTCATGGCTCCGTTGAAGCGTGCCCAAGTGCAGTTGACCCTTCCCACTGCGCGCAGATAACGGAAGTTATTCAGCCAGTAGTCGAAGCGTTCGCGGTTGCCGGCCCCCTTTACTTGTGGTCTAAGGTCTGCCAGCTCATCGACAAACTGATATTCTTTGCTTACCTGTTCCCAGGGCCTTTCGTCCGGCGTTATGCCGCCAGGTCCGTTCACCCACGTTGATGGCCGTGGCAGGTTTGTCTTTCGCTGCCCGCTCATAGTTGTCACAGGGCCTCCATCCAAGCGAGAAAATAGCTCAGCGATAGGCTCAGCCGCCTCTGGGCCGAACTGAGTCAGGGCCCAGGCCCCATAGAGGTCGTCCGCAGGCAGGTCACGCGACCGAGTGTCTTCGGCCGAGGGCGCCATGTCCTCATCGTAGTCTTTGTAAGCAGGCCCGCCACAGTTGACCTTCGTACTAAATCCCTGGCCCTGGATGACAAAGGCTGCGATACAGGGATACTCTACCTCGCTCACGAAGCCGATTTTCATAATATCGTTGAGCACATTCACGCCCTCGAAGGTATAGTCCAGGGCTCTGTTCTTACCGACCTCACCGAAGACATCGAGTCTGTCGATAACCTTCTTGTCCTGTAGCGTGACCGAGAAGACTCGTTTGCCTTTCGCATCGTAGTGTGGCTCACAGAATTTCAGCGTTACTGTGTAAGTCCCGTTGGGCACCCTGAGTCGGTACGCCTTCACGTCCCAAGTCACGGACTGATAGAGAGGGTCATCCTCGGTGTCGGCAATTGGATTGTTGGGAAAGTTGGCCACGTTGCCTCCCTCGCGTCCCTCGATGAGTTCGGGGTCTGGCGGCTCGATGGTCTTGCCAATGTCCGGATTCCAGCCGTGCTGGTCCCAGGCCGCGTGCGCCAATGCCGAGACGTTGGGGCCGAGTATGCGCGTCCGCCAGTGGATGCCGAGCAGGCCCGTGCAGCCATAAGCCAATGCGTCGGCTGCGTCACGTCGCATCCTTCCGACCCACAGTTGCGGGATGATCATAGCAGGATCGTCCTCCATCCATGGTATCGCCCATTTGGGCCGGCCCTTCGCATGCGCAAAACCTGGCTCGACAGGAGAAAAGCCGACGTTTCGGTTGATGCAGCTTATCGGCATGTCTTTCGACAAAACCTGATCGAAGAGCGCTCGGTTACTTGGCGGCCCCAAGACCCAGCCACACGTTGCAAGTGTGAATTGAGCGTCTACGTTCTCTGCTGCCGCCATCGCCGCACGCAGGTCGGTGAGTGTGGCCTCGACCTGTTCGTCCTTTGGGTCTCTCCACGTCCAGTCCTCAGGTGTCCAGAACCAGTAGTAATCGAGCGGATAGGCTTTCATGATGCGCCGGAACATACCTTCGTATACCTCCTGCACGACAGCAGGTTTGGCAGGGTCCTTCCCGAGTGCCCTGATGCGTTCCTTCACCACATCCGGTATGACAAGCGGAATCTCAGTCCCAACACAGGTCTTTACACCCAGCGCACATGCCCATTCGAAGGCCTCACCGAGCATATCGCCCACACGATTGAACAGTTCATCTCTTTGCTCGAGCGTCTCGGGCCAGGGCATCATGCCGAACATAACTTCAGGACCATAGTCGTCACGTTCAAACAGCTCAGCTGCGCCGAAGCTGAACATGCCGGTCTTCTTAGCTGAGTAACCCCAGTTGCCGCGGAGGGTGTTCTGGTAACTTGAGGGCGAGCTGAACCGGACTTTGCCGTCAGGTCCGGCGTCCTCGGCGAGCCCAATCCACACGGTCGGTTCAGGCCCTGCCCCACCCTGCGGGTAGGTGTGTAGCCCGAGAAAGTTCATACGCAGCTTGGGCAGTTGCGCGATGACGGCCTTGTAGTCGTCCGTATTCCACCAGTCCGGCCCTTCGGGAAAATCGTGAAAAGGTTGGATTCCTCGCACATTGAACAACGGTCTGCCTCTTTCATCCAGCTCAGGAAGACTCAACACGATTCGCTCGTCGGGTATCGTGTCGCCGTGCAGGTAGAAGCGAACGCCCAAATGTTCTGCAAAACGATAGGCGCCATATAACGTCCCAATGGGATCGCCTCCGGCAATTAGCAGTATTCTCTGTTCTCCGCGAGCTACAGTCATAAGCAGATATTGCTGAGGGCCCAACGAGCCGAGTGGCACTGCGAGTCTTGCATCTTCCGGCATCAAAACTCGGGCGGCCGGCTGGTCTTTTTCTGCTACGACAATCAAGCTGGTTCTCGACGGTAGCTCGCTCTGTGCCGAGACAATGGGCAGCAGCTTGCCCGTCCGGAGGTACAAGTATCGGCGAATTTCCTTTGCCGCCAGGCGTTCCGGCATCGCGGCATTCTGCGGACAGACGATTGTCACGGCTTCAGCCGTTGCCTGTAGGTGGGTCCCGAGTTCTTGGCAGCCTGCCGAAAACAGTGCCACGGAAGCAAGGACCAGACCTAAGGGCCGAGCGTTCTTTTCCATTATAGTAGCCTCCTATATGAGAAATATGATCGAACTTATCTTAACGGGGCAAGTAGGTTGTCGCAACCTCGATTTGAGCTCTAGCCCAACAAGCGATCAAGGAATACGGCTTGACGGATATTGAATCACTACCTCGCTGATCGCCGTTTGCTTGATCTGGTCGTCTCATGATAGCGGGACACATGGGGGAGAGGCTCGGATTTGACATGCCTTCTTCAGATAACATTGTACAGAGACTGCGTTTGTGAATCGATGCCTCTGAGGCCGGGAATATCGGCTCCATAACGGAATCACAGATTTGCCACGATTTCTTGCGGTCTTGTAGCTATTCGTCAGGGAAACGTTTGGCGCCTATGATGCTTCTGCACAAGGAGCCTGAGCAGGTGGATGCTTGTTTACTGAGAGAATAGAAGGGCGTTAGCAAGGGGCCTGTCAGTGCTTGGTAGGCGCAGACTGAAGCGGCAGTTGCCTCCTTCTGCTGACAGGCAGACACTTGACCTTCAATCGTGGAAGCAGCAAGTAACAGACTGTCACTATACGGTCAAACGGATGAGCTGCCCAAGTTCGTTACCCGCAAGCCGCCAGAGCGTCTCCGCATGGTATTGTTCAAGATTCAATACCGTAACAATAGTCACAGCCACACCCAACACGGAGTACGTCCAGTCAGTACATCTCTGCCGTCGCGCAGCCTCTGCCAGATAATCGAGTTTGTCACGAACGAACTCGCGTTGCTCATACGACAATTCAAACTTCGCTTCAATCTTCTCGGCAAGCGAAGACAAAACCTCACGGATCTTATCCGCTTCGCAGGCCGATATGGGCTCGTTCACCAACTGTTGGGAAAGCGTAGATGAAAAAAGCAGCCTGTATTTCTCGATGTCGGTCCAGAGATCAGGGGCGTTGATCTCTCGTTTCAGATAGCGAGTCCAGTTTCTGAAACAGACCTCGTGCTCGCTCCAATTCCGTGGATGCTCGTACTCCATCGCTCTGTACTTGCCAGGTGCAGCTACGCACCAAGAGTTCAATTCGTACCAGCTGAACTGAAAGTAATAGGTACCGTCGCGATAATCTAATTTCGAGACGATGATGGTGCCGCCTGAGTTGACTTTGACCCACTTAAAGTCGGCCGGCTCCAAGCCCTCTTCCCGAAGGATTTCAAAGACACGGTTCTTCTGGGATCTCAGCAAGGTGTATTTTTTGGCCATCTCTCCGTTCTCCGGCCGCTCACCATTAAAGTCAGGCTTTCAGATACTCACTCCACGAGCATGGACTTGTAACTGCAGTTCCGGTTCCGCCCGTCATAGTTGATGCCGATCCGTCCATTGCCGTGGATCCAGAGTCTATATGTGATGAGTTGATTGCCTGCCTCGAAACCGTCTCCACCGAGCTCGACGGGACAAGTCGGAAAATAGAGCGTACCCTGCAGGTCAAAGTCGCTCGTACCGATGATGCGTGCCTCGTTGGTATTGTTGCGGTCCTGCCATATGCTAACGCCCGGCGTCCCGTCTATTATGTCGGGGTGACCGGGTGGTGTAATGTGGAGAACGGGAGAGCCCCCGATGTCGACCTGGCCATACACGCCAGTATCCGACGCCGTAACGAAAAACTGTACGTTGTCACCAGTGAAGATGGTACTGCCGCCGATCACCAAGCCCGGCGGATTACCACCGCCGCTACTTCCGCCGCCCAGCGCGTAGAATCCGGGCTCCAGAATCCAGGTGCCACCGGACAGGCTGAAGCCTCCCGGATAGTATCCGGGCTGCAGCACCTGCGGGCCTACCATCGTGTTGGGGTCATATATGACAGTATCACTGCCCCAACTGGTCAGAGGGGGCAGCGGTGGGGCAGGCTGGTCAAGATGGCCAAGTGGGTCCGGAATCGGCAGGGCGTGCTGATTTACCGGATAGTCAACCGACGTCCAGTCGAAGCCGGGATCAACCAGGCCACACACGTTGAGTTCATCGCAACCCGAGTTGAAGCTGCCACCATCGACCAGCACGGCCCACTTGCGTGCTTCAAGCTCGGAATTAACCTGGATGTCGCCGTCGTTCACATCCACCAAGACGCTTCCGGTGATTCGCAGTCCCGTGCCATCGGGGGCAAGCGCAATGAGACCTGCTCCACCCGACCCCAGGCCTATTGCAATCGCATATCGCCAGGCGCCGACGGTGTTGACGTCAGCAATGGATCCAAAAGCCAGGGGCACTGGACCATCCGGCCCACCCTCAATCCGCCTGGTGACAACCTTGACGGCATTAGCTTTGGCCAAATTCGGCTCAAATGTCCGACTCTGTCTGAAGTAGCGACCGAGGACCACATCGCCGTTCGGATCGTTGCTTGGATTATCGAGGACCGTGACAGGTACACTGTCGGCCAAGTTTCCGGCCGCTACCGTGATGGCAGACTGCCTAGCCGCTACCTCGTCAAATTTCACATGTTGAGCGCCGGCGAGCGCGCCGGCATCAGCCGCATTTTGAAGCTGATGGGCAACGATAGCCACCTTCGCCGTATCCAGGCTCAAGCCCACTATTAGAAGCATCAGCAGCAGGAAAATAGCGACCCAAACGATCGCAAATCCTCTTGACCGACATCTACTCAAAGCAGCAACTTCAGTCCCTCTCCGTTGCGCGTTTCGCCAATGCCCGCGCGCGGATGTTACCCCCATAGTAGTTGTACCCCATTCTGCGCGTCCGAGCTGATTGTTACCAAACCCCAGCATCTTGGCCTCCTCCTTGCTTGAATGTCCTGATTATCACCCTTTTGAATCCGGTTGTATCCTAACATACGGGTTGTGGCAGGGATTGTCAAGTGTTTTTTTCGTTCCCCAAACAGTTTTTGACAAAATCTCGCGGAGGAATCGGCGGTTCCCGGCGCTTGTCAGCCGCGATAAGCCCAGTCTTCCTCGAAACGTCCACTTCACGGATGAGGGTTGAAAATGTCAAAATTCTTTCATGAGATGGCAGATTTTGCTTGACATAGACGTCCACATAGGCGATAATACATGACGGTTTGACTTCCCAAGGATGCGGGATAACAGAGGCAAGGAGGCTCAATTTTGATAGGTGGTGCGTGTGGCGCCGCGCGTATAGCGAGAAGTGAAACTGGAGTTCAAGTGATTTGGAGGAGTGACAGATGAGAAACTGGCTGAGATTTCTCAAAGATGAGAAGGGTACCGAAACGCTGGAGTGGGCCATTATCATCGGCATAATCGCCGTCGGGGCAATCACTTTCATTATCTTGATTGGCCCTTGGGTGACTGGAAAGTTCCAGGCGCTTTGGACGAGTATCTCGGGTACCTAAGCTCGGGGGGGGCCGCAGAGACGTGTCCATCCTCGTTCTTGGCGCGAAGATTACTATGCTGCAGTGGGGTGCCGTAACCGGCGCCTCACTCGCGGCTGCCCTATTCGATTTGCGGTCTCGGCGCATCCCCAATGTGCTCACGCTGCCTTTTTTGGCCTTAGGGTACGCACAGGCGGCCTGGTTTGGAGGCCTTGCAGGTCTGTTCGAGGCGATTGCCGCGTCGGTCCTGCTTGCGATGCCTTACGTACTGCTATTTGTGCTTGGCCAGGGCGGAGCCGGTGACGCTAAGTTTATGGGCTCTCTGGGGGCGTGGCTTGGCCTCGCGCAAGGTTTTGTGGTTTTGTGTTGCGTGGCGGCGGCGGGATGTCTCTTGGCTGTGTTCAAGGCGATTGCCAGTGGGCGATTTGGCGCGGTCGTGCGCAACGTGTCTGTGTGGACCTACAGCTTTATGGTGGCGCTGATTAGTGGCCCCAAAGGCTACTGCCTGGTTAAGGACACGCCCGAGGAAATAGTCGAGGGGAGAAGCTCGGCGACAGTTCCCTATGGTGTCGCCATATTCGCGGGCGTTTGTGTGGGAGCAATAGGGGTCTGGTTATGGTGAAAACGAGAAGAGAGAATAAGAGACGCTACCGGGGCACAGCCGTTGTGGAGGCTGCAATCGTGTTTCCACTGCTCCTGATACTTACACTGGGAGCTATCGAATACGGGTGGTTGTTCCTCAAGGCACAACTGGTTACGAACGCAGCCCGACAGGGGGCGCGGATCGGCATACTTGAGGATGCGACAGAGGCCGAAGTCCTGGCTATCATCGACGGGTTGATGATTGCCGGGGGCTTGCCGGTCTACACTCCTACATTATCTGACACGACTCTGCCGGATGGACGGGCCGGCATTCTCGTCCAAATACAGGTGCCGTGTTCAGACATACTCATTGTCAACGCCCCGTCGCTGTTCCCGACGCCGGAGTACCTTCGGGCCACCGTTACTATGGCCAAGGAAGGTGTTTGACCAAGCGGGTCTGCTTAACAGGCAGCCTGCGGGGAGTAGAAGAAAATGAAATTAGCAGTTGTAATATTGTTGGTGTTAGGGGTGCTGGCAGCAGGTTCGGCCGCTGTTCTCGTCGGTGCGTTGCGCGGAAATAGTGGACCTGCGGAGGCGCCTCCGGAGGTGGAGGTTCTTGTAGCCGCAACTTCTTTGCCCGCGGCGTCGGTGCTCGCGTCCTCACACGTTACGGAGGGCAGCGCCCCGAAGCAGGATCTGCCGGAGGGCTATCTTACCAGCCCGGTGCAGGCCATCGGCAAGATTCTCGCCGTGCCGCTGGTCGAAGGCCAGATCCTGGCCACGTCGTGTTTTGTCTCGGATGGAAGCGGCGCCCAGTTAGCAGCGACGCTTCGCGAGGGCATGCGGGCGTTCACCGTTACCGTTCCGGGACGCGCCGTGTCGGGGGGATTGCTATACCCGGGTTGTGTCGTAGATGTTCTGGCCGCATTCGACCTACGCTCATCCGAGCGAGGAGAAGCAATCTCAACGACGCTTTTGCGAGGGATTCAGGTCTTGGCTGTGGAGGACACCACCGTCGTAACGAAGGCGACATCGGAAAAAGGACGTGGTGACGATTCTTACAGGACGTCCGGCATGAATCTGTCAGTGACCTTGATGGTGGATTCGAAGCAGGCTGAGGCCCTGCAGCTGGTGACGCAGCACGGCAAAATATCACTGGCAATGCGCAACCCTCTGGACAAAAAGCCGGTCCCTACTGACGCAACCGTTCTGAGTCAAGGGCGGCTGGCACACATGGGCTCCGCACTGGACCCGGTGGCCCTGGCAGCGCAGCTTGAAGGAGTGATGTTGGGTGATCCCAACGACGTGTCGTCTTTACGGCAGAAGTTAGACAGTTCGCAAGATGAGGGAGAAGCTTCAGGCCGAGCGGTTCAAACGCCCACTGAAGCTATGGGTCAGCTTGATCAGAGCCCGGCCCAGAAGCGTTCGTCTTGGCTGGTGACAGTGATTCGTGGTCGCGAAGTCAAGGATAAGGAACTCGATGTCGAAGAGTAAGAAGTCGCCGGCGTGACAAATGGCAGATAGATGCCGGGACTCAGTATAACCAAGGAGTGATGATGATCGTTAACTGGTGTTATTGGCGTCCAAATATGGAGGGACGACACATGCATTGCAGAGAGAAGAAAGTCAGAACACTCGGTTCTCAGAAGTGGCGGCTATGTGCCATCGTTTTGGTGATCGGTCTCTTATGGCCCTATAATGTGAACGCAGATCCTAGCGGGCCCTCGATCGATGGAGAGGAAATAGTCGTGATTACAGGGAGATCCGTCGTTGTGAAACCACCGTGGCCCACGGTCCGCGTAGCCGTGACAGACCCTACAATAGCTGATGTGCAGGTTCTAACTCCCGATCAGGTTCTGCTCCAAGGCCTCAAAGTCGGCTCGACAGATCTGATCCTTTGGAGCGAGAACGAGCAGCAGATCTGGCAGCGGCGAGTTCTGGTTATCCTGGATACTGAACCCATCAGGCAGACCATCGAGGAGCTATTTCCCACTGCGTCCTTAGAAGTTAGCCACTCACGGGAGGTACTGATCGTGAGAGGGCTGTTTCGAAGCGTGGACGAAGCATCCCAACTCCGTCAGTACCTGGAGAAGGTCGGAGTTACCTATGCGGACATGACAAGTGTGGCCGGTGTGCAGCAGGTCCAGTTGCAGGTTCGCGTGGCGGAGGTGAGTCGAAGAGCACTGCGGGCCCTGGGCATAAACGCCTTCGACACGGACGACGCTTACTTTTTCGGTCTACGCACAGGTTCCTCGACAGGGGGCGCCTTGGTTCCATCAATTGATATCGGTCCTCCTGCAGGTCCGTTGGGCTCGGGCTTTGGTTTTCCCCAGGGCGTAACGGCAGGCCCGCTTGTGACGATCTTCGGTGGCTTTCCAGAGGCTGATTTGGAGATATTTCTGCGGGCCCTTGGAGAAAACCAGTATATGAGGATCCTGGCCAACCCGACGCTTGTGGCGCTGAGCGGGGAACAGGCCGATTTCCTGGCTGGTGGAGAGTTTCCGATTCCGGTAGTGCAAGGCGGTGGGGGAGCCGGCGCGGGAACCTCTGTCACGATCGAGTACAAACAATACGGTATTCGCTTGCTGTTCAGGCCGGTCGTTCTCGGCGACGGAGGCATTCGCTTGCTTGCCTCTCAAGAGGTAAGTGAGTTGACCGAGGTTGGGGCTGTCGTCGTTCAGGGCTTCGAAGTGCCAGCACTGGTGACGCGAAAAGTCGAGACAACGCTGGAGCTTAAGAGCGGACAGACCTTCGCCATGGCGGGTCTACTGCAACGCACAAACGGGGCACTAGTTGCTCGAATACCTGGCTTGGGCACTTTGCCGGTGCTTGGCCCCCTGTTTCGCTCCGTACGGTACACAGAAAACGAGACGGAGTTGGTCATATTAGTAACGGCGTCACTCGTTGAGCCGATCTCTGCGGCCACGCCGCCCCCTACTCCCGGATTCCTACACACAGTTCCCAACGATTGGGAACTGTATATTGAAGGACGACTGGAAGGCAAGGAGCCCGCGAGGATTGACCCGGCCAGTGCCCAATGGCTCAAGGAGATGGGGCTTGGCGGGCTCGTGGGGCCCGGAGCATGGGATTCCTATGACAGACCAATCCTTCCTAGTCCAGATGGAACAGCCCCGGAACCTACGGCTGCCCCCACTCCTATGAAGAGGAAGGAGGCGGTTCCTGAGACCAGCGGCAGCTATAAGGGGGAACTACCGTGGTGGTGGTATCATCCACAGGACCTGCCGGCCATATAGATAAGCCACGGTGGACGAGAGTGGAATGATAATGAACCAAGGGCGAAGAAGTGATTCGTCGGAAACGGCATGGCCTCGTACGCCCACGGGAAAATAACCGAGTAGAAGGAGATACTGTTGCATGCGATCAACGGATGTGCTGTTAGTGACGAGAGATGAGGAGACAGCGAGTACCGTGTGCTCGGCTTTGGAATCGAGTTCGTCAATTGTCTCTACCAATGTCTGCAAGGACATTGCGGAACTTAGAGCTTGCCTGTCCCAGTCGCGCACGGCCGCTGGATCAGCAGCGGTGGTGGTCGATATTGATCACGATCCTCTTCGCGTCCTGTGTGACCTTAGTAAGGTCGCGGCAGCCCACCCGGGGATGCGCTGCATAGTGCTTTCCAAGGATTTTAGTGAGAAGCTGGCGCTGGAAGCCATGCAGGCAGGAGCGAGGCATTTCTTGCGCAAGAGCTCTATAGCATCTGAACTCGACAAGGTTTTGCAGCGGCTGCTTTCTCATGAGACGGAGACGACCAGAGTGCTGGGCGACGTTGTGTCGGTGTTCTCTTGCAGTGGTGGCTGTGGTACTACGACTGTGGCAATCAACCTCGCCAACGAACTAAGACTGGCATCATCCAACCGCGTACTAATAGTGGATTTGGATCAGTGCTACGGATCGGTGTCAACCCACCTGGGAATCACAGGGCGGTACGGCATCGGTCATATTCTGGGCCGCCAGCCCCCTATTGACAGGCATCTGATAGAATCCAGCGCGATCAGTCATGTGGAAGGTTTGGACGTACTGCTGAGCCCAGCCAGCGCCGAGGCCGATCGGTCTCAACCGCTGAACTACGAAAATCTCACGAGGGCACTGGAAGCTTGCAGAGAATCCTACAGGTATGTTGTGGTTGACGCTCCTCGTGTGCCCGCTCAAATCGCGGCAGATCTGGCAGCGGTGAGTCGATTTGCGGTGGTTGTGTTTCAACTTACAGTCAAAGACGTGACCTTCTCACGGTCGGTAATGTCGTTGTTTGCTGACAGCGGAATCGCAGCTGAGCGGCTTTTGCCTTTGGCAAACCGTGTCAGAAGGCGTGGCCCGCTCTTGAAGTTGGAGGATGGCAAACGCGTCATAGGTACAAATTCCATGTACCGGATAAGGAGTGATTGGTCCACAGCAATGAAGAGCATTAATCGAGGGCAACCTTTGGCCAAGGTCGCCCGGGGATCGGGTCTGCGGCGCGATTTCAAAAAGCTTGCAGCCAGGATACATCGTTGGACGGAAAATGGCAATTAGGTGAGCGAGGGTCACAAACGTGCTTAAGAGAGCAATGCAAGGTGTTAGCTCAGATAATCGTCGTGCTGATGTGGATACAGCTTTACACATCAAGGCAAGGTTGCATCGAAGGCTGCTCGAGGTGTTGGACCTAAACGAAGCTCGGCGGGCTCCAATCGAGAAGTTGCATGCGGAATGCGCCGATCGATTGAACGCCTTGCTGCGGGAAGAGAGGTTCCCCCTTTCGGGGCCGGAGAAGCAACAGCTGATTCGCGAAGTTATGGATGAGATATTCGGCTTTGGACCCTTGGATGAGTTTCTTCGTGATCCCCTTGTAAGTGATATCTTAGTCAACGGCCCCCATAAAGTCTACATAGAACGGGAGGGCAGACTTCAGCTAACGGAGACCACTTTTCTCGATGATAACCATCTTTTGCGAGTTATCCGCCGAATTGCCGACAATGTCGGGCGTAGAATCGACGAGAGCACTCCCATGCTTGATGCGCGTCTGCCGGACGGCTCCCGAGTCAATGCAATCGTACCGCCGCTGGCTCTCGACGGGCCTTCATTGAGCATCCGGCGTTTTGGCACCAACCCACTCGACATGGAGCGACTGGTCGACATAGGCGCTTTGAGAGAAGCAATGGCTCTGTTCATAGAGGCTTGCGTGCAATGCAGGATGAACATATTGATCTCCGGAGGAACGGGCTCAGGCAAAACGACGTTGCTGAATGCCATGTCTCGATGGATCCCGTCCGGTGAACGTGTTGTGACAATAGAAGACGCGGCAGAGCTACAATTGCAGCGAGAGCACGTTGTGCGTTTGGAGACGAGGCCTCCAAACATTGAAAACAAGGGGGAAGTCACTCAGCGTGATCTGCTCCGCAACAGCCTGCGTATGCGGCCGGACCGAATCATCATTGGCGAGGTTCGTGGCCAAGAAACACTGGACATGCTCCAGGCGATGAACACAGGACACGAAGGCTCCATGACCACCGTGCACGCGAACAATCCCAGAGATGCTTTGCGACGCATCGAGAATATGTTCAGCATGTCTGGGATGAATTATCCCGTGCGCGCCATGCGCGAGCAGATAAGCTCTGCTTTGGATGTACTGATTCATGTGACTCGGTTGGTAGGCGGAGGCCGCAAGATCACGCAGATCATGGAGATCGCGGGGATGGAGAGCGACACAATCTGTCTGCATGAGATCTTCCGGTTCAATCAGCGGGGTGTTGATGAAAGCGGGAATGCCTTTGGAGAGTTTGAGGTTTGTGGAGTTCGCCCGCGACTCTTGACCAGGCTGAGCGCCCACGGGGTAGAGATGTCCCCGGATATGTTCCAGCGTCGTGCTTTGGTCAGGGCCGAGAAAACCGCGGAGGAGGTCGACGAGGAAGAAGGAAACGAGTCTGAAACACCAAAGCGAAAGAAGTTCTGGAGTTGAAACCTTTGGCCACGGCTAATCTGGGCCGGCGTGAGGTACCCACCTCTGTGCTGAAATGAGGTGGCGTGAGAGACACTCATGAATACACAAGATATGCTGAATGTGATCTTCGGGGTGGCCGTCTTCGGTCTTGTCCTCTCGGCCTGGTGTATCTGTGTTATGCTTTGGGTGATACAATATGCCAAGCGTCGCAAGGAGGTACGAATACGATTGGGGCTCGGAAGCGTACGAGCAGAAAGATCCCAGGTGCTGCAACTATGGCGGGATGAGTACCAAGCCAGGCGGCAACCCACCGTCGCGAAGAAGCCAACTCTGGGCGACCGCTTGGAGCAATTGCGAGCGGCCGCGGCGTGGAAGGCGCCGGTGCAAGTTGTCCTTCTGGCGTTAGCTGGGGTCACCGGTCTGGCCTTCACGGTCACATATGTGCTCACTGGCGTAGTGTTGTTTGGTCTGATTGCGTCAGGTGCCGTAGTAGCTGTTTTCTGGACGTACACCAAACGACGCATTTCAGCGAGGGTTGTTCTGTTTGAGAGACAGTTTGTGGACTCGCTCGGTATAGCTGCACGTGCTCTGCGTGCGGGACATCCGTTAGCCGGGTCTTTCCAGTTAGTTTCGGAAGAAATCGACGAGCCAATGCAGACTGTTTTTGCCCAAATCTGCCAAGAACAAGCTCTTGGACTTGATCTCCAAGACTCAATCCGCAGAGTAGCAGACAGCAATCGGAACGCGGATCTGAGACTCTTCGCTACAGCCGTTACCATACAGTTGAGCAGTGGAGGTAATCTGGCGGAGTTGATGGACAGTCTGGCATCGATAATGAGGGCGCGAATGAGATTGAATCGCCGCGTTCGCATACTGACCGCGCAGACGCAAATGAGCAAGAAGCTGCTAATAGCTATACCAATTATACTCTTCGTCCTTCTAAACATATTGGCTCCAGAGTACATGATCCAGTTCTACACTACATGGAGTGGCAGATGCATGTTAGCGATAACTGCAGGTAGCGTCCTATTCGGCGCCTGGCTGATGAGCAAGATTTCGGTGTTAAAGTATTAATTTGAGTTGGTGACTCATGCTCACAGAACTGATGAAAACGGTGAATATCGATATCACAAGCCCTGAAATACTGGTCGCGATATTATCGTTTGTTGCTGTGGCGTTTGTTGGCACCGCGATTCTTTTCTTCGTGCACCAACGAAGAAAAAAGGCCCTGCAAGCGAGATTTCAGAGCGAGGCTTCAGCAGGAACGGTTCAGGCGGAGCTGCCTACGGAGTCGCGCTTGCTACGGCTTATTGAGGGTATTGGCAATTTCGTTTCTCACGGCCACGCCAGTACCAGCTTGTGGGAGCAACTCATCCGTGCAGGCTATCTAAGCAGGGGTGCCCCTGCTGTCTACACGGGAATGAAGATATTGCTGTTTGTCTTTGGTTTGGCGATTGCCGCGGCTCTGGTGATACCGCGGGATGGCAGCATTCTGAGGAAGACATGGCTGATTTCACTCGCCGGGCTCATCCCATTCTTTATCCCCAATCTCATAGTCGTGCTGCGGGAGAGAAGGCGGCGTGAGGAAGTCCGCCAGCATCTGCCCGATGTTGTGGACTTACTTGAGATATGTGTTTCGTCAGGAATAGGCTTGGACATGGCCTGGAATATGGTTGCGGATGAGATTCACAGTGTAAGCCCCGTTTTGGCAGGCGCAATGGATCTGAGCAACTTCGAGATGCACCTTGGAACCAGCAGGACAGAGGCGATGCGAAATATGGCAACTCGTACGGGAGCGGAGCAACTGTCTTCGTTGGCTGCCATACTTGTCCAAAGCGAACGGTTTGGCACGAGCGTCGCCGCTGCACTGCGAGAGTTTGCCGCCTCGATGCGAGAAGAACGCAGAATGACAGCAGAAGAAAATGCTGAGAAGATAGCGGTGAAGCTGATTATACCGATGGTGCTGTTCATCTTTCCAGCGGTCTTGGTAATAACGGTGGGACCGGCCGCAATGAATATAGCTCGCATGATTTTCTTTTATTGATGGCCAACTGTGCTTCTGTCGCCCGGATATGGAGGCAAGTTTTGAGAAAGGAGATTTTTTATGAGACTGTGGAACATTGCGATCATTAGCCTCGTTTGCGTGTTAGCATTCGGATGCCGCGAGAGTGTCAGCGAGAACCCGGAAAGGGAACGCATAGATCCCAAACTCATCGATGCGCTCAACAACATCCAAATGGAAAACGCAGTTATAGCTCAACATACTCTGTTTCCTTATCATTTTGTGAGGAATGGAGCAGAGCTTAACGAACTTGGCCAGCGAGATTTCGATGTGCTGGCGAAGCATTTTGCCGAACACGCCGGTGTCCTCAATATTCGAAGGGGCAACGCTCCCGTAGAACTCTACGAACCTCGCGTTAGCAGAGTCATCGAGAAACTGAAGGATGCGGGTGTAGATATCGGACGAGTCGGCATTTCGGACGGCATGCCCGGGGGACCCGGCATGGCCTCAGAGAGAGTTGTGACAATCTTGCAGAAGAGACCAGAAACCACGTCTGCTACAACGGGAACCTCAAGAATAACGGGGATGAGATGACGAAGAACACTCATTTGACTACCTTGACCTGGCTGCTGCTTCTTTCAGGCAGTTCCGCGGTCTGCGTGTTTTGCGCCGCCGGCTGTTCAGAATCCAGCCAAGTTGGCTCGGGTAGAACCTCGCGGTTCGGGCGGCCAAAGACCGAATTTCAGGATCATGGCGACCGTCTCCCCACGGCGAGGACGCTTTACGCAATGGCTGATATCCTTGCGACCCAAGGCAAGGACGCGGAGTGTGAGTTCGTTCTCGTGAGATGTGTACGGGAGCACCCGCGTTTCGTGCCGGCGTACAATGGTCTTGCAGAACTTCAGATGCGGCATGGGCGGGTGAGCCAGGCAGCTAAGGTTCTCTCCTGGGCTCTCCGGATCAACCCGCGGGATCCTGTATTGTTGAACAACTTTGGAATGTGCTGGCTCATCCAAAGGGATTACGAGAAGGCCTTGGTTTACTTTACAAGAGCCGCCGAAATGGCACCTCGTAACGCGCGGTATCAAGCGAATGTCGCCGTAGCACAGGGCCTGATGGGACGTTACGACGACTCACTCTCATCGCTGACACGTGTGATGCCGGAGGATCAGGCAAAGCATAATCTGCAAGTCCTCCGTGAGGCCGGAAAAGACGCGGGCACAGGTAAGGTAGTGACGAATTGATCACCACCGGCAGGCATGCTCAGCATCCGCGTTTGTGCAGAAGACCGGACTTCTGTGATGATGCGGGCTAGTGATGGTATGGGATTTGTCTTGCGGATACGCAGGGTGCCGCGCCATCAATAGGCAGATGCTTCCTTGCGAACGCTCTACGTCCAACGGTTAAGAGAGTTTGCGCGTCACTTCGCGGCAGAACGGATCGAATCGGCCCATAGCACCCGTTACTCTCTATAAGCAAACGAAGTACTCGATCGCGAGTCGCGTCATTGCCCGATCGCGGATCTCACAGCATTGTAAGTAGCTGCGGCTTCCCGGTAAAGCCCTTGCACGGCCTCTTCGCTGACCACACCTCCTGCCGCAGTCTCTGTGACTCTCTGCGCCGCAAAACCCTTGATGTAGCCGGCTTTCCACCCCAGTGCCACACCTGAAGATACGCCCAGACTATTTTGAATCAGGCCTTGCACCTGAGCGTTAGTCGTGGACTTTTGCGCATGCTTTGACCCTGTTTCCCTACCAGTTGTGAACTGACTACCGCGCACAGACTCTTCCAAGACGCTACGGTATCTCGTTCCTTCTCTGTCCCGTCCAGCCTCCCCGAATGCTGCCGCGAAGCCTCGGAGAAAATGTTCTCTACCGCCAGCGTCAAGTTCATGCAACTCAAGAACGAGCTCATAGTCGGATACTGCATTGGCAATGTAGTCCTGAGCAGCTTTCTTACCTATCTCAAAAGAGGGTGAAACGAGCTTGTCAACCTCTCCCGTGGTAGCAGGCTCTTCACAGCCCGCGTAGAACGTGAGGGGCAGAAGGACAAAGCAGACTACACACGTGACTAAAGCTACGTTGTTCTTCATGAGCACTATTCTCCCATTCAAAGTGACACCGGTTTCTACCGTGGCGAAGACTCCCAGTCGGGTGGTGGGGTCATCGCCAATCTGTATAGTCGTTCACGCTGTGGCAGAGCTATGCGAGCCAAGGCATCACGAAGTACCTCATCATCGAGCCTCTGTTGCTCCTTCAACTTGGCCATTTCAAGCGCGCGAACCGCGATTTCTTTGAAGATCTTCCCCTCGCGCGTACCGTCAATCCTCAGTGCCTCATACTGGCTGATGTCGATCTCATTCTTCCAGAACAGAAGATAGTGAGCCCTGATAAGAGTTGTTATGTATTCGGCCAACGACTCCTCGGTGGTCACCCATGGATATCCTGTGACGTCCTCCGGGTAGATCGTCATGATACGTAGCGGCTCTTGCCGAGCGGCCGGACTCCGGACGTAGATGGCTTTGTGTGTTTGGGTCTCGCCCCGGCGGCCCAATCTCCATGTACGCCAGTCGTCAGCCGCAATGCGCAGTTCACCGCCATGGTCGAGCAGTGTCCAAGCATGCGCCAAACGCTCGGCGATGCACTTGGCCCGGGCCTCCACACGGTTTGGATCATCGCGTGCGCCCTCCATATGATGACCCCCGGCGTACTGTACTGAGAAGATAGGCACTTGCTTCACGACGTTTCTCAGTTCCACGTCGAAAGCTCGCAATACGACCACCTGGCCATAGGCCTTAGCCTTCTTGGCCACATCATCCATCACCGCGGCGTACTCTTGGATACCGATATGCGGGGCGGCCACGGCCAACTGGGACAGAACCGCTACGGACAGCGCCAACGAACCAAGCAAATCAATTCTGCGATTCATTCTCCGCTCCTTTCAACAGACTGTCGATGTCGCCCGAACATCACACTATACAACCAACCTGCAAACTGACAAAAGTCTAATGGGTCCGTTCTGGAAAAACAACTTTTTTTTGGGGGGAATCTGTCGCGGGTCGCAGGGATTATTGTACAATATGGCGGTGCTGTGAATAAATGTGGTCTTCGACGCATGCACAACCCAGGCTTGGAAGGTCCGGTGGGATATCTTGCATGATGTGGCGCTAAGGGGTAAAATCGCGCACCGGCGCAGAAGGTTTGACGGCTGCTGCATTGGATTGATCGTCGCCATAGTCAAGAGCAGTCGTTAGTACTATAAAGGCTTAGAATAACTATCTGGAGCTAAAGGAGCAAGAAATGGAGATGTCGGGCATCCAGGGTGCGGGGAAACTATATGACAGCCCAAACTTCTACCGGGCCATGTTCTACCTGTGTCTCATCGTGTTCGTCATTGGGCCCGTTGCGGTGTTCGTCTTCCGCGGATGCCTCAAGTGCGAGGAGCAACAGTTGGATGGCAATGTAGCCGCCTTGGAGGCAGAATTGCAGTCGCTCTCCGAGGACATGGTGGCGGATAGCAACCAAATCGAAACTCTGGATGCGTTGGAGGCTCGCGTTGCGCAATCCGAGCAGGTGTTCACGGAAGGCAGCGACGAAACGAGTCTTTGGGCAACACAGGCACGGTGGTCAGACATGGGGCAAGCGCGGGTGGAAGAACTGTGGGCTCGCAGAAGAGTGCTGGAAGACAGAAGGGCGACCAACCGTAACTTGATCCGTGAAAGAACGGTTTCCCTCGCTCAACTGCATTCGAAGAAGAAGCAGAACGAGTACCTTCTGCAACTAATAGATAAGAATTCCGTAGTGCTGCAAATTGGCCTCCTTTTTGGCATAGCTATGACAGTTATTTTCGCCATCTTGTGGTGCTTCAGGATACAAGCCAAGGTCAATGGAATACTGACAAAGTTGGCCCGCGGGTAGTGTGTCCGGCACACAGATCGCTTGCCCAAGTCGCAAGGCAATGTGTCGAACAAAGTCTGTGAAGAGCCGGTGAAGCTGCTCAAGGGAACGAACCAGTTATCTGCTTGCCCGTGCGGTTCACGAATGGGAGGCGATCCGCCATTTCCGCCCGCACAAAAACAGAGTATCCGTCATCCACGTAAGCCTTTCGCCAAGAGACTACGTCTGCCGTCGTCGTCTCGTCGCTCGACTGCTCGAGCAGGTTCTCAAGCGGCCCCCCGCGAGGCGCCAGGACGGCATCGGTTGGGTAACGAGTGAGCGTTTCCCGCCAGCCATTTCGGCCCGCGTAGCACATGGCGACTTCCACCACCCACTCAACGGGATAGGCCGCTTCAAAACGGCTATCCACACTCACCTTGATATTCGGATGCAGCTTCCAGGAGACGTATGCCCCAACCTCAAACGGCACCATAACATTGCCTCTGAATGCCTGTTGTTCGAAGTAATCAACCGCACCGACAGGATACACAACGGGCCATTTCGGGTCCTGAACAGCGGGGATTCGCAAATGCCAAAACTTTCGCCATATCGCGCAGCCAAATGTGAAAATCAATATGATTGCCCATATTGCGGTCAAGACACGGCGTTTGTTCTCCCACGTGGCTTTCATCGCCCGCCCAAGTCCAGTGTTCTCCAGATATGCTGGCGTAATGCAAATCCACGCCACAGCGTAGATCGATAGATGACGAAAATGCACAATAGCCTGCCAGGCTGCTGCGAGCAGGAAAAGCACACCAGGTGCACGATACTGTCTGCTCCGGTTCACTGAGTACGCCGCGATAATCAAAGACAAGATGAAAAGCGGTATCATACTGAGACTACCGGGATCGCGCAGCTTCCACATTGGAAACCACTCCGGAACCCACTGCGCGCGATCCATAGAAACCGCACGCCACACATAAGACAGGTAGCCGGCGCCGTACGGGTTCACTAATGTCAAGGCCATCATCAGCCCGGCTACGATAGCCAAATGTCTTACCTGGCGGAATGCCGTCCATATCGATGCTCCACCCATGACCTCGGCCACAAGACGCTCAAAGCCATAGAGTGTGACCAAGAACAGGCCCACTGTAGCGCCCCCATGAAGATTAATCCAAACCACATACAGGGGTAGCCATGCGCCAATCCACCACCGCTTGCCGGATTGATCCTCCTGCAGAAAAAGCAGCAGCGCCACGAGGAACAACAACGTAAAGAGCTGTGCACGTACGTTTGTGAAAGCCATTGACGCCAAAATTGTAGCTATGATTGCGAGCGGCCCAATGACCGCAATCCCGGCGCCGCCACGCTTGGCAAAAAGATAACACCCAACGCCGATGGCTGCCACAAGTGCAAGCTTGGTGAGTATCAATCCGGCGGCCCCCAGACCGCTTCGTACCGTTATCAGGTATAGAAGCGCCCCCGTACCCCACTCATGATGAACCGTCGGCTCGACTGTGGGGACATACGAGAAGACGTCTGCTCGGGGAATTGAGCCTTCCAAAAGCGCTTCACGAATCAACGCGAGCTCGTGAAAGAGATCAAGGTCCACAACCGGGGGGTCGCTCGCGGACGCAAGCAGAAGTCCTGCAAGCCCCAACAGAACAACGCGTTTAGACCAGATCTCCATAATGTTCCGAATGTAAAGCGGTTTCTCCCGCTTGCCGAGGCATACCGGCACAAATAAGCCTTCGGGATTGTGACGAAAGACAATAGCATTGTAGAAAACCGGCGGGGCAAGAGTCAAGCCAATTGCACATGCCCTTGTCAACCGGCCACCAGACCGCAGGGGAAATGCTGAACTATCGATGAGTGTTCCGTACAGAGGAAACGTGACGGCAGGCGCTGGTTTGCGAGTCCCAGCCGAGCCGAAGAGACAATTGCACCATTCAAAAGGTGGGCCGGGCGGACGTCGGGAAGTCCCGTAAAGCCTTTTGCATGAAACGCTTGCGATTGGATGTCGAGGAAATCGAGTAACTGGCAGATCTTCTCGAACTTCTGTCTGGGGCTGTAGAAACTTGTTCTGCTTGGCACAAGCGATTGCGTTGAAGGATGGTGGTCGTCTCTTCAATTGGGTCTGGCAGGATTCGAATCTGTAATCTCCAGTTTGCGGGCCGAACCAGGTTTTCCTAACTAATTGTGAGAAAATGGCTTATGCCTTTCATACAGGCACCTATGATGCTGCCCAAACGCTGCCTTGTGCACCCTTGCTCCGCCCATCCAAGGTATGCAGCTTGCAGCCTTCCTCATCGCGTGAGGGCCGTCCGCGACAAAATACACGCCGTTCCATCTGCAACAAGTGCTGAAAAACTGCGGAAATTGGCGAACAATCTATCTGGATCATGCATATATTGATATATATGTATATATAAATATCAATCGATGTGTTAGTCAATGAATCGGAGCGATCGATGATTATTCGGGTGCTATTAGGTGTGCTTATTGGTGGTGTCGCAGGGGCTGTTTTGGGCCATTTTGGCAAGTGTTCGACGGGTGCATGTCCTCTGACGGCAAACCCTTATCGTGGAGCTGTTTACGGTGCGGCGATGGCAATTCTATTTGTGATGGTGTCCGCGGGTGGGCGAACCGAGGAACGAAAGGTTCATGAGCCGCAGGAAAAGCTTACGGGCCATTCTGCTGAGGCAAAGCAAACGGTTATCGAGATTGAGACTGAGTCAGATTTTCAAAGCAGGGTCGTCGAAGGGGAAGGGGTATTTCTGGTGGATTTCTTCTCGTATGAGTGTCCGCCTTGTCGTGCCTTGCTGCCGGTTCTATCGAACCTTGGCGAGAAGTACGCTGGCAAGGTGACGGTGTGCAAAGTGGATGTTCAGGAGACCCCTGAGCTGGCCCGGGAATATGGCGTTCAGGCAATTCCGGTGGTGTTGATCATCAAAGGCGGAGAGGAAATAACACGCATGGTTGGGCTACGGCCGGAGACAGAATATGCAGCAGTTCTGGATCGGCTGCTTGAGGGAGGTAGCCAGTGACAGAACGGAGCGGACCAACAGTGTCTTATTGAGATTGGCGATTTGGGAATGGAGTAGTCACGATGAAGAAAGAAACGGCTGAGCATGTTGCAGATGTTCTTAGGGCGATTGGAAATCCTGTCCGTTTGCAGGTGATTGAGCTGCTCAGGGACAGAGAGGTGTGTGTCGGTGATATCGTCGAGGCTTTAGGTGAGAAACAGGCGGTTATCAGCCATCAGCTTAACCTGATGAAAGACAAGGGCGTTCTCGCATCCAGGCGCGATGGTGCGAAGGTTTACTATCGAGTGGAGAATGCGAATGTGATCGACGTACTGGATTGTGTTCAACGTCACTGCAAGACTGGAAAGGGAGGCTGAAGATGGATCTCAAGGAGAGAATCACGGAATACTCTACCAGTCACTACAAGTTGGTCACAGTATTCATGGTCGTTCTGACGGTCGTGCTGGGGTCATTGATACCTCTGATCAAAGTTGACACGGATCCGGAGAACATGCTCTCAACCGACGAGCCGGTAAGAGTATTTCACAACGGGACCAAAGACCAGTTTGCCCTAAGTGACATTGTCGTGGTCGGCATCGTAAATGACAAGGACCCCAACGGCGTGTTCAACACCGGCTCACTTTCCAGGATCTACGAGCTGACAGAATTTGCCAAGACTCTGCGATGGCCTGATGAGCACGATCCTAAAAAGCAAGTCGGCGTCGTCGAGGTTGATTTGCTCGCTCCGTCGACCGTAGACCATATCGGCCAGGGCAGCCCAGGCGAGGTCAAGTTCGAATGGCTGATGAAGGAGCCGCCCCAGACTCAAGCTGAGGCTTTGCAGGTTCGGGACAGGGCAATGTCCAACCCTATGTTCAAAGGCACGCTCGTCAGCGAAGACTCAAAGGCAATCTGCCTGTACCTGCCGCTGACGAGCAAGGACCTGAGCTACCGCGTATACAAACAGCTGATGGCCAAGATCGGCGAATTCCAAGGTGACGAAGAATATTACATCACGGGCCTGCCCGTGGCCGAGGATACCTTCGGCGTCGAGATGTTCATCCAGATGGCGATATCGGCTCCGCTGGCTATGGCTGTAATCTTCGTTCTGATGCTGATCTTCTTCCGCAAGCTCGTACTGGTAATCTCGCCCATGATTGTCGCAATGGTCTCAGTAATATCCACGATGGGCCTGCTGATCGGGCTGGGCTATCCGGTGCACATAATGAGCTCGATGATACCCATCTTCCTTATGCCGATAGCCGTCGTCGACTCGGTGCACATACTCTCGGAGTTCTTCGACGCGTACACCCCGCAAAAAGGCAGGAAAGAAACTACCCGTCACGTGATGGCCAACCTCTTTACGCCGATGCTTTACACTTCGCTGACCTCGGCGGCGGGCTTTGCGTCGCTGGCGCTGACACCCATCCCGCCGGTGCAGGTCTTCGGTGTGTTCGTCGCCGTCGGCATCATGATAGCCTGGGTCTGCACTATCACCTTCGTGCCGGCCTACATAATGATGATCAAGGAAAGCTCGCTGAAGAACTTCGGCTTGGCAGAAACCGGCGAGAAAGAACAGACCCGATTGGCAAGGCTGCTCAATTGGGCTGGCCGCTTCACCTACGCAAAGGCCAAACCCATCCTCGTGCTGATACTCGTGGTGACCGCGGTAGCAATCTACGGCATAACGCAAATCCGGATAAACGACAACCCGGTCAAGTGGTTCTCCAAAACCCATCCCATCCGCCAGGCCGACATTGAGCTAAACAAGCACTTCGGCGGGACCTATATGGCGTATTTGGTGCTCGGCCCGGCTGAGGACGAAAGCGCTTCGACCACCTATATGACCGAGCTTCGCAAGCGCTTCTCAGATAAGATATCCGAACTGAAAAGCGAATTCACTGGCGCCGGTGATATCGCCGCCCAGACCGAAGCGCAACTTTCGGCTCAGGCCTCACAGCAGCAAACAAAGGAAGAACTGCTCACGAAGTTGAACGACTTCGCTGCCGAGAAGCTCGATATCGCCGACGAAAATGATGTCGATCTCTGGTATGAAGTAGCTGGCTTCTTCGAGCTGGAAGGCGAGCGGCTGAAACCGTTCAAACAACCGGAGGTCCTGCGCTATGTCGGCGGACTGCAAAGACACCTCGAAGAGGCCGGCCTGGTCGGCAAAAGCAACTCGGTCGCCGACGTCGTCAAGAAGGTCTATCAAGAGTTAACCGACGGCAAGCCCGAGAGCTACCGAATACCCGACACTTCAGGTGCCGTCGCCGATAGCCTGCTTCAGTTCCAGAGCAGCCACAAGCCGGATGACCTCTGGCACCTCGTGACCTATGACTACATGAACGCTAACATCTGGATGCAGCTCGTCAGTGGTGACAACAAGGACATGGAGAAGGTGGTGGAGACAGTGGATGAGTTCTTCGCCGACAATCCGCCGCCGGTACCGCTCAAATACAACTGGGCCGGCCTAACCTACATAAACACCGTCTGGCAAGACAAGATGGTCTGGGGCATGCTCCAGTCGTTTATGGGTGGCTTGATCATAGTATTCCTGATGATGGCTGTGCTGTTTCGCTCGCCACTCTGGGGCATCGTCAGCGTCATACCGCTGCTGATAACCATAGGTGTCATCTACGGTGTGATTGGTCTGATTGGCAAGGATTATGATATGCCGGTCGCGGTGCTCAGCGCCCTTACGCTTGGTATAGCGGTCGATTTTGCAATACATTTCCTGCAGCGTGCACGCGCAAGCTATGCTGAGACTGGGTCTTGGCAGACTAGCGCCGGCGTGATGTTCGGCGAGCCCGCCAGAGCGATCAGCAGAAATGTGTTTGTCATCGCCATCGGCTTTCTTCCGTTGCTCGCCGCCCCCCTTATGCCATACAAGACAGTTGGAATATTCCTCTGTGCGATCATGGCCCTGTCAGGCATCGTGACATTGCTGGTGCTGCCGGCCATACTTAAGCTCGCCGGGAAGGTGCTCTTCAGACAAGTACGGCAGAGCCAATCCCAGACCTGCAACTGCGCCCTGTGTGTGGCCGTTTCGGCAGCAGCGGTGTTTCTGATTGCCCTGAACCTGCACCAGTACACCAGCACGGGCTGGGGCACGCTCGCCTGGATAAGCATAATTGTAATACCCGTGATGGCACTCACCTGCGGACTGATGTCGCGCAGGCAGGCATGTAAGACACTCGAAGTAGATAGATCCAAGAACACCGATTCCGAAAGGAGCTAATCATGACAATCGAAAGATACTTGAGAGGCATAGCAGGTTCCTTCGCGCTCGTCAGCGTTTTGCTGGCGCACTACCACTCGCCGTATTGGCTTATTTTTACGGGCTTTGTGGGCGCAAACCTGCTTCAGTCGGCATTTACCAACTGGTGTCCGATGATTACCATACTTAAGAAGCTTGGGGTCGAAAGCCAAGCATGAAACGCCGGAAAGAGAGGTACAATATGAGAACTATGGTGACAGTCCTTCTTGCGATCGGCGCTCCGCTGCAGCTTCTTGCCGCGGAGAACGTTCCTGATGTCCAAACCGTAGTCAACAAAGCCAATTTCGTCGCGTACTATCAGGGCAAGGACGGCAAGGCCACGGTTAGGATGACAATAACCAACAAGAAAGGCCAGAAGCGGACCCGCGAGTTCAACATCCTCAGACGGGATGTCGAAGACGGCGCCGACCAAAAGTATTACGTGTATTTCCAGAGACCCGCTGACGTTCGCAAGATGGTGTACATGGTCCACAAACACACCGGCACGGGCACGGACGACGACAGGTGGCTTTACATGCCCAGCCTCGATCTGGTCAAGCGCATCGCTGCCAGTGACAGACGCACCAGCTTTGTCGGCTCGGACTTTCTCTACGAGGACGTATCCGGCCGAGGCCTCGACGAGGATACTCACGAGATCATCGAGACCACCGACGGACTCTTCATAGTGAAGAATGTGCCCAAAAAGCCCGAGACCGTGGAGTTTGGCTACTTCAACGTTGCAATCGACCGCACGACATTCGTGCCGATGAAGATGGAGTTCTACGACAAGCAGGGCGAGCTCTATCGAGTAATTGAGTCCAAAGAGGTCGAGGAGATCCAGGGATTCCCGACTGTTGTCAAGGCGGTAGTCTCGAATCTCCGGACCGGCAGCAAAACGGAAATGGAGTTCTCGAAGATCAAGTACGACATCGGTCTAAAGGATAACATGTTTACGGAGCGCTACCTTCGCCGACCACCACGTGAAGCAATCAGATGAGCAAGATACCGACGACACTATCAATACTGACGATTTGTCTCGTTGCCGTGACATCTCTGCCTGCCCGGGCGGCCGAAGACGAGGAAAATGAAAATGGCTCGTTCTTGTCGAACCTGCCTGTCGAGCTGCACGGCTTCTACGAGATGCGGGCCGGGTACAGGCTGCGAGACGACAAATACGAAAAGGACATGTCGATCATGGAGAACCGTTTCCAGATCGACCTGTACTCCTATCTTGAATGGGCGGACCTGCGGGCCAAAGGCGATGTGATCGGCGACCTCGTCACCGAGCAGGTCGAGTTCGACCTGCGGGAGATCAACATCGCCGCCCGGCCGCTCGACTTCATGGACCTAAAAGTCGGCAGACAGATCCTCACGTGGGGAACCGGCGACCTTATCTTCATCAACGACATGTTCGGCAAGGACTGGCAGGCCTTCTTCATAGGCAGGGACGTCGAGTATCTAAAAGCGCCGTCCGACGCCGCCAAGATAAGTCTTTTCAGCGACTGGGCTAACCTTGATCTCGTTTATACACCGCAGTTCGATTCCGACCGCTTCATTACCGGCGAGCGCATCTCATACTTCAACTCCTTGCTCGGCAGACTCGCCGGCCGCGACGCTATAGTCCGCACCATCAAGCCCGACCGCTGGTTCGCCGACGATGAAATCGCCGCCCGGCTGTACAAGAACATCAGCAATTACGAGCTTGCCCTCTACGGTTATCACGGCTTCTGGAAGAGTCCGGGTGGCCTGAACCCGGTGATGAGTCGGGCCATATTCCCGGACCTCAACGTCTATGGGGCCAGCGTGCGCGGCACTGTCGGCAAGGGCATAGGCAATGTAGAGGTCGGCTACTACGATTCCGCCGACGACCGAAGCGGCACGAACCCGCTGATCAATAACTCCGAGATGCGCTACCTTATCGGCTACACGCAGGAGATCGGACGCGATCTTACCGCCGGCGCTCAATACTACGTTGAGCAGATGCTTAATTACGACGCGTACAGAAGCACCGCCATGCCCGGCCCAGTGCGTGACAGGTACAGGCACGTCTTGACCCTGCGTCTGACCAAGCTGCTAATGAACCAAAACCTCCGCTGCTCACTATTTGCGTACTACTCGCCCTCCGACGATGACGCATATCTTCGGCCGAATATCAACTACAAGCTCGACGATCACTTCACCGCCGAGCTCGGTGTCAACGTGTTCTTGGGCCAGTATCCCCACACCTTCTTCGGGCAGTTCCAAAACAACACAAACGCCTACCTCGCTTTGCGATACAGCTTCTGATCTGTAGCTATTGCGCCATCCCGGATTCTGATGTAGGTTGCTTCTCTGCGCGGCCTTAGCCAAGCTGATCGGGAATCGTGTCCTCCCCAGCATTCACACCTTCGTACCCATCATGCACCTGTGATATTCCGACGTTTGCCATGTTAACGACCGGTAAAGGTCACATGGAACTTGACCATCTTCCTGGTCTCGTCCCACGCCGGCGTAGTAGTCTTGCCATTTAACGTGCTTATGATTGGCTTTGCTTCGGCTCGCATCTCACAATTGACGATGGGTTGTCCGCGCAGCGTCACATCCATCCTCTTGCCTTTAATGGCAAAAACCGAATACACCTTGGACAGAGAATCGATCATGACTTTGCCATTCTTTCGAAGATAACTTCCGCAGACCATAAAACATCGACTTATCGAATCTGGATCATCGGAAGAATCCACGGTGCGTGTGACGCCAAAAAGGTAGGCGTCGGTGTCCCATCCATGGATAATCTTATTGCTGTTCCGATGCATTCGTCTTCCATCGGCCCGGAGGTTCAAGAAGACTTCCGTTAGCTCTTTGTTTCTAGTGATTCGAACTCCGAGCATCTCCTCTCCTTCGAGCAACTCTAACTTGACATCGGGCTCGTCTGTCGGATTTTGCACAGGGAGAATCGCTGTGATGAATTTCATCTCTCTGCTTTTCTCTTCGGGCAGCAAGGCAAGGTACTCAATTTCAGTGTCGGGATCGTGATCTCCAAGGCCCTTTCTTCTGACAACGGCCATATTCTTCGGAAACAAAGGTCGAACAATCGCCCCGGCTTGACTGCCGTTTGACAGGACGATATCTGCTCCGTCTTCGTGAGCTTCCTGCTCAAAGTGCAACAACCATTCCAGTTGACCGACGTCATGCGTTCTCACGTCATCAAGTATTAGAATCACATCGTCGATCCAAAGAAAGTGCCGGTAATTGCGCGAGAACTTCCATGAAGTGGGCCCCGTGGCATCGGCAAGAACGTACTTGATTCCTGCCAGATCCATGAGGTGGTGAACCTGACCGGGATGTTTGACGCCCCGGTCTCCGTGCCCACAATCTTCGGGACTTTGTCCATGTCCATCGAGCAAAATGACGTTGTGGGCTTTGCTATGCCGATAGTAGCTCGTATATTCACGCCGGCTGTATGAGCAGTTCCCAGAATCAATGATCAGAGGCTTTCCTCTATGGAAGAGGATGAAAGACCCGGCGTCAGGATGGGCGTGATTCCAAGTGAATCCTGATTTCACCGCGAGCATGGTTGCATCGTCTTTCCATGAGGATCGCATCATCGCCCAACCTATGTCGGGGTACATGACAGATTCCGACAGATCTAAAGGCGGAGTATCCCGTTGCTGGAATCTATAGTTGATAAGCCCAACCGGGTCGTCCAGACCCCAGTCTGTTCGTGTGATATACCAGTGATAGCTTGCGGAATCGAAGCCATTTGCCAGAAGCAGACGTAGTGTCCTTGAACCTGAGGCTTTCGTGCTGCCGTCCCCAAAATTGATCGACAGAAGCGATTTGGAGGTCGGGTAGGATGTGTGGATGAAGAAATCACCGGCTTTTTCCAGCAGCGATATCTCAGGCAAGGAGTCCCCACCGAATACGTTCGAGTAGGCAAGATGAAAAAGCAAGTATTCCGACAAAGCGTAGTTCGCGTAGCTCACACTCTCGTAGAAAGCTCCCTCGGCGTCGAAATTTCGGCTCTTGTTTTGAAGAATATTGCCTTGATAAGCAAACCATTCGGGGAAACTCTCCTTAATACGTTCGACCCATTGTTCTGCTCGTGGTTCGTCTCCCAGCACGGACAGTGATGCAACGCCGGCCATTGCGACACAGACACTCCACCAGTTATGTCCCATTGAATCAAGTGCGTGAATGCGCTTCCCGGGGAGGATCCAGTCGTTCAACGTGGGGAGAATCCCACGTTCAACCATGGCTTGGACAATCGTCGCTCTGTCGTTTTCCGCTAGATAATCGTAAATACTGTCGTATCCCACGGCATATCCGAAGCAGAATCGCGCTGTGTTTAGTTCAGAGTGCCACGGCGGGTCTCTTTTGGCATCCCCCGCCCAGCGATTCAACTTTCCAAAGTGAAGCAGAGCTTCCCGGAGTTTCTCTGCATATTTTTCTTCGCCGGTCATGTGGTACGCCAGTCCAAGCGTTGTTCCCATCGCGCTGATCTGCCCGCTGGGTCGACCGTAGTTGCCATGCTGTCCGGTGCCGCTCTCGGCATATTCTCTTGAAATCAGCTTCTGACCGGCGAGCTGGTCTGCTCTTTGAAGTAGGCCCTCCCACGCTTCTTTCGTGCGAGGATCAGTTGCTATCCGCCTTTTCAGATCCTGTGACCGTTCAGGAGTATAGAACAACCGCGGATGGGAAGAAATCCACTTGAAGTCATGCCCGACAATAGTGTTGTTAATAATTGAGGATGTCTTGTGACTGTCAGATGCCGCTTGGGAATTCCCAAAGAGCGCAACCGACAAGATCGAAAGAAAGAACACCTTCTTTGTTTTGTCTACAGACACTTGCCCTGATCCTCTAAAGGTTTCCATTTTGAAGCCCCTGCGGTATTTCAGCCATATCTAAGTAGCTCTTTGCTCTACAGCGCGTGATTTAGAGATAACGCAGACGACGACAGGCGTCAACAGAATACTATGCAGAATGGGATTCGAACCGAGCACGGGGAATCGGAGGTTTCTACATCACCGCCAATCACGAGGTCGGTGCGCCTTTCCGAAAGGTTTTTGTCGCGGTCGCACGCCCAATTTCCGCCAGATGATTTGTTCACAACGGGGTTTGTCTCTGTTATGATTTGGCGCATGAAGGTTGATGTCGGGAAAACCGGCATCTTCGCATGTAATGAGATCTTGTTGTTATTGTAGGAGTTTCACGAATGAATCAACGTGTCGCGACACCGGATTGCGGTTTACTCTCAGTACGTTCCTGGACTGTTTTCTTGGGCCTGTTGGTTTCGACTGCTATTTGCGGCATTTGCATGGCCGCGGATTGGGCGACTTACCGGGCCGACACTGCCCGCAGCGGAATCACCTCGGAAACCCTCGGCTATGAGCTCTTTGCTCAGTGGAAATACGTCCCGAGCCATCCGCCCAAGCCCGCGTGGCCGATGCCGTCTGAAGAGTTGCCGAGAATGCACAACGACAATGCACATCACGTTGTGATGGCCGACGGCAACGCCTATTTTGGCTCCGGTGTGACAAACCGGGTATGTTCAATCGATGTCGCCAGCGGCGAGCTGAGGTGGACATTCTCTACCCAAGGGCCCGTCCGTTTTGCGCCCGCCGTCTGCGGCGGTCGCGTTTATGTGGGCTCCGACGATGGTTACGTCTACTGTCTTGATTGCGAGGACGGTACACTCGTATGGAAATACCGGGCCGGTCCCAGTGATGGAAAGGTCATTGGCAACGGCAGGATGATATCACTGTGGCCGGTCAGAACAAGTGTCCTTGTTGACAGAGAGGTGGCCTATTTTGCCGCGGGTGTTTTTCCATACGAAGGCCTGTATGTCTGCGCCCTAAACGCCGAGGATGGCGTGGTCGTGTGGAAGAACGATACCATCGGTGACCGCGCGCACGAGTTGGAATTTGGGGGGATATCGCCGCACGGGTACCTGCTGGCATCTCAGGATGTGCTCTACGTCCCATCGGGTCGGTCCATGCCGGCGGCCTTCGATCGCAAAACCGGTAAGTTCCTATTCTGCGCGTCACCCGGCGGCAAACGCGGGGGAACGTGGGCGCTGGTAGATCAAGACAGGCTCATCTCCGGGGTGGACTATTCAGGCACGCCTCATAAAGTGGCCTATGATGCAAAGAGCGGACGGCGGCAGGGGGACATCTTCGCCTGGTTCCCCGGAATGGATATGGTCCTGACCAGTGACTTCTCCTACATCTTAGGCAGAGACGGGGTATACGCCATCAACCGGGCGGCCTACGCCAACGCCACCAAAGAGGTCGCGAAGCGAGCGAGCACGAGGAAAAGGTTAGGAAATGAGATTGCGAGCCTGCGGGGTGAACTTAAGTCCGCCGACGAAGCACGCCGCGGCGAAATGAACCAGCGGATTGATGATCTGACTCGGAAGATTGCCTCTCTCACGGCGGAAGAGCAGCAGTTGAAGAAGTCAAGTTACGATTGGCACTATCGCCAAAAGAATCTTAGCTCGCTGATTCTGGCTGGCAATGTTGTCCTTGCTGGCGGACAAGAGGAGGTTATCGGCCTTGACGCCAAGACCGGCAAAGAACTCTGGAGCAACAGCGTGGAAGGGACCGCGGTCGCCTTGGCTGCGTCGGATGGCCACCTGATCGTCAGCACCGACAAGGGTCCGATCTACTGTTTCGCCAAGAGCAAGGTTGCGGCCGTCAAAGAGATCAGGCCGAAGGCAGAGACCGAACTCTATCCGAATGATGAGCTTCGCACCACCTACGGAGAAGCAGCAGAGAGAATCCTTGCTGACAGTGGTGTCAAGAAGGGGTACTGTCTTGTCCTCGACTGCGGCGTGGGCCGACTGGCCTGCGAACTGGCGAAAAGAACCGAACTGAAAATAGTAGGTCTTGAAAAGGATCCCGCCACGCTTCAGACGGCTCGGGACAATCTTGAAGCAGCCGGCTTGTTGGGAGCCCGTGCGGTCGTTGAACCTTGGGATATTGAAGACCTGCCGGATTACTTTGCAAACTTAATTGTATCCGATGGGCTGATGATGACAGGTCAGACCGCGGCTACGCGAGAAGAGGGATACCGTCTTCTTCGGCCCTACGGAGGGGTAGCCTGTCTCGGTTTTCCCGAAGGCGACGAAATCACATGGAGGAAATTCGTTCGTGAGCCGCTCAAGGGCGCCGGCAACTGGACCCAGCAGTACTGCGATCCGCAGAATACAGCCTGTTCGGGCGACGAGCTGGTCAACGGCCCGCTTGGCATCCTGTGGTTCGGCGAGCCGGGACCTCGGGGAATGGTGGAGCGACACGCATGCGCACAAAGCCCTGTTTCTATGGATGGTCGTTTGTTCATCGAGGGCGAGGACCTGATCATGGCTGTCGACGCATACAATGGGACCTTGCTCTGGAAAAGAGAGATACCCGGTGCAGTCCGCGTCAAGATAAAGGCCGATAGCGGGAATCTGGCCGTTACCAAGGATGGTCTTTACGTGGCGGCTTACGATAAGTGTTATCGGCTGGATCCATCTACCGGCCGGACAATGCGGACATACACAATGCCCCGCTCTCCGGACGGCAGCCCCCGACGCTGGGGATACATCTCTGTTGTGGGCAACATCCTATACGGCTCGACAGCCAAGGCAATGGATGAGGAATACGGCGATGTGCTCAGAAGATACCTAAAAGACGGAAGGTGGAGAGACATAGATGATATACCGCAAGAGGACCGGAAGGGATATGAGCAGTATAAGAATCTCTATCCTGATCCGGTGGACGTGCGCAGAGCTGCAGAGAGGTCAGGGACCATGTATCGCTACATGACGTCTTTCGGCGCAGGTGGGGAGTTCACCCAGAGAAATGCGGTGACTAAAAACCTGATGACGAGTGATAAAATATTTGCGACGGATACCGAAACCGGCGAGCTGCTTTGGCTGCACAAGGGAAAGATGATCGCGAACATTACTGTCGCCCTCGGTGACGGCAAGATATTCTTTGCTGAAAGCCAAGTCACAGATGGGCAAAGGCAACGCGCTCTTAGAAATAGAAAGAAGCTCATCGGCGCCGGAATATACGGGGAAAGAGCGGGCGTACTTGCAGAGCTGACGGCCAGGAAAAAGCAGCTTGCCGAATACACGAAGCAGAAGAAATCTTTCGACAAGCGGACGCTGACTTATCTCATCAGCTCTCTGGAGGCGGAACTGTTCAAGGAAGAGGTCGCTGAAGGCAGTCTTACCTATAACGATGCCGATGTGCGAGTGGTCTTCGCACTCGACGCAGTTACCGGCAAGAATATCTGGAGAAGGCCTGTAGACCTGACCGGATGCTGCGGTGACAAGACGGGTGCTGCGTATAGTGACGGCACGCTGCTGTTCTTCGGCAATCACGGGAACCATGATGCGTGGCGGTTCAGAGCCGGCGGTATGAAGTGGCGGCGAATCACAGCGCTGTCGGCCCAAAGCGGTGACATGCTTTGGTCTCGCCCGTTGAACTACCGCACACGTCCCGTCATTGTGGACGACAAGATCATTCTCGAGCCGAGAGCTTGCGAGCTCCGCACGGGCGAAACGATAATGCGCGAGCATCCTGTCACAGGTGAGCAGGTCCCGTGGGAGTTCCTGCGACCAGGGCACACGTGCGGTACCACAGCCGCGTCGGCAGACGGCCTCTTCTATCGTTCGGCTTGTACTGCATTCTACGATCTCGAAAAGGACCGGGGCGTCACTATCTTTGGCGGTTACCGTCCCGGTTGTGCCATCAGCGTGATCCCAGCCTGCGGGGTTCTGCTCTCACCGGAGGCGGCGGCCGGGTGTACATGCTCGTACCCCATCAAGTGCACGATGGCCTTGACGCGAAAAACCGCGAGGGCTCAGCCCTGGACGGTCTACGTCACGCCCGGCGAGCTGGTTCCCGTCAAGCATTTTGCAGTGAACTTAGGTGCAATCGCCGACATGAAGGATGATGAAGGGACTGTTTGGTTTGGCTATCCCAATCCTAAAACCGGTTCGTATACACACTTTCCCAATTACGGCGTGAAGTTCGATCTGAAGGACAAGAGCCTGCCAGGAATGGGTTATTTTTGCAGCGACTTCAAAGGTGTTGACATAGGGGGCACCGACAGGCCGTGGCTGTTTTCTTCCGGCTGCCTGGGCTTGCAGCGACTTGAGGTGCCGCTCGTTGACGACAACGCTGATATGCAAACCAACACGTATATAGTGCGGCTTGGATTCAAGGCCCTGCCCACGGACGTTCGGGGCCGACGGGTCTTTGACGCAAAACTCCAAGGTAACGTAGTATTGAAGGACTTCGATATCCTGGATGCAGCCGGGCGTGTTGATACCGCGGTTGTCAAAGAATTCACAGGCATCCGCGCCGGCAGGAATCTCGTGATCGAGCTTATTCCCAAATCAACCAATCCACAGTCTGATCAAGCCCCGATAGTCAACTTCGTTGAGGTCATCAGACAGGATACAGCCGAGGAGCCTGAAATCGCCCGAGCTGGCATGCGATGACTTGTGGGAGTGGGCGAGAAGGATACTGTAGAAAAGTCTCACACCGCTCGGGGCCGGGCTGATGTGGATACGGAACGTACCAGCGCATGCGGGGGACAAGATTCAGGAAATGATAGGTTAAAGAAGGAAGGTCTTTCCGGATTTAAAGGTGTGTGGGTCATACTTCTCGCCGCGGGAAGAGGCTGAGCCTGCAGGCATTCCAGCATATATTTCGGCCCGAGCTATGTCAGCGATGATTAACCACTGTTGCAGCCGAAGGCAGCAGCGACTACAGTAGTGTAGTATTTATACCGCTCGCATAGCCAAACCACACATGGTGCTGCTATTTCGCGTACGAGGACAACGTGAGACCGTACAGTATGAAGCTTTTGTCAATTGTCTCAAGATTTCTACTGCCTGTATTGACTTTCAGTGTGTGCGCCGGAGGTTGCCCTGGGCTCGAAGCAAGATCACCTGCCAGAGTGGCGATCTTGACGTACAACATCTATCATGGTGAAGACGCCAACGGGAATTCAAATCTTGATGCCGTTGCCAAGATAATAAACTCGCATGAGCCGGACCTTGTCGCGCTACAGGAGGTTGACAACAAGACGACACGTGCCAAAGGCCTCGACCTGACTGCTGAACTGATCGCACGCACCGGGATGAAGGGGGTGTTTGGAAAAGCGATGGATTATGCTGGCGGTGGGTACGGAGAAGCCGTTCTTTCGCGCCATGCCATCCTCGACACAAAGAGCAATCTCCTGCCGCACACACCCAATGCCGAGCCGCGTGCCGCCCTCGAAGTTCGCGTAAAATTGCCTACCGGCGAGAGACTGGTATTTGTTGCCACACACCTGGACCATCTCCGAGACCAGAGAAACCGAATGATGCAGGCAGGCCGCATCAAAGAGCTGTACGAGGGTTGTCGCCTTCCGGTAATCTTAGCAGGTGATCTCAACGCGGTTCCAGGGAGTGATCCAATGAATCTTCTTGCTGAGGAATGGACCTGCGCCAGTCAAGGCAATCCAGAGCCTACGGCTCCGTCTGCCAAACCAACGAGGAAAATTGACTACATTATGTATAAGCCGCAGGCCCGATGGAGGGTAGTGGAGACTCGAGTGATTGACGAGAAAATCGCCTCGGATCACTGCCCTGTTTTCGCAGTCTTGGAATTGCTGCCTGGGAGCAGGAACGCACGCCAGTCGCTCAAGTGACTAACTGCGGCGGTCTCAGAGCGTCTGCACTCTTCTGTGTCCCGATAGAGAGTATTCAGCGGCTCGCAACGGCGCCGAACAGTCCGAAGTCTCTGACTTGGCGTTTTCATTCAACGAACACTACCTTTCTGAGCCATTCTGCCGGGTCAACCTCCGAATGCGGAATCCGCGACCGGAGGATCTTGTACATAATCTTAACAAACCCTTTTGGGTCTCTTCTGGAGAGATGATAAGGAAGCAGCC
This sequence comes from Phycisphaerales bacterium, assembly GCA_020352215.1. Classification (GTDB taxonomy): domain Bacteria; phylum Planctomycetota; class Phycisphaerae; order Sedimentisphaerales; family Anaerobacaceae. The sequence goes on from CP070675.1 coordinate 2,446,835, forward strand.
TGCTCAGTCTACGATGGAGGTCGGCCTTTTTATGTCCATACTTCAAGCCAGTATTTGAATCTTCCAAGTACTGGGCCCAACCTATAGAGCCACAGATTCCAGCGGGGCCAAAACTCCCTGAGAGAAGAACATCTTCCATGAAAACTCTGATAGGTCCCTCAAAGGCACGTGAGACATGTACGACATCGTGCATCGCAACAATCCCTCCGTTTACAAGAAACGGAGAAAACATTTCGAAGTCTGCCTTCGTTCCAGAGTACGTGTGGTCCCCGTCGATCCAGAGCAATCGGACATTTCGATTCCAGCCTTCAGCGAGTTCAGATGAGTACTCATGATGAAATTCGACACAGTTCTCGACTCCTGCGTCTCTCAGGTTGGCCTGCAAGTCTTTGAGAGATGATTCTGCACCGCTCAAAGCCGGATCAGTTATAGACGGTGAGGTTAAGGGATCTACCGCCACAACGTTGTCCTTGCCGGTCAACAGGGCGCTTTTGGCGAGCACTATTGTTGACTTACCCTTGAAACTGCCTATCTCGAGTATTTCTCCCTCGGCGGTTGGGCATGCTGCCAATAACGCAAGAAACCTCACTTCCCTTTCTGAGAGGAAGCCTTCTATGTTCTTCGTGGTTTCAAGGAGTTCAGCTATGCAGGTCTCGAAACCTGTTGGCATTGGCATTCAGAAGTCTCCCGGCAGCTTACGCAGGTACTGTCTCCGGTGACGGCATTACTTGCAGAGCACACAAGCGCACTGCACGATCTATGTCTTCCGTTTGGATATCCCGTTTCTGCAATAGAAGTCGGATGACTGTACTGCTTTAGCCAGCAGCGTGTCGTTTCTGGACAAAGCGTCTTTTGGGTTCTCTTTGTGCCACAGATGATACACTATCGCCGAGAAGGGAGCATCTCTTCGCGTGAGGCCGTACTTGAGCAGCCTCACAGCCAGTTCCGAGTCTTCTCTGCCCCAGCCGACGAAGTCTTCGTTAAAGCCGTTCACCGCCAGAAAATCCTTGCGATATACAGCAAAGTTACAGCTCTTTATCCCGCGAAGGCCCTTGTTGCGAATTGTCAAGCCGGGCAAGCGGACTAGGTGATGGCATCCGGAGACCTCACCTTTCAGACACAGCTTTAGGAGCTGTAGCGATCCGGCACGGGTAAGACAGGTTGAAGTCCGCTTCGACACCAGCATCCTCTTGCCTTGGATGAAGCGCCCGGGCCTCATGATCCTGACGTGATCTTCGACAAAGCGTCTATGGGGTACGCAGTCGCCGTCGGTGAAGATGAGGTACTCGCCAGAGGAAGCCTTGACTGCTTCATTACGTATTTTGGCCGCACGGAATCCAAGATCTTCCTGGTAAACGTGGCTGACCGGGAATCTTGCCTTTGAAGCAAATTCTGACACTACCTTTGCTGTGCGCCAGTCCGATCCATCGTCCGCGACAAGTAGTTCATCCGCCGGTCTGCTTTGGGCCAGATATCCATCAAGGACACGGGCCAAGTGTTCTGAGGCGTTGTATGTCGAGATGATAACAGCAACTGTTGGGTTCAATCCTGCGACTCCTTCAGCTCAACACATCTGACATGCCGTGGAAGATCACAATCTCGCAGACCCGAGCGACCGATTCCAAGCAGCTCCGGATTTTGGCTTTCTCGTTCAGTGTGACAGCCACGGTCGACAGCATGTCGCTCGATTTGCGATATCTGACTATTGGGTCACAATGGCCAATTCTCAGCCGCGTACGCCAAAGGACTGTGGCAAGCGACGACGTTTAAGCGACTCGATGTGTCAGGACAGTTTCTTCAGCCGGCCTTCGGCGCAATTGTGCGGTATTCTCTCGTTGGTTATGCCTGTTCGTGTCCTTTGCTCAGACAGTCTCTGAACTGCATCACAGACCATCTCCACGGTGATTGCCTCCATACACAGATGCTGGGATTTCCCGCACGTCGGCCTGTTGCACGGTGCACACACGGCGTTCCCCGCGATTCGAATCTCGTCCTCGTAGCCGGTGTCTGTCCAGGCTTGGTCGTTTGGCCCAAAGACAGTCACGACCTTGCGTCCCAGAGCTATGGCTATGTGTCTGGGGCCCGTGTCATTGGTTATAACCAAATTGCAGATTGACAAAAGCGCTTTCAGTTCTCCTAGATTGAGAGGTTTCTCGGCGAGACTAATGAGCCCGTGTCGGCTGAAGGCCGAAACCTTTTGTGCAATAGCCCTCTCCAGGGCGTTTGGAGCTGCGGATATGACAACGGCGTGGTTGTAGCGGTCGATAAGCCAGTCAGCTACCTTTGCAAATCTTTGCGCCGGCCAACATTTACTGGGGCCGAATCCGGCACCTGGAATGATGACCGTAATTGGTCTGCTACAACTGGCAAGCTCCGGCAGTTTCGCCATCAGGTTCGCGTGCTCTTTGTGGTCAACGAGCAATTCAAGCCTTCTGTCATTCGTGTCGGCACCCAACCGGCGGGCAATTGCAAGATAATAGTCAATCATCGAAGCGGGTTTGAATTTGCCACCAGGTAGTCTGGAAGGGTAGAGTCGACTATTGAGCAGAAGCCCCCGTCCGTCACGCACATAGCCGGTACGTGATGGTATCCCGGCCAACCAGACTGCCAGTGCCGAACCAAGGGAATTCTTCATCAGTATCGCGTGGGTGAACTTGTGTCTTCTTAATTTTCCTGCGATCATAAAAGGATTCGCGTCTCGCTGTTCGATCCATGTGTCGTTGAGATTGGTTGGCGACAAGACCTGGCGAATGTCGTCGCTGGTATAATAGCATATTCGTGAGGATTTGAAATATCGCCGAAGGGCACGCAACGCGGGTGTTGCAAGAACGGCATCGCCTACGGGGGACGGAAGCCAGACCAGGATTTCATATCTCGTGTCGCGAATCTTTGATTTTGCCTCTTGCATTTCACTTGCCCACGTCTGTCCATCGCAGCGCAACCTTTAGCCCTGCATCACGCAGAATGCCAACGCCATCAACCGAAAAACGCCCGTAAGACCCAGGCGAATCATCACCGAAGTGTCTTGCTCAGTTGGGCGAATCAGGCACCATATTGCCATCCACATGCAAAACGAGTACTTGCACAGTGCTGGCGATCCGTCTCGTTATCCGGAATTTGCCGGACATATCTTTGACCGCGTGCCCTTGAACTGCCCATTCCTGCTATCCGACAGTTCCCCAGGGGAGCCTTGTGCAACTCTGCGGATTCGAGTCTTGGCATCTCATCGTTGGGACTACCATATAGTGTTTTCTTGTTATTTACAAGAGTTTACTTGCCTGCCTTGCTGGTACATTTTCGGCTTGCAGGTGGATTTTCCGGGTTGCTAACGGCCCCGATTGCCATCGGTCGTATGTTATGATGGTCGTTTCACAAGGCCGCAATGCACGAGATCCGCCCAGTAGCTTTTCGCAAGAAGATCTACAACACTCTTGACGGAGTGCAGGTGGACTTGGATACTTGGCTCAAGTGCTGCAATGTCGGATTACGTGGCATCCACCACTGTCATGAACGGCCGCCATGATAGCGAATAACCACAGACCAGATCGGTGCGAACGTACTATTCTGATTTTGCTTGCGCTTTCTCTGCCCCTTTCCATCACGTTTTCCGAGACTTTCTATGCTCTCGCCTCTCTGGTTTGGATAACGAAAACGATAGCCAAAAAGAAGCCTCTCCGCTATACGAGATTGGAGATTCCCATCGCAGCCCTTGCCGCAGCGTGTGTCTTGGCCATCCTCTCTTCACCTTCTCCTTTCGAGAGCGCCCAGATTCTGAAGAAGCTTGCTCTTTTTGGGTTATTCTTTCTCTTGGCTAATAGTCTGGATTCAGAGTCTGAAGGAAGTCGGCTGATAGACACCTGGTTATTGGGCGTCATCCTGGCCTCCATATGGATCTTCGTACAGCATTTTCAAGGAACCTCCCGTCCAGGTGGTTCCTTCGGCTATATCGTTTTCGGTCACTTCGCATCGATGTTCTTGGCCGTGTGCTTGCCGCTAATTGGATTGAAGAACAACAAGCGGACGTTCATCCTCTCACTGTCGGCTTTTGCCGTGGGTGTCCCTGCTCTTCTGTTCACCCTCACTCGTGCGGGTTGGATGAGCTTTCTAGTGGGATTAGCCGTGTTTCTGCTCGTGAGGCGAAGGTGGCTTCTTCTGTCCACGTCTGTAAGTGCACTTGTATTGGTCGGCCTGATCTTGAGCATCTATGCTCCGAATTCCAGCGCCGGAATCCAAATCAGAAGCCTAATGCGGCCTTTTGACAAAGAAGTACCTCGGGTGGTCAGTTCTAATCTGCATCGCTGGTTCATGTGGAAAGCCTCTCTGCAGATGTTCAAGAAGCACCCCTTCTTAGGTGTAAGACCCCGAAGATTCAAAGAAGAGTTGCCGAACTATCT
>CP070675.1:2451328-2453447 GCA_020352215.1 Phycisphaerales bacterium
GACGAAAGCCAACAGCAGCAGGCAGAACGGTACCGTTACGCTCAGGTCGCTGAGTCCATCCCGGGCGGATCGTCGGAGAAGCTGCTGATAATGTACAACGAGTTTATGGGCCCTGATGGACCGGGCAACACTATCAAGAGCACACCCGACGGTAAGCTCAGTAGCGAAGACTACGCCAAGCTGAAGGACTTCGTACAGAAACTATATACTGAGGCCGGCAAAGGCGGCGGCAGCGCCCACAAAAAGGTCGCGCTTCTGATATCAAACAAGCTCGATGAATCCGCAACAAGTAAGGCGTTCAACGAAGGCGGCTATGAGCACCGCCAGTTCAGCGATGATATGAGCGTCCTGATGGCTCAGGCCAGAGACAGGATGATTGAGGAGGTCGTCATCGACGTGCTCAAGGCAAAAGGCTGGGAAGTCGCCCGCAGTGACAGCGGAAACCCCAAGAGCGGCATGAGAAGCGACCTCGACCAGACATTCTATGTATTCAAGCGGGATCCGGAGTCCGGCTCACTGGTGCGCGACGAGACGCTGGACTCGGAGTTCATCAACACATTCAAGGATACGTGGGCGGGCAAATTCGGGGACCTTGGTCTCGACATGCTCGATGTCGTCTCCATCGAGGGGAGTAACCGCTTCCCAGACCCGCGGGCATTTGCCAGTCACGAGTTCGGCAAGGCATATCTGGGGACAATAGCCAAGCTTCGAAACATCGAAGGGGCCTATACCACGTATGGCGCGGTCTTGCAGCAGGTCCAGCGACGGCAGTTGAGTGCGCTGACAGACCCGCAGAACAAGAGGGTCTGGCAGCAGTACGGAAAGACCGGCGATGGTGCTGATGCCGAGATTGACAAGATACAGAATCCTGATTTTGACCTGGCGACGCGTTCGATTTTCTACGCCACGCCTGAGCTGTTACCGGATAGCGCATTCGGGGCCGCTGTGGCCAACTACTTCGAGCTGCAACACTACATGAACGCGAAGAAGTTCAACACCAAGTATCACTTGCGCACGTTCGATGATTCACTGTTCAGCAGATTCTTGTTCGAGAGCCACGGCCGCATGAAGGACAAGGTTGACTACATCGACATGAACGCGAATCAGCGCAAGGTCTACGGTCAGGCCATGCTGGACAGGCTTTTCGGCGATGATCCCAAGGCCTCCACCAAGCGACAGGCGCATCTTCTGGCCATGGAAATCTCGCGCGACATGCGTCTCGAGCATGTGGCGGAGACCCCTGAAGACGCGATGAAGGTCGAGGCATACAAGAAGCATGGCTCCGTACCCGAAGGGGAATTTCAGAAGAAGCGGTTGATGTTTAATGACCTGGCCGAGCACATGTTCGGGGAGAAGTACAGGCCCAACGAAACCGGGCCGCTGGCCGAGAGGCGTCTGAAGTCACAGATTGAGGCAGCCGAGGCGTATCACCGCAAGCTCGCCAGCGAATTCTGCCTCGAGTCGATACACAACACCGGCGTCGACAACTTCAAGCTTCTGACGAACCCTGACTTGGCGGACCGGTGCAGGTACCTGTTGGATGTTGAGCCGGGAAAATGGCAAGCCACCAAGGCGAACCTCATTGAAAGTTCTAAGATCACACTGCTGTTTGCGATCTACGACTTGGGCATGGTCGACGGTGCGAGGATGCTTCGGCGTTTTGACATAGAGCTGCCGGGGAATCGCTGGCAACTGTTCAAGCTATATCTCGAGGGGCAGTTCATGCCGATTCGTGCGGCCATGGCCGACCCGGAGGCCTACATCCGGACGCTTAAGCCGAAGCTGGACAATCTTGTCGAGGGTGTGCGTATGCATGTTCTCGGCCAGCTCGGCTTTGAACATGTAGGCGAGGCTGAAGTGATAGATGGCATCCTCGCAGAGCAGCAGCTCGTATGGAACTGGCGGAACGTTGCCAAGAGTATGTTTTGGGACGTGGGGACAATCGGGTCGGCTACCCAGATTGCAGAGACGTATTTTGTCAGCAAGGGTGACATGAAAGTCGTGATGGAAAAGGTGCTCGATGAGATATATCTTGCGGTTCCCATAATCGGCCAGCTTGAGAATCTGCGACGAGGTGACGCGGTCAATGCCGGTATGATGGGCCTGGTGCTGTACTATC
>CP070675.1:2453547-2456929 GCA_020352215.1 Phycisphaerales bacterium
CGTCCCGCTAAAGACGGCGAGCGAGGTTCTAGTAGAAACGATACGGGAGACCTTCGCTGAGATGTGCGTCACGGCGTGGCCGCGCAACTGGCTGACGGTGGTCGCCGCCCGCCCGTAGAACACGATCGCACTTGACCTTGAGGGGCTGAGAGGCCCCTTTCTTACCCCTCCGGATACACACTCCAGGAGAACACCAAGAGACTCCGGAGCCCGAGAAGTCGAGGGCGAGGTCGTCGACGTCCGGGACGGTCCGAAGGGGCGACGAGGACGCGCCGGAGGAGCCGGAACAGGAGTCGGAGCGGCAGGGCGGGCCTGTAGCTGGGTGTCGGGTCCGAAGCTTCTGCCGCGTCAGGCTGAGGACTGGAGCACATCATTTCGAGCTTCAAGTGCTTTGATGGCAAGGACTTACACCTTGATAACACCGATCACCAGGCCTTATATTCAAGCTGGAGGAAATGGGATGAGGCCTAGGTTTCCAGACCTGCCCAAACGATCCCGAATTGTACGGGAGGATCCCACCGCCGAAGAGGCAAACTTACCTAGCGATATATCGTTTGGACGTCAAGACGAAGATTTGCCTTGCCTTCCTGCTCTGCCAGTGTGCAAGGCGTCGGGGCGCCGGAGAGCGGCGGCTCCCCGATCAGGGCCGAGTACGTGCTTGTGGAAGGGAGAGATGTAGTGCTCCCCCGCCGTCAAGCCACCTCTTGCAGTTGTTGAGCTCGATACTCCACAGGGCTCAGATACCCTAGCGATTGGTGTGGCCGTCGCTGGTTGTACCAGCGAATCCATGAGCCAATCACTCTTCGTGCTTGCGCGAAACTCGTGAACTGATGCTGCCACACGCACTCTTCCTTCAGGCTGCGGAAGAAGCGCTCGACGATCCCGTTCTGCTCCGGCGTGTACGGCGTGATGAACTCCTGCCTTAGCCGGTATTGCCGGCAAGCCCCACGAAACCGCCGACTTTGAAAGACGAGCCCGTTATCACTCCTCACCACGGGGGTGGGCCGTGATGGCCTGAGCGTTCCAAAGCGGCGGATGCACGCTTCCTCCAATGCCCGCTCGGCTTCCTTCGCCCGGCCGCGCAGCGAGAACTCGTAGCCCACCAGCTCACGATCGTGGCAATCGATCACCGCGGCCAGGTGCGCCCAGCCGTCGCGGCCACAGGGGATGTGGGTGACGTCCATCGCCCAGCGCTCGTTGCTCCGACTCGCCTCGCTTCGCTTGCCCCGAACTCGAGGCCTGGGTGTGACCCGTCGCTGGTACACGAACCAGCCCTTCAGCTTCAGCACCCGATAGACCGCTTTCCGGTTGACCTCTATGCCCTCCCGGAAGCGCAGCAACGCCCAGATCCGCCGGTACCCAAACGTCGGGTGAGCTCGAATCACTTCTTGGATCCGCGCTGCCAGAAGCTCGTCCACCACCGGCTCACGTGGCGGTCGATCGGGTCTGGGCCGCACCGAGGATCGCGACACGCCCAGGATCCGACAGGCGCGACGTTCCGAAGCCGCTGGCACGTGTACCCTCACTCGTCGGACGTCTTCGGGGCGAAAGGGTGGCCCTTCACAGCCTCCCTCAGGATGTCGAGGTCCAGCACGAGCTCGCCGATCTTCTGCCTGAGCTGCTTGATCTGTTCGTCCTTCAGCGCCTCCTCGTCCTTCGGCCTCGAGCGCAGCGCGTTCTCTGCCGCCGCCAGGAAACGCTCCTGCCAGTCCTCGATCTCTCCAACCGTCAAACCGTGCTGTCGAGCGGCCTCCTGGATCGATGTCTCACCCCGCAGGATGCTCAGCACCAAGGCGGCCCGTCGCTTGGCTGTCCAGCGCTGGATGTTATCGGGGAGTTCTTCTGCCATCGAGATCCACCTCCTTGACCATACGAGAAGCATGTCTTATCGGTGGACTCAACGACAAGGGGAGCAGGATAGAGAAGTCTTCGGGATTCCGGGCCCCATCCACAACGGACCGGTTCTTGGAGGGCTCCCTTTAGTGGCGTCCTAGAGGGATTGGCGGTGTGAGAGACAGGCTTCAGTCAGCTTTGGATGGTATCGCCCACCGGACGGCCTTCGAGGTAGGCGGCGACACGGTCGGTGTTCTCGGCACCGGTCTCGATGTTCCATATCCGCCGGAGCACGAGGACCTGGGCGGGCTGATGGTGAAGGGGCAGACAGGCGGCGATCTCCTGGTCGCCCCACAGCTCCTCGACGTTCAACACGTCACGGACCAACGTCAGCGGATCGTCGCGGTGGTCAGTGACGTCGGCTAACGGTTTCAACTCTGACTGAGCATTCTGTCCGCAGTTTCCAACAACAACGCTTCAAGTTTTAGGTAATATTTCCTGCCCCATTCCATCACGATGTCCTGGTCTGGAACCATGCGCATGGTGTGATTGATCATCAGTATGAATCCGGCCTTTCCTGCCTCGGTTTCCCTGTATATCATCGCTGCCAGGTAACCAAACTGTCCTCCTATGTGTCCGTGAATCCCATTACGGCCCACCGCCCAACCCATGCCCTGACCTCTAAGCCTGAAGATGTCTATCCCATCAGAACATGGTGTTCCAACCTGATGCATCAGTTCCACAGTTTCGGGCTTGAGGAGCTGAAAGCCATTGGGCGCACGACCGTTGTTCATGTGCGCTATCATAAACCGGGATAAGTCTGGAACCGTAGTACTCAAACCCACAAACCCGGGGAGTACTTTATACACTGGATACTCTATTCCATCGTTCTCTATGAATCCTCTCATTGAGTCCGGTATTCGTTCTCTACGGCGACCTTGGGTTCTGTAGTGACTACCTATAACTCGGGCAAAAGGAGGAGCATGTATTTCAGCCAATTGTGAAGGATCGAATCCAGAGTTTTCCATGCTGAGAGGCTCAAGTATATGTTCCTTGACATATTCCTCATAGGATTTGCCAGTGATTCTTTCGACAATCTGTGCGAGAAGACTAAATCCGATATTGGAATATTGAAGTTCACCAGGCTCACGTGTCCAAACTTGTCTTGTGTAGTATGCACCAGTCGGAGTTAGAAGCCCTTCAAGAAACTCATCAGGTGTGTTGGGCCATGGTTCGATGTTGGGAAGCTCAGTGCCGCTTGCTTCTGCAAACGTTCGCAGTGAACTATCCCTCATTAAGGTATAGGTGTCAAAGTTGACAGTCTCTTTGCCAAGGCCGGATTGATGGGTAAGCAGCATACGAATAGTGATGGACTGTTCCGGGAACCTCGGATGACGGACAGGAAAAGGCAGGTACTCATTCACATCATCGTCGAGGCCAAGCTTGCCCTGCTCGTAAAGCTGTAATATGGCAGTTGCGGTGAATGGTTTGGTTATCGAGCCGACTCCGTATGCTGTTTGTAGACCGGCAATTCCGTTATAGTTCTTTG
>CP070675.1:2457029-2476483 GCA_020352215.1 Phycisphaerales bacterium
TCACCTGGCGGATATGAGGGGGGATGTTGTCGGCATATACCGCATTGTTTCGAGCAGCGGGCGTGGGAAGAGCCGAGCGCCAGCTCCCGGCCAGGTCATTGTCGAAGACTGGATTCGTTAGCTGGATGGAATGGCCGGTCCCAAACGTCCCATCCGGAATCGCGTCACCCACGGTGGGCCAGGGAAATCCAAGCTGGTAATCTACTCGATCGACTGGTTCTCCTGCGGCGTTGCAGAGCTCTATCCTTTCGCCGCTGTTGTCGAGCTTGCCCGTGAACGGGCCAAAAACCAAATGACGCGGTATGGTGAATCTCCCTTGACTCCACTTGGCATGGATATGGTCGGGGTCATAAGCTACAATGATGTAGCCCCCTGCAGGGACCGTCGAGCCGACCGGAAAAACGTAGGAAATACCATCGCAGAAAGACCAGCCGGCCAGATCAACATCCACAGGTCCCGGGTTATGAAGTTCGACGTACTCAACGAGCTGGGTCTTTACGTCCGGATCATAGTGAATCTCGTTGATGACTACGGTGGAGCCGATTTTGAGCCAGTCGCCGGCCAACAGCCCGAAATCCTCCATGTCGACATCCCTGTCGCCACTTAAATCCGCGACAGTCTCCGGAAACTCCAGCCACCTCTCGCCAAGAACCCGAAGGTCGTCGGCCCCGACCTGACAGTCGCCATTGAGGTCACCCGCGGGGCACTCGGCCCCGGCGAGACCTGCCGTGGTCATGGTCAAGACAAACAGCCGGGCTAACATGGACCTGAGCGTTTTCTATCTCCTTCCTTACCGACGTTAAATGCCCGCTGAGCGGGGTTTTTGTCCACTTGGGAATCTGTTGGCGATCTCAGCTCGTTCGGGACCGCCCCCTACATCTTGCAGGCCCCAAAGCGTTAGATTCACGCAAAAAACCTTGTCCATTTTAACATATTTGAGGCGAGCGAGTCAACATTCTTTGTGGGACGACCGTTAGCAGGTCACGGCGCCCGGGGCTATCATCGACGGCATGACCTGAGCGAGGTTCCACTCTGACCGGCTTTGGCCGGATCTGCACCCGGACCCGCGGCGGATTACCAAGTCCAAAGAACGTTGACTTCCATGGAATGATCTCTGGCTATTTCTCATCTCGCGATGTGCCGAAGACGTAGGCCTCCATAACAATTCAGTCACCGGCGTTTTGGCCGTCCCCCGGATATTGTCTGGCCATGGCATGCCCATAGCCGGAACAAAGGAACCTGAAGGAACGTGGGATCGCATCGTTGTAAGTCTTGCGGTCGAGGCAAGTGGGTACGGTGTGTCCAGAATAAGAAGCAGCCACCTCACTGCTTGTCCGTCGCTGCGGTGAGCAAGGACACGTTACCTTTCGTGAAGAAGCCATCGAAATCACCGTATCGGTGGATGTACTCGTTCACAAGCAACGTGTTCCGAGATGGGGTAGAGAAAATTTGTTTGAGGCCCTCTTCCTCTGAGCCCACGAGCTCAAGCAGAAACTGCATTCCGCTCGATTTGAGAGAATCAACGGTGGATTCGATTTTCTCCGTATTGAACGCGATGTGGTGCACGCGCTTGCCATAGTTGTGAACAAACTTCTCTGTCGGTCCCGATGTCCCCTCATCCACATACGGATGGATGCCTGACGTGAAGACCATCGCGAAGTCGCTCTTCGACAACCTTGCCACGTTCGTAATTGAATTGAAGGTCTTCACGTATATGGAAAAATCGAAATTGTAGCTCGTCAGATTCATGAATTCAATGATAGCTGGATCACGGTCTTTGGCCTCCACACGTGTAGCCGCGTGGTCGAGTTCTTTGATGTTCGCGAGGAACGGACTGTCGGGCTTGCGGAAAGACCAATCAAGCGGTTTGCTTTCGGTAGAAGCATAGTCTTTTGGCGGACTGATCCATTGTATGAAGCCGATTGAAATGCCGCTGAAACTCGAGGGTATGGTCTGTATGAAACAATACCCGTCGGCACGGATGATCTCATCCGAGAGGAATCTTATGCCTCGTTGCTGCTGGATTGCGACGTACCTTTCCAGATCGATGACGTCGAACACAAACGTCTCCAGCCGGGTATTCGGAAGACCACTGGCCTTTGGAAAGGCACGGACATCCTCGAAGGGGGTGGGTGTTTTCCTCGATCGAACCAAGAAATCTGCGGTCCCGGCCGCCCCTAACACACAGGTTACTGCCTCGGAGTCCTCAAATGCCTTCTCAAACTTAAGCCCCGTACAGGCAAGCAACTCTTGCACCGCCGCCTTCTGTGTGTGTGGTTCAGTGTTGATAATCACACAGTCGAGACCGCGCACGAGGCCTCCTAAGCCGGCAGCATTTCTCTCTTCGGCTACCCTGAGGGCCTCTGTCCGAAGGAAGTCGTCGTCGTTGGTAAAGTCGCAGAAGTCGCCACCACATCCCGAACATCTCGAATCCGCCTCCTTTAAGAAGACGTCCATGCATCTCGGACAGATCATCTTTGCCATAAGATCCCCCTGGTATCGGCCACTGAATCATACATCAGATTCCGGCTCGAGCGGCGCAGCGAAAGGCCCAGCCATTGCTCTACAATCCGGTACGACATCGTGGTTAGCATAACCACTTTCCCGAGTTGAGTCAAAAAAATGCTTGGACATTTGGCGCGGTGTGACAACATTGCGTCGGTCGGCCTTCCTACAAATCGCCTGCACTGCCTGAAAGCGACAAGGGTAGACCTTTGCCACTATGGTTTGGCGAAACAACAGAGGCGGAAGCGAATACGATCGCCGCCGAAGTCACAAACGTGAGAGGCGGCGACTGTTCCGAAAGTACCCCTCTGGCTGTCCGGCACCATGAGTCCTACGGCGGCGCATGGACCTGGTTGCCTCGCCAGACATCATGAGCCAATTAAGCCCGCTGAATGAAGGCAGTAATGGTGCCGGCTTTATTGCAGGTTGTCATGTATCGTTTGATAGATGCGCCTGGCCTTTTCAACCGAGCCCACTCTAATCACTATTTTCGTCGTATCCTTCGTGACCGCAGCGAGGTTGACTTGGACCTTCTTGTCCTGCGAGTCTCGGGCGACGATTTTTGCCGCAAGCTCATCTTTAAGTTTCGTCGTGACGTTCAGCTCGAGGTCGGCCATAGCTTTTTCTACTGCTTGATAGACAGCACCTATGCCCTTTGGCTCCGCCGCGGTGAGTTTGCCAAGCCGGTATGTGGCGCTGGTCTCTGTCCCGGGTTCGATTACCGTCGTCTTGCAGCCAGGACCCAGCCACATAGTCGCGACCAGCAGAATGAGTAGTGAGATTCGTTTCTTCATTGCAATGCTCCTTCCTTGGATCGACCCTTTGGTTTCTACCAGCCATTACGGTAGAAGCATGCGATCCCTTTGTCAACACGGTTTTTCTGCCAGGGAGCAACAATGATCGGCCCAGGGCTTTTTCTGGCAAGCTGCCTTGGGGAGCCGCCCAGCGTCGACGCGGGCCTGCAAATTGGCCAAAAATAGCATGAACCTCTCCAGCCCGGTGTCGTACACACACGCATAGCCGCTATATCAGGGAAGCCAGAACGGCAATGCGGCGTATTACAGCCCTGAAACCCGGTTGGGCGGTAAGCAATAGAATCTGCGTGTAGAACATCGCAGAAGGGGGCAGACATGTTTGAAAAAGAACACGAATTGGGGATGCTCGACGACTTTGAGCAGTATGACGTGGAGTATGAGGAGTTCGACGAGGACCTTGAGGACGAGTCTGAGCGAGCCGACGAGCTGGATAGCGCCGAGTACGACTTTGATCGCTATCTCCTGGAAGAGGAAAAAGAGGAATATTAGCAAGGTTGTGCTTGGTCGTGTTGGTCCACCGATCTGGGCTGTGGCGCACTTATTTGCCGGCCGACTAGCGCGGTCACCTCAACGAGTCGTTAGACTGGAATCGTCATTGCCTCCGGTTACCCTGGCTGGTCGGCTGTAACCTCGTGGCCTCCGCTCGCTCTCTGAGCCGCTCGATCCGGTCCTCCAACCTGTACCTGCCTGGTACGGGCGGCGTCTCTCGCAAGACCTTCTCGAGTCTATCCGCCTCTTCGACAAGGGTGCGAGAGCAAATCAGCCGGTCACGGATCGGGAAGCTGTAAGTCCCGCCATCCGCCTTTGGCATCGCGAGCCGGACCCACCACACGTCAAACACGAAACTATCTCCAGGATCCCAGTGTGTGATCCTTTCCAGCCCTGTACTCGGCGGGAGCTTTCGTGTCGCCGCGATTCGTTTGAAAGCTCTATGTAGCTCCTCCGACACGGGTGAGTCTTTCGGACGGCTCCATGCCCGAATAGCAGCAATTACCTCATCTGTGGTCAGAGGTGGTTGCTCCTTTCCGATGGGATTACTGGCCGCGCTTGCGTTGAAAGTCCTGACCGCTTTGGCAAGGCTGACCGACGTATTGTCCGGTAGCTCGGCCGCAGGGGGCACTCCAACGCCAACAAGGGCCAGAGCGATGCCGACAACTGGTGGGAACAGTCGCATATTCTCTATCCTCCTTTCAGCATATTCGCGTGGCCTGACGGCGACCCTCGCCTGCCTGGGCCACAATAGTCTGTTGAACCATCAACTGTCTGTTATTAGGACGATCACAGCGGCAAGATAGTATGTGGAAAATCAGAATTTCGGCCTCGGTATTCTCCATGCAACGGTCGATCAGCCAGCTGCCCCACACGATGCACGATCGGCAGAGGGGTTACCGTTCAAGGAGAAGGGGCGCACAGTATGCGGTTGGGTGGGCAATGAACGCATGCGGCCACCGGATAAGCCACCGGCGTTGGCTTCGGCGCTACCAGATCTCTATTCGCCACGAATGTACTTGGAGGCAATCCGGTCACCCGTCTTCTCTACCCAGTCCTTCAGAAGGCGGCGATGCTTGTCCAGAACATTCTTGAGAGCCGGAACATCCGCAAGGTTCTCCATCTCGCCGGGATCGTTCTTGAGGTCCGTGAGCTGTTCGCGGTCTCTGCCGGAGTCGTAGATACAATATTTGAAGCGGCTTGTCCGCAGCATCCTGCCGTTCTGACTCTCGCAGACAACGAAATCCCGCCATTGGCCCACATTTCTGCCTTCCACCACCGGCCGCAGGCTCCTGCCGTGCAAGCCTTCGGGCGCATCTATTCCTGCGTAATCACACAGAGTCGGAAGAAGGTCGAGGCCGTTGGAAACAAGATGTGTATCGTCCACCACTCCTCTGGGAATCACGCCATTGAAACTCATCATGAACGGGACGCGGACGGCTTCCTCGTAGAGCACCGACTTGTGCTCCATCTTGTGTGCGGCATCCATATCACCGTGATCGCTGGTGAAGACGATGAGTGTGTTGTCTTCGAGCCCCGCCTCTCGTACAGCATCGAGTAGTATCCCAATCTTCTCATCAACCATTTCGGTCAGCCGACAGTACGCCCAGCGGTGCAGTCGCCACTGATCTTCGGTCCACTCGGCACGGATATAGGCTCGGAACGGCCTTACGTTTAGATACCTCTGTGTTATGCACTCCGGCTCGCTCTCCGGGACTGCGTGGTTTGCGGGCAGCGGCGGACAGTTGTTCTGCACAAAGGCGCTGATGTCTCCACTGTTTCGCGCCAGGTCCAGCACCGCCTCGCAAGTTTTGGAATCCGTGTTGCCTACGGGGGGCTGTCCACTTGTGCGTAGGTGATCGTCGAGGGCCATATAGCAAATATCGTGAGGATTGATGAACGAGGCGAACATAAGGAATGGTTTCGCGTGCGGCCCCTTGATGAATTTCGCGCAGGCTTCCGCCAATCCCTGGCGTGAATCGCGAGTGAGATTCCGATATCCAAGGTTGTCCATATTGTTCATCTTTCGGGGCAGGTGCACCTTGCCGCCGTAGACCGTTTCGTAGCCTGCCTCCCGGAAGAGGCGGCCGAGCGACCGCTGCAGCATGATGCCGGTCACGACGGCGCTTCTGGAGTCGCTGTTCTGACCCATTCCTATCGCGCTGGGCATACGGCCCGTCTGCAGGCTGAATCGACTCGGCACGCAGACGGGGTTGCAGGCGTAGGCCCTTTCAAACCTGGTGCCTGAGGCAGCAAGTCGGTCCATTGCAGGGGTCTTCAGCCATCTATTGCCCGTGCAGCTCATCATGCCGGCATGCTGCTGATCGGTCATGATATAGAGGATGTTGGGCCGACGTCGCCTTTCTTGGCCAGTAGCGGCCGGCACAATTCGTCCAAACAGCAGTCCGGCAGCCGTCGTTGCCGTGCCGGAGAGGAACTCTCGTCTTTTCATGTCTCTTTCCTTAAGGTTGCGCGCCGTAACGGTGCTTCTCACGGCGACGGGCTACAGTTCCTTACTCTTTAATCCGGCCTCGGATGCGCATCCGTATAGCGCAGGTAAGTATAACACTTTTCCGTGAGCCAGTTCCCTGCCAAAATCTCCAAGTCCACCGCATTCACTGCGGCATCTCCATCCAGATCGGATCCGCCGCAGGAATCGCAATCCGTGTCCATCCACCGCAAGGCAAACAGCAAGAGGTCTTCCACATCCACATGGTAGTTATGGTCTAAATCACCCAACACGTTGCAGGTTTCCTGTCGAAGGATATCGACGTATAGATGCCCATAGTCCGTATATCGATCTGCCTGCGTGTAATCAGTGCCCGCGGGGGAATCGTCCAGTGCCGTAGTCCCGCCTGTTCCTGCGGTCGGTTCAATTTGTGTGTCCTCATGCCATTCATTGAATGACGTGATCATGAGCATGTTCTTGGCGAGCGGATCCGCTTGTGGCACGACAACGTCTCTGAGCATGGATCGGAAGAAATCACCTTCAGTGGATCGTCGATCGTCTTGAAAGTACCTCGGTGCGCCGGGATGGCCGGCTCGCACACCGCGGTCATTGAACCCCGGGCAGGCAAACGGAATCAGGCCAACATTCACACCGTTCGCCGCGGCCCTGGCATTATTCAAGATTTCCTCCAGACGACTCAGGGCTGCTTGCGTGGAACCGAAGGCCTGCATGGTTTGACCGTATACGTCATAGGCAGTCACCGCATCCCATTTGGCCGCATAGGACGACTTGTAACTGCGCCCGAACACATCATCTGCGACAATATATAAAGTGGGAAATGCCGCACGCAAATCGGCCAAAGCCTGGTCTCCCTGATTCCGGAAGTAGACGCGAGTAAGATAGATGAACACCACAGGCCGCCCGTCGATCCGCAAGTAGTGAGGATGATTAAAATACCGGCTGGAAAGATATGTGAAGTCCGGCAGCAGTCTTGAATAGTCCGGATCGGAAAAAGACCCTAATCGGCCTGTGGATTCATACAGAATGGCATATTTCAGTCCTCCTGCCGAAGCATGGGCAAGAATATGACTTCTGATCGCCGTATCTTCAAAACTTCCCGGCCCCCACCAGCTGCACGCCCAGAAATGGATATTGGCCCTCACACTCTGCTGAATATGAGCCGCAATGACCTCGGCGTCCGTGCTGTTGTAGTATCCCAGGGCCGGCCGCTGTTTGGGAACAAGATGCTCTCGCAGGGTGCTGTGGAATCCGTGTCCGCCGGCGCCTGGACCATACCAGGGGTAATAGTAGACCCCGACCGTGATGTCCCGTTGTTGCGTCCACGCACTGGCGGATAGAAGAATAACCAGCAATAGGCCGGTCTTGGGTCTGCTCAACGCAATGTCTCCTTCTTTCGATTTTCGCAATTTATGCAAATATGAGCCAGGGCGCTTGATACACAGCACCAAACGCCCTGGTAAGATAGCCCCCTTCGAGTCACGTAACTCATCTGTTGACGTGCCCAATGTCTCAACTCATCTATCCAAATCCCCTGATCGAGATTGCAGCTTGTGCGTTCATCAAACCGAGGATCCAGGCACATCCAGCCCTCGGTTTACGGCCAGAGCAATTCGCCCAGCCAGATCTGCGCCAGACCGGCGAAGTCCGCCTGGTCCACAGTACCATCGCCATTGATGTCGGCCGGGGTGACAGGGGCCTGGTCGATCTGGGTGCCATTGGCCAGATGCAAGATCGCCGCCTGGGGCAGCGCCGTCGCGTAGATGCGGAACTCATCGAGCTTGCCGTGATAGAGTCGCTGCGGTGTGGGCTGGTCGCTTGCTCCGATCCGCATGGTACCCGTACCCGGCGTCGATTGGAAGGCATCGGTGTTTTCCGCCACCAGACGGCCGTTGTGGTAGATCCGTTGGATCCCCTCGGTCGCGTTCTTGACCAAGGCGTAATGGTTCCACTGACCTTCCCAGTCCGCCGGAGCTGCCTCGCTCCACACCACGCGGTCCACCGGAGGGATGCCGTGGTCGAACACCACGCGCCCCAGCGAGTCAGGACACATCAGTTGCGTGCTGAAGCCGCCCGCACCGGTCGCATCGAAGACCGCGTCGTTGGCGAACGGCTGGAGAGCAGGATCCCCATAGATCCACAGTGACACCGTCAGCTCCGGGCCGGCCATGCCTTCGAACACGGCGCTGTTCACGTCCAGATAGCTATCGGTGCCTGCGAAAACGACGGCTCCCGAGCCGTCATACCCGCCCTGCAGGTCGAGCGTTACCCCCGGAGACGCCGTGGCGGGCGCTAGTCCCATCTCATCGTCAAGTTCAAGAAACACACTGCTAAGCTTCTCAAACTTATGCCACACGGCCGGCTCTGACGATGGCTCCGCTGCGACTACCTGGATCGTGCCTTCCAACCACCGTTCCGTCAAGATCTTTAGGTCTTCCGCATCAACCGTGCAGTCGCCGTTCAGGTCGTCGGGCAGAGTCCTCTCGGGCACGCATCTCGGCACATAAAGCCTGATATCGTCAATAAACAGGTTACCTGTAGGACCGGGCATAGGACTGAGCCTATTGCCGACGCCAAGGTAAATCTTCTTGACCGACATCAGATTCACAGGCGAGAACCGGCTCAGCTCAATATTGATCTCTTGCCAGCTGCGTGTCGTCACCAGGATCGTATCGATCTCCGTAACGTCGACGCGGGTACCGGCGCTGTCCTCCAGACCCACGTACACCGTCGCAGAAACGTTACACGGGTCGCCGTAAATCCACAGCGTCATAGACTTGACACCCCTGCGGGAGAAGTCCTGTGCAACAAGAAAATCGCGCTCGGCCTCTGAATAGAACGGCAGCGCGGTGTTGTCATAGCCAAACGGCATGGACTGTGCGCCGCCATGGACGGTACTCTGCTCGGTAAACGGGGCTGTGAGATAGCCGACGGTCGAGCCGGTGCCGTTACCGTCCTTGCCGGGTGGTGGTTCCTTGTAACCGAATCCGTCTATCCAAGTCTGGAATATGCGGTCGGGCGTGTAGTCGTTGTAGTCTTCAAAGCCATCCACGACCACGTAGCCCACTACCGTGAAGCTCCAGACATCGCCTCTGTGAATCTCATGGCTCTGGCCGTTGACCTGATCCACGCGCCAGTAATACGTCCGGCCGAGG
Organism: Phycisphaerales bacterium; assembly: GCA_020352215.1. Classification (GTDB taxonomy): domain Bacteria; phylum Planctomycetota; class Phycisphaerae; order Sedimentisphaerales; family Anaerobacaceae. Next base: position 2,466,461 of record CP070675.1, read on the forward strand.
GCCAACTCGCCCGGATCGAAGCTGTTGGCGTCCTGACGTCCCTGGTACACGCCCAGGGGATTGTCGATCTCGGAATCCGTCACGGCGGTGAGATCCGTGCCGAGGTACACGTCGTGGCCGCCGGTGACCGCTGTGAAATCGCCGGGATTCCATACGAGGTCCGGATCGCCCGAAACGCCGCCCCCCAACGGAGACGGTTTCCATGCCTTGTGCAGGTCCATCCCAGCGGCGTCGGCGGTCACGAGAGTCTGGTCCAGGTCCGCGTCATACGACACGACCAGGCCGCCCCGGCTGCCGTCGTGCCCGAATGTGGTGATGAAACCCGCTTGGGCATCCGCCTGGACTAAAGCCGTCTGATCGCCCTCCACAATCAGGGTCCCGTCCGTGATGTCCACAGTCACCGCGCCCAGGGTCAGTGACCCGACTTCAAGGGCGCCCTCGTTCAGCTCGATACGGCCGTTGTTGCTGCCGAGGAAACCCAGGGCCTTGAACGACCCCCCGTTGAGTATGAGGGTGCCGCTGCCTACGTTGAGGCCGAACTCGACCTGGCCCTTGGAGCAATCCACGAGGCCATCGTTCAGGATGATGACCCCATCGCCGATGCGGCCCAGTGTGATCCGGGCGGCGATAACCTGCCCCCCATTGTCGACCACGATGGTGCCCGTTGTCTCCTCGCGCGCCGCTAAGAAGAGGCGGTTCGTGCAACGCAGAGTGCCGCCATCGACGGTCAGCGTAACGGCGCCTCTAAGGGCCGTATAGGCCACCCGAACTTCCTCGTTCATAGCTTCCTGGTCACCGACGTGGGTCGCGTCGATCAGCACCTCGATGTCCGGCCCATCGATCTGACACCTGTTGTCGACGGCCGGATCGGGGATGCCCTTGTTCCAGTTATCTGGGTTGTTCCACAGGGTGTCTCCTCCATTACCCGACCATTTGTTGTTCGCCAGAGCGGTCGAGCCTGCCAAGGCCAGAAAGACCAGCGCCGAGATTGTCAGTTTCGTACGGATCATTGCTCACTCCCCTTTCCATTCACACTGCTGAACCTTATCTTGGCGGGTATTTTGATAGTATCGGCCAATACGCCCGACACCAAATACCCAATCCCTGATCTCAATCCGTGTCATCACTCACCACATCTATTATGGCTCATCACCTGTGTACCACCTTAACGGCACATCGTCTCCTGTAGTTTCTTCTAAAGGGGAAACGTGTCCGTCCAGCCAAAGGATATTAGCTCTTCCACCGGTTCTGTCGGCGTCGGCGTATCTGATATTGTGTCTGAAAATTTGCCGATATTGCCTGAAACGAAGGCCGCTTCGATACTGCGTAAGATTCATAGCACCGGGTGTATCATTATTATGAAAGCCGTCGCTGGTGTTACACTCCGGCCTTGGTTCAGCGTGGTCGGTGCAAAAAATGAATTCTGAAATGCGGTGAATATCGTTTGTATTTCGACCCCTGTTTCTCTCGTGATGATTCAAACCATACGCTGCATGCTGGATTGCTTCCTTAGGAGGAACATTAGCATATTGGTATATTAATCCTTCGGGAACACGTTGTAGACTCGGGCAGCCAAAGATCTTCGTCTCTTTCAAGTAGTCTATGTAGAAAAGACCCCAATAGCTGTCGGTGGAACCGGCTCTTAGATAAGTAACACCGTTCGGTTGATGCCATAGATGCCGATTACCATTCTGGGTATCGGGAATTTTTCGTTCGTAGTCGTCGAGGTACATTTGCACCGCCAATCCCACGCTCCGCAAATTTGATTTGCAGGCTGAGTCCCGTGCCATCTCCTTGACCTTCCGCATCGCAGGCATTAGAATTGACAGTAATACAGCAATGATGGCAATAACCACGAGTAGTTCAATTAATGTAAACCCTTTCGTGGCTTCTCGAGTAACCCTTCCTTTATCCTTCATTGTCTTAACCTTCCATAGCGTTGTCTAATATGTTAGCCGGAATTGCCCATAAACACTTCACTCATAATACGGTAAGGGCGGTAGTCCGTACAGGAAGAATGCCGTACTTGTGGATGGCGTAGATCTCGTACTACGAATCTTATCGAGTAGACCCCTTCGCCAAATACAAACGGGGCCCATGCGGAATCGACCCCCAAAGGCCCCGAACTTACTCAAACACATTGGCCAGCCAATACTCTTGTATTGAATCCCCGCCAATGAGGCCGGAGGATTCAATCTTCAAAAGAGTCAGATCGGATACTTATTTTTTGCGTCTCAATAGCAGCCCGCCCAGACCCAGCAGAATTATTGATGCCGGCTCAGGAACTACAACGGTCGTTACCCCATCAGCAAAACTTGCTTGCACATTGCCGGGAATGCCGTCACCGGCTATCAGACCGGCACCGGCATAAGTCTCTATCACACCCACGAAATCATTAGGCAGGGTAATAGCACCCGTTCCGTTAATGCCAAGAAGCGAGTCACCCTTAATCGAGGAGGACCCATCGCCGTGTATATTGGACAGAGCTAAAAGACCGCCGTCATTGACATTTACATATCCAGTACCGCCATCCCAACCAAGCCCAACCATTGATGCGACGCTGACGGTTCCGCCATTGATGTCCAAAGTGCCGGCTGAACCGGGCGCCAATCCAATCCACATGTGCTCACCAAAGGCCACACTACCGCCCGTCTCAACGATCATATGAGCGGTATTGTTGTATCCGACAGCCGACCATACAGCACCCGTTGTAAGGCTTCCTCCGTCCATCACACGAATCACGCCGCCCGGTCCGTTATCGCCCTGGACAAACTGGTTGAAAGCTTGCGCGTCGGTGACCACACAGTCTGCGGCATCGGGCACATTAAACACGGCTTTGCCATCGGCGACACCAGGCACATCATTGGTCCAGTTTGCCGCATCAGCCCAGTTGCCCGTAGCCGGCGGAACGATTCCATTGGCCGCAGGGTTCCAGACTGTAGCAGCGGTCGTTACAGTCGCCATCAACAAGACGGCTACTACAGATACTACACTTGTCTTTTTCATCACCCTTTCCTTCCAAAAAGATACCAGATAATCTTACCTAATGCCCCTATAACGCTCCATCTCCGCCCGGATGCCTCCTTGCAGGTATAGTAGCAGAATACCAAATCTGTCTCGAAAACTCAAGGTTTTTTCAGGGCTGTCATTCACCGCAGTCCAATGCATTGCAGTCCAGCCACCCGTCCGCGAAAATCGCGAAATCGAGGAAGTCCTCTTTGCAGTCGGCATCGAGATCACCCGGTATCGGCACGAAATCCGGCAGTGACTTGGCAGCTTCGCAGCTGTTTTCAAATACTTCGATCGTGATCTCAGCAGTGCCAATATTGTCAGCAGGCTCGCCGTCATCGGCAGTCAGTCTCAGAGTATATACGCCGACTTCTTTGAAGCTAACAATCGTATCCTCTTCGGTCGGTGTAGCGAAGATGGCAGTATTTTCGTTGGGCTCGGCGACGACGGACCACGTTGTGGCGGGGTTCTCTGTTACGTCATCTGTGACTGTTCCATCCAGACTTACGTCGTTTCCGTCGGGCAACCATGCTGCAGGCGGGTCCGCCGAAATCTCTACAGCCGGGGCCTGGTTGCCGACCCAGAACGAAAAGATAGGGCCATACACCGGATCAGTCGCGCTACCCACGTAGGCATCCACCGCCCAGTAGTATCGCGTCTGCCCGACAGCCGTCACGGTAACGGAAGTCACGTTGCTGGCGCGGACAACCCGTATCGATGCCGGATCTTCAAACTCCTTCAGTGCGTAGTAGTCGTCGGTAAAGTAAACGTCAACGGGTACCTGCTGACCAGGCACACACGGATCGGGCAAAGTCCAGCTCAACGTCACTTCGCCTGGTGGTACAGCGCTGCCCTCCGTTGATGGGAATGGCTCAAGAGGATGAACGGCTGTAACTGTAGTCTTTCCTGCGTTTCTCACGTCAAAGTCCGCGTTCACTGTCCCTTGACCGTCAAAACCTACTATTCTCCCGGCAGCGACATAATCGTCTATCTTCCAGGCATGATCCCCGTCGATGGTGACAATACCATTTCTAACGTCCATAACCGAACCTTCCTTGATCGAGTCGGTGGGGTGAAGATTGTGCAGATCCAGAAGGCCGGCAATGACATTTACAAATCCAGTGCCGTTATCCCAGCCAAGCCCGGTCATTTCTGAGACTCTGATACTTCCTCCGATGATATCCAAGGTACCGGGCCCGCCTTCCTGAAGCCCAACCCACATGTGCTCACCAAAGGTCACACTACCGCCCGTCTCAACGATCATATGAGCGGTATTGTTGTATCCGACAGCCGACCATACAGCACCCGTTGTAAGGCTTCCTCCGTCCATTACGCGAATCACACCGCCCGGTCCGTTATCGCCCTGGACAAACTGGTTGAAAGATTGCGCGTCGGTAACCACACACTCTGCGGCATCGGGCACATTAAACACGGCTTTGCCATCGGCGACACCAGGGACATCATTGGTCCAGTTTGCCGCCACACCCCAGTCGGCCGTAGCCGGCGGAAAGATCCCATTGGCCGCAGGGTTCCAAACCGTAGCCGCGCTCGCCATGCCCGCCATCAACAAGACGGCTACTGCACATACTACATTTGCGCCCTTCATCTTCGATTCCCTCAAATAAAGTTCAGTGCAACATTGAACGACTAATGCTACGTTAAGTTTGACACACCGGAATTTCGTTTCTTACGACTTCCTTACTCCAAGAATTACGGACTCTCTTTCTCCCCTGCGTCTTGACGTGGCCTTGCTCCTTTCGGAAGGCTGACGAAGGCCTGCAAATTGGCCCCGCTCCTTACCTATCTATACCAAATTGCCGATTCTCTTGTCAAGGAGAAATTGTTGCGAAAACGCCGGCTGTTTGCAGTTCAACGCCCATTCAAGGATGTCTCGTTGTGAAGACTGAATCCTGAGGACCTAAGTCCTTTTTGATTAACGTTTTACGTGTTCCACCTCTGGCTTTTCGTTCAGAGCGGCAGTGTGCTGACAGGTGGCGGACATCGATGCCGGCTGTCAACTTATCGACCAAGCACAGATCCCATGGCTAAGGCGTCGCACTGTTTAAGTTGTTCATATTTGACAAATATGTTATAATGAATGCTTATTCTGCTGGCGAGAGAGGCGTTGAAGTTTTCATCGACTTCTGTAACTCACTTGGAAAGGTCGAGAAGTCTGTTGCGTAAGAGATTCATAACCGGTTTGCTGTGCTTTCTGAGCCTGTTAGCGTTGGCCGGTTCCGGACAGGCACAGATCTCTATCGAAGGGGTGACGGACCGCAAAGTCTATGGCGATAGCGTGTCCTTCAAAGTCAGCTCTGAGGAAGGTTTCGATTACACGGTCGAGCTAAACGGCAATCCCGTTGCGACGGATGTCTCCATAGAAGTCGACGAGCCGGAATACTACGAATTGTACGTGTATCGGCGAGAGCAGTCCTCTGGCGCCGAGCAGAGCGAGCTTGTTCAGTTCATTGTCCGGGCCACAGAGCGGGGCAATTCCGAGTGGGGTCTGCCACTGTGGACTCCCTATCCGGCGATCGATTCAGCAGCGGCCGAGTTCGCGGATGCCCGGCTCAAGATTGTCACCCCCGCGCAGTATCCCATGGGACTGGAAATCCCGGTCATCGCCCGAGTGCAGGACGATTCGGGCAATCGCCTCGGTGTCAACGGTGCCATCGAGGCTGCCGGTTTCGCAGATCACCCGTTGCAGCTGCTGCGTGGAGTCGGGTCTGTATTTCTGCCGGCCGCGCAGGAGCCCGGTGCCATTTCGTACGCCGCTGAAATTGAATCACTTCAGACTGCAAAGCAAATTGCAATCGAAGCGTCGACGATCTGGCAAACGGTCTCCGAGGATATTGCCACTTCCACCGACTGGGGAGAAAATGCCCGGATTCACATTAGCGGCGTCACCGGGGACGTGCTGACAATTGCACCGGGTGCCACCCTGACAATAGGTGCGGCAAGTGTGATCATCATCGACCCTGACATCACCGTCGACGTGCAGGGCAAGATCGTCGTTAACGGCACCGAGGAGCGGCCTGTTGTGTTCACCGCACAAGATAGGAGCCTTCCCTGGGGAGGATTCCTTTTTGAGTCAGGCTCATCCGAAGGGCAATTAACAAATGCGATACTCACAGCGAGCGGTGCCGATCCCGATTGGTTCGGCAACAACCCCGGCCACGGCGGCAGTCACCGCAAGAACCAATGTCTGTTCTACCTCTCCGACGGAGCCCACGTGACATTGACCGATTGTTATCTGGTGGAGAACCATGGTCAGGCCGGACACGGCGAGAGCTCCTATTTGACCATGGCGGGCTGTCTTGTTCAAAAGTGCGTGACCGGCGGCCAATACAACCGCGGCTCTGTAGTCCTTGAAGATTGCGCGCTTATCGAGTTTCCCTCGGCCGCTGCCGCCTTTGCCGACGATGATAACGACGCCCTTTACCTGACTGGCGGAGCACACTCGCTGACTGATTGTCTCGTCGGCTGGGCACTCGATGACGGAGTCGACGCAGGATCGGGGGCGGGAGGCCCCGTAGCCGTCCATAACTGCTGGTTTGAATCATGCTATCACGAAGCCATGGCCTGGTCGGAGCCAAGAATTGCCGATGTCACCGACACGGTCGTCCTGAATTGCGGCCAGGGAATCGAATGTGGTTTCGGTTCGCCCGATGTCAATGCAGTTCACTGCCTCAGTACGGCTAACGCGGTAGGTGCCCGCTTCGGTGACAACTACGATTGGAGCTATCACGGCTTTCTGAAGGTGAGCGATTCGCTGCTGCTGTTCAACTTGAGGGACGTCTGGGGCCGTGCCTGGGATGACTGGACGGTGCACCTTTCTCAGATGGATATCCGCAACAACTACCTCAGCGTTCCCAATGCCAACTATCCCGACAATCAGATCTGGGATCCGCGGCGCTATCCCGCGCACCGGGATGAGCTTGAGCCCTTCCTGGGTACGGACGCCGACACAGTTGGGATAGGATTTGCGACGCTCGGAAATACCTTGCCTCTCTCTCAGCTTTCAAGCACGATTCCCGTTCGTTTGAGCACCTTCACCACAAACTCGGTATCGGTGGGCTACGCCGTCTATGCAGATGGCAGACCTCATGACAGCGGCTCTCTGGAATTTGCCCCCGGTGAAACCGTCAAGCACATTCAGCTCACAATCCCGCCGCTCGGCGACCCCCGGCAGGTTCGCGCGGTGCTCAGCAATCCGGTCAATGCCGAGTTGACCGGGCATCAGAAGGTAACCTATGTGATCCCCTACGAATTGGTCGAGCCGCTGATTCTGGAGGGCGATCAATGGCGCTACTTCAAAGGGACTGAAGAGCCGCCCGCCGATTGGAACCTGCTGTCGTTCGATGACGCCACTTGGCTCCTCGGACGCACCGGCATGGGGTACGAAACCGGCACGGGCTACGAACCGTGCATCAACACCAACTTAAGTGACATGCGCAACAACTACATCAGCGTGTACGCACGTCGGCCCTTTTTCGTCGATGACCCGTCGCGATTGACGAGCCTGACACTTTCTATGGACTTCGACGACGGCTACATCGCCTACATCAACGGAGCTCAGGTCGCCGACCAGTACGCGCCGGATCCCCCCACGTATGATCAGCGAGCCTCCAGCCATGAGGCGTGCTGCAACAAGGGCTCCTGCTCTGCCGCGCAGATCGATCTAAGCGATCGCACGGGCGAACTGGTTGCCGGGATCAACGTGCTGGCCGTTCAGGTGCACAACCAGTCGCTCTCCAGCTCGGACTTTCTCTTCATCCCGGAGTTGTCCGCCGTTGTCACTCCATGGCCGGGCGACGTCGAGCCGGATGGAGATGTGGACCTTGATGATTTCGCGGTATTGGCGGCGGCGTGGTTGGCTGAGGACGGCGAGGGCCGATACAATTCCGCCTGTGACATCAGCATTCCTGCCGATGGTTACATCGATACGATGGATCTTATGATATTTGTTGATAATTGGCTGGCAGGTTTTTGACGATTCTTCATTGCAAGTCTCGTTCCGGGCAAAGACCTCCAGGCAAACCTCACTACCTCAGTGACCCAAACCGCACGGGCACCAAACCTGCCCATCCTACAGGCTGTCCCTATTGATGTTACTGCTAAAAGACCACCGAAGCGTACCAAAACCAAGCGCCGGTCACAGCCACGATTTCCGATATACCGAGGACGATTGCGACCACTGCGAGCGGTTTGCCCCTCGCCTCAAATTCTCTGATTGCGTCAATTCCCAGCCGGACGCTGTATGCTCCCAGCCCTATCGTCACAAGCACGATCAGAAATCCAACGCACAGAACAAATATGACTGCTGGAGCGAGACCCAAAGCGTCAAACTGCCCCCAAGAACCCGGTCGAATAGAACGCGGAGAAAAATGGTAAACGAAACCTACGAAACAGACAGCAATCCAAACGGGTGCAACGGAGCAGATGAAGGCAATCATAGAGGACCGGTATTGTTCGATTTCCATGATGCTGGCTCCGTCATTCCACCAAATCAAATAGGCCAGAGCAGTTCAAGACGATGGTGGCCTTTTATACCTGCGAGTCAAATTGAAGCCAAGCGTCGCCCCGCTTGGCGGGGCAAGGAACACAAGCGGCCATATAATTATCTTTTCGATTCCCAGCGTCGTGTACTCTTCAGCCGCCCACATGTAAAACAACAGGAGGGCCGCGATAGGCACTCCAAGAAATACGCCGCCCAAAGTCACCCAGAACGAACCGGTTTGGCTACCTATCCTGCCGACGAAATAAACACCAATGGCACAGCCAAGCACATACACCGGAGGGACAACCATAGCCATCATTCCCAGAACTGCAAGACCATCCATGCAACCTTCACCCAAACCTGCAATTTTTGCCCCGTAGCCGACCACACCTAAGGAGATATATGCAAGGGCAGCCGCCGTCGCCGCGCCGGTCAGAATTTCGCAGGCGATTCTCGCGAGGCTCCGGGGCGGCTTCTGGCGCTTTTGCTGTCTGTTCTCAGAAGTGATAGATTCATCCATAGCTTATCTCCCTGCCTTCGCATGTGGATATTAGTTAATCTAACCGTCCCGGACGAAATCCTCTCAATAAGTGGCAATTCTATAGCGCCTTACCGAAAGAATGCAAAATATTATTCACCTGAAGTCCGTGGCAAGACAGTCTCTTTGTACCTGCGGGTCAAGTTGAATCCAATCGTCGCCATGATTGGTGAGACAAGCAGTACAGGTGGCAAGAATGAGCAGAAAAGTGTTACTATCAGCAGCGCCTCCGGAAGACGATATGCGAGAGGGCGCGTAGCAAGCATCAGAAGCCCTGCAAGAAAGCCAGAGGCTAAAGTCACAAGAAACGAACCCGTTTGGCTGCCTCTGCTGCCGAGGAGATAAACACCAACAGCGCCTGCAATTCCACATACCCCAGGAGTGACTTTGGAAAGCGTTGCCATAAAGGCGATTCTGGACTCTCCATCCCCGATTCCACCAAAAAGCATTAAACCCTCGATACATCTGAACAGCATCATTGCAGCAAAGCTCATCCCTATGCCGGCAAGAATTTCACTGGCGATTCTGCCGAGACTTAAGGGAGGCTTCTGACGGTTCTTCTCTTCTTCTTTAGCAGTAATGGATTCACTCACAGCTTCTCCCCTATCTGTCCCATATATGCGATGTTTCGTGGCGCAAACTGCAAGGGCAAGGCAGGCGTGCCCGAGAGCCTCCGCCTTTGGCTCCGAAAATCAGGATATAGCCGCCAGAGGAAATCTATACTCCGGCTGCCGGACGGACAAGAAAAAAAATATGACGCAGAGCCGGATATTCTGCTTGACTTGGAGTTCGGACAATATATGATATATACACAACAGATAGTAGGCAGGATATAGTAAATGGTGAATAGCACATAGTCGGTAGTGAATGACGGGTAGCTAACTTGTTCCCGGGTAAGCGGATACAATCAATTCGGAACACGAATTAAAGGTGTACGGTACTTTTTTCGCCAGGAGGCAGGAGACAGAAGGCGGGT
>CP070675.1:2476583-2508145 GCA_020352215.1 Phycisphaerales bacterium
GGACAAGGGGAAGATAGAAAAGGTTCTGCTCGGAGAGGCTATTGAGGAGCTCAAGGGCGAGATTATCGGCGACAGACTGTGGAAAGAGCACGAGCGCTGGCCGATGTACTCGAAGTTCTTCGACAACAAGGGAGCGCTGCCGCATCATATTCACCATCGTGACAAGCACGCGGCGTTGACGGGGCAATTGGGCAAGCCGGAGGCGTATTACTTCCCACCGCAGGCAAACAACTACGGCGGCGATTTCCCGTACACCTTCTTCGGCCTGCAGCCCGGCACGACGAAAGAGCAGGTCCGCCAGGCCCTGGCCGACTTCGAAAAGGGCGACAACAAGATCACTAACCTTTCTGCCGCCTACCGTCTCGAAGTTGGCACCGGCTGGGACGTTCCGCCCGGCGTCCTGCATGCCCCGGGGAGCCTGTGTACCTATGAGCCGCAGAAGGCGTCGGATGTATTTGCCATGTACGAGTCGGTTCCGCACCACCAGGTTGTCCCGAAGGAGCTTCTCTGGAAGGATACACCGGAAGATAAGATGGGCGACGTTGACCATCTGCTCGCGGTGATCGACTGGGATCTAAATGTTGACCCCGACTTCGCGAAGAACCGTTTTATGCAACCGGTGCCGGTCCGGCCGGTGAGCAAAATGGAGGCCGAAGGTTACATCGAAAACTGGATATGCTACAAGTCGACGGCCTTCAGCGCCAAGGAACTGACTGTCCTGCCCGGCAAGACGGTGACAATCAAGGATAACGCCGCTTACGGCTTTATCACGATGCAGGGCCACGGAAAGCTGGGCGTCTGGGACATAGAAACGCCCGCTCTGATTCGGTATGGGCAGCTCACCGACGATGAATTCTTCGTGACTGAAAGCGCCGCCAAGGAAGGCGTGACCATCACGAATCCTTCGAAGAACGATCCTATTGTCCTGCTAAAACACTTTGGACCCGATAATCCCGACCTGGATGTGAAATAACCACCGGGCTCCGATGGGGGACATCGCGCCTTTCGCGTGTGTATGCGCGCACATATTGGATTCGCGGTCGTCTTGTGTTTGTTGCTTTTGCGACTCGCAAACTGTATAATTGAAGTGTCCCTATGCAATATCTGAGACTACGGAGTCAGGTGTGATTATGTGTGTGCGAAAAGCATTCACGCTGATAGAACTTCTGGTGGTAATCGCCATTATCGCGCTGTTGATGGGGATATTGGTGCCGGTGCTGCACAAGGCCCGCGAGCAGGGAAAGGACGTTATCTGCCGGAACAACCTGCGCCAGATCGGCATGGCGGCCGATCTTTATGCTGAGGATTTCGACCTATACGTCCCTCGTGGCGCAGCCAGCAGCACGGACAGGGCCTGGTATCAGGTCTTCATGCCGTTCTTGGCCCAAACACCCGTCAACGGTGACTATCGAACCGTGGATATATACCGCTGCCCCAGCTACCCCGACAAAGACCAAACCGTCTGCTTCGTCGTCAACGGCTGGCAGTTCACCGATAGAACGGACATGGTTGGACGAGAGATATTGGACCCGACCAAGCTGACCAAGTGTCGGCGCCGGGCAGAGACAATCTACCTGGTCGACAATGAGGACGGCCCGTGGCGACACATAATCACCGCAGCGAATGATCAAGGCAACAATCGTTGTGATGTGTGGCATCCCGGACACCTGCCCGACTCCGACAGTATGGACGTGACCAGAGGCCGGCGGGTCGCACGGGCCCGACATAAGAATGGCAGCAACTGCCTGTTCCTCGACTGGCGCGTCGAATGGATGCCCGCTGAGCAGATCACTATAGATTTCTGGCGATGGGAGAGGTAAGTGCCCCGCGGAGGAATGTGAGAGGACCGTCTCTCCATTACGCGCTGACTCGCCCACGGCGATTGGCCAATCCGAAGAGGATAGCAACGACCATCAATGCTGTAGCCCCCATTGCGCCGACGATGATTTTGTCCAGGTCACATTGGGCCCACTGCCACGAGGGTGGCAGATCGCGAGCGAACACACCCCAGCTAATTGTAGCAATACCGGCCCCGATCGACACAAGGCCCTGCCACAGGTGAAGTCGAACACGCAAAAGTGACAGGATAAACAGGCCCAAGATCACGCCGCCAAAGATCCCCGATATCTGCCACCAGACATCCAGAACGCTCTTCGCCCGGATTATCACAACTGCGAAACCGGTTCCCAACAGACCCCACAGCACGGTTGTAGAACGCAGATATATTACGCTCGCGCGTTCGCTGATACGTGGGTTGATGTATCGTTTGTGGAAGTCGAGCAGCAAGACAGTCGCCGAGCAGTTCAAGGCGGAATCCACGGTGCTCATCGCAGCGGCAACTATTGCAGCAATGATTAGCCCCTTGAGCCCCATCGGCAACTGCGTCGCAATGTAGTGGGGGAAGACCTCATCTCCTTTTGCTATTCCTTCCCCAAGCTGGTGGCCTCCGGGGCTGTAGAACGCGAACAGCATTGTCCCGATGTACAGAAATATTGCCGTAAGGGGGATATAGATCAACATGGCAATCCAAATTGATCGCTTTGCCTGCCGCTCGGTTGGGACGGAGGAGTACTTCTGCACATAGTTCTGGTCGGCCAGGAGAGCCCGCAGGTTCTCCGTGATCCCGTAGATGATCATCACCCATATCGTTCGCGACGACAGGGACAAATCCCAGCTTCCGAGGCCGAACTTCTTCGCCTCGAGAGCGGTCCGTATCAACGGTGTCGGGCCGGAGAAGACCTCCAGAGATAAGCTCACCGCACAGAATAGGATACCCACAATCATGACTACCGACTGCATTACGTCGGTCCAGATTACCGCTTCCATACCGCCAAGCAGGGTGTAGACGATGGTAATCAAGCCGATGATCGCAATCACTATGACGATATTCCAGGGAACAAACTCGGTCAGGAGCACACTAACGAGATACAGGATGACTCCGCTTCGCCCGATCATGTAGAGCAGAAACGACAGAGCCGCACATATCCTGCCCCAGGAACCGAGCCTCGCTTCAAGGAAAGAATACACCGAGATAAGCTGCATTTTTCGATAGTAGGGCACGGCGTACTTGCAGACAAGCCAGGCCACCGGCGGTATACAAAGCGAGAATATGATAGGGTGCCAGTTGGCGTCGAAGGCCTTGCCCGGGGTCGCGATGTATGAGATGCTGCTCGTATAGGCGCTCATAACGGCCAGCCCTGCCGCCCATGCGGGAATTGAGCGGTCTGCAACCATGAACTGATCGGCGGTTCGGCACTTCCTCTTGTAGTACCAGCCCATCGCAATTAGAACGCACCCGTAGAGCAGAAGTATCCCCATATCGATTGCGGCGAGGTGTCCCTGCATGATCGTTCGTTCTGTTCAGTTCTTCCTAATTGTCTTGGAGAATTCCGAGATTCTGCAGGTGCTGACTAATTGCACTGCGCTCAGCACTACGAAATCGGTGAAAGGGCTCAGCCAGGAAATCATTGCAGATACCCAAACACGAGAGGGAGCACTTCAGACCCTTGAGAAAACTCGACTCATACCGCCCCACACTGTAGACGGTGGTGCTGATATCCATAACCTTCTTATGCAGCCGCTCCACAGTCTGCAGATCCCGCGAGCAAGCAGCGTTGTATAAATCCACGTAGAGTTGCGGCAGAAGGTTGGCTCCTCCGCATACGCCGCCGTGTCCACCCAGGAGAATGGTCTCGGCCAGCAGCTCCTCGGGGCCGATTAGAAGCGTGAAGTCCGGCCGCTTCTTCAGAAGCGCTTGGAGCCGGTGAAAATAGACGATGTTGGCAGAACTGTCCTTTATGCCCACTACGCCGGCAATCTCCGCCGCTGCCACCACCGTCTCGGGCTCGAACACGAGCTTCGTATAGCTCGGCATGTTGTACAAAAACAACGGCAGCGGCAGCTCAGGCGTCAGATGCCGCAGGTACTCGAGCAGCTCAGCCTGGCCCGCCGGAAAATAGTACGGCGGCGCGAGCACGACCGCCTGCGCACCGGAGTCGGCCGCCTTGCAAGCGATGTTCACTGACTCCACAAAAGATGTGTCGGTAATTCCGACGAGTATGGGCACCCGCCCTGCCACCTGTCGGCAAACTCGCTCGATAAGTTCGGATCGGAGGAGGTGACTGAGGCTCGGCGCCTCGCCGGTCGTGCCAAGGATAAACAATCCATGGACGCTGCCGGCCAGAATGTGTTCGATAAGCCGTTCAAGGCCGGCCACATCGAGAGTGTCACGGTCCAGGAGTGGCGTCACCATCGGAGGAATGATCCCCCGCAGGGGCGCCGGTAGAATGTTCGAGTCCGGTTTCATCGTCATCATCTCATAGATTATCACATCCGATCGGCAAATGCACCAATTTTGCCGGCCTGTCCATTGGCTCTTCCGCCCGTTAGAGCCTTGGCAGCAGGCAGGGTCACTTAGTCTGTGGCGATATGGTCTTCGAGGTCGATTTCCACGGTGAAGTGAGCTATCTGAAGGCGATCTCCCGTTTTGATTTCAACCTTGTGGACAGGTTCCTTGTTCAGAAATGTCCTGTTGGCCGAGTTGAGATCTGCGACCATCCATTTGCCGCCGGGCGTAGCGAAGATAACGGCATGCTGCCTTGAGACCGACTTCTCGCCCAAAACGATCTGGCAGTGCTCGTGTCTGCCGATATAAACGGGGCCTTTCTCGAATCGAGATTCGCTGACGGTACAGCCATTTCTCATAACAACCAAACGCATTGTGTCCGGCCCTCATACTGAGTTACAACACGCCTCGCATCATTGTCCGCAATCGAGCACAACGCGTCAAGCCGGTAGTTTCGGCATCACTTGTCTTGCAAGAAGCTTGTCGATCGTATCGTTCTGTGATATCATGACGCATTGGACGGCAGCCGGGACATGAAACGACATCCAAATGAGGTAACAAGCAGATGAACAGCAGAAGAACGAGCAAGACAGGCAAGGTGACCCGACGGGATTTCTTGAAGAGCTCCGCCATCACAGCAGGGACAGCCTTGGCTTGGCCGACCATCGTCCCTTCCTCGGTATTTGGCGCGGATGTGCCGAGCAACCGCATCACGATTGCCTGCATAGGTATGGGAGGAAAGGGTACGAGCAATATGAAGGGATTCATGGGCAACGCAAACTCAAAAGTCGTCGCAGTTTGTGATGTTGACGCAGGACATCGCGACAAGGCGCGCGAGATAGCCGAACTGGATAAGAAGGCCTCATACGAGGATTTTCGCGAGGTGCTGGCGCGGGATGACGTTGACGCGGTTTCTGTCGGTACGCCCGATCACTGGCACGTACCTATTTCGGTCGCGGCGGTCAGGGCCGGTAAGGACGTATTCTGCGAAAAGCCATTGACGCTTACTATTGCCGAGGGACGGACTCTTGCCGATGAGGCCAAACGTTACGGCCGAGTCGTACAGACGGGTTCGCAGCAGCGCTCCAGTGACAATTTTCGCTTTGCATGCGAGCTGGTCCGCAACGGTAGAATCGGCAGAGTCCACACCGTGCGTGTCGGCCTGCCCGGAAACAATCGCGAGTGCGACCCGACCTGGACGCCCGAGCCCGTGCCGGAAGGCTTCAACTACGATTTATGGCTGGGGCCTGCACCGTGGGAGCCCTATCACAAGCAGCGATGCCATTACGAATTTCGGTTCTTGTTGGAGTACTCCGGCGGACAGGTAACCAACTGGGGCGCTCATCATTTGGACATCGCGCAGTGGGGACTGGGGATGGATGATTCGGGGCCCGTTGAGATCATCGGCGAAGGGGAGTTTCCAAAGACGGGGCTGTTCACCACCGCGACTAAGGTCTACTTCGAGGCGAAATACGCCAACGGCGTCAAACTCATCTGTCAGACGGGCGGCTCGAACACAAGGTTCGAGGGAACGGAGGGCTGGGTGGACGTCAAGCGAGGAGGTCTGGAAACCCGGCCTGAGTCGCTGAAGGAAACAACCATAGGTCCGGACGGAATCCACCTCTACAAAAGTAGAGATCACAAGCAGGATTTTCTTGATTGCATCAAGAGCCGAAAAGACCCGATTGCCAACGCCGAAGTCGGGCATCGCACAGGCAGCCTTTGTCACCTTGGCAACATGGCGATGCTACTCAAGAGAAGACTGCGGTGGGACCCGGAGAGAGAGCGCTTTATCGGCGACTCAGAGGCCAATCGTATGCGCTGGCGACCGGCGCGGGCACCGTGGCAGCTATAGCGCAGCACAATGAAGGGACACGCCGATGAGCCGAGATTGTACTCGGACACGCTTCGGCGTCTCTAAATGTGAACGACCTGGATGCCGGCAAGCTGGCAGTAGGCCCTGAAGGGCAGATCGAGATCGCCGTACACAAAGAGCTGATGAAAACCCTTCGTATCCCGGCAATCAGCCATGTCGTCCATCTCAAGCTCGACTGAGGTACGGCAGCCGCCTGCCGGAGGCGTGTCGATGTTGCGGAGCACCCGGCCGGTACCGAGAAGGATCTTGCCCGGGCCATCGAACTCCATGACTGTCACCTTCTGCCCGATACGCCAGAACACCTGAGGCGCGACGCCTATCTCAGACTCGGAGTGGCTTCTGAGACTGAAAGGCTCGGGGGATTTGTCGAAGCCGTCAAGCTTGGTCGGACATGAGCAATGGGCGCCCATGAGCGTATTGTTAACGGTGTTGGGGGCCGGGTCCTGCATGAAGCCCGGCCGATTAAACAGCAAACTCGTGAGCCGCAGCGAAATGGCCGCATTCCAGTCGGCTTCACACGCGCCTACGGAGCCTTCGTCATTCAGCCGTAGCCAGGCGATGCAAGGCGGACACGGAATCTGCCTATTCTGAACCAGGGGCAGGCAATCCACGGAGATGCCGTGGCAATTCTCAGCGGCCATAATGCGCTTGGCTACGAAGTAGTTCTTGGCGGCGTTGAGAATATCCTGTCTGTTCGGCTCTACGATCTTCTTCGCGTTGTCGGCGTAGTAGCTGGCGATGGCCCGCACTTCGTCGCTTTCGTCAACTTTCTTGACCTCTTCGGGCCAGCGGTTCCGCGGGATGTAATGTAGCGTCGTGCCGATGACATCAAGTTTGCGATCCTCAACTTTGTCACCTTGGCAGACGCAAAGGCGTGAGTGTTTCATGTCCCACATGGTTCTCAACATCCGCACGCCGAACTTGAGCCAATCGAGATCTTGCGTAGCTGCAACGTAGACACCGGGAATATTGCGAGTTCCCTGAAGGTGCGCGGTGAAAGAAGTCCCCATCGGGCTAAACACTATGGTCGGGATATTCCCGCGGTTCTTGGCAATGTTATCGATGTGGGGCCACGACTGGTTGAGACTCATGCTTGCTACGATAAGCCCGTTGGGAGGGATCTTCTTGACATTTGCGAGAAACTTATCGACGGCACCGGCATCGTGAAGTGGCTTGGCGACGATAATCAGGTCTACCCCTAACTCGTCGGCCGCTGACCTTAGTATGTCCGTATACTGTTTCTGCCGAGCCTTAATGTCATACGAAGCACCGGGCCAGCCCATCCAGTATCGGTCGGTGTCCGGCCGGACGAACGCGACGCGGACGATCGGCTTGCCGGCGGCCCTTGGCTGTGCGGCGAACAAAGACGAGGCAAAATCCAACAGGCCGAGTTGTGTCGCCGCCCCGAATGCGCCCGCTGTTGCCAGGAAGCTGCGACGACTGAGAGAGAGAGGACAACCGGATTTGCCACAGGTTCTGTCGGCTTGCATTGTACTTGCTCCTTATTTGTGATGTTCTATTTGGCACTTCTGAGAAGATTGTATGTGATTCGGATTGTACCTACGGTGGTGTGAGATCATCAAGTTAATAATGTCATAGACTTGTCGATCGGCCATTCGGCGATTATATTGCTGTACATTCGTTTGAAGTAAGCAGTTGAAGGAGTCAGGAAAATGAGGCCTAAACTCATAGTTGTAGGTGCTGCTGGTCGCATGGGTCGACGTGTCCTTTCGTTAGCCGGTGAGTCCGGTGAATTCGATATAGTTGGGGGGATTGAGCGAGAAAACCACCCGGATATCGGAACAGATCTCGGCCTTCTGGCGCCGACAGAGGCCGTGGGTGTCAAGCTAAGCGCCGCTTACCCGGCCGGCGCTGACGTAGCAATAGACTTCTCACTGCCTGAGTCAACGGACAAAACGATCGATAATTGCCTCAAGAACAATACCGCGCTGGTCCTGGGCACGACCGGGCTTTCGGAGGAACAGCAGGAGAAGATCAGAACGGCCGCTGAGAAAATCCCCATCATATATGCCACTAACATGAGCGTCGGCATGAACACCCTGTTCAACCTGGTGGGCAAAGTCGCCACAATGCTCGGCGATGAGTACGACATAGAGATAGTCGAGCAGCACCACCGCTTCAAGAAAGATGCCCCGAGCGGCAGCGCCCTGACGTTGGCGAAGAATATCTGCAGCGCCACTGATAGAGATTTGTCTGAAGCACTTACCCACGGCAGGAGCGGCAAGGATGCGCTGCGCCAGAAGGGCACAATCGGAATGCACGCGATTCGGGCAGGGGACATCACCGGTGTTCATTCGGTCATCTTCAGCACGCTTGGCGAGACAGTCACCCTTAACCATACCGCCCATAGCAGAGATACCTTCGTGCACGGAGCGCTACGGGCGGCAAAATGGCTCGTCGGAAAAGAGTCGGCCCTCTATTCGATGGCCGACGTTCTCGGCATCGACTGATCACGGGTGGTCCTGGCCCTTTATGCCGTGCACCGTCAGGTTTGCATCCGGAAGTTCATCCCGGGCGGGCCGGATCTGGGTGGCCTTGAGGAAGCTGACTTGCCCGGCGGCAAAGATAAAGTTTCGAGCACCTTGCCAGTTCCACCACCCCTTCTCATCTTCTATGCGGTGGTGGTTGCTGAACCATTCCCCGATCAGGATTTTGCCGGATGGATGGGCCACGTCGCTGGAGCGCTGCGGGATGGACGGCTGAGGATTGGCGTACGTATCCGTCGTCGCGCTCATGCCGTCGATCTGCTCGGGGCTGTGGTAGAAGACCATCGAATAGGCGTAGCTGGTGGACTCGTACGTCGCCGGGTCCGTGCGGTCCTGCGGACACAGCAGCACCGAGGGATTGTTCGCATCAGTGGCCCCTGTCCCATCCAGGTACGGCTCGGCGAAGCGCCGCCAGCCGCGCCCCATCCACAACCAGTACGGAGGATCCGTCGAGACCGGGTCCTGGGCGCACGGATATGTGTTGTCGTTCGCGTTCAGGTACAGGCCCATAGCCAGATGGATTTGCTTGAGATTGTGCGCGCACCTTACCCGCGTCGCCACAGACTTTGCCTTCATAAGCGACGGCGTCAGTATCGAGAGCAATAGGGCAATGACCGCAATGACTACAAGTAGTTCGACGAGCGTAAAGCCCAAGCAGGCCTTGCCCTGCCTCGCTCGCAGCCACCAAGGCTCGCCACACGCAGCTTTGCGCGTTCGGAGAGATACGTCCACATTCACACCCTTTAGCACACCCAGACCTGAACATGATAACGGCGTTGATACAAATAGTCCACCGGTGAGTCGTGGATAGTGAAGCGTGCAGCGAACTCAAGCTGGCGGCCCGCGAAAGCGTCTTGAAAACGTAGGGTGCGATATTTCGCACCACTTCAATCTTGCAGCCGCAGGGCGATAGGCGCCCGATTGCCAAGCCACACGCCGTTCATGGACGTGTTTGCGGAGGTCGAGCACATCTGTTACCATAGAAGCCGTAGCGGGTCGGTGACACGACGACCTGACTCGAAGAGAGATTGAAGTACGATGATCACAAAGAGACTTGCCTGGTTGATCTGTCTGACAGTAACTGTCCTCGGAGCAAGCTCGACGGCGGAGCAGAGACTTCCTCGGCGCAAAGCAGGAGCCCAAAGCGAGCGAAGCTCGGGAATCACGCATATCCTCGGGCGCCCGACCGACCGATCAATTGCGGTGAGCGTACTTGCATCCGGCGATATCGAATCGTATGTTGAATATGGGGTATCGCCGGGAGAGTACACTCTCAAGACCCAACCGCAAGAATCTGGGGCAGGACAGCCATTCGAGATTGAGATTGGCGGGCTCAGGCCAGATACGCGTTACTACTACCGGCTGCGTTCTCGCCAACCAGGAACCACCGATTACCTCAAAGGAAGCGAGTACAGCTTCCATAGCCAGCGGCCGCCAGGGAGCACCTTTGTGTTCGCCATTCAGGGCGACTCACACCCTGAACGTTACGGTAAGATGTACGATCCCGATCTGTATATGATCACGATGAACAACGTGACCAAGGATCGGCCGGATTTCTACATTACACTCGGGGATGACTTCAGCATCGATCGACTGATCAACCGCAACACGTTGAGTGAGTCCAATGTGGACCAAGTGTATGCCTACCAGCGCACGTTCCTGGGAATAGTAGGACGCTCGTCGCCTCTGTTCCTGGTCAACGGCAACCACGAACAGGCGGCGCGACACTTTTTGGACGGTACGCCCAGCAACCCCGCCGTGCTGGCAGGAAGAGCTCGCACTCGATTCTATCCCCTGCCTGCTCCTGGCGCGTTCTACAGTGGCGATTCGGAACAAGTGGACTTTGTTGGCCTGCTCCGCGACTACTACGCGTGGACATGGGGTGATGCGCTGTTCGTCGTGATGGATCCATATTGGCATTCCACTGCGCCAGTGGACTCCGCGGTTGGCAGTGGTAGACGCCGGCGCGACTCCAGGGGCACCAGACAGCGGCGCGATTCCGGCGGAAGGAGTCGTGACTGGTGGAAAATGAGCATCGGCGACGTGCAGTACCAGTGGTTTAGGAAGACGCTTGAGCAGAGCAAAGCCCGGTACAAATTCGTCTTCGCACATCATGTGCTGGGAACGGGACGTGGGGGCGTGGAGATGGCGCATCTGTATGAATGGGGAGGAAGGAGTCGTGACGGGAGCTGGGAGTTCGGCGAGAAACGCACCGGTTGGACGTTGCCCATCCATCAACTGATGGCCAAGAGCGGCGTGACGATCTTCTTTCAAGGTCACGACCATCTCTTTGCGCGACAGGAGCGCGACGGTGTAGTCTACCAGGCAACGCCCAATCCAGCCGACGCATCTTACCAGGCGTTCAATCGGGAGGCCTACCGGTCTGGAGACACTTTGCCGAACTCCGGCCATCTGCGTGTCACGGTGTCGCCCCAAAGCGTACGTGTGGACTACATTCGATCATACCTGCGGAAGGACGAGACTCCTGAACACAAGAACGGAGAGCTAGCGTTCTCCTATTCTGTCGGCGCAGCTGCGCCGGCCATGAGATGATTGCCACGCAAATCGAGGTACCTCAGCTTGGTCAACTGCTCCAATTCGGCCGGTACATTCGTCAGTTGATTGCCCTCCACATAGAGTTCCGTCAGGAACGGCATGGGCAGGAAACCTGCCCATCCTACGGGCTGACGATCAGAAAGCTCGCATAAATTCGGCGGTTCATTCTGCAGGCAAACGCCGCCCGCGGTAAGGGAAAAACGACGGAGGGGCATCTCCCCATTTAGCCCGGGAGACAGGCGGAGCCAGTCTCTCGCCGGGTAAATTCTACCATATTTTTGAAATTCTGCTTGACTTGCCGCTGCCGTTCTGTAAGATATTTAGATAACAGATTGTCGTTGGTTGATAGTGAATGGTCGTTTGTGAATAGTGAACGGATGGGAGTCGGAAGACGGGAGCCGGAAGGCAGAATATGCGAGATACGCAATACGCGACACGCAATGCGAGATTGGTCGGCGCGCAGATCCAGAGGCTTTTTTGCAAAACAAAGCCAATTTCCCAGAGGCCCAAATGAGCGCAACGTGTTTTATGATAACGAGTTATCACGATATTTGGCGCCAGGGGGACGGAAAAAACAAAGCCAATTCAAAGCCAATCTGGCATGAGAAGACAGGAAGGGAGGAGACAGTCCTTGGGATTCTGTACGGAGAAGACAGGAGACGGAAGACAGCCGGGGCGAGTCGGGGCAAAGCCGGACTTTGGCTACAAAGGCGGCATGCCAAGCCACAAATACCAGACCAGCGCCTTTGACGGAGCGCAATCTGAAAAAACAAAGCCAATTTGCCGTAGGGCAAAGTGACGCAATATTAGCAATGACAATGGTTTATGGAGATTTAGGTGGGCGGGGGGAGCGAAAAAACAAAGCCAATTCAATTTCAGGGGCCAGAAGACGGAAGACAGGAGACAGAAGCTGCAAGATACGCGACTCGGGGGTGGGTCGCCGCGCAACTGTCGGGGCATTTCTGCAAAACAAAGCCAATCCTGGGGGTGCCCAGACGAGCGCAAAGGCTTTTGGAGGAAAGGATTATGCAAATAGGCCTGCCTTAGCGGGCCGGAAAAACAAAGCCAATTCAAAGCCAATTCAACGCCAGGAGACAGAAGTGAGGAGACAGAAGACAGCAAGTGCGCAATACGCGATGCGGGCTAGATCAGGCCTCGGAGCGCTGAACCGCGGCCTTCGGGGTGGCCTGTGCGAGGGCCTTGCGAGCAACACGGGTGACGAAAACCGTGACGACAATCGTGGCAACCATGCCGGCCCAGAAGAAGATCCGGCCCGCGGCACCGGACTCCACCTTGCCGGCAGCCACGTCGGCAAGGCTACGCAAGCCGGCGCCAAAATAGACGTACATTACGGTGCCGGGCAGCATGCCTATCCACGACGCTACGGCGTATTTCCAGAACGATATCTTGGTCAAGCCATACGCGTAGTTCAATATATTGAACGGGAAAACGGGGCTGAGCCGCGTCAGCAATACTATCTTGAAGCCCTGTTGCGCCACCGCATTGTCTATAGAAGCAAATTTCTCGTTCTTTGCTACTTTGGCAGCTATCCACTTTCGGGCAAGGGTCCTGCCGACCAAAAAGGCTGCGCAGGCTCCCAGCGTGCTGCCGATCGATACGGTGATTGTACCTTTGACAACTTTGAAGATGAATCCCGCCCCGAGGGTCAAAACCGAACCGGGCAGCAACAGTACGCATGCAACTACATAGACGGCCGCGACAAAGACCGGCCCCCAGATCCCGAGGCCCTGTGTCCATTCCAGAGACTTTATCAGCCAATCCTTGACCGGCAGCAGAAGGATGGCTGCGACGAGCCCAGCTGCAGCCACAGCCAGTATTATCAGTTTGAGATTCTTCTTCATCGTCACGATCTCGGTCAGTCCTATTGGCCCTTCGTTGGCCTGATTTTCTTGAGCAGCTTCAGGCAGAGATTGTTCTGCAAGGTATCAACATAGCAGCGTTTAGCCGGTTGACGTACCGCGTCGGAATAAGAAGGATATGCATGAATCACCGAGGCAATCTTGCTGAAGGACAATCCCAGAGACTTGGCCAGCTGCGCCTCGTGCATCAGTTCCGCTGCACCGTGGCCCAAGATATGGATTCCCAAGAGTCGGCCTCTACTGTCACAAACGAACTTGCTCAGCCCGTTCTGAGCCAGATCGGTCTTGGCCCTGTCAACGTCTTTGTGTTCCCACCGATAGACTCTTACCTTGTCACCGTACCGCTGTTTCGCCTGCTCTTCGGTCAAGCCCGCATGGGCAAGTTCCGGGTCGGTGTAAGTGGCCCAGAGGACGTTGTCGTAGTTGGTTTTCCTTATGGGCAGGCCGATGCACGCATTGGTCGCCGCGATCACCGCCTCGTATTCCGCCACGTGCGTGAACAGGTACGGCGGCACTACATCGCCACAAGCGTAGATATTCTTCGCCGAGGTTCTGAGGTTACGATTTACCTTTGTGCCCGTGGCATCGAACTCGACGCCGGCATTTTCAAGAGCGAGACCGTCGAGGTTCGGCCTTCTGCCGACCGCGACCAAAACCGACTCGGTCTTGATCTTTCGGCTACCCTGTTTGTCCTCTATGTTGCAGGCTATTGCGCCCTTGCTCACAGAAAAACCGCTCACTTTTGTTTCGGTCAGTATAGTCACTCCCTCGGCCCTCAGCGTCTCGACGAGTCTGTCAACAAGTTCTTTGTCGTCTTTCTTGAGAATCGCCGCAGACCTCTGAACGATCGTGACCTTTACGCCGAGACGGTTCAGCGCAGCCGACAGCTCGATTCCGATAGGGCCTGCGCCGAGGGTCAGCATTGTCTTCGGCAGGGCGTCGATATCAAATATCGTCTCATTGGTCAGATAGGGAATGTCCCCGAGACCGTCGATGGGAGGGACAAATGGATGCGAGCCGGTACAGACGATAAAGACCCTGGCCGATATCGTCTTGTCGCCGAGCTTTATGTTGTGGTTGTCCAGAAACTCCGGCGCCCCAAACAGGACATTTATTCCCTCGGCTTCAAAGATTTCCGGGGGGTGGCCGGCTGCATCGGCCTCGACCACCGCGCGGACGTGTGCCATGACTTTGTCGGCGTTCAACTTGACCGGGGCGCTTGGCTGCAATCCGAACTCCCGCAGCCGAGTCATATCGTGCGCGATATTGGCCGATTTGATGAGCGTTTTGCTCGGGACGCAGCCGAACCACGTGCAGTCGCCGCCCAGTTTTCTCTTTTCGATCAGGGCCGTTTTCTTGCCCAACCCGTTGGCCACCTTACAGGCAACCAATCCGCCCGAGCCGGCGCCTATTACCACTACATCATAGTCGAACATCATACAAGCTCCGCTACCCGGACAATAAGGTCAAATCAACGACCTGATGCGGTCGTCCAGCGCCTGTTGATCAGTCGCAAACGAACGCAACGCACTCACGTTCATGAGGGCATCCATGCCGATCTCTCCAGCAGCGAGTCTGTCCTTCCATTTGTCGAAGACGGGGATTTTGCCGTCAGCGGTGACAGTCTGTATGTCCTCATCCGACCACCGAGGCAGGAAATCAGCAAATCCGGCACGCGCAAAGTGCACCTGGATGTCCTCCGGAGTCGAAGAAGCAACGTCTTTCTTCAGCAGCTGCTCAACGCATGCGACCAACCCGTCAGGTACATCCCACAATGTCGAGGCGTTGAAGTCGCTGAGACTGATCCCCGTTGCAAGATCAATTGCCGGATCGCTCTGCACCTGCCGAGAGATTGTCTTGGCCGGATGCTCCCGGTAATCGGCAGCGACACCCGGAGGCATAGTATATACATCGATGCCGGCAAGGGTGGCCACCTGGGAGCCCTCTCGCATGCTCGCCCCTATGAGTTGGGTTTCTGCCATTCCGGTTCTTCGCAGCTCATCCAACGAGCGTTGAGTCGCGAGCGTTGCCTTTTCACCTACATTCGTGCCGTCACCAAGCTCGTTGTCGGCCACGAATGCATTCAGTCTGCCCATGAACACGTTTACGTACCTGGGCTGCGCGAAAAGTGCCGCAACGTAGTTCTGTCTTGCGGAAAACCCCAAAGTGAAATTCACAGGCACGCCACGTTCGCCCAGCGCGCGGGCCGCCAAGAGACCGGCCGGTGTGAGCGGGACCTTTACGATGAATCTCTCGGGGCAGATCTGATAGTACCTTTTGCCGTAAGCGACCGACCGCTCGACATCGTCTGCAAGGTCGGTGTGCAGCTCTACGCTCACATACGCGTCGAAAAGCTCGACCAGCCTCAGGGCGTGGTAGGCGTTGAGGACAAAAGCCACCTCCAGCACAAGCCTTCTTTCGTCTATGCTGGTGTCCACTCCTCTTATGGCCGAGGCTGCATCCTTGATCAGGTCATCATAGATACCCTTCTGAATTTCCTTATTGAGCAGGGTGTTATTCGTGGTAAGGGCCTCGAATTGCGAGCACCATAGATTACGGGCAATTTCAATATCACCGGTATCGAGCCACAGTCTCGTGCCGACATCCCGGACCTTGGCCCAGGTTGGATCGTCCCCGACCTCTACTTGGGGCGCGCCGAACTGGTGGGTGAAACCTTTTCGTGAGATTTCATGCACGGTTCCCGCTATTGTGTCTGTCTTGGGCATTTTGCTCGCCTCCCGGATTCAATCTGTCGTCTGTTACTTGTTATGAAGGCAAGGGTCTTCGACTGGCGAAAGCAGGTATCTTGGTTATTGGCACGAAGCCTGTCCAAGTCCGACTCCGTATCCACATCATGCCATTGCGGCAGGACAAAGACAGTCCTTCCTTGCTGGTCCAGTATCCGCATCGTCTGCTCGAAAACCCGATCGCGGCTCCAGGGAACACCTTCAAATGCCTCCGGCAAAAAACCGGCTTTTGAGAATCCAATCAGGTAGTAGCCACCGTCGCTGGAGGGCCCGATGGCAGCGTCGTTAGATTCCAGTGCATCCAGCGCCTCGCGCAGGAATTCGCCGGGTAGGTCGGGCAGGTCGGACCCGACCAAGATCACCTTCTCAAAGCCTTCGTCGAAGCTGTGCACAAAGGCGTTCTTCATCCTCTGGCCAAGGTCCCCGCCGACCTGCGCGACGTACGAGTATTTCTCGCCGAGCCACTTCCGCATCCGGCCCGCGGCTGACTCGGGATAGTAGAACACCTTCAGCTGCTCGCCAAGCTTTTCGAGAGTGGAAAACGTATCGAGCACGAGGCACTTGTACAGCTCGGTGGACAATCGGGCCCCGATATGCCGGGCAAGGCGCGTCTTGACCTGGCCGGCGCGAGGCTCCTTGACAAATACCACAACGCAATTGTCGCTGCCCACATTGCTCATCGCCCACTCCTTCCTCTGCCCTTGGGGGCCGGCTGCTCGTTGAGCGACCAGTCGTAGGAAAGATAAGAGATCGCGTACTTGTCGATCCCACCGGGGGCGCCCCAGTCTGCGTCAATGTGCTTGCTCACGAAATTCAGTACCGCAGATACTTTCTTACTGAATCTGCCGATACGGGATCCCGCTCCATATTTGCCAACGAAGTCATCGCCGAACCACTTGAAGATCGGCGACAGATAGATGATCTTGTTCTTGCTGCCGATCCTGAACTTCTTTGGGTCAGAGAGGAACTTCTCGGTCTGGTCCTTTAACTGCGTATCAAGCTTGGCGGTGAGGTACGGCTCGTTCCGCAGAGGCGGACAACTCATTGCCGCGCAGACCAGGGCCATGTGGATTCCAGGCTCATCGAACTTCTCACGAAGCACCTTGTGCTCGATTTCATCCAGCGATATGTCCCGGCCCATCACCCTATACTTCTTGTCCCAAACGCCGGAGATTTGGCGAATGCTGTTCTTCGGATAGACCCTTGACCTGAAGAACGAGGACTTGATGGGATAATTGTCGATGATCGCCTTCAGCGTCAGGCCATTGTATGCATTGAGCCAGAAAGCTATCTTCTGACTTTCGCTCCACCTTTCGAACGTTTTCGGATCGAGTTCGGCCATAGCCTTGACGAATGCGTCGAGCCTGGACCGATCGGCTTTTAGCTTCTTGTAGTTGACCATCCCGCCGGCATCAACGTAGTCCTTGAGCACGGCGGCATAGTTGTCGAAGCTGAAGTCTTCGGCCTTCTTGTCCGCGGCAAGTCCTTCGGAGCACATTGACAGGGCTGCCCAGAATATGACGGCCAAAACCAACACCCCAAAGTTGGCCGGTCTGGAAAGATGCGTGTTCATGAGAAATCCCCCAAAGAAAGGGATACTATTCAACCAATGAGCCGGTGCAGCTTGAGCCAGCACCGGCTGTGCAACAGTAGCAATGAGTCCCCGTTATGACGTCAACGTCCTGGGAGATGACATCGTCGAGGCGGTCGATCGTCGCCGCTTGCCCATCGGCAAGAATGATTGGCAGGCCGAGCGCCTGGTTGAAGTCACAGTTGTACAGCAGCCCCCGGTAGTCGACGCTCACCAAGCTGCGACACATGACGTTCTCGGCAGCTTCCGGATTGAAATTGTCCGCTAACAGCTCCAAATACGGGCCGAGCAGTCCGTTGGCCTCGAGGTATTGCTTGAATCGCCCGATCGGCGCGTTGGTCATCGTGAAGAGTCTGTTGAATCGAACACCGAATTTCTCATTCAATTCCCTCTTGTAGTCGGCCTCCAACTGTTCCTGCGGACCGGGCAGGAAGTCACCGCCCGGATTGTACACCAGGTTTAGTTGGAGATCCTTTTCGCAGCCATAGCCCAGCTCATTGAGCCGCTTGATCGCCTTCATACTCGCCTTAAAGACGTGACGGCCCCGCTGCTTGTCGACATTCTGTTCGGTGTAGCAGGGAAGCGAACCGATGACCACTACCCGATGATCGCGATACAACGGGGCGACCCAGTCGAGGCCCGGCTCTAAGGAAACGGTCAGATTCGTTCTGGTCATGAGAGGCTCGGCCAGCGGGTGAACGTTCTCGACAAAGAACCTGAAATTGGGATTCAGTTCGGGACAGCCGCCGGTCATATCGACGCAGAGGCCGGGATGATTACCAAGGAAGTCGACGATCCCCTGCATGACGTCACGAGGCATTATCTTGTCGCCTTCGGGCCCGGCACCTACATGACAGTGAGAACATCTCTGGTTACATCGATTGCCCAGATTCACCTGCAGCGTTCGCAGGGCATCGAGCCCAATCGACTCAATCCCTGCCGTCCGCAACTGCTGGTCGAAATCCGGAACCGTTTCAGTGTTCTTTCTCAGGGCCATATCTGTAATACCTCGCCAGCCTTTCAGGGCTTACACCCAGCCTGTAAAGGTTAATAATTAACATGTTTCGGAGCGTCGTAAAAAAGACGCCTTCTTTCTCCCATCTACGAGCGGAGGTAGTCACCAGGTCGGGCAGAATAATGATCTTATCGCCTCTTTTCCTGATGCGACACATTAATTCGACGTCTTCCAACAGCGGGACTTCCTCAAATCCGCCTATTTTATCAAAGTAGCTCTTTCTTATGAAGATTGCCTGGTCACCGTAGGGCACTCTTGTTATTCGCGAGCGGAGGCTGGCGCGGGCGGCGATGAACCGCAGGCTGAGCCGTTTGGAGGCGATCGATAGATCGAAGGCCCCGGCGACGTAATTCTGATTTTCGAGAACTCCTTCTATCTTGGCCAGAGCGTTTTCCGGCAGCTGAGTATCGGCGTGGAGAAACAGCAGAATCTCTCCCTTTGCCGCCTCGGCCCCGGCGTTCATCTGACAGGCCCGGCCTTTCTCTGCGACACGAGTGATGACGCCATCGTCTCGAATAACACCGATCGTCGCTCCACGGGGGTCACCGTCAACTACTATGATCTCAAAATGAGCGATACCGTCCTGGCTGCGCAGGCGCTCAACCAACGAATTGATGTATTCGGCCTCGTCCAGAACAGGGACCACAATCGAGATCTTAGGATTACACATAAGGTAGTCAATGTCCCCCGTCTTTCGAGACCGCTTGTCTCCCAGAGTCCGGGTCCAGAGCCAAGTCAGTCCAGATTTCTCTGTCGCGCCTACCAAGCCCACCCGGGCAGGAACGACCACTTCGGTGGCAACCTGCGCGTGCCCGGGCTCGCCGAGCCCGCGTGGGACACCAACCAGCCGGGACACGGCTGCCTAAGCGATGGACATCGCGCAGATACGACCTCACTCAACAGTCACACTTTTGGCCAGGTTACGCGGTTTGTCAACATCGTGGCCACGGAGCACCGCGGCGTGGTATGCAAGCAGTTGCAGCGGGACAACGGTCAGCATGGGCTGCAAGAGCTCGGGAGCATCAGGGATAGTGATCAAATGATCGGCGCATCGCTCGATCCTTTCATCGCCCTGGGTTGCGACGACAATGATTCTTCCGCCGCGAGCCTTAACTTCGGCAATGTTGCCCATAATCTTGTCATACTGGGGCCCGGACGTCGCAATGAAAACCGCCGGCATGCCGTCATTGATCAGGGCGATCGGGCCGTGCTTCATCTCTGCAGCTGGCAGGCCCTCCGCGTGTATATAGCTTATTTCTTTCAGCTTCAGAGCTCCTTCAAGGGCGACCGGGTAGTTAAAGCCCCTTCCGAGAAAGAGCCAATTGTCCCTGTCAACATTTGCCGAGGCAATTTCCCGGATATGGTCGGATTGATCGAGTATTTGGCTTATCTTGTCCGGGATTTGGGACAGCTCACTGATGTATCCGTCAGCCTGATCGCTGCTGATATGTTTTCTTCTGCCCAGTTCGATCGCCAGCATTGTCAGCACGGTGACCTGGGCGGTGAATGCCTTCGTGCTGGCAACACCAATTTCGGGTCCGACGTGCAAATAAATCCCTGCGTCGGTGGCTCTGGCAATGGAGGAGCCGACAACATTGACAATACCAAGCACCGTCGCGCCCCGCTCCTTTGCCTCTTCAACAGCAGCGAGGGTATCGAGGGTTTCGCCGGATTGGCTTATGGACAAGACCACAGTGCCATCTTCTATGATCGGGTTGCGATACCGAAACTCGCTTGCGTATTCGGTCTCTGCCGGGATTCGCGCCAACTGCTCAAAAAGAAACTCCCCTACCAAAGATGCATGGAATGCGGTCCCACAGGCAGTCAAGATAAGCCGTCTGGTGCGAGTGAGCTCGCGCAGATATGAAGCTATACCGCCGAGCTTGATCTTGTTGTTCTGGCGATCAATCCGCCCCCCCATGCACGTACTCAGGGCCTTGGGCTGTTCAAAGATCTCCTTGAGCATATGGTACGGGAAACCACCCAGCTCGATTTGTTCCAGGGAGAACTCAATTTGCTTTACGTCCTTGCTGACAGTGACATTGTCAATTGTCTTCGTATGAAAGCCTTGAGAGGTAACGGTGACCATCTCGTTATCAGACAGGTATATTGCCTGAGTCGTATGTTCTACAATCGCGGCTGCATCCGAAGCCAGAATGTATTCGTTGTCGCCGACCCCCAGAATCAGAGGACTTCCCCTTTTGACGCCGATGAGCATATCGGGAAAATCTGAACATAGGATTGCCAGGCCGAATGTGCCGTGCAGCTCCTGAATCGCTCGCTGAACGGCCCATTCAAATCTATTCTGTCCGTCAGATCGTTCCGAGCCTTCCAGGCCACTGCCGTTGGCGTAAAAGTAGCCGATCAAGGCCGCTATGACTTCGGTATCGGTTTCGCTTGCAAACTCAACGTGTTCGGTCTGCAGCCACGTCCTCAACGTGCTGTAGTTTTCGATTATGCCGTTGTGTACGACAGCCACTTTTCCCGTGTAATCCAGGTGTGGATGGGCGTTAGCCGTATTGGGCTCCCCGTGGGTGGCCCAGCGTGTGTGCCCAACGCCGAGGCACTCTGCGCTGTCAGGCTCATCCAGAATCGCCTCGAGTGCGCTGATTCTGCCGCTGGTCTTCTTGATTCTTATCGCATCTCCGGCCAGCAGTGCCACGCCTGCCGAATCGTAGCCCCGATACTCCAAGCGCTTCAGCCCCTCAACGAGAATTGGCTGTGCAACCTTTCTGCCTAAATAAGCCACTATGCCGCACATTCGAAGCTCCCTCAATCACTGAAAGAATAGACCAGACTCAGCCAACTGCGACGACAAGTTGAAACACACTATCTACAACCCAACGCGTAACAATCACCGCCATCCAAAACGCGGCCATTATAGGCGAATCCGGCCAGAGCGGCAAATCAATTCCCCTAAACTGTATTATCAGTTATTATCATTTGACCACACGACCCCGCTGGCGTTTAATTGCCTGCATGGTAGTAGTAATTGACTACAACGTTGGAAATGTCCGGAGTGTGTGCAATGCCTTGCGACACGTTGGCTGTGAGGCGCAGCTCAGTTCCGATCCCAAGGCAATCGAAGAAGCCACCGGGCTGCTCCTGCCGGGCGTTGCAGCCTTCGGCTACGCCATGGGTGAGTTGGGTACCCTCGCCGAACTGATAAAAGAGGCTGCTGCCGGAGGCATACCGCTACTGGGTATCTGTGTTGGTTACCAGATGCTCTTCGAGAAGAGCAGTGAGTACGGCCCGCACAATGGTTTGGGCCTGATCCGGGGCAATGTGGTTCCCATCCCGAGAAGCCAAGTAGTCCCGCACATGGGCTGGAATCTCGTGAGACTGCCTGAGGATATGGAGTTGTTCGCCGGGCTGGGAAGTGAGAAGCACTTCTATTTCGCCCACTCTTATTTTGCGGAGGTCTCGGACCCCCAGGCGAAGGTCACCTACACTGATTACGGCTTCGAGCTTTCAGCCTCGGTACAAAAGGCAAATGTATATGGTGTACAGTTCCATCCGGAAAAGAGCGGCAAGGTCGGCTTACAGGTCCTGAGGAACTTCTACGAGATTTGTGAGAGAACAGAGACGGGGGCATAGAGCGGCTTTGGCCATCGCCGGCTCGGCCAGATCACTACGAAACACTGTGTTTGAGACATGAACCTATGCTGACAAAGAGAATCATCCCTTGTCTGGATGTCAAAGACAACCGGGTCGTCAAGGGAGTCAACTTTCTGAATCTCCGCGACGCGGGTGATCCTGTGGAGCTGGGCGCCAGGTACAGTGATACCGGCGCGGACGAACTGGTTTTCCTCGACATTACAGCAACCATCCGCTCCCGCAAGACCATTGTTGAATTGGTGGAGAAGGTCGCCGAGAACGTCTTCATTCCGTTCACCGTGGGTGGCGGCATACAAACGGTTGAGCAGATTGATGAGCTGCTCCGAAGCGGCGCTGAAAAGGTGTCTGTGAATACGGCTGCTGTTCAAAACCCATCCCTGATCAGTGAAGCTGCACAGCGATTTGGAAACCAGTGTGTCGTGCTTGCTATCGATGCCCGGCGTTCCAAACAACAAGCCGGCAAATGGCAGGTCTGTGTGAAAGCCGGCTCCGAACCGACCGATATTGACGTTGTCGAGTGGGCAGCCAGGGGTGAAAAGCTGGGTGCCGGAGAGATTCTGCTAACCAGCATGGATGCTGATGGTACCCAGGCGGGTTATGACAACCAGCTTAACAAAGCGGTGACCGACGCCGTCAACATCCCGGTGATCGCCTCGGGCGGAGCGGGAACGCTCGATCATCTCCACGATGCCGTGGTTGAGGGAGGTGCCGACGCGGTGCTTATGGCCTCAATCACACACTTCGGAAACTACACAATCACACAGATGAAGGAGTATCTCGCCGGCCGTGGGATCCCTATGAATCTCTGATGCATTCGTCGAACGGTGATGTCCTGCGGAAGTTGGACTGCCCCCCGGGAAGGATACGAACAGTCAGCTTCCTACCGGAGAAGGGGACGGTCTCGACCTTTTGGCCTTTTGCGGGTTGTAGTTGGGATTCGGCGTCGGCATTTGTGCGTTCACTTGGTCTCGCCAATCGGAGAGCATCCGTCTCAACTCGCCAGCTTTATCAGGCTTTTTCCTGGCGAGATTGTTTCTCTCAGCGATGTCGTCTTTGAGATTGTACAGCTCAAACCTGCCATCAGCGCCGGCGACACTTTCGTCGTACCATTCAATCAGCTTGTAATTGCCGGCCCGGACGGCGCCGCACGGGCCTACGCTGCTGGAATGATAATGCGGGTAATGCCAGTAGATGGCCCGGCGATTCAGTGAGCCTGTCTTCCTCAGAAGAGGCACAAGGCTGCTCCCATCGATTGGCTCTCTTGCTTCGTTGTCGGAGCCGGTAATCTCCAGAAATGTTGGGTAGAAATCCACACTAATTACGGGTTCGCCACAGGTGCTGCCAGACTCAACCACACCCGGCCAGCGCACTATCAGAGGCACTCGTATCCCACCCTCATAAAGGTTGGCCTTGCCGCTTCGCAGCGGAGTTTGTTTGGCGGATTTCTCTAAGCCTCCGTTGTCCGAGAAAAAGACGACAATAGTCTTATCGGCAATGCCCAATTCATCGAGCTTCTTCAACAGCCTGCCCACACTGTCATCCAGCTCCTCGATCATGGCGCCGATTTTCGGATTGTTCTCAGGCAGGTCTGAGCCTGCCTTGCCCTTATACTTGTCAACCAGCTTCCTCTTACCCATGATGGGCGTGTGTATGGTATTGTGTGTGACGTATAGGAAGAACGGCTTGTCCCTGTGTTCTTGCAGGAACTGCAACGATTTGCTTGTGATCATTTCCACGTTGTGCGCGTCTTTTTCCGGATCGTGCTTGGAGGCCGGTTTGTATGTGATGATCGACTCGTCGAAGCCCTGTTTGTCAGGATTGTACGGTTCGCTCTCGGGCGGCTTCTTTGCAATGCTGAGATGCCACTTGCCAAAACTGGCTGTGACGTAGCCAGCCACTTTGAGGACCTCTGCGATCGTAACCTCCCTCAGCGGCAAATACTTTTGCCATTTGGGCTGCCTGAATTTCTCGTGGGGGAAGGAACCTCCGGCGATGAAGTCGGTCAGGTGAAGACGCGCTGGGTACTTCCCGGTCATAATACTCGCGCGGGTCGGCGAGCATACAGGGCAAGCAGCATACGCGTCGGTGAATTTCATGCCTTGGCAGGCGAGTCGGTCGATATTCGGGGTCTCATAGAAGCTGCTGCCATAACAGCCAAGCTGTGAGAAGCCCAAATCATCGGCGAGAATGAACAAGAAGTTCGGCTTTGAGCGTGATGGCTCTCTAGTGCCCCCGCGTGTGGGGACGGCCTCCGTCATACCTCCGAATCGGTCCAGCGCCAACGCGGCACCGGCGACACCGATCGACCTGAGAAATTCTCTGCGGTCCATATGAACATGCCCCTAACGACGATACGAAGTTGGTTGTTCAGATAGGATACACAATCTTCGGCGCGTCGTTAAGGGCATTCGGGCATGTTGCCCGTTAGCTCTGGATCTTCTCAAACGTGAATGTGTGACTGTTGGCGTCGATACGTATTCTGTCGCCTTCGGCGAATTTGCCGGCCAGAAGCTCGGAGGCAAGCGGATTCTCCAATCGCTGCTGGATAGTTCGCTTCAAGGGCCTTGCGCCGTACACGGGGTCGTAGCCTTCGTCCATTATCTGCTCGCGGGCGCCGTCGGTAAATTCGAGTTCAATCTTGCGATCCCGCAGACGCTGTCCTAAATACTCGAGCTGGATGCCGACAATCTCTCTCAAGTGCTCCTTGGTCAGCATGTGGAAGACGATTATTTCATCGACGCGATTCAGGAACTCCGGCTTAAAGACCTGTTTGAGCACATCCTTAACGTGAGCCTCGATTTCCCAATCGGCGCCGGATTCTTCCGTGAGCTGTTGAATCTGGTGGCTGGCGATGTTGCTGGTCATAATGATTACTGTATTCTTGAAATCGACTGTCCGGCCTTTCCCGTCGGTCAGCCGGCCATCATCAAAGACTTGCAGCAATACATTGAAAACGTCCGGATGGGCCTTCTCAATCTCATCGAGCAGAATCACCGAGTAGGGCTTTCGTCGAATCGCTTCGGTCAGGCGTCCGCCCTCTTCGTAGCCGACATATCCCGGGGGCGCGCCTATGAGCCTGGCGACAGAGTGCTGCTCCATAAACTCGCTCATGTCGATCCTCACCATTGCGTGTGGGTCGTTGAATAGAAAGTCTGCAAGCGCCTTGGAAAGCTCGGTCTTGCCAACGCCCGTCGGCCCCAGGAACAGGAACGTCCCTATTGGCCGATTCGGATCCGACAAACCAGATCTACTTCTTCGAACGGCGTTGCACAGCGCAGCGACCGCCTCATCCTGGCCGACCACCCGGTCGCGGATGCGCTGCTCCATCTTCATCAACCGCTCCCGCTCGCCGCTGAGCAGTCTGGCGACCGGGATATGCGTCCACCCGGACACTATACCGGCGATGTGCTCCTCGGTGACCTCGTTTTCAATTATTTTGTTCCCGTTGGCCTTGGCGAGCTGGGCTTCCTTTTCTTCGAGTTCGCTTCGCAGGTTGGCTATGGTCTCATACTTCAACCGAGCGGCGGTCTCCAATTGACCCTTGCGCTGAGCATCCTCGAACTGATTCTGAGCATCTTCGATCTTCTGCTTGATCTCCTTTATCTGATTGATGTCGCCCCTCTCGCTCTCCCATCGCGCCGAGAGCTCCCTGTCCCGCTCTTGCAGTTCAGCCAGTTGCTTTTCGGCGTGCTTCAAACGCTCTTTGCTGGCTTGGTCACTTTCCTTCTTCAGTGCTTCACGCTCGATCTGAAGCTGAATAATCTTTCTGCGGATACCATCCAGTTCTGCCGGTAGCGAATCATTTTCGATCCTCAGTTTCGATGCCGCCTCATCAATCAAGTCGATTGCCTTGTCCGGCAGCCAGCGGTCGGTGATGTACCGATCTGACAGAGTCGCGGCGGCAACGAGCGCCGAATCGGTGATGCGGACGCCGTGGTGGGTATCGTAGCGGCCCTTGAGTCCGCGTAGAATTGCTATGGTCTCTTCGACACTGGGCGGATCTACTATGCTCGGTTGAAAACGCCTTTCAAGTGCCGCATCCTTCTCAATGTATTTTCTGTACTCGTCAATAGTAGTAGCGCCGATGCAGCGCAGCTCACCCCGTGCAAGGGAGGGCTTTAACAAATTGCCTGCATCCACCGAACCTTCGGTTTTGCCTGCGCCCACAACGGTATGCAGCTCGTCGATGAACAGGATTATCCGTCCTTCGGCAGCGATGACCTCCTTCAGCACTGCCTTAAGCCGATCCTCGAATTCTCCCCTGAACTTTGTCCCTGCAATCAGCGCCCCCATATCAAGAGCAATGATCCTTTTGTTCTTCAAACCGGCGGGAACGTCACCCGTGACTATGCGCTGGGCCAGGCCTTCAACGATTGCTGTCTTGCCGACCCCAGGTTCACCTATCAGCACGGGGTTGTTCTTAGTCCTCCGGTTTAGAACCTGCATACATCGGCGAATTTCTTCATCCCTGCCAATAACGGGGTCGAGCTTTCCCTTCTGCGCCATGTCCAGAAGATCGATGCCATAGCGTTCGAGGGCCTTGTACTTATCCTCCGGATTAGGATCCGTCACCTTCTCCGTGCCCCGGATTTCCTTCAGGGCGCTTTCGATTTGTTCCGGCGCAACCGAGTTCAGCCGGAGAATCTCCAGCGCATCGCTTTCTACCGATGCAAGTGCAATGAGAAGGTGCTCAACGCTGAGATATTCATCACCCATCGCATCGGCCCGGTTCTGGGCGTCCAGAATGACCTTGCTCAGAGCCGGATCGGGCATGAGCTGATTGCCGCCACTGCCTTGGGGCAGCCGCGCGAGCTCACTCTCGGTCATCTCTTTGATCTGCGAAACGTTGGCGCCCATCTTTTTCAAGACCATAACCGCAACGCCGCTATCATCGCCAAGAAGGGCGCTTAGCAGATGCAACGGCGAGAGCACAGTATGCGACTTGGCCATGACGGTCTGCTGGGCTGTCGCCAACGCCTCTTGAGCCTTCAGTGTGAATTTGTCAAATTTCATGGTTTCGTCCCTATCAGAAGAAAGAACGTCTATAACCAACATCGTCATCTGGAAGTTGGATATTGCAAACGGCGTGCCTGAACGACGTACGAAGTATAATTACTGTAATGACGGAATGTTATGTCTCAGCAATCTTCCTTCAGTGTGCCAATATGGCAGGGATTTGCCACCCCGTGAAAGATCCGAACAGGTATCTGAGGTCATCCGTTGATCATTGCCAGCGGCGTTTGCAAGCGCCTCTGTGAGGATGCGCAGACCAAAAGCTTCAGAGCGCCTGCGTTCGAAGTTTCCAGTCCTCTGGCAAACCGGTAATTATTGGCAACCTTGGAGGCCAAAACAGGTTGCGGATCTGTGGCGAGTATACTATATTACCAAACGCCGTGTGGCCGGGCCGGTTACGCGGGTCCGGCAGCGTTAGCCGCGGACCGCGTTGAGCCAGATTTCGCTGAGCTCGGTTTCCCTGAGTTACAAGGACAGAGCTTGCTGTTCCCGCAGGGACCGCGAGCAGCTATTCGGTAGATCGTCGTTGGCCATATCTTCCTGCTATGGCGCGGGCGTGTTCTGAGAGGGTACGCACGCCGGTATCAGCAGGCATGAACTGGCTATATCGGGAGTTTTGTT
This sequence comes from Phycisphaerales bacterium, assembly GCA_020352215.1. Taxonomy (GTDB): domain Bacteria; phylum Planctomycetota; class Phycisphaerae; order Sedimentisphaerales; family Anaerobacaceae. Next base: position 2,504,353 of record CP070675.1, read on the forward strand.
AAACGGGAAGTTGCTTGATGAGAACACGTTTTTCGTTTCGGTATTTCCCAGGTTGCTTCCTGTCTGTTGTGCTGCTGAGCCTCAATGTTTGCTTTGGGCACGATGATCCGAATGCCACGGTCCCTTCCTTCAGTGCTCTGAAAGTAGACGCCCCCCTGGTCGTAGACGGCATCCTCGATGAGCCTTTCTGGCAAAGAGCAGAGGCAGCAAAGAACTTCATCGACATAAGAACAGACCGACCGGCGGATCAACAGACCACCGTACGCATAGCATATACCCGGACGCATCTGTATATTGCGGTGGAATGCCTCGATGACAAGATCGACGAGATACGCGCCACAGAACTGAGGGAAGACCGGTTCTTCCGAGGCGACGACTGGGTTGAGGTCCATCTGGATCCGATGCATAGCCACCGAGCCAAATATGCCTTCTTTTCCAATCCGCTTGGCACACGCTTGGACGCCACCGAAGGACCTTACGGCCGATTCAACACTGGCTGGTCTGCGGAATGGGATCTGGCTGCCAAGATCCACAAAGATCGCTGGACTTTTGAGATGCGTATTCCCTTAGCCATCTTGAACTATAAGCGAGAGGACAATCAAACTTGGGGCATAAACTTCACTCGCAACCTCGTCAGAACTGATGTGAGCAGTTTCTGGAGCTATACTCCCACGGACTACTATAAGCCCCGCAATTTTGGTCACCTCACAGGTCTGGACCTTGCCGAAAGCAGATTTGATCGAAACCTCGAAGTCACACCGTATCTCAGCACACACACGGATTTCAATTCCGATACTCAGACGGAGATTCAGACCGGAGCAGATATCAACTTCCGTCTGACGCCCTCTATTATTACATCCTGGACAGTCAATCCGGATTTTGCGCAGGTTGAAGCCGATGCGGACACGATCGAGCTACGTGACACGGAGAGATTTCTGCCGGAAAAACGTCTCTTCTTTCGAGAGGGGGAAGAGCTCATGCGCATGCGCAACACGCTGTACTACAGCCGGCGTTTTTCGGACATAGATGCGGGGGCAAAGGTCAGCGGAGACTGGAGAGACTTCAAATTCTCATTCTTGGACATATACGGCCAGACCACCCACGACTATGATTTTCACGGCAATTCATCTGTGATCCGGGTTCTGAACAATGTAGGGGAAAAGTCGAATCTTGGATACTATTTCAGCGATTCGGAATTCGATATGGGGCACTCCCGTGTTGCAAGCGCAGACGGCAACCTCTTCCTGAGCGAGTATTTCCGCGTCAGCTACCAGTTCTCTCTCGAAGATGATAATCTGCCCAGTGATCCAAACGAGGCCGCCCAAAGTGGACGAGACTACCTTGGCTACACTTCAGTGAACTATGAGAAGTACCCTTGGGACATCCGCCTCAGCTATCTGGGAATCACGGAAGGCTTTAACCCCGTGTTGGGCTACATCCCCCGCCGCGATATCTTCGGCCCATCTTTTCGAGCCAGATACTACGCTCGCTCATCCGAGCAGTGGTACAAGAGTCTCCTTGCTGAACTCGACATCGACTATTATGAGAATGAGACGCACGAGACAGCGTTGCGCGACTATTCGTTTGTTACGGGCTTCGCGCTGCATAACGACATGGGATTTAGGTTTGGCCATGACGAGGATTTCCATGCCCCGTACAACAACAGACGCACGACGATCGGTGTGGACCTTAATGAGTCAGACTACTGGCGGTCGACAGAAGTAGGCTGGGGCTTCGGCACATTTGAACAGACTGAATACGATGAACTCATGGTCGCCAAGCGCCTGAAGCCGTTCGAACGTTGGCCCATACGGCACGAGTTCACCGTCCGGTTCGAGAGACCACCTGGCAACCAGGACGATACCGTCTGGTTGAATCGGATCATATTCGACTACTTCTTCAGTGATGACATGTGGATCAAGAGCTCTCTCCAGCACCGTAGTACCGGCGTGTACAATATCAGCTTAATCTACGGCTGGGAATTCATCCGCGACGCTCATTGCTACCTCGTCTTCAATAGCATCGACGAAGAAGAAAACGGAGAGCCAATTCACAGCATTTTCGCCAAGCTTGTCTACACGTTCCGCTGAGAAGAACAGCTGAGACTTCGCACCGTCTAGCTTCCTATCTTGCGAACGCTCCGAAACAAGCAAAACAACTGTATCCCCGGGGGGCGGATTTGTTATAATAGCCGCGAAACCAGCGCAACGGGCAAATGGCTTGTAAAATTGTGTCAGTCTATTCATCTTGGGAGGACCTGCGATGCGAAACACCTATTCCCGCCGAAAGTTCTTGAAGGCAACTGCGACAGGCGCGGCCCTCGCATTTTCCGCCACGAGCTACGGCCGAGTACGTGGCGCCAACGACCGGATATCGATCGGCATCATAGGTTGTGGGGGCCGGGGTCTCGGAGCCCACATGCCAGGCGTAAATAAACATGCCAAAAGCCAAAACATTGAGATTACCGCCGTATCTGACCCGTGGCGGCTTCGTCAAGAAGCTGCAGCAGCACAGGCAAATGAATGGTATGGACGCCCTGCCAGGCAGTTCTCGTCATACCGTGACATTATGGCACTCAAAGACATCGACGCCGTGATGATTGCCTCGTGTGACCACCAGCACACAACACATCTCGAAGCTGCTGCCAAGGCCGGCAAGGATGCCTACTGCGAGAAGCCGCTGGCGATGAGGCTTGACAGACTCAAGCGGGCCTGTGATGCCGTCGTCGAAGCCAAGACGGTCGTGCAGATCGGAACGCAGCTGCGAAGCTACCCTACGTTCGCCGGTTGCCGCGATCTCTACAAAACGGGCATTCTTGGGACCGTGGGACGGATAGAGCAGTGCCGCAACGGTGAGCAACCGTACTGGTACGGCTATATCAAGGATCCCAAGGAGAAAGACGTAGACTTCAAAGAGTTCTTAATGGACCGCCCGGCGCGGCCCTTTGATCCGGTGCTGTACTCCGGCTGGTACGGGTACCGCGAATTCTCAGATGGGCCGGTTCCCGGGCTCGGAAGCCACTTCATCGATCTGGTGCACTATATCACCGGCGCCAAATTCCCGACTAACTGCGTGTGCCTTGGCGGAACATACACGTGGAAAGACGAGCGCAAGTTCACCTGTCCCGATCATGTGCAAGCCTTGTGGACTTATCCGGAGGGTTTCATGGTCAGCTACTCTACGAACTTCGGCAACGGCAGCGGAAACAGCTTCAAGATATTCGGCGACTCGGGTGTTCTGGATATGGTCAACTGGAACGCGCCGGTTCTTACGGCCGAAGGGGCGAATAGTAAGAAAAAGGGGCCGATACGCGGGAAGAATCCGGTCAAGGAAGTACTTCGGCCGGACCATTTCCTCGACTGGCTCCAGTGCCTGCGGACACGCAAAACACCGAACGCCTCCATCGAGGCAGGCTACCAACACGCGGTGGCTTGCATCATGGCGATGCGGGCGTTCGACAGCGGCCGGCGCATGACGTACAACCACCAAACACGTGAGATCCGCGAAGGTTGACGACAACTTTGGTTCTGTCACTGCAAGTGGCAGACAGGTGACGGAGAATAGGAGAAGACCGATGAAGTCTTTGGATAAGCTCTCCCGGCGGGAGTTCTTGGGCCGAACCTGCAGACTTGGTGCGGCTGGTCTTGTAGCTTCTCAAGCTGAGGCCTTGCCATCTGAAACCACGACGATAAGACCTGCGGGCGATGAAACGTGGCAGATCGGCTGCTACACGCGACCGTGGGCCAACTACGACTATCGTGTGGCGCTGGACGCAATCGCTGAGGCAGGCTTC
>CP070675.1:2508245-2514444 GCA_020352215.1 Phycisphaerales bacterium
GCCGCCACCTCCGCCAACCCTGCATCCAGGTCCTCATTGAAATTGCGATTTTCGCGCTGGTAAAACACAGTCCACGGATACTGGTTGCACGCCAGGTGTAGCTTTCTCTTGGCCTGGCTCGACCGCGCAAGTTGGGTGCCGATCAGTGCCCCACCGCCGGTCATCATCATACTGCCGAGAAACTTGCGACGAGAGAACGCGCTGTTGAACATGGCTAAAGCTCCTTTATTGGGATTCACTGCTTTTGAACTCTTTCTCCGTGACACATTTTCCTGCCAGCAGGTCCCTGTACATACGTTCGATGGTGTCAACCATCGTCTCGGGCGCGAATCTCTCTTTGACGGATTCTCTGCCGGCCTCACCAAGCCTCTTCCTCAGCTTCTCATCCGCTATAAGCTCTGCACAAGCGTCTGTCAACTGCTCCACATTCTTTGGCTCGATCAGCCGGCCAGTACTGTCATTGACGACCTCTCTGGCCCCATCGACGTCGAACGATATTGCGGGCTTGCCGCCCAGCATAGCCTGCGGCAGCGTCCGTGCCAGACCTTCTCTCAGCGAACAGTGCACGAGGATGTCCGACGACTGTATCGCCAGCGGTATCTGATCGGGCGGCATAAGACCTGTGAACTTGATCCGATCTGCCAATCCCAATTCACGCACCTGTTCCTTGAAATGCTCCGACAGGTTTCCATCGCCGACGAACAGCCAGACGCACTTATCGAATCTCTTTGACAACTCCTTTGCCGACTCAAGGATGTACTCATGTCCCTTGAGCATGAAGAGCCTCGCGATCTTAACCAGCACGATCGCATCTTCGCTGATTCCGTACTGCCGGCGGAAGTCGCGCCTTTGTGGCTCCGGGATCGGTTGCAGAAACGCCTGCTCTTCGATGGCGGAGTACGCGGTGACGTACGGCTTATCACGTCCGATGCCCGCGGCTCTGGCCTGCCCGGTCATTGCATCGGCCACACTGACAAAGTAGTCCGTCCGCTTTGCGGCAGACTTCTCGATGGCGATGTAGAATCTGTTTAGCCATTTGTTTTGGTAGGGATGAAAGGCCAGCCCGTGTATCCCGTGTACAATTGCGGGCCTCCGAAAGTCGTCGGTGGCCTTCAAGCTGTCGGCTGCAAAGCGCCCGAGTATTCCCGCCTTGGCCGAATGCGTGTGGACGATGTCAGGGCGAAGCTCTCGAATGTGTTTCTTGATCTTCCTGTAGCTGATGAAGTCCTTTACCGGCTCGATCGCGCGCCTGAGCTCGTCGATAAGAACAACTTTGTATTTCTGGTTCTTTGTCTGGTTGAACAGCTCGCCCTCGGGCCCGATGGCCGGCCCCGTAATCAGCGTGACATCATGTCCGCGTTCGGCCAACACCTTGCAGGTAATGATGGTGTTCTCCTGCGCGCCGCCAAGAATCAGTCGGGTTATAATATGAACAATTTTCAATACTTGATCCATATCAGGCACAGGCCGTTGGCCGGGGCGAGCGGGCCGGCCGCGGTTCGATCACGTGCTTCGAGAATCTCTTCTATCTTCTCAGGCTTCCACCTGCCATTGCCGATTTCCGTCAAGGTCCCCACAATATTCCTGACCATATTATAAAGGAAGCCGTCACCCTCCACGTCGATGTACACCCACCCGTCTTCGGCCTCGCCGCCGGCGGTGACATCGCAGCGAAATATCGTTCGCACGGTGTCTTCCCGCGTATCTGCCCCCGATGCGAAGGATTTGAAATCCTTCTTGCCGACCAGAAGGCTCGCTCCTTCGCTTATACCGGCTGTGTCAAGCTTTCCAGGCAGGTGCCAGCAGTGTTTGACCTGCAGGACCGGCCGGACGGGGCCCGTGAAAATCGTATAGCGATACAGCTTGCTTTTTACCGCCCCTATCACGTCGAAGCCCAGCGGTATCTCGGTTGCCTCGACGATCGCCATATCAGGCGGGAGCCTGTCTGTGATTGCCTTGGCCAAATTCTCCGTGGGAATTGGTGAATCGATCTGGATCAGGCCGACCTGCCCCAGTGCACTTACCCCGGCATCGGTCCTGCTCGCCCCGCACACCCTTGCTCTGTCGCCGAGCAGCCCGCGCAGCGCTTCGGTAAGCACGCCCTGAATTGTCGGCAACCCGGGCTGGATCTGCCAGCCGTGATACTCGCTGCCGTCATACGCTATTGTCAGCTTGATGTTGCGAATGCCCATTGCGGGCCATTATAGCAGCTCTTCCGCAATTTGCACCGCATTCAGTGCCGCCCCTTTGAGCAACTGGTCCCCGGCCACCCAGATGTTGATGCCCCGGTTAGCCGCAAGCGACTCATCCTGGCGGATTCGGCCGACGTAAATGTCATCTTTGCCGGAAGCGTCGATCGGCATCGGAAAACGATTGTGCTCGCGGTCGTCCAATACGGAAACCCCCGGAGCCGCGATCAGCAGATCTCGGACCTCATCGGGCGTAATCGGATCGGTGAACTCAAGATTGATGCTCTCACAGTGCGCCCGCAGAACCGGAATCCGAATGCACGTCGCCGTGATTGCAATATCCGGACAATCGAAAATCTTCCGCGTCTCGTGGACCAACTTCATTTCTTCCTGGTTATACCCGTTGGGCCCGAGCGCCGAATCGTGATTGAAGCAGTTGAATGCGATCTGATACGGCAGCGCCTCACACGTAGGCTCTTTGCCGTCGAGTATGTCGCGGCTCTGGCTCTCCAGCTCCAGCATCGCGGACATCCCGGCACCGCTCGCCGCCTGGTACGTGCTGACGACCATTCGCTTGACGGGATTTGCCTTGTGCAACGGCCACACGGGAACGATCCCGATTATCGTCGAGCAGTTTGGGTTTGCGATGATGCCTTTGTGCTCCTTGATCTTCTCGGCATTTATCTCGGGGATGACCAGCGGCACATCCGGATCCATTCTGAACGCCGAAGAGTTATCGACAACAACAGCTCCAGCCTCGACCGCGGCGGGCGCGAAATCCTTGCTTCGGCCTCCGCCAGCGCTGAACAATGCAATGTCCACCCCGCCGAAGCTGTCCTTGGTCAACTCCTCAACCGTATATTGTTTACCCTTGAAGTCGATCTTCTTGCCGGCAGAGCGGCTGCTCGCAAGCAACTTCAACGAATCAAACGGAAAATTCCTCCGTTCGAGGGTCTTGAGAAATTCCTGACCGACTGCCCCCGTCACTCCCGCTATTGCCAGATTACAGGCCATGTCGTGCAAGCTCCTTACAACTGTTGTCACCCAAAACTTAAAGGCAGCCGATCGTAGACTGCCTGTCTAAACTTCTTCGTACTATCCGCGAGGTGTCAGTTTAATCCTTATATCGGCAAAATACAATGCCGCTGAGCTAATATTTACTATTTATTCTGCTACTGAATCGGCCGGCTGCCTCTGCCAGACTGCTGCCATTATCGAGGCGGTGATGATGCAGATGAACACGAAAGCCGCCGCCGGTATCGTCGCCTCGGGTCCGATGTGCTCATTGGCCAGCACCACGCCGAGCCCGGCGTTCTGCATTCCAATCTCAATCGCCAGCGTTCGCCGTCTCTGCACACCAAAGCCGAACAGCGAACCGACGCCGAACCCAGCCGACATCCCATAGACGTTCAACACAAGGGTCGCGGCCACTACCAGGCCCGTTACGTCCGCCAGCCGAGCCTTGTTCAACGCTATCACCAGCGAACAGATAAAGATGATAAATGTTATCGAGATCGCCGGAAACACCGGGAGAATCTTCTCGATGGCTTTTGGCAAGAAGTGTCTAACGCCGAATCCGATGAATACCGGCACGACAACCATGTAGAGTACGTCAAGCACCATTGCCAAGAAAGACACATCCAGTTCGGTCCCACTGGCCAGGATGCATGTCAACCCCGGAGTCAACAGCGGACACAGCAGCGTTGAAACCGTCGTGAGAGAAACTGAATAGGCGGTATCGGCCTTGGCGACGTAGGTCATTACGTTACTGGCCATAGCCCCGGGCGCCGAGCCGGTCAGTATCAGTCCCACAGCTATCTCATCCGGGAGCCGGAAGAGCCTCGCCAAAACAAACGCCCCGACGGGCATGATAGTAAATTGCGCCGTCGAGCCTATCAGAACAACAGCCGGACGTTGGGCGATCCTCTTGAAATCGTCGGCCTTCAACACCGCCCCGATCCCAAACATCGTCAAGGAGAAGAATAGCTTGTTGTAGTCGCTCAAGAGGACGAATGGGCCGGGATAGAAGTACGCGATTACGCCAAATATCACCACCCAGACGGCAAAATATCTTGTGTAGAAACGCAATAACTTCCCGAACATAGCGTGCGAGAGTATAAACCTACCGCCATCAAGTGACAATCTGAAAAGTGTTTCTCTTGCAGCCCTCCGCTCGCTTTTGATATGGAGTCGGCGGAAGTCTGCGCCCGCCTATCTCTTGCCGCCCTCAACCAACTGACGGTATTTCTCTTCGCTCTGCCGCAACGCTTCCTCCGCACGCTTGCGCTCCGTGATATCCAGCGCGATCTCCACCGCCCCTGTGATCTCGCCGCGCTTATCTCGCACCGGCGAGCCCTGAACAAACCACACCCGTCCGTCACCGGTCCGCCTTTCGCCTTCTTCCATTCGACCGCTCTCCATAGCTCTAACAACCGGACAGTCCACACATGTCCGGCCGCCTTCCGCCAACAGTTCATAGCAATGCCGCCCAACGATCTGGTCCCGCGTCATTGCCACTGACTCACATGCCGCCCGATTTGCCCATATAATCCCCATCTCTTTGTCTTCGTATATGACCTGCTCGGTGAGACTATCCAGGATCATCTCTTTCTCCCGCTCGGCCTGCTCCAACGCTGCTTCTACCTCCTTCCGCGCCGTAATGTCACGAATACTCTCACGATGTCCCAGCGAATTGCCTTTGTCGTCGCATATTGGCTGCCACGACATCTCGACCCAGGCCATTTTGCCGCCCTTTCGCTCTATTCTGAATTGAACATCGTTGCCCGTGCTTCCCCTGAGCGCAGAGGCGAAAGCCCGGCCTATTCTCTCGCGGTCTTCTGCATAGACGATCTGTTTTGGATAATCCGCCATTGCTGTCAGTTCCTTGATCGTGTATCCGGTGACACGACTTGCCGACGGATTGGTCCACAGCACCCGGCCGCTCGGGGCGACCCACACTTCCCAATCGTACGTGTAGTTGGCAATCGCGACGAAGCACTGCTCACTCATACGGGCTGCAAGTTCGCTCCGCTTGGCCGTGGTGACATCATCGTACACTGCTACAATCGCGCCGGATGAAAGCCTGTGCACGTAGTTCTCGCGCCAACCCGCGATCCTTTCGTCCCTGTATACCGAAACAGGATGGTGCTCGGGCACCCCTGTTCTCCATACCCGCCTGAACACGTCGAAAAGTCCGAACTCCTTTACCCCGGGAAACACATCAGAAACGCTCCTGCCTATCACATCGGCCCGGTTGACCTCTTCAATTTCTTCGGCCGCACGGTTGAAGTCCACAAATACGAAATCTTCACCATCGTTTCTCGCCTCGTATACCGCTACCCCGCTGCTGACGCTGTCAAGCAACACCTTGAGTTTCTCCTCGCAGGCTCTCAGCTGCTCTTCGAAATCTTGTTCTCCACGAGGCCCCCTTTTTGTCGTGCCGCCCTTCCGCTTCATAGTCAAATCTCCGCTTGGTGTTTATCCCGTTCGTGCTTTTTCCCGCGCCGGCCAGTAGAAGCATCACGACCGAGCCGCACTATCCGCCGCCTGCTCATGCTCGCCCGCACATGCAGGAAATCCAGCGCCCTATTGTAAACGTCTCTCTTGAATTCGCAAACGGCAGATGAGCAAATTTCTGCTCCAATTTTGCTGCTCCGCCGGGCGGGCCCGAGCGCATCATGGCAATGGCCCACTTAGCCCGTCGAAAGTACTCGTAACGCGGCGGGCGCGATATGAACAAGTAACCGGGGCCCATGCCGATCGGCATAGGCCCCGAAGTTAAACAACATCATCGGCTAACAAGTCAGCCTTACTGCAAGACTCTACGGCGCCGGCCACGACATCTCATCGAGCCATGCATCCGCCAAGGCCGCATAGTCCGCAAAGTCCACGTCGTCGTCGGCATCCAGGTCACCTGCAAGACCGGCTGCGCTGTCGAGCCAGTCGCCTGTCATTATCTCAACGTCTCGATAATCGACCAGGCAGTCGCTGTTAAGGTCAGCTTCCGACAG
>CP070675.1:2514544-2516552 GCA_020352215.1 Phycisphaerales bacterium
AGAAATCTGGATCCGGCTTTTAATCTTGCAGAGCAGCTAAAAGACAATAGCAGGGGGGTGATCTGCATTTGTAATCAGTCCGGATTGTTGAGACGGCTAAAAAGGTTCTTACGCAAAGGCTATCTGTTTGTGGGCTGCAAGAATAGCGAAGAGGCCGATTTCGCAGGAGCCAATGGCATAGAGCCGATAGCTTGTGCCAACTACAATTATCTGGACAATGACGATATAGGCACAGCCAAACTCTTAGCTAAAATCCGAAGGCTAAGTGGTGCCGGAGCGGGACCGCAAGATAACGTTGGGTTCAATAAGCTCATACCTGCCGGGCAACTTGAACGTGAGTTCAGAGCTCATCCCGAGGCAATTTGTAATGCCGAACAAATAGTAGATCGCTGTACTTTGAGGCTGTTGAGCCGTAGACCCATTTTGCCCAAGATAAAACTTGTCGAGGGCAAGGACAGTGACAGGCAATTGTCCAGGCTTTGTCACTGGGGTCTTGCAAAGAGATATAACCTTGTGAGCAAAGAAGTTGTTAAGCGGCTGGAGTGTGAGTTGGCAGTCGTGATAGGCAATAAGTTCAGCGATTACTTTCTGGTGGTACAGAAAATAGTGGATTTTGCCAAGCGCAGCGGCATACCTGTTGAGGTTCGCGGTTCCGCCGCCGGTTCGCTCATATCTTATGTGCTGGGTTTTACGCGGGTCTGTCCGATTGAAAATAGTCTATATTTCGAGCGTTTTATGAATCCCGGCAGGACGGATTGTCCCGACATCGATATAGATTTGTGCTGGAGAAGGCGTGATGAGGTGATCCGGTTTTGTTATGAGCACTGGGGTTTTGATAACGTGGCCATGGTGTGCAACATCAACTGCTTTCGCCGTCGCGGTGCGGTTCGGGATGTGGGCAGGGCGGTTGGTTTGGAGCCGGCCCAGATAAATCAGTTGGCCAGAGAGAGCAAGATCAAAAATAGCTCCTTGATATACAAGCTTGCCGAGAGGTTGGTTGGTGTCCCCCGGCATTTAGGCGTCCACTGTGGCGGCATAGTTGTCACGCCATATCCTGTAAGGGATATAGCCCCGCTCGAACGGGCGAATAAGGGTGTGATTATTACTCAGTACGACAAAGATGCTGCTGAAGCGGTTGGGTTGGTAAAGATCGATCTTCTGGGCAACCGGGCGCTTTCGACGGTGCATGAGACGGTGCAAATTATCAACGGAGAGCAGGGGGGCTTGGATATAGATGCGGTAGCCGACCCATCGGATGAGAAGACCTCAAAGATGTTAAGTGCCGGCGATAGTCTCGGCGTGTTTCAAAGCGAGTCCCCGGGCATGAGGCAGCTTTTGAGGGGTCTGAAGGTCAAGAGCAAAAAGGACTTGGCGATCGCCCTGTCACTGATAAGGCCTGGGCCGGCTTCGGGTGGGATGAAGGCCGAGTTCATCGAGCGCTACGTCAACGGAAAGCCCTTTGAATATATGCACCCGAAAATGGAAAAGCTGCTCGGTGACACCTACGGCGTGATGCTGTATCAGGAGGACGTGATGCGGATAGCGGTTGAGGTGGCCGGCTATACTGTGGCCGATGCGGACAGGTTCAGGTCCGAGGTCTCAAAGAAGGTTTCCCCCGCACGCCTGCAAAACCAGTATGTTGATTTTGTATGTTCGAAGGCCGAACGTGCGGGTATAGACCGCCAGAGCGCCGAAGCGATCTGGGATAATATTTTGCGATTCGCCGCCTATTCGTATTGCAAGGCGCACGCCACGGTGTATGCCAACATTGCCTGGCAGACGGCTTATTTGAAGGCCAACTATCCACAGCAGTTTTACTGTTCGTTGTTCAATAACCACCATGGGATGTATCCGCTGCGGGTTTACGTCTGGGATGCCAAGAGGCACGGCATAAGGATATTGCCGCCGCATGTTAATCTCAGTGACATCGAGTGGAGTGCACAAGGCAGGGCCATTCGTGCGGGGTTGAGTGTTATCAAGGGGCTGAGCTTCAAGACCGCCGAGGCCA
>CP070675.1:2516652-2518513 GCA_020352215.1 Phycisphaerales bacterium
AATCCCCACGAAGTACGGGACTTCGCCACAAACGGATTGTGTGCCGCTGGTACAGGGGCTTTCCTGGAACAGCAGGCCGGTCGCCTCCACATCAGTGTGGACACACTCGGCAAAATGGCGAGTGCAGCTCCTAAGGGCTGCGCAATCGCCGGCCGCTGCACCGTCTTCGCAAAATCGGACATGATCCATCTGCAGCAGAAGGGAACGCCGACAGAAGAGATTGCTTACGGTCTGTGTCTGGCTCTGGTTCGCACATTTATGACCACCGTGATGCATGGAAGGAAAATGATGCTTCCCGTGCTGTTTGTTGGTGGCGGTGCTGCCAATCCTGGTCTCGTCCGCGCATTTCGAGATCTCCTCGGTTCTGAAGAGGCCGTTGTTGTGCCTGAAGAGCCCATGTGCCTGGGCGCGTTGGGCGCAGCGCAAATGGTGCGAGCCGAGCAGGCCGAGACCATACCCGTGGAAGCGCTGACAGAGTCTCTGGCGAATCGTCCGGCCATAAGCCGATCTGAAGACAAAGCCGCACTCGAGCCTCTTGGCGTGCCCGCTCAGGCCGGGGCTCTGTGCCTTACGGAAGACCCAGAACCGCTTCCCGGTCCGATCCAGGCATTCCTGGGCATCGATGTTGGCTCTGTTAGTACGAACCTCGTGCTTTTGAACACAGAGGCTGAGCTAATTCAGGGCATATACCTGGCGACGCGAGGTGAGCCACTGGCTGCCGTGAACAAAGGTCTGGGCCGAATCCTGGAACGGTACGGCAATCGGCTTGAGATTCTGGGTGTTGGTGTAACTGGGAGTGGGCGCTACCTGGCTGCCCAGGTCCTTTGCGCAGATGTGGTGCGGAACGAAATCACGGCACAGCTAACTTCTACTGCGCATTACTTCCCCGGTGTAGACACAGTGTTTGAAATAGGCGGTCAGGACTCGAAGTATATCGGGGCGAAAGGAGGCCGGCTTCTGGACTTCGAAATGAACAAGATTTGCAGTGCCGGAACAGGATCTTTTCTCGAGGAGCAAGCCCAGCGACTGGGGATCGGTATCCGTGAGGAGTTCACAGAGCAAGCGATGTCAAGCGCCTCCCCATGTGATCTCGGGACGCGATGCACTGTTTTTATGGACTCGGAGCTTGTACACGCCCTGCAACAGGGAGCCTCCGTAGACAATCTTTGCGCTGGGCTCGCATACTCTGTGGCAAGAAACTACCTTGACAAAGTGGTAGCGGGTCGACCGATCGGCGAGACCATTGTTCTTCAAGGGGGTACGGCCTCTAACGGCGCGGTTGTTGCTGCATTTCGCAAGACACTCGGACGCAATGTTCACATCCATCCCTACAATAGGCTCTCTGGTGCCATTGGTGTTGCGCTGCTTGCCGCGAGGCAGATGGAACGCACTCCTTACAAAACGAATTTTGCCGGCTTCCAAGCCTGCAAGATGGCGACAGTGTCAAGTTTTGAATGCAAGCGGTGCGAAAACCGCTGCGAAGTAAATAGAGTCACGGCTTCGGGCAGAACAGCTCATTTCGGCGACATTTGCGAGCGTTACACCGAAAAGGACCTCTACAGGCCAGGAGCTATCGAAAGAGCGAAGACACGGCGGCTGTTTCCGGAACTCTTTGCCCTTCGGGAGGATTTGTTGGAAGAAGCCAACGCGACTGCGTCTTCTGCAGAGGACGGCAGGGTGAGAGTGGGTGTTCCAAGGGCGTCACTAGCTCTTGAGTTTTTGCCTTTTTGGATGAGTCTGATTTCTGAACTCGGTTTTGCCCCCGTTGTGTCTGCGAGGGCAGATCCGGCAAAGCTTGCTGAGATGGGCCGCGGCGTACCGGCCGAGGTATGCCTGCCGCTCAAGGCAGCGGCTGCATGCG
>CP070675.1:2518613-2525899 GCA_020352215.1 Phycisphaerales bacterium
CGGAGGGCTACGGTTCAGACACGCCCGGCGGGCGTGGAGGGCGCATCGTCCATGTCACAAACTGCGACGACGCGGGCCCGGGGACTCTGCGCGACGCGCTCGAGAATCAGACGGGACCACGAACCGTGGTGTTCCGAGTCAGCGGGACAATCGAGCTTTCCAGCAGTATCACCATCGGCGAGCGGAACAGTTTTGTGACCGTAGCCGGCCAGACCGCACCAGGTGACGGCATCCAGCTCAAGAACTGGCCCATAGCTGTGGCTTACGGCGGCCACGACGTCGTGATCCGCCACCTGCGGATGCGACCCGGCCCGGGGGGCATCACGGAAGAGAACGGCGGTGACATCGATGGCGTTCTGATCTACGGTCCCGGCGGCCGGCATACCTACAACGTCGTAATTGACCACTGCTCTGTCATGTGGGCGGCGGATGAAAACGCGGACGCTTGTGGCGCGGTTACCGACGTTACCTTCCAGTGGTGCATCTTTGCCGAGGGTCTGGAGAGTGGCCACGAGAAGGGACCCCACAGCATGGGAATGCTTGTCAGCGGCAGTCAGAAGACCATGACCGTCACCGTACATCACTGCCTCTTCGCTCACAACGGCGGCCGCAATCCGACGATGGTCTTTGTAAATCCTCAAGCCGCGCCGGCCGCCCGCTTCGACTTCAGGAACAACGTTGTCTACAACTGGAGCAACAACAACTACGCGCAGTTCCATACGGAGGGACACTCCAGTGCCGACAACGGCCCGCAGGTCAACTTCGTCAACAATCTGTACCTCAGAGGACCCAATAGCAATCCGGGCGATGACAACATCGCCTGGGTCAAGGGGCCGGCCCGCCTGTACGTGGATGGCAACTGGACCCCGAGATGGCCCACAGGTAGCAGCAACGGGTGGGACATCGGAATCCGCGACATCGACGACGGACCTCAGTACCGTCCCGTAGCCGAAAGCGCGTACAGGGCGATGCAGCTATTCCCAACGCCGCCTGTCCGGACCACAATGACCGACAAGCTCTACGAACTGGTGCTGAGACGCGCGGGTGCTACGCGTCCGAAGCGCGATGAGGTCGACTCTCGGATAATTGCCGAAGTCAGGGCCAGGACCGGCCGTGTTGGCATGGGTAGCGGCTACCCTGACCTGAAATCCGCCGCGGCGCCCCCGGACACCGACCACGATGGGATGCCCGATGCCTGGGAGCGAGCGCGGGGGCTGAACCCCGAGGACTCCGTCGACGCAAACGGCGACCTGGACGGCGATGGCTACACCAATGTCGAAGAGTATCTGAGCGAACTGGCCGGAGACCCTATGCCGGTATAGCCAGTGGAAACATAAACGTGGTACAGGATAGGAGTGAGCCATGCTGAAGGCGATCGGAGATAACAGACGGCTCGTATGGACGTGCCGGATTGTCTTTGCAGAAGGCCTCTTGATGGCCGATCAGGCCTATGCAGCGAAGGCCTCCGGCTCGCGGCAGTGTCTCAGTGCGTTAGGCACGGGCGGTCAGCTTCTATGTCTCTTGCGAGAATGATTGCTATGGGAGAAGCGATGAAATCCAGATTCTATATTTTGTTAGGGGCTCTGTTATCTCTCGCTGCCAGCGATGCGCTGTGCGCCAACTTGCAAATCTGGACTGTGACGGAAACGCAGCGCATCCAACGCAGCGCCCCCCCCGGGAAGAGGCTGGCAGTCAACCTGGGCGCGGCGCGCAACGAATGGGAGAGCTTTCAAATCTTGATGCGTTCGGACCGGCAGGTAAAAGGCGTGCGTGTGGAAGCCGGCGACCTGCGTGCCCGCGGCGGTGCTTCGCTGGGCGCCGGTGGCGCGCGTCTGTTCCGCCAACACCAGGTCTACTTGGATGTGGGCACGTATCGAAACGATGCGTTCAAACCGGACTGGTATCCGGACCCGTTGATTCCCTTCCAGCATCCCGTGCGTGGTGATAAGCTGGAGACAGCGCGCTTCAGGGCGATTCCTTTCGATCTACCAGCCGACGAGACGCACGGCTTCTGGGTGGACCTCTACGTGCCGGCGGAGGCTGCACCGGGAGATTACCGTGGGGTCTATCGCGTAACCGCTCTTGGCGGAATGACCGTGGATATTCCGGTCACCCTGACGGTGTGGGACTTCGCGCTGCCGCGGACTCCCACTCTGGTTACCGCGTTCGGTTCCCCGGCCCGGCGGATGCGCGGTTACTATCGTCAGAAGGCCGAGGCAGGCAAGGAGCCGGAGCCCAAAGACTGGGCCGCTGTGGAGGCTCAGTGCGCCCAACTGGCGGCGCGGCATCGGGTCAATGCCACGCCACCAGCGGAGTCTCTGCGCCCCGTCGCCCGGCCTGACGGCTCACTGCGGATTCCGGCCGAGCAGTTGAACGCCCTGCGTGAGTTTGTGGACCGCTACCACGTCAACGCAATTCAGATTCCACATCCTTCCAGCGCGGTCAAAGACCCCGAGCGTGAGCAGAGTAAGTTACGGGCTTGGCTGGCTGCGTTTGACCGAGCGGCCAAAGAGCTCAACCGGCCACACGTCGTCTTCTTCATCTACTTGAAGGACGAGCCCAACACATTAGAGGATTATCGCTATGTGCAGAAGTGGGGTCGCGCCATTCGCCAGGCGAACAGCAGTGTCAAGGTGCTCGTTGTGGAGCAGACATGGACCGAGCCGGGCAAGGGCGGCGCCGACAGCGCTTGGGGCAACCTCTACGGGGCAGTGGATATCTGGTGTCCCCTCTTTTCACTCTTTCGCGCCGAGAGCGCAGCCGGGCGACAGGCCTTGGGCGAGACAATCTGGACTTATACTGCGCTTTGCCAGGGCCAGCCGACGCCGTGGTGGCACATTGACTATCCGCTGATGAATTATCGTGTCCCGGCGCCGATTGCGTGGCGCCATGGTATCAAGGGCCTGCTGTACTGGGGCGGGATGTCCTATTGGCGGGAGACGGATGATCCTTGGGCGCAGGTACCGGTCTACACCGGCGGCGGCGCCCGTCAGCGGGGTGGCAGAGGCATCGTATTCAACGGCGAAGGATCGCTGGTGTATCCGGCACGCGCGGCAGGCTACGACGGCATCGTGCCGACGCTGCGTCTCAAGGCCCTGCGGGACGCCATCGAAGACTATGAGTACCTTGCCACGCTGGAGCGGCTCGGCAAACGAGAGCAGGCAGAGCGAATCGTGCGTCCGCTGGCCGAATCGTGGTTTCAGTGGGAGAAGAACGCGGCGGTCTATGAACGAGCGCGTGGCCATTTGGCTGAACTGATTGTGACGGCAGCCCAGCCGGCCTCCACCACGTCCGCCCGATCAGGCGGGCCGCTGCGGGTCCATCCGACCAACCCGCGCTACTTCACCGGCGGCAGCGGCAAGGCCATTTACCTGACCGGCTCGCACACCTGGAACAATCTGCAGGATTCGGCAAAACTCGGTAAACCTCTGACCGAGAAGTTCGATTACGACGGCTACCTGAGATTTCTGGAGAAGTCCAACCACAATTTTATGAGAATGTGGTCGTGGGAAGTCGGAGAAAACGACTTATATTACGACCCGGCGCCCTGGGTCAGAACAGGTCCCGGAGCCGGCACTGACGGCAAACCGAAGTTCGACCTGCAGCAGTTCGACCCCGAGTACTTCCAGCGGCTGCGGTCGCGGGTGATCGCCGCCAGAGACAGGGGGATTTACGTCAGCGTTATGCTCTTTCAAGGTTGGAGTATTTACAGTCACGGCTACGGAAACCCGTGGCCCGTGCATCCCTTCAACCAGGCGAACAATATCAACGGGGTCGATGGGGACGCCGACCGTGACGGAGAGGGCAAGGAGGTTCATACTCTGCAGTTGCCTGCTGTCACCCGGCTGCAGGAGGCCTACGTCCGCAAGGTGATCGACACAGTCAACGACCTGGACAACGTGCTATATGAGATCACAAATGAAACCGCCATCTTCTCCAGGGACTGGCAGTACCACATGATCAGATACATAAAGGATTACGAGGCCACCAAACCGAAGCAACACCCCGTTGGGATGTCTGCCTTTGACAGCGGGCGCGAAGGCTCGATGGAGGCCTTGTTCGGCAGTCCGGCCGATTGGATTTCCCCTCAGAATGACGGCGCCGGAGGCGACTTCATGCACGATCCCCCTGCCGCTGACGGGCGGAAGATTGTGATCAGTGACACGGACCACCTGTGGGGAGTGGGTGGCGATCGCGTCTGGGTGTGGAAGTCTTTCACCAGAGGTTTCCATACCATCTATATGGACCCTATCACAAAGCCGGACGGTACCGCCGAGCCTCTGTGGAAAGAAGCCCGTAAGGCAATGGGGCTTACCCTCGGCCTGGCCAAGAGAATGAACCTGGCGAAGATGGTTCCCCGTAACGATCTTGCCTCGACCCGATATTGCCTTGCGAATCCAGGAACGGAGTATCTGGTTTACCTTCCAAAGGGAGGCGAGGTGACGGTGGACCTCACAGCGAATCCGGGCGCTTTCGTGGTGGAGTGGATTCATCCCGTTGACGGAACGGTCACACCGGGCAAGGAGGCGACAGGTGGGGACAAGCGCGAGCTGAGGGCACCCTTCAGCGGGGATGCCGTTCTTCATATACGGAGTCAACAGTGACGGGCACTTTCTATAGGTATGGATTCAGATTCCCGTTGGTGCTGGGGATATTGACTGTCTTCACTCTAAGGGAAATGTCGCTATCGACCGGGAGAGGCGCTGCCTCGAACTTGGGCGCCAGTCCTGCAAGTCAGGCGGCCCCGTCGTGGTTTCCGAAAGCCGTTCCGCTGCCGCCGCCTTCAGGACAGGTAATCCGCGCTGCGACAGTGAACGAGCTGTTTGCAGCCGTTGAGCACATCGAGCCCGGTGGCACGATCCTCCTTGCCGACGGTCACTACACGGTGCCCCGAGTCATTGTCCTTGCGGGAAAGAAGAACATCGCCATCCGCAGCGCCGCCGGCGACCCGGCCGGTGTCGTCCTCAGCGGCAAGGGTTGGGACAGTGGCGCCAGGGGAGACGATATCCTCCATGTCGCCCATTGCGAAGGGATCACTATTGCCGACCTGACGTTTGCGGACTGTCGCTCCTACGGGGTCAAGGTGGAGGCGGAAAACGCGCCGAAGGATATCCAAATCTACAACTGCCGATTCCGAGACATCGGCGTGCGGGCCATCAAAGGTTCGGCGGGACGGGACCCCGACGTCCGTGCCGTGAAAGGCTCTGTTCGTTACTGCCATTTCGAGAACACCAGGATCCCGCCGGCCGACTGGCTCTTCGGGGGCGATTACATCGCTGCGATTGATATGATGGCCCTCGATGGATGGACCTTCAGTGACAACGTCTTTCGAAACATCAAAGGTCGCAACGGCGGCGGACGGGCCGCCATCTTCATCTGGGTGCGCTCGCGGCGCGTGGTCGTGGAGCGCAATCTCATCATCAACTGCGACCGAGGCGTGGCCTTCGGCAACCCCGGCCGGTCCACAGCCAATATCGCCGGAGAGCAGACTGTCTACATGTCGGACGGCATCATCCGCAACAACTTCATCGTCGGCGGGCCGGACTGCGGAATCGAGCTCTGGTACGCTGAGCGCATCCAAGTCTACAACAACTCCATCTGGCGGCCCGATCGGAACTGGAGGCGGGGCATCCGTATCGGAGCCGGGACGTGTAACATTGATATCGCGAACAACCTGGTGCATGGCGAGATTCGGCTCGACGGCGGGCAGGCACAGCTTCGTCATAACCTCTGCGGCCGGTTGGACGGCTACTTCGTGGACCCGGACTCGGGGGATCTGTCGCTCACTTCGGCGGCGACCGGAGCCATAGACCGGGGCGTATCTCTACCGGAGGTCACTGACGATATCCGCCGGCACCCTCGCGATGGACTCATCGATCTCGGCGCGTGGGAATTCGATAACGAAAGGAGAGGCGGTGGGTAGAACCTGCAAAGCGCTGGCCACCCTCAAAGTGTACGCGATCGCCGGGCCCAAAGTCGGTGTCATTGACCTTTGCGATGCTCCGCCAAGGCTCACTTCGGGTCCCCGGATTCGAATCGCTGCCCGCCGGGCTAACATAGTAGTCTCTCGAATAGCCCTGCGTTGGGCTCAATGCCTGTGGCAGGACGCTGCACAGCAATAGCAGCAAAAGTTTTCGTGTCACAATCTGTTCCTGTTTCATTACCGTCGATTCAATCGATATCGAATTGCCGCAGCGACTTGCGGATCTGTGCAGCGCTGTCGAAAATCTCCTCCTTGCTGATGCCCGCTTCATAATACATGGCAAATACATTCTCGTCCGGTGTTTCCGGAGGGACAGTGTGGGATGCGGCAAGAATGTAACCGCCACCATCCGTGGTCATTCCCTCGAGCAATTCCGCCGTCGCTTTGCGTACCTGATCGGCTGTTCCATTCGGCAAAACCCCCTGCGTGTCCACCCCACCCATGAAGACAAGGCCCTTGCCAAATTCCCTCTTCAACTCCAGCGGGTGCATGCCGGGGCAGTTGCACTGAATAGGGTTCAGCACGTCCACGCCGATCTCGATCAGGTCCGCGATGATGGGCCGGATAGCGCCACAGGAATGGAACGCCACGTAAACATCGTGCCTCTTGCCCACGTCAGCGTTCTGCTTCAACAAAGGCTTCACCACCCGTCGCCAGATGTCGGGGCTCAGCAGCATAGAATCCTGACCACCAACATCGTCGCCCAGCCAGAGCCAATCGAGGTCAAACCGCCGGCAGGCTGTCTCCGACAGCTCTATCGAGAATTCTGTGCTGCGCTTCAGCATTGCCCGGGTCAGGTCCGGCTTCAGCAGCATCTCCATCAACGTCGTCTCCATGCCGCGCAAACGCCAATACATCTCGAAGACGCAGGGCGACACGTCACAGCCCACAAAATAGTCGTCCTTGAATCTCATTACCGCGTTCATCATCTCCACAAGTGAGTCAATCCGGCCAAACGGAAACTCGTACCGCAAAATCTGTTCGTCGCCGGCTTCAGCCAGAGGGTACTTCGATATCTGGTTGAAGCCGTCGGTACGAGTCCACTCGATTCCCCAGTCGTCCACATGTGACTGCCCATCTCGCTCATGCACTATTGCCTCCATTGCGTAATTGTTACTCACCCACGTCTGCCGGATATCATCGCCCATGGCGATGGGGACATACTCGGCGGGAATCTCCAGCAGTTGTCCCAGCCTTCTTGCAGTTTGCGGGTGGTACCACATGAAGATGGGAACGCGGTCCGTCGGTTTTCGTTGTAGCGCGAGATATACACGCTCTCTTGAGGTCATGGCCGATTTACTCC
>CP070675.1:2525999-2532879 GCA_020352215.1 Phycisphaerales bacterium
TCCACCATTGACGGGATTGAGGTCGAAGGGTTCCAGACAACGGATCCGACCTACATGGGCGGAGCACTGGGCCAGGTGGATATAAAGATGTGGGTGGATGTGAAAACGCAACTGCCAGTGCAGTCAGAGATGGACATGGGGATCGGCGATACGATGCACATGCACGGTGTGATGTACGACTTTGAGTGGGATGTACCCGTAGCGGCGGCGGAGTTCGAGCCGGTCATACCGGATGACTACACGAGCTTCACGAAGGAACCCATCAAGATGCCGGCCATGAATGAAGAGGCTGCCATCGAAGGCCTGAGCTTCTGTCTTGAGCTGGGCGATGGTCGGTACCCGGAGGATTTGGGGATGAACACGCTGATATCTTTGGCGGTGAAGATTCCTGAACTGCAGGGACTAAGCGACGACGAGAAGAAGAACCTCCTGAGCGCCCAGGGCACAGCGCAGAAGTTCATGGATAAGATGATGCCTGTTATGGGCCTGATGGGGTTCCACCAGATGCTCGTTCTGGAGAAGAAGGAGCCCGCATACTACGGCAAGACCGTCACACCGGAGGATACGGATCAGGTCCTGATGCGATGGAAGGTCTCGGAGGACGAATACCGGGTTATCTTCGGCTCTCTGCACGCTGAAACCGTTACCGCTGACGTACTCGCTGAGCTCGAAAAGACTCTACCGGAATAGCGTTTCAAAACACCTCAACAAGCAAACGGCCGGGCCGACAGGTTCGGCCTTTTTTTTGGGCCGTCAGAGTAGTGCCCGTCTTTTTGCTCATATGGCAAAATTTCGCAAAAAATATAGTATTCTCGGTAGTAAATCTGGCATCTAAACTCTCATAGTAGTGCCGACCGTTGGTTTGTAAACTAATGAAGAAGGCCTTTGATGCTTGAAGACAGACTGCTTATTTGGAAGTTCAAGCATGGCAGTGAGGATGCGCTGCGCTGCATGTATGAGAAATACAAGAACGATTTGCTGGCGTTGGCTGTGTCTCTCTCAAACGATGCGATCCTCAGCGAAGATGCCGTACACGATGTTTTTGTCTCCGTCGCAAAGATGGGCGCGAGACTTGAGTTGAGAGGTAGCCTGAAGAGCTACCTATTGACCTGTATCAGCAATCGGATTCGCAGCCTCAAGGGCACCGCTAAACGGCGTGAGAACGAGCATGAGAAAGCAGATATCTCCCGGCCGGATTCAAGGCGCCCGGATGAGCTCGCCATGTCAGTCGAAGAGCTACACCGAGTCGGCGATGCCTTGATGCAGCTTCCATACGAGCAGCGGGAAGCAGTACTGCTGCGTTTGCACGGCGGGCTGACTTTCCGGGAAATAGCCAGCATGCAGGATATTTCGACCGGGGCCGTCCAAGCCCGGTACCGGTACGGACTGCGAAAACTGCGGTCGATATTGAATTCCAAGGTGCAAGAATGAAAGCGGAACAAGAGATCGAACGTTCGGTCGCCAAGCATTGTGCTACACAAAAGTCGTGCACGCGGGCGAGTTCAGAAATGGACAAGCGCGTCTTGAGCGACGCCTTGCGTGTGTACAGAGAGGCCCCAAAGTCCGAGCCGAGTTTGGCGGGAACGAATCTAAGGAGAATAATCATGAAGAGCCCACTAACCAAGCTCGCTGCTGCCGCGGTTCTGGTCGTTGCAGTGGCTTTATCGTTTCATTTTTTTGCAGCATCAACTACAACCGCCTATGCCATTGAGCAGACGATCCAGGCCAGCCATAGCGTTCGATATTTGCATGTCAAGAGCTTCATGGCTTCAATTCCAAATGAGCCCATAGAGTGCTGGGTTGAGTTTGATCTATCCGGACAAATAAAGAACATGAGAATCATTAAACCTGCATGGATGGACCCTGCGGACGGTGAAACTGTAATCGTCTGGAAAGATGGCGAGATGGAGTTCTGGATTAAGAAAAAGAATTTTCTGTTTATCCAAGAAGATCAGGAAATTGCAGCACAAGTGCTGGGTATGATGGAAATGCTCGATCCTAAGCATGCAGCTGCAAATATACAACAAGCACAAGAAGAAGGTGATACTCAAGTAGAGATTGACGAACCGAAGAATAAAGCCGAGCCTATCACCATAACGGTCACCTACCAGGCGGAAGACGGCACCCCTGCTCAGCGTGCAATACTGTTTGTCGATCGGGCCACAAAACTCCTCGATTCCATCGAAGCGTATCAATTGAGAGGTGGGAAATACATTCATTTTTCAACAGCAGAGTTCTACGATTATGACAAACCAATTGACCCCAAGATGTTTACGTTGGATGATGTTCCTTCTGATGCGATGCGGGTCGACCAAATCGCCCAGGAGATAGGTCTGCCTCAGGGTGATCTTACTGATAATGAGATTGCCGTCGAAGTCGTCCGCCAATTCTTTGAGGCGCTGATTGCTCAGGACTATGCGGAGGCAGGCCGATTGTTCGGCGGCGTACCTGCCGAGAGAATGCAGAAGAGATACGGACATATCAGGTTCGTACGAATTGTCTCGTTAGGTGAGCCGGTTCTCAATCCTGCTACTGCCGAATTGAAGGTACCCTACGTAGTTGAGATCGAAGAGAACGGCGTAATAACAAAGTGGAAAACGAAATATAGCTATGTCCCGGTAAGACAGGTACATGGCCAAGCAGGCCGGTGGGCGACTACCGGGGCCCCCCTTGGAATCTAACAGGGCATCCGTCGAAAGACAGCCACGCAAAGGCCGGGCATCTTGCTCGGCCCTTTTTTGTGCGCTCTTGCAGGCAGAATATGGGCTTCTGGGTTCGTACCGCCAGAAAATGGTAGAAAAAGTCATCCACCCCTATGTAAAAACGGCTCCGCTATTCGTTATCTTATGTGGACGATCGTCGGTGCTAAGGCAGTTAGGTTGACCTGAGATGCTGGAAGACAAGCTCCTTGTCTTGAAATGTAGGTGGGGCAGCACGGATGCGATGTGCCGCATCTACCTCAAGTACAAGGACTATTTGCTGACGTTGGCAAAAGGGCTTTTGAGTGAGCAGGCGGAGGCCGAGGACGTTGTGCACGATGTCTTTGTGTCCTTTGCCCGGGTGGTCGGGCAATTTCACCTTACCGGAAGCCTGAGCAGCTATTTGGCAACTTGCGTGAGTAATCTTGCACGCGACAAAGCGCGGGCAAGGATGCGACGCACTGGGGCCCCGGCCCCGGTGAGACCGGCCGTTAGGAGTATATGCGATCCGCAGCAACGCGCAATAGAAACAGAGGAATTAACGCAACTGAGACAAGCCATGAGCCAAATTCCGTATGAGCAGCGGGAGGTAGTCATGCTGCACCTGAAAGGCGGCATGAAATTTAGAGAAATTGCCAAGCTGCAAGGCCTCTCGGTCAGTACGACTTACGGCCGGTATCGTTACGGATTAGACAAACTGCGGTCACTGCTAAATAGTGAGGGCAAGAAATGAGGCCAGCAGGCGATATAGAAAGACTGATCAAGGACCTGAGCGATACAACCAGTGCCGAGATGGATGAGCGGGTATGCGGAGATGTTCTGCGGGCGCTGGCCGAATCCGAGCAGACATCGGTCCTGACGTGGCCGAAGATTGGGAGAACAATTATGAAGAGTCCAACGACAAAATTAGCCGTCGCGGCGGTGATAATTATTGCAGTAATGCTGTCAATACACCTCTGGGATAAGTCAACACGGTCGGCGTACGCATTCGCCCAAACCGTTGAAGCGATGCAGGGCAAGCGGTCGTTTCACATACAGACCTACTTCCGGGAGCGTCGCAAGGATGAGTTCTGGGCTGAGTTCGATGAAGAAGGCAGATTGATTCGCTATCGACAAAGAGAAGGCTGCGGTCCGGTGGAATACATGCTGACACTGTGGGAAGCCGGCATACAAAGCCAGTATTTTCCGCAGCCGTGGGGTGTTCATCTGATGCAGCGTGTGGACAACACCGATGGCGGGCTGGAGGGATTGGAGGAATTCGATCCGGAGACAATCGTGCAGCAGATTCATGAGCTGGTCGCTGATGGCAGGGCCGTCATGCAGGTCGAGAAGCCTGCGCCCTATGTGCGCCTGAAGACTCTCCGTGTGACACGCACGGACGGCGAGCCGCTCAAACAGGTTCTGGTTGTCGACCCCGCCACAAAACTTGTCGTCAGAGTCGACAACTACTGGGGTCAGGAGGGAGAGCAGGTGTTCCACAAGGGGACGGAAGTGCTGGAGTACAACGAGTCTATGGATCCCGGGCTCTTCGAGCCAGACTTCCCTGAAGACACGATCGTTATCGACCAGATTTCCCAGGAGGTCGGCATGGCCAAGGGGGAGATGACCGATGAGGAGGCTGCTGTGGAAACTCTTCGCCAAGCTCTGGCCGCTCTGGCCAGGGAAGACTACGCCAGGGCCGGCAAGCTCTGCGGCGGGGCGCCGAGAAGACTTCTGGACAAATTCTTCGGGCAGTGGCGGCCCGCGAGCGACGTTTCGATCGGCAGCCCGGAATATGTTAAGAACGTACTGCCTGTATACAGGGTGAAGTGCACATACGATGTCGAACGTGACGGTCAGATCGAGACTATTAGCCCGATATTTACAGTCAGGGCGGTCAGCGGCCAGCCGGGACGCTGGTATGTAGCCTGGTATGTTATGCTATCAACTGAAGATACAATAACTCCGAAGGATAAAACGGCAAAGGAGAACAATGTTTCTCGCCTTGAAGTCAACCCTGTGGGCGGGGTCGTAAAGGGGATAATTGCGCCAGGAGTGCAGGTTGGCGACTATACGCTTGGTATGAGCAAAGACGATGTCTTGAAAAGTCTGGGACAACCAAACCATATTTTCTACGGGGACGAAAAGTACACCCTTAACGACCTTCCGAGAAGGTATTACATGGTCTTCAGCGATATCTCCTTTGCAATCGTTGATGGTTCAGTCAATGGGATTGGCGTACATACACCTTCCTACAAATTCACCAATGGGTTGGGAGTAGGTGACTCGGAGCAGGACATCACACAAGCCTTCGGTGACGACTTCCGTATCAAAGAGACTGAGTGGAAGGATTTCTTCACCTACGAGAGTGAAGGTCTCACGTTTGAAATTCACAAGGAAGACCGAACGGTAATGGAGATCAATGTCTCTCGCAGTGGTTAGGGGATAGTGCTCAGCGAACATGACGGCCAGGTAGAGACTGTCAGCCCGACATTTACTGTTGATCGAGTCGATGGTCAACCGGGGCTCTGGTATGTACACTGGTTTATTTAGCCATCAACTCAAGAGTAATAGCCTCTTTGAATGACAACAGATGAATTTCAAGCCCTCGGAAGTAATTTCGGGGGCTTTTTCTTCATAGCTTACTCGTATTCTCACACAGAATTTCTGAGCTGATTAGCCAGGATGGCCTAATAAACCGGAGGTAAACGAGAGCCCGGATTAGGCAATTTTTGGGCCACGGAACAGCCACCGTGGTAAGAAAGTTCACTTTCGTTATACTAAAATCGGCTATCTTGGTGTGTTACAAGCGAAGAAAGGTCTTTCTTTGGTGCGTTGCGCTAAATGGTAGAAGACAGATTGCTTATCTGGAGATTCAAATCCGGCAGTAGAGATGCCTTGCGACGGATCTATGAAAAGTACCGCCATGACTTGCTGAAGTTGGCGGTTGCCCTGACCAATGATGTCAGTGCCGCCGAAGACGTTGTTCAGGACGTTTTTGCGCTCTTTGCTCAATCGGCAGCGAGAATCCGCGTCACCGGAAATCTCAGAAGTTACTTGATGACCTGTGTGGCTAATCGGATTCGAAACCGCCAGCGGGATCGACAAAGGCATGAATCACCTGGTATCGACGATCCAGATTCCGTGGCATCCGATCTAGCCAGACCCGAACAATGGGCCATATTGAGCGAAGAACTGGAACTGTTGAGTGACGCGTTAGCTGAGATACCGTACGAGCAGCGAGAGGTGGTCACGCTTTACATGCAGGGCGACATGACGTTCCGCCAGATAGCGAAACTCCAGAATGCATCAGTCAACACAGTCCAGGGCCGACATCGCTATGGCATGAGCAGACTGCAATCGCTGTTGAATGGAAAAATATGAACATGAAACCGGCGAATCATATCAAAACGTTTTTCAAAAATGCAGCTGTCAGGACCGATCCGAAAATGGATGAAGCGGTGCTGAATGAGGTTCTGACGGCTCAAGACCAAGCGAAAGAGAAAGAATCGGCTGTGGTCCAGCCGACGATATGGAGAACAATAATGAAAAGTCCAATCACAAAGACATGTGCGGCCGCTATTGTTATCGTGGCAGTACTGGTTGTTCATTATTTCCCTGGCAACGGTACGAGTGTGGTCTGGGGGGACGTCATTAAGAAGCTGGAGAATATCTATACCTTCAGATACCGAGAAAGGAATATTGAAACCAGTAGCGCCCGCAACGAGGGTTTTACATTCGTATCGGAGCGTGAGCAGATCGTGAGATGCTCCAAGCAATGGGGACGGCGCACCGATTCGTATCACAATGGTAGACTGGCACTAAGTTTTATCATGAACCTGTCCCAAGAGACCGACACAACGTTGTTTTACCGCATGAAGCGATATACTGTTCGGCCCCTACTCGCGGTTGAGCACTGGCAGAGCAACGACCCACACAGGACGGTCATCAATTGCATTCGCAAAGCGGATGCCATCCATGAACTGGGTACGGAGGTCATCGAGGATGTGACCTGTGAGGGCATCGAGATTCGTGATCCGAACGTATTCACCTGGTCACCCGAGATACCCGAGGAGTTCGCCATGCGCATTTGGGTTAACGCTGCAACCGAATTGCCCGTATGGATCGAAAAGGAATTCCGGATGCCTGGGCGATCATCTCGTGTCTTGAGAATCATGGATCAATTCGAATGGAACGTGCAA
>CP070675.1:2532979-2541225 GCA_020352215.1 Phycisphaerales bacterium
TGCTGGAGCATTCAAGGGACAACGTCCTTGATCTGATCGGCACTCGTGGCCTGAGCTCGGGTAGCTTCGTCGTCGAGTTGGCCAGCAACGATGGCTATCTTTTGAAGAACTACGTTGAGAAGGGTATTTCGTGTTTGGGTATTGACCCTGCTGAGGGGCCGGCCGAGGCCGCCGAGAAGATAGGTGTGCCCACGCTCTGTACTTTTTTTACGAAGGAATTGGCCACGCGATTGGTGAGTGAGGGGAGAAAGGCCGATGTCATCCACGCAAACAACGTCCTGGCCCATGTGGCTGATACAAACGGATTTGTCGATGGCATTGATATGTTGTTGAAAGACAACGGCGTTGCAGTGTTTGAAGTGCCGTATCTGAAAGACCTGATCGACAACTGTGAGTTCGACACAATCTATCATCAACATCTCTGCTATTTCTCCGTTACTGCGCTCGACAATCTGTTTCGCAGACACGGGCTGTTTCTCAACGAAATCAAGCATCTGCCCATCCATGGTGGTTCTCTCAGGCTCTATGTGGAACATCGAGAGGCTGTTGGTCAGTCCGTAAGGTCGTGCTTGGAGGCAGAAGACCGCGACGGGGTTAATACCTTGTCGTATTACGGTGAGTTTGCCACTCGCGTAGTGCAAGTAAGGGATTCGTTGCAGGAGATGCTGAAAGACATCCGGTCGCAGAACAAGAGGATCGCTGGATACGGTGCTGCTGCAAAGGGTTGTACGCTGATCAATTACGCGGGAATCGACACCCGATTAGTAGATTTTATTGTGGACTTGAATCCGCACAAGCAGGGAAAGTATATGACGGGGATGCACCAACCCATCTATGCGCCGGAGAAACTGCTTGCGGAGATGCCGGACTATGTATTGTTGTTACCGTGGAATTTTGCCGACGAGATTCTGGAACAACAACGAGAGTATCGGCAGCGAGGAGGCAAGTTCATCATCCCCATACCCCAGCCTGTGGTAGTTTAGTCTCGGCTGACGGGCTTGTCGCGACATTGGTTATCTGTGCTGCAACAAGACGATCACAGGTTACTTAATGCCAAGAAGGCTTTAGCATCATGAGTGTGACGGAACTGGAGCAGAACATAGATATGGATAGGGTTGGCGAGCAGATGTACGATCTTATGCGCGAGCTCTATCCAATTTGCCGCAGCATCACGGGCGAGGGTTTTCGCCAAACTCAAGATATCCTTAAGCAGCATGTTCCTTTGCAGATTCGTGCAGTTCCGACCGGCACAGAGGTCTTTGACTGGACCGTGCCCAAAGAGTGGAACATTAGAGACGCGTATGTTAAGGATCCCGACGGCGAAAAGGTCATAGATTTCCAAAAGTCGAACTTGCACGTGGTCAACTACAGTGTACCGGTGAATCAAAAAATGTCGCTGGAGGATTTGGCCAAACACCTCTTTACCTTGCCTGAGCATCCGGAGTGGATTCCTTACCGGACTTCGTACTATGAGGAGGACTGGGGATTCTGTCTGAGTCACAATGATTATCTCAGGCTGAAGGAGGGCATGTATGAAGTAGTCATCGACTCTACCCTTGAGGATGGGCACTTGAACTACGGTGAGTATTTCAAGCGCGGCCGGAGTCCTGACGAGGTGTTGGTGACTACCCATGCTTGTCATCCGTCACTCTGCAACGATAACCTTTCCGGTATCGTCGTTACGACCTTGTTGGCGAAATATCTTGCCGAGCGGGACACAAGATACTCTTATCGGTTCCTTTTTATGCCGGGTGGGATTGGTTCGATAGTCTGGCTTTGTCTTAACGAGGACAAGGTGTTCGCGATCAAGCATGGATTGACTGTGGCTTGTGTTGGTGACTCGGGCAACTTCACATATAAGAAGAGCCGGGACGGCGCACTCGAGATCGACCAAGCGGTCCAGAACGTGCTGAGGCATTCAGAAAGAGAGCACAAGGTCATTGATTTTTCACCTTATGGATACGATGAACGCAACTTCGGTTCGCCTGGCTTCAACCTTCCCGTTGGCTCGTTGACAAGAAGCACGCACAGCCAATTCGGGGGGTACCACAGTTCGGCTGACAACTTTGACCTTGTCAAACCCCAGTATTTGGCAGAGTCTTTTGGACTGTACCTGGCAGTCGTGTACCTGCTTGAGAATAACAGAAGGTATCTGAATCTGAAGCCGAAGGGAGAAGTCCAATTGGGCAAAAGAGGTCTCTATGGGATGCTGGGTGGCCTGCAGGAAAGGACAATAAGCGAGATGGCCTCTCTCTGGGTGCTCAACCTGTCGGATGGTGACCACAGCCTTCTGGATATATCCGACAAGTCAGATATAAGATTTGAGATTGTCAAGAATGCCGCGGATATCCTGCTCGAGCATGGATTACTCAAAGAGATTACGTAAGGGTGATGTTGTGTTATCTGCGACCGGGCCAGCTAAGCCACACGCCGGTGGGCTTGCCTCGCCCATATGTGATGCCTCTTAGGAAACGACGGCAATGCGATTTGTGCCAACCGAGTTGGACGGTGCTTACATCATCGAAGTTGAGCCTATCACGGATGAACGGGGGTCCTTTGCCCGGATTTTCTGTGAGAAAGAGTTCGCAGAGAAAGGCCTGCAAGGACGATTTGTCCAGTGCAATGTAGCTTGGAACAAAGCCAAAGGCACTCTGCGGGGTATGCACTACCAGGTTGCCCCGCACGCTGAGGTCAAGATAGTGCGGTGCACTCGCGGCGTAATCCATGATGTGATCGTTGATCTCCGGCCGGCTTCATCGACGTACTGCAAGTGGACGGCGGTTGAGCTTGACCCGTGGTGCAACAGGATGGTTTATGTTCCAGATGGCTTTGCACATGGTTATCAGACTCTCGCGCCCGACACAGAGGTCTTCTATTGGATGTCTGCATTCTACGTACCTTCTGCTCAGCGGGCCGTACGGTGGAATGACCCGGTTTTTGGTATCAAGTGGCCCATTTCCGACCCCAAGCTCTCGAACAGAGACCGGTCCCTACCAGACTTTGAGGTAAGGGGCCCCAAGGGCACTCGCAAAGATACTTATTTGGGGTAAGGCCCTCCGCACGGGAACGGGCACACGGAAATAGATCGGGACTTGCTTTGTGGGAAGGTACTGAGTACCCGAACAGAGGGCTATCAGACACTCCGCAGACGCGTCATTCTGGTGGCCAGCACCAATATTTTCTGTAGATTTTTCTGATATGATGTTGAAGTGACGCCCAAAATCTGCTCTACTTGGCGGCAGGAGTAGCCTGGTGGTCGAGGCCGGTAGTAAGCTCGATGCCGGGTAGTGTTTGTGAAAAATCGGTGCGAGGGTACGGGGGGCGTGAGCTTGGCTTGGGCTATTCGATGGGTTCGGTGTTTTCGACTGCGGGCAGGCTCGAGGCCTGTTGGACGCTTTTGGGTCACTGCCATGCGGGCTGAACGCGACGGAACACAATTCGACGGAAAGATGAGGAATGGGTTTTCGTTATGGACAACTCGGAACGGACGAAGGAATTCACAGGGGTGTGAGGAGGATTACGGATGGACAGAACGGAATGTCCTGTCAGGGATGTGGCGGCCGAGGCTCGGATATGTATTTTCTCACAGCGGAACTTGCAGAGGCTCGTGTCGAGGTGTGCTGACTACAGGTTTGAGGACGTGATTTGTGAGGTGGATGATGTGGACTTGTTGGCCCCTGGGCGTGGCAAGTCGTTCGAAATAGGCCGAAGGATTTCAAATCGGCTTGCTCAACACCTATCCGTCTCTTCGGTAAGTCCGGGTGTGGAGAAGGTGACGCTCGGAAAGAGCTATGATCTTTTTTTTGCGAAGTGTTTGTTTCCGAGCGATCTGCTGGCGCTCAATGCGGTTCCAGGATGGCGGCAGCGCAGCAAGGTTGCGGTCTGCTGGCTTGCTGAGATTTGGGTCAACCAGTTGGATAAGTTGAAGGGCCATCTGAAAATTCTGTCCCAATTCGACTATGTCTTGCTCAATTGTAGTGCAAGTTCCCAGCCGCTTCAAGATGCTATTGGACGCCCGTGCTCGTATGTGGTGCCGGGCATCGACGCGATGTTGTTCTGTCCGTACCCAAATCCTCCGGTTCGGTGCGTTGACGTCTATAGCCTGGGGCGCAGATCCGAGGTGACACACAAGGCCCTGCTGAAGATGGCTGAGAGCAACTCATTTTTCTATGTGTATGACACAATTCATCGAATGGACACTTTCCACTCGTCGCAGCATCGCACTTTGGTGGCAAGCATTGCCAAACGCAGCCGGTATTTTGTTGCGAATGCGGCCAAGATAGACCGACATTTCGAGACACAAGGTCAAAGTGAGATCGGCTATCGCTTTCTTGAAGGTGCAGCGGCAGGAGCAGTCATGCTCGGAGAGCCTCCTACGAATGAGGCTTTTGCAGAGAACTTTGACTGGGCTGATGCAGTAATCCACATGCCGTTCGATACTCCGGACGTAGGCGAGATCTTAAGCGATCTCGATTCGCAACATGAGAGGCTGGAGGATATCCGGAGGAACAACGTTGCCAATTCACTCTTGCGCCATGATTGGGCCTATCGGTGGAGAGCGATTTTGTATATGGCGGGCCTTGAACCGAGAGCCCGGCTTGAGGCCCGAGAGAAGCGGTTGAAAGAGCTCGCGGAGGAGGTTGAAGAGACATCATCGAACATCCCGACTGGGGTAGTGCAGAAGGTGGAATAGCCCCCTTTTGTGGTTTGGGCAGTGCCGTCGACAATTGTGTACGCGATTGTCGAGGAAGCCATGGTTCGCGTCCGAGTTCGTTGCCTTGGGCACAACTGATTGCAGAGACTGTGGGAGGGGGGGCGTTGATATACGCACAGCGCACGGACCTAAACCTGAGGAATTCGCAGGAGCGGCACGAGGTGTACCTGCCGGAGTATTTTGTGTGTTGTGCTCGGAGCATTGGCTGCCAGGGGCTACAGATTTTGTGAAAGTAGCGAGTCGGACAGGCCGATATAACACTGGGATATATGCGCGAAGAATACGCCAGAAAACCAGATATCAGGGCTATTATTCTTGTGGGTAGCCGTGACTTTGGTCGCTGCCCACTGGCTGCCCGCTTGCCGACCGCGCTGTGGCCGGTGGGGGGTGTACTCGCACTTGAACGACTTCTGGATCATCTGGCCGACGAGGGCCTACGCCGGGTGGCAATCTGTTCCAGCGGTGACGGCCCTTTGTTGAAGCGGTCGATCAAGGTCGATGATCGTCTTGAGTTGGAGATCTTCGATGAGGAGTTACCCGTTGGCACTGCAGGGTCCATCGGTGTTGCTGGCGACGAGACCGATGCGTTGCTACTGGTTTTCTCTGGGAGTATCACGTGTCCCCCCAAGATTGATACTTTGATAGAGGCGCACCGGGAAGGTCAATCTGATTTGACTGTGGTATTCAATCCAGGAGGGGCAGGTGAAAATGTGTTCGGAGAACCAGCGGGGATATATGTGTGCGAGACAAGTATCTTGGAGTATATCCCGAAGGAGGGTTACTTTGATATTAAAGAGGGCTTGATACCAAAGATTCTTCGTGTCGGGAAAACCGTCTACCCGGCAGTGTTGCCGAGTCGTGCAGGGAATTTTCGAGATCGGCGAGGATATTTGTCCGGCATTAGCGATTATTTGGAAAACGTCGCCAGAGATGAGCGTGGCTTGAGCCTCTATGAGGAGAGGCGTTCACAAACCGCGTGTGGTGATGGCGCACAGATTGACCCGGGCGCACGAGTTTTTGGACCGGTAGCCGTCATGAAAGGCGCTCGCATCGCCCGGGGAGCAGTCGTTTTCGGCCCGACAGTAATTGGGCGAAATGTAATCATAAATGAAGATAGTGTCGTGGTGAACTCCGTTCTTTGGGACGATTCACAGATCGGTGCGGACTGTGAACTTCAGAGATGCGTGGTAGATTACCATGCAATCGTACGACAAGGTACCTCCGTGGAAGAGAGGTCCATACCGTCAGCGGGCCAGGGAGTCCGGGCGGGCTTGGTCGGCCAGGGAATTTCAAGAGTTGGCGATATGCTTTCCCGCAGGGTCCAAAATGCTCTTCGGCCGCTTATTGTTGGGATTAGGGGCCGGTTGCCGAACTGGATGCAAGAGCGCACAAGAAGCCTCCTTCCTTGGTTTGGGGCTGGCATTATCTTGGCCGCATTTATTTGGTCGTACTGGCCTGGCTTGACAGAGCTCTGGAAGATATGGCGAAGAAGCGATGAGTACTCTTCCGGACTTTTGGTTCCGTTTCTTGCCGTCTATGTTCTGTGGTCGCGCCGGCATGAAATTGCCAAGTGCCCTATGGGACCTTCTGCGTGGGGCCTGATCCTGTTTCTGGGGGCCCAGATATTCAGACTTCTTGGTCTGTACTTGCTGTACGGCTCTGCGGAGATGCTTTCGATTGTAATGAGCGTTGCAGCTTTGGTATTGCTGCTCTTTGGCTGGCATGTTTTCCGAAGGGTGGGCACCGTATTGCTGTTTCTATGTCTGATGCTGCCTTGGCCCCATCGAGTCCAGTCCGCTGTGTCACTGCCTCTACAAAGCTGGGCGACGTCGTCGGCGATATTCTGCCTGGAGTTGATGGGCTACGACGTAGTGCCAGGGGGCGGCAACGTCATCCATATTGGTGATTCGAGCGTGGCGGTGGCTGAGGCATGCAATGGCCTACGAATGATAACGGCCTTCTTCGTTATCGGCGCCCTGGTAGTCCTGCTGGTCAAGCGGGCCTGGTGGGAAAAGCTAATAGTGCTGGTATCAAGCCTCCCGATTGCTTTGCTCTGTAACACTGTGCGCTTGGCACTTACAGCTATTGCCTTTACGAAGCTCAGTGGTGAGCACTGGGAAGAGATATTCCATGACTTTGGCGGTTATGCGATGATGCCGCTGGCGCTGGCGGCAGTAGTCGCTGAGCTTTGGCTTTTGGCGAGGCTTACTACGCTTCCTGTGCAAGAGGAGGCGATCATAATTACAAGGCAGGGTGATTGACAATGCAACTCAAGGCTGAAGGAGAAATAGAGAATGAATAACTTGGAAAAATATCTTGATCGGGTAATTGAGCAAAAGCCTGCGAGCTTAGAAGGGGCGCCCGTATACAGTGCCGTGCCGGATGAAGCCTCTGAGATATCTCTGGATGCTGAAAGTGAGGCCACGCCGAGCTTGGCCGCGGGTATATTTCGTCGCTGGTATATTGTCCTGTTGACATTCGTTCTAATGTGTGGGGTTGGAATCCCTGCCATATGGTTTCTGGTCGAGCCTGTGCATACGGTAACGGGTGCGATAAGAGTCGCCCCGATTTTGCCTAATGTGCTCACCGGCGATCTTGAGAGAGGCGAGATATCGAACTACGAGAGCTTCATGTTCACGCAAGCGGAGATGATCACGAGCATCCGGGTAGTCCAACGAGTAGCCGATGATTTCACAGATAGAAATCTCTCGTTCTTTCGAGGCGAATCTGTCGGGGTAGCCGGGAAGCTGAAGCGGTTGCTGAGACGCCCGGATACTAACACGGATCCTGTAACCCTAATACGGAGGGCGGTCTTTGACAGGGTTATCACGGTGGCGCCGACGCGTCGCACCGAGTTCATTCATGTCAGCATGAAAAGTACAAAACCGAGTGAAGCCGAACAGATCGTGAATTCCTTTATCCGGAACTATATGGCTGTGGAAGTGGCCAACTCTTCAGAGGGCCAAGACCGCACTCTCCAGAGTCTGGAAGAGGAGAAGGCTGTACGTGCTTCGAAGCTCCAAGACCACCACAAGAAAATTCAGGAACTGGCCCAGGAGTTTGGGACAACGGCTCTAACTCCCCGCCAGGACATGATGTTGCAGCGTGTCGGTACGCGGCTGAGCGAACTGGCCAGACTTGAGGCACGCAGAATCAACCTCGAGACGCAGATACAATTGCTGCAACAGGGCCAAGAGGAGGTTATTTCTCCGGAGGAGTCTCTGAGGTTGCAGAGTGAATACGTCAATTCGGATGCCACGGTGCAGGAGCTGACTCGTAACGTTGTCCGTATGGAAGAGGACCTGATTGTTGCTAAGTACCTACTAGCACCTGGAAACTCCGCCCTCAAGCAAAAGCAAGAGCTCTTGGATATCTTCCAGAAACGACTTGAAGACAAGCGGACAGAAGCGGCGTCGAGGTTCCGTGAAATCAGGGCTGAGGAGACGGGCAGGAATCGGAAAGCGATGTTGGCCAGTGCACAGACCGAGGTGGCGTTTATCAAAACGTACGAAAAGCGCTTGCAGCAGACAAT
>CP070675.1:2541325-2544686 GCA_020352215.1 Phycisphaerales bacterium
ATGGCTACATCGACCTGAAGAGCACATCCGTTGATCTGCTGGTGATAACGGGTGGCAAGATCGTTCAGTTCAAGGGTTGGGCTTCTGTCAACAAGACAGCAGGGTACTGGTATTTCGTCAAGGGCATCGACAACGGCGAGCCAGGCACGCTGAACGACGAGTTCGACATCAAGATATGGGAACCCGGGACGGACCCTGATGTCGATGAAGACTGGGATCGTGCAGGCGGTGTTCTCCAGGGCGGAAACATCGTAGTTCACACCAAGGACAAATAGAGGCTTGAGGTCGAACATATTGGTCGATGACAGTCTGGGGCGGCGTCCACAAGGATGCCGCCCCATGTCTCTACCGGATGAAGACCACTGTTGTGCTCCATACGGTCATCGGACACCGTAACGAGGGCTGTGGCCGCTGGTCGCAGCCCTTTACTATTGGGTTGAAGCAGGGGAGATTCTTCGTGCCGGAGGTTGGTGGCTGCGGGCCAAGCTAATACCTGGCTGAGAGTCCTGCGAAGGGGCCATTGAGTGACTCCAGGGGGCTGCGGGCCCATCCATAGCCGCCCCTGGGTGCCGCGTACCCCCCGTCTGGCAGTAGTGCGACCTCTCATTCTTCGACGGCCGGGGCGTACATACGCGACCACATCGGCACGAGGCTCTTCTTCCACTGTTGGCGCAGCGGCTTCCGTGCGTTAGGATTGTAGCACAGAAAGGCGCTCTTCAGGGCCTGGGAAGCATCCTGTAGATCCCTTATTGAGAGCGGCGCTTGGCCGGAAATGACCGATGTGCGGGCCGGCTCGGCGACTTGTACCAGATGAAGCATTCTGACCGGACAACCATGGGTGGGGACAAGAGCGTATTTCAAACCACGGTCTGGTCGGACATTTGCCTCGTCAGGACGCTCGACCAGGGCCGGCGGGACGCGGCGATCAATGATCTGATTAAAGCCTATTGGAAGCCCGTCTACTGCTATCTCAGGCGGAAGGGACTTGACAATGAGCGAGCGAAGGACCTGACGCAAGGCTTCTTCGAGGAGATAGTCCTGGGCAGGCAGCTGGTTCAGCGGGCCGATGAGACAAAAGGGCGGTTTCGAACCTTCCTGCTCACGGCCCTGGATCGATATGTGACGAGCGTCCATCGCAGGGATTTCGCCGCGAAGCGCCGTCCCAAGGAGGGAATAATCCCGCTGCAGGACCTGGATGAGACTTCCGTGTCTGTGGCGGCGGAGGGAATGTCGCCCGGAAGTACGTTCAACTATGTCTGGGCCTCGGAGCTGCTGCAGGCCGTTCTCGCCAACGTGCAGGAGGGATGCGAGCAGGACGGCAAGCAAGTCCACTGGCAGTTGTTCCATGCCAGGGTGCTGAACCCCATCATCTCGGGCGCCGAGCCCCCGTCGCTGGCCGAACTCTGCGAGCGGCTCAATGTCGCCGGCACAGTCAAGGCCGAGAACATGATAGTGACCGTCAAGCGTCGTTTCCAGGCGGCCTTGAGACGGCACATCCGTGACCATGTGGAGTCGGAGGAGGATGTCGACGAGGAAATTCGCGACTTGATGAATATTCTTTCAGGGTAGCGCAATCTCGCCGACATACCTGCGTATACATGGGTAGAGAGCTCTAAATTGGGCAATAGCATCCAAGGGCATTCGTTTTAACAGCAACTTCAGGAGCTATCTGATGAAAACTGACTCGATATTGGGCTTGGATCCCAAGAGAATCGCTCGGCTTTTCGGCATAACCTTCGATTCGGACAACCAGGAGAACGGCAACTCGGACGAGGTCACCGCCGAGTATCTTCAGGCGTGTTTAGCCGCGACGGTTACTACCGACACCCAGGTGATGGGCGGCTGGCCCGGCATAATAAGACGGCTGCGAGGAGATAACGGGCACGATCCGGAACAGACGCTGGGCGATGTGCTGACTCGCCCCGGCTCGAAGTTGAGCACGATCAGGAAGATTAGAAGATACGCCAAACAGAGGGCATCCCGCGAGTCTTCAGAGGCCGAACGCTCCGTGGCTATCACGATCTACTTTACCGCCATTGCCAACGCGTTGCTGTTCCACGGGGTGAAGATTACGACGCATCCCTACGAATCACTGGAGACCTCGTTCGGCATGCTGATCGCGAAACGCTGGATGCCGGCTGAGCTATCCGAGCTGTTCGAAAAGGCGCGTCGGGCGTGTAAAAAGATGCGGCGGTAGGTGCAATGGCGAAGCTTCTGAAATGGTAATTTGTTGTAATCGTGACTTTCGTAAGTGACAAATAAATACTTGATTTGCTCGGCGTCACCCGCGCAGAGCAGCGAGGTGACCAGGAGTTGAAGTGAACTGCGGTGGCTAAAATGGCTGATTGTCTCAACGAAGAACTGATTCAGCGTTATGCAGCGGGCCGCTGTTCGGAACAGGAACAGCAATCCGTGCGGGCGCACATCGCCGCGTGCGAGCAGTGCAGACAGCGGCTCGAGCAGGCCCGGTCGGGCGCCGTTGATGCCGGGGAGAAGCCGCCGGAACTTCGCCTTGTCGATGGGTCTCAAGATGCGGTGCCGACCGCAACCGGCGACGTCATGCTGCCGGGAGGACCTATGCCCGAGGCCTCCACCGCTTCGATGCACACCGGCAGGCCTCGCGGCGTGCCGGACGTGACATTCGAAGGCTACCAGATTCTCGAGGAGCTGCCCAGGGGCGGCCAGGCAGTCGTCTACAAGGCCCTGCACAAAGCTACCAAAATGAAGGTCGCGCTGAAGGTGCTGCTGCCCGGTCTGTCGGCGTCGGCCAAGGCACGTCGGTATTTCAGACAGGAGGTCGAGCTGGCCGCCAGCCTCAGCCACCCTAATATTGTCGCCATCCGCGACAGCGGGATCGCCCAGGGACAATACTACTTCTCGATGGAATACATCCGGGGCCAGTCCCTGGATCGATACGTCAGCACCAAGGGCTTATCCTTCCGCGACAAGATCATACTCTTCGGTAAGATATGCGACGCGATGGCGCACGCACACCAGAAGGGAGTCATTCATCGCGATCTGAAGCCATCCAACATTCTGGTGGACGAACGGGATGAGCCGCACATATTGGATTTTGGGCTGGCCAAGACGGCCGCCGGCGTCAGCCTGGTCTCGGGAACCACCGTCATGCCGTCTATAACCGGCCAGATAAAGGGAACCGTGGCCTACATGTCGCCGGAGCAAGCCGCCGGCAGGTCGGATCTCGTCGATGTGCGAAGTGACGTCTATTCGCTCGGCGTAATACTCTATAACATGTTCACGGGACAATTCCCATACGATGTTTCAGGCTCGGCGCTTGAGGCCCTGGAGAACATCCAGTATGCCGCCCCCACCAGACCCAGGCACATCGTCAGTAGATTCA
>CP070675.1:2544786-2547770 GCA_020352215.1 Phycisphaerales bacterium
CGGAACGGTTGTCAGAATAGAAACACCCGCCGCCTTCAAGAAGTTCCGGCGGCTCAACGATGAGGCTTTCGAGTCGCTGTTCATCAAGAGTGCCACCTTCCAATTAACAGAATTCAAATTCTCGATCACTACTTCCAGCTTATGTTTGCGTGCCAGGGACCTTTGGTGGTCTCGGCGAGGGTAAGCGTAACAATCAGGCGTGTAGGGCCTTGGTCTATGGGCGTGTCTGCGAACTTGGCCGAGGTATCGCCTTTGCCTATCGCCTGCTCGATTTTGCGGCCTGAGACTTCAAGCAGCGCTTTGCCGTCTGTCTTTGCTGCGGGGAAGTCGATCCTGATGTCGTATTTGCCTGTCCTTGCTGCGTAGAGCTCCCAATAACCGCTGGAGTCAGCTGCCCAAGGGCGACCTTTGGCGTGTCGCCAGTCCTGTCGCGTCAGGACGACCGGGTTCTCATGGGCCGTGCCTATATAGATGCGGGGCGGCGCATAGTTGTCGGGCCGTGTGCTGCTGACGTCTGCAAACCATTGCTCGTACTCTCTTCGCATTGCGTTGACGATATCGGGTCGCTGGGCTGCGAGGTCATTTTGTTCGAGCGGGTCTGAAGCCATGTCGTAGAGTTCGAATTTCGGCTCGCCTTCGAAACTTTCCCGTCCGAATCCACTCGCATGGAGCAGTTTCCATCGCTGGTTTCTTGCGGCGAAATTGTGGTAAAGGACGGGTGCGTCGCCGCGGTGCGATTGGATGTAAATGGTGCGATCGGGCCACGCCATCCTCTTGCCCTGAAGCAGGGGCAGGATACTTCTGCCGTCGAGTTTGAGGCCTTCCGGCTTGGGTACGCCACAGGCTTCGAGAATGGTGGGGAGCACGTCTATATGAGCGGCGACTCGGTCGGAGGATGCGCCCGGCCTTATGACCTCGGGCCAGTGGAAGAAGAACGGCGAGCGGATGCCGCCTTCGTGCACGTGACTTTTCATGCCTTTCATACCCACGACATACCGCCGGCCGTTCGGGCCGTTATCGACCATGAATATAACGATCGTGTTCTCGGTGATGCCGAGTTGGTCGAGCTTGGCGAAGAGATCCCCCATATTGTCGTCGATATTGGCGATCATTGCGAATATTCGGGCCCGCTTATCGGGGTCGTCGTCGTTCGGGAGTTTGTGGCCCTTATCCTGAGGGAAGTTGCGGTTGCTAAGGTCCATCGCTTTGTATTTCTCGTAGAGCTCTTGCGGGACATCGTCAAAGGGACTGTGCGGCGCGTTTGTAGGGATGTAGGAGAAGAAGTTTTTCGATTTTGCCGCGCATGCCGACATCCAGCTCATCGCCCTATCGAAGTATACGTCGGTACAGTAGCCCTTGAATTGCTTCGGTTGGCCGTTGTCCATGAGGATCGGATCGGTGTATTTGCCCTCACCTCCCGGGGGATCCGCAGGCTGACCTATACCGCCGCCGCGGTGTACCAGCGACTCGGTGAAGCCCTGATCCATGGGCCGCATGGGGTAATTGTCACCGAGGTGCCATTTACCGAAGATGCCCGTTTCGTATCCTGCATCGCGGAGGATTTCGGCGATGGTGGTCTCTTCCGGCTCCATCATAGCCCTGCCGAGCCACGTATCGACTACGCGGGTCCGGTAGTTGTATCGTCCCGTCATAAGGCACGCGCGGGTCGGAGCACATACGGGCGAGACATAGAAATTCTCCATAGAGCCGCTACTGCGCGCCATAGCGTCGATATTGGGGGTCCGTATGAGGTTGTTGCCTGTCGCGCCGAGATCGCCGTAGCCCTGGTCATCGGTCATAACGAGGATTACATTGGGCCTTTTCTTAGGCCTGTTGGTTCCCGCCAACGGTGAACCGCATCCCGCCAGAGCTAATGACCCTGCACATATACTTTTGAGGAAGTCACGTCGCGATAGAATACTCGAACTCATAGTCGCTCCTTAGACACTATGCCGCAGCCAATGTTTGCAGCATCGATACAGAATATGTCATAGTTGAGCTCCCGCTTGTATACGATGACGGTTGCATGAGCACTTTGAAAATCTGGAGCAATGTTGATCCGCAGGACTTCTTTCTGTTGCTTGGGGAAGCTTCCTTTATCTTACACGCTACCACGCCTGAGCAGCTCGCCTAACTCCTTCACTTGTCTCTCGTAACCTTCCTTATCTGCAAGGTTTCGATACTCTTGAGGATCACTTTCATGATCGTACAGCTCTTCCCAAACCACTTCGTCTCCATGTCTCCACTGGGTATATCGCCATCGCTCCGTCCGTACGGATTTGCCCGTCACGTCGCCGCGAATTACCTGAGTAAAGGCACCTGCTTTCCACTTCTGCTCTGGCTTGCTCAGTAACGGTCGAAAACTAACGCCGTCCAGGTCCTCAGGCGTATGCAAACCGCATATATCCGCAAACGTCGGATAGAAATCCACCATCTCTACGGACCCCTTGCACCGAGTTCCAGGCCTCGTCAGCCCGGGCACCGCTGCAATCATTGGTACCCTCGCCGAATCTTCGAATAAGACATTCTTGTTCCACCATTCGTGCTCTCCCAACTCGTAGCCATGATCTCCCACAAAGAACACCATCGTATTCTCCCATAGCCGTTGCCGATCTAGCTCATCCAGCACTTTGCCGATCTGTGCATCAGTAAAAGTGACGCAGGCATAATAAGCTCGCATGAATTCGCGTTTGTCCTTCAGATTGAATTTGTCGAACGCGGCCTTCCACACGCTGCCAATCGCATATTTCTCCACCGTCTCGACCCCTTCCGGGACTGCAGGCGGCTGCAACTGCTCCAGCCTATACATGTCGAAGTACTTCTTGGGAGCATTAAAGGGATCATGCGGCTTGTGAAAACCGACAGCCATTAAGAAAGGCGCATTATGCTCCCGGGACAGCACCTCGACCGCCTTGGCCGCCAACTGTCCGTCCGGTTGATCCTCATCGTCGCCCTCGGCCGCCAGCCACCGACACCATTTGACA
>CP070675.1:2547870-2603878 GCA_020352215.1 Phycisphaerales bacterium
CAGAAACACCGACCGAGCAACCTTAGATCAGAATCCCCGCCCGAAAGAAGTACCCCCTAAGGGACCTGCCCCACAGGCGGTGTTCTTTTCCCACAAGGCTATCAGCCGTGTTGAAGACTCCCGCGTTTTCCCCGTCTTCACGGGAATGACATTACTTCCGCCTATTGCTGTTCCCTCAAGGTTGGCGTTTCATATTGTGCCCGTTGCCCCAGCCGAGAACAAACCAATTCGGCGAAGCGACACACCCGCACCAAACAGCGCACGGGCAAAACGACATTGTGTCCGAATACGGATATGGTGCGAAATATCGCACCCTGCTCGCAATATTTAGCCCGCCGGTCTACCCGGCGGGTCCGATGGAAAGAACTGCAAAAAAGCAAAGATTCTGC
Source organism: Phycisphaerales bacterium (assembly GCA_020352215.1). Classification (GTDB taxonomy): domain Bacteria; phylum Planctomycetota; class Phycisphaerae; order Sedimentisphaerales; family Anaerobacaceae. Next base: position 2,548,260 of record CP070675.1, read on the forward strand.
TTGACAGCCCCTCGTCTGTTTGTAAGATACATACAAAACACATAGTGAGAGGATGGATGACAGAAGACAGGAGCCAGAAGGCAGGAGAACAGAAGACTTGAGACAGGAGCAGGGGGATGGAAGAACGGGGGCCGAATCGCTGGGGGATAGGCGAGCAATCTTTGAAGCGTTTTTGAAAAAACAAAGCCAATTTCCGCAACGCCAAGATGAATGCAAACTCATTGTGGACAAAGAATTAGGAAGACAGATCGGTTTTGGTTGGCCGGAAAAACAAAGCCGATTCAATATCAGGAGCCAGAAGACGGAAGACAGGAGACAGAAACCACGAGATACGCGACTCGGGGCGGGGCGGCGCGGCGCGATATTCCTGCGCCTGCTGTGCAAAACAAACCCAATTTGAGCCGACCCGAACGAGCGCAAGGCTATCTTTGGCAAAGGCTTACAAGAATAAATCGGCCTCGCGGCCGGGGCAAAACAAAGCCAAACAAACCCAATTTCGAGAAAGGCTGCATTTTCTTATGTGTGTCCGCGCAAGACCAAGGCCGGGCAAGAAAACCCGGCCTTGGTTCGGTTGTAGCCATTGTTGGGGCTCAGTCGTCGACCTGCCACCAGTCATTGTCGAAGTAGTGCCACTTGGGGCTGTGGCCGAAAATGCGCCCGCCAGCCTCGGTCGAGACACATTCGGCGACTGCGTGGTCTCCGTCGTCGTTCAATTCGACCGAACGGACGTAGACATCGCTGGACTCCCGGAGGTTTATGCCGGAAAGAAGGCGCTCGGCGAGCTGCTCCAGCGATTCAACGTCGCTGAAGGCCTGCCGAAGCCGCTCAACGTCGGCCTCCGAGCCGCCGAAAAGCTCGGGGTCGTAGTCGACGGTTCCTTTTACGAGCTTGTAGAGGTGATCGATATTGCTGTTGGCGAGCCAGGCCCTTGGGTCGGCTGCTTTCATAGCGTTGGACATCGATTGGATTCTCTCTCTCAGGCGCTGCGGCAAGCTCTCATCTTGCGAGACATCGTAAGGGGCCTGCTCCTTTTCCACAACCAATTCCTGCAACGCTTTGAGTGTTCTCGATCCCTTGGCATTGCTGACCTCGACCGATCCTTCCTTGACCTCGACCGCCAGCAACTGGACCTTCTCTTGAGTGTTGGCCGCAATTCCATCGACCAGATTTATTGTGAACTCGGTGCCGAGCGCCTTCACATCGCCGTAGGCGGTTGTGACGATAAATTCTCCCTTGCCCTTGGTGACAGTCACGTTGACCTGCCCTGCAAGGTGCTCGAAGCCCCTCTCGCCGGCGTTCGGGCGGATCTGTGCACCGTTAGCGAGCGCGACGACCGAGCCGTCGGCCAAGGTGCTCGTCAAGGGGCCGGTCAGGATTTGGGCGGGTTGTGGGGCCTGGGTACTGTCCGGCCCGGCGAGTTGATGTATGCCTATGATCCCGGCGATAGCTATAGCTGCAGCGGCAGCGAGTTTTACGGCAAGACTGTTCATCTTTATCTTCCTTATTCTGGGCGGGCCGGCATCCGGTCGGGACCGGCTGTGTGCCCGCGAGGTCAGCTGTTCAACGGCTTCGGCGTGCGTCTGTTTCCACTTCGCAAAATCGGTGGTCGATCGTTTCGAGCCTATGGCTTCTGTGAGAGCCTCATCCAGCCAATCTTTGTCTTCAGCCCGTTTCATGATCATCTCCTGCGAAACCGTTACGTTTCAAATACTTTGCGAGTTTTCGCTTTGCTCTTACGAGCCGGCCGTTCACGGCCGAGGGCGAAATATCCAAAACCTCAGAAATCCGCGCTTGTGAAAATCCGTCATAGTAACGCAGCACTACAAGCTCTCTCTCGGCAGAGGGTAGTTGCCAAACGGCTTGGCGGACTGCATCCCAATCGGGTACGTGGCGGTCGGTGCTCTCGGCGCCGGGCTCGCAGCTTAGGGCGACGGCCCTGTCTTTCGACCGGAGTGTCTGCCTTGCAACGTTTCTGCAGATGCCGGCCAGCCAGGCGGCGAACTTGTCCGTGTGCCTCAGAGAGGCCAGATCTCGACAGGCAATTGCGAAGACGTCCTGTGCGACATCATCAGCCGAGTCTCTGTCGGCGAGCATCGAGTATGCCAGCGCGACCATGGGACTGTAATAACGTTGGTAAAGAGCCGCGAAGCCTTCCAAATGGCCATTTTGGGCGGCTTCGACCAAGAGTTCGTCAGTCTGTTCGTGCGACTGCGTTGTCATTCTACCTCTGCCAATCTGAGCAACGTCCAATAGAAGCTTCTGTAGTATAGTGTAATTGACCCCCGAAAATGTGCGCCCCATCTTACAATTTTTTTCGGTTAAGTACAGAAGAATAGCCCCGAGACCGGCTTCACCGAGCATCAAGAGCAATTCCATGGACGGTGAATAAGAGGCGGGGCGGTCTCGTGGAAAGACCGCCCCGGAAAAGATGATGCTGAACCAATTGAGGTTCTTAGTCTCTCAGCTCACGGATCCAGATGTTGCGGAATCTGACCGGGTTGCCGTGGTCCTGGAGCATGATGGGTCCTGTGTCTCCGTGCGGCTCGTAATCGGAGATCACGTGCGGGCCTCGCCAGCCGGTCCCGCCTTGGAGTACAACATGGTCGTGTACCACGACCCCATTATGCAATACGGTGAACGAGGCTTTTCTGACGACCTTATCACCCTTGAAGATCGGCCGATGGTAGATGATATCGTAGGACTGCCATTGGCCCGGTTTTCGACACGCATTGACCAGTGGAACAGCCCGGCCATACAGAGCGGCACACTGGCCGTCGGGATACGTTTTATTCTCGTACGAATCGAGGACCTGGACCTCGTAGGTACCGTGAAGGAATACGCCGCTATTACCGCGTCCCTGACTCGACCCCTTCGGCGGTGTGGGCGTGGCGAACTCGACGTGCAACTGGCACGAGCCAAACTTGCCCTTCGTCTGGACATATCCGGCCTTCTTGACCGACTCCATGTATCCATCGCGGACGATCCACTTGGAAGGATTGCCCTTGGTGTCTGTCCAGTTGGTCATGGAGGCCTCGGTTCCGTCGAAGAGCACAATCGCATCGGATGGCGCCTTTCCTGGTCCGCCTGGAGTGATCACCGGCGGCGCGGGCCGATTCACGTCATGGATAAGCCACCGTCCGGTGTCGGTTTCGACGTACATGAGCTTCGGAGGCTTCTTGGCCGGCTCGTCCACCGTCGCTGCCTGCTCGGCGGCATACCCAGTCAGCAGCGCAAGCATACAAACAACAATACCTGTTACAACTGTCCTTTTCATGGCAAACCCTTTCCAAAATTTGTATACCGAACACAACAATCAATTTCCGTTCATTCGTCGCCGGCAGCGGGCTGCTCCGGGTCTGACTTCACATCAGCCTCGGTGTCTTGCGGGCCCTGCTGCTTTGCATCGAGCCGGTTCTTCATATCATCAAGGTCGTCTTTTAGCTTGTCGGTTTCCTTCTTCAGGTCATCCACGGTCCTGCGAAGTTGAATAATCTCCGCCGGAACAAGTTGTTTCTTTTCCCGCAGCCTCTCGATGGCCTGCTTAGCGCTGCGCTGGATGCGGTCGTGCGGCTCATAGCCACAGAACGTCTCTATTATAGGGATAGCCTTTGGATCGCCGAGCGTGCCGAGAGCGCGAATTGCGCCGAGCTGAATGCGCCGCTTCGGATGGTTGGTGTGGTCGGCCAAGAAATTGCGCACCTGGGTCTTGTCATCTTCGTTGCGGCTGATATGAGCCAGCGTGTTGAGCGCCCCGGCGAAGCCCCAGGAAGTGAACTGAGACTCACGCTCGATGAGAGTCCTTGTGAGCGGCGAAATGTAGCCCGGATCATACAACGTGCGAATAGCGCCGACGGCCGCATCCGCCAGTTGGTTGCGGTACGATTCGGATTTCAAGTAGCGGATAAGCAACCGTCGCGTGCCCTTGCCGTGGTAGCGTCCGAGATTGCGGATCACCGCGGAGAGGATTGCCGGATTCTTCTCACGTCTGAGCACCTTCCTGGTTATATCCAGGGCCTCAGGCCGGTAGAAGCGGCCGATGTCCTCAACGACCTGCAGTCGAACGCGGGCATCGGGCTGCTTCATCGAATCCGCCAGTGCTGCGAGAGCTTCATCATTGTGAATTTCGCGCAGGGCTGCGGATGCCGCCCTCCGGACCCCCCAGAATGGGTCGTTGTTGAGAGCGTCCTTCAGGTTGGCAACAGTCTGCTTGTCCTTCTTCTCCCTCAGCGCCCTGATCGCCAACAAACGGCCGATTACGTCGTCTTGGTTCTTAAGCTGCTCGTAGAGCATCGCCTTGGGCTTGTCGAACTTGATCTTGGCCAGCAGGCCGTAGTCAGGATCGAAACGAACGATGTCCGGCTCTTTCGGCAGCGGGAAGTAGAAGTCGTGCTGCTTTTGGTCAACGACGACTTCATGATCGACAGACTCACCGCCAATCAGAAAACGAACCTTCGTGCGAAAGTGGAAGAGCATCACGTTGTCATCTACCTCGTGCGTCTGCTCGACGGAGACTTTCGCGAGCTTGTCCTTTTGCGACCAGTTGTAATTGACGGTGAGGTCGGGGTGTCGAGCGTGGTAGATCCACTGGTCGAAAAACCGATCGAACGATCGGCCGGAGAGTTCCTCAATAACCGAGTTGAGGTCCTCGGTCACAACGCTGCTCAGTGCGTAGCGTTCGAGATAGGTCTTTACACATTGGCGAAAGAGTTCATCGCCCAATTCTACGCGGAGCATACGCAGAACCCAGCCGCCCTTGCCATAGGCGCGGTAGTCAAATTGCTCCCACGCGTCGGAGTACTCCCTTTCGACGATAGGCTTGTGCCTGGGACGGTCGGACACCGCCTGGCCGGCCGTGCGGAAAAGCTCATACAGCATGGAGTCTTTCCCGTTCTTGTGCCCGTCGTAAAGCTGCTCGTAGAAGACGGCGAATCCTTCGTTGAGCCACAGGTGGCTCCAGTCCTTGCACGTGACGTAGTCGCCAAACCACTGGTGAACAAGTTCGTGCGCGACCAGGCTCTGGCTGGAACGAATGTTCTCGGTTTCTTTGGTGAACAAGGTGCCATGACCGAGAATGGTCAAGCTGGTGTTTTCCATCCCGCCGCCAAAATCCTCACAGACCACCTGGAAATACTTGTCCCAGGGATAGGGCACACCGATCTCGTCTTCGTAGAAGGCCATCATGTCCGCAGTACCTTCGAACGAGTTCGCTGCCTGTTCAATCCGGGAGGCGGGTGTGTAAAAGGCCAGCGGTATGTCCTTGTAGCGTGCTTCGATCTTCTTGAATCTGCCGGCCGCCAATGCTATCAGATAGTTGACGTGGGGCTTGTCCTGCAGCCAGCGCACCGCCTTGAGCCCGGTATTCGAATCTGTCTCTTCCGAGACGAGCCTGCCGTTAGAAAGGACGGTCATGTCCGGAGGGATGCGGCAGATCACCTCCGATGTGGAGCGCTCGTTGGGGTAATCGTAGTTTGGATACCAGTGTGGTGCCTCGTGGGCCTCGCCTTGTGTGTAGAGATGCGTGTCCTCTTCTCTATAGCCCATCTCAGGTGTACGAAAGTAAAGGCCCTGCTTTGGCTCAGCGTCATAATTGGCGGTGACGGTTGCTTCCTGCCCCGGCGAAATCGCCGGTTCAAATGTGATAGTGATGGCATCATCAGTCACGGTGTGTCCCGCGATGTTTGCGCTGGAGGTGATGGCGGAGACATTCAGATCGACCGCATCCAGCCGCAGCTCGGCCAGCGGCTTAGCAATGGGCGCGAACCTGATTGTTGTTGTTCCTGCCACGGTCCGCGTTTTGAAGTCGGGCGTGACATCTATAGTGATGTGGAGAATGTCAACCTTCCGGTCCGGTGCGTACCGGCGCTCGGCGGCCAGGCCTTCCGTGCCGATTATCGAAACCGCGAGAATTATCAACGTCCAAGTGCTTGCCCAAAATCTTTGAGTCATGCCAGCCTCCTTTCCTACAAAGAGGCAAGGTCCTACAACTTCACAAATTGTCTAACTCGAGACGACTCCCTGGTATTGATGAACACAAATATACCGCAGTCCCGCATAAGCGCCAAGCGCGCAAAGGGCATCCATTACTGACATGCTGTCACAAGGCCCATTATTTCTTCGCGCGTTCGAGTGCTTTCTCGAGCGCACCATAGCCTTGCTGCCATTCGTTAAGCCGCGTAACATTCTTCTTCTTGGCGACTTTCGTGAAGTGCTCGAAGGCCTGTTGGATCGACTCGGGCATAGGCCAATCTGCGCCGAGCTTCTGAGCTCGCCGGCGCATTTCGTCCCAGCGCATCATGAACGTATACATTATCGGAAGCTGCGCGCCTTGAATGCGAAGATGCAGTTCCGGATCGTCGCGGGCAGCTTCTTCGGCGGCTTTCAGATGGCCCCAGCCTTTGCTGAGTGTCTCAAACGAAAGGAACTTGGCCGTATGCGTGGAGAAACAGCCGAGCCAATCACCGCTGGCTTCGACTGCGTCGTGAGTTACGTTCAAGTATGCCTTGATATGTGGGGCGGCTGCTCCGTAGTAGCCTTCGATGAATTCAGCAATGAGTTTGTCCCCGTCACGGGTCGGGTCCCAGAGCAATTTGGCCAGTATCCAGGCGCGGAGTTCGGCCATCTCGGCGCCGTTGGTGGTGTAGGCGCCCTGCTCGAAGATGCCTTTGACATTGTGGTCTACGAAGAACTTGACATTCGGCCCCAGAACGCGCAGGTTCGGATGCGGCATTATGTGGTGCCTGAAGTTGGTGGTGTAGTCCCAGATGTATAGCCTGTTGCAGATCTTCGACCAGCCCACGATGTCGTCACGGAATGCCTTGTTGCGCTCGTCAGCCAGCGGCTTGCTGAATGAGCACTCGATGCTGCAGAGGCGGACTATCACGTTGTGTCGGGGTTTCACGTATTTGGGTGGCTTGCGGGTGTATTGGTATGCAAGGGTGCTGATTGCCACATGAGGGAATTCGCTTTCGATGTCGGCGGCAACAGCGTTGACGAAGCGGAGCATCAGTCCGGCGGGACTTGCCTCTTCCTTCTCTATAGGCGCGCAGTTCTTGCATTGGCAATTGCCATGCCAGTCGTTCTGGGATACTGAGGCGATTGTGGCTGCTGGATTGCTGCGCAGGCGAGCCTTGAGGTTCTTGACTAATTCGGCCCGCATCTGTTCGTTGGTCAGGCACAGTTGGGCCTGTTTGTGTATGCGCTTGCCGTCGATCTCACTGAACCATTCAGGGTGCTCGGCGAAGTACTTGTCCGGCGGAATCAGTGGGAAGAACGTGTGCACGAACCCTTGATAAACGTGTTTGCCGCCTCGCTTGGCGTCCAGCCTTTCGCCCTGGCCGTTACATTTGTTGCGCACCGCCCAATCGCCGTCAAAGGCATCGAACCAGTACGGCTCGCGATACTCCAACGGCGGGGCATAGCGGACGCTGGTTCTGTCGATTGTGATCGTCGGCTTGCTGGGGATGGCACTTTCAGTGGAAGACCACCAGCGACAGCCAAGATAGTCTTCGAGGAAGGTGTAGACGGCATACAATGTCCCCCTTGGTTGGCCACCGGCGAGTATCAAATCGTTTCCGATAGTGCGGATTACTATCCCGTCACTTCCGAGGCCGGTGACCGAGAACTGCGGATCAGCTAACCGGGCGGCATTGGGCCCTATGAGCAGGCGAGATTTACCAGGGGCAGCCGGCGGGCCTATTTGGAACTCTGCGCCGGTCACTTCCTGGAGAAAATGAGCCAATTGAGCCGCGGCATGCTGCTCGGATTCCGGGGCGCCCGGCGCGATGACTATCACCGCTTCTGCAGAACCGTTCCGGCTAATCACGGCCCCGGGCACCGGCGCAGCGATCAAAAAGACAAAAAGACAAAGTAAGCTCGTGACTTCCATATTTCTCTGATCCATCCCGTGGTCTCCTTTCTGGTGTTGGGTCTGAAAACAGACGTCGAGCATTCGAAACGGTTCTCCATTCGAGCCTTCAGGGCATTTGATTATACAGCGGTGATGCCGTTTGTCGCCGAGAATATCACCGTCACTTACGTTTGAAGGCAACTTTCCAGGAGACCTGTCTGTTCTCGGGGCTGATCACGGCGACCCGGATTTCGGCCCCAGCCTGCTCTGCCTGGACAGTCACCCCCGCTCTCTCGTCTGCTTCCGAGACGGCCGCCGATTTAACATACCAAGGCTTGGCCGGAGCCGGCGCGTAGATACGAAGCTCATAAGCATCACCGCCCACGACCATAGATTGGCCGGCAAGCTCGCTTTTTCGCCCGTCCCAACTGCGCTGTATAACGTCTGCTATGCCTTGTGTGACATGGCGGGACGTACCGACGAGCACGGGTCGGCTAAGTACAGGGCTGACGGAGATGATTCGACATGAGCTTGGCTGCAGTTGTGCGCTGAGGGTGTCGGAGAACGGCGGAATGAAAGCATCAGCCCAATAGTCAAAACCGACATAGGCTCCTTCGGTGTTGTCCGGGAGGTTGAGCTTGTGGAGTTCGACTGAGATAGATTTGCGTTTGTCCGGGTCCCAGTTGAATAGGCCGACAACGTCCCGTCTGTTCTCATCCGTGCCCGTTGTGAGATGCCAGATCTGCGCAAAGGGGCTCTCAAACAGGTCAACCGGCCGGGCGCACGCGCCGTGATTGGGTATGGAGCGTTTTAGCACTTCGAGTCTGTCGGGGGGCAGTCCCGGCAGCCACTCGCTGACCATGTTTAGCGGGCCGGTCATTGCGATCCAGGAGCCCCAGGCGCGGGCCTGGTTCAAGGTCAATGGCTCTCTGAGCATCAGGCAGTCGGGGTCGTTGTGCCATACCCGGTTGTGCATAAAGTACAGGCGCGTGCCCATGGCGGCACTGGGGAGGATCTTTTCCCAATTTGCGCCGATGTCCCTTCCTACTCGCATGCCGTCAACAAGACCGATTGAGGCTCCGAGCGTGCGCATATTCTGTGCGATGTTACAGCCGAGAATGTAGACGTCTTCACCAGCGGCTTCGCGGACGAGCTTCAGACCGTCTCGGTAGGCCTCGATGTTGGTCTTGGCCGGGTCGTGAAAAATGGCATCGCCCAGGTTATCGTTGCGGTAGTCGGGTGTCGGATACAATATCTTGACAGCCATTCCCGTCCAGAGTCCGTCGATCTTGATGTACTTGTAGCCCCACTGGCGGGTTATGCGTGAGATCACCTGGCTGAGGAACTCGCGGGCCTCGGGATGGGTCATGTCGAGGCAGCTTCCGGCCCAGTGCACAGTATAGACGGAACCTTCGTTGTTGTGGACGAACCAGTTCTGGTGGTCCTGGAATATCTCTCGTTCGTGGTCCCAGCCGGTTGGGATGAACCATATGCCGGCCGTCATCCCCTCTTGATTAATCTTCCTGGCGGTCGGCTTCATTCCGTTCGGGTAGGGGCCGGACGGATTGTAATTTGTGAAGTCCCGCCGGCTCAGTTGCCATTTGTCGTCTATCTGCAGCAAATTCAAGCCGAATTTCGTCAATTCCCGCCCACAGAACTCTGCAAGCTCGGCCACGTGTTCTTCGTCGGAGGCCCCGCCGTGCGGCTTAGAGTACCATGTGCAGTAGCCGGACGGAATTTCGGGCAGTCTGATTCTATATTTTTTCGCAATCGCCCCGGCGTATTCTTCGAGCCCTACCAGAGCATCGTCGAAATAGCCGATCGCGAAAGTTTCACCGGTGACGTTTCCGCCCGGTTCGATTAGCAGGTTGCCGTATTCACTCCTTGCATCAATTCGCACAGACGACTCGTCCGGCTTCGATAAGACAATGCCGCTCGCTCGATCATGAGTCAGCCAGCCGGCCACGACGCCGGCTCGCGTGTCCGGCTCGGCCATCGCAAGGAACGTATAGCTGGTTCTTTCCTTCTCGGCGCTGGTCAGCCCGTCACAGCCAAGGACGCGAAGATCCTCGGCGGCCTTGCCCAGATCGACCTGAAGACTGATGGGGACCATCTTGTTTATGATGACCCTGTCATTGGTCGGATTGTGCATTTGCGATTTGATGCAGACAAAGGGCAGGTCGCTGTACAGTGCGAGCGTATAGACGTTGCCGCTTGGGAATTCAACTTCGATGGCTTGAGCGGATCCAAGTGTGTCCTCAATCCTTGCCGCGCGGGCTTTGGGGATGTCGCCACCGCCGGCTTCTCTAAAGCGTGCTTCTTTGACGAAGAATTTCTCGCCCCGGCGGGCGGAGAAAGTGCCGAGTTCGGGATCGAAGGACACATCAACGATGCCGTTGTCGATGGCAACGGCTTTGTTGGCGCCCGCCGTTCCGGGGGGATGGTCGCCTGAGACGCCGGAGATAGGGTTAGTCAAAAGTACTGCCGCGAAACTCAGAAGCACACTTCTCATACGGTGACTCCCGTATTAGTTTCAGTGTTCTGTCGGTAGGGTCCGGATGTTAGGTTGCATAGCTATGCAATCCTGGAAAGAGCCTGGAGAGGTTAACCCAGAGAAGGGTAATGACGATTGCAGCCGTCCCCGCAATGGCCCAAATGCTGTTGGCGCGGGCGTACCTCCTGCCGAACATGTAGCGGAAGTGGAAATACCCGAGATAGACGAGCCACGAGGCGAGCGACCAGAGTTCCTTCGGGTCCCAACCCCAGTAGTCGCCCCAGGCAAGCTTTCCCCACCAACTGCCCAGGACAAGGCCCAGCGTCAGCAAAGGAAAACCGGCACAGACCACGCGATACGTCCCCTGCTCCGGAGATACGATGTCCTCCCCGGGCGACGGCGTTTTGCCGGCGAGTTGAGCGACAGCCTGGAACGTAGCTTTTGCCATGAAGATATAGGACAACATGTAGACAGCAACGTGCGGTGTGAAAAGCCAGCTCTGCAGGGCCGGTGGCAATCGCTGCGGGTCGGCCTTAAAAACAAACCCGGCGGGGAAAAGTACAATAGCGGCTATGAGCATGTCGCCGTATTCGCCGCCCACGCGCAGAATGCGCCTGCAGAACCGGGAAATCGGATAGGAAATCATGCCGAGACAGAGGAACACTTCGAACAGATTCTGGAGCGGTACGTGACGAACGTGGTGCCAGCGATAGCCAAAAGCCAAAGCGGCAACGCCAGAGCCGAGTGCGTGCAACAAATGCCCCGCCTTCTTACGGCCGAGTAAGGTCAGCAAGAATGCGAACAGATACACAGCGATGCTAATGTAGATCAATAAACCCTGAATTGTATATTTGATTTCCATTTATTTGCTTCGCAGAGGTTCAGATCCCACCCGGCGCGAGTGACACAGTGTCGTTGACTATGGGAGGGTCGGGTTCTATGCTTGGCCCGGGAACAGCAGCACCGCCGCTGTCGGCAGCACCTGTGTCCTTGGGCTTTATCGCTTTCAGCAGGTGCCTCAGCCAAAGGTGCCAAAGGACACCGATGCAAAGCATCAGGTATCCGGCGTAAACGAGATTCAGGCCCGTATCGGAGACCACCATGAGAACTGTATACCGCCCGGCCTTGTCATCGTACGAGTGCTGATAAAAATGGTAGCCTCCGTAGTAGAGCGGGTGGTTCACTTCGATATCCTTCTCTGCCACCACTTTGTCGTCCTTGATGACTTGAAGCTCGCTTACATAATCGCTGATGACCCTCTGATACCGCAGCGACAGCTTATCTTCCGCGTGAGCATGCCCCGGAAACAGCTCAAAGACGTATCTCGTTTTCGCGTCACCGTCGGGGGGATTGATCTGGACTTCCAGAGCCGGATTGGATCCCGGCTGCGGATCGTCATAATAGACGTTCTTGCCATCTTCCTTCTTGATTTTGAAATTCTCGAATGACCGCAGGATTTTCACGGTGCCGTGCTGCTCGTCCAGGGGATACTCATTGCCGATTTCGGCAGGGATGCTCCAACGTTTGCCCTGGCGAGATTGTACAAGGAGCTGGCCGGGCTTGTAGTACTCCATGCGGAAATCCTTCAGCCCGACCTGGAACGGCAGCTCCGCCGTTTCGCGGGCACTTCCAATCATGACCTGGTTTTCACGGGTTCCCTCGTGGATGACCATCTGACCTTCGCGAATCTTGCTGATCCCAAACAGCTTCTCGCGCAGCCCGTATCCCGCTTTGGAACCCCAGATACCTCCTGCGAGCACGATTATACACCCGAGGTGGATCAGCAGCAGACCGGGCATGCGAATCAGTCGGCGAAATACGATGATGCCTACCGCGAGCAATACGGCCAAGACCAGCCAATAGACCCCCAGCGCGATAGAATTGAAGAAGCGTTCCGCTCTCTCAGGGCCGATGAATGCACCGTAGATAGACAGAGCGGTCAGCAATATGATCAGCAGCAGAGCCGCCCACATAACGGCCCGTCTGAATCTGTTCATCAGGTTCCCTTCGAGGCAAGCGACCAACTGCCCCCATAGTCAGAGTTCTTAACAAGTATTTGCCGGTTGGCTACGATGATATACCGAAAACGCCATTACGACGAGTACAATTATGGCGGAGAATAGAGTTACGTGCAAGGATATTCTGTGCGCCCGGCGTATGGAGTTGCCTGGTCCGGTTTTTCGCGGTAGTTGGGGTTGAAAGTCGCGCCGACCTCGTCTAAACTATGCCGGGACGGGAGAGATTCTGGTTAGGATTGGAGAAGAGCAGAAAGTGAACGCCAATCGCGATAAGGCCAAAGGCACCGCGTACTTAGTCGGGGCCGGGCCCGGCAGGGCGGATCTAATTACCGTTCGCGGGGCGGAGATTCTGGGTCGCGCCGATTGCATAATCTACGACAAGCTGGCCAATCCGGCCCTGCTGAGGTTTGCCCGGGCCGATGCGGAGATTATCCACGTGCCGAAGCGGGCGGGGAAAGGTTCCTTCACCCAGGAGCAGGTGAGTAAGGTGCTGATAGAAAAGGCCTCGGCTGGCGGGACGGTTGTCCGTTTGAAGGGCGGCGACCCCTGTATGTTTGGCCGGTGTGCCGAGGAGGCGGCACTTCTTGCCGATGCGGGGATAGATTTCGAGATAGTGCCTGGAATAACCGCTGCTGTTGCGGCTGCCGACTACACCGGCATCCTGCTGACCAGCCGGGACTACAGTTCACAGGTCGCCTTCGTCACTGGCCACGAAGCAGAGGGTGAGCGGGAAAGCAACATAGACTGGGCCGTCCTCGCTAAATTCGAAGGGACGATAGCTTTCTATATGGGAATGGGCAATCTTGGCCTCATTGCTGAGCGACTCATAGAAGACGGCAGGAGCGAGAACACGCCGGTGGCTGTGATCGCGGACGCGACGCTACCCAGTCAGCGTGTGGTGAGGGCGCCGCTGGCCAAGATAAACCGGGTTTGCAGTGAGGAAAAGATCCAGCCGCCGGCCATAGTTGTTATTGGCTGGGCGGCAGATAGCGACCCGCGACTGGACTGGGTTGCAAGGCTGCCCCTGTTCGGCAAGAGTGTTGTGGTGACGCGGGACAGCCGTGGCAACGGGGAGTCCGCGGCCAAGATCATCGCCAAGGGAGGCAACCCAATCGAGTTTGCAACAATGACGATCAAACCGTTGACCGACACAAATCGGTTCTCAGAAACGTTGACCAGACTGAACGAATATGACTGGATGGTCTTTACCAGCGGCAACGGGGTGGCCGTCTTCTTCGATGCCCTGCACAACTTGGGTAGGGACGCCAGGGCACTGGGCTCCGCGAAGATTGCTGCCATAGGCAGCGAAACTGCCGCCAAGCTGGACCGGTACGGCATAAAGGCCGATTTCGTGCCAAGTGTTTTTACAGGAAGAGAACTCGGCGACCAGCTATTGAAACTCACGGACGTGCAAAACAGCAAGGTACTGCTTCTGCGATCGGAAATTGCCTCCGATGAATTGATGGATGTTCTGCAGCAGGGCGGCGCCGAAGTTGAGAATGTGGCAGTCTATACAGTTACCCCCGTGAAGGGCAAAAGTGAATGGTTGACTGAGCAAATCGGACGGGGGCGCGTTCAGTGGCTGACATTTGCAAGTCCTTCTTCGGCGAGGATGTTCTTTGAACAAATCTCAGGTGAAATAGTGAGTTCGAGCAGCGTCAAAATTGCGTCGATTGGTCCGGTGACATCTAAGCAACTGCAGGATCTCGGCATATCCGTAGATGTGACGGCGGAAGAGCACACCATTGACGGACTGCTTGCCGCGATAGAAGGAACACACGCGTGACGTGAACACCGTCAGATAATAAGGGGAATATTCAATGGGTTTTCCAAAGATTAGGATGCGGAGGTTGCGCAGCACCGATTCGATGCGGAGGCTGGTACGCGAGACGAGCTTGAGTGTTGATGACTTGGTCTATCCGCTGTTCGTGCGGGCCGGTGAGGGCATAAAGGAGCCGATCAAGTCAATGTCCGACTGTTTTCATTTCTCGCCGGACATGATTGGTGACGAAGCTGCCGAAGTTGCATCACTGGGGATACCGGCGGTTCTACTATTCGGCCTGCCCGAGAGCAAGGATGAACAGGGTTCCGAGGCGTGGGCCGAAGACGGCGTCGTGCAACAGTCGATAAGGGAGATCAAGAAGCGGACACCCGAGCTACTTGTCATCACCGACACTTGCCTTTGCGCCTACACCGAGCATGGGCACTGCGGCGTGATCAAGGACGGGAAGATCGACAACGATGCGACCTGCGAGTTGCTGGCTAAGATGGCGTTGTCACACGCTCAGGCCGGCGCGGATATCATAGCCCCTTCGGACATGATGGACGGCCGCGTGCGCTATATCCGTGAATGTCTGGAAGAGAATGGTTTTTGTGAAGTTGCTATCATGTCTTACGCCGCCAAGTTCGCGTCTGCCTTCTATGGCCCTTTTAGGGATGCGGCCGAGTCGGCGCCGTCGTTCGGTGACCGCAGGAGTTACCAGATGGACCCGGCCAACGCCGAGCAGGCAATGCGGGAGATCGCACTGGACATAGAAGAAGGGGCCGACATCGTGATGGTCAAACCTGCTCTCAGCTTTCTCGACATCATCTATCGTGCCAAGCAACGTTTCAATTGCCCTATGGCCGCATACAACGTGAGCGGCGAGTACATGATGTTGAACAAGGCCGCCGACGCGGGCTTGTTGGATAGAGATGCCGCAACACTCGAAGTGCTATATTCGATGAAACGAGCCGGCGCGGATATTGTCATCACGTACTCTGCAAAAGTTGTTGCGGGCTTGCTCAAAGGATAAGACGAGTGGGTGAGGAGATAAGAGTGACGTCGAATCTGACCAAATTTCAGAAACAGTTGTGCAACGCACTTCAAAACGGCGTGCCAATCTGTGCGAGGCCCTTTGCGGAAATTGCAGAATGTCTGAATGTTGACCAGGAGCAAGTGTTGCGAGAGGCATCGGGATTGATAGAGGCCGGAGTCATTCGTCGGATTTCGGCGACAGTGGACTATCGCGCGCTTGGCAAAACAAGCACGCTCGTCACAGCACATGTCCCCCAGGAATCTGTGCGGGAAGTTGCAGAAGCGGTCAACTCTCTGGATGGTGTTTCACACAACTATCTAAGGAACCACCACTACAACATGTGGTTCACATTGCAGGCAGACACGGCTGCCCAGATTGATGCGACGCTTGCGGATCTTTCTGAGCGATTCGGCTTTGGCTTTCACAGTCTGCCCGTCAAACGATTCTTCAAGCTTTATGTCCTCTTCGATGCCGAGAGCGAAAGTGAGGTGTTGTTGCGGGATGTTCAGCGGATCCCAAAGTGTGAGGTGGTGGAGCTTAGCGACGAGCAGAAGCTGGTGCTTTCACAGTTGCAGCGGCCTCTTGAGCTGACGGCAGAGCCATTCGATTTGCCGTACGGCGGGGGCGTTGAGCACAGAGACGCATTGAAGATCATAACTGGATTGATTGATGCGGGCGTGATTCGCCGTATTGCGGCTGTTGTCAATCATCGCAAGCTTGGCTTCGTAGCCAATGCCATGTTCGCCGGTGAAGTGCCGCAGGACCGGATCGTCGGAGCCGGCGAGAGGCTGGCTAGCCTCGGGATCGTAAGCCACTGTTATGAGAGAGAGACTTTCGAGAGTTGGCCGTATAATCTTTTTGCGATGTGTCACGGCCGGAGTATGGATCAGATTCGGCATGTGGTGAGCAAGTTTACCGAAGCCGAGAAAGTCAACTCCTTTGAGCTTCTCGAAACAGCAGCAGAGCTGAAGAAGAAACCGGTCAAGCACACATTCGGTTAGGTACCACGCCGCTATGATTCCAAGTATGTGCGTTCTGGCGATCTGCTCGACATCGCTACTTTCGTCGCTGGGGGCTCAAGCGACGGGCGGGGAGTCACAAATTCGTTCTCAGCTGGTCAGGGAGCTGGACCCGCGAGGCAAAGCCCACATCCCAATTGGGATCGCCAATACGCTCGATTCTCTCAAGACGTTCGTAGAGGCGGAAGGGAACTTCTCACCCGGGGTGGGCAGCTACGGCATCTATTTTTGGCTATATGACAACGACTGCAACAAGCTGAGCTCGCCGACGATGGACGCCATCACGTGCGAGCACGGACTGACCACGGGCACCTATCTAATCCCGCGGTCACAATGGAGCGCAGGCCCCGTCAGGGTCAGGAGCGAGGTCTGTCACGTACTGCGTGACTCGCCCTTTGGCGAGGTGCACGTGGTCGCAGCGAGGGTGACCATTCGAAACACATCTGATCGGCCCAAGAACGTATCACTGTATGCTGCGCTTCGCCCGGTTGGCCCCGCCGGGTTTGACGTCGGTAATCTGTGCGTCGCCGAAAAGGGCGATGCGCTTCTGGTGGATGGTCGAGCTGCACTTCTCGCCTGCGAGCAACCGAGCGGTGCGGGCGTGCTCGCGACGGACACCATTGGTGAGTTAGCGACGAGAGGCGAAATGCCCGGCGGCACATCCGCAGAATCTCTCAGCGGAGACTGTTGCGGAGCATTGCGGTTTGACCTGACACTGGCCGGCACAGAGAGCAAAACGTTCAGTTTCCTGTGTCCGGTGCTGCCGGGCCGGCGCGCCGTGCGCCACCGGTGGGACGGCGTAAGCGATTGGGCACAGTTCGACCTGGCCAAACCCAACCCACCAAGCGGCGGGGTGTTGCAGCCGGATCCCGGTCTGCAGTATTACCGCGAGCTGAGAGTGGACAAGCTGTTTGTCGAGGCCGAGCTGTATTGGAAGCAGCTTGTCGGCGTGGTCAGGTTACGATTGCCGGATCGGCGCTGGTCCGACGCCTTTGCAGCGACAGCGGGGCACGCTGCCATGGCGATGAACGAGGGCGCTCCGGATGTCGCAGTTGTAAACTACAACGTCTTCAACCGCGACGGCGTATATGTAGCCAACATACTGCAGAAGGCCGGTAGATGCGACTTCGCCGCTGAGGCGATAGACTACTTCAGCTCACACCCGTTCAATGGAAGGTCGTATCCGGAGGCAGATAATCCGGGCCAGATTCTGTGGATTATGGGTGAGCACTGGCGGTTCACACATGACGATTTGTGGCTCGACCGCATCTATCCCTCGGTGCGAAAGATCGCAGAAATGATCAGGTACTATCGTACGACGGCGGGACCGCATTGGGTGCAGATGGATAGCCTGGACTTTGGGGAGCAAGTGGCGAAGGATAAGCGCAGGGAGCTTAAGCCGGGACGCTGCGACGGGCACAATCCGGCTTACACTGAGGCGTTCGACCTTGCAGGAATACGAGCGGCAGCGGTGCTGGCCGAGGCCGCAGGCCGTAGGGAGGACGCCGCCGCGTACCGGGGATTCGCAGAGCTGCTTCTCGAGAAGTACGACAAGCAATATGGACACAGACTTTCTGATGGATACGGCAGCTACTCAGTGCTCTGGCCATGCCGGATTTATCCGTTTGTATCGGGCAAAGCGGAACAGTTCAAGGATATTGCCGCCCAGAAACCTCAAAGCTGGCGTTATTTTCCGCTGGCCAAGGCTCATCAGAGTTTGCTCGCCGGAAATCGCGAAGCCGGCTACGGAACCCTTGAGTATCACTTGGACCACCCACAGATGCACGGCTGGTATGCCTTTGACGAGGGCGGTCGCAGCGGGTCCGGAGGTTGGGGACACCTGCGCACGACTTGGGACGGTAGCGTGGCTATGCCTCATGGCTGGGCAATCGCCGAGCTCCATTTGCTGCTGCGCGATTGCCTGGCGTACGAAGACGGTGGGCAGCTCGTACTCTTCGCGGGCGTGCCGGAGACGTGGCTCACGCACAACGATGGGATGTCGATCGATGATCTACCCACACATTTCGGAAGCCTGAGTTTGCAGTGGAAGCAGACCGGCGAGCATGTTATGCTAACGATAGGAGAAACGGCCAAACCGCCCAAAGGTTTTGCGCTCCGCCTGCCAGGCGCGTTGCGGGCCACGGTTTGGCTCAACGAACGGACTGTTGAAGCGAATGCACATGGAGACTTTGTCTTACCTACAGGGACAAAACGCGCGCGGGTCGAATTCCGCCGGCGGTAGCGATGTGTCCCGGTCTTTGAAGCAGCTTCTCAAGTCAAAGTATTTTGGGAGTAACGAAGATGAAAAGGTTTATTGAATTAACTCTTGTTGGTCTTGCCGTCGTAATGTCTTTGGCAGCGGTAGGTCTTTCTGATGCCACGGAGACCCCCGCGAAGGTCGAACTGCTCTGGCCTCAGGGCGCTCCGGGCGCCGAAGGTGACCAGGAGGGTGACAAGCCGAGCCTGACTATCTATCTGCCGTCAAAGGACAAGTCCACTGGTGCGGCTGTGGTGATCTGCCCGGGGGGCGGGTACGGATTCCTGGCCATGGACCATGAGGGACATCAGGTGGCCAGATGGCTTAACTCGTTCGGTGTGGCCGGTTTCATTCTCAAGTATCGCCATCGAAGAAGCGGCGCCGGCTATGGCCACCCCGCGCCACTGCAAGATGCTCAGCGAGCCGTCAGGACGGTCCGCGGCCGGGCAAAGGAGTGGGGCGTTGACCCGGGCCGAATTGGCATCCTTGGCTTCTCCGCCGGCGGACACCTGGCATCAAGCGCCGGCACGCATTTCCACAAGCGATACGGTGGGGCCGCAGATCCGATAGACCGAGTGAGCTGCAGACCCGATTTCATGATTCTTCTCTATCCGGTGATTTCCTTGACCGAGTGGTTCACACATACCGGCTCCAGAAGAAACCTGTTGGGCAAGGACCCCGACAGGAAGCTCGTTAAGAGCCTATCCAACGAGAAGCGAGTGACGCCCGAAACACCGCCGACCTTCCTTGTTCACACATACGAAGACAAGGGCGTTCCCGCCGAAAACAGCCTCTATTTCTACCTTGCGCTGCGAAAGGCAAAAGTGCCGGCGGAGATGCACATCTTCCAAAAAGGGCGTCATGGATTCGGCCTCGGCAGCAATAGCGGCCCCGTGTCGCGCTGGCCCGATCTCTGTGCCGATTGGATGCGCGGACTCGGCCTGTTGGATAAGAAACAACAGGAATCAGAATAGGGCCGACGGAGATAGTGACAAAAGGCCTTGCTGGCTCTCGGCATGGGCAACTCGATGGGCCATACCGTCTATTCGAATTCCGGCCGATTCTGCTCGTCACCGCCCGTGAATTATGAGAATGGTGTTTCAGGATCAGGTGGCGTGGTGCTGCCGAGCAGAGGCTCAGAAAGGCCCTGCTCGTGCTCGATTACACGTATTTCGACAGGTAGCCCGTGCTGATCTGGGGCCGTTGGCGGGTCGTCTGTGTCGCGGCGCGGTTCGGCCTGCAATTGCCCGGTGGTTGTCGGCTGTCTGATGAACTCAGCCACTTTCCTGTAATCCTCTGCACCGTGACAGTTCGGCTCATATTCGAAGATAGTCTTACCGTAACTGGGTGCCTCGGCCAGTTTGATGTTTCTGCGGACATAAGTTGGCAGAATCTGGGCTTGAGCCCAGGCGCTTTCGGTGCCGCGTGCACCCTCGAGGAACTGCTCGATGTCGGCCTTGACTTCGTTGGGAAGGGATGCCCTGCTGTCGAACATGCACAGCAGAACGCCTTTGACTTTGAGGCCGGGGTTTATACGCTTGTTAACAAGTTCTACAGTCTGCAGCAGTTTTCCAAACCCCTGGAGTGCGAGAAAATGAGGCTGAAGAGGGATCAGGACCTCTTCGGCGGCGGCAAGGGCGTTGAGAGTCAACAGGCCGAGGGAAGGGGGACAGTCGATGAGGCAATAGTCGAATCTGTCGTTGCTCTGTCGAATCGCCTCTCGGAAGATGGTTTCTCTGCCGACAACACTGACCAGTTCGGTCTCGGCGCCGACAAGGTCGATGCTTGAAGGCAGCAGCCACAAATTGGGGCGCACGAGCAGGAGCTCGTCTTCAAATTTGGCCGATTGAGTCAAGACGTTGTACGAGCCACACCTGACAGTTTGCGGTTCCAGGCCGAGGTGTATCGTCAGATGCGCTTGCGGGTCCAGGTCAACGACAACCGTGGTCGAGCCCACCGCTGCCAGAGCTGCTGCAGTATTGGCCACGGTCGTGGTCTTTCCCACTCCTCCTTTCTGGTTCAGTACTGCAATCGTTCTCAATCCGTTCTCCTCGGCAGACTATGAGTTTCAGCTCTCAGTGGTGAGCTTCTTTAGTACAGCATCGAGCACCCCGTTGACAAACGGGCCGGACTTGTCTGTGCTGAATTTCTTGGCGAGTTCGATGGCCTCATTTATCACAACCTTGGGCGGTATGTCGGGACAGAACTTCAACTGATAGACCGCCAGCCTTAGTATGCTCTTGTCAACGGGTGAGAGCCTTGAGAACTGCCACTTTATTGTAGAAGCAGTTATCAGTCTGTCACAGACCGGCAGATCCGCCCAGGTTTGCCTAACCCAGTCGGTCGCGAGCTTACGCACATAATCGTCACAGTCGGCCTCTGCAAAGAACTCGTCGAGACGCTCGAGCAGTTCTGAGCCCTGGACATCGAGCTGGTACAGGCCCTGCATAGCCAGTTCCCTGGCTCTTGTTCTTCTGTCCACTTTCATTTTGTGGCCGGTTGCTTGTGGTCCGTTTGTGTGCGGTGCCGTGCATCACAAGGGAGTTTCGTGAAGCGGCGCTTCGCGAGATTAGATCTGTTCCATAACGCTGGCCATCTCCATGGCCGTAAGAGCAGCATCGGCGCCAGCGTTGCCCATCTTTGTGCCGGCTCTTTCGGTGGCCTGCTCGAGTGTTTCGCAGGTAAGGACGCCAAAAACGGCAGGGACAGGTGAATCGTAGTTGATCTGTCCGATACCTCGAACCACTTGTTGGCATACGGCCTCGAAGTGACTCGTCTGACCTCTTATCACCGCGCCGAGGCAGATGACGGCGACATATTTGCCGCTGTTGGCGAGCTTTTTCGCCGCGGTAGTAATCTCACAGGCGCCGGGGACCCAAACTACGGACAGCTGCCCGTCCGCAGCGCCGTGGCGCTGCAGGCAGTCCACCGCGCCCTCGAGCAGCTTGGCTGTTATGAATTCATTGAACCTGCTGACCACTATAGCGTAGTCGCCCTTGCCAGCCGCAACCTGGCCCTTAATCTGTTTGATCATGGTCTCACATCCTAAAACGCATTATCGACACTGACGGAGCACAAACCCGCCGCGGTCAGTTCGCAAAGCTGTTCACCAAGCCCGATTATAAGACTATCTGCGCGTCCTTTCCAGAAAAACCACGACTGAGACCTCGCTCATTGTCCATGACACCTTCATTCACTTGGCTAACATGCTCATTTGTAAGGGTTTAAGGCCTAAGATGCGAGCAGAATTTGGCGTAGATGAAAAAGGGATTACGTCGTCGGAAAAACGGCTAAGGCGGCGATACTTCGCGGGCGATAACGCGGTTGGACAGCCATTCAAATGTTAGGTGGTACAGGAGGTAAAGTACTGGCATGCTTTTCGAGAGTATGGAATTCGGCCCCTACGACAAAGCTGAGCGCAACGCCAGCAAGGCCTTCGAGCTTTACGAAGACGGCAAGATGTCACAGGCGCTCAAGGAATTGGAGACGGCAATCGAGATAAATCCGGCCAATAGTTCCTGGCATTTCAACAAGGGCCTGGCACTGGACGCAATAAACCGGTTCGACGAGGCGGCAAGCGAATACAAGATTGCCTCTCAACTAAGCCCTGAGGATCTGGAGATACTTAACTCACTGGCGGTCGACTATACCCGCACGGTCCAGTATGACCTTGCCATTGAAACCTTCGAGCGCATCCAGGAACTGGATCCGTCATTTGAGCCCTGCTACTGCAATCGCATAATCACCTACACCGAGATGGGTCAACATGATTCGGCCGAACAAATGTTCTACCTCGCTCAGCAGATAGATCCGGACTGTGCGCTGTGCTACTACAACATCGGTAACAGCCTCTTTGCTCGGGGCCAGTACAAAAAGGCTATTCGCTGTTGGTTGAAAACAACAGAACTGGAGCCGTCTCACCCACAGATCAACTACCGAATCGCACAAGCCTACTGGTCGGACGGTGACAGGGAGCGTGCCCGGGAGCATTTCCTACAGGAACTCCGGAACAATCCGGGTGATGTGGATGTGATTCTCGATTTTGGCTTGTTCTTGCTTGAGGACGACGATACTGAGTCTGCGAAAGAGAAATTCAACAGGATACTCGAGCTTGAGCCGGGCCATACATCGGCACTGTTCTATTTGGGTGAGATCACCTTTGACAAGGGCGAATACGAGATCGCTATGGACCTGTTCAGTCAAGTTCTTGAGATGGACAACTCACTTGCAGGCCCGCGATACAGACTTGCACAGCACGCTTTGATGAAGGGACAAGCAAAAGAGGCAAGGGCCTACTTAGTTGCCGAGTTGCAGACCGGCCCCGAGGATGCAGAAACGCTGGTTTCGGTGGCGTCGATGTTTCTGAGATTGGCCGACGTATCAGAACCTAATTTGGCCGGTTTCCAGGAAGGCAAAGATGCACACTCGGCGCCCTCGAGCACGCTTGCAGGCAGGAGCCCCTCTCTGAGCCAACCAAACGAGTTTAGCATCTCTGATCTCGACCATGCGACACGCTGCTTGCTCAGGGCCATTGACATAGATTCCGCCAACGCGGATGCCCATTATTACCTTGGGGTTGTTAGCGCCAAAAAGGGCGCGTTTAACGATGCCGCTGACTTCTTTTCACGCGCTCTCGATATCAACGGCGATCATGTTCGAGCGCTGCGGGATTCGGCAGTTGTCTGCGCGGCCATGGGTCAGCTCCCAGAGGCTGCAAAGAGGGTAGACAGAGCCAGGTCGCTGTCGGGCGACGACCCGCAATTGAAAAAGCTTCGGCGAGGTATTCGAGTGTTCCGCCAAATGCAACGAGTGCAGGATTCACTTTCCCGATTCAACCGTTGGGGTATCTTCAAGAGACGGCAGCGTTGATCCCTCGCCCCGGAACGATGCAGTTTCACCTCAATATCCGCATCAACAATTACATCGACCTGCTCTTGCCAGAACCCGCGGGCCCGAACACTGACAGCAGAAGTAGGTAGGCCCTTTTCGTTCGGGCGCCGAGCAGAACGAAGTTGAGACAGCTCTCCCCGGCTCCATCGGGTGTGCGACCGGGCATGTTTCGCAGGACAGGTTACCGAAAATTCGGCTCAGTCCGTTA
Source organism: Phycisphaerales bacterium (assembly GCA_020352215.1). GTDB lineage: Bacteria > Planctomycetota > Phycisphaerae > Sedimentisphaerales > Anaerobacaceae. The sequence continues at coordinate 2,571,790 of CP070675.1, forward strand.
GCCCGTCCGGCCCACCGGCGGGGATCTGAAATCCTTCCACCTACCCATCCAGTGCCGGCAAAACCGCTTTTTTGTCATCGAAAACCCCGGTTGACGCAGGGCCAGTCTGGCAAAGGCCAGCTGAGACTGGGGTCCAGACGTCCTGTACCCACCGTCGGGCGCCGAGTTTTTTTCTTTGCTGCCAGGGAAATTTGCTGTATCCTATTGACAGACTTGGTTTTACTGGAGACTCTGTTGTCGCATGCTCGTTTACGGCGTTGCAGGCGCAGTTGCGGCGCCAGGAGCCCGAACGCTGATCGCGAGTTGACACTAACCCCCCGTTTCTGCGGGTCATTGGAAATGAGTTGAGGAGCGAACCTCGGTGGCGCAATCGGGAACAAGCGCTGATGAGCTCACGGGTGCGGTTGATGCGACGGCTGATGTCTTTGTGGAACATGGGGATTTTGTTCGTGCTGTCATCCGGTCTCGGATCAGAGACGAGAGTATAGCCGACGACATATTTCAAGATTTCTTTCTTTCTCTCGTATGCAACCCGCCGCCAGCGGTGCCGGATATGAAAGGCTTTCTCTACAGGGCCATAATCCACGACATAGCTGACGCCCGGCGCCGAGTGGCGATCTACCGGAAGCATATGGACAGATATGCAGAACGCCCCTGCCAGCGTGGCGAAGAAGGTGTGCGACAGAGCGATTTGATGGAAACAGAAGAAACGAACAGGGTGTTAGAGATAATAGAAATGATAGTATCGCGCAGACAAGCTCAGGCGGTCACTTTGCGGTACAGGACTGGCTACGATATCGATGAAATAGCGGGGGAAATGAATGTGGACAGGCAAACCGTCAGAAGGTACATCTGCGTGGCACTGAGAAGAGCCCGCCGGTTCTTTTCGGTGGCATGGGATGCTCACGATGATAGCATTCGATCCCGATAGATTGTGCAGACAGGCTGAGCGGCACTACTATGACTTTCTCTCTGTTGAGAGCCGCAAGCTTGTGCCGGATTCTGTGGTCTCCCACATTTTGCAGTGCAGCCACTGCCAAGCACAGGTGGACCAGCTGGAAAGTGCGCTGTTGCCAGCCGACGGTGCGGCCGAATCGAGCCAGCGACAGGCCGACCGTGCACTTACCGCCATGCTGAGACTTCACTTTGCCTATATGGGCAAGCAAGTGACTTGCACGGCAGTGAGGCCCTTTCTGGCGGGCATGTTGAATCCGATCCTGGAAATAAGTATACCGACTCCTATTACTGTTCATCTGGACAACTGTGCAAAATGTTCGCAGGACCTTGAGGTGCTCCGAGGCCTGAACCTCAGCCAGAGGCAGTTGTGCCGACTGAGCCTGTTGCTTGGAGAAATGTCCGATTCGAACGGTGTGAGTTGCTCGGAGGCACGGGCTGTCACGCCCGCGATAGTCTCGATGGCCCTCGGCCAAACGAGCGAAGAAGTCCTCAAGCACGTGTGCACCTGCCCAGATTGTCGCAGATCGCTCTATCGAGACCGGGATGCCGTCCGCAGAAAGTATGTGCGCGCCGGACGCGACCTCAACCGATTCCCGTGCGAGAAAGTGGTGACTTCTGATGTCTTTGACTATGTTGTGCCGTACGGCCTTGATCCTACGGATGATCAATATGGTGAATTTCGTGAGTCCCTCGCGTCCCATCTGCGCTGCTGCCCAACGTGCCTTGGCAAGATGCAGGAAGTGCACCGGACGGTCTACGGCATTTTGGAGCAGCCGGAATCCGGGGTGGCCACGACGTACTACACTGATAGGTCTGCCGATGCTCGCACCGCCGGGGAATCAGATGATCTCTACAGCGGCTTCCCGATCAGGGTACAGGTGAGCGGTGCAGAGAGCAAAGCAGGGGCCGGGCGGTCGGCTCCGCTGGCGGGTTGTCTTCTGACCATTAGGCAGGCAGCGTCAGCGAAGAGACTGAAGCCATTTCTCAAGCCCTTCGCGGCAGCAGCTGCCGTTATCATCATAGCGTCTGCGGTTTTCTTTAGTACATCAGCCACCGGGGCAACCGCGCTTGACGAAATCTACAGAGCCATCGAGGACATCAAGAACGTCCACATCGCAACTTCCGTCCCCGGCCAAAGTGAACCCATACAAGAAAAGTGGGTTTCGAGGACCATGAATGCCTACATGACCAAAACGGGGAGCGAGTTTGTCCTATGGGACCTTTCTAATGGTGTGAGGACGACAAGACAACTTGATGCAGCCACAACTGTGACCGCTCCATTAAGCGACGATTATGTTCCCGATATCGAGAGAAGAATGAGCGGTTCTCTCGGATTACTGCCGTTCCATGCGATATCCGACGTCCCCAAGGATGCTACGTGGAGTCCCGCGAGCGACGAGAACGTGGGGGTGACCGCCGGGGATACTCAAGTATGGGATCTGATGTGGGCCGACAAAGCCTCCGACGGTTCCACCGTGTTGAGGAAATGGACGGTCTTTACCGACGCCAAAACGAGCCTTCCTCAAAAGATCGAGCGATATCGGAGTCTGGGGCCGGCGGATGCATACATTCTGAGATCGGTGATGGTAATCGAGTATCTGAGCGATCGTGATATGCAGGACGTTGTCGAGAAGATGTCCTTGTGACGGTTTCCCTCTGTACCGCACCTCCCACGCATTGTGGGCGACGTAGGCAGGTGTGATAGACTATCACTACTTTCCGCTCACAAAGACGGAGACTTCATCTTGGCACCCAAAGCGGGCTCTGGTTTCTATAGACGTCATCCACCTTCTCGACAAACAGGTCATCGGCCCTTACTCGGTCTGTGTGGCCGTCGACAAAGCCGACGTTGACGGTCTTATTCGGATGGCGGCCACCAAAAGCGTCCAATTCCTGGCCGGGCCATATATCTTTGTCCTCGTTGATCCAGAGACCAGGTACATAGGCCATGTCTTCTCTCGTGCTTCCAAGGGCGGTCGGTGGGGCATCCGTTGCGTGCCACCAGGTTATCGTACTGTAGCCGCTGTCCATGATGAGCAGTGTTTCACTGGAACGCCATACGTCTCCAGTGCATAATGGCCTGCCAACAAATTCCCAACGGCTTTCGCTACCGCTCGAGCGTTTGCATACAGACTCGTTTACGCCATAACTGCCACAAAGGACGTTCCTTCGCAGCCTAGGGTCTCTTAGCTCTCTGGACGGACACCAGAGAACTGAGACTCTATGAAGCTGCGTTCTTGAGTAGTCGGTGATATGGTTAAACCACCACCATCCTGCTCTATCAAACACAGGGTCTCCCGCAAAGCCTCCCGGGGGCTCCTCCACAAAGCTCTCATGAAGACTGTGTGGAAAGGTCTGGTTTTCGGTCTCGTACAAAGCCAGACCGAGCACTAATTGCTTGACATTGGACCCACATCGAACGGCTTTGGCCAACCGCCTCGAACGCTGCAATGAGGCCATCAAGACAGCGAGGAGAAGCGATGTTACAGCAATAACGACAAGTAGTTCAATCAGAGTGAAGCCCGACCGTCTCATCGTCTACTATTCTACGGTTGCTACTGCAACAGATCAAGAGAATGGCCCGGTTTCTCTCTACCGCGAATCTCTCAAAGGCCGGGCCGAGAACTGATTTGAAGCCTAGGTCGCCCACTTTGGGCTCCTGATCCGACTTGTAAACCCAAGCTTCAAATGTCGACATCTTCGAACAGGTATCAAGAAGCCTCACAAATCCGCCCTGTTCCCTTTGGCACCACTACCACGGAGGCTGACATGCCCACATGTAGTACAGCGTAAAAGGGTACGACCAATTGCACATATAAGGGTATTGGGTGTCCTCTATGCAGGGACTTTCCGCCAATCGGAGCACCCAATCGATGGAGCAACTGCCGCTCGGAGCAGCCTCGCACCCCCATCGCTCAGGCCAGTACTCAAACCAGCCGCCACACTCGCCGCCGACGGAATCGCAGTGTATCACGCGCTCGTTCTGGATCTTCTTGGTACATGAATAGCCACCAGTTCCGAGTACAGCAGCCATTTCATCAGTTTCTATTTCGACGAAGTTGCCCTGCAGTTTGATGGACTGGTTCGAAATCAGAAGGGCCGTGCCTTCGGGCCAATCCATGCCAAAAAAGCTCAGATCGGTAGGATAGCAGAATTTGTGGCTTGCCAAGTCTATGCACCACACGGACTCATTGTCGATTCCTCCGAGGACGACAAAATGATCCCTGCCGGGAAGGTGCAGGATCGCCTCACAGCCGGTCAGATTTGTTAATGTTTCGATATCCGTCTTGACGGCTCGACAGTAAAGGCCCAGGCGTTTCATGAGCTCCTTCATGGAGTAAAGACTTGTGGTTCCATTCAGGTCGGTAACGAGTTGAGCGAGCTGTTGGTCCGTAACGTCTTTGCCCAACTTTGACATGGCGCATTTTGCCGATGCAGTCGCACAGTTCTGGGGATAAGCTCCTTCGGTCGCGGCGTAGGCCAGCCTTTCGGCCAAGAGTACGTTTGTGTCGATCATCTGCGTGCAGCGGTACATCAAAGGCTTGTCCGTGACATGGGAGGAGTACTCTACCCACGCATCGTCCTCATACTTGACGCTGAAACTCTCAGGCGGTGGAGTATCACACGTGACCGCGGTGATGTTCCAAAGGTCGTAGGCCACTACTCTATCTGAGCTACCATCGAGTCGCTCTACCAGGATAGTACCAGGGACCCAGTTGCCTGATACAAGGCTGTAATCAGAGTACCGTCTGGAGATAACCGAGTCATCACGTCCGGTTACGAGACAGGATATCGTGGCGAAATCTTTTTCCGGGTCCAATACAAGGAGCATTTGGGAGCCGTCTGGATTCTCGAGCGTTATATGTATTTGGGTTACGCCGTCGACTCGTTTTTCGAAGGCGGAGGAGGCAGCACTCGTGAGGCTCTCATACGTGTAACGGCCATACCCCCAGGGGATGAGTCCGGCAGTCAGCGGGCCGTTGACAACGGCGGAGATTTTGCCTGTTGAATCAACTGTTGCGTGGTTACCGGGGAGAGAATACATCGTGTACTCTGTACCGTTCCAGACAAATATGCGCCTGGCGTTCCAGTCCAGATCAAAGTGTTTGGCCATGAAGTTACCCTGCAATTCGACAGGCAGGGCGACGGAATCCGAGCGCGAGTCCACGTTGATCTCCCAGTAGAATTTCTCGCCGTCATACCTCACGACGACGCTGGATTTCATCGTGTGTTCGTTGCCGAGTTTGTAGCGGACATTGAATGGTATCGCGTCGAGCCTCATTTTTTGGAGATGTTCGGTCAACTCTGGCTTGTTCGGGTTGCTTCGGTATTCTTGAATTCTTGTGCTGATCTCCGCCCTGATCTCACTTGGATCTGTCTCTGTGGGGGCCCGGTACTCTTCATGTGCGGCTTCAATTGTGCCTTCAGGTATCCAGGTCTTCTTGGGGTGGCTCGTAAGTTGGCGGAAGATCGGCAGAATCTCTTTTCGCTCCAACTCTCTGTCTGCAACGGCAACGCAATTAACAGATAATAGGAACGCGACTGCAAATGAAATAGACCTTGTTTTCATGGCTACCTCCTCCTTCCGTTAGGGTCGGCTCAGAGACCGGCTGTTCAGGATTGCTCAGTTCACACGGTCATCCGTGAACATACACTCCACAAAGAAAGCGATTCTGGACGGGGTAGTGTTGACGCTTTTTCCAGAATTTTCGGAAAAAAAAGATCCGACCTTTAGAAGGAAAGTCCGGGATGTTATGGAGGTTTTAGGGCATTAGCCCCGCCGTGGTCCAAGCCATGCGTCGGTGCGGAGGCAGTTCAAGTGTCTTCAGGCGGGGAATTGGGGAATGACGGTGAGCGATGTAGCACGTCAGTGCTATTTTTCGGTGGTCTGGAGCCAATAGTCGGCGAACAGCATAAGATCATCGGCGGCGACCTTTCCGTCCGCGTCCAGATCGGTGCCCTGGCACCATTCGGGGCCGACGCAGTTAGTTCCTTGCCAACGTAGGGCAAGGATTGCAAGATCGCCAGAATCGACTCGGGTATCTGCGTTGAAATCGCGCGTGCGGGCGTGAAAGTCGGTTGTCTGGAGCCAATAGTCGGCGAATAGCGTGAAGTCCTTGGCGTTGAGGGCTCCGTTCATATCAAGATCTGTGCCCCGGCACCAGTCGGGCTCGACGCAGTTGGTTCTTAGCCAATGTGCAGCAAGGACTGCAAGATCGCCAGAATCCACCTGTGTATCCCCGCTGAAATCACGTGTGGGGATGTGGAAGAATGACTGAGTGCAGATTTCGTACATCTTCGGGGGATGCGGCCTGTCGTCGACGTACTGATAGAACTCCACACCGCAATCACCTACGCCTGTGGCCTGGTAATCAATAATGAACCAGTCACCGGCCACTGCCGTACGGTGGCCATACAAATCGAAACCACCTCGTACAGCATCGGCGTGCTCATACACGTTGGCATACTCGCCCGCGGCTTCAAAACGAGAGCCTGACCAATCCCCGGTGGCCTCGTTGTAATCCCTTGCTGATAGAACTCCCTGATTTCTGTATTCCTCCGTGATGAACAGACAACTGTCAAAGGATCCGTCGCTATCCGAGCTGACAATAATCGTAAGCTTAGTTCCGACCATGATATCACGGTACACATGGGGGACGTTGGGATCAGCGAGCGCAAGAGGTGTGACGCCATCAGCCAGGCACACCCTGGCCGAAAGGCCTGCTTCGGCCACTGAAGCCACGCTCAGCACCAAAATCAGCACTCCTTGTATCTTCATAAGTCGCCCTCTCCGGCATGACCGTCCGACGATGGGAAACAGAGAACGACATCGCAGGCCACCGGAATTCGTCCGCTCACTTGGTATCATTCGTCCTCCTCGTCTCTATCCACACAACCGGTTAGTGTACTCGAATTGCGTCCGAAAATCAAAGAATTTCACGGAAATGCGTCAGTTGATGCCCTTGAGCGGCCGTCAAGGCGGTTTGGAGCCGGACGTCCCAAACTGGGTTAACAACGCCTGAGCCCAATTTTCTCGCACGAGCCTCGATCATCCGTGAAGAATATCTGCAGAAAACAGTCAACGAAATGGCCGCGTCGTTCGCCTTTACTTTTAGTGGTTGTTAATGCACGCGACCCGGCCCCATAGGCGGGGGTGTGTGGGCTGGGTTGTCATTGCAGGAAGAGACCTACAGCCGGAGTGTGTTGTGATACGTAAGCGTTTCAGAAGAATGCTGCGAATCCTGCCTGCACTGAGGTCGGGCCGAGCCAACATAGTAAACGAGTTGGCCGCGTTCTTCAATGTGAGCAGGCGGACGGTTCGTCGCGATTTGCGACAAGCCAGGGAAGACTGCACCCCGAACTACTATGATCCGAATACGGGCCTCTGCGACACGGGCCAGGATTCTGACATCCCGGCCATCAATTTGAACCGCCCAGAGGCAATGTTATTGCTGCTACTTGCTTACAGGGCGGCAGACTGCTTCGGCGCTCCACTGCGAGATTCGACTCTGCGTGCCGCAAGCAAGGTAGAAAACACTTTGTCTGCTGAAACGCGGCAGTTCTGCCAGGCCTATATGCGGACTGTAACCATAAAAACCGGGCCACACCCGCACCTGGATCCTGGAGACCGCACGTTCTGGCGGCTCGTGGATGCCGTGCGCAGGCAACGAATGGTGAATATCAGATATCGTCCAGAACTGGCCCAAAGTGACGTACTCACTGATTTGAGTCCATACCATCTTGTATACGATGAGCGTGCCTGGCATGTAATAGGCAGGTCAAGTCTGCACAACAGCACCTGTACATTCAAGTTGAGTCGGATCAAAGAGTTAGGAGTGTTGAGCAAGTTCTTCGCCGGGGCCGAGGACTTCGACGTGAATGAGTACCTTGGCAAGGCTTGGTCAATGGTGCCAGAAGGCAAGCTCTACGACGTCAAGCTGAGATTTCTGCCGGAGGTCGCCCCCGATGTTTCCGAGATTCAATGGCACGGCACACAGCGTGTCAGCTTTGATGCTGATGGCTCTGCGATCCTTGAGTTTTGTGTTGATGGGCTCAGTGAGATCACCTGGTGGATTATGAGCTATGGGGACAAGGTCCAGGTTCTTGGCCCGAAGGTGCTCTGCCAAAGGATCATCGAGATAGCCCGAAACATGATCTCCGGCGAAAGCATGCCTTTCTGAGGGCACAGCGGCCGAAAAAATGGCCACAGCCGCGAGCGTTCCATAGCAAGAATGGCCGCGCGGGAATACACGGTGTTGACTTGCTTGGCCTCCCTGTTGGCTGAATTCGCCCAAGTCTGGTTCCAAAGCCGGGGGCTTCTTGTATATATCCCCTGTTTCGGACTCTGCTGGATCGAAGGTTTCCCGGTCCAGCCGCATCTGCACTATCTGGTCCGATTTCAGGTCTATAGGTTTGCCTTCAAGGCTCTGCTCGATGTCCAGGAAGTGATAGTTGTCAGACTCGCCTTCTGAGCGACGGCCCGGGACATATGCCAACGGAACACACAATGCGGGCTCAAAACCCTCTCGTCGTCGCTCGCACGGTAGATAAGCCTGACTTTCCTTCGCTCTTCGATTGCCCGAACAAAGTAAGCGTGGTCATGGTGCATGGGAATCTTCCCCTTCCAAGTCAAGAATGACTGGAGGCCCGCAACAGAGCGGGGCGACATGTCCGCGCGTTTCTCGGAGACCCTTAAAACGTGACTAAAGCCCCTTGGGGATTGTCATGGCTCTCGAGCTTGTTTCTGTGAGGACTCGAAATCGCAGCACGTTCTGTCGGCCCACCTGAAAACGGGGCCACCTTTCCCGCGAATCGCACAGTCACCGTCTGCCTCCGTTCTGACGCAGAAACCCCACGTTTGGTCCCCCATAGACGTCAGAGCGGGGTCGAAATATTGACAATTTCTGCAGATTCTCTCCATAGTTATCGGCCACTTGGCCGACTTTTGCTCCATCATCGATGGAGGCCGGACAAACAACAAAAACTTTGGGCTTATTGTCACGGCTGCAAGAAACCAGGCGACCTGCACCGCGTCGGGTCAAAGCCTGTACTCTGGCAGTCCTTACAACACTCCAAATGTACAGCGAACCTGAAGTGACAAATGTTGACGTTTTTATTAAGTTTTTTTTCTGTGGCGGCGAAATATATGGGTGTTGGTGGACCGTGTAGCTGTGAGACTTGCCTTCGCTGGGGCCAAGGGCAAGCCCACTCAGGGGACTATGCCGCAAGAAAACGCCACTGCGGTCACGGCAGAGTCAATAGAAGTGCCCGCGAACGGGCACAGAGGCACGCAGCTTGGGGCGACGAAATTATCGCTTGTTGCGCCTAATGTGCCAAGGTCTCAGGCATCAGCTCAAATCCTGATATAGCCTGCCTCGTTATCTTGCTGCCCAAGGCCAAAAGGAGAGGGATATATACCCGGGAGCCGAGGATCCCGGTCGCAGGCCAATGGCGTCGGCACCAGCCAATTGGCGGTTGGCGAGGATCGGAACGAGCTTCTGAGAACCGGCCCGCGAGAGGCTCAGCACTTTGGGCTGCGGCATCATCCAGTCTGGGCTTCTACCTTCTCTCCTATCCCACACTGTCGTGGCAAAGACGACCTTCGTGAGAGGATCCCCAGCCATAGACAAACGATGAAGGTCGCGTGGCGCAGCTGTGGCAAACAGCCTTCCAATTCGGTGGCTGGAGCACTCCATAACCTCGCTATCCCTCGGAGACTGTTTGGATTGTCGGGAGCCCGCTACCCAAGCGAGCAACTTACAAATTGCTCCCTTCTTCGCGCACAGCATTAGATATCGGGGACGCAGCCTGTCGGAAACGCATAGTGACAACAATCGTGTTTTCATTCTCCAAGCCCGTTGGGCTTGGCATGTGGGGAGTCGGCGACATTGGATCAGTTAGAAGAAATCCTTTGGTGGACTCATGGTTTGCGCATATAATACCTCGACTGGATTATAGGCGGACGGTGAGGATGAATACAGCAGAGACGAGTTAGAAAATGGTGTCCCGGTGGAGTCCGGATAATCATAGGCGGCAACTTGAATTGCAGTAAGTGTCTTATTGATAAGGACTTGGCCGAGTGGCGGAATGGCAGACGCTGGGGACTTAAAATCCCCTGCCCGTTATGGGCGTGTGGGTTCGACTCCCACCTCGGCTATTATCCGTCGCGTCCTGAGCTCGATGGCATCACGTGATGGGCAAACAGGATTCGCACCGCCGGACGGCAGGAGTACGATTGAGGTGCGAACCATCGATTGGAGATGAGTAATGGCGAACAAGAACCTTAAACTTGTCGACGTAGACAAACCCAACCTCTATCGGGAGACTTTTCCATATGCGGAATTTCCCCGCGTGGTATTTGACAATCAGACGGTCAAGTACGATCTGCCGGACAAAATCTGGATAACCGACACCACGTTTCGTGACGGTCAGCAAGCCAGGCCGCCCTACACGCCCGAGCAAATCCTGCGGGTATATGACTTGCTGCATGAAATAGACGGGGGAACCGGCCTGATTCGCCAATGTGAATTCTTCCTGTACTCGGAGCGAGACAGAGAGGCCGTGGAGTTGTGCAAGGAGCGAGGCTATGAATATCCTGAGATCACGGGGTGGATCAGGGCTGTACCGACCGACTTCAAGCTTGTCTCGCAAATGGGGCTCGCAGAAACCGGCATTCTGACGTCGGCGAGCGATTATCACATATTCCTGAAGCTGCGAAAGACCCGCGCCCAGGCCTTGAATGCCTATCTTGACATCGCCAAGGCGGCATTGGACAGCGGCGTCATTCCACGGTGCCACTTTGAGGACATCACGAGGGCCGATTACAGAGGCTTTGTCCTGCCTTTTGCCGCTGAATTGATGAAGCTTTCGAAACAATATGGCAAGCCGGTTAAGATTCGCCTTTGCGATACGCTTGGGTTCGGCGTGCCCTGGCCCGGCGTTGCCTTGCCGCGGAGCATTCCGAAGCTCGTCCACGGACTTCGCCAAGTCGGGGTCCCCGCCGGACAGCTTGAATGGCACGGTCATAACGACTTTCACAAGGTCGAGGTCAGTGCTGCGACGGCATGGCTCCACGGCTGCAGCGCCGCCAACGCTGCGATATTCGGGTGCGGCGAGCGAACCGGCAACCCGCCTCTTGAGGCGCTGATTGTCGAACACGCCCAGCTAAGAGGAATGACCAAAGGCGTCAACTACGGAGCGATTACCGAGTTGGCCGAGTATGCCCACAAGGAGCTGGGCTTTGAGATTCCGCGCAATTACCCGCTGGTCGGAAAGGACTTCAATGTCACGCGTGCCGGCATTCATGCTGACGGGCTGCTGAAGAACGAAGAAATCTACAACTGCTTTGATACGGGAAAGCTGCTCAACCGTCCTGTCGGCGTGGCCATTACCGACAAGACGGGAGCTGCGGGCATCAAGCACTGGGTGGAGGCCAGATACGAGATTCAGATCCCTAAGCACGACCCCCGCATAACCAAAGTCAAAGACAGGATCGATGCTGAATATGCTGCCGACCGAGTGTCGATGATATCCGACGACGAGATGTTCGAGTGGGTTCGGGAGGCTTTTGAGGGCGATCTGCCGCCCCTGAGAAAGTAGGCGGGGCACAGAATGGAATCGGGTGCAGGTGGGAATCTTACCGCAGCTTCGCGTCCTTGCGCACCTTTGGGTGAGAGTCTGACTATGCCGGACAGGAAAGTCAAGGCGGTACTGTTCGATCTCGGTGAGACATTGATTAACTTCGGCAAGGTGAGCACGACGCGGCTTTTCAGACAAGGCGCCAGGCTGTCCTACGATTTTCTCCGAGAACATGGCCAGCCGGTCGGCCACTTCGAATGGTACTGTTGGGCAAATCTTCTGCGCCTGCGCATACGATTGGCACTCTCCAATCTGACCGGCAAAGACGTCGACGCAATGGCACTACTAAGGAAGGTTGGCACGAGGAAGGGCGTGAGGTTCAACCCGGAACAATGGCGACAGTTCGCATGGCTTTGGTATGAGCCTTTGAGCAAGGTTGCTACTGTCGAGCCAAAGACAAGCGAGACCCTGACCTCGCTGGCGAAGCTGGGGCTAAAGCTCGGCATCGTATCGAATACATTCGTTAGCGGCTGCTCTCTTGACAAACACCTCAAGCAGTTAGGCATATTGGATTTCTTTTCCGTGAGAGTCTATTCACACGATTTTGACTTCCGCAAGCCAAGCGTTCAGATATTCAAAGTCGCTGCAGAGAAGATCGGCGAGGTGTTTGAGAATATACTTTATGTGGGGGATCGCGTTGATAAAGACATCAGGCCCGCAGTAAAAGCAGGCATGCAGGTCGTCCTAAAGGAGGCTTACACCAATGCCGGCAAGAAGACGCCCGACGGTGCCTGGAGAGTAGGTCACCTGGCGGAACTGCCGAGTCTTGTAGAAAACATCAACGCAAGGGTATCAGCGAACTGATCTGGCATCGCCTATCGGCAGCGCATCAACGGAAGCGAGCAAAGTCAGTCAGGTACGCCGGGCATCAGTTGGCTTGTTGGCGTCACTTTCCTACCCATCGCTGGTACGCACGATGAAGGCCAGCCTACTCCCGCTCAAGTGCAAAGTCTATGATCTCCTCAGTCTTCTTGTTGAGCACAAAATGGCCTTTATATAAGCTCTTGCGTTGTGTCTTGTAGTTCGCCGCCGCAGCCTTTACGCTGTGGTGTTCGGGCCAGGTAAGATAGCGATACTTGCCCAAAGAGCCGGTGACTGCACCCCATGGGGCGCAATCACCTGCTCGTATGACGTCCCATGATGGTGCTGGACCGTATCCATCATCAGAGACCCTTGCTCCGCTTATTGGTTGCCCGGTGCTCGCATCTGTTACTGCTCCTTTGATGACTTGCTCGGGCGGACCAGGTGGCTCACAGGAATTGACGGCCACAAGGCCCGCGATAGTGACCGCACCAATAAGGATGAAAACTCTTCTATTCCAAGTGATCATTTTTGGGCTCGCTCCTTACACCAGATAGAACAACATCCTACTCGCGTTCGAGAGCAAAGTCTATGACTTGCTCCGTCTGATTGGCTGTATGCAGGGCACCTGTTGCCAAAGCTTTGCGCTGAGGTTTGTAGCCGGGCGCCTGTGCTACTATTGTGTGTTCTTCCGGCCACGTGACATAGTGATACGCACCTTGCGCGTCAGTAGTCGCACCACGGTAGGGCTTGGGTCCGTAGCCGTCGTCCGAAACGCTCGCCCCACTGATGGGTTCGCCGGTTGCTGCATCAGTTACGGTACCGGCTATGACAAAGTCCGGCTCTTCCTGGCCGGAGGTGGCCACCACATATCCTTCAGGAGGCTCGACACTAAAGAGCGATTCGTCCAGCTCAATATCATAAGCGATGTCACTTATGATGATGGTCTGCTTCTGCTCCTTCATACGTCGTTCCACCCATACCGGCAATCTGCTCTCAACATCGGCCCACACAGTGATATCTCCGTGGTGAGCGGGCCCCGCCATGTCGTAACCGACTGCCGTGACACCCTGGATTTGTCGCTCGCCCAAGAACTCCACCGACTCATCTTCCGTCTCCAACGCGTATTCGATGAGGGGCCTTATTGCGAGTAGCTGATTGAACCGATTGTACGGCGGGATCACGCCCGGAGGACTAACCTGCATCACCGAAGCATGCTTCTTGGCCGGCATCAGGATCATCACCGTACCCTCCTGGAAGTTGGCGACGAGCACCTCTCCTGCCGGCATATCCCAGCGCGTGCGATCCGGCCCGACAAATACAACCTCGACGGTCTGAAGCGGCTCGCTACTATCTACCCAATCGACGCCAATACTCGCGAGATCTACGGTCATCTTGAAGCTGCCGCTCTCGGCGGTCAAAAGGGGCCGAACAACATCAGCCACCGCTATGCTTGTGGCGTTCATTGAGCCGCCGAAATAATTCATTGCAGCCGCTGCTGCAATGATTACCACCGCCGCAGCGCTTAGCTTGAATAGTCCGCTACTCATGATTGTTCTCCAAATATCTCCGCGTTCTGTTGTCCGTCTACTTGAGTACGCTCTTAGCCTCTGCTTCACCCGGTTCAAGTCCCGATCCGTGACCGCATCGCTCAGCTTAAAGCGTGAGATAGCCTCAAAGCACTGCTTGATTCTTTCTTCATCCATTCTTGACATGGCACTATTTTCTTGTACGGGCTCTGCCACCTTCGTCTGCCAACAACGATCGAAGGTGGGCCAAGGCCTTGGAACACAACGATCGGACATATTGAGGCTTCTTGCCCAACCGTCGGCCAATTTCCTCATACGGCTCCTGCTCGATGTAGCGCATAACAACTACATGACGGGCCAGGCTGCTCAATCGTGACGTGGCTTCGAGCACTCTTTGCAGCTCTTCTGCTTGAATCATCGTGTCTATGGAAGAGCCCGGATTCTCTGCAGGCAACCGGATCTCATCCAGCGAATGAGACTTGCGTCTCGAATTTCTGCGCCACGCGAACGCAAGATTTATCGCGGCTCGATAGGCGTACGCATAGGGATCCCTTGCCTTGTCGAATCCATCAGAGCGAGACAGCCTCATGAACAGTTCCTGCATGAGGTCGCCGACGACATCTTCAGAAAGCGTAAGGCGGGCCAGCAGGGCGTGTAAGCGCGCACCGGATGTATCCAATAGTTCTATCACTCTTTGCTGTCGCCGTTCCACAAACTCTTTCTACGTCGTATTCCTGTCGGCCTGCCCCGGCTTTCAACATTATAGATGAAAGAGAGCGACGCGGCGCACCTACTTTCCCTCAGGAAATCCGCCGCACGCGCATAAGAAAGCCGAGCCCAAAAAGCCCGGCTTGAGTTCTGCGAATTCAAATGCCGCCGGGAGTCAATCCTCCTGGCCCTTTATTCCATCGAGGCTTGGGCCAGAGCTGCTTCCGGGTCCAATCGTACGTCCTTCAGCGGTGATTTGCTTTTGAACTCCAGAACATTTACATGCAGCAACCTATCGGTAAACTTGCTCTGAGAGGTGCCATCCTCAAAATAGGCAACCACAGGTACCGGCATCATCAAATCACCGAGGCATGTGACTTCTACTTGAGAGATATAGCGGTCCTCTCGCCTCTTGCCCTTCTTGGAGGAAATCTCATAGGAAAGGAATCTGTTAGAATACACCCATTGGTCGAAGAACCATCCCAAATCCTGGCCGGTTTCATTCTCGCATACGGCTTTGAACTCATTAATCCCTAATCTTCGGCCGCCAAAGTCTTCCAAACAGTCCCGATAGATTTTCCCAAAGACCTTCTTTCCCAAAACGCAATCCAGTGCACTTATGACACTGAAACTTTTGCCGTGTCTGACAACACTGTTGAAATCGAATATAATCTCAGAGCGTTGTTCTGGTGAAAGGGCTATCGTGGTATCAAGGCCGCTTTGCACACCCTTAATGTAACGATTCATTATCTCTCGATGTTTATTCAGGCCTAGGCTTCGTGCGCGAGCATATTCCCTGTCAGCATAGATTCCCAAACCTATCATCAGCCAATCGAAGGCGTCATCCGGGTCCTCACTCAATACGTGCTCACCCCAGTATTCATGCCCGATTTCATGGGCGGTGATCCACTGCCAGTGAAGCTTTGGCTTGGAATCAAGTTGTTCCATTCCATGCACTGCGACAATACTTGTTGCCACAGGGTAACCGCCCGCCGGCCGATTCATACCTGGAACGATTGACAGAACGGAATGAGGATAGAAGCCGAAGCGCCCACTGTAGAAGTTGATTACATCCACCGCGGTATCCAAGAGCAGCCGAGCACATTGTTCACCTTCTGGGGCAAACATGACCTGCACAAGCACGCCTTGTGTCATCGCCTTGATGACGTCGTGATTCCTGCCCAGAAATAGACAGAAAGAACGCGCATCCCTCGCATGATAATACCCTGATTCACTATCCAAGATGCCGGTCGTGGCCAGCGCATATCCTGGCGGCCTTTCAAACTTGACGTCAAAGTCATCATGCGTTTCGACGCCCCAACATAGACGGGGATACCAGTTTTTTATCGGAATCTTTTCGGCGCCCGCATATTCACTCAACGACATTCCAAACTCTATATGAAGTCCGGCATCACCTCCTGGATGAATGGGCTTAGGAAGCTCAACGACAGTGACATTGGTACCTGACCCGTGCTTAGCGTCCGTCACAATTCTGACGTTTTGGCCTCTGCACGTGATCTCCATGTTTCCAAGTGAAATCCACTCTATTTGCAGCGCACGAAACGACCCGTCTGTTGTATTCTCGAAATGAATACTCTCTGTTCCCTCCAGAAGTCCTTGGTTGGGATCGATTGAACATTGAATCGTATAATGTGCTTTGGGCGGATTCTCGTGCGCCTTGCGTCCGGCATATTTGGTATCCTTCTGGGGCGATTCCCTCAAAGCGGCTGGTGTTTGTGGCGATGCAGTTGAAAGAATTACACCCAACATGAATATGCGTATGCACATTTTGCGCACAGCCAGAATCCTTTACCCGAGATCTGGAAAGGCCCCTTGCCATTCATTTTTGAGCTCACGCAGTGATTTACCGTAGATTCCTTTGAGAGCCGTTACGTTTTGCTGTTGTGTAGCTTTGTCGTCGGAGTTTCTCAGGGTCCCATAGGCCTTCAGGAATCTTTCTTTGCCGTATGTCTCGACCAAGAACTTCACAAAAGAGGCGGCCTCGGGATAGGCAACAGGCGGATTGGTTTTTCCCGAACCGATCTCGGTATAAGTCAGTAGCTCTTCAAGAGGAATCCACTGGTTCTTGCTCCGCAGCTCTCTAACACGTTCGTAAACGGAAGACTCTCCACCGCCCATGGCATCCAAGGCGTGCGCCCCCAATCGTTCCGACATATAGACGGCCAGACCCTCATTGAACAAGGCTGGCGGTGACCCATACGGTCGCATTAGGACGTGAGTCGTCTCGTGATAGGGATCGAGTTTCTGTTTCTCGTTATATATCTCTACAACAGTATTTCCGAATGCCCACCCGGCGCCCTGATGACCGGTTTCAGAGTACTTCGTTGCGCCATCCTCAAAAAGGATCATGCGAATTCGAACGTCGGAATCCTTCCCAAGGAACGTGCATATTTCGCGAAATCCTCTTTCCCTCTGTTCGGCGATCTTCTCTATTTCCTTATCTGCCGTGGAGCCTTTATAACAGAAAATATCAAAGTGTTCTGTAACGCGCTTTCGCATCTTCGGCAGAAGGCGTTCTTGCCAGCTACCTCCATTGTCATCACGCACCATTCTAATGTTACAGATCTTCCACTTGCCGTCCTCCATCACAAAGTCTATCTTAAATGACCGAGTAGAGTAAGTTGTATTCAAGGTGGCAAACTCGCCCAGTCTCAAGCCTGTAACAGACTCAGGACGCAGACTTATAGATATTGCCTTCACCATACTCCCATTGGACCCCATTTTCTTGGCGAATTTCTGAAAGTCATTTTCATACTCTCGTGACCGCCGTAAGCCATTTGCAAAGAGTTCCCAGGCGGTCTTATACTGACCGCCCCTTATTGAATCTTGCCATTGCCCAAAGGCATTTCGGACGGCTTGCTCCTGAGCATCTGGATCAAGCGGAATCTCTTTTCTCGGAGCCGCGTCGATGCGATCCAACCAGTCGATGCACCATCTGTTCCCGACTCTAACGAAATTTACCATCCATCGTTCGTCCTTGAGGGCAGTAGTGAGAGCAAGAACGCCTTCTCTCGCACCGGCGGATTTCGGCTCCAGGGCCAGGACTTCCGCTCTGCTCAAGGGGAACAGGAAATAGGGCGTTTCCATGGCTCTCTGGAAGTTGCTGAGTTTACCCATCGACTCAGCTTCTCTAAAATCCTGAGAGAAGAATTGCCAGGCCTCTTCATAATCGTTGTTTCTGACGCAGTTCTGAAATTGCCGCAGAACCTCGGCTATAGTGCGCCTTTGGCCTTCTGAGGCCGCCTCCGGTTTACTATCATCAGGCCTAGCATGCTGTAAGTCGCCGGCATAGTATTCGGCCTCCTTGAAATACTGATTTGGCGCCTGTCCATCGGCGCTGGTTGCAGATCCGGCCGCATAAAAACGCAATCGAATCCGGGTTCCTCCTGCGATGATGCCATTGATTTTGTAGGCCCGGCGAATCCATTTTGTTTCGCCGCCTTTTATGGTATGCGTAAATTGAGTTTGCCAATTTCCGGTAGATGACTCCGTTCGTATGTCAATGTAAAAGACCTGGTCCTCGTCAGAACTATTGTGGACCTTCACGCGAACCACATTTCTTCCTTTACGGATAGGCTCCATCTTGATGTCCAGGACTTCAAGGTTGCTTGCAACGTCTGCAACGGCTTTAGCTTCGGCCAAAGCTGATGCACAAAGGACCAAGAAGATGATTGTTGTGGTCTTCAGCTTTTTCATAATCGTATTTCCTTTCACAAAATGGGCGACAAAGCCTTTGGATTTGAGATTTGTGAATTCTAATGCGGCCGAGCGTCAATCGGTCTTCGTTTCGACCCGGCAGCGTATTTCAACGATGTAAGTATCCTCTGTGTCGGCAAGCCTCAGCGACGGTGAGAATCTGATGTTACGATACTTGCCGTCAGGCCAACCATAAAAACCTCCACTCGCGGCAGAACCTACGCCACATTGATTCGCTTCATTCAGCCACACTGCCAGGAAATCAAGCGTTGTGCTGTGGTATCCTTCATCCGTTACAAAAGAGACATCCAGCCTGTATACCGGCCCGCCTTTCCTTTCATACTTTTTGCGTGCTTTCTCAGACACCGATTTACAGAAGTCCGGCGAATGACGGTCAACACTGATGTAGTCCAATGGAAATTGCTCGGCAGGGCCGTCATACTTGTCATATAGACGTACGACCGCCTGTTTGAGCCCCGGTGCTCCCTCAATATCTAAAACCACCTCTTCACCATCGAGCACAACTTCCCCTTCACAATTTGCCGACCCAACCGTTGGATGAACGAAGAATTCAGGTGGTTTCTCTGGAGCCTCATAATCGAATATGAATAGGTCGTAATCCTCATCGTCAACGTATATCTTCACCTGAATGGGCAACAGTGAGTTTCTGCCCACAGTAATGGATGTGGTATCAAGCCAGTTGCTCCCCGGGGGCGGGTTGAACGTGTATATCAGAAAATCATCGCCAACTCTGGTGGGAATCTGCTCGTTGAGCTGCCAGTTCTCGTCCGACAAGAATCCACCGCTGAAGTATTCAAGAAATGACTGCCCATCGGCAAACATGGATGGTTTTCTGACTGTCAGCATGCCACGCTTATCGAAATATTGGAGTATCTGGCCGTCATCATAAGTAACGCTGCCGTCGTTTCCATGGACTATTGTCTTGCCGTGAGCGTGCCAAGCCTCGCCATGCCCGAATAAATTGTTACCCCTGCTCTTGACTATATACATATGCACATAGTCAACCTGCGTGAAGCGGCTGGTCACCTCAGCCCAGGCGACATTCGCCACATCGGGCCCGCCCACAAAAGTGACTGCCAATAACACGGCAGCAATAATCACCGCTGCGGCGGCAAGCTTTGCTATTCTACTTGTCGCAATTCTTCTCCATACGCCAAACGGCTGGCTACGGGACGTGGCCTGAACACCTGCCATTTGTTGTTTGAAAATTTGAACCTCATCTTTGTGCTCCCGTTTCCACGTGTCAAAATCGAGCGTCGGTCTCTCGCCGCCGACAGCCCGCAAGATGAGCTCGTCTAACCGTTCGCTATGTTCGCTATTTCCAGAAGACTTCATAGTCGGCTCTCCAGAAAGCCGTCCTGCCTCAGGCACTTGGCCAGTTTTCGCTTTGCCCTCGTTAACCTGCCGTTGATTGTTGCTTTGGACACCCCGAGAACAGAACTAATCTCTTGGTACGACAGATTGTTGTAGTACCGTAAAACTATCAACTCCCTCGCAGGGGCGGGCAATCGGCCCATGGCCCGGCGAAGCATCCGGATGTCTTCGTCGCAGTTGTTGTCCTGGCTCACTTGCGGGAGATGCTCGCCACGGATTCTCTTTGTCTTGGCCGCGACCATATCCTTAGAGACATTTCTGCAGACGGCCGCAAGCCACGGAGCGAATCTGCTCTCTTGCTTGAGGCTCCTGAGCCCGACCAGCGCACGGGCGAAGCTCTCCTGGGCGGCGTCCTCGGCTAACTGGTGATCGCTCAATATTGAATAGGCAATCGCTACAGTAGCGGCGTAATACCGCCGGCACAGCTCACCAAAGCTGTCGATGTCGCCGCCGACGGCCTGCTCAACTAATTTTCTTTCTAACTTGTCCTGCACGTGCCGAAGGCCAACCTCCAGAAGATGGCACATTGCTGAATCAGCATCCGCTATATTGTCTGGATTCCGAGCGGAAAGTAAGCGCAGAAAAGCCGCACTTGTTCCATTTTGTTCGCTGCAACGGCCAAAATCGCGCCAGAATCCGATTTCTGTACCAACAAACGCGGTTTTCTCTTATAATTTCGCCGGTGTAGACGTTAAGGATGTCGCCTTTCAAGCCGAACTATTAAGAATGTTAGGATTCCTGATTTGTGAGATCTTGAAGGATGTCTTTGTCAAAGCACACTGATGCGGCTTTTCAGAAGTGCATTAACCCGGACTGCGCCGCAGAATTCGACCGGGGCCAGGCACTGTTCAAGTGCCCCGAGTGCGGCGAACTCCTCGATACCCAATACAACTGGGACAAGATTGCGGTCCCCAAGAAGTTGAGGAATTTTGGCCAACGCTGGGCAACCAGGGACAGTCCGCTGGATTTTTCGGGCGTGTGGCGCTTTCGGGAGCTGCTGGATTTCTGCCCCGATGAGCACAAAGTCACGATAGGTGAGGGCCAGACTGTCTTACAGCAGAATTGCGCAGTCGCTCAGCACTTGGGCATGAAAGCAGACCGCCTCTACTTGCAGTACGAGGGGCTGAATCCATCCGGTTCGTTCAAGGATAACGGCATGGCGGCGGCATTCAGCCATGCGATGATGGTCGGGGCAAAATCCTGCGCTTGTGCGTCAACAGGTAACACCTCCGCGTCGGTGGCGCTATACGCTCACAGTTGTGGTCTGAAGTGCACGGTATTTGTCGGCTCCGGCCGAATCGCATTCGGCAAGTTGAGCCAGGCCATGGACTACGGCGCGCAGACCATTCAAATACTTGGCGACTTCGACGACTGCATGAGGCAGGTCCAAAGCGTATGCAGTAGGCTCAGCCTGTATCTGCTGAATTCGCTGAACCCGTTCCGGCTCGAAGGGCAGAAGACCATCATGTATCGAATCCTCGAAGGCTTAGGCTGGCAAGTGCCGGACTGGATAGTGGTGCCAGGTGGGAATCTGGGGAATTCCAGCGCCTTCGGCAAGGCCTTCCTTGAGTTGAAGCAGCTTGGTTTGATTGAGCGAATCCCGCGGTTAGCGATCGTCAACGCCACCGGCGCCGATACCCTGACTGATCTTGTAAACAATAAAAAGCTTGTCTGGAACGAGGGTAAAGTCGACCAGGCGATCATCGACGATTACTACGCTGACCTGACGGCTCGTAACTTCTCGCCGCGCACCTGCGCTTCGGCTATAGAGATTGCCAGGCCTGTTAATCTGAAAAAGTGCCTGCGATCGATCGATGTTTGCAATGGGGTTGTGCGGGCAGTGACTGATGAAGAGATCGTTGATGCCAAAGCGATCATAGGCAAGTATGGCCTGGGCTGCGAACCTGCGTCGGCGGCGACCATAGCCGGGCTAAAACATCTCCTGGATGAAGGCATCGTGGAAAAAGATGAGAGAGTTGCCTGTGTCTTGACCGGCCATCCCTTGAAAGATCCAAACTTGACCGTCGGCTACCACAAAGACCGGCAGGGCAAGTTCAGCAATCCCCCTGTTGAAGCACCCAACGACCTCGAAGAGATCATCAAATTGATACGGTAAACAGACGTTTCGAGACCTCCCCATTCGCCCCCTCGAGCCAAGAAGCCCCCATTTGACAGAAGGTTGTGAACGCACCTTGATCGCCGAACTCGCACGTGCGCAGGAAACGGGCAGTGGCCCGAGGCGATTTGAACAAGACTCTGAAATGTCCAAAAAAAAGAGGGAGACAGCGACCCCCCTCGGATATTGGCTAACCCTGGTCTGCCGCCCCCCCAAGAAAAGAAGGAAGGAGTATTATGAGCAGATGTTCAATGGATACAATCGAT
Organism: Phycisphaerales bacterium; assembly: GCA_020352215.1. Taxonomy (GTDB): domain Bacteria; phylum Planctomycetota; class Phycisphaerae; order Sedimentisphaerales; family Anaerobacaceae. Next base: position 2,593,917 of record CP070675.1, read on the forward strand.
TGTTCTCATTACCCCTTTACATAAAGTATAACTCATTTTGAGCGATGGCCAAATGGTAGGAGTATAATTTCAGCGATCCTCGTATCCATCGCCTGAACAAGAGCGCCGGGATTCGAGACGGGAATTCGCACGCAGCTACACCATGTGATTCTTGGACCCAAAGATCTTAAGCCGAGAATCCCCCTAAATATGCCTGTGTTCCCGCGATCTGCGTGTCGATCCTGGGCCTTGACTTCTTCCGCAATTGGGTATAATCTACTCGCTTCGAAGACCTCAGGTATAAGACGGTGAGACCAAGGATATGAAGAAGACCGAACAGCCGCAGGAGCGTTTTGAGGATATGCGTATTCTTGACGAGCTCAAGAATTCATACCTCAACTACGCTATGAGCGTTATCATTTCGCGTGCCCTTCCAGATGTACGTGACGGTTTGAAGCCGTCGCAACGTCGAATACTCGTTGCAATGAACGATCTGAATCTCGGCCCGAGGTCAAAGCACCGCAAGTGTGCAAAGATCGTCGGCGATACAAGCGGCAATTACCATCCCCATGGCGATCAGGCCACGTACGGTACGTTGGTGCGCATGGGCCAGGAATGGAATATGCGTTATACGCTTGTTGATCCGCAGGGCAACTTCGGGAGCATAGATTCCGATCCGCCGGCAGCCATGAGATACACCGAAGCAAGACTAGCGGCTCCCGCGACGGAAATGCTCGAGGATATCAAGCATGACACCGTTGACTTCGTGCCGAACTACGACGAGACGCGCACAGAGCCGACGGTGTTGCCTTCCAAGTTCCCGAATCTGCTGGTCAACGGCTCAACTGGAATCGCAGTCGGAATGGCCACGAACATCCCGCCGCATAACCTTGGGGAGATATGCGACGCCCTGTTACTGATTATTGATGACCCGAGCTGCGGCTTCAAGGACATTATGAAGGTTCTGCCCGGGCCAGACTTTCCCACGGGCGGTATCATATGCGGGAAAAAGGGCATTGTGGACGCATATACCACGGGGCGTGGTCATCTGACTGTGCGGGGCAAAGCAGAGATTGAGACGGCCAAGAGGGGCAGGGAAAAAATCGTAATCACCGAAGTGCCCTACATGGTTGTCAAGACCACTATCGTAGCGAAGATTGCGGATTGTGTTCATAATAACGTGCTGCCTGAGGTGGCCGATGTCCGAGACGAGTCGGACCGTCATGGGTTGCGGATCGTCGTGGATTTGAAGAAAGACGCCGATGCTGAGATCGCCCTGAACAAGCTGTACCGTTACACATCTTTGCAGACCACATTCGCCATCGCCAACATTGCTCTGGTGAACAGTCGGCCCGAGACCCTCAACATCAGAGAGCTGTTAGACTGCTTCATTGAGCATCGCAAAACTGTAGTCCGCAGGCGAACCAGGTTCTTGCTGAAACGGTGCAGGAACAGGGCCCACATTCTCGAAGGCCTCATTTTAGCGGTCAGTGATATAGACGAGATCATTGAGCTGATCAAGAAATCGGCTGACGCGCCGGCCGCGAAGCTGAGCTTGATGAAGAAGCCGCTGCGGCTGGCGGAGACTGCCACGCTCAAGAAGCTTCTGCCGAAGGCGTTCGTTGCGGAAAAGAGGAAGGGCAAACATTTTCTGACCGGCCCGCAGGCTGATGCGATTTTGACGATGCAGCTGCAGAGGCTAACGGGACTGGAGATTGAGAAGCTGGCCAAGGAATACGCCGATTTGACCGAGCAGATAGAGGGCTACGAAGCGATATTGGCCGACGAGGCCGTCCTGCTGGACATCATTCGGGAAGATATCCATGAGATAAAGGATAAGTACGCCGACAAAAGGCGGACGCGGATTACAGCCGGCGTCCAGGCATTTGACGTTGAGGACCTAATTGCCGAAGAGGAAGTCATAGTGACAGTAAGTCGCGGCGGATACGTCAAGCGAATGCCCATCGACACGTATCGCAAGCAGGGCCGAGGCGGCAGGGGGATCATTGGCTCAGACACAAAGGAGGGCGACTTCATTGAACATCTGTTCGTGGCCTCTACGCACGACTATTTGCTTATCTTCACGAATCGCGGCAAGTGCTATTGGCTCAAGGTCTACGACGTCCCGAGCATGTCGCGACAGAGCAAAGGCAGGAGCATTGCCAACCTGCTTAATCTCGGGAATCAACAAATAGCCTCGATAATCAACGTTAGCGACTTTGACGGCGATGCGGAAGAGGGTACATCGCAACGACAGCTCGTGATGGCCACAAGGAAAGGTATCGTAAAGAAGACGAAGCTGTCCGCCTACGGCAACCCCAGATCGACGGGTGTCATTGCCATAAACCTTGATCCTAATGATGATCTGATCGGCGTATCCCTGACCACGGGAAGCGACCACATTGTACTCGGCACGCGCGACGGCATGACGATACGCTTCGATGAAGGTCAGGTTCGCTCGATGGGACGGGCCTCACGAGGCGTCAGAGGAATAAACCTGCGTCCTGGAGATTCTGTGGTGGGCATGGTGATAGTTGAGGAGAAGGCCGCCCTGTTTACTGTCTGTGAAAATGGCTACGGAAAGCGGACAGGTCTTGAGAACTACCGGCCTCAGAGCCGAGGCGGAGTCGGCCTCAAGAACATAAAGACTACTGACAGAAACGGCAAGGTAGTTGGTCTCGAAGCGGTTCGGAACAAAGACGACCTGATGATGATAACTGCCAACGGGATGATCATTCGTACCGGGCTTGATGAGATCCGTTCGATAGGGCGAAACACACAGGGTGTACGCCTGATAAAGCTCAAGCCCGGTGACAAGCTTGTTGCCGCCGAAAAGATTGCCTCGGAAGATGTGGCCGATTCAAACCATGGGTCCAGGGATAGTCGGGAACCTACCTCTGCCGACGCAACTGCCGGCAGGTCTCTGAGCAAAGCTAAGGCCAAGGTACGATCAAAAGTGAAGGCAGAGCGGCAACCCAAGGCCAAAAAGCGCAGCACCAAGAAGAGGCGCAGAAAGTGAGATTGAGTCTCGATGCTCAATGCGGGCCCGCAGAGCGTCGAGGTTCGGGTATAGGGATGTGCAAGCCCATCTACGTAATTGCCGGCAAAGAGGAATCACTTGTCAACGCGGAGTGCTCGCAGCTACTTGAGAAGTTGCTTAAACCTCACGAGCGAGTGACTGGGCTGTTTGTGGCCGATGCCGGTCAGACGCAGATTTCTGAGGTGCTTGATGAGTTGCGGACGGTACCGTTCCTAACCGATAAGCGCGTTGCCCTAATCAAAAGAGCCGATGAATTCATATCTAACAACCGCCCGTGGCTTGAGAAGTACTTTGACGATCCATGTCCCACAGGCGTACTTGTTCTGACCGTGAGCAGTTGGCCAAGTCAGACCAAGCTGGCCAAGAAGCTAACGAAGGTGGGAACGTTGGTCAAGGTAACGGCTCCCAAGCCGTGGCAGTTGCCCGCTCGTCTGTCAAAATACGCCGGTGACGCACATGGAAAGAAGTTGGCCCCAAACGCGGCAGAACTTCTGATCGAGCTGACCGGTGACGATGTATCCCGGCTGTACGGCGAGATTGACAAGCTGGCGTTGTTCGTTGATACCGAAAAGGTCATAACGGCCAAACACGTAGAGTCACTCATCGGCCATAATCGAATATTCGGCGCCTTTGCTGTGATCGACACGATTATGGCCGGCGATGCAGCACGGGCTATTGGTCGGCTTAGAAACATGTTTGCAGAAGACAAGACGGCTGAATTCACGGTTGTCGGCGCCTTCGCATATCACCTGCGCCGGATGTTCGGCGCCAAGGCGTTGCTCGCAAGAGGTATTGATCCCGGGCAAGTCGCCGGGCAATGCCGCATATGGAGCAACAAAGACAAGTTCTTTGCACAGCTTCGGCAAATGTCGCTCGAGCGGATCGGCGCAAATCTACGACGTTTGGCTTCTATCGACCACGCGATAAAAACCGGCCAGACGAAGGCACAGGTGGCAATGGAACAATTCGTGCTAAGGTTGGCTACCGGATAGCTTGCCGCATCGTATCCATGGCGACAAGATGCTCTGGGCTGAAGTGTGCTCTTCTCATTTCTTGACGCTCCGTTGAGATTGGCGTAGACTTGCCAAACCATTCTACGTAGTTGATGGTGTTTTTGAGGGTCTCAGAGTTGTAGAAGTGAAAGGGAAAGCAATGACTAAGCGAATTGTGTTGGGAAGTCTGGCGTGCCTAATTCTGCTGTCGGGTTGCGGGTCGCTACAGCCGACATCGGATATCGTGTCCGAGCCCTATGTGCTCGATACGGGCCTGCTCTCGCGTTCGATATGTTTTGAGAACCCCAGCGGTGCTCCGGGCGAGGGCGGCAAGACGGCCAGCAAGCTGGGCGTAGGGCGTAAGGGATCGCCGGCGATTACTCTCAAGGCCGGTCAGCAGACCCAGCTCTGTGATATCGTAGGGCCCGGGACCATTCGGCATATCTGGATGACCACAGCCAACAGCCCCGCCAATCTGAGGAGCCTCGTAATTCGCGCGTGGTGGGATGGCCAGGAACATCCGAGTATCGAATGTCCGATTGGTGATTTCATGGGCTTTGCACACGGAAAGGTGACACCGTATTTCTCTGCGGTTCATTCATTGGGCAGGAATGCTGGCATGAACATATGGCTGCCGATGCCGTTCGCAAAGCGTGCTAAGATGACGCTGACCAATGAGGGCGAGAAGGATGTGCCGCTGTTCTATCAGATCGATTACACGGTAGGTGAAAAACATCCGAAGGATGTTGGTCGACTACACGTGCTGTTCAAAAGGGAAAATCCTACCACAGAGAAACAGGATTTCGTTTTGCTGCCGACGCGGACCGGAAAGGGTCGCTACATCGGTGCGCTGATTGGTATCCGCAATATGCATCCCGGGCAATGGTGGGGTGAAGGCGAGATCAAGATCTACATGGATGGTGACACTGACTTTCCGACCATCTGCGGCACCGGAAGCGAGGACTACGTCGGTCTATCCTACGGAATGCAGCAGACACCCTATCTCTATAACGGGTGCAGCCTGAATGAGAAGGACTTTGTGTCGATGTACCGATGGCATTTGCCTGATCCGATTTGGTGGCGAGAGGAATGCCGCATCACAATTCAGCAGATTGCCTGGAAGGACGGCTTGGCGGAGACAGTGGACGACTGGTCGACCGCGACGTTCTGGTACGAGTCGATACCGAGCAGTCCGCTGCCGGATATGCCCAATGTCGCGGCCAGGACGGCTGATATCTGGCAGAATTAGCCTTTTGTGTTGGGCCGATTAATTGGCGTCGCGGCAGTCGGGCTGTGACGCGTGTCGCTGGTCGCATCGTGCTGATCTTACGATGGCGGCCGTCACTGCGATTCTGACGCGGCTTCATCCTGGATGTAGGTTTTCACGGGATACCAGCGGGCAACCGGTAGAAAGAGCACGCCCGTGGCGAGCATCGCGATTACGAAGAACCAGTAATAGCTTGCTCCTGCCAACTTGCTCGTGCCATCCTCATTTTCGATGAACCAGTTGACCACAGCGGTGAACGCATTGCCCAGTGAGATGGACAAAAGGTAAAAAGTCTGAATGAAGGTCTTCATCTTCTTAGGCGCCTGGGTATATGAGAACTCAAGGGCCGTGATTGAAACCATCACCTCCGCTGCAGTAAGAATCACGTAGGCGAAGGCCTGCCAGCCGACACTCGGCGCCAAACCTGCGGTGATTCGCGTTTCGATCCAGGCGGAGACTACAAATGACACCGCAGTCACGAACATACCGATGGCGACCTTACGAAGCGCTGTTAAGGGAAACACCTTGTCTATGGCGGGGTAGATGACATAGGAAAACAAAGGAATCATGACCAGGATCAAGAAGGGATTCACGGCTTGAAGCTGGGCGGGCTTCCAGGTGAATCCGAGCCACCTGAGATTCATGTGTGTCGCCTGCAGGACCCAAGCCGATTGTGACTGAGAGAATAGCGAAAAGAACATTGCCACAAATACAAAGATGATCGACAGCTTGCCTATCGCTCTGAGCCCTTCGCCGCTCAGGCTCTCTTTGACAAAACCCATGCCGGCGGCGGGAATGTGTACGAACTTCCGCCGGCCCAGCCAGTAAGTGATGGTTGCTGCAATCATCAGCACTGCGGGCACACCGAACGCGACGAACGGCCCGTACCTGTCCAGCAGATCGGGGCAAAGGAACATCGAGATGCAAGCCCCGACATTTACGGAGAAGTAGAACCACGCGAAGAATCTGGACAGCAGATGCTCATTCGTTTTTCCAAACTGGTCGCCGACATTTGCGGATAGGCACGGCTTGATCACCCCCGAACCTATGGCCATAAGCACCAGTCCCACGCCCAGTCCAAGACGAGTGTGGTCCAAGGTGATCGCCGCGAAGCCCACACAGTAGGCTAACGAGAAGTAGATTACCGTTCTGTATTTGGCCAGCCAAATGTCCGATATAAGGGCACCTACTAAGGGCAGAAAATATACGACGGAGTTGAACAGATGAACCCCGGCTGTGGCCTTCTGCTCTGACATCACTGCGAGCTCACCGTCCCGACCCATCAGGTATTGAGTCATGAATATGACCAATATGGAAGTCATGCCGTAGAAGGCGAAACGCTCAGAGGCCTCATTGGTGAGGATATAAGGCATGCCGCGGGGCATCTTCGTTGATGGGACCGGTGCGGTTAGATATTCGCTCTTTGCCATAATTAATCGTCGCTGCTTTCGATAATGAATATGTTGAGGCGTTGCTGCGTTCAGCGAACCGTGTGCCCCAGCCCGTTGGGGACGCCACATATTACATCCTTTTGCCGGAAGGTTCAAAGAAGATTTCGGCGAGTCCGTGCATCCGCGAGAACCACAGATTGCCGATCAAGAGGTGGTGGTCCTCAACTCAAGATTACCCAGTTTGAACTTGCTTGATTCGGATGCCAAAAGGTGATACGATCCTTCGGCAATTTTGCAGGACTCTTAAATGTACCGTTTGAAAGGAGTGTCAAGTCATGAAACCTCTACTAAGTCTCGGTGCGATGTTGGCCGTAAGCGTCATGCTTTTCGGCTGCGCACCCAATGCGGATGAAAAACAACTGCGGACGTTCATCACGGCACACACGGAAACAATCAAGCCCCTCGAAAAGCAGGCAAATTTGGCCTGGTGGGATGCCGCGATAAGCGGCAAAGCCGAAGATTACGATAGGGCCAGTGAGACTACCCTCAAGATTCGCCAAGTCTACAGCAATCCCGAAGAATTTGAGTTTCTAAAGAAGACAAGACAGACCGGCCAGATACGGTTTGCCATATTGACCCGCCATTTGGATGTTCTGTACAACGCGTACCTTGGAAACCAGATGGAGCCTGAGCTGCTCAAGCAGATAGTCGCTCTGGGCACGGAAATCGAAAAGAACTTCAGCACCTTCCGCGGCTCTATCGACGGCGAGAAGGTCACCGATAACCAGATCAAAGACATCCTCAAGACTGAGACTGAGTCAGCCAAGCGACGTCAGGCCTGGCTTGCCAGCAAGCAGGTCGGGACTGTGGTGGCAGATGATTTGATAGTGCTGGTCAAGCTGCGCAACGAGGCGGCGAGAAAGCTCGGCTTCGACAATTTCCACACGCTTTCCTTGACGACCGCTGAGCAGGATGTGAATGATCTGGACAAGGTATTCCACGAGCTGTACGAGCTGACCAACGAGCCTTACGCCAAATTGAAGGCCGAGCTCGACCGTAACTTGGCGGCCAAGTATGGCATTTCTACGGCAGAACTGATGCCGTGGCACTATCACGATCCTTTCTTCCAGGAAACGCCCATGGTGTATGACCTGGATTTGGATGTGTACTACAAGGACCGGAACGTTAAGGAACTTGCTGCGCAATTCTTTGCCGGCATAGGCTTGCCGGTCGAGTCGATTCTTGCCAACAGCGACTTGTATGAGCGGGAAGGCAAAAACCCGCACGCGTTCTGCACGGATATCGATCGGGAGGGTGACGTGCGAATCCTCTGCAATCTGAGAAACAACGAGTCCTGGATGGAGACAATACTGCACGAGCTGGGCCATGCGGTTTACGATAAGTACCAGGATCCGGACGTGCCGTATTTGCTGAGAGAACCGGCACACATCTTTGCCACCGAGGCCATAGCGATGTTCTTCGGAAGGCTGAGCCGCAATCCTGCCTGGATGCAGCAGATGCTGGAGCTGTCGGATGCCCAGCGGGCCGAGATAGAAAAGGTTAGTGACAAGTACGCCCAGCTCAAGCAATTGATTTTCGCTCGCTGGGCCATGGTGATGTACCAGTTTGAAAAGCAGCTCTACGCTAATCCTGATCAGGACCTGAACCGTCTCTGGTGGAGCGTGGTTGAGAAGTATCAGTTTGTCAAAAGGCCGCCTGATCGTGACGAGCCTGACTGGGCGGCCAAGATTCATTTCGCCGTTGCACCGTGCTACTATCACAATTACATGCTCGGTGAGCTCTTGGCGTCACAGCTTCACAACCATATCGTGTGGAAGGTGCTGAAACTTGATCCGGACAAGGACGTCGGATATGTCGGCCAGGAAAAGGCAGGTGATTTTCTTGCCGAGAAGGTCTTCAAGGTCGGAGCCGTCTACCCCTGGAACGAGATGATTTCCAGGGCGACCGGCGAGCCGCTAACCGCCAAGTACTTCGCTGAGCAATTTGTGCGATGACATAACTCACATACGATGGATTTGGGCAGTCACGTTTTGTGCAAAGCTTAGGACGGCGCGACATGAATGGAAGAGATGATTCGTTGGCGGAAATAACAGTTAAGGCACTCATCTTAGGCGTTGTGCTGTCGGCGGTGCTCGCGGCGGCGAACGCATATCTGGGCCTTTTTGCGGGCATGACGGTCTCTGCGTCGATTCCCGCTGCGGTTGTGTCAATGGGTGTTCTCAGGTTGTTCAAGCGGAGCAACATTCTCGAGAACAACATTGTTCAGACCGCTGCGTCGGCCGGAGAGTCACTTGCAGCTGGTGTGATCTTCACGCTGCCGGCGTTGGTCATAATGGGGTTCTGGGAGGATTTCAACTTCTTCTGGGTGACGATCATCGCAGGCTTCGGCGGCCTGCTCGGCGTACTCTTTACCATCCCGCTACGCCGCTCGCTAATCGTCGAAGGCAAACTCAAGTTCCCCGAAGGTATCGCTACTGCCGAGGTGCTCGAAACCGGCGAGCGCGGCGGCTCCGGCATCCTGTACATCGCGGCTGCCGCCGTCGCGGGTGCCTTGTTCAAGGTCGGCGCCAAGGGTATCGGGCTTTGGCCCGAGGTGGTGGAAGCGGCCAAAGGCGTAAAGGGCTCGATCGCCTATTTCGGCTCGAACCTCAGCCCCGCTTTGCTGTCGGTCGGCTATATCGTCGGGATCAACATCGCGGTGCTCATTTTCCTGGGTGGCGCACTCAACTGGTACATCGCAATTCCGATCGTAGCGGGCCAAGAGGAATGGCCGGTGTACCAGATCGAGAGTGAAGTCGGTGACCCCAACGCTTGGAACGTATTTGCCCTTGAATATGAAACCGTCGATCAGGACGCGTCTGCAAAAGAGATCGACGAGGCGGAATCACACAACGCGGAGGTCGATGCGAAGCTGGGCAAACCAGTTGAAGCGGCGACCTACGCCTTCAGGGTATGGTCCACCAAGACCCGATATCTCGGTGTCGGTGGCATGCTGCTCGGCGGCCTCTGGACCATCTTCGCCATGCGCCGCTCGCTGGTCAGCGGTATCGCCAGTGGGCTGCGGGCCTACAGACAGGTCACCGGCGGTGAGAACGCCGTCAAGAGAACCGAAAAAGACATGTCCATGAAGTGGGTGCTCGTGCTGATCATCACCTCGGCGGTTCCGCTGTTCTTGGTGTATCAGGTTTTCGTCAAAGACGTCACTGTCTCACTGCCGATGGCGCTGGTCATGCTGGTCGCGGGTTTTATCTTCTCTGCCGTAGCGGGCTACA
>CP070675.1:2603978-2606893 GCA_020352215.1 Phycisphaerales bacterium
AAGCAGGATTTCCGTACCCGTCAGAGTTCCGCACAAGACGACGATCACCCGACCACCGCTGACCGGTTGCTGCGATTGCCCTATTTGACTTGACATTTGCCTGGAAAGGCGTACGTTCAGCCTGTAAGTGCCGCGGTTTGAGTCTATCGGCAAACGGAGAAGGAGTCGTATTCGTATGGCTGCGGTTCGCACTTCTTTGACTTCCGAAGTTGACTTGGGCCAAAGTGCGCTAAAGATCAGGAGGAATAATGATGGCTCGATGAGTTGTTCAGCTCTCCGGGGCAGAAAGGAGGTCTTCAAAGGTTGAGCGGTAATTCGCAGTTCTTGTCTGGTACGCACGAGGACAAAATCCTGAAACTACGAATGCAATAATGAGGTCAGGACTGCAGGGTGGGCTTCAGTCCACCAATGTCGAATGGACCGCAGCGGCTGAAGCCCATCCTGCGCGACTTTTGGAGGTGCAGGAAGATGGCAACGGTATCAAGATTACTGGTCGTCGTTCCGAGTACATTGTCAGGACAATTCTTGCATGCTGAGGGTACTCGACAGAGTCAGAAGGAGGGGAGGACGAAGAGAACAGGTTTGCTATCGTTATTAGTTTTGAGCCTGGCATTCATCCCCGTGAGAATAGGAGCCGTCTTTGGCGAAGACTCAAGCGGACATGCGTGCGTATTTGAGTCATCTGCTTACCCTTCCATATACATTCAACATGACGTGATTAGTGACGATGGGGATTGTGGTGTGCTGTACACGTGGGACCGAACGACAGCGAGCCAACAAAAAAGAAGTACCTTCAAAGTCGTTCCGGGCCTTGCCGACAGCAGCTATGTCTCCTTCGAATCATTAGACATGCCCGGATATTATGTCAACACCAAACCATGTGGACCTTTTACACCGGGTCTTTCCAAAGAATCTCCCGACACTGAATTCCAGAACCATGCAACGTTTAAGATCGTTAGAGCGCTCACAGGGGAGGCTTTCCCGAGCGTTTCAATTGAGTCCTATTATTACCCAGGAAAGTTCATATATCAACCAGGTCCTCGATACACGTTGCAAATCCGCAGTCTCAGTGAAAACAGTGATGACGAGTCTAAGAAAGCAGCTACTTTTGTGCGAAGATGTCTCCCCGAATATGAGGAAACGGTGGCTTTAGGTTTTCTGTGCATCGAGGGGGATTCAGCAATATACATGAAAGCCAGGTACAGGCAAATCCAGTACAGTCAAACACCTGAGTTCCAATGGCGGTTCGACCTGAAGCCAGGTACGAGCGGTGCGACCTACCCCTATGTATCGGCAGCTGATACATTCGGCATTTACAATACCGAAGCTGGTGCCTATCTAGTTCGAAGCGAAGACCCCACTGTAACCTGGGATTCCTCGTCGAATGCCTCCGTTTTCCAATGGCGCATTGAAGGGGTGGACGAGTTTAGGCTCTGGAGCTTGGAAGCATATTACCGCGGCGGACCGTATATATTGGATGACTTCTTTTTCTACCCGCCTGAGGATCTAATCACAATTGAATTCAAGTACTCGCCCGTTCCAAGTCCCTACAACATGAAGTTTGAGAGAGCTCCCGATCCACAAGCCGCCGAGGACGCCCTGCGCCACGACCCCCTCGGTGCCCGCTGCAGCGGCAAAGCACAGCTATTTCGTAGACCTGAGATTCTGCTTCTCACAGATAAGATGCTCACCTGTTTCACCTGGGAGCGGGATTGCCTATATCAAAGTGACTGGCCCATGTTCAAACATGGCGATGCCCTGGCCGTAGGAGACGTTGATGGGGATGTGTACGAGGAGCTCATCTGGGCCTCACACGAGAACAATCGCATTTACGTCTCCGATATGTACGATCGTTACCATGGGCGCCCTTACATTCAAGCTGAGATACCTTTTCCTTTTCCGTCTGATCCAGACTGGTCTCACCCCATTTCATATTCGGGCAACTATGATCCCGACAGTTATCCTCTCCTCGCCGCCGCGGACCTCGATGGCGATGGCGTGGATGAGATCCTTTTCGCACAGCAGAGACAAGACGGCTGGTCTTTGCGCGGTACCGACGTCTTCGTCCATGACGGCTGCTGCGGCAGTTGGTGGGAAAGGCAGTTGCCTCTCACGTACGGCGAAAAAGGCGACCGGCTCGCGGCGGGGGATGTCGACGGAGATGGTCGCGATGAGGTCATCTATGGTGACCGTGGCAACAAGTTATTTGTCTATGACACAAAGTCAAACAGAGCTGAGGATCTGGAAATCGCAGAATTCGACTTTGACAACATGGATGGGTTGGCAGTGGGAGACCTCAACCTCGATGGAATCGACGAGATCGTTGTCGCCAGTTCGGACCTGGAAGAGTTGCAGATCATCACCCCTGGTGCGGCGCCGATACGATTTGGTGGGCTAATCGGCGGTTGGGAGGTCAACATTCAGCAATGGGATGGCCTTGCTGTGGGTGACGTGGACCACGACGGTTACGATGAGATCGTTCTTGCCGACCGGTCCGATGATATGATCCGCATTTTCAAAGTCGAGGGAACAAGTCAGGGACGCGGAAAGGGGATTGGTATTTCTAAGATTGCACCGGCAAATAGCTTTGATTGGGACTTCGATGAAAAAGATGTTCTGGTGCTCGGCGATATCAACAGCGACTCGGTCCTGGTCGGAGACCCTGGCCCCCCAAAGAAGGGCACCGTGGTCGGTAAGACACTTGCTCTAATCCACGCCCCACCTACACACAGAGGCCTGAATGACGAACTCAACAAGTACTATGCCGAATTCAGCACGGCGGATGTGTGCGAGACTAAGTTGGATTTCAAGTCGGTTAGCAGCTCGGTATTCACAGCCGAAGCCGGCGTGGCAATGGGTTCTCTCATTTACAACGCGCAAGCGAAGTTGACGAGCAAAACAGAACGTAGGCTGAC
>CP070675.1:2606993-2629975 GCA_020352215.1 Phycisphaerales bacterium
CAGCCGCGGTCCCTCCCACGAGGAAGTGTACGACTGTGCGCGGTCCACGCAAGCGATCTTCGGTGCGGCATGTGTACTGACCGCGAGGGCCAATACCAACAGAACAAGGGCCACACTCTTGAAAAGATTTGTCCAATTCCGATGGGAGAGAGACTTGCCGGCTTTCATATCTTGTCCTTTCCAAACGAAAAGTTAGCACTTACGTCGACCAACACGCCGGTTGGATCGCCGGGCATTGTACTGTTTTAAGTGCCGCCTGTGCAGTCTTTGGGGAAAAAAGTGGGACCTTCGGCCGGCGATGCGCGTGGTTATCGCCGAGGTGCGGGCCGACCGGATATGTACGGGCGAAATCGAGATCGATCTTCTGCGCCGCGGCCGAAGGCCTTTAGTCTACTGTTCGATAGTGCTTCTCAGCCGCCTCGTACGGCGGAAAACGGCAAGCTGCTACGGAAGCGACCGGTTCATCTATTCAACGGCCTGGACATCGTGACGTATCTGGAATTGGCCGCGCCCATCCCGCTCAACATTATACACGGCTTTGTAGATCCGCCCTGAAGGCAGACGCGGGCTCTGTATGACCCAGCGGCCCTGCCCGGATTCGGAGTCCACTAACGTGTAGGAGGTCACCACCTGGTCCGGGTCGGCGCCGGGCACAACAAACCAACGTCGGATGACCTCAGCGTCGCCACCGCGAATGTGGTCAATCTGCCATCGGCCCCCTCGAGGGGCCCACCGAGCCAATGCTTCCAGCCCGGAAGGAAGGCCGCTATGCTCCTTGCAGTAGAAACTCAGTACGGACGGGATATACGCGTTCAGATTTCTTTCTACAATACGGTCAACTCGCTGTTCGAGAGACAAGCCGCTTTCACCGCTGCAGTACGCTATGTACGGGGCAAAGTCCAGTTTCGTCAAAGCCAGAGCCTGCCAGGGCCCCTGTGTGTCCTTATCGTTCGCCACCTCATCCGCCAGGGCAATAAGCGATCGCTCGATTTGCGGCCACGTGCGTACGAGACGTTCGAGTTCGTGCATGTCCTCGGCACGCCGCACTGTGTCAAGAGCCTCGCCGATCACGGCCAGACGCTCGGCGAATTGCCGGCCGGCCTGGGCCAGGTCATCAGGCAAATCACCAGTCGCGGCCGAGACTTCCCGCACGGTAGCACGACCGTTAACAATGTCCACAATCCGAACGGCCACCTTGTCTTTCGGTGCACTCGTATTGGCGGCGATGGCCAGAGACGTGCCGCCGTCCAGCCACGTAATAGCGTCGGATATTGCGGCCTCGCAGATGGGTTGGTCTTGGCGCGTCTTGGCATCGAGAAGATGATGTGTGAGGCGAGGTCTGCCCTTCTCTCTCCGGTGTTCGCAATAGACTATGAACGAGCCGTCGGGACTGAAGTCCGGCAGCACCGCCCCTCCGCCCTTAATAAAGGTGATCTGCCGAGCCGGTCCGCCAGCCAAGGGTGCGGCGAAGAGATTCCCGGTCGACGGTATACCTTGATACCAGGACCCGCCTCGCGCAAAACCCGAGGAATACACAATCTCCCGACCGTCTGGCGAGAAGACGGCGCCGGCGCCTTTGAGGCCCGTTTCGACCACTTCACCGGTAAGGGTATCGATCAGGACCAGAGGATGGTCGGTGACATACCCTTCGGCTTTGGAGACCACCAGCCAGCGCGAGTCGGGCGACCAGTTGGGGCGTGTCTTGATCGCGCCGGCCAGCCTTTTTGTGATTTCCGCCGATTCGATATCGATCACAAAGACGCCCTGCTCGCTCTCTTGTCCCGCGCCACAGCTTCCGACAAAAGCGAGCTTTCGCCTGTCCGGGGACATGGACAAATACAGCGGATCGCAGCCCTGAAGGCTGGGCGCGACGATCTTCGCGCCGGTCCTGAGGTTCACCAGAAGAACCTGATCATCAACAAGGGCTTTGCCCGAGCCGCCCATACCGCCCCCGAAGTGAGATTGTATCAGACTGCCAACCTTGATTAAGGCCAGGTCGGCTGCGACGCGCGCGACAATCCTGGGTGGGGTCCCGAGGAAATCTGTTACATGATGGGACTGCTGTCCCTCGACATCATAGACCCAGAGCGACTGCAGGACGTGGAGAGCAACGGGCAGGCAATACGGGATGGTCGGCCCGGATCGGCTGCCCGGCTCGCCCAGCCATTGCTGTGTGTACTGTGGGTTGCGCACGGAAGCTACGGTGGCTGTGCTCGAAGTCACTATACTGCGCTGCGTGGCATGGACGGTCTGCGGCCCGTTCAATCCACATACTTCCACCGTCCCTGACAGCACGGTCAATACCGTAAACGCTCTTTGCATAATGTTCTTCGTAGACATGGTTAATCTCTCCTTTGGGCCAAGATTAGAAAACACCTGACAGTTGAATTGCGTCCCGAGTACGTTCAGCGTTGCCGTCGGGGTCTCAACGGCAAAGAGTTGAGCGGGGCTCGCAGTGACATCCGCACGCAGCTCGCCTCCAACGAGGCGCAGCGTGGGCCCCGGGTCGGACCGCAGATGGCTGCATTCGATCTGCGTTCCTTCGCACAGCCATATCTCGCTTTGATCGTGCAGGCGGACCCTGACCCCGCCCGTCGGCCCGACGGAAAGGATGTCTCCGACGCCGACGGATTGGCCCGCCGCCACAGTTTGTTCACGGCCCTGCGGGTCCGTAACGGTACAACGGCCGCGGGCAATCTGGATTTCCCCGAAGGCGATCGAGGCCGCGGGCTCCTCGGGACCGGGCCTCTCCGGCAGGATCACATATCGTCCCAGGATCAGGGCCAGAATGAGAACGGCCGCTGCCGCCGTGGCCCAGACCAACCACCGGAACCTGCGATCGGGCGTACCTGTCGCTTTGCGTTCAGCGGCGCTGCGCGGTTCTTCGGGTCCCAGAGCCGGTTCGATGTTCTGCCAAATGACCTCTCGACGGCTATGGTCCAGCCGAGGCGGATCGGGGGCCTGCTTGAGAAGCGACTCGATGTCCTTCATTTGTTTGTCACACATAACTATGTCCTGCCAGTATCCAGCGGCTCCTTTGCGTTGATTAGGCGTGCATAAGTTCCGCGAAAGGCGGCTCTGGCCCGTCCGAGCGACGACTCCGTTGCCTTCACAGTCAGCCCCAGCCGTTCGGAGATCGCCTGCACGGTCAGGCCTTGACAATACTTCAGGCGCAGCAGCTGCTCCCATTGCGGCTTCAAGGCCGACAAGGCCGCCCCAATCATAAGCCGTTGCTCCTCGGAGATGATCCTGTCGTCAGCTGCAGGGGCGGGGTCTATCGCCTCGGCCGCGACGTGTCTTGCTTGCGGCGTCGCTGCCTGTGATAGGGCGACGCGGCCGGTCCGTCTGCGAGATGTCCGGACACGCCGCGACAGAATCCTCAACGCGATACCTTTTAGCCAGGGCAGCAGATCGCCGGCGTCTCCGTGATATCCGTCGATGCTTTGCAGGGCTCGCTGGAACACCTCCTGGGTGATATCTTCAGCAACCTCGGACCGGGCCCGGCAGCGGTAGTACGCATAGCGGTAGACATCGTCCACCATATTCTCGTACATGCGACGCCAGCTCGCATGCTCCCGGCGCCTCAGTCCGTCGATACTGAAGCCAGACTCCGACAGATCTTGCCCTTTCCTCATATTTCAACTTTGTACTTCTTCTGAAGGCCTTCACTAATCTTTTTGCCCAAACGGGCCGAAATCCTTCAAGAAATCCTGCGCAACTACCTCCATCCATCTTCTGCCGGGTTCCGGCTTCGAGCCATCTGCGCGGGTCGTTTCCACGCAATGAGTGAGCACTTGCATCGACCCGCGTATAGGCCCGTCCAACCGAATACTGTATCGCTCTGAGCGCCGCCTGTGCAGTGGGCGGGCAGAAAGGTGAGACTATCCACCACGTATGGTCGGGGAGTTTGTTGCGGCGATGGTGGCACGCGACTGCAAAGGCAAGCACAAAGCTCCAATCTCCTCGCCTGTCAGCGCGCGGCAGTAGAGAGCCACTTCATCGATCTTGCCTTCGAAGCAGCATTCTTCGCCTTCGCGCCCGCCGACATACAGGGTCTCAAAGCGCGGCGAGTACCGGATTGGAGATTCTCCACTTGTTTCCAACTGCCCGTCGAGATAGATGCGGACACTCTCGGCTTGACGGACGAGCACGACGTTGGTCCAAGTCCGCATCGGGATCTCGGTCTTGCCTTCAAAGACAACGCGTTCTCCTCCGCCGCCGTTGGAGAAAAACAGCCTGCCCTGAGGTCCTGCATTGCCGCCGATGCCCAGACTGTCACTCTGTAAGGCGCTGGGACCTCGGCTGAAAAGGTAGCCGGTAGTCTGTCGCGCATCCGGCGGAAAACCATTCCAAAACCACAGGCTTAGAGTGTAGTGATCTCCCAGGCCGCTGAGCCGCGCTCTTAATCTCCCACCGGCAAACAGGGCGCAGCGGTTGATCTTGTCACCGGAGAACATCTCGCCTTGCGGTCCGGTCAGGTAGAACGCCACGAGACCTTCATACTCGCCGTTATTGCCGTTGCCCGTGCAGTCAAGCGCAGCGGGGCCGGCATATTCGTTCATCCGCCAGTAAGCCAGCGGCTTTGCGGCCAGGACGGCCTGAGCGCATGCGCCCTTTGGTTCAACTACCTTGCGCCTGGATCTGCCCGACAGCTCCTCCAGCATCTCAAGCAGGTTCTCGGTAATGACCGGTTCGGCCTGCTCTTCGAGCCCTGCCGTGCGGGCGGGCCACGTGGTGTATCCGCCAAGCCGGTGCTGGAATGGCGGCGGGATATAACCCTCGGCGCCGTTGGCCAGCTCCATGTTGAACTGTGTCGGGAACGGGCTCTGTTCCTTGAGCTTAACGCCCGTGATTCCGAAGACTTCATTCGGGATCGCGCAGATACCCAAGTCGCCGATCCGCAGTGCCTGCAGTTTCAGCTCCCGCACGGGTTCCTCATGCATGTAGATGGCCTCGAGCGCGTAGACTTCCGGCTGACTTCGGGCGATCGGCCCTTGAATTTGTGCCTTGACCTTCTCGGCCCAGGTCAGGCGTTTGGCATCGGGGGTCCGGCGACGGAACTTGATCTTGCGTTCGACCATGGCCAACGGAACCCAGTCGTTGTATTTGATCCTTGTATATTCTTCGTGGGCGATGTCGGCAAGGGCCTTGGCATACTCATCCAGTCCGACGTTCTTGGCCGGTTTGCTGTAGTCCATCCAGTGCAGGTCGCCGCTGGTCCCCTGTGACATGATGCCGACGACCGGCGGTTCGTTATCAGCGGTGGTGACCGTTTCTTCAATCATGCGGGCGAACCGGGCGTAGTAGTCACCGGAAATCGGTGCGGCCCCTTTGTAGTGCTGGGAGTAGTTGCCCATGACGGCGATGGGCCGGCCCGCCAGTGACTTGACGGCAAGAACTGTGAATCCGGTATCGACCGGACCGGCCGGGCCGACGAAGTCGGGGTTCCGGTAGCCCGGGTGCATGTGTGCGTGCACCGTGCGCTCGCCAAACGGGTCGTTCCGCATCTTGTCTGAGCGCAGCACCCAGCGGCGGCAATGCGTGTATTCCGGCACGTCCACAGCCGCCCAACCAATCTTGGCAGGGACAAGATTCTTAACCGCCGCCTCAACGGCGTCGGCGATCTTAGGAACCAAGAAAGCCGGGTACTTCTCGTCCGCCCGGGTGCCAAGGCCGTCCATCGCAGCCGGCGCCGAGTGCGTATGCGTGGAGGCTACGAGGATGCGATCGGTGCCAATGCCGGTCCTTTGAGCCGCGATGTCCTTGGCCTCGTCGATTAACTCTCGCGGGACCATGCAGCTATCCACTACGACGATGGCGATGCGCATCCTGCCGTCGTCCAGCGCGATCGAACGAGCGTGAATCCGTTCGGCGATGCTGTCGGCTGTGGCTTCGAGGAAGCCGCCCAGCACCCGCACCGGCAGTTCGATCGGTGTAATGTCTATTGCAGCGGCCCCGGCTCTGAATGTGTGACTTTCGGCACCGAAAAGAGCGGTCTGCGAGGCAACTGTCGCCACCGACAAAGCCGCGGATGTCTTGATGAATTTGCGCCGCGATATTCCGCGGTCGCTTGCGCCCGAACTCTTCTCCATTGAATGTTCCTTTCCTTTTCCACCGCTCATCCATCCGGACGTCCCGGTCAAAGGCCAGGAATTCCGCAAGTGTCCCCAAGGATCCGCTAATTGTATTGAAGACTGCTGCGTTCAGCATACTCCTTTGTCACGCCGAGGGCAACTTCGTGCAAGGCGAATGTAAAAGAAGAACGTCCGTTCTCCACCCGTAAGACACCGTCCTGCTTGTCACTACAGGGCCTTCGTGAAAGAACTTCCCGCCGAACTCCACAGCCGGCAAGTGACCTCAGTAACAACCGGGGGCGGAACAATTCCAACGTTCCGCCCCTTTTACTCTGCTGAAAATCAAATAAAGCGTCAGTTATCCGTTGAGGACCCAGCCGGGGCGGTACTCGCGGCCGAGCAGGTCGTTGGCCTCGGGACTGTTGGTGACGCGGCCGCGGGCGCCGTCGTATTCGAGTTTCTTGCCCACGCGGTAGGCCACCAGACCCAGATGCATCATCTCGATCGCAGTGCCGCCATAATCGAAATCACAATGCGTCTTCAGGTCGCCCTTGCATGCATTGACCCATTCCTTCTGGAAGTGGCCCAGCGGCGGAATCACCTGGTCTTTCGTTCGCTGCTTGTAATACGTCAGGTCCGCATCGTTGCCGAACGGCAGCAGAATCCGCGAATCGTAATCACAGATAACATAACCCTTGGTACCCTTGAACATCGCACCGTGTCCAATCTTGTTCAGATCGACGTACTCCTTCGGCGACCGTGGCATCATGCCGCCCTGGTACCAGTGGACACGAACAGGGCCGCGCCAATCGTTGGCCGGGATATCAAAAGCGGTGTGCAATTCGACGGGCGTGACTTCAGGATTGTACTTTTCGCCTTCGCCCTCGGCCGTCGTGGGCAGGTCTGCATCAATCGCGTTCCACACCAAGTCGATCGTGTGGCTGCCCATGTCACCGACCTGGCCGGTGCCGAAGTCCCAGTACATGTTCCACGAAAGGCAGTTCATGCCGGGACCGCCCTTGAAGTACTCCGGATTATAAGGATGGAACGGCGATGGCCCGATCCACAGATCGTAGTGGAGGTGCTTAGGCGGCGTGCCCTGGGCGGGCGGATAGCCGGGTCTGCGAATCTGGCGGTTGCCCCAGGCGTATGCATCGGTCAGCTCGCCGATAGCTCCGTCTTTCACCAGCTCGCGCACGCGCTCGAAGTTCGGCTTGGCGTGACGCTGGGTTCCGACCTGCGTGGCCAGCTTATTCCTCTTCTTGAGATAGTTCGCTCGGACCAGGCGCGATTCCTCAACCGAGTGGCCCAGCGGCTTCTCCATGTAGCAGTGCAGGTCGCGGTTCAGAGTCCAGTTGGCGATGAAGCCGTGCGTGTGGTCCGTTGTGCAGCAGATCACGGCATCGAGGTCCTTCTGCTCGAGGCATTTGCGCCAGTCTACGTATTGCTTGGCCCTCGGGAACCTCTTGGCGGCGTGGGCTATGTGCTCTTCGTCCACATCACACAGGGCCACGACGTTCTCGCTCGAGATCGCGTCGAAATGCGCATCTGCCCTGCCCCACGTGCCGATCATGGCGACGTTGAGCTTATTGCTGGGCGCGTTGGCGCCGGAGAGCGTGCCGCTGGGCAAAATGATCAATCCGATTCCGGTGGCCGCGGTGGATTTGAGAAACTGGCGTCGATGAATGGCTTTGGTCTGCATTTCTGATACCCCTTCTCTATATGGTTTCAGTCGTTTGCCATGTTGCTTGGAATGCCCACTTTACGTCTTGGTGGCGCCGGATACAAGAGAAAAAGGCGATTCACGCACCCTATGCCGCTTGACTTGTGCTCTCGTGCTCTTTTGACTTGTGCCCTTGGGGCTTGTGCCCTTGCTCGCCCGCTCCACACCTCGTATCTCGGATATTCTGTCTTCTGACTTCCTTCTTCTGTCTCCTGTTTTGAAATTGGCTCCATTCGACGCTGCTCAGGAAAAGTTTGTTTGGGTTTGTTTTTTCACGGCCCGCGAGGCGGACATATTTGCGTAAGCCCATGCCATGACAGAGCTTGCGCTCATTTGCTCTCTGGGGAAATTGGCTTTGTCTTTCACAATTACCTCCGCCAGCGCGCCGATCCTTCTCGCCTCTCGCATCTCCCCGCGTCTGCCTGCTGCCTCCCATCCTCATCTATATCAACCATCGTCCATTATTCGGTCGACAATTCTACGCCAGCAAAGGCACTATGTAAAGATAAATCTTTTATTAACAGCAGCTTACCGCAGACTTGCCTGCTGAGATGCCGGCTACCCAAATCTCACGGGGCGAACCGACTGAGACAATCGCCCCCTTTTCTCACAGGATGAACCGCCGGTGGTACTCGGGCCACGCCGACGACACCGCGTATTCGGCACCAAGCACCCTTCGGCAATGTAGGCGTACCCAGCAACACGCAACAGAGCAGAAGTTGCTATTCAAGTACTTGTACAAATACTTGAATAGTCGCTGGCGACTGCTGCTATTTGTCGGCAAGTCTGACCCGTCCGACTCCGCCCACGCCAGGCTCCGCGGAGAGATCCAGCCAGCAGCGCAAAGCAATTGCCGTGCGCAGCCAGACGTCTCGGCACCGCTCGACGCGACAGGATGTTTCTATTCTCCCGCGCTGGGCCAGCCGTGCCTGCCTCACGGCTGAGACATCGGTACTCGATTCTCGCTGCCCGCCCTCTACCCCTTCTAACTCAGAAAGGTCGGGTGGGACTATAGAGGCGGACGTCGTTGCCCCAGGTTCACTCTTGTGTCTGCCTGTTAGCAGTGGCGTGACGGCCAGCTATATTCTCATTGATTCGTGGCCAGAAATAGCATACAGTCTCGTCGCGGTCAGCAAGTGCCAATCTCGGATGCAGGCTGGCCGGATCCGGCAGTGACATATTAGCTGCGAACAAATGAAGCAGATCGCTCCATACAGAACATTACAGGGTGCATTGAACGCCTTGGACAACGGAGGCCGGTTCTACAACGTCTTCACCAAGGCCAAGGATGAAGTTATCACCGATAGTGAACTGTTCAAGGCGGCAGGAGTCTTTTCAGGAAAGGCTCAAGCATTTCTGTTCTTCGAACTGGCATTGTCCGATTTGTCCGAGGCCGATAGAGATCACGTGATCCAGCGTTTGTCCGGCGAACTCAGGTCTGCCTACCTCAGACAAAGGCCAAAACGCACGGAGATCGAAGTATTCGAGCAGGTGGTCCGGGAAACTGATGCAGTCATTGTCGCAGGTTTCCCGGTATTTCTTGAAGACAAGACGCAGTTCTCAGGTTTCATCTTCATACCTATCTGCACTGGAAAAGTCACTACCTTCATGATGGTCCCCATCTTTGACAAGTTCGACGTATACGAGGTGTACGCCAATTCTGATCTCACGGGAGACAAGACTATCATAGCCACTGTGAGAGGCTCAAAGAGACTCTCTCCCGCACTGACGACTTTCGGGGGAATCGTCAAGAAGCTGAAGTTCAAAAACGAGAGTGAGAGAACGCACAGTTTCTACGTTGAGACTCTCTTCTACAAGACGGCATGATAGAGCAGGCATCGCGTCTGATGACTCTTTGACAGGAATGGAGATGTCGACAGGCACAATAATAGTCTGGGTGCTGGTGGGGTCAACCCTCCAGCAGGCGGGTGCTGCCGAGACCGGCGGGAGAAGTCGTTACGGCATAGTCGAAGTGGCAAGGAAATGGCAGCTGCTGCGAGATGGGCAGCCATTCTATATCAAGGGGGCGGTTGGCTGGGAGCACTTCGATGTGCTGCGGGAGTGTGGCGGCAATTCGGTCCGGACCCGCGCGAGTAAGAGGCAGCTCGACCGGGCGCAGAAGTATGGCTTGGTAGCGATGGCGGGCTTGCCGGTGCGGGGTGAGCGAAACGGCATGAACTGGGATGATGAAGGCATGGTCGCAGAGCAGCGGCAGAGGGTCTTGCGGGCCGTCGAAGAATTGAAGGGGCACCCGGCGTTGATGCTCTGGGCGGTGGGCAATGAGCTGGATTGGATTCCGCCGGGCCGGCCGCACAGCCCAAGACTTTGGGAGCGGCTGAATGAGCTCGCAGTAGAGATACGCAAGATCGATCCTGACCATCCTGTGTTGACGGTGGTCGGCACGGGCAGGTTCGAGCGGAAGATTCAGGAAATGGCCAAACAGTGCAGCGGCTTCGACCTGCTGGGGATTAACACTTACGGGGACATCGACGAGGTCGTGGGATTAGCGGCAAAATACTGGCCCAAGCCCTTCGTGATTGCCGAATGGGGACCGACGGGGCACTGGCAGGTGCCGAAAACCAAGTGGCGTGTACCTATCGAGCAGAGCAGCACCGAGAAGGCCCGGGCTGTTTTCGACCGTTACACGACGGTCATTCAGCCTAATCGGGACCGCTGCCTCGGCTCTTATGTGTTCCTCTGGGGGCAGAAGCAGGAGACGACACACACGTGGTACGGCATGTTTCGAGACGGCATGAGAACCGAATCGGTCGATGTGATGCAGTGCCTGTGGACCGGCTCCTGGCCACAGAATCGGGCGCCGGCGGTGCTGGAGCTCAGTATCGAGGGCTTTGCTGCGGAGAGACAGATTTACCTCGAGCCCGGCAAGACCTATAGCGCGAGCGTCGCGTGCTACGACAGTGATTACGATGAACTGACGTTCGCCTGGGATATCCGGCCCGAGGTCGAAATCCCCGCGAACTCTTACGCCGGCGGGGGTGAAAAGCCGGCCAAGCCAATACCCGGCCTGATCGCGGACGGCCACGGGCCGCGAGTGAACTTTACGGCCCCGTCAAAAGACGGCCCCTATCGCCTGTTCGTCCAGATCCGCGACGGCCGGGGCCATGCCGGTTATGGCAACGTTGCCTTTTATGTGCGGTCCTGGTAAACTCCGCAGTGGTCATGCCGGTTGAGGATTCGGCACTCAATATTGGAGACTTGGAAAAGGAGGTCGAAATGTCCAGATGCTACTGTAGACTTGTACTGGCGATTTTGGTGATTGTCTTTGCCTGGTTGTCCGGTCTTTGGGCCAAGATTGCCCTGACTATCCTGGGTGCTCTGCTGGCGATCCTGGCGTTGGTTGGAACCTGCTGCTGTGCGGCCAAACGCGAAGAGAAGGAAGAGCAGAAGTGAGCTTGCCTTTGTTCTGAAATCTGACGATCCGACAGTTGGAAGAACACGGACTTGCGCCAAAAAAATCTATATGCTCTCTATTGATTTTACCTTTGCAGCCGATTAGTGTATAGAACGGTCGAAGGATTCCGATCGCAGTCGAACCTGTAGTTGAACGGCTGGATATGAGAGGATGAAACATGTGTAAGACGTGCGGGTGCAGCTCAGGTAAGAAGACGAAGACCAAGGCCAAGTCCAAGAAGCCGAAGGCCAAAGCCAAAAAGAAATAGGCGCCAGCGCCTGACTGTACTTTCAGAGCAAGGTGTTCGGTCGCTTCCTGTGATCGCAAGCGACGCCGAAAAATCAATGCGGCCAGCCCAGCCGCCAAAGGGGGAGGTCTTGTAATCTTGCGGAGCGAGCAAATCGCCCGCCGCTACAAGAAGGCTGCGAATGGCCGAGCCGATACCTACTCCGATTTCTTGTCACCCAGAAGCTCTTGGACCTGCGCGTTTACCCTTCCGCCGCAAACCGCCATGACTATCGATTGGACCACGCCCAGTTCTTCATCGGTGATGCCCGCGTCACTCAACTGTGATGAGTAATACTCCATACAGGGATAGCAGGCGACGGCCATAGCCACAGCCATGTGAATCATCACAGTGGTCTTCTCATCCAAAACGGTATTGTGTCGTGCCGAGTCGTAAAACGCGTCAAATGCTTCTTTCTGTTTCTGCGGCAACATACTGCGCCCCCTTTTGCTTTCTACATGCTTGATTATTGAGATTCCGGCGAATCCTACCGGCAAAGCAGCACTCTCAACTCAGAGTATCCAAGCCGGCCACCGGGCAGAATATAAACCAGCGGCGGCGAGACCACAACACAAAAACGCCCTGAAGCTCAGAGTGACAGCAGGCGTGTGACTATAGTGGGATCGGTGACGGACGCTGGCACTGTGGTAGAGAAGTCGATGTCGGCCGGCCAAAAAGCTTGACATTGGCTTTGCCGCCGGTCATTGTAGTGACGTCGGTACCGGGCTTAGAGCGGAGTCTCGTTATGAGTGAACAAGACGGCGTCGAACGGAAGAAGGGAAAGTCCTCAAGGAAGATGGTCCTGATTGCAGTTGTGGTTGCACTCGGCGTCGGCGTGGTATGTTTTGTGGTCGTAGCCCTGCTGCCCCGACCGGAGGGGCCGTTCTTCAAGGCCCCACTCAGAAGCGTCCTGACGGGACTTGGCGTGGTGGGCATCGCATGTCCATTCTGCATCGCCGGGTCTATAGTCAAGAAGCGATGGGCTGCGTCCCCTTATTTCGAAGGAGCTTTCATAGCGACGGCGTTGAATATTTTCGGGTACTTGCTCTTGGGCGTCGGCTTACTCTGTGTCGGCGCCGGCATCTACGCCCTGGTTGCACGCCTGCTCGGCTCCGGATAATCGCGAATTCGTGACCGGCCTGGTATAGCCCGAAACTGACGATTGATTATTGGCGCAGCGCGGCATTCGTGCGTCTTCTTCTCGGCAACACCAGAGCGCCGAAGGCAAGCAATGCCATTGTTGCCGGCTCCGGAATCATCTGTACGAAGCGGCCCGCGGCCCCCACTGTTCCAACGCCTTCAACGCTAAGACGAGCACCATTCCGGTCGTATGTCACCACATCCCAGTCCACCGGTAAAGTCAGGATGACCTCATAAGTGGCCTGGTCACCATCGACCCTCAACAACGCGGCTTCGAGGACCCCTGTCCCGGCTGGGCCGAGGTCGACCGGTTCGCTGGACAGATCCGTCGATATCGGGTCCATGTACAACTGGCCGATCAATCCTGTGCCGGATAAGTTGACCGATCCCATATTAGCGGTCAGAGCATGCTCGCCCGCGTCGAACGTGTCACCATGAACACCCACCGGAGGCACAGGAGTCCCGGGCGTGGCTGCAACCGAGATCAGATCGGCCTGGATACTGCCGAACGGTGAGAAATCCAATTCCATTGCCACATCTTCAAACCGGATGTTGCCGCCGGTCAGCGTGATCGCGAGGATGTCCACTATGTGCGGCGTTGCCGGATCAAGATGGATTTCCAAATCAGCCGTCACGTGCCCGCTCATGTCGGCACTGGATGAATCTCCCGTATCCAGGACACCAGCGAAGTAGTCGATCTCGGCCGCTGCTGTGATCTCCAGGACATTCGCCTTGCCGTGGGACGGCCAGAGATCAAAGGTGACCGGCACAGTCACTGCCAGTGACACCTCCGCCACAGCTGCACAGAGGCTCACACACAGAAAGCCCGGCAGTGCCAATCCTTTTGTCGATATTGCGCTCATGATGAACCTCCAATCAATAGTCTTCTCTGTGTCACCGCTCCGCACAGCCTTGAATCAGACGGCCCGGAGTGACTGTCTCTCTACCCAGAGATACGCAAAGACCGGCCGAATCTTGCGCGCGGTTTCTCGATCTTGCAGAGCTGATAATGACAAGACGAATCGGTTCTTGACATTTTCTGCGGCTGGTGTAGGATTCTGCAAAAACACGAAAAGCTCTATCAGAAAAACGTTTTGGAGAAAACAGAATGGCAGACAAAAAAGCAGACCTTGCCGGGCCGGGTATTGGTGACTACGCAGAGCTGGAAAAGATCCTGCCGGAGGATTACACCTCCCTGCTGTCCCCAAAAGACACACAGAAAGCCATCTACGCCTGCAAAGACTACATCGAGCAGAACCTCTGTAAAGAGCTGAATCTGATCCGTGTGACAGTGCCTCTGATTGTCGATGTCGACAGTGGCGTGAACGACTACCTCGACCGCGATGGCTCGCGAACCCCAATCCGGTTCCA
Organism: Phycisphaerales bacterium; assembly: GCA_020352215.1. GTDB lineage: Bacteria > Planctomycetota > Phycisphaerae > Sedimentisphaerales > Anaerobacaceae. Next base: position 2,621,000 of record CP070675.1, read on the forward strand.
TATCTCAAACGACTACGACAAGAACCCCGTTGACGCCGAGGTCGTGCAGGCTGCGACCAAGTGGAAACGCATGGCCCTCAAGCAGTTCGGTATGGGTGTCGGCGAGGGCCTGCTCACCGATATGCGAGCCGTACGCAAAGACTACTTCCTGGATCACGATCACAGCGCTTACGTCGATCAGTGGGACTGGGAGCTGGCCATAACGGACGAGCAGCGCAACCTGACACTGCTCAGGCAAGTGGTGGAAAAAATCTGGAAGGTCTTGAAGGGCGCCGAAAATCATGTCATGGGTCTTTTCCCGCAGCTGAAGACCGACAAGTACCCCGACCTGCCTGATGAGCTTACCTTCATCCACGCCGAGGAAATTCTTGCCAAGTTCCACGATCTGCCGCGCAAGCAGCGCGAGACACAGATTCTGCAGGAATACCCGGCAGTCTTTATTATTGGCATCGGCTGGGTGCTTGAGGACGGCTACCCTCATGAGATGAGGGCCGCCGATTACGATGACTGGGTCACGGAGACAACGTCTGAGGATGGCAAGCCCATGCACGGCCTGAACGGCGACATTCTTGTCTGGAACCCAGTGACAAAACGCCGACACGAGCTTACCTCAATGGGCGTTCGGGTGGATACCGAAGCGCTCAAGAAGCAGCTGGAGATTTGCGGTCAACTTGACTTCCTCAAGCTGCCGTATCATCAGGCGATTGTGAACAATCAGATTCCCCTGAGTATCGGCGGCGGAATCGGCCAGTCCCGCACATTCATGCTTCTGCTGAAAAAGGCCCACATCGGAGAAGTCAGCGCCACCGTCTGGCCGAAAATACTCAAGGATATCGGCAAAAAGAAAAACATCCACGTGATCGACTGATCGCGCGAATTAAAGGTGTCCGGTACTTTTTACGCTTGACATTGTTTGTGCTGCGTGCAGAATCACTTCCATGTCGAGACCGAAAAGAATAGCATTAGGCGGATATGTTTATCATGCGCTCAATCGGGCCAACGGCCGCTTGCGCATATTTCGAAAGTATGACGACTTTCTCAGTTTCGAGCAGATCATGGCTGAGGGGGCGGAGCGGTTCTCCATGCGTATTTGCGGCTATTGCATTATGGTCAATCACTGGCACCTGCTGCTGTGGCCGCGTAAGGATGGCGATCTGTCGGAGTTCATGCGTTGGATCAGCCTGACTCACACGCAACGATATCACGCCTCACACGGGACTGTCGGAATGGGGCACCTGTACCAGGGCCGGTTCAAGAGTTTTCCGGTGCAGGATGATTCGCATTATCTGACGGTTTTGCGCTACATCGAGACCAATCCGTTACGGGCCGGTCTGGCGGCGGACGTGGGCGACTGGCCTTGGTCCAGCCTTGCTGTTCGTCGGGGTTACGAGTGCCCGTTTGCGTTGAGTGACGGGCCGGTCGAGCTGCCTTCAAATTGGGCCCGACTTTTGCGCAGGGCCTTCACTGAGACCGAGTTGGACCAGATAAAAAAGAGTGTCAAACGGGGCGCCCCATTTGGCCAGACCAACTGGATGGTGAGGACTGCGTCACGTTTGAAGTTGCAGTCAACATTGAGACCAAGAGGAAGGCCGCGAAAAAGTACCGGACACCTTTAATTCATGCAGGAGTTTCTGAACAAGATAATATGCGGCGACTGTATCGAGGTTCTCGGTGACGTTGGCGAGCCTTTCGCGGACCTGATCTTTGCGGACCCGCCGTTCAACATCGGCTATAAGTACGACAAATACTACGATAAGGTCAAAAAGAAGAACTACGTCGCCTGGACGAAGGAGTGGATGAGCATCTGCAAGAAGGTTCTCAAGCCGCACGGCTCGTTCTACATCGCGATCGGTGACGACTACGCCGCAAACGTGAAGGTCATCGCCGACGAGCTTGGCCTCGTGATGCGCAACTGGATAATATGGCACTACACCTTCGGCCAGCAGATGAAAAGGAAGTTCGCTCGCTCACACACCCACATCCTCTATTTCGTGAGGGACAAGAGCCAATTCGTATTCAACGACGACCGGGTCCGGATAATCTCCGACAGACAGAACCTGTATCGCGACAAGCGGGCCAATCCGGACGGCAAGATGCCGGATGATGTCTGGAATGAATATCCACGCCTGTGCGGGACCTTCAAAGAGCGGACGGATTTTCCGTGCCAGATGCCCGAAAGTCTTCTGGCAAGGATAATACGAGTTAGCTCAAACGAGGGAGATTGGGTACTCGATCCTTTCAGCGGTTCGGGCACTACGGCCGTGGTAGCCCACAAGCTTAACCGGACATACACAGGGATTGAGATCTCCGAGAAGTATGTGGAGGAATCTGGAAGGCGTATCAGACAATCCGAAGGGTTGCCTGTGGAGGGCGAAGGACTGCCAAAGTGGCCCGAACACGCTGACCGAGAACTCAAATGGCTCTATCATGAGAACAAAGTGGCCGACGGCCAGTTGCGCACGAACAAGATGCTACTGTCACTTTTCACTACGAAGCTGAACGATCGGCTGAACAAGACTCAGCAATATACTCCGGACGAAGTGACAGACCGCCTTGAGCAGTTGCGAAAAGCTGGCAAGTTGGGAGCACTGCGAGGCGAACGGATTCGCTCACCTTAGAGGCGTTGCCAGTTGAAAAAACTAAATTGCTTGCAGCCGTGTCTGGTGTTCCTTGTCAGCGCCGCGATTCTGAGTGTGATCCAGCCGCCGGTCGGCTGGGCGTGTTTGGCGTGGGTGGCGTTGGTGCCTTTTATTCTGGCCTGTTCGCCCAAGACAAGACCCAAGTCCCTTGCCCTTGCTGCCTACGCAGTCTCGCTTGCCTACTGGCTCGTCAATCTCTACTGGATTCTTCCCATTACGATAGCGGGCTGGGTCGCTCTGTGCATTTACACAGCGCTGCTATGGCCGATCTTGGCGCTCGGCCTGCGCTACTGTCGAACAAAAGGGATGCCGTTGTTTCTCGCCGCCGCAGTGCTGGTCGTCGGCACAGAAAGTCTGCAAGGCGTCTTCCTTGGCGGCTTCTTCTGGAGGTTCCTGGGTCACAGCCAGTATCAGAACACGACATTGATCCAGATCGCCGACATATTCGGGGCATCGGGGGTGTCATTTCTCATAGCGATGGTCAACGGCCTGATCGCCGAACTGATAATTGCCGCTCGCGAGAAGAAGATTCTTACAGTTGCCAAATTGGTCAAAACAGGCCTCGTATGTACAGCGGTAGTTGCCGCCGTTGTCTATGGGCGGTGGAGGATCGGTCAGGAAGATGAATTCGTCGAGGCCGGTCCGCTGGTCGCCTCACTACAGTCGAATGTCCCGCAGTCGATCAAGAGGTCGTTCAAGGCCAGCAACGAGTTATTCGATGATCTGCTTATCAGCAGCAAGGCAAGTGTGCAGGCGGGGGCCGAACTGATTGTCTGGCCCGAGACAATGGTGCAGGGATTCCTGGATTCGGATGTGTGGCCGTTCTTGAAGTCGCCGGAGAAAAGCGAGGCCTATGACAAGGCCCTGCGGGAGCACGCGGAACAGACGGCGTATGTGCTCGTAGGAGCGTACGGGGCCCGAATTCGCCAGGACGGTGACTATATGTCTTTGGACTCGTACAACTCGGCCTTCTTCTACCGTCCGGACGGCCTGCGGGATCTGAAGCGGTACGACAAAATCCACCTCGTACTGTTCGGCGAGTATCTGCCGTTCCGAAAGAGCATGCCGTGGCTCTACGATCTGCTGATGAAGTTCACCCCCTATGACACCGACTACTCACTCGAGCCGGGTAGAGACTACGCAGTCTTTGAAATCACCGATCCGGTCACGGACTCGAAAGAAGATGACAGCACCGCCGGCGACGAGAATGAGACGCGAAGGGTCTTCAGGTTCGGGACAATAATCTGCTATGAAGACACGATACCGACAATTGCAAGGAAGTTTGCTCTGGACGAACAGGGACGCAAGCGTATTGACTGGCTTGTAAACATAAGCAACGACGGATGGTTTGTGACATTCAAAGACGAACCGGGCAGGGTTGTCCCCAGCGCCGAGCTTGCCCAGCACGCGGCCATTTGCGCGTTCAGAGCGGTTGAGAACAGACTCGCCATTGTCCGGAGCGTCAACACCGGGGTAAGCTGCTTGATCGATTCGCTCGGGCGCATACACGACGGCTACATTGCAGCAAGCCGGGACTTCCCCGCCCCGGCTATGAAGCGGCAGGGCATGGCCGGATGGTTTGTCGATCGAATGCCAATAGACAGAAGGGTAACCTTTTTCAGCAAATGCGGGCAGTGGCTGGATTTTTGTTGTACAGCATTCACAATTCTGCTCATAATAGGACCGTTCGCGGCACGGTTCTTCGGAGCCAAGAAATGCACAACTCACTAACTGGGGAAGCAAAATGAGAAATGCACTCAGAAAAACTGAAGCCGATACGAACCGAACTGCCGGCGCTTCAACTTTCCGGGCCTTGCTTCTCACATGCATACTGATAGCAGCCGTTGGATGCGAGCAGCCCTCCGGGACGACCGCGAGTTTGCAGGCCCCGACGTCGGGCGGCAGTCTCATGCAGCAAGCCGATCTAATCATCCGGCAGGCTCTGGCCGACCCCGATCCCCGGCTGCGGGCCAACGCGATCGAGGTCGTGGAGGTCACCAAGCAGGTCAGATTGATGCCGAAGGTCCAAAGACTGCTCGCAGACCAGAGTGTGCCGGTAAGATTCCTGGCCATTCTGGCTGTGGGGGATTTGCAGTATGCCCTGGCGAAAGAGTCGATAGCACAGGCGCTCAACGACCAGAACGAAAACATCCGGATTGCCGCTGCCTATGCGATGACCAGATTCGGACATTCCGAGTATGTGCAAGTCTTTCGCAATGCCGTAGCCAGTCAAGACCAGACAGTAAGGGCCAACGCGGCCCTGTTGCTGGGCAAGACCGGCGACAGAAGCGCTCTGAGATTTCTTTATTGGACCTTGCAACGCAAGGATTCTGCAGACAAGGTCATACTTCAAGCGGCGGAATCAATCGCAATGCTGGGCGACGAGCGAATATACCCGAAACTGTGGACGAGGCTGATAAGCGCCTACGCCGATGACAGGGTTCTCGGTGTCAGGGCGATGGGCGCCTTGGGAACGGCGGAGGCCAAGAACGCCCTCATTACCATGCTGGATGACGCTGTGCTTGAGGTCCGGCTGGCAGCCGCCGAGCAGCTTGGCAAGCTCAATGACCGGACCGGAGAGCCCGAGGTTCTCGATGTCTTCAAGAAGAATTTGACTGCCGGGCAGAGCAGCGACGATCGAGAACGCGTTAACAGGCTGACGGCATTGGCGATAGGCGAAATCGGCACAGACCGCCTGGCAAAATACCTGCCGCAGTTGCTCCGTGACGAGTCGAAATCCGTCCGTCTTGCAGCCGCCAAGGCCGTTTTCAGACGCGAAATGAAAAACTAACCGCAACACAGGACGGCCCCTGAAAGCCATTGTGCATCCGGGGTGTCCATTTAATTGGGCTATTTGGGAAAAATAACTTGACCTTTGGGGCCTCTAAGCGTAAAATTATGGTGTGTATTGACATAGCATCAGGGTTTGGGTTCCCATTTTGCCGCTTTCCGGAAAATGAGGCCTCCGTTGCCCACACAGTGGGCTCGGGATACCCCGTGCAGGTAAGGTGGGTGTACCACAAAATCGCGAGCACAGTCGCGAAATGTGAAAGGAGCTTGTTTTGAGCACGCTTACAAAGGTCTTAATAGTCCTGATGACGGTTTTCTCGATCTTCCTGTGTGGCATCGTGGTGACCTATGTCGCCAACGCTCAAGACTTCAAGAGACAATACAACGATGCCTCTGGCCGCTTAAACGCCGCACGCCAGACCGAGAGAGACGCCAAGAAGCAGTTGGAAGAGAACATCAAGAAGACCGACGCCGAGAAGGCAGACTTCAACACGCTGATCAGTGAGCTCAAGGCCAACGTCACTGCCCTCGAGGCCCAGCTCAAGGAGGCCGAGAGACAGCAAGCGGCATTGCAGCAGAGGGTAGACAGCTGGACAAGCATAACGAAGGAGTTTTATCAGACCAACGACAAGCAAAGGCAGCTGCTGGACGACACTCTTGCAGAGCTCAACAGACTCCAACAGGAGCAGATCAAGCAGGGCAGAGAGCTCAAACAGACCACTGCTACGCTGATAGAGAAAATGGCGGTAGTCTCGGAGCTGGAGCAGAGGAACAAGAGATTGCTCGAAGAGAAGACGGAACTGCAGGGCAAGCTGGACCAGCTTCTGCGGCAATACGGCCAGGCGCTTGCTCCAGCCAGGCCTGTCACGCCCGTCAGGACCATAGCCAGGCCCGCCCAGCCTTTAGCCAGAGAAATCGGTCTCAGAGGCACGGTGACAGCCGTGGATATGCAGAACTCTCTGGCCGAGATATCCCTCGGCGAGGCACACGGCGTAAAAGAAGACATGAAGTTCCATGTCACCCGTGGCGACAAGTTCATCTGCTATATCCTGATCTTGGACGTCGCACCTGAGAAGGCCGTAGGTATCCTGGACCTCGTGCAGCAACCGCCGAAAGCCGGCGATCTGGTGAGTACGAATTTGTAGGATAAGTCTGAGGCAGCGGAATCTGTCCAGTAATCATTCATCTTATGTGAGGCTAATACAAAATGAGTCCTATCAGTCGTACCCGCGGCGGTAAGAAGATGATCGTGCCAAACACCCTTTACACGGCGGTTCTCGCCGTGGCATTTGGCGTGATACTGGCCACAGCGGCCTTCACCGCGTACAAGTGCTACACACAGTACGGCACGATCTTCAGCCTGCCGTAGCCGGTCTGCTTGGTCGAAGGTGCCGGCCTGCGAGTGACAAAGATGGTCAATCGCCGGCTGGTAGGACTGCCTAACGCCCCCTACGACCTTTGGGGAACACGGAGAAAGGAGAAAGGAGTCGAAAGTGCTGCTCGACACGATCCTGGGCTGGTTCAGTATGGACATGGGTATCGACCTTGGTACCTGTACTACCTTGGTTTGTGTCCGCGACAAAGGCATCGTACTCAACGAACCTTCCGTAGTTGCAGTCCGTAAAGGCACCAACATAGTCCTCAACGACGGAGAGGCTGTAGGCCTTGTCGCACGGGAGATGCTTGGCAAAACACCGGGCTCGATCACCGCAATAAGACCCCTCAAGGACGGCGTAATCAGCGACTTCGAAGTCACTGAGGCGATGCTTGGCTACTTCATCCGCAAGGTCCACGGCAGAGGTGGGCTGGTAAGGCCGCGCGTCGTGGTCGCCGTACCAAGCGGGATAACGGCGGTGGAACGCCGAGCCGTCATCGATAGCGCCGAACGCGCCGGTGCCCGCAAGGTCTTTCTGGTCGACGAGCCTATGGCCGCCGGCATCGGAGCGGGGCTGCCCATCACAGACCCCACCGCTTCCATGATCGTCGATATCGGTGGCGGGACAACGGAAGTCGCCATAATGAGTCTGGCCGATATTGCCACCGCCCAATCCATCCGCATCGGCGGAGACGACATGGATGAGTCCGTCATCAATCATCTGAAGAAAACGTACAATTTGCTTATCGGCGAGGCGAGGGCGGAGAAGGTCAAGATACAAATAGGCTCTGCGGCTCCGCTTGAGGAAGAGCTGACGATGGAGGTAGCCGGCAGGGACACCATCTCGGGGCTGCCGAGAAAGATCGTGATAACGAGCGAGGAGATCCGCGAATCGCTCCGCGATCCTATCGCCACCATCATCGATACGGTCACGGCTACGCTGGAAAAGGCCGAGCCTGAATTGGCCGCCGATCTCATAGACAACGGCATACACATCTGCGGCGGCGCCTCGCTGCTGCGCGGCATGGACACCGTGCTGGCCAACGCCACGGGCCTGAAAGTCGAGAGGGTCGAAGACCCCCTGAGTTGCGTAGCTCGGGGCACCAGCGTCTATCTGGAAAACCTCGAGCTGTGGAAAGACACTATGGATCATAACGAGCGAGGATGGGAGTAGCTGGCTGTTCGTGAGTCGTGGATACTCAATCGAACCACGAGTCACGAGCCGGGAACCACGATAATGGCAAGGAAGCAGACCACACTCTCCAGGCGGATGCTGTTCATCTGGTTCACGTTGGGTGGATTCATCTTCCTTTTCGCCCCGCAGAGCGTGACAAGCAAACTCCAGCTTGCCTTTGCCCAGACATTTAGCTGGCCGCTGAGCATCGGCAGAAGCATATCCCTCACAGCAAGGACCCCTGGGACTGCGGACGTCGTAAGCGTCACCGAATACAACAAACTCCAAAACCATCTCGCCAACGTCACCGAGCTGCTCCGGCAGGAGCACGCGAAAGTCGAGCAGCTGTCCGGCTTGCGTAACAGGTTTCCTTTGGACGCTGCCCGTTTGGTCGCAGCCGACATAATCACGGCTTCCATGGACGGGGTCAGCGAGCTGATCATCAATCGCGGCAGTAACGACGGCCTGGCCAAGGGCCAGTTCATCCTGAGTGACAACGGTGTCGTCGGAACCATATCTGAGGTCACGGCCTACAGAGCTAAGGCCAAGCTGGTCACCGACCCGACATCCAAGATACCCGTGAAGATAACCAGGCTGGGCGTAGACAGGCTGATGCAGGGCGCGGGCGGCAATACGGCCAAGATTCTCCAGCTTCAGAGAGAGCACAAGATCAAGAAGGGTGATATAGTCTATGCCGGCAAGAGGCCCGGCTTGCTGGATAGCCCGATGATCGTGGGCACAGTTGCCCGGTGCATCAGAGACGACGAAAACCCCATACTGTGGGACATTACGGTCAAGCCGGTTTGCGATATGGAGGGGCTCGAGGGCGTAGCCGTCATAGTGCCGAGCCCCTGAGACGACCGGATACACAAGCCGAAATATCCCCAATTGCTGTCCATCCTGCCCCCGCCGCAGCCCAATGGTTGCACAATTCGCTCTTCTGTCAATCCTCCCGCAGGGCTTGTCATTCCGCACACCTGCTTTCGCAGGTGCAAGCT
>CP070675.1:2630075-2669721 GCA_020352215.1 Phycisphaerales bacterium
TGATCTTGCGAATGCGGAGGAAGAAGTTCAAAGCGAAGAACCCGACAAGGGTTACGTCGATGATACGGTCGCCAGCGCGCTGGAAAGAATAGAGAAGGCGGGCAAGGTTGTTGCAAGTCTGACAGCCCTAAAGACTGCCGCCTTCGGGATCGCGGCATGGTGCTCTGCGAATGCAGAGAAGCTTGCGCCAGTATTGGCACGGATCTTCCCGTAGTGTGATGGGCGTGGAGAGGCGAGCCCACAGAATACTATTCCCCAATCACGACTGACTAATCACAAGCAAGACGCGAGATTGCGGCTGGAACCGTCACCGGCTATACTGGGCGAGATGGTCGGCAAATGAATAGATCTACGGAAATGCAAAGATTATGGAGGTCGAGCCATGAAGAAGGACATCAGCCTGTGGCATGTTGCGGTTGTGGTGGTGCTTGCCGGTAGTATTGTGTCGGCGGGTGAGAAGGAGAAGGAAAAAGAGGAGGGATTTGTTCGGCTGTTTCCCAAAGACGGTGTGCCGAAGGCCTGGCTGGTGCGGAGCTGGAGCGATGTCAGCAAAGAAGTCGATCCTGAGGTGACCTGGACGGTGAAGGATGGGATTCTGCACGGCAGCAGGACGCGAGGGACGTGGCTTGTCAGCAAGGGGCAGTACAGCGACTTCATCCTGAAGTACGACTTCAAGCTGGGCCCCACCGGCAACAGCGGGTGTGCGCTGCGGGCGCCTCTGTTCGGCGACCCGGCGTTCGACGGGATGGAGCTGCAAATGGCGGACTACCGCTACAATACCAGCGCCAAGGATTCGGAGCTGACGGCGGGCATCTACCGTGCGATCGCGCCGCTCAAGCAGGTCTATAAGCCGGAGAAGTGGAACAGTTACGTGATCAAGCTCCAAGGGTCTCGCCTGCACGTGACGCTCAACGGCGTGGTGGTCCACGATCTGAACCTGGACGAGCAGTCGCAGGTCGTGCTCCGGCACGATGGGACGAAGGCCCCCATGGTGAAAGACCGGCTGCGTAAGGGGCACATCGGATTTCAGGAGCTCAGCCGAAACAGCAGTCACGTTGAGATCCGCAACGCACGCCTCAAGGTCCTCGATAAGCCGAAGGCCAAGGGGAAAAAGGAAAAGCCCAAGAAGCGGTGAAGACGCAGCCGCTTGGTGCGGCGGGTATGGTGTGCAGCAGAGGACGAGTGCACCGCCAGGGATAATTCGCCGGCATCTCACGGCGCACACCAGAGCCCCTTTGCTTCGGAAAGTTCAAATGCGCGGAACCGGCGCTACAGATTCTCCCAAATCCGGATTTCTGGTTCCAGGGCGCTGCATATCTTTGCGAAGAAATTGCCGCGCCCGGCCGGGTCGGCGGGCTGAAATATTCTTGATGAGCTTGTGGAAGATCGACGTGTTGCGTATCATAGCGGCATGGTCAAGACAGAACGGATAGAGATTGCGACGAAGGGCAACTGCCACATTGTTGACATTACGGGCGACGTGAGCAGGGTCGTATCCGAATCGGGCGTCAATGACGGTGTGGCCACGGTTTTCAATGTCGGCTCGACGGCCGGGATCACAACGACCGAGTACGAGCCGGGCCTCGCCAACTACGATATCAAGGCGGCGTTCGAGGCAATCGCGCCGCAGGCCGGCAGGTATGAGCACGAGGAAACCTGGCACGACGACAACGGCCACTCGCACGTGCGGGCATCGCTGCTTGGTCCTTCTCTGAGCGTTCCGATCGTTGACGGCCGGCTCACGCTCGGCACGTGGCAGCAGATCATCCTGGTGGATTTCGACACGAGGCCGAGGACGAGGACGGTGGTCTGTCAGATAGTCGGCGAGTAGCGTCCTGCCGCGCTGGTATCTGGGGGTGAGGCCGGCGTCCGCGAAGTTCGGATTGCGCTTGACGGATGCCGGTGAGGCGGGTAGTATTACTGCTGGTTCATCGCTGTGGACCTGGAGACTATCTCAAACGTGATCCCTCTGTTGTGTTCGAGGACAGGTGCTGCGAGAGGCTTGAAATGGCTCCAAATTGGTCTCTTGGTGTTTTCGGCGGAATTGGCCACATGAGTGTTGATCGAAAAACGGCCGGCGTTATGGTGATTTTGCTCGCGGTTTGCCTTTCCGGCGGCTGCGGCGAGCGAGGTGGGGCCCGCGGGTCTACGAAGGCGCTGGCTCCAAGAGTGGACCTGGGCCGGACCATAGGGTCGCTGGGCAAGGTGACCGGCCCTGTCGCGATGCCTGTCGAAGGATTGGGTCTGGTTGGCGGCCTGCGAGGCACCGGTTCAGCCGAATGCCCGCCCGCGGTCAGGGCATATCTGGCTCGGTACATTGCGACTCAGGTGACAGAGGGCAAGGTCGATGTTGATGAGCTCATTACAAGCCTCGATACGGCCGTTGTGTTCGTGCAGGGGACTGTGCCTGCCGGCTCTTGGCAGAACCAGACGTTCGATGTTAGAGTGACTCCCGTGCCGGGTACGCAGACAACGTCGCTGGAAGGCGGCTGGCTATACACTGCCGAACTGAAGCTCAGAGGAGCGTTCGGGGCCACAACGAGGGCGTTAGCCAATGCACAAGGGCCTGTCTTTACGGACAAGATAAGCGCTACCGGGGCCGATCCGAAGCTTGGTTACGTTTTGGCTGGTGCCAAGGTCCTCGACGAGCACATGGTCGTGATCATGCTTGGCGGGTCCGACTACATGGTGGCCAGTAACATTCGCAACCGTCTGAATGAACGATATGGGCACGGTACCGCCCGGGCGATTTCGTCGAGCCAGATTGAAGTGCGTGTACCCGCGAAATATCGCCCGCGCAAAGAAAGGTTTGTCTCTATGCTCGAAGCGACGTATCTGGAACATACGCCAGGGCTTGCCGAGGCCAGAATCAGGACGTTTGTCGGCAAGCTTGCGGCTCCCGGTGACAGGTATGCGAGCGAGGTTGCCCTTGAAGCGATCGGTAATGCCGGACTAAGCAAGCTCGGCATTCTGCTGAATTCGTCGGACGAGGAGGTTCGGCTGAGAGCCGCCCGCTGTATGCTTAATCTTGGCAGCGACCGGGGGCTGCAGAGCCTCAGGGAGGTGGCGATGGATGCGCGTTCGGCGCATCGCGTGGCGGCTTTGGAGGCGCTAACTGCCTCGGCCAATCGCAGTGACGCCGCTGCAGTTTGTCGGAGGCTGCTCAGTGACAACGACTTCAATATCCGGCTTGTGGTGCTGGAACAACTGCGAAGACTTGACGACGTTTCGGTGACGCAGCGGCTTGTGGCCGGTAGTTTCTACCTGGACCAGATCGCCCAAGCTGATCGAAAAGTTGTCTTTGTGTCCCGCAGCGGACAACCGAGAATAGTGTTGTTCGGCGCTCCGCTATATTGCCGTGACAATGTCTTTGTGCAGTCGGCCGACGGCAATATAGTGATGGACTCGCGCGCCGGTCAGAAGTATGTCTCGCTGATGCGCAGACATCCAACGCGACCTGTCATGATAGGTCCGTTGAAATGTTCGTTCAGGCTCAGCGATATCATTCAAGTACTCTGTGAAGAACCTCTCCGGCAGGGCAAGCCTCGGGGTGGCCTGGGCGTATCATATTCAGATATGATTGCTCTCGTGAAACAGATGTGTGACAAAGGTGTGGTACGAGCGGAGTTTCGAGCCGGACCCATGCCAAAAATCGGCCTAAATGTCAAGAAATAGCAAACCCTCGGCCGATAACAATACTGCGTATTGTCCCCCGGGTGACAACATGGACTTCGATACGCAGATTACCGGACGTTATCAACAGGATAGGATATGAGACTTGATAAAATCGTACTTGACGGGTTCAAAAGCTTCGCCGACAAGACGGACTTTGTATTTGATGCGTCTGTCACCGCGATTGTAGGTCCCAATGGATGCGGCAAGAGCAATGTTGTGGATGCAGTGAAGTGGGTATTGGGGGAACAGAGGCTGAAAAGCCTGCGAAGTGACCAGATGGCGGACGTGATATTCAGCGGCAGCGGCAGCAGGAAGGCGACGGGGGCGGCCGAAGTCACCTTGCTCATCTCCAATCCGGAAGGAGCGGGGACGGGGCGCCTGCCGATTGACACCGACCAGGTTCAGATATCCCGAAGGGTTTATCGCAGCGGGGAGAGCGAATATCGAATCAACAACAAGCTCTGCCGGCTGAAGGACGTTCGAGAGCTGTTCATGGATACGGGTGTCGGAACCAGGGCCTACTCGATCATCGAGCAGGGGCAGATCGAGCAGCTTCTGAGCGCCTCGAAGCAGGACCGCAGGGCGGTGTTTGAAGAGGCTGCCGGCATCAGCAAATACAAGGCGCACAAAAAGGAGGCACTTCGTAAGCTCGAACGCACGGAGCAAAATCTGCTGCGCCTTGCCGATATTCTCGGCGAGGTGACGAAGAGACTGCGAAGCGTCAAGCTTGCTGCTGGCAAGGCGCGAAACTATCTGCAGTACAGCCAGAGGCTCAAGGAGCTGCAGGTCAATTACTCGCTGGTTGAATATGCAAAGAATCATCGCCAGCTCGATCAAAAGAGGGCTAGGTTGGCGCAGGCGGAAGAGCGGCTTGCAGAGGTGGCGGCGGAGATTGGGAGAGCCGATGCTGCGGTGAGCAGGCTTGGCAATGAAGTGATCGAGAAGGAGCAGAAGCTGAACGAGACCGGCAACAGTCTTGTGGCAGTCCAGAGCAGAATAGAGCAGCAGCTTCAGCGGATCGAGTTTCTGCGGGCCAGAATCGAGGAGCTGGATAAGAGAAGGGAATCGGAACGGCAGAAGGTCGAGACGCTGCGGGAACAGAGAGACGCCTTCAAGGCGGACTTGTCACGACATAGAGGCGATCTGGCGAACTGCGAGCAGATGCTCGAAGAGAAAAGCCAAGCCGCCACACACCTCGAGGAAGAGATCCGGAAAACACAGATCGAGTGCGCTTCCCTTGAGGCCGGCTTAGCCGATGAGAAGTCCGGCATAATTGATATCGTTAGGCGGACCGCGCAGCTTCACAACGAAATCCAAAGTCTTTCGGTCTACCGCAAAAACCTATCGAGCCAGAAGGATCGCCTTGCCAGCCGGGCCGAGAGCGCCAGGGCCGAACTCGAAAAGCTGCTCACCGAAAAGGCGCACTACAAGGCGCGTCTGGCTGATATTGAAAAGGTGCTCACCGAGTTGCAGCAGAACTTGGACGGCAAACAAAAAGAGACTGAGGAGATTGAGACCTCTTTGGTCGGTAAACAGGAACGGCTGGCGCACAGCAAGGAAGCGCGAAGTGCTCTCAATGGAGAGCTGGCAGTCCTGGCGGATATGGAGGCCAGATTCGAAGGTCTGGCCATGGCCGTCAAAGGCATACTGCAAAAGCAGTCGGACGAAAATACGAGGCTGGATTACATCGAGGGGATATTAGCCGAGGTAATTACGACCGACGTCGAATATGCGGCTGCGGTCGAGGCCGCCCTCGAAGGTCAGACAGATGCCCTGATTGTCACTACCGCAGATAAGCTGCTGGCCGACACGGAAACAACGGATGCGCTCGACGGCAGGGTGGGCTTTATATGCCTCGACAAAGTGGAACCTTTCGTGGACAAGAAAGACTTTTCGAAGCTGACGTTCGTCAAAGGCAGGTTAGCTGAGTTTGTCAAATGTGACAGCAAGTATGCACCGTTAGTCTGGAAGCTACTTGGCAAGACGATAGTGGTCGACTCGCTGAGACAGGCGATGGAGCTGGCCGATGAGATTAAGGATGGGTACACCTTCGTCACCCTTGCGGGAGAGTGTTTGGATGGCGTCGGGTCGATAAAGTTGGGGCCGTTGGGCAAAACTACCGGTCTTATATCGCGCAAGAGCCGGATGCGGCAATTGGAGGATGCGATAGCGAGTGTCACATCTGAGATCAAGGCAATCGAGGAGCAGATCGAGAGCGACGATCGGAGAAAAGCGCACGTCGCCCGGTTGCAGAAGGACCTGCGAACTGCTGTCTACGAGGCCAACACCGAGAAGATGCAGGTGAATGCGAGGCTGGCAGCCTACGAGCAGGACGTCAAGCGACTTCGGGACGAGGAGCCGCTGATAACAAGTGAGATAGACCTGCTTGAGGAACAGATCGCCCAATCGGTCCAGAAGGAGTACGATTCGAAGCAGAAGCTGGACGAGCTCGATGCAGTCAACAGTGAACGCACGGCCCACATAGGTCAGCTCGAGGCAAAATACGCAGAGCAGAAACAGCAGCAGCAATCGGGGGCCGAGCGGCTTACCGGCCTGCGGGTGGAGCTGGGCCAGATTGCCGAGCAAAGGAAGGGCTTGGAGCAGATAATAACAAGCCTGACACGTCAGACGCAGGCGAATGCTAATGCCGCCGAGGCGGCAGAAGCGGAGGTTCAGAACTGCGGCCTGCAATCGGAGCAAGCCAAGAGGGACATACTAAGCTGTGAATCGCTCGTCTCGGAGTGGTACGTCGAGAAGGAACAGAGCCAGCAAAACAATCAGCTTTTGCAGGATGAGATAGAGAACCTGCTTGAAGAACAGAAGCAGACCGAGCAGCAGTTGAGAGTTAGCCGCGATCAGAAGGGCCAGGTCGACGAGGAGATCAGTCAGCTCAAGGTCGAGCTGGGCCAGCTGGAGGTCAAGAACGAGGACTTAGTGGAGCGGGTGCAGGAGGAACTGCAAATTGACTTGGCTGAGGCATTTAAGGAATACGAGGACCGGGAGGTTGACTGGGAGGCGATAAGGGCCGAGATCACCGAGCTTCGTGGCAAGATCGAGCGGCTCGGCAATGTGAACCTCGACGCTATAGATGAGCAAGAAAGCCTGGAGCAGCGACACGACTTCCTGAGCACTCAGGTCGAGGACCTCAACAAGAGCAAGGGCCAGCTCCAGCAGTTGATAAACCGGCTCAACAAAAAGAGCCGGGAGAAATTCGCCAAGACATTCGAGGAAATCAGAGGACATTTCCAGCAGATATTCCGCAAGCTGTTCGGCGGAGGAAAGGCCGATATCGTTCTTGAGGACGCCGAAGACATCCTCGATGCCGGGATAGAAGTGATCGCCAGGCCGCCCGGCAAAGAGACACGGAGCATATCTCTGCTTAGCGGCGGTGAAAAGTCGATGACTGCCCTTGCATTACTCTTTGCGGTATTTAGGACCAAGCCCTCGCCGTTCTGCTTCCTGGATGAAGTGGATGCGGCCCTCGACGAGGCCAACAACGAGCGATTCAATCTGTTGTTGGGCGAGTTCCGCAAGGACACGCAATTCATCGTGATTACTCATGCCAAACGCACGATGAGCATAGCGGATGTGCTGCTTGGGATAACGATGCAGACCCAGGGAGTGAGCAAGAAAATAGGCGTGCGATTCAGCGAGTATGGAGCGGAGGAAGAAACGGCGGCAGTGGCGTAGCTCGTGACATCGCAAATCATAAATCTCCGCGCTTGGCGTCACTAGGTGGGCCAGAGGCCGTGACAGGACGGAACGAACATCTCTCACGCTGGCGGAGGTTTCTGCTTTTCCTTCGATCTGTGTCGGAACATCGATGGTATCCGGTAGGGTTGGCGTTGTTCGCTATCATTCTGATGCTGCCGAGTCTTGGCAGGGGACTGTTTCAAGATGATCTGATCTGGCAGGCGAAGTTGCTTCAGAAGCGATGTCTTCCCGACAAGTACTACGGCACGCCGTTGCTGCCGGCCGATTCCGGCTCGCGCGCATCTGCCCTCCGTGATATGTTTGCCGCGACGCGAACGCGCGAGGATGTACGGCGCTTGGTGGAGCTCGGTCAGTTTCCGTGGTGGACGTTTGAGGCGCTTCGACACTCTAACTGGCGGCCGCTGGCGGCGCTGACCCACTGGGTGGACTATCGGCTTTGGCCGAATCGGCCTTGGCTGATGCACGCCCATAACTTGCTCTGGTTTGGCGCGATGATTTTCGTGCTGGGGATTCTCTATCGTCGGTTGATGGGAGTGGTGCCGGTTGCGGGCCTTGCCGCATTTCTCTACGTCATTGACGAGAGCAACTGGTTTCCTGCGGTGTGGGTGGCGAACAGGAATCTTCTGATAGCGTTGTTCTTCTCGGTTCTGGCGATGTCATGCCACGATCGGTGGCGCAGCGGCGGCGAGAAACGCTGTGGCGTTGTAGCGCCCGTGTTGTTTTTGCATGCGCTATTGTCGGCGGAGGCGGCAATCGCGGCCTTTGCATATATTTTTGCCTACGCGCTCGTCATAGACCGGGGCAAGAAGGCCGATCGCGTGCTCAGTCTGATTCCCTCGCTCGTAGTGATCGTGGCATGGCGTTTGGTGTACACCGCTCTGGGTAACGGCGCGTACGGCGGCGGCCTCGTAGTCGACCCCGGGCGCGAGCCGGTTCGGTATGCCTTGGCCGTATTGGAAAAGGCGCCCTTGTTGCTGGTGAGTCAGTGGACATGGATGGCTGCAGATTTCTTAAGTGTCTTTTCCGAGTACGCGCAGAGGCGATACCTGCTCTGGGCATATCCGTTCATCGTCCTGGTGTTCGTTGTTATTATCCCTCTGCTGAGGAAAGACCGCATATCGCTTTTTTGGTTTATTGGGATGCTGCTGTGTATTTTGCCTATCTGCGCGACGGCCCCGATGAATCGCAATCTTCTATTCGTGGCCATCGGCGGCTTCGGCCTGATGGCTCGTTATGTCGGCGGTGTCGTCGCCGGAGGTGATTGGGCCCCAAAGTCACGTATGTACCGTGTCCCTACGTGGATCATGTGTGTTGCCTTACTGTTTATGCACGTTCCGATAGCGCTTGCGGGAAGGATAACGTCGCCCATGACGTTGTCGTTCGCTGACAAGTTCTTCCGCGCATCGGTTGACATTGGGGCCGAGCCCGATCTACCGGACAAGAGTGTTATCGTTGTCAACGCCCCACATCCGTTTCTGCTCCTGGAGCTGCCATATATGAGATGCTATGAGGGCAAGCCGTTGCCGAAGGTCGTTCGTGTGCTTGCCCCCGGCTTTCGCGAGCTGGAGGTGGCCCGAATCGGCGAGCGAACTCTGCGCGTGCGGTCGAAGGGTGGGAGCCTGCTGTCGGTCGACCAATCGCGGAAGGATGTGAGGCCGAGTTTTGTATACTGGTATCATATTCTCAATGCTCTGTTTCGCAGTAATAGAGAGGTATTCGAGATTGGCCAGCGAGTCGAGCTTGCGGAATTTTCGGCGGAAGTATTGTCCGTAGCCGAGGATGGATTTCCGAACGAGGTTCGGTTCGACTTTGAAGTTGCTCTCGACGATCCGTCGCTGCGATGGCTGTGGTGGAAGCACCGCGGGGAGCGGGCCGGGTTCCTGCCTTTTGAGGTTCCGCAGTTAGGCGAGAGCGTTATACTGGAAGGGCCGTTCCCGCCTGCAGGAGAATGATCTACATAGGAGACATTTGGTGCGGAGGTGATAGTGCGGCATAAGATATGGGCTTTGGTGCGTGCGGGCGCCGAGCATCGGCAGGTAGTGCTGCTGCTGGCTGTTCTTGCGGTAGCGGTTTCGCTGCCATCTCTGTGGCACGGCTGGTTCCTTGACGACATGACATTCCGGCTCCGGATGCTTGGTTCGCCCGAAGTAAGCGAGCGGCTCCAGGAATTGAGTGTGATCTTTCGGGATGCGAGCAAGCTCTCTACCGCGATGTCCGAGCTGTATGCCTTCCTCGGCCATAAGGGCCATGTCCAGGAGCTCATAGCCCAGGTTGCGCCGTGGTGGATGTACCCGGAGATCAGGGCCTCGTTCTGGCGGCCGCTGGCGAGTCTCAGCATATGGCTCGACTACCAGCTTTTCCCGAACAGCGGGCCGCTACAGCATGCCCACAGCATCTTGTGGTTCGCGGCCGTCGTCTTTGCTCTGACTGTTCTCTACCGCCGAGTGATGGGACCCGTGTGGGCGGCGGCTCTCGCGGGACTGCTCTACGTGCTGGATGAGAGCTATTACATGCCGGTCGCATTCATGGCCAACCGAAATACCCTGATGGCCCTGTTCTTCGGGATGGTGGCCGTGCTCATGCACGACCGGTGGAGGCAGCTAAAGCAGGCCAAGTATGCGGTTGCGCCCGTTCTGTTCCTTGCCTTGTCGCTGCTGTCCGCCGAGGCGGGCATAGCGACGCTGGCCTACCTCGCCGCCTATGCACTGGCCTTGGATCGTGACGGTTGGCGCAAGAGAATCATGAGCTTGGTTCCCTATCTTGTGCTGATAGTCATCTGGCGGGTCGTCTATGGTTCGTTGGGTTACGGCGCGTACGGCAGCGGCATGTACATTGACCCCGGCAGCGAGCCTTTGCGGTTTGCGGCGGCGATGCTCGAGCGCTTGCCGGTCCTGCTCTTCGGGCAATTAGTCGGGCCTTCGGCGGACATGTATTACTGCTTCAACCATTCGGTCAGGTTCAAGATACTACTATCTGCGGCGGGTCTGCTCACCTTGTGGCTGATCGTGCTGCTGCCCTTGCTTGTCAAGGACCGCCTGTTGCTCTTCTGGCTACTGGGCATGGTATTCGCCACCGTCCCGATCTGCGCGTGCATGGCGTCGAGTCGGAACCTGATGTTTGTCGGTGTCGGCGCGATGGGTCTGGTTGCTCAGTTCGTCGCGGGCCTGATCAGAAAGGATGCTCTGCCGAAGTGGCGTCTGTGGAGCGCATCGGCGTGGGCGTGCTGCGCAGTCCTGCTGTTGGCAAACTTGCTGGGGGGCGTATTTGGCAGGATTTTGATTCCGAAGTACTATCGTGGATTCATGCGGTTGGCGGAAGCGACTTTCAGAATGGACTTGCCCGAGGAAGTTGAGAAGCAGGACCTAATCGTAGTCAACGCACCGGTTCCCCTGTTTCTTGCCGGGCTACCCGCCGTCAGTGTACTTGAAGGCAGGCCCGTCCCGAGGTCCCTGCGTGCGCTGGCCCCTGCGTTCTCGCCGCTGGAGGTGGTCCGCACCGAAGACAGGGCGATTACTCTGCGAGCTCGGTCGGGGAGCATCCTTTTCAGTGAGCAGCGGGATGATGTTATCGGCCATTGGGTCTACTTTCTTGAGGAGTTCAATGCCGCCTTGAGGGACGCAAGCCACCCGCTGCAGACCGGCCAGCGGATAGACGTCGGGTCGCTGTCCGTTGCAATCAAACGCCTCGACGAGGCCAACCAGCCGACGGAGGTCGCATTTCGGTTTTCCGTCTCTCTCGATGATCCGTCACTCAGGTGGGTGCAGTGGGACTGGCAGAAGGGCTACATTCCCTTCAACGTGCCGGCCGTAGGAGAAATATCCTACGTGCCCGGGCCGTTTTAGCGGGAGTCCGCATCGGCTGAGCTACGCTACGTCTATGAGGGGCAATCAAATTAGCTATGTTCACGGCATGGTCCAATGCGATAGAAGATAGCCCTCTTATAGGTCGTCGGATATATTAAGAAGCTATGAACAGACCCCAAAAGGTAGCCATCCTGTCTTTGACACTGTGTGTTGCCCTCGCTGCAAAACAGCAGGGCGAGGTCGTTGGACCCATTCCAGACGCCATCAGAAGCGAGTTCAACCTTGCTCCGTTCTATCAGAAGTACCTTGATGTCGGTGGGCTGCCTGTTGTGGGCTCGGCCAACGTCTCTGACTTTGCACTGCGCGAGGCCGCGTGGATTGTCCGCCACGCGCTGGCGGATCGCCGCGACATACTCAGCGCCATGGCTGACAATCACGTCCGGCTCGTGGTCATGGCCTGGAATGAGTTCACCACCGACGTGCCCGAGCACAGCCGGCTAAGGCCCAAGGGCTACTGGGATCGCCGTGCACGCGGTCTCGGCGCGACCCCGCAAGCGCCGGCGGTGAGTTGTGCAGAGGAGAATCTGCTTTGTTTCCCGGGCGATCCCTACTCTACGGAGAACATTCTGATACATGAATTCGCGCACGCCATGCACGAGACCGGCCTGATCGCGGTCGACCCGACCTTCGAGGAGCGACTGAAAGCCGCGTATGAGAGTGCCAAGAAGCGTGGTCTTTGGCCGGACACCTACGCCATCATCAACCGCAAGGAGTATTGGGCGGAGGGCGTGCAGTGCTGGTTCGACAACAACCGCGAGAACGACGCCGTCCATTGCCACGTCAACACGCGGGCGGAACTGAAGCAATACGACCCCGAGCTGGCCAAGCTGTGCACCGGCGTCCTCGGCGACGGCCCGTGGCGCTATCGCAAACCCATGGATCGCGATGCGGCCGGCCGAGCCCACCTTGCAGGCTGGGACCCCACTAAGGCGCCGCGATTTCGATGGCGCCAGCGGCCGCTGACCGACAAACCGCGCGTGCGCATCGAAACCGCCGTCGGCAACATTGAGGTTGAGCTCGATGCCAAGCGTGCACCAATCACGACCAAGAACTTCCTGCGCTATGTGCACGAAGGTTTCTACAAAGACGGCATCTTCTTCCGCACCGTGACCGCATCGAATCAGCCTGATGACGCCGTGAAGATCGCGGTGATCCAGGCCCAGGCGAATCCGGCGAGGCAGAAAGATGCATTTGCCCCAATCGCAATCGAGAGCACGCGTAAGACCGGCCTGCATCATCTTGACGGCACGATATCTATGGCCCGCGCAGATCCCAACACAGCCACGCACCATTTCTTCATCTGTCTGGGCGAGCAGCCGGAGCTCGACTTCGGCGGCAAACGCAATCCTGACGGCCAGGGCTTCGCCGCCTTCGGCCGCGTGGTCGAGGGAATGGACGTGGTGCGCAAAATCCACGATTCCCCCGCAGAAGGCCAGATGCTCACTCCGCCCATCCCCATCCGGCGCGCCGTCAGAATGGACTGAGTGAGATAATTCGTTTGCTCGCAGGCCCATCGCGAATTGGCTCCAGCCCCGCGTACGGCCGCAGTGGCGGTGCACCGATATGAGATAAGAAAATTTGACTTTTTTTCAGGTTTTCCGTCAACACTTGCCGCCCGGCGAACGCCTACTTACATGAATCCTGAATCTTAGGTGTCCGGCCGCAGGCCATGACATACGACCTCTGAGATGCGAGATGCGGTTTTGTGCGAGACCTGCCCTGAATGAGCCGGGCTCGGAGCCCATGCGGCTACGCTCAGAGCCTGCCTTGAACGTGGCTGAGGAGGGCTCTGTCGGGAGAGAGGTCGAAGCTACGATATCGTCTGACGCGACGTGGGGAAAGAGTTGCCTCTCGCTCTTTGTGATTGACATAGGGCTCTCCTTTGTTCTTGAGATTGTGTTTGGCGTGTAAAGGAGGCGATCAAGCGGTCAGCGTGACCGTCGGATTTCTTGGCGGGTTTGGGCGTGTCTTCGTCTGATAGGGCCCGCGAAAGTTCTTTGTCAGCGGATGACGGAAGATCACAGAACTGAAAGGAGAAACTGCAAATGGCGAAATCAAGGGAAGATATCAAGATTCAGGAACTGTTCGAAGCTGCACACAAGGACCGGCACCTCAAGCTCAGGCTCCTTGACAATCCCAAGAAGGTAGCCAAGGAGTGGGGCATTGAGTTGGGACCGCGCGAGGCAGAGCGGCTGACGAAGCTCGGAGCTTTCGTCGAGTTGGCAAACGAAGTCAAGTTTGGTCGGGTCTGGCGGTGTGATCCGAAGGTCTGCTATCCCTCAACAGTCTGGCTCCGGCAGGAGCTAATAGATCTGCTTGAGGGCATCATCCGCCCTGACCCTGACTGGATAAAGTACCCGCCTCCTCCTTTACGCCGGATAGCAGAGCACCGATTGAATCGAAATCTCGGCCTGCTGAGGAGCCAGGAAGGCGGAGTAATTACCGACCGTTAGAGAAAGGCAACTGAGTTTCGTTGAGCTTCGACTATACATCACACCTGCACGCGTGTTGGTGTTCCCGGAAGCTGTGCGCTTAGTTTGCGAAGGGTGCAATTTGGCAAATATACTCTTAACAACGCTGTGCAATCTCCGCTGCGGCTACTGCTTCGCCAGGGAGAGGATGGTTCAAAAGCCAAGTCAGACTATGTCAATGGAGAATGTTGAGAAGGTCATAGACTTCTTGAAGCGCTCCGACTATCCGATCTTTCGCATGATGGGCGGGGAACCGACACTTCACCCGCATTTCCCGGATATTGTGAAGCTTGCGTTGAATGAAGGCATGCGTATCGACTTGCTCACCAATGCGACATGGGACGCAGAATACAACCAGCTGTTTGCCCGTATATCACCTAACAGTTTACTTTTTCTACTGAACATTGATCATCCGGAGAATTATCCATCCAGGCTCTGGACCGCAATGGAGAATAACTTGAACACCCTGGCCGGCCGCAAAGGTGTCTCACTTAGTTTCAATATTTTCGAGAAGGAGCCGAAATACGAGTACATCTTTGATTTGACTACGACGTATGAAATTCGACGGATCCGCCTGAGTTTCTCCCTGCCGGTTATAGGAGAAGATAACGCACATCTGGACATCCATGAGTACGACGAGATGGCAACCTTCATAATGGATTTTGTGCGGCGGGCGGAAGATAGAGGTGTCGGCGTTCAGTTGGACAATGCCATCCCGCTGTGTATGTTCACCTATGAACAGGTCGGCGAACTCATTCTCAAAGGTGTGCTTGATCTGACGCGGAACGCTCGGTGTAGACCCATAATTGATATTGGACCTGACCTCACCGTTTGGTGCTGCTTTTGCCTTTCCACGCTGTGCAACAGAAGATTAGACGAATTCGAAACACTTGGGGAAATCCAAGATTACTACTCCAGGTTTTTCAAACCGTACCAGACCCAGGTATTTGCACTGGACAAATGCTACGACTGCTCATACCGGACTACGTGGGAATGCCAGGGAGGATGCACAGCATTCTCGGTTGCGCTCGACGGGAATTTGTGTGGGAATGATTCAGTGGACAACAATGTGCACCATGACCGTTGCGGCTCAGGGAGCATCCTCGCTTTGGCAGACGACGTAACAATAGATCACTATGAGATTCCCAAAGAGTCCTACGTTCTGAGAAATGCTGCCGGCCATTCAGTCGAAGTCAACGCATCGTTTAAGCGTTTGTTGGACAGGCTCGACGGCCACCGGGGCTCACAACAAGTCGTAAACGAATTCCTTAACGACGAGTTCGGACACGGCGATCACGACCCTGTCGCTGCGTTCGAACGCCGGGTGATGGAGGAAGGCTTCACCGATCTGCTCCTTGCGTTACAGAAAGACGGATTGATCGTTCTGGAGCGATGAGGCTCCTCAACAGAATGCCATTCTGTCTGCCAATGTCGGAGGTATTGCGACGCCCGGGAATGGCGGGACTGTCGAGGCCTGGCGATCGGTGAGGCGTGCCCCACCCCACGCCTTACGCTTCAACCAGTAGGATATTGAGGGCCTATCTCACAGGGGTCAACGAGCCATGCCTTTGACGTTCCCGGGTTTTCGGCGGAATTGTTCTGGGCAGGGGGGTGGAAAGGTGATAATATGCCGGGCACTATCGCTACCTAATTGGCTGGGGTAATACGGTAAAGACCGGATATGACTGAAAGACTCGACAAACACACGCTGAAAAACGGGATGGTGCTGCTCGGCGAGCCGATGGAGGCCGTCGAATCGGTGGCCTTCGGGTTTATGCTACCTGCGGGTGCTGCTGTGCTGCCGGAGGGCTGCTGCGGGGCCGGCAACGTTATCGTCGATTGGATTTTCCGCGGAGCCGGCGATATGACAAGCAGGCAGCTCAGCGATGCGCTGGATGGGTTGGGCCTGCACCGGGCCGCCTCGGTCGGCAGCTCTCACATGACTATTGGGGCGGCTCTTGAGGCCAGCAACCTCTCGAAGGCCCTGCAATTGCACGCGGACGTCGTGCTGAGGCCGAGCCTCGACGAGGACCAGTTCGACTTAGCCAGGCAACTGGCTATCGAGGGCGTGCGGGCCCTGGACGATGACCCGCGGCAGAAGGTCATGCTGAAATTGCGAGAGCAGTTCTATCCGAGCCCTCTCGGCCGAAGCACCGTCGGAGATATTGCCGAGCTTGGGGCCTTGACGGCCGGGCAGACACGGCAGATCGTGACCGACGATTTAAACCTCGCCGAGACGATTTTCTCGGTGGCGGGCAAGTACGATTTCGAGAGTATCTGCCGACAGATGGAGGGCCTATTTGACACGGGCCGGCAGAATCCCACTGAGCCGGTCGCACTTGGCTCGCGGGCCGGCAAGTACACGCACATACACAATGAGGGGGCGCAGGTGCACATCGGTCTGATGACCGGGACCGTCAAGCCGGGCGACGAGGACTACTACAACGCCAGGGTGGCCGTGTCGGTTCTATCCGGCGGGATGAGCGCTCGGCTGTTCACCGAAGTTCGAGAGAAGCGCGGGCTTTGCTATGCGATTGGCGCGCGGTACCACGGGCTGAAAGGGGCGGCCGGCGTGGCGTGCTACGCGGGGACAACGCCGGATAAGGCTCAGGAAACGCTCGACGTAGTCGTCCGGGAATTCGACCGGCTCGGCGACCAAATCAGCGAGGAGGAAATCCAAAGAGCAAAGGTCGGGCTCAAGAGCTCTCTGATTTTGCAGAGTGAATCGTCCAGCAGCAGGGCCGGGGGAATCGGAACCGACTACTACATGCTGGGCAGGGTCAGGAGCCTGGACGAAATCAAGGACAACATCGAGGCCACCACCGTCGATTCGGTAACGGGATTTCTGCGAAACAACAAGTTCAAAGACTTCACCGTGGTGACGATCGGTCCCAAGCATGTGACAGTCGGGTGACGCTTTGTATGGAATTCAAAAAGAAAACATTAGCGAACGGTTTGGATTTGATCGGCGAGATCAACCCCTCCGCTAGATCGGCGGCGGTGGGTTTCTTCGTCAGGACCGGCGCGCGGGATGAGACGGCGCAGATAAACGGCGTATCGCACTACCTCGAGCATATGTTGTTCAAGGGCACCGAGAAGCTGAGCGCCCTCGATGTCAACCAGGCATTCGACAGGACCGGCGCACAATTCAACGCCTTTACCAGCGAGGAGAACACCGTTTACTACGCGGCTGTTCTGCCGGAGTATCTGGGCGAGGTGACGGGGCTCTGGATAGAGCTGATGAGGCCGGCCCTTCGCGATGACGATTTCAACATTGAAAAAGATGTAATCAAAGAAGAGATCGCGATGTACAAGGATCTGCCGAGCTTTGACGTTATGGATAGGTGCAGGAGCCTGCATTTCGATTCTCACCCCTGCGGCAACAGCGTGCTCGGCAGCGAGGAGAGTATCGACGGCCTCACGGCCGAGCAGATGCGCAGCTACTTTGCAGGACGTTACGCGCCCAACAATATGGTGTTGGCCTGTGCGGGCAGCTTTGACTGGGACGAGCTTTGCTCGATTGCTGAAGAGCCGTGCGGCAAGTGGCAAACGGAGACTGTGGAGAGGGAGCTACAAGACTATGGGGGCAGCAAGAAGAAAGAGCGAATCGAAAAGCAGAATCTGTCTTGTGAGCACATCTGCCTGATGAACGCGGGCGTCTCGGCGCAGGACCCGAAGAGGTTTGCCGCCTCGCTCTTGGCGGCGGTTGTCGGCGATGATGTCGGATCACGGTTCTACTGGGAGCTTGTTGATAAGGCGCTGGCCGAAGGGGCTACCATGCAGTTCGGGCCGATGGATGGAACCGGGACATTCTACAGCTACATTCGGTGCAGCAGCGAAAATGTCCCGCGGGTGCTCGATATCGTCGGGAACATATTCGGCGACCTGGCTGAAAACGGCGTCACTGAAGATGAGTTGGAGAAGTCAAAGAACAAGATTCTCAGCGCGCTTGTGATCAAGAACGAACTGCCCATGGGCCGGCTGGTTGATCTCGGTTTCAACTGGACGTATCTGCATAACTATCGCTCGATCGCTGAAGATGTCAGCGCCATCAAGGCCGTAACCGTTAAGGACGTGAGTTCGCTGATAGAAGAATCGAGACTCAGCGATTTCACACAGTTCTCTATAGGTCCTGCAGGACCGAGTTGACGCGCAAATGCCGTGAATGTGCGGGGCGGGTCAGAGAGGGTACGTGCGATGCGAACGCAGAGCAGACGAGAGTTTATCAGGACGGTCGGGCTGGCGGCCGCCTCCGCAGAGATGCTGGCGGTGCTGCCTGGCGGTGACAGCATGGCCCAGGCACAGCGGGTCGGAAGGAAGAAGCCCAATGTGATTTTGGTGATTACCGACGACCAGGGTTACGGCGACCTTGGCTGCCACGGTAACCCGGTCATCAAGACGCCGAATCTGGACAAGCTCCACGGCGAGAGCGTCCGGCTGACGGATTTTCACGTGGATCCGACCTGCTCGCCGACGCGTTCGGCGCTGATGACCGGACACTATTCCACGCGGACGGGCGTCTGGCATACGATTATGGGCCGGTCGCTGCTGGGCCGGCATGAAGTGACGATGGCGGACGTCTTTTCTGCCAACTCTTATCGCACGGGCATCTTCGGCAAGTGGCACTTGGGTGACAACTACCCGTATCGGCCTCAAGACCGCGGCTTCGACGAGGTGTTGATCCACGGCGGAGGCGGCGTTGGACAAGGGCCCGACTACTGGGCCAACGACTACTTTGACGACACCTACCTGCACAACGGTCGCCTGGAGAAGTTCGCGGGCTACTGCACGGACGTATGGTTTGACGGGGCGTTGAGATTCATCGAGGCCAACCGGGACCAGCCTTTCTTCTGCTACCTGACGACGAATGCACCGCACGGCCCCTACAACGTCGCGGACAAGTACAGCAAGCCCTACAGGGACAAGGGCGTGCCGGACAGGCAAGCCAATTTCTACGGCATGATCACGAATATCGACGAGAACATGGGCCGGTTGATGGAGCGGCTCAAGGCATGGGGCCTGGAAGAGAACACTGTCCTGATCTTTATGACCGACAACGGGACCTCCGGCGGCCATAGCGCCGGCATGCGCGGAAAGAAGGGCTCGGAGTATGAGGGCGGCCATCGCGTGCCGTTCTTCATCCGCTGGCCCGGCGGCGACTTGGCTGGCGGCAGGGACGTAGAACGGCTCGCCGCCCACGTCGACGTGCTGCCGACGCTGATTGGTCTGTGCGGACTCGAGAGACCCGGGGGCGTGAAGTTTGACGGCGCCAGTCTTGTCCGGTTGCTCAGAGGCAGGGCCCGCAGGTGGCCCGACCGTACGCTGCTTGTTCACTCACAGCGTATCGAGCGTCCCGAAAAGTGGCGCAAAAGCGCGGTCATGACTGACCGCTGGCGGCTGATCAACGGCAAGGAGCTGTACGACATTAAAGCCGACCCCGCGCAGAAGAATGACGTTGCCGACGGTCATCCCGCTGTGGTTGGGCAGCTTCGCGAATCCTACGAGCGATGGTGGGCCGACCTATCAAAGGGCTTCGATGATTACTGCGAGATAGTAATTGGCTCCGGCAAGCAGAATCCCACTCGGTTGATGTCCCACGACTGGCATAGTCCGAACCCGGCGTGGAGCCAGGGGGCCGTCCTCCGCGGCAGCAAGGCCAACGGTTTCTGGGCGGTTGAGGTCGAGCGGGATGGCACGTACGAGATAGCCCTGCGCCGCTGGCCCGTAGAAGTCAACAGGCCAATTACAGCGGCCATTTCCAAGGGCAGGGCCATCAGTGCGACAACTGCGCGGATCAAGATTGCCGATGCCGATGTGACCAAGCCGATCCCGGACGAAGCCGCGGAAGTGACATTCCGTGTGACACTGAAGGCCGGCAAGACGCGATTGCAGACGTGGTTTGCCGATGAGACGGGCGACTCTCGCGGGGCATACTACGCCTATGTGGAACGTTTGTAGACCGTGCCCAGCTGGGGCTCGAATCTGTCGTATTCCCGGAGGCAGGCATTCGACCTCGAAGCAATGCGGTTGCAGAGTTGCTTATCAGTTAGAGAGAGTGGAAAACAGCAGCGAGTTCTGGTAGCATTATGGCTGAACCAAAAATCCGTTAGAGGAGACTCCGGTGGTGAATAAGGCAGCAGACAACGGAAGCGCGGACGAGGCACCCCAGGACGATGCGGGCGTTCTTCGAGCGAAAGACATCATGCCGCCATACGGCAACAAGCTTGAACAAGGCCCGAAGAAACGCCGAGCCAAGGCCGCCAAGAAGGCGACTTCATCGTCCAGAAAGAAGCGCAAACAGCCCGCCGCCGACGCGATCGAACAGCTTGGCGCGCAAGAACCGGCGTCCGGGCGCAACGCGCCTGCCGCGAGCCCGAAGACAAAGCGGCGGACAGCCGAGGTGCCGAGCTTCGACCTGGCCGAGAAGATTATGGCCGAGCAGCGCAGATCCACTGCGACAACGAGGAGGGGCCCCGGCAGGAAAGTTCAGACTCCGAGCAAGCCGGCGAGGGACCGCGCAATGGACTATGCGATTGGGCAGCCGGTGCCGGTTGCCTTTGAGCAGTCGCTGATAATCGCCGAGATTGTCGCGCGGGATATCGAGAAGCTGTGCCGCAGAAATAGTAATCGGGGCGTTCAGGGGGCGGGATTCTAAGAATGCAAAGCTCGGCTCGGCTGCGGAGCTGGTTCGTGCACGTTCGAGTTTGCGACACGCTCGCCGCCGCTTGCGGAACACGCCGACGGGAAAACGCATTTTATCGGTTATCTTGTTGCAATTCGGCCGGGTAGGATGTAGATTATTGAGCAGTTGCTTGGAGAGGTGGCCGAGCGGCTTAAGGCAACGGTTTGCTAAACCGTCGTACGGGTATACGCCCGTACCAGGGGTTCGAATCCCCTCCTCTCCGTTCTGTTTTGCCATTGCCGGGGCCACCGCCGCCTCCTTGTTCACACCGACCTTCTCCTCAGCCTTCTTGACTCGTCTCGCAGTATCCATTGTTTTCGGCTCTCATACAGACCAATACGCGGCCTCAAGCATCATATGTTCATTTGACCATGATCCAAAAGAGCACTTGTCCGAAGGATGGGAGATCGTCGGTTCTATAGCCTCTGAACGGCCTTGCACGGCAAGATGGCGGGGGCTGGTACTGTGTGCTACGCCGGTGCTACCGGGTTTCTTAGCAGGTGTTGTGCCCCGGCATCCGATAATCAGGTCATTGGTGAACTGGTTACGATGGTGTAACGAATTTGCTCTCACTTGTCGACACGTCGACCCAATTTCGCTTGACATAGTCACCACAAAATGGTACACTACTGCTCTACTGAAAGGGGACACGGATTCCAGGCTGGACGCCTTGTATGGTGAAGGGATTTTGATTCACTTCAGATTTAGGGGGTGTCGTGATGAAGAGACTGATTACATTGTGTGCAGCAGCGGGTTTGTTCTTGACATGTGCCAGTGCGAGTTGGGCCGATGTCATCTTCTCGGATAATTTCGATGCCGAGAATGGCGGCGGATTTGCCCTGAACTATGACGCGTTTGCTCAATGGTCGCTGGTCGATCCCACCGTGGATCTAATCGGCAACGGAGACTATGACTGGTATCCTGGCCATGGTCTGTATGTGGATATGGACGGATCATCGCTGGATGCCGGAAAGATAACGTCAATGCGCATCCCTGCTGATCCGGGTCTTTACACCCTGAAGTTTTCGCTTGCCGGGTGCTACTGGGATCCCGCCAAATACGGGCACGAAGCGCTGGACATGGTCACGGTCGAGGTTAATGGTTCAACTGCCGGTAGCCTCACAGCCGGGAATGTGCTGTTTAGCGAAACGTACAGCTTGCCGTGGGACCAGGGCTTCACTGCTTATTCAGTGGACTTCTCTGTCCCGGACACATCATCACATTTGACAGTGAGCTTCGAAGGCTTTGCCAAAGACGGTGGAGACAACATCGGCATGCTTGTTGATGACGTCGCCATCGCCGCCGTTCCTGCTCCAGGTGCGGTCTTGCTCGGCAGTATCGGTGTAAGCCTTGTCGGCTGGCTGCGCAGACGCAGAATGCTGTGACGGTGTCGGCCGAACAGAGTTTCAACAGGGCTGTCAGCATCGCTTGAGGGTGATACTTGGGCGAGACGCTAAAGCAGGGAGGCGGCGACGATGGTGGGCGCTGGCAGCAATCCGCTCGGACGCGAGCAACGGGGTACGACTACTGTGGGGGTGATGTGCGTGCGAGGGAATCGGCGAAATCTGGAACGGAGAAAGACTGTACCGGCTGGGGCAAGTGGATATCGGTCAAGAGGAATTGCGATAATTTGGGTCGCGATTTTCCTGGTGCTGATGCTTGTATTTGTGGGCCTGGGCCTCGATGCGGCGAAAGTAGCTATCGTTGCCCACCAACTTCAAAATGCCGCGGACGCAGCCGCCCTTGCGGGCGCTCAACATGTGAAGTTTGACCAGTTGGCTGCGAGGCAGTTTGCCACGGTGATCGCGACCGGAAACAAGGCCGACAGTGTGCCTGTTACAGTCCTCGATAATCCCAGCAACCATCCCGACGGCGACGTTGTCCTCGGCCGGTACTTCAGACAGACCGGGATATTCGAACCGAGTTTGGCCGCACCCAATGCCGTCAAGGTCGTCACCCGGCGAATTGAGGGTGGGCCGGATGGTCCCGTGCCTCTTGCCTTTGGATCTATCGCCGACGTCAACAGCGTTGGCGCCTGGCGATATGCGATTGCAATTGGGCTGGGCTCGGGCGGCGCAGGCTTGATTGCGCTTGCTCCCGATGGCACGGGACTGAGAATCACCGGGAGCGTTCTGGTGGATGTGAATGACGGCGACATCCAGGTTAATTCAGAGCTTGAAGCACGCAAGTGGGCCGTACTCATTGACGGGGGCGCCTTTAATGCGAATGCCGATGAGCTAAACGTGTGTGGCCTGGTTGACCCCGGCTTCGACTGGACGATGGTCGACTTTCCGGTAAACCAGCACGCGCTGGCGATTCCGGACCCGCTTGGCCATCTCGAACAGCCTGCCCCACCCGTGCCGCCTCTGACCAGCTGGGGAACGGAGACCGTCATATACGACCCCAACACGATGGTGGGCCCGCAGGTGCTGCAGCCCGGATATTATCCGGGAGGCTTCAACCTGACCGGTGGCACCTGGGTTCTGGAGCCCGGACTCTACGCGGTAGGTGGCGGAAGTAGCGGCGGTGGTAATCCACCGGGCTTGGTGATCAAGGGCACGACCACTTTCACCGGTGACAACGTGCAATTTTTCGTAACGGCGTCAGATAACGGGGTGTATGGCAAGGTCGACATCTCGGGTACTCCCGTTCTCCACATAACGCCGCCCGGTCATCCCGACACAGTGAACGGGGTGCCGGGCGTGAGCATATGGCAAGACCGCAACAACACTACGGAGGCTCGCATCATCGGTACAAGCGACTTTGACCTACAGGGTACGCTCTATTTTCCGAATTGTCCCGTCGAGCTCGGCGGAGACGGTTTTGAGGCGGGCAACCAGCTCATTACACATACAGTCTGGATTCACGGCAACGGACGAATTGGTATCAACTTTGATGGGCGCAACGAGAACCGCAGCTACAGGTCCATGCTCGTGGAGTAATGTCATTCAAACCGTTGCGGTGGGTTTCGGTGGCAAAGCCTTTTCTGTTGACATGGTGCCCTTTGTGAGGGATAATAGTTGTTGTTGGATTATTCATCCGGAAGGTAAGATCAACCACGTTACGGCTGGCCTCTCATGGGAGGAGGAACCTTACCAATAGATGCTGGCTGGGCCGTCAGGCATGCAAACGCACTGTGCGTGTACACTCTATCACCAGGTGCACATGCTTCGGCCCAATATCACTTAGAGAGGAGGTGACACTCGGCTCAAACAAAACAGTCCTTAACAAGTTAGGGACTCGGTGGTCAGCTGTCTGGAGAAAGCCAGTGAGAACGATAGTTCTGACCAAAAAACTGAAACATGTTACAAGGGTTTGGAGGCAAATAGTCATGAAGAAAAGATATTGTCTTGTTGTAGCTTGTGGAATTCTGTGTCTTGTTGGAACCTCGTGGGCGGCCCCCATCAAATCATACGTTCCCGTTCTGACGGGAGGGCCTGTCATTGATTTCGAGGGTCTGGCCGAAGGCACTTTAATCTCAACTCAGTATCCCGGCGTGACCTTCGGACAACATGACGGCGGAACGCCCATGATTGACAACAGTCCGATGCTCTACGGATACGCACCCAGCTCGGGAGTCAGCGTTCTCACCGGAAGCACTACCGGTGGGGCTCCATACCCGACCGTGGCGGGCATTACGCTGACCTTTGATTCTCTGGTCGGTCGGGTGCAGGCGTTCTTCTCCGATACAGCGCCATTGGGAGACTACACGGTCGCCGCCTACGACACAGGGGATGCGCTCCTCGAAAGCTTAACGATCTTCGACGGCGACACACCACCTGGGCTGTATGTTGGTTTTATGCGACCCGTTGCAGACATTGCATGGATCCAAATTGGACCGAGCACGGTCCTGAACGACGCTTTTGCAATTGATGACGTTCAGTTCGGCCGGGCGGTGATTCCCGCTCCCGGGGCCATCCTGCTCGGCAGTATCGGCGTAAGCCTTGTAGGCTGGCTGCGACGCCGCAAAACTCTGTAGCAGAATCTACAAAACAAGAATTTGACCAGGGCTGTGGGTCCTCAGACTTGCAGCCCTTTGTTTTTGCCGCTCCCTGCGAGGGCAAACAAGCACCCTCCTTCAGAATTCTCCCACCATCCTCAAGCCTTCAGGCGATATAACCTCCAGCGAGCTTGGCGGACTCATGCGCACTATCCGCCATGGAGTGTTTCGTCTTGCGATTCTGAGGCGATGGTTTGCAGAGCCGTTATTCGCCGGCTCGAATCCCGCCGGCAGTAGTCAAAAACGCGCGCTCGCCGCAGGCACCCGCCGCCCTCCGCCAAAACCCATCATTAGCAACCACAACTTTTCGAAAAATGTACTCCCTATGGGGCAGGCGCACACCTTTAATTCCCCCCGGACACCTTTAATTCCTTATTAACGGCATATCTCACGGGGCAATTCCGCGGTAAGCTGCTGAAAATAAAAGATTTAGCTTTACAACCGGCCTGCCGTGCTGTAGAATGCGCGTAGAATGAATGGTGAAAGGATAGGAGACAGAAGGCAGGAGGCCGAAGCAAGGAGACAGAAGCTGCGAGATACGCGATGCGCAACACGCAACACGCGAGCGATCGGGCGGACAATTCTTGGGGGGATTTGAAAAAACAAAGCCAATTTCCGAGATGCCCAAATGGGCGCAAACGGAGTCCTATCAAAGGATTACGAGGATAAAATGGGCCTTGGAGCCCGGAAAAAACAAAGCCAATTCAAAGCAAATCGCCGGCCCTCGGCCGGAAACTCGAAGCACCACATAGGGAGTCCTTAGGACGAAGCACAGAATCCTAGACAATTTTGCAAAACAAAGCCAATTTGAGCCTGCCCAAATGAACGCAAACGTTTTTGGAGGAAAGGATTATGAGAACAGGCCGCCCTTGGCGGGCCGGAAAAACAAAGCCAATTCAAAGCATGTCCTGAGGGTAGCCGAATGGGCCAATCGCCGGCCGTCCCACTGCCCGTCGGGTAAGGCAGAGAGTGCAGAATCACATCTTCTCCCGAGAATGCGCAGAAACAACTCTTGACTTTCGTACCCGAAATGTGGTATGATCCACGCATATTGAAGGAGGAGTGTTGGCAGCATCTCATTTTGCCTGTCGAGCTCGCCCCCGGAGGATGGACCGAATTGCTATGGAGGGCAACGCGACCAAGGGCGCACCGCAACAGCGGTTCCGTGCTGCGCACTTGGGCTGGCGACGTCAACAGAGACTGCTTTTTCACAACAACGCGAATGGAAAGGAGAAAGGATGAAGAAAAGAACAATGATAGTTGCCGTAGTAGCCCTGACGTTGGCTGCCGGTGCACCCCTGGCAAATGCGGTCCCGATCTTCAGCACATTGGGTCCCGGTGACTCGTACAGTCACACTTGGGGATACACGATCGGCACTGCTACCGACTACGACCAGGGAAACCAGTTTGTGATCGGAGGTGGCACACCGTACAACCTCGATACTATTGAGGTCGCAGTTGGCCTGGTTACGGGAACGAACCAGCTCGACGTCTGGCTGATGGACGACGCCGGGGGGCAGCCTGGCGCGATCATCGAGTCATTCCACTTCGTGGATGCCATGGGCTCCTTTGCGGCCAGCCCTCTTGTCCTTGGCAATTCCGCGCTGCACCCGCTTCTGACTCCGGGTACCAAGTACTGGCTGATCGCCTCTGTGCCGATCGCCGGTACCCACGCAGCCTGGAACGGATCCGAGCCGGCCGTCATCGGTCTGCGTGCAGTGAAAGAGGGCGCCGGGCCATGGTGGATCGGTCTTGGCGAGACAATGGCGGCATTCCGCATCAGCGGCACCGCCATCCCCGCGCCGGGCGCTGTTGTGCTGGGCGGCATCGGCATGAGCCTTGTCGGCTGGCTGCGACGACGCCGAACATTGTAAGAGGGTTGAACAATTTGAAAAACTGAATTAAGTGTGTGCACCCGGGGCGCAAGAGCACCCTGCTCAGGTGCGCGTCACGCTATTGATGGACTCTACGAAAGGAGAAGGGATGAAGAAACTTATAGTAGGTAGTGCGATAGTAGCTGTTTGTCTTGCCGTTGTAGCGTCGCCGGCCCTTGCGGCACCGGTTTACTTTACCGATCGACCTTCGTTCGACGTGGCTGCGGGAGGCGGTTTGAACTTTGAAAGCTTTGAGGCTGACTTTCCGGTGGCCGAGACCATCGTCTTCGCCGGTTTCACCGTAAGTGAAACGCTTGGCGTTAATGCCCTCGGGCAACTCCGGGATTTTCCCGGTGTTGTTGACGGGGCGATCACCGACGGCACCGGGGCGCTCGGCTACGACGACAATGGAGACAGCATTGCCACGTTCTTCTCGTTTGCCAGTCCAATCACGGCATTTGGCTTGGACATCGCGAGCAACCCCGGCAGCACCGTGACAATCGGGGGCAGTGTCAGTGACACGATCGTCCTTGGCACCGACGTGGCATCGTTCTGGGGCGTGATCGACCTGGCCGGACTCACCTCGATCACGTTCAATGCCAGCGGGGAACCTAATGTCGGCTTTGACGCTGTGTCCTACGGCCAGGCGGACGGTGTGATTCCTGCCCCTGGCGCTATTGTGCTGGGCGGTATTGGCATGAGCCTTGTCGGCTGGCTCCGAAGACGTAGAACATTGTAGAGCGGATAACAGCTTGAGTTTCAGAAGGGCTGTAAGTCAGTGCGTCGTCAATGACGAGCGCGCTTGTGACCGCGAACACACTCTCGATAACAGATGGAGGCGGCAATCTGTTATTGTCGCGACCCGTTTAGGCGAGAGCGGCGTTTACGCTTGTCCTTTTTTGCTGTTGCTTTGTGGGCGAGGTGTTAGACGCAAACCTTTGAGCGTGAGAGCTGCTGTTCATTGCGCCCACGCGTCGCAAGAGGGCCTTGCCGTGGACCGCGGCTTAGTTGTGTCGAGTTTTGTATTCTAGGAAGGAGGCGAAAGATGAAGCGATTGATTTGTATTGTCGCAGCTGTCATTTGTGTTGGTGTCACAGCCGCTGATGCCGGCACAAAAATTGACTTCGAGGATGCCACCGGCTGGCACGACCCGGTAGCCACACATTACGCTGGCCTTACATTTGACGCGCCGTGGGTCTTCCACGAGTGGGCCGGCGGCGCCCCTGCCTACACCATTAACGGCGAGTGGGGTGTGCATACGTTGGTCGAAGGCGCAGGCACGATTACCTGGGACGTCCCGATCCTCACCGCACAGGCCCTGTTCAAGGCCGCCCTCGGTGAAACAATCACGATGACCGCCTATGATGGCGCCGGTGGTACGGGGTCGGTCCTAGCGACGGACTCCTTCACCAGCGGCGGTCTGACTACCATTTACACGCTCAGTGTCTCGGCCAGTGGCATCTCCTCCGTTGTTGTCTCCGATGGTGCGGCCTTTTGGGTGATGGATGACCTGGAATACGCGGCCATTCCTGCCCCTGGCGCTATTCTGCTGGGTAGCATCGGTGTGAGTCTCGTCGGCTGGCTCCGAAGACGCAGAACATTGTAGAACGGATAACAACTTGAGTTTCAACAGGGCTGTGAGTTCTGACGCTTGCAGCCCTTTATCATTTCTGCATGAGCTTCTACTCTACTGCCGTTACCCACAACTCCAGGCTATCGAGTTCTCTCTGTCACGCGACGAGACGATGTGTGAGAGCGAAAACCTTCACGGCATAGGCCCGTGCTGTCCGAAGGTTCTCTTCAGCGACTGTCGTCGAAAAAGCGTGCGTCGTGCGCATTGACAGGCGGCCATAGGACGAGGTATATTCATGGCATAGGAAGACGGAGCAGAGGTGCGTCACTCTGCGGTTTTCCGGATGTCCGGAGACTCTGATGACTAAAGGCCAATTGTCTTACTCCGAGAAACTGGCGTTGCGTGAGCGCGTCAAAGAGCTGACTTGCCTCTACGGCATTGCTCAGATTGCAGGGCGCCCCGGCACATCCCTCGAAGAAGTCCTCCAAGGCGTTGTTGAACTGCTGCCTTGTGCCTGGCAGTATCCTGAAACAGCCTCGGCCCGAATCACGCTGGACGACACTGTGTATCAAGCAGCGGGATTCCATGAGGGCGGTCAGAAACAGACGGCGAACATAGTGGTAGATGGCCGACCGAGGGGGGTTGTTGAGATAGTGTACGCAGAACAGAAGCCGGAGATTGATGAGGGGCCGTTTCTGAAGGAAGAGCGAAATCTGATTGACGAAGTGGCTCGACAAGTGGCGCTGATTGTGGAGCGCCGGCAGGCAGAGGAGGACAGATCGAAGCTCTATGCTCAGCTCAGGCATGCTGATCGGCTTGCCACTATTGGAATGCTGGCTGCGGGGGTGGCGCACGAACTGAATGAGCCCGTGGGAAATATTCTGGGATTCGCCCAGTTGGCAAAGAAATGCTCCGGAGTTCCGGCTTCGGTAGTGGCGGACATTGGTAAGATCGAGGACGCTTCATTGCAGGCGCGGGAGATTATACAGAAGCTCCTGGTCTTTGCTCGGCAAAGACCGCCTAAGAAGACCCGGGTCAATCTCAATCAGATAGTGCTGGACAGTCTTTTCTTCTTTGAGGCTCGGTGCTCGCGAGAAGGTGTTGAACTCGTCCGGACACTTGCCGGGGACCTGCCGGAAATCACGGCCGACCCCGTTCAGTTGAATCAGGTTCTGGTCAATCTGGTTGTCAACGCCCTGCAATCCATGGCAGGAGCCGGCAGGATCACAGTTGAAACGCGGTTTTGCAGTCCGAACGTGTACCTTGTTGTAGAAGATACCGGTGCCGGCATGAGCAAAGAGGTTCTCGAAAAGATATTTGTCCCGTTCTTTACGACGAAGGATGTTGGTCAAGGGACGGGCTTAGGTTTGCCTGTGGTCCACGGGATTGTCACCGCACACGGCGGCTCAGTTGACGTGGAAAGCGATGTCGGTCGCGGTACCCGTTTCGAAATTCGACTACCCTTGGGTGACGCCGACTGTGGGGAGGAAAACGTGTAGTATGCCATCTTGGCCGAAGAAAGAACGCATTCTGGTTGTGGACGACTCCGTGACAACGCTGGAGGTGCTCCAGCGTAACCTTACAGCGGCGGGATATCAGGTCTTCACGGCACCGGGTGTTGCCGAGGCGATCGAGATTCTGGACGGTACTGCTTTGGACCTGGTCATCACGGATCTTAAGATGCCCAGGGTTAGCGGGCTGGACCTGGTGCGGCATGTCCGGGAGAACTTCAGAGACACGGAAGTTATGATGATCACGGGCTATCCCTCCATTGAGGGTGCCGTCAATGCAGTCAAGACCGGCGCCGAGGAGTTCCTGGCCAAGCCCTTCACCGATGAGGAACTTCTGTCAGGTGTCCGGCGCGTGCTCGAGAAGCTGAAGGTTCGCAAGACCGGACACGTGGCTCAGGAACGCGTTGTCGGTGTGCACAAGGGTTTTGTCGCAGACTCCGAGGTTATGCACAGCGTCTTCGTCGCAATAGGCAAGGCGGCACGTACTTCGGCAACCGTTCTTATTAGCGGCGAAAGTGGCACCGGAAAGGAACTGGCGGCGCGGGCCATCCACTACGGAAGCGCTCGCTCTTCGGCGCCCTTTGTGCCCGTGAATTGCGGTGGTATCCCGGA
Source organism: Phycisphaerales bacterium (assembly GCA_020352215.1). Lineage (GTDB taxonomy): Bacteria > Planctomycetota > Phycisphaerae > Sedimentisphaerales > Anaerobacaceae. Next base: position 2,660,051 of record CP070675.1, read on the forward strand.
AGCGCTGCTCGAAAGCGAATTGTTTGGGCACGTAAAGGGAGCATTTACCGGGGCAACGGAGTCCCGCGTGGGCTTCTTTCATGCTGCAGATGGAGGGACCATTTTTCTTGACGAAGTCAGCGACATGAGCCCGGCCATGCAGGTCAAGCTCCTCCGCGTGCTGCAAGACAAGGAGATCTGTATGGTCGGATCGAACCGCCCGCGACAGGTGGACACGAGGATTCTGGCTGCAACCAACAAAGACCTGCAAAGTTTGGTGAGAAAGGGATTATTCCGCGAAGACTTATTCTATCGCCTCAATGTCATCACAATAGTGATGCCACCTTTGCGAGAGAGGGGCGACGATATCCTGCTGCTGGCCCATCATTTTGCGGCAAAGTTTGCAGGGGGGTCGGGCAAGTCACCGCCCGCTTTTTCCGATAAGGCCATGCAGAGTCTCAGGAGCTACAATTGGCCGGGAAATGTGAGAGAATTAGAGAATGTCATCCAGCGTCTCGTGGTGATGACAGACGGGGACCTTATCGAGACCCCTGACTTGCCTTCCCTTATGCGTTTCTCTGCCTTGCGAAGGGCAGGGTTTACCCGAACTCTCGCTGAAGTGGAGGCCGACTACATCAGTAACGTCCTGGCAAGCGTAGATGGCAACAAGACGCGGGCAGCGGAGATTCTCGGCATCGGTCGCAAGACGTTACGGCAGAAGCTCAAGAACGCGGAAGAGTCTTCTTCCCGAGACTCCACTGCCGGGTAAATCCTACCCGCTGGCTCAGAATGCCCCACTAATTCGTTCGGCCTTGCGTACACAGAACGGTGACATCAGCGCCGGGCCCACAAGAAGCTGCCTCGTCAAATTGTTCGATTTCCTCCAATTAGGCTGGCCTTTTCCTCTTGGTCTGCGGTCGCGGGCCGGTCGTGACATATGCGTCAATTCCAAATTTGGCGCAAGTGGCATGGTTCTTGCTAATCATTAGGGTGACCAAAAGAGCAAAGTTAAGGAACAGACCATGTCAGCGAATATTGAATATCGTGGTTTATGTTCAACGTGCAGGCACGCGCCGACGTGCGTGTATCCAAGGGACCCCAAAAGACCGGCATTCTACTGCGAAGAATTTGAGTTTGAGATATCGCTGCGAGTGGAAGCTGGCATAAAGGACAGGCCGAAGCCGACCGAGCCTGACGTTGGCAAGGCGAGCGACTCAACAGAATTCTCCGGGCTGTGCTTCGATTGTGAAAACCGCCGGGCCTGCGTCTTTCCAAAACCAGAAGGCGGCGTCTGGCATTGCGAGGAGTACCAATAGAATGAAACAAGAGATTGCTACTCCCAACAACGGCAACAGTCTTGCGGCAGAATGCGTGGACGAAGCGAGTGTCCTGAAGATCCTCGAGAAACACGATGAGGATAGAGGCGGACTAATTGCCATCCTCGAAGAAATCCAGCGGGAATACGGCTATCTTCCTGAGAAGGCACTCAGAGTTGTAAGCGACAAAACGAAACACTCCCTGGTTGATGTGTACGGTGTCGCCACGTTCTATCGTTCGTTCAGCCTCAAGCCGAGGGGCAAGCATCTTGTCTGTGCGTGCCTTGGGACAGCGTGCCACGTTCGCGGCGCACCGAGCATTGTCGAAGAGTTGGAGCAACAGCTTGCAGTCAAGGCTGGAGAGACAACTGCTGACATGGAATTTACGCTGGAGACGGTTAATTGCCTGGGTGCGTGCGCGCTCGGGCCCGTGGTTGTTATCGACGGCCACTACTCCTCGAAGGTCAGGAAGTATAGGGTCGGTCAATTGGTGGATGAGGCCCGAAGAGGATTCGACAGCACCGAGATAGGCAATGACCAGCGGATTTTCCCCATCGATGTGAGTTGTCCCCATTGCAACCATAGTCTGATGGACGAAGCCTTTGTCATTGACGGTCATCCGTCGATCAAGGTGAGTGTTTCGTTTGACCACGAGGATGGTTCACTGAGGCTCTCCTGTCTGTATGGTCATTACCGCATTTCAACGGAACTGGACATCCCGATAGGCACCGTGGTGAACTTCCGCTGTCCACACTGTCACGTGCAACTGCCCAGCACATCCGATTGCTCAGTGTGCGGGGCGCCGATGGTGCCGATGCTTGTCTACGGTGGCGGCATGCTACAAATCTGTTCACGTCGTGGATGCAAGAACCATATGTTGGATTTGGCTTAAGCAGGCTCGAAGGACAAAAGTCGTTTGAAGGAAAGGTTTTTGTGAGGCGGCTGGATGCTAAGATTATCTTCCACAGGCCAACTGAGAAAATTGCAGAGTATGCTTTCTGACACCACTGACGAAAGCATTCCTTGCATAGTCATTCCCACAGGGACGTGCGGACAGGCCAGCGGTGCCAACGACCTTGTTCGTGTGGCCAAACGTGAGATTCTGGCAAAGGGCCTGACCAAGAAGGTTCGTCTCCGGATAAGCGGATGCCATGGGTTCTGCCAGATGGAGCCCTCTGTGCTTGTCGAACCGCGGCGGGTGTTTTACCCGAGGGTCGGCCTCAAGGAGATGGCACGTATTGTCGAGGCCGCGGTAAGGCGCGACGTGCTTACAGATATTCTCTTCGTAGACGAGGAAACGGGCAAGCCCATCGAGCGGCAGGATGATATACCGTTCTTCAGCAAACAGGCGCGCAGGCTTCTTTCCTGGAACGAAAAGGTGGATCCTATCCGCATTTATGATTACATCAGAGCTGGTGGATATTCGCTGTTAGCAAAAGTCCTCGCCGAAGGCAGCCCCGTCTGGGTGGTGGAAGAAGTTAGACGTTCGGGATTACGCGGCCGCGGCGGCGGCGGTTTCCCTACAGGCTTGAAATGGGAATTACTGGCAAAGCAACACGGCAACGGCGGCAAGTTCCTCATCTGCAACGCTGACGAAGGTGACCCCGGTGCCTATATGGACCGCAGCGTCCTGGAGGGCAACCCACACAGCATCATTGAAGGAATGATAATCGGTGCCTATGGGACCGGCGCCACAGAGGGTGTAGTCTACGTCCGCAACGAATACCCAATTGCGATTAAGCATTTGAATATCGCAATAAGACAGGCACGAGAGCTTGGGCTTTTGGGTGAAGACATTCTCGGAACCGGTTTCTCATTCGATGTCAAGCTGGTCAAAGGAGCCGGCGCATTTGTGTGCGGTGAGGAGACGGCGCTGATACGCTCTATCGAAGGAAAGATGGGTGAGCCGCGCCAACGACCGCCGTTCCCCGTACAGAAAGGCATTGAGGGCAAACCTACAGCAATCAACAATGTTGAGACATGGGCAAACATTCCGCTTATCTTCAGACTTGGGGCCGAGAAGTTTGCGGAGGTCGGGACCGAAAACAACACCGGTACGAAGATATTCAGTCTGGTCGGTAAGATCAAGAATACCGGCCTTGTTGAGGTCCCGATGGGCATAAGTATCAGGGATATTGTCCACGACATTGGCGGCGGGTCTGTGGGCAAGGCCAAGATAAAGGCGGTTCAGACGGGTGGGCCATCCGGAGGATGCATTCCCGCCGATATGTTTGACCTGCCCGTTGATTACGAAACGTTGGCGGATGCCGGCTCGATCATGGGTTCAGGTGGTATGATCGTCATGGATGAAAACACCTGCATGGTAGATGTCGCCAAATACTTTATGAACTTCCTCAAAGACGAGTCCTGCGGCAAGTGTTTCACCTGCCGGAAGGGCACACAAAGGATGCACGAAATCCTCGACGACATATCGAAGGGCAAGGGGACACTTGAACATTTGGACCTTCTGAAGGAATTGGCGGAGGTGGTGAAGGATACGACGATGTGCGGCCTCGGGCAGACGGCGTCGAATCCTGTTCTCAGCACCCTCCGTTACTTCCGAGATGAGTACCACCGGCACGTCGTTGACAAGAGGTGCGACGCTTTCGTGTGCGAAGATCTGGTGGGTGCGCCATGCCAAGCCGGCTGTCCCCTGGACACCGAGGTCTGGCGTTATGTTGCCCTGATCGAGAAGGGTCAGTACGAAGAAGCCTACAAAGTCATCAGGGGTTCCAACCCATTCCCATCGGTCTGTGCCCGGGTATGCGGTCGCAAGTGCGAAACGAGATGCAACCTCGCCACCAGCGGTGGTGAAGCGATTGCCATCCGCGCGCTGAAGAGATTCATCACAGACCGTATTGATCCGGCGGTCTATGAACCTGCAAGGACCACCCTTAAGAAAAAGGATGTCCGGAGAATTGCCGTTGTGGGTGCAGGTCCCGCCGGCCTCTCGGCCGCGCATTATCTGTCGCTTCTCGGGCATAAGGTGACGATCGTTGATGCAGGGGATGAGCCGGGTGGAATGCTTATCAGTTGTATACCCGCCTATCGCCTCCCTCAGGACTTGGCACGCAAGGAGATAGAATCGCTCCTCGATGAAAACATCACGCTCAGGTGCGGGACCGCCCTTGGCCGGGACATAACCATCGACGAACTATTCAGGGATGGCTTCGAGGCGGTTTTTTTGGCTATAGGCGCAGATAAGAGCTGGCGGCTGGGGCTCGACGGAGAAGACACCGCAGGAGTTTACCCATCAATGCAATTCCTCAAGGTCTTCAATCTGAGAGGCGAGGAAATGGCAAAAGGGCACGTGGGCATTGTCGGCGGTGGCAATTCCGCTGTGGACGCCGCAAGAGTCGCTATGCGTCAGAAAGATGTCAAGAGTGTAACACTGCTCTACCGCCGCACCTCTCAGGAGATGCCTGCTTACGCCGAAGAAATCGAAGCAGCCGTGGAGGAAGGTATAAGGCTTGAAACACTTGTTTCGCCTACAAGCATACGTTACGTCCAGGCTGCTGAAGCGGAGGGGGTGAAGGTTGAGACCTTTGTCCAGCCCGTAAAAATAGATGCGAAAAATGGACGCCTGGCTGATGTCCAGTGCATCAGAAACAGACTGGGTGACATCGACTCAAGTGGCCGGCGCAGACCTGTTCCCATACCTGGAACTGAGTTCACCATGGCTCTGGATACCCTGATAGTAGCTATCGGCGAACGTCCAGATAGCGATTGCCTTGCCTCTATGGATCTGGAGCTTGATAAGGGGGGTCGGTTGCGAGTCGATCCGAAAACTCTTCACACCAATCGTGAAGGAGTGTTCGCCGGAGGGGACCTGGTAACAGGTCCTAATACCGTTGTCAATGCCATCGCGGCTGGCAGAAAGGCGGCGCACGTCATAGACCGCTATCTTTGCGGCAAGGAACTCGTCGAGCCACCCAGAGTGAAGGTGCCGGTGACTTTCATAGAACCGGCCGATCTCGGCGATGAAGATCTTGAAGATGTCGCGAGAGCAGAACCCGCCACGCTCGACGCCAGATCAAGGAGGAAGAGCTCCGCAGAAGTGGAGATGGCATTGACTGTCGAGCAAGCAACCAGCGAAGCACAGAGATGTCTTAGGTGCGACCTGGAGTTCACACGGCGTACCGAAGATGAAGAGGCCACATGTGTAGCAGCTGAGGAAACGTCTGCATGATAACGTTGAGAATAAATGGTTTGGATGTTTCGGTCGAGCAAGGCAGCACCTTGCTGGAAGCGGCAAGATTCTTGGGATTCCCCATCCCGACCCTGTGCCACATGGACGGGTTGTCGCCCTACGGGGCGTGCCGGGTGTGCGTAGTGGAGATTGGAGAAGAACCGAAGACAAAGCTGGTCTCTTCTTGCACTTACCCGGCCGAGGAGAGACTCAACGTGCGCACGGCATCGGCCAGAGTGCTGAGGGCGCGCAGGATGATTTTGGAGCTGCTGCTGGCTTCGTGCCCTCAGTCCAAGACAATCCAGGACCTCGCCTCGGCACACGGCATTCGCCAGCAGCGATTCAAGCAGGAATACGAGGATTGTATCCTATGTGGGTTATGCGTTCGAATGTGCGAGGAGCAAATGATGGCCAAGGCCATCGGCTTCCGCAACAGGGGCCAGAACCGAAGCATTGGTACACCGTTTGACATCAAATCTGACGTCTGCCGGCTGTGCGGGGGTTGCATCTATGTCTGCCCTGCTTGCCAGCTCCGCTGCACCTATACCCAGCCGGACAAGGCAATCTGTGGTGGCTGCGCAAACCTGGCGCCGCCATGTTTAGAGAAAGAACAGTTCGACGATATGATGTGCTACATGGATCCGTGTGTGGCCTGTGAGGTTGAGAAGAAAGCTCAAAAAGAGCGGTAGAACAAGAAGGAGCCGAATACGATGCCTGTGACCCTATCAAGAATAAACGCCTCAGCAGCAACGCTTACGAAGAACCGGACCGTAGACTCGGTCGTACCTGCCTCAGGCATGTGCGTGACGTGCGTGGACGGCTGCATCGGAATGTGCGAGATCGGCAAGTCCGCCTATCGCGGCCACGAAGTCATCTATCCGCAGCCCTTCGGCGTGGTGACCACTGCAGCCGAGAAGACCTATCCGGTCGATTATTCCCACTTCAACGTTATGGGGACGGCGGTGGGCGCCCACGGGATCGAGGCCGATAGCGACAAGGCTATTTTTCCTGCCGTTAATTTGGAGGTCACCTTTGGTCACGACAACGGCTTGAAGTTCCGCTACCCCTGGCTCATCCCCGGGATTGGTTCGACAAACATCGCCAAGAACAACTGGGAAGGCCTGGCCCTCGGCTCTGCCTTGGCAGGAACCGGTCTCACAATCGGCGAAAACGTCGTTGGTATGGATCCCGAGTCTGTCATCGAGGATGGCCGAGTGGTTGATACGGTCGATCTGAAAAGGCGCGTCAAGCTCTACAAAGACTTTCAGCGTGACGGCTACGGCGCCATCATAGTACAGGCAAATGTCGAGGATACACGACTGGGTGTGCAGGAATATGCCATCGATAAACTCGGCGTAGAATGCGTGGAGCTCAAGTGGGGCCAGGGTGCCAAGGATATCGGCGGAGAAGTGAAGATCAGGGACTTACAAAAGGCCCAACTGCTGTACGAGCGTGGTTATGTGGTCCTGCCAAATCCGACTGAACCGAATGTAATCAAGGCTTTTGAGCGAGGGGCGTTCAAAGAGTTTGAGAGACACTCAAGGGTGGGGATGGTGTCCGAGGAGTCATTTGCCAGGCGGGTGGAAGAATTGCGCGGCGCCGGCGCCAAGTATATCTTTCTCAAGACGGGGGCTTATCGTCCGGCAGATCTGGCGAGGGCAATTCTGTTTGCCTCGCGGTACAAACTAGACCTTCTGACCGTTGATGGTGCGGGGGGCGGCACCGGTATGAGCCCTTGGCGGATGATGAATGAGTGGGGCATCCCTCCTGTGCACTTGCACTCGCTTCTGCATCAGTATGCCAGACGGATTGCCGACAAGGGCGAGTACCTACCTGCAATGGCCTTGGCCGGCGGTTTTGCACTCGAAGACCAGGTCTTCAAAGGCCTTGCCCTCGGTGCACCGTTTGCAAAGCTGATAGGCATGGCGCGGGCACCCATCGCCGCCGCCATGGTCGGCAAGACCATCGGACGTACCATGGATGAGAACCAGATTCCTGTCTACGTCGAGCGTTTCGGCAATTCGAAGGACGAAATCTTCGTTACCGCCAGCTCCTTGCGGAACGAGCTTGGTGACGAGGAATTCGAGAAGCTCCCGACCGGTGCCTTGGGGCTTTACACGTATTACGAACGCCTCGCCCAGGGCCTGCGCCAGCTGATGGCTGGAAGCCGGAAGTTTGCTGTCGAGCACATAGCGAGGGACGATATAGCGGCCCTGACACATGAAGCAGCCCAAGTCAGTGGAATTCAGTATGTAATGGATGTGGATCAGGGACGAGTCGAGAGAATACTCAGCAGTTAGAAGCGTACCGCTCTAAGCTCAATTCTCCCAGAATCGCTATGGGATGTTCGACGGAGCAGGGGTGTCGGCGACCCGTGTGCGTCTGCAAAACCTTCCGTGAGAACTTCTCCTCATGTAGCTCTGTGGTAAGACGGGTGTGGTATGCATACTTCACGTCGGACGAAACTGGAAGATGCACATGAACACAACCCTCTATCGTCGCGACAAGAAGGTCGATAGACGCGCTTTTTGGAATCCGAACGCGCTCCTCTCAAGCCCCTCGCTAAGTAATGTCGTTCCATCTAACGGCATCCTCGCTTCGTTTCGTATCCAGCCCGACTAAATCGAAATTCTTATTACGTCGGATGTGGCAGGTAATATCGAGAAGTGTGAGCAAGTCGGTTTCGATGAAGTGATCGTAGCGCCTACGAAGAAGCTTGGTAGCGTCATCGGTTAGACTCTTAGTCCGGTTGAGAGAATTCGGCCCAAGTTGGCAGTCACTTCGGGTTTGTGTTCGCCCAGGGCCGAGGTGGGCGGTGTCGTCGTGGTTTGATTACTGTGACGGTGTCGCTTGCCGAGAAGAATTCGCCGGTTGTGAGTCGGCCGACGATGCTAAAATCGACGGGGCCTCTTTGGTCGATGGTGTTGTTGAGCGCGGCCTTTTGGAAGAATGCGAAGATGTCTGTGTTAAAGACGAATTGAAAGGCCGCGTTGATGCGGCCAGGATATAGAACTACGGGAGTGTCTTCATCGACCATTTCGGCAGTAACGCCCTCAGGCAGAGTGATCCAGGCCATGACAAAAAAAGGCCTTTGGGGGCGTAGGTTGATGCGGCGGGGCCATATCATAAGCTCGGCTTCGATAGGAACTGCTGCTTCGTATACCCCCATGTCAAAATCGGGCCGTAAGCCGTTATTATCAATTCCGGGCAAATCGATAGGTCTCGGTGAGCCCTCGAAGTCTGAATAGACACCCGCGTCGGTTCCGGCGTCAATGCAGGGTGAGCCGGGCAGAAGGTGGTAGTCACCGTTGTCGGGATCTGCGAAGAGCGGGTCGGCGTCGATAACATGCAGTCCGGGCGAGCCGCCCTGGACGTCACTGTGGCGGATCAAGAGTGTGCAGTGCCGGGTGTGTAGCTCGGTATCAGCGTTGCCCCACAAGATAGAGTTTGTTATCTCAGCAGAGCCAAGGTTCAGGCTCAGGGCGTGTGGTGAGTTGCCGGCGATGACGCAGTGGATGACTTCAATGTTGCTATCCTGCCAGCAGCCGATGCCGGCGCCGTAGTCGCGAGCGCTGTTGCCCGTGATGATGCAGTTGATGATCTTGGCGCGATCGCCCCAGATACCACCGGCACACCAATCGGCGTGGTTATTCGAGACTATGCAATTGCTTATTTCGGCATAGCCGCCTGCTATTCCGCCGCCTGTATTAGCGCTATTGGCTGTGACGATGCAATTGCGTATCGTTGGGGCGCTGTTTTCGCAGAGGATGCCACCACCCCTGTCAAATCCGCCAACGGCACCATTTGTTATTGTGAAACCGTCCAGAATGGAATCGCGACCTTCGTTCGTGATGAAGCAGAATCCTCTAACCTGATTTTCGCAGTCTATTATGCAGTTGTCAGGTCCATTTTCGGATTTTAGCGTGATAGATTTTCCCCTGAAGTCGATGTCACGGTTGCCGGGGCCGGTGTAGATGCCGTCGGCAACGATGATTGTGTCGGTGTCCTCGGCGATCTCGATAGCGGACTGGATGGTGGGGCAGTCATCAGAGGGAACGTACCATTCTCTTGAGGGGCGGATGTGGATGGGCAATTCGGCCGACAGTGACACAACGCCTTCGGCGTAACGTGCATGAACCGTGATGTTGCACGGCTCGTTGAAATCTTGCGTAAGCATTCTGCCGTTT
>CP070675.1:2669821-2672079 GCA_020352215.1 Phycisphaerales bacterium
GCGCCCCAACGGTATCATCGATTTCCATGGTCCGCGACGCCTCCAAACCTCTTAAGACACCTGACCGCTGTGCAAGAATCACGGTTTAGATTCTACGGGAGAGTCGGTCCGGCCGCAATTACGAATTCGGCAGGATTAGCAGGCGTCCTGGGGCGTAAGCTCCATGATGGCGGCCTCGTGAGTACCGAACGTTTCGTATTGGCGGGAAAGGCGTACACATCTTCGTTGCCATTTGACATGCGGGGAAAGGCCACAGAAGACGAGACGGCAGTCAGATTCCTCGACCAGCCTTTGAAGGTTCAGCATAAGCCTTTAGCTTGCGGTCTTCAGTCGTCCCAGCTCGGCAAGATTCAAGACAATGTGAGAGTCCATGTCCTCCTCACAGAGCCACCGAAGATCGCCTGATAGACCGGCCGTGGCCTCGTCGCGAAGCCAGACTTTGAAGTCCGAAGGTCCATCCGCAACCGCTACGACGACAACTTCATTAGAATACTGCGTGACAGACATTGCCAGCAATCCTCTAACGTATGTGAAGAGGAATAGGTGGTTTGGGTGCGCGCCACTTGTGCCCCTTGGGAAACCGCGCAGAGAAGTCGAACCGTACGCTCGGCCAGTTCCTCCGGACACGGCTCGGAATAGAGGCTTGCCAGAGGGCCAAGAGCCGCTTGGATTCGCCCGTGAATCTCAGCGGCCCGTTCGCTGGACGCGATGAATGCCTCGACTCGAGCCGTTCGTTCTCCGGATGTCAGACCCAGGCAATAGTCGAGTATGAACGATTCTCCGTTGTTGCCAAGCGACCCCATAAGGCGTTCCTCATCCGAGGAGTATAGTCCGCGGCACTCCAAGATCGGCTATTCGTCATCTGAAACCTATCCCGTAAGCTGTGTGTCAGTCATTTATACCTCGAAAGGGACCGCTTTGTTTGGAGCATGGTGGATTTCTTGCCGCTCTTTCTGGGCTTTTGGCTTGTAAGTGAGGTTTTTTAATATTCTGGAGGAAAAACATAAAAAATCTTGCTGCGTGCGGACCTGGGGCCCGTATGATACATGGTGGTTTGATGTTGTTCTGAGATTGGGCTGATCGCCTGATGAAGCCTTGAAGCACGATCGTTTGCCGTAGATAGCATCGCCAGCCTCAAGACCCGTCTCTCGAATCCGTTCTCTCTGCTGGAACGCCCTCCAAAGACACGTGCTCGATGCAAATGAAAGGGGCACAGAATGGACATCTGTGTAAGCAATCTGCCTGGTAACGTGACAGGGAACGATCTTCGCGAGGTTTTCGGGTCGTTTGGCCGGGTCGAAACAGCGGACGTAATGAAGCACCCCTATGGTGATGAATCCAGGGGGTTTGGATTTGTGGGCATGCCAGACAGAAGCGACGCCGTCTCCGCCGTTCTTGGTGTTCAGGGCAGGAATTTGAACGGGCAGGCGATCACGGCCACCGAGGTCCGCCCGAGGGATCCCGTTTCCGGGGCCTGCCGCACACGCTGCCACTGCTGGACCGGGAAGACGGCGACCGGACACGGTCAGTCACTCGGGAACGGAGCGCCAGGGGCACAGGCACGACCGGGCTGGAAGAAGATCATCGGGGCACGCAGCTTGATCCAATCGGGTTTCTACAACGACCCGGAAATCCAACCTGCAGTCCTCGATCGATGCGTGACCCGCATACTGCTCGATGGGGCCATGTCTGACCGGTAAGGGTATTCGGCATCGCAAGACCGCTCCCGGAGCGCTCTTCCAGTGAGCAGGCGTGAAGTCACAAAGTGCCGACGATAGGATCAGTAGTCGATACGCTCGATATCCATGAATGCCGTCTAGTGAGGCACAAAAGAGGACTGATGAAGACTCGCAGGGTAGCCGCTAGAAACGCTACTCGGAGGGCGGGCAACGATGTTCGGGCCACTGGCACAAGTATCGTCTCGCTTCGAACGACGAATAGCGAGAAGACGAAGCATCGCGTGAGCCCGGAACCAGGTCCGTCCCTCCAAGCGGGCGCGCTGAGCCATGACTTGATCGCCGAGCCGGCAAGGATCATCTGGCTGGAACGCCGGTGCTCACCTGATCAGGATGAAGAGAATTGGCGTGACGCTGAGGCTCAGCCTAAGACCGAGATGGGAATTGGATAACGCTGCAGCCTTGTACAGCGATCGGATGACAGCATGGCCCGGTGGGCTGCCCTCGGCACGAGAGACCAGAGGACTTGCCAGAATCATCGGGGTTTCCTTGCAGGCCGCGACTGTCGGGAGCTTTGTTGGG
>CP070675.1:2672179-2676816 GCA_020352215.1 Phycisphaerales bacterium
GCTGCTCCGCCAGCAGTGCCAAAATTGAAACATTGTGGATTGCCTGAAGCGTCGGTTGCTTTCAGAAGCACTGCTCCGCCAAGGTCAACTGCCGCTTGCACATTGGGTACGTCGTGAGCGGCGTTACCTGTCGGATAGACTTCTGTCTGCGCTCTCGCGACTCCTGCAAGTCCGATTGCAGCTACAACTACGAGGGCAACCGAAAGAGCCGCTCTTGTGAATTGTGGTTTTGCGGCGCGCGGTAAGGGTGATTTGATTCTTCTTTTCTTAGTCATCTTACTTCCCTTTCAAAGCTTGTTCGTATGTTCATGCCGCACACGGAGCGCAACTCTCTCCACAGCGGCTCTTCTGCTGAAAAACCGACCGTTCGTACTTACCGGCTCTATTGGTGTAAACGGGAAAAAGACGACAGAATCACGCAGGAAATTGAAATTTCTCCCGAAAGTTAGTATAATTTGTCTAATAGCCTTTTATTTAAGGGGTTACGCAAGGTGAAGCCGGCCAGTGATCACAATACTCGGCGTTTGGTAGCCCTGGCCAAAGAGGGCGACGAACCCGCCATCGATCAACTCTGCGCGGTGTACGGGGAGAGAATAAGACGAATTGTCCGACTTCGGATGGACCGCAAGCTCAGAGCGAAGCTCGATTCGGTTGATGTGGTCCAGGATGCCCTGGTTCTGGCCCTGGACGGCTTGAAGGATTTTACGTACAAGAACGAGGGAGATTTTCTGCGGTGGCTATCCAAGATTGCAGAGAACAAGCTTTTTGACATTTTTGACAAATTCCGCGCCGACAAGCGTGATGTTCACCGAGAAATCCCGTTCAAAAGAGAAGGCAGGAGTACTGAAGGCGGCGCCGTTGGCGCAGCCGGGCCGTTGGATACGACGACACCGAGCGTCCTGCTGTCCAGGAAGGAGCAATTGGACAGGCTTGAAAGAGCCATAGACAACTTGAAGCCCGAGTATCGAGAAGTCGTTTTTTTGAGCAGAATCGAGAGACTCTCGCAGGCAGAAATTGCCGCGAAATTGGGTAAGAGCAAAGGCGCAGTGGCCATGCTGCTGTCTCGGGCATTGGTGGCTCTCACGGCCGCCTATGAGGAAGGCTAATGGTAGCACGTGAGGATGACAACAAAGTAGCCGTCCTCGACGAGGCATTGACGCGATTCGTGGACGCATACGTGCGAGGCGAGGAACCGGACGTAGATGAATTCGTCCGACAATATCCGGATCACCAAGCACTGATTCGAGGTCGTATAGAGAGCCTTCGGGAAATCGATTTCTTATTCGATACGCTCGTCCAAGCCGATGAGATGGAATTTGCCGCTACCGCAGCCGGACACGATCTCACGGGAGGGAAGATCGGGAGTTTTGAGATAATGGAAATGATCGGCCGAGGTGGCATGGGGGTAGTCTACTTAGCCCGTGACACCAAGCTCAAGCGGTCTGTTGCCATCAAGAGTATGCCGGTTGAATTGCAGGCCGATTCAACGTCACGGACGCGTTTCAGACGCGAGGCCGAAGTGTTGGCCTCGTTGAATCACCCGAACATCGCCGCTATCCATGACATCATTGAGCAGGGTGAGAGTGCCGGTTACTTGGTGCTCGAATATGTTCCGGGCGAGACACTGGCGCAACGTATAGCTCGCGAGCCGTTGAAACTCGAGGAAGCCCTTTCAATCGGCCAGCAGGTCACCGAGGCCGTCTCAGCGGCCCATGACAAGGGCGTTGTCCATCGGGACCTTAAGCCCGGCAATATCAAGATCACGCCGGAAGATAAGGTGAAGGTTCTGGACTTCGGCCTTGCCAAGGCCTCTGCAAGCGAAGCAACAGCCGAGAAAACTACTGTCACTCACCCCGGCCGTGTAATAGGCACGCCGGCTTACATGAGTCCAGAACAAGCCCGCGGCAAACCTACAGACCACCACACGGACATCTGGTCATTCGGCTGCATTATGTACGAAATGCTGACCGGTAGCGTTCCGTTCGAAGGTGAGACTGCCACAGACACGGTGGCACGGATCCTCGAACGTGACCCGGATTGGGAGGCGATGCCGCAGGAAACCCCGGCGAATATCCGAACTCTGCTGCGTCGCTGCCTGGAGAAGGACCCGCGCCGGCGACTGCAACACATCGGCGATGCGGCTATCGAAATAAAAGAGACGCTCACCTTGCCTGCGACTGCGACAGGGGCCAGAGCGGCGACGCCCGTCCGGACCCCGTGGCGGTGGGCAATTGTGATAGGGCTTGTCGCGGTGGCGATCGCGGTGGGGTTAAATATAGGCCGGTGGCGAGAGCAACCGCCGGGCGGGGCCAGCCCTGGCCGCATCAAGTCGATTGCAGTGCTGCCGCTGGCGAACCTGACCGGCGACCCGGAGCAGGAGTACTTCGCCGACGGGATAACCGAGGCGCTGATTGCCGACCTGGGGAAGATCGGGGCGCTGCAGGTAAGATCGCGGACATCGATCATGCAGTACAAGGACGCCAGCAAGCCCCTGCCCGAGATCGCGCGAGAATTGAACGTGGATGCAGTAGTGGAAGGCTCTGTACTGCGTGTCGCCGAGCAAGTGCGGATTACGGCGCAGTTGATCCATGCGCCGACGGACACGCACCTCTGGGTTGACAGCTACGAGCGAGACCTGCGAGACATCCTGACCTTGTTCAGCGAGATGGCGCGGACCATTGCCCGCGAAATTGAGATTACATTAACACCCGATCAGGAAGAGCTGCTGGCGGCAAAGCGCCCGGTCAACCCCGAGACGTATGAGGCATATCTCAAGGGGATGTTCCATCTGAACAAGATGACACCGCAAGGATCCGCAAAAGGCCTGGACTATCTCCGCCAGGCAATCGACAAAGACCCGTCAGACCCCCTGGCATACGGTGCTCTGGCGCTGGGTTATGCCGTGAGTGCTCATGGCCCTGGAGCCTCACCGGACGCCGGTGCGCTGGCGAGGGCGACAGCGCTCAAGGCGTTGGAGTTGGACGACAGTCTGGCCGAGGCCCACGCTGCCCTGGCCATAAACAAGCTATACGGAACTTGGGACTGGGATACTGTGGAGCAGTCCTTCCAGCTTGCCCTTAAACTCAACTCCACTCTGGCGATGACTCGCGCCCACTATTCGTGGTATCTGCAGCTCTTCGGACGCACAGATGAAGCTCTGGACCAGATGAGACGAGCCCAGGAGGTTGACCCGCTGTCTCCCCTCTGGCCTGCATGGCTGGGAGTACAGTATTGCTGGGCGGGGCAGTATGACAAGGCGATCGAAGAAGCGCAGAAGTCACTCGACCTTGCTCCCGATTTCCCGGTCGCCCTGAATCTCCTGGGAAGCGTCTATGCAGAACAGCGCATGTATGAAGAGGCTATCAAGGCACAGCAGAAGGCGGCCTATCTCAGCCCCCAATGGAGATCTGGTCTCGGGCGTACATACGCGATCGCCGGCCGGCAGGATGAAGCGAGACTGGTATTGGCTGAATTGGAGGCGGATCCCGAGCCTTGGGATATTTTCTTTATAGCTGAGATCTATGCCATCCTGGGCGAGAAGGATCAGGCATTCCGATGGCTCGAAACGGCGTTCGAGCCACCGCACCATTCGTACGTGCCTTGGCTCAAGCACTTTCCTGGTTTCAAGCCCCTGCGCGACGACCCGCGCTTCGCCGAGCTGCTGCGCCGCCTGAACTTCCCCGAGTAGGCAGGTCCGAGCTCCCGGGCCCGACCGAAAAAGCTAATAGTCTTTTCGATCAATCAAAAGGACCAGTGGCGGTATGTTTGACGTCGTAGAGTGTGGGGAAGGTGTGGCGGTTCTGGTTGAGGTGTCTGTTGGTGGCGGTTGGAGCGTTTGGGTTTGTTGGGGATAATCAGCTGTTTTCTGTGCACTCGGCCCAGCCGTTAATAGATGGTTGTCCTGATGGTCGTCTCAGGGGGGGCGATTGTCTGCTGAGAATGGGCAGCGGACCTCACATGAAGAAGGGCTGACAGCACCAGAGGCTGCCAGCCCTTGACTGTCGGCCACGTGGGTAGGCCGGACTAC
Organism: Phycisphaerales bacterium; assembly: GCA_020352215.1. GTDB lineage: Bacteria > Planctomycetota > Phycisphaerae > Sedimentisphaerales > Anaerobacaceae. The sequence goes on from CP070675.1 coordinate 2,676,207, forward strand.
GGCTCTGTCGCGCAGTCGTAGATGCGAACGTCGTCGATAAGGCCGGACCAGAAAAGACCTGCCGACAGGGCGTTGTTAGCTCCGATGTGAAGGCCCCCGAGCGCAGCGTCGATTCCGGCCGGTGTGTCGCTCGCCACGACCTTCTCGTCGACGTAGAGAATCCGATTCGTCCCATCCCAGGTCAGGCCCAAGCGGTGCCACTGACCGTCGGTGATGACTATTTGGGTGACAAGGGAGCCTCCGCAGTTGGTCATGATCCAACCCATGGGCGGTATCGTCGATAGCCAGTCGGAGCCGCTTGCCTGCGACAGGATTGCTTGGCCGGGCACCCCGCCCTTGACCCACATGAATACGCTGAACGGGCCCTCTGCCGGATTCAACACAAAAGGCGTGCTGACATAATCGTTGACCCCGTCAAGCTCGAGCGCACCCTGTATTTTGCCGTCGCTGGGCCGCCAGATGGGGTCACCATTGAGTATGCCATCGTTGTCGCCGGCGCTGTCGTGAGCGATGTTGCCCTCTGTCTCATCCAGCTTCCAGTGAGCTATCCAACGGTAATCGTCCAGCCAGCACCGAGCGAGAGCGGCAAGATCGTGTCGATCCACGACTC
>CP070675.1:2676916-2714057 GCA_020352215.1 Phycisphaerales bacterium
ATCCCTTCTCGGTAGTCCTGGGACAAAGATAATCCAGATGAGAAAGGCAAGGCGCTGTCCATGAGAGACCAGCATGATACGATTACACCTCCGCCAAACTCGTAGTGTCTTCTTGTGTTTTCAAAGCTTGCCCTGCTCTCTTGTTTATCACCAGTTGTCGTGTCTCCACCTCGTTCTTCGAGTAGTTGGTAATATTTCAAGGTCCGCAGACAAAAGGTGCTGTCTTCCTTTAACACCTTTGTTGCGGCCTCGTAGTCAAGAAATCGTACAATCTTCATGGCACGCAAGACCCTGGCAATTAGCTCGCCCGTGTCGCATGTGAGCCGTCCGCATGCAGCCACTGGTTTCTATTCATGGATCGTCCTTCATATCTCGCAAGTTGCTCATCCAAAGGTTGGTGGGCTACAAGCCCACGCTGCAATTTTATCGTTTTCCGAGTGATATCGCCAGCCATAAATGCGCGGCTGGCGCCGCTATTGTCACTGTTTCAGGATGTCAGGGGCCTTGGCGCGGAAATATCTTAGCCACCCCATGGTGAGGGCGGCGGCGATATCGGCATCTTCGGCGGCGTACTCGTCGATGGTCTTGCCCCAGTAGAAGCCGATCCAGCCGTCGGCGATCTTGCGCGAGCCGTCGATGAAGAGACCAAGCTCCTCAATACCACAAGATAGTGGGAACAGCTCCTCCACGACGAGGGGCTTGCCGACATCATAAACCGCAAGAGCGGTCAGGGCCTTATCGACTTCGCCTTTCTTGGGGTAGAAGTGAACGCTGGCGAAATCGAGGTTCGCGGCCACCTCCTTCGAGTAGAACAGGGGCTTGGCGCCGGGCCAGGTATGAGCCCACGGTATCACGCCGACCGTTATCATGTGACGGCTGTCGTGCTTTCGGATCGCGGCGGCGAGCTTATCGACCCAGGCCTTGGCGACTCGCTTTGCCGGGCGCCCCGCCGGATCGAGCGTGATGCGCTGCACGAAGAACTTGCCCCCGAACTCGCCCAACAGCCACTCGGTCTGCTTCTCGATTCCGCCGGGCGCGATGGGCTCGTTCATAAGGTCGTAGCAGAAGATTGCCGGGCTTTTCGCGCAGGTCTTGGCGAGCACCTCCCAGAACAGGGCCTGCACGTCCCATCGCTCGGCCTCGCCCATCGTTTCGTACCATTGCGGCACATCCTTCTTGTGGTAGCAGCCAAGACCGGTGATGTCGAGGTAGAGGTGAGTTTGCTCGGCCAGCTTTACGAGCCGTGCAAGCTGGTTGAGGGCCACTTCGTTAGGTTCGGCCGGGGCGTTCATGAATTTCGCAACCTGCAGGTGAATCCGGACGACGTTGGCCCCGAGCGCCTTCATCTCCCTGAAGTCTTCGACAACGGTCGGCCACTCTTGATGCCAGTAGTCCTCTATCAGGCGGCCGGAGTCGTCATGGTCGTAGTTGAAGCCCCAGGCGATGAACTTGGCGCCCGATTCGGCACAGACGAAGCCGGTGCCGTCCTCACTCGGCCGGATCAACTCAAGCTCGGCTGTAGCTGCTGGCACCAGCAGGCATACTATCGCAAATGTGATGCCGTACATTCTTTTCCCTCTCATGGCGTTTCTCATCTGAGCACCCAGAAAGCGTTTGCCGGGACCACCTCTATACTATCAGATTTAGCCCCGGGGCGGAAATCTCCCCACAAAATTCGACCTTGAGTTCCCGATCGCGGCTTCATATAGCAGAGTGGGGCATATATAATGCTGCCATGTCAGATGCGACCCTGGTGACATTTGTCGTCTACTTTGTGCTGCTCCTGGGCATCGGGTTCTATTTTTGGCGCAAGTCGGCGAGCATAGAGGACTATCTGCTTGGCGGCCGCGGTATGGGGGCGTGGGTGACGGCGCTTTCGGCGCAGGCGAGCGATATGAGCGGCTGGCTCCTGATGGGTCTGCCCGGCGCGATCTACGTCGCGGGGATGGCGAATGTGTGGATTGCAGTCGGGCTATTTATCGGCACGGTCCTGAACTGGCTGCTGGTCTCAGGCCGGCTCCGCATCTATACGCAGAAGACCAATACGATCACGCTGCCGTGTTTTTTCGAGGAGCGATTCGCAGACCCGACGGGCCTGCTGCGAATCGTATCGGCCATTGTGATTCTCATATTCTTCACGATATATGCATCCAGCGGGCTGGTCGCGGCGGGCAAGCTCTTTGAGTCGACCTTCGGGGTTTCATACACAACGGCGGTGTTGATCGGCGGAGTGATCATAGTCGCCTACACATTTCTCGGCGGCTTCCTCGCGGTCTGCTGGACCGATTTATTCCAGGGGACGCTGATGGTCCTGGCGCTGGTGATTGTGCCGACCGTGGCCTACTTCGATGTTGGGGGGATCGAGACGATTCGCGCCGCTATGGCATCGAAGGTAGAGAGAGGGCTGATGCAGCAGGGCGGGCCGTCGCTGCTGATGATAATCTCGACGATGGCGTGGGGGCTCGGCTATTTCGGCCAGCCGCATATCCTGGCGCGATTCATGAGCGTCAAGTCCGTTGGCAAGCTGTCGGAATCGATGACAATCGCAATCGTATGGGTCTTTGTCTCGCTGACCGGGGCGGTTATCATCGGCTTTATCGGCATGGGCATGTTCGAGAATCTGAATGTCCCCGACGGCGAGCACGAGAAGGTCTTTATCTATATGATCGGCAAGGTCATGCACCCGTGGCTGGGCGGGATAATGTTGGCGGCGATCCTGTCGGCGATAATGTCAACGATAGACTCGCAGCTGCTCGTCTCATCGTCGGCCCTGACGGAGGATTTCTATCAGAAGGCTATACGCAAGAAGGTCTCTGAGAGAGAGCTTGTGTGGGTAGGGAGGGGGTGCGTGATTTTAATCTCGCTGGTGGCGCTCTTGTTGGCGCTGCGGCCCGACGATACGATACTGGGCATAGTGGCTTACGCGTGGGGTGGGTTCGGCGCGGCCTTCGGGCCTTTAGTGCTCTTTGCACTGTTCTCCCGAAAGACGAGCTGGCAATCTGCCTTGGCGGGGATGGTGACAGGGACGGTGGTCTTGGTGATATGGAAGCAGGTCGGTTTGAGCAGTCAGCTGTACGAGATCGTCCCCGGCTTTGCTGCAAATTGCCTGATGATTCTTGTCCTCGACAGGGTCGTCGGGCAAAGCAATAAGAGCGTGCTCGCCGAATATGAAGAGGTGATCGAGAAAGTCGCGGCGGGCAAATATGGGAGGTTCAGCGATGGGCAAGATAGCGATTGATGTGGCTCTGTTGCCGGAGGAAGCGATGGCCGAGCGTGTCATTGCGGCCAACGCCGAATTGGTGGAGCAGTTCGGCGGCGAGATCGTCTTGGACAGAGAGACCTGCCTGCCGCACATCTCCTTGGCGATGGGCAGCATCGATGAACAGGATATCGCGTCGATTCAGAGTGTTCTTGAGATAATCGGCGAGAAGTACCCGGTGGGCGAGTTGACGGTCCCCGGCGTGTACGTACATACAAACACGATGGGTGAGACGGTGTCGCTTTTGGGGGTGGAGAAAACGAGAGACCTTCAGACCCTGCACGAGAAGGTAATGGAGAAATTGAAGCCGTACTGCAAGCATGATGTGACAGAGGGCATGATCTACGGCGATGAAGAGGTCGCCGCGACCACTTTGCAATGGATCAAGGACTATGCGGCCAAGGCGAGCTTCGGGAACTTCTTGCCTCACATGACGGTTGGCTACGGCGAGTTGGAGCAGAGCGGGTCTTTTCCAATTGCGTTCGCCGCCGCAAAACTCGCATTGTGCCACTTGGGAAACCACTGCACGTGCAGAAAAATCCTGGCCTCGGTCGACCTTTAGAGTGCCGCCAAGCCATTTTCTGCCATTCTGCCCATCGATAATTCTTGTCTTGCATAAGGGGTGTGGCTATAATATGCGCGGGATTACGTGAGATAGATGCTCAATAGGAGGGCTGGGCAATGGTAAGAGGATTCATCATTACCGCAGCGGTAGTCGTAGGCATATCGTCTGTCGGCGTGCGTCCTACCCATGCAAAGCTGGTCACCATAGCTGTTACCGGTGAGGTGACAAGTGTGTGGGATGATTTTGATCGACTGGAAGGTAAAATCAATGTCGGCGATATGATAACGGGGGTTTATGTCTACGACTCATCAACACCGGACTCATTCCCGGAAGACCCAGTTCATGGGCGTTATGAATACTATGCTCCCCCATGCGGCATTATGTTGACGGTCGGTGGATTTGTGTTCATGACCGATCCCGATAATGTCCGATTTGTTGTCATCATAAAGGACGATTTTCCTGATCCTCGGGAAACGTCTTACGACGGTTATTCCGTGGCAAGCTATAACAACCTTCCGCTTTCCAACGGGGCCGAGGTCGGGGATATCTCTCTTGGCGCCAAGGGTAGTACCGATATCTTCACGACTGACGCACTTCCCGCGACCGCTCCAGATTTGGACGCAGGTTGGCACGAGGGAGGAATGGGTATCCGGATATATGGGGGGAGCCGGGGGGGCTCTTCCGTAGGAGCCTTCTCCATAGGAGGCTATGTGACCTCGGCGACTGTGATTCCTGAACCAGGGACGTTCATATTGTTCGCGTTAGGCAGCCTGGCGCTGTTGAAAACTCGTAGTTGACCGGGGCGCAGTGGCGCGAGAGAGCGGCCCTGATACTAACGTACGGGGGTACCAATGAGGCGGCGTTTGTTGCCCTTCATTGTGTTGAAGATGTCGAGCTTCATCGCCTCTTGATCGATCTGGCGAATCACGCGGACGTTGGTGGGGCGTTCGGTCTTGGACCAGCGATAGCCATCATCCGGACCCGCCACTGTCACCGGTTCGGTCTCTTTGATCCAGCCGAGGTTCAGTCGCCGGCTGATTATCGCCGACAGGCAAGAGGGATCGAAAAGCGGCTTGCTCCTTGCGGGTACGATCTTCCTCAAGTATTGGCCGAGGGGATTGTCGGCGTAGAGATCGGCCTCAGTGCGCTTGTCGATCCGCACGCGTGCGCCGACGGGGGCGGGCATAATCCACGTTTCGAGCGGGCTCTGCGTGACGACATACATCGACCATGGGTCGTTGTTGCCGTTGAACTCGTTGATGATTTCATTGTTTGAGCCGCCCAGCCACATGATGCGGACTCTGTCTCTTAGGTCGAGGCCCTCGGCCTGGGCTTGAAGGATGGCCGAGGCGGTATTTGTTCCAGGTCCCACCGGTACGACCCAAACCCGATTGCTCGGCGAGGCCCCGCGGGCGGCTGCGAGGATCGCGTCACTGGCCTGCGAAATGATGGGCATTGTATCAGACCATTTCCGGCTGGCCGAGATATCGAGCCTCTTGTTTGCCCCGCGGAACACGAACGGCTTTCGGTGGGCGGGCAGGCCGCTGCGTTCGGACAGGCCGATGATGTTCAGTATCTCAGCGTAGTTGATGGGCTCCTGCCCGCCGCCGTGATGGATACTGTTGACGCCCAGGATGTCGAGCTCGCTGAAGAGGCCGTAGCCGAGATAGTGCTGATCGTCCTGCTCATTCTTCTGGTCGGTGTCCAATACTACCTGCGGCAGGTGAAGCGTGTCCTCGGTATGTGCACGAACGATAGCCAGGCAGTCGTCGCTGTACGTGCCATCCGAGACCGAGAGCTTGACTTTATAGATTCCGGGTTCGGAGAATATGTGATCGACTACGTTGCCGCGAGTGGTTTTGCCGTCGCCGAAGTCCCAGTCGTAGCTGGTGACATCGCCAATCGAACCATCGGCGAAGAGGCGGACCGGCTTGCCGGCCATCACCGGGGCCATAAGCGGTTGTATCCGCGCTTCGACGGGAGGTGAGACGGTGACGTCTCTTCGAACACTTGCAGTATGTCTTCCATCGGAGAAGGTCAGCATGACTCTGTAGGTGCCTGGCTGGCCGTAGGTGTGCGAGACTTCTTTGCCGGCGGCGTTGTGGCCGTCGCCAAAATCCCATTCCCACGTGCTGATATTGCCCCGAAGAGTCTGCCCCTCGAATTGTGCCGACTCGCCGGCGCGGATGGGTGGCCGCGGCATGCCCGGCCTGGCGTCGATGGGGAGGAGCTTCGCCACTATCCACGAGACACCCTTTTCGCCGCGGAAGTGTATGCTCTTGATCGGCGTCTTGTCGTCCTTACTGAATACACTGACGCGAATCGCATCGAAACGAACAGCTGTTGTGCCGGGGCCTCCCCAGGTATAGCGCCCTCTGTCATACCAGCCGTCTATGCCCTGAGCATAAATGGTCCACCGGCCACGCTGGCGCAATTCTATCTTCCATGCGGTATTGGGTTGTGGTTGGTTTGGGTAGACCCCGCTGAGAACGATCAGATTGGCTTCGACGGGTCTTGGCCATTCCGCCATCCACCAGACGGGCTTGTGCTCGGCGACGACGCCTAGGTCCTGACCGAAGCCAACACCGTATTCGTGCCACTGCGAGGACTTGACAAAATCGGCGCGCTGAAGGTCGTAGATCATGTGATCGGGCCCGCCGCGAAGGCCCTTCTTGTAGGATTCGAGGTTACCCGATACCTTCGCGCCGACAAGGAGATTCTGAGCGGACTCTGGTATGTCAACAGGCGTGGCGGCCGCGATTAACCGGCCACAGAGAACCGGTGTCAGGAGCAGTGCAGACAATATGTTGATAGGCTTCATGTCGGCGCCTCCATTGGGCAGCAGTACGCCTATGCCGGCGCGGTATCCTGATATTCATCCAGAACATCTGTGACTGGGTTGTCCATAGGATACATGATTTGCGGAGCAAGTAAAGCTGAAACCGAGGTTTTCCAGCGGGACTTTTCGCTCGGTGCGGCCTGCAGCAATTAGTGGGTCGGCGTCGAAGGGCGCCGGCTGAGGCGGGGCCATAGCTCACTGAGCTATGACAGAGGATATTCTGAAGACGGGCAGCAGAAGCGCAATCGCGATGGTGCCGATGATGGTGCCGAGGATGGTAATCATGAGGGGCTCTATCATCGCCATGACGCTGCGGATAGAGGCTTCGAGTTTCTTCTCATAAAAGACAGATACCTTATCACAAACCTCGCCGAGCTTGCCGCTCTTTTCACCCGCACGGAGCATTTGGACAATTCCCGGTGCGATCAGCTCGGCCCCCGGCGTGATGCGTATTGACTCGGACAACTGGTAACCGTCGCGGATTTTCTCGTCGACGCCGGCCCAAAGCTGCTGAAAGTAGTAGTTGTCGCACGCACCCTGAATTACTCTTATCGAATCCAGCAAGCTGACACCGGTGTTGATCATCGTTGCCATTATACGCATGCTGCGGGCGACGACCGTATCAATGAACATCGTACCGACAACAGGTGTGCGAATCTTCATGAGGTCGATCACACGTGGACCCATTGCCGTCTTGGACCAGTAATACAACGCGGCTGACACCAGTATCGCTATTGTCACCACGATTGTCGCCACCTCAAAATTGCCAAGTAACCCGCTGACTGCTACGAGCATCCGGGTGAGCTTTGGCAGGGCGGCCCCTCTGGCTTCATAAATGCGCATGAATCTTGGCAGCACGAAGAACATCAATGTCCCGGTGGCGGCCACGGCCATAAGGGCCATTATGAACGGGTAGGTGAGTGCCCCTTTGATGCGTTTGCGTGTTTCGGATTCGAAATTCAAATAGCCGCTGAGCACCGTGAGCATTTCAGCCATCTTGCCGGATGCCTCAGAGGCGTTGACCATGCTGATGAACATCGGGCTGAAGACCCTGGGGTATTCCCCCAGTGCTCTTGAGAACGGGTCACCGCCCTTGACCTTATCGGAGACATCCATGATGACATCTCGGAACACATCTCGCTCGGCCTGTCCTGCAATTGCGTCGAGGGCGTCGCTGAGGACGACTCCACTATCGAGCATTACAGCCAATTCGGTTGTGAACAGTATCAGTTCTGCGTGTTTTGCTTTCACGTTACGCAGTCGATCCAATGATTTGGCGTTTGGCAGGCCCTGTGGTGGTTGAAGGGGACTACTCAGTACAAAATCGTCCGAGCGTCCGGCCGTGTGGCTTGATACTTGTCCAGGTTTTATCGCTGAAGTAGTCATTTGCCAGTGTGTCATGTACCGCTTTTCCTATTGCAGCACGCTTTGGGCATCCGTGTGACTGGTTCTCAGCACCTCCTCGATGGACACGATTCCGGCATTGACCTTTTCAATGCCATCCAACACCAGCGGGATCATTCCATTTTCGAGGGCCTTCGCTCTGAGCTTCTTTGTGCTGACTCGTTCGGTGATCATCTCGACGACCGCCTCGTCGGGCACGAACAACTCGTGTATCGCGATTCGGCCCGCGTAGCCGGTGTTTCTACACTTCTTGCAACCCAAGCCACGCCAAAAGTTTCCTACCTCGCCGCCTATTTTCTCGACGGTTCTTCTGATGCCGGCCGGGGGTTCGTATTCTGTTTTACAGTTATGACATATCTTGCGGACCAATCGTTGCGCCAAGACCCCAATAAGTGAAGCGCTAACAAGGTACGGTGCGGCGCCGAGATCCAGCAGACGCGTCACGGCGCCAGGTGCATCGTTCGTGTGCAGGGTCGAGAGGACCAGATGGCCGGTAAGCGCAGCCTGCACGGCGATGTTTGCGGTGGCTTGGTCGCGAATCTCGCCGACCATTATTATGTCGGGGTCTTGTCTTAGCAGGCTCCTCAGAGCGGTCGAAAACTCAAAGCCCGCAGCGGTATTGACCTGGAACTGGTTTATTCCGCTTATGTTGCATTCGACGGGGTCTTCTACCGTGCAGATGTTGACATCCTCAGTACTCAGCTCTGTCAACGCGGCGTACAGGGTAGTGTTCTTGCCCGACCCTGTCGGCCCCGTCACCAGGACAATGCCGTTTGGCGCTTGGATTATCTCTTTGAAACGCTGGAGGTTTTTATAGGTAAAGCCAAGTGACTCAAGGTTGAAGAGTATCTTCTGGGGGTCGATGATTCTGATGACGACCTTTTCTCCGAAGTTGCCGGGCATGACCGATACTCGCAGGTCGATGGGCCTGCCTTCCACCAGGACATGGATGCCGCCGTCCTGGGGTAGTCGACGTTGGGCGATGTCGAGCTCGGCCATGATCTTTATGCGGGAGACAATGGCCGAATGCATTTGGTGCGGCGGACGTAGCTTCTCATACAACCTGCCATCGACTCGGTATCGAACTCGCAGTCTCTTCTCGTCCGGCTCAATGTGGATGTCACTGGCGTATTCACGCACGGCGTTGTACAGCAGATAATTGACCAGCTTGACGACAGGCGATTGGCCGGCTACCTCCTCGAGGTTGCTTATATCCTGCGTGATATTCTCTATGAGAGTGAATTCTTCTAGTCCCTCGTCATCGATGATGTCGTCAATGACAAAGACATTGGCGGCTGGCAGATAGGTCTGAAGTGTCGCTCTGATGTCCTTTATGGTTGAACATACTACCTGCACCTTGCAGCCGCTCATCCGCTCTATCTCGTCTATAAGAAAGACGTTGGTCGGCTCGCTGATCGCCACTGTAAGAACATCGTGGACCTTAAACAGGGGCAATAGGGCATACTCTTCCAGCAAGTCGCGGGGCAGAAGCTCGACCACATTTACGTCGCATATCTTCGGACCGATCTGTGCGTACGGTACACCGTAGGCCTGGGCGAGGGCCGAGGCTATCTGATTTTCCGTACAGTAGCCCATCTCGACCAGCAGCTCGCCGAGCAACTTGCGATGGCCCTTCTCTTTCTGCTCGGCCAAGGCCGTATCGATCTGTTCGGCGCTGACAATGCCACGCGCGATCAGAAGCTGGCCAAGCTGCATTCTGTTTTCCGCTGCTATTTCAGTCATAACTCGTATCTCGCTGTGACCCGCCCAAGGTCACATGCTGATCTTGTGTAAAAGCCCCCCAACATCCTGTGCTCTTTACGCGAAACTCTTGACCGCTTCGGTAAGCTCGCCATACCGCTCAAATTCGGTTTCAAGTCGAGTGACTTCCAGGATCTTTTCGCAGTTTTCGTCGAGGCCTGCCAGTCGCAGTTGAGATTTGTTCTGATTGCAGTAGTCCCGGACCCACAACAGAAGTTCCAGGCCTTTGCTGTCAATGAATCCCACTGCGTTCAAGTCTATTACGATGCCACGTCGGCGTCTTTCGACGACGCCTGTAATAGTGTTTCTGAGCAGCTCTGTGAAATCGGCGTCGAGCTCGCCCTGCAGCTCCACAACCGTGACGTCATTGTAGTCTTGCGTGTCAATTTTCATCTTATCAGCGTCCCAACGGCAGCGGTGCCGTATTCTGAGAAATCGTGACTCCCATAGATGTCACTGAAACCGTCTCGTACGATGCGCCATAGTTGGTGGACATCGCTTTCCAGAAAGGCTTTGCCTATCTTCTCGTCAAACTGCGAGCCAAGACCTTTCCGTATCTCTTCAAGAGCCTGTTCAACCGTCATTGCCTCCCGATACGTTCGTTTTGATGTCATGGCATCGAAACTGTCCGCCACTCCCACGATCTTACCGGTCAGCGGTATTTCCTCTCCGGTGAGACCATGTGGATAACCTTTGCCGTCGATTCGTTCGTGGTGACACAGCACGCCAGGCACGATATCTCGCATTTGCCTTATTCCGCGGAGGATCCCGGCGCCAATCGAAGGGTGCTTCTTTATGCACTCTTGCTCTTGTTCACTTAACTTGCCTGCTTTGGTCAGGACGCCTTCCTCAATTCCTATCTTTCCTATGTCGTGCAGCAATCCTGCCAAGTAGATTTCGTGTATGCGCTCTTGCTCCACGGGCTCTCGCTCAGCGAGTCTCTCGGCAATCCATCGTGAGATAAATGCAACTCGTTCAGAATGGCCGCGAGTATACTTGTCCTTGGCATCGATGCTGTTTGTCAGCGCCTTCAATGAGCCTATGAATAATTCCTTGAGGTCCTTGAATAACCTGCCGTTCTCTATAAAGACGGCACAGCCACTGGCTACTGAATTGAACAGCTTCACGTCGGTGCTGTCGAAGTCCTGTTTGTCTATTCTGTTAATCGCGACCATCAGTCCTATTATTGAGTGGCCGTTTCTCATATTGCGAACGAAAGGTGAATCAACTTTCTCTTTGCCAAACAAAGGCACCACAATGATGTTTCTAATGCTGTCGGGCCAATCATACTTGAACGCCGAATCGACCTCGCTGTCCAGCAGAGCTTCTTTGCCGCTGTTTATCTCGTCCATTAGCCGGCCGCGCAAGGTAGGCGCCAGTTGATCATCTACGTCAATCAATCCGGACCCGGCGGCGACAGTCAACTTCGGCTCGTCATCCACGGTCTTTTCCAGCAGTATTGTGATGCCTTCGACCTGGACAATCTCCGTCAGGCTGTCACATGCCATTTGCAGGAAGTTCGCGTCCGATTCGGTGACCTTCATGTTCGTGCTGAGCTTGTGGAGCAACACGAGTTCTTCGTATGTTTGTGCAAGCTCAGTGCCGACCATTTCGATGTGTCTTTCGGTCTTGCTGGCAACATGGAACTCCTCCACCAAGATGCTGAGCATTTCCACCAAGTACTCAGAATTAGCCTGAGCTGAACCGGCCGAGGGCAAGTCGAACGACGAGGGCTCACCTAAATCGATCAGGGCTACCCCCAGGGGTTCGGGCGGCTGACCGCTGCAAGGCGCTTCCCGGAGGACCGTTGCCAGGATTATGTTTGTGTCCCCAAATCGCCATACGGGTACGTCGGTATTGTCACAGGGGCCATCGCTGGCTTTATGACCCACGCATTGTCGGCTGGCTTCGATCAACTCTTGCGGATTGCTTGTGAATCTGCCGGCTTCACAGATTTGGATGAGTTCCCCGTGGCCATCACAAACCGCGAAGTTCACACCGAACTTCGTTATCCTTTTGCCAAACTTTGCCAGCTCTCGGAGCCGGCATTGGCCCAGACTGTTACTGCGAGTTTCCAACATAGTGCTTCTCAAGTGGTTGTTGCCTGTTCAACTACTCACACTGGCTTCCGGCAAGTGCTGTACGCAACAGGGGCAAACAGCCAGTATGAGTTGTCTTCCATCACAGGCGACGTTCTCCTCCATAGTATCGGTGCTTACTTGTCAATCACGATCTGCGCTTGGTGCAGAATGTCTTCGATGGTTCCCATCAGCTCCCTTGGACTGAACGGCTTGCTGAGACACTCTGATATCCGCAGACGTCTCTGCTGATCCTCGGGAATTGCGAAGCTGCGGGCGGTCAGCATGATAACCGGCACGTTCTTCGTTGCCTCGTTGTCCCGGAGTCTCTCCACAAGTTCTATTCCCGTCATCACGGGCATTTGGAAATCCGTGACGATAATGTCCGGCTTCTCTTGACAAGCCAGGTCAAGGGCCTCAGCGCCGTTGTCGGCCGAGACTACCTCATAGCCATTGTTGCGGAGCTTTATCGCCACCACATGAATAATGTGTACCTCATCGTCAACTACCAGAACTTTCTTTCCCGACATAGTCTGTTTCTCCAAAAGTCACGGTGTCAGCGTACGCTCCATTGTCTGGTCTCTCTTTCCATTCTCTGCTATGCTGCTTCCACTTTTTGCTCTGTCGCCAAGGGTAGCTCGAAGCCAAAAGTGCTTCCGACATCGACCTGGCTCGTAACAAACACCCTGCCATTGTGGATTCTCTCCACAATTTGCTTGACAAGGTTCAGTCCCAATCCCGTACCCTGCGCCAGTTTCTTGTTGGCGCCGACCCGGTAGAACTTGTCGAAGACATGTTCGATTTGGTCGGCCGGGATTCCGACGCCTGTGTCAGTTATGCTGACGCGCGCCAAGCGTGCGTCTTCGTCAACTTCAGTTGTGATCTTCACGGAACCTCCGGCTCGCGTGTACTTTACGGCGTTGCTGAGCAGATTGATAATTACCTGTGACAACATGTCTTTGTCTGCGTACACCTGGTCGTACACAATGGGTTTTTGTCCTGAGATCTCGACGTTCTTTTGCTCGGCGTAACTCCTTATCATTTGGAGTTGTTCTTCTATCAGGATCATCAGGCTCAGAGGTGTCTTGTCCACCTTTATCAGGCCTGACTCGATTCGTGAGATGTTCAGGATGTCTTCAATCAGCCGGTTCAGTCTTTCCGCCTGAGTCTGGATAACGGAATAGAACTTCCTTCTCGTCTCTTCGTCAGCCGCTTCGCCGTCACAGAGCATTTCCGCATAAGCTGTAATGGATGCAAGCGGGGTCTTCAATTCATGGGAAACGTGACTCACGAAGTCGTTCTTCATCTGTGATATTTCTTTTTCTCGGGTGACATCGTGCAGGGCGGCCGCAATTCCACAGACGTGCTGACTGTCATCGTGAACACATGAAACTATGCAGTCGTAGGTTCTTGGATTTACAGCCGCCCGGGCAGGTGTCCCGTCTTCCTGTTGCGAAGCGAACTCGGAAGAGAGTTCGATTTCCCTTCTTGTTGCCTGGGTTTTCGCTTTCCTGCTTTGGCGCAGGAAGTCTGCGAATTTCCTTTTGCCTGTGCCGGTGTTCTCGGCGCCGAAAATTTCGTCAATGGATTGGTGCTGTGAGCCCTCGTGGTCAAAATTGAAGAGTTTGCCGGCCGCCTCATTGGCGATCAATAGCCTGTCGAACTCATCAAAGACAATAACGGCATCGGGCAGGCTATAGATGATGGCTTCGGTGTTTCGTCTTTGTTTGTTAGAAAGCCGGGTCTGAATTTGCAGCTGCTCGATTTGCTCCAGGAGTTGTTCTGTGGCCTCGGAATAACTGTCCACGTACCCGACTATTGCTTCGGTCAACTCAATTGCCTCTGTGAGCTTGACCTGAAAAGCGGGCGTATTGTGGCCTGCGGTCCGATGCGCAGTCGGGTCCTGGAGACCGGTGGGCCGTTGGCCTGGACAGATGCCTGACGCGATGTGTTGCTGCATCTGTGAGGCCGTGGACGCGATGGCGCGGGCCAGTCTCAGCCAGTACCAGCCGAGCCAAATCACGCCCACGGCCCCGACGCAATATGCGGTGAAGCGTAGTACGTCGCAGAAGCTTCGCCACCCAGCTCCGATGCCAGAATCCAGCCACTCGGTCGCGCCTGCCACAAGAAGGCTTATGACGACCGTGCCTGTGACTACTGCGTATGGGACTTTAGCGGGTTTCAAACCAACAGCTCCAGTTCTTTCCCTTTCTCAGTCCTGCCTCTTACCGTTGTCCTTGACCTTACCATTCTGCCAAGGCTGTCCGTGCGCAGGCGGGTAGCGGCAAAACTCCTTCCTACTCTTGCTGCTACCCTTACCTCCTCACGTGCGCCCGCTTACCTCCTCAGCCAGTTGGGTGCCTGCTTCAGATCGATGTCTTCCAGAATGATCCTCTCCAGCTTGCTGGCCTCGTCAGGATTCGTTTCCGCAAGGATTCTCTCTCTCAACCGGATCGCCTCGAGATACGTTGGGCGAAGTATCAGGGCCACGCGAACCTTGCGAACCGCAGATGTGATGTCGCCTTCGACGTAGTACCGAGCTGCCTCAGCGTATGCATCCTCAGCCCACCTTGACCTACCAATGCTCAGCTGGGCATCTTTCGCACCGAACCTCTTGCGGCGGATATCCTCGACTCTGCCGTCGCCGTCCGTCTCACTGGGCTGCTCGATGATGCGCACAGTGAGGATAATTATCACTTCCTCACGCTGGTTAACGTCTCTTGTCCCTCTAAACAGAGAGCCTACTACGGGGAAATTCCCAAGTATGGGCACCTGACTTCGGCCTGATGTCAGAACATCTCTGAAGAGACCGCCAATAACAATTGTCTCACCATCCTTGACAAGGATGTTTGTTTTCAGCTCCGTCGTGGTTTCATCCGGCACGCCTTCGTCGTTGAGTTCAGCGATACTGTCTTTTGGGTATATGTCCATACGGATGTAACCGTCGTTTCCAATAAACGGTCTGAAAACCAGTCTTGTACCTGTTTCCAGGAATTTGACCTCACCTTCGGTAGCCACGCCACCCTCGGAAATAGTAGTACTCGAACGGTATCCGAGGTTTCTACCGATTAGCACGTATCCTTCTTGCTTGTTCAGCGCAAGAATCTTCGGATTGGCGAGCACTGTAGAATCGGTCACGCTCTCCAGTGCGCTGATGAAGGCCTGGGCGTTGCCACTGGCGATCCCTATTTTCAGTCCTCCAGTGGTTGCAACGCTAGGTGCAAAGCCCGTTGTTTCGAGATGGGTCCCTGCCCCTGGTGTCAGAGCCGGAAAACTCGAGAAGCTCACCCCAGTCAGGAAGTTCAGATCAACCCCAACTTGCATCTCTTCAGTCAGAAGCACGGCCATAATGGTAGCCTCAACGAGAACCTGTTGGGGCCTGACATCAAGAGACGCGATGACTTCCTCGGCCTTGGCGATCTTCTCAGGGAAATCGTAGATCACGAGAGTTTCGTGCCCGGCGAGACTGTCACCACTGCCACCACCTCCGGAGCCAGCCGAAGATCCACTGCTGCCACCACTACCGCCTCCGGCGGAAAGGTCCGTCTCGGCGGGAGAACTTGTCTGAACCAAGGCATCCGCACTGAGGACGGGTGTTACTAAGTTCTTGGCTTCTACAGCCGTGATGTAGTACAGCACAATGACCTTATGCACCTTACGGTCGGGGTCCTCTTTGATCTTCTTGTATTCCTCTTTGGTGTATACCTTGATCAGTGGGCCCACTCGGTCGTACTTGAAGTCTGCCCCCAAGACTGCATCCATGGCCTCTTCAAAGGTCACGTTTCTAAGCCTGGTGAAGCCCAGAACGCCGTCAACGCCGGATGAAGGTACGATGTTCTCCTTGAAATACAGCGCCAGTGTGTGCAATCCCTTCTTGATGCTGCTGTCCTTCTCAAAGGCGATAAAGGACATCCTTCCATCGGCTGACAGTTCCGGTTCTCCCTCGGGCGCGTCAATCGACGCGACCTCTGCGCTTTGGCCGGGCTCAACACTCGTCTGGCTCTGGTTGGCCCCGCCGAAGGAAATCGGCGTCGCGACGACCATTACAAAGAGCAGCAGGAACAAGTACTTTCCGAGCTCAAGTTGGCGTTTAGAACCTCTTTTACAGCACATGATTCGTCTCCTTTTTTCAAACACTTACCTTGTTTTGTATTGCGGGGTCACAAACGATGTCTTCTTTGTTTGGTGCCCGCAAACACATTCGAAAGCCTTCTGGTTCAGTTAGTTTCGTCAATATCAGCCATTTTCAGTGTTATGCGTGTTTTTCCAACTTCTACGAGCACTGTGCCTTCTCCAATTGCAAGTACTTCAGATTCGTACTTGTCGGTTCCGTCCCTGATGGACAACTTGTCCCCCACCGAAACAAGCTTGTTATTGATGAGGGCCCGGCGATCCTCGCCCATCACTATCGCTTCCAGCTTTAGATTCTTCTTGACCTGAAAGACAACTTCTTCATTATCACCTGTTGAAATGACACCTACTTCTTCTTTATCGGTTACGTTCTGCCCTTCTATGTTTTTTGCGAAACTCATCCAGCCGTTTGAGGCGAAGAAGTCTCTGGAAATCACGTCATTGCGCCCCGAAACCTTTGGCAGCTCGACGAAGAGAACACGGACGCTCGAACTTGACTGGTTGCCGGAGTCGTTTTGTTGGACGGCGGCTTCAGCAGCATCGGGTTTGTCTCCAGTGAGTACCCTGATCCACATGATTGCCATCACAGCGATTAGGGTGAAAGCGAGCGCACTCTTTTTCCTTTGAGCGGCCAACCTACCGAGAGGCCCGTTGACTCTGCTGCCCAGATGTGCCATCTTTCGCTTCATATCTGATCAATCGCTCGACAAAAACTATCAACGTGAGCCGGCACTAACTTTGCTCAGCGTTCGGCCTGTAATAGACGACTGCCTTGGTCTGCATACTCACTTGGCCGGTGAAGTCGGAATCATTCATAAGCTCCACGTGCTCAATGCGAACCAGCCGATCCATACTTTGTAGCCTTTTATAGAACTCGAATAGCTGTGCCAGGCTTCCCTTGCACTTCACATCAACCGGTATGCAGTTACCATCATCGGCTTCGATTTCCGTTCCGGGAGCAACCACCTGCTCGCTCAGATCTTGCTCGGTCATAATGTTGGCTATCTGTTGAAGAAACGCTCCGAGGGATCTTTGAGTCGGCACGTTCGCCTCGTAGCCGGAGACTGCTTTTTGCAGCTTCTGCAGCTGTTGTCTGAGTGCCGGCAATTGCTTGCTCTCAGCCGAGGCCTTGGCGATCACCAAGGCTTGTTCGGTTTTCGTCTGGTTGACGGATTTCATCCGTTCGTGCAACGGCAAGTAGCCGAACATCACAAAATCAGCGACAAGCATCACTGCGACAACGTAGATCCATATTTGCAGTCTCTCTCGAAACAAGGCAAATAGCCCTCACATAGCGGTTATGGCTTATTACTTGTCAGTTCGTTGTAGTTGGCCAGAAGGCACGTTATCTGAAACTCACTCACCTGGAGATCCTGCGCGGGCCCGCTCGCGGAGCGCCTATCATCGGACGCCTGTCTCGCAGGACTCCTTGCCGTCTTTATTTCAGTATTCCTTGAGAAAGACGGATACACAGTTCGGAAATACGATGACTGTTCCAGACTTTGCACCAAGGCGGCCACGTCACTCGCCTCTACTGCTACGCCTTCAATCAGCACCCTGAATCGGACATTGCCCAGATGTAGCTCTTGGTCGCTACCAGACCTGGACGGTGCGACTCTAACAGCGGCTGTGCCTACTGGCTTAGCCTTCTGTGCGTCTGGGAACCTTTCGGCGGAAAACTCCACCTTGCGGATCACGATCCTGCGATCGATGAGAGCGCTCATTTCCGCCAAAGTGCCCGCGACATCAATTCTTGAGTCGATCTTTTTCAAGAATTGTGACTTTTTCTGCAATTGTGTGACTCGGTCTTTAAGTTCGACAAATGTCGCAGACGTGACCCTCGCATTTGCTTCTTGGGCCCGGCCTTGAGCAAGCTCGGCGGTTGCCTTCGCGATTGAATTCGTGGCGATTAAGTTCCACGTCATCAGCACAACGAAAATGCTCACCAGGGCGATGTACTGTCTGCGCACGCTCATTTGGCGTTGCCGGCTTTCCTTGTACCACTCTGGAAGAAACTCAATTTCTTTCATAGCTGTTCCAGTATGGACTCTGTCGTGTCGGCTTCCATGAGGCGAGTGCGGGCCGGGCGCGGCTCACACCCTTCGGGGGATCCGTTGCAGCCTTTGAGACTCAGCCCCACGGCTACGCCCCAGTCACAAAACAAGCCACGTCTGTCGCCATCAATGTCCATGTTCATGACATCGAACTCTGTCAGCGGTTCAGCCACATCAACTTCCATTTGCAGCTTTCGTCTCAGCACATCAAGTAATATGGGTTCGTAGGCCCCTCCTCCCGTTAAAATGGCTCGCTCCACGCGTTTGCCTCTGAATGTGACGGTATGATATCTGAGACACAGTGATATCTCTTTGGCCAACTCTTCGGCCACCGAGCCAACCGCGTCAACCATGACCTGTCGAGTCTCCGCATCGATGAGATCTTCCTTTTCGGACTTTTGCCCGGTGGAAGTGCGGTTATTCGAAGCCGTCGAGTCAGGGTCGGACGCTTCAAGTTCGCCTTGGCTGGTCGTTACCCTCTCGGTTTGCAGCTTGATTCTCAGAATTTCGGCGTCCTTGGCGCCAATGTCCAACTTTTCAGCGATTTTCTGATCGAACTTGTGCGCACCGGCGGGAATTTGTTTGATGAAGCGGATCTCTCCGCCACGGCCGAACACTACGGTCGTAAACATGCCCCCGACGTCCACAAAGATCGTCGTGCGTTCTTTGTCCTCCTGACGTCGCATTAGCCTCTCAGAGTTTCTGAAAAGTGCGCAGGGCACCGCATCTATGCTCACGGGCCTAAGTCCGGCCTCCTCAAGCATTCCGATATGGGTTTTTATGTCTTGATCGTTTGCGGCAAAGAGTATCAACTCATTCTTGTTCTCGTCTCCCTGACGAACACTGCCGGCAAGCATATACTTGACTGCGTCTTTGTCCGGGTCCAAGCCGAAACGCTGGGCCGCTTCCCTTGACAAAGTCCTCTCGATCTCGCCAGTCTCATCTTCGGCGAGTCGCAAGGATGTTACTTTCAATGTGTCGTTCGGTAGAGAAGAGACGACATTTCTTCCACGAAAGCCGCCCTTAGCGAGCATTTGCTTTATCGTCGAGACAGCAAAACGCCTTCTTTGCTCCTGACCGCCGTTTGTGCTCGGATCAATTCGAGCTTTTCGGGCTGCAAGAACGCTTACGCGTCCATCACTTACCGTCAATTGAATCATCTTGATTGAATCGTGGCCTATGTCCAACCCTATGGGCTGCAGACTACGCGTTTTCAGATTCCAGCTTATCATCTATCTAGCACCTTGATCAGTTTCCAATCGAGACGTATCCCGTGACGGGCTCTACAGAGATCGTCCTTGTAGCCGAGCCAGCCTGTAAGCTCACGGTGCCGCTATTGAGAGGATTGTCGGCGCCGTTATAGGGACTTCCGAGATAATCGAACTTGACCTCACTACCTGAATCGAAATCGGCATCAACAATATCAACTTTGCTTAGTCTGCGGTCATTTGCGAAGCTTACGATGTAGTTGAACCCCTTCTTTACGGGATGCGGTATGACAGCACCGGATTGATCCTCTATCTGATAACTCTCTGCGTTCTTGTCAAACACGACGGAGAAGTATTGACCTTTGCTTATGGCCATACTCTTTGCGTATTCAATATCCGCTGCCATTGCATTTGCGGCCGATCTAATCTGCATTGAGCCTGCCGATGACATCATCGGTACGGCCATCGCAGCTGCTATCGCAATTATCACTATAACAATCACAATCTCCATGATGGTAAAACCACGACCGTGCACGCGAAGGCCACAAGCGCCATCCGGCCTGTCCAGACCCGATTCGCAGCTCGCCTGGCGCGACAATGGAGCCTCAATACACGGATGAAGCCCCATAGCTTTGAGCTCTCGATTGGGCCAACGTCGCATGGGCGTTTCCACCCTCTCTTTCTTTGCGTTTCTGTACATTTTCAGCAGTATCTCCGTTCTGTTTTCGGCGTTCGTGAGACGGGTCTTTACCGCTCATTCAGCGCACAAACTGAGGTCATTTTGGATTTTGAACTACCCGCCCTTTCAGGGCGATAGAGCCCCATAGCTACGCGCGCTCCCGATCGGAATTTCGGACATTCTTGAGCCGGTACAAATGTCAAATCTCATACCTGCTACAGTCAGGGCCAATAAAATCGGCACAATCGTCAGGAGAACATGATTGGAGCTGCAGGGCACTTTCAATGTTTTGCGAGGGCAGCGCAAACAGGTTCTGTTTCAGGGTATTTTGGATTTTTTTTCTCGCTTGTCTTTGGGACCGATAAGTACCTCTTCTTTCAGGGCCTTGACCCTGCTCTGTGATTTATCTTATCTTCGTTTGATACTTCTAAGAAATGCTCCGGCTGCCTGGCCCCAGTTCTGACGGGCCCCTTCAGCGGACCAGACGACAACGGCCGCTTTCGTTGGTGCTGCAGTCACAGTGACATTGCTGCCGCCCCCGTCGAGTCTCCAGTGCAGCATCTCTCCGGGTAATCCGTCAACCTGAGGGTAGATATCGTTGGCGTCCAGAACGCGGTTGTAGATTCGGAGATCGTCGATCAAACCGTCCCAGTGCTGGTTCTGGCTGCTGACTCCCAGCAGCAGTGTCGCTACGTCGGTGATGACTCCGGAAATAGGGCCACTGTCGAAGCTGGGCGAATCTTCGATGCCGTTGATGTATAGCTTGACGTTCTGGCCGCTCTCCCACACCATCGCCAAATGCTGCCACGCCGTGGTCTGTACGTACGCGCTGCTCTCGACTTGGGCGGTGTCCAAGCCAATCCGAACAAACGCCTTGATACAACGCGCAGCGCCACCGTAGGAACCTCCTTGATCATAGCGGATGCCCATGTACTTGCTGTTACCGGCACTGTTTGCCGCCACCATGATGCCGCGGTCTTCGTTTACGATGTCTGATTTGACCCAGACTGAGACCGTCGCTGCGGCTAAACCATTAAGATAGCCACCTGCCGCCGAATCCCGGACAGTGTCGTCGACTCCGTCGAACTCGAGCGCGCCTGATATCTGGCCACCGGAAGGTCGCCATGTGGGATCGCTGCAGAGCACGCCGAAGTGATCGTTGCCCGAAGAATCCTCGGATACCTCGCCGATGGTCTGCTGAATGAACAACCCGCCAAGTACAT
This sequence comes from Phycisphaerales bacterium, assembly GCA_020352215.1. Lineage (GTDB taxonomy): Bacteria > Planctomycetota > Phycisphaerae > Sedimentisphaerales > Anaerobacaceae. Next base: position 2,698,118 of record CP070675.1, read on the forward strand.
TAACGGTGGTGGCGTCACCGGCGATCAACAAATTGCTGTCGACAACAGCGAGTCCATTTATCTCCAGATAGGCCTCGGCCTCAATCCTCGTGTCGCCGGTAACCAGAAGCGCAGGCAGGTTCTTGCCGGCAGTTATGACATTTCCATCTCCGCAGACGGTCAGATCGCCGTCGACGAGCAGCATGCCCTCAATTTGGACGTCTCCAGCTAAGACCAGGCTACCGTTGCAATAACACACTCGCACGGGATCATAAGGTCCGTAAGTCACCGCGGATATTGTATTAGAACTGATGGTGACCGTACCGTACCTTGACGTGAAGTCGGAGACGGTGACGCGAGGCCAGACGAGCGACAGGTCTGCAATTGCCTTTCCCTGCCCGGCTATGCTTCCGCTGACCGTCTGAGCAAACACGTCGCCGCCAATCCAGCCTTTGTTGAACAATGCATTGCCACAGTAGACATCGCCATTTATTTGCACATTGCTCCAAAGCGTGACGTCGCTTCCCGTCCAAAGTGCCACGCACGGGTCAAGCCTAAGCTTGGCCTCAAAGCTGGTGCGACCGACTTGTTCGGCCCCCTTTAATCGGTATGAATTGCAGTCTATAGTATAATTGCAGCGGTCCGCCGGGTTCGACTCATCGAGCACAATGGCCACGTCATAGTAATCGCCACTACCGGCGATTAGTTGCTGCGATGTGGCTCCTGTCCAATATTCCGAATCGATGTCCTGCGGGTTGAGGATGAGGCCCTTTGCATGTTCCAGACCGGATTCAGCCAGGGAATCCATCTGTGTGCGCAGTATCATATTCTGGCCGCAGGCCAGTTCAACATCGCTGCGTGAGAGGAAGCCCAGCGACAGTATCGTTATTGCCATGACGATACCGAGGACGACGAGCAGCGCTACCCCTTTTCTGTTGTTTATTGCTAATCTATTGTTGACTATTAGTGCCATGTTCTACTTCATTTCCAATCGTCGTCGCTGACGAGGGCGTCACCGTCGGTATTGAGCAGGTTGCCGGCCCAGCAAAGAAGTGTGGCGTTTATCTGATACCGACGAACCACATTGTTTTCGACGAGATCGAACGAGATACTCACAAGCTTGGTGTGTGGCGGCGATGCGTCTAACGAGAACTGTACGTCGCTGCATTGCGGGATCAGTGTGACGTAGGTCACGCTGTAGACGTCCGGATCCAGCGCTGTGATATTACTGAGGTTCACAGTCGACGTGTCGGACGAGGGGAACTCGCATAGCCGCAGCAGATCTGCGCCTATGCCTCTCTCGATGAGGACTATTTCGCGAGTATTGATCAGTCCGTCATCATTGTCGTCACTTCGCCAGACAGCAAGGCTATTGCCGGGCGTGCCGCATATCAGCTTACAGTGGCGAATCAGTTCCGATATCCTGAGTGTCGCGAACCGGACCTGCGCCTGCTTTTCGCTCATATCATCGGTCACGTCGTCGGCCGTCTTCAAGGCAAACGCGAGTGCGACTACTGCGGTCAGAATCACACCGGTGACAACCATCGCGAGCAGCAACTCGACCAGTGAAAAACCGCGACTGTATCCTGTGTCCTGCATGTTGTATAAGTCCGAATACAAAATATCGAAAGCCGAAACGGGCCGAGGTGTCGAACAAACAAGTCCCTAAACAAACAGAATGACGTTACGGTCATTCGATCATTTAGGTTTCAGAGTCGTTTCGAGTTTCGATATTCTGGCTTTGCGTCTCTATTGGCTCACAAGCCGGTTTACTGTGGCAATTTCTCTCCCCTCGTAATATACACGCACCGTAATTCGAATGAATTGCGGGGTTGTTGTTCCGCTCTCTTGAGGCACGTAGACGTACTGACAGCCAACGTCTCTGCTGAATTTGGCGTAGTTCAAATCGGTAAATACCGTCCCGCCTGCGTCCTTGACCTGGCCTTGCGGCTCAGAGTAACCGTCGTAGGTGCCTATGATCTGATCGGCAGGCGTATTGAGAATCTGCTGGGTCAAGTCGGCGGCAAGCTTGGCTGCTAAGGTCCTGCGCATGCCCTCGGACTGCACCACAGCTCCGCTTGAAAAAGGGAGCAACACTCCAGCCGCAGCCGCGCTCAATACGACCACGGCCATCATAGCTTCGGCCAGAGTGTAGCCCCGGTGCCTAGCAGTAAAACGTCTTGACACATTAGTAATCATAGTATCGCTTTCCGGTATCGTCGGTGCCGGTGGTGTCGGCTCGCATTTCTGATGTGGCTGCTTTGTATATCCAGCCGTGGCTGTCGTCGGCATTGGCTGGAAAAGCGTCTCCGTCGCCAAGCATCTGCACGGTGTTCTTGCCGCTGAACGGGTTTACGGGTATCTTGTCCAAATAGGGCCCGCGATTGAACCCGGGCGTACCCACTGCGGCCGTCTGGCCACTCGAGTCGCTCGAAAGCGTGGCGTGGTCGATGAAAGCCTGCTCGGTGGGTGGCTGCGCGGTCTGACCATTGGGATAACCGGGTGCAACCTCCAGATGCTGCGCTTTGTAGATCAGCGCGAACCTGCTCAGCAGTTTCAAATCTGTCGCCAGGGCGCTGCCCTTTGCTGCCGCGCTGTGGCCCGCAATTGCCGGAATGACAAGGGCGGCCAGGATACCCAGAACGACAACTACTATAAGGATCTCAACAAGCGCAAAGGCTTTTGCTTTCTTCATCATCAATCCTCCTTGTTTGCCCAGATGTCTCCGGGCGTCTGCATCCTGCTTTGTCTTCATCAAAAAGGCTGACCTGCTATCAGCAATTGCCTCAGCACGGCCAGCCTGTTTATCTCCATCCTATGAATCTTCGGAAATCTAAGACCGAACTTGCCGCATAGATGGCCGCGGCACATTCAGCCTTGCTGAATTCCTAAAGAAGCAAATGGTCAAGAGAGCTGGTAGCCCAGATCTTTCCGGTATCCTGGTCGAAGAACCAACCCTGGTTGCCGGTCACGTCGACCGCAGGAGCGACGCCGGCGGTGTTGCCGATGGTTACTACATCACTATCGACGAACTGGTTTGTTGGGATTCTCTGCATATAGGGACCGTAGTCGGTTCCAACTGCCCCGAAGATATCCGTCCCGCCTATCAGTGAGGGCACAAAGCCAGCCGCGCCCGTATGGGTCCCGTTGGCGACGCCCGGCAAATTGTCATTGTGCTGAACCTTGTACAGCTCAATTTGCGCGCGCATCATCTGCAGGTCTGTGGCCAGACTTGAGAGCTTGGCTTCGCCGCTCGCCTCGGTAAACTGCGGGATCACAACCGCCGCCAGGATTCCAAGGATGACCACCACGATCAGAATTTCCACTAATGTAAATCCGCTTCTTGCTTTCATCTTCTGTACCCCTTTACCTAAAACCTCATTGCCGTTTCCTTATTTGATTACGGTTCTATACAGTGGTTCTCCTCAAGATACAGTATCGTCTCAATCGATACTGAACTTAACGATCCTTTTATTATGTTAGCCGGTAGCACCTCCAAACTGAAACTCACAAAGATGCGTGAAAGAATACTTCAGAATTCTCCCCTGGACGCGTGACCAACAATGAACACCAAGTCTGTGCGTCCGAGAACTTGCTATGCCCCTCTTCCGTAGAGCATTATTGGTGTCCTGTTAAAGTATAGATTTGAAATGACTCACAGCCAAATTGGCTGGGACGTAGAGTGCGCATACGAATGGACTTATCGAATTTCGGACGGTATGAGTCACGGCCAACCAAGGAATGTCCGCACTGTGTCGCCAAATGCAGGCTGTTACTTGTCAATGTTTGACAGGTATTGCGCTGCGTTCTCGATGTGTATCTTCCGTTCGGTTTGGCCGGCGTGGGCAAGCGTAATCCGCAGGTGGTCGATAGCGCGTAACGCCGATTCCACCTTATCGGCCCACTCAATGAGAACGACCGATTCGGGATAGCAGTAATCATCGAAGCCGAGCATCTCGAACTCTGCGACGGAATTCAGCCGGTAAGCATCTATATGATAGAGGTCATACCGGCCCGCATACTCGTTGACTATGACGAACGTAGGACTGTTGACGTCTCTATGATCTTTGGCTCCTGCACCGCTCGCAATGCCTTTGATCAGGTGCGTCTTGCCACTGCCCAAAGGCCCGGTAATGGCGACAACCTCTCCACCTCGTAGTTTCTCTCCGATCCTGCGTCCAACGTCGATCGTTGCTTGAGGTGATCGTGTTGTAATGTCTAAATCCATGGCTCAGTCGTAGCGAATTTTCGAATAGACTCAAAGCGGCTCCGTCTGAACTGCGTTATTGTCGCTCATTTTCCAAGCTGTGCCGGATAGTAATAGCCCATTGTCTGAGCGACCACGCCCAATCGATATTGATGATCCTGCATCAAGCAGACACGCCGATCGGATGATGGGATTGTCGTAGTGTAGATGCGCATTTCGCCCTTCAAGCTTGTGATCACTTCCTCACGATGGTCGCCCAAGCAGTCGACCACGGCAATGACGCGGCCCCGGAGAGGCTGGATTGCTTCGCCGCCCCAATCGCGTATTGCACCGGAAAGAGCGACCTCCTTCTGGGGATCGGCATCCCACGAAACGGGCCTGGGTGTTAGCGAGCCGGTTTCAAGAAACTGGATCAGGTCTCCGTTGGCGGCATGGAGCCATCGCTTCTTATAGTCCCTCTCGCCTACGAAGACCTCCATGCCGGGTCGGTCGGCAAGAATGTCGCCGGCCATGCCCTGGCCGTGGAGGTGGTACGTCGGTTCCTTGAGCGCCCAGAGCTTTCTGCCGGTTTTCGCATCTACCAGGCAAATGCCGTCGGTTTTTTGTCTGCTCTCGAGACCATAGAAGACCTCCAGGCCCGGATTAGCGGGGTCGATGTCGGCGACATAACAGACATCGGGGTGTCCCATTTGCAGTGTCCAGAGACCTTTGCCGTTGTCGTCGATCACCGCGGCTCCGATCACAAGCTCGTCCCGACCGTCTTCGTCGACGTCGGCAGTAATTAGGCCGTGTGAGCTCTGGCCTCCGTACTTTTCGTCTTCCTGTGTGGATTGCCAGTACCATATCTGATTGAAGCCTTTGTCGAGGGCCTGTGACTTGATGAGTCTGTAGGTGCCTCGTTGCATAACGAGCGAGGGCTCTTTGCCGTCAAGATACGCAACGGTAAGGAAGTTGCGGCAGTAGTAGTTGTATTTTGAGAAACCTTCTCTGCTGAGCCACGGCGTTTTGGCAACTACCTTGCCCGTCTCGCCGTCGATCTTGGCCAAGAATTCCGGACCGGTCTTGACGTGTCCGGCCTCCTCGCGAGGGTCTCCGACACCGGCTTTGCAGTACACCTCCGCCTTGCCGTCGCCATCGACGTCGTAGACTATCCAGGGCGAGTACCAGATGCCTGCCTCGATGGCCCAGCCCATGTCGTATCGCCACATCATTGTGCCGTCCGGGCGGTACGCTTCGAGTTTGTAGGTGGTCGTGCTGCGTTTCCAGTAGCCGGGCTGCTGATAGGGATCGGTATTGAAATTCGGCTGCTTGATGACGTACTCGTACTCGCCATCGCCGTCGAGGTCCCCGATGCCCACCTTCTGGAAGTCATAATCGCCCTGCAGCGGAACGCTGATGTAGGACTTGGCCGCACCGCTGAGGGGCGCTCTGATCCGGGCTAACCGCCGAGACGTCTTTGGCCATTTCTTTGTACTGGATTGGTGCAGCTCGTAGACGTGCGTTCTCTTGGCGGGATTCCTATCCACAATGTTCGTTTGGCGGTGAGGCTTCTCGCCGGTCAAGACAGTGAAGTCACCCCTGTTCGATCTCGGCTCCCGACGCCTGATTTGAAAGGCGATGTCTCCCGGGTCACTGTCGAGCAGACGCCAGCTGAGAAAGAGCGAGCCATCCTCACGCTCCAGGGCGACCATTCCCCGACCCAGCTTCTCCTTGGCCGATACCGAGACACACATTGCCAAAATCGCGATCAAGCACAACAAGCTGCAACTGAACAATCGAATCTTCATAATCCCAATCTCCTTAGTACCCCTCAGCAGTCAAATGCCTTTAGCCCTTCAGATGATCGTACCCTCCAGCCTGCAGATCGGTGATACTCCCATCGGACATCCGCATCTGCAGCTTCTTAGTATCGCTGATCGAACCGATTCGTGTGATCGGTATCGGGCCACGCCAACTCTCAAGTAATCTGCCGCAATCTTGTTGCGAAACAGTGAACAGCAATTCGAAATCTTCGCCGTCATTGAGTGCGGAGGCCAGCGGGTCCGCCCCGGCTCGCGCTTCATCCGATATCGGAATTTGCGTAGCATCTATGACAGTTCCCACACTACTCTGTTCGCAGATGCGCATCAAGTCGCTGCTAAGTCCATCGCTTATGTCAATCATCGCAGTGACTTTCACCATCTGAGCGATTTGTTTCGCCTCGTTGACCCGCGGCGCGAATTCAAGGTGTTTTCCGCCGCCGGAGCCGCCGAGTGAACCCGTCACGCAGATGCAGTCACCGGCCTTCGCGCCCGATCGAGTTATAGGTTTGTTGCCCGTCGGCCTGCTGAGCATGGCGACACTAACTGCAAACGGATTTTGTGATGTCCAGCATGTAATGTCACCACCAATCAGCTGACAGTTGTACTTCTCACCCGCCCGAGTAATGCCGGCGTGCAACTGTTTCAACTCTCGCTGGCCGAATCCTTTCGGCAGGGCGACACTCACCACCGCGGCTATGGGTACCGTCGCCATCGCAGCGCAGTCACTCAAGCTCACCGCCATCGCCTTGTATCCCGCTTGTTCCAGAGTAACCTGCTGCAGGTCAAAGTGTACGCCATCGAGCAGCATGTCTGTGGTAACAAGGACCGACGCGCCACTGCCAAGTACAATCTGGGCCATGTCGTCGCCTATGCCGATGGGGAAATCCGCTGCGGATACTTTGCTCTGGCCGGCGAACCAGGCGGTCATTTCGTCTTCACTGAGACTCATCGCTGTGCCAACTGCTTTTTCCAATAGGCGATCTGTCTTTTCGCCTGCTCGGGACCGGCTGCGCCCTCAGTGACGTACCTGCCCACGATGTTCTTGGCGCCGAGACATTCGTACACGTCGTTCTCTATGGCGGCCGAGTACTTGCCGAACTCCTCCAATCGAAGGTCCGCCAACCTTTTGTCCTGCTGCTCGCAGTGCGCCACGAGAGAACCGACGGCGCCGTGCGCCTCACGAAACGCAACGCCTTTTCGCACCAGGTACTCGGCCAGAGCCGTGGCATCCAGAAATCCTTCCTGCAATGAGGCTGAGATCTTCTTGGTGTCAAATTTCATGCTGGCCGCAACGGCTCTCGCCATATCGAGGCAGGCCTCGACCGTATCACTGGCATTGAAGACATGAACCTTGTCCTCCTGCAGATCGCGATTGTAGCCTGACGGCTGGGCCTTCAGAATCGTCAGAATGCCCATCAGCGAACCGTACGCAGAGCCGGTCTTGGCGCGAATCAGCTCGAGCACATCGGGATTGCGTTTCTGCGGCATCATGCTCGATGACGTGCAGAAGCTGTCGTCGATTCGCAGACAGGCAAACTCATTGGACGAATAGATTATCCAATCCTCTGCCAAACGAGAGAGATGCGTTGCGATCAAGGCACAGTCGAATATGAACTCGGCACAGAAGTCCCTGTCGCTGACCGCATCGATACTGTTATAGCTGATATCGGGCAAGCCCAACTGTTCGGCGGTGCTCTTTCTATCTATGGGCAGAGTCGAACCGGCCACTGCACCGCTGCCCAACGGGCAAACGTTGAGCAGGGTCTGACAGTTCTTCAGCCGGACGAAGTCACGCTCCAACTGCTCGACAAAGCTCAACAGATACGCCGCAATCACTATTGGCTGGGCTCGCTGAAGATGGGTATAGGCAGGCATGACCTCTTCGGTGTGTTTGCTCGCCAGCCTCACGAGGGCATCTTGCAGTTGTCTTATCTTGTCCTGCAGGACATCTATTTGGTCTCGCATCCAGAGGCGAATATCGGTGGCGACCTGATCATTGCGGCTTCTGCCCGTGTGGAGCTTCTCACCGGCCCGGCCGATCTTCGCTATCAGGGCGGCCTCTATTGCCATGTGAATATCTTCGTACTCCTTCTGGAACTTGAAGCGCCCCTGGGCAATTTCGTCGCCGATCTCGATGAGCCCGGCCCTGATAGCTTTGAACTCGGTCTTAGTGATTAGCTTCCGCTCGGTGAGCATCTGGGCGTGAGCAATCGAGCCGACGATGTCGTATTTGTAGAGACGCTTGTCCACGGAGAGCGATTCCACAAAATTGATGGTCATTTCATCCGGCTCGCCCGAAAGCCGCTTCTCCCAACTCTTCTTTGCTTTGGCCATTGGGTCTGCTCCAAAAAAGAAAGCCCCGTTTGGCGCAGATAATAAGGCGAGCCACCCGACGTGTCAAGGGTCGCCCCGGGCCGGCTGAATTGCCCGGTTCGTGATTGGTCTGGATTGAGTTCCCTTGACCTAAGCGGAGGTGTCTGATATCGTGCAGTGCGATCCTAATGCATAGGTCTCGCTGTTCGTCGAACGGGATGTGAGCGTCGCATGGCAAGAATCAGGCGCCGCGTTTTCTGATCGGATTGAGTTTCTGTTGGAGATGGCCAAAATGAAATCTACAAGACGGTGCTGCGGTTTTCTGCTCATATTACTGACAGCCCTCGGATGTCAGGAGAGACTGACACAGGTGCCCGAAGAGCCTGTGCAGGCGGAGGCGGTGGAACCGATGATCTCGCTTGATCAGGCGGCGACCTTAGGTGACATTGAGCAGGTGAAACTTCACGTTGCAAAGGGGACCGACATCAATGTGAGAGATGAGTACCAGTTCACACCCTTGCTGCGCGCCATCAGCGGAGGCCACAAGGAGGTGGCGACATTTCTCATTGCCAACGGTGCGGACGTCAACGCGCGGACCAAAGACGGGCTGGCGCCCCTGCACTGGGCGGCGGCTTCCGGCCATAGGGAACTGGTCGAGACGTTGCTCGCCAAGGGTGCTGATCTCAACGCAAAGGACAACGACGGAAAGACCGTTCTATATTGGGCTGCGAGAGAGAACCAGAAGGACATAGCGGAACTGCTTTTCGCAGAAGGCGCGGTCGTCTCTACCGTTCACGTCGCGGCGTTTGTGGGGGATGTGGCCAAGATCATGAGTTTGGTCGAGGCAGGTGCTGATGTGAATGCGCCAGACACTTGGGGCCGTACGGCACTGCATTTTGTGAACCACCGTGCCGCTGTGGAATGGCTCGTCTCGCGGGGCGCAGATGTGAGCACGAGAGACAAGGACGGACTGGTGCCGCTGCACGCCGTGGCCGGAAGGGGCAACGCTGATGTCGCCGAATATCTTGTCGCCAAGGGTGCCGACGTCAACGCGAAGGATAGGTATGACTGGACGCCGTTGCACGTCGCGGTGAATAAGGGCAATGAGAAAGTTGCTGAATTTCTTGTTGCCAACGGTGCCGACATCGATGCACAAGAGATCTACGGACGAACACCGGTTCATATCGCGATCGATCAGGGCTGGCCGGCTTTGGCCGAGCTTCTTATTGCCAAGGGCGCCGATGTCGGTGCAATGGCTGCCGACGAGGCCGTGCCCTTACACGTCGCGGCGAGAACCGGAGATAGACATATCGCTGAATTGCTCATCAGCAAGGGCGCGGAGGTAGATGCCCAAGACAGAGTTCGGGAGACACCGCTACACGTGGCGGTCCGGCACGGCAGGGGGGATGTCGCTAGGCTGCTTGTCGCCAAAGGTGCCGACGTCAATGCAAAGAACGAGGTCGGCCTGACACCTTTACACATCGCGGTTAGGAGACGCCACAAGGACCTGGCAGAGTTGCTTGTTGCCAAGAATGCGGATGTAAGCGCAGAGAATAATAGTGCGGTGACACCACTGCACTTCGCGGCTGACGTTGGTGACGCCGACACGGCCAGAGTGCTTGTTGCCGCCGGAGCCAATGTGCACGCACCGGACACGGGCCTTCTGACGCCCCTCAGCTACGCTGCCCAGCAGGGCCACAAGGCTGTCGCCCAGGTGCTGATTGACAACGGCGCCGATGTGAGCACACAGGCCGGACCCGGGGGCTGGACCCCTTTACACTGGGCCGCCGCTGTGGGCAAGAGTGAAGTAGCCGAGCTGCTTATCGAAAAGGGCGCAGACGTTAGCGCTAAAGACGGCCTCGGACGCACGCCTTTGGCGCTCGCTCAGCAAAAGGGCCATCAGCAACTCGTCGAACTGCTGCGAAAGCACGGGGCCAAAGAGTAATGCATCTTTACTGCCGGTCCGCTTCGCAAAACCATCCAGTGCCCTGTTGCAAGAGGTGATATGTCACACAGACTTCTGATAACTGACTGCCGACTGTTCGACGCCGCCAAAGAACAGCCGACTAGGTCTATTCTAATTGAGGAGGGCACCATCGCTGCAATCGGCCCGGCTGCTGAGGCCGTGCACTGTGATGAGACGCTGGATGCAGGCGGCCGGATGATCGCGCCGGGCTTCATCGACGTCCACATCCAGGGCGCAGGTGGCGCCGATGTGCTTGATGCAACGCCTGAAGCGCTGGCGACAATATCACGGACCTGCGCGAGGTTCGGCACGACGGGCTTTCTTGCGACGACCGTATATGTGCCGGGTAAGGAGAACCGGCACCTAACCGTTGCAGCAGAAACGGTGGGTCGCGATCTTGGCGGGGCGACTTTGCTTGGCATTCATATCGAAGGTCCGTTCATCTCGGCGCAGAAGAGGGGCATGATCCAGCCGAATTGTGTGTGTCCGCCGTCCGCTGAGTGTTTCGCAGAGATCCAGGACGTTTGCGATGGCCGGCTGAAGATGATGACCATCGCGCCCGAGCTGCCGGGCAGCGTGCAATTGATAGAGTCGCTCGTCGAGTCAAACGTCGTCGCCGCCTTCGGCCACTCCAACGCCACATACGAGCAAACGCTCGACGGCTTCGAGGCCGGTGTCTCGCATGTGACACACCTGTTCAACGCCATGCCTTCACTACATCACCGCTCGCCCGGACCGCTCGCTGCCATCTTCGAGTCGGAGTACGTCACTGCCCAACTGATCGCGGACGGAGTTCACATTCACCCGGCGGTCGTGAGGCTTGCCTTCGAGAGGCTCGGCGCAGACCGCGTTGTACCGATTACCGATGGAATGCAAGCGCTCGGTCTGCCGGACGGTGAATACATCTACAACGGTTTGGAGTATGAATCCAGAGAAGGGACAGCACGGTACAAAGACGGCACCCTGATCGGGACCGCCCTTGGCCTGAGCCGGCTCCTCGACAGACTAATGACCTTCGCGGGTTGCCCGTTGGAGGTGGCGATCCGAGCCGCTTCCCAGAATCCGGCCAAGGTGCTCGGTCTCGAAAAAAGAAAAGGCACTATCGAAACCGGCAAAGACGCCGACCTCGTTTTGCTCGATGAAGATTGCTCGGTCTACGCAACACTCGTTGCGGGCAAAATTGTGTACCAGAAGTGACATCGCGCCGGCTTGATAAGAGGCGTCGAGTCGGTTGGAGTCGTTGGTATAGACTGGGCAAGATGGTGAAATAAAAAAATGGGAGAGCCTACGCCGGCTCTCCCCTTGTTTGTGTGGCTCTTTCCTTTTCTGTCCTTAGCTTTCCCTTGCTACGCCAAGTTTCCGATCTGACTTGTATGCGATGTCATAGAATAGGCGAGCAAGCTCAAACTAATATGGCCGCACAGGTCATTTTCCAGAGCCACCCCTTTAACCTGTTTATCAGTACTGTTAATCGGCAAATCACCCTCAAAAACTTGAATCTTTTCCGCCCCGCGGCATAGGCTCAGGCGGTTGACAATTCCTCTGTAATCTGCTATGATATACCCACGGAGAAGAAGGGAAACGAATCCCCCTTTTTGTCTGCTGACGGGCTGTTTTTGTGGTGCAGAGCGGGTACGGTGTCGTCTGAAGACGGGGGGCAGGAGGCTCAAAATGATGGAGGTGAAGAATTCACGAATTGCGCGGATAATTCCTTTGCTGATTACAGTCTGCCTTGTCAACATACCGACCCACGCCCAATACGGCGGGGGTGCGGGAGAACCGGACGACCCCTACCTAATCTACACCCCCCAGCAGATGAATGCCATCGGCGCCGATGCAAACGACTGGGACAAGCACTTCAAGCTCATGGCCGATATCGATCTGGCCGCATACACCGGAGACGCCTTCAACATCATTGGGACAAGGGAGAATCCCTTCATCGGTGTTTTTGAAGGGAACCAGTACAGCATGTCAAACTTCACGTTCAGGTCCCCAGACAGGGACTACACAGGACTCTTCGGACGTGTGGGGAGCTACTATGAAGCTGGAGAGATACGGCACACGAGATTGATTGATCCCAATATTGATGCGGGGGCGGGCAACTATGTCGGCTCTCTCGTTGGTTGGCTGGCTGGCGGGCCCGGCGGCGGCACTTTGCTGCACTGCCACGTTGATGGTGCACGGGTCTCAGGAGCAGGGAGAGTCGGCGGACTTGTTGGATGGTCTATGGGGCGCGTCTTTGCCTGCCATGCTGAGGGACGCGTCAGCGGCGATGGCAAGGTCGGCGGCCTCGCCGGACAAGCCAATGACGTTGAATGCTGTTATGCCGACTGCGATGTGTCGGGCGGGAGCCAGGTTGGGGGATTAGTGGGCCATTGTGGAGCCGCGATCTCCAACTGCTATGCGATGGGCAAAGCCGCCGGACACGGTGACGTCGCGGGTCTCGTGGGCTTTCACAGCGGGGGTTCGGAGGGCAAGGTTATCAATTGCTACTCGACTGCGGAAGTTTCAGGCCGCATTTGGGCGGGTGGGCTTCGCGGTCTGCGCAGCGGCGATGGACAAGACTGCGTCGTCTCGTCGTTCTGGAACACCGAGACCAGTGGGATGACCGCCAGCGAGGGTGGCAGAGGACTGACTACGGCACAATTGCAGGATCCAAATACGTTCCGCGATGCTGGCTGGGATTTTGTGGGTGAGTCCGACGGACCCGCCGATATTTGGGCAGAGCCCGCCGGCGGAGGATATCCGATGTTATGGTGGCAACTCGATCCTCTGCCTCCATTGCCAAGTTTCTCGGGAGGAACCGGAGAGCCAAACGACCCTTATCTCATATCAACGCGTGATGAGTTGAACAGTATCGGCGAGAGCCCAAGATTGATGAGCGCGCACTTTGCTTTGATAAACGACATTGACTTAATGGGGGGGAATTTTCGCGTCATCGGCAGCGTCGCCGCCCCTTTTTTGGGGCTCTTTGACGGCCGGGGCCATAGGATCCTCAATTTCAGCCATACCACCGCGAGAGACTCGGTGGGGCTTTTCGGCAGAATCGGGGAGTTCGGCCGCCATGACGGAGGGATCAAGGATTTGGCGCTCGTTGGCCCTCGGGTCCAAGCGCCTGCAGCCAAGCACGTCGGCTCGCTGGTCGGGCGAATGGATGGCGGTACTATTTCCGGTTGCTGGGTCGAAGCAGGCCAGGTTGCCGGAGACTACGCGGTCGGGGGCCTGATCGGAGTAAAGGCTTCCGGGATAATCTACGGATGCCATTCCAGTTGTGATGTCTCGGGCCGGCTCTTTGTAGGAGGCTTGGTGGGTGACAATCTAAATGACCGCATGGTGCAATGCTACTCGACCGGCAATGTCACAGGCACGGACTGTGTAGGAGGCCTGGTTGGCGAGAACGCCAGTTGTACGATAACACAGTGTTACACGCGGGCCAACGTATCGGGCACAGAGAAAGTCGGGGGGCTGGCAGGAGTCAATAACCTCGGATCGTCGATCTACAAATGTTATACAATCAGCAGCGCTTCCGGAGACCTCTATGTCGGAGGGCTTGTCGGACACAACTACTTCGAAACAGTTGTATGCGAGTGCTATTCTGCGGGCAGCGTCTTGGGTAGAGGTGGAGGTCTGATCGGCTGGACATCATATGACGAATCTTCCACTGCCAAGGTCTGTGACTGTTTCTGGGATGTCGAGGCAAGCGGCCAGCCGTGGAGCGATGGTGGGACGGGCAAGACAACTACCGAGATGCAGGACCCTAATAGTTTTAGGGCGGCCGGTTGGGACTTTGTCGGCCAATCCGATGGTCCGAGTGATATTTGGGCCGAACCTCCAGGCGGAGGGTATCCGATTCTTCGGTACCAGCTCTCGCCGCCACCTCCTTTGCCTACGTTCTCGGGCGGCGGAGGAAAGCCGGACGACCCATATCTTATCTCAACAGCCACCGAATTAAACAGCATCGGCCATAATCCGGGATTGATGAACGCACATTTCAGGTTGCTCAATGACATAGTCCTCCCGAGTTCAGATTTTCATGTCATCGGTAGCGTAGCCGTTCCGTTCACAGGCGTATTTGATGGCAACGGGAAGAAAGTTGTGAACCTAAACTACAGTGCCACAGGCTGCTGCGACGATGTTGGTCTATTCGCAAGTGTCCACGGAAAGGATGCGCACGTCAAGGACTTGGGATTAATTGATCCTAACGTTACGGCCGGCCTTGGGCAGGGCGCCGGACCGCTTGTTGGATCCTTTGTCCGCGGAACAATTGCGAACTGTCATGCTCAGAGGGGCAGGATTATGGGAGATGAGCGAGTCGGCGGCCTGGTGGGATCGTCCAGATTCGGGACGCTGCTGACGTCCTATTCGAGCACGACTACCAATGGACGCAATTTCGTTGGCGGCCTTGTGGGAAACACTGAGTATGGGACAATACTGAGTTGCTACGCCAGAGGTGACGTTTCAGCACGTTACATGGTCGGTGGCCTTGCTGGACGTAGCTTGTCTAGTACCGTTGCCAGTGCGTATTCGGCCGGGTCTGTATCAGGACGAACGTATGTCGGCGGACTGGTTGGGTACGGCGAATCCAGACACAGAATTACGGCCTCATTCTGGGATATTGAAACCAGCGGGCAGACAACCAGTGACGGCGGGACCGGTAAGACAACGGCGCAGATGCAGACGGAAAGTACCTTTACCAATGCTGGCTGGGACTTCGTGGGAGAGATGGAGAACGGCACCGAGGATATCTGGAGCATCTGTGAGGGAACGAATTATCCAAGGCTTGTGTGGCAAATTCCGGTTGGCGATTTTGTCTGCCCGGATGGCGTTGCAGCGGCGGATTTTGCACTGTTTGCAGGGCACTGGCTGGATGAAAACTGTGGCCCAAGCAATGACTGTTGCCTAGGCACAGACCTTGACCTCTCAGGTACGGTCGACACCGTTGATCTTGAAGCCTTTGCTGAGAACTGGCTCACCGGCGTTGCCGGTCAATGAGGGGGGTGGGTACGAACGATTGGTGATAGGCTAACAGGCCCTTAGTGAAAGGAGAGTTGAGATGCTTGCTTTGAATGCCAAGAAACTCTCAGTGTTATCAGTTGCATTGGCTATCACCTGCTTGCTGCGCCCGCCCGCCTATGCCAAATACGGCGGCGGCACGGGAGAACCGAACGACCCCTACCTGATCTACACCGCCGAGCAGATGAACGCCATCGGCGTTAACCCTGATGACTTGGACAAACACTTCAAGCTCATGGCGGATATTGATCTCGCGGGCTTCACGGGAAGAGACTTCAATATCATTGGAAACAGATGGGATAATGCCTTCACCGGCGTTTTTGACGGCAATGGCCATACCATCTCAAACTTCACCTGGAGTTCTACTAACGGAAGCTACATGTACGTAGGGCTGTTCGCGTACGTGGCCGACCCCAATGCCGAAATCAAGAATCTGGGGTTGATTGATCCTAATATTGTCGCCGGGACTCTGGATCGTGCCGGCTCATCACTGGTAGGCAATCTTACCGATGGGATCCTCACCAACTGCTATGTAAAGGGTGGTAGCGTTTCCGGCAGTTCATACGTCGGCGGCCTGGTGGGATCGTCCAGATTCGGGACGCTGCTGACGTCCTATTCGAGCACGACTACCAATGGACGCAATTTCGTTGGCGGCCTTGT
>CP070675.1:2714157-2715632 GCA_020352215.1 Phycisphaerales bacterium
CAGTCATTTCGGCTACCACGCAATCGCCTATGATTGGATTTACGATGCCTTGACGCCTGGGCAGCGCGTGCGGTTCGGCGACGCCCTCGGCGGCTGGCTGCGGTTTTTTACTGGTGAGCCTCGAATCCTGCTCAAGTGGGGCCACTGGGAATACAACCAGACCTGGGGGCCGATCCATCTAAACATTATGAATTGCCGCGATGCACTTACGCAGAAGCTTCTGATCGCGCTGGCGATTTGCGGTGCAGGCACGAGGTATGAGGCGGATGCAAAGAGCTTTCTCAATTCCTGGAACGAGCGAGTTGCAGCAGAGTGCATACCGGCCTTCAACAGGATGGGTGGAGTCTGGTCGGAGTCATACGGCCACGGCGCTTATGGGCCGGTCACGGTGATCCCGTATGCCTTTCACGCCTGGCGCACTGCGACGGGCATAGACCTATTCAAACAGGTCAAGCCCTGGGGCTATCCGGTGGAAGAACCAAGATGGGTGGCCTTCACGATGCTGCCCCATAATGAGCGCACAGCCTGGATCGACGATGGGGACGGTTCCCGTCCGGCTGCGTTCGCCCGCGCTGCGCCGATGCTCCGCGATGGGCTTTCCCAGTGGTTCTCCGACCGCGGCCGGGAATGGCTGCGCGAGCGTTGGCAGCGTGTGGCCTGCTACGATCCGTCGATCCCGCCGGTGTCCCCCGATGTTCTTCCATTGGGTTATCTGTTTGCCGGCGCTGGACACGTCTACATGCGCAGTGCCTGGAACGATCCCAACGCAACCTGGGCATTCTTCGGGTGCGGCCCGCAATTCGCCGGCCATTCGCGCGATGATGAGGGACACTTCCTGATCTGCAAACGCGGCGCACTGGTCGCACGCCAGGGCGGCCAAGGTCACAACGACACCGACTACTACGCCGGCGGCTCGCTGATCTTTAATATTGCCACAATCTTCGACCCCAACGAGAAGTTCCGGCGGGACAAGAACAATGAGAACGATGGTGGCCTTCTGCGACATGTCTACGAGAGTAGTGGCCTGCCACGTGAGCGGGGCCACATCGTTGCCTTCGAGCACAACGCCGACTATACCTACGCTGCCGCAGATATTGCCAAAGGCTATAGCGACACCAAGGCTCGTGAAGTAACGCGGCAGTTCCTTTACCTGCGCGGTGAACGGGAGTTCTTCATCGTGTTCGACCGCGTGGAGGCGACGCGGCCCGAATTCCGGCGTCACTTCTTTCTCCACATTCCCACCGAGCCGGAGCAACAGAATGGCTTTCTCACGTGGCAGAGCCTGCCCGAGGCCGATGGCGATAAGAAGGTGCTCTCGCACGGCCGGTCGAGAATGTTCCTGCACACCTTGCTGCCGCAGAAGGCCGAGATCGTTCTCCGAGGCGGCCCCGGCAAGGAAGCCTGGGGTCATCCCCTCGAACTGACCGCCCAATACAACCACATGACCAAAGGACGGTCGAAGCCGCCGGTGTGCC
>CP070675.1:2715732-2717346 GCA_020352215.1 Phycisphaerales bacterium
CGGATGAGATTCGACCGTTTGAGCGGTGCTTTCTGCGGCTCCGTGTCACTCTTCTACAGTTTCCATTTGCAGCAGTTTGGTTCGCCACTCTTCGGCCTTGTCCGGCTTGGCCGATGCTTCATAGGGCTCGATCAGGTTGTTCCACGACTTTGACGTGTGCGGGTGTTGATCGCCGAGTTTGAGGCGTCTCCCTCGGATGTCACCGGCCGCACCGGCGCCCCTGGCGGCGTCTGTCGGTTTCTTCTAGCAGACGTTTGCGGATTCGAATTGAACTTGGGCAGATCTCAACAAGCTCATCTTCCTGAATGTACTCCATCGCCAGCTCAAGGCTCATCTTTCTCGCCGGGCGGACCTTCGCGGCGTCATCCTTACCCGCAGCCCGAATGTTGGTGAGCTGCTTGCCTTTGGCCGCGTTCACGGGGATATCATTTTCCTTGCAGTGCTCCCCGACGACCTGCCCTTCATAGACATTTTCGCCGGGCTCAACAAAGAAGATGCCACGGTCGTATAAAGCGTCCAGCGCGTAAGCCGTCACCTGCCCCGTCGTGGTCGCAATCATGACGCCGGCCTTTCGCTGAGGTACAGCTCCCCGCATCGGCCCATATCTTTCAAAAGTATGATGTATGACTGCCCTGCCACTGGTCGCGTTCATCACCCTGGCGTGAAGGCCAAACAGCCCGCGCGACGGGATCATAAATTCCATGTGAATAGAATCGCTCGCCCCGCTCTTGGCGTCCATCTTGACGATCTCGCTTCGCCGGTCGCCCAGAAGACTCATCACGGAATTCTGACAATCCAGCGGGCAATCCACCGCAAGCAATTCTATCGGCTCGTGACGCCGGCCCTCGACGACTCGCAGAATGACGTTCGGCTTGCCGACGCAGACCTCATATCCCTCACGCCGCATCGTCTCCAGCAAAATCCCAAGATGCATCAGTCCCCTGCCCGAAACGTTGAATTCTTCTGGCGTCTGCCCTGGCTCCACTCTCAAGGCGACATTCTGCTGAAGCTCCTTATCAAGCCTTTCTGAAATCTGCCGGCCCGTGACGTATTTGCCGTCCTTGCCTGCGAACGGCCCGTCATTCACTCTGAACGTCATCGTCATCGTCGGCTCGTCAACGGCGATAACCACAAGCCCCGAAGGTTTATCCGCACAGGCAATCGTGTCACCAATCTCGATCGGATCAAGCCCCGATATTGCACAAATATCACCCGCCTGAACACTTGAGACCCTCTTTCGACCGAGACCGTGAAACTGATGAATCTGAACGACTTTCTGCTGTGTATGAAGGCCGTTCTTATCAATGACAGTAACTCTCTGACCCTCGCCCACCTGTCCGGCAAAGACCCTGCCGATGGCGATCCGTCCCACATAATCCGAATATTCCTGACTCGTCACCAGGATTTGCAGCGGAGCCTCATGAATCACCTGCGGGCAGGGGATATGATTGATGATGGCGTCAAAGATCACCTGCATGTTGTCGGTTCTCTTTTCGAGATCCGTCGTCGCCCATCCTTCTCGCGCCGATGCATAGATTACGGGAAAATCGAGCGCCTCAGAGTCCGCCTCGAGCTGAACGAGCAAATCAAAGACTTCATTGACAACGTCATCCG
>CP070675.1:2717446-2719872 GCA_020352215.1 Phycisphaerales bacterium
GGTTGTTGCGTTTGTGCTTTTGGGCGATGTGCGAGACTTCAATCTATGGCTGAGATGGATTCCGGTCTGGGCCGGGGTGGTATTGGCGGGGATGTTCAGCTCTTTCGCATCCAAGTCCGGGGCGCCGCGGTTCTATGCCTATGCCCTGTGGTCTCTGATAAGCGGCTTTGCCCTGTCGATTGTGAAGTTTGACGTCATAGAGACAGGGACGCTTTTGTACTTTCTTGTTATGGGCGGCCTGCTTACACCGTGCGGGCTCATTCTGTTTCTTCGCTTCCTGCGCAAATATCCAAAACCTGTAGGGGAGGTTTCCGATGCGAACGGCAATTGAGTTGAAAGAGATCCGTCGCGAAACGCGCTTGGCCCTCAATCAAGATGGTTTGGATGAGATCATGGTCGGGCTGTCGCTTGGCATAATGGCAATCTTCTTTTTGGATTTCAGACTGTCGATAGCATTGGTCGCCGGCTGTGCGATACAGATCCTTGTAAAACCCGCCTGTCGAAGAAGAATCACCTATCCGCGTGTCGGATACGCCCAGCTACATGAGGCCAGAGGCAAAGGCAAAGCACGAACAGTGCTTTTGCTCGCTGTCGCGCTGGTTATGATCGGGATCGGCCTATTCTTTGTCTCGCAGCTTCGCTGGTTGCTTCCGCCGTACCTCGGTATCATCTTGGCTGGTTTAGCTATTGCAGGCGTACACGGAAGCACACACATTTTCGATTATTCCATCGCGGGTTTGTTTCTAATAAGCGGTTTGCTCGGTCTATGGCTCATATCTTTGGGTAGTGATCCGGGCGTAGCGACGGCCGTCCAGGGTTGGGGCCTCGCAGTTGTGCTAATACCCATCGGAATAGCAAAGTTGATTCGGTTCTTACAGAGGTATCCTGAACCTGTGGAGCAAAAGTGACATGGTGCTTTCAATTGATATCAGAAGAGTGAAGCGCGAGTCGTATCGTATCATCCGCCAAGACGGCCTGTCCGATATCTGTGCCGGGCTCATGCTTGGGATAATGGCGTTGTTCTTCTTCGATTTCAGATACGCCGGCGCGCTGATCGTCGGTTGTGCGATGCAGACAGTCCTACTACCGGCCTGCAGGAGGGGCATTACATATCCGCGCGTTGGCTACGTCAAGTTTCCGGGTCGGTCGGATGGAAAGAGCCTGCTGCTATGGGACATTGCTTTGCCTCTGATAGTAGTCGGCTTGATCATTTGTATCGGCATTTGGGTAAGGCAGTTGCTTCCAGTTTGTCTGGGGACATTCTTGGCAGGGCTTGCCTTGCCTGCCGCTCGCATTACCCGATACACGTTGGACTACATATTCGTTGGGCTGTTCTTTGTGAGCGGCGTGGTTGGTCAATTAGTCATTTCGCTCGGTTGTGATCCGGCGATTGCCGCTGCATATCAGTTGTGGGGCCTTTCCGGCATCCTCGTTTCCGTTGGCGCAGTAGAGCTTGTCTGCTTTCTGCGCAAATACCCAAGTCCCGTAGTGGAGGTGTCCAATGATACGACGAATTGATGTGAAGGATATAGACAGGAAGGCCCGCAGAGCATTCCGAGAAGATGGGCTCGATACGCTGACCTGCGGTGTATCGCTGGCGATTATGGCAATCTTCTTTGTCGATATCAGGCATGGCTGGGCGCTTGGCCTTGCGACTGTACTTTATACGATTGTGCGCCCGCTCGTGAGAGATCAGGTGACACACCCCAGAATCGGCTACGCCAAGTTCACCCCAGCAAAGGGAAAGGCGCCTGTTGTTCTGGCGATTGTCGCCTTTATTGTCGGCCTGACCCTGTTCTATATCATCGGCAAGGTTGCCAGGTACAATTGGCTGATGCCTCTCTTTCTGAGCGTGGTCCTGGCCGTGACAGTCCTCTTAGTCGCCTTCAGGACGGCCAGCGCTACGCACTACGCGCTTGCGGCGCTCTTCCTTGTCAGTGGACTTGCAGGCATTGCACTTACGAGGGCGGGCTATGATCCGGGAGATGTCACTGCGTATCAGTTGTGGTGCCTGTCGGGCATCCTTGTCCCGGTTGGCCTGGTCCAGCTAACCCGTTTCCTGCGCAGATACCCCCGGTCGGCTGTGGAGGTCAATTATGGCCGACAGTGAAATGCATGATGAGCACCTTCGGCCGCTGGCGGAGATCGATCGGGTAGTTCACGAGCCGGCGAGACTGCTGATCTTGGGGTATCTGTCCGTCGTCGAGAGCGCCGACTTTCTGTTTCTTATGAACCAGACTCACCTGACGCGGGGAAATCTGTCCTCGCACTTGAGCAAGTTAGAGGCCGCCGGCTACGTTGAAATAAAAAAGGAGTTCGTGCAAAAAATTCCTCGCACGCTCTTGACCCTGACCGAGGAAGGCAGAAATGCATTTCAGCAGTATCGCCGCAGCATGGCGCAGGTCCTCGACAACCTGCCCGAATGA
>CP070675.1:2719972-2762235 GCA_020352215.1 Phycisphaerales bacterium
AAGATGAGGGCGAAACTCATGAAGGTACTCCCACATATTGTCTCGCTGGCGCTTCTGCTGGCCGGCTTGGCTGGTTGCGACCGGTCGGGTGACGACGCCGGAGCCGTGGCGGCCGGGACAGCGACTCCAACTGACGGCGTGACGATCGCCTACGATGTTAGAGGCGAGGGCGAGACGGCGCTGGTCTTTATTCACGGCTGGGCCTGCGACCGCTCCTTCTGGTACGAGCAGCTCGCCGACTTTGCCCGAGACTACAAGGTGGTTGCCTTAGACCTCGGCGGCCACGGCGAGTCAACGGTGGACCGTGATGTGTGGTCCACGGCGGCCCTCGGCGGTGACGTTCAGGCGGTCGTCGAGGAGCTGAACCTCGAAAAGGTTGTCCTGATTGGGCATTCGCTTGGGGGTGCGGTCGCGCTGGAGGCTGCGCGCCTCATGCCCGGCCGAGTTGTGGGCATAGTGGGAGCGGACACGCTGCATAACGCCGAGCAGGAGTATACCGAAGAGATGGTCCAGCAGGCAGTGGCCGCCTTCGAAGCGAACTTCCAGGAGACGATGTCGACCTTCGTGCGGTCGGCGTTTACCGATGAGGCGGACCCCGAGCTGATCGACTGGGTCGTATCGAAGGCCTGCTCTGCCAACGGAGAAGTTGCATCGGCCATCATCCTCGAAACGCCCAAGCTGGATCTCGAGCAAAGCTTCCGGGCCGCAAAGGTCCCGATCCGCTGTATTAACGCTGCTCCGTATCCGCCGAGGAACACCGAGACAAAGACCGAAACGAACCGCAAGTATGCCGACTTCGATGTCGTTGTGATGGAGGGCGTCGGACACTTCCTGATGCTGGAGCAGCCGGCGGATTTCAATACGCACCTCCGCGATATACTTGCCGAGCTGTTGAGCCGGTGAGGCGGGAGAGTACGTGTGTGGTGACAGACAACCGGTCGACTGAGAGGGCTCACTGAAGCACTCGCAGGTGGGACTCAGCGGACAGATCCTTGATTATCCGTATTGATATGGTGTATGATTCTGCCCTTATGTCACGTAGGACAGAAGCTAACCAGCGGCTGAGGTGGACACTTGGACCGCGGCCGTGTGTCTCCAGCATTGTATTCTTGTGATAGTGCCGCCTGTCGCAGCATCAGCTATGACAAATGACTATTAGAGAGGTGCATCAATGAAAGTTACGACGATTCTGGGAAGTCCCAAGAAGAATGGCAACACGGCAAAGGTACTTGGTTTGTTTGAAGAGCAAATCGCGCAAGACCATAATGTGGATCGGATCACTGTTGCGACGTCAAGCATAAAGGGATGTCTGGGCTGTCACGCCTGCCAGAAGGTGCCCGATGAGCCGGGCTGTGTTCAGAAAGATGACGCCTTGCCGATATTCGAGCGTATGATGAGTTCGGATGTGGTGATATATGCGTCGCCGCTCTATTGCTGGGGCTTCTCCTCGCAGATGAAGGCTCTTCTCGACCGGCATTTCTGCCTGGTGACCGGCTACGGGACACCGGATTACAAATCACTGGTGCAAGATAAGAACGTGGCGCTGCTCGTAACTTGTGCGGGGCCGGTCGAGAACAACACCGATCTGATCCAGACGATGTTTGACCGTATGAGCGATTGGGGTCAGTGCAACGTCATCGGCAAATACGTTGTGCCGTTCTGCACCACACCTGACGCGATTGGTGCTGAGGGAATGGAAATAGTGAAGAAAATGGCGGCAGATATCGCGGCGGCTCAGTGCCAATGAAGCTCTGGATTGGCGCAGGTGCACGGGAGAGGGGACACAGGCGAGTTCTGAAGTGACTGTATCCGTAACTAATCAAACGAAAGGATGGCTGTGAAAGCAAAGAAAGTCGGCCTTGTCATGTTCTGTGTCGGCGCGGTTTATATGTTTGTAGCGAGCTGGCTGATTATGTGGTGGGTGACGCCGATATGGAGAAATTCCCCCGATCCGGTCAAAGAATTCGAGGGAACGATCTGGGCATATCAGGGCCTCGCATTTACCTTTATTGGCCTTAGCATGCCGGTCGGGATCGTACTGACCGCTGTCGGCATTTTGCTCTACGCCGATTCAGACCGGCGCCGCAAGTGGCCCTTTGTAGTATTCGTAGGAGGAATAGTCGCTATTGCACTTAGCTGTATGTTCCCTCAAACGCTGGGGTACTATCCGACCGTGTTTGGCATATCAGGTGGTCTGATTTTCGTGTTCTTCTTTGCCGCCCTCTGGTTCTGGGCGAAGAATCGAAGAGCTCTTGACGGCCCGGCCAGGACCGCTGCCGGGCTTCAGTTGGTCAGCTATGTCTTCTTCCTGGCATCCGCGATGATCATGTGCGCTCTGCTCGGCAATCCTTACTCCGGACTCTACTTTCCGGAGAAGGTGCTCAAATTCCAAGCCCTGCCGGTCTACTATAGCATGGGTACGAAGCTGGTCACCTACTTCGCTTTGGGCTGGCTGTTCAACTTTCTGAGTCAGTACATCCGTTATAAAGGGCAACGGTCGTCGTAATCTCGTGGATGCGTGGCGTACCGGCAACTGGTGCGAAAGGTTCACGGATTTGTCGATGGAAGAGGCATTCGACGCTATTTGGGATCATAGTCTCTTCTGTCCTCAGGGTTGTGCGAGCCGACCTGATCCGTGCTCGCCCCCGCGCATCTAGCGGCAGCCCATCCAAGACTGCTGAAGCTTTCGTTTCGCGCGGGCACTCGACTCGCTCCTCGCGATGACACAACTGAAATATCTGAAAATTGGAACACAGAGATCATCGAGAGTATGGTATATTACTTTGCTGTTGGCGTCTGACAAAATCCGTCGGATGAATGGAAAGGACAGATAACGATGCAGGACTTTCACTTATCCAGGCGTAGTTTCCTAAGAAGCGCTTGTGCCGGCGCCCTCGGGGCAGCGATTCCGTCGCTCGCACATGCCAAGCGATCGGCGGACCGGCCGAATATTGTTGTCATTTTGAGCGACGATCAGGGTTGGGGAGACTTGAGCGTTCACCGGAACATCAACATAAAGACACCAAATGTCGATTCCCTGGCGCGGGACGGGGCCCTGTTTGATAGGTTCTTTGTCTGCCCCGTCTGCGCGCCGACACGGGCCGAGTTCTTGACGGGGCGGTACCATCCGCGCGGCGGCGTGCATGGCGTGACGACCGGAGCCGAGCGGCTGAATATTGACGAGAAGACCATCGGCAACACTTTCAAGGCGGCAGGGTACGCCACCGCCGCTTTTGGGAAATGGCACAACGGAACTCAGTATCCGTACCACCCGAACGGCCGCGGATTCGATGAGTTCTATGGATTCTGCTCCGGCCACTGGGGGCAGTATTTTGATCCGATCCTGGAGCACAACGGCAGAATCGTCCGTGGAAAGGGATTCATAATTGATGACCTGACCGACCACGCGTTGGCGTTCATCGAGCAAAATAAGAACCGGCCTTTCTTGTGCTACTTGCCGTACAACACCCCGCACTCGCCGTTTCAGGTGCCCGATCGCTTCTACGAGAGATTCGCAGATCACCCGATCGAAATGCGTAATCGTGATCCACAGAAGGAGCAGCTCGATAGAACACGCTGCGCTCTGGCCATGTGTGAGAACATCGATTGGAACGTCGGGCGAGTTCTTGGCAAGCTCGACGAATTGAATCTTTCCAAGAAGACGATCGTGGTCTATTTCAGCGACAACGGCCCGAACAGCTGGCGGTGGAACGATGGAATGAAGGGACGAAAAGGCTCGACCGACGAGGGCGGCGTACGGGTGCCGTGCATGATCAGGTGGCCCGGCCGCATCAGACCCGGCACCAAGATAGGCCAAATCGCCGGCGCGATCGATCTTTTGCCGACTTTGGCCGACATGGTCGGGATTCCAATAGTGGGCACCCAGAGGCTTGATGGGACCAGCGTCAAGCCGCTACTTTTGCAGAAGGCGGAGGACTGGCCGGACCGAATGATCTTCTCGCACCAGAGGGGCCGGGTCAGCGTTCGCACCCAACGATATCGGCTCGACAACACAGGCAAGCTGTTCGATATGGTGAACGACCCGGGACAGTACCGTGACATTTCCAAGGAGAAACCTCGCGTGGCGGCCAGATTGACCAGGGCAGTCGGGCGCTGGAAGAAAGAGGTGCTGGCAGAATCGGCGAAGGATGATCGGCCCTTTACAGTCGGGTATGCTGAGTTTCCTGTGACCTTTCTGCCTGCACGTGACGGTGTCGGATCTGGAGACATTCGTCGAAGCGGCAGAGCACCGAACTGCTCGTATTTCACGAATTGGGTCAGCGCCCGCGACGAGATCACGTGGGACATCGAGGTAGCGACCGGCGGCAGATATGAGGCGGCGATCTACTACACGTGTGCGGCTGAAAATGTCGGCTCGACAGTGGAGTTGAGTTTCGACGAGAGACGTATTGAGGGCAAGGTAGCCGAGCCGCACGATCCACCGGTTGTGGGCGCAGAATTCGATCGTGTCCCACGAGGGGGCGAGTCCTATGTTAAGGATTTCCGGCCGCTTCACCTGGGTAGTTTGCGACTAAACAAAGGCCGCGGCAAGTTGACCCTTCGCGCATTGAATGTTCCCGGCAAACAAGTGATGGACGTTCGCGCCGTGGCGCTCACCCTATTGTGACGAAGACTTGCAGGGCATCGCGGTGATAGAGCCGGGGTAGTGACCTCCGTACTACCTTTTTCCCGCGGACAAAAACTTGAAAAAGCGTAGAAAATCTGTAACGTTTCCTCGAGGGATGCGCTCTATACACATGAACAAGGTACGTGGTTTGTGCGCGCATAGCTGAAGGAACGCCGGAAAAGGGGTGACATATGGTATGTAGTAACTGCTCGGAAGAGTCCTGCAACAGATGTGTTGAGTGTGTGGCAAGAAAATGATCGAAATCATCAATCTCTGCAAGTCATTTGGCTCCGTAGTCGCCGTGGACGGACTTTCTATTACGATCCGGAAGGGTGAGCTGTTCGGACTGCTGGGTCCCAACGGAGCGGGCAAAACTACCGCCGTTCGCAATATCTGCGGACTGCTGAGGGCCGATGCAGGGAGCGTGCAAATCGCCGGCAAGCCGCCAACTGATCTGTCTGTCCGTAAGAAGATCGGCCTCGCACCTCAGAATCTGGCACTCTACATGGATCTATCCGCGGAGGAGAATCTGACTTTTCTGGCGAGACTGTACGGATTGTCCGGCTCGCGTTTGCGGCAGCGGACGGACTGGTGCTTGGATTTTGCAGGTCTGCAGCCTCGGCGCCGGGACCGGGTAAAAACATATTCCGGCGGTATGCAGCGACGATTGAACCTGGCCGCGGCTCTAATGCACGATCCTTCTATTCTTGTCTTGGATGAACCTACCGTCGGCGTCGATACTCAATCCCGAACCGCAATTCTCGAGAGCATCCTTACGCTGCGCGACCGGGGATGCACGATCCTCTATACGACACATTACATGGAAGAAGCGCAGCGGCTATGTGATCGGGTGGGCATAATGGACCACGGCAAGCTGTTGGCGTTAGACACCGTGGGCGAACTCATCCAGGCGCACGGCGGAAAAGCACTTATCGTGCTGGAACGAGGAGGCAATGAAGAACGGCTGACAACCGATGACCCCCTCGACGCCCTTTCGCAGTTAGATTGGGAGGATCGCCCGGAGCGGTTACGCATAGAACCGGCCAGTCTGGAATCGGTATTCTTGAATCTCACCGGAAGAGGGCTGCGCGACTGAGAGAATCTGCAGCGATGAGAAACATCTTTATCTTGGCATTGAAAGACATACGAGTCGCCAACAGGTATAAGCTGGTCGCGTTCTTTCACTTTGTGTTTCCGGTCCTCTATGCGATCCTTGTCGGTTACATGATGAGCGGCATCGTTGGCCTCGGCGTTGGTATGTACCGCGGGACTGTATCTGTCGCCGTCGCGGACCAGGATCAAAGCGAGTTCTCAGCTGGATTTCTAAGACAGTTGCAGGCTGCGAAGGAGCTGAAGATACACCAGGTAGATTTTGACACGGCCAAAGATATGGTCAGGCGACGAAGATGCGCGGCGCATCTGGTTCTGCACAAAGGCTTCGGGTCCACATCATGGCTGCTGACTCCAGGTGGACAGCCTCGAATGCGGCTCGTGATCGACGAGGCTCGCATAGCCGAAGGGCAAATCGTGCGCGGTATGGTCTACATGCAGCTGATGGATTATGTGCGCTCACATTTTCTGCGCAGCTTCACAGACAATCCGGAGCAGAACGCGAGACTGCGGGCCGTATTTCGTGCTTACCTGGATGTTGATACACAATTGGATTCGGCCCTGAAGCAACAGCTCATAGACCTGCTCCATACCTGGCAGAGCGTGGAGCAGACACAATCGACATCCGGTGGTCAGCCGCCATCGGGCCCGACCCTGGCCACAGAAAGTGGGCGATTCAAGGACAATTCGATATTGCGTCAAATCTTTCCGATCACGTTCCCGCAAGGCATGATTTGGGCCATGCTCTTCAGCGCCGCATTCTATGCGATATCACTTGTGGAGGAACGCGCCGAGGGGACGCTGCAGCGTTTGCGTATGGCTCCGCTGACGCGCCTGCAACTGCTCTTGGGCAAGGGATTGGCCTGCATGATGAATTGCCTCGGTACGAGTATCGCCCTACTGGCTGTGGGGATGTTATTTTTCGGAATCCGGTCGAACTCTTACGTGCTGCTGCTCATAGGGCTACTTAGCGCGGCCTTGTCTTTTTCCGGAATGATGATGCTGCTGGCGAGCTTGAGCAAGACACCTGCCGCCGCGGAAGGCGTTTCCCTGTCGGCGCTACTGATAATGGCGATGTTGGGCGGAGCGATGGTCCCGGAAGTTGTGATGCCGCCTTTTGCGAGAACGATCAGCAGCTATGTGCCGATCAAGTGGGCGATCATGGCAATGGAGGGCCCCATCCGACGAGACTTCTCCCTCGGCGAGATGGCGCCTTACTGCGTGGGACTGACGCTTTTGGGCATGGCCTGCTACGTTGTAGGCGTATTCGTTTTCCGCCTGACGGAAGACTGATGATAAGCCGGGACTGAAGGAGTGCTTTTTATGGACCAAGTGACATCAAGCCGCCGTGATTTTCTAAAGGCAATCGGCCTGGGCGTTGCAGGGGTAGGCATATCTGCTGAGTGGGTGCGCGCCGCACGTGCTTCGGCTAAACCTAACATCGTTTTGATTATGGTCGACGACATGGGATTCTCCGACCTGGGTTGCTACGGAGGCGAAGTGAACACGCCGAACCTCGATAGGCTGGCCTCGCAGGGCATGCGCTTCACTCAGTTCTACAACACGGCCAAGTGCTCCCCTACCCGGGCCTCACTTCTTACCGGCTGCTACCACAGGGAGGTCGGAGAGAAGAGACTTCAGAATTGCATCACTCTTGCAGAGGCCATGCGCCGCGCCGGCTACGGGACGCTGATGACCGGCAAATGGCACCTCTCATCGACGCCGGTTCAGAGGGGATTCGACCGCTACTTCGGGCATCTCAGCGGCGCCACCAATTTTTTCACGGGCGACAACACGTTCCGCCTCGACGAGGAGCGCTTTGAAGTCCCGAAGACCGGATTCTATACGACCGATGCGAGCACCAACTACGCGATGAAATTCCTCGACGAGGCCACAGAGAAAAGTAAGCCTGTCTTTCTCTATATTGCCTATAACGCTCCCCACTATCCGCTGCAGGCCTGGCCCGAAGACATCGAGAAGTATCGCGGCAAATACATGAAGGGTTGGGACCGGCTTCGCAAGCAGCGCTACGCGCGTATGTTGAAGATGGGCTTGATCGCGCCGAAGTGGAAACTGTCTCCGCGAGATGAGCAGGTGCGCGCATGGTCCGCGCTATCAGAGGAAGAAAAGAAAAAGGAGGATCTCACAATGGCGGTCTATGCCGCCATGATCGATCGCGTTGATCAGAATATCGGCAGACTTCTGGCCAAGCTCGAGAGCCTGAGGGTCGCCGACAACACACTTCTGCTCTTCCTCAGTGACAACGGCGGCTGTCCGTTCCAGCGGACAAAGACCCCGGAGATCCCGCCCGGACCGGCCGAGTCGTATTGGACGTACCACAAGGGATGGGCACAGGTCAGCAACACGCCCTTCCGCCTGTACAAACAGAATCAACATGAGGGCGGCATCGCCACGCCGCTCATAGCACACTGGCCGGGCGTCATTCGCCCCGGGGCAGTGACCGATCAGCCGGGGCATCTGATCGACATTATGGCCACTTTTCTTGATATCACCGGTACGCAGTACCCTGATGCGTACAATGGTCAGAAGCTTCGGCCCCTTCGCGGCAAGAGCCTGCTGCCCATTTTCAAAGGCCGGCGACGCGAGCCACATGCGGAGCTATTCTTTGAGTTCGGAAAGTACAAAGCCTTCCGCGCAGGCAAATGGAAGATCGCATGGCGCACCGGTCCCTGGGAGCTCTATGACATGGAAGCCGACCGCACCGAGCTGCACAACTTAGCCGAGAAAATGCCCGACAAGGTCAGGGAGCTTGCGGCAAGACATGATGCGTGGTTGAAAGAGCTGGGCGGATCAATAAAGAGACCCCGGCGGCGCAGGAAATGATTCCGCGTTCAAGGCGTGAGATGGAGCTTTCCCTTCTAGCAGAGCCGCATCAGACTATCCACGGGCGTTTGCGATTCCTTGCTTTTGTAATGGCCTTTCGCGAAATTATCGCATCCTCCCTTACTTGAAAATCAAACATGCCCAAACAGATAAAGTCGGCGCCGTTCTCAAAAGCAAACTCGATACCTTCGGCCGGCGGGATGGCCCCCGCCGCCAAAACTTTGAAGGCAATCCACGGGACTTCCACATCCTGCATAAACGCTATAGTCTCTTCGTGCTTGTGGCAGAACATATTATCGTGATATTCCGCGTGATCGGGAGAGTCTTTCTCGTACATTTCCATGTACCGTCTATTACTCTTCGGATGCGCGGACCAGTACTGGTCGTGGTGCAGCGTCTTCATATAGAAGTCGGGCTTTAGCCCTTCCTTTTCGCAAAACGCGATGGGCTCCAGCCGATGGGCACATATGCCGACGGGAATATCGTACTTCTTCATAATCTCGAAGGCCTTTAAGATGTTCTCCTGTTTGCCCTGATGGTACCAGATGTCACTTGCACCTCCCCATAAGTACGCCGCGGCTGCCCCCAGCTCCAGATGCTCTACCAGCAGTTCTTCGTACTTATTGATGTCGGTGGTGATCACGTCGGCGAGCCACACCATTTTGCCGCCCCATTGATCCCAGTAGTCTCTCAATCGATGTCGCTTGAAGTTATGGTTTTTGAGCACAATCGAATTGATTCCACATTCCTCACATTCCTGCAGTGTGGCAAACACTCTTTTTTCGGTGTTATACCTTCTGGCAAGGGCATTCATATAGAGCAAATCCCTCGCGTGCATATTCGGGCTGATCAGATTGCTGCCACTTATGACGCGACTGATGGAAAGATTGCCGATTCGCCCGACGGGCATATTGTCTTGGGTCGTAGTTGTCCGCGAATCACTCATGGGAGTCTTGCCTTTCGCCGAATCCAGGGTCCTCCACATCGCCTGCGGAAAACCCATACCTGTGTTTGCCTGAGCCTCATTATGCTCCATTTGCCTTGTGGATGCAAGCGCAGTTCAGCTCGGAAGTGCCTGCGGGCTTGATCGCTTGCTGCTGAATAGCCACACGCCTTGCAGAGAATCATTTTGGCGTACCTTTGCCCATTATGCTATCATCTGTTGTAGTCCCAGTATCGCTGGTTGTTCGGTGACGTGCTTTTCAACTGACGAGGACGGAGTTCTCGTGGGGACAGGTGGCAGGCCTGACCGGATCAGAGAATGAACTCTTGCCGGAGGTGCACAGTATGAAAACGCTTACTCGCAGGTCATTGCTCAAGAACACGGCGGGCTTAGTAGCATCGACGGTCAGCGCTGCATATGTGGTCCCATCGTCGGCTCTCGGAAAAGATGGGGCAACCGCACCGAGTGAGCGACTCACGATGGGCGCTATCGGCTTGGGTGGCCAGGGCATGCACAATCTACGGAATTTTCTTACCTGTGATGATCTGCGCATGTTGGCCGTCTGCGATGTCGACACGGACCATCGGCTGGCGGCAAAGAAGGCGGTGGATTCGGCGTACGGCAATAATGACTGTGCGGCATACAATGACTTTCGCGAGATATTTATTCGCGACGACATTGATACGGTGTTGATCGCAACGCCGGATCACTGGCACGCCGTTATTTCCATCGAAGCGGCAAAGGCCGGCAAAGACATCTACTGCGAAAAACCGATTTCGCTGACGATTGCTGAAGGCAGGGCAGTCGCCGATACGGTGAAGCGGCTGGGGACCGTCTATCAGTCCGGTACGCAGCGACGGAGCATCGGCTGCTTTCGCTTTGCCGTCGACATTGCTCGAAGCGGCATGCTTGGCGAACTTCGTACTTTGCACTGCTACTATCATAACGGCCCAACATGTCCACCGCAGAAGCCCCAACCTGTACCGAAAGGTTTTGACTACGATAGATGGCTCGGGCCCGCACCCTTTGAGGCGTACACACCCAGAAGATGTCACGGCAGTTTCCGATGGCTATACGATTATTCCGGCGGACAATTGACCGATCTTGGGGCACACTTCAACGATCTGGCCCAGTGGGCGAACGGCAGTCAATACACGGGTCCCATCGAGTATGAGGGCCGGGCCGAGTTTCCCAAAGACGGCCTGTTCAACACGCCCGTCCGTTTCAAGGTGGTTGCCAAGTACGCCGATGGAGTAGAGATGATCTACCACGACGAGACCGAGCCCGGCCGCGGTCCCAGAGGAAACAAATTCGTCGGCACCGAAGGCTGGGTCAGCGTCGATGACACAGGCAAGATCACTGCATCGAGCGATGCCATTATGCGGAAGGTCAACGTTGCTCAGAGAGGCTATGCGTACATGATGGGCCACCATCGCAATTTTCTCGATTGTGTCAAGACTCGCAGCCTGCCGATATCAAATGCAGAAGTCTCACATCGCTCGGTCACGACTTGTCACGCCGGCAATATCTGTCTGCGACTCGGACACAAACTGCGATGGGATCCGGACAACGAGCGATTTCTCGACGATGACGAGGCCAACAGGATGCTCGCCAGGGCGATGAGATCGCCGTGGCGTTTGTAGTAGCTGCCGCCAAGTCAGGCATGTGGGTCTCGATATCCGGACTGTTTCCCATCAATTCCCGTCCGGCGTTGCTATTCGCGGGTCTCTTTGATTATGGCGTCAACGATCTGCAACACCTTCTGCGCTGTCTCTTGCTGTTTGTTTCGGTTTGCGGCTGTCAGTGCGTTCAGTCTCGTTCGAGCCGTCGCCTGCATCTGTGAATCATTGTGCCTCATGCCCAAGTATCTTTTGTAATAGTAGATGGCGTCACGCGAGTTGCCCAGTTTGTCAGAACAGGCGGCCAGATAGAAGACGTTCAGCGGCGACCTACGGTCCATCTTGTAGGCCTTGACAATGTTGTTGAGTCCGTCTCTGAAAAGGCCGTTGTGGTAGTAACAAATGCCGAGTGCCTGGTACGATTCGCGAGGTCGAGACTCGAGCGTCTTTCGAAAGCATTCTATTGCGGCCGTGTAGTTCCGCTGCTCCATGAGAAGCTTTCCCTTATCGAAATCGCTGAGGACCTGGGTCTTGACATCCTGATTGCGCGTGGCGATCTGTTTTGCGTCCACCTCCCGCAACTGCACCCACACGTTGAATTTCTTCGTCTTTCTTTGAATACGGAAACCGAGCGGTTTGTTCGTGGGCATTGTTGAGATGATCTGGCCGAATCGCGCGGTTGTGAAGTCCCTTTGATTGAACTGTTTCTCTTCGATCCCAAGGATTACGTCGTCACTTCTGAGGCCCGCGTGTTCGGCAGGTGAATCCTCTCGGACCTCAACGATCTTTACGCCCCCGCCGGGGTGCCTGACTACAAGCACTCCCAAGTAGGCGGTCTTTTTCCGCGGGGGTTTTGTTTGCGGTGGCTTTATTGGCTCGACTTTCGTGTCTTTTACGGTGACCGGAGGAGTTACCACAGGTGGCTGGCCGTCGGCCAGCGCGGTCAAGCGAACGTTGTCGAGAATGAGTCCGGCGTTGTCCGCCCCTTCGTGCTGAAAGACAATGTTTGCGTGTTCGACGGACGATACCTGGATGTCACGACTGATCGTCCGGAAAGGCTCTCTGACGTTCAGTGTGAAATCTTCGCTGTAGATCCTGCCCAGGCTGACAGTTGTCGTGTTGGTGCCTCGGAGTGGATGCCCGGCGAGATCGAATTCAAGTCTGTAGGTTCCGGGATTCAGTTTGAAAGCATTCTTTGTCTGCAGTGTGCCCGCTTTGTTGATGTTGCCGTCAAGATCGATGTACAAACCTTTTTCGGGGAAGAAATCCCAGAAGCCCTTACCTATCAAATCTACCGCACCGCTTGTGAGATGCCAGTTCCTGAATCGGTCGTAATTGAGCTGGCCCCGTCCTGCATTCTCTGAGTCGAAATTATCTGCGAACACGATTCTGGGCAGTCGTGCCGGCTTCTGCTCCTCGACTGGAGGTTCTTGTGGGGACCCGGCGATGGTCTCGGTCTGTTGGGCCGGCTGCCGGACGAGAACCGGCTCGGGCTCGGTAGTCGCGTCTCGCTCTTCTTGCTCCGTTTCTGTTGCCTTACTCTCCACCGCTGCGAGGGGTCTTCGCGGGCTTGTGGAATAGATGATCGCTTTGTAGCCTTGTTGCGCGGTGGCCCCCGATTTGTCTTCAGTGACAGCGGTGACCAAGTCGCCATCGATGCTCTCGACCGTCCACTGACAGTCCAGGGCTACCTCTCCTATTCCGGGGACCTCATCGAAGACCTCCACCTTGTCACCGGGATTGGGGAGCAGATCGGGCTGAATCTTGATAGTTATCTTCTTGCCCATCACCGCCTGCACAGTTCCCTTTAATTCCGCGCTGTGCAAGTCCGGAGACAGTGAACACACCATCAGGATTGCCGCCAGTATCGTAGCTCTTGCAGACATCCGATTACTCCTAAGCTCGCAGGGCTCTGTCTGTCATTTGTTGCTGCCGGCTTGATGCTCCACCCGTGTTCGTATCTTTTCGTGGCGGAGCAAAGCCTCCTGCAGCTTCTTTGCCGCCGAGTCCTTCTCCGGCAGGATCGCCGACAGCATTGTGTCAAGCTGAGCGATCACGCCATTCAAACCGGCTCTGACATACGCGTTATCGGTGTCGGTGTGTTCGAGACACCAGACCGTTGCGTCGAGTCCGGCCTTTATCGTTCGTTCAAGTTGAGGATTGTCCGCCACGGCCGTGGCCAGTCCGGGGCCGTGCATGTAATAGAGCTCAACCAGGTGGCGTCCGGCCTCAGTCTGCATCAGAACGCTGTCTCTGAAGTCCCTGAGGACGTTGACCTCATGGGCCAGCGGGTTCTCGTAGGCAACGGTCGCGACGTAGCACGGCGAGTAGGTTCCTATGTACGCCGCCAGTCGCAAGAACTCTCTCTTGTCCTTGTCGGTCCACCCCTTTGTAAACGGCCCCAGTGTGAACGATGCATTCTCGACCGTGCTGCGGTTGATCCCTTCAGCAGTGGAAAACGCTTTGATATCGAGCTTTTCATTCTGGGTCAGGATCGGGTATGCCTGGGTCACTTCGCTCATTTGATTGTACGTTCCCAGGACCATCAGCAGCACTGCGCCAGGAAACTTCAGGTGCTCGCCGCTGTCCTCATCTTCGGCCTCAAATATCACCCCGGCGGACAGCTTTTGGCCTTCCGCGAACATGCTGCGCGGATACTTCTTCAAGGCGTCATTGCTGACGTGTATCGCCAGCAAGAATTCGTCGACGGCCATCGGCTTGGTCTCAAGCAGGCCAAGCGGCACTGTATCGATAAATGCCACCGCTCTCTTGACGTATTCCTCGTTGCTCTCATCCTCACGTCGATCTTCGAGTTTCTGGGGGGCGCTGACGCCCTGCTTGGGCTCCAACGTATACATCTGAAGCGCCGCATAATAGGGCCCGCCGGGGCCTTCGACAGAGCCCTTGCCGCCAGCGTAGACCCAGACCCGGATCTTCTCGCCCTCTCCGACTCTGGTCCCGGCGCGCGGCTCCTGCTGATAAACTGCGCCTTTATCCTTCTGGTCCTTTGCCTTTTTGTCACGGTCGACTACCGTCAAGGTAAGCTGTGCCTTCTTGATCGTCTTGGCAGCCTCTTCTTCGTCCATACCCGCCAGGTCCGGCACTACCAGGTTCGGCACAAATTGCGAGTACACCACAACGGTGATGGGCACGTCCGGCAGATGCTCGGTCCCGGGCCTCACCGACTGACTGCTGACCGTAAACTCCTTCATCTTCGATGGTGCGCTAGGGCCTGTGCTTTCCTTAACCGTGAAGCCCTGGTCTTCGAGGTACTCCTCGGCCTCGTCGATCTTCAAGCCGACAACGTTGGGGACTCTGCGTGCATACTTGCCGTGTAGTATCACGGCCACCTCGGTCCCCTTTGGCACGAACGTTCCTGCGCCGGGCTCAGTGTGAAACAGCTTGTGCTGCAATCGCTGTTCGGGTGGCGGCGGTCCCAGCTTGGGCTTGCCCCGCAAACCGGCGCTGCGAAGCTCACCCGCGTAGGCCTTGTAGTCTGGCGGGCTCTGACGGTTCCATTCGGGTACTTGCGTAGGGCTGCGGTCAAACTTCATCGCCACCGAGCCGAAATTGATAGTCCCCGTCTTCTGCGGAACGCCAACAGACCTGACTGCACTGAAAAAGTGGCGCTCCGTCTCGCCCTCAAACGTCAGGCTGATCGAGTCGCCGGCCTTCACCGGAACCTGCACAGGTATATCGAATGAGCCGTCCTGGGGTCCTTCATCATCGGGCCCGAAGAACGTTTCCGCCGCCTGCTCGATGAAGTTCTTGAGCACTTGGCCACCGGCTATGCGTGTGCCCTCGTCGATCTCAAGGTAGTCATTGTGAATGCTCACATAGCCCGGGTAAGGGCTGTTGGGGTCGGGTGCTTCTGCGGTGACCACGCCTTTGAGTCTGAAGCTGCCGGGTGAGAACATCGGCAGTTTGATCACGATCGGATCCTTTGGTGGCTGTGGGATCAGCCAATTCTCGATGTCATTGACACCAAGCTCAGCTCGACCACCAAGCTCGGTGCCGTCCGGCAGCTTGTAATTAACAAGTATCTCGATCTTTTCGCCATATTTGGTGAACTGGTGGGTCGTCCAGTATTCGCCCCCCGATATCTTGGCCTCGTTGCCATCGACGGTCACCACGCCGGGTTCCGGGGCGATCGTATTGTCCGCGGCATCCTTGACTACGATCCGGATGGGCTCTACATTGATCTTCACCGGATTGACCGGCACAAAGCCCACCTGCTGGCCCATTAGGACTTCGCCGCTCTTGGCCCGGCCGCCTTCAAAGCCGGGCAGACCCTCCAGTGTTTTGGGCAGGGCGCCATCGACATTAGCGAGCTTGCTCGCATGGACGCTGACTACAGCGATTATCCCCTCGCCCTTGTTCAATTCATCGGCATGTTCGCTACGCAACTCGGCAACGGCCTGTTTTGTCTGCTCCGTCAAAGTGACATTGCCGCCGCCCGCGCCTTTGAGAATGCTGGTCTCTATTCTGTAAGGTCTCAGATATAACGTCTCGTCGGCAAAGATATCCACCGCAGTGTTGAGCTCGAAGTTTTCGGTGATGATCTGTCCTGCAGAGCCGTTCCTGAACTGCTCATCTTCTTTAGTGATCTTGAAAATCGTCGCCTTAATCTGTGGCGGAATCCGCTTAATCGCCGAGAACCGTAGCGCGCTTAGGTAATCCTTGAACTTCTGGTCGTCCTTCAGCTTATCCACCAAAAGGCCGAACGCCTCATTCATAAACAAGTCTTTGGCCTTTTCAATGTTCTTGTCGTTGGTGTCACCTCTACCCGCCTCGTTTCTCAGATAGACCCTGGTCAAATCACGGCTTCTTTCCCAGTCCGCGCGCATTCTCTTCTTGAGGTTCTCGACCGTGGTCTCGGACAACCGGTTAAGCCTGTCCACCGCGCCGGTGAAATCGCTACCGGTGAAGGCACCTGCGCCATCCGTGCCCGAGACGTCGTAACTTTCCTCCAGATCGATAGCCACCAGCTCTCGGAACAGCTGTTCGCCGCGGCTACTCACAAAGGCGTCGACATAGTCATTGATGTTGATTCTATTCTTCTGGCACCATCTAAACAGGCTGTCTCGCTTGATCCTGTACTCGAGCTCTTTGTTCTTCTTTGCCTGCTCGAGATACTTCTGTGCCCTTGCGTATCGCTTCTCCTTGAGGTTGAGTTCCGCTCGTTCGGCCGATGCTTCAACCTGAGCTTTGATGTCGTCAGAGTTATCTATTATCTGTTTCAGTTGCTTCCGACGTGCTTTGGCTCGCTCCGGCACGTAGTCCACCGTAAAATCCACGACCCCGCCCGGCAAGAATGCATAGGCCGGTTCCACCGCATCCAGCAGCGAAACGCCCATCCACTTCTGTTCTGTGACCGCTCCGCCCCCGGTGAAAAAGCCGCCCGACCACGAACCGTCACGGAACTGCTCAAACACCATCTTCTTGCGTCGCAGCTTGAGAATGTGCGGCGTGATCCTGGCCTTAAGCTTCAGGTATGGCTTGTACAGCTCGTCTCGCTCTTTATACCACTGCTCAAGGACGCTCGCATCCCTAGTGTTTGGCGGAGTGGGGGTAGCGGGCTTAGCGTCGAGAAGCTGGCCCTCAAAATTCGCCAGCCGGGTGTAGTCGATGTTGTTCATATCCGGCGGCGGCTTGCCAAGCTCTCCGAAGGCCATGGTCTCAGGCCCGGCGAAGCCACGGTAAATGGCATCCTCGATATTGCCTTGTATGGGCATGGCGAACTCCACCTTGTAGATCGTGTAGAACGACTTGCCTATGTTGTAGGCCACCATTACCTGCCCCACCGCAGGATAGTACAGCACCAGGCCCATCATACCCGCATTTACCGCGTCACCTCGTCGCAGATTCTCAAGCTGGCCGACTATCGGAACCGCAAGATATATCTCATCGAGCACCTTCTCCATCACAACTTTCATGTCACCCTTGCTGACAAAATACGTCTCTGCAATCTGGGTAACCGACCCGATTGTCCCCACATCCCAAAACATACTCTCGGCAACGTTCTGCCACTTCCACACGAGCCGCTGCTCCGCGAGAATGCCATTGATAATTTCAGCCTCGCCCACACGTTCAAAGCCAAGCTGACCGAGAACATGCATACTTACACCCTCGACAAGATTGTTGAGCCTCGGCTTAAGGGTCCGCATGTAGGCCTCCGGGTCGGCCATGGCCGCACGAATCGGCATGAACTGCCCTTCGACATAAAGCTTGAATAGTTGCCAGCGATTCCCCGGCACCTCTATGTCGAAACGCCTCAGCATCTTTGCTCCGTCGACCATGCCTAAATCGTAGATCCCAAACAGCAGCGTGATCTTCGAACTCTCAAGGAGGTTTGTCTTGGTGGCCTCCCATTTTCCCGGCTCAACATCCAGCAGGTACCTGCACCGATCGGCCAAGTCAGGGTTTGTCAGAAGCTTGAAGTTGTCAACGCCGGTGTTGTGTATCGACTCGAGGCAGAACTCGCTTGCCAGCTTGCGGTGATACGCTTCGGCTGCCTCAATTTGTGACTTCAAACGTTTCTCCGCCAGAGGCCCCGTTTCGTTGGGCTTGTACTTCTCGCCGAACATGTGCTCGGCCAGGTCATTAAACATCAACCGCTTTTTGCCAAATTCCGCTTCGGGTACAGAGCCGTGTTTTTGGTATGCCTCGACCTTCATCATTTGTTCAGGGGTCTCCGCCACGTGCTCGAGGCGCATGTCGCGAGAGACCTCCATCGCGAGAAAATGTGCCATTCTTTTGGCCACAGCATCGGGAGTCCCGCCGGGGAACAGCCGCTTGAGCATCTCAGAGCCGTATACGTACCTCTGGTTCTTCTTCATATCGAGGTAGTCGACCTTGTCCTTCATGCGGCCGTAATTCTCGAACAAGAACCTGCTGAACAGCGAATCATCAAAGGTGCGCAGATGGTACTTGGTGTTGAACTTCTTTGCGTTCATGTAGTGCTGCAGCTCGAAGTAGTTGGCCACAGCGGCCCCGAACGCGCTATCCGGTAACAGCTCGGGCGTGGCGTAGAAAATCGAACGCGTCGCCAGGTCAAAATCAGGATTCTGTATCTTGTCAATCTCGCCGTCAGCGCCCTCACCGGTCTTTCCGTACTGTTGCCAGACCCTCTTGTTCTGCGGGTCTGTCAGCGCACTCAACTGCCGTCGCTGGACCTGCTGCAAGACCGCGCCATAGGTGGTATAGGCGCCTTCGATGTTTCGAAGCTTGGCTATTGTCCCCAGATATGCCTTGCCGAACTCGTGACTTGCAAATGCCCGCGGGTCTGGGAAGCGGTTCCTGCCCTCAATGGAGACGACATCGAGCATGTCGAGACCAAGGTCCCCGAATTTGCCCGCCCACGTATCCTTGAATGTTTTGATGAACTCCGAGTCCAGGGTCTCGTCGCGCACCAGCGCGCCGGACTCCGGATCGCGCTTGAAGACATAAAATGTCTGGTCGAGGTCGCTTCTCATGCCGCTCTTGGGGTTTCCGCTGTCACTGCGGGCGACCTCCCAGCCCTCTGCCTTTGCCTGGCCGCTCTTGAGCACGTCTATTATCGCATCCTCAATCATCCTGTCTCTGGCCTGAGCCATCAGGACGCTCATATCGTCGCCGATCTGGCGGTGCTCATAGCCGCCTTCATTGAAAGCCTTGCTTGTTGCGGATTCATCAAGCTTGTTTGATATCAGAAGTGCGACCTTCTTGTGGGCGCTGCCGCCGCCTTTGCCGGCCTCAGTATAGAGCTTCTGTACGAAGTCCTTCAGCTTGGCGAAGTCTTCGTTACTGAGCTTACCGTCGGGCGTGCTCTTGATAGTGCTGCCCGGTCCATCAGAACCCATAAACTCGTTGTACATTATCAGCAGCTTCTCCGACGATCCGCCTGGGATGGACTCAGCGACCTGAGCGTAACGGTACCGTTCTGCCTGCTGCTGTTGGCTTTCGTCGGCTTCCGCCGCCCGGGCGTAAGGAGTGACAAAGGCCGCAGAAGCGATCAGCATCAACAGCACAGTGACGCCTCGCGGGCCGAAATGTACATAGCCTTCATCCGAATTCGTCTTGCCCCTGCCGAGCATCTTCATCATAGACACACTGAGACCAACCATTGGCGTACCTCTACAGTGATTCTTGCGGAGTGTTGAATAAACGTGTGCAAAGAGCCACGATACTGCGCCTCAACAATACATGACTAATCAATCCTGTGGATTCCATGACCGTCCGTGTTTTGATTACCCCGAGG
Source organism: Phycisphaerales bacterium (assembly GCA_020352215.1). GTDB lineage: Bacteria > Planctomycetota > Phycisphaerae > Sedimentisphaerales > Anaerobacaceae. The sequence goes on from CP070675.1 coordinate 2,739,355, forward strand.
GAGCGTGAAATTGCCCAAACGGCTCACGTCGGAACCGTGTTCGTGTGGGACGTGACCACATCCTACCTCTGGTAGGCCTAACCGACCAATGAGATTATACCATCTTGAGAACTAAAAGTCCAGCGCAGCGGGCGCGTATTATTTCGCGCTCGGGGACAAGTGGTGAGAACACATCGGGGTGTCAGGGTTGAGTCGGATATTGGGCCGGCACTGCACCGGGTGGGGGTCGTTACACAAGCATCTTTTCGTAGACCTTGCTGTAGGGAGTCTCCTTCATGCCGACTTTTGTATACGTACTCTGAGCGGCACGGTTAGATTGTTCCACATATACACGAAGGCCACACACATCTGGCTCGCACGATGCCCTTTCTTCTACGAACTCGAAGAGCCTCCCAAAGACCCCTCGTCGGCGAGACTCAGGGTAGACGTAGACGCTCTGAATCCACCAGAACAGGCCGCACCGCCAGTCGCTCCACTCGAATGTCACCATTAGGGAGCCTACAACTGTATTTGCATGTTCCGCGACTACGTAGAATCCATACTGAGGATTCCGCAGAAGTGTTTGCACACCTCTTGTCACGACAGGCAACGGGAGTTCCTTATGCTCGGTTTCCCATGCCAACGCGACATTGAAACGCGCCAAGACATTAATGTCTGTGTCTTCGCCGATTCTGACTGTTAGTTCATCGCTGATACTCATATCGTTCCTGCTGGCACACACCGTAACGAGGTGATGTTCGATTGGGGCGGCAAGAGCACAACTGTGTGCTGCAAATCAGTCAAAAGCCGGAAATCCCCGCTATCGACATATTTGGGACATACCAGCGGGGCTCGGTTGCGGCCATAACCTGGCCAATGCACTAAAAGATGCCCTTGCGGCGGCGCTTAGCATTGCGCATTCCGCGGCGGCTGCCCTTGCCTGAAGCGCGTTTGCCCTGTGCTCGCTGGTCGAAGCCGCTCGGAAAGTTCTGTGGGATGCGCGGCGCACGGGGACGAGCTTCGTTAACCGTTAGCTCGCGACCCTGGAGGTCCTTACCATTGCACTGTTCTATGGCTTTGTCGGCCTCTTCTTGCGAGCCCATCTCAACGAAACCGAATCCTCTGGACTCTTCCGTATACTTATCGACGGCCAAATCACACTTGACTACGGTTCCGGCCTGTTCGAATAACGTGCGCAGATCCTTTTCGGTAGTGTCGTAGGAAAGATTTCCAACATACAATCTGGTTGCCATGTGTGCTTTCTCCTTTTCTGCTGCTTTCGGAAGTCCACGTCTAAGCGTCAGAGTAACTGGCATACTTGTCGACCTCCGTTAGCCATTAGCGGCAACGGGAAATCCGGGACCTCGCCGTGGTCGTTCTCTTTTATTCTACAGCACATACTATACACAGAATCGAGAGGGATGCAACAGTTATCTTCGAGAATATCGCAGCCACCAGCTAACTCCGAAATCCGGACTCACATCGCTATGTGATCTTTACGGGTTCTCTCGCGTGTTTTTCTTCTTGATTTGGCTGAGTTTTTCTCGTATTTCGTAATCATTTGTTCGGCGCGGCGTAAAGCACACTGACAACCAAGGTCTGTTGAAACTGAAGGGCTACATAAAATACATTGGGGTCGTAGCGTTTTTCGGCGGCGTCTGCGGCCTGGCGGCCTGTCTCGCGCGGCTTAGCGGCCAGGATTCACAGGCCGCTGCATGGTACAGCATTGTTCCCGCTGTGCTAGCGATTGTCTTGGCTTTCTTGACACATCACGTCCTGCTGAGCTTAGGAATTGCCATCGTAGTCGGCGGCCTGCTAAGCAGTGTTCCGCCGGCTCCGCTTAGCGCCGCTGCCTGGCTCGGGGGACTAAAGTCGGCGGCCCTTTTCGTTGGGGCGGCCGCTTCGGACAGAACCAATCTGCTGATTCTCTCCTTTATCCCGCCCATTTTCGTAATGGTGGAAGTTACCATTGCATCAGGCGGTTTCCACGGGATCATTCTCTGGCTCTTGAAACGGGTCAAGAACAGAAAATCAGCACAGGCCGCCACCGCTCTTTTGGGGATACTGTGTTTCATCGACGATTATGCCAACGCGATAATCGTTGGCTCCATGATGCAGCCGATCACAGACCGGTTTCGCGTAAGTCGTGAGAAACTTTCCTTCATTGTCGACGCCACAAGCGCGCCTATCTCGGGCTTGGCGGTTGTCAGCACGTGGATAGCCTATGAAGTCGGTCTTTTCGCCGATATGAGCCAGAAACTTGGCATGGGCAAGACCGGCTATTCCATGTTTTTCGACGCCCTGAGTTTCCGCTTCTATTGTCTGCTAATGATTGTGTTTGTATTTGTGCATATTATCTTGGGGCGGGATTTCGGCCCGATGAAAAGCGCCGAAGACAACGCAAAAAGCGAGGGCACCAATCACGACAACGAAACTGATTCTTCTGCACATGCGGGCAGTCCGACTGGGCCGGCCGATGGTCAGGTATCCGGCCGGGCGATCAACGCGCTATTGCCTTTGGGCGGGCTTATACTGTTTCACATGACAGGACTGTGGATTGATGGCAGCGGCCCGGCCCGACTTGCGGAGGGCGGTTCGCCATTGAGTTGGGTATACTGGCGAGAGGTTATCAGTGATGCCGAACACAGTCATCATATGCTCCTCTTTTCAGCACTGTTTGGCATGACCATAGCGTTGCTTTGCGGAAGATTATCCGGTGCCCTGCGTCTCTCGACCGTGCGCAGGTGTTTCTATCGCGGGATAAAGAGGGCGGCTATGCCGTCGGTTATACTTATCCTTGCATGGTCGCTCAAGAATTGCTGTGACAGCCTTAAGGCCGGAGAGTTTCTCACGACAATGTTGGCAGACAGGGTCTCGCCGCACTGGTTTCCGCCGATCCTTTTCCTCGTCGCTTCCGTGACATCGTTTGCAACAGGCACCAGTTGGGGAACGATGGCGATACTGATCCCTACCGCCATCCCGGTCGCCTTCGCGCTCGACGGGCAGACGTATGGCCTGACCACGATGATAAGCCTGGGGGCTGTGCTGGACGGCGCGATTTTCGGCGATCATTGTTCGCCCATCTCCGACACCACAATCATAAGCTCCACCGCCAGCTCTTGCGACCTGATGCGGCACGTGCGCACGCAACTGCCCTATAGTCTATCGGTTGCGGCACTGGCCCTTCTCGGCGCCTATCTTCCCAGCGCCTTTGGCCTGGCACCGCGCTGGAGCCTGACTCTGGCGGTGCTCATAATGCTGTCCCTGTTTGCGGGGTATTCTTGGTACAGAAGAAGACGCGTTCCATAAGTCGCGCCGACCGCAACTTCTCGCGGGCCTAATCATGCCGCAGTGCTACAACGGGATCGACCCGGGCCGCTCGTATCGCAGGATAGATGCCGGCCGCCAGGCTGACGAGCATGGAAAAGGCAATCGCCCCCAGACAAAGCCACCACGGAAAGCTGAAGTAGTCTGTGAAGGGAGCGCCCTGTCCGGCCAGGATGGAGTTGGCAATCTGATTGATGATCATACTTACCGACCATCCGAGGGCGAGTCCGAAGACTCCGCCCAGAAAGCCTATCACCTCGCACTCGAAGAAGAATATCTTTTTCACATCGCCGTCACTCGCCCCGATAGCCTTCATGATTCCGATCTCTTTATATCTTTCCAAGATCGACATCACCATGGTGTTGATTATCCCCAGTGTGGCCACGACGATCCCTATCATGCCGACGGCGAAGAGAAACATATCCATGAAAAGAAACGCCCTCTTGATCTCGGTCAACTGATCTACCAGCGCGAATGTCTTGAAGCCCCACTCCTCCATCTTCGCCTTGACCGGCTCGATGTATCTGGGCGCGGACAATCTGAGACCCACCGCAGAATAGCCCTCATTTTGCTCCGATGACTCGAAGAAGTCCCAAAGGCTCGTAAGCAGCAGCTTTTTCATGTTCTCTGCTGCACCCGGGGGAATCATAACGTCGCTTCGGATAGGCATCGGACCTCCGAATCCCGTTCGCTCGGCGACGCCAACGATGGTGAACGTATAGCTCTCCTGGGCAAAGGGAAGCTTCTCACCCTGCAAAACCGAGGCCAAACTCGCGGGATTGAATAGAGCGGAATCGACCGTGAGGGTGTGGAGCTCGATTTCTTCTCCGATGGCCGTTTCCGGCTCCTTGACGTCCATGCGGCGGAGCATTGAGTCGCTTATTATCAGCGAATTCTCCTCGTCCGACGTATAGAAATCACCGGCCCTTAACTTAACCAATCCAAACTGGCGGACCTGAGCCGGCAACACCTGGATTAGGCCAAATTCATCCTTATCTTTGAACTTAATCTGGGCCGGAAAACGAAGCTCCGGAAAGGCTGCTTCCACGCCTTCCATCTTCATCACTTCTTCGAGGAACTCGTCGTTGAGGATGCGCCTCTGGGCAACTTCCCGCTCATCAGGCTGGTTCTCTTCGGGCGATTCGCCCGGCGCACTTTCGGCGTCGGGAAAGACACCGACGTAGTTGAACAGCTCCAATTCCCGGAACGTATCAGTGACGTTCTTTTGAACTCCCTCGCCGAAAGACATCATAGATACGAGGGCCCCGATCCCTATCACCACACCGCAAGTTGTCAGAGAAGTCCGCAGCTTCTTCTTCCACAGATTCGAGAAGGACTGCTCTATGTAGTCGCGAAGTCTCATTAGTTCTCTACCGTATATTCTCCTGCTCTATAACCTCACCATCCCGCAGGTGAACCACATCATGAGCGAATTGCCGCAACAGGGACTCCTCGTGGGAAATCATGATCACGGTCAGGCCCTGGTTCCGGTTCAGCTCTGCCAAGGTCTGAACGATTTGACTCGATGTTTGGCTGTCCAGGTTGCCCGTAGGTTCGTCGGCAAGCAGGATTTTCGGTCGGTTGATCAGGGCGCGGGCAATGGCTACCCTCTGCTGTTCACCGCCGGAAAGCTCAGCGGGGCGGTGGTCTCTTCGCGGATACAGTCCCACCTTCTCTAACACCTCTTTTGCCCGGTGCTCTCTTTGTTTCTTCGGCACACCTGCAAAAAGCAACGGAAATGCCACATTTTCCAGAGCGGTGTAGGAAGAGACAATGTTGAATGACTGAAAGATCATACCGACTTGAAAACGCCGGTACAGGGCCAGCTCCTCTTTGTTCAATTCGGAGATCGGCCTCGCCTCGACTTTGATCTTTCCCGACGAAGGTGTATCCAGCCCACCGAGCAGATTCATCAGGGTGGATTTGCCGGAACCCGACGGACCTGTCACGCCGAGAAACTTCCCCTCTGAGACCGACAGGCTCACGTCCTTCAGGGCCACCACCTCGACCTTTCCAGTGGAATAAATCTTGGTCAGATTCTCTGTCTCGATGAGTGCGGTGGAATCCATGCTCGATCGCCGTATACTACCTGTTGGCACCGCGTGTCTGCCCGACGCGTACTTGCTCAAATTCTCTCGTTTCGACTGCGAACATTGTAGCGGTTTTGTCTGCCTCTCACAACACGAGCCTGATGGCGGCCGGATGCCTTTTATACACTGCCACCTGGACTCAAGGTCGCGATTTCACAAGGAAGTTGGTTAACCAATCCCTGCCGTGCGTCGATATACCAGAGGCTGTGAGCGTGGAGGTTTGTTTTCCTTAGGGTCCGATAAATGCATCGAGGGAGACCTCCCGCTTCTCGGAGAAGAAATCCAGCACACGTCACGATCTTGGAAAGGGCGAGCTTATGTATTGTATAGAATGTGGGACAGAGACGAGTAGCGAGACGAAGTTCTGTCCGCAGTGTGGTACTGCACAATCTGCGGGGCATGTCAGCACCGCGACCGCAGTCAAAGAGCCCGAGCCTGCTCAGGTTGTGGATAGCTCTGAGCCGCTGCTTGTCACCCGGCCGGTGTTCGTTCCCTGGGTAGTCGTCGCGGGCATTGTCCCCATCCAGATATTCATGACCATCTGGGGAGGTGGGTTTTTCGGTGGGTTCAGTATGTTTGCGGTCAAAGCACTGGGTTTGAATCTGCCCGCTTGGTTCACTTTCGTGTTCTTTGGAGCGGTGTTCTTCTTCGGGCTTCCCCTGCTGGCGTACGTGGCGAGCAAGCGTACCTGCGCGGAGACCGAATATCGATTCTACCGCGACCGCCTCGAGTACGCTGAGGGCTTCTGGACCGCCGAGCAGAAGTCAATAAAGTACAGCGACGTGAAGGAAGTCCACCTGCGTCGTGGCGTCGTCCAGCGCAAATACGGCCTCGGCACAATCCAGCTCAGCACGGCTTCGGCGTCCGCTATGTCCGGCAGCAATCGGTCGTTCAGCGGCATCCGCGTCCACAATGTACCTGACGCCGAACAGATCTACGGACAGGTAAAGGAACTTATCGGCTGACGAGAACGCCGCACAATTGGTCAAGCTCCTTTAATCGTGCGAACCTGATGCAGGCTCGCGCCAGCGGACGTGTCGATCAGACGTCACGGAGCATTACGCATACGCATTCTCATAAATCGTGACAACGTCTTCCAGCATAAGCTTGACCGGCGTCAGCTCGTAGAGCTTGCCCATCGTGTAGAATGAATTCTCCGCGAGGGCTTTCAGCTTCTCTTGCTTGACGCCGAAATTAGCAAGTCGGTCCTTGTCGAGGCCGACGTTCTTTAGCAGCTGCTTTAGCCCCGCGATGAAGGCCGCAGGCCCTTCCTTTTCCGGCAGGCCGTCGACGTCCTGGCCCATTGCCCTTGCCAGGTCGGGAAAACGTGCCGGATGTCTTTCACCCAGATGACTGAAGTACGAAACTGAGAGCATCGCCAGACCGCACCCATGCGCTACATCGGGGTAGTAGGCGCTGAGAGCGTGCTCCATCGAGTGATGCGATATACAACATGAAAGAGACTCGCATATTCCGGCCTCCGTATTGGCCCACGCGAGCTTCGTTCTCGCTTCCATGTTCCTACCATCTTTGACCGCAACGGGCAGGTACTTTGTTATCAGGCTGATTGCCTCCAGCGCCAGGTGGTCGCTGGTTGGCTGGCTGACCGTTGCAAGGTAGGACTCAGCAGAGTGAAAGAATGCGTCCATGCCGGTGTAGGCGGTGGTTTTCGGAGGGACGCTTACCATCAGCTCGGGATCGACGATCGACAGTGTTGGAAAAGTCCAGTTGTTTCCCCATCCGATCTTCTCGTTTGTCTCGGTCTTGGTTATCACCGTCCACGGATCGGCCTCGGTTCCTGTTCCGGCGGTTGTTGTTATGGCCACAATTGGCAGCGCACCGTTTGGCGGTGTCTTTCTGCCGCCGCTTCCGCCCTGCATGTAATCCCAGTACTCGCCGGGATTGACGGCCATGACCGCGATGCTTTTTGCCGAGTCGATGGTGCTGCCCCCGCCCAAACCGATTACGAAATCGCAGTTGTTCTCTTTTGCGAGGGCCGCCCCCTGCTCAACGTGGTCAGAAACCGGATTAGGCTGAATCTTGTCGTATACGACCGCTTCGGCGCCGTTTTCTCGCAGATGACTGAGAGCTTTATCGAGATAACCGTGTTTTCTCATGGCCCCGGACGCGCCAATCACTACAAGAGCCTTCTTGCCGGGCAGATACTCAGTTGTGGCGAGTTCGCCGAGCTTGCCGCACCCGAAGAGAATCCTGGTCGGCATGTAGTATGAAAAGTCCAAATCCATTGTCTACTCCCTTTGTTCACAATGTCGTGGGGTGGTTCTACTGTACGCGAGGCGGCGGCACGGCCTGACCGTTCGCCTGGGCAATCTGCTGCTCTCGCTCATATGTGCCATAGAACGGGGCGTTGCCGTCCAACCAGATATATAACCGTTCACGGTCTTCTTCAGTTAGGTGAACGTGCTGCGCGTGCGTGTCATCCTGCAGCACTTTCAACAGGGGACTTTCGTCGGCCCCGACATGTCCCGGCCTTGTGACGATCTCTGTAATGGTGCTGCCGCCCCACTCGTGCCATCTCACGTATTCCTTCAGACTCTCATACGACTTGCTGAAGGTTCCGGCTCGCTCACCGGTCAAAGCGGGCTCACCTTTCAGATTTCCCTTCTGCCCATCATGGCAGCGAACGCAATTCCTATCCAGGACGGACTGAATAAGTCGGGGATAGCTAAACGGGCGTGTGCCGTCCGGCCCGGGCTGTATCTGTGACGGCGGGCGGCGCAGCGCGAACAATGTCCCTTGCTTAGCCGGTGTCGTGCCGCTGGGTTCGTGACATCCGACGCAGCTTCGGCGTTCACCCGGCTGCAGATAGGTGACACTGCGCATGCTCTGAACCGCTCGACCTCGCTCGTCCACGGCCTGGAAGTATAGTGGCTTGCGAGCGGGAACGCGGAAGTACGCCGAGCCATCGGGCTCAACGGGCACCGTGCCGAGCATCATGCGGGCACTTTCTGCGTTTGCATGGCCGATTCGCGGCTGATTCGCGATGTGGGTTGTTGTTTTCGGAAGGACCTGAAATATCCGCAGTTCACGGATCCGGCGATCCTCCGGCAGCGGAAAGAGACTCCGCTGCACATCGGTGAGCACAAATTCTCCCTGGTCTCCGAGATCCGGGTCAAGTGTCGATGGGAATGCGCGCGGCTTTGGTCGTGGCGCCAGGGGGACTGGGTACATGCAGGAGATATCGTCGTCGCGGTAGAGCAGCTCCAGATTCCCAAAGCGGTCGAAGTAGTACAGGCCCGTATGCGTATCTCGGTCCACCCGCGGGCCCATGCCGGGTAGTGGGTCGAAGCTGAATGAAACAAGCAAGTAGTTTTCCGACAGTGGCCACGGACTGTGGAAATAGCTGTCGGGCCATCCGGGCGCTTCGGGAAAGCAGACTTCCGGTGTGAGGACCTCAATGCTGTCAAACTGATCGTGCCCCGTTGCGGGATCCAGCTCATAACGAGCGGGATCGAAAACAACCAACGAGCCGCCTACGTCGGCGTGATGCGCGCCGGCGACAAAGATGACGCGATCGGAGCCTGGAATTGCCCGCGGCTGAAAACATGCGTTTATGTGTTTAGTATAGTTGCCGAACAAGATGCTCGGGTTAGTCCCGTCGGGATTGCTGACCCAGAGTCCGTGGAAGTTGGCTGCCGAGCGATCTACGTAGTCCCAACGGGAGTATACGATTCGCCCGTCACCCAGCACCGATGGGTGCCATTCGTTTGTCTCATGGAAGGACAGGGTCCGCAAATTCTTTCCGGAGGCGTCCACGCGATGCAAGGTGTAGCTCGGCAGCGGCTCCCAAGGGTTGTGACATCGCCCGAATCCCCCTCGGCGGGTGGACATGAACGCGATGCCGCCGTCCGGTAGTGGGCAGGGATCGAAATCGTCGTCCGGTCCATCGGTAAGGCGACGCAGGTTGGAACCATCGGCATTGATGCGGTAGATGTGGAAGCACCTCCTGTCGGCAGAGTAGAAATCCGGCTTCTTGGGCGCCCGCTCTGCGAAGGCAAAGTAGATAGTCTCGGCGTCATAACTCAATGCGAGAGTAGTGTAGTTGCCTTTGCCCAAGCGGCCCCTGCTCAGGTCACGTATCCCAAGAGACCGACCCGGCTCTTCGAGTATGCACACACCTCCGCCCGCGATGTCCCCGTAGTCATAGAAGTACCCCAGATACTCGTGAAGCATCTGGCAGATAAAGCGGCGGCGCTTCATGAAGACGATGGATCTGGAGGCGATGAGAGGATTCTTCAGCGCCAGGTCCCGCGTCACCGAACGAATCCGCAGGTATAACGCCCGTCGGGCCTGCTTGTTCAGTGAATCGGCCGCGTTGACTTTATCTCTCAGGCTTGCGAGCGAGGTCGCCTCCGAGCTGAAGTCGGGGCCCTCTGAGTTTGTGCGCAGATCGGTAAGCAGCGCCAGGCCGCGCTCGTAGGCATCCAGAATCGACGTGACTTCATCCGGTGTGCGGCTCTTCCTGCGCTCCTGGGCGACCCAATCCGCTTCGACCATCACCCGCAGCGCCTCCTCACTCGCCGCCCCATCTTGGGCTGCGGCAAATCCTGTCTCAAATAGCAGCCCACAAACGGCAAAGACTACCCAAGGTCTGCAGTGATTGATGCTCGTTCTCATCCCTTCTGTCCTGAGGCTTTGCTCGCCGCATCACTATTGCCAACTGCGTTTTCGCTGAAGTAAGGATACCATACGCGCTTGAGCAATGCAAATCTTGTCCCGTGGCCGCTTCACGATTATCCCGCTTTGCCGGCCTGTAGATGTCAGGCCTTGCGCCGGAGCGAGCTCTTGACCATGTCATCCCATATTTGTCTTTGCTCGCTCAGAGCTTCAACGGGATTCCGGACCTTGTCACTGCGTTCGAGCAGGGCCCAGCCGCTCCAATTCGCCTCGGCCAGCAAATCCACCAGCTTCTGATAGGGAAATCCGGGATCGCTGAAATCGTGAACGTGTATGGTGGAGCCCAGACGATCCTTCACCAAGTTGAAGTTGTACCGAAGGCCTTGACCCTTCGTATCTCGCTTGTCGGAGTTAAGTTTGACGCGGACGCTCGGCGAGGTAACCAGGTCCATGATTGCTTTGATTGTCGACAGTTCGCCGGCGTTGCCGTGTGCCTCCAGTCGGACCTGCTGGCCGTAGTCGGCGGCATAAGAGCCGACTATGTTCAGCGACACGGCTATCTGCCTGATCGTTTGCTGGCGGTCTACACCCTTCTGAAAGGCGTTGGGAAATACCCTTACGCCGCTGCCGCCTACGTCATGGTTGAGTTTCATGTAAGCCTTGGCATTCTCGATCGCTGTTTTCAATTTGTCTTGGTCGGGCGAGTCGAAGCGCTCGCTCGTCGCGAGGCCCACCAGAGTAACCGGACTATCGGCAAAGCGCCTCTTCACTTCACGGCGTTGCTGTGCATCCAAATTCAACTCAACACCATGAGCGTATGAAAGACTTGTGCGCAACTCTACTCCGTATACCGCGGCCTTCTCGCAATAGTCAAGCAGCGTTTCGACATCCCATTCTTTGGCCCATTGGTACGTTGTCAGGCCAAAACGCATCTTCGGTTTTCGTCCCGCTGGGGAGTCACTCTGCAACATCTTGCACGATGAAAGTGCTGCAGCCATACCGATGCATGCACCGGCTCTTGTGCCGTTGACCAACAAGTCACGGCGTGAGATTCCTTTTTCATCTGAGGCCATGATGTCACTCCTGCAAATGTTCACACATTCTCCGGTACTACGAACGGCTCGCGGTAATTCCGGGCCACGAGCATGTTGGCCTCGGCCGCGAACGAGCCGACGAACCTCTCTTTGTCCGGGTCCATCTTCAGGAGGGGGCCGAGCGTGGCGGGTGCCTCCATAAGGGAGACTCCGTTTGCACGTAGATGCTCCTCAAATCGCTCAAAGGCATCGGACAGTTCCCTATTGCCCGCGATCACTTCTTTTACACGGTCCCGGCTGGTCCGTTTGCCGAGGCGATGCGATATGTTCGCCATGTGTGACAGTGCCGTCGAGAGGTGCCCTTCGAGGATTTCCGCGTTCAGCTCGCCGATCTTGCGGCTGCGCACTGCCTGGATGAAATTGGCGTCGTGGCTGACATTCGTGGCCATGGAGCTTTCGCCGGTGAATTCCCTGATCAGCTTGCCGTCGTTGTCATACGCCGCAAGGGTCCCCTGCTCGAAGTAACCGTGCTCGCACTGGATGACCACGCCCGTGTTGGGACTCGGACTTTCACGTCCGCTGCGAATCGGCGCCCCGGTGCTGCTCACCGCTCGAAAGACATCCATCGCCGAATCGCCGGTCTCCGTTGGCAGACCGCGCGCCTGGTAGATTATCGGCGCCGGCTCGTAGCCCAGAACTGCGATGTGTGTGTTGGGTGTCTCGCCGTCGTCGTCATACCCGAATCGACCCCCGATGCTCATCACTCGCGGAGGCAGTTTAGGTTGGCCCAAGATCCAACGGCAGATGTCGAGTTGGTGCGGTCCGTTATTGCCGACCTCGCCACAGCCCGTGGCCCAGACCCAATGCCAATCGTAGTGCAGGTTCTTTCGCATCAGCGGCATCAGCGTCGCTGGACCGGTCCACAGGTTGTAATCCACAGATTTCGGTATCGGCTGCGGGCCGTTCACCTTTCCCATGCTTTTGCGCCTCTTGTGGCAAAAGCCATACGCCAGGAGTATTTTGCCGAGGCTGCCTTGCTGAATGTATCGCACCGCTTCCTGCAGAGCCACGTTCGCCCGGGACTCAGTTCCCGCCTGCACGACTCGCTTGTATTTCCGAGCGGCCTCGACCATCTTGCGGCCTTCGAATATATTGTGCGACACCGGCTTCTCAACACAGACATCCTTGCCGGCCTGGCATGCCCAAACGGTCACGAGCGAGTGCCAGTGATTTGGGGTGGCCGTCGAAACCACGTCGATGTTCTTGTCTTCAAGCAGCTTGCGAACGTCAACGTACGCATCGACCTTCTCATTGCGGGCCTTAGATACCCTGACTCCCCAGTCCAGGACGTCGCGGTCGGCATCACACAACGCCACCACCCGCACGCCGGGCAGTTGGCGAAAGGAGTTTATGTGGCTCTTGCCATGGCTGCGAAAGCCCACGACTGCGACCCGAATGTCGTCGTTGGCGCCTCTCACGCGAGAATACGGTGCGGCCTGTATGATGCGGCGTGGCAAGGCCGCTGCTACACATGTCGCTACCGAGCGTGTCACGAAATCTCTGCGTGTGATATTCTTCATTGTCGGCTCCATTCAAAACCAAAGCTTGATAGGCCAATCCGTCCGGCCATCCAGTCAAACCACAGACTTGGATAACATAACACGTCTATCCAACGGGCACAACTGTAGCTGCGCGCGACTTGTGAAACCGCAGCCTATTAACTCTCCTTACGAACCTGAGCGCTTACCTACCCAGCAACGAACACGGCTCTGCTTCCGGGGCGTTGCCAAGCCGGGTGGTTTTCAGTAATATAGACGTGACGTCAGCGCCGCCTGCGCCGGATTAGTGTTCTTGTGAGGACGCAGTGATATGCTACGACGAAGAGTCTTTGTCTGGATCACAATTGCCATTCTCGGAGTATGTGTTCAGGTCTTCGCCGCCGATTGGCCCCAATGGCGGGGGCCTAACCGCGATGGCGTCTGGTCTGAAACCGGCGTTTTGCGCAAGTTCGGCGCCGAGCAGCTTCCGGTTCTCTGGCGTGCCAAGATCGCAAATGGCTACAGCGCGCCAACCGTCGCGAACGGGCGAGCCTACGTCACAGACAGACTGGCGAGTCCTACTCAGATGGAGCGTGTCCACTCCTTCGATGCGGAAACAGGCGAAGGAATCTGGTCTCATCGCTACGAGTGCAGGTACGAGGGCGTATCCCACCGCAATGGCCCGCGAGCAGCAGTAACCGTCGACGGCAACCGCGCCTATTCGCTCGGCACCATGGGACACTTGTTCTGCCTCGATGCGGCAAAGGGAAATGTCCTGTGGTCCAAGGACCTCAGGAAGCAGTATCGAATCAGAGTTCCGGAGTGGGGGATCGCCGCTTCACCACTCGTCGAGAAGGGCCTGCTCATTGTGCTGATCGGTGGTGAAAATGCCTGCGTGGTAGCCTTCGAGAAGGTTACCGGCCAGGAGCAGTGGCGGGCCCTCAGCGATCGTGTCGGATACTCTGCGCCTATAGTCATCGATCAGGCCGGTAAGCGGGTACTGGTTTGCTGGACCGGAGAGAGGATTGTCGGCCTTGATGCATCCACCGGGAGGCTCTATTGGGAGCATCCATTTGCGCCGGCCCAGATGATCCACAATATCGCTACTCCGGTTTTCGCAGGCGGCCACCTCTTCTTCAGTGGATTCTTTGACGGCTCGCTTCTGCTGAAGGTCCGGCCCGATAGATTGGCGGTTGAGCAGGTATGGCGGCGCATGGGCCGCAATGAAAAAGACACCGACAGCCTCCACTGCTGCATATCCACCGCGATATTGAAGGGTGATCACATATATGGCGTTGACAGTTACGGCGAGCTGCGCTGTTTGGACCTTTACACCGGCGACCGCATCTGGGAGAGTCTGGCCGCCGTTCCGAAGGCCCGGTGGGCAACCCTGCACATGGTTGAGCACGGGAAAGAGACGTGGATGTTCACTGAAAGGGGCGAGCTGATCATCAGCACCCTCTCGCCACGCGGATACGATGAGATCAGCCGCGCCAAGCTCATCAGACCGACCGAAGGCCAGCTCGACCAGCGTGGCGGAGTCTGTTGGGCTCACCCTGCGTTCGCGAACAAACGCGTGTACGTCAGAAACGACGAAGAACTCCTTTGTGCCGACCTTTCGCAAGGGGACTGAGGACAGATGCTTGGCCTCGCATCGTCTGCCCGTGCAGAAGTCTTTCGACGGTGCAGATCATTGTTATCTTCGGCTTTGGGCGATCCTGACACTCTGACCGATGGGCGTGCCTGGTCGCCGAAGCCCGGGTTCGCACGTCTGCCCAGAGGCCCGTTTTACCGCTCGGGGGCTCGAAAAATGCGAAATAAATCCAGAATACAGCCCGTCTTATATATTTGACGTGGGCTTTCTGTCATTATAGATTAGGTGAGGGCTCGTCAGAAGCACGGGTGATGACTCGCCTGGAATATGTCAACGGAATCACTGTGAGAGAGTCAATGGTTGGAGAATTCGCGATGGTAGAGGGGGGCAAGGACACGCTTTCATGTACATACCGCATGGCGAAGGTCATCGGTTTGCTGGTTTTGCTCACATTGATGGGCTGCCGATCTCCGTCGGGCCACCGGGCCAATGCCGACAAGGTGGCGTCCGATATCATCCAGCAGAAACAGCTGGAGGCCCTGGGAGAAACGGAAGAGTTCGGTATCGAACGCCCCAGTGATATCCTTCGGCGACGTCTATTGGAAGGGCAGAATCTGCGGTATTCATCCGAGGCCTCTCTCGGTACAGACCAGCTCGGACCAATTGCACACTGGCCTGAACCGAACTACCCGCGCGCCATTTCCTCGGACGGCGGGCCGGATTTCGTCGTAGAGCCCAACAAGCCGGTCAAGCTCTCGTTGATTCAGGCCCTGGAGGTGGGTGCCCGCAACAGTCCCGACTATCAGACGCAGAAGGAGGCGGTCTTCCGAGAGGCACTCGCTCTCGATCTCGAACGCAACAATTTCCGCAATATCTTTGTAGGTCAGGTTAACAGCCAGCTCACCACGGCCGACGGTGGCACAACTGTCACTGGTGTCGACAACAGCGCGTCCGTCGGCGTCGACAGAATGCTCAAGAGTGGGGCTCAGCTGAGCACCGGTCTGGCGGTCTACCTGGCAAATCTGTGGACCGCTGGAGGGGGTTCTTCGGGGGGATTGACGGCTGATGCCAGCATATCCGTCCCCTTTCTGAGAGGTTCCGGCAGGCACATTGTGACCGAGCCGTTGACCCAGGCCGAGCGCAACGTGGTCTATGCGATCTACGGGTTTGAACGGTTCAAGCGGACGTTTGCCGTTGATATCGCCGGCGCGTATCTCGATGTCTTGGGGCAGGTGGATCAAGTGGACAACGAGGAGCGGAACTACCGTAGTCGTATCGTTTCGGCTCGATATATTCGTCGGTTGGCCGATTCAGGCAGGCGACGTGAGATCGAAGTGGACCAGGCGGTCCAGGGCGAGCTGGGGGCCCGCAATCGTTGGATATCTGCGCAGCAACAGTACCTGCGCGGTCTCGACACGTTGAAGAGATTGCTCGGCCTGCCGGTCGATGCTCGTATCGAGTTGGATAGAAGTGACCTGGAGCTGCTCCGCCGCCCCGCGGAGGAATTGGTCGAGCGACTCCTGCAGGAGGATAACAGGGCTACCCAGGAGAGTGCGCCCGCTGATGCGGAGGTCGAGCTGGTGCCCGCCAGTACCGAGGATGCCGGGCGTTTCGAACTCGATGAGCCCATAGCCACGCGATTGGCCTTCGATAATCGGCTGGATTTGCAGGAGGCCATCGGCCGGGTATATGATGCCCAGAGACAGGTTGTCGTCCGCGCCGACAGACTCGGTGCCGACCTCACTTTGTTCGCGGGTGGATCGGTCCAAACCGAGGATGGGCAGTTTCGCGTCAATCAGGCCTTGCTTCGGCTCGATCTTCCGCTGGAGAGGACCCGGGAGCGGAACGAGTATCGCAACAGCCTGATTGATCTGGAACAGGCAACGAGGAGTGTCCAGACGCTGGAAGATCAAATCAAGCTGTCCATTCGCAATCAATTGAGGGCGCTGCTGCAGTCTCGGGAGAGCCTTAAGATTCAGGCTCGCTCGGTTGTGGTCGCGCAGAAGCAAGTCAAGAGCAGCAACCTGTTTCTCGAAGCGGGCCTAGCGGACATGCGTGACTTGCGGGAGGCACAGGATGCGCTGGTCGCGGCCGAGAACAGTCTGACTTCGGCAGTGATAAATTACCGAATCACTGAGCTGGATATGCAAAGAGATATGGGTTTGCTCAAAGTTGATGAAAGTGGATTATGGCAGGAGTATTCTCCGGAGGTAACAAATCATGTCGAGCAATAAGGCGGTAGCCGGTCGTGCCAAGGGCAAGTCGTTTAGAGTGGTTGCAGCGATTGTGGTCATCGTTGCAGTCGGCTCTCTCATAGTCTGGCTCAAAGTAGTCAGGGGTGCCGATGACCCAACGAGTAACCTTGCGACTTTTGTTGCCAGACGAGGCCCTCTGACCATCAGCGTGTTGGAGTCCGGCACCATCCACCCGCGGGAGCAGATCACTCTCAGGAACGAGGTCGAGGGAAGAACGTCTATAGTGTGGCTCATTCCGGACGGCACGAGGGTCCAGGCGGGAGATCTGCTGGTCGAATTGGACGCCAGCACCCTAAAAGACCTGATAATCGACCAGGACATCCTGGTGCAAAAGGCCGATGCTGCTTACATCAACGCCAAAGAGACCCTCGCGGTTGTGGAGAATCAAGCCCAAAGTGATATTGAACTGGCGGAGTTGACACTTGAATTTGCCAAGCAAGACTTAAAGCAATACCAGGAAGGCCTGTATCCCAACGAAAAGACAGCCGCCCAAAACGATATTACCCTCAGACAAGAGGAGCTTACGCGTTCCCAAGAGACTCTTACGTGGTCGCAGAAGCTCTTCGATGAGAAGTACATCTCAAACACCGAACTACAGGCCGACAAGCTGGCAGTGACTCGTAGTACGAACAACCTTGAGCTGGCAAAGAACAGTCGAGACCTGTTGCAGGATTTCACGTACCACCGCCAAATAGCGCAACTGACAAGCGATGTGAAACAGGCTGAGATGGCGCTGGAGCGGGCGCAGCGCAAGGCCTCAGCCGATGTGGTCCAGGCGAAGGCGGACCTGAAGGCCAAGGAGCTGGAGCTTAAGCGTCAGAAGGAAAAGCACCAGAAGACGACGGACCAGCTCGCGAAGACCAAGATATATGCCCCTCAGGAGGGCATGGTGGTCTATGCAACTACTTCCGGCTCCGGCGGAAGGCGTAGCCCCTTCGACCGTCGGGAGCCGATGGATATCGGTGTCGAGGTCTCCGAAAGACAGGACTTGATAACCTTGCCGACCGCCGAATCGATGAGGGCTCAGGTGGATATTCATGAGACGAGCCTTGAGAAAATCCGGGTGGGGCTGCCCGCGGTCATCACGGTTGATGCGCTGGCCGGCAAGAAATTCCTGGGTCGCGTGGGTACTATCGCGCCCCTGCCGGACGCCCGAAGTATGTGGATGAACCCGGACCTCAAAATCTATCCCACGGACATCTATCTCGAGGACAATGACAACGCGCTGCGTACAGGAATGAGCTGCAAGGCCGAGGTTATTGTGGCGCAGTATGAGGATACGGTATACGTACCGGTTGAGGCAGTGTTGCGCGTCGCAGGACAACCTACGGTTTACGTTGTCGAGGACGGGTCCTACGAGGCGCGGCAGGTCGAGATCGGTTTGGATGATAACAACATGATCAGAATTATCAGCGGTCTGGACGAGGGAGAAGTTGTCTTGATGACGCCTCCACTGCAAGCCGCAACCGTGCAGACCGGCTCGCGAATGGAGGGAGGGGGGTTGCTCGACGCGATCGATGTCTCCGAGACCATGAGGCAGAGGGTGAATCAGAAGCTCGAAGAAGCCAACGGGACGCCTGCCGCTGGGCCTGGTATGCCTGCGGAAGCGGCCGCGAGTCCACAACAGGAGGGGCCGGGCCCCGGAGCTCGTGGCCCAGGGCAGGGACAACAGGGCGGCCCTGGTTTTCCGGGAGCTTCGAGCCAGCAGATGGAACAGATGCGGAGGCGTTTCGAGAACATGTCGCCGGAGGAGCGGCAGAAAGAAATGGAAAGGATGAGACAGAGATTCGAGAATATGTCGCCGGAGGAGCGCGAGAAGATGCGGCAGCGCTTCCAGGGTGGGGGCCGCAGGCAGGGGACAGGTCAGAGGCAAGGAGGTGACCGCAGGCAAGGAGGAGGCTCAAGGCGAGGAGCAGATGATACGAGGCAAGGACCCGCAGGGCCGCGAGGGGAGGAAAGGAATCAGTAGATGATAGAACAATCCGCTACACGCTCTGATGCGGAAATAGTCAGGCTGGAAGATGCGTACAAGATCTACCAGATGGGCACACAAGAAGTTAAGGCCCTGGCTGGTGTGAGCATATCATTCAAGAAGGGCAGCTTCTGGGCGATCATGGGCCCCAGTGGTTCCGGCAAGAGCACGATGATGAACATCCTTGGATGCCTGGATCGGTTGTCGTCGGGACGGTACTATCTTGAAAGCCAGGACGTTAGCGGGCTCGACGACGATTCCCTCAGCGAATTTCGACTCAGATACTTGGGATTCATCTTCCAGAGTTTTAACCTGATACCGCAATTGACCGTCCAGCGCAATATTGAGCTGCCCCTTTATTACCTGGGATGGGACGCAAACCAGAGTGCCGTGCGGGCAAAAGAGTTGGCCGATGAGGTAGGTCTTGGTGACCGGTTGGATCACCGACCCACAGAACTGTCGGGCGGCCAGATGCAGAGGGTCGCCATCGCCAGGGCGTTGGCCAACGATCCGCAGATTATTTTTGCAGATGAACCGACCGGCAATCTGGATACGAGGACGGGCGAACAAATCTTGGAACTCCTGGTAGAGTTGAACGGGCAGGGCAAAACAATTATCATCGTGACTCACGAATCGAGTATCGCCGAGCGTGCCCAACGCAGATTGCACATGATCGACGGCGTGATTGACAGAATTGATGAGAGCTCGAACGCATGAGACAAACTAAGATCATAAGAAACGTCTGGCTCGGCATTGAGAACCTGTTGCTGCACAAACTGCGTTCGTTCTTGACTATGCTGGGTGTTGTCTTCGGTGTGGGCAGCGTGGTGGCGATGCTGTCCGTGGGGGAAGGGGCCAGCAAAGAAGCTCTGGAGCAGATCCGAAAGCTTGGCAGCAACAATATCATCGTCTCCTCGATCAAATCCGCCGAAGAAGAGGCCACGAGCACACAGCATTCACACATGAGCATTTATGGTTTAACGTACGAGGACTATCGCCGGGTAGCTACGAATTTCGAGGGTGTTCAGCAGGCTGCGCCGGTGAAACTCACGCGAAAGGACTCACGCCTGCGCGAAAGGGCGATGGAGTTGCGGATCGTGGGCACGACGCACGAATGGTTTGAGCTTGTACCTCGCCAGGTTCTTGCCGGGCGCGTGCTTCTGCACAGCGATCAGGAAAAACAAGCGCCCGTGGCGGTGTTGACCGAATTCGGCGCCCGCAAAATCCTGGCGACCGAGCACACCATCGGCCAGACAGTCCGCATGGGTGGAGACCAGTTCGAGGTCGTAGGCATAGTCAAGAGCGAGAGCGGCCAAGCCGGCAATATTCAAATTCCCGACCAGGAAATCGATGCCTATATTCCAATCGAGGTGGCCCGGCGATACTTCGGCGACATCTTCACCAAACGTACTTCGGGCGGAGACGAACGAGAAATGGTGGAGCTGCACCAGATCCTTGTCCGCGTGGACGATCCGAAAAAAGTTGAGGCAGTAGCCGCCGGCATCGAAAGAATGCTCGAAAGCTCTCATAAGAAGAAGGACTACGTTGTAAGCGTTCCACTGGCGTTGCTCAAGCAGGCCGAGGCCACCAAGAGAACGTTCAATATCGTCCTCGGATCAATCGCGGGCATCAGCCTGGTCGTGGGCGGCATCGGGATTATGAACATTATGCTGGCCTCGGTAACAGAGCGCACGCGTGAAATCGGTATTCGGCGGGCGATCGGCGCAAAACGAAAGCAGATCATCTACCAGTTCCTCATCGAAACGGTTGTCCTTTCGACAACGGGCGGAATGATCGGCCTGGGGGTGGGGGTCCTCATTCCATTTCTCATCACGTATTTCTCCGGCATGACGACGCTCATTACACTCAATGGGATTCTGCTGCCGCTGCTGATCAGCATGACCATCGGCATTCTCTTTGGGTTGTATCCCGCCATCCGCGCAGCCCAGGTTGATCCCATCATCGCCCTGCGCCACGAATGAGACCGCAGCCCGCTTTTCAGTAGTCTTTGAAGTGCGCCATCCAATCCGGCCAGATGGGTGTATTGGCAGCCTGTCTATCGGCCGGCCAGCCGCGATACCACCTGAGCTCCCACAGCTCCTTCAATCCTATCGGCCGGACTGAGAAGTCCACGAACACGCCGTTGACAAAACCATGGTGACGGTTGATGCAGAACGAGCCCATGTCCCGCGGCACGAGGGTGAAGTATCCGCTCGGCGGCTGCTGTGTTGGCCGGGGCAGGGCATCCACCCACTGGGCATCCACGAAGACGGGGATCTCGTTGCGGTTGCCCGGGATGGCGTTGATATTGCGCCAATGCTTGCCCTCGGTGTCCTCGTCACAGAGCCACCAGTTCCACCCGTAGCTGCCGTAGTCCCCCTCAATCGCCCAATCCTCTGTCCGGTAGCCGTCTTTGCCGTAAACGCCCCAACCCACGAATGGCCCGCCTCTGTCACCGGTGTCGCTATGGAATTGGTGCACTAAGGGGCAGTTCCGAATCTCCGGCTCGTGACTATAGTAGGGCCGCATGGCCGGCACCCAGCTATTCATTGGGTCGCTGCCCGATTCGACATGAAACTTGCCGTTGAAGTCCTCTGTGTACATCGACACGACCAGGCCCATCTGTTTGAGATTCGACTGGCACGCGACAGAGCCGGCTTGCCTCTTCACTCGCTGTAGCGCCGGCATCAGTATGGACATCAGAAGTGCGATGATCGCTATTACAACCAACAGCTCAATTAGCGTAAAAGCTTTCACCCTACCCATGGTTTTCATCCTTCGCAAGTACCTGCGGCGTCGATTCCCGACGCTAACAAATTGGCCACATCATGTCAACTGAATTGTGTGTTGCTCGTGCCATGCGCGAGCAGCGCAGCACACGCTCGCGACAGTCACCGCGCCAAGCCACGGTCATCCCCCGGCGGAGAATGCTCGCAAACGCTCGCCGCCTGATCGACTGTATAGTGGCACAGGCGAGCGAACAACCTCGCGCTCAGCACAACGAAAGCTCCATTCACCGGGATGATACGGCCGTCACCTCACCAGCCGATGCAGATTCGGCAGCCACGAACCTCTCCGCGCCGAGAATGGGGTGCCGAGGTTCTCAACGTGCTCCGTGACGCCATTCCTCTCCTCGGCCGCACGAGGCCAGGGCCGCCATTAAGACGAGCAGAGTGATAGATAAGCCTCTCATCAGAGACTTTTCAGTCTGTTCTTTCGGCTGCGCCCGTTTTCTTGAGGGCAAGCATTGCTGCAATCGCCAGGCCATAGATCACGACTGAGATTGCCGGCGTCAGAATCACGAGGTGGCCGGTGGCTACGAACGAATACACCGCCCGGCCGATGGCGTTTGCTATCAGGATTATGGGACAAGGCAGACATCTTCTATAGATACCGTAGACCAAAGCCGCAACCAGCACCGTGTTAGCCAGTTGGTACATAGGGTGATACGGTATGCGCACGCCCGCATTTAGAGGGACGGCCCCGTCACGAAACAGCAGCAAATGCAGGCACAAGAGGTTCAAGCCGATTCCCAGAACACCCCAGGCAACAGCCACCTTCATTATCTTGGTTGCCAGTGAAGAATCCATAGTAATCTCCTAAGATTACCCGCGCCCGGTCCGGGGCTTGTCGAGCCCATGTGTCGGACATTTTTATAGCATCTTCTTTGGCTACGATCACCCAAAATCCCGGCTCGCGGAAGGCTCAGTCGCTCACAAAAGCGGCCTTGACCCGAAGAATGTTCCCCGTCGCCGGGTGTAGTTCCTCGTCCTCCCAGTTCCGCGGGTCCTCTACCTCACAGCCAAGCCCGAAGTAGAAATCGCCGTCGAGTTTTTCAAAGGACCTCGCGAACGTCGGCGAGCTAAAGTGTAGCACCTCGTCCCAAACATTCAAGTCCGGGCCTTGCGAACGCAGAACCTTGACCTCAACTGCCCCGGCTGCTCCTGATTCGAGAAGAACATACACGCCATCATCGCGAACGAGCAGGTCCCAGGGTTTGCTGGGGCCCGGCAATGCGATGCGGCGAACGCGCATGTCCTCCTTCCGTAGAGAAGACGCAACATACAAGCCAAATGGTAGGAATTGATGATCATTGTGCACAACCGCACCGATATAGAGGGCCTCGTCTTCGAGGCTGTGTACACGCACCGCCTTCGTGGACCAGTACGAGCGCAGATTCGTTTGAGGAAAGAGCGTTGCGGCCGTGATGTCTTTACGTGGAACGAACCGGTCGGGCCCGATATACTCATAGACCCAACAACCGCTCAGCCACTTAGTCACGTAACTTTTCGATGCTCTGCCGCCCGGAATCGTCTCCACCGCGTACAAACCGCCTGCGACGGCGAGGAAGTCGTATACTCGATACTTGCCGGTCTGTGCGATTGTCCATGTCTTGCCGTCGTCGGCCGAGATGCAGACAGCCGCCCCTCCCTTCTCCCGCGGCGTCCCAAGTC
>CP070675.1:2762335-2767062 GCA_020352215.1 Phycisphaerales bacterium
TGCCTCATCGATGAGTTCTGTCTGCAGAGTCCCAACGCGCTCGCCGGGCGCGAAGGTTGGGACCCGTGGCAAGGAGTGCGCCGACCATACCGCAGTTGTGAGAGTCGCTGCCACGACCAAAGATAGCGTTATCGCTCGAATCTGCGTCATAGTGATCTCGAGCAAGCCTCCTAACGCCGGGCTGTCCCATGAACGGCAGGATTCAATTGCGCACGCAATTGCCCCGCGTCTACATGCCCAACAGCCGGTTCGGGAATACCGGACGTCACGGCTTTGTACGCCGAGCTACTCTTGGATTTGTCTGTCTCGGTATTGGATATAGGCTTCGCGCATCGCCACGTAAGGTTCCAGGGCCGCAGACTTGAAGGTTTCGTACTCTCCAACGTGGAATGAGCTCTCGTTAGTATACTCCACCGCAGACGCGCCGAACGATGCCTGCCACGGTTCCACGTACCACGTGGGGTGTAGGAGCAGGTCAGTTAGCATGCCGACCGAATCGCGGGCCGTCGATGGGCCGAAGAATGGCCAGACCACATAGAAGCCTTCACCAAAGCCATGCACGGCCAGGGTCTGGCCCAGGTCCTCCTTGTCGGGTGGTGGGCCCAGGCTGCTTCGTGCCGGGTCCGCGAATCCTAAGACACCTGTCATGGTGTTGACCACGAACCGCTGGAATTCCATGCCGGCGGCGCTGCCTTTTCCCTGGAGCAGACAATTGGCGAGACGCACGGGCGTGGTGACGTTGCTGAAGAAATTGCGGATTCCGAGCCGGACCAGTTCCGGTGTCACGCGGTTGTACGTCCGGCCACCGGGCTCGAGCACCAAAAGGTAGAGTTTGTCGTTCACACGGTACATTGCCCGATTCAAGGACTCCAGTGGGTCCGCGATCTCAACTGCCTGCTCGTCAAGCTCATCTTCCAGCAGGTCAAATTCGTCATCGGCAAATGTCTCTTCAGGATCGTCCGAGGCCGGTGTCATGTCGTCGTCGGCAACGGCAACATGCTGTTGGTTCGCTGAGGTCTCCGCGACGTTGCCGGATGGCTGTGTCCTTTCGGAGACCGCGCAACCCGCGGTAGTGACGGCCAAGATAGCGACAACCAAAGTCTGTCGTCTCATTCTATTAGTATACAAGCTCGAATATCGAATGTCTAATTTCGTATTGTCAGGCCTCCTTGCCAAACGGCTTGACCAGGATCAGCATTTGCGGCAACAGGGTAAGGGCGGCAAGAAGCGCAATGAACATGGCCAATCCGGTCAGCAGGCCGAAATAAACACTGGGAATGAAATTGGACAGGGCCAGGATAGAGAAACCGATGATGATGGTCACCGACGTATAGTACATGGCATGGCCAATGCTTCCATGACATCGATGCATCGTATTCATATACTTGTGGTCCTTCTGAAATTCATCTTTGAATCTGTGGATATAGTGAATCGTGTCATCGACGGCAATTCCGACACCTATGGCTGCTATCGTTATGGTCATCATGTCTAGAGGGATGCTCAGCCAGCCCATCATGCCAAGCACGGCCGCGATGGGAAGCACGTTCGCAAACATGGCGACAGCGGCAATTCTGGCCGACCTGAACAGCACGAGAAACATCCCCGTCAGCACCAGCACCGTGATGCCTAACGTCAGTATCTGCGAACCGAACAGACTTTGCAGCATGTTGTTATACAGGACCAGCATGCCGGTAAGATGAACCCGATCCTCGTCAAGGGCCAGTTTGCCGGTCAGGTCTGCCTTGACCTTCTGCAGCAGCTCGTTGCGCCTCAGAGTCTTCTCCGAATCCCTGACTCGGACCCAGAAGCGCACCTGATTATGCTCCACCGAGACATAAGGACTGACCAGCGTGGTCTTAAACTCGTCCGGGGTCTCATTGTAGAGCAGAGCGAGCTCGAAACTGTCCAGAGGCTCGCCGCCGTTCAGCTTCTCAACGATGCTCAACATGGTGGCCAGCGACACCACCTTACCGGTCGCTGGCAGCTCGTCAAGGTATTGGTGCACGGCCTTGACACGGGACATCTTCTCAGCAGTGAACCAGTATTTCTCGTCCGTTGCGGCCTCATCGAGTTCATCGAACTCGTCAAACTCATCGAACTCATCATCACTCTCTGCTACGGCAGGCTCGGGGGCTGCAACTGCCTCAACCTCGCCAAACTCCACGATGACATCCATCGGAGTGGTGCCGCCCAGGCGTTGATCGATCGTTTTCATGCCCTGGTAGATCTCGGTGCTCTCGTCGAAGTAGTCGATGAAGCAGTTTTCCACATCGAGTTTGGAGATGCCGATGAGGCTCACAATAAGGACGAGGCCGCCAACACCTACTATCAGTGCGCCGTGGCCTTCGGTGAATCTTGCCAAGATGGATGTCACCGAGAATCGCCACTCTCGGCTGCTGCGTGGGGCCGCTTTGGGGATCAATATCAGCACGGCGGGAAACAGCAGGAAGGTCACGATCAGCGACACGATAAGGCCGACGGTCATCATCCAGCCAAACATGATGACCGGCAGGACGTCACACAGCACCAGAGAGCCGAAGCCGGCAATCGTGGTCAGTACCGCATACAAGCAGGGCTTGAGCTTCAGCCGGATCGTATTGAGAATCAGACCGTGGTTCGGAGCTTGTGGATTCTGGGCCAATAGTTCCCGGTACCGTACGATCAGGTGAATCGCGATGGCCATAGTCATGATCAGTTGCAGGGAAATGAAATTGGCCGAAACGACCGTCACCTCCCAGCCAAGCCATCCCAGCAGACCGATCATGCAAATTGCCGAGACCACACAGCAGAGCATCGGCAAACATATCCAGCGCACCCCCTTGAAGATGATGCCCAGCATGAGAATCAGAAACAGCAGGACCCCGATACCGAACACCTTCAAGTCGTTCTTGATGAATGTGATCATGTCGTCTGCGATCATGCCGACGCCCCCGAGAAACAGCTCGGCCTCGCCGCGATACTTGTCCATGATCGCGCGCATCGCCATGATATCCTGATGGCGCTGCTGTCTCCACTCGTCCCTGTAGTCTCGGAACCGCTGGACCGCAAGCTTCAGCTCAGCACGCTCTGCCGGGGTCAGAGCCCCGGAGGCTTTCTTCTGCCGTAACTCGTCGCGGCGCCGTCGCAAATCGCGATAGACCTGGTCATCCTCAAAACTAACCAGCAGGGCCGTGGTCTGCAAATCCGAGCTGACCAGCAGGCTCTGGTAAAGAGGGCTGTCACGAAGTTCGGTCCTCGCCAGATCCTTATCTACCGTCGGCGATTCGAGGGTCGGCAGATCGCCCGTAAGCTCCTTGAGTGCGATGGGAGGGCTCTCCAGCAGAGGGACATCCAGAACCGACAGAACGGATGAGACACGGTCCAGGGAACTCAAATCATCCCGTAGCCGAGCCAAAGTGGCCAGCGTATCCGGCGAGAGTAGATCACCTCTTGGAGTATACGTCATGACCAGAAAGTCTTGTTGCCCGTAGCGGGAGCCGATCACACGCGAGTAGCGCAGGTCCTCGTCGTTTTCCAGAACCAGGGTCTCGGCCGATGCGTCCAGATTGAAATGCCGCACCTGGAAAGCGAGAAGACCAACAACCGCCAGCACAACGAAAATGATTGTCTTGGGATGTCGCAGGACAACTCGGTCGAAGAAGAATGCAACCGGTGAGTGGCCTTTCGTCATGATACTGGTCCGACTTGGCACATCGCGGGTCAAGAAGTTGGCGGTTTCTGCAGTCGAGAAAGAAGATCCTCAACGGTGCCGCTACTGAGAATATCATCGAATTGCGACCGGTAGGTCAAAAGGATACTGACGCCCTGTATTTCCAGATCGTATATCTTCCAGCGCTTATACACCTTGACTTCCCAGCGTTCGCCCACTTTGACCTTCCGGGTTTTGTCCACCAAGCGGAGCTTGTACAGCATCTCCACACTTTCTTCCTTGGATATCAGCTCCATCGGGACTTGGACCGTTGTCTTCTTCCGCACAGCGGGTTTGAACGCAACTCTCTCATCCGTGTAGAGCGTTATTCTCTCCCGATATGAGGTCTTAAGCCGTTCGACGAAAAGCTTGGTGAATTCTTCGCGTTGTGGCTGCGTCAATTTTGGCCAGTTCTTCCTGCCCAGCGTGAGTTTGGCCATGAGTGGGAAATCGAAGGTCGGGCTCACGAGTTTGTCGATTTTCTTTGCCTTGGCCTCCGCATCGATGTCTTTGGCCTGCAGGATCGAAATGACGGCATCCCACTTGCTCTGCAACAGCTCCACAGGATCGTTCGGATCTTCGTTCTCGGCACCAATGCCTTGGCCCGCAAGCAGAAGAACCAGAAGGGCATACCAAAGACTTCTCATAGTCCACTCCTTATGTCGCTTGTGCCAATTTCATGACCGCGATTCTACAGCAGGGACGCCGACGGTCAACCCCCGGCGGACATACTCTCCAGAAACTCCCCGTTGGCAGGGTACTTCTTGAGCAGCTTGAATAGAGCGCCCATAGCGTCCCTGGTCCCGTAGTTCGACAACACACGTCGGAGCGTGGCTAGGCCACGGGTATGGTCCGGGCTGTAGAGCTTGGCTTCCTTTCGTGTACCACTGGCCGGGATGTCGATCGCAGGAAAGATCCTGGCCTCGGCCAGGGACCGGTCGAGGACAATCTCGCTGTTGCCCGTTCCCTTGAACTCCTCGAAGATCAGTTGATCCATTCGAGAGCCGGTATCGATTAGACATGTGGCGATGATTGTGAT
>CP070675.1:2767162-2769803 GCA_020352215.1 Phycisphaerales bacterium
AAGCCTGTTCACGAAAGGCTTTCCGACCGGGAGTATCAGGTGGTTCGGATGATCGCATCCGGGAAGACGGTCACTGAAATCGCCGAAACGTTGTCCCTGAGTGTTAAGACCATCAGCACCAACCGAAGCCGTGCATTGGCAAAGATGGGCATGAAGACGAATGCAGAGATAACCTATTATGCCATAAAGCACGGATTGGTGGAATAGAAGACACTCCATTTGTAGGACAAAACCCTACATCAAACAAGGTGAAGATCTGACAAGAAAAGTAGATTCCCACCGATATACCCTCGCCGTCACGTTGTTTAGTATACTTTAGTCGTGTATACGGTAAAGAACGGTTATTTTGGCTAAGGAGATGCACCATGTTGAGAGCAACGAGTAGCAGGGTGTTACTGTCAGGTGTTTTGTTGGTTGTGGTAGCGAGCGGATTGTGCTGGGCCGAGACGGTCAATATCAACCCGCACAAGATCGTATTGAATGCGAGGGGAGCGTCTGACGACGTACAGGCGAACATCCATATCATCCTAAGCGGGGCCCCGGTTATAGATTTTGATGTGACGCTTACGCTTAAGGGCTCAGTGGTGGCTGAGGTAAAGGCAGAGTCGGCCTTCTATTGCGTGCTGGACAACATCCTGATCGTGGGTTTTGATCGGACGGAGCTGCAGAACAACCCAGAGGTGCAGGCCTTGGCGAACCAGACCGTGACAGCAACGGTGACCGGGGCGGTCCTCATGGCCGACGGCACATGGACAGACTTCGACGGCTCGGATACGGTTGAGATCGTTGCGCCTGGTAAGAAGGGGCAGTAACTACTTCGTGGGGGAAGTCGTAACGCACACCTCGGTAATGGATACCGCAGGTCCATAGGGGCGGCGATAATCGGTAATCAGCTACGGGGCTGTTGAAAGAATCCCGAAGCGACACTTGAGATTGCCATGCGACCCGTCTAATCGGTTGCAGCGACTTCAAAGCGCACCCGGTGCATCTGCTGTCAACCACGGGGCAAAGTCGGGCCCCCACTCCTCCAGTGGCCGCTGGTTTTCCGCTTAGGTGCACGCAGCGCCAAGGACAGGAAGGCGACGCGTCTGCCACGTCCTGTACCGCACAACCTCACTCGAAGAACGCGACAATCCGAGCTCTTTCACTTGGACAAGATGCCGGAAACACCCATTCCCTTTCGCGGTCGATGTGCAAGGCCGGGTGCATCGGCTGCGGAATCTGCGCCAAGCAAACCGATGTGTTCGTCGTTGCCGAGAACGTCGCGCTCATGGACTACACCCGCTATCAGGAAAGCGAACAAACCCAGACCGCCATGGACAAATGTCCCACCGGCATCATCCTTGGCCCTGGCCCCACCGCCCCGCGAGCACGGGGAAAAGACCAGCCGCCAAGAAAGCTGAGTGATCTCTTGAAAACTGTTAGCCCTCGGGTTTGCCCTGGGCGGTTAGCCTGGGATCGACGCCTATGTATCGTCCCGCACCGGCGGTTTCGGTTATATCGTAGTTCGGTGCCGGGGATATCAGGATTGCCTCGGTTCCGGGGAGCCTCTCGATCAGGGCCATACCTTTCTGTGGTCCCAGGACGCTGACTGCGGTCGCCAAAGCGTCCGCGGTAATAGCGTCTTTGGCGATGACTGTCACGCTCGCCAGCTTGTCGGTGCCGCGCCCGCTTTTCGTATCGATTATGTGGCTCTGCCGCTCGCCGCGTACCAGCGTGAACCTGCGGTAGCCGCCACTTGTGGCAATGGCGCCATCGGCCAACTGCAACGCGAACAGGTACTTGCCCTGGTCGAGATCATCGGCGGCCACATTCGGGTCCTGCAGGCCGATGAGCCACTTGTCTCTCTTGCCGGCCGGTGCGCCGAAGCACCTGATGTCACCGCCGATATCGACCATGCCGGCGACGGCCCCGCACCGCTTGATAACCTCGACGGACTTATCGATAGCGTATCCCTTCGCGATGCCGCCCAAGTCCAGCTTCATGCCCTCGGCGGCAAACCGCACGGTCGTCTCGTTTGCATCGAGGACAAGCTTCTCATAGCCGACCTTCGACCGAGCCGAGAGCAGCTCAGCTTCGGTAGGGATGGAATTAGCTTCACCCGCCGAGCGCCAAAGGTCAGTCAGCGGCCCGATCGTGACGTCGAACGCCCCGCCGGATAGCTCGCTGAACGCGATCGCTTTAGCCAGAATCTCGAATGTCGCAGCGCTCACTTCGACCGGCTCATTGCGGGCGTCCCGATTTACCTCGCTCAACTCCGAATCATCCCTGTAGCTGCTCATCAACACGTCAACGCGCTGCTGCTCCTTGAAGGCTGCTTCGATACACGCCGCCGCGGTCCTGGAATCCCGCGCCACGACAATAACGCGGGAGAACGTCCCCATTATGACGCGGAAACCGCTATCGACCTGCACCAGCCGGTCCCTGGCTACGGCACAATACAACAGCGCGGCCAAACCGAGGCAGAAAACTGCGATCACAATCCGCCTGTTTCTCGTACTCACGAGTCTATCCTTAACGTGTCACTACCTCAGTTTCGTACGCCGAACCGAATTTTAGTTTATCGCAGTCAAAGATTCAATAATGGTCTCGGCGCTGTATAATAGCGACGTGAAGACAAGAGAGATAGAGATATTGGCCG
>CP070675.1:2769903-2829701 GCA_020352215.1 Phycisphaerales bacterium
CTGCTCGTGCGAAGGCATTTCAAGCCCGTTTTCATCGTCTGTCTGGGCATTGTCGGGAACCTCGCCGACGCGGAAGACGCAGCCCAGGAAACGATGCTAAGGGGCTTCGTGGAGATTGCAAAGTTGCGAAACGGCTCACAGTTCGGTCCATGGATCACAAGGATTGCAAAGAACCACTGCATAAATGTTGTTCGACGCAAACAGCGTTTCGACAAGACCGTGGCAGAGAAGGCAACAGAGCCAGACACGAGGTCTCGCCAACATGACGGTCTGCAAACTGCCATAGAAAAGCTGCCATTAGAGATCCGACTGCCGCTGGTGATGTACTACCTCGACGGCCAAAACGTCAAGACGGTGGCGAAGAGGTTGAAGGTTTCCACTTCCGGCGTCTACCTGAAGCTGCGGACCGCAGTCAAAGAATTGCAGCGCCTCCTGGCCGAGCAAGGAGATACAAATGTATAGCCCCTGTGAAAAGATGCAGGACAATCTGGCTGATTTCGTCCTCGGTGTCTTGAGCCCCAAACAGACCGATGCCGTCAATGAACACCTTGGCCGGTGTGGAAGCTGTAGCCGGTACGTCGAATCACTCAAGCGCCAGAGTCGTCTTCTCACACAATTCAGTGAGAAGCTCAACCAGGATATGGAAGCCCGTGAAAACCGGGCAATCGAGACCGTCCAATCTCACACGCAAGCACCTGGCGTCGCGCCGGTTTCGCTATGGAGCACCATTACGAAAAGCAAGATGACAAAACTCGCAGCAGCAGCCACGGTTGTTCTTGTCGCATCGCTGTTGCTGAATCTGTTGGACAAATCCGCCACACCGGCCTACGCCGTCGATGAGACTATCGCGGCCATGAAAGAAATCAAGACTGTGTACATGGCCGGTGAGTTTTACAAGCAAGGAGAATTCGAATGCTGGATGAAATTCGACGGCGACCCCGACAAACCCACACATATCTGGCTGGGTAGGGCCGGCCACAACATGTGCAAGATTTGCAGCCCCGCGGGCGTGTTCGGGCTCAACAGGAGAACCAAAGCCGTGCATTTCGCCAGCAGAGATGAACGGGGTAAGGCCTGGGTGATAAAGTTCGGCAGCTTCTTCAGAAACGCCGTCAAAAAGGCCGGCAGATCAAACTCGGTTGAGATCAACTATGAGACAGATCGGCAAACCGAAGAAGAGCTCATCGTGGTTCACATAATGACGCCGAAGAGAGAACAGAAATTCTGGGTGGACCCGGAAAGCAAACTGCCAATCCGCTTCACCACGATCAGGGAAGACGCGCCGATGGAGATGATGAGAAGGACGCTTGCGCTAAAGAACGTCACACAGATCCGCTACAACGAGGAGCCGCCGGAGGGCATATTTGATATGCCGGCCGACGCCAAAATCGTCGAGGAGGAAGTCGATTGTATGGTGGACCCCGATTCGGGTCTGGTCGCCGACGGCATGACGCGTGAAGAAGCATGTCTGGCCATCGTCGAACAGACCGGCCAAGCCCTAATCGACGTAGATAGATCGACATTGACGAAACTCGACCTGTTCTTCCGACTCTATACGCCCGAGATCTGGGAGAAAGTCAAAGATATGAAGGCGGCCGGGCAGTGGGTCGATAAGTTCACTGTCATCGGCGATCCGTATCAGGAAGGTGAGCTCTGGTACGTCCCTTGCGAAATAAAGGCCGCATCCGGCACAAGCGAGGTACAGAATGCGATGATCAAGTTCTATCAGATGGAAGGAAAGACCCTGTGCTTTATCATTGGCTCCAAGGAGAAAGGAGTCGTGGATTGAGCACAGGCACTCTCATGGCCACCCGGCCCCGGAAACTCTGCACGGAGAATGAGGCATGCGAATCGAGCTGACAAATGAAAACTCGTAAGAACACCAGTTTCTCAAAACGCTGGTCGAAGTTGAAGAAGGTCATTACCTACGGACTTCTAATCGGTTCGGGCTTGGCTCTGGTCGCGTTCACGCTTACCTTCTGGGTAATCTTCCGCGACGTGAAAGTGATCTCTGGCCAGGCAACTCAAGAATTCGAAGGCAACTGCGTCGAAGCCTTGATCGCCTACGTCGAGTCTGACGATCATTCTTTCAAGGAGAAACACAACGCGATGTGGGCCTTGGGTGAAATCGGAGATCCACGGGCCTTACCCACTTTGGAAAGACTTCGTACGGGCAAACCGTGCACAAAACCGTGCAGATCTGATCAGTACATCTGCCAATGCCAATTGGCGAAGTCGATAAGGTTCCGCAAAGGCGGCAATGTCGTCGCAATGCCGCTGCAGTACTGTCTGGGGCTGAAGAAATGAGGGAGACGAAGGCCGACGCACACAAAAAGCGGTCCAAAATATCACCGTTGACAAACCTGGCACTTGCACTGACTGCTGTTGGCGCTGCGAGTATCCTAAGCCTGCACTACGCAGAAGGATTAGCGTTGATAGGGCTTCTTTTGTTCATGCCCCTTGCGTTGGTCGTGACCATCATAGGGCTTGTCAACATTAGGACAAGTGAACGTAAGACTATGCAGCTTGTGCTTATTATCGCCGCGCTGGTCGTTCAGGTGGGCTTGTCGGCTCCACTTGGCTACCATGTCTCTTCAGAGAGAATCCTACAGCGAATAGGATGCGGATGCGATCCGAAGGCATTGGGGATGGCACTATCCGCCTATGCCAACGACCACAGTGGGCGATACCCCAATCCTCAAGACTGGTGTGATGCGCTCGCTGAACACAGTGGCTGGCAAGGCAAGCTCTTCTGCAAACACCCCAGCGCGGCAGTCAGCCAGGGGCTCTGCCACTACGCGCTAAATCCTGAGTGCGAGCCGGGCTCCCCCGGCGATGTTGTACTCATATTTGAAACGCGAGGCGGCTGGAATCAGTCCGGCGGCCCGGAATCGCTAACCGCCAAAGACAACTACAAGCGGGGTTGGAGAGTATTGCTCAACAACGGCCACCTCAAATTCATAGAGCCGCGCGGACTCGCCAAACTGAAATGGCAAGTGCCGTAACAGGTTCGGGCACGTCACAATGCTGCTGCTCGCGTGCTGCAACGGCGAGCGAACAGACCAGGATACGCACTCAGCGCTGGGAACCTTTCCATTGATTCTCGGCCTCGGAAAGTGTATGATTATCTCCGTAGTCGGCTACTCTATTGCACACAAGATCGCGGTGGCACTATGGAAAAGCAAAGGGGATTCACCCTAATAGAGCTTCTGGTAGTCATCGCTATAATTGCGATCCTCATGTCGATCTTGATGCCAGCCCTCAGCTATGTTCGCAAGCAGGCACGGTCAAGGGCCTGTCAGAGTAACATCCGCCAATTGTGCCTAGCCATGAACCTCTATGCGCTTGACCACGATGATCAGACAATGCCCTTTTCTCATGATCCAGGCGAGTACTGGTTCCATCAATTGGCGCCGTATCTTAGTGCTCGGGAATATAAGAACAACCCCGAAAAGCACATAGAGGGCGTGATGAAAGTGGCATTTTGCCCGGTGACAAAACGCCAAGACAGATCGGAGGACTCGTTCTACGGTACGGCGGTTCGTTCATGGCGATTCATGGGTGGAGAAGGCAGTTACGGGCTGAATCTGTGGGTGCTGCCCGACGATCCAATTTTTGGCCCCGGATTGCCGGCCGAGAATTACTACAAGAAGTATTCTGACGCCACATCGGCTGTTCCGTTGTTGGGCGATTCGGTGTGGGTCGGCTCATGGCCCTTCGATGTCGATACGGTGCCCCAGGACCTTTCCGGTGAGTCGGGGTACCCGGGCTACCCTCATGGCGAGGGGTACTTCATGGGGCGCTTCTGCGTAGACCGCCATAAGAGAGCGATCAATGTGGGATTCGTTGACAGCCGCGTAGACAGAGTACCGTTGGAAGAATTGTGGACGCTAAAATGGCATCAGAACTTCATCCCCAATCCCGATGTCGCAATCCCGTGAATTGATGCACTATAACACTTCTTCGGCAGGCGCACTCACTACTCCCCAGCTGCCCCGATCGTCGCCTCAATACGATCCCGGAGTTTCTCCCGCAACTCTGCAGGCGTTTCCCAAGTGATGTGGTTGTATTGCCTGGTGTCGAAATGGCACCTCTCTATGTCATCTTTGCGGCATGTCCAGATAACGGGCAGACCTAACCCCATAGCGAATCCTGCCTCAAAGTACACACCTTGCCGATGCCCGGTCACATCCGCCATCACAAACCGACTCCGCCGGATCTCAGAAAGAATCCTGTCACATATCTTGTCATTGAACTGGCTCATGTCGATACGCATGATGGAGAATCCTGTATCCATTTCCAGTTGGGCTATTCCCTGGGAATACGCGTCTTTCGTTTCCTCATCGAACCACATCGCCACAAAGGCTTGCCTGGACTCCGGATTCTGCTTCATTCGCTGTTCCAATCTGTCCCAGCCACCCACCGAGAGTCTGGCTTC
The DNA here is from genome assembly GCA_020352215.1 of Phycisphaerales bacterium. Classification (GTDB taxonomy): domain Bacteria; phylum Planctomycetota; class Phycisphaerae; order Sedimentisphaerales; family Anaerobacaceae. Next base: position 2,774,342 of record CP070675.1, read on the forward strand.
CCAAGGATCGCTGCTGACGAAGGTCTGAAGATCCAGCAGTTCACGCTCGTGGGCATGCTTAAGAAAGAAGGTAAGCTCCTCGGCGTTTCTGCAATAGTAGAGCGGCCAGTCTCTGGCCCTGTCAATTGTAACCGCCGCTCCTGGGTATGAGGATTTCTCAGCAACGTACGCCAGCATCGCATCAGTCTTTTCCTGCACACTCTGTGGAGACACACTGAGGACTCTGGCCTCGAATTCGGAGCGGTCCTCAAGGAGCTTGGATTCGACCGTCATGAGGCCACCCCTCTCAGCCGTGCGCCGTACCAAGCCCGACAGCAAGTGGAGTCGCTGTTCCACAAAGGGGTTGGGTGTGACGTCCAGAGCACAGTCTGTGATCACGTACTCTCCACACCGCTGGCAGCTCACACGGTGCCGCAGTTCAAGATGGCCCACTCCTACGCGATTTTCATAAGCACCACCACATAGCTTGCAAGTATCCACAATCCTCTCCTTTCAAGAGTGCGTTTCTACAGGGCTCCCGCAGCGAGGCTCTCACACTCGATATGGGAGGCCACTCGCCCCCTGTCAGCCGGGGGCCTCTGACCAGGATTCTACACGATATTGCCAGGAAGTGAATCCTTTCTGCTTCCCGGGTCAGCTGTTCCCCATAGTTGCGAACGGCTCTGCCTGGCAAAGGAACAGCACATGCCGTAGACTAAAACCGCGTAGTCAATCGTTTCAAGGGCAGACAGTCGATTGTCAGAGTTCTGGTGATCAGACAGCAGATGCTTCAAGAAAAAGTGCTCGTGTGGAGATTCAATCGTGCGCTACCGGAACGGGTGATATAACCAAAGGACTCCGGGCTTGTGCATCCTGCGCCGGTGGGTGATCTTGCCTGCCGTCGTTCTTCTACGTGCCTCTTCTTAGAGCAAAACCGGTGCCTATAATACGGTGTTGGGAAGGAACGGCCCTTCTGCAAACCGCATAATTGGCGTTGCAGCCGCGTCAAAAGAGGGTTATGTTAGTCAGGCCAAGATAGCCCTAAGCTGATCCTTGACACCACAGTCCAACGTAACCGAACTGATAAGGAGTAACATTATGAAGTCAGCTGTGACAAGATCACTTATCGCCGTGCTTGCAGCCATTCTTTTGCCAAACACCCTCAATGCCCAAGCCCTTCAGATTCCTGACGTGCCAAGGGACAAGGTTATTTGCTTCGCCCTCTACACAGTCCAGAACAACATTATGAAGATGACTGCGCAGCTTTACCCGCTCAGAGAAGGCGAGGACAGAACGGTCAGGCTGCAAGTAGACAAGAACGGAGCATGGAAAGAGATTGCTACGGCACAGGTAGTCGAGCAGGGCTGGACCGCCCCGTTCCGCGTTGAGAATTGGGACGCCACCAAGGACGTCCGATACCGTGTCGCGCACGGCGAGAACGCATACTACTCCGGCACCATCCGCAAGGACCCCGTCGACAAAGAAACCATCGTAGTGGCCGCCTTCACCGGCAACTCAATCAATCCAGGTCACGGTGGTGACATCCCCAAGACTGACATCGTAGAGAACATCAAGAGGCTGGACCCCGATCTTCTGTTCTTCTCCGGCGACCAGGTCTACGACCATTTCAGACATTATGCAGCCTGGCTCAAGTTCGGCCGAGATTTCGGCGAGATCATACGCGACGTCCCAACTGTCACCATCCCCGACGATCACGACGTTGGCCAGGCCAACTTATGGGGCGCCGGCGGGAGAATATCATACACCCGCGCCGGCCATGACGGAGGCTACGCCGCACCCGTCGAGTACGTGAAAGAGGTCGAACGGGCACAGACCGGCCACCTGCCCGACCCATTCGACCCGACTCCGATACAGCGCGGCATCGGCGTCTATTACACGTCTCTAACCATAGGCCGGGTGAGTTTCGCCATCATCGAGGACCGCAAGTTTAAGACAGGCCCCCAGGGCCTTGTGCCGCAGCAAGGTCCAAGACCCGACCACGTAACAAGGCCTGATTATGATCCGAAGACGCTCGATGTACCGGGAGCCGTACTGCTCGGCGAGCGACAGCTCAAGTTCCTCAGGCACTGGGCCACAGACTGGGGCGACTGTGAGATGAAGTGTGTGCTCTCACAGACGGTCTTCTGCGGGGGCGCACATCTTCACGGCAGGCGCGAAAATCGTCTATACGCGGATCTCGATTCAAACGGTTGGCCACAAGCCGGACGGAGACGGGCCCTTAGTGAAATCCGCAAGGCCTTCGCATTCATGCTCGCTGGCGATCAGCATCTCGGTACAATCATTCACCACGGTATCGACGACTGGAACGACTCGGGCTATTCATTCTGCGTTCCCTCGATAGCAAACCTATACTTGCGGTGGTGGGCTCCACTCAAGCCGGGTAAGAACCGTGAGCCGGGCATGCCCGAGCACTGCGGTGAATTCCTCGATGGGTTCGGCAATAAGGTCAACATGCTCGCTGTCGCCAATCCCGGAGTAATGGAGAACCACGACAAGCTGACCACAAGATCGGCCGGCTTTGGCGTCGTAAGGTTCAACAAGAAGAGCCGGAGAATCACAGTGGAATGCTGGCCTCGAAATGTGGACATCGCCGAGAAGAACACGAAACAGTATTTCGGCTGGCCCAGGACAATCGACCAGCTCGACAACTACGGCCGCAAAGCCGTGGCTTACCTTCCTACGATCAAGGTCCGTGGCATGACCAACCCGGTCGTGCAGGTTGTCGCAGAACAGAACGGCGAAGTCGTCTATACCCTCCGCATCAGGGGCTCTTCATTTCGCCCGAAGGTCTTCGCAGCGGGCACATACACGGTCAAGGTAGGTGAGCTCGGAACCAGTGAGATGAAAGAAATCAAGGGAATCGAGTCCCTGCCGCGCACCAAAGAGCAAACGCTGGAGGTCAACCTCTGATGGCGCGGGCATGCGGCTTCTCTTGAAATGACGAAGGCTGTGGGGCCACCCAGCAGCCCGATCGCCTACCCGGTATGGATATGGCCACAGCCTCGGCAAGCAGCGAGGCCGAAAGCTACCATAAAGCCTGATCTTGCCCCAGAGGGGACACGCTCAGCCAAGAGAAAACCATCAGGCAACACCGGTTTTCAGCAGGGAATTTCGGCGTTTGGCTCGGTTATGGATGCAACGGATGCAAGAGAGGGACCAAAGACAGTGGAAGTTGTCGGACAAATATGGTAATATCAATACACTATCACGAGGCTTAGGAGCGTTCCAATGTGACCTATCTGGGAATCCAGGTACGGAGCACCCCCGGTTAGTGATTCCTCGATGAGGACTATGGAGGTGGGTAAGGTGCATCGTCTTGTAAGCATCAAAAGAACATCGCTTTCGGTGTTTCTCTTTTGCATAACAGCAACGCATGGTCTTGCGCTTACAGACCTGAGCCCGGTGGCCCCGGGTCAGGAATCGGCAATGTGCCAGCTCCGGAACGGAGACCTGATTCTTGCCTATTCCAGAGATGTCAAGATATACTACAAAACGTCGAAAGACGCCGGCGAGAGCTGGTCAAGCGAAACCCGGCTAACGTACGACAATGTCAATGTATCGCCCGCCTTGATGCAAGATTCAACCAATAGGCTCTGGCTTGTCTGGACAAGCTCCGCACTCGGCCCGTATGACCTCGAATACGCGACGAGCGTCGACAACGGACTCACTTGGGATACCCGAGGCCTTATCCATACCCCGCAGGAGGCATCACAACGAGGCAGCGTGGTCGAGACAGACGACAACCGAATCTGGGTCTTCTGGTCCCGACCGGGACACCATGTCACAACCAAAGATGGCGGACAGACCTGGACCGACCTGGCCGAGACGGGGGTCAATATGTGGAACAACCCTGCTCTGTACGGGGCGCACGATAATCAGCTCTGGGTCGTGGGCTGGACCGGCAGCGATATCTGGGCCAGGAATAGCAGTGATGGTCGCAGGTGGTCCGACCCCATAAAGATAACCGACAGCGACTCGGCACGGTACCCCAGAATACACCCTGTCATCGTTCAGGACGCACACGGCAACCTCGTCGCCGTCTGGCATTCCGAGCACCACGAGTCCGACAATCCCGACATATGGTACTCCACCAGCTTCAGCAATGGCGCGACCTGGAGCAGCCCAATACGGCTTACGTACGACAAACACATCGACCTGGACCCGACTCTGGCCGTCATCGACGGCGCTCTATGGGTCTTCTGGACCTCCGACAGGGCAGGCTACTATGCCATATACCCTTTCAGGTTGAACCTCAATCCCTGCGACTTTGACAGTGACGATAACGTGGATTTCGGCGACTATGCGATGTTCGCATCCTATTGGAGGTCCGACGATAGCGGCGATGACGACGCGCTGCTGCCTGCTGACGCAGACCAAAGCGGAACCATTGACATCATGGATCTCGTCATCTTCGCCCACTACTGGCTCGAACCGACTCCGCACGAGGTTCCACGCCCCCCAGCCCGTTAGCAAAGTGGCGACTCCGGCGTGCCCCTCCTTCGACGCCAAGCAAGAACAGGAAGCAATATTTCGGCAGGCCCAGAACTACCGACCAACTCGACAACTATGGCCGGGAAGCTGTGGCTTATCTTCCAACGATCAAGGTGGGTCAGCCCAGAACCCGCAGGACGAAGGAGATCAAGGGCATCAAATCCTTGCCGTCTTCCAAGAGGAAGACGCTCAGCGTGAACGTCCGGCGAATGCCACTGCCGGGCGAACCAAAAAGCAGAGGCCGTGGATCAGGGCGACGACCCACGGCCAGAAGTGTTACATGCACACCCTCCTGAAGGCCAGATACAAGTTGTCTATGTGTGTTGATTGCTCGTTCTATGGCCAACCCGGCGGGCTTGCACAGCGCTTAGCTGCGGCTTTGCTCCTGCCCTTCTTCGAGCTTCTGCTTTATGAACATGGCCGCCCGTAAGGCTGCATCCTTGCTGAAATCCACGCACTTGTGCATCCCCGTATTGAGAGACTGTGCGAATTCATCTGACTTCAACGCCGAAAGTGAGACGCTCTTGGCAGAAGTCCTACCGGATTTGTGCTTGGGTGCGGGCCCCAGGAAGTAGATCGCCGTGGCAAAACCGGAGAAGTAGACTATCAGCAGAAATACGAACTTGCTTCTCCATCCCCTCATGGAGGCATTCCCCCTTCCTTCAATGAATTTCGGTGGTCAACCGACCCCCAGCCGGTCTGATTTCTCTCTACTTAATACTTAATAACTAAAGCCATGGATGCCAAACTGGAAACGGAGTGCCGCACCTCCCTGCTGTCTTCTCCATCAGGTGATAGCACAGAATCGGCACGCTCGAGCCGTCGTTCGTCGGAGAACGCTTGGTGACGCCGATACGGCGCTCACAGCTCCTTGCTCAGCACGGTCTTCAGAGTCTCACAGACAACTGCGACCTGGTCTTGAGCCAGGTTATTGTAGAACGGCAAGGCGATGGTGCTCCTACTTGCCGATTCGGTGACGGGGAAATCGCCTTCGCCGTACCCGAATTGCTCGACCATGAATGGCTGCAGATGAACGGGCGGGAAGTAATTGCTGACCTGAATGCCCGCTTGCGCCATTCCTTGTAGGACCCGGTCCCGCTGCTCCACAGTGAAACCTTCCGCAAGCCGAACCACAAACACGAACCAGCTCATATCGCAGCCGGCCGGCACCGTCGGCACGATCAGTCTCCTCTCGTCGGCCAGCATTTCCTGATACCACGCAGCAACCTGACCCCGCTTGGCTTTGATTTGTTCCATTCTTGAAAGCTGCACGATCCCAAGCGCACAGTTTATGTCACTGAGCCGGAAGTTGTATCCCAGCCGCTCATGCCCCAGCCAGCCGCCCTCCTTGCCTCGTCCCTGATTCCGAAGCGACACACACAGATCCGCTGGCTCGTCATCGTCGGTCAAAATCATTCCTCCCTCTCCGGTGGTCATTTGCTTATTGGGATAAAAGCCAAAAACGCTCATACCACCGAATGTCCCGACTTTTTTGCCGTTCAGAGCAGAGCCAAGCGCTTCGCAACTGTCCTCGATAACGATCAGACTGTTTCTTTGGGCAACTTGGCAGACTTCATCCATCCCGGCAGGATTGCCGAAAACCTCCACCGGCAAGATGGCTTTCGTTTTGCCGGTGATTTTGGCCTCAATCTGCGCCGCGTCAATGTTCAAACTCCCGGGGTCAATATCAACAAAGACCGGTTCGGCACCAGCCGCCATAATCGACGTCGCTGACGCTACAAACGTAAAAGGTGTCGTAACGACCTCATCGCCCGGCCCAATCCCCAGCGCCAACATGCACAGAAACAAGCCGCTGGTCCCGCTGTTGACCGCCACTGCCCGTCTCCTTCCTATGTAGTCTGCGAAAGCGCCTTCAAACTCCCCCAGTTTCGGGCCGAGCGAGAGATTTGGCCCGCGAAGCACCGCGCAGACCGCCTCGATTTCCTGCTCGGTGACGTCGGGTCGGGACAGGTGTATCCTCATTGAAGATTCTCCTCGTCATAGAAGACCGCGTAGCCGATTCCGAAACTTGAATTGTACAGCCTGCTTACAGCAAATCAAACCCATTTTCATTTGCCCCTGAGGCTCCGAGGCGGCGACATCTGTGACCACAATCGCCCACCCCAGAAAAGGCCACAAGAGTTTATGGGACGTGCCATCTCACATTGCAGCGTTTATTCGCTCCAAGGCCAGAATTGGCGCCTCGTGCTAAACGACCACCGCCTTTACGCCGAAGAAACACCCGGTCTTAATCCATATATTCGGGAAGCAAAAGATGGCAAAAGGCAAGAACGTACTGACCACAGGCGACGTCGCCAAGATCTGCAATGTCGCTCCGCGGACTGTCTCGAAATGGTTCGATACCGGCCAGCTAAAGGGTTATCGAATACCGGGCAGCAAAGACCGCAGAATACCCCTCCATGAGCTCGTTCGCTTCATGAAGGCTCACCATATACCCACTTCAGCATTGCCCGTCGGAAAGATCCGGGTGCTTGTGGTAGATAGCAGCGACCATGGGGCCTCCGCATTGGCCGAGGCTCTGCGGACCAAGGGCGACTACGACGTGCAAACCGTGCGGAGCAACTTCGAAACCGGTGTCACCACTCTAAGCTTCGCCCCCCACGTGATGTTAATCAACCTCCTGGCCGAAGGAATCGACGCCGCAGGCATTTGCAGACACGTTCGCGCCAGCGAAGAATTGCAGACCATCAAGATCATAGCACTTGCAAATAATCATCTTAACGACACCGAGTCTGCCGCCCTTTTACAGAAGGGCTTCGACACCTACGTTTCTGAGCCTTCGGACATATCAGAAGTGATCGGAAGGATTGAGGAAGCAATGGCGATCATCTATTAAAGATTCGCCTGGCCTGTGCAAACGTTTACCTAACGCCGCCATCTACAATCCGCGCTTGTGCTCGCCGAACGACGAGCAGTGAACTAATAGTCCTTATAGCGTCTCATCCATTGCGGCCAGTCCACCGACATGACACCGCCAGCCGTCGTCCAGGGACTCGGCCGGTATTCACCAGCCGGACCCCTTTCCCAATTCCGGTGCCACCTCAGTGTCCACAGCTCCTTCAGGCCAACATACCTTACCGACCAATCCATCATGGCAAAGTTGACGAACCCGCTGTGACGGTCGATGTTGAAATGGTTCATCTCATCTGTCGTACCGGGACTCTCCCACCCAAAGTCAAACGGGTGTGCGACGGGCTGGTCGGTCTCCCACGGCCAGGCATCATGCCAGGTGGCATCCCCTAACACCGGGACGGTGTCCGGATTCTTGACGTTGACGGCAGTCTTCCAGAAGTTTGCCACCGGACGGGCCCCACGGTCTTTAATCATGTAATTCGTCCAGGAGTTTATGCCGTAGCTCCCGATGTAACGGTACTCCCCTCCACCCGGAAGGTCGACATCCCGAAACCACGACTTAAAGGTGCCCCAATCATTCTCGTTCTGCACCACTCTCGTAGCCGTCGGGCACTTGAGCATCTCCCAGTTGTCCTTGTAGTAAGGCCGCAGCGCATTCAGGTACAGGCCCATCTCGCCAGACCCCCCAGGATGGTGGTCTCCGTATCCCCAACCTTCGTTGAAGTATCCGTCGTAGTCGTCCGTGTACAGCTTGAACAGAAGGCCCCATTGCTTCAGCCTCGCCCGACATGCAACCGACTGCGACTGTTTCTTCACGCGGGCCAATGCCGGCATCATAATCGACATCAACAACGCAATGATCGCAATCACCACCAGAAGCTCTATCAGTGTAAATCCCCGTTTCCCATTCATAAAAACTCTCCAACATACGGACAATAGGCCAAGAATTGTTCAGGCTTTGCCACCTAGACCCCCCATATTCTAACACGTTATCGGCTGCCGTTCAAGCAACAATTGCCGAATTCACCCCACCCACCACGCATAGACATCATTTCGGGTGCTCTTGGAGCATCCGGGCCTGCAGCCGGATCAACGCCGCAGGACTGACGGTCCTGGCGCTCAAATCACCCAATATCACCCCATACTTGCCGTTCGGCAGCTTCCAATGCATCAGAACCGCATACGCGTCGTCCGGGTCAACCCTATTACCGTAGTACGTTACATCTCTGCCCCGCTCGACCATCTCCTCGTAGAATCCGGCCAAGCCGGCCAGCATGTCGCTCCTGCAGGCATCCTCCCCACCAAGGCAGTACTTTAGAAACAGCTTGCTGTCTTCGTACGTCCCGTATCCAAGCGAACCGCGCCCACCCATGAAACTCGCCAAGAGAACCATCGTAATCACTATCACTGCCGCCGCAGCCAACCTGCTTATCCGCAGGTCTATCATGATATTGATAGTGTCCATCGCGTGCGGGATAAGCCGGTGCGGGATGCGCTTCTTTATGTCTTCAGCCAGATCCGGGCGAGCCGGCTCGGCCTCCCGCTGCCCCAACTCGTGCAACAGCTCTTTGAGCTTCTCATTCTGTATCATAGCTCTGCCCTCTCTGGAGAATCCCGTTAGGCAAACTGTTTTCTCAGAGTATTCAGCGCCCTGTTCAACCTGCTCTTGAAAGTACCCTCCCTGACGCCCGCCGCCTCCGCGGCTCTTGATATAGTCAAGTGCTCCATATAATGCAACACGATCGCCTGCCTCAGTTTCCACGGCAACCGGCCGACCGCCTCTCTTAACTGCGACAGCTCCTCTCGGTGTCCGGCCCTATCGGACTCAGCCTCGCCAGCGCCATGAGCCTCGAATCCTTCGACACCGCTCAACTGCCTGCCCTTGCGCCTGCGCCAGTGAAGCCGCGAGACATTGCCCGCAATTCGATAAAGCCAGGCATTTAACGCCTTGCCGTCCCTCAACTGGCCTATATGGTCCCACGCCCGCATGAAAGTCTCCTGTGTCAGGTCTTCGCTGAGCTGGTGATTGTGGCCAATTCGTCTCAGAAACAGATATATCTTCTCGTAGTAGGCATCGACAAGCTCAGCCGCGGCCGAGCGATCACCATGCCTGAGCCGAACAGCGAGCGATTCCTGCCTTGTCTCCAAATGCGCTTCCCTCGCCTCCTGCCGGCTATTGTCAGGATGCGCGGAATCCGCCTCCTGTTCCACCAATTTGACGTTTTCATCCATTATTCAGACCCAATGCGCCGAGGGAAAGTATACGCGATATCCGGCCTTTTTTCAATGTTCTATCCCAAATGATGCGTATTACTCAAATGAGCCAGAGCTGGGCCTTTCAGGTAATTCTGGCAAGAACACACGCACGACTACTGTCTCCGCATGCGATTGCGAATCCGGCCACTGCTGCTATACTACACCCCCGACAAAGTTGGCCCAAAGGAGATCAAAGAATGAAACTGTACCTTGTTCAACACGCGAAGGCGACCTCAAAGGAAGTAGACCCCCGACGCCCGCTGAGCGAGCAGGGCCTCGCAGAGATACAAAAAGTAGCGGCATTTGTAAGACCGCTGAACCTCCACGTCGACCGCCTGTGGCACAGTGGGAAGACACGAGCCGTCCAGACCGCTGACGTGCTGGCTGAAGTCATCGACCTGACCAACGCACCAGTCGCCCGCGACGACTTAGGCCCGACCGATGATGTGACCGCGATCAAGAACGAACTCTCTTCCGCCGCAGAGGACATAATGATTGTCGGGCACCTGCCGTTTCTGAGTAAGCTCGCGTCACTGCTACTAACCGGATCTGAATCAGCCGGCACGGTCGCCTTTAGAAACGCCGGCGTCGTTGCCATCAGCCGCTCCGAGCAAGAGCAATGGCAGACTGACTGGATCGTTGTCCCAGACATCCTTCCCTGACACGATCGCCTTGGCACGATGTATCAGGAACCGAGGCTCTATGATTGACCTTGACGCGTACAGTGACACCACCAGGGAGCTTTGGAGGCTCATGAATCCGTGCACACTCTGTCCTCGCAAATGCAACGTCAATCGCAGCGAGGGACAGACCGGCTCCTGCGGGATCGGCGAGATGCCGGTAGTGAGTTCCGCAGGCCCGCACTTCGGCGAGGAAAGCGTCCTCGTCGGCCGAGGCGGCTCAGGCACCATATTCTTTGCCGGCTGCAACCTTGGCTGCATCTTCTGCCAGAACTATGACATCAGTCATCTTCGCCACGGCCGCCAAGTCACTATCGAAAAGCTCGCTCAATCTATGCTCGAGCTGCAGGCGTACGGCTGCTCCAACATTAACTTTGTCACGCCCACTCACGTGGTCCCAGCCATCGCCGCCGCCCTCGAAACAGCCAGAAAGAAGGGCATGTCCCTGCCCACCGTGTACAACACCGGCGGCTACGATTCGGTCGAGACCCTCAAGCTGCTCAAAGGCCTCATAGACATCTACATGCCCGACGCCAAGTACGCGGACGCTGAAGCCGCTGATCAGCTGTCGGCCGCGCCGGACTACCCCGAGATCAACTTCGCCGCGGTGAAGGAAATGCACCGCCAAGTCGGCGACCTTCAAGTCGAAAAGGGCCTGGCCACGCAAGGCCTGTTAATTAGGCATCTTGTCCTGCCGAACAATCTCGCGGGCAGCGTCGAGGTCATAGACTTTCTCGCCGGAGAGATAAGCCCCCACACCACGATCAACGTAATGGCCCAGTACCGCCCTTGCTACCATGCCGACTCCTATCCCGAGGTCAATCGCCGCCCATCCCTCGACGAGATCACCTCCGCCCGCCGATACGCCAAACAGAAAGGCCTCAACGTCCTCGACTAATCATACATCCCGGCGGCCACATCCAAACGAGTTTGGTCGTGAAAACTCACGCCCTCCTGAGACTCCGACAACTCCGGCCAGAGCAACAGGCTCAGGTCTATCGTCCTTATCAGCCACAACCAGAAATTCTGCTTGACACCCCCATCAGATTCATCAGCGTTCTTGCATTGTTGATTGCATGTCCGCCGATGTCGTTATTGAAATAGGCGTAGATGCCACGAACACCTTCGGAATTCTCTTTGATCCACTTTGCCCAGTCTTGCAGCATTTTGTCGGTATAGTTGCCTGCATATCGGCCGCTTGTGCCGTGAAAGCGGACATAGATCAGGTCGCCCGTGACCACCTTGGGTGTCTCCTTGCCGGCCATGTCGTGCACGCAAAAGCCGACGCCGCGGTTGTCAAGCAGCTCAAGGGTGTCGGCCTCGTACCAGCTCTTGTGCCTGAATTCAAAGACAGCTATCCGCCGTTTGGGAAGCAGCTTGATGAAGCTCTCTAAGAGGTCGTGGTCCTTCTGCATGCTCGGCGGCAACTGATATAGTACCGGGCCGAGATTGCCTCCCAATAAATCCATCACGCCGAAGAATCGCTTCACTTCTTCCGCGGTGTCCTTCAGTCTCTTGATGTGCGTGATGTACCGATTGGCCTTTACGACGAACACAAAGCCCTTCGGGGCCTTGGCGTGCCAATTCTGGACCGTCTTTTCCTTCGGCAGGCGGTAGAACGTATTGTTTAGCTCCACCGTATCGAAGTGCTCCGCGTAGTGCTCGAACCACTTGTTCTTGGCGAGCTTATCCGGATAGAATTTGCCCCGCCAGTGATCGTAAAACCAGCCGGACGTGCCAATCCGAATCTCGCGACTCGCCTTGCCCATACGTGATCCCCAAAAAGCTCCCTTGAACTAATCTTGGCGCCATTATAACCTGGTGTCCGAGGCGTGCAAATGAATACGAAGACGGCTTCTTATGGACCTCGGCCCACAACAAATCGGCAAGTGGCTGATCGTGGCGGGCATCTCCATCGTCGTGCTGGGCCTGCTCTTGGTAGGGCTCAGCCGAATCGGACTATTCCGACTGCCCGGCGATCTGCAATTCGGCTCAAAGAGCTGGCGAATCTACATTCCAATCGCCAGCAGCATAATCCTCTCAATTATCCTCACCCTCATCGTCTGGCTGATCCACATCTTCCGCCGCTAAGGTCGGCTCGCACGTCGCAACCGGCGCCGATACAATGTCACTCAACCTTCTTGTAGAACTCCGCCTCTCGATCGGACAGCCTCTTCTGCTCGATCATTTTCTTAATCTGCTGCACATCGACATCCCTCGGCTGGCCGCCCGAAGCGGCAAACTCGGCTTCGTATTCCGCCTGGATCGGAACGACCTCCAAGAACCTCTTAACCGAGCTTCCCCAGGCAACCGCCGCTACGGCTACTACCGCCACTGCAAAATATCGCGGCAGAAGTCCCTTGGCCGCATAATCAGCGATTGATACACGCTCCTTTTTCGCAGCTGCCTTCGTCTCATATCGGCACCTGTCACAATATATGCAATCAAGATTGTCCCTCGCCGAGAGACCGAATTCGCACTTGCCGAATTTCTTGGCCGGCAAATACCGCTTCAGCAGGGCCACGTTGTTAAGCAGTGACAGAAACGCCCCTACCGGACACAAGTAACGGCACCAGAAGCGAACATAGAAAAGCGATCCTACAAGAACTATGACCACCGCCATCTGCGCCAACTGCTGCCAGTAAGCGAGGAGCCATTGAAAACCGCCGAGCGAAAACCGAAAGCCGAAGACCGAGACAAGAGGATCGGCAGCCAGTGTAGTCCTGTTCCTTGAAAGGAAGAAGACACCTATCAGAACGAAGAGTACTCCATATTTGACGAATCTTGCCTTTTGCATTGTCTGTCGCGGTATCGGCCATTTGAATCTCGCGGGCACAACGTAGCCGAGCAGCTCTTGTGCCGCTCCGAAGGGGCACATATAGCCGCAGTAGATGTTGCCGAATAGCGTGACAATGAGCGGCACGCCCACAACTAATAGGAATGCGCCCGTCAGTGCGACAGCCGGCGTGTGCAACGACAGCAAGCTCACCACCTGCTCGATGGAATACTGAGCATTGACGACCACACCGCCCGCTACAAAACAAACGCAAAGCAGAAGCAATCGACTCCAGAAACCACCCCAGTATGTCACAACCAGCGCAAGCGCTAGCGCTGCGATCAGGTACACCACCTGCCGATCTTGTACATACGCACCCCACCACTTCACATTTGCTTCTCCGCGTCCCGCCAGTGTAACCCTGTCACCAGCACGCACTTCCCGGCCGAGAACTTCCGCAGTGAACCTGTGTCCCGAACGCTCCAGAGCCTCAAGAACAGCCGCTGAACTCACCGTAGCGCCCGTCACTGGGTCAATTCCCTGAAAGGGTCTTGGTCCAAACAAACCTCGCCCACCCAACGACACGTACCACTCGTCAAGGAGCTTCAGGTACGCCGGCGTCTCATTGGACCGCACTACGTGAAAATCGAGGAGCTTGCCCTCATGGTCAAGATGGATAGCAAGATTCATCCTCCCTCCAAAACCGCGAACAGCCGGCGCCAAATCCTCGGAGCTGAAGATGTAGCCCGTCAACGTCTGGTCGGTCACGTTTCCTTGCTCATCCTGCTGAATCTCGTAGGCCTCAAAGTAGTCGATGTCCCTGCCACTATCGACCAAAGTCTTCGATATCTTCTCAAGATGCAATTGCCCCGCCAGCGCCCGCGCAACATGTTCCGGCAGCGACGGCCTCAAACGTGCACTGGCGGCAGCCAGTATATTCGAGCAGAGCACAACAGATGCTCCGACACCGAATAGAACGTAACCGAGCCTGCGCAGCCCAATTGATACGCCGGCCAGAGGCCTCTCCCGTCGCCTCCACACCCTCAGCAATGCGGGCGGCACGTTCGCGACGATGAGCCCCGCCAGCATGAACATCGCGATTTTGGTGCCGAGGATCGGAACAAGCACAAGGCTTGTCACCAGGCCCCCTGCCGCAGCTCCGAGATGGTCCGCCGTCTCAAGTTTGCCGCCCGCCTGACCGGCCTCGTATTCATAGCCGGAAAGCTGCCTGGCGGCAATTGGAAAGTAGCAGCCGGAGCACAGACCACATAGAACGAATGCAATCGCAAAGACCAGATGCTCCGGCTCCCAATTGTCGTTCATCACAGTCTGTTCCGCCAGCCGCCATTCCGTCGGCGAAGTAGCGATCCCAGTCAGAATTAGTGTGTGTACCAGTATCACGACAAACAGCATGGCCAAAGGAAGCAAGGCTCGGCTCGACCCTTCTGTGACGTGGGCCTTCAGCAAGCGCCTAACAATGCTCGCCCCCGTCACCAAGCCCACCATGAACAATGAAGAGATGACTCCAATGTGCAGGTACAGTGAGCCAAAGCGGGTCTGATACGAGTACATCAGGACGATCACCACGCCGATACTCACCCAGCCCGCTGAGAAAACCAGAAAGGAACTATCGAAGCCGGACGGCCGCGTCACCGAATTCGAGCGGTCGGCCGCCATCCGCCAAAGATACAGCACTCGCAGGACAACAAAGACCAGGATCGGAACAAGGAACACCGTCGCCCCCGCCAAGGTAAGCAGCCGCACCACCCTGCTGACCGGCGCGCCGGACTGTTTGGCCGCAAGCAACATACTGTACAGATGCGTCAGCGGCCTGCCGTCACGGTTGACCAGCAGATTCTTCGGCAAGTCTACCTTGGAATAGGTCGCAAGCGCTCTTTCGGCCCGATCAGGCAAATAAACTGAAAGAATCGCCTCCGGCGAAAAGATGTCACTTGCCCCCACAATGGCTGCAAATCGATCTCTCAAAGTAGCCGGGTCGCCGCTCAGCTTATCAGAATCAGACGCAAGAAACCAACTGTCCTCACCTGGCACCAATACGAAACGCGAGAAAACCTCCGTAAGCGTCTGCCTGGTCGAGGCGCCAAGGTTGACTAACTCGGTCCCCATGACGTTCTCGCCGCCCGCAACTCGTACGGCCAACACGCCACCAGGCCGAAGTGCACCCTTTACCTTGCGATAGAACTCGACTGTGAAGTACCGGTTCAGAACCGAGCTGACCGCGTCAGGCAAATTAAGGATCACAACATCGTAATCCTGACTCTTGCCGGCCAGCATTGAGCGAATGTCACCACCGACCGGATGAAACCTCTCATCGTCGATTCTGAGCTCCGGCGGTATGAACTCGCCTACGAGCCGCACGTATTCACTGTCGGGATGTGCCCAGTCTGTTCTCGCAATCTGCGGCAGCCGGAGTAGCTCACGGCAAAGTCCCAATCCTGAGCCGACGACCAGAACCCTCTCAGCTTCGGGGTTCTGACAGAGACTTATCGCCGCTATCCGCCCGGCCGTGGCTTTATCAGGCAAGGCCTCACATACGCTGCCCTCCCGAACCGCTATCCACTGATCCCCATAGACACCATACAGATACTCTGCCTGCGGCGTCTGAAACGAACCGCGTAGAGCTTCCTTGCCGAGCAACTTCGTCCATTTCACGACCCGCACCCGCTGCATTACGTGCTCATCGGCGCGCGCGAAGAGACACAAACCAACAGCAAGCAAGCCAACGAATGAAAACACCAAAACCCCATACCCGCCTGCACCGTCACGCGCGCGCGTCCTTGTGCGCCGTCGGAGTATTTCGCAGAGCCGCACCGCAAATACGGAAACACAAACAACAAAGGCCAGCAGCAGGAAGACTCTCACTAAGCTCGCACCGAGGCCCAACAGCAAAGTCACCCCAAGGCCGCCAACAAAACTGCCCGCCGCTTCAAGGATGTATACACGTGAGACAGCAAGGCTGTCCTCTTGCTCGACCCACCGACACGCGGTTGGAAACAGCATCCCCGTTATGACACTGACCGGCGCATTGACCACCATCGACCAAAACAAGATGCTTCTTATGGACAATAACGCGTAAGACTCGATGCCTGCAAGCTCGCGGACTTGAATGATCAGCGCAAGCTCCAGGACAAACGCAGGCAGATAGGCCAAGAACAGAAGCTCGACGTTCGCCAACAATTTATCGGCGAAATGCTGGGCTTTTCTGACTATGACGGCCCCCAAGCCAACCCACAGAAACCACGAGCCGAAGAAGATGCCGACACTTATGTCGTTGCCTTCAAACGTTCCGATGAACTCACGAAACAGAAGTGTTTGCGCCGCTATCGTGAACAGGCCGTAGCTAAATAGCAGCAAGCCCCGGCTGAACCTCATCTTTCCTCACCAAAAACTTCAGCCTGGAAAACCAGAAAACTCGCACCATCCCTCCAGGCTTCACCGTCCAACCCGGCTTTACGTGACAACTGCGTGAGTGTTTGCTCCAAGTCCCAGCCCTGCTCCGGCGCTACCTGTGGTAGAAACACCGCCGAATGTCCATCCTTGTTCAGGACGACACCGTCTGTGCCGATCCTTATCTGATTTGCCGATTCAACGGGTCGTGGCGTGGTCAGTGCCGATATCTCAATCTCGATCTCGTCGAGCTCGGCCTCGGTTACCGGCGGAAAACGTCCATCACGAAGACTTGCGTAAACCGCATTTAGGGCTACCGACTTATGCAATGGCCTTTGCGGATAAATATCGCCGATACAACCTCGAAGTCGCGCGTTCTTCTTGAGTGTCACAAACGCCGCGCGAGGAGGTTTCACGGCCTCCGTCACCTCGAAGCCGAGTTCCGATGGCTCGGGAAGACGTCTGTTGCCGAGAACATAGCGTATCGTCTTACGGGCCAACGTAAGGAGCTGTCTCTTGTCTTCATCAGTAAGTTCGGCCCCCGCTTTCTCTGGCCGTATCTCGGGCGCATTTTGCCAAGCTCCGGCGAAAGCCGCAGAAAGATAACTAACCGAATTACTGAAATCGCCCATCAACTCACCTGAGGTAGTATATGAAACCAGCTCGGTCTCTGCTCCTTCACTCATCATCGATAATAATATCGCAATCGGGATGGATCCGCATATCGTCGCACCAGTCTTCTTCTTGTACTGCAAGAAGCCCGCATCATCCAGTTTCGCGATATAGGCAAAGGCCCCCATATCAAGCTTCTTGATCTGCTCCGGTATGTTCTCCCTGAAAGGCACATACCTATGCGGTGATCCATAATGCACAAAATCCGAACTCGCAACCACCAGGGTCTCGTTGTCCACCAGACTTCGAAGAATATCTCCGGCTCTTCTAACCGCGTCCAGTGAGCATTGTCCCGCCACAATGGGTACGAGCTTGAAGTCCTTCTGCTTGTGCTGCAGCAGCGGCACTTCTATCTGAACACTGTGCTCTTCGGTATGTGCTCGTGGCACGTTCTGAAAAACCGGATACTGCAGAAGCCTCCCTATGAATTCCACATCCAATGGAATCTCGCCCAAGGGCGTCTCATAGTGTGTCACCCTGGGTACACTGAGCACATCTTCCATATAGACACGATGACTCGGGCCGATAACGATGATGCGTTTGTACTGTCGGCCTATACGCTTGAGCCCCTCAACCGCGGTCTGCCCGGAGTAGCGATAACCGGCATGGGGCAATATCACCGCGATCGTATCGTCTCGTGGCTCGACCTCAGCCTTCTTATAGAAGCCCTCAATTTGCCCGCGTAGTGCAGCAGGATCAGCCGGATACCAACTACCGGCAAGCGATGAACGCAGGACGGACTTGGGCACGCGAGGTGCTCCTTCTCGATCAGATACTCCCGCCTTACTCATCTCACTGACACTCCTTTCAGCGCCTGGCCTATCCTCAATCTGAGCCGAGGGCACCCGGACCACCGCTCTCCAAAACCAGACCGCGACAACACCCAATGACACAATCAGCAAAACTAAGAGGAATTTGCCCCCTGCCGATACTTTGAGCCACTTAGACATATCAGCCACCCCACTTGCCCATCTTTGTGATTTCCCGCAAGGATTCCAAACAACCCGGATAGCAGTTCGTTCGCACCGCCCGCACAAACCTCCGAGGCGAGGCCTTGCCTGCCAGCCACGAAACGCCCAGCACAATCGCCGAGCCCGCACCAACGACCTTTATGAAGAACTTCCTTCGCGTCATTGCCACACCCCGTAGATGTCTTTTCCGCAATCCGGGCAACGGCCGTCCTTTAGGCGATTCTGCAAGATAGTGTAGCCGCTCCGCTCTATCAGCAACATCTTGCAGCCTGGACAGTACGTGTTCTGGCCCTCTTTGCTCGCTATGTTCCCGATATAGACGTATAGCAGCCCTTCGCTCATGGCGATCTCACGAGCTACGTCCAACGTCTTTGGTGGTGTCGCCGGAAGATGCCGCATCTTGTATCGCGGAAAGAACCGAGAGAAATGCATCGGCGTCTCGCCACCCAAATTCGCCTTCACCCAGCGGCAAAGCTCGCGAATCTGCTCGGGCTTATCATTCAACGTGGGAATGAGCAGGTTCGTGACCTCAACCAATATGCCGGCGGCCTTTGCCATAATCATGGCATTCTGCACCGGCTTCAACGTCCCCGAGCACACTTCGCGGTAGAAATCGTCCGTCATACCCTTCAAATCAATATTGGCCGCATCCACATATTTCAGAAGCTTCTCCCATGGCTCCGCATTCACATACGCGGCTGTCACGAGCACATTGCGCATCGCCGACTCCCTGGCCAGCTTCGCCGAATCATACGTGTACTCATAGTAGACAACCGGGTCCGTGTATGTATAGGCTATCGACGGACAGTTCGCGCCCTTGGCCAGTGACACAAGCCTCTCGGGCGGACACGGGTATGCGGAGATCTGTGGGTCCTCTGGATTCGTCTGCGATATCTGCCAGTTCTGACAGTTCTTGCAGTGAAGGTTGCAGCCGACCGTCGCAATCGAGAGTATGCCCGTGCCGGGGAGGAAATGAAAAAGCGGCTTCTTCTCGACAGGATCGATATACATCGAACAAGGAAATCCGTAGACGACCGTTCTCAGTACGCCGTCAATATTTATCCGCACCCGGCACTCGCCGCTCTGGCCCGACTCAACGAGGCATAGTTTCGGACATAACTCGCACTGAACCTTCAACTCAAGACCCCAATCTGACAGCTCACCGGAGCCCTGATTCAGTGGTCGCATAATGCCCGCCCACTGAATCAAGGACGGCCAAGCGCTAATCTATTGCGGACAATTATACCACATCCGACATGTTCTTTGTAACAGCAACTGCCGCACCCTCATGCCAGAGGAATTATCGCTTTGATTCCCTGCTTGCCGGGATATAATCAGCTCTATGAAGAACGCGGCGCTGAGCGAGCTATTCGAGCAAATGGCCGATATCATGGAGATCATCGGCGAGGATCGATTCCGCATCAACAGCTACAGGAGAATCGCCCGTATCATCTCGGACATGCCGACCGACATCGAAATCCTCCTGGCCACAGACCGGCTCGCGAAGGTACCGGGCATCGGAAAATCGAGCCTTGCCAAGATCGAAGAGTTCTTCAAGACCGGCTCGATCACGGCCCACCAGGAGCTGCTGGCCAGGATCCCGCCGCACCTGCTTGAACTGCTCACAATACCCGGCATGGGACCGAAAGGCGTCAAGGCCGTCTACGAGCGCCTGAACGTCACGAGTGTCGCTGAGTTAAAGAGCGCGATACAGACCGGCCGGCTCGCCGAGTTGCCCGGCTTCGGCGAGAAAAAGGCTGCCGCAATCGCACGAGGCATCGAGTTCCTGGAAAAGTCAACAGGCCGCATACGTCTCGACCAGGCCCTCGAAGCAGCACACATGGTCACCGAATGCCTCTGGGACATTCCCCGCATCGAGCGAATCCAGCCCGCCGGCTCGTTACGACGGCGAGCCGAAACCATCGGCGACGTTGACATCCTCGTATCCGCCCGCAAAGCCAAGGCCAGAGCCAAGGGCGCACCCGAGCAGATCATCCAGTCATTCACGACTGCGCCCTTCATCCGGGAGGTTCTTGCAGCGGGCCAAACAAAAGGCTCGGCCGTAGTCGAGACGCTGACCTGCCCGGTTCAGGTCGACGTCCGCGTCGTGTCCCCCGACAGCTTCGGTGCCGCCGCCCAATACTTCACCGGCTCGAAGGAGCACAACGTCCGTCTCAGAGAGATCGCAATAAAGGCAAAGCTGAAACTCAACGAGTACGGCCTGTTCAAAGGCGATAAGAAGGTCGCCGGCCCAGTCGAAGAAGAGATCTATCAGAAGCTCGGCCTCGACTACATCGATCCTCTCTTGCGCGAGGACCGCGGCGAAGTTGAGGCGGCCAAGGAGCACGCGCTGCCCGAGCTGATAGACCTTGCGGACATCAAAGGCGACTTTCATGCCCATACACTCGCATCCGACGGCTCCTGCGAGCCATCGGAACTTGCCGAGGCCGCGCGGGCCCTGGACTACAAGTACATCTGCATCGCAGACCACTCGCGATCCTCCGCAATCGCCAACGGTCTTTCGCCCAAGCGCCTCGCCGCCCAGATCAAGCAAATCCGCAAGCTCAACGACAAGCTCAAGGGCATTACAGTTCTTGCCGGAAGCGAGGTCGACATCCTCGCCGACGGCTCGTTGGACTTCGACGACAAGCTGCTGGCCGATCTCGATTTCGTCATCGCCTCAATTCACTCCGGGCTCGCAAGCCCGCGCGAGAAGGTCACGACCCGCACACTCAAGGCCATGGACAACCCCTACGTCAATTGCATTGCCCATCCAAGCGGCAGGCTCCTCGGCCAGCGAGAGGCGATGGACATCGACATGCCCGCCGTGATCCAGCACGCCGCCCAGACACATACCGCCCTGGAGGTCAATGCCAACCCGTATCGCCTCGACCTCAAGGACACCCACTGCAAAATCGCCATCGAGGCAAACGTCAAGCTCGCCATAGGGACCGACGCCCACAGCGCCCAGGGTCTGGGCCTGATGCCCTTCGGCGTCGCCACCGCCGCCCGAGGCTGGGCCACAAAGGCCGACGTCCTCAACACCCTCACCGGGCGCCAGCTCAAAGCCTGGGTCAAGGCCAAAAGAACCAAGTAGCGGGCCACCGAAACCACCCAGGAGCCAGAAACACTCCTGCCCCCCCGTCCTGCGGCTCGCCTGGCCAGTTTCGCGTGTTGCGTATTTGCCGTCTTCTATCTTCCGTCTCCTGTCTCCTGATATTGAATTTGGCTTTGTTTGGCTTTGTTTTTTGTCGGCCTCACAGCCGGTCTATTCTCATAAAGTTCTATAAGGGCTGGCTTTGCGTTCATTGAGCCTCTCGGAAATTGGCTTTGTTTTTTCAAATCGCCCCAAGAATTGCGCATCGATCGATCCAGTATCTCGCAGCTTCTGTCTCCTGTCTTCTGCCTCCTGTATTCTCATTCCAGATTGGCTTTGAATTGGCTTTGTTTTTTCGCCCGGCCAAGGCCGATTTATTTGCATAATCGCTTGTCATAAATGACTTTAAGCCCATTTGGCCCACGAGAAAATTGGCTTTGTTTTTTCAAAAGGCCCTGGAAATTGCGCGCCGAACAATCTCGCATTGCGTATCTCGTATCTCGCACGTCTTTTCTTCTGTTCTCTCGACTGCGCTTCCCTCGACCCTGCTCGGGACGGGCGGGGCAAGCTCCTGTATCCCGACTTCTGTCATCTTCTTTTTGTCTTCTGTCTCCTATCTGTTGTTCCACTATCCATCTGTTATCTAATTACCATACCGAGAGCTGATTGTCAAGCGGATTTCTGGGAAAAAGCCGGAGAACGTGTAACGTCGGCCGGGATTTCTGGACTCTATCGAAGGCGAGGGGAGAATTCGACGCCCCGTCGCGGACACGGGTGGCGCAACGATAGCTATGGACAAAGCCGGACTAACATGTTGCGATATTGTGAAGCTGTTGTCTTCTGTGCAGGAGGGCAAGAAATGCGGAGAAGAAACACAGACATCTTGCTAACCCTAATTGTAGCAACGCTTTGCGTGGCCCCGCCAGCGACCGCAGGAGTGATCTACGTCGATGACGACGCGACGGGAGCCAATGACGGCTCAAGCTGGGGCGACGCCTACAACCACCTCCAGGATGCCCTGGCCCACGCGAATTCCCTTGCCAAACCTGTCGAAGTTAGAGTTGCACAAGGCATCTACAGGCCCGACAGAGGTGCCGGTAACACTCTCGGTGATAGAGAGGCTGCGTTTCAGCTTATTAGCGGTGTCGTTCTTAAAGGTGGATTTGCCGGTATTGGTGAGTTAAGCCCCAATGTTAGGGATGTTGAGGTGTACAGGACGATCTTAAGTGGAGATCTGAATGGCGATGACGTGGATGTCAACGACGCTGCAGATTTTCCAGATGAACCCGCCCGTGCCGACAACAGCTATCACGTCGTGACCGGCAGCAACACCGACGCGACCGCTGTCCTTGACGGCTTCGCTATCACTGCCGGACATGCGATCTCCGACCCAACGCACAAGGATGGTGCAGGGCTGTTCAACGAGACGGGCAGTCCGACTATCGCAAACTGCAGGTTCTACAGGAACGCAGCTTCGGACGGAGGTGGCATATTCAACCACATGAGCAATCCCGCCCTCACGAATTGCAGCTTCGAGAACAACTATGGAGGTTCATGGGGTGGCGGAATGCTCAACGTCGGCAGCAGCTCGAATCTCGTAAACTGCACATTCTGCGGCAATGTGGCTTATTCGGGTGGTGCGATTTCAAATATGCAGAGCAGCCTCACACTGAGCTACTGCGCTTTCGAAAGCAACCATGCGTCTGAGGGCGGGGCGATACAGAATGGGGCAGGTAGCACAGCAGAGCTGGTGAACTCCAGCTTCACAGACAACCATGCCACCTCAGGTGGTGGAGGAGCCCTGCGCAGTGATTTCAGTTCCAGGCTCACGCTGAGCGGTTGCTCCATCACCGCAAACTCGGCCCACAGCGCAGGAGGCGCAGTATACAGCGGCATGGGGGCAAGTGCGACGCTGACTGATTGCACTGTGTCTGAAAACAGCGCCGGCGAGCGGGGCGGGGCCATTCACAATGATGGAACGCTGACAGTGACAGACTGCGCATTCGTCCGGAACTCCCACACGCCCTGGCGAGACCCGTCGCGCGGACACGGTGGTGGTGCCGTCTACAACAACCACAGTGCCAAAGTAACGCTGGCCCGCTGTGTCTTCGAGTCAAATACAGCACCCACCGGCGGCGCCGTGTTCAATTGGTGGGGCAGCGCAGGAATGTTCACCGACTGCCACTTCAACCACAACACCGCCATCTGGGCAGCCGAAGACTTTGACAGATGTTCCGGCGGGGCAATATGGAATGAATCGTCTTACTTCAGCCTGTTAAACTGCTCGTTTACTGCGAACACGGCGACCGGAGACGGCGGCGGCATGTGCAACGACGCCCATGATCTGAAGCTGACCAACTGCCTGTTCAGCGGCAATGCAGCCCCTGAGGGTGGTGCAATACGTGACTACAGCAACACCGCTCGGCTCACGAACTGCACATTTGTTCAGAACTGGGCCGTTCGGGGGAACGCTCTCGCCGGTGATCCATGGGCCGGAACGAACACCCTCGTCGAAGTAGCCAACTCCGTTCTTTGGGACCGACCCGACCAGATCTCCATCGGTGAGAATGCAACCGTCGCAATCACATACAGCAACGTCAAGGGCGGTTACCCCGGGCAAGGCAACATTGATGCTGATCCCCGCTTTACCGCCTTGGGATATTGGGCCGGTGCCGACGACCCCAATGTGGGCGTCGAGCCTACAGACCCAAACGCTGTCTGGGTTGATGGCGACTACCACCTCATGTCCCAGGCCGGTCGATGGGAGCCTGCGACGCAGGCCTGGGTCCGAGACGATGTCACCAGCCCCTGCATCGATGCCGGCAACGCCCTGTCACCGATCGGGTATGAGCCATTCCCCAACGGTGGGCGACTCAACATGGGCGCCTACGGGGGAACCACCCAGGCAAGCAAATCCTACTTTGGCGAGCCCATCTATGAGACAATCGTGGCTGGCGACGTTAATGGGGATTGCAAGGTGGACTACGCCGACTTTGCAGCCATGGCTGGCAACTGGCTCAAAGATAGTCCGCCTGCGCCGGGAACTCCACCTACCGTAACCATCACCGAGCCTGCAGACGGAGCCGTGATCGGCATCTACGATTCGAACACACCTATCACGATTCGAGCCGACGCCTCAGACCGTGATGGCGTTGTTGCCAAAGTGGAGTTCACGATCACATACAGCACCGCGAACAGGTTCCGCCGCAGAAGCTCAACGGATGGCAACGGAAGTGACGGCTGGCAATTCGAATGGTTCTGGTGGGACTTGGAGAGTCCCTTCCCTGAGGGTGAATACACCATTGTAGCGTGCGCAATTGACGACGACGGGGCGTTTACAGCCTCGCCCAGTATCGGAATCACTGTCCACGGCCCAAAATAGGCGCTCCGGTGTGACAGTAAGGAAGCGGATGTGTCCAAGTAGGCACCGCTATGCGAGCGGCGGCGACCGCAGAATAGATTTCGCAGATTTGCGAATCCCCGCTTTGCATTGGCTGCAGCAGAGGTAGAATACGGCGACAGGTTTGAGTTTGCCTTGGTTCGTGTGCTTGCTGTTATGTCGCCGAAGCCGTCGAAGATTCTGTTAACCGGCCTGCCGGGCTGTGGTAAGACAACCGCCGTTGTGCGGATAGCGGAGAGCCTGCCTTCTGTAAAGGTGGTGGGTTTCTATTCGGAAGAGATTCGGGAAGACGACAGACGCAAGGGCTTTCGCTGGACGCGCCTTGACGGCCCCACCGGCATGCTCGCTCACGTCAAAATCAAGAGCCGTTTCAAGGTCGGCAGATACAAAGTCGATGTCGCAGGCTTCGAAGAAGCGGTGGTGCCGGTCCTGGATGCCGACCGAAGCGACGCCGAGCTATTCATAATCGACGAGATCGGTAAAATGGAATGCCTCTCGCAGAGGTTTGTCGCAGCCGTACGCCGCCTGCTCGCCTCTGACAAGTCGGTCCTGGCAACGGTGGCTAAGAAAGGCACCGGCCTAATCAGAGAAGTGAAGACGCACCCCGACACGGAGCTAACCATCCTGACCCGTGACAATCGCGACCAAGTTACGGCCGAAATCTTGCAGGCCCTGTCCTTCCCGGAAACGCCATCTTAGCCGCCCGGACTGCCCCAAAATCCTCGCCGGGGAAGTCCGCAAGCAGCCGGAGAGGCGGGGATCCGACAGCCAGAAAGACGATAATTTCGCCGTTTTCCACGGTTTTTCACTTGGTATTCTGAATTCCCCGTTTATCATAGTGCGAATCCCGGCCGGGCCGGCAGGAGGCCAGCGGCAACGAAATTGCTCAACAACACGAGGGCACAAGTCTTATATCTGAGGATTATATTCTAAAGGAGTTGACGCAAAATGCAGACGCCGACCGCCTTCAGGACCTTGATTGATCTGTTCAACGAGTCCATCAGCCAGGTCCAGCCAGCGGATAAGCTGTGCCTGGAAATCATCAGAACGGACCGCCACGAACAACTCACTTTTGAGCAACTGCAGAGGCGGACGAGGAACTTTGCCTCGTGGCTGATTACGAGCAGGGACATCCGCGTAGGTGACAAGATTGCAATACTGAGCAAGAACCGCACTGATTGGGACGTGGCGATCTGGGGCATCATACTCACCGGCGCCATTCCCGTACTGATAGATCCGGAAAGGGGCCCCGACGGCGTCATAGGTCATCTGCTCCATACCGAGACTCGCCTGCTCGTTGTGGCCGACGACTACCAGGACCCCGCCGGCCGCCAACAGCTCAAGGAGTTTGCATCGAGCAACAACATTGGCGTGGTTGAGATGACCGACACACCATTGGGCGACGCCGCTCAGGAGCAGGTCGATTCGATGGACCAGATTTCCGCAAGAATCGATCCCGAAGACACGGCTGTAATTCTTTGTACCTCCGGCACGACCGGCGACCCCCGCGAGGTCGAGCTGACCCATGCCAACCTCGTCACAAACATCGAGGGCTCTCTGGAGAAGATAATCATCACCGGCGAAGACAGACTCGGGCACATTCTCCCGCCGCACCATTCCTTCGGAATGACCGTCGGCAAGATGCTGGCTCTTCGGGCCGGGGCCACCAACTACTACACGAACGTTTACCGGCAAATATCGCAGCTCATCGCCGATAAACAAATTACGATCTTCATCGCAACACCGGCTCTTTATACTGTGCTTGCAAAGAAGTTCGAGGACAGCCTCGCCAAGCAGAAACAAAGCAAGCCGCTCGTCAAGGTGCTTGACCGGTACCGCCCGAAGCTGGTGGGAAAGAAAATCATCGACAAGATGGGCTGGACCAAACTTCGCTTCTTTCTATCCGGTGCGGCGCCGATGCCCAAGTGGGTGCTGGATGTGTTCTGGCGGAGAGGCATCAAGCTGTATGAGGGCTACGGCACGACCGAGAACTCGCCCGTCTACGGCTTCAACGACGACCCCCACAAGCTGGGGTCCGTCGGCAAGCCCATCCCGAACCTGTACGTTCAGATTACCAATGACAAGAAGGAGATTCTGCCGCCCGGCGAGAAAGGGGAAATCTGCCTCGGCGGGCCTTGCATAATGAAAGGTTATTACAAGAATCCCGAATCCACCAATGCGGTCATAAGGACCGACGACAAGGGCGTCCGCTGGTTGCACACCGGCGACTTGGGCTATCTCGACGACGAAGGAAATGTATACATAACCGGCAGGAAGAAATATTTGATCGTCCTACCCGGCGGTAAGAACGTTAATCCGGAGCTTGTCGAGTCGGCACTCTCAGAAGCCCCCTTCGTCGGCGAATTACTCATCGTCCCCGGCGAGCGGACGGACTCGGCCGGTGTCGCCCAGGAAACTATAAGGGCAATTGTTCAGCCAGCCTGGGACGTTATCGAAGCTCACGCGAATCTCTCCCAGGCCGAACTGGTTGAGCAACCCCAGTTGCTCAAAACCCTCGTGTGGCAGAGCATAAGTGAATGTCAGCAGAAAAACAAACAGCTCGCTCACTTTGAGATGATAGCATCCAATCACCTCGAAATAAAAATAGACGAATTCCAGAAAACCTCCACAGGCAAGATCAGACGTGAAGTCTACATGAAGGCATAACAAGCCCCGGCCGGGGCCGTTCGCCGGGTTTGGCTCCTGCAGACTCAGAATCTAATTGCACATCTGCCATTGCAGGATATAATCGGGCAATGGTCAAACAACGTATAACAGCGCGAATGTGCTTGCCACTTACGCGCTAATTACTCGGGCACTTACCATAAGGAGGACCCAGCATGTTACGCGAGCAAATCTCTTCAGCAACCAACAGCAACCGCGAACCGATTACCCGTCGCCGGTTCATCGCGGGCGCGGGCACAGCCGCCCTGTCGTTCACGGTCGTCAAGCCAAGCCTCGTCCGTGGTACAGGCATGAACGCGAAGGTCCACCTCGGCATAATAGGCTGTGGCGGCCGAGGTTCGTGGATCACCAATCTGTTTAAGGAACATGGCGGGTACAATATCGTCGCCGCTGCCGACTACTTCCAGGACAGGGTCGATAACGTCGGCGACAGATTCGATATCCCGTCAGATCGCAGATACGCCGGCCTGTCGGGCTATAAGAAGCTGCTGGAGAAGGTGGACGCCGTCGCCATAGAGAGCCCTCCCTACTTCCATCCAGAGCAGGCCGCCGAAGCCGTCGATGCCCGTTGTCACGTATATGTCGCCAAGCCAATCGCGGTGGATGCGCCGGGCTGTCTCAGCATAGGGCAAAGCGGCAAGAAGGCGTCACGCAATAAGCTGTGCTTCTTGGTCGATTTCCAGACCCGCGCCGACCAGTTCTACCTTGAGGCGCTCAAGCGCGTCCGTGCCGGCGCTCTCGGAGAGTTCACCTTCGGCGAGGCCATCTACCACGCGGACTGTCCCTTTAAGCGTATGTATAAGGCTTGGGCGGACGCCCCCGACGACCCGGAGAACCGCCTGCGCGCGTGGGGCCTCGACAAAGTTCTCTCGGGTGACATCATCACCGAGCAGAACATCCACACGCTCGACGTTATGAGCTGGATCATGGACGCAGAGCCTCTCTGGGCCGTGGGCACCGGCGGCCGCACGATCCGGCCCGTCGGAACCTGCTGGGACCATTTCGCGGCTCTGTTCCAGTACCCCAACAACGTCGGTATCACCTTCAGCTCCAAGCAGTTCCAAGGTCACGGCACTCAGCCGGACGGGATCAGAAACCGAATGTTCGGATCAAGAGGAATCCTCGAAACCGCGTATGGCGGACAGGTTATCATACGCGGAGAGGACTTCTACCGTGGCGGCAAGAGCCCCGGAATATACCAGGAAGGCGCTGTCACCAATATCGCCGCGTTCCACAAGAATATCGTCGAAGGAAACTACGAGAACTCGACAGTTGAGCCGAGCGTACGCAGCAACCTCGTGACAATCCTCGGCCGGACCGCCGCGTACGAAACTCGCAAAGTAACCTGGGAAGAGATCATCAAGAGCAAAACGAAATTGGAGGCAAACCTCAAAGGCCTGAAGGCATAAGGAGACATGCAAGTGAAAACGTCACTCATAACTCGTCGCAAAATGATCTCTAACGCGGCACACGCCCTCGCGGGCCTTGCGCTGACCACCTCATGCGCGCCTCTCGCCGAGCCCGACCGCAAACAGAGTGCCCGCCGCGGTTTCAAGCTTGGCGTCTGCGACTGGACGGTCGGCAAGAGGACCGACCCGGCTTCATTTGAGATCGCAAAACGTATCGGAGTCGACGGTGTTCAGGTGGACTTCGGTTCAGGGGAGAATGATCTACCCCTGTTCGATCAGCAGTTGCAGCAAGAACTACTTGGCGCGGCAAAAGAGCACGGTATGGAGGTCGCCTCTCTGGCCCTCGGCGTATTGAACAATGTCCCCTACAAAAGCGATCCGCGCGCCGAGCAATGGGTGGCCCGGAGCATTGACGTTTGCAAGGCTATGGGAACAGACGTCGTGCTCGTGCCCTTCTTCGGCCAAGGCGAGCTGCGCAACGATGAAAAAGGCACCGACGTGGTCGTCCAAAGGTTCAAGAACATAGCCCCCAAGGCGGAAGAGGCCGGCGTGTCACTCGCCATCGAATCCTGGCTCAGCGCCGATGAGCACATGGACATTATCAACCGCGTCGGCTCCGGCGCCATCAAGGTCTACTACGATGTCGGAAACTCCCACAAGGCCGGCTACGACATCTACAAGGAGATAAGGCAGATCGGCAAACACATCTGCGAAGTCCACGCCAAGGACTACGACAACCTGTACGGCATGGGCTCAATCGACTTCCCCGGAGTCCGCCGGGCCATGGACGACGCCGGCTATCGGGGCTGGATAGTCATGGAAGGGACCAAAATGCCCCTGGGCGTGGAAGCAAGCTGCCGCTACGACGCCAAGTACCTGCGAAGAATCTTCCCGACCGGGGCCTGAATGCAAACGCAATAACTTGATTCGGCAAAACAGAAAGGACAAGAAAATGAAATCTCGCCAACTTCTCGTCACTGCACTCGTTCTGATTGTCACCGCCGCTCATCTGGCTCTCGCCACTCCGCTCGACGACTACATTGCGGCACCGGATGCCAGCTACAGCTACGAACTCGCCCGCACTCTCACGGGCCCGGGCTACACCGCCTACGTCATCGATCTGAAATCGCAGACGTGGCGCAGCGACGACGAAGTGGACCGGACACTCTGGCAGCACTGGCTGACAATCGTAAGGCCGAACTCCGCCACCGGGGACACGGCCCTTCTCTGGATAAACGGCGGAAGTAACGGCCGGCCCGCGCCGTCGTCGGCCGAGTCAATGCTGGTCGGCGTCGCCCTGGCGACCAACAGCGTCATCGCCGATCTGAAGATGGTGCCCAATCAGCCGCTGACCTTCCCCGATGGAGGCGGCCCGCGACATGAAGATGCGATCATCGCCTACACGTTCGATAAGTACATGAAGACCGAGGACCCGACCTGGCCCCTCCTGCTGCCTATGGTCAAGAGCGCCGTCCGCGCGATGGATACGATTCAAAGTCACCTTCGCTCTCTCGACACGGGCTCGCTTGATATAAAGAAATTCGTCGTCTCCGGCGGCTCCAAACGCGGCTGGACCACGTGGCTGACCGCAGCCGTCGACAAGCGCGTCACCGCAATCATCCCAGCCGTCATAGATGTGCTCAACATGGCCGATCAAATGCGGCACCACTATGCCGCCTATGGCTTCTATTCGCCCGCCATAGGTGACTACGAACGACTGAAAATCTTCGACCGCCTGGACAGTTCTGGCGGCCAGAAGATACGCAACTGGGTCGACCCATACGAGTACCGCGACCGCTACGCGAATATACCGAAGTTCGGGGTCAATTCCTCCGGCGATCAGTTCTTCCTGCCAGATTCAGCCCAATTCTATTTCCACGATCTACCCGGCGAAAAATACCTACGGTACGTCCCCAACACCGACCACGGCCTGGGCGGCTCGGATGCCCATCAATCCCTGATGGTCTTCTACAAGTCGATCCTCGTCGGCTCACCGCGCCCGAAGTTCACATGGTCCGTCGAAGAGGATGGCTCAATTGTCGTCAAGACCACCACGACCCCCAAGGAGGTTAAGCTCTGGCAGGCCACCAACGCCGAGGCCCGTGATTTCCGCCTGGAGAAGATCGGAAAGGTCTGGAAGAGCTCGGCCCTCACCGACCAGGGCCGTGGCACCTACGTCGGCAAGGTCCCCGATCCGGAAAAAGGCTGGACCGCATTCTTCGTCGAGCTCACCTTCGACAGCGGCACCCCGATCCCGTTCAAGTTCACAACCGAAGTCCACGTCGTCCCGCACCGCCTGCCCTTCTCTTACCTACCGGGCTTGGACTCCGATGTAGACGTCGCAGACTTAGGCACGCTGACGAACCACAGACTTAGCCGAACAACGTACACGGCAGTCACGGTGAACTGATTGATTATCGATTGGTGACGATTGGTCATTGACGGCAAGCTACGGCTTTTTCACCAGCTCTTTGCCGCAGCAGGAGAGGGTACATTCTTCGCCCTCTGAATGGCACGGCAGGTCGGTGGCGGGCGTGCCGACCTCCTTGCACTCTGCGACAACCTTCACCTCGAGCCCGCACTCGGCGCACATGTAGACCTCGCCTAACTCCATCTCACGACAACTCGCCATCTCGTCTGCCCCCTTTCTGATCGGAAATGATTCAATCGCAACGATCACATCCAATCGGCCGCACTGTCACCGGAAATACTCCGTCAATCTGTCGAAATGAACATACCAAATCGGCAGAATCCGAACAACCATTTTCGGATACACCGGTATGAACCCATTGTCGATTTTCAGCACCGGGCCACCGTCGAAGTAGGTGCGCGAAAAAGTAATAGACACGCGCGGCCCGAACGGCTAAGGTACGCACGGCTGAGCACAGGCCGGCTTAAGATTCGCCCAGATAGAGGACAGAGCTCATGGCTGACAGCATCAAGCAACCCGGCGATACAACAATCCGCACTGCCCCAACCGGCCTCGCAATCCTTGCGCTCGTCGGCCCGTCAATCGTCTGGGCCGCCGAGTACATCGGCTCCGGTGAAGTCATCCTCGCGACACGCACCGGCGCGATCCTCGGCACCACCGTGCTCTGGGCCGTTATCCTCGGCATCTTCCTGAAATTCTGGATCGGTATGAGCGGCGCCCGCTACACCGTTTGCACTGGTGAAGGCATGATCGACATGTTCGAGCGGATCCCCGGCCCGCGGCACTGGGTGGTGTGGATTGTCCTGGTGGTGCAGTTCGCCTGCGGGACCTTTTCCATCGGGGCGGTTGCCACGGCGGCCGGTGTCTTCGTAAACAGCATAATTCCTATCGGCACAAGATTAGCGGTCGCCCTTGTCACGATCTTCGCGCTGGCAGTCGCATGGTCCGGTGTCTTCGACGTCTTGAAGATCGTCATGAGCTTTCTTGTACTCATCATCGTCCTGGGCGTCATGTACGTCGCCGCACACGTCTTTCCCGGCTTCACCGAGTTCTTAAGGAGCCTCAGCTTCGCCATCCCAGAGGTCCCGCAATGGGCGGCCTCGATGGAGAAGGTCAGCGACAACCCCTGGAAGGAAA
The DNA here is from genome assembly GCA_020352215.1 of Phycisphaerales bacterium. Taxonomy (GTDB): domain Bacteria; phylum Planctomycetota; class Phycisphaerae; order Sedimentisphaerales; family Anaerobacaceae. Next base: position 2,806,629 of record CP070675.1, read on the forward strand.
TACTGCCCTTGCTCGGTTGGGGCGCGGGCGGGTTCGCCAGCCAGGTCTGGTACACATACTGGGTGCTGGGCGCCGGCTACGGCGCGGCCGCAGGCAGAGGTTACGGAAGGGCCGCCGACGAATCGGCGCTGAGGCATATGAGCCTTGACGCCGCACAGAAGATTAAGGGCTGGTGCCGCGTGCTCTACTTTGACTCGTCTTTGGCGATGGTGATAGGAATCACCGTCACCGGTGCATTTCTCATCGCGGGCGCCGGCGTACTGGGCCCGCAGCAACTGGCGCCGGAAGGCAACGAGGTCGCATTCACACTCTCAAAGGTATTCTCGGGCAGATGGGGGTCGGTCGGTGGCTTCTTGTTCCTGCTTGCAGGAACCGCCGCACTTATCTCAACACAGACCGGGCAGCTGGCAGGCTGGCCCCGGCTGCTGGCCGATTCCTGCCGAATCTGTATCCCGGGCCTGGCCAACAAATTCACGTGGAAGAAGCAGTTCAGGTTCTTTCTGCTGTTCTTTTTCTGTGCGAACATGGTCATCGTCTTTTTCTTCGAGAACACTCCGGTCGCTCTGGTCAAGATATCGGCGATATTCGAGGGCCTCTTGCTGACACCGCTGCAGGCGATCTGGGTGGCCGTCGGACTCTTTTTCGTAATGCCGAAGCTGCTCTCCAAAGAGGCCGCCGACGTGCTCAGGCCGAGTTGGACATTCGCCGCCGGATTGATTGTCGCCTTTATCGTATTCGGCTACTTCTGCATCGTCCAGATGCCCGCAGCCCTGTTCGGACAGTAAGGTACTCGATGCCGGCCGGAAACGTCGTCGCTGCCGGAATAGGCAATGCACACGGCACAATGTGCAATACGGATAATAGAACGGGGCCCATGCCGATCGGCATAGGCCCCGAATTGTTGCCAAATCGTTGGCTAATCGGTTAGCCTCGCTGAAAGACGCTACGGCGCAGGCCACAACATCTCTTCAAGCCATGCATCCGCTAAGGCCGCGTAGTCCACAGAGTCCACATCGTCGTCGGCATCTAAGTCGCCTGCAAGACCGGCAGCGCTGCTGAGCCAGTCGCCTGTCATTATCTCAAGGTCTCTATAATCGACCACGCAGTCGCTGTTGAGGTCGGCGTCCGACAGCGTCAACTCACTGGGAACACATCTCGGGCGGTACAGCCGGATATCGTCAATGAACAGATCGCCCGTCCCGCCAATGGATGGTGCGAGCCGGTTGCCAACTCCGATGTACATCTTCCTTATAGAGGACAGATTCACGGGTTCGAACTCGCTCAGGTCAATGTTCCACTCATTCCAGCCACCTAATGCCGTCGCGCCGGTATTACCGTGCGGGACCATCTTACTGGTGCCGGTACTATCCTCCAGCGCTACGTACATCCCCTGAGGCGTGTTACCTGCCGGCTGCTGCACGCCTACGTCCGCCACTTGCCAGGCTCCCATAACAGAACCCACGGTGGACACATTAGTGAATTCAGCTCCGCGCATCGTAGCAGCGTCGTGGCTCGTGACGGCCAAGCCCACGAGGACGGTTCCACCCATCATGACGTCCATGGGGTTCGTATGAGCGCCATCCGGCGTATCGTCCGTGAATAGTTCCCAATCATCATCAGCACCGGTGTCGGAATGGTAGGCAGTAAACGTGTCGCCTGCGCGGGTCAGTTTTACCCAATGAGGCGGTGCCGCCGTGATATCGCCATAGAGGCCAGTGGAAATATCGCCGGTCTGCTGACGGCCCTGGAACGTTATGCCGCCACCGGCGCCACCGGTCAGAACCATCATCATGTGCTTGGAGCCACCATCCAGCGATTCACGCATCATTACGCCGGCCTTTGCCCAGGTGTTGGTGCCTGGGCCTATGTTGGCCACGCGGGCGCTGATCTCACCGTCGCCGGTTAGCTGCTTGTACACGAAGCGGAACTCGTCGAAATTGCCCCAGATATCCGTGCCACTGCCGCCTATCGTATAGGTGCCGGGTGGGTTCTCCATGAAGGCCGGAGGAGTGCCGTAGAAGTACAACGTCATTGCCTCGACGCCGCTTCTGTTGAAGTTCTGCGGCATAAGCCACTCGCGTTCGGCCTCCGAGTAGAACGGGAATGCGCTATTGTCATAGCCGAACGGCATGGACTGTCCGCCGCCATGGACTATGGTCTGCTCGGCGAATGGGGCGGTGAGGTAACCGACTGTCGAGCCGGTCCCGTTGCCCGTCTTGCCGGGCGGCGGGTCGGTGTAACCGAACCCGTCTATCCACGTCTGGAATATCCGGTCAGGCGAATAGTCGTTGTAGTCCTCGAAGTCGTCAACGATGATGTGATCCGCCACCGTAAAGCTCCAGACCCTACCCAAGCTCATGGTCCCGTCGTTGTTCTTCTCATTGATCTTCCAGTAGTAGGTCTGGGCCCACACAAGAGGTGACTCGGTGGGCATGTAACTGGTATTACTCAGCAGGCCTCGGTAGATGCCCGGTGTGGTCGTATCAGCAGCGGCCACAGCGGCCTGATCAGTGCCGAAGTATAACTCATGCTGAACGGCCTTGACTCCTGCCTGCCACGTGAGCATCACCGTATCCGGCACATCTGAGCCACCGTCACCGGGCGAAGGAGCATAGGCTCTCTCCGGCAGGAATGGCGTGGGGCCGACATACTCGCCACTGATCACCTCTCTGACCGGGATGCCGGGACCTTGCCAGGCGACCGCAATGTTGTCGCCGCCGCCGCCTTCTTTCATCATCGCCTCGATGTAGTACCTCTTGCCGGCTTCCAGCGTAACAGGAGCGGACCTAAGGTTGGTGCCGGGGACACCAGCGGTGCCGTCGAAATCACGTGAAGGCACCCAACCCTCCACTGAGCAAATCAATACAGCGTTGGCCGGGTCCTCGTCGGTACTGAGCCAACATTCGCCGCCATCATCGGTGGCAATCCAGAATGTATAGTCACCGGTGGCCGGTGGGAACAGCCAGCCGCTAAGTCGGCTGCCATAGTTGTCCTGCCAGTTGACAGGCCCCTCGAAGAGGTCCACGAGCTCGTAGCCGTCCGGATTATCCGGGTAGCGAGCATTGCTTGTTAGGACGGACACCGCCGTCCCGGCAAACCCAAGCCACCATTCACGCAAGACCTTGCCCGGGCCAGCCGGCACCGTCTCGAAGCTCCAGACATCGCCCTCGCGCTCACTGCCGTCGCTCTCGACCTCATTGACCCGCCAGTAGTAGACTGTTTCAGCCTTGAGCGTACCCGGATCGTAGCTCGGATCATCCACGATGCCTTTATCGGTATCCCCGGTTCCGTCGGCTACTTCGGTCTGATCGGTGCCGAAGAACACGTGATGTTTCACCGGCGCCGTTACAGTCTTGCCCGCCCTCCAACTTAGCTGGGCGGTTATCATCACATCTGTGGCGCCATCCGCCGGACTGGGTTCCCAAGCGATCAATGGGGTAGCGGTGAAGCTCCAGAGATCACCCGTATGTATAGTCCCGTCACCCTCTTTTTCATCGATACGCCAGTAGTACGTCGCCCCCGGTGTAAGACCGGCCGGATGCCAGTACACCATCCAGGACTGCTCACCTATGAACGTCAGGTTATCTGGGTCCGTGCCGAAGTACACGAGATGAAATACCGCCGTATCGCCACCCGACCACTGCATCAGCGGCGTATCCACACCTTCGGCCCCGTCGGCCGGGCTGGGGTCATAGGCCGTTAACTGCGGCGGAACAAAAGACGCTATTTCGGCCGCCGACAGTGGCCGGCTGTAAATCCGCGCATCGTCAATGATGCCCCGAAACCACTGACCAGTACCCCACGCACCAATAACGGTATCACCTGATGTACCAAGATACGGAGCGCCACTGTCCTGAGCTTGTTGCACTCCATCCACATATATCCTTCGGAGTTGATTCTCAAAATCGTACCAGAAGGTTATGTGGTACCATTCATTGTCTGTGATGATCCCACCGGCGGTATCGAGGTCATTATTGTAGAACCCCATGCGAACCCCCCCGGGGGGCACATTTCCACTGCCCGGCCCTCCAAGCCGATAATGCATGTCCGTGTCATTTGCACCTGTTAGCCCCGTTGAGAAAACGACTTGCTCGCCGGTATATAGCACCGGATTGACCCACATCATGATAGTGTAACTTCGACTATTGAGGGGAATATTCGGGGCCACGACGCGGGCATTAGAACCATTGAACTCAAGGGCACCGGCCACTTTGCCGGCCACCCACACGGCGCCGCCCGCGAGGGCGCCGTCGTTGCCATTGCCGCTTGCGTCAGCAGCGGTCGTCCCGGAGGTCTCATCAAACGGCCACCAGGCGACGAGATCGGGATCGGTATTGGGGTCCCAGTCGTTGGCCTGCGCCGACTGAGTCAGGCCCAGCATAACCACAAGCAGTGCCAGGCCAATCGGTTTCCTAAGCATGGTACTGATCCTCCAAAAAATAGATAAAGACCAAAAATGCATTGGACATACACACGAACACATGCGTTGCCTTTGACAGGCGGCTCGGCTCGTATGACTCACTATCTATTGAGCCCGTCAAAGACAACCTCAAACACAACAGCCAAGGAACGCCCCCCTCCTAAATCCGTGCTCACACACCACGACTGTTTGTGACTTGACGCAACCTTTCCTTCTTCACATGCTCAAGATGAACCACAAATTGGCGTAGACACACCCTCGCGTCGAGATACGGAGATCGGACCTTCTTGTGCCCCACGCTCCATGGCTAACCCTTTGCCAAAATTACCCTACTTCCACGTCTCAGGAATGAAAACAGCAAATCCTTATTAACATATTTGTACCAAATTCACCGGCTCGACTTCAAGCAAAATCCCGTTATCGAGAGGGTATTCCGGGCAGATCGTGCCAAAATCGGAGAATTTGCCCGCTAAATCGCAAATAGTCCCTAATCAGTAATCGATGCATCAATCGGCCGGCCAACTCACGTGCGCGCAATACGCACGACGCGATGCGATCAGACAACGGGGCCCATGCCAAACCGGCATGGGCCCCGATCTTCCACAATGTCATCAGCCAAGCGTCAGCCTTGCTGCAAGACTCTACGGCGCCGGCCACAACAACTCATCGAGCCATGTGTCCGCCAACTCTGCATAATCCGCAAAATCGACGTCATCGTCGCCGTCAAGATCGGCCGAAAGAGGAATAGACAAGCCAAGCCACTCGCCAGCCATTATCTCAATATCCGCATAGTCAACCACGCAGTTGTCACTGAGGTCGTTTGCGGGCTTTAGCTCCGACGGAACACATCTGGGCCGATATAGCCTGATGTCATCAATGTAGAGTGTACCTTCACCGCCGGGCGCCGGGCTCATCCTGTTTCCGGCGCCGATGTACATCTTCTTGATGGCAGCAAGGTTCACGCCACCCACACCGGTGAACTCGCTGAGCGCAACGTTCCACGGCTGGAATGTGCCGTACCCGGCCGCAGCAGGGTCCTTGTGGGGAACCGTCTTGATAGCGCCGGTGCTGTCCTGGAGCCCAACATAAAGCGGCTCCATATCATTGGCCGGCATCTCTTCGGCGCCAATCACCTCAACGGTCCAGGCTCCGGTCACGCTGGCACTGGTGGTGACGTCCGAGAACACGGCGGTTGCCGACACGCCGGACTGATGACTCGTCAGGCACAGGCCTATTAGGACATCGTTCGGCATGTTGATAGTCCGCGGATTCCATACCAGCGGGTGCCAGCCTTCGGTCGCGGGGTCATTTGAGTCATAGGCCCTGAACTCGGTGCCGGTCCTCTCAATCTTGATCCAGTGCGGCGCCTCGATATCGGCAAGCTGCGTAACCGGCGTGTCACTGCTTGCGTCACCGGCCGGCAGATCCCGAATCTGGAACCGGCAGCCGTTGCCGGGCGTAATATACAGCGCGGCGAATTTTGAGCCGGGATCGGTGCTCTGGCGGATCATCACGCCGGCCTTAGTCCAGGGGTTCACGTCCTCAACACTGAGCACCTGCGCCTCGATGCTTCCGTCGCCCGAAAGCATCTTGTAGGCAAAGCGGAACTCGTCAGCTGCACCAATGATGTCCGTCCCAGCCGCGCTCATCGTGTAGGTGCCGGCGGGACCTTCCACAAAGTCCACGGGATAGCCCCTGAAGTACAGCGTAAGGGCCTTGACACCATGTCTCGTCCAGTTCTGCGGCGTCGCCCACGTACGCTCAGCCTCCGAGTAGAACGGCACAGCTACGTTGCTGTAATCCATGGGCATCGACTGGGCGCCCGTGTTGACGATAATCGTCTCGGCGTACGGAACTTCGAGGTAACCTACCGTAGAGCCGGTGCCGTTGCCCTGCATTCCGGGCGGCGGCTCAGTGTAACCGAACCCGTCTATCCATGTCTGGAATATTCTGTGGCTATAATCGTTGTAGTCCTCGAAATCGTCTACAATGAGATACTCCTGTACCGTGAAGCTCCAGAGCCTACCGGTGGTGATCGTGGTGTCGGTATTATACTCATCGATTCGCCAGTAATAGGTCCTGCCCCATTCGAGGACTTCGGGTGGATTGTACGTGGTGAAGGACTGCCGACCGCGATATATGCCAGCCGTCGTAGTATCAGCACCGTCAACGGCATCTCTGTCGGCGCCGAAGTACACATCGTGCTGAGCCGCCTCATCGCCGGGCGACCAACTCAACGGGATCGCACCTTCGATGTCCGGCGCCGATCCGTTTGCCGGGCTCGGGGCCCAGGCAAGTTTCGGGTCGCCTCTCATAACCTGCTGCAGCTCAACATCGGATAGCGCGACGTCATAGATGCGCACATCGTCGATCATCCCGCCAAAGAAATTTCCATTGGAACGATTGCTGCCGATAAACAGACTGTCGGCCGCATCGTGTTCCCCCGGATGGACCAGGCTGGCATCCTCCTGTGCGTTGACGTAAACCTTGAAAGTCGTCCCATCAAAGGTGGCGGCAATGTGGTACCACGTGCCCGCCGCCCAGGAGCTGGTCGCGGTCTCAGGCCCGTCAAAATCTCCTCCGATGGCAGGCCAGATGGCGATTTCCCCGTTGCCGCTTCTATTGAAGGTGAAATGGGGACGAGCGGGGGCTAACCAGTACATGAAGTCCCTACGAGAGCTGCTCGCGTCAAGATCAACGTCGCTGTTGAACCAGAGCGCCAGCGTAAAGGCAGTCGTCGGCGCACTTATGGTTTCGACAAAGATGTTGTCGTTGCTACCGTCCAAAGCAAGCGCCCCGGCATGGTACCCGTCGACCGGTTGCGGCTCACCATTGACAACGCCGTGGTGGTCATGGCCGGACCAGTCAAGCGCCATAGTGCTCGAACCTTCATCAAACGTCCACCAGCCAACCAGGTGGGGATCATCGATCGGTATGGTGGGTATCGTCGAGAAGCTCCAGACCTGCCCCGGGTGCGTGGCCGAGCCGGTGAACTCGTCGATCCGCCAGTAGTACGTCGTGTCCTTTGCGAGAGTCCCGGGATCAAAAGTCGGATCTGCACTCGGACCTCTGTATATGCCCGCCGAGGACTGATCCGCGTCGTTGACGGCGTCAAAACTGGTCCCGAGGTACACATGGTGGAGGATCGCACCTAAGCCTTTGGCCCAATTGAGGTCTGCATCCGGGTCCACATACTCGGCGACGTCAGCCGGACTGGGCTCATAGGCCCTCTCGGGCGGAACGTTGAAGCTCCACACATCGCCCTTCCACGGACTGGCGGCGTTGGCGTCGTTTACCTCATCAATACGCCAGTAGTAAGTCATGCCCGGCTCAAGATCCGCGGCAAGATATTGCTCCCAGCTCACCAGGCCCTTGTCCGCGTCACCGGTTCCATCGCTCACGTCGTCGAGATCATCACCGAAGTACACGTGGTGGCCGTCCACATTGGAGGCATAGGCACCCGCGGTCCAGGTGAGCACTGCGGATGTCTGCTCGTGCAGGGCTCCGTCCTCCGGGCGGGGATTCCTGGCCTTGGCCTGTTTTATCCCCACCATTTCGGCAATCATGTTCGCCAACAAGGTCTTGAAGTCGTCGGTGAGATAGTGCTCGAATTCGCTGTAAGTGCCGCCCGGGCCGCCAGTACCTGTGTCGTATCCCCAGTGCCCCAGAAAGGCGCGGCGCTCGCCGGTGACATTCCCGTTATTTAGGGTCGTGCCCGCGGGGATATCCGCCAACATGGGCCTGCCGTCGAATCGACCGATCAATATGGTGCCGGTGACAAAATCATTACTTGGCAGATACACTCCCTTAGGGCACACCCCCCCGGGCGCGGTAGACCAGTCAAAAGCCTCAATCGGGCTGCTCAGACCAGCCAGGAATGGATGGCTCCCTTGTCCCGGTTCGATGATGATATCGGTCGCCGTATTGCCCGCGTCGGCGGATCCGCCGGGAGTCCAGTTCCACCTTGAGTCGCGGGTCAGGTAGCCGCTCATCAGCAGAATGGGCGTCTGCAACTCGTTCCAGTTCTGCGTGTTCTCGTCGTAGCTGCCGCTATCGGTCCGCCGGCTCACGATGACCAAGTCCGCGTTCTCCAGAGCAGCCACCTTCGTTGGATCATTGAAGGGATCCTGGCCATCCCTGTACTGATCGGACATTCCGCTGGTGTCCACCGTGTGGCCTATACTTTCAAGGAAGGTCACGAACGAACTGTCGTGGTAGTCGCCACCTCCCGGCGCGTCCGCGTCGCTGATTAGTATGATGTCCGCCCCTTGGGCGGCGCCCATCAGACAAAGAACCAACGCCAAGGTTATAAAGATCAATTTCCGACACATGGTAATCCTTTCAGTAAAAAGTGAAAAATACCTACACCTCGGTCGCAAACCCCATCCGGTAGGAGCTGGACGTCCAGCGACCAGCCGGAAGCAGTCTGCAAACCACAGGCAACGGGACGGAATAAAGCACGCTTGCGCATCCTCTGCGCCCGGGATTTGATGCTACCTCCTTCCCTTCAAGACCCTACATGAATTGTGAGTTGAAATGCGCAAAAACTGCGATTTGGGCGCATAACCACCTCCCTGCGGCTCCACCCCCGATGCCGAAATAGTTGCTCTTCTCTCACGAGAAGACCATGAAACACCCACACATTAAGACCGAAAGTCGTAGATCTACTTATTTTATCTTACCAAATCCCCCCACGTCATTTCAAGAAAAATTTCTCAGCAAAACCGCCCCGCAGCAGCCCTCATGCATAATGTCTTTCCAATCACCCCTGCAGTCCAGCCCGGCCCCAATCTAAATCCCCCGCCCCTCACTCCTGCTCCATCACCGCGTGTTTGTACTGCTCCTCAAGCGCGGCCATATGTCTCGCTTCCTCCTCGGCCAATGATAGAAGCGTTTCGCTCATCTCCTCTTCCGTAACCAGCCCCGACAACCGTGCGTAGAGTCTAAAGGACCGCTTCTCCTTCTTGATCGCCAGGCCCAAGGCCTCCGTGTAGTCCATCTGCTCTGCGACCGTATCGGGGTCGACGACAAAGCCCTCACTCGAGACCTCCGGCAAAGTGCCAACTGTCTTGGCCACAATACCTTCTTTCATCACCTCCAGTTCCAGCTTCGACTTATGCTCAAGCTCCTGGGTGACGAGGCCCTCAAAGAACGTCTGCATCGTGTGATCCGTCATCCTTCCTGCCATTGCCATGTAGAACTCGGCCGCCTCTGCCTCTCGCCCTATCGCAAATTCCAAAACGTCTCCGACCGTCTCCATATCTCCCATTGTCTTTCCCCTTCAAAGACGGACTGCCCGCACAAACGCCAATCCTGACCACTCGGTCAGGCCCGCCCACACCATCTCCGGCCCCAGACTATACCACGGCTACCCCTGCCCCGCAAGCCCCCCAGTTCTTGCCAGATCTCGACTCTGAGCTTGTTTCTGGAGGGGATTCCGTTTTGGACTTGCGAGAGTATTTCCTATGCTTTAGTGGGGACGTTACGTGGTATGTGAGAAGATTAGGGGGTATATTCATGAAATCCAAGGCCAAAGTCTCGCTTGCCGTTTTGTCGATAGGCATTCTTCTAATAGTGGCCTCATGCTCGACAATGGAGGCGTATCACCCTCCGGGCAGGAGGATAGGTCATGGCCCGCCTGCACACGCGCAGGCCCACGGCTATCACCGCAAGCACGTCGCTGGGGTGGAGGTCGTTTACGATTCACAGCGCGGTATCTATGTGGTCGTCGGCTTTCCCAACCATTACTACTGCGACGGTTGGTTCTACCGTCATAGCGGCACGCAGTGGGAGGTAAGCCTTCACGCAACCGGCGGGTGGCGGCCGGCAGGCGCGCATCCGCTTCCACCGGGCCTCCAAAAGCAGGTCGTAGCCAAAGCCAAGCCGATGAAAAATCCAGGACGTGGCCTCGGCAAACACAAGCAGAAGTACTGAGCAGATCGCGCCTTCGTCGGTCAACCGTATTCACGACAGGCTCCGAGCGCCGGCGAAGGTGAAGTCGAGTGGGTGAAATCTCTATCTTTCTCCCACGGAGCCCTCAGGACAACCAAGCATCGAAGCGTGGCGGAGATGCCGCGGGGGGACCTTTTATCACCCCTTCCGGCCTATTCACTTCTGTCTTCTGGCTTCCGTCTTTTCCCTTGATGCTCCAATGCATTGTACCGCCCCCGCAATTAATCCAGCAGGATTTTCACTGAAAGCACTCCGCATTCTTGGCCCCGGTCTTCGTCCCGGCTGTGCCGTTCGCCGTCCGACCCATCCGCCGCGAGATGGCTGACGTCTCGGGGAATTTTTTGGCGCGATCGGCCTGGTCCGGCCGAAAGTATTTATGGACAGGCTCATTCTTGCCTGCCACGGAACGGGTGCGCTTCAGAGTCCGGAAGAAAACTATGGTCATCGGCACAGGGGACAATCGACTTGCTCATTGTGTTGCAGCGGCGACCATTCTCCTGATGGCTATCGGGACGGTCTTTGTTTTCTCGGCCGGCGCCAACCTCAGCCACCATTTTGACTTACACAGATTCTACGAGTTTCCGGGCCTGCGACAGATCCTTTTCTTCCCCGTCGCGTGCGTCGTAATGTACACCATCTCTCGCTTCAACTATCGCAGGCTGGGCTTCGCCGAAGGCTGGTGGAAATCACCGATCGGCTACCTGTTGGTCTTTAGCTTGGCGCTGCTCGTACTCGTTCTGATCCCGCAGTTCGGCACCGAGATAAACCGCGCCCGCAGGTGGCTGAGAATCCCCGCAGGGCCGATCGTCGTCAGTTTTCAGCCCTCGGAATTGGCGAAGTGGAGCACACTGCTGTTCCTCGCCGCTGCGTGCAGCCACTTCGGCGCCGACATAAGGTCGTATTGGAAGCGGTTCGTCCCGCTCTGCTGCGTGATCGGCGCTATAGTTGGCTTGATCATCGTAGAAGATTTCGGCACAGCAGCGTTTGTTGCCCTGCTGGGCTTTCTGATGCTGATAATGGCCGGCGCGCGATTATGGCATCTGCTTACCCCGCTGCCGTTCGTCGCCGTTGGCTTTTTCCTGGCGCTGGCACGCTCTCCCGGCAGACTGCAACGGCTCGCCGCCTTTTTGAGACCAGATAGCTGGGCAGATTCGGCAGCCTACCAGGCGAATCAGTCGCTAATCGCAATTGGCTCCGGCAGACTATGGGGCAAGGGATTGGGCAGAGGAATCTGCAAGTACGGCCACTTGCCCGAGGACACGACCGATTTCGTTTTCGCGATTATCGGCGAAGAGCTGGGCTTTGTGGGGACCGCGGCAGTCATCGGCTTATTCATCGCATTCGTCTGTCTCGGAATTGTGGTCGTTGTGCGCTGCCGAGATCCCTTCGGCCGACTCCTGGCCGCGGGTATTGTGTTGGCGATAAGTATCCAGGCGGCAATCAACATCGGCGTCGTGACAGTCGTGCTGCCGACAAAGGGTATCCCCCTGCCGTTCGTAAGTGCCGGGGGAACAAGTATGCTACTATCTTCCGCGGCGGTGGGCGTACTGCTGAACGTCGCCAGGCAATCCGCTCCAACGAAGACCGCCGACGAGTCGGCTCCTGCGCTGATACTGGATCAATCAGACACCAAGGTCCCTGCCACGGTCTAAACGCAACGGCCAACAGTTACACCGTTGTTGTGCAAGGCTCACTTGGAAAACGCAACGACGATATCGTCTTTGTCTTCGCCATCTGCTGTCCCGCCATCGTCCTGCAGATTCTCACCCACCGAATAGAGCACGAAGCCTTCGCCTTTTTGCAGGTAGCGGACCGGCTGTCTGGCAAAGGGATCGTCAAAGGGGCCCGCGCCGGCAGGCAGTTGAGCAAGGCTTTCCGGATACTGGCCATGGGCTTTCTTGTATCGTATGAGGTGCAGGACACAGTCGGTGAGGCACCAGAATGCCTCGCCCTCCAGGAATTTGTCCGCCATCCTCCCATACGCCGGTGTCAGTATTCTGTTTAGCAGGGCGTACCACGGGAATCTGTCGTCGTCGCTTATTCGCGTCAAGCCAGGCGCACTGCGATCGTAGAGTGCTCGCGCTTGCAGGAGACACTTTGAGAAAGTAGCCATGTAGAGACGCTTCTCCCCTTTTACCCAGAGTCGGCTTACTCCGCGCAAGGGTATGCTGGGGTTGGACGCCGTTCCGCGCCCACTGAGAGCCTCATCAAACAATCCAAGGCCGCCATAGACCATTTCCGCGTTGCACGACAGGACCAGATCCCGCTCGTAGCCTCTCTTGGTCGCAAACAGCCTATGCACGCTTTCTAATTCGGCCTCAGTGAATTCAGCGATCTTAAGAGACTCCTGGACCGAGTGACAAAGGGTCTGTTCGATCCGCAACGATACCAACTGGCTGATCAGAGTCAGGTCGCGTCCCTGCCAGCGTCCCAGTCCCTGCATGGCGGTCCAGTGCTCAATGGCTTGTGTCCGATCGCCATCCAGGATAGCCAGTTCCGCAGCTATACCACATAGGTGCCCCATCTCGCGAGCCGGCTTCAGATGCGGCATTAGGCAAGAGAATCCCATTCTGTAGTCAAGCGTTGAGCGATATCCCGGTCGCCGCGATGCGGTCATGAGCAAGGGAAAGAGGTGCTCGTTTTGAGAAACGATCTCCCGCAGCTTGGCCAGCGTCGCTTGCCCGACGGATTCGCCGGTGTCACTGTGCCGAATCTCGCCATCCTTGAGAGAGTACGCCCGTACGAACTTTCCAGTCGACGGTCCGTCGCCTGACTCTCCGGTCCCTTCTTCAGCGACGGCCCCCCATAGCTCGGCGGCAGCGCGCCAGTACGGACCTGCATCGGGACCATCGTACCCTGGAACGTAGAATTCCTCTTTGGATACCGCAACGCCAAGTCCGCGAAGTACCTCCTCGGTGGCATCGATTCTTGAGGACAAATGGAGATTGAGGAGGGTGTAGAAAGCTGCATAGAGTACGCATGCAATAAGCAGTCTATTGACGAGCCACCTGATCCATTTTCGTTTCATGGTGAGCACTCCTAAAGCTGTGACCAGACGCTGACAAAATGAATCGCGGGGACGAAGAACCTCGCGTGAATTAGCACGATCAAGACAAAGAAGAACAAGATCACCGCGGTATCCACGGCCCGCGCAAACCATTTCTTACTCTTGTACTTTCCAACGAGACTTTGAATTAAGTTCCAAGCCATGATTAGCGTATTACCTCCATATTCACGTATTCTCTGACTGTGCCGATTAGACCCGACCCAATCTGATAGCTGAACTGGATTCTTGAAGGGAACGTCCCCAGTTTTCCGTACGCCTGATATTCTGACAACGGCGTGCGCGACGCAGAATCATCGCGCATGTGAGATGGCGCATCAAGCACCGAGTTCCAAGCCACGGCCAGCAAGAGTAGTATGACCGCGGCGACCCGCAGAAGTACGTGCAATCCATTCGCACGGTACTCTCCGGACAGTACCCTTGCACGCAGGTGGACCGGTGGCCCTTCAGGCTGAAAAGACCTGAGCCGTTGTTCGAACTTCTCTAACTTGCGATCATCCATCGTCCAACAACTCCCGCAATTTCTCTATCCCGTAGCGATATCTGCTCGCTGCCGTGTTCTGCGAGACACCCACAATCCCGCCAATTTGGGCAAACGTCAGGTGCTCCCATATCTTCAAGTAGACAACTTCCCGCTGGTCGGGATTCAGTTTTGTCATCGCATACTCAATCCGTTCGGCTTCTTCGGCGTCAGCCCGATCTTCCACACCGGAGCGGGCCAGGCGAACTGCGCCAGCCGCTTCATTTTGCGTGCGCCACCGTAGCCAGCGGGACCGAAACCGGAACGCCTCGTTACGCACGATCTTCAAGAGATACGATTCGAGGTCATCGACCGCGCTAAGGCGCCCGGTGCGTGAGACAATCCGGGCAAAACACTCCTGCACGACATCCTCGGCGTCATTTCGCGACTTAACCAGGACGCAGGCATAGGCATAGAGCCGCTTTGCGTACCGACCGTACAGCGCTGCAAGAACATCTGCGCCGTTGTCTTGAGTTACAGACCGACTCAGGTATACCTCCCGTGGCCAAGCGCCATAGGTCGTTGTCCCATACTGTGTCATCCTACATGAGTAGACCCTTGGCGACGCGCGATTTGTCTAAAAGATCCAATCTTCTTTCTTCGGTCAATACCGACTCTAAGAACATCCCTTCGTTTCGGGCTCGTTGGGCTCACCAGGTTATCATAATCGAGGCCGCGTGGAAAGATTGCACCGAGTCTCGCACTATGGATGGATTCCTGAAGGAACAACTACTTTTTCCACTTGAATCACACCCGCTTATGTAGTAGACTAATTTCTGTGCGGAGTCTTTGCAGATGGACGAAGGAGGTTGTCGAAATGAAAGACTTGATTCCCGCGGCCCTGTGCTTTGTCCTGCTGAACATCTGCCAGGGACGTACAATCACCGTTGATGATGACAGGCCGGCCGACTATAACAATATCCAAGCAGCCATCGATGCGGCCGTGAGCGGAGACACTGTGATTGTGTCCGACGGCTTCTACAGAGGTGAGGGCAACCGTGGGCTGGACTTTGATGGAAAGGCAATCACGTTACAGAGCCGGAATGGCCCTTTGGCTTGCATCATCGACTGTCAGAAGCGGGGTCGCGGCTTTTACTTCCACAACCGAGAAGGCCACAGTTCCATCGTAGATGGCTTCACCATAACCAATGGGGCGGAATCTCAGGGCGCCGGCGTGTACTGCTACAACCGTTCTACGCCGACCATCATCAACTGCATTATCCGGGGCAACTCAGCGAACAGCCAGGGGGGCGGTATGTGCTGCAGCTACAACTCCGGGGCCGCGCTGGCCAATTGCATCATAAGAGACAACTCGGCAGAGTACGTCGGTGGTGGTGTATATTGCTATGACTCGACTCTGAGTATTGTTGACTCGGCGATAATCAACAACACGTCCGGCAGCTACGGCGCCGGTCTGTACTCCGGCGAGTCATCTTTGACACTTACAAGTTCCACGCTGGACGGCAATGCCGCGGGTTACAACGGCGGCGGGTTGTATTGCGAACGCTCGTCGCCGATCATTGCCAACTGCACCTTCGGCAACAATACGGCAAACAGCAGAGGGGCCGGCATATACTGTAGCTATGACACGTCACCGCTTGTGACAAATTGCACATTCAGCGGTAACGTGGCAGAGAACGACGCCGGAGGCATCTACTGCGGATATGATACGGCAGCGGTCATAGTAAACTCAATATTTCACGGCAACTCGAATCACGCCATATATCAAGACTATTCGTGGGAAACGAACCCAGTCATAGCATACTGCCTGTTCAATAACAACCCAGATGGTGACATCTGGCACGCTAACACTGGTGAAAGCCTCACGGGAGCGTCGCAAATCAATGCCTTACCGGGAGCAGACAACAACATTGACGGCAGCCCCGATTTTGCGTTTGGGGACGATTCCCACTTGATGGTCGGGTCGGCGTGCATCGACAGGGGCACGAATGACCCGCCGGGTGGGTTGCTGGCAACAGATAAGGATGGTAACGCTCGACTGATCGACGGCAACGGCGATTCAGTCGCGATCGTGGACATAGGGGCGTATGAATATTCTCCGCAGCTGCCTGCAATTGCACTGTCGCCGACCCAGCTTGAATTCGTCAGAGAAAAGGATGGGGCGGAGCCCGACAGTCAAGTACTGAGAATCCGGAATTCCGGAGGGGCAGTGCTGAACTGGTCACTCAATCATGAATGTCGCTGGCTGAAGGTCAGCCCCATGTATGGGGATTCGGCCGGCGAAACCGATGAAGTTGTCGTAAGCGTTGAGACAGAAGATCTGCCCCAGGGCATGCATACCGCCGTGCTTGTTGTCAACGATCCTGAGGCCACGAACGACGGCCGATACGTCTACATAACCTTGCGCATAAAGGGTACACTATATGTGCCGAGCCAATATCCGACCATACGGGAGGCAGTACAAGCGGCAATGGAGTCAGAGACCATCGAGGTGACCGGGGGGACATACCACGAGTACTTAGATCTGGACAAGACCCTGGAACTTGTAGGGTTCGACGACCCTGTGATCGACGCCGGCGGAGCCAACGCCAGCGTCATTTCCGTCGCAGCAGATGACTGTATCGTAGACGGCTTCGCAATCCGCGGAGGCACTATTGGGATAGAACTGGAGTCGTCAAATAACGTTATAAGCAACAACGTTGTCTCGGAAAATGAGAACGGCATTGAGCTACTCGATTCATCGAGCGAGAACAGCTTGACCAACAACCGCATCCAGAGCAACAGGGCCAAGGGACTCGTCATCTACAATTCACAGGGCAATACCTTCCGGCAGAATAGTATCTCAGGCAGCCTTGTCAATTTCGAAATCGATGCCTGGTCATTGGAACAATACCAGCAAGACTTGGATATCTCGAACACCGTGGACGAGAAGCCGATCTACTACATGATAGGTCAGAGGGATGTGCTGATAGACCCAAGCAGCGACGCGGGGTGTGTCTTCGCGGTGAACTGCGACGGCATTACTGTCACAGACTTAACACTCTCGAACAACGGCAGAGGAGTCTCGTTCATCGGCACCACCAACTCACATATCGAGAATGTAGTCGTCGAAGATGTCGGGAGAGCAGGTATATGGCTGGAGGATTCGAAGAACAACACTCTCGTAGGGAATGCAGTCTCAAAGAGCGGTGGCGGTATCAGATTGCTGCGCTCGGCCAATAACACATTGAGAAACAACACGTGCGACGGTAACATCCATAACTTCGCGTGTCGAGGCAGTTCGATGGCAGACTACTTCCAGTCCATCGATACGTCGAATACTGTGGATGGCAAACCGATATACTACCTGGTAGACAGGGCCGACATAGTGGTAGACGCCTCCGCGAACGCCGGCTGCGTCTTCGCGGTGGATTGCGGCGAGGTTGTAGTACGCGATCTGGTCTTGAGCAAGAATGGAACGGCAGTGACGTTCGTGGGTACCGCCGCGTCCTTAATAGAACACGTTACCGCCAAAGACAATTCTGAGGCAGGTATCTTGCTCTTTGAATCCGCCAACAATGTCGTAAAGGGTAACCACATTTCAGGAAACGCTACCGGCATAGAATTGATGAATTCGGAGCGAATCGACATCGAGCACAACTTCATCACACAAAACGAGCAGGGTATATCGTGTTCTTCCAGCGAGGTCTCAGTCAAGAGCTCCGTTATCAATCTCAACATGGGTGCCGGAGGGGTGGTCTTCAGCGAGCAGAGCAGTGCGACCGTTGTCAACTGCACGATTTACGGCAATTCAGGTCAGCCGCTGCGCGGAGTAGTGTTGCCGGGCGGTGGGGTCTCTTGCGATGAATCGAGCAGTATTGAGGTTTCCAGTTGCGTCGTGTGGGCGAATGCGCCGGGTCAAATCGCGATGCTGCCGTCAATGAATGTGACCTACAGCGATGTTCAGGGCGGCTTCACCGGCGAAGGCAATATCGACCAAGACCCGATGCTTACTCCTGACGGCCATTTGCGTGTTGGTTCACCGTGTACCGGCAAA
Source organism: Phycisphaerales bacterium (assembly GCA_020352215.1). Lineage (GTDB taxonomy): Bacteria > Planctomycetota > Phycisphaerae > Sedimentisphaerales > Anaerobacaceae. The sequence goes on from CP070675.1 coordinate 2,824,582, forward strand.
GGTGACCCGCAGATCGAGCGGACGGGGCTCGATATCGACGGCGAAAGTCGGGTCATGTCTCGAAGAGTTGACATGGGCGCCGATGAGCACAGGGACATCGACTACGACGGCCTACCCGATTGGTATGAGGTCAAGTACCTGGACCCGGACCATGCCGCTGCACCTGATGAGGACGCTGATGGGGACGGTCACACAAACCTGGACGAATACGAGCTCTATTCGAGTAACCCGGCGGTCCCATGCGCTATATACTACGTGGATGCAGGTCGGCCGGACGACGCCAATGACGGTCTGTCATGGCAGACTGCCAAGAGAACCGTCCAATCGGCCATCAGAGAGACGCAGAACAGTGATAAGATGGTAGTTGCGCCGGGCATATACGGCGGCAACGTGAGCCCAGAGGGCCGGCAAATATGCCTCCAGAGCAAGGATCCCTTTGATGCAGAAACGATTAGTTCGACAATTTTGAGCGGAACGGTCTCTGTGACACAGCTGGAGCAGCAGGGATGTGTAATCTCAGGGCTGACGGTCGCCAACGCAGACGGTACTGGAATCCTCTGTGAAGGCACAAGTCCGACGATCAGCAGGTGCGTCATCAGGGATAACCGAGGTTGGTACTATGGTGGTGGCGGCGGCATAACCTGCCGCGGCGCAAGCCCTGTGATTAGCGAATGTGTCATTAGCGGGAACCTCTCGGCCGACGTTGGAGGCGGCATCTACTGCCTTGACTCTTGTCCCACGATCACCAACACGGTAATCTGTGGCAACCTGTGCAGCTACGGATACGGCGGGCGCGGTGCTGCAATATACCTGGGCAACAGCAGCTCAATGATCCGTAATTGCACCATCGCTGATAATGGAGAGCTCGACGAATACCCGTATAGTGCCGGTTCTGCCACCTACTGTGAAAAAAGCACTCTGCAGATCAGCAACTCTATCCTGCGCAACGACACGGCTCTTGAAATCGAACAGAGGGACTCTACTGTCACTGTGACGTACAGCAATGTCAAAGGTGGAGCCGAACGTATCCAGGAACCATGGGAAGGCAAAGGCAACATCGACGCAGATCCCTGCTTTGTTGAGAGCGGATCCTGGTCGGCAAGCCCGTATTCCGGAGGCGGAGTCTGGAGCGAGGGTGATTATCACCTGAGAAGTGAAGGTTGGCGGTGGACGCCGTACGTCACGCATGGCAGCAATTGGGTCTGGGATTCAAAAACCAGCCTTTGCATCGATGCGGGCAATCCCGGTTCAGCTTTGGACGACGAGCTGCTATCTGTGCCGAATGACCCCGCGAATGAATGGGGCAGGAACATTCGCATTAACATGGGCGCCCATGGAGGCACAGAGCAGGCCAGCATGGCTCCGCACAATTGGGCCGTGCGCGGGGACCTGAACAACGACGGTGGAGTAAACTGCACGGACCTGGCATGGTGGGCACAGGATCTGATATACAAGGACGAGGCATCTTCGGCTGATCTTTACAGAAATGGCTCGGTTAACAAGGCCGACTTGGCTCTGTTAGTAGACGACTGGCTTGTGCAAACCGAATGGTGTGGCGCGGTGACGCCCATACCGCCTCAGCCTCCACTACCCCCTGAACCGCCTGGGCCGGAGTTGCCGCGTGGTCGCTGACGAGTCGGGAGATTCGTCGCCCGAAGAAAATTGGCATCAGGGACAGGTCGAGCGCCGATCGAAGGCGGAATCCGAGGCGAACATCTAATCTGCGCGCCGGGTAATCCTCAGCAGTGCTTGTGCAATAGCGGAACTGGCTTGTTTGGGGGCAATTGTCCGGCAGGCATCTTCCATCTTGGTGAGTTTTTCCTGGTCTTTCATTAACGCTTCCAGCTCCTCCCACAACCAGTCCGCCCGATCCTTGGCGTCCGGCAAATCATCAACGATAACAGCCGCACCGGCCTGGACCAGTTTGCCGGCGTTCAAATACTGTTGTCTGTCCTTGTGGTGTGGGTAAGGCATACAAATGCTCGGAACACCCGCAGCGGCATATTCTGCAACGCTGACAGCGCCACTTCTGCCGATGACCAGATCCACTGCTGTGAGCAGGTCAGACATGTCATCAAAATATCCCAGAACATTGTGACTGATCTTGGCGCCGCCGTATCTTCTCTTGACCTGGTCGCAGTTTGCCAATCCGGTCAGGTGAACGATCTGCCAGTCGCCGGCAAACGCGTCGAGCTTGTCCACAAGCGAACAAACCGTGGTGTTGATACTCACAGAGCCGCTCGACGCACCGGTTATCAGCAAGGTCTTTTTGGCCCGGTCGAGGCCCAGTTGTCTTATTGCCTTGTCAGGCTGTGGATTGTCAAAGCCAGTCCGCAGAGGACAACCGACAACATTAACCAGCCCCTTGTGCTTCTTGGCAAGATATTCCTTCGTATCCTGAAACTGGACAAAAATCTGGTTCGCCCAACGAGCTATCAGCTTGTTGGCCCTGCCAGGTAGAACGTCAACATTCAAAAGAGCAATCGGCACACTTAGCTTTTGTGCCGCAAGGCAAACCGGTGCCGCAACGAAGCCCCCGACGCCAACCACCACGGGATCATCACTTGCTGCGATTATCTGCTTGGCAATCCGATAGCTTCTGAGCAGAGAAGCGCAAAACTTGACCAGTTTGCGCGGCGCCAGGAAGAAACCTGCTGCCGGTAGCGCGGTGTATTCGATCCCGGCTTGGTCCAGGATCTTCCGATCGATGGGACGAGGGCTGCAAAAGAAACGTATGTCTGCTCGCGGCTCAAGCTCTATGAGCTTCTCTGCCACAGCGACGGCCGGGTAGATGTGTCCCCCGGTCCCGCCTCCGGCAAAGAAGAAACTCCTTTTGGTCACTGCCGAGCCTCCTTGTCTACTCGGGTCACTCCGCAAGGGCGAGCCCTTACCGGGGCGTGTCTATGGTCACGACGACGGCCTGCGACCTTGTCATTAGCCCGGTTGTGTCTATGGCCCCGGCTGTGAGCCTGTAGACGCCCGAGGAGTAATCCTGCCAACTGATCCCCCAGCCATCGGAGCCATCCGTATCTTCGCCTATTTTATTCGCGCCGGCGAAGAATTCCACCCTTACCAGCGGGCCGTCAACATCCCGTGCGTGGGCCTGTATTTCTACAGGCTCGTTGTTGGCTCTTTCGAGTACCTCGTTGTGCTGCGGCTTTGTAATATACACCTCCGGAGGCCGTACATACTTGAGCCAGTCTTCCGCCAAAAGGCCGAGGTCGGCCATGTCTATTACAGCATCTCTACTCAAATCTGCCGGGTGCTCTTTCACCGCCATAGACCAGCTCAGCGATGCCAGGAGGAAATCGTCCCAGTTGACTAAGCCGTCATTGTCCATGTCCGCCAGCACCGCCCAGTCATGTGGAGGCAAGCTTGCCTCTGCTGTTCCGCCGTAGGCGCCCATGTTGACACGCAGGTTCGTGCTCCACTGACTGTTGGGATCATCCGGAACAGCCAACGGCTCATCTTTCAGTGCAGAACTCGGATTGCCTGCATCGATACACGGGCTCGTTATCTCGTCATAATCCCAGCGCAGTCGCTCGCTATCCCACCGCCAGCCGGCACTTTTCAAATGAACATCACCTGCATTGGGGTCCGCAAAGAGCGGGTCGGCTCCTACATTGCCAATACCGCCGAGGTTTCCGGTCCAGCTTTGGATACAGCAGTAGTTGACTATGGAGACTCCATCAGTGTCCGTAATCTGTGCCGGCTCGTCGGTGACACCGTAGTCGCTGTTTTTCCACAGAATACAGTTTGTAAGGGTTGGGGTGCTGTCTGGGCCATTCCAGATCCCTCCACCGGACCAATCTGTCTCGTTGCTGCTGAAGGTGCAGTTGATCAGCATCGGGCTGCTCTCGTAGTTTTTCATCCCGCCGCCGTAGCTCTCTGCCCAGTTTTGGCTGAAGACGCAGTTTGTTATCGTCGGATTGCTGCCGTACTGGTTGCACACTGCGCCACCGTCGTCCTCAGCTCTATTCCGGCTGAAGGTGCAATCGGCTATGATCGGGCTGCAGCCGTCCCAGTTAAGGATGCCGCCGCCGTTCCCGACTGTAGAGTTGTCCTCGAACTTGCAGCCGGTTATTGTAGGACTGCTATTGTTGTGGTTGTAGATTCCACCGCCACTGTGTCTGGCGAAGTTCCCGACGAAGGTGCAGTTGGTGATTGTGGGGCTACTGTAGGAGCAGTTGTACATTCCGCCTCCTTTGCCCTGGCAGTCACAGGAGGTTTCGCCTGTGTTGAAGGCAAACGTGCAGTCTGTGATCGTCGGACTGCTGCCGTAGCAATTGTACATTCCACCGCCGTAGCCGGTTGCGTTGCAGACGCTGATGACACAGTTTTTGATAGTGGGGCTGCTTGCGGTACATCTGATGCCGCCGCCGTATTGGTCGCCTCCGCCGGCGGTGATTCTGAAACCATCCAGAACGGAGTTCGCGTCCTCGCCGGAGTGGAAATGAAATCCGCGCCCCAAGCCCTCACAATCTATGATGCAGTTCTCCGGTCCATTTTCGCTTCTTACGGTGATAGCTTTTCCCCTAAAGTCAATATCTCTGTTCCCGTCTCCCCGATACTTGCCGTCGGCGACCCAGATAGTGTCGCCGTCGGAGGCGTCGTCGATAGCATCCTGAATGGTGCGATACATGCCGGGTACAAGGAAGCCGGGGAACTCCGCCGGCGTGCTAAACGAGTAGCAGTTATTTCCATCGTAGACGGTCGCCTCATTGCCCGCGCTATCCACCAGATCTACAACAAAGTAGTAGTCGGTATCGAGTGATAGGGGCTGGAGTTTGGCGACATGAAGCACGCTCGTGCCAAAGTCTTGCTCGATGATTGTATATGGCCCGCCGCACACCGGGCCAGCGCGAACCTTGGCCCTGGTCGGCTCGTCGGCCACGATCTGCAGCGTGGCCACGGGTCCGCTCGTGCCAATAAGCACATCCAGAATTCCCGGCGGGTCATAGTCTGCCTCGGCGTCATCCGTCGCGGCCCTAAACCTGCCGGCGCCATCATTGACGTCCCAGTATACAGCGTGGATAACCTCACCATGTGAAAGCTGAACGATACCATCTTCCATGCTGGGCTGATTCGAGTCAACAGAAACCGTCGCCGAAAAGACGCCC
>CP070675.1:2829801-2832834 GCA_020352215.1 Phycisphaerales bacterium
GTCTGTACATTGATCTCGATGCCTCAACACCGAGTGCCGGAAGGATAGCATCGTTTCCAATTTTCCTGAAGTCCGGTGAATACACGCTGAGTTTCGACCTGGCCGGACTTCATTGGAACTCCCACGAATCCGGACAGGAATCCTTGGACCACGCAGCAATCAAGGTTGGCCCGGGCAGCCTATTGAGCAAGAGTTCCAGTCTGCCGGCAGCAGATCCTTTTGTGACGTTTGCCGAGGCCTTTACCGTCGATGCCGATGCGGCAACCTCCTCGCTGATGAGCTTTGAAGGGGTCGGAGGTGACAATCTCGGCGTACTTCTTGATGATGTGAATCTGCAGTACATTCACACTCCGTCTTCTGGTGCTGTCTTACTCGCTGGTCTTGGCGCAGGACTGATTGGTTGGCTGCAACTGGTTAAACGGCTGTAGCATCGAGCGGCGCAGACTGTCGCTTGGTGGAGAGTGGGAAGAGAGCGTCGCATGGATGTGACCTCCTTCCCGCTACTTGAGAGCCTACCCGGTACATAAGTCGCGGACGAATACACGGTGCATGTGGGATTGAAAGGCGGGGGGAGCAAGTGTTTTCAATCAGGTCATCTTCTTGTGCATACACCTGTGTTTCTTGGGGACGATCGGTAGAGGTCTGCCTGTGGGGTGCGCCGAAGATGGACTCGTGAGAATTGGATGCGCGACCCCGGCCCCTAACCGGGAGGTGGGGTTCGCCAGTTTCCGATCCCGTCCCACCAAACAGAGATGTAGTCGGGTACCATCTTGCATTGGGCTTTCTGTTTGGATACTGCCAATGCCATGTCACGAAGCTGTCTCATGCAGGGAAGCCCCCCGAGCTGCCAGGCGCTGGCACCGAAGTCTACGGCCTCTCGTTCAGCTTGGCTTATGTCGCTTGCCAATAGCTTGGCGAGCCTTTCAGCCCAGGGCTCCAACACCTCTTGCCAATGACGACGATCCGATTCTTCTCTCGCGAATACCTCGGCCAAGAGCTTCTCGTGATTCCTTTTCCTCCTTGCACGCTCAGCTTCAGCTTGAGCCAGGCGTTCGAGACGGTTTCTGCGGCTTGCTGGCAGCAGCATCTCGAACAATCCTATGGCTGGATCAACGATCACCCATACCAGGAATGTCATTCCCAGAGTTCCAAGCCCAATTCCTGCAAAGAATTGACTGATCGTATTGGTGCCGATCATGCCCACACACGCCGCAAGGCCCCCCAGAAAGGGAGTTGCTGTGTAGAAGGCCATGTAGTAGCTGGTCCTGGTTAGGGGGTGTTCGATTTCTATTTCCTGTGTTCTGCTGACGCCCCTGAAGACTGCGAATAGGTATAGACTGATCAGCAGCAGAAGGATTAGAACGGAGTGGCCGGAGAGAGAGAAGATGACCCACCAACGGAATTCAAGCTGCCGCAGTGCCAGCACGAAAACATAGCCGACGCAGAGCATGAACCAAGTAGTACTGGCGAGATGAATTGCACTCAGAGATTTCCGTCTGGGCATAAGTATGTCCCCGCACAATCGCGATTACATGACTGTGTCGGTAGGCAAAGTCGAGGTCGCCTCAGAAGCTCCGTCTGCCATAGTAGGCAGCTTCTCTGCCAGGTCCTTGCTGCACTATATAGGCCCCCGAGAAAGCCCTCGCGATCGGGCGTATGATCTCCTCTATCTTCATAGAGATCGCCGCAAAGATAGTCGCCGGTACATAGACGATATCGCCTTCCTGCAGTAGCACATCTTTGCTCGTATCGCCATTGCGCGCCATGCGCAGAAAGTTTGCTTGGAAGATTCTGGGTTTGACATCCTTGTCCGCGGAAGGCCTGATAACTTGTACGCGTTGTTCCCAGGCCAGAACGTTCGGTTGTGCCATGGCAAGAGCGGAAAAGGTAGTGTCACGGCCGGTATACATCTTGGGGCCCGGTCTGTTGACTTGGCCCAGCACGTAGTACACTTTGCTCAAGTATAGTGCGACTCGAACATCGATAGGGTGTTCACCTGCCAGCGTGTAGAGCTCGGCCGCTTTCTTCTCCAACAGTTCTGCGGCTTCAGCAAGCGTCTTTCCGGCCACTTCGATCTCACCCAAACCTTCAAAGCTCACCTTCCCGTCCGGGCGAATACGCTGACGCTGCATATGGATCTCTGGCACCTTGGAACAATGCACTTCGATCTCGTCAGGTGGCTGCAAGACGTAGTCTTCAGCCGTGACGTTAACCTCATACGGCTTCTTGAATGCTTCTATGTCCGCGGCATTAGGTGTAAGACCGCAGCCCATCAGGCTCATTCCAATCAGCGGCAGTGCGAGTACTACCATGGCATTTGTGCGCCTCACTGTCGTTCTCCTTTCCTTTGGGCTACCGAGCCTTTCTGTTCTAGACATACAGTTCCGCTCGTACCAGAACAGCCCGGTGCCACGAAATTTTCGCCAATTATAGTAAACATCGTATTTTACGTCAAGCCTCTTCACTTATTTTCCGTGACGCTGCGGCCACGAGCTTGAAGCCTGCGGGACTGTCGGGATGCCCTCGACTGCGTCTGATAATGTTGCCGCAGTTTGAGTCCCGTGCCCCGCATGATTGGCAGTGGTCAAAGCAAGAAATGGGCATCCGCGATGTGAATTCGGCTTGTGCGATCGCAGGCGGGCCAGTACTCGTCAATCTCCGGAGCTCCTAACGGGAGAGCATCATAGAAAAATCCGATGATTCTGTTGCAGCGATCCAGAGCGTCAGAGAGCCCGCCCATTTGCAGAAGTGGCTGATTTCCACGGCGATGGCCGCCCGGTATGGCTGCCCAACATCGGGGCGGGCAGACTTGCAGGCCGCCGGTAGCCGAGAAATGGTTTGATAATCGGGTCTCGCTTGTTATAAAGCGCTTCGAGAGGGCGCGCTGCGTGCGAGCAGTTGCGACGGCGTCAGCTCAGGACGTAAGGCTGCAGTTTCTGTGGGAGGTAGCCATGGCGCAGACAACCCTGCCAGCGAAAATCAAAAAGAGAGACGGTTCAATCGTCAGGTTCAGCAGAAAGAGAATCTGCAGCG
>CP070675.1:2832934-2835509 GCA_020352215.1 Phycisphaerales bacterium
TTTTCCTTTGCTTGTGTAATCTTCTGTCTTGCGCTTCCAATGATCGCAATGAGCGGTCTGTGCCCCAGTGCGTTTTCTGGCATGTGAGTTCTCCTCGTTACTTTATCGGCGAATACCCAGTATGAGGAGCTTCTGTGGGGCGTAGCGTAACAGAAGTCTCACTCGATGCTTTTGTCAGCATATTCTAACATTGCCGCTATGTTGTGACTACTACAAGGTGCCCCTTTGATTCACCGGGCCATATAGAAACATTCAAATCGTGCGATGCATCGCACCCTACCAGCTGTTCGTTGGTGGCTGGTCCCTATTGGCTATCAAGAGAGCGATCTTCCAGGAGCCTTCACCTTTGGCTCCGAAAATCAGGATATACGGCCGCTGTCGGAAATCTATACTCCAGCGGCCGGATGTGCAAGCCTAAAAGATGTTCCCCGAAGCGGTGGGAGAGAGGAGGTGGTGCGAAGTATCGCACCCTCCGTGGCTGATATTGCCGGATGGTGCTCGGCAACCAAACCAGCCGCGCGGCAGGGGTAGTCCGGGTGCTATCGGCGGCCCGCCCCCGTGAGATAGGGGTGGCGAGCATCTCTTGGGTGAGTTAGCGGTAAACTGCTGAAAATAAAAGATTTAGCTTTACACGCGGCCTGCCGTGCTGTAGAATCCGTATGGAATGAATGGACTGAAATGTGATAGTAAGAGGGCAGAAGGAAGAACACAGGAGAGAGAAAGGGGATCCGGCGGGCAATACCTGAGGCTTTTTGAAAAAACAAAGCCAATTTCAAAAGGGCCAAACGAGCGTAAGCTTAGTTGCAGCAAGGAATTGCCAGAATATTCCCGGCCAGCGTAGGTCTCAAAAACAAAGCCAAAGCAAAGCCAAACAAGGCCAAGAGGCGGGCCTTTGGCCGGAAGCTCGGTGCCTGCGTATTGACTGACTGAGGCTGGTTTACTACGATGGTATTCGGAAGACGAAAGATGGTCTTATGCGGAGGTGACTGGTGCCTGGTGGTGCCCCTGGTCTTCAAAACCAGTGTGGGGTCGATAAGGTCCCGGGTGGGTTCGATTCCCATTCGCCTCCGCCAATTTAGTCTTGGCCGGGCCGACGTCGCGTCGGGCCCCAACAACTGTGAAAGTGAATTCGAGGTAAGCTAAGATGCCGGTAGGAAAAGTAAGAATTGCGGTTTTCGCTGCGTTGGTTCTCGCAGGGTTGTCGTTACTTATCTTCGGAGGGTTCTTCCACACCGCCGATGTTTCGCCACAGGATGATAGCGGCCCTGCCACCGTCAAGTCGGAGCCGAATCTCGTAAAAGAGGTCTCGGTCAGCGGCCTCGAGCGGGACAGCTCGGGCAAGCTCAAGCAGACCTACACGGGCAAGCCCCCGGAAGCCTGTTCGACGTGAGGCCATTGACAAAGGGATCATGGTGGCCATGATCAAAGAAACTCTACTGAGCAGGCTTGCCGCGAGATTGGTTCCCTGGCGGATCTGGGTCCAGGCACTTTTCCTTTTGGTTTGGCTCGACCCGATGGGGCTTCGTTTGCACAGCGTGTGCAGTCCGGTGTTTCATTGCTACGCATGCCCGCTGGCGACCTTTGCCTGTCCGATCGGCGTCATCGCCCAGTTCAGCGCGCTGCACCTGTTTCCCTTCATGGCGATCGGGACGTTGGTCGTTTTCGGTGCGGCCTTGGGCTCCCTGGTTTGCGGCTGGGTATGTCCCTTCGGATTCCTGCAGGATCTTGTGGGGCGCGTCCCCACGCCGAAGTTTGACCTGCCGCGATGGGCGAGTCACCTGCGATATGTCGTTCTTATCGGTACGGTGTTAGCGGTTCCCTTCTTCTTCGGCGAGGGACATCCGCTGTTTGTCTGCCGCGTCTGTCCGGCGGGGGCCCTGGAGGCCGCTGTGCCTACGATGGCCCGCCAGGCAATCGCCGGCCAGGACGTTGTGTGGCCCAATGCGGTGAAGCTGACGATCCTCGCCCTCTTTCTGGTTGCCATCTTCTTTGTCAGGCGACCATGGTGCCGAATACTGTGTCCCCTGGGGGCGATATTCTCACTATTCAATCGCGTCTCTGCTTTCTTTTTGAGATTCAATCCCGACAAATGCACGGACTGCAAGCAATGTCACAAGATGTGTGAATACGGCCTCGAGCCGGAAAGGGAAGCCTACAGCACCCGTTGCATCCGCTGCCTCAAGTGTACCGGCTGCAAGCCGGGCTCGCTAACGCTGGCCAGCGTATTTGAGCGTCCGCAACAGGCTCCGAGCGAATCGGGAGCCGTAAGCTGAGCCGCAAGGTTTAGATAGAGGCTCCGGCTGTGAGTAGACAAAGCCTGAACGCGGGCACGAGATCAGTTCATGAGACGTATTGAATTCATATTCACCGCAGCGTTCGCAGTGGCAATCCTGGCTGGACCCTGTGGCGGCCGGATCCAGATGGAGAAGGCCCGTGCGCGCAGCGGTGACCTGCTCTTCGGGACATACGCGACGTCGCGCCAGGTCGAGCAACTTGCCACCGATGAGACCGTGCGGGCGCGGACGTTCGGAGTCATCCGGAACCTGGGGATCACAAAGCTCTACCTTGAGGTCTA
>CP070675.1:2835609-2844240 GCA_020352215.1 Phycisphaerales bacterium
GATGAGGCGGCCGAGGCCGTTCAGATTGGATTCGTCAATGCATATTTGAATATTGGCAAGTTGAAGTGCCCGGAGCGATTTGGGCCTTGGCTGTTGAGGATTGTTACGAATGCAGCGATCAATCAGTTGAGAGAAGTCAAGCGCAGAAGAGATGTGTTGGCTGAATCTACGGATTGCCTGCATGAAGTAGCGGATGTGAGGTCGCCGGAGCAGACCAGCAACATTAAGGATTTGAAAGGGGCGATAGAGCGGGCGATGTTGAGATTATCGAAGAAAGAGGCCAAAGCGATCGCGCTGTTTGGGCTTCAAGACATCTCACACAAAGAGGTTGCCGAGGTTATGGGTTGCTCGGCGGGAGCGGTAAGGTGGCATGTCTTTAGGGCGAGGAACAAATTGAAATTACTGCTGAAAGAGTATCTGTGATGAAGCACAAGAAAGAAGACGTGGACCGATTGCTGCAACGCAACGCTGACGAGCAATTGGCAGATTTCGACTGGGAGCGGTTGAGCGCCGGGATATCGAGTCGCCTGGATAAAGTCCAGCGCAGAAAAACCTCTGTTGTCGGGTTTGGGGCCGTCATAAGAATAGCGGCAGGAATGGCCGCCGCTGCGGCTATCGTATTGATAGCCGTAACCGTCATGCAGCGCAAGCCCGCTCACACGCCCGCTGAGACGTCGGGCACAGCGGTCGTCAAGCTCAGCGAACGTCAAGGAACAGCTTCTGTTGACATTGCTGCCCTGACAGACGCGGCGCAGGTGGTTGTTGCCACACAGGATGAGAGCAAAGCCGGGCCAAAAGCTTCCGTTCAGATTGGGCGTCTGTCGGGCAAGGCGCAGGTCGCAGTTGACATCAGCACCGGGGCCAGAGAACCGGTGTTGTGTCGTGTCGAGATCATCCCATTGGATGGAAGTCCGAGGCGCGACCGGACCGACGGCGCGTGGATTATTGTTGCAGGATATCAGCCTCGGCTTGCAGACAATGACGCAAGCTGGGATATGGTAAGTACGATGTGCTTGTTCTGAAGGGCTTTTTGGACAAAGGAGAAGAAAATGAATGCGACGACGATTCGAAAGACGGTTGTTTTGGTGACTATTCTTCTTGGTGTTTGCACAGGTGGTGCTTGGGCAGGCGGATCCGCGCTGCAAGATGCGCTCCGCAAGCCGGTGGAGGTCGAACTGGGTGATGTCACTATCGGCCAGGCGTTGGAGGAGATTGGGAAAAAGGCCGGAGTCCGGTTTGTACTCTCGGAGGAGGCGATCTGGAAACTACCCTACGGGGAGGCAACAAGGCTCTCCGTGACGTTGAAGGGGCCGCTGGCCGAGAGCATGACTGAGATGCTGAACGCCTTCTTCATGCGGTACGCAGTCGGTGAAGAAGAGGTCACGATATACCCCCGGCGAGAGTTGGAGCACATACTTGGCCGGCCAACGACGGTGGAGTTGGAGCTGTTGAAGGGGGCCTACACAATGGTCTTCACGCTAAGCGGCTCCGATCCAGGGGCGCTCCTGAAACCAATGATAAGTAACGTCTTAGGACAGCCTGCCGTGATCTTGCCCTTGGACCGTTACTCTGACTTGAGCGACATTCTGCAGGAGCTTGGGAAAGGTCTGTCAGGTGACCAGGCGCTTCCAAGGATGGCCCTGGCGCAGATGCTGAACTCACTCGGGGATCGGTGGTACATTGCGGGCCCGGACTTTGCCGGGGGGGTGGTCGAGATTCACGTCGTAGATGAGTATGATTTTGCGCAGGCGAAGCTCAATCAGGTCGTTGATATTTCTTTCAAGGATGAACTGGAAGAAACGGTCATTCAGAGACTTGCGGACTGGGCAGGCGTGGAGCTGCTGGTGAACAAGTCCGACCCGTCTTGGCTGCAACAACCCATCTCTGTCACTATGCAGAATATGAAACTCCAGCAGGCCCTGCGCAACATTGTGGTCTCGGTGGGCGGGGATATCTCGATGCAGGCAGACGGAAGGATAGCTACGGTCCAGGGACCGATTCACCCGCGAAGGCCATCCGTCAGCAAGTCCGCAGAGAAAGATGCTCATGGGCGGGCGGCAGGTGGGGATTACGTGGGCAAGATCAGTATCCCAATGGACGGCGGCAAGTACTATATCGAGTTCATGCTGCGGGAGAGCGACCTTACCGAAGAGCTGAGGAAGCTCAGGGCAGAGAAGATCAAGAAGATTCTGGGCAGACTTCCGGAGTCGGCAGAGCAGTAGAAACAAGAGGGGTGCCATTGCTCGACGTGTTCTTCGAGATCGTGAGCGGGAAACACCGCATTTGGGGAAATTCGGCCTCAATCGTCGCCATAGCCATATCTCGATCAGCGATACTTCGCGCCACAAACTGTGCCGTGCCGTCTCCCTGGCTGCCGACACCTTTGCCTCCGTAGACGTGTTTGCGAATAGGACTCAGATTGAGCACTTTGTGCAGTAGGGGGCTTCTCAACTGTTCAGGTGAGTGGGGCGAGACAAGACTGTCGAAATTCTCCTGGGCGCGCACCATGAGATTTCCCAGAGCAGCGGCCTCGCCAGTCGAAATCGCCTCGTACGCTGAGCGCACTATTCGCTCATTTTCCTCACCTAATGCTCTCTGAAGGTCTTTGCTCTCGGAGTAGCTACTGCCCAGGTCCCGTAAGATTCTCACCGTATCCTTGCTCCCGGCAAGGTCCACAAAGAACATCGGTATATCGTGACAACAGAAGATGGGCTCGATGCGTACGCCGTGTGACTTCTCAAATGTCAAGAGCACGGGAGTCTTGCCATATATGCACGCTTGATCCATCCGGCCGCACTGGCTACCGGTCAGTCTTTCGCCGTTGTAGGCAAGTTCCATTATTTCGTGGGGGAACATTCGGAGCCCATAAATCGCGTTGAACGCCTTTGCCACAAGTATGCAGACGGCCGCCGAGCTGGAGACACCCTTCTTCAGGGGCAAGTCCATCCTTGTTATGCGGATTCTAACCCCGCCGGGAACCTCCAGCCTGTTCAGTATTTCGAAAGCCACACCGGCACAGTGCCTGAAGAACTCCGTCTGGTCTTTGGCAGCAGCAAGCAAATGATCGGCGGTCCAAGGACAGCGCATCTGCCGTGTTCTGCCGCTGGGTCGACCCAGACTGTCCGGCAGCTGTGTCTCTACAACAAACCGGTCGCTGGGTTCGGCCACAGCCGAAATGCTCTGGTCGGTGCCAATCACAATGCAGAAGCCGCGATGGATGCCGTAGTCAGCCGCCCAGTCACTGTGCTCACCGAACAAGCAGAGTCGCCCTGGCACTGACAGTTTGATGCTCTTGTTAACGGCGTTCTTGAAGTTGGGCTTCATATCTTGTTCACTCTGACCTGATCCAAACAACTCCCAGAAGATCGTAAACGGCCATGCCGATCCATTACCCTCTCTGTCTGAAGACAGCGCAGGCGCGAGCATAGCCCGCAGGAGTTCCCACATCGTATGCCCGCCCTGAAATCTTGACAAGGAAATACTCCTCAGAATGGCTATTCAACAGCATCGTCTGGGCCTCAGCCAACTCCACTTCTGCCCGACCTGCCGTTTGGACTGCCCTGCCGACGCTTGAGAGACAGCGGAAGATATCCGGTGTGAACACATATATGCCACAGTGTGCAAGAAAGGTGTCCGGGGGCATTCCGCTTGTTATCAGTCGGTCCTTGGCCACCTGAAGGTCGGGCTTCTCCACAAAATCGGTACACTGATAGATTCGGCCGCGAATACTGACTCCTCGTGCAACGCCGACTTTGGACAGCTCGCCCGCGGGCGCCGGTTGTACGCCAACCACGGCTACTCCCCCGGTGGTGTTGAATGCCCTGATTACTTGTTCTGCACAAGTCAGCTGGTTGCGATTGCTGAGGTACAGGTGGTCGCCCAGCAGCAACATGAATGGCTCGTCCCCGACAAAGTCGGCACCTCTTAGTACGGCGTCACCAAAGCCCCTCGGGCGAGGCTGAACGATGAACTCAACGTGAGCGGCGGCCAGTTCGCCGGCGTCGCATTCTTTAGCTGAGTCAACATACTGCTGTAGCATCTTGCGATGTTCCGGAGAAACAACGATTCCGATCTGTTCAACTCCGGCCCTCGTTGCCTGTTCAAGGATGACGTGCAACACGGCGCGGACAAGGCCACTGCTGTTGACCAGCGGGAACAAGGCTTTGGGTACCACCCTTGTCAGTGGCGCCAAACGCGTGCCTCTTCCAGCGACAGGCACCAGCGCCTTTCGAAGGACTGATTTGGTCCGGGTCATGCTCGTGCCTCCTATTAACCTGCACCGACGTGTCGGCATCGATCTTCAGGACTGCCTTCGTTTTGTCAAGTGTTGTGTGCTGGCCACTGATCGAGGCAACGTTCCCCGTCGTCCCAAATCTTGCGATGCACCCCAGTGCGGAGACCCGGGCGCTTGGCCGTTATGATCGGCGATCGATAATGATCGTCTCAGTAGGGCTGAGCAGCTTGTAACGAATTCCTCGCCAGCGGATGGTTCTGCTAAAGGCCGAAGAGATCAAAAGCAGCAAGAAGAGTAACGACCAGACCCAAAAACCAAGAATATCGGCGACCATGGCCGGCTTCATCCGCGGCAAATCATCTTTGAGTAACTTGCTGATCATCTTCTGGCGCAGTATGGCCTGGGTCAGTTGGGCCGCGACGAACACCGCAGCGATAACCGCGAAGACCGGCAGGCTCTTGTGTCCGGTGACTGCCGTGTATGCTGCCAGAAACAGCGAGCCCCACAGGCCCAGTACCGAATAGAGGCCGCCGGATAGCCCGAACCACCATGTCGCCGGGGCGTGCACGCGCGTAATCAGGAACTGTCGCCGGCCGAACTCAAAAAGACCGCGCCAAGTGGTGGATTCGTATGAAGGCACCAGACAGGCGGGAACGAATGCCACTTTCATACCCGCCTTCTTGACAGCACGGCTCAACGACAAGTCATCGGTGGAGGCCATCGACCAGATTCTGTCAATGCCCGCTCGGCGAAAGACCTCCACACGAATTGCCATCGAGCCACCCCAAAGCTGGTTGAAACGGGTGTTGCCCAGCAGCTGCGCGACCTTGGCATTTGCTGCTGATAGGGCCAGGCTGGCCAGGTTGTTCTTTGTTGGGACAAACCAGCGGTAGCCGGTGGATGCACCGTGCTTGGGACGGCGGAGCGGCCAGACCAAGTGGCTAAGCCAATCACTGCGAACACAAATATCAGAGTCAGCGAAGGCGAGAATCTCGATGTCGTCAGCGATCTGCCGGCAGCAGTGGAGTAAGTTGTGAGTCTTCTGACTGCTACCCTGCGCGCGGCCTGCAAGGAATATCTGCACGTCCAGCGCCTTGGAACCCGCGCTCAGCTCGTCCTTCAATTCGCACAGTCGCTCGTAGGCCGGGTCCGACGTATCTTCAACCACGAACCACAGCAGGTAGTTTTCATAATCTTGATTGAAGAACGAGGCGACAGTGGCGTCAAAACCCGAGTCCAGGCCCTTGCACGGGACGATCACGACGGTGCTGGGCTGATACGATGAGCGTTTCTGCTGGTATTTAGTCAGAGCGTAATGATAGTTGCAGAAGGACTGGATCAGAAAAAGCAACTGTGGCAGGACTACCAAGAGGATTATGTAGTAATAGAGGTCCATCCGGAATTGATTCCTTTTCTTCGTATTAGAATCGACTGATGTTGGACCCAACGTCAGCACACACGTATGCACCAGAACGGACGTATACGATAGTCGAATCTGTGGGAAACTCCAGCAATTTCTCCAAGCCGAGTCGCAGGTGTTCTGAGCCAAACCCTCGTAGGTCCTCCGGTGGCCTGTCAGGATATGGAAGCCAGCGGCACAATGGATTCGATCAACTGGAGGGCAGTATATGATTCTGCAAGGTCGAGCGAGAGCAAACAGCCATGATTGTGATCGGATGCAACTATAATCAGATTCTCGCCTGCTTGACGCCACCCCTCCTGCTGCGGCTGATGGCCGAGAATGAAGACATCAACATCAAGAAGCTTGGCCATCTTGTCGAGCAGGGTTTGACTGAAGTTGCGGCCCCAGGTCAAGAGATAGGCTGAGCCGGGCCTGACCACGTCATTTATTTTAAGTTTCCTGTCCAAAATCTTCGGATCGAATTTCTCCGCCGAGCGAGCATTGGGCAGCGAGTGAGACAGCCATATCCTGTTTTCACACCTGACCGCCAACGGCTGGGAGAATAGAACCTGCCTTATGGCCAATTCGATGTCACTGCTGGCTTCTTGAAATTCTCGCTCAAGGGCTTGTCGCATTGAGCGATTCATCTCTTCGCCGTTCTTCATCACTTCGCTGTTATTGATAAACGCGGTATCGTGGTTACCCAATACAATATGGACTCGGTCGGGGAAACTCAGCTTGTAGCGGACGACATCAAAGAGCAGTCTATAGGACAGACAGCCCCCGTCGGGATCTTGGGGGCCGCCGTGAATGATTTCCTGCACGACGACATGCCGCTTGGGGTTATTAGGCAAATCGGCGAACGCGACTATCCTTTCGAAGTTGCGCCTGTGCCCGTGAATGTCACCAGTGGCGATGAGTGAGCCCTCGCCAGGCAAATGGATCAGGTTGCCGCGCCGAAACTTGTCTGCGTTGTTTGCTTGTACCCCTTTGCTCAGCAGATCAACTATTGTTTGAGGCATCTTTGTTTGCTTTTATTCTACCACCAAATATGGTGTGGATTATCAGGTCGAGCCTCGATACGACCGTCATCATATTGCGAGGGCGTTGGGCTGGATCCTCTCTAACGCATTCCATCACGAGGTTTGAGATGCCGACAGGTATTTGTCTTTTTAGCTCACGCGGAGTCGGGCACTTCTTGGATGTGGCAAGAGGGATGCCGTTCTTCGTTTTGGGAATGAGAGTAGGGATGTTCTTGCCCGTCAGCGCCCAATACATGGTCGCCCCCAGGTTAAAGACATCTGTTTTTGGAACCAGTGGCTTGCGTTTGACTTGCTCCGGCGCGATGTAGTCCGGTGTGCCTTGTATGCGAGCTTTGGTTGTGCCGATTTTGCAGCTTTGGCCCAGGTCGATAATCTTGATGGAGCCGGCCTTGCTCAGAAGGATATTGTTCGGCTTCATATCACAGTGAACATATCCCTGCTGGTGCATGGCATTGAGCCCGCCAGCGACCATTCTGAATACCAGGAGCACATCGCCGAGGCTCAGAGTCGGGGAGTCTTCGAGTGTCTTGCCCTCAAACAGCTCCATTGAAAGCAGTAGCTCTCTCAGTTTGAACATGCTGCGGATCTTCCTGAGCTTGTAGCACTTTCGGACGTAGGGATGGTCTATCCGCTTGGCTACTTCATATTCCGTCTCGGTCTGCTCGAAGACACGCACGTCCTCCGGTCTTTCGAGTATGACGCGTTTGAGAGCGACGATTGTCCCATCCTCTTCGTCCGTAGCCGAGTAGATTGTACTGCGCGCGCCGGACCCGATACGCTTGATTATGCTGAAGCCTCCAACGTTGAGTATGTCTCTGGCCATGTTTACGATAGCAACCTACGAATTCCGGGACCCATAATACCCGACCAAACCCTATGAGATGCGCTGAAGCGGCCTGCTGTTCGCCGGAATCTGCGCTGCCGTACCGGAACTGCGGTGCTCTGCGTCAGGTATACTGCGGGCCAGCCCAGCCTGATTCTCGTAAATCGCGTACGCTACAACATTCTCGTCCATCTGTCCAGCGTCGTGGCGATTTCCCCTTCTATCGGCAAAAACAATCGAGCAATCTCGACAAAGTTGTTGAAATCTGGGCGATGTTTGGGGATAATCAGGCCGATATTACTCGCCACAACGAACATTTTGGGCTGTTTTGGCTGATTGGGATTCCCCGATAGCTCAACTGGTAGAGCGAGCGGCTGTTAACCGCTAGGTTGTAGGTTCGAGCCCTACTCGGGGAGTTGTGGAGTATTTCGTCTATATTATCGAGAGCGTCTCGACGGGCAAGCGGTACGTTGGTCAGACCAGCGACTTAGATCGGAGAGTCGCCGAGCACAACTGCCCCAGACACAATCCTCGAAAGCATACTTCGAGAAACGCCGGCCCATGGAAACTAGTTCACCAGCAGCTGCATCGCACGCGTTCTGAGGCCATGCAGCGTGAGAAATGGCTCAAGTCCGGCATTGGCAGGCAGTGGATCGCCACGAATCTAGGCAGTGCGAGTCCGCCGAAGGCGGATTAACCGCTAGGTTGTAGGTCGAAGATCCGCTGTAGGCGAATTCGAGCCCCACTCGGGGAGTTGCGAATCATATCAATTAAATGACTTACATATCAAGACATAATCACGCCACATATTTTTTTATCGTCTTATGCCGTTTCAAAACGGTACATACTGTTTTGGCTGTTTTACGGTCAGGCCTCGAATCCTTTGTCATGATTGAAGTTACTGCATTTCTCAAACGTTGAAACGAGCAGCGTTGCGTACGTTATGTCATTCGTTAGAATTGCTTTCGGATAGATGCTCCAGGCCCCATTTGGCGGTTGTGTTGTCACCAATATTGCTGTATATCTCGCCAATAGAATGACCAACCCTAAGACGCTTCGGTGCATAAGGCAAGGACCGATCCAGCACTCAGAATCGGTCCTATAGCCAAGTTCAGGTTGTCTCTGATAT
>CP070675.1:2844340-2852622 GCA_020352215.1 Phycisphaerales bacterium
AACGCCCTGTCACTACCTGCCCTGCGGCTGAAAGCGGACAAAGCCAAATGCATCGAGTGTAAGAAGTGCAGCAAGGTCTGTCCCATGAGCCTTGACGTAATGGAGATGGTGCAGGCCGAATCGATGCGGAACTCCGAGTGCATCCTGTGTGGAAGCTGTGTCGACACATGCTCTCAAGGTGCCATCAAATATTCACTCGGCCGACTCGGCAAGAGCAACTGATCGAGCTCCTCGCTGCAACGTCACCCATGGACAGAACATCTGATGCGTGGTTCCGGATCTAAAAGGTCAGAACCTTCCAGTCGCTTTTGAGCATGTCCGACAACGGCTTTCCCATGGGTTTCACTTCGATGCCCATCTCTCGCAGGTCGTCGGAGACCCCGTACATGTCCGCACACACCACGCACGCTTGCGTGACAACACCGCCGGCCATCATCGCCTTGACCTTTGCCTGAAGCTCTTTGTCCGCCGCCAAGAGTCTTGAGGAGGGTCCCCACACGATCAGAACAACTTCATCAAACCATTTCGCCCTCTTCGCCGCATGAGTGTACATCAAGCACACCTTGTGTGCTACATCGGGATCGCCACTGGTCCAGAGCACTCCCAGTTTGCTGGGCTCAGCAAGGTCACCGCGGGCGTCTACCAGCCTCTGACCTGCCATGCAGCCGGCAAGCAGGACGACCACCGCCAAAACCATATTCCTGTTTTTCATTGCAGATCTCCAGAATGGCATCTAAGGTATCTTCTGCGCCAACGCCGGGCACTTATCAGCCGGCTTAGCGCCGGGATATGAGGTGGCCGAACGGTGTGACAAAACTCGCGTGGATATGCAGGTCAGCAACAGTCGCTGTCCGATTCATCGCAGCAACAGGAGTCCGCCTCGCCCCCTGTGAGTTTCCCTTTCAGCACCGCATAAGCACAGCCAACCCCCGACTTCGTGTCGATTGCCTCGGCCGGACAGTTCAACCCGCATGCACCGCACTCCATGCACGCGTCTTGGTCGACGATAACGGCCGTGTCTTGGCCCATCTCGAAAACCCTGTGGGGACAGACGATAACACACAGCCCGCACCCAACACACTTGTCGCTGTCCAACTCAAGGGTGACAACGTTTCTGAGGTATTCCTGCCCCTTCATCTTTCACGGTCCCACTAAACGAATCTGCCGATTATCCACAAGCCAAGCCCGAGAGCCGCTGCAGCTATTTGCAGCGGCACTGCTACGCGCATCTCCTTTTTCACGCCTGACAAGGACGTATACGTCGAGGCGCCGGTGAAGTTCATTGTAACAAATGATGCGATCGCTGCAACAAGAAACAGCCAGGCAACCTTCTCGGCACCACTTCCCACAAGCCCCAAAAGAGCCAAAACCGAACCCACCAACAAGCCCGCCATGAGACCTTTGAATGAGAAACTCCTTCCAGGTAGCCACGGAAGAAACAGCGGGCCTATTCCGGCCCCGCCTGCGTATGCCGCGAAGAGGTTGAACATCGAGCGCACCCCATCATGCAGCGCCAGACCACTCGAATATCCTCGTGCACTTATCCCAGACATAATGAAGAATAGCGCCATCGCAAAGAGTACGTACTTTGCACCGGCCACGAACTCCACGGGGAGCAACACAAGCCTGTCATAGAATGAGAATCGCACCTGACGCATCTGGTCCGTCGCCTTCATACCGGCCTGCATAAAAGCAACTATGTCACACGCCCGGATCGGACCATAGACCACTGAAAACCCACAGCCGCTTTTCACTTTGTGCGCCGCCACGCCCACGGCACCCAGCTGGGGAAGAATAAGTCGGCGATGGTTCACGATTGTTTCGAGCCCGACGATTCCGACTCGATTGACTATCTCGTCGGTCCCAAATGTCCCTTTGCCTGCCGAGCACCAGACGTTAACTCCCTTGGTGTCCAAGACGAGTATCCACCCGTCAAGTCCGCCGAGCTCTTTGCGAAGTGCGTCAAAACTCAATTTGTAGTTGGCCGAGACGAAAACCGGAGAATCGCCATCGGGATCCCCGACCGCATAGAGCCCCGGATCGACCGCGTAGTTCATGCGTCCGATACCACAGCGAACCTTGGCCGTGCCGATCCAATCGGACAAGTGAAGCTGCGCTGGCACTTTTGGAATCTTTCTGCCGCTGTGCTCTATGAATGACAGATTTCTAATTCTTTGGGTTTTCACAATGTAGCCAGGAAATAAAAGCCCGCCGCTATCAGTGCCGCGCCGCCGACATATCTTATGGCTGTTTCGACCTTCTTTGCTCTGACGGCCATTTTGCCGAAGGACACGCCGAGTACAAGCACGGTCAGCGGCAGACTAAAAGCGATCGCATAGGCGATCAATATGGTCACCGCCCACAGTGAATAGCCCTTCAAAATAACCACACCCATCACTATGAAAATCCCCGGGTTGCAGCACATCGAAGTAACACTGACCGTACCGCCAACCGCCAGGCCAAAGACGGCCGGGCCGAAGAATCCCCCGAGTTGCGGTCGTGCTCTGGGGGCTTTCCCAGCGGCGAATTTGAAAGGCAGCAAGTTCAGCACGGCCAGCCCCAACAAGATTGCGACCACGCCGGCAAAGAGCTTCCAGTATCTGCCCAGGGTCGTTTGCGCCACCTGACCCACAAAGCCCGCGAAGATCCCAAGGATAATCAGGGCAATGATCGTTCCCAGCATGAAAAACAGGCCGGCCAGCAGGGTCGAGCGACGTGTATTGTCCTGCCGCGTACCCGCATACCCGACTATCGTCCCGAATACCGGCAACGTGCAACAGGCGCTTGCAACTGAACTGATCAAACCAAGCAGAAATGCAGCCGCCAGGACCGTCAGGCCAAATGCCCCGGAGTCGAGGGTCTGATTGATCCACTGCTGCATTGGGTCCTCCGGTTATTGAGGACCGCCTGAGGGGCAGCAGCCGCCCGGTCCACAACCGCCAGGGCCACATGACATCGGCGTCAACGCCGTAACGAACGCGCGAAGCAACTCCGATTCGGTTACCTCGCCGGATACCGTTGCCAAGCCATACCCCTTGCCCATCACAACAACGCTGGGAAAAGATGTGATCCCGAGCTTGTCAACCAGCAGCGTGTGATCGGGCGCATCCCTGTTCATCGTAAAGGAAGCAACCGGCACATCCTGGGCCGAAATCGTCCCTATCACACGCTCGATCTGAGCAGCCGCCCCGTCAGTCTGCTCCTGCGACTCGCCGGGCAGCAAAATGAACACGGCCTTTTTATCTGCGGCCAGCCCGTTAAGAGACGCAAGTGAATCCAGCGTCACGCCGCATGATACCTTGGCCGTCCCGGTCGCCTGTTGACACCCCACGAATTGTGCGCACGAGCCCGGCGCGCAGGCCGAGGCTCCGCCGGCCCGGCCGTTCCGCGTCAGCAGCGAATGGCCCGCCACTGCCCCGGCCAGCAGTATCACAACGACAAAGAGCGCCGTCCTCAGACTCTTGCCGCGACTGCCGCCACCGCCGGCCTGCCCGGCTGAACAACAATCCCCACCTGTTGACGGATCACAACAGGGCTTCTCATCTTGTCTCTGAGCATCGTTTGTTTCCATATGCGTTCCTCTGATCTTAGTACTTCGACCTTCTCTCACATTATATCGTCATTTCCGCGACTTGTCAAAAGCGGTTATTCAGGAATTCTCGCCATCGGGCTTGTGAGACGATTCTCCGGAGAATATTGCTTGATGCAGCCCGTCGAGCTGTCAGCGCCAATTTGGTATGTCATCGCCGACAATAAGCCTAAATGTCAGCCTCTCTTCGCAGGCCTGTATTATCTTGCACGAACTGTAAACGCCACGACAGTAGGCATAAAACAAAAGAGCCACCCTCATGCGCGGATTGTACGGTGGATAACCGTCTTCTCCTTGTTCATACTTCCGGGTAATAGCTGAGATGTCCCGGTTCCTCCAGGGCGGCAAAGTGCCCGCCTGACGGCATGGCGTTCCAGCAAGTCACACGGAAAGATTCTTCGATCTGCTTTCGGGGGATTTGTGGCTCAAGTCGGGGCAAGGTGAATCCCGCAGGCACGGTGATCTTTTCATCGGGAATAAGCTCCCACCGCGTTCTGCGAACTTCATACTACAGACGCATGGACGAGGTGGCGGTCCGAGTAATCCAGTATATTATGATATTCGTCAAGAGCTCGGCTATGTGACAATTCATCTCCTAACTCTCCATCCATCGTATCACTATCCGTCATTTTCATACCAAGTCGAGACGCATGACAATCCGGTCCCTCGCCCTTTCGGGGGAAATACCAACCGCCTTTGCCTGCTCTTCAAGCTTCCGCACAAACTCGTCATGGCCCTGCAAATGTGGATGGGGATGCCTGTCGGCGATATGGAATCCCAGCTTCTCCCAGAACGTATGGCCCGCGCTTCCCGTGACCTCATAGATCCAGGGGATATCCTCAAAGGCATCGGCTTCAATATGTTCCCAACCGTTTGCCTCGGCCCATCGGATCAAGGTCTTGGCCATGCGTGTTCCGATACCTTTTCGCTGGTAAGGATTTTCAGCCTGTTGAGAACTCCCTGTCATCAGGCAATGAACAGAGAGTGTCTTGTCTTCGATGGCCGGCGGTTCGGGAAAATCGCTGTCGACAAATCCATCGGCTGGGCCGAACGGATGATCCTGCTGAAGACACAGGTATCCGCCGTTCATAGCGCAGAGCACCTTGGGATAGAAACGAAGCTGTCCTACGACCATCTCGCCGTCGCGCGCGAGAATAGCGCAAGTGCCATACGCTTGGATGAGCTTTCTTAAGAGCGGCACGTTCCGCGCTCGAAAGTATTCCAATTGCAGCCTAAACGCCTCCGGCAATAGATCGATCGTCTTGCATGAAAGCGGCCCTCCATGCAGACAGCGCCATAGAATAAATTCTTCCGTCATTGGTTCAACGACAACCTCTTCGATCATGTTGATCTCCATAGATCATTTTGATTTAGATTTACTTCTCGGTCTTTGTCTTCTTGCGAGCAAATTCAGCGTTGTCTTCCATTGTATTACCGTTGGGCAGAGTATATTTGTGATCATAGGTGAAGTTCTTGTCGTTGATCTTTTCTATGATGCTTACACTTGAAGCCCCTTGGGCGGTCGCAGACCATTTCCATTCTATGATTTCTTTATGCCCCTCGCGTCTGCCTCTGCCTTCGGCTATACAACGCTGGCTATCAAACAAATATCCAATAACTTCGCCGGTTTTAGGATCGGTGGTTTGTATTGTCAGCGATTTGTAAGGCATACTCAGAAATCTTTCAATATCTTCATCAGAAGCGTTTGTCGTCTCCTTAAACGCATCCTTAATCTGTTTCTTTTGCTCATTAGTCATCTCGCCGCTACTTGCTCTCATAATTAGGAACTGCCCATTCAAACCGAACTCTATTTCGATGCCGCCTGTATCTTCCTCATCTACATCGATTTTAGCCACTTTTCCCAACTCGTCGGTAACCGACGATTCGCCCGAAACGACTTTCCACCCGCCTACAAGCCACTTGCTCCATTCGTCGTCAAGAGGTTTCGGCTGAAACGAAGCTGATCTACTTTCTTTCGCTATCCCTCTTTCTTGCTCATCTATCGGCAATGAGCTTAAACTCATCGTTACAACTAGCAATAGAATTGATAGCCTTGTCATCTCAGATCTCTCCTGTTTTAGTTGTTTGACAATTCACTCTTAACTTTCGTCTATTCGTGATACGCCATATGGCCGCACCATTCATCGAAGTCTTGTTGCTCCCGGGAAGGGTCCGCAGGACGTGCCGAAGCGTTCCTGCCGGATGGAACGTCTTGCACGCGGCGCCGGGCACGTCTCGCAAACGCCGCCTCCGCTTCGGGCAGGTGCCGGACGTTTGTTGCCTCCGGGAACCGGCCACTGTGCACATCCTCCACATACGCTCGCATGGCCTGCGTCCCACGTCCTCGGAGGTCCTCGTATTTCCGACTATGCCGCAACTCGAATGCATTGGCCCCCAGCGCATCGTGAACTACGAGTACCTGTCCATCAGTATAGCGGCCCGCTCCGATGCCGATCGTCGGAATGCCCAGTCGCTGCGTCGCCTCACGGGCCACTTCCTCCGGAATCAGCTCGTACACAATCATGAACGCTCCAGCCGCCTCGAGCGCCGCCGACTCGTCGATCAACTGCAACGCCGCATCCGCAGTCTTCGCTTGCAGCGCGTGCTTTTCGTGAACCTGCGGATTCAATCCCAGATGAGCACAGACGTCGACGCCACGGTCGGTGAGGTACGAAACGATTTCCGGCCGAAACCCTTCGAGCTTCACCCCATCCGCACCGGCGCGCAACAGGGCTCCCGCATGGAGCAGGGCGTCTGCGGCCTCATCGTACGTTCCAGAAGGCAGATCTGCCAACAGATACGCCGTGCTCACGCCGCGTCGCGTCGCCTTCACATGGTGAATCACATCGTCCAGCGTAACCTCCCGCACGCTCTCATAGCCCAGCACATTCGTGCCCACGCTGTCCCCGACCAGCATGACATCCACACCCGCCTGCTCCTCCCACAGCGCCGTGGGGAAGTCATAGCAGGTCAGCATCGCGATGCGCTCGCCTCGTGACTTCCTGGTCCTCAAGTATTCGGATGTCTTCTTCATCTTTCCCTACCGAACATTCACTACGCTTCTCGACAGCAGGCCAATTTGCTTGCTTTCAGGAGGGATTCTCCGGCTCTCTTATTTGCTTGCCGGCCGACAGGCCCGAGTCCATCCACTCACGCAGGCTAATGCCGGCTTTCCCAGCTTCTTCTATAAAGTGTTTGTGGCAAACGAGACCAGCAGGGTTGTCAGCGTCCATGACATTGTACATAAGGCTGTGCCACAAACAGGCGGCGAGCCATTCTCTCACCGGGGTTCGTTTTTCACCGAGATATGCATATACCCGGAGTACCTCGTTTTTAACTTCAAAGCCAATATCGATATGCCCTAAATCGAGAAGTAAGAACTGCATCGGCACACCAACCAACCACTTATCCAGCCCAAGGACATAACCGAACAGCAGGTGCCCCATTCTTTCCCTTTCTGCTCCGGCCTTACGAGTCGGAATGCTCGATTTTCCCGCTCCAATACCATGAATCCAGTTTTCGATGAGGCGAAATGTGTTGTGATGGCAATCAGATAAGGTGTAAACGCCAGAGGCTATGGCGCAACAGGTTCTATACAATTCTTTCTTCTGAGGATCGTCAAGCTTCTCAAGGTAATCCTGGAACTTCGGATCCCACCGTGGATGGATTTGTGGTAGTCCTGCTTTTTCGGATATTTCTGCATCGAGACGAGCCCCGCGACCGCCTTCCCCGAGAACTTCCTCTCCAAGCATCTCAGCCTCCTTCATTGTCGAAACATCCGAGAATTGTGAGCAGGGGCCGCTAACCGTAGTACCGCTGACCTTGGTGAAGAAGTCTACTGTAAGAAACATTCGTTGCATCATCAACTTTTGGACTTCCGTCAACTCTGCCGGCGGCCCAAGCCATTCATATGTACGATGGACAAATCCTGCAGCGCCGGGAAAATCCTCGATAAAACCCTCTCTGGATTTGCCTGCGAGATAACCTGTCAACACGGAACGTATTATCCTCATGCTCGGCGTATGAGACGGCTGGGTGGTTTTCTGCTCCCACCACATGCCGCTGCACCAGCATCCGTTACGAAACGAAGGCTCATCCAGTTTTCCCCGGCCGATGGCGTTCAGCAATTCGTCAACAGTAACCGGAAATCCGCTATCGCACGGCACAAGGCTCGCGATATGGGCGCGAATCTGACGAATGTTATCATCAAGAGGCCCTAGTTTGCTCTGCATGTCGTTGATGTGCTTGATTTCCTCGTCCCACCGCTTTTCTTGACCAGGAAACGTCCAGGAAAAAACCGGCCATCTTCGTATCTCGTCACCCGCATCATCCGAAGTAATAGTTGTGATCATGTCTACTTTTTCGCCTTCAGATGAAGACTTCTTACCCGTGTATATCGCCTCAAAACCAGGAGATACCGCATCGTACGGCAGTAATCTATTTTTCTTCTCGTTTGCCATAGTATTTCCTCATAGATGTGCGTTAGAATACTCTGGTATTTCGTGTTCGTGGAGTGCAATCCTTAAATCTCCCTCGCCATCTCCATCACCTTCACCACAGAACTCCAGGTGCGGCCCGTCCCATTCACATCACGAAACGATCGCTTGAACCATGGCCCCAGTTTCGAGAGGTGGAATCCCTCCGGTGCATAAAAGTAAAACACATCGCCGCGCAGTGCGAACCGCTCGCTTTT
>CP070675.1:2852722-2856030 GCA_020352215.1 Phycisphaerales bacterium
CCCCACCACACCTCGTGTGTGACCCATTCGTCGTAGGTCTCTTTGAAGAATGGCTCATTGTTTGAACCGTCTGCACGGACGATCCACATTCGCTGTTCGGAGTCACCTCCTGTTTCCCAGCAATACATGATCAGGCCGGACCTTGAAGGATGAGCCTGGCAGTGTCCGACGCGAAAGTCACTATCAATTATCTTTCGAAATCTCCTCGTGTCTGTGTCCACAGCCAAAAGGCCCCAAGAGTCCTTATCGTACTGGACTCCCAGGTAGATTTCCTTCTCAGTGCGGTCCAGGGACATGCTGCCGCTCAGGCTTACGTCAGAGGGAAGCTCCGCGACATTTCGGCGAAAGTCCGTGCTGTTCTTGTTTGTGTCCGAACTAAGAACTCTATCAATGTCAAGATCCCACATATTTCGACCTGATATGTAGAACATTCGATTCTTGGTTCGGCTCAAGCACGCGTTGCCGGGCCCACTGTCATCTGTAAGCTGCACGATCGAGCCTGTGTCGACGGCAAGAGCGAAATACTGATTTGAGCCGGTTCGGTCGGACACGAAGACGATGTGACGGCCGTCGGACGTCCAGTTGGGATGCGTCTGATAGATCTTGTTGTCTCTGGCCGAGGACGTCGTGAGCATAGTGACTTCGATACCCGTAGCCGAGTCTACGTACGTTCTCTTCTCGGAGGTGAACTTGCTTCCCACACCGTGTGCATGCACAGTTGGCTGACTGCAGTTCGAGCCTGCACACAAAGCAAAGACAACAAGTACTGATCTACGCATCATTTGCGTGTACTCTTTGGCATATTCTCAGGCTACTTTCCCATACAAGCCGGCACGTACGATTTGCAGATGTGGTTATCGACTCTCAAAGCGCCGGCTCGTTGCATAAACGTGAACACCGAACCCACGAATCCCATCGTGGATCGCTCTGTTTCTCACGACCTGGCTCTCGTCCGAGTAGAGGCGGTACAGCATCTTGCCTTCCATCTCTGTCGGCAGGCTGCCGATGGTGAACGAGATGCCTTGAGCGTGCTCGTTTGCCGCGGTCAGAACCCAGTCATTGTCTGTTTTGCGAAGCATCAATCGCGGCCCTTCGCCGTCAATTGAGCCATGTGTCTCGTCGGCAACGGCCGTTGGCAGCGTCTCGGGCCGCTCGCCCAGGATGGCTGGCTCGAGCGCTCGAAGCTCCCGAGCCGTCTTCATCAGATTGCGCCAGAGAGCACTGTCTTTTTCTACCGAGTGTGTTCCCCAATAAAGAATCGCGTTGGAGCCATGCAGAATCGCATCGTAGGCCATGAACCTGATCTCGTGAAAACTTGGCCGCCGACCCTTCTTGCGGTCGGGGTCATTCTTGTCTTTCTCGTTCAGGTCCCGCCAGCCGAACCCTTGCAGCACCATCCAAATTGCCTTGACCGGTGCAGCCTCGCGCATCCTGTCGGTATACGCCCCCACAGAACTCAGATTTGTGTCTTTCAGGTCGCTGTGCCCGACACCGTAATTGAACGGCACCGGATATATGTCGCAGCCCGCTGCATCAACCGCTTCATTGTATTTGCGCAGTCGCGCGACGGAATTGCGGGGCGCATGGTTCTGCCAGATGATATGTTTGCGATCGGTTTGCCTTACTACTCGGCACCCGCGGGCGACCGCATCGGTAACCTCATCCGCCTTGGCTGCACGGCGCGACATCCTCCAATCCGGCTGTGGATTCTTCGCTCCAAGCTGGTCCCAGAGCCTGTCGTATATTGCCTCCGCCTGCTCCCACAAGCTGCGTTGGCCGTAACGGTCAGCCTTGCTCAACAGTGACATCCACTCGGCGATCTGGGCCGGCGAGGCGTCAGCCTTGGCCTTTTCGATGTGTTGCCGCAGTTCACGCTGCTGGCCGCCGAATATCCAACTGAAGCCCGACCACCAGATGTTCCACACAGCCTCGTCCGGCAATTCCCAAACCAGAAGCGCCGGGTGATCTTTGAACTTGTTTATGACCTGCCTCAGCCTTTCCTCGCCCTCACGGTCGTTTCTATTGAGGTTCGCGGCCGAACCCAGGCAAATCCATGCGCTGAGTCCATGCTTGTGTAGTCTGTCCAGTTCATCGATTTTCTGCGGTGCTCGTACCAGGTTAAAGCCGTTGTCCGCAATTTCCCTAAGCTTCGCATCGTCCTTCGGGAGTTCATATAGACCGATGATAAGTCGGGGAGTACCTGCTACTTTCAGAAAACCGTTCCGGTCAAAGTGGCTGCGCATTCCAGGCCTGGGGTCGTTCGCCGAGGCATCCTCGGCCGGCGCAACCAGCGATGATGCCCCGGCCACAGCCAACAAAAGCAGAGCTGACACGACACCGCGGACCATAGTCTTGTTCATTTCAGACTCCTATAGATGATTGCGAATCCTTTCCTTCTCACAGCTCGTCGGCTCGAAAGTACATCTTTTTATCCCACCTGCCGGAAACATGCAAGCTGATTTATGACGTTTCCTTATGACTCATGACGCACTCGCTTTGCTTGGCAGCGGGGCGGTCCGATTCTCCGAAATGTTTGCAACAGAATTGGCTAACAGTATCATTGTCTACCAGTGGATGGGTCGTGAACATGGGATTTGCCCGGATACGGTGAAGGCCAATGAAAGAGATGATACAGGTACTTTGTGCAAAGAAGAAGCTCGCGTGGTTGGCTTGTTGCGTGGTGATACTTGTTGTGTCGCACGCTATCGCGCCAAAGTTATCTTTGGCCAGGGTCGCCTGCATCCGAATTTCCGGCGAGCACACGGCAGATACAACAGACCTGAGGCGCTTTCGGCAGTTCCCAGAGTGGAAAGACAAGACCGGCAACGACCTTGCGCTGGCCGTGTGGAAGTATCTGTGCGACTATGAGACCGGCCTTTACCATTTTAATGAAATCCTCGAAGGCGGTGATACCTTCGATGAGTATGCTACGGTGCGCGATCCGCTCAAGATCCTGAATGTCTACAATATGGCCTACTGCGGGATATTTGGCCCTGTTCTGGACGGCATCTTCCAAGGCATTGGCTTCGAGCAGGGGCGCTCCTTCGGCGTCGAACTGTGGAATCACTGCGCTACGGAACTGTGGTACGACGACGCCTGGCATTACTATGATCTGGACGTTCGAGGCGTCTTGCTCGATGCCGATGGTATGGTAGTCAGTCTCGATCAGGCCAGGCGCAACCGTGATCTCTGGGTCGATCCTCCGGCTGCAGTGGAACCGTTTTTTCCAAACGACCCCGACAAGAACAAGGTCTTTGAAATCTATCGTGACAGCAAAGTCCATTACTACTACCGCTGGTTCCAAGGCT
>CP070675.1:2856130-2859247 GCA_020352215.1 Phycisphaerales bacterium
GCCGCTGGTATTCGTATCGGGTGATGACGGAATTTGTAGAGAAGCCGCATCACTGATTCCAAATATCACCACCCTGGCCGTTAAACAGGGTATGGGAGACGCAACCATCAATATCCATCCCCATCTTGCGGTAGAAAAAATCCGGCAGGCTGTAAAAATCGCACTCCAGGGTGATGTGTCAAAATGCCGCCTGTCGCTGCCCGATCAATTTACGGTTGAAATCACCTACAGGGATCATCCTCTGGCCCTTAAAGCATCATTTTTTCCAGGAGCCGAATCAGTGCAGCCGCACACCATTCGTTTCGAATCGGAGGATTATTTTGAAGTCCTGAGACTGTTCGCCTTTGTTTTATAACGTTAGAGGGTCAGATAGGTCTTGTAGGCCGCTTCATCCTTTTGAAACTCTTCCACTTTTCCCTCGTAACGCACCCCTCCCTTCTCAAGAATATACAGGCGGTCACTGAGATCCAAAGCAAACTTTGTGTTCTGTTCACTGATAAGAATCGTCATTCCTTCATCTTTCAGGATGGAGATCTGTTGTCCCAGATGTTTGATCACTACGGGGGCTAAGCCTTCAGAGGGTTCGTCTAAAAGAAGCAGCTGCGGGTTGCCCATGAGGGCCCGCGCAATGGTCAGCATCTGTTGCTCCCCGCCGCTGAGAAATCCCCCCCGGCGATTGCGAAGCGCCTCGAGCGCCGGAAATAGCTCAAACACTCTTTCTATCGTCCAACCCATGCCTTTTCTCCCGCCAGGTTTGACGGCCACATCCAGATTTTCCCAAACCGTCAGGTCGGAGAAAATCCGTCGATCTTCCCAGACGAACCCAATTCCCATCCGAGCGATTTGGTGAGAGGACTTGCCGGCTATTTCTTCGCCTTTCCACCGGATGGATCCGGTGTAAGGCGGGGTGAGGCCCATAATGGACCTTAAAGTGGTGGTTTTCCCGACGCCGTTTCTGCCCAGCAGACAAACGATCTCACCTTCAGCAACCTTCAGGGAGACCCCGAACAAAATCCGGCTCAACCCGTAGGCGCTGTAAATCTTGTTGACTTCTAAAATCACGGCACTTCTCCCAGATAGGCTCTTTGAACATCAAGATTGCTGCGCACTTCCTCCGGCTTGCCTTCGCAAATTATCTGCCCCTGATGCAAAACTAGAATCCGTTCCGAAATCGAAAAGACCACTGCCATGTCGTGTTCGGTAAACAGCAGCGTGAGTCCTTTTTCACGGGCGATTCGTCCGATCAGTTCGATGGTGGCATTGGTTTCCCTGGCGGACATCCCGGAGGTCGGCTCATCCAAAAGCAGCATTTTAGGCTCACTCGCCAGGGCAATCCCCAGCTCGAGCTGTTTTTGAAATCCATAGGACAGGGAACCACTCATCTCCCGGCTGAGTTCCTGCAAACCGACTTTTTCCAGAATCTCCTCGGTTTCTTCGCGGAAAAGTGATCCTACAGGGGTGAGGAAGTTAAAACCCTGCCGCCGGTACGCCAGGACGGCGGCCTGAATATTTTCAAAAACCGTTAAACGGGGGAAGATATTACTGCGCTGGAAGGAGCGGCCCATCCCGAGCCGGCATATCTTGTAGGCATGCATATGGGAGATGTCGATGCCGTCGAAAACCACTTCTCCTTCATCTAACGGAAGATGTCCGGTAATAAGGTTGAAAAGCGTGCTTTTCCCGGCTCCGTTAGGACCGATGATGGCGCAGAGCTCTTCTTTTTCGATCCCAAAGCTGACTCCGTTTACCGCCACAAAACCGTCAAAGGATTTCTTGACATATTCGACGCTCAGGATCATCTCGCACCTCTGATTCGCGCAAGTTGACTTTGCAGAAATCCCATAATGCCTCCGGGAAAGAAAAAAAGGAGCACGGCCAGAAATGTTCCAAGAATAAGCGGCCAATATTGGGTTTGGGAACCAACCTGCAGTCTTAAATATAACAGGACCGCTGCGCCTACGACAGGTCCGTAGAAGCTGTACATCCCTCCCAGGATGGTCATGATGAGCACCTCGGCGGAAGCCGGCCAGAAAAGAAGGTCCGGAAAGATACTGTGGTTGAAGATTCCGAAGAGCGCCCCCGCAAGCGCCGAGAAGAATCCGGAGATCATAAAAGCAACCAGCTGAAAGAGTTTCACATTGATCCCGATGAACTCGGTGCGTTCCGGGTTTTCCCGGATTGTTGTCAGCATGCGGCCGAAGGGGGCATTGACCATTTTGCGAATAATATACAGACAAAGGGCTACGATGAGGAAGGTAAAGTAGTAAAAACGGACGGGGGTGTCCAGGTATTGGGGGAAGTCAATTCCGATAAAACCGGTGTCGCCACCCGTCAACGAATTCCACTTGAAGACGATCGCCCAGACAATTTGAGAAAAGGCCAGGGTCAGCATGGCAAAATAGATTTTAGTGAGACGGATGCAAAAAAAACCGATGATCATGGCCGCCACAGCTCCAAAGACGCCGGCGGCGGCAAAAGCCAACCCAAAGACGACAGATGCCTTTTTCATCAGCAACGCGCAGGTGTAAGCCCCGATGCCGAAAAAGGCGGCGTGCCCGAAGGAAACCAGGCCGGTATAGCCTAATAATAAATTGAGACTCACGGCAAATAGGCCGACAATCATGATGTCGGTCGCCAAGAAAACATAGAAACGCGA
Source organism: Phycisphaerales bacterium (assembly GCA_020352215.1). Lineage (GTDB taxonomy): Bacteria > Planctomycetota > Phycisphaerae > Sedimentisphaerales > Anaerobacaceae. Next base: position 2,858,787 of record CP070675.1, read on the forward strand.
CCCGGATAAGGGGATCAGCAGGACAATCAGGATGAAAGGAATCAAAAACCAGTCTTGCTTTGACATTTTTATCTACCGTTGCAAGGGTCTTCCCAACAAACCCCAGGGGCGCAGAATTAAGACCAGGGCCATCAGGACGTAAATAAATACCAACGACAGCCTGGGAAGAACCAGAATACCCAGCGCATATACTTGGCCGACAATGAGGGATCCCAGAAAAGTACCCCAGAAGCTTCCCTCTATCGTCCATTCATGGCTCGCCCCGGAGGGGTTATATGCAACCGACGCAAGGGAGATGTTGAACGTGTCTGCGCCATTCCCGGTGTTCTTTACAGTGATGTTATATTCCGTCACAGCGCTTGTGTACGGCGCCACACTGTGAATTTGATCAGGGTAAACGTCGACCCCAGCGGCTTGCGTAACGGCGACGTCCGCACTGGAAGTGACTTCAACGCGGACTC
>CP070675.1:2859347-2878768 GCA_020352215.1 Phycisphaerales bacterium
GACGCTGCAATGCTTTCCAGTTCCTCATCGAGCTCATCGCCGGTCTTACTGGTTGTCCCCCCTGTGCGCATCACGGTCCCTGTGATGTTCGCTAGGCCGATCTTATCCGCCGGCTCATACATCGAGCCGGTACGGATCCGGGCCGAGAGACTAATCAGCGGAAGCTCGTGATCCTCCAGCAAAAACAACTGCATCCCGTTGCTCAGTGTCACCCGCTCAACCTCCGGAACGGTGATCTCACTAAGCGTCGGGTACTTCAGATCCTTATAGCCTGTGACCTGCTGCGCACAGCCGGTGCTCAGACACAGAATCATGCCCGACAGAACAAAAAGGCTAAGTGCCGTTCTCTTATTCATTCTCATCTTAACACTCCCGCTATAATCAGTCTTCCGTCACCGTTGTCTCTATAACTCCGACAGTTTTGTTCTTGGTAGTGAAATACTGCTTGGCCACGCGCTGTATGTCTTCGGCCGTCACCTTCTCGATACTGTCGAGCTGCTTGAACAGATTCCGCCAGTCACCGGTGAGGACGTCATAGGCAGTCAACTGGGCCGCTAATCCGGAGTTGGAAGCTAACTGCCGTATAAGTCCGGCTCGCGCCCGCGTCTTGGCCTTGGCCAGCTCCTCCGGCGAAACCGGCTCGCTCTTGAGCCGCTCTATCTCAACGTAGATAGCCTCTTCGCATTCCTGATGGGTATGATCTCTTGCCGGAACGGCATAGAACAGGAACAAGCCGGGGTATTTGTTCCCGGGTATCCCCTGGAAGCCTGAGGCATACACTGCAATCCTCTTTTCCTTGACCAGACTCTTGTAGAGCCTCGACGTTCTCCCCATGCCAACAACGTCTGTGATGGCATCGAACACGGCGTTGTCGGGATGGTTGATGTTCGGCTTGTGATATCCGATCAACACAAACGGCTGGGCCGGGTCCTCGACAACCACACGCCGCTCGCCCAACTGTGGTGGCTCAACCGTCTCAACCGGGTCCGGCTTGGGCCCGCTCGGTATTCGGCCGAAGTACTTGCCGGCCAAAGCCTCTATCTGATCTGGGTCCACGTCACCCACAATTGCGATGGTCAGATTGCTCGGACCATAGTACTTCTCAAAAAATTCCTTGGCTTCTGCACGGGTCAACGTCTCAAGGTCGCTCATGTGTCCCACGATTGGCTCACCATAGGGATGCGCCTTGTACGCCGCGGCCATAAATTCTTCCAGCAGCCGACCCGTGGGCTGACTCTCGGTTCGCAGGCGCCGCTCCTCCATCACCACGTCCCGCTCCTTGTAGAACTCGCGCAGCACCGGATCGGCAAAGCGGTCCGACTCCATCAACATCCAAAGCCCCACCTTGTTCGCCGGCAGAGACACAATGTATTGTGTCGCATCCCAGCCCGTGCCAGCATTGAACCCGGAGCCCCCCTCACGGACGAAGACCTCCTCGAATTCGTCGTGAACCAAGTACTTCTGTGCCTCCTCGCGAGCCTGCTTTAGCTCGTTCTCAAGCTCTTGAATCCGCGCCTCGTCCGCCTTGTCGCCCATCCTGCGTTCTGCCTTGAGCTCCAGAAACGCCTCGTCGGCCTTGGCCATCGCCACTGCCTCGGCCTCATAATCCGTTGTGCCGACGGTCTTGGTCCCCTTGAACGCCATGTGCTCAAAGAGATGCGCCAGGCCCGTTATCCCTTTGACCTCGTCCACCGCACCGACGTCGGCGTAGGTATGGAACGAGACCACCGGCGCTTCGTGCCGCTCAAGTACGAGGAACTTGAGTCCGTTCTCCAAGGTGAACTCCGTCATCCGCTGCTCGAACTGTGCCAAATCCTGCGCCCTCGCCGGCCGCGGCCCCGCCGCAAGCACCGACAGAAGCAAAACCATCGCACCAACAAGAAACGCTCGCATCTTGTGCTCCATGGCAACTACTCCTCTCTTGTCCACTACCGAAGCTTCCACTCGTCAAAGCGACACTTACGCTTTGACGAGCCTATGACTACACTTTCTTCACCCTGCCGTCAACTGTCTTTTCGGACCGGTTCGGATGGCCGCCGCATTTGCCTTCGGCGTCCCCGAGAGCTGCCATGCACCGCGCGACGGCCACATGACAATATGACCTAACTGCGTAATGGCCTGCGGTCTCAACCGTTGGCACAAGAAGCCGCCGGTATAATCACACGGCTATTGGCCAGGACGGAACATTGGGCAATTGGGTAATCTGCCAACGTTGCGTTTGAGCCGGACTGTGTGGAATGCCGCCACAAACTTCTCCTTGGCGGCAAGAAATGACTATCTGCCCAACGGACTGCCCGGATACACAGGGTGGAGAAGCGGCCGCGACGAATGGAAGTAACTCATGGCCTTTCCACGCGTGTTTGATGCGCTGAAAGAGAAGAAGAGAAATGGCAATAGTCGTAACGATTCTTCAGATTATTGGCATCATTGTCTGCATGCTTGTTAGTTATCTGATGTTGAATCTGCAATTGTGGCCTTTGTCCCAGGCTTCTGCGTTGCTCTTGCATGGGGCGGGAAATGTCGGTACTCTGGAATAGATCTTGGTGGAGGAACGTAGAGTTCCGGCAGTAGAATAGTCACGCATAAGGTAGTCGCCCATGTGGCGACAAGGAGTATCGCATGAATCGCAGAACATTCTTGAAGAGTGTGCCGGCATTCACTGTGCTGGCCGGAACAGCATCGAGCTTGGCCCAGGACTTGGAACCGATCACGCTTGCCAAACCCGAGACCGACGGCGGCAAGAGCGTACTCGCTGCCCTCAAGGAAAGAAGAACTACCCGCAACATCAGGGAGAAGGCACTGCCTCCGCAGACGCTGTCCAATCTTCTCTGGGGAGCGTTCGGCGTCAACCGAGAAAACGAGCCATTCAGAGGGCCGGGCAGGACGGCTGCATCGGCCAGCAACTCGCAGGAGATCGACCTTTACGTCGCCTTGCCCGAAGGAGTCTATCTCTATGAGGCAGTTGGTCACCGTCTGACGCCCGTTGTCGCCGGTGACTTTCGGCGAAGATCCGGAAGGCGCGCAGCAGCCAGGGCTCCGGTGAATATTTTCTACGTCGTGGACATCGCCAAATACAAGAAGGCGCCGTTTCAGGAGCCGGGCCTGAGGGATCCAGAGGTACAGAAGTCCTATTACTATGTCGCCACGGGTCTAATTGCCTCAAACGTGTACTTGTTCGCCGCCTCGCAAGGCCTAGCCGCACACTTTCACAATTGCGACAAAAGGAACACGCCCAAGGAGTTCAAGCTGAGGCCTGAGCAGCGGGTACTCTTCGCCCAGACGGTGGGTTATCCCGCGTAGATTAAGGCGGTCCTGTGACGCGAAGACAATATGTAAAGCGGGCCGCGGCCGCCCGAGAGAATTGCTAATGGGCAACCCGACCGCACATCGTGCGGCGCCGTGCTCCCAAACCACCCGACCCACCAAGCAAAGGCAGCTATAGAATCTCGTGGGCGGTAGCTTTGGTGCGGATATTGTAGCCGTACGAAAACTGACAGCTGAATTGATGATGGCTACCGGGCACCGCTATACTCCCACGACACGGTATCCTCTCCCCGTTTGAGGTCTGCAAGCGGGCCGGGGACTGGTCGCGTGAACTTGTCGCCGTTGATATCGCGATCTACCTTGATAGCATGGCCGTGGCGGTCCTCGATAGTTTGCCCGACCGTGGGAAAGACGCCGACTAACTCGGCATCAACTTGCGGCCCCTTCACACGGAACGGCGCATCATTGACAGAGAACGTGATAGCAACTCCCAGCGGACGATCCTTGATGGTCAGTCCCGTGACATAAGGATCGACCACGCTGTTCTCATCGCCGAAGGAGCTCTTGTTCGCTCCCTCCAGAAAGACGTTGTAATCCGATACATAGCCTTGGGCCGTTTTCACCTGGTCGAGTCCCTGCCGGATGAAGATGTTGTTGAACCACTTGTCGTCCTGGGCGGTGCCGGTTTTGCGTCCAACCCCGATTGTCGTATGGGGCTTATAGTACGAAGACCGGCGACCGGTGTCGGGCGTGTAATCATAGCCGCAATCGACGAACAGATTGTGCGCGAACACCGTCGCCTCGGAATTGCTGCGGATCGCCTGCCCAACGAGGACGTTGTTATCGACGAGAATCGGCCCGTGGTTCATCTCCAGGAAGACGGTGGCGGCTTCTGTGTTGTATATGATGTTGCCGGTTATGCGTGTGCCCTGGTTGGCGAAGTCCATCCAGATCCCAAAGGCGCCCTGCTCCTGTCGGAACACGCCGCGGATCAGGTTGCCCATGATAAGGGTATCGACGCTGTTATGAAACTTGATCGCCGCGGTTTCCCAACCGCCGAACTCCCTGCGGTAATTGGTATCCTCGATGAGATTGCGATAGATCAGTGAGCGGGTGGCCCCTTTCTGGCCGGCGATGCCTGCCTGTCCGCACCGGCGGATGACGTTATTGCGGACGATGTGGTCCCCATAGGCGTCGATGTCGCTGTAATCAACGCCCGGCGCATGTCCCAAGATGATACCGACGCAGCGGGCGTTGGTAATTGTGCAATTCTCGATGATCCAGTGCTTCCCCATCCGCGGGCCGACAGCGCCCGTTTGCAGCTCCAGAACGGGTGGGGCCCAGTTCGCGGCCGCGTGCATGAAATGAAAACCGTCTATAGTGATGTATTTTAGGCCGGTGATTTCGGGCATGAAGAGGCTTTCGCGCACGTTGATCTCGGTCAGTTCGGTATTGGGATTTCGGTCGCCGAAGTTCGCCCGGATGGTCGTCACGTCCTCGCTCACGTGACAATGCCAGGATTGCTCTGCTTCGTTGACTTCTTCGGCCGTTTGCTTTTCGTAAAATGCCTCGCCGTTGAGATAGACATCCCCGCGATGATGCCACTTGCCGTAGTTCAGCCAGCCCCCGGAAACCTTCAGAGCATAGGGATTATATTCGCCGAAGAATGAGTTCGGCAATTCGACCTTCCATACGCCGTTGGCTTCGCGCGTCCAGGAGGTGATGCGCTCGGAGCCTTTGATAGTGACTTTCTCGCCCGGTGCAGCACGATACGTGACGCGTCCCGTCTCACCGGTCCCGCCGCGAAGCGGTTTGACCCATTCGCGATACGTTCCGGCGTGAACGGTGACGGTGTCCGCCGGCTGAGCAGTGGATGCGGCCTTATTGATCGTAAGATACGGACTATCCAAGCCGCCGGAACCGGAATCGTTGCCCGTTTTCGAGACGTGAATTTCACTCGCGGAAACGCCTTTCGCCCCGATAATGACGGCCACGCATATTGTCGCAAGTATGAATCTCGTTTTCATGTTAATGCTCCCTATTGGCCTATGCAGAAGAGTCGGCGGGTCGTCCGCACAAATAGCTGACCGTGTGCGGCGCTGATGGATGCTCGAACGTCCTCTCCGCCGGCGGGCTCGTCCATGGGTATCACCTTGAGGATGTTGCCGTCGGCTGCTGCCACTACGGCGGCCTCGCCGTCATGGTTGATGATGTAGATTTTCCCAGCCGCAGCGAGCGGCGATGCCTCGTATTTGGCCCGCCCCGGCGTCCGGATGGTCCATTTCACCTTGCCCGTGCGGGGCTCAACGCGCGATAAGTGCCTGCGTAAGTCGTTGAGCACGAAGAAGTCGCCGTCATAGTAGGCGGGCGTGGGAACGTCGGCCGAGACCTCCATCACAGTGTCTTCGCTCGTCCAGGCGATGGCACCGTCGTCGAGCACGCCGCTGCTGTTGGGGCGTATTGCGTAAATAGGATCGCCCTTGGGGGCACACGCAAGGACGACACCGCCGCCGGCAACCGGAGAGGGAACCAACCGCCAGTGCGTGATGCGCCTGGGATTCCATGTCCCCCACCGCCACAATTCTTCACCCGTCCGAGCATCATGGCCGGTCAGCGCATCGCCTCCAATCACCAACATCTGGTTGGTACCGTTTATGGTCGCGGGAATCGGCGTCGTGAACGCCTCGCGTGATTCGGCCCGGGCCTTGCTCGGCCGTATCTGGCGCCACAGTGTCTTGCCGGTTTTTGGATCCACTGCCAGCAGGTATGACTCGTTCTTCTTATCCTGTGACCCGCGTCCCCGTACGGACACGTCCCGCTGCAACACCTGCACGTACAACCGGCCCTCATACAAGGTCGGACTGCTGGCAAAGGTCCACAGGAATGCAAAAGAACCGTAGTCTTCGCAGATGTTGCGCCGCCAGCGACGCTGGCCCGCAAGATCGAAAGCCACCAGCTCACCGGTAGAGTAGAAGAAGACAACAACCGTCCCGTCAGTCACCGCTGATGCTGCTGCGAAGGTGCTGCGCCTATCTCTGCGGATTCCCTCGGCAATGTCGTGCTGCCAAAGACTTTTTCCGTTGGTACGGTCGAAGCACATCGCCAGCAGCATGTCTCTGTCGGTATCGACGCCCGACAGAAAAACCCGATCGTCCCAGACGATCGGCGTCGCCGCCGAGCAACCGGCCAACTCGACGCTCCAGGCGATTCCGTCGCTCTTGCTCCAGCTTGAGGGCAGGTTCTTTTCTTCACTGGAGCCGTTGAAGTGAGGACCTCGCCAATGCGGCCAGTTACCCGCCCCGGCCACTGACGCACTGAATAGCGCACACGATAACAAAGCAACGCACAGCCTCACAGGTATCTCGGTTTTCCGTCCGTTCATCAATCTTGCCCTTTCCCAGTTTTCTGATTCCATGACGATGCCAAAGTCCCGCCGAAATTATAGCGAATCGAGGTATCTGCCCGCAAACCTTGTATCGGGTTCTCCCCCTCGGGATAGTCAGAGCCGGTTTGTCACGGCCCCATGCGCCGCAAAGTATCAGGATCCTACCGGCATGTCAACAGCTAACCGGCACATCCGAGCTTACTGTTAGTTGTGCATGAAGTACACGGCCCCCTATGGAGTCGAATCTGCACATCTCACCATTCGCTCTTCGCCCATTTCTCGAGAAATTTGACAATTATCCTTGATTATGGTAAGGTGCGTTGTCGGAAATAGTGCGGATCACGTCTGCTGATTTGTCGTAGGTTGGTCGTCTGTGCCGGACATAGCCGGCTCGAATACGGCTTTGGGGGCGGGAGGAAAGTAAGATGGGTAGGGCGAGATGTTTTAGCCTGTTGCGGAAAATCACTGTTGCTGTCGCAGTGCTGCTAGGCCCCGTTACTGCCCAGGCCAAGATCATCTACGTGGATGATGACGCTGCCGGGGCCAATGACGGCTCAAGCTGGGAGAGTGCCTACAAGTTCCTACAGGAGGCACTGGCTGATGCCAATTCTGCTGCCAAGCCTGTTGAGATTAGGGTGGCTCAGGGAGTATATACGCCTGATAGCAACTCAGCAGTGCCGAACGGGGCAGGTGACAGGGAAGCAACATTCCAGCTTATTAAAGGTGTTATTCTCAGAGGTGGCTTTGCGGGTGGTGAATTGGATGTCAGGGATGTTGAGGCGTATAAGACAATTCTGAGTGGGGATTTGGATGGGAATGATGGGGAGGTTGTTAATCCTAAAGATTTAAGGGAGGAGCCTACTCGGGCTGAAAACAGCTACCATGTTGTCACTGGCAGCGGCACTGATGAGACGGCTGTGCTTAATGGCTTTACGATTACTGGCGGCAATGCCAATGGGCCTGTATTGGGTGACGAATCGCCCGACCCGTATAGACTCCAGATGGGTGGTGGGATGTACAACTCTGGGGGCAGCCCGACCCTGACCGGCTGCAATTTCGGCGGGAACTCGGCAAAGTATGGCGGTGGGATTTACAACTATCAGGGCAACCCAAACCTTTCCAACTGTATCTTCAGTGGGAACTACGCAGAACGGAATGCCGGCGGGATCTACAACTCCAAGGGCAGCCCAAACCTCTCTGACTGCACCTTGAGTGGCAACTACGCGGAACGGAATGCCGGCGGGATGTACAACTATGACCGCGGCCCAACCGTGACTAATTGCACCTTCAGTGGGAACTACGCAGAGGAGCGTGGCGGCGGGATGTTCAATTATCAAAGCAGCCTGACCGTGACCAATTGCAGCTTCACTGGGAATTCGGCGGGGTCCGGCGGCGGGATGTTCAACTATCAAAGCAGCCCGACGTTGATAAACTGCATCCTACGGTATAATACACCAGACCAGACCTTAAACGGCACGATCACCTACAGCAACATCCAGGGCGGCTGGGAAGGCATGGGCAACATCGACACTGACCCTTGCTTCGTTGACCCTGGTCATTGGGGACACGAGGACGACCTCAATACTGTGGTTGAACCAAACGACCCCAAGGCCGTCTGGGTCAGAGGCGACTACCACCTCAAATCTCAAGCAGGCAGATACAACCCAAAGACAGGTACTTGGGTCAAAGATGCTGTAACAAGCCCGTGCATAGATGCCGGTGATCCCAATTCGGATTGGAAGGCAGAATTATGGTCTCACGGCAAGCGCATCAACATTGGTGCTTACGGAGGAACAACTCAGGCCAGCATGTCACTATCGGCTGAAGGCGATCCAGCCGATTGCAATACCGACTGGGTTGTGGATGCAGAAGACTTCCTGATACTCTGTGAAGACTGGCTGACCGAGAGGCTGCCAACCGCTGCTGATATCAATCGCGACGGTGCGGTCAACGTAAACGACTACAGCCTGTTGGCTGCGAAGTGGCTGCACGATATCTTCGTGCATGTTGACCTCGTAGATGTTCCGAATGTGGTCGGTATGACGCAAACAGATGCAGAGGCCGCCATAACCGTAGCCTGTTTGACCGTGGGGACAGTGGCCACGGTAAACAGCAACACAGTTCCTTCAGGTGACGTAATCAGCCAGGATCCGGCAGCAGGCACAAATGTCACCTCTGCATCTGCCGTTGACATGGTAGTCTCCCTTGGCCCAGTCATGCTCGAGTGTGAGGTTGAGGGTTATCCCTGCTCCTTATCAGAAGTTCCCATAGAGATCCTGGAGCGAAGTGTTGCTCTGGGTGAGGTAGTGCTTGCAATGTTCGAGCGCGGCGACTCGACCGCCGAGATCGAGACCTGGCTCAATGAGCAGGTGGACATGGCAGAGGTTCAGGCCGACGACCTGACGGTGCGCTTCCGGCTCGACGGAGGCCGCGGAACATGGGTCCTTCGTGAGGAGGCCTTTGCTACCCAGAGCGCCCCTGGCGCGGCTTCCTCTGCACATCGCCCCATTCTCCAATCAGCAGTAGTCCCGCTAATGGACTCTGTGTCTGTAAACGGGGTCGTCCCGTTTCACGTGGTGGGGGGGGATCTCGAACCGAAAAAGGCCCTGGTGCTTTCACCCATGCAGTGGGATTTACCAGGTAACATCGACGGGGAAACGGTGAGCGCGATCCTGGCAAGTACGAGAGGGTACGGGAGCGTGCTCCACCTCTCCAACGAAACAATATTGGAAGCAAATGTCAACGTCGACTCTTTCAAGGGCTGGAACGGCTACCAGGTCATCCACGTCGACTCTCACGGTTCACTGATCTGTGAGGAGGGGGAACCTTGCCGAGCGCTGGTCGCTTTTATCACCTGTGAGGCTTTCTTCGGGAAGGCCTTATGGGAAAATTGCACGGCCGAAGATTTAGCGACTATTGAAGAAAAAGGGGTTGTGCCCATCCCGCATAAGCGAAAGAACGGGAAGGAAGCTTGGGAACTGGGTCTTGAAGCCGATTTCTTCAGAGAAAACTACGGCAGAAGAAAAGGTACGAAGCCATTGGAGAACACGCTGATTTTCTTCAACACCTGCCATGGCTACAGCAGTCAAGATACGGATCTCGCAAACGCGCTCCGGGGGAGCACGAGCGTGTTCATCGGATGGGACAGTCCCGCCGATATAAATGGAGCGAACGCTACTTCCAAAAAACTGTACGAAGAGCTGTCGGAGTGGGGATATACAGTCGAGACCGCTTACAACAACTTGGGAAGCTTGAAGACCGATGGTTACGGCCACACGTTAATCCAGAGTGGTCGCAAAGCAGGTGGTGACCTTCGCATCCGCGACGTTGTCTCCCTGCTGAATCCCGAGACCATGCTTCCCATTCCCCCATACGATTCGGTCGCCATCGTTGGAAAACAGGGAGATGGCGAGCCTGACGCCGTACCTTACCTCGTCCAGGTGGACGGTGTGAAGAAGGTGAACTCGGATGTGCTGGTCTACGTCCAGGTGGACATGTCGGTTGAACTTGTGCAGGCAGACCCGCAGCCACTCTCCAGTGGAACGACAAACGAACATGACCAGTGGCTGGTGAGTGGTGTGGTTGACCTGCCCATCGACCTGGAGGAGGACGAGGAGGTGACTATTAAGGCTTGGGTATATTTGCCCAGCGGTGGTGAGAGTAACCATGAAGTCGCGGTAACCCTCACCGGAGAGGAGGAGGAATCGCTTGTTGGCGAGTGGGTCGTCGACAATGACAGCCTTGACGTGAAGGCAATCGGCTTTGAGCTGAAATATGTCCAGGGTGAGATCCGCGCCACTTTCGGTAAAAAGGGGAACGTGGATGTGGTGTATGACAACTGGGAGTACTGTGTCTTTGACTGGGACACCGATTTGAGCATCGGGGGAATCGACTGCATGAACTACGAGGAATTCACCACCACCATCAAAGCAGATGGAACCACTACCTACGAGGTCGATGGCGACACCATCAACTTTGGCCACTACTTTGAGTCAGATTTTCTGGAAGGTACCCAAATTGTCCACCACATCAAAGACTGGACCCCAGACGTTCTCCCCGATGTAGATCGGATCATAGAAGAATCGGTGACTGGGCGCGACGTGTTCGTCTGGTCCCCGAATTATGAATTACAAGGAAGCACCCTCCGGCTCATCTTCTGGAACCACGAATTCATCCTGCATCGGCGTGGGTCGGCTGACGAGTGAAAGCTGCCTTGTCGCTAATTGTACATGGAGTACACGGTTGCCTTGCAGTCCCCGTCTACGCCGACCCGCAACTGTATCTTGAAAGCGCCTATAACCGCGACTCATGTTCCCGTCAACTTCGGCCAGGGGGAGCCGCTCTGCTCGCCCAGCAAAGTTAGTACGTTTACGTACCATCGCATCTTGGGCCCGCCGGAAGACATTACCCAGCATGCTAACTGTACAAAGAATCACATACGTAAAACGCGTAGCTCTGCCGCAAGTACGTGCTTTATGTATTACATGGATTATGATCAATCAATGCGCGGCATGTCATCCTGAACGCACCGTGAGGTGTCTCCCGGGGAGAGCGTAGCGGAGTGAAGGATCTCGCTTGCGTTCGGGAAAAACCTGTCCTTCTCAGGCCAGATCCTTCGGCTTCGCCTCAGGATGACAGAGTCTCGCCGCGCGAGAACCTTTCCTAACCCGGATAAGGCAAGATGCTTCGCCCGTCGGCTCTGCGTGACAAAAGAGGCGGCCGGTTCGACCACGATACGTACCTTCCGACGAGTCTATGACTACACCCTCTTCGCTGAGCAGCCAACTGTCTCTTGAAACCGCCTGCGTCGCAAGACGAGAAACTGGTCTCGGATTTCATGAATCTCGCCACTGTAGGGCTATGAGATTGCTTCGTCGCTTTGCTCCTCGCAATGACACCTTTTGACTTTCGGTGTCATTGCGAGCCGAGCGCAGCTCGGCGTGGCAATCCCATAGTCGCAGTACTTGTAAACGCTGTACTAATTGTACATGAAGTGCACGGTTGCCTTGCAGCTCTTGTCTACGCTGACCCGCACCCAGTGTGCGGAGAAGCCGTCGGGGAACTCGTGGTGTGCGTACCCCGTATCGGAATCCACGGTCAGAGTTCCGTATTTCTTCCAAGTGCCGTTGCCGAGAAAATCCACTTCGACCGTGAAAGACACGGGCTCGTCCTGGTCGTGGGACAAATGGACAACCTTCTTGTCGAAGCCGGTCATGAGGAAGGGGTCGCAGAACTGACCCGCGTGCACCGGTGCTTGCCACCACGGTCCGCCCCAGCCGGAGGGCTTGCCCATCTTCCAGAGATCGTCTATGTTTCCGAACCACAGGCCGGACTGAGGCTGACCCTCATCATGATCTATCTGGTCGCTGGCCATTACGAACAGGCCGCGCCAATGGCAGAAGTCAGGGACCACGCGGAGGTGAGTGCAGATCGGCCGGATGCCCCAGACCTTGCCCTCGTACGCGAAGGGCGGCAAGTCGTAGAACATGCCGTGAGCATCCATGAGCAGCCGCTCGGTCTGAGCATAGCGGATACGCATCCACTCGGTGTTCCAGGCGTGATCCCAGGAATGACTTGCCTTGGGCAACAAATAGCGCAGCCACTTACCCTTGGCGAGGACCCGCAGCACAACGCAGGACTTGGTCCACCCCGTCGCGTAGATGGTTTGACCACCATACGAGCCGCCGCCTTCGCTGCCAGCCACGCCGATGAACGGATTCCGCTCGATAATCGTCCACTTCTCGCCATCCCATTCGGCCAGCCGGCCGGCATCTCTCTTGCCAAGGAACTCCTGCTCATCATAGCTGTTGTTGGCTACGACGACCCGCCCTTGTGCGGTGTAGGCGCTTTTGAAGTGCGCTCTGGCGTTTGTGATTCGTAGTTCCTCGGTGAGGTCGAATAGCAACTTTGCTTCGAGACTATGGACATCAACTTCCCAGAACCGCCCTTCCATGCCCAGCATATAGACCTTGTTCTCAGGATCGGTCAGGTGCCGAACGGTTGCGGTGACGCGGTACTTCGTAAGGGGCTCTATCGTTCGCACGTTGCCGTCGATATCGATGACATGAGGTCCGATGAATGCCTGTCCGGATGGCCAGTGCGCCATCCGGTTGGTGAACGTCCCTGTTATCGATGCAGGGTGACGTCGCATGGTCATATCATCGCTTATCTCATAGAGCCCCAGTCCCTGGCCCCTAATGTGGGCGACGTAACCAACGGCCCAGAGTTTCTCGGCCCACGGAATCAACGCGCCGATACCGGCCTCGCTGTTACTACCCAGCCCTCTGGCCATCACAGCCATTTTCGGGAACACCCCGCCGACTTGGACGGGCCCTGCCGCGGTGGTCTCCTCGCCCCGCTCATCTTCGGTCTGCAGAAGATAAGCTCGAATCGCGCTTGCCAAGTCACGGCCGAACGCCCGGGCGCTGTCTGCCGCCACCGGCCTGCCCGAGGCAGTGGCGTACGGAATCTCAAAACAGGCCGCCAGCCGCACGCCCTCCAGCCCCGCTGCCCATCGGCTACAGCTCTTGCCGGAACCGTAGCTGCCCGAGGTATTCCAGGCCTTGCCGAACGGCAGAATATCGCCATTGTCGTAGGGCAGCGGCCCTTCCGCGAGATCCTCTAAAATCGATCCGAATCTTACCTGTTGCCGGTAGACATCTTCATCCAGGCTGCCAACGATGTATACGACTTCGTTGTATTGGCCCCTGATATAGGGACAATGCAAATCCAACACCATCTTCAACCGCCCATTCGAGAAGTTGGGGACGAACGTGCGCAGTGCAGCAACCGAGGGATATATGCTCTTGCCGATATAATCGCGGTTGTGATCGCGGGGTCTGCGGTTCTTTCCCTGGTCGCCATCCTCGACGCCGTCCTTGTCCACGAAAGGAATCGCCACTATCTCGACATTCCGGCGAAACCACCTGCCCTCGTCACTATCTGCCAAGACCGATTCAAGTGCGCCCTCCAGCGCGTAGCTGGCCATCATCTCGCAAGCATGATGTCGGGCCGTAAGCAGGACCTTGTGCCTTGCCTGGCCATCGAGTCTTCCCGCGTGCACGCGCTCCACGGGCCGGCCCTTGCGAGTCTTGCAGAGTTCCCGGACCACCACGTTCGGATTGTTCTCGTAGCGAGCGAGAAGCCGTTGCAGGTCGGCTTGCTGATAGGGCATCGCAAAACAAAAACGCACCTCGTCGGCGGCCTCGCCGAATGTGTAAACGAATGAGGCATCTTTGACCGCGTCGGTGCCGAGCCACGACCAGCTCCGCCCGGAATCGGCGCTGATGGCCGGCCCTTGAGTTCCGATCGGATCTTTGCCGGTGAATTGAAACGTCAGCGTTCGACCCGAAGCGCCGCGAACACGAAAATTCCAGTAGAACCACCAGCCTTCCGTATCCCGTAGGTCGGGCTTGAGATAGATGGTGTCACCTTCGATCCGCTCGACCACGATATTGCCCCCGGCGTAGTCTGCGTCGACGTTCAACCGGCGTTCGGCCGGTGATGCCTTCGTAACCGGGCCGCCGCCCTGCGTGCACCCGCCGCTTGAGACGACTGCGATGGCAGTGATCAGAACAATACTGTTCAGCCGGCCTATCCTCGATGCCCGCGACATGTCGTGCCCTTTCAGAAGTATCTCGTCGTGCAAAACCCACTCGGCCCCCTGCCGGAGACACCGTCATCGAAACAATAGGGTGCAATTTATTAAGACACGGGGGTCGTGTCAACGAGCAAAGACTGCGGATCTGGCGACAAGATCAAACCTTGAGCATCGCCGTGACTGCGGAACGCACACTCACAGGGATGTCGTCCACAATGCTGCAAAATACGGTGGACAGCCTACGTCTGAACTGAAAGGAGATGCCATGATCAAAAGTGGTTAGAACAACGGCTAATCGTCTTCCGCGGTGTCAGCCGCACGCTTTCGCTTGTGTCCGTTACAGCTATCGCAACCGCACGCCCCCACAAGCTTCAGATGGGAGAGACCGGCGAGCCTCTTGGTCTCAACTAACTTCGCCCCTTTCGCCTCCATCTTGCGAAAGGCCAGGCCGGCTTCTCTCTTGTTGTGCGCACCCACAGCGTCGGTCACTATGGTTACCTTCTTGCCTCGCTGCAACAATCCCAATGCAGTCGCTTTGATAGCACCTTCCGCATCGGCCCCGATCAGAACAAACTCGTTGGCCCATACTTCGCTCAGCAGCCTGTCAATTCGGGGCTCATTGAACGGGTCAACACAGCGTTTGTGGAGAATGATTTGCTTGTACCGCCGCAACATATCGCGCGGAAAGTCGGTGTGACCATCTGCCGCGAAACTGATCTTGTTGTTCAGGAGGGTGTAGCTTACTTTCTTCTGCCCCTCCGTCCCGTCGATGCAGTAGTGCACCTCGCCGTTATTGCTGTTTTCGGGATAGATTTCACAGGTCGAGATAATAGGAATGCCCCTGCTTCTCGCCCAGGCCATGACCCTGCGAATGTGCGCTAGGACCCTCCTGTGGTTTCTAACACACGCTTTGCCTTCAGCTATCAGAAAATCTATCTGTGTATTGACATCAATTAGAACCTGCCGACGCTTCGATCTGACCAGTTGAAGAATCATGCTGCAGACTTCCTTTCTGGCCTCTGCGATTCCGTCCTATAAGGAAATACGCATCGGCCATGAACAGGGTTCAACGCTTAATATCGAACACTCTGGGATGTCACTTTAGCGACAACTCGTCAACGGGTGATTTCGCTGTTTGCTCAAACGTTTGTCTGTGGATACAATTAAGTCATAGGATATTCTGCTTTTTATTTTGATATGCGTTTATGGACCTAATTTGACCAATGGCCCGAGTTTTTAAGGAATATGCGTCCGTTGCACTGAAGGCCGAAGAATTGGAAGGCGAAATCGATTTCGCCGAGCTTTTCGGACGTCACGGTCCCGTTCACATCGAAATCGGCACGGGAAAAGCGACGTTCCTGCTGAACCAGGCGAAGGCCCAACCTCACGTCGATTTCATCGGCATCGAGTGGGCCCGTAAGTACTATCGGTTTGCCGTCGACCGTATGGGACGATGGGGCGTGACAAACGTGAGAATCATTCGTACCGACGCGGCGGCGTTCATAAGGGACCACATTGCCGAAGAATGTGTGGACTGTTTCCACATCTATTTCCCCGATCCGTGGCCGAAGAAACGTCACCACAAGAGACGCTTGCTGAGTCCCGCGAACTTAGAGCAGATGATCCGCTGCTTAGGGAGCGCCGGCCAGATTAGAATCGCTACCGACCACAGTGACTATTTCGAGCGGATACAGACTGTGATCCGTGCCCGGAGTAACACACTCGAAGAGATTGAATTCCTACCCACCGCCGGCGCAAAGGGCAGCGAATGGGTAGGTACGAACTTCGAGCGCAAATACCATAAGGAAAGCAGACCGGTCTACACCCTCGCCGTACAGAAGACCGAACCTAATTCTGCGATGTCGCCTTGAACGCGGCGCCCGACCTCCTCGTCGTCATTGCAAGCGAAGCGAAGCAATCTCAAACGTTACTGTCCAATCGCCGCAGGATCGCGGACACCTTCTCTATGTAGTACAGGTCAGCCTTGCACCACGGCTGATCGAGCTTGGCGGCCAGTTCCTCGGCAGAGCCCCCCACGCCATCGGCCAGGGCCACGAACAGGCCTCGCGACAGGTGAGGCGGCGAGATGTAGTTCTCCCCTCCTATCATCCGCTCGCCATACGCCTGGTACCACACCGGCAGCCCCGTTGCCAAAGCGCGAACGTTGCGGGACAGTTCCGCCGAGGCGTATTCAGCCAGCATAGCACCCACCTCCGGAACCAGTGCGACATACCGCGGGACCTTCGCCTGGTGCAATCCCTTGCTCGCCACACTGGTCGGACGAATCAAGACGCTATCGGCCCGCTCGTGGTGAACGCGTTCGGTGACCATCTCCGCAAGCAGCTCGCGCGCCTCGCCCGGTTCCGACTTGTCGGCCCGACTGAGTATCCGCGCGGCCGCAAGTGCACCGGCAATCTGAGCGTTGAGGTGCTCGGCCTCGTCGTTGGTCCCCTTGTGATCGAACCGAAAACCAGCCTTCGTAGAATCGCTGAAGACTGCCTGGATTTCATCGAGCCGCTCGAAAACTCTCTCCCAGCGGTCCGCATAGTGCGCGTAGGCCCAAACCGCATAAAGATCCTCGATATTTGCCCGGTAGGGTTTGCCGGCCGCAGCAAACTCCTTCATTCCCGGCCCAAGGGTGTACGGCTCACGTCGCTGGCCCTCGTTACTATGGACGGGCTTTTCAAGCGGCACACCCGACTCGAACTTCTTGTCGAGAAAGGCTATGGCCTTGGCCTTAGTCGGAGCCGGCAGGTGTGGCAGGGCAAGTGACACAATCTGCATCGTCTCAGCCGTCCGCCAAAAGTGTCGCTCCTCACCGCTTATACCCAACTGCACAACGAACGGCGCCCAAGGCCACCCGTCGACCAGTTCAAGTACTTCGGCGTCTAATCTTGCCCGCAAGATTTGGCCGAGTTTCGTATCTACATGGCGAGTAGTGGACGAAGGAGGACGCTCTGCGTACTCGCGCACGCGATCTACGCCGATATCAAGTCTCCGAACGCTCTCGTCTAAGCCGCCGGTGCTTTCGGCCGCCACGTTGCCGCCGCTAACACACCAGGGCAGCTTGCTCTTCTTAGCAGGCGGAGGCTTGACGCCCCCCGTCTCGGTACGGGGCACATCAGGCCCGCCGATACAGACAACATGCGAGCCAACTACCCAGAAGAGGCGCCCATCGGCCACGGCACAAATCGATCGATCCGGTCCGTGCCACTCGTTCGGCATGCCCGTGAGGAAGCCCTGGCTCGCCAGCTCTTTTGCCACATCGAAACCGCCCTGTACGGCACCCGGCCCAAAGATGCCGCCATACGTGTCACGACCCGCCCAGATGGTGACAACATCCTGTGACTTCAGATCGAGGCCGCCCAGAGTCCCCTGGTGATTGCTGACAAGCAAATCACCCGTCATAGATAGGGACTGCGTCTCGTCCCCTATCATCGCGACAGGATACCAGTTGCGCCCCGTGTCGGTATCGGGCCAATAGAAGTCGAACCGGCCTGTCCTGCGATCTATCCGCCCCAGAGCGTTGTAACGCCGCACGCCCCGCAGATAGTACGTCAGAGCGCTTCGGCAAAACGTGTAAAGCTCGCCTGTCTTCGGATTGAACGCCGGCGGTGTCGGCGGGTTGTGAAGGCCCCCGGTATACACCACCGGAGCTACCCACGGCTGGCTTCCATCCCTCAGATCGAAGGCGTAGAAGCACTGGTCGTGCGGGTTCTCGGCCAGGTACCGCACGATGCCGTCCTGCTCTGCCTTGCGACGCCGGGGCGTGGGGCGCATGATCAGATCGTTCCACTTATCAAGGAGCACCTTGTCACCATCTTGCCGCGGTATTGACAACTGGATGTTCTTGAGTAAGTCTCCGTTGCGGCCAAGCACGGTATGAAACGAATCGGCGGGATTGGTGCGGACGATCGCAAGCCCCTGCCAGATGGTCGGGCCCTGGTCGCGCATCGACAGGCCATGGAATTTCTGCGACTTCCATAGAAGCCGACCCGAAGGGTCCACGCAATAGACGTGCATATCCTCGGAGCCGAACACTATTCTCTTTCCGTCCAATGAAAACGAGGCGGGCTTTAAGATCATGCCGTCTGTCCGGAAGGCCCAAACGCGCTCACCCGTTGCGGCTGAGACCGCATGGAACACGCCGGCCCGGTCGCCGAAGTACACCTTATCCCCATCACAGGCGGGTGACACCCATATCCCGGCACCTGCATCGTACTTCCACACGAGCGAGCCGTCGCTGGCATCGAGACAATACAGATGACCCGTGACAAATCCCTCGTCGGCGCCTATGTAGAGCTTGCCGTCCTGATAACACGGTGAAGCCCCGATCGGCCCATTTGCCTTGAACGTCCAGACCGTTGAGCCATCCCGTACATCCAGCGCATAGAGATTTCCCGCAAAGGTGCCGATGTAACATTTACCCTCAGCCACGATGGCCTCGACCCGCGTCGCTATCATCTCATCGTGAAAGTCTCGGTACCACTTCCGCTCGTAAGGCCCGCGCACGAACTCCGGGGCATAACCACTACGCTGGTAGTCCCTGTGCAGTGTCGGCCAGACGGAAGCCCCCTCGGCCGCAAAGGCAAACATGCACAGACAACACATCGCGACGGCACGAACCAACAAGTGCTTGCACATATCCTACCCTCTTCGTGCCGGAGTCAATCGCAACCTGATCATCCAGACGAAACGTTAATAGGTGGGCCTTTGCGAGGTCTCGGTCAGCGGCCCGTAGGTGTCCGGCATGCGGTGACGCGGGCCTATGGACCGCCAATGGCCCACCCACCAGAGGGGCTCGCGCTTGTTCAAATCGACCTCGGCCCAAAAGACGCCGGTCTTGCCACGGTTGCTCGCTAATATCCTGCCCATAGGATCGATCACCATACTGTTGCCGTCGTACACGCTCGGCACCATGTAGACGCCGTTGTCCCGCGCTCGCACTCGAAATACCGACTCGCCGTCCACCCGGCCGCCCTCGTCGGGCAGCGTATTGCCCCAGGTAGGGGCAAAGATGATCTCCGCACCCGCCAGCGCAAAGATGGTGGCGGGCTCCGGGAAGAACCAGTCGTAGCATATCTGTATCGCGACCTTGCCGAAATCCGTCTCGAAGACAGGGTATTCGTGGCCGGGCCTGACTCCGTTCTTCCACTCCTCTCGCGGCAGATG
>CP070675.1:2878868-2908708 GCA_020352215.1 Phycisphaerales bacterium
GCATCGGTCGCGAACGATTTCTCGGCGAAGACGTTGACGCCTTTCTCGACGGCGTACTCGAATTGCAGTGGACGAAAGGCCGCGTGAGTAGTGAGCAGCGCGACGTCGCCCGGCCCCAGGCAGTTGATCGCCTTCTTGTAAGCGTCGAAGCCGACGAATTGGCGTTCCGGCGGCACATCCACCTTGCCGGCGAAACCTTTCTTGAGGTTGTCGAGGCTACTCTTGACGCGCTGTTCGAACAGATCGGCCATAGCGACGAGCTTCACCGGGCCTCCCTTGGTCGAGAACGCGTCGGCGACGGCGCCGGTGCCGCGACCCCCACAGCCCACAAGGGCCAGCCTAATCGTCGAATTTCCCGTGGCATAGCATCGGGACCCGGCCACACCGGCAAAGGCCGAGGCAGCGGCCAGATGTCCGGATAGCCTCAGGAAGTCCCGGCGCGATTTCGCGCCGGCCGAGCTGTTTGAATCTAATGCACTCATCGTAGCCTCCCTTTATGTTTGACTAATTTCCACCACGTTTTGTGATGACCTATTTGGCTCAGCCGATCTTATATCGGGGCGCTACTGCGTCCGCGCATTAATATGAGCCGTCCGATCACGCAATAGCATACCAATATTGCCTGCGACTTCAAGGATACACGCTAATCTCCCGCGCTGCATGGCTCGCAGCCGACCACGGCCGAGCCGGTTCTGGCCCCAATAATCAACCGTCACCAATCCATACTCCACTTTGGCACTTGTCGTAGTCTGACGGCAAGCGGCTATGTGCCGAAGTTTATGCGCGCGCAATTCTTTGTGTGGACCGGGCATATATGGCCGAGATCCGTCACTTCGGCAGCGATGCCGATAGGTGTCCGCTCCTTGGTGAATTCGCGACACGAGATACTCTCTTTCGTATTCTACACGTGCTTTGGCGCTCGCCGTCATCTGTCTTCCCTGTTTATCCAGCGCGGGTGCTTTGACACTACCTCTCGACCGAGGGCGCAAATACATGGAAGTTGGAGGGCACAACTGGTATATTGTTCCGGTCACGGTCAAATTAAGGGGTATCTACCTATGAAGGCGATGTCAGAGAGTCTTGCGATGTTTGTGTCTTGCCTTTTCATTTTCCTACTGTTGACTGTCCCGGACCTCAAAGCACAGACGACCGTTGAACCTGTGGAGGGTCTGCGCGAGAATACGCCGAGGGTTCACGCGCTCGTCAACGCGCGGATTATTCAGTCACCGGAAAAGACTATTGAGCGAGGAAGGATCGTTGTCCGGGATGGTTTGGTTGAATCGGTCGGGCCAAAGATTGCTGCCCCCGCCGACGCCCGACTGTGGGACATGGATGGCATGACGATTTATCCGGGCCTGCTTGATGTCTATTGCCATCTGGGATTGCCCGCGGGCTCCGAAGGGACGAATTCCGCCGAGGCGACACACGGCCCTAAGCACTGGAACTCAAATGTGCGACCGGAAGATTCCGCCCTCACCCAATACAATCCGGACAGCAAGGGGCTTGAAAAGCTCAGGGGACTCGGATTCACTGCGGCGTTGATCGTGCCGCGCGAGGGGATTTTTCGTGGAACAAGTGCGCTGGTGAGTCTGGGCGATGGTAAGCCCAGTCAGGAGTTGCTGCGAGACAGAGTTGCACAGCACGTGGGATTCGGAAGGGCACGCAATTCGGAGTCTTCGTATCCGAGGTCTCTGATGGGCGCAATAGCGCTGCTGCGACAAACGTTTTTGGATGCGCAATGGTATGAGCAAGCTCAAGAGGTGTTTCGGTCGAAGCCGGAAGGCAAGGCGCCACCTGAGGCGAATGCCGCCCTTGATGCACTCGAGGACGCCATCGACCGTCGCCAGCCTGTCGTATTTGAAGTCGTTGATGATTTGGGCTTTTTTCGCGCTGCGAAGCTCATTGATGAGTTTGGTCTCAAAGGCTGGATCCGGGGCAGTGGCTATGAGTATCGCCAGTTAGATCGGATCAAACAATCAGCTCTTCCGGTCATCTTGCCGTTGCATTTCCCCGAAGCGCCGAAGGTGGACACGCTCGAGGACGCTCTCGATGTGGGCATGGTGGAACTAAGTCATTGGGAAAGCGCCCCGGAGAATCCAAAGCGACTGTGCGAAGCGGGCGTATGTTTTGCGCTGACTACGGCGGAACTGAAGGAGCCGAAGGAGTTCTACTCGAAGCTCCGGGAAGCTGTGCGACGTGGGTTGGCCCCTGATAAGGCGTTGGCAGCACTGACGACGGTACCGGCCGCGTGGCTGGGCGTTGACAGCATGTTGGGCTCTATAGAGGCGGGCAAGCTCGCCGATCTTGTTGTCACCGATGGCGATCTGTTTGCGGACAAGACTACGATCTACGAAACGTGGGTGAGGGGCAAGCGGTTTGAGATTAAGAAGAAACGCGAACTCGACATAAGAGGACATTGGGACATCGCTCTGGACCTTCCGGAACAAGAATCGTGGCACGCCGAATTGGCACTACGCGGCGAGCCTGAGAAGCCAAGTGGGTCATTGGCGAAGGACGAAAATGAAGTTAAGCCTGAAGTGACGGTCTTCGATGAGAAGAAGCTCTCTCTGATCTTTGATGCTGACGTGTTTGGCTACGAAGGGATGATCAGACTGAGCGGAGTTCTCAACCGAGAGACCATTAGGGGCGTTGGCGTTCTACCCAGCGGGAGGAGATTTGGATGGACAGCGACTCGAAGAGAAAAACTTGCATTTGAGACTGACGCCAGCCGGGACGGCGCGGACAAAGACGCCGAGCCGGCCAAGGCTATATTTCCTCGTGGGGCTTACATTCGCGCATCGGTTCCGGAGCAGCCGGCAGTTGTCTTCGTACAGGGAGCCACACTTCATACCTGTGGACTGTCAGGAACGATCGAAGATTGTGACATGATCGTCAGAAAGGGCGAGATCTCGAAGATCGGCAGAAATCTGCGGGCGCCGAGGAATTGTGTCTTGGTTGACGCTCGGGGAAAGCACGTGACACCCGGCATTATCGATGCCCATTCACATTTGGCAACCGTTGGAGGGGTGAATGAAGGTGCCCAAGCCTGCACGGCCGAGGTCCGCATACAGGACGTGATCGACTCGTATGATATCAATATCTATCGCCAGCTTGCAAGCGGCTTGACAATGACAAACATTCTGCACGGCTCGGCAAATCCCATTGGTGGACAGAATGCGGTCATCAAGTTTCGTTGTGGAAGTCCCCCGGCTGAGCTTATCTTCGAGGCTGCGCCGCCTGGACTCAAGTTTGCTCTGGGTGAGAATGTTAAGAGGAGTAATTCGAGCGGGAGCAACACGCGATATCCCAATACGCGCATGGGAGTGGAGCAAATTCTGCGAGATCGCTTTAAGGCAGCTTGCGACTACCGGCAGGCGTGGCATACCTATGAGGCATCGAGTCGAAGAAGCAACCTTATGCCGCCGCGGAAAGATTTGGAGCTTGAAGCGCTCTTGGAGGTCATTGACGGCAAGCGTCAGGTGCATTGCCATGCCTATCGTCAAGACGAAATTCTGATGTTCATGCGATTGGCTGAGGAGTTTGGCTTCAAGGTTAACGCCTTTCATCATGTCTTAGAGGGGTATAAGACAGCCGATGTTATGGCCGAACACAATGTTGGCGGCTCCGCTGCGAGCGATTGGTGGGCGTACAAGGTTGAGGCGTACGACGGGATCCCGTATGCCGGCGCCCTGATGCACGATGCGGGCGTCGTGGTTACCTTCAACTCTGACAATGCGGAATTGGCGCGGCGACTGAATACTCAGGCGACAAAGGCGGTGAAATATGGGGGCGTTGACCGGGCGGAGGCATTGAAGTTCGTTACGCTCAATGCTGCTATTCAGCTTGGTATTGAAGAGCGAGTGGGGTCTTTGGAAGTCGGCAAAGACGCCGATTTCGCTGTCTGGAATGGCCCGCCTCTTTCGACCTTTTCTATCTGCGAGCAAACCTGGGTCGACGGCCGAAAATACTTCGACAGAGACCAAGACCGCGAGCTGAGAAAGCAGGTCAGCCAAGAAAGGGCACGGCTGATTCAGAAAATACTGTCAGCTAAGAAGAAGGACAAGGATGAGGACCGAGAGGACAGCAAAGACAAGAAAGAAAACGGCAATTGATATTTCTGAGGAGATCGGACTGTGTCTCAAGACAGAATTTTTGGATTGCAGCTTTTCACAGCGTTCTTGACATGCATCGTGTCTCTCACCCCGGTGTTCGCTTCAACTCAGGTGCCAGGGCCACGTCAGGACCATGCGATTGCCCTGATTGGAGGGACAGTGCACACCGTTGCCGGCCCTCCCATTCTGGGGGGCACGGTTCTATTTGAAGACGGCATTGTCACGGCTGTGGACACAGATGTGGAGCTACCCGCGGGCACGGAGCGCATCGATGTGGGTCACGGGCACATATATCCCGGGCTTATTGCGGTGAACACAAGACTGGGACTGGTCGAAATCAGATCGGTTCGCGCCACTCGCGACTATTCCGAAATAGGGGAAATCAACCCCAATGTAAGGGCCGAAACAGCGGTCAATCCGGACAGTGAGTTGATACCGGTTGCGCGCGGCAACGGTATTACGATGGCCCACACGGTTCCGGGCGGCGGTCTGATCAGCGGGTGTTCGGCGCTTATCCTGCTGGATGGTTGGACGCCGGAAGATATGACACTGAAAGCGCCGACCGGCCTGCACATCAATTGGCCGTCAATGCGCATTGACAGGTCACCGTCTGCAAGCAAGAGCGAAAAGGAGCAAAAAGAGGCTATAGCAAAACGGATCGACAAGATAAGGGATGCCTTCGCGGAGGCACGTGCGTACATGCGAGCGAAGGAAGCAGAGGGTGAGAAGGGAATAGGCTACCATGACACGGACCTGCGATGGGAGGCGATGACTCCAGTTCTCAGACGGGAAATTCCTGTATTTGTGAACGCCAACGGCATAAAGCAGATCCAAGCCGCTGTGAGTTGGGCCAACTCTGAGAATGTGAAGATGGTGCTTGTCGGAGGACGAGATGCCTGGCTTGTTGCTGATCTGCTCAAAGAAAACGATATTCCGGTTGTGATCACCGGTACGCATCGACTCCCCAGCCGTAGATGGGAGCCCCACGACCTCGTCTATACGATCCCGGCAAAGTACCATGAGATGGGGATAAGATACTGTATCGGCGGAATCGGCGACGCCCGCAACGTGCCGTACAATGCTGCATCGGCATCGGCATTTGGATTGCCGAGGGCCGAGGCTATCAAAGCAATCACGCTTTACCCGGCACAGATACTCGGCGTGTCCGATCGCGTAGGGTCGATTGAGAAGGGCAAAGACGCCACCTTGATAGTCACGGACGGCGACCCTCTGGAGATACCCACTAATGTGAACATGGAGTTCATCCAGGGACGTCGAGTCGATCTGAGAAGCCGCCACACTCAACTATATGAGAAGTACAAAATCAAATACGAACGGATCCGCAATTGACGACAGGTTGGCGGATCGTCCGGGTTCTACCTTACCGGATAGGGCGGCAATGGCGGTATCTCTTTCTCGTGTGTTTTGAGCTCTTCGAGGATAACCTCAATCGCCTTGTTCAACTGCTCGTCGATACCTGCGTACTCTTTGGCAGGATCGTTGTCGACGTAGATGTCCGGCTCGACACCATATCCCTCAATGATCCATTTCTTTCCCGTCACGTCGTAACGTGAGAATTCCGGCTTACGCAGATAGCCGCCATCCAGGAGGGGCAGGGAGCCGCGAATTCCGACGACACCACCCCAGGTCCGTTTGCCCACGACCTTGCCGAGTTTGTGTTTTTTGAATCGATATGTGAACAGGTCTCCATCCGATGCAGAAAACTCATCGGCCAGACACACCATCGGGCCGTAGATCATACCGGAGGGGTCCGGTTCCGGAGCGGTATTCCTGGCGAAGTCGATCATCACTATTTCACGCCGCAGTCGTTCGATGAGCATCGGGGAGACGTTGCCGCCGCCGTTGCCGCGTACGTCAATGATCAGCGCCTTCTTGCGGATTTGCGGATAGAAGTGTTTCACGAATTCGTTCAACCCGTGACGGCCCATGTCGGGAACGTGGATGTAGCCGACCTTTCCGTCGGTGGCCTTGTTGACTTTGTCAATATTGGTTTGCACCCACCCGTAATAGTAAAGGCTCTCTTCGCTGTCGGCGGGCACGACTATCACATCCCGGCTGCCCTTAGTCACCGGTCGCGAATTGAGCTTCAACGTCACCTGCTTTCCAGCCTTGTTAAGTATTAGCTCATAGATGTTATCCGCGTCGGCCGTCGACTTTCCGTCAACCGCGAGAATGTAATCTCCTACGTTAGCGTCGACGCCGATCTCGGTCACGGGCGAACGTGTGGTATCGTCCCAGTTCTTTCCGCGTAGGATTCGACTAATGCGGTAGCATCCCGATTGCGCATCGCGTTCAATCTCGGCTCCAAGTAAGCCCGTCTTTATTCTCTTCGGCTTTGGGTATTCTCCGCCGCCTACGTACGTGTGGCCAACGTTCAGCTCGCCGATCATCTCACCGATGATGTATGTCAGATCGGCCCTGTGGCTGACGTGGGCGATGAGTGGCTCGTAACGTTCGAGCATGGCCTGCCAGTCGACGCCGTGCATGTTGGGAACGTAGAAGAACTCGCGCATCTGCCTCCAGCACTCGTTGAAGATCTGTTTCCACTCCGCTTTCTTGTCCAAGCGGACTTCCATCCCTGAGAGATTCAACGTTTCCTTCATTTCAATCTTGGTCTTGGGCAGGTCGATGATGGCGTATTTGTCGCCGGATGAGACGAGCATTTTCTTTTGGTCGGCTGATATTTCGTAGGCGCCGCATACGCCGAGGTCTGTCTCCTCTCGCTTTTCAAGATCGAATAACAAAAGCCGGGTCTTATCATCCTTCTGGCCCCTTCGATTGTAGTACAACTGATCGCCCACCGAACTCAGGCGGTAGTAGTTGGAGACCTCTACAGGCAGCACAGCGATGCGATCCTTGATTCCGTCGATATCAACCTTGATGGCTTGCCTGCGTTTGGCTTTCTCAGTCTTCTTTTCGGCCTCGGATTTGTCGCCATCGTCGTTCGTGGCTGGGTCCTTCTTAGCCGTCTTCTTGGCCCTTTCCTTCTTCTTGATTTCGACTTCGTCGCTGCGAGGTTTGAACGGAGAATCCGTCGACTTTGCCAGCGTCACCAGATATATGCGGGACATATCCCGGTAGATGTGGTTCCACTCTGTTCTGCTATAGATAGGATTGAAATCTCGATCCGATACAAAGAAGACGAATTTGCCATCGGAGCCGAATCTGGGGCTTGAAGCGGAATACCAACCATCGGTCAGCTCGTATGATTCCTTGTCTCTGACCGAGTACAAATAAACCTTGTTCATTGAGTTTGTCTCTGGCTTGACATAGACGATCCACCTGCTGTCGGGGGACCAAGAGTAGTCCCCGAACTCCCATGCATCGGCCTTGTCGACTTCAGTGATCCTGCCCCTTCTGACGTTTACGAACCGAAGTCGTAGTCGCTTGTCCGCCCAGAGAATCTTCCTGCTATCCGGCGACCATTCAATTCTGTATTTGTATGTTTCAGCGTTGTCGGTTATCTGCTTTGGCGGCCCACTGCCGTCCTGTGGGACTATGTAAATCTCATCCTCTCCAGAGGCGTCGGATACATAGGCGATCCATCTGCCGTCCGGCGACCACTTCGAATCTCGGTCGTGGACTCCGGGCGAATTGGTGAGATTTCGCACAGCCCCATTCTTGGCCGGAACCGTAAATACGTCACCTCTGGCGCCAAACAATGCACGCTTGCCGTCGGGAGCAATCTCATAATTACTGACCTTGTCGGCGACGCTGACTATGCCTCCTCTGCCGCCGTGCAAGTCCTCCTGGATGCGAATGTTCACCTTTGCGCATTCCTCGCTCTCGATGTCGTAGCGATAAATATAGCCCCCGTTCTCAAATACGATTGCCCGGCTGCCCAGTGACGGAAACTTGATGTCAAAATCGGTGAAGTCGGTTAGCTTCTTAGTTTTCTTTGAGCGGACGTTGTAGACAAAGAGATTCATGCGTTTGTTTTCGTCGCGGTCCGAGAGGAAGAAGATTTGATCGTCTCGCCACATAGGGATAATGTCTTGGGCGGGGCTGTCGGTAATGTTCTCGATCTTCTTCGTTTCGAAGTCATAGATCCATATATCGTCTGCCATCCCGCCGCGATATCGCTTCCACGTGCGGAACTCACGGAAGATGCGGTTGTAAGCCAGCATCTTATCGTCCGGCGAGAAGGAACAGAAGCCCCCGCGGGGCAGAGGCAGCTCTTCAGCAAGGCCGCCCGATGTGCAGACCGAGTAGAGCCGGCCGTTGAAGCTGTTGAATGAACGCATTCGAGATCGGAAGATTATGTGCTCGCTGTCGTTCTTCCAGGTCATCACAATGTTGTTTGGTCCCATCCGGTCGGAAACATCGTCCCGCTCAAGCGTGGCCGTGTACGTAAGTCGTCGCGGTACGCCGCCCGCGGCCGGCATCAAGTAGACCTCTGTATTGCCGTCGTATTGTCCCGTAAATGCGAGAAATTCGCCGTCGGGAGAGAACCTCGCAAACATCTCAAAGCCCTCGTGATTCGTGAGCTTCCGCGCGATCCCTCCCGTGGATTTGACGGTATAGAGGTCGCCTGCATAGGTAAAGACAATCTGATCCTCGTGGATTGCCGGGAAGCGGAGTAGCCGTGCCTCGTTCTCGGCTGACGCGGCACTTGCAGCAAGAATCGCCACGGTACACAAAACACACAAACGGTTCATTTCGGCTCCTTATCTATACAACGGGGTTCCGATCCAACACTGCCTTTAGCAGCAGTGGCATATCCATATGCAGCGACAAACCAACAGGGCAACAATTGTAAGGTGTGGTGCCTATTTGGCAAGGGAAAGACGAGGTGCTGTCGGGATTCGTTTTGGGGTATGTTGGAGTATCTCTTTGTGGGGTTAAGTCCGCGAAGATAGATTTGCCTCACGAAGTCGGCTTGCGCTTCCATTTCTTCAGAAGGTGGTTGATCGCCAAGACTGGATGCTTTCTGAGCATTCTCGGCCCGGCGTATCGCATGACATCTCGTACGCGCCGGCGCATTTCGGGCTTGTAGCAGTGTATCTCGCACGCTGAGCAAGGGCCCTTATCTGCGCCGAAAGGACATTTGTCTATGCGCACCAGGGCATATTCGTGCAGTTGCCGACAATCCTGACATAACTGATCGCCGGTACTCGCGTGGTGGTCGTGACAGTACATCCTCAACATCACCAGGATAGTCTTCTTCTCCCGCTCGAGGCTGATGCGATTCTTTACCATGCTCTGCATCAGTGGGTCGGTGTGTAGCCTAATTTGCCCCAGCAGCCCCTCTGCATCCTGTATAGGTCCTGGAAGCCCTCATCTGTGTGCGGTGCCCACGTAGTGTCGGGCATCTTGTCTTCCTCCTCTCGGGCGTGTTTTATCGTATCGGTGCCCTTCCACTTCCAGTGGTCGGTACTCCCATCTGCAAAGGAGATCGTTGTCCCATCCCCGTGTCGGACCGGAGGGCTGTCGAACCAAGTCTCCTGGCGATACCAGACCGCATAGGCATCCGGGGTCATATAGCCTTCATCGATGAAAACAAGTCTGTAGGCCGGCGGCGGGTTATGGATTTCGCTCCTTTTCTTTACGTGTGCGCCTTTCTCCCCCTGGGTCCAGGGATGGTTAACGGCGTTCATGGAGAACATGATAGCGTATGTCAGCGCCTGTGGCAGGCCATTCGGGAGGCGCTTGCCGGTCGGGCACTTGTAGATATCGAGATCCTTGAGATAAGGCCACAAGGCGCCGTCTTTGATCCCTTGAATCTGAACGTCCAGGTTGTCGTTACTATATGCGTCGACCCACGCCAACTCATTTCTGTGGTCACCCCAGTTCTGATTGCTGTTGCTATACCCTATGGCGCCGTTGACGAGCTTATCATCGTTCTCATCGGCGTACAGAATCCAGGCCAGAGTCAACTGTTTCAAATTGTTGAGGCAAACCGCGCGCTTGCCCTGTTCCCTGACGCGAGCCAGAGCCGGCATTAATATGGCCAGCAATATTGCGATAATGGCGATCACGACGAGTAGTTCTATTAGTGTAAATGCCCTCTTCGTGTGCATTACGATACCCCAAACCTTCCTTCTTCTGAGACACGTCTGATCGACACGGACCCGAGTATACCTTAATCAGAACCCGAAGTCAAGAAAAACGCTTGGCTCTTGACAGGTGTTGCTGAGGCCGGATTTCGGCTCCTTTCGGGACTTCATCCGGACTTATCTACTCTCATGGCACCGCAAGATCGGCAGTCGACAGTCATAAAAGCGTTGTCTGTTGCCCTATTCCTGCTAAACTGGCCGGGTGTTCTGTCTCCAACGATTACCGCAGATCATTTGTAGAATGTGGAGCAACGCCATGACACATCGTGTAACAGTGCTGGGATTGATTCTGTGTCAGTTCATTTTTGTCGCCACAGCGGTTGCTGAGTCGGCATACCGGAACAGTCCTTTCCTTATCAAGCTTGCCGTACCGGCGCCGAAGGATTCGGCCGGGGGGCTGATCACGGCAGATGTCAATAACGACGGCAAGATGGACTACCTGGTAACCGTTCCGGGGCATCTGGCGGTGTACAACAACGACGGAGAGAAGCTTTGGATTCTGAAGACCGATATCGTGGTGGGCGGGCAGAGCGAGAGCCAGGGCCTGCCGGGCCATTGTGGTCCGGGCGTGGCGGCCGGTGATGTCGATAGTGACGGCAGGTGTGAGGTTGCCTTTCTTACGAAAGACTCTGTGCTCCATATCGTGGACGGAGCTACGGGCAAAGAACAAGCCAGCGCGAAACCACCGCATCCTGAGGATGCTGCCGGATGGGAGGTCGCTATGATTGCCGACTTTCGGGCCACCGGCGGCGATGGTGACATCTTGCTTCAGACTACGAATAAGACTGGTTATCGCATGGGAAAGTTCCTTGCTGCGTATGCTATAGACAAGCTCATTAGCGGCGGCGGGCCTCTGTGGGAAACGGATAAGTTCGTCAGCTGCGCCCACAATTCAGCTCGACTTGCAGACCTTGACGGCGATGGGCGCGACGAGGTGCTTGGAGCGACTATTCTCTCTGCCGACGGCAAGATATTGGCGCGGGCGGTTCCCGACAGATGGCACATGGACAGCGTATTTGTGGCCGACGTTTGCCCGGACAAGCCGGGCCTGGAAGTGGTCATGCTCGAAGAAGGTTCCAACCAGGTGCAGGTGGTCAGCACGGCGGGCCCAATATGGCGGAGCCATTTCAAGAAGCAGGAACCCCAGAATGCCGCGATTGGACAATTCAAAGGAGGCAGCAGTGAGATCTTCATCTGGTGCCGGTCGCGCTACAGTGAGCACCAGAAGCCGTTTGTTTTCGATTCTGCGGGTCGCAAAGTCTTTGACTACGATATGGATGATGTAGCTCCGCCTGGCTGGACGGCCAGTGGCGTGGAGCTTATTTACACCATTGACTGGACCGGCAAGAGACGGCAGTTGGCCTGTGCCAAGGAGCGGCACGAGAGCGGCGATGTCTGTATCTTCGAGCCACTTACCGGCAAGTTCGTGGAACACTTCGAGGAGAAAGCAGACCGGCTATACGTGGCCGATGTCACCGGGGACTGGCGCGAGGAAGTGATCGTTTTGAACGGCAATGAGCTGCACATTTATCGCAACACCGAGCCCAATCCGCGACCCGGAGAAAAGCGCTTGTGGATGAGTCGAAACTACCGCCGGCTGAAGCAATGCTACAACTACTACTCGCCCTGAAATTCGGCATCGACCAGGTTTTCATTTGCCGCGACCGCATAAGAGCAGACAAGATCGCCGGTGATATTGTTCATGGTTTCAAACATATCCAGGATCGGGTTGATCCCAAGCGCCAGAGCTACAATTACCGCAACCTGCTGACCATTGAGGCCCATAGTCTCGAGGATAATGAATAGCAGCATCAGGCTGCCGCCGGGGACTCCGCCGGCCCCGATCGAGGAGAGCACAGTTGTCATAACCAATAGCGCAAGCGAGCCCACGGTCAACTTGATTCCGAACATGTTGGCCGCCAGTACGGCAAACATGGGCAGGTGCACACAGACGCCATCCATATTGATTGTTGCCCCTAACGGCAGGGAAAAACTGGCCAGCTCGTTGCGAATTCTTAGCTTCTGCTCGGCAGTCTTGATCGAGAGTGGCAGCGTGGCTGCACTGCTGCGGGTGATAAAGGCCATGATCATCGGCTCTTTGATTTGCTTGATCACGCTCAATGGATTTCGGCGAGTCACTATCCACAAGAAGGTCGGATAGACACCAAAGACCATCCCCGTGATTCCAAGCACGACCCCCAGTGTCACGCTGACATACGGGCCCACTATAGATGGGCCATACAGGCCGAAATTGACGATTGTCAGCGCAAGGACGCCGATCGGTGAATATTCGAGTATCCAGTCGACCAGCTTGAACATTGCGTCGCGGCAGGCCTCAAGCAAGTTGCCCAACAACTCCTGACGTGCGACGCGTTGTTCATCGCCGCTTTCCATCGATATGCGCATTGCAAGGCCGAACATGATTGCGAATACGATGATGGGTAGAAAGTTGCCCGTGGCTAAGGCCTCGAAGGGATTACGGAATAAGTTGAGCAACAGCTGTGACAGGGGCCTTTCCACGGGTGCTCGCTGGGCTGCATCAGATGCCTCCGTCTCGGTGGCTCCCATCAGCTCTTGCCAGGCATCCAGATTTGCCCCGGAACCCGGGTTGATCGCGAGAGCGATGCACGTGCCCAATACGGCGGCCAGAAGTGAGCAGAACAGGTACCATAGAATGGTCTTGAGCCCGATGCGCCCGAACCGCCTGATCGGCAGACTGGAGGCGCCTGACACCAGCGAGAAGAAGATAATGGGCACAACGATCATCTTCAGCATGTGCACGAATATCTCACCGAACGGCGAGATATACGGGATGATCCTTTCGGCCACTGTTGGGCCAACAATTTCGGCCTGCCCCACCTTTTGAGATTGGTACCACAACAGCCCGCCGAGCAGTGAACCGGCCACGAAGCAAACAATGACCCGCAGCGCTAACGATGTTCTGAAATAGAGGCGTAGAAATTGTTTCATTTAGGTATTTGTCCCGTCCTGTTTTGCACGTCCGACCACACACGCAAGAAGTTGTCGGCGCAAATCTTTCTTATGTCCTCTTCGGTATAGCCTTTTTCGAGAAGCTCATATATCAAGTTTGGGTAGCAAGAAACGTCCCTCAGGCCGTTGGGGAGTTTTCCTCCGACACCCTCGAAATCGGACCCCAGGCCGACGTGGTCTATGCCGACCAACTCCACGACGTGATCGATATGGGCCACGACGTCAGAAATATCAGCGTCACCCGGCGGATGATCTGCCATATACTTCTTGGCGTATTGCTCCTTCTCACCACCTTCCAGGCCGTTGATCTTGGCGTACTCGGCAATGTGTCTTCGATTGTCCAGATATCTCTTGTTCACCTGTGTATTGACAAATCCTGAGCCGAAAGTGATTTGGATAACGCCCCCCTTTTTTGCCAACAGCATGATCATCGTGTCATCCATGTTCCGTTCCCATCCGGGAGTGAAATGACGACAGGATGAATGCGTTGCCACCACGGGCGCCTTTGATAGCTCGACTATTTGATAAAATGCCGCGTCCGAGACATGCGAGACATCTATAATCATGCCCAATCGATTCATTTCTGCTACGACCTCAGCGCCGAAAGGGCTTAGGCCATTCCATTTCGGCTTGTCATCATAAGATGAATCGCAAATGTGGTTGTTCTTTGAATGGGCAAGCGTGATATAGCGAATGCCGCGGTCATAGAAGTACTTGAGATTGGCAAGATCACCTTCAATCGGCGATCCATTTTCCATTCCCATAGCGATGGATATCTTGCCTTGGCCGAACTGCTCTCTTACGTCCGCTGGCGATCTGGACATGACGAACTTGTCGGGCCATGTCTTAGTCCAGCCCTCTATCATGTCAATTGTCTCATCCGCGAAAGCTTTGCCTCCGCCTCGCTCTTCGTATTCGGGAGGGACGTACACGGCCATAAATACACTATCGAGACCTCCCTGTCTCGCCCTTGGATAATCAAAGTCGCCGCCTTGGGTCCGTTTGGAGATGTCCTCCATTTTCTCCATAAGCCGATATGGCACGTCTTGGTGAGTATCGATAATGAGGTACTTCTGAGCCAGCTCATGGGCTTTTCTGTTCAGTTCCGCGTCTGTTGTGCTTTCAGTTTGGCCTCCACAGCCGATGGCGGGCATGGCCATCACGGCAATTGCAGCACACAGAACCGTCCTTCTGTTGTTACTCATGGTCCAGCACTTTCCGAGATGCCATGTTGCCGCGATCAAACTTGCGAGGGCAACTCTTGGTATGATCCACGATCATCTCTCCGATAAGACCCTATCCATAGCGTCGAAAGCGGACATATAGATGCCATAAGAGTAGTTGGCCAACAATTGCATTGCAGTGGTTCTATCGGCCACATACCGCTGGCGTGCGACTTCTTCGAGTGGCTTCTGGAGTGCGAGGGCATTTCTCTCGACGTCCTCGGCCTGGGCTCTTGCGCGTGCGATTGCATCCGCGGAAGTGCCAAGGACCTTGTCCCGGAAATTAGAGAACGTCCAGAAGGCTTGGAGCGCGTCGGCCCGGAAAGGAGAAGTGACCTTTCGGTCAAAGAGGGTCTGTGAAGGCCTTTGCGACTTCAACTCGAATCCTGCAGGAAAATCGGGGATCCCAAAGTGAAACGGGATATAGAATGAGGTGCCTGGCGGAGCGAGGCAGACCCAATAGACGATGCCGATATCGAGAGGCGTGCTTCTGCGAAGCTGAACGGCGAAGCTGGTCTGGGTCATGCCGCGGCAAATCGCGCAGCCGACTGTTGAAGGGGACTCAGTGGGGCAAGCAAGCTGAAGCTCCGGTTGGTCTTTGTCGTGGCGCAATATCTGCATGGCTTCGGCCACGCCGACTTTGCTTCGCGGCACGACAGAAAAGGGCAAGTCCGAGCCGAGCGGTATAGGTTTGGACGCGACGTATCTCAGCCCGTTCCACTGCCGGCCGGAATTGGATGGATTAGAAGCCGCCTCAGGATTCGCATAGACGGCGGCGAAGTCAAGCTCACCGTCCCGTGCGGGATCGTACCAGCCTCTTGCCATAGCATAGTCGATGATGTCACTCGAGCCGAGGAAGTTGTCCGTGTCCGACAAGTCCACCCGCCGTACCGTATACGTATTCGCTACCATTGCCACTTCGTCGTCGGCGACTCGCTGCGCGAGCCAGTGTTTGCCGTTGACCACACAGAACAGCCACCCTTCGTCCGGGTCACAGACGATGTAGGTTCGGCCTGAGTCAATATAGCCGAATCGCTCCACCAGCTTTCCGGCCAACAAGACTCCTTCACGCGCCGTGCGGGCGCGCTGGGCCACCAATCGCCGCAGCATGTAGCCGATTCCCCCATCGGTAATTTCGGGTTTGTCTTCGCGCGAGGGACAGTTGTCGGATGTCACACTCACACCCCACTCGTTTATGTAGCTGTCGGAAAAGAGCATGCCCGGCATCTCCGACCATATATAGGCCCATGTCTGCTGGACCTGGTCGAGTTGACCACCGTTTCTAAGCGTCACTTTCTCGCCGGGCGAGTATCTCTTGCGCGGGACTTTGTGATGGTTGACAATTTGAGGCGGGGAGTCATCTTCGTTGTGGGCCATAACCACATATCCGTCGGCTGATGCATCTTTGCCCACGACTATGGAGAAACAAGCTCGACATGGTGCAGGTGCTGTCAGTACTGCCAAGTTTGATGCCAACAGGGCGGCGACCGTTAATGTCACCCCGAATGTTTTCTTGCTGACCATGTTTGTCTCCTCGCAAGGGCTGTCTGCATATCTACGATTCACCAAGCTGGTTGTGTTAGACTCTTATGACGTATAGGCGGTTGCTTTTTCGTTCTCATACCTTGCTTTCGGTCGAAGCTACAACCACGGCACACGAGGCGTCGCCCGTGATGTTCACAACGCTCCGGCACATATCCAATATTCGTTCCACACCCAT
The DNA here is from genome assembly GCA_020352215.1 of Phycisphaerales bacterium. GTDB lineage: Bacteria > Planctomycetota > Phycisphaerae > Sedimentisphaerales > Anaerobacaceae. The sequence continues at coordinate 2,894,992 of CP070675.1, forward strand.
AATAATACCTATGCCCTCCAATGGCACACCAATACTCTTCAACACGATTGCCAAAGTGATTATGCCGGCCCCCGGTGTGCCGGATGTGCCGACGGAAGCGAGGGTGGCAGTGACGACTATTGTCAACTGTTGCGCAAGGCTCAAGTCAATGCCGTAGACCTGGGCGATGAAGACTGCCGATACTCCCTGGTAAAGGGCCGTGCCGTCCATGTTTATAGTGGCCCCCAAGGGCAATGCAAAGCTTACGATCCCAGAAGGCACACCAAGTGTTCGCTCGGTGCATTCCATAGTAACGGGCAATGTGGCAGAACTGGATCCCGAGCTAAAGGCGATTAGCTGGGCCGGCCGAATGCCTTTGAAGAAATCCCTTATGCTTAGCTTGCTGAAGGTCTTGATTGCGGCGGAGTAGACAAGCACCGCATGCAGAGCGAGTCCTGCTACTACCACTATTGAGTATTTGAGAAGCACGAACAGGATGTCCGATCCGAAGTTGGCGACCACCGCTGAGATTAGGGCGAACACGCCGTATGGCGCGATCTTCATAATAATGTGGACCATCTGGACCATGACATCGCTGATGCCCTGGAAGAAACCTATGACCGGTTGACTCCTTGGGGAAGGAATCAGTGTAAGGCATATCCCGGTCAGCAGCGCAAAGAAGATGATCTGAAGCATATTGCCTTCGACAAATGCGCGGATCGGATTCTTGGGGATAACGTTCAAGAGGATGTCCATGACCGTTGGCTGCTCTTGCGGTGTCTCGATTTGTGTGCCGGTTTCGTCGCTGACGCTTTGCAGCAACCTTGACCGTGCTTGCTCGGAGAGACCGACGCCGGGCTTAATAGTATTTGCCAAGAGCAGTCCTAGGCTGATCGCAATAGCCGTCGTACACACATAGTAAGCCAGGGTTTTGATTCCAATACGTCCTAGTTTCCTGATGTCGTTTAGACTTGCTGTCCCCACCAATAAGGACGCAAAGACCAGTGGCACAACGACCATGCTGATCAGCTTTATGAATGCTGAGCCGAAGGGCTTGACGTAGCTATGGACGAAATCCGAAAATCCCCACCGATTGGCCAGTATGCCAAAGACTGCCCCGACCAGCAACCCGATCAAGACTTTGGTGTACAACTGGAGTCTGGGCGATTTCATAGCTATCCCGAGTCACGGGGCCCCCAAACGCAGTTAGTGGCGTTTGGGGAAACCTACGCAAATATCAACTTGGACAGATCATAGTAGAGCAGAGAGACCAAGTCAAAGGGGAAAGACGCCGAGCTTGCGTGATTATGACGGGTATCCATCAGACACAAGTCAGGACGCTGCGCTTGTTTGCTATGAATCAAGTGCTACGCTGAATGAGGTTAGTTGGGCTTTCGAGTCAATGTGATTTTTCGCCCAGATGTGGTCTCGATCAACAGATCACTGCCATGTGTCGTGAGAGCATCGCGAGCAATACCCTTGATTTCATACTTGGCTTTCTTGAAGGGATTCTCGATCCTGCAAAGACCACCATTTTCCGAGGTGATTTCGACAGACTGTGTTGAGCCGTCTTTGCGTAGGGCAGAGATGAGAAAAGCCCCTTCGGCGCGAAGTGTTCTGAAAGAGACATCCTTCCAGTCCGCTGGTATCGCAGGAAACACGCGGATGGTGCCGGAGTAACTCTGCAGCAACATCTCTTGCAGGCCTGCCGCAGCGGCGAAGTTACCTTCCAGTGTGAAGGGCCGGTAACGAAAGTTGGAATATCCCTTGCCGGACTGGTCCCCGTTGCAGTGGAAGCTGCTGCGCAGGCAGAACGCTCTCGAAAATATCTCCAGGGCCTCTGCTGCCTTTTCTCCATCTCGTGCTCGAGCGGCGAGGTTCGCAAGCCAACTGAAGCTGTATCCCGTCCACGCGGATGTTCCGTGTTGCTCAAGGTCGGCCAGGGACGCCTTGATGATTGCCTGATCCCTAGGGCCATTCTCCCAGCGGATCAAGCCCAGCGGGTGAATCGCCATCAGGTGAGAGAGGTGCCGGTGCGAAAACGCGAGCTCGTAGTCCTTGGCGACAAGCATCTTTCGGCTGCTCGTGTCGATCGCCAAATCGGGCATTTCAGCCAGCACGTCCTGCCAGTGCTGTGCCTGCTCGGCTTGACCCACTTGCCCGGCCAGCTCGGCGGTTTTCTCGAACGTCCAGCGAATGAGCGCAAGATCATAATTCGTGATCGTGGGAAACCACGCCTCCAGCCGATTATCATTGATCTCAGGTGACGAGCTCAAGGGCAGGATGCGCTTGCCATCAGCGGCCCTTTCGGTAACCGCTTCAAGGAACACCGACACCTCCCGCAGCCACGGGTAGGCCCGCTCTCTGAGGAAATCGGTGTCCATGCTGTATCGCCACTGAAGATAGAAGTGATGAGCCAGCCAGGCGGCCGTTGTTGATGAGTGCGTGTACTGGTGCCAGCCGCCGATCTGCTGCTGGTTCAGATCTGCTGTCATGGGGACATTCAGACCCGGCAGGCCGAAGAACCGCTTCGTCCATGTTGTTGCAGTATCCTTTGTCTGCCACAGCCAATTCACGAATCCAGATGCGCCGTCGAGGTGATTGCTGCTGTAAGCGGGCCAGTAGCTTAACTGGGTGTTCAAGTCGTGGTGGTAATCTCCTTTCCACGGTGGGATCTTCATGTTGTCGGCAGTCCAAGGGCCTTGCAGTGAAATGGGTGGTGTATTGGGACGAGTCGCAGAGCCGAATTTGTACATCTCCAGATACCACTGCCTTTCGACGATGCAATTGGGAACGCGAACCGAAGACCTGTTCCAGTATGCGTTCCACCACCTGCGATGGGAAGTCACTGCTTCCTCGAATCCGTTCTCGAGGGCCTTTTCGCAATTGTCCCGGGCGGTCTTCAGGGGGTCTTGGGATTCGTTTGATGTGGCGATCGACCAGACCCCCAGCCACGCACCACTCGACCGTCGCCATGAAACGGCTACGGCGAACCTGAACCCGCCCCAGCCTTCTTGGAGATACGCCTTCCAATTGTCACCCCCGGACTCGGTCGGCGCATCGTATCTCAAGCTGGCCAGGTCGCCGGGACTGATCTTGCCGGGGCCGGCCTCATCTGTAATCTTGCCCGCGAAAGGTGGGGCTAACAGTCTGAGATTGACCGCGTGCTTCGAGTCGATCTGAATCATTCCGATTGGCTCTGTCGCATGCACGAACACGCGGGCTCTGATCTCGGGTCTGAGCACTACGGTTGCCATGGCCTCTGCGAGATCGAGCGAGGCACGCTCAAATTTCGCGTCGCTACCGATCATAATCTCGATGCGTCCGGCGGGTATCTTTGTTGGGCCCGGGTTCCCGTACGGGTCATCATAGAGACGATGAAGGTCCGCCAGCCGGCGTTCCTTGACCCAGCGTCGCATCGTTTTGTACGAATATTCTTCGGTGTGGAATTCCGGCACGGGCCGGAGGTCCCAGAGGTCGGTGCGGTCGAGAGAGATTCGCAAAGGGTCGCCATCGCCCCATAGCAGGGCGCCGAGCAGCCCGTTTCCGAGTGGCATCGCCTCATCCCAGACCATCGCTGGCGTTTGGTAGTGTAAACCATGGTGGACTTGAGGCTGCGCGTATGCCGGTGCTGTAGGCAGCAGGCCAGGAAACGTTACGATGATGGATAGACCTATGTGATCTAATCGATACATTCTTGTCTTTCCTTTCGCAGAGTGACAATGTGATATCTGCGTGAGAAGCACCAAGACAGTAGCAATTTGGGAAGATATTTGGTAGTCTAATGTTTCGCTAAGGTTTGGGGCAGTTCACACAGGAGTAAGACTTATGCGTAGAAAAGAAATAACTCGGCGTCAGTTCATGGAAAGGGCGGCCGCTCTGGCCGGCGCTGTATCCTTATCTAGTCTCCAGGCTTATGCGGGGGCGGCGAAGCGGACGGCAGTGGATCAGGTTCCGCTGGGCAAGACGGGTTTGAAGCTCAGCCGCCTCGGCATCGGTACCGGCAGCAAAGGTGGCAGTATCCAGAGAGGCCTGGGGCGTGAAGGATTCAACCGGCTCCTGCGATATGCCTATGACCAGGGCATCACGTACATCGACACGGCCGAGTCCTATAGGACACACGAAATGGTCCGCGAGGCGATCAAGGGTCTGCCCCGTGACAGGCTATTTATTCAGACAAAGATGCCGGGCATGCCCGAGAAACCGCTGGAGGTGCTCGACCGCTACCGCAAAGAGCTGGGGGTCGATTACATAGACAGCCTGCTCACCCACTGTGCCGTGACAAAATCATGGGACGAAGATCGCAAGCGGCTGCTCGATGCATTCGAGACGGCCAAGCAGCAGAAGATCATACGTGCCCATGGCGTCTCGTGCCACAGCCTTCCGGCTCTGGCCCGGTCCGCTCAGCTTGATTGGGTCGACGTCCATTTGGTTCGGATCAACCCCCAGGGTGCCCATATGGATACTCCGGCAGAGCGATGGAATGCCAAGAGCAACGCATCTCACTTTCCTGCGGTGCTGGAGCAGATCAAGGTGATGCGGAAGAGACGCCACGGCACTATCGGCATGAAACTCATCGGGAACGGCGACTTCACCAAGACCGAAGACCGTGAAAAATCCATACGCTTCGCCATGGAGTGTGGTCTACTCGACGCGGTCGTGATCGGATTCAAGAGCCCCGCCGAAGTCGACGAGGCCATCCAGCGCATCAACAGTGCTCTCGCGGCGACCGCGTGAGCCCCGATGCTGAGAGCCGCCCCTACCGCGCAGAGATGTCGTAGAGCTTTCTGCGATCTGTGATTGCCTGACGGCTCCGCCGTTCGATCCTCTGACGCGCAGCATACTGCTGCTGGTGCTTTCGGTGGATGTCACATGGCTGGAATCCTGCCATGTCCGCCCGGGGACGCTTCTGCAGCATAAGACTGCCGGCGCGGATGATCTCCAGGGCCTCGGTGTACCTGGGATCGCTGCTCTCTGCGAATTTCTGGAGAGACGGGCTTAGTCGGGGGCGGTCGAAACTGACCTGCGGACCCAAATTGGCCTGGTGGTTGGCCAGCTTTGTGAAAGGAACGCCGGTCAACTCGCTGAGGCGGCCGATCTGCTTGTCACTCAAAGGAGACCGTCCCGTCAAGTTATCCGGATAGGCACAGTCGTAACGTGGATAATACGGAGCGTTCAGATCGATCCAGGTCACAATCGCCGCGAATTCTGCTTCGGTGAGTGCGACATCGTAGTGTCCCTCGCGAATCACCCTTGTTAGCTTGCTCGTGTGTGAGCCCCAGGAGTACGCCGGCTGGATGTCGGCTGGTCCAGCCCCGATGGCGTTGATGTACTTCTTTCGCCAAAGCTCGTTGTAGGACGTATTGAACGTGAGCGTGCGATCAGCCGCTAAGTTGAGCTGCCGGCCTGCGTCCTTGCCGTAGTCATGGCACCCAACACAACGTCTGTCGAAGATTGGCTGGACCTCGTCCATGTAGTTGAACAAGCGCGGCTTTCCCTTCCAGCCCTGGAGCTTGCTCGGCAGCCGCTGAAGGGCCATGGGTGTCGTCCGATGCGCTGGAGGCGGTGCTGTCCGGCGGTCGTCGTGGCATCCGACACAGCCTGTCAGTTCTCCCGATTGCACGATTGTGCCGCTGCGCATCGACTGGACCATCATCATGTTCTCGTCGAGAAGCTGAAAGTAGACGAATCTGTCGGACGGCACCTCGAAGCACACCGAGCCGTCTTCTGCCACAGGCGCGGTGCCGAGCACGCGCTTGTTTTCAAAACTGTGCCAGTTCATGGCGGGACAGTGAACGCCTTGGCCACCCCATGCTGGGTGGGTCCAGGAGCGTTTCTCGGGCGACTCAACCACGCGGAGATACTTCACGGTGCCTGGCTTGACGCCCCGCATGTGAGTCCCCTCATTGACGTTGACCACGTAGAAGTAGCCGACCTCATTGTCGAAGTCGCGTCGCGCAGGGACGCTCGTCGGGCGGAGCCGTGGCCCCAGGGGCATCGGGTCATAACAGCCGGGCTCTTCACTGTGGAGGAGAATCTCGTTGCCGAAGAGATCGAGCAGGTATATCCCCATTTGTTCGCCCCGACCGGTCATGCGGGAGCAGAGAAAATACTTGTCACTCAGAGGATATGGATCCTCGTATTTGGGCATGACCTGTTTGAAGTTGTCAAAGCCGTACTTGTCCGGCCCTGGACTTGCCTTCCTTATCAGCTTCACCGCATCGGCCGGCCATGTCCGGACTACGGGCTCCCTGCCGTCGACACCGAGCCTTCGGTCGATCAGAGCGAGTGCCCCCCAGGGGCGATCGTGACAGGAGCTGAAGACGCACAGCACCTTCGGTGTTTCCGGTACGGTCCGCGCGTCGATCACACTGCCGGGGGACCACGTGTTGTTGCCCCAATAGACCGCGTGGTTAGTGCCATCTGGGTTTACGGTCCACAGCCCTTGGGCGTCTCCGAAGTTTCGGTCCACATACTCCCAACGATCATAGAGAATTCGCCCGTCAGGCATCAGTGAACCGTGGCCTTCGTGCAGGGTGCTTTTGGCGATCTGGTGGATGTTGGCTCCGTCGGCGTCCATCCGGAAGAGATTGCACATGATATGGCGATTGCACATGCAGTATTTCGGCTCCCGTGTCGACGAGAACACGATGCTGTCATCGGGCAGATAGAGGGGGTCGATGTCCGCTACTCCGGGCGCGGATGTGAGCTGTCTTAGATCCGTGCCGTCCCTATCAATCTCGTAGATATGATAATCGTCCCGGATGTTCTTGCGCATCGCCAGGACGATCCTTTTGCCATCGAAGTGAATCTCCGGGTCGCGGACAACCCCCTCAAGAGATTCGATGAGCGTCGTGACACGTCCCCCCTTCGCCAAATCTATGATCTTCAGGGCGCCGCCGCCCTGGAAGCTGTTTGTGTTGATTTCTCCGGTCTTGAACATTGTGGCCGTATTGTGATGGTCCGATCGGTACTGCTTGCGCACGACGAAGAGGATCGGCTGGCCGCTTACAAGCGGGTTGGCCAGCAGCGCTTCTCGCCGGAGCCGTGTGAATTCCGCTCTGAGGGCGGGGCTATCGGCCCCTTCCGGCCCGCTTAATTGGCGTTCGATTCTGTCCAGCTTTGTCAGGAACTCTCCGCCCAGGGGATACCGGCTGCCAAATGTGGCGATCAGGTCGTCTATGGCGGCGCGAAGGGATGTGCGGCTCTCTGGGGCAAGCCCGTCTTCTTTGGCCGATCCCGGGTCGCCGGACGACTGCGAGACGAGGAAGACCACGGCCAAAGCGAGAGCGTGAATCCGTAGGACGCGGCTTGGTATATTATTTGTCAGTGTATACTCCATAGCGCACACAGTATGTCGCGTGTTTCAGATTACCATATTTCGGGGCAGAATGTAAGCGTGCAGTGGAACGGCTTACGAACCGCCCCTGCGCTGGAACTGAAACTCGGCTTACCGGCTACCGCACCCGTACTTTCACACAGCCGGCAGCTCGAAGCCTTTGCGATAGCTCTTCGTGAGGTACTTATTTGCCCCGGGATCGTCCGCGAAGCGTTCCCGATCAGCATCGAATCTGAGTCGTCGGCCGACCCGCATTGCGATGTTGGCCATGTGACAAAGGGCCGCCGAGTAGTGTGCCTCTAAGACATCGGCGTTCAGGTCCTCGTGCTTTCGGCTGCGCACCGCGGCGAGGAAATTCGCAAAATGGGTATCCTTGCCCTGGGCGCCTCCCGGTCCCTTCTTGCCGTCTTTGAAGATCACCTGCCATCCGTCACGGCCGACGGACATTGTTCCCTTGTCACAGTAGAAGATATCGCCGTTATCGTGGCCCTCGAGCGGGTACGGAGTCCACAGCCGCATCTCGTACATAATGTATACGTCGTCGTACTCAAACGTTGCCACCTGCGTATCGGGTGTTTCGTGATCGTCGTCGTAGAACAACTGTCCGCCGCTGCAGGAGACGGCGTTCGGCATTTGGACGCCGAGTCCCCACCTTGCGATATCGATCTGGTGGATTCCGTCGTTGCCGGTGTCTCCCGTGCCGTAGTCCCAGAACCAGTGCCACTTGTAGTGGAATCGGTTTTGGTTGAATGGTCGCTTCGGGGCCGGTCCGAGCCACAGATCATAATTCACGCCGGGTGGGGCCTCGCTGTCGGGCACGCGACCGATGGGCCCGCGGAACTGCGAGTTGATGGCCTTGGCCATGCGAACCTTGCCCAGCTCGCCGGACCGCAAGTACTCGATACCCTCCCTGACCCCTTCCTTGCTGCGGGTCTGTGTTCCGTGCTGCACGATCCTCTTGTGCTTGCGGGCCAGGTCTACCAAGAGACGCCCCTCGGAAATCGTGTGGCTTACCGGCTTTTCTACGTAGACGTCCTTGCCGGCAACGACCGACCAGGCCGCCAGAGGAACGTGCCAATGATCCGGCGTCGCGATTGCGACCACGTCGATCGACTTATCTTCCACCATGACGCGACAGTCACCGTATGCCTTGACAGTCTGGCCGCGGTCTTTGAATCTCTGGACCTCCCGCTCCAGCACATTTTCGTCCACGTCGCACAGCGCGACCACACGGGCGCGCGGTGAGTCGTTGAAACCTCCTGCAAGGCCGCGACCCCGTCCGTTGATCCCCGCGACAGCCACGTTGATTTGGCCGTTGGCCCCTCTGACACGCGAATATGATAGCGCCGAGGTGACACCTGCTGCGAGCGTAACTCTCATGAAATCTCGTCGTGTAATGCTTGCCATGATAACTCTCCTTTGACAGCCTCTGACCCAAGGTCAATACTGAGCCTTGCCACGCGGACTTGTTCTTGGGCGTCCCCGGGTCAAGACTGTCCTAAGAACTCTGTAAACCGTTCCTCCAATTGTTCTTTTGTCCTTACGCCCTCATAGACGACGAAGAGGAATCTAAAATGTACGGTTTCCTTCGGCTCGAGTGTCAGCCGAAGTGGTATTGGGCGGTTCTTCTTGTATTTGTCCTGTCTCTGGAAATCACCCTGTCCCAGTGGATTGGCTGAAAACAGGCCGTAGTCCCTTACGTGCCAGTAGGTTGGGTAGTTTATGCTTTCCGGGTGGTTTAGAATCGCCACGCCGACTACCTTGCCTTGTTTCACCCCCTGCAAGGCAACCCATCGAGCTCGTTTGCCCCAGACTTGCCTTGCCGTCTCGTCACCGTTGGAGCTGAAGTACCTGCCTGTCCCACGGATCGACTCTTCCGGGAGCGGCTGGCCTGGTCGCACCGCGTTTTTAGGATCGCTTTCTCTCAGACAGTCGGCCAGGCGGATGGCAAAAACGCCTTCCTCGATATCCTCGAACACAACCTTTCTTTTCTGTGCTGTTAGATCTATGCTGAGGTCTATGGTGTATTCATTCTCTTGCCCGCCTGCCAGAAACACCATAGTTCGGTCTTCTTTGAGAAGCAGCTCGCCATGCTTGTCAATCCAATGTGCGACCGTTCTCAGCGTACCTTTGCCCTGGCCGCTGGTGATCTCCTGAATCGAGGCGTGTTTGATCCGGGGCTCCACCGTGCCGTCGTTTCTGTAGTAATTCCAGAAGTTGGTTCCGTTGACGCGGTCGACGGCGAAGAAAAGGCCGACATGATGCAGATGGTCGTCGCTGCCGCCTTCCAATTTGGTGAGAGGGTATCTGCGACTGACCGCTATACCCGAGGGGCTGCAAACCGGAACCAGCGCCGGCTTGGGCAGGTCATCGCCGTAGATGTAGCTCGTGAAGAGCCTTCCGCCGACGATAACGTCAACCTTGTCTTCACCTTTGATGAGGCGCACATTCGGGGCGGACCAGCTTGTCGAAGTCAGAGTCGAGATAACGAGTATCGCCGAAGCCAACGCACCATTCTTCATGGTACCACCTCCTCTTTGTACATTATCCCTGATGTGACATACATTGTTCAGACCCCAAACGATCTTCGTTCTGACGGGCCAAAGTAACAGAACTTGCTGGCGTGGTCAACCTCGACCCGCCTCGATTCGCCAAACGAGGTGGTCTCACATCTCACGCTTGCTGCGGTGAGAGCAGAGGCAGAAAAGCTTGGCATGTTCGTCGAATTAGTGGTAAATAGCCTTCTGTCACGTTGTACTTGAAGGAGTCGTTGTGGGGTTCTTGGGCCTGGACTTAGCCATTTGGGTGGTGCTGGCGCTTTATTTTGCGGGAATGCTCTTGATGGGCTTCTTGAGCAAGCGGACCATTCACAACCAGGAGGGTTATCTGCTGGGCAACCGGCGGTTCGGCGTCACGATGATGATCATGCACGCTTTTGGCGCCGGGACTCATCCGGGTGCTCCCGCGGGGGTGATAAGCAAAACCGTCTCAAGCGGGGCGTCGGGCGTCTGGGTCTCGTGGATGTGGATGTTTGGGACGCCTTTCTACTGGATCATCGCGCCGATAATTCGGAGGATGCGGTACCTCACGATGGCTGATTTCTTTCAGAAGCGCTTCAGCAGAGCCGCGGGCGTCCTTTATGTTGTCGTTGCTACCGTGGGGATGATCGTCTTTCTGGCAAGTGTTCTACTGGCCACGACGCGCACCGTGCAGGGCATGATGGGAAAGGCGACCCCCGGGACGGTCCAAGTCCACTCGAATCCCTCCGACAGCGACCAGAGTGTCACCGACTATGTTGGTGAACCCGAAAGCGAAATGTGGTTTTTTGCGATACTGTTCACGATAACAGCTGTGTTCCTGATCTACAGCTACTGGGGCGGAATTGTGGCGGCGATCCGCACCGATACGATCCAGGGGTTGATGATCATAGCCCTGTCGTTCATTGCCATTCCTGCGGCGCTCGGCCTCGAAGATGTGGGCGGATTGGCCGGGATGCGCGCCACCCTGGAATCGCAGAAGACGCAGGCCGTAGACTATCTGAGTCTGTTCGATCCGGGGGAATTCAACTTGGTGACAGTGCTTTTGTTGTGTGTCAACGCACCCTTGAGTATGCTGGCTATTCCACACCTCATGAGTGTGTGCGGTGCCGGTCGAACAGAATGGGAAGGCCGGGTCGGGTTTACGTACGGCAACATACTCAAGCGAGTTTGTACCATAGGGTGGTGCCTGCTGGGCCTTTGCTGGCTGGCATATCTAATCAATACGGGTTCGGCAATCCACCCGGATGCGGCGTTCGGCGATTCCATACGTGCGTTGCTCTCGCCCGTACTGCAGGGTGTGATGCTGGCGTGTGTGATGGCGGCAGCCATGTCCTCCGGCGATGCGGTCCAGGTCACGGTCGCAGGGCTGTTCTCACAAAACGTGTATCGCGTATATCTCAATCCCGGTGCCGATGAGAGGCAATTGGTGCGCGTGACGCGGGTCACAGGCTTGGCTGTCGCCCTGATGTCACTTCTTGCGGCAATCTTGATGCGCAGCAGCATAGTCAAGACGATCCTGGATTACTTCAACATCTTGAGTCTTGTCGGAATATCCGTTGCCATGGGCATTCTGTGGAGGAGAATGAACACAGCGGGGGTCTTCTGCAGCACCATCTCCGCCGTGTCCACGTTCATCATGACTCGATACGTGCTTGGCTGTCCCCGGGATATCACTATCGGGGCGCCGATACTCATTGGCATTCTCGCCGGCGTGATCGGCAGCTTGCTCACCAAGCCTCCGAGTGCTGAGACCATCGAAGAATTCTTCAAGAGAATATACGTTCCTATCGGCGAAGAGAAGAAACTTGACTTGCCCATCGACGAAGCGGTGCCTCGGTCCAAGCGATGGCTCACCGCCGGTGGGCTCTTTATCGTCAAGCCTTCTCGCCAGTCCTGGGTAGGGTTCATTGTCACGTTGGCAATGTGCATAGTTTGCGTCGCTGTGATGCTCGCGATTCTGAATCTGTAGTGCGACTCGTGAGTATACGGAGACGGGAGGAACAGAATATGCTGGACGCTATTGGGCTTGTTGGCATTGGTCTTGTTGGCACGGCCATAGCTGAATCTCTGCTTGCCGCCAAGTTCGGCGTCGTGGGTTTCGACATTGACTCGGACGGATGCAAGCGCCTGGACGAGATGGGGGGCAAGGCTCTCGGCAGTGCGGCCGACGTCGCCGAAGAAACCGACCGCATTGTGCTTTCGCTTCCATCTACTGATATCGTCCAGCAAGTTGTCGAGGGCCCCGGCGGGATTCTTGAGGCGGACTCGCCGCCGAGGTATATTATTGACACGACTACCGGTGACCCTGAGGAGACGACGGAACTTGCGGAGATACTTCTGGGACGAGGCATATACCTGCTGGACTCGACGATCTCCGGCTCCAGCAAACAGGTCAGGGACAGACAGGCAGTCCTTATGATCGGAGGTGACAAGCAGGCGTTCGATGCGTGTGAAGATGTTTTTCATGCGCTTAGCGAGAAGGTGTTTTATCTGGGTCCGTCCGGCTTCGGTTCGAAAGCCAAATTGGCCAGCAACCTTGTCTTGGGGTTGAACCGCCTGGTTTTGGCCGAGGGGCTTGTCTTTGCCGCCAGACTCGGGCTGGACCCGCGGGCTTTCCTTGAACTGCTGCGAGTCACGCCGGCCTATTCGGCTGCCATGGACAGCAAGGGCCAGAAGATGATTGACGCTGATTTCACTGCCGAGGCCAGGATTCGGCAGCACCACAAGGACGTCTCGCTGATCTTGAAATACGCAGAGAGTCTCGGTCAAGAGCTGCCATTGTCCGAGGTGCACAGGGATGTCCTGGATAGGGCGATTGCGGCCGGCGACGGAGACCTGGACAATTCGGCGGTGATTCGCGAAATCCAGAGGAGAGCAAGGCAAGAAGGTGGTCCGCGCGAGTCGGAATAAACTCAGGGCGGAAGGTTGGTGTGTACGTGGAATCGCAGAATCGCCTCTCATGGAGCGCATAGCCTTATGAATGTAAAGATCGCAAATCACCATGTGCTGTTCTTGTCGGCATGCCTGTGCGCGGCGCCGATGCAGCTGTTGCACGCGGGGCCATCGCCGCGGCACAAAGAGAGTATCGGCGCCGGTGACGGCGTGCCGGTCAAAGAAGCTCTCGATTCGTCTGACGCAGGGGCGAATCTTCTGAAGGCCAATGCTTGGAGACCTTGGCAGAGAGGTTTCGAAAGACGGGGTGACATCTTTATATGCGATAACGGGGCGGACGACCAGGTCCAACGAGGCGTCAGTCAAACCGTAGTGTTGAACCAGACCAAACCTGAGCCGATCGTGGCGACAGCCTGGAGCAAAGCTCAGGATGTTGGGGCAAGTCGCAATAGCGACTATTCTCTGTACCTGGACCTGGTTTACTCCGACGGCACTCCGTTGTGGGGCCAGGTCGACACCTTCAGTGTCGGCACTCACGATTGGGAGAAGGCCGAAGTCCTCGTATTCCCAGCCAAGCCCGTCAAGTCGGTCTCTTTTCACATGCTTTTGCGGCGGCATGCAGGCGAGGCCTGGTTCCGAGATCCCGAGCTGCGAGTAATACGGCCGCCGGTGGGCGCTTGTCTGTTCGACGGTGTGGCGGTCTCGTTCAAAGGATCGCCGAGAGAGGGATTCCAGGTGCGTGACGTGGCGGCCGAAACAGATTTCGTTGCTATCGAGCGCTCCGCACTCGGCCTCAAGCTTCAATGCCAAAGACAGCAGAGCACCCGTGCGACCTTCTTTGATGTCACCATCTCCGACACGACCGGGGCGGATCGAGCTATCACTCTCGTCTATGCCGTCCCCGTGGGCGGTAAGAGCTGTCGTTGGCTGCAAGATCCGCGTAGCGCTGTGAATGCGGAGCCGAATC
>CP070675.1:2908808-2934591 GCA_020352215.1 Phycisphaerales bacterium
GCCCGGCCACGAGCCCGGCGCAAGATTCCGCGTCAGGATCGGGCCGCCGGGCACTTCGTTCCACATGATGCCTTCGACGCTCGAGTACATACGCACCTCGGAGGTCTCGTCGTAACGGTCGTAGAACATGGGGAACATGATGTGCTGTTGCGGCAGTCCGGGGTAGGTGGTGTAGGCGTTCGTATAGACATCCATGGTCATGGATTCATCGAGAGAGGACCAGACCACCGGCGTCAGTGGTGTCCAGTGGCGGAAGTCCTCGGATGTCGCACGGCCCACCATGCGCCGCCGAAACGGGTACAGGCGCGAATACATGACATACTGGCCCAGGTACGGATCGTAAGTGATGGTGTTCGACGTATCTCCCATGCTGATCAATAACGGCTCGGGAATCATATTCCACTTGCGACCATCGGCGGAGAATAACCCGTAGATCAGCGCCATGTTCTCACGCGAGAGTCGCAGATCGCGGTAGTATGGGTGGACCTTCATGAAACGACTCCACAACTTCTCCATCCGGGCTTTCGAGTACTTCACGTGGCAATACACCATGGCTTTGTACCGTTCTTGTGCGGGGCCGTACTTGTCGATGAAGAACCCCGACTCTCCGCCGCCGGTGACCCCGGGGGCGTCAATGACGTCGACCTGCTCGCTGTCCTTCCATTCGTAGCCGTCTGTCGATTGCCTGTATGAGATCCCGATCTTGGTATGCTCCAACGAGGCACCTTCAATCCTCCGCAAGCGCCAAGCCTTATAGATACCGTCATCGTAGATGATGTTATAAGGGGGAGACTCAAAGATTTCGCGGGTAGCGGGCATGGCCTTGATGCGGAGGTGACCGCGGGGAGTAATGTCCAGATCGACGCGGGCTTCCACAGGCTTACCTTCGGGCTTGTGCAGGTCAAGAATCTCGCCTTCCGGATGGCGCCAGACCAGCTCGCCCGGGTCTATATACCGCCTGTCCAGAAAGAGAAACAGACTGGGCGGCACAAGGTTAAACCCGGCGCGAGGATCCGTGTCTTCGAGATGGTCGTACGGTCCGGCCGCCTTGCACCCTCCTGCAAGTAGCGACATCCCAGCCGACGTTACTACGCCGCCAATACCCTTGAAAAAATCACGTCGTTTCATCGTTAGTTCTCCTTCTGACCGAAATCTCCTCTATCAACTCGCTCTGGCCCACGCTATATCCGCCTGGGGACGCCGGTTACCTGCCAGCAATCTCGCCGTTACATCCTCACCAGCACCAGCTTTTCAATCCAGGTCAACGGCCAACGCGAGGAGTGAGCGGACCACGTCAGTGGGTACGCTCGACTCCCTTGTTAGGCTTATCTTCTTATAGAATTACCAAACGTATGGAATGAGCCTATATTTTGTTTTCTGGGCGTATTCTTTGTACCCATTCAGTTCTTTCTGTAGGAACTTGTCCTCAAACGAAGTGCGAATCACAAATAATACTAATGCCATTCCCATTGGGATGTTCCCCCACCAGGAACCTAGAATAAGTGAGGAACTCGCAATCATTGCTGAAAAAGCTACATAACCAGGATGCCTGACATATTTGTATGGACCAGAAGTGCAAACTTGATGATCTCTCTCCTCTTGAATCCTGACGGTTGTCTCAAAATGAGGGTTGACTGCCATTGCCCAAAGCCACAACAGGGATGCGATAATATGAATGATTACCGCAATGATAATAACCTCGAACGGCACATATGACCATTCAAAACGAACGGCGTCCAACCCTGCAATACACCAGGCTAAGGGCACAAGAATCATATACGATGTCACCAACACTTTATCTAAGGGCTCTGTGTTGCTTTGTATCAGTTTACCACGTTCATTGAGCATCTGAGGATTTACCTTTGCTAAGAATATTCCTCCCAGAATATGAAACAACACTGAATAACATGCAAATCCCCAAGCGTTGACCCAATTAAAAGTACCAGCGGAAATTAATGACAGTGATAGAACCAATAGGGTAGCAGACACCTCTCGAAGGATGCCTTTGAATCCAAAGTAGTTAAATTTACCGTGCTTTGTCATCGTGCCTAATGCACCTGGTCATTTGCGATGCGTCAGCGGCGTCAGCTGGACGACGATGTGCTATGTTGACTCATGCTTTTCTAAAGATCGTTTGAGAAAAGCTTCGGTATCAAAATTATCCCAGAAATCTTTCTCTGGTCTGGCTTCACTTATATCCAATTCAACCTGTCTGGCAAGTGACTCGATTGCGGGCCTTAACTGACCTTGAATGCATTCTGGTATATGTCGTTTGTGATCAAGATGGTTCTGTATGCATAATACACAATTGCCTCGAATAGGACATTGAGACTGTGTGCATGGACAATGCTTATTAATTGATATCTTATGATCTTTCATGTGTTTGATCGAACATCGATTCTGTGTCCTGAGGGCACCACGAATATTTTTCGCCCTGAGAGACGATAATTAGAAATATCTATAAATATATGCAATTCTGAACCAAGAACGAGGATATTGTCTGGTATTTTACCTCGATTAACAAAACAAAAAGCGTGCGCCGCGCGCAACGAATCCGGGAATTTCGATAAAAAGTGCACGCTTTGCACAAATATTCATGCGATTGAAACCATAGAAAATGCCCGCAATGATGACTCGTAGTCTGATTTCTGGACTGAAAATGGCTGTAAAGCACGCATTTCCCTTAAAGATTGATTTGACAACCGTGCGCGCATTTAACATCGGTTCAGTAAGTTCTTCGTGGGGGAGAGTCGCTATCCTACCGCTAATCAATTATCACTAATCAATTATCAATAGAGAAGCCTTCAGCTGTCAGGTGTCAGCGGCAAGCTTTATTGAATCTCGCTTAAGCAGGAGCTATCATTTGTCAATAGTCATTTGACATCAGTCATTCCCAGACGAACTCGTCGTCTGGGCAGACTCCATCCCCGTGAGTCGCGAGAAACGCGCTGCAGGAATGCGCGACGCCGGTAGATGCAAGTGCCACGATGAAGCCGATAGCGACGATGCGTATTTGCATCCGTCGGTACCTCCTGTAGAAAATGGCCGAAACTGGCTTGACCGGCCTCCATAAGCCCTATACAGTCAAGATACGGTCCACCTGTCACGGTCTACGTGGGGAAAATCCGGGCTTATTCTTCCGTCTTCACCGCATTGGGCTCGGCCGGCTGGTCGGTCGGCTCGGGCGTGGGCTCATCGGGTTTTGGCGTGGCATCCGCCGCCTCTCCCGATTCCTGCTCACCCGGTTTTGGCTCCGCGGGCTTCTCGTCTTCGGCCTTTTCGGGTTCCTCTTGCTTGTCCTCGAGCAGGTCTGCGAGCGGCTTGGTGAGATTCTTGGCCTTCCAGTCGGGGATTTCGTAGACCCACCCCGCATGTTTGCCTGCAAATTCCTTTGCCTTGTCGCGGGCGAGTAGTTTGGCCTCTTTCTTCTTGAGCTCTTCGTCGGACTCAACCTCTCCCTTTTTCATTGTCACCGGAGTCGTGTCGGTGAATTCGACCTGGCAGGTTACGTAGGTCTTCTCATCATCCTTGGCGACGTTTAGCGTATAGATAGTTGAATCCTTCAATTTGCAGACGTACTTTGTGTCGAATTTCAGGTCCGAGGCGGCTGATTCCTTCTTGACGTCGTCGAAGCGCAGGCTCGTCAAGGCCGTGAAGACACTCTTGGCGTCGCTTTGTTTCAACTGCTTGCCTTCGGGCACGTTTTGAAGAACGAGGTCCTCGCTGTCCTCTTTCTTGGTAAGCAAGTACTCGCCGGCCGGAGACGTCACAGCCACCGACTCAAGATTGTCTCGCTGAACGGCCGTGATCTCCTGCTCGATGTAGTCCACTGCCCGTTTCCTGATCCAGGGCTCGCGTTCGCTGATATAGACGTTGTCACCCGGGAGCAGCCGAACATAGACACCCTGCCCGAGCTCTCTATCCTTGCCGACGGCGAAGCCGACAAGCAGCGACTCGTCCGGCTTGTGAAATTTGACCAGAGTGCGAGCGTCCTCCTCGGTGACACCCAGGTCCTTGTGATTGTCGGAGCTGTGGGTATACAGCCCGCCAATCTGAATATCCAGACATTTTGTGATCAGGTCATTGATCTGCTCCACATCGGCAGCATAATTGTCCTTGTTGGTGACGACAAACCCCCTGGTATCGCGTTTCAGCGTGACTTCATCATCGCCGGTGCCGAGGACAACGCTTCCTATACCAGCGGTGTCAAGGCCCGGAATAAGGTAGGCTGGCCCACCCGGCTCAATCCTGGGCGTGTTGGAGATACGGGACTGTGCGACGGCCCATATCACAAGGGCAGCTGCAACGATGCCTAATACTGCAAGTTTCTGGTTGTTCATACAAGACTCCTTTCGTGACTTGCGGCTCGCAGAAAGAACAAGCGAACCTCAAAGCACGAATCACGAACTAAGCGTCACTTGCGTGACTTATATAATGCCTTTTCCGAACGGTGCGGCGAATGCCCAAGAGTATCGCGATGACCAGTATGACCGCAGGAGCCAAGAGCATGTTCGCCTGTCGCAGCGTATTGCCAAGGTGCTCGATCCGCTCGCGTCGCTTCAGCTTGACCTCGTTCAGTTGACGCTCGGCCTCACGAATCTTAAGCTGGAGGTCCCGTTTCTTCTCCACAATGGTGCTTCCAATAACATCCTCCTCACCCTCCTTTGCAGAAGAGACAATGGATTGTAGCTCCGTGTTGTAGCCTTGGATCTGTGCATTGAGCTTGGTTACTTCCGCTGCCGTGTCCTCCTCGGCATCCTGCCTGATTTCATCTACGACGGTGAACGGTCTCTTGAAGTTACCTCGTGACCTGATCGAGACCAGGTCACTCGATCCGCTCAAGTCATCAATGGTATTCAGAAGCAGAGCAGCGTTGTCCGCGACGACCAGTGGGCCGAAGAGAGAGTCCTGGTAGGCCAGCATGTCACTTATAACATCCGCATCGGCGAAGACAACAACGGCGCAGTCGGCTTCGGCCTCGGTGAGACCTTTGATCTGCTTCTTGATTGTCTTTGTTTCATTCGGATCTCCGGCCTCGTCGGAGTCATCCTCGACCTCCACCTCGATCTCAATCCCGTCAGGGAAAGCACTCTTGAAACGGCCCGTGACAAGATAGCCCATTGACACCGGCTCGGTGCCCTCTAAGAACTTGGCCATAAGTCGTGACGGATCCAGCATCATCAGCTCATAGGGGCTTGTGACCTTCCAGCTATTGCCCCGATTGGTGGTCATCAAAAGCGGGGTCCGCCGAATCTTTCCAGCGGCTGTCTCCTCACCTTGGGCCTGCTCGTTCGGCTCGGCAATCTCCCTTATCACGCCGGCGAAGAGGAGCCTCAGGTCATTAAGTTCGGCGGAAATAACGTTGTCCTCGTTGAAGCATCCGGGTCTTAGCCGCAAGTAGCCGATGATCTTCTCTGGTCTCTGGTTGCGAACGACCGGGGCAGCCAGTGCCAAGTCTCTGTCTCCCGCAAACGTGCCGGCGGGCATCTCGAGTCCCCAGGTCCGCATAAGGCCGTCCAGGTTGGAACTCTGCGAAGGAGGAGTGCCCATCTGCATCGCCCGTCGATCCGGCTGATCGGCTATGCAGTGAGGATCGACAAACACAATTGTCTTGCCGCCCTTGAGTACGTACTGGTCAATGGCAAACTGGGTCTTCTCCGGCAGGTCCTTGGGATGGACGACAAGCAGGATGTCCACGTCGTTTACGTCATTTACATCCATATCGGTGTCCACCTGCTTGACGTCGTATTTCCTTCGCAGTACCTCAACGATGGTCCACGGGGGCGCCAGCGGTTGTCCCTGCATCCGCTTCATCTGAGCCATATAGCCCGACGCATCGTCACCCATCACCGGTAGCGAGCTCATTATGCCGATTCTCTTCTTCTGGCGGGTGATGGCAGTGTCTACCAGATAGCTTATGTCGTACTCAACGAACTTCTGACGGTCGGGCGAGAAGAACGGTATTGCCTTTTCGACACCGAATGGGGTCTGTACCACCAGCCCGAAGAAGAAATTCTCCTCCTGCGTGATGGGAAAGCGTCTGAGCCCCAAACGTAGGGCTTCCGTTTCGTCTCCTGAGAAGGGTCTTGGGTCAATTACCTCCAGCTCGAACATGCCGTTGGAGGCTGTGACGTACTCTTCCAAAAGGGCCCTCACGAACTCGTAGTAGTTGTTGAAATACCTGATCTGATCGGGTCCTTTTAGCGCGGCGGTCTTCGCGTAGTAGAGCTTGGCCTTGATGGGCTGATGGAGCTTTGCCAAGATGGCCTTAGTCCCATCCGACAGCGAATACAGCCGCTGGTCGGTAATGTCCAGCTTCAGTCTTTTGCCGATGTTCTGAGAGATACTTATCGCCGAGAAAGCGATGACCAAGACAAGAATCGCGGCGACAATTGTTCGCAACGTTCGGTTCATTAGGCGGCCTTCCTTTCATCTAAGACGACGGTGCAGGCAGCAATCCAGCCGACAATCAACAAAATGAAATAAGCAAGGTCTCTGAACTGAAGCACTCCCCTCTGTATTGATTCGAAGTGTGTCTGGAAGCTCATGCCCTCAACAGCGGAGACCAGGCCGGCCGGCAGGAAGGTTGAAAGATAGCTCAACGTAGTCGGCATGCCCGCGAAGACAAGTATTGCACATGCAACGACCGACAGGACAAAGCTGATTACCTGGTTCTTGCTGACAGCCGAGAAGAAACACCCTATAGCGAGAAATCCGCCGGCCATTAAGAAGCTGCCAAGATAACCTGTGATTATCAGGCCAGCATCGGGATCGCCGAGGTAGGAAACAGTAATTACCATGGGAAAGGTCAGCGCCAGGGCAATCGCCAGGAAGAACCAGGCGGCAAAGAACTTTGCCAAGACGGCCTGTGTTATCGTGACGGGCAAGGTGAAAAGCAGCTCAATGGAGCCGACCTTGCGCTCCTCGGCCCACAGGCGCATCGCGGTCGAGGGCACCATAAAGACAAACAACAGCGGCAAGTTCATGAAGAACGGACGCATGTCCGCCTGCTCCGCTTCGAAAAAACCCTGCTTGAATGTCAGATACCCCGAGAAGAACAGAAAGATCACGAGAAAAACATACGCAAGGGGCGTCGTGAAGTAGCTTTTCAGCTCTCTTTTGAATACGGCCCAAAAGCTGTTCATACTCTTTACTCCTGTAACAAAGTCTGCCTGAACGATACGGCGTTACGCGCTCTTGGCCCGGGTGATCCTCCGGAAGACCTGGTCCAGGCTGCAGTTGTGCTTTTCCTTCAGCTCGTCAGGCGTAGAATCAACGAGGATCTTGCCTCTGGCAATGATTATTGTCCTTGTACAGACGGCCTCGACCTCCTCGAGGATGTGCGTCGAGACAATGATGCACTTGTCCTTGGCCATATCGTTTATGAGTTTTCTGACTCCGTGTTTTTGATTCGGGTCCAGGCCGTCGGTAGGCTCGTCCAGAATGAGTACGTCGGGATCGTGGATGAGGGCCTGGCCCAGACCTACGCGCCTCTTGTAGCCCTTCGACAGCGTCTCGATGGACTGATGGTAGACCGAGTCGATCGAACACATAGGAACAATCCGGTCTAAGGCGGCCTTACGCCGCTTGCCGGTGATCTGCCTGACATCACAAACGAAGTTGAGAAACCCCCCTACCGTCATCTCGTTGTAGGCCGGCGAGTTCTCCGCAAGATATCCCAGAGAGCGTTTGACCTCGATCGGATTCTTCAGGATATCGTGCCCGCAGACGCTCGCTGTGCCGCTGTCAGGTCTGATAAAACATGCGAGCATTCTCATTGCGGTCGTTTTGCCAGCCCCGTTCGGGCCGAGTAGCCCCAGCACTTGTCCCTTTCCGACGCTGAATGATATGCCGTCGACCGCCACGACCGGGCCAAAACTGCGTTTAAGGTCATTGACTTCTATCATATCAAACTCCACAAAACCGGGAAAAATACACCCAACAAGCCATGCTGCTGCTAAGGGGTTCGGACAAATATACTGAAAATTCCTTGACAGTCAATACCGCCATCCAGATTATTTTGCAGGCGTATTGTAAATACATGGTGATTTGTGACTTATGAGCAAGGTCGCGAAGGTAAAGCACGTAGACTACACAAGCAGCACAGCCAGGGCGCTCGACCTGATCGGGGCGGCTGCGCAACTGCCGCGGGACACGCTCCTCATCATCAAGCCCAACCTGACGAACTCTTCGCCGCCGCCCGTGACAACGAGTGTGGACGCGGTCGAGGCTGTGTATAGCTATTGCAGACGGCACACCCAGGCGGAGATCGTAATAGGTGAAGGCTGCGGGAGCGGCAGGACGCCGGACGTCTTTGCCAGGCTCGGCTATGTTGAGTTGGCCGAGCGGCACGGGATCAGACTCGTCGACTTCAACGACAGCCCAACTGTCAGCGTCCAGAACGAAAACGCCCTGCAGCTGAAGAAGTTTCATATTCCAAAGATCGTGATAGATGCATTCGTGATTTCGGTCCCGGTACTCAAAGACCATAGCTTCACGAAAACTACGGTCGCACTGAAGAATATGTTCGGGATAGCGCCGAGCAAATTCTACGCCGGAGGCTGGAACAAATCGAAGCTGCACAGCCCCTCCACGGACAAATCGGTTGTCGACGTCTGCCTGTACAAGAGGCCGGATCTGTCGGTCGTGGATGCTTCGGTGGCGCTGAAGGGGAGCCATCTTTCGGGCAGAAGCGTGAACACCGGCTGCATTCTTGCCAGCTTCGACCCGGTCGCAGTCGATGCGGTCGCCAGCGAGCTGCTCGGCCACAACCCGAGACGCCTGGAGTATCTAACACTGGCCAACGGCCTGCTCGGCAGTATGGACGACGTTCAAATCATCGACGCGTAAGGGATAAGACTCGTCTTCGGCCTTCACCCGCGCCAGAGCGGGCGCAATATACCGGGCAGCCGGGCGGGATTAGCCGCCATCGGTGGCACTGGAGCTGGAGGATCGCCGGATAAGCAATATGGCGATTTGCGCGACGAGGCCCGCGCAGAAAACGGCAACAGAAAACCAGTAAGGTGAGTAGGTGCCGACGTTTTTGGCGAGGTATCCGCCGGCGCCGGCACCGATGATAATCCCCACAGATATGGTGGTCTCATGTATGACCATCTGCAGCGAGCGTTTCTTGCTGGCCGACGTGCCATAGTAAAGGTGCGAGCTGTATGCGAAGCCGAAACCACATCCCATAAGAACAAACGCTACGACGAATATCCACAACGAGTGGCCGTAGATAATCAATAGCAGTGACATTGAGATCAGGGCCTGTATACCGAGCAGCGGCCCCGGCCGGAAATGCCAGAAGGCATATCTGCCCGCCACCGTAAGAACAAGGAAATTGCAGATTGCAAAGACCGTTATGATTATGCCGAACCATGTCTCCGAATAGCCCATGCCCGTGAACAGCAATGCAAACTGCGAGCGTGAGACACCGAGGCAAACCCACGTACAGAACAGCGAGATGCGAGCCATCCAGCGATACCTCACTAAGACCGCCCGGTCCACACCGCCCGCCGGTGCAGCTTCGGCGCCTTGCTCGAATAAGCGTGCGTGGATCGAGCCGTCGCGTGCGGCCGTCAGGAACATTAGACATATCACCAGAAAGACTGCCGCCACCACGATCGGAAGAAGCGTATTTGTCTCTACGAGGACGCCCCCTATCAAGGGCCCTATGATTGCCGCACCGGACCAGGCGCCGTTGTAGGTCCCGAGTCGTCGATTCAGGGCGGGGCCCTCGAAGTCGGCCGAGACCCAACTCATAATAAAGGGCCAGAAGAGTGACATGGCCACACCGGCCACTGTCCCCGCTGCAATCACTATCCAGATAGAAGTGAGATCGCCCGTGCCCGGATTCGCCGACAGCACCCGGTAGACGACGACTCCCATAGCGACAGCCGCGGCGCACATAACGGCCGTGGCCGTTTGCGTGGTGTGTTTGGGATTGAGCTCTCGCGGCACCGCGCCCGCCAAGAGCAAACCGCACATGTACCCGAGCATATTGGCTGCCCACGCATATCCAACGTGCGCTTCGGTGCCGCCGATGTTGCGCATGACAAACGGCATCGCCGTCCACCATACGCTCAGACATATCGCCATCGCGAAAGCGGCACCGTACAAGGGCCAGAAGCTCGCAACCGCGTGAAAATATCTTTCAACCAATTTCAACATTGCTTCTTGACTCCGAAGGCGTGATTGTACCCGCCCGGCGGGATATGTCCACAGGATAACGAAGCTGAAGGACAGCCGAGCCAGCCAACCAGGCACAGCTCGACGCATCCCGCCGGTCAGAGTCTGTCATGGGCGAGATGAGTGCACCAAAAAAAGAGGTGAGCCACGAGTAACGAGGCTCACCTTGGAGGAGTTTATGCTCGGCCGATAAAGTGAACGGCGCCGTGTCGGTTTTGGGCTATCGTGCGGCAGGCTATTTCGTTTCCCCGGACGAATCTTTGGGAGACTCGAAAGTCAAGTTCTTCTTCTTTGCCTGCTCGCGGATGGCATTGGTTATCGCCGAGCCGAGTGTGTCAGACTGACCGTGACGCTTCTTCATTTCTTCGGCTACGTACTTTTTACGCAGTTCGTTGAGTTTTTGTATCTTCTTCTGGATCTCGGCCCTTTGCTTTGCCTGGGTTTCGACGTAGGCCTTTCTCTCTTGCGGCGTCATCTTCTGCATATTCTCGGGCAGGTCCTCTTTCTCAACCTCCGCCAGCTTGATGTTGTCGGTTTTGAGTGCATCGACGAGGTCCCAGGCCTCGTTTCTGTAGTTTCGCGACGACTTTGTCACGGCCCTCTGAACCACACTCGCCTCAGAAACAGCTCTGGCGTTGCTGTCCTGCGCGGCCTGCCGTTCAGACGCGGCCTTTCCCCGGCGACCGTATGCGATGTAAGTGTCGTTGAGCCTTATGCCGAGCTCGGCGATTTCCCTGTCCTGCGGAGCTTCGATGTGCACAACCTGTCTGTTGTGGTCGATGTTTAGGAACTTGCCATCAGCCAGAACGGCGCCGTCTTTCCACTTGCCGTCGATGCCGGTCCCCTCAGAGCCGCAGTGAATTGTGTTGACGATAATCCCCTTGGCAATCGCTTGTTTGCACGCCTCGCGGTAGTCGACACGGCCCTGAGTGAAAGGCTCGTTGCCGGCGATGAAGATCACTTTCAGGTCGTCGGGCGAGTCGCTCCACTTGAGCGACTTCGTAGCCTCGGAGATCACCCAGCCGCAATACTCCTGGCCGCCGTTGGTTGTCAATGCAAACAGTTCCTCTGAAATCTTGTCCAGATCGGTTGTGAGAGGCACAATCTGTCTAATGAAGCCTGTCTCGCCTGAGAGCGAGCTCTTGCCATACTCGTAGAGTGCAACCTGCAGCTCCGGCGCCTGGCCGCCTCTCTTGGCGAAGATGAACTCGTTCACGATTGCCCACAGCTCGGTTCTCGCCTGATCGATCAGTCCGGACATGCTGCCGCTGGTATCGAGCAGAATGGCCATCTGCACGAGCGGCTTCTGCTGCGGGGCAGGGATCACGATTGTCGGGTGCCTACGCCCAGGCTGCTCGTCGGCGAACGCCGGGCCGGTGACAGACAGTAGCACGGTGACTACGGTTACCCAAGCTGTTACCACTTTGACGTTCATTTTGTTTCTCCTTTCTGAACTCTTGCGAGGAATCTGCCGCAAGTTATCTGGTGTTTCTCACGAGAACCGGCTCACCATCTACGAGCAGCAGGATTTCCCCTTCGAAGGCGATGCTGCCCTGCCGATTCTCCGCAGCCAGTTTCATCGCCAGGTCCATGAATTCCTTCGAGCCGAACTCGATCACTCTTTTGGGCTCGACCTGCGGCTCTTTGCCGAGGAGTCTGCTGTCGATCCAGCGATTTGCCCTGTGGTAATAGGCAGCGTCGTTGGCCTGCTGTATCGAGCTTATGGAGACACGATTCATTTCTTCGTCATAAAAGGTGTTTCGCATGTTGAGGCTCGACTGGGATTTTTGACCCTGCACGTTGAAGCTCTGGCTAACCGCTCCGAGACCTGAGCGGGCTCGCAACGCACGTCTTTCAAAGTTATCGGCGGCCTCGGACAACACCTCGGCTCTGTGACCGAAATTGGTGCCTTCCCTTGCCAGGAAGGCCGTGTATTCGGTGAGTATGCCGAACTCGGTCGATAGCCGGACGATCTCGTCGACGAGCTCTTTCACTTTGGGGTCGTTCTGATCGGCTCGGCCGTCGGCGCCCATCTGCCGCACTGCGTCGATGAGTTCTGCGATTTTTCTGCTCGCCCAAAGCCGTGAGACAAAGCCGTTGCGGACGTGTGCCTTGTCGAACTTGAATGTGAACTTGAAGGTGCGCTTTTGGCCGAGGTAGTTGCCGCTTATCCTGAAAGTCACCGGCTTTTTGCCGACGTACTGGCCGAGCAGTACGAGCTGGTCACCTTCGAAAAGATCGGGCAGCTTATCGGGAATGATGTCACGTGTCCTTCCAATGGCGGGCTCGCCGCTCTTTGCGACGATCTCCAGTTTCGTATCGGCGAGCACGGGGCCGGTGAGCCGCTTGAAGACCTTGCCGATCTTTGCCTCGACATCCTCCTTGGGCAGCACGAATTCGGCCTTCGCGCGCGAGTCGGCGGCGATCTTCTCCAGCAACGGAGCGTTCACATCGAGGCCGACGCCGAACGTGAACACCCTGCGGTTGTGAGGGTTCGACTTGGTGACAAGGTTGCGAATGGTTATCTCGGATGTCTGCCCGATGGTCGGCAGGCCGTCGGTGAGAAACAGGACTATCGGGAGCATCTTCTCCGCCGGCTCCTGGCTGAGGGCTTCGAGCAGCGCATCGTGGATGTTGGTTCCGCCGGTCGCCGTCACGCCCTCGATGTAGGCGCGGGCGGCTTCTTCGGTCTCTTTGGTTTTCACTACGGGTTTCTTCGAGAACCACTGGACGCTGTTGTTGTAGATGATGATGTTGAAGGCCTCGCCCTTTTTCAGGCCTGCGATGATCTGCAACGCGGCCTCCTTGACCTGCTCGATCTTCTCGTTGCGCATGCTGCCTGAGCGGTCGATCACGAGCGTGACCTCACGCTTGATCGAGGGCGAGTCCTCAATTCCTTTAACCTCGGCGGGCAGACCGGCCAGCAGAAGGAAGTAACCGCCCCCCACCTTCTCATCCGGATAGGCGAACATCGATGCGGTGACACCATTCTCGCTGACCAGATACGACATGCGGAACGGGCCCGGCTCCTTCACCGCGTCGGCGGCAATTGTCACCGTGACACGTTTATCGCCCTTGCGCTGGATTTCGAGCTTGTGGCTGGCCGAATAGACGGTCGAGATGGGCCGCTTGGCCCTGATGTGTGCGGTTACCTTCCAGGGGACGGCGTACTGCAGCGATTCGGTCCGAGGCAAGACGTAATCGATGCGGTTGCCGTCCACTTCGAGCAGATGCTCGTAGGTGAGGCGCACCTTCTGCTTGCCGTGGGCCTCGATCGGAAAGACGCTCGAGCGAATCAGGTTATAGCCAACGAATTCGACCAGCGCCGGATCGCGAATCTTGCTCACCAGCTGCTCGTAAATCCTGCGAGCCTCTTCCTTCGGCAGGATCTTTGCGGTGATCTCACCGCCCGGGCCGTCATAGGCAAAGCCGCGTATGACCGCCCTATCGGGTACGGGGACAATCAGCTCGGCTTCCTGTCGCTGGTGAGACGTGTTTCGCAGGCGAATCTCGATCGTTGTGGTAGCCGTGCTTTCGAGAATGTCGATAAGCACGCTGACATCGGTGATCTCGACAGTGCCGCGGCGTTCGGGTGCAAATGCCCGGGCGCGACTTTGCGGGACAATCACGTTCGAGGCAAACGGCCGAACACGGATGTGACTCAGTTGCGCCCAGGCGGGTCCGGCGAGAATGGCGAGTGTCACGATAACGCCACCGGCGGCTTTGTTCTTTAGAGACATCATTTTTGGTTCTCCTTGATCACGGTCTGCAATTACGATTTCTCTCTATATTTAATATAACGCACGAACGGCCAACCGTTCTGTAAATAGCGTGTAAAAACCGGTGTGCACGTCACTTGCGCAGCCGCCCCGCGGTATGCGTCATAAATCGTTGGTTTTCGCCGGCATTTGTGCTAAGCTAATATTGTAGGTGTCTTATTGATTGTCGTGCCGAGGCACCGCTTGGATTGAATGGGGGAAGACATATGCCGCGACCGATCTTTAGTTTGGCTGTGGTGGCTTGGAGGCAACCTTGACTGGCAGCTAGTGGCCATAGGAGATTTCGACGGTTACGGCAAATCCCATCTTCTCTGGAAGCAGTGGCCGGCTGAATATCACGCTGCAACAATCATGGATTAGCTTCCCTGGACAAGTGACGGCTGGATGGGCGGAGATGCCGATTGGCCCGCTCAGGCAGTACGGCAAGGGATAGGATGTACTGCTCTGCAACTTCTGTAAACTATTAGGAGGTCTTGAGATGACTTGGTCAACAACACAAGGTAGGGGATTTCGTCGCAGTGGTATGTTGGTGATCATTGTAGCTGCAATCATTGCACAGGTCTCAGATGTGGCGTATTCAGACTGGGCCTGGATTGACGGCTCAAACGCAAGAGATGAGGCCGGGTACTATGGTACAAAGGGTGTCCCCGGCCATAACAACGGACCTGGGGCAAGGGAGGGTAGTGTTTCCTGGATAGATGGCAGCGGCAACCTCTGGCTCTTTGGCGGCTCTGGTCGTGATAGCACCGGCAGCTCGGGTTTTCTAAATGACCTGTGGAAATTTGACGGTGCAAACTGGACGTGGGTGAGCGGTTCAGAATTCACAAATGGCTCGGGCGTGTACGGCACAAAGGGAGTTGCCAACCCTGCGAACGTACCGGGGGCAAGGGATGGCAGCGTATCCTGGACAGATGGCGGCGGCAACCTCTGGCTCTTTGGCGGCAGCGGTTTTGACAGCACCGGCAGTCTCAGTCGTCTAAATGACCTGTGGAAATTTGACGGTACGAACTGGACATGGGTGGGCGGTTCAAAGACAATAGATCAAGCAGGCGTCTATGGTACAAAGGGAGTTGCCGACCCTGCAAACGTGCCGGGGGCAAGGTATAGTGGTGTTTCCTGGATAGACAGCAGCGGCAACCTCTGGCTCTTCGGCGGCTGGGGTTTTGACAGCAGCGGCACCGGCAATTATCTAAATGACCTGTGGAGATTTGACGGTACAAGCTGGACATGGGTAAGCGGTTCAAACACAGGAAATCAGACGGGGGTATATGGTACAAAGGGAGTTGCCCATTCTGCCAATGTACCGGGGGCAAGGTGGGGCAGCGTTTCCTGGGCGGATAGCAGCGGCAGCCTCTGGCTCTTTGGCGGCTTCGGTTATGACAGTACCGGCAGCTTGAATCATCTAAACGATCTGTGGAAATTTGACGGTACAAACTGGACATGGGTAAGCGGTTCAAGCACAACAAATCAAGCAGGCGTCTACGGTACTAAGGGAGTTCCCGATCCTGCGAACGTACCCGGGGCAAGGTGGCTGTGCATTTCCTGGACGGGTAGCAGCGGCAACCTCTGGCTCTTTGGCGGCGAGGGTCGGGACAGCACCGGCAGCTCCGGTTACCTGAATGACCTCTGGAAGTTTGACGGTACAAACTGGACATGGGTAGGCGGTTCAAAACTTAGAAATGAGTCGCCGGTCTACGGTACACAGGGGGTTCGCGATCCTGCGAATGTACCCGGGGGTAGGAAGCGAAGTATATCCTGGACGGATAAGAGCGGCAGCCTCTGGCTCCTTGGCGGCTATGGTTACGACAGCATCGGCAGCTTGGGTCGTCTGAATGACCTGTGGAGATTTGACGGTTCTTCCAAGCGTTGGGCGCTGGCCGATGGTCTGCCGGATTTTGATGGTGACGGCACGACAGATCTTCTGTGGCATCGGACCTCAACGGGAGCGTATTTCGTTACGCTGATGAGCGGCGGCGTACCGGGCACATACCAGTACGTCGGTGGTGGTGGCGACCCCGACATTGGGATCGTGGGACTGGGTGACTGCAACGGAGACGGACAGACAGATCTTCTGTGGCGTCGGACCTCAACAAGTGCTCATTTTGTCACGATATCTGGTGAGCCGCCGGGTTCGTACCACTATGTGGGCGGAGGCGGCGATCCGGACCTTGAGATCATCGGACTGGGCGACTGTGACGGCAGCGGTACGACAGACCTGCTCTGGCGCCGGACCTCAACAAGTGCTCATTTTGTCACGCTCATGACCGGGGGCGTGCCGGGTCCATACCAGTATATTGGTGGTGGCGGGGACCCCGACCTCGGGATCGTCGGACTGGGTGACTGCGACGGAGGCGGCACGACAGATCTTCTATGGCGTCGTACCTCAACAAGTGCTTATTTTGTCACGCTCATGACCGGCGGTGTGCCGGGTGCATACCAGTATGCGGGTGGTGGCGGGGACCCCGACCTTGAGATCATCGGCCTGGGCGACTGCGACGGCAACGGCACGACAGACCTTCTGTGGCAGCGGACGTCAACGAGCGCGAATTTTGTCACGCTGATGACCGGTGGCGTGCCGGGTGCATACCAGTATGTAGGCGGTGGCGGCGACCCTGACTTTTGGATCACCTGGCTTGGCGATTGCGACGGCAGCGGCACGACGGACCTTCTGTGGTATCGGACCTCAACGAGTGCGAATTTTGTCACGCTGATGACCGGCGGTGTGCCGGGTTCATACCAGTATGTTGGCGGCGGTGGGGACCCTGACCTTACGATCAGCGGACTGGGCGACTGCGATGGCAACGGGACGACAGACCTTCTGTGGCGCCGGGCCTCCACGAGCGCCAGTTTCGTCACGCTGATGACCGGCGGCGTGCCGGGCGCATACAAATACGTAGGTGGTGGCGGGGACCCTGACCTTTGGATCGTCGAGTTGGAGTGACCTCCACAGTTTCCTTGTTGGCATGATGGTTTCAAGCGGGTTCTGCAGTGGCTGTGCAGCACGGGCCATACTCGCTGGCGAAGCCGGTACGGCAGCGTGGCCGAGTTCTCGGATCTCGCAGAGCTCGCCCGGTACCGGCTCCAAGAGAACAATCCTTAGCCGCCGAACAACTTCGGCACAAGACCACGATCGGCCTGGCAGCCCGCGGCGCCGCCAGCCCCTTTCCCATTTCCTCCCGAGAATCCGGTCTCCGTTCAATCCCGAAGATGAGAGAGTGCTATTTAGATACGTGTGCAATTACTTAAATAGTCTCATACCGGAGGAGGTCCTCTTGCTCGTGATTTGGTGCCGTCTTCAGGACTGCCGTCACCGTTTCTGAACGCGGGGGCGTTGCACAGGTCTGTCAAGTTCGCGCGGGCTGCTCTTTTTTTCCGAAAATCCGCTTGACTTTGCCCTACCTTGTCCGTATGATACATAGAAAACAAATAGTCAATAGTGAAAGGATGGGAGATAGAAGAAGGCAGATGGAAGACAGTGGCGCAGCCAATCCTCTACGGGAGAGACGCAAGTGCAAGCCGTGAAAAGACTTGCGAGATACCCAATACGTACGACGCAATGCGAGCTACGCGAGGGGTCGGCGCGCAATCTGTGGGGCTTCTTGAAAAAACAAAGCCAATTTCCGAACGCCGAAATGGGCACAAGCTTTTTATTTACAAAGGATTAGGAGAATGGGGCGACCCTGGCCGGGTCCAAAAACAAAGCCAATTCAAAGCATGTCCCGACTGCCCCGAGCAGGGTCGAGGGAAGCGTAGCCGAATGGGCCAATTTCCACAGGGGCCGAAATGAAGGCCTCCCTTTTGCAGAAAAAGGATTATCAAGAATGATCCTCAAAACGGGGGATTTTCGCCTATGCAGGAACAATATCAGGGCGTTAGCCAGGTAGCGCGGAAGGTCTTTCTGTCGGGGTCGGTCAGGAACTTGTTGGGGCAGGTTCCATCGTCGTTGAGCTCGCCTTCCAGACACTCGGACTTGTTGGAGACCTTGATCGGCAAAGAACCGTCGTCGCTTAGCAGCAGGAATCTGGGCGAATCATGAAAGACGATTATGGCTTCGGGAGTGAAGTCACTCCGGCTAAAGGCCAATCGGCGGACCATGACCGGCTGCGTGTCGCGTCTTCCCGACCAGCGGTACAGGGCGAATTTGGATTTCTCGTCGTGCGGCCCGGCGATCAGAAAATACGCATTATGAAAAGTCGAGTACTCCATGCTTCTTATGCCAAGGCCGGCCAGGTCCCACAGGATGTGTCTGCCGAAAACGCAAGCGGCAGCCCCTTGGACAACAGCGTCGGCGTTCTCAAGAGGGACGACAAGTGCTTTGCCGGACGGGCGAGGGTTTCGAAAGCCGATGTAGATTGTCTTGCCGTCGGCCGAAGCGCAAAGGGCCTCGATATTAAGGCCCTGCTCTTTGGGCGCCAGCTTCTTGCGCTGCTTTTTGGAGAGCTCGCCGGCATCGAGCCGAGTCACCTTATCCAGGCGCAGACTGCGCATGGCCGGGGCAGAAATGAGATCGCGGACGAGCCTTTTGTAGGGAACGCCGATGGGAGTGACGGTGACCGATCCATTCGCCGTCGTGACCTTCGTGGCGAAGAAGCGATAGCGGTTGGGACGCATCTTCCCGTCCCTGTTTCTGCCGTGCGAAGTAATCCAATAGATGCGATCTCCAACCTTAGTCGCGCCCTCGATATCGGCCTCCGGATGTTCGGGCTCGATGTCGAGAAAAGGATTCAGATCACAATAATAGACTGGCGGAGATGGTACAGCAGTTTGCACATCTGTTTCGTAGACCCTCAACACGTTATTCTCATCGTCTGCGAGGAGGAACGTTTCCTGCCCGATAGCGACCGCGGCCGATGCGTCACTGGCTTGACGATAGCGTAGAGTCCTCTCGGCGAGTGTATCCGCAGCGGCGGCACACGTGACACCGAATGTTAGTAGTGCGAAGAGAATCTTTGTCAGGTTCCTCATCATCAAGGCTTAGTTCCCTGGGCGGCACGGGTGACAAGCTGCTTTCGGTTCTGCAGATACTCTCGCAACTCGGGGTTGTCGGAGGCAAGGTCGATAGCACTATCGAGGGCCTTTAGCGCAAGGTCATACCTTTTCTGCAGATAATGGAGGCGTGCCAGTCTATCATAGACGTGGAACCGTTTAGCGGGAGCAGTTACGGCAAGGGCCTTCTCGAGATATTGGGTAGCGGCCGGTAGATCGCCGAGCTTCTCGGAGACACGTGACAGATTAATGTAGGCCGGTGTCATCTGCGGATCGTACTCGAGGGTCTTTCTGAAGGCAGCGGTCGCCCTGTCGAACTGCTTGAGCCCTTCGTAACAGACACCCAGATTGTTCCAGCCGCCGGCGTCGGACGGTTTTAGCTCAACAAATTTGCGGTACTGTACGGCGGCATTTTCGTAATCCCGCAACAGCAGGTACCTCTTGGCCAGCCGTGACACGAGCACCCAGCTGTCCGGTGTCCGCTGCCGGGCCTCGACCAGGGCCTGTATTTCGGTCCTCAATTCCTCGAGACAGCTTTCAACATCCCGGTCTTGTGGATTTGCCTTGCGCGCATTCGCGAAGGCCCCGTTCATTATCTCGGGATCGCCCTGGAGAAGGGCCAGGAGGCCCTGCAGTGCGAAGCCCGTGCCCGTGAAGTATTGCTGCATGGTGGCCTTGACCCGCTGTGACTGCTCGGGGGTCTGGCCGGTGTTTGTCATGTGGTCCGAGATGCGTGCGTGATTCTGGGTCATCCAGCCGAGAACGGTCATCCAGCACCCTTCTTCATCTCGCTTTATGGCAGCGCCGAATTCGAGGGCGGGTTCGTCGTCAGTATTGAGGGGGCCATCGCCGCCGATCTTGCGCAACCCATCCTCACCGACGACAAAACAGTCGAGGAAGTCGTAGACCGAGTGGACGTTGATCACCTCAAGGTCGGCAGCGATATCCGGCCTATCGACCAGGCGTTTCACTCTCTCAAAATCGATTCGCATTGGATCGAGTGTGGCCATCAAGACGGCGTGCTTATTAAGACAATTGTTCACCATCCAAAGAGAACTATGGGGCATCGCGGCCTGGAAACTCCTGAGTATTATCTGGAAATCTTCCGGCCGCAGGTCCAGAGGAAGCCAGCAGGACAAGACGCCGCCCGGGTTCAGGTGCTCGCGGCACTGCAGAAAGTGGTCGTACGTGTACAGCGCCGAGCTCCCCGTTGTCCCCGGGTAAGTCGAATCGTTCATGATAACGTCGAATTTGCGGTCGGTGAGCTTGACGAAGTTCTTTCCGTCCATGATTATTTTGCGTAGGCGAGGGTCCTTGTAGGAGCCGCGGTTGATGTCTTCGAAGAATCTGCCGGCTTCGAAGACGCCCGGGCAAATCTCAGCGATGTTGTACTCATCGACGCCGAATGCGAGACCCACGCCCGATGTCTCCCCACTTCCGAATCCTATCTGCAGAACCTTTTGCGGTTTCTCATGCACGAGCAGCGGCGCATATGCCTGAAGCTTCTGCGTCGTCCTGAGCATCAAATCAACTCCGGCCACATTGACACCATCTACGGCGATCAGGCGGTCTCCGTCAGGCAGATCATGCACGGTTACGGTGCCCGTTGCATCGTCTTTGATGTAAATGATCTTACTGGGGTAGTGATACGTGTTCATCGTTCGCAGGAAGACGTCACGCGGGATGTACACAAAGCCGGCGGCAATCGCCACTACCGCCGTTAGAGCTGCGGGCAGGACAATAGCCAAGCGGCGCTTCTCCGCAAACAAGATGACTACGATCGTCAGTGAGAGCTGGACCGAGATGATCAATAGGAAGCTGTCCCTCAGGCCCAGATACGGCACCAGAACAAAGCCGGCTACGAAAGAGCCTGCGACACAGCCAACTGTATTACTGGCGTAGACGTTGCCGATTCTTCGTCCTGCGGCTTTCCAGGATCGGGCGCAGATTTTGATCGCGATCGGAAAGACCATACCCATCAGCATCGCAGGGACCAGGAGAACAACAAAGGCATCGAGGAAGTGGGTGAGGGTTTCTCGCCAAAACCCAGCCACGGGCACATCCTCAGTGATGATGTGGTCTATGTGCCAGAGCATCGACAACAACGGGATCGAACCGAGCACCGAAAGCGCAACCAGAAGCTGCACGACACCCAAGGCCAGGATCGGGCTTTTGAGTTTGGGCAGCAACAGACGTGTGCAGATGAAGCTTCCCAGGGCGAGTCCTAAGATAAAGCTGGTCAACATACAGGCAAATGCATAGGCGGATGTCCCGAGCACGAAAACGAGCACCCTCGTCCACAAGACCTCCAGGGCAAGCGCACAGAAGCCGGCAATCGCCACGGCTAATAGCACAACCGCTCGTTTGCTCTTGGGGACCTCTACGACGGCAGTGCCGGGCGAAGGAGCTGTGGGCTTGGCAGCCTTGCGCGCTCGGGGCTTTCGAGCCGGAGCTTTTGTCACATCGCCGGCCGGCCGGCGGCGCATGAAGCTGTTCAGCGCAAGTGCCAGAAGACCGACCAGGATGTTCGCGGCGGCGGCGAGATAGATTGTGCTGCTGACACCCAAGATCCTCAGTAGGAAATAGCCGCACAGAAAGGTGCCGACCACGGCGCCGAAGGTGTTCACTGCGTAAAGAAACCCGACACTTTGCCCGACTGGGGCCTGCTTGGCTTTCTGCTTGGGGGCGTCGGCCCACAGTTTGCTCAGCACAGGGAGCGTGCCCCCCATCAGGGCCGTCGGCAACAGCAGCTGGACAATAGCCAAGGCAAAGCAGACGAGGCTGAGGCTATAGAAGCCCGGGTGATAACTGCGGAAGAACCAGAGATATAGCGCATCTGTCTGGCCGAGGATTCCGGGAAAGGCAAGAGCGTAGGCTCCTATGATCAGTTCGAGCAGAGCGTAGAGCTTGAGGGGCCTGGAGGTTCTGTCGGCGATCCGGCCGAAAAGCCAGCTGCCGATGGCCAGGCCCAGCATGAATGCGGTCAGCACGGTGCTGACGGCAAGAACCGTGTTACCGAAAACAACGCCGAAGGCGCGGGTCCAGGCTACCTCATAGATCAGGCCCGTGGCACCGGAGACGAGAAACAGCGGCAGAACTGCCTTCCTCACAGATGAAATCCGATATTGAGTCGGTGCGATGGTTCTCACTACAAGCTGCTCACATCATAGAGAACTCATTGCCGTAGTTACAACCGGTCCAATGCCCGATGCTCAGCAAACACCAATAGTACTGAGATGTCAGCTCAACCAAGCTCGGTGTTGAACGTGTCTGATGTACACCAAAGCCTGGCACGTTCCGGCCCGGCGGCACGTACGCGCCTATGGGACCAGAACATTGGACGAAAGGATACCCCGTGTGGGAAGACGCGTCAAAAGAAAAACCTTGCTCGGCGAGCAAAGGGCGGAAGTGATACAATGGCAGGTAACTGCGACAATGCTGCGCCGCTGTCCCTCGGTGTTCGGCGCCGTCCATAGCACCACCGGCCGCAAAGGCATGAAGAAGGGCCGCGAGCGTCAGAACTCACAGCCCTGCTGAAACCCTGTTCTGTGGATTCTGTTACAGCGTTCTGCGTCTGCGCAGCCAACTCACGAGGCTTACGCCGATGCCGCCAAGCAACACCGCACCCGGGGCGCGGATGACAGGCCGCGAGGCAAACCTGAAGTTGTCGTAACCGATACCGCCAGGGTCGGTATTGCAAATAGTGATCGCCGCCATGTCGGTAGCGTCGGTGCTGAAGGCAAACGACGCATACTCAGGGGCCGCAGCAAGCAAGCCGATCAGGCTGAAAACAGGTCTCTGCCATGCTCAGACTCCCAGGCCGGTGTCTCGGTGTGGGGGGAATGCTTGACTTGCTACAGAGGGAAGATCGTAGAGCCTGTCCTTGGGTCAGGCCCCCGGTAACGAATCGGCCGCACAGACCGGGTCGGATAATTATGCGGACGACGGTGACTGGACGGCAGGCGTCACCGTGTGGATCGCTTAGCCGGCAGAAAAAAATCCGCTTATTCCGCTTTGGATCGTCTGGCTACGCCGAAGGTGACATAATCCTGGCTCGCCGTCAGAGAACTCCCGAAAGTACGCCCACGAAACCGCAAATCGGCCCTTAGTGCATGTCCTCTTCAAGAAGCCGCCTCAGGTCGCTGTTCTCCCGCCGCGTCGCTTCCAAGTCAAAAGCTTGATACTTCGCCAGAAGTCTCAGATGGTCAAGCGACCGTTGCAGACGCTCCAGGCTCTCTTTTAACAGCCGGTGGTTGTCGCTGAGACGCTTAGTGAGCTTAGCAAGGTCCTCTTGCTTCAGCGGCGAAGCAGAGTCGACCTTACCAGCAGAGTGTTCTGAGGAATTGTTGACGACAGAGTCACCCATTCTTGCCCCCCTCTGTGTGGCTGTACAATCAATTGACCAAACGAATCCGCCATGACTATACGGTGCGATTCATGAGCGTTACCAAGATGATACCATAACGAAGCCCTCGGTTCAAGAGAATAGTCGGGTTACCGATACCTCGACCACTGTCTGCTGGTGTATTTTGAAAATGTGTGTCGTTTTATCGGCCCAGGCAGGAAAGTTTTTTTCGCAGCTAAGCCTGCCCGGCACATTGCTCATCGGCAAAATATCCACTGTAGGAGGCATCCCGGCAGGGCCGCCGCATGGGGTGCGCTCTGCTTGCGATCCGGCGTGATCTGCCCCATGCGCCGGGGCTTGTCAGGGATGGGCTGGGTTTGTCGGCCTCTGCTTCTGCTGAGATTCTGCCCGCAGAGTTTCCCCGGCTTTTGTGGCCGCGCTCGGAATCTCCGCGATGTCAAACTTGTGGGCTTCGGCCGGAGCAGATACGACGACTTCTTCGGCAATGCGCTTGCTCAGAACTAAACTCGTTCGTCCAACATAAATGTTACTGGCCACCCCGTGGCTGTCGATTTGGCCGGCCGGCTCGAAGCCCAACGTCGCATACAATCTGTTCGCCGGCTCATTGTCGGCCCCAACGAGAACCTTTACCTTTTCTATTCCTCTGCGATCACACTCGAGAAAGCTTCTGCGGATCAGCTTGGTGGCCAGTCCTTTTCGACGCTGCCTTTCGGCAACTACTACCGAGAGAAGCTCTGCGACCGGCAGATCAACGACCTCTGTCCTCGACGGATAGGAGAGCGTCTCAAATACCTTCTTCAGTCTGCGAACCGACAACATCTTGCGTGCCAGCAGCGCCGCAAAGCGAGGACCTTTCTTCAGAACCACCGACCTGTAGAGCCGGCTGAGATTCGTGGTGAGGGTCGCAAAACCCAGAAGTCCGGAGTCGTCACGGGCGATAAAGCCAAAACTCACGTCACTTTGTGCAATTGCTTCGTACAGACAAGTGACAAAGTCCGCGCCAAGTGAGCTGATAAATCCGGTGCTGATGCCGTCGATGTGGAGCAACGCCACATCTTTAGCGTGTTCGCGTTTGATGCCCGTCACTATCACTTGCCACCTCCGCAAATGACAACTCCGGCATCTCGCAACGACGGAGAGAACGCAAATGCCCATAGTGACAGGAAAGAAGCGTATTCAGTATTGAGACATGACCCACTGAAGAGGCAACGTCCTTGTTTGTCTCGTGCCGATCCATGCATCGAGCAATCCATCCTCCTTGATTCAATGTATGCGCGAATTATACGGGCGTGATGGAAATTGTCAACAGCGGCGTCCAAACAATCTCGGCGGTGCTCTTCTTACAGCATGAACCGGCCCGCTAAGGTGTTTTCGGCATCAAAAAGAGGGCTCTCGGCGAGCGGGAGCAGGACGGTCATTCTCGGCAGGAAAGCGA
Organism: Phycisphaerales bacterium; assembly: GCA_020352215.1. GTDB lineage: Bacteria > Planctomycetota > Phycisphaerae > Sedimentisphaerales > Anaerobacaceae. Next base: position 2,933,563 of record CP070675.1, read on the forward strand.
GATGCGCATAAAAAAAGGAGACGCAGCTATTCGTTCCCGAACGTATTGTAGGCCCGTCTCCTTGTTGCGATATGCCGTTGCGCACGATACCGCGGATTGTGCAACGGGACCAACTGATCCCCGTACGCATTCGCAACAACTCTATTGTAGAAGGGCAGACAAGAAAAAACAAGTAGAATTCTTCGCAAGAGCAATTTTTCTATACGAAAGCACTGATCGGGGCCTTCAGCAGGCGGTAGGCACACCGAAATGGTCCATATCGTCATGGGATCGGCGTGTGAAAGGCAAGAGTAATTCTTACCGTTCAACGACAATTAGAACTGCCGCCTTGATCTAAAGCCTAATAGACTGTCTTTGGGGCTCCGCCGTGAGGTGTCGTTTGGGGAACTTACGGAGAAGACAGTGGCATAGGCCATCCCTTAGGGAGATACATAAGAACAAGGCAAAAGCAAGAATCCCAGCCGCTGCTGGCCGCTATCGGCCGTACGCACACTGACGCCCGGCCGAACAAACCACTTCACCCAGTAGCATCCCGTGCAGCGGATCCTGATTCAGATTCAGTCTGGTCGTTGCCTTACCCGTTGAGGGTCCAGCCGGGGCGGTACTGGCGGCGAAGCAGCGCGTTGCCCTCGTCGCTGTTGGTCACAAGACCACGGACGCCGTCGTATTGGAGCTTCTTGCCGACGCGATACGCCACCAGGCCCAGCAGCATCGTCTCGATCAGGTTGCCGCTGTACTCAAAATCGCACGAGGTCTTGAGGTCGCCCTTGCACGCATTGCTCCATTCCTTCTGGAAGTGGCCCATGTCGGGGATGACCTCGTCCTCACTGCGTCCCTTGTAGTAGGTCAGATCGGCGTCGTTGCCAAAGGGCAGCACAAGACGCGAGCCGAAATCGGCAACAACGTAGCCTTTGCGGCCCTTGAACATCACTCCGTGTCCGATCTTGTTCAAGTCAACGTAAGGCTTGGGCGATCTCGGCATGGCGCCACCCTGGTACCAGCCCAGACGGATGGCCGGGCGCCAGTCGT
>CP070675.1:2934691-2939715 GCA_020352215.1 Phycisphaerales bacterium
TCGAACGTACTTGGTTCACATTTCCAGATCGGCCAAACCTTGCATGTTCTTTCTTCTTCTTCGGTCGGCTTTCGAACAATTACATCTTTCACGCTCGGCATATTGCTGTCTCCTTGTACTACCGGTTAATCATCTATGACCTTGGCAACAAGCGCGGCAATTGTAACCCATCGAGGCGATCAGTTAAAGGATCGACCAGGAAGAGTGGCCGGCCCGACCCTTGAATCGGCGAGCAGGTTCCGTCGCCCACTTTTGGTGCTGGGTATTCACGGCCCCTGTCTTCGGCTGCGACCGCGCGAAAGGCCGTCCGGCTCAATGGGATCGCCAGACTCCACTGCCGTAAGCTCGACCCGGCCGCCTGTTATCTGCAGAGCCTTTCCGTTCACCAGGGCGTCGGCAATCTTCCTGTGTGCCGAATCCAGCATCCTGCCGAGCGTCTGCCGCGAGACATTCATCATCTTTGCTGCTTGTGCCTGATAGAGGCCCGCCAGATCGGTCAGCCGAACCGCTTCGAGCTCATCGACAGTCAAGACAATTTGCTGCAAAGCCGAAAGTGGGATTCCTCTCGGTTTGTAGTAGTCGCACTGCGGCAACTGGGCCACGCGCCGGCACTGTCTCAATCGCGGCATGTCAGTACCCGTCCAATGGCCTACTGGTCGATCTGGTGGCAATTTCCATGCAGGTTCCCTCTACGAGAGTGGGCACGTGTCGGTGGAACACGTATCGGCCGAACATGGGCCGCTGGGACACACATCGCATGCCGGGGAAGGCGGGCTTTTGCTCTGCCCGACCGCAAAGCTCGAGAAGAGTTTCTGCAAATCCAAACTGCCGCATCGCTCGCAAACGTGTTTGTGAGCACGCCTTGTCTTCTCCAGGAATTCCATGGCGTGACCACATTTGCCGCACTTATACTCGAACACTGGCACTTCTGGTCTCCTTAAACAACCATAAACTCCGCCCAAACGGGCACAATTGCCTCGGCAATAGACTCAGCCGTCGACCTTCTACTCGTCACTGTTTAACAGCTTTGCCGGTTCCGTCCTGGAAATTCTTGAAGCGTTCAACCTTGGCCCCAAGCCGGCAAGTTCCCGCAGCGCTTTGGCGCAAGATCAGCTCGCCTATCTCACAGCCAAGGTGCTCGGCAAGGACTTTGCACTTTGGCCGGAGCATGAAGAACACGTTCTTGTCGACATCATCCAGAGTCTCGAAGTTCCCCTGGCCTTTGGCAACGATCAGGTCTGCCCGATCAAATCGCCGGCGAAACTCATCCGAACAGCTTTCCAGGATCGTACCCGGAGCATCGGAGCCGTTGTCCACGACCTCGACGACGTCGGTCATGCCAACCATTCGGGCGTCCTCCATCAGGGCGTCGTTCAGAATGGGACTACCTTTGACGACAAAGGTCACCTTCTCGGGGGGCAGCTGCTCTATCAACATCCGATCGAATACAATTTCCCCGGCGTTGTCGCCTAGATAGAGAATATCCGTGGCAGCCTCAATCGCCTTCTCGAACGCCGCAAATGCCCCCATATCCAGCGGCTCGGTAAGAGAACGTGTGATGGTCTGTTCCACATCGCCCTGCTCGACCACAGAATTGACACCAAAGTCAATTATGTTGCCCGCAACGGCCAGCCGAACTGCCGTCTCAAGTGGATTGGCAGAGGATTCAATCTTCTGTTTGAGATCCGGATATATTTCGAGTGCGAACTTGTTGTAGCGGTCCTTTACCGCCAAATATGGATCCTTCACGTTGGTTACTTCACGAATAAAACGGTGGATTATCTGAGCCGTGGCCGGAGGACTCTGGCGCAAGTCCATGCTGCAAGCCCGGCGCAGCGTCTCACGCAGGACTCCCTCGTGAATACGCTCATCGTCCGTTATCATTCTCACGGACTCAAGCGCGTGGCGTATCCCACATGGAACGCAGTCAGGATAGGTTCTCATTGTCTGCTGAGGTCCTCACAAAACATCCAATTTCGGGCCATTATGGGCATATGCCCATAATAGTTCAACAGAAATCCTTCAGCGGGGAGAAGAATCTTCGCCTCGCCGGGCCGGTCAGGATTCCGACATTGCGCGAGAGGGGAAAAGTGCGTGCAATTGACAAGATTTCAGCTAAAATTGGCGGCCGTAGTGTCGCTGTGCCGCAGTCACAGCTGGTAACGAGCCGCACAATAGTGGCTCGGCAACAAAACAGACCGCACAGGAGAAAGGATCATTATGGAGACGGTGTTGGAGACAAAAATCGCAGGGACGCAAGCCAGTCATGGTAAAGTTCGTGACATATATGACTTGGGCGACGAGCTGCTCATAGTCGCCAGTGATCGAATAAGCGCCTTCGACGTGGTCATGGCTAACGGCATACCGTACAAGGGCGTCGTCCTTACCCAAATATCGCTGTTCTGGTTCGACCTGCTCAGTGATGAGGTCGAACACCATCTGATTTCTGCAGATGTTGAGAGTTTTCCCGAGCCATTCCGCAGCTACACAGAGCAGCTCGCGGGGCGCAGCATGTTGGTCAAGAAGGGCGATGTCCTACCGGTCGAATGTGTTGTTCGCGGTTATCTTGCCGGCTCGGGCTGGCGAGAGTACGAGGAAAGCGGCACGGTGTGCGGTCAGAAACTGCCGGCCGGCTTGAGACAGTGTGAGAGGCTTCCTGAGTTGCTCTTCACGCCGGCAACCAAAGCTGAAAGAGGTGCACACGACGAGAATATCGGCTTCGAGCAGTGCATCGATATCATCGGAGAAGAAGCGGCCCACTACGTACGGGACAGGAGTATCGAGGTTTTCAAGAAGGCCAGCGCCCACGCCGAAAGCAAGGGGATGATCTTGGCCGATACAAAATTCGAGTGGGGTACTGTCGACGGCAAGATTATCCTGATCGATGAGGTGTTGACACCCGACTCGTCAAGATTTTGGCCCGCAGATAAGTACGAAGTCGGCAGAGACCAGGAGAGCTTCGACAAGCAGTTTGTCCGCAACTACCTCGAGAGCATCAATTTTGACAAGTCAGGACCCGGCGTCGAGTTGCCCGAAGACATAAGAGAAAAAACCAGCCAGAAGTACATCGAGGCCTATGAACGTTTGACCGGCAAGCAGTTCATGCCTTGATTGTTGGCGGTGCTGGGGAGAATCAGGTTGAATCCCAAAGATGCGTGATGTATTCGGCAAGCATCAGCGTTCCCTGATATGTCTTTCTTTGGTCTCGGTGACTCTCGCGATATATTGGCCGGTTTTCGGACACGAGTTCGTCAGGTACGATGACGACAAATATGTTACTGAGAACCCGCATGTCACGGGTGGAATCACTCGTGAATCGGTCGCCTGGGCCTTCACCCGTCCTCACTTCCACATGTGGCATCCTCTGACGTCACTGAGCCATTTGTTGGACTGCCAGTTGTTCGGCCTCAATCCCCGCGGACATCATCTGAGCAGTCTATTGCTGCACATGGCCAATGTGGCGTTGCTGTCTTGGGTTCTGTGCCGACTGACCGGTGCCATTTGGCCGAGCGCCTTCGCGGCAGCGGTCTTTGCTCTGCACCCTCTCCAAGTCGAATCTGTCGCATGGATTGCTGAACGTAAGAATGTGCTCAGCGCATTCTTCTGGCTCTTAACGATGACCGCTTATTTTCGATATGCCGAGCGACCAAACGTCGTCAGGTATCTGTTGGTGGTTGTATTGTTCTCTCTGGGACTAATGGCCAAGCCGATGATTGTGACGTTGCCGTTCGTATTGTTGCTGTTGGACATCTGGCCTCTAGGCAGAATCCAATGGCGGCTGCAGGATGCGACCCAAGGAGTGCCCAAGCTCAAGCAGGACCGGTCGGCGTATCGGCAATTCTCAACTCGTCGTGTGATAGCAGAAAAGGTCCCCTTGCTCATCCCGGCAGCCTTTGTGAGCGCGATTACTTATCTTGCGCAGCATCGAGGTGGTGTCATGTCTGATTGGGACAAGGTTCCTCTTGACCAGCGTCTCATCAACGCAGTCACTTCTTATCTCACATATATCGAGAAGATGATCTGGCCCAGCAAACTGGCCGTATTCTATCCGCATCCTGGCGGCGCCTTTTCTGTTTCACATCTTGTTGTCTCGGCGTTGGTGCTGTCTTTGATTTCGGCCTATTGCATATATGCCTTCAACCGCCGCAGGTATCCACTCATCGGATGGCTGTGGTATCTTGGCACTCTTGTTCCTGTGATCGGCCTTGTTCAAGTCGGAGCCCAGGCGAGAGCAGACAGGTACATGTACGTCCCCATGATCGGGCTGCTGCTTATCGTTGTCTTCGGTGTCCGAGACGTCCTCGCCAAATGGCACTATCGGAGCATAGCCGCGGCCCTGACAACCGCAGCAGTTCTGTCGGGGGCAGCGGCGTGCACGAGACTGCAACTGAGACACTGGCAAAACAGCGTGACATTGTTCAAGCATACTCTTGATGTCACGCAGAACAACTATGTTATGCACAATAACTATGCTAATCTTCTCAGCGATCTGGGCAGAACGGATGAGGCTATTTGGCACTACACCAAGAGCCTGGAACTCAGGGGCGATTCCGTTGAGGTGCACAACAACGTAGGCAATGCTCTGGTGGCCAAGGGCAGGACCGACGAAGCGATAAGGCACTACAACAAGGCCATAGAGTTAGCGCAAGGCCGACAGTCAGGCGCTGATCCGCCGTCCGGACTGGCCGAGGCCCACTACAACCTGGCAAATGCGCTGAGACTCCGGAGCCAGTTCTTGGAAGCTCTCGACCACTACACCGTTGCAGCAGAGCTCAGACCGAACGACACTGATACGCTCCAGGGCTTTGGCCTGACCTTGGCGGCGTTGAGGAGATTTGACGAGGCCATCGCAAAGTACCAGAGACTACTCGAACTGCGGCCCGACAACGTAATCGCTCAGGGCCTTCTTGGATTAGCTCTGGCCAACCAGGGCAAAACGGAGGAAGCGATCCGGCAGTTTCGGATTGTACTGGACCACCGGCCCGACGATGTCGAAATGCACTGCAATTTGGGTGTGCTCCTGG
>CP070675.1:2939815-2948589 GCA_020352215.1 Phycisphaerales bacterium
TAGCCCGACATTTTAGTCTAACGAAACTTGCCCCTTTATACCAAACCGGCGTCGTCGCCCCCGAAACCAGTGGGAGTCCTTCAAAGCGCATGAAGAAAGCCGAGCGTGGAAGCCGGCCTGGCTTTGGCAAGGTCTGTTGCGATGGCTTAGTCGTCAACCTGCCGCCAGTCGTCATCCCAGTAGTGCCATTGGGGTTTGTGGACAGTCACGAGATTCTCTCCGTGAATGCTGACGCAGGCCGCAACCGCGTGATCGCCATCTTCATTCAGTTTGCGAAAGAATCCCTTTACGGCATCGTCACGGTATACGTGTATGCAACCTGGCCATTTGAGTCACTATCAGTCTCGTCCTTAGGCAGAAAGGTCCGAACGTATTCGACGAGCACCGAAGATTCGGAAACGGTGGCCCTGATATAGCCGCTGCAGGGGACCAGGTCGCCGGATGTGATGCGGTCCGCTTTGTCGAGGCCGTAGGTTGGGTCGGCCGGGTAGGGCGTTGTCTGGTACGTGATGCCGTCGAGTTCCTGTCGGACAAACATGTGGTCATGTCCCTGAAAGAGAATAGTAACTCCGTTTTGAACCATCAACTGGTGTATCGGCAGGTCCCAGCCAGGACGCTTTGTGTCAAATTCCAATGCCCCTTGGCTGTTGTGACCGCCCCATTCGTAGAGGCTCGCCACTTCGACGCCGCCGCGGCCGGTACCGTTCACGTGATGAGCAAAGACAAATTTCCATTTGGCAGTGCTTTGTTCCAGCGTCTGTTTGAGCCACTGGTACTGGGCATCGCCGTGGGTTATCAGCCACTTGTCCTTCGTCTTGTCGCCCTCACCAAACACATTGTCCACGGGGACGGGTGACGCCCAGTAGGGGTCGATGACGACAAACAGGGCATCGCCCCACATCCAGGCGTAATAGTTTCTCAGCAAGCCGATGAATTCTACGGGCTGCGTGTTGCCCGTGTAGAAACCGTCGGGGGCTGGTTGTGGGTAATACAGGTTGCGGGCATTCTGTGCCCAAACGGCGACATTATTCGGTGTACCATCCAGCAGATAGCCGGCTGCCTGCTCGTGATTGCCGTTGACCAAAAACAGTGGCACGGAGTGGGCGATCAGTCCCAAGTGCGTGCGCTGAAGAGTATAACGTTGTACGACCAAACCGGCGCTGGTCGTGTCGGGGTTAAGCCTATCAACACTGAAATCGTCGCCCATTAGCACGTAGAAGTCGAGCAGGTCGGATGCGGCAGTGAGCAGGGTACGCGTGTACAGATCGGAGTCGAAACGCTTTCCGCGTTCGAGGTGCGAATCGCCCTGGACACCAAAGGCAAATGTACTGCCCGGCGCCCTCTGAGTATAGAAGCTATATTCCCGTCCCTCATTGAACTCCTGCCCGCCGGGCTGGCGAAAGCGCAAGCGATAGTAATACCGTTTATTCGGCTGTAGATTCGCGATGACATCTTCAAAAGGCACTCCCGCCTCAATCGTAGAAGTGGCCGTTTGCCTGGTATATGCATCCGATTCTGTGCCATACTCGAAGTAAGCCTCAACCCGGTCGTTCGAAAGTACATTTATGGTGACGCTGCTCTCGGTGGGGCAACCCAGGACTATCGTTCCGTCAAAGACGGCCGCGAGCCAGCCGTGGGCGAACAACTCCAAGTCCGCCATATCCACATCACCGCTGACATCCAGGTCGGCACACTTGCACCAGTCGGTGTTGCTACAGTTACTATCAAGCCACCTGATTGCCCAACCGGCAAGGTCCGGCATATTTAAGAAACCGTCGCCATTGAAATCGCCGTCTCTCCTGCCTATGGGGCACGGCTCGGCAAATACTGCCTGCACGGAGAGGATTGCCAACAACAGCAACACCGTAGCCGACAACGCTGTATTAGTCCGAAAACAAGTGCGCATCTCTCATCGTCTCAATTCATGTTTTGCAGTATTGCATTTCTACCGAACGATTTCCATCCTGTTACGACTTGGCCATACGACCTGGCCGGAGATTCCTCAATGTCCCACAACTACCCTATTTTACCAGATCTATTCAAAGGCTCTATCCCTTTTCTTCTCCTGCGCGTCGCCGCAACCGGAATCCACTGGAATGCCGAAACCAGTGCGAGCCCAGACGGCGCACGAAAAACGGCCGAGACAAACCACCCCGGCCGTACCATGTCACCCGCTGTCCTCTGTCAAAACCGATCGTCGTCAAGCACAGTTCCTCCAGGAATATACCGGTACGGGACAAGCCCCTATGCGGCAGGCGGACACCTCTATTTCTCTGGCAGAGCTTTGCCCTTGAGCGATGGTGGTCTCAAAGTCTCAATATCAACTTCATGGCCATAGCTATCGACTACTTTGCCATCCTGCCAAATATAGCGAATACCATCAATACCCATTATGCGAACTGAAGAGCCGTTGAGGATGTCGCCGGTTCCAAGCGAATTCAATGCGTCGTGATCCGGATTTGGTTTGAATTCATTGAGCTTGTAATCTACGGTGTCTGTGTCTTGCCAATTTTTGGGCAGAAGACAGTCTGTCCTCTCGCTATGGTATCCTTTCGCCGTCCATTCACCACCGACCTCCAGGAAATCAGAGACCATCACTGATGTTATTATCCGCCGACCTTGCCTAAGCGCGTGCCCTCCGGCAAATATGTCTCCTGCTTCTTTGATGACTTCGGCTTTGGCTATGTTATAACCATGATTTGGATCAATCCACAATACATACCGACCGTGTTTAGTATCACCCTCAAGTACATAACAGTCCGAGCCACCAATTCGCTCCGTCTGGGTCCTGACAGAGATTCGATCCGCGCCTCGCAGTATGCTGTCTACTCTCTCCCAATCACTCCCCATTAAGCCACGCACAAATCTGAATTTCATGCCTCGATTGTCGCAATCATTACCGGATAGAATGCCCTTATCCGGATCAATTAAGAGACGGTGGGGTATCTTTGTATAACCATCCGGATGCCTGGTGTATCTATACATGTTATTACCATCGTGAATAACCATAGCAAATTTCCCTGTCCCGACAGCCTCTTTGAGAGAATTGAGCCCCTTCATGTTTGTAGTCCAATCGGTCCAGCGACTATAATGACGTTGGCCGTCGGTACGAATCTCAACAGTGCGTTTCATTAGAATCCTTGGGGAGATATCCTGTCTGGGATTCATACCTTCCTGTGAATACTCGAACTTCACAATGTATGACTTGACTCTATCCCGATTTTCTGAGAATTTGTCGAGCAACTCGGAAGCCTCGGGCACTCCAGCTGCGACTCTTGGTGCCAATTGAACGACTATTGCAAGCGATACCGCTGTTCGCATCATGATTGATCTGGTCTTTATCAGTCCGGCCCACGTAGACAAAAACCGGAGACTATAAAGAGTACCCCTATGGGACAAGCCCCTATGCGGCAGGCGTACACCTTCAATTCCCCTCCTGCAGCTTCCTGGCGACAACTGCAAACTCCTTGCTCTCCGAGTCGAATGTTGAGCCTGCAACATCCGAATACAGTTTCTCAACCGCAAACCCGCACTCCGCAAATTCCCTCTCCAGAGCTTCCGGACTGAAATACTGCAACCAGTTATAGACGATTCGTGTGCGTGACGCTTCGACAATGGTATATTTGTCAAGAACCACCTTTTCGCTCTCGTACTTGAACGTATTCAAAAATCCGTAGTATTTATTCGGCGACCAGAAACCGTTGAGCAGATTAGCTTCGTACGTTGCTGCCTCTTCTCGCTGGTCAAAGGCCGTCAGAGAATACACGTCGAGAAGAACGGAACCGCCCGGCTCCAGCATTGTGTAGAACTTGCTGAGCATCTTCTTTCTCTGGGTGGGACTAAGGGCGCAGAAGTCGCACATGATCATCAGGATCAGGCCAAAGCGATCATCTGTTTCGAACTCCAGATAGTCCTGATTTTCATAGTGGATGGACAGCCCCTCGGCGGTTGCGACCTGCTGTGCATACTGAATCGACCTCTGTGAGAAATCTATCGCGGTCACATCCGCCTGCCTGTGAGCCAGCCTCGTCGCATACAATCCCGGGCCGCAGCCGAAGTCGGCTATCTTGGTCCCAGCGCCGACATTGAAGTGCGAAGCGATCCATTCAACTGAACGGTTGATGAATTCGGTATTTCGGGACGAAACGTCGATCTGCTCGTTCAGGTGAAACGAGAGCATCTGCTTTGACGTATGCTCATCCGTCCACAGGTCACTTGCCGTGTAGAACTCGAATGGCTCAGGACGGGCATTTATTCTCTCCAGCTCGTCAAACATTACATCTCCGACCGTTTCGCGTAGAAATACTCCAGCCATTCAGCCATAATCCCAGCCGGTATATCGTCTTTTCTCTGGCGGTACTCGTCTATCGTCTTGCCCCAATAAAAGCCTACATAACCGTCGGCCATCTTGCGCGAGCCGTCGACAAACGCGTCGAACTGCTCAATCCCGCAATAGAGTGGAGAGGTTTCCTCGATTACCAAAGGCTTGCCGATGTCGTAAGCCGCCAGAGCTTTGAGCGCCCTGCCAACTTTGCCCTTCTCGGGATAGAAGTGCACGCTGACGAAATCGAGATCATCACTTGTCTTCTTTGAGTAGAAAAGCGGCTGAGCTTGGGGGAACGTATAAACCCAAGGTATCACCCCTACCGTTACCATGTGACGGTCGTCGTGCTTGCGAATAGCAGCGACCAGTTTGCCGACCCAAGCTGCCGCCACCTGCTCTCTCGTACGTCCTGCAAGATCAAGTGTGATACGCTGCACGAAATACTTTCCTCCGAGCTCACCCGCCAGCCACTCGGTCTCCTTCTCATTCTCACCGGGCAGGATGGGCTCGTTCATAAGGTCGTAGCAGAAGACCGCATCGCTTTGGGCACACGTCTTTGCAACCGCCTCCCAGAAGCGGGCCTGCACCTCCCAGCGCTTGCTCTCACCCATCGCGTCGTACCATCCTGGGACGTCTTTCTTGTGGTAACAGCCTAACCCCGTAATGTCCAGGTACAGTCCCGTTTTCTCGGCCAGGTCCACAAGGCGACCAAGTTGTTTCAGCGCCGCTTTGTTCGGTCTGTCAGCGGCCTCCATGAATTTGCCCAGTTGCGGATGGACTCGAACGAGATTGGCGCCGAGATCCTTCATCTCGTTGAAATCTTCCACGACAACCGACCACTCTTCTTGCCAGTAGTCCTCGAGAAGGCGTCCGGCATCGTCGTGGTCGTAGTTGAAACCCCAGGCAACAAACCTGTCGCCTGACTCAGCAGAGACGAATTGAGTCCCGTCCTTACTGAGGCGGATCAATCCCAGTTTGGCGTCGGTTGCTGAGCTGTGCAGTCTGGCGTTATCGCTGCCCTTGGCCTCCCCGGACAACTCGATCACACCCATGGTTGTCGTAAGGAAAACCAACGTGCACGTAACATGGTGCAGTTTCGTTCTTGTTTTCATGCTCAGACCACTATTCCAGATCGGCTAACGCTTTCTCTATCGCGTCACGCGTCTTAGGTCCCCGTAAAACGTCAATCATGATTCCGTTCTGATCGATCAAATACGTAGTCGGAATATAGGAAACCGCATACAGAAAGGGTATCTTTGACTGGGACCAATCGCCGAGGAGTCCCTGAGTCCAGTTCATTTCTTGACTCTTAGTAAAACTCCGTAAAGTCTGGGCTGAGCGATCGAGGCTTAGGCCGATCATGACAAACCGCTTGTCGTTCCCAAATGCCTTGTAGAGTTCTTTTAACATCGGAATATCGGCAATGCATTCACCACACCGTGAGGCCCAGAATGTCAACAGAACGATTTTGCCACGCAAGTCTTGTAGGCGAATCCTTTTCCCGTCGAGAGTTCTAACATCAAATAGTGGTGCGGCTTGACCTTTACAGAGTTGTGGATTCATCTTAACCGCTAATTCGCCGAGGTCCAGGACTTGCTTTCCATCCTTATCGGTGTCTTCAGGAACGTTAATTGAGTGGACCGCCACGGCCGCAGGGGCGCCCAGTCACCCCATACCCCGGGGTGGATCATAAATTCGAAGGACGAACTCGTATTTACCGGCTTCGACACCATCAATGCGGAAGGATCCGTCCGGACTGAGTTTGACAAAGTACTTGTGTAAGGTCTGGAAGTACGCCCTGCCCTCGCGCGACCCGGTCCATATATCGTCGAATCCTCGTCGCCAGTCAAAATCCAGGTCCTTGATCTCGTCCGGAACCGGTATACCGTCTTTTAGCGCCACGAGATAATTGACTCCGTAGTCCCAAGCCATGGTACGCTCGATCCCTGGAGGCAATACGATCTTTCCCCTTATGGATTTACCCTCGGTTCCAAGTGAGAGGCGAATGGTGTCCCCAGGTTTAGCAACAAGGGGGATGTGTTGGGCGGATTTCAGTTGTGATTGCTCCCATGGCCCGAGATCGGGCGAAAGTGAGACAGGTCCCGGAGCCACACGTTCAAAGATGAATTCACCCTTCTCGTTGGTGGTCGAATGGTACTGAGCAAAGAAGTGCAGTGCGGAGGAATTACCGACGCGTACGGGATACATCCGAATCCGATAGCCGGTAACCGGCTTTCCATCCTGGAGAAGCTCTCCTTCTATTCGTGCCCAGGGCTCCAGTTGTATTTGGCCCGAGCCGGCTATTTCTTTTTGTGTCACCTGTGCATAGCCCGTGTCGTCTGCAACCACGAGCAGGAACGGGTCCGTCTCCGGAAAAAAGGAGAAACGCCCCTGCGCCACGGTCTTGGCGGTGAGAGTGCTGCTGGCTCGGCGAAGTTTCCCATTGGATAGATAAAGGCCTTGCGTTGTCGTACACATCCAGACGTCCGTATCTTCTAACGGTTCTCCCCCGGTTCCGCGGACCACCCCTTCGACATTGCGGCCTTTTTCCAGTTCAAAATTGATGGTCATCTGTTCGCTATCTCCCACGCGCAACATCTTCGACATAGCGGGCAAATAGCCGCTCGCTTCGATACGCACATAGTGGCCGGTGTCGGTTCGGCCTGTCTCCCATTCGTATCGACCTGCCTCCGCCTGGAAAGCTTGCGAGCGCTCGATATAGGGGGGGCGACCCGTCAACCAGTCCAAGGTTGGAACGACAGTGAATGTCGGGATTGGCTCGCGGGTTTCTTTATCAGTTACCGTTCCAACAACACGGATCGGCCTGGGCAGTGTGACGGTGTGCTCTTTCCCGTCGGCGATAAGTTGCACCTCGTCGAGTCCGGCATACCCTTCTTTGCTAAAGGCATATGCTACCGCCTCGGGCGGGGCCGAATCCCATACCAGCAAGCCTGCCTCATCCGTTTTGGCTCTCCATCGAGGCCTGTCTGGATCAATTTTCAGAATGTTTCGATACCCTTGATAGGTTTCGGGAATAACGTAAACGTCGGGGAGGGGGGCTCCATTTGAGTCGACAACTCGTATGCGCATAGAGTTTCCCGGTTCAAGAGTGAACTCCAAGGGTGTGCCGATTTCCTTAGGTAAGAGACGTCGGGCCTCCGGAGACTTGCCCTGCGCTTGAATGCTAACGTGGAGTTCTCCCTCATCACAATTCTTGAATGTGAAATGGCCTTGTTTATCGGTTTGAGTAGTCTCACTGGAATACCCGCTGGACCCCAACTGGACCAGGGCATCATGGATAGGATTTCCCTTTTCGTCACGCACGACACCGGAAAGTGTCACGCCACTCTGCAATACCATAACTGAGGTGAAATTACGCAGGGCCTTCTCAGGAGGTACCGGAATGGTGTTCCAGGTCTCAGATGTAACATAATCCGGGTGTTTTAGGTTCATCCAGAGACCATCGATATTCTCCGGGAGAATGTCGCTTCTCCATTTCCCCTGGGCGTCGGTAGTAGAGACGACATCGCGGAGACTGAACTGAATTCTGCCTGTTTGACCAGGGAGTAAGAAATGGACTTTTACACCTTCTACCGGCTCGCCTTCTTCATTCTTAACCAAGCCGCCTATTGACGTCCCTTTTTCCAGAGGAAAGACAAACGATTCCGGAATTGGATCAGGTTTTCGTGTTGAATTGCTCCAGGACGCGGAACTGGGTACATATCCGGCGGCTCTAATGTAGAACCTCACGTACTCCGGCGATGGGACCGGGAACACAACCGCACAGAATCCTTTTGCATCTGCGGTTAATTGCCGTTTCCTTTGTTCATCGGAGATCCCTTTGCCGGATAGGGAAACCGTGACTTCAACGTTCGGGAGAGGTTCGCCCGTTTTCTTGTCTACAACACTCAAAGTAAACTTGGCCGGTCCAGACATCTTTTGTTCGGCGGCGACGGACCGTATTACAAATGGTTGTTGTGCCAAAAGAAGCATCAAACCAATAACGGCCCAAGCGGCCATTTGGACCTTACCAAAGAAAGACTCCCTGGTGCTCACTGTGTTGGGGCTTTTTGAAACGCTCTGCATTGGTCCTCTCCTTTTACCAAGACTTTCATAGTGCCGTTTCCAGTAAGTGAGTTTCCTGGCATATATTAAAGGATTTGAGCTGTTTTGCATATAGCCGGGATTTCCCGTATACACTTCGCTGAAACAATCCTGCACACTTCAAGTATTATAGTACCAAGAATTCATCTTCGAATTCCCGGCACACAATAATTGATTCCAGCCGGTGTCTGCATCCCACAGCGGGTAGGATGGGCCAGACATTCGGCTGAGCTCAGTCGAAGCCCTCGTTTGCCCCGCCGTGAGCTGCCCCCAAGGCAATGTTGTCAATGCAACACGACCCGAACCGCATGGGCGCCAAACCTGCCTATCCCACAGGCTATATGTT
>CP070675.1:2948689-2956982 GCA_020352215.1 Phycisphaerales bacterium
ATCGCCATAGTCCTCGGCGGTGGCGTCGTCGTACTTTATCTCAGTCGGATCGTTTATTCGGAGACTGCCTTTGGCCTGGGGGCACTCGGCGTCGAAGCACTCCACTGCGGTTTCGACCAGGAACGTGCCGCTCTTCGGTACCGTTATGTTGGTGGTCGGGCTGATCAGATGCGTCTGCAGAGTCCCCCAAGGGATATTCCAGGTGACGGTTTCTGTATCGGAGTTGCCGTCGGAATCGGTACAGATAACCTGGATTTGCCACTGACCTGAATCTGAGATTTCGAGGTTGGTTTTGTGCGTGAAATAGCCCTGGCTGTATGTCAACTGCTCATCCACGAACTCTTGATTGTCGGGGATGTTAGTCAGCTTCAGGTGGACGTCGGGTGTTTCCTGGCGGTCGCTGGCATCGATTCTTATCTCTTGCAGGATGTCTGCATATTGGGCATTTGTGCAGCTCTGCCAGACCGAATCTATCAGGCACTCGACGCCGTTGATGGAAGGCAGATTCGGATCTTCGACGTTGACGACCATCGCATCGGACAGACCTGCAATGCCCACGTTGTTGCTGGCGAGGATACGCAAGGTGAATGGGCCGTTCTCGTTGGGCGTGAGTGTCCACTGAGCAACGCCGCCACTGATGCCGGACTTAAGATAAACATCCAAACGCGGCGGATTCTGGCCACCGCCTGCACCGAGGGTGAACAACTGGTTCTCGTCCTGCTCGGCGATGAGGAAAGCCACCTGGCCTATGTCACTTTCGACGGCGTCTTCGAGAGCCGCTCTGACATTCAGCTGTTTTAGACCGGGACTGTCACATGCAATACTCTTTATTGGATTCACCAGACTGGAATAGTCCGCGTCGTCGGCGTTGTAAACGGTAGCGGCGCCGGTGGGGCTGTCATAGGTGCCGTCAACCAGACTGATTTGGGCCACGGCATTAGCAGCCGGTTCAGCAACATTGAGACTGAGGGTGGCCGAGTCAATTTCCGCATCGCGGGGCATGTCGGAGATGTCGAACTTGACGTAATACCTGCTCACCTCGTCGTTATTCGGATCAACCTGGTATTCTACGGTGACCTCGATATCGTTAAAAGTAAGCCAGTCATTCTCTCCTACGTCGTGCGAGACGAGCTTGATGTAGTTTGTCGACCCGGGCTGTAAGTCAGCCAGGACGACCGGATCATCGGAGATGAACCAACAATCCGGTGGAGCAGGCTCACCGCCGCCTCCTTCAGCAGGAGTGCACTCGCCCACAAGATGGAGATTGTCCCCGTCTGGATTGGACGTGTAGATATACCAGCCGGCGAACTCCGGGTAGTCAAAGTGCATTACGAGGTAATTCTCTATCCGGATTTTCAGAGTCTTGACGGCGCCCTGGGGAATCTCGAATTCGTAGTGTTCCTGGGCATCGTCGCCGATGGCGCCGATGCCGTCTCGCGGCTCCAGGTCCCCGGTCTTGTACTCAGAGGCGAATTCGGCGCCGATCTGGGCGAGGCTGGGACTGTCATTCTTGACATAAGAATCTTCGGACACATCTTTGACAGCGACGGTGTCGTAGCTGAGTGTGCGCGGGCCGCTGTTAGGATCGTCGGCCGGTTCGCCGCCGGCTGGCTCCTCGCCGGCGCGTTGCTGGACTTTTTGAGAGATTGTGAGTACGGGGCCGTCCGGACTCGCCTGGCCGCTCAGGTTCAGCAGTTGATCATTATTTCGCTCAGCAAACTGCAGGGCGATTGAGTTCTGGCCGGCGAGCAAGGCTTCCTCGACGGCGGCCTTGACGTTTAGGCTGACCAGGCCGGGCTCGGCGCAGCTGATGCTCTTTATCGGATTGACCAGACCAGAATAGCTGGCATCGTATGCTTCGTGAATGGCCTGCGCCTGATCGCCGGCCAGGAGCGTGTTGTCGACGAGATAGATGTCGGCGATGCTCTTTTCGGCGCCCTGTGCAATGTTGATCTTCAGGCGGGCAGCCGTGAGTTCGTCGGCCGGATCGATTCCGGTCAGATCGAACTTGACGTAGTACTCATATACCTGATCGTTGTTCGGGTCGAGCTCATATTCTACGATGACCTCGATGTCATTGAAGGTCAGCCAGTCGTTCTCGCCGACATCGTGAGAGACGAGTCTGATGTAATTGGTGCCGCCCGGGTCAAGGTCGGCCAGTACGGCCGGATCATCGGAGATGAACCAGCAATCCGGCGATGGGACCTCGCCGCCGCCACCTTCGGCAGGTGTGCACTCGCCCACCAGGCGGAGACTGTCACCGTCGGCGTTGGACGTGTAGACATGCCAGCCTGCGAAGTCCGGGTAGTCAAAGTGCATCACGAGGTAGTTTTCCATTCTGACTTTTAAGGTCCTGATCACACCTGCGGGAAGCTCAAATTCGTACAGTTCTTGGGCATCTTCGCCGATTGCGCCGATGCCGTCTCGCGGCTCAAGATCGCCTGTGTTGTACTCGGTCGGCAGGGTTGAGCCGACCAGCGAGCTTTCCGGATTGAGAGATTTCGTGTAGCTGTCTTCCGAGATATCGAGCATGGTCTGGACGTCGAAGACAACGGGCACATCGGTCTCGACCGTGTAGCCGCTCAGGATTCCGAGCTTGTCCGGATTGTCATCCAGCGTGGACATGACGGTCGTGGCGTTGACGTCAACGAAGTCGTTACAATCGAGGCCGCTGCAGAACTGGGCGTAGACGAGTACGTCACCACAGCCATCTCCGCCAAAACAGTCAACTTCGGCGGTCACTCCGAATCCTTCGTGAACCGTTATGGTGTCTGTGACGTTCGGCTCAGTGATATTGACGACGAGTTCAGCCGGTTCCAGCGGTATATTGTCCAGGGCCTTTTCGAGGTTTATTCTGCCCCAGCCGTACACGTTGTCCCAGCCGGGCGGGCCCAGATCGTCAGCATTCTCTTCGAGAACGGTTTTGACCTGGGAGGGGGTCAGATACGGGTTCTCCTCTAAGAGCAGCGCCGCCGCTCCGGCAACGTGTGGAGACGCCATAGACGTTCCCACCGCCCGGATGTAGCGCGTTCCCTCTACGACAAAGTAGTTGTCAAGGCATTCGTCGGCGATCAGGTACATACAGTAGAGGGGATTGTCGGCCACCGCCGTGCTGTAAGCCGAGACTATTTCGGGGACGCTGGCTCCTCCAAATTGCTCGCCGCCGGGCGCCACCAGATCGAGCTCCTCGCCGCCGTCCGAGTAAGTGGTGATGTTGTCGATCTTATCCACCGCTCCAACAGCAATAGCCTTGGAGGCACAGGCGGGCGAGACCATCTTGCTGGAGTCCCCGTCATTGCCTGCGGCGCATACGACGATTACTCCGGCGTCGACGGCCTGATTCACGGCCATGGCCATGCCGTCGTAGTCGCACGTACCGCTGAACAGACCTTCGCCAACGCTGAGGTTTATGACGTCGGCTCCCTGTTCGACACACCAGTTGATGCCGAGCATGACGTCCGATGCATGGCCCGAGCCGGTGCTGTCGAGCGTCTTTGCCCCCATCAGGGAGACGTCGTGGGCGACGCCCCGATAGCGTTGTCCTTTGGATGCGATTATGCCCGCAACGTGCGTGCCGTGACCGTTGTCGTCCATCGCATTGTCGGAATTCGTCGTGAAGTCGTACTGCGCGACGACCTTGCCGAGCAGATCGGGGTGCGTGTAGTCGATGCCGGTATCTACAACGCACACCTTGATCCCCTGGCCGGTAATGGCGTTGTCCCATGCATAGTCGGCCTTGATCTGATAGGCCGAATCTTCGAGCAGGACATGAACTCGGCGGTCTTCTTCAGCACTCTTGAAACGCGGCAACTCCCTGAGCCTCTCCACCTTCTCCGGTGGTAGTTCGAGGACGATTCTGTTCCTGAGCTTGCCATAGTCATGGATGACTCGTGCCCCGAGGCGCTCGGCAGCCTGTCGCAGCTGCGCTCGCCGCGATTTCAGTGCTGCGCCGGAGAGTCTCCTTTTAGCCTTCGGCTCCTCAGCGATTTCGACAATGAACCGCTTGGTTGGTGCCGAACTTCGGTCGATCCTGCGTTTGAGCCGGTCGCGAGCCGACACGTCCCGATCGAGCCGGTCGGGGTAGATCGGGCGCTCACCGGACAGCAGACGCCACACGATGTCTGTGCTGAATCTACCGACGTGCTGAATGACGCCGTCCTGGTCTATGAACACACACGTCGGGACTCGTCTGATCCCGTAGCGCCGACTGATACTGCCGGTCTCATCGAGCAATACGTCGTACCCAGGGGCGTGGCCACCGAAGGAATCGAGGACTTCCCCTGCACTCTGCCCCACGCAGATAAACAGGATTCTCAGCTCTTCCGGACCGGATTCGTAAAGACTATCCAGCGCCGAAAGGGCGGCTTGGCAGTGCGGGCAGGATGTGGTCCCGAACAGCAGCACGATGTTGTGCCCGGCGAGTGCACTTAGGCTCACCGTTTGCCCGTCGAGGTCAGCCAGCTCGAAATCAACTGCGGCGGTTCCGGGCTTGGGGGCAGGCGCAGCGAGCAGCAGGGCGGGCGTTGGAACCCACAACAGTAGAGTCAATATCGTCCGCCGAAGAAGGATTGCGTTTGCCCGGCCTGTCATTTTTCTGGTCATCTCAAGAACCCCCAGATACACATATATGATAGCAAATCAGGGCCGAAATTTCAAGCGATAATGGCCTCTGAGACGGCGTGTTGTCCGGCTGAGCGGGCCAATAATGGTTTATGCCCTTGACTTGCGGCCGGCTTTCGCGTACTACAATAGGTGTACAGCTTGGTGCGTCCCCGTAGCTCAATGGATAGAGCGCTGGCCTCCGGAGCCAGAGGTTGCGCGTTCGAGTCGCGCCGGGGATATTCGATAAGTGCTTTTTTGCCAATACTTTAGGTGGCTTTGCCACTTCCCCATAGAAAAACACGCCAGAAAATGACGCCATATTGATACTGTAGTAGTATCAAATGCTTGAAGCGGGTCTGGACTTCACGAGTGCGAGAAGGGCGTCTTCACTCCGGCGAACAATACGCCAAACGGCCAGATTCGCATCAGCAAAGCCATTGGGGAGTTTTTGCCAACACCTTCGTGACACGCAAACCAAGACCCCGGAACGGCCTCCCATCAGATTCGATCATTTGCACGAGGTGACCGTTCCTGTCATCACGAAGTGCTTTTGGACCCGGCGTTCATCAGCACCGCCAAGATGCATCGTTTTGACATTGGACAGCCGCTCAAGTATGTGCTATAATCATCTTTGTGTCGAGGTGGGCAGCATTGGGAGTGTACCGTTCCGTCATGGCGGTGACCGGTTGTCACCACATACGGCAACCACTATGTCGGTTGAGGATGGGGGGCAAGGAGATCCAGAGTTGAGACGGTCAGCAAATGCAAGGCTCTTGGGGGTGGGCCGACCGTGACCGACTATAACTTCATCTACGATGAATTACCGGGGCCCGGTGTACAGGTTGTCATCGACTCTACCTCAGGGACAACAGAGCCGGCAACCCAGATCCGTATTGGAATCGGAAGGCTTGTTTGGGCAGCCGACTTTGATATGAGAAGGGTAGGCATATTATGAAGAGCAAATTCCTGTCTATCTTGGCGCTGGCGGTGTTTTGGACGCCGTGTGCCTGCTCGGGTGCGAATCCCGGCCTGACCGGACACTTCATAAGGATTCTGGCCGTTGACCACAAGAACCCGCACACCGTCTATGCCGGGATTGCCGACGGTGTCGTGGCCAAGAGTACCGACGGCGGCGCCAACTGGACGCTCGTCGACACCGGTCAGACACCCGAGCCTATCACGGCTTTGGCTATCCATCCCACCAACACAGACATTGTCTATGCCTCTGGTTTCACAGCAGGTTTTATCGTGGCCAAGAGCACAAATGGCGGCCTTGACTGGACGAATCCCTTCGAGAGTTGCGCAGCAACCTTGTGTGGCGCCCTTGGTTTCCCGGCCTTAGCCGTCGATCTACCTGATGTCGTGTACGCAGGAGCCCGTGGAGGAAAGAAAAGCATTACAAAAGGCGTAGGAATGTTCATCAGCTTGGACGGCGCCAAGAACTGGACACCTTCCAACATGCCCGGCGTCCTGGTGCAAGACGTAGAGATTAATCCGCTGGACTCTTCCGTAATCTACGCAGCAGCATCCAACGGCAGCGTGTACAAGAGCATAGACTCCGGAGTCAACTGGGAAATCAAGAACACCGGCCTGACCAGCTACGGCCTGAATGCCCTGGCGATTGATTCAAATAACCCTTCCACCGTGTATGTGGGAGGCTCGGGCGGGATTTTCAAGACCACCGATGGCGGTGAAAACTGGACGCCCAAGAACGAAGGCATGGGTTCGTATCTTGTAGATTCCATCGCGATCGATCCCGATGTACCTCGCATCCTTTATGTCGGAACAACTCACCAAGGCTGCGTCTTCAAGAGCACGGACGGTGCTGAAAATTGGACGCTCATCAACAATGGCCTCACGGAAAGGACTATCCAACACGTGGCGATTGATCCACATGAATTGTCCACCGTCTATGCGGGGACCGAGGATGGTGTCTACAAAACCGTGGATGGCGGTGCCACCTGGGTTTCACCTCCAGCTGCCCCGCCCGTGGCCAAAGACCACAGCACGGCAGGTTATCGCAACGCCTCTACCGGTTTCGAGCCTATTAACATCTTCACCGGCGAGCTCTTCTCCTTCAAGCCCAGAGACCTGGACTTAGGCGGCCCGATGCCGCTCTACTTCCAGCGTTACTACGCCTCCTACCTGCGGCGAAGCTATGTCGTCGGCGACCTGGGCAGCAACTGGCGACACAACTTCGACGCCTGGCTGTACTGGAGTGGCAATACCATTACCTACGTCAGTTACGACGGCAGAGTGACCGAATTCCTCCAGGACCTTGGGACCGGGGATTGGGACCAGCTCACCAACACCGACACGCCGTACCAGCTGTCCGCAGAGGGGGGCCAGGATGCGAAGGTGTACGACCCGGAGAGTGACCGCATCTACACCTTCGACTACACCACCGGTGACCCGATCACCGGCAAGCTTATCCGGATCGAAGATGGTCACGGCAACGTCCACACCGTGACCTACGACCTGGCCAACGGGCAGATCGAAACGGTCTCCGACGGCCTGGGCCGGACCCTAACCTTTACTTACAACAGCGATGCCACCCCCAAGATCTCGGAGGTCTCCGACGGCACCCGCTCGGTCTCCTTCCAGTACACCGACCCCATCGACACCGAGTACCTCACTCTCGTCACTGATGCGCTGCTCGGCGTCACCCAGTACAGCTATAAGGACACCAGCGGCGATGCCGATCATGCCCTGATGACTAGTATGACCCGCCCGGCGGGGAATGTCCCCTACACGCAGACCTTCTTTGGTACGAGCAGCCCGGCCAGCGGTCGGGTCGCCACGCAGACAGATGGCAACGGCAATACATTCAGCTTAGATTACAGCGGCCTGGAGACCACCCTCACCGACCCGCTTGGCAACACCAGCGTCCAGACGCATACAGCCACGGGCGAATTCAACAGCCGCGAGGACGAGGCAGGGCTGACCATCGCCTTGGGCTCGGATGCGACCGGCCGGCGCAACTCCATCACCGATCGTCTGGGCGACACTACGACCTACGACTACAACATGCCGAGCGGCAATATATCTAATGTGACCAACGCCGATGGCACTACCAGCGATTTCAGCTACACACAGCGACTGGTCGGGGACCTAACGCTCTATGATCTCACCGGCATCACTCACGCCGACGGGACTACCGAGAGCCTCATCTATGATGCCATGGGCAACGTTACCAGCTACACCGATCAGATAGGTAATACCGCCACCGCCACTTATAACGCTAACGGCCAGCCTTTGACCAACACCAACGTGGCCGGCGCCACCACCACTCACGCTTACAACGTCGACGCCACGTTGGCTACTACGACCGATCCGGCCGGCAACACCACGACATACGGCTACGATGGCCTCAAGCGTCTCGATCTGATCACCTTTGCCGATGGGAATACTGCAAGTTTCACCTACAACGACCACGATCAGCCTCTGACGACGACCGACGGCAACGGCGAGACCACCACCATGACCTACGATGGCAACGGTAACCTTGTCAGCACTACCGACCCTCTGGGCAATACAACAACCTTTGGCTATGACGACAACGACCGGCCGCTCAACAGTACCGATCCTCTGGGAGGCATTGTCAGTCGCACCTACAGCCCCTTGGGCAAGGTTGCCACCTTCACCGATGAGAACTCCAATACCACTATCTTCGGCTACGACATCCTGGGCC
>CP070675.1:2957082-2961029 GCA_020352215.1 Phycisphaerales bacterium
GAGTCTCAACGGTTCGGCTTCGGTCAGGGCAAGCCGCGGGGAGAGACTCGGCCGACAACGCAAAGCGATCATCAACCGCAGCCGTGCTGCGACTACGGAGTAAATGTCCCTACTGTACCGATCAGACCATTAGCTCCTCGCCTACCGCTATTTCCTGAAGAGAAGCCGCCACTTCCACCGCTGCCAGGGTTCCCACCGCCATATGTGTTGGCGCTCTCGGTGACTCTTGTATTGTACGTATATATTCCGTAGCAGTATCCGCCTGTTCCTCCGCCGCCACCACCGCTGTGGCCGCCTCTGCCGCCGTTACCGCCGTCACCACCCCAGCCATCTCCGGGTCCTTCTCCGCCGGCTCCGCCAAGACCACCAGGTTGGCCGTCGCCACCATTTCCTCCCCTGCCGCCAGCTCCAGCGTTTCCGCGTTCGAAATCACTATCTCTAACTTCAATTATGCTCGAAAGGGCGAAGACTCCGAAACTGCCGCCACCGCCATAGCCGTTGGATCCTGCCGCCGGAGCTCCACATCCTCCGGCGCCTCCGCCGCCGCCGCCGGCCCCGCTGGCGTCAGTGCCTGTGTCGCAACCACCCCCGCCACCTCCCCCGCCGCCGCCGCTGCCATGCGCACCAATGGCGCCAGTGCGGCCGTTTGAGCCTGCCCACCAATGGTCGGAGTAGATCAAGTAGCTGCTGCCACCGGCACCACCGGCGCCGTCTGATCCGGGCGCGCCATTCTGACCATTGGTGCCATTGCTGCAGAGATTGCCGCCAGAGCCTCCAAAACCACCACCAAAATGGGAACCCGTGGAACCGTTAGAGCCCGGCGTGGCATCATAGTCCTGTGGGAAAATGCAATCACTATCCATGTGTCCCCCCCTGCCACCGTTGCCCCCGCTTGTTTCGATTCCATCACAACTGCCATAACCGCCCGAGCCACCAAAGGCTCCATTATTATCGTCACAGGCCGTTGGGTATCGTTCGCTGTCACTTCCGGATGCTCCATCATTCGCTCTTGTAGCGCCGGCACTGGTACCATCTTGGCCGTTTTCTCCGGTTGCAGCATCTCCTTGAACGAAGCTCACCTTATTGAAAGTCAAATCAGAGGAGACAGCATGTACAACGTAGCTGCTCCGGCCAGATCCATCTATCTGACCGACAGCATCTGGTCCGACCAATTCAAGGTTCTGGAAGACTACTTGTGCAGACCTTGCCTTTACAGTCATGTATTGGTCATCACTGGAAGAATATCCGCCGGTTATCGTAGTGTTGTGTCCGTGTAAATCATGAACTCCTCTCCTCCAGTCCAAATCATAGCCTCCATAAATCCTAATTCCCGTACAGCTGCTGTCTAATTCAAGAAGCTCATCATATGACCCGGTCTGCAACAGAATACTCGATACTCCGTGCGCCAATGCAACCTCCAAGCCACGACCAATCGTGCGACACGGATCCGACTGGGTGCATACATCGTTATCAGTTCCCGTCATTGAAACAAATACGGCATTGTTGTTCACACACGCAGGGTCATTGGGATCAGAGATACAATCAACCAACCACGTACTCGCCATCAAGGCAAAGTCATACCAGTCAACTCTGCAATCATAGTTTATGTCGCCAAGAAGCTCGGACTGACAGTAGTCATCGCAAGCATTGCCACAGAATGGATCCTCTGTGAAAGGCATGGCAGGACAGTCAAGATCGCTATCGGTTTGGTCGGGATTGACAACGTACCAGCAGTTGTCATTGGGGTCAGCAATACCGTCCCTGTCGCTATCCACTGCTCGTCCGACGGGTGCTACTGCAAGAACTAATATCGCCACCACTAAACGAAAGATTGATCGGCTTCTCATTTTCTCACTCCTGCTCCTAAGTTGCCTGCCAACACAAGACTTCGCCGACATCCCCCATACCAAGCGCGGCTGGACTACAAAGTCCTTCGATTCCACCACAATATCAAAATCCTCGTCGAATTGCAACTCCAAATCTCCGATGTCACCGGCTCCTACCGCTGCAGAACCGATAACCATAAGGTTACCCGGTCACAATGCCTGCCCGTATCCTCGGGTAGATTCCTCGACTTCGAGGCCACTCCGTCGTCTCAGCGCTGGGAATGACGTGCGGGGGACTGCGTGGCGCTGCGACGGGCCTGCTGTTGGACCACAACAGGTGATGTCGGGCCGGCTTGCTCGCCGCCGTCGGGTAAATGGAAAGATGTACGTCTGCCCATGGGGTACATTCTTCGATGAGTTGTGCTTGATAATGATAGGTCTCGACAGAGGACAGCGGGTGAGCTGAATTACTGCGGAGCTTTGGGACGCAGACATCAGCTGCAACTAAGTATGGTTCCCCGGGATTACCCTACTCCCCTAAGGCGTATAAATGACCGGCTGTCCGCAAATATATTTTGTTTTCGGCGACGGCCGGAGTGGCAAAGATCTTCTCGGCGAAATCGTTCCTCGCCAGAACGTTCAGTTTGTCATCGACCTGGATGACTGTGACGGTGCCGCGCACAGAGGCAACCACGAGCTTGTCGCCGGCTGCAATGGGTGAAGCGATGTATTGACCCGTCGCCCCGATTCGCTCGCGGAAGAGCTCTTTGCCGGTCGAGGCCTGAAGGCAGGTCAATAGGCCACCATCACGCATGAGGTAGAGCCTTCCCTTACAATAGAGCAGCGAGGAGGTTTCAGGAATACCTCGATGAATTTCCCAGGCCACGTGCGATTGGCGGGCATCCTCTCTCGCTCCTGGACGAATCGCCGCGAGGTTGGGGCGGCTCATGGCGGCAAAGCCCGACATCGTTTTCATCCACTCGCCTTCACTGATGATCCGGTTCTTGTCATGGTCGAAGATCCTCAGCAGAGTGTCCATGTTTCTGATCGGCAAGCCATAACCGGGATTGTCCTTGGGCAACTCCGGTCGCTGTATGAAGGCAAAGCCTTTCGTCATTTCATCACGCTGTATCTGATTGTCGTGATCGCGGTCGAACTCGTCGATGGTGATCTTCCAGGTTGCAGCGGCATCCAACTTATCATCTCCGCGTCCACCCAGAGCTGCGGCGCCGGCAAAGAGGAGCCCATCGCCGGTTACGGGGACACCGACCGTTTCCTGAGGAAAACCACCGGCCCACCAGATTTCGGCGCCGGTGGACGGATCGTAGGACGTCAGCCGTTTGGAACCCAGCACAACAAGTTCTTCCACCTCGCGACGACGCCAGATCACAGGCGTTGACCAGCCGGCCTTGAACAATGATCTCGGCTGTTCCCAGACGGTCTCGCCGGTGTCTCGATTCACCGCCAGCAAACGCGACGTACCGCCGTCGCCGTCCAAAACCAGGATCACTTTCTCTTCATACAATATGGGCGAGGTCGCCATTCCATATTTGCTTCTCGGCGTGTCGATTTTGCGCTGCCAGAGCCCGTTTCCGTCGTGGTCATAGCAGAGCAGCCCATAGGTCCCGAAATAGACATAAACGGTGCTTCCGTCCGCCGCCGGCGTAGAAGATGCCGGATTATTCAATGGATGAAACCTTACCTTGGTTTCGCTCTGAACAACCCGTCGCCATAGGGTTTTGCCGTCTCCGCGATCGATGGCTAAGGTAATGAGCTCCTTGTCACTCGCGGGTTCATAGGCAGTAAGAAAAATGTGATTGTTCCAGATGACGGGAGACGAGTGGCCTGCGGGAATGACGGTCTTCCATAGAACGTTGGAGTCCGGGCTGAAATGCACAGGAATACGATCCGCTTGCGCCACTCCCTGTCCATTGGGACCGCGAAATTGATTCCAATTGACCTTCACCTGCCGGCCGTTCGCTGTCAAGTTGAACAGAAGAATAGTAACCGCATAGATGCCGGCCTTTGCCGTTAAGTTGTGTTTATATCCGGATTGTATCGGTGCCTACTCCGAAATTCGAATTTGTTTGTCTTCGAGTGCTCACGACCAAGAGGCTTCGC
>CP070675.1:2961129-2967160 GCA_020352215.1 Phycisphaerales bacterium
TGTCTCCGACGACGACGAAGTCATGTGGGGCCTCGACCCGGGTTTGGCAGATACAGATGGGGACGGCCTTTCGGATGGCTTTGAGGTCGGATACGATGGAGATCGCACCAGCTACTATCCCTACGATCCCACTACCAAGACCGGGACGGATCTGAACGCCACCTCAATGGACACAGACGCGGACGCCATGGATGACGCCTGGGAGACAGCGGGTTCGCTCGATCCGCTTGGTGATGACCGGGATGGTGACCAGGATGCTGATGGGTATACGAATTTCGTAGAGTACTCACGTGGCACATTGCCCAATGATCCGGACTCGGTGCCGGCACCGGTAACCTTGCACGTTGATGATGATGGACCCTCGGATCCTGTCCCAGGAGACCCCAGCGCCAGCGACCCCGCGGAGGACGGCACTGCGGATCATCCGTTCGATTCCATTCAGGAAGCGCTCGACTCTGCTATTGATGGCGACAAGGTTATTGTAGCGGATGGCGTCTACAGGGGAGACGGCAACCGTGATATGAACTTCATGGGCAAGTCTGTGAAGTTAGTGGCTGGCAGTTGGGCCAGCTCATGCACTATCGACTGCGAGCAAGCAGGCAGAGCGTTCAACTTCCGGAGTGGTGAGGATCCAAATGCGATTGTACAGGGCTTCACGATTATCAACGGCTACGCCGATAACGGCGGAGCCGTGTATTACCAGGACAGTTCGCCTGCCTTTCGCAATTGTATTTTCGCATCAAACACAGCCACTAACGATGGGGGCGCTTTTCTTGTCACAGGCGCCTCATCGCCTGAAGTGACTAACTGCACGCTGACGAGAAATGTCGCCGGCGCTCGTGGCGGAGCAATATGCTGTGCTCCCGGAAACTCGATGGTGATCACAAATACCATCTTCTGGGACAACACGCATGAGACGGCCGGCCCCGGCCGAGAGATCTACCTCGAAGACGCCACGGAGCCTGTGCTGGGTTCAAGGGTCGATCTGCTGTATAGCTGTATTCCTAGCGCCTGGGATCCGGTCTACGTCTACCGGGGAAACGTTTGGTTGATCTGGTGGGACAGCCTTGTTGCTTCTGATCCGCAATTCGCCGATCCGGACGGGACTGACTATCATCTCATGTCACGAGCAGGCAGATGGGATCGGGACGGCGCGTATTGGGTGACAGACGACGTCAACAGCCCCTGTATCGACGCGGGTGATCCGGACTCGGCTTGGGTGCCCGAGATATGGCCCCACGGAAAGCTAATAAACATTGGGGCCTATGGTGGGACCCCGGAGGCAAGTCTTTCCGCCTCACTGGTGGGTCGTCCATGCGACTTGAGCGGCGATGACTTCGTGGATGTCGAAGACGTGGCCCTGTTTGGTGAGATGTGGTTGAGCCAGAAACCGCCCGTAAGTGCGGACCTGGATCAGGATGGCCTCGTGGACTTCCGGGACCTGCGGATACTGGCCGAGTGCTGGCTGTCAGAGGAACCATAGTGTTAGAGGGCTCTGTGCGGGTCGAAGCGTCGCGGCCAATGTGCATTCCTGGGGTGCGTGTTCACCCGAGGATAGATCAGAACTTGGATTACTACTCTGCTTTGACGGGAGTTTGAGATGGCTGGGAACCATACCATATCGAAGCGCGTAATCGTCTTCTTTGTCTTGTTCTTTGCCGTTGCGCCTTCAGTGAGCCGGGCGCAATGGATGGATCAGGAGATTCTGCTGCGGCCGGGTTGGAACGCGGTCTACTTACAGGTTCAGCCTGAGCCCCGGGAGTGCGAAGTAGTATTCGCCGACGTGCCTGTCGAGAGCGTATGGGCCTGGAATCGGCGGTTTTCATCGGTGCAGTTTATCCAGGACACCTCAACACTTGTGCCCGAACAGCCAGAGTGGCTCACCTACGCGCCCCCTGATCTCGCAGAGGATTTCCCCATAAACCTCTTCACGCTTCAAGGTGGGCGGGCTTACCTGATCAAACTGAGCGGCGATGAATCAATCAGCTGGACGATCAGGGGAAAGCCGGTAGTCCGACCGATTGACTGGATGTCAGATTCGTTCAATCTTGTCGGATTTCACGTGGACAGTGATTCCGGCCCCACCTTCGAGACGTTCTTTGCTCCTTCGGCGGCTCACGCCGGTAAGGAGGTCTATCGTCTCAATACCTTGGGCCGCTGGGAACGCATCGAGAATCTGGCCGCTGAAGCGATTCAGCAGGGTGTAGCGTACTGGGTCTACTGTGACGGACCGTCAGACTATTCGGGGCCTTTGAAAGTAACCTTTGAACAGGGTGATGGGATCGATTTTGGCCGAATACTAACCGAGCAGACGCTGCGAATAAGAAATGAGACCTCCGATACTGCCAAACAGATTACGATTAGAATGCAGCCATCCGAGAGTCCCCCCGATCCAGGTCTTCCTTTATTGGCAGGCGAGGTTCTTCTCTCTTATTGGGATACGGGGCCCGACGCAGACGACCCAAATCTGTTGATTTCCGGCTGGAGTGATCTCGCAACTACGTTGTCGCTTGAGGTCCCAGCCTACAGCGATGTTTCCATTCGTCTTGCGGTGAGAAGAAATGATATGCCGCCAGCTCCGTCGGCCGACTCTCTGTACCAGAACCTGCTTGAAGTCAGCGACGGCGACGGATCCCGCATGCAGCTGCCAGTCACGGCAAGAGGTCTGGCAGATGAGAGAGCGGGACTATGGGTCGGAATGGCCAAGATAGATAAGGTAAGCCAGCCGGCGAATCCTTCCGATCCTAACACTCCAACGCCTACCGCGTCGGAGTTCCAAATGCGGCTCATTATCCACGTTGATGGTGACGGCCAGGCCAGGCTACTTCAACAGGTCACGCTGATGTGGAAAGAAGGTACATGGAAAGCGGACCCGCTGGATCCGAGTAAGAGAATCGTGGACGAGCCCGGCCGGTATGCACTGCTAACGCGGGATGATCTCATGCCCCAGTTCTCCGGCGCGGCTATGCGGGATGGCGAGACGGTGGGCCGCAGGATCAGTTCGGCGGCCTTTGCCTTTTCCGAACCTCAGCTTATGGTGGGGATTTTTGGCAGCAGCTTGGCATGCAGCGGCATCACGGTGGGCTATGATGATCCCTTGAATCCATTTAAGCACAAATATCATCCGGACCACGACAATCTTGGCTACGACTTTCAAACACGCCTTGGAAACAAAAAGGAATCATACACCATCGAACGTGACATAGAATTGGCCTTTACATCTGACGATCCCGAGCAGCTGAGGCTCTCGGGATGGGGAGACAACCAAGTCGGCGGCACTTACCGCGAGAGAATCAGGGGCGTTCACAAACGGCAGTTACACGTGGAAGGCACCTTCCGATTGCGTCACATCTCCCGGGTGGCCGTGCTCAACGATGGTCTCTGATGTGCCAAATCAAATGCCGGAGGGTAAGGAAATGAGGCATGGGCAAATGACCGTTACAGGAATAACAAGGAAACATCGACAAATGAGCATAAGATCATTGCAGGATGTTGTGAGGCGATTGATGAGAGCGATACTGTTCAAGGGCGGGTGTGTTATGGATGGCCATGAACTCTTGAGGACTTCTGGGCAAACATGCCGTGCGAGTACTTCCCTCCGGATAGCGCCGACACTGCTGATCGCGGGGATTCTTCTTCTTGTGTGCAGTTCCGAGAGCGGCGCTGCGCACGGCTTCTCCAGCGTCACCACCCTCAATACGAACGCTCTAGTCGACGATGTAGATGACGTCGATCCAGATATCGCAACAGACGGTAATGGTATGTGGATAGCTGTTTGGAGCACTCATACCCCCACGCCCGGTCCTGGGTACACTGTATGGACAGGTGAAATTAGGGGCGCCATCTCTCTTGACAACGGACAGACGTGGTCGGACCCTTTCAGGCTCTATATGGCGGATCATATTGTAGGGCCGCCGGCAATCGCCTCAGACGGAGATGGAAACTGGGTCGTTGCTTTCCAAAGTGACAAGAAAGTTCATTATGGTGGGCCGAGCAACGGAATCACTGTAATGCGTTCAAACAACGGCAGGAACTGGACGAAATCGTCGGTCGGGCCGGAGGGAGATTACCGGTATTACCCCCCTGAAGTTGCTTCTGATCAGGAGGGTAACTGGATAGTGGTCTGGCAGTCGCCGTACAGATACACCAGTGCGACCGATACGGGTCCCGACGACGATATCTTTGCTGCTTACTCTACAGACAACGGCGCACACTGGACCGAGCCCGAAGCCGTGAACAGCCTTGCCTCCAGGGACAGCGGCCGAGATATGGTGCCCTCGGTAGCCCACTCGGGCGCGCCAAATGACTGGATTGTTGCTTGGCAGTCCACTCAGCAGTTTGTTGACGATATTGACTACGGGGAGGACCCGGACATTTTCTGGTCGCGGCGGGCCTGGTCATCCGACACTTGGAGTACTCAAGCCGTAGTCAACACTGATGCCGCGACCGATCACCTGGTGTCCTACCTTGGCGACGTAGACCTCTCGCCGAAAATAGCAACGGACCGTAACGGCGAGTATCTATTCGTCCGATGGCCGGCACCCGGACGTCTCGTGTACCGTTTGGGATCAGTGTCTGTCGTATGGGTAGACGTGACGGATGATGGGCTTCCGAGACCAGTCTTCGCGAGTCTGGAAGGGACATGGCAGGATCCGAGAATCTGTGGAGACGGGGCTATAGCGCAATTGGTGGCTGACCGCAGGGGCAACTGGATGGGCATATTTCGTGTGGAATCACCTTACTTCTATCACGGTGTACGTTTCTCGTCATATCGCGGTGGGGACATCTGTGAAGTTAGATGGTGGGAGTTATTTGGTGAAGATGTAAGTCCTGAAAGTAGTCCCACAGGTACTTCCGGAGTGGCAATAGCTACCGATGGATTCGGAAACTGGGTGGCGGTTTGTGAAGGAGATCGAGGGATTGCTGAATACGATATCTATACTGCACACTCAATTGCCCCCAACGTCACATCAGTCGAGCTTGTTGGCGACTATCCGCCTGATGCCCCTTTAATTAGCTTCAGGGTCGGTTTCAGCCAGGATGTCACAGGTGTCGATGCCGGTGACTTTCACCCTAGTACTTCGGGCGAATTCATCATTGAACCCTCCCTCCTGTCAGTTAGCCACTACGGGTCATACACAATTGTAGATGTGGACACCGGCAGATGTGGTTATACTGCGCCAAGCGGCAAATGCACGATCAGACTCAATGTCCTTGATGATGACACCGTTGTCAACACCGATGGGGCATCCATTGGGGGGATTAACCCCGGCAATGGGAACTTCGCGACGGGTCAGGTGTTTGAGATAGAGGACGAAGCACCTAAAGTGACAAGCATAGTCCGCACCGCTAAAACTGGGCGTGGGCATCCCGGTCCTTTCACGGATTCCGATCTAATCTCCTTCTTAGTCACATTCTCCGAGGACGTGGATGGCGTTGATGCAAAGGATTTCAGTCTGTGGACAACCGATTCTTTGAGGGGCGTCTCGGTAACTGATATTTTCGGTGCCGGTAGTTCTCGAACCGTCTGGGTTCGTACCAGCGGTGGCTCAGGGGATGTAAGACTCGACCTGATCGACAACGATACCATCGTAGATTCCGTGCGCCAACCGTTGGGTGGTTGGGGCACGACCGGGTTCAATGACGGCAGTTACACTGAGGGCGAGATATATGTTGTGGACCGAAGCCCACCGATCGCCGGAAGCGTTGAATCTGCCACAGGGCCCTATTCGACAGATCGCACCCAGCTCACGTTCTCTTGGTTCGGTTTCGAAGATCCGCATTCCGGAATACACCACTATGAGGTATCGCTGGGTACGACTTCCGATCCCACGGCTTATCAGGACTGGATAGACGTGGGTGACGCCATATCACACACCTTTCTTCCGGCGTCCAGGACCTTTGAAGAAGACAAAGTCTACGTGTGCACCGTGCGTGCGTACAATGGCCTTAACAGCCGGCTCTACACGGTCCAGGCGTCTGCGCAGGTGGAGATCAGTACGACAGCCATCATGTTCGGCGGCGATATCCT
>CP070675.1:2967260-2981064 GCA_020352215.1 Phycisphaerales bacterium
TGTCATCGTCGATCATTGCTCGGTAAGTTGGACGCTGGATGAGGCGGTAAATACCTACCATGGCAGTAAAAGTATTACCGTACAATGGTGTCTCCTCTCAGAGTCCTTGCATAATTCTCGACTGCGCCAAGGCCATGGATTCGCCGCATCGCTGGGCGGCGTTAATACCTCCTATCACCACAATCTGCTCGCAAACAATGCTGGCCGCAATCCCAGCATTGCCGGGGAAATGAAACACCCAACTATAAATCTTGATTTTCGCAACAATGCCATCTTTAATTGGCAACATCGCACCCTGGATGGCCGACCTCACAGCATCAACGTTGTGAACAATTATTACAAAGCGGGTCCCGCCTCAAGGAAAGACCTGAAAATTGTAAAGATTCAGTGTCTGGAAGACGGCTCTTTCGGTCGATGGTATGTCCAGGGCAATATATTTGAAAATCGCTCGCAGTTACGAAGACGAAATGACCTGGTGAAAATCGATGCTTCGAATGTATCGCTCAAATCTGCCATGATTGATGAACCTGTTGATTTTGCGCCGGTTTCCACTGAAACAGCCGAGGAGGCATTTGAGAATGTGCTGCTCTATGCCGGCGCTATTCGGCCCAAGAGAGATTCCCACGATGAACGGATAGTACGCGAAGTTCGATCCGGTCGAACTACCTTTGGAAACGGCATCATTGCAAGTCAAACGGATGTCGGAGGATGGCCCGAACTCTTATCTACTCAACCACCACAAGACATCGATGCCGACGGCATGCCGGATGAATGGGAACGCCGTTTCAGCCCGAACGGAGATCTGTCTCTGAAGAGTTCTCTGGATTTGGACGGCGACGGCTATACGAATGTGGAAGAGTATTTGAACCAAACAAATCCGACACAGAATGATTAGAGATGCAACTCTGTTTATTTGGGCTTGCATACTCTTTGTGCGGCTCGCCCCAATCTCAGTTAAAGACAGGGTGGCTGCGCCTGACGGTGTTGTGTGCAGGACTACGGGTCAGACACCGCCCGCAAAGCGGGTGGCTTGATGAGTTGGGCTGCCTCAGATATACGTTACTCACGATCAAACCGAGGCGATGACACTAGGGGATCGGATTTGCATAATGCATGATGGTCTTATCCAACAAGTTGGTGCGCCTATGGAGGTCTACAACAGGCCAGCTAACAGATTTGTAGCCGGCTTTCTGGGGACACCCCCAATGAACTTCCTCGAGGGAAGACTCATCCACGCTGACGGACGTATTGCCTTTGTTACCGGAGACGTGAAGTTCAGCTTGCCCGATTCGATAAGAGGACACTTGAGCCCGTATGTCACTCAAGAGGTAGTCTTGGGGATCAGACCCGAACACCTATTCGTCGAACCGTTTGCCAGTCGCCACAGTCGTGTGATTCGTACCACAGTGAATGTCATTGAACCGTTGGGGGATCGCATAAACCTCCACCTGACCTACTCTTCGGGCAACAAACTTGTAGCGAATGTAAATTCCAACATCCTATTAGAGCCAAATGATCGAGTCAACGCATACGTAGGCATTGAGCGAGTGCACATTTTCAAACAAGGCGAGACAGGCGAGAACTTGAGCCTGAATACGTGACGATGTCGGGATCGTTTTCTGTTTCTGGCACTTCGTTGATACAAACAGGTCCGCCTGGTGGGGCCACTGTGCAATTAGGCGTCCACGATCGGGTCTGGGTAACCATCACTGTCAGCACCCTCGGTCCAGACCAGGCGTAGCGAATCCGCTCATGCGAGTCGTCTTAGTCATTGTCTGCAACTGTAACGGCAATGGCACGGACCGTTCTTTGGGTGATATGCTGGGCTTAATTCAGCTCTGTCAGCAAATCGGTAATTGGTGTGATTCAGCGCCGCCACTGGACCACTGTGGTGTGCGGCGAATAATCGCGACCATCCACAACCGACGTTACTCTCGCCTGATAGAGCGGCTGGTCCCCCGTAGTCGCCCGGCCACCACAGGCTCGGATGCTCGACTGTGAACTCCGCTCGTCTCTTGAAGGCGCCGTGCCCGACGGCAACGTCGGCTATGGAACGGGCTACAGGGTCACCATTCGGATCGAGCACTTCACTTCGTATCGTCACGCGCGATCTGTCGGCTGTCCCGACGACGTTAGGTGCCACCTGCCAGTTGCCAGCGATTCGTCCAGCAAGGCATCAGCCACCACCTCAGGCGGAATCTTCCTGGTCGCATTGAAACGAGATGCTGAAGTTGCTTCACGAAGTCCTCGTGAATAAATGCAGTGAATAGCACACGCCCGAACTTCCCCGCGGTCAGCACGGCAAGCGGACGTCTCTAAGCGCTGGTCATTGAATCCGGTGGCGATTTCTGGGTCATCGCCTAAATCCTTTATGAATAATCGCTTATGGAGTCACGATTTTTTGGGATTTGGTAGATAAGGGGCTTTGGGGTTGTAGCCCATCAGTGTCTTCTGAAATAACAGATCACCTGGGGGCGGGTTGGGAGTGTTTGGAGCATCGGATTGAGGGGAGGGAGATCTACGGCGAAATTGAGATATTCTTAGCTCTGTAATCGGACACGCAGATCCATAAGAGTCAGAGATCGTTTTGAGCGTGAAGTCTATTTTGATTTGTTTGAACGACAACCCGAATCGAAGCATGGGCTTGAAGTGCCCGAGCAGCGGAATGGGTGTTGTCTCACAGCCTGATGGGACACAGGTCTGAGACGAGTGGAACCTATTGCGAGAATAGACTGGATGCACCGTGAACTGGGGGGCCGACTAACTTGCAGGGGACCTCACCGATACAGAACCTGCTCTTTCCGCCAGTCCTTGTCTTTGTCGTAGCCAAAGGCCTTGACCCGGGGCCGGCGTTCCCGCAGCCGGATGGAGTTGATCCCAATGTAGTGATCCGTGGAATCCGGGTTCTTGCCGACACATTCGAGTCGCAGCGTGTAGGCACCCGGATCGGGCCAGAAGTCCATGAGGTGAAACTCCCAAAGGTCCGTCTCGGCGCGATAGAGATCTAAAGGTCTGCCGACCTTAACACCGTTCAGATAGGGCTGGTACATGCCGTAGTCATAAGACCCGGTCAATTCCAGGATCAGTCGCAGAGGCTCCTTATGTTCCACCTTGAAGGGAATCTCAAGCCAGCCTTGCCCCACAGATTCGGGCTGGAAGAGAAGCTGCCCATCCGATTCCAGGTAGCGGGCTCCCTCTTGCACTGTTGCCCTCCCCTCGCCGTGGTACCGGGCGTCTATGTGGCTCTTACCCCACACGAGAACCCGTTCCAGGCTGGGGAGCTTCCGCTGTTCGGCTGGCGGTACTTTGGTGAACTTCTTGGTTGGCCCCATCTGGTACCAGGAAGCTACGCTGGTGAAATCGTCCTCCCGCTCGTTCCAGGAGTGAGCTTTGTGCTCCTTGTTCTCGTCTGGGGACATCCAGCCGAAGGTCTCGAAAGTCACGCGGATTCTGGAGTTGAAGACAAGCGGATCGTGGATATGCCATCGATAAGAGCAGGTCATCTGCCCCACAATGCGGTCGGAGTGGTTCAGGTAAGGCACGCCGAAGTAGGGCGTGCTGTTCTTCTTGAGGCCCCAGGCTGAAAGGAAGTAATCCTCCGTGCCTGTACCTCGAATCGAGGGCTTCTTCTCGCCGTCGATGTAGATCTTTTCATCGCCCTCGCCAAACCAGGCCGGGCTCCTCGTCCGCACCGCATAAACGGTGCCCACGTAGTAGCCCTTACCTTCCGCGTCGAGCACGAGATCCCGGTTACACATAATACTTGACGCTATCGAAGTGCTAGGGGGCTTGCTATTTCATGGTAAATGCTGTATTTTCCCGTGATTGGAGGCCAGAACGCCTCGGCTGATGCATCGCGGGTGCATTTCCTGACGTTGGCGCTTTGGCACGCGGATTGATGGCGATACTGTGGAGGATAGCTCGTACGTGACCATCAATAAAGCTTGTTGGGAGATGGTCTGCATATCTAAGAAGAAACCGGATTGAAGGCTATGCTGTAAGGAGATCGAGAAATGAAACGAACACTTGCGTCCATCATGATTGCCGCAGCGCTGACACTATGGGGTGCCACAGAGGCGGCAGCAGTGCCTCAACTGAGCTTCGTTGGCGCTACTCCTGCTGACGGAGAGACTGTCGTAGGTTCATCAGTGGGGATAGAGGCCTCGATAGCCGAGTCCGCGTTGGCCGATGTGACCTTCAATTGGAACGGGACCGATTACGTAATCTATGACGATTCGACCGTCCTGATGTTCAACTTCGATAACGTTGCGGCTCTATCGGAGGACTACAGCGCTCCAGGCGGCTTGGTCAAAGACGTTTCAAATTGGGACAACGACGGGACAGTCGGCATAGGTGATGACCCGACTACTGTTCCGGAATGGCTTGCAGGTGGCCGCTATGGCGGCGCTTTCGATTTCGCCGGCAACGGCAGCACCTACGGCCAGAGCATCCTCGTCATTCCTCATGATTCTTCTCTCAACCCGGACTCCGGTGATTTCGCCATCGCCGTCTGGGTCCGGCCGAGAAGTGATATAGATGGTGATATCCTAAGAAAAGGTTCGACAGGTACCGCCTCGACATGGTACAAACTCGAACACTCACCGGGCACCGCCGACAACAGGTTTGCGCTCAACTTCAACACCGACGGAACGGATGCGACGGTTAATTCGCCGCAGGCATACAACGACGATCAGTGGCATTTTGTTGTTGCCCAAAGGCGGGGCAACGCCGCAGAACTCTGGATAGATGGTTCGCTAGTCGGAAGTGCCGGCGTATCCGGCAGCATCTCCAACGAGTCAAACCTCACAGTTGGGAGCAAGGATACACAGGCAGATGACTTCATCAACGCGACCTTGGACGAAGTCCGAATCTATATGCGTTCTTTCACCGAAGACCAGATGCAGGTGCTCTACCACTCCAACCTCAGCAAGGTCGGGCTGGACACATGGTACTTCTACGTTGACCAGACGAACCTGGCCAGCGGAGATTATACATATCAAGTTTCTGCCACGAGCGCCTCATTGGAAACGGGTACGGCGGGTCCGAGAACCGTCACAATGGACGCTCCGCCCATCGAAGCGGT
The DNA here is from genome assembly GCA_020352215.1 of Phycisphaerales bacterium. GTDB lineage: Bacteria > Planctomycetota > Phycisphaerae > Sedimentisphaerales > Anaerobacaceae. The sequence continues at coordinate 2,972,344 of CP070675.1, forward strand.
CATAATCAAGGGTCCGTATTTGCAGCAGGTTACATCCAGCTCGATAGTCATTATGTGGGAAACGGATATTGCCGCCGACAGCAGGGTCGATTTCGGCGGAACGTATGTGGAGGATGCCACGCCGGTGACAATCCACGAGATGCAGCTTACCGGTCTTGATCCCGACACCGGGTACACCTACACAGTGACTTCGGGTACGGCAACGAGCCCGGCAAGTACGTTCGCCACCGCACCAGCAAGCCCGCGGTCTTTCCGCTTTGTGGCATACGGCGACACGCGGACACAGCCCGTCGAACATGCCGCGGTGATCCAGGCTATTATCAACAGCGATCCCGAAATCGTTATTCACACCGGCGACCTGGTCGAAACCGGCAGGGACTACACAGCCTGGGAAACCGAGTTCTTTGATCCGGCCTACGGCCTGATGATAGATACGCCTATGCTCCCGATTCTGGGAAACCATGAGTACAACGGGACCGGGCCCTTATGGTTCTTGGACTTCTTCTCTCTCGGCAACAACGACGAGTGGTTCGCGTTCACCTACGGTGGAGTGCGGTTCATAGGCTTGAATACGTGTGTCGACTTCTCTACGGGGAGCACGCAATACGACTGGCTTGTCGGCGAACTGGGATCGGGCGAATACGCCAGCGCAACCTGGCACGTTGTCTACTTCCATCACCCGCCCTATTCCGCGACGAGTAGTCACGGCGACGATGCCAACGTCAAGCAGTATCTGGTTCCGCTGTTTGAGCAGAATGGTGTCGACATAGTCTTCAACGGCCACAGCCACGCCTACGAGAGGTATTACAACAACGGCATATACTACATTGTCACTGGCGGCGGTGGTGCGCCGCTTGCCGGTCTGGTAACAGACAACGAAGAGCCCATTCGGGAGTACGGCGAGAGCGTATACCATCACTGCACCGTGGACGTAGATAGCGGTTCTTTGACGGTATCGGCGTGGTACAACGAAGAAGGCATGGAACCGTTCGACACGATTACGATTGCGAAAACCGCTAAGGCAAGCAATCCCAGCCCGGCGGATGGCGCCGAGAATGTCCCTGTAGATGCGGTTCTTAGCTGGAAGGCTGGGATTGACGCGGTGAGCCACGATGTCTATTTCGGCACTGACGAAGCCGCCGTTGCCGATGCGACTCCAGATTCACCTGAGTTCAGGGGCAACCAAGAAGCGACAAGCTACGACCCCGGTCCGCTCGATCCGGGCGTCGAGTACTTCTGGGCGATAGACGAGCACGATTCGGGCGGTACGATCACCTATGGATACGTGTGGAGCTTTACAACAGTCCCGTGCCTGGCCAACGGCGATGTTCCAGTCGCTGGTACCGTCGCCGGAACCTACGCGGCTACGCATGCAAGTGACAATTCCTATCAGACCATCACCGAGATCAAGTCACAGGGCAAGCCGCCGAAGCTGAGCTATCTCGAGCATAAATGGACGATTGATGTCCCGTCGGGGACAAAGGAGAGTATGACCTTCTCAGTGGAAGCTTTCTGCAGCGACAATAGTGAGGGTGACACTTTTGATTTCGCATATTCGACGGATGACGTCTCGTACACTGACATGCTTGCTGTCACCAAGACGGCCGACGATGATACGTCCCAGAGCTTTGATTTGCCAGTGACCCTAAGCGGGACAGTCTACGTTCGTGTGACTGATACGGACCGGACCGCGAATGCCACCTCGCTCGACACGATCTACGTCGATCGGATGTACATTCAGTATGCCCCCGGGTCGCCGAGCTACGGCGTGACGGTGACAATCGATGAGGCCTCACAGACGGTACAGCCGGGTGGCAGTACGACCTTCACCGTCCGGGTCGTGAACAGCGGCGGCCTCGACGCATCCTACGCTGTCGCAATGAGTGGAACTGCAGTTGACGATACGACGATCGTCGTGACACCGCTTACTTGGTCTACGGCCGTGGAACCAGGCTCAGAGGAAGTCCATATCGTCACGGTCTCGACCGACGACGAATACACCCTAGAAGACACGTATACACTGACAGCGACGGCGACTTGCGATCAGGACGGAGCTGTTTCCGATGCCGCGACATCCGAACTTGTCGTTGCATCGCAGACCAATGTCCTGCATGTCGAGAGCGTGGTCGTTACCCTGAACGAGAGGCAGGCGGGCAAGAATACATTCGTTTCCGGTGCAGCGCGGGTGACCATCGTTGCCGTGGGGACCGGCCAGCCCGTCGAAGGAGCGACCGTGTACGGGTACTGGAGCGGTGCGACGACGGATATTGACTCAGGTGTGACAGATGCTGAGGGTGTGATCGTCCTGTATTCCGACGAATTGAAGAATCCTGCCGGTGGGACGACGTTCACGTTCACAGCCGACAACGTCGAGAAACCGGGGTGGCAGTGGGACAACGAGACCAAAAGCGGGAACAGCACGCTATAGCAGCAAGAAGCCTCGCTACCAGATCTAGTTGCGCCTCGCGTAGACGCAGTCGGATTGGGGCTAAGTCACGCCGCATCGGTGCGGCCGGGCACGACATACTATTGGCGGATTGACGAGGTCAATGCCCGCTAATAGTAGCCGCTGAACAGAAGCGCCCCAGGGTATCTCTCATGGGCGTCAGAGTATTTTCTTCTCCGTTCCCTGGACCTGAAAAAAGAAAACAAACTCGTCCACGCAAACCTCTGCCTGCTGTATGCAACGTCACGGTTCACCCAAGAAGACAAACGAGCCGAGTATATCGTCCGCTGCCGCCACCATGGTATGCGGGCAATCCAACTCGACCCGAACTATATCAATGGCAACCGAGATCTCGCCCTGAGTTTAATTCGCTATGGCGAGTATAAGGAAGCGGAAAAGTATTACAACAAAGCCCTCCTGCTCGCCAAGGAGCCGGACAAGGACCTTGAAATCATGCACGACATAGAAGAAACCTTGAACGACGTAGGAGCCGATGAAAACGTGGTCTGGACTTTCAAACATCCCGATCCACACCTGCTTGAACCCCCCGGATAGTCACCAATGCCCCGACAAATGCTGATCTGAGTAAATATATTGTTTTCTTCCCCAAGGCCTCTTGTCAATACTTTCAACAGGCCAAGCTATTGACCTGTTACCATATGCTCGGACAGAAAATTTATCTTGGAACAATCTTTTTGAGACATACGCGACAGGATAGTTATTAAACTCAGAGGATAGGAAGAAAATACTGAGGATTTTTACAATTTATGGGAGATGGTATTTGGCGAGGAAATTATGAAAAAGTATTTGTAGTTTATAGAAAATAGGTTCAGTGAACACACCAATCCTGAACGTTTACTGCAATTACAGTATCGGTGTGATGCCGTAGTGTCAAGGAAAATGTGGGCCATCTTGGACCTGCTGGGGCCGCAGGCGGATCGTGGCCCACCCCGTGCCGCAGCGACAGAAGATTGGCACCGGTGCTAGCAGCCTGACCCACGACCCCAGACCTCCTACCAGGCGGGCGGGAACTTATCGCGTCGTTAACTCCTGGCTGTTCGTCTGTTGTAGGACGAACACTTCTCGGGCGTCAGTGTGGGGCGTCGTTCAGCGGGCTGAATCATCAAGAATTGACACTATCAATTCTCCCCCAAGCCTTGCAATCCGGAGCCTAACGTGCTATAATATGGCCAGTTACATCAACGAGAAGGGCATCTTGGACAGTGTGTAAACGGCGGCAGATTGGGCGGCGCCCAGGTTCTGTGTCAAACGGAGGCGGATTATGCGAACACGAACAGCGCTTATGATTCTTACCATTTGTTTCACTCCAAACTCGCTCAGAGCCGAGGACCCGATCGACTTCCCGGACGCCAATCTCAAAGCCGCTGTGGAAGACGCCTTGTGGCTCTGGGATCCTACCCCCACGGACATGCTTGGCTTAACGGAGCTGGTGTGCCCCATTGGCTACATTGGCCACCGGCAGGAAAATGCAATTAGGGATCTCACGGGCCTCGAGCACGCTAAGAATTTGCAAACACTGAATCTTCTGTACCATCTCATAAGTGACCTCTCGCCTTTGTCTGCTCTGACCAACCTGCAGACCCTAGTTCTTCAAGAGAATGAGGCCATCACCGATATCTCGCCTCTTTCCAGCCTGACCAGTCTAAAGACACTGGATTTGGAGACCAATCAGGTCACCGATATCTCAGCCTTGTCGGGTCTGACCAACCTCCAGACATTGAACCTTCATAAGAACAACGTCAGGGACATCTCGGCCCTGTCCGGCCTGACATCTCTTGGGTTCCTCGATCTCCGAATCAACCCACTCAACCGAGAAGCCTACGATGTCTATATTCCGCTGATTATCACAAACAACCCTGGCATTACCCTTTTGCGGGACCCGAGCTATCTACTTGGCCTGACCATCTCTTCGGGTACCGGTGGATCGGTCACAAAGCCGGGTGAGGGCCTCTTCGAATATGAGTATCTGGAAACCCTGTGGCTGGAGGCCGAAGCTGATCCCGGTTTCATGTTCAGTCACTGGTCTGGCACGTACTTCTCCGCAAGCAATCCCGAGTTCCTCACCGTGTACGGGGGGGGCCATATCCGAGCCTGCTTCGTCAGCGAGTCGGACGTCCTCGCCGTTGATGATGATGCGCCACATGATCCCGGACCGGGCGACTCGACGGTGAGTGATCCGCAGGAGGATGGGACGCCGGAGCATCCTTTCGACGAAATACAGGAGGCCGTTGACGTGGCGGCCGACGGCGCCTCAGTTGTCGTTCGTCCCGGGACTTACCGTGAGACTATCGATCTTCTTGGCAAGAGCATCCGGCTGATAGGCGGTGATTCCCACAGCACGCCTCGCGCAGTGATCGACGGCGCCGGCGCGGGGCCCATCGTGAGGTTCACCACGAACGAGGATCCAGGTTGTGTCCTGACGGGATTTGTCATGACGCGGGGCAAAGGCGACTTAGCCGGTGCGATCCACTGCCGCGGCAGTAGCCCGACAATCTCCAATTGCCTGGTTGTTGGCAATCAGGCAACTGATCTGAACGGATCAGCAGTCTACTGTGATGGCAGCAATGCCGTCTTGATTAACTGCACCGTCGCGGATAACTGTGGGGGCGGACAAGGCGGGGCAGTCTCTCTCGTCGACAGCAATGTCGTGTTGACCAACTCGGTCGTATGGCACAACGCGCCGGCTCAGATCGTCACAGGCGGTATGAGCGAATCGTTGATTCGCTACAGCGATATTGCCGGCGGCTGGCCAGGCGAAGGCAACATAGAGGATGATCCACTGTTCGTCCGGCGCGGCTACTGGGCGGACCCGAGCGACCCCAACGTTGCCGTTGATCCCAATGACCCTATGGGCGTATGGGTCGACGGCGACTACCACCTCCGATCTCAGGCCGGGCGGTGGGACCCGGCGACAGAAGTGTGGGCAACGGACCAAGCGACAAGCCCCTGCATTGATGCCGGCGATCTGAACTCGCCGATTGGCCGCGAACCCTTCCCTGGTGGAGGAGTCATCAACATGGGAGCCTACGGCGGGACAACGGAGGCGAGCAAATCCTATTTCGGCGACCCTGCGTGTGAGACCATCGCCGCCGGCGATATCAACGGCGACTGCAAAGTCGATTGGCTGGACGCTGGTATAATGTGCCAGCACTGGCTGGAAGACAACTCGCCATAGGGCGCGAGCCTGTGCCATGTCTAAAGTCAAGGCGTCGATAAGGTGCCCCTGCCGCAGACGTCTTGTGAGACAAGCAGGACCTCATCCAGTATCAGGCTCCTGATACTCCTTCTCGTGTGGAAGGATACGCGCGAGGCGTTGCCACAGGGAGCCGTTCTGTCACGACGATTGGGGAGAGGGCAAAGAAGCGAAATGAAAGATCCTGGGGGCGCAGCCTATAGCCCTCGTGCCCGTTTCCTTCTGGGCAAATACGGTGACACATCACCCGGCTGGCCACAAGCAGGGATGAAGTGCCGGGCCCACACACGCCATGCGGGGGCAGCCTATCACCCCGACGTTCACTCGAAACCGTATGTGGCGATCTCTGATTCGTCGCCGTCCTGGCGGTTGTCCATGATCAGGTGGATAAACCGGATGTTCATGTCGCTCAGTTCATCCAAGATGCCGGGAGTGATCCCCGGTTCGAGCCTCGGTTCAAAGAGGAAGTTCTCGATAAGATTGTGGTGTTCCGGCCGATACGTCTGCGAATAGTAGCCCTGCAGAACGATGCACTCGGACGTGAGCCCTTCGATCACCGTCCGGTCCCAGCGCTGCAGTGGGGCCGTGTGTCCAGCCCAATCGGGATATCCGGTCGGCGGAGGTGGGTAATAGAAAGAAGTTCTGATCGAAATGCCGTCTGAAGCGGATGATCTCTCGATCCACACATCCTGCGGACACGCACCCGGGCGCGACCAGAGGTAGACCGTGTTCCTCATGGTTGTGCTCAGACCCGAGGGAGGATCGTACGGCCACAACTGCTGATGCCATGACATGACGGGATGACCATACTCCACGTCCAGGGCCAGACACTTGTACGGAAGGTTGAAGGCATACGTGCCCAAATCCGCCAGTGTGAATATGGGGTTCTCCGCCGGTGAGACGCTCGTCGGGATACCCGTGGTCAACAAGTGGTGGCTGCGCGGATTGCTCAGACCGGGCAGCTCCCAGCTATCGGCCGCGTCCTCGCCGTCGAAGCTGTGAGCAGCAGACGGCAGGGCCGACATCTGACCTGCAATCGTACGAACCTGGTCGTCATCCAGATACTCCAGATTCAGTTCACTGTACAGCCGATCGCCTAGGCTGCTACTGTCGAGCATCGTGGCGTGGGTCTCAAGCTGCCAGCGCGACTTCAATCGGTGATCGGCGAACACATCGGTATCGCCGAATACCTCAAACTCGCCCGGGAACACCTCGAGGTTGGCCGGAGTATTGAGCAAGAACGGAGTGACGCTGGCTGTCTCATCGGGCGACGGCACCTGGCGCACCTGTTTGACGATCAGGCCACCTGATGGTAGCACTTGACCGCCCGGCGCAACCTTCTTGTATTCCAGGTCAAGAACGTACTCGGTCTGGCCTGTCACCTCACTGAACCTGTCACTGACCAGAATCAACAGGTCCGTCAATGCCATATAGTCGTCGGGCCAAACCATGACCGTCGCACCCAGCGGAATGAGACTTGATGAGCGGGCCAGTCTTGGGGGAACGATGCTGCCGGAGGGCAACCTCGTGACCGTCACCTCCTCCGCAATGGAGGCGTCCTGTGGATTGGTCACCGAGACGGCGCCTTGCTGGGTCACCAGACTCACAGTGCTGTTGGCGCCGGGGCCCTTCATCTCAACGGTGGCCACACCGTTTGCCAGCTCGATCGCATCCGGAAAGGAATGGTGGACCACCAGAGCCATGCCGACTTGGGCCTCATTCACGTCATGACGCAATCGCTCCAGATAGGCGTTGTCGTTGTAGAAGCTGGCGAAGACCCGTCTGATCGCGCGAAACACGCCGCGTTCACTTGCCCTGTTCGGATCGCACCGGCAAGGGCCGCTGTCGTTACCGTCAAGCTCGTCGGCCAGACAGCCACTGTAGCTCTCATAGAGGCCGGCGCCGACGAAGTCCAGACTGTCCTCGACGTTGGTTGAGCTGCGAAAACGCAGATTCGCGTTCGCGTTGAAGTCGTATTGCGGATCGGTCAGCACGGCCAAAACGGCCTGGCGAAGCCCGTCGCTGAACTGGGTGACATCAGGATTGGTGAAGAGGTTTCGGACCGATGCCACGTCCCTCGACAGCGCCTGCATATCGCCCGGAGGATAGGAGCTGTATTTCGACAGTCGCCGGGCGATATCTTGACGCAGCGTCCAACGACCACCAGATGGATCACCTGATCCCCACCCGCTGGCCAGCAGGGCCAAATCCACCATGTTGACACCGTTGGCCCCGTCGACATCCGCTTCACACCGCTGCGACAAGCAGGCCTCGTCCAGCCAACTCTGGGCCATGAGCCATAGGTCTTGGCAATCGACGCAGTGATCGCCGTTCAAATCTCCCACAACAGCACTCTGTGATCCACCGGCAAACACAGGTGGGAATTGCCACTTCGTAGGGTCGTCCACATCGTCGGTCACGTACATCCCATTGAGAGTGATCGTTTCGTCTGAGGCGTTGTACAATTCAATCCAATCCGGATACTCCCCCGGTTCGTCAGGGTCCTGGATCGTCGTCTCATTGTCGGCCATGAACTCATTGATGACCAAGCCGCGACCTGTCTCGGGCGGCGCACCGCTGTTCGGCTGTCCCGGCGTCGAGGCCTCGAAGGGCTGCCACGTGTCGCCGCCGTCGGTGGATCGGCCATAAGAGACATCGTCACTCTGACCACCAAAGTGAATCACGTCGATCGGTGTCACTCCGTCAATGTCAAACAGGCCGATCGATTCGCCGCCCCTGCTCAACTTGAAGCTCGTATGCACGGGGCCTTGCTCATCGTCGCCGTCGGCCCAGATGAGGATGTGCTCTCCCGGACCCAGATCGAGACGCGGGGCCACGAGCAGTGGCTGATCCAGAAAAGCGTTCCACACGTCAAAGGTTAGCGCGATGGCTTTGGGGCTGTTCTGGGGTATGGCCTCGCGCAAAATGCCGAAGCCGGCTGCCTTGCCGCCCACATATTGTATGTCCGACGGCATCAGTCCCTCTGTCGAGACGCCGTAGGCGCCGAACTCGGCCATCGGTGAGATGGCCAAATGCGGTGGCTGTTTGAGCTCAAGTATCT
>CP070675.1:2981164-2988666 GCA_020352215.1 Phycisphaerales bacterium
ATACAATGGAAGAGCTTCTGACGCTGCCGGGCGTGGGCAGGAAAACGGCAAATTGTGTGCTGGGCGACGCCTTCGGCATACCCGGAATAACGTGCGATACCCACGTTATCAGGTTGTCGCGGCGTCTGGGCCTTTCCGCCAACCGTGATCCGGTAAAGTTGGAATTTGATCTGGCCGAAATAGTACCAAAGAAAGATTGGACAGCGTTCAGCCATCTGCTGATCACTCATGGCCGTAACGTCTGTAGGGCCCGCAAGCCGGACTGTCCGGAATGCCCGATCTCGAAGCACTGTCCGTCAGCCAACCATCCGGAACTGTGGTAAACAAGACAGAACCCGCAGCCATCGAGTCGGGCGGGCAAACAGCGTGTTAAAAGGAGTTTTGTCTATGATGGAAATACTTGATAGTCCGGTGAAAGACCTCTGGCGGATTTTCAGAATCATGGCCGAGTTTACTGAGGGATTTGATGAGCTCGCCTCCGTCGGGCCAGCGGTGTCCATTTTTGGCTCTTCTCGGTCCGAGCCGCAAGATCGCTACTACAAGCTCGCCGAACAGACCGCGTCGGAAGTTGCGCGAGCCGGCTTCGCCGTAATCACCGGTGGTGGAGGGGGCATTATGGAGGCTGCGAACAAAGGTGCTGCGGATGCGGGCGGTAAGAGCATCGGGCTTAACATCGAACTGCCGATGGAGCAGCTCCCAAACGAATATCAGAATCTGTCACTGCACTTCAGGTACTTCTTTTGCCGCAAGGTCATGTTCCTCAAATACGCCCATGGTTTCATTGTCTTTCCCGGCGGCTACGGAACGATGGATGAGTTCTTTGAATCTATGGTTCTGATTCAAACGCTAAAGCAGGCCTCGTTTCCCGTGATTCTGATGGGCAGTGACTTCTGGGGGGGATTGGTCGAATGGATAGAGGAAAAGATGCGCAACGAACACCAGTACATAGCCGCAGAAGACATGGACGTCTTCACGGTTCTGGATGATCCGCACGCCGCGGTGAAAGTAATTGTAGATTTCAAGGAAACAGAAGGACGCAGCGGCCTCGACTTGCCCCCGGGTATGAAGAAAAGCCAAGTGCTCCCAATAAAGTAACCACAGCCCTCGCTAACTGAAGTAGAAATCGCGACAGGGCTATTGAACACCTGCGAGCCAGTTCTCGGCCAACTCAGCGTAATCCGAGAAGTCCACGGAACCTCTGCGGTTAATGTTTCCCGGCAGTAGCAGGCCATCGGCCAGCCACATCTCCGCGAGCATGAACAGATCACGTCCATCGACCACCTCGTAATCGTTACAGTCTGCGGAATCGCCGATAGTAGACAGGGACATACTTGCTTGGGGTGTGCCGCCTTAGGCGCCCATGTTTATACGTTTGCCGTGTGGCCATAATTCAGCCGTCCAGTCCGAATCGGGGTCGCCCAGATCAATACACGGGCTGGTTACATAGTCCTTGACCCAACTTTCACTTGAAGGATTGCAGCGCCCGGAGATTGGGTTTGTTCGGGTTTGTTTCTGCGCGACCGGCTGGCGCGGAATACCCTCACAACCCTTTGTTTCAACAAAGGTTGTGTTAACTTGGCGTTCTGGCAAATTGGCTTTGTTTTTTTGAAATCGTGTTCTACCAAAGGCGCTGGTTTCGTATTTGCCATCTCCTGGCTTCTCCGTAAGGAGTCCCAAGGACTGCCTTCCGCCTCCCGTCTCCTGATGTTGAATTGGCTTTGTTTTGGCTTTGTTTTTGCGCCCGGCCAAGGCCGATTCTTCCTCATAATCCTTTGTAAATAAAGGTCTTACCCTCATTTGCCCTTCTCGGAAATTGGCTTTGTTTTTTCAAGTGGTGCCATAGAGCTCCGTTCCTTAGGATTTCGGAACTCGTGCTTCGAGCTTCCAGCCGAAGGCTGGCATTTGGCTTTGTTTTTTCAAATCGTTCTCCAGCCGAGCTCGGGGCTCGGGGGCCCGTATCGCGTGTTGCGTATGTCCGTTCACGGCTTGCACTTACGTATCTCGCGCCCCGTATCTCGTATCTCGCATTTGCCGTCTTCTGTCTCCTGTCTCCTGACTTCTGACCTTTCTGCTATCCCCTTTCCGCTAAACGCTTTACGCTCGGCTCCTCTACGTCTGTCTCTCCCGTAAGGGACCCTGCGGGCTGACTTCTGTCTCCCATCTTCTGTTCCATCCCTCATCTGTTGTCTATATACCATACCGAGGCCTGGAAAGTAAAGGAAATTCTTCAGAAAAAGCCCGCGGAAGGGGCGGTAAGAGGGCTGCTGCCCCCTGTCGGCCGCGATGTACAAGAGGGCCGACAGCACCGCACTCTGCCAGCCCGTATCTGTTTGCCAAGTTTGTGCGCTGGACTACGGCTGTATAGCCCGGTCGTAGACGCGGACGTCGTCAATCAGGCCCCACCAGTGGCTCCCGGCCTCCAGGTTGCTTGCGGCACCGATGTACAGGGTGCCTTCGGAGGGTGCCAGGCCAAGGTGTAGTGTGTCGCTGGCAACCTCGACATCATCAACATAAAGAGCTCTGGCCGAGCCGTCCCAAGTAAATCCTACTCGGTGCCACTCGCCGTCGGTGATTATGAATTCTGAAACGAGGGGCTGTGGTAGGATGCGACCGCCGCCAGGCGCCGACAAGCTGGTCATGAGGTTGCCTGACGGATCGGCACAAAGCCAATTCGCGCCCTGTCCCTGCGAGACAATCACCTGTTCCGCAGCACCACCTTTGACCCAGGCAAATACACCAAAAGATCTTGCTGCCGGATTCAGCGAGAAGGTCGTGAAAAGAAAATCATCGATCCCCTCCAATCCGAGAGCTCCGCCCACCATGCCGCCGTCCGGCCGCCAGAGCAAATCCGGGGCGCCGTAACCATCCTTGCCGCCGATGCTGTCGTGGGCAATCGCGCCCTCCGTCTCGTCCAGCTTCCAATGGGCCAGGAGGCGAGTATCTCTGAGCCAGCATTCAACGAATCCTGCCAAGTCCTCATAGTGCCGAGACTGCTCACCGCAGAGTCCTCCCGCAATGTCAGCCGATGATTTACCGGCAGACCAGTATTGAGCCAAGATACAGAAATCCTTGAAGTCTACCATCTCGTCGCCGTTAACGTCGGGATTCAGTGGTCCGCGAATAATTGAGGCAGCGACCACCTCCGCCATTAGCTTCGCTCCGCCTGGATTTGGATGAATGCCGTCCGACTGGTAGAGGTCAGGTGAATCCTCGAATGCTGTGTAGAAATCGATAATGGGAAGACTCCTCAGAGACGCAACCTGGTCGACAAGTGGGATTATCTGGTCCCTGAGAATCGCATCGCTAATTGAATAACTCCCAGAGAACGCCTTCAGAGGATAACAGAGCCATATTTGTGGTCTGCTCGGTAAATCAGCAAAAGCATCGATCAGACTGATGTAGTCTGATACGTAGAATTCCTCGATGTATCCACGATTGAACGATCTGGATCCGTTGGCCCCAAAGCACATGATTACGACGTCTGGCTCAGATGCAAGTGCTTGGTTATAAGCGGCTTGTTTCACATATGGTGTGGCACCCTGCCTCAGAACAGTAGCACCGTTTACGCCGAAGTTTTGTGTTTCCCAGGTTGGATCGCATTGCCTCAGGAGCATCTGTAACTGAGCCGGGTAGCAATTGCTCGTCCGATCGGGAATACCAGCGCCATACGTATTACTATTGCCCACGCAGGCGACCAGCTTCGCCTTGGCAACGCTTGGGATCAGGCCAATGATGAATGCCAAAACCAGTACGATTGAGATCTTCTTTTTCATTTTACTTCCCTTTCAAAGCTTGTCCCTGCCCCGCATCAAGTGTGGGATAGACTCCAGCAGGGAACTGTTAGTATTTCATGCCACACACTGCGTGGAGCATCGTTTACGGCGATTCTTTTGCCCAATAGCGGACTGTTCGTCCTTACCGCTCTACCGGTATCAACGGGAAAGAAAGGGCAGCGTCACTCTTCAATTGAGAAATTATTGAAAAGATGTTATAATTTGCGTAGATTCTTTGAATTCCTAAGGTTAGCGATGGCTGGAGCCTATGGAAGATCGTAAGACCCAACATCTGGTAGCCCTGGCCAAGGAGGGAAATGAGTCTGCGCTGAATCAGCTCTGCAGCGTGTACGGCGAGCGAGTACGCCGGATTATCCGCTTTCGTTTGGATCAGAAGCTCCGGCCAAAGCTCGATTCAGTTGATGTAGTCCAAGATGCCTTAATGCTCGCCTTGGGGGGTTTGCAGGACTTCACCTACAGCAACGAGGGAGACTTTCTGCGGTGGCTGTCCAGGATAGCCGAGAACAAGCTTCGTGATCTTTTTGACAAATTTCAGGCCGACAAGCGAGACATTCACAAAGAAATGCCGTTAAAGAGAGAAGGCAGGAGTACTGAGGGCGGCTCTATCGGCGCAGCCGGGCCCATGCGTACCACTACGCCGAGCGCCATCGTGAGCAAACAGGAGGCGTTGGATAAACTGGAGAAGGCCTTGGATAAGTTGAAGCCCGAGTACAAGCAAGTCGTCGTGCTCAAGAGGATCGAAGGACTCTCGCACGCTGAAATAGCAGAGAGGTTAGGCAAGAGTGAAGGTGCCGTGCGAATGTTGCTGGCTCGTGCCATGGCGGCACTGACGATCGCTTACGGCCAAGATTAATGGCGGCGCAAACTAACAACAATCCGAGTGGTGTCCTGGAAGAGGCATTGACACGCTTCGCCGACGAGTGTCTGCAAGGCAAGAAGCCTGATATAGACGAATTCGTCAAGCAATATCCGCAGTGTAAAGATCAACTGAAGGCGCGATTGCGGGACCTCGAGGAAATTGACGTCTTATTCGATACCCTTGTCCGGGCCGACGGGACCGAGTTCGAAGAGACAGCGACTCGATGCAATCTTGCCGGGGAGGGACTGATTGGCACTCGGATCGGCCGCTACAAATTACTGAGCGTCGTAAGCGAAGGCGGGATGGGAATCGTATATTTAGCTGAGCAAAAGCAACCCATCAGACGTCGCGTGGCCCTGAAGGTCATCAAGCCCGGCATGGATTCGAAGAGCATAATCGCCCGCTTTGAGTCCGAACGGCAGGCGTTGGCTCTGATGGATCATCCGAATATCGCTCAGGTTTACGATGCAGGGACAACGGAGTCCGGTCGACCCTATTTTGTAATGGAGTACGTCAAGGGTGTATCCATTACCGAGCATTGCGACCGACACAAGCTAACTATCGAGCAGCGGCTTGATCTGTTCCTGCGGGTCTGCGAGGCCGTGCAGCACGCCCACCAAAAGGGTATCATCCACCGTGATATCAAACCTTCGAACATACAGGTATCCATCCAGGGCGAACAGGTCGTGCCTAAAGTGATAGATTTCGGCGTGGCCAAGGCGATCAGCCAACCACTAACGGAGCGGACTCTGGTGACTGAGTTGGGCCAGTTCGTCGGTACGCCTGAGTATATGAGTCCCGAACAAGCAGAGATGACCGGCCAGGACGTAGATACTCGATCAGACATCTATTCGCTGGGCGTCCTTTTATATGAGCTTCTGACCGGCGTCTTACCCTTCGAGGCCAAAGAGTTCAGGAAAGGCGGCGTTGACCAAATTCGGGATATGATCCGCGAGAAACAACCCAAGACGCCCAGCACCCGGCTGAAGACGATTTCAGGGGAAGAGTCGACGAAGCTGGGGCAGTTGCGTCGTACGGACGTCCGAACATTAGGGCGGCTCTTGCGCGGGGACCTGGACTGGATAACGCTCAAGGCGATGGAGAAGGACCGGACGCGGCGTTACCAGACGGCTCACGCTTTGGCCGAGGACATCCAACGCCACCTCAACAGCGAGCCCGTGCTGGCCGGGCCGCCCAGTAAAATATACCGCCTCAAGAAATTCATCCAGAAACACCGAACGCAAGCCATCGGGACCGCGGTTGCGGCCATTCTACTTGCTGCTATAGCGCTGATTTCCGTGATGTACGTTCGGGCCGCTAATCGCAGCAAAGAGGCCGAGGCTCTCGAACACAAAGACGTGCTGTCAAAGGCCGCGGAATATCGCTCCAAAGGGCAGTTCAAAGAGGCTTTGGCGCAAGTCGAACCCATTCTCGATAGCGAACACGTTGGCGCCGAAGCACGTTGGCTCCGCGCGCGGACCGTTCTGCAATTACAGGGCCCTGCTGAGGCAATCAGCCAGTTGGAGGAGCTGACGGATGAACGCGATGAGATCGCTTCACAGGCCCATTTTCTCCTGGCAAGGATCTATCTGGAAACCGACCCCGGTGATCCCAATGCAGTACCGGAATACCAGCGCAAAGGAAGGGAGCACCAACAGAAGGGGGAGAATCTCTTTTCCGAAAGAGCCGAGGCTTGCTTCAACCGTTCCATGATGGTCGGCACTGTGGGTAAAACTCTTGAATGGTTGGATAAAGCCCTGGAGCTTGACCCCGGCCATTATGACTCTCTGAAAGCCCGAGCTTTGGCGCACTACGCCCTGAAGAAATATGATGAGATGGAGATCGACGCATATGCAATGATTGTGAAAGAACCCAGCAATCCACGAGGGTACGCCCTGCGTGCGATTGCTCGGCGCGAAAGGGCGGTAGAAGAGGACAAGAAGGAGCTGTTTGGCCAGGCCGTAAGAGACCACGATAGAGCCATCGGACTTTCGCCTGCCGAGGCCGAGCTTTATGACCAGCGCCGTCGGACGTATATTCACATGGGCAATTACAAAGCGGCGCTCTCGGATGCACGCAAATGTGCCGAACTGGAACCTGACGAGGTTCTTTATCTCCTTCACGTCTTTTGTGCCCTTGTTAGTTCGGGCTACTATGATGAAGCGCAAGTCACATATGAAGCCATCGTCGAATCTGGCCGAATGAGACCATATGATTTCAATGGTTCGGTTGCCAAGTATGTTTCTGACGCGCTGTGTGCAGGTCGATCATGGCATCCGCCGCAGCGCAGACCCGAAGGTGCTGCCTTTCTGGCGATGCACGATGCGGCCGAGTTTAATGCGCGGTTAGCTGAAAAGGCCAGGCGCGTGGTGCGCGAGGGATTTCACGCTACCTGGTCACCTGATGGAACCGAAATCGCCTATAGTCGTGGAATCATCGGCTTTAGTGGTATTGAAGTGGTGAATCTGGAGTCGGGAAAGACCCGGATCTTGACGGTTCCCGGCTACGATCCAGAGTGGTCTCCTAATGGGCGCTACATTGTTTTTGAGCGACATCGACAGGCCCTATTACTTGCTGACTTGACGGGTGGACATGCATCACATTTTGTACGCTCTATCCCTCCCATGGAGCGGCACATCTGGATTATCAATGCCGATGGCACGGGGGAACCGGAGCTTCTAACCAAGGGGCTTTGTTTCCGCTGGAGCAGCGACTCAAAGCGGATTCTCTACCGTTCTAGGGTGGACAATGTACTTTACTCAATTTCCATCGAAGATAATGCCAAGCCCACGCCCATCATCCACTGTCCGACTCCTCATCCTGCAGTATCGCCGGATGAGAAATACGTT
>CP070675.1:2988766-3012100 GCA_020352215.1 Phycisphaerales bacterium
CCTTTTCGGGATTAAGCGATGCTCGCCACAGCACGGCGGCTCCCAGCAGGTAGAATGCCATCGTTGCGAACGTGTAGATGACCATTGAGAGCCACGCATCAATCTTCAGCACGCGCAACCACCCCCGAGCCCGCTTGACCCACTGGGCGGTGCCGTCTCGCAGGCCGGTGAACTTTGCATAGCCCTTCTCCAGGCACCAATAGGGGTACATAATCAGTTCGGCCGCCCCCACGCCGATGATCCCGAATGCCGCCAGGGCCGTCGCGACGGGATTGCCGACAAGGCCCTCATCCGCCGACGGCAGGCGAAAGCTCAGGCCACGTGCGAATTCACTACCGCGGACGGCCCAGTCGGGCTTAGTCTGCAGCATAACCAGCGTCAGTATGGTCATGACCGTGAACACGGCCACCAATGTTGTGGCAACCACCTGGATGAGCCGGTACCGCCCGACATAGAGTAGTGCGGAGGTGACAACGGCGATGATGGCAGCCCACAGGTAGGCGTCTTTGGTTTCGGGCATCTGTTTGATCTGCGCCGCAAGTGAGTCGATCTTCTGCTGGAGTCTGGGGATGTCAGGGCTGTCTGCGGCGCGAGTCCCGACCACCGCCTGCTCGACCCTCGCCTTGACCAGCTCATCCTGCAGGCGGTTGTATTCCCTGCCGTGCTGGGTCAGCGGCCGACTGATTGCCAGTGCCTGCCCGACCCCGCCGACGATGCCGCCCTGTTGAGAGATCACCAGCATCGTCATTATTGTCCAGTACCACAACAGCCAATTCACTTTCAGACGCGGCCCCGGCAGGTCGTTAAGGGCCTTGAGCGGTGTCTGGCCCCAGGTGATGGCGTGGCGCCCGAATTCTATCTGCGTGGAGACCTTGATTACGCATCCGAGAATAATCAGCCACAACAAGCAGAACCCTGCCTCGGCGCCGGCTTTGGTGGTGGCGATCAATTCCCCCGAGCCGACTATCGAGCCGGCGATTATCATCCCGGGCCCAAGCCGCAGCAGCGTTGCGAGCAGTGTTCGCGGCGGTTCCCTTGCAGTCGTCGAGTCCGCGGGCGACGGTTCTTCGCTGTTGTGAGCATCGCTTGCTTGCATCAGTAAGATTTATAGACCATGCTCCCGTAATGAGCAACATTTATCCGCAGTTCCAGCACGTGCTATCTGAGGCCCAGCCACACACAGATCATTATGGACGCTCCCGCCGCCTTCGGGGCCTTATCATTGACGCTGCGAACCTCGTCGAATACCATACTCAAGGGTCACCGAGTCAGAGGGCCGGTTTGTCCCTATCTGCAAAAGAAAATGAGATTCGAGAGAATAGACATAGACCCTAAGCACAATCCCGCGGTACTGGATACCGCGACTTGGGAACCTGTGAGGGCCTGGAGTGAGCTTTGCGCCGTGGACGTATCGTACTTCAAGTCGATCGCAACGGCGATCAGAGAAGGTCGCTCACCGTCGCCCAATGAACGTTGCGTTGTATATCCTGGCTCCTGTGCGGAACACGGAGCAAGCGTATTCTTCCTCGCCGGGCTCGCTGACGGCCAGCAGGTATTCGTTGAGCTGGGAAATGATGGCGAATATACCCCTCTTGCAGAACCGATCAATTCGCGGTCGCTTGAAGATGGAACCCGCCTAACTGTGTACCGGACAGATGCTACTACTGTTGACCGGTATGTTTCTCTGATAAGGCCGGACAAAGGCCCCAAGGCGCTCGGCGCCACACCGCGACTCGGTGTCGGGTCGCGAATGTCCATTGCCGCATGGCCGGGGGTGTGGGGCGCTATGAACAAGTGCGATCTAAGCGCGAATCCTATTCAGAACTCAGTCCGCGAGGTCAATCTGCTGGAGGACATCCTCGCCGCGCGACCGCCGCGTCTGAATTACCTGGCCAATTTCGGAAGGCTGGAGGAGGGGCATACGGGTAGCACTTTCGAAGGGCTCTGGGTGGCCGGTGTGCTGGAGGCTCTTAAGGCCGACTCGTCCCCTGAGTACGGCGCCGATGCGGACCATATAACTGTTAGACGCGGCGTCGATGAGATTGACCGTGCGAAGCGCGTGATAGAGGCGGCCCGCCGCTACACGTTCTTCACCGTGGATGTGTCGGATCTGTTGGACTACGGTGCGATGACGGTCAGCTCGGACGGTACGGCTGTCACGTATCTTGCAAATTACATTGTTGAGCCAGGGTGGCGAAGTGAGGTCCTGGCCTATCACGCCCAAAAGCCGTACTTTGCCGGCCGTGAATACAGGTTGGAAAAAGCGACTGCCGGACGACTCGTCGGCAAGTATTGGCCTGCCTTGAACGTGGTGGAGCAACTGTCCGGTCACATTCGAGCGGCAAAAGACGGAGCCCCGTTCGACCTCGAGTTGAGCATGGATGAGATACCGCCGGGCGTAGATGCATTCAGGTGCCTGACGGCAGAGACCGAGTTGATATTTGTGGCGCTCGAACTGCAGAGGCGGCAGATTCCGGTGACACATATCGCGCCCAATTTCGGGATAGAAAAGGGGCTGGACTACAGGGGCCGAGACGGCCTCGCCGCCTTGGAGAAGCGCATCCGGGGGCTTTACGAGGTTTCCTGTGAGTTCGGGCTCATGCTGGATTGTCACTCGGGCGACGATCTCAAGCCGGCTACTCGGCAGGCTGTCGGACGCGGTACGCGAGGCCAGAACCACTTCAAGGTATCGCCCGCGCTGCAGGTGATCTTCGCCGAGACTCTGTGCGATGTCGAGCCGGAGCAGTTCCGCTTCTGGTGGGACGATACATTGGACTACGCCCGCCGTGAGGCGGCAGCGGGGTCCGATTTCGCCGCGGATTGCATCGGCCGATATGAAACTGACACCAATGCGAGACCATCGCCCGGCCACGTGGTTTTCCACTACTATAACTTTGCTTCGGTGGGCAGACGTGACAGAGAAGGCCAGTTCGTCCATCGCGAGAAGTTCTACGGGCTCAGTGATGAGTTCTATCGCGAGTATCAGACGCGGGTCAGCAGTTATTTGTGCGAGGTGGCGGCTGATGTCTTCTGCCGTCGATGAACGACGCTGCGGCCAAGCGCGGAGATGTTTTGAAAAACGGGGCGCCTTTCGTATGATATGGCGAGCACCTGAGACGTGATGTTATGGAGCAGCGATTGGCTGAAAAAATGGCAGTCGTTACCGGCGCCGGCGGGGGAATTGGCAAGGCTGTAGCGCTGCGCCTGGCCGGGGAAGGGGCCGATCTCGTCGTTGCCGATATCAACGTGCAGACCGCAGAACAGACGGCCGATCAAATCCTGGCGCTGGGCCGCCGCGCGTTGGCCTGTCGGGTCGATGTCGCAAACGTCGCTGAGATTCAGGCAATGGTTGATAGTGCGGTGGCTGAATTCGGCCGAATCGATATCCTGGTCAACGCCGCCGGCGTGGCACAAACCGGGCTTTTCATGGCGCTAACCGAGCAGGAATGGGATCGCGTCGTTGACACTAATCTGAAGGGGACAACTTTCTGCGTTCAGGCCGTGGGCCGCCGGATGATAGAGCAGATTCCGAGCGCGATCAGAGACGCTGGCCGTGCTGATCGCAGCTACGGCAAGATAGTGAACTTCTCCTCAATTTCCGGCCGACACGGCAGGGCCGCACAGGTGGCGTATGCAGCGAGCAAGGCCGGCATTATCAGCGTCACGCAGTCTGCTGCTTTGGCCTTCGCGCCGTACAACATCAACGTCAATGCGGTATGTCCCGGTGTCGTCCCGACGGCGATGTGGGAACAGATAGACCGGGACCGCGGTCGCATTTCCGGTCGCGCCGCCGGCGAGTCGATCAAATCGTTTATCGAGCGAATTCCGCTGAAGAGGGCCGGCACCGTAGAAGACGTGGCCGGCGTCGTCGCCTTTCTCTGTTCAGCGGATTCAGATTACATGACCGGGCAGACGCTGAATGTGGACGGCGGGTTCGAGATGGATTGACCGGGTGTCACGGGGTCGGCGCAGGTGCGCGCTATGTTCGCGAGAATCAAACTTGATGGGCACGCATTAGGAGACCGAAGAGATGGCCGATTTTGAACGAGCACGCGCTCTATTGCGTGAGTTCAAGGGCGACTCATATTTGTTTGGCACCGATGTCCTCTCGCAAGTGGGTGGCGTCGTGTCCGCTGCCGGCAAGAATGCAGTGCTGGTTCGTGGCACATTCAGCGGCAGCGACGATCATGTTGCGGCCATACGCAAGTCACTGGTCGAATCAGGAGTCGATCTCGTAGCAGAGATCACCGGCGCCCGCCCCAACAGCCCGCGGGAAGATGTGTCTCGCATAACGGCCGGCCTGCGGGCCTCTGAGGCGGATGTGGTAGTGAGCTTCGGGGGCGGCAGCACAATCGACGCCGTAAAGGCCGCCGAGGTCCTTCGCACTTTGGGCGGCGAGATTGACGCGTATTTTGGAACAGGCCTGGTGACCGAAGCTCTGCGGCAAGCGGACAAGGCTTTGACTACTCACGTCGCGATTCAGACGGTAGCCAGCTCGGCAGCCCACCTGACCAAGTACTCCAACATCACAGACATTGCAACGGGCCAGAAGAAGCTGATTGTCGATGAGGCAATTGTGCCCGCGTGTCCGGTGTTCGACTACGAGGTGACGTATAGTACGCCGCCGAGCCTGACCGCCGACGGTGGGCTCGACGGCATATCGCACTCGCTCGAGGTCCTCTACGGAGCTGTCGGCAAGCCCGGCTACGACAAGGTCGAAGAGGTGGCCGGCGCGTCGATTGACCTGGCGGTCAATCACCTGCCGCGGGCAATCGACAATCCGCAGGACAAGCAGGCCCGGAAGGCGCTTTGCCTGGCGACCGACCTGGGCGGCTATTGCATTATGATAGGCGGGACAAACGGCGGCCACCTGACGAGCTTTTCCCTGGTGGATGTGCTGCCACACGGCCGCGCCTGTGCTGTGATGAATCCGTACTACACGGTCTTTTTTGCTCCGGCGATTGAACGGCCGCTCCGTCTCCTCGGCAGGATCTATCGGGACGCCCGGCTGACAAAAGTCGATATGCAAGCCCTGCAGGGTAGAGACCTTGGAATCGCCGTCGCCGAGGCGATGTTTGAGCTGGCTCGAAGGGTCGGCTGTCCCACGCGTCTTAGCCAAGTCGAGGGATTCGGCCGCCGGCATATCGACCGGGCGCTTGCCGCCGCGAAGAACCCGCAACTCAAGATGAAGCTCCAGAACATGCCCGTGCCCCTCACCGCCGAGATGATAGACGACTACATGGGGCCGATACTCGAGGCGGCGCGGGACGGAGACCTCACACGCATAAAGAGCGTCAAATAGGAACCACCTGCTGTGAGAATAAGACTGGCCTATGGTGAGCAAGGTCTGGATGTCGACCTGCCGGACGATCTGCACGTCGATGTTGTTGAGCCGAGGTACGCCGAGGGATTGGCCGATCCGGCCGCCGCGGTGGAAGATGCCTTGCTCGCGCCGACGGACTCACAGCCGCTTCGAGCCCTGGTCAAGCCGTCGCACACCGTTGCCATCGTGGTCAACGACATCACTCGCCCCACGCCCTACAAGATCATACTTCCCGTTCTGCTGCGGCAGCTCAGTACCCTGCCCGATGAGCGGATCCTGCTCTTGGTTGCGACGGGTACTCACAGGCACAATACCGAGGCCGAGCTTCGCCGCATGCTCGGAGACGAAGTCTGTGACAGGTTTCGGATCATACAGAATGACGCCGCCGATCGTCCTTCGCACAGGTTGGTCGGTACTACCGGCAGCTGCAACGAAATCTGGCTGCACAAGGACTATCTGGCCTGTGACATTCGAGTCCTGACCGGCTTCATAGAGCCGCATTTCTTCGCCGGCTTCTCCGGCGGCGGCAAAGCCGTCATGCCAGGGCTCGCTCTCTTGCAGACAATACTCAGAAATCACAGCGCCGCCAATATGGACCACCCGAAGGCGACCTGGGGCGTGACGCATGGCAACCCCATATGGCAGGAGATTCAAGAGGCCGCTTCACTGGCCCCGCCGAGCTTCCTGCTGAACGTGACCCTCAACAGGAATAGGCGGATCACACGCGTCTTCGCCGGAGACTTGCACAAAGCCCACGAGGCCGGCTGTGCCTACGTCAAGGACAGCGCCATGGTCGCCGTGCAAAGGCCGTACGATATAGTCGTCACCAGCAATTCGGGATACCCGCAGGACCTGAATCTGTACCAGGCCGTTAAGGGTATGAGTGCAGCGGCACGGATTGTCGCCGATGGCGGAGCCATAATAGTCGTCGCCGAATGTCGGGACGGAATCCCGGACCACGGACAGTACCGCAGGCTCTTGCAGCAGGCCGACAGCCCCGCGTCCTTGCTGGACGCAATCCGCAGACGGGATATTGTCGAGCAGGACACGTGGCAGGCGCAGGTGCACGCCTTGGTTTGCCGCAAGGCCGATGTGTACTTGCACAGCCACAACCTCACTACCGAGCAAATTGAGCGCGCCTTTCTCAAGCCGTGTTCTGCAGTGCAGCCAACCATCGAGCAGCTCCTCGACAGCTACGGCCGGGATGCCCGCCTCTGCATCCTGCCCCAAGGCCCCCAGACCATCCCCTATATCTGCCCCCGCGATCCCGCACAAGGATGACCGGGCGGAGTCCCAATTCCGATTCTCTCCGACGCCGGACTCTGGCTCGGTTAGCTATCAATCCCCGTTGCCTTGCCGTCTATGCCTTCTCGAAACCTTCTGAGGGCCACGCCTTGGCCTCAAAAAGCAACATTTGTACTCCATTTTCCTTGATTGGCAGAGCATGAATAGCGATAATCAAAAAAGAGGCAAAGGAAGGACCCTGTTATTAGTCGAAGGTGCGCCAAATGGAGAGACTAATGCACTACTGGCTGACACTCGTCATGGTGTGCCCCCTGTGGGTGGGGGGCTGTGCCAGTCTTCGCGAGAGAGTCGAGCCATACCTGGTCGCAAGACGGTACGAGGACGCTCTACAACTGCTGGAAAATGAGGGAGCGGGTCGAGTACTTTCAGAGGACGCCTCGGAGCAAGCGATCGCAGCGCGTGAGCTGTTCTCGGATGCCGTCTCGGAACATTATGTGGAAATCTCAAACAGCGAACTCCAAAGTGGGAATGCTCGCAAGGCCGAAGTGAAGCGTTACTGTCACCTGCACAACATCCATTTGATCTGGACACCCACAAATGCATCATGGCTGAACCCAATCGAGTGTCAATTCACACCGTTGAAGGAATTCGTCTTTCGCAACCGCGATTACGACAGCCACGCCAAGCAGAATCTGGCCTTACGGCGTTATGTCAACTACCGAAATAAACATGCTCACAAGAAATCATAGAACCTTTTTGGAAACTCCAACGATCTCAGTTTGACCCCTACCAGACTACTGATCGCCCCCGATCTGCGCCCAGGCACGGCATTACTGTGCCTCTGTGAGCGCCAGCGGCTTGCTGCGAGCGCCCGCGCGTAGAGAAACTAAGCCGACTCTTTCGGGATCGGGCTATTGGCTTGCCGGGCAAGGATTCTGCTTGACATCTAAGCTGCTGTATGTTAAGTATATAGAAAACAGATAGACAGTAGAATAGGAGACAGGAGACAGAAGAACAGAAGGCAGCAGACAGAAGGGCGGAAGAAAGGACGTGCGCAATAGGCCACACGCACGACGCAATACGAGATTCGTCGGCGGGCAATCAGTGAGGGCATTTGAAAAAACAAAGCCAATTTTCGAAAGGCTAAAATGAACGTAAGGCCAGTTATGATAAGGTAATATGAAGAAAAGCTGCGGCTTTGGCTCGAAAAAAACAAAGCCAATCCAACACCAGAAGCCAGGAGGCGGAAGGCAGGTGCCGGGAGGGGGCGAATCGGAAACTATGGCTTTGGCTGGAGGGCGATTTGAAAAAACAAAGCCAATTTGCGCGAGGCCCAAATGAAGGCAAGTGCAGTTGTGGAAAGGAGTTATGAAAATTCGGGCGACCCTCCCGACTTTCCGAATTTTAACGGTGCTCTTGACGACATCCGGCTCTACGACTACGCGCTGAGCGGCGGTGAGATTGTGCAGCTTCCATGCACTGACCCGCCGCCGGGTGACGCGAATGGCGACTGCGAGGTCGATTTTCTTGACCCTGCTATCCTGATGTCCAACTGGCTGCGTTGTGACAAGCCGGCGCAAGAACTCTGCGGGCAGTAGATCTCCTTGGTATTCGGATATGAGCACAACCAGAGGGAAGACCGGGATCGGATGGATTCTCCAGTATTCAAGGGGCGTCAGGAGACCGAATAGTCGAGACCCCAGGAGTGTCAACGCCCACCGACCGAAAGCGTCCTTTCGGATGCTCGTGACATCGTGTCTGCGAAATGTCTCCACTCGCATCAACTTCGGCGAGAACTGGAGTGCTCACACCCCGTGTCAAGCGGAAAAAGACGCCGTTCGTAGAACGTATCGGTCTGGAAATCGCACTTGTTGGCCGGTGCGCACCGTCAGAGATGACCCTGCTCGCGCCCTTGGTACAGGCCCGCTGACTTCCATATAGCATCGATTCCCAAGTACTGGGAAGAGCCGGAATTGTTGGCCGGATACGAGGACAAGAGTAGATGCGGAGGGCGGTCTAAAGTAGAATCCGGAGGGTCACCAGATTATCCTGTATTTGTTACCTATCGTGAAGTAAATCGTCACGACGGGCTGAAATCTTCGCTGGTCTGATTACTCAGTTAATTCCGCTGTCGCACAGGCCAGCGACAGGAGAAGAAACAGTTGACGAGAATGACAATGTCGGTACTGGATCGCCGGCGATTCCTGAAGGCTGCCGGAGCCGTCACGGTTGGGGTGACGTGCCTCTGTAGAAAGACAGAAGGGCGGGACGCTAACAAGCAGGGAGCTATCATTAAGGACCTGAAGATAGAGGAAGGCGTCACGATTGAAGCAGACGATGGTACGGAAGGCAGCTTCAAGGGCAGCGGTTCACAGGACCTGAAGACTCTCCAAGAACACCATGCAAAGATTCGAGAACTCCTGGTGGGTAAAGATCCCTTCGATCCTATGCTGGAAGGAGAGCTGCTCTGGGAGACGATCTATCCGGGCAAAGCAAGACTTTTTGCACAAGGCCGAGATCCATTGACAGGCGAGACAATTGTGAACAAGCCCCGAAAGGGACGTCACACCGGAACTGGGCGGGTGTTCATGGCCTTCGGTACCGTGGATATTGCCTTGTGGGATCTACGCGGTAAGCTGCTCAAACAGCCAGCATACCGAATCATCGGAACAGCCAACCGAAGGAAGGTCCCGGTCTATTGGCGACCCGGCGAAGCTAACAAGGGCTTGGACGATGCCCGACAAAGAGCGCGAGAGGCTTATGAGAAGGGTTACCGTTATCAGAAATGGTACTTCACGAAGAGCGCTAAGGACGGGGACCACGGACTGAAGGGGAACATCGAACTGGTGCGCGTACTGCGGGAAGAACTACCGAACGCCGGGCTCATGTTTGACAACCACAGCATCCGATACTACGGCGATGTGGAATACTCTGTGAAGCTATGTAAAGCGATTGCGCCGTACAGACCCTTTTGGGTTGAGGAACCCATCTGTCCGGAACACGTGGATGGTTACACACGGATCAAGGAAGAGGCGGGGGTGACAATCGCAGGGGGTGAGCATTGGCACACACGATGGCAAGTCAAGCCGTTCCTGGAGCGCAAGTGTGTGGATTACGTACAATCTGATCCAGTCTGGTGCGGGGGCATTTCGGAATGGCTGAGGGTGTGTGATCTAGTGCGACGGTATCCCGGGGTGAAAGTGGTCCCGCACATCACGAGCCCTTGGATCGCGGCGCCGCATTGCGTGGCCTCACAGCCAGAAGAGTTGTGTCCTTTGCTGGAGTTCAACTACGAAGGCGGCCGGAGGGTGTTGCTCAGTCGAATGAGCCCATCTCGCGCAGGTGAGATGTTCTTCACGATGCCGGAAGAGCCCGGGATATCCTGATCCGGCACAAGGCAGGATTCAGGATGGCGTTCGTGACGTAGAATGCTTCTTGAGCAGAGGGCATTATGCGAAAGAATCGCCATTTTCACACCAAATCCGAGGGCAGTCAGAAAACAAGAACTGTGCGTTTGGAGCCATTTTCAACCCAGTGAAAGAAGAGCATTAGCTTGATGCCCTTCCCGAAAGAGACATGCATTCCGTAATTGACCGATGAGACAGCCCGGCCACCACAGGGGCAGATGGACTCTTGCTGGGCCAAAGGCTCCGTCACCGAATCTCAGACAGTTAGGGCTTCGTCGATAGCCAATCCGTTGGCCACCTTCGGAGACTGCCGCGTAATCAAGTCGACGTTCGAATCGCAGCAACATGTTGCTGGGTTCGTGGGGCCATGGTATGCTGTTGATCATGATGTTTCAGGAATTCAACAAGAGGCAAGCGGCTTTCACCACTTCCTGTACGAAACATCTATATCTAACACTTCTTGTCCCGCTGATTCACGGGCTTTGTGCAGTCGCTTTTCCCAGCGGAACCGCCCTCGGCAGTTGGGCAGATCGTTTCGCCCGACCCCCGGCGGATGCTCGTATCTTAAAGATCATCCACAACTGGCCCGACCAGCCCTACGCCCAGGACCAGTATATCCGCAGGCTCCGCGTGCAGGGTTTCGGAGGTGTGGTCTGCAACGTCTCCTTCGATCAATACCTCGAAAGCGACACCAAGTGGCTCGCCTTCATCCGTGCCGTCAAAGAAGCAAAGAAGGCCGACTTTGCGATGTGGCTATACGACGAGCGAGGTTATCCGTCCGGCAATGCTGGCGGCATCACGTTGCGCGATCGCCCCGAGTGGGAAGCACGCGGCCTGCTGATCGCCGATACTGAATCGCGCGGTGGCCCCATCACGCTGGAACTTCCTCCGGGTAAGCTGGTGCTGGCAGGCGCATTTGCGGTTCGGGACCGCAATATCGACATAACGAAGAAAATGAATCTCGCTGCGCAGGTCCTCGACGGCAGGCTGAGCTGGCAGGCACCGGCCGGCCGCTGGCGTGTGATGGCGATTACCGAGAGCCGCCTCTACGAAGGCACACACGCCGAAGGCAACCTCCACGCCAAGATTCCTTATATCAACCTGCTTATGCCGGAGCCGACGGCCCGTTTCGTCGACGTTACCTACGGGAGCTACGCGAAGCACCTGGGCGACGACCTTGGCAAATACTTCATGGCCACGTTTACTGACGAGCCGTCGTTGATGAGCCTCTTCTTGAGGCCGATGCCATATCGTCCACTGCCTTGGGCGTCGAATCTGCCGACCGAGTTCACGAAGCGCCGCGGCTATACTCTCGACCCAGCGCTTCTCCCAGCCTTGGTGGCTGATGCGGGTTCTGCCGGCGAGAAGATCCGGCATGATTTCTGGTTGACGATCGGCGAACTCGTTTCGGAGAACTACTTCGGCCAGATTCAAACTCGCTGCCGCCAGTACGGCGTCCCCTCTGGCGGGCATTTACTAGCCGAAGAGGGGATAGTGGGGCATGTCCCGCTCTACGGCGATTTCTTCCGGTGCATCCGTCGGCTCGACGCACCCAGCATTGATTGCCTGACAAGCGTTCCGCCCGAGGTGCCATGGTTTATTGCTCGCCTGCTGAGCAGTGCCGCCGAACTTGAAGGCCAACCTCTTGTCATGAGTGAGACTTCGGATCACGCCCAGCGCTACCGGCCCGCCGGTGACCGGCGGCCCAAGCGTGTAGTTACGGAGGCCGAAATCCGCGGCACCTGCAATCGCCTGATTGTCGCGGGCGTCAACTGTGTCACCAGCTACTACAGCTTCGCAGATTTGTCCGAGGAGCAACTGTGCCGGATCAACGAGTGGGTCGGCCGCTGTTGCACGGCGCTTCGCGGCGGGCATCAGGTCGCGGATATCGCCGTTCTCTATCCCGCTGAAAGCCTCTGGACCAAGTTCGTCCCCTCCAGCCACTGGAGCAAAGAGGCAGCCTCTGCGGCACGGATCGAGAGTCTCTACCGTGCTGCCGCCGAGAGCCTCTTCGCATCGCAGCGCGACTTTGCATTCATCGACAGCCGCGCGCTTAGAGAAGCTGTCGTCGAATCATCCGCGCTAGTTCACGGCCAGCTCCGCTGGCGAGTGGTCGTCCTGCCGGGCGTGGACACCATGCCCCTCGCGTCCTGGGAGAATCTGGCCGCGTTCGTCGGCCAGGGCGGCGCTGTGATCGCGCTCGGTGCTCTACCCGCCAACAGTGAGAGCGAATTCCCATCCGCCCGCGTCCAGATGCTGGCGGAGGATATCTTCGGAGAACATGGGGCAGGTTATTCATCCGTTCATGAGCCGCAGTCCCGCGTGAATGACACAGGCGGCGCCGGCATCTACCTTCCTCTCGGCCTGGAGAGCTTGCTCCCGCGCGTACTCGACGGCCTGTTGGAACCAGATGTGAAGGTAGTTGAGGCCAAGTCGCCGCTGCGCGTTACCCACCGCCGCCTGGACAACCGCGAAGTCTATTTCCTCATAAATGATAGCGCTAAGGCGTGGACAGGCCATGTGGATTTCGCCGCAACAGGAGCCGGTGAATGCTGGAATCCCGGCACTGGTCGAAGGGAGGAGACCTTTACCACCAGCGCCGCCCAGCTGAGTCTACAACCGTACGGTGCTACCCTTTTCCGGTTCACCTCCTCGAAGCCACCCCGGCGACGCACAATCACCGGTGGAGGTTTGCCGAACCTCGTCCTCCGTGCCGTGCCGGGAGCGGAGCCGACGATGGGGCATGGCGAGTTTGTTCGCGGCGAACTGGTGCCGGACGTTGCTCACTCGCGTGCCGGTTCTCCGGTCTGGCAAGCCGCCGCTGTCCTGACCAAGGGCAAAGTGGACACACATCTGTTCCTCCAGTTCCACTATTCACAGTCGCTGGACCTGAGCGATGCCGACTGTCTCGCTATAGAAACTTGGGTGCCCGACGGCCAGTCCACGCCGAGCCAGCTTCTGGTGATACTCCACGAAGAGGGTGGCGGTGACTTCATCGCGGAAACGGGCCGTTCCCTTGCCGTCCCGGGCCGGGAACACACCCTCGTTACGCTGAGTCGTTTTCAGCTTGCCGGCTGGTCGAAAGATGGCGATGGTGTTCTGGACCCAAAACGCGTGGCCGACATCCGCATCGGCTGGGGCGGCTACTTCGGAGCGGAACGCGAGAAAGTGCAGTTCAGCGTAGCACTACCCCAAGTCGGCGTCGTGATACTCAATAACAAATGAACGAGATTGCGTTCGCGAAATGCGCAGGGTTCACAATCTATGTCGAGCCCGACAGAGGTGATGCTGCGCCTGGCGAGCGTCCGTTAGGCCGTCTCGCAGCCACTGAATGCGGCAAAGGTGCATCGGGTCCTCGGACGGGTATTGCCTGAGGTGTGAGAAGATAGCTGCAGATGTTGACGTTGACTTGGCCATGAGATTTGCGACACTGGAAGGAATAGCCATTGAACAAGTAATGGCTTTTCGAGGCGTTTTACCGCTCGAAAACCTTGTTGTACTAAACGCCGTGTGGGAATGTGGCAGCTGTTTTGCCCATTCTTACGCAAGGCAGGGGCATTTCGACGGCGGCACGGATGACTCGGGGGCAGATTGCGGCTGTACATTGAGAGTCCCTTGTGCTTTTCTGGGCTCAGATGATGGACCCCGAGAAGCGGGACATTCTCATCACCTGTGCGGACTCTGCTGAGCCCAATCCAACTGAGTACCAGAGCTGGGTGCGCTGGGATATGGGTTTGACTGAATGAATATGGAGGGCGGAGAGGAGGCAGACGGCCCATCAGAAAGGAGTGCGGAGAAGGGCGGAGATAAGCTGGCGGCGGGCCTTTTTTGGGGTGGTACACCTATAGTCCGAAGTCAACATCCTGGTACTTGTTGTCCCTACCGTTGCGCTTACCATTGCCCTTTGAACCGCCGGAAGGTTCGCCATCGAGATCGTTGTTGACGGGCATACTAATTGGAGGCGGGAAGTACTTATAAAGTTGTGTCACCGGGCCTGCCATTCACGCGGTTAATCCTCTTGCGAAGGTGGGATTCAGAACTTCTTTTAGGTTCTCGATCAGGGCACGGCCCTTCTCGGCAAGATCAACCTTGCCCATCTGCTCGCGGACCCGGCTCCTGAGACCTTCTTGGAGGCAAACCACAAGGACCCGGTCGTATCCTGCTTCGAGGTCCTTCCTGACATTGTAGATTGCATCCGATTTGCCCGTCTCCACCTCCACGGCTATCTTCTTGCCCTCTTTCCTGGCTTCCAGATCCACGGGTTTTGCCCTTGCCCAGAGGACTTTCCACCTTGACGGCAAAGCCCTGTCTTCTCAGAAGGCCCGCTGTCTCCTGGACCCAGTATCCACGCTCCAGACCTCCCTTCCTCTAGGTCCAAGCTCATTTGTAGTACCTGGACGGATAGATTTGCAGGAAGACGAAGAAGGTAGTATCGTCATCGAATGTCACCCAGAATCCCGAGGTGTATTTGTGGCGATTCTCAGAGTGCGCTCGTTACGGGACTACCGCAGTCAATTCGACTCGGTTCCGTTAATTGCAGTGACTGATAGGGCGGGTCGATTTGCAGGCACCGGTCTGGAGCACCTATCAGCGCCGGCAAGATCCCCATGCCCGGATGGAATTTACGGTAAGGACAACGGAATTTTCGACAGGCACAACGGATAGTACGATGGGGTGCTACAGCATCATCGGGAGGAGTCGTCAGCCGGCAGGGCGACCGTCTTCTCTACGGCCATAGCCAATCTTACCGGCCCCAAGAGACCTGACTCACGTAACGGAATCTCTCGCCAGGGCTTTCCCGGCGTACCGGAACGGGTGATGTTCGTCCGGCAACGGCGTTGACCCTCCGGCAATCGCGCGTCCCCGACGAGGCGATTGGCCCAAGTGTTCGCGATCTCGACTGCAAGTTTGTTACTTCCCGGCTTGGCAGCTTTGGTGACATCCACCCGATACGGAGGCTTCCAGACAACATCTAATGATTGGCCGTTGAGCAGTACTCTGCCGATGCACCACAGCCGGCCGAGATCGAGGTACAGTCTGCTGTTGTCGCGGAACCACTCGCGCCGAATTTCAAACTCCTTCTCGTAGCGGGCAATGCCGGAGAAATAGCGGATTCCGGGATTCTCGTGCTCTGTCCAGGATTTCAGTTCTGCGAACGGCACGGAATCCGGCGCTCCCCATCCCGGTGCGAAGCTGACCTTCCACGGACCGGTCAATCTCATCTCAGGCAGGATATCATCCACTGCAAACCCAGCGGTTCGCCCGTCATATGTCTTCATTTGGTACGAGCCATTCTTAAAGGCAGTGACACGGACCTCGCTGTCCGTAACATCTGTGACGGTGAGTCCGGAATCGGCTGAGATCAGATGAGGCTGGTCATCAAACTTGCGAAAGACAACAAGCAGCGAGTCGGCCGGGCCGAATTGCAGTGGGACACGAATGCCCTGAGCCGTTTGCTCGTACACGAGTAACTCTACAGTTCTTCCTGAATCCGGAAACCATAGCTCAGGGACCTTATCCGACACTCGGAAATATGCATTGACCGATTCCGATCGCATTGTTCTATTCCGAATGAAGTAGATATCTGCTTCCGGAGTGTTGCGATGGATGTAATCAAGATCGGTGTCGTCCCCCTTCCTGGTGTAGTGAAAGTCTGGCCCAACTCCGCGTCCCTGCAGAATCAGTCGTGGCGGGCGGCCCCAAACGATTCTCCCCTTGGCCCATCGATGCTCCAATACCGTCTTACCGTCGCAGTCTGCCCACAATGAATCGGCAAGTCGTCTTACCTGCCGGTCATAATCAGGGTAGCCGGTGAGTCCGGTCGACCGTGTAGGTTTGGGGCCGACAACGGTTGCCCCGGCCTTCACCAAATCTGCAATCCTCTCCAGCACCTGCAGGTCAATGTCCTGGCGGTTCGGCAAGATGAGCATTTCATACCGCATGCCGTCCGGCAGGACAATCCGACCCCTATCGACTGTCATTCGATTCAGGATCACCTCGGCATTGATGACATCATAGTCGTACCCGTATCCCAGTGACGGATCGATGTGCTTGGGCGGCACGAAATTGAAACCCTGGTCACCGTAGTAGTAGCATACATCCGCGACGAAGAGTCCCTGTTGCAACATGAACGAGCATCGGGACAGATACTCAATAAACGGCCTTGCCATGGGCCACCACACGAGATTGGGTGTCAGGTGCGTCCCGGCCCCGTAAACCCAACCGGGCTTTCCCGCTTCGGGGGGTTGATGGCACGATGTATGCCACACAACGTGATTCATCCCTTCGCAAAAGGCACGGTCGGCAGACGGCTTGATGTCGAAAGGTCCGTCCTCCCAGTGACGAAATCCAGTAAAGGCCTCCATGTGAACACGTTGGCGACCGTAAATGTGAGCCGCACAAGCTGTCTCCTTGACGACCCAGAGGTTGTCACGGTCGGTTCGCCACGGCCAAAACTCCCCCCGGACTTCATCGATGGCCCCTAATGCCTTCAAGGCATCGACAGGGACCTGATGCACCGGAGGACCGGGCCCTCCCGCCTCCGCTTCAATCCCAAGACCAACGCGTCTGGCGCACTCACTGGCCGTCCTGTAGTAAGCATCCACAAGCAGATCACCGAGCGTCTTGCGAAAATCATAAACGAAGCGATCTGTGAAGTCCTTGTCTTTGATCGTGTAGCCGATCAACGCTGGCAGATACGGCGTGGGGTCGTAGCCCCGGTATTCTCGAAATCTCTCGACGAACTCCGGCGTCCAAATGGCTCCTCGCACCTCATAGCTCGGCAGATACAACTGCTTCAAGGGGGACTTTCTCAGATCGCCAAGCCGTTCCTCAAGGCGATCGGTGAGGTACCGTATGTAGCGGCGAGTAGCCTGCTTGCTAAAATGATCGGTGGCCAAGCCGTCCGAGGCCGGACTGGGGACCTTGAGCAGTTCGCCGGTGTTCGCGCAGACAAACCGTACGATTGTCCATTTGCCGGGAGGGACCTTCCAACTGAGTCGGCCACCGGTTTCGAGGTGATCTGTCAGGTTGAGTATCGAATCTGCATCTTCAATTGCCAGTTCAGCTTCTCCGGCATGGTCAGTCTGGCTCTCGGGAAACGCCAGGACTGCTATGTCACGGAGAAACAACGGCTTGCCCTGCTCATCTCTGGGTGACTTGGCGGGACTTGCCGGAAGCGGCAATACCTTATCCAGTTCGCTTGGGCCCTCGACAGGCAGTGACGAGTGATACAGTGCCATACTGGCATCCTGTGGCTTGACCCATGACGCCCCCATATCCCAACTGCTGCTGACCGCGAACTGGACGTCCATATCCAATTCTGCTGCTTGTTGGACGATGTGGACAAAACTCTCAATCCACTCGTCACTCATGAAGGCCGGGCCAACCGGAGGGAACGCTTCCTTGAGGCCGCGAGCGCCCATGTCAAAAACGCAGAGACCGCCGATACCCATGTCGGCCAGTTGCCCAAGTTCGTGGCCGACATAGTCCAGGTTAGCGTATCCGTTCAGCAGAATGTAATAGACGGAAGGCTTGGCGGATTTGGGAGGATTCTGAAAACCCTTTAGAAGCGGGATCGTGCTCGCCGAGGTGACATCAGTCTGAGCTGCAGCATTGTGCACGGGCATCCATCCAGCACATGTGACGGCTGCCACGATAGCTGCTCTTGCTATTGAAGCCCGTACGGTGGCCATTTCTTCGTCTCCGAATCCTGCAGCAGAAGTTAACCCGGGATCGGGCTTTGCGCGACATCCGGTTCTCGGCCGGCGGAGGCCAGCCGTCGCAACGCCCCGCGCACATCTTCAGCCATCAGATACAAGCAGGGAACGATCAGCAGAGTGATGGTCGTGGCGAACAAGATGCCGAATCCCAACGAGATGGCCATGGGGATCATGAACCTTGCCTGACGGGAGGTCTCGAATATCATCGGCGATAGTCCCCCGAAAGTCGTCAGTGTTGTCAGCAGGATCGGGCGGAAACGGCGTCCACCGGCCCGATGGATGGCTTCGAAGGGCGACGCTCCGGCTCGACGCTGCCGATTCGCGTAGTCGATCAGCACCAGAGAGTCATTCACGACCACGCCGCAGAGAGCGACGATGCCCATCATGCTCATCAGGCTCAGGGAATAGCCCATAATTATGTGACCCAGGACGGCTCCGACGATCCCGAATGGAATCGCAATCATAACAACAATCGGCTGGTAGTAGCTCCTGAACGGGATCGCCAGCAACGCGTAAATCGCAAACAGGGCAAGGAACAGACCGTTGAATAGACTCGCGGTACTCTCCATCATGTCCTGCTGGCGCCCTTCCCAGCCGTAGGACAGTCCCGGGAAACGCCGAGCCAGTTCCGGCAACACCTCCGATTCGAGCGTAGCCTGCACCTGGCTGGTCTGTGACATCGGCTCGACGTTCGCCGTGACGGTCACGGTGCGTCGGCCGTTACGCCGGTTGATCGTCGTGTAAGCCAGCCCCGGTTTGACCCGGGCGATCTGAGCCAGCGGCACATCCGTACCCTGCGGCGTGCGGATCAACAGCTCTTCAAGGTCGTATTGGCGGACACGTTGCTCGCGGGGAAGGCGCACCTTTACCCTGATCTCGTTGCGTCCCCGCTGCTGCCGGACGGCTTCGGCCCCATAGAAAGCATTTCGCAGTTGTCGGGCCAGCGCCTGCTGGGTCAGCCCCAGACTGTGCCCTTCATCGGTCAGACTGTAGTCCAGTTGGCGTTTGCCGGGCGTATATCCGTCGTCGATATCCTTGACACTGGCGAAGTCCGCCAACGTAACGGCCAGGGCCTCGCTGGCTCTGTCCAGCACGTCAATATCACGGTGGCTCAGTTCGATCGTCAAGGCCGCACCGCGACCGGGGCCGCCTCGGTCCGACTCGAATCGCAGGCTCTCGAGACCCGGGATCACACCCACCCGCTGCCGCCATAGCTGCGTCAACTCCGTCGTGCTGATGGGGCGAACATCCGGATCGGTCAGATAGACGGTGACTTCCACCACGTTCTCATCGATCAGAGTGAATATGCCCTCGGCCAATTCAGCATCGCCGTTGGCCTCGACGGTCTGTTCGGCCGCCACAAGCAACTGTCGGGAGACTTCCTCGGCCTTGGATACGGGCGAACCGTAAGGCAGCGTAGCGGTCACAAAAGCCACGTCGGACTCGACCCGTGGCATCAAGATTACACCGATACGGCCGCTGATCACGTAGCCCAATATGACGATGAGCACCGCCAAGCTTACAGCAACCGTGACCAACCGGAAGCGGATGCAAAAATCCAGAAACGGCATATACAACTTATTGATGACTCCGCGCAAGCCCCTGCTGAAAAACTGCTCAAGCGTCCCCAAAAGCCCGAGCCGCTTTGACTTCAGTTTGCCATGAGCCAGGTGACAAGGAAGAATAAGCAGAGCCTCGACCCAGGAGATGGAAAAGACCGTAATGACCACAATAGGGATGACTCGCCAGATCTTGCCCATGACTCCGGGAACAAAACACAGAGGCAGAAAGGCGACGATGTTGGTCAGGATGCTGAAGGTGACCGGCAGCAGCACATCGCGCGCGCCGGAGATCGCGGCCCGTATCGAACTCATGCCCCTTTGGCGGTACTCATAGATGTTCTCGCCCACCACGATCGCATCATCCACGACGATTCCCAGGGCAACGATAAAGGCGAACATCGAGATGATATTGATCGTGACATCGAACATCGGCAGAAAGAGAAAACAGCCCAGAAACGAAATGGGAATGCCCATTGTGACCCAGAAGGCCAATCGAAACTCCAGGAACAGACCCAGAAGGACGACTACAAGTGTCAGCCCCAGGAAGGCATTCTTCAGGAGTAGTTCCAGGCGCTGGCGGTATATCTCGGACCGATCGCGGTTGATCACCCAACTGATGCCGGGCGGAAGTTCTCTCTCAATCTCGACCATGGCCGAACGCACGGCGTCGGAGACACCAATGGGAGTTTGCCCGCCCACTCGGTAGACCTCAAGACCGACGGCTCGCTTCCCGTTGTATGTTGCATAACGATCCTGTTCTTCGAATGTGTCTTTGATCTTGGCGACATCGCCCAGAAGCAGCACCGACCCATCCGCCGTAGTGATCAACGGAATCGTCGCGAATTCTGCTGCCCAATCCCGGCGCTCACTCACACGCAGTAAGATATCCCCGCTCTGCGTCTCAAGGCTGCCGCCCGGGATCTCAATCGACGTCGCTCGGACGCGCCGGGCCACCTGGTCCAGTGTCAAACCATAGGTGCGAAGCACGTGCTGATCGATCTCGATGGCCACTTCATACCGGCGCGCGCCGCGGAGGTCGACCTGTGTGATTTGAGGGTCCTGCAGCAGGCGGTCCCGAACCTGCTCGGCCAGCTCACGCAGGATCCATTCGCTTGCATCGCCGTAGAGCTGGATTCGCAGCACTTCGCGACGGATAATCACCAGACTCACCTCCGGCTCCTCGGCATCCAGCGGGAACGTGATGATCCGGTCGACTTCCTGTTTGATGTCCTGATAGATCCGTTGATCGTCGGCCCCTTCCTCCAATTCCGCGTTGACCATGCCCATCCCTTCGGACGCCATGGCTGTGATTTCCTTGATCCCGTCCAGACCGCGGATGGCCTCCTCGATGACAAGGATTATCCCCTGCTCAACCTCTTCTGGACTCGAACCCGGGTAGGCAACCCGGATAGTGACCATGTCCAGATCGAATTCGGGGAACACTTCCTGCTTGACGCGAAGCGCCATGAACAAGCCCCCGGCCAGAAAGATGAACATCAAAAGATTGGGCGTGATGCGATTGTGGGTCATCCACGCAATCGCCCCGCGGCCTTTGACTCGGTCATGTCGCTGTGTTTCGGGCGTCGTCACTGCTGCACCTTCTCATCGGGGACCTGAATCTCACCCGCAGACGTCGGCTCTTCAATTGAAGCCACCCTCAAAGGCATGCCTGCGACCGGGGCCGCGATGTCAGTGACCACAAGGTTTTCACCTTCGGTCAAACCTTCTGCCACGTGCACCTGATCGGCCCCGCGAAACACGACCTCGACGGGCCGAATCTCGAGGCGGCCCGCATCGTCCATGATCCAGACCGCATCGTTCTGACCACGAAGGTGCGACCACTTCACCGGAAACACGGAACTCAAGGTTCGCCCCTGTATCTCTGCCGAGACATACGAGCCCATCAAAAGTTGCGGCAGACCGCGGTTCTCCGGCTTCAGGCAGAAAGGGTCGGTCACGACGACCAGGAGTCGCGCCAGCCGGCCCTGTGTTTCTAATTCTCCAAGCAGGCACAACACGCGGCCCGTCCGGAAACGATCGGCGCCCCAGGCGAGCGTGTTGTGGATTTTTACGCTGGAACCAGGATCGCCGTTCCGCCGGGGGATCGTGAGCCACTTGAGTTTATCGACCCATACCTTCACCTCGACCCAAGCTTCGTCAGTCGCAATCAGCGTCACCAGATTTGTATTGGCCGAGACAGTGGCCCCAAGATCGACGTGTTTCTCCTGGATAATGGCATTGAACGGTGCGACGATATCGCATCGAGCCAAATCGAGCTTGGCCTTCTCCAGGGCAGCCCCGGCGGATTCCTCAGCGGCTTTGGCTGAGGCAAGTTGAGGTTCTCGCAGGACCAATTCCCGATCCTCTTCACGTATCACTTCGCCAAGCAGCTCGTACTCTTGTCGGGCAATCGCCTGGTTGCCCTGCTCCACCTTCAAATCTCTCACAGCCCTGGCGACATCATATTGTCGCTGTCGAACGAGGATTTCATAGTCCCGGTGATCAACGGCCATGAGTTTCTGCCCGGCCTGGACAATGCCGCCCGGGACGACGTCGGCAGAGATCTCCACAAGCTGGCCCGTCACCTGCGGACGCAGTGTCACTTGTTGGGCCGGCACGACAACCGCGTCACCCGTTACCGTCGTTTGACAGTCGTCCGTCCGGACCGCGATCACCTGCACGAGCTTGGCTTGAGCCGGGGGTTTCTTGCGACCGGCACGCGGGCTCGTATTGATCTGGTGACGATAGATGACTACTGCCACCGCTATGATCGCCACCGATAACACGACCTTGAGGCTGCCACCGAGAAGCTTTCGTGCCGTTCCCGGCCGCCCCGTCTGCAGGTCCTTCCGAACACTGTTGTCTGTTGTCATAGAAACACCTACTTATTCACCGTGTCACCGCCGCCGTCTCCGCCGGCGGTCCGAGACTCGCTCACGTTGGTCATTCCGGCCAGCGCGGGCTCAGGCAGTTCCCATCCGCCCGCTATAGCACGACAGAGATCAACACGGCGTTCGAAGAGGATCCTCCGGGCCCTTACGAGCTCTCTCTCAAGCCCCTGCAGCGACTGTAGCGATTCGAGCACACGAATGTAATCCGTCTGTGCCTTTACGAAGCGCTCCTTGTTGCGCTGGTAAGTCTGGCCTGCCAATTCGAGCTGATGTGTGAGGTTCTCGAGCAACTCCGTCTGCTGCCGCTCCTGTGTCAGAGCCGTCTCGACCTCCTGCAGCGCCTCCAGGATCGTCTGACCCCAAACGTGGATGGCCTCGGAGACAATAGCCTCCTGTCGCTTCACTTCGGACTTGCGTTGGGCCCCATCAAACAGCGGCTGGACGGCGTTGGCCGCCAAGTTTGCCACCCAGTCGTCGAACAAATCATGGACCGATGCCGCGGACGTCTCCACGCCGGCCGACAGACTCAAGCGAGGGTATTGGTCCGCGATGGCGACGGCCAGACGCTGGTCGGCCGCCTGAACCCGTCGATAGGCTCTGCGCACATCCGGCCGGCGCCAGAGCAAGTCCGCCGGAAGGCCCAGCGCGGGCGCGGGCGGCAGCTCCGAGGCATAGACAGACGTCTGTTGCCACGCCAATTCGGGCCGCTTGCCGATCAGGACTGAAAGCATGTACTGCAGTAACTCGACCGTTTCACTGGCGGATGTCTCTTGGGCCTGGGTGGCGGCGATCAGTTGCTGCTGTCTCAGAACGTCGGCCGCCGAGGCCACGCCCTTCCTGAACTGCACTGTCACTATGTCCAGTACCTGCTCGTTGATCTCGACCTGATGCCGCGAGATACGGAGCAGGTCCTTAGCCTCGCCCAATTGGAACCACGTACTGGCTATGGAAGCGACCACAGTGATGGCCGCCGTGTCAACCGCATCGCGCTGTGCCTGCACATCCAGCCAGGCCGCCCTCTTCGTAGATCTGAGCCGGGACCAGAGATCGACCTCGTAGCTGGCGGCTACGCCCACCGCGTAGAGATTGCTATATGTGGTTTCGTCTCCCGACTCTCTACGGCTCCAGCTGGCACCGGCTGCAAGGTCTGCCTCGGGCCAGAGCCTCGCATCGGTTGCGCGGGCA
>CP070675.1:3012200-3028753 GCA_020352215.1 Phycisphaerales bacterium
GATGAGAGCAGTGCCACCCACCCGGACAGCCCGTGGCGAGGCGATGTCTGGAGCTTCACGATTCCTCCGCTGACTGCCTGGCGGCCGAATCCGCCCGATGGCTCCGTATTCATCGACCCGAACGTGAGTCTTACGTGGTTTGCAGGTATGGGTGCGGTGATGCATCAAGTGTACTTCGGCGACGATCTTGATGATGTGAGCGATGCCGACGTCTCCGACACGACCGGCATATACCGGGGCCCTCGCGGAGCTGGACAGGAATCCTATGGCCCCGGACCCCTGGAATTCGAGAAGGTCTATTACTGGCGGATCGATGAGTTCGATGGCTCGGCCACACATGAAGGCGATGTCTGGAGCTTCACGACTACCGTAGGCGGTTTAGGGGCCATCCTGCGTGAGGTGTGGGAGGATATCGGAGGCGACGCGGTTGCAGACCTCACGGGCAATCCGAGTTTTCCGGACAATCCATCCTGGAGCGACGAGATAACGGAGTTCGATTTCTGGGACCTGGGTTTGGATAGTTATGGTGCTCGGCTTCGTGGCTGGCTCTACGTGCCGGCGGCAGGCGACTATACGTTCTGGATCACCGGGGACAACGGCAGCGAGCTGTGGCTGAGCGCCGATGACGATCCGGGCGGTGTCGGCACTGCACCTATCGCGCAGGTGCCCGGTACCAACTGGACGGGCCATTACGAATGGGAGAAGTTTCCCGAGCAGCAGTCCGCTCCGATAAAACTTGAAACTGACAGATACTATATCGAGGCGCTATTGAAGGAAGGCGGGGGCGGCGACGGCCTCGTGGTGGCCTGGCAAGGGCCCGCTGCCCCGGAACGGGAGGTTATTCCGGGCATGTACCTGAAGCCCTTCGAGGCCCTATGGGCCTCTGGCCCGAATCCGGCCAACAGGGCTACAGGTGTCACGCAATCACCTACTCTCAGTTGGAACCCAGGAGAGAAGGCAATACAGCACGATGTGTACTTTGGCACCGACTACGATGTTGTAGCCGACGCCGATACCACAACAACCGGCGTGTATCGAGGCAGACAAGCGCTTGCTCTTACAGAGTACATTCCGCCTGAGGCTCCACTTGAGTGGGATACGGACTACTACTGGCGGATCGATGAGGTCAATACGCTCGATCCCGACGGTTTGTGGAAGGGCAGTGTCTGGAGGTTCACGGTAGCCGACTTCATTGCAGTGGACGATTTCGAGGACTACAATGACTATTCGCCCGACAGGATATTCCAGACATGGATAGACGGGTTCGGTTACAGCGAGCCGGCGCCGGGCAAGCAAGGTAACGGCACGGGTTCGACCGTGGGCTATCTCAGCGCCCCGTTTGCAGAGCAGACCATCGTTCATGGTGGCGGACAATCCATGCCGTTCGGCTACGACAACACCGGAACGACAGGCAAGGCCCGCTATTCGGAGGCCGAACGCGAGTTCCCTGTTGCACAGAACTTCATGAGAAAGGGGGTCAAGTCCTTGTCGCTGTGGGTCTACGGCGATCCGGCCAGTGTGCCGGCAACGCTCTACGTTGGTCTACAGGACACTGCCGGCACCCGGATGGACGTTCCCGATACCAGTGACAGTCGGGTTCAGACAACCAGTTGGCAAGAGGTCCATTTTGACCTCAGCAAGTTCGCTCCTGTGAATCTTGCGTCGATCAAGAAGATCTATATTGGCGTCGGCAGCAGGCTCAGTCCCTCGGTTGGCGGTACGGGTAGCCTGTTTGTCGATGACATCAGGCTGTATCTGCCCAGATGTCGAGCTTCTGTATTGAAGCCGGAGGCCGATCTGAACAGTGACTGCATCGTGGATTACCTGGATGTTGAGATAGTGGCCAACGCGTGGCTGAGTACCGGCCTTGTGGTTACTCCACAGCAGCCGAGCACCACGGGCCTTGTTGGGTACTATTCCCTTGAGAACAACACGCAGGATGGTTCCGGTAGCGGCCATGATGGCACCGCGCTGGGCGCTCCTATCTTTGTACCGGGGCCGGCTGGCTTTGGCATGGGGATGCAGTTCGACGGCACCGGCAGCCAGTATGTCGACCTTGGTACCTGGGATCCCACCGCCGGGACAGGCCAACTGACGGCCGCCCTATGGCTGAAATGGCACGGCCTCAGTGGTTTTTATCAGGGCCTCATCGCCAAGAGGGATACCTGGGCTGAGGATGACATGATGTGGCAGGTTGAAGCCAACGTGGACACCGGCGACATTAGTGCCGGCCGCGAGTCCGGGCAGGGAGTCGGTGGCTACGGTGTTGCAGTGGTGGGCGAGTGGGAGCATTTGGCTTTAAGCTTCGACGGAACCACCGCCACCCTGTATCGCGATGGCACACAAGTGGGCTCTGGGGCATTCTCCTTGGGTCCGGATACCGAGTCTGCTCTTGTGTTCGGAGCGGTAGAGGCCAATGGCGGCAATCCGTACAATGGTGCGCTTGATGAGGTACGGCTGTACAATCGGCCGTTGTCACACGCGGAGATCGCATGGCTGGCCGGCAAGACCGAACCGTTCAGTGCAGTCTCTGATCTGAACGTAGACGATACCGTGGACTTCCTGGATGTTGCTATCCTGGGGGATACGTGGCTTGATGAGGCGCTGTGGCCGCAGCCATAAGCTGTGACTGCGGCGCTATATCGTCAGGCGCCAATGTGGCTTTGATCGGGGCCTATGGTGATTGATTCACCGTAGGCCCCGATTGCTTGTGAAACCGGCCTCGGCAGGGGATTCGAATTTTTGTGCGCGAGCACCGCCCAACAAGACTTGCTATTCTCGCCAGGGGGGCTACAATGTGCGGAATTTGGCTTTGAGGGTTGCTGCTGTTGCTTATGATAGCAGCAGTGAAATGGTGTCCATGGATGACAGTGGTTTCTGGAGTCTCGATAATGATCAAGGTGCTGATTACAGACAAGCTCGCGCAGGAAGGTGTCGATCTGCTCAACTCCACGGATGGTGTGGAGGCCGTCGTCAAGACCGGAATAGGTGAGGATGAGCTGGCTGAGATCATCGGTGAATATGACGGTCTGATCATTCGCAGCGGCACAAAAGTCACCGCGAAGGTGCTGGCTAATCCCGGCAAATTGAAAGGTATTGCGCGAGCCGGCGTTGGAGTGGACAACATCGACATCCCCGAGGCTACGAGAAAGGGTGTGCTCGTTATGAATACGCCCGGCGGCAACACGCTCAGTGCGGCCGAACATACGATGGCCCTGATGCTTGCGATGAGTAGAAACGTGGTCCCCGCCTGCATCAGCCTCAAGGGCGGTGCGTGGGACCGCAAGAAGTACATGGGCAACCAGTTGAACAACAAAGTCCTGGGCTTGATCGGGTTGGGCAGGATCGGTATGGCTGTCGCGAAGATGGCCAAAGGATTCAATATGAAGATCCTGGGCTACGACC
This sequence comes from Phycisphaerales bacterium, assembly GCA_020352215.1. GTDB lineage: Bacteria > Planctomycetota > Phycisphaerae > Sedimentisphaerales > Anaerobacaceae. Next base: position 3,015,606 of record CP070675.1, read on the forward strand.
CGCTTGCCGTGCCACCGGATGCCGAGAAAATGGGTGTCGAGATCGGCGATAGCCTCGAAAGAATCTTCACCGAGGCCGATTATATCAGCGTTCACGTCCCCAGGAACGAGCAGACCGTCAATATGATCGGGGCCGAGCAGATCAAGATGATGAAGCCGACAGTGCGGCTGATCAACTGCGCTCGCGGCGGCATTATCGACGAAGACGCCCTGTACAATGCGCTCGCCGAGAAGCGAATTGCCGGCGCCGCCCTTGACGTATATCCCAAAGAACCGCCCGAGAACACGCGTTTCACCGAGTCCGAAGACTGTCTCGTGACACCGCACTTGGGTGCCAGCACCGAAGAGGCCCAGATCGAGGTTGCGGTTGAGGCAGCCCAAATCCTTGTTGACGCGATCAAAGGCGGGCCTGTCCGAAATGCGCTCAACGCCCCCTCCACCGCCGGAGCCGTGCCGCCCATGGTTAGTCAGTATGCTGAGCTTGCACGCCGAATCGGCACGCTTGTCAGCACCATTGCCCCTGGTTCCATAAAGAAGATACAAGTTCAGTATCGCGGCACGATCGCTGAAATGGATATCGAAGCCGTCACCCTTAATTTCGCGATAGGTTTGCTCCAAAAACATTTCGAGATGCCGTTGAATATGGTCAATGTGCCCGTTCTTGCCAAAGAGCGCGGTATAAGCATAGACGAGACGAAGAATCCCAAGGCGAAGGACGTTGCTGCGAGTTTTAGCGCCAAGGTTGTCACCGACAAGGTCACGCGGACCGTGACCGGTTCGGTCTTTGGTGGCACACTGCTGCGGATAATCGAGATAGATGGATTCAACATTGAGATGACTCCGCAAGGGGCGGTTCTGGTTATCTTCAACGACGATAAGCCCGGGGTCATCGGGGCCGTGGGTACCCTCTGCGGCAAGCACAATATCAACATCGGCACGATGGGCGTGGGCCAGAAGCTCGCCGAGCAAAAGGCAGTGCTGGCCGTCAGCCTGGACAAAGAGCCGGACGAGAAGGCTATCGAAGAGCTCAGCAAACTCGAGTTCGTTAACGAAATCTATGTCTGTACGCTCAACTGATTCTGGGCCGGCAACAGCCGAAGTGGCGGCCTGATCGATCAGCGTGGCGGACCGGCTCGCCAAAGTCTCATCGGGATCGTCGTTGCTGCGCAGTTTGCCGTGCGCACCCCGCAAACAGCGAGCGGGTCCGCCGATGAAACCGGCTACTGTCCGCTCGGATTCGACGTCGGGCGGCTGCACACAGGGTCCGGCAGCACCGATCCTTTGATACGAGTCACAGTCGAAGCCGAAGACACGCGTACCGCTCGTGAATATATGGAGCCGGTTCTCACGATAACCGGCAAATCGCAGGGCTCAGTTGAAAGTGAATGACAGCAAACGACAGACGGCAAGGGAGAAGACAAGGTCCGTTACCTACAAAGGGATCGCGGTGAATCTTGTGCTGTCAGGTATCAAGATCGGGATTGGCTATTTGGCGGGCTCACTTTCGCTGGTGGCCGACGGGATCCATTCGCTTTCTGATCTGGCAACTGATGCCGCCGTATTGCTGGGCCTGCGCTTGGGTTCCAGAGAGGCCGACGCGAGCCACCCTTACGGGCACGGCCGCGCTGAGACAGTCGCCGGTGGTGTGATCGCGATAGTACTTATTGTCGTGGGTGGCGCAATGGTCTATTATGCCACCATTGCCATGGCGAAGGACGAAATTACCAAGCCTCACGTCTCAGTTCTTGCCGCTGCGATCGCTTCGATTGTTGCGAAAGAGTGGATCTATAGGGTAACACGGAGAGTTGCCATTGAATCACACAGTCCCACGCTTTACGCCAATGCGTGGCACCATCGAAGTGACGCATTGAGCTCTGTTGCGGTGGCTGTCGGGTTTGTCTCGCTGCTGTTCGGCTTCGGACACGGGGACCACGTTGCAGCCATTGCGGTAGGTCTGATGATTATCTGGGTGGGGGTGCGGGTCATAGGCGATACCTTTCAGGAACTGACGGAAGGTGCGGTTGACCCGGAGACAATTGAGCACGTGGAGCGTATCATCGAAGCCAATGTGGCAATCCGGCAGTGGCACCAACTACGGACCCGCACCGTAGGCAGGGAAATATTTCTGGACGTTCATATTCTTGTTGACCCAAAGTTGGACGTAGCTGCCGCTCATGAGATATCTCAGAGCTTAGAGGACGCGTTGGACGCGGAGATAACGCGGCCTGTCAACATAACCGTTCACATCGAGCCTGATCTGCCGACCCAAAGGAAATAGCAGCGCACGCGCACAGCATCTGAGGCCGGTCTCGTGTGCCTTCACTTCTACTACAGTTCAGGGTTACGTCCAGCGTTCAAGACACACTGTACAGTGCAGGGCGCTTATGATCTTTGATGGCCTGTTGACAATTCGTGCTCCGTCCAAAATGCTTGTGCCCGATGATAACCGTGAACCGGACTATGGCTTTGTTCGATCCGCGGTCGTGTAGTGATTCCGCAAGAAGCTTGTTATCTCAATCCAGTGCTCCAGCGAAGCGCCGACACCGTGATTTGTGTCATAGGCCACATGCTTGAAGACATGCGGGAACTTCTCCTGCCTGAGCCGCTTTATAATACTGTTGCACATTTGTGTTGAAGGCCACATCTGGTCCCTCTTTCCGGACAGAAGTAGTACGGCACCGTTTGTCTTTTCAACGGGTATTCTGGCGGCCTCCGCTCCCGTTCCTGCTTGCTCCAGTGCCTCCTGGTATACATCACGGAACTTGTGGGTCTCTGTCACCGCCCTGTAGAAGGTGGCGTTGAAGACGTAGGGCACGAATGGCAGGTCTTTTCCTTTGTGTGACCACGATGAGCTCATATGAAATCTCGGGGCTATGCCTTGGAATACGTGGCTCGCCGGAACGATGCCCACGACGCATCTTATGTAAGGGTCGCGACTGGCCAACAGCAACGCCAGTTCGCCGCCTTTTGAGCCGCCGATGACAGCAATTCCGCCTTGAGCCACCTTGGGATTCTGGGCCAGCCACGCTTTGGCCTTGCCGTAGAACTCAAGCGGCACACTTACAAGGTCTTCGGGCAAGCCCTCCGCTTTGAAATAGGCCGTAGACAGTACACAGTACCCCGATGCTATCAGCGGCTCGATCCGGCGCTTAGCGGTCACGAGCCCTCCTTGTGATCCGCTGAGCATAACAATCGGCTGCCAGGGTGCCTCGCCCTTTGCCGGATAGTAGAACCGGGCGAAGAGCCCCTCGCTCTGGACGGACTCCTCCTTCGGGGCCAGCACGTCCGTTCGCCACCACGCGGGCCTTTTTTGCTCGGCGCCGCCCGCAAGCTCCACGAGCAGCGACGCGAACACAGCGGCAGCCAGCATCTTCTTCATGACCGTCAGCCCTCCCCGTATCGACCCAAAACCCACGTCGAATCCGATATATTTGTCCGCTGCAATGCTCACTCCGAGACCTTCTCTACCGGAATCCGTATCTCGCTTTTCATCCCGGCATAATCGCCGGCCATCGCGTTAGTGAGAAACTCTTCCCTTGGGTCTTCAATGTGCACGTAACCGGCCCTGCGAATCCAGGCATGGAGTCGCTCATAAATCGGGCCGGGATCTGCTTGGCCTTCAGGTTTTACCGCGACTGCCACTTTCATCGCAGGCACAGTCTTGACATCTGTCATCTCGCCCAGGGTTCCACCGAGCTTCAGGGCCTCCTTAGCCACAGGTATCCGAATCTCTGTCAGCCAGTGCCGGCTCGACACGTACTTGGGATCGTTCAAATAGACGAAACATAGCGGCCCGCTGGGTCTCATACCCTTCTGCCCGGCCAGAGCAAACAGCTTGCCAATGGCCCTGCCTGCCATCTCGTAACTACCGCGGTGGATCGTGTACAGAACTACCTGCTCATCGGCTTCGCGGATGGAGAATGTCTGTTCGTTGGCCTCTTTCGCGCGAAGTTGGATTATGCCCACAAACATCACAACAGGGATCGTCAACAACACGAGCCATATTCTTGCCATTCTCATTCTTGTCCTCCTGATAGCCATCTGCTTTCATTCGACGCGTTCTTCCCGTTTTGGTTTGTGCCCCAGATCAAGTTTCAACATCTGTCACTCGCCCGGAGCCTTCAGTGATTTCTCTGAGTGCCGCAACGTGCTCTTCGAAGGCGTCGCGACCTCTTCCCGTGACACTGATATACGTTCGCGGCTTACGCGCGACAAAGGTCTTCTCCATTTTCGCGTAGCCCGCATTTTCGAGCTTGCTCAAGTGTGCACCAAGGTTGCCATCGGTAAGCTTCAGGAGCTTGCGAAGGTAGGTGAAGTTGACTTGCTCGCCTTCATCAAGGGTAACGAGCAAAGACATTATCTGCAGTCGAACCGGCTGATGGATCACATTGTCAAGCTGGGCCATTTTCTATCTCCAACGCACGCGTATGTACAAACCGGTACCCAAAAGAGATCCACCTCCCATCATCGCCATCCAGAGGCAATAGTAGGAGGTTAAAAGATAGAAACCCGCTAACGTCACACCCGTCATGGCAAGCCCCAGTACTATCATGAAGGTGCTTGCGAACCAGAGGCCCATCACGACACAGGCAAACATCCCAGCCGTGCCGATAAACGCGTTACACTGCCTGCCGCTAAAGGGAGCCAAGAGAAACAACCAGATTATGACGTAGACATACAAGAGAATCCACAATGCAGCGATGCGCCAGCCGATGCGTTCCGAAGGATCATCTCGAAAAGGTGGGTTGGAATGAAAGAGCTGGTAGAAAATTACAGCGGACACCGCAATTCCTACAACATTCATCGCTGTGAAAATGTGCTGACTGTGTTCGATGTAAAAATGGGTTGCTGTGAACGCGATGATCCAAAGAACCCCCCAGAGAATCATCATAGGACTCGCATAGGCCGAGATGGCGGCCCTTTGGGTCTGAATCCTGACATCCCGGATTGTTGATAGCGACGCTTGGGCGTCTTCCTTCGAAACATTCATGACGGAATCTCCTAAAACCCATCTGTTATTATGTCCGCTGCGCAGAGTACTCTATACTACAGAGTGCCCTGTGTCAAGCTTCATTTTCAGATATTTTTGACATTTTTCTTGAATCGCCTTTTCCGGCCTGAAAATGTGGATTTGGCAATGCAGTCGCTTCCTGCACTTGGATTTGAAAGGCTGGACGTGATCGTCCGGCATGATTGTTGGGCGTGGGGCCCAGCGGTGTTATGTTATCGTCAGAGGTGAGCGACCGCCGGCCTTGACTGACCGGAAGGCAAAACCGTTCGCATCCATTCTCCGCCCAGTGTCTTCGGGTCTCGGACCGAGGTGCGGCGGACTTACCCAAGTCCAGGGAAGCGCCCAAGCGCATTCGAAAAGGGTGTGGAAGGACAGTCCATTCGTCATTCGGCCCGCAAGTGTGTTGCCAGCCTCCCCATGTTACCTTGGATTGACCTTTCCCGGCGACGGCGTTGCCGCCTGCCAGTTGTTGGGGTCGTTGCCGTAGTGTTGGCCGAATAGCCTGCTCAAAGATGAGCCAAAACCATCGGCCCCGGTCGGCCAGGGATCTGCGCCGGAAGTAAAATCATCCGGATGTGAGCCGTCACTGTACCTGACCCGGTCGACACGGATGTATTGACGAACACCCTCTGCATCAATATCGCCCGGCAAACTGATCTGCACCTTCTCGCCGCCATTGTCCAGCCGCCCGGCTCCCCAGGCAAAAATCTGTGTCCCTTCCGGCGCAGTGTACTTGGAGCTGAATGTCGCCAGGTTCTTGACCATCAAGATGTATTCACCTGATGCCACCGTCACAGGCGGATCGGATGGATACAGAAATTCTATTCCGGGATTATCGGGATCGTCCGTGAACCGCCACGGCTCGGACGTCACGAAGTCGTACAATGTAACATCCATGTCACTGATATTAAGAAGCTCCACATACTCGGCGTCTGCTGGACTGTCGGGATGGTACATTATCTCACTAAGAACTACCGGCCCGACCTTCGGATAAGCGTTGGCGGTGCCGGGCGTATTGATACTCATCGCAACAAAATTATATGTCCCCGTGCTCTTTTGATATCGGCCGAACGATACACCAGTCTCGGATGCACCGAACTTCTCCTGCTCACTGTAGCCGGTCAACTCGCCGTCCCGGCCTGAGTGCAAATACAAGGTCTCGCCGTTTTCGCTCAACGCAAACGGCACATGAGCGCCGGGATCGCTCCAATTTCCGAAGTGAAGCTCTTCGGCAAAGACAACATATCCCCCGGCCGTGACGGTTGTTCCTTCCGCTATCTCGTACTTCATCAGATTGTCGGCATCATCGCTTAGGAACCAACCGCCAATATTGATGGTATAGTCGGTCGTGTTGTGCAGCTCAATCCAGTCTGAAGCCTCAGCATGAGAGTGGGACAGTATTTCGTTGATCACAACATCGCCAAGCTCAGGTATCAAGCCGGCGTCGTCTGTGCCCGGCGAGCCATCTACACTGGCGCTCGGACGCCAGGTACTCTTGTCATCCCACAGCTTGGGATCGGTACTGGCCGGCTCTCTTACTGTGAGCGAAAAGCCCAGACCATCTGTTATATCGTACCAGCCGTCCCTGTACCGGAAATTGTGAATCGTCCGACCTGCCGCATCAAGCAGCTCTACTCTCTCGCCATTGTTATTCAGACTGCCGGTGTATTGGCCCGCGATGTTGTACCCAAGGCCATACTTCGCTGCAAAGGCCGCCACATCTTTGACAACCAGAACATACTTATCTGGTGACAGCTCCGTGCTGCCGAAAGTGAACTCGATTCCGTTTGTGAACTTCACGAGATTCAGTTTTATGGTCTCGGCCCCTATGTTTTTTAGCTCGATGAACTCGGTATTCGGATCGTTGGGATCGCCGGTATACCGTGGACGATACATCAGTTCCGTGATGCGCAGATTCTCCGCGACGGGGCCGACTGCGAATGTCGCCTCATTCAAAGCACTCCAGGTGCTGCCGCTGAGGACTCTGGCCTTGACTCTGCATGATTCTGTAATCGACACCGCTCCGCCGTACGGCGTTCCGATGGCGCTTCCGGTTCCGTACTCCCGAGGATCACCGTCGTCGGTGGAGTAATAGATAGTACCGAAACCGTTCGGATTGTCCATCACAAGGGTCAAGCCCGTTGAGTCCCACCCCCCGTGCGGGCTGAACCGAGGTGCGGCGATATTGGGATACAGGCCTCTGGACCTGATCTGGCCAAGCACTCTGTCGGTGCGCTCGGGGAAGTAGCTCGCTAATAGCCTGTCGCGCTCCACGACCCAGTGATTGTCCCGTGTATACCTTATACCCCCCTGGTCTATACGGTTGTCGCCCCAGCGTGCCGATTCGCCCACGACTGCACGGTCGACAACATCCAAACGGTGCTGGTATAGCGCAGTGGCATTCTCAACAGTGAGCACGCCGTCGTTGAAGAAATGGCTGTGCACGCGGTCGGCAAACAACAGACGATACTCGGCGTTTGACGCAAGTTTCCGGTGAAGGTGTGTGGGGCTGCCGTAGCCGTCGTCCTTGCTGGTGACGTCGTCACCCGTGCCGTGCATGCCTTTCTCTGCATCCCAGGAGTGGAACCGCCATCGGCCCTCAGGGTCGAATTGGCTCCTGCTGGCATACCAGTTGTGGCCCGCCCAGTCCGTGTTGCCGTAGTAGAAGTTGGCTATCATGTAGTCGATGAAATTAGGGACGTCGAGGTACTGCTGCATCAGTTCGTACTTGCTATTCGTGGACAGACCGCTTTCGGCCAGGTCGCACATCCGAAGATAGTCGGCGTTGGAGCCGTTGACGACGTTGTGCTCGGTATGCTTGAGGACATCATAGTCCTTCTTGTTGCCTCCAAAGTAGGAGGCTGCGAACGAGTCATCCGGCCGCTCGTGGAGATTGTATAGGCCCCAGTACAAACCGTTGAGGTACAAATGAACGTGCTGGCCATGGTGCCCGTAGCCGCCCATCGCGTTCTGCAGGTCCGACGTGTACTGGTCCCGGGCGTACTGGGCTCTGCGTCGCTGTGTGTCGTTTCTGCCATAGTTCCAGGCATTGTTCAGCCGTGCATCCAGTACGAGCGTGTCGAACCTCTCGGCCGCATCTTCCCCAAACAGCGGATAGTCCAGCTTGGTTGGCCCATACGGCTCGCGGAATTTCAGCCGCATCGATAGCTTGTCGGACTTCCAACCGCTGGTGCTGCTGCCGCCGGCGATCCTGACGACCGCGTCTATTTGGAACCGGCCCAGGCCGCACGGGTCTGGGTCGAAGAACTCCGCTGAGACAGATCTTTCCGCTCGGGGATCTTCGCTGTCCTCCCAATCGGGATGGGCGTAAATGCCGCCAACGTCCATGTTGCTGCTACGGTTGAACCAGTCGTCAATGCTCATGACCAGCGATACCGTCGGCACCGACTTGAGGTCGTCTTTGATGGTGCCGGTGCGGCCGCCGGCAATCAGCGGGTCCATTTCATAATCCGCTCCGGCGTGACCCCAAGTATTGGGAAATCCCTCCCCGGTCTGATGGATGATATCGTCGAGGAAGATGTAGGTTTGAGTAGTGACGGTGGAGGCGAGCCAGTCCGGCTTTAATGCTACAGCGCGCAAACACGTTGTTCTCTCTATGAGAACGGGATCGGAATAAATCTGACCGTGCTGCTCGCCGGGCGTACTGCCGTCTGTGGTATAACGTATTGTCGCCCCATCAGTGTTGCTCGTGATTGCTGCATAGAAGGGTGCATCGTAGAATCCACGGTCTTTGCTGAACCTCGGTTCGGCAACAATATCATTGACGCAGCTTGCGCTGTTTGCCGAACCGGGCGTGGGATTTGTGAAGTAACCGTATTTGCCACTGTCACATTCGCCATAGGAGACAAATCCACGCTGCTGCGGATACCTTGGCGCATACTCGTGGGCTACCGTGACGCCGTCGGGCTTGACCAGAGCCAAGTATTCCCCCTCTCGGTCAAGTTCGAAGTTGGTGTGGTAGTACCTGCCGTCGTTGTAGGGATAGTTGTCTGGATAGTACTTTCGTTCCTTCTCAGATGCTAAAACGACGACGTACTGGCCGGGATTGACGAGCAGGTTGGGGAATCGCCATTTAGTGAGTTGGTCTTCATTGTCAGTCAAGTGCCAACCCTGTAGATTGACGGCCACATCGGTGCCATTGTGGATCTCGATCCAGTCGGGGCGTACCTCCTTTCTTTGGACCGTGGTGGCAAGTTCGCTGCCCTTGTTGGCCATGAATTCGCTAATGACCACTTTGGAGGGAGGCTGTTTGTAATAGGTGACTACGACAAGGGCGGCCTGATTCCTGGCTATGTGGACCGCTTGAGATTCGGGCAAGATCCAGTCGCTCACAACCTTGAACTCCACCTGGTGCAGGCCAGTGAACAGATCTGCTACTCTGTCGCCGCTATTGCGCCACGCGCCACCGTCGACCCGCCATTGTGCCCCGGCGTCAACAGCTTCAGAGGGTGTGATTACCACTTGCAGCGACCCCAACCAGCTCGCAAGCCAGCTTTGGGCCAGCAGGGCATAATCCCCACCGTCGACCCCGTTGGCGCCGTCGAGATCGGGACAGCCGAAACCGACACAGTCGGGCAGGCTCAGCCACTGATCGACAAGAATCGAGACATCCCGAAAGCCGACTTTGCAGTCGCCGTTCAAATCACCGACAGGGCAGTTTGGCTCGGTGACTGTGATTGTCACCGTGTCACTGTCATTCAGCAACCCGTCGGCAACTGCCAGCACTAACACGTATTCTCCGGGTTCTGAAAATGTTGCCGTGGGATCCTCGATCGAGGCATTCGGCGCGAATGTCACCATGCCGGGGCCTGTGACCTTGGACCATTCTATCGCCAAGTATCCGTTGGGTTCCCCAATCCCGTCGTCCTCGACGGTCCCGTCGAGCTTGACGGAGTCCACGGGCAACATAATCTCTCGATCCAGACCGGCATTGGCCAGCGGTGGCAAGTTACCCCCTTTGGGAGCAATTACCCCTGCCGTATATGCGAAGGAGTCCACATCGATTGCACCGCTCTGTGGTGTGGCACCGAGTCCCAACGCGAGATAGCTGTCCCCAAAGTCGCTCCCGCTGCCGGCGGTCACGTAGAATCGCTGCTCCGAGAGGGAGCCATCCATCCATATCGTGGCCACGTGTGTGCCGGTTCCAGTCCCGTCGAGCTGAATGGTAATCCAGAACTCGTGCCAAGCTGTAATATCGTCGATCGGCAAAATGTTGACCATGCCGGGTTCACCTCCTTGGAAATCGACGTCACCTGTGACACGGTTGCCATTGAGCTTGTTCATGATAAGCCCGTTTACCGAGAGCCCACCGACATCGGATGCCAAGGCCAGCGCAAAGGAGATGAGCTTGCCGCCCGCGCTCTGGCGGACACTGAAGTTGCTCTTGCCGCCGTCGTGAATTACGTAACCGTCGCCGCCCGCCGGCCATGGACTGCTGCCTCCGCCGCCGTCTGAATAGGCATCATCCAGCGGCGAGCCGGTGGAAATGCGGGCGCGAAAACAGATTGTAATTCCCTCATCAAGAATGGTCTCCGCCACCGGCCCAAGGTCGTCGGTTATGCTGTGGCCGAACATGAGCTTGCGGTTGCTCGGGTCGCCCATGCCATAGTCCCTGGGATCTCCGGTGTCCTGCAGACGCACGAAACCGACTCCCCCGTCATTCAGCGCACTGACGCCACCAGGTCGGCCCGCGCCAATAGCTGAGCCATCCCATGCGTCGGAACCGTTATTGTGGCTCCACGTGCCGTCGAGTGAATCATAGTTGCCTGATGGCCCGGCCACGGCGGCGTCACCGGCATAGATATACGCCCACCCGCCCGCGGGGTCTGGGTATGCCGCTCCTGCAGCGGCGCTGCCACCAGCCGGACCGAGAGCTAATGCCACGATAGAGATCATCAACCGCGTCAGTTTTGCTGATTTCAAGTGCGAATTCCTTCTGTTTTAGTCGACCTGTGATGGCGTGGAAACGAATTTCGAAACGGCCCAATTCCACCCGTCCACATACCAGCACTTAGGTGCATTTGGTGTGATGAACCCGGACTCTACGAGTCTTTGACGGCGACAAGACACGCATAATCACCCGGACGTATTATAACATATCTGAGGGGCGTGATCAATAGGCGTGCCCGACGTTGGGGGCGCGTTCTTATCCTAACGGATATTGAAGATTGCAGTTAGCTCGTCGGCCGTTACAGGTCGACTCAGCCTGCCGTTGGCTGCTTTGGCTGAGCCTCCACCTTTTCCGCCGATACTTTTCCGGATTCTCTGGAAAAGATCACTGGCGCTCATTCCGTTGGAGCTTATTGCGATATTGAAACCGCTGACCGCAATGCCGACTCCATCGACCGTATCTGCAATCATACCTGCGAGTTTTGCCACAAGCTTGCTGGGGACATCGGCAACTTGAATGCCGATCCTGGTTGATTCCACTTCCGTTACCTCGGCTGACTCCGCGAGAACCGGCAGCGTCATAGACCAGAGTCGATTCACTTCCTTGGTGAGCTCCTTGGTGTGATCCAAGGCCTTCTCAAAGATTGCAGGAAGTTCTGATGTTGAGCAACTGGCCGACTTTCTAAGCCTTCTCAGGATGGACGTCTCAAGTTGAGAGCGTGTGAGAGCCTTTTGCCCTGCCAGGAAAGATATCCTTGTTCCCTTCTTCTTGCTCTCGATATCAAATATTCTGATGACCCCAATTTGGCCGGTTGCTCGTACGTGGGCTCCGCAGCAGGCTGATTTGTCATAATCGCCAATTTTCACCACCCTAATCACATCTGATTCGATTTCTTTCGAATCGCTCCGGATTCGCACGTCCTCATCGTTGAAGACCGTCTCGACCGGAATGTTGGCGACAACCGCCTCCATCGACCTTAGCTCAAGTTCCTTGGCAGTTTCCCAATCGACTGCCTTGTCAAAATCAACGGTGCAACTCTCAGGTCCAATGTGAACACCGGTTGTCGCCAGGCCAAATTGTCTCTCAGCAATTCCGGACATGATGTGCTGTGCCGTATGTTGGCTTGCAGTATAGAACCTGTGTTGCCGATCCAAACGCGCAATGTGCTTTCCGTCGGTCAGCGGCGTGTCAAGTGTGTGGATTATCTGACCTTCTATAACCTCAACGTTGCACACGTTGGATTCTCCGATCGCGCCTTTATCAGCCGGCTGGCCACCTTCCGCCGGATGGAAGATGATCGGAGTGATTGTAACTCTGCAGTCGCCGACGGCTTTGACGTCAACCTCAGCTTCGAAAATGTCCGGGTTCGTCCAATAGGTTCTCTTCATGGCCCGATTGTAACAAGTCGCTGCCCTTCTGCTCAAGTCCTGTTCAGACTTCTCGGCCCTTCGACCACATCGTCGAGCAGCACCTGCACAACATTGACATAATTAACCGCGCCATGAAGGCGTCCAAGCTGGACCTGACGCCACCAGAATATGAGCTTGCAGATCTGCCCGTCGAGCCTGTGGGAGTCCCTGGCAAGAGAAAACTCCTCTGACTGGCGTGCCGGCGACTGGCAGTGGCGCTGCAGATTGGAACTCTACGGGTTCACCGTGCCCGGTGAGGGAGCGGCTGCCTGCCAGTTATCTGGGTCGTTGCCGTAGTATTGCGGGAAAAGTCTCGTCAAAGATGAGCCAAGACCATCGGCCCCGGTCGGCCAGGGATCGACGCCCGATGTGAAATCATCCGGATGTGAGCCGTCACTATATCTTACTCGATCCACCCGAATGTAGTGACGAACACCCTCTATGTCCACGTCACCGGGCATGCTGATCTGCACCTTCTCGCCGCCATTATCCAACCGGCCGGCTCCCCAGGCAAATATCTGCGTACCTTCCGGTGCAGTGTACCTTGCGCCGAACATCGCCGGGTCCTTGACCATCAGGATGCATTCGCCGGATGCCACTGTCACCGGCTCCGACGGGAACAGAAATTCTATCCCGGGATTATCGGGATCGTCCGTGAAGCGCCACGGCTCGGCCGTCACGAAGTCATACAACGTCACAGCCATGTCACTGATATTGAGAAGCTCAACATACTCAGCATCCGCAGGACTGTCCGGATGGTACATTATCTCACTAATTACTATCGGCCCGACCTTCGGATAGGCATTGGCTGAACCGGG
>CP070675.1:3028853-3037999 GCA_020352215.1 Phycisphaerales bacterium
TAGCTCTGGCTTCAATCAGAATGCATAGCTACGCACCGACAAGACGGGTACAATGGCCTGAAGCTGAAGTAGTTGTCTGAATCAGAGATTCATCATGCGCAGAGGAATCGCCACATTCACTCTGGATCACGGCAAATGCCCGCGGTGGCTATTTGAACGAATGGTCAAGCTGGGCCGTGAGATGACCAGGGTCTTAGTCGCCGAGTTTGGGCCGTACGAGTTCATTAGGAGGATCGCAGATCCAGTCTGGTTTCAGGCATTGGGGACAGTCTTGGCATTTGACTGGAATGCTTCAGGCCTTACTACAATACTGACTCCTGCACTGAAGGAAGCCATTCGAGATCAGGAGAGAGAACTGGGGTTGTTCATCTGTGGCGGAACGGCCGACTCGACATATTCATGGCGAACTGGTTCCCGCAGAAGTCGTCTAAGCTGTGCCTGAATCGGGAACACTCTAACCAATGGCTCAAGATCAAAGTTGTAGGTCAGACGGTCAATCGTATGGGAATAGGGGCTAAAGTGAAAATCTATTCTGCTGGAAATCTTTGCAAGGTGGATAAGCTGATCGGCTTTGTGGAAATCGGGACGGGATTTGGCTTCTGCTCGGGTCAGGAGGCTGTCGCAGACTTTGGGCTCGGAGAGGTGATTTCATGCGATATAGAGATTGTTTGGCCCCACGGCAAAGGCGTTGTTCATAAAGCCAATGTAAAAGCGAATCAGTTCCTTGTGGTAAACGAGCCAGTTTTCTAAATGCAGAAAAAGCAATAAGAACACATTAATCACTTCCAGTTTCTTCAGGCATAGTCAAGAGCATTGCTGAAACTACACAACAGGATGGAAGAGTGATCCGTCGCCATTTGTGGCTAAGGGAAGGACGCTATCTTCAGGTCAGTCGGGCATAACAAACGCAACAGCCCCTTGATTTGACTTGCATCAAAAGGTATAATACTTGTGGTTGATTAATTAAAATTCCTACCGGTATCATTTGTCGGCTAAACGGACCATGTTCAGGTCAACTATGAATCGCCTGGGACTGCTCATTGGCCTCTTCTTGTGTCTGATGAACGGGTGCTCTGTTCACAGTGTCGATGAAGAAGCCCAACTTATTAAGGTTGAAGTCCCGCAACGTTTTTCCGAATCTGATATGGGAGCGGCCCTGCCGAATGATTGGAATTATTCCTGGTGGGAAACGTTTAATGATGAGGATTTAAACCGACTCATCGAATCCGGATTAGCGGCAAATTTTGAGCTACGCCAGTATGTGGCACGCATCGAACAGGCAACAGCTCTTGCCCGCCAGGTGGGCGCTCGTCTATATCCCTCTCTAGATGTCGACGCCGGTTATGAATTGCAGTGGGATGGCGAAACCAGGAGTGGCGAATCTCGTGATCGGCAAGAGGCTTCCGACTTAGGCTTTCTTCTTCGTTGGGAGCTGGATATCTGGGGACGTTTATCATCCCTGCGGCGGGCAGAAAACTTGACAGCCCAGGCGACAATTGAAGACTGGATGGGAGCCAGGCTCCTGCTTTCGGCTGCAATCGCTGAAACATATTTTGAAATACAGGAACAACGTCGCCAGCTTGAAGTGGTCCGTGAGCAAATCGACACTAATAAAACCCTTCTTAGACTGACCTCTCTTCGTTTCGGTCAGGGTCAGTCTTCAATCGTGGACGTCCTGCAACAGCAGGAACAGTTGGAGGCTACTCTGGCACGTGTTCCTCAGATTGAATCCAACATCGGACAACTCGAGTATTCATTGGATATTCTGCTTGGCCAGCCGCCGGAGAAAAAGAACTATGCAACCTCAAGCCAACTGAGTCGCCCGTCACCATTGCCTGATGTGGGCATTCCGAGTCTACTGCTGACTCGCCGGCCCGATCTCAGGGCAGCGCAGAAACGAGTGTTGGCGTTTGACTATGATGTGGGGGTGGCCTTGGCCGATCAGTTCCCAACATTGTCACTGGGTGGTTCCATTGACTGGGCGGGCGATCCAGATTTCGGTGATGCCGTCACTGGGGTCTTCGTCGGATTGGCGGCTCCGTTGTTCGACGCGGGAGAACGGCGTGATGAAGTGATTTATCGCAAGGCGCGTCTGGAGGACGCCCTGGCCGGTTACTCCAATCGGTTCCTTTCGGCGCTGTTCGAGGTGGAAACGGCTCTGCTTGAAGAACGGAAAAGCGAAGAGCAGCTTATGTTGGTTGAAAAGCAACTGGTGACCGCCCAAAGGCTCCTTACTGAAGCACGCAATCGTTTTAGCCAGGGACTAACGGATTATTTACCTGTAATTACTTCTCTATCTATTGTACAAAGCTTGGAACGCAACGTGGTCAACACCAGGAGGCGAGTATTAAGTGCACGTATAGGTTTACATCGGGCTCTGGGCGGTCCTATGCTTAATCCTGAGATTCCTACTGTATTGTACTCTGCAAATGAATAAGAAATCTATATTTGGCAAGTCTATCGTTATTCTGTTAATCATCGGTTTCGGTGGCTGTTCGAGCCTGTTATTGATATGGACTGGTCCCAAGACAGTACCGGAGGATAAAACAGCAGCAGCCAAGATTGTGCAGACGATACCGCTTGTACCACAGACACGCTCGGTAGTGGTCAGTGCTTCCGGAAGTGTGGTCCCGTCGAGAAAAGTGGTCATTAAACCTCAAGTCAGTGGTCTGGTGATTTGGCAAAGTGAATCAGTCGTCATAGGAGGACATGTAAAGGCTGGAGACGAGCTTATCCGTATTGACCCCAAGGACTACGAATTGGCTCTGGCCGAGAAGCAGGCTGATTTCGAGCAGGCCCGCTTCGAGAGGGAGGTGGAGAGCGGTCGTCAGGTCATTGCCAAACGTGAATGGGACGAGCTTCAGTCGGATCTTGACATGGGAGTAGTCAACAAGTCGCTCGTGTTGCGGGAGCCTCATCTCAGGCGTGCTGAGGCACTCATGGAAAAGGCCAAAAACGATATCGAAGTCGCCAAGCTACAACGCTCCCGTACGGTCATAACTGCGCCCTTCAATGCCATGTTGGTCGACGAATCTGTTGAGGTGGGGCAATTGCTGAATCCCGGTTCGGATATTTGTGAGCTTGTGGGTACGGATGAATTCTGGATCCAGGCAACGATTCCATTTTCTCAACTGAAATGGGTGAATTTCCCTCAAGATGGCCAACCTGGAGCGGAAGCATTAGTGATTTTGGATACAGGAGACTCGGAACCACCAACTTGGAATGGCAGAGTTATTCGTCTTCTAAGCGATCTTGATCCTCTGGGCCGGATGGCTCGGCTACTTGTATCGGTAAACGATCCACTGGATCTTCTTCGAAAGTCCGGCGGAAAATTGCCCTTGCTTCTTGGCAGTTATGTCGAAGTAAGAATTGATGCCGGGAAGCTCGAAGATGCGCTGACGATTCCTCGAGCAGCCTTGAGGGAGGGTAACCAGATTTGGGTCGTTGGAGACGATAATTTACTGAAGATAATCCCGGTCACTGTCCTCTGGCGCGAAACGGAAACGGTGCTTATTTCCAATGATGTGGAGGAAGGGGATCGGCTCATCGTGAGCGATTTGCGCGTGGCGATTCCCGGAATGGAAGTAGCCCCTCACCCCGCAACTGCTTATCAAGAGCTGGTGGCAAGAACACCGCAGGATAACTGATATGGAACGCAATCCATATGATGACGTTTCTTCGGAGACCGGGCTTTTGGCCTGGTTTGCCCGCAATCATGTTGCGGCGAATTTGCTGATGCTGGCCGTGGTGGTTGTGGGGCTGGTTGTTGCGTGTAATATCCGCCAGGAAATCTATCCGATTTATGAGCTTGACACGGTCGAGATCGATATGCAGTATCGAGGCGCCAGCCCCGAAGAAGTCGAACAATCCATCCTGCTACCGATTGAGGCTGAGGTTCGCGGTCTGGAACTCACTCGTCGTATTGTATCAACAGCCTCTGAAGGGCGCGCGTCGGTTTCGGTTGAAATCATGCCGGGATTTGACCGCAATCGAGCTCTTCAGGAAATCACCGCCGCCGTACAACGCATCAGCATGTTCCCGGATGAGATCGAACCCCCGGTTATTTCTTTGGGAACGGGACGTCGCAGAGGGGTTGTCTACGTGTCGGTTTTTGGCGATCTCGATCAACGCACACTGATCCAATTTGCGCATCAAGTTGAAGACGGTCTGCTGGCCCAGCCGGAAGTATCTCTGGTTGCAATGAGGGGTGTACGCCGACCCGAAATTCAAGTGGAGGTTCCTCAAGCCCAACTCCGCGCACTTAACCTTACGCTCGGGGAAATTGCCAACGCCATCGATCGTGCCGCTCTGGATGTACCAGCCGGCACAATGCGAACGGCGGGCGGAGATATTCTGCTAAAGACCACCGAGCGTCGCTACTTCGGCAGTGAATTCTTAGAGATTCCTATCAAGAGCAATAATGCCGGCGCAAAAATCAAGTTGGGTGATATTGCCACAGTTGTGGATGGATTTGAGGAGACCGAAAGGGAGTCGTATTACAACGGCAAGCCGGCGGTTTGGATCGGGACCTACGCTTCCGAATCTCAGCCTCCCTTGAAAGTGGCTGCCGCGGTACACAGATACGTTAAGCAGATAAATGCCACATTGCCGCCTTCGGTCGAGGTTAAGGTGTCATATGACAGAACGGAAGATTACCTAGAGCGTATCAATCTGTTGAGATTTAATGGAGTGATAGGTTTGATACTGGTGCTTCTTGCACTGGGATTCTTTCTGGAACTGCGAGTTGCTTTCTGGGTGGCGGTTGGTATTCCGGTCTCAATTCTCGGCTCACTCATCCTGCTGCCCTTGATGGATGCCAGCGTGAACATGATCTCTCTCTTCGGTTTTATTGTGACTCTCGGCATAGTCGTCGACGATGCGGTCGTAGTCGGAGAGGATATTTTTCATAAGATTTCCCAGGGAATGTCACGTCTGGATGCCGCTGTGGCCGGCGTTAGAGAAATGTCCATAGCGGTGATTTTTGCGGTCAGTACGAACATCATTGCTTTCTTGCCTCTGCTGTTTGTGCCGGGCGAAAGTGGTCGTTTCTTTAACATTTTACCTTCGGTGATTATAGCCGTGTTCACCGTCTCTCTAATTGAAGCCTTGTTTATCTTGCCTTCGCATCTGGCGTATACCCGGAAGCATCAGCATCCGGACTCGATCTTTTCCCGGTTTGACCGAGCCCAGGCCGGACTTCGCCTCAAGATTGACGCAGCCATGGAGTGTTTCTACCACCCCATTTTGGCATTGGCGCTGCGATTTCGCTATATAACTCTGGCGACTTTTGTCTCCTTATTTCTTGTTGTAGTGGCATATCTGCTCAGCGGCCGGGTAAATTTCACATTTAATCCCGCCATCGAGAATGATTACATCCAGGCGGAAATCGAAATGCCAACCGGCACCCCGGTTCCGCGAACACGGGAAGTCGCATTCCTTATCGAAGCTGCGGCAAAAAGGGCGATAGAAAGAGCCGGCGAGGAGGGAATCGTCCGCGGCATCAGTATTTCGGTAGCTTCCCGCAGTAGCAATCGAGGCACCGTATCCTGCAAATTGGTACCGCAAAGCGAACGCGAAATAAACGGCGTAGGCTTTGTTGAAATGTGGCGTTCGGAAATACCGGAAATTCCCGACATGGAGTCCCTCTTTTTTGACTACCTGGTGGGCCCCGGCGGCGAAGCCGCGATCGATATTCAACTGGCTCATACGGAAGTCGACACCTTACGTCGTGCGGCGGAGGAGTTAGGTGAGATGGTTGCACGTTATCCAGGCGTCACCGACATCCGCAAAGGCTTTGGCAAGGAGATGCCACAAATCAGTTTCGAGATCAAACCCGCGGGACAGGCGCTCGGGATTACCGCTCGTGATCTTGGTCAACAGATCCGCCACGCGTTTTACGGGGCCGAAGCGCTGCGACAACCTCGTGAGCGCGAAGAGCTTCGCGTTATGGTTCGGCTGCCGGAAGCCGACAGAAAGTCCCTCAGCGGGCTGGAAGGACTCCTGATCAAGGCGCCTACCGGCGCCGAGATTCCGATTAATCAGGCAGCGAAAATCATTGAAACGACAGCACCAGTGCGTATCGACCGCGTGGATGGAGGCCGGGTTCTGAATGTGACAGCCAACGTGCTCCATAACGTCACCAATGAGAACAAAGTGTTAGCCGCTCTGGAGAGAAAAGAGCTGCCTGAGTTGATGAAGCGTTTTCCCGGCCTGCGTTACTCTTTTGAAGGGACGCAGCGCGAGCAGCGTGAAGCAACGAAAAACCTGAGCATCGGACTGACGGCCTCATTGTTCGCAATTTTCGCTATCATGGCGTCACTGCTGAGAAGCTATGTTCAGTCAACTATAGTTTTGATGACTATCCCATTGGGATTGGCCGGCGCAGTCGTGGGCCATATTGTGCTGGGTTTCGAGTTGAGCATTTTCAGCGCTTTGGGTATGATCGCCCTGTGCGGAATGGTGGTCAACGGCGGCTTTGTTTTGGCCGTGACTCGAAATCGTTATCTGGCCCGAGGAATGCCCGTCAAAGAGGCTACCGTCAAGGCCGCCGAGCGTCGTTTCCGCCCCATCTTTCTGACCGCCATAACAACGTTTCTGGGTTTGGGTCCAATGATATTTGAGACTAACGAGCAGGCCCTGTTTTTGGTACCTATGGCAATTTCGCTGGGAGTGGGGACTCTCGCTTCGTCCCTGGTCGTGCTGATCTTGGTTCCGGTCAGTTTTGTAATTCTTGAAGAGCTTGAATTACTGAAATCTCAAAAGCAACACTTAGCGAAAGATCATGTATTACCCTTAGGTGCCGGGGAAATACGCTACTCTCCAGTTCAAGATTGAAATCATAGAATTCATCTGATTATAAAAGAGTAAACGGCTTGAACACACAGTGACATGTTGGTCAGTAGGCGTAAAGCTCTATTAATTAGGCATACTTTGCATTCTCTGTTTCTCCTCTCTTTCGATTGAGGGGTGCCACAATATTCTGACACGTAAGAGGACGTCACCTCCACCTCCCATCTTCTTCCGCAAATCTGTACAACCCGACTACAACCCGAAACCCCGTTATCTGGCAATCCTGGAAAAATTCTTGCTGCACAAGTGCCTTTCCATGAACACTTTATGCAGAGGGCGATGATCGTGTAGAGGATTCAATGCCCGAGGTGAAGAAAGGCCGACAATTCTCTGAAGCTACCAGCCGCCTGCTCTTTCATTTTGCCGGTGACATTGCTAAGGCGTTATCGTATTCTTCCTGCCGTACTCCTGACTGTCTGAACCTTTTGGATGACTGACGGCCTCACACCTCACACCTCACACCTCACTCCGCATGACGTTTACATCCACAAAAGCAAGCTCATTAGCACTCCCTGGGAAAAAAACTCTATTCTGTTAAACTAATATCACCTCATCATCTGTTTCCAGGGTAACGATCGTCGGTATGATCTTACCGTAATGTTGGGCGAGCCCGTCTGTGAATGAAGAAGAAGAACTAATCCGGAGGTTGAATGCAGGCCAATCCGAGGCGCTACACTGCATCTATGAGCGGTATAAGATCGCTCTGAGCAGGGTAGCCCGGGCACTGCTGAATGACCCGGCCCGGAGTGAGGACGTACTTCATGATGTGTTTGTCCAGTTTGCAGCTCAGTCAGGACGATTCCGTCTCAAAGGATCGCTTAAAGGCTACTTGGCGATATGTGTGGCCAATCGGGCACGCAATGTTAACCAGCAGGCCCGACCCGTGGATCCCGCAAGATTGCGAGAGGCCCGGATCTCACATCAGGAAGAAGATCACCCGGTTCAGGCGGCCCAGCGCAGCGAATTACTTGAGACGCTGATATCGGCCCTACGGCAACTGCCCGCAGAGCAACGGCAAGTGATTGCCTTGCACGTCCTGGGTGACCTGCGATTTCGTGAGATCGCCAGAATATCCAAAGTGTCTATTCATACCATTCAAAGTCGCTACCGTTATGGGCTGCGAAAGCTGCAAGCCCGGCTAAATGGAGAATTAGAACGATGAACCGGCCGGACCAGATAGAGCAACTAATACAAGAAGCCTTTCCCGAGGAAGGGCCGGGGACCGGCGCGGATGAGCGTATCTTTCACGATGCCTCCACTGTAATGAGACAGACTCAGATTGCCGCCAGGCAGAAAGACTCTGTCTCGAAATGGAGACGCATTATGAGAAGTCCTATTACACGTACAGCAGCTGTGATTGCCGTAATTGTCGGTGCTATCTGGGCGTATAATCAGAGTGTGGGTAATTCAGGAGGAACGACCACGGTCTTGTCCCTGCTCAATGCGGCGACTGCAACTGAAAATGCCTGGTTCACCGGCGAGCAAACCGTACACATTGTAAATCAAATCGTGATTTCCCCCCAACATGACGCCAATGACTTGGGGATGTTGATGGAGAATCTGGAATCGAACTTTGACCAGGCTAATCTCGACGCTTTTTATCACCGCTTATTGACACCGCGTGGAATGGAGTTCTTTTCTTTAGATCCGGATGGGTATCGTCATAACCACCACTTGGAATTAGTGGATCCCCCGGCTGGGGAGGCTACGATTGAGGATCATATCTGGTACGATCCCAGCACAGGAAGGTATGCCCGACTATTAACTCGAACCGATCGCGCGCTCTTCGCCCATTCCTTTGATGGACACCGTGTTTATCTGGCCCAGCGTGATGAGCAAGGAAATCTGATTGTCCAGAGCGATCCGGTCACTGCCTCTTTCTCTGCTCCCAAGAATCTCGCTGGATTTCTCGGATCAACAAGCACCGAGGTTAGGAAACTGTTAGAGGTGAAGGACATACTCATTCGGGGCAAACCCACAGAATCCACCATTCGAGGCAAAGCCGTACACGTATACAAACTTAGCTATCTTGATATCATGGATAAGGGGACTCCCTATGTCCAACTATCCGTGGATAAGAACGATCAGTCTATTGTCAAGATCGAATTCATCACTAACCAGAAAACCGCTCTGACCATCGATCATCTGTCAAGGACTCAGGGTGAGCTTCCGACTGTAGGCTGGAATCTGTCTGCTCTACCAGGATCACACGAAATGCCGGTTGCAGACGTGACGGTTCGTCATGAAATAGGACGCGCAGGCTTGACCGTTCAAGAAATGGCTGAACGGGCGACTTT
>CP070675.1:3038099-3066367 GCA_020352215.1 Phycisphaerales bacterium
GCCGGTACTCGCGTGGACGTTCCCGATACCAATCCCAACCTGGTGCTGATGAGTAGCTGGCAAGAGGTTCATTTCGATCTCAGCGACTTCGCGCCTGTGAGTCTTACCTCTATAAAGAAGATCTACGTCGGTGTCGGCAATAGGCTCAGTCCAATTGCCGGTCCTACAGGTGACCTCTTCATCGATGACATCAGGCTTCATCGGCCGCGATGTGTCGCCTCGAAGCTGAGACCGGACGCTGATATCGCCGAGCCGTTCGACTGCAAGGTTGACAATAGAGACTTTGGCGTATTCGCAAACCAGTGGTCGTTTGAGGCGGAATCCCGGGATTGGGCCCATCGCGTTGCATATTGGGACGCGGCATATCCGTCGGCCTGGGCTGAAGTCGAAGTCACTGTAGCCGTGCGAGACTATCTCGCTCTTAACGGCTACACGGTTCTCAATGCGAACGAGCTCAAGACGTGGATGGATGCCCGCATCGCCGATGGAGCGTTAAGCGTCGTCGTGTTCTGCAAAGACATCGTGCCGGACACGGTTGCAGAGACGATGGATGACACTTGCACGATTAGAAGATATCTGGATGCAGGTGGCAAAGTCGTGTGGTATTAGGATTGGCCGATTTACTACCAGGGTCTCTCTGATGGTACCTCGGCGCCCACATGGGGCGGTGCTGGAGCAACCAATGTGCTGGGATTCAATGCCTCCGGTGGCACCAACGACACCGGGGAGCAAGTGGCCCTTACCGCCGCCGGGATCGAGTGGGGGCTGACCCAGACGTGGCCATCATTGCGGGCGACCCCTCCCACCATAACTGAGAACCTCACAGTTTTGGCCACAATTAGCGACGGAAGTGCCGCCGGATGGGCAAAGCATTATGTGCCGGGCGACTACTATCGAGGATTCGTCCGGATTGCTGACTTTGACGTGAGTACAGCCGACGTGGCTATGCTCAATCCTGCCCTTTTAGCTGTGGCAGAATCCAAAGGTGCTCTTCCGGCTAATCTGAATGAGGACGACGCCGTTGACTTCCTTGACGTTGCGATCTTAGGTGATACGTGGCTTGATGAGCTGTCATGGCCCGCGCCGTAGGGTCTTGCAGCGGGGCCACGTAATTGGCTGAAGTAGGTGCATGAATTCGGGGCCTATGCCGGTTTGGCATGGGCCCCGTTGTATTATCCGCGCTGCGTTGCGCGCGACGGGTGTCTTCTCCGGAGACAACCGATGAGTGCCGCAAGGATAGACTCGCGGAGCAACCTGATCAAACGCTACGAACCCTGGAACAAACCCGACCACGCCGAGAGTCTGATGCTGCCGGCAAATCTGTGCCGGAAGATACGTTAGCTCCCGAAAAACCCTCCTCCGTGTCATCGGTTGTCACCCCCGAAAAGAAAAGGCGGCGGCCGGATTCGAACCGGCGAATAACGGTTTTGCAAACCGTCGCCTTAGGCCTCTTGGCTACGCCGCCACAAATATCAGCCGCATAAAGACTTACGGCAACATGCTGGCCCGGAACAAAATCGCGTTCGACCAGAAAAAGGATAATATATCCGCCGGTCGTGAGTCCTGCAATAGAATAAATGGCGAAGTCCGGTTTTTCGCCGCCAGCCAAGAGGGCGCGTTTGCCGGCCGGCGACTGGGTCATGCCCGCGGGTGGAGCAGTTGTTTGGCGCGATGCGTGAGAGATGTTAGATTACTCGCATTCGCCGCGCCGCGATACCAGTTGGTGGACTGCCCATCGAGAGTGTAGTCTTGCGTTTTGAGCCGTTAGTCAGCCACTCACAATCATGGAGTGATCGGTTATGAGAGATATTCGTGTTGCCTCGGTTCAATTCGAGCACGCTCCGGCAGGCAAAGCCGCCAATCTTGGCAAGGTCGAGCGTTTCGTCGCGGAGGCAGCGGGGCAGGGTGTTGAGCTAATCGCGCTGCCCGAATGCTGCATAACGGGCTATTGGTTTCTCGGCGAGCTCTCGCGTGATGAGCTTGAGGCCCTGGCCGAGCCGGTTCCGGCAGGGCCGTCGTCAGAAGCTCTGATGAACATGGCAAAGCAGCACAACATGACGATCGGGGCGGGCCTTGTGGAGATTGACACCGACGGCAGGCTGTACAATACGTATGTGGTCGCTATGGCGGATGGGCAATTTCAGCGGCACCGGAAGATCCACTGTTTCATCAGTGAGCACTTGGCTTGCGGGGCCGAGCACACGGTATTTGACAGCCCTCATGGCTGCAGGATTGCGGTGCTGACCTGCTACGATAACAACATAGGTGAGAACGTGCGCATTGCGGCCCTGAAGGGAGCGGAGATTCTGCTGGCGCCGCATCAAACCGGCGGCTGCAAGACGCCGAGTCCGCACTGCATGGGACTGATCGAGAAGTCACTGTGGGACAATCGAAAACAGAACCCCGAGGCGATAGAGGCTGAGTTCAAGGGACCGAAGGGCCGGGAGTGGCTGATGACGTGGCTGCGGGCGCGCGCTCATGACAATGGGCTCTTTCTGATCTTCAGCAACGGCGTCGGGGTAGACGGCGATCAGATCAGGACCGGCAACGCCATGATCCTGGACCCGTACGGGCGGATCATCGCGGAGACGTGGAAGGCCGACGACTGCATGGTTGTCGCCGACCTGAGTGCGGCACTGCGCGAGAACTGCACCGGCGCGAGATGGATTAAGACTCGCCGGCCGGAATTGTATCAGCCATTGACCGTTCGTACCGGGCTCGAAGAAGACATTCGCAGTTCCCGGTTCGGCGAAGAGATGCGAAAGCCATTTCCACGAAGGGAGGGCAAGTGATGTATTATGTTTCAACAGCCCCGGGGCAGCGTTGCGTCGGTGCATGTATAGTTTTCGTGTTCGCCTTCCTCTTGACACAGGGATTGTGTGCGGATCAGAACTGGCCCTCCTTTCGCGGTCCCGCAGCAACCGGGGTGGCGGAAGGGTATCCTCTGCCCGTCAAGTGGAACGCAGAACAGTCGGAGAACATCCGCTGGAAGACCCCTATCCCAGGGCTCGGTCATTCCTGCCCGGTTATATGGGGTGAGCGCATCTTTGTTACGACCGCGGTTAGGGACAAGGGACAAGCAAAGTTGAAGGTGGGGCTATACGGTGATGTGAAATCGGTAAAGGAGGAGAATATTCTCAGTTGGCGGCTTTACTGTGTAGACAAAAGGACAGGTGGGATTCTGTGGGATCGGGAGTGTCACACAGGACGACCGAGAGTAAAACGCCATCCCAAATCCAGCCATGCCAATCCTACACCTTGCACGGATGGGAGCTACGTTGTTGTTTTCTTCGGTTCCGAAGGCTTGCATTGCTATGACATGCAGGGAACTCCCATATGGAAGAAGGACCTCGGAAAACTTGATTGGGGTTACTACAGAAGCCGCTCCGCCCAGTGGGGGGGCGGAAGCTCGCCCGTCATCCATGAGCAAACGGTTATTCTTCAATGTGATGTTCAGGAGGACTCTTTCGTCGCGGCTTTCGATCTCAAGGACGGCTCTCAGATATGGAAGACAAACAGAAATGATGTTCCGACCTGGGGCACGCCGACCATCCACAGCGGCCCGCGGCGGTCGCAAGTAATCGTTAACGGATTCAAACACATCGGCGGCTACGACGTTGAGACGGGAGAAGAGCTATGGAAGATGAAGGGACGTGGTGACATTCCGGTTCCGACGCCTATCGTAGCGAACGGCTTGGTCTACATCACCAACGCGCACGGAGGCTTCTCTCCCATCTACGCGATTCGGACCTCGGCAATCGGCGATATCTCACTCGCAGACAATGAGTCGAGCAACCAGCATATCGGGTGGAGCCATAAGAGGGGAGGCAACTACATCCCGACACCGATCGTTTATGACGAGCTTCTCTATTGCTGCTCAAGCAGCGGGAGATTGACCTGTTTTGATAGCAAGACGGGCAAGCAGGTATATCGCGAAAACCTCGGTTCCTCATCCGTCCCCGTTTCAGCTTCTGCGGTTGCCGGAGACGGCAAAATCTACTGTGCTGCCGAGAAGGGTGACATATATGTTGTGCAAGCAGGGCCCAAATTCAAGTTACTGAGCGTCAACCGAATGGGTGACATCTGCATGGCAACGCCCGCCATTTCCCAGGGGACGTTATACTTTCGAACGAGGCGGCATCTTGTCGCAGTCGGCGAAAACAAGTGATCTTCACGCGACCGGCCCATAGCGTGGGCCCAGGCTTGGCGCCAGCTTCTTGCCGTATTGCAGCAACGCCGTGCGCTGCTCTTGTGAAAGCGGGGCATACTTTCGGGCGAACTCAACGTTCTGTATGGCTTGCTCGACCGTGTATGGGCCGACGACGGCCACGCCTACGCCCTCAAGGTCGAGCGCATAGGCCAGGGCCTGCGGCATGTAAGCAGGTTCGGTGACACAGCCGATATGGCCGCTCCTATGGTTGCGAAATCCGCCCTTGATACCGGCGTAGACCTTCATAGCCGCACAGCCGACGTTGCGCTTTCGTGCCTCGGGCAAAACCTTGCTCTCGAAATCGTAGATGTTCCGGTCGGCGTAATTCATCACGCACATGATCACGTCGATCTGATCGGTCTCGAGCATCCGGAGAAAGTTGGGCGGCCGGTTGTGCCCCGAGATGCCGATGAAGCGGATCTTGCCGGTCTCCTTTTGCTTCAGTAGATACTCGAGGGCACCGTCTTTGGCCAAAACCCGGTCGATCTTCTTGCTGCCGATACTGTGGATGTGCAAGAGATCGACGTGGTCGGTCTTAAGGCGACGCAGCGATTCGCTCAGAGATCGCTCCGCTTGTTCGGCTGTGTGGGTCGAGACCTTTGTCACTATGAAGAGCTCGTCACGGCGTTTCGGAATAATGTGACCCAGTATTTCCTCGGCGTTGCCGTATATCCTCGCAGTATCGATGTACGTTATCCCACGGTCGATGGCTTCACTGAATATCCGGATACCGTCCTGGACTCCTATGGGTCCTTCACCCACTGGGGCCGTGCCGAGACCGAGGATTGAGACTTTCTCTTTGGCCCGCCCAAGTACCCGTTTTGGCATCGCGCCTGCCGCATCGGCTGCAAAACCCGGCAGCGCGACGGCCGCGGTTGTGTCTGCGACGATGCCCCCAAGAAACTTGCGACGTGTGATCTGTTTGCGCGTGTCCATAATCTCGACCCCTTAAAATGATCTTCGTTGCCAGGCCATTATACCCAGGTTGCCACTTGCGAGCAAACCTGTAAGACGTCCCTACTCCGGAATCTCAGAGCCGATGGGCCGGAAGTTCCTATGCAAGCGTCCGGTGGTCCTCTATAATATTGTGCGAGATTTGTAAGGAGTAGGTATGGTAGGTCAAACAGTCTCTCGCTGAGACATTGGGTCGCGAGGGGTTTCAATGACTGGGGCCAGAGAGCAAAACAGCAAACAGCCTAACGGCAAAGGAGCGGCCCCTACCCGGTCGTTCGAAGGATCGGGAATAGGGCCGGGCAGCCAGATTGGGCACTTCCGCATCGAGCAGGAGCTGGGCCGGGGCGGCATGGGAGTGGTGTACCTGGCCCGTGACACCAAGCTTGACCGGATGGTCGCTATCAAAAGCATTCCACCTGGACTGGCGGACAATCCAAAGGCCCAGTCGCGGTTCCGGCGAGAGGCCAAGCTTCTGGCGTCCTTGAACCGCCCGGATATCGCAACAATCCACGACATAATCGAAAGCGACCAGGGCCCGGGCTATTTGATCCTTGAGTACATCCCCGGTGATACGCTGGCAGATCGCCTGGCCAAAGGCCCACTCAAACTACAAGAGGCCCTGTCAATCGGCGAACAGACCGCTGAATCGCTCGCTGCTGCCCACGAGCACGGGATTATCCACCGCGACCTGAAGCCGGCGAATATCAAGATTACCGAGGAGGGAGGAGTCAAGGTGCTCGACTTTGGCGTTGCCAAAGCGGTGAGCGGTGAAGCTCGGGACGCGCAGAGCACAGTCACCGAGCCTGGCCGCATGATTGGGACGCCCGCCTATATGAGCCCGGAGCAGGCTCGCGGCATGTCCGTTGACAAACGCACGGACATCTGGGCGTTCGGCTGCTGTTTGTACGAATCCTTGACAGGCGAAGCCGCCTTCGGGGCAGAGACGGAGTCCGACACGGTGGCTCGGATCCTCGGAAGTGAGCCCGATTGGGCAAAGCTTCCGTCGGCGACGCCTCGCAACATCCGGGTTCTGCTGCATCGTTGTCTGCAGAAAGACCTCAAGAGGCGGCTCCAAGACATCGGTGATGCGCGAATAGAACTCTCGGATGCGATCAGCCCCGACGCAAGCTCACGGGGTGAGCAGGCAACCGAAGCCGGACGTGCGCGACCGATATCGCTACGACTGGTTGTACCCTTGTGCCTGGCTTGTCTGATTCTGGGCGCTCTACTGGCCGGAGCGTCACTCTGGAGCTCCCTTGAGAAGACACGTCTTCCTGTACCACAGGCGAAGAGGGTCTTCGTTGAACCGTTGCTCGAGAGTACATTGTTGATGTCCAGGGGCGGCTCGGTCGCGCTATCACCGGACGGCGGATATCTTGCGTATGTCGGTGTAGATTCCGCCGGTACCCGGCGCCTCTACATTCGCGTTATGATGCACGACCCGAAGCCTCCCAGGGCCATCCGCGGGACAGAGGGCGCGTGCGGTCCGTTCTTCAGGCCGGATGGGCAGTGGATCGGATTTTTCGCAGAGGACGAATCAACGGCGGAGTTTACACTCAAGCGAGTGCGGGTACGTGGGGGGCAACCCGAGTTTATCTGCAGGGTACCTCCACTACCATGCGGCGGATGCTGGTCGCAAGATGATCGCATCGTGTTCTCTCCCATACATCATCAGAGCGTCGTAAGCGTTGCCGCCTTCGGAGACGGCAATGTCCTCGAATACCCGGCACGGCTGGACCCGAACAACGATGAGCACGGACAACTCTGGCCGGATATCCTGCCCGAAGGTAAGGGAATACTCTACACCGTCTGGGGCGGGGACAGTTGCACGGATTATAGAACAAAGGTCAAATGGAAGGACGTTGCTCAGCCTGAGGAACTGCTTAGCAACAGCAGCTTCGCTCGCTATGTACCTGCCACCGGCCATATAGTCTTTATGCGCCAGGGGTCTCTTCAGGCGGTGCCCTTCGATATCGACCGTCCTGGCCCCGAATCGATCCGTGGGGAGCCACAGATCGTGCTGGGGGACCTCGGCACGACAATATACGGCGGTGCGCAATTCGCGTTCTCCCGAGAGGAGGGGACGCTCGTCTATGCCTCCGGGTCTTTCCCTCTGGGAATTATCCAAAGCGAATTGGTCTGGGTCGATCCAAATCAACCGGCCGCTGCTGCCGCTCCCGTCCCGCAGTCGATACGATACTATGATGAATGGTCCCGGCCGCGGCTCTCTCCGGACGAGAACTGGATAGCTCTGACGACTGCCGACGAGACGAATCTGTTGCTATACAAGTTCGGAACTGGATACTCGCGGCCATTCGCTAACATGACGGGATACCAGAGTGGTGCGGTCTGGCAGCCCAAGCCGGGAAATCACCTGGCGTTCTACAGTCTGGGTGCGGATTCACCTCCAGACGTGTTCTGGAAGCTGTTCGATAGCACCGATAAACCTGAGCTGCTCCTGAAGACACTCAATTCAGAGCAGCCGTGTTCCTTCTCGCCTGACGGCAAGTACCTGGCTTTGACTGTCCACCATGTCAGTGAAACCCATCTGGCCCAGACTTCGGATATTTGGATAATCGAACCGGAGACCGGGAACCGCATCGAATGGACAGAGACGTCGCACTGTAGTGAATGGGGTGCTGCGTTTTCTCCCGACGGCAGATGGATTGCTTACACATCAGATGAGCTGGGCCAGAGAGACGTGTACGTCAGACCATTCCAAGAGGGCCAAGCAGAAAGAATCGGCAGTGGTTGCGAGGTCATGTGGGGACCAAACAGGCAAAAGCTGGAACTGTTTTACCGCGGTGGCGGACAGATGTGGAGGGCCAGAATACGAACCGAGCCGGAATTTGACATCATAAGCAGAGAGGCCCTCTTCGAAGATGTGTATTTGACAACGGCGTTCCCCGGACATCGAAACTACGACTACTCAGGAAAGCGCAACCAGTTCCTGATGATGAGGCAGATCGACGAACGGCCTACGCCGGTGACTCAGTTGAACGTTGTGCTCAATTGGTTCGAGCAATTGAAACAGCTCGTGCCGCCGGCAAATGATTGATAGCGCCGACAAATCGAGCCTTGCCGTGTATCATTGACTTGGGGCGATGCTTGAAGGGCGTTGGATGAGTGACAGGATCAGTGGCTGTGCCACATCAAAATAGGCCCACTGCTTGACAGTATTCGCTCAGATCCGAGGTACACGGCATTAGTAAGAAAACTGAGCCGGGATGAATGATGGGCCGGTTATGTGTGCAGGATAAGGCTCAATAATGAGGGAGCAAGGATGCACACCGACCGGTGCGAGTACTACTCTGGTTTGATCGGTGTCAGAGCAGCGGCCTCAATTTCGAACAGCAGGTCCGGCCGGCAGATATCGCACAATACCGTTACCCACGGCCAGGGAAGGTGGCCCTTTATCCCACGGAATATCTTCTCGACCTCGGGCGTCTTGCAGTAGGCAACTACCTGGACCACGTCCTCATCGCCGACATTCATATCGCTCAGGACTGCCCGCACATTTTCTACGGTTGTATTTATCTGGCCAAGAGCGTCACCGATATTTGTGGTGGCGCCTTCGGCATCGATGGAGGCGGTTCCGGAGACGAAGACGGTCCGGCCCGCTGGGGTGACGGCTTGCGAGGCCCGCGAGAAAGCTGAGCCGTATTCCAACGCGCACTGCTGCTTTCCGATCGCCTGAAGATATTCAGTCGAGTTCTTTGGCTCCAAAACAGCGGCCAAATCCATGGCGCAGCTGCTTCCGTCCAGATAGCACAGGCCTATACCCGTGCTGGCTGGCATTGACTGTCGGGTGCCCTCACCAATCAGGCCACGTTCGGAGAAGAACTCGTTTCTGACCCGGTTGAAATCATCGTACCATGCGAGAATATCACACAGCCACATCCAAGTGCGCGGCACCGAGAGAAAATCGACGCCAAATTGCCTCAGGACGGATTCGCCCTTGGTCATCATAGCCTGGGCTTGTTCAGTTGCCTCCGAGAACTCTGGGGCCGATATTCCTGACAGGGTGAGATATGTCCGGCCGGATCCACGGAAGATTCGCCCGCAAGGGTTCCCACCCGAGCTGACCACTTCCGGGTTTTTGTCACCGCAGATCGCGTGCACCTGCGCGCCGGCAACGGGCCCGATGCTGCCCTCGTCACAAATCAGAATGCTCGGAGCCACTCCGTCGTCAATGTCACCGTACGCGGTGACTCGTGCCTCCGAGACAATATCCGCTATGTCCCGGGCCACGAAAATGCGCTCCTGGAGGATACGGGCTCCTTTTGACTGAATTGTGTCGCGGATGCCGGAAAAAATCTCCTGCGCTTGGTCCCGGGGCGGCGCATTTTGGGTCGGCGTGGCCGAAATGTATATTTCGGTTGCGACAGAAGATTCGATACTTCGTGTGTCCAGGTTTACGGCCATTCTTGCTCTACTGCCTTTCGCCGGCTATCGGCCGCCTCCTGCAATATCCGGCGTAACTGCCGCAGGGGGCATAAATTACATGTACTTACATCGTTGAAAGAGCGGCCTACCTTAACTGCAAAGCTGAGACTTTTTGGCGAAAACGAGCCTCGATTGTACGGATTATAGTACCTGCTATCGACTTTTCAAGGATTTATTTGCCCGCCCATAGAGTACAAGCTGTTGCTCGATATGGGCTGCGAGTTTGTCTTCACCGGCAGCACGGGAAAGTCTGAGGGCCTTCTCGGCGGACTGAATAGCCTCCTGGAACCGGCGTGCTTCGGCATATCTCACTGAAAAAAGGTAGTGCAGCGATGGTGATGTGTCGACTTTCGGTTCCAGTCGTATGGCTCTGTGGTAATGGCCCAGGGATTCGTTAAGATCTCCTTGTTCGGCGACCGCTATGGCCAGGATATAGTGAGCGGTCGCATCGTTTGGGTCAAGGGCGATCGCCTTGGCCAGATGCGTCCGAGCTTGGTCGAGCTTGCCTTTCTGGTGAAGTGCCTGTCCGAGGTGGCGGTGCATGTTCGCGGCGTCGTACTGCTTGTCGAAGCCATTCGGCATAAGCCGCAAAGCCTCTGCGAGATGTTTGATCGCCGGGTCAAATTCGCTCCTGTGCAAAAGCGCCATGCCCAGATCGTGGTGGGCAAAACCGTTTCGTGGATCAAGACGGAGGGCCTTGGTCAAGTGGGCGTATCCATCTTTCTGCATTCCTTTGACGTTGAACAGGAGAAATCCGAGCTTCTGATGGGCGTCGACATTGTCGGGATTCAATTCCAGCGCGTTTTGGTATTCTTCGATTGCGTTATCCATGTCGCCCCGTCTGTAGAACTCGTTGCCGGCTCTTACGAAGGAGTAATCGTTCAAGAAATCTTCGCGGATTCTCTTGATGGCCGAAGGCGCGACATTGACAAACTCGGGTATGTTGGCGGCCCGGTCCGGGGCGGTCAAGTGTGACAGTGTGACAGGGGGGGTACTGCGTCCCTGGTCATCGATGTGGGTGAGGAACAATTGGGTGTAGTCCGAATAAGCCTTTGAGGAAAAAACAAGCCACTTGCCGTTCGGTGACCAACTGTGCCAGGAGTTCATCCGATTTGTGTTGCCGCGTAACCTTCTGGCTTCTCCTCCGTCAGCAGGAATGATGTAGAGCTCACTGTCGGGCTGAAGCAGCATGTAGCTCTTCGCCCTGCAGAACACAATCCATCTGCCGTCGGGCGAATATTTCGCAAAGAAATTGCTCATGCCGTTGTTAGAGGCCCCTTCGAGCGGCACAGGCTTGCCGCCTCCTCCCTCATTGAATGGAATCCTGTAGAGGTCGAACAGAAAGGGCTTTCCGTCTTCGACAAATTCCTTACATTCTTCGCGAGTCAGAAGCAACTTGCCCTTGCCGCGGGTGTTCTTGAGGTCGTATGCCTTGGCTCTGGCGAAGACGATGTGCTTGCCATCCGGACTCCATGTCGGATTGCTCTGCACGTGCTGCGGATCGTCTGCTCCCGGCAATGCCTGAAACGTTCGTGATTGCCTGTCGTATACGCAAAGAATACCCTTGAGTGGGAAGAACAGCTGAGAGAAAGCGAGGTCCGGACGGGGCACAAAAACCGACTTGTCCTTTACCGTACTGACCACGAATCTGCCGTCGGGCGAGATCTGAGAAAGCAAACCAAACGTCTGTTCTCCGTCCTCTTTCTTGTAGTCATTCCAGGTTATGATGTCACTTGTAGCCAGAACCATCTCTTGGGCGACCCGCGTAATAACGTACGACCCTTTGCTGTTGGCGTAGTCCACATCCATAGCGAGAGCCTGACCGGTCTTGTTGAATGAGTGACAATTACCGCAGACGGGCAAGCTCTGCAGGACAACCGGAGGCCCTTTTGGCGAAGAAATCGTCCCAAAACGCCAGCGGATGTGCGAAGGATCTTTGACCGCATCGAGAAAGGGCAGGTTGACCTCTCTGTAGAATAACGGTGCGCCTACTTCGTCGGCTGAGGTCATGATCGAGATATGGGACCCGGAGAAGATTTTAGCCGGGACCGACGGACCCACGCCCAGTATGGTCACCCTTGCCCAGTTCTCGAGCGACCGGTGCTTTACGATTTCCCAGTCTTCCGGGCTTGCGGTCCACTGCCGGTCGTGGGCGAGGAAACTCAGAGGCTCCTCACCGTTCTCGAATCTGATTGTCACGAGCCACGTTTCGGACTCGGCACTTTCGTCTTGCCAGCGGAAAGTGGGGGCCACGATTTCCGGAGGGAAAACAGTCTCATCAAGTGGGTAACTGATCGTCAGCCCGCCATATTCGAGTTCATCGTGATACGCTGCCAAGATATCCTCAATTTGGGGAGTGCGCGTGCGCGACGTTGCAGTCCAAACGAGCGCAACGGCAACTGCCACGCCAGCGACGCCTATTAGAACGTACGTAACCGATTTATGCATGGCTTTTGCTGTCTGTGAGCCGTTCTCATTTTGGGTCGCGGGCGGCCACAAACTGCCGATTCTGTGTCAGTACACCACGGTGCAGTTTCGCTCGCGACTTTTGCCGGCTCACGGAGCATGCCTCCGTTTGTACGGATTTCACCTATTATATCGGTTAGACCATCGGCGGAATCAAGCATAAAAAAAGAGGTGAGCTCCTACGTGTTTTGACGATAGTACCCCCGCTTCGGCGAATCGGGTTTCTGTTGTCACGTAGCGAGCTTTTGTGGGCAGTTCCTGTCAGTATTCAGGCCGGGGTGGGGCAGGTGAGAAAATTGCCGCAACGTCCTGTTGCCTTCAAGTCATCAGCAGTCCGTGTCGATATTGACTGCAAATTGTGTTTCCGTGCAGATGGTGTGACTATGGACAAAGACGATCCGATAATATCGTTTCTCCGCGAACAGAAGATCGTTTCTGAAGCGGCTCTCTGCGCTGTTATCGACCGGAAACAACAGACCGGGCAGAGCCTAATAAGCATATTGAAAGAGGACGAGCTCCTTGATGAGGACCAGCTCACCGAGGTTGTGGCGGTTGCCAACAAGATCGAATTTGTAAATCTTTCACCTGAAATGGTTGATCCGATGGTGGCTCATTTGCTGTCCTATGAGGTGGCTAATCAACACAACGCGATCCCGATGAGAAAAGAGGGCAGTAGCCTGATTGTGGCAATGAGTTCCCCTCTGAATCTGGCTATCCGCGATCAGATCGAAATGAGGACTGGATATGAGGTTGTGCCAGTTGCCGCCACACCCAGAGCAATAAGGCAGGCGATAAACTATCATTTCGACGTCGCAAGTGTCACCAAGCAAGCCATTGCCTCGATGCGCCTAAAGCAAGATGCTCGGAGTCCCCAGGGAGATGGTTCCGAGCAGATAAAAGCGAAGGTATCCGACGACCCCATAACTAAGCTTGTTTCCTCTGTCATAAGAGGTGCCATTGACGCCCGCGCGAGTGACGTACACATTGAACCGCAGGATGGTGATGTCAGAGTGCGGTACCGCACGGACGGGATTCTGCGACGGGCGATAGATGTGCCGGCGTCAGCCCAGCTCGAGGTCGTATCGCACATCAAG
The DNA here is from genome assembly GCA_020352215.1 of Phycisphaerales bacterium. Classification (GTDB taxonomy): domain Bacteria; phylum Planctomycetota; class Phycisphaerae; order Sedimentisphaerales; family Anaerobacaceae. Next base: position 3,051,270 of record CP070675.1, read on the forward strand.
ATTATGGCGGATATGGATATTTCCGAGCGACGGGTCCCCCAGGACGGGCACATGACGATGCGGCACGGCGGCACAGAGTATGACCTGAGGGTTTCGTCGTTGCCGGCCATAGGAGGCGAGAAGATCGTCATCAGAATCCTCGACAAGAATGCGAATAAGTGGTCGCTTGACGCCGTTGTCAGCTCGCCCGAAGACAATCGCAAATTTAGAGAACTGGTCAGCAATCCCTACGGTATGTTGCTGTTAACCGGCCCAACCGGTAGCGGCAAGACCACCACGTTATACTCTGTTCTTCAATTACTCAACGAGCCGACCAGGAATATAGTCACTGTTGAGGATCCGGTCGAGTACCGTCTGGAGGGCACCAACCAGGTGCAGGTCAAGCCGGTCGCGGGGATGACATTTGCCGGCGCGCTGCGGAGTATACTGCGGCAAGACCCTGATATCATACTCATCGGTGAGATACGGGATCTTGAGACAGCGGAAATAGCAGTGAGCGCTGCCTCAACAGGACACCTGGTTCTGAGTACACTTCACACGAACGACGCCGCGGGCGCAATATCTCGTCTGATCAACCTCGGCGTACCGCCTTATCTCGTTGGCTCGACGCTCTTGGGCGCCGTGGGCCAGAGGCTCGTAGGAACATCCTGCAGCAAGTGCAAACAAAGATATGACCCTTCAGAAGAAGAACTACGGTTTGTTTTCGGTGACTCTTATGTGAACAAAGAGATGCAACTGTTCAAAGGCACGGGGTGCAGCAGTTGCTATCAAACAGGCTACCGCGGGCGCAAAAGCATCTACGAGATACTGTCTGTTTCTCCAAAGATTCGCAGGATGATTCTCGATGGAAGCAACGAGGACGCAATCAAGCAGCAGGCAATCACAGAAGGCATGACGAGCCTTCGCGAAAGCGCGGTCAAAGAAGTCCTCGATGGTGTGACAACGCTGGACGAGCTGATGCGGGTGGTGGATGTGAGAAGAGAGTAATGGCTACCTACGAGTATGAAGCCAAAGACGGGGTGGGTAATGAGTTCTCCGGTACGTACAGTGACATTGAGAATGTGGCGGCGCTGCGTGCCGAGCTGAACAAGGTCGGGTATTCTCTCGTTAAGGCCAGCCGCACCGGGGTACGCAAAGAAAGGCTCAAGAGAATAAGACGCTCGGACGTAGTGGCCTTTGCCTACCGGTTTGCCGGCATGTATGCTGCAGGCCTCTCGGTAATAAGATGTCTTGAGACGCTGGAAGAGCAGGCACATAATAAAGCCTTTGGGGCCGTTATCACAGATGTCAGGCGCAGTGTGGAGACCGGATCGAGCTTGCGAAATGCCTTTGCCAAGCACAGCAACATATTCTCAGAGTTCTTCCTGGGCATGGTCGAGGCCGGTGAAACTGGAGGGAAACTGGCAACGGCGCTCGAGATGAGCGCGGAATATCTCGAGAAGCAGGCCGAACTGAGACACAAGGTGACATCCGCATTTGTGTATCCGGCGGTGGTGGGTGCGGTGTGCCTTTTGGTCGTGGGTGGCCTATTGATATTCATCGTTCCTGTTTTCAGCAAATTGTACGTCCGATTGCATGTGTCATTGCCCGCTTTCACGCAGGCTCTTGTAAGCCTGAGCGCCGTACTCAAATACTGGTGGTGGGCGATCCTCATCACAGTGGGGGCAGGCGTGACAGTGTTACGTCGCCTGTTAGAAAAGCCCGAAGTAAGAGCCAGATGGGATGTGCTCAAACTCAATATGCCGGTCTTTGGCAGACTCAATCGCATGGTTGTGGTCTCGCATTTCACGCGGACGTTTGCCATGCTGATTTCAGTAGGGGTCTCGTTAGTACGGTCGTTGGAGGTGGCAAGCGCGGTCGCGCACAACCACAGAGTAAGCGAGATAACCGAGTCGCTGCAGCAATCGATAAAGGCAGGCAACCCGGTTGCGAAGTCCATGCAGGCTCACGACATCTTCCCCGCCGTGATCGTTCAGTTGGCCACTTCAGGCGAGGAGGCTGGAGTGTTGCCGGAAATGCTGAACAAGGGCGCTGATTTTCTCGATCGTGACATCGACAGGGCAGTAAGCGCCTTGCTCGTAAAGCTTGAGCCGGCTCTCACGCTTCTGTTGGGAGCCGTTATTGGACTCGTCGTCATGGGTATATACATGCCGATATTTGACTATATGAGTCACTTGTCACAATAGGCGCCACGGTGGGTATCCGCGGTCTCGTTTGCACTCGGGATTACCTCAATGGCTCCGTCCGTCCGACCTTCGCAGAGGCCCTGTTGTCCCGATCTGTGGGGAGACAAGAAGTGAGGGTCTTTGGGAGGAGAAAGTTAGGATGCGACCTAGAGACGGGTTTACGCTGGTTGAGCTGCTGGTCGTTGTCTTGATTCTGGGAACGCTCGCCGTATTCACCATTCCGAGGATAGCCGGCTCCGTGAAATCTGCCAAGGTCAATGCCTGCAAATCGAATGTGGGCGTAATGAATCAGCAGATAGAACTGTATCAGCACAACACGGGGTCTTGGCCCAATAACTTGAAACTGGTCACCGAAAGCACAGAATATTTTCCCGACGGCCCACCTGCATGCCCGTTTGACGACAAGTATAAGATGCAGACGCAGCAGGGCGGATATCGGGTAGAGGAGCACACGCACTAACCCGGCGACAGACCTGGACGTCGCCTGAAACGCCCTATAACTACAGGTGTTCTGAAGCGACTGCCGTCGGCAGTACCTGTCAGTTCTTGGCAACTGACATACCTCAATGGCAGATGCACTTACCTTGAGGTGGACTCCTGCGAGCCGTTTGACCAGCGGGTTCTTGTGTTGCCCATTGTTATGTAGGGTGGGACTGATTAAGGGACAACTTCCGAGTGAATCCGATAAGATCGCTGTGTGTGAGCACAGGCGTGTTCTGCCGAGCAGCAGCACGGCCCGACAAGTTTTTCTGCCGTCTTCACATAAAGTGTAACACCTTCCCGGTCGATACCATGACTGAGAGTCGAGGCTGAGAATAGCTTTTCGGAAAGGAAGATCACATGCGACTGAAGAAGGGTTTTACGCTGGTCGAGTTGTTGGTAGTGGTGCTGATCCTAGCGGCACTGGCGGCCATTGCAATTCCGAGGATCAGCCAGAGTGCGAGCAGCGCCAAGACAAATGCCTGTAGCACAAACGTCGACCTGGTAAATTCGCAGATCGAACTGTACTACGCCAACGAAGGCTCTTGGCCGGCTACGCTGGCAGATCTTACATCCGATGCTAATTACTTCCCCGATGGAGCGCCTGTATGTCCCTGGGGCACGGGCTACAATTACAACTCGGATAAGCGAGTTGACGAGCACAGCCACTAACGGAAAACTGCGGCTGACCAGTACTCTGGTCCTGTTTCAATACAGGTTACATTAACAAGGACGGCAGCGCATACCGTGCGTCCATCCTTGTTGTTTTTTTTGTGAGTACACTCTGTGCACACGCGAAAAGCCCACACCCTTGTAGAAATGATTCTGGTCGTAGTGATTCTTGCTGCACTGGCATTGGTGGTCGTGCCAAGATTGCAGTTTGGTGCCCAGCATCGGTTGGAGGCGGAGGGGGTTGCAAGAAAGATCGTCGCAGATCTTCGCCTGACGCGCAGACTCGCCATTTCCGACGCAGCGACCAACAGTAAGGGCTTCAAGTTGACGATGGTCGGCCCCGGTCCGTACACAGGCTACGAAATAGAGAACGCGGACACCAGTGAGACGCTCGCTTCGCACACAATCGACGCCCGTGTTACCTGCTACGGTGATAACAAGTTCGGGTTTGGCCCATTGGGGAATATCAGCGATCAGGGCCATACGCAACTGACGGTCTCCGCTGAGGGCAGGACCTTTACAATAACCATTGTTCCGGCAACAGGAATAGTGAAATGCGTCGAACACTGACCAGAGTTGAATCGGCGATTCATGGGCGAAATACACCCAATGGCCGGTGCAGGACTCACAATCGGTCGTCTGGTGTTACCCTCACGGAAGTCATGGTCGCCTCGGGCCTTTTGGTCATCGCATTGATCCCGATTCTAAAGGCCCTGGGCACCGCGACTCATACGGCGGTGATTGTCGAGCGAAAGACCCGCAGCCTTGCACTCGCCCAGGCCAAGCTCGAAGAAATAAAGGCCCGCTCGGTTTATCACTATGACGATTCTTTCACGGAGAACTCGACATCCTTGGGTGGCTCATACCTGTGCAAAGCGAACGATGACCAAGGCCCGGATCTCAGGACCATCAGCGTGTCCGTTGGCTATGATCTCAACGGCGACAATGACCTGGCGGCCGGCGAAGTCGAACTCACCCTAACGACGTACGTTGCCAGGAGATGGCCGGGCCCATAGGAACTGGGTCTGGGGCTATCTGCTTGCCTTCAGCGAGGATGGCCCATGAACCGAACTTATGGGACTGCTCTTTCAGGCCGCGCATATTCATTGTGCCTCGCACACCTACGCCTGATAATAACGGGCCAATGTGGTCGGACAGCCGGGTTTATCACCACGCTTAGCATTCTCACACTAATCGCCCGATAACTCGAAACTCGCATAACGGCGTCGTCATTTTGTGCCGAAACAACCGGCAACAGCGCAAGAATTGTGCCTGGTGAATATAGAGATGCTGTACCTGAACGAGAAGAGACGGTCGTGCAGAGCTACGACCCTTCTGGAGCTGGTCGTGGCCCTGGCGGTGATAACTATTTCATTCGCGGCCCTGGTGCCTATGCTCGTGGCCATACGCAACAGTTGGGGATCACAAGAAGCGAACGCCGAGCTGCTTCAGAACGGAAGGGTGCTCGTCGACCACGTGCACCGCAACCTGTCAAAGGCCACACGAATAACCGATGTCAGTGACTCGTCGGAAACCAATGGGTACGTCGAATTTCAGGATGCCGACGGTGTTGATTTGAGGTACGATGTCAATAGCATAAGCGCCTACGTGGAGTTCGGCCCTGTCGGGGACCTCGCAGACCTTGCTGGTCCGGTCAACCAGTTGCGGTTCACCTGCTATGACGGCAACGATTTTGCAAACCTGACGACCGATGTGAACTCTATTCGGCTGGTACAAGTGCAGACAACGCTCGTCAACTCATCTGCACTTGGCCGGGATAAAACGTTCACTACGTGCGCATACATTCGGGCGAACTACCAGGATGATGACAGTGGTTGGCTACTTTCTGAAGTATCAGGGTCTTTGACGGAGTTTGACACGTCAACAGGCAAATCGCCCGCTCTGTGTAAAATAGACGAGATACACTATCTCTGTGCCTGGGATGGTCCCGGCAGTCACGGATGGGCTGCGGTGCTGAGTGTCAACGAGGGCAGCTGGGTGCTCTCTATAGAGACACCCTTTGAGTATGATACTAGCAAGGCAGTGGAGCCCGCTTTAGCTCAGATAGACCCAACACATTACCTCTGTGCGTACAGAGGCGAAGGTGACGACGGCTGGGCTGCTGTGTTGACAGTGAACCCTGGTACCTGGACTGTCAGCAGAGAGCAATCGTTTGAGTTCGATGAACGCAAGTGTCAATATCCGGCATTATCCAGAATAGACGGCGAGCATTACTTGTGCGCGTATCAGGGCGAAGGTGATGACGGTTTTGCCGCAATCCTCACCGTGGATCCTGGTGGCGGCTGGGCAATCGATAAAGGGGCACTGGTTGAATTTGATACGGACAAAGGCTTAGAGCCGGCGCTTTGCCAGATTGACAGCGCGCACTATCTTTGCGCCTATGGCGGCAAAGACGACGACGGCTTTGCTACTGTGCTGACCGTCGATACCGGCAGCTTGACGATCTCTGCGGAAACGCCTTTTGAGTATGACAGTTCTAAGGGACGACAGCCAGCCCTGGCGAAGATTGAAGACACCCGTTACCTTTGTTCCTACGCGGGTCCGGGGGACCATGGCTTTGCTGTCGTCCTAACTGTAAATGTGAATACCTGGACGATCTCCCGAGCAGCGCCGCTTGAATACGACACATCCAAGGGAGAGGAGGCGGCTCTGGCGAAGATAAATGTCACCGATTACATCTGCGGTTATAGGGGTGACAGCGACGACGGTTGGGCGGCCGTCTTGAGGGTCAGTGCCGCTGACTGGAGTGTAACCAAGGAATCGGAGTTCGAGTTCGATACTAGGAAAGGGCTGCGTCCGGCCTTGTCCATGCTAGACCATAGACACTGTCTCTGTGCTTATCAGGGGGATGGTGACGATGGATCGGCTTTGGTGCTGGATGCAGCACCGCCCATACTCCCTTAAGGAGTCGATTGCGAGATGAGTCTCAGGGTGACGAATGACGGTTCGGTGCTTCTTATGGTGGTGTTCATCGTGGCGTTGCTCTCGGCAGTTGTCATGGGTATGCTGGAGATAAACACGGAAGAGATACAGGTTATGAGCAATCAGGTTTTTGCCGCGCAGGCCCTGGTGATTGCGGAAGCCGGTGTGAATGATGCTCTGGCCGAAATTCGAGCGGATTCGAGCTGGAGCGGCGGTTACAATGATAAGCCTTTCAATGGCGGTTCGTATTCGGTCACTATCAACGGTGACACCATTACGTCCACGGCAACTTCACCGCAGGGATTTATCGCCAGAGTAGAGGCCGACATAACAATCGGAAGCAGCGGTCCCCCCTATCTGATACGGATCGACGACTTCAGGATAAACGAATGAGACTTGGAAGTAAAACGGCCTTGGGAATAGACATTTCGGAACGCCGAATTAGTCTGGCGTTGCTCGAGAAGAGCACCAAGGGCATAAGCCTGTTGCGGAGCGCCAGCGGCCCTGTCCCCGAAGGAGCGATAGAAGACGGCAGCATCAAAGACCCTGCGATCTTATCCAAGGCCCTGAGGGAACTGAAGACTCGCAATCGTATTCGCGCCGACGCCAGTGCAGTATCCCTATTCGCGAGGCCTGCAGTTGTGCGGATTATGGAGATGTCCGGCCCAGTTCCGGCGAATTTGGGGCAGTATGTCCAGCGCCAGTTGCGACAATGTGTTGTCTTGTCGGGCAAAAGGACAGTTTCGGACTTCTGTGGGATTGGCTCAGCAGGCCAGGCAGACGGCAGGATTCTGGTCGCTGCCGCAGAAGACCAGCAGGTAGCAGCGATTGTCAAAGGGATCAACAAGGCCCGTCTTCACATAGAAGCCATCGAGCCACCGCTGCTTGCTTACGCCAGAGCGGTTGGCGCCAAAAGGATAGCCGGTAAATTCGACTGCAATATTCTCCTGGCTATACTGCGGGACGGCGAGCTAACGATATGTGTATTTAAGAAGGTGTCTTTGGATTTCGTGAGGACGAAACCCATTGACAAAGAAGATGCGCAGCCGGGCGGAATTTGCCACCACCTCGCCGAGGAGATCAACGCAGTAATTCGATTCTATGCGGTTGATATCGCCGACGACTCCGGAAAGTGGGAGGTGACGGTTGTCGCCGACGATGCCGGGCAACTGCCTGATGATGCCGAGGAAGCGCTCAAAGCGAGTGTCGAAGGTGACAATGTGCAGTTCAGAACCGCCGAGACTGCCGTCGGGGACACTCCTTTCGGCGACACTGCTTCCCGGGGAGGCGCGCAGGGCTCGGTTGCGGCGATTGGTTTGGCCATGAAGCTTCTGGCCGAGAACGACGAGAGCCTTGGAATGAACCTGCTTCCTCCAGAAGCGGCAGATGTCAAGTCTCTCAAAAAACACGCCCTCATCGCAGGCAATATCGCCGCGGTGCTTGTGTTGCTCATGATATTGACGGTCTATGGGCTCGAGCATGTTATCGCCAAGGCAAACGCCAAAGTCGCTCAGAAGCGGTCTGCTAACTTGCTGAATGACACTGGAGCGATGATCAGAGAAGTAGGGTCCATAGATGAACAGATAGTGCGTCTATCCGATGAATGCGTCCGCCTGAATGAGATTCTGGATTCACGCCACGGCGTAGATTGGCAGGGCCTTCTTGATGACATCAAGAGAGGGACACCCAGGACTCTCCGGGTGACTAGCCTGCGCAGCCGTAAGGGTTCAGAAATGTCACTCCAAGGTGTGGCGACCTCATACGAAGCGGTTCATCTGTTTGTGAGGATGCTGGACAAATCACGGCACGTGGAATCAGCGTCTTTGGTTGAGACAGGAAAAGGCGACACAGCGCGTGGATTGGTCAGGTATGTGATCAGTTGCTTCTTGGTGCCGAAGGAAAGGACATAACGGGTGTCGGTCGAGAAGATTGCCAAGCTGAGCAGTTCGTCGAGAAGTGCTGCGTTCGGCGCACTAATTCTCATTGGGGCGATTGCTCTGTATAACTGGATAGTGGCTCCACATGTCACGTACCTGCACGCGGTGCAGCGTTATGAGCCTACTGTAGATGTGATTCTTGATGAAAAGAAGGCCACTATCGCAGCCCTGGCCGGCAAAAAGAAGAGAGTGGAGAAACTGCGCGAGCAGGCCAGCCAATTGAGGCGCACACTATTCACCCATGAGAAGGGAGCCGAGTTCTTCAGCGACCTGCAGACCATAGCTGAGGAGGCTGGTTGCGTAGTCAATTCGGTCAACTTTGGCGCGGGCGGATCAAGACCTTCTGCTCGACAGTCCGACATTGCCTTACATGCAAGCGACCAACGGGCAATGTTGAATGTTGTTGGTACATATGACCAAATAACGGGATTGGCCAGGAGGCTACAGGCGCGGACGCAAAACGTCTGGATAGATGCGCTTGACATGACGAGCTTCAGTATGGATTCGGCTCGAATCAGGTGCGACATGACTATTACAATTTGCACAATCGACGACGAGGAGGCACGACTCAATGAGTAGTCCAAGGTATGCAAGAATGGTATTTGCTTGTGCGACCCTGGCGGTTGGCCTGGCATCAGGTTGGGCGCAATCGTCGCCGGGGCAGCCCGGACCCGAAGACGGCAGTGTGTTGGACGTCGGCCGTGCCAACCCCTTTGCAGCGATTCTCAGAACCACTCAACCCACGGCCCGACGACTGTCGCAGCAGACACCGCTTCCTGCAACGGAGGAAGTGCCCGAACTCTTCTTGGAGACCGTCACACTGAAGTTCCTTGATGCCAAGAATCTCGAGACTGTTGTAAGCAAAATGGTGTCCCGATATGGAAGCACGGCGGCGAACCTGAAAAACAACTCCTTGATAATATGTGATACCAGAGAGAGCCTCACGAGAATCCTGACAGAAATCCGAAAGGCGGATAAGACTCCGCAGCAACTCACAGTGGAAGTGGTTATCCTTGACGTCGAGCTGAAAGATGATACCGAAATAGGAATCAACTGGGATCTGCTCTCAACTGAGAGATTCCCCGTGGGTTATAGGCAGAATTTTACAACGGCGCGGCTCCGCTCTACGGCCGAGACCGCCGCAACGGTCGGCAATGCGACGGCGTTCAACACTGTTGGACTCGGGGGTGACTTCAGCGTCATCATCGGCAGCGTTCGGAATGTCCTGCATATGATACAGCAGAAAAGAAACTTCGAGATTATAGCCAGCCCGAGGACCATGGTGGTGAGTGGACAAACCGCCAATATCAAGGCTGTCGAGGAGATTCCCTACACCGAGATTACCGATACTTCGGATGGAGGTGCGATGGCTCTAACCTCAACCCAGTTCAAGGAAGTCGGTGTCAACTTGCAGGTTACTGCGACCATAACTGACGGCAATGATATTCTCCTGACAGTCGATACGGAACAAAACGTCAAGACTGGTGAGACCGAGAGAGAGGTTCCTGTTGTTGACACGCGTAAAGCCAATACATCGCTCGTACTCAAAGACGGCCAGGTTGTCGTCATAGGAGGGCTCAGGCGAGAGCAAAAAACAAAGGAGGTCGACCAGATACCAATCGTCGGCGATTTCCCGATTGTCGGTGAGCTTTTCAAGAACAGAAGCACGATAATAACCTATTCGGAACTGGTCGTACTTGTCTCGCCGCACATCTACAAGGGTGAGCCGGTTCCGAAGGAGGCAAAGGCCAAATATGAGAAAATCAGGAATCGGCCGATGCTCTCCTTGCCAAAGGAGAATAAGAAGAAAAAAAGACAAGCGGGTGGATCAAAATCGGTGAACGGCGGGCCAGATTGAGTTTTAGGTCCTATTGCTGCTAATATCGCCTAATCTGCGAGTCGATACAAGACGTACAGATCCGGCCTCGGGCAAAGATGATCAAAGAGTTCAAATACGCAATGTTGAGTGGAGGACTCAAATGTTAGGACTATTTAAGTCGAAGAAGAAAACCTGCCAACGCAAGATACTTGTCGTTGACGACGAGCCTGATTTGATCAGCACTGTGCGGTACCGTCTCGAATTTGCCCGGTGCGAGGTTGTAACTGCCGCCAACGGAAAGGAAGGGCTGGAAAGAGCGGCGAGCGAAAAGCCAGACCTTATCCTGCTGGACACGAGTATGCCGGTTATGAATGGGCACGAGATGCTCGAACGTCTCCGAAATGATCCGGACCTGAAGGACATACCGGTACTGATGCTAACCGCACTTTCCGAGGCAAAGGACATAGCCGCCGCCCGGGCCCACGGCGTCGTTGACTACATCACCAAACCGTTTGACTTCGCGGAGCTGATGGAAAGAATCACAAGTATCTTGGGAAACCAAGAGGTCAAGTAGAGTCTATACGAGATCGCCGAAGGGAAGCGGCAACAAGTCATTTAGGGGAGGTCTTACAACGTTCGTAATGAAAGTGAGATTCGGAAGGGCCGCAGCATTGCTACTTAGCCTGTCCTAACCTTGACAGGTTAAAGAGCAGGTCAGCGGTTTCCGTCGAAGAAGTCGGCTGCATGTGGAAGCTCTAAGCCACAAGAGCCGGAAGATCGGGCCTTGACCATTCTTGCTGCTGCCCGGCCGGTAGGATTGGCACTCATGCAAGAAGACTGTCTGTGTAAAGAGGGATTGGAAGCATGACACTGGGTACTACAGAAGCACTCAAAATACTCATAGTCGAAGATGACTCAGTCGACGGGAAGATACTGGAGAGACTGTTGTACAAATCTTCGCTGCACATCGCCCAAACAACATCTGCGAATTGCCTGGCTGCCGCTCTCCAACTCCTTCGAAAGGATCGTTATGATATTGTTTTGCTGGACCTTGGCCTGCCCGATGCCGAAGGGGAACAGGCATTTACTACACTTCAGGCTCACAATCCGGGCGTGCCGATCATAGTGCTCAGCGGCCTTGACGATGAGGATATGGCGACCAGGGCAGTCCAGAAGGGAGTGCAGGACTATTTTGTCAAGGGACGTGTGGATGGCGACTTGTTGACACGGTCTGTCCGGTACGCCATAGAACGTAAGAAGGCGGAGCATGAGTTGGCCTTCGCAGAGCAAAGGTACCGCACAATATTCGAAAATTCGGCCGTGGCTATTACGATGGCTGATGAGCAGGAGCATCTTGTTTCTTGGAATCATTTCACCGAAGATCTTCTTGGCATGGATAGAGAGGATTTGTACTTACGGCCCATAACAACGCTCTATCCGGAAAGTGAATGGAGAATGATAAGGGCCCTCAACATAAGGGAAAAGGGCGTGCACCACCATTTGGAGACGAAGATGATCAAGAAGAATGGTGAGGTCATCGACGTCGACATTATGCTGAGCATGCTCAAGGATGCTGAGGGAGCCACCACCGGTTCAATAGCTGTTATCAGAGACATCACCAGGCACAAGCATGCCGAGTGGGAGCAACAACTCTCCAGTCACATTCTCGAGATTGCCAACCGGCACCGGGAAGGGGACACCCTATTTGAGGATCTCGTTGCTGAAATCCAGAGATACTCGGGTTGTGCCGCCGTGGGAATTCGTATGTTAGATGAGGATGGAAACATCCCGTACGAAGCGTACACTGGTTTTAGCGAGCACTTCTACAAATCAGAGTCTCCTCTCTCTGTTAAGGTAGATCAGTGCATGTGCATAGACGTCATCAAGGGCAGTACAAATCCGGAGCTACCATTCTTCACGGCAGGCGGATCCTTCTACATGAATGCCACGACACGCTTCCTCGCCACAATCCCAGAAGAGAAGAAGGGAAGGACTCGCAACGTTTGCAATGAAGCCGGATATGAATCAGTCGCGCTCATTCCAATACTGCTGCGGCATCGAGTGTGTGGTCTGATACATCTGGCGGATACTCGGGAGAACATGGTTCATTTGGGGATGGTGCACGCGCTGGAAAGGATCGCGAGACAATTGGGTGTTGCTTTGGAGCGGATACACACACAGGAGGCCCTGCGGAGGTCGGAAGAGCGGTTTCGGCAGGTGGTGGAGAATGCTGAAGAGTGGATATGGGAAGTCGATACTGACGGCGTATACACATATGCGAGTCCGATTGTGGGAAAAATCCTTGGCTACAAGCCGGAGGAGCTTCTGGGAAAGAAGCAACTCTTTGACCTCTTCCATCCGGAAGACCGAGAGGAGCTAAGGGAAAAGGTGCTTGATATATTCAGCCGAAAAGAAATGTCCACCGATCTCACGGTTCGTAGCCTGCACAAGACCGGCAAGACCGTGTGGCTATCGATGAGCGGAGTGCCCATACTCCATAAGAATCAAAATCTTGCTGGATATAGGGGTGTCGCCGTAGACATTACCGAGCGTGCGCGGCTTCATGAGATACTTGACCACAAGCAGAAGAATCTGGAGGCGATATTTGACGCGGCGCCTCTCGGCATGTTGTTGGTCCGTGAAGACATGAGGATTAAGAGGGCCAATGATGCTATCCGGCGAATGGTCGGCAGGGAGTACTCAGAGATAATCGATCAGCTGCCGGGTCCCGCTCTTGGCTGCGTACATGTTGTCGGCGAATCCACGTCCGGCAGGTACGCTTGCGGAGTAGGTCCTGCTTGTGAAGCGTGCTCGTTAGTGAAAACCGTTAGGGGTGTTTTGGATTTGGATCAGTCTGTGCACGGGGTAGAGATCCAGACCACATTCGAAATCGGCCGGAAGAAAACGAGGCCTTGGCTATCTGTGAGCGCAGAGCCAGTAATCATAGACGGCAAGAAACACGCCGTAGTGGCCATAAACGACATCACGGACCGCAAGAGAGCTGAGGAAGAACTTCGGGAAACAATGGAGATAAAGTCGCAGATCATATCGACTGTCTCGCACGAACTGCGGACGCCTTTGGCTTCCATGAAGGAAGCCGTCTTGATTGTTCTCAACGAAGTCGCAGGCAAGATCAGCAAGGACCAAAGGCGTTTCCTCGACATAGCGAGGAGAAATATTGAGAGACTTGCCAGGTTGATCAACGACGTCTTGGATTTCCAGAAACTTGGCTCAGGTCAAATGGAATTCTGCATGCAGGAGAATGATATTGGCAAGGTCGTGGAAGACGCATACAACACCATGGTTCCTTATTCTCAGAAGACGGGTGTAAATTTAGCTGTGAAGCTTGAGGATAGTCTGCCCAAAGCTGTGTTCGACAGCGATAGAATCATCCAGGCTGTGACTAATCTTGTCAGTAATGCAATAAAATTTACACCGCAAGGGGGACTGGTGTCTGTCTGCGTTCGAAGGCAGGACCGGGCGTTAGCCATCTCTGTCACCGATACGGGCATGGGGATACCTAAAGAGGCTTTGCCAAAGATATTCGACCGTTTTTATCGCGTGCAAAGGCCTGGCCGAGAGATAAAGGGTACGGGTTTGGGGCTGGCAATCGTCAAGAGCATTGTGATGGGACATGGTGGCAGAATCGATGTGGAGAGCGAGCTGGAGAAGGGCACAACCTTTACCGTCGTTCTGCCGTTGGTGCCGAAAGCGCGACCGCAGGCTCTGCCCGAGACGGCCGACCAGAGCCTTGAGGAGGCCCTCGTTGAGAACTCAGCTGAGATAATCAAGACTTAATCTGACACTTACCGATAAGGGTTATGTTAAGCGATTGGCACAACGCAACGGAGGCGTAGCCGGAGTGGAGTTGGGCCAATCGACGCGATCCAGAGAAAGGGGTGTCAGATGACTACGGAACAGAAGATCATCAAGAACAAAGTCGGCCTGCTAGGACTGGCCAGGCAACTCGGAAACGTATCGAGAGCATGCAAGGTTTTGGGATATTCCCGAGACAGCTTCTACCGCTACAAACAGCTCTATGAGACCGGCGGAGAAGAGGCCCTCAAGGAGATCAGCCGGAAGAAGCCGAATCTCAAGAATCGTATCCATCCTGAGCTCGAAACAAAGGTCGTGAATCTCGCCTTTGAACAACCTGCCTGGGGCCAATTGCGTGTATCGAACCATCTTCGCAAGGAAGGTGCCTTCATTTCCCCCGGCGGTGTTCGTAGTGTTTGGCTACGGCACGATTTGCACACATTCAAGCTGCGTCTGAAGGCCCTAGAGGCGAAGGTTGCCCAGGAAGGGGTAGTCCTGACTGAGAATCAACTGGCGGCTCTGGAGAAGGCAAAACAGCAAAAAGAAGCCTACGGTGAGATCGAGACCGAGCATCCTGGCTATCTCGGTGCGCAGGATACCTTCTATGTAGGCACTCTTAAAGGCGTTGGGCGGATCTATCAGCAGACCTTCATTGACACATATTCAAAGGTGGCCTTTGCAAAGCTCTATGACCGTAAGAACGCCCTGGTGGCAGCTGATATTCTCAATGATCGGGTCCTGCCATTCTTTGAAGAGCAGGATGTGCCGCTACTGCGGATCCTTACTGATCGGGGTACTGAGTACTGCGGCAAACAGGAGCATCATGAGTATCAGTTATACCTGGGCATAGAGAACATTGACCACAGCAAGACCAAGGCCAGAAGCCCGCAGAGCAACGGGATCTGTGAGCGATTTCACAAGACGGTGTTGGATGAGTTCTACAGGGTGGCTTTTCGCAGAAAGATCTATAACTCGCTTGACGACCTGCAGGCTAATCTGGATACTTGGCTCAAAGAATACAACGAAGAACGCGTCCACAGCGGCAAGTACTGTTTTGGCAAAACACCAATGCAAACGTTCCTGGATTCGATGCCGTTAGTAAAAGAGAAAATGCTGAACAACAACATGCAGGCGCCCGTTGCCTGTTTGTCAGATTAAGTCCTATCCACTACAACTGTGACACTTCCTTGACACTACCACTACAACTTATGTGGCCGGTCGTGAGATGGGTTGCATAGTGGACTG
>CP070675.1:3066467-3071097 GCA_020352215.1 Phycisphaerales bacterium
TTGTCCGGCTGGAAAGCTTCGGCCAGAGCCTCCATCGCCTCTT
Organism: Phycisphaerales bacterium; assembly: GCA_020352215.1. Classification (GTDB taxonomy): domain Bacteria; phylum Planctomycetota; class Phycisphaerae; order Sedimentisphaerales; family Anaerobacaceae. Next base: position 3,066,511 of record CP070675.1, read on the forward strand.
TCGCAGCATTCAGGTTGTCTCCGAACTTTTGGCCGAGGTATCTTGCTGCGCTTTCAGGTTGTATAGCCTTGTCGCCCGAGACCGCCCTGATGCCATTTTCAGTGTTCTTGGCCGGCACGGCACGACCGCAGAGCGTTATCCAGAATTCCTCTCCACGCTTTCGCTGCTCTGCGTCGTGTACGGTCTCTCGCTTCGCTTCGTATATGCCAAGGGCTCGTCCCTTTGCCTGGGCGTTTAGGCCTGCCACCGCCTTTCCAAGACTCAGGGCTTCGTGGGGATTGAAACCGAGTCGCTCAGCCACTACTGCTGCCCAGAGTGTCAGAACCGGTGCTCTATTGACCAATATGGTACCGTCGGACATCAACTACCACCTGCCAAACATATGAGCTTTAGCCAGAGTACACGATTCGGTTTGGGATCGCAAGCGATCACGTACCCCACCAATTCCTATCGGGTCCTGAAGCTGCTCCTTACTAGCTTTCCCTGACAGGTATTCGCGGTCGCATAAATAATAATCCTCGGTTTGTAGGAGGCACTCGAATACATGTATAAGGTTTCATTTTCGAGATAGAACTCGCCCCCACGGTAACGGTCCTTAATTGGCGGATTGGGTGGTGGATCCATGAGGATGAAGCGCTCAGCTTTGTTTCCTACTGGATGGAGCTCGCCGTCCACCTCTACGTATTTGATGTTGCCGCCTCTCCAGCTGGTGTGATCCTGATAGACAATGAAATTTCTGTTCTCCCACTGTAATAAAGAGGGACCATAAATATCATTATTCTCTCCCGCGACCGGCTCCGCTAACGGAGTCTTCAATTGAATCCAGTTTTCGGCATCCCTGGAATGAGCCAGCCAGACGCAGCGAATCCTTCTTTCTTCGATAAATCCCGAATAGAGCATAATGTATTTACTTCCGTATCGTTTAAGAGGATATTCGTAGACCCTGGTGTAGGTGGCGTTGCGAGTGCCGATGTTTTTGGCAGTAATGCTGACTCCCTGGTACTCGAAGCGAAGTCCGTCATCACTGGTCCACAATTCGGTTTGAGCATTCTTCCTGTGGCCCCACATGTAGAATTTGCCTTTTTCTTTGATCCAGCGGATATCGGGGGCTGACGGACCCTCGATCACAGGATTGCCCTGGTACTCTGTCCAGGGGCCCTCCATGCTACTGGAATACGCCATGCTGATGGCAATATGCTTGTGAGGCGCGTAATACATGTAATACCTACCTAACGGAGTCTTAACGCGTCCTTCCATCTTAATTATTGAAGGATGTATCAACTGTTGCGTGGGAGCATAGGAAAGGCCCTCTGGGTGGAGGGCGATCCCTCTGAGGGCGAATTCAGGTAAGGGCCCCGCTCCCTGCGTTGAATATGAAGAAAGGAGAAGGATGGCTAAACAAGATGTCATGAACCGGGATCTGCCATTTAGCGCCATAATCGGCACTCCTGTAAGCCACAGGGTCAATAATACCAAAAGAGGCGGTTCGATTCCAGCGACTCTGGCCATCAATGCGGCCCGGAAGCCTTTCGGAAAGGCCTCTAAACACGCTAATCCGCCGAAAATCCAATATCTTGGCACTTCTTCGACGCACTTCCTTTTTGGGTAGTTTTAGAGGATTCTGTTAACCAGAGGCAGTTTCCTTATCAGGTGAGCGAGAGTGAAACAAAGCGGGATCGAAACGACAGCGGCGAGAAGGTATTTGGGTAGCGCATGAAGTTGAATGTTTCTTATCGTCAAAGTGAACCCGACGATTACAAAGCCGTGTATGATATAGGTGGCATACGAAGCTTTAGCCATTGACGCTGTGATTGCGGACGGCCTATTGAATCGAGTTCCAAACAGGTACAGCAACACGATTATCATACCGAGGCCGACAAACTGGTCCCAAATTGAATAGAACAGGGACTGCAATCGCAGTCCGCCAAAATACTGAGACGTATCTCCCGAAAGTGCACCACCAATTATGAGGAGAAGCGGGAAGCAGACCAGCACAAAGACGGCGACGATTTTGAGCCAGAATTTGGCGGCTGATTTTGTTATGCGTTGCAGCCATTTCGTTCGATATGACACTATGCCAATGATGAAGAAGCAGATATGGTGCAGTGGGAGAGATGGGAAGCTGAGTGTCAGGAAGTCGACATTTTCCAGAATTGGAAGCCGGATCCTCTTGATGAATAACAATACTCCCATTATTGCGGCGAACAGGACTGTAATTCGATTTGAGGGCGGAGGCGTATTCTCGCTCAGCCGGTTGGTGACATCCTCGAAGATGAGGCGGTAGAGCAGGTAGCATAGGGTGAAAAGAAGAAGTCTCTCGACGGACCATAGTGGGCCACTTCCAACGTAGAAACCATGATTGAGATAGTCCCAAAGATGGTTGAGATATGAGCCCTGAAAGTTTTCGAGCTTGATTCTCAGGAGGAATAAGATCGAAGGATTTATGACAAAATCGTAGCACAGTAAGGGAATGCCGAGCCTTAGCAGACGGTCCCTTGTAAAAAGCCGGGGGCCTTTGCGTTCGTAAGAGGCGACGGTGAAATAGCCGGCGGTCAGAAAGAATAAACTCATGACGAAGGACTGGCTAACGGCGTTGTGGACGGCAAAGACCGAAAAGGTCGCGATGTCTGCCGTACATTCGACGTATGGCCAGAATCCCGGGCCTCCGTATGTTACCGCGAGGTGTAGTGAGATAACTGAAATCGTGAGAAATATTCTTGGATTGTCAATAAACGCGATATGTTGTCCTTGTTGCATGCGTCTATGAACTTGCAGTCTGGTTGAATCTGGTCCAATGATTTATCGACTATGCTGAGCGCGTAAGATATGCAGAAGATTGTATGAAGGTGACAGGGCTTTGCAACGTGAAAGGCAGATGAGCTTTGTTTGTTCGACCTTTATCCGGGGGTAGTCGGGTTTCGAACCGGCCGGTTTTTTGGGGAGAAAATGGGCAAAGACGGGCATTGCCACAGGTGAGCAGACCTGATATAATTCACGCCGTGGTGGGAGCTGTTATGGTGAAAGTAGCTCAGTCGGTTAGAGCACCAGATTGTGGATCTGGGGGTCGCGGGTTCGAATCCCGTCTTTCACCCTTCAGCGTTAGCTGGGCCTATGGGCGAAAATGCCAGTAGTGAGCCTTCAAGCCCCTGCGCGTATCTCGCTTTTCCTCTCCCTCCGCAAGCACAGGGGCTCTTTCTTTTCCTTGATTTTGGAGCGGTGGAGGTGCAGAATCATCATTGGTTCAAAGAGGAGCTAAGTTCCGAGGAGAAATGGGACTCTGTGGGCCTGTGTGTGCGGAATCTTACCAGGGGATAGTGCTCGGCGTGCGTAAGGCGTGCGGTGTCACGTCATACAACCTCTCGGAAGGGCAGAAAAATGCCGAACACCGTCCCATACATGCCGTTTTTGGCCTTTTCGGTGGCCCTGGTTGGGGGCTCTGAGAGCGGCACCGGCATGGCGAAAAATCTTCAAATAATCTCCAAAATCAGCGCAGCGCCGAGCGGTTTCGCGCGGATAAATTAGCGAGGACACTTGGGGCGGTTGTGGCCCCTGGATTGTAGGACAAATGCAGGATTGAGACTAAAGGAGAGAACGATGAAACTCGCAAGAATCTCGAGAACAACGGCAGTGGCGTTGGCTGTTGGATTGTCCGGCATTGTGGCCCCGGCGGTGTTTGCGGCGCCGGCCATGGATGTGGTCACGATCCACTACACGGGGGTAATCGATGTCGTGCATGACGATTGGGGCGACCTGGATGGCTCCGTCGAGGTCGGGGGTTTCTTCCACGGCGCGTACACGTTCAACACAAGAATCGAGGTTAGACATGAAGAGCCGGGGTGGGACAGGTACTTATACTATGAGAAGGCCCCTGCGGGCATGACGATGTGGGTAACGTTTGGCAACTACACAGTCGAGACCGCAGAGGACGTTAATCCCTCGGAGATTTCCGTGCGCAACAACTACATCTTCGGCGGCGGTACAAGGGATGATTACTTTGTGCACACTTCACGTGTCACCCAGACGGCGGGGCCCGACATTGGAATCCGCTGCTACGGCGACATCTTTTTTGACCTCAGGGATCTGGACGACCTGGATGGGATCACCAGCACGGCTCTCCCGCGAGCCATGCCGCCGTTGGAGAAATTTGAAGAGGGCAACACCTTCGCCGTGATGCTAGACTTTGTGGGGGGGAGGGGGACCTGGGTGGAAGTGCGCGGCCATCTGACCAAGGATGCTATTGTTCCCGAAGTGGCGGGCTTGCCGGTCCATGAGGCGACGCTGGAGGTTACCAACCACGAGCTTTCTGTCGGCGAGATCGAGTATGACCATAGCGAAACCGTCCCGGAAAATCGGGTAATGAGCCAAGCCCCCGCGGCGGGGACCAGAGTCCCTGCCGGTTCCGCGGTGGACCTGTGGGTATCGTTAGGCCCGGCGACGGCGGAGGTCCCCGATGTAGTGGGACGCCCCCTCGCTGAGGCAAAGTCAACGATCACTGTGGCAGATCTTATCGTCGGAGTAATCAACCGTGACTACAGTGACACCGTCCCCAGAGATCGTGTAATTACCCAAGACCCCGCAGCGGGGACG
>CP070675.1:3071197-3081416 GCA_020352215.1 Phycisphaerales bacterium
TCAGGTTCTTCTCCGGCGCCTTTTTGGCCTGCAACGATAAGGCTAAAGGTCCAGCACTTCGCAGAGCAGTTTTTCCCAATCTCCAACTCGTTCTTCCGGGCGATACGATTCCGCCCGTTCTGGACCGGCCGCGGAGTACTTTCCCCGAAGCGCCTCGTCGGAGAGTATTCTTGTCATCCCCGCTGCCAATGAGTCAACATCGCCGGGTTCGACCAGAATCCCGTACTTTCCGTGCGAAAGCGACTCGACAGGCCCACCGCAGGCAGTCGCCACTACCGGGGTACCGAGTGCCAGGGCCTCGACAACAGCGCCTGAGAAGCCCTCGTGCCGCGAAGACAGCATTAAAGCCGTCGCATTCTTCAGTAGTGGATAGGGATTATGAACGTAACCCGGCATGAACACGCTTTCGGTCACATCCAGACGGCGAGCCAGGGCCTCCAGGTCGCCTCTAAGCGGCCCTGACCCGACGATGACGAGATTGTGGTCGACACCCTGCTGCAAGACCCGAGCGTGGGCCTTGAGTAAAATGTCAAAGCCCTTTTCTTCACTGAATCGACCCAGTGCCATCAACGTGGGTTTGTTGAGGACATCAGTGAACCACGAGGGAATCGCCTCCGTACTCTTGCTGACGAAAGTATCGATCTCGTAACCATCATATATGACCCGTATATTCTCAGACTTGACGGGCGCTACCCTGAGCAGACCAGGCACTATCCCGTCTGATATGCAAACAACGCGAGTGAACTTGGGATATACGAATCCCACGGCCCTGCTGTGCCATCGCCGGCAATTCTCGAGCCATTTGTCAATAATGACCTGGACCCATCCGATGACGGGTTTCCTCGTGATGTAACCGACGGTATATGCAAAGTACGTCACTCGCAGGTTCGATGCACCGACAATAATGTCGCATTTGCGAGCTTGGCGCAGTAGTCTCGCGAGGTAGTATGGCACCAAGAACTTTTTGTACCTGTGACGTCGTGACGCGGCTACAAGCGGCACATCTGCCGGCACTTCAGAGATGCAGGGGCCAACACGTCGCAATACGAAAAGCACAATCTGGAATCGCCTCCGGTCAAGATGACGCACCAGGTTAAGCGCCGCGCGAACAGCACCATTGCCCGCAAGATCCTGCAAGACAAACATTACCTTGATCTTCTTGTCACCCATGCGACAGATGTCTCAACCCACTGTTCCAGCCGACGCGCCGATCCGCTCTATAGAAAGTGATCTCCACACAACTATATCGACCTGTGCTGCACCCGCTCTTAAGAAATATCTGCGATAGACAACAACACTGCGAACTCGACCCCGCTTCAAGATGTTGGGCTCTGAGCCCTTACTGCCGCAAGAAGCGCGGCCTTATCGGAAAATACGCAATTCCGGGCCTTATTTGTCGACTCTCCCGACCATTGCCGGTCCCGGATCTCTGAATGCGTCCAAGGCGGAAGAAGGAATGAGCTCGTAGTGCATAAGCCTTTGCCACAAATCTCACGCCGTCCGACAGGGACAACTTGAAACTCAAAAACAAGCGGCGGCAGATTTCCGAAAAGAATGGCGCTGGGCAGTCTGACAACACCTCCGTCCATAGCCTCTGTATGAAACCCCCTATTGCGTGTCCTTGCGGCTCGTGAAGAAGGTGCTGTATTGGCCGATTTCGGCATCACCTCCGCTGTCTCCAGGTAGCAGCGCTCGATAATTGGTCACGACCTTTCGGTAAGCATCGGCGTGTTCTCTGATAATGTCCGGCCGATGGTGCTTGAACCACGGAACGCCGAAGACACGGCGGTTGATACTTTCTGCAACCGGTAGCCTCTCAACGTACGACTCCATCTTCGCAGATTCGTCAAGATACGCGATCCTCGTTGGGCGGCCGTGGCCGTAGACATCCATCGTCGTGAAGAATGGATGCACGTGCAGGGGCTTGTTGCAGCCGGGATTGCAGATCGAACCCTCGGCACGCACTGCCTCGCTGAATCTCGACAAAGAGAGACCTTCCAGTTCTTCGGTGAGGTACTTGAAAAGCGGAAAATACCAGCCGCCTTTAGTAGTATCGCCGCCCTTGGGAGGCCGGATGGGTCTGATGCCCGATGTATCTTCGAGCAGGTCACAGAAGTAGTGCATCGCCTTATCGATTTCCGCCATCTGCTTAGCGTATAGCTCCAGCTGCACCAGTCCGAAGGCGGAACTCAATTGATGCATACGGTGCTTGTATCCGCCGCAAGGCAACCCTACGAACGGCTTGAGCTCCGGCAGCGTGATCTCGTCGTGGCGTATGTAGTGGCCAAACAGAAGCGCTCGTTCATAGACCTGCCGGTCATCGGTAAATAGTATGCCGGCCTCACCAACGGCAAGGGACTTGCCGGTCATCAGGGAGAAAGCTGCAGTGTCACCGAATGTGCCGATTTCCTTGCCCTTGTATAAGGCGCCGTGAGCGTGGGAGCAATCTTCGATGATTTTCAGATTGTGCTTTGCAGCGATCTTCTCAATCGCGTCCATATCGGCCGGCATGCCCGCGTAATGCACGACCATAATCGCCTTCGTCCGGGGCGTGATTCGGTGCTCAATGTCTTTGGGATCGATGCAGATAGTGTCCGGATCGACGTCGGCGAATACGGGCGTGGCGCCCAGCGTATAGGCCGGGGCTGCGGTGGCCCAATAGGTCAAACTCGGTACGATGATTTCGTCACCAACGCCAATGCCTAAGCCGTACATGGCGCCCAAGATTGCGGCGGTTCCGTTGTGATAGGCCAGCCCGTACTTTCTACCGAGCATCTGCGCATATTTCTTCTCGAATTCCTTCGTCAACTCAAAGCCGGACATTTGGCCGGCCCGCAAAACATCCAACACCGCCTTTTCGTGCCGCTCGGTGACAATAGGCCAGGTGAACATGTCCGCTTGGTCCGACTTGACGGCCTTCTCACCACCCAACAGCGCTAACTTGTTCTTGGTCTCTGCCTCTCGGGCCATATCGGCCGGCTCCCTATAGATCATGTGAGAATTTCACTGTTGCGCCAACTGCAGCGCCTTGGTGGTAATATGGTACTTCGCTATCATGTTCGCGATCTCCCACTCGGGCATCTTCTCCCCCGCCAGGTATTGCAGATACTTCTCGGTGACATTCCGAAAGTGGGCTTCATGCCCGACGCGAAGGCCATCAGGTACGACAACGTGCCAGGAATTCTCCTGCTCCTCGAGCGCCAAACCTGGGTACTCGCCCTGCAGCTCGGCGACTACCTTCCTCAAAGAGGCCGCCAATTCCTCGCCGCCCGCGCCCGGAGCCGGCTCCACGTAGAGCTCCGGCCGATAGTCCTGTTCCTTACCCTGCCGGATGAAAACATTCGCCTTGCTGCCCCTGAACAACGAGTAATGCGTATCGCCGCCACCTTCCGGTGCCTGGAAATCCCAGGCGACCGCCAGCTTCACATGCACGCCCCTCATAGCGAAAACCATCTCGCCATTTGCATAGTATGGCAGAACACCCTCATCAGTCAGCTTGCCTTTTAGAAAGCCCGGGAAATCCACCGCCCTTGTCACCTTCTCATATTGCTCTCGTGTGATCTTCGTCGGCCAGCGTTTGGCCGTTATCATCACGATGTCCTTTTGGTAATCGATCGGCTCGGCTGGAAAGCACGTCCACATCACAAGGTCTATCAGGTGCGTTGTCACGTCCACCAGCCCTTCGCCCTGCTGAGCCGCATCGAAGTACCAAGTTGGCCGCTTGATGGGCGTGCCAGCGACGTATTTGAAGAAATGATGAACGCTTTCCTTGACCACCGCCGGCTCATCCACCGCGCCCTTCTGCAGCTCGCCGAATACGTCCTTTTCGGCCACGAGTAGTTTTTGCAGGATGCAGAGCACATTGAAGCGTTCGGTCATTATGTCATAGAGCAATACGCCGTTCTTCTCTGCTGTGGCAAAGGCATCCGTCAGAAGTCCGAAGCCTGCCGCATCAATGCACATCGGCTTATCGGAAAAAACATTCAAACCGGCACCGACCGCGGACTTTATATATTCGACTTTCATCTGATTGTTGCCGGATATGACCACGACGTTGCCGGGCTTCTCAGCCAGCATCTTTTCGAGGTAATCGCCGCCGGTGTATACTTCTTGCTGCCAGCTCGTCGGATTCTCCTTCCGGCTGTTGAAGCTACGGATGCGCTTGAGGTACTCCTGCACCTCGGGGCCGTCCGGAGCGTAGACATGCGCAACGGGGGCTACCTGATCGTACATCGTCTTCTGGACAAGCGCCGCGTGATAATGTCCCGGATTGAGGACCATCAGTTTGACCCTGCCATCGGTAGCCGAATCGGCCGGTCCGGCCTCTTGTTTTTCATCACAGGAAAACAATGCGATCGAGACGCACAAGACCGATACAAATAGAATTGTTTTTCGCGCCATAGCTATCATCCAATTATCCAATAGACCGTTCCAATCAACAAAGCTACACCGATCCATGCGGCGACAAAGCCAACAACGCCGACCAGCGTGGGTACGGGTATTTCGAAATCAGGGTGCCTCACGAGGGCCTTTCGCGGGGCTGGTTCCACACCCGCCGGCAGCGTAAACGGCTCGGTCTCCGGCTCATCGGGGCCGATGGGCGTCCGCAGACAGGCATACAGCCGGTCCAGGTTCTCCGCTGCTACCCTTCTCGTAAACAAACTGACTACGATCAAAACTGCAAAGCCGATACTCAAATAAATGATCATCTTCCAGGGCAGATATAGCTCGTTGTCCCACAACATAAAGGCCGGCAGCTTCTGAGCCAGATTTGCGTTGAAGTCCCAGACAACAAAGTTGCCAAAGGAAATCTTGCTGGTGAAGATAAGGGCGCCAAGGTTGGCCAGGCTACCCGCCCACGCCCCTGCTACTGTAGCTCGGCGCCAGAACAGACCGACCCAAAAAGCAACACCCATAACGGCGGAGATTTCCCAAAAGATTTCCAGGCCCTGTACAACACTTCTGAGATTAAAAGCAAAATATATGCTGCATAGAACTATCAGGACTGATGCGATACGACCGACAAAGGTATAGTGTTTATCGGCTTTACCAAGCACCAAGAACCTTTTATAGATGTTCTCGGTAAACAGACCGGAGGCGACCACCATGAGCGAATCACAGGTGCTCATAACGGAAGCAAGCATAGATGCTATGAACAGGCCGATCAACCCCGGGCCAATTCGAGGCAAGAGGTCACGCGCCATCTGGCCGTAGACGAGATCCACGTTTTCGAGCTCACCGGCCGCATAGAGCGTCACTGCGCACAGGCCCGTCAGCATCCAGGCGATGGTACATACTCGTTTGCCGAATATCCCCACGGTGACACCCATTCGCCCTTCCATTTCAGTTTTGCCTGCCGCGCAGTTTGCCATAGTCTCAGGCATAGCTACCCAGGCCACAAGGGCATTGAAGGCGATGATGGTTATGAAGAAGAAGGTAATCTCTCCCGGGGCCACGAGTGAAAGCATGGCGGGATCGGAGACCGACTCCCGCAGACCGCTCATGCCGCCGACCTCGTTCAACGCAAACGGCAGGATGATAAAGGACAGAACGACGGTCAACAATCCCTGGATGAGGTTCGTTGCGATAGCTGCGCTGAGTCCGCCGGCGACGCCGTAAATGACAAATATGACCGTCATCACTATGATGGCGAGGTTGGAGGTTATCGCACCGCCGGAGACGGCCTCGACCAGTGCCCCTGAGCCTTTCAACATCACCCCGATGGCGACCAAAAGCTGAAATATCCCCATCGCGGCATAGAGGCCACTGACGCTGCGCCCGTAGCGAACTTCAAAGTAGTCGCCGGTGGTCACCGCCCGCATCCGGCGGAAGAACGGTGCGATCACCCAGAAAAACGGCGTTACGAGCAGCCAGAGCCACTGGTACCAGATGCCGGAGGCCCCGGAGTGATACGTTTTTGCGGCGACGCCAACTGCCTGCTCGGAATGGGTCCCGGAGCCGAACATGAAGAAAGACATCATCACTTTGCCGAACTTGCGGTCGCCAATAAAGAAGCTGGCGGCGCTGCGGACTTTTTTCGCCGCTCGTACCCCGATTAGCGTAATGACCGCCAGATAGACAATAATGACCAGCCAGTCGATAAGCTGTAGACCTAACATGCGGGCACCTCTGTATTCTGAACTCGAACTTTCTTACCGGGCAGATTATAGCGGCAAGTAGCGGAGTCGCTGTAGTGAAAAATATTGCAGGCACTAAAGATAGATTGGGGCTCGGCGGATTTAGGTTGCGTGCCGACAACAACAGACCCTATAATGGTCGCTCAAGAATACCCGCGGCGACATATGTCACACTCGTGGAGATTGTTTGCAGCTGGGACGATCAGTGACTGGCAACTGAGGATATCCAACAGGAGATCGGAGGTTCAAAATGAAATTGACGAGACGGTGGAGGGTGGTGTGGCTTGTCGTATGTATGCTGGTTTCGGCGGCGTTGGCGTGGGAGATGCCGTTTGCCAAGCCGGCGGATGTGGGTATGTCGGGGGCAAAATTGGCACAGGTCAATGTGGCGGTGCAGAAGCTTGTGGACGAACAGAAGGTGGCCGGCGCGATCACCGTGGTAGCGAGAAAGGGCAAGATCGTACATTTCGAGACGTTCGGAATGCGCGACATTGAGACGAAAAAACCGATGGAGCGTGACACGATTATGCGATTCTATTCGATGACCAAGCCGATAGCGAGCGTGGCCGCAATGATATTGTATGATGAGGGGAAATTCCAGTTGGATGATCCGTTGGCAAAGCACATCCCGGAATTTGAGGGATTGAAAGTCTATAAGAAATCGGAGGACGGAGAGGCTGAATACGTCGAGCCAACTCGCCAAGTCACCGTGCGGGACTTGATGCGACATACATCGGGATTCACGTACGGAATCTTCAGTAATACGGCAGTGGATAAGATGTACCGGCAGAAGCTGGTTTTCGGCGGCGGGGACCTGCAGGCAATGGCGAAGAAGTTGGCCCAGATTCCGCTTTTGCATCAGCCGGGGACGAGGTGGCATTATAGCGTCTCGACCGACGTCCTCGGACATTTAGTGGAGCGCCTGTCGGGGCAGAAGCTGGATGCATTTTTCAAGGAGCGGATTTTCAAGCCTCTGGATATGAAGGACACGGGTTTCTATGTGCCGAAAGAAAAGGCATACAGGTTCTCTTCTTGTTACGGGCCGAAGGAGCCTGGCGGTTTGAAAGTGACCACCCGGTTAGGGGCAGGCCAGTTCCTGACACCGCCGACTTTTCTGTCCGGGGGAGGCGGGCTGGTGTCGACGGCCCGGGATTATGTGCGGTTCTGTCAGATGCTGCTGAATAAGGGTGAACTGAACGGGGTAAGGCTTTTGAAGACCGAAACGGTGGAGATCATGACTAAGAACCAGTTGCCGCCGAATGTGTTTTGGGGAGGCAACAACGGTTTCGGGCTCGGATTCTCTGTACGGTTAGAGCCCGCGCCGGCGGGCAAGGCCCATGTAGGTGAATACGGGTGGGGTGGAGCAGCCAGCACCCATTTCTGGATCTCGCCCGAAGATGATTTGGCCGTAGTCGCACTGTCGCAATATATGCCATTTTCGGGACAATTGCAGGACGCGGTGAAGCCATTGGTGTATAATGCGCTCATCGCCGATTAGACTTGTAGTTTAGATGCAGGAAATCCTGTTTTCAAGAGACTTGCGTCATGTGCAAGACTTCTCACTAATGAAAGGGCTGAAAAATGGATGCGAACCATTTCACCAGACGACATTTTATGACAGCGGCCTCGGCGGGCACTATCGCTGCGATCGCCTCAAGGGCGATCCCCGCCTACGCCAATGCAAGCAGAAGAGCAAGCAAACTGGCTATCCAAGGCGGCACGCCGATTAGAGCCAAGCCCTGGCCATCCTGGCCGGTCTGGGATAGTTCGGCCGAAGAGCCTATTCTCTCTGTCTTGCGCAGCGGGGATTGGTTCCGGGGCCGCGGCACCAAGGTTTCGGAATTTGAAGAGAAGTACGCCCAATTGATGGGAGCGAAGCGTTGCCTGGCCACGGCCAGTGGTACCACTGCTTTGCTCATTGCTCTGCACGTGCTGGGCATCGACGCCGGAGACGAGGTCATTGTCTCCCCTTATACATTCATCGCAACCTACAACGTGGTTTTCCTCTCCAAAGCTTTGCCGGTTTTTGCCGATACTGACCCGGAGACATTTCAGATAAACCCGGACAAGATCGAAGAGAGAATCAACGAGAGAACCAAAGCGATTCTGCCCGTGCACATCCTTGGTCTGCCGGCCAATATGGACAGGATCAATGCCATCGCCAAGAAGCACAACTTAGTTGTCATCGAGGACGCCTGCCAGGCCTGGATGGCCGAATGGCGAGGCAAAAAGTGCGGTACGGTTGGGGACCTGGGCTGTTTCAGCTTTCAGAACTCCAAGCATCTGCCGGCTGGCGAAGGCGGTGCTGTCGTCGGCAACGATGACGAAATTATGGACCGATGCCACTCCTTCCACAATTGTGGCAGACCCTTCGGCAGCGTGAAAGCAACAAGCGGGTACCCCACCAGAGGAAGTAACCGGCGCATGCAACAATTCCAGGCCCTTATATTGATGTCCCAGATGAAGCGCCTGGAAAACGACACGCAAAGGCGCAACGAGAACGCCCATTACCTGACCTCGAAAATCAAAGACATCCCCGGGATCGTGCCCCACAAACTGTATGAGGGCGTAACCAGAGCGGCGTATCACCTGTATCCGTTCCGATACAAGAAAGAGCACTTCAACGACGCCCCCAGATCGAAATTCCTCGCCGCCCTGAGTGCAGAAGGTGTCCCCTGCTCCGGCGGATACGGCCCACAATACAGAGACGGCCTGATTGAAGAAGCCTTGAATTCAGAGGGTTACAAGAGACTTTATTCGCGAGCGCGACTGAGCAGATACCGCCGAGAAAATCAGTATCCCGATAACGATCGGCTCTGTGAAGAGGCAGTGTGGATCAGCCAGAGCCTCCTCTTGGCAGACAAACCGGATATGGATGACATAGCTACCGCCATTCAGAAAGTCTACGATAATCGAGACAAACTTGCGTAGCCGGGAAAAGATACGCTCGTCCACGTAACGGGAACTGGAAGTACTCGTCTGTAGCGAAGATCGCCGGTCATACTGATCTGCGCAATCGGTCTAAGTGTGCCCGCACCGTCGTCGCCGAAGTTTCTCAGACCAACTTGTCTTCAATTTGTCTCAGAATCCTCATGGACTCTTCAGCGATCACCTTGCCCCCGGGAGAAAAGTCGAATACTTCCACCGATACCCACTTGTCGTACTCGACGTCCTTGAGCGTCTGGAAGGCCTTGACATAGTCCTTGACCGCGGTGCCCGTGCCGAGGTGCCTGCCGTCCATTTCCTGCACGTGAACGTGGTGGATATGCTTGCGGTATTTCTTCAGCAGCACGTCATACGCCTCGGTCTCGTCGGCCGTATTGCTGAAGTCGAACATGATCTTAACGGCGGGGTGACCGACCCGTTCGGCCAGCTCCAGGGCCTCGGCCAGCGTGTTCACCACGTCGGTCAGGCGTTCGCCCAGGGCCTCGACGAGTATCTTGACGCCGCGAGCCTGCGCGTGGTCCGCAACCTGAGCAAGACCTTCGGCGAAATACTTCTTTGCCTCCTCAATGGAGATCCCCACGGTGTTGCGCTGTTTTGGGGAGCCGAAAATCATATGGGGGCCGCCAAGATCGCCGCAAAAATCGATCAGCTCATCGAGGTATGCGACGGTCTTGCCGCGAACCGCGGCATCGGACGTGGTAAAGTGCAATCCTTCCGGCGGCGGCGCCAGCAGCCAGTGCAGTCCCGCGCATTCAATACCGTTGTCCTTCATAACCGAGACCATTTGCCTGCGCGCGTCGGCGTCTATTTCCCGCACACCTTCCTTGACCAGGGTAAATGCCGCAATCTCGATCCCCTTATAGCCTGCCTCGCTGACGATCCGGCACTGCTCGGCCCAGCTAAGCTCGCCCATGCTCTCGTTGCACATGGCAAATTTGAACCCGCCCCACTCCTCGGCGGGCGTCCCGGTCTTGCGGCAGCCCGGCATCGCCCCAAGTGATGCGGCAGCGTACAAAATATTCCCCGATCTCCTGATAAAATCTCGACGCGTGCAATCCGACATAGCCGTGCCTTTCGTATTGAGACAGCTCTATTGATGCTGCTTGATCTCGTTGATGACACTCAGCGCCGCCTCT
>CP070675.1:3081516-3086622 GCA_020352215.1 Phycisphaerales bacterium
GGGTCTTGACAACCCCATCCGGCGTTCGGTCGTCCGGTGAGCGGTTCAGGTCCACAATGACGCAGGCCACATCGGTAGTGACAAAGGCCGCCACTTCGGATTCGACGGCGTATACCTCTGAAGCCCCTTCGTCACATGCCTGTGCGATTTGTTCGCTTGTCAGGGCGCAATAAGATCGGACCTCATCCGGGACCTTCAAACCAGCGTGCGGCACTGAGATCAGCAGCGGCAACTTCATCAGCGCGGGCCTCCGGCTGATCCATCCCGCCTCGGGTCCGCGACACCGATGAACCGGTTGTCTTCGCGTACAACGAGCTGTACACATCCGAGGTAGAAGGAGTACGGATCTCGCTCATCGATGACGAAGCCGTGGCGTTGCAGGATTGCCGGTATGTCACTTCGCATACGTGAGGACTCCAGCGACACGGTGCCGTCGAGCGAACAGTGGAGCCTTGGGGCGGCGACGGCTTCGTAAGGCGTCCGACGCTTCAAGCGGAGCAAGACCTGCAGGATGGAAGAGACGATCCGCCGGCTTCCGGGCGATCCAATCGCCAGCCACGGCCGCCGTCCGAGCAAGACAATCGTAGGAGCCACGCTGGCCCACGGGGCGGCGTTCGGCCGCAGATAGTAAGGATGTGACATGTCCTGGTCTTCGAAGGCCAGCATGTAGTTGTTGTAGAGGAAGCCAAGCTCCGGTGTCGCGACACAGGCGCCGTAAACCCGTTCTATCGACTGGGTCAGGGCAACGACGTTACCGGATTTGTCCATCGCGGACAGGTGCGTCGTTTCACCGGCCGTCCTCACCTGCTTCAAGGAAGAACGGGCGATCCTTTTGGCGTAATCGACGCTGAGCATCGCCTTTTTGGGAATCTGCGCGTAGAAGCTCGGATCATAGGGCCGGTCGCGGCGGTCGCGACCTGTCTGACGTATCACGTGGGCCATAAGCAGGGCCCCTTCGGGGCTGTCAAGGTGGCGATATTTCGACGGAACGTTACTGAAGATGTTGAGCATCTCGACGAGCGTGCGCCCCGCCCCTGGTGGCGGGAAGGTCACTACGCGCATATTATCAAAGTGGCAGGAAACCGGCCTTCGTTCGATGGGCCAGGGAATCTGAGCGAGGTCCTCTTCAGTAATCAGGCCGTCATGACGTGCCATGTCTTCATGGATCATTTGAGCAATCTGGCCCGTGTAGAAATCCTCGATACCGGCCTCAGCCAGGCGTCTCAGAGTAGCTGCCAAGACGGGCTGACGAAATCTCTCGCCGATGCGATATACTCTGCTGGCGTTCTTGAGGAACAGGGGCCCGGCCGAGCTTGTTCTCATGTGTTTTTGCACGCGGCTGAGCAGTTTCTGCTGCAACTGCGTGACAGGGTACCCTTGCTCGGCGTATTCTATGGCCGGCGCTATCACTTCAGGTAGAGACATAGTCCCGTAGCGGTGAAGGGCATAGCCAAGCACGGCCGGTGTGCTCGGAACGGTCGTCGCCTTGTAGCCTCGGCGGCGTCGCTCTCTGGACAAGGCCTCCAACGAGGTCCTGTTGGGCGCCCGCGACGATCCGTCAAGTGCGAAGGTCCGCCTGGGACTGCGGCTGTGAATCAGCATCATCGTCTGACCACCAAGCCCGGAAGCCGCCGGCTCACAGACCGCCAATGCAAAGGCGGCGGCAACTGCTGCATCTACCGCATTGCCGCTCTGGGCCAACATACGCACGCCCGCCTCGGTGGCCAGATAGTGCTGCGTGCTGACCATCCCGTCGCCAGATGCCGCCACGCGCTGGGGCTTTGGTGTGCGGGCGGCTGTGAAGTCCCTGATTTCGTGGTCGTCTTCCTGTACTTGCCGTGAAGGCATGTGACTTTCCCCTCTTACGCGCCGGCCAAGAACTCCGCAAGCAGAAGCGTCCGCTGAATCAGGCTCATCCGCTCGACAGCTTCGTTTGGCGTGTAGAGTTCTTTTGCCACAGGGCCAACGCCGCAGACAACGCGAGCCGACGTCGGCACCAACCCTGCCACCGAAGGCCACAGAGATGATTCCTGGTCCAAGGGGATCTCCCACCGCTCGGCGACGTTTGCGAGGGCCTTTGCAAGCTTGCGGTTGGCGGCACGCGCCGTCATGGGAGGCCGGTCTGAGATCATCTCTAATTCCGAACGAATTCCCTGCCTCTGGCGGAGCATCTGCTGCAATTGGTGTTCGACTTTCTCCGCCACATGCACTTCGCCGTAGCTAAGAAGGATGTTGGCCGTGGCCGCGTGCGGCAAGAGCATCGGAAAGGCAGTTGTCTTGAGATCGTAGGTCGCGATGGCAATTCTGTCCTGCCGCGATGATAGCGCCGTGATGTCCCCGATTCGCTCGCACAGCCACTGGAGGGCATCCGGTTTCTTGGATGCCTTGCCCGGTCTGACCGGCGCGGACTCGACCCTCAGTCGGTACTTGCGCTGGCCACGCCGCTGGGTGACGATCTTGCTGCCGACATTACCGGGGCGCAAGATGAGGACGTGCTTGGCATTTGCGGCGGCGGTGGTTATCAGTTCGGCACTCTGCGAAGCATCGTTTCCCTCGTCCGTATAGTAGAGCACTCCGATCGGAAGACGCTGCAGCCTCCTCAGACTCCGCAGCGCCCGCAAGGCGAATTCCAGCATGACTAACGGTGCGCGTGACAGACCAATCCCCTCGCCGTAGAGCCATTCCGGATCCCTGCGAAACTCCTGTGTCGGAACCTCCGGGTTCAGAGGTACATCAAGATGGCCTATAAGCAGTGTTCCCTGGGAAAACCCGCGCGCGGTCTCCCACGTCGAGACACCTCGCTGATCACTGAAGTCCTCCGCTGGCTTGAGTCCGATCTCAGTCAAACTGATGGCAAGCTTCTTGCCTGCCTCCTGCAAGCCCAGCGGGTCCGTCGTCCGGCTGTGGATATGCGTCCAACCCCTGAGCCGGCGCTCGATTCTGTCGCGTCTTTCAGTGATAAAGGAGAGGACGGCCTGCTCCTGTTCGGTCTCTTTCAAATCGAGCTTCATGGGATGTGGCGTGCCGAAATAGCGGGCACTGGCAACTTCGACCAGGCGATTCACCAGTGCATTGAAGTCCAGACCCATCTGTGCTGCCGCAGTTGCGTACGAACTATTCTCTCCGAGGCTCGGCATGCTGTTGACTTCGAGTATGTTGAGCTTTCCCTTCTGGTCGACACGTATGTCGATTCGGGCGCAGTCGCAACAGCCAAGCGCCTTGAAGGCCTGTATGGCCAACTGCTGGCTTTGCTCGGCCAACTTGTCACTGATCTTGGCGGGACACTGCAATTTGACTTCTCTGCCCGAGAGGCGGATTTTGTCTTCGTAGGTGTATATGGGCGGATTCTTAGGGTTCAGGATGATCTCGACCGGCGCGAACGCCTCCGGCGGATTGTTGCCAATAAGGGCGACATTGACCTCGCGTCCTTTGACGAACTGCTCCAGCAACACGGGCTGCTGAAATGTCTCTTGGACTACCCGGACGGCCTCGCGGAGCTGCTTGTCGGTGCGGACGATCTTAATGCCGAAAGAGACGGCTTCGTTTCGCGGCTTGACAACAAGCGGATACACCAGCTTCGGCAGCGGATCGTCCCGGGAGTCCATAACGGCAAAGTCCGGGGTCGGCAAGTCGTGCTGGCGGAAGATCATCTTGGCCATAACCTTGTCCAGCGCAAGGCCGTGGGCGAGGGGACCTGAGCCAACGTATGGAATCCCGACCATCTCAAGAATGCTCGGGACGTGCGTATAGCGGGCTTGGCCCTGTATCCCATAGCTGATGTTGAACACGAGGCCAGGCCGCTCACCTTTGACCACACGCGGCATGAAGTGTTCGAGCCTCTCAACCAGGTCCTTGTCCCCTTCGATCAGTTGGACCTGGTGCTTGGCGGCCTTGAGGGCATCGGAGATACGCTTGATGGTCTTCATAGCGACCTTCTCACGATTCGGCACGCCGAAGAGGTTTATGACGTTCTGCGTATCACGGTTGTATACAATCGCAACTTTCATCGTCGCTTATTCTCCTGACAAGACAGTGTTCGACCCACTCGCGTGGCCAAAACGCACGATACGATAACAGAAGCGCAGCAGCAGTCAAATCAATTCGCGTGAGGCCGCCCACCGCCAGATGTGCGGGGCATACCGAGAGGGAGGCGGGCTCATTTCAGTTATTCTTGGGGGTCCGGTACGGCAGTTTGGGCCAGTTCGAGAGCATTCAAGGCACGGAGCATTTCGAAGCCAACGACCTTATCCAGACGCTGCTCACGCAGTTGACGCAGTGCTTTCAGGTCCCCCCATAACCACAGAACATCAACGGCAACCAGACGCTTTGCCCTGTCCTTCTTGTCCCATATCTCGCGGACTCGTTCTCTGTCCTGGTCCTGGGGCTCTATGATCGCGGCCAGCAAGTATAGGACGTACCAATCGTTAAGTCCGTTCTCCATCAAAGCCGTCCAAACGGCAGCGTCATTGATTCCTGGTGGGATGACGCGGCGTCTATCGCGACCCCTCTCAATCGTCCTGAGTATGCGCTTGCGCACTCTATCGTAACACTCCTGTCGACTGAAACCGGTAGAGGTGGCGTGACTACCCGCATCAGGAGCTTCCCCCTGACGCAGGACTTGGTTCTGCTCGTCAACGATACGCTGCGCCAAGATCCTGATTGCCTCTTCCGAACCGCATGCGGCCTCGACCTTCAGCAAGAAGCCAGCCGCCCGGTTATGAATGTCAGGAAGCTTAGAACGATACGCCTTTAGTGGTCTCAAAAGACGTGGATCCCGCAGGAGAGCAGCTCGCTCTATCAGCCACCACGGATGTAGACGAAATGGGATACTTTCATCCACATACACGCTCGCAGCGTACGAATCCGCACCGACAGGCAAATGCTCGATGATTTCAGATAGCGCCTCAACAAACGTGTCTTTCTGTTGGGCCGCCCCGCAGTGCTCAATCCATTCGGCGACGATGTACATTTCGGCCTCCTGAACACGCTCCCGAACAATGTCTAACCAACGGTTTTCCGTGGGCTCACGGTCACCACTGAAGACATGCTTGAGTCGGTCGAGCAATATGGGCCAGATACGCTTGGAACCCAGCTTCGTCAGAGCGA
>CP070675.1:3086722-3134690 GCA_020352215.1 Phycisphaerales bacterium
GGGTTGCCTGGCTTGCGGGGAAAACCGCGCCCTTTAGCGAGGCGTTTGACCTGAACGCGGACGGCGCGGTTGACTTGTTGGACGTTGCGGCTTTGGGTGATACGTGGCTTGATGAGCTGTTATGGCCGGCGCCGTAGCGTCTTGCAGAAAGGCTAAGCGATTAGCCGACGACAGCAAACCATTTCGGGGCCTGTGCCAATCTGGCATAGGCCCCATTGTCTTATTCTGATTGCGTGTGGAGTATCGCACGCGGACTTTCACTTGACCGGTTTGGCAGATTCGCGTATGGTGCTCTATCTGTGCGGCCATCACTGTAGTCAGCATTTTTTACGGAGTATGTCATGCCCAGAATCGTTCGGTTGTTTGCTGTGGCTATCCTTACCGGGCCGTGTGCATTAGCTTTGGGCGGCGAGTCCGTCTCCGAGGAACCACAAGATTCATCGCCGCGTGATGCTGGCCCTAACGTCAAGATCGGGGAATTCGCCCCTGATTTTGAATTGCCCAAGCTGACGCTTGCGACCGACGAGGAGGGGGAATCCGTCGGAATAATCGGTGAGACGGGCACGGTCCGGCTCTCATCGTTTCGGGGCAAGAAGCCCGTGTGCCTCTTTATGTCAAGCTATACGTGACCGCCGTTCACGTCTCGCGCCGCAGAAGTCGAGAGCTTGTACGCGTCGTACAAGAGCCAAATCGAGTTCCTGATTGTCTATATCCGAGAGGCCCATCCTGAGATGCTCAAGGAGGGCAACCGCACCGGAATCATCGGTCGGCCAAGGACCCTCGGTGAACGGGTGATTTTGGCTACGAACTGTGTCACGAGGTTCAAGTTCTCGATTCCAATGGTGATCGACGATATAGATGGCGAAGTCAGCAAGGCCTATGGAGCGAGAACGATTCGTGTCACCGTCACCGATCGTGACGGCAAAGTCGGTTATTATGCCAAACGCGGACCGCGGGGCTTTAAGCTTCGTGAAATTGAGCGAGCGCTGAAGAAGCTCGTTGAAAACGATGGCTATATGCCACCGCCGCCTTAACCGCAGTGGGGGCAACCTGTGAATGGATTGCGGTGCGGCCTAACCGTCGATCCGGAGGATCCGGCCATCGGTTCGGATTTCTATGTCCAGATGCAGTTCGAGAATCTCAGCGGCGAGCCACTGGAATACACACAGGGAAATAGGACTCACACGGTCACCTGTCTGAATTGTCACGCGTCCCGGTAGTCCGTGATTTCCAAAAGGTCATGAGGGCCAACGGACGGAAGAATCCGTGCCCAGAGAAGCTCTCCGACAATCCCCGGGGGCGATTATGTATCAGGTGCCCGCTTGTTGGCAGTCTGTCCGTCTGTTATACTGTGATCCTGTCTACAAGGTAAGTTAGGAAGGATACGTATGAGCAAATCCAAGAGTTCTCCGCTTATTATCGTGCCGAGTGCGACGGTATTCTTCTCAAGCGCCTGCATCATGGTGCTCGAAATCGTCGCAGGCCGGCTTATCGCTCGTCATCTGGGATCATCGCTCTACACGTGGACTTCGGTGATAGGTGTTGTGCTGGCCGGCATCGCGATAGGCAACTATCTGGGCGGTCGCATTGCCGATCGATTCGCAGCCAGAAAGGCCCTGGCGGTTCTTTTCGCTCTTGCTTCGGCCTCATGCGTCGTCATCGTCGTGTTGAACAATGTCGTCGGCGAATGGATATGGCTGTGGCGATTGAGCTGGCCGGTACGTGTGTTCTTGCATGTGTCTCTGGTGTTTTTGGCGCCGTCGGCGCTGCTGGGGACGATAAGTCCTGTAGTTGCAAAGATGGCACTGGATCGGGGCCTGGCCACCGGCAGGACGGTGGGAAACATATACGCGTGGGGTGCGGTAGGAAGCATAGCAGGGACCTTCCTGGCGGGGTTCTTCCTCATAGCGGCATTTGGGACCGTTGCCATTGTCTGGACTGTCGGGGGCGCTATGCTTGTGATGGCTATTCTCTACTGGGCCAAGTTCTGGATGTTCTATGTATGGGCCATAGCCTTTCTCGCCTTGGTGACTTTGGGCGTGGCGCCGGTGGCCTGGGCCGAACGGGCCGGCTCGGCTGCTGCATTGAGATCCGAGCCTGATTCGAGCACTCTCTATGAGGCCGAAACACAGTACTGCTACGTAGCCGTGCAGCGCATCTCGGAAAGGCCCGATACCCGAGCGTTCGTGCAGGACAAACTAAGACACAGCGAGATCACGATCGGCAATGTCCCGGATCTGCAATACTTCTACACGAAGATATACGCAGGCATTACACACGGTCTTGGCAGGGGCAAAGACAACCTTTCCATGATGGTGATAGGTGGCGGAGGATACGCTTACCCACAGTATCTGAAGGCGACTTGGCCCGATAGTGATGTGGAGGTAGTTGAGATTGATCCGGGCGTGACCGAGGCCGCCATGGCCGCGTTCGGGTTGCCCAGGGACACCTCGATCAAGACAATTTCGATGGATGCCAGAAACTATGTTGACCAGCTTCTTCAGCAGGAGCGCACGGGCGGCGAGATGAAGCGGTATGATTTCATCTATGAGGACGCAATCAACGATTACTCGGTTCCATTTCAACTGGTGACAAGGGAATTCAACGACAAGATCGCCAGAATTCTCGCGGACGACGGCGTGTATATGGTAAACCTGATAGACATGTATAAGCACGCCCAATTCCTTGGGGCTGTGGTCAACACGCTGAGAGAGACATTTCCTCATGTCCATGTTATAACTGCTTTCGGGAACCTGCCGACGTTGCGAGACACGTTTGTGGTTGCCGCTGCCAAGCACGAGTTTGATCCGCAAGCGACTATTTCAGAGTACAACAAGCATCTCAAGCTGTGGTATCTAAGTGAGTCCGAAATCGAATTCCTCAGAGAGAAGGCGGGGAACGTTGTCCTGACAGACGACTACGCTCCCGTTGAGAACATGCTTGCTCCGGTGGTGCGGCAGAGCGCCAAAGAGATCTTGGCCCGCAAATACCTGCAACAGGCGAAGGACTTTCAGGCCGAGAGCCAGTGGGAGAAGAGTATCGCGAAATACGAAGCGGCCGTTCAGCTCAATCCCACCATGGCGATTAAGACCTACAATGAGATCGGAATGATCCAGGTAGCTAGGGGGAATCTGGAAAAAGGCGAGGAGGCTTTTCGCGGCGCGATCGCTTATCATGAGAGTAGAGAGGCCAAGGAAAGCGCAATAGCATCTGTGTATCTGAACCTTGGAGTCCTCTTGAGGAGGATGGGCAAAGAGCCGGAAGCGATGCAGCAGCTTGGCAAGGCAGTCGAATGGTTTCGCATCGATTTGGAGGAAAACCCCGGCTCGACGGTGGTCTGGTCCCGACTGGGCAACACCCTTGCTACGATGGGCGACTTGAAGGGGGCCTCTGCGTCCTTTGAGAAGGCCTTGGCTCTGGAGCCGGCCAATCCAATTCACTATGATGTCTTGGTCGCAGCCCTTGAGTTTCAAGGTCGATACGATGAGGCCATCGGTGTTTTGCGCAAGCAGATCGAACTGATGAAGCAGCAGGGTGACCAAGAAGCCGTCGTCAGGATCACGCGGCACATGGAGTCCATCGAGTACAGGAAGTCACAACAGCAGGAGTAGTCTCCGACTACTTCTGAGTCACTTTTTCGAAGATCAGCGTCTTTGTGACCCCGTATTGCTCATCTGCCGCCATGGGGAAATTAGGGTGCTCGGGCGTATGCGCGGTGTACTGGGGGAAGCTGGTCCACTTTACCTGCCATGTATTGCCGTCTTCTGAGACCGGTCCGACGAATATGTCCGTACTCTTGCCCTCCAGAACGTTGTCACCCATCTCTATGCGAAGGTTCTTTAGGGCAATCTGGACGGTCAGCTCTCGCGTAGCAGGTGCATATGCGGCTGTCCACTCGCCCGGCTCGAAAACGCTATCGCCGCCCGTCACTGTTTTCATGCGGGCAACTTGCCCTGGGAACATTCGGATTCTGCCGAGACTCATTACGGCTGAGGAAAGCGTTCCATCCTCTGCAAGGACGAATTCCCAGCCGTGGTAATCGGCCTTCCATGTGCCGACGAGAAAGTCTGGGAACACGCTGTCGTTTTCGGTGGCTACTTTGACTTCGGATGGTTGCGGCTCAGCGCTCTGACAGCCACCGAGCAGACAGATGATTGGAATCCACGTGCCTAAGACCAGCAATTGCTTCATAAGACGACACCCTTTCAGTAGCAGGAACTTCGGCCGAATCTTAGGAGGTCCGGGCTCGATTGGCAAGAAAAAAAGAGGCAGGTCTTCCGACCTGCCTCCAAGTTTCGGCTAATCTTGTTGGTCTTAAGCTTAAGCTTAAGGGCTGTCTTATCTGCGACGACGCAGGAACAGCCCACCAAGGCCGAGCAAGGCAATCGTCATTGGCTCGGGAACGACAATGGGCGTACTGCCCAGAAGGGTAGCGCCATCGTCTGCGTACAGATTCAGGGCCGTTTCTCCCACTGCTACGCCAGTGACGGTAGCCACAACGTGATCACCCGCAACGATGGGAGCGCTGGGATTCAGGCTCGCGACGATGACCTCGAACCAGCCATCGTAACCCGCGTATTCGTTGATCGCCGAGTCACCGTTGGGGTTTCCTGCCGCTGTAAAATCGACTGTGTAGGTCGCGACACTCAGGTCCGGGATCTCGAGCCAGAGAGCGTACCCGCCATCGGCGTCGGAGCCGACCATGACGTCGGCACTTTCACCGATCGCCAGCTCACCAGCGAGCTGACCAAGCGATAGCGCTGCATTGGCGGCTGAGGCCAGTCCTAAAACCAACATTACAACCAATAACTTTTTCATCATCTTACTCCTTCCCTAAAAACGTTAAAGTCCTACACTACAACGTTTTCAAGACACGTGGTCTTGAAGGTTCTACAGGAACTCAGCCTCACAAAAGCGGCTGAGTTCAAAATCGCATCCGGCCTACGGTCCGCAATCAGCAGGAATACCGGGGCCTTGAGGCGGCTCTTTTACCAGCCAGTTCGCAACCAGGATGTTCAGGTCGGATGTTCCGACACGGTAGACACCGGTCTTGGGGCTACCGGCCTGGTCGCGTGCGAAGTCGGCACAAATGCCATTCTCAACCGAGGCAATACCGGGGCCTTGCGGTGGCTCTTTGACGAGCCAGGCGGCGATAAGAATGTTCAAATCGCCCGTCCCGACATAGTATTGACCGGTCTTTGGACTACCGGCGATAGCACCGTCGGCGTTGCCGTGACACTGCCTCGCGTCGCACCAGCATGGGGGCAGACCGACGGCAATGTGTTCGGCCTCGTCAGGAGTGCCGGCAAGGCAACTAATACCACCACAAGTTACCGGCCCGCCGGTGATGTTTACCGTCGCGGCTGTGGCATCAGTCAGAACAACACCACCGCGAATTGCGTTCTCGGCAATAGTGACCGTCGCCGCTTCGCTGAGCGCGATCGTGCACAGCTTACCAGCAGCTGGGGGCGCTTCCGTCGAGGCGTCATCGGTGGGTGAATAAAGCGCACCCGCCTCAATGGTAATACCCGCGGTGCCAAGGCCACCCAGCGCGCCCGGATCGGCAGCATCTGCCACGGGCGTGTACTCGGCTATGTCCCAGTCTGCAACATCGCCGGTACCCGCATCAACAGTGATGTGCCGAGCGAAGTTGGCGGGGAAGATGCCGAAGCCCGGGTCGGCGGCGGTGCTCTCGCCTTTGATGTAGCCGGAGATACCGTCAATCGTACCTACGTCGACGGTAATATCCAGGGCGAAAGCCCTGACCAATGGGCCGGCGCCGGCGTCGTACATGATGTCGGCCGTGCAGTCACCGTTATCCACAACGGTGATGGCGACATCTGCCCATGCCGAACTGGCGAGCAAAAGTACTGCCAGAGTTACGACAAAGTTCTTCATAATAGACCTTCCTTTCTTCTACTGCAGAGCTACACACTCTACACTGTCTTGGTTTTGTCATGGTACACAAGCCTGCTGTATCCAGGACATACACACTCGCCTGTCACGCACTTAGCGGCTTACACTAAGTGCGCACAGCGGCCCGACTCGCAGGAAGAGCCGGCAAAGTAAGATTTTGCGTCCTTCTTCTCCTCCTTTCCCGCCGTTAGGCGATACTGTGTGCCTATGTAGCACAGACACAGATACTTATTGGTGAAGATTAACTGTAAAGTATCACAAACTCTGGAAAAAATCAAGAAAAAAAGGAAAAAGTGCAGAAAATTTCATTTGAGGCCAGCCCGGAGGTGTTTCTCGGACTCGGCCGGGCGAAATGCGGGTTTTCGGAAGGGGCTCTCAGGCCTGTCCGGAGGCCCCATAACAGAGCGCTGTGAGCCCTGTCGGAAGCGAGAACAGGGGCAGAAGAACGTCTCAGCAGGGTGGCGCCGGCGGAAGAAACTGCCCTTAGGGCATTTGAGTGGCTAAATTCTTGATTGGCTGCCAGTTAGGTTCGGGAGCCGGTTCCGGGGCTTCCGGAGCTCACGTGTGCCTGAACTTTAGGCGGGGCGGCAGAGAATTTTTCTTTAGAAGGCAGCAGTTCGTGTATGCATGTCCAGCAATCCTGTGTTATTTTTGGCCTATGTACAACTTTATGAAGGGAAGACTATTCGTCGTGAGGGCATCTATGCTGGGTGCCGCTCTGGCCCTGGTTGTGATAGGTATTGCAACGGTCTACTCTGTGGGGAATCCCGCAGAAGCCAGCCCGGCCAGTCAAATCGGCGACTTGGCCGGTCTTTGGCAAAAACAGCTGATCTTCGCTGTTGTTGCGCTGATCGGCTTTGTAACGGTCAACCTTGTCAACTACAGAAGGCTGGGGGCGGTAAGCTACTGGATATTCGCGTTGATACTCGTGCTGTTGGCGGTTCT
Organism: Phycisphaerales bacterium; assembly: GCA_020352215.1. GTDB lineage: Bacteria > Planctomycetota > Phycisphaerae > Sedimentisphaerales > Anaerobacaceae. The sequence goes on from CP070675.1 coordinate 3,093,584, forward strand.
GCTTCTCGGCAAGTATGTTGTGAATATTCCCTTTGTGCCGGAGATAAACGGTTCATGTAGGTGGCTCAGGTTCGAGGTGGCGGGTAGGCGGCTACCCATGGTGCAACCATCGGAATTCTGCAAGCTGGCATATATCTTGGCATTGGCGTGGTACCTGCGATATCGCAGCAACTATCGCAGTTTCAGAGCCCTGATAGGGCCTTTTGTCCTGACACTGTTGCCCATGGTGCTCATCCTGCTGGAGCCTGACCTGGGTACTGTGCTGCTGATGATGCCGATCTTGTTCACCATGTTGTTTGTCGCCGGGGCCAAGGTCAAGCATCTGCTCATCATAGTCGCGTTAGCCATTCTGGTGAGTCCGCTGCTTTGGCTCAAAATGGAGTCTTACCAGCGCACGCGAATAAGCAGTGTGCTTCTGCAGAGTAGTTGGATTCGTGACAAGGCCGAGCAAAGCCCGCTGCTGGGCAGGATTCTTGTCGGCAAGAACTTTAGCACAGAGGAATGGATGAGGGACCGAGGCTACCAGCTCATTCGCTCGAAGTATGCGGTTGCCTCAGGTGGCGTCACGGGCTATGGCTTCCGGAAAGGGCCGTTCATAAAATACGATTTCCTTCCGTACAGGTACAACGATCTCATATTCGCCACCATCGCGCATCAGTGGGGCTTTCTGGGCAGTTTGGGACTGCTGGCGCTTTACGTGTTCATCGTTGCGTGTGGACTGGAGATTGCGGCGAACAACACGGACCCATTTGGCAGGCTGCTTGCTGTAGGCATAGTCGTCATGTTCGTGGTAGAAGCCCTCGTTAATGTGAGCATGACCGTCGGGCTGATGCCTATCACGGGTTTGACGTTGCCGCTGGTGAGCCACGGCGGGTCCAGCCTGCTCGTGAGTATGACTTCGGTGGGGTTGCTTAACAACGTAGGCCGATGCAGACCTTTTACCGTCGCGCCCCGAAAGTGACATGTATGTTGCCAACACAGGGCTGTCACTCGAGATGTGAATCTTTGCAGAGGAACAATGATAAGAGGCTTCAGACAGATTGCATTTCTTACGACGCTCAGTAGAGTGCTCGGGATGGTGCGTGACATGACCTTCGCACACTTCTTCGGCGCGGGCTGGCTCATGACAGCCTGGACGATGGGATTCAAGATTCCCAACCTTGCTCGAAGGCTTTTTGGTGAAGGTGCGGCTTCGGCGTCTCTGATCCCGGTGTACAGCGAGCAGCTTCACAGCAGGCCCGAGCGAGCGGCAATTTTGGCCAACACGACCATAACCGTTGTGTTCACGATACTCGCGGCGATAGTGCTTTTCGGCGAAGGGCTGATTTGGGCGTACTACTACTTCTTCGAAACCAGGGTCGGCCCCCGGCTGGGGCTCGCGCTATGTTCGGTCATGCTGCCATACATGATGTTTGTTTGCACGGTTGCCATTCTGGCCGGCATTCTGAACGTGCACAAGCGTTTTGCCACACCTGCCGCAGCGCCCATTCTGCTAAACGTGTTCGTCATTGGGAGCCTCGTCTTTGCGGGCTGGGTGTTGAAGATGGAAGCCCGACAGCAGGTATTTCTTGTGGCGGTTGCGGTTCTCGTCGCGGGCCTTGCACAGATAGCGATTCAAATTCCCTCCCTGCGCGCGAGCGGCGTGTCGATCAAACCTGCATGGGACATACATTCCGAGGCGTTCAGGAAAGTGGTCGTTTTAATGGGGCCAATGATACTTGGTCTGACTGTGACGCAGTTGAACACGCTCGCGGATGATATTATTGCACTCTCCTTTATGAATGAGCAGGGCGAGCCGTTGGGCTATGGGGCGCCGTCCTACCTATACTATGCCCAGCGTCTCTATCAGTTTCCTTTGGGTGTATTGGGCATATCGCTGGCGACGGCGATTTTCCCGGTAATGAGTGCGGATTCGGCGAGAAGAGACTATGGCGCCTTGACCAAGACGATCGCAAGAGGGATCCGGGCGGGCGTGTTCGTTGCTTTGCCGGCAACCGCTGGGATCTTCTTGGTGGCCAAACCGTTGGTCTCAGCCATTTTCGAACACGGTGAATTCAGAATTGAGGACACCCCCGTAGTTGCTTGGACGCTTTCGTTCTATGCGGCAGGACTGTGCGGCTATTTCGCGCAGCAGGTAACGACCCGGGCGTTCTATTCCATGCAGAATTCCAGGACGCCTGCGCGAAGTGCGGTGATAGCTGTATTTGCCAACGTTGTCCTCAACTTGATTCTCATTTGGTTCCTTGGAACCGGAGGGCTGGCTGCTGCCACGGCGGTGTGCTCTTATTTGCAGGTTGTGATCTTAGTTGGAGCTCTTCGCCGACGACTGGGCGGCGCTGTCCTGGATGGAGTGGCCCGTACACTGGGCAAAACGTTCGTTGCGACGGTGCTCATGTCTCTGGTGGGTGCTGCGATCCTGCTTTCGATGCATGGGTTGCCCGAGGCCCGATGGTCGAACGTGTTGAGGCTTGCGGCGGTTGTGCCTTCGGCCGCAGCAGTCTACTTACTTGCGGCAAGGCTGTTACGGTTGGAGATGCTTTCTCTGCTGACCGGGCGGCGCGATGACGGTCACTCCGTTTGACGGCCACGTGGCTCCTATTCACGGGCCAGAAGGCCTTTCAAGGGCCGAAAATTGCGGGCTTTTGAGCTGATTATGTCTAAAGCGTGGCAGCCAATTGCCCGAAATAGTTTTATGCATGAATTGCATTGCGCGTTCAAGGAGCGACGAATGTTCAAGGATAGGTCTTTCTTCGCGGTGGTTCTGGCGCTTATCTGGTGCCTTTTGCCCACCCAGGCGCAGATGTCAACAACGCGCAAGTCCATAGGTCCGATATTTCCCGCCAAATCGGCATTGAGTGCACAGCCGCTTTTTTCACCGGCCGTTGGCCAGGTATTCTACGGAATAGCCTATGACATCGCCAACTCCAAAGACGTCACGGCTGCACAGGCCGAACTGGCAGTGACGTTCCTAACTGCCGCCGCTGAACTAGACAGTGAAGCAGACTACGCACTCCCCTTGTTGATCAAACTTGGCAGTAAGCACTCCGACCGAGACTACTCCAAGCAGGTATGGCGTTGGCTTGTGAGCTACGTGGACACATCCGCCGACATGGAGGTTGCAGAGGAGGCGGTCACGTATTTACTGGAACGGCTGAACTTGCGCGAGGAGCGAGAGAGACTGCTTGAAGGCATGTTGAGGGGCTTGGGCGGCAAGAAGGATGTTCTGGACTCGGAATTGGCCACGTTGCTTGGGCTATTGAAGGCTGAGAAGGCCGATTTTGAGGCAGCCAAATTCTATTTGATGCAGGCGTACGACAAGAACAAGTACAACAAGCTGGCTTTTGCAAAGCTGGCCGAACTTGTGCCGGATCAAGTTGGCCCGGCGATATATCTTGAGCACCTGAGATTGGTGCTACGTGAGAACCCCCTGGACATTGATACGGCTCTGGCTTTGGCGCAGTATGCGGAGGGGCTGCAGTTGTACTGGCTGGCCGCCGGGGCCTACGAATACTGTGCGGACCTGTTTGGATATCTGTACCCGACCGAGGCCTTGCCGCCCCACATATATCTGCCGTGGGTGATAAGCAACTACAATACGCAACGAGATTTGCACAAGTGCCTGCAAACTGCGGATCGTATTCGCAAGACCGGCCGGTTTGACATTCTTCTGGAAGCGATCGCGGGCAGGGCGGCGTCGAAAATCGGTAACGACCAGGAGGCTGCTCAAATATTCCGTGCCGCCGAGCAGAAGGCTCAGCAGCTTCTTGATCAGGGCCCGTGGCGCAAAGGATCGCTATCGGAGTCGCCTCCAGCCGGTCGTCCGCCGCAAATCGGCGCCAAACAGTTTGCGTGGTTTCATTGTTTTGCCACCCAAGACGCCGCGAAGGCGCTGGACTGGGCCAACAGAGCCTACTCAACCGAACCCAATTCCCCTGCCGCAGCGGCGCTTTTGGCATATGCTTTGGTGATCAATAAGCAGGTGGAATGGGCCAAGCCACTTATCGAGAGCTATGAGCACAACCAGATTGGAGACTTGGTAACGGCTCATGTTCAACTGGCTGATGGGCAAAGGGGCGCGGCAATTGAGACTCTGAAGTCTGCCATCAGCAAGGACCCTGGGTCGTTGGCTGCCGAACGTGCCAGGGATATTCTTACTGAGCAAGGCGGCGAGTATATTGCGCCGGTGGACGGCGACGTTATCATGACCGTATTGGGCGCCAGTCTCGGCCCCAGAGTCATTCCCGAGTTCGTTCGCCCTGAAGACGCGATTTCCGTGCAATTCAACATTCGCGGCAACGAGTTCTCGTACGGCGCCCAATTTGGCTGTACCGTTGCCGTGGTCAACAACTCACCGGAACCGCTCGTGGTGAGCGACGACGGTCTATTCCGGGGCAATATCCGGATCGACGCCCGTGTGAGCGGGGACATCGATCGAGAAATACCGAACCTCGTGTCTCGGACGATCCGAACGAGCTTGCTGGTCGAGCCAGGTCGCGGGCTTCTTACCTCCGTACCCCTGGTCACTGGCGAGCTCAAGCGAATTCTAGTGACCTATCCGCAGGCATCGCTGGAAATCGAGTTTACCCTGTATGTAGACCCGGCAATCACAGAACAAGGGCAAGTAAGCAATCGGTTGGTTGACATAGAGCCCGACAAGGTGGTTGTGAGGCGACCGGGCATCGAGCTTACCGGCACGTATCTGCGAAACCGGTTCAATTCAATTTCAACCGGGCAGATGGGTCAGAAGATCAAGACGGCGCAACTATTCGTTGGTCTTCTTAAAGAGCAGCACGCGATGGCCGCACATGGGACGCTGTACAGGTTTAAGTATGCCGATTGGATGCCGGCTTTGTTGAAGAACGCTCTTATACACGAATCCGGCCTGCTCCTTAATCCAACAGATGACGAATGGATTGTCAAGGTACATGCTATGGCCGAGATGCTTTCCTTGCCTTTGGACCAAGAGCTGACAGTCGCCGTGGCTGACAACCTCAACAATACTCACTGGCCGGTTCGTTTGATGACGATCTATCTACTGAGCAGGACTGCCGACGGCGAATTCGATAGAGTCCTCGGTTGGGCGGCGGAGTATGATTCGAATGAACTCGTTCGCAATATGGCAGCAGCTTTGGGCGCAGACCAACCAGGAACACTACGGTCGCAAAGTGTTCGGTGACCGAGCGACATAGATCGAATGTCTCCGGCTTAGATTGGGGGAGGGCAAGTCCGCCTTGCAGCGCTGCTGAGCACAAGCGCAACGCACACCCATTTCCTGGACCCGCTAATCCGAGGAAGAACTGGATTTTGATGTAAGGCCGGCTTGACATTAGGGGCATTTGCGTTTACCGGGGTGTAAAGCAAGCTTTACAGGGCGTTGAGAAGCCGGGTTATGAGGGCAAAGATAGTCAATCGTGTCAGGGAGTTTCGGACTCGCTCAAAGCTGACCCAAGAGGAACTGGCTGGTGCGGTCGGGGTCTCTCGCCAGACCGTAATCTCGATTGAGCGAGGGCGTTATACACCGAGTCTGCCGTTGGCACTGAGGCTCGCCGCCTTTTTCGGCTGCTCGACGGACGAGCTTTTCAAAAGGAAGTAGTCAAGATGGCCGGGCGATATGTAATACATCGTTTGTTCGACCCGCTGGGCTGCAACCACGGGCGTTATTATGGTGGGCGCTTGGGCGATTTATGAGTCTCGCCGGGGACCCTTGGTGATTCTTGGTGTGATCGGCCTCACAAAGTGGGTTGCCATGTTTTGCTAATGAAGAACAGACTGACATACGTCATTAGGCTGGACATTTGAAGGGAGACTGAAAGCACTTGTGGAGAAGTTGGTCTCAATCCTTGGCATTCGCTCGCGGTTTGGGATCCTGGTTGTGGGTTCGGGACTCTCGGCTTTGGCAATCTCACTGGGCATGGTGGGCGTCTGCCGAATGCTGGCCTGGCCAATGCATACGGGTGTTGCAGCCGCGTTTGGTGCCGCGGGTGCCGGGATATACGCGGTACAGTGTTGTCGAGGAAGGAAAAAGTGACGGTGGGGCGCGATGGTGGTGCTAGCTTCAAACACCCGCCGCCTGTCCCTGGCGAGCGCACAGGTGTCCGCGTGGCCGGCTTTGCCGCATGCTGGCCTGAAGCACAAGGGCAACAGGCTTTGGTCGCGAATTTGAGAAAGATTTCTGTTGTAATATCATCTTGATTCTGTAACATGCCCTACTCTGTTGCTAAGCTGTAGGTTATTTTGAAAGGGGTGTGTAGATGCCAGCGAAAGTAGATGAAGGAAAATGCACCGGCTGTGAAACCTGTGTTTCAGAGTGTCCGAGCGAGGCTATAAGCATGGCCGATGAGAAAGCCAAGGTGGATGCGGACGAGTGCGTCGATTGCGGCGTTTGCGTGGACGCCTGTCCGGAAGAGGCCATCAACATGGAGGAGTAATACGGTTGGCCCCATCGTCTAGGCAGGTCTAGGACACCGGGTTTTCAACCCGGCAACAGGGGTTCGAATCCCCTTGGGGCTATTAAGCGGATCGCACAGCGGTGCGCTGTACGATGGAAAGCTGTCTACAGTCGTATTCCGGTCACGGCTGCTTCGAATACGAGACTCATGTCCACTACCCCCTGGACCTGGAAGGTGTACTTTCTACTTTTGCACGCTGTGAGTTGGCAAAGCAGGTGCAGCCTGTCTCCGGGCTCCACCGTGGCGCGGAACTTCACCGAGTCTATGCCGCCAAAGCCGACCAGCGCCTTCTCCCCGAGGATATGTTTTACGAAGAAACTCATAAGCTGGGCGGCTGCCTCGACCATGATCACCCCCGGCATAATTGGCCTGCCCGGGAAATGGCCGCGGACCCAGAACTCCCCCTCTGTTATGTCCTTGTAGCCCAACATCAGGGATTTGTCCTTGTCGTACCAGAGGATGCCGTCGAGCTGCTGCATCTCAAATCGCTGGGGATTGACCTGGCCGATCGCCTCCTTGTCGAAAAGAGGCTCGGCGGTAAGGTCAATGTGCGATAGGTCAAACAACAATAGGGGCGCCATAAGCGACCTCAACAGAGAAACGGTTTGCGCACGTACCTTTGCCCCACCTGCTCAGCCACAGCGACCTCTCCTGCAGCCAAAGGCCAAGCCGAGACGCGTACGAGAGAACAGAGTGTGTGGAGTACCTGCGGAGTTTACGGAACTGATCTGATTTCCAGAATGCAGCTGCGCACTTTCTGAGCGGCTTGCTTAATCTTCTGCATTTGCTTGCGAACACGCGTTCCCGCGGCCTTGTTTCCACCTTCGGCCTTGTCCACGTCGGCCTCAATCTCGGCGACCAGCACTTTTAAGTCTTCGTACTCCTGCATTCAAATAATCCTCCACTTAGTGGTTAAGATTGGTGAAACCTTAACCACCTGGCAAGGCGTTGTCAAAAGAAAATGCCCTTTTTTGCAAAAAAACGGCATTTCTTTTGGGGCAGATTTCAGGGGAAGAGTTGGCCAGCCAAGCCCGCGATTCTGGCACCCCTGCGCTGGCACTGTTGTTTGACCCTGTCATCGGGCTTTCCGATGGAGACCGGTCCGTAGTGATCACCCCTTGGGTCACCTTGAACCACCATGCCCGCAATGAGCATCCCCTCAAGCATACCCATAATTGTGGTTTCGTTGCCGCCGCCTATGTTTGCCGCACTGGTAAATGCAGCCCCTACCTTGCCGTCGAGCTGGCCGTGTTTGCCTACCAGGCCGTCTATCAGCTCTTTTATAGGACCTGCCATTTGCCCGTAGTATGTCGGCGAGCCGATGGCTATTGCATCGTACAAAGGCAGATCATCAGCTCTTACATTCTCCACGGACTTACAGTCGGTGTCCAGACCTGCATCATTCATGGCCTTGGCCAGTATCTCGGCCATCTCTTTTGTGTTGCCGCTCCTTGAGTAGTATACGACTATTCCCCGTGCCATCTTTGCCGTCTCCATGTTCGAGGTCCAAGTCTTGTGGTTTGCCAAGAAGAGGCTACTTCTGGACCTGGGATTGTTGTGCGTTCAAGTCGATTGCGAACTTGCCGCGTACCTTCTCCAGTAGCTGGGCCCTCTGGTGGATTCTCCAGACCAGCAGCGAAATTGGCTGCCTCTTCATATCCTTGAAGATTATCACGATCTTGCCGAAGCCCATGAGTCTTTCGAGGAAATCGGTGGTGTCTACCAACGTGTTGTAGTCTTCCCTGCCTACGTGTGCTCCGCTTTCGGTTGGCCCCTCCTGCAAGTTCATGTAGTTGGGTGTGATTGTGACGTAGTAGAATAGGCCCCTGAACCAGGAAATGAATATTGTGAGCAGGCCTATGATGGCCACCAAGAGAAAACCTGTCGCACTCATAGAGAGGGCAAGATGTCTGAAGAGCTTGATGAATGGCATGACCCAGCCGAGCAGATGGAGCCATAAGAGAAAGAATCCACAGCTTACGACTGTTATGAGCAGTACTTTGACGCTTATGTTGTATTCCTCTACCAGGAGGTTCAGAAAGACTATTGCGAGCCAGACGCCACCTATGATTTCCGGGCTCAGGGCACTGACGGTCCAGCCCGCTGCTCGGGGCGCCATAAGCAGCGCTGCCAAGAGCGACGCGACTATGCTGGGCGCATAGAGGATTTTCGGTGTCCAGTCAAAGATAATCAGCCAATCATTGATGTCCGGGTCTTCCCTGATGATTTTCTGGACGGCAAGTCTGGTCCTGATGCTCCTGCGCATAATGAGCCAGGCCAACGCCGAAGCTCCCAAGACGCCAAGGGCAATGTACAAGGCTACCATTCTGTTTGATGTCCACATCAGTGTCCCCTTTCACGTATCTTAGAATACGACAAGGTTTATTTGATCGCCGTCTCGCACAAGTCTCATCCTGGCGTCAAGTGTGTTACTGTACGCCGACGATGTTTGCTACTGTACCTCTATCGGCGTCGGTTGGCAAGGGTGTGGGCTTGTCTCAGCGTTCGATCCGCAGAGCCCTCAGCGTCTCAGGTAGACGAGCTTCTTGGGCAGAGGGATGTTGTTGCCGAAGTTGTCCTCGCCGTATCCGCATTCCGCAAGCAGCGTGATGTCAGCAAGCACGCGTTTGTCTCCGACAAACGTGGCGGTCAACTCTGTGTCGACGTCGATCTTTCCCAATGCCAATAGCCTGGCCATCTCGTCCATGACCTTTTCCAATAATGTTCCTTCCTTGCTCGCAGGTTCGTCCGGCAACTGCAGAGGTTGTTCGTAGAGGATCAGCTTGCTGTGCTCGGCCAAGGCCAGCACCACATCCCGAACGGCGGCCCTGAAGTCCTTCTCGATGAGTCCTTCTGTTGCGAGTTTTAAACGACATATCTCGGCCGCCAGCCATCGGCGCTTTTGGGCATTTATTTTTTCGTTGGCACGGAACAACTCCAGGGCTGAGCTGGCGTCATAGGACTCCCCGTTGAGTTCCATGTGAACTTCGCTTCCATAGTGAAGGACCAGCTTGGCAATTAGAGTAGATGGTCGAACGTGAAAACCGCGGTATCGTGGAACGCAGACGTCAATTCTCCCAACCTCAGCATAGCGTTTGAGCATTTCCTGGCACAAATGCTCAGCGCAGCCAAGGTAGAGACTGATGTGGGTGACCGAGTAGCTCATCAGCGTTTCCAGCAGTGCTCGGGGTTCGACGACAGGCTCCAGCCGAGTAGGCGTTTCGCAGGGCCGCTTGGTGGCATGGCGTTCGTAGTAGTGGGCCAGCGACGTAGCCGTTCTAAGCAGATGAAAGACGACGCTAATGTGCCCTCTGAGGACCGGCAGATCAGTGTCGAGTTTTTCCACTTCAGTGCCGGAGACAAAGGTGTCGTACAGTGACTGAAGGTTGTGAAATCGAAGTTCCAGGTTGCGCAGCTTTTCCTCACTTACTGAGTCGGAGACATAGCAGGCATATTCTTCCGGCTTGGCTCGGCTGGCGGCACGCACGTCTGAGCTGTCCGCGGCGAGGTTCAGGAAGGCGGTGGCAAGCATAGTCACCGTTTCCGAGGCGGTCCCGGTTCTGCGGATGCCACAGTCTCGCGGCAATCGTCCGGGCGGAAGCTGCTCTGAGTAAGATTCTTCCCGCAGGTTCTCAGATGGAATCGGAAGGTCAAGCTGCCTGGCTCGTACGATTATTTCTTTTGCAGCACGCAACAGAACGTCGCCGGTGAACCCAAGGGCTTGTTCTGTTTCCCTGACGAAATCCTGCTCGATTGGCAGAAGCCGGTAACTCGGTAGCGCGTGTTCGATGTGTACCAGCTCGTAGCTCACATCGGAGAAGAGCTTGAGCGCCGCTGTCAGCGCCCTGAATGGACACCACCGGCAGTTGTTGCGGGCATCGTAGGTGTCAAGAAGCTCCTCAATCTGCATCGATTGCGAGTGCAGCTCTCCGATGAATGGGCGGGTCATAACATCTCGGGTCTTTTGGCAGTTCGAGAGATAACTGGCAAGGCCCAGCAGTGTCTGGGCACGTTGGCCAATTAGCAGTTGGAACTCAGTATCGGTGATTGCCTGTGAACCCATGTAACCCGCTCCTGTTTTGCGTGCCAACTGCGAATGCAGTCAGGGGATACACTCAATTACTTCTATTAGTCTTCTTCTCCAGAGGAACTACCTGTTCACTGAAACCATCGGGAATCTTAAAGTCAAAGGTGTTGTTGTCTATTCTCTGGTTGATCCGTGGCTTGAGAAGTTTTATCTGGTGGGTTTCGCCGTCGGTGGTGACGGCAACCACTTTTGCCGGCAGATATGATTTCCTGTCGATCCAGACATCGATGGACGTATAGTCGTCCTCATAGGTCGAGTCCGGCTTGGCCTTCAAGTGCAGCTTGATGGAATCCTTGGCTTTTGTCCCTTCCTGCTCGACCAGACTAATCGCGAATTGCTTCTTCAGTTCATCAATCTTGGTGAAGCCGACCACCGGCAAATTCTTGCTTGCCAAATCAAAGACGTCTACCGGCTCATTCGGCTCGGCGAGCTGGCGTCGTTCGCTATTCCCTACTTGATAGTCGACGTGCGTAAGCCACACGCCGTCGAAGATGAACTGCTCGACATATCTTTGTTCCTTTTCGTCGTCCTCTTTAAGCGTTTGGAAGTTCATCCTCAGTTTCGATTTCTCGCCGAACTTTTGATAGTAGAGCGCGCCCTTCTTTAGGGTTTCGGATTCGAGCAAGGGATGGCTGATGAAGAGGTACTCCACTTGTGCCTGGTAGGATTTGAGATTGGCAGTCTTCTGTTTCAGTTGGCTTAGAATGGCCTCGACACCATTGGCATCCGCGGCCTCAGGTGAGCGGGCGGCGGCCTCTGCGCAGCAAGTGCAGGCGCTGCAGGTGGTTGCCGCCAGTACAAAGCATAAGGCAGCACTGGCAATTGTCCGTCTGTGCATTGGTCTTCTTCTCATATATCCATATACGGTATTTGCTACGGGTTTTCTTCGATAATTTCGAGAATCTGGTCTATGTTTTTAATTATGTAGTTGGCATGCTCTGCGAACTCATCGGCGCGGTCGTGGTTGGCCAACAGGACTCCGACGGCGCCTGCGGCCTTTGCACAGAGCAAATCGAAAAGATAATCCCCGACCAGCAGCGTCTGTTCGGGCTGCACACCGAACTCACGGCATATCTGCAGGACGCCAAAGGCGTCGGGTTTGACGGGCCCATCTTCTCTGCCTATGATGGCGTCGAATTGCAGGCCGTGTTTACGAGCGATGGCGAGGGCGTTGCCTCGCCTGTTGCGGGTCAGCACGCCGATGCGAATGCTCTTGGCCCGCAGCATCCGGAGGGTCTGTTTTGTGCCGGGATTGAGTTTGGAGTCTCTCACGGCTTTCTGTTCGTGAAAGTCCAGTATCTCTTCTGCTCGCTGCCGTTGCTCCGGAGTCATCTTCTGCATTGTCTCCCAGACAGGACCGCAATTTCTATCCAGACCCATCTCTTCTCGAATAGCGTCGAAGTCGAAGTAGGGCTGCGTGATTGTCCCGTCCAGATCAAATATTACGGCTTTTGTAGGCATCAGCTATGTACATCAAAATGCAATGTGGCCGCATACGCGTTTTGCATCTCACGGCCGTTGCTTCTTGCATATGTCCACAGGTTGTTCTGTTCTTGTTGCACGATGATCCCGAGGCGATTTGATATTCTTGCCGTGCAAGTCGGCATAAGTATCCTTGGAATCCAATATCCACTATCTGGTCCTTGTCATTTGTCTTGCTAACGATTCTTGCGGAGCAATTCAATGAAGTACCGGCAGGCCTGGCTTAGAATCTTGCCTTTGCGGACAATTATTCCCGTTGGCCTGACGAAGTTTTCGTTGGAGAAAGGTATGGCTTTTATTGTCCCGCCACTGATTTCTTGAAGTATTGCAGTTCGGGGCAAGATGCTAACACCTGAGTTTATTTCAACTGCTCGCTTGATAGTCTCGATGTTGTCGAATTCCATTACGGGTTGTACTACGGTATTGTAGCGTTCCAGTATTCTGTCTATCCAGGCACGAGTTGGGACGCTCCTATCGAAGCCGATGAATCTCTCAAACTGCAGCGTGTGAATGTCGACTTGGGATTCGTTCGCCAGGGAATGCCTTGAGCTGCACGCCAAGATCAGTGGCTCATCTTCGAAGTCATAGACTTCAAGTCTCTTATCCCTCTTCGGGACGGCGACTAGTCCGATATCAATGTCGCCGCTCAGAACCAGCTCATAGATTCGATCGGCGCCCAAGTATTCTATATGAACGTTGACGTTGGGGTAACTGACCATGAATTTCTTGATGTAGTCGGGCAGCGCGTGCATGCCGATGCTGAAGATCGCTGCCACATTTAACCGGCTGGAGACCGAGGATTTCAGGGTGTTGAGTTCGGTCTTCAGTTGCTCATATCTTTCGAGCATGTCCCTGGAGGCCTGGTAGAGAAGTTGCCCTGCTCTTGTGATTTCGATGGGTCTTTTCTTTCGGTTGATTAGCTGGCATTTGTGGGTCAACTCCAGCTGGGCGAGCTGCTGCGAGACGGCTGACTGGCTCAGAAGGTGCTTATCTGCGGTTTTTGAGAAACTTTTTAGATCGGCTAGGTCGCAGAATATCTTAAGCGTTTCTAAATGCATTATAAGTCGTTGTAATAAGTTATATTAGCATCAACTGCCTTGTATTACGTCAGACAAGTGTGGTATTGTACTGCATAGTTTGCCTCAACGCAATTTTATTATTTTGCCATCAGTGTGGCTTATTATTAGTGGTTTGAGAATGAAGGTTACCCTTACTTGATGGAGGTTGCGAAAGTGGCAGCAAATCGTATCACTGAAGCCGTCTATGAACAGGTTCGAAGACGCAATGCTGGCGAAGTCGAGTTTCTGCAAGCTGTCAAGGAGGTTTTGGATTCCTTGGGGCCGGTGCTGGATAAGCATCCCGAATACGTCGAGGCCAAGATTCTGGATCGACTTGTCGAGCCCGAGCGCCAGATTCTTTTCCGGGTGCCGTGGCAGGATGACAAGGGCAACGTTCACGTCAATCGTGGATTTCGCTTCGAGTTCAGCAGCGCACTGGGGCCATATAAGGGCGGTCTCCGATTTCATCCCACGGTCAACGCCAGTATCTTGAAGTTCCTGGCATTTGAGCAGATCTTCAAGAACTCCCTCACTACTCTGCCGATGGGTGGAGGCAAGGGCGGATCAGACTTTGATCCCAAAGGCAAGACCGACAATGAGGTCATGCGTTTTTGCCAGAGTTTCATGACGGAACTGTCGAGGCACATCGGAGCTGACACAGATGTACCTGCTGGAGACATTGGCGTCGGTGGACGCGAAATTGGCTATTTGTTTGGCCAATACAAGCGGCTTCGCAACGAGTTCACCGGGGTATTAACTGGCAAGGCACTGAACTGGGGAGGTTCACTAATTCGGCCGGAAGCCACCGGATATGGTTGCGTGTACTTTGCTGAAGAGATGTTGAATACTCGGGGTGAGAGCTTCGAAGGCAAAATCTGCACCGTTTCCGGTTCAGGCAATGTGGCTCAGTACACCGTGGAGAAGGTCAACCAGCTCGGCGGAAAAGTCGTTAGTCTGTCCGATTCTAGTGGCGCGGTCTACGATCCCAACGGAATCGACGCGGAGAAGCTGGCCTTTGTGCTTGAACTGAAGAACGTGCGACGCGGGCGCATTAAAGAATATGCTGAGAAGTTCGGCGTCGAGTATCAGGCGGGTAAGAGACCGTGGGGCATAAAATGCGACTGTGCGTTCCCCAGTGCCACGCAGAACGAGCTTGAAGGCGATGATGCCAAGACTCTGCTGGACAACGGGTGTTATCTGGTGGCAGAGGGCGCGAACATGCCGAGCTCTCCTGAGGCGATTGAGCAATTCGTTGCCAAGAAGATACTCTATGGTCCCGGCAAGGCTGCCAATGCCGGCGGCGTAGCCACCTCCGGCCTGGAGATGTCCCAGAACTCGCAGCGGATGTCCTGGACGCGTGAAGAGGTCGACGAGCGGCTGCACAATATCATGATTGCCATCCACAAGCAGTGCTTTGAGGCTGCTGAAGAATACGGTCAGCGAGGGAATCTCGTAATGGGGGCAAACGTCGCAGGCTTCGTCAAGGTAGCGGACGCGATGCTCGACCACGGCGTCGTATAGGAAAGGATAGACTCCAGATTTGAAAAAGGGCGCTTCGCAGGAATCGCCCTTTTCTCTTTGTCCGTTGGCCCGAGACAGCGGCTTGCGCGAAAGGGGCCAAAAGTACGGCAGAAAAAAAGAGGCGCGGTTGTCTCGTCTGCGAGCGACGTGTGCAATCCATCGCCGCAGGCGACAGACGTTTGGATAGATGGGAGCGTTGCATGGTGGGGTGGGCAAGCACGGGACTTGAAGGTCTTGATGACGTGTTAGGGGGTCTGCAAAAAGGCGACAATGTCGTCTGGCAGGTGGATCAAATCGATGATTTCCGCGACTTTGTCAGACCTTACGTTGGCAGAGCGGCGCAGGATGGCCGCAAACTGGTGTACATGAGATTTGCGAACCATCCGTCCCTGGTCGAGCCAGGTCCGGGTGTTGTTGTCCATCACCTGGATGCCGGCAGCGGCTTCGAAGGCTTCTCCTCTCAGGTCCACAACATAATCACGGGCGAAGGAAAGGGGGCGTACTATGTTTTCGACTGCCTCTCCGACCTTCTAAGTGCGTGGGCCACGGATTTGATGATTGGCAACTTCTTTCTCATTACTTGTCCGTACTTGTTCGATCTCGATACGATCGCGTACTTCGCGCTTCTGCGAAACAGCCACTCATTCAAGACTATCGCGCGCATCCGGGAGACAACCCAGATTCTGTTGGACCTGTACAACTTCGAGGGGAATTATCACGTCCATCCCCTAAAGGTCTGGCGACGCTATTCGCCGACAATGTTCCTGCCGCACATTCAGAAAGGGGGCAGGTTTGTCCCCATAACCACAAGCGTTGATGCCGCCAGGCTGATCTCGTACATCTCGACAACAGGTCTCGAACCTGCGCAGAGAGTCCTGGATCACTGGGACCGTGTCTTTCTGCGTGCCGAGGAGTTGGCCAAGGAGAAGGCCTCTTCGCCAAAAGCAAGGCGGGAAACCATAGAGCACTTGTGCGAGATGATGGTAGGCCGCGAAGAGAGGATACTCTCACTCGCCAGACAGCACTTTTCGCTCGATGATCTGCTGGATATCAGAAAAAGGATGGTCGGGACAGGTTTCATCGGCGGCAAGGCTGTTGGGATGTTGCTGGCCAACAAGATCATTTCGGCAAATGATTCGCTTGGCCTGAAACAGCGTCTGGAACCACACGATTCGTTCTACGTTGGCTCGGATGTCTTTTATACGTACCTGGTGGAAAACGGCTGGTGGGGCCTGCGAATGGAACAGAAGACCACAGAAGGGTATTTCAACGTGGCGTCCAGATTGAGGGAGGAGCTGCTCTATGGCAAATTCCCAGACCAGATTCGTGAGCAGTTCCAAGAGATGATAGAGTACTTCGGTCAGTCTCCTATTATCGTGCGTTCGAGTAGCCTGCTGGAGGACGCGTTTGGAAATGCCTTTGCTGGCAAGTATGAAAGTCTCTTCTGTGTCAACCAGGGGACTCCTGAGGAGCGGTATTCGAACTTTGAGAACGCCGTCCGAAGGGTGTATGCCAGCACGATGAGCGAAGATGCGCTCGCGTACCGCTTGCGGAGAGGTTTGGATCAGGAAGATGAGCAGATGGCCTTGCTTGTCCAGCGTGTCTCTGGATCTTATCGAGACGGCCATTTCTTGCCTGATCTTGCGGGCGTAGGCATATCTCACAACACCTTTGTCTGGAAGCCGGAATTGGACCGCAAAGCGGGAATGCTCAGACTTGTGTTAGGTCTGGGTACTCGGGCGGTGAATCGAGTCGAGGATGACTATCCTCGGGTAATAGCTCTTGATGACCCGCTTGCCAGGCCGGTTGCGGGAATGGACGATGTTCGCAAGTACTCGCAGCGCCGGGTCGATCTGCTTGATACTCGGCAGAACTCGCTATTGACGCTGCCGCTTGAGGAATTGCAGAGCAAGGATTTGAACATACACTGGGACCTGGTTGCCGTTACGGATTCTCGCCTGGTCAGAAGCGCCAGGCAGACGGGTGTGGCCGGTGGGCAGTACCCGGTACTCACGTTCGAGAAGCTTCTGTCGCAAACTTCGTTTGCGCGAGATATGCAAAGAATTCTGAAGACTCTGGAGGAGAGCTACCAGTATCCCGTGGATATCGAATTTACGGTCAATTTCACCCGGGACGGTACAGCAATGATCAACTTGGTGCAGTGCAGGCCGCTTCAGACCAAGGGTATGCAGAAACGTGTGCGGATGCCTTCAGCCATAGCACCTGAGAAAGTCCTGTTCCAGACCGAGGGATACTTGATGGGTGGAAGTCTATCTGAGAATGTAAGAAGAATCATCTATGTAGAACCAGAGGCTTACGTAGAATTGCCCCTGTCACAGAAGTATGACGTCGCCAGAACCGTGGGTAGATTGAATAGGCAGATAAGCGACAAACATGCAGTTCCTACGATTCTGTTTGGCCCGGGTAGATGGGGGACTTCGACTCCAAGTTTGGGTGTCCCCGTCGGTTTTCATGAGATCAGCAACGTAGCTGTTCTGGTGGAAATCGCCTATGAAGGGGGTAACTTGATCCCGGAGCTTTCCTTTGGCACGCACTTTTTCCAGGATTTGGTGGAAGGTGACATCTTCTATGTTGCTCTATTTCCGCAGAAGGCAAGTGTAACTTTCAACAAGACACGCCTTCTGGAAATGCGCAATTCGCTGCCCGATGCCTTGCCCCAAGCCGGCAGATACGCCGACGTCATTCACCTGTGTGAGTTCGGTGGGGAAGAGCTGCAGATCGTCTGTGATGTGCTGTCGCAACAAGTCATCTGTTTCTTCTCATAACGGTTCCTTTTCTGTTGCCCTGCTCGGATGAAGCCACTACAATCTCACCTCATGGAGACAGATGTGGACATTCGGAGAGTCATCCGCCAGCATATCGAGATGGATGAGTTCTTCACCGGCGGTTTCACGGTAAGGAGGCAGAAGACCATGCAGGAACAGCCCAAGTGCGAAGAGCCGCGAGTCGATGCGGCACGGGAACTTGAGAGCATTGCCCAAGAAGTTGGACAATGTCGCAAATGCGATTTGGGTTCACTGCGGACCAACGCGGTGCCCGGTGAAGGCGATTCCAGCGCTCGCATCATGTTTGTAGGTGAAGCACCCGGAGCCGACGAAGATGCTCAGGGCCGGCCTTTTGTCGGGCGGGCCGGACAACTGTTGGATAAGATTATCGCCGCTTGCGGTCTAAAGCGCAGCGATGTGTTCATCGGTAATATCCTGAAGTGTCGTCCGCCGGACAATCGTGATCCGCGGCCTGATGAAATCATAAGCTGTCTGCCCTATCTTCAGAGGCAAATCGAGCTGATAGATCCGGCGGTCATCGTAGCTTTAGGTGCGCACGCGGCCAGAACGCTGCTGAACACGAACAAGTCGATAGGTCAAATGCGGGGGCAATTCCACGAGTACTATGCTGGCATCGGCCGACCACCCATCAAGCTAATGCCGACATATCACACTGCCTATCTGCTGCGCAACTACTCGCAGGAGAACCGCAGAAGGGTCTGGGAGGACATGAAAAAGGTCCTCGCTGAGTGCGGCATGCCAATTCCTGAATCTTCGGGCAGTTGAAACCTTCCTATTGCCACAAGCGGAGGCTGTAAGGCGGTCATCCACGGACTCACTCAGCGGTTCTCGAAGTCTCTGTGTCGAAGGCCGTCGGCCACGTAGCTATTGTGCTGTGAGGGACCCGCAGAGGGCAATTCGTGATCTTGCCGGGGACAATTTTTTGCAGAAAACCTGCCGAATCAAGTAACAGAGCCTACCCTGGGGCGTCCTATTAAATAGGTGCAGTTTACAGTCGCAGAGGCAGGACTATATGAGCCGACGACATTGATTACGAGAAATTCCTTGCAAAAGCCCCTATTTTTGTGTACAAAATATTGTCAGTCGAGGCCTGGAGGCGGGTGATCTCCATTTCGTGCCAATCCTGCTTTCTGTGTTCAGCAAAGTCCGGTTCCTGAGTTGTCAGCGACCTATCAGAAAGGACACGAGAGATGAAGAAGGCTGTTCTGTTCAGTTACGCCGTGCTGTCCGTTGTGGGGGCCCTTTCGCAGGCGGAAACCCGCCTTGTTCCGGGTGAATACACCACCATTCAACGGGCGATCCGGGACTGCAACGACGGTGATGTAGTGATTGTCGAGCCCGGCAAGTACTATGAGACGATCAACTATAGCGGCAAGAACATAACGATCAGAAGTACCGACCCAAACGACCCGGCCGTTGTAGCCTCTACTGTTATTGACGGTGACGGCGACGGGACTGTGGTGACTTTTGAAAACGGTGAAAGCCCGAGCGCGGTCTTGACGGGTTTTACGATTAGGGGTGGCTTCGGTACACTGACTACCGACGTTGAACCCTCCGTCACGCTTTTCATGGGAGCGGGCATCTACTGTTTTCTGGCATCGCCGACCATTACAGGCAATGTGATAAGCGATAATCACGGCCCGACGAGGATGGAAGGAGACACGCCCGATTGGCAAGTGAGCTATGGGGTGGCGATCGGTGGTGTGACTGTCGGTGGTGTGGCGGCTGGGCCGGTCATTAGTCGCAATACAATCACGCACAACACGGGATACGCGGGGGCCGGCATATTTCTGATTGGCGATGTGACCATCAGGGACAATTTGATATACGAAAATTCTGCACTTGTCGGTGGCGGTGTCATATTGGCTGGAGGGCGCTTGATTAACAATACCATCGTCGCCAACGATGCCAGCTTCGCCGGGGGGGCTCAGCAAGCGGGCAACGTTTACATTCTGTATAGTCCTGAGTTTGGACAGATGTCTGTGGTCAATAACATAATCTGCAACGCCACCTCTGGTGGCGGCATATACTGGCCGAGTGGTTACCAGGAGGGTTGGATCAGATTCAACGACGTCTGGGGCAATGTGCCCGGTAATTACGGTGGAGTCAACCAGGAGGGAACTGCGCTAGTCTGGGATGGCCCGCTTGATGCGACGGGAACTCTTGGAAATATCTCTGTGAATCCAATGTTCGTCAATCCCGCAGACGATGACTATCACCTGCAGACCGGCTCCCCATGTATAGCGGCCGGTGACCCGAGCTATGTCCCCCCAATCGGGGTAAAAGATATCGACGGCGAACCAAGGGTTTACGCGCAGGCAATTGATATTGGGGCGGATGAATATGTTGGCTATATTGGGCCAGTGCCCAATGCCGGCCGGGACCAGCACATCGTCGAGCCCCAGTTGGTAACTCTCGACGGCAGTGACAGCTTCTTCTACGACCCATGTGGCGTAATGGTATTTCAGTGGACGCAGGTGGCAGGCCCGCCCGTGGAGCTTAGTGATCCGGCAGCCGTGCAGCCCACATTCATGGCCGAGGTCGAAGGCGAATACCGATTTGAACTTGTCGTGGCGGACGATCTCAATACAAGCGGGCCGGATGAGGTATTGATTTTGTTTGGTCCTAATCGTAAACCTGTTGCCGATGCGGGTCCCGATAGAGTATGCGGTGCACCGGACCGAGTCGCTCTCGACGGCACCGGTTCCTTTGACCCAGACCCGGATGTGCTGATCTATACGTGGAGGCAATTGGAAGGGCCTGAAGTGGTCCTTCAAAATGGCGATACGGCTACCCCTTTCTTTGACTGCACTGAGGAGGGCCTGTATGTGTTTGAACTGGTCGTCAGCGATGGCATTGTGGATAGCGAGCCCAGCCTGGTGAAGGTAACGACTGTCGTTGTGACGCGCAACCAGGAACCCCTGAATATTGAGCCAGATACGGACGGCTACTGTCATTACGCAGATGTCTCCGGCACGAAACTTGTTTATGCTGTGGGTCTAGGCAACGACTACACATGGGACATCAGGTGTAAGGATCTGGAAACGGGTGATGGTGATTTGTTCACAGGCGGTGGAATCGACACGCAACCTAAAATAGACGGTGACGTAGTGGTGTGGTCTGGCGGTCCCTTGTTCCCAAGTGGGCAGGGCCGGGAGAACACCAGTGTCTTTGCGCGGAACATCGCAACGGGCAAACAAGTTGTCCTAAGGCAGTACAGCAATACTGAGTCCTACAGTCATCCGGCGGTTTCAGGCAACAAGGTGGTCTGGTTGCAGCACATCGAGATCGACAGGGCAAATGAACTGAGCTGGAACAACACGCCGTATGATATATGTGGAGCCGACATAACCGATCTGGACAATCCGGTATATTTCAACGTTGCCTACAACGCAGGATTTCGTGATCCCTATCCGGTCCAGACGTATGACCGTGACTTTGATAGTGTCGTAGACGTATCAGGCGACATTGTGGTCTGGGAGGGCAACGGCGACATCTTTGGCGCCGATATCTCGAATGTGCACGACACTAAGGTCTTTACGATCTGCGATCATCCGGCCCGCCAGTATGACCCTGCAATCTCCGGAAACCTTGTCGTGTGGACGGACGAGCGCAACGATGAAGGGGACATATTTGGTGCGGATGTCCGTGATCCTGAGACTATCGAGGAGCTGGCAATCGTCAGAGCGCCGGGTGCCCAGCTTCAGCCAGATGTTGATGGTTGTATGGTCGTGTACATTGAGGGCAGCGCCTACGGTGGCCAGATCAAAGCCACTTACCTGACCAGATATGGTGTGCTGGATGCGGGATCCGTCCCCTCCACAGGTGTTGGGCCTGCAATTGATTCCGACACGGTTGTGTGGCAGAGTTCGACTAGCTTTGGCGGGGCTATGGCGGCTACCTTGGGATTCGCGTACTCGGGCGCCGATGGACCGATTGAGAATCTGACTTCGGGCAAGTATTACGACTATGTTCAGCACGCTATCCATGCCGCTGAACCTGGCGATGTTATTGTCGTTGGTGCCGGGAAATACGAGGAAAGTATCAGATTCCGAGGCAAGAACTTGACTGTCCGATCACTGGATCCAAACGATCCGCCGGTTGTGACTGCTACCGTCATTGATGGTGGCAGTGACGCAGTGATCTTCTCCGGCGGCGTCGATGCCAACTGTGTCCTGGCGGGCTTGACAATAACCGGCGCAAGTAGGGGAGTCCATTGCTCTGGGTCGTCCCCGACAATTATGAACTGCAGAATCGCAGACAACAGGGGTGCGGGCGTTAAGCTGGCAAACGAGAGCAATCCAACGATCGACAACTGCCGTATCGTCGCCAACCGAGGTGCGGGCATCGACATGCGCGCGCGTAGGGTCGGACGATTGTCGTACTACAACTATGCCACAGTCACGAACAGCATTATTGCTGCAAATCGGCAGCAGGGTGTTTTTGGCAGCAAACCGGCGATTTCTTGTTGCACCATTGTCCAAAACCTGGGGCAAGGCATTTCCAGCGTTGCGCCGTCCGTAACAAACTCCATAATCTACTATAACGGCGGCGCTCAGATCGAGAGCTATTCTGCCGCCGTTACATACAGTGCTGTCCAGGGTGGCTGGCCGGGTCTTGGCAACACCGATGCTGATCCCTGTTTTGTTGACGTCGGTCACTGGGCGGACCGCAGCGACCCGAACATCTGGGTTGATCCGGAGAACCCCAATGCCATCTGGGTAGATGGTGACTACCATCTGAGCAGCCAGGGTTGGCGGTGGAATGCATTGAGGAGGGTGTGGACATGGGATGATGCCACCAGCGGCTGTATTGACGCGGGCAATCCCGGCACATCTATTGACGAAGAACTGGCTTCTGTTCCCGGCGACCTCGGCAACGAGTGGGGTCAAAATGTACGCGTTAATATGGGCGCTTTTGGTGGTGCGGCCCAGGCGAGCATGGCACCACCCGGTTGGGCACTGCTGGCTGACTTGGACAATGACGGCCATGTTGATTTGCATGACTATGCTCTGCAAACCGGCATGTGGGCCGGTTCGGCGGATCACCCCGGTGACTTGGATAGAAACGGACGTGTCGATTTAGGTGATGTCGCCCTAATTTCAGACAAGTGGCTTGCCGAAGCGATGCGAGGTGAATGAGATAACACTCTGCTTGATCGGATGGACTCTCACGAGTTAATGGTTGAAGCCGGACCGTCCTTGCCTTCGTCGGTCCGTGTGTGCCCCGAAGCCGTGACATAAGGGGAAACTGAGGCCGAATGGCCTGTCACTGAGCCGCGGTGTCAGTGTCTCTTGGCGGCTGCGGCCGTCCCTTCAACCATTCATGGAGCTTCTCGTACTCACCCGATTTCATGTGATAGCTGTGGCCGGCGTCGGGGAATTTGCCGCTTCGTGTCTGTTCGGCGTAGGCCGTGAACGCGTCAATCGTACGCTGGGCAAGGTTGTCATAGCTTTTCGCGAACTTCGGGCTTGGCCCTTGTGTCAGTCCCAGTATATCCGGGGCAATGAGAATCTGACCATCACAGCCGGGGCCGGAGCCACAGCTGATAACGGGCACTGCGCAGCGTTTGGTTATGGCCTCTGCAACCTCGGCAGCGGTTCCCTCGATCAGCAGTGAGTCTGCTCCGGCCTCAATCATTTGATCCGCCTGACTTATCATCTCCATTGCCATTTCTGCTGTGGTGGCCTCAGCCTTGAACCGGCCGATCTTGCTGATTGTCTGCGGTCTTATGCCGATGTGAGCCATCACTGCTATCCCTGCGTCACTCACTGTTCGAATGGCATCGCGATACGCGCTGGAAGCTTCGATTTTGACCATTTGTGCCTGAGCCTCGGTGACAAATCTGCCGGCGTTTCTCAGGGCTTCAGTGACGCTTACCTGGTAGGATAGGAATGGCATGTCGGCGACCAAGTATAGGTTCGGTGCCCCTCGACGAACCGCAGCTGTTATGGCCACCATGAAATCCATCGTTGCCTGCAGTGTGGAGTCGAAACCAAGCATGGCCTCAGCAGCAGAGTCACCCACCAATATCATGTCGACGGCGGCTTGAGCAGCCAGCCTCGCGGTCGTGTGGTCATAGCAGCTGACCGCAACGATCTTGCGCCCTTTGCGTTTGCTTGCTACCAAGTCTGCAATTGTAGTCTTAGTTTCCATGACGCCGTGCCCGAAAAATAACAGCCGTTTAGTTAGAATATGGGAACAAAGATTGTCCATCAAGCGTAAAATAGGTTAGCTAAAAGGCGCAATATTTGCAACCTGTGGAGAAAACAATTAATTATTGAAACTTTCTCCAGAAAAAAGCTTGATCGGCCAAAAAAAAATTGTATCTTTGTGTCAGAATTGCGTTTTTTGGCTAAAGAATTCTCTGTAGTCTTTTCGATTAAATAGAGAGTAAGACAAGGTTGACAGGATTTTCGGAGCCTTAGTAGGTAAGGCTGTTAATTTAGCTTTTCATCACCCTCCTCCGAAGCCAGATTCTGTTGTATCTAGAATCTGGCTTTTTTCACCGCGACATCTGTTAACTTGGACAGCTTGCGCAATCTTGTGGCTTGTCAAAGCGGAGAATATGGGAGCTAAGGGGCGTGGCGTCTGGCCCCTGACCGGCCCATTGTCGCGGTGACAGTGAGGGTACGATGGGTATGGTCTGTCGCTTTCGTGGGAGAAGGTGACAGAATCAGAGCGAGGGCGAACTCAATTTGCCATCGACGGCAGGGGTAGTGTGAGTTGCTTTGTGGATATGGCCTCGATGTCAAAACAGGTAGCTCACCGACCACTTGGTCAGGCCGAAGGGGCTGAAATCGTAAGCTCAGAGGCAACGATCATGCACCGATTGCGGGGTCGGATGCGGCAACCGCCTATTCGGTTGCCCGGGGGCAGGACTGAATATAATTGAGGACGTTGCCGAGCTTGGCTGTTGCGACAGCGACGGTACAGTCAGCGGCCCCGTAGTAGAGGTGAAGCTGGTCCGTTTCTTTGTGGACAATAGCCCCTGTAGGAAAAACCACGTCGGCGACGTCGCCGACCCGTTCGTAGTACGCACTTGGGCCCAGAACCCATTCATCACTTCGGTGCAGCACCTTCCATGGCGAGTTCAAATCCAAGAGTGCCAGACCGACACGGTATATCTGCCCTGCTGCAGTGCTCCGAACGCCATGGTAGAATATCAGCCAACCTTCCGGTGTTTCGATGGGTTGACAGGCCAGTCCGATTCGATGGCAGTCCCAGTAGGCGGGCCGCGTTCTAATGAGCAGCTGGTGGTCGCCCCAGTGCTTAAGATCGGGCGAGAAACTGAGCCACACGTGCGCCTCACCTCGAACGATTGGGCGGTGGATCAGCGCGAATCGCCCGTTAAACCTGCGAGGAAACAGACAGGCATCCTTGTCCTCGGGCGGCAAAAGGCCACCGAGACGGGCAAAGCTTCTGAAGTTCTTCGTAATCGCCAGCGAAACCACAGGGCCGCCTTCGCTAAAAGACACGTAGGTAACGGCAAACTGCTTTTGCTCCTCGAGCCAGACGATCCGAGGGTCTTCAAGGCCCCATTTCTCCTCTCGTGAGTCTTGGTCGGCCTCGAGTGTTGGCGAAGGGTCAATTTCCCAGTTTGTGAAGCCGTCGGCGCTGCGGGCGACGGTCAGATGCGAGAAGCCTCGCATGTCCTCCACTCGTAGCAGCAACAGTGTTTCTGTGTTCAACTTGGCCGCTGCAGGGTTGAAGACCGCGTTTGCCGGGTAGGGCCAATCTTCCGGTCTGATGATGGGATTGCCCTCGTATTTCTGGAAGAGTCTGTATGCTTGTTGCCCTCGAGAAAGCTCGGTCATTCTTTGTTTCCCCACACGTACTGTATACCGCCGGGTTATAAACCAGGCACGGAGGCCCAAATCGGACCACTGTGATTGCAGTTGTCAACGTACGCCAACCAATCTAAATCGGCAAGATGAATAGCCCAACTGTAAATGAAAGTACGAATATGGAGCCGAACGTGCCGAAATTCTCTCGCTGTACGCGAAAAGCCCGGTGGGGCGGGATATATGAGATGTGGTCTCGCGGACTGGCTGGCGGCACCGCTACGCCCCGACCAACTGGTTCTCATACAGGCTTTGGTACAATTGACACTTCTCAATCAGGTCATTGTGCTGCCCTTGAGCGATAATTTGCCCTTTGTCTATGACTATTATGACGTCCGCCGTAATTACGGTGCTGAATCTGTGGGCGATTATAAAGGTGGTCCTGCCATCCATGACCTCGGCGATGGCCTTATGGATCTTTGCTTCGCTGTCGGCGTCGACTTGGCTTGTCGCCTCGTCGAAAATCAGGATCGAGGGATCATTCAGAATTGCCCTGGCAATGACGATTCTCTGCAGCTGGCCGCCGCTGAGGCCGGCACCTTGCTCACCTATGATTGTGTCGTAGCCGTCAGCTAAGGGCGTGATGAATTCGTGGGCAAACGCGCGCCTGGCTGCCGCAACACACTCTTCTCTGGTTGCGCCGGGCTTACCGTAGGAGATATTGGCGGCTATCGTGTCATTAAACGTTACCACATCTTGAGTAACCATCGCGATCTGGCGTCGCAAGCTGACGAGCGTCGCATCGCGAATATCGTTGCCGTCGATCAGTATTCGGCCTGTGTCCGGATCGTAAAACCTGGGTATCAGATTTGCCAGGGTCGTCTTGCCCGAGCCATTTGGGCCTACGAGAGCAACGTTGTGGCCAGCCCTGACTGTCAGGTTTATTCCCCTGAGCACGGGGCTCTTGCTGCCGGGGTATGTAAAAGTCACATTCTCGAACGCGATTTCATTCTGCAGAGGGTGCAGCTCAATAACACCGCGTTTATCGGACTCGACGGGCTGATCCAGGACGGCGAAGGCTCTTTCTGCGGCGGCATTTGCCCCCTGGATTCTGTTCCAGATGTCACTTATCTTTCGTACGGCGTCCGCAGAGACCCCCAACAGAATCAGAAGGGTGAGGAATTCCGGGCTGTCGATGCGGCCTTGTGTCACCCAGTGTGCGCCGACCACGAGCGCGGCAGCAGCGGCAGCCATTCCGAACACTTCCAACACGGGATTGGTTGCAGCATCCACCTTTGAAATCTTGAGCAGTTGCCGCAACAGTCGCTTGTTTATTTCTTTGAACTTTGCTTGCTCGTGGAGCTGCTGATTGTAGACTTTGACGATTTTGAGCCCTGCCATTGTTCCCTGAAGCTTTGCGAGCATTTGAGATCTCGCCACAAGCGATCGTTTCGTGGCGCGTTTCATTTTCTTGCCAAAGGCGGCCAACGACGCCACCACAAGCGGGGCAGAACAGAGGAAAACGAGTGTTAACTGCCAGTTCAACAGCATTGCGCAGGTGATCATGAACAGGGCATTTAGCGGTTCTCGTAGCGCCTTGCCCAGCAGGACCTTGATCGCCTGGCCCATCACGGCAGTATCATGCACGATTCTACTGACGCCGTCGCTCGGCCGGGCGTTGGCGAAAGACCCCATCGGCATGTCCATAAGGTGCGAGAAGATGTCCTCGCGGAGGTGGTTGATTCCGACCTGCATGATCTTTTGAGCCAGATAACTCTGATAGAACCTTGCCAGGCATCGGATTACCGTGACTATCCCTATCACCAAGACAATGAATAACACGGCTCGTATCTTGTTCTCCTTGGTCATCTCCCTTGGCAGAAAGCTGACAGCCCACCTCGCTCGGTCGATCAGCGATATCCTGAGTTCTCGTCTTAAACGGCCTACACGGCTCAGCTCAAGAGCCTTGACGGAGGGTTCATCATGGGATGTACTGAGAGTAAGCGTCCTGGTTTGGGGAGTTCCGTCGGCATCTGGTCGCTCTACCAGGACACCCAGTTCCGTTTGGCCGGCACTGGCCAGTTCTTCGAGCAGCTTAGCGAAGGGTATTCCTTGAGGATAATCGGAGGCCTCAAGTGTGTCGATACCGGCAACGCTGTCCCCTGGCTTCAACCCTGCTGCTTCCGCCAAACTGTTCTTCTCGACGCCAGTTGCAAGCAGGCGATACGCAAGGGCGTGGTTCCCCGCGGTGCTGAAATCCGTGGTCTTGGGAACGTAGAACTCCAAGCCGTAGTGATATTCACACGTTTTTCTGTCGACCCAGCCATGCAGACCTTCGCTGCCCATCATTACCTTCAGCAGCGGAATGATCGTCATGAAGCTGAGCGACAGAAGGGCGGCAACAACTACTGCGCTGAGGACCACCACAATGATACGGGGCCACTGCGGCCAGATATACTTGAACAACCGCTTGAAGGCCTTCATAAGGCGAATTTCTCCAGTTTCACTGAGTCTGCCCGCGGCATACGCGCCACGGAATCCCAAACCCTGGTGCAGACTGTCCACGATAACAGAATTGCCCGTTGCGGTCAAGTTCAATGCCCTTGTTGACCGTGCGGGGTGTTTCTGTTAGTTTAGCCGCCTTTTAGGAGAACCATTGGATGAAAATCAACCGTTTGGTTCTGGGGGCCTACCAGACCAACAGCTACGTTCTGCGGGCCAGCGAGGCAGCCGCAGCGTGTCTCATTGTCGATACCGGTCTGGAGGCTGGGGACCTAGTTGATTTCCTCGGCGAGCACGAGTTGGACCCGGTAGGGCTTATCCTCACCCACGGTCACGCAGACCACATCGGTGGTATCGATGCCCTAAGAGAGAACTTCGCGGACATGAAGGTATGTATTCACCGAATCGATGCCCCAATGCTTTCCGAAGCCGAGCGCAACCTGTCGGCCCTTGCAGGCGCGCCGTTCACAACGACGGCCGCCGACTTGCTGTTGGAGGAGGGCGACAAAGTACACGAAGCGGAAATCTGGCTTCAAGTGCTTCATACTCCGGGCCATACGCCGGGGGGCATATGTCTGTATTCGAAGGACGAGGGGATTGTGTTTGTCGGTGATACTCTCTTTGCGGATTCGGTCGGGCGGACCGACTTTCCGGGCGGCAGCATGGCGCAATTGGTGGAAAGTATAAGGCAAAAGCTCCTGGTCTTGCCCGACGAGACTGTTGTATACCCAGGCCACGGTCCTGCAACCACGCTCGGGCAGGAGAGGGCACACAACCAATTCCTCCGATAGTCATTCCACGATTTGTCGTGCGAGATTGCCAAATGGGTGAACTCGTGCGGTATACACCACACTTTTGCACTCGCGATCAGCGGGTGTCGGACGATAGTCCGATAGACACCACAGGATCAGTACTGCCGTGCCTTTGGGGCACAGAGCATCGGTAGCTATTCGACGAACGCCAGCCAATTGTCCGCCCAAAGGGCCAGATCCGCGAGATTCACGAGGTTGTTGTCGTCAAAGTCGCTCCGCATGCGATGCTCCATGACGATAATGGCGTCTCCTGCAGCCCTTCCGTCGTCGTCGCTGCCAATGGGCCAGCCGGCCGCGCTGACGGGCCCGTGGCCGGAAGCTCTGGGAGCTACCGCTGCGTGGACTGGCGTTGAACTGGTGGAAAATCCGTGAGCGGCTCAGCGTTGCTGTGCATTCTGACATCGCAGGGTCTCTCCAAAGCTGCTCTGGGCTGAAAACCCGTGTAACGTTTTGCGTGCGCGTCGCGTACAAATGGATGAGAGCCGGAAGTGGTCTCTTGCCGTAGCTTTGGGGAACGCTAGGCAAGAGCGGCACAGAGCCATACGTGAATTCTTCGGTATGATTGGCCAGATTGGGATTACGATGGTTTTTCCGGCCGGCCGAGCCCTGAATCTGATAGAATGGATAGGAGCTGTGATCATGAGAAGGTCAATCTTCATAGTTGCGATAACGGGGGTGGTGGTGTTGACCGCAAGACCTGCGGTCAGCGGACCCTTGCTCAAGAGCCGGGTCGGCAAAGATGCCAACTGGGTCGTGCACCTGGACTGTGAGCAACTCAAGAGGGCGCAGATAGGTGGGCTCATTCGTGAGGAGCTTGTCAGAATTGGAGTAGAGGAGAAGCTCGCGAACTTCGCAGAGGTCTTCTCGTTCCACCCGCTTGATGACCTGCAGAGTGTAACTCTCTACGGCAATGGCCCGGACGAGGAGAGAGCAGTCGTTTTGGCAGAGGGCAGGTTTGACGCTGAGAAGCTGCTAGCGATCGTGCGTCTAAATCCGCGTTACGAGGAAATCAAGCACGGCGACTTTGTCCTGCATGGTTGGCTCCAAGAAGATAAGCACAAGGACGACCAGACCACCGAGAAGATGGTGTACGGATGTTTGTATGATAAGCGACTGGTAGTCATGAGTGCCGGTCTTGACGCGGTCAAGTGGGCGCTCGATGTCCTGGCCGGCACAGCAGAAGATGCGGCAGACGGCGTATTTGATCAGGCGGCGCTGAGCGCGGAGGGGGCTTTCTTTCAGGTAGCCGCCAACGGCGTTGGCGAGATGGCCGATGAGGAGGAAGCGGCTGTGTTGAAGCAGACGGATGCGTTGGGCTTGGCTGTCGGCGAGGTCGAGGGAGATTTCTACGCTGACCTTGAGCTGACCGCCGACACCAGCGAAGTTGCCCAGGGCATAAGCAAGATACTGGAGGGCGTTATTGCTTTTGTAAGCTTGTCTGGTGAGGACCGGCCAAGATTGGCCGAGTTGGCTAAGAAGGTCGAATTGTCCTGTCAAGGCAATTCGGTTCGCGTGCACCTCGGCTGTGATCCGAGGGCGGTTTTCGAGTTGCTTAGAGAACAATGGGAGAAGGACAGAGAAAAGAAGAACGGGATTCAATAGGTGGCGGCACCGGCCGGTCTGGCGCGGCGTTGCAGGCGTTGAGTAGCGAAGAGCTTGCTCGGCGATCCAGTGCCGGCTGCCAGGCATCGTTTGGCGAACTTGTGCGGCGCTTCGGACCAAGGCTCCTACAATTTCTGCGGCGCAGAACGAACAGCCTGCACGACGCAGAGGACCTGGTTCAGGATACGTTCGTCAAGGCGTACACGAACATCGGCCAATACCACGATTCGTGGAGGTTCTCGACCTGGCTCTTTACCATAGCGACGCGGCTGGCCAATAGTCACTACCGAAGCTCACACCGCAAGCCCGGCATTGGGTATGCCACAGCCGACGGTACTGAAGTGCCGGATATAGTTGCACAGTGGGAGAACCGGCAGAACCTGTGGGCACTTGCCGGCAGTATGTCCAAAGGTCAGTATCAGTCGCTGTGGCTGAGGTACGCCGAAGGTATGTCGATCCGTGAAATCGCCAAAGTCATGGGCAAGTCGCAGGTCAACGTTAGGGTGCTGCTCTACCGAGCCCGGACGAACATGGCTGGGAAGTTGCAGGATGCCCGTGCGGAAGGTGAGCCGACAGGCGGCAAGCAGAAGCGTGTGAAAGAGACACTGTCTTGTGTGAAAGTTGAGGGTGCTTAATGTTTTGTTGGTTGTTTAGGTTTATGATTTCGAGTTCGATGGACCGGGACGAGCCTCTATCGGGAATCGCCCAGAGGCACATGTGTCACTGTATGAGTTGTCGGCAGTTCTACGAGACGTGCGTCTCCTTGGGTGAGGGGCTGAAACACGAGGCGGCAGCGCCGCACCGGCCTATATCGGAGCGCTTGAGTCAGCGGATAGCAAGAGCTATACCGCGCGGACCGGCAGCGACACGCCGGATTGGCATCAGGTTGCGACCTGCGATTGCAGCCGCCTGCTTGGCAGCAGTCGTTGCAGCAGGGACTCTGTTCGTGGCCCTTGACCGACGTGGTCGTGCTCGCCAATACAAAGCGGCCGTCAAAGATGCGCAGGAATTTGTTGCCTTCGTTCGTCTTAGAGCCGGTCCGCGTGCAGACGAGGGTGCTTCACGGCCGTTGTCGGGCCTGTTCGAAGGACCTTTGCAGGGCGAGGTCCGCAGTCTCGCCGACGACACCGAGTCGGCCGTGAGGTTTTTGGTCGCATGCGTTGCGGTGGACGTCCCCAGTCGCGCAGGTGAATCGATGAATTAGATGGCAGGGAAAGTCACGTAACTAATTATCAGTAACGAATGCCTTCCAGCCAGTTGTCAGTCAGTATGCTCAGGTCATCGAAGCCGACGTGGCCGGACGCATCCAGGTCTATGCCGCCGCAATAATCATTGGCGGGACTGCAAAAGCTATCGAGCCAGCGCTGCGCAAACCGCGAGAAGTCAATCATGTTCACGCCGTCGGGACATCGGAGGTCTCCGATGGGAATCTGCCACCGAAGTACTGGATAGTTGGTTCCCTCGCAGATATCCCATGTTAGAACGAAGTCCCAGCCTGCGTCGAAAAAAGTGTCTATACTCTGCATCTGGGTCGTAGTCTTGCCCGTGCCGCCGGCGCTGGTTGCCTGGCCGCTGGTTTCCGTGTCCCAGAAGGACTGCCGAATTTGTCCGAGGACCTTCCTCTCTCCTGCCAAACCACCCGTGTATAGGTGGCCTAACACTGTGCCTACCGAATAGCACTTGTATACTGCGCCGCGCTCGACCAAGGCTGCGAGCCCACCCACATAGCGGTATCCCGTGACGCTGCCGGTGGCGTAACAATATGTGACCGTAGTGTCGTCATGTGCAGTCTTGCCAATTAGCCCTCCGACGATGTCGTTGCCTGAGACGCTGGCGGCGCTATAGCACCTGCCCAGTGAGGCAAGATCGAGAAGTCCGACCAATCCGCCGACGTACGCCTCGCCCGAGACACTGCCGCCTGAGTGGCACTCGCTGATTGACCCGACACCTAGCCCGATGAGCCCTCCGACATATCGATTGCCAGATACGTTGGCGTCCTTGGCGTAGCAACCGGTGACGCTTCCATCATCGAAGTAACCTACCAGCGAACCGACATAGTTGCCTCCGGCAGTGACATTCGGACCGATCAGCCCCAAATTCTTGATCAGCCCGGACGCATATGCAAAGAGTCCCACGTAATCCTGCTCCACAGAACCGTATGTAAAGTGCGAAATCGTATGGCCGTTTCCGTCAAATACGCCCATAAACGGTTTTGTGTCTTCCCAAGTCCGCCAGTATCCAATGAGATTGAAATCTGTCCCCGTATACTGGGATAGGTCAATGTCCGCCATCAACTTGAAATGCTTTGCCCAGTCATTTGCATTGGCCCCGATCTCGTTCATCTGTTCGGCCGTGTAGATCAGATAGGGGGCTGCGCTGGTCCCGCTGCCGCCACCGTACTTGGCTTGAGCCGGCAGGGCGATACAGCAGACAATAAGCAACGCAAGTAGTCTCGTCGGTACAAAGGTCTTCTCGCATAGATGAACCTGGGACCGACTGCGCAATGCGGAACTGCCGAGTCCCAAGAGTGTCGATAACGTGCCCCAATCAGGCATTTTCGATCTCCTCCAAAAGGCCATGCGTGTTGGGAACTGAACTACCGTATATGATACCCGAATCACCTCGCTGATGCAAGCCAATTGCCGGCCAATAGAGCGAGGTCGAGCACGTCAATACGGTAGTCTTGGTTGAGGTCACCAAGCAGATGTCGCCTTAAGAAAGGATATGTCTGACCTTCCGCCATGCCCCAGACTTCAGTGAAATCCCACTGGGAAAAGGTGGCTTGCCGCTTCATCTCGGCCGTAGTCCTACCGTGGGAGTCGTCGCAGTCTGTACCATTGCCGCACATATTACTCAATCCGCTGGTGCGCGTGTCCCAGTAACAGTCGGCGATCACACCCGACCAGCTCACATTGGACCCCACCAGCCCACCGAGATTCTCGCCTCCCTCGACTCGCCCGGTCGAATAGCAGTTGGCTATTGTGTCCCAATGCGATCCCACCAGTCCGCCGACACAATCCCCGCCTGCGACGCTGGCGGTCGAATAAGAGTTGATGATAGTGCCAGGAAAACGATCTCCTCCCATATTCCGTCCAGCTAATCCACCAACTATCTCTGCTGCCTCGACGTTGCCTGCCGAATAACAGCCGGTGGTGGTACCGGCGTTGTCTCCCACCAGTCCGCCGACTCCCGCATTTCCCGAGATGGTGGCGGTCACAGAACAGCGGGCAATCGTGCCCCAGTTCTCTCCCACGAGCCCGCCAACACAAACATCTGCTGCAACACTTGCTCCCTCAACATGGCAGTTGCAGATTGTTCCGCCGAATAAGCTGCCAGCCAGTGAGCCCACACACTCACCTGTTCCGGCGTCGACTTCTGCGCCGACGAGTCTCAAATGTTTTATCACTCCTCGGTCTGCGAGCAGTGAGCCAACACATCCGAAGATGCCTATGTGGTGTCTGTTTCTGGAGATGTACGTGAAGTTGGAGATGGTACGACCGTTTCCGTCAAAGACACCCAGAAACGGGTGTTTCCAAGAGACTCCAATAGTGTTGAACTCGTTCCCCCTGTATTGGCTTAGGTCAATATCAGCCATCAGTATGAAGTGCTTATCCCAGTGACATGCAGTCAAACCGATCGTATTGAGTTGCTCAGCTGTATAGATCAGAAATGGATCGTCTGCCGAGCCGCTGCCGCCACCGTATCCGGGCTCGGAAGTCACCATAGAAACACCGGGCATGTTCTGCCAGGCGAGTCGAGGGTAATCATTGCCTTCGTCAATGGTCCACGTTCCCTCATTGCCGCACGTGCCCCAGCCGAGAAATGTGCTTGAGTTCTGCATCTGAGCTGTCGTCTTCCCGTCTCCACCGGCACTGCTGTCTATGCCGGTCGTCTGCATGTCCCAGAAGGAGAGAACGGTCGTTCCCCAATCCTGGTCGCCAACCAGGCCGCCGACTTTTTCGTTTCCCGACAAGCTGCCGGTTGCGTAGCAGTTCACGATTGTGCCTCTGGCGACGCTCTCTCCCACCAGCCCGCCAACTCGTTCGTTTCCTGAGACCCTGGAGGTGGCGTAGCAATTGCTGATTGTGCCGGTACTGCCTCCCACGAGACCGCCGACACTGTCACCTCCCGAGACGCTCCCGCCCTCAGCATAGCAGTTACTGACCATTCCGTATGTCAGGCGGCCAACCAGGGACCCCACATTATCTCCTGATCCCGCATCAACAGATGGACTAAGCAACCCCAGATTTCTGATCTCTGGTTTCCGTCCCGGCCACCAGTCAACCCATCCGAAGACGCCCACGCAGCTCATGTCGGCAGAGGCGTAGTTGAAGTTGGAAATCATATGGCCGTTACCGTCAAACACCCCCGCAAAGGCAGTCCTACGAGAATACCCCGTCTCATCAGGTTCCGGAGCGATAATGTTGAATGCCGGCCTGCCGTCCTGGCCATCGTAGTCCGAGAGATCGATATCCGCCATCAAGACAAAGTGCTTGTCCCAGTCACAGGGATCGGCGCCGATGGCGTTCATCTGCTCGGCGGTCCAGATTTGATACGGGTCCTCGGCTGTGCCGCTGCCGCCGCCGTATTTGGCCTGAGCGTCGAGGCTGAGAAAGGAAACGGTGATTAGTATGAGGATTGTCCGCGAGGCCCTCGGATTTGTTACCTCCATCATTTCTTGATCCCTGTCTCCCGCTTCTCTATGGCGGCTCATATCCGCCCGCCTTCAAAGAACACAAGAAATGGTTTCCGCGTCTAAATGATGATTGTACCAACGGAGGAGACCCGTAGTCAAGGATTTATCCCTGGCGATGATTCGAGCGAGGTTTGTGAATTGTCCTAATCTCAGGTGCCTATAGCGTGCCAGACCGGATTGATGCGACTTCGTTCGTGCAATACGATATACGCAACACGCATGACGAGATCAGAAGTTGTCGTTGAAGTAGTCGGGCTTGCCGTCGTCGGTGTCGTAGCGGGTGCGGTCTTCCGTGTCGGCGTCTACGCGAATTCGCTCGATGCGCTCAGCCTTCTTCGTATTGCTGTCGACGGTGACAAGCACTCCGTTCAGTTTCACATCACCAGTCGCTATTTCAAAAGGCACCGGCATTTGAGTTCTGAAGGCCTTCAAAACGCTCTTGCTCTTGCGGCCGAGTACGGAATCGTGCGCGCCGGTCATGCCGATGTCGGTGATGTAGGCCGTGCCGCCGGGGAGGATTTTCTCATCGGCGGTGACGACATGAGTATGAGTGCCGAAACAACAACTAATCCTACCGTCGAGGTGATAGCCCATCGCTACCTTTTCGCTTGTAGCTTCCGCGTGGAAGTCTACGATTATTATGTCGGCTTGCTGTTGGAGCTTCGGCAAGATCTTGTCAATGGCGGCGTAGGGACAGTCGGCGGGCTTCATAAATAGCCGACCGATTAATGCAACGGCAGCCACCGTAGGGCCTTTGTCGGTTTTGCAGACGGCAAAGCCTCTGCCCGCAGCATGTTCGGAAAAGTTGGCGGGGCGGGCAACGCCCTCCTCCGTCTCCAGCGTCCCGATTATATCTCTTTTGCGGTATGTGTGGTCGCCCAGCGTTACCAGGTCTACGCCGTATCGCAGCAGTTTGTCGTAGATTTGCCGAGTCAGTCCGGAGCCGCCGGCCGCATTTTCGGCGTTTGCAATCACGCAGTCTATCGCATGCTCTTGGATGAGAGGCTTGAGCTTCTCTGCTACAATACGCCTTCCTGGCCGGCCTACGATGTCGCCGATACAAAGGACGTTAACTTTCATGGTCTACACTCGTATTTGGCTCTCGATTCGACCGAGCGGCAGACGCCGCTACCTGGCGTATTCGATACAGCGGACTTCACGCAGCAAAGTCACCTGAATCTCGCCGGGATAGGTCATCTCTGCTTCGACCTTGCTGGCAATGTCGCGCGCTATCTTCATCGCAGCGTCGTCATCCACTTCGTCGGCGCTGACGATCACGCGGATTTCTCGCCCAGCCTGGATGGCGTATGCGTTTTCAACTCCCTTAAAGCCGCCAGCAATTTCCTCGAG
Source organism: Phycisphaerales bacterium (assembly GCA_020352215.1). Lineage (GTDB taxonomy): Bacteria > Planctomycetota > Phycisphaerae > Sedimentisphaerales > Anaerobacaceae. The sequence continues at coordinate 3,129,734 of CP070675.1, forward strand.
TTTCTCCAGTCGCTTGATGTATCTCTCGAGTGTTTCCCTCCTGGCGCCGGGGCGGGAAGCGCTAATTGCATCAGCGGCGGAAACCAGCGGAGTATAAGGGTTGTCTGCCAGGATGTCACCGTGATGCCCTGCAACTGCATTAAGCACGATGGGGGATTCACTGAAGCGCTTGAGATAATTTGCGCCTATTGTAGGATGGTTGCCTTCAATGTCATGGTCGATGGCCTTGCCGATATCGTGCAACAGTCCCGCCCGCCTGGCGATCGAACCGTCCAGACCGAGCTCGTCGGCCATAACCTGCGACAGGAAAGCGACCTCAACACTGTGACGAAGGACATTCTGGCCGTAGCTTGTCCTGAAGCTAAGGGCGCCGATCAAGCTGATTACCTTGTTGCTCAGTCCTCTTACATTGGTCTCTACGGCGGCGTCTTTGCCGAGCTGCAGAAGCTTGTTGTTGACGTCACTTTTCGTCTGTGAGACGAGTTCCTCGATGCGGGACGGATGTATTCGTCCATCTTGTATTAACCGTTCCATCGAAAGGCGCGCGACTTCACGCCTGACGGGGTTGAATCCGCTGACGACGATCATCCCCGGCGTGTCGTCCACGATGACGTCAACGCCTGTAGCCTTTTCGAAAGCGCGAATGTTGCGTCCTTCTCTGCCGATGATTCTTCCTTTCATATCGTCGTTGGGGATGTCGACGGTTGAAACAGTCACTTCACAAGTCTGCTCAGCGGCGTAGCGCTGAATGGACGTGCTTATAATCTCCCGGCTCTTTTCATCAGAGATTTCCGTTGCCTCTTCTACCTTGCGTTGAATCAGGGCCGACATCTCGTGTTCACACTCGTCTTCCAGCCTTTTGAGCAGCAACTCCTTGGCTTCGTCAACGCCCATTGCGGTGATCTTGAGCAGCTGGTTCTTCTGTTGAGCTATCAGCACGGATAGTTGCTTCTCCTTGAGCTCCGTGTTGCGTACTCTTCGACTGACCTCTTGCTCTTGCTGCCTAAGTGTCTTTCCCTGCTGTTGCAGCAGTTCTGCTTGGCGTTCAAAGCTGTCTTCGCGCTTAGCCAATCGCATTTCAGTTTCGTGCAGCTCCGCCCGAATTTGATTGGCCTCTGTGGTGAACTGCTCTTTCTTTTTGATCGCCTCGCTGGCTGCGTCTATTTGAGCGGACTTGATGATGTTCTCGGCTTCTCGCTTGGCTGCCTCAATTTGCCGGTCCAGATCTTGCTGGAAGGCCTTGGCCCTTGCTCTCGAGATGACAACGTAGATTACGTAAGCGAGGCACAACCCCAGGGCGAAGCCAAAGATCGTTGCAAGCCAAGGCTGAATGGATACTTGCGATAGTAAGGTGTACATTGTTCCTGCCTTTCCGTTGCAGCAGTTGCAACGCTACAAAAACGTCTCTCAATGAAGACAGATCACTAGATAGTCCGGCAGGAAAGCTCCAAAGAAATGGCACCAAATTACGAAATCCTTTTCGGCTGAGTCCAGAATCAGATCTCCTATGCCGAATTCGCCGGGCACCGGCGCCTTTTTGGCATAGGTCGATTTACTTGTAGCAATGAATTAACTGATTCTATGCTCAACACCTCCACTCCCTCGCTGGAAAGCGAACTTGCTTCGAGTAGATTTCGTTTCGCGCTAAACTCACTCTCAGACACGCATCGAGGATCTATAACCGGTCCAGGCGTTGCCTGTGTCACAGGTGCCAAGAGCGTCTTTGCAACTTAACTACCGCACGAATAATGCCATATTGGCCTTATTCGTTTTGCCGTCCCTTCGAGCCACCTTAGAGACGGCACAGTCTATCTTCAGTTACTTATCGAGCATATCGTACGGCCTTGCCAGTAATAGGTCAACAAAAAACTCAGAAATCAGTGGGTTCGTTGCTCGAGATTTCGCCAAGCCTCCGGTGGCGAGGCAGATATGGGCTCTTCGCGGTTCTACGTAAACATTTGCGCAAGTTCTTCAACTGCATCGCTTTATGTTGCTGGAAGCGGGAATTCGGAGATTCCTGGAGATGCAGAAAAACGCGTAGAAACCCGTAAGATAGTCGCGAGCGAGACAAGCCTTGTCGAGGGCACATGTTCTTAGGCCGGCAAGGGGAGCACAGTCAACCGAACGAGAGCCCAGTGAGAGCGAGAGACCGGGGCAGAAGCAGAGTGAAAGTAAGATATTACCAGACGAGACTTGACACGCAGGTGCCCAAGTGATATCATACTAAGACACTGTGATAAGAGGGGATGCAGTGTGGGGGAGTACTTTTTGGGGCCAAGGGTGATTGATTCGCTCTTGATCGAAGCATTTGCTTTTCCGGAGTGCAACTCCGTAGCCTGACGAGGCTCGCGGGCTGGACGTGCGAACTGGCCTGAGAATTACAGTGGCAAGATGTGGACCTGACCGTGGCCTCGGGGCGGTGGAAGGACGAAAGTGACAACATCTATTGAAAGGTCAGGAAAATGGCAAAGAATATTGTGCAGAGAAAACTGAAGGTAATCCTGTTGGTAGTTGCAGGATCTGTGGCTTATAACATACTGGCAAATGCAGGCAGTCTCGAGCCAAGTTCTGGTCCTGGTTCGACAATGAAGACCTTAGACGAGGTCGAGCCACGCATTCCGATCCCTGGATCGAATACGCCTGTTGGGCCTTTCTATATCAGCAGAGCTGGCTCCTACTACCTGACGGGAAACAGGACAGCAAGTACAACCGGCATCTATATTACCCAAGCCGTGGGAAACGTGACAATCGACCTGTCCGGTTTTACTCTTACCGGTTCAGATTCGGGAACGTCCCCGGGTATCAGGATCGGTGTGTTGTCCGGTATTTCCAACGTGGAGATCCGCAATGGCACAATTCGGGGTTTTGAGCACGGCATCTATGAGAACGATGACACGGGCACGGGCCACAGGGTCATCAACGTCCGGGCAATCTCCAATACTAAGAGTGGTATCTATCTTCCTGGCAGTGGGCATCTGGTCAAGGACTGCACGGTAAGTGACAGCGGAACGCAGGCTAGCGACACCGTCAACGGCATCTATGTCGGCTCCGGATGTACGGTGACCGGCAACACGGTCCGTAACAACGGGTTGAGGGCTGTTGACAGTGTCTACTGTATCCGGGCCGATGACGGCTGTACTGTAACCGGCAACACGGTCTCCTTCAATGGGGAATCGGCCGGCGTCCACGTACACGGCATCTACGTCCGTGGCAGTACGGTAACCGGTAACACGGTCTACGGCAACGGGAAGTGGGCTTCGAGCATCGAGTGCATCGATGCGTGGGCCGGCAGTATGGTGACCGGCAACACGGTCTCCTACAACGGGATTGATGCTGCCCGTTCCGTCGTCGGCATCTCTTCCAGAAACTCCGGCACGGTGACCGACAACACGGTCTTCGGCAACGGGCACAATGCTGGTTCCACCGTGTACGGCATCTTTGCCTCACACGGCAACACGGTAACCGGCAACGCCATCTCCCGCAACGGGGAATCGGCCGGCGGCAGCGTCCGCGGCCTCTATGTCGATGGCAGTACGGTGATCGGCAACACGGTCTGGTATAACGGGCAGAATAGTTCGCCTACGAGCGACACCTTCATTAGCTGTGGCATCTATCTTGGCGGGTACTGCTTTGTAGATCAGAATAACGCCCAAGAGAACGAGGGTACGAACATGAACAGTCCCGGTAACTGCACATTTGGCAGGAACCACGCTCCGTAATGGGAATTTCGAACAAGCTGGAAGGATTCTCGGTACACGTCTCCTCATTAAGCACGGGCGGAGACAGGAGGCTGTAATGAATAATGAACCAATGCGGAAAATTCAGATGATTCTCATAGCATTGATGATGACTTCCGCGTCGGCAGAAAATATCGATCCGCAGAATATAGATAGTCAATACGCATACGGAGAGAATATCGGCTGGCTTAATTTCGAGCCAAGCGAGGGACCGGGTGTCCATGTTTCGGCCGATAAGGTCGAAGGCTTCATCTGGGCAGAGAATATTGGCTGGATAAACCTGTCACCCACGAATTATGGGGGAGTTGTGAATAACGGCTCTGGGAATCTGTCGGGATATGCATGGGGAGAGAACATCGGCTGGATCAACTTCGGTCCCCCTCACGGTGGTGTAACCATTGATGTTGAGGGAAACTTCGAAGGCTGGGCATGGGGCGAGAACATTGGATGGATTAGTTTCGACTCTTCACGAACCTACAACGTCCGAGCCTGTACAGTCACGTTCGATGATCTACAGAGCTTGGCTTCACAATGGCTCGACGATGCAGATAACTATGACTTCGCTCGACTGGCACAATACTGGCTGGATTTTTGTCCTGACGGATGGAGGCTTGAACCGCAGTGATGAGGGTGCGCCTCTCCAGACTGGAGGCTACGTTGGCAAACCCAGCATCGTTCTTCACCGTTGACGACCATGTGGAGAAGTGAAAGCAGTTTCGGGACAGTGGAATGGCAAACGTGACAACAATTCTTGAAAGGGCAGCACAATGGAAAGTAATAGAGTGTTATCGGCGGCAATGGTCGTGCTGCTTTGTCTAGCAGGCAGTGTCTCGGCGGACCTAGTGGCGCACTGGGAGTTGGACGAGGCCGAGGGTAACGTCGGTATCGACAGCGCGGGTGACAACCACGGCGAGTTCCACGGCGACCCAACCTGGCAGCCGTCCGGCGGGAGAATAGCAGGGGCGCTCGAGTTCGACGGCACCGACTACGTGGACTGCGGAAATGCTGATGTACTTAATTTCGGCACGGGTGATTGGTCTGTGTGCGCGTGGATAAGAACAACACAGTCCGGGACGGGCGACCTGAACAAGGGCACCATATTTGCCAACGGAGGAGAGTTCACCGGTGGAATACGGTATGCGTTGGCCGTGGGTGAGAACTACGAGGGCATAGTCACACTTACGACAGACGATGACACCACAGAAGTCCAGGCAATAGGC
>CP070675.1:3134790-3144266 GCA_020352215.1 Phycisphaerales bacterium
CGCCGTACCCGCTCGCCGTAAACCCTGCACAACCGCTCCAAAGCAGAGTCATCACCTCCCTTGGCCAGGATAACCAATTCCTGCGTCTTTTGCTCGCAATTGCGCATCAACCTTTTCTAAGCTCCACTGTTCAAAGGCTTTATATGGATTATACCAATTTTCGAAAGAAATTCCCAGCAAATCGGCAGGCGCTCGCCTATTTCCCGTTGTTAACAGTAGAGCCGGTCAGACCAGATAATCGAGTGTCAAGCAAGTGAAATCCTGTATCAGGAAAGGAGGTGGTGCCTATTGACGTAATGCACCCGAATCTTAACTGAAGAACATTCTAAAACGCAGCAACAAGTAAAGGAGCAATAAAATGAAAAAGTTGATTCTGTTACTGTCGGCACTCGCTCTAATCCTGGCGCTGGTATCCGCAGGAATGGCAGAGGCCGAGAAGCCGGAGCCAAAGCTTGAAGGGATTACCGAGTATGATCTCGTCGCTCCTCCTTTCGGCCCTCTGCTGATCGATGGCGAGGGGAGGGTGCTGGTCTGGGAAGGGACTATCAGCGGGGATATCGACGGAGTAATACAGTGGTGGATAGGTCCAACCACAGGCACGGGAAGCGTAGTTCACTACGATGACCGATGCGTAATCCTGGACGAAGACGGGAACATGTTGCTGGAGGTACTTGAGTCTGGCTCAACCACATACCGCGACGGCATGGACCCAATATGGCGGACTAACGGCGCAGTCGTAGATGCGAGCGGGGACTACACGGCCTGGATTGGACGTCAGACGCATGCCGATGGGGATGCTGACATGCAAGCAAGTCCTCCCTGCGGCACGGGGACGTTTCGAGTGAACTGACGTTGTACAGCCGCGGATCATCACGTTCGATCAGTCTGAGAATGGGAACCAGTTGATCGTTCCCGTCATGGTCGTACGTACCTCGATCTGTCGTTCACAGGCAGGCTCAAGTGCAGAAGCCACTTGAGCCTGCTGTTATAAGCCGACTACAGAGAACAGGTTGCAACTGTCGCTAAGCTGAAAAACTCAAAGAAATCATACGGATAACGCCAATTCTCGAAAGAAATTTCCAGCAAAGCGGCAGGCTCTCGTCTGTTTCCCGTTTATGAGAGTAGAGCATTAGGTCAGACGGCCTTGAACCTCGGAACTTAGTTATGAACCACTCACATAGAAAAGGGCACTAAGATGAAAAAGAAAATTTCAACGACTTCCCGCAAAGCGGGGGCCCTCGTATTGGTTTTGGCATTGGGCCTGGCTTCTGTGAGTCTGGCAGAAGAGGGCATCTGGACAACAAAAACCGACATGCCCACGGGAAGATGGGCTCTATGTACCAGCGTGGTAGATGGGACGATCTATGCCATCGGCGGTGCATCTAGCTATAGTAGTAAGCCGTTGCGTACCGTGGAAGAATACGACCCGGCGACGGATAGCTGGACCACGAGATCTGGGATGCCCACAGCAAGAATGGGGTTCTCCACCAGCGTGGTGAATGGGAAGATCTATGCCATGGGCGGTGGCGACATGTCAGGCGGGGCTTCTGCGATAAAGGCCTTCTCGACGGTGGAAGAATACGACCCGGCGACCGACACCTGGACCACCAAGTCCGAGATGCCGACTGCAAGATTCGCCCATTCCGCCAACGTGCTCGATGGCAGGATCTACGTCATTGGTGGCGGGCCTTCCTGCCCTTGGTGCGGTGCTATTCTGACGCTGGAAGTGTATGAGCCGGCCACGGACACCTGGACCTGGAAGGCTGACATACCACGCGCCATCATTAGTGCTTCCACCAGCGTGGTAGATGGCAAGATCTATGCCATCGGGGGTGAAGGGACTGCTCGCAGAGTGGACGAGTATGACCCGGTGGCGGACACCTGGACCCGGAAGGCCGATATGCCGACGCCCACAACGGATCTGTCCACCAGCGTGGCGGGTGGGAAGATCTATGCCATCGGGGGTGATGGCACAGGCACGGGGATTGTGGCCACCGTCGAAGTCTACGACCCCGGGACGGATACCTGGACAACAGCACCCGACATGCCCACCGCAAGAACTGGCGTCAGCACCAGCATGGTGAATGGCAAAATATATGCCATTGGCGGTCTGGCTTCCTGGGGTGGGACAGGTCTTCGAACAGTGGAAGAGTATGACCTTACTCCCCCGCCGCCTGATTACAGCGGCAACGGACTCGTGGACTTTGCAGACATGTGCATATTAGCGAAGCACTGGCACGCAAACGACCCACTTTGTGACATTGGCCCGTGGCCTTTCGGCGACGGCATAGTTGATTTTCGGGACCTGGCTGTTCTGTCTGAATATTGGCTGGCAGATCTTCGCCTCCTGGCCCACTGGAAGCTGGATGAGACGGAGGGTGCGGTTGCCCTCGATAGCATCGGCGGCAAGGATGGTTACGGAACCCCCGATTTGCTCTGGCGGCCGGAGGGTGGCAAGGTAGGCGGTGCCCTCGAATTGGATGGTGTCGATGATTTTCTTTTCACGACCTTCACGTTGAATCCGGCAGACGCGTCGTTCAGTGTATTTGCCTGGGTCAAAGGAGGCGCCGCCGGGCAAGTGATTGTCTCGCAAGCAACCGGCGCGGATTGGCTTTGTGCCGATCCCTCAGGCAACCTCATGACGAGTTTGTCGGCGCCCGCCGGCAGTCGGTTCCTACCAAAGCCTCTCGTTTCAGAATCCGCAATAACCGACGGCGAGTGGCGCCGAGTAGGATTCACGTGGGATGGCTCGGCGAGAGTTCTTTATGTTGACGATATTGAGGTCGCCACCGACATGCCACTACTTGGCTTGGCAGAATCGGATGGCAACTTGTACATCGGTGTCGGAAGCAACCTGGAAGCTGGCAGCCACTGGTTCGGCCTGATCGACGACGTCCGCATCTACGACCGTGCGATACAGCCGTAGTCCGGCGCGCCAACTTGACAAACCGACAAGGGCTGGCAGGGTGCGGAGCTGTCAGCCCTGGTTCATCTGAGTTCTGCTGCCTATTCTCAGCAAAGATTCATTCGGGCGAAGACAGAAGATCCGGGCAAGGTCGCAGATCCGAGGTGGCCCACAGAAAGGACGATACCGGAACCAAGTCTGCGTAGACGTGGCCGACAGGCAGGGCTGAACGTGATCTCAGCAACCCTCGGGCCATTCCGACCAGCGAACCGGACCGTCACTCTCATACCCGCCCGCTCCTGCGTACTCCTCCGCATACAATGCTGAACATCGGCAGCGCAGGGGCTTTTTTCTTCCGCCTCCCCGCCGCCCGCTGACTGGCTATGCCGCGTTGAAGTTGACGTGCTCGACAAAATAACTTTCAGAAAATCCATTTTTGCAGAGAATACCGCGAACAAGTAGGACCAGATTGGTCGTATAACATTGAACTGGTCCTAAGTATTGGACCTGTATTGCTAACCCTTTTGTTAAGGAGAACGATCATGAGCCGCAAAGAAGTCTACAACGAAATTGAAGAGATGTTTGGACTGGTCCCCACCATGTTCAAGGAGCTTCCCGATTCCTCCCTGGAATTGGAGTGGCAACTGTTCAAACGCGTCCAGCTTGAAGAAGGCCCGATTCCGAACAAGTATCGTGAGCTGATCGGCGTGGCAATCTCGGCCGTGACCAAGTGCCGTTATTGCGCGTTCTTCCACACGGAATTAGCCAAACTGAACGGCGCAACGGACGAAGAAATCGAAGACGCCGTGCATTACGCAAAGTCGAGTGCCGGATGGAGCACTTACGTCAACGGTCTTCAGCTCGACTTCGATCAGTTCAAGTCTGAAGTGCTGCAGGCCTGCGAGCATGCCCGTTCAGTGCACGCCGGCGCAGAGTAGGTGGCTCAAGCTTGGGCCGCCGTGGGATGCGCCTCCGTGAACTTGCTGCGTAAACGCCGGACGAAGGAGAAACACCAAAAAGAATTTGAGGGGGCTGTGACTCTTGCTCGCAGCCCCTTTCAGCTGCGCTTGCAAGCCTGCCGCACCCGCTTCGGTCCACGATCATAAGTCAGAGATCAACCTGCGAATAGCGAGCGCCACCGCGACGCCGGCGATCAAGCCATAGCCGACGTGAATCAACTTGGCCGCCTCTTGGGCCTTTTCCGGCGGAGCGCGATAGCCAAAGACCAGGCACACCGCCCCGAAGCCGACAACAATCAGGCACGCAGCCCAGAACAGCGCGGTGTAGTCAGACGGTGTCGAAGGCTTGGGTGGTCTCATACACACACCCTGGATTTCCATTCAACTTCGCCAGTTGATCGCCCTGATACCCCAATACTCCGTTCGATTTAAATAGCCCCGACCGTTTCCGGCGGCGTGCCACCCGAAGATTGGCCGCAGTGGATGAGATGGTTCAATTACTCCCGGGTTGCGGCATCTTGTGATGCCCAGTATCTACCTCACTACTCTCGCCCGCTGCACGGGCGCTTTTATTCTTGACATTCAGGCAGGCGTCACTGTATAATTGGTTCGACTTCACAGGTAGGTTACCATGAACGTTAAGAAGACATCGCAGCCGGTTGCCCATCCCCGAGTGCGCAAACTCATTGGTTTTACGCTCATCGAGCTGTTGGTGGTCATCGCAATCATCGCGCTGCTAATGGCCATCTTGATGCCGGCGCTGAACCGGGTCAAGAAACAGGCCCGGGCAGTGACTTGCCAGGCGAGCTTGCACCAATGGACCCTTATCTGGTCAATGTTTACGACCGACACAGGTGGCTATTTCCATCAAGGCCTGGGCGGAGAGAGCCAAACGAGCCAAGAGCGGTGGCCGGCTGAGCTGCGCTCGCGGTATGTCGACCTTGACATGCGGCTGTGCCCGATGGCCACGAAACCTCTGTCCGAGGGCGGTCAGAATCCGTTTGCCGCCTGGGGCGTGTTTTCGGACGGCTCTTACGGCAGCTATGGCTTAAATGAGTGGGTCTGCAACCGAGAAGTCAGTGCCGGTGGTCAGGAGGAAAACTACTGGAGGAATATCTACGGCATCAAGCGTGCGGAAAGGATACCCGTATTTCTCGATTGCTTCTGGTACGATGTTTGGCCGCACTCCGTGGATCAGCCTCCCATAACGGATGGCTCCACGGTAGGTCTGGCCGGCAGTAATGAAATGAGGCGTGTCTGTCTGAACCGGCACAACGCGGCGGTAAATGGCGCTTTCCTGGACTGGTCCGTCAGGAAGATAGGACTCAAGGAGTTGTGGACATTTAAGTGGCACCGTAATTACGATCCGCACGGTATCATGACAATAGCCGGCGGCGTGCAGCCCGAGGACTGGCCCGAATGGATGCAGGGGTTCAAGGACTACTGATTTGCCGATCCATGTTCGTGAGGCAGTGACTATGCTTGACGGGCCGGAGAGCAAAAGTGAATTCGCGAGATTGTTTGACCCTGCTGCTGGCAAGCAACCTAAACCACAGCCTGAGAGCAGAGCGCCGAAGGCGAAAAGAAACGAAGACGAGCCGGCGAACTGGGTGCTGAGGATTCTGGAATTGATACTGGATTTCTTCATCTGACGGAATTGCGGCAGCCGTCAAGTACAACACCTCACACCTGACAATGACCGTGGAAAATCCCCTGTGTATGCGCTTACGCGTCAATGCGGGAAAGCGGAGGGATTAGCTAATCCCTGGCTTGGCGGGTCCGCTGGTGCGCGGGGCTTGTGAAGATTCCGTGGGGGATTCATGCCTGCAGCTGGATTGATACACCCCCGAACCTCCGCAGCGCACGAGCTTAGTCTCACTCTGAACCGCCTTTCGTGGGGCTCTTTCCGATTATCGGCAGGATGCGGTGCAGACCGGGTCCCCTTACGATTTGTATTCGTAGTCGGTGTTTCTTATGGTTTAAATAGCTTAGAGAGGTGGATAGAAGTTTTCCCGAGTAAACCATTGGTCTCCGGGGCAACCTCGCCGAGATAAGCGCAAACCCGGCACAGCCTGATTGTGTCGATGCCACTGCGCGCGTGCGCCCCGTGAACGGAGCGATCGACTAAGATGAATACTAAGGCAACGAAATACCAGATGAAACTGCTAAGAGAGCAGTTGAAGGCTGCCAAGCGTGCAAGTTACTCGCGCCTGATAAAGCTTACTGTAGTGCTGCTCATAATTGCCGGGATCGCAGCCTATATGCAAAACCGAATCCAGTTGTGGTAATGCCCCTAAGGCTCTTCCGACCACAGCTCTTGCCTTGCCGGTGCGGCAGTGGTTGCGCTGCTCGCAGCCAGCCGTAGCACAGCCCCCCTGCGCAACTCGTTCAGCTTCATCGGGCAAGTTGCAGTCGGACACTACACTCACACTTCACAACACCGCACGACACAACCCGCAAGGCCGCTCACGCTCGTATTGAGTCATTCCCGGCGGAAACTGGGCAGGGTTGGCCTGATTTCTCGATGTGGCGAGTTGACTTATAGGCCGCAGTGAGTTACCATTGGGGTTGTGACGCGAGGAGTTCACACCAGATAGGCGGCCGTTAGCAAGCGTTTCTACAAGGCGCGAATTCCGCCGATGCGCGATAGTTGGGAAGGAGATACGATGAGTTCGACATGCAGAAAGCGAAGGGGAGTACTGAAGAGAGAAATCACGAGGGCGTTACTGGTCGCCGTAACTCTGCTTTACGGTACTGCCTTGCCGGTCAGCGGCATCGAATTTGCCGCGAGCGATCTTGAAGGGATATGGAACGTTCATGTGCTTACATCAGGCGATTCTCCGCAATGGATAGGGTGGATGTATGGAACACAAAGTATTGATGCGGTCGGAAACGTCACGTTTACATCATGGACCAGAAGCGATGGGGATATGAGCTTGCCGGCCCCGGCAGAGATGACCGTATCATCATCGGGCATTGTGACAGCCGACGGCATCGACTTCCATGGCATAATGAATTCTCAGAAGAATAGGATCGTTGCGACGATGACTGATGGCCGTGACGGGTATAACTTGATTGTTTCCTGCAAGCAAGACGCCGCCACATACAGCACAAGCGACCTTGAGGGGACATGGAACTACGTCGGGCTAATATCGGGAGATGCGCATGGGCAGAAGCCGGGCTGGTACTGGGGGGCATTTACATTCGACGAAGACGGCGATCCGACCAGCGCCACACCGGTGATAGACAGTCTTGGCAACTCGGATTGGATTCCGAGCGGCCCTACCTTCGATATCAGTCCGGCGGGTATAGTGACAGATGCTGGGGGTGCTATTAGAGGTGTGATGAATTCACAGAAAGACATGATAATGGCTGTGGGGACGTTGTGTCCGGGCAGAGACACAGCTGTCTGTGGCTACAACCTCCTAATCCTAACGAAAGAATCTGCCGCAGCGTTCAGTCTCGCCGATCTCAAAGGGACATGGCAGATGCATATGCTCACATCCGGTGACTTTCCCCAACACACGGGATGGGCATACGGGACATGGATTGTCGATGACAGCGGCAGTTGTACTGTTACATCTATGACCAGAAGTAACGGGGACTCGACGTTGCCACCCGGGCCTGTGGCCATGGGTGTACCATCGTCAGGTATTGTGACAATGCCGGATAATGACTTTCACGGCATCATGAACTCAGATAGAGACACGATCGTTGCGACGATGACCGATGGTGGCGGCGGATATGACCTGATAGTCTATGTCAATACCGATGCTGAACCGGGTTGTCCATTCAAGGTACTGGGCGACTTGAACGACGACTGCAAAGTAGACTTCGTCGATTTCTCGCTGATGGCGGACAACTGGCTCGTGAACTGCCTTGATGCGCCGGATGATCCCGCGTGCATACCTGAATAGGCTGAGGTTTGAAGGCCTGCGAAGAGTGTGTCTCGCTCTCGCCACAAAAATGTGTAGAAACCGAAATTGTTGGCATCCGCGCCCGGACTTGATAGAATGCAAGCTGTCACGGAAGAGCAATAGGGTTGTATTCTCTTGGATAGCGGTCTTTGCTGGGGCCATCTGATATTCCGTTGGAATTGAAGCTCAGCGACGTAGCTGAGCAAGGAAATACAACGCTGAATGGGACATCCCAACTCCACTACGCGAGGTGAACAATGAGAGAGAGGGCACATCAGAACACATGGATACCTGTTTCAATCCTGCTGTTCATAATGGCAGGCACAACGTGCGCCGGAACGACAGCGTACTCATTCGAGGTGGGTCGTCAATATGAATACCGCAGGTCAGATGGCACCGGCGACATGTGGACAGTATTGTTCGAAGTGAAGGATCGGGTAACGTTCGGCGTATTTGATTACTTCCACATTCCGGTGTCCAACTACGGCAACGACTCGGCAGTCTATGACTTCTATTTTCGGGTGACTGAGGAGGCTCTGTACAGTTACAATCCAAGTGGTCCAGACTACCTCCAACACCGAGAGGCCCCCGTTGGAACTAAATGGAGTCACTATCAGGCAGACGACATGCCTCATATTGTCACTGAAATCACAGCCATTGAGGCTGTCACCGTTCCGTACGGCACATTTGATAAGGCCTATGTCCACCGCAAGTTTCGATGCGTAGACCCCAACGACCTCAGCAAAGGCCGATCCCCCTATTGGTACAATTGGGTGGTGCCGGGCGTGGGCTACGTAAAGGAACTTGACTATTGGAATGACTATGCGCCGGCAGTTATGGAACTGGTCAGCATCACGCCCGATCTTGAACCGGGTTGTCTATTCGATCTACTGGGAGACTTGAACGACGACTGCAGGGTGGACTTTTTCGATTTCGCGCTGATGGCGTCGAACTGGCTGATCGATTGCGAACAGCAATTGGTTGACCCGGCCTGTGTCCCAAAATAGAAACGGCCTTCTGCAATCAGGCTTGGCTCACGTCAACGTGACTTGACCAGCGTACGGTGCAGAAACTCTTGGCCTTCAAGCCCCTGCGCGTATCTCGCTTTTCCTCTCCCTCCGCAGCGCAGGGGCCTTTTTTCATATAATGATCGGAAGATCGCCACGTACAAAGAGGGCGATTCGATTCACGACAGCACGTGATTGTGGCCTTCTTAGGCATCTTGGTCGGGGAGTCTCTGCACAGATGCCTGTGGACCCCCTCGTGACAAACTTCGGTGGCTTCTGCAGTGAGTGAAGCCCCACAGGCTGGAACAGGACTACACCTGGTCGCTTTTTCCTTGACATCCTGGCCATAGTGTGGTTTGTTAGCATGATTCTACAAATCACGGAGGAGCAGCCACGGTGGAGCCGGCTGCTGCACGTCAGCACGCCAGCCAAATCGAGCCATACGTCCCAGGAGTCGGCATGAATCACAAAGAGAATGTACAGAACCGTATTGGCAACGGTGACATTACTCTTGATAACAGGGGACTGTAGATGGGCTTGCTGAGGTAGGAAACCGAACACCAGGACTTCTGGAGTAGCGTGGAATGAGAAAGACACGCCGGGCCGAGAATTTGCATTTGGTCGTGAAAATATGGGCGAGCTGCTTTGTCGCTTTCTCACTGGTTTACTCCCTAGTGCTTTTGCCGCA
>CP070675.1:3144366-3150048 GCA_020352215.1 Phycisphaerales bacterium
ACCAGTTTTGCACGACAATCAACTGATCCTTTGCGTCGTCGCTCTTCTTTATCATCAGAAACCGTCCATCATCGGAAACATCGTAGTTTCTCCCGAGATAGCTACCCGTCGCTATCCCGTCGGACAGTTCGAATAGTGGTTCTGGCTCTCCGATGACAAAATTCGGATTCGAAGTAACCTCTACAGCCATCATATTGTTGCCACTGATGTAATACAGCTCTCGCCCATCACGTGACCAAGCCGGATTTATTCCTGCCCCCGGATCGGTTGAGACCATCTGCCTGCGCCCACCATCGGTATCTTCCCAGAGGTATATCTCGCGCTGGCCTGACTCTTCCGAAACGTAAGCAAGCCACCGGCCGTCAGGCGAGAAGGTCGGGTTGTATTCCCTGTACTCTGTGCAGAGCAAAGGCTTCGGTTTGTGATCGCCATTCGGGTCAACAATCCAAATATCGTCCTGCGTGTCGGGATCCAGCACTGTAGTGCAGGCCAGGAGATTCCTGTTATGTGACCACGAATAGGGGAATAGTAAGACGTCCGGGAAAGGCTCACTTGCCAACAATTCTTCAGGAGCGCTAGCGCCCACGACTTTACAAAACACACCCGCTCCCTCGGTCCTGTTGGACCAAAAGGCAATCCGCGTTCCAACCGGCGACCATTGCGGGCTCCTGTTTTCACCCTCCGTCGTAAGATGGATAAGCGTGTGACGCTCAACATCATAGATGTGCACCTGGTTAGTGAATTCTCTTTGCGACCAGATCTCTACGGCTATCAGTCGGCCATCAGGTGACAAACGGGGGTTCGAGTAAACGTCAGCAGGAGCCCCTGCTAAGGGCGTGGATACACCCTGACGGTCTACCCAGACGAACTCTCCTCTGTCAAGCTCAGACCCTGAGATATATGCGACGGTGCCATTGCGAGAAACTGTGATCTGTGGAGTCCGTCTGCCCCAGTCGAATCCCACGTTGTCGTCAACGAGAATAGTCCGGCGGCCAGTGATCTTGAGTTCTCGAACGTCGAACGGGGCCGCCATTAGAGCCTTGCCTCGCACAAAGATCAGGTGACCCGATCCAACGTACTTAGCGTAAGAAGCGTTGTCGAGCACAGTCCACCGCTTGCCGCTTTCCGGCAAGAATGCCTCAATGCGCGAGGGACGCGAGGCACGCGAGACGTGGGAATAGAGGATCGCATTGCCTCCGGGCAAGACTTGCGGGTAGCGATAGTAGCCTCCGCCTTCCTCAGGAACCGGCGCTATCAGGGTTTCCGGCTGACCTCCATCATCTGATATACGCCGCAGACCGCGGCTACCGCCGGGGGCACTGAAGATTATAGTCCCGTCGTCGGACCAGCTCCCGAACGCGGCAACACTCCCCTGAATGTTTTCGCGCAGTGTCAAAGGTTCCCCTCCGGCAAGGGAAACTTTCTTCAGTCCCTCCTCCGTGAAGAATCCCACCCACTGGCCATCGGGTGAGAAGAAAGGATTGTGGGCACCTATAGTTCCGGGAATTGGTTTGACTTGAGGGCGATCCATGGACCGCATATAGAGCTCAGTCTCTCTGTTATCCAATTCTCCGACGCAGACCAGGCGGGTGCTGTCAGGCGAGATAGCCAGAAAATAGTTCGGGGCGGTTCCTCTGTAAAGTGGTTTGTCTGCCGGTACCTCGATCGGCAGCCGCAAGACGACTGGTGGTTCCGGAGGACTGGGCCTGACAAGAGTCATAGAAATAGCACCGCCAATGAGCACCCCGGCGATCAAACACGCCAAGGCGACAAGAATGACGTCGCGTCGGAATAATCGAAAGACTGGAGTAACCTTGCCCGGCAGCGTAAACGCCTCTAAAGTGCCGGACAGCGTTTCGCCGATTTCGATCGCGGCGTCCGCAATGTCGTGAAGCCGCCGGCGCGAGTCCTTTTCCAGACAGCGTCGCAGCATGGCACGAATGTTTGCCGGCGTGGCCTGGGGTAGAGCCTGCCAGTCCGGCTCTGTCTGCAAAATGTGACCCAGCGTGTCTGAGGTCGTCTCGCCTTTGAAGGGGACCTTGCCGGTCAGCATTTCGTACAGCACACAGCCGAATGACCAGATGTCACAGCGCTTGTCCGTCACTTGACCGCGTGCCTGTTCCGGACTCATATAGGCCGGCGTGCCGATCACTCTGCCGGGCTCGGTGAAAGTGCTCTGCTGATCCGTCACTTCGGCGCCAATCGCCTTGGCCAACCCGAAATCCAGGACCTTGATCTTGCCTTCCGGAGTGATCTTGATGTTGCCCGGCTTGAGATCGCGGTGAATCACGCCGCTCTCGTGCGCCGTCGCCACCGCCTCAGCTATCTGCAAGGCGATCGACAGAGCCTCTTGCAGGTCAAGCGGCCGATGTGAGATTCGTTCTGCGAGGGTATCACCGTCAATGTATTCGAGAATCAGGTAGCCGCCGCTTTCGGCTTGCTCCACTATATCGTGAATCGTGGCGATGTTTGGATGATCGAGTGACGCCAGGAGCTTAGCCTCGCGCTTGAGGCCTGACCGCATCTTCTCGTTACGCATCAGCTCCGGCGGCAGGCTCTTGATGGCGACCTTGCGGTCAAGCTTGGTGTCCTGAGCCAGATAGACGATGCCCGCACCGCCCCGACCGAGTTCACGCTCGATGCGGAACTGGCCGATCTGGCTGCCTGGCTGCTTCAGCGGGGCATCGAAACTCGCTGTGGGGGCAGTGCCATCATCACAGGAATCGTTGACATTGTCGGCATCAGACTTATTCATCTGAATCCCTCAGCCGTGATTTCCCGTACCCATCTATACTATCACAATAGCATCTCCTTGTCAGCAACTATCTCGGAAACCCGGCCACCGAGGCCAATCAGGCCCTCTATTTGCCGGCGGTTGTCCTGTGTTGAGGTGGTCGTAATTGAATCGAGAACGAGGGTATGGTGTCTGTAGGGGTTGAATTTCAGGGCTATAAGTTCGTTCCTGCTACCACGGTGGTGGAGTAATGTATGAAATACTCTGGTGTTTAGTGGTCTTTGCGCCAAGGCAAGAGCCTTCTCCCCAATTCCGATTTCTCGTCCCAAGATCCGGTGTTCCCTGCACCACAGGGTCAAGTAACGGCGAGGGCAGTGAACTTTAGATTCATAAGACACCGCAGAGCTTAAATAGAAACCTTGCCATATGCCTGCATGGCAAGGGCAAAGAGAACGGACATACATGACTGCGACATGCAACTCAAAGGCGTCCTGAGCAGAATCAGAGAGAATCCGAAGATATCAGATACGAATAAGAAGACCATTGTGAGATTCTACAAGAGCCTCATGGCTGATAACCTGAGTGTAGCAAGGGTCGTCTACTACCTCAACCGGCTCTCCATGATCGCCGCCTGGATGCACACGGACTTCGACAAAGCCAGCAGAAAAGACAGAGAACACGTGATGGGAAAAGTGAACCGGATGGACTACACAGAATGGACCGAGAAGGACTATCGGGCTGCTCTTAAGAAATTCTTCAAGTGGCTGCATGGCTGTGATGAGAAAGGAGTGTAGCCGTCCGAGGTTCGGTGGATTGGCTGTCGGTTGCGAAATAACAGATCCTACCCCTGATTTTCTTGCAGTGCCGGCTGATTTTGTGTAAGGTAAGTGTGAATTTGCCAGAACGGGTTTTTCTTTTTGAGTTGGATTCTGCCATGGATGTACCCCTAACTACAACCAACGAATTACGAAACACAGCCGTATTCTATGCTGTGAATTGGTTGTAGTCGCCCGAATGACGGATGAGGCGATCCTTGGCATAAGTTCTTCTCGAACACATAATTAGGGCGATTAGCTCAGTTGGCTAGAGCGCCTGCTTTACACGCAGGAGGTCACAGGTTCAAGTCCTGTATCGCCCACTTGTGTGCAGCGTCGGAAGTGCTTTTAGGAGAGGGGTTTGCAGAAGGGGCCGCTGAGGCGGCTTCTTCTTTTACTTCTTTTTCTTCGCCCATTTCGGGCGCCAGTGTCCAACCAGTGTCTAAATGGTTTCCGGCAGTGCCGTTCAGCATCCGCAGCTGTGAAAAACCACGCATCTTCGCAGAAAATCCTTGGAAGTGTCACAGTTTTACGCCGCCCCGCCAGGCGCTACACTTTCGCTCCGCCCTTCACATGCTGTTCCCGCTTCATGGTTTTGCCACTATTGCCTTCGTGGCGCCTTCCTCATGCTGCTCAATATCTGCTTGCGGGTCTCCAGCGGCAGGTCCAGCTCGTCGATATTGACTATGTCGGCCTGCGTCGCCGTATCGACGTTTACGTCAATGGCGTGGTTGCCGTACCTGCTCGGGAATCGCTTAGACAATATCCAAGTGCGTATCTTGAAGGCTGTGTTCAGGTCGCCTTCGGCCTCCGCCCGGTCAGCGTCCATATCTAGCCGCTGTATGTACGTGTACTCAAAATTTGCCCACTCGCGCGCGCGTAAGTCATACAACCCAACCGTTTCCATCGTTCGTGAGACAGAAGCTCTGCCGCTCTTGTCTCTGAGCGGTATCCCGTCCGCACTCAAACGCGGTATACTGCTCACGATTGTGACCTGCGTGTTGTTTTGCAGCCAGCCTCTCAACTGTCCGGGACTGATGCCAATTATGGCACACAGATCATCGTTCTCAATGTGCAAACTCCAGCCCGTCGCCAATTTCGTGGCTATGTCTGGCGTCAGAGTGGTCTGGCCACCGCCTCTGCATAATTCTCCGACCTCTCTCTGCGTTATCCAGGCCTCTTGGTCGCGGTACTTGGCAACAGTCTTGACATTGCAGCCGCAAATTTTCGCTGCCGCCGCGCAGCTCATGGTCTTGAGGAAGGCCCGCCGCATTTTGGCTATTTCAGGTTTTGTGTAGGCTCGTCGTGCCATATCGGTCTACCTTGCCGCCCTCGTGCGCTCCACCTTCTTGCGTTTCTCTTCCTTGTCTGCAAGTCTGTTCCAACAAAAGGGGACCGCCTGCTGGAAGTACGGTCCAACATACGTACTGAGCCTCTGAGCAAGTCACAAGATCCATCAGACGGTCCCTTCGGTCTCGTAAAGCCCGTTCAGGCCGGACTGCATGTCTTCAAAAGAAATGTCCGCATACATGTTCGCCGTCACGGCCGGCGAAGCATGGCCAAGCTGCTTTTGTACCTGCCGCAGGTTGCCGGTCTTCTTCAGCAAGTAGACGGCCAGAGTGTGACGGGCGCTGTGCACCGAGAGTTCTTCCGGTAGGCCCGCGCGCCTAATCGCGGACGTCCAAATCTGCTGAAGTCCCCGGCTCGTCAGAGCGCCCCGTTGACCAACAAAGAGCGCGCCCTTTGCCCCCGTCAGATTCCCGCGTCTAGACGCCTCCATATCGTCGAGCCTGCCCGTTCGCCAAGCAAGGTATTCCTTCAAGTGCTCAACAAGCTCGCGGCCTATCGCCAGCGTCTCGGCCCGTTTTCGCTTCCGCTTCAAGCGGGTCACCTTCAAAGCCCCACGATTGAGGTCAACGTCCTCCACCGTCAACGCAGACACCTCCGAGACTCGTAGGCCGGTTCCCAGAGCAAGGTCTACCAGCATCCAGCCGACAACGCCCTGGATTCGCCCTTTCTGCAAATCCACAATCGCCTGCGCCTCCGTAACCGTCCTTAACCGTTTGACCTCGTTGGCGTCCATGTACTTCTCTCGGTCGACAGCCACGACTCACCCCTTGCAGGAAACTCAGC
>CP070675.1:3150148-3219398 GCA_020352215.1 Phycisphaerales bacterium
GGTGACTATCACCTGAAATCCCAGGCCGGTAGATGGGACCCGAGTACCCGGACGTGGGTAGTCGATGATGTGACTAGTCCTTGCATTGATGCCGGAGACATTAATACTGCTGTCGGTTCCGAGCCCTTCCCCAGCGGTGGGATTATCAACATGGGCGCCTACGGTGGCACGGCCGAGGCCAGCAAATCTTACTTCGCGGAACCGGTTTGTGATACAATAGTCGCAGGCGATATCAACGGCGACTGCAAGGTGGACTTCGCAGACTTCGAGATCATGGCTTCGCACTGGCTTGAAAAAAGATTTGTTTTTCGACTTGACAGAGGTCTGCCCCCGCCGTAGAATACGTTGACTGCTTGGGGATAAGGGGGTAGACTCCTCGGCTGTGGGCAAGACTGGGAAAAAGCCAATAATAGGAATCTTGGGCGGTATGTTTTCCGGCAAGAGCACCGTTGCGGCTGAGCTTGCCAAACTGGGCTGCAAGGTTATCGACGCCGACAAGATCGCGCACGAGATTCTCCAGAAAATGTCCGTTAGGGATGAGATAGTCGGGCTATTTGGGCAGACTGTCCTTGACTCTGCCGGCAAAATTGAGCGTAGGAAATTAGCCCAAATCGTTTTTGGTGACGGCCGCAAGCTGTCGTCGCTTAACAACATTATTCATCCTTTGGTCCTGGAGCGGACAGAGGAGCTTATAGAAGAATACGGCCGGCAGGGCCCTGTCAAAGCGATCGTGCTGGACATGCCTTTGTTGGTGGAAGTCGGGTGGGCCGATCGGTGCGACAGGCTGATTTTTGTAGATTGTAAGGAGCAACTAAGGCTGGATAGGGCCAGGAAAATGGGTCTTTTCGACGACAGCCAAATTAAAATTCGAGAAAATTTTCAGAATTCTCTGGACAGCAAGGTTTGCCTGGCCGATAATATCATAAACAACAATTCCGACGTTTCGACGTTGGTCAGACAAGTCGCTGATCTCTTCTCTAATATTGTTAATAGTCAGTAGGTTTTTTTTTCGGCGAATTACGCTTATTGGCGTTGATTGTTGCTGACAGATAAGTCTCGACTCCACTGTTCAAAGCCCAAATCCTGCTGAACTGTTGCGAGAAGGCGGGGTAATTGAAATCACGAAGTTCTGCCCGTTTTGGAGCGTACTAATTGTCACCGGCCCAGACAGGCAAAGATGCGACGGCGTTTCGCAGATAGAATAAGGAGTAGTCATGGCTAGAGCATCCGCAAAAAGCGCAAAGACAGGTAAGAAGCGCAAGGCATCAAAGAGGAAGACGGCCTCACGGCGAGCGGAGCAAATCCCTGAAGAGACCGAGTCCACCATAGCTACAGCTACGGTTGAAGAACCGGTTAGTGAGGAAATGCCGGACGAAGCTCTGCAGGTGCAGAAAGAAGACGAAGAATCCACACACGCCAAGTACGAGCGCATCAAGAAGGGCAACCTTTACTTGACAGATCTGCAGAGGCTCACCGTCGGGGAGTTGCACGATATTGCCAAGAACGAGGGCATAACCGAGTACACCGCGCTCAAGAAGCAAGACTTGATCTTCAGGATTCTCAAGGAGCGTATCCGCCAGAACGGTCTGATGTATGGCGAAGGCGTGCTGGAGGTCCTGCCGGACGGCTACGGATTTCTGCGGAACCCGGCTTACAACTATTTGTCGTCGTCCGACGACATCTATGTTTCACCTTCTCAGATCAGACGTTTCGGCCTGCGAACGGGGAACATTGTATCGGGCCAGATCAGACCTCCCAAAGATTCGGAGAAGTACTTTGCCCTTTTGCGTGTTGAGGCGATCAATTTCGAGAACCCTGATATCCTTTCAGATAAGGTCGTGTTTAGCGACCTGACGCCGCTGCATCCTGAGGAACGGCTAATTCTCGAGACGGTCCCGGAAGAGCTGAACATGCGGATAATCGATCTGGTGACGCCGGTGGGTAAAGGCCAACGCGGGCTGATAGTCGCTCCGCCGAGAACGGGCAAGACCATACTGCTGCAAAAGATAGCGAATGCGGTCAGTACGAACCACCCGGAAGTGAAACTGATAGTCTTATTGATTGACGAGCGGCCTGAAGAAGTCACGGAAATGGAACGCAAGACGGCCGAAGACGTGGAGGTGATAAGCTCGACCTTCGACGAACCGGCGGCACGCCACTGCCAAGTTGCGGAAGTCGTAATAGAAAAGGCAAAGCGACTTATCGAGTACGGCCAGGATGTGGTGATTCTGCTGGATTCGATAACGCGTTTGGCACGCGCTTACAACAACGAGACGCCCCACTCCGGCAGAATCCTGACCGGCGGTGTGGACGCCGGCGCGATGCAGATGCCCAAGAGATTCTTTGGCGCAGCCAGAAATATCGAGGAAGGCGGGTCCCTGACTATTTTCGCCACGGCTCTGATTGACACCGGTTCAAAGATGGACGAGGTGATCTTCGAGGAATTCAAGGCGACAGGTAACATGGAGCTGCACCTCGACCGCAAGCTTGTGGATCGAAGAACATGGCCTGCCATAGACATTAGCCGCAGTGGAACCAGACGGGAAGAACTACTGCTGGATGCCAAAGAGCTACAGCTTGTGTATCGCCTGCGCCGAGTCCTCAGTGAACTGAATCAGGTGGAGGCGGTGGAGTTACTCAAGAGCAGACTCAGCAAATGCCACACGAATGCGGAATTCCTAATGACAATGAACCTCGATTAGAGCGGCAGCGGAGTGCGACCGCGTCAGAGAGGGCATCTCAGGCGGCCTTCTCGTATGTTGAACGTGGGATGCACGGCCGGCTTCGCAGCGAGTCGGCGCGCGAGACTGTCGCCGCCCGGGGGTGAAGGCAGACTTTACATTGTTGCTCGTCCCGATTAACATTATCTTCCGGTGATTTTATGTCAGCCGGAATTTTTTATTGCCGATTATTTGAATCAGGTAGGCTATGGAAGCAGAGCTTTCAAAAGTCTATGACCCGAAGTCGATAGAAAGTCAGGTGAACGAGCTTTGGTTCTCTCGTTCGCACTTTCATGCCGAGCCTTCCGGTGATCGGCGAGAACAAAAGGCGTATACGATCGTTATCCCACCACCCAATGTCACGGCACCGCTGCATCTTGGCCATGCGCTGAATAACACCTTGCAAGATGTCCTGATTCGCTTCCGTCGGATGCAGCAATACAACACACTGTGGATGCCGGGGACGGACCATGCCGGTATCGCAACTCAGACGGTTGTCGAAAAGAGGATACTCTCGGAAGAGGGAAAAAGGCGTACAGACTTCGAACGGGACGAATTTGTCGCAAGGGTGCAGGCGTGGAAAGATGAATACGAAGAGCGAATAATAGATCAGTTGCAGGCTATGGGCTGTTCCTGCGACTGGGATCGCACGCGGTTCACAATGGATGCGGTGTGCGTCAAGGCGGTTCGGGCGAACTTCTTCAAGCTCTTCAAGGACGGGCTGATCTACCGCGGCAAGAGGCTGGTCAACTGGGATCCGGCGACACAGACGGTGTTAGCCGACGATGAGGTGGAGCATGAGACGGTACAGGGACATTTCTGGTACCTACGCTACCCGCTCGTCGAGCCCGTCGATATCGGGGCAGAGCGAGTCGAGCATCTCACTGTGGCTACGACCCGGCCCGAGACAATGCTCGGGGACACTGCAGTTGCCATGAATCCGGCCGACGCACGGGCCGAGCATCTGCTTGGCCAGAAGGTCCGGCTGCCCATAGTCGGTCGAATCATCCCGATCATCGCAGACGATCATGTGGTTCTACCGGACCCTGAGGGCGAGGACGAGAAGGCGCGGTTCTCGACCGGCTTTCTGAAGGTGACACCGGCCCACGACCCGGACGACTGGGAAATCGGCCAACGGCACGACCTGGATGTCATCAACGTCATGGCACCAGATGGTACTATCAGCGACAGGCATGGCTGGGAAGATGTGGATTCTCCGGAAGCGCAGGCATTGTTGGGGATGGACCGTTTCGAGGCACGCGAGGCAATTGTCGAATGGTTCCGAAAGGAAGATCTTCTTGGGGACGTTCGCGAATACGTGCATGAGGTCGGGCACAGCTACCGAAGCCATGTGCCGATCGAGCCATATCTGTCCGACCAGTGGTACGTTGCTGTCAAAAAGCCAATCGAGCATCTCGTCGATAAATTCGGTGAAGGGCTGATCGAAGGAACTGATGTGCCGGTGAATTCGCTGGCCGGCCTCGCCCTTAAGCCGCTGCTTGATGGCCGGCTGCGCTTCAATCCGGAGCGCTACGCAAAAACATATCAGAACTGGCTGGAGAATCTGCGCGATTGGCCGATAAGCCGCCAGCTCTGGTGGGGACACAGGATTCCAGTATGGTCCAAGCCCGGCGAGGATGGGCAACTCCCAAAGGATCTCTTAAGCTCCTCGACAAATGTACAATTCATTTCGATGGACACCGAGGAAGGCGTGACGACATACGCTTGCGTTGGTCCCGGAGGTCAAGACATTGAGCGGGAACTCGAAGCCGACGGCTGGACTCGCGACGAAGACGTTCTGGACACTTGGTTCAGTTCTGCGCTTTGGCCGTTCAGTACGATGGGCTGGCCGGATGACACGCCGGAACTGAAGACATACTATCCCGGTGACGTACTCTGTACAGCCCGTGAAATCATAACGCTGTGGGTATCGCGTATGGTGATGATGGGGCAGTACTGCGTGGGTGATATTCCGTTTGGGGACGTCTACATCCATGCGATGATCCAGGACGGCGAAGGCCGCAAGATGTCCAAGAGTCTGGGTAACGGAATTGATCCACTGGTCGCCATCGACAGCCACGGCGCCGATGCAATGCGGTTTACGCTGGCCAGCATGACGACTGACACGCAGGATATTCGAATGCCGGTTGTCTCGATGACTCTGCCGGATGGGCGCAAGGCCAATACGTCACCGAAGTTCGACATCGGGCGAAACTTCTGCAATAAGCTGTGGAATGCATCCCGTTTTGCGATGATGAATCTCGACGGCGTCGATCCGGCCAAGTTCGACCGTAACAAGCTGGACATTACAGACCGCTGGATTCTGTCTCGCCTTTCAGGAACCGTCTCTGAAGTAACGCAGGCACTCGAGCAGTACAAGTACAGCGAGCCACTGTCGCAACTCTATAGGTTCTTCTGGAACGATTTCTGCGACTGGTATCTTGAGTGGGTTAAGCCAAGGATGCAGGACCAGCAGCAGAAACTGATCGCGCAGAATGTGTTAGCCTTTGTGTTGGATCAGATACTGCGTCTTCTGCATCCGTTTGTCCCGTTCATCACGGAGGGGATATTTCAGAAGCTGAACGAAGTAGCGCCGGTTAGAGGACTCGAAGGCCTGACGCAGGGTGAAGCGGCGGACGCACTGGTAATCGCACAGTGGCCGGAATCCCTCGATGCCCTTCGGGATGATGAGATTGAGAGACGGATGTCGGTCACTCAAGGGCCGATTCGGGCGATCAGGGACATCAGGAACACATACAATGTCGGGCCCGCGGCTGTGCCAACGACGTCGGCTAACGCACCAGCGGACGTGGCGAAGGTACTCAACGACAATGCAGGCCTGATCTGCCATCTGGCTCAGGTGAAGGAATTCGTCGCCGGTCCGAGGATCGTCAAGCCGAAGGCCGCTGCATCGGCAGTCGTAGGCGACGTACAAATCTACGTGCACGGCGTGGTTGATCTTGAGGCCGAGCGAGGCAGATTCGGCAAACGGAAGGAAGAAATAGAGAAAGCAAAGGCGGGTGTCGAGGTTAAGTTGGCTAATGAGAGTTTTGTCACCAAGGCTAAGCCTGAGGTGGTCGCTCAGGCCAGAGAGAAACTGGAGCAGCTTCAGGAGCAACTGAAGACGGTCGAGAAACACCTCTCGGAATTAGAAGGTTGATGAAGGGAAGGCGGTACAACAATGGATGTCGAAGTCGAGCTGTCTCGGATAATCATTAACGAATCATCCGACCAACAGATAATCGTCCTGAAGGAGCGTCACGGTGAGCGGGGCTTTCCGATAGTTATCGGCATCGTAGAGATCTTTGCGATCGACCGGCGACTGAAAGGTATTGACCCGCCACGCCCGATGACCCACGACTTGTTGGACAGCGTAATCAAGAGCCTCGGTGCCAGAGTGGAGAGGATAGTCATAAACGACTTGCGCGATCATGTTTTCTACGCAACCATACAGCTAAGTGTGAATGGGCGAACCGTGGATGTAGATTCGCGTCCTTCCGACGCCATCGCGCTGGGCGCGGCGTCGAATGCACCTATTTATGTTGCCGACCACGTTTTTGATCAGACCGCCCAGTGACAAAAGTCGAGATAACCAGCAATCCAACCGCAACACACAACAAGGTGTCTGCGACATTGAACGTGGGCCATGCAAACCTGCCGTAGTAGACGCGGACGAAATCCCGGACCTCACCCGCATTAAAGAGCCTATCCCAAAGATTACCGGAAACACCCGCAGCAAAAAGTCCAAGAGCTGTCGGGACAAGTCTCTGGCCTGCCCCGGAGAAGAAGAGAAAGACCACAAAGATCACCAACAGAGCTATGATTGACACCGCAACCAGGAAGCCGTGCCGTCCCTGAGCAATCCCCCAGGCGGCCCCCGGGTTCTGGTGCATCACAAACTCCAGCAGGCCATCTATCAGTGAAGCCGCATTACGGGGTTTGTGCTCCAGCCAGGCAAACACGGTGTGCTTAGTCCACAAATCCAGACCAAGGCCGAGGAACATCAGCGGCCAGAAAATAAGGTGCGCTGCCACATCAGGTAGTGCAAACGACTTGGATTGAAAGAGGTGACGCCATGAAGGGCAATGCTCGTCAGTTTGATCCATCTTTGGCTCTGTCACGCTGAGATACCCCGTTGAACAGTCAAGCTTCTTAGTTCGAATAAAGTTGTATTAGTTCCCGCAGGTCTTCACCATTCGATTGATCGGGCTCAATGGTCAATGACAATCGCCAGAGCTGAATGGCCTTGGACCTGAGCAGCGCGTTGTTGGCGCTACGTGACTTGACCATGTAGGCAACGCCGAGGCCTCTGTAGGCCTGCCAATCGTTTTCGTCAATTCTCGTGGCCGCGGAATAACACTCGATTGCCTTGTCCGGATTGCCAAGTTTGAGAAAGCAGTAACCGAGATGGCGATGTGCGATGGGATTATCAGGCTGCATCTGCACCACTACCATCAATAGTCTCTGGGCACTGCCGTAGTGACCGGTTCTGAGATAAACGATAGCCAGCGAAGTCATGAGCTCCGGATTCTCACGATCTGTTTGCAGTGCGCGTTTGTAGGCCCGAATCGCTTGATCGTAGTCCTTCTGCAGACTGTAGATGTCAGCCAACAGGACCTGGACTTCGATTCTGTTAGGATCGATCTGCTCGGCCTGTTCGGCCAACATCAAGGCCCTGTTGTATTGCTCGGCCTTGAGGTAGGACTTGGCCGCATTGATATAGGCCGGCAGATGTTTGGGGTTGATCTCGGAGGCCCTGCTATATGCCTTGGCGGCTTCCGCGAACTTGCCCACATTCTCGTAGGCATTGCCAAGATTGAAAAAGTCTTTGAAAGACCATGGGTTGAGTTTGGTCGCTTTTTCGTAAGAGGCGACACTTTTTTCATAATCCTCGATCTGTTGGTAGCTGCGACCGAGCATGGAGTAGGCCGAAGTCAGGTGGCTGTCGGCTTTTACCGCAGCCTCGAGCTTGTCGATGGCCAGCTCGTCCTCGCCGAACTCCTCGAGCATCACAGCATCGAGATACAAATCCACGGCCGTCTGCCGGTGGCGACAGCCGGTCGAGAGAATCAGCAGCGAGCCCGCCATGATGATGGGCATACAAGCAGCAGTACTTCGACTCTCCGACACGACCCTACCTTTCAGGTAGTTGAGGCGATGCCAACACCGTCGTCTGCGGACGACCACGAGCACCTTCCAACGGGCAACGGATTGTACCATAGCGACGACTCACGTCAAATTGTTTTCCGCCGCCATCGTTGTTATCGGCTCGCCAGAGAGATGCAGGATAAAGGTTTGACATACTCGATGCGCCCCCCTATCATATCCTGGCTTATTTCGGTTATATCTGTGCGGCGACGATGTAATCGCCGCATCGATCAGGTTTGTTGGAAAGGTCAGTTTTCGATGGCGAAAGAGAAAGCGGTTTTGAACACAAGACCCTTGGTGCTGATAATTCGTGACGGCTGGGGCCATAACCCGAACCCGGCTGAAGATGACTATAACGCCGTCAAGCGCGCGAATCCGCCCGTGGACAACATGCTGATGGCCGAATACCCAAATTGCCTCATTCACACCAGTGGCGAAGATGTCGGGCTCCCCGACGGGACAATGGGCAACAGTGAAGTGGGACATCAGAACATCGGCGCCGGCAGAATTGTGCCGCAGGAGTCGGTCAGGCTCAGCAAAGCCATTCGCGATGGTTCGTTCTTCAAGAACCAGCAATTCGCGAATCTTGTGGAGTTTATCAAGCGCTCTGGGGGCAAAATGCACCTTATGGGCCTCTGTAGTGACATCGGAGTCCATTCTCGGCTGGATCACCTCTACGGGCTGCTGGAGCTGGCAAAAAGAAATGGCATAAAGGATGTATTCATCCACGCATTCACTGATGGCCGTGATTCCCCTCCGGACAGTGGGGCAGGATATATAGCGACGATAGAGAAGAAGGCTGCAGAAATAGGAGTGGGAAAGATAGCCTCTGTCATGGGCAGATTCTATGCGATGGACCGAGACAGCCGATGGGACCGCGTCCAGAAGGCTTACGAATGCATGAGAATCGGCAAGGGCCTGAAGGCAACGAGTGCCCCCGAGGCCGTCGCCAAAAGTTACGAAAAAGATGTCACAGACGAATTCATCGAGCCAACCTGCATTGTGAATGAGGACAGCGCGCCAATAGCGACGATCGATGACGGCGACGGGGTCGTGTTCTTCAACTTTCGCGGTGACAGACCTCGCGAGATCACGCGTGCGTTTGTCGAGCCGGACTTCAAGGAATTCCCGCGGACAGGCAAACCGGGCATATTCTTGCTCTGCATGACCGAATACGACGCGACGATACCGGCGCCCGTGGCGTTTCCCAAGCCGCCGAAGATGAAGAACATCCTGGGGGCCTACTGGGGCTCACTGGGTCTGAAGCAGTTCCGGTGCGCCGAGACTGAGAAGTACGCGCACGTCACATTCTTCTTCAACGACTACACAGAGAAGCCCTTCCGCGGCGAAGATAGACAGATCGTGCCTTCACCGCGAGTCAGGACATATGATCTGAAGCCGGAGATGAGCGCGTATGAGGTCGCGGACGTCGTATTGGACCGGCTCGACTCGGATAAGTACGACGTCGTAGTTGTCAATTTTGCCAACCCGGACATGGTTGGACATACCGGGGTGCTGGAGGCGGCGATACAGGCTGCTGTGGCGGTGGATGAATGCGTGGGGAAGATTCTGGACAAGGTCAAAAGTATGGGCGGTGCGGCGATAATAACTGCCGACCACGGCAACTTTGAAAAGATGATAGATGGCAGCCCAGACAATCCCCATACGGCCCATACCGTTGGTGACGTGCCCCTGATAGTGTTCGACGAGCGCTACAAGGGTGCGAAGTTGCGTCAAGGTGGCCGACTGGCCGACATAGGACCCACACTTCTGGATATGATGGGCCTGCCGCAACCCGAAGAAATGACCGGCAAAAGCCTTCTTACGAAGTGATTCGCTTCAGCCCTGCCATCCTCTTCGCGGGGTCGTCTTTTCAGATTTCGTTTTACAAACCCTGCTGTCGGCGTGCCAGAAGAATCCACGCCATAGACGAGAGCAAGGGCAGAAAGTGGACTACCCGGCCGACGGTTGCGGCTGCAGAACTCATATCGGGTGCGCTACTCTAAGCTGTCTGAATGATATAAGACCAAGACTGTAATTGGGTATGGTAGCGATGCAGCTATTCACAACGTCTCCAGAAAGAAGCATGATTCATCAGGTGTGATATCTGATAGCCATGATGTTGCTACCAGACTACGTTCTTCTTCACTGGCGTCACTTATCTTCTTGAACAAGGATTCGTCGTCAATAATGAATGAACCCAAAGACTCAAGCACGGCAAGGCTCCTCTTCGGGGGGATACCTGCTACTACCTTCTTTGCATCTACTCTTCGGCAGTCACGCAGCACAAAGTAGCCCGCTTTCCCTACTTCCTTGCCGGGTATGAATACGTTCGCCGCATGCACCGGAACATAGTCTGTTTCCTTCGGACGAACAAGGCGATCGAACTCTCTATACAAGCACTTCACACTGCCAGATGACTGCCATTCAATACCGATTTGAGTGCCTGCTTCCTTGTGTAACGGTGGTTGGCCATCGATTCGGTAAATCGGCAGTGGCCAGTCTATCTTGGATACGGACACTGCGCTCTTCTTGAGGGGCAGTCGCTTCGTCCAGTAAGCAGAGCTACCCAGAATCGGGATGTCTTTTTCCATTCGCACAAACTGAAAATGATTGTGATACAGGGTGTTCCCGGCCCAGCCATTATGAACGCCGTCAATTACGGGAAAGTCCGTGATGCCGCGATCTCCAAAGTACCTGTGGATGGACTCGTTGATCTCTATGACAAACTGAACGAGGTCGGTATACGTGTCCGGGTTGAATGTCATATCGGGAGCATATCCGTCTCTGTTGGGTGCATTCCAAGCAAGACAATGAACGACCCGATCCGGTCTGCCAAAGGGGGCAAGTGTGAAGCCTATTTTGTAAGTATCAGAAAGCTCTTGACTTGTGTGATCTATCACTACTTCACGGGGATTCATTTCGCCACATGAGCAGTAAAAGCACGGCTTCTGATCCGTCTCATGTGTCAAATAGTTCTTGTCGTTCGCGTATTTGTAGACAATGCCCAATTCTCTCAGCACTTCTATGTTATTTCTGTACATTCTCAGCGGGACGTTTAGGAATTGTTCGCCGTTTTTGCCTGCGACTGTCTCCGTTTTCCTAGCAAGGTTCTCTCCCCTAATCTCTAAAGGGATATGCCCCGAAATGAATTGCTGGGCGTGCAATACCAGAATAGCAACACCCAGCCCGTACTCACCGCTGATTCCTTCGATATCTTTCTTTATTTCCGATCTGCGATCTCTTTCAATGCGCCCGCTGGCCCCAAGCTCTACAGATGGAGTAGAAACGATTTCCTCAAATTGCCTGAAAACGTGCCTCTGGTATTCCTTTGGCCCTTTGCTTGCGAGATAGGACTTGATTGCTTCTCTGTTTGTCGTGGCCATGTTCTCATGTCCCTTTTGGATAGAAATTGGGGCCTCGCCTATTCTAACCCTTTGACCCTTCACTTCTGACCTTTCTGACTGCCTCTAAATTCTACCCGAACTTAATCCTCTTTCAACGGCAAGGACTTCTTAACGATGAGACTCAAAGGCCATGAGTTTCATTCTGATGTTGATGGAGCGGTGTTTATCCGTGTAAATCATGGTCTCAAGGCCGAAATACTGGAATTTCCGCAGAAAACGCATAGAATAACATGACTATGGGGCAGATAGTCGTTCTGGATCAGAATATGATTAATATGATCGCGGCCGGTGAGGTGATCGAGCGACCGGCCAGCGTGGTCAAGGAACTTGTGGAGAACAGCATCGACGCGGGGGCGAAACGAATAACAGTCTCCATCGAAGACGGCGGGCGAAAATCCATATCGGTCTGTGACGACGGCCTGGGGATGGACGCAGGCGACTTGGCCAGGGCATTTGAGCCTCATAGCACGAGTAAGATCAAAACGAGCTCCGACCTGCTCGGCATATCGACACTCGGCTTCAGGGGTGAAGCGTTAGCGAGCATCGCCGCGGTTGCGCAGGTCAAAGCTGTTAGCCGAATAAGAGACTCCGACCAGGCCAGTTGTATTGAGATAGACTGTGGCAGCAAGAACGAAGTCAGCCCGTGCAGCGGCGATTACGGCACGACGGTCCAGGTTCGGGACATCTTCTACAAGCTGCCTGCCAGGCGTAAGTTCCTCAGAACAGCCAATACGGAAATGGGCCACATCACCGAACAATTCACTCGCATTGCCTTGGCAAATATCAGCCTGGATTTGACGCTGATGCACAACGGCAGAGAGCTGTACCGATTGGCTGCCGAACAGTCTCTGCGAACACGGGTTAATGAGTTGTTCCCGATGCTCTCATCAGGATCTTTCGACAACCTGATTGAAACCGAAAACGACGAAAGAGGGATACGCGTTATCGCCCTGCTGGGCAAGCCGAGCATTTCAAGGACAAGCAACAAATTCCAGTACATATTTCTCAACGGCAGATTCATCCGCGACAAGTTCATATCGCATGCGATCAAAGAGGCCTACCGAGGGATGTTGGAGCCGAATCGATTTGGCGTAGTCTTTCTGTTCGTCGAAATGCCCTATCAGGACTACGACGTGAACGTCCATCCCACAAAGACGGAGGTACGATTCTTCAATGCTAACTTGGTGCATTCGGAGATTCTTGGCTGTCTTCGGGAAAGACTCTTGGGGGCAAACCTTCAGACGCAGGCGAAGCTGCCGACAAGAGTTGGTCCCACCGGCGGGCGGCAGACACGTGGGCCGCGAGGCAGGGATCAGCAGATTGCCGACGCGATGGCGGAATTCTTCAAGAGGCACAGACCCGCTTCGACACAGCAACGAATGGAGCAGGCGTGGGATAAGACCGCGGGACGAAGTAGCGCAGTCCGTGGGCAGATAGCCAAGCCCGCACCAGATAATGTCGCAGCGCAGACGCAGACGCATGAGAGAAGGTTTCTGCAGATACACGACAGCTTCATTGTCGAACAGACGGACGACGGGTTTGTCATCATCGACCAACACGCGCTGCACGAACGGATACTGTATGAGACCATGTGCCGGCGAGTGGACGAGAGCAAACTCGAATCACAGCGGTTGCTGATACCGGAGAGTTTTGAGCCGACAGCGTCACAGGCTGAGACGCTGCAAGCCAATAGCGAGCTGATGGAGAAGTTGGGTATCGAGGTTGTGCCGTTTGGGCCGAAGAGTTACGCTGTTCAGGCTTTCCCAACCTTGCTGGCAAATGTGGCACCGGCTGATTTTGTCCAGGATATGCTCGATTTACTTGAGAGCAGAAGTTCAGGACCTGATGCCGGGAATCTGCTGGACGAAGTCCTGAACATGGCGGCGTGCAAGGCCGCAATCAAGGCCGGTCAGAAGTTGAGCGACGGCGAGATAGAGCATCTTCTCGCCGATAGAGAAAGGGTTGAATCGGCGAGCCACTGCCCCCACGGCAGGCCCACCACAATATGGTTTTCGATCAGCGATCTGGAAAAGCAGTTCAAGAGGACGTAATGAACAAGTGGCTGTGGCTACTGCTTCTGATCGTAGTCTGGATAGGGATGGGCGTCTTGGGTTCTGGCGCACTGCAGGACCGCGGTCGCCGGGGTGCCGCGCTGCCCAGCCAAGTCGAGAGAATCGTCTCGATGGCTCCGAATCTGACAGAAATACTCTTCGCTCTCGGACTGGATGACGAAATCGTCGGGGTGACAACTTGGAGCGAATACCCGCCCGAAGCGAAGAACAAGCCGAACGTCGGCACGTTCTGGCAGCCAAACATCGAGGCGGTTATCGCGGCCAAGCCGGACCTAGTGGTCACACTTGGATTCGAACAGCAGAAGAGCCTTGCCGGGCGTCTGGAACGGATTGGCTACAACTGCGTGTCTGTGAATATCGAACGCGTGGACGATCTCTTTGAGGCAATCGAGACAGTGGCAGCAGCGGCCAACAAACAGGCCGAAGCGGCCAAGCTGGTGCGTGACATGAAGGAGAAGCTCAACACGCTTTCACGTTTAGTTGCCGCGGGCGACAGGCCGAAAGTGCTGTGGGTAGTCCAGAGAGAACCTTTGCGCGTGGCGGGCCGGGACACGTTTGTCAACGAGATGATCGAACTGGCCGGTGGCGAGAATGCAATCGGGCCTACAATACACAAGTACCCGCCGATCGGAGGCGAGCAAGTGATTGCAGGTGGTGCCGACATAATAATTGAGCCGGCCATGGGACGAGAGGATACGGGGCAAGAGCAAGAAGACGCTCTGCAATTCTGGAACAAATTCCGGAACGTTCCAGCCGTGATGAATAAGCAAATCCATGTCATACGCGGCGACACAGTCTCGCGGCTGGGGCCCCGACTCTATGAGGGGATAGAGGCAATCGCCAAGTGTCTGCACCCGGAACATTTCGCCGACTGAGACGATGAGACAATTGCTGACACCAAAGAAGCTGATTGTAAGGACTTTAGCAGCAACTATCCTGCTGTTGATAATCGTATTGATGTGTTCGCTGATAGGTGCTGAGAAGATCTCGTTGCGGGCGGTCCTGGGCGGTGCAGGCACGGCCGAGCAAGTCAACCCGGACTACGAGATATTCATGCATTTCAGGGTGCCGCGCGTTATTCTTGCTGCGATTGTCGGAGCGGCACTGGCGTGTTCGGGCGTTGTTCTACAAGGTCTCTTGCGAAACCCGCTGGCAGACCCCTACATACTGGGCATATCGAGTGGAGCCGGGCTGGGGGCGATTGTGGCGGTCCTCAGCGGATTCACGTGGACGCTCTGGGGGCGGTCTCCAATAGCGGTATTCGCCTTCGTGGGCGCGCTGGGGACAGTTTGGCTGGTCTGGTTCATTGGCCGGCTAACGGGGAGGTTTCACGTCACGGGCCTGCTCCTGGCCGGAGTGGTAGTCAACGCCTTCTTCTCAGCCGTGATTATGTTCCTGACGTCGATTGCGAAAAGTCAGCAGGTCCACTCAACGATATTCTGGCTAATGGGCAATATGACGGAGGAAGATTTTCTCGTACTATGGATCGGCGCCGGCTGTGTCCTGGCGGGGACGTTGGCACTATTTTACATAAGCCCACAATTGAACGCCCTTAGTTTCGGCGAGGAGGACGCCAGGAGCATGGGCGTTAATACCAGCAAGACTCAAATGGTGGCTTTCGCCATCACAGCATTTGTAACCGCCGTGGCAGTGAGCCTGAGCGGGCTAATAGGATTTGTGGGATTGGTTGTTCCGCACGGAGTGAGGCTTGCCGCCGGCCCGGACCATCGCCAGTTGCTGCCGCTTAGTGCCGTAGTCGGCGCGACATTTCTCGTTGTCGCCGATACTCTGGCGCGGACGATCGTTGCTCCCGCACAACTGCCGGTCGGGGTGGTGACAGCCCTTGTGGGCGGGCCCTTCTTCTTAGTCCTGCTCGTCCGGTACAGCAAGAGGGTCAATTGGCTAAGATGAACAGCATCATAGAAGTCAAAGATGTTAGTTTCGGCTATACACGGCAAAGCACGATATTGAGTAACATTAGCTTTGACGTGCCGGTGGGGTCGTTTCTCGCGGTAGCCGGTCCCAACGGGGCAGGCAAAAGTACACTGCTCAATCTGCTCAGCGGATCTCTGACGCCCAAATCAGGGACAATAAGAATTGATGCGGCGCCGATTGAATCGTACAGTACGAAAAGTCTCGCATCGAAGATTGCAGTGGTAAGGCAGGAATTTGTGCCGGTGTTCGGCTTTTCTGTGATCGAAACGGTAATGATGGCGAGAACACGCCACTACGGCCAAGTCGGATTCGAGAGCAAAGCCGACAGAAAGATTGTCAACGAAGCCATAGAAGCAACCGATACGGCTCAATTTGCCGCGCGACCGCTTGGCAGCCTGAGCGGCGGTGAAAGACAAAGAGTCTTTATCGCCAGAGCCCTCGCGCAGGCCAGTGATATTCTGCTTTTGGACGAGCCGACGAGCTTTCTCGATCTGAGACATCAAGTAGACATATACGACTTGCTCAAGGCGGCGCAATCCGAGAAAAACAAAACGGTTGTCGCGGTCACGCACGACATCAACCTTGCGGCACAATACTGCGATCACATCATGCTTCTGGGAGGGTATCCCGCGGGCGCCGGGGCACCGGGCAGACACCAGAGCGAAGGCAACTACTGCGTCGGCAGAACCCGTGACGTGTTCTCGCCCGAGCAGATCGAAGAGGTTTTCGGTGTCAAGGTCTTCTCAGGCGAGGTCGGGCGTGAGAGGTTCTTTCTGCCACTTGGAAGATTCGCGAAAGATTATCGAGGAATCAGCAGGACTTGAGAGAGCAACAAAGGGGTAAATGTGTCGTGCGAATCCCCATAAATCGCTCCCTGACAACCACTTACAATCACAAGAACATTTTGACTTGAACGGTCTGGTTGTGCTGACTATACTTTCCGCTCTGGATTTGTAGCCGGACGAAGGGCAAATGTCGGGTAAGCCGCAGCGCAATATGTTATAATCCAGATTCTATTCATACAAAGAAGTTTCGCGTAGTAAGAAAGGTAGACGAAGAAGTGGCACAAAAACGCAAAAAGGCACCGAAGAAGAAGACGAGCTCCACGCGGGCCAGAAAAAGCCGTCTGAGCAGCGCAAGTATTGAACACTTCAAGCAAATGCTGCTGGAGAAGCGGAGAGAGATACTGAGAAACGTCAACGAGATTGAGGACGAGACTCTGAAGAAATCTCGGCTGGATGCAAGCGGAGACCTGTCCAGCATGCCGATACACATGGCTGACCTGGGAACGGACAATTATGAGCAGGAATTCATTCTGGGACTGATGGATAGTGAACGCAAGCTGCTGCACGAAATTGACGTTGCACTTCAGCGCATCGCGGACGGAACATACGGTGAGTGCGAAGGGACCGGCAAACCGATTAGAAAAGCTCGACTTGAAGCTCAACCGTGGGCTAGGCACTGTGTTGATTACGCCCGGATGGTGGAGGAGGGCCTGGTAGTAGAAGAGGAACAATAGGCCGGTACTCTGAGGCCACAGCGATTGTGTCAAAGAGCAGGCCACAAAGGCTGAAATCTTTGTGGTCGAGGCCCCAGACCCGAAAAAGTCGAGTCCGAAAGAGCGGGGTGATTAGGCCGGTCAGCCAGGATAGGCAGTGACTTTAACGCTGGCCGGTTATGTTGCTGGCCGCGCGGGTTGAATCACCCCAAAAAGCTATTTTGCCGGCAGATTAGCCCATCGCCGACATGATTCAGACTGCAGAGTACGTGCTTTTAAGGCAACTTGTACCAGCCTTTGGGAAGTTCGGAGTTTTTGAAGGCAGTGGTCTTCTTTTGGAAACGGCACCGACATGAAACACCGATGTCCCACCTGTCACAAGGTCATTGAGGCATCACGCCCGGAGCGATCCAAGAGGCCAGCTTACTTTCCCTTCTGCTCCGAGCGATGTAAGTTAGTGGATTTGGGCGGATGGCTTGACGCGGAACATAAGATAATCACGGAGCTTCATGCGCAGCAAGGCCGAGAGCAACCGGAGGGGCTATCCGAAGTGCGAGAGATAAAAAAGGGC
The DNA here is from genome assembly GCA_020352215.1 of Phycisphaerales bacterium. Classification (GTDB taxonomy): domain Bacteria; phylum Planctomycetota; class Phycisphaerae; order Sedimentisphaerales; family Anaerobacaceae. The sequence continues at coordinate 3,167,500 of CP070675.1, forward strand.
CAGTGACGCACGTGAGGAGAAAATATTGCGAAATCTGTTGAAACCGGCAGACAATAAGCTATATATACTCACATCGGTTCTTCCCCGGCGACTATTGCAGCCTTAAGGAAAGGAGGCAAAATGGACAGCGACATGGAATCGGCCCACTTGCTTGACAGTTTTCTCTTTCCCAAGATCTTTCAGGCATTCCGCATGGCGATTCAGCCAAGCAAACTAATCATCGCTTTTCTGGGGCTCGTTGTCATATGCCTGGCCGGTCGGATCATGGACCTCAACAAGACCGTTGTGACCACGCCTTTGTCCCCAGGCTTGGCCGGAGACACGCGGTCGGGCGCGAGTCAGCCAAGTGGAGTCACGGAGCTGCTCGTACATATAACCAACCCGGACGCAGTGGAGCGCTACATAGCAGCGTCCTCGAAGGACCGAGAGTTCAGGGGCGTATTCTCCACGCTCTGGGGCTTCGGCACCGACAGGTTTCACGGCGCGTTGCGATGCCTGTTCAGATTCGACCTTCTCGGCGTTGCGGCCAATATCGCTGACTGCTTCCAGGCAATGGTATGGGCTGTTCGGTACCATTTCATGTACAGTATCATCTTCTTCGCAATAGCACTGGCCGTAATGTCCATAACGGGTGGAGCCATCTGCCGGATTGCAGCGATGCAATTTGCCGTGGGCGAAAGACCCAGGCTTACCGAAGCAGTGCGGTACAGCACAAAGAGATTCACGAGCTACTTCACCGCCCCGCTGGCGCCGGCATGCATAATTGCCTTCATAGGTTTGTTCATCTTTGTCGTGGGATTGATGGGCAACATTCCGTACGCTGGTGAGTTGGTGATGGCTATCGGCATGCCACTGGTTTTGTTTGCCGGGGTGCTGATAGCGGTTGTGTTGATAGGAGCGCTCGCCGGATTCAATCTGATGTTCCCGGCCGTGGCATACGAGAACTCAGACAGTTTCGATTCGATAAGCCGGTCTTTCAGCTACGTATATGCAAAGCCCTGGCGTATGGGTTTTTACACCGCCACGGCCACGGCCTACGGGGCAGTTTCGTATATATTTGTGCGATTCTTCGCCTTTTTGATGTTGTGGATCAGCTACCGTTTTCTGCAGCTCGGGGTCTTGCGTGACAACGCCAAGCTCAAGGCGATCTGGCCTGAGCCGAGCTTCCCATACTTTGTAGGCGCAGCAAGCCCGACTCCGGGCAACTGGTCGGCAGCAGCGGCGGCTTTTCTCGTGTACCTGTGCATCTTGGCAGTTATCGGACTGGTGGTCTCCTTTGTGATAAGCTTCTATTTCTCAGCTAACACCATAATCTACTCACTTATGCGCAACAGAGTAGATAATACGGAGCTTTCGGACATCTATACATACTCTACGGCGACTGATATCGAATCGACCACGCCTGAATTCGAGGCGATAGAGACAGAGTCGCAACCGGACTTAGACGCCGAGCAAGATTAATAGGTGCCACTGCTGCAGCCAAACAGGCCATCTGCCCGGGCCGTCCGGAGAACAGCACTGCAAGAAATGCCGGAAGAACAAGGGTGTTACCTTCGATTGTCCCAGGTGGCTTTCCGGGGCGCTGGGGCACTGAAGTCCAGCCGCGATGCCTTGACATTTTTGTGAGTCTTCTCATATACTCTCGTGTCTATTTTGCGAGCATGACTTTCGTGTCTGGAAAATATGCCTGACTCAGAGACAAATACACAAGCAAACGAAAACAATGAAGCTGAGTTGGACCTGTCAATTTCCAACCCTGGGCCCTTGCTCGCCTTCCGCAAGCCGCTGATCGTACTCGCCCATGTACTCGCCTTCGCCACTTCTCTGATGTTGTCATTCTTAGTGGCCAACGGTATGCAGTTCAGCTGGGATTGGCTTCAAGGCCAATATCCTGCTTTGCTGTTTTTCGTTTTGATAATAAAGTTGCCGGTATTTGCGTTACTCAAGCAGTATCGCGGCTGGTGGCGCTATGTGGGGATTTCGGACCTTCTCGGTATACTCAGGGCATCGCTTCTCAGCACGATGATCATCATATTCCTTTGGTTTGCCGTGCTGTGGTACGCCCCGGTTCGCAGAAGTGTGCCGATTGGCATAACTCTGGTCAGTCAGGGCGTGTTCGTGGCAGATTTATTCGGCACAATTCTACTTCTGGCGGGACTGCGGATGGTGGTCCGGCTGTATTTCGAGGAATTCCGGACTGTTGAAGGAGGCCGACTGAAGCGATTCCTCATCATCGGGGCAGGTGACGCAGGGGAGGCACTGTTGCGCGAAATAGACCGGATGCAAGTGGCCCAATACGAAGTCGTTGGTTTCATTGACGACGACACGTTCAAACAAGGCACGAATATCCATGGGATACCGGTACTCGGCACCGTTGAGGAGTTGCCCACAATCTGCGCGGGCCGCAACATCGAAGAAATCGCCATAGCGATGCCTTCCGCGACCCGCCAGCAGTTGAGGCGGGTTGTTCAGGTATGCGAGGGGACAAAGATCCGCTTCCGGACAGTGCCGGCGCTTACGGATATCGCATCAGGCAAGTTCCGTGTGTCGCAGATTCGCGACGTGGACATCAACGATCTGCTTGGAAGAGCGGCAGTGGAACTCGACCTTGATCTGATAGAAGCTTTTGCCAAAGACAAGACAATACTGGTCACAGGTGCAGGCGGTTCGATTGGTTCGGAAATGTGCAGGCAAGTCTGCAACTTTGGCCCGAAGCGTCTTTTGCTTATCGAGCAGGCGGAGAATCCACTGTTCTATATTGAGCGGGAACTGCACAGCCAGTTCCCTGAAGTCTCGATAAAAGCGCTCGTCTGCAACATCACCGACCGAATCCGCGTCGAGAAGGTATTCGAAGAGTATAGACCGGAGGTTGTCATTCACGCGGCTGCTCACAAGCACGTGCCGCTGATGGAGCTTAATCCCGGTGAAGCCATCAGGAACAACGTTGTGGGTACGCAGAACATCGCCGATGCGGCTGACAACTACGGGGCTACCAACTTTGTGATGATCAGCACGGACAAGGCGGTGAATCCGACGAGCATAATGGGTTCATCCAAACGAGTGGCGGAGATATACATTCAGGATTTGGCCAGGACCAGCTCGACGCACTTTGTGACCGTGCGGTTCGGCAACGTGCTTGCGTCGGACGGCTCAGTTGTCCCCATATTCAAAAAGCAAATAGCCGAGGGCGGGCCGGTGACTGTCACGCACCCGGAGATGAAACGGTACTTTATGACCATTCCGGAGGCCAGCCAGCTTGTGCTTCAGGCGGCAACGATGGGCAAAGGTGGGGAGATCTTTGTGCTGGATATGGGCGAGCCTGTGAAGATCGTGGATTTGGCCAGAGAGCTGATAACGCTGAGTGGCTTTCGGCCGGGCGAGGATATTGAGATGATCTTCACCGGCCCGAGGCCGGGTGAGAAGCTCTTTGAAGAGCTTCGAATAGAAGGCGAAGACATGCAACGGACGAGGCATCCAAAGATCGGGATATGGATGAATATTCCGATGGATCGAGACAAGCTCCGCGCCGGGATAGCGGAGCTCGTCGAGATCGCCAAGACACAAGACCACGCCGCCATAGTGCAGAAGATCAAACACCTCGTCCCCGAATACACCGGCCCCAACGCCAACTGAAACGCGCCTTCACCGTCAATTTGTTTGGCTATTCGGTACCGACGAGCCAGCTGTCAGCGAATTCGCACATATCCTCCGGCATCACCCGACCGTCTCCGGTGAGATCTGCTCCGCCGCATGTATCGCACGCTGTTTCCAGCCACTTGCTGGCGAAGAGCGCGTAGTCCGTCATATCTGCATCTTCGTCGTCGTCGAGATCACCGGGAAGGAAAGACTCGCCTTCGAATCCATAGGTAGTGATTTCGGTGCTATGCATCCCGCCTCGTGCATGGATCAGCCGTATGTCCTGTGCGCGGAGTTCTGCCAGCAGTGCTTCAGATAGCCCCGGTTCAAGCCGCGGTTCAAAGAGAAAATGCTCGTCGAAGTTATGATGTTCGGGGCGATACGTCTGTGAGTAGTAGCCGTGTAGGATAATGGGCACACTTGTATGACCTTCGATCACGGTCTCGACCCAGCGAATAAGCGGCGCTGTGTAACCTACGACGAAGCCTTTCGGGGGAGGGGGCCAGTAGAATGACGTCGTGATAGTGACACCGTTGGGGCCCTGGAAATGGCGCTGCTGCAGCAGGTCACCCGCTTGTGGCTCTTGACAGGGACACAACCGCGTACTATCGCTCACGGTCATCTTGGGACCGTCCCAGTCCCACGCCGGTACGGCCCGTTCATGATCTGCCTTCAGTATCAAGCACCCGAAGTCTCTGAGCGTCAGAATCGGGCTCTCAGCCGCGGAAACCTGGATTGGAATGTTGGTGGCCACAAGCCCACAGACCCTCGGATTTGACAAATGATGCATCACCCATTCATCGGTGATCTCAACACCGTCGTACTTGTGAGCGGCCCTCGGCAGCAGTGGCAACGTACTCGTAAGGGCGCGAACTCGGCCGTCTGCGACATATTCGAACTCAACCTCAGCATAGAGGCAGTCGATCAAGTTGTCACTTGCAAGCCAGAGGTTCTTGGTCTCCATCAACCACCTTGACTTGAGACGATGGTTTGCGAAGACGTCGCCGAATTCTCCTTGGAAGGTGCAATACTCAACAGCTTCGTTGACCAGGAACGGCGTGATCGTCGGGGAACTGTTAGGCTCTGGAATCTGGCGCACCTGCTTGACGACAAGCTTGCCGTCGGGCGCGACCTTTTTGTACTCGGTCTCGAACACAAAGCGCGTCTGCCCTGTCACGTCGCTGAAGCGCTCAGCCACCTTGACAAGCAATCCGACCAGCTCCTCATAGTCGTCCTGCCACCGCATGACCTTCGCACCCAGCGGCACAAGATTCGATTCACGGACCAATGTAGGAAACGCCCCAAACGAATAGACCTGGACGCTCACGTGCTCCGGAATGCTGCCGTCGGTGGGATTCGTCACAGAGGTTGCCCCGTGTTGCGTCACCAAGTCTATAGCCCAGCTTGACGAATGCCTCCTGTGGATGGTCCCTACGCCATTGGCCAACTCGATCTCGTCCGGGAACGAGTGGTGCACGAGTAACGCCATGCCCACACTGTCTTCGTCGACACCGTGCCGCAAACGCTCGAGATAGGCATTATCGTTGTAGAAGCTGGCGAAGACCCTGCGTACGGCCCTGAAGACCCCACGCTCATTACCGTTGTCCGGATCACAGTGGCACGGACCGGCCGTATTACCGTCAAGATCATCGGCCAGGCATCCACTGTAGCTGTCGTACAGCCCGGCCCCAGTAAATTGTTCACTGTCTTCGACGTTAGTGGAGCTGCGAAAACGGATCTTCTTGTTCGGGTCAAATCCGTACTGTGGGTCTTGAAGGATGCCGACAATTGCCTGCTGCTGCGTCGGGGTGAAGCTGGTGAGGCTATTGTCTCTGAACAGACTCCGTATGCCGTTGAGCACACCGGACAGTTGTGCCATGTTTGATGGCGGGTAGGTGAATGGCGCTAAGCGAGCTTCGATCTCCTCACGCAGAGTATTACCGGTAGCAAGCTGCTGATCGAGAAATTCCTTCCAGAGGTCAAACGAAAATGCCACGGCCACCGGCGAATCCTCAGGAATAGCGGTCCGCAAGATACCAAAGTTCGACGCCTTACCGCCGAAGTACTTGATGTCTGACGGCAACAGACCATCGGCATTTGAACTATAGCTGCCATAGTCGGTAGCCGGTTCGATATCCAGTACCGGGGGGGCCTTCAGTTTGAGCAGGTCTGCGATGGCGTTCTCATCAAGAACGCCCTCAACATCAATCAGCCGCACATCGGATGAGCCTTCTTTCTCGTAGGCCCGCAGAACCACACGGTGGCCGATAAGCCCCGTCGCTCGGTCTGCATCTCCAGTAACAGCCAGATGCACGAACGGGACGCCGAACGTCTTGGCAAGTATCGCCACGTGTGAATTGGGAGTCGAGGGTGACAGCGTGATGATGCCGGCGACGAAAGGCACCTCAGCGGGTACACCGTCGGTCAGCAAAATGTCGTTTGGCTCTAACTGTCCCGTCAGATACGCCTGATTGACATGACCACCGCTGATGTACTTGAGCTTGCCGAGCGCCCATCCAGTTGAATAGCAAGTATTGCCCTGGGCCCAGCGGTCGGGGGAACTCACTGGCATGCCCTGCTCTTCGAACCAATCGCGATTGGCTCTTGCTGCGGCGAGCTGCTCGTAAGATGGAAAGTAGAATGCCTGTACCCCGGGCTCGGCCACAATGCTGCCCTTAACAACATCGAAGAACCGGGCGATCTCTTCTCGATCGTACACGTCATGCCCGACGAATTGAATGCCGTACTCAGGGTACTCAGGCGGTGGAGGATCGCCACCTTTCGGAGGCAAGATAACGGCGCCCAGGATCGCCTTTCGGCCGTCCCTGAATAGGGTCGCCTGATTGAACTGTTCCGTGGTCATACCGATGAACGGCTCAAGCAGTTCGGTGGCAAAATGATAATGAAAGGTATACTCGTGCCCATCCTGGAAATACACGACATTCGGATCGTATGGCTCCAGCAGTATGGTGAACTTCACCCAGCCCGGCGCAGCAGCTGAGCTTCCCTCTACCCGAAATGGGTCGTCCGGGAACGCAATCTCGTTCTTGCAGTATGGTGAAGTAATAGCCGGACCACGGGCAATCGCCGCAGCCATCACAAGAAGCAGAGCCGCAAGAAAAGCCCACGGCCTACCCAATGATTCCCATTCGCGGATCATTCGCGCGCCTTCCTTTCAAAGACGAACCGTCCCTCATACAATCGAACGTTATCTACGCAATAGTATTGCCCTAATGTGCCGCCTGGCCGCCAAAACGTAACGCCCTTTATCCCAACATCATGACAATTGCGACTATTTCCCCCGCAAATTCCACTTATCGCCCCTGCAAAACGTTCTTCCGGAGCGCGCTCCAAGACCATACGGAATGATCCGCCTTATCGAGCAGGCCATTCAGAGCCGCCGAGCCATTGCTCGCCGAGTATTGCCAAGTCCAAGAAATCAACCCGGCCATCGTAATTCAAATCGCCCTGTGGACGGCTTCTTAGGAATGGATACGTCTGATTGTCTGCTATATCCCAGACTTCGATGAAATCCCAGCCAGCATCTGTGAACGTGTTTCGCATCCGCATCTCAGCCGTTGTCTTACCAGCCCCACCGTCACTGTGGCTCAGCCCGCTGGCCTCGACATCCCAGAAGCAGCCGACCGTGTGACGCTCACACCCATCACCGCCACCAGCTTCACCACCAACAAAGCCTCCAATGTGTTCCCCTGTCCCCAGAACACTGCAGGCCGAATAGCTAAAGAGGATCTCACCACTATCAGCGCCCACGAGGCCGCCAATTTCATCTATGCCCTCGACGCTGCCGCCCGCGTAGCAGTTTCGTATGACACTGTTTGGTCCTCGTCGGCTGCAGTCATTCACTCCCACCAACCCGCCAACGGACCGCTGTCCTGAGACGTTTGCTACTGAGTAGGACTCTGACACCGTGCTATTGACGTAACGTGTGTCGCTGGTGCCTGTGAGTCCGCCAACTGAATCAACTCCCACGACGTTACCGGATGAACCGCAGCGCACGATAACGCTGCCGGGTTTTCCCTTGCCGGCCAGCCCACCAACGCTCTCGTTCCCGACAACATTGCTGGACGAGATGCTGTCACTAACAAAGTCAGCAGATCCCACTAATCCCCCGACGGCCCTGTCGCCAAAGACGTTCACCGATGACGTGCAATTCTCGATTGTACCGCCGGAGCCGATGAGTCCACCGACAGATGTCCCTCCGGAGACACTACCACCCTCAACGTGGCAATTGGATACGGTGCCAAGCAGAATTCCCACGAGCGATCCGATGTCACGCCCAGTCCCAGCCTCAACGTTGGGGTCGATTAGGGTCAGATTCCTGACCGTTCCGCTTACGCTTCCGAAAAGCCCGATGTAGTCCAAACCGTTGCAGTCATAGACCAGGTTTGAGATCGCATGGCCGTTCCCACTGAAACTGCCTCCAAACGACAGTCTGGGAGTGACTCCGATTCTGTTGAACTCAGTCGGTCCAAGTACTGACAGATCAATATCGGCCATGAGCTTGAAGTGTTTGTCCCAGGCACATACCACGAGCCCGATCTGATTAAGCTGCTCTGCAGTGTGGATCACATATGGGTCATTGGGCTCACCTTTGCCGTGCCAAAATACGGGATTCGTCAAGACCTCTCCTGGAGCATGCTCCCAGGCAAGCCGCAGGTAATCTCGTCCGGCGTCAATCGTCCATATACCCGAGCATCCCCAGTTAGAGAAGGTGTTCGGATCGTACATCTGTCTAGTCGTCTTGCCGATTCCTCGCGCACTCGTGGCCTGGCCGCTGGTCTCCACATCCCAGAAAGAACTGACCACGGCCCCCGAGTTCTTACCGACCAATCCGCTAACCTCCGTAGTTCCTGTGACGCCGCCCGTGGAGTAGCTGTCGGCGACTGCACCGTCTGACAGATTCTCTCCCACCAGTCCACCGACCAGGTCAATCCCAGTCACACCGCTCTCAGAGTAGCAGTGGATGAGCGTACCGTCGTTCTGTCCTATCAGGCCGCCGACAAGACTGTCACCTGAAACAGCTCCGTTGGAGTAAGACCTAGCGACCTTTGTATCTTCAGAAGCCCATCCGACCAGCCCGCCCACGTTTTGGAAACCTGACACATCGGCATTGGAACTACAGTCGACGATCTCTCCGTTGGCGTATCCGACTAAACCACCCACAGGGCCGTATCCCAAGACACTGCCGGCTTCGACGCTGCAGCCTCTCACGGTTCCGCTGTCCAACCAGCCGACCAGCGCGGCGACTCGCTCTCCCATTTCGGCGTCGATATTGGGATTTGTAAGTCTCACATTCTTGATCTGAGCATGCTCTCCGCTGACGTAGCCAAAAAGCCCAATGTGATTCCCACCCGTACAAGCACGGCCGAAGTCGGATATTGTATGGCCGTTGCCGTCAAAGACGCCGGCGAAGCCTTTGCGATCGTTCCAGGCTCTGTAGTACCCTATGATGTTGAATTCAGTGCCGGTGTACGCAGACAGGTCGATGTCCGCCACAAGAGCGAAGTGCTTGTCCCAGTCGTTCGGTTCGGCCCCGATAGCATTCAACTGCTCGGGGGTGTAGATCAAATACGGATCATTGGGCTCTCCTGTGCCGCCGCCGTACTTGGCCTGAGTCGGAGCGGCCAACGCAAGAATACTCAGAATGAGAATGCATGTCTTCATGGTTCTGTTTCCTCCAACCAATTGTCCGTGAACATCTGGAGATCCTCGATTCCAACTGCACCAGATTCATCAATGTCTGTACCGTCACAGTGGTCGTTGTCTGCGACACACTCTGTTTCCAGCCAGTGAGTGGCAAAGAACGAGAAATCCATCATCGTCACGCCATCCGGACAGACAAGATCACCAACCGGGACCTGCCAGGTGAGTCGCGGGTAGTTGGTCTGCTCGCAAATCACCCAGGCGCCATCTGAGCCCGCCGGATTTCTGCCGACAAGTTCCCAACCGGCACCTTCGAAAGTGCTTCGCATCTGCATTCGGTAGGTCTTCATGCCAATGCCACCTGCACTGCTCGTCCAGCCGCTCGTTTGCGTATCCCAGAAGCAGCGTGAAACGTAGCTATGAACGCTTGTGCCTACAAGCCCGCCGACATCCCTGCTGCCTTGAGCCTTCCCACAAGAGTAGCTCCTGCTTATCTGGCCCCCGTCCAGCAGGCCAACCAGGCCGCCAACGTTCGTATTTCCCGAAGCCGGGCCTCGGGCGTAGCTGTCAGTGATCACACCGCCAGAGGTGGTTCCAACGAGCCCGCCACACCAGTCCGAGCTGGAAGCGCTCCCGACTGCGAAGCAGCTTGCAATCACTCCGGAGTCATCTCTACCGATAAGACCACCGGCGAGATCTCCCTCAACAGTTCCGGTAGCACAGCATCTGTTGATTTGTCCACTGATATTATGGCCAATCAGCCCTCCCGCTTCGAAGCCACCGGCGACATCTCCGGATGCCCTACAATTGCTTATGACGGCCCCGTCAACTGCGCCGATCAGACCACCGATGCAGAACCCCGCAACCTCAACCGATGAGCTGCAATCAACGACTACACCTGACTCGGTCATCCCTATCAACCCGCCGACGAAGTGGACCGCAGAAACGCTACCCGATGAATGGCAGTTGCTGATCCCTCCGTGAGTGTTGAGTCCGACCAATCCCCCGACGCAGTGCCCCAGCAGATGGTGAGCCTCGCCCAGAATCTGCGCGGACGACGAGCAGTCGACAACAGTACCACTATTGGCTCCGATCAAGCCACCGACATTGTTCCCACCTGAGACACTGCCACCAACAACAAAACATCCGCTCACGGCCCCATCCTGCAGGTAGCCAACCAGCGTGCCAACGTTGGACCCGATTCCGGCATTTGTGTTGGGATCGACCAACGTCAGATCTCTGATCTCGCCGCCGAAATCGACACATGCAAAGAGCCCAATGTAGTCTGTGTCAGCAGATGTATGGTGCAGGCCAAATATTGCGCAATCATTACCATCAAAATGGCCGGAGAATGGCTCGTCGGAAGTGCCGATGAGATTGAATGGCTCGCCACCGCACTGAGACAGGTCGATGTCCGCCATAAGCCTGAAGTGCTTGTCCCAGTCCTCTTCGTGCTGGCCGATATGGTTCATTTGTTGGGAGGTATAGATCAGGTAGGGATCATTGGGCTCTCCCGTCCCGCCGCCATACTTAGCATAGGCAGGAAAGCTCGCTAAGAAGGCTACCATCAGTACAGGGATTGTCCACAAGATCGCCTGATTTCTCGACCCTCTCATTCTCAGCCTCCGTTCCCCCCATCCTCAAAGCACATAGTAGCCGCTTTTTCCACAACAACGGCCCACAAATGTACGAATACGCGCAGCAATCTCGGTTTGTATCTTGAAATACACTATCACACCACACCGGCGATGTCAAGCGCGGAATATAGGGTGCTCTGTTGGCCCGGCCATTGGGAGCGCCGAGCGGCGTAGGCCAACGGGGTAACAAAAAAGGCCGCTCTGGTTAGCGGCCTTCCGGATTGCAGTTGATTCGTGCTACGTCAGTTATGGTGGTGTATGGGCGTCTGGTGCTCGTGAAACTGAGTCTCACCCTCGTGCGGCTCAAGATCTTCCCGCGGATGGGCACTCTCGTAGACGTCCTTTAGTTTCTTCGTGGTAAGGTGAGTATAAACCTGCGTGGTCGAAAGTGATTGATGGCCGAGCAGCTCCTGAACGCTTCGCAAATCGGCACCGTTGTTCAGCATGTGCGTTGCAAAGCTGTGACGCAAAGTGTGCGGGCTGATTGCCGGGTCCAGGCCGGCCATCTTCAAATACTTGTCCATCTTGCGGCGGACGCTGCGCGTGCTGAGCCTCCGGCCGTGTTTGTTTACGAACAGGACCTTCGAATCGAAGTTGCTATTGCTCTGAGCTCGCTTGTTCCGGAACTCCATGTAGTGTTGGATCACTTGCAGGGCGGTTGAACTGATGGGCGCGATCCTTTCCTTCTTGCCTTTGCCCCTGATGTGCATGACCTCACCCAGGAAGTCTATGTCGTCCATATTGAGCCCGACGAGCTCACTCACCCTTATGCCGGTACTGTAGAGGGTCTCAAGGATGGCTCTGTCTCTGGCACCGAGCCAGGTATCGGCCGGTGGCGTTTCGAGCAATCTCTTTACTTCTTCGTACTCGAGGAACCGCGGAAGTTTCTTATCTTGCTTCGGAGTCCGGACCGCGGTGACAGGATTGGAAGTGATTCGGTTCGTTCTGACAAGGTACTTGTAGAAGCTGCGCAGAGTCGCAAGCTTGCGAGCTATGGTGGCCTTTGAATACTGCTTCTCATTCAGGAAGGCCAAGTAGCTTCTGAGGGTGGTGACATCAGCCGAGAGAAATAGCTGGTCAAGTTTGGGCGCCGTCTGTGTTGCCACGGCGGTAGCCGGCCCGGCATGGTCCGGCGTCAAAGAAATCGGCTCGGCATGTGCCATGCCGGTTTCCGAGGCGCCGAAAAGAAAATCGCCAAACTGCCTCAGATCGGCCCCGTAGCACTTGGCTGTGTGCTGCGAAAAACGCTTTTCAAATTCCAAGTAACTAAGAAACTGCTGGATGATTGCGCTGCCTTCTTCCATAGTAACACCTACCATTTGATCTCGCCGGATTGTCTTTCGCTTTTCTATCAGAGAGCACATCCCCGCATCGAATACGGGGCCGTCACAATCATTTCACTTTCGCTTCTCTTGCGTGACACTAATTCACGCGCATTTGAGAACTTGCCTTTTCGTGTATAAGTTCCTCTGCCTGGCCGATAAGAGTCTGCGTTAGTTTGAAACTGAGTACGGCTGCATCAAACCAATCAAAATCCGTTCGCTTATCCTTTGCCAGTTTGATCAAGGCATCCAGAAGCTCATCTTCGGCGCCAGTCTCGTACCGAAAGATAAACTTCTCTGTTCCTTTGTTTAGAACCAGTTGTCGTTGAGTCTTGTTCATCACTTGAGTCGACAGTACGTCACTTCACACCAACTTCTGAATTTGGAAAACAGGAACCGCAGGTATTACGTACAACTCACTACATATTCTTTGCGGCCTCAAAAATGAGCCCGCGAAATCCACATTTCAAAGCACATTAATAAGCATCATCAAAACGACGCTTCCGCAAATGCCACACCGCTTTTATCGGCCAATAATGCTTTCGTCTTTACAAATTCGGGCGCTAAGATTGGCAAAAGTGAGGATAAATCTTGGGCATGGTCTGTGTAGGCAGCAAGAGGGTGCGGCATCAGCGGCAGTCCGGCAGGACCGGCTCAACGAGGGCTTTGGGCCAGTTGCAGGAAGGGCGGCAGCTCTTGGATTTGGCTTATGGCAGGGCTTTGAAGAATACAACGGCGCCCTTTGTCTCACGGCCAATCAGCCCCTGCTCTTGAAGCTGACTGACATACTTCAGCGCCTCATCAGGGTCTATGCCAAGGCCGGAGCATACGTCGTTTAGTGAGCAAGGCCTGCGTTTCAGCATTGATAACACGTCATCGGGTCCGCTCTCGCCGTGCATGACGTGACACGCGTGTGAGAAATCAGCTATCACTTCGCAGCTCGGACCCAGCTGAGCTGCGAGCACTTTGAGGCTCTCGCATTCTACTCTTCCAAGGCTCATCTCAGTACCGGGTCGGACGGCAGTATTGATCTGGATTTTGTCGGGGCGAATTTGTGATATCACATCCTTGAGCCTGGAAATCTGTTCGGCATCAGTGTTCAGCCCATCCACAAGAAAAACTTCGAGCCATATCTGGCCGCTGAATTCGCTTCTGAATGCGCACAGGCCTGAAATCAGCCTGCCAATACTGATAAGCTCGTGGGGCCGATTTACCTTCTGAAAGGTCTGCTCATCACCCGCGTCCAAGGAAGGCAGCACCACATCGGCTTTGGCGCAATCGGCCCGCACATCCGATCTGTCAAGCAATGTGCCGTTTGTAAGTACCGCTACGGGAATGTCCGTTACTTGCCTTATCCGGTCTATCAACTCACCCAAGCGCGAGTTCAGTGTCGGTTCGCCGGAGCCGCCAATGGTAATAAAATCAGCGATGGGGCCTTTCTCACCGGCATCAGTACGGCCCAGATCATCCGCGTGGCCCGCGGCGAGTTTCTCCCTTAGCTCAGACAAGACTTTCTCGACGCAAACAAAATCCGCCCGCTCGACGGTCTTCTTTGTAGTCTTTCCGACCTGACAATACACGCAATCCAGGGTGCAGACTTTGGCTGGCACAATATCAACCCCGAGACTGAGGCCCAGCCTGCGTGAAGGGACGGGGCCGTACAAATATCCAGTTCGGTTAATCGGCTTCTGTTCCACGGACAACCTCAAATATCTCCTTGCAGACCTCGAGCAAATCCTCGACCCAGTCTAATGGGAGAATGGAAGCGGCGTCTGATTTTGCTTTTTCCGGCTCGCTATGGACTTCGAGGAACAGGCCGTTGGCACCGGCGGCGACCGCTGCCTTTGACAGAACGGGCGCCATCTCTCGTCGGCCTGCGCTGGCGGTGCCGAGTCCACCCGGCTGTTGCGTGCTGTGAGTAGCATCGAAAACGACGGGATAGCCAAGTTGTTTCATGGTTTCGATTGCGGTCATGTCGTTGACGAGGCGATTATAGCCAAAAAATGTTCCCCGTTCCGTGAGTATGATCTTCTCGTTGTTGCAGGCCCGGATCTTCTCCACCACATTCTTCATCTCGTTCGGCGAGAGAAATTGGCCCTTCTTAACGCTCACAGGCTTGTGAGTCTGAGCACAGGCACAGAGCAGATCGGTCTGTCTGCACAGAAAAGCGGGGACCTGCAGACAGTCAACGACCTCACTCACCGGCGCAGCCTGACCTGGTTCATGCACATCGGTCATAACTGGCAGGCCGGTTCGTCGACGAACGGCGGCGAGAGTCTTCAGGCCTTCTTGAAGGCCTGGACCACGAAAGCTTGATATGCTGGTGCGATTGGCCTTGTCGAAACTGGCCTTAAAGACTATCGGCACGTTCGTTCTGTCGGCTATCTCGACGAGCCGATCGGCAATGGTCAAACAGGATGTTTCGCTTTCGATGACACAGGGACCGGCCATAACAAACAGCCGTGTATCCAAGCCGACTTTCACTTCGCCTATTTTGAAATCCCCTTTGCTCATATCGTCAATCCAAAAAACAGGTGCACACGCCCCCAACGGCACAACGAGGCAAGAGCCCCAAGAGACTTGACCCGGAACTCCTACGACTTCTGCTCGTGCGAGCGCCTCGGTACTATTACGTTTACAGCGTGCGGAATCACCTTGATATGTACAGGCAGAGGCGGACCCGGATCACCATCAATCTCAGTTTTTATGCCGGTGGTCGCAGAACTCACGACGATTTCCTTGCCTTGGCGGTAAATGAAGTCGGCACCATTGCCGTGCTGCTTGAGGGCGGTCATCGCCGAAAGCTTGACCAACTGCAATCGGTCCATGCATTTGAAGATACAGACGTCCAGCAGTCCGTCACCGAAATCCGCACTGTGCAATATCCTCAGACCCATAGCATATCTCGAAATGTTTCCGACAAAGACCAGGCACGGGCCATCAAAGATCTCTTCACCGTCCACCTGTACGCGCATTGGGCCGAACTCGTAGTCCCAGAATGCTCGCCAGATAGGACCAACATAAGTGAGATAGCTAATATGCCCGGTTCTGTTTGCGCTTACCCGCTCGACAACGTGGGCATCAAACCCAAAGCCCGCTATCGAAGTGAAGCATTTGCCGTTCGCACTTCCCAGGTCCAAGGGCCTAATACACTCTCTCTCGAACGTTCGTATCAGCGTCTTCAATCTCGCATCAAAACCCAGCTCGGTGGCCAAAAGGTTCTCCGTACCGCGTGGAACGATCATCAGAGGCTTGCTGCTACCTGCAAGTCCCTGTGCGATTTCTCTGATGGTCCCATCGCCGCCGACCCCTACGACCATGGCGCAATCGCTATCGCCTGCGGCGGCGGCGGCCAGTTCCCGGGCGTTTTCCAGAGAGGCAGTGAGATCGCGTGTGACCTCAAAGCCCTTCTTGAGAAGGTACTGCTCGAACTGCCGGCCGACCGACGTACCGTTGCGGGCCCCGGATTTGGGATTTACGATATATCTTATGCAACCATCTTCGGGTTTCATGCTGGCGACCTAAGCTCCCTTGAAGAGAACTTCTTTCTCCTCGCGACCCAACTGATCAAGTTTGTCTCTTATCAAGAGCGCGTAGCTTTCCGCGATGTGCTTGAGATTCACCAACCCCAGATTCGCCTGTACATCTGTGATCTTATCGTCGCTCGGCCCTTCGATTTCCACAAAGCTGCCCAACAAGGGTAATTCATCCAGTGCAACGATGCAATCGCGAAGTCGCCAAACGCGACGCCTCTTTTCAAGAACTAAGGCCCGCTCATATCCCAGTTCCGAAAGCAGCTTCTCGGTCAACTCAAGGTCATCGACTTGAATTTCTATCTCCTGCCTTTTCTTGAAATGGTCCTTCTCTTTAGCGCCCTTGTAAGTCAGATAGAAGGTCTCGCTGTTGTCGCTCCGCTGTCGTCGCAACCGCAGACATCTGTCACTTCCGGCTAACATGTTCTCAGCATCATCGAGATAGTAATCAGTTTGCGACTGTTGTCCTGCGAACTCGGCGCCGAGTTCGGTCAGCCTATTGCGGACTGGATCGAGCGAGTCAACTTTCAGTTTTGCCTCAATCTCGGTGCACATGAACACAACTCAATATGCCAAGTGAAGGACGTAACAGAACAGGGCAGAATTCGACAGCACTCGCTACTCAAAGGGCATCTCTAATTTCATCCAACTGCGTCCGTGCACCCGGGTCGGTGGCGAAGAGCTTCCCGAGCTTCTCACAGGGGTACTGATCGCAATGCGCACAGGTTTCAACAGAAGTCTCTTTCGCACATTTCCTTATGTCACACGTTCTGCATCCCGGAAAACGTATTCCGTCTTCCGCCCGGCATCCATCACAGCCGGCGATATCTTCCGGCTTGTACTCTTGACCATACAGGGACTTGATAAGCTGGACGATTTCGCCCTTCATCTCAGCCTTCTTATCATCATCTTTTTCCCTGGCCACCCGATAGATAGAGCACCTAAAACAATTCAAGCCGCAATAAGCAATCATCTCGCCCATACCAACGCTCCCTTCAACGGAAGTTGATTCTGCTCTCTAAACGACGATGTTAACCAACCGGGATTTGATGACAATGATTTTCTTGGCCTCTTTGCCAGCCATAGCGGCGACTACCTTCTCGCCGGCCAGGGCCCTTTGCTTTATTGCCTCCTCGTCCGCTCCAGCCGAGACGACTATCCTGTCTTTGATCTTGCCGTTGACCTGCACAGCAAGTTCGATTTCCCTTTCCTTTACAAGTTCCTCGTCGTATTCAGGCCAAGGCTCATACGCCAGGCTTTCGGGATAACCAAGTCTCTGCCAAAGCTCTTCGGCAATATGAGGAGCGAACGGAGCAAGGATAAGCAGCAGTTTCTCGACAACCGATCTTGGCTGGACATCCTGCTTGCTGAGGTGATTTACCAAAATCATCATGGCGCTTATCGCGGTGTTAAAGCCGAACCTCTCAATATCGTCACCCACCTTCTTTATGGTCTGGTTCAACAACCGGAGCGTCGCCTCATCAGGCTGAACGTCCGTGACTTGTGGGGCAAGCTCACCCGTTTCCTCATCGACAACCACTCGCCAGAGCCTTTGCAAGAACCGATACACGCCCTCGACACCTTGCGTGCTCCAGGGCTTCATTGCCTCAAGTGGGCCCATGAACATTTCATAGAGCCGCATCGAATCGGCGCCGTAGCCGGCAACGACCTTGTCGGGATTGACGACGTTGCCGCGGGACTTGCTCATCTTCTGGCCGTCTTCACCGAGGATCATCCCCTGATTGATGAGCTTCTTGAAAGGCTCTTTGGTGGTGACATAGCCCAGGTCGTACAGCAGCTTGTGCCAAAAACGAGAGTACAAAAGATGCAGCACCGCGTGTTCGGCGCCGCCGATATACAGATCGACGGGCATCCAGTACTTCTCCTTGGCAGGGTCCCAGCCCTGGCGATCGTTGTTCGGGTCAAGGTATCTTAAGTAGTACCAGCAACTGCCGGCCCACTGCGGCATAGTATTCGTCTCACGCCGCGCCAGCGAGCCTCCGGACAAGGTCACGTTGACCCAATCGGAGACTTTGGCCAGTGGCGATTCGCCGGTTCCCGCGGGCTTATAGTCTGCCACCTCCGGCAGCTTCAAAGGCAGGTCTTGCTCTGAAAGCCCGGCGACATCGCCGTTTTCGGTGTGAAGAATCGGCAAAGGCTCACCCCAGTAGCGTTGCCGGCTGAAGATCCAGTCACGCAACTTGTAATTGACGGCTTCGGCACCCAGGCGCCGCTGCGCGAGCCAATCGGTGATCTGCTTCTTGAACTCGATCGTCGGTAAACCATCAAACTGCCCGCTGTTGATTGCTCTGCCATCCCCAACGAAGCACAGCTTGCCCTGCTTGACCAGTTCTACTTCCTCGCCGTCGGGCGGCTCGACCACCGGGACAATAGGAAGATTGAACTTCGTCGCAAACTCGAAGTCTCGTTCATCATGGGCGGGAACGGCCATGATGGCACCGGTCCCGTAGCTGATCAGGACATAGTCGCTGACCCAGATTGGTATCTTCTCGTCGTTGACGGGGTTCACCGCATAGGCGCCCGTGAACACGCCGGTCTTCTCTTTCGCCAGATCCGTCCGGTCAAGATCGCTCTTGGTGGCGGCGAGACGGCAGTATTCCTCTACTTGACCACGGTGTTCGTCCGTGGTAACAACATCGAGGAGTCGGTGTTCCGGGGCCATCACCATATAGGTGGCGCCGAACAGAGTATCCGGCCGAGTAGTGAAGACCCAAATCTCCTCGTCAAAGCCATCCACCTTGAAGTTGACTTCGGCTCCGATGCTCTTGCCTATCCAGTCAAACTGCAGCTTTCTTATTGATTCCGGCCAGTCCACCTCCTCCAAGTCTGCCAGCAGTCTTTCTGCGAATTTCGTGATCCGCAGCATCCACTGGCGCATCGGCTTTCTGACTACCGGATGGCCGCCCCGCTCGCTTACCCCGCCTACCACCTCCTCATTGGCCAGGACCGTCCCCAGGGCCGGACACCAATTGACGGGGACATCCGCCTCATACGCAAGTCTGTGGTCGGCTACGTACTTGCGCTTCTCGTCTTCGCTCAGGTCCTCGGGAATCGGGAGCTGATCGATCGGCTTAGCCTTCTGCTCTGTCTCGTCGAAATAGCTATTGAAGAATTTGAGAAAGATCCATTGCGTCCACCTATAGTAGTCCGGGTCGGCTGTGGCGATCTCCCGATCCCAATCGTAGCTGAAGCCGAGTGACTTAGTCTGCCGGCGCATGTTGTCGATGTTCTTCCGCGTTGTCGTATCCGGAGCCGTGCCCGTCGCAATGGCATGTTGCTCTGCGGGCAGGCCGAATGCATCCCAGCCGAAGGGATGTAGAACGTTGAAGCCTTTCATTCGCTTGTAGCGAGCGACTATATCGCTTGCTGTGTAGCCCTCCGGGTGGCCGACATGCAGGCCCTGACCACTGGGATAGGGAAACATATCCAGCACATAGTACTTAGGCTTGGAATCGACGCAATCGCTGGCCTTGAACGTCTTGTGTTCGTGCCAGTGACGCTGCCACTTCTTTTCTATCTCGCCAAAGTCATAGCGACCGCTCTTAGCACTCATCTATCTTTACTACTCCTACCAACTAAAAACGTGCACATACGCAACCTCACCCCCACCCGTGCTCTGCAGACAATCGGGTTCTGTTCCGCGAGCAAAACGGCTCGGTCAGGCCGGCGACTGAATCAATCAAACACGATAGAACAAAAGTGTGAGGAAATCCACCAAAATCTGGATGGGGCGATTGAAGGGGGCACCGACTCTTGTTTCTGATCAGATCTTGTGCTGTGATCGGGGACAGCGCTGAAGGCTGACTCACATACCCGTGGAGGCCAGCCATTCCGAAGCCATCAGGGCCAAGTCGAACATGTCCACGATGCAATCATCGTTGATGTCGCCCACTAACTCGCACAGATAAAGTGAGAAGGGCTGGTTACTGACATCGGCGATCCCAGGCCTCGTCGTACTGCTGGCTCGAACAAGGCAGTGGTCACTACGGATGATAGGCGCCAGCCAGTCGTATCGGCCGGCATTGCCGATATTGGGGGGAAAAACCTGCTGCCAGGTACTGCCGCCGTTTGTGGAGAACTCGATCATCACGTTGCCGATCGTGCCTTGGCTTTGCCATTCGACGGTCCATACTGCGCCGCCCGCCAAGAGTTCTGAACCATTGGGAGAAAGCACGGTAATGGAGGCCGGAGTGGGGGCAACGTTGCGAAGCTTGTCAAAGTGCTGCGCTCCCCAGCGGTTCGGCGCTCCGAAGGTGCTGAAATCGCTTCCATCGTCGTAGTCGGTCGAATCGGCGGTGACGGAAGAATCCGGGTTGCCTTCGAGCTGGAAAATCTCAGTGCCGCCGACTCCGCTTGCCGGACTGATGCCCTCACCCGCGGGTCCGAAGACCACCGCATTTGAGGCGTCCTTTATCATCAGTTGCCAGTCGTTAGCGCTGACCGGGAAGTTCGACTTTTCAATGAAGAGGCCGTCGCCATTGTCGTTTGCCTGAACGTTGATCCACCAGTCGCCGGCGGCAGGATCGTAGCTGGCATCGCTTGGCAGATCTTCTGAGACCGTGATTATGGTGCCGCTTCGCAGGTCAGACCAGATGGCATGGTCGGTGAGGTCCAGGGTTTCATCAAAGACGCCGCCTTGAAAGATGTCGAGCCTCCAGCTTCTCATATCGAGATGATCGGTGATGACGACCAACTCGAACCAGTTGCCGCCGTTGCCGGGGATGCGGCCGAAGTAGCTGTCTGCCGCGCGGCCGCCGTCGTCGTCAGCCTCGGCTGTTCCACCATTCAGGAATTCCGACTTGCTGACGGCGTTGTATTCATTCAGGATCACGTCAGCTCCGAAGGCAGCCGGCCCCAGGAAAAGGACCAAGACCAGGATTTTCAGAGATCTGATCGCACACATATGTACTGCTCCTCCCGAGTCAACCGACTGCCGCTGATCCATGACGCCACACGGGCCATTGCAGAGTAGCTGCGGCGTGTACCGTGCTATAGGCGCCTTTCTATTTGCGTTGTCCTTAGGAGGCGCCCAGCTGCCACATTCCGTCCGGGCGCACCCGAAGCGTTCCGGTGTCACGATAGAATTCCAACGTGGCGATAGTGAAGTCTACCAAGGCGTCCGTTGCGGCCTTCTGAGCGTCGAACAAATCGTCGCGGGCCTGAAGCACCCGGCGACTGCTTGCCCGCCCGTACTTCATCAACATAAATGTATTCTCGAAGCGTTTCTCCGCCAATTTGAGGCCTTCCGACTGTACACGATGGCGCTCTGCCGCTTCCGTGAGATCGCGGTAGGCCTGACGCACCTCTAACGTTACCATATCGGCTGCTTGGTCAGACTCTCGCAGTCGCTGGTTCAAAGCTATCAGAGTTTTGCGATAAATATTCTGCTCCAAATCTCGGTCAAAAGGCAAATCCACAAGTAAACCAGACAAAAACAAATCCTGCAAAGCCTTTGCATCTGATGAACTCAGTCCTTGCAATACTATATTGGTGTTCACACTTAGATCTAATTGAGTTCTGAGACCGTCGGCAGCTACAAGCACTTTGCGTTGAGAATCAAAAATAGCATCAGTAGTGTTCGCAAGATCCAGACGGTGTAAAAGAGCAGTTTCGATGGCTTCATTCTCGGAGAAATCGGGGGGCGGTATCCCCGCTGCCTTCAGGTCATTGAGCACACTCTCGTCCAACTGGAATTCCGCTGTCGTCGGCAGACCCAGCGTAATCTTGAATTCGTCCAAGGCCTGCTCGTATTCCTTCGTTGCCTGCAAACAGACCTCACGGGCTCGAAGAATCTCTTGCCGAAGCCTGCCAACCTCCAACAGCGGCACGCGCCCTACGCTCGCCAGCTTCTCCACATGCTCAGACAGTGCTGTAAGGCTCTTGTGATTGTCCTCGGCATTTCGCACCACATCATACAGTTCGAGAACCCGATAGTACTGGCCGACAACCATCACAACGAACGTTTTGCGGAACCTATTGAACGACCGGACTTGATAGAGCACATCCCGCTCCGCCTGAGTCAAGGACTCCAGAACGACTCTGCGGTCACTGCCGCGGAGAAGAGGTTTTGTTATTTCGAAACTCAGAAGTGATATGAGGCTTTCGCCCTTAAAAGCCCCATTCAGGATACGGCCCCATGACAGAGCTACATTCGTTCCGATTCTGGTACCATCAGTCAGAAGTTGGTCAAAGCCGAATCCGTTGCTAACACCGAATTCATCTCCATCTAATGCTCCCTGTGGATCAACAGGAAGGTCCTGATCTGCTCTACGTGGACTAAACCGTGGTCCAAGACCAGATCCAGCACCCACATAATCAACACCTTTAGCCTTGGCGTATGTGCCTTTGAGTCTGCCGTAGTACAATCTTTCAAAATTGTGGCGTATCAAGTCTAAGTCTAGAGCTTTGATGTATAACGCTTCTTTTTGTGTTTGATATTCGCGATTGTGTGCCGTCGCCAGGGCAACCGCCTGAGGCAGAGTCAGGACGCCAAAGGAAGTAACCTCTTTTTCAATTACAATGTCGTTGGGTGATGGCACAGTGTCGCTGATCTTGTAGTTGGCCTTTGTGCCAAAATCATCCCTCCACTTGTAGTCGATGATATTGTAGACCTTCTCGTCGGCATCGGCCTTGTAATTACGCCGGGCGCAACCCGAGAGCCCCAGGCCGACGAGGCCGGTGATAATCAAAAACGTTAGCTTCTTGGTGACGCTGTCGCAATTCATACAATTGGCGTCTCTTTTCCATTACCAAAGGTCTGACTTCCGTTTCGGCCGGCGGAGCCACGGGAGCGTCCCGCTTGCCAAAGCTACAGTCTGCGTACTCCCACCCTCTCGCCCACTACGAGCTTCATTTGAGGAGGGATCCGTATTCGGAACGGCCGGCCCCATTGGGGAAGGTTGGGATTTAGCCACAATCGTGGCGGCAATTGCTCGACTGCCGGCCCGATCGACACAACCTCAGAACGTGCGATCTGTGCCGGGTCGGTCGGCTTTACGAGTTCCACAACCATCTTTTCACGCACCTGTCCAACCTGCTCCTCAGCCACGTACGCAACAATCTCTGTCGGTTTCGCGTCAGCTACCACAAGGATCTGATCGCCAGGTCGGACAACCTCGCCCGGGCGGCGCAGTGCTCTCTCGTCGGCCCGGGCCGACAGAGCCCGGTCCGCGCGATCAACAACTGAGACGACCACACCCGCCGCCGGCGCCCGCAACTCCAGCGGATCGGATCGCGCCACCAACTGATCTATCAGCCGCTCCTGAACCGCTATCTGTTTACGTATCACCTCGAGAGCACCGTCTATTGACGGGTGCTGCAACTGACGGTCGACAAATTCGTCACGCCTCTCTCGTGCTTGGTCCAGATTAGCTCTCGCCTGCTCCAATAAGTGCCCGTTCTCTGCCATCTTCTCAGACAGGGCGTTGTACTGAGCCTGCAGTCTCTCAAGTTCATACGGCGCGATCGCATCCCGAAGGTCCTGGGAGATTTTGACCTCGACCCCAAGATCTTCCAGTGTGATCCGGTCGGAGGCGATCAGCGCCCGCAATTCGAGTATCCGAAGCCTGGCGTTCTCAACGTCTGCGGAGAATCCCCGCCCATTTCTGACGCGGTCGGTCTCCAGGTTCGTGGCCTCTGCCTGCAGCTGTTCCTGCGTCGGAACAAGCTGAGCGGCCAGATGTTCAATCTGGGCAGCTACCACTGACAGTTCGGCCTGGATGTGTTCGTTGTCGAGCGTGGTATCGAGCACGGCCACAACTTGCCCTTGCTCAACATGCTCGAACAATTCCACGGGAATGCTCTTTATCCTGCCAGTACAACTGGCGGCAATCTCGTACACACGACCTTGCGCCAGCCCCAATACCTCAAACCGCTGAGTGCGACTGTAGAACAGGCCGATCACCACCGCAACAGTCGCCAGCCACACCACGACCGGCATCACATGGTGCAGATACGCGCGTCTGGAGAAATGAGCTCTCGAGGGTTTTCTCTTCATAAACGCTCTACACCTCCAGCAGCTGCTCCTGCATGGTCAAGCTGACGTTTTCGATCCCCTCGATTTTTTCGAGTTCAGCCATCATTAGCTCATTATTCGCGGCGTTTCGTATCATCAATTGGTAGGCATAGTCGGCTACGCCTCCGAAACCGGTATCCTGGACCGATATGAGGGTGAAGTTTCCGCAGAAACGCCTTAGGAGTGCGGGAATTGGGTGTTCGGGTCCAATATGGCCTCTGAAGCTAAACCGCAGGAATCCGTTGTGAGGTTGATGCGTCCCGAAGCTCGTCGCATAGAGATATACGGCAATCAGACACAGAATGATAGTCCCGATTATGGCCGTGGCAAATCGCTGTGAGCCCGTCGCCATCCCGACCACCAGCGAACAGAAGATGAAAGCAATGTCACGGGTATCCTTTATGATATTGCGGAAACGTATGAGCGCCAACGCCCCCATCAGTCCTACGGCGGTTACGATGTTGTTGCCGACGACGGTCATTACCATCGCAACGACAACCGTAATCAGAATAAGCGACTGCACAAAGGATCTGGAATAGGACAGACCGCTGTGCGTGACATAGTACACCCAGGCCAAGACCTGGCCCAGGACAAATGCCAGCAGCAGTGACAGCAGTACAGTCTGGACAGAAAACGACCCTCCCATCGCGGAGGTTTCTTCCAGTACACGCCATACTCTATCCATAGCCGACCCCATCAAACTTAGGTGCGCAAAATCCGAGTGCGCAGGATTGCTTTATCGAGGTTGCATATTTCGATATCGACCTGCTTCGCAAGTCGAAATGCCGGACCATACGGTTTAGCCACGCCGGATAACGGGCAGTGAACTTGACTTCCAAAATCACGTGCCCGAGCGTCAGGGAATTGCCCTGCCAACCTGAGCTGTTGAGCGTCACCTCAGGCTTACTGGTGATTTTATAGCATAGCTCTCGGTCAAGAGTCACCCTCACCCTGTTCTCCGTGCCGCCTTCATAGGCTTGTCGCATATAGCGAATTAACACCGTCGGCCTGGCCATGATGCTGTTCATGTATAGCTGAAATTGGTTGAGCGATCGCTCGTCGGTCTTGTAATCCTGGGGTGCATAAGTCGCACCAGAGAGAAGCGCCTCCACATTTCGGTGCAGAACAGGTGCTCTACTCTTGAGAATGACGTTTGTGATACGGCGTTTGATCTCGAAGAAGCTGGGATAGTTGTGATCGTCACTGTAAGCGCGGACCCGCAGCTTGAAGCGATTCTTCAGCCCGCCCAAGCTCTCTCGGCAAAGCTGCAGGTTCTCCGAGTCCAGATAGAGACTCACAATGGGATAGAAACCGCCGGGTTGAAGTTTGCTGTACCGGTCCAGGCTCAAGTATAACTTTACATACTGGGCAATCGCCTCGGCCTTGGCCTCCGTAAGCAGGTACTTCAGCTCAAACCGGCATCCGAGAGTACGGTCCACGTACTGACTGGCCTCCTCAGCGGTACCCGCCCCGCTCTTGTGCCGATGCCGGCCAGCTCCTTGCTTCGGTCTTTGTTCTGGCGATTGAATCTCAGGCATATCGACCTGTGTTGCTCGGCAGCAATTACTGATGAAACAGCTCTTGCCGCTCTCGTCCGTATTTTGCACTCAGGGCCTTGTAGACCGCGTCAGCGTACGCCTATCCACCCTTTTGGATGCGCAGAAGCATACTCGCGTTTGGTTGGTCCGGCCATACTGCGTCTTGTGCCTAATGCCCAACCCTACGGCCTTACCTATTCTACCACATCAACGGCCCCTCAGTCAACAGTTTCTTACGGTCCAAAACAGGCAAATACAATTCCGTCATAGTGGGCCGCACGGAACCAGCAGTGACAAACACACGAACCCGTAATAGCGGCCATAGCAATCATTTATCGGACAGTAAGGCCCCAATTGTGACACGCCTTCAAGGGTTGGCTTTTCCGGGCGAGGGAGTGATTGCCTGCCAGTTGTTAGGGTCGTTGCCGTAGTGTTGTGGGAAAAGCCTGCTCAAAGTTGAGCCAAAACCATCGGCACCGGTAGGCCAGGGATCGACGCCCGAGGCGAAATCATCCGGATGCGAGCCGTCACTATACCTTACCCGATCTACTCGAATGTAGTGACGAACACCATCAACATCCACGTCGCCCGGCAAACTGATCTGTATCTTCTCGCCACCATTGTCCAACCGCCCGGCTCCCCAGGAGAATATCTGCGTATCGACCGGTGCAGTAAACTTCGAGCTGAATGTCGCCAGGTCTTTCACCATCAGGATATATTCACCAGATGCGACTGTCACAGGTGGCTCCGCCGGGAACAGAAATTCTATCCCGGGATTATCGGGATCGTCCGTGAATCGCCACGGCTCGGCCGTCACGAAGTCGTACAGTGTAACATCAGCATCACTGATATTGAGAAGCTCAACATACTCAGCATCTGTAGGACTATCCGGATGATACATGATCTCACTAATGACTATCGGCCCGACCTTTGGATAGGCATTGGCTGAGCCGGGCGTATTGACACTCATCGCAACAAAGTTGTATGCGCCCGTGCTCTTCTGATACCGACCGAATGCGACCCCCGTCACGGATGCGCCGAACTTCTCCTGCTCACTGTAGCCTGTCAACTCACCATCCCGGCCGGAGTGCAAGTACAGGGTCTCGCCATTCTCGCTTAGACCAAAGGGCACGCGAGCCGCCCCACCACCGAAGTCAACATCTTCCGTAAAGACAATATATCCGTGCGCTGGGATCGACTTGCCATCGGCGATTTCATACTTTCTCAGGTCGGCATCATCGTCGCTGAGGAACCAGCCCCCGATGTTGATTGTATGGTCCGTCGTGTTGTGCAGCTCGATCCAATCTGGTGCGGCCGCGTGGGAATGGGCCAGGATTTCGTTGATGACCACATCGCCCAGCTCGGGGATCTGGCCCGTATCATCGGCGCCGGGCGAACCGCCTACATGGGCGCTCGGCCGCCACGTGGCTTTGTCACCCCACTGGCTGGGATGGGTACCCGCCGGGTCCTTGACGGTCAGTGAGAAGCCGTCACCATCTGTGATGTCGTACCAGCCATCCCTGTACCTGAACAGCTGTATTGTCGTGCCTATTGCGTCCTGCAGTTCAACTCTTTCGCCGCCATTACGTAGACTCCCCGTGTATTGGCCGGCAATATTCAAACCCGCGCCGTATTTCGCCTCGAAAGCATTAACGTCTTTGACAACCAAGACGTATTCATCAGCCACAAGGTCCAGACGCGGGAAGACAAACTCAACTCCGTTGGTGAAATGGACAAGGTTAAGATTTATGGTCTCTGGCCCGACATTCTTGAGCTCGATGAATTCTCTGTTCGGGTCATCAGGATGATTGGCGTCCTCGGGATTATACATGATCTCCGTGATGCGCAGATAATCCGCAACAGGGCCGATCGCAAAAATGGCCTCGTTCAGCGCGCTCCACGTAGAGCCACTTAGCACGCGTGCCTTGACCTGTGTGGTTTCAGTCAACGTGACCGGCCCGGTATACTTAAAGGCAGTGGGCGAAGAGCCGTCGCCAGGGGAATCGTCACTTGTACCGGCAACCAGTTCGGCAGAGATAACGAAGTCCGAGCTGGTTGTGGACGTGTTGAGGCCGTGAATAGCCAAGAGGTTGTCGCCCTGTCGCAGGTCGCCGATGTGGTCGGTCACGGAGAAGTCCTCCAGCCCGTCGGCTTCGTGGCTGCCGTCGGCCTCCGAGTCCCAGGTAAGCTCGTCAGGGGCCAGTGCCCGTTGGACTTCGACACCGTTGATGTAGGCGACGAAGCCATCGTCATAGCGCATCCTGAGCGTCAAGAATTCGAACTGACTCGGATCCGAAATGACATTGAAGGGGATCCGAACGTAACAACTGCTGTTCTCGCCGTACATCTTCGATTCGAGGTCGAGGCTGATCAGCCCTTCGTAGCCGGAGCCTCTCTCGTAGCCCACACCACCAGGGCTGCCGGCCGAGACCATCCAGGACGAATCGTTGAAGGCACCGCCGCCCTTCCAGTTGTCACTGACCGGAACTGGCGGAACCAGGACCTTCTTGGCGGCGCTCTCGGCGACGAGCGTGGTAGTCGTGGTACTACCACCACCTGAACTTCCGTGCATGGGATCAGAACCATCAAGGGTGTAGTAGATCGTGCCTATGGGGGCTGACATGTACAGACGGAACCCACTTGGCACATATCCTCCGTGCTGACTGAAAGTCGGCGCCGTGACGCTCGGATACAGGGGGGCGATACTGCCGTTTCTCATCCTGGTGGTCCTCAGCTGGCCGAGAAGAACGCCGGTCCGGCTGGGGAAGAAACCGTTGATTTCATTGTTGATCGCACTGAGCCAGGTGTCCTTGTTGAGCCACGCGCTGCCCCAGCGGGCCGACTCTGCAATGATGGCCATGTCGATTTGCTGGCTACGGGCGCGGAAACGCGCTATGGCCCGGCTCGCAGTCAGCAGCCCGTTGTTGAAAAGATACTTATGCGCGCGGTCGGCAAAACGCATACGGTACTCTGCGTTGGCCATCAGTTCCTGGTGCATCCACTGGGGGTTGCTATACCGGAACTGGTCGCCGCACGAAAAGGGCCCGGTTCGGTCCCTCAGGCCCCTGGACATAATGTGCTCGGGATCGTGAACGAAGTAGCGAAATCCTTCGTTGCCATAGCGGTTGCGGATTCCATACCAGTTGTTGGTCCTGTTGTTGCCAAGGAACCAGGAGATGGGCGCATCGCGATCACCGTCATAGAAGACCATGATCATATAATCGATCAGGTTATCGACGTCCAGCAGGACCTTATAATTGGGGTTCCGTGTCCCATCGGGATTCAAACCCTGGGCACGATAGTAGTTGTCGGGCTTTCCGAATCCAAGATTGGCCAGATCCCAAAGCTCTTGCCACGCGTCCATGTTGCCGTCGGTGGCCTCGATAGTGTAGCCGCCACTATCACCGGTAGACTTGACGGTGTCGTATTCCTCTTGGTTGCCTCCAAAATACGAAGCCGCGTACGAAGCCTCGGAACGTTCCTGCGTCTGGAAAAGGCCCCAGTAGTGGCCGTTAATGTAGAGGTGATAGTATCGGCTTCGAGTGTAGGGCTGGCCCATCAGGCCTTGCGAGTCGCGGGCCCAGACCTCACGACACATTGTATTGGCGCTGTCATTACCAAAACTCCAGGAATAGTTCTGGGAGGTACGAAGGTCAACCTTGTCGAAGCCATCCGCCCCCTCGTCGCCGAAGAGCGGATAGTCAAGCGCGCCGTCCCCATATTCGGGGCGGAAGAAGAAACGGAACGCATGCTTGGGGTTGTTTCCGCTTCGACTGTAACCTCCGCGTATTCTCAGGCCCGCATTTATCTGGAAACCATCGCGCATGTCACGAGGCAGTTCCCAGTGCACTGCTCCGTGACTATCAGTCACCTTCACCAAGTCAGGAAACCCGGGGCCCTCGGGATCGGGAGGATAGATCAACTCCAACGACGCGGGCCGCTCCCATGTACGACCGTGGCCGCGGGCGTTGACATAGATGCCTTTCTCGGAATCGAACAAGTTGCCCAGATCGGTCACGATGGACATCGTAGGGATCGAGGTCAGCGCCGCCTCAATCTGGCGCCCCCAAGTTGTGTGGTTCACTATTGCCCGATCCATGCCATACTCCATTCTCTGGCCATTGATGCCGCTGCTCGGCCATCCAGGACCCGGCACCTGACCGTTTGGAGACTGGTTCTTGACGTCGCTGACGAAGATGTAGGTGTGTGTTTTCGCCCTGGAGGGCATCCAACCGTACTTGACGGCCTGGACCTTCAAGCAGGTCGTTCTGTCGATGGGAATCGGGCCCGTGTACAGCTTGCCGCCCGGACGACCTCGCTCTGAGCTGTAGGGATCAGTGCCGTCAAGCGTATAGTAGATGTTGCCTCCTTCCGTGGCCGTAGTGATCGTGACGGAGAACGGTGTCTCGTAGAAGCCCCGCTCGTGGCTAAGCCTTGGCTCGGCAACAACCCCTTGATAAATGCTAATGTTCGCGCCGCCCGGGGTGGGGAAAAACATCAGACGCCAGCTGGACATGGCATCGGGATAACGGCCATAGGACACGTTAGACGTCTGTTGGCCAAAAGTGACGGTGTCGATAACAGTGACACCATCTCTGGCGAAAAGCCCAAGCTCATCACCGCCTGCATCGATTCTGAAATTGGCGTGCAGGCCGGGGTCACCCACATCGTTGTCGGCCCATATCAGAAGATACCCGTGTGGCTGGACCGTCGTTGTGGCAGGACTATCGTCAGGAATCCGCCACTTGGTCGGATCGTCAAGGTCGTCCGTCAGGTACATGCCGCCCATATCAACAGGTTCATCGCCAAGATTGTGGATCTCAATCCAGTCCTCGTACTCGCCCTGCGGGTCGATAACGTAGTTGAGGTTGGAAGCGCATAATTCATTGATTGCCAGCCCAGTGCCTGTTCGTTGCCAATCCTCCGCCAGCAGGGCAAAGTCCAACATCGCGACCCTGTCATCGCCGTCCAGATCGGCCGGGCTCTCAGGAGGATCCAGCCACCGCTCGGCAAGAAACTGAAGGTCTCCCGAGTCGACCCGGCAATCGTCGTTGAGGTCAGCTACAGGACAGAGGGCCCCGGCGGAGCCGGCGAAAGCCAGGCATAACGCCAGGGTCAGCAACAGCATTCTTGCACAATTTAGCATCGTCTATCTCCTTCCTCAGTGAGGTTGCGCAGCCCCCCAGCGAGGTTTCTGTCCACTTAGAGACGTATTCGGCGCCTCAGTTCATGCAGCACAGACGCCCCACAGCCGGCGGACCCTAACAAGGCAGAGTCACAATGAAAAACCCTGTCTATCTTAACACATTGGAGATAGCCAAGTCAATATCCTACCGAGTTATCGGTCAATACTCGACCTCGACCGGGAGTTTCTGTGCCGCCGATGCATATACGGCGTCCTGGACGGCGAGGGTCCTGAGGTATTCGTGGCCGCCGGTTTCGAACGGTTTGCCGTCGATCAGGCGATCGATGAAGTGTCTTTGGGTGAAGTAGCAACAGTCCCCGGAAAAGGCGCGTTTTTCATGAGTGTATGGGTGATCGCGCTCCGCCTCGCCAAGCGGCTG
Source organism: Phycisphaerales bacterium (assembly GCA_020352215.1). Taxonomy (GTDB): domain Bacteria; phylum Planctomycetota; class Phycisphaerae; order Sedimentisphaerales; family Anaerobacaceae. Next base: position 3,198,429 of record CP070675.1, read on the forward strand.
CACAGTGATCTTACCTTCGCCATCGAGCCGAATAGAGCCGCCGTCGCAATCGATAAGAAATTCGCCAAAAGTATACCGTGGATCCTCGTAGTTGCTCTCGTTGTAGCGATTCGCATCCCATACGCCGACCGCCCCGCTGTCAAACTCGAAGGTGATGACTCCAGAGTCTTCGCCTGCGATAACGGGGTTCAGCTTCTTCAAGACTGCATATACACGGTTGATCTCTCCGGCCAAGAACCGATACGTGTCGATGAAGTGCACACCGTTTTCGTAGACCAGCAACCGAGGGTAGTCCCGGAAATACGGCTGGCGATCCAGGTAGGCCTCGGCACCCCAGCCATCCCCCATTCGCGAGCGGAAGTTCAACGTGTGAATCTTCTCGCCCACAACGCCGCTGTCCAGCAGCCGTTTGATCTCTCGATGCCATGGTTGAAAGCGCCAGTTCTCATGCACCATGAAACGGACCCCCGCGGCATCCGTATCCGCCACGATCTGCTTGGCCTGCTCAAACGTCGGGGCAAGAGGCTTCTGGCAAACTATATGGATACCCATATCAGCCGCGATCTTGCACATCTCAAGATGCGTGGGCGGTGGCGTGATGATGTCCACGAAGTCGGGCCTTTCCTTCTCAAGCATCCGGCGATAGTCGGTGTAGTGGTTGGCAATGCCAAACTTGTCCATGACAATCTTGGCACGGTCGGCATTGCGGTTGCACATCGCCGTAATCTCAACTTCAGGAATCCGCTGCCACGCCTCATATTGAAAGTGGCTGAAGTAGCCGGCGCCGACACAAACACCTTTGAACTGTCCCATCAATACTTCTCCAGAACCCACATTGGCGGCCAACCTGACCATCCTACGTTTGTCACTTGACCTCTCCGCCCTCGATTCGATTGGGATCGCCCACGTCATTGGGACCGATCTGACTCATCTGATCCGCAGGCGCCGGTTTCTTTTTGACCGACGTATAAATCTTGTAGCCAACGGCCCCGAAGGTCAGAAGAACCAGAGATGTCAGCATGGCAATGAACCGGTTTTGAATTGACGCAGGCGACAGCTTCTTTTCTGAAACACGATTCGGATTCATAAAGCACCACGCGACAATGGCCACGAAATTGATGCCCGCAGCAAACACAAAGAACGAATTGGCACTTCCCGTCCGTTCGTTCAGAAAGAGTGGGAACATGATGGCACTCAATGCCGCTCCAATATTCCCCACCATGTTCATTGATCCCGAGACCGCGCCCGAATGAGCGCCGCCGATATCGTTGCAGAAGGCCCAGCTCGGGCTGAGCGTCATATCCACGCCGAACGTCGCCAGGCTAAAGCAAAAGACAAACCAGTACAGGTTGTCCGTGCGTGTCGCCAGAAGCAATCCGATCACGCCCAAGGCAAAGCCGACTATTGCCGTGACACGGCGTGAACTTACGTGGTAACCTCGCTTGAACAACTGTGTCACCATTGTCCCTGCAACCCAGTTCGCACAGGCGGCGAAGATCAAAGGCGTGGCCGAGAAGTAAACGGCTCTCGGGTCATCCGGCCATTGGTTTTTCAGATATGAAGGCAGCCAGGTCAGGCTAATAAAGAACGTCACGTTACTGGCGAAGTACTGCACCATCGCCAGTGACATGTTCAGCGAGGTGAACACCTCGGCAAAAGAGGCCTTTACAGTCGCCGTGAAGTCACTGACGCGCCCGGATTCGATATACTCCAACTCGGCCTTATTAACCTTGGGATTGTCCTTCGGATTGTCACGGAACCAAATCAGCCAAACCGTCGCCCAGATAATGCCGATCAGGCCGTTGACCGCGAATGTCCAGCGCCATCCTATCTGCACAATCAACCACGGCATCAGAAAGAGTGAAAATGCAGCCCCCAGACGACTGCCGGAGAAGTTGATCCCGTGTGCAATGCCGCGATCCTTTACGGGCAGCCAGCGGAAGAAGGCCTGCGTGGCGCCGGGAAAAGCCCCCGCTTCACCCACCCCAAAGAGAAATCGCAGGACCAGCATTTGTATTGCGTTTCGAGCCGCCCCGGTAAGGGCCGTGAACACGCTCCAGATGGACACCACGATGGTAAGTGCCTTACGCGGGCCGAGGCGATCGGCAATCCACCCAGAGGGCACCTGGAACAAGGCGTAACCCACCGCAAAGATGCCGAGCACCAGCCCCATCAGCTCACCTGATATGGACAGGTCTCTTTTAATATGGTCCACGGCAGATGCGATGCAAGCGCGGTCCATGTACGTGTTGACGCTATGGAAAAAGAGAATGCCAATTAGGATAAAACGCTGGCGGCTCATAGTAGATCTTTGGCCAAACTAACCTTCTTCAACAGCAAAGGCTCGCACCGGCGAGCCATCACCACCCGATACTCGCAACGGGAATGCCATGAAGGTGACTTTCTCCTTTGTGATTGAATCCAGATTCGTAAGGCCCTCCACGATGATGACATCGCCTTCAAAGAGAACTCTGTGCACAGCAGTGATTTCCTCAACGTTGTTCACATCCGCGACCGCTGGCGTCTCCATACCGAGCATGGCAACTCCCTCGTCGGCGCACCAGCACCCCAGCTCCATACTCACGCGCGGCATGGCGTCAAGATATTCCGGACGCGACACGTATTCACTCCAACCGGTTCGCAGCAAGAGGCTGTCCCCTGCCTGCAATTCATCAACGACGTCACCCAAATCTTCCAATTCGATCAGAGCGCGGGCTGGTATCCCCGTCAGATCCACGACCCACGCCGGGCCCATGCACCTACCCAACGGAATCTCATCTATAGTCTGATCCCTTACTCCAAAGTGAACAGGGGCGTCCATGTGTGTGCCGCAATGGGAATACAAATGGAGTCTGGTGGCGTTCCAGCCATCCTTCGCAAGCACCTTTGCAGGTTCAATCTCGACACCGCGCATTCCCGGCTTCAGGGGTAAGGTAAGATCAATGATACGGGACATATCTCATCCTTGCTTGGTTTCAATGTTGCGGAGGACCGCATCCGTTACTTCGACCGTGCTCGCCGAGCCTCCCAGATCAACAGGTAACACACCCTGTTGCAGCGTTCGCTCTATCGCGCTGACGATCTGGGCCGCCGTATTGGCCTGTCCCAGATGCTCAAGCATAATGGCACCCGACCATATCGCGCCGATCGGATTGGCTATTCCCTTTCCGGCTATATCCGGCGCCGATCCGTGGATCGGCTCAAACATCGAGGGATACCGCTTCTCCGGATTGATGTTGCCGCTGGGGCCGAGCCCCAGGCTACCCACGATCGCACCGCCAAGATCGCTGAGGATATCGCCGATGAAATTCGTCGTAAGAATCACGTCAAACCGCTCCGGCCGGAGGACAAAATTGGCAGAGGCGTTGTCGACATACATCTTGTCATACTTAACGTCCGGATAGTCCTCGCCTACCTCTTCAATGACGCGATCCCAATACAGCAAGCTGTGAATGAGTGTGTTTGACTTTGTGACATTCGTGAGCCGCTTGCGGCGACGTCGCGCAAGGGCAAAGGCATAATGGGCGATTCGTTCAATACCCTTCCGCGTGAAGACACTGGTATCGACCGCCATTCCATCGTCTGCGTCAGGTCGGATGATAGTGCCGGCCTGCACGAATTCACCTTCCACGTTCTCACGGATCACGACGAAGTCTATCTCTCCGGATTCCTTGTTGCGGAGCGGACTCGGGACTCCGGGCAACAGACGTGCCGGCCGATAGTTGACATACTGTTCAAAGCCCTTTCGGATCTTAAACGTGAACATCTTAGCCGGCAGCGTGTCATCAATATCGGGCAGCCCCACGGCCCCAAAGTATATGGCATCGAACTGCTCAAGCCGATCCATACCATCCGGCGGCATGAAGTCGCCATGTTCCTTGTGGTACCCGGCACCGTAGGCAAATTCAGCCGTGCTCAATTCAAATCCGTGGGACTTGGCAGCAGCCTTGAGGACCTTGACACCGGCGGGGACAATCTCATGTCCGATACCGTCACCGGGCACTACCGCTATTCTGTATTCTTTCATGGCCAGAATGTAGTGGGGCCGTCAGTCTGTTGCAAGGAGAATCATCTCTCGACACCGACACCCACCCCCGATGCACCCGCAGGCCGCAATCCACGCTCGCGTACCCGAACTTGCCGATCCACCGGCGTCTACGGCCCTCTGTTGCTGCCGAGCAGCTTGCCCGTTTCCTTGTCCCACTGAACAGTACGGACCTTCAGGCGGTGTTTGCCGTGACAATCGGTGCAGGCTGCTGTCTCCGGCGCCGTCGCGCCGCCGTACTGCTGCCGCCACCGGGCGATGACGTCTTTAGCCGGGACATCGTGACCCAAATGGCATTTACCGCAGGCTGCGTCAATCTTGCCCCGCGGGTACATTGTCTCCGGCGGTGTAGTATTGTTCTCGTCGTTGCGGTGAGCGAATGACTTGCCGTGGCAGCTTGAACAGCCCACGTTCGCCGCCGCGTGCCACACGGCCAAGGGCTCAGACTTGTAGTTCGCGTGACACACAAAACACGCAGCATTCTCGGCGGCCGCCTCAGTGGTCGGCGTCATCGATGCCGCCTCGGCCTCCACCGGCTCATCCAGAAGCAAAGGAGCATCCGTGTCGACAACGAGAGGCGGTGGAGCACTCGACTGCGCACTCGCCCGGTCAACCGCATCCGCATCTTCACTGGAGGCCGGCTCGTGCTCACCCGTCGTACTGCAGCTCGATGAAAGAGTACACGCCACGAGGGCTAAAGCAACCAGAGAAGGCAACAGAATCCGTTTCATATGCGCTCCTGACACGTCCATCGCGAAACAGAAGCCTTTGCTACACGTATTCCCAATCCTTCAGCCATTCATAGTTCGCGGGTAGATTGGCCCAGGCCCTGTCCATCGCCTGATCTAATTCGGCCTTCTCTTCCACGTCCAGTATCCGGCGCTCCTTAACCGCCAACGCCACGTTGTCCACCTGCTGCTCACTGATCAGACCGGGAATCGGGGCCGTGATCGCATCGTTACACAGAATGTGACGGATCGCCAGCCGGGCAATACGGTTGTCGTTGTGGAAATGCGGGCTGTCCGGAGCACTGTCGCCCCTGAACACCGAGTTGCTGGCAAAGGGCTTGATCCCGAACCAGCCGACATCATGTTTCTTGATCGTCGCCCACAGACCCGCCTCATCCGTGACGAGCTTCGTCTTGGCCGTATAAGGCGTCAAAATCACTTCCATCTGATCGTGATACGTTTCGATCAGCTTCTTCAGGTGCGGCCGGTCATGTGAAGAGACTCCGATGAACCGCGACCGCCCGGTCTTCTTGGCCCAGTCCAGTGCAGCCACAGCTTCCTCCACCTCGGCCTTGCTGTGCTGACTGCTGTCGACAAGCAGACTTATCCGCCAGACGTCGACATGATCCAGGCCTGCCTCCTTCATGCCAGCGTCCAGACCCTCTTGCAGCTTCTTTCGCGACCGCCACTCTTCAAACCGGCTCTCTAAGATATGCCAGGAATAGCCAAAGTACATCTTGTCGCGCCGGCCTTTCAGCGCCTTTGCGTAGGCAAGGATCTCCTCCTTGCAGCACGCATCCACGTAGTTTATGCCTCGCTCTATACACCGAGTGACCACTTCGTGGCGATTCTTCTGGAAGTCATTGCGGCCAATGTCCGTGGTCATCCAACCTTCCGGCTCGCTGCCGCCTATGACTTTCACCAGCCTTTTCCAGTGGCCGCCCAGTGCCACCGCCGAGACCATCAGACCCGTCCTGCCGCACCTGCGGTACTCCATATCCGGATTGTAATTGAGAATCTTGCTCGTGTTCGCCTCGGATCGCTCAGCAGCCTTGCCGGCGGTCAATCCCGTAGCCACGGCAGCCGCCGCGACAGCACCAGTGCGAACAAATTCCCTGCGTGTCAGCTCGTCAGCCATAGTAGTTACCTCCTGATGTCTCAGGTTTATGTTGCACCAAGACTTTTATACGTAAGATGGATGACAACAGTGCCATTCGTTTGCATACAAGATAACACATACGGTCTGACGACGCAACCATTGGAAACGCAACGTTGACAAACCGGAACAGCCGGATGTATCCTCTGGGTGTGTAACGCCCGGATTCTGAACAATGAGAAAATTCCCGCTATTCGTAAGAATACTCTGCTCGCTGGTGATAGCGACGTATCTTTGCACCGAAGCTCGGGCCAAGGTCTGGCATGTCACCAAGAAGGATCTCCCATCCATTGCCCCGGAAGACCAGATGCGATCTATCGGTGAAGCGGTCTCTCGCATTCAGGCCGGCGATACGGTGATAATCCACGGCGGTATCTACCGCGAGCGAGTAGTCCTTGAAAAAAGCGGTACCGCCACAGAACCCATCACGGTCCGGGCCGCTACCGGCGAACACGTCGTCGTCACCGGAGCGGATCGGATGACGCAACTACAACGAGCAGCGGGCGAAGACCACATCTTCAGCACCGACTGGCCACACAGATTCATACAGTGGAACGAGAGCTTCACACACCCGAATGACGACTACCACCGCCTGATAGGTCGGTGCGAACAGGTCTTCGTCAACGATTATCAGTTGCGCCAGGTCCTGGAGCGAGACAAGCTCAGCCGCGGAACCTTCTACGTCGATCTGGATGAGAAACGCCTCTACATCTGGCATTACAACAACGCAGATATCAGTGGCGACAAGGCTATGGTCGAAGCCTCGGTGCGCGACAGCATCTGGACATGCAAGGGACAAAATGTCCGGCTCAAAGGAATTCGCTTTCGCTATGCAGCCAACCGCGCCCAACACGGGGCCGTGCAGATACTCGGAGACGACAACACCGTTGAGGACTGCATGTTTGAATACACCAACTCTTGCGGTGTCAATTTCGGCGGAGAGAGAATCACGGTTCGCAATTGCACATTCCAACACAACGGGCAGTTGGGTTTTGCGGCAAGCCGAGCGCATAAGCTGCTGATGACGGGCTGTGTCGTGCGAAACAACAATACCAAAGGATTCAACCGTGGTTGGGAGGCCGGCGGCAACAAAATCGTCCTCACCCGTGGCGCAGTCATCGAGAACTGTACTTTCACGGAAAACCGGGGCAACGGCATCTGGTTTGATATCGGCAACGAAGACAACGAGGTCCGCAAGTGTCTTGTCGCCTTCAATGAGAACGCCGGCATCTTCTATGAAATCTCGTATGGCCTCCACGCTCACGACAACGTGATAGTGGGCAACGGATTTGCCTTCACGCCGAGCGCGTGGGGTGCCAGCAGCGGCATCAGCATCTCCAGCTCCCCCGCTTGCATAATCGAACGCAATCTTCTGATAGGCAACAAGGAAGGATTCAATTTCCGCGAGCAAACACGTTCCACGCCCCGGATCGACAGCAGAAAAAGTGAACCGGTGTGGAATCACGACCACACGATCCGCAATAACGTCCTTGCCTACAACCGCGATGCACAGCTCTGGGGATGGTTCGACATCAACGATGAGCGTCACTGGCCAAAGCCAGTGCAGCGAGCCTCACAGGTCAACTCAGCAACATCTAAGGCGCCGCCCGCCGGTTCCTCACTGCAAGAGCTCAACCTCAGACTCGAGAACAACCTCTACTGGACTGCGCCGGGCCAGGGCCTGTTCAACTGGGGAGTCACCTGGAAACGGCACAAGAGGTACCAAACGTTAGAGGACATGCGGACGGAGCTGGGCCTCGGGCAGTCAAGTCGGCTGGCCGAAATCAGTTTCAAGGACTTCCCAAGGTTAGACCTGCGCGTCCCACGCGACAGCCCGGCAGTCACAATGCAATGCTACCCGCGAGGGGATATCCCCGGGGTAGCACTGGGTATGTATGAAGAATAGCGTCACCGTTCGACGCGTGCCGAGCCAACTTCAGTATGGCACCTGCCTCACGCAAGCTCGGGTCGGCCGGGCGCAACCGATGAGATTACGGCCTCTGTCCCGCCCGTCAAGACCGGTGGCTTGACAAGCAGCACGACCAAAGCCCACGCGTAGACGAAAGAGTCCGCGAGTATCTCAACGCTGTGCACAATCCGCAACAATGGGCTAAGCCAGTACCCTTGAATCAGGCCATATAACCCCACCATCACAAAGAACGCAAAACCCAGAGTCAGAACAAGGCCGCGTCTGGATCCGGACCACATGATCAACACGCCGAGCGCCGCCAGAAGAAACAGACTGCTGCGGACAAACTGGACACCCACTATCACCTCCATATCAGGCAAGACCAGGCCGCCGATCTGCTCTCTGTAGTGCTCGGCAACCAACGGCGAAATAGCCATCCCGAAGATCAAGTAGATAACCGGAAACGCTGCCAAGGCCGCAAGCAGACGCCATGCCCAGGCAGCACGGCTCCTCCGGCCCAAAAAGCCAGCCGCTTCGACCAGGAAAGATTGACCTGTCTGTGCCGGCTTGAATACCAGCGCCGCCACGACGGCACACAGCACGCACGGGGCAATAAGGAGCACGATCATCCCGCCGGTCCCACCTGCGGTCGTGAATATTGAGCTCTCAATCAACGTGTTAACACCGAGACAGACGTACGTGAACACCGCAAGGATAGCTACCCTCACCAAATAGGTTCCTTTTAGCCGTCGGGCCAGTGGTCCCAGCGCCGCCGCCACTACTATGCTGCCGACAAGGCTCAGCAACCCCATAAGCCGCTCGTCGGTCGCCTCGGCAATGCTCGGCAAATCCATACCCAAACCTGAGACCGCTGCACCTCCGACCATCGTTCCGACCACGTACGCGATGGCACACAGTGCGATCCGCCACAGGTAGCCCGCCGTCACTCCAAATAATCTTCCAGCCTTCATGGTTTTTCCCTTTCAGTCACATTGCGGATAATGATTTCCCGCTCAATAACAGCGTTTATCTTGTTGGGCGGCATGGGCAGTGTAGTCTCTGTAACAACAAGCTCGTACATAGTCGCCTTTCTGACCCACCTTGAGGCAAGGTCTATATATATGTCACCCAAATAGTGCGAGCTGCCCACGGACCTGACTTCCATGTTTGGAGCAGGATTCACGATCATCTTGAACGAGCTTTCGCCGGAATCATAGGCCACAATGCCGCACGCTTCCCCATCTACCCGACTGAGGCCTTTGAACTCGAGTGTGACTTCGCCGTTCTTGAATGTGGACCCCTCGGAAACGTGACTCCCAACATTTACAGGAGGCTCCGTAAATGCAGCCGCGTGGACGATCTTTTGCCCAATCCTCGTCAGATCCTGAATGCCTTTTCCTCCTGCCGTACGTTCGGCAAAGACGTTGCAGAACGCATGGAAGTCGATGAAGGCATTATAAACGTGATACGCCTTGTCCGCCGGGACTGCCTTGCCATCCGCGTCGGCCAGGTTCGCGAACTTGCTGTGGTCAATACCCAAAACCTGCCCTTCTTCGTCCATGTTTGTAGGAGTCCGCTTGAAGACGTATGTCCAGCCTTCAAGGGTCGGTAGGTGAACCTTCGGGGCACCTGCGAGCTGCAGTGTGAATTCGACACACGTATACTCATCCCCGGCCTTGCCGGCCAGCTTGGCGGGGACACATTTGAGGCGCAGCCTGAACACATCGGTGCCCACACGCTTGCCGTCGAGCGCGTAGCTGATTAGCCTGGATTCCATGACGAAGTGCTGTATCTCGCTCGTCCGCTCGCCAGCCAGATCAAACGTCCGCCCCAGGATGGATTCACCCGACGCCGCCGCGCTGCGTGGAGAAACCGCCGGACTGCCGCATACGGCCAGTACACTCAAGATGGTCAGTATTCTGTTACCTTTCATGATTGAATCTCCAAATGAAAACGCCTTCTTTCTGTTCACGTGACATCCCAACAACTTGAAGCTGCCTCGTTACTCGCCGCTCTGCTGCAACTGCTTGATTGCCCGTCTTGCCCATCTTGCGTTCACCCTGTAGCTATCGAGCCCATTATCCATTGCCAGTCTTCCGTACGGCGACATGGTCTCTCTGACCTCGTCCATGTACTGCCGGAGCGATGACAGGTGCGCCTCCACCTCTGCGGCAAATTCCTTCAGGAACTTCACCGTCTGTTTGCGCCCCACAACGTGGCCAAGAAACGCGAATCGCAACATCAAATCATCCATATGCCACATCACATCATCCTTCGTAACCGGCCGCGTCAGGTGCTCGGCAAGCACCTTCCGGCCTGTGTCCGTCAGTTTAAAGACTAGCTTGGGACGAAGGGTCTTTCTGTTCTTCACTTCGCCCTTGATCCAACCGTTCTTCTCGATGCGCTTCAGGGCCGGATAAATCGCACCGGGGCTCGAACTGAAGTGCCCCATCGGCGTCGTCGAGAACACCTTGCGAACGTCGTAGCCCGAAAGCGGTTTCTGGCCAATCAGGCCTAAAATTGCCAGCGAAAGCGTCGATAACTGATTCTTCTCTTGCATAATACTAAAGAGAATAATACGATTCGTAACATCTGTCAAGTCTTTTTTTCAAATATTTTTGAAAAAATTATATCGCTTGGCGCCCACGCCCATGCCGGATCAGCGCAAGATCTTCTGCTTGCGTGAGTTACGGCAGGACCTCGTCGCACAGATCCCAGACGCTCTCACGTCTCTGGACAACGCCTAAATGTGTCGGAATATCGTTGGGTGCCCTTGCCGCGTGCTGTATACTGCCGGTCATGCACAGTGCAAGTTTGACTGATTTGCCCCACTTGGGAACGCTCAGGAGGTGGCGTGGGCAAGGAGACAAGACTATGCGACTACCCACACTTTTGGTGAGTTTGCTGACAACCGCTCTGGTTACGTCGAATGTGATCGGGTCCGCCAAGCTCTTGCACGTCGGCACGGTTGCGCCGGACGTCATCGGCCTTACGATCAGTGACGGCAGAGGAGCTGAATACGGCCGGCAAATCCCCTACAAGCCACATCCGGACGACAAGATTACGGAGCCCCAGAAAGACCGCTGGGTTACTCGAAAAGGAACTGCTATCGGTTCCCTCGTTGGCCCCGAGGCCAAGATCCTGGGTACGTTCTCTCGGCTTGTCGGCGAACCCTTCGACATTGTCCCCGCCACAAAGCCCGGCAATTGGGCGGTGACCTCGCTGGATGACGACATATACGAACCCGGAAAACGCGTGCGTCCTACAGCCGTCTGTCGCAAGTCCAAACCCACGGACCTGCTGCGGGTCGCTCCATGGGATTGGGCTGCGCCAGTAGAACACACCCTGTACCTCAAGCTCCCGAGCCCTCTGACACAGGGAAAACACTACACGATTAAGCCTGGAGGTATTTCACTCGATCCAATCGAGTTTGCATGGGAGCCCGCCGACCAGCGCAGTGAGGCCGTGCACATTAGCCACATAGGATTCCGCCCCGATGATCCCGCCAAGGTGGCATTTCTATCGTGCTGGCTTGGAGATGGAGGCGGCCTGTCATACCCAGAGGCACTCAAATTCCACGTTGTGGACACTGAGACACACAGAAGAGTTCTCAGCGGCACGATCTCCCTCGCCAAGGGCGCCAATGACAAGACCGAGGATGCATACAAGCGGAACTACAACGGGGCTGACGTATACGAGATGGACTTTTCAGCTCTGCGAGAACCGGGCACGTACAGAGTCTTCGTCGAATCTGTCGGGTGTTCGTGTGCGTTTCGGATTGCGGATGATGTTTGGCGTAAGGCGTTCACTGTCTCTGCTCGCGGCTTCTACCACCAGCGAAGCGGCATTCCGCTGGGCCCACCCTATACCGATTTCAAACGACCACGGCCATTTCATCCCGAGGCTGGCATGAACGTGTACGCGTCCACGACCCCTATTATGGACAGCGGAAACGGCCTGAACCAGAGCGACTCGAACTTCGGCAATCTCAACAAGGGCAGAACAAACGAAATCGTGCCAAACGCATGGGGCGGGTACATGGACGCCGGCGACTGGGACCGGCGCATCCAGCACCTCGATGCGACCCGGCTGCTGCTCGACCTGGCGATCCTCTTCCCTCGCTATTATGAGACGCTGTCGCTCAACATTCCCGAATCGCGTAACACACTGCCCGATGTCGTGGACGAGGCACTCTTCAATCTGGATTGTTACCGCCGTATGCAGACGCCGGAAGGCGGCATTCGTGGCGGGATCGAGTCCGCTGAACACCCTGCTCATGGCGAGGGAAGCTGGCAGGAATCGCTGCCGGTCATGGCCTATGCGCCGGGCGTCTGGTCCAGCTATGTCTACGCCGGCACCGCAGCCCGCGCCGCGCTCTGTCTGAAGTCACGTCATCCCGAACTCGCCTCCGAGTATCAAGAAAGCGCACTTCGCGCGATGCACTGGGCCGAGACGGAGTTGCCTCGTCGCAAGGACAAGGTACCTCACCAAGTCCACGATGCCAGAAACCTCGCCGCCCTCGAGTTGCTCAGATTGACCGGCCATACTCAGTGGCACGACATCTTCCTTGCCACCACGGTCTTCAAAGACGCCAAAGCCGACCTCTTCGTGTGGCAAGACCACGAACAACGCGAGGCCGCGTGGGTCTACACCCGCATGGACCCATCCAGAACCGACGCGGACGTACGGACCAACTGCCGCAATGCCATCCTTCGCGAGGCCGATCAGCGAGTGAAGCAATGCGGGCAAACGGCCTTTCGATGGACAAAGTACCCCTGGGCACCGACTGCATACGGAATCCTCTCGAGTCCGGATGCTGTAAGCCTGGTGCGAGCGCACCTTCTTACGGGCAAGGTCCGCTACCTTCGCGCCGCGGTCCTGGCATGTCAGACCGGCCTCGGCGCAAATCCGGTCAATATCTGCTACACGACGGGCCTCGGCCACCGCTGGCCCCTGCACCCGCTGCACATAGACTCGCGTATCTCCCTGCAGTCGCCACCGCCGGGCCTGACCGTATTCGGGCCCGTCGATCCTCAGGTGGACAGCCAGAAATGGGCACGAGACCTCGTCGACCGCTTCTGCTATCCGCCAGCAGCGGAGTGGCCTACCATAGAGGCATACTGGGATGTCTTCTGGTACCCGGTCGTCTGTGAATTCACAATCCACCAGCCGATGGCAGCAAACGCCTACGTCTGGGGATACCTCGCGGCAAGGCCCTGATGCCACACACATCCGCCGCACCGCTTGACACAAGCCGGGCAAATCACTATGATACAAGACAGGGACAGCAGGCCCGACCCGCCGCTGTGAATGAGCAAGACATGTAGTTGCAGCCGTCGCAGTCTGGGAATGGCCCCGGACAGAGGAGGTTTCTCATGTACCCGCCGTCTCACCCGTGCCGAGAACGCACTTGTGCAGGCGAACAATCTGGATCAACTGCGAAACGCAGTTGGGTCAGGTGCATCCTTCCCCTGGCAGGGCTAACCTCACTTATCTGGTTCCTGGTACGAGTTATCCCCAAACCAAGCCGGGCAACGTATCCCTGTCAGCGCGTGGCATTCCCGCTCGCAAGCGGTTTCATAGTCTGGCTGCTCGGTCTGTTTGCATCCGTGTTGGCCTTTCGCAAGGCCAAACAGTTCTACCGCAGTTCCCGAGCAGTTTACGGCTTGGTGTGTCTGCTCGTTGCAGCGATTGCTGCAATAGTAGCTATCTACAGCACCCCTGAGAAGATGGCCTTTGCTGATGATTTCCCGGCGAACGTCCCTGTCGGCGTGGCAAAGGGACTCCACCCCGGGCGAGTGGTCTGGGTACACGACACGGAAATCACGGATTGGGCCGGCCCCGATTCGGGCCAGCGGTGGTTCAATGAGGTCGACCAGGTGGCAGCCAACAGAATGGTCTCCCTGGCCATCCGCGCTTACGCCGGTGTTAATGACGACCGCCAAGCCTGGGACCTGATCTTCCGACACTTCAATCAGCAAAAGGGCAAGGGTGACGTCGGCTATACTCCCGGTGAGAAGATCGCGATGAAGCTGAACTGGACCACATGCAATTTCGGGACCGGCGGCTACGGTACGTGCGACGCCAATTACAACAAAACCAACAGCAGCCCCGATCTGGACACCACGGAGAACACGCCGGAGATACTCCACGCCTTGCTGAGTCAACTGGTCCATGTTGTGGGTGTGGAGCCCTCGGACATTTCTATGGGAGACCCGACCGGTCAGTTCGCGAACCATTCGTACAACTACCTTCACGCGGACTTTCCCGAGGTCAACTACATGGACGACCGTGGCGGTCAGGGGCGGACGCTGGTACGGTTGAGCAAAGTGCCTTTCTATTGGAGCAGTCCCCGCGCGGCCGGCACGCGCCAGGACTACGTCCCCGAGTACTACGCCGAGGCCGAATACTTCATCAACGTGCCTCTGCTAAAAAGTCACGACGGGGGCGGAATCACGGTTTGCGCCAAGAACCACTACGGCTCCCTGCAGCGCACGCCGGTGGGCAACTTCCGCACACAGGGCACACTGACCAACCCACGCTACTTCAATTTGCACGACGACCTGCCTGGCATGAATAGCACGGCCCGGGCCATGGGTCGTTACCGACCGCTCGTGGACCTAATGGGCCACGCCCACATCGGCGGCAAGACCGTCCTGTACATCGTGGACGCGATATTTGCCGGACGTAATTGGGACTCGGAACCCTCGAAATGGAATCTGCCGCCGTTCGGCGATGGCCAAGGCGGAGACAGCGACTGGCCGTGCAGCCTTCTCGTCTCGATGGACCCGGTCGCCATCGACTCGGTCGCGTACGACTTTCTGATCGAGCAGTGGCCGGAGCACGCGAGCATCGCCGGCACGACCGACTACTTGGTGGAGGCGGCCCTGGCCTACGACCCGCCTTCGGGCACGGTCTACGATCCCGATCACGCGGGCGATGTCGCTCGACTGCCCAGCCTCGGCGTGCACGAGCACTGGAACAATCCCACAAGCAAGCAGTACTCTCGCAACCTCGGTACCGGCGACGGTATAGAACTGGTGAAGGTCCCGGGAGAGACAATCACTGGTGACATAGATCGTGACAATGACGTCGACACTCAGGACCTCGTCCGCCTGAGCGATCAATGGTTGGACCGCGTAACGTATGTGGAATCGCAAGGCCAGGTCGTCGTGGAGGCCGAACGCTTCTCCAGCCGTGCGCCGGGCGGCGCCGTAGCCTATGGCATCTCCTGGCAACGGCAGACAAGCGCCGAGGCGATGGGCGACTGCTATCTCCAGGTGCTACCCGACTACGGGCGGGGCATCGACCTGGGCGTCGAATACTATTCGCCCCACGTGGGCTACCAGGTGGACTTCTCAACTCCCGGAACCTACTACCTCTGGCTCAAAGGTCTCTCGGGCGACGAGGCGATCAGCAGCCTCCACTACGGCGTAGACGGCACACTCTCGAGCGCGGGTGGCGAATTCGCAGTGATAGATCCGCGAGTCGAAGAGCCCCTCGTCGGCAAGCAGGCCCACAATTGGCTTTATCTTGATATCGGCCTGGAGCAGGCCGGCTGGACCGACCCGCTCTTTGACGACACAGGATGGCGCACCGGCCAGGCAAGGCTTGGCTATGGCGGCGACGGCGAAATCACCGAAGTGCGCTACGGGCCAAACGAGGACAATCGGGACAACGACAGGAACAACAAGTATATCACAACTTACTTCCGCAAGCACTTCACGGTGAGCCAGCCGGAGCGTTTCACGGCGCTGCGGCTATCGATCCTGCGAGATGACGGCGCCGTGGCATATCTGAACGGCCGCGAAGTGGCCCGCAGCAACATGCCCACCGGGCCGGTCGATTACCATACGATCGTCCGCGGCTATGCCGTGGGGTCAAGTGAAGAAGACACCTTCTTCGACTATGATGTCGACCCCGGATATCTCCTTGAAGGTGACAACGTTGTCGCGGTCGAGGTGCACCAATATGCCGGCCAGGGTCGGGACTACATAACAAGTTCCGACACGAGCTTCGACATGGAATTGGTCGCCAGCGGCTCCTTCAGTTGGAGTTCGCGATGCCCTGACGCCACGAGGCCCGCGGTCTACATTCCTTCGGCCGGGATTCACACTCTCGATATCTGGATGCGTGAGGACGGACTCAAACTCGATCGCGTACTATTGACCGCAGACCCGGACTATGACCCCGCCGACAGCGAACCCGCAGAAAGCGCCTACGGACCGGCCGGCGAGATCACAGCAGACCTGAATAGTGACGGCCTTGTGAATATGACCGACTTTGTCAGGCTCTCGGAATTCTGGCTCCAAAAAGCCGATACAATGTCTCTAATGTCCCCTGATGCCCAACTGACCGAAGTACATTCAGAAAGTGCCTATTTCGAAGGCCCAACCTGGGACCCAGCGAGCGGAAAACTGTATTTCTCGCAGTTCGGCACCCCTAACAAGATCATGCGCCTGAACGGCCCGGGCAATGTCACCGTCTGGAGCAGCAACGCCCGCGGCGCCAACGGGACATTCCTGTCGAATGACGGCAGGCTCCTTGTTGCCGAGGGTGAGACGAACGCAATCTGTAGCCTCCGAATCGGACCTGATGGACCCGAAGACCGAACAATCATCGCCTCCGATCCATCCTGGATCAAGCCCAACGATCTCTGCCAGACTCCAAGAGGCGATATCTATTTCACCACACCCGATTTCACCTCTCGAACCAGAAGCAGAGTATATCGCGTTTCTGCCGAAGGTGATGTCACTGCGGTCATCACGGATATGACCTTGCCTAACGGCATCATAGCCTCGAACGCCGGCGCTATCCTATACGTCTCCGACAGCCACCAGAAATTCTGGATGTCTTATCCCATCAGTCCCGACGGCACGCTCGGCACTGGCAGCGTCTTCTTCAACCCGGACGTCGCCAGCACAGCAGATCCCGACGGCATGACAATCGACGAACGCGGCAACCTGTACCTTGCCGGCCGCGGCGGCGTCTGGATTGTCTCGAAGTACGGGATTGCCCTGGCATTTATCGAAATAAGCGAGTTTTGCTCAAACGTGACCTTCGGTGGTCCGCAGGGTAGGACTCTCTTCATCACCTGCCAAGACAAAGTGTATGCTCTGGACATGCTCGTCCGTGGCGGGAATTGGGCACGATAGTACTTCAATCCGCAGCCACACTTCGCGAACAGACCCTTCAATCCCACATCCCGAACTGCCCTCGATCTCTCATGGACAGCCGAGATTGCAGTTGACACGAACTCTCTGGACATATAATTGAATAACAACCGAGGTCACTTTGGAAAGGGTAGAAGCATGAGGTACAGGGTATTCAGGACAGGGTTGCTCGGAACGGCTAAAAAGACTGTTGCACTTGTGGTGACGGCGCTGTTAGTCGCATGTGCTCCGCTATCGCGTTCGGTGCACGCCCAAAGCAGCGAGTCCAGCGAGAACACACTGGTCATTCACGCCGACAAAGGCAAGGACACCATCAACAGGAACATCTACGGCCACTTCGCAGAGCACTTGGGCAGGTGCATCTACGGAGGTTTCTGGGTTGGCGAGGATTCGCCGATGCCAAATACGCGCGGCATCCGCAATGACATCGTGCAGGCACTACGTAAGTTGAATATCCCGGTGCTGCGCTGGCCAGGCGGCTGCTTCGCTGATGAGTACCACTGGAAAGACGGTATCGGTCCGCGCGAGAACCGGCCCGCTATGGTCAACACCCACTGGGGTATGGTGACAGAAAACAACCATTTCGGCACTCACGAGTTCCTAGACTTGTGCGAACAGCTAGGGTGCGAGCCGTACATCTGTGGCAACGTAGGAAGCGGCACGGTTCTGGAGATGCAGCAGTGGGTGGAGTACATCACATTCGACGGCAGAAGCCCGATGGCCGACCTGCGCCGCATGAATGGGCGAAACGAGCCGTGGAAGGTAAGGTACTGGGGCGTCGGCAACGAGAACTGGGGTTGCGGCGGGAACATGCGGCCGGAGTACTACGCCGACCTCTACCGCCGCTTCAGCACGTACCTGCGCAACTTCAGTGGAAACCGTTTGTACAAGATAGCGTGCGGGGCAAGTGGCGCTAACTATCAGTGGACCGAGGTGCTGATGCGCGAGGCGGGCCGACGCATGAACGGCATATCACCTCACTACTACTGCGGCTCCGGCAAGAAGAGCCGTTCGGCGACCAGGTTTGGGGAAGTAGATTGGTTCGCACAACTGCAGCGCGCGCTGCGAATAGAAGAGATAATCGAGAAGCATGCGGAAATCATGGACAAGTACGATCCGAGAAAACGGGTCGGGATGATGGTGGACGAATGGGGCGCATGGCACCGGGTCGAGCCGGGGACAAATCCGAGATTCCTCTACCAGCAGAACTCCATCCGCGATGCGCTCGTGGCAGGCCTTAGCCTCAACATCTTCAACAATCATTGTGACCGGGTGAAGATGGCAAACATCGCGCAGACAGTCAACGTCCTTCAGGCGATGATTCTGACACAGCAAGAGAAAATGATCCTCACGCCGACCTATCATGTCTTTGAGATGTACAAGGTCCACCAGGACGCGGTGCTGCTTCCTACGGAATTACGGGGTGCCGATTATGAGTATGAGGGTGAAGCGATACCCGCGCTCAATGTCTCGGCCTCGAAAGACAGATCAGGCGCGATGCACATCTCGCTCTGCAACCTGGACCCCAAACGAGCCGCAGATCTTGTGTGCGAATTCCAGGGAACGACCGCAAGAAAGGTTTCCGGGCGGGTGCTGACGGCCGACACCATCACCGCCCACAATACCTTTGAAGAACCCGACACCGTACAGCCGGCCGTCTTCGATGATTTCAAACTGAAGGCCGGTACTCTCAACGTAACGCTGCCGTCCAAGTCCGTCGTGGTCTTGGAGATCAAGTAGTTGGGCTTGCGGACCGGCCGGTTGTTGGACCGATCCGTATTCAGGATAGATTCTAAACAAGCGAAGTTCGAGATGAATGTTGATCTTGGCAGGCGAAGATTCTTGAAGAAACTGGGGCTGGCAGGGGCGATGGCCGTATTGCCGCAGGTTCGGGTCACGGCAAAGCCAAACAAAGACAGGCCCAACATTCTGTTTATCATGTCCGACGACCACGCCGCCCACGCGATTGGCGCCTACGGCGGTCGCCTGGCCAAGGTCACGCCCACGCCAAATATCGACCGGCTGGCGAGAGAGGGGATGCTACTGGAGAATGTGTTCTGCACGAACTCTATCTGCACACCGAGTCGGGCCACAATCCTGACCGGCCAATATAGCCAAACCAACGGCGTGCTCGACCTTCGAGGCCGTCTTGAACCGGAAAGACAATACCTGCCCAAACTACTGAGGCGGGCCGGCTACGAAACCGCCGTCATTGGCAAGTGGCACCTGAAAGCCGAGCCCGCAGCATTCGACTACTACTGTGTCCTGCCCGGCCAAGGGTCATACTTCAACCCGGTCATGAGAGAATCGGGAAAGCCCTGGCCGAGCAACGAGAGGCGGTTCGCGTCATACGACTCACGCCACTCGTCCGATGTCATCACGGATGTGTCACTGAGGTGGCTGAAAAGACGTAACAAAGACAGGCCCTTCTTTCTGATGCACCATTTCAAGGCACCCCACGACAACTTTGAAAATGCCGAGCGCTACGACTGGCTCTTCGACGACATTGACATCCCCGAACCCGAGAGCCTGTGGCGGAGGCAAGGCCACGGATCAGCAGCGACAAGGGAAATGGGCACCTCCATCTCAAAACGCAACACGCGCCGAAATATGGGCCACCACATGTTCGTCGACCGGGACCTGCCGGACGAGTTGTACACCCGGATCGCCTACCAACGCTATTTGAAGAAGTACCTGCGATGTGTCCGCGGCGTCGACGACAACCTGGGAAGACTCTTTGGGTATCTCCAAGAGTCCGGCCACATGGACAATACGGTCATCATCTACACGTCCGACCAGGGCATGATGCTCGGCGAACATGACTTCATCGATAAACGGTGGATGTACGAGGAATCGCTGCGAATGCCGTTCCTGGTTCGCTACTCGAGAATGATCAAAGCCGGCACCCGATCAGACGAGATTATCAACAACACGGATTTCGCACCTACGATTCTTGAGCTCGCAGGCGTTCCGGTCCCCAAGTACATGCAGGGTCACAGCGCCGTCCCTATCCTACGAGGCAAAACACCCGCAGATTGGCCCAAGTCAACCTACTACCGCTATTGGATGCACAGGGCCCACCATGACGTGCCCGCACACTTCGGCGTTAGGACCAAGAACCACAAGCTGATCTTCTTCTACGGCCTGAACTATAAAACGGGCGGTCCGGCGCCTACCCAGCCGGGATGGGAACTGTACGATCTGAACAAAGACCCCTACGAAATGAACAGCGTCTACAACAGCCCTGAGTACGCAACGGTTGTCAAGAGGCTCAAGGCGGAACTGGCCCGGCTGCGACGCGAACTTGGCGAGACAGACGACAAGTATCCTCACATACAGAAGGTAATTGACAAATACTGGGACAAGTAGCTACTGGGGCGCCGCGTTCATGCCTGCTCAGCAGCAAACCTCCATGACGTACACGTTGCTTTGGTCAGCCGACTTTGTTCCGAGCAAGTACACGTGTCCACCTTTTCCGGAGCAAGCCAACAGATCAAGCTCATCGCCTTCGAAGACCTCGGACAAGTAGCTGATCTGCAGAGAGCGGGCGCTGCCTTTGAACTCGAACGAGCGCCGCAACGCATCGATGCCCCACCGCACATATTCCGTATTGTTAACGTGCCCGTTCACATCGATCGAACTGTACGGGACACGGATTCTTTCAACCTCTCTATAATCATCCTGGGGCTTTAGCCTCTCCAGCTTGCCCACCGTGTCCTTTGGCCCGGCTTGAGGCAACTTCAGATCAAGCCGCAACAAGTTCTTCGGCCGGCCACTTCGCTTATCAAGCACCATCCACTCGCTGCCTGCGCGGAACAGCTCGCAGCCGGACTCGTCTCTACCTACAAATTCCCTCGTTGCCGTCAGGCGATTGCACCCGCTCGGCCACGTCCTGATCACGACCCGATCGTTCCACCTCGCAAAGCCGGCAATCTCCAATCTCAGATTCGACAGCACCC
>CP070675.1:3219498-3260428 GCA_020352215.1 Phycisphaerales bacterium
GCATAAAGTGCGCCGGCGGCGCACAATACTGCCAAATATGACCGACCCAAGTTTGGCTTTTTCACTGACACGGATGTGGGGTCGCGTATCTCTATTTGCCCTCGCCTCCAGGCGTCGGAATCGCATGGCCGCAGACTCTACGGCCGGTGGCGGTTTGCCTTGTACCACTCGATTGTCGCCTGCAGGCCTTCATCAAAGGACGTCCCTGCCTCAAAGCCGAAGCATTCCTTGGCCCTAGAGACATCCAGGCGCCGTCTCGGCTGGCCATCCGGTTGGGAGCCGTCCCAGCGAATTTCGCCGCGAAAGCCGGTATGCTTCGCGATCTTTTCGGCAAGATCCTTTATTGTAATCTCGAATCCCGTCCCGATGTTGACGGGCTCAGGGCCATTGTAGTGCTCGGTTGCCAACAAGATTGCCTCGGCCGCATCGGCGGCATAGACAAACTCGCGCGACACATTGCCCGTGCCCCAGCAGTCGATATGGTCGGCACCATTGTCGATCGCATCGACGCACTTCTTTATCAGGGCCGGGATTACGTGGCTGCTGGCTGGGTCGAAATTGTCACCGGGCCCGTAAAGGTTCACGGGCAGCAAGAAGATTGAGTCAAAACCGTACTCCTGCCGGTAGGCTTGCGATTGGACCAGCAGCATCTTTTTGGCCAGTCCATAGGGTGCATTGGTCTCCTCGGGATATCCGTTCCAAATGTCTTCTTCCTTGAACGGTACTGGCGCGTGCTTCGGGTAGGCGCAAACTGTGCCTATGGCCACGAACTTCTCAATATTCCGGACTCTGCCCTGCTCAATGAGCTGCACCCCCATCATCAGGTTCTTGTAGAAGAATTCGCCCGGGTGTTTGCGGTTGGCCCCGATGCCGCCAACCACCGCTGCCAGATGGATCACGATATCTGGCTTCATGTCATCGTACATTCGGGCAATGTCATCCAGATTGACGAGATCGTAGTCTTCGATCTTCGGCACTGCAATGTGTTTGCAGCCGCGTTTGCGTAGTCCTTCGGTAACGTAGCCGCCCAAGAAGCCGGCCCCGCCGGTTACTACGACTCGTCTATCCTCGAAAAAGCTGGTCATTACTTGTTGTTCAGCCCCCTATTTCCTACCTGCCGTGGTCTTTGAGAATCTTCTCCCGTTCGGCGATGCCCATATCCGCATCCGTCATAATCCGCGCGAGTTCTTTGAAAGTGACCTTTGGCTTCCAACCGAGCACCTTCCTTGCCTTGCTTGCGTCACCCTGTAGCAGGTCAACCTCGCTGGGTCTGAAGTACCGCGGGTCGATTTCAACGTACTTCTGCCAGTCCATGTCCAGGTACGCGAAGACCTCGGCCACGAATTCCCGCACTGAATGGCTCTCGCCCGTCGCAACAACATAGTCGTCCGGCTTGTCTTGTTGAAGCATAAGCCACATCGCTTCAACGTAGTCTCCGGCATATCCCCAGTCTCGCTTTGCATCCAGGTTGCCCAGGTAGAGCTTGCTCTGCAGGCCGCACTTGATGCGAGTGGCCGCCATTGTGATTTTTCTCGTAACGAAGGTCTCGCCGCGTCTCGGCGACTCATGATTGAATAAGATCCCATTGCACACAAACAAGTTGTAAGCCTCACGATAATTCACTGTTTGCCAGAAACTATAAACCTTAGCGCAGCCGTATGGACTTCGCGGATAGAATGGGGTCATCTCTGTCTGGGGCACTTCGGTAGCCTTGCCGTACATTTCACTGCTGGAGGCCTGATAGAACTTCACGGCCTTGTCGCTCGAACGAACCGCTTCCAGTAGGCGAAGCGTCCCGAGCGCATCCGTATCGACCGTGAAGATGGGCATATCGAAGCTCACCCGAACGTGGCTTTGAGCACCCAGGTTGTAAATCTCGTCGGGCCTTATCTCATTGACGATTGCCGACAGGTTGCTGCCGTCGGTCAGATCGCCGTAGACCAATCTGAGTTGGGGTTCTTCGTGCAGGTCCCTGTAAAGATGATCGATTCTGCCTGTGTGAAACGATGAACTGCGTCTGATGATTCCCCAGACTTGGTAGCCCTTATTCAACAGGAAGTCTGCAAGGTATGAGCCGTCTTGACCCGTAATGCCCGTAATCAGTGCCTTTTTCACCTTAGTCTGCCCTCTAACAAACAGTAACGGTCAATCCCTCATTGCTGACGTCAAAGTCAAAGAATCTGGCCCGTTCATTGGGCGGGTTTGCTCCGAGCGTTTGCCGGACTGACAGAGCGTCCTCGGGAGATTTGCAGATCATGAGCATGAATCCACCCCCGCCGGCACCGAGGAGTTTTGCGCCGTATATGTAGGGACGCACGCGCTCAAGTAGCGAGTCAATTCCCTCGTTGCTTGAGCCGGGGTCCAGTTGGTTGTTGAGTTGCCACGCAACGTCAACCAGGCGCCCGAACTCGGCTATGTTCTTGCGTACCAGGCTTTCCATTACCTCCCGGGCCACCCACCTGATCCGGCCAAGCGTCGCCATCGTAGCCCGGTCTCGGTTCAAGTACCGCCCTACTACCTGATGTAAGATGTCCTTGGCCAGTCTGGTGATGCCTGTGTAGTACAGTAGACTCTGTCGGCCATTAGTTTTGGGATCCAGAACGTCAGACGGCACATAGTGAACTCTGGCATCCGGGACAAGGCCGGGCTCGGTAACAATCATCTTCACTCCATCGACAGCTCCGCCAATCTGGTCTTGCCAGCCTCCCCCCGTTGTCAATGCCTGTTCCAGGCGCAACACACTGTGGAATAGCTCGCGCTGCGACAACTCTCGTCCCATGGCTCGCTGGATCGCGGCGACTATCACCGCGCCCATTATGCTCGATGTTCCCAGGCCGCTGCCCTTTGGAATCGCTGCAAGCGTCATCAACTCGATCCCCCCGCCGAACTCTTCCAGTGTCTTTCTCAAGCTCGTGCCCCTCGTTGCCGTCTCAGGCCGAAATCCTGAAAGCGCCAATGCTGCCTTGGCGAGTGCGAAACTGCTCGTTGCCTCTCGGTAGTCGAGAAGCTCATCGAAGCCGGTTATTTCGACCCTCGCGCCAAGGTCGATCGAGCCGATGCGAACTACCGGGTCGTCTATTACCCGCAGATATGCCTGGATGGGGGGTTGGCCGTTCAGGTTCACCGCCGCGTTGGTGACACAGCCGCCCCACTCCAGCGAATAGGGAGGAGTATCGGTCCAGCCGCCTCCTACATCGAGACGTGCCGGCGCACGTGCCCAGACAATCTCATCGCTTCGCAAAGCGCTGCGTGGGCGGATGTCCCCTTTCGCCCCACTGGCAACGATTGACCGTTCCAATCCACTAAAGGCGGCGCGCCGCGCCCGCCCGGCCCATTCGCAAACAGAAATGTCCGAGTCCGTATCCAGGCCCACAGACCGCAGCCAGTTCCGTTCCGCTTGACCAAGCATCTGCTTGATGCCGCCCAGAGCCTGCGATACCGGTGTGTCCGTGTCTTCATAAAGCCTTGTCAGCGCCGAACCCAGCGTGTGGAGAATCCTCGGTAATACCAGTGCGTCTGTCCCGTGGCCGCCGCTGGAATGTCGGTGCGCCTCCGTCAGGATTTCCGCAGTCCACTCACTTAGATCCTCGGTGCCCTCCAGTAGGTACGCCAACTCGTCGGCCGAAAAGCCGCTCGCAGGTCGGAACATGCGCCGCAGAGATCGCCGGGTTTCTTCAGCCCGGATCCTGCTGCGCCGCCGATAGAAGTCACGGTGTTCGGCCATCACCAAGATCTGCTCCGGGCTGTATCTCTTTGCTGCCCGCCACGCCTCAACATCTCGATCGCGAGCACTCTTCAAATCAAGCATCCACAACCATTCTCGATACTCGGCGTGGCTGGCTACACCCGGGAACACCCTTGCGTTCCAAAGGCTTCGATTGTCATTGCTAACATTTGAATCCCACACATCTTCCGGATCGGCCCCAACGGCCTCGAGCCAATCCAGAATACCGATCCCACAGAGAGTGCCCCCCTGCTCAGCGGTTTCTTTGAATGTGTCATCCACGCTGTAGCACCGCACAAACCAAATATCCTCACCCGTCTCGCCTCGTCCCTTTATTACGTCAAGGCATGCTTTTGGGGGCAGCGAAATTGGCTCATCGACGTCCACCCCAACGACCATATTCTCTCCCCCCAGGATCACTCGCGAACTGATTCGACAGCCTTCCACCCAGCAAGCGTTGCCCTGCACGGACCCACTGCGACAAATGTCGTTGTTCACGTCGAGATAGGTTTGCAGGTAGGCTGCTCCGCGGTCTTCTTGAAGTAGGCGCGTGCCGCTGTTGATGAGCGTCTTGTTGGTGCCAAAGTCCAAAAAATCACAGTGCTTGAGCAGTTGCATACTGAAAGGCACGCCAGAGAAGGCATCGAAAACTTTGCCCAACATGTTCTCATTCCACTTCGAACCGCTGGCGCGAGCGGACTGTGCATGGTGGTTTCTACTGGCATCACTGCCCATCGCACAGCAAATCTCCCGGTAGAAATCCAGGCCCTGGCTCATCACTGCTTCACCCATCTCACCTCCTAAGGTGAGCTTGCCGTTTTGGCCGGGGCGGGCGCCGAAGAAAGCCAGCATCTTGACCGCCGTGGCCGCGTCGAAGTTCATAACACCGATATCCAGACAGCTCTGGCCGTAAGCGTCGATAGCTCCCTCTTTTTCTTGCTCGTCTACCGACGGCTTCTGCAGGTATAGTCTGACTCGACCCTCATGATCTCCGCAGAATACGCCATGTCTGCTTGCCTGTTCCGGCAGGGTGTAGCATGCCAATCCCGTGATCCCGTCAGCGGAAAACTCCACTTCACGCGGCTCGAACCTCAATAGGACATCGCCCGAAGTTATAACTACCTGCCCGGCGTCAGGCGCCGGCTCCGGCAGATCGAAGTAGACCGACAACTGCCGGTCAAACAAACTCAGGTACGTCGCCGTGTCGCTTTCGCCGGGAACTGGAATGAATATCTTCCCGCAGGGCCCATAGGCCGGCAGTCTTTTGGAATCTCCGCCGGCGTGGACGATTAGAATTCGAAGGTTCCTGAGAACCTGCTCCCAACTCTTCCGGCTTGCACGCTGCGCCTTGGCTCTCAATCGGCGGTTAAGGACCTCCATCAGACAGAAGAGTGTGCTGCCGCCGCTTCCGATCCGCTTGCCCCCGGGATCAGCGACAACGATTGCCTCCTGGGCGTCGCTCAGAAGCCCCAAATCCTGCCTGATTCTCAGTTGCGACTCGTACGCCTTGGCCTGAGCGTCATTCGAAGCCGTGACAATAAGGTAGTTCCACTGATTTAGCTTTCCTTGCATCTTCGAGTTGGCTTCCGAAGGGATGAATCCGGGTCCAGTGCAGCAGCGTTGCTGTTGAAGAGGCATCTGGCCGCCACGCAATCGTGATGCTGATGGGCCTTACGCTTCGAAGCCCGTCAGCCGCTTGACGTTATCCATCCTTGGTTTCCAATTGCTTTCTGAAATTGTCGATGATTGCCTCCAGCGTCTTTGACAGGCTTGTCCGGGCCTCCCAGCCGATTGTTCTGTTGATTCGCTCAACATTGGGAACGCGCCGCATCATGTCCTCGATGGGCCTGCCGTAAGCAGTCTCGTAAGGAACACATTTCTTCTTGCTCTTGCTGTGAGTCATTTCAATGACTTTGTCGGCAAGTGCTTGGATGCTGATCTCCTCGGTCGAGCCTATGTTGAATACCTTTCCCGGCGCCCGCTTACATCTCATCAGACCCACGATCGCGTCAACGAGGTCATCGACGCAGCAGAAGCATCGGCTTTGTTTGCCGGTACCGTATATCAGGATCGGCTCGCCTTTCAGCGCCCTTTCCACAAATCGCGGCACTACCATACCGTACCGGCCTGTCTGTCTTGGCCCGATTGTATTGAAAAATCTGCCGATTACAACTTGTAGTCCGTATTGCTGATAGAAAGCCTGGCCCAGGAACTCGTCTATTGCCTTGCTGCACGCGTACGCCCACCGGGAAACACTCGTGCTTCCGAGGACAATGTCGTCATCTTCGCCAAAGGGTACATTTTCGCTTTTGCCGTAGACCTCGCTGCTCGAAGCTATCAGCACCTTTTTGCCGAATTTATTGGCCTTCTCCAGCACCGTTTCTGTCCCGCCGATGTTTGTTTCTATCGTGTGAACCGGCTTGTCCGCGATCAACTGAACGCCGACGGCAGCGGCCAGATGGAAGACCGCGTCACTGTGCTCCACCGAGGTTTCCACCAGCCGGCTATTGCGGATGTCTCCCTCTATGAAGTCAAAACGCGGATGCTCTTTGAAGCCTTCGATGTTCTCCAAGCAACCTGTACTGAGATTGTCTATGACGACCACCTCGGCACCATCTCTGAGCAACCGCTCAGCAAGATGGGAACCGATGAAGCCAGCTCCCCCTGTAATCAATGCTCTCATATATCTCAGCCCTGTCTTCTGTCTAACGAACGATAAAAGCCTGATACTTCTCCGCCGCAACCAGCCCCACAGCGAAAGGAAGAGGCCCCCATATATCAGAGTAGAAACCCGCGCCAACTGATAGATTCATCGTTGACAGGCGACGAGATGGTCCGATCTCGAAAGTCTTAGACAACAGATACCGTTTCCGCGGCAGATTCCACGTGAAGCAATTGTTCGACGGAACAATCACGATGTCCCCTGACGAAAGCCTGGAATGTTTGGTATCAAGTGCCTTATGGCCGCTGGATTCCATATAGTATTGGAATCCCCAGTGCCCCTGGAACCATATAGTGCCCTTGTGGTTCTCAGAACTCTTGCTGATCGTTTCTGCTGCACTGCGCGCTGTATTCGCCCAGGCGTAGTCGGCCCAGCCGACTGACAGGGCCACAACCGCCGTTGGAACCAGCGGCCAGGCTGCCCTCCACATCCTTGCCTTATGTTTCACCCCGGGACGGCTCTCGACTCGCCGCATCAACATAATCCCTGCCGCAGGGACCATCGGAAGGATACTGCGAGCATTAACCGTCCAGTTTATGAGACTGGCAAAGACAAGAATCCCAACCACCCAAAGCGCCAGCAACAGCGAATCAGCATCTCGGTGCTGCCGAAAATCTGTGCTCGCAAGCCCGATTAGGCTCGCCCCAGCCGCAGCCATTAAAGCGACCTGGACGAGAAAGACCCACCTGACGCCATCGCTGTCACGTACTGTGGAGTTGCCGATCTTCTCTGCAGAAGCGAGCATAAGTGTAAACAAAATTATCAAAACAACGCTCACAATCAAGACCCGTCGCGACCACAGCAGCGGAGCGTAAAACAGCACCGTTATTATGCACCCGCCTGCAAACGCCAGTCCACTCACTGCTTTCGAGAATAATGCCGCCTTCTCTTTCCATCTGAGATCGACTGCAAAAGACGCCGCCTGCGACAGTATCCCTCTGCCGTAGAGCGAGCATGCCGCCCACATGTAAGCACCCAAAACCACCGCCGGAATCGCCAAATATAACACCCACATTCCCAGTTTGCGCTTGTGCATGAGAGAATAGGCAAACAACAGCATCACCAGCGCTATGCCGATGTATCTGGTCAACATGCACAGTGAAATTAGAATCGCCGCGAAGAAAAGGCGCAACTGCTTGTCTTCTTTCATCCCTTCCGCCCAGAGAGCTACCGCCCACACCCACAGGGCAAGTACCAGCATGTCGCACATCAAAGTCGTGCCCGAGACCACAAATCCCGGTGTTACGACCGCCGCCACTGCTGCCAGTACCGCCCACTTTCGCTCCAAATGAAGCACCTTTGCCAGATAATACGTCCCCAACGCGGCCGCCACCGCAGGGACGAGAAAAGCGGTGTGCAAGGCGACTTCACTCCAGCCTAAGACGAGCGCCGCCAGTGCCATGTAATAACAAGCCCCCGGCGGATTGTGATGCATCTCCCACATCCCTAATTCTGTCGCGTACCAGTTGGCCTTGAAGCCGTAAAAGTCAAACGGCTTGCTGTGAATATGTTTGGCGGACCATATGAAGACCGGGTCATCCAAATGGACCGCCTTGTCCACAAATGGTGCAAGGCATAATACAGCGACAACCGCAGGGATCATTGCCGCGCTAACCAACGGATTCTTGCTGTTCAGTGGAGCCATTGCACGCAGTCACGTCGGTACGTTTTTCACCGGAGCTTCGAGCGCGGACAGCGGCCGACAAGCTACACTCCGCCTCCAGCGCGTCCTTATCGCCGCTGCCCTTAGAGATCTATCGTCGATTTTTCCAGAGGCACCATGGTCGCGGGGCCGACGGCCGGCTATTCACGGTCAGTTAGAACAGACTCCGTCCCCGTCGGCTGCGCGATAGATCAGACAGCCTCTGCACAACTTCCTGTTTCCTGCGTATAAGGGCCTATGTCTTTGGCGTATTCTCCTGGCCGGGCGCCGGCCAAATCTGCCGCGGCCGAGCTGGGCAGGACGACCACTTTATACAACATAAGTATCGGAAAATAAAGAACATAGCTTTAGCGAAGACAGGACTCAAACTGGTGCTGACAACAGATACTGCGCTTTAGGGCATACGTCTTAGCGGGCTGGGCAGTTCACGGAATACGACCGGGCTACGCCTGCGCCCAATCGAATGTCGACCCAGTCCAATCGTGCGTGTGGGGGTTCGGCTTTAGGGCCGCGTACCTCATATTGCAAGGGGGTTATTATGGGACGGCCGCGTACTGCTAAATCCAGTCGCGCTGCAAGTTCTTTTCTCGGACGTCGGCTAGCATTCGCTAAAACCGCGAAACTTGCTTGGCGAATCGTACGATAAAAGTTACAATACGTTGATGAGGAGGTCCGCAGAAAATGGATTCGTGGCGCGCCAAAGCCGGGACAACACTTCTGTCGCTGTTGATGGTGGCATCCCTGCAACTACAGGCTGAGGCCGAAAGGACCATTTCTGCCGAGGAGCTTCACGACAAGGTGCGGGGGATGTGGCTCGGCCAGCTCATAGGCAATGCCGCAGGCAGAGAAACGGAAGGAGAATACTCCGGTCCAACGCCCAATCCCAATCCTGTCGTGCCGTGGGTGATCAAGCAACAATGGGACGCTGATGACGATACGGACACTGAATATGTCGCGCTGCATATAATCGAAACCTATGGTTTGGACTGCAATTCCCTCGAGATTGCCGGCGAATGGCGCACGCACACAACCGCATCTCGAATATACATTGCGAACAAACAGGCCTGGTACTTGATGGGTGACGGTTATCTGCCCCCCGACACGGGTAGCCGGACCTACAACAAACACTGGTATGCGATTGACTCCCAGATAAGTACGGAGGTGCTCGGTGCGGTCTCTCCAGGTCTGGTTCAACCGGCCATTGATCTGGCCGGCAAGTTTGCCCGCGTTACGAACACCGGTTTTCCCGTCCACGCCTCGCAGTTCTACGCAGCGATCTACGCCGAGGCTTTTTTTGAGCCGAGCGTTGTCACCCTCGTAGAACGAGGTCTCCGCGCCGTTCCGGTGACCAGCCGAACATATCAGGTCATAACGGATGTGCTTGAGTGGTACTTTGAGGATGTCAGCGACGGGATGTTGGATTGGCGGGCGACTCGCTCAAGGCTGTATGACAAGTACCAGGGCGCGAACAGTCACGGCCGATTCTATCGCTGGGTGGAGTCGACGGTCAACACAGGAGCGACCGTAATAGCTATCCTCTACGGTCAGGGCGATTTCAAAGAGACCGTTCAGATTGGGGTCCTTGCCGGCTGGGACTGTGACTGTAACCCGGCAACGGCCGGCGGTCTCATTGGTATCGTTAACGGTTTCAGCGGTTTGCCCCCAGATTTGGCAGACCCGAGCATCTGCGGCGACCTCTACATCAACGTTGCCCGGCCTTATCTGCCTGATCCGGACCGAGGACTGCCCCAGTACGAAGCCGTCAGCCGCATTGCTTCGTGCCTGACTTATTTTGCCCAGCAGAATATCCTCGATAACGGCGGCTACTACACAAGCGATGGCGTGACGAGAGTTTATCATGTTCCGGATGCCGGTGTTGTTGTGCCTGAGCCCGAGATGCCCGATCCGAACCGGCCGGCTGGTCTGGTCGCACAAGCACTCGCAGCAGGAATCGCCGTTACCCCCACGGCGGCTGTCCAGCGCTATGACGCAGACGTGGACCGAGATAATCTCTACTCGATTATTGATGGCATAATTGACAATTCATACAACGGCCACAAGGCATATTACAGCTACGTTTCCGACCCCAAAGCTCGGCCGAAGCGCGATTGGTATCAACTGGACTTTTCGCAGCCGGTCAAGTTCGAGCAGGTCACCTTCTACGAGGGTGACGTAGTATGGCATCGGATCAATGATTACCACAAGGATGACGATTCCCTGGGCGGGTTCTTTGAAGATCTCACTGTGGAGGTTCTGCGCCACGGCCGGTGGGTCGAGCCTGCCGCATTGCAGATGACGCCGGCTCTGGACCGGCTCAAGATGTATCAGACAATTGCGTTTGACTTTCCACCGATTGTTGGCGAGGCAATACGCGTCATAGGCACACCCGGCGGCGCCAGAGGCTTCACGACCATTATGGAACTCGAAGCCCAGGGCCAGATCGACCCGGGTCTCTACGTGGCGGACGTTCGGATCGCCGGAGGCCAAACACAGCGCTCGCACATTGGCAGTATTGAGATTGAGCTAAGCCGCGATGTCAGTGTGTCTCGGGATGACGTTTTGCTTGAAGAGGACGCGCTTGGCGCCGTGCCGATGAGCCGATTTGGATTCCGCTACGATCCCGCCACGCGGTCGCTGATTCTGCTATTGTCACCGACATTACCCGACGGCCGTTATAGTGTGCGGCTTCGTTGCGCGACGATTACTGATGCGACAGGCCTGACTTTGCTCGACGATGACGATGACCCGGCGGACGGGACGTACACGATAAGGTTTCACAAGCTGTTCGGTGATGTGGATGGTTCGGCGACAGTGGACTTTCGGGATATGTCCTTTCTTGCCGGGCACTGGCTTAGTTTTTCAGCTGGCACCGGTCTGGAGTCAAACGGAGATGACGTTCTGAACTTTCTGGATCTGGCCCCTTTCACGGCCAATTGGCTCTCGCGCCCCCAGCCCTATCCGTAGTACGAGCAGTATGTCCTGTCGCTCTCCCAGACCGTGATGCGATAAAGCGATGCCGGCCTGAACTTATCGGCGAGCCTCTCCCAGGCAAAGGTGGCAATGTTCTCGACTGTTGGGTTGGTTTCGAGAAACTCGGCGACGTCGGCGTTCAGATTCTTGTGGTCAACGACTTGTATAAGTTCGTTGTCGACTATTCTCTCAAACTCACCTGCAGATAAGGCCTTGTCCCCCTTCTGTTTTCTTATCGTGACCTCGACAATGTAATTGTGTCCATGGCCGGCAGGGTTTGCGCATTTGCCGAAAACATCAAAATTGCGCTGCTCAGAGAAGTCATCGTTCCAGAGCTTGTGCATCGCCGCAAATTCAAATTTTTCACTGAAGTAGACCATCTGCAAGTCCTCTGAGTCCATTGCTATTTCTCTGAAAGGGTTTAACTTCAAACTTAGCTTGCGTAGCTCTGCCGTGCCGAACCTGTTGGCTAATCGGTCCCAGGCCAAGCCCAGCAGTTCAGCTATCTCGGAAAAGCCGGAGTGCGTGCCCGCTCTGAAATCGTTGCTTATTCGTTCGGCAAATAGGGGGACTGCGTATATACGCACGGTCTCGTCAATATCCGTCACGTTGACCACGAATCCGGTGGCGGGCTCAATCTCACCGCCTACCTCCACACTCAACTGAAGGAATATTGACAGACCTTCTCCCGTCGGCTTGGACGCATACGGATTGAAACCCGGACTTTCTGCAGGCGAAAAGGGATCAATCGAAAACCGCACGTGGCGACCCAGCACATGCATGACACGCTCTCCCTATTTTCCGCCGTTACGCATCAGGCTCAAAACTTCGTTTCGGCTCTTAGGATCTTTCTTGAATATCCCCCGCAGTGCGGACGTAACCATGGCCGACCCCGGCTTCTTCACCCCGCGAATCGTCATGCAGCTGTGGGAAGCCTCCAGCACGACCGCCACTCCTTGTGGACTCAGACCTTCCATTATGAAATCCGCTATCTGGCCCGTAAGTCTCTCTTGTGTCTGGAGTCGTCGGGCAAAGCAGTCCACAATGCGCGCTAGCTTGCTGACCCCAAGCACAGAACCTGTGGGCAAATATGCTACGTGAGCCGAACCGATGAACGGCAGCAGGTGGTGCTCACAGATGCTGTAGAAGGGTATGTCTCGCAGCAGGACAACTTCGTCGTAGTTCTCGGTGAATACGCTCTCAAGATGCTCTTTCGGATCCTCGTGCATCCCACCGAGAAGTTCCGTGTACATCCTGGCCACTCGTTCCGGGGTGTCCTTGACGCCCCCGCGCCCGGTGTCCTCACCGACCGCAAGGAGTATTTCTCTAACCGCCCGTCGGATTCTGTCAGGATCCATTCTCTTGCGTTTCTTGACCATACTTCTAACCTAAGGCATCCCGGATTGCTGGTGGCCGGATCCGGACGAAGCGTAGCTAAATCACCACCGATCCTACCATGTTTTACCTTCCACCAGATTCATCAGATAAGTGGTGAGCAGCCGGACGCCGAACCCGCTGGAGCCCGGTGCCGCATATTCCGTTGGCTCTTGGAAGACATCCATACCGGCGATGTCAAGGTGTGCCCACTTTGCGTTTCCCGCAAACTGTCTCAGAAAGGCCGCGGCGGTGCAGGCTCCGCCCCACTTGCTGCCGATGTTTCGCAGGTCGGCTATCTTACTTTTCATCTCCTCTGCGTACTCATCGCCGCTTGGCATAGACCAGACCTTTTCGCCACTGCCCTCTGCTGCTTTCTGTAGCTGCTTTATCAGCTTCTCGTTGTTGCCCATGAGCCCGGCCATGTACTTGCCCAATGCGACCATGCAGGCGCCCGTTAGCGTCGCGATGTCAATGATGATATCGCATTTTTGTTTGACCGCATACTCAAGTCCATCGCAGAGTATCATTCGCCCTTCTGCGTCGGTATTCAGCACTTCGACGGTCTTGCCGCTAAAGGTTGTGATGATGTCGCCGGGCCGATAGCTCGACCCGCTCGGCAAATTCTCTGCCGATGGGACTATACCGAGAACGTTGAGGGCCAGCCCCAATTCTGCGACTGCTTTCATCGTGCCTAAGACAGCGATTCCTCCTGTCTTGTCGAGTTTCATGTGGTCCATATTCGCTGCTGGCTTGATGCTTATCCCGCCTGAGTCGAATGTTATCGCCTTGCCAACCAACGCCACCGCAGGCCTGCCGGCTGCAACTTTGCCGGGTGGGGTGTATTTCAGGATGATGAATCTCGGCTTGCTTTGCGAGCCAGACCCAACTGCAAGAATGCCGCCCATTCTTTTTGCGGCCAGTTGCTTCTCGTCGAAGACGGTGCAGGTGAGGTTCTTGGAGTCTCGAGCGAGCTTCCTGGCAAGGGCTGCGAGCTCGGGCGGGTCTATGACATTGGCCGGCCGGTTCGCCAACGTTCGGGCGTAGCTTTGCGCCCGGCCGATAGCGGCGCCGGCTGCAAGCCCCTTGCTCAGTTTCTTCGTTCTTATTGGGTCAGGGTCGATGAGCTCAACCTTGAGCGAATCCAATCGGCCGTCCTCATTTGCAGTGACAAATTCGTCGTATCGATAGCTGCCGAAATACGTCCCCTCTGCCATCGCTCTGGCAATCACAGCTGGCTGAAACCTGTTCGCAAAAGCGGCGTGTATCGCCAAGCCGAGCGTTTGGACTTTCATCTCTACCGCCTTCTTGCTGGCGTTCGCCGCCGCCTTGCGAGCCGCATCAACGGTGGCCTTTTTCTTCTCGCCTAGACCGACCAACATCACCCGCTTGGCACCGATTTTCTCGTTGCCATAGACAACGGCGCTGGTGCCCAGCTTTGCCTTGAAATCTCCAAGCTTGATAACTCGCTCAATCGCGCCGTCGAGCCGGCTGTCGATAGCTCTGCCCACCTTATCGAGTTTCTTCTCGTCCGAGAACGCTCCCAGCACGAGCATGTCGGCCCTGTACTCTGTAGCGGCAGCCCTACGCGTCTTGAGTTGTACGTCGATGATGTTTCTCATCTTCCCTGACCTTTAGCTTTTTGCTTTATTCTTGGCCCTGTGTCGCAAGTAGCTTTCGATGAAAGCGTCGACCTCTCCGTCCAGAACGGCCTGGACATCGCCAGTCTGATGGTTGGTCCGGTGGTCCTTTACCATTTGATAGGGCTGCATGACATAGCTTCGTATCTGATTGCCCCACGCGATTTCACCTTTATCACCGTACAGCTTGGCAACCTCGGCGTCTCGTTTCTGTTGTTCCAGCACATACAATCGGGCCTTGAGCACCTTCATCGCCTGCGCGCGGTTCTTGTGTTGACTTCGTTCATTCTGGCACTGAACAACGATGCCCGTTGGTATATGCGTGATTCTGACTGCCGAGCTTACCTTGTTGACGTGCTGGCCCCCCGCTCCGCTGGCACGGTAGAAATCTATCCGGCAGTCTTCTTCGTCTATTTCGACGCCGATGTCCTCGTCGAATTCCGGTATGCAATCCACCGCAGCGAAGCTTGTATGCCGCCGGTTCTGGGCGTCGAAAGGGCTTATCCTGACCAGCCGGTGGACACCCACCTCGCACGAGAGCTTGCCGAACGCAAAAGGCCCTCTTACCTGCAGCGTTATCGACCGAACCCCCACCTCTTCACCCGGCGTAATGTCCAGCTCTGCGAACTTGTACTTGTTCGACTCGAAGTAGCGCGAATACATTCGCAACAGCATGTTGGCCCAGTCGCAGCTCTCGGTCCCTCCCGCACCTGCATGGATGCTGAAAAAGCAGTTCTTTGAATCTTCGGGCCGCGACAGCAACCCGGTCAATTCGATTTCGTCGCATCTTTTCTTCAGCGCCGCGAAATCGTCCTCCAACTGCTCCAGCTCGTCCCGGTCTGACTCAGTTGCCGCCAACTCGAACAGTTCCGCCAGATCTTGCACCTCGCGCTGCAATTCCTCTATCGGATCGACTACCGATTTCAGCGCGCTCAACCGGGATACTACGGATTGCGCCGAATCAGGACTGCCCCAGAACCCTTCTTTGGACATCTCCTTTTCCAGCTTCGTCAGTTCGGACCTTTTGTTCGGCAAGTCAAAGCCAGTCCCGGATTTTGTCAAACCGGGCCACCAGCTCTGTTATCGCTGATTTTAATTCTGCTGTTTCCATCGTATCTGTTATTTACCACCGACTGTGAGTTGATTGACAATTGTCAGCAATGGTGCACCCTTATACCACAGGCAAATCGGATACGCAACCGTCATTTCATCATCTGTTCGCCAGGGTGAAAACGACCGGGGCCTATACCAAACCGGCATAGGCCCCGAATTCTTACACTATCGTCGGCTGACCACTCAGCCTTACTGCGAATTGTTTACTTCATTGCCGCGCCAGCGGCAATACAATCATGCTCGTTTCGACCGCGACTAATTCGGCCACGGCGTCTCGAGCATCCACTCATCCAACATCAGGTACAGATCCGGCCATCCGACCGTGCCGTCCCCGTTCAGGTCAGACACAAGGATACCCTTGGACTCTGCCGCACGTACAATGTCATCGACCGGGACAAGCTCAGCACCTGTTCGGTCGTACAGGCGAACAAATCCGCGGGACGCATCGCCCGGCAGATAATGTTTCACATACGCCGCGGCATATCCTAGGTCATCTGTGGCCAAGACAGTGAGACCGGTAGGATCATTAGCCCTGAGCGAGGCCCACGTTTGAGTGAGTCCCCAACCGGCCCCGGTAGGCGTAATAGTGACTGTGTTGTTGGTGTCCCAACGGTCCACGTTACCAATTCCCAGTATATTCGCCTGGCCGGCAGCACCCGGGTTGTCCCAGGTACCATCCGCGTGGCCAATGTCCCAGAAGGGGATATCGGCGTAGAAGACAAGCTTGCCGCCTGCATCGAGATACTTTCGAAGCGTGCAATCAGCATCTACCGACTCTACAACAGTGTCCGGTGCGTTATCCCGACAGAGCACCACCACACTCGGCGCCCCGTCAGCGATGCGGGCATCCATCCACGTCTTGAGCTCGTCGGCATCGACAACCGTATAGCCGGCGGCGACCAGACCGTCTCGCACGGCTACGGAATCGTCCTCACTGGCCCAATTCGTTCGATATCGGCTGTCCCAGTAGGCAACGCGATGTTCCCAATCCTGCTGCAGTATCCCACGGCCCCACTCGCCTACCATTATCTCGAGGTCTGCGAGATCAACCACGCAGTCGTTGTTAAGATCGGCTACGGGCTTCAACAGGTCGGGCATACATCTGCCGGTGTACACCGCGAGGTCATCAAAGGCCACAACATCGGCTGTGGCGCCGTCAAGACCGGCAATGCCGATAGCAATCTGGGCGGCATCGGACACATCAACGCCTTCGAAGTCATCCAGAGCGATGTTCCACTCCTGCCAGTCACCGCTGGCCAGGTCAACCGAATCGTTCAGCACCGATGCACTTGCACCGCTGCCATCCGACAGGGTCATGTACATGAACTCGGCAACATTGCCGGAATCGCCTTGGACCCATACCGACAGCGCCTTACCATCGCCTGCGGTCAAATCAGCGAACGGGAGATCGCGGCTGGCGTCACCCATGAAGTACGGCAGACCTTCCAAACCGATTGCCTCAATCTTCATGGTTCCGTCGCCACCGACCGCCGTCACGAGACCCCAGTCCGACCATGTGTCGGTTATCGGATTGGCACTGGGAAGGCCAGAAACCGCAAGAACCTCGGCATCCGATAGAGCAATGTCGTAGATGCGTACATCATCGACCAGCCCGTCCCACCACTCGTTGGGCCCAGGATTGACCTGTGCTCCGATGTAGGCAACGGCCGGATTCAGGCTCCAGTTTCTCGCCGATGCGACCAACAACTCACCGTCGGCATACAGTCGCGCCGTGGCGCCATCGTAGGTCAGGCACATGTGGTGCCAGACATCCGGAGCCCAGAAATCGTTGATCCAGATATCATCGCCGTAGCCGCCGGCGACCAGGTCATCGGCGTTCCTACCGGCGAAGAAGGCCTGACCTGTGCCGTTCTTACCAAAAGCTACGGGCCAGGACCACGCGCCGCCGACCGTATCGGGTTTGGCCCAGAAGCAAAGACTGCGAGGCGTGTAGCCGGCCACCCGAACGTCGAGGTCGCCCAGATCAACGTAATCAACATCTCCGTCCAGGCTCAGCATGCCGTCTGCGACAGCCGCATCACCCATAAGGGTGCCGTCATAGCCGTTGCCGGAGCTGTCACTGGCGTCACTATCAAACTCGTAGTGTGCCACCAACGGACCATAGGCAGGCGGTACGGAACGATCGCCCGCGCCGGCAAGGTATCTGACCTCACCTTCCGTCAGAGCATCGTCGTAGACACGCACTTCTGCGATGGAGCCGGTGTAATTAAGACCACCTTCCACACCCGCACCGGTACCGTCGCCCTGAGCGGCGACCCTAATGATATTGCCGGCGTGGGTGTTCAGCGCGACCGGGTTGAGACTCTCGAGTTCGCCATTGACATAGACACGGATAGCGGCGCCATCATAAGTGTAGGTCAGGTTCCACCACGTGTTGGCTGCAGGGGCGGGCGCATTGCTGCCCCACCAGCCTGTGTCACCATCGGCGCCCCAGTGGCCGACCGCACCCCAGGTATCGTGGTTGCCGTAGTTGAAGGACATATTGGTACTATCCGGTCCGCCACGGTGGGCCCAGGAGACAGTCGTTTCTTCTCCTGCTATTTCCGGATTATACGCCACCACTACGACCGAACGGTCGCTGCCACCTTCGAGACCGGCCGGTGTTACCGGCCCGTCGAACCAGCTTGTACCGTCGAACGTTGCGGCCTTAACACCGTCAACCTCTCCAACAACGGGGGCACCGTTTGCCGTGAAGTCCTCAAGGGATCCACGGTTCGGCCAGGTTGTTGCCACGCCATCAGACAGATCCTCGGCCCTCAAATCGACCAGCAGATCGGCATCGCCGGGGTCTACGGCCTCAACAGTGTGGCCGCCGCCGATCTGGCTTTGCCCCGGAGGAGCCACTGGGATAAGCGTGTAGGCGTCGAAATTGTCTATGACACGGTTGTCGGCAGTCGAGAAGCTCCAGACACAGCCTTCGGCAACTTCGCCACCGGCGATCACATCGACCGACCATGTGTAACTCTCTACCATCATGAGAGGTCCCACAGCCATGCTGGTATCGGTAGTGCTGCCTACAAGTGCGCCATTGAGGTACACATCGTACGAATCAGCCCCTGCCGGACCGGTCCAGCTAAGAGTTGGTGCAATGTCCACTCCCGTGGCGCCGTCAGCCGGGTTCGGGCTCGTTGCCCACAGTTGCACGAAAGGCATCAGGTAGTAGCCACTGATGATCGCCGACGCATCGCCGTCGCCAGAGGGCGGATTCGGCTGGTCGGGACCTGCCCAGGCCACCGCCAGGTTGTCACCGCCACCGCCTTCGTTCATGATGGCCGAGATGTAATACTTCTCGCCACCTACCAGCGGGATCGGGTCGGACTTGTACTCGCCCCTGCCATACCATTGGCGTGCACCCGTCCAATCGTTATGACCGGCGATTTCAACCGCGTCGCACGGACTATCGGTCGTGCTCAGATACAGCCGGCAGTTGTCGTCGGCAGAGACCCAGAACGTATAATCGCCTGAGGTCTCCGGAACGAGGTACCCGTGAAGCCTGACGCCGTAGTTGTCGGCGATGTCCCACGGGGTCTCCATCGACGTTACCTCGCCAACCTCATCTGGGTTGTCCGGATAGCGGGCATCGTTCACCAAAGTAGGAATGTCCGTCCCGCCAACATTCCACCAGACCTCGCGGGTAATGGAACCGGTTCCGGGGCGAACAGTTGTGATCATTCGCTCTTCGCCCGGGGTTACGGTCCCGTCGCCTGCGACCTCATCGATCTGCCAGTAGTACACAGCACCACCGTCAAGGGTGCCGGGATCGTAGGTCGTCTCCGCCTGGTTGACCGCGACGTCCGGGGGACTGGTCTTGCCGAAGCGCACATCGTGCGAAGCAGCGCCATCGCCAGGCATCCAGCTAAGTGTGACACCGTCGGCCGGGTCGATCACCACGCCATCAGGCGGGCTCAGATTCCAAGCCGCCGGATACGCCGGAGCCGTGAGATTGACGTCGTCGAACGTGACCGTCGTCAGAGTACTGTCATCGTGTGAGGTCACGCACATCCCGATCAGAACGTTGGTGTTCATCGAGAGGGTCATCGAGTGCTGCGGAATCCAGAACGCGGGGTTCGGCGAATAGTAGGTGTTGATCAGGTCGCCGATACGCTCTATCCTCAGATAGACAGGTGCGCTAACCCCACCGGTCATCGTGTTGGCACTACCGCCGCCGGTCGAATCGCGCCACTGCGTCCCGACGCCATTTGCGCCCGTCAACACAATGTTGACGTTCTTGGAACCGCCAGCGGTCGACTCTCGGATCATCAGACCAACCTTCGACCAAGCGTGTGGGCCAGGGTGGGTGACGACGCGAGCATACCCTTCTCCATCACCGGCCAGTGGCCGGAACACGTAGAAGAAATCGTCCGCATTGTCCCAGATATCATGGCCGGAACCCGAAATCTCCCAGGTGACGCCGTCGGTGACGACGCTCCCGGGTATAGCGGGATTGCCGATATCCTGGGCCGCTGGATCCTGTGCCAACGTGTTAGTGGCCAGGCCCAGCACCAAGACAAGGTAAACTAAGACTAGTTTCTTACACATAATAGTCCTCCTTAAAATACGGATAGAATGGTTGTGTTCTGGCTACGCACCAAAACATCTCCTCTTGCCCGAGTCAACCCTCCCGACGTATACGTCCCGCGAGGCCTGTCTCGGACAACCCAAAACAATAACACCTATCAGCGACCTCTAACCAACCGCTCGTGTTTGCGCGCCAAAATCGCTCAGGTTCCCATTTTACCTCCTTCCTTGGAGAACCCGACACAGGATGTCAACTGATGGGTAGAGGCTGCCGTTCGCAGACACCGCGCGCCATCCGTAAGCGCACCTACGACGGTGCTCCTCCTCCTCTTTTGAGGAACCA
The DNA here is from genome assembly GCA_020352215.1 of Phycisphaerales bacterium. GTDB lineage: Bacteria > Planctomycetota > Phycisphaerae > Sedimentisphaerales > Anaerobacaceae. The sequence goes on from CP070675.1 coordinate 3,239,587, forward strand.
CCAAAATTTGCCTGTAGAGAACGAAAATTCGCAGATCTTAGAACAGTATACCAAGCCTCACGTCCTCCTTGCAAGGAAAATATCTGGCACTCAAGCCCTATCCCGGGTGAAAATAGCCGGAGCCTGTGCCAAGAACCGGCGTAGGCCCCGAATTAGCACATTGTCGTCGGCTGACATCCCAGTTTTGCTGCAAAAAAACGCTATGGCGCGGGCCAAAACAGCTCAGCCAGCCACTGATCCAGCATAACAGCACAGTCCTTCAAGTCAATCGTGGCGTCATTATAGGCGTTGATGGCAGGATCCCGCGGCGTCAAGAGCAGAGATATGTCCTGGTTATACGGCGCCGTCTTGCCGGCAAGTGAGCCGAGCTGACCCTGAGAAAGCTCAGCGTCGTAGATGCGAACGTCGTCGATCAGGCCGTCAAACCATTCGGGCGCTGTCGGTGCCGCAAGAGCACCGATGAGGAAGCCCTCGGTGTCGTTCATAGAGAAATTGCCCGCAATGGTTTCGGCCAACGAGCCGTCAATGTAGAAATCAGCGTCACCGTCGGATTTGTACACAGCCGCCACATGCACCCACTGATCAGGGAGAAGGTGGTGGCTCAGATCGCCCGTGTCATAGTCCTGGATGCCGTACGTTGTAAACCTGAGGCGCGCAGGCGCGTGCATGATGCCGAAGCCCCAGCCGCCGGAACCGCCGGCTGACATATTCGTTGAGAATACGCGCATTATCGACGACCCCGGTCGGTAGGCGAACTGCACCCAGGCGGCAATAGTGAAGCCGTCGCCGTCGTCATCAAGCGCGCTGAAGAAGGCCCCCCCCCGGACATTTATGAAATCGGCGTCACCATCAAGTGCCAGAGAGCCGGAACCAACCCTGGCATTTGCAGATTGGCTGGCGTTGCCGCTGAGCGTACCGTTATTGTTGCCCGTTGAGTCGGCGCCGAGGTCGACTGCGTTGTCAAACGTCCAGTGTCCCACCAGATTAGCAGTCCCCGGATCTGCCGGGCTAACCTCATAGGTGCTGATCAGCCAGTTGTCAGTCAGTATCTGAAGGTCCAGATAATCAACCACGCAGTCGTCGTTGAGATCGTTGGCCGGCTTGGCGAGTGACGCAACGCATCGTGGCCCGTACAGCCTGATATCGTCAACGAACAGGTTACCCGTACCGCCAACCGAGGGACTGAGCCTGTTGCCGACGCCAATGTAGATCTTCTTGACAGAGGCAAGATTCACGGGCGCGAACTTGCTGAGCTCAAAATGGACCTCTTGCCAACTGGTCGTCTGCGCCCGACTGCTAACGGTATCGGGAACGTCTTTGCGGGTGCCGGCACTGTCCTGCAGACCTATGTACAGCGGTGCAGCTGCACTATTCGGATCGCCGTAGACCCACACTGACAGAGACTTGACGCCCTTTCTCGTGAAGTCCTGTGTGACAAGGAACTCGCGTTCGGCCTCTGCATAGAACGGGAAGACTGTGAGGTCAAAGCCATACGGCATGGACTGCGCGCCACCATGAACGATAGTCTGCTCTGCAAATGGAGCGGCCAGGTAGCCGATAGTCGAGCCGGTGCCGTTGCCCAGCCTGCCGGGTGGCGGGTCCGTGTAGCCCCAGCCGTCCAACCACGTCTGGAATATTCGGTCCGGTGAGTAATCGTTGTAGTCCTCGAAATCGTCAACAACAATGTAGTCCGCTACCGTAAAGTTCCAGACATTGCCTTGCCACATATCGACGCCATTAACCTCATCGATGCGCCAGTAGACAGTCGTTTCCCACTCAAGTGGTGCTTCAGGAGGAACGTACTTCGTAGAAAACTGGCGGCCGCGATATATCCCGACCGTTGCAGTATCGGCGGTAGCAACAGCGGCTTGGTCTGTGCCGACATAGACGTCGTGCTGGGCGGCCTTCTCGCCGGGGGTCCAGCTGAGCGTAGGGGTGTCCTTGGCACCGGTCGATCCGTCAGCCGGCTTCGGGTCGCTGGCCCGCAGCGGCGGCGACAGCGCCACAGAGGGAATGATCTGCTGCGGTACGCATGAGCTTTCCCAATACAGTTGCGCAGTCGCACCCCCACCGTTTTCGTAGTATTCCATTCTGATGGAATGGCGCCCTGTAGTCAGTTCGATCGGGTCGCTGCTGTGCATAGTGATGCCCTGGTCCACCCACGCATCAACGACAAGCTGCTCATCAATCCATAGACGCGCGCCATCATCGGTGTTGGTGCTGAAGGTCCAGGCCGCCGTAGTCGGTATGTCTATCTCACCGAGCCATCTTGCCGAGAAGTTGTCAACGTTGACCGCAGGATCCGGAGAACCGGGATCGCCCCAGTTGAAGTTGACTTCGGGGTCGATGCGGGTCAGCCGCAGATTGCTGAAGGCATCGACACGACTGGGAGAGGCACCACCGGAATAATGATAGTACTGCCCCTTCAAGCCCGCGTTGGAAGGTACCGGCCCCGCGGTGGTGAAGCTCCAGACCGCGCCCTCGTGCGTGCCGGTGGGGCTCTGCTCATCGACACGCCAGTAGTAGGTGGTCTCCTGCGCGAGGGGCCCCGGATCGTAGCTTCGAGCTGGCATGTTACCTACGAACACGCTCGGGTCGGCATTGGCCACCGCAGCTTCATCGGTGCCGAAGTACACATCATGTGAGGAAGAACCAAGACCGACACTCCAGGCTATGTCCTCGTCTACGTCGATCCATTTCATACCATCGCAGGGACTGGGATTGTGGGCGGTCGCAGGCGCAGCCGTAAAGCTCCAGAGATCGCCCGTGCGTATCGTCCCGTCGGCCTCCTTCTCATCGATCCGCCAGTAGTACGTCGTCCCCGGCGTAAGACCGGCCGGATGCCAGTACACCATCCAGGTCTGTTCACCTATGAACGTCGGGTTGTCGGGATCTGTCCCGAAGTACACGAGATGGGACGCTGCCGTATCGCCACTCGACCACTGCATCAGCGGCGTATCAACGCCGGTGGCACCGTCGGCCGGGATGGGTTCAAAGGCCTTCAATTGCGGCGGCACGAGCGCCTTCACCTCGTCCGCTGTGAGTATCCGATCGTAGACCCTCACGTCGTCAATCAAACCGTCGTAAGTCTCGGACCACTGATTGGTGCCCATGCGAAACGGTCCCGTACCCGCGTTCATCGCCGAACTGGCCATTCGATCAGTTTCGACTCCGTTCAGATAGAATACCGCCCCCGTGGCCTGGCTTGGCAGGAAGGTGATGGCCACGTGCTGCCATTTCCCGGCCTGCAAAACCGTACTCGCGCTCTGGTGATCAAGGATACCAGGCGTAGTGAAGGCAAGTAAACCTCCCTCATGGACCTTGAATACGTACGAAGCGTCTCTCGCGACAAAGCTCTGCCTACCTACGAATCCCGAAGGGTTGACCCAGCAGGCGATCGTGATCGGCCCGGTAATCGCCAGTTCCGGCGGGTTGCCGCAGTCCACCCAGTCGGTATCGAAGAACTCCAGGGCACCGCCTATCCTGCCGGTCACCCACGCCGGGCTGCCCACAAGGGTGCCGTCGTTGCCGCTCGCGCTGAGGTCGTGGGCAGTATCGCCGGCGCCCTCATCAAACGGCCACCATCCGACAAGATTGGGATCGGTGTTAGGGTCCCAGCCATTGGCTATGCCTGTCTGAGCCAAGGCCATCGCGAGAATCACTGAGCAGATCAACTTCTTAGCCATGATAGTCCTCCTTAAAGGTCCGACTTACGATACTTTGGCCAGGTACGAAAACACTTCCATAGTCGCCTGGCCCTTGAGCCCTTGTTCTGAACGAACCTGCAACAAACGGCCCTCCCACAGGAGCCCCAAGGGCAGACTCAAACCTTGGGCTCTGGCCTGTGTTCAAGAAATGGAAGATGAGCAAACCACCCGACTCTTCCTCCTCCCCTCGACAACTCGATCAAATGCGTCCTACCTTGGCGGTCTGGCCGGTTGCGTTCTTCGCGATACGCCCCATTTCCAGACCGCAACGGCACCGGATGCCCTCCTCACAGTACAAGGACTCCCGTGCCTTAGCCACACTTGTTTATACTAAACTGGCTGGCTCCATTTCAAGAAAAATATCCGCTACTGGAGCCCCCTCAGCACAATCGTCCCAAACGTGGCGGATGATCAATGTGCAACCCCTGCAATCGCGTGCGCAGCTCTGCCGTGTGACAATGATTTCGCTTTGAGTTTCAGCAGCACGAGGACCATCCTCAAGACGGTGCCCTCGTTATCAGGCCTGTTAGAGCCGTAATCCACACATTCAGCGGTTTTGCCGGGCGCCTTTGAATTGGCCGCAAGTGCCGTTGCCGATACTGAAAAGCCATAATTGACAAGTTCTTGGTAACGACCATCCCGCTGCCGTTCACATTGCCGGCAAAGCCGCACTTTCCATCCCGCCCACCAGGGTATGAATTGCCCGCCCCTTCTGTCGCTGCAGCTTCGACCGTTCGGTTTGCCATTCACTCTCCCTCCCGCGCTCCACTTGCCTCCGCCTCCGCAACTCCACCCCTCTTTTGTTCCTGCGGGCATCACCCCCGACTCGCCTTGAAACGCGGTCCCTGCGCGATCGTCGGCGTAGCCGCCGCCATCCGGCCGGCCACCTGTCACAGTATGCATAGATGTGCTATGTATGGCTGCCCCGCATTCTGATTCGTAATACCGTCCGTTCGCGTCTTGTGCACTCGTGCCTTCCATGTGAGTAGTGATTCGTGCATAGCATTTGGCGGTACGCTGGCCCACGTCCAGGAGCCGCCTCCAGACTAACACCGGCGCGGTACTTTCCCTGCCCCGTTTCCATTCCTTCCCGAGAGGACCGGACAAGAATCGCCCTGCCCAGGCGCTTGTCCATCGCCGACGCACAAACAAGAACTATGTGAATGCGTTCACATTCACAATCGCTCAGCGGATCTCGTTGCTTCGGCGTCTTCTGGATCGGTGCCGTTGACGTCCGCGCGCGGCGAAAAGAGCGGATCTGCGCATGCCGCATGGACGCCTGGCCCGCGTGCTCGGGGTAAACGAGGGCACTCCAGACCGGTATTGTCCGGTGTGCAAGGCCGAACGAGAGAACACGCAGTACTGTATGTGGAGCAGTCGTTAACATAATAGGTTGACACACAACAAATATTGTCAGAGTGGTCGTGCTTGCTGTTGCTTGGGGTGGCGTTTGGCCTGGGTTTCCGAGCGCGGGTGTTTCACGTGGAACATGGTAAGTCCCCGGGATGTAGCACGGCGTGTAGAGGCCGGCCCCCTGGTTGGCTGGGGAGGCTGGACGGGGACCGTTGAGCAATTCGTCTTGCGTGAGTTCATGAAGCGTGCTCACGCATGGGTCTTGCTGCAGAGGAGCCGTGACGTCCGACGTCAAGGGGACCCATGTCGCCGATGGGGGAGGCGCAGCTTTGACACTGACAGGGATGCTGACGCCCGTTCGGGAGATCTTTCAGTGCAGTGGATGGGCAGGGCATGAGAGTGCGTCAAAGCGGTCCGTTGGGAGGGCGGCGGTGGGTGGGATTGCGCATGGGTCGGTGGACAGGGGGATGCTGTGGTGGGAAGCGATCGGGGTTGGCGCAGGCTGCGGGGTGCATCGCGGCGCGCGGACAGGAGCTGCCGTGCGGCAGCGGGATGTGGGCAGGCGGTGGCGGGATGTGAGCGGGCGTTACGGACACCAGGCGGATGGGCATGCGGGAGCACCTGGACGAAGGTGCACGGATGGGTGTCTCCGGCATGATCATGCAGGATTTCGTCCCAGACAGTGAACCTCCTCGTACGCCTGCTGGGTACCTGACGTAGCTGCCGCGGACAGTTGGGCCAGCGGATAAGGCGACCGCGTTGTGACGGAAGACGGTTCATGGCGGGCTTGGCGGCCGCCGATTTCGGACGATGCGCCGCAGACCAATGGAAGGGTCGGGTGGAGCTGTGGGACGTTTCGCAGGCCGAATCGCGGGCGGCAAGGAAGGCGAGGGCTGGATCCTCAATCTGCGCCTTAGGTGTTGAGAATCGTAGGGCGGGATGGTCTGCATGTCAGCGAACATTCATCGGGGCCACATGCGAGACACGCATGCCGTCATCGAACGAGACGATGTTTCACGTGGAACAATCTGACCCAAGAAAGACTGCAGGTTCCGAGAAAGTTGCAGAATATCCATTGGAACGTCCGAAATAGTATTTGAGACGGCGCGCGCTTGTCGTTTATGATAGGCCAAGTAATGGGTATTGCTTGTCATTTGGTTATGAAGGAGGATTATCATGGCCAACAAGAAGGGAGAAAAGCCAAGGCACCTCGGCAGGGGTCTTCAGTCGCTGTTAGGTCCTATAACTGAAGGGGCGGTGCAGGGGCCTTCGTTGTCAAATGCGGCGATCGCTGGCCCTAACTTCCCTCCAGACAAGGAGTTACATAGGTCCATGCAGGAGATCGGCGTCGAAGCCATATCGCCGAATCCGTACCAGGCTCGAACGATCTGGAACGAGGAGGAACTGGCAGAATTGACCGAATCTATAAAGGCCAACGGGATCATCCAGCCCATTGTGGTCCGCAGGGCCGGCTCGGGCTATCAACTGATTGCGGGAGAGCGTCGATTCCGGGCGGCGCGACTGGCGTCGCTTGCAACTGTTCCCGCGCTGGTGCGCGAGGCCAGCGACGAGCAGCTGCTTGAGCTGGCCTTGGTGGAGAACATACACCGAGTGGATCTGAGTCCAATCGAGCGTGCGAAGGCATACCAGAACTACATAACGACGTTTTCGCTGACCCAGGCCGACGCGGCGGAACGGCTTGGCGAAGACCGCTCGGTTATCGCTAACTACTTGCGGTTACTTGACTTACCTGAGGAGATTAAGGAGATGCTGGGCGATGGTCGCCTTAGCATGGGTCATGCGCGGGCGATTCTGGGGCTGCCGACAGATGAACTGAGGCGAAAGCTCGCCAACAGGGCACTGGCAGGCCGCCTTAGCGTGCGCGAGGTCGAGAGGCTGGTCCGCAGGTACGTTACGGGGGCCAGCGAGCGCGGCTCCTCCGGGCGCTGGAAGCCGCCCCACATCGTGGATCTTGAGAGCAGGCTGAGCAGCCAGCTTGGAACGAAGGTGAGCATCGAGGCCCGTAAGAACGGGCAGCGGGGCAGAATAATTATTGAGTTCTTCTCGCTGGATGAGTTTGAAGGTATCGCCGAGAGAATCGGCGTTGCCTGTACAGAGGATATCTGAGATGCGGAGGCAAAAGTGTGATGCGAAGGAGTTTTTGGTTCCGATAAGGGGCCGATCAGCGTATAATAAATGTGTCAGTGACCGCTGCTCGATGTGGTAGGCCGCGTGTCAAGAGGACGTGGTGTTCTCGGAGTGTGATGGTGGGACCCCTGATTGGTCTGGGCTATCCGCCGAGAGGTCTTGAATGAAGTGAGCATGTTTTCGGGAGGATATATCGTGACGCGGTTGTTAGTAGTGCAGGTTGCCGCGCTGATCGTGTTGTCGGCTTCGTTGCAGCAGGCTGTTGCAACGGCGGCAGGGCGAGCTGTCACGCTGCACCAAATGGCGACGCAGGGTAATCTTGAGCGAGTGAAATCCCTGGTCGAGGGTGGCGCGGACATAAATGCGCAGGACAGACAGGGTTGGACGCCGTTGCAAACTGCAATCCGGCGCCAGCAGAAAGAGATCGCAGAATACCTTGTAGAGAAAGGTGCGGATGTCAAGATTGCGGACAGTGTCGGCCAGACCGCACTGCACGTGGCCTGCTTCAAAGGCAGCGCCGAGTTGACGACTCTGCTTATCGGGAAGGGAGCCGACATCAATGCCCGGGACCGTGCGGGGCAGACACCGCTGCACTTCGCCGCAGAACACGGGTGGAAAGATGTCGTGGAAGTGCTTATTGCCAAAGGCGCCGATGTGAACCTTCAGACCCCTCGGGGCGAGAACGCTTTGTCAAAGGCCGAGAGGCGGAGGCAGCAGGAAGTGGTCGAGCTGTTGCTACAGCACGGGGCCAAGGAGCCCACACTCGTACTTCCCGCTGACGGGCGCTACTACGGTGATTCGGAGACCGGCAGTCCGTATCCGAATAATGCGCGTCAAGTGGCGCCTCGGGGCCGGCAGCTCACGCGTGCGCCCGCAACGAGAGCGTTTGTACTCGGTGACCCCAATGAGATAAAAGCCAAGATTAAGGAGTTTCCGGGCCTCCAGAAGGGTGTGGATACGGTCGTAGGCAAGAGCACGACTGTGGAGCGTTCTTGGCTGCAGAGGAGGATGGACAACAGGACCTCGTTGGCCAGAGCCGTGCAGACGCAGGCCGCGGCTGAGCTTGCCTTCATCCGAACGTGTGCCGTCGAAGAGAAAGCAGAAAAGACCACGAAGGCGATCGATGATGTGCTGGCCAGCAGGAAGAAGCGATCGGCTATGGTCGACAAGGAGCTACAGGCCCAAAGAAGGGAGCAGAGGTTGAGCGGACAAGATATGCGCGGCCGCGGGCGGGGAAGGATGCCCAGTAGAGGGGCCAGAGGAAGGTATCAGCAGCAGGGACGTTCGAGAGGGGGGCTCCCGGCAGGAGCGGGATCTTATCAAGGTCCCTATGCAGGTCGGGGCGTCGCGCCCGGAACGAGTCGCTCCAGCACGGGGGCCAGCGGTGTCGAGCCCCTCGACCCCGAGACCGAAAATCAGGTTCGCGATTGGACCAGCGCAACTACGGATAACAGGACGACTTTGGCCAGGTCGGTACACGATCGAATCTGGGCAGAGATGACTTCGATACGCGAAGTCGCCGTCGCGGAGGAGGCCAAGAAGACGACGGCGGCCATTGACGGGGTGTTGCTGAGCAGGCAAGAGAGGCTCGCACAGCGCATCGCCAAGATGGAGGAGGCACGAAGATCTCTTACCCAGCCGCAGGGTCCGCGAGGCTCGACGCGAGATCCTCGCATGAGAGGACAGCAAGGGTATATGCAGGATGGGGGCGCACCCAGCAATCGGCGGCCGGGAAGGTAACAGCGCCGAACGGCCCAACGATCCGCTTTGAGGGAGCGGGAACCGGTTGGAGGCCGCCGCGCGTCGCGAGACAGATCGCGGGGCCGCATTGTCAGGCGCGCGACGGCGTGCATCGCTCAAGGCTGTCACCGGCATGGTTTCGAAGGTCGATGGACGGCGTTACAACGCGACTCTGGGGGTGAAAAAGGGGGGGGTATCGCTCGCTTGCGCTATTGATTATAATCCCGGCACGATTGATGAAAGGAGTCTGAGATGCCGGGGCGGTTATCTGGAAAAGTTGCTCTCGTGACCGGGGCCACCAGGGGTATTGGCAGGGCGATCAGTAAGGCGTTGGCCGAAGAGGCCGCGACAATCGTGCTGGCAGCGCGCTCGCTGCCGGGCCTTCGAGAGACTGCTGGTATGATCAGCGGGGCAGGTGGCAAGGCGGAGATCGTTGGCACCGATCTGGCTGACGAGGAATCCATCAAGAATCTTGCGAGAGTGACCGGCGAGAAATTCGGCCGGGCAGACATACTCATCAATAACGCAGGGGTAACTCATTCGGCGAAACTCGAAGAGACAAAGACGTCGGATTGGGACCGCTGCCACGCAATAAACGCGCGGGGGCCATTCATCCTTTGCCGGGAAGCTCTGCCGCTCCTGAGGAAGGCCGAAGCTGCACACATTGTCAACATCGCTTCTGTTGTAGGCGTCAAGGGCTATCCGCTCCAGAGTGCGTATACCGCGTCTAAGCACGCGCTGCGGGGTATGAGTATAGCGCTTGCTGAAGAGCTTCGGGCCTCGAATGTGCGTGTTCACGTGATCTGCCCGGGCGGCGTGGATACGGACATGGTGCAGAACGTGCGTCCTGATATTGAGAAGAACGAACTTATCGGACCAGCCGAGATTGCCGAGTTGGTCCTTTACCTCGTGACGCACAGAGGTAACGCCGTCATAGACGAACTACGCGTGCGAAGAGCAACGGCGTCGCCCTGGTTTTAGCCTTGGCGGCGTGCAGCAGTATCGCAGGAGGTTATGGGCCGTGCGAGCAGTCATACAGCGGGTACTCAAGGCAGAGGTCCGGGTCAATGGCCGCTCAACGGGGCAAATCGGCAGGGGCCTGCTGGTGTACCTCGGCGTTGGGGCAGGTGACACCGAACAAGACGCTGAGTTCATGGCCGAGAAGCTCGTGAACCTCCGTATCTTTGCCGATGATGCCGGCAAAATGAATCGAAGCGTGGTTGACGTGGGCGGCGGCATTCTGTTGGTCAGCAATTTCAGTCTTTATGGTGACTGCCGGCGAGGACGTCGGCCCGGCTTTGACGCCGCAGCCGAGCCCGAGTTGGCCCAGCAGCTTTACGAAAAGGTGATTGCCTTGATTGACCAGCAGGGCGTGCCTGTCGAAAAAGGTGTCTTTGGCGAATACATGCACGTCAGCAGTACCAACGATGGCCCCGTGACCTTCCTGCTCGACAGCAGCCGGCTGTTCTAAGCCTTACCGTGCGGAGTGCCTCGTTGGAAACGGTTCAGACGTGATGGTTGTGGACACGGGTCACGGCTCGAACGACCGAAAGTGGCGGTGCGCCCTGTCGCCCGGTGTGGGATGCGGTGTTTGCGCGGGCCCGGGCCTGGTGGCCCCTTTGCCAATCACTTTCTGTTTCTAAGAACGGCGCCGGCCAGGCCCCCGAGTCCGAGCAGGGCCACAGTTGCCGGTTCCGGTACTGCCGCCATAACCTCTGATGCGCCTTCAGGAACGATTGTCCTCGGGGCACCGGAAACTCCGCTAAGACCGTGTCTGCTGTAGTCAAGGGCCGCCGGGAACGTGCCGCTGCCACCGCCGCCTCCGCCGGCAGAGCCAAGCACGCTTTCAACCGGCTTAAAGACTGCAACTACGACTTTCGATCCGTCAAGATATACGGTGGTGCTTTTGGCCTTTGGGTCGCCCACATCGCCGAGCCAGTACGCGAACTGAAAACCGGGCTGCGGTTGCGCGCTCACGATGACCTTTGAGTTGGGTTCGAAGTGGTGCAGACCCGTGCTCGGTGTTATAGTGCCGGCCTTGGTCGGACTTTGCTCGAGAAGTAGCTGCACGGCCGGGCTCTGGCAATACGCCGGCTTGAGCAAGCCAACCGCAAGCGCGGCGACGATTAGAATCATGCCCTGCCATCGGCGACCAGTTGAATTGCTGTGTTTCATCGCCCCATCAACCTCCACTTGATCTCGTAAATGGGATGCGGTCGGAATTTCGAATCCATATCATCAACGCACGAAGCCGTGGACTTTGTACGTCCTAAGACAGGAATCTCGAAGCACCCCCCATCAGGTTCAAGTCAACCCCCAGTCTTTGACTATGGTAATAGCATACCCTATCTGGCCACAAAAGTCAAGAGTCTTCAGCGGTGACACGCGACACTGGAACGTTTTTTTCCGACATCGCGTTCTTAATCACAAATAACCGATTGATTTTCGGACGCAGGTGGTGTTTGAGATGAACAGGCGGTGAGTTTCTTTGCCGCAGTCACACCTGCCATACGAAAGCTGCCCCTGTACGGCCGTACAGTGACGGCCCCTGCGGTCGAGTGTCGCTGATATGGCTCGGGCGCTTAGGTCTCACTGGGCTGTGCGACCTCGTTCGAATGCCCGGACCCGGCGCCGAAATCGCGCTCGGCGCTTCTTACTTGTGAGCCGCCGACATCTTCCGACCTCTCAGCGGATCTGCCTAAAAGTTTAGGCCCGCGCCGAAGATGTACTTTGTGTCGGTGTTCTGGGCGCCCGGGGCCGGCGTTGCGTCGTAATTGAAGATCACCTTGAAGTTAGTGAACATGTTCTTGGTGAAATTGGCGCGAAGCTCGCCCGTAGTTGTCATGTAGTAATCGGTAAAGTCATCGATGCTTGGGTAGTACGTAAGATCGTGAAGGAACTTGATGGACTTAGTCACTTGCCTGTCGAAGTTGTAGCCGGCCTGAATGGAGAGCTCACTGCTGCTGGTAGCGACGCCCTGGAATTTCTCATAGAGGGATGCAATACCGGCCTCGGTTGAGAAGTTTGTTTTCGCGGATTCGATCCACTGATAACCGGCACCGCCGCCTATTAGAACGCGCCGATCGAGCAGTGCGATACTGTCCATCTCGTAACGGCCGTCAACATAGCCGTACATCTTCTTCGAGAAGAAGTAGTCGTACTTGGCCTTTGCTCGCCACCAGTCTTCGGTGATGGTCTTGACCCCGGTTGTCGGACTTTCCTGCTGTCCTTTGGCGAAATCTAAGCTAGCCTGGGTTCGATCCTTCTCAGTCCGCCTTGTGAGGCTGATGCCGATATTACCCGCTTCGGTCTCGGTGTTGCCCGTTGTGCCGGTGAACCCGGCCGTGATGTTGCCCGTCCACCTTGGCTTGGGTTTGGCCGGCGGGTTGATCGAGACGATCGAAGAGAGGTCGAACTCCTGAGCCTTTAGTGCTTGATCGGCTTCGATGGCAAACCGGTTGGGCTCGGCTTTGGCAACTTTCTGGTCGAGAACCGTCCCGTCCTTCAAGTGAACTTTCAGCCGAGAGTCACTTTTGAAAGTCTGTATGTTCGATAGATCTACGGTCACCTCACCCGCGAGGTCCGACTTGAAGACCAATTTCCCATCCAGAAGCTTATCTATCTTGCCGGTGAGCCGATCCCCATTTTTCAAGAACAACTCGTCGCCATAAAGGGCCGATGAGAACGCCAGGACAACTAACAAGGTTATGAAAGTTCGATGACTCATGAGCTACCCTTTCAAAGTGTGTGGACACAAAGCCGTTTGCAGCATGTACACTGCACAAGATTTAATACTGCCGAACGGCGCGGATTATTGGCGTGATGGATGCGCTTGTCAAGAGTGCACAGTGCCGCCCCGAAGTTGCCATCCGCCCTATGCTCTTTCAACGCTCAACGCAGGACGTTCGTTGTGCTTGAATTACCAACGCCGATTACCGGGTTTATTTCGTCGTACCTCCTAAAGCTCCGCCCTTGATATGAATGTCTCGCTGCGGGAAGGGTATCGTGATGCCGCTCTCGTCGAGGGCGAGTTTGATCTTGGCGGTTGTGTCGAAGCGCACGTTCCAGTAGTCAGAGGCCTTGGTCCAAGGCCGGACAACAAAGTTGACGCTGCTGTCGCCAAGTTCTGATACCGCCACCGTCGGGGCCGGATCCGAAAGGATTCGATCATCCTCGGCCAGCACATTTTCGATCACTTGTTGAGCTTTCTTCAAGTCATCCTCGTAAGAAACGCCCACGACCATGTCGACGCGCCTTGTCCCGTTGGCCGTGTAGTTGCTGACGTTGCTGCCGGTAACCTGGGAATTTGGCACGATGATGCGGATGTTGTCGGGAGAGTTCAGCACCGTAGTGAAGATCCCTATCTCTTTGACAGTGCCTTTGGCTCCTCCTGCCTCCACAAAGTCGCCGACTCTCATTGGCTTGAATATGAGCATCAGCACGCCGGAGGCGAAGTTGGCCAGCGAACCCTGCAAAGCCAAGCCCACTGCCAGGCCGGCCGCTCCTAAAACGGCTATGAACGAAGTGGTCTGTACGCCCATGTTGGCCACAGCGGCTATGACGACAAACGTGAGCAGGACAAGATAGAACAAATTTTCGCTGAAACGCACCAAAGTCTTGTCCACCTTGGCCTTGGTCATCGCCTTGCCCGCGAGCCTCGAGAAGAACCTTGCGAGCCAGCGTCCGACTATGAAGATTGCTATGGCGCCGACAATCTTCAGCCCGTACTCTGCCAGGTACGCATATATCCTTGTCAGAACTTCCTGTGCAGTCTTCAGATCTAAGCTGACTTCCCCGGTGGTTCCAACCTGGTTCTGATCAGGGGGCTGCTCCTGGGCCGCATTCGCGACAGCAGAGCAGAGCAGCACAACGGTAAACAGCAGCAGCGGGAGTTGGCGAGCCTTCGTTTTCAGCGATCTCATATTCTGCCTCCTTTCAAGAATGGATGATGTGTGTTCTCGTGCATGGACTAACTAATCCTGCTGCTCAGCTCATCGCTGCGGAGTAACGGGCAAAACACGATGCGGATCAGCAGTGTGACAGGAACGCAGTTGCGCACAACCGACTCCTTTCAGATCACGTGCACACAAGTGTGCCTCGAGACTGTCTCGTTGTGCTCTAACGGACGCTGCAAGGCGGTCTCCATGATAGAGCCGGCCGATTTTCCCGTCAAGAGTCCCGCGCCCCTGCCGCCAAAGGCTCTGCGCGAGATCGGCCGTTGCCTGGGTTTCAGGGGCTTCCGCGGGCAGATGATGCTACTGCCCGATTACGTCTTCTGCCTTTGGTCTGGTGTGAGCCCCGTACGCGCTTACTCTCTGCTGCTAATATCCGCGCTTTGAGCGGCCGAAGAGATGTAATGGTATGTGTTGTGTTTGGGGGCACCGTGGAGAGGCATATGAGGCGAATTGAAGAGTACGCTCGGCGGGCCCAGGAAAGGGCGAAACGGCGGAAAAGCCGTTGGAACTTGCTGCTGATTCCGCTCAGTGTTGTGGGCATTGCAGCAACTTGGGCAGCGATGGTTATAGGACTTTTGCGGATTCAGCACAGCCTCGTTCCTCAAGGTGCAATACTCGCCAGTCACACTCGGATTGGGGGCATCTTTCTATTTGTGCCCGCCCTCTTTCCCGCTATGGCCATCGGCATGATGCTGGCAAATCTCGCGGCCTGGTGCATCATCCCGGCCAGAAGGGTCTTTCAGAAGGAAGCGCGAGGCGTCAAGGGCACGTCGTTCAAGGAGGCAATGAAACACCTTTCCATTGCCTCAGCAATTCTCGTGCTGATCGCAGCGCCGCTGAGTATCTTTGGTACGATGAACTACTTCTACGTTACGGAGAGCGGAGTCTATGTGAACCCGTTGCTTTCTGTGCGGGAGCAGCACTACGATTGGTCCGACATAGTAGCAGTCGAGACAAGATGCATCGCCGAACGTGACAACCTCCACCTCAACTACATCCTGCATATGAAGGATGGGCAGACAGTTGACCTGCTCGAAGAGCCGAGGATGAAGTTCGTCAATGCTTTTGATCAGATCAAGCCCTTGGTCGATGAGCAAGCCCACATACGCTACACGAGTGACATAAGGACGCGCGGAGTCAAGAGGCTCAGAAGTCGGTACCGAGCGCACCATGCCGACAGGATTCTTGAGGTACTCAGGTCACACTCATGAGCACAGATCGTCTCTACCCCTTGCACAACCTCGCTGAGTCAGCCGGTCAGGATCTCTCTCAAGCCGCGTACGAGCCGGCCCACGCCTTCGGCCGCGGTGTCCCTCTGCAGGGCGCCGTATGAGACCCGCAGGTAGCAGCCTTGCATGCCAAAGGTCATGCCGGGGATGACCGCAACTTTGTGCTCTTCGATTAGCTGTTCTACAAGTTGCATCGGGTCGAGGCTGCTGTTGACTCGCAGCAGAAAGTAGAAGGCTCCATCGGCGCGAGGCACGGTGACGAGATCTGGGATAGTCTGCAGCTCATTCAGAACGATCTGACGCACTTCGATAGTCGCTTCGAGTTTCTCACGACAATAGCCCCTGCCGGCATTCATTGCCCCGACAGCGGCCCACTGCGAGACGACGGGGGCGCAGATTAGAATGGTGTCTTGGATCTTCTTGACAGGCATGTAGAGCTGTTCGGGGAGGACCATCCAGCCGATTCGCCAGCTTGCGAATCCGTAGGCCTTGGAAAGCGAAAACAGCGATATCGTGTATTTGCTGCTGCCCTCGATGGAGCCCGGCGAGAAGTGTTCGGCATCGTCGTAGGTGAAGTATTCGTACGCTTCGTCGCTGATGTGGTAGAGGCCCTTGCGGCGACATATTTCGTTAACCTCTCGTAAGCAAGATTCGCTGTACACGGCTCCCGTCGGGTTGTTCGGTGAGATGGTGACAACCGCTCGGGTCCGGTCAGTGATTGCATCGCGTATCGCATCAGGCTGGAGCTGGTAGTCGTCGTCGGTCGGCACGCAGACGGCCTTGCAGTCGGCGATGACAACCGCCATTTCGTGATTGAAGTAGTAGGGCAGGTTCAGGATTATCTCATCGCCGGGGTCCGTTACGGCCAGTATCGCGTTGACGAAGCCCATGTTGGCGCCGGCGGTTACAATGATACGGTTGCCGTCGCCCGCGGAGATGCCGTTTTCTCTTTCGAGCTTCTCTTCGATCGCCGCCAGCAGTTCCGGAATGCCTTGGACAAGCGTGTATCTATGGTTCAACCGATCGGCCAGGAAGGCATCGAGAGACTCCGTGGCCTCCGGCGGGGGGCCATAGTAGGCCACGCCCTGCCCGAGCGAAATCGTACCTGGATTGCTGCGGATCAGCTCACCTACCACAGGTATGATAGGTGACTGCACAGATTGCATCCGGAGGCTTTCGTACATTTGGCATGGCCTCTGGTGCTATACCGTGTACGTCGATGCTGCCGTCGTGCCGCCCCGGCCGGTCCAGTTTGTGTGGAAGAACTCGCCCCGCGGCTTGTCTACCCGTTCGTAAGTGTGTGCACCAAAGTAGTCTCGCTGGGCCTGGAGCAGATTCTGGGGCAGCCGCTCGTGCCGATACCCGTCGTAGAAGGCGAGAGCCGAGCTTATGGCAGGTGCCGGGATGCCCAGCTTGACCGCCGTGGTGACGACTCGTCGCCAGGACGTCTGAGCCTTTCTGACGGCTGATTTGAAGAATGGATCGATCAGCAGGTTCTCGAGGGTGGGTTTCTTGTCGAATGCCTGCTTTATCTTTCCCAGAAAGACCGAGCGAATGATGCAGCCGCCCCGCCACATCAGGGCGATACCGCCGTAGTTCAGGTTCCAGTTGTGTTCCTTGGCCGCCGCCCGCATCAGCATGTAACCCTGGGCGTAGCTGACGATCTTTGAGGCGTACAAGGCCTGCCGCAGGTCATTGATGAATTTCTCCTTGTCACCCCTGAACTTGGCCTTCGGGCCCTTCAAGACTTTGGACACCTTGGCGCGCTCTTCCTTCAGGGCCGACAGGCAGCGGGCAAATACGGCCTCTACTATCAGCGTCAGCGGTTGACCCACATCGAGGGCCTCTATGCCGGTCCACTTGCCGGTTCCTTTCTGCCCGGCCGTATCGAGAATTAGGTCGATTGTCTCGTTGCCTTCCTCGTCCTTGTAGCCGAGTATGTCACGCGTGATTTCGATCAGATACGAATCCAATTCGCCCTTGTTCCACTCCGCGAAGACCTCGTGCATCTCTTGGTTGCTCATTCCAAGAGCTTCCTTCATTAGCTGGTAGGTCTCGCATATCATCTGCATGTCACCATATTCGATGCCGTTATGCACCATCTTGACGAAGTGGCCCGCGCCGTTCTCACCGACCCAGTCGCAGCAAGGCTCGCCGTCGTCGGTCTTTGCACAGATGGCCTGGAAGATGGGCTTGACATGTTCCCAGGCCGGGGGCGAGCCGCCCGGCATAATTGAAGGCCCGCGCAGCGCGCCTTCTTCGCCGCCTGAGACTCCGGTGCCGATGTAGAGTTTGCCCTTGCTCTCGACGTACTCGGTGCGGCGGATGGTATCGGGGAAGTGCGAGTTGCCGCCGTCGATGATGATGTCCCCGTCTTCGAGATGGGGCAGCAGCATGTCGATGAACGAGTCCACTGCTGCGCCGGCCTTTACCAGAAGCATGACCTTGCGAGGCTTCTTGAGATTCTCGGCGAGCTCTTCGATTGAGTGGCAGCCGATGATGTTTTTGCCCTTGGCTCGGCCGTTGATGAAATTATCCACCTTAGAGACGGTTCGATTGAAACAGGCGACCGTGAACCCTTTGCTTTCTGCATTGAGGATGAGGTTCTCACCCATAACCGCCAGACCTATCAGACCAATATCTGCCTGTGCCATTTCTTGTTACTTCCTTTCCAGTATAAAATCCTCGTTTACTCTTCCGGAATTGTTGGTATATGTCCACTTGCCAGTCTGTGCAGTACTTCCCCGGCGTGGCGAACGACCAGGACGCCCTGGTCCTCTTTGCCTTCGTAGTCGGCTATGTTTATATCAGCAGGATTCATATAGTCAAGGTTCACTTTCAGACAGCGTTCCTTGCCTATCTCTGTGGCGAGCACTACGTTCGCGCGCGGCTTCTCGACGCCGTTCACGTAGGTTCCGATTCCCTTGACGTGTGAGGAATGGGCGATGATCCCCCTTGGGATGCCTGCGAACTTATCCATGCGTTTGAGGAAGTAGTCGCGGGTATGATAGCCAATCTCATCCAGATACTTGCCGTGCGTGTATGAGATTTCCGTGATATGAGGTGCGTAGATTATCAGCGTGCCGCCATCGGCAAGCACCGGCTCGAGCTTGTACATTACCTTGCCGGCCGTCCATAAATCGTCGTACATCTTCGGGGCGATACCAAGGATCATGTGGTACGATCTATCCTTGTAGACTATGTGGACTCGCTCGGATAGGTCCGCTGCCCTTTCCCATGCCTCTACGCAGTCGCCGATGAATATTCCCTTCAGCGCGTTCTCGACCGCCACTATTGCGAAGAGCTTGTGCGGCCTCTTGATGAAGGAAGCCGCGCGTTCAACTACTTCGCGTGTCGGCGTCCACTTGTTGCCGTTGATGACCGGGTTTGTGATGACGCCGCTCAGCCAGTGGAAGAAGTGAATGATTTCGTCGCCCGCCACGCCCGGAAATATGTACTTGTGCCCACCGGAGAAGCCCACTACTTCGTGTGGGAAGACGGGGCCCAGGATGAAGAACTCGTCATATTCAAAAAGAAGTTTGTTCAAACTTATGTCCACTTCTTCGCGGAATAAGCCGTTACTTATTTGCTCGACTTCGTCTGCGGAGATCTTTCCGACGGACGTGAACGTTTCGGGCTTGGCCCATTCGTGATTAAATAGTCCCACCGATGCATATGTGCTTTTGCGCTCGCCTGGAGTAATGTCGAGTCTGATGCAGATTTGCTCCTCGGTGAGTGGCCGGTGCGTGCCGAGGGCAACGAGGCAATCGAAGGTCTTTACCTTGCCGGCGAGACAATCGTAGATCATTTTGAATATGTCGCCGATGGGACCAGACCGCGTGTTGTCGGGAATGATCAGCAGGACCCGTTTGCCGGCATAGTCGTTCTTGGCAAAGAATTCGCCGACTGCTTCGCGGGCCTCGTCATTTTGAACAAAGCCGTCCTTGTTTTGTCGCTCAATTACCATCTCATTCGTCGTGTGTGTCGCGCGTGTTGTATTGTGTTGAATATGAATTCCTATTTTTGCCAAGGCGGCGTTTCCGGAAGATACGAATCGAATTCTGCGATCAGTTTCTCTTCATACTCGCCCGCGTAGTCGCCGTTGAGGAACTTATCGAACGCCTCGTCGCGGAAGCGTTTCCACGATTTGACCTCGTCGCCCGGATTGATCGGATAGAATAGGGCGTCGTTTGCTTTGGCGGCTTTCATGTCCCCCGGTGCATCGCCAACCATCAGGACGTGATTCCGTTTGTATCTGCCCTTTGTTGCGTACTCCAGATGCTGGGCCTTCTTGCCCATTTCCTGGCCGGCTATGACTTGTACGTATTTTGCGATGTCGTGTTCTTCCCACTCGCGTGCGAGCGCCTCATCGGGGGTGGCCGAGACCACGATCACGTCGGCCAGCGGCTGGATTTTCTCCAGACTCTCGCGAACGTGTGGGAAAGGCGGCATGCCCTTGACGGTTTCCCCTATAGCCCAGTTGACTCGCTCGCTCCACTCGAGGACCAACTCCAACTCGCGTTTGGCCTCCGGATCCGTCGCCTGTTCGATTGCCTGCTTTAGCCCATCGTTGCTTAGCATACTGTTCGGATCATCGACCCAGGCGAAATAGTGCGGGTACTGCGGAACCTTGAAGTCTCTGGCCTTGGTCATCGGGTGGGAAGGCAGGAGCTCTGCTATTATGCGTTTGGCAGTTTTGTGTCGGTTTGCGCCTCGCGTTTTTGAAAACAGATCCGCGAAGTCCTTGCATTCCCGAGCCGCCTGGGCAACCGGCTGCAGGCCGAAGTAGGCGATCAACCAGGGACAAAAGCACTCACGCTGTTTGATTCCCATCGTATCAAAGGCGCAGCCGTCCGAGTCGATTCCAACAAAGAACTCGTGTTTCGGCTTAAATTCCTTCAGGGGTCTTGCCGGGTCGGTTTCCGTCATCTTTGCTCTCCGTAAAACTTGTAGGTGCTGACTTTCTTGGGGCCTCGTTTGTCACCTCTGGATCCCGCATCCGGCCTCAGCGGGATTTTCATGCCGTCTGTTCCTTCAAGCCAGTCGAACAGTTTCTTGTTCAATTCGTCCACCAGCTTTTTGTGGTTCGGATCGTCAATGAGATTACACATTTCCTCGGGATCGTTTTTCAGGTCGTACAGCTCGTCCGTATCCCATATGCCGTGATAGTGCAGGTATTTGTATCTGTCGGTACGCACGCCGTGAACCGTCGGTGTCTGCGGGAAGTTTCTCTCCCAGTAGTACTCATAGAATATGGCGTCCCGCCAGCGGATTTCCCGGCCCTCAAGCAGAGGCAGGAAGGATCGTCCGTCCATGTCGTCCGGGGTCTGCAAGCCCGCCGCTTGCAGTATGGTCGGGGCGATGTCTATGTTCTGCACCAACTGCTCGACCTTCGTTCCGGGCTTTACGATTTCCGGGCACCGGGCGAGCAGCGGCACTCGCATCGATTCTTCGTAGCCGTGGCGCTTGTCGATCAGACCGTGTTCGCCGAAGCTGAAGCCGTTGTCACCCATGTAGAACACGAGGGTCGAATCGGCCACGCCCATTTCCTCAAGGCATTTCAATACGCTGCCGATACTCTCGTCGACGCTCAGCAAAGTCTCGCAGTACCGCTTGTAGAACGTGTCGAAATCCATCTGGCCGTGGTACATGTAATCCACGCCGTGCCAGCTATTGCGTTGCTCCTTGACCCACCGAGGTCTGCCCTCGT
>CP070675.1:3260528-3284123 GCA_020352215.1 Phycisphaerales bacterium
ACCTTGAACTGCTTTATCTTCTTGCCGTCGTTGTCGTAGGCCCAGCCGCCGACGAAATAGCCGTTCTCGCACTGCACGACAACGCCGGCCCGGGTGCCGCGATAGGCGTCCATCGCCGAATCGCCTCTGGCCCTCGGCAGGCCGCGGACCTCGAAGATGATCGGGGCGGGGCGGTAGTCGAACCAGACGAGCTGCGTGTTGGGAGTGTGACCGTCGTCGACGTAGCCAAATCGGCCGCCGATGCTCATCACACGCGGCGGCAGTTTGTATGCGTCGAGGAACCAGCGGCAGATGTCGGTGAAGTGTATGCCATTGTTGCCGAAGTCGCCGTTGCCCGTGGGCCAGACCCAGTGCCAGTCGTAGTGCAGGTTCTTGCGCATCAAGGGTGTCAGCGGGGCCGGCCCGGTCCAGAGGTTGTAGTCAACGGTCGGTGGAGTCGACTGTGGGCCGTCAACTTTGCCGATGCTGCCGCGCTGGACGTATACTATCCCGTGGACGGCGGTGATCTGGCCGAGGTTGCCCTCGCGTATGTAGTCGACGGCCTCGGCGAGCCCCGTGTCCGAGCGCCGTTGCGTGCCGCTTTGCACGATGCGGTTGTACTTGCGGGCCGCCTTGATCATTTGCCGGCCCTCCCAGATGCTATAAGAGACGGGCTTCTCGACGTAGACGTCCTTGCCGGCTTGGCAGGCCCAAACGGTCACCAGAGCGTGCCAGTGGTTGGGCGTCGCTGTGATGACGGCGTCGATGTTCTTGTCGTCGAGCAGCTTGCGATAGTCTACGTAGGTCTCGACCGTTTCGTTGCGGTCTTTGAACTTGGCCTTCTCGCGATCCAGAAACTGGCTGTCGGCATCGCAGATCGCAACGACGCGGACGCCGGGGATCTGACGGAACCAGTTGATGTGATTGGTTCCCTGGCTTCGAATGCCCACCACCGCGACGCGAATGTCACTGTTGGCGCCTCTTGCTCGCGAAAACGGCAGTGCAGCCGACAGGCCGGCGCAGACGGAACTTTTGAGAAAGGTTCGGCGTGTGTAGGCCTTCATGGTTGGCCTCCTGTGAACATGTTTGCGGAGTCTTGTTTTAGCTGGGCCAATAGCGCCTTGGCCCACACGTGGCTGACGTTGAGTTCTACTGCTTTTTCAAATTCGGCTTGGGCCTTGTCATGCAATCCTTTGCCCAGATATCCCAGCCCCAGGGTATAGTGACTGGCGGCCTCCCGGGCTTGGGCGGTCTGTTGTTGGCCAAACTTGGCAAAGACGTCCACCTCAGCCTCCTCGGAAAGCCTCCTCTGGCCCTCCTCGATAAGTGCGTCAAATGCTTCGCCGGCGTCCGCATCTTTTCCGAGCTTCTTCAGGGCCAGACCCTGGTAGAATCGCGTCGCAGACCAGCGCCGGGTGCCTTCTTGGTCTGCGGCCCTTTCATAGAACTGCGCCGCCTTCTCGGTTTGGCCCAGGGCCTCGAAGGCCGAGCCGATGTAGTACGCCACCTCGGGGGCACGCCTGTCCCTGCTCGGCCTGCCGACCGAGAGGTTCTCAGGGTATTCCGACGCCGCCTGGAAATCAGCGAGCGCCTCCTTGGCGCTATCGTCACTGAGGCGTTGAATGCCTCTCAGCAAGTGACCATCGACGTATACGTCATGAATCTCACCGCCGCCCTCGCGGACGTGGAAATGGTTATTGTGCAGGAAATCGAGGGCTTTATCATATCTTCCCGCGATAACCAGCACCGTGATTTCTCGCAGGAAACTGTCGTTGCGTTTGACGGCCGTCTCGTGGTTGCCCTCGAGCAAAGCTACTCGCTTCTGCAGCGAGACATTGCCCGTTTCATAAAGCTCATCCAGCTCCACAAGAAGTCTCGGGTCTCCGTTGTCTTGGGCAACGGCTCTTTCGTAGCTTGCGATAGCCTTGGCAATACTACCCTCGGTTCGGCGATAGCCCCACCCGAGATTACGATGTACGGTGGCAAGCGAGCCGTCAATCGAACGCGATTTCTCCCACGATGCAATGGCCCGCTCCGGCTGAACGTCGTAGAGAAGATTCCCAAGATAGTAGTACGCCCGAGCGTCGGAGGGGTTGTTTTCGATGGCGGCGTTGAGAACTTCAATCGACTCCAGACGAAATGGGAAACAGTAGTCCGTCGGCTGCTTGGCTGCCAGGGCGAAGTACTTTCGAGCCTGATCCGGGTTGCCTTTCTGAAGATGGAAATATGCGAGGTAGTAGTACACCATGGGGTGTCTGCCCGCGGACGGCATCTGTCCCTCGATCGGCCGCTGCAGGATCTCGATCGCCTCGTTCCAAAGACCGCAGTTGCCGTAGTCGAGTGCGAGTTCGAGATAGGATTCGGCCTCGTCTCTCATCTTGGCGGTCAAATCCTTCAGTTGCCGATTGGCCCTGCGCCGCGAACGCAATGCGGATTCAGCCAGGTACAGCTCATTCGCCGCGAGAAAGTCGAGTGGATCAGTGGCAATCACACTCAGGACAATCTGCCGTGCCTCTTTGGGTTTGCCAAGGTGCCTGAGGATGGCGGCTTTGACATTGAGGGCCTTGGTGTTGAGGGTGTTCGTTGACAGCGAGCGGTCGATCTGTTCAAGGGCAGAGGCAAAGTCCCCCTTTCTGCAAGACAGCTCCGCCAGTTGGTAGTACGCAGCAGAATGAAAGGCATAATCCCAAGTCGCACGATAGAAGAGATCATAGGCTTCATCGAATCTCCCCTGAGCCCTCAAGGCCAGGCCGAGATGGTAGTAGGCCTCTGTGTTTGCGGGTCGGGTGTACTCTGCGGAGATTCTCTCGATAGCCCATCTCAGATGCTGCTCGGCTTTCTCGAACATGCCGCGCTTATTGTAGTTGATGCCGAGTGTCGTATTTGCGCGGGAATGGCCGGGGTCTCTTCTGAGGACCTCTTCGTAGTACGCACAGGGGTCAACTCTCGGATTGTGAATCTGCTCCAGGCGCAATCCCGTAAGGTAAAGCTCCTCAATGTTGGCCATGTCTTTGGGGGCTGGCGGGGCCTTCACAACGTCCGGCAAGTTGGGATCATACTCTCTCTTTACGGGTTTGTAGGCGACCAGTACTTCACCCGACGAAGAGAGCAGGGATGCCTTCAGATCGGTCTTCTCGGTGCCATCCGGGACCGTGACCTCTGTTACGAAGGGTTTGCCGGGGCCAATGTCGATGGTCTGCTCGAAGATCACCGTGTCGGCAGCTGTCAGTCGCGCCCTGGCCCTCTTGCGCTGGGACGTGGTGTTGAAGCCGATCTTGACCACCTTGTCGGACTTGAGTTCCAGATTCACAGCGGCATTGAGGTTGGCATTCTTGAAGCCGCCTATCTCACGGATCGGGTACCAGTGCTGCTTGAAACTCTTGGTCTCATAGGGCTTGATCCAGCTATAGTCAGGCTGATTGTCCGAATAAGCGCCTACCATAAGCTCGGCGTACGGGCCGTCTGTGTCGGTGAGAATCTTGTCCCACATGCGACCTCGCGGCCCGGGGCTCCATTCCCACAGCTTTGCCCCGCAGACTATATGGTGATTCCCGACGTGAACGACGCCGGCCTGCTGGCCGTGATCGTAGCCGCCGGAGAAATCCTCCTTGAGGTCCCATGCGAAGAAGGAGACAGGTTCGGGGTGGTTCTTCCACCAGCTAAGGTCCACGCCGCTGTAGTCGACGCCGCGATATCGCTCGTCCGAAATGGGCCAATGCGTGAAGTCGTTTTTGGAATGGTAGGTCGCGAACTGCACACTCGGAGGAAAGATGACCTGGTAGTCGTCGTTTGCATGGACGGCTACGTTAGCCCAATAGAGAATCGAATGAGGATAAGGCGTCCGGTTGAAGAACTTCAGCGTCGCCTCTATGTAGGATTTGTCCGGGTACAGCGTTATCCCGATTGTCCATTTCATCCGGTGGCGGCGCTCCAGCTCGCCGAACCATATGGTCTTGCTGCCGTCGGCGTTCTCTACGAGCATATAATCGACCGGCATCTGCGTTGTGTTTCTGTGGTGATGAAAGACACACCACTCGATGCCGCCGGAGATCCAAGCCCCCAGCATCCCGATCAGGGCTGGCTTGATCACATGCTGGTGGTAGAAAATCTCGTAGTTGTTGGTCTTGTCCACCGCCGAGAACAGTCGGCCTCCTATCTCCGGCAAAATGGAAAGGCGGATATAATCGTTCTCAAGGTACAGGGCCTTGTAGGTCCCCTGTTCCCTGATGTCGGTGACGCGGTCGAGCAGCGGGTATGGATAGATCTTCTTCTGCGCCCCCTGATAGGATTCATGCTCGTAGAACATGGGGTTCTTTTCGGGAGGACCAAGCCTGTATGTCGGCAAGGTGATATCGGCCTCCCACACCCTAACAGCGGGTTTGGCAAATCCGATGGTAGCAACGAGGCAAACCGTGAAAGCCGAGAAGCAGTTTCTTCTACCCATTTGCGCCGCCCCTTTCCAACGACATTCCAACGAGGGACCAACGGTACCCTGTTAGTTATTGAAGAATGTCCTTTTTCTTGTTAGCCTGACACATTATATAGGCTTCTCGTCTGCAATCAACGAATCAACGAGATTCATTAGGGGCAAGAATCCATGGATAGACGCGGTTTCGTCAAGCACGTCGGGGCGGGAATCTCCGCTTCCGTATTGTCTCGGTATATTGGACATAGGGCAGATGCATCCGGGTCGGCCACGCGGTCCGACACGTCGCAGATGAACGTACTATTCATCGACATTGAAGACATGACGGCTGCCGCGGTTGGATGCTACGGCAATTCAATCGTCAGAACGCCGCACCTGGACAGAGTCGCCGCAGAAGGGATGCGGTTTGCAAGATGCTACTGCCAGGCCCCGATGTGTAACCCCTCACGTTCATCATTTCTGACCGGGCTGCGGCCCGACACCACAAATGTCTATGTCAATTCGGACCCGATGGACCAGCTTCTGCCGCCAGATGCTTTAACACTCCCTGAATTGCTCCGGCGAAAAGGCATCTATGCCATCAACATTGGCAAGCTGTTTCACCATACTTGGACCGCACAGAAACAAATTGGCGCTTTCGACAGGCTCGAATTTTGTGAGCTCCCAAAGCAGTACGAGGGAGTCTCGACGGGCTACCCGAAGCATCTTGAGAAACAGTTGCGGCGACTACCCAAGCCCCGCTTCAGGTATTCGCCTGACCCGGTGGAAGAAAAGCGTCTGGCGGAACTCAAGGCCGAGCGCGACAGGATATGGCAGCGGGCGCGGAAGGGCTCCAGAGAATACAACAGGGCTCGATCGATGTTCCAGCAACCAATGGCCAATATCGTCGGGGACAGCGGTCTGCTGGAAGAACAGGAGTTGGACGGCAGGAAGGCACGGATGGCGGCCCACATCCTAAAGGAGATGGCGCAGCAGAAGAAACAGTTCTTTCTCTCGGTCGGCTTTTCCAAACCTCACACGCCGTTGCGGTGCCCGAAGAAATATCTGGACCTGTACGATTTCGACGACATACCAGCGGCGGCGGCCCCGCCCGAGAAAGATCGGAACATCCCCGCAGTAGCCAAAAGGTTCGGCAGAAACTACGATATCTTCAATAGCAACTACGAGCATCCCGTTACACCCGAGGCTGCACGCAGGGCTGTCATGGCGTACTACGCCTGTGCATCGTTCATTGATACACAGATCGGTCTGATCCTTGAAACGCTCGAACTTGAAGGGCTCAAGGACAACACCATCGTCATAATCTTCAGCGACCACGGCTTTCAGTTAGGCGAGCACAATCTATGGAGTAAGTACACCCTCTTCGAGCAGAGTACGCGAGTTCCCCTGCTTGTCCGTGTCCCCGGACTGACCAAGAGAGGAGTCACCTGTGACGAGATTGTCGAACTTGTAGATTTACTGCCGAGCCTATGTGATCTGCTTGACATAACGCAGCCGTCTAATCTGGAGGGTACGAGCTTTGGCCCACTACTTGCCAGACCCAACCAGCGCTGGAAGAAAGGTGCATTAACGGTCTGTTCTATCGCTGGATACGTTGGACGATCGGTGCGTACGAAACGATGGCGATATGCACAATGGCGATCCAAGAAAACGAGCTCGATAGAGAAAGAGCTCTACGATCTGAAGGCTGACCCTTGGGAACAGAATAACCTGGCGAACGACCCGGCTTACGGTCACCAAGTCGCGAGGCTGTCGGTACTGCTGGAGTCGGGGCAAAACAACACGAAAGGAGATAGCAGCGCATGAACCAGAAACCGTATAATCTGATGCTCTTATTGGCTGCGGCGGCATTTCTTTGTTTCTTCAGTGGCAGCCGAGCTTACGGGCAGTTCCGTGCCGCCATCGCGGTGCGGAATGTGACGCCCGATCCGCTCTTACCCGTTTCCGGCGGCGTAGGACCCTCGAAGCCAACCAGCCGCAAGTTCGGTGAGCTGACCGTGCGTGTCCTGGTCCTGGAAAATGGCAGCACCCGTGTCGCGATTTGCAGCACGGACTTCCTCGGATTTCCGGGCGTGCTTTGTGACAGGGTCCGTGGCCAAGTGCCGGGCATCCCGGCTCAGAACATTCTGATCGGTGCGACGCACAGCCACAGCGGCCCGGATTGCTACGGTTTTCCGGACAGAAACGGCAAGACCGCCGCCGATGTCGGCTACTTGGACAGCGTGTGCAGAAAGTTGGCCGGCGCGATTAACGAAGCTGTAGAAAGATTGCGGCCGGCCCATATCAGGATTGCCACCGGAAAAGCCAGAGGGAGAATCGCTTACAACTACTATGCCGAGCAACTCTACGACCCTCGCTGTGACGTAGTCCAGGCCCTCGACCTTGGGGGCAAGCCTCTGGCGACTCTCGTCAATTATGCATGTCATCCGGAAGTCATCGGAGCCGACCAGGGAATTCTGTCCCCGGATTTTGTCGGGCCCCTGTATGACCGTCTGCGAGAGCGGACAGGCGCTCCCGGCATCTTCATGAACGGCGCTTTGGGTGGAATGGTAACCGCTGACTGTCGGGGTCCCGACGGCAAAGACATGCGAACATGGGACGAGTGCAAACGCATCGGTAATCTTCTGGCCGATGAGTCGTTGCGCATCATCGCCAGCGCACCTGTCCGGAAGAACCCAGAGTTATTTTGTGGGGCAACAACGGTTGAACTTCCGATTGAGAATGAGGTGCTGCTATCCATTGTCAAACTGTCACCACTGGGCTTTGAGCCGAGCGAAAAAGGCTTGGCCACACAAGTAAACGTTGTGAACCTGGGAGATGCTCAGATGCTCACGATTCCCGGCGAGGCCCTTCCGAACATTGGCTACTACTTGAAACGCAAGATGCACGGCAAACACAATCTGCTTTTAGGTCTCACGAATGATGCGTTCGGCTACATAATCACAAAGGTCGATTGGAACAGCTTCGCTCGCTATGACTATATAACCAGGACCTGCCTTGGAGAAATGACAGGCGAGATATTCATGGAAAAGTCCCTGCAGTTCGTTAACGAATGCCCTCGCCCGCACGGCGTTGCTATTTCTCCCTGACAGCTCCTTTGGGGACATCCTTCTCCAAGACAAAACGGTTCTTTGCCGCCGACAGATCATTTGCGACCATAAGGATACCTTTCGTGGTTTTCCCACAGACCTCAAGGAAGTTGCCGGTTCCAGGAAACGCCCTGCATCCACTGACGAAAGCATCTTGAATGTTCTCTATCCTGATAACCGGATCCTTCGGTTGGGGCTTCGTCGTCTCGACGGCCGATAGCCTCAGATCACGGCAGTTTTTCAGATAGAAGGGCGGGCCTTTCTCTGCATTGATTTGGACGTTTTGTAGTTCAAGACCGACCACGCTGTCACTTATGAGCCCGACCTGCGTGGAGGCCACCACATCCGTAATGCGAAGCCCCTGTATAGGCATTTCCGGAAGGCCGAGAATCTTCGCCGTGCACGGAGAGTCTTTGATCGTGAAATGGCTGATCGCAATGTCGCGGAAGATCGGTGTTCGTTCTGAAACGGGTTCCGGATCCGTCTTTGTGTAGAAAGTCGTGATATAGATCGGCTCTCTCACCTTTTCAACAACGAAGTTGTTGAAGCGGATATTCTCAACGACTCCGCCGCGTCCCCGCGTGCTCTTGATGCGGACGGCACGGTCGGTCCCCACGCACACTATATTGCTGGCCGTGACATTGCGAACACCCCCTGACATCTCACTGCCGATTACCACTGCGCCGTGGCCTTTGTACATCACACAATTGGTGATAGTCACGTTCTCGGTTGGTCGTGCCTTCAGCCGGCCCTCTTCATCTCGTCCGGATTTCAGGGTGATACAGTCGTCACCAGTGTCGATGAAACAGTTTGAGATCCGCACGTTGCGACAGGACTCAGGATTGACACCGTCGGTGTTGGGACCTTCTTCGGGATTGATGATCGAAATACCTTCTACGAGCAAGTTATCGCAACCGACAAGGTGGACGGTCCAGGAAGGGGAATTCACTATGGTCACTCCCTGGATCAGGACGTTTTGACAGCGGTAGAGGTTGATTACCCTGGGTCGGCCGTACGTGAGTATCTTCTCTTCGCCTTGCTTGCTCTCCTTGTCTCTGCGCAACGCCTCCCACCACGGCCGGCCTTTGCCGTCTATTGTGCCGCGGCCGGTGACGGCAACGTTTTCAAGGTCGACACCCGTTATGAGACTGGACCGCCTCGTATCATCGGATTGTATCCGCCAGCCAGGTTTGAAAGGCGGAAAATCGTCGAAGTTCGTGCTCGCCAGCAGCGTTGCACCTTCACTGATA
Organism: Phycisphaerales bacterium; assembly: GCA_020352215.1. GTDB lineage: Bacteria > Planctomycetota > Phycisphaerae > Sedimentisphaerales > Anaerobacaceae. The sequence continues at coordinate 3,269,273 of CP070675.1, forward strand.
TGCAGGGTCACGTTACTCTTGAGAAAAATCGCCCCGGATAGATATCGTCCTGCGGGAAAGTGCACCGCGCCGCCACCGGCCGCTGCGCAGGCATCCACGGCATCCTGGATGGCCTTCGTACACGGAGTCTTACCGTTACCTGATGCGCCATAGTCTGCCACACTGAAGACAGTGCGGGTGCGGGCTGCGCGCATGACAGCCGCGTTCGAGACAATAACACACGTGACGAAGACAGCTAATCTTGTTGACATAACATTCTTGCTCGCGACAAACCACCCAAAGTGTAATCAGGTAGGCTACTTATTGCAAGGGCGCAATTTCGGTGTTCTCCGTTAGACCCGCTTGATCCTTGCTGTCACAGTGATCGACATGATCTGCACGTTGCAGAAGATAGAATCATCTTGGCTTTCGGCCACGAGCAGTCTAAACTGATGGCCTAAGACAAAGATTCGTAATGTAATCCGATGACAGTTCATTGGGAGGACACGAAATGGATCGGCGAGAATTCATGGCTGCAAGTGTCGCCGCCGGGACGGCTGTGGCCATCGGAGCCCAAAGCTCAAGTGCCCAGGGGGCGAAATCCAACACCGCAAAGTTTCGCATGAAGTACGCACCCCACTTTGGGATGTTCAAGAACAGCGCGGGCAACGATCCGATCAATCAGCTCAAGTTTGCCGCCGACCAGGGTTTCACTGCGTGGGAAGACAACGGCATGATGGGAAAGCCGGTCGAACTCCAGAAACGAATCGCCGAAACCATGGAGCAGCTCGACATGACTATGGGGGTGTTCGTCTCCTCAGGCGGCTTCGACCGAAACGAGTTTACGACGAGCACTTCGAGGGATTTGCACGACCGGCTCCGGTCGCAGATGAAGAAGGCTGTGGAGGTTGCCAAGCGTGTCAACGCCACCTGGTCCACGTTTGTGCCGGGCAACACAGGGCAGAAACTCGAACGCGATTATCAGATGGCCAACTGCATCGAGAATCTGAGGGTTTGTGCCGAAGTATGTGAGCCAGCGGGGCTCGTTTTGGTGCTGGAACCGCTAAACTGGTGGGCAAACCACCCGGGGCTGTTCCTGACCAAGATTCCACAGGCCTACCTGATCTGCAAAGGGGTAGACAGCCCCAGTGTAAAAATCCTCGATGACCTGTACCACCAGCAAGTCTCGGAGGGCAACCTTATTCCCAATATGGACATGGCCTGGGACGAGATAGGCTACTTCCAGATCGGCGACAACCCCCGGCGAAAGGAACCCACGACCGGTGAAATCAACTACAAGAACGTCTTCAAGCACATCCACGAGAAGGGTTACAATGGCGTTCTGGGCATGGAGCATGGAAACAGCAAGCCGGGCAAGGAGGGCGAACAGGCTGTGATCGAGGCCTACCGATACTGTGACAGCTTCTAAGTTCGGATTGACTCGCGCCGTCCACGCGCGTAAACTCCGCTTGAAATTCGAAGCTGACGCACTCGCATCAGCCGACACAGGTGTTTGCAGATGACCGACGAACGTATCGACCCTGGTGAGCTACGCGTCATTGCCCCTTCTTTGGGCAAACGCTTCTCTGGCATAAACGCCAGTATGCTTGCCGTGCTGCCCGAGCAGGCCAAGCTTATTCCCATCGCCGCTACGGGATTCCATGTCCGCGGACGGATTCCACGAATCAGTTTCCGCCAGTTCTTGCGGCACTGTTGGCGGGATCAGTGGCGCATCTGGCACGCCCGCCGAAACATCGACATGCTTGTAGGATTGATCTTGCGGCACGTCTTCCGCTTCAAGCTCATCCTCCTGTTCACATCCGCCGCCCAACGGCGCCACAGTTGGATCACCCGTTTCTACTATCACCACACGGATGGGCTGATTGCCACCTCCTCGGCAGCGGCATCGTTCCTTGACAGACCGGCTGTCGTAGTGTGCCACGGCGTGGACACGGAACAGTTCTGCCCGCCCAAGGACCGCTCCACGGCTTGGGCCGAGCGGAAGTTGGCCGGTCGCTTTGGAATAGGCGTGTTCGGGCGGGTCCGACCGCGCAAGGGAACCGAAGAGTTTGTCGACGCGATGATACGCGTGCTGCCCAAGCGGCCCGACTGGACGGCGGTAATCATCGGCCAGACGACGAAGGAATTCCTTCCCTTCAAGCGGCGACTCAGTTCCAAGATTGACGCCGCCGGCTTGGGATCTCGCGTGCACTTTACGGGCTTCCTGAAAGACCCCAACGAGATTCCCCGTTGGTACCGTTCGTTGAGCGTGGTTGTTTGCCCCAGCCGCGTAGAGGGCTTCGGCCTGCCTTGTCTGGAGGCGATGGCCTCTGGGTGCACGGTGGTGGCTACACGCACCGGCGCCTGGCCGGAGGTTATCAGCGAGGGCCGGGACGGCTATTTGGTGCCTTGTCAAGACATGGATGCGTTAGCTGATGCGATCGCGAAAGTCACCGAAGATCAGCGGCGGGTGCACGAAATGGGCAAGCTGGCGCGGGAGAAGATCACCAGCCAGTACCGTATCCAGGATGAAGCCGAGGGTATCCAAGCGGTCTACAAGCGGCTTTTTTCTGAGCGCGGCATCAAGGTCTGATGCCTTCGCTAAGCCCTCATGTATAAACCGCCGTTGACCGCGATGTAGTCGCCGGTGATGAAACTTGCTGCGTCGCTGGCCAGGAACAAGACCGCGTTGGCCACATCCTCGGCCGTGCCGTTTCTGCCGAGCGGTGTTTCGTCAGCCACCTTCTTCCTGCGCTCGGCGGAACTAAACCGCTGATGGAAGCGGGTCTCAATGAAACCCGGCAGAACGCTGTTGACTCGGATACCGTACTTCGCAAATTCTTTTGCCATCGCCATGGTCTCAGTGGCGACAGCCGCCTTTGCCGCAGCGTAAAGACCCGATCCCTCGCCTCCGCCGTTGTGACCGGCGACTGAGCCGATATTGACGATATTGCCCCTGCTTTTCTTCAGATACGGCAGGGCCGACTGCGTGGCAAAGAACACGCTGCGGACGTTGGTGGCGTACATGTCTTCGTGGTAGTCGAGCGTCGCACTCTCAAACGGCTGTCTTTCGATCAGCGAGCCCGCGTTGTTGACCAGGATGTCGATACCGCCCGCCCGTTCCGCGACCTGTGTCACCATCTGATGGACCTGCTCTTTATCGCGCATATCCGCACAGAGCAAGACACCCTCGGCATTTGCTTTGACTTGTGTCAACGTCCGTTCAGCGCCGGCCTTCGTTTTGAAGTAATGTACTCCGACAAAACAGCCTTGCCGGCTGAATAGAGCAGCCGTTGCGGCACCGATCCCGCTACTGGAGCCGGTCACCAGAACGGTCTTGCCCTTGAGGTCTTCGTAGATCATCTCAGCGGTCGCCAACGGGTTAGCTTGATGCTCCGCGCTAAGGCGCTGTGCGCAGCGGCAAACGGATACAGCAGCGGGGCCAAACTGCCCACAAGGGTCAGTGACATCTCATTCGAGCAGTTCATCCACCGCTGCGGTGAGATCTTTTTTGCTGGTCAGGCCCACCCATTTCTTTTGCACTTGGCCGTCCTTGAATAGGATTGTGGTAGGTATCGCGTTGATGCCGAATTCTACCGCGCTGTCGCGGGCCTCGTCTGTGTTGATCTTGCACACTTTGGCCTTGCCTGCATATTCGTCCGCGATTTCCTCGACAATAGGTGCGATCATTTTGCAGGGACCACACCACGGCGCCCAAAAATCGACCAGCACCGGCACGTCGGAGCTATGTACGACCTCGTCAAAAGTGGCGTCAGTCAGTTCAACTACATTGCCTGCCATCGTCTTATCCTTTCCGCCCTGCAAACATGGGGGCCCTCTGCCGCCCGTCCTAGACGGCAGTTCCGTTTCTTAGGGCCACAAGCGCATTCTCTGTGATTCGCAACGTGGCGCGTCGAATTTCTACGAACCCTACCAGTACGCAACGGGCATTCTATCGACGGGACGAAGCCTTGTCAAACGCTAATTGCCGGCCTGCTGTTGTTGGCTTTTGGCAGCTTCCGGTCCCTGCTGCTCCTGCTTTTGGGGCAAACTCGCATGTTCGAGTTTTTGCGGCAATTCCGCAATGGGAATGGGAGTTTGTTGAGACTCATCGATGCCGAGCAGAGCCGGCTGTTCCTTCTTCTGCTGGGCCTCAGCTACGGCTATGGGCGGGCGTTTCGGTTCCTCGCCTTCGCCTCGCGTTTCGTCGCTCGCCTCTGCGACGGCAAGAATGGCGTGCTGCACAGCCTGCTCAGCGGGCTCATCCGTCAACGGCCGCACGTATATCTGAGACGACGACGGGTCCTGTTCAGCCCAAATCAGCTTCTCCCGAATCAACTCCAGAAGGGCCAAGAATAGCCCTACTATCACACCGCGGTTGTTCCTTGATTCGAAGATATTCTCGAATGTCATCGGACCCTCTTGCTGGAGGCGATGGAGAATCTCTATTTGGTACAAGTCAATCGGCGTGTCGTCCTTGATATATCGCGTGTCGGCAACAGCCCCCGTTGCCCTGCGAATCGAGTCAAAGGCCTCCAACAGATCCCATACACTGACCTGATCGATGTCGAGTTCGGGTTCTGTGTCCGGGCTGAGGCGGTCTACGATGCTGTCAGGACGGGCGAATCGCTCAGCGTGCCTGTCCGCCGCGGCGGTGAGCAAGTTGGCGGCGTCTTTGAATCTCTTGTATTCAAGAAGCTGGCGAATGAGCTCGGTGCGCGGGTCGGTCAGGTCGTCCTCGGCGAGTTGCTCGGGCTCGGCCTTGGGCAGGAGCATAGCCGATTTTATTTCCATCAATGTCGCTGCCATCACCAAGAAGTCGCCGGCCAGTTCCATGTCAAGGCTCTTGAGCATTTCAACGTACTGGAGGTATTGATCAGTTATCTTGGCAATGGGAATATCGTAGATGTCCACTTCCTCTTTGCGGACCAGATACAACAGTAGATCCATCGGCCCAGCGAAGATTTCAAGATTTATGCGATAATCAGCCAACGATTACTCCTGCGCGTCGTCTGGTTTGTCCGGTTGTTCCGCGTCGCCGGGCTTATTGTGAGACTCCAGAATCTCGATCGCCTCTTGTGCTCGGCTGGTGAGTGTTTGTAACTCCAAGTCCATGAGCGCGGGAAGCCCGGAATATACGTTTGCCACGTTCTCGCCCGTAACCACCGCCTTTATTCCAAAGTCCTCAAGCACCTGCTTGGCCAGTTCAGCTTCGATATAATCCGTGAATCTGGCTACTGTAACGAGTTCTTCAGCCACCTTCAGCCTCCTAACCCAACTGCCTCTCGGGCCTGCACGAGAGTCTTCGTAGCCACGGCTCTCGCACGTTCGGCACCATCGGCGAGGACTTGCTTGACATGGTCCATGTTGTTTTCGAGTTCCGCCCTCTTCTGGCGAAACGGAGCGAAGAACTCGATCATCAGCTCGGCAAGGCGCTTCTTGGCCTCGCCATAGCCCATTCCCCCGCTTCGGTATCGGTTTTCCCATTCGGCGAGCTCTTCCGGAGACGTGAGCAGCTTCAAGAGCGCAAAGACGCTGCATTTGTCCGGGTCTTTGGGGTCTTCAACAGGCGTCGAGTCGGTGACAATCTTCATGATCTTCTTTTTGACGCTGTTTTCCGGCTCAAATATCTCAATGGTATTACCGTAGCTCTTGCTCATCTTCCGCCCATCCGTGCCAGGCACAATTGCAACGGATTCAATTATGTGCTCCTCGGGGATGGTGAAGACTTCGCCGAACGTGTTATTGAAGCGGACGGCAATGTCCCGAGTTACCTCGATATGCTGTTTCTGATCCGCTCCCACAGGGACCAAGTTGGATTGATAAATCAAGATATCTGCGGCCTGAAGTACGGGATAGGCGAACAATCCGTGACTAGGGCTGAGTCCCTGAGCGACTTTGTCTTTGAAGCTAACGCAGCGCTGCAAAAGCCCCATCGGCGTTACACAGGAAAGTAGCCAAGTCAATTCCGTAACCTCTGGTGTATCGGATTGGCGCCAAAAGACAGTCTTTTCCGCATCCAGACCCAGAGCAAGATAGTCCATTGTTACGTCAAGGCTGTAGCGAGCCACTTCGGACGGCGAAGGGTTGCTGGTAAGTGCATGGTAGTCCGCAATGAAGTAGAAGCACTCGTGCTCAGCTTGGAGCTTCAGATGCTGGCGCATTGCCCCGAAGTAGTTGCCTATGTGAAGCCGTCCCGAAGGCTGTATACCGGATAGAACTCTCAACTCATGCCCCTAATACCAAAGAGTAAGTTTACTTCCGCCGAAAACACAAAACGGTCACTGGTAAGTTAACGACGGCGACAGCCGGTGTCAAGGATTTTGCGGCGACATTGCGGATCCGCAGGATGCCGAAGGCTTTTCTTACATCACGGCCGCGAAGAGGTTTCAGAAGCGAGATCGAGTGCAATTTCATCAGGATTGTTGAGTCCGCGCCGCGTTGCCGAGAGACTATGATGCGTCGTTGACCGCATCGAACATGGCCACGGTATTCTCAGGCGGTACGTTTGCCAGAATGTTGTGCACCTGCTGAAAAACGAAACCTCCGCCTGGGCTGAGGCTCCTCACCTGCGTTCCGACGTGTTCCGCAACCTGTTCCGGCGTGGCGTTCGGCAGGACCTCTCGGGTATCGCAGCCCCCCCCCCAGAATGTCAGCTCATTACCGAACTCCGCCTTTAACTGGGCGGCATTCATCCCCGAGCAACTGATCTGAACCGGATTAACTGCATCGAGACCAGCCTCAATCAGGTCGGGAATCAGCTCTCGAAAGCCCCCGCAACAATGGAGCATTACTTTGACATCGGCCAGTTCTTTTGCCAGACGCCAGAGCGATGCGTGGCGTGGCTTGAAGAACTCGCGATACATTTGCGGTGAGATCATCGGCCCCGTCTGCATGCCAAGATCATCGCCGAATAGAATGATGTCGATATATTCCCCGACGGCCCCCAAGAAACGCTCAAGGTTGGCACGATGAATTCCGACAAGCTCATCAAGAAAACGGTGCGCCTGTTGTGGCTCGCCAGCCAGCATCATCAAGAACCGGTCATTGCGGTAGAGGAATTGGCCCATTTCGAACAGGTTGCCCCCGAACAGGCCTATGATTGCCCGCTGTGTATTTTGCCGCAGCAGCCTTGCGCCCTCGGAGAGTTGCCGACTGTCGACTGGGCCCGGTGGACCGGCTACAGCCGACCACATACTCTCGTTGAGAGCCGATCTCGTTGTGCCAGGGGTGTCACCGTCAGCGAAGGGGACGTATGTCTGCTCGAAGTAGAGTGTTCCATCAGGCATGTGGGCCAGCTCCCGGCCGGTCTCCGACCTGATCACCCACCGGTGCGCTTGCCGTTCAAGCCGCGTCCACGCGGGCACAAGACAATCGGTGCCATCCGGCAGCGTCCATGGCGACCAAGACTTCTCATCGAGCGCGAAACCACGTCCCAACTCGATCGTGTCAACGTTGAATCTGTCCAAGACGTCTCCATCCACAATAGCCAGTTGCTGAATGACGTCATAGACACGAATCGGTTTGGGCGGGAACCCCAGGAACCGCCGAAGTTTTGGATATGCAAGTGCCGCTATCCCGGAAGAACGGTGCCCTGAGAAGTCAACAGGAACACGGTCCGGTTCAGTATGATTCAGCGCAGCCAGAACTCGCTCTCGTGAGGTCATTTCAAATTTCCGATCTGAGCGCCCGCGAGCGCAAGTTTGAAAGGACGAAAGAATCCCCGCACTGCGTGCTGCCCGTGACTGATGTACGCCAAGCCCTCGAACAACAAGCTCGTACAATAAGTGACTGAGACAATCGCTGCAAAGGTGATGACCAATGCGCCAATGTTGCCCTGGAACTGCTCTGGTAGCTACGCTCTGCCAAGGGACTTCATGTATCTTTTCGACTTGCGAAGTCCCATCCTGGAGGCTTTCTTCTTTACAGCCTCAGTCGGCCGGCCAAGCTTGGCAGCAATCTGAGCGGTCGGGTTGTTCGGGAAGAGTTTCCTGAGCAGCTTGACATCGTTCTTTGACCACAGCCCCTTAACGACCTTTTTCTTCTTGGCGGCTTTCTTCTTCTTAGCCATGACATGACTCCCTTCACTTTTACCATACGCCCGTTCCGAGTTGTATCAGTGCATTCTAACTGGTGACACATCAGCAATCAAAGAAATTCTTCTTATTGTTGCCAAAAAAGCGAACGATACCGGCGAGGCCCGCTTGTCCCAATGGGCGATGGTTCTTCCGTTTGCACTCGTCGTCGGCCATTTGAAACAGCAGTTGTGGAGGAGCAAGTCCCTGGCTGGCCGGTCAACGCAGGCTTACCCGAAGTCCCGGCCAACCGCCACCAGTGACGCGACGAGGCTCAGACGCCGGAGAAGGCCCCTGGCCGGGGTCGGTCAAGGACAGGCGTGACCTGTCCGTGCGCAGGCCGATACGTGAACGATGTTGTGTCAAGGTTCACGGTGCATTCCCGGGCGTGGACTCACGGTTCTGGGACACAATGTGCGTTGGGGCCGTCCCCGGGACTCGGAGCGGGTCAGTATGGCATCCTCAGTCCGATGGCGCCGAAAATATAGGGGACTTAGTGCCATAAGTGTATTCAATGCCTACTTGTGCTGCAAAGTAATGAGATTTCATTCATCATATCTGCGGATAAGTGCTTGACAACAGCAAATTTGGCCTTATCTTAGTGCGTTAACCTTGCTTAACGGTGACTATGGCATGGTAGCTGAGAAGGCAGAAGTTCCCAAATACTTTCGGATTAGTCAGAAGATAATAGAGGCCGTCTGCTCCGGCCGGCTCAAGCCTGGGATGAGAGTCCCTTCAGAAAATGAGATCATCAGCAAATACGGCATCAGCAACACTACTGCCCGAAAAGCCCTGCAAGAGGTCGAGGCCGCTGGCTGGTGCACCCGCGTAAAGGGCAAAGGCACTTTTGTCCGTGGGCGGAGCGTGCAACATTCTGCCGCTCGTGTTCTGGGTTTTGCGAGAAACATGCGAGAAGCCGGTTACATCCCATCGACAAAGCTGCTGGATGCACGGCGACTTGAGACGACATATTCAGCTACAATCAATGGGCGGCGATATGTCATGCGTAGGCCCGTGTATAAGATCCATCGGCTGCGTTTCGCGGATGATATCCCCATGATGATCGAGGTGAGGTACATATCAATAGCTTTTTGTCCGGGCGTGGAAAAGCACGATCTCACGGGTTCGCTGTACGAGATATACGGGAAACACTATGGCTTGCGGCTTGTAGAAATCCAGCAGATGCTGACCTCTGTCATGCTTGATGCCGGCGCACTGGAGTTCTTTGATATGCGGGAACCGGTGCCCGCTTTGAGGGTCGAGGGCGTGACTTTCTGCGGCAAGGAGATGATACTCGAGATGGAAGACTCGATCTACAGAGGGGACAAGTATCGTTTCTCGGTGTGTTCCAAACCGTGATATGGATTTGCCCCCGGGACTGAAAGATGTACTCCCGAAAGTTCTTGCAGATCCTTTACCGAACGCCGTACACGACTTGGGTTCCTGAGACAACATGCATCAAACTTTACCCACCGGGCCTGGTAATAGGGCATTAAACATTTGATGGGGATCAGGTAGGAAGAGAAGCGATGCCACTTGAGAATATGAAGCGTATGTTGGCCAAGGCCTCGGCTGGGAAGTATGCTGTCGGTGCCTTCAACATCCTCGATTACAACTCCACGAAGGCAGTGGTTGGTGCCGCCGAGGAAACGAATTCCCCGGTGATCATACAGACATCAGCCAAGACAGTTTTATTTTGGGGTAGCTCGGCGATCGTATCTTGGGTGAACGAACTTGCCGGCTTTTCGCGACTTCCGGTCGCCTTGCACCTTGATCACTGCAAGGATTTGAGCCTCATTGACGAGTGCATCGAGGCCGGTTGGACATCCGTGATGATCGACGCGTCTTCGAAACCGTTCGAAGAAAACGTTGTCTTAAGCCGGCAGGTGGTGGAAATGGCCAAGGCCAAGGATGTCACCGTTGAAGCAGAGTTGGGGGCCATCGTCGGGGTCGAAGACGATATCCACGTCAAGGAGCAGGACGCTCACTTAGCCGACCCTGGGCAAGCAGTGAGATTCTGCCGCGAGGTCGAGCCCGATTGTTTCGCGCCGGCAATTGGGACGGCCCACGGGGTCTACACGGGTGAGCCAAAGATCGCATACGACAGACTCGAAGACATCGCAACTCAAACCCGAGTGCCAATAGCTTTACACGGCGGCACCGGCCTGGCCGATGAGGTGTTCAGGAAGTGTATTTCTCTCGGCTGCGTGAAAGTCAACATATCCACTCAGCTCAAATACGCGTTCATAGATGGCTTTGTCGGCTACCATAATGCAAACGAAAGTGACTACAATCCACTCAACGTCATCAGAGCCCAGATTGGTGAGTTGAAGAGAGGAATCGCCGAAAAGATGAAGCTGTTTGGCGCCGCGGGCAAGGCCTGATGACAGAAGATGGGATTTCGTCTGCGGCCGGACGTGTTGCCTGGAACGGCAGCGTTGATCTCGATAGAGTGAAGCGGAGTGAGCCGGACGCCGTGGCACCGCACACAGTTGAGAGTGCGAAACGACATTCCGCTGCTTAGGAAGATAGGGACATGATAGAAGCTATTATCTTCGACTGTGATGGGGTCCTGGCAGACACCGAGCGTGATGGGCACAGGGTGGCTTTCAACAGGGCTTTCGCTGAAAAGGGCTACGGCGTTGAATGGGATGTGGAACTGTATAAAGAGCTGCTGAAGGTGGCCGGCGGCAAAGAGAGAATGAGACACTACTTTGACCAGACGGGCTGGCCTGAAAACGTGTCTGACAAGGACGGCTTGATCAAGGACCTTCACAAGCTCAAAACAGACCTCTATATGCAGATCATTGACTCGGGCGAGCTGCCGTTGCGTTGTGGGGTGGCGAGATTCGTCGATGAAGCGGTCGCCGAGGGCGTCAAGTTGGCAGTCTGCTCTACGTCAAACGAGCGAGCGGTCAATATGGTGGTCGAGAGATTGCTCGGCCCGGACCGGAAAGCTCGCTTCGATGCGATTCTGGCCGGAGACGTGGTTTCAAAAAAGAAGCCCGATCCTGAAATATACAATCTGGCCTTAGAACGACTCAATCTCACTCCCAAGGAATGTGTAGTAATTGAAGACAGTCGCAATGGATTGCTCGCGGCAAAGGCCGCCGGTATGTACTGTGTTGTCACTACAAACGGCTACACAGAGGACGAGGATTTTGCAGAAGCGGATCTTGTCGTGTCCGAGCTCGGTGTCCCACCAAATGTTCGAGTGAGTCTTGACACGATCAAACATCTTACGGAGAACCATTGACCTTTATTGCAGACACTACAATGGGGATATTTCCGGATACCGTGGACGTTCAAACCGTGCGTAGAGCTTGGCGGAGAGTGCTGAAATAGGCGATGAGAAAGGCAATACTGTCATTTGGAGAGGTGTTGTGGGATATCTTGCCCTCCGAGACAATCCTCGGCGGGGCGCCATTCAACTTTGCCTACCGCGTCAACTCACTTGGTGACATGGGCCTGATGATTAGCCGTCTCGGGCGCGATGAACTCGGACAGAAGGCCTTCAGTAGGGTTGCCGAGTTGGGGCTGGATACCACGTACTTGCAGTGGGACGACGAGAAACCGACGGGGACTGTCCCTGTCAGCTTCGATGAGGATATGAGGCCAGACTTCGTCATCACACCGGACGTTGCCTACGACTACATGGAACTCACCGACGAGATCATCGAGGTCGCCGCGGCAGTTGATTGCCTTTGCTTTGGCACGCTTATCCAGAGAAGCAAAAAGTCCCGCGAGACTCTGGCAGCCATTGTCGAGAATTCACCAAAAAGCTTGAAGATATTGGACATCAATCTGAGAAGAGACTGCTACGGCGAGGACACCGTCATATCTTCATTGGGACAGGCGGATGTGCTTAAGCTTAATGAAGAAGAGATAGTTGAAGTAGCGGGGATGCTTGGGCTGTCGGGCTCAACTGTACCTGAGTATTGCCGGGACGTGTTGCACAAGTGGTCTCTGCAGTATTGCCTGGTGACGCTGGGCGACAAGGGGGTCTTTGCGGTCTCCGACAATGGTGATCGAATTCACATTTCCGGACACAAGGTTGAGTTGGCCGACTCGGTCGGCTCCGGCGACGCCTTTACGGCCGGGTTCGCACACAAGATCCTCCAGGGTGAGACTCTTAGCGATGCGTGTCGATTCGGCAATGCGATGGGTGCCATAGTCGCCACTCAGAGCGGCGCAACGGGGGCGGTTCCGAGCGAGAAGATCGAATGCTTTATGCGAGAAAAACACGAGCGAGTCGCCCACCCCGATTTTGAGAGTTACGACATTACATAACGGAGGCAGCGAATGGCCGGCAGAGTGAAGTTCTGGTTGGTACTGTGTGCTTTCATAGCGCTACCTCACAGCAATCTTGTGGCGGGCCCAGCGCCCGGGGACGTCTTCAGGGAATACACGTGGTACAAAGAAGGTGGGGATGCGGGTGGCGCACTGCGTGTTGGAGGTAGGATTGGATACGAAGGCGTCATCACTTTGCCCCACGACTTTGATCTGGGACACGCCACCAAGGCTGAGGTTGTGATAGAGAAGATTCTCTGTCATGACTCAACCAGAGGTCTGGCTATTGAAATCAATGGCAATCAATGGATAGGGATCCCGGAAGCCGATGCGATCACTTATCCGCAACGGGAGTACCAACACCACATCTATCCGGTGGTTGCTATTCCTTTGTCCTATCTGAATCAGGGCAAGGGTAATCGATTTCAGATGAGGGTCGATACTGAGCACCCTTGGGACTGGCCACAGAATCTGATCTACGGTGTGCACTTTCGCATCTACTATGACCCTGCGAAAAAGCCTCATCCCACGGGAATGATCACGTCGCCAGCGTTGGGTTCTGAGCTGGGCAGGCAAGTCCGATTGGAGGCGGAGGCGCAGAGTCCCAACGGCAGGATCAAGCAGGTTGATTACATTGGGCACTATGAGGATGTGAATTTTGAGGGTGACGGCAACTATGTGCAATGGCATTACCATTTCTTCCACGGCAAGATCATGAACCATATAGGTAGCGCCGAGAGTGATCCCTATCGCGTCACGTGGGATACCTCCTGGGTTCCTGATCAAAGGCAGCTCGTGGCGGTTGCGGCGAGAATCAAGGACAGCGCAGGAATGATCTATCTCACGGAGGCAGTCACAGATCTTAGCTTCGATAGGCCCGGACTCTCAGTCGAACTGTGCAAACCCTACCGGATTCCCAAGAAGTGGGTGACGCGAAGCGGCGAGAAAGAGCAGCGTTTCGACGTGACCGGCGATTTGAAAAGAGCCGTCGCTGCTCAACTGGTCTGGTCGAGTTGGAGCCCCGGCTACATGAACGGTGTATATGTCAATGGCCAGAAGGTATTCGACGCCGAAGGTCCGAAGTACCAGTATTACGCCCACCGTGTCACCTTGCAAGATATTAGCCCTTTCAAACAAGGGGTCAACGCTCTCAAGACAGGTAAGACCCCCAAGGTCAACGGGAAGATGGTGCATGGGATGGAAGTGAACTGGCCCGGCATAATGGTCTTGATCCAATACGCCGCCAAACAGTAGGTGAATTCTCTGACGCTTCACCGCCCCATAGTCTTCAAACGCTGGAATTGGACGACGTAACCGCGGTTTGTTGGATCAAGCCCTCTGGTGAGCGAGCGCCTTGAGCAGTCGAACGGCTGCCTCCAGCATCATCTCACCGCCTCCGGGGGCGATCCGGGAATTGACGGTTTCGTAGCTGCCTTCAGCGAACGCCTTCTTTGTAGGGATATAGCCGGGCGCGTCCTGGCACAGCTCAATCACCAGAGTTGTTGCGAAGGGGCTTGCTCGCTTGATCGCAAGGCCCAGGTCAACAAAGACCTCACCGGGAAGCCCCACGATGACTACGTCGCGGCTTAGCCGAAAGGCCTGGACCTCAAGAGGTATCGTCTGGCTGGGGCGCATCTGGATCGCAAGGATTTTGTAGGCCTCGACCTGTTCAAGGAAAGATAGCTCCCGAGTTCCCACCTTCTTGATAGCGTCGCGGGCCCAACGTATTCTATCCGGCCCGTAACGTTGAAGGGGAGCCTCCACGATCTCACTGCGGACGGCCAGCGCCGGTTCCTGGACATGGCTCAGCTCTGCAGCCTGGCGCTTGACAGTATCGGCGAGAGTTCGTCCGATGTGCTCTGTCTTGAGACGTTCCTTCTTTGTGACATCGATGTGATTGATATCACCGCAAGTCCCCGTGCCGAATAAAAGAACGAATCCGCTTCCGTATGCACCGCGCAGCGACTGCTCCAAGTAGAACGGATAGTCCGCCGCATACTTGGCGCCGCCGACCGTATCGAGGTGCAGGGCGAAGTTAACGAGTGCCGCGGCGACATTGTCGTCGTTCGTTTCGCGCAAGAATACCATCCCAACATCCGGGTCTATTGGGCCAGCCGATCGCACGATGTTTGGATTCCCTATCCCCGGATTGAACCTAACGGTTCCGTCCTTCATGTGAAAACGGCGGTTGAATGAGAGACCGTTTTGCTGGGCTAGCCCAGCCTCGAGGTGGACGGGTTTCATCGTCGTGTTGGCTTGGGCTATGGCCTCGACGAGTTTCGCCACGAGTGTGGATGAATAATCCACCTTCTCACAGGGATCACTGCCGTGCTTGGCAACGGCCGCGTCATGGAAGTGTTTCCTAAGGGCGCCGAAATAGAGTGGCCCCGTGTGGCTGTGCGTGGCAGCAATTAGGATATTGGCTGCCGGTATGCCTGTCTGTTCGGAGGCCTGCTTTCGGGCTCGGAATGAAACGTCGGGCGACAGGCCGATTATGTCGCAGAATA
>CP070675.1:3284223-3341668 GCA_020352215.1 Phycisphaerales bacterium
CATTCATCTCACAGATGCCCCTGCCCTTGGCCAACCAGCACATCAGCCTCCGGAATACAACCGAGTTGGATGAAAGAAAGTCTCATCAAGAATAGACCAGGAATAGGGGGCGGGTCACATCTGTTTATGGGAGAAGTCTTAGCCATACGTGAACAAGTTTAGTAGACAGGGAAATGGACACGGAACGGCAGTCTGCTTTTGGCCGATACAGGGATAGCATTTCACCACACGAAATGCTCAAAGGAATTCACAGGCCACCATGCGAATTCCGGACCCCGTTCCACTTATAAGCCTTCTCCAAGACTCGTGTTGGGCTGACCATCGACCTTGACGAACCAGCGATTCTCCTTTCGCACAGTCTTGATGTCAGTCAGATCGAAATCGTCCGGCAGTACCCGAACGTGATTGATACTCTCTCTGGGACAATACAACGTGCGGGCTTCGTCATCAATGTCGATGGGATCGGTCCTACCGGGATTGAAAAGGATGCCTTTGCCATTGATTTTCAGCCAACCGTCCCTGGACTCAAGGAGTTTGCCGATAAAGATCCACAAGCGTTGTTCCTTGAAATATCGTCTCTAACGGATCTTGACTACACTACCTGCTTCCATGTATCACCTACCTTTCTTCAGGATTCATCATTGCTATTTGAAGAACTGCGGTAACAAAGGGCGGGTCCTCATGACCAAGGATTCCAACACTTGCTCGGCAGAGTCCGCCGCCAGTGCTGCGTCGGCAACTCGTTCGCACTCCGCCACCGTGACGGAGCGGATAATCTTCTTGATCTCCGGGATCATCTGGGGGATCAGAGATAGTGTACGTAAGCCCAGACCTAGTAGGAGCATGGTGTACTTGGGTTCCGCCGCCATTTCGCCACAAAGGCTGACCTCGATGCCGGCCGTCTTGGCGCCATCGACCGTGGTCTTGATCAGCTCCAAGACGGCCGGTTCGGCGGCCGAGAATAGGTCCGCCACCTGGGGGTTGCCGCGATCGACGGCCAGGGTATATTGCGTCAGATCATTTGAGCCGATACTGAAGAAGGCTGCACAACGTGCCAGCCTGTGTGACATCAGCGCAGCGGCAGGAGTCTCAATCATGATCCCAACGGGTACGTCTGGAGCAAAGGGAATGCCACCTGCCCTTAGGTCCGACTGTGCATAAGCCAAGACCTCGTGGGCCAGTGTCAATTCCTTGGGGGTCGTAATCATAGGGAACATTATCTTGACCGGACCCAACGCAGAAGCCCGCAGGATAGCCCGTAACTGCGCCACGAACATGTCACGGTGCTTGAGGCTGAAGCGAATCGAACGTAATCCCAGAAAGGGATTGGCCTCGGGTGTGAAGCGGTGACTTTGGGTGAACTTGTCGGCGCCCAGATCCATGGTGCGGATCGTTACAGGGCGGCCCTGCATGGCTTGGATGACTCTCGCATAGGTCGTGTAGTGCACCTCCTCCGACGGTTCCACACCAGCCTGGAGGTACAAGAACTCAGTGCGGAACAGACCTACCCCCTCAGCTCCCACCTGCAAGACATGCTCGATTTCCTCCGGAAACTCGATGTTGGCGAGTAGGGTAACAGGCATCTGATCACGGGTGACGGCCGGCTCATGCCGGATGATCTGCAGGTCTTGTTGGAGGGTTGCGATTGATTCAGCGGCGGCACGGAACTCTGCCAATGTGTCACTGGTGGGATCGATAATTACTATACCAGTGTTGCCGTCTACGATGAGTTGTGTGCCTCGCGCGACGCTCCCCGTCAGATCCCCTAGCGCCACCACCGTCGGAATGCCCAATGCGCGGGCTACGATCGAGGTATGGCTGGTCTTGCCGCCCGCATCACACGCTATGCCCTTCACAAACCGCGGATCAAGGAGGGCAGCTTGGGTGGGTCGCAGATCCTTGGCTACGATGATTACTTCTTGACCGAGTGTATCCAGGGAGGATTCCTTAATGCCGATGGCGTACTTAAGAAGTCGCTTCTTGACGTCTGCGATGTCCGCGGCCCGCTCGCGGACATAACGGTCATTTGCCTTTGCGAACTGTTGATGCACGTCCCCAAAAGCCCTGTCGATGGCACACTCCGCCGTCATCGCCTCGGCATTGACCAGGTTGATGATCTTAGTCCGTAGACTCTTGTCCTGCAGGAAGTGACGATGGACCGCAAATAGATCACGGATCCCGATTTGACCCAAATCATGTTGCTGGGCCTCCAGTTCGGTCAGTTCCCCGATGGCACTGTCAAAAGCCCGATTTATCCTGTCTATCTCAGTAGGCACCAGAGCCCGGTCGATATGACGTTCGGGAATGGGATATTCTTCCGAATCCAGGATGATGGCTGGGGCAATGGCAATGCCCGGTGATGCAGGTACACCAGTCTTAGTCTGCATGCTGCTCCGTATCCTTATCTTGGCAAGCAATGGCGGTTGACGTCAGAGGCAACCGTTCCGGTGATATTAATCCTCCTGACAAGATCATTTTGAAGGCTTCTTCTACGGGCACATCCGTATGGATGACGTTTTGCAGGGGCTGGATGACCAGAAAACCAGTCACCGGGCTGGGTGCGGTGGGGACGAAGACTTTGGCGTATTCCAGGCCATCATTGCCCTTTATATGGCCGGTAAGAAATCCGACGGCTTTAGATCCGGGGTAGGGGTAGTCAACCAGTACGACCGATTTGTAAACCGGCCGATCGCCGGAGGAGAAGGTTTCCACCACCTGTTTGGACGCGCTGTACAAGGCGCCCGCAAGTGGGATGCGCCTGAAGAGAGACTCGAACCGGGTTATGATACGCTTGCCGAAGACTTTGCTGCCGATGACGCCAAGTACATATAGGACCAGCAACAACACTAGGATCGCCATCCCTGAGACAATCACGCGTACAGTTTGCGCGGGGAGGCGATGGAATCCCGGCAAGAATTCGATGGCACCAAAGAGTGTGGCCAGTGCGGGACGCAATAGACGCCTGATCCAGCCAAATAGCCAGAGCACGACCGTGACGGTCACCACAAGGGGAACGAGCAGCAATATGCCTGACAATAAGCGCTGTCGGATGCCTGCAAGCCGGGTATTGTGTCGTTTGCGTTTTGCTCCAGCCGTCATACTTTGCCCTGATTGGCCCTTGCCAAAGACGAGAGTCCGTCAAATTGCTCTCGGTCTGAACGGGCCAGTTCTCGCGGGGCACGTCAAGTCCTGTGCTCCATCGGGCACTGGCATATAGGGCCTGATACAGCCCACCCCGTGACACAGTCCGGCAAAGGCTCGCCGGTGCCGTACAGCCGAGGCTGCCATTGGCCGGCAACGATTATAATCCACACGCCAACGGTCCACAACGTATCCTATCCACGCCGTCAGCCGTTTTTGGCGCAGTATGTGGATGAAGCCTGCCTATGCATGGTGGGGTGCCCCTTTCAACTCTGGCACAAGGAGGCACAAAGACGCTTAGAAGGGACCTTGTCATCAGCAAGGCCAGCTGTCTACTGAATGCGTTTCTCGCTCTAATCGCTTAATGGATCGACAAGCCAAGAGAGAAGTTCTCGCACCGGCGACAGGGGATTCTACTTTCCCGCAGGTTGGCTTCGCCTGAGTGTGCCCGCGGGCTATACGATGCTTGCTCCAATATGGAATTGGTGAAGATTATGTGCGTGGCCATATTTCTGTCAACTGCCGCAATTGCCCATGCTACCACAGCAGGGTGCTTGGCGTCTTCTCGCGATTGCATGGCACCAGTCAGCGGTAGTGAAAGCTTCGTCTCGGAAGAATGGGCGAGTGAGTCGTTCGGCAGCTGTGGGGATTCTGCGAATCGGAGTATTCGGAACCCGGGCTACGTCAAGACGGTCACGTCCCCGTGCTTGGGCACAGACGTTTCCCAGTCCTTTTTGTCCTTTACGTGATACGCGAAGTGTTCAGAGGCGTTCACTTCGCCGTGCACGACGAAGAGATGACGTGGCGCGTGCCTAACACCGGACAACCAGCGCATCAGTTCGTCCCGATCGGCGTGTGCTGAGAAGCCCTGAATTTGAGCTATCCTTGCTCTGACGGGGACAGTCCGACCAAGGATTCGGACTGCGTTCTCACCTTCGACGATGCGGCGCCCCAAGGTCCCCTCTGCCTGATAGCCTACGAAAAGTACGGTGCTTTCCGGGCGAGTAATGTTGTTAACTAGATGATGCTTAATGCGCCCACCCGTGCACATACCCGAACCAGCGATTACAATCGCCGTTCCTCGGATCGAGTTGATGGATTTTGACTGCTGCCTTGTACTTACCAGAGACAGGCCAGGAAAGTCGAAGGGGGAAGAACCCTCATGTATTCGCTGCTTCATCTCGTCATCGTATAGTTCTTTATGCGCATCAAAAACCTTGGTGACAGCAACTGCCATTGGACTATCCACAAAGACAAGCATATGTGGTATGCATTTCTCCTCCAAGAGTTCACTCAGATAGTATAGCAATTCCTGAGTGCGTTCAACCGCAAAACTAGGGATCACAATGTTCCCACCCGCTTTGTGAGTCTCATTGACAATTTCGCATAGCTCCTGTTTGATGTCACGACTCGGTGGGTGGATCCGATCGCCATATGTGGACTCACACAGGATGTAGTCAGCCTCTTCGAATGTATCTGGATCCCGCAGGATCGGTTTGTTCCACCGACCCACATCCCCTGAGAAGACAATGGTTTGTTCCTCGCCGTTTTGGATCGTAGTCACCTTTATTGCCGAAGCTCCCAAAATATGGCCTGTGTCGAAGTACGAGATGCGAGTACCCTCGGCAACAGAAACTGGCTCATTGTACTTCACCGCCTGAAAGAGAGGTTGACATGCCTTTGCGTCTTCTACGGTGTAGAGCGGAACCACAGGGTAAGGGCCACTGCGTCCCTCCTTCTTGTGACGCTTACGTTTGTATTCAGCGTCTTCGACCTGGATTCTTGCAGCATCTTCGAGCACAATCCGGGCAATCTCGCAGGTTGCTTCCGTGCAATACACTGCTCCGTGGAAACCTTCTTTGGTCAATTTGGGCAGGAGTCCGCAGTGGTCGAGGTGGGCATGGGTCAAGAACACAGCATCGATGCTCTCCGGGGGAATCGGAAATGGTTCCCAGTTTCTGGACTTGAGCGCGCGCTCCTGGTAAAGGCCACAGTCGATTAGGAATCGTTTGCCGTTTGCTTCCAGCAGATAACGTGACCCGGTAACATTTTGGGTTGCACCGAGAAACTGGAGCCTAGTCTCCATTTCAGACATCCTTATCACACTATGCCCAAGCTTTTCCGTTGAACGTCTTTACCTAATGTATTTCACTTGTGTCTATTCGGCAAGTCCAATGTCGCCGTATCATGTGGCACCATAGCAGCCCATTTTCCACATGTCGTCGCTGCAGCTCTCGTCGATTCTCTTGCGATGTTCCCACGATCAAGCTCTTGTCTGGATTGAGGGCCAGAGGACCGGCAGACAGACTGAGAGGAACTAGGCGCACAGCACGGAAGGGATGCACAAGTCGCGACGCGACTGCACATCCGGCTAAACAGAGTACCCAAGGTCCTTTGCTCCAAGTATTTAAAGTATGGCGGTCTACGATGATCAGGGACTTCCCATATACGTTCTGTAGAAACGCTCCTAGAACCGCCACAGCCGACTATCTGCCGTAATCTCATCTCACAGCAGTTTTCCGGTAGGTTCGACATATTGTGCCACAAAGACACTTGAGGAGCTAGGCACTTGCCTTAAGGGCCCGTACGTTCCTACTACCCTGGCTAGCTCTACAAGGATTCCACTTCTATTGTATTGTGGCTACTCAAGCTTGTGTTTGCCGGGCTTGTATAACACGAACCACATTCTTGGGATCGTCGGTGCACTGGAACAGATTGAGGTCGTCCGCGTCAATGGTCTTCTCAGGCACCAGCGTTTCTCTGAGGAAGTCCTGCATCTGATCCCAGTAGGATCGTCCCATTAAGACGATCGGAAATTCTCGAATCTTGTCGGTTTGCATGAGGACTGCAGTCTCAAAAACCTCGTCGAGGGTACCAAAGCCGCCGGGCAGGACCACAAAGGCACAGGAGTATTTGACGAGCATGACCTTGCGCACGAAGAAGTGATCGAATTCAATCAGGTTGTCCAAATACGGATTGGGCTTTTGTTCTTGAGGAAGGACGATGTTGCAGCCGATACTCGTGCCGTTACCTTCTTTGGCCCCACGGTTGGCGGCTTCCATGATTCCGGGCCCGCCTCCAGTGATGACAGTGAATCCCGCCAGGGCCAATTCCTTTCCGACCTTGCGGGCCAATCCATAGTAAGGGTGAGTCTCCTTGAAGCGGGCCGATCCGAATACTGTGACTGCCGGCTGTTCGATGTCCAGTGATTCGAATCCTCGCAGAAATTCCAAGAATATGCGAACAGCACTTTCCAGATCCTCAGTCCGGCCGCGCCGGCCGGTCAGAAATCTCTGTTCCAGGTCATGAGTTCGCTCGGTTAGCCACAAATGGGATCGATCTTTGACATTAGCGTCGTTCATTGGATACTCTTCCCGGTGTTGACCTAATCTGCTCTGTGAATGGTCAATTTTGTCTGCCAGAACATTTTCTCCAGCGTGACGATCACGTCAATACCTAAAGCCGCCGCCAGGCAAAGATGGACCCGGATTTCCCGTGCGGTGGGCGACAGTTCGCCTGGAATCTAGTAGTATACTACCTATGGAGACCCTTCGAGCCACTTTCGACTCTATGATGCTTATCAGGGAGCGTGGAGGATGAAAAGGAACTGTTTATGATGTCACATGGGAAATGTCAGATTAGAAAGAAGAGATTACTTATAACAGGCGTCCTCCTTGTCGGGATCACATTGGCAGTCTTTTGGTTTCTCGGTGTGCGGATAGAACATATCAGATCATTCGTACCATACTTGTTCGGGTCACCGGCACTCTCGGCAGAAGAGACGGCCGAACTGCATTCCTGGCTCAAAGAAAATGCCGTTCATCTCAATTCAAATGAAGCAGGTTCTGGCTTCGATGATATGCAGCCTCTCAAGGCTGTCGTTGGAGAGGCACGCATTGTCTCACTGGGAGAAGCTGCCCACCACAACCGCACCTTCTCCCAGGCCAAACACCGGATGGTCGAGTTTTTGGTAGATGAAATGGGCTTCACCGTCTTTGCCATAGAGGCTACTTTCAGCGGTGCGCTTGAGCTGAATGACTATGTACTCGGCGGTGATGGTGATCCCCGGCGAGCCGTAGGGGCACTGGCCTATCCTGCGTGGATTATAGAGTCAATTCTTGATATGGTCATCTGGATGCGTGAGTATAATTCGACGCGCGAAAAGAAAGTCAAATTCTACGGCTTTGATTTCAGACCCCCCATGGTTTCGGCCAAAGCAGTCCATAATCATCTGAGAAAAACAAACGGCACCAACGACTACGACAAGCTGCTGTCCAATATGATGAATCCATGGACTGCACATAGATTTAGACACAGCCTAAAGGAGGAAGATTCCAGGGCCAAAGAAGAAATCGAAAGGCTGATAACCTATTTGGAGGATAAGAAGCCCGTATTGAATCAAAAGACTGCCTCTGAGCAGAAAATTCTGGAACATGAACAATGGAGCCTGGTTGTTCAGCACGCCAGAGTCCTCTTGCAATACGTTGAGTTTTGGGGCCTCATGTCAAATAGATCCAAGGCTACTGATTTTCGCGACAAAAGCATGGCTGAGAATGTTCGCTGGATTGTGGATTACGAAAAAGGAGCAAAGATAATTCTGTGGGCAGCCAATCCTCACGTTATGGCAACGCCCGGCTCCGGGTGTATGGGCGAATATCTCCGCCGAACCTACGGCAACGATATGGTGGTCTTTGGCTTGATGAGCAGTGGAAGATCGGCAGGTCCTTCACCCGACAATACAGATCAAGGATACGGCGCACCGGGAGGATCTGTCGAGACCGTCCTCACCGAAGCGGCGCTCGATATCGCCGTTGTCGATCTTCGCTCCCTGCCCAAAGGAGCCGTATCCAAATATTTCAATGCGCCTCGCAAAACAGGCTCCATATACTCCGTGCTTCCCTGGGCATACGACGCTATATTGTTCATCGAATCAACTACCCGCGCGCGCCTGTTGAAAGAAGGCATTCTCGCAGGAGCTACCGAACGGCTTCTTGCCCCCTCCAACCTCGACTTTGAAGAACTAGAAAATGGAAGACCAAAAGACTGGAGAGCCCAGGGTGGTCAATCGCTTCTCGAATTTCAAACCACCGGTTCGCATGATCAACCGTATAGAGGCAAGGCATGCGGCATGATAAGGAGAGTCCCGGGCAGACCTTTCGGTGAACCCTTTGGGAACATTAAGCAATTCATAAAAGCATCCGATTTCAGGGGGAAGGAAATACAGTTCGCCGCGGCTGCCCGTGTAGAGGAGGGGATTGGCTACCTCTGGCTCTCGATAGACGTGCGACACGCCCCAACCATATTCCAGCAACAAACAGTTACTTCTGACGAATGGGAGAAATATCGTATTGCGGCGGAGGTCCCACAAGACGCTTTTAGGATAACATATGGATTGGCATATGTAGGGCGTGGCGCCGCTTTCATCGATGACGTCACAATCGGCAATGCAATTCGGTTCTAAGAGAGAAACTCACGCTTAGAGCTTTTAGAACACACTATCAAGCTGGACATCGGATGACCAAGTGAAGTCCAATGGTTCGTCGCAAACATCAACTATAGGTTTTCCACCTTAACATAAGAAGAATGTTGGCAAATCACTTGGAGTATGTGGCGTAGATTGGGGGTGGGCGAAACTGGAACAAGAACCGCACGGCAAGAGATTGCCTCCTCTTGGCGGTCAAGACATTTGAACCGTACGTTGACCGGCGACGCTCGATCTCTGCGGCCGTCAGGCCCCCTTCCGGGTCGGTTTCAAGCTGGGCCAGGACATCTTCCGCGGACAGGTGATGCCAGAGGCGGCTATCCGCTGTTTCCATAACCAACACCCCTTTCTGTGAGAATGACTCTACAATGAGACCGAGAGCTTTCGATTGTATGGAAGCACTTCGGACAGAAGGCTCAAAGTAGAGACCTTATCCGGGTATCCAGCGCGTTCTGGTCAGTGGCAAAGGAGCAGAACGCACTGAGATTCATCAGCGCGTCCAGGCCAATCTCGCCACGGGTGAGTCTGTCTCTCCACTTCCCGTATATAGGAATCTTCCCGTCAGCGGTTGCTGTCAGGATATCATCCTCGGAGTAATCCGGCAAAAAGTCGGGGTAACCTGCGTGAGCAAAATACGTGCAAATTTCAGCCGGTGTCAGAGTTTCAATGTCCTGTTCAAGCAACTCGTCGACCGCCTTCCGGAAGCGCTCGGGGATATCCCAAAGCGTTTCTATTCCAAAGTCCTCCACGCGAGCAAATTCGCCAAGCTTCACAGGTGGATCCTGTTCAACCTGCCGTGACAGCCCTTTGATGGGATTCTGTTCATATTGAGCAGCCACCTTGGGCGGCATAGTGAACACGTCAAGTCCTCCAAGTGCTGGAATCTGACCACCTTCTCTCATGCTTGCGCCAATGAGCAGGCTGCGAGTCCTCTTGGCCTGTCGAAGGCTTAGCAACTCCCTCTGTGTCGCTAAGGTGGCCTTCTCGCCAACGTTCTTCCCGTCCCCAAGGCCATTGTCGACGACGAAAACGTTTAGTCTGCCCATGAAGACGTTAACAAAGGCAGGTTTAGCAAACAACGCCGCCAAATAGTTCTGCCTGGCAGAGAAACCCAATGTGAAATTGACCGGAGCGCCAAGCTGGCTCAGTTCGCGGGTAGCCAGAAGGCCGGCAGCTGTAAATGGGATCTTAACGTAGAAGCGCTCAGGACAAATGTCATAGTAGCGCTTCCCGTAGGCGACTGTGCGCTCGACGTCGTGTCCGAGATCGGTATGGACCTCGACACTCACGTAGGCATCGAACTCCTCGACCAGCCTCAGAGCATGGTACGCGTTGAGCACGAAAGCGATTTCAAGAACGAGCCGCTGCTCGTCAATGTCCGGCGCGACTCCTCGGATGGCTTCGGCGGTCTCACGAACCAGTTCATCGTAGATGCCCTTCTGAACTTCCTTATTCAGGAGTGTATTGTTAGTCGTAAGTGCCTCAAAATCCGAGCACCACAGCCTCTCAGCTTCTTCGATATCTCCTGTATCGAGCCACAGTCGCGTCCCGAGATCGCGAACATTGCGCCACACGGCTTTTTCCTTCAGCGGCACGTTAGGTCTTCCGAATTGATGTGAGAAGTTCTTGCGTGAGATACGGCGTGTGACGGCGGTGACTGCTGCTGGATCGATCATCGTGACTCTCCTAAACCCGGAATGTCTGCCTACGGGTGGGAATCTTTCTTCCAATTCCACTGGCGAATCTCAGGCATATCCTGCCCATACTTCTCGATGTATCGCTCATGTTCGATAAGCTTGTTCCGGACGTGCTGTTTGATGTAGGCGGCCATATACCCGAGCTTTGGGACGCGGTCGATGACGTCGGCCACGAGATCGAAACGGTCCAGATCATTGCGCACGAGCATGTCGAAAGGCGTGGTGGTTGTTCCCTCTTCCTTGTATCCTCTTACGTGCAGGTTCTTGTGGTTTGTCCGTCGGTAGGTGAGCCTATGGATGAGCCAAGGGTAGCCGTGGTAAGCAAAGATGATGGGCTTGTCCGTCGTAAAGAGTGTATCAAACTCCTTGTCGGTCAGACCGTGCGGATGTTCTTCTTTAGGCTGCAGCGTCATCAGGTCAACCACGTTGACTACACGCACCTTCAGGTCCGGCGCATGCTCACGGAGTAGTTGAACAGCTGCGAGCGTCTCCAGGGTTGGAACATCTCCTGCGCAAGCCATCACCACATCTGGCTCACTGCCCCTGTCATTGCTTGCCCATTCCCAGATGCCGATGCCATACGTACAGTGCTTGATCGCTGCATCCATATCGAGCCACTGCGGCTGCGGCTGCTTGCCTGCTATAATGACATTTATGTAGTCACGGCTTCGCAAGCAGTGATCCACCACAGACAACAGCGTGTTCGCGTCCGGTGGGAAATACACGCGGACCACATCGGCCTTCTTATTCACCACGTGATCGATGAAGCCTGGATCCTGATGGCTGAAGCCGTTGTGATCCTGCCGCCAGACATGCGAGGTCAGCAGGTAATTGAGGGAGGCGATCGGCCTGCGCCACGGAATCTCCTTGCGTGTGACTTTCAGCCACTTAGCGTGTTGGTTGAACATGGAGTCCACGATATGGATAAAAGCCTCGTAACACGAAAAAAATCCGTGTCGGCCGGTTAGCAAATATCCTTCCAACCATCCCTGGCATGTGTGCTCACTTAGAATCTCCATAACTCTGCCATCGGGTGCAAGATGATCATCT
The DNA here is from genome assembly GCA_020352215.1 of Phycisphaerales bacterium. Lineage (GTDB taxonomy): Bacteria > Planctomycetota > Phycisphaerae > Sedimentisphaerales > Anaerobacaceae. The sequence continues at coordinate 3,295,594 of CP070675.1, forward strand.
TCCGGCAGCTTCTCGGCCATCCACGTGCGGTTGGTCGACTCGAACAAGGCGCCGAGACGATTGGACTCAGTCTCGTCCGGACCGAACACTCGGAAATTTCGCTGCTTCTTGTTCAAGTTCATGATGTCTCGCAGGAAACGGCCCAGGACCCGGATGGACTCGGCGGTGACTACACCAGGTTCGGGCACGTCGATCGCATAATCCTCAAATTCCGGTATCCGGAGGTCTTTCAAGAGAAGTCCGCCGTTGGCGTGCGGGTTGGCGCCCATGCGCCGATCACCGCTTGGGGACAGGCTTGCTATTTCCGGAATAAGGGTTCCGTTTTTGTCGAACAACTCGTCGGGCTTATAGCTCTTCATCCATTGCTCAAGCAGCTTGATATGTCCTGGTTTCTCCGACAGCTGCGAAAGCGGTACTTGGTGCGACCGCCAATAGCCTTCGGTCTTGAGTCCATCGACCTCCTTCGGCCCTGTCCAACCCTTTGGTGTTCTCAGAATGATCATGGGCCACCGGGGCCGCGTCGCCTTGCCCTCACCGCGTGCTACTCTTTGGATCTTCTTGATTTCCTTAAATACAACGTCGAAGGTTTTCGCCAATAGCTGGTGCATGATCTCCGGCTCCGAACCCTCTACGAGATAAGGCTTGTATCCGTAGCCAGTAAACAAGGCCTTGAGTTCTTCTTCGCTGATTCGTGCCAGGACCGTTGGATTGGCAATCTTGTAACCATTCAAGTGCAGGATAGGCAGCACGGCACCATCGTCAATCGGATTGAGGAACTTGTTGGAATGCCAGGCCGTGGCGAGTGCCCCAGTCTCCGCCTCACCGTCACCAACCACGCACGCGACGATTAGGTCGGGATTGTCAAAGGCGGCGCCATAAGCATGAGAAAGTGCATAGCCAAGCTCGCCTCCCTCGTGGATCGAACCCGGCGTCTCCGGGGCCGCATGGCTCGGGATCCCTCCTGGAAACGAAAACTGTTTGAACAACTTCTTCATTCCAACAGCGTCGTAAGAGATATTTGGGTACAGCTCGCTGTAGGTTCCCTCCAAGTAGGTGCTGGCTACCATTGCCGGTCCACCGTGACCGGGGCCGCAGATGTAAATGACATTGAGGTCCCGGTCCTTGATAATGCGGTTGAGATGGACATAGATAAAATTGAGACCCGGCGTCGTCCCCCAGTGCCCCAAGAGCCTTGGCTTGATGTGCTTGAGTTTCAGAGGTTCTTCCAGGAGGGGATTGTCGTACAGGTAAATCTGGCCGACCGATAGGTAGTTTGCGGCCCGCCAGTATGCATCCAGCAATCTCAAATCTCCTTTGGATAGAGGTCCCTCTTTACTTGCCCTTCTGGTGGTCGTGTGCGTCCCGCTCATGGCATCCTCCCTGTGTGTTCATGTTCATCCAGGTCGTTATTCTTAGATGAGAGCGTAGTCCAGCTTCACTTCGAGCGCATCCTACCACTCAGACACACAGGCGTCAATCCATGGAATGGTGTTGATGTGCGACTGCACTGGTGGCATTAGCTGAAATGTTGAATCCTTAACGGCCTTGTGAGAGGTTTTGCCTCTTAGAGGAGCCACTTCCAGGAGCCCACAATAGCATCCCCGAGTTAGAGAGCCTGGTACTCAAACGCAGATCAGAAGCCACGAAGACCGGGCGTTTTCGGATTCTCGCCGTCTGTCTACAGCGCATGGTTTCGCGCATCTTGCCAATTATGAGCACCGCGATTACAATCTGCTGTCCATCGAGGCCCGGCTGCGCATCGTGCCCAAGTCCTGCGTCGCATGTATGGGTACGTGGACAGCCGGCGATGAGGCCAGCCTCCAGAAATGTAGGTGATGGTCTGACCGTCAGACCGATATCTCGTCGCTATATGAAAACCAACGCTGTCATGAGGTCGAGAAATGAAGCCGATATTCAACCGTTCATCAGCTAACCCGATTCTGACACCTCAAAGCATGCCATTCTCTGCAGAGGCAGTTTTGAATCCTGGCGCGACCGAGCACGATGGTGAGATTGTTCTGCTGCTCAGGGTGGAGGGTACGAGCGGCTATTCGAGCATTCACGTTGCCCGCAGCCACAATGGAGTCACTGACTGGAAGATCGAAACCAAGCCATTGCTCAAACACGGTGAGGCCCGGTGGCGCTATGAGAAATGGGGGTGTGAAGACGCCCGCGTGACGTTCTTACCTGAAGAGGGCCTTTATTACATTGCGTACACCGCCTATTCGCCCGCTGGCGCGGGTGTTGCATTGGCCAAGACCCGGGACTTCACACGGGCGGAGCGCACGGGGCTGGTAATGTCTCCGAATAATAAGGACGCTTGCCTCTTTCCTCAGAGGTTTGGCGGCAAATGGGCACTTCTGCATAGGCCTGACGCCGGTGGAGGAGTCGAGAGCATTTGGATAGCGTACTCTCCAGACCTGGCGCACTGGGGCTATCCGCGCTGTGTACTGCCCGAAGGCAGCGGGGCAGCGTGGGATGCCCTAAAGGTCGGTGCGGGTCCGCCCCCTATTTTGACCAAACACGGCTGGCTCTTGCTGTACCACGGGGTGAAAGGATACGCAGGCCAACTCATCTATCGGGTGGGTGCGGCACTTCTGGATACTGAGAAACCACACAAGGTGATAGCCCGATCCCCAAGGGCCATCTTCAAGGCCTCAGAACTGTACGAGTCCACAGGCTTGATACCGAACGTCGTCTTTCCGACCGGCATGGTGCTGCGAGGCGAAGAACTGTGGATCTATTACGGGGCTGCAGACACGTGTGTCTGTCTTGCAACGGTAGGGCTCCAGGATGTCCTGAACACCCTTGAAGAGGAGCCGGAACGTGCGCGCGAAACCACGTGAGCGTGCCTTGCGGCTAACCGCCTTAGCAGTGTCGAAGGTGCCATGGAGCCATTCCCACTGACAGGCCTGTGAAGAGTCTTGATTCTCTGCGATCCGCCGAAGCCTGAAGGCCTCACATAGTGCTGCCCACAATTGGCTGGAGGGTTCTGCGTTGCTGCGCAGAAGCTCCCGTTCTGGCGTGGCGGCACGGCTTCTTGGGCAAACCCGCGCCTGGCAGCGCATCCTGCATGTACTTCGGCCTGAGGCCGCCCCAAGCTAATCACTGCAACTTGGGCACCTACTCTCGCCCGGTTCCTTTAGGGTCCATACGGCTCCCTGTCATCGTCTCGTATGTCAACTGAGCTATCGATAGTTCCTCGTTTGCAGGAATCGTCATCGCCCTGACCTTCGAGTCCACCGGGGAAAATATGACCATGTTCTCCCGGTTCTTCTCCTTATCGATTCTCAGGCCGAGGTACTTGAAATTAGCGAGAATCTTCGCCCGCAGATACGGGCTGTTCTCACCTATCCCGGCAGTGAAGACAATCGCATCCACGCCATCCATCGCTGCAACGTAGGCACCTACATATTTCTGGATTCTGTAGACGAACACGTCGATGGCCAGTTGGGACGCTTTGTCTCCGGCATGGGCTGCGGCCAAGACATCGCGCATATCGCTCTTACCACAAAGTCCCTTCAGTCCGCTTTTCTTGCTGAGGATGTCTCTAATGTCTTTTGCACCGAGGCCGAGATCTTCCATGAAGTACAGCAGAATGCCTGGATCTACGTCCCCCGACCGCGTACTCATGACCACACCTTCAAACGTCGTCAGCCCCATGGACGTATCGATGCTCTTACCATCTTTGAATGCTGTGACAGATGATCCGCTGCCGAGGTGGCAAGTTACTATGCGCAGGTTCTCAACGGACCTGCTGAGAGCTTCTGCAGCTTTGCTTGCGGCGTACCGATGGCTAATGCCGTGGAACCCATACCTGCGAATATTGTGTTTTGCGCACAAGTCCCTCGGCAGGGCGTACAGGTGAGCCTTTTCAGGAACAGTATGATGCGCCGCGGTATCAAAGACGGCTACATTGGGTACGCCGACCAGCACATCCTGGCATATCTCAATCCCCGCTAAGTTGGCTGGGTTGTGCAGAGGCGCGTACCGTGCGTGCCCCTTGATGACTCGAATTACGTCTGCATCAACGAGCACGGCACGAGTGAGGCTACCGCCGTGTACCACTCTGTGGCCAGCAACATCTACACCCCATCCCCCTTTTCTACGAAGGCCCTTCTCACCTGCCAAAACCTTGAATATGGCCTTCAGAGCCTCGCGATGGCTTGGCCAGGAGCCTGCGATCGTGCGTTCTTCGCCGGCGCTGCCCTGGTGAGAAAGAACCGAGTCACTGAAGCCTATTTTGTTTGCAGTGCCCTTCACCAGCACCTGGTACTCTCTGCCGGCATCGAAGAGCTTGTACTTGACGCTGCTCGAACCACAGTTGATTACTAAGATTCTCATTTCTTGCCCACCAACCGCCACGAAACCATACAGGCGCAGAGCCTAAAATCAGCTGAGTCAGGCCCTATGGAGCCGCTCTGCTGATCGTGCGTTCTGGCCACCAGACAGAGCAAGGTGTACTAAGCCGGGCCTGCAACACTATATGCTACGGTGCGAACCTCGTCAAAGCAAGGGACGCTATCTGTTCACCGCAAATGACAACCGCCTTTGCGATGTGTGGGCTGCCCAGACTCACCTTACGACGCGAACGGTCACTTCTTCGCCTCAAGAGACCCGGAACCGCCTAGGCACGTGTGAAGCCGTGGACACCGGAATTCACCACGCTGCCAGTGCACCCAGCAGTTCTTCGGCGAGATCCTTCATAGTGACGATGCCGACAGGTTTGCTGCGACCGGATCGCGACGTCCGGGTTACGAGCATGATCTTCAGCTTGTCACGCTGCATAAGGTCAATCGCATCCGTGACAGGCGTGTCGGCTTCGAGTCTGTGTACGGGCTTGACGAATTCGTGTAGCGACTGAAAAGGCTTGTCCGAACCCAGTGCTTGGTAGACGTTGACAAAGCCTGCGATGTTCTGTGCAGAGCCTTCGTAGACGAGCATGCGGGTAAAAGCGTGGCCTTTCAACATGCCCAGCAGCGTGTCACGATCACAGTCTATCCCGACTTTTTCCACTTTGCTTATGTTTGTCACTACTTCCTTAACCGGGGTGGCCGAGGCAATGACCAGGCGATTCATGATTCCAACCTGGACCCCCGTCAGGAATCCCTCGTCCTGAGTGTCTCGAAGGATGGCCGCGATCTCATGTTTTTGTTGAGACTGAGCGGCTATCTTGGAGGGTACCGGTGTATGGGTAAGCTTGGCGAAAAGCGAGGACACTAATTGCATGAGTCGTATAGCCCCAGACCAGCGCAGTATCTTGTAGGATCCGTACAGAACCGGCGAGACCAAGGGCATCAAGGCATCCGCGCGATATAGAAAGAGATTCTTGGGGATCAGCTCCGAAAACACAAACAGGATCGGTGTCGTTATCAAGGTGGCAACCCACTCCGCAGCATGGGCTGTTTCGGCACTACCTATCAACATCATGGTTACCGTGCTGGTGGCCGCGTGTACCGACAAATTGGTACCGATTAAGGTCGCCACGAGCAGCCCTGGACTGTCTCGGAGCGTCTTGGCCAACAACTGAGACAGACGGTGCTTCTTTTCCATCGCCAGGCGCAGGCGCACACGACTAAGCTGATACATACCCGTCTCAGCCCCGGCGAATAGTCCGGTCAAGACCACGGCCAAGCCGACGATCAGGATGGGAAGCAACTCATGTATCATGATTAACAATGGTCAACATCACGGTCCGCACGCGATGTCTTTGCATGCGTTCGACTTTGAACTGGAGATTTTTCCAATGTGTGGTGTCACCCGCTTTGGGTATGCGTCCCAAAAGGGCCGTTACCCAGCCACCCACGGTGGTGATATCGCTCTGGGCGGGACTCACGCCGAATGTCTTGATCCAGTCATGGATGGGGAGATTCCCAGACAGTCGATACTGGGACGGCCCGAGTTGCTCGACTGGTTCGGCGGCTTCGTCAGATTGCAGCGGGCCAAACAACTCCTCTGCAACATCCTCTATGGATACGGAGCCGGACACACCGCCGAACTCGTCCACCACAGCCGCCGTATCCGTCCGCATCTTCCGGAGAAATTGCAGGAGTGCCTCTACGGTCTTCTGTTCGGGCACGAATTGCACCGGCCGCATCACCTCACGCAGTGACCTTCTCGGTTGAAGCAGGAGATCACGAATGTCGACCTTTCCGAGCACATTGTCCGGTGAGCCGTCGTAGACGTACAGCGTCGTCAGACAATGATCCAGCATCCGTTTTCGCATCTTTGCGGGAGATTTGGATATGTCACAGGCTACCATGTCCACACGAGGGCGCATGACATGGCTCACTTTGAGCAGGCTGAAGTCGACGACCTCTGAAAAGAGACGGCCTTGATGAGCGGTGATCAAACCGCGCTCTCGAGTAGCGTCAACTAAGGCCTTGAACTCATTGCCCGTCACCGATTTTGGATGCCTTCTCGGCCCGAGCAGAACTCGAAGAGCCGGCTCAGCCACCACGAGTCGAAACAGCGCAACAACCGGCGAAAGAATCCTGACCAGTATGACAGTCGGGGCGGCGGCCAGCGTGCTGAATCGTTCCGGGTTCGCGTAGGAGACGGATTTCGGCAGAATCTCGCCGAACAGGACCAGTGTGAGAAAGGTGGAAAGGGCAACAACTGCGGCAACGGGTACGCCTGCCTGCTGCTCGACCTTCAGCATAAGGACGCTCGAGGTGGCAAAAAAGAGCGTATTGACGATGAGATTTCCGAGCAAGAGGGACCCCAGGAGGTCACTTGGTCGATCCAGCAGATCCGCAACCAGGCGACGCAGTCTGCGCCGGGACTCCCTCAGCGACTTGACCTGCCGCCTGGACAAGCTAAAGAATGCGGTTTCGGTGCCGGAGCAATAGGCCGAGCCGCATAAGAATAACGCCATTAGCAGGAACCGGCCAATTTGTCCCAGTGTTTCGACCATAGCCTATTCTACTCTATATTCCGCAAGATGTGATGATTCACATCGGCGTATCCATTGGCAACTGCATTTCGACGACCACATCACTATCGTAGGCTGCCCCATAGGAGGCGGCGAAAGGTGGTGCCGACCTCTGGAAACGGCACGACGGTCACCTCGGGCTGCGCGAGAGTTCCTCTGATCTTGACTGAGACAGCCCCTCTTTGAAGGGATGCCATTAATCTGTCCAGTTGTCGAACGCCCGGCAGACGCACATCTCTCAACGGCCGGGTCGAGGCGACAGCGTAGCCTTCTATCGGGCTTGCCTCACCCAAGCTGAGGTCCATGATGGCCCCGCTCCCCCAGACTTCGACGCCACGATTGGAGTAGGTAAAAGCTCGTATCCACAGCTTCTTACCTTCGGCTTGAAGTTCCAAGCGGCCGCGACCCGAAGCCTGTGGTTCACCTGGCTTGCGGCTCAATGCCCCGTGCAGCGCTGCAATCACTGTGTTGTTGATGAGATCCGATTCAATCAGCTCCAAACTCACTTCCCCGGTGATTGGCCGAAACCCAGGTGACATTGTGAGCATGCCTTTCCCCGTTATGCGGCCGGCAACCGGTTTAGCCTTTGGGTTGAACACGTGGACCAACTGGTTCAGGCTCAGCCGATCCAGGCCGACATCGAGATAGGTGTGAACGCCATCCGAACGCCGACTGAACGTGGTTCTGCCGGACAATTTGCCCTCCATCATCTCGATGGTGAATCCGTCAACGACGACCCTGTCTTTGCCTGCGTGGGCGACGATGTCAAGTGTATCCAACTTGGCATTGCGAAAGCCGCCGCCGGTGGCACGACCTTTGACTTGCAGGCTCAGCGGTTCCGGGGCCCGTAGGTCTTCGGCAGCGCCGGCGCTCACAGATGCGGAGAGGTTGCCGACAAGATCGGCGAAGCCGGGCCAGACATCGGCCAAACGAGCGAGCTCCATGTTCTGTAATGTTGCATCGGCCCTGCTGAGAGGCCAGTTGTCCAGCCGTAACATCCCTGAGCCTGTGCACTCACCGCCGAGGATGTTTGCGCCGAGCTCGCGGATTTCGATGGTCCTTTTGCTTGCTCGCATCTGAAGCGAGGTGGTTCCGATTTCCTTGTCTTTGAACAGAAGTTTTCCGGATAGCTGACCCTCGCCTGTTGTGTTTTTGTCCAGCACGTTCAATTTGATCGCTGCCTGGCTGTCTGCCAAGAACATCAGATCGCCCCCGCGCACCTCCGTGGGCCATTGCCGGGTATCCAACTGGATATCCAACACACTCGGTGTGGCAAGAGCGAAATGAATTCTCGCCTTGGCAGTACCGTCGCCCAACCAGAGTTGGATTGGATCTAAGTGGACGAAGCCATCTGCTGCAACCAGGCGGCCTTCGGCTCGCTCTGCCTCAAAGGGAGGCAATCTTAGGCTACTCGCCTTCCAGCCGCCGGATCCTTCGAGCCGATCAAGCTCCAATCCTGACATTGCAAGAAGTAGCTGGGCTGTGACCTGGCCCTCACAGGGCCGGGGAAAGCCGACCAGCTTGACGGCTGTCGCCAGGGCCAGATCCTCCACCTGCAGGTTGATAGAGGTCGATTTGGCTTGAATCTCGTGGTGACCCCCCAAATTCCACCGTCCGCCGAGAAGCTCGAAGGGCGTTGCTTCAAACGAGACAGCTGTGTTGTTGGCGTCAGCTCTCAAGGCTATGCGGATGTCTCGGACCATGTCGGGCCCCAGCTGGGCCTCTGTACCTACGAGGGAAGAGTTCAAGCTAAGACGCAAAGGACGGATTGTCCCGGCAACCTCCGACTCGAGGCGCCAGTTCCCGCTGAAGTTGCGGGGGCGCTTTGCGGGACTGGGCAGGGGCGCGACTGCCCAACTTGCCTGCGCGTGGACGTTCTCCAGTTGCGTTGAGGGCGCAGCGATTCTGCCGGCCGCCGATATCTCGACGTCTTCATTCGAGAATTCCAGATGCGATACTGCTATGCCCGCCGGATCGCCGTTGGCGACTACGTTGAGCCTTGCCGGCCCTTTGAGCCAAGGCCCGGGCTTCAGACCAACGGTCTTGAGCTGGACCGCCCACTTTCCCTCATCGACATTGGCCTGTGCGCGGGCTTCAAGGTGATCGCAACAGGGCAGATTGGCGTCAACCAGCCGAAGACTCGGCCAATCCACAACAAACCGAGCGGTCCCACCCGACGCGTCGAAGGTCTTGCCTTTGTACTTGAATGACATCTGCGGCGCAGACACCGACCACTGGGAATTCGTCCAGGCACGTCCCGCGCCGACGATGCGGGCGGTAGCCCTCCAGCCACCCCAGCTCGCATGTCCCTGGACCGTCGTGTCGATCTCTGCACGTTTTGGCGCGGCTGGCGCTGAATCCACACGGGCAGTCCAACTGCCTTGATACTGCGCAACATCGTTACCGACCGTGTTGGCCCACGAGCAAGTGATCTGGCCTCTGCCGGTCTCCAGCGCCCAGCGGCCGTCCAGACGAGCGAGGGAGCTCTCGGTTCTGAGTACGAGCCGGTTGGCAACTGCCTCGTGGCGCCGAAGTTGAACGGACCCGCCAGCCAACCGGACCTCTTCCACAGGGAGTCGTTTGCTGCAGATGGTCAATTCCCGGGGAATCACGGATACCTGATTCGGCTCGAAGCTCAACTCCGTTGCTCCAATCACACTCGTTGTTCCCACCTCCAGATGAGTGAGTGTCAGCACGCCATCCAGCTTGCCGTGCTCGAACCTGCCCTCCCAGTGACCATTGGCCTCGGTCTGACCGAGACCTTCAGCGGACCGACCCAGCAGGTCTGCGACCTGCTCGAGACTAAACTCAACCTTGTGCGTACCGGCTCTTGTGGGAGCCAGGCTTCCTCGCAGTGCGATGTTTGACGCCAGCGTCATCTCGAAATGCCACACGAGCTCATCAAGAGACTTGCCCGAGAAGTGCAGCGGGCCGAGCTCCTGGTTGCCGCCAGCAAGCCTCTCTACTGTCACGTAACCATCCCGTATGTGCAGTTGCGGAAGCCTGCCGTGCGGTGCTTCGCTGGTCTTGCCGGCCCGCAGCTTGCCCACAATTGAGAGGCAATCCTGTATGTTCCAGCGGCCCGTTGCGCTTTGCCGAAGGCTGACCGACGGCCCCTGAATGTTCACGGAGTCTAATGCTATCGACCGCGTCAGGAGGACCAGTGGCAGGATCCTGTGCGACAATTGGACCTCTTCGGCCCTCACAAATGTCTTCTTGTCCATAGGCAAGGTCAGGGCGAGGCCCTTGATGGTCGTGGTGCCCGTCCAGCCTGTGGAGAAGGAGTCGGCGGTGATCACGACGCCTGCGCGCGTGCTGAGATATCGTAGTATCAAGCCTTTGGGCAGTCCCCTCCACAATGCAGTCTGAACGCCCAGCGTCACCAGCAGAAGGACGACAACGACAGATACCACAATTCGAATCGCAGACCTTTTCATAGGCTAACTACCTGCACTTTTCCACGTCGGGGGCCAGCGCTTGGGGTGGCCAGTTTCCGAGCGAGCGGGCCGTCATTCAACATCATGGCGGACGGTAGGTATGGTGCCGGTACTGCGCGGGCCAAAGCCCAGCAACCACCAGTCTTCCCGGAATACTCGGCCGATGGACGGCCCGAAATTGGCTACTACTTCACCAGTGTCGGCCCAGTACGCGATACAGGCCACGCTGGCGAAGCCGATTTGTTTGATGTTCTTCGTAAGAGCCAATTCCGGAACAACAATCGTGGCTCTGGAGGCGCCAGTCGCATCAGCAGGGCTTGCGGGCGTAAGTAGCGAGGGTATCCCGAACAGGTTCTCGTAGCGGTCTATTCCTACGCCGCCGCTCCGCACCTCGAGGATAACCTCTGCCTGTTCGCGGTCGGGTACGATGTGGACGCCGGAGCGCAGTAGCCGCGCCCGCAGTTCAGCCAATACGAACTCCTTTTCGGCCGGCGCGAAATAGGCAGAGTCTACAAACATTCTGCGCCCGTGCAGGACTTCGAACGATAATGGCTCGACCGCCTTGATGGCGGCTTCCGACAAAAGGAACTGCTCGGTTGCGGTACGAGCTGGGTCGGTGGTCCGGACATTGGCGCAGCCTCCGAGCAGGCATATGAGAAGAGAAACACTCGCCAGTGCGACGGTGACAACTGATTTCGAAGACCAGCCCCGCGCACAAGTCCCGTATCTATCTGTGGTCATGCTCGGTTTTCTCCTGCGGGCGTTTCCAGAAATATTTCGCCCCAGCCTAAATCTAAGGCCTCTGGTATTTCCTGTATTGCGGCTGAAATGTCTGGGCTAGAATACAGCGGGGCTCGCGTCCTGTCAAGCGGTGTCTGCGTCGCACCGACCGTGTCAGGGCGGCCCGTCCGAAGAGCTCCGGCGTAGCGGCCAGCCAAGCGCATAAGCAACCTATAGCAGACGACCATGGCAGGCGGAGACGTCGTTGTATACGTGAGGTTATTGTTTTTGTTTGTCCTCTGAAAAGACCACCACGCTGTACGGGCCGACGTCAACCTCTCCTGAGCTGGGCATGCCGTCCACTTCACCGTCCTTGGCTATGACGTCCGCGGTGGGGAAATCGCCGAAGTCACCGTCGTAAAGGCGACTGTCGCTATTGAATCGCAGTCTCCAGAGGCCATTTCGAGGAAAGCCAATTCGGCAGCCTCGGCGGGGCTCATTCTTCATGTTCACGACGACAATTACGCTATCTGCCGGCTCGTCTCGCTCATAACGATGAAAAGCTATGACCTTTCCCTCGATGTCCAGACGGTGGAGGTTCGTTTGCCGCCCACAGAGACCGGCCGTGTTACCGCGGATGTTCCGTCGTACGCCGATCAGGTCCTTGTACAATCGGACAATGCCCGCGAATCGTTCCTTTTTCGACCAGTCGATGGGGTCTTTGTCATGGAACCAATCGTCTTCGAGAAACTCCTGGCCCTGAAAGATCATAGGTACGCCCGGTGAAGTGAATACGAGCGCGGCGCCCAGGGTGGAGAGCTTCTTTGCGATCCAGGTTGCAGCATTTCCCGAGGACACCTCTTCAGGTACCCGGGACTTGCCGTTGGCGACCTCGTCGTGCGATTCTGTGTAGATAACACGCTGGAATACGTCGTCGCCGCAGCGATGCAGGATAGCATCGCCGATTGCCTCCATGTTTACAAAACGGTCTTCGGGAGCGGCAATTGCCTCGCGAATGTTGTGGACGAAGATTGAATCCCATTGTGCGTCAAAGCCGGCCCCGCCCTCGCCGGTCTTGCCGGTAATGCTGGAATTGTCCCGAATGTCCTCAGCAATGGTCACTCTGCCGGGCAGCTTGGCCTTGATTTGGTCGTTAACCCACTGCATCAAGCTCCAGCCCTCGGCGATATCGTGTTCCGGGTCGTCGTTGTTTCCTTGCACGTTGCGGACAAAAGCCGTTGCATCCCAGCGCAGCCCGTCAACCCGGAACTCTTGCAGCCACATGAACGCGTTGTCGCGGATGTACTGGCGAACCTGCTCTCGTCCGTAGTCGGGACGAGTATCGCCCCAGGGAGTCTGGGCTCGCCAATCGTTGTAGAAATAGATGCCGCCTTTGTCGTTCTCTTGCCAGCCATCGAATTGCCACAAGTCCAGGTCACCTGGTCCAAGGTGGTTGTAGACCACATCAAATATGACGGCGATACCATCCGAATGCGCGGCTTTCACGAACTCCTTAAAGGCCCTGGGGCCGCCATAGTCACTTTCAATCGCGAACATCAATGCTGGGTTGTAGCCCCAGGAGAAGCTGCCCTCGAACTCCATTGCCGGCATCACCTCAATGGCGTTGACGCCGAGTTCTTTCAGATGGGCGAGTTTCTCGATGGCCGTGTTGAAGTTGCCCGGCTTGTGCCCACCCTTGAAGTTGAACGTGCCGATGTGCATCTCGTAGATCACCATCTTGTTCAGCTCGGGTCTCTCGAAGGCGTCGGTCCCCCAGTCGAATGCGGGGTCGTGTACCAGACAGCTGCAGGTTGAACATATGGTCTCCTTTGCGTAAGGATCCATGCGGACCAGCTCCTGCTGACCGTTTAGAATCACGAACTTGTATCCGTCACCAGCCTTGGCTTTGGGGACGTTGGTGGACCAGTGACCGTTTCGCTGCGGGGCAAGAGGATGGGCACGCTTGGACCAGTTGTTGAAATCGCCACTTACGAAGACCCTCTCGGCGTTCGGGGCCCACACCCGGAAAGTCACACCTCCTTCGTATGGAATCGCTCCCATTTGCGAGTGCTTGGAAACTGATGAACCGGCCATACAGACCTCGACAGACGATTCGGTCAAATAAGAGAAATCCTACACGCCATCATGTCCTCGCGGGCACTTCAGGTCGCACCGTGGCTGATGATAGCCCTGCAATGCGCCATGGCAAGCGAATTTCTGGTTTGCTCTCAATCCTGGCCCCGCCCGGCTTCTGCTCTCAGGCGATGAATTGCATATTGCCACCGTCTGAGATCTGGTGACTGGCTGTTTCGAATCAGGTCCTTGCGTGTCCCCCAGTCAAGGGCTTGGAGAGCCGGGGGCGAGGCAATCTGGCCGTCATCCAGATTGCAGCAAAACACATGTCTTGACAATGCCCGGCGCATCGCGCATAAGAAATGATTATTTACCGAGTCCAGAGAGATCGGGCACAAACGCATTGTGCTGGCTGGTTGGCAGGTATCCGATGATGACAGCCGAGATCGCAAAGGTCTTGATCGTCTTGGCCGTAACCGTCGTGCTTTTCGTCAGCGAGCTGTTCCGCGTCGACGTGGTCGCGATTGTCATCATGCTTGCCGTGGCGTGGCTGGGCTTGGTTAGTCCCTCAGAAGCATTCTCGGGCTTTGCCAGCAATGCCGTAGTATCCATCATTGCCGTGATGATCCTGGGCTACGGCGTGGACCGTTCGGGCGTCATGCGGCGAATCACGGGGCCAATTCTGCGTGTTGGCGGCTCGAGCGAGAAACGACTGACGGCTACTGTCTGCTCGGCCGTCGGATTGATATCTGCCTTCATGCAGAACATAGGAGCGGCGGCCTTGTTCTTGCCAGCCATTCTGCGGATCTCCAAAAGCAGTAAGATACCGATATCTCGCCTGCTCATGCCGATGGGATTCGCCGCGATACTTGGCGGGACTCTGACTATGGTGGCATCGGGTCCGCTTATCATCTTGAACGATCTGCTAAAACAAGGTGGTCACGACAAGTACGGCCTGTTCAGCGTGACTCCAGTTGGGCTGGCTCTGCTGGCAGCTGGTATCGCCTACTTCGTGGTGTTCGGAGGGTCTGTGCTTCCCGCGAAGACCTCCCGGGAAGATAAGGAAGAAACACCCCAGAGTCTTGCCGATGCCTGGAAGTTGCCGACGAAGATATTTGAGTACACCATTCCAGAAGGAAGTGGACTTGTCGGTAAGACACGTGAGCAGGTGGCCTTGTGGAAGGAGTACAAGGTGAACTTGGTGGCTCTGGCGGAGGCCGGCGACATGTCATACGCCCCGTGGAGACACACACGCTTTGCGGCCGGCCAGGAGCTTGCCCTAATCGGTGAGCAAGCGGACATCGAACGCTTGGCCACGACCTACAAGCTCCAACGTGGGGCCGCATCCGAGCCATTTGAGCAACTGAAGACTGGCACGGACTCTGGGCTGGCCGAACTCGTGATCCCACCTCGCTCGGTTGTCGCCGGAAGAACGCTGCGGCAGATCGCGTTGCGCAAGAACTACAGCGTCGAGCCGATCATGCTGCTTCGTGGCGCTGAAGAACGGCGAGGCGATTTCTCTGACGCGAAACTGCAATCAGGCGATGCGATGCTCGTGTACGGCCCCTGGCAGAGCATAAGAGTGCTGGACGGCAGAGCAGGCTTCGTGCTTGTCACACCTGTCGAGGGCGAAGTGAGCGGCAGACCTAAGCCGAAAACAGCTATTATATGTTTCATCGGGGCCCTGGTCTTGGTTTTGGCTGGAGCCCCTCTTCCGGTTGCTCTGTTATCCGGTGCGCTCGCAATGGTTGTTCTACGTGTGATAACGATTGACCAGGCCTACAGGGCCGTGGACTGGAGGACCGTCTTTCTGCTTGCCGGACTGATCCCGCTGGGAATTGCCATGGAGAAGGCTGGCGCGGCGGCGTATCTCGCGAACCAGACAGCCCGGCTGCTGGGCGAGAGCCATGCATTGCTGATCATGGCAGCCTTTGCCGTCTTGACGACAGTCTTCTCATTGTTCATGTCGAACGTTGCTGCGACGGTTCTGCTGGTGCCCACGGTGATGGTCATCGCGGGGCAGGTTGGGATAAGCCCGCGGGCCTTGGCCTTGCTCGTGGCTGTGTGTGCGTCCAACTCGTTCGTTCTTCCAACACACCAGGTCAACGCTTTGCTGATGTCCCCCGGGGGGTACCGAAACGCCGACTACATCAAGGCCGGGGGCATCATGACTGCCATCTTTGTAATCATAGCCGTGGCCTTGATATATTTGCTTTACGCCTGAAGCACTCATAGAATGTGCGTCTAGTGAAGGAGATCACTGAATGATTGCCCTGCATTACTTGTCGGTTGGAATAGGCATTGCCGGCGTGGCGGTGATCGTTTGGGGGGCGGCTCGTACGCTCGTCAGAGCGGTCTGCATGGAATTTCGTCAGTGCTGGAAGAATCCCGAATGTTGTGCCAGAGTGCGGCTCAGACAGGAGTTTGGATCGTACCTGCTCTTGGCCCTGGAGTTTCTGATCGCAGCCGACATAGTCAATACGATCGCCCATCCTACCTTGAGTGAGATGGCGGTTCTCGGAAGCATCGTGGCCATCAGGACGGTGATCAGTTTCTTCCTGCACTGGGAATTGCAGCGAGCTCCAGATCGTAAACCGGAAGATGAAGCCAAAGAAACCTCAAGAGAAGGAGATTGAACATGTTTGTCCAGCAGTTTTTTGTCACAGGGCTAGCCCACAGCTCCTACATGCTTGGTGGCAGCACAACTTGCGCCATCGTGGATCCGCGGCGGGATATCGATGTGTACGTGCAGGCCGCCAAGGACATGGGCATGAAAGTCACACACATCCTCGAGACGCATTTGCATGCAGATTTTGTCTCAGGGCACATGGACCTGGCGCAGAAGACGGGAGCCAAGATCTACGCACCTGCGTCTGCGAAATGTCGTTTCAGACACAAAGCTCTGAAAGAAGGGGATAGGTTCAGACTCGAAGACATGCAGATTAAGGTGCTTGAGACTCCTGGCCATACACCGGAACACATCAGCTACGTCGTCGTGGATAAGAGCCGCGGGCCAAAGCCGGTCGCCGTCTTTTGCGGAGACACGCTGTTTGTTGGTGACGTCGGCCGGCCGGACCTATTTCCCGGAAAGGCCAGGCAACTGGCTTCGAAACTCTACGACAGCCTGCATTCGAAGCTTCTCAAGCTGCCGGATTTCTGTGAGGTTTTCCCGGCTCATGGCGCCGGCTCCCTGTGTGGAAGGGCTATGGGTGCAAAACGCAGAAGTACGATAGGTTACGAGCGGCTATACAACGCCGCCCTTCAGATCACAGATAGAAACGCGTTCATAAAGTCTCTGACAACCAACATGCCGGGGGCCCCCGATCATTTCAGCCGATGTAGCGCAATCAACGGGAAAGGCCCCAAACTCACCGCTGAGCTTGGCGAGCTTGCTCCGATGGGGGCTGCCGAGTTCGCAAAGGCCTCTCAGAAGCGCCGTACCATTATCCTTGATATCCGCAGCTATGAGGCATTTGGTGGCCAGCACATTCCGGGCGCCTATCACGTCGACTTCGGAGGCAATTTCGCCACTTTTGCGGGTTGGATTCTCCCTGCTGACTGCGCCATTCTGATTGTATCTGATTCGCCCGAACAGGCCCAGGATGCGGCTGTCTGGCTGCGGCGCGTCGGCCATGACAAGACCGTGGGCTACCTTGAGGGAGGGATGTTCGAATGGGCCAAGGCGGGCTTCTCGACCGGGCAAGTCGAGCAGATATCCGCCCAGCAGCTAAACGCGATGGCTACAGGTCGCCGCAAGGTGACCCTGGTGGATGTCCGTGCCCCGGGCGAGTTCGACTCGCTGCACATCGCTGGAGCCATTAATATCCCTGCGCCCGACCTGAGGCGTCGACACAGGCAGCTGCCCAAGACCAAACCGATCCTATTACTTTGCAGCACGGGCCACCGCTCAAGCCTGGCAGCAGCTCTTTTGAAACAGCACGGATTCGAGAAGATCTTCAACGTTGCCGGCGGAATGACGGGTTACAATGCCGCCGGCTTCAGCGGGCGCTGTCCTCTCTGTTTGGCACCGCATGTGCCGACTGCACCTGGGACGACGCTTCGGTCATAGTGGCCCGTTGGCTCATGCTTGCTCCAGAGTCTTCGCCCAGGCAGGTTTGAGACGGACTGGTTGACGATGGAATACTGCTGACGCTATGCTGCTGGCACCATACAAGGAAGGCCGGTGTTTGCCCTGTTGCCCCTGTAGCACCGCCCGCGATATGTGGCCAAATACGGGCTTGACATTTCGAGCGGCGCTCCGTATACTCTGTCCGTTATGTGACCGGGGACGGCCGGTGCAGTTGCGCTGACGACAGGTCGGGCCCGAGAAGGGTGACGGAAAACGACGGGTCCATCGGGGTGCGTATGGAAGTCTGGAAACCCACGACAATCGGCGTGGATAAGTGCCTGCAGAGCCAGATAGGCCCACTGCAGATCCGACTGCGGCGTAGCGGTGACGAGATCCATATCGCCACAGAGCGACTTGCTGACCCCGATAGTCTCACGGAGATATCTGCTCCGGTACCCGTTTCTGAGATCGAAGGCGAGGAAATGGACTGGCGAAGGTGGGTTGTAGGTAGTGACGTGAGCACGGTCCAACTGACTCCCCGCATGCCCGCCCGTCCCGTTGTGGTCCGCCCGGAGCTGCCCGTAAGTATTCCGACCGGGCAAGAGGCGCTGTTCTTTGTCAGCATCCCCATCTGTGTGGGCATAAGTGCGAGCAAATCCGGCAAACTGCAACTCTGTGAGGTGCCGACGCTCGTACTTTCCAATACATGGTTTGGTGATCCCATGTCCGGAGAGTTGTGTTACGCTCTAAGAAGTAGGGCAAGACGACAAATAGCGGATTCGGAACCGAGACCTAATAGGGCTGTGTGTCCTGTCAAGATTCGCAACACAGCGCCGGCACAGCTCAGTGTCGAACGTTTCTGTGTGCATGTCGAGCACCTACGAATTTACTCCGGAAGCCGCCAGCTGTGGACGAACGAGGTAAACATAACATTCAAAGGGGAATCCGAGGTAAGTCAGGTCACATACGGACAGAGTCCGCCGAGCTTTGAGCCGGTGGGGCAACTGCTGTCGGAGGCTCGGACGCCGCTGAAAAAGGCCCTTCTGAAACGAAGTCTAGGCGGGCTGAGTTTATTCGGCGGGGCATAGGTGACATCGTACATTGGGATGCGATCAAATGGTGGTTCTATCGGCGATAAACTGGTCTAGCCTGCTCACGAGAGGCAATGTGGCGGTCATCATCAGGATTGTTCTGCTTCTGGGCATCGGCATTCCTTTGCTTGCGTTTGCATCGGTCATGGCGGGCAAAGCGGCCAAGAAGCGAGTCAGTCCGCAGGCCAGCATGCTGATCCGCAAGGCGATCTTCTATTTCGGAACCATCATTATTATCATTTCCATACTTGCCCAGCTCAACTTCCAACTGACTGCTCTTTTGGGTGCCGCCGGCATCGCAGGCATCGCAATCGGCTTCGCGTCCCAAACGAGTGTCTCGAATATTATCAGCGGGCTGTTCTTAATCTCTGAGAAGCCTTTCGCGGTTGGGGACATCATCCAGATCGGGAGTACAAAAGGGACAATTCTTTCCGTTGACTTGCTATCTGTCAAACTGCGCACGTTCGACAATCATCTGGTCCGGCTGCCAAATGAGACGCTCATAAAGTCTGAGGTCAGAAACATCACGCGTTTCCCGATTCGCAGACTTGATATCGATGTGGGAGTCGCCTACAAGGAGGACGTCAAGAAGGTTCGGGAAGTGCTCCTGGACATCGCCGACAAGAATCCCCGTTGTCTTGACGAGCCTGAGCCGGCTGTGCGCTTCCAGGGCTTTGGCGATTCAGCGTTGCAGTTTCTCTTTGCCATCTGGTGTGTCAGAGAGGACTTCCTCATGCTCAAGACAAAGATCATGCGGGAAATCAAAGACCGGTTTGACGCTGAGGGAATCGAGATTCCCTTCCCGCATCGGACACTCTACACTGGAGCTGTGACCGAGCCGTTTCCAGTGCGCGTCGTGCCTGAGAAAAAGCGGCCCTCAAGCCAGAAGAAATAGGTTGGGTCACGTTTGCGTCGAACGTGCTTCGCTGGAGACTGCCACATCCTCGGTGTTTTTTCTCTCTTCAGAGGGCTGGCCCGTGTTATTTCTGCCGCGACCGCGTCGGGAGACGGATCTCTTCTCTCTTGGGTGATAGAAGACGACAATCTTGTCGTTCGGTATCTCCAGGCCTTTTCGTTTAAGGCCTTCGTTAATGCGTGGCACCAGTTCCTGATCGACTACCCACTGCTGTTGGGGCCAGATCGATACTCGCAGCCGCGCAAAGTGCTCGCCGGTCGCCAGGGACGTTATGCCTTCGCTGGCCGGAGGCGTGATGATAACATCCTGCAACTGCCGGGCGATCTGTTCAAGTATGCTCCTGGCCTCGACTTCAGTCTGCCGGGCGGCCTTGGCATCGGATGCCTGGACATCGAGAAAGCATTGCAGGGCACCTCGTGTGTAGTTTCCCACAGCCGCGATGTTGCGGTTGGGGATGACGACGTCTTGTCCCACGTAGTTGCGCAACCTCGTCATCCTTATTCCCAGTTCTTCGACTATGCCAACGTGCGGCGGTATTTCGACCATGTCGCCCACATTGAACTGATCCTCAAATATGATGAAGAAGCCGGTGACCATATCCTGCACGAGACCCTGAGAGCCAAAGCCGATGGCCAGACCTATCACCGACAGCGAAGCGAGGTATGTCGTGTAGTTGATGCCAAGTTCGGTTAGAGCAAAGCCCATCGCCAGTAGATAGATAGCATACTTAGATATGTTTAGCGCCAACGAGTAAAGCGTCATGGTCCGGTTTTTGTGATAACGGTAGATGAATTTCAGTGGTCCCCAGTCCGAGTAGATCACGAACCTCACGAGGGTCCGCAGCAACCACAGCACGATACGGCACACGACGGCGACCGCCAATATCGCCCCCATTCTATAGAGTTTTTTCACGGCTGACCGCGCAGAGCCAGCTGAAAACCGGTCGCCGATGTCGGCGACCCCGGAGATCTTGCTGAACTTGATGGGGTCCATCGTGTCGCCAGCTGACAGGGTCAATTCCTTAGCTGTTAGGTCGAACTGATAGTCTGTGGTCGTTTCACCCGAGCGCAGTTGCAGCGCCTTTCCTTGTACGCCATACGTTCCCTCGACGTCGCCAAGGGCGAAGCGCCCATCCCTGTGAAGTCTGAGCTGTATTCTCTCGGTGCCGACGCCCGCGACCCATTCACCGACCAGGGAAGATCGAATTGCCTGCTGCTGCTCCCTCCCAACGAGCCCCTGTGCCATAGCGGCATCGCCGGCACCTAATGCGCCGACGCAGAATAGCAGCCAACGGAGTGCAAGCGGAATCAAACGCCCTGTGTTCATGTTACGCCTTGGGGCCCTCAAGCGAGGGGCCAGTATTGTGGTTGTGGGCATCGGATCGCTCCGGGGTACTAGCGGCCTACCGGCAGTGTCAGCACAGGGCCGGAGGCCTTGATGTCGCCTGCCTGCAATGCAAACAGCTGCATCAGCAGCGAAAAGGTCGACTTGGACGTCAGGTCGTCATCATGGATGCAAAACCAGGTTCCACGATAGCGCACGCCCACATAGGTGTTGGCCGGGTGGTGCTTGTGTGAGTGAATTTGCATGAGTCCACCGGTTACTCGCTTCCAGTCAAAGCGGTTGCCGTGCGCGTCACGGCTCACGGTTACGCGCCCAAGCATCTCGTCCTCGGGTGGCGCCTCGACGCCTTGGGAAACGTAGAATAGGCTTGCCATCAGGGAGCGGGTCACAACAGCGATACGATCGCTATTGCCGTGCCCAACCTCCGTCGTCAATCGAAAGCTACGTTGTCCCGCCTGCAGACCAAGCAGCTCGCACAGGCGTCTGACTTGTGTTGAGTCGACTTCGGATTCGGCGATTTGCAGCTCAACAAAGGTCTCGTTGCTGTCGGCACCGGGCACCTGGCCCATTTCGACGGCGCCTCTCACCTGCAACTCCCTGAGCAGAGTCGAAGCCTCACGAAACTGCTCATACACAGGTACCCTGCTGGGAGTAGGGCCCGAAGCGCTGGGAGCGTTCTTCAGCCCGTTCATGCTTTGCAGACAAACGCGGAATATCCTCTCGATTGACCAGCCGGAGTGGTAAAGTAGCAGGAGCGTATTCAGATCCACAGGTGACATCAGCTGCGTCACGAATTCATCTCCTTGCAAAGGAGTGTAGGTGACTGTTGGCTGCTCGGAGTAGCTTATTCCCGTCTCGATGCCGTAGGTGTAGCTGTCTGCTTCCGTCAGTTCTACGGCCCCAGCGGTTGAAGCCGTAAGGTCAAATGTTGTTGCGACGCTCGCGACTTCTAGGAAATAGGGTGTGTCACGGTAGCGCAGCCTGACGAGATTCAACAGCAACTGCTCGTTGTTCGTCTGCTGGATAGCTATGTTGTACCTGGCTCTGCCATGTCTTACGGAGCGCGGGCCAACCGCACTACAGCCCAGCGATCCCGAAATTGCCACGCTCACCAACGCACAGGCGAGTGCTTCACGCATGATCCAAAACTCCTGGCCTCCGAGAGCCTCGGCAGCCACAACACAAGCGATTAGTGTACGCCAGACTTCGGCGGTCCGCTGTCGACAGCTACTCTCCAAGATACGTGTAGAGAACATCCTTCCATTGGGGCGCGTTTATTCTATCGACCAGTACCCGATTCATCGGCTCGCGCAAGGGACTGCCTTCCTGCAGACCGATGGCGTAGTATTGTCGTTCGAAAGTGCCTGGCAGTACATATACACTGCCGTGGAATCTTCTCACCGCGCAATACTTAAGGACAGGCGCATCGTAGACGAACACGTCGATCTCGCGGGCGACTACCGCATCGAGTCCATCCAAAGCGGCCTCATAGGGCCTGAACTGCATGTGATTTCGGCGCAGGTACTCCTCACTCGTCGAGGCCGCGACAGTCCCGACCCGAACCTTAGGTAGGTCTTGAGGTCCCTTCACGAGTGCTTGCAGCTGTGTCACCGTCAACGACGATGCAATCGCTGCGGTGAAGCCCGAGATAATAATGACGCTTGTGAACATCCATACCAGCGCGACGAGCCTTCCACCGATCGTCTTGGGAGCCTTGTCGCCATAGCCGACCGTTGTCATGGTGACGGCCGACCACCAAAAGGCGGCACCGAGCCCGCGTGGTGCATCGCCTCCGAACTGCTCTGCATTTCGTCTCTTTTCGAACAGCCACACAAGCGTCCCGGCGAGAAACAGTATGGCGGTCAAGGCAAAGACCACCTTCAAGAAGGCCCAGGAGGCAAACCGTTGGGCCAAGCCGAGCCAACCGCGCCCGTGCCCGCGAACCGTGGCAATTCCCAGGCCCGAGTTGTGAAAGGCATGCGTGAAGTCAATCGTTCGTTCTCGCTCGGCGGTGACGGTCAAGGCAGCTACACAGACGTCGAGGGAACCACCCCGCAGACCTGCCAGGAGATCCTCGAGAGTGTGTTCACGAAATTCGTAATCGACCTCCAGGGCCGTGGCAATCTCCCGCCAGAGATCGATGCTGATTCCCTCCCAGGCGCCTTCATCGTTCTTCATGGCGAACGGTGCGACGCTTTTTGTGCCCACTATGAGCTTCCGTCCGGCCAGAGGTTGCGTCGAATCCTGCCCGAAAGCCACAACAGAGATCAGTGCGGCAAGAAGGACTGGCAGAAACACGTCTGAACAATCTTGAAGGAACATCCCTTGTTCCCCTTGAGCACCGATTTTCCTTGATTTGACGATTCATAAACAAAGAACGAGCCCGTGTCAAGGTCTTTTTCACTCGAGCGAGCCCAGTCGCGCCGCAATGGACGGCTTTCTTCGCCGAGGGCGAGAGCAAGCGAGCCATCAGGTGCTGGCTGTCGGTGGCGGTACGCCCATCTGTCAAGTCCTGCCGGTTCACGGTCGGCGTGTCGACGCGCGACCTCCGAAGCCCTATCTTACTGGCGCTCGCGAGCTGCTGGTGGACGAAACCTTCTGTGGAGCTGGCTCATGACAAGCAGGCCGACCACCAAACCCGTGCCAAATGTCACTATCAGAAGCAGCGCGCGGGACATTTTCACCGAAGCAAACAGGATCTTGGTCTCCACCACCTCGGTGTTCTGCAGGCACACAATCACTGCCAAAATTGACAGGACCACGACTGCAATTACTTTTACCCTTTTCATGCTTGATTTCATGTGGCTACTCTCGGTGATTCTTGTTGCGGTTGGCAGTCACTACCTTGGCGGCCGTTCGCAAAACCGTGAACGGGAAACTCACCATTTGTCTCAAGCCCTCAACAGAGGACAGTACTCGCACTTGGCTTCTCATCTCTGAGACCAGTTCCGTGACCACAACCTTCTCCTCCACCTCGCCGGTTTCTCTCACCATGGCCAGACGATGTAGAGAGTACAGACCAACAAGGAACGCCAATGCAAAGAAGAAGTCCCACTGCTGTAGATCCAGGGTAGGGAGCGTGAACTCCTTGCCCGGACCGGTGTACTTGAGGGTCCATGTGAGCTGTCGATCCGCAAAGAAGTCTGCAAATTTACCGCCCAGAATCGGCGCGATGCCGGCCGCCACCGAATTGACTATCGTATTCGTAGCCAGATAGGCCGTGGCCTGCCCCTCGGGCGCCAGCTTCATGCCAATATTCCCGGAGGCGAGAGACACGCCCGCAGACGAAAGGCCCATCACAATGTGGATGCCTATGAGCAAGGGTATCGTTAGAAAGTACTTCTCAGGCATTGTGGTGAACGTCCAGGCGAGAATCGAAAGTATGAACAACGGACCGCAGATGGCAAGGACCGACTTGTTGCTAAAGCGATCCGTGTACCTGCCCCAAATCTTGAGAAAAGTGAAATTCAGCACCTGGCTTACAATGGAAAGGCCGATGATGAATGACATGCTCATGCCGAGCCTCTTGAGCATGTAGACCATGAAGAATGGCCCGGCAAGGTTGACAGCGAAGTTCCATGAACACATGAAGGTTATCAGCTTGCGAAAGTTCTCATCTCTGAAGGGTTGGCCGAGCAGTCTCAGTATTTTGGCCTTGTCTTTGAGCTCCGGCATCCGCTTTTCGGGTGTCTTTGCGAGGAAATACAATCCAACGCTGCCAGCCAGGAAACCTACGAAGAACAAGATCGAGTAGCCTTGAATCTCGTAGTTGGGCAAGAGCTTCTTCCAGTAGTCGAGGTATACGGCGGCGGCCACGCTGAGGGCGATGCCCACGCCGGTAGCTATTCTCATCCTATTGGAGAAGAATGATCCGAGTATATTCTGCGGTATGAGATCTCGCATCCAGGAGTTCCAGCTGCAACCGGATATGGCGCCAAAGGCCGAGACGGCGACCAACAAGATCAGCAGAATCGCGAGGCCTGCCTTGGGGCCGAGCAGAAGTGGCGAGAGGGCGATGAGCAGCCAGCACAGGCGGCTGAGGGCGGCGGCCACAACGGTGATGAGCTTTCTGTTCCGAAGCTTCTCCACCAGAAAGATTGACGGCAGTTGGAGCAACTGGGACAGCGGTCCAATGGCGGCCAATAGCCCCACGACGAGATTGGAAGCCCCAAGCTTGACCGCGAATGCCACCAGAAAGGCTCCTCCTGTGAGGATGCCCATCGCCTGGGACATTATCCCATCCAGTACGACCAGTCGTAGCCCTGACTGGACCTGCTCATCTGTGAGGTCCTCGTTTGTCTTGAACCACATGACAGTAGCCTCCTTTCTCCTGTGTGACATTAGGAAGGTGCTTGGATATCGCGTTGTGATCGCGTCGGCGACCTCTCGTGACGGATTGCGTCGAAAAACGGCGTGTGTTTTTTCTGGACGCAGTGCGCAGCGTAGAGGTACATCGCGGCAGACCAACTCTGCCAGTCCTGGCCCTGCGGTGTGCCGTCCTGTGCCCGCAACCATTCGTTGAAGCCGAACTCCAGGCACCTTGTCCGGGCTGGCCTGACAAGCTCCGTGAGGGCAAGCAGCTTCTTCTCCGCCAGCTTGAACTTGCCGGCAGCTACTAAAGCGGCCACGTAAAAGCCGCTTACATACGGCCAGATGCCGCCATTGTGGTACTCACCGGGCTGATTATACTTCTCATACCTGGGCGTCCAGTCGGGATCACCCGGTTCGATATAGGGAAAGAAGTTGGGTGGCATGTCCGGCACAAGCAGTCCCTTTTCTCTGAGGGCGTTGCACTCGGTCTCTATCCAGGACACGAGGGCTGCTGCCCGGGAAGGAGAGGCTATGCCGGAGAGGATCGCCAGGCTGTTGCCCAACAAATCAAATCGCTCGCTGCGGTAGACCTTGTAGGACCAGCACGCATAGTAAGGCTTGTGTCGCAACACGAGACCCTCATGTACATGTCTGTGCTGCCTCTCGCCCTTGACAGTGAACCGGGTCATCATCTCTCGCATCTTGTTCGCACGCTCGTCTTCGCCGAGAAGCCGCAGGTAGGTGTACACAACAGTATTTACATACAAGCCGTAGCCAAGTACCCATTGCTCGTCACGCCAGTCGCTTGTAGGCAACTGGCCGACCAGGACGCGGTCAGATGGACTCTGATATTCCATCCACCGTAGAGCCTTGTCCGCCGCTTGAGCCAGGAATTCTCCGTCGCCTGTGAACTTGCGGACAAGGCCGACAGCCATCAGGAACAATGGCGTCGTGTCACTGGCGCCACGGTCCTGCCGATCATGCACCAGCGACGGTATGTGTCCCAATTCACTCTGATTGGCGGCCAAGGTCTCCAAAACGCGACGCAGGGACTTCTTGAGTTCCCGTTCGTCGGAGACCAACACGCCCAGCGAGCAGATCAACAGATCTCGCGTGTAGGGCTCGGGATAGCCCCACCCGGCAGTTCTGGGCAATCCTCGAAAGGGTCCGTGGGCGTTGTGCCGCAGCACCCTAACGGCGGCTTCCTTTGCCGTTTCTATCGTCTTTCTGTCCCTTGAATCCATATCATGAGACTCCCAGCTTCTCCGAGACAACCTCTGCGAATGACTTGGCCACGACGCGATAATCGTAGTTTTTGAGAACACGCACTCGTCCCGCTTCGCCCATTTTTTTTCGCAGTTCACCGTCTTGCAACAAATCCATAAGGTAGTTCGCAATGTCGTGCACACTGGCCCTGTAATCAACGGTGCGAGGCCTCTTGAAGACGACCCGATGCCCCGATTCGTATCCGGACTCGTCACCCACGGTTGCTTCTCTCATTCGAACCTCCTGAGCTACACTGGCCAAAAAGGCATTGTGACCGTGTACCATAGTATCCAGCATCCCCATTGCCTTGATACCTATTACGGGCTTGCCACAGGCGGCTGCCTCAACCTGTATCATTCCGAATCCTTCTAGGCGTGACGGCGCCGCGTAGATATCGCACGCCGCCAGAAGATAAGGCATGAAATTTCGCGATATCACGTTAGTTGTGTAAACCACGTTCTTTTCAATGCCTAACGTTGTCGCTAATTGCAGATCCATGAGATTCTGCTGTTCCGTTCGAGGCTGGGGCCATACTTTGCAGACGTACTTCCAATCAGGGGCTTTAGTATCAATCAGGGCCAGAGCCTGCATGACTTCCTGGGCGCCTTTGCTTGTTGCATCTCCGCCAATGGTAAGGATCATTACCTGGTCGGGTGCAACCCCAAGCGCCTCCCGAACGGCCGCTACTTTGGTTTCGGTTTTGTCACGGGGGACGAAGGCGTCGGTATCGCACCCGACCGGGAGGGTTCTTATGTTCTTACCACTTAGACCATCCCGGACGTATACGTTCTTGACCCACTTGGAGGTTACCAGGATAAGCGGCAATGCTTCCAGTACCTCGTGGTAATTGGCCATGTAGCCATCCGCAACCAGCCAGGGCACAGGTTGCACGCCGTATCGCTGAGGGTGAAGCACAAGATACGGCGTGTGCCCCCAGTATCCGACACCAACGACGATGTCCGGTTCAAACCACCGGTAGTACCACTCTTTCTCCTGGGCTGATTCAAAATGCGCCGAGTGCACATCGACGCCAAGTGCCTCCAGTCCCTTGTGAAGCAGACTGCCCTGTGTGGCCAGCCCGGCAGGTGAAGGCGGATAATCGTACAGCACGAGGACTTTCATTGCTCTTCCTCCCGACTGTTAGGGTTTGTTCGGTCTGAGCGCTCGAAATGCTTCCCCTGTTGGAGTAGTCCGGGCCTCAAAACTCGCGGGCCCAAAGCCGTATGTTTTCGTAATAATCGCGTATTTCTTCTCCCAGATTTCATCAGGAAGTCTCATGTGGATTTCAGCCTCCTCGCTGGCCCTGGGCAGGTACTTGCCCCCGCCGTCCTCGTAGGCAAACATCCATACCGTTCGGGCAGCCAGCCTGCCGTTCCTTTGCAGCCCCATCACAGCATCGGCTGTTTCTTCGTGTCGGCGGTGGCGCGTATATTCTCCCGACGAACCGTGGGTGATCACCAAGTCGAATTCATTGTCCGGCAGCAGTTCCAGGATGGCGTCCTCGACGTCCGGAATCCGAAGCGGCCTTTGCTTAGGCCCATCGTCGAGATCTCCCATTGCCCCTGTCGCACCAAACTGCTCGAGCGCGCGATAGAATTTGGGTGCCCTGTCGCGGTC
The DNA here is from genome assembly GCA_020352215.1 of Phycisphaerales bacterium. Lineage (GTDB taxonomy): Bacteria > Planctomycetota > Phycisphaerae > Sedimentisphaerales > Anaerobacaceae. The sequence goes on from CP070675.1 coordinate 3,323,372, forward strand.
ACTACGTCGACATAGAGTGATGATTGTCCAGTCGCGGTCGGGGTGCAGCAGAATGCATCCCCCCGCCCACAACGTCTCGTCGTCCGGATGGGCTACTATCACCGCGCACTTCGCGAAATCGAAGAATTGATCGTGCATCGCCAATCCTGTCACATCTGCAAACGGCGCAAATGATAGCGACCCTGCACATGGTGTCAATCAAGAGGCTTCTGCTACACGTTGGCGAGGCCGACGCCCCTCGTCCCTGGCACAGTGCCTGGGCGATGTATGCCCTGACCAAAACAGCTTCGCGTGCACAGCCACCGCAGCATGCCACTACGGTGGCTGTGCTTCTTAGCTCAATCCACACCTGGTCTATGGCCAAACTGGGCCTACCAGGTCTATGATCCCTTCACTTTCACCTTCGTCGGCTTGGCCTTCTCGCTTCTGGGCAACGTTATGGTCAAGACCCCGTCTTTGCACGCGGCGTCGATCTTCGTAACATCGACCTCACTGCCCAAATTGAGTTCCCGGCGGAAGCTGCCATACGAGCGTTCAACGTGGTAGTAGCCCTTTTTCTTCTCTTCTTCTTCCTGTTTCTTTTCGCCGGTGATTACGAGCGTGTTGCCGTGCACTGAGATGTCGATGTCCTCCGGCTTGCAGCCTGGGACTTCGGCCTTGACGACGAACTCGTTCTCCTTCTCGGCGACGTCGACTGCAGGCCAGGATGCACCTCGCCACATTGGCATATCCCAATCGCCGAAGAAGCCTCTGACCAGATCATCCATCTCTTTGTGAAGCCTCGCCAAGCTAGTCTGTTCACCTTCCCTCTTTTTGACTGGTACAAGTGCCATTTCATTACCTCCCTTCCAGAAGTTCTACGTTACTCATTGTGCTGTCCAGCACACGACTGGCAGCTGTTCACAGTTTGACCGGCTCACAAAGATTCTCGCGGTTCTTCGCCTGAGCACCGCACTTCTGGCATTTGTATTGTGGATCGGCGATCAAGGCTCGGAATTCGTCGGGATTCTGTTTGTCAAATCCATCTGCTTTCAGCGCACAGATGTGCATTTTATGGTTGTCTTTCCCGCAGTCTGGGTTTCCAGCCATACCGATGGCCTCCTTTCTGTTTCTTGGCAGTAATTGTGCCTCACCTTTCCGTTGAAATCACCGCGGTCGTATCAGTTGCTGGTGGCCTTGCCCCTCACAGTCGTCTTGAGAACGTTGCGGACTGCTTCTGCCGTATCAGTGCCAATTTCCTCGGCCGCTTCAATAGCTCCGGTCGTAGCCTGTTCGATAGCACTAGCTGTGTCAGCACCGACCTCACCGGCCGCTTTGACCGCGCCGTCTACCGCAGCCACAGCCGTCTTGGCTACGTCCGCCCCCACCTCGGACGCGCCCTTTACAGTCCCCTTGACGGCGGACTTGACCGCTACTCCGACATCCTCCCCCGCGTCGCTCGCGGCCGCGACAGCCCCGGCGACGATGTCGCCCACTGCCTTCTCCGCAGCCACGGCCACTTGTGCTACTCCATCTACAGTCACAAGAAGAACGTCCTTGGTAGCTTCAAGGACCGACTCTGCCACATCACCTGTACCTTTGACGGCGCCGATCACGGCCAGCTTTGTCGTTCTGCCAATTTTCGACAAACTTAATCCGGCCATCTTTCTTCTCCTTATACGGATGACAATTCATACTTGGGCATCACCGTGACATCACCAAATGAGAGTCGCTTTGTACCGGCCAGTATTGCTCACCGGCTTCTGCTCGCGTGCGACATCCCCGTACCGTCATCCAGCCAATCATCACGGTCGCAGGACGCGTAGAATAGAGTTGCCCGCCGCACGCATGGCCCCGTTTCACTTGTTATGACCTTCAGCAACCGAACTCGCACCAACCATACTATTGGCACTGTAGTATATAGGGCGAGCTCTGCATCTGTCAATCCTTCCATCGCTCGACAGAAAAAAAGTCACATTACAAGCAGCCTACGTGCAGGAGTCAGGAGCTGGCGGCGACATCCCATGCGTGAGGTGGGAGGGGGCGAATAGCCTCTTGGCCATGCCTGTGGACCGATGGGCGTGCCGCAGTAATGCTCGCGAGGCCCCAGAGTAGAGAAAGTGGGGATACTGGAAAGAAACGTCCTTGCGGCCCTTCTTTTCTGTTTTGCCAAGGCAGCGGCGCGACATGCCCGTGCTGGTCCAGATTCTCGTGCTACCGGCGGCTCGTCGCATCTGTCGAGGCCAATGTAGCTGGCGCACATATTGGTTGCACCGCCAAGATAGGGCAGTTATGATGATTGCTGTGTGTCTCGTCTGGCGTGTGCGAGGCCCGGCGGGCATCGGAGTACCGGTGATTGTCGGCGGGAGCGCATGCGCCTGTATGAGCTGGTGTGACATCTGTAGTGAACGCCTTGGACGATCCTGACGGGCGCCGGCCCGGGCGCTTTCCGAGGGCCGGCCACAGTAGGGAGACATGAGAATGAAAGGCAAAATTGCCAGGCCGAAGCTGTTCAAGAGACGTGCCAAGAAGCCGGGGCTACCGCCTGGAACATTGGTTTACGTGGGCGAGAAGAAGGTCGAGTCCGTGCGTGTTACGTACATTGACTACGACGAAAAAAACTTTCACGAAGAACAGGTTGAGAAGGTGGAGGATTGCTTCCCGTTCAAGACTACTCCCACTGTAACGTGGATCAACATTGACGGTCTTCACGAGGTCCAGCTGATAGAGAAACTGGGCAAGCATTACGAGCTGCATCCACTGATTCTGGAGGATGTGGTCAGTACATGGCAAAGGCCCAAGTTTGAAGACTTTGAGAAATACGTCTTCGTTGTCCTCAAGATGCTTAGCTACAATGAGGAGAACCGGACTGTCGAGGCCGAGCAAGTGAGTCTGGTTCTGGGGCCGAACTTCGTAATCTCCTTCCAGGAACGTGTGGGCGATGTGTTCCAGAGCATTCGCGAGAGAATCAGGAATGCCAAAGGTCGAGTTCGCAAAATGGGCGCGGACTATCTGGCGTATGCGCTGCTTGACGCGATAGTCGACAGCTACTTCACGATCTTGGAGAAGGTAGGCGAGAGGATAGAAGCTCTAGAGGAGGAGCTTGTCGCCGAGCCGACCGAAGAGACCCTTAAGCAGATCCACGCTCTGAAGACAGAGATGGTGTCGCTGCGCCGGTCGATCTGGCCTCTCCGAGAAGTGATAAGCGGCATACAAAGGAGCGAATCACAGTTGATCCGGGAGACGACCGGCCTTTATCTGCGGGACGTGTACGACCATACAATTCAGATCATTGACACAATTGAGAGCTTTCGCGACATGGTTTCCGGCATGCTTGACACATACCTTTCCAGCCTCAGCAATCGCATGAACAATGTGATGAAGGTCCTGACGATCATTGCCACGATCTTCATCCCACTGACATTTGTTGCCGGTATCTATGGGATGAATTTTGAACACATGCCGGAACTGAAGTGGAAGTGGGGCTATTTGGCTGTGTGGATGGTCATGGGTGTCCTCGCTGTGATCATGCTTGCGTACTTTAGAAGAAAAAAGTGGCTTTAAGAATATGCAGACGTTCATCGAAATCACGCGACGGGTCAACAGCTCTATCGCGGCCTTTTGCCAGGCGCTGGCAATGGTTGTCATCTTTGTCGGGGTCACAAAGGCGGCGGCGATTTACTTCAAAGATGTCTTCACAAGATACAGGGCCAAGCACGCGATGCGAGAGAGCCGCCTGGAGATCGGGCATTCGTTCTCTCTGGCCCTGGCGTTTCTCATTGGAGCCAGCATACTCAACACGACTTTGGCGCCTAGCTGGAACGACATTGGACAGCTCGCGGCCATCATCGGCATACGGACGGGATTGAACTATTTCTTGATGAGGGACCTGAAGGCCGAGGAGCAGGTCGCAGGCCGTTCAGGGGGCGCTGCAAGATGAAGCTCGGTGTGGCAGCAGATCACGGCGGATTTGACCTGAAGCAGAGTCTGGTGCAGACTCTCCGCGACGAAGGTCATGAAGTTGTGGATTTCGGCGCTAATAGACAGATACCTCAGGATGATTACCCCGACTATGTAGTACCTCTGGCCCGGGCCATTGCATCGGGCGAGGTCGAACGGGGCATCGCCGTCTGCGGCAGTGGGGTGGGGGCGTGCGTCGCTGCCAACCGAATTCCGGGCGTACGTGCGGCGCTGATAACAGAGGTGTTCAGCGCCCATCAGGGAGTTGAAGATGACAACATGAACCTGATCTGTTTGGGAGGGCGCGTGGTTGGGTTCGGGCTGGCAGTAGAACTCGTTGGCCGTTTTCTGGCCGCCAGGTTCTCCGAGAGCGAGCGACACAAGCGCAGATTGGCCAAGATATCCGCGCTGGAGAATAGGGATGCTGGAACACAAACGTGAGTAGCAGGAAATGAATTCTTTTCACGGTGCTGGGTGCGGCAATGGTCATGGTCTGCGAAGAGCCTGGGTGGACCTGGACTGCTTGGCCTCTACGCATACGCGGGGGAATTGACCCAGCTTCGGCCAAAAGCCCTGGCACGCCAGGCAGAAGCCTCCAACGTCTGACAGAACATGGCTATGATTGGGTCGGCTGCAGGAGGTTAAGTCAATAGGGAGCTTGTTCGTGGCCAGAACCAAGACATCAGGCAAAATTGAGCGACTCAAAGCAGTATTGGTGGACAAGCACCGAATGCTAATTGTACTGCAAGACCATCCCGACCCCGATGCTTTGGCCTCCGCCACCGCCCTCAGGGAGCTTGTTCGCGAGCTCGCGGAGATCCCATGCTCGATGACGCATCGCGGGACCGTCGGACGCGCTGAAAACCGTGCGCTGGTGCAGTACCTGGACTTGAACCTCCACCAATGTGATCGTATTGAGTTTGACAAGTTCGACCTTGTTGGCATGGTTGATACCCAGCCCGGTACGGGTAACAACTGTTTGCCGCCGGAGGTGACACCACACATCGTAATTGATCATCATCCGTGCAAACGTCTCACACGGTCTGCGGATTTCCACGATATACGGAGCCGGTGTGGTGCGACTTCTACGATTCTTCTGGAGTATTTGCGCTCAGCGGGCATAACACCGGACGTTCGGTTGGCCACGGCCTTGCTTTACGGCATTCGTTCGGACACGCAGGATCTGGGGAGGGAAGCTACTCGTGCCGACATTGAAGCCACAGGATCGCTGTTTCCACTAGCGAATCCGCGGATGCTCAGCGATATCCAGCGAGGTCTTGTGCCCCGCAGCTATTACCGAGTTCTTGTGCAGGGGCTACTGAACGCCCGTGTGTATCGCGATGCCACGATCAGCGGTTTTGCTGACATCGACAATGCCGACATGATCGGTGAAGTGGCGGATCTGCTGTTGCGGGATGAGGGGATCAGCACGGTGATGTGTTACGGGTTCTGCCAGGGTCGGCTGGTGATCTCGATCCGACTCTCCGACTCCGGCCGCAAGGCAGGTACGATCGCCAAGCATGTGGTGTCTAGACGGGGCACGGGCGGTGGTCATGACACATATGCCGGCGGTCAAATCATCCTGAAAGAGAATACACCGCTTGAGCGCACTATTTTGGAGGAGGTGGTCCGCCGCCGGTTCCTGAAGGCCCTGGGATTGCAGGCGCACCTGGGTGTCAATCTGCTGAGATTCTGATATACTTGCCAGATTCCGTGGGCCCCGCTGGACGCGGGTTGACAAAGTGTCGGACTACGACCGACTTGAGGGAGACGACCGGAATCAGATATGGTTGTCTCGGTAAGATAGAGGCACTGGATCGAGAGGCACTGGTATGCCTCGCAGTAAGGAGTCACGCTATGGGGTGGTCCTTTCGCATAGGCAAGATCGCCGGGATTGAGTTTCGGATTCATGTAACGTTCTTTCTGCTGCTGCTGGTTATCTTTGTTTCTACCACAACGCAGGCCGGCATGCAAAAGGCTTGGCTGGCGACGCTCTTCATCTCCGCAGTGTTCGTCTGTGTGCTGATCCATGAAATCGGTCATAGTCTCATCGCTCGCCGCTTTGGCAAAGAGGCCAAGAGCATCACGCTGCTTCCCATCGGCGGCGTGGCATCTCTGGAGGAGATACCAGAGAAGCCGGGCCAAGAGATCGCCATGGCCGTTGTTGGCCCACTGATCAATCTGGCGATTGCGGGGGTTCTGTACCTCTTTGTTGGACGGTGGAGTGTAAGCGTGCCCAGTCTATACCCGTCGTCGGCCACGATGTTCTTTGCTGGGCTGATCGGGGTCAACGTCTGGCTGGCCATCTTCAATATGATTCCGGCGTTTCCCATGGATGGGGGTCGGGTCCTCAGGGGGTTTCTGGCCCTGACGATGGACTACGTTCGAGCGACTGCGGTGGCGGTGATGATCGGCCAGGGGATCGCCATGTTCTTCATCCTCTTCGGCATATTCTATAATTGGTGGCTGGTGCTGATCGGCCTGTTTCTCTACATCGGGGCCGGGGGTGAGAAACGGCATGTGATGTTGCGCTCTGTGCTGAGACAGGTTCCGGCATCTGAGGCCATGACAACCAAGTACTTCTCATTGCACCCAGATGACCAGTTGTCTCGTGCCCTGGAGCAGTTCGCCCACGGATGTCAGGACGATTTCCCGGTGATTGGTGATCACGGCATTGAGGGCATTCTGACTAGGCAGCAAATTCTGGCCGGGATCTACGAGAGAGGTCTGGATGTTGCAGTGGCCGATTTGATGGACCGCTCGGTGGACGTAGTCCGCCCCGAGACCGCGCTCGACGAGATCTACAAGCAATTGCAGCAGAACGGCAAGTCGGCAGTTGTTGTTGCCGAAGGCGATTCGGTCAAAGGCATGATCTGCCTCGACAGCCTTAGTCGGTTTATCCTGGCCAAGTCAGCCGTAGGAAGACTCAGCTCGCACCCTGGATAGCGGACAAGCTCCGTACCTCCGCCAGCGGTGCCGCGAAGTCGGTGCAGTAGTTGCCAGGGGACGCGAGGCCACAGAAAACACCGGCCCCGTTCGGCGCGATCGTGTCGTTGCGGTAGAAACGAAACGCTAAGCTAATCGGCGGAGTTTTTGGCGTGTTGTACATTCTATTTGTCATAGGCTTTGTCTTGCTGATCAAGGGTGCGGACTTGTTGGTCGACGGGGGATCGGCCCTGGGAAGGAGCCTTGGCGTATCGGACTTGGTTATTGGCTTGACCGTCGTTGCCTTCGGCACCTCTATGCCCGAACTGTTCGTGAACCTAATCGCAAGCATTCAGGGCAATACCGAGATCGCTGTCGGCAACGTTCTGGGCAGCAATATCTGCAACATTTTTCTGATTCTTGGGATTGCGTCGATCGTCTATCCTCTGCAAGTGACCGTTGGAACCGTTTGGAAGGAGATACCGTTCAGTCTCCTTGCGGTCTTGGTCCTAGCGGTTATCGTCAATGATCCACTCATCGACCGCGCGGCCAGCATGATCCTGTCCAGAGCTGACGGGCTCGTGCTACTCGCGTTCTTCGTCATCTTCCTGTACTACTCGGCGAGCATAGCTCGTCAAGCTCCGGAACTGCTTGGCCAGGCCAAGGCCAAACAAGTCGGCGTTGGCAGAGCCTTCTTTTTCGTTGCGGCAGGTACCGTAGCGCTGGCTCTGGGCGGGAAGTGGTGTGTGGACGCAGCCGTGCAGGTCGCCACGCGGCTGGGCGTCAGTGAGTCGCTGATTGGTCTGACGATCGTCGCTGTAGGGACTTCGCTTCCGGAGCTGGCAACGTCGGTGGTGGCAGCGTTCAAGAAGAATAGCGACATCGCTGTCGGTAATGTCGTCGGCTCTAACATCTTCAACATCCTGTTTGTCCTGGGGGTGAGTGCTCTCATAAAACCGCTTCCACTCAAGCCCAAAAGCAATTTCGATATCCTCGTAGCCCTTGCAGCTGCGATAGCACTCTTCCTGTGCATGTTCACCGGGAGGAGGCGCACACTAGATCGTTGGGAGGGCTTCCTCATGGCCCTCGCTTACTGTATCTACATGGCCCTGCTCCTCAGGCGCGGTTAGAAAGGTCGGAGAACGATAGGTAGACAACCCAATCCGATACGCGCAGTGAGGACCGACGTTTTCTTGTCACAGGCCCCATCGGCCGCGTGGCGCATCGTGCTCAAGCGTATCCCCAAGAGCTGGTCCGAGCCACCCCTTTGAAGTACCACGAGTCCAGTAACGAATAGCCGTTACTCGGTCGCCGTCAGCTTCGTGGACCGGGTCCAATTCGGACTGATTAACAAACTGGACCAGCTCAATTGTCCTGGTGCTTTCCAGCTTGATCTTTTCCAGGTCGTGCTGCTCAATAGTGATGTATTGCCCTTCTCGTACTCATAGCCTTTGGTGATCTCGGACCTGGCCAGCTTGCCATGTTTGGGACAGCAGGTGTCCAGGTGGATTCTGCTCCGTCACTGCTTGTGCAGTTGATTTAAGGCCAACTTCTTAGCGCTGCCAACGACAGCGTAGAGTCGAACACGAAAGCTGACCAGCGAGATTTTCAGCTGTCCTTTCCAAGTAGTGGCTAGTGCCATGATACCTCCTCCAATAAAAGAATTTCAGCTTCTATTGCTTCAGTGTCAACTCTTCTTTAGTCCGCCGGCAATTCTGGTTCTGCCATAGTACAATCAAAGAGACACTTGACGTTCTTCAGTGCCCTCCAGATTCCCAACTGGAACCGAACGCACTTTCAGTTTTACAGTGCCAGTTGGCTTGTTAATGTCGATCTTCTCGATACATCGCCGCAGGGCAACCAGCTTTTCCTGAGCCAGACCTTCACGAAGCGTAAACTCCAGGCTTGAAATAGACTCCATACCGTCAGCAACGATGCTTTCTATCTCAGCTTGCGATACTGCAAGGCGGTCTGATTCTTCGAGTCTGGTTTCCACTTGCTGCTTCTGCTGCTTCAACTCGCCCAATCGCTGATCCACGAACTCACGATTGGCCGAGGTAATGTTATCCAGCAGGTTATTGATAGTCTTCTTGATCTTATTGAGTTCTCGCTGGGCTCGCTTCTGAGCAGTGCCGAATTCCTCTGTTTCCGAGCCGATCTGAGCCTTTACAGCTTGAGCTAATTTCGTTCGTCCCCCCTTGTCCAGCAACGGCCTATAACGTCGGTGACATCGGGCTTCTTGGGCCATGAATGCGGCTTTCCCGCGGTGACCTCCGGGTCAAATCCCTGGCGATTGGTGGGTGGGCCGTCACATCGAGGATGGAGGGGTCGCTCCAATCTGGGTGTGAAACTCTCTCGGGTGGGACGCTAGCGGCCTTATATGGGGAGGCTTTGGGCTGGGCAAACAAAGGTCAAGGCCAGCTCCGGGGATGTCAGAAGGCGTGTTCGTGCGCGCTCCGGCGCGCGGACCGGCTGGCGGGACCGGTCCAACAGAATCGTTCTCGAATTCATTTCAGGCGACGTCGTTTTGTAGATGACTCACGTTGGCCGATCTTCAGCGCTGCTCTGCGAGAGTCGGCTCTTTGCCGGCATGAAGCGCTTTGATTTCCTCGGCGGTCAGGCCGTAACTGTAAATGCGAACGTCGTCGAGTAGGCCGCTCCAGTCGCGGTCGGTCACCGCTGGGTTTGCGCCGATCCGAACCGGCCAGGTGCGAGCGGTCACAGTGCCTGTCGCCGCAGTCGATTTGCTGCACTTGCCGTCTACGTAGATGGAGATGCTCCAGCCGTCGTAGACGCCGGCCACGTGGTGCCATTGGCCATCGTTCCGGTCTAGCCGGGCAACGATAGTGTAGTACGCGTCGGCTTGGGGAATATGGAGACCACAACAGTAGAAGGAGAGAGAATCTTCCCAGATGTCCAGGCCCAGTTTCCAACAGCCCTCGCCGTTACTGACAATGTCATGGCGGAGTCTGTCCGGGTCACTGATCTTTATCCAAGCCGCGACGGTCATGGAGTTGGTGAGCCTCAGAAGTGGGTCACTTCCGCAATCGACGTAGTCACGATCCCCATCGAGGCTCAGGACACTGCCTCTTACGGCGTCTTGCACGATGCGGGCGTCTCCAACAAGTGTGCCATCCAGGCCATTGCCGGATGAGTCGACTGCCGTCTTTCCGTCTGTCTGGTCAAACTGCCACCGCCCGATCATCTGTCCCGTCATGAAGCGGTGGAGTTCACCTTCTACTATCGATCCATCCGGTTTCTCCGCATCAATTCGCCACCAGTAGGTTTGGGCCCTTTCCAACCCGGGCAGCGGTACCTGACTGGGATGGCCCACCTCAAATCGCCCCATATACTCGAGCTCATCAGGCTTGGTTCCTACGTATGCTCTATGGGCTTTCACGCCAGCCCCCGGCGTCCACCTGAGTACGGGATCCGGAGGAGTGCCGATATCGGCTCGGTCAGTGGGATACAACCGAATTGCCTCGGGGCCCCGTCTTCGAAAGAACTGTACTTCGCTCAGGCCGACGCGCTGGCTGTCGCCGAAACTGACCAGATCGTCGAGCCGCACCTTCTGAGCCTTCACACCCTCCAGTTGCACACGATCAGGTTCATCGTAATCGAAGCTCCCTTCCGCTTCGGCGAATTTGAAATCATCAAGTACCTTTTGCCAGCCTGTCGTGGGCGTCCAGATCGAGATGTCGGCCTGCCTTATGCCTCGGCGCGTTTGACCTTTCTCGTTGTAGTTCCACAAGCACATGCAGCCCAGCTCATACACCTCTCCAAAGTCGAACTCCAGCCAGCTCTTCGTGTCCTGCTGGCTATTGAGCCACATCGTGTCCGAAGTCTCGTCGTGTTCCAGCAGTCCGTCGTTGTCCTGATCAGCCAAGCCGGTTCCATTCACGATGAGCGCTGCTTCGGTATCGGTCTGAGTACCGCTGGCGTGCACCTTTGTCACAGGGATGTGTTCGCCGGTGATAGGTGTGTCACGACGGAATCCCTTAGCCCTGACTCCCAGGAGCCGCGTCGCTCGAAGATAGAATTTCCTGAGGTAGTTCCAGCGCGAACCGATGACGTCGAGCCTCGTTCTTGCCATCCATTCCTGCGCCCGGCGGTAATGCCGAATCGCCTCAGGCCTGTTACCCAACTGTTCGTATGCAATGGCCAGGAAGATGGCATTTGTCGAGAAGTCGCTGCCGGGGAGCCTTGAGGCCTCATTAAGAGCAGTAACGGCCTTCTCCCATTGGCCTGCGAGGCAGTAGGCGGTGCCGAAGAAATGGAGGCAAAACCGGCCGGGCGGTGAGATTCCTTCGAAAAGCGTTTCGTACACCGGCACGGCTGTCTCGGGAGTCACCCAGTCCCACTGGAGCGCATGGGCCCAGCCCCCGCGGCTATCCAACTGATTCGTTGGATCCCTACGGTCTTCAAGATCGAGATAGCGCCGCCAGTCCGCGACCGCTTCTCGGACAAGCCCAAGCCTCATGTGGTACCGTGCGCGCCGTGTATAGCCTTCCCTGGCCTCGGGATTGGCCTCGATTGCCCGGGTGGCGTCCTCAATCCTGTCGCGATAGCACTGCTCAAGACTCTGGAGTGGCGCAAGTGCCGCACTGTCAGCTACCCAGATCCCGTCATAAGGCGAACCCAGGGTGAAGGCCACTCGGCTTCCGTCTCTGGACCAGCGCGGTAGCGTGACTGGCCCCGGCAATAGCAGTGACGCCTCCTGGGTGTCAATATCGTATATCCACAGACCCTCATCGCCACCAAGACCCAATGCGCTGCCGTCAGGCAACCATCCCGCCGACCACGTGTGAGCAGGGGCGAGCAGATCGTGCAGAAGGCGTTTGCCAAAGGGATCCGCGATGCAAAGCCTATCCAGCAGGACGCAGGCGACCTTCTCGCCGTCGGGTGATACTACCGGGTACTTCCCGGGAAGCCACACCAGCGGTCGAGACTTGGCAGTGTCGTTAATAGAGATGCTGTGGATTCTGGCGTCTTCCTGGGACAGATAGAAGATCTGCTGTGGATCGTTGCCCCAGGAGGGATTGATGCCTTTGGCCAGGAATCTCGGTTCTTCTGTTCCGTCTGCTCTTACCAGCCAGACTTCCTGCTGCGATTCCGACATCCCGATGCCCGTGCGCTCCTGCTTCAGGTGACTTAGAGGCAGCACCCGCCGGTCACGCACGTACGCAATATACTTGCCATCCGGCGACCATGCCGGATCCTTGCCCGGTACCACCAACAGACGGGTCACGCCCGTCTCAACATTGACAATTTCAATGCCGTTTGAGCCGGCAATCCCGCGGCTATAGGCCAGTTCGTTTCCATCCGGGGCCCAGGAGCAACTGAATCCTTCAGTAGCGACTCGCACAGCTTTCTGACCCACGATGCGATAATATTCATCTGCTTCATTCATAGCCGCAAAGGCGGACCCATCAGGTGCGCTTCCTGCCGGGTGCCACTGGCGTTTGGCATTGAGGGTGTCAAACACATACCTCTTCGACAGGTCTTCAAAACGCTTTTTGTCGTCTGAGTCGGGCTGAAAGATGTCCTCGTATTTGGCTCTCGCGTCTTCATAGCGGCCAAGGGTGGTCAGAGCGCAGAAGACCTGGAAGTGGTAGTGAACGTTATTTGGGTCGAATCCGAGGCAACGTTGCATGTCGTTGAGCGCAGCTTGGTAGTCTTCCAAGAGAGCGTACGTCTCATATCGCTGCTGATACAACTCAGGGTCGTTGGGTGATAATTGGATCGCTCTATTATGATACTTGAGAGCTTCAGCCGGATCTGCTGCCTCGCGAAGAGCTATCGCCATAAGAGAGTACCCAAGTGGGTCCCAGTCCCTAAGGGTCATCATAGACACCGCGTCTCGCTCCAGCTTTCGGTAGTCCCTCAGGGTATAGTGTGCCCGCGCGCGTGCCTCCACAGCGTCGTAGTGACTCCTGTCGAGTTCGACAGCCCTGTCGAGATACTCAAGTGTCTTTCTCACCGTCCCGGCGAGCATAGCGCGGTTGAAGTAGGCCTCAGAGGTTTCAGGAAGCAGCCTCTCACCTTCTTTCTGATGCTCTTCGGCCCTGCGTTGATACTCTCTCATCGTGGCGGGATCACTCGCACTCTCCAGATAGATCCGGGCCAGAAGGAGATGAGCCTGACAGGCCACCTCATCTCGCTCGCCCAGTAGCGTCTCAAGCTCTGTCACAGCGCTTGCAGGTCCCTGCAAGTCAAGGAGCAGACCCGCACGCAGCAACGTCGCCTCAAGACCCACGTGCTCGCTGTCCAGAATAGTCTGAACTGCGTTCAGCGCCTCCTGGAACTGCCCGCTGGATCGTAACTGCTGGGCCGTCGATAGAACATTCTTGTGCCCGAGAGATTCCGCCTCAGCTTGTTCACCGATGGACTGAGCATACATCACAGAAATGACGGCCGCCAAACCAAGCATCACCGCAATCCCCGCTGCCGCGGCAATTCGTATCCGGTGTTTGGCCAGGAGCTTTCTCAGCCGGTACATTATGCTCGGTGGCCCGGCCAGAACAGGCTCGTGATCAAGGTGACGTTGAATATCCTCGGCGAGGGCGTGGGCCGTTTGGTAGCGATGTGCACGGTCCTTCTCCATCGCCTTTAGGGTGATCCAATCCAGATCACCACGCAAGCTACGCCTGAGCGCTTTGACATCAGTCCGGCAGCACTGGGCCAGTCTTGTTGAATCCTCCGCGTTAAGGCTGCTGATTCGCGTGCTTGGAGTCTTGGGCGATTCCTCACAAATGATGTGTCGGAGGCGGTTGACGCCTCCCTCGCGGATCGCTTTTGATTCGAAGGGTAGTGTTCCGGTCAGCAGCTTGTACAGAAGAACACCAAGAGAATAGATGTCGGTCCGGGTGTCTATGTCCTGGTTAGCGATGTCCGCCTGCTCGGGGCTCATGTACTCCGGCGTGCCGATGACCTGGCCGTGCTCGGTGACCAGAGTCCGGTCGGTCAATGGCTGACTCAGGGCCTTTGCAACTCCGAAATCGATGATTTTGGGGATGGCCCGATCGCCCTGAAAGCGCACCTGTATGTTGGAAGGTTTGATGTCGCGGTGAATGATCCCTTTCTGGTGGGCATATTGGATGGCGTCGCACACCTGCAGGAAAAGCTTGAGTCGCTGTTCGATCGTTAGCTTCTGGTGGTCGCAGTGGTCGGTAACGGGCACGCCCTTGATGTATTCCATTGCGAAGTAAGGCCGGCCCCGGCTGGTGGCTCCAGCATCGTAGACATGAGCGACATTAGGATGGTCCAACAGTGCGAGGGCCTGCCGCTCGGCCTCAAAACGGGCCAGAACACGGGCAGAGTCCATGCCGGGCTTGATGACTTTCAAGGCTACCTGGCGTCTGATGGGCTCCCGCTGCTCGGCCAAGAACACGATGCCCATCCCGCCTTCGCCCAAGACGCTGAGCAGTCTGTAGGAGCCGATCTGACCTCCCGGTCCCTCCGCATACAGGTCCAGAGATGCCGTGAGAGTGGCATCTCGATCTCTATCTGAATCATCGATACCGAGCAACGCGAGGCGTTTCAGTCGCTCAGGGTCGGCTCCGAATGTGAATTCTTGAATCATGCCTGTATCTCAACGCTAGCCATCTTCTACGAAGTACCGCTCGCCGGCGTCAATTCCGTGCGCGAAGCAAAAGCTTTTGATAATACTACCACTACCTATTAATCCAACGGATTCTTAGAAGCGCTGCGCACTTTCTGGTAGATACTGCGTGATTTCTTCTAATTCTTTGTCCACTTCCGTGTCCGAGGCCACCGTAGTGCGGACAAGCCGCTTCAGGACCTTCCGGAAACGCCTTTTGACCGTAACCGTCATATTGGCAGCCTTCTTTTCGTCGTCTATGTCATATTTCCGGCAGATCTCGGCCAAGGGCGGCGAAACAGAATTGTGGAGGATCGGCCGCACGACCCGCTCGTGAAAGACGCTCCAGTGAGTTTCCAGACCCTTTGCGCAGCACTCGGCCTGCACCTCCGACAGGGCTTGGTCCAGAAGCGCAGACAGCCACGCATAGTTGTAGGAGTCCTCCGGGGCCGAGTCCGCAATGGTTCGGGGCAGCACGGCCATATCCATAGCATCCAGCGATACCAGCTTGTCCTCGGGAATGCGGCTCTTTACCGCCTGTTTGCGCTGTTGGTTGATGAGGTACTGATTCAAGGTGTGTAACAAAAACGACCGGAAACGACCCTTGGATTGCTCGGCTCTCTGGACCAGGTTCCGGTTCAGTACGACCTCGTGAAAGAACCCCTGGGCTAAGTCCTTGGCCTGCTCGTTCTTGTAGCCCTTGCGCCGAAGATAGCAGTACACAGGCTTCCAATACCTCTTGAGCAAGGTGCCGATTAGCACCTTGTCCGGATCCTCTTCGGACTTGACGTTCTCAATGAGCGACCAATGGGTCGTGAGGAATGTTCCTCCCCTGCCCCCCATGTCCGTTTGATCTTGATATCCCATGCGTCCAGCACCGTCAAAATCAACCGCCGCTCAGTTGTCCTCCGACGGGGAGGGAACAACCTCTACCCCATTATAGCATCAGCTGGTACGCCACAAAGCACTTCTGTATCTAGGCCAACCGGCGCCACCCGCGGGCAGACCCACTATCACGACCGCAGGAGGAAGGCTCTCACTCCTAAACACCTGCAAATAAAGGACTTGAACGCAGTGGGCATCTGACAACGGAACCGGGGCCCGGCAAAATCTTCAAATAATCCGCCAAATCAGCGCAGCGCCGAGCGGTTTCGCGCGGATGGATTGGTGAGAACAGTTGGCGCAGGT
This sequence comes from Phycisphaerales bacterium, assembly GCA_020352215.1. Taxonomy (GTDB): domain Bacteria; phylum Planctomycetota; class Phycisphaerae; order Sedimentisphaerales; family Anaerobacaceae. Next base: position 3,339,024 of record CP070675.1, read on the forward strand.
GTGGCCCCTCGATTGCACGACAAATGCAGGATCGAGACTGAAAGGCAAGAACGATGAAACTCGCAAGAATCTCAAGAGTGATGACAGTGGCGTTGGTTGTTGGATTGTCCGGCATTGTAGCCCCGGCGGTGTTTGCGGCGCCGCCCATGGATGTCGTCACGATCCACTACACCGGAGTAATCGACAGGGTGGATGATCCAGACGGCGTCCTGGATGGCTCCGTAGAGGTCGGGGGCTTCTTTCATGGCTCGTACACCTTCAACGCCGGCATCGAGGTTGATCATTACAGGCCGGGTTGGGATCGCTACCTTTACCGCGAGAAAGCCCCTGCGGGCATGACGTTCGAGGTCACCGTGGGCAACTACACGTTTGAGAACAAGGTAGGCTCCTTGACGGGGTTCGACGTCAAGAACAACTACATCGTCGGTGGCCGTACAAAGGATGAGTACCATGTCAACACCCATACGATCGGGCAGACGGCGGGGCCAGACCTTGGATTATTGGGAATCCTCTTCGAATTTGTGCTCACGACTTACGACCACCTGGATGCGATCACGGGCCTGCCGCGAGCCATGCCCCCACTGGAGAAATTTGAACGGATCAACAGGTTCTACCTAGACCTATTGGACCTAAGGGGGGTAGGGGTCCAAGTGTACGGCCATCTCACCGACGATGCCGTTGTCCCCGACGTGGTGGGCTTGCGGCTCCACGAGGCGAGGCTGGAGATTTCCAACCACGATCTTTCGGTCGGCGAAGTCGAGTACGACTATAGCGAAACCGTCCCGGAAGATCGTGTGATAAGCCAGGACCCCGCGGCAGGCACCAGGGTCCCTGCCGGTTTTGCAGTGGACCTAGTCGTATCGTTAGGCCGGGCGCCCGTGATGGTGCCGGTCCCTGCTGTAGAGATGCAGCCCCTTGCGGAGGCGCAGCTAAAGATAATCAGCGTCTCACTCGAGGTCGGGGACGTCGACTATGTCCATAGCGATACCGTTCCGGCAGGATTCGTAGTGAGCCAGTACCCCGCGGCGGGCACGCTCGTGACAGCCGGTTCCGAGGTGCACCTGCAGGTGTCGTTAGGGCCGGAGACGGTGGAGGTCCCCAATGTTGTGGGACGGCTGCTTGCTGAGGCAGAATCGAGAATCACCGCGGCAGACCTTATCGTCGGAGAAGTAGATCGCGCCTACAGCAGCACCGTCGCCAGAGATCGTGTAATTACCCAAAACCCCGCAGCGGGGACGGAGGTAAAGGTCGGCTCTGCGGTGGACTTGCTGATATCATTGGGCCCGGCCGGCCCCGAGCTGGTAGTGGTCCCGGATGTGGTGGGTATGCCACTATTCGGCGCGAAGTCGGCGATCACCACTGCCGGTCTTGTCGTTGGGGCAACATCAGGCCAGTACAGCGACGCCGTCCCGGAGGGAAGCGTAATCAGCCAAGAGCCCAGAGGGGGAACATCGGCGCCGATGGGTTTCGCCGTCGACCTGGTCTTGTCTATCGGTCCGGCAGGTGGTGAATCGGTCGCCAGTCTCGCGCTGGCGTTTGCCTTTGGGTCGCGGTTGCTCGAGTGTCCTACCTACAGCGTTCCTTCCGCTAACTACACCATGGTATACCACGGCACGCCAGCCGAGCTGCAATACAACCCGGCCAGAGGTTGGGGCTACGAGGTGCTGTATCCGATAGGTTCACCCTATGGCGGCCGGGCCGGATACGGGATATTTGGTCCCTTCGACGATTCGCCCAACAATAGAGAAAAGTTCGCGGACGACTGTCCCGAACAGCTCTACGATTCCTTCATAGGCGCCAAGGACTTCACGAGCGAGTGCAGCGAGCTGACTATCGGCGATCCTGACACCCCTTGCGCGCCCACAATCGATCCGGAAGGCATCATATTCCGCGTTGATGTCCCCAACGGGACATATCGCTTTGTGGCGGCTGTCGGCGATGCGGACAACGTCCACGCTCACCGCATTATTGCCGAGGATGGCGGAACAGGGCCACCCGAGCTGATCGGTCCAAACCACGTCGTTTTGGTGCATAACTTTGATCAGGCCCAGCAAACGATCGGCGAGGCAGAGCCAGGCGAGCCGGGTGAGGGGGTCTATGCCCGCGTGGGATTCGACGGCAAGATCCCTCCGCCGGGAGACGGAGTATTTCCAAGTCCACAGTTCTTGGATATGGATCGAAATGGCTTTGCGACCGCGGGGGCTGCCGACAGCCCGGTGCTTGAGGTCACGCAAGGCTACATCCGAATTCACCAGCTTCAAGGAAACTCCAACGACGGCCCCGGCGGCCCAAGAGATGGCAATGGCGGGGACATGGTGATCCTGGAGCTGTGGAAGATTGAGACAGAGCCTGAAGAGCAGGATTGCCTAACCGAATCTGGGGATCTTGTCGGGATCGACATCGGCGGGTCCCTTCCGGCCGGAGTAGCAGACCCGACACCTACGATGTGCTGGGACATCACAGGCGGTGGGGCAGACATCTGGGCCACAGCGGATCAGTTCTATTATGCAGCAGTGGCCGATCCGGAATATCCGGACGAGCCAAAGAAAATCGAGGGTGACTTCACTGCAATCGTGGGCTGGAAACACATGGAGCCTTATGTCACCGGCCATGAATGGGCCAAGGCAGGGATTATGGCCCGCGCA
>CP070675.1:3341768-3387162 GCA_020352215.1 Phycisphaerales bacterium
ACCCGACAAAACGGTGGCGCCGGGACACGCACGGCTGGCCGTGGAATCCGATCTCAATAGGTTTCAACCAGCCGGATCATCCGTGGGGATTTGGCCGAAACGTACTGGCTATCAATCCGAAGACGAAGAAGGTCCTTTGGAGCTATCAGGAGGATAAGCCGGTGGACGGCCGAGCAATATGCATGAAGGACGGCCGAATCTACATCTTCAGTTTTGGAGAGTATCTGACCTGCCTGAATGCCAAAGACGGCAGCGTGATCTGGCGAAATACTCCGGACAATGCCGGCGACCTATTCAAGGCGCTCGGCGAGTATTCGCATCGACAGGACTGGCGCACAAATTGGCGGACTACGTGTTACCTCCAGTGCAGCGACAAGGCCCTGTATTTTGCGGGCCCGCAGATTAACAAGCTTCTGGCTGTCTCAGCCGAAGACGGCAGCGTCCTGTGGGAGAATGCCTACAATAACTTCCAGCTTGTCCTGCGGGACGACGAACTTTATGGCCTGAGCGGGCAAATCGATAAGCATCCGAGCGTGAAGTTCGCGGCACTTACCGGTGAAATCCTAGGGCAAGTCAACCAAGTCCGTCGGGCGTGCACCCGACCGACCGGCTCGGCCGATGCCATCTTCTTCCGCGCCGAGGGCGGCTCGGTGCGTCTGGATGTGGCCAGCGACCACCCGCAGTGGATTTCGCCTATGCGTCCGCCATGTCAGGACGGGGTGACGATAGCTAACGGTCTGCTGTATTGGTGGCCGTTTGTTTGTGACTGTCAACTGACACTCTACGGCATCACTTCACTGGGACCTGCGGGCGATTTCGACTTCTACCCGACAGCAACCGAAGCAGAACACCTGGAGAGGGGCGGCAATATCACACGCGTCGCCGACCTTCCGGAATCATCTGGCGATTGGCCTACGTTCCGCGGCGACAGTACCTGTAGCGCGACGACTGAGGCAACCGTACCCGAGAATGGCACTCTCCTGTGGCGGTTTAAGCCGGACGAGAAGGACTCTGCGGCGGCCGCCCTCCCGACCGCGCCGGTTGCGGCCGGCGGCCTTGTGTTCCTGGGTGGTGGAGACGGTCTCGTGCGGGCCCTCGACGCGACTACCGGAAGGGTCCGGTGGAAGGCCTACACCGGCGGGGCCATCAGGATCCCGCCCGCGATCTCGCAAGGCCGTGCCTTCGTCGGCTCGGGCGATGGGTGGGTCTACGCCCTCGAAGCGAAGACTGGTCGGCTGCTCTGGCGTTTTCGGGCCGCTCCACAAGAGAGAAGGATGCCCGTCTATGGAGCACTGCTCTCCACCTGGCCGGTTGCGAGCGGAGCGCTGGTTGAGGACGGTGTTGCATACGTGGCAGCGGGCATCGCAAACTATGACGGCACCTACGTCTACGCACTCGATGCGGCGACCGGTCGCATAAAGTGGCAGAACAATACATCGGGCCACCTGGACCGCGAGGCTCGAACCGGCGTTAGCGTGCAGGGCCATCAGCTACTTCATAATGGCAAGCTGTACCTCGCGAGCGGGACCTCTGTTTCACCTGCAGTCTACAACGCCGCCAGCGGCAAGTGCCTCAATGACCCCGGGCCGCTGGCCAGATGTGAATCGCGCAGTCCGCGAGGATGCGAACTGTCTCTGCTTGCCGATCAAGTCGTAGCCTGTGGCAAGCCGTTCTACACGGACCCAAAGCTTGATGTTTTTGACACCACGGTCTTTGACAGAGTCTTTTTGTCGGAGGCGGCGGATCGCGATATCGTGTGGGTGACGACTCAGAAGGACAAGAACGTTCTGTGCTTTAGCCGCATTGACAGGGAACTGCTTGCCAGGAAGATGTCAGAGCCCGGCAACCGTTTCCATCTTGACTGGAGAAGACTCGGCGTAAAGGGCGAGCCCTTGTGGAGTTACAACTGCGCCGACAGCGTTGCGGTGGCGGCTTGCCGCAATGCGGCGGTCGTTGCCGAGAAGACAAAGGTCGTCGTCTTGGACATCAAAGACGGCAAGGTTCTTTGGTCGCAGCCGATCCCGTCGTCTCCGGTCACGTGGGGTTTGGCTGTTGACCGCGACGGTCGGATCATAGTGACACTTGATGATGGAGAGGTTTTGTGCTTTGGTCGAAGTGGCAGAGTCTGAGGGGGTGGCAATGACATTCAATGTTCGCCAAATATGTTGGCTCGTTCTGTTCGTTTGCATAGCAGGCTGTCTTCACGCTGGCTCGGCGATTGCGTGCCGATTCAACGTTCGCGAGATCGGCTTTGTCGACCTGGGTATCGAGCCCTATTATCTGGTCGGTTATGTCAACAAGGATACGCCCGCCGAAGTCAATGAGAGTCTCGAGGAAACATCATACGCGGCTCTTATGGACAGCAACATTCAGATAGAGATGGTTGACGTCGATAATCAGAAGGACCACGCGGCTTTCAAATATGTTGGCTTGCACAAGATAGAGTCGTTTCCTGCGGCGGTTCTTGTCTCGCCCGATGGGCAGTCTCTGCCGGTATCTATTTCAGAACCGGACAAACCCTTCAAAGAGACACTATGGTCGGCGCTTGATGACATACTGTCATCGCCGACGCGTGAGCAGATCAATCGCAAGGTCGTCGAAAGTTATGGCGTGGTGCTGTTGATCGAGGGAACCGATGCCGAGGAAAACCAGAGGGCAAAGCTCGCCGCGTCCAAGGCGATCGAGAACATTGCAGAGCATATGGACATGTTGCCCAAGCCTATCGCCAACCCACCCGTGTTGATCGTGCTGGATCCCGACTCACTCTCGGAAGAGCGGGTCTTGCTCTGGAGTATGGGCTTGGGTATGGAGAAGTCCGACAAACCTCGTGCGGCTGTGCTCTACGGGAAGGCTCGGTGGATCGGGCCTATGTTTGAAGGCGAAGCGGTCACTGAGGAGAACCTAACGGCCATCTTAGCCGTGATCGGCGACGACTGTGAGTGCGGTCTTGATCAGAGATGGCTGCAGGGCACAATGCTCCCGGCCAGATGGGACGAGCAGGCGCAGGAACTGATAGCTAAGGATCTGGGATACGACCCTGAGAATCCGATGATCAAAATGGAGATCGCTTCGATAGTGCGGAGAGGTTATTCGTACTATCCGAGTGTGCCCTTCGGCTACGAGGAGATATCTGTTGAGCCGCCGCCCCCCGATTCGCCCGCGCAAATACGGGATTTGGAGGCGCAAAGTGACGCGACGCAAGTCTCGGAACTGGTCGTTGCAGAGCCACCATCTCCCAACTTACCCTCGGGGGTCCGGGATACGGAGGCCGAAAGTGACGCTACACTGGCGGCGCAGCAGATCGTTGCACAGCCACACGCTCCGAACCTGCCCTCGGAGGTCCAGAGTGCGGGGACCCGAAGTGACACCACGTCAGCCTCTACTACCGAGGCGCCCGTATCGGAGGATCCGGTCTTAGCAGAGGGCGGAACGACCCTGCGCAAGTCGTTGTACGTTGTAGGAGGCTTCGCCCTTCTTGTTCTGGTTTTGGGTCTATCCATAGTCTTACGGGGGGCCAAGAGAAACGTATGACGGTGTTGAACCTCGTCGTCAAAGAGCTCTGGCACAGGAAGGTGAACTTCCTGCTGGCTGTGTTGGCGGTAGTGACAGCCGTAGCTATGTTCATAGCGTTCTTCACGGCCGGTAAGGCGTCGGAACGGGAAACCGCACGTCTAATGCTTGATATGGGTTACAACCTTCGCATAATAGCGAAGGACACCGACATAAATCAGTTTCTGCTCACCGGCCTTGCCAACGAAACGATGCCGGAGGAGTATCTTGAGAAGCTGGCGTCTGCAAAGGGGATTTCATACAACCATTTACTGGCCACGCTGCAAAAGAGGATTACGTGGCGGGGAGTTGATGTGGTTCTCACGGGCCTTGCGCCCGAAGTCTGCCCGCCCGGCAGGGCGAAGCCACCGATGATCTACAGCATCAAACCCGGCGAGTTGTACGTTGGGTACGGAGTTGCTCAGGCACTGGGGTTGAAAGAGGGTGACGCCGTGGACATAGAGGGTAAGGCGTTCACCGTAGCCAAGTGCCTGGCTGAATCCGGGGGCGTCGATGACGTTCGCCTCCAGTGCAACCTCCGTGAGGCGCAGGAAATCCTCGGACTTCCCGGCCAAATCAACGAGATCAACGCGGTGGATTGTCTTTGCTTCGTAGAGGGGGGCGATCCTGTGTCCATCTTGAGAAAACAGATAGGTTTGATACTGCCGGAGGCGCAGGTTTATCAGGCAAAAGCCATGGCGACAACTCGCGCCAAACAAAGGCAGATGGTGAGGAATCTGTTTGCCGTCATCATGCCTTCTGTTGTGATAGCCTGTGGATTGTGGATTGGAATCCTTGCAATAATGAACGTTCGCGACAGACAGCAGGAAATTGGAATCATGCGGGCTCTTGGATACGGGTCGAGCAGGGTGGCAGTGCTTTTTCTGGGAAAGGCAGTTGTAATTGGTCTGTTCGGTGCGATCTTGGGTTTTCTGATAGGCACCGGTCTTGCCTTCCGCTTTGGGCCAGACATATTCAAGATAACGGCGCAGACAATCATAAAGCCCGAATTGGCCTTGTTTGTCCGGTCGGTAGTTTTCGCTCCTGTGTTTGCCGCGATCTCGAGCTTTATTCCCGCGATGATTGCTGTCACATATGATCCGGCCGTTACGTTGAGGGAAGAATAAGCATGGTCGTTCTGGAAGGTGTATCGAAGAGCTACCCGACCGCTCAGGGCAAAGTAGAGGCTTTGCATGAGGTCACCTTGAGTATGGAAAAGGGTGAGTTCGTTGTCCTCTGCGGCCCCAGCGGTAGCGGCAAGACGACCCTTCTGATGACGGTTGCAGCAATGCTGCACCCGACTACCGGCAGCGTCACTGTTGGGCAGAGGAATCTCTATCAGATGAGTTCGCGCGCGAGGGCAAAATTCCGCGCCGAGCGCATCGGCTTCATATTTCAGATGTTCCACCTCGTGCCTTACTTGAACGTTGTCGAAAACGTCGTCCTCGGCGCCCAGGCGGCGGGCAGAAGCGGGGGCAGCGTGCAGGCGAGGCAGTTGTTGGAGCGATTGGGCCTGGATGGCAGGGCACATCACAGACCTTCGCAGCTCAGTGCAGGAGAGAAGCAGCGCACGGCAATCGCCAGGGCGCTGTTCAACCGTCCGAAGATCATTCTTGCCGATGAACCTACCGGTAATCTTGACGGGGACAACGCCACTTCGGTCCTTGGTCATTTGTCAGATTTCCATCGAAACGGCGGCACGGTTGTTCTGGCTACTCACGGCGAGCGGGCCGAGCAGTACGCTGATCGAGTGGTCTATATGTCCGAAGGCGAGGTCCGAAGTTGACGCAAGTCTCATGGCAGGGCGGGTGCGGTTAGCCAACCGCCCGGAGCGGGTAGGTTTTTGCTCAAGACAAAAAAGGAGGACTCATAATGGCTACAGGAACTGATATTACGCGGCGAGACTTCGTCAAGGCGGCGGCTATGACGGCGGCGGCCGGGTGTGCCTTTCACGGTGCCTTGGCAAGTGCTCAAGAGAAGGGAGAACGGCCGAGCCAGCTGGAAGACGTGCTCGTGCTGAATCCGCAGAACCGCGTGCCCCTTAGTTTCATCATTGACGATTCGACGTGTCTCGTGAACATGGCGCACTTCGGTATCCCGCAGTTCCATGAGACATTTCCAGACGGCTACAAACAGGACTGGAAAAGACTGCCTCGGGAAATACCGGATTCATTTGTCCGCAAATTTGGCCAATGGTGTCACGAGCATAAGATAAAAGGCAAGTACAGCATCGTGCCTTATCCGGCGTGCGTGGGTTGGCTGGATCGCTATTTGCCTGGCTGGTCCAAGAAGGAGCTCGAGGAGAGCATAAAGCTCGTGCGCGAGCTCATGATGCCTGATTGGGACATTCATCCCGAGATGGTCTCGCACACGCGGGTTATCAATACGAAGACCGGCAGACCCTATCCGGAGCCGACCGAATGGTTCATGGAGAACTGGAGGTGGACCGATGGCAAGAGCGTCGATGAGATTGCCGACTACATGAGCTACGCCCTGCGGATTCTCAAGAATGTCGGCTTGCTGTGCGAGGGCATCACGACGCCGGGCGGCTTCGGAAACCGCGTCCTGCCTGAACTGGCGCAGGCCACGCTTGAGTCTTGCCGTGATGTGTTCGAGGCCGAGATTCCTCATTATTTCCGACATCTTTACACCGATGATCGCAGCGTCGCTCCGCGAGTGGAATACGCCTCGGGGCTGGGCGGCCCCGATCCCAAGTGCGTGGTGTCCATAATCGGCTGCACGGGTGACTGGTTCGGCGGCTGGGACGGACTGACTCCGGGTTCGGTTGACCGCTTCATTACCGAAGACCTCAAAGGCGGGAGATTGCCGCAAGTCATCGACAAGGGCGAACCCGCCATACTCGTCTGTCACTGGCCCGGTATCTACTTCAACGGCGAGGAGATCGGATTCAATATCTTCAAGGAGGTCGTCAAACGTGTTCACGCTCGCTATGACAACTTGGTCTGGATGAAGCTCAGCGAGATCTCGCGTTATTGGGCGGCGAAGGAGCTGACTCGAATCACCCGGCAGGGGCGGAGGGTCGCGTTCAACGCCCCATTTGCGACTACCCGGTTCACAGTTCAGATAGGATCGGCGCTTGCGCCGACGAGCGATCCGAGGATCACAGCTGACGGGCAGACCGTTCAGTTGCGACGTGTGAAGTTGCCGCTGCAACTGGATAGCGGGACGTGGCACGCAGGCTCGGGGTGCGTGATGGTCTGCTTTGACCTGCCCAAGGGCGAGTCGAGCCTCGAAGTCTGAAGTGTCCGTCCGCAGCAAGTCGTAAGTCACAGTCCCACAGAGGCAGGGTGAACATGTGCTTACCCCATGTCATAGGCAAGCTTGACTTGCTCGGCTATTATCTTCAGTCCCTTGGTTACTACCGCTTCGTCTTGCGCATAGCTGACACGGATGCACTCGTCTCTGTGTCTCCACTGCTCTTTCAGCCCGGGGAAGAAGAAGTGACCCGGCACAACAATAACGCCTCTTTTCTTAAGGCGTTCGTAGAGTTCAGCGCATGTGATGGGCAAGCCTGGCAGCCACAGCCACAGGAAGAATGCTCCTTCCGGTTTGTGTATGTGAAAGTCAACGCCAGCCAGTTCCCTCATGAGCAATTCGACCGCCTGGGACGCCTTTGCCTGATAGAACGGCCTTATCACCTCTCGACTCAAACGCAGTATTTGCCCGCTGCGAACCAGGTCTGTAACGACGGCCGCACCCATACTGCCGGGAGCCAGGCTCATGACGGCATTTACCTGCGAGACCATTGCAATGGTCTCTTTGTTGGCGATTACAATTCCCGTGCGTACGGCGGGCAGGCCGAATTTCGACAGGCTCATGCACACGATCGTATGCTCATTCCAAATAGGTTTTGCCTCTTCGAAGATGATGTTTGGAAACGGGGTGCCGTAGGCATTGTCTATGATCAGCGGGATGTTGTTTGCCGCAGCCAGAGCGCTGAGCTTCTCAAGTTCGGCGTCGGTCAGGACGTTGCTGCTCGGGTTCGTGGGACGCGAGGCGCAGATGGCGCCGATTTCCTCCGTAACGTTGAGGCGGCCAAAATCGATTAGGTACTTGAAAATGTGCTCATCCAGGTGCTGGATGCGGGGTTTGTTTGCCGTGAACAAATCCTCTGCCAAGCCAACGTCGCTGTAGCCGATATACTCCGGGGCCAGCGGAAGCAGAATCTTCTTATTCGTCCCGTCTTCGTACGCGCCGCCAAAAACGTTGAAAAGAATAAAGAACGCCAACTGGCTGCCGTTCGTCAGGGCGACATTTTCCGCCCCGATGTTCCACCCGTATTGGTTGCGCAGCAGCTTGGCTATTTCTTTTGTGAACTCCGGATTGCCCTGGGCCGGCGCATAGTTGCCGATCAGCCGCTCGAATTCGCCTTTGTTTTCGAGCAGCTTTTGCATACTCTCCCGGAAGTATCGCTGGACTTCCGGTATGTGCGCCGGGTTTCCTCCGCCGAGCATCAGGACGTCCTTGCCGTTGGCGAGGGCATCACCTAAGTCGTCCATGAGTTGCCCGATCCCGGACGTTACCCCAATCTTCTTGCCGAACTTCGATACTCTTCTCATCTCTGTTACCGATCCACAAGTCGTTTCTAACTGCCGGTTCGTGCGGGTGAATCGGCGGCCGGCAGCTTGTCGTACCAGGTGAATTTCATAATGACGGAGGTTATGACCAGAACAATCACCGAGAGCAGGAGCGTGTCGTGCTTTCGTATGACAAGACAGATGGGAATCACCATCAGGTTTAGCTGCCAAATGATTCCGGTCACCACGTTAAATGCATCTCGCGGAAAGTCCGTGTTCTGCCGCAGTTCAGGATTGTCTCGGATCAGTCTTTCGTAGACAGGTCTCCAGAAGCCCCAGGGCCTGACCGTCGTGTAGAAGCTACCGAGCACCTCGTCGCTCTCCGGTGGTGTGCGAAGACATACCACCACCGACGCAATCGCGCTGACCAGCAGGCTAAAGGGCAGAATGTACATCTTGTTGAGATCCGGGACAACGAGAAGAGGTATAATCGCAGCTACTACCCCGGCGATCATACCGGCAAAGTAGCCATATCCATTAAAGCGCCACCAGTGCCACTTGAGTATATTCGGTGCGACGTACCCACCGTACAGAGCGAAAGCGATCCACGTCGTGATTCCATGAATCGACTTGATTTGCATGCCCACAACTATCGCAATAATCACCAGCAGCACAGAGCACGCGTAGCTGAAATACACGTACTTCTTCGCTGGAGCATCCGGCTTAATGTAGCGCTTGTATATGTCGTTGACGACGTAGGCGGCCCCGGCGTTGACGGTGGAATCGAACGTACTCATAAATGCCGCCAGCAGCCCGGCCAGCAGGACGCCGACAAGGCCCACCGGCATGAAGTCCCTGATTACCAGCGGCAGGATTCGCTCGAAGTCGAACTTCTGGCCGGCGTCAAGCATCTCATTGACCTGGGGACTGAAGTAGACGAGCCCCAGCACTGCTATGCCCGTAATCATCAGAAAGCGCGGAACCAACTGCACGATTGACATCCACCAGTTCTCCAGTGCAGCCTCTCTGGGATTGCGCGTCGAGAGCACGTGCTGCATCCCATAGCCCGGCGTCGGGCCGGCCATGCTCACAAGCAGCCCCTTGAGCAGCATCATCATGATCAGAATCCCGAAGAGCGAGAAACCATCGTTCTCTATCTTTGCGTTGAGCTGATCGATTAATCCCGTCCAGTCCAGGTTCAGCCTCCAACTGAGCATGAGCTTGTTCCATCCCTCAGGAACGACCTTGCTCAGGGTTTCGGGATACACCTTGTCCATAGCCACGGCGGCGATGAAGACAGATGCGACCGTAAGCAGGCCGAACTGCAAGAGGTCGGTCAGCACGACGCTGTACCAGCCGCCCAAGAGAAGATAGGCTGTTGTAATCAGCAGAATCACAATCGCGTACATGTCGGTTGAAGAGAACGGACCCCATGCGAGATCCCATGGGAAGAACACCTCTGCGAATTTGCCAATCCCCTGGAATGCATAGCCCAGAAACCCAATCGTCGCCACCAGGGCGTATATCACCACGCTGATATGTGAGAGGTTCCCCGCTGTACCTGTTCCGAATCGGGTGCGCATCCATTCGGCCCCTGTCAGGACATTCGAACGCCTTATCCAGGGACCCAGATACACCTGCCGGAAGACGCGGTCAAAGAGCGGCCATATCCACGGTATGAACGCCGCTTTGACGCCGTAGGTGAAGAGCATCGCTACGAACCACATCGTGCCGGTGATATCGAAGCCGCTTGCGCCGTGGGATGTCCCGATCACGTACCAGGGCAGGCTCTTGCCGCCGAGGAAGTATGCGTCGAGGTTTTTTGAGGCCCTTTTGGATAGCAGCCAGCCCATGACGACGACCGCCACCAGGTAGCCGATGATGATGCAAATGTCTATCGAGTGAAGTTCCATGCAGATTCCTTTCGTTATGCCGGGCAGGACAGCAGATGCTCCAGGAGCTCCTCAACTCGGCACGTGGCGAGGCCGACGTATTTGTCGGCGGCACCGTAATAGACGAACAGGGTGTCGTCGATCACCACCTTGCCACACGGGAAAACGCAGCCCTTGTAGTACCCGTCGACTTCGTAGTCCGCCTCGGCCTGCATGATCCAGTCGGTCGTGCGGTGCAGCACCTTGCCGGGATCATGGAGATCCAGCAGCAGGGCCCCGAGGCGATAATACTTGTCTGAGCCGACGGCGTGGTAGATGGTGAGCCAGCCGTGCTCTGTCTTGATCGGCGGAGTGTTGACACCGAGCTTGTAGGCTTCCCACGGATACCTCTGTTTTATCAGTAGAGTGCTCTTCCTGAAGCCAAGCAGGTCGTCGGCCGACGAAATCCACGCGCATGCATCTTCGGTGCCGTATTCGGGTCCGACCCATTCGAGTGGGCGGTGCATCATCCAGTATTGGCCATTGATCTTCTCGGGAAACAGCACTACGTCCCTGTCGTCCAGCAGAGGATCCGTCAATCGACCCGCGCGAACAAACGTCTTGAAGTCCTTCGTCAACAGCAGGCCAGTGCTTGTGGCATTGGTGCGGAGTACGCGAGGAAAATCATCGGGGCAGATTGGGGCCTTATAGCGCTGGCTCTCGGGCATCCAGAATTGCCCGAATGGAAAGAATCTGCACGCATAAGTAATGTAGAAGTAATCGCCCATCTTTATCATCCGCGGGTCTTGCACGGTACTGGCGTCGAATCCTTCCACACTCGGGCTAAAGACAGGCTCATTGGAAACTCGCTCGAAGTGGTATCCATCACTGCTGACCGCCAGGCCGAAGTAACACTTGTATTCGGGGCCGGCTTCAGCGGCCCTGTATAGCAGCAGGACCTGTTTCTTGTCTCGGTCGTACCAGGCGGCGGGATTAAAGACGGCGAGTTCTTCCCAGAAGTTTGCCGGGTTGGGTGACAGGATCGGATTGTCTTCGTACCGTTCGAGCTTCACCTGCACATCTCCAAAAGAAGTCACGTGACACGCATGGCTCCGTGTGCGTGTCTCGCCGACGCGCGAACTTCGTCGTGCCACAGGTCGGCTGCCATAAGATATAGAATGCATCTGCTCAATGCAAATGTTGTGAGAAGCTATTTTGTATTTTGGCGGTTCTGGTTAGTTGAGGGCCGAAGGGAGTCGTCTCCGTCGCGGATATAGGTTGAACCAGGAGGTAAGACTGCTATGATGGTAGGCGAAGAAAGAAGCTGTGATGCGATTGAGTTGCGAAATGAATCGCCGTACCTGCAAGTGTGCGTGCTCTGGTTCAGAAGGAGGCCTGTATGCTTGACGTTCTAAGACGTATCGGTGTGTGCGTGCTGGTTTTCACCTGTCTTGCGGGGGCCAGTGTGACACCGGCTTGGGGCCGAGAGCCCCCATTTCAATTCTTCGCTGTGAGCGATTTGGTGAGAGTCTTCGAGGATGGCTACAACTGTCCCGAGCCACAAGAGCAGATCAAGGTATTCGGCATGAGAAATGAGTACCTCTCTGCCCAGTGCGTCGTAAAGGCTAAGGAGGATATCGAGCGTGTCAGCGTCTCTGTCGGCCCTGTGGTGCATGTCGGCGGCGGCTCTCTGCCCGGCGATGCCGTCAAGTGGAACTTCGTGGGCTCCGTTCCGATCGCGGAGAATACGCCGAAGTATAGAAAGACCGATCTGATCCGTCCCGCGCCGGCGAGATTTCCCGATTTTTTGGCCGAAGAGAAAGAAAGCTCCCTCGGTAAAGGTACGTGTAAGGCTGTCTACCTAACCTTAAAGATCCCGCGTGACGCGGAGCCGGGTGACTACGAGGCGATCGTTACCGTGAAGACAGAAAAGGGTGACGGGTCTCTACCTTTACGCCTTGTTGTCTATCCCCTGACGTTACCTGACGAGCGACATTTGATGGTAACCAAATGGTATTCCACTGGCGGATTCGGCAAGTTTCACGGGATCGACACATCGGATTCCGGGCAGTTCTATGACATGCTCAGGGTCTATGCGGAGAACATGGCCGAGCACAGGCAAAACGTTTTCAGGATCAGCCTCGATTTGATCGGCCGCAATATGGATGCCGCGGGGAAACTGAAGTTTGATTTCTCGCGTTTCGACAAGTGGGCCGACGTGTTCTGGGATACCGGGCGCATGAACTTGCTGGAGACGGGATTCGTAGCGAGGTTCGGCGAAGGTGGTTGGTCGAGCAAGGAAGTTGTCCTCAGAGACTTCCGTGTTCACAGCGAGTCCACAGGCCGGACCGTTACGATTCCGGGAGAGAAGTTCTTGCCTGCATTTCTGCCCGTGTTCGTAGATCACTTGCGAGAAAAGGGCTGGCTTGATAGGACGGTATTTCACATTGCCGATGAGCCGTCGAATCACAACGTGATGGCTTGGAGGAAGGCCTCTGAGTTTGTGCACCAGCACGCGCCGGCGCTTAGAAGAATAGACGCAATAGAGACCACGCACTGCTCCGGCGCTCTGGACATATGGGTTCCTAAATTAGACCACCTTGCGACGTGGTATGATACCTACAAGAATGCACAGGATCGGGGGGCTGAGCTGTGGTTCTACACCGTTGGGATTTTCCAGAAGGGCTCCTTGCCGAACAAGACGGTCGATGTGCCTTTGATTGACTCTCGCGTTTTGCACTGGCTGAACTGCCGCTACGGATTGAAAGGCTATCTGCACTGGGGGTACAACCATTGGACGGAAGATCCTTTCAACGCCCCCGGCAGGCATCGCGGCGATGGTTGGCAGGTGTATCCGAAGAAGGGTGGACTGATCAATTCGCTGCGATGGGAGCAGATGCGAAACGGCATCCAGGACTACGAGTACCTCTGGATGCTGGAGGACAAGATAAGAAAGGTAAAGGGCGCGCTAGGGCCCGGCAGTTCAATGATTGAATCGTCTCGCAGAGGAATTGAGATAGCCTCGCGGCTCGTCAGGACGATGCACGAATGCAGCAAAGATCCCGCCGCTCTGTACGCCACTAAGAGGCAAATTATCGAAGAGCTCCTGGAATTGGAAAGGTCGCCGCTCTTGCTCGTGCAGACAAATCCCCTGGAGCACTCGACCATGGCCAACGATTGTGCCGTGGATGTGCTTGGGTGGACTGAACCGGATGCCAAAGTCGTTGTCAACGGCAGGGAACTACCCATCTCGGCGGAAGGTCTTTTCATGGAGAACATCGGTCTGTCGCGAGATAACACGATTGTAGTTGAAGCGGACAGCAGCAGAGGCAAGAAGAGGACTGTCCGCTCGTTTATGGTGTTGTATTAGCGACGTTTTGCCTTGGCGGAGTGGACAGTGACTGTGTCTGCATGTGCCGTTGGCCCACGATATGTACTGGGACGCCGGCACCATACCGCCTCGGAGTGAGAAACTGAATGTGGCAGTGATCGACGGGGGGCACGGCGGGACACGCCACATTCGGGGACGGTGGAAAGTAACGCCGTTTGTGGAGCGGGTGCGCAGTGTATAAAAAAAAAGGAGACATAGGCGATTGGCATCTAACCTTTCACCACCCCGTCTCCAGTGTTGCAACGTGCCTTTAGATACATTACCGCGGTTAATGCTCACAAAGCGGAAAAGCCGCTCCCCTCGCACTTACAACACTCATAGTATATGAAATGTCTGCCTCTCTGTCAATCAAATAATGGCAAAACCGGGTCTCGATAGTGAGAAAAACCTACGCCCGCTAATCTGGCGTTTTTTCGTGGAGCAGGGCCTCAATTTGATCCATGGTCCGATTCATCGCCTCGATGGTCTTGTTGAAGGGCCCGGGCGTCGTCATATCGACGCCGGCCTTTTTCAGCAGGGAAATCGGGTAATCTGAACCGCCCGACGACAGGAATTCTATGTACCTGTCCACCGCGCCCTCCTGGCGGCTTAGAACCTGTTCGGCCAAGGCAGTCGAGGCCGTGAATGACGTTGAATATTGATACACGTAGAAATCGTAATAGAAGTGCGGAATGTATGCCCATTCGATGGTGTACAGATCGTCAATTAGGCAGACTCCTTTGTCGTGACCATAGTACCTCTTCAAGATATCACCGTACAGCTCGCTCAGCACATCCCCTGTCAGAGGTTCTCCCCGCTCAGCCTTTTCGTGCATGCGCAGCTCAAACTCAGCGAACTGGGTCTGCCTGAAGACGGTTCCCTTAATCTCGTCCAGGTAGTTCATCAGCAAGGATAACCTGGTGTCACGGTCTTCAATCTCTCTCAGCATTTTACGAATCAGCAGGGCTTCGTTAAACGTGGAAGCCACCTCCGCAACAAAGATGGAATAGTCGGCGGTTGGATACGGCTGATTCTCGTTGGAATAGTAGCTGTGCATCGTGTGCCCCAGCTCGTGTGCCAAGGTGCTCACGTCTTCATAGAGACCGTTGTAGTTCAAGAGAATGTAGGGATGCACATCATAGGCGCTGCCGTTCGAATAAGCCCCTGCACGCTTGCCCGGCGTTGGGTAGACGTCTATCCACCTACCGTCAAAGGCCTTTTTCATGTCACGGTGGTAATCATCGCCCAATGGTTTCACCGCGTCGAGCACGAGTTCGCGAGCTTGTTCAAAGGTGTACTTGAGATCGACACCCTTGACCACCGGAGCATATACATCTAAGTACTTGAGCGTATCCACCCCCAGCATTCGCTTCTTCAAGCGGAGATACCGATGAAACGAATCGAGATTATTGTTGACGCTGTCGATGAGGGCCATGTACACGTCAGTCGGGATGTTGTTTCTGTCCAGTGCCCTTGCCAGCGACGAATCATAACCGCGGGTGCGGGCGTAGAACATGTTCTTCTTGACGTTTGCGTACAACTGGGTGCCAAAGGTCTGCTTGAAGTTGTTGAATGCGGTCCAGAAGGCCTGGAAGACGGCTTCTCGGTCATTGCGGTTCGGCAACGCTCGATAGCGGGCGTATCCGGCTTTGTCTAGCTTCGCAACCGTGCGGTCACTCAGTTTGATTTCAGGGTAGGGCAGTTCGGCGTTACTGAACACGCCATAGGTCGTGGCCGGCCCACTGGCCAGGAGGCTTGCCTCCGCCAGTATCTTTTCCTCCTTTTCCGATAGCGTGTGGGCCTTCATTCGCTGTATGTCGTAGAGGTACATCTTGAAGACCTGCAGTCCGTGTTCCTCAGCGATGAATGCGTCGATCTGGTCCTTGGAGAGTCTGGCGATCTCAGGTTCGATAAATGAAGCCTTGGAGCTGTAGTCGGTCGCGAGCTGTTGTACCACCTGCTTTATGCCCAAATACTCCGAGCGGCGCGTGTCCTCATCGGACTTCATCGATGCATAGCTGTGCAGGCGGCCAAACTCCTTGGAAAGCTGGCTGTTGAGTTGCAGACAGGCCAATAGCTGCGAAGCCGAACCGGACAGTTTGCCCTTGTGTTTTAGGACCTTATCAAACTGGGTCTGCAATTCTTGCCTGGCCTTGTTCCACGCCTCGTCCGAAGGGTAGAGGTCCTCAACTTTCCACTTGTACTTTTCAGCGATTTCCGATCGCGAGCCGTATTGGCCCAAGGCGTGACTTTGACAGGACGCTGCGAGTATGGCCGATGCGATAGCAATGTGGGCGAGTCTGTTCATGGCGTCTCCTCGTCAATACGTCTACGTATCACTACCAATCGACGTCTTTGCCCGTCGGTCACGACGTGCAATGTTCAACAAATCGTACGTAAGTTGACCCGTGATGCAAATGAAAAGTTGGCCGGCTCTTCGGCAAAAGCGGAGAGAGGGCGGGATCGTGCTGCCCGTTGGACTGGTTCGCGAGCGACTGTGACGGATTTCTTATACAAGAAGGAGTGCGATTCGCTACAGGTTCGGGGCCCGACTGTAAATGCGAACGTCGTCGATAAAGCCGGCCCAAAGACTGCCTTCACCTTGGGTCTTTCCGGCACCCAAATAAAACCCGTTTTGCGAAGCATCAAGGGCACTCAACGCCGTGGTGTCCTCGGCGACATTCACCCCGTCGGCGTACCGGGACCTGTGTGACCCGTCCAAGACAACGCGAACGTGGTGCCAGTCCCCGTCGGTGACTACCAAACCAGAGCCAAGCGTGCTTGTGAACCGCCCGCTATCCGTGAGCGTTGTGATCAGCTTGCCCTCGGATGGCTCGGTGCCCAGCCATGTCTGCCCGCTCCCGCCCGCGTCGTTCTGACGTATTATCGTCGGCCCGGGCACGCGGCCTTTGACCCAGGCCAGCACGCTGAACGGGCCATCTTCCTGGTTCAGCATGACGTAGTCATCACTGCCGTCGAGCTCCAGTGAGCGGCACGTCATACAGGAAACGCCGGGTCACGGATTGGGCGATCTTCTCCTCAAGCGTCCGACAAGCCTTCCGTCTTTGGTGACCCTGACATGCCCGGCCTCGACGAATTCAAGTTTGTAGCGTTCGCAGTCCGCCGCGAGTTCCGTATCGCTTGCGATTTCCCTTGTCCGTTTCTCCTGTTGCTTCTCTGCTGCCACGGATCCGACAACGAACCGCGGGAAGCGGACTCTCCCCGGCTCATGTAGGTTCTTGAAAATAGTCAACATATCCGTGTGCAATCCCTTCCCACGTACCGACATAGATTACCTCCTTGACTTGAGGGTTGGCCGCCATCTCCTCTGTAGCATCTGTATTTTCGAGGGTATGCCCCAGTCCGGCTGAATCGCTGTTTCCTGGACTTTGCGAGCAACTCCTGCGTTTGGCCACGTGCAAGGTGAGTTTGGGGGGAATCGCCATTTGGGTGGACTACACGAGCCGTATTGGGGCTGAAACTCTGGGGAGAAACCGAGAAATAACTCACAGGCTGTAGAGAGCCCAAAGTGTGCTGCCCAAGCCGTCCTGCCCGGCAACATCGCTGCGACAGCTTGCCTAATCCTTTTGGCTGACAGCACTTCCCCATCTCCTTAAGGGTGCATTCTTGGCACCCCGCGTGTCTTTCCAGCCACGCTCAATTGCGTTCCAGACGTGGTCTCCTGCCTATCGACCCACCTATATAGGTTTTCTACCAAGATATCTGTGGTGGGGCAAGGCGAAAACGCCTCGTATCCACAAAAATAGCTGTTATTTTCGGACGTTGGAGCCTCGGGCACTGGCGGCGGGGCCCCTTGTCGCGCTGCAAAACGGCTACAACGGGGCCTTGGCCGAGAGGAGCAGACCGAGTTGGAGTTCAGCGGGGAGGAGGAACGTTCCTCTTGCTCTACGGGAAGCAGAGGGCCTATGGGGCAAAGAAACGGTTCTTGCAGCCATCTCCTCGTGACGCGATAATACACAGCGATCTGCTGTGGTGCGCATCCTGAAGGCCAGTAGCCAAGATCTCCGGGCAATAGAGCGAGAGGCTACGGAGCAGCCGGGTCGGGTGAAATTGCAGCACATGCTAATGACGTGATGAAGGGGTCTTTTATGCAGTTTCAAGCGAGCCGGCGCGACTTTGTCAAAGCTATTGGTCTGGGTGTCGCATCAATCGCTGTCGGAGGCTGCGAGGGCAACTTACTCTCGCGGGCAGGGGGGGCGGGCGCCGGCGAGAAGCCCAACTTGCTCTTCGTGCTCGTCGACGATATGGGCTGGGCCGATCTTCCCTGCTACGGCAGTGAGTTTCACGAGACGCCAAACATCGACCGTTTAGCTATGCAGGCGGTGCGCTTCACAGATGCGTATGCTGCGGGGGCGGTCTGCTCTCCGACGCGGGCGAGCATACTTGCCGGGCAATACCCGGCGAGGGTCGGCATCACGGATTTCATTCCGGGCCACCCGAGACCATGGAGCAAGCTGCGCGTTCCGGAGAACCGGCTGCAACTGCCGCTGGAGTCGGTGACAATCGCAGAAGCCCTCAAGAAGCAGGGCTACTCCACGGGCTACATAGGCAAGTGGCACCTGGGTGGCGGCGAGACTTTCGTCCCTCAGAATCAGGGCTTCGACATGGTGCTCACGGGCGGGCGAAATCGCAACGACAAGCGTGTCACCACCTTCACCGACACCGCAGTTCACTTTCTCGAAGCCAACCGGGACAAGCCGTTCTTCCTTTTTCTGTCGCATCATACCGTCCACATCCCGCTTGAGGCACCGCAGGATTTGGTCGAAAAATATCGGAACAAGCCCAAAGCTCCTCACGGCGTCAACAATCCTGCGTACGCCGCTATGGTTGAGCACCTGGATAACAGCATGGGCAGGCTCGTGAGGAAGCTCGACGAACTCGATCTTACCAGGCGGACCGTCGTCATTTTCTTCTCGGACAACGGCGGTCTGAGACAGCGATTTGACGGAAAAGGGGAAATCGTCGCATCGAATGCGCCGTTGCGTGACGAGAAAGGTACTCTGTACGAAGGGGGAATCCGCGTTCCCCTCATTGTCCGTTGGCCCGGCGTCGTCAAGCCTGGCGTCTGCAATATACCTGTCACCAGCGTCGATTTCTACCCCACTATACTGGATCTGGCCGGCGCCAAGGCCGATCCACACCATGCGCTCGACGGCACGAGTATAGTCGGGCTGATCATGCGAACAGGTCGATTCAGGCGTGATGCCATATTCTGGCACTATCCGCACTACCACCACTCAACACCGGCCGGGGCAATCCGAGAGGGTGACTGGAAGTTGATCGAATTCTTTGAAGATGGCTCGCTCGAATTGTACAATCTCAGGGACGACATCTCAGAGAAGAATAATCTGGCGGGCCGAATGCCGGAGAAGGCCTCCCGGCTGCAGCGACGGCTCGCCGCTTGGCGCAAATCGGTCGATGCCAAAATGCCGACGCCGAATCCAGACTACGATCCTGCCAAGGCCGATCAGTGGGGGAAACGGCAGCGCAGGAAATCATGAGGATAATCTCACCGTTTCGGCAATTCGGCGGTGAGGCAGAGACAGTTCTGCTTCGAGGACTGAGTCAATGTTAATCGGTGACCCGCTTACGTACCTGTTTGTTCTGCCCATCTTTCTTATTTCTCTGACAGTTCATGAGTATGCCCACGCATGGATGGCGTACCGCTACGGCGACGATACTGCCAAGTCGATGGGGCGCCTGACGCTAAACCCCATGGCCCACATCAGCCTGATTGGGACGATCATCTTGCCGCTTCTGGTGCATTTTGGCTGGGCGAAGCCGGTGCCGGTCAATTTCTCGGTCCTGACCAGGGGCCAGATGTTCAGGGTCGCCGCCGCGGGCCCTGCTGCCAACGTTCTATCGGCTGTCGTTCTCGCCGTTGCGTTTCAGCTTTTTAGCCTTGGAGCGGTGTCGGCGTTGGGCAGTTTCGTATTGCTGGCTGTCGAGATCAATATCATCCTGGCTGTTTTCAACCTCATACCTGTACCACCTTTGGATGGTTCGAGGATAGTCTACGCCAGACTGCAATCGCCGGAGGCAGTGAACGCGTACAGCAACTTCTCTCGATACGGAATGTTCATACTGATAGCGTTTTTGTTTTTTGGAGGGTTTAGATTAATCGTTTTGCCCTTTGTCGCAGTCTTCTTCAATTTGTTCGGACTTCCGTAGCAGGTCTGACTATCGGATACCTTGAAGGCGACGACCAGGGCGAGAGCCTGCACACCCATGGCAGGGGAAAGGGGGCACTAATGGACATATTGGAAAAGCGCTCAGCGGAAGCGCGACGTCGGAGAAGCAGGTTGTCAACAGCATTTCGCAGAGGAGACCTGGACGTCGGTACGTTTATTAACGTCGCATTTGCCGTCATAGTGCTCGGACTTATCGGCTATGGAGTCTGGTGGGTGATCAAGACTTTTGGCGAGGCAGGGCAGCAGTATACCGGAGCCATGGTGGAGACGAGGTATACGGCCCTCACCGTAAAGTGCCAGACAAATCTGCGAGCCATCGGCCAGAACATTCAGATGTACGCTATAAGCAACGAACAATTCCCGCCGTCAACACAGGAGCTGATAGACTTCGGCGGAAACACGCGGTTGTTTCAGTGCCCGGATCCCAACGGATCGAAGTACGTTTACATCCCCGGCCAGTCAGGGGACATGCTCGGAGCCAATATTCTTGTGTACGAGCCCAAGGCGGTTCACGACGGGCGCTGTGGCGTGTTGACGCTGGGCGGCCAGATCGGGTTGCTCAAGCCGGAAGAGCTCCAGGCAGCTCTGGCTGCGACACGTGCCGCAATGGCTCCAAGGCGTCGCTAATATCTGCCCGTTGCCTGCGTGTGCTCTTTACCCAAAGAACACAGCCATCAGGGCGCCTGCGGCGGCCACGAACGCAACCGGGCCCAGCACTCTGACGACTATTCGCATTAGCGGCGCTTCAAAGTAGCTCGCCGACAACGCCAGACACAAGTGAACCGGCGTGGTCAGAAGTCCACAGGCCAGGCCGGAAAAGGCGAGAGTCTCTAACCCAATCCTTGCCTCTTGACCAGTGCCGACAAACGGCATAAGGAACGGAAATGTAATGGCTACGGTCGGCATTGTCACACCGGTCAGAAAGCCGACGATAAAAGGCAGGAAGAAGATCACAAAGTACTTCGACACGTTCATTGCAGATAGGAAATCGACAACCGCCGGAATCGCCTCGCCTGCTTCGAGATTCAATTTGAACACCAGTGCCCCAAGTATCAGAAACGCGAAGTCGGGCTCAAGACCGGATTTGAAAATGGGTTTCCAGTGGCTGACAGGCACCTTGTGGAAGATCAGGAACGCGATGATCGCCAGGAAGATCCCGACCGCGGGAGGCAGGTTCAGGCCGGCGTAGAGCGCCGCCACCGCGGCGATGGGCCAGAAAGCGCCGACGAAATCGCGCATGTTGTGTGCGAATCGACGGCCTGATCTGGCCTGGGGCTTTCTGGGCGGTATGCCTGAGAGCAGAAGAAAAATGGTTCCTCCGCATGTGGCGGCAAGTGTTATGGCCAGATTGTGTGAGATGAGGGTAAACGCCGAGATACCGAACATGCTCTGGATCAGCGGCACGGCCGGGAAGAGCGGCCAGACCGGTTCCCACTGATGGCGGAAGAAGAAATTGATTGCCGCCGAGCGAGCTCGATCCACGCCTATGTGATCGCCCAAATCGCGGACCATCGGCGCCGAAAGCATAATCCCACCTGGTGTGGGCAGCAGGCCCATCATCATCGGGATAGCCGCAAGTGCGAGACGTCGGCTCCTAAAGAGTCCCTGAAGGGCCGGCACCAGTCGCTGCGAAACACCGGTCTCCTTCATAGCAGAGCCGAGCACGTTGACGAGAATAACCAGGGCCGTAAGTGTCACGAAGAGGTATCCGGTCGTCCGGCTCAAGGGCTTATCATGCCATTCGTGCACGACCGTCTGCCAAAACTCGCTCGGTGTCACCCGCAGCAGGCTTGCCAGGGCGACCGCCGCCAGCAGCATAGAGCGCCCCAGCTTAACCCCCAGTCGCAGTAGAACGACCAGCAGGGACAATGCCAAAGCCATTGCAATTAGTGCGTACATATAATGTGTACCTTGGTGTTCTTAGTATTTTGTTCACGATCTTTCCACTGAATCGTGGTGAGATTTCGTTTGATCGCCGGATGCACAATCTACCGCTCACAGTTGGTCCCGGCAAGAAGTTTCTCCACCGGGCTTCGCCAGCTGTGTTATTGGCTCGTTGGGGGTTGCCGGAGGCTGAGTTAGTCCGTCTCGGGCGGCTCGAATTTGTAGCCTATCTCCCTTATCGTATGGATGAAAGCCGGGTTGTGAGGGTCGGGTTCGATCTTGTTCCTCAATGTCGTGACAAAACGGTCGATGCTTCGCGACCCGACGAAACAGTCGTAGCCCCAAACTAAGTTCAGTATCTCGTCACGAGTAAGTGCCCGGCCCGGTCTCTTGACGAAAAACTCCAGGAGCTTGAACTCTTTTGGTGAGAGCTTGACCTCCTTGCGATTGCGCGTAAGCTTCCTGGCGGGAATATCAAGGTGACAATCTCCGAACTCGTACGCGTCTTGTTCGGCTTGTCTGCTCCGCCTCAGGAACGCCTCCGCCCGCGCCAGCAGCTCCTTTATGCTGAACGGTTTGGTGACGTAGTCATCGGCCCCGAGATTCAATCCCAATACTACATCTGACTCCTCGCCCTTGGCCGTCAGCATAATGATCGGCATGGTCAGGTTTTCCTTGCGGATCAGCCTGCATACCTCGTAGCCATTTATCTTTGGGAGCATGATATCGAGGATGATCAGGTCAGGCTGTTTGTTCAGGGCGGTATTGAGTCCGTCTTCGCCGTCGGCGGCGGTCAGCACCCCATAGCCCTGGAACTCGAAGTTGTCCTTCAGACCCCGCAGCATCGCTGCATCGTCTTCAATTATTAGAACTGTTTCCATGCGGTTCTGGCGGTTCGAATCTGTAGCCGCGCTCTCCTACACTGCAGATGAACTCCGGCTCATTAGGATTGAGTTCGATTTTCTTCCTAAGCGCCGTCACGAAGCGATCGATGTCCTGCAGTGAGATAAAGTGTGAATGTCCCCAAACCGCGTGTAGTATCTCCTCGCGAGTCAGCACGCATCCGGGCCGGACAGCAAACAGACGGAGCATGTCAAATTCTCCGGGCGTAAGCGTGACTTCTTTGCTGTCTCGCATGACGGTTCGTCCCATAGTGTCGAGCTGCAGGTCACCAAACTCATAGACGGCCGGGGCATCATCTTCGCTGCGGCGCAGAAAGGCCTGGGCTCTGGCCAGCAACACGCTGATGCTGAACGGCTTGGTGACATAGTCATCGGCGCCGCAGTTGAGCCCCTGTATTATATCTGATTCTGCGTCTCTTGCCGTAACCATTATTATCGGCACGCCGGAGTTCTTCTTGCGGATCAGACGGCATACCTCGTAGCCGTTGATCTTGGGCAGCAGAAGATCAAGGATGATCAGGTCAGGCTCTTCGGCCAGTGCGGCGTTTAGCCCTTGTTCACCGTCCACGGCCGTCCTGACACGGTAGCCCTTCAGCTCGAAGTTATCCTCCAGACCCCGCAGCATGGCGGGATTGTCTTCGATTATCAGTACATCCTTCATTGAATTATCCTTTCAACCTGTATGGTTGGCAACGGGCAGTCTTACGACAAACGTGCTTCCCTCTCCGGGCTTGCTGCTTACGGATATCGATCCTTTGTGGGAGTCGACAATGAATTTCGCGATGCTCAGGCCCAATCCACAGCCTTCCGCGCGACGCGCGAGACTGCGGTCAACCTGGTAGAACCTTCCGAATATCTTCTTGACGGCCCGGCGCGACATGCCTATGCCGTTATCGGAAACAGAAAAACAAACCGACTTGTTTTCGGCGAAAACCTTCAGTTCAATACGCTTGTCTTCGTCGGAGTACTTGTAGGCATTGTCCAGCAGATTTACGAGGACCGTCACCATGGCGTCGCGGTCGGCCATGATGTCCGGCAGGTCCTCGCCGGTCTGTACTTGGAAGTTACAAGTGCCGGTTGCGAGTTTGGTCCGTACTGCCTCGGCCGCCGCACGGACGATTGCCGCCGGATCTGTCCTGGTCATCTGGAAGGCCTGTTTGTTTCGCTCCATCCTCGAAAAGGTAAGGAAGTTGTCGATCAATCTTGTGAGCCTCTCGTTTTCACTTGAAACCAGTTGCAGATACTCTGTGACCTGCTGCTGGTCCCTATAATGTCCCTCCAGTACCGTGTCTACGAGCACTCGCATCGAGGCCAAAGGAGTCTTCAGTTCGTGTGAGACTGTAGCTATGAAATCGTTTTTGAGTTTGTTCAGTTTCATCTGCTTACTGACCGCTCGTCCTGCGATGGCCCCGGCGACAAGAATCAGCATAATCACAAGCATTCCGGTCCATGTGTAGACGGCGATTTGTTCCCTGGCCGCCTCCTCGAAGACGTCACCGCCTTTGAAATGAAGCTCGATGCTCCAGCCCGGAAAGTACTCTCCCACAGAGGCGGCTGCGAAGGGCTCGCCTTCAGGCTCGGCGAGTCCGGAGATGAAGCTTCCGGCGTCGTCCAGTACCCGGCAAGCCACGTAAGAGTCTCCGAAATCTTCATGGTAAGCAGCCAGAGTTGACGCGACATCTTCTCCTGAAACCAACGCTAACAGACCTTCACCGTCACTCTTGTGATAGAGGCCGTGAATAAGCTCTTGGCCGGACAGCAGCCGCTGAAGTTTGTCTGTCGGCCAGCCTTCAACGGCTGCCGCTGTTGGGAACTGCTCGGCGAGACGAATAGAACGCTCCTCAGCGGCTATGAGCTTCTGCATGCGCCTGTAAGCTGGGCCTGTGTCAGCGTCAAACAGCGAGGTCTTCTTGCCTATTTCAACGATTTTCTGAGCGACAAACAGGTTCTGGTCGGCTGGCAGAGCGAAGCCGGCTTCGTTGGCGGAATAGACCATCGAGATCAGCTTGCTGAAAGTCTGTTGGACCAGCTCGTCGTACTCGGTGTCGCCTTCCGTGAATTTCAACATGAGCAGTCGAGCATTTGCAATGAGAACCAGCATGGCGGCATCAGCCTCTTGTTCCAGGGGACTAAAGGCCACCTGTCTACACGTCTCAATAGCCTCGCCGGTCTTACCGAGCTTCGCTTGGCACCTACTCTTTCCGATGAGTCCTGCCAAACGCGTGCCATCGTCAGCGTACTCCATACTCTGCTCGTATTCTGCAATGGCCTCGGGGAATCTTCCATCGAGGAACTCCATCTCCCAGGCTTTGGGAAATCTTTCAGAAGCTTCAATGGAGCTGGTTCCATCTACTGACAAGAGCGGATACGTTCGGTTGCCGGTGGCATCATATATGATTAGCCCATCGCAGCCGTTATCACCCACGGTAGAAACAAGCCTTTGGTAGGGATGCCGCCCGGATTCCTGCGATTCCAACAGCTTGCACTTTCTTGCCCATCTTTCATTGGTCTGCTGGACGGTCTGGGCCAATTGCTCCCGGTAAACAGTGATGAGCTTCTGCCGAATCGCGAGGCGCTCGTTGTTGACGACCTGAGCCATGAACCAGAGCAGGCACACAGTGGGCAGCACCACCGCTATCGCGAGCAGCAGCACCACCCACCGCAGTTGTTTGTAACCAGCGCCGATTTTACCTTTGGTCTTCACTTGCTATCTCTATTTGCCTTCGTTGTAGAGCGCCGTAATCTCAGCTTCACTGATAGCATGGTTGTAAATGCGGACATCGTCGATATAGCCGCGCCATCGTTCACCGGCAGAACTGCTGCCGGCGCTCACAATGTCACCGCCGAAATAGAACGGATTTGCCTCAATATTCGTCGTGACCGTGCTGGTTCCTGATTCAACGCCGTCGCGATAATACGTCAGATTCGTTCCATCCTTGACGACCACATGATGCATCCATATACCCTCAGGGATGTCATCGTAATTGATATCGTTGCGAACATCCCTGTTGACGTACTCGAACCTCGTGGGAGTGAACTTGATGAACTGATGTGTATCGCTGAAGCGGTTGCCCACTACCACATCGTACCGTTGGTCGATTGGATTTCCGTCCTGCTTGGCCCAGAACGCCCAGGTGAACCCGCCGGTTGGATACATAGCGGGGACGGTGCCGGCGCTGACGTACGCTCCGGTGTTGTCGTCGCCGCCGAAGCTGAGCACCGTGCCCCGTTCCGGGTCTGCACACCAGACCGAGCCACCGCTGCCCAGGCCGCCTTCGGTGTTACGTACAGTCCCATCGGCACCCCGGCCGCTCGAATCCGCAACGGTGCTGCCGGAACCTTCGTCAAGTTTCCACCAGCCGATCAGGCCAAGCAGTTGGGCGTTGCCGAAGGCGCTTGGATGCAGGTAGGCCACGTCTTCCTTTGCGTGCCAGAGAACCTTGGAATCGCGATCGCCACCGTCGTCATCGTCATCGATGTGCACGTCGAGGCCGATTGTCCTCCCCGGCGCCGGCTTGACGCCCAAGGTTGCCCACGGCAGCTTGACTTCGGTGACGTATCGATTTGCCGTGCTTACCATGGCGAATTTCACATTGGCCGTGTTGCCTTGCTTTTCCTCTATCATGGTTGGATTGTTCCTGTCCCACTGGAAGCAATACTGATAGTCGTTCTGGCCGTAGCTGTCCGACTTGCTGTTGTCGGCGTCGATAAACAATTCAATGCCATCATCGAACCAGAACTCATCTGAGTCGTTTACCAACCGATCGTCGGTAACGTCGACGAGCAGATAGAGATTGTCCTCGTCCCACATGGCTTTGAAGCCGGCCGTGAGATCGTCGTCCGAGGACAGA
Source organism: Phycisphaerales bacterium (assembly GCA_020352215.1). Lineage (GTDB taxonomy): Bacteria > Planctomycetota > Phycisphaerae > Sedimentisphaerales > Anaerobacaceae. The sequence goes on from CP070675.1 coordinate 3,367,946, forward strand.
GGCAAGAACACGACGTTCGTGCAGTCATATCTGTGTGCGCCGGACCAGACGTCATCGGCCTCTCCGTCGATAACGGGGGGCGTATTCGCCTTGGCGATGTCAGCGGGTGTGGCTGCTCGGAGCTCTTCAGCCTTGGCCTCGGCCCTGGTGGCGTGCAATGCCCGTGTAAGCTGCATAATCGGGCCAAGCAGTTGGCCGGTTGGAGGCAGTCCGGTGATGCTCGCATGAATGCCAAAGCTGTTGAGCTGCCCATCTGTGCGCACCTGAATAAGGGTCTGGTTACAGGCTTTTGCCAACTGGGCGATGAGCTCACGCGACCTGTCGTCCACCTCCCCTGGATCGAAGCCCAACAGCAACGGAACGACAACATCTGCTGCTCCGCCGACGTTCACGAGCGCCACCTTCCTCGTCGTTGGTGGTAGTCCGCTTACAGCCTCTTTGAGAGGTCCCCCTGTGCAGACTGAGCGGCGGCCTTTGAGTGCCGAGACCGAGCTGGCAATTACCTCTGGGTTCAGCGACAGAATGGTAGACTTGTTGCCTTGAGCTATATGGCAGTAGAGTTTTTGTCCGTCGACAGTCGCAACCGCGTATTTGCCGGCGCCTTGCTCGGATCGCCCACCTGGCGATTCGCCTGTCGCCAGCTCCGCCACGCTAAGTAGCTGAGTTAGAACTCGGCGCGTTTGCTGCGGATCGTGGCTGGTGATTGCCAAGCCGACGCTGTTGGCAATCGGGCACCCACCGGCTTGGGCAGCCCATGACGTCTTCGATGGGGGCAGGGCAAACAGAGTCACTTGCTCGATGTTGGCGAAGATCTCTCTGCCCACGTCAAGGCCCGTCACGTTCTGAATACTTCTACGGGCGAGTCGAGCCGGAGCCCCATCGGCCTCACCCAAAGCTATGCTTGCCAAGGCGATGGCCTCCGGAGGAACAGCCTCCAGCCCAGCCCTGCTAAGAATTGGAGTACGGAGCAGGTCGTAGGCAATACAGCGGTGGCCGTCCTTGAGAACCACATTTGTCTCTGCCACGATACCGCTTTCCTGGAGCGAGAGGAAGGCAATCAGGTCGTCGATGTTCTTGAAGTCCGCGACTCCATCAGCCAAGCGGACCTCCAACGGGATATTGCCCTCGCCAAAGATCTTCGGAAGGCTGGCATACACCTCGTCGATGTTCGCCCATATTGTCAGCAGATTCTCTTGCCGAGCTTTCTTGCCGACCTTTATGAAAGACTTATTGTGTGAGGCGAGTGTAGGCTCATTCGTCACTCCCTTGTACTGTTTGACAGACCGGGTCAGCTGGCCGCTCGAGTAGGCGCTCGGACTTGCGATCATCACAACAGTATCGTCGTATGCGGCGCCTCCTCCATCAGGGAACGCTACCGTCTGTACCCCTTCGATGGCCTCGGCGGGCCGCCCGAAACTGCCGAGTATAGCCAGGATTATCCCTCGAAGGGCGTCGCTCCTTCCAGGAAACATCACCACAATGCCTGTCGGTTCGTTACCGGTGACATCGGTAATCCCCACGCCCATCCCGCGTATCTTTTTGAACTCGGCCATCATACTCGGGTTCAGAAGGGCGCCGATGATGTCACCGGGTCCCCCTCCTTGGCCGGCGTCCTGACCTCCTCCACGGATCACAGAAAGCGGGTTCTCAAATGGTGTTCCCTTCAGCATATTAAGAATGGTCTCGATTTGTCTGCCGGGACTGCCAAATTCAAGGTAAATAATAGTATCAGGTGGCATCAGCGTTGCAGGATCGGCATTGATCAGGTCTTCCAGTAACGGCTTGATTCTCTCAATAATCTTGGTCTGATCGCTGTGTTGAGCAACCAATTTCTCAAAATTGGCCTTCGCTCGCCGCTCATTCTTGAGCTTGAGGTAGCACATACCTTGCCGATATATTGCCTGTGCTACGTGTGATTTCTGGGCTGACTCGTCGGCTATGATTTGCTCATAGATTTTGATCGCCGCGTCAAGGTCACCGTCGACCTCCTCGGCGTACAGCCCTTCCTGCAAGAGGACGCTTGCAGGTTTGGCCTGGACTGCAGAGCAAAGCAGAGCCAGAGCCAGCACCAGGAAGACCGTGCTGTTTCTTAACCTTTCCATAATCGTGCTCCTTTCGAAAAATAGGTTAACAGTAACTTCAATTGTATCACAAGCGCAATTTTGCATTTTGGACGTTACCATTTTGTTACGGCTTTGTACTTTTTTGGTGATATGCAAAAAAACCCGCCGGGTCTCTGAACAGGTCTGAGAGATGGTAGGGGGCTGCCGCCATCGCGTGCTGCTGAGCTACGAATGCGCCCAAACACAAAGATAGGCACCGAGACTTCTTGCGCAGAGTGTTCCTTGGGCTTGTTGCGACGGTTGAGGCCTTTTGATGCGATTAGGCGGCGACTTTACGGGGCACGCAGGGGCGGTTTGGCGGCCAATCTCAAGTGTCGAGGCCGACGTATTCCCGCCTGGCGTCGGCGATCAATGCTAGTACCTGATCAGCCTGACTTTGAACTGCAGGGTCGGAACTTGTCACCCTTGAATTCCACTTGGCATATTCTCTGTTCAGCAGTCGGCGAGTCTCTTCTTTGCTCATGTTCGGGGCGACTCCAAGAATGGTCTCAGCATCCTGGACTTCGTGCATGTTCACTGGCAGGGTCTTCTCCAGCATCGCGCGAAATCTGTCCGGGTCGAGTTCAAGCCAGACGGCCAGGTTCCTCAGAAGTGCCAGCTCCTCGCTTGTGACATGGCCATTGGCCCGTGCGACGCCCAGACAGAACTCCAGAATGTCATAGCGTATCGCCAGAGGAGCGATTTGTGCAATCTCCGTGCAAACACGGCAGGCGTCGAACTGACCGCCGGTCCGGAAGAACGCGACTGTCTTATCCAGCGCCTTTTCGAGCTTGCGCTCGGCTTTCGCGGAAGCGCGGGACGCGTCGAGGTTGCTCATCACCCAGCTCTTTATGAAATCGACTTCGCAATCGTACAACTTGTGGTCGGCGGCGCTGACGGCAAAGGCGAGTCCGACTGCGAGCGTGTTTGTGCGCTGGATATTGTCCGCCAGATCGATGTAGCCCGTGTCCGTACTATGGTAAACACAGGCACACTCTGCGCAGGCAAGCGTCTCACGGGTCTGGCGAGACAGTATCGCGACGGTGAATTGCAGGTTGCGTCGACCTTTTCGGGGCAGTAGTAGCTGGCTGCAACTCAGTTGGGCGACGGCCGTCCAGTCCGCGAGTGTTGTTGTTTCGTTATGGAGCGCGCCGAGATCCGCGTCGTGACAGAAGACCGGCGAGTCTGCAATCTGCCACTGTTTGGTGCGGACTCGAACCGGCTTGGTTTGCGTAGTACCATCGGTAACGTCCGTGATCGAGACAGTCAAGGTCACCTCGTGCATGGCCTGCGGAGCTCGAATTGAGCCGCAAAGCTCCACAATGAAGATGTCTGACGCACGAGCGTTATCCTCGTGACTGCCGAGTCTGACTCGGCAGTTGAGTGTCTCCATATCGGGCTTTGTGGGGAACTCTCTGCCTATGCCATTGGGTGTGTAATTGACCCGTGGAAGGTTCAGTCCGTCAAGTAGCTGCGAGAGTTTGCCCGCACCCGCCCGCCCGCGTAGTTTCGTGCGATTGATCGACTCTGATAACCTGATGACAGAAAGCCCTTCACGGAATTTGGACCTTGCCGCCCGGGCCGCAGACTTGGTGCTGCTAATTATGCCATCCGGGGCCAGTGATTTGGCCAGCCTTGAGGACCCGTTGCGCACAATGGAGGCGAGAGTCTTGAGCTTATGAATGATCACGTTGGCGTTGATATTGCGCGGGAATTTGAAGCGATTGAGGCTTTTCGAAAGCGTCCACGATTTCACGGCACCGACGAATCTTTTGGGCGCGCGGAGAAGAGGCAAGCCGCTGTACTTGGAATAAGCCACCAGAGGCAGCAGTACCATCAACGCGGCTATCACCGCTCCGCCCAGGATTGGAGCTGCCCATTCATACATCTGAGTGCCTGTGGATTACTTCACTCAACCTTCAACGACTCGAACTGCTCGGTGCTTTGTTGGGCGTTGTCTTCTTCGACCTCACCGTTCTGGTCCAGACGGAAATCAACTTGCAGGACACGGCCCGACTCTATATCCTCGAATTTACAGTGCATCCTTTGGTTAACATCGTAGCTGAACGTCACTTTGATAGGACAATCCGGCGGCCTTCCTTCGGGCAGCTCGAATCTGTGTGTTGCGATCTTGTTGACGTATTCGACAGCCGTGTCTTCCCCCTGGGTAATCGTTACCTCAACCTCTTTCTGTCCTTCGTAAGTTGTATAGAACGTCTGGGAAGCTTCGCACGGCAGCGGCGTGTTCTTTTTTAGAATGATGCGATTCTGAACTGTGCGTCGGCCTGTTTCCTCGTCCACGGGCGCACAAATCGTGCCATAGCTGTGGTTACAAACATCCGTGAGGTTGATACCTTCGAGGCCGCTGGCAATGCCTGCCGAGACGCTATCAGGCTTGTCCCTGAGCATGGTCAAGCCCGCGTATAGGGCCGCACCAAGAGCCACGCACTCATCCACGTTCACTGCCGTCTCAGGCGCAGATCCGAACATCTTCTCCAGGCGTTCCCTGATCAGCGGGATTCGCGTACTACCGCCCACCAGGAGTACCTTGTCGATTTCAGATGGTTGGGCGCCGGCTTCGTCGAGGGCCACCTCCACCAACATATCGGTGCGGGCTATCAAAGAGGAAATGGCTTCTTCGAACATCTCGCGACTTATCTCTGCCCTCAGGCTGCCCGCCGGTCCATACAACATTTTCTTTGCAGTGGGCCGGCGAGAGAGGGTCTTCTTGATATCTTCAGCTTCGTCTTCGTACCTTGCCCTGTCTTCGTCGCAGTTGAGCAGCTCTGCGCTGAATTTGTCTCGATAGCTCTGCTCGAGGATCTCGAGTATCTGTCGGTCAAAATCGATTCCCCCGAGGGCATGGTCACCCTGCGAGCAGATGATGTCCATTTGCTGTCCGTCGACATCCATAATGGTCACGTCGAAGGTTCCTCCGCCCAGGTCGTACACGAGCACCTTCCCGGAGACCTTCCGCGTGGTTGCGTAGTACAGTGCGGCGGCCACGGGTTCGTTCACTATGGCAACGACGTTTAGCCCGACGGCGGTTCCCGCGTCCATAGTGGCCCTGCGACGAACCTCATCAAAGTGGGCGGGAACGGAAATGACGGCATCACAAATTTCGCCATGTTCTGCGGAGCAATCTTCTTTAAGCTTTTTCAGAATCAGTGCTGAAAGCTCCGCAGGTGTCCAGTCCTTGCCGCTGATGGTCTTGCGATAGTCGGTGTCGCCCATGTGCCGCTTTATCCAACGGACCGACCTTTCGGCATTCAGGTGACGGGAATTGATTGCCTCGATTCCCACCCGGATTACGTCCGGGTTCTCCTCGTCGAAGAAGATGGCGGACGGCGTGAGCCTTTCACCATCGGCGTTTGGCACTATCTCCGGTTTGCCGATAGCGTTTAGGATTGCCAAGGTCGAGAAAGTCGTTCCCAGGTCTATTCCAACAATATTACCCATCGTTTGCCTCTCCGTTCTACTTCAGTCATCGTGCCCTGACGCACTTGAAAACGGGCATCAGAGATTGCGCCTAACCGTAAAGCTCAACCTGAGCCGTTCGGACTACTTTCGCGTTTTCTTCATCGATAAAGTACTGATATCCCGGCCTTATGACCTTTGCGACCGTACCGGCTTTACTCGGATCATCGCAGGGCTGGCGGTCTTTCGCCGCCTCAGCGAATTTCTCCTGACCACTATAGTCACTGTTTGCCTCAGGCCTGAATTGCTCTACTCCGCTGGACTCAAGGGCGAAGAGCAGCTCGTCCCTCACTTCCTCAAGGTGAGCAGTTTCGGCATCCTCTTCGATTAACTGGCTAATGCGGCGTTCGAGGTTGTCGATACAACGGATTACCCGTAGGCAAAATGTCTTAATTATGGTCCAGTCGTAGCCATCCTGGAGCTTCTCCACTCTGTCCTGCTGACAGGAGGCGTAGTCACGAATTGCCGAGATTTGCTGAGTTAGCTCCTTCAGTGTGTTGTTGAGTGGCGCCGATTGCTCAACAGTGGTGTTTTGGACATTCTGGGCCATCTTCTTGAATTCTGCCATTTGCTCTTCAAGATGCGCGGCTTGGGTCTTGAAGGAGTCTTCCAGCTCCCGGGCGTTCACATCGGACTTCGCTATACTCAGCACGCGGCGGCCTCGGCGTGGATTGGAGCCGGGCGTATCGGTACTCGGAGATTCCGTTGAACTGGATGCAGCGGTTTCGAGTTCGGCAGATTCCTCGTCGGAAAGCAGCATCGCAATTTTCTTGTCTGGCGGTGAGGACGAGGCAACGCTACTGCGCCTCATGGCAACTGTCTTTTTTGCGGGGGCGTAGTCGGAGCTGGTGACGCGCGGCGCGAAATTATGCCAGCCAAGATTTGCCAGCATCTGTGAGCGTGTTCCTGCTCGCTCAGGTTGTTCCGCCTGGCTCTGCTGGAGTCCTTCATCATCGTCTTCATCATCTTCGCGCACTCCGGCCGAATCACCGTCCTTGGCTTCTTGTCGCCCCCCCCGAACGCTTGCACGATGGGCCCTGACGCGAGATGTGGCCCTGATCATTAGGCGGAACGTCCATACAAGCGTGCAGGACACGGAGACGATTCCTCCTATGGACGCACAGACAATAGCACTGGTCAAAGTCAGCTCGTTTTGCTCTTTTCGGTTTTTGTATCTATCGACTTCCTCTTGCCAGTTCTGGCCGTAGAGCATGTCTGCAAGCGGCTTGGGGATAGATTCGCCCGCCGCCAATTTGTCAAGGTCAGCTTCGAGTCTTTCCCGCTGTTCCTGGAGCAACTGCGCCGGTGTTTTGCGCTCGGCGTGCTCATCTAATACGCCGGACAGATCACCTCGTTCTTCTTGAGGCAGCCGCAGCCACTCATTGTACTGTTTGAGGTACTCATCGGGCTCTGAGGCGTATTTCAGTTTGAAGGAAGCGGCTTTCTCGCGCTCCACTTTTCTCTGGCTGAAAAACCAGTAGAGCACGGCAGTGCCGGCAAGAAGCAGCACCAAGCCGAGAATAGTGAGTTTCTTAATCATTTTTCCAGTTCTTGCAACAGACTGCTTGTCGTGGCCAGACTTCACAGCCTGTACGCTTACCATCGCTGTGAATTAAAGGAGGTTCATCCTATAACCTCACTTTCTTACTCCGCTCAGTATGAGTAATGACTGGCGCGGAGTCTCTTCATACAAGTAGCCAAACAAAATATATGTAATAATTGGGGTCTATCCAATCGGCTATGGCTTCAGCTCACCGTATTCGGAGACAGTTTTAGGCCAATGGTGCCCGCAAAGGAGCATATGAGGCGTTGGCGGGGCGGGGGACGAGTGGATTTTTCGTGCTGGTTATCGGACGAGATTGCCTGTATGACGGCTTGCTCTTTGACACTCGACAGATTGCTACGCGGTGAATATCTCGTCAGCCAGGTCCTTGCCGACATGACTGGCGTAGTAGTGCTTTACAACATTTCGGCCTTGGCTCTGAACGTGCTCCATAGAGCAGAAGACGCCGATCTTGGCCATGAGCAGAATAACAAAACAGGCTGCTACATTTGTTGCGGGGTGCTTGTACTTGCCACACTTGTCGATCAAGGTCGGCTTGGGCATCATCGCCTTCAGCTCTTGCGCCTTTGGATCATCTCGGAGACTGTGCCTCAACACGCCGACGGCCTGGTTATTCGCTCGCATAAGCAGGTCAAGTTTATGTGGTTCCGACTTCAATAGCGAGAGAGCAAGGTCCACTTTGCCGACGGCAGCGAGTCGCCGCTGGCATCTTGGGCAATTGGCGACGTGTCTGTGGGCCCAGCCCATGTGTGAGTCAGAGTATTTGCCGACCATGTTGGCCAGCCAGGTTCTTATTCGCTTGCACTTTTTGACGTTCTGTGTAGTTGTCATTGTCTTTCTTCTCTTTCTCGGCGCATCCACGTGGCCAGCAGGTGGATTGCTTTGCACCTGTATACCCTCGCCGTTGCTGGCGATATGCCCAGCATTTTGCCTATTCGCACATACGACAATTCCGCCAGATCACGCAGCGCTATGACAGACCTCAAATGTTCGGGCAATCGGGCAATGCAATATCTCAGGCTCTCCTGCAGGTATTTGGCGTCGAGCTCGCCTGCGGGCGAGCCGGTGGCTTCGCGAGGGCCGGCCGTCGACAGCCTCTGTCTTTCGGAAAGCCTGCGTCTCAGCATCGATATTGCCACGTTGTTAGCCGTGCGGAACACGTACGCCTTTATGTGGTGGGGCCTCCTCGTGTCTTGGCAATGAGCGAGTTGCAGGAATGTGCTCTGGTAGGCGTCACAGACATCTTGCTCATTTCCCAGTATACGCCAGAGCATTGTGACCAGTTCCTGCCCATGCCGCTGCATTACGGACAGGACCCACTTCTGGTTCTCGTGGACAGTCTCACAGACTGCCGGGTCCCACGTTAGGTCGTAACTGACGGACCTGCCGAACATAAGCGCCCATTTCAAGTGTTCTTGTTGTTCCATACTCCAAGACGCCGCGCCTAAGAATATGTTAACAAAAAACCGGCGATTCTTGGCAAAAAAGTGCGCCTTTTCGGATAACGTTTTGGGCGCGGTCGCGTCTTGATTTGCGCAACGACGCTCATGAAAAGGCAATAGTGAAGATGACCGGGCGGCGAAATGAGTGTAAGTACCCATAGAGAAAGTTCTTATGGACACCACAAGGGTGCTCAAGACGTCGTGGCCTTGGTGGATGACCTACTTGGCAAGGCAGTAGAGTTCGCTGCAAGCGACATTCATTTCGAGCCCACAAGCTCAGAATTGATGGTGAAATTCCGCCTGGATGGCGTCCTGAACACGATTGAAAGACTACCCAAGTCCCTGTCCGACAATGTGGTTGCCCGACTGAAGGTGCTTGGCGGTCTTCTAACCTATCGCAACGACATTCCTCAAGAGGGACGCATCCAAGTCTCCGGGCCGGGTGACGACGACGTAATTGACAGGCGCATCGCAGTCTTTCCCACAATACACGGTCAACGGGTGGTCGTCCGCCTGCTCTACAAGAGCCGGAGTCTTGCCGAGCTCAACCAGCTTGGGTTCTCTGGTGACATATTCGCAATGTTGAAGGGAATAGCTGCGAAGAACCAGGGCGTGCTTCTCTTGACCGGCCCAGCCGGCAGCGGAAAGAGTACGACTCTGGCGGCTGTCCTGCGGCAAATCCTCAAGAACTGGCCCGGCAGGAGCGTGGTGACGCTCGAAGACCCGGTGGAAATAAGGATCGACGGCGCTACTCAGGTGCAGATCGATCCACATGGGCAGATGACGTTCCCAACGGCGCTGCGGTCGCTGCTCAGACAAGACCCTCAAGTCCTGATGATCGGCGAGATTCGAGATGCGGAAACGGCCCGGATCGGTATCGAGGCTGGGTTGACTGGCCATTTGCTCTTGACAACGATGCACAGCGGAACGCCCGCCGGGGCGCTGCTTCGGTTGCTGGAGATGGGGATTGAACCCTATCAGGTGACGTCGAGCATTTCAGCGGTTCTAAATCAGAGGCTCGTTAGGAGACTCTGCGATAATTGTAAGAAGAGGGTGGCATCCGAGCTGTTTGAGCCGGTCGGTTGTGACGATTGCTTCGGCACCGGCTACAAAGGCCGCGTTTTGATAGCTGAGATGGTCCAATTGGATGGTCAGCTCCGAAAGGCCATATTGGCCAAGGCCGACCTGGAGGAGCTTGAGAGTCTCCTGCTGAGCGAAGGCCACATGAACATACTTGTCGACGGGCACCGCCTGGTCGGTGATGGAATAACAACACAGGACGAACTGAATAAGGTCTGTGGAATCGCGTGACATCCTTGAATAACCATGACTGACAGATGGGAATATGAGAAGAAACAACGGTTGTTGAGACACTGGATCAAAGTCTGATTATGAAACGCATCTTTATCTGTTTTGTCATTTTGCTTCTCGCGATGGGCACCGTGGCTGCTCGCACCGTTGAGTTGGTACTGCATCCAGCTAAGGCGTCGGAGAGTGCACGGAGATGTCGACTTCTGCCGCTGCCGAGCGAGCAAAGCGACGAAGCTGCGGCGCCGCTATATGAACAGGCGCTAAAGGCGCTGCCGGCGGGGCTAGATATGAATCAGTTGCACGAATGGCGCAGCGCGCCGGCAGGGCAGTTACCGAAGGAGCAGGTCGAGCAGGTCCTGCAACAGGGCAAACAGGCTCTGGATCTTCTTGAGCGGGCGGCAAGGTGCAGGCAGCATGACTGGCCGTATCTGGACCCGGATACGGCGGCAGCGGGCCTCGGCGGGTATCGCAAGCTCGTTGTGCTTATTGCATTGCAGGCGCGCCTGCAGATTGGCCAGGGCCGGTACGATGAGGCGGTCGAGACCATGCGGACGGGATTTGCCATGGCAGGGCAGTTGGGCAAGGCGCCTACCTTGGTCGAGGGCCTTGTGGCAATAGCGGTCGCAGCGGTTATGTGTAGTCAGCTCGAACAGTTCGTGCAAGAAGCGGATGCGCCTAACCTGTACTGGGCTCTGCAGGCCTTGCCAAGGCCGTATCTTGATCTATCCGAACAGATGGAATACGAGGACCGGGACACAAAAGAGAAAACACGGCTGCTAATGAACCGACTGGACCGACACCTGGCCGCACTGCAGTGCGTGGAGGCGATCCGCCTGTACGCGGACAGACATGGCGGCAAGCTGCCGGATGGTCTGAGCAGCATCACAGAATTGGTGGCGCCAAATGATCCTGTGGCGGGTCGGCCGTTTGACTTCAGGCTCGCAGGTACGAAGGGTATTCTTGAAGCGGCGGCACCAGAGGGCGGCAGCGAAAGAGACGCGTTGCGGTATGAGATGGTGATGAAGGAGCAGTAGAAGTTGGTGATATGCTGCGACGGCAATTGGCTCCATGTCGATCCTGTGTTGACATGGGCGCCTACTAAAGTGGAGTACGGGGACAGGTTTTCAATCGGTCCTCAGTAAGGAACAAGAGCATGGCGACGTTTGAATACAACGCACTGACTTCGGCGGGCCGGCTGATGAGAGGCGACATTGAGGCCGGGTCGCGAGAAGAAGCGAGTGAGCTGCTCAAACAAATGCAGCTTGACGTGAATCAGATTGAGAAAGCTAGGCCCAAAAAGCCCAAAACCGCCATCGGCAGAAACGAGTTTCTGCTGTTCAATCAGCAGCTTGCCTCGATTACACAAGCGGGCATCCCTCTTGAGAGAGGGCTTCGAGAGCTGGCTACCGATGTCACCTCAAAGTCGATGCGCGCACTCATAGACGATATCGCCGGTGAGCTTGAAGCAGGCGTGAGCATTGAAGATGCATTCGAGAAGAGGCAGAAGAATTTTCCACCCCTGTATGGGCGGATACTCAAAGCCGGCGTCGAGACGGGAAGACTGAGCGAGATGCTGACCAGTTTGAACAGGCATCTCGAACTGGCCAGCCAAACAAGGAGAATCATCTTCGAGGCGGTCAGTTATCCCGCGGTTGTTCTGATACTCGGAGCCATTATCATAACGGGCGTGTTCTTATTCGTAATCCCCCAGTTTGAAACGGTGCTGCAAGAGATGGTCGGGGGTCGATTGAATCCAATAACCGCACTGCTGTTTGGCATCGTGAGAAATGTTGTTCCCTTCTGGATAACGGTTGGATTTCTTGTCGCAGCGGTGGTCCTGTTGTTCTTGGCGCTTTCGTCCTCCGGCGGGGGCCGAAGGTTCAAGGAGTCTCTGTTCTTGAAGATTCCGGTTGTCGGAGGAGTGTACCATCACAGCTTGCTCGGCAGGATGGCGGAGGCTATGGCGATGTTGACCGGGGCCGGTTGTGACATGCCTACGTGTGTGAGGTTGGCATCGGGTGCGACGGGCAGTGAGAAACTCATCTTAGAGAGCGAAATGCTCGCCCGCGAGATCGAGAAGGGAGCTAACATAGTCGAGGCCGGGCAGATTAGCGGGGTGATCCCGAGGTTGTTTTTGTACTCAATCCAGTTAGGAACACAGCGCAACGAATTGCAGGACAACTTGTACAGCCTCGCCGATATGTATGCGCACCAGGCGCGATGCGGTCAGGCAAGATTGCAGGCGGTTCTGTTGCCCATGATGTTGATTGTGGTGGGGGGGGTCCTGGCAATAACCATACTTTCGATGTTTTTGCCGATGATACAGGTTATTACGAGTCTGTCTGCGGGATGATTGGTTAGGATAGGTATGAGCACAGTTATCGCAGTACTGTTGATGGTCATTTATGCCGTCCTGGGTTACAGGAAGCCGGGGGTAGCTCTGGTCACATCACCGATCGTGTGTCTGGTGTTGGGTTTTGGTATCCTGACCGAGTCACCCGAGGTTGCATTGCTTGCACCGGCTGTTTTCCTGGTTACTCTGATCGCCATCTTGGTCGGAAAGCCCAAATCCGAGGCAGGACAGTGGCCCCATATGGCAGCTAAGGTAATACTGATCAGTTTGTGTGCCTTGCTTTTCCTCGTGACTATGATTGTGCTGTTATTTGCGGGCGCTGCCGGCTTTGCCGTCCTGATTCTGTTCATCGGCGGCGTGGGATGCTTCGGGGCGGTCGTCAGCTTCGCGGTTGGCCATCGGCGAGCAACTGCTGCGATTGTTTTTTCGACAATCGGCTCGAGCGTGCGACAGAATCTGCCACTGCCCATGGCCCTGGAATCGGCGTCGAACGGGAGAACAGACAGTCGCGCACGAATCCTGCGGAGCATCCGGCAGTGGCTCGTCCAGGGCTACTCGCTGAGCGAGTCGGTCAAGCGCGGCTATCCGGGATGTCCGGGCTATGCCCTGGCAATGATTGCTTCGGCTGAGCGGTTCAATCAGTTGCCGGCCGCGCTGAAGGCCCTTGAGGCTGATATAGCTGCAAGGGCCGACGAAAGAAGGAGACTAAAGCCCGTTCACCCGTGGTACCCGGTTGTGATAGTGATCTTTACGTCATTTATCCTGTGGGGGGTGATGACGTTTGTGTTCCCGGCATTCAAAGCCGTGCTTGAGGAAACGGTGGGTCGAAAGGTTCCGGCACCTACACGGGTTCTCCTGGGAATAATGGAGTTCTTCCATAATGACATCGGCGTGATTTCCTGGGTAGTCCTCGCAGTCGTTATCATCGTGACTATTGTTGTTTCAATTTGCGTCAGGTTTCGGCCTCGCCGACCGGAGAGTCCGTACCGTCTCTCCAGGGTGGGCGATTTCATCAAATGGTATCTGCCGATACTGCATTGGTTCGAGAGAAACTACTCGATGGTGCAGGTCGTTGAGAGTTTGCGTCTCTCGCTCAGTGCCGGCTGCACGGTCAACGACGCCATTGCGAATACGTCGGGTCTGGATGTGAATAATTGTTTCAAGAAGCGGCTTAGGAGGTGGCTCATGAGTGTCGAGGCCGGCCGTAACATCTCCGTGGCAGCGAGAGAATGCAGACTGGGCTCGCCGCTTGCGTGGGCGTTCGACGAGAAGGTGAATAAGGGCGATACTCTGGCGATCCTCGAGACACTCGAATCGTTCTATCGCTCAAATTATAGCTATAGGGTAAATCTGGCCAGGTTCATCATGTGGCCCTGTGTGACATTGGCTTTAGGGATGATGGTCGCATTTGTGATAGTCGGCATTTTCTTGCCGAGTATAACGGTCATCAACGTCATGGCCGGGCTTGTGACACCGTGAGACTCGAGAAGGAGAATGGTCGTGCTTGCGAAGGGCAGAAAATACGGTGGCTTCTTGATGGCAGAGATCATAGTTGGGCTCACTGTCTTCGCGATTCTGGTGGTTGCGTTTGCGCTTTCGCTGGATGGGTTTGCAAAGTTCAACCGCTATCAGTTGGTAAGACAGCAGTGCATCGCGGCAGCCCAAGCTCAACTCGACAGCATAACGACGACGGGTGAGCCGATTCCGGATGAGGATTTCAAGCGGCTATGGCCCAAGCTCGATGTCTCTGTCGAACGGTCTGAAGGAACCGGGCAGTGGCAGGCGATGACGTTGCTTGAGGTGACGACGGCGGGCAAGAGCTATCGTAACGACGTGAAGGTCCGGCTGTCCAGATATGTCGGGTCTGTCGGACTGGCATCCATAGGGGAGCAGTGAGTATGCGTAAAGGCTTTACATTAGTTGAGCTATTGGTGGTTGTACTTGTTCTTCCTGCGGCCGCTTTGGTCTTGGATCGCTTCTTCACCACTCTTATGCGAGATATACCTCGTTCGACCCGAGTTATCCAGGAGAACACAACACTTCTGAATATGCTGAACCAGATGTGTGCCGACGTAGGCCAAGCGAAGCGGTTGCCGGAATCGTACGGTGGCCGAGCCTCAAATGACCGGATGCTACTGATTGAGACGACAGACGGCGTGATTTGCTACAGGTTGGATGAGGGGCGAGCACGCAGATACAAGGTCACGGATGCTCAAGGGCAGGACGGTGACGAAGCCAGGGTCTGGTCGCTGCCAAACTCGGAGATCGTCTGGCAGGTCTGGAAAAAGGCTGGGGCCGGCTACGCCGTGGAAGTCAAGACCCACATAAAACAGAAGCTTCGCAAAGGGTTGCAGAAGAAAATGATCAACTCCCACCTGTACTTTGTGGGTGCTTTTCAGGGGGGCCGAGCGAGATGAGAGACGAACGAAGAGCCGGTTTTGTGCTTGTACTTGTGATAGCGGCAATCGCCCTCGTGGGCGTCTTGCTTTTCGTCCTGACCGAAGGTTCGAAGACCGTGCTATTCCAGGCCGACGCCGCTTATCTGCAAGCCGTCGAGCGGAATCTTGTGGCAAGCGGCCTCGCCTGGGCAAGGCAGAGAGCTGAGGCCGAGAGCCCCGGTGAATTGGGTGCGGCGGTCGAGTTGGATGTCACCAATATGAACATCCGCGATGCCGGCTTGCAGGTCACCGTCCGCGTACCACAAGGCGAAGAACCGGAAGCTGAGGTGGCCACATCGTGCACTCGCGGCAGCCGGACCATACGACACACCGACACATATCAGATCCAAATCTCCGATACGGACCCCGACTCCCCAGCCAATTAGTCACATCGGATGATACTTAAGAGTTGTCTTATACGGTTTCTGGGTGTCTTGAGCGCGAATTTGGCAAGATGATGATAGGATGTGGAGAATGCCTGTGGAAAAGCGAGAATGGACGGTTGGGCTCCTTTCGGCAGTGATCTTCGCGCTCTTGGCAGTCTGTGGATGCGACAGCAAGTCAGATGCCCCCGATGTAATCACGGTGGCTATGGAGGAGATTTCCACGTTTGACATACCTCAACGGAACCACATGGACCTGGCGAAAGGGGTATGGGGTCGGTCCACAGGCGAGCCTTCTGAGCAGGTGAAACGCTATCCCGAGTTGCGCACCGATAAGCCCGTGTATGGCAAATTGCCGGTGTACGGCGATCTGGAAAACGTCGTGAAAACTCTGTACTGGGTGGTTGAAGAATCGGCCGGGCCGGGCAAAGGTTATGACACCTTGTACGTGGATCGGAACAATGATCTGGATTTGACCAATGACGAGCCGCTGTCCGCTCAGGAGTCACCGCCACAGGGTGCGGAAGTTAAAGAGGAGTATGTGGAAAGGCAGACATGGTTTTCGCCCTTTACTCTCGAATTCGAGCATGGTGACAATGGCAGCCATTCCGTTGAGATCATGCCGCGATTGCGGTTCGGCGAGGATAGCGCTCGTATGTATTTCGTCCCTACAAAAGCCCGAAAGGGACGTTTCGCTCTGGTTGGCAAAGACTTTGACGTCTACCTTAGCTGTGACGCGTATGATGCGATTCGAGGCAGACTCAACGATCCACTTTGTTCGTTCTTTCTGGTCAACGACGATGACCCGCGGACTCCGGCCACATGGGAGTGGGCCGAGTTTCTCTGCGCGATGCGCAGAATTGGTGGCATTTGGTATCAGTTCTCGGCTACCGTCCGGGGCGACAAGGTCACTGCCACCAAGTATAAGGGTGATTTCGGCACGTTTGAAATCGGGGCGGGCAAGCGTGCGTTTAAGAATCTGGGAATTAATGGGCCGCTGTTTTCTTGCGACCACCGTGCGGTTTTAGCCGGTGGCGAGGTAGACGAGGCCGGGGCCAAGGATATGGCGCGGTCGTGTCGATTGCCCACGGGCGATTACGTGCTTGCGATTGCGTGGATCCAATATGGGCCGCTGTCCATTCAGGTCTCGCAGAATTATCACATCGATGGGCGGCGGAGGGCTAAGATTCATCCTAAGCTGGCCTTTGATCAGTGGGTATACGGCATCACGATTAGAAAGGACCGGCCTTTTGTACTGGATTTCTCGAACGAGCCGGAAGTTTTGTTTGCTGAGCCGACAAGTGCGCAGCGATTCAAAACCGGCGAAGAGGTCAAGGTCATGGCCGTCCTGATAGATCCTGTGTTGGACATTATGATTCGTCGTCTGATTGACACACGACAAAAGGTACCATACGAGTATGCCAGGCGTGATGGAAGCAAGGTATCTGGTGAAGAAGACCGATCTCTCGATCCGAAGGTGGTTGTCACGCGATTGGACGGCACGGTTGTCGCCGAGGGCATCATGCCTTTTGGCTGAGACGGCACATGTGGGTACTCGTGGCGAGTGCCGGATGACCTCAAGTTAGACGGCAACGAAGAAACATTCAACGTCCAGGTGGCGTACGACACGCTCGAACTCTACGGCAAAGTTGCCGCAACACGTGAGATCGTGATTTGTCGCTAATTACCAGACACTTGGTCGCGACATCAACAGGGGTCCTTACGCAAGTAGCGGACTCGGCAAGTCAATCCCGCATCCTTCATCCGGCCGGTCTGCAATCAACAGGATCGGCCGGTTTTGCAGGATGAAGTAGCCCAACAAGCGAGAAATGTCAGAATTGCGTGAGTAATTGCCTGTTTTTGCGCATAATACTTGATAGAAACCGGCGCTGGTGTGGGATATCTGAAGAAGTGGCAAATGAGACTAAGCAATGTGATTGGTCAGGGATTCGCAGCGGCGATGCCCGCGTGTGGCGGGAATTCCTTGGCCGACTGATGCCGCCGCTCTATGGCATGTTCATGAAACGCCGGCCCAATCCGTCGCTCGCAGAGGAGCTCGTCCAGAAGACGGCCTTTGATGCGGTTCGAGGGCGTGCCGGTTACGATCCCGCAAAAGGCAGCCCGGAAGACTGGATCTATGGCATCGCACGCAACAATATCCGGCTCGAAATCAGGAAGCGGGCAGCCAGGCCTACCGTCAACGGTGACATCAGCGTTTACCTTGGCAGGATCGACACCGAGCCATTGCCCGACGAGGTGCTCGAGCGCCAGGAGACGGCCGGAATTGTCCGGGTGGCTATGGATAGGCTGGCCTCTAACGAGCGATACGTGCTTGAGGCGAAGTATATCGAGGGCCTGCCCGCCCGCGCCATAGCCCGCGATATGGATATTACCGAAAAGGCAGTTCACAGCCTTTTGTACCGAGCAAGGATTTCTCTTCGTGAGCAGATCGAACGAATAGCAGGTGACAAGCAGGGCGATAGCCATGAAATCTGAACACAACAACCTGGAGAAGAATGTTTCACGGCTGGTCAAACTTACCGGCGATCCACAAGCGCCCGGCAGAGGATTCCTTGACGCTACGATGACGGCGGCCTTGGAGCAACTCTCCGGGCCCGCTGTGGCGGAGAAGCCCGAGAACGGACGAATACTTGCCAAGGTGAACTTCGATAGAGTGATGGGCTGGGCTGCCATGGTCACCGTGGTCTGGGGAGCGGGGCTGCAACTTCTGCTCTCCAATCTGGTGAGAATAAACCCCTTCGTAGCGGCGACAGCTCTGGTGGCGATGGTCGTTAACTGGCTTGTCTATCTTGGAGGATTCATACTATGAACCCCGAACAGTCATCCAACATAAGCGTAATCGATCCAATCAGCCCTGCCATTAACAGGACAAGAGCGATTCTCTTCGAGCCATTCGAGCTGAAGAAATGGTTCATCATCGGCTTCTGTGCATGGCTGGCGTATTTCGGAAGCGGATCGGGAGGACCCAATTTCGGCGGCGGTGGGCCCCAGCACGACGGGTTCCATCACGGGGATAATTTGGAGCAGGTCAAAGACTTCGTTATATCATACCTGCCGTGGATTATCCTGGTGGCGGTCATTGTGGTCGCGTTCATCATAGCGCTTGTCCTCGTGGTCACGTGGCTCAGCAGCCGAGGCCGGTTCATGTTCCTGCACTGTGTGGCGGAAAACAAAGCCGAGGTCAAGATTCCATGGAGCAGGTACAGGCAACATGGCAACAGCCTTTTTGCCTTCCGGATTGTCCTGAGCCTTATCGGTTTTGGGATTTTCGCCGTCTTCGCAGTGATTACCGTTCTGCTCGTAGTATGCTTGGCTCAGGGCGGTTTCAACATCTTTGCCGTACTTGGCCTTGTTGCGAACGTTCTTCTGTTCATTGCTCTGGTGATAGCCCTTTCGCTTGTGGGCAAGTTCACGATGGATTTCGTGGTCCCGGTGATGTTTCTGGGGGCGGCGAGTTGCGTAGCGGGTTGGCGACAGTTCATGACCGTGCTCTCAGTCAATAAGGCCCGTCTGTTGCTGTACATTCTCTTCCAGATTGTGATTGCAGTTGCTATCAGCGCGATAGTTGTGGCGGCGGTTTGCATCACCTGCTGTTGTGCCGCATGCATCCTTGCAATACCATACATTGGCACCGTTCTGACCCTGCCACTGCTGGTCTTCAAGCGTTCGTATTCTCTGTACTATCTCCGCCAGTTCGGCCCCGACTTCGACGTATTCAGCCCCGAGGTTGTCGAAGAGACCGGCTTGCTTGAAGAGTCCTGATCGGTTGATAGTGGGTAGCTCTCCGGCCAGACCGGGGAGCTGCCCGCTTGTCCTCGTGGGCGGATATTCCTCTGTTTTGTCTCAATTTGCTTGCAATCTCCGCCAATCGACTGTAAACTTCGCCAAAGTCTGCACGGGCGATTAGCTCAGCCGGTAGAGCAGCTGACTCTTAATCAGCCGGTCGCAGGTTCGAATCCTGCATCGCCCATTTCTCAAACCTCGGAAAAGCAAGAACTTGCAGAACCAAAGCGGGCCGGCTCTCTCCCAGATAATCAACAGCTTGCTCAGAACTTGTTTTCTGAGCGGGAAATCGACACAGATTTGAGAGTGATAATCGAGCGGTGGCCGGACCTGCCGGAGCATA
>CP070675.1:3387262-3402435 GCA_020352215.1 Phycisphaerales bacterium
CGCGAGCTCCCGAGATGCCACAGCGTGCGGAAACCGGGTCCATAGATACACAAGGATCGCCTACGACTATGACGTGGCAGGGGATTGTCTTTCTGGTGTGGTTGGGAGTCGTGGTGACAATGGGGCTGCTGCTGGTGAAGCGAGCAGTTTCTGCGAGAAGACTCATCAGGAGAGCGGGCGAGGCGAATCTCTTGATGAAAGATCTCCTTGCATATTGCTGTAATTGTCTGGGTGTGAGGCGGAAGGTGCGTCTGAAAGTCTTGCCGGAAGGAACGAACCCGGCGGTGTGCGGCCTATTCTGTCCCGTCGTATTGGTCCCACAGAATCTCGCGCCTACTCTTGGCTCACGTCACCTGCGAGCGCTTCTTTTCCATGAGGTCGCTCACATCAAGCGGGGCGACGTGTGGGTGAACTTGGGCCAGACCATTCTGCACGGTCTTTACTTCTACAATCCACTCTTGTGGCTTGCGGCCTTGAGAATTCGCAGACTTCGCGAGCAGGCTGTGGCTGAGACGGTGCTTGGGGCAATGGGTGAAAAGGCCCGGGGATATTCTGAGATGTTGGCCGAGGTTGCCGAGTTGTCGCCCGATCGTCCAGCTTCCAGTCTCCGATCAGTTGGGCTGGAGGAATCCAACAGGGACCTCGCTCGGGCGGATTGAGCACGTCTATCGTCGGCATTACTGCGCCACCGCCGACTTTTTCCCCGGTTCGCAGCAGGGGGGATTTCTACCTGTTTAATCTCGCATGTGGGAACAAGCTGCTGGCCGTGCAGACAGCCGTGTTGTCGGCCACGGTGGGCCGGCGCGCAGAATTTGAACCGGGTAGCTGTGAATTGAAAACAACCGCCTACTGTGGTAGAAAGGAACGAAAGGAATGGTCTCAAATCCGGGATGGCCGATATGGCGGTTCGCTTTATTCTTGGCAGAGGTGGCACGGGGAAAACAACCCACTGCATACGCGCAATCGTCGATGCCCTGGTGGAGCCCGGCAATTCCCTGCCCTCGATTTTGCTGGTTCCGGAGCAGGCAACGTATCAGGCTGAGCGTGCGATTCTGGCAGATGAGAGAATAGCCGGCTACAGCGGAGCAACTTCGCCCACCGGCAATATCGACGAGGCTCATCCCAGACTGAGCGTACTGTCATTTGACCGTCTACAGTTTTTGCTTCTGGGCAAGAATACGGCCAGACCGGCCCTTTCGCGTATCGGCCGGCAGATGATAGTCAACCGGATTCTTCGGGACACGGGCGCCGACCTGAGGGTGTTTCACTCATCGCGTGCTTGGCCGGGGCTGGCTCGTCGGATCGCAGATACAATTGCCGAACTTCATCAATATGCCAAGACGCCGGACGATATCGATGGGTTACTGGTCGAATTGCAGAAGGACCAGCGAAATGGGCTCACGGCCGCCAAGTTTACCGACATCCGACTGATCTTCGCGAGATATCTGCAATTCATAAAAGGTAAATTCCTTGACCCTGATCTTCAATTGACCCGTGCCTGTCGAGCCGTTATGGACTCGGCTCTTCTCAGGCGCGCGAGGCTCTGGGTCGATGGCTTTGCCGGCTTTACCACCAGCGAGCTTGCGGTGCTCGTCGAATTGCTGAAGGTCGCTTCAGACGCACATATTGCCCTCTGCCTGGACCCGTCACATATCGATTTGGCCGATCTTCCTGCCAAGGCGATTGGGCAAGCCGGCCTGTTCCTTCCAACCCAGCGTACTTATGCTGTTCTTCTCGAAGAAATCAGGAAGGCTAAACTGCGGTTGGTTGAGCCGATAGTGTTGACAAGGCCGGTCCGATTTGCGGATTGTGAGCAGCTTGCTCACATTGAACGAAGCATCTTCAAGTCTAACCCACTCACGATTCCTATCGCCGGAAACGTTCGGATTGTGTCGGTGCCGAATGAGCGGGCTGAGGTTCGGTTCATTGCAAGGCAGATTCTCGAATTGGTGAGGCAAAAGAACTATCGGTATCGCGACATAGCTATTGTCGCGTCGGAGATAGAGCGTTATCAGCATTACATAGAGGCGTATTTTGAGGACTACGGGGTTCCGTTCTTTATTGACAGGCGCAGGCCTCTCAACCAGCACGCAATTGTCCAACTTATTTGTTCGGCCTTGCAGGTGGTGGTCGGCGGTTTCGCAGGACGGGACGTGTTCGCGTATCTGAAAACAGACTTGGTGCCAATAGACCGCTGCGAGGTTGACGAGCTGGAGAACTATTGCGTTGCCTTCGGTGTGACGGGAAGCGACTGGACCGACGGCGAGCCGTGGAATTTTGCGCCTGGCGAGGATGAACAGTTTGACGAGCGGCGAGTCAACCGGACAAGACAGAAAGCTGTCAGGCCCTTGCTCGCGCTGCGGGATGGGCTGTCTGTGTCGGATGGAGAGGGTAGGGCGATCGGCCCCGAGCAGTTCACGCGGGCTGTGTTTGCATTGCTGGACCGCTTACAGGTTCGCGCGCAACTTGCCGGCTGGATTGAGGAGGCTATTGCCACCGACGAGTACGCGGCGGCCGACGAGCACCGGCAGGTCTTCGACAAGGTGCTCGACGTGTTTGACGAGTTGGCCGAAGCCTTTGCGGGCCAGAGTATGTCGGCCGATGATTTCGTCGCAATCGTTGGCTCCGCCTTTTCGCAGTTGACTTCCGCCCTGATCCCACCGACTTTGGATCAGGTTCTCGTAAGCTCCATTGAGCGGAGCAGGCATCCGGATTTGAAGGCCGTGTTTCTAATGGGTGTCACACAGAGGCAGTTTCCCGTACCGGCGGGCTCGAACAGCGTGCTGACCGATGATGACCGGCGCGCGGCTGAGTCGGCTCGTTTTGCTCTGGCCCCGGCAGTGAGTCAGTCGCTTGAAGAACGGCCATATCTGGCCTATATCGCGTTTACACGCCCGTCGCAGTTTCTCTGTGTCACGTATCCTTCCGTCGATGAGAAGGGTAGCGCCGTGGCGCGTTCGCAGTACCTGGATGAACTCGAACTGTTGTTTGAGAATCTCAGGGCCGAACCGGTCACAGCTGAGCAATTGGGAATCGAAGGCGTGCGCAATGAGACAGAGCTTGCTGATCTTCTTTGCCGGACGCTAGGCAGGGATTCCGTCTCTCGCGACGCGGATGACAGTCGCCATTTTGCCGAGCTACTGGACGAGGTTGCCTCCGACGACCAGCTTGGCGGGCTGGGGGAGAAAGTGTGCTCGGCAATAGGATACGAGAATAGGGCCCGGTTGGACGCCGATGTGCTTGGAGAACTCTACGGCAAGCAGATACGAAGCTCTGCCACAAGGCTCGGCACTTTTGCTGCTTGCCCGTATCAGTATTTTGCTCGATACACGCTGAATCTGAAAGAACGGAAGGAGTTCAAGTTCGAACCCTTGGATCTTGGCACTTTCTACCATCGCGTACTGGACGGTTTGTCAAGGCAGCTCAACGCCCTCGGCAAGAGTTTTGCGGACGTAACGAATGATGAGCTTTTGAATTATCTGGACCAACAAATTGAAGAGCTTGTACGGATGGACTCCTTCATATCGAACTTCGCACGTCACTCACGTCACAACGCGTTTGTCATCCAATCCGCTTCTGAAGTCCTCGGAGACTGTGTTCTGGCTATTGGACAGACGATTCGGGCTGGAAGCTTCAGGCCGATACTGTCGGAAGTGTCATTCGGCCGAGTCAAGGATACGCGGGATACGCTCGGTGAATATGGGATTGCACTTCGTGGCGGACGCATGTTGTTCATGGATGGCAAGATCGATCGGCTTGACATTGCCGAGATCGACGGCAGACGTGTATCTCTCGTCTTCGATTATAAGCGCAGAAAACAGTCTTTTGGCTGGGCAAAACTCTATCACGGCTTGGACTTGCAGCTCCCGACGTACGTACTGGCCGTCCAGCAGGCAGACCGCTCTCCAGCGGAAGGTGTAGTGGGCGCATTCTATGTGCCGGTTGAAGCGCCAACGGAAGGGGCAGCATTCGAGATGATTGCGGCCCGATCGGACAAGTTCTTCCATAAAGCAACAGGCCTGTTCAACGGCCAATTTGCCGAGCACCTCGACAGCGAGGCACAAAAGGATAGCACTTATTACAGTTTCTTTGTCACCAAGGACGGTGCCCCATACGGCAACTACGGCAAGCTGGGTGCGCTAAAGCCGCCCGATTTTGAAAAAGTCCTTGCGTTTACCAGGCAAAAAATCGTCAGTGTGGCTGAAGAGATCGTCTCGGGAAGAATCGCAGTCAATCCATACCGTCTCGGCGGAAAATCACCTTGTAGTTACTGCGACTACAAACCGTTGTGTCGGTTTGACTGGCAGATAAATGACTACCGGTCGCTGGAGTCTCTGGGTAAATCCGCCATGCTTGAAAAGATACGGGGCAGTTGATGGCCGAGAAGAAGATCAAATGGACCGCGCAGCAGAAGCGGGCGATTGCGGCACGCGGCAGTGATGTCTTGGTGACAGCTTCGGCCGGCACGGGAAAAACCGAGGTATTGTCCGGCCGGTGCGTCAGTATCTTGTCCGACACTTCGATATCTGCTGATATCTTGAACATACTTCTGTTGACCTTCACGGAGGCCGCTGCTGAGCAGATGCGGTCTCGAATTGCCCAGCGTCTTAAAGGTGCTCTTACTGAAAGCAGTGATCCACACCTTCGCCGTCAGCTGACGCTGTTGCAGGGCGCCGACATCTCCACGATACACGCGTTCTGCAAACGGCTCATTACGGAATACTTCTACAAGCTTGATATAGATCCAACGTTCGGCGTGCTCGATGCCGATGAGGCGGCGCTGATCAAGGCCGAGATGCTTCAGAAGACCATAGACTGGGCTTGGGAGCAGGGCAACCTGGCGGAGGGACTTGAGCAGCTTCTTCAGCGTCGAGACCTGCGGGCGAATGAGGGTTTCCTATCAAGCATAATAGAGCTGAGCGATTTTCTCGACGGCGTAGTCTCACGACGAGACTGGTACGCCAGGGCTGTTCAACTCACGGAAACTGCCGAGCATCTCACGTCTGGGCTCGGCGAAAAACAAAAACAGATTGTTGAAAAGAAGCTACGTGATGTTCTGAACCAGCTCCGGCGAGCGCAGAGACTGTATGAAGGTCAGGGAACTGGCGGCAAGTGGGCTGCAGCTTTGCAAGTAAGCCATGTTGGGCCCATCGTCAGATGCAGCGAACTCTTGCGGAAGGGCGATTGGGATAGGTGCTCAGATGCGGTAAGAGACTTTTCGAAACCGACCACTCGTACACCGAAAGACGTCGACGAGCCGATTGCGGGACTGCTCCAGAAAACTGCCAAAGCCGCCGTTGATGCTTTCAAGGGGCTTTCGCAACTTGCAGTGGTAAATCCTGAGTATCTAGACATGCTCAGTGGCGCCGTCGCCTTGCAGACGCGCGTGCTTGTGGAGCTTGTCAAACGATTCGATATGCTGTACGAGCAGGCCAAGCGGATGCTGAACTGTGTGGATTTTGCCGACCTTGAGCACCTTGCCCTGGAGCTTCTGACCGATGGGGGTGGTTCTGAGGATGAAAGGGCCCCTTCTGAAACGGCCTTGGCCCTGCGGAGCAGGTACAAATACATATTCGTTGATGAGTACCAGGACATCAACTCTGTCCAGGAAGGAATAATCAGTGCGCTAAGCGGCGGTGACAACGTCTTCGTCGTGGGCGATGTGAAGCAGAGCATCTATGCATGGCGGGGGGCCAAACCGACAATCCTTCTTGATCGGATCAGGCACATCTGTCCGGACTCAAGTGACAGCGCCAGCGGAGTCCGCGTTGATCTAAATGCCAATTTCCGCTCTGCGAAGGCAATACTGGATTTTGTCAACACGATATTTGCCCGTGTAATGACGTCTTCTTTTGCGCAAATCGACTACGACGACTCCGCCAAGCTGACTGCGGCCCGCGCGGACAGCTCTGACGGCCAAACGCCACAAACCAAGGAGGCCGTCGTTGAGTTTCACATATTGGATGAGACGGCCGATGAGCTTGATTTGGGAAACAACGAAACGAGCAAATCGGCCGGGGAGGCAAATCCGGATGTGATCACGGCGCGCCAGCGGCAGGCCGCGGTGATCGCCCGGCGGATCAGGCAAATGGTGGGAGCGGAAAGCGGCAAGGCTGAGTTTCAGGTATACGACAAAGAGCAGGATTGCTTGCGGGATGTGCAGTTTCGTGACATCGTTGTGCTGATGCGTTCGCTGGCTAAGAAGGCCAACGATTACGTCGAAATCCTTCGCCTGGCCGGTGTGCCGGTTAGCTGCGAGGCGACGGCGGGGTACTTTGAGGCTACCGAGATCAACGATATGTTGTGCCTGCTGAAGGTCCTGGACAACCCGCAGCGTGATATAGAATTGGCTGCCGTGCTGCGAAGCCCTTTCTTCAATGTCACCGACACGGAGCTGGCACATTTAAGGATACACGATCGAACTGAGCCGCGCGCCAAGAACTACTATGATTGCGTCCTCAAGCATCGTGACGGCGGCACGGAGGCTGAGCTGGCTGCGAAATTGGACGGGGTTCTTCATAGACTCGACGGGTGGCGAACAATGGCCCGACGAGGCAGCTTGGCCGACTTGATCTGGCACATCTACCGTGAGACCGGCTATTTGTCATTTGTCTCGGCACTGTCCAACGGCCGGGCGCGAAGGGCCAATCTGCTGAAGCTTCACGACAGAGCCATCCAGTTTGAAGGCTTCGCCAGTAGCGCCGGTCTGCCGTCGCTGACGCACTTTGTCGAGTTTGTTGAGCGGCTGCGAGAAATAGGTCAGGATTGGGCGCCCGCTGAACCGGAAAGTGCCGCCGGCAACGCCGTTCGCGTCCTGAGCGTTCATAAGAGCAAGGGGCTCGAGTTCCCGGTTGTCTTCTTGGCCGAACTGGAAAGCAGGTTCAACATCAGGGACATCCACGCGGATGTGCTTGCGGATGCCGACGGTGCCCTGGGGCTGCGGATTGTCGACGGCAAGTCCAACAGCAAGCTGCAATCGCTCGCCCATCAAGTTATTGGTGAACAAAAGAAATCGACCGCCCTGGCCGAAGAGCTGCGGATACTCTACGTTGCGACAACGCGGGCGAGAGACCGTTTGGTCCTAACCGCTTCCCAGAAGGGCAACCTCTGTCGGCAGATTATTACAGACGGCATCTTCTTCGCAGACGAGCCGATTCCAGACTGGCAGATTCGCTCCTGCAAGAGCCCCTTAGAGTGGATTCTCTACGGGCTGTCAGACCAGAGATCTTTGCATGGAGCCTTTGAGACTGAATTGACAGGGCGGGCTCGTGATGATCATCTGTTCAGCTTCAAGCTATGCGGACATGATGACCTGCGGCAGCTTTCAGAGTTTGTGCTGCGTCTGAAATCCAGCAAGGCGCGCAAACCTGCCGCTGCAAGACCGGCACGTCCGGAGCGCACTGGCTCGAAACTGCTTGTTCGGCTAAAGGAGTCGTTGGCGTGGCGGTATCAATTTGATGAGGCACCGCGTTTGCCGGCCAAGAGTTCGGTAACGCGGTTGACTCATCGCGACGATGAGTACGCAGAGTTCGACTATTCGAGGGCGTTGGACCGTCAGCCTGCATCGCTTGCATCTGCGCAGCCCGACTCTTTTCGGCCCACTGACGCACGATTGATTGGAACGGCAACTCACTTGGTGATTTCACAGCTTGATCTGGACCGGCCTGTTACCGAGGCGGCAATCCGAACGCGCGTGGACAAGCTCGTTGAAGACGGCGCTGTGACCATGGGCATAGCCGAGCGGATCGATGCGGCGTGCATACTGGCATTCTTTGAAAGTGAGCTCAGCCGAGTCGTTCTTGATTCGGAGAATACGGTGTGGCGGGAATGGCCCTTCACGTTTGCGTTGCCTGCTTCCGAGTGGAAAGATTCACGCCTATCTGCGCAAATGGGATATGCAACGGCCGACAAGATCATCATCCAGGGCATAATCGATATGCTGGTTCAGACCCCCAGGGGCTTGATCGTCGTGGATTTCAAAACCGACGCCGTATCCGCCGACCGGATCTCCGAGCGTGCAGAACTCTATCGGCGGCAGTTGAACCTCTACGGCAGAGCGGCGTCGGCCATTCTGCAATCTCCCCTAATCGCCAAGTGGCTCCATTTCCTTGCACCTGTGCGGTCAATTGAGGTCAGGTAGAGGCCCATAGGCCGGGCCCAGATTTTGTAGTTGCGTGCTCGTATTGTCTTTGTATAATACCTGCCCGTATGTCGGAGGGTAGATCGACTATTCTTATTGAGAAGGTACAGAAATGGCAAGTGCACCGAAAGCAAATGCAGTAGTTGGACAATCAGGCGGGCCGACGGGCGTAATAAATGCGTCCTTGGCCGGAGTCATCACAGAAGTGTGCAAACATCCGGAGATAGAGAACCTGTACGGGTCGATGCATGCCGTACAGGGAATCATCAAAGAAGACTTTGTTGATTTGAAAGACTTGTCGATTTCGGTCCTGGAGGGAATGGCGCACTGCCCGTCGGCGGCGCTAGGATCAAGCCGTGACAAGCCGGATGAGGAGTACTGCGCAAAGATATTCGAAGTCTTCAAGAAGCGGAACATAAGGTATTTTTTCTACATTGGAGGCAACGATTCGGCAAATACGGCCCACATTGTCAATGTGATGGCGGCTGAGGTCGGCTACGAGATGCGGGCGTTTCACATCCCAAAGACGATCGACAACGATCTGTTAGTGACCGACCATTGTCCCGGCTACGGGACGGCTGCGAAGTTTGTGGCCTGTGCTGCTATGGGTGACGATCTTGACAACAGGGCGCTGCCCGGCGTGAAGATCGATGTGGTTATGGGCAGGAATGCCGGTTTTCTGGCTGCGGCGACCGTTCTGGGAAGGCAGAGAGATGACGATGGGCCGCATCTGATTTACTTTCCTGAAAGAAACGTGCCGGTTGAGAAATTCCTCAGCGATGTGGAGGCCGTGTATAGGAACCTTGGCCGGTGTGTCATTGCTGTCAGCGAAGGAATCTGTGACGGGGATGGTGTTCCGTGGGCCAAGAAGCTGGCCGAGCAGGGCGAGACCGATGCGCATGGCAACATACAGCTCTCGGGGACAGGTGCCCTGGCCGACTTCCTGGCGGGTCAGGTGAAGAATGAGCTCGGTGTCAAGCGTGTTCGGGCCGATACGTTCGGATACCTCCAGAGAAGCTTCGTCGGTTTCCAGTCCGACGTCGACGTGTCTGAAGCCCGCAACTGTGGTCGAGAGGCCGTCCGACTGTCGATGAATGAGCAAAGCGGCTCTGTCGCACTGAAACGCGTTGGCGAAGGGAAGGACTACGCAATCGAGCTGATATGTACGGAGCTTCGCAACGTTGCCGAGAAGACGAAGTGCATGCCGGACGAATACATTAACGCCGAGGGCAACGGCGTGACGGACGCTTTTGTCGAGTACGCGAGGCCTCTTGCAGGCGGGCTGCCCAAGACGTATTTCTTGGGTAATTATCCCAGGGTCTAAGATTCCGACGATCGTAGTTGGAGGTGCTGTCGAACTCGCGGCCCTGCAAGATGTCGTTTGAGCTGGCGCCGAGCACCACAGCTTATCCAGACTGTGCGGCTTGCGAACAGAGCCAGGGAGAGGCTGCTTAAAGTGATAAAGACAAAGATAATTGCCACGCTGGGTCCGTCGTCGACTGATGCGGAAAAGATAAAGGCGATGATCGACAATGGGGTGGATGTCTTTCGCCTGAATTTCTCGCACGGCACACTCGATGAGCATGCGAAATTGCTGGAGGTTCTGAATGGCGCTCGCGCCCAGCACCGTCACACCACGGCTGTGATGGGCGACTTGTGCGGCCCAAAGATACGGACGGGGCGCATCGACCCCGAAGGACAGACACTGCGAGTCGGAGATAGAATCAGCATTGTCCCGGGCACTGACGTCGGGACAGCGAGCCGTTTCTGCACGAACTATGAGCGTTTCAACGACGACGTTGGGGTTGGCCAGCGCATCTTCATAGATGACGGCCAGATTGCTTTGCGGGTCATTGGCAAGAATGACGGAGAAACCGCGTGCGAGGTCGTCGTTGGCGGTTCCCTGTACAGCAGAAAGGGAATCAATCTGCCCGACACGAACATAAGCATACCGTCGATTACCGAGCGTGACTGGCAATGTGTTGCCTGGGCAATTGAGCGAGATCTGGATTTTCTGGCGCTGAGCTTTGTCCGATCGGTCGACGAAGTGCAACAGTTGAAGGATCATATCCGCCACGCTGGAGCAGACATCAAGGTCGTGGCCAAAATCGAGACGCCACAGGCCCTGCGTAATTTAGAGGACATCGTCGTCGCCAGTGACGCTGTGTTGGTCGCCCGTGGAGATCTTGGTGTCGAAATGGATGTCGCCCAAGTGCCGTTGATTCAAAAACGAATAACTCAGATGTGTCGGGACCTTGGCAAGCCCGTAGTAGTGGCGACGCAGATGCTGCAGAGCATGATTACAAGTCCTACCCCCACTCGCGCCGAGGTGTCGGATGTAGCCAATGCGATTATGGACTACACCGACGCGGTTATGCTTTCGGGAGAGACCGCGGTTGGCAAGTATCCGGTCAAGGCGGCACAGACCATCCGACGGATTGCAAGCGTAACCGAGGCGTACCTCGACGAGCATGTCCATGTACATCCCAAAAGCGCCACGACAGACGATCTGGTTCTGACCGCCGCTATGGCCCAATGCGTCGGCCAGATTATAGACGAGATAGACGCCAAACTCGTGGCTGTTTGGTCGCAAAGTGGTTCCTCGGCTCGGTTCTTGAGCAAAGCTCGAATTGACGTGCCCGTACTTGCACTCAGTTCGGATGATAGAGCCTGCCGTCAGATGTGTCTTCATTATGGTGTCATACCACGGTGCCAAGCCATTCCCAAAGATATCGAGCAGTTCGCCCGGATCGTTGATCAGCTTACTGTCGACAGAAAGTGGGCCGCGATTGGCGATAAGGTTGTTATTGTCGCTGGCCAACCTCTTGGTGCCACAGGTACGACCAACGCGATTTTGGTCCACACCATCACGGCAGCTTGAGATGTGCGAAGAAATCAGAGCATGTGCCGGAGACTCGACTCAGAATCCTTCCGTCAGAATCTGGTCGAGTGTACTTCCGGCGATGCAGATCGAGGTATCTGCTGCTCCGTAGTAGATTCGTACTCGGCCGTCGTCCAAGATTATTGCTCCGCTCGCGAAGCAGACGTTGCCGACATCTCCGATGCGTTCGTATTCTTCCCGAGGTGACAGTATCGGTTGGTCGCCGCGTTTTATGACCTTTGAGGGATCGTCCAGGTCGAGCAGAACCACACCAGTTCTGTAAATCGGACCGGCCGAAGTCATCTTTACACCGTGGTAGATCTCCAGCCAGCCTTGCTCGGTCTCTATGGGTGTCACCGAAGCTCCGACCCGGTAGTCGTCCCAGTAGCCGCCTCGCGGAGTAATCGCCACCTCTGAGTCACCCCAGTTGATCAGGTCGAGTGAGTAGGAAACCCAGATACTGCCCCTGTCGTGTCCTATCGGGCGGTCGAACCTTACATATCGTCCGCTGATCTTCCTCGGAAACAGAATGCCGTCTTTGTTGCCCGGTTCGGAGATCAGTGCAATCCGTTCGTAGTTGACGTAGTCGTCTGTCTTGGCCAGGGCGATCCGGGGCCCGCGGTCGCTGGCCGCCGTGTATGCTACGTAACACGTGCCCTCCAGGATTGTCACCCTCGGGTCTTCGATACCCTTCGTTTCGTAGGCTGCAAAGGGACCCTCTTTTTCCGGCAGCATTACCGGCTTGTCATCCACGACGAAATGCAAACCATCATCGCTTCTGGCCAATGCAAAAAACGAGTACCCGTGTTGACCTTCGACTCGGAGAAGCAGATAGACTGCGTCTTCTGTCACGATTGGTGTACCGTTGAATACGGTGTTTGCACGAAACGGTATGTCTTCTGTAGTAATCGCGGGGTTACCTTCCCACCGATGCAGCAGATCCAGCCCTTGATGCCTCGCTCTTATCATGTCAATATTCGTCCCCGCTCTCAAAGCAGTTGGTGACTATCTCATCTATGGTTGTTGTTCCGATGCAAATGCAACTGTCGGCGGCTCCGTAAAATATCTTCAAATTCCCGAAATCATCGGCGACTGCTCCTATTGAAAACACGATGTTCGGTATGTCCCCGATTCTTTCGTAGTTTTCCCTTGGTGACAAGATGGGAATATTTGCCCTTGCGATTACACGCGTCGGCTCTTCTCTGTCCAATATGACGGTTCCGATTCTATAGATCGGCCCGGCGGACGTGTCTTTTGCGCCGTAGTACAAAACGAGCCAGCCTTGGCTTGTCTCGATTGGAGGGGGCCCCAGTCCGATTCTGCTTTCATCCCAGAATCCGCCTCGCGGAGAGATGACAACTTCCGATCCGCCCCAGTATGTCAGGTCGTCGCTGTACGTCACCCATATGCTGTTGCCTTCCTGTGGCCTTTCCAGTCGGGCATACCGTCCCTTGATTCGTTCGGGAAGCAGGGTGCCCGCTTTGGTATCGGGCTCGGAAATCAGACCAATACGTTCTGCAGAAACGAAATCTTCTGTTTTAGCAAGACCTAACCTGTAACCATGGTTGCCAAGCGCGTTGTACACGATGTAGTGGACCCCGTCGAGCAGGGTCACCCGCCCATCCAGCACCCCATGTGATTCGTGCTGTTTGTACTTCTGTTCTTGTGACGGGCTCAGGAAAGGCTCATGGTCCACCTCGTAGCGTTCGTTCACTGTCGGACGAGCAATGTGGATACACCGCTGTCCAGCGAGGTTCTCAACTGTGACGAGAAGGAGAGGCTCATCCTTGAAACAGACTGCCCCAGCGTTGTGAATGCCCGAGCATTTGAAATGCAGATCGCCAAGGCCGATAAGCGGATTGCCTTCCCATCGATGAACTATGTCTGGGCCTCGCTGCCTTGTGGACCTGAATCTCGTTGCACCAAGCATCTGATAAGACCTCAACATATCCCCGGTTGGCGGTTGCCGTCTCGGCGACACATTTGACTAATCGGCCGAAGTGACAGGTTACTTTCCGCCGTACCGGCTACAGACGTGGGCGGCAGAATGCTGATACGATAGCTTCATAACTGCGCAAACGCCCCGGCATGCTTAGTTTATGGCTCTGGCTTGTTGACCTCAGGCATGCGCATCTTATTAAAGTCACGGGTGTCTCGGACCGATAAAAGTAAATAGAATCGATTAGTTGGGAAGTGGTACGCTTTGCCGGGAGCAAGTTTGGCCGATGTGGCGCATGTGTACTCTCAGCGCGAGGGTTGTCTTGGGGTCCTCGCAATCATGGGGCGTCTCGGAGAACGGGACCCGGACAGGTGATGATATTGGGTCAAGGTCACAGACTCCGGGAGAATAAGGTAACAACATGGCGGGAAAAGTTGATTTCAGAATCCGATTGCTGGGCAAGCCGTCGGTGAAATCCCCCATATGGTTGTCGAAGGAGAACGGCGACTACGTGGCAAACTACGTCAGCGACGATCAGTACATTGTCTATGATATCGAGACATGTGCCGATGCACCGGCCCGCAGTTTCGCGCGGACCGAGATCCTCGAGATAGCCGGTCCCAGGGAGACGATATACTTTGACCCTGCCAAGGTACGCGCTGCGGTAGTAACCTGTGGCGGGCTATGTCCCGGCCTTAACGATGTGATACGGGCCATTGTAATGTGTCTCTGGTATCGTTACGGGGTAAGACGCATATGTGGTATCCGCAACGGGTATCGCGGCTTTCTTGCCCAGTTCGGTCTGCCGGTAGTCGATTTGACGCCTGACGTTGTGGAGGACATTCATCGCAAAGGCGGAACGATTCTTGGCTCCTCCCGGGGCTACGGCGATCATACAGGCGAGATCGTCGATTCCTTGGATCGGATGAACATCAACGCGCTTTTCGCGATTGGGGGAGACGGCACCCAGAAAGGTGCTCTCAACGTTTCCAAGGAGATCAAGAAGCGGGGGCTGAATATTGCCGTGGTCGGCATTCCCAAAACAATTGATAATGACCTGAGCTTTGTGCAAAAGTCTTTTGGCTTTGAGACCGCGGTATCCAGGGCGGTGGACGCTGTGGCGGCCGCGCATGTGGAAGCTCATGACGCAATAAACGGGGTCGGAATCGTAAAGGTTATGGGTCGGCAATCCGGATTCATAGCCGCGCACACCGCTCTGGCGATTAACGAAGTCAATTTTGTCCTCATACCGGAGGTCCCTTTTGAGCTCGACGGCCCACGCGGGCTGCTCGCTCATCTGCAAAGGAGGATCCATGACCGTAAGCATGCTGTGATCCTCGTGGCCGAAGGGGCCGGCCAAGGCCTGATGGAGAGCAGTGGCTCGGTGGACGTTTCCGGAAACATCAAGCTGGCCGACATTGGCCCCTTCCTCAAGGAGAAGATCACCGCGTACTTCAAGCAGAAGCAGACGGAGATCAACCTCAAATACATCGACCCCAGCTACATCATCCGCAGCGCGCCGGCAAATTCGACCGACTCTGTTTACTGCGCGCGACTCGGCACCAATGCGGTGCACGCCGCCATGGCAGGCAAGACGGAGCTCATCGTTGGCCTTGTCCACGGCTACTTTGTCCACGTCCCGACCCGGATGGCCGTCTCACGCAAGAACAATATCGACCCGGACGGCAGCCTTTGGCGAGACGTGATCGAGGCGACAGGCCAGCCGGCGTTGTTCAGTAGTTGACGTTTCCTTTCCCGGCAAGACACGTCGTCAGCCCTACCTTGCAGCGAGACACCCGGCCGGGCGATACTAGCGCTCAGCCGTTTTTCATTGCTCTTGGGACTCACCCTTCGTTGACTTACCCGCCGCAAACTGCTTCCACATTGCCTCGATGATCTCCGGCCGTTTCCTGTCGCGGTGAACGTACAGGCCGTAAGACAGATGTAAAGGCTTGCCCGGCCGGATCGTTCTTGCCGCATCGAAGGTTAGTGATGCTCCCATCCAGCCGTCGTTGCGGACGTGGAAATACGTGGGGAAGTTCGGATTCTCCGGGTGGTCGAAAAGGGTGATTCCTTCCACGTTATCCTGGGTGATCGCGCCTGAGTAATCGACCCATTTGGCTCGCTTCCAGAGGACCTCCTTTTCATTGACGGCTCCTTGGGAATTGCGGATCGTTCCGCCGCCGTCGTTGACCCCGATTGTCTTGGCCATT
>CP070675.1:3402535-3421569 GCA_020352215.1 Phycisphaerales bacterium
CCATCGCTGCTGAGGCGAAGATATCTCAGGTGTTGTTTGGAGGTGATTGGAGTTCCAGCGGAAAGCTCACTCGGTCGGAAGACATCGGCTACGAAGCCTGGGGCAAGTCGAAAGAGAAGGCGACAATCCCGCCCGACGAGTAGCACTCTATCGAGACAGGCACCAGGGAGCACTGCCACAAGCGCGAACTGTGAACGAGTTGACATAGCGGATGCACGGTCTCCTTTTCATGAACTGAAAGACACCGCAATTTTCGCTGATAGAATCTCCGTCGGTGCAGGCCACTGAGAAGGCAAATGAAATGCAGAATCAAGAATTAGAAGATGTAATACGTGATAAAGATGAAGGCCAGATCGCCGAGCGCCCACAATTTCAAGTTAAGCCACCATTTACGTCTTTTTGCCCCCGCGTAGATGTAGTCATTGGGGATCAGCAGAACTAAGACCCCTATCAAGACGAACAGGACAAGGAAGACATTCTTAGCGGCACCCATCGGAATACCTGCCGACCATTCAAAATTCAGAATATACTTGATTGCCTTGAGCATCCCGCCAATCTCCCGAGTTATGCAGGTCCCGGTCTTCTCCCTGCCAGCCGGTATACGAGACCATATAGCCGCTCTTCCGGATGCGGTTGGGTGAACAGACTAACAACAATCGTAATGACGAATCCTGCCAAGAAGGACCACCAGGAAACATAAAGAAACGGGTCCTCGATGGTAAACAGATAGCCCTTCAAGGCGTAAAGCGTGACGGACACCGCGACGCCAAGCACGTATCCGACCAGGCCGCCCCATTGTGTTCCCCGGCGCCAGAAGATGCCCAAGAACAGCACGGCAAACGTCGGGCCTTGAAAGACCGACAGGAAGGTCTGCACCGCCACATAGATTCCTTCGAAATACCCGCTGATGGGTGACGTGAGCACTCCGAAGATCAGTATTACCAAGGTTGTGATTCGTCCCACGAGCAGGTAATGACGGTCCGATGCGCCTTTCCTCATATACTTCTCGTAGATGTCCTTCGTCCAAAGCGTCGCCGTCGAATTCATCATCGAGTCAATGCTGGACATGAGCCCGGCAAACAGGGCGGCGAACATCAGACCGACCAATCCCCAGCCGGCGGGAAGCAGCTTCTTCACCAATAGCGGAAAGGCATCGTCACCGTCCGTCAAGTCGGGGTACATGACGATCGCAATCATTCCCGGAATCATAACCATCCAGGGAATCAGCATTTTCAGAAACGCTCCCCAGATCATGCTCGCCTTGGCGTGCCATTCGCTTTTGGCTGCCAGACACCGTTGCACAATGGCCTGGTTGCCGATCATGTAGGCGTTGGCCATAACGAACGTCAATCCAAACAGAATCCCCGTCCAGGGAAAGGGAGCGTTGACATCGGCCGGCTGAATCAATTCGAAGTAGTTCTGATACCCCTCTCCTCTGCCGGCGAGTTTCTCCATCAGTCCGCCCAGCCCACCGACCTGATGCAGCCCCAAGAGGACAACCAGAATGCCGCCGGCGAACATTATCACCATCTGAATCACGTCGGTAAGCACCACGGCGGTCAAACCACCGAAACAGGTGTAGATCCCCACGACGAACGCCGTAACGAGAATCGAGGTCATGTAAGACCAGCCCATCAGCGTGTTGAGCAGTTTCGCACTGGCCCAGAAGATGATCCCCAGGTTGAATGCGAAGAAGATAATCCAGGTCAGTGTCGCGAGGGTCCGCAACGCGTTGTTATAGCGTTTACCCAGATACTCCGGAATCGTATAGACCCCTGCCTTCCAGAAATACGGCACGAAGATAAACGCCGCCAGCAACATCGCCGGCACCGAGCCGATCCAGTCGAAATTGCCCACGGCGATCCCATATCGATATGCCTGGCCCGAAACGCCCACGAAATCCTGGGCCCCGATGTCCGAGACCACTATGGACATACCTATCGCCCAGAAGGGCAGTGCCCGGCCGCCCAGAAAGAAGTCTTTGGATGAGTGAACGTATCGTCTGAAATACAGGCCGAGCAGCATTATGCCCAGCAGGTATGCGATAACCACCAAGTAGTCGATTCCGCTCAGCACGTACGGCAGCCCCCATGTCTCGAATAGCCTGAGCTAACCGCATCCCCCCTGTAATTCATAATGCACAGACAAGACAACATCACAAAAGCACAATTCCTCACGCGCCAAGCAATCGAGATCACCGCCGCTTCGCCTGACTGTCACTGCATTGTACACGGCCGACTTAGGGGCCATCATAGCCCATGCTGCCGCCGGAAGCAACCCGTTGCCCGCCGGCGTGTGCCCTGTGCGCGAAGTTTCTGCAGGAGCGCCGGGGAGATGGTGTTGTCGGCTTTCCGGCGTGTTGAGGGCTGCGCCTGACCGACGAGCCTGATTCTCGGGCTTTCGGCGGATTTTGGCTTTTTTCACTGCCGGCCCAGTTGACATGATTGTGGGAAGCGGGTTACACTGTATGCAGTTGGAGAGTTTCGCGCCTGTAGCTCAATTGGATAGAGCGTCGGTCTACGGAACCGAAGGTTTGGGGTTCGAATCCCTACAGGCGTGTTTCCCAAAGAGCTGGGGACAAAGCAGTTACAGCAGGGGGCGAAGCGAACGGTCAATCCGAGAGCGAAAGACTGGTCGCCGGCTTGTTTTCTGAAAGCGAAATTGACGCCGATCTGAAGCCGATAATCGAGCGCTGGCCTGGGCTGTCAGCTGAGGCCCGTGAATCAGCAAGGATGTTCTCTACCGTCAGAATCGGCTCAATGCCAGAGAATCTTCTGGTCCTGGATCGACCAGCAGGTCCGTAATGTGGCTGCCAGCTGGCGGGGCAGATGGCGGCCGATTGCCCCTTGAGCGGCGGAACAGGTTTCGGAGGGCTTGCGTGACAGTTTAAGGTTTTATGAGTTGCCAATGTGTTGGCGGAAACAGTTACGCACCGACAATCCTCTGGAACGGCTGATCCGGACGTTGCGGCAGCGCCTGCGTCCGATGGGCTGTTTCTGTGATCAGCCGGCCGTCGAAAGGGCGGTCATCGGCCAACTGCTCGGATGGCACAAAATCAAATTTACACATAATACTCAACGCCATCGTTTTCAAGTTTTTCCTTGATGGACGCGCGGTTGATCTGGTATAAGTATACTTGGCTGTGTTCAAGGATTTGGTTGATTCTTGTGTATTTCTGCTGGAAGAAGGAGGGCCGAGAGGGTATGAAATACGGAGCAGTCTTTGGCTCTGTACAGGAGAATGAGGGACCGTTGCATTTCAGTGTTTCAGTTCGTGTTGAGCTATTGGAGGAAGAAGGTGCGGGCAACTCCATGGAGTTTGGCTATTGAACGATTGTAGTCCGTGAAGTTACAGGATTATGGTGGTCGCTTTGCTCGCGGTTATCCGAGGCAGGTACTTCACGTCGTGGAATTCGCGCGACCTGTCGCGGTCAATGGGTGTTCTGGCGGGTGGCCGGACCGTCGTTATGAGTGTTTCAACTTCTTTTCAAGGAGACTGAAGATGAAAAGCAAGGTTATCATGTTAGCATTGGTATTAGCTTGTTGCGGCGCGTCTCAGGCCCAAACCATTTACTTGTCGGACAATTTCGACATTTACGGCACTGACGCGGATGTGACGGGCGCAGGCTGGGGCATCGTCGACACACCCGAGGCGACTGAAGAGTCGACGTGGACAGTTACGAATCCCGGAAGCCGGAATAATCCGCCCACGATTGACGGGACACCCTCGACAGGTAGATTCATGATCTCGGACTCGGACGCACAGAGCGTTTCAGGCCCGCAGGACAACGGCGCGTCCCATGACCTATATACCCCGACGTTCTCCACGGTCGGGGGCGGTGTCGTCTGGTTGCACGTGGATGTTTCTGCACAGCTGAACAACAACGGAGAGTGCATCTTCTTCGTGGACGTGAGTGCCGATGGCGGTGACAGTTGGACCACTGTGTTCCAACGTGTTGCTCCCGGTCGTACGGCTTCAACGTTCCCGCCGGACAACACGAACGTCGGCGGCTATTTCGGCCGGCTCGACGTCAATCTTACACCGTACGCTGCGAACAAAGGCGAGGTCAAGATACGCTTTCGCCATTACGAGCCCAGCTGGGACTGGTGGATCGCGATCGACAATGTCCAGGTGGATGACCTCCCGCCCCCGGCGGGCGGCCGGACTATTGTCTTTTCGGAGGATTTCTCCAGCAAGACGCTGGGCAGTATGCTCGTCGACGGGTTGAACACCGGCACAGAAACTTGGACGACCCGTGATGGTGAGAAGGGCAACCGCTACGAGGCCGGGACCGTGGGCAGGTTCGACGGCCATGCCGTTGATCGGCTGATGCACCCGGCGCCCGAGGGCCCCAACGGCGAGGTGGAGTTCGCGATCCTCGATTCCGACGCGAACCCCGATCCCGCCGAGGACGAGTACCTCATGACACCCCTGCTGAACCTGACCGGCGAGACGAACGTCTTCCTGCACTTCAACGACGAAATTGTCGTCAATGCGAGCGAGTCCGTCTTGCTGATGCAGGACAGTAACGGCAACGGTATCCCGGACCGGGCAGACACCATTCTGGCGACAATTCTGGATTACGCCGCCGGCGGACTGAGAGACCCCGGCGAAGAAAACTACTATCACGAGCGGGTCGTCAGTGTGCCTGAAGCCGCCGGCCTCGATAACGTGTTTTTCGCGTTCCGCTACCAAGGCGGGAACGACTGGTGGTGGGCGGTTGACGACGTGATGGTGACAGCGGGACAGCCGGTCATAGCCCTGGCCCGCGACCCAAGTCCGGGGGATGGAGCAACGTTTGTCTCCCGCAGCGCGGTCCTTCGCTGGATGCCGGGGTTGACCGCTGACAGACACGATGTGTACTTCGGCACTGACAAGGACGCCGTGGAGGCCGCCGGCATATCCGACACAACGGGTATATATAGAGGCCGACAGACTGCTACAAGCTATCCCGTCCCCGAAACACTTGCTTGGGGCCAGACGTACTATTGGCGGATAGATGAGATTGGCCCTGCTCCGGCGAATACCGTATACGAAGGTGACGTCTGGATGTTTACGGCCGAGCCTTTTGCTCATCCTTTGCCCGGTTCCGCGATTACTGCTTCAGCTTCCAGCAACGAGGCCGGCAAAGAAGCCGAGAATACTATAAACGGCTCCGGCCTGGATGAGGACCTGCACTCGATCGTCACGTCGGAGATGTGGCTAAGCGCCGGTGACGGGCCGCAGCCAACTTGGATCCAGTACGACTTTGACGGAGTGTATAAGCTACACGAGATGTGGGTCTGGAACTATAACGGAGAAGGATTACTCGTCGCGTACGGGCTCAAGGATGTTGACATCGAGTACTCGACCGACGGTACGAGCTGGGCAAAGCTCGAGGGTGTTCCCGAATTTGCCAAGGCGCCTGGTGCGGCCGACTATGCTCACGATAATGTCGTTGACTTTGACGGCGCGCTTGTGAAGTATGTGAAGATCACCGCTCGCAGCAACTGGAGTGGCGGCCTGGTAGAGCAGTACGGCCTGAGTGAGGTCCGCTTCAACTACATACCCGTCTGGGCAAGCGAGCCAAATCCGGGAGATGGCGCAACAAATGTAGGCCCGGATATAGTCCTGAGCTGGAGAGCGGGAAGAGAGGCAGCCACGCATGACGTATATCTTAGCACCAGCAGAAGAGACGTAGTAAACGGCACGGTAGCTGCCATCAACGTAGCTGAGGCCCAGTATGACGCCGGGACACTCGACTTAGGCGAGACCTACTACTGGAAGATTGTCGAGGCCAATGACGCTGAAACTCCCCCCAGTTGGGCAGGGGACGTCTGGGACTTTACTGTCGTCGAGTATTTCATCGTCGACGACATGGAATCCTACGGTGACGCCGCCACGCCTGGTCAGCCTGGCAGCAGGATATTCTACACCTGGAGAGACGGGCTTGGCTGGAGCGAGCCCTCCGTCGTCAGCGGCAATGGCAGCGGCTCGATCATAGGCTACGCCCAAGCTCCCTTTGACGAGCGAAGTACCGTTCGCAGTGGTGGGCACGCGATGCCGTACGAGTACAACAATGGCAGTTCGCCATATTACTCGGAGGCTACGGCGGCCATTGCTGATCTGCAGATAAGCCCGGATTGGACAAGGGCCGGCGCCAAAGCTCTGACGCTTTGGTTCTACGGTCGTTCGGATAACGTGCCCGACCAGATGTATGTGCGGCTAAATGGTGGTGCCAAGGTGCCTTACGACGGCAATCCGAATGATCTGACGGAAGAATCGTGGCACGAGTGGAATATCGACTTGTCCTTGTTTGGCGTAAACGTCGGGAATGTCACTGAGATTGGGATCGGCTTCGGCGACGGCACCGGGCCTGGTGGTTCGGGCTTCGTTCTCTTTGACGCGATCAGGCTGCATCCTTCCAGATGCGTTCTTTCGAATCGTTCGGCCGATTTTGCCGGAATTGATTTTGTCGAGGACTGCGTAGTTGATTCCCGTGAACTTGAGGCAATTACAGAGAACTGGCTGTTTGCAACAGCAGATCCAGGCGGCGCCGGTCTTGTCGGCTGGTGGAAGTGCGACGGTGACATGCAGGACTCTTCGGGTTCGGGCAACCACGGCACCGTTGTTGGCGATCCGATTTTCGTAACCGGCATGGTTGGCTCCGGGGCTTTGGAGTTGAGCGACGAGGACTACGTTACGATGGACGGCGTAGCTGATGATATGACAAGTGGCGACATGTCGATGGGCGCATGGGTGAAATTCACTAACAGCGACGAAGAAGCCATCCTTTCCATTAACACTTCCAGCGGCGGCAACAGGATCCTGATGGAGCACATCGGTGGAGAAATAGGCATGTGGGAGAGTGGATACGAAGCCCTGAGCGGCGTGACCGTGGACGACGGCGCGTGGCACCACGCGATGTACACGCGGAGCGGATCCTTGGGATCACTGTACATCGACGGAGTACTGAGGGATACTCATACTGCCAGCTTTAGCCTGACTTCGGATGATCTGTGGTCAGTTGGGCAGGAATGGGACACCGATAGTCTGGGTGAACTCGTCAGAAGTGAAGTCTTCAACGGGACTGTGGACGACGTCCGCGTTTACAAAAGGGCGCTGACAGACGCCGAAGTGGCGCACCTTCTGTACCTCGCCGGCGTCAAGTTGCCGATTGACCTGCACGAAGATCAGAAGATTGACTTGAAGGACTATGCTGCCCTGGCAGATGTGTGGCTGGATGCGCAATTGTGGCCGTAAGCGGCGAGACCGAACACGGCCGACGAATTCGCACGATTTCGGGGCCTACACTGATTGATTCGGCGCAGGCCCCCGTTGTTCTTTGAAGACTGCAAGAGGTCCTTTTCATCGGGCCAAACCCAGAGGCACGCGGGTAGATGCCTGATATCGGGCAGCAAATGCGGTTTCGGCTGTAACTGCCACAAACGGAAGGCCAAGGCGGTCGTCCACAGCCAGAACTGCGTCGGAAACTTCCGGAATTCTGGATTTTGGGCTTGACGAACTCGTAGTGCGGCGGTAGGATTACTGTGCTAGGTGGTCTCTGTTCGGAGGAGGCAGTCCTGCATGGAAGCCCAAGATCACGCGTCTTGTGATCCACTCCCTCGGGCAGCAGACAAGACAAGGCGATAGTCTGCGAACGTGATGGCTGATTTCGTAGTCGGCCGGACTAAAGTGTGTGAAGCGCACTTGCTTAGCTGCGTGAGAATAATCAGGTATGTACTGATTCGAGAAGTTCATTGTTTCGGGAAGGAGGAGTCATGAAAAATAGGATTGTTGTTTTGGCATTGGTTATTGTTTTGAGTTCTGTGGCTCAGGCGCAAACGGTTTTCCTGTCCGATGATTTTGAGGGCTACGCCACCGACGCCGATCTGACAACCGCTGGCTGGCTAATACTCGACACGGCTGCGGCGATTGAAAACTCCACGTGGACGGTCACAAATCCCGGCGGTCGAGTCAATCCACCCACGCTGAACGGGTCGGCCTCGACAGGCAATTTCGTCATCTCGGACTCGGATGCACAGAGCAATTCGAATCCCGTTGACTCCGGGGCATCCCACGACCTGTACACGCCGGTCTTCTCAACGCTCGGCGGCAGCGCAGTCTGGCTGCATGCCGATG
Organism: Phycisphaerales bacterium; assembly: GCA_020352215.1. GTDB lineage: Bacteria > Planctomycetota > Phycisphaerae > Sedimentisphaerales > Anaerobacaceae. Next base: position 3,410,657 of record CP070675.1, read on the forward strand.
TCTCGGCGCAACTGAACAACAACGGCGCGGCGATCTTCGACATAGAAGTCAGCACCAACGGTGGTGACACTTGGGATAACGTGTTCAGCCGCGTAGCGCCGGGCCGTGTAAGCGACGAAGGCGCCACGACGCGCCCGCCGGATAACACGAACGCCGACGGCTATTTCGGCCGGCTGGACGTGGACCTATCCGCCGTTGCTACCGGCCAAGAGGCAGTGCAGGTCCGTTTCCGGCACTTCGAGCCAAACTGGGATTGGTGGATCGCGATGGACAACCTGCTGGTCGACGACGTGGCCCCTCCCCTGGGCGGACCTATAACGGTCTTCTCCGAGGACTTCTCCAGTAAGACTCTGGGCAGTATGCTCGTAGACGGGCTGAACGCCGGCACGGAGACCTGGACTACCGACGACGGTCTGAAAGGTGACCGTTACACAGCAGGAGCGATCGGTGGACACGCCGTCAATCGCTTGATGCACCCGGCTGCAGAGGGTCCTGACGGCCAGGTGGAGTTTGCGATCCTTGACTCCGATGCAGACCCCGATCCGACGGAAGACGAGTTCCTGATGACGCCGCTGCTGGACCTGGGTGAGATGACAGACGTGTTTCTGCACTACAAGGACGAGATCGACGCGGCGACCGGCGCGGGCCAAACCGTCCTGCTAATGAAAGATGACAACGGCAACGGCGTGCCGGACATGGGAGACGCGATTCTCCAGACCATCTTCAACTACAACGGCGGTGGACTGTTCGACAATGGCGAAGAGCCCTTCTACCACGAGCGCATCTTCAGTGTGCCCGAGGCCGCCGGACAGAGTGACGTCTTCTTCGCTTTCCGCTACGAAGGCGGCAACAACTGGTGGTGGGCGGTCGACGACGTGATGGTCACAGCCATCCCCGAGCCGGCAACTATCGCCCTGCTTGGCCTTGGTGGCATGGCCTTGGTATGGAGAAAGAGACGTTAGACTGTTGAGAAGCATTACAACAGTCGGGCAATGATCAATTGAGAGGCACCCCGGGTAGACCGACCCAGGGTGCCTTTTTCGTCGCCATGTGTGGACTCGGGATTGGCGCCGAACCCATAGTTTTGTAGAATACTGTCTGGTTGCCCGACTGGTAAAACATTGTGGAACCGCGAGCTCGGCGTCGAGAGGGGAGGCTCAGTTGAGGGCACCTGATTTCGTGTTGAAAGGGTCTCGAAAGAAACTGTTCAAGATGGGGGCGGCTAATAAGATTCTTGTCCTGACGGCCTTGTCGGCTAATCTCATTCTGACGGGTGTCGGCATAGGTTCGACGCGGGAGGGGCTGATAGGCTACTGGCCGTACAACGGGGATACGCTGGATTATTCCGGGTTGGACAACCACGGGACCGCATTCGGCAACCCGAGTTTCGTGGGCGGTAAGGTCGGCCTAAAGGCTCTGAATTTTGACGGCAACGACTACGTCAGGATGGACGGCGTGTCCGATGACATAACCAGCAACAACGTCACGCTCAGCGGATGGGTCAGGACAACCGATAACGACGGGGACTGGTTTTCCTGTAACACAGGGAGCGGCGGCAACGTCGCCTTGTGGGCCATAACCAGCGGCAGGGCGGCCATGTACGAAAGCAGCTATGAAGGCAAGTCAACGACGCCGGTCAGTGACGGCAACTGGCACATGCTGACCTATGTCAGGAGCGGATCGACGGGATACATATATGTCGATGGTGTTCAGGAGAACACGCACTCGGCCAGCTTCAATTTCAGTGCGGGCGATCGGTGGTCAATAGCGCAGGAGTGGGACGGTGACAACCCAAGTGACTTCTTGGCCGGCACAGTTGATGAGGTCGCGATGTGGGACAGGGCTCTGACGATCGAGGAAGTGGCCTATTTGTATAACCATGGACAGGGCAATACACCGCTCGCCGGGCCCTATGTCGGGATCACCGAGTCCAGCGGCGAGACTTCAGTGAAGGAAGGCGGTGCTACAGACAGTTATGAGATTAAGCTCAACTCCGAACCCGTCGCTGATGTGCAAATCGTGGCAAAACCGGACGACGATCAGATCGACCTCGGTGCCGGTCCGGGCGCCTCAGTTGTCCTGACTTTCACCGCGAGCAACTGGAGTGTGCCCCAGGCCATAACCGTGACCGCGTTCGACGACGATGTCTACGAAGGCAAAGTCTCGCACACAACCACCGTGACCCATAGCAGCATAAGCGCAGATCGGGACTACAATGCAATTGTTATTGCCCCGGTCGAAGTTAGTGTCACCGATGATGAATTGACGTGCGGCGACTGGGGATATCTTCCCAGTGACTTCAACAGGGATTGTTACGTCAACTTGGCTGATTTTATGATATTTGCCAAGCTATGGCTCGAAACCGGCAGTGACTGACAGGAGTTTTCCAAACAAGGTACGGTAAGGCCGTCATGCACAAGTGGCTCAAACATCTATGGCCGGCGAAAGCATCTTCGCACGTGGTGAGCGCACGCCCTGCTCTGCCTGTGGCATTGTTGCTGCTTGTCGTTGCAGCGACATCGCTCCAGGCCGGTTCTTCTCCGGAGGCGGACATTGACGTTGGGCCATACGTCCAATTCACCGGGCCGTTTGCGGCGGTGGTTCGCTGGGATACGCCCGATGCCCGCAACTCCATCGTGGAGTACGGCACGACGGAGGTATTGGGTACGCGTGTCGAAGACACCGCCCTCACGAAAGCTCACGAGGTCACTCTCAACAGCTTGCACTACCGGACAAAGTACTACTACCGGGTTGGTCACAGCGGAGCAACAACAGAGCTCTTCACCGATGTCTATACGTTTGGCACCGCCATCAACTATACTCGGATGGATTGTTCGAAAGTCGCCTCGCCTTATCCCGTCGACTCGCTCACCCCGCTGTATGAAGAGGCCGCCGAACACATAGTCGCCCAGACAGGCCGCAGGAAAGGCTACTGCCTCGTTTATGGCTGCGGCGAGGGGCGGTTGGCGTTTGAGTTAGCCAAGCGCACGGACCTGACTGTTGTCGGCGTGGATACCGATGCGGCGAAAACCAACACGGCAATCCATAAACTGATGGAGGCAGGTGTCTACGGGGCCAGGATCAAGATTCGCAAGGTCTCCTCACTGGATGATCTGCCGTTCACAAAGTACTTTTTCAATCTGATAGTCTCCGACCGCATCATTTCCGAAGGCGCGTGTGTCGGCTCTGGTGCCGAGATATTCCGCGTCCTGCGTCCCAGCGGCGGAGTGATATGCCTTGGTCAGCCGGCGGGTTGCCCGAACGAGCTTTCCGAAACAGAGCTGCAGGCCTGGCTACGGGCTGGCGGCCTGGACGATAGCGTCTCCCGTGACGGCAACGGGCTCTGGTCCCAAGTGGTTCGCGACCCGCTACCCGGCGGAGAGGAATGGCCGCGTCAATACGGCAATCCGGACAATGCCGCCTGCGCGGGGGACACGCTCGAGGGGGCCACGCAGACGAGTCACCTGATGATACAATGGATAGGCTCACCGGGTGCCGACTTCGGCGCCGACCGCAACCCGCGCATGCCCGCTCCGGTGATGGCAAATGGAAGGCTCTATCACCAGGGCCTGGACCGTGTCCTCGCAATGGATTCTTACAACGGGGCCATCTATTGGTCGCTGGAAGTGCCGGGCTCGCTGCGGGTCAATATGCCGCGGGATAGCGGCTATGTCTCGGCAGATTCCGACGGGTTGTACGTTGCGGTCGACGACGACTGCTGGTTCCTGGACGGAGATACAGGCATTCGGACACGGACATTCAGGCTAAACGACGACGGCCTCGAATGGGGCTACGTGGGCGTCTCCGGCGATAAGCTCTACGGCAGCGCCCAGTTGGACGGAGCGCATTACACGAACATTTGGGGTGGCTCAAGCTCGGGTTGGTACGACGCCAAGTCGGGCAGCGTGACAAGGCAGGTGTGCAGCAAGTATGTCTTTGCCGACGACAAAGAGACGGGCGAGCGAGTGTGGACGGACAACCGACCCGAGCGCGGCGTCGCAATCAACTCGACAATCACAATGGGCGGCGGGCGGCTCTACTTCGTCGAGTGTCGTCACCCGACCGTCAAGAGCTACGCTTCGGGGCAAATAGGTCTCGGCCAATTGTGGCTGGACCAGTACATAGTCGCGCTAGACCCGGACACCGGCGCAAAGCTCTGGGATAACAGCATCGACACTACCGACGGTACGGTTGTGTTCTACATGCAGTACGCTGACGAGAGGCTGTTCATATCATGTTCAAATACGCAGTATCACTTGTACGCGTACAGCTCCGCGGATGGCCGCCGTCTCTGGTCGGCCAATCACGCCTGGACCAGTGACAATCATAGCGGCCACATGCAGCATCCCGTGATTGTTGGCAACACAATATACCTTGAGCCCGACGGATATAGCACTGTCACCGGCAATCGGCTTACCACGGGCGTGGGCCGCCACGAGGGGTGTGCCACCTATGCCGGTACTGCCGGGGCCCTCATATACCGAGGCTCAGGCCGGAACATCGCCATGTGGGATATCGATTCCGGCGCGAAGACAACCTGGCCGGGCATTCGCCCCAGTTGCTGGCTCAGCACTATACCCGCAGGCGGAATGGTTCTTTCGCCCGAAGGCGGCGGCGGGTGCAGCTGTAACGGCTGGCTAAATACATCAATCGGCTTTGTTCGCACCGAAACGGCAAGGCCCCGAAGGTAAACGACTGAAGAAGGAAGCCGCGATGCAAAATGGGACAGCGAAGACACGAGCACTACTGGCGCCGGGCGCCGCCAGGCTCGGTGCGCTTGCGCTGGCATTCTTCGCGGTTCTCTCTTCTGGTACCTTGGCACTGGCAGAGGATTGGCCCACGTATATGCACGACAACGCGCGGAGCGGCGTAACCAGCGAATCCCCTCTGCTGAGTGATTTGGAGCAGGGCTGGGTCTACACCTCGTCTGTGCCACCCCAGGTTGCCTGGGATGGAGGTGCTCCGTGGGATTCCTACCGTTCAAGTAGCATCACAAATGCCTGTGAGCTCACGCCGCAGAGAGACTTTGATTTCGTGTTTTTCGTCACGGTCGTTGGTGACCGGGTGTACTTCGGCTCCTCAGTGACCGACTCGGTCCACTGCCTCAACGTGATCAGCGGCCGGCAGGAGTGGTTCTTCACCACGAACGGCCCGGTTCGCTATCCGCCGAGCTACTACGAGGACAAGCTGTACTTTGCCTCCGACGATGGTTTTGCCTACTGCATCGATGCCGAGGATGGCTCCTTCGTATGGAAGTACAGTCCGGCCGACGACGACCGCCTCATAGGCAATAACGGCACCCTGATATCGATGTGGCCCGTGAGGACGGGTACGGCAGTGCTCGACGGCAAGGTCTACTTCGCCGCGTCACTTGTGAACTGGCAGGCCTCATACCTATGCGGCGTTGATGCCCAAACAGGCTCGGTCACTGGTGCAGGCCTCTACTGTGTAAACGGCGGCATTACTCCCATGGGCGCCATCCTGGCCTCGTCAACGAAATTGTACGTGCTGCAAGGCAGGTCGTATCCTCATGTTTTCAATCGGGCGGACGGCTCATCGCGGGGTACTTTCGGCGAAACGGGCCAAAGCGGATGCTATGCCCTTCTGACCTCGGACTCTCGTTTCGTTCGCGGCCATGCAAAGGTTCAGGCCAAAGGCTATGAGCTTGCCGAGCACAATCCCGATACCCGGGACCGTCTCGCGACACATCCGGAAGGTCGTCGTCTCGTTGTGGCCGGTGCGATCGCCTACCTGCTAAAGGCCAACTCACTTTCGGCCATCAGGCGCAGTGACGGACGGACCATGTGGTCGGTCCCCTCCGATTGCCCACACGCCTTGATCCTCGCCGGGGACATTCTCTTCGCAGGTGGCGCCAACAAGGTCGCTGCCCATAGCGCTGCAAACGGCGATGAGCTGTGGAGCCATGCCGTAAACGGCCGGGCACGAGGTATCGCGGCGGCCGACGGTCGCCTCTACGTCAGCACCGATACCGGCAGCATCCACATGTTCGGCCGCACTCACCTGCCTGCCGACCTTAATAAAGACGGCGTAGTCAACCTGCTCGACCTCGCGGCATTTGTCGACGACTACCTCAAGTGTACCGATCCGGCAAACCCGCTGTGGCCTTGCGAGAATCTGCTGGCTCCGTGAAGTTGGAGCTTGGGAACGGGCTGGTAATAGCAACAAATAGGGTTGAAATTTGGTGGTAGATTCTGGTACTCTATGTCTGACGTGGCCGCGGGGTCGGCTAGGTAGAAGCCGCGGCGTACGGATCGCCGAAGCGTGCTTTTTCAGGAATGGTACGATGAGAGGACAACGAGGTTTTACCCTCATTGAATTACTGGTGGTGATCGCCATAATAGCGCTGCTGCTTGCAATTCTTATGCCGTCTCTCAGGGCAGCACGCGACCAGGCGAAGAAAACTACGTGCACAGCGCATGTCAAGGGCCTCGTACTCGCGTTGCGAATGTATACGGACGACTACGACGGCAAGACACATGACTCACCAAACAACGGTCTTTGGGATAACGCGTGGGAGGATCCGCCGGTGGTCAAGCCGTACCCGCTCGATCACGATCTCGCCTACTGGGGAATTGCGTACTTCCCTTACGCCAAGAACAAGAAGATATTCTCTTGTCCGAGCGCCGACCGCGTAGATTACTGGCCGGAAAACGGTTGGCCCGAAAGCATGCTGACTCACTTCAAGTACTGTTCCTATGGTCTCAACGGATTCGTCCAAGACAGGAAGATTCACAGTGAGTTCAAGCGTCACAGCGAGTTGATCGTCTTTCAGGATCATCTCGAGCAGAGACTGGACAACAACGGGGACATGTTTCACATCAAGCCGGGGGAAAGCATTAGTCTGACGCAGTGGCGGTACGGGGGAACGAACGGCCTGTTCCCAGAAGGTCTTCAGGAATGTTTTCGGCACCGCGGCGCATCCGTTACGGCGTGGTTGGATGGGCACGTGACCGAGATAGAGGACACTACAGGTGAGACCGTCTCGTGGAAATGGTACACCGGAGTATTGGACGAGCGCATAGCCAGAATGACTGTATGGGATTTCTGGGACCAGCGGAACTAGAAAAATCAAAGGTGTCCGGTACTTTTTTTCCACAAGGCCATCAGCCGCCCTGAGAACTCCCGCCTTACCTTCGGCCTTTCACTGCTGTCTCCAGGTTGCTGTCAACTGCGCTGGTTCGTCACTTGGTGCATGTCATCCGCTGGTGTCGCTCTTTGCCCTACCAGAGATACTATCGGCCGAAAAGGGGGGCGAAATCAGGAAAAGCAATTGCCTTACTACGCGCGTATCTCACGGGGCAAATCCGCGGTAAGCTGCTGAAAATAAAAGATTTAGCTTTACAACCGACCTGCCGTACTGTAGAATCCGTATAGATGTAATAGTGGATGGTTGATAGTGAAAGGATAGAAGTCGGAAGCCAGGAGAAAGGAGCCAGAAGAACAGAAGGCAGGGGGCAAAGACACAAGAGGGGGGCGAATCGCTGGGAGAACGGCACGCAATTCCAGAGCCTTTTTTGCAAAACAAAGCCAATTTACGTAATGCCCAGATCACGTAAACTCATCTGCGGCAAGGGATTATGAAGACGGAGGCGCATTTGGAGGCCGGAAAAACAAAGCCAATTCAATATCAGGAGCCAGAAGTCAGGAGCGAGAAGACAGGAGACGGACGACGGCAAATGCGCAACACGAGATTGGTCGGCACGCAATTGCCGAGGCCTTTTTGCAAAACAAAGCCAATTTCCGTAATGCCCAAATCACGGAAAGGCATTTGTGGCAAGGGATTATGACAACGGAGGCGCATTTGCAGGCCGGAAAAACAAAGCCAATTCAAAGCCAATTCAGTATCAGGAGCCGGAAGTCAGGAGCCAGAAGACACGAGACCGACGACGGCAAATGCGCGGCATGCGATACGCAATATGAGATTGGTCGGCGACTTGAGCTATCTGACGTTGATGTCAAGCGGCTCCAATTGGATCCGGCCGTACCCGAGCAGCGTGCCGGTGGTGCGAGCAAGGTTCACCTTGGCGATCTCGTACTGTGCGAAGGTGCGTATTTTTCGCAATTGCGCATCGGCCAAACGCCCGGCGGCAAAAAGCACAAAGGTGCTCGTGCTCTCGCCGAGCTGAAACTGAGACTGCTCGAGCTCATAGTCGCGACGGGCGGCGGTTACGCCCTGTGCCGCCGCCAGGATGCGCCGCCAGTTCTGCCTCAGCTCGTTCACCGCCTCCTGCACTTGCTGGCGAATCTGCAATTGCAGGCGTTCGCGGGACATGGAAGTTCGCATCTGTTGAAGTCGGGCCCGGCGCAACCGTGCTTTGGCGACCTCGTTGCCCAGGGGTATGGTTGCCGACAGGCCGATCGAGTGATCCCCGAACGAGTTGTTGGCCAGTTGTCCGATCGCCCCGCCAATGGTTTCCGATTGAGTTCTAGCCGTGTATGTATAGCTGAACGTAGCATCGGGCAGCGTAGAATTGCGGGCCAACTCGATATCGAGATCGTGGATGGCCAACTGCAACTCCATCCGGATCATATCCATTCGATTGGCGATAGCGGCCTCGGCCAGCACTTGCTCGTCCAGGTCCAGTCCCAATGGATTGGGTTCAGTCACAGTTACGATTCCGATCTCCGATTCGACCGGCATATCGTCACGGTTCATAATCTGCCTGAGGTCGCGTTCGAGATTGCGAACGGCCGTTTCGGCGTTGATCACATCCTCGAGGCGCGATCCCAATCCGGCTTCTGCGCGGACAATCTCAATCCCTCGTGCCGCGCCGGCCTCGACCTTGTCGCGAGCGTGAGTCAACTGGTTTTGGGCCAGCTTGTACTGTTCGAGGCGTACCTCAAGTTCGCGACGGGCCGCGAAAAGGTACCAATAGGTAATATCAACCCCAGCCAGGATATTGATCGCCGAGAGTTTCGTCCAGGCATCGGTGATATGCTTCTGGTGTTGCGCGATGCGAATCGAATGGGTGTTTATGCGGGTGCCTGCGCCTCTGAGAAGGGACTGGACATAGGATACGCTGACGGCCGCGTCGGCGAGGCCGTCAAAGTCCGCGCTGTCGGAGTCACTGTCACCGAAGGGAATCCCTATGGCGACCGAGCCGCCCGTGTGGAGCGGCGATTCAATGCCGAGATCATACGATGTGCTGCTGGATCGGGTGCCTGTGCCCACAGCTTGCGTCTCATTGTGCCGAACCGAGCCGAAGAACACCGATTCAAATTTGGCGCGCTCCTCATCCAGCGAGAGCTGAGCGAGGGCCGGGTCGATCAGTTCCAGCTTCAGATCGAGATTGTTTTCAAGTGCTGCAGCACGAATTTCCTCGAGGGTCAATTCTACCATGGGACGTGACTCATTTGGATCCGTTAGTTGCCCAACGACCTTGGCCGTAGCCTCGTCCACCGTGACCGGTTTTGACGATGATTGCTCTTCAAGTCGGACGGTTTCGATTTCGCTTAGCTGCCCCGTCAGAGCCTTGACCTTCGGGTCCTCCTCGACAGTTGGAGTTCCACAACCTGCCAGCACCGGGCCAAGGCAGATCGCTGCCATCCATAGTCGAACGTGCGGGGCCCGCAACGCAGATGTGGTCCTTAATTTCTGTTGTCTCTCTTGTCGCATTTTCATTTCCTCATTCGTATCTAAGTGCAGTAATGGGATCGATTTTCGTGGCTCTTCGCGCGGGGATATAGCAAGCCACCAATCCAACCGCTGCCAATAACAGACTGACCGCTACGAAGGTCATTGGGTCGGTTGTGGTCACGCCGTAAAGAAGGCTGGTGAGCACGCGCGTCAGTGCCAACGCCGCAGCCATACCGATAGCCAAGCCGATCAAGGTCAGCGTCAGTCCCTGGCGAAGAACAGTTTTGAGTACATCGGTCTGATAGGCGCCCAGCGCCATGCGAACGCCGATTTCGTGCGTACGCCGGGAGACGGAATAAGACATGACGCCGTATAACCCCACCGCTGCCAGGACAAGGCCCACGCCGGCAAAAAGACCGATGAGCTTCATATAGGTCCTACGCAATTCGGTGTGGCTCAAGAGTGACTCCTCCATGCTCGAGATGTCGGCAGCGACGTTCGGAACCACTGCTTTGGCTTCACGGCGGATGGCCTTGATCAACGCCAGGGGATCCAGGCCGGGCCGTACCCGTACCAAGAAGCGCACATCGAGATTTCCCATAATCTCTCCCTCAGACCGTTGATAAGGCACGTAGGACTCTGGGCCTGGGGCACGGTCAAGAAACGGAAACCTCACATCCCGCACCACACCGACGACTGTGAGCCACGGGCTACCTTCCCTATCACGCCGGATGCGCTTTCCTATCGGATCGTCGGCCGGCCAGCAGCGCCGAGCCATGGACTCGTTGACGATAACGGTTTTCTGGTCAGCACCATTGTCTTGCTGTGTAAAATGGCGACCCTTCAGCAGGCCGATGCCCATAGCGCCGAAATAGTCGGAACCGCCGAGCCCGCAGTTGATCGTCGATGTGTTCGGTATCGTTCGCTCCTCGGTCACGCACTTGCCCAAGCCCCCCGTATGGTGGATCCCCACGGACTGAACGCCGGGCAATGCTTGAAGGCGTTTCGACACCCGCTCAGCCAATGCGTGTTGCCCATCGAAGTGGAGCACGAGCGAAATCCTTAGCATATTGTGAGGATCGAAGCCGGGATCAACTCGCAGTAGCCGCACCACACTTTGGATCATCAGCCCCGCTCCGGTAAGCAGCACGAGCGCTAAGGCCACTTCAGAGATCACCAACAAGCCTCGAAGTGGCTTGCGGCGAGAGCCGCCAACCGAACGGGAACCTCCCTCCTTGAGCGCCTCGGTCAAATTTGGCTTGGACAACTGCCAGGCCGGCACCAGGCCAAAACCCACGCCGGTTGCGACCAAGCA
>CP070675.1:3421669-3496397 GCA_020352215.1 Phycisphaerales bacterium
CTGCCGTTGCGTTGTGGGGTGGCGAGACTCGTCGATGAAGCGATCGCCGAGGGCGTCAATGTAGCAGAACTTCATCATGAGGACGTCGAACTCATCTACCCGCGAGGCGGCTTGGTCTGCCAAGTCATCTACCTTTGCCTGCCAGTTGCCGCCGCGAAGCTCAAGCACCCAGTTTGTCCGGTCGTATTTGCCGGGAGCAAAACCGGAGCAGCCCGGATTTGTGGGACGACTTCCGGCAAGGCAATCCAATCCCCAGTCTATCCCCTGCCCAACCGATGCGTGCCGCATAAGGACTCTAAGCGATGCCGCCAGAGCAATGTCGTCGTCGGCGATTGCAGATACTTGCGTGCAATTGTGGTCCACGACAATAGCTGCTCCGCCGCATGTTTGCCAACCCGACAAGACCGCCAGCAGAAAGGCAACGCAGGCGCGCGTCACCGACCTTGCTCGCTTCTTATCCATGCCGGTATCACTCCCACGATCATCAGTTCGGCTGCTCCACATAACCAAGATTACCGTCCTCCAACCAATGCACGGCCATAATCTCGAGGTCTGCGAAATTCACCTTGCAGTCGCCTCGTTGTGTCTGTTCTCTGCAAGACACGGAGGGCTTGGCATTCTATAGTCTACCATGCTCGCCACTTGGCGGGGCAAAGAGTGCGAAGGCCAACTTCTGTAGAGGACAATTTCTCCCTCCTCAATTCTATATGTTAAATCCTGTGGGGCAAGGATGTCTTCAAGGGCTTGATGAAGAGGTTGATTGTCGATCTGGACATCCCAAATGAATTTGCGACATTCAGGATCTGTCTGGGAGTAGGATTTTTGCCAATTGTATCCTATGCCCGCCTGCTCGGCGATATTCAACGCAATAGTCTGTACACTCGCTCGTTCAGCGAAGAAGCTGACTTCGGTCATGAGACGAGGGTCGCTTATGGGTGGGAACACGGGGATGGATGTCCAGCCATAGAACTCCAGCCATTGCTTTTCCAGAGACTCCATGTCCGTGCCGAAGATATCACAGAACACGGCCTCCTGCAATTCGCCGCCGTCCGTGGCTTTTGCCGCCTCCAAGCACGCCCTCCGGAAGCGATTCAATGTCTCGGAACCATACTTCTGCTCGAAGAAGAACATAGCAGCAACCGCCTCGTCGAATGCGGCCTTGTCTGCTCCTGCAATCTGTCCGAGGTGATATAGTGGACCATCTGGCAGCTTGGCGCATATTTCGTTCTTTACATTCTTGCCTTGCGCTTGCAGTCCGGCCCGCGTTTGAAAATAGATACAGGTGAACTCCCCGGCCCACCATCCCTGTGCTTTGCCCTGCAGAAAGGCGAAGTTGAACAGATGCGTCTCTTCATGGAGAAGACTTGTCACGATTGAGATGATGTCGCCTTGATCCCCCGTACGCATAGCATTGGTCAGCATGCTGCACCGAGAGTGACCCAATTGATTAGGCACGATGAATGCTTTTATGGGAGGTTCTGCCTTTGCCGGGCTCCGTCCTTTTAAGAACTCGTAGATATTGTCAATGAGGCAGTACAATTCAGCTATCTTGTTTTCATCCGTGGACTGCTGAAAGTAAATCTCATGGTACTGAGTGGACATCATCAGCCATTGCCTGTTTTCAAGGTCTTCACCCAATCCACCAGTCTGACCCACTTCAACTGTCACGGGAGAGGGGATCTGACCAAGCCCGCGCTTCCAGAGTAGACTCCAATCATCGCAGAATTCAGGGGATTGACAATTGTTGTCCCATAACCAATGTAGGGCCATGAGTCGAAAGTCAAGGAGATCCACTCTGCAGTCACCGTTGATGTCGCCAGCAACGACAGTCTCGCACACCGGTTCGCCGAAGTATGACTTGCTGGCCTCGGCCGTGCCGCCGTAGGCGCCCATATTGACCAGGCCGCCATTGGGAAACGGCTCGTGTCCGATAGGACTGATCGGATCACCGGCATCAATGCAGGGGCTTGTAACCTCGTCTCTTACCCAGCTTTGGGTTGTAGGCTCCCACCGCCCGGCCCGGGATTGCAGGTGATAGTCACCGTGGACCCAGATATCGTCGGTCTCGCTGTAGGGAGTGTCGCACGGATCTTCCCAATGTCCTGCGTCAGCGAAGCACGGATCAGCGTCCATATTGCCATCGCCCCAGACTACGCCTTCAAATTGGTCATAAATCCCCGCGCGCCCACCTTTGACGTTGCAGGAGAAGATGCTTATTCTCGCGCCAGGCTTATTGTTGACAATATTCTTGCCGCCCTCGCTGTCCCAGAAGATGCAATTTGTTGCTTGAGCGTTGCTTGGAAAGTCCTCGGCGGTACAGGCCAGTCCATATCCGACGTTTCCACTGAACGTACAGTTAGCCAGTGCTAAGCTGCTGTCGTAATTGCAGACAGCGCCGCCGAAGTTCGCCCGGTTGCCGCTGAACGTGCAGTTGCTGAGTCTCGAGTTGCTATCTTGCCAATTAGCCATCCCGCCGCCGTCGAACACTACTGTGTTGCCTGTGAATACGCAATTGTTCAGTGTAGGGTTACTTTCAGAGTTGTACATCCCTCCACCGACCCACGTTGAGTGGTTCCTGCTGAATATGCAGTTGGTAAAGGTCGGACTGCTGTTGTGGTTGTAGATCGCGCCGCCTGTCCAACTGGCTGAATTGGCGCTTAAGGTGCAATTGATGACGGTGGGGCTGCCAGACTCATTACACATTCCGCCCCCAAAGCCAATGGGGGTACCCTCACGACCACCGGGTTCATAACGGTTGTCGTTGCCCCCGGTTATGGCAAACCCATCAAGAACAGCGGTCACGTTCGTACCGCTGCCTGTGACCACATTGTAGCTGTTATCAAGTCGGCTTGAGTGAAAGGCTACAACGACAAACATCGCACCTTCATTATCATTATCCTTAAGATCACCGCTAAGGACGGTCCCATATTCATTGATATCCCGCACATTTGGGTCTGGTTCGCCAAGACCAGCGTAGCCGCCTCTGATTGCGACACCATTGTTCAACTGAAACGTCCGCGTCCGATCGCCGGGCGTGATCCCCGCGCCCTGATCCGGCTTGTATACGCCTTGCGCTACACGAATATTTACCGGCTTTTCCGCGGAGTTGGCATCCGCCAACGCATCCTGCAAGCTGTTATACGCATCCGGCCAGCCTAAGCCGTTATTTGCCCCGGCCGCATCGGCATCGACATATATGATCGCTTTTCGTCGGAGCCTGATTTCAACCGTGTTGACCTTGTACTTTGCTTCATGGGCGACGGACAGCGGGTCGATCCACAGTGGGTGTGGGACATCATCCCGAAGAATCACCAAATCGACATCATGTACGACCGCCATATCGTTCGGCGTCAGGTAGTATGTCCCTTCCTGCAAATGCCCATGGTAGCCCTCCAGCGCATCGGCAGTGTTTGCCGTTACAGTTTGGCCTGGTTCTATCTTTCTGACCGGGACTGTGAAGACTGTCTCTCCATCGATTTCTACATAATAGTGTCGTGGAGGAGGCGGGGGTGTTGCGGAAGGATCACCAGCGACCGTGATTCCATCCTTGTCTTTGACTCTAATGGTCAAGCCGAGAAGAAAACCGTGCCGGTCAACATATATGTACACCGGCTGTGGAGACGAATTCACAATGGTTACGGTCAGCGGAACTTCTTCGCCGAGGTCGTAGAAGTCCTTGAGCGCACTTGCACTAACAGTGACCGGTGAGTGTACATCTGCGCCGTGGGCACCTGCGTCGACGTATATGATTCGTCGTGCGGTAGTCCCAGGTGCTGTCAGCACCGCGAGAAACGCCGAAGTTATCACCAATCTCAGAGCTTCCGCTTTCCTGCTCATCTCTCCTCCAGCCAATGCAGAGCCATGACATTAAAGTCCATGAAGTCGATCTTGCAGTCGCCGTTAATATCGCCTGCGACTATTGTATCACAAACCGGCTCGCCGAAGTATGACTTGCTGGCTTCGGCTGTGCCGCCATAGGCACCGATATTGATGATGCCCCCATGCGGGAATGGCTCTTGCCCGATTGGGGAGAAGGGATCGCCACCGTCGATGCAGGGACTTGTCACGCCGTCCGTGACCCAAGTGCCGCTGTCAGGATCGTATCGGCCAGCTTGGGATTTCAAGTGATAGTCGCCGTCGACCCAGAGATAATCAACATAACCCGGGGGCCTATCGTTTGGCTCGTATGGCTCCCAGTGGCCGGGATTGGCAAAATATGGTTCCTTGCTTGTCCAATTCCCCTCTATAGGAACGAGCGTGCAGATAGCGTCGGCATCATTCTGAACTATGCAGGAAGCAAGCTCAAGGGGCATCTCTCCTGCTATGCCTCCCCCCCGATTTGCTATTTGCTGGCAAGTTCTGGCTGTGTTTCCCCATATGATGCAGTTACGCATAACACCGCCTTTTTCTGTGTCAGGATACCTGCACAGTATTCCGCCGCCGTAGCCGTAGTAGCCTGTGCGGTTCCCGTAGATTGTGCAGTTGACAAAAGCAGGATCGCCTGCACAATCGATACCCCCTCCATACTCGCTGCTGCGATTGCCACTGATGATGCAGTTGGCGACTATGGGGTGGTGACCGACAATATATATTCCTCCGCCTCCACCGGCGGCGCCTGATGAAAGCCAACTCCGCGGGTTACTGGAAGCCAAATTATCGGATATAATACACCCAACGATAAGCGAGTTCGATGCTGAACACGCAATTCCTCCCCCCGCGCGGGCGATATTGCGGACCAATGTACACTCTCTGATGGTGGGGCTACTCTGGTAACAGTATATCGCGCCACCCCTATACACACTCATATAAGCGCCAGTGATAGTTAAGCCCTGCAGGACCGAGTCTTCTTCCTCTCCACTATGAAAGTAGAAGCCCCTATGAGGATCATCTTCCGATCCCTGACAATTGATAACACAGGTGCCTGGCCCCTCTTCGCTTCTGACAGTTATTACCTTGCCTTTGAAATCTATGTCTCTGTTACCATCGCCGGTATAGGTGCCGGGGGCAACCTGAACCACGTCGCCGTCGTTGCAGTCGTCGATCGCTGCTTGAATTGTGGCGTACTGATCCGGCACCAGACGAGTTACAGCTTGTCCGCACTCTCCCGCGCATACCACTATCGCAAGGCCCAGTAGGATTGCCGCTCTCATTTCTCCGCCCTTTCAAATTGACGTTGCGCACGCAAACCGGTAGCTGAGCATTCTCGAAGGCGGGGTGAGAAGAATGAACGGGCAGATAGGTTATGATGGCAAACCGAATATAATGGTTATGACAATTATCAGCCCGCCTTCACATCTCGGCTGCAACTATGTTACCACAGCAGCAGCCGCTGAGGCAAGGTATTTCTCTACGCACCTGTGATACATCTAATACCCTCCTATTGCGAAATTGTTCGGGTTTCGTGCTCGGCGGAGTACACCCTGAGGTAATCTAAGGGCCTCGCTCGCAATGACCGAGAAATGGCAAAATGCGGCACCTTGCCGGAATGATCAGTTGCCGGTTCTGCCATTGAGGATCTCCGCTTTACATATTTTTTACAGAGTTTTTTTGTAAC
Source organism: Phycisphaerales bacterium (assembly GCA_020352215.1). Classification (GTDB taxonomy): domain Bacteria; phylum Planctomycetota; class Phycisphaerae; order Sedimentisphaerales; family Anaerobacaceae. The sequence goes on from CP070675.1 coordinate 3,427,224, forward strand.
AAACGCTCGGTTTCCTCGTCATATATGTTGGGCCGGCTGAATGAGTAGCCGTCAACGTATAATCGACGTTTTCGCGGAATAAGTGTTCCCATACGAGACGGAAGGGTACCGGTATGTCCAGACGTAGCTTTATGTCGGTAGTTGTAGCTCTGCTCGCGGTAACGGCCTGCCAAGCTGAACTCCAGATCAATACCTATACCACCCACGACCAGATATACCCGGCCGTGGCCATGAATGCCGGCGGCGATTTCGTCGTCGTATGGCGGAGCCAATTCTTAGATGGCAGAGGCGGCGGCCTTTACGGTCAGCGTTTCGGCGCTGACGGTGCTGCTCGCGGCGATGAGTTCAACATCAATATGACACAAATCGATGTGGGCGTTTGGGCCCCCTCTGTCGCTATGCATTCATCCGGCAGCTTTGTGGTCGTCTGGGCCACCGCGGACAGCGGTCATTCCGACATAGTGGCCCGTATGTACGATGAAGAGGGCGAGCCTGTCACGGATGAGTTTGTGGTTAATACAGTCACTGAAGGGCCGCAGTGGAACCCAAAGATTTCTATGAATTCAAGCGGGGATTTTGTCGTAGTCTGGGGCTGCTGGTGCGGCCAGGACTATGTCGGCAAAAACTGCGTGGCCGGCCGCTTGTTCGACGCTGCCGGTGTCCCAAAGGCGGACGAGTTTACAATCAGCCAGCTTCCGCACGGCTGTGTGCCTGATGTGGCGATGGATGATTCCGGTGACTTTGTCGTGACGTGGCTTCGCGATGGTGACATGGACGACCGGCCGTTGGGCCAGTACATCAGGCTCCGCAGGTACAATGCGGATGGCACGCCCAAGGCGGACGTAGTTGAGATTACCAAAGACCTGAGAGGCCGGTGGTATGGGCCGTCGGTAGCTGTGGATCCCGGCGGTAGTTCGGTCATAGCCTGGGCGTGTGGCCCCTGGCCTTATGACATTCTTGCTGAGCGTTTCGACCCAAACGGTGTCCCGATCGGTGAGCCGTTCCTCGTGAATACACACACCGAAGGCAATCAAGGTGCCCCTCGCGTGGCCATGAGCCGTGCCGGCCAGTTCGTAATCGTCTGGGAGAGCAAGGGTCAACACAGCACAAGCTATGATGTCTTCGGACAGCGGTACAACTCTGACGGGACTCGGCTCGGTGGGCAACTCAGGCTCAACACTCACACAGCGGACAGACAGTGGTATTCTGATGTGGCCATGGCCGAGGGTGGCGACTTCGTCACCGTATGGGTAAGTGAGCAGCAGGATGGCTCAGGCTATGGAGTCTTTGGAGAGCTCGTCCCGAAACCGGCATCTCCCGACTGCAACGGCGACGGGTTCGTTGATTTTAGTGACTTCTGCATTATCGCCGAGCAATGGCATGTGGAAGACGCGCCCTACATCGCCGACCTGGCCACCGACAATAGAGTTGATGGCTTCGACCTGGTCCGCTTCGCAGCGCACTGGCTTAAACCATGCGGCCAGTGACGGACGAGTAGTATTTGCCAAGCATGGTACTTGCCGAACAATCCGTGTTCTTCACCGGGAGGACCGGATAGATGCTTGATTGAGCGTCACCCTCGCCGAGGTTCACTTTCCATTCAGCGGTTTTCTAGGCCCGTGTAAAAGCGCCGTTGCTGCGCTGTCTGTACGGGGTCTTTTGCAGACTACTCAACAGATAGCTCTTGACCACGACGTCCCAGCTCATGTTCTGAGCCAGAGAGTACCCGGTTTGAACCAGGCTCTCTATTTCAGCTTCGCTCTGCGGCAGACGTGCGAGGATTTCTCCGGCGACCTTCTGGCTTTCGCTTTCTTCCGCGAGGTCGCGCACCGCCCAGTCGATTTGCAGCAAATCTTCGAGGTCTGCGTGTTCGAGGCCACCTACGTTGGTGTAGTCGGCAACAATGGCGTTCTTCACATTCTCCGTCCCTGTCACGTCTCGCAGGAAACCCAAACATCCGCAAACGCTGCTGAACACGCATATCCCACCATATGTCAACGGCTCGAGTTGCGCGATACCGAACGGCTCGTAGATGCTTTGGCCGAACTCCACATCGCTTCCCTTCCTGATGTCCGCAAATTCCATGTCCTCCGGCATTCTTTGCCCGCAATGCCTTTGCGAGAAGCCGAACTGGTTGATGAAGATGATCTTTATGTTCCTGCTCCTGGCATTGAACGTCTGGATGTACGTATAGAAGCTTGCCTCGCCGCCGGAGAGATCGGGCCAGCCTTCGCGATGTGCGACGGGCCAGCCATACGCCGACTCCGTATTGTGAATATCCCGACTGTTCCTCTGTGAGACCTCCGTCGACAACAGAAATAGCACACCGGTTCTGTTCTGCTTTTTGAACTCATCTTCTAATGAGCACAGGACGCGCAAATCCCTCCAGAGTGCTTTGCTCTTGACCAATCGTGTGACATGGGTGAACACCACATCAGGCCGGTAGCCCAGCAGGTTCTCACAATATTGCTGCAGCTTCTTTTTGGAGGCAAGTTTCTCGGCAACGCTGATCTGGTACGCCGGTATCCCGTTGTAGACTATGTTGATGTCCGCAGTCTCGAATTCCGGCGCCAAGAATCTCAGCTCGTCCACTACGTAATTGCCTACCGCGTAAATGTGGTCGCAGTATCTGGAAGCCTCTACCAGCCCGTGCTTGAAGTAGCAGTTCTGGTCGCCGAATACCTCATTTACATAGAGCTTGTCTTTGTGGGCCTGCTTCATAACATTGTAGAACATGGTATCGTGCCCCTGGTGTTCTTCCACAATGCGTCGCATCGTGGCCACCTCGTGAGCATAGAATACCGTTTTGAAATTGCAGCATGGCTCCAGAATAGCGGCCAATGCGGTGGGCATTCCCATGAACTCGTGGGAGATGATCGTCGTCGATTCCTTGGCCGCGCCAAGTGCCTTCAGTGCAGCAATCGCCGGTGGAGCCAGGCGCACATACTGTTCGTACTCCCAGAGGTCTTCGTACAGGTCGCTGCGGACGCCGAATTCCTCGAATAACTGTCCTTTGAATTCGTTGATCGGCTGCTTGCTCATGTGCCGGACGTCGATCAGCAGCACCTCTGGCGAGCTCTTTGTGCCCGTTTGCGCGTCGACGAAGGTCCGCCTGCCGTACACGATGCCCACGTTGTAGTAACTCTCGATCTTGCGAAAGGCCGGGCCGTAGCCGCGGTTCAAAAACCCGTCAACGGACGAGTAGAGCACTTCGCCGTCCGGCCCAAGCCGATCCGACACAGGGCCTTCAGTTGTGAACAATGGACCGACCAGGATAGACCGGTCGACCGCGTCGAGGTAGGACTTGCTGGTGAAGAAGCCATGCAGGACGGCCCCTATGCCGCCGACCTTTGTCACTGTCTCATGAGTGACGTGTACGACCGTTTCCTCATTGGCCATGGCGAGTTTCCCCCAAGTTGTCGTTGAACGAAGTCCGAGTCAAGCAGTTTCACCTTGTCCAATTAAAATATACGCAATGATTCCGCCACAACCAAACGGGAGGGGACATCCGCCGCATGCTCTTTACAGACCGATAACACGCGTGGTGAGTTTACAGATTGAGCCCTTCTTCCGGGACCTCCGCAACGCCCCGCAAGGCCTTATGCTTGCCCTTAACTTATTCGTGTGCGCAGATTTCTTATCAGACCTGAAAGTACCTGCGGAGGAATATCAGCCAGTTCCGGCTCGGGCATCTCACTAAGCCCTATCTTATCGAGTATCTTTGTTGCCTGAAGACCATAAGGCGCGATCGCATCGGCAAGTCTCGTTCCTTCGTCCAGGTCGCCGCTGGCCATCGTCCGCAAATATCTGATGATCCTTTCGGTCAGCTCTTTATCGCCTATCTCATAAGCGGGCCCCATGGACGAGGGGCCCTCTGGGACCTCTCGCTCTTGTAGTATGTCCTGAGTGAGTCTGAACGTTTCGGCCAGCAACTGCTTCTTCCTCTCTTCCTCCGACTCATCCACAGGCGCCAGTTTGAGCTCTTCATCTGCCTCCGGACTCGGCACGTAGAGCTTTTTGTGGCACGCGGGACACTTGCCCCACTTGCCCCCCGCACTGTCCGCCGCCTCTATTTTTCTGCCGCAATTCTCGCAATGGAATACTATCGCCATCTTGTCACCTCTGATGAGTACCGTTGCTTTTCTCAGCCTTGTATTGGGCAACCACCTCGGTAGTTATTCCACCCCGTGGCGTAAATCGTGACGTAACCTTCATCCACCGCGGCTTACAGACGCCGCTCAGATCATCCAGTATATCGTTCGTTAGGGCCTCATAAAAGATGCCTTTGTTTCGATACGCCTGCATGTAGAATTTCAGGCTCTTGAGTTCGATGCAGGATTTGTCCGGGCAGTATTCGACGATGATCCGGCCAAAATCGGGCTGGCCCGTTTTCGGGCACAGACTCGTAAACTCGGGACAACTGATCGTAATGCAGTAGTCTCGCTCAGGACGCGGGTTGTCAAACAGCTCTATTTGGCCCTTCTCATCCATAATCTGTCCCCCACCAATATAGGCCAAACGCCGTTTCAACGCAAGCAATAATTGGATGCCCGGGGCGTTCGATACCGGCATTGCCCCCTCTTACGGACAGTCCAGGCAATCGGGCTCGATGCCCGGGCCAAACGGAGGCTCCTTCTTTAACCAGTTGGCAACGAGGATATTCAAGTCGGACGGCCCAACGCGATAGTAGCCGCTCTTGTCACTACCGGCTCGATCATGCGCGATGTCGGCACAAATGCCGTCGGGCACGGAGGCAATCCCCGGCCCGAATGGCGGCTCCTTAACAAGCCAACTGGCGATCAGCACGTTCAAGTCGGCCGTGCCGACATGGTAGTAGCCTGCCTTTGCACTTCCGGACCTGGCGCCGTCGGCGTCACCGTGACACTGCCTGTCGTAGCACCAGCAGTCGGGCTTGCCGACGGAAAGCCACTCCGAGTAATCGGCTCGGCAGGACGGAAAACACTCCGCAGCCGGGATTGGTCCGCCCGGCCAGAAGCCGCCGAGCACTTCATACGGCCCGCCCACACACCAGTCCGCGTCCGGCTGACCGATTGTGCCTGTAAGCACATACGGCCCGCCGCTGCTCGTCCCGCCGCCACCGTCAATCGTATACCAGTCAATCCTGTACTGGCCATTGCCAGGGCCCGCCATCAGCAGCAGTGGCACAAGCAGCAGAAAGAGCCTCTGGCCGAACGAGTTGTGACTATTGGATCGCATCGTAAGCCTCCTTCATGGCAGCGGGGTAATCATCTTGGATTCTGGATTCCAAGGCCTCAAGCCTTTGCTTCAAGGCGTCGTTCTCGGATTTCAGCTCTTTGATTGCGTTGACCATCGCCCAGATGATTGGATCGTTGTTGACCATCAAGTAGCCGTCGCTGTTCTCTTTCACGGCTTCGGGAATGACGCTCTGAACCTCTTGAGCAACAACGCCTACATACTGCTCTTCTGTGGGCAACTCCAAGTCATTATCCCGCGTGTAGTTGTACTTAACGGGATTGAGCCCGGTTATCTCGGACAAACCATGTTCGTAGTCATCGTTGATTTCCTTTAGTCTGGCATCTGAGAAGTTGTCCCAACTACCTCCACCAGTTTTTGCAGCCGAACCATTGACAGCAAGGGTATAACTTCCAGGGGCTGATGTGCCAATCGCGACGGGGTCGTAAAAGCAGTTCGCGGAGCCCCCGTATCCCCAGCTAAACGTTGTGCCGTCGTACCAGATTGCCTGATCGCCGCTGACTCGCAGCGCTGCCCAAGTCGTGTCTATGTTGACTTCTTCGCTGAAGTAACCTTTGCCATCAAAGTACCCCGCGTAGCCGCTGATGGTCCAGCCATGCACGCCATGGCCATAAGGGCTCGAGCCCTGCAGCCCGTAGCCGCTATCGCTCCAACCCGTGATGGTCCCCTCGCTAGCCATACCATCGGCGTAAATCTCACCAGCGACATCTAGTCGTACGCCACTGACCGTGATCGGAAACCCGCCTATACCGACTGTGCCGTTCTCGGCAACATATATCCCCTCATCATCACCATCAGAAGACAGCCAATGTCCACTGAGCTTGATGTTCTGTGTGGCGGTGTGATCACCCAAGTTGTCGCCACCACCGCCGCCGGTTGGACTCTGCCAAGTCGCAAGACCGCCGGCATCGGATGTCAGAACCTTGCCCGCACCGGGTGAACCACCGGCAATTTTCACTTGACCGTTCACTTCCAACTTTGCCCCCGGGCTCGTTGTACCCACGCCCACGTTGCCCGAAGGCATCGCATACATGTCGTTTCCCGAAACAGCCCAATCGCCATCCGGACCACCGCCGCCAGTAGGAGTCTGCCAGGTTGCAAGGCCACTCGCATCGGATGTGAGAACCTTGCCTGCCGCCGGTGAACCACCTGAGATCTTGACCTGACCGTTGACGTCTAGTCTTGCATCAGGGCTGGTTGTCCCAATTCCGATATTGCCGCCGGATTGATAGACTGCCGAATTACCAATGGAACTGCTGCTGCTGAACCTGGGAATGTAGTTGGTGGTCCCGCTACCGCCAATTCCACCGGTTCCTCCATCGGTCCCTCCACCTGGCGCCAGCGCATAAAAGGCATAGGGCACAGGCGTCAGCTCCTGACGTGGGCCAAGGGCGGTGAAACCACCGGCACTGCCGCCGGGCCGCACACTAATCTGGAGCCAGCGAGGATCGCCATTGAACACACCATCGCCAAAGTCCAACTCCACCGTGAAGTAGCCGTCAATCACGTCAAGCTTTTCTATTGTGATTGTGGCCCCCTGATGGGTGCCGGCATCGGCGGCATCGTAGAGCTTGAACTCAAAGTCGTACAGTCCATCCGCTGCGGCGTTGTTGTCCATGAGACGTCCCTGATAGGTAAAGCCGTTGACATCAGCAGGAGGCTCCGGCGGTTCTTCCGGCTCAATCAGTAGCTGGATATCTTCCTGGCTCAGCGCATGGCTGTAGATGCGCACGTCATCGATAAGGCCGTCCCAAACGCGGTCTGTTCGCTCCTCGTTTGCGCCGATCAGGACCCTAAAGCTATTGGTGGTTATCCCATCGGCGTAGGCTGTGCTGCCGTCTTCCGAACCGTCCAGATATATGCGGAGCACCGATCCATCATACGTTCCGCAGACGTGGTGCCATTCATCAAAGCCTGCCAGGGTCTCGCCGTTGACGAAAATCCAGGGAGGACCACCACAGACTGCGAAGTGGAATCTCGTTTCCGTGCCGGCGTTAGAAATCCTCCAGGCGGAGTTTCCCTTGGTGACGATGCCTATCCACTCGGTAGGCAGTGAAGTGATGTTCACCCAAGCCGCGACTGTAATCTCGCCTGTTATGTTGAAGGCTGGATCATTGCCGCAGTCCACATAGTCGCCGTCGCCATCCAGGTTAATTGCCTGACCAAACACCCCAGGTCCATACGTTGGGTTGCCGATTTCTGTGCCGTGGTTACTGCCGGCGCTGTCGTTGGCGTTGCCCTCGAACTCGTAGTGCGCCACCAGGGCCGCCGATACGTTACCGGCCAGGCACACGACGACAACCAGAACTGTAAACACTCTCATGGATTTCATCTTTCTACCCTTTCAGAAAGCCCGTATTGCTGGCGCATTCTCTGCGCGTTTACTCTCTGAGCTGGACTCCTTCAGAACCGCGCCGATAGACTTGTATTTCTCCGTCACACCGCACACCTCCAGCTGAATCCTACCTACATGTTATTATACTCTCATACAACCCCTAAACGAAGCATATTCGTCACAGCCGTTCCGCTCTTCGCTGTGCGCCGCAAGTGGCCAGAAACGGCGGTCTTGGCCGATAAAAAAACATTTTCCTGTAACAAACGGCGTTTCTTAAGCGTCTCACTATAGTAGTTGCGGGTTAGCTTGCGCGGGCTCGACGGCTGCGCAAGATGCCCCTTCTTTGTGTAGGCAGGCCGTGGAGGCCCCGTAAGCGCTTTGTAAGGAACCCATTACGTTGTTTTACATCTATTTTACTTTGTTTTGGATAAGTTTTGTTGTTTTATTGATGTTAGCGATCTACCTGTGTACGTATAAATGCAGCGCACGCAGGGCGGGTTTAGGCTTGACATAAGTTCTTTATTTGAGTAGACTTGTATTGTAACCGTAATTCTGATTTTGAGGTGGCCGCAAACGAATGAACAACCAGGAAAGAAGCAATTCGAGAAAGAGGCTCGGCGAGTTGCTCCGCGAGAAATCCTACTTGGACGAAGCCGGCCTGAGAATTGCCCTGGCCGAGCAGCAGGTTCAAGCCCGGCCGTTGGGCCAGATACTGCTGGATCTCGGGTACATAACGCAAGGCCAGTTGTATGAGGCACTTGCGCTGCAGGTAGGGATAGAGAAGGTTGACTTGGCGGGTGTCTCTTTGGGCACGGACATGATCGGGCTCGTGCCGGCCGAACTTGTCAGCAAGTACAACGTTCTACCCCTTTGGCGCGAGGACGGGCGATTGGCCGTGGCGTTGACGGACCCGTTTCAGCCGCAAGTTATTGATGATCTGCGGCTCGTGACCGGCTGTCCGGTGAAGCGGTATTTCGCCGATCCGGTGGAGATGGAAGACGCCATACTGAAGTTCTACGGCAGCAACGTGGCGAGGATGATGGACGACCTTGTTCCGGCAGAACAACGGACCGGCAGCGAATTGGAAAACGGTGATTTCTCGCCCGCCAAACTACACGAGCTGGCCAGGGAGCCGTCTTTGGTCAATCTTGTGAACCTGATAATTCTGGAGGCGATCGAGGCCCGCGCCAGCGATATTCACATCGAGCCATTTGAGCACCGGGTCAAGATAAAGTACAGAATCGACGGGATGCTCGTCGAGCAGACGCCCTCGTCAAAGCGGCTTCAAGCGGCCATAATCTCCCGAATAAAGATAATGGCGGACATGAATATCGCCGAGCGATTTGTTCCCCAGGACGGCCACATCGAGTTCGTAGGCAAGAACGGCAGAATCGACATTCGCGTCTCCACGATTCCGACGGTGTTCGGCGAGGCCATCGAGCTGAGGCTCCTGGACCGGACTGCGTCGTTAATGGGTCTTGAGGAACTGGGAATGAACCCCCAGTCTCTCGAAGGTTTCATGAAATGCCTTCGCAAGACGCACGGCATCGTGCTGGTCACAGGGCCCACCGGCTGTGGCAAGACTACGACACTCTATGCGGCGTTGAGCGAGATATATTCACCGGCCGTCAAGATGATAACGATAGAGGATCCGGTGGAATATCAGCTCGAAGGGATCAACCAGATGCCGGTCAATCCCAAGAGAGGATTGACGTTTGCCACCGGGCTGCGGCACATATTGCGTCACGACCCCGACATCGTTATGGTTGGAGAGATTCGCGACCGGGAGACGGCTAACATAGCGATACGCGCTGCGTTGACCGGGCACCTTGTCTTCTCGACGCTTCACACCAACGATGCGCCCGGTGCGGTAACGAGACTGATTGACATGGGTGTCGAGCCGTTTCTGTTGGCAAGCTCGTTGGAAGCGGTCTTGGCCGAGCGACTCGTGCGGAAGATCTGCCCGCTCTGCAAGGAGTCGTACCATCCCGACGAGGTCCTGCTGAAGAACTTGAATGGCTCCGGAGAGATTCAGTCCGGTACGAAGTTCTATCACGGCAAGGGATGTCATGAGTGTGGTCAGACGGGTATGAGCGGTAGGACGGGCATATTTGAGTTGCTGAGAGTAACGGACAAGCTGCGGCAGTTGATAGCGTCCAAACCTACCACCGAGCAGATCATAAGAGGCGCGCCGGCTGACCATGTTAGCATGGTGCACGACGGGATAGCGAAGGTGTTGAATGGTGTGACGACTCCTGAGGAGGTCTTCAGGGTCGCAAAGACTATAACAGAGGAAGAGTAAGGGCTAACGCCGTAAACCCCAAAGCAGAGGTTCGACCGGCCGATTGGTGGTTCGTCGCTTGCCAATCGGCCTGCTGTTTGACTCACCATGCCTTGTGGTTTCTGCTTCGCAAGTTCAATTCAGGATGAGAGGTTGAGTCTTGGGACAGTTTTCGTACAAAGCCGTAGACCGTGGGGGAGAGCACATCCTGGGAACGATAGAGGCTGTCGACCGCAGGAGCGCGGTCGTGGCGCTTGCCGAGAAGGGCCAGTTCGTCACTGAGTTGGCCGAGGATGTGCAGCAAACAGGCGTCTCTGTCGCCGAGAGGCTCGATCTGGATGTGGGCAAATTGTTCAACTTTGGCTCGCGAAGGATCAGCAGCAAAGACACTCTTACTATGACGACCCAGCTTGGTACTGCCCTGCGTGCGGGGCTGCCGTTGTTGAATTGCCTTGAGCTAATCCGCCAGCAGCAGCACAAGACGGGGATGAAGGAGATGTTCGGCCGGCTCGTCAAGTCGGTAAGCTCCGGACAGTCACTGTCGGAGGCTATGAGCGAGCAGGGGTCAACTTTCAGCCCGCTGTATTTGTCTATGATACGAGTGGGTGAGACGGGTGGGATTCTCGATCAAACGACGGGCCAGCTGGCGGAGATATTGGGTCGCGATGAGAAGATCAAGACAAGCATGAAGAACGCCTCTGCGTATCCCATCTTTGTTCTGTGCCTCGGTTTCGTGTCGGTGATTATCATAGTCACGTGGATATTGCCGAACATTCTGGGGACGATGAGCGAGACCGCGATATTGCCGTGGCCGACGCGGATACTCATGGGGGCGAGCATGTTTGCGCGGGGTCTGTTCACAACGATTCACGGGTGGATCGTGGTGTTGCTGATTCTCGCGGGGTTGTACTATCTTCGCAGATGGACCAAGTCGGCAGGCAAAGTCAGTTGGGATTCATTCAAGCTGAAGGTGCCTATTCTGGGCTCTGTTCTGCGGACGATAGCGGTGGGCAGGTTTGCCAGGACGCTCGGAGCGCTGACTCAGGGGGGCGTTACTATTCTGGAGGCGCTCGGTGTTGTTCGAGATACGCTCGGCAACGAGGTGCTGGGCGCAGAGATTGACAGCGTGGCCGAGAAGGTCAAGAGAGGTGAGTCTTTGGCTGGGCCGTTGGGTGAGTCGGGGTACTTCCCGCCACTACTTGTGCAGATCGTTGCCATAGGTGAGCAGACGGGCAAGCTCGACGAGTTGCTCCTAAACGCGGCCGAGACTTTCGATTCGGAGGCGGACTCGGCGATAAGCAAATTCATGGCGATCTTCCCCGCGATCTTGATATTGCTTTTGGCTTTGGTTGTCGGCTTTATCATTGCCGCTGCGCTACTTCCTATATTTGTGACCCAATTCAGCGCAGCGGGGCTGTAGGGAAACTCGAAAGGCACGGTTGAAAGTGCAAGAAGTCGGGACTGGGAGTTCGATGTGTTCATATGAAAGGTAGGCAGATGAGGCGGAACAAGTGCAAAAGGAGGGCATTTACGCTTGTGGAACTGCTGGTGGTGATTCTCATCATATCGATGCTGGGCGCGTTTGTGGCCCCGAACGTATACAAGCACCTGAGCAGGGCCAAAAGGGACTTGGCAAGACCCAAGATGGCGATCCTCGAGGATGCCCTCGGCAGGTTCCAGATTGACTGTGGACGGTTACCGGATGACTCGGAGGGCCTCGAAGCATTATTGATGGCGCCGGCGGATCTTGAGGAGCAGTGGAACGGGCCCTACGTCAAGCAACGTCAGCTCCTCGATCCGTGGGACAATCCGTATATCTATGTGGCCGAAGGCGAGTACAACCCGGGCAGTTTTGATCTTATAAGCCTCGGAGCAGACGGTCAGGATGGCGGTGAGGGTGACGACGCAGACATTATCAACGATTAGGTGGCGCACGTGGCGTCAGAGGTGTGGCAGTACGGATCGCTGGGCGTGACCGGTGGCTGCAGACTATGGAGCTGACTAAGCAAAAGAACAGACGAGATCCGAGGGCGCGAGCCCGGGTGAAGCAGCGTGGCTTCACGCTGACGGAGTTGCTCGTGGTCGTTGCAATTATCGCGGTCGTAACCGGGCTTGGCGGCGGCATCTATGTTGGGACTTACAAGCGGCTGCTGGTGGTCAAGACCGCACGCGATCTTCTGCTCACAGCTAAGTATGCGAGGATAATGGCGATTGAACAGCAACGGCCTTACGAGATACACCTGGACCTGGAGAACAACGGATTCGCGCTGGCGACTTCAGGGTTCAACGAGGAGACCGGGGCGACGGAGCAGGTAGTGGTGCGGGATTACTACTGCAGGCCCGTCGAATTCCAAGGAGACGTCAAATTCGAGGATATCAAGATCACGTCCGTCACGGGCAACACATCGACCGACAGTGGCGACGAGCAGAAAATAGTCTTTTCGCCGAGCGGTGGTGCCGAGTCGGCTGTGATACAGATAGGCGACGGCAAGACTCACTACACGGTAAGCGTTTGTGCCGCCACCGGGAAGGGACGGATACATGTTGGCACCGCAGACAAAGTTGAGGCTGTTACTGTGGATTTGGACGCTGAGTGATGGGCCGAGCAAGAAGAAACAGAAAGGGCTTTAATCTGGTAGAGACAGTGGTGGCCAGCGTCATCCTGTCCGGTGCCGTAGTGACTGTAGCGGCGATCAGCACGAGGTCTCTGAGCAACACACGGCTCAACCGGCAATATGAGACGGCGGCATCGATTGTAGAGAGACAGCTTCGTTTGATTGACGTAGCGGGAATCGATACGTTCATCGAGACGGATCAGACCGAGGGAGAATATCTGGAGTTTGAGCCCGGCTACCACTGGCAAGTGGAAACACAATACGAGGAGCTTGACAGTCTTTATCTGGTCACCGTGACGGTTACCTGGGTTGAAGGCAAGCGTGCGCACAGCATCTCCGTGGATACGAGGCTCGACGGAGTAAGTCTATATGCGGAGGTCGAAGGTGGGCAGTAGTGAGCGGAAAATGAGGTGCTTTGGCAGAGCGGGCTTCACTATTGTTGAGGTGCTTGTGGCCTCGACGATAGGTGGATTTGTAGCCCTGGTCGCCGTTAGCACCCTCAAGGCGATTTCGACAAGCGCGGAGATCGTCGAGCAGACCGTTGAAATGGCCGCCGAGGTCAGCTTCGCGTCGAACATGGTGACCCGTGACCTTGTCAATCTATATCGTGATCCCAACGTCGCCAATTCGACGCTGATCGGGATCACCGAGGATACGGGGGATGGTTCTGTCAGCTATATGTTGCTGCACACTGTGGGCAGGGCGAAGGCCAGAGCAGGCCAGCCGGAAGGCGATGTATACGAAGTAGAGTACTACTTGGTGAAGGATGAGGAGAAATCGATGCTGATGCGGCGATTGTGGCCTTACCCCAACCGAGACCTCGATCCGGGCGGAATTCTGACGGTGATAGCCGAGAATATCGACGTTTTCGAGGTGAGGTACTTTGACGGTGAAGAATGGTCGGTGGAGTGGCCCGAGGAAATGGAGACCCTCCCGGCAGTGGTAGAAGTGAATATCGTAGCGGTTCAACAGGGCCGGAGAACGCCTATTATGGAGTCCGTGTTTGTGAATCTTGTCAGGTCTGCGGGCGACAGCGCCGAGACCCTGAGTGGTGAGAGCGGCGAATCTGGTACCGGAGGCACCGGTGGTGCGGGTGGTACCGGCGGCCCGGGCAGCGGGGGAGGTGGCGGTGATCTCGGCACGCCGCCCGGTCGGTAGTAGAGAAGAGAATCGGAGCATCGAAGCTCAGTTGAGAAATGGCTACTAAACGTAATAAGACGGGGCTCGTTCTTGTGGCGGTGCTGTGGGTGGTAATGTTGCTGATGGTGATCGTTGCTGCCGTCGGGCGGACCAGCCGACTCGACACTAAGGTTACCGTTGCGAGGATGGGGGAGGTTCGGTGCAGTTGGGCCTGTCGGGCCGGGATTGAGACAGCCATGGCCGTGCTGTACGAGGACGAAAGGGAGAGTGACTGTCTGTTGGATCTCTGGAGCGACAATGACGAGGACTTCAATAATGTAATGTTAAGGCAGTGTGAGTTCTCAGTGCGGGTCGTTGACGAGTTGGGCAAATTGAACGTGAATGTCGCGTCAAGAGACCAACTGATGGGTTTGGAGTATATGGAGCAGGACATAGCCGACGCGATAATAGATTGGCGTGACAGTGACGACACCGTGAGCACAGAAGGCGTGGAAGGGGGGTACTATGAGAATCTGGACTTCGGCTATACGATTCGTAACGGCCCTTTCAGAACTATTCGTGAGTTGCTATTGGTCAGGGGCGTCACGGAGGAATTGCTGTACGGGGAAGATACGAATCTTAACGGGCAGTTGGATTACAACGAAAGGGACGGTGACGAAAGCCCGCCTGCCGATGATGGAGATGATGAGCTGGACGAGGGGTGGATCGCATATCTGACGTGTTATTCGTACGACAAGAATACGGATGCCACCGGCAGCGCACGAGTCAATATCAACGATGGTAACGAACGGCAGCTCAGGGGATCGCTGGGCCTGAGCGGGCCCCAGGCCAAGTGGATTGTCGATAACCGTCCCAATAACGGATACAGCAGTATCAGCGATTTGATCAGTGACAATAGCCCGAAGCAACCCCAAGGCTCTGGCGGGAATCAGGATGAGGCACAGCCCATCGATTTACAGACGTTCAATCAGATAGCGGACCAAATAACGGTCAGTAATGAGGAGAAGATACCCGGAAGAGTGAACATCAATACGGCGCCGGAGGAAGTTCTGGTTGCTCTATTGGGGGCAGATGGCAATGCTGAGCAGCTCGCCGAGAACATCATCGCATACAGAGCGGGTCTGCTGTACGGGATGGAGAGCATCGCAGAGGTGATGAGCGTGGAGTCGGTGGACATCGACACATTCAAGCGGATTGCCAGCTTCATAACGACGCGTTCCAGCGTGTATACGATTCGATGTGTTGCGACGGCTGACAGGCAAGGGGCCAGCAACGCGACGGTAACCACGGAGGCGGTGGTTGATAGAACTTCATCGCCTTATGAGATACTTTACTGGTATCAGGGAGCAAGTAACTGATGAGTAGCAGTGTGACCGGCAAAAGGACCCGAGCGTCTGCAATTGCGATATCGCAAGAGGACGGCAAGCTTAAGGCAGTGGAGCTTGCAAGGCACGATGGGGTGCTTGAGCTTCTCTGGACTAAAAGCAGCGAGGCGGGCGACGAAAAGTGGGGTCCATTTGCCGCTGAGTGTGGCTTGTCGGCCGATGCCAAAGGCCGAAGCAAGACGGGTAAGGGCAAGACAGCGGTAGTCGGGTACGGATCGGCGGGGGTGGCCTTTTATCGCATGGATGTGCCGGCCGTGGCTGAAGAAGAAGCCGCCGCTGTGGTTCAGATGCAGGCTGAGACTCTGCTGCCATTGCCGACCGATCAAATGGAGCTGGCCTGGCGGAGTAGCCCGGCGCAGAACGGCGAGATGACCGTCACTTTGGCAGCGGCCAGACGCGAACCTCTGCAGGGTTTTGTCAGGCACGTGGCTGGCTTTAGGCCGGCGAAAATACTGCTGGACTGTGAGGGCGTCGTAAAGGCGTGGAGGGTATTGTTCGGCGGAAGCGAAAAAGAGGCTGTCATTGTGAACCTGGGGGCACGAGATTCCCAAGTCTGTCTGGCCGGGAATGGGCGGCTGAGTCATGCGGCAGTCTTGGACATGGGAATGGAGGATTTCAGGCACGTGAGGTGGGAGAGTTCGGGTGTTGACGATCGGGGTGTTCTCGAACAGACCGAAGCCACTGAGAGATTCTCGCAGGACATGAGGAGCGTGTTGGGATCTTTCGACTTTGACGAACCGGCGGCCGTGCCGGTTTACGTGCTCTCTGATGGCAGTGGCGCGATCGAAGGCGTTGTGGCTTGTCTTGTCGAGGCGGGGATAGATGCAAAGGCCGCTCTGCCTCAGATCGCGCAGTTCGGTGCGCGGGCGGAAATTGAAGCCGGAGAAATCTACGACTATCGAGTGCCGATGGGCCTTTCACTGATGGCCCTCGAAGCGCCCGCGGAGGAGCTTGGTCTCTTTGAGGGAATCTATGCCCCCGATAGGAAGGAGAAGAAAGGACCTGCCTTGTATTCGCCGATAACGGCCGGGGCCATTGCGGTGGCGATGTTGGTTGTGCTTCTTGCTGTCTCCTATGTGATTGATGTGACCATGGAGAAGCGTTTTAGTCAGTTAGAGGCCAGGGCGGGTTTTGAACAACTCCAGCGTCGGCAGGACCTGGTCAGGACTGTTGCGAGACAGAGGCCCGATATGCTGCAGCTTCTCAATGAAATCAATTCGGGGTCAGCCGATGGAATTATGTTGGACAGCCTCCATTTCAAGAAAGGCCAACTTGTAACCCTCCGAGGGCAGGCCCAGAGAGCTGAGCAGCTATATGAGTTTCAGAAGGCACTGCTGGACGGCAAGGGCATTACGGATGTGAAACTCCTGAATCCGACGGTTGATAGTAAGAGTAAGAAGGTCAAATTCGGTATGACTTTCCACTATAGGAATTTCACCAAGAAGAGCGCTACACTTTGAGGGTGAAGATTAGGGGAATCATGTTAGAGCGACTTAGTGCGAGTGAGAGACGGACAGTGAAGATTGGAGCCGCATGCGCCGTGGCCATTCTCGTGTTCACGTTTGGCAAGAAGTGGTACGACGACTGGTCGGACGTGAGGGACTCGCTTACGGCCACGCGAGAGAAGCTGGATGCCATCGGTCTTGATGAGGCCAAGCAGAAGGCCTTGTTTGCGATTGTGCCTGTATTCGAGATGCCGAAAGCAGAGGAGCAGCAGATGTTCCTGTTCAGGGATAAGTTCAACGAACAGCTTAAGAGAGCTGGTATCAAGAGCGAACCTCTGCAGGTTCTGCCTCTGGGCAAGAAGAAGGGTGAGTACCGATTGCTACGGATGAAATGCACGGGCAAGGGCAGATTCGGGCAGGTGCTCGATTTGCTTGCCAATCTCAAGGAGAATCCGTATCTGGTTGGTATAGAGGAGATGAAGATCCAGTGTGATCCCAAGAAGCCACAGGATCAGCGACAGGAAGTCGAGCTGGAATTGACGGTGTCAACGTTCGTTAAGTAGGTCGAGGATAAATGGGCTTCGATTACTCAAAAAAGGAGCAGAAGCTGGCTGCGGTTGTGCTGGTGGGGGTCTCAGTGCTTCTGGCTGTCACGGTTTTGGTGAAGATGGCCAGTTTTCTCGCGACCACCGCCAAGGCCGAGAACATGGTCAGCAGGGCTGAGAGGCGCGCTGCGCCGAACGGCGATGATATGAAAGTCCATTTGGCCGAGTCGAAGGCGGACGCGGATAGACTGAAGAAGAAGAATCTGTTTGCGTCGCCACCACCTCGTAAGCACCCGGTCAAGGAAGTGTCGGGGATTTTGGGCAGTGAGGTGCTGATCGCGGGCAAGTGGTACAGCGCGGGCGGCAAGGTAGCGGACGCGAAGATAGTGACTGTTGGGTCGACGGACGTCACGATCGAGTGGGACGGGAAAGAAAAGGTCTTTGCCCCGATTGCTGCGACGATTGTTGGTGGGCCGAAGAAGGATGCATCAAGAAAGTCTGTTGGGGAAAAGAAGGCACCGGCTGAGGGCGTTGCGGTGAAACCCGTAGAGAGGGAGGTTGCGGCTGCTCCGGCGGAAAAAGACGTGCTGGCTTGGATTGGAGTAAAGCTATCTGAAAAACTGAGGAGCAAATTCCTGGAAAAGTGGAACGGTCTGTCGAAGCAGGAGCAAGCCGAGGCCAAGACCAAGTGGAAGAGTATGTCGGACGAGCAAAGGAAGCAGGCTGTGGAGGGGATGGAACGCCGCATGTGATGACCGGGGCAGGGTGGTACTGTTTCTCGGCTGACGTGGGTGACTGGAAATCTGGTATATATCGTGGGAAATATGCTGCAAAAGTTGAAGCGGGATGGTGGGCGCGAACGCCGGTAAGGTAGGTAGGCTTATGACAATTGACAATTCAGAGGATAGAAAGGAAGTCATTCCGGCCGTGCTGGTCGGGGTCTCCGTGCTTCTGGCAGTTATGGTCTTGGTTAAGGTCACCAGTTTTCTTGCGACCTCGGCCAAGGCCGAGAACATGGTCAGAATGGCTGAGTTGCGGGCTGATCCGAGTCCCGAGGACATGAAGACGCATTTGGCTGGCTCGAAGGCTGTCGCAGATGGACTGAAGAAGAAGAATCTCTTTGCGCCGCCTCCACCGAGACAAAACCCGGTCCAGGCCGTTATTGGCATACTGGGCAATAGGGCGCTAATAAACGATAAATGGTACGAGGTCGGTGATACAGTGGGGGACGCGAAGGTTGTGGCTATCGAGGCAACGCGGGTCAAGATCGAATGGGATGGCAGGGAGAAAACCTTCACACCGATCACTTCGTCAGGCGAGTCGGGTCCGGGCGGTCCGAGGCGACCGGGGTCCCGGCCGGCCCGCAGGGGCCAGAGACCGGAGGCTCCCGAGGCGGTCGTAGTTGAGCCTCGAGAGGGGCCGATGCCCGGCCCCGGGGGATTCGGCATGATGAGAGAACGGTTCATGAATATGTCGGAGGCCGAAAGGGCCGAGTTCAGGGAACGAATGCGCGAGCGATTTGGCGACCGCGGGCCGGGAGGTTTCCGAGGGCCGGGCGGCGAACGCGGAGAAGGTCGTGGCCGGGGACCAAGTGGCGGACGTGGACGCGACGGTGGCCGGCGATAGGATAGCATAAGAGAGGTGCAACTAATGAAACATCTGAGTACAGTGACGTCGATCGTAATTGCCGTAGTGGTGCTTCTTGCCGCCTTCGGGATTGGCCTTGGGATACGAGAGATCAGGACCTGGCGAGCCGAGGTCGAGTCGGCCGAACAGATCCAGCCGGTAAGCTCGACGCCCAAACGTGGGACCAGACCGAGCGGCGAACCTTCCCAAGAGCAAAGAGCCGAATTGAAGGAGCGCAGAGCAGAGACTCTGGAGAGGATGGCCAACTTGTCTGAGGCCGAGCAGGAGCAGTTCCGGTCGCAAATGCGGGATCGGATGCAGAGATTCGATGCTGGGCCGCGCGGAGGCAGAGGGGGGGGGGCTTCCCCCGAAGAAAGGGCCCGAATGAGAGAGCGCTTTGAGAACATGACCGAGGAAGAAAGAGAACAGTTCCGGGCTCAGATGCGTGAGAGATTTGGGGGCAGGCGGCGCGGAGAAGGAGGCAGACGGCCTGGGCCGCCGCCGGGAGATGAGGCTGGACCGCCGGATGAGGTAGAAGCGACGGAACAACCGAACGACGTATCCGAGGAGTAACAGGGCCTCGGGTTGAAGTATATGAACGGGCAAATGCCAAGCGGCAGGTACACTTTTGAAATGAGGTGACTAAATTGGAACGGCTAAGAATACTATTCTGGATCGTTGTTTGTGTCGCGGCTGTCGTTATAGTCTGGAGAGTCGGCTTCTACCCCATTGAGGCAGGGTTGGCAGGCAACGGTATGGGGGCGCGGACGGGTGGCGCACTCGCTGCGCGCGCGGAAGCTGAGGAGCCCGCTGAAGCAAACGAACCTGCGGTGAAGCCCGATGCCGACGCGCCGGAGGAGTCGGCTGATGCCAACGAGCCGGAGGAGCCCGACAAGCCGGGTGAGCCTAACAAGCCTGCGCAGCGGATTGGGCCGGACAGGCAGAAGCCCGACGAGCCCAACAAGCCCAGCGAGCCCAACGAGGTGTCTGAGTCGGGCGAGCCCATGGAGGCCGTGAATCTGACGGACGTTGAGGTTAAGAAGATCATCGCCAAGATCGCGGATTGGACCGGAAAGGCGGTACTGCCGGACGAGGAAGTGATAAAGCAGAAGGTGACGATATACGCACCGAAAAAAGTGCCTCGAAGCAAAGCTCTTTCGCTGATTTACAGCGCGCTGCTGATGAAAGGCTACGTGGCCGAGGAGACTGAGGACCGGATCTACCTCAAACCCATCACTGAGGCCAGGCTTGGTCTGGTTCCGACGATACCGGCCGAGCAGCCCCTTGCCATGGTTGAGAACAAAGAGCAAGTAGCCCAGAGGTTCATCAGGCTTGATAACTACAATCCGGCTCAGATGATTGAGATTATTCAGCCTTTGGTCGGTGAGCATGGGTACATCACCGCCGATGAAAGTACGAGCCGTCTGTTAGTGATTGATACGGTGGCGAATCTGATGCGGCTTGAGCGGATCGTCGAACAGTTCGATGTGCCGGAAGCTGAGCAGGCGAAGACCCAGATTTTCGACGTTCGCTATGGTGATCCCACGGAAATCGTGCAGATGCTGAACATATTGTTGGGTGAGACCGAGGGGCGCAGCAGCCGCTACAGTCGGGATAGGGATAGGGACAGAAGGTTCGGCTCAAGCCGGTTCTCCGGTCCACCCAGGCCTCCGAGTGGCAGCTCACCTACCAAGAAGAGCGATTCAAAGAGTGGCGCTGCGTCGTCGGTGGTGATTACGTCGGGCGATGTACCTGTTGTCCTTATCCCCGAGCCGCGGCGCAAGTGGATTATCGCAAAGGCGTCAGCCGAGGGTATTAAGATGATCGGCGAGTGGATAAAGGAATTGGATAAGGAAGAGCCGGTCGAGTCGGAATACGAGATAGTCCAACTCAAGTATGCCGATCCGCGGGAGGTGGAGAGCAGCATTGAGGACGGGTTCCAGGATATGCCCGGAACGGAATTCTTGCCGAGCATTCTGATCGAGCCGCTTGAGCAGACAAACCAGGTCATGGTCTTCGGCAGGAAAGAGCTGCGGGAGATGGTCAAGAAAATGATCGCGGAGATAGATATTCCTCCGGGTGATCTCTTGACAGAAATATTTCCGCTGGAGCACGCAGACCCTGACGAGATCAAAGAGAATCTTGATGGTCTTTACGAACAGCAGTCTGGTCGGTTCTCGAGTTACAGCGCGCGCGGCTATAGCTCGCGTACGGTCGATGCAAGGGAAACCGTAAAGGTGATATCGTTTCCGACGATGGGGCAGGTGACGGTGATTGCCTCGCCCGACAATATGGAAAAGATCAGAAAGCAAATAAAGGAATGGGACGTTCCGCTGGATGTGAACGAGGTCAGGCCGAGAATAATCACGCTTCGCAACACGGATCCTGTGCAGTTGGCCGAGCTGTTGCAGACACTTTTCAGCGAGGACAGCTCGAGCAGCAGATTCAGTATTTTCGACCTCATATACGGCAGGAGCCAGGAGCGACAGAAGATTGTCGGCCCGTTGTACGGACAGTTAACGTTTGAGAATGTCCCCGGGACAAAGAAGATAATTGTGATCAGCAAGATTCCCGCGGCATACGACGTTATCGAGGAGCTGATACGCGAGCTCGACGAAGAGGAAATGGCTGAAGTACCGAGGGTCATAGAGGTCAAGTACGCAAATGTCGAAAAGCTGGCTGAGCTTCTCAATGCCCTGTTCAACGAGCAGGGCACTACCGCGACAATCCAGCGCAGCGACGGCGGGCTCAGCGAGTACACGATGGAAGAAACAGACCAGAGTGGTGATGGCGGTGGTGGAGGCAACCAGGGCGACCAAGGCGGAAGCAGTGGCGAATACAGGCCCTGGTGGAACACCGGACGGCAGAACATTAATGAGGAGCCTATAAGCAACGTCATTGGAAGGGTGCGGTTTATTCCTGACCCTCGCAGTAAGTCACTGCTCGTTCTCGCCCCTCCGGAGTTTATGGAGAGCATAGAGGCGACCATTAAGGAGCTGGACATACCGGGCAAGCAGGTGATGCTAAAGGCCGTAGTTGTGGAGGTCTCGCATAGTAAGGTGACTTCTCTCGGCGTGCAACTGGCGACGGATCCTGCAGCGTTTGGCACGTTGGGAGAGAATTCGATTGAGGCGATTGGCCAGCTCACTGCTCTTGCCACCGATGGCGCGATAACAACCGGTGCGGGCGGTGTTACAACGGGAACAGGGACGGTGCTTGGTGTGAATACGAACGTGTACGCCTTGGTTGATTTCTTGGTTAAGACAACTAACGCGAAGATTCTTAATCAGCAGACGCTATGGACGAAGGACAACGAAGAGGCCGACTTCTTCAAGGGTAGCAATATTGCGTTCCAGACGGATACGTCGGTTTCGCAGGTAAGCGGCATGACCACATCCAGCTACGCCTATGAGAGAGTAGGTATGGCGCTGCAGGCCCGCCCCAGTATCACTCCGGAGAAGAAGGTGGATATGATCGTAAAGGTCATGCTCTCACAGCTTACACCGCAAATGGTAAATAATGTGCGGGTAAGGACCGAGATGGAGACAACGACCAACATGATAGTGCCGGACGGCCAAACGCTCATGCTCGGCGGCATCCTTTTCCAGGAAGATAGCCTTGTCGAACGGAAGGTTCCACTATTCGGCGATGTCCCTGTGGTCGGTGGCCTGTTCCGTCACAACGATGTCGTAGCCTCCAACAATGAGATGATCATATTCATTACCCCTTACGTGATAGACGACGGTGACACGTTGTCTACCGAGACGGTCCGTGAAATGGAGCGTCCCAAGGAGAAGCTAAAGGATGTTCAGGACCGGCTGAAAGCGATGCTGGAAAAGCTGGAAAACCTCGAGCCAGTCGACTGAGTAGGTCGAGCTGCTTGCTCTTTAGGATCGCGCTGTAATTCGGTCCTTGCCGCCCATGTATGGGCGAAGAGCCTCCGGTATTGTGACCGAACCGTCCGCATTCTGGTACAGTTCCAGAATGGGTATGAGTATCCTCGGAGAAGCGATCACCGTGTTGTTAAGCGTGTGGCAGAAGAGATTCTTCTTGGTGGTGGGGTCCTTGTAGCGCAGGTTCATTCTTCTGGCCTGGAACTCATAGAACTTGCTGGCGCTGTGCGTTTCGCAGTAGCTCTCGCGAGAAGGCATCCACGCCTCTATGTCGAACTTCTTGGCTTGGCCCCTGCCGAGATCGCCCGTGCATACATTTGCCACGCGGTAGGGCAGGTTCAGCGCTTGCATAACAGCCTCGGCATTGGCCAGGATCTCTCCGTGGAACCGATTGCTCTGCTCGACGCTGTTTTCACAGACAACGACCTGCTCGACTTTGTCGAACTGGTGGATTCTGTACAGGCCGTACGTGTCTTTTCCGGCGGCGCCGGCTTCACGCCTAAAGCAGCTCGACAGGGCCACAAATTTCAGCGGCAGCTCGTCGGCCTTTACGATCTCGCCCATGCGGTAGGCCGTCAGGGGCACCTCGGCGGTCCCCGCCAGGTTGAGCCCGTCCTTTTCCATGCGGTAGGTCTGATCTTCGGAGCCGGGGTAGTAGCCGGTGCCTTGCATCGCTTCGTCTTTCATCAGAAGCGGCACCGACATCGGGACATAACCCTTGCCGACCATGTAGTCCATCGCAAATCGCAGGACGGCCCAGTGCAGCAGTGCGCCGTCGCCTTTGAGCAGGTAGTTCCGCGTTCCCGCTAATTTCACACCTCGCTCGATATCCATGATATCAAGAGCCAGACCCAGTTGGACGTGGTCCTTGGGTTCGAAATCGAACTGTCTGATTTGCCCCTCCTTGCGTATCTCCACGTTTTCCGTGTCGTCCTTGCCGAGAGGCACATCTTCATCGGCAGGCTGCGCGACCTGAAGCATCAACTCATCCAGCTTTGGCTGCTCGTCCTGGACCTGCGTCTGATAGGTGGACTCATTTTGCTTCAGTGTGGACAGTTGGGCGAGGGCCTGTTGTCTCTCTTGTTCCGATAGTTTCGGGATCGATTTGCCGATTTGGTTCTTCTCGGTGGCGATCTCCTGCAGCTTGGCTTTTGCGTTCCGGAGTGAGTCATCCAAGCGCGACAGTTCTTCGATATCCACGTCGAAGTTCTTGTCCATAGCAGCTTGCCTGAATCTCTCCGGATTCTCTCGTATCTGCTTGATGTCAATCATATCCGGTTCCTCGTGACCGGTCGCTCGTGTCTCATGGTCGGTGCCAGAGTTTACGAGAAACGCTTGATTATTACCACGTCGTTTTGTCCACCGAATCCGAACGACTCGTTCATAACGATATTGACGGGTGTTTTCTTGGGTGCGTTCGCCACGTAGTCGAGGTCCAGCTCGGGGTCGGGGTCGTCAAGGTTCATAGTCGGCGGCACGATGTTGTCGCGAATCGCCAATACGCATGTGATCAGCTCGGCCGCCCCTGCTGCCCCGATCAGGTGTCCGAGCATGCTCTTGACACTGCTGACCGGGATACCCTTGGCCTTTTCCTTGAAGACGCCTTTGATAGCCTTGGTTTCGATATAGTCATTTTCGCTCGTGCCCGTGCCGTGTGCGTTTATGTAGTCTATGTCCCCGTAGGTGATGCCGGCGTCGGAAATGGCCGCGGTCATCGCTGCGATGGCGCCCCGGCCTTCCTCGTGCATGTCGGTGACGCGAAAAGCATCGGCGCTGCTACCGTAGCCCATAACTTCAGCCAGAATCTCCACGCCTCTTCTTCTCGCCGAACCGAGGCTTTCCAAGATTAGAATCGCTGCACCTTCACCCAGTATGAAGCCATCTCGACTCGCTGAGAACGGTCGTGAAGCGGTTTCAGGAGTGTCATTTCTTGTAGATAGGGCAGTGAGCCGATTGAAGCCGGTGACACCGAGAGGGTGTATCATCGAGTGGGCGCCGCCGGCGATCATTACGTCTGCGTCACCGGCGCGGATTAGCGTCGCGGCTTCCCCAACCGCCTGCGTGCTTGCCGCACAGGCGGTGAGGCAGTTCCGTGCGGGGCCACGCGCGCCGGTCAGCATGGCAATGTGTGCAAGAGGTGCGTTTGCTTCCTGCTCAAGTTCATAGCCCGGGTCCATCCCGCCGAACGCCACCTTGGCCCACTTGTCCCAGTCCATCTCGTTCTTGTCTGTATCCCACCCGGCAAGAATTGCGGCGAAGAATACGTCGTTGTTGACGGAGCTTTCCCCCGCACCGAGATACATCCCCAATCTTTCGCGGGCGACACCGTCGGTCGGGCCGGCGGTCTCTATTTCGATGCCGGCCTGTTTGCAGGCCTGCGCCGCCGCTCCGATGGCAAAACCTGCGCCCCGGCTGCTGCCTCTATGGCGCTCGGGCCTATTGACGTATTCGGTGAAGTCGTAGTTCTTTACTTCGGCGCCGAAAGTTGTCGGGAAGGTCGATGCGTCGAAAACGGTGGTCTTTGCCATCCCGCTCTGCCCCGCAAGAATCGCCTGCCAGACCGTTTCGACGTCGTGACCCAGAGGGCAGACTATGCCCATTCCCGTTATTACTACTCGTTTGTCTTCGTCTCTGTCGGCCATTTAGTCCTACGTTTACGCAACGAATTTCTTGAGCACGAGCGCTGCCGTTTGCCCGCCGTATGTGTAGCCGCAGCACAGCGCGTATTTGACATCCATGCGCGCCGGCTGGCGAACGATGTTCAGCTCACAGCCGTCCGCCTTTTTCTCCAGGTTCTTCGCAGCCGGTATTGTGCCCTCGGATATCGCTCGCACGGCCGCGATGACATCGAGGGCGCCACAGGCGGCCCCTGTCGTGCTGAGCATACTCTTGGTGGGCCACACGGCAACTTTCGACACACTGTCACCCAGCACAGTCTGGATAGCCTTTGCCTCCGCCAGATCATCTGCAGGTATCCCGGTCCCGTGCGGAATAATCAAGTCCAGCTCTGCGGGGCTTACATCTGCATCTTGCAGGGCCTTCTCTATTGCTATTGCAATGCCCCTTCCATCGGGCTCGATATGCTCGTACTCGGGATTGATGCTGCTGCTTTGCCCGATGCCGACTATCTCGGCCAGGACTTCGGCGTCCCGCCCGGCGGCGTTTTCAAGGTTTTCGAGTATTGCGACGCCACCGGCTTCGCCGAAGACCGAGCCTTTGGCGTGGGCATCGAATGGCCTGCAGGCCGATTCGGGATCATCGTTGCCTTCGCTGGTAGCCCTACCGAGCAGGCACTGGCGCATGATTACCATGGGATTGACCTTTGCCTCGGCTCCGCCGGCGACGGCGACGTCACTATCTCCTCGGGCTATTGTCTGAGCCGCTTCGCCGATCGCAATGTGCCCGGAGGTTTCGGCACACGTGATCGTGTTGCTTGGTCCCTGGAGGTCGTGAATTATGCCAACGTGACACGGCAGCATGTTGGGCAGGTATTTCAACAGCCAAAGCGGCGTGACATGCTCCAAACCCTCTTTGCCCCATTTGCGAATGTCGAACTTGCCGTCGGTAGCGCTTGCAGCCACGGCCGGCGCAAGTTCGATAAGATCGCAGCTTATCAGACCCGCCCCCAGGTTGATTCCCACACGCGTCGGATCTATGTTAATGTTGTCAGGATCGATGCCTTTAGTGACCAGGCCACTGTTGACGAGGGCCTCGTTTGCCGCGATGATGGCCAATTCGATGTCTCTGCACATCAGCTTGGCAGCTTTGCGGTAGGTCTTCGGCAAGTACTTCTGTATTTTGTAGTCGGGGACCTGGCCCGCCACCTTGCAGCTAAAGCCAACGGGGTCAAATGCCGTGATCCTGCCTATTCCCGATCGGCCCGCAGTCAGGCCGGCCCACATATCGTCAACGGTGAGTCCAAGACAGCTTACGGCACCGAGGCCCGTCACGACTACCCGAGCTGAATCCATTACTGTTGCTCCGATCGGTGCTCGCTGGAACCGGCACTATCTGAAGGCAGGTAACGCAGAAGCGACTCGAATGTGCTGCCGGAAAAGACGAAGTTCTCCTCCGGGAACTTCTTGCCCGCCAGGTTCTGGTCTATGTGGCTGAACATCAGGTCTATTTCGGCGATCAGCTTCTGGCTTTCGGCCGGGCCTGGGGTCGTGTCTTTGGTCAAATCCTCGCGAGACGCCTGCTCGGGCGATTCGTGACGGATGAGCGTAATCCTGCCGCTGGTGCTTGCCGCTTCGCGGGCCACAGATCCGATCTCAGCCTCCAGTCTAAGTGTGTCGCCCGGCTTGACGTAGTCAAAGAACTCGGCCTTCTTAATCTTTGCGAGAATGACCTTTTCCTCAAAGTTCCTCACTTGACCGACGAGTATGCCGGCTGTCTGGGCCATTGCCTCGATCATCAGACTCTCAGGCATCACCGGAAAGCCCGGGAAATGATCGTGCAGGTGCTCTTCGGCAAGCGTCACGTTCTTGACGGCGACAGCACTGCTGCCACTCTTGAACTCGACGAACTTGTCTATCCACATCCAACGCATATCCGGTCTCGGCGAGAGTTGAAGGAAAACGGAACCTTGAGCGGGGGCCGCTATTATGCCGCGTTAAGATTCCTCTCCACATAGTTTACGATGACGTTGACGGTGAACAGGTCGGCCAACTTATTGACATCGGGGTCCGCTTCAAAGGCCGTAAGGTCCGTCTGCGGCAGTCTCGCTCGCAGCTCGGCCAGCCCTTTTTCCGTTAGTTTGCCGTTACTTATCAACTCCGCGTCGTTCATGAGGCTCTCGGCGGGAAACAAATCCTCCCGCTGAATCTTTATTGCGAACGCCTTCTCCAATCGGAAGACTATGTCGAGAAAGTCAATGCTCTCGGCGCCCAAGTCGCCCATGAGGGTGGCCTCGGGCGTGACCTCGTCGTCGTCGACTCCCAATGCATCGACCAGGACTTCTTGAACTTTCTGCACGATTTCATCGCGGCTCATCGCCATGCTTGTTACCTCCAGTGTTATCTCTGCCTTTGTCCTTGCTATCTTATTCTTGGCTGCTCAACAGCTTCCATCGTGTTTTCAAGGCGTCTACGATTTTTGCATCCACCGCCCCCATTGTTGGGTCCTGCGAGGCGAGATTGAAGTGCCTCAAACTGAATCTTGCTTCGACAATCTGCTGCCCTTGCGATACGCCGGAACCGGAGAAGCTGCTGAGATCATCTTCGATGCTCTTGGCGTCGACGGTATATTCTACCCGGGCGCCGGGGGCCAAGAAACTCCTGTATTTTACATTTCTGGCACGTTTGAGCAATATCATGCTGTGGGCGAAGTCCTCTGTCTGGCGGACCAGCCAGGAGGCCGACTCGATCAGCCCTTGCAGCATGAGCACGCCAGGCAGCACCGGGAACGTTGGGAAGTGATCGCCCAAATACTCCTCGGCCAGCGAGACGGTCTTGACCGTCTTTATCGTCTTGCCGGCTTCGAGTGAGACTATCTTGTCGATAAGAATGAATCGCATAACTGACCATTACTATCTAACCGGCGGCTTGGCACCGGAAATCACCATGCGCAATACAAAATCCGCAATACGATACACAAGCCACGCCCGTTTTTCCAGACTTTTCTAACCTTTTCAGCCCCCAATCGTACGGCTCCCACACGAGTTTATCAAAGGCGCCAAGCACTGAACCGTCTTACCCTCGCACGCACAGGCTCTCCTGACACGGTGCCCTATGCCAACCCTCCAGGGGCCGTCGAGCTTGAAACTCAACTGCACTTCTGAGAGAATATCCGTGGGTCTGGGACGGCCCGAATTGCGGGCAGAACCATGAGTGACGTCACACGCATCTTGAATGAGATTGAGGCAGGCAACCAAGGAGCCGTTGACAGGTTGATCTTGGCTGTCTATCAGGAACTACGATACCTGGCCAAAAAGAAGTTGCAGGCAGAAGCGCCTGGACAGACCCTGCAACCTACGGCCTTGGTTCACGAGGCATATTTGCGCCTGCTGAGTGATCAAGACCAGATTTGGAGGAGTCGTACCCACTTCTTCTCTGCCGCGGCCGAAGCCATGAGACGCATTCTTGTTGACAATGCCAGACGCAAGAAGAGTCTGAAACGAGGAGACCAGTATCGACGCGTCACCCTCGAAGATGCCGATCTGGCGATCGAAGAGCCCTCCGAGGATATCGTTGCTCTCGATGAAGCTTTATCCGAACTCGCCGCCTCAGACAAACTCAAGGCGGATCTGGTCAAGCTCCGCTATTTTGCAGGCTTTACCATTGAACAAGCTGCTGATGCGCTCGGGCTTTCTCTGACTACTGCCAAAAGGAATTGGAAATACGCGAGGGCTTGGCTGTACAACCGAATGACAGGCGGTTCGTAACCACATTCCACTGCACCAGTAGTGCCTGCGGTTGGTGGTAGTTGGGCCTGGAGGGCTTCTGGCGGCACTGGTCTATTTCGTTATCCCAAGTTTTTCCACTCTCCGTTTATCCGTGCTGCGAGAAGATTTTTTGAAAGAACTCGGAAAATAGTGGACCGAATTCGCGCTGGTTTTCGCCATACTTGGTGGAGGCAGAGAAGGGCAATATACGAAGGAGTAAAGAAGATGGATGCTGAGCAAATCTTCCACGAGGCCGCTGACATATCTGATCCCAAGGAGCGAGCTGCTTATCTGGATGCAGCCTGCAAGGACGACGACAACCTAAGGGCCGCAGTTGAGGCACTATTGCACGCGGATGAAGCAGCAGGTGGCTTTCTCGAATCTCCCGCTGTCGAAGCAAAAGCCACTTTTGACACCTCTACTCGGATTGACGGTCCCGGTACAAAGATCGGCCGATATGAGGTGCTCGAGCTGATCGGCGAAGGGGGCATGGGTCTCGTCTATTTAGCCGAGCAGAAAGAGCCGGTCAAGCGCCGAGTCGCACTCAAGATCATCAAGCCGGGCATGGATTCGCGACAGGTCATAGCTCGCTTTGAGGCCGAGCGTCAGGCCCTGGCCCTGTTGGACCACCCAAATATAGCTCATGTTTTTGATGCCGGGACCACCGAAACCGGCCGGCCATACTTTGTAATGGAACACGTCAAGGGCATGTCTGTCACCAGGTACTGTGACGAGCGCAAGCTAAATATTGAACAAAGGTTGAGGTTGTTCGAGCAAGTCTGCGAGGCAGTGCACCATGCCCATCAGAAAGGAATCATCCACAGAGACCTCAAGCCCTCAAACATTTTGGTATCGGTCCACGGCGACCGGGCCGTGCCCAAGATCATCGACTTCGGGATTGCCAAGGCGATCACGCAGCCGCTCACGGACAAGACCTTCGTTACCTTCCAGGGCCAGCTCCTGGGCACGCCGGAATACATGAGCCCCGAGCAGGTGGACTTGGCCACGCAGGATATCGATACCCGCTCCGACATCTACTCGCTCGGCGTGGTTCTTTATGAGCTGTTGGCCGGCGTATTGCCGTTTGAGAAAGAGTCCTTCGAGGGTGTTGGATTTGCGGAGATTCAGCAGACGATTCGCGAGCAAGAGCCGGCCTCGCCCAGCATACGGTTGACACGTCTCGGGGAAAAGGCCAGGGTGATCGCGGCCAGTCGTGGCACACAGGTCGTGCCGCTGGCAAGGCGTCTGCATCGTGAGCTTGAATGGATTCCACTAAGAGCGATGCGAAAGGATCGCTGCAGGCGTTATCGCTCAGCCACCGAAATGGCTGACGACATCCGCAATTACCTCACCGGCCTGCCCTTGATTGCTGGCCCTGAAACAGCCATCTATCGAGTAAAAAAGTTTGTCCATAAACACGCCGGTTCAGTAGCAACAGTTGCTCTTGTAGCAGCGGCAATTGTTGTAGGTCTAGTTATTAGTATAGCGATGTATTTCCTCGCCGAAGACGCCCGTCAAAAGGAAGCGGTTGCCAGAGAGAAAGAATCCGTCGCTAGGATAAGAGCTGAAAATGCAGAGGAGGCTACAAAAGAAAAAGCAGAGGAACTGCGCCGCACTCTTTATGTGAACAGTATTCAATTAGCCGAGGCAAAACACCGTGAGGGAAACGCAAGCCAAGTCAGAAGCCTCTTGGATTCATGCCCCGAGGACCTGCGAAGCTGGGAATGGGACCGCCTCAATTACATCCGCGATGAGTCTATCAGCAGCCTGCATACACATAAAGATCGCCTGCGTCACGCAATTCTGAGTCCCGAGGGGAACCGTATCATCACTTCTGGTGACAAAGATAATACAATCAAGGTGTGGGACTTGGCGACAGGTGAGGAGCACAAAAGGTTTCGAGGTCACGAAAATGTCATCAATGTGCTAGCGGTCAGCCCCGATGGCAGACATATCGCCTCAGGTAGTGATGACAAGACGATCAAACTTTGGGATGCGACAAGCGGTGCGGAGGTAATGACACTCCGTGGGCATCAAGCTCCGGTTTATGCCCTTGCATTTAGCCCGGATGGTAAGCATATTGCCTCGGGCGGTTATTATGATGACTCAACAATCATACTGTGGGATGCTCAAACGGGTGCCCAACTGAGAACTCTCAGAGGGCATGGAGGAGAGATAAATGCCCTCGCGTTTAGTCCCGATGGCAAGCGCATTGTCTCTGGTAGTGGCGACGATACGATTAAGCTGTGGGATGCTCAAACTGGTGCTGAGGTGACAACACTCATGGGACATGATACCTGGGTCCATTCAGTCGCATTCAGTCCTGACGGCAAGAGAATTGTCTCAGGCAGTTGGGATAAGACTGTCAAGGTATGGGATTCAGAAACCGGAACCCTTATAAGTACCATCCGTGGACATGTCGGACCTGTCTTTTCAGTTGTTTTCGGTCTGGACGGCAATACTATTGCTTCAGTGGGGGGCGACAATACGGTCAGAGTCTGGGACGCAAACAGTGGAGAGGAACTCAAGACATTCCATGGTCACGACTGGAATGTGGCGCACGTGGCGTTCAGTCCCGACGGCAAGCACCTAATATCCGCCAGCATGGATGGCACTGTTAAGCTATGGGATATGATGATAGACCGTGTATCATTCAAGTTCCGCGGGCATATACATCATGTTGTATCCATAGCATTTAGTCCCGACGGCAGGCAAATAGTCTCAGGCAGTGTCGATTCTACCATCAAGTTGTGGGATGCTCAGACGAGCCAGCCGATCAGGACAATGCGTGATCACGGGCTCGCCATCTGGTCTGTTGCTTTCAGTCCGGATGGAAAGCGTATCGTCTCAGGTAACCATCTGGGGGTGGTTCGAGTGTGGGATACCTCGACTGGAGCACCGTTGCTTGCTTTGCGTGGTCATAAAGTTGAAGTCAGGTGTGTCGCCTTTAGCCCTGACGGAAAACATATCGTCTCCGGTAGTGGAGATAGAACAGTTAAGCTGTGGAGTACGTCAAGTGGCTCTGAGATAATGACGTTTCGAGGTCACAAAGGGGAAGTCAGGTGTGTCGCCTTTAGTCCTGACGGCAAGCATATCATTTCCGGTAGTTACGACAAGACAATTAGGATCTGGGATGCGTCAAGCGGCTCAGAGGTAATGACGTTTCAAAATCATACTGATTACATTTTGTCAGTATGTTTCAGCCCGGACGGCAAACGAATCGCATCGGCAAGTCGAGACCGGACAGTTAAGGTCTGGGATGCTGAGACTGGTGGCGAACTGATGAACCTTACTCACCCGGATTGTGTCTATGCTGCATTTAGTCCAGACGGTACACGTATTGTGACGGGTTGCTACGATGGAAGGGTCAGGCTTTGGGATTCTGCAACAGGCGCAGAACTATTGACTCTGGCTGCAGAATCTTTCATCTTTGACACAGCGTTTAGTCCCAATGGTAAGACTATTGTAGCTGGAATTGGTGATGGAGAAGTTATGCTGTGGGAATCGACGATGCCTCCAGGTAGTTACGAGCCACGGAAGACTGCCGAAAGTGCCAGGAATCTTGTGCAGAAGCTATACAGCAAAAACAGACTCTATCATGATGTAATAAGCGAGTTGCAGAGCGATGTGGCGATTGATTCGGATGTTCGCAGGCTGGCTATACAGATGGCTAATTCTAGAAAGTGGGAAGATGCTGACAAACTCATAAAGAAGGCTTGGCAGGTTATCAGTTCGCCGGACAAGGGCGCTGAGGAATACCGTGTGGCTTTTGAAAGAGCTGAGAAGGCGAATGCTTTAGAACCAAATGAGCCTACTATCCTAAATACACTCGGTGCAGCTCATTACCGTGTGGGTTCTCATGAAGATGCACTAAAGACGCTGGTGAAGTCCGCGCGGATGCTATCTGATGCCAAGGAGCTTCCAGATCCATTAAATTTGGCTTTTACGGCGATGGCTTTGCACAAAATCGGCCGGGCTAGTGAGGCTATGGCCGCTATCGAGCGACTACGCGAATTGCGTAAGGATGACGCTACCAATCTTATCGCAACATTCAGGATCGATACTGGGGATTTGGAATATAGTGATGTCATCATGGAAATCCAGGGCCTTCTGGCCGAAGCGGAAAAAGTCGTCGCCGGCGAAGGGAGGTAGGGAGCGTTCAATCCCACAAGCACGGACGGGTCGGGTTACCATTCACGGCCGGACACTTCACAAGACCCGGCGTTTTTCCCTAAGAATCTGCTTGACTGCCAACACGTAGGTGTGTATAGTATTTGTTTAACTAATAGGGGATCGTTGATAGTAAAAGCACGGCAGGAAGAAGACAGGAGGCAGCAAATCGAGGATACCAGATGCGGGCGGCATCGGTGAGCAACTCCTCGGTGAATTATGCAAAACAAAGCCAATTTCCAGGACGATGAGACGACCTTAAACGTGTTTTGTATAAGGAGTTATCGTGATATTCCGCGTCAGCGGGGCGGAAAAAACAAAGCCAATTCAAAGCCAATCCGGAATGCGAAGACGGAAGACAGAAGTCAGAAAACGACGTCGAATCAGTGGAAACGGGCGCGCAATTCTGCGAGTTAATTTTGCAAAACAAAGCCAATTTGCCGTGAGGCAGAATCGGCCCAAAGCCAGCTCTGATAGAGCCTTATGACGGTAGATCGGCCGTGAGACTCGCGAAAAACAAAGCCAATTCAAAGCCAATTGAATCTCGGGGGATGGCCCAGAGGGTCCGGCCACGGGGCGTGCCCGTCGGCAGTTGCAGGAGAGACATTGGGCGGGGCCGGGCAGGGCGCGGATGCGAGACGCAGGACGGGCCATATTGGAAGAGCTGTGGTCCGGCACAGTCCGAGCCCGGCGGATAGGTGTTGGAAAGTCGCAGGGGGTCGGGTATATTCTGCGACCATGAATGTACGGGCTGCGAAAATTGCCGATGCCAAAGCGATCTACGCTCTGATCAATTCACATGCAGAGCGAGACAGGATGCTATTCCGCTCGATGGCGGATATCTATGAGAATCTGCAGGCATTTGTCGTCGTCGAGGTAGCCGACAGTGTGATCGGATGCTGTGCGCTGGAGGTCATCTGGTCGGACTTAGCGGAGATAAAGTCGCTGGCGGTGGACGACTCGCAGAGAGAAAAAGGCGTGGGCAAGATGTTGGTGGGGGCGGCATTGGAGCGGGCGCGGGAGCTTGGGGTCCCGCGGGTGTTCGCGCTTACGCTTGAGCCGAGCTTCTTCGAGAAGCTGGGCTTCGCCATCGTCGAAAAGGAGACACTTCCGATGAAGGTCTGGAGTGACTGCGCGAAGTGCTCCAAGCAGCAGGATTGCGACGAAACAGCGGTCGTTAAAGACGTGAAATAGTCAAATACTTCAGCCGAGTTGCCGGCGCTGGAAGAGGGCAATGGCAAAGGCCAGTATGGCGGTTGTATAGCACAGGGCGTAAGCTGCGGTTATTAGAATGTACTTGATGGGGACGTCACTGCCTTCGTAGATTGCGTCGCTTATCCAGAAGACCTGCAAGTTGGGCACCAGGAATCGGCCGATCTTCGCCCACAGTTTCGTCTCGGCGAACCTGCCGAACGCGTAATCGTTCACCAGGCCCAGCAGGAAGATTCCCATGCAGGCCGACAGCGTCACCACCGTGTTGAATCTGGCCGATAGCGCCACGGCCAAGGCGACTATAACTAATGCGGCCAGCACCAGCAGTACAGACCCGTAGATGTCGAAGGCGTGAAAGCCATTGTTCGAGGGATTGAATTTCCAATCCCGGTCGATGAAGGCGAGCAAGACGATGCCGAACGTCGCAAGGATGCCGGTAAGTACAACGGCCGTCGATGAAAATCTCCAATCGTAAGAATAGTTGAAAAAAGCACTTAACAACATGGCGGCGACGATTATGACCGCACCTGTGGCGATCACCGTCCAGTCGTGCGTATCGGATGCCGTTTCGAGGACGCCGTGCCTGATTGCCATCAGCAGGGCGACCGTGCAAATGTAATGTGCCAAGAGGACGGCTGCGGCGACACCCAGGAATTTTGCGAGGATGAATATGGGACGTTGGACCGGTTTGCTCAGGACGGTCGATATCGTTTTGTCCTCCAGTTCGGTGGCTACCGCGCCGGAAGCGGAGAATATTGATATGAACAAGCTGGCCAGAAAAAGCGTAGATAGCCCTATCTCGCGCAGAAGCTTGTTGTCGTCACTCATTGTGTACATCGTGAGCGACGGGCTTATTATGAACAGGAACAGAGCGGTCGCGATGATGATAGCGTATATGGGCTGTCGCAGGGTTTGCGTGAAGGTGTTTTTTGCTAATGTCAGTAGTTTATGCATAAGTTGTAGCCCGATGTCCACCGGTACTTGGTCTTGTGGCGACCCGCTCGCATAGTTTTTGAACCAATTTTTTCACAGTAGCCTCTACACGAAGGGACTGCTTGCTGTTATATTACGAAACTTTCAGCTTGTAAAGAGGATGCACATACATCCATTGGATACTGTGCAGACCGTTTCTTTGTTCGCATTACGGGACCGGAATAGAAAGTGACACCTTCAGCTAAACGTGCGGAACGCATATCCTGGGCATCTCTTGTTTTGTGCACGGTATTCTTCGCCTTGGTCTTCCTAACCGGCCTATGGAGCGGTTTCTACGCGGTTTTTGCGGTAAGCTGGCACATCCTTGCGACGGCATTTGTGTGGGTAATTCTTGCCATCCAGTTCCACCAACGTTCGCTGGCCGAGCAGGAAAGGCTCGACCTGAGCCAGTTGGCCAAGGGCGAGCAGACCTCCACCATCTTTGAGGGCAAGGGCGACCGTGCGGCGCTCTTTGCGGCCGCTCAACGGCGCTCGGAGATACTTGAGAAGTGGTTCATTCCAATATTCGCCGGACTGTTGGCCGGCTATCAGATAGTCATCGGTCTCTATCTGTTGAGGATTATACCCGGTTGGGCCGATGTCGAGACGCAGCAGCCGCTGCCTACTGCGGTGATCCTGACGGCGATAGCGTTTGTCAGCTTCCTGATCTCCCGATACGCCACAGGGATGGCGGCGCACTCGGAGTGGAAGCCGCTGAGGGCAGGGGCAAGCCTGTTGCTGAGCGTGGCGGTGCTGTGTTTTGTCTTGGCGATCAGTCTGGCGATGGCGCAGTTTCAAAGCTTCAAGCTCGTGGGGGTAATGACTTATCTCATCCCCGTTCTACTGGTCGTTCTCGGCATCGAAACCGCCCTGAATGTAGTGCTGGACATATATCGGCCAAGGCTGAAGGGTCAGTACGGCAGGGCGGCTTATGATAGCAGGCTTTTGGGAATCATCAATGAGCCCGGTGGGTTGCTGCACAGTCTCGCAAGTGCGATCGACTATCAGTTTGGGTTCACGGTCTCTGAGACGTGGTTCTACAAGTTGCTTGAGAAATGGATCTTGGCTTTGATTCTTTTTGGAGCTGTCACACTTCACCTTCTGAGCTGTATTGTAGTAGTACCATCAAATGAAGGGGTGATAATCGAGCGGTTCGGCAACCCGCTGGATGCCTCCGGCAAGGTCAGAGTCCGCGGGCCCGGATTGCATTTCAAGTGGCCTTGGCCAATTGAAATTGACTACAACGAGCCGACCCAGAAGGTTATGGAGCTCAACGTAGGTTTTGTGCCGAAGATCGATACGAAAACGGGCCAGCCGGAACGTGGGCCACTGCTGTGGGGCAAGAGCCACTATGAAGAAGAGTACAGCGTGCTGGTGGCGAGTGGGCAGACAAGTGCCGAGCTGACGGAAGGGGCGCTGCCGGTTAGTCTTGTTAACGCCAGCATACCGGTGCAATACCGGATCAAGGACCTGCACGCCTACATCTACAACCATGTTGATCCGGGCAGACTATTGGAGGCTATTTGTTACCACGAATTGACCAAGTTTGCGGCTAGTTCAACCGTTGAGCTTGACAGCCAAGCGGTCGGTGAGGCTGAATTGGCCGAGAGTCTGTTTGGGGCCGGTAGGGCCCGGGCGAAGGAGATACTGACACAGAGAGTCCAGGCTGCGGCGGATCGAGAGGGCTTGGGTGTTGAGATCGTATTCTTAGGAGTCCAGGGTATCCATCCTCCTGTTGAGGTTGCGGCGGATTACCAGGCGGTGGTCGGAGCGGTCCAGAAGAAGCAGGCAAGTGTTCTGGATGCGCTGGCCGAGCGAAACAAAAGTCTGAGCACGCTTGCCGGCTCAGTGGAGGACGCGTATGAGCTGTACGCCCTCGCTGCCCAGTATCAGCAGGCACAGGACGATGGTGAGACGGAGAAAGCCGAAGAGCTTGGCCGGCTGTTGGACGCCGCTTTTGCGAACGCCAGAGGCGATATCTTCAAAATACTCCGGGAATCACAGAGTTACGCATTTGAAAAGGCGACGCTGGCCAAAGCGACGGGGGAACGTTTCGCAAGTCAGGTTAAGGCCTATGAGGCGGCGAAGGAGATTTACAAACGCGAGCAGAGACTGGCGGTTCTTGAAGAGACGCTGCCCGGTGTACGCAAGTATGTCGTTGTCGCCGACGCGAATGACCCGCAGGTCTATATTGTTGACGTTAAGGAGAAGCTGGACGTGGATCTTTGGGATCTACCCGGCATCCAGGAGAGTGGCACAAAATGAAACATATAGCCATCCCCATTCTGATCGGATTGATATTCCTCATCATGTGTGTGTATCTCGTCACGTTTCAAGTGCGGGAGACGGAGTCGGCATTCATAACAAGGTTCGGCATGCCGGTCAGTGAGATTACCGAGCCGGGCCTCTATTTCAAGTGGCCGAGCCCGATTGAGCGTGCGCACAAGTTTGATTCGCGGATGCGGGTCTTTGAGGACGATTTGGGTGAGACGACCACCAAGGGAGCGGTGCCGATTATCGTCAAAACCTACGTGGTCTGGCGGATTGCCGAGCCCTTGAAGTTCCTGAATGCCGTCGGGAGCGTTCAGAAAGCCGAGACCAAGTTGCTCAGCCAACTGGGTGACACGCGCAATATTGTGATAGGTCAGTACACATTCGGTCAGTTTGTCAATAGCGATCCAAACAAGATCGAGCTCGAGCGGATACAGGGTGATATGCTCGCTCAGCTCAAGGGCCCCATGAGCGAGCAATACGGTATCGAGATCAAGACACTGGGGATAAAGCAGCTCAAAGTGAATGAGGATGTCAGCAAGGACATCTTCGAACGAATGAAGGCCGAGCGCACACTTCGGACGGCGGCCACAATCGCAGAGGGAGCTGCTCAGGCGACGAGCATAAAGACCGACGCCAAGAGCAAAAGCAATGAATTGTTGGCGGCGGCCAATGCCAGAGCTGAGGCGATAAAGGGAGAAGGCGACGCCAAGGCCGCTGAGTATTACAAGATGCTTGAGGAAAATCAGGAGCTGGCAATATTCCTGCGGAACCTCAAAGCCCTCAAGAAGACATTGGGTGAAGGGACAACTGTTGTTCTGCCGGCTGATTCGGATCCCTTCAGATATCTCAAGGAGATTCCTTCTCTCGAGCCCAAGCAATGAGTTGATCGGTACCGGACGCAGAAACGGACGGATGTGAGACAAGATGTCAGACGACGACAGACTATACAACAAAGAATCATCTCCCGCCGAGCGGGACAGACAAGCGGGCAGTGGTCTTGATGCTGCCGGCAGGTCTTTGTCTGAGGCGCTTCGGATCAGCTTTATTATCTTGAAAGTGATAATGCTTGCGCTGGTCGTTGCCTTTCTGGCGTCCGGGTTTAGGATTGTTGACCCCGATGAACGAGCGCTCGAATTGCGATTCGGTAAGATTCGGGGTGTGACGGAGGGCCGGGTGCTCGAGCCTGGTCCGCACTGGGTATTCCCGTATCCGATAGGTGAAATGGTGAAGATTCCGGTTGAGAAGAAGGTGAATCTGGCCATCAACTCGTTCTGGTATCACGAAACAAAGGAGGACGTGATAGGGGAGGGCCCGAAAAGACCAAGGCGAGTGCCGGAGAAACTCAACCCGATAAGTGAGGGCTACTGCCTCACGCGCAGTGAAGGGCGAGGCGTCGTGCCATCGGAAGACGACGGAAGCAGAAGGGGATTTCTTGAAACGGAGTGGCAGATAAAATATAGTCCGGGTGGTTTCGAGGTTGAGCTCACGAACCTGCGACTTGGCCTTGGACGCTGGAGGGCCTTGGGGGACGCCGAGGGCAGTGACTACAACATAGTGCATTCGAAGTGGCAGCTCATCTACAAAATTGATGACCCCGAGATGTTCTTCAAGAACGTATACGTCAAGGATATCAAGCCCGGGGAGGTATACTTCGATGCGATGACCGAGAGCGTCACGCCGCTGTTGACGAGCCTCTTCGAGGATGCGGTCGTGACGGCAATGGTCAACTACACGATTGACGAGATTCTGTTTGAGAAGCTGGCGCAGGCATCCGAGGATGTCAGGAGACTGCTGCAACAGAGGCTGGATGATATAGAATGCGGCATAAAGGTTGTGCAGGTCCAGCTAACCAGGACAGCGTGGCCTTTGCAGGTGAACGAGGCTTTCGAGGCCTTCGTCAGTGCAAGCCAGCAGAGTCAGACTGCGGTAAGCAACGCGCGAATCTACGCCAAAAACACATTGAATGAGGCAGCAGGCTCTGAAGCCGAACGCCTTTTCGCTGCCCTGCACGACCCAACTGTCAGCGATGAAGACAGGAATATGCTGTGGGATCAGGTGGACGGTGCCGCTCGCCAGAAGATAGCCGAAGCACATACGTACGAGACTCAGGTCGTTGAAGACGCCAGGGCCAACTGGGAGTACCTAAGGCGTTTGCTGCCGGAATATCGAAAACGCCCCGAGCTTGTCGTCCACAATCTCTACCAGGATACCGTCGAGGAGGTGCTTGCCAATGCAGAGAGGTTCATCATGCGAGAAGGCGCAGAATGGAGGATCCTGTTGAGCAGAGACCCGAATATCAAGCCGAAACCCGAAGAGGGTACAGAGACGGCCGAGGCAGAATAACCGCCGGACACCGGCAGGACGGCTGCCGGAGATTGAGCCCAGCTTGGTGGGCGGATGTTGAGATTATGGTTCACGAACACTTACATTTGAAGCACGACATTGCTGATGAACACACTCATAGCAAGCAGATTCGCGTCAGTATTGCACTGCTGGGAACATTCGCCGGCGTCGTGCTGCTGATCAACAGCCGCATCGCGAGGTACGTATATGGCGAGGGCAGTTTCAACGCTGATCTCTTTGCGCTGGCGGCCGCGGTGCTGCTGGGAGCCCCGGTTGTAGTACATGCTGTCAAGGGCCTGCTGCGGGGCGAGTCGCATATGGATGAGTTGGCGGCCCTGGCAATAGTGGCTGCCTTTGCAACTCACGATTACGTTACTGCCGGACTGATCGGTTGCCTTATGCTGCTGAGCCAGTTGGTTGAAACGCGAACCGCTCTTGGGGCACGGGCCTCTATCGAGTCGCTCATAAAGCTGACACCGACCAAAGCCAATCTGATCCGCAGCGGTGGCAGTGAGCAAGAGGTGGAAGTCAAGGATCTCAGACCCGGTGACCACATCCGCGTTCGGCCCGGTGACAACATACCGGCCGATGGCGAGGTCAGCGACGGTCTCAGTTCGGTCAACGAAGCCACGATAACCGGTGAGTCCTTGCCCGTTGACAAGGTGCCGGGCATGCAAGTCTTTGCCGGGACAAACAACCTGACGGGCGCGCTCGATGTGAGGGTCACCAAGGCAGGCTCGGACACGACTTTGGGTAAGGTCCAGTCGCTGATCATACAGGCTGAGCAGACTAAGATACCCATAATGCGAATCATTGACCGCTACATAAAGTGGTATGTCCCCACGATACTGATGATCGCGGCCATTGTCTTGTTCTTCACGAGGAATGTGAATCAGGCGATCGCGATACTTGTGATTTCCTGTCCGTGCGCGTTGATTTTGGCAACGCCTGCGGCCATGGTGGCTGCGATCTCGGCGGCGGCTCGCCTTGGCGTCTTGGTCAAGAACGTTGCAGACCTGGAGATTGCAGGCAAAATGACGGCGATGGTATTTGACAAGACGGGCACGGTTACGACGGGGCGACTGTACGTCACCAAACTGACGCCGGCCGAAGGTGTTGAGGCCGCAGAGTTACTGGCCGAAGCCGCTGCCGCAGAGCAAATGAGCAAACACCCCGCTGCGAGAGCCCTTCAAGAGGTGGCAAAGGAGGCAAACCTGTCGCTGCCCTCGAGCGAGCAGTTCCATGAAACTCCGGGCAAGGGTGTGACCGCCGTTGTTGGCTCGACCAAGATCTTCGTCGGCCGGGATAGCTTCCTGAAGGAAAACGGCATAGATATCGGCAACGTGGCCGATCCGAGCCTGCATGAGGAGCAGGGCTTCAGCACGCTCTATGTGGCAAAGGATTCCAAATGCATCGGGTGGATAGGGCTGCAGGATAAGACCAGGCCGGAAGCTCAGAAGGCAATTAAAGAGCTGGCCGACATCGGCATAAAGAGGGTGACGATGCTGACCGGCGATCGCAACGAGGTAGCAAATCGCGTCGCCGCTGAATTAGGCTGTACGGACTTCAAGGCGCATTGTCTGCCTCAGGACAAACTGGCGATTGTCGAGCAGATTAGAGAAGACGGCCACACCGTGGTCGTTGTCGGTGACGGCATAAACGATGCGCCGGCGTTGGCGGCAGGAGACCTTGGAGTTGCAATGGGTGCCGCCGGCAGTGACGTGGCTATCAATTCCGCCTCGATAGCCTTGATGAGCGATGACCTGCGCAGGATACCGTTCCTGGTGCGGATATCGCGGGCCACGAGGAGGGTAATCAACCAGAACTATGCATTTGGCGTTACGTTCATCGTGTTGGGAATCTCATTGTCGAAGTTCCTGCACCCCGCATTAGCGGCAGCACTGCACCTTGCGGGCTCATTGGTTGTCCTGTTTAACAGTTTCAGACTCGTGCGCTACGGCGAGGAACTGCATCACGAGGCATAGAAGCGCAAATATCAGCTGCACCCGGGTAGTTTCGGGTCTCGGTTATCCGATCTGATGTCTCATATTGTGAATGGCCTATGGAATACGCAGTTGAGACGATTTCTCTGACGAAGGTGTTCTCCGACTGGTGGGGCAGGGACAAGGTCTACGCCGTCGAAGACTTGAATCTTCAAGTTCGGTATAATGAGGTCTTTGGGCTTCTTGGTCCGAACGGCTCCGGAAAGACGACGACCCTGAAGATGCTGCTGGGTTTGCTCTATCCGACCAAGGGCAAAACCGTTGTGCTCGGCGGAGATGGAGCGGATCCCAAGATCAATGCCAGGATAGGTTTTTTGCCTGAGGAGTCTTATCTCTACCGGTACTTGAATGCCCGGGAGACGCTGGATTTCTATGGCAGGTTGTTCGGCCTGGACCGGCAGGTGCGCAAGATGCGTATCGAAGCCCTGCTCGATATGGTGGGGCTAACCGCCGTGGCCAACCGAGCTGTCGGGACGTATTCGAAGGGTATGGCGCGGAGGATCGGCCTGGCGCAGGCGCTGATAAACGATCCGGACCTGCTGATACTGGATGAACCGACCACGGGCCTTGATCCGATCGGGACAAGGCAAATCAAAGACCTGATTAAGAAGCTTGCCGAGCGCGGGAAGACAATCCTGCTGTGCAGCCACCTGCTTGCCGACGTCGAGGATGTGTGTGATAGAATAGCAATTCTTTACGGAGGCAAAACCCAGGCGGAAGGCGAGGTTAAGGAGCTGCTGCAGCAGACGAGCAAGAGGCAGATTGTCACCGATGCAATAAGCGACGGCGCGGTAGAGAAGATAAAGCAGATAGTGCAAGCCGAACACGCCGACTGCGAGGTGACCTCGCCGATGGATAAGCTCGAAACATTCTTCGTTAAGACGGTGGCCGAGGCCCAGCGCCAGGCAACGCCGACAAGTGGAGCATTCAGCACGACACAAATCGGCGAGTTCCTCGCTGCAGATAAGGCACAGGATAGTATTCTGGATAAACTTGTCTCGGCGCCGGCGGGCCATGAGAGTCTGTCGGAGACCCCAAAGACCGAAAAGGTCGCTCCGGTGGAAACATCCGAACCCAAGCCGGACGAGCAGTTGCTTGGCAGACTGAGAACTGCGGAACCAGCTACCCCGGAAAAGCAAGTCGATACGAGCGAGGTCGAGTCGCTGCCCGATGCGGCCGCTGGGCAAGAGAAGATCAAAAAGAGAGTGTTGGACCAGCTCACCGGCAAGCCCACATCCGGAGACAAAGACAGAGAGTCGAGCGACCAAGGCAAAGCGGGAGACCCCGGCGATGCGTAGTATCTGGGCTGTTGCAGTAAATACTATAAGGCAAGCCCTGCGGATGAAAATCGCTGCTATCTTCGTAGTCCTGCTGCTGGTCTTGCTTCCTGTACTGGGCTTTACCACGACCGGCGACGGTACGTTGAAGGGCAGGCTGCAGACGTTTGTCAGCTACGGATTGTCGCTGACTAGTATCCTGCTCTGCCTGCTGACGCTGGTTGCTTCGGTGTATACGATAACGAGTGACATCGAGCAGAGACAAATATTCACGGTCATCACCAAGCCCATCCGTCGTTTCGAGCTTCTGTTCGGCAAACTGCTTGGCGTGGTATTGCTCGACGCAGGGTTGCTTGTTCTGTTTTGTGCTATCATATATGGCATAACCGCGTACATGCCGAGTTTCTACGCGGCGACCGAAGCTGAGCGTACTGAAGCTGCAAACGAGTTCTACACGGCCCGTGCGAATCTGGTCTTGCCCGATCTGGACGTGAGCAAAGAGGCCGCCGAGGACTACGGCAAGCTCAAAGCCACCGGCCAATTGGCTCAGTTCTATCCGGG
Organism: Phycisphaerales bacterium; assembly: GCA_020352215.1. Classification (GTDB taxonomy): domain Bacteria; phylum Planctomycetota; class Phycisphaerae; order Sedimentisphaerales; family Anaerobacaceae. The sequence continues at coordinate 3,470,918 of CP070675.1, forward strand.
CTTTAGCGAAAAGGAGATACTCGACCAGCTCACCAAACGAAGAAGACTCGAAAAGCGAGCTGCTCCTGCAGGTCATGAGCTGCTATGGGAATTTGAGAACGTCAGGCCCTTGGATCCGGGGGAGAGACTGTTCATACGATTCAAATACGATGTCTCGGTGAATCCGCCGGATTCATATGTCTACAGCCGGTGGCTGGTGGGGGACTATCGACAAATCAAGTATGGCACGCCGATTGTGACGCCCATATATGAGCCGCCCATGCGCAAGGATCCGATTCGCACGTTTCGCGAGATAGAGGTGCCCGCAGATGCCGTGGCTGAAGACGGGTACCTGGCCGTCGCGTTCCTAAACGTCACTTTGAATAACATGGTGGTGATCTTTCCGCTGGAGGACGGTCTTGAGGTGCTTTATAAGGCCGACACGTTTACCGCCAATTTCATCAGAGCGGCCCTGTTGATATTGCTGCGGCTTATCTTCCTTGCCTGCCTGGGTATACTGGCTGCGAGCTTCCTGTCCTTTCCGGTGGCGATGATGTTCTGCCTCGCGATCTTCGTTACGGCGAATTTCAGCGGCTTTGTTCTTGAGTCGTTTAGCTATATGAGTGATAGTGTTTACACGGTTTATTCGTACACGCTCAAGTGGGTGATTTGGCTGTTGCCGCAATTCGACAAATTCAACCCCGCGAAATTTCTCGTTCCCGGCCGCTTGCTGAGCTGGTCATTGGTGGCCAGGGTGGCAGGGCTTGTCGTTTGTGTCAGGGGATTCTTGATGCTGCTCCTCGGCTTGCTGATCTTCAGCTTCAGAGAGATTGCGAGAATCGTAGTATAGATTGCTCGCAAGTGTGCTTGTTATGCATTTTCGCGACACATTAATTTGGCTTGTTTGTTCAGTAGTTGGGGTCGGCTTGCTTGCTGTGGCGGGCACGCAACTGGATTACATCAACTCCCAGCGTCAGGAAATGGAGCTTATAAGCAATGAGCCGCTCGAAAATGCACCGCCTTCGCTGGCGTTTGCAACCGTTGCGATGGGGGCGTTTCGCGGTCTGGTAGTAGATATCCTGTGGATGCGGGCCGACAAGCTGAAGGAAGAGGGCCAGTTCTTTGACGCACGGCAGCTTGCCGAATGGATAACGAAGCTGCAACCTCGCTTTGGTGCAGTCTGGGTGTTCCACGCCTGGAATATGTCTTACAACATATCGGTGGCGATACCGGCGAGCCAGCCTGACCAGCGGTGGCGCTGGGTCAAGAACGGCTACGAGCTGCTGCGGGATAAGGGGATCCCGCTGAATCCCAAGGTAATCCAGCTCTATCACGAGCTTGCCCGAATATTCCAGCACAAGATTGGGGCTGTATCGGATGATGCGCACAAGTATTACAAGCTGCAGTTGGCTATGGCGATGGAGCCGTTGCTTGGCTCCGCCGACAATGAGTATTTTGAAGCCCTGGTCAAGGCCCCCATCGAATGGGCGCAGATTGCAGGTGATCCCAACGTGACACCGCTGATTGCGGCGCTGAGATCCGCGGACGAGTCATTCGCCGCCGACGATGAATTTGTGAACACCTATCTATCTCTGAGGCAGAATCCCAAGAGATTCAAACCGGCGGCCTTTGAGACGATTGATGATTTCAGAGGGACGCCGGCGCTGCAGAAGTTTGATCTTTTTGCTAAGGCCTACCGCCTGCGCAATACCTGGAAGCTTGACCCGGCGCTGATGCAGGAGATCAACAAGATATACGGACCCGTTGATTTTACCGATCCGAACAAACACTTCCCTATGGACTGGCGGCATCCGGACGCGCACGCCATCTATTGGGCCGTCAAGGCACTGAGGGAAGCGGCGAAGAAACCCGGCCGTGAGATCGATATGCACGAGACAAACACCGACCGTATTGTTGGCCACAGTCTCCAGAATCTGTTCAGAAATGGCACGATACTCATTTACGACGCTCCGATTGAGGTGCCCACAAAGGACGGTTCCGGAACTCAGCGGATCGTGCAAAAGAATGTGTTTTTGCGACCCGACTTGCGGTTCTTCGAGCCGTACAACCGGACGCAGTTGGCCATTATCGAGAAGCACAAGGACGACGAGGGTCGTCGCGGATCGCTCCAGAACGGCCATCGCAACATGCTCATTAACGCCCTGCTCAGCTTCTACCAAGCCGGTCACAGACGCCGGGCCGCCCAGATCTATCAGCAGTTGCGCCAGCTCTATCCGCTGGAGGAGTTCAAGGTCTCGCTTGTTGAGTTTGCCAGGAACCGCCTCTTTGAGGAGCTTGAGACCATCGGAATAAATGACGCAAAGGAGCAGATAGTGATGCTTCTCAGGGAGGGCTACTACCTATACGGGATTCGATCCGACAACGAGGCGGCTGGCAGGGAGGCATTTGCCGAACAGATTCACGATTACTACCGCAATAAGTACAGTGACGCCAACAGGATTGACCTGCCGGAGATGAGGTGGTTGAGGTATGTTGCGCTGATGGATTTTCTCAATGATCAGCGGTATCCGCCGCATTTGCGAAACAGTCTACTTGCTCGCATAAGAATCGAAAGACCGGAACTTTACAAGCAGTTGGAGCAGCAGGAACAGCAACTGAGGAGCCAATCAGAACGGACAGGGTGAAAACGGCTCGCTGATTTTGGTAATGGACGACACATCGTGGGCACAACTGACCTCTTCGCAGAAAAAAGCCGTTTGTCACAAGGAGGGGCCACTGCTCGTTATTGCGGGCCCCGGCAGTGGTAAGACTCGCGTCATAACGCATCGCATCGCAGCCCTTATCAATTCAGGCATTCGGCCATACAATATCTGCGCAATAACCTTCACGAACAAGGCCGCTGAAGAGATGCGGCACAGAGCGGTCGCACTCGGCGCCTCAGGCGGCGCGCATATCAGTACGTTTCACTCCTTGTGTGTCAGAATTCTTCGCGCCTATGCGGACGAAGCGGGGATAAACCGCAACTTCAGCATCTACGACGAGGCCGACCAGAGGAGGTGCATCAAGCAGGCCGTCAAGGATTGCGAGCTCGATGCGACCAACTTTTCGCCTGCTCGGATGCTCGATGCGATCTCCACTCTCAAGAACAAGCTTATAGACGTTGATGCTTTCGGATCGCAGGCCGACGACTTCTTTTCTCAGCGATTGGCTCAGGTGTATGCTCGGTATGAGACTATCCTTGCCGAGCGGAACGGCCTGGATTTTGACGATCTGCTGAAAAGGACGGCCTTCTTGCTTGAGGGGCGTTCCGAAGTCCGCCGCCAACTCGGAGATCGTTTCAAATTCCTCCTCATCGACGAGTATCAGGACACCAACCATGCCCAGTACAGGATCGCCAAGGCTCTCGCTTCCGCGCACGGCAACATCTGTGCTACCGGTGACCCGGACCAGTCGATTTACCGCTGGCGCGGGGCAGATATTCGCAACATACTCGCGTTTGAAAGTGACTGGCCCGATGCGACGGTTGTCAGGCTCGAAGAGAATTTTCGCAGCAGCGCCGATATCCTCGAAGCGGCGGACCGGCTGATCGCCTTCAACAAGAATCGCAAGCAAAAGAGACTCGTGCCCACCAGGCCTCATGCTAAGGCAGTCCTCGTGACAAGCTTTGAGGACGAGGCCGACGAGGCCGAGGCGGTAGCCCGGCAGATAGAGGAGCTTGTAGACTGTGGTACATCATTGAACGAAGTGGCCGTGTTCTATCGCGTCAACGCGATGAGCCGGGTGATCGAAGAGGCCCTGATCGCCGGCAACATACCGTACCAGATTGTTCGCGGCGTCGAGTTCTACAGCAGGAAGGAAATACGCGACCTTCTTGCTTATCTGAAAGTACTCGTCAACCCAAGTGATGAAATCGCATTGCTGCGGATTATCAACACACCGGCGCGCGGGATAGGCAAAGTGACAATTGAAAGGGTCCGCAACTACGCCGTTCGGCGCGGCATTACGTTCTTCGAAGCCCTGAAGCACGCAGGCGACATAGATGTCCTCTCCAAGGCCGCTAAGAGCAAACTGGCTGCCTTCGTTGCAATGCTTGAGCGGTTCAAGACGGCAAGTACAGGTGATGTGGCGCCGTTGGCGGAGCGGGTATTTTCCGAATCCGGCCTGGAGGGATCTCTTCGGGGAGCAGGCGCTGAGGGACTGGACGCACTGGAAAACGTCGACGAGCTGATAACTGCAGTCGCACAGTATGACCGGCAGGCAGAAGAGCCTTCCCTGACCGATTTTCTTCAGCAGATATCATTGTTCAGCGATGCCGATGCGTATGACGCCTCGGGCAACCGTGTTGCTCTGATGACGCTTCACGCCGCGAAAGGGCTTGAGTTCGAGAATGTATTCGTTGTTGGGCTCGAAGATGGTTTGCTCCCGCATGAAAGAGGCATCGACGACGAGGACGAGCTGGAGGAAGAACGGAGGCTTTTCTTCGTTGGTATAACGCGAGCCAAGACTAATCTGCAAGTGAGCTACTCCCGGTACCGGACGATACGCGGCCAAATGTTGCGTAGTGTGCCGTCACAGTTCTTGTTCGAGCTTGGCTGTGGCTTCGACGAACGCTCCGAAGAAGAAGACACATCTGAGAAATCCGAATTTGACCACCACAGCATGACCGCCCCGGAGTTCGCGGTTGGTGAATTGGTCCGGCACAAGGCCTTTGGCTTGGGCAGAGTCGAGAAATACGTCAATATGGGCGGAAGCAGCGTTGTGGTCGTCAATTTTAGTTCTGGCCAGAGGAAATCACTGATGGTAAGATACGCCGGGTTGTCAAAGATGTCGGATCTTGGGCGATAGCCATGTGCGGTGGCTAATCCGGCTGGCAGTTAGCCTTTTGTGAAATCGTTACAACCGGCCAGAAGACTTTGGGGGACTACGAAAGGGAGATTGCGATGGACGCGAACATTGATCGGAGACAATTCATTCAACTTGCCGCGGCCGGCGGGGCCGTCTGCCTTGGTGGTCAGGGCATCTTGACCTTCGCGGCGGGTTCGAGAGGTTCAAGCTTAGTCAGTCCGGGTTGCAGAAGGACAAAGGTTAAGGTGGCCAGGATCTATATGGGCAATCCAAGCGGTCTGTGGCCTAAGCCCACGCTGGACATGAAAGAAGAAATCAAGTTCTACGAAGCCCAGTTTGCCAAGTCCAAGGACGAATTGCGGGACGTGGACTTCGTCGTCGACGAGTTGGTCTCGTCACCGCCCGACGTTGCCAAGCTCCAGGACCGACTGAAGGACGTCGACGGGATTTTGGTGATTCACTTCACCATGGGAACCGGTGGCGTCCTGCAGGAGGTTCTCAAGTCCGGCAAACCGACCGTTGTTTTTGCCAGGCCGTATTCAGGGCATCAGTGGACTGGGTTCGGGCGTCTGCAGAAGCAGAAGGCGGGAGCCAAGCTGGAGTGCATGCTTACCACTGACTACGGGCAGCTTGCAGTTGCGATAAGGCCGTTCCGTGCGATTCATCATCTGCGGGAGGCAAAGGTTCTCAACGTTACGACCAGATCATTTGCCGAGTATGCCGGCGCAGTGAAGGATAAATTTGGGACGGAAATCAAGCAGCTCGAACGCCAGCGAGTGCTCGACGCGTATGATGCCGTCAGTGACAGGGATGCCCGGGCCGAAGCCAAACGATGGTCGGGCGAAGCTGATGCAGTCGTGGAACCTTCGCCGCAGGAAGTATTCAGGTCCTGCAAGTTGGCGCTGGCCTTTGAGAAGCTGATGAACGAAGAAGATGCAACGGTCTTTACCGTTGACTGCTATGGCACAATGTGGCGGAACACGATCATGCTTCCCGCCTATCCGTGTCTGGGCTTTACGCGGCTCAATGACATGGGGTTGGGCGGCATTTGCGAGTCAGATTTGCAGTCGGCGATGACCCACATCATAATGCAGGGACTTGTCGGCAAGCCGGGCTTCATCAGCGACCCGACGGTGGATGAGTCCGACAACAGTATTATCCTCGCCCACTGCCTGGGCACGAGGAAGATGGATGGCCCCGATGGCCCGGCTGCCCCATACAAGCTGCGCACGGTTATGGAGCGTCGCGAGGGGGTTGTACCGCAGGTCGAAATGCGGATCGGGGAGAAGGTCACGCAGGCCATACTGCTCGGCATGGATTTCCTGCCATACTTCGTGGGCGAGATCATCGGCACGCCTGTGTCACTTGAAGACGACAGAGGTTGCCGCACCAAGATTACTGTTCGGGTCGACGGTGACGTAACAAAGCTGTGGCAGAACTGGAACAATGGATTGCATCGGCAGACCTGCTATGGAGATATCACGAAGGAACTTGGGATGTTCTGCAAGTTCAAGGACATCAAAATGGTGAATGAGGCGGTGTGAGCGCGAACGCTCTTGCCACAGGAGAATATCATGAATCGGCGTGATTTCTTGAAGACTGCTGGCCTCGGCACGGCTTCATTGGCCATGCCTGCGTCACTGCTGACCGCAAGACAGCGCGATAATCAGCAACCCAAAGAGAGGGTTCTCGCACGGGCAGACGAGCGGATAGAGAAGTACCGCAAAGGTCGTATCATGCTGCGCATTGTCGGCCCGGACGGCAAGCCCCTCGCCTCCGGAGCCCCTGTGAAGATTAAGCAGACGCGTCACAAGTTTCTCTTCGGATGCAATATCTTCAAGTTGAATCGGTGCAGAACCGCTCAGGACAACGCGGCTTACGAGAAACACTTCGCCTCGCTGCTCAACTTCGCGACCCTGCCTTTCTATTGGTGGAATTACACTCGGCAGCGTGGCAAGCCGGACGATGCTCGGACCGATGAGATTGTGCGTTGGTGCAAGGCCCACAACGTCACGACCAAAGGCCATCCGCTCGCCTGGAACTACAGTGAGGCCCGGTGGCTACCGGACGAGCCCGAAGAGGCTATGCAAGAGCAACTCAAGCGTATTGACCGTTGCGCCCGCCGATTTCAGGGCGACATCAATATCTGGGACGTGGTCAACGAGGCGACGCATTACGACCGTGACCAGTGCAAGAAGAATGCCCCCAAGTTGACCGAGGCGATCCGCAGAATGGGTATCGGTGCATACGTGCGCGCAGCGTTTGAGACGGCCCGCAAGGCAAATCCGAAAGCTACGCTAATCATAAATGATTATCGAACCGACGAGGCGTATGTAGATAAGGTGATAACTGAATTGGTGGATGAAAACCGCGGGCCTCTCTACGACGTGATCGGGATTCAATCACACATGCACGGCCGCTACTGGGGTGCGCAACGGGCCTGGGAGGTCTGCGAGCGGTATGCCAAGTTCGGAAAACCCCTGCATTTTACCGAGACCACGGTCGTATCAGGGCCGAGAGAGGCCTCGGGATGGGTCACCACGCCCGAAGGTGAAAAACGCCAGGCCGAGCAGGTCGTCGAGTTCTATCGGGTCCTGTTCTCGCATCCGGCTGTCGAGGCAATAACCTGGTGGGACTTCACCGACCAGAACGCCTGGCAGCGGGCGCCGGCGGGGCTTGTGCGGGCGGATATGACGCCAAAGCCGGCCTACGAGCAACTGCAGAACCTGATCAAGGGACAATGGTGGACAGACGCTGAGACGAAGATCACGGCGGATGGCGGAACGCGCTTGCACGGCTTCTACGGCGACTATGAGGTCACCGCACTGCACCAGGGCCGGAAGTTGAGCGGTGCTTTCAGCTTCGACAGGCAGATTCGAGAGCGTGTGAATGTGCAGCTCGGCTGATCCAAAGACGCTTGGGCGGCCCAAAGAGTCTCTAATGCGCAGGCTCTTGGTAGTCTGTGTGGTTGGGCAGCTTGTATCTGCTGTAGTGGCCACTTCACGCGTTGCGGCACGAGCTTCTGCTGGGGGACAACAGGCATCCGTGCAGAAGTACGTAAAGGTGCAGGTCAAACGGAGACCCTCGGACAAAGAGTGGAAGCTGCGTGACACGCGGACGCTTGAGCTGCTGGATGCTTTCGGGCCGGCTGCGAAAGAGATTCGGCGTGGTATATACGGCGGAAGACTGGATAGAAGGGCCGAAGCGAGAGGATTCTTCTATGCGAAGAGAATAGATGGCCGATGGTGGCTGGTTGACCCTGACGGGAATCTGTTCATTCATGTCGGCGTTTGCAGTGTGCGAAGGGGAAAGTCGGAAATAAGTCAAAGGCCCGCCATGAAGAAGTTCGGGACATGGGATAGATGGGCTGAGTTTTCAACTTCGCTTCTGGCAAGGTACGGCTTCAACGGGACCGGCGGCTGGTCCGAGCCGTCTCTTCTTCGGGCGACGTCACGACCCTTGGCATATACTCTCTCCTGGAACTTCATGGGTTCGTTCGGTCGCTCCAAGGGGCTTGTGTGGCAAGAGCCGGGGCATCTCGGATATCCAAACAGGTGTGTCCCGGTGTTTCATCCCGATTTCAAGCCGTTCTGCGATGACTACGCCGGGCAGCTTTCGGCGACGAAGGATGATCCGTGGTTGGTGGGGCACTTCTCAGACAATGAGCTGCCTGTCGCAGCCGATATGCTGGACAGGTCTTTGCAGCTGGATGTCAATAATCCGGACTTGAGGCATGGCTATGATGCGGCTAAGGGGTGGCTTCGCAGCAGAAAGGGCAGAGAATCAGGTCTGAAGGACATAACTGAAGGGGACCGGCAGGCGTTCTTAGCCTATGCGCTCGACCGGTACTTTCGGATTACCACGAATGCCATTCACAAGTATGATCCGCATCATCTGTGCCTTGGGCCGAGGCTGCACGGTAAGGCAGTCAGACTACCTCACATGTTCAAGGTTGCGGGTAAGTACCTGGACGTAATAGCCGCCAACTACTACGGTGCGTGGGGGCCGGACCCGAAGCTGATGGAGATGTGGGTGCGAGAATCGGGCAGGCCCTTCATGATCACGGAGTTTTACGCGAAGGGCCAGGATTCGGGCCTTGCGAACACCTCCGGCGCCGGATGGCTGGTTCCAACGCAAAGGGACAGGGCACGGTTTTACCAGAATTTCACATTGGGGCTGCTTGAGTCCCGGGCCTGTGTCGGATGGCACTGGTTCAAGTACAGGGACAATAATCCGGAAGACCTGAGCACGGACCCGTCCAACCGTGATTCCAACAAGGGCATCGTTGACTATCAGTACAACCCGTATCATACACTGGTTGAGGGAATGGGCGGATTGAACACCCGGGTGTACGCCCTTACGGACTACTTCGACTCCAGGTGGTAGCGCCGATGGTTTGGCAAGCTCAGAGGCAGCTCGCTGTCGCGAAAGTGCGGAATGGTCTTGTATTCTTATGACGTCGCGGTAGAATCTACCGGGGGTGCTAAATATGGTCGGTTTGATCGTCTAATGTGTTCGCGATAAGAGGGTTTTGTGATGGACTATGCGGTGATAATGGCGGGGGGCACGGGAAAGAGACTGTGGCCTCTAAGTCGAAAGAAGCGCCCGAAACAGGTTCTGAAGTTGTTGGAGGGGCAAACGCTTCTTGAGCGCTGCTTTGATCGGCTGGTGCCGCTGTTCGATGCCAGGAACATAATTGTCCTCACCAACGCCGGATACGTTGATGTGGTGCGAGAGAGTCTACCCGAGCTGCCCATCAACAACGTCATTGCCGAACCTGCTGTCCGTGATACGGCCGGCGCTATCGGATTGGCCGCAACCGTCATAGCCAAGTATGACCGTGACGCGACGATGACTGTGGTAACCGCCGATCAGGTCATCCAACCTGCTGAGGCGCTTCAACAGGCTATCAGGGACGCCCTGACATTCGTGAATCAGAACCCTGGCGATATAGTTACTTTCGGGATCAAACCGACCTTTGCCAGCACGATGCTCGGCTACATAAAATGTGGCGGAACACGCAAGTGTCCCGGCAGTCAGAACAAGATCTTCTCGGTGGAGGCGTTCAAGGAAAAGCCCGATGAGATGACCGCGAAGGAATATCTGGCTGGGGGCGACTACCTCTGGAACGCCGGGATGTTTGTCTGGAAGGCTAAGACGATCCTGGCGCAGTTGGGGCAGTTCCTGCCTGAGGCCACCGAGCCGCTGCTTAAGATTCAAGCGGATTGGGGCAGTCCTAGTCAACAGTTGACGCTTCAGGAGTGGTTTCCAAAGCTTCCGCAGATCAGTATTGACTTTGCCGTCATGGAGAAGGCGGACAACGTCCACGCCGTGAAGTTAGATTGTCACTGGCTGGATATGGGTTCCTTTGCTGCTCTTGCCGATATCATTACGCGCGACGAGGACGGCAACATTGTTGTGGCTGGCACGAGCGAGCTGCTTGACTGCAAGGACAGTATCATTGTAACCGAAGACAAGGGGCATCTAATCGCCGCCATCGGCTTGAAGGATATGGTCGTGGCCCACAGTTCCGACGCCACGCTCGTTTGTCATATAGACCAGACACAGCGGCTAAAAGATCTGCTTGAATTGATAAAGCGGCGTGGGGGGGAGAAGTTCCTGTAGCCTGCGATCGGGCAAGGTCGCAAAGGCGCGTTGCGGGCAAGGCGATGAGATATCTGGCGATAGACCACGGTACGAAGCGAACGGGACTGGCCATTTGTGATTCTGCGGAGACTATCGCCTCACCCCTTGGTGTTATTGAGGGCCAAGCAGAAGCCCTCAAGAGGATTGCCCAGGTGGTTGAAAGCGAGGAGGTCGGAGCTATCGTTCTGGGACTGCCTTTGAACATGGATGGGTCGGCGGGGCCTCAAGCCCGACTGGTTCTGAAGTTTGCCGAACGGCTTAGAGAGCGGATCGATATCCCTGTCCAACTTCAGGACGAACGCCTCAGTAGCTTCAGTGCCGAGGAGAAGCTCTTTCCGGCGGAGTTCACCAAAGACAAGCGGAGGAAACGCCTCGATGCGATCGCCGCCGCACAAATCCTCGAGGATTTTCTGGAGGCCAAACGGTCGAAATAGAGTATTATCGGCCCTGACGGCGTTCCATAAGCGATGGGGCTCAGCTTGTCCGCGCCGAGGTAGTCCCGCGTTCTTTGCACGCTCTGAGGGCTGTAGGAAGGGCTGTACCCTGCCGGAGGCGGTTTTTTGTTAGGCTTTGGCGGGAAAAGACTTGCATAGAGCAATAAGTTGCTTTACCATACGAGGTTTGTTTTACGGTGTATTCTGAAGGTTGTGTGAAGATAATTTGCGAAAGGATTTACCCGAAAGATGCTGACGAAGCAGGAAAAAGAGGTGATTGTCGATGATTTCGAGACGCACGAGGGAGATACCGGTTCGCCGGAAGTGCAGATTGCACTGCTGACGAAGAGGATTAATGACCTTACCGAGCATCTCAAAGTTCATCCCAAGGACCATGCGTCAAGGCGTGGTCTGCTGAAAATGGTCGGGACCCGGGCGTCATTGCTCAGATATGTGAGCAAGAAAGACGTCAAACGTTATCAAGACGTTATATCCCGGCTGGGTCTGCGAAAATAGGAACGCATAGAAGTGTAACAACACAGCGGCACAGGTGTGCTGTGGGCTGTGTTCGTGTCATGTACGTAATTACTAACGAGGTTGTTGTATGAATGATGTATGTAGAGTGGAAAGAGAAGTAGGCGGCAGAGTTTTATCGATTGAGACGGGTAAGGTTGCCAGACAGGCAGATGGAGCAGTTGTTGTCCAATACGGCGAGACCGTCGTCCTTGTTGCGGCTGTGACGGCGGCCCCCCGGTTTGAAGACATTGATTTTTTCCCGCTGAGTGTTGAGTATCGCGAGAAGCAAAGTGCGGCAGGCAAGTTTCCGGGTGGGTTTATTAAGCGCGAGGGCAGACCCAGCACCAAGGAAACCCTCACGGCGAGGATGATAGACCGGCCGATTAGGCCTTTATTCCCTGAGGGTTATTTTCAGGAAGTGCAAATAATGGCGTGGGTCCTGAGCGCCGACCAAGAAAATGACCCGGATGTTCCCGCAATGGTGGGTGCCAGCGCGGCACTTACTATAAGCAAGATACCGTTTATGGGGCCGACCGGGGCCTGTAGAGTAGGACGGGTAGATGGGCAGTTCGTGCTCAATCCGACGCACAAGCAATTAGAGGCGGGGGACCTGAATTTGCTGCTTGGCGGGCGAAAAGAGGCACTGAACATGGTAGAGGTCGGCGCCAAGGAGCTGTCGGAGCAGGTTATCGCCGAAGCTGTGTTGATGGGACAGAAGACGGTTCGCGTGGTCTGTGAAATGATCGAGGAGCTGCGCGAAAAGGTGGGTGTGGAAAAGGAGATCCCGCTTGTCGAGACTGATGAGCAGCTTTGGGCGGAGATTAGTTCGCAGATATCGGATCGGCTTAGAGAACTGAAGCAGATACCGGATAAGCAACAACGCAATACAGCCGTTAAAGAGCTCTTTGAGCAGGTTGAAGCGGAATACTGTGGTGTCGATGAAGGTGTCGGGTCGGGTGGTGACGCCGCTTCGCGGAGTACGGAGCCGAAATGCGACAAGGCGATGCTCAAGCGTATCCTTGGCAAGGTGGAGGGCGATGTTGTTCGCGGACTACTCTTGGAGGGCAAGAGGGCCGACGCCAGAGGTTATAGGGACGTTCGTCCGCTCTCGTGCGAAGTAGGTTTCCTGCCTCGGACTCATGGTTCAGCATTGTTCTCGCGAGGGGAAACGCAGTCGCTGGTCAGTGTGACTCTTGGTACTATCCGGGATGCGCAGATAATAGATGGCCTTCTGGAGGAATACGCTCAGAGTTTCACACTCCACTACAATTTTCCGCCGTTTTCTGTCGGTGAGGTACGGCCGGTTCGTGGGGTCGGTCGCCGGGAGATTGGTCACGGGGCCCTTGCCGAGCGAGCGTTGGAGCAGGTTAGGCCGCCGGAAGATAAATTCGCCTACACGGTTCGCGTTGTCTCAGACATTACGGAATCCAACGGTTCCAGTTCGATGGCTTCGGTTTGCGGCGGTTCCCTGGCTCTTATGGATGCGGGCGTTCCCATCACTAAGGCGGTAGCCGGTATATCAATCGGAATGGTCAGCGATGAGAACAACGGCCGGTACGAGCTACTGACGGACATCATTGGGGAGGAGGACCATTACGGTGACATGGACTTCAAGGTTGCCGGCACTACCGGAGGGATCACGGCCATTCAGCTGGACATCAAGGCCAAGGGATTGGATCACAATGTCATGGTGGAGGCGCTTGAGAGGGCCAAGGCGGCCCGGCTGGAAATCTTGAAGGTCATGGGGGAGGTCATTAGTGAACCCAGGACCGAACTGAGCAAGTATGCCCCGAAGTTGATAAGTATCGAGATTGACCCGGAATTCATCGGCAAGGTGATCGGGCCGGGCGGCAAGATGATAAAGAGCATTCAGGAGCAAACCGAGACAACCATCGAGATCGAAGAGGACGGGACTGTTTACATCAGTTGTCTGGGTGGTGACGGGCACCTCAAAGCAAAGGAGTATATCGAGTCACTTACCCAACCCCCGCAGGTGGGACGGATATACGAGAAGTCGAGGGTCGTGTCTGTGAAGGACTTCGGAGCATTTGTCGAAATCACGCCGGGGGTGGAAGGCCTCTGCCATATCAGTGAGCTGAGCGATGGCTTTGTTAAGAACGTCACGGACGTGTGCAAAGTGGGTGACGAGATATCGGTGAAGCTATTGTCCGTTGATGATCAGGGTAGACTCAAGCTTTCTCGACGGGCTACCCTGGCCAGGTCGAGCAATAAGGATAAGCCAGAACCCGCGGGGAAGAAATAGAATCGTGGCCTGGGGGGAGGGTCGTGAAATAACGTGCTGCAGGCGGTGCCGGATGTAGAGAATAAGAAACAGAGCCAGGTCTCTGATTTCAGGCGCGGTCCTGGATTCTTCACCGTAGGTTTTGGGGGCTTCTTTGGATCTTGAGTTGGAGAGGCGAAGTAGGTGCGGGAGTTTGCAGGTGGCTTTGTAATAGGCTTGTTAGCGGCTCTGCTGGGCGCGGTCTTGCTTTTGCGGAGACGTCTGCACATCGCAGATGCAGTGCAAAAGGGCGAGACACCGGCCGGTAGCGATACCCACGAAAGTAACGGCAAGTGCCTCCGTGAGGTGGAAGAATTGGGAATGTTTGTGGGTGAGCTTGCCCACGAGATCAAGAATCCACTTTCCACTATCAAGGTCAATTTGAAACTGATCAGCGAGGATCTGGGCCGGTTGGCATCGAGCGGGTCAAGCAAGGCGGAGTTGAAGGAGACCGAGCGAGAGCTCAAGAGGACGCTTCGGAAAATAGGCGTTATTCAGAGAGAGACCGACAGGCTGGAGCAGATACTCGATGGTTCCTTGCGGTATGTCGACAGGACACAATTGCAGCCGGCGAGGGTCGACATCAATGAGCTTGTTGGTGACATGGTCGATTTCTATTCGCCTCAGGCATCCAGCCGCTCTATTACCGTTCGACAAAGCATGTATGGCGAGCCGCTTGTCTGTCGAGTGGATACGCCGATGTTGAAGCAAGCCGTCTTGAATCTGTTCATTAACGCGCGCCAAGCAATGAGCGAGGGAGGGGAGTTAATCGTGAGAACAGGTAAGCACCAGAAGGATGCGGTGATTCAAATCAGTGATACGGGTTGTGGTATTGCGTCCGAAAACGTGCCGAACATCTTCGACGTGTACTATTCGACCCGGCCGCAGGGCAGTGGCCTGGGCCTGCCGACGGCAAAGAAGATAGTTGAAGCGCACAACGGGACGATTGCTGTTGACAGTGAGCTGGGCAAAGGAACGTCATTCACCATAAGACTGCCTTTGCTTGCAGACAGCGAAGTTACTTAGGCAAAGTTGGGTCCTGCGGCCCGTATGCAGCTTGCTCTGAGGTGTGTCTTGGGTGAACAGAAGAGCGTAGTTCTGGTTGTTGACGACGAGCGCGATCACGCGGATGGAATTGTCGAGGCACTTGGCCGACTGCCCGTCAAGGCAATCGCCGTCTACAGCGGAGAGGATGCGTTGGAGATTGCGCGCAGTCAAAGGGTGGATGTTGTCGTTACCGATCTTAAGCTGGGTGGTGAGGTTGACGGCCTGGCGATACTCGAAGCTACCAAAGAGAATGATAGCAGGACGGAAGTTATTCTGGCAACCGCATACGGGAGTATTGACACGTGCAAGGAGGCCATAAGGCACGGGGCGTATGATTATATTGTCAAGCCGGTTGACGTCGATCAGCTTCGCACGTTGGTCGCCGAGGCCAGTCGGAAGGCTGCGGCGGCATATGCCAAAGACAAAGCGCAGAGTGATGGGCCGGACAGTGAAGACTTCGTATTCGAGGGTGTGCGAGGGGCAAGCCCTTTGATGGATGGGATCTTTGAGGTGCTGCGGCGGGTGGCGCCGACAAACATATCCGTCCTGATCGAGGGCCGCTCCGGGACGGGCAAAGAACTTTTGGCGAGGGCGATTCACAACAATTCGCAGCGCTTCGATAAGCCCTTCAAGCCGATAAACTGCGCGGGCTTGACCGAAACCTTACTCGAGAGCGAGTTGTTTGGCCACATAAGAGGTGCGTTCACCGGCGCGGCCACCGACAGAAAGGGGCTGTTCGAGATAGCGGACAAAGGAACGCTGTTACTGGATGAGATCGGGGACATGCCGCTGACTATGCAGGCCAAGCTATTGCGTGTTCTGGAAGATGGAATCGTGGTGCCGGTTGGTTCGAACAAGCCGGTTGGGGTAGACGTTCGCGTTATCAGCGCAACGAACCAGAGTCTGACAAATCTCATTGAGGAAAAGAAGTTCCGGCAGGATTTGTACTTCAGGATCAAGGGCGTGAATATCTCCCTGCCGGCCCTGCGTGATAGGGCCGAAGATATCCCGATTCTCACCGAGTACTTTCTCAAAGAGGCCGCTGCCGAGACAGGCTCGAACGTGACCGGCATCACCGACGCGGCGATGACAATTCTTTCAAACTATGACTGGCCTGGAAACATTCGCCAGCTCAGAAATTCGGTCAGGACAATGGTCGTAATGTGTGACCGCGAGCAGCTTGACGTGCGGGATATCCCACCCGAAGTGGCTCGCAGGCCACAGCTGGTCGGCAGCAGGGCCGGGACGACTCTTGCCGGTGTGTCGCTAAACGAGCTCGAGAAGCAAGCCATCATTGATACCTTAGCCAAGACCCAAGGCAACCGTGAAAAGGCCGCAAAGATCCTCGGCATCGGCGAGAGAACGCTCTACAGGAAGATTAAGGAGTACGATCTGTAGGTGGTTGATTCTGCTTGTGTCACGGTCGAGATGGCCCAGCGCATTTGCGCCAATCGAATCTCTTGGGCGTAGCTCAGGCCGGATCTAACGCAGGGGCGGATGACCCGAAGTCCACGCCGGAGGGTTGCTCAACGCGGTACAGGGTCATCATGGTTCTGCAGAGGAACCATGCAAAAAATGGTCCACTCGCATGCGGGGTCTACAACGCTGCTCCATCCACTCTAACCGCTATTTCAACGTTGGACCCGCATGCCAGAGGACCAACACCATTATAGCATATGACCGGCCGCTTTGGTATAGATAGTTGGACTGAGTGCGTGTTCTGAGTGGCGTCCTGGCACGCTTCAGCCCATTCGGCAGTCCCGCATCGGATAGGCAAAACTGGCTCGAACGGCCTCCGTAAGCTTCATACTGTCGAAATCCTGCCTGCCCGTCACGAATTGCATGGGAAATTCAGGTCAAGATATTCCCGGTAGCGGGGGCGATTTACGGGCCGCGCCCGGCTACTTTATTTCGCGAATGAGCTTTCAGACTGAGTGTGAACCTGCTTCTAAGCGCCATTTCTCGGTTTCCACAAGAAATACGGCTTACCCGCATTTCTCCCTTGACATTTTTCGTCTGACCGGGTAGCCTACATATGAAGGAGCGGTGGTGAGGATGTTTGGTTTTGTCTCCCGTCAAGCTTGCCTCCCACAAAAAGGGCGCGAGTTCTTCAACCTGAACATGGATGGAAGGAGCGTGGTTTGCGCGCGGGCACGTGGATGGCGTGAGAGAGATGCGTACACCTTGATGCGAGAGAACTGATATTGCTGAGGAGGCTGAAGATGAGAATTCACATTTGCGTTTTGATTTTGTTAATGGCTTCGCCGGCAGCGGCGACTGTTGTGATCGAATGTCAGGATGTGGGCAATTGGACGGCAGAACTCGGCTACGACGCATCATACGAGGCTTCACTGGTGCGTGCGTTTGCGCTGGACATCACGGTTGATGCTGGAGCGACTATTGAGTCGGTCAGTGATTTCAAGGTGGGTGAGAGCACCGCTGCCGACCGGGGCTACGGTATCTTCCCGGAAAGTTTCGCTCGGTGCCTCATAGTCGATCCCGACACCGGGGAAGTAGAAGACTGGGACCTGCCATGTTATACGCCTGTAGCTGAACCCACTGCTCCGGGCGCATTAGGTGGCCTTGGTACTAACGGAATTACCATCGAGATGGGGTCGTTGTACCTCGGTGCGGAGAATGCTCCACTGTCTAAGGATAGCCTGCTCAGGTTTCGAATTGACCCGCACGGTGCGCAATCGGTCAATGTCAGCATTGCCCTCAATGAGCTCAGAGGTGGCGTAGTATTGGAAGATGCCACCGCTGCGGTGGTCAGTTTTGTCGGATGCACAATCCCTGAGCCGGCTACGGTGTTACTGCTTGGCTTGGGCGGCATAGTGTTGTTGAAGAAGCGTGGGAGATAGTCTCTGATTCATCGCGCGCGACCTGTTCTCGATCCTCGAGGTGCGCGCCAGCATCAGCGCAGCAGATCCGGCCGCTCCCTTGTGAGCCACTGAGGCAATTGCTCGCGGGAGACATCCTTCCACAGTCCTTTTTGCTTGCGCCGGGCGCCGGCCTGAAGCTGCTCGTACTTGTGGTAAAGGCTGTGGCGAAATCGTAAATCCGCGTAGGCGAAGCCTTCGGCCAGTAGCACTTCGTTCAGAAATCGACCGTCTGGTAGTCTGACATAGGCCAGGAGTCTGCCATATTTGCCGCGAGTGCGATTCTCCTGGTCAAGGTAGACCTGGACCTGCTTGCCCAGGGCCAGCTTGCCCGCAAAGTCGGCAGCCTGTGGGCCGAAGTACATGACGCCACGATCGGGGTTTTTGGTTTCCGGCGCATCTATGCCCCAGAGGCGTATTCTTGTGTGGCTGTGTCGACTGTCGGGGACGTCGATATCGATAGTGTCGCCATCGACAATTTCTACGACCGTGAACGTCTTGCCGTGGTATTTCTCGAAGTCATGGGCTCGTTGCTGTTGCTCGGATTTGGGCGCAGGTGAGAAGCGATCTCTAAAGGGGCTGTGGTCGAGCCAAACAAAAAAGACCACTGACGACAGGCACAGGGCAATTATACCTGTAAGTCGGCGTCTACTTCTTGCGCAGGTACTTTTTCTATTGCGACTCAACGGAATGGCAAATCATCTAAACTTTCGCTCGTAGTTCTGCGGGCTTATCCAGCTCAAAGGCGACACAGACGGCCTGGAGAGCCTTTTCTGCCTCGTCTTCGTCTACGGCACAACTGATGCGGATTTCACTTGTTGTGATCGAATCAATATTGACCTGAGCCTTTGCCAGGGCGGTGAACATCTTCTCGGCAACGCCGTAGTGTGTGCGCATTCCTACGCCGACCACAGACACAAGGGCGACGTCCTCGCGGACAAATATGTCTTGGCAGTTGAGTTCGGCTTTGATTTGTTCGGTGGCCTCCTTGGCCGCGGCCAAGTCAGAAATCACCACCATGAATGACAGGTTTGCCTTCTGTGGACTGACTTCTGTTTGGATGATGTCGTGGACTATGACCTTGGCTCCTGCAAGATGGGCAAATATTTTTGCGGCGTTGCCCGGGACATTGTCAACGCCGATAAGGCTTAGCTTGGCCATGTCCTTTTGTACTGTCGCACCCGCAACTACTACACCTTCCATTTGTGGCACCTCGTGAGTAATAATCGTTCCCTCCATATCTGTGGCGCTGTTTCTTACGTGGATCTTGACGTCGTATTTCTTGCCGAATCCTACGGCGCGAATGTGCATAACGCTGGCTCCAAGGCTTGCCAGCTCGAGCATCTCGTCATAACTGATCTGTTTCAACTTGGCGGCGTCGGGGAACAGCCGGGGATCTGCTGTATGTATTCCGTCGACATCTGTCAGGATTTCACACTCCTCGGCTCCCAAGGCAGCGGCCAGGGCAACCGCGCTTGTGTCCGAGCCGCCTCGGCCGAGCGTCGTTATATTCTCGCCCTCGTCAACACCCTGAAAGCCTGCCACAGTGACAACTCTACCTTGGTCCAGTTGCCTATGGATTCGGCCGGCATCGATGCTTCTTATCCGTGCCTTGGTAAAGTCACTGCTCGTGACCATTCGGATCTGACCGCCGGTGAAGCTGATTGCCTCTTGGCCCAGAGCCTCGAGAGCCATGGCGAACAGCGAGACAGTCTGTTGCTCGCCCGTGCTGAGCAACTGGTCCATCTCTCGCATAGGTGGGTTTGGATTGAGCTCCAGGGCGTCGGCGATGAGCGCATCGGTTTGCTTGCCACGGGCCGAGGCGACAACCACAACCTGAGATCCCTGCTTCACAGTCCTGATCACTCTTTCGGCGGCCCGCCGGATTTTCTCCGCGTCCGCAACCGAGGTCCCACCAAATTTTTGCACAATTATCGGCATTGCTTGCTCACCAAATCTTCGGGCCTGCCTTCCAATCTATTCAAATTCCTTCCGAGGGTCAAGCCTCTAACTTCTCAGAAAATACTCCATCAGTTCAAAGCCGTTCTCTATTCTGAGACCCGACTTAGCGGCGTTTGCTTCGCTGAAGGTCGTGTGCAGAATGCCGCTGATATTGCCACCCGCCATCGCGAAGGGAACGGGCTCAGCCGAATGCGCGCCGCTTCGCACCGGAGTGGGATGGTCGGGCAGTACGAGAATTCGCCAGCTCTCGTTGCTCTGGAGCGCATCGAGTACCGGCCCGACAACGCATTTGTCGATCTGCTCTATGGCTTGCTTCTTCATTTCTGCATTGCCCTCGTGAGAAGCTTCGTCCGGTGCTTCTATGTGGACAAAGACGAGGTCGTATTTGTCCAGGGCCTTGATGGCGGCCGAGCCCTTGCCCTCGTAATTCGTGTCCACAAACCCGGTGGCGCCCGGCACATCTATCAGGTCGAAGCCGATTAGCTTGGCCAGGCCCTTTGCAAGATCGACGGCGGTGATCGCAACGCCCCGGAGTCCGAATCGTTTCTGGAAACTCTCCATTAACGTCTTCCGGCCCTGTCCCCAGAGCCAGATGGAGCTGACCTGATTCTCGCCTAGGTCCTTTCTGACCTTGTTTATGTCGTGATTGCTGAAAAGCTGTTGCGAGTGGGCCATCAGGTTGATAAGCCGGTCCGCGCCTTTGCCGCGGGGCAGGATCTTCTCCACGGCCCTGCCGATGTTGTCGTGCGGCGGACATGTTCGCACGTCAAAATCGACCCCGTGGAAGACCAAAAGGTGTCTATAGCTTATGCCGGTGTGGAAACGAAGTTCCTCACTGCCCAATTGCTCGCCAAGCTCCTTCACCAATTTGCCCGCTTCTTCTGTGGAGATGTGCCCGGCGCTGTGGTCCACCATTTTGCCGTCGGCGATGGTAACCAGATTGCATCTGAAGACCCAGTCTTCGATGGAGAGGTCTATCTCGCGTGCCGCGGCCTCGATTGGCGCTCGACCGGTATAAAACCGCAACGGATCGTAGCCCAGCAGGCTCATCTGGGCGACATCGCTGCCGGCGTCCATGCCAGCCGGTACGGTCCAGACGAGGCCTTGCCTGCCCTCAGTGCTGATTTTGTCCATGTTCGGCGTTTCAGCCGCTTCAAGGGCCGTTCTATTGTCCAGTTCCTCGATCGGATCGTCCGCCGCGCCGTCCGGGACTATTATCGCGTATTTCGTCATCGTCCCTTGCCCTTAGGCTTCCTTGTCCTCGGGAATATCTACTATTCTTATGCAGATTGGCTTTCCCGCGATAACGTCGAGCGTCTCCAGCTCGCTCAGTGCCGCCACCATATTCCTTTCCTGTGTCGGGTGTGTCGTGATTACCACGGGCACGCTATTTTGCGGGCCGGTCCCTTCGTGCTGCAAGGCGCCCGATATGCTTATCTCGTGGTCGCCGAGTATTTGTCCGTACCGGGCTACAACTCCGGGTTTGTCTGCGGCCATTACCCTGATATAGAATCTGCTTGAGCAGTCATCGATCTTCTCGATCATTGAGGCCGTTTCATTTCTTGGCTTCAACTGCAAGTGCCGGAACGTTGTGGCGGAATTGCCCAGGGCCACGTCGATGATGTCGGCGACTACCGCGCTTGCGGTGGGCATCATACCCGCACCTCGACCGTAGAACATCACCTGACCGACTGCACTGCCGAATATGCTGATGGCGTTGAAGGGACCTTCCACACGGGCCAGAGCACTGTCCTTGGCGATGAAAGACGGGTGCACACGCAGCGAGACCTTGTTTTGAGCGTTTCTCTGGCCGATAGCCAGCAGTTTCAGAGAGTATCCCATTTCGGTTGCGTAGCGAATGTCGTCCTTTGTAACCGCCTCTATACCCTCCACGTATATGTCTCCCAGTGAGATGTCGCATCCGAAGGCGATGGAAGCCAGGATTGCGAGTTTGTGGGCACTGTCGGTTCCATTGATGTCCAGTGTCGGGTCCGCTTCGGCGTAGCCTTTCTCCTGTGCCTGCGCCAGGGCCTCGGCGAAATCCTCATTCTTCGAGGTCATATTCGACAGTATGTAATTACAGGTGCCGTTGACGATGCCGTATATCGCGGTGATGCTGTTAGCGGCCAGTCCTGTTCGAATGGCCGATACGATGGGTATACCGCCGGCACAGCTTGCCTCGAAGGCGATGCATCTTCCGTTTTGGTGAGCGGCCGCGTAAAGTTCGCTGCCGTGCTCGGCCACCAATGCCTTGTTGGCGGTAACCACATCCTTACCCGCCCTAAGCATTTGCAGCTGAATCTCTTTCGCTGTGTCCGTTCCACCGACCAGTTCCACCCCTATTGTGACACTATCATCGTTCAAGAGCCTGTTTATGTCGTTGGTGACAACGAGGCCGGCCGGCGTAACGGGTCGAGGCGACTCGGTATCGATGTCCACGACATGAGCGAGCTCGAGGCGCAGACCGGTCTTAGCTGCTATCGAATCAGCTTCCTCGCTCATCAGCTTGGCAACGCCGCAACCTATTGTGCCAAAGCCGACGAGTCCGACTCTTACAGTTTTCTCAGCCATAGATACCTGTTGTCCTTTCCGCCGAGCCTCGCTCGCGAAGGCGGCAAAACATCGCCCGCCCGCAGTATCGCGAGGCTCAACTCTTGTGCCATTGCAGGGCCATAGTCTATGGATTCGGCAATCGGCAGTCAACGATCAATAGCCAACAAATTGCAGCAAATCCCATGCAGCCAAATCGAACATTGCGCACATACAAGCCCGCCTGAGACTTCCGGGCCTTCGCCATCTGCTGATTTGTTTGACGTGGGCGGCCGGACCCCATTATAATTCATCTGTCGTATGACGTCCTTGAAGAACGAACGCAAATAAGGAGACGGACAATGGCGCGCACTAAGTCACTGGTTTTTCTACTGGCAATTCTGGCATTGGGAGGATGTGTTGTGCAAGAGAAGAGCAAACTGGCAAAGGGGACTTTTGGCGACGACCTGGCGTTCATCAAGAAGTATATGCGTGAGGTTGTTCTGTTGGACACGACCGGAAGGAGTCAAGTGGTTGTTCTGCCGGAGCTGCAGGGGCGCGTGATGACGAGCACCGCGGATGGGATGTCGGGCATGAGTTTCGGCTGGATTAACCGTCAGCTATTTGCCTCCGGCGAGATTGCCGAACACATTAACGTCTACGGTGGCGAGGACCGTTTCTGGCTCGGACCCGAAGGTGGTCAGTTCTCGATATTCTTCAAGAATGCCGTCCCGTTTGACCTGGAACACTGGTTCACGCCGGCCGAGATTGATACGGAGCCTTTTGAGCTTGTCTCGAGATCGACAGGGCGTGCGATTCTGAAGAAGGACATGCGGCTGGAGAACTATTCGGGCACGGTCCTGAGCCTGCGCGCAGACCGCGAGGTCCGGGTGCTTGAGAAGTCCGAGGCCCAGAACCGGCTGGGAGTCTCACCCAGCGATGAGGTCAAGTTTGTCGCCTACGAATCGACCAACAAGGTGACCAATACCGGCACGCTCGCCTGGAAGAAGGAAACCGGGCTGCTGTCGATCTGGATCTTAGGGATGTACAATCCGTCACCTGCGACGACGGTGGTGGTCCCGTTCAACGCCGGACCCGAAGCAGAACTCGGGCCCATCGTAAACGACGCATACTTCGGGAAAGTTCCCTCGGATCGGCTCGTAGTCAAGGAAGGTGTGTTGTACTTCAGCGGTGACGGGCAGTACAGGAGCAAGATTGGGCTCTCGCCACAGCGTTCCAAGTCGGCGCTCGGCAGCTATGACGCCGTCAACAGCGTGCTGACGATTGTCCAATACAATAAGCCCGGCCCCGGAGTTGTCGACTACGTCAACTCTATGTGGGAGCTTCAGGATGAGCCCTACAAAGGGGATGTGGTTAACTCCTATAACGACGGTCCGGCTGAGCCCGGCGCCAAACCTCTCGGGCCTTTTTACGAGCTTGAGACGTCTTCTCCTGCTGCGGCTCTAAAGCCCGGCCAGACCATATCCCACACACACCGAACATTCCATCTGCAGGGCACGGAATCGGACCTTGACGTCGTTGCCAAGGCGGTGCTCGGAGTGACAATCGGCCAAATAAAGTCGGCGTTGTCGAAGTAAACTGCCGGATCGCCGGCTCCGGAAGCAGGCTCCCGGCCTCCCGATGAGCGAGCCGCCGTCGGGGCGTTCGCTGGCCCTGCCACGGCTCAGACGGACACCTCGGCGAAAGACAGATTGGAGTAATATAGCGCGCCGAGGCCGAGGTGGCCATAGTCGGAGA
This sequence comes from Phycisphaerales bacterium, assembly GCA_020352215.1. Lineage (GTDB taxonomy): Bacteria > Planctomycetota > Phycisphaerae > Sedimentisphaerales > Anaerobacaceae. Next base: position 3,494,755 of record CP070675.1, read on the forward strand.
TGCAACACTTCTTCCGCTCATAAGAGGATGTAAAAAAAAGGCTTATGGATCCATGGCTTAATTGCGAAAGTGACCGTGAGCAGCTTGGTCCGAGAATATTTGCAGTTTTTTCTTGCTGTCACCACGCGTGATTTGGTATAAATTATAGTTGGCCAGGGTCTGTGAATTTTCGTTCCTCAGGTACGGACATTCTATAATTCTACATAGCTAAGGGAGGAGCACTTGGGCATGAAGTGAAGGGCCGTAGTCTTGGCCCTGTGTTGGACAGGGACGTCTATATATCTCAACCGGCAGCTCTTATAGGGCTCTTGGAGGAAGGAGGTAGAATCCGGAAGAAGAGTGTGGTGCGTGGGCACAGAATTCGATCTATGGGGGAAGGGTATTGTCTTTCTTAAGGTTGTTATGAGGCAGATACGTAGATAAATAATTGATATCACGTTCTGCGTCTGCCGAAAACAACAGGTGTCTTGGTGTGTGGCCAGGGCACAAGTATAGTAACCTCTGTTGGGAGGACTATGATGAGCAGGAAGTACATTTACTTATTATCTTTTGTTTTGCTGCTGGGCCTGGCCGGCAACGCCCTCGCTCAGCCCAGTAGCATTCCTGGATGGTGGACCGAAGATATCGGCGCCCCCGCGCCCGGCAGCGCCTCCGAGAGCGGCGGCGTATTCACCATTACAGGCAACGGCCACGACATCTGGGACTCTGGGGACAATTTCTACTATGTCTACAAGCAGCTCACCGGCGATGGTGAGATAGTCTGCCGGGTCGTCAGCCACGGCAGCGGCTCGAATACTTGGGCCAAAGGCGGTGTCATGATCCGTCAGAACAACACGTCCGGCTCGGCTGATGCCTATACCGTCATCACGGACAACTTCGACGGAGGTGCGGGCAACGGTGCTGGCTTCCAGTGGCGTGATTCGCAGGGCGCTGGCGCCAACTGGTCAGGCACCGGTGCCGCGACGGCGGTGGATCCGCCCCACTGGGTCCGGCTTGTGCGAGAGGGCAATACATTCACCGGTTACCACTCAGCCAACGGGGACGATTGGACCGAGCTGCCCGACCCTCACGACGTCGTCATGACCGATCCGGTGCTGATCGGCCTGTGCGTCACGTCGCACGCCGCCGGCGAACTCCGAACCTATCAGTTCGATAGCGTCACGATGTCGGGGAACATCGCCGACAAACTGCCGCAGCTAAAGGCATGGCAGCCAAGCCCGCCCGACGGCGCCGTAGGGGTGGAAACGCCGCTGTTTCAGTGGCTGGCGGGCGAGGCGGCGATACTCCATCGAGTGTATTTTGGCACGGATCCCGACAACCTGGCCTTCATAGGTGAGCAGGGCTGGCTTGTGTACTGGCACGCTCCCGGTCTTGAGGCGGGTGTCACGTACTACTGGCGTATCGATGAGAAAGAAGCCGACGGCACCATTCGCGAAGGCGATGTGTGGAGCGCAACAGCTACGCCGTTGATCGCTTGGCAGCCCAGCCCGGCCGATGGCGCCACAGATGTGATGATAACCGCCCAGCTAAGTTGGACGGCAGGCAAGACCGTAACGGCGCCGGTGAAACACCACGTCTTCTTCGGCACCGATCAGACCGAAGTAGCCGACGGAACCGGGGATACCGATAAAGGCATCGTGGAT
>CP070675.1:3496497-3528060 GCA_020352215.1 Phycisphaerales bacterium
CACCGGCGACGGCATTGTCATGACTCGCGACGGGGGAAAGACATGGACGTCTATCAACGGCACCGGGCTCACGTGCAAGAGGGTCGCCCGCATCGTCGTCGACCCTCACGACCTCAATCGCCTCTACCTCGGCACCACAGGCAACGGCGTGTTCGTCGGGCGCGTGTCGAATCCATGAGAAGCCCGCTTGGCGCGTGAAATAGGCGACCCGTATCAATGAGGACAATGCTCCTGGAGTTTGTGGATTCCAGCGAATATCGTTTCGCCCTCATCTCAGCGGCTGTCACAGGTCGTATCGACGTTAGGGCTTTCTCGTAAAGGGTCTGATTATGGATTGGCAGGTCTCGCCAGAACCCGGCAACTCTCACCGGTATGGCAAATGCTCTAAACGATATCATAAGAACTAATTCTGTCTTTCACGGTCCGACAGACTATGTCGTAGCAAAAGAGAGAAAAATAATCAACGCAGGCAATTATAAGAAGACTGAGAATCATTGGTCTTTTCAATCCGGGATTTCCCATTTATGATCTGTCTTCCGGATTAGTGGCTAATGGCTCGTGTCTCGTGTCGCGTATATAGAACGCAAGCGAGGGCATAAGGGATATATTTGGCTTTGGGGGCCTGGCCGATTCCTCTGTTCTCATCCGTGCTGCAGGGCACGGCTTACGGTGAACCACTGCTGTGCACTTTTCGCTTTGTAACCGATCTCGATTATGGTTAGAATTTGCCGCAGAGCACGGCGTGCAGGTGGTAAGCGCAAGGATTGCCGTCCGCCTCCGAGTGACTGTGGTGAACTGATCGGCAATCTGAATCTGCTGTTGGCATGAGGATACGGTAATGCGTTGGGTTCGGTTTGCAGTTCTTATTGTAGTCGCGGCCATACTGCAAATCAGCCTGATAGATATAATCGCCGTTACCACAGCAGAAATAAAGCCGGACTTGCTGCTGATTCTCCTTGTATTCTTCGCCATCCACAGCAATCCAACCGATGCGATTATTACCTCCTTTGCCACCGGCTTTGTCGCCGATTTGATTGGCTCGACGATGGGTCCGCAGATAATCAGCTTCGGGCTATTCGGCACGCTGCTGGCCGAGCTTAATCGCGTCATCAGCATCAGAACGGTGCCATATCAATCGCTGGCCATATTCGCAACCGGGCTGCTGACCGCAGCCGTGGCCTGGTTCCTGATGTTCCTCAAAGCCGAGCCGACCGCGTTGAATGTCGGCGTCGAGCTGCTCTGGAGACCGCTTTACTCGGCAGTCGCAGGCCCGTTTTTGTTCTTGCCAGTGGCCTGGTCCATGCGTATAAGAAGGCGAAGAAGACGACGTTATTGAATTATGCTCCGCCTGCGCAGCCGGCCCGCGTATTGCGGCAAGACATGGTCCATGCCAACCCGCCGGTCTTGCGCTTTTTGCCTTTGGCCCGACCATGATGTACGACAAGCGAGTCAAGATTTTCGTAGCTCTCAGCGCGATACCGTTGCTGCTTTGCATACTTCGCCTCATTCAAATGCAGCTGCTTCCCGCCCCGTCTCTCAAGGACGATATCGACAAGCTCATCCGACAAAGGAGCCTGTCGCGGCAACTTCGAACCGTCAGGGGCAGGATACTCGACAGGAACGACCAGGTTCTGGCCGTGGACGAGGCCCGGCTTCAACTAAGTATGAGCTACCAGCAACCGGTAACCGAGACTCCACTCTGCGGAGTTGCCGACGAGCGGGTGAGAAAGGCCAGACTCCTGAGAGCCGCCCGGATGGACGACGCAGACGTCGCACTGCCCAAGGCCCAGGAAGAACTGCAGAAGCAACTTGAACGATTGGAGCAGATAATCGCAAAATGCACGCGGCTTGGCACCGAACGCGCGGAAATTGAGGGCAAGATTCGGGACCTGAACGACCGAATATGGAACCTGCGGACGTTTCAGGCCTGGCGACAGAACTGTTCGGAGTCCGACCTGTACCGCAAGCACGAGGGCAACCTGTTCGGCGTCAGGACCTCTGATTTCGTCGAGGACTTCGAGAAGCACATCGGCGATGAGGAGCAGCGACTCATACTCATCAGCAAGGTCAGAATCCGAGAGATGTACATGGACTGGCCACTGCTCGAACTGAGAACCGACGACGAGATCTTCGCCGCTCAATTGGAGTTTATGGATATCGACGAAGTTAAGATCTTCCCCGAGTCACGGAGGTACTATCCTTACGGCTCGGCCGCCGCCCAGACAATAGGCTGGGTCGGCCCCGCGACGCAGAAACAGGACAGGGAGCTTTTTGCCGACGACAGATTCGCAAGGTATCTCGATGGTGAAGTGTGCGGGCGAGAAGACGGCGTCGAATACGTCTGCGAGGCAGTGCTTCGCGGTAAGCGAGGTGAACTCGTCCACAACATAGATCGCGAGCTCACGAACCGAACCGAAGCCCAGTTGGGCAAGGATGTGTGGCTGACTCTGGACATCAAGCTGCAGAAGAGAATAGAGGATCTCTTGGCCAGCAAGGTGCTCAATCCTAATCATTACCGATCCCCCACAGCAGCTGTTGTCATCGACGTGACAACAGGTGACATCCTTGCGATGGTCTCGATGCCCGTTTTCGACCTGAACCGGGCCCGGTATGATTATGACAAGCTCTCGGACGACGCGAACGAACCGCTCCGCAACAGGGCGATAAACGAGCAGTACCCTCCCGGCTCGGTGGTAAAGCCGGTGATTCTTATAGCCGGGCTCGAATCCGGCGAGATCACGCCGGACCAGATCATCAGCTGCCCGGCCCAGGCAGCCCCGGTAGGCTGGCCCAATTGCTTGATCTTCACCCGGCACGGAGGGGGACACGACAATAGCTGGCAGAACCACGCCCGCAACGCGATCAAGGGCAGCTGCAACATCTACTTCTCCCGCCTTGCAGAGAGAATCGATACGTCCACGCTGCAGAACTGGCTGTTCAAGTTCGGCTACGGCCGGCAAATCCACCTTTCCGGCATGCCCGGATCCGGCGCGACCGGACCGGCAGGGTCGGACCAAGCCTTCCGCGATCTCAGAGAGGCGCCGGGCCTGATCTCGACTATTCGCCCCGAAACGGAAGTCACTTCCTTCGAACAAGTACCACCGCTGAAAGCGGCTGAACGAAGACTCTTCGGCATAGGGCATGGTAACATGCGAGCAACACCGCTGCAGGTCGCGAATTCATTCGCCACTATCGCGCGAGGCGGCGTTGTGAAAAAGCCCCGCCTGTTTCTCCCGGCCAAACCTCCGACGCCCGGGCGGGACCAGATGCGGGCCGAGAATCGAGGCGCCAGTATCGAAGCCGATCTCAAGATTGCGCCGGAGATATTGGCATCGGTCTACGAAGGCATGCGTGCGGTGGTCGCCGAGCCCGGCGGAACGGCCTACCAGGTGTTTGTTAGCCGCGGCCTCGCCCAGCAGGGCTTGACAGTCTACGGCAAGACAGGCTCAACAGAGAGACCCGAGACCGCATGGTTCGCAGGTTTTGCCGCCGACAGCGCCGGCAGAAAGCTCGCCGTCGCCGTCATCGTAGAAGGCGGCCAATACGGATCAAGCGACGCAGGACCCCTGGCCCGCGACATTCTCCAGTACTGCATCGAAGCAGGACACATCGGCCAAGCCGAGCCGCCTACATAATAGAACGTAGTGTCCGCGGCACAGTAGAACACAGAGAATTGAGAATATCCTGGCGAATCCGGCCGGATGGTTTATTATCCTGTGCAACGGTCTCACGGAACTTTGCCATGGGCTAAACCTGAGTCGAAAGGAGGCATCAAGATGTACTGCTCAAAATGTGGAGTGGAAAACCCGGATGATGTCCAGTCATGTCGTTCCTGCGGTGCGCCCCTGACAGATACTTCTGCGCAGATGGCAGGTGCGATTTCGAAAACAAGCGGTCTGGCGATCGCGTCGCTCGTGCTCGCCATCCTGAGCCCGTTTACTTGTATGATAACGGCCATACCTGCGATCATTCTTGGCATAGTGGCTTTGGTCAAGATTCTAAACAGTGCGGGCCGATTGAGGGGCACCGGCCTTGCCGTTGCGGGCATTGCTGTCCCGGTCGTCGCACTGCCCATCACCGCACTGCTGATGGGAATCCTCATGCCGGCACTGGCCAGGACGAGACAGCTTGCCTTTCGAATGACCTGCGCAACAAATCTCTCCGGCCTGGGCAAGGCAATGCTCATCTACGCCGGCGATTATGATGCCTTACCGACCCCCTCAGAATGGTGCGACTTGCTGGCCGAGCGCGCCGCCGTTGCTGAACAAAGCTTCCGGTGCCGTGGCGCACACGAGGGCCCCTGCAATTACGCCATGAACAAGAACGTCCAAGAGTTGGGTCTGACTGCTCCTCCCGATATGGTGCTTCTGTTCGAAACTCATCCCGGCTGGAACCAGTCTGGCGGACCCGAGACCCTGACCACCGACAACCATGAGGGCGACGGCTGCAATGTCCTGTTCATCGACTCACTCGTGGAATTCGTCAAAACCGAAAGGCTGGATAAGCTCAGGTGGACCGCCGATTAACGTGGAAGAAACGTGACCTCAACTGAATTGGGGGGAACCCCCAATAGAGTGAAAACGCAGCCTAAGCAGGTGTGATGCTCACCGGCTTGTGAAGCCTGTTCAAGGTATCCTGGAGTATCTCGAAGAATCTGTTGTTGTCCGGCCAGAGGATTCTCTCATCGGTCGGCATTGGCTCATCGACCTCCTCGAGAAAGCGACCCAAAACGTCTTGGTCCAGCTCCTTCGACCAGAACCCCAGGCCGAGCTTCTGAATGTAGTGCGCGTTGATCATCTGCTCGTACTGGCCTGCGACAGGTATGAGCAGCATCCTCTTGCGCAGGTGCAGACACTCGCTTATCAGTGAGAAACCCGCTGACGCGATCACGCCCCGCGCGCTCGCCAGGTCTCTCAGGAATCCCTCGGTCGAACGCTCCTTGAGAGTGCAATTGCCGCGCTCGGCGCTTTTGTTGAAGCCGTAGACGATAAACTCGTGGTCATCAAATGTGTTGAGGACACCTGTCAGTTTGTCCTCGTCCTCCCCCGTAGTGGAATACACCAAGATGTGCTCACTCCGCGACGGAGCAAGTGCGGTCACCACAGGCCTGATGATAGGGGCCGCGAGAACAGCCGAATCAATCCTCAGCGGTGCCGTGAAGAAGTTCACGATGATATAGGCCACCGCACCGACGTAATGGCACTCGGTCACAACGCTGGCGGTCAATCGTGAAAACCAGTTCTTCGACTGATGCTCGAGCTTGCAGAGCGTTAGCATGTGCTCGTGGTCGATGCTGATAAACGGCACCCTCTTTCGCCATGCCCACCATGCGCTAAAGGGCTCGAAATCCGATATCACAAGGTCCGGCTCGAACGGCTCGAAATGCTTCTTGAAGAGTTCATCATTCTGCTTGTTTGCCTCAGGCAGCTTGCGCAGGTTTCGTTTAAGGGTTTCTGATTTGTCAATACGTCCATCTGTAAAGGCAAAAGACAGGCCGAATATCTCTCTGACCCGCTCGCCAAAATACTGCTTCAGATACACCAGGGACTTCTGCGAGCCCACAAACATCACGTCGTGCCCGGCGTCGATAAACCTCTGGCCAATCAAGTGCGAGCGACTGCTGTGCCCGAATCCTTCTCCTGCGACGCCGTAGATTATCCTGGCCATAAAACTACCTTCAGCTTTGTGTCATCTATTACGCCTTGTAGAATTCTTTGCGCACTTCTTACGGTCTATCACCAGTTCCTTCGTCATGCACTATGAGTCCTGCCGTGGGGGCTATTCATTCCTTTCTTCCGGAGGAGATGCTGAGCCGTTTCTCAACCCGGTGATACAAGTAGGATGCTCCGATCATGAGAATTCCCAGCACCAAGAAGGATACTATCCTGTAGACCTCTTCTACCTTCGCCATATCAACGAGCACGAGCTTGAGAGCTGTCAGGCCGAACAGCCCGAGTGCAGACAACCTGAGGCTCCTCAACCCCCGCCAAAAGCCTATCACCAGTACTGCAGTGGCATAGGTACCCCACACGACAGAGAGCGACATCTGAGCCACCCATCGTGCACTTTCCGGATCGGCTATTGTCGCCAAGAAATACAGATACGTCTCTGCACTCAGCAGGACAAAAAGTAATGCAGTCCCGGCGCCGTAGAGCGTCTTTGCCGCGATCTGCTCGCCCTGCTTGCAGAGATTCCGAAAATGCCGAAGAATAAATCCGTGAGCGAAAACCATCAGGACCACGGCTAAGGCCGCAAGCAAACGACCATTGAGATAGAGAATGTAGCCGGTGTCCATGTCGAATGTGTAAGCTCGGGCGGCAAAAATGCCCGCCACCGCGAGGACCCCAAGGCCTATGCCGCGCAGTCGGACCGCACGCAGCTTGATTCCGGTTCCGAGGTAGCCCGCGGCGCCTGCCAAGCAGATCAGCGGCACCAAGCACCTCGCAAGATAATGATAGCCACGTATGTCAAGCCACAGCCATGCCTCCACGTTGGCGAGAAGAACGAGGAGGAATATCCCGATCCCGTAGAGGGCCTCGGATACGTACTCTTCACTCGGCTGGCAGATATTCCGTAGCCTGCGGAGCGTAAGCCCATGGATGAAGACCATCAGGGGCACCGCGAAGGTGGCCGCAAAACGCCCATTGAGGCACGGGAGATAACCATCCTCAATCCGGTACATATAGCCAACAATGGCGAGTATGCCCCCTACCGTTAGTGTTGCCAGGCCAGCGGCACGAAGGCGAACGGAACGCAACCTGATCCCGGTGGCAAGGTAGCTTGCAGAACCCGCAACCCAGATCAGCGGCAGCAAACATCTCCTGACGTAGTAGTGGCCGCGAAAGGCAAACCACTGCGACACTTCGAAGCTGCACAGGACGACCAGGAGGATAATGCCTGCCCCATAAAGAGGAATTGACAGTCGCCTTTCGTCCGGGTGGCACTGCTCTTGCAGGCGGCGGTAGACGAAAGCGTAAGAGAAAACTGCCAGAATCACACCGAGCGCAGCGAGGAAGCGGCCGTTGAAGATTAGCAGATAGTCCGGCCGGATGCCCAGGCCGTAATCCCAAGTTGCGAGGATTCCCGCCACCGCTATCGCTACGAGCCCGGAGAAACGCGAGTGCAGGGAACGCAACTTTATTCCCGCCACAAGGAAGCCAGCCGAGCCGGCCGTCCACACTAATGTAGTGGCCCAGCGGACGAAGTGCCCCCTGCCTGATAGATCCAGCCACTGCCAGACTTCGATGTGCATGACCACAAGCGCCAGGAACGCCGATGCTATCCCCGTCCAGACCTTGAGGACTCGATCGGCGGCAGAGGAATTCTTCCTCTGCAAATGGTGAATCAGCGTGTAGGCGCCCCCCGCCAAGGCAACGAAGGTCGCGGCGCCGAAGTGTTTGTTGAATAAAGGCGTGAAGGCCTCCTCGCGGACGGGCCAGTCGACTGTGAATATCCGGCTGGCAGCAAGCGCCAGAGAAATGAGTGCGCCCGCCCTCACCGGGAAATACGAGTATTTGTAGGCAAGGTAAAGCAGTATCGGCGCCTTGACCGCCCACGCCAACGTCACGCCGTGAAAGTCCAGGTGTATGGGTATCGCGATAGTCAGGAACATCACCGACAAGGCGATGAAGCCGAAGACCGCTCGCTCGTCGGTACGAATGCGCTTTCGCGTGAGCGATCCAAGGACAAGGTACGAAGCGCTCATGCCCAGCGTTATGAGCCCAAGTACATGCTTATGCGCAGTGTGAAGTATGGCGTATGCCCAGCCAAACATCCCCGCCGCATTCGATACCGCCATGAAGAAGCGTTCACCCACAATGGGCGTCGCCAGACGAAGGTGGTAGACAAAAGGCTGGATAAGGAATACCACGTAGAGGGCGGCAAGCCAGAGAACTGTTGGCACTACCGAGAACGTGGGCGCATCGTGGAATTCGACGTACCACAGCGTGAAGATCACCCACGTTCCGGCAAAAGCGAGGATGTCGAGAATTCTCCAGCGTTTGAAGAAGGCAACGCCGAGTACGCCCAGATCCAAGAGAACAAGATAAGCGAATAGAGCATCGCGTGGATCGCGCCCCGTTCTCAGCAGCAAAGGAGTAAGCAAGCCACCCAGAAGCGAGAGGATACTGATAGCAATTGCACTGTGGATAACGGCCAGCGTCATACCGCCGGCAGTCACTATGGCCATCAGGACGAACGTAATTGGCTGCGGAAGAAGCTCATAGAAGCCATATGCAGCGTATAATGAGACGTAGAGAATCGCCAGACCAGCGCCCACCAGACCCTGACCCAGCGCCCGCATCTCCCGCTTCACAAAGCGCTCGCCCGTGACGGTTACCCCAATACCGGCGATTACTCCGAGGATCACACGCCCGATTTCCGTAAGCCACCGGTGCTCAAATGCATACTTGACAAAAAAGCCGGCGCTCAGAAACAGCACAACCGCGCCCACCCACGTCATCCACTGCTTGCCGAGCTTGCCTTCTAACTTGACCCACCATTCTCGGTCGATGCGCGCCGCAAATGGTTTCGCTTTCTTACGTGGCGGCTGCTCCTCAGCTACTCCTGGAGCCACCACCTCGGATATTTCTGGTTCAACCGGTGGCGGAGTTGCTTTTAGAGGCGGCACAGCAGTGACCTCGGGGACTTCCTCTGCCACAGGTGCTGCGGGGACCTCTAAAGGTTCTGTGGCAGGAATCTCGCGTCTCTGCTTTTCTTGCTCCTGGGCCGCAGGGAGCTTCTCCGCGACAGCTTCGGATGGCGGATGCAACCCTTCTTCAGGGCCAAGATCGGTTGATTTCTTGATACGGCCGATCTCTTGTGCAAGGTGATCTATACGACACTTCTGCCTGTGGATCGCGTCCCGACAACCCTTCAGCTGCACCACCGCCACGACGCCGATGACAAGCGCCACAAGCCCCATGAACTCCCACATGAGCCGCTCCCAAGAGATCAGGTGCGTATCAGATCGTCGAGGGCGTTAGCAGGTGTTTCCTGTCTCAGATGCCGCCTGATACACAAACGCACTATTCTTAATCGGGGGTAGCCGATTTACAATGCAACCAACTTACCATTCGGCCTGAGCAGAAACTTTATGTGACCCGTTTCGGCCTGTCAAACTGATTCTTGGCTAAGAAATTTGGCAAACTGCGTTGTGATCCCTTAGGGATTTCCTTGTTTCGGTCTCTGATGCGGCTGGTGTCTCCGAAGCCTTCGGCCGGGGACGCCGTAGATCATCCTGGCCATAATACGTCCCGTCACCTTGCGCCAGTTGCGACTTCGGCGTCAATCCTCGGCCCAATTGCCGCCGAGTGATCGGCTGATCGGCGTTCCAAGCCAAGTGCAATGTCTCGGCGACGCACCTGCCTGGGGGCCGGCCCGTGCAGACTCTCGAGATACTCCAGGGTCTTCTGGACAATCGCACCGGCCACCGGTGCGGCCACGACCCCGCCGGTATACCCTTTGCCCAATTCGACATTCGGCTTGCGGATGGAAACGAGAACCACTATCCGCGGGTCCTCGGCCGGTGCGCCGGCCACAAATGACGCGACGTAGGCGTCCTCAGCGTAGCCTCCACCGTCGCTCTTGGCCAGTTGCCCAGTCCCGCTCTTGCCGAAGACCTGCCATTTCTCCAACTTGGCCCTTGTGCCCGTTCCCTCGTTGACTACGCCCACCATGGCCTCCGTGACGATCCACTTGGCGATGTCTCGCTTGACAATGTAACCGAGCCCGAGCGTCCGGGGGCGCGCATCGGTCATTGAGCCGGTGGCATCCACCGTTGCCTTGACCAAGTGCGGTTGAACCACGCGCCCCTCGTTCGCGAGTATGCAGAAGGCCCGCACCAACTGAATTGCGGTCACAGAAACCTCCTGGCCGAACGGGATCCGAGTTATGCTATACCCATTCCACTGGCTTGTCGGCCAGAGCGAACCTTTCGCCTCTCCAGGCAGCTCGATCCCGACTTTCTTGCCAAAGCCAAAAAGTTCCAGGCCCTCGTGGAGTCTCTCCTTGCCGAGGCGCTGGCCGATCTTGGCCATTCCGATGTTGCTGGAGTGGGCAAGAATCTCCCGCACAGTCAGATCGCCGAAGCCCCTGCGATATTCGCCAATCCTGCCGAAGCCCTTGCCGCGATAGTTACCGTTCTCACAGAATATCTTCTCCTGTCGGTTCACCACACCCACGTCGAGGGCAATCGCAGCCACTACGGGCTTGAATATGCTGCCCGGTTCATACTGGTCTGTGATCGCGTGATTGCAGAACATGTTTGGATCGGCGTGGCGAGCCTCGGCGGAATCGAAGTCGGGAAGTGAGACCATGGCCAGAATCGCCCCGGTCTTTGGGTCAGCCACCACGGCCAGTGCAGACTCTGCCTCGTAGCTTTCGTACTGCTTGAGCAGTTCCGCCCGCACAAACTGCTGAATTGCAGCATCCAGAGTCAGGATTATTCCGTGGCCGTCAACCGCGAGGCCGTTGCGCACATTCTCACCCGTCTCAAGATCATCGGTGACAGGCGCACGATGAATGGGGCGGCGGTACACGTCGGCGAGGAATACACTCCGAGCCGGTGTGCCACGTAGCTCGGCGTCGTACTGAAACTCTATCCCGCCCAGGCCGCGGTTGTCCACACTCGTAAAACCCACCACGTGCGGCGCCAGACGGCCCATCGGATAGTGCCGTCGCCAATCGTACTGCACGCCTATACCGCGCAACCTGCTTGCGGCAGTGCACTGGCTGGGCTCGGCTCCCGTTTTGATCCGCGCAAATCCCGAATTGCCGCTGTCCACGATCAGCTTGCAGATTTCGTGCGCGCCCATGTCCAGGATCGGAGCAAGGCTGTTGGATGTCTCTTTAGGGTCCTTTATTGTCCGTGGTTCCGCGAAAATAACACGGATCGCATTACTGGCCGCGAGAACTCTACCCCGGCAGTCAAGAACCACCCCCCGGCGGGGCAATTGGGGACTATAACCACGCTTCTGCTGCAGACAGACGTCGGAATAGTGATCCCCTTGGTAGTATTGCAGTTGAAAACATCGCCAGGCGAGGGCTAAGAACGCCGCGACTATGAGAACCATAAAGAAAATGATTACCCGAACGCTTTTCAATCTATAGCCCATTCAAATAGTGTTGTGTTGCCCGTAATCTGATCCTCTTGTCATGCCGCGCCGGAGGCAAGACATCCGGCCCAGCCAAGCGAGATCCTCAGCTCCCGTTCGGCGAAGTCGGAACAACACCGATCTGTCGATGTGTGACCAGGCACAGTTTCCCAAGGCCGAGGCCCTAACGGTCGAGACGCTCGGAAATCGCGGCCGGATTTATAAGAGATTCCACGCGAAGTTGTTTGCGCCATAACTGTTGTTTGAGCCGACTTTCCTCAGCCATGTGGACCCGAAGCTCGTAGAAGGTGCGGTTGTTGGCGTCACGCAGATAGACAGTGAAAAGCAGCAGCGCCGTCAGGCAAAGAATGGCAAAAACAAGGCGAAACGCGAACCCCATGGCCTAATAAGGGTAATGAAACAGCAAAATGGACTACCCGATAGGTGCCGGCAACTTGCCTACCGAGTCGGCATCCGCAGACGCATGCCCACAACAACAGTGTCCTCGTCTTTCAGTATGCCGGCGTTTAGTTTGGCGATTTCGCCGTAGCGGCTGCCGCTTCCGAGCTGAGCGGCGGCAATTTTCCACAGACTATCGCCTTCACGAACAACATACGACTCAGTCTGTTCGGCGCCCTGGGTTGAGTTTGGTAGGTGCTTTCTGCCGATAGACTTTACCTTCTCGAACATCACCTCGGACAGAACGCTCCTGACCTTGCGGTCCGAGGCAGCGGTTCGCAGCGGCGGGATAACCAGCTTCTGCCCCACACTGATTTCGTCGGGCGAACTCAGCAGCTTGCGATTCGCGTCAAATATCTGGGTGACGGTTGCCCTTCTATTGCCCTCGTCGGCACCGTAGAGCTTCTTGGCTATGCTTGCCAGATTATCGCCCTCCTCGACAACGTAGACTCTGACTCGCGGCATGACTGGTTTGGGCTCATCGGTTTCGCTGTCGTCGGCAACAGTCACAACAGAAGAAGGCGACGAGTCTGCCTCTGATTGCTCTTCGGTGCTCTCTGTAGGCATCCATGCCGTCAGAGGACGCTTGGGCAGCTCCGTCACGGAGCGAACGTCATCGTCGTCTAACGATGGACGCTGAAAATCATCAAGATCGAGAGGTGCCCCCCCTAAGTCTAAGGATTTTGCCTCGACCACCTCTCGCCAGTCCAAGGTCTCCTGGGCGGTGCGCTCTCTGGAGGCCACACCCAGCGCACTGCCGTCGAAATTCACCATGGTGGTGGTTAGCTCATTGTCGTCGCCGTCATCCCTGAAGTTCGGCAGCCCGTTGATTATGAAGGCAATTATGAATATGAATAGCAAACCCAAAAGCAATCCGATCTTAGCGTCCGAAGTCATGGCAACACTCCATTTCTCAACTTCTACCTGCCCCTACCTTAGACAACGTCAACGACTGTTACTTGCCCCCCTGCCTCTCGACTGGCTCACTGCCTTTCTGCAATTCTCAGCTTTGCGCTCCTGGCCCGCCTGTTGGCCGTGATTTCCGACCGGGCAGGCACAATCGGCTTCTTGGTTACGATCTTGTACAGCCCCTCTTCTTGGTTACACTTGAAATCAGTTTTCACCAGTCTGTCTTCCAGGCTGTGAAAGCTTATTACGGCTATACGGCCGGTCTTTTTGAGCAATTCCGGAGCGGAGCCGAGCAAAGCCTTCAGATTCTCCAGCTCCTCGTTGACCGCAATCCTTAGAGCCTGAAAGGTTCTGGTCGCCGGATGTATCCGCGACTTCCGCTTGCGCCCGGGCCTGCTCAATGCCCTCGAGACTACCGCCGCCAACTGGCCGGTTCGCGTTATGGGCTCGATCTCACGCTGCCGCACGATGAACCGCGCTATCCGCCGGGAGGCCCTGTCTTGGCCAAACTTGTAGATCAAATCTGCCAAGAACCTTTCGTCTGCTCTGTTAACAATATCGGCAGCGGTAGTCTCTTTTCTTTTGTCAATTCGCATGTCCAGCGGCATATCCGCCTTCAAACTCAGGCCCATCCCGACATCAGCCAACTGTGCAGAGCAAACACCTAAATCCGCCAGTATAAAATCAACTTCATCTATCCCTTGCTCGTGGACTCGCTCCACGATGTCCGAAAAATTAGAACGTATCAATATGACCTTACATGCGAGGTCCTTCAGTCGCAATTGGGCTCTTCGGATGGCGTTGTTATCGACATCCAGACCAACGATGACTCCCTTAGGACCCAAAGTCCTGCCGAACAGATCGCTATGACCTCCGTGTCCTATGGTCGCATCGACCATCACCCCGTCCTGCGGTAAGCGTATCTGTTCGGCCAAAGCTTCTGCCAAAACCGGAACATGTTCTACTGTAGAACCGCTCACCTCTATATCAGCACACTCAATTTCGCCCCTCACGCAGGCACTTGACGCACTTTGCCGGGCGACGCAACAGCAAACCACCCTCTATACCGTGGCTGGCGCGCGCTTCCGGCCCTTCAGTCCCTTGACATGACGCGAGAACGAAACACCGGAAAAACGCGGGCTCCTCTTCTTGAGCCGCTCCAAACGCTCCGAGAGCACAGCCAGTGAAGCAAAGGTCTGCTCATCAACAGCCCTCTTACCGGAAAGGCTTTTACCAACAATCTGACAATGACTCCAACCTACCTCGATCATGCTGCCTCCAACTGATAATTTCAGACCTCTTCGTTCTGCCTTTGCAGCACGAGCTGCCTTGCCTGTGACATTTGCTTTTGATATTGCGCCATATTATCCGAGAGATATCGCTCCCAGTCTTTGCTGTTCCAGAGCTCGATGTGATCCCGCACCCCCACGAGTGTAACCTGGTCCTTCAAACCCGCGCGCCTGCGAAGTCTGTCGTTCAGAAGCAACCGGCCCTGACCATCCAGCTCTACCTTGCTCGCCAAGGCAAAACTTATCCGCTCAAAAGCCACCGCCTCATCCGGTGCGGTCGCACCCGGTGCCACAGCCAACGCTATCTGCTCGAAGTATTTTTCCGGGTACAGGCAGAGGATGCCATTGGCGCCAAAGACAAGATAGAAGCTGCTGCCATGCTCATCCGCATCGATCTGGCTTCTGAGCTTGTTGGAGACCAGAACTCGGTTCTTGTCGTCGACAACGTGCTCGTATTCACCTGTTAGCAACAACATGGCAACGGCCCCACCTGGTATATAATTAATGGGAAATAATACCACTCCTTCCCACCAAGTCAACACTTCTCTCCAATTTTCTGCTGGATTTGTGCAAAATTCTATTATGGGACTTGGCTCATGAAGCCCTAATCCCCGCAATCAAAGTTGCTTACGCAAATCAGCCACCCCCATGCCGGCGGACTATTTTTTTTTGCTCCGCTGGTTTGCTCACAATATCCTGTGAATTTCACAATCCGAGGTCTCGACCGATCCGGCAGATACGAGCAAATGCGCATGGGCATTTCCACGCGCAGACTGATTTCTCATCCGCTCCGGCCGGGCCATTTCAGGTTCAGCCGGAGCGTGTGATCGTCGATAGGGCAGGTCGGGCGATTCTCTCATGCCGAAGATTGAGCATTGTGACTGGCAGCTATCTTGGAACAAGGTTGATTGGAGTATTAGGGGCGGACCCAATGGCAGAGGATCGTTACATGCGTTCAGGAGCGCGGTATCAAGGACGTGAAGAAAGCGGGTGATGGGAGTCGAACCCACGTAACCAGCTTGGAAGGCTGGGGCTTTACCACTAAGCTACACCCGCAACAATCTGCCTCTATCGTTGATTATCGACGGCCGATTACTTAGAATCCAATGCTAACCACTAAAAGACATAGCGTCAACGGGAAATTGAAATGAGTCTTGCCGAAATAGCGTCGCTGGCCAAGTCGGCATCGATCCGACTGGCGGCGGCCGAGAGCGAGCGGAAGAACAGCGCCCTGGCGGCAATTCGCGACGCCCTGCAGCAGCGCAGCGTGGAGATTGTATCAGCCAACAGAGAAGACCTGGCCGCAGCTGAAGAAAGCGACCTCGCCGCCCCACTGCGCAAGCGCCTCAAGTTCGATGAAGGCAAGATAGCAGATGTCTGCGCCGGGATAGACAGCTTAGTCACGCTCGACGACCCGGTGGGCAAGACAATCACCGCCACCGAGCTGGATAAGGGCCTTGAACTGTACAAAGTGAGCTGTCCGATCGGCCTGATCGGCGTAGTATTTGAATCGCGGCCGGACGCCCTCGTGCAAATCTCAACGCTTTGTCTGAAGAGTGGCAACGCCGTCCTGCTCAAAGGTGGCAGTGAGGCTGCAAAGACCAACAGAATCCTCGCCGACGTCATCTCCGAGGCCGGCGAGCGAGCGGGCCTGCCTGCGGGCTGGATCCAATTGCTGCAAACCCGAGAAGATGTTGCCGAGATGCTGGTTCTGGACGAATACATCGACCTGATCATCCCGCGCGGCTCAAACGAATTCGTCCGCCACGTAATGAACAACACCAACATCCCCGTGCTCGGGCACGCCGACGGCATATGTCACGTCTACGTGGCCGACGACGCGGACCTGGACATGGCCGTCAATGTCACCGTCGATTCCAAGTGCCAATATGTCGCGGTCTGCAACGCCGCAGAGACTCTGCTCGTCGATGAGCGAACAGCCGAAGCGTTTCTGCCGAAAGTCCAGTTCGCGCTGGAAGATAAGGGCGTGGAGCTGCGGGGCTGCGAAAAGACCGCCTCGATAATAGACGTCAAACCGGCCGAAGAAGCCGACTGGTCGACCGAGTACCTGGACTACATCTTGTCGATCAAGGTTGTGGACGGTCTTGAGGGCGCAATCGAGCACATTAACCGGTACGGCTCAGGGCATACCGACGCCATTATCACGGCCGATAGGGACAAGGCGGAGACGTTCATGAATCTGGTTGATTCGGCAAACGTCCTTTGGAATTGCAGCACGCGCTTCGCCGACGGTTTCCGCTACGGTCTTGGCGCCGAGGTCGGTATAAGCACCAACAAGATTCACGCTCGCGGCCCCGTCGGCTTAGAGGGCCTTCTGATCTACAAATGGAAACTGCTCGGCACCGGCCAGATTGTCGCCGATTACTCCGGCCCAAATGCAAAAAAATTCACACACAGGAAGATCGGAAACGGTGGATGGTGATTAGTGGCCCGGGTTTAGTGGTTGGTAGCTAAGACGCCCTGGGATAAGCCTGCCCTTGGCAGGAATACCCCGCGGGTCTTAGGCCCAAGCAGCGTCACGGAGATGTGTGCGGAGTCCGGCGTATTGGGCGGCGAGTGTGCCGGACGCAAGGCGTATACCGAGACAATAATAACAACACTGTAGTGTAAGGGGCAGTATTATGAGATATCGTATGTCGAAGCTCTGGCTGTCGCTGCTGGCGGTCGTTCTGCTCGCTTTTGCATCCTGCATTCCCGAATTCAAGAATCCATTGCCGGCCCCGAAGGACACCAAGCCGGATGCAAAACTCCTGGGCACGTGGGAAAGTACACCCGGCAAGGACAAGTCTCAAGTATCCTTCTTCTCCAAGAAATCGGGAGGGATGTACGTCGTCTTTATTGGTGACATAGACAGCGACGGGCCACCCGAAGCATCGGTATGGTCCGGCTACAACACTAACGTCGATAAGGACAAGTTCCTCTGCCTCCGGGCGATAAAGACAACCCACGAGGGCCCCGCGGATGAGCAGGAAGAACGGACATGGTTCGTAACACACTATAAGATATCGAACAGAGGCATTCTGTCGATCAGTCCATTCTCGCAAGATGCTGTCAAACGCATGATAGAGAGAGGCACACTCAAAGGAGAAATTGAGCAGGGCCCATACCTGGAAAAGGTTACAGTCACAGCCTCTTCTGATGAACTCTCTGCCGCCCTTGTCAAAGAGGGTGTCGACTCTTTCATTGATGAAGATCTTGTCCTGAAATTTCAGAGGTTGAGCAAACAGAGGATTCTACGGTGAAGCGGCTCCGGCTTCTTGTGCGGGAACCATACAGAAGATAGATGTCAGGTAGAGAGAAGGATGTGCGGGCTCTTCTCCGCGATCGCCTTCGCGGCCTTCTGGCTCTTTGTCGTTCGCCTTTGGGTCTTTCGTGATCGCAAGACAGCGCTTGTCTTCGTTGGACTTTGGAGCCTTGGCCTCGTCGGCGCCGCAATCGCTGGGGCTGGGTGGTACGTCTTCATGGGCCTTGAGGCCGTTCTCGCGCCGGCAATGATGGTCATAGCAGGATACAAGGGGTTCCTCTGAACAGGAGCAAGCCGAAAGGTCCTCAGCCACAGGCATGCGGTGTCACTATGATCAGAGCATTGCGGTTTCTGACTCCTACAGAATGTCTGACAATGTCATAGCATGCGGTGGACCGCCGTTGGTCGTATTTGACCGGCAGTTTCAACTGCCGGCAAGTGCCCCGTGCGGAACGCACACAAGCAACGCCAACATATGAGCAAAAAAAGTCGGGTAGTAAGCCCGGCTCGAACTGGCAAACAATGCCTCTCACGTGCTCTTGAAGTCTATTCATCCAGACCCATTCGGTTTTCTAACAATGTTATTCCTCCTGGATCATTTCACCTGAAACGGGCTTCGGGTTACCCACAATTCTGCAGATCGTCCATCTTCCCGGTTGACTGGAAACAGGCGCCACGCGTATATTCGCATCGAATTCAAAGTATAGTCCGCCAACTTCGCCAAGGGCTTTGCCAAAGCATATCATTTGACTCAAATCGGGGTCGGGATCAGGGTGTGCCGGCCCAACTGAGATAGTCTTGAGCACATTTACACCTAACATCTTTTCGGTCAGAAAGCCAGGTAGTCCGGCAAATAGTCGTCCAGCCTTGTCATAGTCCTTGGCGATAAGTGCCTGGACAAACTGTGAAGTCACTTCCGTGGCAATTTCTTCGTCAGTCATATCTCCCTGAGCCAATCCATATTCTTGTTCGGATTGGTCTATCATAGTCACATTCTCCGGCAGCTCTTCTTTGATATTGAACATCTCCGGATCGATCTGTTGGTTGTAATCGAAAAACTCGGTCGTCAGTACGTGTTGACGGCGGTCGCCCCGTATCACGAATTTCTCTTCTTTTTCAACCAATCTGGTCGCCTGGTCGACGTACAGCACCTTCTTCCAATTGGCTGACCGACTTTCAGGAGGATAAGTCACAACAAGAACAATAGGCTGATTTTTCTGGTCCGGCTCATTTACATCCAGTACTATCTCGCCGTCTCTGGCCTGCTGGCGCAACTTCTCAAATGCGAGCTTTGGGTCAAGGCCGGATATCTCCCGTTGCAGCAAATGACTCGGAAACCCCGATTCACTTGATCTTTTGAGACACAAGTTGAGATTCGGCAGCCAGATATATGAGCCATTGCCGTCATTTACAAAGGTAAGTGGTCCTATTGGGCCGGTTGTGAACTGCTCGGCCTGATGCCTGAATCGCCTGAGTTCTCCATATTCATCAAACTCCATCCAGGACTCTGAGTCCCATTTCTCACCGCCAACTATGATAAATCCTTTGACGTAAAGGTAGCGAACGGAGTTGTGTGCCTCGATGGTTTCCTGCAAACCATACGCCGGAGCCACAAGGCCTTTCGGTATCTGCAGACACAGGCAGATTGCTAGTAGCACCACTGCTGCAGCGGCAAACTGTGCTCTTCTGCTTTTCATGATTGTTCTCCATGTATATGTATCAGAGGTGCTTGGCCGCCTTCGGTTCCGCTGAAGCTCCAGGGCTTCATCGAACACCTTGCCTCGCATCTCCGATCTTGGATTCACATTGAATCTTGCTACTTCATTCTCTATATCTTTGAGCGATTTCATTCGGTCACCTGGCCGTTCAGTACCGATCTTAATTTCTCCAGGCCGTAACGATATCGGCTTCGGATCGTGTTGACGGAGGTACTTCTTAGCTCCGCTATTTGTGTAAACTTCAAATCTCCCTGCAGGTGAAGTACGACGACCTCTCTCTGCTCATAGGGCAGATGCGACAGAGCCCGGTTCATTATGGTCGTTTCTTCTTTCTGGATTGCCAGCAGGTCCGGCCCCAAAGCGACTGATTCGATTTCGTGATTGTCATCCAGCGCTGTCGGCTCGAGTTGCCTTCTCTTGATTCTGTTACGGGCCCGGTTGGCCACGCACGTTGCCAAATATGCTTTCAAATTGCCGTTGAGTCTTATCCGCTCGGCCGACTCTACGAATGACACAAAGAGGTCATGAAGCACATCTTCGGCCGCATGCGTGTTGTTCAGAAGAGCCGTCGCAACCGTGATCAGGTACGTTTCGTACTTGGCATAGATCTTCTCGAGCGACTCGGTCGAGCCGCGCTTGAACTTCCATACAAGCAATCTGTCTTCCAGCATTCAAACCTCACCGGCTATAGCCAAGAATGATCATCCTACATTTAACACACAATTGAGATGACCGTTTCAGTCTAATCATTTGGAGATTTTAGCGGATTTTGGCCAGAAAAGTACAATCAGAAACACGTCCCTATGAAACGAACCGCACCACGCACTGAATGATTCGTCAGACAATTATTCTTGTTTCAGGTACTAACGCGATAAGAAAACCAGCAACAAATCCGTTGACTATTGCAGTAACCGAAACAATGACGTAATATGCCAGAGCACAACCTTTTTGGTGAATAGGTCATTAGTGCAGTCGCACCGCCGGTTTACACAATACGAGATGCGAAACTATGCGTGATTTCAGCAAAGCCAAACGAATTGTAGTAAAGATCGGCACCAACACCCTTACAAAAGATGGCGGTGTGGACACGGCCTATGTCCGTCGAATAGCCGGTCAGATCAGCTCCCTGCTTGGGTCGGGTAGACAGGTCGTGATCGCAAGCTCCGGCGCCATCGGTATGGGCGTCGGCCAGCTGCAGTTGGGGCCGAGAGTCCGCGACATAAAAATGCGGCAGGCCTACGCGGCGATAGGCCAGCCGTTACTGATGGCCGAATACCGGAAGTCCTTCCTGCGCCACGGCGTCACCGTCGCCCAGGTCTTGCTCACCGCCGAGGTGCTCAACAACCGAAAGACCTACCTGAACCTTCGTAATGCGATAGAGACGCTGCTAAAGCTCGGCGTCGTCCCCATACTCAACGAGAACGACAGCGTAAGCACAGACGAGATCGGCTCCGCCTTCGGCGACAACGACAAGCTTAGCGCCCTCGTCGCCAGCAAAATCGACGCCGATCTGCTTATCATGCTCAGTGACATCGACGCCCTCTACAGTAAAAACCCGCGGAAGTTCCCCGATGCCGAGCCGATACACACCGTCTTCGAGATTACCGACGAGATCGTTCGCAACGTCGGGGGCAAGGGCAGTCAATACGCGGTCGGCGGAATGAAGACCAAAATCGAAGCCGCTAAGATTGCATCCAACGCCGGCTGCCGAATCGTGCTGGCCAACGGCAGATTGAGGAATGTCGTTGGCCGGATCATTGCCGGTGAAGAAATCGGCACCATCTTCATGCCGAAGCGAAAGCTCAGCAACCGCTCAAGATGGATACTCAATAGCAGCCCCGCCGGTACAATCCGCATCGATGCCGGCGCGATGCGCGCCGTAAGAGATCGCAAGAGCCTGCTTCCCAGTGGTGTCACCCGCGTCGAAGGCTCGTTCGAGGCCGGCGCCGTCGTAAAACTCAACGACATCGCAAAGGCCGTTACGAATCTGGGCAGCTCTCAGCTAAAGGCCCTGGCCGGCAAGCACAGCTCGGAAATCCGCAAAATTCTCGGCGCAAAACACCGCGATGTCGTCGCAATACCGGAAGACATAGTAATCATAGATTACTAAGAGCACAAGTCACAAGTCCATAAGAGCAAAAGCGGATGATGGACGATGTTGGGTACAAGAAATTGACTGTCTGGCGGAAGGCCGACGAGTTAGCGTACCAGGTTTACGTAGCAACAAAGAACTTTCCCAAGGAGGAGACTTACGGCATCACTTCTCAGTTGAGGAGAGCGGCTTTGTCCGTTCCAACCAATATTGTTGAAGGATACGGTAGGCAGAACAAGAATGAATTGAGGCAATTCGTTAACATTGCCCTGGGCTCACTGGCTGAGGTAAGGTACATGTTAGATTTCTGTTCAAGACTGGGATATTTGGAGCCCGAACAGCAGCGCACATTGGAAGGTCTGGCTCAAGAAGTCGGCAGGCTACTGTGGAAATTCTACAAATCGCTGACGAATAGGAGCATATAGCTTGTGAGCTTGTGAGTTGTGTTTCTGTGGCTTGTGCCCTTGTGCCTTGTGCTCTTGTGCTCCTTGTCGCCTCGTGATGCGAGATGAGCGACCTGTGGATCAGTCCGGTTGAACTGCCGCGAAGGACCGCATTTTGGAGAACGAAATGGATGGCGAGCAACACTCATTAGGCAAGTCTGTCACACTGCACCTACTACCCGGAATTCTGATCCTGCTGTTCTTCGTCGTTTCAGCACCGATCCTGACAGCGAGAGGATTTCCTGCGCTGCTATCTTTGTTTCTCGCAGTTGCACTGGTTCTGATTCCGTTTGAGCTGGGCTACATCTTCTACGAGGCGAGAAAGAAGAACAAGACGTTTTCGTTGCAGGGAGTAGTCCTGTATCGGCAGAACATTCCGATATGGCAGTACATTGCCATCATCCCCTCACTCTTGGCCTGGGCTCTAATCTGGTACTTGACTGTCGCCCCGCCGATACAAGAGCACTTGAGGCAGGAATATTTTTCCTGGCTTCCGGCGTGGTTCTTCCTGGACTACAATCTCGCACAGGCCTCGAGGCCTGCCATTATGGCTACGTGGGTCTTGGGTCTAATCTTCAACGGCATTGCCGGGCCGATCGTTGAAGAGCTGTACTTTCGCGGCTACCTTCTGCCGAGAATCTCTCGTCTGAAAGGTTGGGCACCTCTACTGAATGTTCTGCTGTTTTCGGTCTACCACTTCTTCTCGCCGTGGGGAAATTTCGAGAGGATAGTCGCCGGACTGCCGGGCGCCTATCTGGTACAGTGGAAGAAGAACATATACCTGGGAATGATCCCGCACTGCCTGTTGAACACGACCGGCATGCTCCTCATGGCACCTTTGCTGTTTGCGCAGAACTGATAGGCTTGACGTTGCCGGGATTTTTTCACTTCTTCGGCCGTCGCTGCTGCGGTATAATAGAGGATATGGATCGCAAAACCGTGCGCAAATACCGTATGGAGAATCACTCTGAGATCGAGCAGAATCTGCACTACTGGCTCAGCAGGCCGCCCGAGGAACGTCTGTCCGCAGTCGAGTCGTTGCGACGGCAATATCATGGAAGTTCAGCAAGACTTCAAAGAGTTGCTCGTGTTGTTCAACGAGCACAAGGTTGAATATGTGATCGTCGGCGGCTACGCGCTGGCGTTTCACGGCGCGCCGCGGTACACGGGGGATATCGACATACTCGTGAAAGCCGAGAGTGCTAATGCCGAACGCATCCTAACAGCGCTGGATGCCTTTGGTTTCGGGGACCTTGACATCAGCGCAGCGGACTTCGAAAAGCCCGGCATGGTAGTCCAGCTCGGCGTTGCCCCGATACGGGTGGACATTGTGACGTCCATAACCGGCGTGTCCTGGGACGAGGCTTATTCGAATAGGGTCGAGGGCAAGTATGGCGATGTGCCCGTCGGCTACATCAGCCGCAAGCAATTCATCGCCAACAAAAAAGCCATCGGCAGACAAAGGGACCTCGCGGATTTGGAAGCCCTCGGAGAACAATAACACCCACCAGCGCCAACAATCAATCCTTGTCCTGACCTAAAGAAACCCGCCCTGACCGTCATGAGCGACGGGTCACGGCTTTAGCCGGAAATCGGTCCGATAGTACTTAAGGAATCCATGCGCTTACTTCTTCTATAACGACAAGCGTATAGCGGATCAGCACGACTGCAATTACAACCGTTAGAGCCCAAACAAAGACTATAGCTCCCGTCCGAACAACTTCTCGTTGTTCGCGAATCTCCTGTACGTCTCGCCGAAAGCGTCGAACAACCTCATAGCACCACCACACACCCAGTACATATAGACCAGCTATGGCGAGCCCGTAAAACATGAACACACCTCACTCGACTATCGATCTACGCGATTATCCGGAACTCTCTCACATTTTGCCGAACACCACGCCTCCTGAGCAAGCCCATATCAAACGCCTGGCCCTCGCTACTTGTGTCTTCTGGATTCTCTCTTCTTCGTTCTGCCTGGCTGCTCAGAGACCGTATCGAGGTCACTTAGCTAAAGCACAAATAGACAAAGACAACGTTCTCTTCGTCGTCCACGAGAACCTCGCCCGGAAATTGGTATCGCTCGGGCTGAATGATGTAACGCCGGGCCGGACTCCTGATCTCTTGCTTGTACCAAACTGGCGTGGTTGAACGGGGAATGAACGTCTCGTGGCCGGCTTGCTCGTACGGCCTCCACTTCTCAAGACCAGCTTCAGCAGGCAGCCTCATTCTTTCCTTCGAGAACCTCTCACACTCGACACCTTGCAGAATAGGGGATTCTCTGAGGAACCGCTCGATTTCCTCGGGACTGGCCCGGAATCTCAAGAACTCCTCGCCCGAAAATGGAGAAGACCAAACATAGGCTTTGACGTCGGTGGCCGATTTCGGCAGAGGTGCCAAGTTCGCATTGGAAAGGATTCTGCCGGCCTGAGCGGACGGCAGCGAGTAAGACAGTGACCACCCTCCAATAAGCACCGCCGGCAACACGAACAGAATCACCCAGACGACGGGCCTTGTTATTCTCCTTCGCAATAGTTGATGCAAAACAAACTGATAAATAAGCAAGCCCCACGAGAAGAAGCCAAACACGAAGATGCCGCCGGCGACCGCCATGATATTCGGCAACGCCCCGCCGTTGGATTGAGCGCGCAATACGCTGCGGCCAACAACGCAAAGGCCAAAGAGCAGGACGAAGTTGAGAACGTATGACCACAGCATGACACGCCACGCTCTGTTCTCCTGGTCCGTCTCGTGCGCATCCCCAAAGCGATGCCGGCAACTCGAGCAGCGATCTCTCCCGGCTATTGCCACCACTGCCGTGAGAGGGAGCACCAACAGCGAAATCCCCAGTGCCCCAAACAAAATGAATACGGGAAAATCGCCCAACGGCACGAGACCAGACCCCACCATCGCAAAGCAAGATACCGCCGCAACGCCGAGGAGAACCGACAGGCCAGCGTGCAGTAGAAATGGTCGCGTGCGTTTGCGAATCCGGGAGCTTTGGCATCGGGGACATCGCAGCTTCGCGAACCCCGTAGAGGGCGCCGGCTCTCCAGCGGACTGTCCTTGCTGCTCTGCTACGTACCCTTCGTTCTCCGCTTCCGACGGCATACGTATCCCATCCAAGAAGTTCCCACTAACACTGTCGGGACGCAATGTCGAGCTGTGCGTCCCGGCAGCCTCCAGCCCAACACATACTGCAGGACAAAGCCACAGCATTCGCTTCAGTTAACTATAGTATGGTCGGGATCTTCGGAAAAGGCAAGGAGAAAAAGGGGAAAAAGGGGGAACTTGTGCCGACGATTCGGGCTTGTGGAGTGAGTGGCGCTTGGATATAATCGGGCTTGGACAAACGGCCGGATTTTTCGTTCGCGGCCGGGGCAGGTGCCCGCCTGAGGCAGTAGCTTCGTGCAGTAGGCAAGAGTCCGAACGACCAAGACGATTGAATGCACAATTGACGAAAGGAGCAATTGCGATGCATGAGCAGGTTTCACATTCGAGTGACACAGACCATCGATACAGCCGCCGCAGATTCATCACTACCGCCCTCGCGGGAGCGGGTGTTGTCGCGGCCGGGCCCACATGGTTATCCGAGAGCAAGGCCGGGGCCGCCCGCAGGAAACGCGCGGCCACGGACATCGTGACATTGGGCCGCACGGGCATCAAGGCGACCCGGCTGGCCCACGGCACCGGCTGGAACGGCGGCGGACGCACATCCGCCCACGCCAGACTCGGCGAGAAGACCTTCAGCAAGCTGCTGCGCCACAGTATCGATCGCGGGATCACGTTCGTCGATTCGGCAGACCTCTACGGAATACACAGCTATGTCCGCACCGCGCTCGACGGGGTGCCGCGGGACAAGTACATTCTCGGGACCAAGATCTGGCCACGGACCGAGTTCTGGAATTCGCCCTCCGGCGGGGCCAAGGAAGAAGTGGACCGGTACTGCAAAGAGCTCAACTCCGACGTCATTGACATTTGCCTGATCCATTGCATGCAGAACACGCAGTGGCCGCAGGAATTCGAGCGCATCCGGGATGAATTGGATGAGCTGAAGGAAAAGGGAAGGGTCCGGGCCGTCGGCGTCTCGTGTCACGATCTTGGCGCGTTGAAGGTGGCGGCGAGTCATCCCTGGGTGGATGTCATCTACGCCCGCGTTAACAACGTGGGCAAGAAGGCTTCTATGGACGGTTCACCCGAAGAGGTGGGCGCGGTCCTGAAGACAGCCCGCGCGAACGGCAAGGTCGTCGTCGGTATGAAGATCTTCGGCGCGGGCGAGCTGGTAAAGCCTGAACAGATGGACGCCTCGCTGAAGCACGTGTTCGAGAACAAGCTGGTCGATGCGGTCACCATCGGGATGATGAAGCCGGACGAGGTGGACGATACGATCCGCAGAGTAAGTAGGGTGCTCCGAGCGTAGGTTGTGATTTGCAGACTCGCGGCACACAGTAGCAGCCTTCAGCGGCGCGACTCGGCGACCACGATCTTGAGCTTCTGAGTGACGGGCTTGTTATCGACGGAGGCATATCCTGAGAGGATATGGATCCCCGCTTTGGCGTAGCGGTGTTCTACTACCGAATATGGCTGGTAGCCTTCGAGGATGGTGCCATCTCCAAAGTCCAGGCGTATGTTTGCGCTCTCGCCGCCCTGCAACCATCCCCGCACGTAAACCGTCTGGCCCGCGGAGAGCTCCTTGGCAGGCGTGTATGTCAAGAACAGCGTGGGCATAACCGGCTCTGGGTCCGTCTTTGAGAACACCCTGATCTTGCAGAAGTCTACGTCGGGAACTCCATGCCCATCCCAAATCCATAGTTCCGCGATGTAGGTGCCCGGCTTATGGAATTGCTTTTCCACACGCGCCGTCTCTACGGAGTCACCATCGTGGAACAGCCACTGATACTTGACGATCTCGGTACCAAATGCCAGAGAGTTCGAGCCATCGAACCGGGCCTTTTCCCCGGCGACAATAACATGATGAGGCCGAGCCACCGCGCACAGTCTCTGCCCGGACTGCCGCTCATACGCCGTCACGAACCAGGGATAGAGGTTCAGATTGACGTTTGCCCGGCCCGCTTTGCGGTCTTCTTCCGACAGGTACGTCCCCACATGCAGATGCGAGAAGTCCCCGGAGGGACCTTTCTTGCCCAGGATGCCTACCGGCTGTCCCTTGCGGACCCTGACTCCGGCCCGCACGCCGGGCGCGATCGAATCCAGGTGCCCATGCGTGAAGATCAACCCCTGATCGTCACACACCGCAACCGAATGCCCGTCCCATATCTCAACGACCCTGCCCTCGACACAACTCAGGACCTTTTCACGTCCCTCGAATCCGGCCATATCGAAACCGTAGTCGTGGTGAAAGTTCGGGCCTCGAGGCGTGCCGTCCGTCGTGCCGAGGTGCACGACCTCGTTGAACGACTGCGTGCCGTGCGAGAACAGGCGATAGTCTGCAATGGGGAAGCCGAAATGGTTCGTATCCACGATGGGATCCCCCGCATCCCAGAGTGAGAACTGCACCTTCTTGGAGGCGCCGTCGGGGATGTTGGGCCAGCCCGCAGTCGCGTCCGCCTGGATGCGAAGGCCGGCGACCTCCGTCGGCATGACGTAAGGCGAACAGACCAACTCCAGGCGACGGCCGTCCACGGTCACCACAACTCCGGCCCACTGCATGCGGTTAATCAAGCTGTATCGGTGCTCTTCGACAGAGACGAGTCGGATGACCGTCGTATCGCCATTGTTAAGTTCAAACGAACATTGTTCACCGATGCCCAACGCGACGATACGCTGGCGAGAGTACTTGCGAACCATCCGGTTGACATGTTGAAGCCTCTTCAGGAACTCCGCGTCCCTCTCGCTGATCTGTCTGGCGACACTCATTGACGGCTGGCAGGCTGTTGCTGCCCATGCAACCAGCAACAAGACTATGCGGATGATCCTTGACTCACTGCCCATCGAAATCTCCTTTCATCGTTTCCCGGCGCACACGGATCGTATAGCGATCCGCATTATCCGTCAAGAGATTCCGCAGAATCATCCGGAGTGCTGAGCCCATTCGGCTGCGCTCGGGAGGATTGTATGAAGGCGTGCATCGAGATACGGCAGCGCGACCGCAATAGGGTTATTCAGTTAGGCTGGGAGTGGACAAAGTAAATCGTAGACACCACACCCTTGACAACCGTCACACCCGCAGAGATCACGTGTGAGTTCATTCTGGCGGGGGCTTGATGGCCTTTTGCTCTTTGAAGACTTTGCCGGTCAGATAGTCGGTGAAAGTGGCATACACTGTCATGGGGTCTTTGGGATTCTCGACCTTGTCGGCCACGTCGAACGTCAATCTGTAGTTGACGGTGACTATCGTTTTGAACCACAGCTTTCGTAGCTCGTTCTGCCCGATGTGCCACTCGCCGAGAAGTGCCTTGCCGTTCTCTTTGTTCAGATCCCAGAGCTGAACATCCACAGTGCCCGGCGCCTTTATTATGTCACCATCCTCGTCGATCGGCTGCAAGTAAACGACGAGCTTCTCCCTCTTGCCGTCATCGTCTTTGTCGTAGAAGTTGGTGTACCGGGTGATCTTGACTCTGCGAAGGCGGTGGATGTTTTGCAGTCTGTCTTCGGGCAGACCCAGCAGGACCTCCACTTGTTTATTGAGCTTTTCGTTTTCTTGTTTGAGGCCCTTGATCTCGCGTTCCAGCTCGCTCTTTTGATCCTCCAGTTCCACTATTTGGCTTGCCGAGACAGGCTTTCGCCTGCCTGCGCTTTCGCAGCCCGTGGCCGCAACCAGCACGGGGCCGACCAGGAGACAGCCCAGCGCCAGGCAAATCAGATTAGCCCCGGCGCGAGTATTCCCGTCCGCCGCGCGTCCCCTCGTCGCAGGGTCTCCAAGAAGGCTCAGGTTTGCCTTTCTGTAGCTCACTTTCTACCCTATTGAGCTTCCCGTTGCTCCTCGTCCCGTTCTCTGACTATCTCCGGCGCTTTTTGCAGGATTCTGTCGGCCAGGCCGTAGCTGATTGCTTCTTCAGCTTCCATCCAGAGGTTTCGGTCGCAGTCGCTTTCGACTTTCTCAGGGCTCTGGCCCGTGTGCTTTGCAAGGATGTCGTAGAGCCGGCTGCGCAGCCTCAATATCTCCTGCGCTTCGATGTCCAGGTCGGTGGCAGGTCCCTGCAGCACACCGGTGATCAGGGGTTGGTGCAACAAGACCCTGTTGTTCGCCAGCAAGAATCGCTTGTCGGCTTTTCCGCCCGCCAGCAATACGGCAGCCATGCTGGCGGCCTGACCGATACAATATGTTGCGACGTCACAGCGCAGAAACTGCATCGTGTCATAGACGGCGAGTCCTGCCGTAATCGAGCCGCCGGGCGAATTGATGTAGAAGTGAATGTCGTTCTTGTTGTCCTCGTTACTTAGAAACAGCATTTGGGCGATGATCAGGTTTGCGGTCGTATCATCGAGCACGCCCCCGAGAAACACTATTCTGTCTTTGAGCAGCCTTGAATAGATGTCGTACGCGCGTTCGGTTCGGCCGCTCTTCTCGATAACTATCGGCACCAAATTCTGATTCACGCTCATCTGATTGCCCCTTGCCTGTCGCCGAAGATCAATGCCTGGCGGTATAATATTGCGCTATTTGCTTTTCTCTTCCGACTGTTTGTCGTCTTTTTTCTCTTTTTCTTCTTCGCGCAGCACCTCGTCGATGAGGCCGTATTCGCGGGCCTCGGCGGCGGTCATATATCTGTCTCTCTCGGTCTCGGCCGCGATTCTCTCGACGGGCTGGCCGGTAGTCTCGGCAAGGATTCCATTTATCATCTCCTTGGCCTTGAGTATTTCCTCGGCCTGTATCTTGATGTCGGCCGCCTGGCCGCTCACCCCGCCCCAGGGCTGATGCAGCATTATCTTCGCGTGAGGAAGGGCGAACCGGCTTCCCTTTGTACCTGCCGACAAGACGATCGCAGCTCCCGACTGGGCCCTGCCTATGCAATAGGTCGCTATCGGGGAGCTGACGAAGCGCATGGTGTCGTAGATGGCCATTGTATCGTCTACGCTGCCGCCGGGCGAATTAATGTAGAGGCTGATCTCGCTGCTCCGCTTGAGGTTGTCCAAATACAGCATTTTCATAATGACCTCGGCCGCTCTCTGATACGATATTTCCCCTATCAGAAAAACGATCCGATTGTCCAGCAGCATATCATCCAGGCTCATCTGGCGATATCGCTGATACGGGCCCGGGCCGTACTGACTGTATGTCTGCAGCTTCTGAGCAGGGATTTCCCTCTGCAATGAAGCGGGGGTGTAGATATTTGCGGCGGGGTGTTCAATAGCCATTCATTCGTTCCTTTACTGAGTCATATCCCGTATTTGCGCATCTGCTGCCTCCGACGAGATAGGCTTTTTATCGGAGAATTTGCTTCAGGGATTTTCAATTTTAGCCCGCGGTTTGGCTTTTTCTTCGTGGTTTCTTTTCTGCCTTGGGTGCCTTCTTAGTTGATTTCTTCTTCGTTTTTCTGGTCTTCTTGGCTTTTTTATCGGGCTTTTTCTCCGTAATCTCCGCGGACTCGAGCAGTTTGGCGATGCACTTGTCCTCGCGGACCTGCAATCCGAACTGGGCCAGCGAGCCGTTTCGTGCCATTTCCTCCCTCATCCTCTCCGGTCGCTGCCCCTGCTGGATGGCCAACTGGGCAATACGCCCGTTGATCTCCTCTTCGCTCACCTCAATCTCCAGTTGCTTGGCGACTTTGTCCATTATAAAGAATGTCTTCAGCTGCGTCTTGGCCTGGTCCTCACTGCCTGCCCGTAGCTGCTCCATGTGCTCGTCCACCTGCTCGCGGGGCAGGCCGCGCATGATCAGGTTCGTGTACTGTCTCTGCAGCACCGTGCTTGCCTGCTGAGCAACAACATCCAAAGGCAAGTCAAAATCGGTGTTGTCAAGCAGGTGCTTGTAGATTTGCTCGGTCATCTCGGTCCGAACTTGCGTCTCAAGCTGACCGTGAAGATTGTCGCGGACTTTTTCCCTCAGCTCATCCTCCTTCTCGACACCGAATCTGTCAAAGAATGTCTTGTCCATGGCGGCGGGTTTCAGCCACTTGATGTCCTTGATCTCGATCTGCACGTCGACCTTCTTGCCGCGATACTCCTCTCTGAAGTACGTCTTCGGCACGTCGACGGTGGTTTGCTTGGTTTCGCCGGCCTTGGCACCCACGAGCAGCTTGTCGAGCTCTTCGACCGGGATTGCCCCGACGAAGCCGTTTCGCCGCACGTACACTTCGGCGTTGTCAAGTTTGTCCTCTGCCTCCGCATCTTCTGCCTTCAGGATCACATCTGCGATTATCTGATCTTCCGGCTCGACGGCGGCATCTTCCTCTCGCACCGTCCATACGCCCGCCCATCGTTGCAGCCGCTCGATCTCTCTGTCGAGTTGCTCGTCCGTTACCTCGAGTTTCGTTCTGGTTACAGGAATGCCTTCAAGCGGCGGCAGTTCAAACTCGGGCCGCACCTCGACTTCAAAATCGAATCTCAGCGGGCCATCTTCCGGCAGCTCGATATTCTCGAAATCGACGTCCGGCTCACCGAGTATGTCTAGCTCCTCGTCTTTTACGGCCGAATCGCTGGCGTCGGCCAACAACTTCAGCTTGATCTGCTCCGAAGTCTCCTTGCCGAACCTCTTTTCCAAAAGCCGCCGGGGCGCCCGGCCCTTCCTGAAGCCCGGCACCAGCGCCTCTTTGCGCAGAGTCTCGTACTGCTCGTCGGTGGCGATTTTAATTGCCTCCTCCGGAATCTCTACGATGACCTTCTTCTTGCAGGGGCCCGCTTCTTCAATGGTAACCGTGTTCTTCGGCCCTTCGGGTTTCTCTTGCTCTTTGACTCCTTCCGATTGCTCCTCTTCCTTCAGTCCTGTGGATTGTTCTTGCTCTGCGAGTCCTTCGGACTGCTGTTCTTCTTCAGCCATTTCACTGCTCCTGACCGTTCGCCCTCATTCTCACAATGTAACTGGACAGCCGTCAATTCGAGACCAGCCCATTCATTTGGCTGCCCGACAGCAAACAAAAAAGGCGTCGGGAGGCTAACCTCCCTCAGCCGGGCACTGGTGGTTTTCGATCCTGCCCTGGTGAGGCCGGACCTAAACATATCAGCGACCAACGCCAAACTACCTCTTAGCCGGTACCTCGCCGATACTATGTGGGTTCCCGTACGCCGCCAAGTGCGGCTGCAGGTCCCCATCCTTGGGAAGACCCCGGTAAGCGGGTGATGGGATTTGAACCCACGACAGTCACGTTGGCAACGTGACGCTCTACCACTGAGCT
>CP070675.1:3528160-3533813 GCA_020352215.1 Phycisphaerales bacterium
GCCAAGTCGAACCTCTCTACGAATATCACGCTTGGCAGCGTGCAGTCTCTCCCAACCGTCGCGAAGCGCATTTTGAGCTATTGTCGCTAACCACCGCAGGAAATCGCCCTCGTTCTTGTACGTGAAATCTTTGAGGCCGCCGAGGGCACAGATAAGAGCATCTTGGACTAGATCCATCGAGTCCAGCCTGGGTCGCATCTCCCTGCCCATGCGAAGACGAATTATTCGCCGTACCCGCTCACCATAAACCCTACACAACTGCTCTAAAGCAGAATTGTCACCCTCCTTGGCCAGAGTAACCAATTCCTGCGTCTTTTGGCCAAAAGTGCACATCTACCATTCCTAACCTCCACTGAGAAAAGATTTTATATAATCTTACCAATTTTTGAAAAAATCGCAACAAAATCCTTCGTTTGTTCCTTTTTTCCCGTTGATAAGAATAGGACCGGCAAGCCCTGAGAGTCGGTTCCTCGGCAAGAGAATTGCCGTGAACAATGCTGCACACAGTGTGCGGCCTGAAAGCACTAACAACCTTTGAAAGGGTGATAAGATGAAAAAGAGAACTTCAATCGTATTGGTTCTGGCATTGGGCCTGGCCTCCGTGAGTCTGGCAGCTGAGGACACATGGACAGCGAAAGCCCCCATGCCGACGGCAAGATATGTTCTATCAAGCGGTGTGATCGATGGGAAGATCTATGCCATCGGAGGAAGTAGTGGTCCTTGTCTTAGGACTGTGGAATCATATGACCCGGTGACCGACACCTGGACAAGGAAAGCTAACATGTCAATGGCAATTGGGGCAGCGGCTAGTAGTGTGGTGAATGGCAGGATCTATGTCATCGGGGGTAAACCGTCTTTGCACGGAGCACCTTATTCGAGTGTAAGAGAATACGACGCAACGACGGACACCTGGAGAGCTAGAGCCAATATGCCAACGGCCAGATCTTGGTTTTCCAGCAGTGTGGTCGATGGGAAGATCTATGCTATCGGAGGTACACGATCTTACGAGGGCACACGTCTCTCGAGGGTGGAAGAATATGACCCGGCGACGGACACCTGGACGAGAAAAGCCGACATGCCCACTGCAAGAGCGTGTCTGTCCACAAGCGCGGTGAATGGAAAAATATATGCTATTGGGGGAACGCGTAGTAACCCATGGTACCAGGGTTTGTACACGGTGGAGGAATACGACCCAGCAACGGATACATGGACGACGAAGGCGGATATGTCAACGGGAAGAACATACGTTGCCACCTGCGCAGTGAATGGGAAGATTTACGCTGTTGGAGGGGTGGACTCGTCCGGGCAGCATGTTTCTTCGGTGGAAGAATACGATCCGGCGACGGATACATGGACAAGGAGGGCTGATATGTCAACCGCAAGATCTGGTCTCACTACTAGTGTGGTGAATAGCAAAATCTATGCCATTGGTGGTTGGACAGGTTATTCAACAAATCTTTCGACAGTCGAAGAATATGACCCCGATCCTTTCGTCGTTGACTTCAATGGCGACGAGACAGTCAACTTTAAAGATTTTTGTATGTTGGCTCAATACTGGCACCAAGACCAATCACCTTTTGTCTACCACAGGCTGGATTATCAGGACTTAGCTGTTCTTAGTGAATACTGGCTGAAGGAAACTCTCCCAGTCACTCTAATTGCATATTGGAAACTGGACGAGATAGAAGGTCTCATTGCCCACGACAGTGTCGGTGTAAATGACGGCACCCTTAATGGAGAGCCTCTTTGGCAACCTACCGGTGGCGTAGTCAACGGTGCGCTCGAGCTGGATGGGATCAATGATTATGTCAGCACGCCCTTTGTGTTGAATCCTGCGGAAGGGCCGTTCAGCGCAACTGCATGGATCAAAGGCAGTAAGCCCGGCGGAGCGATCATATCCCAGACAGATCGTGGCGGACTCGGCGGCACCTGGCTTGGCACGGAACCATCAGATGGGACACTCATGACTAACTTGATGTGGTTCGAACTGAAGTCTGAGTCGGTGGTGACTGACGAGCAGTGGCACCACGTGGGTCTCGTATGGGATGGGGCACGCAGATACCTGTATGTGGACGGAGCAGAGGTGGCCAAGGATGCTGCCGATATCTTCGCTGTACATTCGACGGGCGATCTCCACTTGGGTGCTGACAAAGGCCTCACTGGAGGTAGTTTCTGGCTCGGCCTGATCGACGACGTCCGCATCTACGACCGGGCCATAAAGCCGTAGTCCGGCGCGCCAACTTGACAAACCGACAAGGGCTGGCAGACTACGGACCTGTCAGCCCTTTTTGATGCCATCTTTCCTGAAAATCCACTTGACAGCCAGTCTCCTCGCCGGTATGGTAAATAGAAAACAGATAATCAACAGTGACAGGATAGGAGATGGAAGACAGAATGCAGGAGAACGGAAGACAGGAGCCGGGAGTCAGAAGGGCGGAAGAAAGGACGCGCGAGATACGCAGTACGCGACACGCAATACGAGATTGGTCGGCGGGCAATTCTTGGGGCTTCTATGCAAAACAAAGCCAATCTTCGAAAGGCTAAAATGAACGTAAGGCCAGTTATAACAAAGTAATATGAAGAAAAGCTGCGGCTCTGGCTCGAAGAAAACAAAGCCAAGCAAAGCCAATTTCACCCGCCGCCCGGCGGCCGCATCGCTCCATGAGCTCTTACTTGCACAGATACATTGAAGATGCAGCCGTCATGTCCTGCCCGAGTGTCCCCAGAAAATACAAGTACCTTCAGCAGGCGTGGGATGCCGGCGACGACTGGGACAATCCAGAGACGACTTTTCCGTCTGATCCCGTTCTTGGTTCGTACTGCTTCTACTGGAACTACATGGGCTTTCTCGGGTACGACGAGCCGCCCTTTAGAGGCCCGCAAAATTCCTTGGGCGGACGCGTGCGGAGTACATTGATTGTGAGTGACTATTTTGGCTACGATCATCACCAAAGCCCCGGCGCTTATGGCAGCTGTGAAAAACTCAAAGGCGGCAGTTTTACGCCGGGAACCGAGGTCTCATCGGCTTACTGGTCTCGCCATCGGCTCCAATGGCAGCATTAGTTTAGACACACTCGGAGTCAAACTGCGTGCCGGCTATGCAGACGGACATGTGGAGAGTTTTAAGCCACCGCAAGCGGTGCCAATGAAGGTGTCAACGACCTTTGACGGCAGTGTCCCGTACCCAAGTGGGATAGGGCTTGGGCCCGGTGACTTCTACCTGCCGGGCATAGCTATACACTGAAATCGTTCGGCACGCGATTCTGCTTCGCACACTGCTGTTCCAGCACGAGCACAAGTCATCAAGTACATTGTGCTCTCGATCTCGCCTCTGTGACATCGCTCCTGAGAATCCGGCAGTTCTCATTTGCCAGGCCCTACGAGCTTTTTGAAGCGGGGGTGGTTGCTCAAGGGGTCCCAGGCCGGGTCAAGGCGAAGTAGTCGAATCGATAATGCCCTCAGAGTTGCCGGTACAGTTTCAAGGCTCAGTCAATCTGTCGTCACTCTTTCCCAGCCGGCACGAGCCGTTTTAACTCGTCAAACCAATTCAAGACGACGTTAATTCGTTGATAAGGTGATTTCTTCGGGTCTTTGACCATTAAGAATCGTCCGTCCGGTGCAACGTCGTAGGTTTGACAAACCACACAGCTTACGTACTTCCACTCGAACAGATTCCTGTGGCCGGTCACTCTGAGTTGGGGCTCAGTCTGTATCGTCGCAGCCACCATCATCTTTCCGCCACTGCGGTAGTACAACTCTTTGCCGTCCCGCGACCAGACCGGCTGTAGACCACCGTTAGTCGAAATCTTCGTTTTCGGTCCGGGGCCAGGGTATGGCTCCACATAGATCTCTCTTGCTCCGGACTCATCGGAGCCGTACGCGATCCAGCGGCCATCGGGTGACCATACGCCATGCTTCTGGTTGTTATGCCGTTCAATAAGTGGTCCGGCATTTGCCGTTGGGCCTTCATCCAACGGCACTACCCAGATATCCGCGTCATTCATCGGTCGGTTAGGATCGTTCCTGTCGGCAAGCAATACTTTTCCATCTGGCGAACAAGACGTCGGAGCAGTATATATCTCGAACTGTGCCACTAATTTTGGCGCTTCGGTACCGTCGATCTTCTGGCGAAACAATCTATTGGATCCTTCATGCCGGTTATAAATCACCTCTTTGGAGTCGGGCGTCCAAACGGGCGTAGAAATACCAATACTTCTAGCGAGTCGATTTGCCGTCTGACGCTTCAGATCATATATCCAAAGTTCTCCGTCTGCCTCTCCACGTAGCGGGACCCTGAAAGCTGCATACGCACCGTCAGGCGAGACGCTTACAGAATGATAGTTGCGTTTACTCATCGCCAGGCTGGCAGTGCCGTCCGTCGTTACCCAAACCGGCTCCAACTGTGTATGCTGGGCTATGGCCGGAATATATGCCAGCGAACCATCCTGGGCAAATGTGAACTGAGCTGAGCCATGGTGTGAGGTTATGGCATCAGAGACAACTGGAACGTGAGACCCACTAACCTGATACCTCGCCAAATCGAAGGCCACCGCATACAGGGTCTCTTCGCGACCGTACAGTATGTGCCCGGTAGGCAGATATCGCGCGTATGAGCCGCCCTTGAATAGGACGTGGCGACTGCCTGTTTTCAAGGAATAGACTTCTATCTGAGGAGCTCCACTTCGACGGTTAGTGAAGAGCACATGGTCACCATCGGGGAGAATCTGTGGCCACGAGTGCCCCCACTCACCGAGATTCGGATCGGGGCGTGTTAATTCCTCCAGGGCTTCTCCGGAGGCTGAGATGCACCAAAGACCTCCGGTATGCAATGGTGCGAAGACAATGCAATCATCTGTTCCCCAGAATCCTCCCCTGAACTGTGGGCATTCAGTCAGAGCGATAGGCTCACCTCCCTTTATAGATACCTTCTTTAGGGTTCGATGGAAGTGGTCAACATAGGCCACCCACTGCCCATCAGGCGAGAAGAATGGACTTATCGCGTCCTCCGTTCCCGAAAGGGATGTTGCCTCGAACCTATCCATACTTCGAAGACAAATCCTCATTCGCCAGTCTTTGCCCTGTTCAATGTAGGCCAAGAGCCCCCCGTCAGGTGAGAAGGCAAGCGCATGATGCGTTTGGGCCTCCAGCGCCAGCTCTGTTTCAGGGATGATACTAAAGCTCCTGACGGCTGCTCTCGGGATGGAATCGGCAGGCCAAAGAATCCAAAATCCTGCGCCTATGAGTATGCCCCCTATGATTACGCCGACTGTCACAAGCGCTACCAGTCGCGGCCAACC
Source organism: Phycisphaerales bacterium (assembly GCA_020352215.1). Lineage (GTDB taxonomy): Bacteria > Planctomycetota > Phycisphaerae > Sedimentisphaerales > Anaerobacaceae. The sequence goes on from CP070675.1 coordinate 3,533,458, forward strand.
TACCGGCTGCCGATCGGTCCGCAAGGTGGTCGTTTGAGGAGGGACGTTCTCGGGGAGGTTCAAGGTCTCTTGAATTTCGATCAAGGCATCACCGATGTCCCGAAGCCGCTGTTGTGGATTCTTCTCCAGGCAGCGGCGCAGCAGAACGCGTATGTTGCTCGGAGTGTCGTGCGGCAGCAGTTCCCAATCCGGCTCGCGTTCGATAATGCGTGCCAGCATTTCTGTGGCGGTCTGGCCCTCAAACGGGAGCTGGCCGGTCAACATCTCGTACATAATGCAGCCAAATGCCCAGATGTCGCTGCGCTTATCGGTGGGCTTGCCGCGGGCCTGCTCCGGACTCATGTAGGCTGGCGTGC
>CP070675.1:3533913-3551050 GCA_020352215.1 Phycisphaerales bacterium
CACGGTAAGCTCTACCTCCGGGATCAGGATAATCTTTTCTGCTATGACGTGAAGGCGAGGTAGATTCGAGAAGATTTCAATGATTCAATGGTAGAATAACGTCTTTTAGGCGGAAAGCAATAATCCGGCCTTTGAGCATATTGCGGCAGCGGAGTTGCCTGTGCTTGAGGAAGAAAGCAAGCGTCCGGCTAAGTCACCGGCCTCGTTACAGGAAAAGACCGGAGGCATCTCAGCACTCTGATGACTTCTTCGATTGAAAGCCGTTACGGTGGGATGCTGGCGAGCCAGTTGTCGGCCAGTATAGCCAGATCGCCAAAGTCCACACTTTCGTCTTGGTTGATATCCGCCGCCGAGTACCTGCGCAGGTACGGATACGTCTGATTCTCACCGATGCCCCATACGTTGACGAAGTCCCAACCTTCGAAGGTGGACTGCTGCTTCATCTCGGCTGTGGTCCTGCCATAGGAGTTGTCACAGCCGCTGGCGTTTGCGTCTGCGTAGCCACACATGTTCGGTTCACCGCTGGTTTCAGCATCCCAGTAGCTTATAGTGACGACGTTCTCATTCCACCCTATCAGGCCACCAACATCTGTATTTCCTACCACCCTTCCACTGCTGTAGCTTTCATGGACGAGGGGATCGGACATGTACTGCCCCCCCACATTGGCACCTACAAGACCGCCAACCTCCGAAACGCCTGAGACCGAACCAGTGCTGTAGCTCATGGTGACGTCGGAGCCGTTGCGGCCGACAAGCCCGCCAATTCTGGACTGCCCATTAGCCGAGCCTATGCTCCAACTGCGAACAATATCGCCGTACGCTACTGGACCACCAGGACTCCACCACGTTGAATATGTGTTCTCGCCTACTAGCCCACCCACTTCAGACTCGCCATCCACCGAGCCTGTGCTGTGACTCATGACGATACTATTACCATTGTGGCCCACGAGACCGCCGACTGCAGTGGCCCCACTAACCTTGCCGGTACTGTAGCTATCGGCAATGCTGCCGTAGTTCCCGCCCACGAGACCGCCGATGGCCCAGCCTCTTCCAATGACGGTGCCGGTACTGTAGCTCATCGTGATTGGGCTGGGACCGTTGCAGCCTACAAGGCCACCGATATGAGAATCTCCACTGACTGCACCGGTACTGTAACTCTCGGTGATACTGGCGTCATCGTTCATGCCCACAAGGCCGCCGATCTCAGAATCTCCACTGACCGCACCGGCACTATAACTCTCGGTGATACTGCCACGGTTATTGCCCACAAGGCCACCGACCCTGTGGCTTCCATTGACCACACCGGTACTATGACTCTCGGTGATATTGCCACGGCTATTGCCCACAAGGCCACCAGCCACATTACTCCCGCTAACCTCGGCTGTGCTATAGCACCTCGTGATGCAGCCAGCGGCCGACCCAAGAAGACCACCGACACACACACCAGCACCGCTGACCGTACCGCTGCCATAGCAGTTGGAGATCGTGCCGGGGGCATAGCCTGCAAGGCTGCCTACGAACCCTCCACTCCCATCAACATCCACGGCTTCCAAGCCAAGATCAGAAATCGCAGCATTATCTATCTCTCCGAACAGACCCAGATAACTGGCGCCAACGATCGTCAGGTTGGAAACCGTGTGGCCGTTGCCGTCAAAGACACCTGCAAAAGGAGTTCCCTGGAACCAGTCTTCCACGTCGTTCGTATCCGGGGCGATGACCGCCCTGTCGAAGATCCTTCGTCCCGGTATATTCGGGTCCAGGTCGATGTCGGCAGTCAGGATGAAGTGCTTGTCGTAGTCGTTGGGTTCCTCGCCAAGAGCGATTAGGTCAGCCGCCGTAGCAATCTGGTACGGGTCTTCTGCCGTACCGCTGCCGCCGCCGTATTTGCGTTGAGCGACGGCGTCCAGGTTGAAGATGAAGAAATCGGCGCTATGAGGTGGAGGAGTCGTATGACCGATAAGGTGGGCCAAGCCGTCCTCGAGAATCACCGTGATGACAATGTCACTTCCGTCGGGGGCTTTGCCGGCAAACGCGATCGTCTCGTGGTCAACAATCGTCCCGGCCAGCCTGGTCATGTTGAATACTCGGTTCGGGTCCAAGGTGCGCTTGAATGGCCTGTCGTCAGTCGCATTCGCATCGACTCGGGCGAATGAAGCGGTGCCTGCATTCGGATCGACGGCAAGCTCGAACTGCCCCTCGATGGAATATGTCCAGTGGACGCCGGCGATCCCGCCGGTCTGAACTATGGTACTTTGATTGGGATCGAAAACATACGTGCTCGTCTGTACCCCGATCGATTCTGCGTAGCAGCCCTGCTGCCAGAGGTGCACAGGAAAGCCGACAACACAAACTACAATCAGTACAGGGATTGTCCGCAAAACGCGTGAACCACTCGCCGTCGCCATTTTCACATCCTCCGGCCGCCCATTTTTGGGCACCAATACAACCGCCGCACTTCCGGCTGCCGAACCCAACGAATCGGCTGGACCAGATAGGACATCTCCTCTACGCTGATCGATATGTAGTCTACCAGATGGAGATGGTCCGCGTCAAATACAAATAGGAGAAATGCAGGAGTGCACCCAGCCTTCTGAGACGTGGGAGATTCGCTATGTCTGTTCGCGCCTGACTTGAGGCTCCGGCAACGGCCAGAAGACTGTGTCTCCCTCATCCGACCACATCCTGGGCCGGCCCTTCCTGTCTCGGCTCACCCTGCCACCATCATCGCTGCAATTCTCGCCCCAGCTATATAAAGTGAAGCTATCATCCGTTTGTGAGTAGGCGAATGGCTCGTCGCTGAAAGTGTCAACAGGCAGTTGCTTCAGATAGCCGGTGTCCACGAGCTGGTTCAGATCCTTCGGATACCGGCCCTTGTCTTGCCGGTACCGCAGTGCCGCAAGTATTGTTATCGTGGCCCCCACGTCGGCGCGAACGCGGTCGCTTATCTCAGCTATCCGCGCGGTAGCGGGGACAATGAGATGGAGAAACATATTGTCGCCAAGCAGCACTTCGAGCTTCTTGTCAACAGCCTCTTCCTCCGCATGACGCTCAGCGGCGGTCCTCGAAGCCAGCCGCTCACAGTAGTCGAACCACTGCTTCGCCGTCTCCACGGTCTCCTGCTTATTCGGGTGGCGGAGAAGGCGTGGACCCAACACAATAAGCTCGAAGATGGGCCCCACGATCGCGCGACTGACAAGCCCGTCCTCGTCCAGATAGTCAAAGAGCTGGCCGCCGAACTGCCTGAATCGCGGCACGTAGAGATGTCCCTTTCCTATCCTGCCCTCGGTGAAGCTGCGTTGTATCTCGTCGTACGCACACAGTCTCTCGGCCTTGAAGCTTATCGTGAAATTCTCATCAGCAACCATCTGCTCCAAATCACGCTGAAAACTCGCCAATATCGCCGAGTCAATTTTGTGTGTGTCCACGATATCCCGAGCTGTGCGAAGCGAGAGCGCTTCAATCGCAATACCCACGAGCTGCTCAACGAGAATCTTATCCCCCCTTAGGTGCTGGCCAAGTCGATAACACGTCTTGACGTCGGCAAACGCATCCTCGAACTGACCTTTCTCCGCTCGCAGCCAGGCCCGCCATCGCAAAGCGCGAGCCAATTTCCTTAGCCCACTCAGTGGCGGCAACTGAATCCCGAGCATGGACCGACCGCTTCCGCTCTGATATGTCGGCCAGCAGTAGGGCTTCTTTGCGCCCGCGACAATCATGGCAAGTATCTCTTCGTTGGCGTTCAGCCAGTCCTCTACGCGTTTCTTGTGCTCGGGCGTCACCTCCTCGAACTTCTTGCCCAAGAGCCAGGGGATGCCTTGTTCTCTGAGCTTCCACTCTTCGAGGCTTTCATCACCGCCTCCTTTTGACTCGATTTCGCTATCATCATGCCACGCTGTGTCAGACAACCGCGATGCCTCAAAGTACAACGGTGCGGCGTTCTGAACTGCATCGGCCGGCGGACGAACAAGGCTGTTGAGCCGAGCGAGATAATCCGTCGTGATGACCGGCCTGCCGGTGAAATGCCATGCAACGTACACGACAAAGCACAAGATTAGCACGCCGACAGCTTGAAACGTCCTGGCCACAACAGTCCTCCAGAGCGGCCGGCAACGTTTCTTGGCCCGCCTTAGCAGAGCGGCCAACAATTCCATATCGCCGAACTCTTCGATCAGCCGGCGAGCCTTTTCCTCTCTCTCCTGGGCACTCGCGCACTCTTTCACCTCATCCTCAAAATGATTTGCCAGCTCCGCCAGCACCTCTTGCTGAACCTTTCTGCGGTACCTGATTCTCTTGACGACGTGCCTGATGAAATCGGCCGCACCGCGAGGAAGTCTGCTCAGCAATATGTTACCTTGTCGCTTATCCATGATCGGGCCTCCAGTAGACCTGGTCACTCGTACGTGGCTCACAGCCACTCCGGGGCACCAGGCCATCGCCATCTGATAGCTGCTGTTCCTAAGCTGGGGAGAACGCCTTGCCGAAAACAAGATTCAGTCCGGCAGTAAGCTCCTGCAACTGAGCCTTCTGCTTCGCCAGTTCGCCTTGACCCTTGCTGGTGATTGAGTAGTACCGCCTCTTCCGCCCGGACGACACGGTCTCCCACTTGGCTTTCACAAGCTTCTTGGCCTCCAGGTTGTAAAGCAGCGGATACAGCGTCCCTTTGCCGAGCGTCAGGACGTCTCCACTTCGCTCTTCGATGGCTTGGCTCAATTCATAGCCATACATCGGACCGCGAGACAGAATCTCCAGAACAACCACCGGGGCGATTCCCTTCAACAGCTGACTTTCAAATTTCATAAATCGCTCCTCTATCAATACCACACGTTATCATTGCAGCCTGTTGACCCAACAACCACTAACGACCATAGACCAAGGAATAACGACTGCCCTTGTCTTGCTTTGCCTATTATGTTATACATACTATGCAATGTCAACTAAAATATCTGAGATTTTCTCATTTTTTTTGACACTCTGGCCGGCAGACAGTGTAGTTGGCACATAAGATATTCAAAATACATGACTTAGGCGACTTATGGCCGCACAAATTGGAGGGCTGGAAGTGCTTGCAAAGCCGTGTCAGGGCCCTACAATGGAGGACGGTCCGCTGAAAACGCAGCCGTTATGGCCCGAACATAATCAAGGGTCTATCGTGGGCAGATCCGGAGCAGTGGCCGAGTGGTTTAAGGCGACGGTCTTGAAAACCGTTGTACCGCAAGGTACCGGGGGTTCGAATCCCTCCTGCTCCGTTGGAAGAAGGTCGCTGACAGGAGCGGTCAGGGAGAGTCTAAGTCCGCCACAAATCAAGAGCTTACGACGAGTCAAGCGGAGGGCGATTCAACATCTGATAGACCCCCCAGAGTGCCAGCGGGCGACAGCAACAACACTATGGGTGAATGCCGCTCCGACAAGCTGGACAACAGGCTCGGCAACACGCCGACTGAAACCGACGCCCATCTGGCTGAAATCGTAGCTGTCTGGCCGAAACTGCCTGAGCATATCAGGGCGTCGATCAACGCTTTGGTCCAAACACATGACGCAGGGAAGGGGGGAGTCACAGCATGTACACCACGCATACATACCAGAGAGATTCAGATTTGATGCGAGGACCGAACCTGATACTGGCGCCGGGGTTGGACACGCCTTAGAAGTGAACACCCAATTGGGCGAAACTGACGCCTGGAGGCGGCGTCCACGGAGTTCGCGGGGCCGCAATCTGTTTGGCGCAGGCGCCTTATCGATGGAGGAGCTCTCGCTAGCATGGTTGGACCTCCCACGTCCACATCGAGAACCATTTGGCCCGAGCGTGGTCTCTGCCTCGCGGCTTGTTTTCCGCGCTGCGGTCAGGCCGCTGGTGACCGGCCGCAGCCCGTGAGCATCGTATTTGCAGGCGTTCTGCTGGCCGGAAGGGTAGTGCTTGCTGTCCCGTGGATCGTGACACGGAAGTGAACGATGATTTTGCCTTGATTTTGGCGGCCGTTTGCGGTAGGCTCCGCCTGTGATCATCTGCGGCGTGTTGCTGCCTGTAGCACCGGCCGTATTGAATGGAGGAAGAAAGATGCGGAAGCAAATTGCGGGTCCAGCGGTTCTAGCGGCATGTCTACTTTTCACGACCTACGCAGCAGCCGAGGAACGCTGCTGCGCTACCACGGTAGCGATGCCTCAGGTTCCTATGCCGCCGGGGCAAGAAATCGACCATGGTGGATGGTTTGTGGATACCTTCCTGAGTGCCTTCATGCGCGCCGATCTGACGGACTGTCCACGGCCCGTCGACATCATGAACTACGAAGGAATCATAGATCTCAATCGTTTGATCGGTCGGATGCTCAAGGCAGCCGCTGCGCAGGCTGACGCGAAGGCGCAAGGGATCACGGCCCAGTTCCATGGCTTCAACGTGGACTATCTATTTATGGGCACACTTGCGGTCGCGAATGGTGAGGTGATCGAAGGCGAGCTCCGCGGCCAGTGGACGTTCAAGGTGGAGCTCACGGACAATTGCCCAGACCCGGGCAGGAACGGCAGGGTAGTAAACGCGGCGGAGACTTCATGGAACGGCCTCTACGAGGACGGCGGCTCTCAGATTAGGGCGGCCGCTGGCAGTTTCATGCCTCTGGATGACCTGATCGACGACTACGAGCGCATACCTGAGGATTGTGAGATTCGACTAGAAAAAGAGCCGGTGAAAGTCGGCGAGAAGGTCATTATCTACTTGGAGAACATCGTTGACGCCAACGACCGCCCCTCAAGACCTTGGCAGCAATTATTGGTCAAGGCCGAGGAGGGGGAGATCACCAATGGGACTGAGAACGGCGACTACAAGCGCTTTGCCGTAAACGATGGAGCAATCGCTATAGAATACAAGGCACCGGTCGAGTGCCCCGTTGAGAAGAAGGACACCCTCATCGTTAAGAACTCTTGTGAATGTTGTCTGGCAACACGCATCAATGTCATCCCGGATCATGAGATCGCGCGGAAGGAGATTGAAATCGAGTGCGCGGCCCTCCTCGAGATAAATGAGTACACTGTTTGTCATGTCGACCATCAGGGCATCCGTGGCACGGACGAGGTCTGGCACACAGCCAAAGTGCCGTTCTTCATCGAGGGTACCGAAATTCAGGCTCGCGATCCGGGTGAATTCGAGTGGAGACTATCCGGCCACTGGAGCGGTGGACCTTGCTCCGGCTCTGACACGGGATCGGGATCAGGGCAGGTTAACATCAGCGGCAACCTGGTCGCGCAAGGGGATGGTGTCCCGCAACTGCATATCACCTTCGAGATTGTGAAGCCCCTGGGGTCATTGAAGACCGTCATGTACCGTAGGTGTGCTGACTATCGATACTACACCGTGGTCTACGGCCCTGATCGGACATATCATCATGAGCCGCGTGAACTTGAAATGCCTTATCAAGACGGACATGAGATCGTCATAGAAGGTTCCGGCGCGGACCCACCTGCCGAGTGCAGCTGGATCAACACGTATATCCTGCACATCCATGAGTAAGACTGGAGCAAAGCCATGAATACAGGGCGAAGGAAAAGGCACGCTGTGTGGATGATTCTGTTGAGCTTAGCCGTTCTAGGCGGGTCCTTCGCGGGCGCCGAAGCCCGGGCGAAAACCTACGGTGGCAGTGAGTTCGATCTGGGGTCTTCGATGCAGGAGACGCTGGATGGGGGCTGGATCGTGGCCGGCGCCACCGCATCCTCTGGCGAAGGCGAAAATGACGCCTGGGTAGTCAAACTGGATCGCGACGGAGAGATTGTCTGGCAAAAGACGTACGGCGGCAGCGGCAACGACTACGCCAAGTGCATCGGGCTCACCATGGATGGGGGGTACATCGTCGCAGGTACGACCTATTCGTTTGGGGCCGGCGGGAGTGACGCTTGGCTACTGAAACTGGATGAGGACGGCGATGTCATCTGGCAGAAGGCCTACGGGGGCGGCAGTTACGATTATGTCACGGCCATCGAGGTCCTTTCGTGGGGATACGTTGTTGCGGGTAATACCTTCTCGTTCGGCGATGGGGACAGCAACATTTGGGTGATGGCGATTGTGAATGATGGTGAGACTGCCTGGGAGAAGACCTACGGAGGCGACGGCTTCGATTCGGCCTTTTCCATCCGGCAGACCGACGACTGGGGTTATCTGATAGCAGGAGAGACCTTCTCCTTCGGGCAGGGAGAGAACGATCTCTGGCTCCTTAAGCTGGACTTCATGGGCGACGTACTCTGGCAGAAGACCTACGGGGCAAGCGGTTTCGACTGGCCGTTCCGACTCCAGCTAACCGAGGACGGTGGATGCATCGTTGCCGGCAACACCTTGTCCTCTGGAGCCGGCGAGGATGACATATGGATAATGAAGCTCGATGATCAGGGGCGAGTCTCCTGGCAGAAGACGTATGGGGGTGCCGGCTTCGACTGGCCCGCTTCGATTGAGCAGACCTCAGACGATGGATTCATCGTGGCCGGCGGCACGTATTCGTTCGGGATGGGAGAGGATGATCTGTGGGTGATCAAGCTCAAGGAAGATGGTGACATTGATTGGCAGAAGACCTATGGCGGCAGCAGCAGTGACTACGGCACGGTCATCCAGCGGGCGGGTGGTGGCTACAAGGTCGCCGGCGTTACCACTTCCTTCGGGGCCGGTGAGGAAGATCTGTGGGTGCTGAATCTGGACAGCGACGGACAAATCCCTGACAGCAACAACGTACTTGCCAGCAGTGCATCTGTCGCTGATACAAGTGTTGCTGGAATCGACAGCAATTGTGTGGTCGAATCGACTTTCGCCACGGTCACTGATACGGGCCCACCACCGGGTGACTTTGACATCGACGGCATTGTTAACCTACGTGATTTTGCCAAGCTCGCGTCGGCGTGGCTCACCGAGCTCGATGAGCCTGGCTGGAATCCCAAGTATGATATTAGTGTTCCGGCCGATGGTTTTATTGATGTGTTCGACCTGGCCATCCTTGTCGAGAACTGGCTGATCCGCACCTTGCCTGTGTGGAAGAGCTCTGTGGACAAGGCACGCTTTCGAACCGCCCATGCACCACCGGGGAGACGATAGTGCCACGCGGCGTTTCACGAACGGCACAGTAGCCGCTGCGCCCCGAATCTCACCGGCAACACGAGGCCGGACGTGACCTCTCATGTGTGTGGCAAGATAGCGGGGAGCTGAGAGCCTGAGCCGAAGTCACGCTCTGATTCTTGACGTGAGGATCTCAGACAGCTATAAGGGGGATAATCCTATAGCCTTCACGCCCCTGCAAGTGAATCTCGCTTCCTCTCCCTGCGCAGCGCAAAGGCTCACTCATATGAGTATCGGCACGCACAGAAAGGGGGGATTTTCGGAAATCTGCAAGAAACCGAGGCCAGCTATGGGGTGTCCGGCTAAAAAGGCAAGGCCATAGAGGCTAATGTGGGGGGAAATAGTAGACCTCAGAAATCGCCGAAGATTCTATTATCAGGCCAACTATTCAATGAATACCGTCGATCCAATTGAGCAACATATACAAAACCGGTACCCAAAGCAACGATGTACAAATGCCTACCACAAGGTACCACTCCGACTCTTGCACATCTTCGGGCTCTGGCCCATCATCGGTCCGAATCCCACCATTGTCGGCCGGTTCACGGGCGGTCTGCAAGTCATGGATCTCGATACCGCCCCGTGTGTCAATGTCGTCAGGATTCTGCATTTTGGCTTGCATAGTTTCAGCCTCTCAGATTGTAGGAAAGCCCCCATCAGGCATAATTGCCAATCCCAGATGATACTAAAGTATAACATACAAATCATTGAGCCCAAATCAGGACCGGTTCGAAGGTGTCGTACCGGCAGACTCGCTCGTCCAAGAACGCAGATTCTCGGAATTCTTGCGGCACCCCGAATTCTGGGCCGTTAAGGCTGAAAAAAACCAAGAATAGCAGTTTCCTGGTATAACTAATTGTGTGTAAGTTTGGTTGAAGGTGTGGGTGTCATCCGGCTGGAGCGGAGGCGAGCGTAGCGAGCCGAAGCGCAAGCCGGATGACACGGCAAAGAGAATTGGGTACGTAACCTTCTTTTCACCCATTAGACAAGGAGGTACGTACCCATGAATCAACAAGGATGTTCTTTACCATCTCAATCAAGCCAACGCCAGAGAATTTTCTGGTCCTGGGTCGACCAGCAGCTGCGCAATATGGCCACTGACTCGCTCGAGCAGGCCTTGGATCTGATGATGCAGGCCCATCTGCAGGCCGGATGGAACCAGCGTACCTCAAGGCGACGGGGGCATCGCAACGGCTATTACATTCGAGAGCTTACGACGCCCCACGGACGCTTGAGGCTGCGGGTACCCCGGCCCCGTCAGGGTCGCTTTGAGACAACGGCCATTTTTGATCGCTACCAGCGACGAATCGCAGATGTAAGCCGGATTCTGCGACACGCCTACCTGTTGGGCGCCAGCACTCGGGGTACGGCTGAACTGGGCGAGCAGATCTTTGGCGGCTCATTGAGTCACCAAACAATCAGTCGGCTGATGCGTCGGCTGGACAAGCGGTTAGCTCAGCGGTGTAGTCAGCCGATTGCTCCGATCTACCCTGTGGTGTACATCGACGGCATGCACGTGGACATGCGTGGTTCGGACCGCAAGGTAATGCTGGTCTGTGGTCAGCGAGTCGATGGGGTTCTGGATGTGTTAGGTTTTTGTTTTTCGACGGGAGAACAGTGTACTGAGTTGCTGGTGGATCTACGTCGGCGGGGCCTGGAAGCCGTGCGTTTGTTCGTCAGCGACGAATCGGCTGCTATTCGCTGTGCCCTCGAGCAGGTCTATCCGTTGGTGAGTTGGCAGCACTGCACGTTTCATCGTCTCAGCAGGTTGCGTGCGACTATTGGCGCGACCAGCTATCGAGATCGTATGGTTGCTGAGGCAGCGTGTGTTTTTCGTTGTCCGAGTTTTGAGGCTGCGTTGGATGTGGCTGCGAGCTGGCGGGCCAGATGGCGTCCGATTGCCCCTTGGGGTACCGAGCAATTTTTGGAGGGCTTGCGTGACAGTTTAAGGTTTTACGAGTTGCCAATGGGTTGGTGGAAACGGGTTCGTACCAATAATCCTTTGGAACGGCTGATTCGGACGTTGCGGCAGCGTCTGCGTCCGATGGGCTGCTTCTATGATGAGCCGGCCGTCGAACGAGCGGTCTTCGGCCAACTGCTCAGATGGCACAAAATCAAACTCACATAATACTTGACGCTATCTCGCCCGCGTCGCATCTTGATCTGCCCTGATACTGGGTGTATCATGACTCGATGAGTGTAAAGTCAAATAGTCTGTCAGTATCAGTTGTATTCGTTTGTAAGGAGCCTGCACCATGAACCCCAAGCTCGTCTTCGCCTTTGTTCTGCCGTTTCTCATGCTTTGCAACAGTGCCATCGCCCAGAAGCTGGTGCCGGACGTTCCCTACGTGGAGAATGGTCACGAACGCCATGTTCTGGATATCTACACGCTGGCGGAACCGGCTGAGATGAGTCTGCCCGTCATATTCTGGATCCACGGCGGGGGATGGCAGGTTGGTGACAAGAGTGATGTAGCACTCAAACCCAAGGTGCTGACCGAGCGAGGTTTCGTTTTCGTCTCGACGAATTATCGACTTCTTCCGGAAGTGAAAATGGAAGATCTGATCCGCGACGTGGCCAAGTCGCTCGGCTGGGTGCACAAGAACATCGCAAGGTACGGCGGAGACCCTGAGCGTATCTTTGTGGGCGGACACTCTGCCGGCGCTCAATTGGCGGCGTTGGTATGCATCGACGATCGTTACCTGACAAAGGAAGGCGTGTCATTCGATGTCCTCAAAGGCTGCATCCCGGTGGACGGTGATACCTACGACATTCCCAAGATCATCATGACTGCTGAGCACCGACAAGCCCTCTACGGCGGGAAGATGTTTACCTTTGGTCATCGCCAGAAATTCGGGAATGACCCAGAGAAGCACGTCGATTTTTCGGCCGTGACGCATGTGACAAAGGACAAAGGAATACCGCCGTTCCTTATCCTGTATTTTTCCGGCAATCCGGATACGCGAGCTCAGGCACGACGCCTTGAGAGCGTTTTGAAGGCAGCGGAAATCCCGGCCAGGGCGTATGGCAAGCGCGACAGCAATCACAGCCGTCTGAATAACGATCTCGGCAAGCCCGATGATCCGGCGACGCAGGAACTCTACAAGTTTCTGGGGCCGCTAGTCGGTGAGAAACAGTGATAAGGCCAGATGGTCCAGTTGAGATTGGGCCATACTACACGTGTGAAAGAGCATCGACTGAATCACTGTGGTAGAGGGGGCCGAGCTGGTCAAGGCACTGTCAAAGTTCTCGCCGGCGGCCCCGGCTAATCTGGAGGCGAAGTAATGAGACAGAGACTTATTTCGGTAATTGTAGTATTCGTGGTTGTCGTATGCGCATACCAGGCCCACGTTCTTGCCAACACGGCAGAGGTAAAAGGCAAATGGGGGAAGGTGGTGCCCATCGCCGACGATAAGCACCCTAATCTCTTTTACAACCAGAGTGAGATTGACGAACTTAGGAAGATGATCCTTGTCGACAAAAGCCCCCCGGAATTGGTTGACCACTACAACGCCTGGTGCAAAGGTGCGGAAGCTATCGAAATCGTCCACCCTTGGCCGAGAACTCATCCGGAACATATGTATGAAGGTCGAAAGGTAATGAAACACAACATCTACGCTGCGATCAGTTATATGATAGAACCGACGCTGACCAAGGCGGACAAAATCAAAACCTGCATATACGGATTTATTAAAGAGGTCCCTGATGGAACCAACGGAGATCATGGAACCGGCACGGTCGGACTTTCCACGACGTGGCTCTATGATTTAGCGCTCGCCTATCATCCGGATACGTTTACCGACTCAGAAAAATCAGAAATCCGGAACTGGTTTAAAAAGTGTGCTGAAGCAGGCCGGTACCTTTCAACAAATAGAACCAAGAATGGAAGTCTGTACAGCACTTCTTCCAAAGGAGATGCGCCGCCTATTACCAGAGAAGGCAGAACAATATCACTCAAGCCAAACTGGTTTAGCGCGGCAATGCTTTCCGGCCTTTGTTCTGCGCTTCTTTCAGGTGATCAAGCTGCGGTGGATTTCTGGGCCGATTCAGGCTGGCCCCACGATATGTTGGTGAGCGACGGGTTTACGGATACCTGGCCGCCTCTGACGTGTAACATGTATGATCTGGTAATGCATATAAAAGCCATCTTTCCTTCCGGAGCGAATTCAGATACGTATACCAGAGATAGCTTCAGATCCTCGGACTGGTCCGTGTACTGTAGCTATGATAGTGACAAACAGAGCTATCATGATGCGCAAGCACAATACATTTTATGGGCAGCGGAAGCAGCCTATCACAACGGTATGACGCGTGTTTTTGAGATAAGCGATGATTACACCAAATACAATACGCCGTCTTCCGTTTTTCCCGGGGGTAAACCTTATCCTGATAATACCCCTGGTCTATTGCGGCATCACTTGTTCACCGTAGGAGTAAGAGGTATTCTCAACCGAAGGACCGGCAATAAGCACCTCATGGGTTGGGAACAACCCACGTGGATGGGATACCGGCGGTATGACAACGAGACAGTTACGAAGGGAGCACAAACAAGTTACAACATATGGGGTGCCAAGGAGAATGTCATGTGGAGAAATAACCATGCGGTACACATGGGATTCCCTCGAAGGGTAGCATACCCCAACACGCCGCCACTGTCGTTACCAACCGCAACGAATAACCCGGAGGTGAAGTGATCAGGCAGAGACGTATTTCGGGAATTATCGGAATGGCGTTTAGGCTGCTGTTGAGCTACAGGGTTGTCTCGGACGCGTACGCCATTGATGATTATCAGCATCTGTCCCTGTATTACATTCCGACAAGGCAATTCGTCCCGCTCAAAACACTTCCATTGCAGGTTTTTCGCGTAGGTTTTCAGGCACATGAGTGTTATCAACTGCCCTTCACAACCACTCTCCTACAGGCAGTAGGTTGACTGCTTGGCGCAACGCCGGATCAACATTTGTGTAGACCTGATTCGTCAGATGGGGAATGGAATGTTCCAAGAGCCTTTGGGTAACAGCTGTCGACACGCCGCGCTGCGCCAGAAGCGATGCGAACGTTTTCCTCAGGTCGTGGAACTTCAGATCAGGCAACCCTGCTTTCCGGTGTATCTTCTCCCACTTCTTCGGGGAGAATCCGTCTGCAAACAACAATTCTTCTCCATCAGGAAGAGCGGCAATATAGTTGGGCAGCTGCGTCGCGACTTGTTCAGGAATAGGCCGCTCTGACATTGCTTTCTCCGCCTTTCGGTTCCGGGTCGTGATCGTGTTTCGGTCGAAGTGGATATCGCCAATTCGTATGGCCTCGATGTCACCACGCCGAAGTCCGGTCGTTACTGCCAGTAGAATCTTCAATCGCATAGCCGGGTACTTGGGAACCAGCCTGATGATCTTCTGCACTTGCTCGGGAGACAGTGAGATGACGGGCTTCTGCGATACTTTGACCTTCTTGATCTCTAAACCGGAAGCTACATATCGAGGCTTTACTGCCCAATTGAGGAATGCACTGGCGTTCCTTACGTCTTTGTTCAGGGTGTTCTTCCCCACCTCTTCACTCGTTTGAGAACGAACATATCCGAACTCTGCTGTGTGATTTCCTTGGATGAATTTACGCCGACTATCCGCTTGAAATGTTGCAATGTCAACAGTACCTCGTACATGGACGCATCCACAAGACCTTCGACTTGTTTGCATTGCCAATACTCTTCGATCATCTGGTTCCAGTCGAAATCCACAACGCTTGTGAACGCGTCTGAGTTGAGTTGCATGTACTTGATGTGGCGCAAGTGTTCGGCCAGTGCCTTGCTTGGCAGGGCCTTGGCTTTTCTCTTGCCTCCTACGTACCAGCCACACCACCAACCTTTGATGTTCTTTCGTTTGTATACCCATGGTTTCTTCATAGTCTCCATTGTATCGGCACTTCTGCAAGTCACGGTCACTGGCGGTGGGCAAAGCTGAAGCGGGTGGTGTCATTATGGAGACATGCGGGAACGATGCGGACCTGTTTTGTTTGTATGCAAAGCTCGTACAATAACTTACGAATTCCAGTGCCAGGAGGTAGATAGTGTAGAGTCGAGAGGTGGCGCGGTGGTTTAGGCCGAAGTTTGTATTCCCTGTTGCTCGCCCTTTCGTCGGCGAGTGTCACACGATCTCGGCCATGCTCCGTTTCCACCTCCCGCTCCTCGAACCGGACGTGCGGCTTTCCCGCATCCGGCTCTCCTTCAGAATCTCAGGCCTTCGCATTCAGCACGGCTGCCCGACGGGTGGGTATAGCGTACAACCCCAGCGTTTGGTAGAGATAGGCGGTGGGGTACCGTTTGTACCCCGTGCCATATCGCTGTTCCCGCCGCATCAGCCATCTGCGTAGACGTTGCTCCGTGTACCGCCGGATCACCCGATACGTGGGGATCACATGACCGTGATTGAAGTACCCGCACCAACCTCGTAGGATCGAGTTGATCGCGGGTATCCGTTCCTGCGGCAACTGGCAGTCCCACCGACGCGACGTCTCGTCATGAATCCGCCTTCGCAATCTGTGCGTGGCCTTCTTGGAAGGCTTGATGCCGATGAAGGAACGACCTCCTTTGCCATAGAAGCGACCAATGGTATAGCCGAGGAAGTCGACCGACTCCTCCGGCACCTTCGCCAATCGGGTTTTGCGTTCGTTGACCGTTAGGCCCAGCCGTGTCATCAGCGACCGAAATACATCCATCGCCTCTCGCCCCTTACCGGGGCGACAGCAAATGACCAGGTCATCGGCGTAATTGACCACGCAGGCCTGTAGTTGACGTTCGTGCCCGAACAGCTTCCATGCCAGGATGAACCGACGGAAGTACAGATTGGCCATCATCGGGGACAGTGGCCCGCCTTGTGGGACGCCACGGTTCTTGTCCGCGGCCTCCGTAGTGCGACGCTCGCCATCCTCGCTGTGTTCGACCACCGGCACTCGCAGCCATTGCTTGATCACCGACAGCGTTTGGCCGTCGGCGATTCGCCGGCACAGGCACCGCATCAAAGCGCCATGCGGAATTGTGGCGAAGTAGTCGCTCAGATCCGCGTCTACTACCTCGCTCAATCCCCGCTCGGTCACATTGTAGTACACCCGTTGGATGGCCATCTTGGTATTCCTCCCCGGTCGAAAGCCATATTGCTCACGACAGAGGTCAGCTTCGAAGATCGGTCCAACTACCAGCAGCACAGCCATCTGTGCCACCCGGTCCCGAATGGCCGGGATACCGAGTGGTCGTTGGCTGCCATTGCTCTTGGGGATCCACACACGAAGGAGGGGCAGCGAACAGTAGGTCTTGTTCCGCAGCTCCTCCTGCAGCTTTGCCAGCCATGGCCCCACGCCTTCGGCTTCGATCTGGTCGAAGGTGACCCGGTCCACACCTGGTGCACCGTCGTTGGCACGACAATGCCGGTACGCCTGCCAGAGCACGTCCCGACGATAGACCTTATCCCAAAGACTGTAGAAGCGATAGCTGGGTTCGGCTTTGGCTTTCGCCTGTAACGCCATCTGCAGCTTCCGAACCGAATCAAGCAGAGTTGGTAGACTCATCGTCAATCCCTGCGGCTCTTGCCGCTTTTGTACGTTTGTTCTGAAGTAGGGCCCCTTCCCTCGACCTCCATTACAAGGCGTCCACAGTACTACGGGCCCATCCGCCATCTGCCGGGGCCGCCACTGGCCCTCACGGGTTTGGCGTTGCCCCTCTACAGGCACCCCGCCAGACTTCCCTTGTTGCACATAGAATCTGTCCCGTACGTGCTGCCACCAATACCCCGGCGGAACCGCAGGATGCGATTCTCGTCTCTTCTCCTGCGACCACGGCCTTCCCCGTTGTTGTGGCGGGTCGGCTTCCGCAGCGTCGGTTTCGGGGCCTGCTCGGTGTTCACTGCGCATTACAGCCCGCACGGCCTGCTGACTCCCTAAAGGAGCCTTTTCTTGGAGTGCTTCAGACCATTCGTCACCTCCTGATCCGCCCCAAGTGCTTCCGGCTGGGACGAGCATCGCCGGTCGGGATTTACACCCGAGGATTCAACATGCCTTTCAAGGCAC
>CP070675.1:3551150-3576263 GCA_020352215.1 Phycisphaerales bacterium
GGTCAAACGTGGCGACTTGCAGATAGCTATCGGAACTGAAGGCTACTGCCCGGCATACGCGGGCCACCTGAGAAAGAAACTCGATCAAACCTTCACCGACAAGCACGGCGAGTTCTTGGCTGAACTTGAGGCCGCTCGAAAGCGGATCCTCCTCGACGTGCCGGACGCCACAGCCCGCAAAACGGTTTTGGGGGAATTGGTCGACGACGAATCCTTCGAGTATTTCAACAAGAACGGCCCGGAAGCTTGGCGCGACCGGGCCGAGTCAATCGTGGAAGAGCACAAGCTCAAGGCTTAGAGTCTAGGCCTCTATCTTGTCGATCGTGATCTGCAGATACCTCTGACGATGCCCCATACGTCTCCTGCTGTTCTTGCGCCGGCGAAAGTGCATCGGATACAGCTTCTTGCCCTTGATCACTGCCTCTTCGGCGTTCGTCTTGAATGAAGCTATAACCTTTGCGCCGTCCAAGTAAGGTGTCCCAACTTTCACGTTCTCGCCGTCACGCACAAACAAGACCTTATCCAACTCGATGGTCTTGGCGTCCGGTTCCGCCCGGGTCAGTTCAATATTGAGATGATCGCCTTCGGCAACTTTATATTGCTTTCCGCCCTGTTCAACTACTGCGTACATTGCCTATACTCCTGGTTTCCTATACTTACGAACCCAAACAAGCGGGATATACTATGGATTCGCCCTTTTTTTGTAAAGCAAATTGTGAGATATTTTTGTATCCTACTTAGTAACCTCATATTTAGGTCGGTAACGTTTTCAGGAGTGACCCTATGCAACTGGCCATGGTACAGGAGAGAATTGTCCCCTTCGACGGGCTCGACCCGGCGTATCTGGACCGTGGAATCTACTTCGGCGATGGCGTCTACGAGGTGGTGCGGAGCTACAACGGCAGAATCTTCGCTCTGGAGGAGCACCTCGAGAGGTTTGCCAACAGCCTGGCCGGGATTGGGATGAGGGGCGTAGATATTGAGCACATCCGCTCTCGCGTCCGCCGGGCCTTCGACGCCGCAGAAATCCTCGATGCCAAAATCTATTTCCACATCACCCGAGGCTCGGAGCTCCGCAACCACGTCGCGGATGATAACTTGGAGCCCAATTTCTTTATGACCGTCACTGAAGCTTCCGACAGCACTGAAGAGAAGACCAAAGGTATCTCAGTATCAACGCATCCGGACTGGCGATGGAAGCGATGCGATATCAAGTCGCTAAACCTGCTGCCGAACGTCCTCGCCCGGTTGGATGCCGCCCGGAAGGGCTGCGCCGAGGCCATCCTTGTCGACGATGTTGGCCTGATAACCGAAGGTGCAAGTTCGTCATTCATGGCTATCATCGGTCAGACGCTCCAAACCGCCCCTCTCACAGCCAACATACTCCCCTCGATCACCCGGAACTTCATTGTCAAAGCCGCCCCAGACATCACCTTGAGGGTGGTAGAGGAATCGCTAACGCCTGACCGGGCGCGCGAAGCGGATGAACTGCTTATTGCCGCGACCACCGAAGACATCGTACCGGTAGTGCAGTTTGACAACGAGACCATAGGCGGCGGCAAACCGGGCAAATACACGAGACTGCTGATGCAAAGGTTCCGCGAGTTCGTTTAGTCAGTCGTATGGCGGGGCACATTTGCCCCATTCGGCTCAGAAGGCAGTTTAGACCTCCACGTCGCAGCACTAAAGCAATAGAGCCAGTGCCAGCACACAAGCGGCCATGATGGCCAGCGGCACGCTGAAGACCTTCTTCCATTCGAATACGCCTTCTGCTCGGAACCTGTCCATGACCACACCCGCAAGCTGTGTTCCCAGGAACAGCCCTATGCCGCTTTGGGCGGTGATCACCAGCGCCTGCACGGAAGCACCGGTGCCTTCCGGCGCCTCGGAGGCTCCAAACATTTGACCGGCAATGATGAAGAAGACGTAGGCCAAGCCATGAAATGACTGCGTAGCAACGATCACCCACCGCGGACGTGGCGCTACGTAGAGTATGTACAAGGTCAGCCACGAAACAGCGCCGATGGTCAAAGTCCACTTGTACCCGCTCTTCTCAACAAGCCACCCAAGAACGAATAGTGTGGCGATGGCCTGCACTGCTTGTGCGATCGCCATCGAGGCAGGGACGTTTTTGGCGGCAATCCCGTTGTCTTGCATGAACTGCGCAGTACCGAGAAAGTAGAACTGCATCATACCAGCAGCCACAATCGAGATGACAATGAAGACCAGGAAATCCGATCTGCCGAGCATGTCGAGGGCCTTGAGGATAGGCACGTCCCCGGTCTTTTCCGGCGGCGTATTAGGCATAAGAGAGCACGTCACTGCCATGGCTGCCGAAAGCACCGCAGCCAAGACAAGGCAGTCCCGCCCTTCTTTGCCCGTCTTGAAGACCCACCGCCAGCCGGTCAGGAAATAGCCTGCCAGCGCCCAGGCGATAGGCGCCCACATAAAAATGTAGGTCGATTTCCCTAAATCAACATCATTGGCCCTCAGATGATAGAACATCAATGCGTTCACCAACGGTATGGTAGCCGCATAGCAGAGTGAGTAGAGAAGTATCACAACAAACAGGGACCCAAACTTGTCTTTCCAAGCCGCGATGAACAACAAAAGCGCCCCAGTCAGATGGGCTGCTGTGAGAATGATTTCTGTGTTGACCCACTGGTCGGCAATCTGTCCGGCCACCAACGGCATCACGATGCATGCCATAGGTAGCGCCGCGTAGATCCAGCCGGTCTGCTTTCCGCTCATCTTCAGCGGTCCCAGCAAACGTGCCGCGAACACAGGGTACCATGCGCCCCAAACGGCGAATTCCAGAAACATCAGCGCGCTCAGCTTGATGTACAATTGCCAATCCATTTTCTTCCCCTTACTCTAATTTTCCCCTACCCTTTGAAGCTCTGCAACCTATCGACTGCCAGCTTGATATCGCCAAATCTGTCGTCGCCCGCCTCCCGTTCAATTGCCATAATCCCTTCAAAGCCGACTTCCGCCAGCACGCCGAGAAATGCATCGGTTCCCACTTGGCCGTCGCCCCAGGGCACCTCTTGGCCCCACGTGCCGGGCTGCGTCGTCCGGATCGCGTCCTTTATGTGAAGGTGTTTTATCCACGGCGCCAAAACCCGCACCGCCTCGATCGGATCGCCCTTGTCATAGAGAATCATGTTCGCCGGGTCAAAGTTCACCCCGATCGCCGGATGATCAAGCGTCTCCAGAAAGTGCTTCAGCTCTTCTGCAGCCTCTTGCCCCGTCTCCAGCAGCAACATAATGCCGTTATCACTCGCCGTATCAGCCAGGCTTCGTATTCGGTCGTAGAACTTCTTGGCGTACGCCACGTCGCGCTCGTCGACAAATCCCGCATGCATCGACAGGTATGGAACACCAAGTTTTGCCGTCACTTCCGCCGCGCCGACAAACAGCTTCCGATTTCTCTCCCAGCAGTCATCCGGCGCAACACCGCCGGTCACCTTGATGCTTTCGAGCGTCGAGTAGTCCTCCTGCGGAAAATCGATCATTGTGTTGCCAATGGTCCAGTCCTGCGCCTGCACCGCAGCAAGGTAATCGTCTCCTTTCTCTTCCACAGCCGCTCTCACTGCCAGGTGAACATGCTCAATTCCTAACTTGTTCAGCGCCTCCGCCACCCCCGCAACGTCCGTTTGCAGCGACCAACTACAGACTCCTACCGGCCAGTTCTTGCACTTCATTGCGCTACTCTCCAATTTCAGTCCATTTCGCTCTGTCTACGCGAGCGGCATCTTCTCCTGCTTCTTCACAGATTCCTTTTCTGCCTGCACTATCTTAACAGAATTCAGTGACTCCTCAAGCGTCGTTACACTCGGCACGTCTTCTCCGGCGATCATTTTCGCAAAATGGGCTGTCTGCAGCGTATAGCCGTCCCCTTGCTCAACCTCCGGCGTAAATGCATCACCCTCTGCCGGACAAACCTTGAACGCCGGGTCCCTTGTCAAATCGTAGACGATGGTACCTTTCTCCATAACGATATTGAAGCTCATCTCAAATCCAAACCCAGGCATCATGGCCCAGCCACCCTCAGCAGTCACAGCCTTTCTGTCACCGTAAAGGTACTGAGTGACTATATGCACCACATTTCCGGAGGGAGCCTCGCCACCGATGCTGCAAACCGCCTTGGGCGTTCCAAACAAGTATTGCACGAAATCGGTGTCGTGAATGTGAAGATCCAAAGCCGCCCCTCCACTGCGTTTCTCATCGATGAACCAATTGTCGATACTCCACGTCGGGACAGCCCCCAGCCGCTGGAACGTCGCTGCGATCACGTCGCCGTACTCGCCGCCATCTACTATCTCTTTGGCCTTGGCGTACTCAGGCCAGAACCGCACACAGTGCCCGATTTGCAGAACTTTGCCACTCTTCTTCGCTGCCGAGATCATTCGCTCGCAGTCCTTGACATTCAGAGCCATCGGCTTCTCGCATAGAACATTGAGCCCGGCCGACAACGCCTCAATCGAATAGTCTGCGTGCAGGTAGGTCGGCAAGGTAAGGGAAAGCGCATCCAGGTCCCCACCTGCAAGCATTTCCTTGAAATCCGAGTACAAGTCTACACGCTCAAAATCAACCTCTTCATCCGATCCCCCTATATTGCCAACGGCCTTCTTAGTGTCTTCCACGATGTTCGGATTCGAGTCACAGATTGCCACAACCTCGGCACCTTGCAGGCCTTTCCAGCACCGATAGTGCATCCTGCCCATAAAACCAAATCCCACAATGCCTACTTTCGTCATCTCACTGCGCCTCCATTCAATGCGGTTGCCAACTAAATCTTCACCAATACGAATCCGCTCAGACTGAAAGCTGCATCCACCCAACAACCCAAGTGAAGCAGTCTCCTGGAATTCACGATCTCTTCATGGCGCGAAATTTTACCAGAATCGCGCCGACTCTCAAACCCATTTCTCTAATGTGGTAAGGACTAATCTGGGCACGCCTGGCTGCGCCCTGAATTTTGGCGTTCGCATTTTAACATTTGGCATTTTGGCCGCAACTGTGTATCATTTAAACTTTTGCAGGAAACAGTCGAGTAAATACGATGATGAATTACTGGAAAAACCCGCTTGTTCACAGCCCCAATTGCTTTTCTCAGATGATAACTGAGGACCCGACGAGCATCGAGCCCTTTCTGGGCAGTGCCGGCCCGGAAGCGCTGGAGAACGACTATGAGCTGAGGCTGCCCGAGGTAATCGGAATATTGCCCGTTCGAAACGCTGTGGCGTATCCTGGCACGGTAACACCCTTGGCAATAGGCCGAGACAGAAGCAAGGCACTACTGGCCGACGCACAACCCACCGACTCCGTCATAGGTCTGCTCACCCAGCGCAGCCCCGATACGGACAGGCCAGACTTCCGCCAGCTCTATACCGTTGGCACTGCCGCGTCGGTCCTGAAGATAATCAGGATGCCGCAGGGCTCGATCAACATTGTTGTCCACGGAACCTCGCGCTTCAAGGTAGTAAAACAAATAGCTACGGAGCCTTATCTGAAGGCCCGGATCCGGCGACTGCAGTCCGTCACGCGCATGACCAAAAAGCTGCAGGCACTCATGGTCAGTGTCCGCCAAGCGGCCAACCGCGTCATCGAACTTAGCCCCAACGT
The DNA here is from genome assembly GCA_020352215.1 of Phycisphaerales bacterium. Classification (GTDB taxonomy): domain Bacteria; phylum Planctomycetota; class Phycisphaerae; order Sedimentisphaerales; family Anaerobacaceae. The sequence continues at coordinate 3,556,779 of CP070675.1, forward strand.
GCCCGAGGAGGCCTCGGTTCTTCTCGAAAATATCGAGGACCCTTCGGCACTGGCCGATTTCCTGGCCGCAAATCTCAGCCTTGACATCTCCGTCAAACAAGAGCTGCTTGAGGAACTCAATTCCACCAAACGTCTCGAGCGAATATCCGTAGTGCTGGCAAATCAACTGGAGGTCCTCGAACTGAGCCATAAAATCCAGGGCCGAGTCAGAGACTCCATTGACAAGAGCCAGCGTGAGTACTTCCTGCAGGAACAGCTGAAAGCCATCCAGTCCGAGCTCGGCGAAAAAGACCTCAGAACCGAAGAGCTAAAGGAAATCAGCAAGAACATCACAAAGGCCAAAATGCCCAAAACGGTCGAGCTGGAGGCCCGCAGAGAACTCGACCGACTGAGCAAGATTCCGCCGGCATCGCCGGAATACAGTGTCATTCGAACGTATCTGGACTGGGTCTGCGAGCTGCCCTGGTCCGTGCAGACAGAAGACCAGCTCGATATCAACAAGGCCCAGCGAATCCTGAACCGCGACCACTACGACCTCACCAAAGTCAAGAAACGTATCCTCGAATTCCTTGCCGTGCGCAAGCTAAACCCTACCGGTAAAAGCCCTATACTCTGCTTCGCCGGCCCGCCCGGCGTGGGAAAAACATCGCTCGGCAAATCCATCGCCCGCGCTATGGGGAGAAAATTCGTGCGCATATCGCTCGGCGGAATCCGCGACGAGGCCGATATCCGGGGACACCGAAGAACCTACATCGGGGCCCTGCCCGGGAGAATCCTGCAGGAACTGAGAAAATGCGGAAGCAGAAATCCCGTGTTCATGCTGGACGAGTTGGATAAGATCGGCGCCGATTTCAGGGGCGACCCAGCCAGTGCTCTGCTGGAGGTCCTCGATCCCGAACAGAACTCCGGCTTCAGCGACCATTATCTCGATCAGCCCTTTGACCTGTCGGCAACGATGTTCATAGGCACCGCAAACTACACCGAGCCGGTCCCTCCCGCTCTACGCGACCGAATGGAAGTCATCGAGCTGCCGGGCTACACGGAAACCGAGAAGCTCAACATCGCACGGAGATACCTCGTCCCCCGCCAGCTCAAAGAGCACGGCCTGAAGAAGAGCCAGCTCACAATAAGAGACGAAGCTCTTCTTGCAGTAATCCGAAGCTATACCCGAGAAGCCGGTGTCCGCAATCTCGAAAGAGACATAGCCGCGGTATGCAGAGCTGTCGCCACCGAAATCGCCAAGGCGAACAAAACCCGTGCAACCGTCGGCAGGAAAAACATCGCCAAAATACTCGGTCCTGCTCAGTTCGAATCGGAACTGGCCTTGCGCTCCGGCATCCCGGGTGTTGCCACCGCCTTGGCATATACGCCGGTCGGCGGCGAGTTGCTTTTTATTGAGTCGGCATCCATGCCCGGCAAAGGGCAACTGCAGCTAACGGGACAAATCGGTGACGTCATGAAGGAAAGCGCCCAGGCTGCCTTCTCCATCATCAAAGCAAACGCGAAGAAGTTGAAGATCGAGCCCGAGAGATTCAGCAAGTTCGATTACCACATTCACGTCCCTGCCGGCGCAGTTCCCAAGGATGGCCCGAGCGCGGGAGCCGCAATGTTCACCTCCCTGGTCAGTCTACTGCTGGGCAAGCCGATGCGCCCGGACGTCGCAATGACCGGCGAGATAACCTTGCGGGGTTTGGTCCTGCCCATCGGCGGCCTAAAAGAGAAGATCCTCGCCGCCAAACAAGCCGGAATAAAGACCGTAATCCTGCCCGCCCGTAACAAAAAGGACCTCCCCGAGGTCCCCAAAGAAGCCAAAAAGGGCCTGAAATTCGAGTTCGTCAAGAATACCAACGAAGCCCTGCGGATCGCGCTGAAAACGAAGCAGTAGGAATTACAGGCCTCTGATCCGGGACCGACCGCCCGGTCCAACGCAGTAGACACCTCCCTTGGATAACGGTCAGAAGATGGTTTCGCGGAGAGAATCTATGTTGCCAAATACGACCTCTGGCAGTGACCAGCCGCTGCAATCCTCCTCATCCATGCCTCACGGACAAGAACGTCTGGCGGAGTCGTACCTGTATTCCCCACGTAGACCATTCTTGCCCATTGTGTGAACCGGTTCGAGCACCAAACGTTCTACAAAAAATGCTGTCACCAAAGTTCAGTTTGCGCTCTCGGTGAACCATGCGCGCTCGGTTCGGCGCTGCTTCTCGAATCGCAAAGATGTTTGCTGGCTGACGCTCTGCAGAACCTTCTCGAACAGAGCGGGATCGCTACTCAGGCGTCTACTTCCGGCTGAACTGTGCTGACGCCACACGAGATTCTCGATGTTAGGGTCTTCGCCCTCGTTTACGATCCTAACTTTCCCCAGACGCCCAACGTAGTCCAGCAAATGGTTAAGATCGCCGCTGCCACCCCCGCCCTTGATTTCACCGACGGGATCCGGTTCTTCCGCGAACAAATGAATCGTGTCATCACGGTATCCGGCACCAAGGGAGCGGAACTCAAAGGTCCCACTGGCTATGAATACGTCGCGCTCTACGTGCTTAGATCTGAAACGAACTGACAAGCCCAATTTGCTATTGAGGATCTCCTCGAATGCGGTTAGTAGAATTTCACGATCCGGCACCTCACGCTTAATCCAATCTCCGGACAGGTGGTAGTTCAGCAATTTCTCATCGCCCGCTACCTCCCGTTCCTGAAAGCCTGACTGCTTCAGTATATCCATGACGGTCAGATGCCCGCTGTCCATCCCCCCCTCGACCCGATTTGCGTGCTCATCCCAGATCAGGACGGCGCTTTCGGGTATGCGGGGCATAGCATCTGTCGGAAGAGAAGAGAACCATCCCCACCGGCTGAACTGATAGAAGAAGAAGTCACTCCTCTCCGGCATGTAGGGTCCGGGGATATGGCGAAGAAGCTCTCCGTCGGCCAGCCGGTAGACCTCGTCGAATCGGACGCGCCACTGGGGCTTGGCAGCCTGGGCGCCAAGCAACTCCTCCAGGTAGGCGATTTTCTCATCAAGACTTGGGGCATGAAATCTCTCTACGATCCTGCCGTCCGGCCCGATCAAGACCGTAGTCGGATACGAAGTTATCCCATAGGCCGCCGTCGTCACGCCTTTCGCGGTATGATCGGTGCCCTTGATTCGCCTCTCGCCACCCCCATCCAGAGCGACGGGAAAAGGCAGATCGCGCCCCAACCAGATCCGGTCGCGCACCTTCGTCAGTTTTTCATCCATTTCCTCGACGGATGCGACCGAATCATCATGCACCCCGAGCACGATCAGTCCACGCTCCGAAAACGCGTCATGAATCGCCATCAAATGCGGCATGTCCCGCACACAGGGCCCACACCAGTAACCCCAGAAATCGAGCAGGACATATTTGCCCCGCAGGTCAGTTAATTTGATGGGGTCTGTGTTCTTCCATGCCTTGATCTTCTGCAGTTCGGGCGCACGCTTGCCGATCAGGCGGTCCACCGGGTGCTTTGACAGCTCTGCCGAGTCCGGCTCTGGCTCTGCAAGTTGCCCGGCCACAATCCAATATAGCAACCCCACAGACAGAACCACGACCAGAGATGCCACCGCAGCTCTCTTGACTGTGACACTCATTTCGACCTCTGTTCGTGCGCCTGGCCTTCGCCCTACAGTTGTGAGAAATCAAAATCCGCGCAGCGTTCGCAGAAGTATTCACCGCCTCGTGTCGAATAACCGCCCTCACCGAGTACGATCACTGAATTGCACTTGGAACACTTGGTTGGCTCGTAGTCCGGGACCTCTCGCAGCGTCTCGAAGTTGTATTCATTCGTGCCGTAATAGACGTACATCTCCGTCTCAAAACTGTCTCCGCATCTCTGACAGTTTTGCCAATCGCCTGAGTGCCCCTCGGCATAGTGGAATCCACACAGCGTGTAACGGCTATGATTCCTGTAGCAGCTATTTCTGGCGTAGGAGAACAGGACATACCGGTCTTCGTCGTCACAAATCCATTGGTCGCAGCACTCCGTCTTGGTGAGGTTGCCTGTCTTGCCACACAGGCCGCACCTTGCTCGGTCGGTCCGCTCGCGCTTCTTCGACCGGGCCTTCTTCTTGGCCACCGCTTTGGCTCTCTTTTGCCCTTTCATACACTCCCTTTCTACAGAATGCCAATCTGTGCAGCGGGCCCGGAACGTTTCTCCCCGCAAGCAACACCGGCCGCCGCAAAACTTGCACTAACTGTTCACGATCGCCTTAACCACCTTCACCACATCTAATATCTCAGGTACATCGTGGACTCGCACGATCGAGACACCGGCAGCCACGCACAATGCGACTGTACCGGCGGTGCCAAAGACTCTGTCCGACGGTTTATCCTTGCCGGTCAGTTGGCCGATGAAGCTCTTTCGACTTGTCCCCACGAGCACGCGGTAGCCGGAAGCGACGAACCTGTCGATATGTCTCAGCAGAAGAAGATTGTGCTCCAAAGTCTTGCCAAACCCGATTCCGGGATCGATGAATATCATATTGCCCGCAACGCCAAGTTCTTCCGCTCGCGTGGCTCGAGCAAGCAAGTAGTCCAGAACTTCGGTCACCACGTCGTCGTACTTCGGCTCGACTTGCATCGTCGCGGGCGTCCCCAGCATATGCATCAGAACAACCGGCACCTCGCGCTCGGCGGCCAGCCCACCGATCCGCTCGTCACTCAAGGCCGTGATGTCGTTTATCATGCCCGCTCCGGCGTCCAAGGCGGCCTTGGCGACCTCGTATTCGTGAGTATCGATACTGATAGGGACATTAGCACCGCCGGCCAGCTTCTCTATCACAGGGACGACCCGCCGTATCTGTTCCTTGGCCGGAACCGGCGCCGACCCGGGCCGCGTGGATTCACCGCCCACATCGATTATGGCGGCACCGGCATCAAGCATCCCGAGACCGTGCCGGACAGCGTCGCCGGCATCCAAGAACTGTCCGCCGTCACTGAACGAATCCGGCGTGACATTCAACACGCCCATCACAAGACATCCCGCCGTGAAGTCCAACTCTCCGCTCGGCCACTTGAGTACGTTGTCACGGTCTTGTGTTTTCATCAGGTGTGTTGGAGTCGTTATTTCTGTGAGACCTGAAATCCGATTCCGGCCAGCTTCGCCGCCAGAGCTGCGTCCGCGTTATCGAGAACAACCTCCGTATTTTGAAACTCGCGCCTCACGGGATAATTCTTGCGCAGGCCGTCGAAAAAGGCGCCTCGGTTTTCCTCCGACTCATCCACGATCCGTCGCAGCCGCTTGTCGTCGTCACCAATGTTATATATCTTCTCCACGGCCTCGGCCACCGACTGCTCATCGTCGCCGCCGGCTTCTCTGAGGTCAAGCTCTTTAACTGCAGGCTCAGGCAGAAAATCACCGACATCGAACTTTGGTTCGAGGCCGAAGTATTCGCAAACCGATTTGTATATCATAATCATGCCGCCGATTTTGCCATCCAGCGAATAGCCTGCGATGTGTGGCGTGCCAATATCGGCCATCTCAAGCAGGTCGACATCGATGTCCGGCTCATTTTCCCAAACATCAAGTGCAACCGCCTTCAACCTGCCAGAAGCCACGGCTGCCTTGAGCGCCCGGCTATCAACCACACCCCCGCGCGCCGCGTTCAGAAATACGCAGCCGTCCTTCAGCGATTCAAAAAACCTCTCTCCAGCCAAATGAAACGTCTTGTCGATACCCTCAAACGTCAACGGTGTATGGAGCGTCAGAAAATCGCAGTCGAAAAGTTCTCCTATGGGCAGATACTTCGGATCACGAGTCTGCCTCTGCAGTGGCGGATCGTTCAGATAGGCCCTCATCCCCAAAGCCTCGCACTTCTTCACCACGCGACTGCCGACGTTGCCCACCCCGATAACGCCTATCGACTTGCCCTCAAGCCGAATCTTGTGTCTGCGCCCAATCTCAAGCACGGCGGCGATTATATATTCGGCAGCTGAATTCGCGTTTGAGCCAGGGGCGGAAGCAAAACCGATGCCGTGCCGCTGCAAGAAGTCAACATCAACGTGGTCAAAGCCGATAGTCGCAGTCGCGACAAACTGCACCTTACTGCCCGCGAGCAGCGCCTCGTTAACCGGCGTGACACTGCGGACAAGCAAAACTTCGGCGCCCGCCACGACGCTCGGTGTCATCTGGCGCCCACCTACGATCTGTACGTCACCGATAGAGGAAAAGCACTCTACGACGAATGGAATGTTCGCGTCCGCAACGATCTTCATCCTCTTTTACCTGTGCCTTGGCCGGTGGCTCGCTACATCTCAAAACCGGCGATCTTTGCCCCACAGTCGGGACAGCATCCCTCCTTTATATTGTTTGCGATTATCTGATAGCCCATCCGGTCGACAAGCATTGTGCCGCACTGATGACAGAACGTGCTTTCGGACTTGGCGCCGGGGACATTGCCCATGTAGACGTAGTGCAGCCCCGCGGCCTTGCCTATCCGGTACGCGTGCTCGAGACTGTCCACCGGCGTCGGCACAGAGTCCAGATACTTGTACTGGGGATGGAATCGGCTGACGTGCCACGGGACATCGGCGCCGGCTTCGGCGACGATAAAATCTGTAAGCTGCTTCAGTTCATCGTCGGAGTCGTTTTCGCCGGGCACAAGCAACGTTGTCACCTCAAGCCAGATATTCGTCTGTCTGGCAATGTAGCTGATCGTATCGAGCACCGGCTGCAGCCTGGCCTTGCACAACCGCTTGTAGTAGTCCTCATCGAAGGCCTTCAGGTCCACGTTTATCCCGCCGAGCCACTCGCCGGCAAAATCGACCGCCTCCCGCGTCATGTACCCGTTACTGACAAATACGTTCGTCAGACCCCTCTCTTTGGCAAGACGCCCACAATCGTTGCACAGCTCCATAAAAATGGTCGGCTCGGTATACGTGTAAGCGATGCTCTTGCAGCCCGTGCGGACGGCGCCCTCTACGATCTGCTGCGGCGATATCGCCTGGCCGTCAATACGCCCATCCTCGACGGTAGCCTGGCTTATGTGCCAATTCTGGCAGAACTCGCACCGGAAATTGCAGCCCATCGTGGCCACCGAGAAGCTCCGCGTGCCGGGCTGAAAATGAAACAGAGGCTTCTTCTCAATGGGATCGGGATTGGCCGCGCAGACCTTATCGTAGTTCAGCGAGTAAAGGGTCCCTCCGATGTTCTGCCGCACGCAACAGCGTCCCAACTTGCCGTCATCTATCACACATCCCCAGTTACACAACTTGCAGCGGACCTTCCCGCCGTCCGCGGGCTCGGCCAATACCGCCTGCTTCAGATTTCGTTCCATTTCCAATTGCCCACCAAATCTGCTTTACTGCCAGCCCGCCAATATATAGAATGCCAGCGGTGAAATCAATGCAGATAAAGACCTGCCGCTTCGCCGGTGCCGTGTCATGCCCGGCCGGGAGATAGGTTCGATCACAAGAGAGTACTTCTGACAGGGATCAGGACAATGAAGAAGACCGATCCAAAAGCCTTAATCGACCTCGATCAGTGTGTCTTGAACGCTCTGGAGTTTTTCGCCTCTCCCAGGGGCAGGCTACCAGAACTCAAGCTCGATGAGTTCGGGCGGCCTTTGGTAGTCGGGAGCGGAAACGCCGCTGCAGCAGGCAAAATCGTCTTTGCGGACCAGGACGCTGTCTTCGCAGACGAAAGTGGGTATAGGCAAGCACTGCAGACAGTCAAATCTATCGATGGCGTCGTCCTGTTCTCGGCCTCCGGCGGAAAACATGCCCCGGTGATCGCCAAGTACCTTGGCTCGAGAGGCAAGAGGCTGCCTCTGTGGCTTGTCACGTGCAATAAGAAGGCCAAGGCCAAGAAGCACGTCGATAAGATGATTGCCTTCCCTTATCTGCCCGAGCCGTACACTTACAACACGACGACGTATATGGGCATGATCCTGGCAAAGACCGGGGAGAACACGGGGGCAATCCTGCGCCACATCAAGCGAGAGGTCGATCCTGCCCTGAGGGACCTGCCACAGAGCCTCGCTAACTTCGATGCGTTCATGCTGCTTGTACCGGAGAAGTTCGACCTGGTAAGGATCATGCTCACCACGAAGTTTGTTGAGCTTTTCGGCAGACGGATCGCCCGGGACGTTTTCACATGGGAACAGGCCAAACACGCCACGACCGTCATAGAGGCCGACAAGGAGCTGTTCATCTCATTCGGCCGCAAGAACACGTGGTGGGGCAAACACAGACTGCACATTCCCTTGCCCGCAGGTGCGGACTACGGCGCCATGATGGCCATCGGCTATTACGTCATCGGCAAGATCCAGGCCCAGAACCTGCCCTGGTTCAAGGAGAGCATCGGCCCTTTCTGTAAGAACGCCTCAAAACTGTTCGGCCAAACGCTAAAACCCTTCGTCAATTTCAAATAGAGGGGACGGCAAACGCGTCATACACAGAAACCTGTGAGCGCCTGCTCACTGAGCCTACTCTCTCGGCAACGGCATGCCGTGGACGTGGGAGGACGCATGTGCTTGCCCTTGCACTGCGGTCTGCCTTACGGATCTTCAAGTGTGGGAATACCCCTCCGCGAGAACCTTTATCGGGTGTCTGACAATCCCGTCTGCCAAATGTTCGATCTGCATTTTGCAGGCGGCGCATTCGGTCAGGACGTTTCTGGTGGGGGCTGATTCGAGGGCGTTCTTAAGGCTTTCTGAGATCGCCGACGACAGTTCGTAGTTCTTCTTCTGCATGCCGAATGTTCCGGCCAGGCCGCAACAGCCGGCCGCCAGATCTACGACATTTGCACCGCACAACTTCTGCAACAGCTCGATAGTTGCGCCCTCTTTGCCGACCGCACAGAGATGGCAAGGCAGGTGATAGACAAAATCCTCTTCGATACGCCTGGTCGGAGGCTTCAACTTACCCTGTGAATGCAGGCCGAGCAGATAGTCCATCAACTCGTGCGTGTTCTCAGAAACGAGTCTTGCATCCTCGCCGGAGACGTAATGACGCAACTCCTCTTTCAGACACAATGCGGCACTGGGCTCAGAACAGATGATCTTGTAGCCCTCCCGCACCGCTTCGGCTAAGTGTCCGACGCTGTAGGACAGGTCCCGGCGTGCACGCTTGACATTGCCATAGACGATAGCAGGCAGCGGCGCGGGCATCTGTTTGGGCAGTATCACCTCGATGTCGTTGTGCCGAAGAACATCCAAGACGGCAAATCCCAATTCGTGGTCGTTGTAGTTCGCATATGTATCAACAAAGTACGCCACCTTATCGATGGGCTTGGCTATCTGTTCACGCGCGGCGAGGTATTTGCGGGCGTTTTTCAGGAAGGACCGGCGTTTGAAGGTGGGCATACCCCGCCGTCTATCAATACCGGCCGACTTCTCCAGAACCCACTTGAAGACGCCCAGCCGCATGAACAGATTCGAGATGGGTGAAAACAGGCTGCCCAATACACTAAGGTACCGATTGTGACTCAGGGCGAACTCGGCCCGTCGCAAGCCCTTTCGCTTGACGTACTCAGCCCGGGCCACACCCATCAGCGCGGAGACATCGACCCTCGCGGGACACTGAAGCTCACACGCCTTGCAGTTGACACACAGATCGAGGAACTTCCTGAACTCCGGCGATTCAAAGTCCTTATCTTCCAATTGTCCGCTCGCCCAAAAGCCGAGCAAGTTCGCCTTCGCCCGTGAACTGCCCAATTCGGCGCCCGTCGCCCTAAACACGGGGCACATCCGCAAATCAGACTCCCTGCTCAGGCACAGCCCGCATCCATAGCAGTGCTCCAACTCCAAGGCCAGCTCGTCTTTCTCAAAGAGCAGGTCCGTTCTGACCTTGTCCGGTTGAATCTTCTGCTGCCTCCTGAGATTCTTAACCATAACGTCCGGGTCCATGTTGATGATCTTGCCCGGATTCATCAGGCCATCAGGATCGAATATATCTTTGATTTTGCAGAGGATACTGTAGAACTGGTCCCCATATTGGCGGCGTACAAAGGCGGCTCTGACTAATCCGTCCGCATGCTCGCCGCTGATGGACCCGCCCAATGACCAGGCCAGCGAAAAGACTTCCTCAGCAATCGCCTGCATCTTCTTCACATCCGCCGGGTCACCCAAATCCAAACGCGGCCGCACATGGAGTTCCCCATCTCCGGCATGGCCGAAAAACGACATCGTGATATCGTATTTCGCGCCGATCTTCTGCAGTCCTGCGATGTACCGTCCCAGCTGGTTGTGATCGACCGATACGTCCTCCATGAACTCGGTCGGGTGCTTTCTGCTCCTTTGCCGGTAGAGCAACGGCCCACTGTCCTTGCGCGACTTCCACAATCGCCTCTGTGCTTCGGGATCGAGAAACACAGTGCGCCCGGCGGCCAGGTCCCCAACTACCGAATCGGTGCCTTCTATTTTCTCTGTGACCTGCTCGGCCGTATCCCCTGTATGCTCGACCAACAGAACCGCCGCGGCTTCGGCCGGAAAGAGATCACGATATTGGGGCAAGCTCTCACGTGCGAGATCAATTAGGGTCCTGTCCATTAGCTCACAGGCCGAAACGCCAGTCTTGACAATGATCGGCACCGCGTCAGCCATCTTCGCCAACGAATCAAACTCGAGCTGCAGCAACCCGTTGGCTTTCGGCAGTGCCACAGTCCTTAGCGTGATTCTCGTGAGAATCGCCAGTGTCCCCTCCGACCCTGCCATCAGCCGAGCCAGGTCTATCCTGCCGTCGTGGCAGATACCCGCGATGTTATACCCACTGCGATTGCGCTTGGTCTTCGGCATCGCCTTGGCGATAACATCCTGTTTTCCGCAAAGAAGAGAGGCACACTGCCTCGCCGCCGAATCCAACATCCCATTCGGGGACCGGCCCGGCTCATAGTCATTCTTCAGCTCAACCAGACTGCCGTCTGCCAGAACCGCCTCAACTGCTTCCACATAGTCACCAATATGACCGTACACAAGCGAGTGGGCCCCCGTGGCATTGTTGGCGACACAGCCGCCTACCGTCGCCCGACTCGCGCTCGAAGGGTCAGGACCGATCTTCCTGCCGTGGCCGGCCAGGTGTCGATTCAGTTCGCCAAGTGCCACTCCCGGCTCGCACGTGACAATACCGCCATCCTCCGCGACACCGACAATCTTGTTCATGTACCGTGTCATGTCGAAGACTCTACCACTGCCCAAAGACTCACCGGCTAATCCCGTCCCGGCACCCCGGGCTACGACCGGGATACCCTCATTCCGCGCGTACTCAACCACAGATACGACATCCGCGGCGTCACGAGGCGCAACCACACACAGCGGGACTATTCGGTAGATGCTCGCATCGGTGCTGTAGGCGGCCCTATGCAATATATCAGCGTAGACATTACCCCGCACTACTTCCGCCAAATCGCCGGCAATCTGTGAAGCCGTTTTGTTGGTCATGTATCCGCCACTTCCAGGCCTTGGGGCCTTTCGCTATTGTGGACCTGCCTGCGTCTACGGTACTACTCGAAGTCACGAGGCAGAAACTGGGCTTGTGAAATGGTTCCGCTCATCCGAAGGACTGCAAGGTCATCGTCACCGACCTGGCCGTTAATGAATTGCTGGACAACTGGATGAGGATGGTTACGAATATGGTCTGCATCGCCGTCGGCTGCGATCTTGCCGTTGTGCAGCATGATGATTCGATTTGCTATCTTGTATGCGCTTGTCATATCGTGCGTGACAACAATCGTTGTCACCTTGAGCTCTCTCTGCAGCTTCAGAATGAGCTCATTTATCACATCCGAGCGAATGGGATCCAATCCTGTGGTCGGCTCGTCATACAGAATAATCTCCGGATTCATCGCTATGGCCCGAGCCAACGCCACCCTCTTGCGCTGGCCGCCCGAGAGATTGGCAGGATAGTAGTTCTGATACCCGTCAAGGCCGACCATCGCCAACTTGGCCTTGACGAGCTCCTCAACTTCTTTCCAACTGCTTATCGTGTAGTGCTGCCTTATCGGAAATATTATGTTCTCGGCGACACTGAGACTGTCGAACAACGCCCCTCCCTGGAAAAGAAATCCATAATGTGTGCGGATTCCGTTCAACTCATCTTCGCGTAGGTTATCTATTCTGCGGTCCTTGAAATAGACCTCCCCGGAATTCGGCCTCAGCAGCACAATCAAATGCTTTATCAATACGGTCTTACCACATCCACTCGGCCCAATCACAACCGTCGTTTTGCCCTTCTCGATTGTCAGGGAGATATTATCAAGAACGAGTTTACTGCCGAACCGCTTGGTGAGGTTCTTGACAGAGAGCACTGCCTCACCGTCGCGACTCTGCAAAGCGCTCTGCTCAACGCCCTCTTGCTCTCGTGTTTTCGTCTTTCTCTTTCTCAGCTTCGACCCTTATGCAATCAGGCTCTTGAATGGCCAGAATGTATTGTATATGCCTTTGAAAATCACCGCCAGCGCGAAATCGAGCGCCAGGATCGAAATGAAGCTCAAGACAAACGCCTCTGTGCAGGCCAATCCCACGCCGTGCGCGCCCTCCCTGCATGTGAAGCCCTTGTAGCAACTGATCACCGCGATGGATGCCCCGAAGAAGAACCCCTTCACGACACCGACAGCTACGTCCCACAGTTCCACGCCCGACGCACTGAAGCTCCAGTACGCTGTACTGTTTATCCCAAGCTGCGAGAAGCTCACCACGGCCCCTCCCACAACACCCATCAGATCCGCATAGATGATCAGAAAAGGCGTCAACAGCAGACACGCCAAGACACGCGGCGCAACCAGATATCTCACCGGATCGGTCCCCATACTCCTGACCGCGTCGATCTGTTCGGTGACGTTCATCGTCCCTAACTCAGCCGTGAGGGCCCCGCCTACACGCCCTGCCAACATAACCGCCGCCAACACTGGCCCTAACTCCTTAACAACGGAAATGTTAATCAGAACACCCAGGTGCTCCTCAAGGCCTATTCCGGCAAGCTGATCATAGGCCTGAACCGCCAGCGACATCCCCACGAACGCGCCGGTAATCATTATCACCGGCACGCTCCGTACCCCGATGATAAGCATTTGTGTCCATACCAAGGGATACGTCCCCGGCCGGGTACTGCTTCGAATCGAAGCAACAATTGCACCCCAAACGAACCGTCCAAACCGCCCCGCGTTGGTCACGTCAACCATAGCCCTGGCCCCGAGCGCTGCTAACATCGTCTATCTCCCAAGCTGATTGTCATCCCGTGTACACGACCGATTCGTATTTCAACCGCCGATTGTAGATTATCGCCGACCGACAATCAATCAAAAATGAACTCTACGTCGCGAAGTGCCCCAGGTCCAATGTTACTCGTTCCCACTCCGAGAAATCGAGGCATTCTGTCTGGCCTTCCGGATCAGATCGTACACCCAGTCTTCAAAGAATAGGGGATAGAGATGCAGTTTCTCCGTGGCCAATCTGATTCCTTTTTTAGACAGCCACGCCCTCAGCTGATCCTTGTGATTCGGGAATTGTTCTGCGATCCTCTTCTTGTATACACTTCTAAGCGTTCGCAGTCTCTCTTGCCTGACTTCCTCCGCCTTGCCCGTTGCCCTGAAGAACCGGCGTATCTCGGCTGTTCTTATATCCTGGCCTTTTTGGAAATATGGAACCAGCCGTCGCGGGATGCTGTCCTGCAACACGAACTGCTCGTCAATACCGTGAATCTCCCGCTCGTCAATCTCGTAATGCAGAAACGGATCGTAGAAGAAAACCGCCGGATGGTAATCTACCCTGTGGGCCGCCAGATGCGGGACAAAGACATCCAGGGCCTTGCCCGCCCAAAACAAGTTCACCGGCCCATCGCCTATCACTATGGTATAGCACAGCTTATTGAAATCCTTTCGATTGTAGCCGACGATTGCATTGAAGGACTTGTGCAGCTTGGGCATAGTGACTCGCCGCACGTCAAACACCAACAGCCGAGACGACACCGTGTCCTGGGCCATATCATAGATCTCGTCAACGGCGTCACGAACCCGCGTCGAGCGCGCCCTTACAAGTTGGCATCGCTTCAGTCTCTCATCGTTGTGGAGTCTCTCGTAGATGTCAGTAGTCAAGACGGGATCGATGGAAAGAATATGTATCTTATCCTCCCGTCTGCGGTGGCTCAGAATGTCCACCTTCTCATCTGTCAGCTCGTATCTTTCTTCCACGTTCTTGTGGCCTTTCCCTGTGCCAAATCATACCATCTCCCTCAAGTAAGTACGCGGATTCTACGGCCGTGTTCCCGGCCGGTCAAGCCGTAGCTGACCGTCTTGCCCCACTCGCTGGGTTATCTCGAGCAAAACCGCTCGGCCAACCTTTCTTCTTGATGCCCCGGGCAAGACCATGCTATACTCCCGCTCCGGGCGCGATCGCCTCGGAATGTGTTTGAAGAAAGGTCTTTTGGATGAAAGGAGCAACAAGATGCGGCGTTTAGTCTCTGTACTGGTTCTGATGAGCATTGTAGCGATGAGTTTATGTGTTCCCGTTGGTGCGGCCGACAGACCCGCCAAGATTCAGGCCCTGCTGATCACCGGCGACGACGTCTCGGTCCATCCCTGGCGCGAGATGTCCGAAACCACTCGAGAAATCCTGGTCGAGTCCGGGAGATTCGACGTCAAGGTCTGCGAAGATCCGCACATCCTCGAATCGGAGACCGCGCTCAAGGCCTACGACGTAATCGTCTTCACCATCTTTGCCCGGGCCACGCCCACGCTGCCCGGCCGGGCACAGGAGAACCTGCTCAATTATGTCAAGGGCGGAAAGGGCTTCTTCGTCCAGCATTTGGCCAGCGCCTCGTTCCCCAAGTGGGCGGAATTCGGCAAGCTCTGCGGCCGCAAATGGGTAATGGGCACTTCCGGTCACGGCCCGCGCTCGGTGTTCGAGGCCAAGATCGCCAATAAGACACACCCTATCACCGCCGGCCTGAGCGATTTCAAGGTCGACGACGAGCTTTACGCCAAGCTCCAGGGCGACTGCGACATCGACGTGCTGGTCACCGCCGATTCCGACTGGAGCAACAAGACCGAGCCGCTTCTCTTCACCTTGCCCTACGGCAAGGGCCGCACCGTCTACAGCGCCTTCGGCCACGACCGCAAGGCCCTCATGACCCCGAACGTGCAGAAGATAATCGCCCGCGGCGCCGAGTGGGCCGCAACTGGAAAGGTCAAGTAACCAAGCTCGCCCGGTGCACTTCGCACCGGCAGCCTCATAGCCAACGCAAAGGATTGTTTCGTATTGAGCTCGAAGATACTCGTCTTCGTTGGGTCTCTGCTCGTCTTCGTGCCGACCGACAGGGCGCGGGCAGGGGCCGAATCGGCATCCGGTCCGGACGGTTATTCGTACCTGTCGCAACTATGGGAGCTTGATGAGACCCAGCCGCGGGGTGAGCACGCCTTCATGGCGCACCGGTCGAATTACGCCCTGCCTATTACATATAACAATCTGCCCAATGAAGCCCCCATCCTCGCCGCTACCGGCCAGGGTGTCAAAGATGCTGAAATCACCTTCCAGATAAGTCAGAAGATCAAGGTGTGGCAGGATGTCTTCGGCAAGGATATGGACCTGTGGTGCGCCTATACCCAGCGGTCATTCTGGCAGGCCTACAACTGGGGCGATTCGTCCCCGTTCCGCGAGACCAATTACGAGCCGGAGGTCCTCCTGAATTTCCGCATGAACCGCAGGTTTCTCGGCTTCAACGCACGCACGATAAATGTCGGCTTGAATCATCAGTCCAACGGCCGGGCGCTGCCGCTCTCGCGAAGCTGGAACCGCATCGTAGCCAACGTCGGCCTCGAGAGAGGCAACCTCACCTTGCTGTTGAAGGCCTGGTGCCGAATCCCGGAGGACCCGGCCGAAGACGATAATCCCGACCTCGGCGACTACATGGGCCCGGGTGAACTATGGGCCTACTATTTCTACAAGAGCCACAGGTTCGGCCTCATGCTCCGCAATAACTTCAATTGCAGCGAGAATCGGGGCGCCCTGCAGCTCGAGTGGAGTTTTCCCCTCGTCAGGAGAATCAGCGGCTACGTCCAGTACTTCACCGGCTACGGCGAGAGCCTCGTCGACTATAACCACAGCACCAACCGCGTCGGTATCGGATTCATACTCAGAGATTGGGACTGAAGCCGGGAACCGCCACCGTTGCCAGACGGTTGCCCAGAGTTGTTCAGGAGGTAGGATGGATAACTCGTTGGCCATGCTGTGAATCAACCGAAAAATGTATGCCCTATGAGCCAGGTGCACACCTGTCGATTCCGATCTTGGCTTCCGAAGCTGCAGCCTTTCACTCAGCATCGTGAGCCACAGTCACGATTCCACGGTCTTGAAGGACCTGAATCACGTCTTCATCTACTTGCTCTAAGCAAGCAATGCAGAGCATCTCTCGCGGTCGGGTGAAGGCCACATATCCAAGTCTGCATTTGTCCTGTTTATCTGCAACACGAGCAGAGCGATCAGTCTGCAACCACTTCTTCAGCTCAACAACGCTTTTTGCAACCACAAGCGCCGCATCTGCCTGTAACCCTTTGGCCTTGCGTATCGATGCACACAATTCGGTTCTCTGTGCTGCCCCACCTTTGAAGAGTTCAGCATTAAGAAGACGTAGACTATCTTCGAGTGGCGGTATGCGCGACTTGGATATGCTATGGTCAAACGTATTGCTGACAAACAGTTTGAGTTCTTCGATCCCATATTCACCTGCAATAAGCTCATTAAGTAACCGTATGCCAACAGCACGCCATTGAAGGCGTCCCAGATCAAAGTCGTTACAGGCTCTCCGTTGGCTACGATCAAGCGCAAGGGACAAAAGTTCAAGCGTATCTCCGAGTAGCGTCCGCGTCTTTCGCGCAACATTTGAGATTTGTGTCAACTGGAAGCAACCACGTATGGGATCGAAAGTCGCATTTTCTTCGGAAAGATACAACCTCGTACGTTGAGCTTCCTGAGTTTCGACATTTGCACTCAAAGCCTGATAACACCGGACGATTTCCTTAAGAGACGTACTGGGAATGAAAAGAACTCTGGGTTCCTTCCGATGAGGTTTGACCGCCTGTTGCTTCAAATCTGCACGAAACTGATTCGCAAATGTGACGATCTCCGCGTTTGACCGATGGTTCTCATTGATTGTCGCCAGTTCTGCCTTTTTCTTCAATCGAAAGTATGGAATGTTGTCGTACGCTGGTGGCTTGTGGCCTCGGTGTGCAAAGCTCATTACATACTGCTCTGGATCGCCGACAAAATATAGAGTCGTTTTCCCAGCCTTGCGGAAATGTTCAAAGACCTCAAACATACCAATGTCTGCGTCTTGAAACTCGTCGACAAAGATGTAAGCGAGCCGTTCGCAGATACGGTCCCGCATGCTTGGCATCTTCAGTATATCGCGAGCTTTCGGGACCATTGCGTCGTAAGGGATGACCCCTTTCCTGATCAGATTCTTGGTGTAGATACCAGCGCCGCGTCCTTTCGCATATACATCCACCGGCGCGTAGACACGATCTTCTGGGAGGAGCGATACCAGTTCCGCAAACGGGGCCAGAATGAAACGATTTACAAAGGAGTGGGTAGTCCCAACAAAAACGTTGTGCCAAAGCTGAACTCTTCTGCAAAGACGCTCGCGAATCGTATTCGCTGCTGCGTTCGTGTAGGTGATGGCGGCAAGGAAACGATGGGGAGGAAGCACCTGAATCGCAGCAACGACTTCGTCTACCATTGTATGCGTCTTGCCGGCGCCAGGACCAGCCTCCGCAAGCTTTGGCTTAGCAATGTTCCTTGCCATCGCTACCCCTTGATGAAATCGAATGCTTTGGAAATATAGCTCGGAATAGCCAACTTCTTGGGCGAGCGTTTGTCTTTCTCCGCCGCGTGACGTTCATCCTCGATGGCTGATATGAGGCTAAAGGCAAACTCAGCCTTGTAGTTTTCGATCTCGGCGAAAAATGCCTCCACGTTAATGTCGTTTGTTCCCGTCGCAGACTCGAGCTTTGGGCCATTCTTGGGCTTCGTCATGCAGAGTGCCCGAAACAGGAGTTCCTTTCCGTCGGCAGACTTGTTTGATGAAATAAGATCCTTCTCGAATGTGCTCTCACTTGTGTCCTGAACGTCGATGTGGGCAATATTCTCGAACTCGGCCCGCAACGCCGCGGACCGGTTCTCGCTGCTTGTCCCGGCGTCACTGTCAGTGAGCACCACACACTTCTTGAAGAATCCGTTTTTCACAATCGTCAGAAAATGGCGGAAGGCGACGCCGTTCACGTTGATAACAGTGCAACCAATAGCTTCAAGCGACTGACCTGTTCTTTGTTCAAAGAGCATGGGAACAACAACTTGTTCTGAAATACCCTCGACAAGAATAAGTCGTCGCCCGAAAAACATCCGAGACTTCGTTGCATCTAGATACAGACTGAGAAAACGAACAGCATCCTTGTCCTTGACAGGATCAACGCCGTCAAGGACATAATGTGCTGCAATGGCACCATCTGAGTCGTCGCGAAACAGAATAGCCGTATTCTCCAGGGAAAGCTTCGCCGCCACATGTGTAGAATGTGAGGTAAGGACCAACTGGAGTGAATGGGGATGTTCGCTCCTAATATCCTCAATATTTCGGGCGAGGTGGTCTTGGAGATGTGGATGCAGGTGGGCTTCCGGTTCCTCGATTCCCACAAGACGATAGCAGATGAAGGCTTCATCGCCGACGGAGATGTCTGGTGTTTTGGCCATTTGCGATAGGACAAGCGCTACGTAGAGAAGGTTGTTCCGGCCGAGGCCGTTGCGTGCGACGGAAATGGGGTTTGCGCCGTAGGTCATACCGATCTTTTTCAATATCTCGACCGCTTCTGGAGCCACGAACTGCAGACCGATGGAATGGTCTTCCCCAGGAGTATCAAGTGATACACGTGCAAGCAACTTCTCAACGTCCTCTTTTATGGCTCCGAGTGACGGGTCCTTATCGATCGCCCGTTTAAGCTCATCAATCAGCCTCTTAACATCCGTGTACCTGGAATCACTACCCTGACGCAACACACGAAATAGTAGACTTTGTTCGCCGCCAGCAACCAGTTCTCGCTCGGCGTCACGAAGTGCGTCCAGGATTTCTGCGCGGAGCATTCGCAATAGCCAGGCTTCACATTCATTTGAAGGACGCCCGCCTCCGTAAATCGTGTGACGGTATTCTCCAATCGGGAAGTCGACATAAAGGCTATAATCCCGTTTCTCTGAACTTTCGCCTGAGTCAGATTCTGTCTGCTCATCCCTTTTCTTGCGGTTGGCGATTGCGTCACGTTGCGCATTAATCCACTTGTCACGCTTGAAGTTTCCTCGTAAGGAGAATCGATATGTCACACACGCCTCGGTGACGTCCGTGTTGCTGTACCAGTCACCGATCACTGGGTGTTGATTGTCTTGGATGTCACTCAGTGCCGCATGGATTTCAACCTCTGGAAAAGCAACTTTATCAACTTCAACGGTGTGATCGGCAACCTGCTTTTTGAAAGCCATGACCGCTTGGTAATTAA
>CP070675.1:3576363-3578306 GCA_020352215.1 Phycisphaerales bacterium
GGTCATGAAATTGCTAGCCACGGTTACGCCCATGTTCTGGCTTACGAAGTGGGTGCCAAAGTATTCCAGCAGGATATTACTAAGGCCAAGGATATCCTGGAAGATCTGACCGGTAAGCCCGTAAGAGGTTTCCGGGCACCGGGTTTTGGCATTACGAAAGAGACGCCCTGGGCGTTTGATGTGATCAAGGAATCGGGTTACGAATACGACTCAAGTGTTTTTCCGGCATCTCGCGGACATGGGGGGATACTGGGTTGGCCGCTCGGACCACACTTCATCGAAACCCAAAGTGGTCACTTGCTTGAGATCCCCATGTCTGTTGTGGAGATCTTTGGCCACAGATTGAGCTTGTTCGGCGGTGGGTACTTGAGGTTGGCCAGTAAGTTGTTCATTAATTGGGGAATAGGAAGATTGCTCGCAAGAGAGCTACCTTTAGTCGTATATGTACATCCGCGTGAGATTGACCCTGACCAACCCCGACTGTCATTGAGTCGCCTTCGACGGTTCAAGTGCTATGTGAATTTGGAAACCACACGGCCAAAGCTGGAGTGGTTGTGTGAGGCGTACTCTTTCCACAGTATGCTCGATATGGTCGAGAGTTACATAAAGTCATCTTACTTTGAAAGGAGAGCTCTTCCCGTTGTATCTCCGATGGGTGGATACGTTGAGGGTGAGGCATCTCCCGCTGTGAGCCGCCAGACAATCCGGCACGGGCTTTTGCAGGTTGAGAAGACAATGGCCAGCTTCCTGAAGCCCGAAATTCTCGGACCGGAGAGCGGGGGTATTGATTCACAACCACTGTCCGCAAATCGCTAAGTGTTCTTTTCAAGGCGCCACCAACCACAGTGCCCATGACTATAGCTGGATACTCAGAGGCTCCAAGTTGGTTATTGATACCCGCAATTCCACTGCCGCTGTCAATGGTGGACGAAGTCGAACTGTAAAAGTCTGATCCCCAAGTCATCGACTACTTCAGGGCAATCCTTGTGTCATATCTGAATCGAAAGCGACTACTGATCGCAGTTATCTTTACTGCATTCATTCTTCTACTTACCCATCTTCCGCGCCAGGCAGTGCCTCTTCGACTGAACGAAGGTGGTTTCGACAAGCTCGTACACTCTCTGGGGTATGGAGCGATTACCTTGCTTTTTGTTCTCTCACTGAAGACTCGCTCTATTGTGCTCTCGGCGTTAATTCTGCTCTTTGTCATCTCAGCCGTTGCCACTTTCGATGAACTAACTCAACCCCTTGTCAACCGAATTGCCAGTACAATCGACTGGCTGGCTGACGTTGTCGGCATCTTGGCAGTTCTGATGTTTTCTGTTGTCTGCAGAGTTCGATCCGTAAATGCAGCCCCGAAGCCCTGATACCTTGAGGAGCCGTGCACAAGTTGGCCAGACATTGCGATTACCTGATATTAACAGCGTCAATATCGAGCCCAAGCCCGGGCCTACAGGTCGCAATTGTATATTCGTCGGGACTTGGGGCATCTGGCAGGTGTGCAGGAGGTAAGTGGGAGGGTGTTTGGCACTGAGTGTGGCAATTGGTCGCTGAACAACGAAGGGATTACTGCCGTTCTTGCGGCACTAACAGAGTTGACTTCACGAACCCTGCCGACACTCATCTAAGACCACAAAGAACAGCGAATCTACGCCACAATCCTCTCTGGCCATCGGCAAGTCGCTGCTGGTCGCCGGAAATCCCGGGATGGGAACCGGCCCAGTAGTGGTCTGTGGCCAACAGGAAACCGGCATCGCTGGGCGGCTTGGTACTTTTGCGAAGTTCCGCCAAAGCCCGCCCGATCCTCAGCGATGCCGGCCTGGGAGGGTCCGAAAGGGCCCTCCCGCTTTATTATATCGGCTTTCAAGCCGGACCGCTTGACGCCATAGGCGAGGTATGCGCAATGGCAATTGCGCAGGGCTGTGAGTTCATCACTTGCAGCC
>CP070675.1:3578406-3584296 GCA_020352215.1 Phycisphaerales bacterium
GGAATCGACTTAAGCACATGAAATATGCTGTACGCCGCAGAATTTACCCCGATCGCCAACGTCAAAGTAATGATGGCGACCGTCGTGAAACCCGGATTCTTCAGTAGCATCCGTATTCCGAAACGAATGTCTTCGTACAGGCTTCGCATTTTAGCTTGCCTCCACAGTTTCATCTTCTGCAACTATCCGTCCATCAAACAAATGGACGGTACGATCCGCATAGTGGACCCAGCGGGGGTCGTGAGTCACCATGCATATCGTCGCACCCTCGCGGTGCAGTTCAGCCAGCAACTTCATCACGGCCTCAGCATTCTTCGAGTCAAGGTTGCCTGTCGGCTCGTCGGCGAGAAGTATGGAGGGCTTGCCGACGATCGCACGGGCCACCGCGACGCGCTGTTGTTGGCCTCCGGAGAGCTGGGCAGGGTAGTGGCGTCGGCGGTGAGTCATGCCCACCTTTTCTAACGCGTCGTCAGTCAGCTTCTTCTGGTCGGATGAACTCATACCGCGGTACGAAAGCGGTAGTTGCACGTTTTCCTGGACGGTCAGATCTCCAATCAAGTTGAAACTCTGGAAGATGAAGCCGATCTCCCGGTTACGAATCCGGGCACGCCGAGACAACGAAAGCTGGGTCACATCTTGCTGCTTGAACTCGTACAGCCCGGATGTGGCTGTGTCCAGAAGCCCCACTAACGACAACAACGTGGATTTGCCGCAACCGGAAGGCCCGTCGACCGCGGCATACTCGCCGACCCTAACCTGCATGTCTATGCCGGACAGGGCATGTGTTTCGACTTCATCTGTTTGGAAAACCTTGCCAATCTTCTTCAAAGAGATGAGTGGCTGATCCTGATCTTTCATTTTGCAGCTCCTGATATGAATCTATTTACCCGACGCTTGAGCCCGAGAAATTCTTCGTACACGACATCATATTTGTCCAGCCTAATCCCTGCCAAGAGTCATTTCAGCCGGATGCGGTCCACGTCATCCCACCGCGATATATCCGACAGGAGAATTTCATCGCCGAGATCGAGGCCCTCGGTGACCTCGATGGTGCTGACCGAGGCGCGTCCAAACCGCACGCGTGTCCGGACGGCAAATTGGCCTTCGTCCACAACCTTGAACAATTCCACGGCGCCGTTCTGCGAAGCATAGATCGGTCGTCCCACATAGAGCACGTCATCGAGACGCTGGATCTCGATCGTCCCTATGACGGACAGGTCAGGTCGCGCGCCGACCGGCAACGGGCCTTCGAGCGATACATCCACAGTCACATGGCCTTGTATGACCGTCGGATCGATCCGCGATACTTTGCCCGGGACAACACCGTGGTAGGTGTCAATCTCAGCGGGTTGTCCAATCTGGATATCCCGTGCTTGGGCCTCCTGCACCTTCAGTTGTGCCTTGAGGCTCTTTGTGTTGGTAACTTTGGCCACGACCGTGCCCGCTGAGACCAACTGGCCGGGCTCAATCCCATCATCCTCACTCACCCGCGCCAGTATGCCCTCCGCTCCAGCCAGTACCCGCAGGGCCTCAGTCTGACTCTTCTTAAGTTCGTAGAATGAGATCGCCTGACGCAGAGACGCCTTCTGCTCGGCCAGTTGCGCCGGCATGGTCTGCTTGCAGAACATCTCAAAACGCCTTTTATCGATTTCCAACTGTCTACGCTGTTCAGCGACGCGAGTTTTAGATAGCGTCAACTGCAACTCAGAGATTAGCTTCTTGTCATACTGCTTTTGTTCCACCTCGGCCCTGAGCTCGGACTCCTTGTAGCTCGCCTCCGTCCGGGCCAAGCTGGCCACCTTGGCCAAGTACTGATCCTCCAAGCTCACCCTCATCGCCGACAGAGACGCCATCGCCGAATCCAATTTGGACTGGGCGTCAAAAAGCTCAAGCTCCAGCGATGGGTCGGTCAACTCAAGAATCACGGTATCAGGCTGCACGACGGTGCCGGGCTCGACAAGTATCCGCCGCACGCGGCCCTTCACCTCAGCCGGGACCCATAGAATCTCCTTCGATACCAAAGTGCCGACACCCCGCACCTTGCGGAGCATCAAACCTCTTTCCACCGCACCCACCACCACCGCCCGGCGGTCAACACTTGGCACTGCGGGCTTCAAACGAGAAACGTTTATGCTTATAAATGCTGCTACACACAGCCCCGCCAGGGCGTACAAGCCGCGACGAATGCGTCGCAGGCGCTTTGCAGATTTTCTTGGCACATCCATACCGGAAACAGTAGCAACTGCCGTGCCACTCCGTGTTCGCAAGGAAACGACCTCGTGATGACGGAAAAGCCTATTGTGACGCTCGGTTGCCACGCCGAGGGGACCTTGAGTGTCCGATTTCGGGACTGCAGCGCCCGGAAACGGACACCGTGCCGCGCGCGGGTAGGCGTGGAAGGACTTTGCGTTCGAGCCAGGCCGTCATTCTACCGGGAGCCGAAGGTGGGCTCGACACCCCCGCTTGTCTTGGCGGTTTTCAAGCGTGAGGGACCCACCGTGAACCTCTGCGATTTGGCGACTCAACACCAGGCCTATCCCCGATCCTTGCAGCTTGGTCGTGTAGAAGGGCATGAAGGCGTCTTTGTCCTCATCAAGGCCGGGGCCGTCGTCTTGGACCCAGAGATGAAGCTGCTGGCCCTCCATATCCCAGCCGACCTGAACCTGTCCGTCGCCGTCCGGCTTGGTTTCTAAGCTGGCCTCGGCGCCATTGGCAACTACGTTTATGAGCAACTGCTCCAACTGGGCACGGTCTCCTCGAATGACCACGTCGGGCCCCGGGACAATCGATACCGCTGTCCGGGTTTCGAGACCGGCGACGTGTCGCACCAAGGCCTCAATATTCACCGCTGAGATGCTCGGCTTTGGCAGATGTGTCAATTGCGAATATGAGGTGATAAACCGGTGAAGGGCTTCGGAACGATCCGCAATGATCTGAAGCCCGCTCCGCATATCCGCCAGCCAATCCTCCGGCCGGGGTTGCCTGCTCAAAAGGCTCTGCAAGCTTTCGGCCGCAGACTGGATCGGTGTCAGCGAGTTGCCGATCTCGTGGCGGAGCACCTGAAAGAGCCTCTTCCATGCCAAACGTTCCTCCTCGTGCAGGGTGCGGGTCAGGTCAGTCAGGAATATGAGCTGATGCGACAATCCCCTTTCCCTGTAGTTGCCGCGGCGCAGCTCCCAACGCCCAAAGCCGCCTGGAAACACCATATCGACTACACGTGGCGTCGGTCCCTCCAGGCAGTCTGCAAGCCCCAGTTCAGCCGCGTGGCGACCCAATAGTTCATGCTCAGCCCTGCCCAGAAGGCCCTTGCCGCTGTCGTTGGCCAATTGTAGCCGCTGGTCGGCGTCAAAGCCGAACATGGCCACATCTATCTGCGCCATGATCTTGCGCAGCAACGCAGTCGCCTCAACCGCGCCCAGCCGTTGCTCCCGCAGCGATTCGGCTAATGTGTTGACTTCCCATATCAGCTCACCAAGAGCATCGCCGCGGCGCGCACCCTTGACTTGAAGTGAGAAGTCGCCCTCCCGCAGCGCACTAAGCAAATTGGACAAGGTCCGCAAAGGAAACACCGCCTTCGCCCTCAAACTCAGGGCGAATCCAAGCCAGGTGGCCAAGATCAATAGCGTCACCGCCACTTTTGGGCCCGCAGTGTAATCGGCCCTCCACAGAAACAGAAGTGACACCGCAGAGCCGACCGCTCCGGTCAGTAGTGCCCCCGTGAGGATGTGGTGCTCATACTTCATTTTCCTGCCGGACGCAAACTCATCCTGGGTCATCCGCACAACTAAAGCTGATGCTTCTCGAGGCGGCGGTACAGAGCACTACGACTGAGCCCCAGCGCCTTGGCTGTCTTGCTTACGTCACCGCCAAAACGGGAGATGGTCTTTCTTATCAGCCAGCGCTCTATTCCTTCGAGAGTCATTTCCTCAAGTCTCGGGGCCTCTTCGGACTTCGGTTCCAGCGCAAGGTCACCTTCTTGGACAACATCCTCGTGGGCCATCAGCACCGCTCGCTCCACCGTATGGTCGAGTTCGCGAACGTTGCCGGGCCAGCGATAGTTCAACATCCTATGCATCGCCGCGGAGTCGAAACCCGTCAAGTGCTTTCGGTACCGAATTAGGTGCCGACGCAAGAAATGCATCGCCAACAGCGGGATATCATCCTTGCGATCCCGCAGCGGCGGTATCCGGACCACCACCGTATTCAAGCGATATAACAGATCCTGGCGAAATCGCCCATCGGCAATCTCCTGATCTAAGTCGGCGTTTGTGGCCGAGAGAATTCGCACGTCGACACTATAAGTCTTCGAAGAGCCTACAGGCTCAAACTGGCCGTTCTCAAGAACCCGCAGAAGCTTGGCCTGAAGATTCGTGGGGATAGTTGCGATCTCATCCAAGAAGAGCGTACCCCCGTCAGCGAGCTTGAAGCGTCCCAGGCGATCGGACTTGGCATCCGTGAAAGCACCGGCGACGTGGCCAAACAATTCACTTTCGAAGACAGCCTCGGGAATGCTCCCCGTATTGACCGTCACCAACGGCTTTCCCTTCCTCGCCGATGCCGCGTGCAACGCCTGGGCAACTACGCCCTTACCGCTACCGTTCTCACCTGTAATCAGGACGTTGGCCTCGGACGGTCCGACTCGCGTAATCGCGTCCAAGACCGGTCCGATGGCCTGGGACTTGCCGATGAACGGCCGGCGAGCCTCGTCCCTGAGCAGGACGTTCTCCTCCTCAAGCTGTCGCTGGCTGCGCAAGGCCCTGCTCAGCTCGATCTGAGTCCGCAAGACAGCCAGCAGACGTTCATTCTTCCACGGCTTGGACACAAAATCCTTGGCGCCGCGACGCATTGCCTCCACGGCCAGCTCGACGCTGCTCCACGCCGTCATAACGATCACGGGCAGCGTACTGTCGATTCGCTGAAGCCGGGAGAGCAGATCGAGTCCTTCCTCTCCAGAGGTACTTCCGCGCGCGTAGTTCAAGTCGATCAGAACCGCGTCAAAATCGTGGTCCTTAACGGCTTCGACAACATCGGCGGGCGACGAAGCCGTCTCGACCTGGTACCCCTCGGGCTTGGTCAGCAAACGAAGGGCCTTCAGCACGTCCGGCTGGTCATCACCTATCAGTATCCTTGCCACAGAATGTGAATTTGGTTCTGTCATATAAACGCATGAACTTGTGTCTTCGCTGGCGATTCCAACAACCCGCGCCGCCAACGGAGAAATTCTACAGTTCGTTATTATACAAAGATAGCGGATTGTTGCCAGACAAACAGCATGCTGCTGCCAACTCCACGCCCAGTATGTCTGGAATCGAGGCGAGCTCCAGCCTGTTCTCCTCCTTCTTGCTCATCGGATATGAGAAATAGGCAGGCGCTCTGCACTGGACTACGTGGTTATTGGTGTCTCTGGAGAGCAACGGTGTAGTGCCGACGGAGAGCAAGCGAATCTTGTGCCTCCCACTCTGGTTATCTTCCCTTGTCTCACTTGAATAGAGAACTGCTTCCGTTGGGCTTCCGACATGTTCAGAATGAGACCATGCGGGCTGCCCGTGTCGATAAATGCCTTGCGGCATGACCTTTGTTTGGAGGCAGACGACTTCACGGTCGTGTATAAGAAAGGCTTCTTACTCCAGCGAGAATCTTCAATACTCAGTTCTACCCTTGACCAGATCACGCGCACTCACTGGAAGCATCTTCAGATTCTTTTTGTGAATGAACTGTATGAGGACGTCGTTCGGCTCTTCCTTCTTGCTGCCGATTTTCTCGATTAGCGCCTCAGGATTATTATCGTGAGCTATTACCCATTTGGTTGTGATTGCCGCGAACTGATTAACGAACCGCGATCTGATTTCGTCGAAGTGTGATTGGAGCCATTTCCCGCCGGCTTCGATCC
>CP070675.1:3584396-3611768 GCA_020352215.1 Phycisphaerales bacterium
ATGTGCAGCTGGTCAGGGTTGGGCTGCTGTTCTGCTCGTTGTGCATCCCACCGCCGCGGTTGGCAAAGTTGTCGTTGAAAGCGCAGTTGGTAAGTGTGGGGCTGCTGAGGACGTTGTACATCCCGCCGCCACCATTATTACCACTCCACGGATCAGTAACGGTGGACGTGTTTCCGCTGAATGTGCAGTTGGTCAGTAGCGGGTTGCTCTCCAGGTTGTAAATCGCACCGCCGTTCCCCTGCCCGCTGAACATCTCCCCTACTGCCTCGTTTTGACTGAATGTGCAGTTGGTCAGCATGGGGCTGCTGAAGATGTTGTACATCGCACCGCCGGTCTTGCCAGAGTTGTCGCTGAATGTGCAGTCAGTGAGCGTCGGGTTGCTGTTCTGCTCGTTGCACATCCCGCCACCGCCACCACCCCACGAATCAGGACCCCCGGACGTGTTTGCGCTGAATGTGCAGTTGGTCAGTAGCGGGCTGCTCTCCAGGTTGTACATCCCACCGCCTTTCTCCCGGTGGCCGAGCATCCCCTCTGCTGCCGTGTTTCCACTGAATGTGCAGTCAGTGAGAGTCGGGTTGCTGTTATGCTCGTTGCACATCCCGCCCCCGTGCTGTAGTGCCGTATTCCCGCTGAATGTGCAGTTGGTTAGTAGCGGGCTGCTCTCGCGGTTGTACATGCCACCGCCCCGGTGGCCAAAGTTGTCGTTGAATGTGCAGTTGACAACTGTAGGGCTGCCGCTGACGTTGTGCATCCCGCCGCCGTCCGTTGACGCCGAGCCGAATGCATTGCCGCCCGTGATCCTAAAGCCGTCGAGGACGGCCGTTGAATCGGTTCCGCTGCCGGTAACAACGTGGTAGCTGGACGACCAGGGAGTGCGCTCGCCGCTCAGGATTGTCTCATGGCTGGTAATGCTCCGGGCGTCGGGGTCCGGCTCACCGAAACCGGCGTAACCACCTTTGATAGTCACACCGTTTTTGAGTTGAATCGTCTCGCTGCGGGAAGCGGTCAGAGGCCCGTAAGTGCCCTGCGCGACTCGAATCTCATCTCCGCTCGAAGCAGCACTCAAAGCGCTCTGCACGTGCCTGTAAGCTGTCGGCCAGCTCACGCCATCGTCCCCGGGCGCATCGATATCCACGTATATGGTTGCTCCGGAAGCGGCTGCGCAACCCATCATCACCAGAAACATGGAAACGCTCAGGCAGGTCTCTATATGTGTTCTATTACCCATTCGCTCCTCCTTTCGCCACGTCGAGGATACGAAAGACCGCCTTTTACTCCGCAAAAGGCCGATAGACAGTGACGGCACATCTCCCCACCGACATTCTCCATACATAGCCTATCTGATTCTGAGAGGAATGTCAAGCAAGAAGTTGTGGGACTGCTAGGGAAAGCAAGAAGAGCAGAAGATGTAAGGGAACCAGATCCCTTCGGCTGGGCTTCCCTCGACAAAGTTTACCCTGAGCGGAGCCGAATGGGTTCGGGACAGGCAGGACGGTATTGACCAGCGGTTTGTCGCTTCGGCCACTTTGCGCCCCCTCGCAATGACGCAGGTGGGGCCGGGGTAAGCTACCGTTCGTGTCTTGTGGCCCGTGATTCGGCGGTTGAGCGGTTAGGTCGGCGATTCAGCTTATCGCTACAGTGCGTGCAATGCCAAAGATGAGCAGGAGGATTGCGAGCAAAAGGCTCCACAGCCATACAGGGCCAAACATCTTTGTGACTCGCTTGTAGGCCCGGTACTGCTCGCCAAATCTCACACCTAAATCATCTTTCTCTTCAAAAGACACCTGCACGAGGTACGCGACAAAGACGGCCGGAAAGACGAGCAGACCATCGGGATTTCGAGTCAGCAGTGCCAATCCCAGGGCAATCCACAAAACCCCCGTGCAGATGGGATGCCTGAAATACCGATAAACGCCCGACGTTACCAGTCCCGCCTGCGAGCCTTGTAGACCGATGGCCCTTCTGTATTTGAGAGCGAGGAGTTTCAAAACGATACCGGCACAAACCAAGGCCGATCCGACCGTGGCAAAGGCGACACAAACATTTGGGTGCTGCATCCAAGCGGGGCGAGCGGCCCAGCCTCCCGAAGGCGGCAGAATCACGACGAGGTAGGAAGCGGCAAGATGGGTTATCACGATCCCGACATTGAAGATTCTGTTTTCGACAAGTCCGCTATATTGCCGGCGGCGCCGAAGCAGAAAAGAATCAAGCCAGACCAACACGCCTAAGACACCGAGCAGGATGAATCGGACTATCCACATCCCATTTCTCCAGACGTTGTTCCGCTACGCGTTATCGGGTGCCGAATCCGATCCGGGCGATGAAAGGACCACGAGCAGGACAACGCCCACCACGATCAAGACCATGCCGAGAATCTGCGAGATGGTCAGAAATGCGAACTCGTACGGATTGTCGTCTCGGACACACTCTAAGAGAGATCGAGTGAAGCCGTAAAGGACAAGCGCCAGCGCGACGGTCGAGCCCGGCCGGGCAAGTTGCCTTCGAGTATCGGCCGAGCCGGTCGGCTCCTGGTTCCTGCGCCAGAACACATATAGGATGCCGCACAACAGCAAGGCGTTGGCACACGAATAGAGCTGGACGGGGTGAACGGCAAGGCAACGATACCTGCCTTTAGTGACTTCGTATTGCTGCTGCTCGCTCAGTTCCTGTAGCGGCTTTGGGTACCATTTGCCGTGTCGGTCGTAGAAGCTGAAGTATTCGGCTTTCGGCAGGTTGAGGTGCGGCCCGTATCTGTTCCTCGCCGGATCGGGGTTGATCTGACTAATATACACGAACGACGCATACGGAAAGCGAATGCCCCAGGCCAGGTCGGTGGGCTTGCCGAAACAGTCGGCATTGAGGAAACAGCCTATCCGCCCAAACGCCAGGCCCATCATCAGGCCGATGGCCAGGATGTCCAGATACCGGCGGACAGGTAACTTGCAGTGGTACAGATAGAACAACAGAAAGCCGATCGCCGGGATCACCCCACCGAGAAACTCCAGGCCTCCGACCCATACGGCAAAAACGCCCGGAAGATTGCCCCGAAACTCGTCGAAGTGGTGGACCACAAAGAAGGCCCGCGCCCCCACGACACCAATGATCACGGAGTACAGGACCGCGTTGGTCATAATCAGTGGGTCCAGGCCCACACGTCGGACTAATCGCCTTGTCAGGAGCAAGCCCACGAGAGACCCGATTACCATCATGGGGCCGAAGCTGTGGATGGTCACGTGGATGATCGGTATCTCGAACAGCCGTGGATACATCTGAAAGCGGTGACTCCTTCACTACACGTCTGTAGAATGGCGTAGGTCCTCTCGAGCCTTCCGGCGCCTACCAACCGCGAGCAGCCAGCCGATCGGGCCGAGCAGCAGGCCGAATAGCACACCGGCCACAACATTGCTCCTACGCCGGCCGATCAGACCGCCGACTATCCCGCAGACAGCAACGACTATTGAAAAGAATACATAGCGCTCAAATGTCACAGCCTTCTCGTATGCCCCACCGTTGCGCTAATCGGGCTTTGTATAAGACTTCAAGACACTCGTCCCGGAGTAGCTGTTATCACTTTGATAGTTCGTTACGATAGCCTCTTTGACGAGAGCTTTCACCTTTGGATGATACCAATGATCTACCTTGCTTTTGACGGGCTGTCCCACTTCGATTTCCATCGAGCCGATGATCTGAACGTGCTGGCACTTTTCGAACTTGCCGGCTGGAACCGTGACGGTCTCATCCTTTAGGCGCTTCGCAACGTACTCGATGGGCACGGAAAAACCGCCGATTTCCATATTCGTCTTAAGGACTTTTTCTTCACCTACTTTCAAGGGCCAAATCGCAGGCACCGGAGGGTCGAGAAAAACGATCGCCATGGACTCAATATCAATTTTGTGAATCATGTTCTTCGAGTCGATGTAGGCTGTTGCAGGATTGGCATCATCCTTTCCCCACTTGGTCTTCAACAGATACCGCTTCTCTGCCCCTTCACCTTTAATCGCGGTCACTTCGACTGTCCGGTCCCCGTTAACGATGATAGAACCATCAGTGTAAGGACGCGGCCCCTCATGCTTATAAGCCCATTTCTCGCCCACCTTCCAATCTTCACCGTAGACACTTCCACCGGCCAAAATTACCAATGCAACAATTACCAGAAATGAATTCACTTTGCACATGGATCTCATCCCTTCTTGTTCCTACCTTTCAGTTTGGATTTCCAATTTGATTCCCAGATGGGACTTTTACAAACCATGTATCTCATGATACCGCAATGTCATCAGATTCCAAGAATATCCTCCAGCCCCACCCAAGGTCGGGCCGACACTTGTTACGACGAACCACGCGGACAAGATCCACGCTCGCCCCTAAGTGGGGGCAGTGATTCTCCAGCAGCCTGCGTCCCGTCAGTGACGGAAGGCCCTGCCGTCTATTCGGCGCTGGCGCTACTTCTTCTGTCGAATCGGCTTTATCTGCGTGCATGTGACCATCGTCTATGTACTCTGGCTGCGAGAATCCGGACTTAGCTCGGTGTCACTGTAGCACTGCCATTCGACTGCGCCAAGTTTCTTCAAGGCATAGCCAATCTCCAGCAAATAGTCACCGTAGACGATCTGCGCGTGAAATCCCTCCATTTCAGCAGCCAAGCGAGACCCGTCTCCATCAATAGAAATCTCCATTTGAGACCGGCAAGCCTGATACGAAGGCGATTCGAGAATCCTCCCGCGAAACGCCTGCCATTTCGTGCAGCGAAGATTCGGGATAACCACGGAGACAACCTGATCTCGCGGATACTCGACCTTCGTAGCGACGCCATAGTCCGATTCATAATGCGTCATAAGGGTCGTCGGCTCATAATCTTGTCCGTTCATCCGGCGCGGCGCAGCACAATGGGCCACAGTGAATAATCCATCGTGAGGGAAATGGGAGTTGCAGACAAACGTCGGACGGCCAGCAATCCATCGCATCAGAACACCCGGCACCGTATGTGACAGATCCGCATGACAGTAGGCCGTGTACCCGGCATCATTGGCAAGGCTTAGGATCAGACAGGGCGGCGTATCCAGCATTTCAATGACCGGCCGGCCCATGCATCGAGCGAAGCCGAAGTTCGTGGCTCCCGTCTCTTGCATGAGCTGTTCGCAGACGGCCAAAGCCAGGAACGAATTGAAGACAAATTTGCGCTGCGTCTGCAATGTCACGTTGGGCAACGCAAGAAGCGCATCCGCCTTTTGGTTCGCCGCCTCCAGGAGCTCTGCATCGGAGCGGGCCCTTGCGAGACGACCGGCGAATTCCTCCTCCGTAACCGTCTCGATCCGGTAGCCCCAGAGTTCTTTGGCATGTTCGGGCCCGCGTTTCTGCGCCGGTTCGCTATAGGCAAGCAACCCGCCGATAGCCAGCATGGCCGTACCCTTGGCGTTCTTCAGACCATACAATGCTCGAAGGCGCCGAAGCACCCGGCCGTAGTCGTCTACCACGACGTCATCGATATCTACGTTTTGCACGTCGAACGTATCGTCGTTCCGCCGCAAGAAACGCCAATGGATAATCTCGTACCAGAGATAGAATGGGCCGGACCTGTGGCGAATGAACACGACCGATGGCGTGTCCGAGCTCGCTATGGCGTTCAGAAGATTTGTCCCTCCAGAAGCGGCAAAGAGAAGGATCGCATCGGTTTCTGCTCGAGCGACTTGCCGGGCTTGATCCTCATCTTCGACCCGTATAAGAGGCTGGATTTCTACAGGGAAATCGGCGCCCCGGACCATCGTGCCCAACTCCTTCTCGATCCGCCGGATCTCATTCTCGACGTCGTTTCGGGTCCGCAGGCCACCGTAGCTGCGCCAACTGTCCTTCTCCCTGTGCTGCTCGACGGAAAACATGAGAGCCGGCTGCACGCGAAGGGTCTTGCCCTGGGGAAAAGGATATGCCGAGATAGGATTCAATCTCCGCGCTTCGTCCGCACGCGCTTTCGACGAAGCCGTAGCCAGAACGATACTCCCCAAAGAAGCTACGGCGCCAACGCCCCCAAGAAAGCCTCGACGGCTCATGGACCTCGCAGCGACAGAATGCGGCCCGGATGTATCCATTTCGTTCTCCTTTTCTCCGTGTTCAGCCGACGTTTCCCGTTTCAACTCAAATGTAGCATCTCTGCATACTTGCCACCTCATAATGCCAGAGTCTCACTTGAATTTCAACACAGTCTTCCGGCCTCAGGCAGAGAGTGAGGTAGTAGTTAGTGGATAGTGGTTGTTGGTTAGTTTTGCTAAGAAGAACAGCAGCCAGGTAGCCCAGCCGGCAAGATACAAGCCACGACGAGCCAGGACATACGAGCCGCAGCTCTGTCATCTTGACCGCGAGCGTGCCTCCCTTGTCATATCGAGCGCGCCGTGAGGCGTCCCTTGGGGAGAGCGCAGCGCAGTCGAGATATCTGGTCGCAGATTGTGCTTGCACGTAGATCGCTGCCAGATTCTTCCAATCGGGCCTTTGGGCCTCCATCTTAGGAATCGGCGCGCGCAAACACATCAGGCAGAAGAGGAGCCTGCCGAAAATTGACCCGGCAGGCTCCACGCAACGTACGTCATTTATCCTGTGCTGCGTCTCCTAAAGCTGCGGACAACCTTCTGGCCGACGACCTTCCGGGTGCCTCTGGAGGTCGTCAACTCTCCGGTAAGCTTCGACTCGGCCAGCTTTCCTTCAAAGCTCGTTTCAAACGTCTGTTCACCGAACTGCTGCACGGTCTTGAAACTTACTTTGTCGTCTTCGAGATTGACCTTCTTGATACGAATAGTCCCGTACAGGGCGCTCAGGTCACCATTGACTCTCAGTCTCTGAGCGCGGGTGCCCCTCTCGGATGTGATTTCGAGTTTCCAGGTGCCGATTAGGGGAGCACCAATCCGCTCTCCCTTAACCTCAATCTCTCCTTGATCGGACTTGAGCATACCTGAGAGGTTATCCGTGCCCCGCTCGATCCGTCCCTCAAAGGTGGATTCCCACTCACGGTCCCCCATCTTACTCTTTCTCGTGAAGGTCAGCTGGCCCCGCTCATAGTTCAGATCCGTGATCTCGTTCTGGACCCGCTCACTTTGCCAATCGGCCGTAAGTGCGCCTTCCTTGTCAGCCTTGATGACGAGTGTCGATGTGCGCTCCCGCTCGCCAACTGTGTACTTAACATTCCAGTTTCCGACGACCCTGGGCATCCGTTGGCTGCGCTTGCCTTCGACCTTGGATTCGCCCCTGTCGCTGGATAGCATCCCCGTCAGGGCACCCTCTTCGATTGTCCCTGCGAAGGTCGAGGTGAACTCGTTGTCGCCGAATCGGACAACTTGAACAAAGCTGAGCTTGCCCTCTTCAAACTTGACATCCTGCAGTTCGGACAGTCCCCAGAAATTGATCAATTGCGCGGTCAACTCGCCTTCGGCGTTTCTGGAAAACGACAGAATTGAGTTCATTTCTCGCTCGCCAAACTGGATCTTGAGGTCCCAGTCGCCGAACAATCCGCGTCCCGGTCCACGAGACGAGGACGGCTGGGCCAAGACCTGCCCTGAGATGATCACGAGGGCTACGACTGCGCAGAGCAGGACCGTCTTGTGAGATTTCTGGTTCTTCATAATACATGCCTCCTAAAAGAGTGATTGTGTGTTCACACCGATCATACTGATCGGATTTCACTTGTCAAGGTTTGACTGTATAGAACAGCTCCTATTCCTCGCTGACTTCCTCCTTATTCAGGGGAGTGGTCCAAAGGTAGACAGTATGGTCACCGTAGTCATCTTCCTCATCCGACATTACAACTACCTTGTCGGGCCTTACCCCCTTCATGTCGAAGTCGTGCGACACAATGCGCGTGCCGGGTTTGAGTTTGTCCAATTGCGGGATCAGCTTGACATTCAGCTGCGGCAGCAAGTAGAGGGTGATTACGCTTGCCTCACTGAGGTCCAGCGTGAAAATGTCCTTTCGCTCGATTCGAACCAGGTCTGCGACATTGTTCTTTTCTACGTTTTCCAGTGACTCTTTCACTCGCTTGCGGGATATGTCGTAGCCAACGCCCTTGCATCCATACTTCTTGGCCGCTGTCACCACAATGCGGCCGTCACCACAGCCAAGGTCGTAGATCAGATCTTCCTTCGTGACTTTCGCTATCTCGAGCATTTTCTCCACAACGTGCTGAGGAGTTGGAACAAAAATGACGTCGGGCTTGCGGGAGGATTCCTTGGCTCGTGCGGGAGTTATCTTTTGACCTTCTACTTGTCGGCTGCCTCTATTACTGGTCAACTCTCCGGTGAGCTTCCTGCCTTCCACTTGGCCTGCAAAACTAATTTCGATCGTTCGTTCACCGAACTCCCATCCCGTCTTGAAGCCCATCTGCTTTCCATCGAGACGCACTCTCTTTATGGGGACAGGGCCATACAAGCCACTCAGGTCCGGGTGGACTCGCAGCATCTGTGTCCGCGTGCCGGACTCGGATGCGATCTCAAGACGCCATCTGCCGACGACAGCCGCCCCAACACGCTCGCCTTTGGCGGCGATCTCACCAAGCTCGGATTCGATCATGCCATTGAGCGTGTGGCCCTTGAGTGTCCCTTCATAGGTGGACTCCATCTTGCGATCGCCAAACGTGCTCACGCGATTGAACGTGAGCTTACGGTCTTTGAACCGTACGTCCGTAATCTCGTGCTCACCCCATTCGCTCTGCCATTCGGCCCGGAGTTTTTTCTGTTTGTCGGCCGAGACGACGAGCACCGTGTTGACCTCCTGCTCGCCGATCTTGAAGGTCATGTTCCAGCTTCCGAGGATGCGGGGCATGGGCCTGATCTTCTTACCTTCGGCTTTTACCTCGCCCCGGTCACTGGTGAGCACACCGGAAAGCTTGCCCTTCTCGAGCGTGCCGATGAAACTGCTCTCAGTTTCCTCACCGCGGCGGCGATTGATCAAGACAAAGCTAACGTCCTTGCCTTCGCGTTTGATCTCCTTTAGCTCGCTGATTCCCCACAGGCTGACCCGCCGGCCGGTGAGTTCTCCGCCTTTGTCTCTGGCGAAAGACAGTATCGACGCCATCTGCCGGCCGTCGAAATTCATTTTCATATCCCAATCGCCGATCAGCCCTTTGTCCTGAGCCGCGGCCGGGACGCCGGCGCAAAGAGTCAGAACGAACACCAGTGACACCAGCCCGAAGCCTCTGTGAACTGACTTCATAGTTTTGCCTCCAAACAAGAGTGAAATTGGGTCTCCGGCTCAGCTACATCGCCGAGTCTCATTTCGGATAGAATATCGAACATGTCTGGAGAAAGCAAATGTCCCGACGAGGTCTGACCGCGAAAAGTGTGTGAAAAAGGGTAAAAACAGCAGAAATTCTGTGGCAAATCTGTTAAAATAGTGCATTGGAACGTTTTAGGCATACTTCGGAACCGCTTCGGGTGTGGAATACAGCAACCATCATTGGAGAAAGGATCAAACAGTCATGACAGACGTAGGGCGGCATTGGTGTGTTCTTCCGGCGATTGTGTGCGTGTTCACCTTGTGTTTGACGCGGCCCAGCTCGGCCCTTGTGGTGAGCGAGGTGATGTACCACCCTGTCGATGGGGGCGAGGCACTCGAGTTCATTGAACTGTACAACAACCGGGCCGTTTTTGAAGACCTCACCGGCTACGCATTCACGAACGGTATCCAGTACACCTTCGAGCCCGGAACCATCATTGGGGCCAAGGAGTACCTGGTTGTGGCCCGCGATCCCGCTGCCCTGGAGGCGGTGTACGAAATCACCGGCGTGTACGGCCCTTTTACGAGTCGGCTGAGCAACGATGGCGAACGGGTCGAACTGTCCAATGGCAACGGGGAGATTATCATCTCCTTCCGATACGATGACGAAATACCCTGGCCGGCAGCACCCGACGGAACAGGGCATTCGCTGATTCTCGCCAAGCCCGGCGGGGACCCCGACGAGGCGTCGACCTGGTCACCCAGCACGTTCATCGGCGGCACACCGGGCGCCCCCGACACGATTCAGGCCGAGCCGGAGGACCCCACGCTTGTGACGCTCGTGGATGTGGGCCATCCCGGGCGATATTTCAAGGGGACCGAAGAACCGTCACCGGGCGCCGGCAGCAAACCGACCACAGATTGGACCGAGCTCGGGTTCAACGACGATCCCAAGACTACCGACTGGATCGACGGTCCCAGCGGGTACGGGTATAGCAACGAGTCAGAAGAACTGCAGTGGGTCCGGACGCAGCTTAACGACATGCGGGAAAACTACATCTCCGTGTATGCCCGCCTGCGCTTCACACTGACGCAAGAGCAGATCGACTCCTTCTCGCAGTTGCGAGCCGAGGTGTACTACGACGACGGCTTCGTCCTGTATCTCAACGGGTCAAGGGCCGCTGAACCGACGAACCTTAGCGGCAATCCACCGGCCTTCAGTCAGGACGCAAGCGGGGCCAGTGACTACGCCGGCCAAAACGTGGATCTCACTGGTCTCATGGGCCAGCTCGTCGTGGGTACAAACGTCCTGGCAATCCAAGCCCACAATGCGAACATCGGCGGCAGCTCGGACTGTATCGCATGCCCGCTCCTGCGAGCTATCATAGCGGACGAGCCCGACGGCGGCGAAGATCCCCGCGCTCGCGTGGTTATCAACGAGCTCTTGGCCAACAGCGATGCGCCCCCAGGGACCGACTGGATCGAACTGTATAACCCGGGTCCAAGCACAGTTGATTTGAGCAACGTCTACCTGAGCGACGACCGGGACGAGCTGCTGCAGTACAAGATCCCGGATGGGATTGTGCTGGAGCCGGGCGAGTTCTGGGCCGTGCACGAGGGCACCCCGCCCGACGGAATTCCCTTCGGACTGGACTTTGCCGGCCAGACGGTTTACGTGACGGCCGCCACGAATGACCCGGCCCCTGAACCTGTCCGCGTCTTGGACGCGGTGCGCTATGGGGCTGCGCGAGCCGATGTCACTTTCGGACGGTTTCCGGACGGCTCGGACTACTTCGGCTTCTTGAGCTCCGGCACCTTCGGCGGGCCAAACGCTCAGCCGCAGGTAGACGACATCGTGATCAACGAGATAATGTACCATCACGGCACCCGTGACGAACGCTATGAGTATATCGAGCTGCACAACCAAGGCACCGATACAGTCTCACTGAGTGGATGGGCCTTCACCGACGGCATCACCTACGAGTTCGCCGACGGCATCGAGATGCCAGCGGGGTCGTATTTGGTGGTGGCCAAAGACCCGAACCTGCTCGAAACCGTGTACGACAATCTTGTCAAAGGCTCGAACCTTCTCGGGCCGTATGTCGGCGGACTTGACGATCACAGTGAGCGCATACAGTTATCCTATCCGCTCAAAGAACTGAACCCGGACACCGATGAACTCGAAGTACACTGGGTCACGGTCGATGAAGTGACTTACTATGACGGAGGCCGGTGGCCGAGCTGGGCCGACGGCCAGGGGGCCAGCCTGGAGCTGCGCGACCCAGGAAGCAACAACGATGCACCCGATGCTTGGGCCGACAGCGACGAGAGCGGAAAGACCACGTGGAAGCGGTTCTCGTACACGATCAGCAGTACCGATGGCAACTACACCCACGACCAGGTCACGACCTT
This sequence comes from Phycisphaerales bacterium, assembly GCA_020352215.1. Classification (GTDB taxonomy): domain Bacteria; phylum Planctomycetota; class Phycisphaerae; order Sedimentisphaerales; family Anaerobacaceae. Next base: position 3,596,001 of record CP070675.1, read on the forward strand.
CGGCCTCATGCTGCTCAACCGGGGCGAGGTGCTCATCGACGACCTTGAACTGATTATCGGCTCGAACCGCCTCAGCAACAGCGGCTTCGAGAATGGCGGCACGGGCTGGCGGATGCTCGGCAACCACGTACGATCGTTCGTGACCTCAGAGGATAGTCACTCCGGGTCCCGGTCACTGCACCTGATTTCGACCGGGCACGGTGATCCGGGGGCCAACCGGATCAACCAATCGATCGCCAGCACGACAGCAGGCACAGTCACGTTTAGTGGCTGGGCCCGGTGGCTGAGAGGAAGCCGATACCTGCTCTTGCGAACGACTCGGGACCAAAGGCCCGTCCAGCCGCCGCGGCCGGCGCGCGACTTTGAACTCGACATGCCGATGGACTTGGGTACGCCGGGCAAACAAAACACGGCGTTTGTGCCGAACCGCGGACCCGACGTCCTCGAGGTGCGGCACGCTCCAGTCCTGCCCGCCGACAGTGAACCGATTGTGGTCACTGCCCGCGTGGTGGACAACGATGGCGTGGGTCCGGTCATGCTCCACTATAGGTCGGAGGGCGCCGCGTTCACCACTACACCCATGGTTGACGACGCCTCTGGTGACGACTTCATCGCCGGTGATGGAATCTTCACAGGTACGATCCCAGGTGCTCCCGGCGGCACCATGCGGGCATTCTATGTCGTGGCCTCCGATGGTTCAGCGACGACACGGTTCCCTAGCGTGCTTGACCCCACGGCTGATGTGCCCGACCGAACGTGCCTGGTTCGGGTCGGCGATTCGCTGTTGAGCACCCGATTCGCTACCTACCGCATCTGGCTCTCGAACGACGTCATCAGCACGTTCACATCGCGACCCAATCTCTCCAACGAACTGCTGGATTGCACGTTCGTCTGCAACGGCACCGAGGTCTTCTACAACGCCCGTATCCGTTACCGCGGCAGCCCGTTTATCCGAAGTGGAGCCAACCGCAATCCTCGCGATCGATACGCCTACAGGATAGACTTCAATCCGGACCAGAGGTTTGGCGGCCGCGAGGAGATCAATCTCGACAACACCGAGGGTGGCAACCGTGGGCCACTGCAGGAACGTGCTTCGTACTGGTTCTACCGGCAGATGGGCCTGCAATTCTCAATGCAGGAATTCGTGCGCCCGATCATCAACGGCCGCAACAACGGGATCTATGAGGACGTCCAGAAGATCGACGGCGACTACATTCGCGCGTGGTTCCCTGATGATATCGATGGCTATATTCACAAGATCGACGACTACTTCGAGTACTCGGCCGACGGCACGGGATTCAGCAACCTTGACGAAGGGCTGCACTATGATTCCCGCCACCCGCTGCTCAAAGAGACCTACCGGTGGGGGTTCGAAAAGCGGTCACATCGAGAGAGCGATAACTGGGGTCATCTTTTTGACTTTGCCGTTGCGCTGAACACGCCGTCAAGCAGCTCGAGCTATGAACAGGCCATCGAGATGGTCATCCATCCCCAGCACTTTGCCAAGGTCCTGGCGCTTCGCCATGCGGTCGGCGATTGGGATAGCTACGGGTACCGCCGCGGCAAAAACAACTACTTCTACTACGCCCCACAGGAGAGCAAGTGGTATTTGTTGCCCTGGGACATCGACTTTACACTCGGGTCGGGCGATGGGTCCGGCACCAACCTGTTCTCCGTGGGTGGCCAGTTCCCGGAAGTCAGCCGGTTTCTGAATTATCCCAAGTACAGGCAGATGTACCTGTCGGCGTTAGCGCAGCTCGTCAAGGGCCCGTGGCGGACGTCTTACGGAACAGGCGATCCACCGACGGCCTTCGATCTGTTTCTGGACGATGCCGCCAACGCCCTGATTGCCGACGGGCTCGGCAGCGGCCGGCGGGATGGAATCAAGGCGTTCGTGCGCGATCGTCGGGCCTACATCCTGACACAGGTTCCCGCGATTGACTTCGAGATCACGACCAACGGGGGTGACGACTTCTGCACGCCGGCCCCGATCGTAGTGATCGAAGGCATCGCTCCACTGGGCGTGGTGGGCATCGCGGTCAACGGCGAACCCGTGATCTCGGAGTTCGCGGGCAACAATGAGTTCGAGGCATTCGTCCTGATCGAGGAAGGTGTCAATACCCTTAACCTTCAGGGGCTGGACAGCATGGGTAATCCCGTGGACGAGGCGACGGACTCAATCACAGTAATACGGATACACCGTTGTGAGGTTACGTCGGTCGCGCCAAGCTCTCTGTGTAACAGAGGCACGACACAACTTACGGTCCGTGGAAGCGGCTTTGATCCGGGTTCAACGACCTCGGTCTCACTTGCGCTCACCGGCGCCTCGGAAGATATCGGCTTTGACGCCCTATATGTCAGGAGTAGCGAAGCATTTGACAGAATTGACGCGGCGACGCTGCTGCTGGACGATCCCGGCCGCGGCGTCGGGGATCCCACGCACGCGATTCACTACTGGATAAATCTCTGGAACAGCGGCGACGATCACGGGGAGTTTACTGCCTATGAACAGACGTTCGCGCCGCCGTTCAATGTGAACGGCACAAACTATGCCGTGCGATTCATAGGGTACATCTATGCCCCCTCGCCAGGGAAGAGGTACTTCGGCGTCAACAGCGACGACGGATTCAGCCTGTGGATCGACGGCAAGCTCGTCGGGGAATACGCCGACGCCAGAGCTCCGGCGACGACCGATGTCACACAAAACCGAACCGCCGGGACGATGACCTTCGACTTCCCCGCCGCCGGTAGCTACCTTGTAGTCCTCGACTTCTATCAGAACGGCGGCGGAGAGGAGATCGAGTTCTTCCAGACCAATTCGGTGGGCGGCAATCGGAGGCTGATCAACATCGACTCAGAACTTCTCGTGTACCGCGACGACGTGACGCAGATTGAGGCTACCAACGTTGTCGTCGAGGACGCCAATACAATCACGTGTCAGGTCGATGTCGACGACGCCGAGCCCGGCACTTGGAATGTGGTTGTGACACCTCAGTGCGGCGAGGCCTCGCGGTGCACTCTGGACGGTGGACTGCAGATAGTTGCGTGCAGCTTTGACTTCAACGGCGACTCCATGGTCAACTACCTGGACTGGGCGGAGTTCGCCGAGAAGTGGCGCAAGCCGTGTTCGGAGCCGGACTTCTGTTCCGGAATGGACCTCGATCAGAACGGACGTGTGGATGCCGAGGACCTGGCGATCTTCGTTCAGGAATGGCTCGTGGCCGACAGTGAACCTTAGCCGCGCGTTGCTGAGAGCGTGACCAAACGTCGATTCCCCGCCCTGAGCCGTTCGTGCCGGAGCTATCGCACCGAATACGAGCAGAGAGTCACGCTCAAGGGACCGACTTCTAACGGGCCCGTGGCATCTGCAACCGACGACGTTCTGATGTCCACCTGCCGCGGCTTTCCGGGTGCGTTGTGTGACCATTTGCTCGGGCCGGTGAGGGTCCATTTCTGCCCGCGGCCGGTTAGTTCTCTGCGCGTCAACTTCAAATCGAGCGACCGAGATTTGTCGCTCGGGTTGACGATGCCAACGGTCAGGACTGAACGGTCGGGCGACAAGGCTGCGGCAATATCGAGCGGTTTGAAGTTGCCGCTGACGTCAACAGGAATTTCGCCGAATCGCTCACGGTAGAGTTTCAGCACGAGTCCCGTGGTTTCGAATTCGGCTTCGGTTTTTGTCGTCTTGATGGCCCCGATGACGTTGACGGTCTGTGCGTAGTTGGCCATGAAGTAGATGTCACTATTGCGGAAGAACTCATGCAGGCCAACAGCCATCCCCAGACCATCCTGCAGAAAGTAGCGAGTGCCCAATTCCCCATACTCGTTCGGACCATACCAGTAGTTCCATTCGTCCATGGCAATACGGATGTCTTTGCCACCAAGCGAAGCGACGGTTTTGCGGTATCCACGATGAGCTTCCGCCACTTCGCGAATCTTGGCCGAAATCTGACTTACATGCGACACGACATCGTCCCTATCCTGCCAGTAGAGATGCTCGCTGATCAGACTCATGTGATCGGAGCAGGCGGTAAGCATTTGCTCGCTCCAGCGTCCCATGTTCCCAACGCCGATTGGCTCAAACGTACGGTCCACTTTGCGCATTGCGTCGACCACTCGATTGTGCTTCTTCATGTAGTCTTCGAGCGGCATGTGACCGAGCTGCCAGTCCCCGAACATCTCATTGCCGATGGCCCACCACCTAACTCCGAAAGGCTGGGGGTGGCCGTTCTGGGCCCGCAACCTGCCCATTGGCGTGTCCGGACCGCCGTTGACATACTCAATTTCCTCGGCCGCAGCCTTGGCGTCCCCCAGACCCGTATTCACTGCGATGAACGCCTCGGTGTTAATTTCGCGGCACAGGTCCAGGAACTCATGGAGCCCCACGTCGTTGTGCTCAATGCCTTTCCAGGCGGGATTCTTGCGGGGCGGCCGGCGATCAGGATCGCCAATACCATCCTTCCAATCATAACCGCTGACAAAATTGCCGCCCGGCCAGCGATAGACGGGCGAGTTAAGCTCCTTCAGCAGGGCCACCGTATCGGCACGCCAGCCGAGAATATTATCCGCCGGCATAAGCGAGACGGTCCCAATCAGAAAATGTCCCTTGCCCTTGCCCGCAATCTCGAGACGACCGTTGTCGGTTGAGCCTCTCACCGTAAAACGCAATGGGAACTTGGCGTAGGTCTTTCCGATATCATCGATCACCACCGTCTGACGGTCGCTCGCCCCGCCGCCCCATACGAGACTCACTTCAATCGGCGCCGCCGCCACATCACCGGCCAGTATGATACGACCCGTGTATTCTCTTCCGTCCATGAGTCCCAGCCGTTCCTGGAAAAGACCGCCGGGCTTTCCCTTTCCTGACAGGACTATTCTCGGTGTGTGCTCGCCAACGTAGGAGTTATTCGTAACCATTGAGACGGCGTTCTTGTCGCCGATGATCATCCAGGGCGAACTGGTCAAAAGCTCATAGGGATGGCCCTCGCCGTCCCAGGACCGCATGCCTGGCTTGTACATGGTCCACGCGGGCGCCTGGCCGTCGACAGGATAGTAAAATTTCCGGTCCTCCAGCATCTCCGCCCAGATCCCACCGTAAATGCAGCGGCCCAAATGCTCGATGAATTGTCCGTAGATATATTTTGAAATGGGCTCGCCTGTCTTGTTCAGATCGACATTCACCGTTGCCGCTCGGGCCTGTGCCGGAAGCCAAACGCCAGCTAACACCGTAAGGCACGCCGTACTAATAATGATTGCTCTCTTCAACATGGTAGGCCATCCTTTCACCAAGATTTGCCGTGTACATCGGCTGACAACATTCCTGTATGTCCTGACGGGTTACAATACCACACCTATCCCGTAAGTTCCACCGCTCCTGAGCCTTCGCAGACAATATCTGCCGGCTGCATGGTGCACCCATCGTCCTGCTGGCTCATGCAAAAAACATCTTGGGCATTATTGTGCGGAGGCGCAGCTGCAGTCGGCCCGGGGCTACGATCCCCGTGGGCTGGCCTAAGCGGCCTCGGATCTGCTTGCCTCTGCTCCTATGAGCCGATCTGTGACAATCGCAGCCAACGGGAAATACAGGGCTTCTGAGATCATGCCTATGACGGCTTCCTTCCAGGTGTAATGAGGGCCGATTGCCTGTCCCAATTCGCCGATCGCAAAAGACAGCCACCATATCAACGCATAGACCAACCATTTCCGGCCCAGCCCCACCTTCGCAAAGTGATAGATCAATACGAATGCGATTGCCGTGCCCGTTTTCGAAACCAGGATGCCAAGTAGGAACTGCCAGGGGGCGACATCATCCGGCGGCTTGAGATCCCATACCAAGGTGGCTCCGGCATACAGCACAAATGGGACGATATAGATGATCGCCAGTGTTGCAATCACAGATAGAACATATCTCATTGCATGATCTCCACTGTCACCTTTGGCTCTTCCCAACTCGTGATAACGACCTCTGCCGTGTCACTGCTTCTGCTGATTATCAACCCAGCGGGACAGCACGTCAAGAATAACTCTGCGCGTCTGAACCACCCTGCCACATCTCTTTGCCTACCTTGTGGCGATTATTCTGCGCACCTAAAGAGAGCGAGAATGCCCGCCGATCGGAAATGACCTGAACCGGCATATCACGGAGGCCGGACTCGATGGAAAATGGACCTTCTCGGAACAGGCAAATCCGGGCTTGGCTGCATCCCTTGCAGAGATGATCCCCTCGACTATAATATGGAACATGGCTGAGAATACGAATATACGAAAGCACTCGTTGGTTAGGTCTTCAACATTACATTTACTCCCCGGCCTGCTCGTCGTGCTGTTCTACATCACTGGCGCCAAGTGGTCGAAGAGTCTGGGCCTGCCGACTCTGTTCTTTCTATATCTTGCCATCGCCCTTGTGATGATTCCTTTTGAGCTGGGCTATATGCTATGTCTGGGCAAGAAACAGACGGGCAGACTTACCCTCAGTGGCATCGTGCTCTATCGCCAGGCAATGCCCTGGTGGCAGTATTGTGCGCTGATATTGCCGATGTTGGTTTGGGCCTTTGTCCTTCTGAGCTTCATCGCCCAGCCTATCGACCGCTTCGTGTTCAGAAGTTTCTTTCAGTGGCTGCCAAGCTGGTTCCGTCTCGACCCGGGAGATGCTGATACTTACTCCAAGACGGTCCTGCTGCTGCTGTGGGGATTCTATTTCATTACAAACATATCAGGTGCAATTGTCGAAGAGCTGTATTTTCGGGGATTTCTCTTGCCCCGAATTTCGCATCTCGGTTTCTGGGCACCACTGGTCAACACGGTGCTTTTCTCGGCGTATCATTTCTTCACACCATCTGAGAACATCAGTAGAATCTTGGCGCTGCTGCCTATGGTGTACGTCGTGTGGTGGAGGCGAAATATCTACATCGGCATGCTGTTACACTGCGGCGGCAATGCCGCAGGCCTCTTGATCATGCTCGCACAGTTTGTGAATTAGCAAAACCAGGTTGTGATCCGAAATGATCTTTAAGAGAATCAGAGCTATACGCCACCATATGTTAGCGGTTTAGCATGTCAGCACATCAAGAATAACTCGACCTGCATGAACCGCCCTGCCACATCTCTTTACCTACCTTGTGGAGATTATTCTGTGCACCCAGAGAGGATGAAGATGCCTGGGGAACCAGAAATGATCTGAAATATGGCAATCACTGAGGCTCGTGCTGCCCAACCGCGACATTCTGTGGGCGGACAACAAGCAGGAACATGTTAGCTGTCTGGCGGAAAAAAATCCAAATTTCCGGAGAAAGTCTTTGACATCAAAGGCGATACTGTGGCACATTCTACATTGTAGGATAGAGGAGCGGCCATACACGGAGGTGAACGGGAAATCTTGGTAGGAGGAGAACGTCATCTGTTTTTGTCTGATTCTGTCCGTAGCGATGGCGCCGGATATGTAGCCATTTCTTCTGAAAGGACGGCAGAGACGTTAAGAACATAGAACTGTGAAGCCTGATTTGACTTTGAGAGGAGAACCACGATGAAGAGACCGGATGGCGTATGCAAGTATCGTCTCCTAAGCTGTGTGGCCGCATTTCTGTCCATGTCTTCCTTCGGGATTTCAGACGCGTGGGCACTCATGAAGGGCATCGATGTAGGCATAGTTCCCCTGCGCGGTGCTGAGGCGGCGTGGGGTGATTTTGACAATGACGGAGATCTTGATCTGGTTGTTTCTGGAAACAGTGGTACAAGCTCTTCGGCTATCATAGTCACCAAATTGTACCGCAACGACGCCGGATCGTTCACAGAGGTTCCGACCACTCTACCTGACGTTGGTGCCGGAGGACTTGCCTGGGGGGACTACGACAATGATGGCGATCAGGATTTGGCAATTTCGGGATGGCAGAGCCACCTGGATCACAAGAGCAGGATATACAGGAACGATGGTGGCACCCTTACGGATATTGGAGCACCTCTGACACAGGTCATGGGCGGAGCACTTGATTGGGGTGATTATGACAATGATGGAGATTTGGATCTGCTGCTGACCGGAGCCATCGGGAGTTTCAACTATGTAAGTGAGATATACCAAAACAACGGCGGTGCCTTCACAAATATTGGGGCAGGTCTCACTGGAGTCTGTGCGGGCGCGGGTGGTTCTGCTGGCTGGGGGGATTTTGACAACGATGGTGACCTGGATATCGCACTCACCGGTGAGGTAATGCCGCCCAGCACTAACCTGACAACTATATACCAAAACAACGGGGGCCTATTTACCGACATAGATCCCGGATTGGTTGACGTCGGATCGAGTGGCCTCGCTATAGGTGACTATGACGATGATGGCGACCTTGACATCGCCGTTGCAGGCTATGTCTCTTCAGTCGCGGGTAGAGTGAGCCGTATCTACAACAACGATGGAGGCATATTCACCGACATCGGCGCAGGACTGACCGGCGTCAGCGGTAATGCGATAGCCTGGGCTGACTACGATCTGGATGGTGATCTGGACTTGGCTGTAGCTGGGAATACGGCGACTGACATGGTAACAAAGATCTATCGAAATGCTGGTGGGTCCTTCATATATAGGGACTTCGGCCTGATAGGGGTAGGTGACGATCCTGCACTTGCCTGGGGAGACTACGACAACGACGGAGATCCCGACTTGCTCGTCATTGGCCAGACAAGTGACGGCAAGATAGCCAGGCTCTACGTGAATGACGGCACCAATAGAATTCCTTCCCCCGGCGCTATCCTCCTGAGTGGCATCGGAGTGGCGTTTGTCGGCTGGCTCCGCAGACGCAGAACACTGTGAATCATCGGTGAACGTATGGTGATGTTATGATATGGACTTGGACAATTCTGAGAGGAGACAATCATGAAAAGGGATGCCGTAACTATGGTCCTTTCTTTGACGTTCGTTTGGGGATCTGGCCTCAGCGTCTCAGGGGCTCCGGTAACGCTACCGTTTGTGGACGACTTTGAGAGTTACACGGTAGGGAGCCCACCACCATCGCCCTGGGTGCGAGCCTACAATCGGAATTCCATAATAGCAAGCCCCGGCTTTGCCGGACAAGGACAGTGCCTCAAGCTTCGCGGCCGTTGGAACTGGTCGGACACCGCGTACGTGGACCTCACCTTCCCAGATACGTTTACATTCGAGGTCGCCTGCAGCGTGGAGAATGGGGCTGTTGGAGCAGGACAATTCCAGTTCCATGGGGCGATGGTGACCGATCAGAATACGATATGGTTCGGCCCTGACTGGGATAGGATTCTCTGGTTCAGTGGGACTACTATCGTGCCATATTGTAACAAGAACACATGGTACCGGTCAGTTGTGACAATCCGTGGATACCACGGCCTCAGCCCTACGGCGGACGCATGGGTGTATGACGAAGACGGGAATCTCATTGGTTCGGCGTTTGGGCTCGCCGCTAATAATGTCGCCGAAGCACCTCAACAGCATTTTGTCCTTCACACGCGCTCGCAGCCAATAGATGGGCGGGGAGCCATTGCCTCCTTCGACAACATCAGGGTAGGAGTAATTCCTGCCCCGGGCGCTATTGTCCTCGGCGGCATGGGCGTAAGCCTTGTCGGCTGGCTGCGCAGACGCAGAACACTCTAAGAGAGTCCACCGAACAGACATTTCAAGGGGTTGTGGACGTCGCTCAGAGCCCCTCGTTGTTTCTCTGTCGGCCTTGGCCCCGGCAGTTGCCGCCCTGCAACTCAGAAGCAAGCAGATCAAGGCGGCCAGACGCCTTTTTTCTGCAAATACCCCTTTTCGTCATTGACACGCAAGTTGCGATGCGCTAGCCTTTTCGTATCGGGTGGCCGGTGTGTAAGTCGGGTTGCCCACGCGCAGACCGGCGGAGCTGCAGGAGCCGGAGAAACCGGCCAATGTCCTGCAGTGGTGAAGTATGTAGAGTCTTTGAAAGGAGGTTCACGATGAGACGTCGCGATTTCTTGAGAACTACGGGGGCAGCCGCCGCGGCCTTAGTCCTGCACGTTGTTCCCCTCAAGGGTTCGGAGGACTCGAAGGGCGCGATACGAGCGGCACTGTGCCCCGCCGAGTCGGAGAGTGAGGCGGGTTGGGTACTGCTCAACACAAACCCTGCCGACGAATTGATGATCAAGGTGCATCTGGACTACGGATTGTCTGAGACAACTTACGGTGTCGACGTCTCCGTTGAGGAAGACCTCTATGAAGACGTGGGCGAGTTGACAACGAACGAGAACGGCAAAGGCAATGTGCGTCTTACCTTGCCAGTCACTGAGTATGCTGGGGGTGGAGCTTCCAGCATTGACGTACAGGTATTCCTTCAGGCACTGAGTTGAAGCATCCGGAACCACGCGTGCCCAACTCGTAGGAGAAAGGGAAAGGGACATGGCCAAGAAAAAAAAGAAGGCGAAAAAGAAGGTAACCAAGAAGAAAGCCAAGAAGAAGGCTAAGAAGAAAGCTAAGAAGAAGGCCAAGAAAAAGGCTAAGAAAAAGGCCAAGAAGAAAAAGAAGAAGAAAGTACCGGGGGCGCGCAGTTATGCGACCGATGTCGTGACGGTGCCGTTGAAGACCAAGAAGAAGAAAGCCAAGAAGAAAAAGAAGGCGTAGGTGTGGCTTTGCGGCATAGTGGCCCGACGGGATCATCCGGGGGGCTTCCGCTGGGGCGGCGTATGGACCCGGCAAGAACGTAGGATAGGTCGCTGAACACTGTGAAACTAACGACAAGTTGAGATCAACGAGGGCTGTGGGCATTGCCTACAGCCCTTTCCATTTTGTATTGGACTCGCCGTGTGCTGCGGACACCTGGCGATGACTAAGCGTTAGAAGTGTCAAGGGCGCACACCGGTCGCGAAGGGTATAGTCACAAACGCGGATTTCCCAGACATCAGGTGACAAACGGACAGAATTCCGATAGCATGAAGTCGATGAAGTAGGCGGCTTTGCCTCTCAAGCATATCTGTGTTGTACGAGAGACTATGAAACAAGTTTATGTGAAGACCCGGGACGAGTGGAGAGACTGGCTTAATCAACATCAATATAAGAGTGCCGGCATCTGGCTGGTATTCTACAAGAAGCACACAGGTAAGCCCTCACTCGAATATGATGCAGCGGTAGAAGAGGCTCTATGCTTTGGCTGGATAGATAGCATCATCAAGAAGATCGATGACGAGAGATATGTAAGAAAGTTCACTCCCCGCAATCCTAACAGCCGATGGTCTGAATTGAACAAGAAGCGGATCAAGAAGCTCATGAGGCAGGGGCTTATGACCCAATCCGGCATTGCGATAGTGACGCAGGCCAAAGAGTCGGGGCTTTGGGAAAAGCCGGATCGACCAACGATATCACTTGTTATGCCCAAGGAACTGGCGAGTGCCTTGGCAAAGAACAAGAAGGCAAAGAAGTCCTTTGACCAGCTGGCGCCCACGTACCAGAAGCACTTCATAGGCTGGATTTCCGTGGCGAAGCGACAGGAAACCAAAAATCGCCGAGTCAGGGAGTCGATTGCTTTGCTCGCGCAAGGCAAGAAACTGGGCTTGAAATGATCTCAGAACGTTGCGGCGCCAAGGGGCCAGGTCTTTGCGTGCCGCATGGCCCCACGTTCTGTTGAGTCATTTCTGCCGTAGCCCCTGCCGTTTGGATTGTGCTGACAGAACGGGCTGCTTCCCCGGCAGTCTATCCTCTTCCGCCAGTGGAAACACGCCGCGCCTGCTACTACGGCTCGTACAGCACCTCGACGACCGCCTCGGCGGTGAGCAGCTCCTCGTCGCCCTCGTCCGTGGCAACTTTCACCGGATCGCCGTTAGCATCAAAAGCCTCGAAATCCCAGTGGTACTCGCCGGCATCTGCTTCGCCGGGAACGTCGAAACCCACCGACCAAACGCCATCGCCGGCAACTTTGTCTCCGTCCTCACCGCCGTCGTTCAGATCCAGGACCATAGGGGTGTACTCCCTTACTGTGGCCGTGACCTTCGCCACGACACCCTCCGGGTCGACAACTCTCACGCTGACGATCGTCGCAGCTCCGGCAGGAAACTTTGCCGGTTCACTCTTGGCGTCCATCATCGCCAGCTGCTGCTGCGCGCAACCGGCACTGACCACCAACACCATCAAAATCAATCCTGTCTTCTTCATGTCTTGCTCCTAAATAATTTTCCTGTACTGAGATTTACCACCTAAACGTATACAAAACATCATCTTCTGCGTTCGATGCTGGCGATTGTACAGAAATCTCCGTAAATGGCCATGATTATTCTTTTCCGACGTTTCCTTAGGCTCTATTCTATCACAGTGCTGGTCGCACAGCCTCATCTGGATTGATGGAGGCTTCATCATGGAAGATGTCACAAGCGCAAGAGTCAATGCGGGGGACGAAAGCTCCAACCGATTTGACCGGCCGCGTGCCAGCCTCAAGCTCCGTGCTATGGGCCTGGTGTATTTACTGCTGGGCGGGGTCTTCATGTGGTACATCTTTGAGGTCCCGAAATTAGTCAGTCCTGGCGAGCTTGAGTATCATGTGCCGCACGCCTGCGAATGCCTGGAGTGCGGGCACGGCTACGTGACCGGCCCCGACGGTGAACTCTATTGTCCGAAATACCCGCCGAAGGAACTGCTTAAAGGCGGCCCCCCAATGACTGCCAGGAGGCTTCTTTCGAGCGGTGGTCTGCTGCTGGGGGTCTTCGGATTGTTCTTCGCACTCTCGATGCCCGCCGCGGGGACCTTGTGGCTGCTTGGTTTATGGATACCGGGCAGGCCGTTGCGCTGGTACACAGTGGCATGCCGAGCCGCCCCTCTTATGGTAGTCCTCTGCTGGCTAGGAGCTGCATTCTTGAAAACCGCATACCCATTTGCTCCCTTGTGACATCGGCCGGAGCCAGCAAACAGTCTGCATGATGGGCCAATTATTGCCCACTTGGATCTTGCTCTCCTTCGTCAGCGTCCCTTTGTATCTCGCACGGGATTCTCCCAACAGATGCGTCCATCCTTCGACTCTGCTCAGGATAGACTCCGCCGAAGAGACGGCATCCATAAAACTTAGAGTCTCACACCCCGGGCCATTTGTCACGGATTATCTAAGAAATCCGGGGTCATTTGTCCTGTCCTCGTCAGCGGTTATCAGTCTTGTCTTTACGGAGTTGGCGAGCAGCAGCATTTGTTTGAGAACACTTTTACAGACATGCATCAGGGAGAAGCTCAAGGGAATGAGGTCCGGCAGCTCAAAGTCGGTGCACACGTTCTGCGCCAGGTCGTCGCCGACAATCTCGATCTTATCTTGCTCGCCGGAGCCAAGTCCGGAGCATCTCGCGGCTTTGAGCACCGGCACGTCCACCGGGTCGATGTTGATGATCTTGCAGCAGACAGTCTCGCAGGCGACTGGGTCCGTTCCACCGATGAGCCAGCCGAGCGGCCGTGTTCTTCCATTGATCGGCCCGGCGCCATCCATGGCGTAGATCGCGTCGACAATCGTCAACGCAGGATTCACAAATCGGTAAATGTCGGCAAGTAATTTGCAGAATCTATCGGTGTTTCGGCCTTTGGCAAAATGCCAGAAGGCCTTTTGTTTTCCACTTGCGCAGCCGAACATGTTCTTGATCGCGAATGTTGTGAGCAACTGCTGGTGCGATTTCAATTTGGGCAAATTGATAACAACGTCGGCATCGAGTGCGACGGAGCTTATGCCGACCTTGGTCTTGCCGGCGCCGACCCGGACCCATCTGGGCTTGTCAAGCTGCTTAACGGGCACAGACAATTCCTTGAGCGGCCCGTCGAGCTTCAGCACTTTGACGCATGTAGCAACGTTGCTCCAGGCCGGTGAGTCACCGACGAAGGGCTTTGCCCCGAAATCTTTCAGCAGCCGGGCAACCTCTAAAACAAAGGCCGGATGAGTCTGGGTGGCGTGCTCGCGTGACTTCGGCGCAATGAAGTTAGGCTTGAGCAAGACCCTGTCCCCGGGCCTCACAAACCTGTCGATGCCGCCAAGAAGCTCGAATTGTCGTTCCACTGCCTCGCGAATTCTGGCTGGCTCATAGTCATTGCAGCGAGTTAATGCGACTGTCGGGCTGGACATGTATGGTCAATCGGTTATCCGCGTGCAAACGAGCACAAATACTCTCAGGGCGGGCTTGAGCTTGGGCGGCTTGCGTTCGGCTTCGCTGAAGAACAGGCTGCCCTCCGGTTTGAAGAATACGAGGCCGCCTAACGTTGACTCGTCATTTGCGTATTTTTTCGGTCCCAGGACAACAAGATCCCCGCGTGCCATTTTCAATCCGAAAGCTGCGGAGGCAAATTGGAATTCCCGTGATTTTGCGCGGGCCTGCAACTGCGGGATCGGACTTGTGCCGCCAAGCGTGAAGACCGGATAGACAACAAGCTCACACAGGCCTCTTAATCCGGGTACCTCTTCGGCCCTTAGCCTAAGGGCGATGGCGCCGGGTCCGATGTTCACCTTGTGCCTCATGTCGTCACCCGCAACGTAATAGATGCCCCGTCTGCTGCTCAGCCCCGTTACGGCGAAGTCGTTCGCCTGTTCGCCGGTCAATAGCAGCGACGCGGTCATTACTTTGTGACCGCCGGCTGCGAGTAGTGCGTCGCGGATTTGGCCCCACATTTGGACTTGGCCGAAGCGAACGGCGAACGAGTTGGCTCTGAATGCACGGTAGTTGTTGTAACGCAGGGGCTCGGGAGCCAGCGTCCGCCAGACGTTGTCCAGCTCTTCTAAGTTTTCCTCGGGTATCTCGAAGGCGTGGATGTCAAAGCTTATCGTCTTTAAGGCCGCAATGCCCGATTGTTGATCGCCTTGGACGGGCGCTATGTCGCCGAGTTTGACTTGCTCCCAGATAGGTGGGCTTTCTTCACGGGCCCTACAACCCATGAAGCACAGGCTCCAAGCGCACAAGACCACAGTTTGAAGAACGCGAGTCATGCCGATAGGGTACCGCCGGTGCCCTCACCTGTCAACGCGAGGATGGCGCCGAAACGGAACGACTCCCGGCAATCCTGAGACCGCACGGGGCCTCAGATATGTAGCAGAAACCGGCAGACTTGACAGAGCGGGCACGCCCTGGAATTGCCCCGTCTGATTCCGCGTGCGTTACTCGGGTCCCCCCAAGAAGCCTTCATGGTAGAAGACGGGCTTGTATCCGTGCTCGGTCACCCAGCGTATTGCCGCTTCGAGTCTCTCGAAATGGTCGCTGATGTAGCTGGAGTAGAACGGCCAGAAGTACTGCTCATGTGTGAACAGGTCCATGATCTCTGCTTGGTTGCGATCTTTGGAAAGCGGCTCAAGCGTGGGGACAATACGTTCAACGGGTGTGCTGTTACAGACAATATCGACCCTGGAGAATACTATCGCGCTGTCAAAGTCCATAAGAGCATCGTGGCGCGAGAGGTATTCTGACTTCGCATCTTCCAGAAGGTAGTTGACGTCCCAGATGCCGTTCTGGGCACGGAAATATCCGCTGAGCACCCGGACGCCGCGCTCATAGAGTGGCCTCAGAGCAGTCGGCTGGACCATTCCCCAATGAATGACTGTGGGCGGCGAATACGTTTGCTCACCCGCGAAGCGAATTATCTGTTCAGCCACCTTGTCGAGATCGGCAATCAGCTGTGAGGGTGGGGCGTACTGGTACGGCCGCGCCGGCTCGTTTGCGTATGCGTGGAAGGCGAGCTTGAGCCAGTCGGAATTGTCCTGCCACTGGCCTTTGTATCGGTCCGGGAACTGAGGCAGCTCGAAGCCGTCTTCCGTCGTGTAGTAAATGTTCAGCACAAAGCGTGACCCGTATTTGGCATGT
>CP070675.1:3611868-3669558 GCA_020352215.1 Phycisphaerales bacterium
TGAACTTGTGTCAGTATCGGAGTCCACAATGTTCGTGGCATAGGATTCGAAGTGGGAAGGGTTGGGCTCCGGGAACTCTGTCGGTGGGACCCCGAATGTGACGTGATCGTCTATGGCGGCCTGGCCCGTTTCGCCGCCTATTCCTGCTTGGCCTCCCTGGAGGTCCACAAAGGCGAGCGGATTGACGATCTTGACGTCGCCTGCTATTTGTGAGTTGCCTTGTATCGAGAGTGCCGAAGGTGTACTGAGACTTTCAATGTAGGCATCCGACTCTTTCGATACGTTCACACCTTCGAGGTCTATGTTTCCGGATAGAGACACGGGGCCTTTGCTGGCCACACCGAAGTCGAAAACGGTGGTTGTCCTCGTACCAAATAGATAATTAACCCTAATCGTGCGGGTTATTGGGCCGTACACCCCGGTGACGTCTACTTGGACCGTGTCGTCGTCGATCTGAGTCACATTGGCCAAGAAGTTCTGTCCTCTGTCTGAGTCGAGCGTGACGTGTGGAATGCTGATCGTTGGACCATCGAGGTAGGTTGGGATGTTTGTTATGCCTTCGCTCGTCAGCTCATCCTGGAGGTCGACTCCCATCTGCTGCAACCTCTGACTCGGCTCCACCATGCCGGAGACTGAGACGCGATTCAACCAGTAACGGACTACTTCCAGGCCGGATTCAGCACTGGCCCTGGCACGGTCAGCTCTTCGTTGGTTCTCGGCGAGCTGCACACTTATGGCGGACAACGTGGCCAGCGAGACCGCCAGAGCGCTGAATACGACGATGAAGATCATTGCCACGATCATCACGGCACCTCTGTTCCTTGCGCGACCCCGTGCCCTTGCAGTTTTCATTTCTGTGCTCTCCGCGGATCCTCCTGTAAAGAAAAGTGTCTCACCAACTTCTGTTTGCCGACCGGCATCGTGAATTCTGACTCGCTGCCCGTGTCACAGGCAGGAATAAGTGCAAATCTCCGAATAAGAGGTCGGCTCATAATTGACTTCGCGGTACAAGTCAAAGCCGGCCGGAATCTTAGTGCTGCTTACACGGTCAAAATTCATAGTGACGTTGCCTTCTACTATGGTGGGACTATCGGAGTAGTTAATGATCGTGCCTTTGATCAACGCATTTGCGTTACCATAAAAATGTACGCCGCTTACTGCCATAACCCCTTCCAACGTGGAGAAATTGCCCCCGAATGCGGTGGCAAAACCTGGGCCAATTATCGAGCAGCCGACCTCATCGCGGATAGCATCAAACTCGGGGTCGCTCGGATACGGCGCGGTGTCAAAATTGCCGAGGAAATCAATTCTGTTTGTGCCGGGCTCCGGATTGTCTATGTCGCCATCGGCAACTATGAGCCCCTGAAGGGTACAGTTACGGCCAAATGTGACCTTATTCGGTGATTCGATCAGCAAAATCCCCTGTATTGTGACACTGCCGCCAAAAGTAGGGTTGGTACCCCCCTTTATTGTTGCATTGGTGAGGATTATAGCTTTGCTTACGTCGGTCGAGGAGTCGACAAGCTGGCCTGTGGCGTATTGCCTGAAACTATCAACGTCAGGCGCAGGAAACTCCGGATTGTCCGCGCCTATAATGACATGATTGTCGATAGCAGTCTGGCCCGTCTCGCCGGCGATTTGGACATCACCTCCGAAAGTGGCGTTAGCATCCGGGTTGCCTATGCTGACATCGCCGTCGAAGTTCGTGTTGCCGATGACAGACACTGCAACGTCGCTGTTTGAGCTCTCAACATACATATCCGCTTCCCAAGCGGTGTTTATCGCGGTAATGGTTGGATTGCCGGGAAAATTCAAAGGTCCTTTTGTTGCCAACCCGAAGTTGAATATTGGGAATTCGTACGGCTCAACTTTGAAGTCAACTCTTATTGTCCGCGTCAGTTCGCCGCAGCTTCCAGTGACATAGACATGCAGAATACTTGGTGTGTTCGCATCACTTGTGATTTGCGCCGCAAAGGTCCGCCCACTTGTCGAGTCTAAAGTTACGGCTGGAATTGCGCCGTTACTATTGACGACTATGTTCGACATATTTTTGGCGTTCAAGTTGCTTTGCAGAGCAGCGACTATTGCGGTGAGATAGTCGGATGGCGCCGTTGAACTTGGTATCAGGACGCGACTTAAGTGGTAGCGTGCGACCTCCAAGCCGGACTCAGCGCTTGTGAAAGCACCGTTGACCTCGTGCTGGTTTTGAGCGATTTGCACGTTTGTTCCGGACATGGCGGCCATGCTGATAGCCAGGGCCGAAAAGATGGCTATGAATATCATGGAAACGACAAGGACAGCCCCTCTGCACCGTGGGCGGATAGTGTTTCTTGCGGGCATCATTTTTCTCCCCAATAGAAAACGACGCACTTAGACTGGGTTTTGGCGATTTCTACATGACAATTAAAGTATAGTAAACGCGCGAGGGCAGGCCAAGAACGGGTGGTTCGTGTGGCCAATATTCGGCGTGCATGGAGGGGTATATTGGCGGCATTTTTCGCCCCCACAGCCTCGACTGGGGAGATTTGGCGAACGTGGCGAAACTCAGAACGTATCTAAGTACTGAGTCCTGTTGCTTTTGCGGATTGTGCCATTCATCTTTATTGAATAATGTGCGGCTTTGCGTGTGATCAGGCACCGGACAGTCCACTTGTAGTGAAAGGGCGAGTTATGAGAACTGCAGTATTGGTCGTTGGTGTTGGGTGCGTGGTGGCGGCGGGGGGACTTGCCACTGGGGATGCGCCGGACAATCTCGCAGAAATGCAGGAGGAAATGGCGGAACTGAAGAAGCACATTTCCTCGCTCGAAGGACGGGTCGAATCGCTGGAGAAGCAGCTCAAAAAGGGCAGTATCGTCATCGTCGATACGCCTGGACGTCCAGATGATGAGAGCTTGAGAGCGCCCAGGCAGTTCCGTTGGCCCGAATATCGGCCGAAAGGATGGCAGCGAAGGCAGTTTAACGGGATTCCCTACTACGTGATTCCGTTGTGCCGCGATTCAGCTAAGCCGGGATCGCCGGCCAAGTGAGCCTGGATGTTGTCCTGTTCCGCAAAATATGAGCTGCGAGCGAACGGCGCCGAGACGACCCAGGAGAAACCCAGATCTGACGCCCTGTGCCTCCAGAAGTCGAATTTGGCCGGCGGGATATACTCGACGACCTCAAGTGAATCTTTCGAGGGCTTGAGATACTGTCCTATCGTAATCCGGTCACAGCCTACTTCTCGCAGCTGGCGCAGCACCTGCTCGACCTCCACCTCTGTCTCCCCCAAGCCGAGCATAATCGAAGATTTAGTCACGGTGCCGGCGCCCGTTGTCTGGGCCATCTTTAGCAGGTTCAGGGAACGCTCGTAGTCCGCGCCCGCTCTTGCAGCACGGTACAGACGGGGAACCGTCTCAATGTTGTGAGCGAACACGAAGGGCAAAGCCTCGCTTAGGATTTGAAGGGCCTGCTCTTGGCAGTTGCGAAAGTCGGGCGTCAGTATCTCAAACTTCATGTCCGGGCACTTCTGTCTCACCTGGTCGATGCAATCGCGAAAATGGCTGGCGCCGCCGTCCGGCAGATCGTCTCGGTTCACGCTTGTTATCACGAGGTACTCGAGCCTCATCTTCAACGCCATCTCTGCCAGACGTGCCGGCTCTGCGGGGTCCGGCGGGGCGGGCCTGCCGACCGGCACAGAGCAGAATTTACAGTTTCGTGTGCAAACTTCCCCGAGAATCAGAACCGTAGCGGTCCCCCTCGACCAGCACTGGCCTCGGTTTGGACAGTTTGCGCTGCCGCATATCGTGTGGAGCTGCAGAGAGCTGAGCGTCTTCTCAACTTCCCGGTATTTTGGGCTGGCACGCAGCGGCCTTCGTAGCCACGGGGGCAGTTTTCGTCGCGAATGGCTCGTCGCTTGTGACTCGTTCGCCGCAGCTGGCACTCCAGTATCCGCACCCGTGCTTCTACTTGCCGGCGCCGCGCACAAGTGCCTTGACAGAAGCACGCCTATCTTCTCTTTGACATCGGCCATGGGGTAGTGTTGGCCGGTTTCTTTCAGGACGGAGGTTATCTCCACGCCGTCCAAACCACACGGTATAAGATGATCAAAGATGCTCAACTCGTTCCGGATGTTTATCGCCATGCCGTGGCATGTCACACCCTTCGACACCCGTACACCTATGGACGCGATCTTCCTGTCACCTATCCAGAGCCCGGGGAAGCCTTCTCGTCGCGTTGCACGAACGCCCAACTGTGAGAGCAATTCCGCACCTATGGTTTCCAATCTCCTGATGTAGTCGCCGATGCCAAGGCGAAGCTCGCGAAGACGCAGGATTGGATAGAGCACCAGCTGGCCCGGGTTATGAGCGGTTGTGCCGCCGCCTCTGCGGATTTCGACCACGTCGATTCCGCGCCCGGCCAGCTCTTTCCGACTCACCAGGAGCTTGTTGGCACTTTGCCGAGCACCCAGTGTAATGACAGGCGAATGCTCAACGATCAGAACGGTGTCACGTATCCGGCCGTCGCGTCTCTCTTGCTGCAGTTGCAGCTGTTGCTGCAGAATCTCTCGATAGTCCGCAAGACCGCAATCAACTACGTCCAACCTACGACGCTGAGCTCTCTCATCACCGATACTCATAAGTCTAATTATAACTGGAAATTAGGCGATTTGCATATGATTTGTAGCTGGTTTGGGATTCTGCTGGGCCGTCTTGAGAAAGAAAAGGGCCGCAAGTATTTGAACTTGCAGCCCGTTCAGATCTGTTTCGGTGAGGTGCGATCACAACTTGCTGCGGCTGCGCAGCCAGCCGAGAAATCCGATGCCCACGCTGCCAAGCAGAAGCGCTGCTGGCGCGGGGATAATGACTGTGGTGGTATCCGGCACCCCTATGTGGTAAGGTCCAGTATCGGTGTCGCTGGCGGTGAAGCCGGCATTCCAGGCGGTAACGTTGTATCCACCGTCTTTGCCGTCTTTCGCATAGAAATCTCCCCAAACCGGACTGCGCGTGCTATCGAACTCAATGATCTTCGTTGTCCCACTGGGGCCGAACTTGATGCCGTAGAGCGTGTCCGGCATGTCCCAGTCGCTGGCCTTCGGGTAATCGTCGAGGCTCGGCGTGCCACCTTGGAGAACCGATACAATATCGTCCGCGGTGAAACTGGGCGAAACCTCGATGATGACGTGACTGATATCTTTTCTGGGAACAGTCAGTTGGTACCAGTAGCGCCAAGTGCCGTCTCCGTTGTTCGTTACACTCCACTCGAATGTTGTCGAATCGCTGACCCAGGGGCTGCCAAAACTGCCGGCGATCTCACCGCCGGCACCGGTGAGTGTCCCCCCATAGGGAGTCGGAACGGCCAGACTGGTTCCGGTTGACACCGCTAGCATGAGCATTGCGCCCAGTAAACATTGCACCTTCCTTGTACATCTCATGGCCCATACCTCCTTGCAAAAGATGACATCCATTCTGCGCTCGGACACACGGGGAAGTGGTAATGGGGTGGGCAGCTGCACAGCCTCCTGCCGCTAATCATCCACGGCCTCCTGCCACTTCCAGCAAGTGTCTTTTAGCCGCTACGCAAGAAGTTGTCAAGTGGAAAAATCAGCTTCGCATGATTTTTTTTTGCCGCTGCGGAATACGACGCGGCCATCCGTAGCCACAGATCTTATGGGACCTCCATCTCTTCGAGCAGTTCCCCTGCGGATCGGACCATCTTCGGACAGACAGAATTGAACAGGTTTTTCTCTTTGGCCGAGGCAAAGCCTTCCGGCGTGCTCAGGTCGCAGCCGAGTAATTCCTTGCAGATGACCGAGCCGTTGCGGATCCTAAATCGTTCTGCGAACTCTGTTACAAGCTCGTACGTTCGCTGTTTCGCGCCCTTATCGGCCGAGTCGCTGGAGGCATGCATCAGGCCCAGGACCATGAGGGCCCCCGTAACCGCTCCGCAGGTTTCGGCCATTCGCATCCCGCCTCCAAATCCGCAGGAGACTTTCAGCGCGGCCTCGCGGTCGATGCCGAATTGCGGACCGTAGGTTGCAACTATTGCCTGCGAACAATTGTAACCCTGATCGAACAGTGAGACAGCTTCCTGGACCTTTGTGCTCATCTGGTTGCCATTGTTCTATTGCCTTGGCCGCTGGGCGGCGCCCTGATTCTACTTGTCTGCGGCGCCGAAGAGGCTTGGACCGAACGCTTCCTGGACGGCTTCTTCGAGTGTCTCGGATACGGTCGGATGCGGGAAGACTACGTCTGTCAGCTTCTCAGAGGTGCCCAGCAAGGCCCGCGCGAAGGCGACAAATTCGGTCACCATGTCACCGACCATAGTGACGCCTACGATTTTGTTCGTAGCGTTGTCTCGAACGGCCCGGATTTGGCCGGCCGTCTGGTTGTAAGATACGCTTCTTCCGTTAGCCTTAAAGAACCCCTTGCCAACCGAGACGTCAAGCCCTTCGGCTTCGCACGCCCGTTCTGATTTTCCGATCGACGCTATCTCCGGGAAGGTGAAGATGACTCTTGGGATAAGGCAATAATCCATCATTTTCTGATTGCCACCGGTGGCATTTGTTGCGGCCACGTCGGCCTCGGCGGTAGCGCCGTGCGCCAGGAACGTCGTCCCAACCGCGTCGCCGATGGCGTAGACTCCGGGGACGTTCGTTTGAAGTCGTTCATCTATCACGATTGTCGATCCGTTCATCGCCAGACCAAGGGCGTCGACAGTTTCCTTGTCAACACGAGACTTTCGGCCGACGGATACGAGCACCTTCTCGGCCTCAATTGTCGGGCCTGACTCAAGGACGACTTTGGCCGGAGTAGTGGCCTTGTCAACGGAAGTGACTTTCTGGCCTGTAACCGAGTCGACGCCCAGCTTCTTGAACTCTCGCTCGAGCAATCGGCCGACCCATTGATCTTCCATTGGTACGAGCTGGTCGAGGGCTTCAACGATTGTCACCTTTGTGCCCATGGTGGCATAGACGCATGCCATCTCGCAGCCAATTACTCCGCCGCCAACGATAACCATTGACGCAGGTATCTGCGGCAGCGACAGGGCTTCTTTGCTGCTGATAACGACCTGCCCGTCAAAGGGGATGTTGGGTAGCTCGATGGACTCTGAGCCCGTCGCGAGAATCAGCTTGTCGGTCTCGATATTAGTCGATTGGCCATCCGATTCTATTTTGATCTTGCCCGGTGCGGTGACGACGGCTCGACCTTGAATCAGACTGAGGTTGTATGCCTTGGCTGACCCGGTCATGCCTTTGCGAAAGCCGGTTACGATGGTGTCCTTTCTCTCTTGGATCTTTGCCCAGTTCGGGACCGCCGATGTGATTTCCACCCCGATCTGGCCCGCCTGCCTGGCTGCGAGCAGCGCGTGCGCCGAGGCGAGCAGGGCCTTGGAGGGGATGCACCCCCAGTTGAGGCACGTTCCGCCGATGTATTCCTTCTCAATGACTGCGACCGAGGCCCCTTTCTGGGCGCACCGCTTGGCAGCCCTGAAGCCGCCCGGCCCGGCCCCTATCACCACAACATCAAAATGCTCACTCATGATTCGTCCTCGTGCATCTATAAGTACAGTCTAAGGCATCCTCATCTCTCCACGACTGTTTCCAGCGGGCAGACAGTATAGCACAAGCGCCCCACATGGCAAAGCTGTACTCTGCGTTTTTGTTCGGCCGACTCGACGGCCCTCAGGCATCGCTGCCCTTCTCCTCGCTTTTTACCCGCAATTTACATGTGGAAGCTCGATGTGGTGTGGTATCATTTCTGTGGCGTCAAGATGTGATTTGGAGGTGCGTAAAGATGTACAAGCACGCGCTTGTGTTGGGATTATTCTGCATCTTCTGTCTGCACGCTGCCTTGGCGGAACCGTCGGACGACGCGAGTTTCGCGGGTCTACCTCTCGAAGATGCGTTTGAACAGGGCTGTTCGCTGGTTCTTGCAGAGGTACTGTCGGTTCATAAGAGCGGCGGGATGTACGACTACAGGGCCAGGATTATTCGACCTATCGTTTATGGCGATCTGGCGGAGGCGGACATGGAAGATCCTCTGGATATGTTTGCCGGTGCGTCTTTCGGCGATGCTCTGAAGCCCGGTTCTACCTACGCCCTATTTGCCGCCAAAGAAGCTCCATATCATTTCTCCTGGGCGTTCAGAAATGATGTCGTTCGCGTGGACGTGTCGAAGCAACAACGGATTCGACAGTTGACTGAGGTGGCGGAAGGCGTCTACGCGAAAACGTCGATCCGGCGATTCCGGCAGGCAACTGTGCCGGAGAATATTGAAATGCCTGCTTTGCCGCCGGAGATAGTCTCACTTTGTCAGGACTTCAAGAGCAACCCGGAACATCGTGCAACGGCTGGAAAGGCGATCTTCGAGTCTGATCTTGGTTCTCGAATTGACCGGTCAGAGCCGGAATCGTCAGTGCTTGAGTATTTGCCGCCCAAGATGTTGCTGTCTCGCAGCCAGATACTCTCACTTCTTGGCCCACCTACCCATGAGGGCGGCTGGACCTATTCTTGGCTCTGCGGCCATCCAAAGCGGGCCGATGCGCATGTGTATGTTCTCTCAGCCACCTTCAATCCTGCCGAAGAAGCAGTCTGTGTGCTGTATCATTTGCAGGAGAGATCCAGGTGGACGAAATTCACGGGGTATCTCAACACCTATGTAGGCCTTTCGGGCCAGCCCGACGCGGTGGCGTTCGAGTACTGCAAGGCGCTGAGAGAGAAGGACTGGCCCAAGGCCCTGTCGTACTGCTCGGATCCCGCTAAGGCTGCAGCGAGGCAATGTGACTCACCAAGGGCCTTCTTCGAGAGCTACGTGCCTGTCGAGAAGCTGGCTGCACTGTCGGCATTTGCAGTCCGCGGCTACGGTCGTGTGGCCGATGATATTACGAGGTTGTCTTTTGAGATTCGGCTCGATGTGCCGCAGGCTGAATGGCCGGTTAACTGGCACTGGTCGCTGATCAGGGAGCAGGACGAATGGTCTGTCGATTTCAAGACTATGCCTGTTGAGACGTTGGTCACAAAGGAGCTGGCTCGGCGGGCGCTGGAGAAGGAGGACGGCCGAACCAGAATCGAGAAGCTCAAGCAACACACAGAGATTCGTCTTGTTCCTCTGGCCGAGGAGTTTGTGATCGGACAACCTATGTTGTTTCGTGTGGAGATGAACAGCCACGGCGATGTCCCGATTCTCTACACGGCGGCGGGCCCTCACACAATAATGTGTAACGATCCGATGCTGATCGTCGACCCGAGTGGTGCAGTCGTGGCGTACGTTGACACGAGCTATCAGATCGGAGTATGGCCGGATGCGATTCTGCCCGGCGAGACAATCGTCCTCGCGGACAAGTACGATGCGGCATCGCAATACCGTATAAGGACGCCCGGTGTACACAGATTCCAATTCAGGGGCTGGCCCCGTGATGTGACGCCGTCGAACGTCTGTGAGCTGAATGTCAGGCCCGGTCAGATATCGCCTGCGGACCTCGTTTTTGAGAAGCTATTGAGAGTGCTGCCCGAGGGCTGGACATGCACAAGGCGGATGTCTTCGATGCGGTTCATCTCCGAAGACTTCTCGGGCGAGTCTATCCAAGTGGGGCTCATAGGCGAACGCGCCGGCAAGGCAATTGATGTCGGGATGTTCTTGCTTATCTGCCTGACCGACCGTCGAGTCACACTTAAGCCGGACTTCGTCGATGAGTTGGCGTTCTGGGGTTTCTGCCGGTGGGGTCCTGTCTACGCCGGCGTTCAAGCAGCCGAGGAACTGTGGCCGGGCTACAAGCGGGACATTGTTGAGGTTCTTGGGATTGACGCGACAATCCCAAAGGTCAGCGATGAGGAAGGGCCGTGAGCTGCTACTCTATGTCCCTGTAGGCGTGCTCACCGTTGATGTGCACCATTCTCTTTCCCCACATTTCGTATTTTGGCTTTTGCCTAATGGCCCTGCCGTCCAGGCTGCTTTGGATGTCGGTACCTTCGGGTTCGAAGCAGATCTCGATGTCGTCGAAGTATATACCGGTTCTGTTGTCGGTGCCGATGTTGTCGGTCCACACGCCGAGCGTAACGACAAGCCGGTCCAGATTGAGCTTGTCGAATTTCGGCTTCTTGTCCGAAGCGTCCCAGTCGCCTTTGAGGTTCATAATGACCTTGTGCCACTTCTCCGGCGAGGAGGTGACGTCGAAATGCAAGTATGGCGAACGCGGGCCGTATAGACCACTGGGATTACGCAAGCCCTTGCCGATCCAGTAGGCAGTGTTGAGCCTCTTTCTGCTGCCGCGGTAGCCCCGAATCGCAACGTATGCGCCGCTTTCGCGGTCCGCGATAAGATCTCGCCCGTCGAGTCTGTACCATGCCTTGAGCACGGGAATCTTACCTTGCTCGATGCATATCGCCTGGGAGATTCTGTTTATGGTTTGTGGCAATCTGTCCTGGCCGAGCTTCGCGGCGCCTCGCTCCCGGCAGAACATATAGAGAGACCGGCTGGGCGAGTGACTCACGCCGTTGACCGCCTGGCAAATCGAGGAGGGATCTTCGTCTTCACGATAGACGAACCGTTTCTGCCAACCTCTCAGTCCATTCTCGAATCCGCCGTTGATGATGGTTGCGTTCGTCGGCAATTCCCATTCTTCGTTTAGCCACAGAAAATACCGCTCCGGTTTGAATTCGGGAAATTCTTCCGGATAGGTGAGGATTTGGCCTGTCACTCTCCTGAATTGCACTTTCGCCTTGTCGCCCCTGATTGAGACAACCGCGAACCCTTGCGAGGGCCCGTCCTCGAAATCGGGTTCTCCAAAGCCGCGCGCTCTGTAACCGGCGGCTGGCAGATTGATGAACGTCGCGCCGCGGTAGGTTCTGGCGATTTTGAAAGAGGCTCTCGATGTTATATGCGTGTGGCCGCTGATTACGTACCTGACGTTCCCATGCCGGGTTATGATGTCCAGCAGCCTCCTCTTGATATGAGGCTTCTCCGAGTAGTTGATCATGGGGCTTATCCCGATCGGCAGCAGCGAAATGTGCTGAAAGAGCATGGTCGGACGGTCCTTGTGTTCTTTTAGGTCCTGCTCGAGCCAGTCGAAATAATGCGGATGCGCTTGCCAGAAGTCCCGCCGCAGCGGATCAGGCCAGATGATGAAATGCCACCTGCCGACGTTGAAGGAGTATGCGATTTTGCCCAGGCCGTTTATCTGCCTCTGAGCGTCGAGATAATTCTGCAGAGCGTCGTCGTTATGGGGCGGCGCGAAAGAGCTCCCGTAAGGAGTCTCGTGGTTTCCCAGCGCGAATAGGACCGGCATTTTCAGCTTGCCCAACAGGCGCAGCATGACCTGGTAGTTGGACTTCTGGCCCTTGCTGTCAACGATATCTCCCGCCACGATAAGAAACTCGGGCCTCGGACTCAGCTGATTCACAAGATCTATGTTTTTGATAATGAAGGGATTATGGATAGCTACGCGTTCCGGTGCATCGTTTGTCGCATCGTTGGGATCGCCACCCTGCGGATCGGCGAATACGACGAAGTCGAAGTTCTCCCCCACGTCCTTGATGCTCACCTTATGCGGATCGATTTCTCCGATCTTGTCATCGCGCGAGCGGTTGGCGGCAGCAGCGCCTCGGGCGAGAATGATCAAGGCCAGCCCAAGTCCCGCCAACTGCAGAAACTTCCTCCTTTCCACTTGGTATTTCTTGATCATATCTCTCATCATGTCATCGTCTCCTGACCCTGCAGAGCAGCTGGTTACCTGCGGATACGAGTCACTTAATGATAGTCGTATGTGCGGCTGGGAACATCCGTACACCGCCGGCGTCAAGTTGCAGGACGAGGCCTTCTTGCGGGTCGACTCCGATGCAATTGCCGGCGAACTCCTGCCTGTCGCAATTGAGCCTGACCCTGTGGCCCAGTTGGACACTCAGGGCGCTCCATTGGTCTGTGACTGCACGGCTGTCTTTCTCTGCCACTTCGAGCCAATGCTCCAGCGAGGTCAGCAATCTTCTTGCTACTGTCGTGCGGTCGCAGACCGTCCGGCTCTCAATGTCGATGCTCGTCGCCTTCGGTCGCAGTTCGGCTCCGAAGCAGTCTCTGGTTTGGTGGCAGTTTACGCCGATGCCAACAACGCATACGCCGGCCCGGTCCCCCGACTTCGATTCTACAAGAATGCCGGCGACTTTCTTGCCGTTGAGCAGTATGTCATTCGGCCATTTGATGCTTGCCTGGTCGGCGCCGACCTTGCCCAGCCCGGTGGCGACCGATACTGCACATGCAAGGGACAGCAGCTCGGCATCAAGTCGGTTGCGCGTGAGAACGACTGAGCAGAGGATACTCTCGCCACGGTAGCTGTGCCATATGTTTCCGCCTCGGCCTCTGCCGGCAGTTTGTTCTTCGGCAAAGATCACGAGACCATCGTTGTCGGTGTTCCTGGCGTACTCAGAGGCGACGTCGTTGGTGCTCGACGTACTGCTGTAAACAACAACCTGTCTGCCGATGCGTCTGGTATTGAGATTTGCCTTTATCTTGTCAGGATCGAGCTGGTCGGTCGGCGGCATGGTTGCGGTTACCTATCAAGCCCGATATCGACCGCTGCGGCCGAATGCGTGATTGCCCCAACGGCAATTCTGTCAACACCGCACTGGGCGATGGCTGAGACGTTGTCGAGGGTGATATTGCCAGAGGCTTCCAGCAAGGGTTTTTCATTCTTGCCGCACATCGCGTCTCGCATCTCCACCGCGTGCTTTAGCTGCCACTGACCCATATTGTCCAGCAGTACGATATCGATATCCGGAATCTTCAACACGTGATTGAGCTGGTGGTCGACGTGATCGACCTCGACGGCTATGAACTTGGCCCCCTTTACCTTCTTGGCTTCACGGACTATCCTGCGCAGCTTCGCCGGAAAGTTTGTGCCGAGCTGTGCCAGATGGTTGTCCTTTATCAGGACTCCATCGTACAGCCCCAGCCTGTGATTGTGCCCGCCGCCGCAGCGGACTGCGTACTTTTCCAGGATTCGCCAACCGGGCAGGGTCTTTCTCGTGTCGTAGATCTTTGCCCTCGTTCCCTGGATGGCCCGAACATACTTGCTCGTAGTGGTCGCAATTCCGCTGAGCCTTTGCAGGAAATTCAGCATGACCCGCTCGGCGCTGAGCATCGGGCGCAGCGGTCCCTCAATCGTCGCGAGCCGACTGCCGACGTGAGCGGATCTGCCGTCGCTGACCAGCACCTTGAGCTTGAGCCTTTCGTCATACTGCTTGAGGATTTCCCTGACTACATCTATCCCAGCGACGATTATTTCCTCGCGAGAGATGATATTTGCCTTGGCGGGCGTATCTTCCCGAAATAGCAGCTCGCTCGTCGTATCACCGGCTCCGAGGTCTTCTTCAACTGCCATGCGGATCAGAGGCCGTGCTTTTTCAATGTCCAGCTTTTTCACGTTGTCTCTTTCCTTTAGTGTGAGATCGTTCGAGACGCAAGGTGGCCGTGCCAGGAACCTTATCTCTTGTGTTTCTTCTGCTTCTTCGTGGCCAGGAAAGCACTCTTCCTCTTGCGCGAGTCCATCAAGACCAGCTCGGGCAATTCCTTCAGCTCTCGCAATTGGTCGCGTAGGAAAGCTGCCCGTTCGAAATCGAGGGTCTGGGCCGCCTCCAGCATCTCACTTTCGATCTGAGAAGCCAACTCGACCTTATCGTACTCAGCATCCCCGAAGCGAACTGCCTCCCGGGCGGTCTGTCGTGCCTTTATCTGCTCGGCGAGCCCCGAGCGGATTTCCTTTCTAACGGTTTCTGGCGTAATATTGTGCTCTTTATTGTACTGCAACTGAATTCTACGACGCCGGTTGGTTTCGTCAATAGCTTTCTGCATCGACTGGGTTACGGTGTCGGCGTAGAGAAAGACGGTCGCGTTGATATTCCGGGCGGTCCTGCCGATGGTCTGAACCAGCGATGTCTGGCTTCGCAGAAACCCCTCTTTGTCGGCGTCAACTATCGCGACGGCCGAGACTTCGGGCAGATCCAGGCCCTCCCGCAACAGATTCACGCCCACAAGCACGTCGAATTCGCCGTGGCGCAGGTCCCGCAATATCTCGATCCTTTCAAGAGTGTCGATCTCGCTGTGCAGGTACCGGCAGCGGAAGCCCTTCTTTGTGATGTATCCGGCCAGGTTCTCCGCCATTCTCTTGGTAAGCGTCGTTACGAGCACGCGTTCTTTGGCCTCGGTGCGTTTTTCGATCTCGCCCAGTAGGTGTGGGATCTGTTCGCTGGCCGGGTGGACGAAAATCTCGGGGTCCAGCAGGCCCGTGGGCCTTATGATCTGCTCGACAACCTCGTGATTACATTCTTCCATCTCGAACGGCCCAGGCGTGGCCGAGACGAAAATGACCCTGGCCCAGTTCTCCTGGAATTCCTCAAAGCGAAGCGGCCGGTTGTCCAGAGCGCTGGGCAATCTGAAGCCATGTTCGATCAGAACCGTTTTCCTGCTTTTGTCCCCGGCCCACATCGCCCTAATCTGCGGGATCGTCGCGTGCGATTCGTCGATGAGCAGGAGGAAATCCTTGGGGAAATAGTCGATCAGGGTGTAGGGTCTGGACCCCGGCGGCAGGCCCGCCAAGTGCCTGGCGTAGTTCTCAATTCCGCTGCAATAGCCCACCTCCTGGATCATTTCGAGATCGTACATCGTCCGGGCCTGCAGTCGCTGGGCCTCGAGTAGCTTGCCCTGGCCGCGAAGCTCCTGCAGCCGCTCATCCAGCTCCGCTCTGATTCCCTCCACTGCGGAGCTGATCCGGTGACTTGGCATGACATAGTGCTCCGCCGGGTAGATGAAAACCTGCTCTTCGACCGCAAGGGTTTCGC
Source organism: Phycisphaerales bacterium (assembly GCA_020352215.1). GTDB lineage: Bacteria > Planctomycetota > Phycisphaerae > Sedimentisphaerales > Anaerobacaceae. Next base: position 3,626,673 of record CP070675.1, read on the forward strand.
CCGACACCGGGTTAATGTAGCTGATATGTTCGATCTCGTCTCCGAAGAACTCGATGCGAACCGCAAAGGACTCATAAGAGGGGTGCAGCTCCACGACGTCGCCGCGGACCCTGAAAGTTCCCCTCTGAAAGTCGATGTCGTTTCTGGTGTACTGAATGTCTGCCAATCTGCCCAACAGGTCGTTTCTATCACAGCGGTCACCCGCACGAATCGCCACGACGCTGGCCTTGTAGTCCTCCGGCGAGCCGAGCCCGAAGATGCAGGAGACGGAGGCGACGATTATACAATCGTTTCTTGTCGAGAGGCTGGTGGTGGTTGAGAGCCGCAGGCGGTCGAGGTCGGCGTTCTTCGATGCATCCTTCTCGATGTATATGTCCCGCTGCGGAATATACGCCTCGGGCTGGTAGTAATCGTAGTAGCTGACGAAGTATTCGACCGCGTTGTCCGGAAATAGCTCCTTGAATTCCTCGTACAACTGGGCGGCCAGTGTCTTGTTGTGAGATATGACCAGCACGGGCAGGTCGAACTGGGCGATGACATTGGCCATCGTAAAGGTCTTGCCGCTGCCGGTAACGCCCATGAGTGTCTGAAACTTCTCGCCCTCGCGCAGACCGTTCGCGAGCCGCTCAATTGCCTGCGGCTGATCACCCGCTGGCTTCAACTGGTCATTGATTCTGAATATGCCCATCTTCCTGACACCATTCTACCGTCCTCGCGAACCGAAATCACGGCTTTTCCGCTCTCGGCACCGGCTTGTCAGGTACAGGAGAACGCGAAGTGAAGGGTCCACTCTCGATTGCTTCCGGCGTTTCACGGGCATTGTGCTGCTCGCAGGATATCTACTCCGTGCGCTCCGGGTAGACGATCGCTGCCAGCAGTGCCTTGCCGTATTGCTGCCACAGTTCCTCCTGGTTTTTTCGCGAGGCATCTTGCGGCAGTTCGAGTGTTACGATGGGGGTCCCGAGGGTAAGCCCTGCGTAGGAACCGAGCGAGCCTGGTTTTGCGCCGAGCTTGCGTACGGGCAGACCACACTGCTGAGCCATACGGCCTGCCAGTGCCTGGGCGGGGCCGTCGTAATCGACGCAAGCCAGCGGCTGATGGACGCTGACGATACGGTCCGGTGCGTACTGGGTCATGATCTGGGCGATGGCGCGGGCCTCCGGTTCGGAGAGGGCGGTAGTACCGAACTGAGGGCTGTTGGTGCGGTTCCCTGTCCTGAAATTGCGATTCAGATCGACACCATTTGCGTTGAAACGTCTGTTCAAAGCCATGCCGTCCGGGTTGGCGACGGGCAGGACGACGACCCTGCGGCCTCTCAGCAGGTCCGGATGTTGCCGGAGGTGATCTGAAAGCCCACGCAGAAGTGGAGTCCCGGCCGACTCATCACCGTGAATCGTCGCCAAGATGAAGGTCGTGTCGTTGCCTTCACCGAGCACGACGCCCATGATAGACCTGCCTCGCACGGACCTGCCAAAAGTCTTGTACCGCGCCAAAGGCGCAGCCGGTTCCGGAGCGGGTTCGAATACTACTTGCGGGGGGGGCACGTATTCGGTACAGCCGGCAAGAGCCAGCACGCAAAGCAGGGCGACGAACACGGCGGCTGAGGACCTTTTCGCATCCATATCGAGATATTCCTTCAAGTGGTCCTGCTTTCGCAACGAAATACGAATAAAGGAGTATTATACGGGCGCGCTGCCGGGATTGAAGGCAAAAACTCGGAAAACCGGTCCGAAAAAGATTTCTGACAGCGATTGACTTTGCGCGGGCAATGCAGGAGAATGGCCCCTTTTCTGTAGGTCCTGAAATTTCAAGTAGTTATTGCAAGGAGAGACACATGTTCAATGGTATCTTTCACATACGCCGGCCGGCCAACGAGCCTATTCTGCAGTACGGGCCGGGTAGCCCGGAGCGGTCTGAGTTAGCGGGCAAGTTACACGAGATGTTGGGCGGCCACGTTGAAGTACCGATGATTATTGGTGGTGAGGAGGTCCGCAACGGCAACCTTGCAGATATCAGCTGTCCGCACGACCACCGGCATTCACTGGGCAAGTATCACCAGGCGGATGGGGAGTTTGCCATCAAGGCTATCGACGCGGCCGAGAAGGCCAAGAAGGAGTGGGGCCGGATGCCCTGGGAATCCAGAGCGGTGGTCCTGCTCAAGGCCGCGGAGTTGTTGGCGGGCAAATACCGTCAGACGCTGAACGCCGCTACGATGCTCAATATGAGTAAGACCCCACACCAGGCAGAGATCGATGCGGCCTGTGAGCTGATCGACTTCTGGCGCTTCAACCCACACTTCATGGAGGAGGTGTATGGCGATCAGCCAATTTCCACACACGGCGTCCTAAACTATATGGAGCACCGTCCTTTGGATGGTTTCGTGCTGGCGTTGACGCCGTTCAACTTCGCCTCGATAGCGGGTAACCTGCCGACATCGCCGGCGCTGATGGGAAATACCGTTGTGTGGAAGCCGGCGTCGGCCGCAGTGCTGCCTGCGTATTATATTATGAAGGTTCTCGAAGAGGCGGGTATGCCACCCGGGGTGATCAACATGGTCCCCGGTCCGGGCCCGGTCGTTGCACCGCCGGCCCTCAATGACGTTAGACTCGGCGGCATTCACTTTACCGGCAGCACCTATGTGTTCTCAACTATATGGCTGACGGTGGGCAAGGACATTCGCAAGTACGTCTCATATCCTCGCATCGTAGGTGAGACCGGCGGAAAGGACTTCATATTCGCCCACGCCAGCGCCGATACCGAGGCTCTCGTGGCCGCGACGGTTCGCGGGGCGTACGAATACCAGGGCCAGAAGTGCTCTGCGGCCTCGCGAATGTACGTTCCCGACTCGACCTGGCCGCAGTTCAAGGACAGGCTGCTAAGCGAAATTCGTGATATCAAGATGGGTGACGTGACCGATTTCAGGAACTTCATGGGCGCGGTCATAGACAAAAACTCCTTCGATACGATCGTTGAGTACATCGAATTCGCCAAGAATTCGCCGGACATGGAGATTATCATCGGCGGCGGGTACGACGACTCGGTTGGTCATTTCGTCGAACCGACGGTTGTGGTCAGCAAGGACCCGAAATCCAAGCTGATGGTTGAAGAAATCTTCGGGCCGGTCCTGACTATATACGTCTATCCGGAGAGCGAGTACCAGGCGTCTCTGGAGCTGTGCGATCAGACCTCGCCGTATGCGTTGACCGGCGCCATATTCGCCCTGGATCGGCCGGCGATAGTGGCCGCGATGAACACGCTTCGTCATGCGGCCGGCAATTTCTACGTCAACGACAAGCCTACCGGGGCGGTGGTGGCCCAGCAGCCGTTTGGCGGCACACGGGCATCCGGCACCAACGACAAGGCCGGTAGCTGGCTCAACCTCGAGCGCTGGGTCTCGCCGCGGGCGATAAAGGAGACATTCCTGCCGCCGAGGGACTTCCGCTATCCGTATATGGCAGAATAAGGACCGCGACACCAAGGACATCTGAGAGTTGAGGGCGCAGAAGGTTATATTCCTGCGCCTTCAGTTTCTTGCTCTGAGGCCCGGCCAAGCGGCTGATCCGGGTATTTTACGCGGTTTGCCGGTTTTTCCTTGAAAAGGACCGGGCAGATGTCATATCATACAATCTAGGTTCGACCCAATGAGCTTCTTGGAGGAGAAAGCCCAGAGGGCATTCGATGGGCGGAATCTACCAAGCGTGTGCAGTGTTTGCCGTGTGAGAGTAGGCACTTTTCGGAAGCTTGATCGGATGAGAAGAGTGGTGTCGACAGTCTTGGCTCTGCTTCTGTGCCCGATGTTTTGTCAGGCCCTGAGCGGTGAGGCCATGGCGATGGAACCCGCTCCTGAGCCTGCGGCCACAGACGCGGACCAGCTCCCTTCGCCGATAGTTACAGATAATTCTGTGGAGCTGTGCCTTAACAGCAGGTATTCACAGCATTCCCTGCGTGGTGCCGCCAGTACCCAGCAGTTGAGTAACATCGTCTGGGCTGCGGGAAGAGCTCCGGTCACAGGGGCTCGGAGGGATACATATGTCGCCACACCAACCGCGACATATCTATATGACCCAGTTGGCCATTCACTCAGTTGGCATTCAGATGACGCGAGGGACGATGGTGCCTTCGCGATCATATATGAAAGCCAGCTTCATTTCGATACCGGGGTATCGTTTATGCCGGCACTGCTGGCCTCTGTTTCTTTGTGCCGGAGCACGGAATCTTCAATGGCGAGCTGCCCGAAGGGGCTTGGATACCCAAAGGTAAGGCTGTTTTTTGGAGCGCAGCCAGCCAACGCCTTGACAACTGAATTGGCGGCGCACTGCTCTGTGCCGGAAGGCGAGCCTGGGTGGTTGCCGGATCCTTCAACCACGGGCGACAATAGCCTTGAAGAGGTGCTTGCCAATCTCAATTACATCAGCAGCTTTGCTCAAACGAATTTGACACTGCAGCAAATCTCGCAGATTCTATGGGCAGGATATGGCTGCACAGACCACCGACCGAGTGGTAAGGCCGGTTTGACCGTTCCTTCTGCCTGGGCCAACTACTATTTGACCCGGAGCATCTATCTGGTGAACGAAAACGGTGTGTATCGATATCACAATAGAAATCCCAGCACGAACCTGACTACCCGCGACCATAGAATCGAGCAACTGGACCCTCCTGATGTCAGGCGCAGGTTGCAGTCGGCCGATGACGGAATCGGTCCACAATCTGCCGGTCTTAGAGACGGCCTGCGGGCTGCTGTCGGTGGCCTGCCCCTGGCCCCGTGTTATGTCATACTCTGTCTTGATTCCTCTTATGTGGGGCAGGAGTACGCTCATTTAGAAGCGGGTTTTGTAGCCAGCAATATGCTCATCCAGGCGACTGCAATTGACTTAGGCTGTCACTTCACATCCGAACTAAGCTCCGGCGAGCAGAGGAGCATCCAAGCCGCCACAAATATACCCGCATCACATGTCCCCCAAGCGGTAGTCAGCATAGGCCCGATTGGGCCAGCGGCGGAAGTCCCAGTATCTGTTTCCGTGGTTCTTCAAGGAGACGGACGCCCCGATGATGGGTGGGCGGTTCCGTTGACCGTCAAGTTCTTTGCGACAGGCGCTGATGTGTTGCACGATACTCCGACTCATGAGTTCGACTTGACCACCACCAAGTCCGCTACCGAGAACGCGGCTATCTGTGAGATTACAGGTGTCACGCCGGGAACCTATGATGTCACCGCGGTTGGCCAGTCGACTCTCACCAATGCCAGGAGGAGCGTAGTCATTTCAGCTCCACAGACGTCGTTGGACCTGGGCACACTTCTGGAGGGCAACGCCAGCCGGGATGACATTGTTGATCTTGATGATTATGCCATCCTCTCAGCACGCTGGCTGACTTCCAAGGCACAGGCTGAGTATGATGTTGGTACGGATTTCGACCGTGATGGATTTGTGGACGCAGCGGACCTCTGCCTGTTGGCGGCCAATTGGCTAAGAGGCTCACCGTTGGAAATTCCGCCATAATTATGTTTGATCCGTCCATCTGCCTTGTGTGAAGTGCGATCCCTGTCGCAGGGCAGTGACGATGGCAAATCCGAGAATGCCAGCGGTCGCACTTGTCTTGGCGGCCGCGTGCCTCGGCAGTCCCGTTGCAACGAGTTCCGCGGTGATCGCGGTATGGGGGCGTTTGGCCAATCCCGGCTTCGAGAATGAGAGAATCAGCGCCACGCTGTTCTTCCCCGGCCAGGCGAAGGACGGAACCCGGGCGTACGAGTGGAGTCCGGGCTCAAACATGTCCCTCTATACGGTTCACCCCGCCGACGAACGGCATCTGGACTGGGCCAAGAGCGCGGCAAACAGGGCGTTTGCTCTGGAGCGGATGCTATCTGCGGGGATAAACGTTGCCGTGATGTCGTCCCGGGGCGAGGACTTCGTGCCCTGCACCTGCCTGTACTGAGTGATTGGGGAGCTTGGGACTAAGAGATTTCGGGAGCTTATAATGAGGACACGCACTGTGTGGATCGCCCTTGTTTCAGGTTGGTTGGTGTAGGTGTTGTTGAGCTTCATGGGGTCTCACATGTACCACAGCCGCGGGCAAATTCGTCTCACTTGGCGAGGATTTTGCTTGACGCGGGAGCCGACGAGGTATAGTATGTATACAACTAAAATGCCAACATCACGGTTGGCTATGGTAGATTACAGATGAGTAACATTGACTGACGCCAAGGCGAGGCCGCTCCTGGACGTCGGGGCCTAAGCCCTTGCAGGAGAAACACTTGGCACGTGTTTGCGGTCGGCGGGGGCCCTCCAGATGGGGCAAATGGTCGCAAGACCCGGTCGCGCAAGATGAAAGCAAATTTTGCAAAACAAAGCCAATTTTCGGAGGGCCGAAATGAACCTAAGCTCTTTGCAAACAACGGGGTATGGTGATATTGCCGCTTTGGGACTCCGGAAAAACAAAGCCAATTCAAAGCCAAACCCGGCCTGCGGCCGGCAGCCCGAAGCACTGGGCGAGAAATCCTAAACGCGACGGATGGGCGCGATATGACGGAGCACGATTTGAAAAAACAAAGCCAATTTCCCAGAGGGTGAAATGGACACAAATGCAGTCATAACAGGATGTTACGGGAATAGACTGGCGCTCGGGGGTCGCGGAAAACAAAGCCAAACAAAGCCAGTTGCGGTCAGAAGACAGGAGTCAGAAGTCAGAAGACAGAAGGCAGGAGGCGGACCTTTGCCGGTTGGCCGCCGGTTCGGCGGGAGTCTTTCGGTTGGAGGTTTTGTTGCAGTGATGTATAATTGATTATCTGTTTTGTGAGTGCTGAAGTTTTCGTGGGAGGGCGGCGAAGATGACAAATCTGAAGATGTCCTCGCTGGTACTTGTGTTGGCGGCGACGTGCGCGGGCGGCTCCATTACCCCGATGCCTCCGGCGATCCCGATTTGGGGGCGTTTGGCCAATGGCGGCTTCGAGAATCAGAGAATCAAGGCCACGCTGTTCTTCCCGGGCCAGGCGAAGGACGGAACCCAGCCGTACGAGTGCAGTGCACCGCCGAATATGTCTCTCTACACAGTTCACCCCGCCGACGAACGCCATCTGGACTGGGCCGAGAGCGCGGAAAACAGGGCGTTTGCTCTGGACCGGATGGTATCTGCGGGGATAAACGTAGCAGTGATGTCGTCCTGGGGCGAGGACTTTTTGGGCTGCACGACGGCCTGGACGCCCTGGGCCCCCATGCAGTGTTCACCCCAGGCCCACGATGAGCTTTTTGCGGCGGCTGTCGGCAAGCCGATTTTCATAATGCCGTTTATCGAGTCCCGCGCGGACTGGAATTTTAGGAATGAGTTTCCTCGCTGGGGCAAGGACGTGGCCCCCGGGACGGTCAGTCAGATCGTCAACCTCATTCGCCGGTACCTTGAGGCAGCGCACGGACGAAGCTGGTCGGGCAAGTGGGCGCAGGTCTATGACCGTAGCGGCCGGGCGCGATATGCCGTCGCGATCATTCACGCTTCTTCCAACAATCTGGGATCGGCTGAGCACGCCGCCTATGCGAACGGCTTTGGAGCCATTGCAGATGAAGTGTACCGCCAGACCAGCGTCCGAGTTGGGTTCTTTATCGACGCTCTTCCGCCGGGCACATACGCCCCGGGCGCCTTCAAGCCCTACTGGCAGACAACCGGCCCGTATCTGAAGACCGAGTCGTCTATCCTGGGTGTTATGTGCTTTATCCCGGAGATCTGGAAAGGTTCCTCCGACGATGATCTGTTGATCAACTGGAAACGCACATTTTCTGCCGGCTGGTCGGGCACCGGTGTTCCCTTCCTGATGGATGTCTCGCCCGGATACGATGCGCACATAGTCTTCCCGAGCTCAGTGCGATACGGGCTGAACCTGCAATGGATGCTGGCCCTTACCGAGATGGTGGAGGACTACGGTGCCGATGGACTGGTTTACAACTCCTGGAATGGCTACACAGAGGGGATGGCGGCAGTTGTTTTGCAGGAGTACAACGACTACTTCTACCATTGGCTCTGCAAATTGACGTGCACGTATGCACCGGAGACTTGCAGAGACTTGGTGCGCTGCGGCGGGAGACTCTTTGGCGATGTCAACGAGGATTGCACGGTCAATCTATTCGACTTGGCCGGCCTGGCGGAGAACTGGCTCGACAGCGACAGCCCAACTCCGTAAGCCCCCTAACTTGGGCAGCAGGCATCGCGCAAACTCGCATATTTGCTCTCGTCCCAACCAGGCTTTGGGGTTTCCCACACAGGGTCGATCACCATCCGAAAAATTGCAGAGAAAAAGGATGCATCGCCGAAGATAGGAAAAGGGAGGGCTTTTTTGGGCCGCGACTGAGCGGCCAGTTTCAGGAGACATACGTACTAATGGGGGCCAAACGGAAGAAAACAAGGTTCCTGGTCTTTGTGATGGTCGGCGTATTGCTTGGGCTCTTTGTATATCTGGCGCGAGGTTTCTACCATGGGGCCATGACCATACATGAACTTCTGACCGAGAACAAGCATCTGAAGAAGGCGATAACCAACCTCACGCTTGAGGAGCAAATAGGCTACGCCAAGGTGATTGCACAGGATGTGAACGACGGCGAAATCGTCACCACGATACGGTTCGTCGAGACGGCGAGAGACGACAAGTTGACGCAGATTCTTCAGCGGGATTACACGATTGAAGGCGACGTGATCCATTTTGATGCTCTGGTTGTCAGATTCGGGGACAGAATGGTGATGGATGGTCAGACGCGGGCCTTGTATCTGTGGAGAAGGGTCTACGGCGAGCACATGGCGCCGAAGGACGGCTTCGCGATAGAGAAGCCCGGTGCCGAGCCAAAGAGATACCGCGACTTGCTCGAAGCCCTGCCCGTTAACCAGAGGCAACTTTTCTGGTCAGGGATCTGGGAGCTGGCAAACGACCCCGAGAAGCTCAAGGCTTACGACATCAAGGCCATCTACGGCAACGTAGTCTACTCCAAGCTGCGGCCAGGGCTCATCTACGTGTTCAAGATAAGTCCGACCGGCCAGGTCTACCCCGAGGTGGTGCCCGATATGTGACGGCTCCGAGCTCGCCGCCACCCGCTGAGTGCCGGCAGAATCTCGACATTTCTCCTGCCCCGGCCGATGCCTTCGCAACTTCTTTCAGAAAGAGCGTCTGTTCTGTGCGTTATGCGTTTCTGAATTGACGGCGCAGGCGGCGTTGGCTATTGTATGGGTCGGCCACTTACTACGGTGTTCGAGGATGTAGCCGATGAGCGAAAAGACCGACTTTGATATCGTTGTCATAGGGGCAGGAATAGTGGGTCTGGCATCCGCGTATAAGATTACGCTGTCGCACCCCGATGTTCGTATTGTTGTGCTGGAAAAGGAGGACAGCCTGGCGAGTCACCAGACCGGGCATAATTCCGGCGTTATTCATTCGGGTTTGTATTACACCCCTGGCTCAAACAAGGCCAAGACCTGTGCCGAGGGCCGAAAGCAACTGGTGGCCTTTGCAAAGAAACACAAGATACCCTATGAGATTTGCGGCAAAGTCATCGTTGCAACAGACGAAAGCGAGTTACCCAACCTCGATAAGGTCTTCGACAATGGCCAGCAAAACCAAATAGAGGGAATCGAGAAGATCGGGCCGGACGAAATAAAGGAAATCGAACCGTGCTGCTCGGCCATAGCGGGCATACGTGTGCCTTGCACGGGCATAATTGACTTCGTTCGGGTGGCGGAGAAGCTGGCCGAGCTGATAGAGAAAAAGGGAGAGGCCAACAAGATCCTGACTTCTCACGAGGTGACGGCTTTCGACAAACACGATTTCTACACCAAGGTTGTGACGAATGAAGGGGCTCTTGCGACACGGTACATCATCAACTGCGCCGGACTTCACAGTGATAGGATTGCGAAAATGGATGGGGTGGATCCGGGCATGAGGATAATTCCCTTCCGGGGAGACTACTATGAGCTGACCGAAGAGGCGAGCCAGAAGGTCAAGAACCTGATATATCCGGTGCCCGATCCGGCGTTTCCTTTCCTGGGCGTTCATTTCACGCGTATGATCGATGGCTCGGTGGAATGTGGCCCGAATGCAGTTTTCTCCTTCAAGAGGGAGGGCTACGGCAAAACCGACTTCGACCTGACCGATACCTGGGATTCGCTGTCCTACTGGGGGACATGGCGGCTGTGTCTGCGGCATTGGCTCTACGGGCTCGGCGAATATACACGGGCCTTTTCCAAGACGCTATTCCTGCGGCAGTTGCAGAGATTGGTTCCGTCGCTTACCGCCGACGAGATAAAACCAGGCAAAGCGGGGGTTCGAGCTCAGGCTCTGGCGTCGAACGGTTCGCTGATCGATGATTTCAAGATAGAGAGCCGCGGAAATTCCGTCCATGTCTTGAACGCTCCGTCGCCGGCTGCAACGGCGGCTCTGGCGATCGGCGATCACATAAACGAGGTGGCTACGAAATACTTCAAGCTTTGAGACGCCGCGCAGTGTGCCGTAATTGCTGACCGCCGGTGGTGTCTTCGTTTCGCCGCTCAGAGCAGGGACACTTAACTGAGGATAACGTCATGGTGGATGTGAAGGATAAGGATTACGTCGTGGTAGTACAGTGCCATATAGTGAAAGAGCGCTGTTCAGGCTTTTGCTGTGAGAAGGCGTTCGCCGAGCGAACCGGTGGCTTCGCGGACTATCCCCAGGATAGGGAATACCGCATATTGACTCTTACTTGCGGCGGCTGTTGCGGCAAGGCGCTACATCGCAAGCTCAGCCACGTGAGCCGCCAGATCAAGAAGCACGAGCAAGTTAAGAAGGACAGATTGGTTGTGCAGTTGTCTTCCTGCATTACAAAGGACAACTATCATAGTCCCCCATGTCCGCACCTGGATTATATAAGGGTGCTGATTGCAGGGGCCGGATTTGATGTACGCGAGGATACTGTGATATCGGAAAAGGCCCAGGCCCGGCGCGATGCGGGTGTATACGCATGCAGTGGTGGGTAGCGTGATCGGCGACCGGTTCTGCCAATGTCGGACCGAGAGTCTTCGTATGGATGTGGCCGTATGCTGTCTGCTCGAGCGCAGCTGTGGTCGTACCATGTGCGGCGATACGAATCACGAAGCGTCTGAGAAGGAGAGAAAAGGGTATGGCGACGGGTAAGAGCCAGGGTGTCCCCCAGAAGGTGAGGTACTCGTTCCTGAAGATATTGACCGGCTCTGATTTGTCCAGGCGCCGATTACCTTTCATGTCGGTCGAGAGTGCCGAGCAGGGGCCTGTTGTCTGGCTGGCCGGATGTATTCATGGAGATGAGGTTACTGGTATCGTTACGATTCAGGAGGTTTTCAAGAGGATCCAGAAGCAACACCTGCTGAGAGGTTCTGTATACGCCTTTCCTTTGATGAATCCCATCGGCTTCGAGACTGGATCGCGCAACATCACCTTGAGCAGGGAAGACCTCAACCGGTCGTTTCCGGGCCGCGCGAACGGTTCTCTGGCCGAGAGGATAGCCGAAAAGATATTTGCCACAATCACAGAGACGAATCCCGACCTGGTTCTGGACCTTCACAACGATTGGATGAAATCGATCCCGTATGTGGTGGTAGAACCGAGCCCGGGCGGCGGCCATCAAAAGGCGTACAAGCAAGCTGCAACGATCGCGGGCAAAGCGGGCTTCCTGGTCATCCTCGAAACCGAGCAGGTGAGCAGTAGCTTTGCCAACAGCCTGCTCCGCCACGGGGTCCCGGCCTTGACGATTGAACTGGGCGAATCGTATGTCGTGAACGAGCAAAACGTCGCGTATGGTGTAGATTCAATCCTGGCGATTCTGGCGCATCTTGACATGGTAGAACAGCCGGGCGAGGCCTTCAGTTTTGACCTGCCGGCGGCGGTGAGCGGTAAGATGCTGGAGTTCTCATCCCAGCCCGTCGGCTCGGCCAGCGGCATCATCAGGTTCTTGGCCGGGCCGGGGGACCTGGTCAAGAAGGGACAGCCCGTTGCCAAGATATACAACGCTTTTGGCAAGTTGCAGGACACCGTTGTCTGTCTGAGTGATGGAATTGTCTTGGGCCACTCCGACTCTTCTGTGGCCTTTCCAGGGGCTCCTATAATGGCCTTTGGCATCATCCAGTAGTGGTGCGGTGAATGCCGTGGGCGGTTCTGGTCGGCGCTTGTGGGCTTCGAAATTGGATATGCACACACCACCTTGAGGTATGAGCAAGTACCAGATGGACAGTCTGTTTTCGACGGAACGGGCAGAGCAAGAGCCCTTGTGCGGTCACACGATCCGCGTCGCGTTTGAGTCGGCGGCGGATAGGGAGTTTGGCTACCTTGTGCCGGATGAGATTTGGCCGATTCAGGTGGGCCAGCGGGTCGAGGTCCCGTTTGGGAGAAAGGACAAACCCGAAACGGGCTTCTGCGTCGAGGCCGATGTCCCTGAAGAAGACACGTTTGGAAGCGCGGACCGAGGCATCCGACTCAAGGTTGTCTCGCGCATCGTGGACAAAGAGCCGCTGGTGGATTCCGAGTTGATGGCCCTGGCGCGGTGGATCAGCAGCTATTACGTTTGCCCGCTGGGCCAGGTTTTGGCGGCGATGGTGCCGGCAGCCGTCAAGAAAGCCGCGGGAGTCAGGACGCAACAATGTGTCTATCTTGCTGATGGGGCGGACGCTGAGGCTGAGCATTTGAGGGGCAAGAAGCAAAAGCATATTGTTCAATACCTGCGCAGCAACAGGGCGTTTGGTTCCGAGACTGCGGTGGGGCTGCGGCGGGTGCTGGATTCGGTCGGATGCGGCCGTGATTGTATCAAGCGGTTGGCGCAGAGGCAAATCGTCAGGATAGTAGAGAAGACCGTATTGAAGTCCTTGCCTGCCATTCCCGAGGGGATTTCGATTGAAACACCTGAAGTGTTCCTCAACGAGGACCAGCAAGCGGCATTTGCTCACGTAACGGGCCAGATAAACGCGGGACAATTTGCCGTCACGCTCCTGCACGGTGTCACGGATAGCGGCAAAACCGAGATCTATATGAGGGCGATAGAGGCGGTTCTGCAGAAAGGCAAGAGCGCAATTGTCCTGCTACCTGAGATTGCACTTACCGCTCAGACGGTTCAGAGATTCAGCGCAAGGTTCGCCAGGATAGCTGTGATGCATTCAGGGCTTACGGCCGCGCAGCGCAACGTGCAGTGGCAGAAGATAAAAGCGGGCCAGGCCGATGTGGTGATCGGCGCTCGCTCTGCTGTTTTTGCCCCGCTGAACAATCTTGGGCTTATCGTCGTGGACGAAGAGCACGAGCCGAGCTACAAGCAGGACACGGTCCCACGATACAACGGCCGGGATGTGGCGGTCAAGCGGGCACAGTTGGCAAATTCGCTCTGTATTTTGGGCAGCGCGACGCCTTCGCTGGAGACGCTGCGCAATTGTGATGAAAGAGAGCATTTCAGCCTTGCGCTTTTGCCGAAAAGGGTCATGAATTTGCCGATGCCGGAGATGAAGCTGATCGACATGCGGCAGGGCCTGGGGGGGCACAATGGCGTCAAGCTGATAAGCGAGCCCTTGGCCCGACGCCTCAGCGAGACCCTCGAAAAAAACGAGCAGACGATTCTGCTTCTGAACAGGCGCGGGTACAGCAGTTTTGTCTTCTGCCCGTCCTGCAAGCACACCCTCCATTGTCGCAACTGTGACGTGACCCTGACCTTTCACAAGTCACGGACGTCGGATAGCAGCCGAATGCGGACTGTCACGGGACGACACATAGACTACGGCTACGCTGTATGTCACTACTGTCTGGCGCAGACACTTGTGCTGGAAAAATGTCCTCTGTGCGGCAAGCGCATGGCGATGATTGGCCTTGGCTCGCAAAGGCTGGAGGAGGAGCTGGCCACCAAGTTTGCGCAGGCCCGTGTAGCAAGGGTCGACACTGACTCGATGGCCGGTAGGGACTACTATCGCGTCCTGAGCGAGTTTGGCCGGGGCAGGATCGACATCTTGGCGGGAACGCAAATGCTGGCAAAGGGACTGCACTTTCCCAATGTGACATTGGTCGGAATTATCAGTGCTGATACGTCGCTTTATCTGCCTGATTTCAGGGCGAATGAGCGGACGTTCCAACTGATTTCACAGGTGGCCGGTCGCGCAGGCCGCTCGGTCAAGAAGGGCACCGTTTATGTCCAGACTTTCTTGCCGGATCAGCCCGCAATCCAATTTGCCGTAAAAGGAGACTTTGACGGTTTCGTGGCCGAGGAGCTAAGGCACCGCAAGGCCTGCAATCTGCCCCCATATTGGCGACTGGCGCGGGTCGTCATGCGGGATATGGATTTCGAGAAGCTCGACGTCGCCAGCAAAGAGATCAAGGAGAGGCTCGACGCAATTGTTGATCGCAGCGGTCTGGCTGCAGTCATCCGCGGTCCCATGCCGGCAGTGATAACCCGCGTCCAGCGTTTCCACAGGATGCAGATAGTAGTCCAGGCACCCAAGGCGGGCGTCCTTCGCGAGCTGTTCACGAGTCTTAGGGACCAGCGGGCCGTTCGGCCGGCCGTCAAAGTCGCGATAGACATGGATCCCGTAAATTTATTGTAGCTTGCAGGCAAGGACCTGATATGGTATAGTCCCAGCCGACCGGGGAGTAGCTCAGTTTGGCCAGAGCGCTGCGTTCGGGACGCAGAGGTCGCAAGTTCAAATCTTGTCTCCCCGATTAGTGTAAGATCCGATCCGAGCGAGAGGCAACGAAACTCGGCTTCTCGCCCTTCATGTTAGTAAAAGGCCCTCCGTGTCATCGTGTTGTCAGTTCTTGAGACTCCCACGATGCAGTAGGGCCCCCGCCTTGCCCGGAAGGACTTCACTTGTCTTTTGTCCCGTGCTTGCCGAGCAGGTCAACGACTTCCACGTGTCCTTTCTCGGAGGCCTCGTCAAGTGCCGTGCGGCTGGCGACTTGAGCACCCGATAGCGCCCGGTTGTGGGCGAACAAACCAGGCAAGGGCATTGTGCTTATTGGCGAAATCTGGTATGCAGAATGGCAGGTCCACGTTTGACCCTTGGTTAATTGACGACATCATCTTTTACAGGGAGAAGCACGATGAGAAAGCTCGTAGACTATTTCGTAAAGGGACTACTGGTATTCGTACCTATTACCTTGACTGTTGTTCTGCTTGTGTGGGCGTTCACAACTGTGGAAGGGATCTGCCGCGATCTGTTCAAGATACCGTACCGCGGCGTGGGCCTTTTGCTCCTCGTCGTATTGATTTGGGTCATTGGGTTTCTGGCGTCGAACTTTGTGGGCAGGAAGCTCTTTGCGCTTGTAGAGGGGATATTTACGCGGTTGCCGCTGGTGAAGCTGCTCTATTCGGCCGTCAAGGACGTGATCGAGGCATTTGCGGGCGATAAGAAGAGCTTCGACAAACCGGTGCTTGCCGCAGTTGCGCCCGGTGGGGCCGCGAAGGTGGTCGGCTTTGTCACAAGAGAGAGCCTTGAGAATCTGGGGATCGCGGACCACGTTGCGGTCTACATGCCGCAATCTTACAATTTCGCCGGCAATGTCGTGATCTTCCCTAAGGAGGCCGTCGAGCCGTTGAACATCGAAAGTTCGCAGGCGATGGCGTTCGTCTTCTCAGGCGGGGTATCCGGCGGCTCCACTTAGACGAGAGCGTCTCTCGGTATTCAGCCTGCCCAGAGGTGTGTGCAGATTATGAGAGGCCTTTCAGGCAGAAAGTGTCCGGCATGAAGAGGGAAAGAGGTAGCAACTCACAGCCGTTCAGAGACTTTTGGAGGTTAGCCAGCGCGCAGGATTTGCTCAGCCGGGCCGGCACGGTTATGATGCGCAAGAGCCCCCGAGCGACGATTTGGACGGCGGGCATTACCTCATCCGGCTACCTTTCCAGCTATCTCGGCCTTCCCGGCTTCACGGGATTGCAGGCTCTGGTGGCGCCCTTCGTAGTCGGCGGAGGGTTACTGGGTATCGGGGCCTCGATGAAGTATATCCCGCGAACGATTTCCAGGCGGCTGACGGCGGTTGCGGAGGCGAACGATCTAAACCTGATGGAGGATTACAAGAAGTCGCGGGTGTTGGAACATCTGAATGTGCTGTGGGACAAGGTCTTCTGGTATGAGTCGGATATCAGGTACAGTCGCGAGCAGAGGCAAGCCGAGCGAGACCAGATACTTGCCGACAGAGAGCACATAAGGACCGAGATCAGCAAATGGGATGGAGGCGTGCTGAAACGACTAGGAGCCGCCAATGAAAGGGACATCGACGATCTTGTCACGGCGATAATGACCGAGAAGCCCCTCAGTGACAGTATGGAGAAGTCACGGGAAGGATTTATCATTACATCTATCTATGCGGTGAAGCACGCTCTGCCGCAGTCGAGTCAGGCCGGCAAAATTGGTTTTCGCCTCGGCTTGTACGAGGATGAGTGCGACGGTGCATACTTTGACCGCAGTGACACGAAGCTTTTTGAACAGTACACCGGCAATGCGACCGTTACAGACATAAAACATGATGTCGGTTTCGGCAGAATCGATGGCATTAAGCAGATCCCAAAGATGATGTCACGGAGGTTCTGGTTCTTTCTGATAACACGGAAAGTTGCCACAGGTGCGGGAAGGGCGATCAAGCGCCTTAATGAGCACTACGGCACCGACTTGTTCAATTCTCAGGTGTTGCTCTGGCCCGGAGAAGAGAACGCGGGATGGCTGAACCAGTTCGACGGCGCGCGAGAGACGGTCCTGGAACTGCGAAAGTCGATCGCCAGGGGGGCGCTTGGTGACGATTACGAGAATGCTGTCAGCGTGCTGCAGCGAATGCTGCTACCCTGTTTCGAGTTCGCGACCACTCTGAGGGTGCGCTACGACCCCGAGTATTGTGACGGAAGTCTCGACTATCTCAGCGAGGACAGCGAGATTGCCATAGAAAACAACGCCGTCAGCGACTTGAAGACATACGGCTATTGCCAGAGGTACATCACCAAGATTCAGGCGTACGCTCAGAATGTTGAGCGTGATATGCTGTTGCTTATGGACTACCTGGATACGCACGGGCACAGGTGGTTGTTCGACGACAAGCTGGCACTGAGAGCCGTGAAGATAGCGTTTCATACGAACAAGAACGGAATGAGAGGGGCGTTTCAAGGTGGAGGTTCTGGCGGCCACAGCGCGGCGATCGATAGTGAGATTGAGAGGGCAGTGGCGCAAAGGGCAACTTATTCGGACAGAATCATCAGCTTGAGATTACACCATCAGCTGACAATGCTGCAAATCGCGGGATATACAAGCCTGGCCAGAGACCTGGCGTATTCGGATTAAGAACCGGGGTTGGAAATCGTGACCGCGATTGATATCGCACCGTCTTCCCTGATCCGGACAACTCTGTCGTATCCGGCGCGGTCGAAGTAATTGCCGGCCGGGACGACGTCATAGGAAATGTCATCCTTCAAACAGCGGGCGATTTCCTCTATGGCAGGGGTTAGGACCTGTTTGTACGTCAGCCCGAAGCGATTCTTGCGGCTGAGGGGATAGATGTGCGTGCCCCACGTGTGCAGTTGCCAGCATGTCGGCAGCGTGTATCCGTACGGAAGTACAATGGCGGTAGTAGCGGCGCGGCGTAACTTGTCGAGATCGGGTCGTGGATGGGCTTTGGCGTATTCCGTGATTTGCCGGGCAAGGGACAGTTGCTCATCGTATGTCACGTGGTGGTCGTGGTCGGACGTCCAGAACCAAATGAACTCCGCGCCCAGGTCGTATGCCAGTTTCATAGATGGCAATCGCAGATGAGGCTCGGCCTGGCCGTAGATGCTCATGCCCCACTTGGAATTGAAGGCCCGAGCCGGGCCGCGCATCTGCGAGTAGAACCAGAGAAAGAGATTCTTCGGCGTTATGGGGATATCGACGTCGAATTCCTCGTTGATCCTTTGCAGCATAAGGATTTGCCTTGAGTCGGCGTTGGGGTCGATGCGCCAGCGGCATTCCTGTACGATGCCGACTGGGTTGGCTTCGAGCTGATAGTAGCTTGTCCCGATGTACGTCTCCCAGATCGGCAGAGCCGGTTCTGTGAGATTCAGCGAGCCAAGGTTTATGCCGTTTTCCACAAGCAGGTTCCGATACTGTTTGTTGTTCATCTTTTCGCGGATGTGTTCGTGAATCATCTCAACCGCTTTGCTGAGAGGGGCACCGGGTGGATATTCTCCGGCCAGGCGGCAAGCCGGCTCATCTATAAACATCCGCAAACCCAGGAAGTTGGGGCGATATAGTTCTTCTGGAAAGGCGATGCCGGGGCTATAGCCATCATAGAAGACGGGACGGTGACATACCCAATTAATCTGCTCGCCTTTGGCGGTGAAATAGTTGATGCCTGCGGCGATCATCTCTTCGTAGTTCCGCTCTGTGAACGGGACATAGTTGTAATTGTCTTTTCTGCTCTTTCGCCCCTTTCCGTCATCACGGAAGTTACGCCCGGTGCCGATGATCAGATCGCTGCGAAACGTAAGTCTGGTGACACTCTTGGGTGGCCGCACATCCGTCGGCTCAAGGGTCTTGGCGCGTACCAGAAGATGCCCGAGATATGTGCCTTTCTCGAACAATGTCTGTTGACTCGTGCCATTAGCACGAGGAAGAAGCTGCTCGGCGAAACCGAACAAGGGCGGTAGCGCTCTGCCCGTTCGCCGGTCTATATATTCGATGGGTGATCGCCCCGGTTCCTGCAGAATGTACCGGTGGTAGGCGATCTCTTCCGGCGCAGTGGAGGTGAATGGGTCCGCGTCGGTAAGCAGCCAAATTGTGAAGGAGTCTCCATTGACTTTGGTGGCGGTAAGTCGATTCCAGTTACAGCCGGGCCGATCCGATGCCGGCGCTACGCCGATCTCAAGTGAGGCTACCTGCTTTGCATGCGGATTCTCCGGCAGCACAGCCCTGTATCGGGCGAGGCCAGGCAACTGTCCTGCGGCACGAGCTGTTGCAGCGACCGTTACCAATGCCGCGGTTGCGACTACTTTCAATAATGCCATGGGAACTCTCCGTGACTTGAGACTCGCCATGTTCGCCTGCCTTGTCCTCGATGATCTTCTGCGGAGCGTCAGGTTATCCGACGATCCTGTGTGCATTACTATTCGTAAGAGCTTGTCGCTCGGATCAAAGGCCCGGCGACTTACACTGAACCTTATATCACAGCGTATCTCCCTTATCAACAAGCATTTGCGATCCTATGTGTAACCTTTCTTGCAGAACTTCCACTAACCTATCAGAAGGGTTATGATACTGCGGCAGAACCGGATTCACAGTGAAAGGAACAGGAAATGTCAAAGAAAATTGTGTTAGGGATTGTGGCGACAGTCCTGCTTGCGAGCGTTAGCGATCTCAGCGCCCAGGGGCGACGAGGCCGTTCCCAGGCAGGGCAAGGACAATGGCGTAGAGGCCGGATGGACCCGATGTACGGGCAGGGGATGCGGGGGCAGATTCAGAGACAGTGGGCAAGGCGACGGACAACGGACCGGCCTGCACGGGATACGTGGCGCGGCCGAGGCGTGTGGTGCAGCGGTGGGGGCGGGCCTCGCTTCCGTGGCTGGGCCATGGGCGGATGTCCCCGGTGTGGATGGTGCACAAGGGGTATCGGTGTGGGTCGGCAGCGCGGGGCCATGATGATGCGGCGCGGAGGCGAGCCCCGGCCGGGCGTGTCGCCACCGTGGGCACCTGGAAGGAGGCCGGGGCCGGTTGGGCCCAATACAGGCATCGGGAGACCTGGCCCTCGCGGACCCGCCAGAGACATGGACAGACCGGGTCCCGGTGGGCCTGGCCCAGGCATGGGTGGTCGCGGCGGTGTCGGCGGAGGCTGGGGCAGACGAGGAGGTGGTGGTGGGCCACCGGAAGGCTTCGGCAGAGCGGGCCCTGGCGTTCAGCCCGAGCGTAAGGGCAGAACGGATCCCGACTCCACAGAGTCAAGGCCTCGCCGTCCGGCACCTGAGTCTCCTTGAATTCTTATTGAAGGGTCAGGAGAGGGAAGCTCACGTTGACTGGATTGCCGTCCGCGGCCTTGCCGTCGCAGGCGGGACATTTGTATGGACCGTAGAAGCAAACGACCACGCCAGGGAGCGTGGTCGTTTGTAGTTCATGCCGCAGTTCTCCCGTCACTTGGCCAATTCGGGTCCCGGAGTGTGGAGACGCGGAGGAGAGCCTTCAGATTTTTCCAGTGGTTATTCGGACCGTAAGCGGTATAATCGCCGACAGTACGCCACAGCGCTTCCATATTGGGACTTGGGTGCGGGCCAAAGAGTCTGGAGTGACATTATGAAGTGCAAGGAGATCAGCCGCCGCGAATTCTTGAACAAAGCAGCCGGGGTAATAGGCCTTCCATACGTTGTTTCCTCGTCGGCACTGGGTGCGAACGGTCCTGTTCCAAGCAGTCGCACAACGATGGGCTTCATAGGTGTGGGCGGCATGGGCACAAACAATATGAGGGCGTTTCTGAATCAGCCGGGCGTCCAGGTTGTTGCCGTCTGTGATGTAGTCAAGGCAAGCAACGAGTATGGTCACTGGTATAAGAAAGGTTGGCAGGGCCCGTGGTTCGGCCGTGAACCGGCTCGCAAGATTGTGGATGATCACTATGCCCGGAAGAACCGATCCGGTGAATACAAGGATTGCACTGCATACCGTGACTTCCGTGAGGTGCTGCGGCGCGACGACATCGACGCCGTTTGCATCACCACGCCGGACCAGTGGCATGCGATCCCAGCGATTATGGCAGCGGAGGCCGGCAAGCATATCTACTGCGAGAAGCCCTTGAGCCTTACGGTCACAGAAGGACGGGCCATGGTCGAGGCGGTCCGGCGGTACGGCGTTGTCTTCCAGACCGGTACCCAACGGCGCTCGAGCCAGCAGTACCGCTTCATCTGCGAGCTGGTGCGTAACGGTCGAATCGGTAGACTCAAGAAGGTCGTCACAACCGTAGGGCCCAACAACAAGGAAGCTCCCCCCAGCGATTGGCAGCCTATGCCGGTGCCGGAGTGGCTGGATTACGATATGTGGTTGGGCCCGGCCCCTTGGGCTCCTTATCACAAGTCCCGCTGTCTCTATACCTTCAGGTTTGGCCTGGACTACTCCGGCGGCCAAACGACAAACCTCGGCGCGCACGAAATCGATATCGCCCAATGGGCCAACGGGACCGACGACACCGGCCCGGTCGAGTTTGAAGATTTGGGCGGCGAGTTCCCGGCTGACGGCCTGTTCTCCACGGTCACCAAAGTCGATTTCAGGGCTCGGTACGCCAACGGGGTGGAGCTGACTTGCAGGACCCAGACAGATGATCTCTTGCGCTTCGAGGGCACCGACGGCTGGATTCAATTGCTCAAGGGCAGACTTACATGCAAGCCGGAATCGGTGACTACATCTGTAATAGCACCCGACGAGATTCATCTATACAAGAGCAATGATCACCACGGCAACTTCATCGACTGTGTCAAGGAGCACCGGGAACCGGCCGCACCGGTGGAAGTGGGACATCGCTCGGTGACCATCTGTCACTTGGGCAACATTGCGATGACGCTCAAGTGCAAGCTGAGATGGGACCCGCAGAACGAGTGTATCATCGACAATGAGCAGGCCAACCGAATGCTCGCGCGGACCATGCGCAGCCCCTGGCATCTGTAGGAGAGTGTATGAAGAAACCTCTTGTGGTGCCCGCTGTCGTCAAGAAATCATTCGGGGCGCCCAGCTGTTTTGGAGCGGTTCCTTTCTGACACTCCAATCGTACGAGACGCTTCTTGGGCCGGCCTTGACTCCAAATGGCTAAAACAGCACCAAAATTAGGTGTTCGCGAGCGGATTTTTCTTGATGTGAAGCTGGGTGATTTGGTAACATAGATGTGGTTAGATCTGCGAATTTTCGTTTTCTACGGGCAAATTTTGGTGGTTTCTCAAGAGAGAAGGAGGAGTTGGTGAAGGATGCGCACAGAATGAACTTGAGCTCGGCATCCGGGAAGGGCACCTCCTATTCATCAATCGACGGTCCGTATCGGGTTCCTTGGAAGGGAGGCAGAATTGGAACCTGACCGAATTCTGGTGCGCAAGCACAAACGGTTGGGGAGAGGTCTGTGTAGATGCTATTTGTGAAGGTTGTCCAAGACAGGCCTTGCTTGAGGCAGAGGTAGGGAGGCGTGTGGAGGACGACGCGTGTTTTGGCGTGTGGCCAGAGCACAGCCATTTTATCCTCTATTCTGAAGGAGGACTATTATGTGGAGAAAACTGTTGTTTTTGGCCTTGGTCATAGGCATTGCGTCGTCGGCGCAGGCGGCCAACATCATTTGGGTTTCAGACCGATATGATGAGTTGGTCGACCAGATCCCCGACGACAAGGGGTGGGTGGATATGCTTGAGGCTCAGGGCCATACGGTTGATTATCAAGAAGGCGCCTCATTTGGGAACGGATACTGGCGGACGCTTGATGATGACAAGATAGCCGCACTTAACGCTGCAGACTTAGTAATCATCAGTCGCAACAGCGACAGCGGTAATTACAACAACGGCAGTGAGCCAACACAATGGAGTTCGGTCACGACGCCGCTCATACTAACAACGGCGTACATCAGCAGGAACAACCGTTGGTTTTGGCTCAATAGCGCAAGCTTGGCGGAAGACGGTGGGACTCCCACGCTGGAGGCAGTCAACCCCCACCATCCCATTTTCAAAGATGTGGCACTCGACACAGAGAATCAGGTTGACGTCTTTGACCAGAGTGTAGGTTCGGGCACGGTGTCATTCCCATCGGTTATCGATGTGGGCAATGGCGAGCTGGTGGCCAAGGCGGCAGACCAGGGCTGGCTCTTTATCGCTGAATGGGAAGCAGGAGTGGAGTTCTACACAGGTTCCGGACAAATCCCTGCCGGCAAACGCCTGTTCTTTGCCGCGGGAACGCGCGAAGGCGCAGGCTTTGGGCGAGGTGAGTACAATCTCAACGCCGAGGGCGAGAAGATGTTCCTCAACGCGGTTGATTACATGCTCGGTATCTTGGTGAAAGAACCCTGGGTGAAGGCTTGGCAACCCAGCCCAGCCGATGGTGCCGACGATGTTATTTCTCCGCTTCTTCAGTGGACGGCCGGTGAAACCGCAGCACTCCACGATGTATACTTCGGCACTGATCGAGACGCTGTGGCCGCCGCTGATACAACTGACGCAACGGGAATATACATTGGCCGACAGGGGTGGACGGTCTACTATCATAGTGCTGGCGTCACCGGTGGTGTTACGTACTACTGGCGGGTGGACGAGGTGGAGGCTGCCGGGACGGTTCACACAGGTGATGTGTGGAGCTTCATGGCTGCGCCGTTGAAGGCCTACAAGCCCAACCCGCTTGACGGGGCGCTGTGGGTGGACCCGACCGGATTGCTTCTTACGTGGACACGTGGTTCGACGGCCGGTTCGCACGACGTATATTTCGGTACGGATCAGGCCGCTGTAGCCGCCGGTACCGGGGGCACGTCCAAAGGCAATACGCTTGCAGCGAGCTATGATCCCGGTGCGCTCGCGATGAGCACCACCTACTATTGGCGGATCGATGAGATCGATACCGGTGGCTCTACCAAGCACGAAGGTGATGTTTGGAGCTTCACAACGATGGGTGTCGGCGGCGGTATTAGAGGACAATATTACCGCAACACCGATCTGTCGGGCGTTCCTGCGCTGGACCGCATGGACGAGCAGATCGACTTCAACTGGGGCGACGGTTCGCCGGATCCGACGCTGCAGGCGGGCAATTTCTCGGTCAGATGGGTTGGTGAATTGGAAGTTGCGTTTTCCGAGACCTACACGTTCTACGTGAACACCGATGATGGCGCACGACTGTGGGTTAATGATGTGCTTGTCATTGGCGTATGGACCAATCGTCGAGCCGCGACTGAGGCCAAAGGTACGATTGATCTGATTGGAGGACAGAAGTACCCGCTTGTGATGGAATACTATGACAGCGGATCGCCTGCGGTAGCACAACTGCTGTGGGAGAGCCCGTCTACGCCAAAGGACCTCATCCCTCAGGGAGCGTTATCACCACCGATGCGGGCGAGCGGCGCCAGTCCGGGCAATGGAACTACCGGGGTGACGGAGACGCCGACCCTTCGCTGGACGGCGGGTGAAGATGCGGCTCAGCACGACATCTACTTTGGCACAGATAAGGCGGCTGTCGCCGATGCTGATACGACAACGCCCGGTGTATATCGAGGCCGACGTGCTCTGGCTGTTACCAGCTATGTTCCGACGGAGGCCCCGCTTGAGTGGGATACCACTTACTATTGGAGGATCGACGAGGTCAACGGGCTCGACATATGGGAAGGCGGCGTGTGGAGCTTTACAACTGCCGACTACGTCATCGTGGATGATTTCGAGGACTACAACGACTTTTCGCCCGACAGGATATTCCAGACGTGGATAGATGGATTCGGTTACACCGACCCGCCACCCGGCAGGCTGGGCAACGGCACCGGCTCGACCGTTGGTTACCTGGCCGCTCCATTTGCCGAGCAGACTACTATCCATGGTGGCTTGCAGTCCATGCCGTTCGGCTATAACAACACTGCCTTCCCATTCTACTCAGAGGCCGAACGCGAATTTCTTGTTGCCCAGAACTTCACCAGGAAGGGCGTCAAGTCATTGGCACTCTACGTCTACGGCGATCCGTGTAACGTGCCTTCCGCTATGTACGTGGGTCTCCAGGACAGTGTCGGCACCCGCATAGACGTTCCCCTTACCGATACCAGTGTGGTTCAGGCAAGCGACTGGTACGAATGGAACATTGAGCTCGCTGATTTCGCACCGGTGACTCTGTCGTCTGTCAAGAAGATGTACATTGGCGTCGGCAGCAGGCTCAGTCCTACGGTTGGCGGTACCGGTGAACTGTTCATTGATGATATCAGGCTGTATCGACCCAGATGCGTTGCATCGCTTCTGAAG
Source organism: Phycisphaerales bacterium (assembly GCA_020352215.1). Lineage (GTDB taxonomy): Bacteria > Planctomycetota > Phycisphaerae > Sedimentisphaerales > Anaerobacaceae. The sequence continues at coordinate 3,651,563 of CP070675.1, forward strand.
CCCGATGCGGACCTGAACGGCAACTGCGTGGTGGATTACCCGGACGTTGAAGTCGTGGCGGCCGACTGGCTTGTAAGTGAAGTCCCCGATTCCCCCTGGGACGGCACGCTCACCAGCTCAGATATAGGTGTGCCGCTTGCCGGTAGTTACGGTTTCGACGGCACAACCTACACGATCACGGGCAACGGTCACGATATTTGGGATGACGCTGATAACTTCCACTACGCCTACCGTCAGATAAGTGGCGATTGCCAGATGACAGTGCGTGTCAAGAGCGTCCAGGAGGTACATGCGTGGACCAAGGCGGGGGTCATGATCCGCGACACCCTTGATGCGGATTCGAACAACGCCTTTATAGCTCTGACCGGCGGCGAGGGTGGCGGTGGCACCTTCCAGTGGCGATCGGATGTGGATCCTAACTCGAATTCGTCGCGTACCCTTACCGACGTATCCCCGCCCGCTTGTGTGCGCCTCGTGCGCGAAGGGGACACGTTTACCGGCTACATCTTCCTGGATGGAAGGTGGCAGCAGGAGGGTCAGCCTGCGACGGTAGAGATGACCGATCCCGTCTACATCGGTCTGGCTGTAACTTCGCACACCGATGGCGTCTTGGCAACCGCGACGTTTGACCGTGAATGCACGTTCTCTCTTGCTGAGTTGAGTGCAGACGGTGTTATCGACTTCAAGGACTACGCAGTATTGGCCGACGGGTGGCTCGATGAGCAGCTATGGCCGGCGCAGTAGCATCTTGTGCTGAGGCCAAATCGTCAGCCGATGACGCAGAAATCCGGGGCCTATGCCGATCCGGCATAGGCCCCGATTGCTTGCTCATATGGGGTGGTGCCTGCCGCGTACGTGTTTGCCATCCGATGCGTTACTCCAAAGTATGCGTTGAACAAGGTTATCAAGCACCGCCTGGAGTGGGGGCATCTGCCTGCCAGCTTTCAGGGTTGCTCCAAGTATCAGGGGGGGCGCCGGGATCCCTAATCACCAGCGACTTGCCGGCGCCGTCCGTTGTCGGGTACCACATGTCGCTGTAGTCGAACCTGAGTATCGCCGCTTCCAACGGCCAAGGCAGCGTCAGAACGATCCCTTCGCCGCCGTTGTTAAGGTTCCCCGAGTACACACCCGCAACCTTGCTGCCATGGCCGTAGGTCGACCGAAAGGCAGCCGGATTACTGACCACGACTACGTAATCGCCGGGCTCGAGCATCATTTCACGGAAGACAAAATCGACGCCGTCGGTGAGCCGAACACCGCTCAGATTGAGCGTCGTCTCACCTATGTTCTGTAGCTCGATGTAATCGAAGTTGCTGCCCTGCGGTGCGTGGTACATCAGCTCCGTAATACGCAGGCCATACAGCAGTGCCAGTTCCTCTGTAAAGGGGAACTCTTCGTCGCCCAGATCTGCAGCTGCGGCCTCTAACTCAGCCGAGATAACAAAGTCGGAACTGGTTGTTGAGGTGTTTAGGGCGTGAATGGCCAGCAAGTTCTGGCCCACCCTGAGGTCGGCAATGTGCTCAGAGATATCGACCTCCGGGTCGAACGATTGGGCACTGGCTTCGTGGCTGGCGTCAGCGGCGGAATCCCACGTGGGCGTGCCGGCGAAATTCTCTCTGGCCACGTCAACGCCGTTGAGGTACATTACGAAGGCATCGTCAAACCGTACCTTCAGCGTCATATCGGTGAAGTCGGCCAGGTCGTTGGCATCGACAGTGAATGGAACGCGGATGTAACAACTGGTGTTCTGATCGTACATCTGGTCCTGGACGTCGAGGCTTATGAGATCTTCGTAACCCGAGCCCCTCTCGTAGCCGACGCCACCGGGGCCGCCGGTGACATCGATCCAGGCCGAGTCGTCAAAAGCCGGTTCGGATTTCCAGGCATCGTCAACATGGTCGGCTGAAGCGGGGATAATCACACGTTTGTCGGCGTCTTCAGCGACAAGGGTGGTCACGGTAGTGGTCAGTGTTGGAACCGCAGCGTTGGCCACGCCCGGAGTGGGCAGCTCAAAGAACTCGTAATAGGCCGATCCATCAGGCACGCGACCTTGCGAGACATCGGTGGTCTGCGGACCATAGAGCACCTTGTCGATCTCCTTGAGTTCGGTATCAAACAGACCTATCATTTCGCCATCGGCCGAGAGCCTGAATTCAACATGGCCGGGATCAATGCTGTTGTCAGCCCAAAAGACGGCGAAGCCCTCACCGGCAACAAAGTTCAGAGGGCCAATCTGATGCTTGTCGGGCTGCGTCACCGGATTATCAGTCAAGTAGAACCGGCTCAGGTCCACCGGAAAGGCATGAGGATTGAACAGCTCGATGAAGTCATCTCCAAACAGCACTTCGCCATTCGTGAGCCATTCGTTGATTTTCAGCGTGGCAGGATCGCCCAGCGGGTGAGAAAGATTGGCTTGCCCGAAGGTGGGGACAGTCAGGTGCCAATGGCCATCGTACCCGACTCGCCCAACGGACAGGTCGTCCAATTGCAGGCCAAACTCCACTGAGTCCAGCAATGCGCCCTCGGCGTCGTATAGATAGACTCCCTCGCCGTCGGCACCGAGGGCAAAGCCCAGATGAATACCTGAGGTGGGGGCGTTTGAATCAGCATGTAGAACAACGTACTCTCCAGGCTCAATGCGGCTCCCGGCGCCGAAGACAAACTTTGTCCGATCGCCGGGGTCGTCGGTAATACTCATACCGGCCAAGTCCAGCGATTGCGTGCCGTCGTAGTACAGTTCTATTAGATCGGGAAAGGTCCCCTCGTGTTCTACAGCAGAAATGTTGCTCGCCAGCACCTCATTGAGAACGAGTCTCGAGTAGGAGACATCGACCGTCCAGGTGCGGGAGACGGTCGGGCTGTCTTGGCTCTGCCAAACACCGGCGGCGTTCTTGCCGATTGCGTAGATCGCATACGAATTGCCATCGAGAAGTCCCGCAAGCTCGATGGGTATATCCACCGGGCGCTCTTGGCTCCAAGGGGCACCCGGATCGTTCAGAGCATATTTGTAATGTGTTATGCCTGGGCCGCCGACGGTGACAGTGGCATTGGTGTGATAGGTTACCTCATAGGGTTCGCCGCATATCGCCGCTCCACCGGGAACATAGGCACCCATATCGAGACCGCAAGGCCCGGTACCGACGGCCGGGGAGACGGACTTGAGGCGAAAGTCGCCGTTCGGATCGACGAAAACTGGATCGGCATCTATATTGCCCTGGCCGAAGGCATGCCAAGCGGCCGGCAAAAGCGAATCATTGACGGTGATATCAGTTGTGCCCCACAGAGGATGATTCACATAAAAGTTCCCCAGAGGCGTTGGAGTGTTCCTGAAGATGTTCCCTGCCAGATAGCCTCCTCGGCCTGGCTCTATACCAGCTTCCTGTGGTTCATCGAAACTGATCCCAGCCACATTGCAGTCCACAACGGTGTTGTTCTCGAACCTTATCCAAGATCCGTCCTTAACGAGTACGGCGTTGTCACAATTGACGAACAGGTTGCGCACGATTACGTGGTTTGAGCTGTGGCTGCCGTCGTAGCCAGTGGTAATCGCATAAGATTCCCCTTCTTCGGGGCTGAAGTTTCGGTGGAAGTTCATAAACAAATTGCCCTCGATGTAGGCGCTTGTGCCATCGAGGTCCAGTCCATCGTCTCCGCCGCCAAGGAAGACGTTGCCGACAAAACGCGGAATTGGACTCGGGCCGCTCATCGAGATGTCCACGACATCCTGCTTGTCGCCACTGCAGACGCCAAATACATTGTTTTCAAAGAGGATGTAAGGATCGGAGATGAGGGCGCGATGCCCGGAGACGGTCTGCACGACCGTATCAGGAAAGATGCTGTCGCGCACGATCAGCGATGAATTGCTGATGTTGATGATCGTCTTGTCGGTACCGGCCCACGTCACGTCGTCGATCAGGAGCCTGGAATCATCCAGGCTGATGGACTCACCGTCGGCCGAGGAATACTCCATATCCAGACATTCCAGACGGTTATCTTCGGCACTGTGGAAATCCAGGCCGTTCCAGGTCGCAGATGAACCGGGCTGGCGGGTCAATCGAATGCGCTTGAACTCAGTTCCCGCCGCTATGACTTGCCCGTCGATTGTCAGCCGCGTGCCATCATCGAAGAACACTGTCGTGCCCGGCGTGATCGTGAGAGTGACACCGGCAGGTACGGTGACGTCGCTCGTCACAAACCACGGCCCCGAAGCAGCATCGAGGGTCGTATCGGACCCGATTGTGCCGGACAGGTCTGCCACGCTGCCATCATCGTACCAGATGTCAATGTACCCTCGCTCCAATTCGCTGCCCGTGCCTTTAGGACCGTCGAATGTCCGAACGAAGACACGATTGATACCTGGCATCAGTGCTCCTGTACCGCCGGATGGCATCACGCCCTCAAGTTCGAGGTCGAAGCTGATGTCGCTGCTCGTGCGGGACGCCTGGTGTATCTCAACGGCGAAGACGTTTGTGCCGTCGGAGAGCAGATTCACGTCCACTGGAAAGTCGTGAAAGGAGGACTCATTGGAGCCACTGACACCATTATTGGCGAGGGTGAGGTAGTCGACACCCTCATCCGGCATATTACTGCGAAGGACTTCTCTGCCGTTGAGGTACACTATCGCCCCGTCATCACGCAACAACCGCAGATGCAGGCTCGAATACTGTGAGGCATTACCGACATCGAACGAGCGCCGAAAGTAGGTGGTGATGAAGGGGTCACCATCCGGTCCTCTGTTGACGACGGTTGCTTCGGGGCGGCCTTGAGACATGTCGCCATAACCTAATTCGGCCGGCCCTTCAAGCCAGAGCAGATCGTTGTAATCAGGATGGCCGAACCAGTTTGTGCCATCCGAGGAGGTGCCCTGGTCGGAGCCATCGTCGAGGTACTTCCACACTGAGCGGCGGCTGACGAGTGTTCTCGCAATACCGCCGGAGGCGCCGAAATCCCACGCCCCATTTACAGGTGACCAATCGGCCAATTGGTTGTTGACCCGCACGGAGCGCGTTTCGATGACATCTGCAGTCCCGTGAAGGGCAAAAGCGCTCACGTAGGTCAGGTAGTAGCTGTCGGCGCGGGCCAGGTTGGTCTCAATGGTCAATTCAGAAGGGATGAGCGAAAGAACGTGCGCGTTGCGGGCTGCAGTGAAATCCTTCATCCCGTTGATAGTGTCGGCCGGGACGAAATCGCCGAGGAGGTTGTCCAGGAAAGGCCCGACTTTCTCCGCTGAGAACGTTCCTTCAATGAGGTCTTTCAAGTGGAAGTAGTAACGCGGAACAAAGTCCGGATGCCTGAGGAAGCGAGCCACCACCGGTAGTGCCGCGGCTCGGAAGATGCCACGGGTTGCGCTGCCGCCCCTGCCGAAAACGGTGTCCAAATCGTGCTGGATCAGCACCGACCTCGGGTCTACGAGGCCACTGTAGAGGTAGTAGTCATCGCCGACACCGTTGGCGAGCGTGGTTTCGTTGTTGTCCAATAGTGTATTTATGGCCAAGAAACGCAACCACTGTTCCGTGTTGACAACGCGGTTGACCAAATGCGCATATATGTCATCCGGCGTATTGTCGGACAGAACGTAGCAAAGCTGGATGAGGTCGGACCAATTGTCCTCCGCCGTGTTGGTCCTCTTGAAGTAGCTATTGCGGTAAGAGTCGGGATCTACCCCGCGGTAGTTCAGGTCAGCCGGGCCCAGATCACGCATACACTTGTAGGCGTTGCCGCCGTTATCATCCGGGAAGTGATTGTCGACGAAGTCACTGTCGACTACTTCAACGTGAGCATAGGAGCCGTACATTTCCGCCCCGAAACCGGCCAGGTTCTCGCCGTTCAGTCTCGCCTGCACGGCGGTGGTTTCGCCTTGCGCCAATCCTGACATGCGGAATATCGCACTGCCGGCCAATTGTATGTGTGTATGCTTCGTGTTCAAATTGACCGCAGTTACGCCCTTCCAAGGTCTGTCGTGTGCAAAATTCAGGCGGTAATTGTTCGGTGGATCGTTTCGGGATCCGTGCCCACGATTCCGGACCCCAAGATTGTGACGCACCTGCACATCAGTTCCGTCTACGCTTACAAGAGTGACGTTCATCTGGGCGTCACTATTATGCTCACCACCTTCGCGATCGCCGATATCCAACAGTCTCCCCTTATCCCTCTCGGTCATAATCAGATAGTAGATCGGCTGACCGCCTGGTTCCCGATGTGTCTGCAGATCGAACGCATCATCGACCTGATAGAACGCATTGGTGACCTGCTCGGGCTTCTCGTCCACCAGACTCGGCCCAGGCCAAGTGCGCGAATTGTACATGGCGTCACGCGTTTCAAGATAGAACTCGACTATTGTGCCGTCCGGCTGGGGAGGTATCTCCGCGCCATACAGCCCATCGCCGGCCTCGCCATCACCGTGTGCTCCATCGTCGTACATTGTAAGATCGCTGTAACTGCCGGGCTCATGCTGGGGGTAGATGTCCTCATCCTCATACACCGAGGTGTCAACGCGATAGTGCAGTGTTACCGCGACACCAGTTTTCACCTCGTCGATGATGCGTGCTGAGACTGCTACCAAATCATCCGATCGCGGGATGATCGGGGAATGCGTCACGTCGAGTATCAGAGGTGCGATGTTGCCTTCATAGACAAAGTTCGACATGCCGGGGGAACCGTAGTTGGCTGCGCTGGCCGTCCAGTTCTGTCCATACTCATTGGGCATGGCAGGATTGATCAATGATAGTGAATTGCCGCCGCCGTCATGTTCGGAAACCCAGAGCCAACCGCGATGGCCACGGTCAGGCGGTCCCAGCTCACGCAGGCCCCAGTCGCCTTGGTCGGAGTACTGAATCCGCTCGACGCTGCCGCCGACACTGTTGACGAGCTCGATCACTTCTCCACTATTGCTCAATCTGCCATCCCAGCCGCCGACCACATTGGCAACGCCCGGGTATTTGGTCGCAAACGCGTTGACGTCTGCAGCCACAGCAAGATATTCTCCTGCGCCCAGCGTCACGTCAGGAAAGGCAAAGTCGACCCCATTGTTGAATCGCCAGCCCGATAGATCAACTGCTGTTTTCCCGCGGTTGAACAGTTCGATATACTCTTCTCGCATATCCTCGACTTGACTGTCCGGTTGGGAAGGATGGTACATAATCTCAGTGATGACCACCTGTATGGGGTCGTCCGCGTTTGGTGCGCCGGGGGTAGGATCGCCAAAGACACGCCAGTTGTCGCTACCGTCGGGGAAGCGACCGTAGGACTCATCATCGTTCTGCGAGCCATATGTTAGGCCGTCTATCAGATTGCCACCGGCATCATACAGCCCAATCTGCTCACCGCCGGCACCAAGTTTGAAGTCCGCATGCAGTGGCCCCTCGTTGCGTTCGCCATCAGCCCAAATCAAAAGATACGCATGCGGTGGAATCGTCGTTGTATCAGGTTCGTCATCCGGAACTCGCCAGGTCGCAGGCTGGGACAGATCATCTGTCAGATACATGCCACCCATATCAATGGCGTAATCGCCATAGTTGTAGATTTCGATCCAATCGTCATAATCACCCCAGCTGTCCTGAATGAAGCCCTCGTTCTTCGCCATGAACTCATTGATGACCAGCGTGATTGGCCTGCAGTCGGCAAACCAACTTCTAGCCAGTAGGGCAAAATCGGGCGCATTAGCCCCCTCGACGCCGTCCAGGTCTGCTTCGCAATCAGGGGCGGAACAGTCGCTATCCAACCAATGCTCGGCAAAGATCTCCAGGTCCGGAAAGCTGACTTGGCGGTCCCCGTTCAAATCACCTACCGGACACGGCTGAGCTTCAGCCGGACCGGTCAAAGATACGATCAACGCCAGTGATAGTAACGAGGCTCTCGCAGATGTGAGCATCTCTTGCCTTTTTTCTCAGACGTGCTGCAGGGCATGGCCTGCGACCCCAACGGAGCTGGTTGTCATTTCGCGATGTTCCTGTAGAGTCGGATTCGTGCGACTCCGGATGCAAAAAGTCATGTCTACTCATCAATACATAATACCGCTTTATTTGCGAAAAATCAAGAGCTTTCGCCGAGCGAACGCGGTTTCCCGCAACTGTAGGAAATCCCGGGCCACATTAAACCCGGCACTTTACAGTGACCCCGTTCCTGAAGCCTTCAGCGAGAGCCATCAGTAAAGCCCGTCCTTTGTACGGATACTCGCCAGGGCGAAGCAAGGGAATAGCAACAGCAGCGCGCGAGCGATTCTCTTGGAGGCCCCAAATGTTCCCCAAAGGCGAGGAGCCTGTTCCGAGCAAATTAGGATAGATCTTTCACCGTTGCAGACAAATTGTCTGTTCAGCATCGCAGGCTGTGTGAAGAAGAACGACTCGGTCGGGTCACTCTGTTTCCGAGAGGGCAGTGCTGCAGAGCTCTCGGTATTCGTTTTGATCTGCCGAGCCGGTCGGACCGGCGGCGCCTTTCCTCCAAGCCGATCTCGCTTGCCCGACACGGCCGAGAGCATGCAGCGCCTTTCCCCTCCAATACTGAGCCGCTGCCTCCCGCGGCTTGTTTGACCTGCCTACGCCAATATTCTCCGGATAAGTCAGAGCCGCCTCAAAATCCTGCAGCGCCCTTTCGTAATCATCTTTCCCGTAGCGCTGCTCGCCACGTTTGACATGCGCCCTGCTAAACAGATCCCAGGTGATCGTCTGACCCTCCCAGTTGACGAAGTACGGCGTGGATTCGAGCAAATCTATTGCCTCGGTGAACCTGTTCTCGTCGAAATAGGCCTGGGCAAGCATGATGATGACATCCGCCCGCCTGAGCTTCTCAAATGGCGTAGATTCGAGGACCTCTATCGCGTCGGCGCGTTTGTCCTGGGCTAAGAGGATTTCCGCAAGGTCACGATAGAGCGTCTGGTCTTTCGGCCGGGCAGCAATCGCCTTCCGGTAAAACTCCTCGGCCTTTGGCAGGTCTTCTTCTGCCGCCCAGGCATAAAGCCCAAGATTACGATATGCAATGCTCAGTGAGGGATCCAGCTTGCCGGCCTCCCGCCAGTGGTCCACGGCCTCTTCAACGCGCCCCAGATGTGCGTAAAGATTGCCGAGGTGCAGGTGCGCGTAGGCATGCCTGGGGTTCTCTGTGACGGCGTATTTCAGCACTTCTATGGCTTGCGGACGCGAAGGAAATACATAATCCCTGTATGTCACGGCCGCTTGATCCCGGAAGACTCTCGCGGCTTGTGGCCTGCCTTGTTGGCCCACGAAATAGGCCAGATAGTACAACGGCAGAGGGCTGCGCATAGTCTTGGGGACGGCCTGAACACAGACGGCCGACAACAATTCCGCAGCTTCCTCTAACAGCCCCAGCTCTGCAAAGACCAGGCATGTCTCCAACATTTCAAAGTCGTCTTCGCCGAGAAAACCGCGCACCTCCTGGACGAAGCTCTTCATATGCTTCTCGCCTTGCAGCGCGATCAGGGCCCTCGGAACCAAGTCTGTAGGATGCTGCGAGACTACTCCTTGGGCCTCCTTGAATGCGGTCCGGGTGTCTCCCGCGGCATACATTGCCAGCAGCCGGTGGTCTCTCGCCTTGATGTCCCTCGGGTTCAATTGGACCGCTTTCTCAAAGGCTTCAACAGCCATTCGATATTCTCCCAAAGCCATACGAGCTCGCCCCACGAGGTCGTACGCCAGAGAGCCGGTTCCGAAACATCTGACGGCCTTGGCAGCGCAACCAAGGGCCTCTTTCAGGTTACGAGCCTTCAGATGGGTCACGCCTAAGAAATACCAGGACAGGCCGTCGCTGGGATCGCGCTCAACAGCCTTCTCCAATCGCTCTGCTGCGTCGCCGTAGAGCGCAGCCTCAATGTCGAGTACAGCCAAGGAACGCATGGCCTGCACGTGGCCGGCGTCGTCGGCCAGGGCCTTCTCATAATACTCGCGAGCCCTCTTGCGGTTGGTCGCCAGGTCGTACTTACGACCCTTGATGTATTTCTCCTCAGCCGTGAGCTCTGAATCCGGTTTCTCCGCCAGCTTGGACGGATCGGGGGCAGAGACCTTGGGGATCGGCAGTGGGGTCGCGAAGGAGGCCAGGACCTCTCCCGTGCGAGTCGTGACCGTTACGTCCACTGCGGCCGTAGGTGCCGGTGACAAGGTAATGACCTGGGGATCGTCCGGGGACAGGTTCACCCGCTTTCTCAGAAGCTCCCTGCCATCGTCAGAGATAATACAGTATGCCCCGCGGAAGTTGCCGGTCGCAAGGATCCGAACCTGAAGCTCACCGCCTTTTCGGATCGTCTGAAAGGCCAAATCCTTGCTTGCGTACTCGAAGCCTTCCCCCAATCCGTGCACTGGGTACCACCACTCCCGCCACGCAACCTCCTGTCTCGGCAGCAACATGCCGTAGTCTGATTGGGTCGGCAAGGGGCCGCTCTGGACTTCGATGTACGGCCCGTCCTCATCCGTTAGATTCTTCTGGCTGACCAGTCCGAAATCCCATGTTCCCCACGTCCATGCCTTCTTTCCGCTGAGCTGGTGGTGGTCTGCCACCTGCACGACTCCGCGGTCGGCGTCAACATCATAAGCGCCGAAGAAATCGAAGGAGCAGTCGACGGAAAAGATCGACGCCCACGTCTCGTAATTCTTGAGCCACGACAAATCCTTGCCCTCATGGATAGGCCACGAAAAGAACTTGACGCCATTATGGTCCGTCCCAAGCGTCATAGGATAGATGAACCGGGTGCCGGATTTGTTCGGAAAGGCAGTGCAATTCCAGAAGTAGTATGGATTCATGCCGTCGGTGGGATTGAAGATGCGAATTTGCTCGTCGAGATATGCCCTTCCGGGATGTAATGTCACTCGCACCGTCCACCGCGTTCGCAGGCTCTTTTCCAGATTGTTCACTTCGATATAGGCCGAGCCATCCGGGTTTGTCCCAATCAGTGCATCGACCGGCGAAACAATGGTGACGGTGTGCACCTGCGGGCCGGCATTCCACTCGACTCCGCCGCTGATAAAGGCTCCGCGCATCGCTATCATGCTCGGCTTGATAACCCTGTTAAGATGGAACGTCTCCTCGCCCTGTGTCTTATCCAGCACCGAGTGCAAACGCCCGCCCAATTCCGGCAGGCAAGTTACCTTCAGGTACTCGTTCTCAAGAAATAGCGCCTTGTACGTTCGGTCCTCCTTCTTCCGATAGAGGTGGTCCTGCATGGTGTAGGGGTAGACGATAGAGCCCTTGACTGTCGTCGAGAATTTGACCGCACCTTCGAGGGCCCAGAACTTGGGATTTATGTCTTCGGCCCATCCGTACGTGGGAATCGTTATCGTGCCCTCCCACGCCTTCACCTTCGCCCATGTCGGCTCACACAGAACGACAAGCAGCACTACAGAACACAAGCCTACTGACAATCCTCGCCCAAGAGTCTTCATTATTCGGCCCTCACATTTCTTTGCTTGCCAAAACATGCAATCCACGGCGCTCCACAAAACCCGTCAGAATGCGCCCTGCAAAGTGTCGTACGACGCCGATACAGTTACACATAAGAGAAGGAAAATGTCAATGGGTACTTGTGTGTTTTGATCCGGGCTGTCTGCAAGATCAGAAATTCCTTGTGGTCGGGCGGCACAACCGTTGAAATAGGTACCTATGGATGCCGTCACCGAAAACACGTTGCGGGCGATCCGATTTGAAAGGCCTGACCATATTCCCGTTATCTTCTGGATCAACCCCGCTTGCTGGCACCACTACGACCCCGATACGCTCCTTGAGCTCATGGCTGAACACCCGACATTGTATCCGGAGTTCGATATAGAAACTCATGAGCTGCCCGAGCTCGATCCGTGGGAGCATGCGGGCATCCCCTATACCGATGCGTGGGGCTGCGTCTGGGAGACTACCGATGACGGCATCACGGGCACCGTGACCCAGCACCCGCTGGCAAATTGGGATGCGTTGGCCGCTTTCGCTCCGCCCGACCCCGCAGAGACAAATGGCATGAAAGTGATCAACTGGGCGAGCATGCACGATGAGGCGGCGAAGCTCGGGGCCGAGGGCAAACACTGTGTCGGCAGTTTGGAGCACGGTCACGCATTTATGCGCCTTAGCTACCTGAGAGGATACGAGAACCTCCTGTTCGATATGACCGACGGAGAGACCAAGCTGCGGCGGTTAATCGATATGGTGGAGACGTTCAGCATGGGGATCGTGCGGCGTTACCTCGACTTAGGTGCAGCGATGATATGTTATCCGGAGGATTTGGGGATGCAAAGCGGTCCCATGCTCTCGCCGGAGCAGTTCCGTACCTATATCAAGCCAATATACGGACACTTGACCGCGCCGGCGCACAAGGCCGGGTGTCTCGTGCACATGCATTCAGACGGTGACATCCGCGACCTTGCGGATGACATTGTATCCAGCGGCTTAGATGCCCTCAATCTACAGGACCTCGTAAATGGCGTAGACTGGATAGCTGCGAATCTGAAAGGCAGGGTCTGCATAGACGTCGACATAGACCGGCAGCAAATTACGCGCTTTGGCAGCCCTGAACAAATCGATGCGCTGATCCGGGATGAGGTTGAGAAGCTCGGCAGCCGCGAGGGAGGTCTGATGATGATCTACGGGCTGTATCCGGGCGTGCCCCTCGAAAACGTCAAGGCGGTGATGGATGCGATGGAGAGATATACGGGCCTCTATGCGTGACACATAACCAGCCATGGATTGGAACTTGAAACAAACAACGTCGAGGTGCGTATTGGGGAACAAGGAGTCGTCATATGGAAAAGCTTGGCGTCGGGATAATTGGCTGTGGCTGGGTTGCAGGCGAGTATGTTAAGGCGTTCACAAAGGACGAACGCTCCGAGGTGCGGGCCCTGGTCAGCCGCACCCGTGCGAACGCAGAACGCTACCGTGACCAGCATAATCTGAAGTGCGCGATTGAGACAGATGCCGCCGCGATGCTGCAGAAAGGCGAAGTCGACATTGTGGTTGTCTCTGCCCCGCATGACCTTCATACGAAGTATGTAGTTGCGGCGGCCGAAGCCGGAAAGCACGTCATTATCGAAAAGCCCGTAGCGCTGACGATGGAGGATGTGCGAAGGCAGCAGCAGGCGGTTAGGAAGAACAAGGTCAAGACGCTTGTCAGCTTCGTCCTGCATTGGAATCCGTTGCTGATGACGATTGACCGACTGATAAAGGAAAACGCATTCGGCAACGTCTTCATGGTCGAGGTTGACTACATGCACCGGATATGGATGACCACTGAGCAGAAGTGGTACGCCAGCCGAGAACGCAGCGGAACGGCGATCTTGACCGGAGGGTGTCACGCGGTTGACGCCCTGAGGTGGTTCGCGCGAAGCGAGGCCGAGGAGGTGTGCGCCTATCAGACGAAGACCGACAACCCAATAGAGTATCCGGGCACGATATCAGTGAACGTCAAATTCAGTGACGGCAAGATCGGCCGCACTACGACGAGCTTCGACGCTCAAATGCCGTACAGGTTCAACATCGGAGTCTATGGCACCGAGGGCGCTATCCGCAACGACATGCTTTTTGCCCCGAAGCTGTTTCCCGGCCAGAACGACTTTATGAAGATTCCGTGCATATTGCCCGACAGCGGCGACGTCACTCACCATCCTTTCATGGGTGAGGTGTCTCATTTTCTCGACTGTATCACAAACGATGCGCGGCCGTTTCCGGATTTGGAAGATGCGGCCAAGACTCAAGCGATCTGCTTTGCCGCCGACCTTTCGGCCGAATCCGGAAGAGCCGTGAAGATAAGCGAGATAATGGATGCGCCCTGAGAGCAGAACCAACTTCTGTGGGGACATGGTCGTGACCTGCAGAACCGGATTCGATGAATCCCTGTACTCGACTACACGGGCACGAAGATGATTACGATCTCGGGGACACTATCGAAGGGGTGGATTAGTCAGGCGCTCGGTGTCAGGTTTGACCGCGACTACTATTTTGACCCGAGCCGGCGCCATGCGGTCGATTGTATGTGCAATAAACACGCCGCGGAGCGGTTCCCCGGCATGGCGCTTTTCTACTCGGAGTCCAATCTGGGGCAGGTCAATTACTGGGACCAAAGCCAGATTCAGATCGGTGGTATCCAGCCGAACATGATTCTCGGAATGCTGCTGGGCGCCGATTTTCTGCCCGCCGACGACCGAGATGCCGATATCACCGCCAACTGCCTTGCCGGCAAGGATCCCGCCGAGCTGCCTGCGCCCGAGAGTCTTTTGGGTCACGAACTGATCCGGCTTTTTGACGAGCAGATTGCCCGGATACAAAACGACACTCGGTGGGAGCTTCGTCCGGGACCCCATTCGCATCGCATCGCGGATGGGCCCCGTCCCATCCCGCCGTTCTTCTGGGACACGTCCGGCTGGGCTGCCATACACGGAGCGATGACTTCCGCCCAGAAGTTCTACGGTGAGACCATTTTCCTGGACATTAAAACCGAGCCGAAAACGTGCCTGCAAATGATGCAGTGGATCGCAGAGGCGTTCGTTGTCCTGTGCCGACACTTCTCGGATGTGGCCGATCTGCCCATAACGAGCGTCCACGTTGGTGAGTGCAGCTCCTGCATGGTAGGCCCGGAGCTGGTCGAGTCTTTTGTGGTGCCGGCAGCATCGAAGATCGGCCAGGAGCTCGGCCCGATTCGGCTGCATTCGTGCGGGCCCAGCACCCGTCTGCTGGAGGCCTTCTCGAAAATTGCCAATCTGCACTCGCTGGACCTCGGCGGAGAGACTTCGATTCGTAAGGCACGCGAGATATTCGGCCAAGAGATGCAGATAAGTGTCGCCCCTTTGCCGGACCACATGTCCGCCGACAGTACAGGGCCGATATTGGCCTGGGCCAAGCAGATGCTCGAAGATAACAGCGGCGGCGACCTTCAGTACGTGTACCACTTCGAGCACAGCTACAACATAGACACGGTCCGCGCTCTGACAGACTTCGCGAAAAGTCAGCCCGACTTCCAGGCTCTCCAGCCGGGCGGCCGGTGAAATTGGCTTTGTTTTTTGCGAGCCCCACGGCCAGTCTATTCTCGTAAAGCTCTATTGGAACTGCTCTTGCGTTGATTGGGCCTCTCGAAAATTGGCTTTGTTGCGCAAAAAGCCCTCAAATATTGCGCGCCTGACCCGCCCCGTATCTCGGCTCCCAGTTCCTTCGGCAAGCTCAAGACAAGCTTCTGTCTTCTATTTGCCGTCGTCTGTCTCATTTCCACCAGCGTTTCAGTCTATTTGTTTTCCATAGATCTTACACGTTGCCAGGCGGATGTCAAGCAAAATTCTTCTCAGCCGGAGAAAAAAGCCCGGTGCAAACCCCAATTACGGCGCGCCAGACTGGTTCTTTGGCCGTCTTGCCTGATCACAGCCATATCTCGCCAACCGGCACTGGGAAGCCTGCCGCCACAGCCATAGCCTGGCCAAGGCGGTCGAGGCGCCTGCCGTCCTGATCAGGCGACATGGACAAAGGGCTGAAACGCGTTGCCGCCGAGGATGTGATCGACTACTTCGTCAAGCAGAGAGAACTCGACGGCCTGGAGCAGCGAATACCGGCGATTGAAGAGAGAACGGGCATGCGCAGGAGCGGGCAGAGCCTGGGCCCACAGGTAAAGATGGTTGCGTCCAAGCGGCGTTACAACTGGAACCTCCGCTTCTTCTTCGGCTACTTGTCATGGCATGTCAGACACAGCGCGCTTCCGGCGTTGCTCTTGACCAGTAGGAAAGCCAGCCCGGTCTCACTGTGGACGTCATGGCAAGAAGAACATTCCACATTGTCTTGGTAAAGCATATCGTTCGCGATTGTGTCACCAAGGCCGGAGGCCGTCGTGGCTGGATCGAAAAGACCCTTATCATTGGCGACAAGCGCCGAATCGTACGTGAACGATATCGGATGAGAACTGCTGAGATCCGTGCCCAAGGACAGGAGGGGTGATATCGCTGTCGTTCCGCCGACGAAACCACCGAAGTTGTCCAGGGCGACCGTGCCGTCGTGGCAACTCAGGCACAGCTTCGACGGCCCAGTGGGTTGGCCTATTGAACTGCCGGCATTAAAGGTGGGGCTTGAGTAGAGATTGAAGATCTGCGTTGTCAGCTCGTGATTCCAAAGCGGCGCGCCGGCAACAGAGATGTCGGCGTCATGCGGCGTATGGCACGGAGCGCAAATCTCTCCGGTACTATTCCAGCTCCTGCTGCTAAAGTCGTGCGACGAACCCGTTATGGCTGCAAGCAACGGCAAGGCCATGACCACGCATAGACACAACACGACGATTGGTATCTTGTTCCACTTCATCATCACACCTCCAGGCACAGGTAGTGCTACTCTGGATCGGACTGTTCGGCAACTGCCACGCCTCTATGGGCACCGGGCGCACATGCAGATACCTCTCCCTGGCTGCGCCGGGCTTGACCCTCATACTCCGTGATGACGTGCCCTGTGGGGGAAAGCGAAATGGAGCTTTCTCTCCACCACTCCATACATTCATTATCTTACTTGTTGGCCGGCGAGAAGTCAAGTAAAAACCCGTTGCTTGTGCGAAATCGGCACCTCGCCGGTGGCATAATTCGCTGTCGCTCTCCAAGCGTCGGCGGACCAAAAACACTGTTTTCGGTGCAATAAGGCGGTTCCTGGCCCGGAAATGGAGGTGCTGAAAGAAGCCCAGGAACGAGCCTTCGCAGCACGGACCGATCTGCCGATTCTTGAGACTTTGCTGCCCTTTCTACGGAGCCTTCGTTGGCTGTAGGTCTCAACGAGCACAGAACCGTCTAATTGAGTTGCGAAGGCCCCCGGCAGGCCGCTGTTGTTGCCCATCGAGCAACTGGGCGGCAAGGGGGTGGCGAGAATCCATATCTGGCTGTTGTTTCCCATCCAACGGGCAAAGTCGATGCCGAGATTTTGCTTGAAAGCAGGGCGGCGAGCTTGGTATACTATTATATGATCTGCGATTTTCGCTCTGTTAGCGTGGATGTCCTTTGGCTTGCCATGGGATAAGGATGATGGGCGCAGCGGCACAGCGTGGTCTCTGTAATGCGCAAAGAGTCTTAGCACATCGATTCATAAATCACGTTGAGTCGCTCTGCCAGGAAAACCAAAGTCAGGTTCCGGCGCAAAGATGTGTATGGTGCGCGACTCAGAGGAGGTACATAGGTAGGATTCTCCGGTTGTTGCCCCATGGGCAGGAGGTCACATAAGAGGGCAAGCCGCTAAGGCAAACGTATCCCCTATTTGTCACGGAGGACAGGCGCTTGGTGCGTGGCCAAGTCATAGATATCCAAAAAACGTTTTTTGTGAAGGAGAACTATTATGTGCAAGAAATTCATTTGTTTGGCCTTGTTTTTTGCCTTGTGCACGACGGCTATGGGTTCCGGCTTAGCGTTGTACGACGGGTCACCCAACCCCGGCTGGTATGACGAAACTCAGCAGCACGCCGATGTTGACACGATAATTGACATGACCGGACACCTGTTCGACGACGTCCAGCGGTTCGGTGACGGTGACTTTGAGGCATTTGGTGAATGGGTAGACCAGCGCACGGATGATGGTGTGGTGGACATTATCTGGCTCAACGGATGCATGCCGAGTGTCCTCTATCCATTCCCGAACCTGCAGCCGGATGGCTCGCGTGCTGAACTGTGGCTCGACGGCGGAGACATGATTATCAATGTCGCCGACTGGTTTGGCTACATGTCATACGAAGGTGGAGTCCGATCAGCCGATAACGCCGCAAGTGGCGCGGAGAACATCCTGGACCTTCCCGGTATTATGACGAACGTTGAGGGCACTACGCATCCGGTGACAGAGGCAGGTCTGCAATATCTACCCAGTCTCAACGATCCTGCCCCAACTGAGAGAGAAGTTGTCCTCGGCGCCGTTGTGGACCCCTGGGAAGTTGCTGAGATATTCGCACGAAGTGCGGACGGCCTACGTGCTGATCCTGTGGTTATCCGCAACATAGACACTAACGGTCACGTCGCCTTTATAAACCAAGCTTTTACGAGTACCTCGATAGACGACAGAGGTTTGACCAGTGC
>CP070675.1:3669658-3674253 GCA_020352215.1 Phycisphaerales bacterium
CACCAGGTTGTCGTTCGGGTCCGGATTGCGGCTGTACGCCGCCAGCGGGCTGGCGAGACGATCCTTCATCTCTCGGGGCAGGCCCCACACATTTCCCTTCTTATCGCAGAAGTAGAGGTTCGACTCCGACGTCTTGCTGCCGTGTGCGTCCGCCCACAAGGCGTAGAAATCGGGATGAGCGTTCACCGGACGTCGCGCATGCGTGTGATTTCGCCCACCGCCTCTCGTGAGCTTGGTGGTTCTTGCCCAGGTCCGGCCGGCGTCTTTGCTCATCCCATCCATCAGGCGGCGCTCCGACGGGACTTCAGGAGCTCGCCGAGGCGCTGCTGCCGGACGACTCAGCCGTCCTGGCAACATCAACACGACCATTCCCGTGGGTGTCGTTGCCATCATCCCCGCATACTCTCTTTTCTGGACAGCAAGTCACAACAAGAAGCACTCTCGGTGATAGTCGCGGCGCCCTTGAAAATCGACCAGTCTCCCGCGGATGCAGCCGCTACGATGCGGCCCATCGCCGCTCGACAGGTACACACGGCACTACTGTCGAATGTGGTCTTCATGGCGCAGCTATTCGCTGGTGATCTCGTCGCTGACGCGAAAGAAGTCGAGGTCCACGAAGCCGCCCGCGGTTTTGGTCGCGAAGTTGAACAGCCCGAAGCGGTAGCCCATGAAGTGCGGCAGCGTGTAGACCATCTGCAGGGGCTTGCCGATCGCGGTCCAGTTCTTGCCGTCGAGGCCGTAATAGAAATAGGCCTTGTCCACCCGATTCTTGAAGTCGCAGTCCACCTTCAGGAAGGCAATCCTCTGGGTGAGCGGCACGCTCTGCACCTCCACGGGCGAGCCGGGCTTGGCGCTTACCATGACGATCGACTTGGCGTTGCCGACCATCTGGACGCCGACAAGGCCGTAGTTCTTCTGCAACACGGTCAGGCCGGCGAGGTCACCATCCTTCATGTTGGTCACGTCGATGACCGTCGTCGCCGAGCTCTCAGGGCCAAAGGTTCGCTGGGTGAGCGTGTTGCGGGCCTTGAGCAGATCGGTGTCCACTCGTCCGGTGGTCAGCCGCAGGTAGCCGGGGTGCGCGGTGAGGGACCAATACTTGTTGTCGGGGTTGTGGTTCCACTGCCACACCAAGGGAAGCGCAGGCTGATCGGGCCGCCGGTCGAATTCATCGGAGGCCACGATGCCAGAGATGCTGCCCTCGCCGGCGGGGATACTCAGCGTTTCGGGGACCTTGCCGTCGACGCCCAGCACGGGCCAGCCATCCTGCCATTTCACCGGCACGAGGAACGGAATACGGCCGACTGCGCCGTGATCCTGGAACAGCAGGGCATACCAATCGCCCTCCGGCGTGTCGATGAGGCCGCCCTGTGCCACGCCTTGGTCTTTCAAGACAACTTTGCCTTCATACGGCCCGGTGATCTTGTCCGCTCGGTGGACGATCTGGGTACGCATGTCGTTCCGCGGCCAGGTAATATTGAAAAGGTAGTACTTGTCGTTGATCTTGCGCAGGTGCGAGCCTTCCGCCCGCAGGCCAACATTGGGGCCGGCCACGAGGCTGGCATTGTGGATGATGACCTGATCCACCCCACCCGGTTTGATCGCCGAAGCGTCCGCGGTCAGCTCCGTCAGCCTGATGTCGCCGGCGCCGTAAACCATATACACACGCCCGTCCTCAAAGAACAGCGAATGGTCGTGCAGCGCGGGGGCGAACGAGGATTCCGTCCACGGGCCGGTTTCGATGTCCTTCGTCGTATAGACGTGCGTCTTTCCGGTGGTCCTGGAAAACGTAGACACGTAGAAGGTCTCGTCGTGGTGGCGCAGGCTGCTGGCCCAGGAGCCTGCGCCATACGCGTTCCTGCCGTTGTGGAGCGTCAGCGCGTCATTGTCTGCGAGGGTGTCGTAGGCATAGCTGATGAGCTGCCAATTCACGAGATCCTTGGACTTCATGATGGGCAGCCCCGGGCTCATGTGCATCGTGGTGCTGCTCATGTAGTAGGTGCCGCCGACACGGATGATCGCGAGGTCCGGGACGTCTGCCCAGATGATGGGATTCCGCGCCGGCTTGGCCTGGACAGCCACGCTGGCAAAAAGGCCGGCGCACAACAATGCGAGGAAAGACAATAGATGCTTGTTCATGGGTAACTTTCCTGGGAGTATCAACAAGACCATTTCCGTGGGTGTCGTTGCCATCATCTCTGCACACTCTCTCTTATGGACAGCAAGTCGCAACAAAAAGCACGCTCGATCATAGTCGCAGCGTCCCCGAGAATCGAGCATCTTTTTGTGCGTTCCGGCGCTACGAGGCGATCCCTCGGCCGCTTCACAGACACTGTTGGCAGCATGCAATTGGGCGGCCTCCTCCCATTCTGTTTTGCTCGGAGCAGGTCTTGCCGCCGCCTTGATTCTACTCGTCTGTCATCTGGCCGCTTCGCTGCGGAGAGCGGCTGTTGCTTCTTTGAGGCCCTCGGATTCCGCCCTCAACGTGATCGTTCCCGTCCGATCCGGCTTCGCCCGGACGATCACCAGGCACAGGCCGTTGAAAGCGTTCCGCTCTCTGGACTGGAAGGACTCGAAGCTCGTCGGATCGCCGTTGTCGGTGGCGACGATCTCGCCCGGGCCGTCAATAGAGAAACGCACGCGGTTCTTCGCGCGAGGTGCGGGGACATCGTCTTTGTCCACGATCGTGACCGTGATGAAGGAGAGATCCTGACCGTCAACGACAATGCTGCTCCGATCCGCCTTCGCCAGGAGCCTGGCGGGCGGGCCGGCGGTCCTCATCACGTCCGTGGCCCACTCCTTGCCCTCTTTGTAGGCCACGACCTTCAGCTCGCCCGGCTGATATGTGACATCGTCCCAGCGGAGGCGGTATTCGTATTGGCCCTTGGTCTTCTTGCCGAGGGACTTGCCGTTGAGGAACAGCTCGGCCTCATCGCCGGAGGTGAAGACGTGCACGGGCGTGACCTGCCCGATGCGCTGCGGCCAGGTCCAATGCGGCAAAAGATGAGCCAGCGGCAGATCGGGCCGCCAGCGCGACTGATACAGGTAGAACCGGTCCTTCTTGAATCCGGCCAAATCGATAATCCCGAAATACGAGCTGCGGGCCCCGTAGTAAGGAGTCGGTTCGCCAAGATAGTCCCAACCACTCCAGACGAATCCACCCGCCACATACGGATGCTTGTCCAAGGAGGCGAACACCTTGTCCGCGGAGGAGCCGAATGGCGCCGTATACAGCTCGTAGGCACTGACGTATTGTTTCTTCGGATCGCCGCCTGATTCATCCTGCACCGGTGCACTGACTCCCGCGAAGACCGGGAAGAGGTATGTCCCGCGGCTGCTCAGAGCGGCGGCGTTCTCGCTGCTGAGAATGACCTTGTCGGGAAATTCTTTGCGGAAGGCAGGGTATAGCGGAGGTGTGTTGATCCCCTTGAGATGGGCGTAGGCCGGCGCATTGCGAATCCCTTCGCCCTGGTAATTCAGGTTGATGACGTCCGGGACTTCGGGCAGTGGCATGTTGGGCTTGGCCCAGTTCATCGCGGTGGTGGTGGGACGGGTGGGATCCTCCTCCTTTACGATCTCATGCAGCCGCTGCGCTACAGCCGCGCCTTCCTCCCCGGTGTATTGCTCGCCGACTTCGTTGCCGAAGCTCCACATAATCACCGAGGGGTGGTTCCGGTCCCGGCGGACGAGCGCCCGCATGTCCTGCTCGTGCCAGTCCGGGAAGATGAGATGGAAATCGAGCGGCGCCTTTCTCCGTTCCCAGACATCGAATATCTCGTCCACAACAAGGAACCCCATCCGGTCCGTCAACTCGAGCAACTCGGGAGCAGGCGGGTTGTGAGCCGTGCGGATGGCGTTGCAGCCCATTTCACGGAGCATCTCGAGCTGACGCTGCGCCGCACGGCTGTTAAACGCCGCGCCCAGCGCGCCGAGATCATGGTGCTGGTTGACGCCCTTGATGTAGATGCGCTCGCCGTTGACGTGGATGCCCGTGCCCGGATCGAAACGTAGGGAGCGGATGCCGAAGCGCGTCTCGTATTGATCGATGGGTTTGCCCTGATGCCACAAGCTGGTCACCGCCACGTAGCGGTGGGGAGCCTGTGTGGGTGGTGGTCCCCACAGGCGGGGATTCTTGAGAGTGACGGAGCCTTCGACCTTGGCACTCTCGCCCGCCGCAATCGGCGCCTTCAGGGGCCCGAAACTGGCGACGGCGTGGCCGGTTTTGTTACCCTCGGCGTCCAAGGCGAAGACATGAGTGGTCGCTTCGACGGTGGCGTCGGCTTTGGAATCGTTATCGATGGTGACTTCCAGGTCGATCGCGGCGGAGGCCTCGGAAACATCGCGCGTCGTCACAAAGGTTCCCCATTGGCCGACATGAACGGGATCGGTCTTGACCAGCCAGACATTGCGGTAGATGCCGCCGCCGGGATACCAGCGCGATGAGTCGGGCGGGTTGTCCAAACGGATCGCCAATTGATTCTCACGGCCCGGCGACACGTAGGGAGTGAGATTAATGCGCCACGAGGCATAGCCATAGGGCCAGCCACCAACCAACTTGCCGTTTAGCCAGACCATGGCATAGGACATCGCGCCGT
>CP070675.1:3674353-3718449 GCA_020352215.1 Phycisphaerales bacterium
AGGAAGAATGGATCGATACCAAGGCAGACTCTTCTCAAGAAGTTTTAGCCGGTCCCATAGAGCAAAATGTACGCCATGCCACCAGTGCATCTCCAAGTGGAACTTACCGTGCCAACTGTTGCATACCAGCCCTGTTTCCTGTGGAGGATATGAGCCTGCACAGTTAATGGCCGTAAGATATTGTGAAAGCACAACTCTGCGTTCAAGTTCTAAAGCACGCGGATCCGTGCATTGCGAGAAATCGATCGCACCGGCGGTACTCCAAAAGCTCTGCCAGTGACCCGCGGCAGCTGCCCTGACTCGGTCAAAGCCAGGTAGGACTTCAGTGTTCTTCTTTGACGAAAAGCCAAATACAACCTCCAGTGCTCCATGATCCGGCTGACTGATTTCATATTCGTGCTGAGAGACAGCCTTGACCTGCCCCTTGGTCGGACTAAGCAATCTCACGTAGTAACGATCCGAGTCAAGACTCCGGATAAACTCGACTTTGCAAAGCTCAATTTGACTTTGGGTCTTATGACGATTCGGGCTGGACCAGTCGGCCGAATTTCTCCACTCCGTGCTGCCATAGGGAAATGCCAATGAAACAGACAAACGCCCCTGTTGAAGTAGCCTTGACTCTATGCGAACAGCCAGGATATCACGTGCGGGATGGCAGACAGTCCGGACCAAGACAGGTTGGCTGTCGACTTCAAATCGGCTGCTCAGCAACCCCGTCCATAGATTCAGTGTTTGGGCCGTGTTGGTCAGGTCGTCAATGCCTGCACGTGAACCATCCAGTTTTGTCAGACGCAATTGTATGCGTCCCAGATCAAGTCGATGCGGATTGGAGCGAAGCCACGCAGCGGCGGGAGAGTATCCGTCCGGGTGATTCTCGTCCGAAGCGTAAGGCACGCCACGTCCTGATACATCATAGAGTGCCAACACATCGGACAACGCATACGCTTCCGGATTAGGCATACTGTGCCAGCCCCATTGCGATTGAGTTCCCAACGGCATGCCCTTCTCATGGTAGTCAGGAAATGTCTGAAGTCCCGTGATGTCGGCGGTAAATGCAAACTCACCGTTACCGACACTGAGCGGCGTGAGCGGATCCGGCTTGTTGAGAGTGATATTATGCCGGGTCACCAACGCACGGCGGTCTATCTTATGGTGCGATGGCGCTTCAGCCTCGACATACTTGGCCAGGTCACGCATGGCAATGACGGTGCAGTCGTTGTCATGCAGAAACCGCATATATTCGGCAAACAGCTTCGGGGGAGTCGTTACATGCGGATGGGCAGTGTCAGGGACACCGTGAATCGTAAGGACTACAATTTGCCCCTTCACGGCCTGTTTCAGGGCATCTATGACACGCTTTTTGTTCGAGCCGGTCGTACTGAAGCTGGGAATTAAAAGAGGATCATCCACGTTGGGGCGATAGGGACGGCTGCCGCCGGCGCGGGCAAAACCATATCCCTTTTCCCTTAGTGTGCTCAATGACGTTGGATGCGTGTCATATCCGGGATATGCGAAGCTTATCGGCTTGGTGATGCCGAATTCCGTGCAGCGGTTTTCGATGTATTCCAGCTCTTCGATCATCCGCTCTCTGTGCATCTTGTTTACGTGAGTGTGCGTTCGAGTGTGGTTGGCGATCTCAAATCCCGCCTCGTGTAGAGATCGGATCTGCTCCCAGGTCATGTACTTGCTCTTGTCGCTCGCGAAGTCAGGAGGAAACTCGCAGATGAAAAAGGTAGCTCCGAACCCATATTTCTTCAACAGCGGCGCCACGAATGTGGCATGGCTCTTGACCGCATCATCGAAGGTCAGCACAACAACGCGGTCCGGGCACGGTGCAGTTGTCGCTGTCAGGTTCTCTGCAATCACGGTACAAGCCAAAGCACAGCATGCCAATCCGGCAAGCGCAATTTGTTCCCTTGTACTCATCGCGGCATCTCCTTTCGGGATGGCTTGGCTCCTTCGAGGACGATGGTGGTCGTTTCGCTGGCTGCGGTTCTGGATTTCAGTAGCGAGCCGGAGACGTTCTCATCCTTCTTTCCCTTGCGGCGGACTGTAACGGTCTTGCCCGGCCAGGGATTGCGAAGGCGACATTCGCCGCCGACTCTAGGTTGGATTTGGACAAATTCGATCTGCCCGTTTGCCATCGAGGAGCAAGCCTCCTGACCGGACACTGCTAACCTGTTCCATGTGAGCAAGGACCCATTCACAGCTTTGAGATGCGGCCGACAAAGCCGCCACCATTGATCATCTCGATCGTAAGCGTATCGCCTCGCTGCACAGTCGTATCCTGCAAGACCACTGCAGCGTCGTTTTCCTTGTCATCCCGAACCAGCGAGGCGCTGTAGCGGCCGTCGCCCAAAAACGAAAGCTGGACCCGGATCGTCTTGGCTTGTGGGCCGCACATAACCGCCAGGAACCATGTGTCACCTGTGCGCCGTGCGAATATCGCCAACTCGCCAATGCTGGACTCAGGCAACACGATGGTCTCGTCCCACACTGCCGGAATACTCTTGATCACATCCACGGCAGGATGGTCCAAGATTTTCTGAGGGTGAGTGACAATCGTCAGGAGTGGGCTGGCGAATATAGCCAGACTCGCAATCTGGTGCGTCCAGGTCGTGTCCTGACGCCGTTCTCCAAAATGCATCGCCGTATAGTCGGCGTGGCCGGCCAGGTAGCGGGCAAACGGCAGGATCGTCTCGTGACGGGCCCGCTCGCGCAGCGAACTGCTTTCCATGCCGCGGACCGCCTCGCGCACCAATTCGTTGGGCCAGGTACGCGCCCGGCCTGTCGGCTTGTTGGCCCCGTGGAAGTTGACCAGGACGTTGTGCTCGGCGGACTTCTCGAGCAACGCCTCGTAGTGGTCGATAACTTCCTTGGCCTCGTGGTCGAGGAAGTCCAGCTTGGCCCCGACCACCCCGAAGTCGTGCAGTCGCTTGAAGAAGGCCTCGCGTTCCTCCGGCGTATACAGACGGTTGGTGTGCCGCCAGAACCACAGGCCAACACCCTGTTGCTTGGAGTACTGTGCGATCTCCTTGATTTGCTCATCAGACCATCTGCTCCAGAAGCCTTCGATGACATGATATTCAAAGCCCAGTTTCCCAGCTAATCGGGAGAACTCCTTCATACCTTCGAATGACCTGTCTCCGCCGTCCAGGTATCGCCATACCGCCCGTCCGGGCTTGATCCACGAGGTATTGATGCCGTCCGGGAAGTACTTGGGATCGGGTGGCGGGCAGAGGTTGGGCACAATAGTGCTGTTGACCAGGGTGTCGAGGTCGCGGCCGATCATCACGACTCGCCACGGAGTCGTGATCGTTCCGGAGACCGCCGCCGGTTTGCCCAAGCGCTTGGCCTCATCCCGTCCGTAGCGCAGCTCATACGGGTAGTTCAGCGGCTGGCGGTGACCAAGGCCTGCGACCAGGCCTCGGCGGCCGTCCGCCTCCAGGGCCATGCCACTGTAATTGACCAGGTTGGCCTCGGTGATCGAGCCGTAGCCGGCGCCGCCGGGCAACTTGAACGTCACGGGCGGTCCCATCCACTGGCCAGGCGGGACGTCAGATATATCGTTCTTCTTATATGCGGCCTCGTAGTGGCCCCCGAGGTCATGGTGCCAGAGTGTCGAGCCGGCCGGGACGACAAAGGTCGTGTACTCATCCGGCACACGAGAGGTACCTTCCTCGGCCGGGATAACGTGTCTAAATGCCACGCCGTCATTGAAGGCCCGGACCTCCAGGAGGTAATCGATCAGCGAAAGATCGTTCTGCAGCGATATCCGGGCCCCGTTGCAGCGATTGACCGCAACGCTGCGAGCGCCGTACCAGGGATATGTCTCGTCGATCTGATAGTGTTCTGATTCGTCGAAGACCACACCGGTCGATAGATCGTAACCATCCACGTTCATAACTATCGTGGACGGATCGAGTACGGTTTTATCTCCCAGGGTCACCTTGAAGGTTAGACGTTCCGCGTTCGGTAGTATTGTCAACTTGACTTCTTTGTCCGGGCTACCTACCTGTACCTGTTCCATCCGCACCCTTTGTGACCGTCTTGTCCTCGACCTCTGCCCCAGCGCCAAATCCGCCTCCGCGAGACACAACACTACGACGAAACCGACAACTGCCATCACCAGACCGTTTATGTTCCTCTCATTGTGCATGATTTCGTCTCCTATCGTGTTCATCTATCCTCCTGAATGCCCTGCCGTCCCATGCTTGTTAAAACCGTGACCTATCGCTGCTGACCCGTATGTTTTCTTTCCTCCTCTTGCGACTGTGTCTCTGCCGGTCGAGATTATCTGGCACAGCGCAAGGCGATTTCTGCGGTACGCAGACCGTTGCTCTGGGCAGTAACGCGCACCCTGCCGTATTGCTGCTCCTTCGTTCGCAAAATCAGCATAGCCTTGCCGTGAAACAATCTGCGATGGTCGGCCCGGAACGGTTCGAGCGAAAGCGGGTTGCCGTTGCCGACCCCGGCGATCTCGGCAGGGCCGTCGACTTTGAACCGGACAAAATCTTCAGCCAGGGGACAGAGTGTCCCCTTTTCGTCAAGCGCTTCGACAAGGACATAGCAGAGGTCTTCACCTGTGGCCGAGAGCTCTTCTCGATCAGGTGTCAGGCGAATGGCCGCCGGCTCACCTGCGGTGCGCATAGTCGCCTGTCCGATCTCTTCGCCGGACTTATAAGCAATTGCCTTTAGCTCACCCGGCTCGTAGATCACATCGTTCCACCGCAACCGGTACTTGTAGGTTACATCGTAGTAGGTCGATTCCACTTTCTCCGGGTAGGCACCAAACTCTCTAATGCTTGCCCAGGTTCCTTCTCGCAAGGCAGTGAACTCGATGCGCAAGAATCTTGCCCCAGCATCGACTTCATGAAATACGCGCCTCGGCCCGCCCCATCGCGGAGTCCTGCTTGTGCTCTTGGTAACGACAGTTTCCCAAGTCGACGCATCCGTCGAGACCTCAATCTCATAACCGTAGTTCTTCGCCTCCTTCTCAAACTCAAGGGCCAGATAGCCTACTGGCTGAACCTGCCCCAAATCGACGTGCCACCACTGTCCGGCAGTCTCATCTGCTGCGCACCAGCGAGTTGAACTGTCGGCATCGGTGGCATTTGCTGCGACGTTGCCCTTGTCGGACTCGGTGCTTTTGGCCTGGGCTGGTTTACCCAGTGCAAAGTTGACGGGTTTTTCGGGTTGCCGGCCTTTGGTTCGGCGGCCGAGGGACTTGCCGTTGAGAAACAACTCGGCTGAATCGCCATTGGTGTATACGAAAACCGGCACCTCCTGACCGACGCGATCAGGCCAGTTCCAGTGCGGCAAGATGTGCACGGTAAGGGTATCCGGCCGCCAGTAACTTCGGTAAAGATAGAAGCGGTCTTTGGGGATGCCGCACAGATCCACAATGCCAAAGTACGAGCTTCGCGCCTGCTGGTTGAAGGGCGTCGGCTCGCCCAGATAGTCGAAGCCGGTCCATACAAACTCGCCGGCGACGAAAGCATCGTCGGCCATCAATTTGAATTCGACATCCGGGATGTCGGCCCATGCAGCGGCGTTCAAATCATAGGAATCCACCTGCAGCTCTTCGGAGAAATCTGTCTTGCCCGTGGGCAGCGGCAGTTCGTAGAATCCTCGTGTGCTCAGGGCCGAAGCTGACTCGCTGTAAATGATCGGCTTGTCGGGATAGCGCTCTCTATACCGAGCATAACGCCGCGAATAATTCCAACCGGTAAGATCCAGCGCGTCCAGAATCGGCTGATCCGCCGTGTTCGGGATGTGACATGAGATTCCCACCGGGCGCGTCGGATCATACTTGCGCACGAAGTCGCTCATGAACTTCACACGTTCCGGAGATTTGCCTTCCCTATCGTACGGCCGGTTACCGATCTCGTTGCCGATTGACCAGATCACAACACATGGATGGTTGCGATCACGCAAAACCAGATTGCGAATCTGCTTTTCGCCGTAGGTCTCCAACGGCGGCTGCCCATTGACGCGGTCGGCCTTGTCGTCCCATTTGTCAAAGGCCTCATCCCATACGACAAATCCCATCCGGTCACACAAATCGAGCAGTTCGGGGGCCGGGGGATTGTGGCTCGAGCGGATGGCGTTGACACCCATGTCCCGCATGATTTCCAACTGGCGCTCCATGGCGCGAGTGTAGAAAGCCGCACCGAGAGGACCATGATCGTGATGCAGGTTCACGCCGTAGAGCTGCAATCGTCGCCCATTGAGGTAGAAACCATCGTCAGCGGTGAATTGGAACGTGCGGATGCCAAAAGTCACACATTCTGTGTCCACGACCTTGGCGCCGGTACGGACAACTGTCCTGGCGGTATACAGCTTCGGGCTATCGATGTCCCATCTCACAGGTTCGTTGATTGCGAGGGCCTGATCCAACTCGCGCGAGCCACCGGACGGCACCGTGTCGCTCTTTTCGCTCGTCGCTAACACCTTGCCGTCCGGATCGAGGAGCACAACTTCAACAGTAACGGTTGATTCAGTATCGAAATGGTTCTCGATCGTCGAGCGCAGACGGACAGTTGCTGAGGTGTCGCTCACTGCGGGCGTAGTGATATACGTCCCCCAATGGCTGATGTGTACGGGATTGCAGGTGGTCATCGTCACCTTGCGATAAATGCCCGCGCCGGGATACCATCGGGTGCCGTGCCGGCGCGTGTCAACCTGGACCGCGATAACATTCGTATCGCCGAATTTCACATACGGTGTGGCATCGACACGGAACGACATATATCCGTAATCCCACTCGCCTGCAAGTTGACCATTCACGTAGACCTTTGGAAAGGCCATCACGCCGTCGAAATCAAAGTAAACCCGCCGTCCGACGTCGGCCTCATCGAGGGTGAACGTCTTTCGATACCACCCCACTCCTTTCCAGGGCAGTTTTCCGGCATAGCCATTTTCGCTCGGGTCAAATGGCCCCGCGATCGCCCAGTCGTGCGGCAGACGTACCGGTTGCCATTGTGAGTCCGGAAAGTCCGGCGCATCTACCCCATCCTGATCGCCTTTGGCAAACTTCCAGTCGCGGTTGAAGCTCGCCGCGCGCCGGCCGGCGAGATCCGAGCCGTGCTCTGTTGTCGGCCCAGACATCTGCCGCTGAACCGAATCCGGTCTTTCCGTCAATTCACAAGACAAGTTGAGCACAAGTATCGCCGCTGCAACCACCGCCGGTGTGATGCGTCTGCGGTTTTCCATTTTGTTTTCTCCATTTGTTCTTCAAACTGCGGTAGCTATTCCTCCTATTCCGCTGTGAGTGCTATCACCTACAGCTGCCTCAGAATTCGAGAGGCACGTTTGGTCCCGGTCGAGATAATACGGGCGAGCAGTTTCGCGACGGTTGAACAAGTCTTCCTAGGCGCCCCTTCCAACATGCTCTGACAATCCACCTTGACTCTGCAAAAACTGATAGCTTACAGGTCGACGGACGTCTTCGCAAGACTGAGCCTTCCGAGATCTGCGACAGCAGAAGTAAGGTCTTGCGCGCCGACTCTCACAGGTGTATAATTAGCCTCGGACTGCGCGGGCCGCGCAGAGTAAAAAGATAGACACCACGAGGTTGATGATGTAGGTCGATACGTGACACGGGACGGTCGGAGATTTGCCTACTTGCCAGGCCGGAACGAGCGAACCAATATGGGAAGGTGACCTGATCTCAACGCATGACGAAAAGGGGAAGAATATGAATATGCGGGGCCTGCGATTCCGTGCCAGGTACTTCGGTCTTTCGGCGCTTCTGGCCATCTCAGTGCATTGCGGGCAGCAATTCGCCCTCTCGCAAACGACCGGTGCACGGGCTCGGTGGGCGCCCGTCGGTCTGTCCGGCGGCGGCGCGATGTTCTCGCCCGCGATTTCGCCAGCCGATCCGAACCTGATGATGCTCAACTGCGATATGAGTGCAGCATACATCTCCGAGGATGGAGGCCGCAATTGGCGCATGGTCAACCACGCCCAGCTCAGAGCCGACATAAGATGTCGGCCGGGCTTCCACCCGGCCGATCCCAACGTCATTTACGCTTCATCAGGTGGTCGCCTTCGAATCAGCAGGGACCAAGGTAGAACGTTCTCGCCTACCGGCAATCTCAGTCAGTCTCTGTACGGTGAAATAGCAGTAAGCCCGATCGATCCAAAAGTCATGCTTGTAGGCACGCGTGACGGCCGGTGCAGGTTGTCGCGCGATGCGGGTGCCACGTGGGACTTATGCGACGGACCTGAAGGTCAGATTGTTGGGTTTCACTTCGATCGCACGCGCAAAGGGCGTGTTGTGTTCGCCGCCACGGACAAGGCTATTTGGCGATCCGATGACGGTGGACAAACCTGGACAGAAAGAACCCGCGGTCTGCCGTGGAAGGAGATACAGGGATTCGCCGGCGGTTCTGATTCGGCGAACGACCTCATCATGCTGTACTGCACCGTGCGTAGTAAAGATGAGAACGGCAGTTTCAGAGGAGGCATCTATCGCTCCCGCGATCGCGGCCAAACCTGGCAGCAGGCTATGGGCCAAGGTATCAACACCGAAACGAAGAAGGCCGACCGATGGGCCTATGGCCCCATCGCCCAGTACAGGCAGCTGCTAACCACCGATACGTACCCGCTGACAGTCTATGCCATGAATACAAGCACCGGGTTCCATCCACCGCATCATGAGACGGTCTATCGAAGCGACGACGGTGGCCAGACTTGGCGGGACACCTTCTTCATGGACCCACGGTTCAAAGAATACAACGTTGTTCCCAACTATGTCACGGCATCCACAGGGCAGTCCTACAAGGGAGGTGACGTACCGTTTGGGGCGGCTATATGCAACAGTGACCCTAACCGCGTGGTCCTGGTATGGAGCCAATGCTACGTTACACACAATGGCGGTGATACTTGGTTCAACGGTCATACATATCCAGCCCCTGGTCAGGAGCCCAAACCCGGCTGTGCATGGGTGTGCAACGGCTTGGTGGTCACCACCACATGGAATTACTACATTGACCCCTTCGAACCAAACCGCCACTACATTGCCTACACAGACATCGGCTTTGCCCGGTCCCTCGATAGGGGCAAGACGTGGATATGGTGGGACGAGGACTCATGGGCGCCGTGGCGGAACACCTGCTACGAGATCGCGTTCGACCCGGATGTACCCGGCAAAATGTGGGGTGCATTTTCTAATGTGCACGACATCCCTAACGATAACATTATTTCCGAGCGACACGGACACAATCGTCCCGGTGGGGTGTGCATCTCGCGCGATTTCGGCGCTTCGTGGAAGCCTGAGGCTCAAGGTATCCCGCCCAGACCGGTGACCTCTATCGTGCTCGATCCCGAGAGCCCCGAGAATGCGCGGACGTTGTATGCCGGGGTGTTCATGGAAGGTGTGTACAAATCGACCAACGACGGCAAGACATGGACACTGAAAAAGAATGGACTGGGTCACCCACAGAACATGCGAGTCCATCGTGTGATACTGCACAAGGACGGCACACTCTTTGCGATGATCTGTGCCAAGCGTCCGGCACGCGGACAACCACTTATGAGTGAAGGTGTGGGGCTGTACCGATCCACAGACGGCGCCGAGACATGGAAGAAAGTAAATGTCTCCCGGCTTTTTCTGTACCCAAAGGACGTTACGGTTCATCCCGAGGACAGCGATACCATCCTTGTGGGCACATGCGATTCAAATTGGCAGGACAAGTCCGGCGGCTTGTACCGCACGGACGATGGCGGCAGAACCTGGCAGCGCATTGGCCGAAATGGACGGCAGACATTCGGCGGCTACTTTCACCCAAAACGGAATGGATGGATCTACATGACTCTTACCGAGGGAGCGCCCGGTGCAGGTTTCTGGCTAACACGGGATGACGGCCGGACATGGGAGCCGTTCGAGGATCTGCCGTTTTCGAATATTCAGCGTGTCTCGTCCGATCCATCGGATGACAGCTTGATATATGTCACGACATTCGGCGGTAGTGTCTGGCGGGGGCCTGAAGTCCCGGGCCCCAAATGACCAAACCGGTTCTACTGATAGTCCCGATGATCGCGCTCATGCAGCAGGTACCGGGATGACTGTCGCTGTCCGGGCCGATTCGTAACACGCGGCAAGTACAATCTGATTACGCAGTCCGAGTTGGGCCGAATCGGCGAATGTCTTGCGCTCAAGAATCGCCCTGCTGAACTGTTCAATCTCCGCGCGGTAGGTGTTTACAGGCTCCGGCTCGAGAACAAGGCCGTTGTCCGACCGGCGGGCCTGCTGGGCGTCGTAGTCAGAGTTGTCTTGTTCGAGATATGCCGTCATCCGCTCGGCTGTGCCCTGGCCAATCGTGCCCTTGGCAATGATACTGCCCCTTGAACCATAGAGTTCCAACACGTTCTTGCTGCTTGCGTCGGGAATACAAAAGAAGGTATCCACGGTGGCCATAGCGCCGTTCTCGAAGAACAGCATCGCCGTCGCGCTATCCTCTGTCTGATAGTCGTGGACAGTGTTGTTGATAAAACACGAAACCCTGCTCACCCTGCCGAGGAACATTTCCAGAAGGTCAATGCAGTGGCCTCCCATATCCATCAGCGCGCCACCGCCGCCCTTGTCGCTTTCCTGCCGCCAAGCGCCGGTGATGGGGGGATACCAACAGGATAGTTGTGTGCGGGCATACACGAGCGTTCCGAGTCTTCCTTCACGAATGAGCCTGAGTGCTTCCTGGTGCTGGGAGTGAAAGCGCATCATCAACGCAGTACCCAGCAAGACGCCGGCATTTTGAGCCGCCTGCAGCATCTCACGGGCCTGCTCGACGGTCATTCCAAGGGGCTTCTCGCACAAGACATGTTTGCCGGCATCGGCACAGGCCAGAACCTGCTCGTGATGCACATACGCAGGTGTCGCCACATAGACCGCGTCGATATCCGCCTTAAGCACTTCATCGAGGCTGCCCAGGGGCTCGGCGCCAAATTCCCTGGCGACCTCGACATTGACTTTCCGGTCAACGTCGTAGACACAAACCAGTTCGGCATTATCAGCCGGGATGATACCTTCTGGAATCGTGCGTCGTCTGGCTATCCCACCTGAACCCACAACGGCCCACCTAACCGTATTTGGCATCTGCTCATACCTCCTTTTCGGCAAATCACCGCCGTGTCGCAGCAGAGGAGCCACGACTACTTTGAATAAGCCTTTATGACCTTCGCCAGTGCCAGGCCTATCTGCTCGCAGTCCTCAGGCTCGAACGTCGGGAACGCAAAGCACGTGAATGTGTGGCTCTGATGCCACACCGCATTGGGAACTTCGACCTTGCTGTAGTCTGTGCTTGCAGGGTCGGCATACTCCCGCGACTTGAATGGAAAGCCACTCCTGCCAAAAGCGTTGCGTTCTACAAATGCCTTTTCAGTGTGACACTGAGGCCAGAAGACCCTCCAGCACGGCACCCCCTCGGCGCCGGCGGCCTTGACGAACTCTTCGATGTCGCAGGACATGTTCTCGATATCAAGAGAAAAGGCCATGACATACCACCCGTTCCGCCGTTCCGGGGTGTCGATCGGCATATACTTGACCTGGGGTAATTCGCGAAGCGTACCCATAATGATTTGGGCATTGCGCCGACGTCTGGGCAAATTCCAACTTTCCATCCGTTCGAGCTCCGCAAGCCCGATCGCAGACTGCATCTCCGTCATGCGATAGTTCCACCCCACGATGTTGTGGATGTAGGGAAGTCTCTGCTCGAGTTCCAGCAGGTTCAATCGCTCACGCACATCGTAGCCGTGGTCGCGGAAGCTGCGGGCGTTCCAGGCCAGCTCTTCGTCATCGGTTGTCACCATCCCACCTTCGCCTCCGGTCGTGAAGGTCTTGTTCTGGCAGAAGCTGCAGGCGGCGATGTGGCCGAGAGTCCCGGTTTTCCTGCCCTTGTACACGCCCCCAAAAGCTTCGGCGTTGTCTTCGATAACGTATAAGTTGTGTTTCTTAGCGAAGGAGTTGACCTTGTCTATATCGCAAATGTTGCCGTAAAGATGCACAGGAATAATAGCCTTAGTCCGCTCGTTCACGAGCTTCTTAGCTGATTCAACGCTGATGCAGTGGTCGTCGATGTTCACGTCGGCAAACCGCGGGATGGCCCCCGCCTGCACAACCGCGAAACTCGTGGCAATGAAAGTGTAGCTCGGCACGATGACTTCGTCGCCGGGGCCGATGCCAAGCGCCGAGAGAGCGACATGCAGGGCAGCCGTCCCGGACGATACGCTGACGGCGAACTTGCTGCCCTGCCATTCGGCGTACTTCTTCTCGAATTCCATTCCTCTCGGGCCGGTCCAGTAATTGACCTTTCCCGAACGCAGCACCTGCTCAACAGCTTTGATCGCATTGTCGCTGAATTGCGGCCAGCCGGCTAATGTGTTTGTTACTGCCTTGGGGCCTTCGTCAATCGCAAGCTTGGTGTCCATTGTCTTGTTGTCCTCCCATTATGTTTGAGTACTATAACTGAACATTCTCCGACCCGAAATGGTGCTCCAGGGGCAGCATCACAGCGCCCATTGCAATTGCAGAACACCGGAGCCTGCTGAACTCGACACGGCAAAGGCGTCTCCCATCCTTGATAAGGTGAAAATCGGCCGCATTCAAGAAAATTCAGATTCCGCGCTTTGCGTCGGCTGCCGAACCATTTCTCCGCCAGGGGAAAATACAAAGAGCTGCAACTTCTTATTTGATAACTATTTATAAACACGCCCGGCAGGACTCGAACCTGCGACCTACGGATTAGAAATCCGTTGCTCTGTCCAACTGAGCTACGGGCGCAAACGTTTTAAGTGCCTTTAGTCTAACAACTTCCCAATTCACCTGTCAATCCTCTCAGACTCCGACAGGCCGGGCCTGCCAAGGGTGTCGCCGCTCGTCTGGCCACCTGAACGTCTCGCCCAGCTTGATCCAGGCACGATTCCCACAGAGAGTCGCACATCGGCCCACATTGCAATCACCCTGTGTTTATGAGTTCGTCCTGACTCTGCCCGCCGCGCGTCAGGTCCACGCCGTCTGCCCGCAGTGCGTCCTGCAATTGGCTGACTTTCAACTCGCGGGGCAGACATCCTTTCTTTGCCGACAGCGCCGCCGCCAGCCCCGCTGCGTGACCGGTGGCCACACAGTTGCCCATGCTCTTGCCGGCCGAGGCCGCCACATGCGTAGCGGAGATGCACCGTCCGGCCATCAGCAGTCCTTCCAATTTCTCCGGCAGGATCGCACGGTACGGCACATCATGGATCTTCATCTTGGACAATCGGACAAAGCCAATGTCCAGAAAACCGCTCCGCCAGGCTATTACGTCGCCGAACTTCCGCCCGCTCAGGGCATCTTGTTCGGTCAGTACGTACGGGCCTCTGACCCGGCGGGTCTCGCGAACACCGACCTGCGTGCCTGTGCCGATCAACTCGATGGCACCGAGCTCCTCGCCCCCAAACTCGCGCATGGCCAGGGCCATCTGGAGAACCTGACGTCGGCTCTGGCACTCAGCCTGTGTGCGCTGTACCGGGTCCGTCGCATCGAACTGGCCCATGTCCCGTGTTCCGGCGTGGTTGATGTAGAAGCCGCTGCTGTTTGAGACCTTCCCCAGACCCCATCCCTTTGGGATCAGTGGGTATTTCGCGCGTGCCTCTCGGGCTATCTCTGCCATGTTTGCCTTTCGCACCTCCTCTCTGGTGACATTAGTCAGGTTCAAGCACAGCGTAATCGGAGAAAGCGAGCCTGTTTCCTTCATCGTTTCGGCGCCGGCGTAGTACGCCACGTCCGCATCGCCGGTACAGTCTACTACTGCCTTGGCCCTGATCACGGCCGGACCTCGCTTGGTCGCTACTACAACGCCCGTAATACGGCCGCCATCCACCACAGCGTCAATTGCCCGCGTGTGGACCAGGTATTTACAGCCAACCTGATCCAGCGCATCGAGCACCGCAACTTTGAGGTAATCGACGTTGCACCACAGTTGATGCTGACCGACCCTTACGGCCTGGTCGCCGTAGCTTAGGAGTCTCTCGATGACCAGCTCGTGCACTTTCGACCGCGCCTTGCTACCCGGACGCATCTGGTTTATGGGCATTCCCAAGCACCAGGCGGCCACTCCTCCGAAAAAGGCGTGGTGCTCAATCAGCAGTGTGTCGGCGCCCTTTCCCGCCGCTCCTAACGCTGCGCCGATTCCAGCGGGGCCGCCACCGACGACCAGTACGTCCGGCTCATACGGGATGGTGGCCTCTTTGCGGATCTTCAGAACACCGTGTCTGGAAGCTGAACGTGTCCTCGTACCCAGAGCTCCCGTGCCGACTGCCATGAGAAATCTTCTGCGGTCAACTGTGTTTTCCTTTTTCATCGTCCTTTCCTCAAATGACCTATTTCAGCGTCTGGACGTCCTCTTCCAGCCATTCAATATATCTACCGCGGTGAGTTTCAATCACATCGGTTCTGCATCGCGAAGAATATCCGCATCCTCAGTAATCCCAAGACCAGGTCCGGTGGGGACATTCACGGCACCTTTTCGCAACCTCAAAGGCGGATCATACCAGGAGCCCGTTTGAGAAATATTACCCTTATATTCCTGGAAGTCACCCAGGTTCGGGGTGCAGGAAGCGAAATGCAGTACGTCGACATATCCCACACCACCGCCGGACATGTGGGGGATAACAGAGATGCCTGCCTCGGCAGCCATACGTGCCACGCGGATTGCACGAATATATCCGCCATTATAATGAAGGTCCGGCTGGACGACCTGCACAGCGTCATTCTGAACCATCCACCGAAAACGCCGAATGCTGGTCTCTTGCTCTCCACCGGATATCGGAATTGAGAGGGCGTCGGCCACACGTTTGGTTTCCTCAAGGTGGTCGAACGGACACGGCTCCTCAAACATGTTGATGCCGTAGTCTTGCATCAGTTTGCCGATTTCAATGGCCTTTCGCGAGTCATAGGAACCATTGGCATCGGCGAAGATGGTGATGTTGTCACCCAGCTTTTTGCGTACTATCCGAATCAAACCTTCCGTTCGTCCGGGCATGGAATCTGCGTTGTTACTCATCCGTCCGCCAACCTTGAACTTGACCGCCTTGGCGTTGGTCTGCTCGATATGCCGTGCCAAGACAGCCACTTCTTGCTCTGGCGTCGTGTCACGGTTCCCGCTGGCAACGTAGACTGGAACCTGGCGGCGAACCACACCACCAAGCAGCTCGCCGACCGGCTTGTTCATAATCTTGCCAAGAAGATCCAGTACGCTGAACTCCACCCATGCAACGCAGCACCACAAAGCCAGACCTGACAGCTTGTAGTTGCTGCGATATAGGTATACTCCGTCGATCAGCGACTCAAGATCGCGGGCATCCTTCCCAATGAAATACGGTGCCACCAACTGCTGTAGGATGGGATACAGATATGCCGCGCGACTGTTGGTGACACATATTCCGACCGCGCCGTCGGTCGACCTTGTGCGCACGAAATGGTTATTTCTATCCCGCAGCAAATCGATTGAAGCGATTTTTACCGGCGATCTGAGCGACGCAATCTTCAGCACAGGCGCCGCCGCGGCCTTATCAAGCTCAGCGGCACTTATTCTCCCTTCTTCGGCGGCAGACAAACGGCTCTTAGTCGTTGCCACTGCCGCAATACCGACAGTCGACTTCATTAGGAAACGACGATCACATTTCATTGCGAATCTCCTACAAGCAAATCCAACTTTGCACTTTTGGCCGTGCGCCTGCCCAATTCTGTTATTCGAAGAACCCCGACCCCTTGCCGAGGTGATTGCGACAGACATCCTCGTTCAACTCTACTCCCAAGCCTGGTTTGTTGGGAATTTCCAGATACCCATCTCTGTAGATTGGTCCGTCGTGCTTTATGATGTCCTGCCAATGAGGTAGTTCCACGCTGTCTGATTCGAGAGCTACAAACGATCGGATGGCCATGCACGCATGTCCCGATGCAATCGTTCCGACCGGTGAGCACATGTTGTGACAGAGCATGTTTATATAGTACAGATCGGCCCAGTCGGCGATTCGTTTCATCTCGAGAAGACCGCCGCACTTTTGCGTGTCAGGCTGTATAATATCGCACGCCTGCTTTTCGATGAATGGCCGGAACGTCTGTCGAGTGAAAAGGTTCTCACCCGTGGCGATGGGGACTTTACTGGCTGCGGTTATACGCGCAAAGGCATCGGCATTCTCCGGCGGCATCGGATCTTCTAAGAACCACAGATTCAGATGCTCGACCATCTGAACAAACCGCATGGCCTCCCGTGTGTTGTACCCCCAATGCAGGTCAACGCCGAGCGGGAAGTCAGGCCCCAACTCAGCCCGAATCGCCTCAAGTATCCTCACCCATGCCTTCATATCGCCCGACAAGAGCGTACGGTTCCATCGCTCCCCCCGGAATCGATTCAGATCGAACTTCATTGCCCGGAAGCCATACGCCCTTGACCGCCGAGCCTCTTCGACCCATGGCTTCGGATCGATAGTATCGGGTGAGCCGGTATCGTGATAGATCAGCAGTCTGTCGCGGAACTTGCCGCCCAACAGAACGTAAACGGGCACGTTCAGAATCTTGCCCGCGAGGTCCCACAAGGCAGTTTCAATCCCCGAGATTGCGCCGGTAAGTGAACCTGAACGCGATCCTTGTCCAACGCCTGCATCCATCATCTTGTGCCAAAGATAATCCACCTGCAGCGGGTCCTGGCCGGTGATTTGTCCCTTGATGCCATTGATGTGATCGACGACTCCGGCCCGGTTAAAGGCCTCGCCCAGGCCGTAAAGACCTGAGTCCGTCGTTATCTTCACCAAATGAGCATCATAGTAACTCAATCTTACCGAGGCGGTCTTGACATCACGAATCTTGACCTTGCCCAGTTCAGTTGTGGCCCGAGGCACCGCCTTCAAGACGCCGGGTCGCTCAAGCAGACTGCCGATTGCCAGGGCACTGCCCGCCGCGGTTAGAAAGTTCCGTCGATCCATGAGTATCCCCTTTCTTTCTCCCTCGTCGCCTCCACAATCCTGCTCGACCGCCAACTCGAACGCGATGGCTTTTGACTGTATAAAACGGACATTTGAGCCCGGGCACGCCGGCATTGCATGACCCGAACCTGATGGCCGAATGCAGATGTATACCACACCTGGAAGAGATTCACAACGCCAAGAGCCCGTGGCACCAAATCTACTATTTGTGAAGGCTGCTTTTCCAAGATACTCGTGACAATATCTCGCAGAGTGTGCTAAACTGTGTAGTCTGAATGGCGTCCGGACCGTCGAACGCATGGGATGGTCGCACCGGGCCCTGAACGCTTATGAAGTGGACAGGTTTTTGCATGTGGACGTTCTGTCGGAGTTCTCAGCATGAAGGCCAAACATAGCAGCCGCCGCGATTTCCTCAGAAAGACAGCTCACGTTGCGTTGGGGACTTTGAGTTTTCCTTACATAATCCCTTCATCTGCTCTGGGCCAAGCAGATCAGGTCGCCGCGAGCAACCGCATAACGGTGGGCAATATAGGTGTGGGTAATCAAGGTGGCGCACTACTGCGGGGTTTTCTGGGAAAGCCTGATGTGCAGATCGTTGCTGTCTGTGATGTCCACACGACCAAATGCCGGGGTACTCGCAACTTAGTTGAGAAACAATATTCAGATAAGTACGGCAAGAACGCCTACAGCGGGTGTTCGGCCTACAATGATTTTCGCGAACTGGTGGCACGGCCGGACGTCGACGCGGTCGTGGTCGCAACACCGGATCACTGGCATGTGCCTATCTCTCTGGCCGCGGCCAGAGCGGGCAAGGACATATACTTGGAAAAACCGATAGGCTTGAGCATGGTGGAGAATCAGACCTTGCGCGATGTCATGACCCGTTACGGCACGGTGTTTCAATTCGGCACTCAGCAGCGTTCGGACTTCGAGTTTCGCCGAGCCTGTGAGCTGGTTCGCAACGGGCGGATCGGTAAGATTCACTCGGTTAATGTATGGTCCCCCAGCAGCGACAGCGGTGGCTCAACAGCGCCGGCTCCCGTGCCGCCGGAGCTTGATTATGATATGTGGCTGGGCCCCGCCCCAAGTGTGCCGTATACCAAGGATCGGTGTTCCAATGTTAATCCCTTCTTCTCGAGCCCCTACAAGATCTGGCCCTTCATTTCCGATTACTGTCTGGGATGGATAGCCGGGTGGGGAGTCCATCCACTGGACATTGCCCTTTGGGGCGCCGAAGAAGAACTCACGGGAATGCTGGAGGTCAAAGGCAAAGGCACTTTCCCCGCCGAAGGCGCGTGCGATACTGCAACAAACTGGGACGTGGTCCTTGTGTTTGCCGCCAGCGGGTTGAGAATCAACTTCAAGGGTATCGGTGGCACGAACGGCCCGGCACCGGCCGAGTGGCGAAAGCGCTACGGCAGGACCGGCGCTCATGGGACGGCATTCGAAGGAACAGAAGGTTGGATTCACGTCAGGCGGGGCCACATCGACGCGAATCCAAAACAGCTTTTGCAGTCGGAGATACGGCCAAACGAAATCCAACTATACAAGAGCAACGACCATATAAGGAACTTCTTAGACTGCGTGAAGAGTCGGGCCCGCACAATCTGTCCCATTGACACAGCTATGCAGGTCGATACGTTATGCCATCTCAGTAACATTGCGACGTTGCTCCAGCGCAGAATAACATGGGATACGGAAAAGGAACGTTTTGAAGAAGACGCCGGAGCCAGCCGCCTTCTCGTGCGCTCTATGCGGAGCCCCTGGCATCTTTGAATGTCAGTTGCGTGGGTGCCGGACAGAGAGTCCTGCAGTCTCTTTTTTGGGAACTACACACTCCGAAAGGAAAGGAACAAAAGTGAATCGACGATCAAAAGTCATTGGTGCGATGCTGCTCGCTCCATGCCTTGTGTGGCTGCGTGCGGATATTGCAGGTGCAGCCATATCGGCCGACGAACTGCAGAAAATAGAAAAGGCTGTACCAAAGAAGGCCGCCGTAAGACCGCGCAGGGCACGAAAGCTGCTGGTTTTCACACGAGCCAAAGGACTGGTCCACACTTCAATTCCGTACGCCACAAGAGCCTTGGAATTGATGGCTGAGCAGACCGGGGCATTCAGAATGGTTGTCAGCGACGATATGTCTATCTTCAACCCGGAGAGTCTGAGGCCATTTGATGCAATCTGCTTCAACAATTCAAACAGGATGGACTTCACGGACCCCGCCATGCGCAAGAACCTGATGGATTTTGTCAAAAGCGGCAAGGGCGTCGTGGGCATTCACGCGGCTACAACCAATTTCTCGAGCAAACAACCGGTGGGTGCTGTGGATTGGCCTGAGGCTGCTGAGATGATAGGCGGCATCTTCGCCGGCCATCACTGGCGCTCCGGCCAGGGCGAGTGGGCCATCAAGCTCGACGAGCCGGACCACCCGCTCAACGCCGCTTTCAAGGGCAAAGGCTTCAAAATCGCAGACGAAATCTACATGTATTCGAATCTCCAAAAAGACAGTGTTCGTGTCCTCCTGAGCCTGGATTTCAGTGACCCCAAAACCGCCAGCGTCAAACGGGAGCAGACCTATGTGCCAGTATCCTGGGTACGCAACTGGGGCAAGGGCCGCGTATTCTACTGCTCTTTGGGCCACGACAATCACGTCTTTTGGAATGCCGCGGTACTCAAGCACTATCTTGACGGCATCCAGTTCGCCCTCGGTGACCTGTCTGTCGATACGACACCGCGCTCACAGCAGGATCCGGTTGGAACTCGCAGCAAGCAAGTGGTTATCAAAGAAGATTGGGGAAGCCTGACCTGGCTGGCCAGTAAGAGAATCGGCAACGCCGAAGGACTGACGCTCGGACGAGTAACCATCAAGGCCGGCAAGTCCAATCCTCGCCACCGCCACCCTAAGTGCGAAGAAGTGCTCTATTTGCTGAGAGGGCGTTTGGAGCACAGCGTGGGCGAGAAAACGTTTACGTTGTCGGCAGGGGACACTATCACCATCGCCCCCGGAGTCTTCCACGACGCCACCTGTATCGGCAATGAAGATGCGGACATGATCGTTGCTTATTCCGAAGGCACTCGTGGTTTCGAGCTGGAGTAGAGCGGGCCCCGATGTACGAAGTCAACTTGAAAATGGTGGATGGCGAAGTATCAGCGCCTAACGTGCCGGGACCAGGGACGGCAGTGAGAAACGATTCCATTGCCAAGCACCGCATAGCGTGACGCCGTGAAGAAACGAGGCAGCCTGGCTGAAATATCGTCTGAGACAATCAAGGACTATGTTGGGCCGTTTGCTATAGACAGCAGTGGACGCCTAAATCTCTGTTCCCCTCTCATGACCACGACTGCACGAGGGTAGCCCCGGAGAAATGTTCTTTAGTCCAGTTGCGAAGTCATTCTTCACTTCTTTCTCGACTTGCAGGAATCTGCGATTTAGTCCGCCCTGTGCAATCACTTGTCCGAGTACGCTTCGGGTCTTCGCCGGAATTGACAGCAAGTCTTCTGCCGGGGCCACGGCCGACGCGAACAAGCGGCCCTGGATCGGGCGAAGCGAGCACACGATGCGTTCGGAATTAGGAGACGCGCTCAACAGGAGGTGCCGGCAAATGACGATTAGTTCGTGCTTCGCCCGGACATGTTGAACAAGCCGGGGTAAGGAATCGCAATTACTGCTGTTCACTGACAATTGAGTATGCTCCGCGAAGCTCTTGATGGTTCGACCGGAGGTGGCCTACAAGTGGGAAGAACTTTCTCATGTTTTGCAGGTCGACGAACTGGGAAGTGGCCTCTCCTCGTTGCGAGGCGCTATCGTTGTATCCACACCGCCGGGTGTCCGCGAATGCACTTTTCTACGAACTATCCACTAATGATATGACGTATGGACAAGATTTCGCAAATTGAGCCAGGTTTGAGGACCCCATCGGCTTGCAGTCCTCACTGACGCCACCACTCTGTCGACCGGACACCTGGCTTCCCATAACCCCTTCTTCAAGAATAAGTTATCAGGTATCAAATTCGATTTGTGTGAAGCCCTGAAAGCTGCAGAGGAAAGGCACCAGGACGTGTAAGGCCTTTGTCGACATCGCCGGGCAGCAGCCCAGGAAATAGCCGCCGAGTTATCAACGGGTTATCCACAATGCGTGGCTGTTTCGGTTGGCAGGCCACTGCAAATAGCCG
This sequence comes from Phycisphaerales bacterium, assembly GCA_020352215.1. Taxonomy (GTDB): domain Bacteria; phylum Planctomycetota; class Phycisphaerae; order Sedimentisphaerales; family Anaerobacaceae. The sequence goes on from CP070675.1 coordinate 3,695,489, forward strand.
AGTCGGCACGTCGCGGACGCGAAGGGGTTGACAGTCAACTGCCACGGTTATCCGAAGAGGTAGGGCGATCCCAGCAATGTGACGTGAGTAGCAGGAAAAACAGACAGAATCTGACCGAAGAAGACTGTGTTCTGTTCCCTAAATGAATCGTGGTTTCCTTCGGTCTCATCGTAAGAAATCCTGTCGGGAACACCTCGATCATCCTATAATCATTTTGTTCTTGCCACACCAGGGGACATAGTGGAAGAATTTCAAGCATCCTTGATGATCACAAGTTGAAATCTCTTGACTTTTGCGAGCTAATAAGATAAACTTGCATCATAAGTTGTTCCTGGGGTGGTTAAGATCGGAACGGGGGGTGTTCTCAGTTTTCCCCTTTATTGGTCTTGGAACAAATTGCATGGTGACTTGGTGACATAAGTTCGTGGCACCAGCTCTACTTTTCGAAGAGCTACTTCTCCATGGGGGGTGCTGGCGGAACGGGATCAGGTCTGTGACATATGCGGCCATCGTCGTCGCTGCGTGTCACACTGCTTCTTGCAGTTGGGGCTTGGCGGATCTACTGCGCACTTGGCGCGGTATTGGCGAAAGCCGGTCATCGTAAAGACGGACGCAGCGTTAATGTGATTCTGAAAAACAGGATGACGGGGTCAAACACGAGGGATTGGGCAAACGATTATAGTTATGCGGGCGTTCCGCAGAAACAATCGATTGCTCAAAGTAAGGTTCATTGGGGGACTTAGAAATGAAGATACCAAATATGGCGATGGTTCTTTGCACGGCAGTGATCTTGTCTTTGCCTTGCCTGGTTGCTAAGGGGACGCCGTTGGGGACTGTGGACATAGTCCTCGACAGCGCCAACGATGGCCACGGGGCGTATGACATAGTTGATGTCTGGGGTGGTGGCTACAGTGGTACGAGCATGTATGCCGGGGTCTACACGCTCGACAAGACAGCGGGCACCGGTGCTGGAGACCTTTGGGATAATGGCTTGCTGTCCACCTTCTGCATTGAACTACAGGAACTGGTGCCGCTGAGCACGTCCACATACGACGTGGTAAGGCCACAGACTGTGTACAACAGCGTTCTTGGTGGGACTTTGGGAGACGAAAAGGCAGGATATCTATGTGAGCTGTGGGAAGGATTCTTTGATGAAGCGTGGACCGGCAGCGGACCACATACGAGCGAGGAGAACAGCGATGCGGCGGCTTTTGCCTCCGCGGTGTGGGAGATTGTATACGAGGACCTTCCAGCCGCGCCGCTGGACTGGGATGTCACGACAGATGGCACGCCTGGCAATGGTGGTTTTCGCGGTGTTGGCGTTGATGCTGCTACGGCCAATGGCATGCTGCACTCTTTGAGCGGCGCAGGCCCGAAGGCGGCTCTCGGAGCTTTTGTGAACACTGGAGCCCAGGACTTCATCGTGGAAGTCCCAGAGCCGGCAACTATCGTACTGCTTGGCCTAAGTGGCGTGATGGGATTACTGCGCCGGAAAAGGATCGCCGCATGAGGATACTGTGAAAGGGAGCAAGCTCGATACCCTGCGCAGCGCAGCATTCCGCTCTCTGTGAGGAAATGATTCGTAGGAGAAAGAAGACCTTCGTCATCCGACTTTGCAGAACCGGTTGTAAACATAGACTCAAAAGGCAAGTGTTTAGTGGAAAGGGGGGTACTAATGGAACACGGGGGCTAACGACTGAACGGAATGATTCAAAGCAAACGGACTCAAGAAGCGATCAGGTTTGCTGTGGGGGCACAGCAAAACAATGATGAACAAAAACTCGAAGACATAGGAGTTCCAACAATGAAAAGACTGATTACAGTTATGATCGCGTTGGCGGTTGGCGCGGCTGCGCCGGCGTTCGCGACGTCAGTACCAGTGGCGGTGGTTGAATTCAGTCCTAACCCCGACACTGCCGGAAACTGGCATTACAATCCTAGTGCCGAGGGCGGCATACTTAGCTTTGACCAGGATGTGGTGGTCGACAGAGGACTGAGCAGTAACGACGATGCGTTGGTTGGTGCCTCGGTATCACTGCCCACGTTTGCCGTGGGCGGAATCCCGGGTGGGCCTTACACTCTGGCGCCTCTTGGCAGCTCCGAAATAGCCATAAAGAGCCCAGACAATGTCACGACCTATCTAACGGGGACTCTCGGTTCAGGTGATCTGGGAGCAATTGGGACCGTTGCCGGAGGTTACACGTGTTTCCAAACAGATATAACAGATGTAACCATAACCGCTGAGGGAGAGGCCCTCGGTTCGGCCGCCTTAGCTCTAATTGGCAACATGCAGGAACCATCTCTCGACTTTGAACTGTCACTGCAAGGCGGAAGCGGCCCCGGCTACTACAGTTTTGATGACATGCTCGATGAAGAACATAGCGGAAGTGGTGGCTTCAGCGGTGCCATGTCTGTTCCTGAGCCTGCAACAATGGCCCTGCTTAGCTTCGGAAGTCTGGCGTTGATGCGCCGGCGCCGAGTACTATCTTGATCTTAAGCCCCCCTATTATGGAAGGATGGGCTGCGGGATTCTACTCCCGTAGCCCGATTTTTTTGCGCTCAGACTCACCTTAATGCCGGACGCTAATACAGGCTCGATTACTGCAAACAACGGAAGGACCCGACAACGGCGGCTCACTAAGGTGACGCAAAGAGCCCTGGCATTCGTACGCAACCTAACGCAGGCCGGAGGTGAGCAGGCCGGCGGCTAATGCCAGGGTACCTACCGTATGCAAAATGACTGTAAGCTGGCTCGGGCGGCTCTGGCCAAGTTTTGCCAAATCGTGTCTGTTCACAGATCTCATGGCCAACACAGCAAGGGGTAACGTGAGCAGATAGAACAAGCCGGCGAAAAATGTCATTCGGTGGAACAGCATAATGCCTGCGATGAGAAAACTCACGGCGAGAGGAATCCTGTAGATCCACACACAGGCCGATATTCCGAACCAGACAATCAGTGTTCTCTTGTTGACGGCGGCATCGGCCTTTACATCGGCAAATTCATTCACCAATATCACCAGGAAGATCAAGATGCTGACCACAAGAGCAGCTGAAAGCGGGGCAGTATCAATAGCCCGCGTCTGCAAATAGTACGAGCCATAAACTGGGAACAGGCCAAACAGCAAAGCGATGACAAGCTCACCGATGCGATGGTAACCGAGCTGGATGGGTCGAGCAGTGTAGAAGAAACCGCCGAGCAGACCCGCGAGCCCGAGAAGCAGAATAACGAGGCTCCTCGTCACAAGGACGATTACGAGTCCAATTGCAGAGCCAACCGCAAGAGAAGCCAATGCCGTGTACAGTGTTGCTCCCGGGGAAAGAAGGCCCTGCTGGATGAAACGGCGCCCCCCTGAAAAAGGCGTAGGATTTTCGTTCACCCAATCGTTGCGCGAGATATGATCGAAGTAGTCGTTGGTTATATTGGCACCGGCGTGAAGCGCTATCATTGCCAGCAACGCCAAAACAAAAAGATAAGGCTGGAAGGTCCCTGCCACCGCATAGCCCGCAGCAGAGCCGATCAAAACCGGCGTTGCACTCGCGACCAGAAACTTCGGCCGAGAGGCGAGGAAAAGGACGGTCAATTTAGGCCACGCATCGGCAGGCTTCGCCATCTCATACTCCATTCTCTGTAACTTGCACCAGAGAGATCCAACCAGAGCAGATTGTAACGCCAACGGCTCGAAAGTCAACACCGGCAACCGGCACAGTGATGTTGACATCAACATTATCATGCCTTGGAATGAGATTCTCGCTGCCCATTGCACGCTGAGTCGATTGATTGGACAGCCTCAAGGTCTATGGATTCGAGACTTGTCAGACTACCACGGCCGATGATACACTAACTCGGTCCGGGCAGCGCCAATAAATACGATGTAGTCCGGGGAGATCATACATTAGCGTATTTGCCCTCAGGGGCCACTATTCACAGTTCTTGTTTGGCTTGAAAATGGAAGATGCATTTGCCGAGGCTCGCCGGTTGATGCTGGAGCGCGACCTGAAAGGGCGTGGCATAACCGACCTGAATGTTCTGAGAGTCATGGCTGAGATTCCAAGAGAAGAGTTCGTGCCCAAGATGTGTCATTCGCAAGCTTACTGCGACGGTCCCCTGCCGATCGACATGGGCCAAACGATTTCTCAGCCTTACATTGTCGCCCTGATGACCCAGGAATTGCAGCTGGGTCCTGACTGTGAGGTCTTGGAGTTGGGGACAGGCAGCGGATATCAGACGGCCGTTCTGGCACGATTGGCGAAGAGAATTTATACGATAGAGAAATTTGAGGAACTATCCAAGTCGGCTCGGGGTGTTCTGGACAGATTGGGTATAAACAATGTTGAATTCCGTGTGGGTGACGGCAGTTGCGGTTGGCCTCGGTCTCAATTGCCGAGATGCGGCTGCTTTGACAGGATTATGATCACTGCTGCGGTGCCACGGATGCCGGAGCCGCTGATCGAGCAGCTCACCGACGGCGGTCTGATTGTAGGACCAGTCGGCGGTCCGGCAGTGCAAGACCTTGTCGTCGCCAAGAAGCGGGCGGGCAGACTCATACAAACAACGGTCTGCGGTTGTAGGTTCGTACGATTAGTTGGGAAGAACGCCTTCGAACAATAGAGAAGTCGGATCGCCTCGCACGGGCAAACTTCGCCTTGTGCTGGAGTAAGGAATTTGCGTGTTAACTTCGACCAGTAGAGAAGTGCAAAATAGACTAAATCTGTCGACGCCGGTTCAGTATCTCAAAGGTGTTGGGCCAGCCAGAGCCGAGTGCTTTGCGCGGCTGGGGGTACACACTGTCGGGGATTTGCTTGAGTACTACCCGCGTGATTGGGTGTTCGCGCCGGAGGTGACAAAGATAGGTCAGATGCTCCCCGATGAATCTGTAACCATTACCGGTCTGGTGGAATCTACTGACTATCAAAGCTACCGTCGTCAGCCGATATTCGAGGTTACGGTCAGCGACGAGACGGGGGTATGCAGAATTGTCTGGTTCCACGGCGGATATCTCTGCGGCCGGTTGAGGCCCGGCCAGGTAATTACCGCATCTGGTAAGGTCTCCGTATACAAACATCAATTGCAGCTCACCAACCCCAAGTTTCTCGTTATTGATGAAGAACATGGGAAGGGGCCCGAGCATTTCAGCGGCGGGGTATACGCCGCTACCTCCGGATTGAGCAGCAGACAAATCAAGCGAATAGTCAGGCCGTTACTCAAGGAGCTATCTGAGTTCGAGCCTGAGTTGTACGGTGAGGCGTTTCTCAAAGAGGCAGGTTTGGTCGGCAGAAAAAACGCGTTTGAATGGATACACTCGCCTCCGGACAATGAGAAACTCACAAAGGCAAAACGCAGACTGAAGTATGATGAACTCTTTCTGATGCAGCTTGGGCTGGCGATCAGGAGATACCGGAACCAGCATTTCTCGGTTGTGAGCCAGTGTGTTCACAACAACCAGATAGATGGTAGGATCAGAAAGCGTTTTCCGTTTCTGCTTACCCAGGACCAGGACGACTCCGTCGCGGAAATTGTTGCGGATATGACAAAGTCAAGACCGATGAACCGTCTCCTGCAGGGCGATGTGGGATCGGGCAAGACGGTGGTGGCGCTTTACGCAGCTTTGCTTGCAGTTGCCAATGGGATGCAGGTGGCAATTATGGCACCCACTGAGATATTAGCTGCTCAACACTCTCTGAGTATTGAGAGATACCTCAAGGACAGTAAGGTGAGCAGAGTGTTGGTGACAGGAGGTCTCACGGGCAAGAAGAGGGCGGAGCTTCTGGCGCAAATAGGAAACGGAACGATCAGCATCGTTGTCGGGACAGTCGCGCTATTGCAGAAAGACATTGAGTTCCACAATCTTGGCCTTGTGATTATCGACGAGCAACACAAGTTCGGAGTTGACCAGCGAGCCAAGTTGCGGAAGGACGGCACACCGCACTGTCTTGTTATGACGGCAACACCTATTCCGCGAACGCTGGCGATGACCGCTTTCGGAGACTTGGATGTCTCGGTCATCAGGCATTCCCCGCCGGGCAGAGGTAGTGTCATTACCCGCTGGGTCGACCGCAACGACCGTCTGAAAGCATACGAATTCATCCGCGAGCGGTTAAAGGCGAAGAAACAGGCGTATTTTGTCTATCCACGGATAGGCACACTCGAGGAAGACGGTGCCGATGTCAAAGCGGCTACCGAGGAATGGCGGGAGCTTTCTATGAGAGTTTTTCCGGAGTTCACTGTCGGACTCCTGCACGGCCAGATGCCATCTGTAGAGAAGCATCAGATCATGACCGAGTTCAGAAAAGGCAAGATCGACGCGCTGGTTTCGACGGTGGTGATAGAGGTAGGGGTTGATGTCCCGAACGCCACGATCATGGTCATAGAGGGGGCGGATCGATTTGGGCTTGCACAGCTGCATCAGTTGAGGGGCCGGATCGGAAGAGGAGAAGCAAAGTCGTATTGCCTGCTGTTTGCCGAGACCGACAGCGAGATTGCAGAAAGCAGACTGGAGATCATGACGAGAAGCAATGACGGCTTTGAGATAGCTGAGCATGATCTAAGGTTACGCGGCCCCGGTGAGCTATTCAGTACCCGCCAGCACGGATTGCCGGATCTTAAGATCGCAAATATTGTGGATGATTTCGAGCTTCTTGTTATGGCGAGGAAAAATGCATTCGAGTTGGTGTCTCATGATCCGATGTTGACAGAAACTGAGCACAGGAATATTCGCCGATCGCTGTTGGCGAAGTTCGGCGATTCGCTGGATTTGGCGGACGTGGCCTGAGGAACCCAAAGTCTGAGCCACCAGACTGAAAACCGCTGAAGAGTCTGTTTAGGCTTGGGTCTGATTCCATGTTTCGAAGTTTTGGTTTTACATTCTTTGCCGCGGTCTTTACGCTATTGCGATGCAGATAGCCCACAAGAATGTCCGGTTGGAAAGAGTCATAAAGGGTCTCAACGCCTTAACGGCGGTGTTTGTTGTCGCATCTTTTGTGGCCTTGTATGGTTTTCATGAGCCGTTGCTGCCGCGCCATTTTCTGTATGGCGTTCAGGTTGCTCTGCTGTGCATTCTCATAATTGCCAGTGCAGCCAGATCACTCAATGCGGCTTCAAAGGCCGAGTACTGGCGGGCGAATTGGTTCGAGATTCCCCTGATCGTTGGGCTTGCAATAAGTCTATTGGGGGCGGGCAGGTGGTTCGGCAGATTTGATGCGGCATCGGTCAGGCACTTTGCGGTCGGTGTCTACCTTGTACTGCAGGTACTCGCGAAACTCTGCAGAACCACCGTGAACTTGGCTGCATCAGGCAAGAATCCTACCCGGACATTGATTGTCAGCTTTCTGGTTCTGATAGTCTCAGGGGCGGGACTGTTGATGCTGCCAAAAGCATCTGCCGGTGAAAAGACAGGCTTTGTTGATGCTTTGTTCACAGCGACGAGCGCTACTTGTGTCACCGGTCTTATCGTCAAGGACACCGGAAGCGACTTTAGTTTGATGGGACAGGTGGTGATATTGTCGCTGATTCAGCTTGGAGGTTTGGGAATAGTCGTATTCGGAGCGGTCTTTGCGCTTCTCTTAGGCCAGGCCTTGAGCTTGCGAGAATCGGTTGCGATGCAGGACTTGCTTAGCACCCGCACGCTGAGCCGAATAGGGAACATGATTGCTTTTGTCTTCATCGGCACGGTGTTAATAGAAGCCGTCGGTGCCGTTACTCTTTTCGGGATGTGGGATGATGTCCCCGGCTGGACTGGTAATGTGCACCGGCAGTGGTTCTGCAGTGTCTTCCACTCCATTAGCGCTTTCTGCAATGCCGGGTTCAGTCTGTTCAGCAATAGCTTCATCAGCTACGGCCGATGCTGGCAGATCTACCTTATGGTCTGCCCGCTCATAGTGCTGGGAGGACTTGGCTTTGGTGTGCTTTATAACCTGGCCAACATCATTGCTGACAGAGTTAATCGGTTCTTCAAGAAGCTGTTCAATAAGCAGTACAGAATCGCCATGGAAGCGCCCAAGAAAATGAGGCTTCAGACCAAGATTGCCCTTAGCATAAGTGCGCTATTGATAGTGATGGGCGCCCTTTGCATCCTGGTCTTTGAACATTATACGGGTAAAGGCGACCCTTCCAGAGATTTTGACGTTCTCGGCGCGTTTTTTCAATCGATTACTGCCAGGACGGCTGGCTTCAATACTGTCGACATACGGGCCCTTTCCGATTCAAGCAAGTTCATTCTTATTCTGCTTATGTTCATCGGAGGTTCGCCCGGCTCCACTGCCGGGGGCATCAAGACAGTGACATTAGCTGTGATAGTAATGACGGTCTTTGCCGCCCTGCGGAAGCGCTCCGAAGTAGAGATGTTCAAACGTTCTGTCAGGATAGTGGTCGTTGGAAGAGCAATAACCGTCACAATGCTTTTTGTTGTGGTTTTGTTTGGCGCGACATTGGCTTTGAGCATAACCGAGAGCGACAATCCGAATGGCTTTGCAATGTCAGATATCATGTTTGAGGCCGGTTCGGCGCTGGGCACTGTTGGGCTGACGACCGGCTTGACGCCCTTTTTGACAGCCGGTGGCAAATTGATTATTATTGCCGTGATGCTGGTAGGAAGGCTTGGGCCGTTGACGCTGCTGGCAGCGCTGACGTTCAACCTAAAACCGGCTCGATACAATTATCCAGATGAGGCTATAATTGTCGGATAAGTACGTATCAGATAGTTGGCGGTTTACCAGTTGAACGAACTCCTAAATGTGGAGCAGATTATGAGGCGGTTTGCGGTTATAGGACTGGGACGGTTCGGGACGAAGCTTGCTATCGCTCTGGCTATGAGCGGAGCTGAAGTCATTGCGATAGACAAGGACCGGAACGAGGTGGAGATGATTCGTGACCAGGTGAGTCACGCAGTTCGGCTCGACGGCACCGATGAAGAAGCCCTGAAGGCCCAGGGTGTTGATAAGGCAGACGTCGCCATCATAGGCATGGGACAACAGAACTTCGAGGCGGCGATTCTGACGGTGGTTAACCTACGGCAAATGGGGGTCAAGCAGATATATGCCAGAGCAGAGAGTCTGATTTCGGGCGAGGTCTTCTCCAAGGTGGGTGCCACCGAAGTCATTTATCCGGAGATTGAGTCTGCTCAAAGATGGGCATACAAGCTCATCGCGCCGCAGATCGGCGAGAAGATAGACTTTGCCCCGGGTTACAGCCTCGCCCGAATAAAGGCCCCCGCCAGCTTCGACGGCAGAACGGTCATGGACCTGCAGTTGCGACAGAAGTACAACGTGAATCTGGTTCTGATAAAGCGGGGCGAACTCAGCAAGGCCAAGAAAAGCGAGAAAGGTTCTATCATAAACGTTCCCATGCCGAGTACGGTCGTCTACCAAGAGGACATTCTAATGGTCGCAGGCTCCGACGTGGACCTGGCAAAGTTGCCACAAGAATAATTCCTGAGATTTCTATGCCGGAGGGCAAGTGTTGCTACAGTGGCCGTCCCTGTGTGCCCTGTACCTCATCGGTTCGGGGTGGATGAATGGTGACCGTGCGGGGATATGACTTCGGATGGCTGGTTTGGTTCTGCGCCGCCGGCAATTCATTTTTCCCGGGCGTGGGACTGATCCTAATCGCTGTTCTGCTGCTGTCATCTGCGAAGCGCCATTTACGCAACGTCGCCGCGCACAGCCTTGTCCTACTCGGCACTCTTCTCATAGCTCTCTCGGCGACACCATTGGCGTGGTGGTTCTATTCGCTGTGGCTGATGAGTCTCTTTGTTGTTGCTGTCGCTACCCCTTTGAAGTCGCGAGTGACGCGCAAGGTGGGCCTTGTGTGCCGACCTGTGGTGTTACTCTTTTGTCTTTGGGGGGTGCACATGAACCTGCCCTATCATCTGTATCCGGAACTTCCTGAAGGGACCTTTGGGAAAGTGTACGTTGTCGGGGACTCGGTAAGTGCCGGAATTGGGGGCAGACGAGAGCGCACATGGCCGAAGATCATCGGCGACACGCACGGTGTGGACGTCGTCGACCTCTCTGAGCCGGGTGCGACAGTTGGGTCAGCGATAAGGCAGGGTCGAAAAGTGCGTGCAGCGCACGCGATTGTCTTTCTTGAAATCGGCGGTAACGACCTTTTTGTGCCCACTCCGCGCGCGCAGTTTGAGAAGAACCTGCGTGAGCTGATTGAGAAGGTGAGCGGGGACGAGCGGCTGGTCGTCATGTTGGAATTGCCCCTGTTGCCTTGGCACGTATGTTACGGGCGAGTTCAAAGAAGGCTTGCGGAGGAGGCTCGCGTTCTTCTCGTGCCCAAGCGCTTTCTTGCGTCTATTTTCTCTGCGGAAGGGGCTACGGTTGACCTTGCCCACTTGTCACCCGAGGGGCACAAGTTGATGGCAGAGAAGGTATGGGATTTGTTGGGATCGTGCCTAACCGAGGATCTGAGCGCCGGCGGGCCAGTAGCCACAACCCCGAGATGAAGGAGAGTGACTTATGCTTGACGGTATTTGCGAAGCATGTCGAGTAGGTTCTGCATGTCTTGTGGGATCGGGGCCTCGAATTTCATCATCTGGTCCGTGGTGGGGTGCTTGAACTCGAGCGTCCAGGCATGGAGGGCGCAGCGGGCGATGATTGGATCCTGTGGGGCAGGTTCGGAATCGGCCAACTGCCAAGGATAGACAAGTTTGCCGCCGTACATGTCATCGGCAACAATTGGGTGCTTTATGTACGCCAGGTGGACGCGTATCTGATGCGTCCTGCCCGTCTTGGGGGTAATCTTCAACAAAGAGTATCCGCGGAAAGGCTCAAGGACTTCGTAGAAGGTGATGGCCTCTTTGCCGATTTCAGGGCGGATTGCGTATTTTTCTCTGAACCTTGGGTGGACACCCAGCGGCGCACTTATTCGGTCGGCCGAGAGGTCCGGCATCCCGTGAACTATAGCGAGGTAGGTCTTCTGAACCTGGCGGCGTTCGAATTGCTTGGCGATTCTCCATTGAGCAGTGTCGTTTTTCGCCGCGACCATGACACCTGTCGTATCCCTGTCGAGCCGATGCACTATGCCGGGCCGGAATTCACCCAGACCACTCGAGAGGTGGTCTGAGTAGAAGGCAAGGGCATTCACAAGAGTGCCATGAGTATTGCCGCGGGCGGGGTGAACCAGCATACCGGCCTGCTTGTTCAGCACGATAAACTCGGAATCTTCGTATATGATGTCCAACGGGATGTCTTCGGGCAGGATATCCTTGCTCGGTGGCTCGGGAATCGTGAAGTCGATCTGATCACCGGGGCTCAGTCGCAAGCTGGCCTTGGCAGTCTTGCCGTTGACCTTGGCGCTACCGTTCTTGATAGCGTTCTGGATAAAGCGTCGGCTCAGGTTGCTGAACCGTCCGTGGAGATACTTATCAAGTCGCCGTTCCTTGATCGAGCTGCCGACGTGGAGCGTCAACGGCCGTGGGCTGTCATCTGGCAACTGGGACATCTTTCCTGTGCGATCATTTGTCGGAAGAGTTTGGCTCAAGGACCTCCGGAGTGCTGTCCGGTGCTGCGGGGCCGAGTTCTATCCCGATGGGCAGATTTGTGTCTGTGGGGGAATTCGCGTCGGGGAGCAGATTCGCGTCGGTGGGCAGATTCACATCAGACGGTTTTGTTTCCAGCGGCGATGTCAGAGTAGTGAGTATCTGCGGCGTCGGTGCAGGTCTAAACACAACGTTTGTCTTGTAATCGGTCATCGTCCCAAGGCGATGCTCCGCTGCCGCTTTAGCTGCAGTGCCGTCAAGGCCAGGATCGGCCACAATGTCGCGGTATGTTTGTTCTGCTTTGTCGAAATCACCGAGCTCTTCTTCGCACAGTCCCAGGCCGAACCGGGCAATGGCCAAAAGGGAGGGGCAGTCTGAGGCTTTTCGGATCGCTTCGGTGTAGCTGGCCTTCGCCTTGCTCGTCTGTTCAATTAGCTCCTGGTCGGATACTGCCCCAGCACGATAGTGCAGCTCTGTTCGCACAGCTTGTGCCTGCTTGATGAGTGCCAAAGCCGCCATGCGATCATCTTTCGCTTCCTGGGCGAAGGTCTGGAGATCCCCCGCGAGCGAAAGAAGGATAAACGAATCGTCCCTTCCCTGGGAATGGCTCTGAAGGATTCGCATCTTGTTGACGGGCAACTGGTTGACGAGGCTCGTAAGCGCAAGCTGTCTACGAACCTGTACGACGTTCTTGTCGTAGTCTCTCCAGAAATAGAGTGCTGCAGCAACGACAACAACTGCAACCACGATGATGATCGTCGTGCGATTTTCCCTGGCCCATTGTGGAAAATGAACTATCCAGTCGGCTAATTCATTTGTCTTTAACTCGTGCCGATGTTCAGCTTTCATTTGTCTCTCCGTTTCCTATTTCTGAGATTATCGGCCTTTCCGGTTAGTCGGTCCGATTGCGAACGTAAGCCTTGACTATAACAGAATATCTTTTGCCTTGCAACGCTGTAATCCAGCCGTTACAATTTCGCCGACAGTCAATAGAAAGGGCGTAGATGTTCCAAGCAAAGGCTAAAGTGAGGAAGCGGGAGTATGTGGCTGTTTCTCTCTGCCTGTCTGTGGTCTTGGGGGGAGCTGTTTGTCTGTGCGCAGAAGAGTCAGAGAAGGTAAGCGTCCCCGATGGGTTGGAGGGTGTTTGGGATCCGGCCAAATACATCGGTCTTGATGAAGTACGTCCTGGGATGGAAGCGTACTGCCTGACCTGTTACGAGGGCACCAAGGTCGAGAAATTTGGTGTTGACGTTCTGAGCGTGGTACACAACATGTCGCCTGGCAGGGACGTGATCTTGGTCAAAGGCACGGATGAACGTCTCATCCGCACTGGTCCGGTGGGTGGTTGCAGCGGTTCGCCTGTCTATATAGAAGGACGACTGGCGGGCGCGATGGCATATGCATGGACCTACAGCAAAGACCCGCTCTATGGCGTGACGCCCATAGGTGAGATGCTGATGGTGGGCAGAGGAACCAAAACCGTTGGTTCAGGACAAAGTGCCGGCGGGATGGGATACGCATTCGATCTGTCCAAGCCCATCGATCTTACTGAAATCGAGAGGCTATTATCCACCCCTCACTCGACGACCTGGCATCGAGAATCAGGCATCGAACGGCTGCCTTGTCCGCTGATCATTTCGGGTCTGCCGGCCGAGGTTTGTGAAGGCCTGGACCCGCTCGTCGAACCGTTAGGACTTATGGCTGTGTCTGGTCTAGGTGGTGGCACCAGCGGTGACTTGGGCGAGGATGTGCGGTTGGTTCCGGGCGCGGTTCTTGCTGTGCCGTTGGTGGCCGGTGATATATCAATGACAGTTCTCGGAACTGTCACCGAGGTGAGGGATGATGCGGTCTATGGATTTGGCCACAGCTATCTTGGCTACGGGGCTGTTGATCTGCCGCTAGCCACGGGGCAGGTGCATACCGTGGTTTCAAATGTGGCCCGCTCTTTTAAGCTCGGCAGTGCTCTGGAAATAGTCGGGGCCTTAACAAGAGATGAGACAGCGGCTGTCTACGGGAGAATCGGGGCAGAAGCACAGATGTTCCCTCTGACGATCCGAACGGAGCGTTACAATGACACCGAGCCACGGGTGTACAACTGCCGAGTTGCCCACAACCGCTTGTTTACTCCGAGCCTTGTTCGCTCGGCCATCACTGGGGCAGTTCTCTATCTTGGTGATTTTCCACCGGACCACACGATCAAATACAAAGTAGCTATCGGCATAAGGGGCAGTGAATCGATCCGCTTCGAGAACATCTCAACAGGGCTGGGTCTGGTCGAGATGTCGGCTGATAGCATCAGCTCCGTTGCGCTGCTGATGAACAACCCTTACGAGAGGGCGGATATCGAATCAATCGACGTTGACGTTAGCGTACTTGCGGAGAATGTTGTCTCACACATTTGGTCGATGAGCCTATCCGATTATAAGGTCAAGGCCGGCGAAGAAATCAAGATAGAAGCGATTGTGGAATCCGTTCTGGCCGGCAAGAAGAAATACCAATTCAGCTTGGAAGTGCCTCGTGAATTGGCACCAGGCAAGTATGAATTGATGGTGTGCGGTACTCAAGATTACGAACGGTTCCTCAGGAAGGCCGTGCCCTACAGATATATCGCCCAGAGTATGCCGAGCTTGATAAAAGCGCTGAACGACTCGCTGAGAATCAGACGGGATAGACTGTACTGTCTCCTGGCAATGCCACCCGGCGGCATCGCGGTAGAGGGAGCTGAGCTTCCAGACTTGCCGGCGACGAAGACTCTGGTTCTTCACAGTGCGAAAAGGACACTTAGAACACAGGCTTACAGGCCTTGGCTCGAAGAAACCGTGGACACCGGTACCGTTGTGATCGACAAGAGGGTTGTCCCGATAATCGTGGAGAGGTATTAGCAGGAGGGCGGACTCACGCTCCGGGACAAAGAATGAAGCCCCGGAAGAGATGATGTGTAATTCTATTTTTGCTTTTCGGGGATTTGCCATGGCAGAGAAGTTATTCCTCAGAAGGAGGGCGGATGTACTGCTAGTGTTTGCGCTGCTGGTCGTTGCGGCCCCTAGCACATGGGCAGTTAGCAGCAAGATTACCCGGCAGGCCAGCGCTGCGGATTTATTGAAGGGCCGGACCGAGGTGGTGGTGGTTAGTTCGCGAGGCACCATCCAGCTTGGGCAAGCTGCAGAAGCTGTGGTGACTGAGTTTGGGGACGTCTGGTCGGTTAATAGCGTCATCGTTAACGGGGGGACAGTTTACATTGGAACGAGCCCGAACGGGGGCATTTACAAGTACAGCCTTGGCGAGCTCAAAAAGATATATCCGGAGGAGTGTGACGCCGATTCAGAGGGATCTGGCGAGCCGGAGAGTGACTCGGAGCAACAATCCTGCGACGAGGATGACGCGGATCCAAACGCTGAGGATGAGTCCGGCGGTGAGAACGTAGACATCGAAGAGCATTTGTTGAACGAACACATCTTCGCGATGGCGACCGATGGGGCGGGCAGGCTCTTGGCCGGCATAAGTGGCGACACATGCAGACTCTGCCGGTTTGACGCAGGTAAGATTCAGACCGTGTTTGAGCCGAACGATGCCAGATACATATTCGCAATAGCTACGGACACCGCCGGGAACATATACTTGGGTACGGGACCGGAGGGCAAGGTGTATGGGCTTGACACGTTCGGCAAGGGAGTGCGGCTCGTCTATGACAGCCAGGACAAGAACATCCTCTCACTGGCGGTCGGACAGGACGGTTTTGTCTACGCTGGCAGTGACGGCCGTGGACTCGTATACAAGATAAATCCGCGCACTTCAACGGCAACGGTATTGTACGACAGCGACGAGCCGGAGGTCACTGCGTTGCTCTTCTCAGGTGCGCCGTTTTCCGAAGACGGGGCCGTGTATGCGGCCGCGACGTCGGCCATGATTGTGCAGACCCAGGCGAAATACGCTGCGCAGAGACCGTCGGCTGGTCGCCCCGAGGCAAGTGCGCCAAGGGGACAAAGTGCCGGCGGCAGCGAGGGCGGACTCAAACTTGAGATTGCAAATACACAGCAGGCGCCGACCGGCAAACCGCCTTCGGGGCCCCCAGAGGCCCGCAAGGGAGCTAAGCCGGGCAAAGCCAGTCACATATACAAGATCGACAAGGACGGCTATGTGACGGATGTGTTCGGCGAGGCCGCCGTTTTCTTCTGCCTTGCGGAGCGCGAGAAGAAGCTGTTTGTTGGTACCGGAAACAATGGTCAGCTCTTCGCAGTCGACCCGGCTTTGGAGCAGCAGGCGATCGTCTATGAGGACAAGCGGGCGTCCCAGATAACGGCTGTAGCTGTCTCCGGAGAGGACGCATATCTCGGGACAGCCAATCCAGCCAAATTGATAAAACTGCGTTCGGATTTTGCCTCGGAGGGGACTTACATCTCCGACCTCATTGATGCCGGTCAACCGGCTAAGTGGGGCAAGTTGCAGATTGAAGCCGATGTCCCGCAGGGGTGCATGGTTCTGGCAGCTTCGCGCAGCGGAAACGTCAAGGACGTGAACGACCCTACCTTCTCGGACTGGACCGAGTTGACGGAAGTCACAGAGCCCGTACAACTACGGTGTCCCCTGGGAAGATTCTGCCAGTATAAGCTTGTCCTGCGAAGCAAAGACGGTCGCAAGAGTCCGGTCATAAGGGAGATTGCTGTCGCGAGTACGGTGCCGAACTTGGCGCCGAGAATTGAATCGCTTAAAGTCGATCGAATCGCCGCAGCCGGCAAGGCAGGGGTCTTCAAGATCAGCTATAAGGCCAAAGACGACAACGGAGACAAACTGCTCTACAGAATAGACTTCAGAAAAGCAGGAAGAAATAGCTGGATTGAACTGAAAGATGAGTTCGGAGCCGACAGCTTCGAGTGGAACGGAAAGACCGTCGAAGACGGCCGGTACGAAATAAGAGTAACTGCAGACGACCGGCCGTCCAATACGACGGCAACCAAGCTGACGGGCAGCAGAATGAGCGACCCAGTTGTCGTTGACAACACGGGGCCGGTGCTGAGAAGGCACTCGATCGAGAAGAACGGCAAGGCTGTGACGTTGAGGCTTCAGGTGGCCGACGAATTGAGTGCGATCGGCAAGCTAAGTTATACCGTCGACAGTAATGCCGAATGGAAAGGCACTTTGCCCGATGATATGGTCTATGACACCACCGATGAGAGTTTTGCCGTTGTGATCGATGAACTGGAGGCCGGCGAGCATGTGATCGCCATTCGAGTCGGCGACGCCGTCGGGAACACAACCTACAAGACCTTTGAGCTTAACATCCCCTAATTATCGTGCGCTATATCGAGTTTGCTAAGATCGTTGAGACGGTCAAATCACTTTGTGTAGCAGCCTGCTACGAACTGCCCGATGATGTCTTGGCTGCTCTTGAGAAGGCATCGCACACCGAATCCAACCCGGCAGCGGCGAGGATATTGAGCCAGCTTATCGAAAATGCCCGTGTGGCGGCGAGCGAGCGGATACCGTTGTGCCAGGACACCGGCCTTACGGTGGTGTTTGTAGAACAGGGTATGGGGGTTGCCATAAAGCACGCCGAAGGGGACGAGCCAGCGACACTGTCCGATGCGATCAATACCGCGGTCAGCGCGGCTTATGACGAAGGCTATCTGCGAAAGAGCGTCGTTGCAGAGCCCTTGAACAGGCGTGAAAACACGAGATCCAATACTCCCGCCATAGTCCATCACGTGATGGTGCCTGGTGAGCGGTTGAAACTCACTATTATGGCCAAAGGTGGTGGGTGCGAAAACAAAAGCCAGTTCAAAATGTTCAGGCCCACCGCCGAAACCGAAGAGGTCGTAAATTGGGTCGTCAACGTGGTGCGGGCCGCAGGGGCCGATGCCTGTCCGCCATTTGTTGTTGGGGTCGGAATCGGAGGGGATTTTGAGTCGAGCTGTCTGCTAAGTAAGAAAGCGCTTTTACGCGATTTGGCCACGAAGAACGAGGATGGGTTCTATGCACGACTTGAAGCAGATTTGCTCCGTAAGATCAACTCGCTGGGACTCGGGCCACAGGGGCTGGGTGGTGACACTACGGCTTTGGCAGTCCTGGTCGAAACAGCTCCATGTCACATAGCATCACTACCTGTTGCGGTGAATATCGAGTGCCATAGCCACAGACACAAGACGGCGACTATATAGGGCTCGTGGAGCTGGAACTTGATAGTTCAATCCGCGGGGAGATCTTGCATCCACTCGGGCCATACGGGCGGGTCGGCATCCGTGTCAAAGTTGCGATGCCACTTCAGCTTCCATAGCTGCCTAAGCCCTACTCTCTTGGCCGACCAGTCCATGAAAAGGATGTTCATGGTGCCATTATGCCGATCGATGCAGAAGATGCGCATCTCGTCGCCCCCGCCACCAACTCCCGTTCGCGGCGCTCCGTCGTACGGCGGTGGCTCATCCGTCTCGTATGGCTGGCCATCGGAGCGAAACGCGGCGTCACCCATTACTGGTATGTTATTCAGGCCTCGATGCCTTGTGTGCCTCCAGTAGCTCTCAACATCACGATGATCACTGTCGTAGATCCACTCGTTGAGTGCGTAGCTGCCGCAACGGTTACCCTGCTCATCCTCAATGATCGCATAGCGGGGCTCCGCTCCCTCAGTTCGTGTTTTTGTGGTCGTCGGACAGTAGAGCAGATCCTGGTTGCCGGCGTAGTACGGCTCCATGTTGGCCATCCAATGGAAGCCGAGGTATTCGGGGAATTTCCTGTTGTTCTCGCTCAAGTACATTGTCCAGGCAAGGCGCCATTGGTTCAGGTTGGACTGACAGACAACCGCTTCTGCCTGATTCCTCACCCCGTGCAGGGAGGGCACGACTATCGACAGCATCAGCACGATGATGGCAACGACCACCAGCAGCTCGAGTACCGTAAAACCTCCTCGTCTGTCCATGCCCGTTTTTCCCAACGTCCTGCTTATGTCTCAATACCCCGCTTCAAGACATACGAAACCGACTTTGAGTTGTCTTCTCGTGCCGTAGACACACCACGCCAATGAGTACATTGTACCGCAATGCCGATGTTTCTGCAACACAGTTTTGCCTGGAATTGGCTGTCCACATTTCGCGGGCCGCCCGCTGCGGGGGCCCGTCCTCAAGGCTCCTTGAACGGTGCCATCCAGGGCGCTTCGGTCTCCCAGATGGGCGGCGGCCTGTCGAAGGCGAACCTTTTGCTCCACCTGAGGTGCCAAAGCTCCTTGAGCCATATCTTGCGGCACGAGTAGTCGAGGAAGACGCCGTTTATCGCCTGCTGGTGGCGGTTGATGCAAAAGCGGTTCATCGAATCGGTATCGCCGCTCAATCTCTCCCCATCGTAGCTGGGGGGCGTGTCCGTGTCGTCGGGCCAGCCGCACCAGAACCAGCAATCCAGAAACAGGGGTATCTGGGACCCGCCCTTTGCGCTTGGGGTTTTCCAGAAGAACTGAGCCGGCTTGCCGTAGAGGGTGTCGTCCACGGGAACATAGACCCAGCCGTTGATGCCGTAGCTACCGTACGTGCCGGCGGGCCGGCCCGAGTTCTCGCTGAGTTTGCCCCAAGAGGTGAATGGGCCACCGCCGATTTCCAGGGTGTTGCTGCCGCCCGGCGGGTATTGAGGGAACGCAATTTTCTTGGCCATCGGACAGCAGCGTATCTTGGGGTCTTTGTAGTAGTAGTCGAACAGCACGTCTATCCAACGGCCCGAGGCGCTCGCACGCTTCGGGAAAAAGCCGTTGTTGTCGTCGGTGTACATGGCCCAGATGGCACCCCACTGCTTGAGATTGGACTGGCAGACAACGGAGTTTGCCTGTTTCTTCACTCGCGCTAGTGCCGGCATCAGTATGGCCATCAGCAGCGCAATGATGGCGATCACGACGAGCAGCTCTATCAGCGTGAACGCATTGCGGTAGCGTAGTAGGATTCTATGTGAATGGCTGTCCACGATGCTGTCTCCTGTCGAGGTGAGCAGTGGTGTTAGTCGGGCTCCGGCAGCGAGTTCATCCAGTCCGGCCATACGGGCAGTGGGGGATCCATATCATATTCCGGGTCTTTGTTCCACCTCATTCTCCAGAGAGACTTTAGTCTGACAGTATCAACCGACCAATCCAGAAAAAGCATGTTTATTCCATAACCATGCCGGCTCAGGCAGAAACGCTTCATGTTGTGGCTGAAGGAATGGTGCCATTCCCCTTCAAACGCCGGAGGCTCATCGGAGTAATGTGGGGCGCCTCCGACCCATAGGCAATCCGCGAAGGCCGGTATCTCATACGCCCTCTGCACGTTATTGGTCCTCCAGTTCCAGTCGGTGGGATGGCCCCACTGCTGCGATTGGCCTACAGGCGGATTGAACAGGAACTCATTTATGCCGTAACTACCCATGAAGCGGTCCCATTCCCAGGTTTCAAAGGTATCGCCCCAGTTGTCGGAGCCGGGATTAGGGTTCTTCTTGGCCACCGGACAGAACCGCATCTCGTCCTCTTTGTAGTAGGGCTCGGCGAGCTCCATCCACTCGAAAGGCTGCTCACCCGGCATGAAATAGCTGTAGTTGTCGTCGGCGTAGAAGTCCAGGACAAAGCCCCATTGCCTCAGGTTTGCCTGGCAGACAATGGCCTTGGCCTGTTTGCGGACCTTGGCTAACGCCGGCATTAGAATGGACATCAGCAGCGCGATTATGGCAATTACGACGAGAAGCTCGATCAACGTAAAGGCTCTTTGCTTGTGCATACCGACTGCCCTCCCTTTATTGGCCTTGACAAACAGGCTGCAGCAAGATCCTTCGCGAACAAACAGACGCCCCTCGCTTAGAGGCACGGTTCCCTACCGCAGGTCCCTAATAGTCCGGGAACCGTCTTAACCAATCGGGCCAGTCGCTGGCGTCCACACCGCCGGCCCTTGTGTAGGGGCCCTCCGTGTTGAACGTCTTGTGCCACTTGAGCGTCCACAGCTCCTTCAAGCCTATCGTTCTGGCAGAGAAATCACAAAATGAGGCCGTCTCAAAGCCCGTGTGACGGTTGATGCAGCACCGGGCCATGTGGTTCGCGGTCCACCCGGCAAATTCGTACTGTGCGGGGGCTTCGTTTTCCTGTGGCCATACATCAAAGCGGAGGGTCTCAACCAATAGCGGGACATTGTTTGCGCCCTGCATCCGCGGACTTCTCCAGAAGTTGCTGAGCCGAACGTTGTTCTCAAACGAGTGGCCATTCGGTGCGTCGGGATTAAGGACGTATGAGTTTAGACCGTAGCTACCGGCAACACCATCGGGGCACAGCTCGCCGGAACCCTGGAAGTCCCTGGTGTAGATGCCCCAAGCGGTGAAGATATTGAGCTTATTTGTAGGATTGTGGTTCTCGTCATACCACGTGTCTTGGTTCTTGGGACAGAACCACAACGGGTTCTCCTTGTAGCTTTCGTAGCGGTCTTCCAACTGTGCTATCCACCAGTAGCCGTTCTGGCCGAAGCCGCTGAAGAAGGTTCCGTCGTTATCTTCCACATACATCGCAATGATAAGGCACCATTGTTTTTGGTTAGCCAAGCATCCCGTCAAATTCGCCTGCTCTTTTACCCGGCGCAGAGCCGGCATCAGTATCGACAGCAGCAGTGCGATAATGGCGATAACAACAAGAAGCTCAATCAGCGTGAAAGCTCTTCGCTTGTTCATAATAGTGCTCCTTAGGACCACATGAAGTTGTACAACACCCTGCGCAAGATGCGCAAATTGCGCCTTCTGTTCCACCCACTCTGTGTTTTCACGGGATCTGAGCAGGCCTACCTAACCCTGTATTATACCCTATGTTCGGCCTATTTGCAACTTTCGTCCGCAAAAAATCGGTTTCTGATGAGCTTGCAGGCTACCGTTGTGTGGCCCATCTCTCGCCGGCCCGGGCGGGGCAAGGAACAGCCGCTATTGGATGTTCTTGGCGTCCAAGCTCCAGTTCTGTAGGAGCTTACAGAGAGCCGGCTCAAAGACCGCCCGGGCTGCGGACGGATTCTCAGAAAGGGTCTAATTCGGCCACCAGCGAGCGAGGGTCCATTCAGGCCCAGCCGGAGCACAGGTTTGCCATGGCGATGTATTCCTCCGGCGATAGCTGCTGCGGACGTCGCGTTGGGTCGATGCAACACCGCTCAAAGACTTGAGGCCAGTCCGTGATTTTGGCCAGTCTGCCGGTGGCGAATTTCGTGCAGGACTTGACCATCTTGCGGCGGTGGCCCATGAAGAGGCTAACGGTCTCACCAAAGAGCTGCATATCCCTAATCCGGCCTGCCTTTTCCCCCGAGCGAACGAAGCTGACCATAGCCGAGTCGACTTCCGGCTGAGGCCAAAAGACCGTGGGCTTGAGAGTCCTTATCGTTTTCGCCTGGCCGATCGCGCCCAGGAATACGCCCAAGGTACCGTACTCGCCGCCGCCCGGCCCGGCGGTCATTCGGTCGGCGACCTCTCTTTGAACCGTGACATACATGGCATCGGCGACCATCGGGCCCTTAAGCAGGTTCAATATGACAGGCGACGCAACATTGTAGGGCAGATTTGCGACCAGCAGGATTCGGCCGGCGTGTTTCGCGCGGCTTAGCTTAAGCGCATCTATGACGGTGCGGCTAATTGTCTTCTTGTTAGCCAAGATGTCGGTGTGGATGATCGCGAGGTTTTCCAGGCCTGCCAGACGCGCTTTTGCGAGCTCGGCAAGATGCCCGTCAAGCTCAACAGCGATCACCTTGCCCGCATCTTGAGCTAATGCTTCGGTCAGGGAGCCCGTACCGCAGCCGACCTCCAACACGATATCGTTTTTCCGAATGCCCGAGGAGGCCACGAGTAGCCGCATCAGATTCAAGTCTATGAGGAAGTGCTGGCCCAGGCGCCTATTGACAGATATGCCCGCTGACGCGAGCAAATGCTGGATCTGCTGCTTGGTCTGCATCCTTGGGATTAGAACCTGATACTCAAAGTCAAATACTGAAAACCTGAGAGCAGAATCGATAGCCTGCCGCGTTTGCTGCTCCGGGCTCTACCATTCTCATTTGTTGGCTGCATCGGCGAGTTGGCAAGCCTTCTTCGTAGTTGCCATCTCTATTGCCGTGATAATGGCGGCTTTCATACCGGTCGGATTGGCCAGGTTTCGGCCCACTATATCGAAGCCTGTTCCATGAGCAGGGGACGTTCTTATTATCGGGATGCCGATGGTGATGTTGACTGCGCTCTCGAAATCGAGCAGTTTCACCGGGATCATGCCCTGGTCGTGATACATTGCGGCGACCGCGTCGAATTCACCCTGGACGGCCCGTAGGAAGAGCGTGTCGGCGGGCAACGGGCCAAGACAGTCAATGCCCTGCTCCTGCGCCAGCAGAATCGCGGGCGATATGATACGTCGTTCCTCGTCCCCAAATTGGCCGCCCTCGCCGGCATGAGGGTTAAGCGCCGCCACGCCTATCTTCGGATGTTCCAGACCGAAGTATTCTCTGAGCGTATCATTCAAGAGGTCTATCGGCTCGAAGA
>CP070675.1:3718549-3728579 GCA_020352215.1 Phycisphaerales bacterium
ATAGGGAATTCTCTGCCAACTCTGTCGACAAGGACGGCCAACCTTACGGCTTTGGGTCGGCCTAGGTCTATCAGTGCGTCCATGGCGGCACGCGTTGACCGGCCCGTATAGAGAACATCATCGACCAAGACGATGATCTTGTCGTCTATGTCAAAGCCAATTTCGGTAGTTCTGACCTGCGGCTGAGCTGAAGTCTGGGGTGTATTCAAGTCGTCGCGGTAGAGTGTTATGTCCAGGGTCCCGCAGGGGACGCTCTCGCCGAGTTTCTGCGACAATCGCCCGGACAATCTCTGGGCAAGTATCTCACCCCGGCTGCGAATCCCAATGGTGGCGATGTCGCACTCGCCCGGAGTGTCAGCGAGGATGCGGTCCGCGAAATCTTCGAGAATCCGCTCAATCTGTTCCGTGTTCAAGATAGCTTTCATCGTTTTGGCGTACCTCTGGGCGAGAGCGCCCGGAAATTTGGGCTGAGTATAACAGCCCGCCAACGGTAAGGCAAGATTTCTGGGCAGGTTTTCAATATAGGCCCTTACAGTCCTGGAACGCCAGATATTCTTGGAACCAGCGGGATAATTTGCTTGAAAAGGGTCGGCCTTTTTGGTATCATAATGGCAGGAATCAGGAGGGAAGAAGTTGAGGCTAGGGAGGTCGGCTGTTGGGGGAGCAATATCGGGCGTGTCGGATCCTCTCGCCACCTCCGGGGTACTACGATGATTCAGACTGGTGTAAGGGTGCTTAGATTTGGTTTTTTGGCTTGCCTGACGGTGCTGTTCTCTGCGACGAGCGGCGCGGTCCGGGCCGCGGATTTCGATGGCGTCGAGCTACTGCAGCCGCAAGGACTGAACCAGGCAGGGATATACGCCTTGAGACAGATGGACCCGAGTCTCACGGGCTCCGGCGTGAAGTTCGCCGTGATATGTCGCAGTTATATGTACGACGGCGGTAATTTCCCCCGGAACGACTACCGGCCGAACACGAGTCACAGTTGTCTTGGCTCGGCACAGTTCAGCTTCAGCGATTGCTTTGATACACCTGCCGAAGTCTCCCCGCATTCGACGGCAATCTGCTCGATATTGTTTGGCGAGGACCGGGACGCATTCAGTTCACAGCTGGGAAACTTCATCTATCAAGGTGCTGCACCGGCGGCCGAGGCCGACCTATATGAGTTTTGGCATTTCCTGATCAGCAAGGTTCATACTCACGCGGATCCCGCTGTGGACATTGTGACGGCGGGCATAGGTACGCAATTCGAAGACTGGTGGACGAGAGGCATTGAGTCCTTGGCTGAGCACTACGGCGTCGTTGTGGTTGCCGCCATTGGCAACGGCTCGAATGCCTACCACCCGCCGCTGTATCCCGGTGCGGGGGCAAATGCCATCGGTGTCGGGGTAGTCAACTCTGTGAACACGCAAAACATTGCCACGAATCTGGCGCACTTTTCTCTCGCCTATCCACAGCATTCGACTATCGGCCCAACGACGGACGGACGGTGTAAGCCTGATATCATTGCTCCGGGCAATTGCCTGGCTGCCAGTGCGGACGATCCTGCACTTTATGAATTGACGGGCAACTGGTCTAGCTTCTCGACGCCTGTAGTGGCAGGGGCTGCAGGCCTGCTGGTTCAGAAGGCCAAGCAGGATGCGGGCCTGGCTCTTGCGGTCTCGCCGGATGGCGGCAATTGCGTGATCAAAGCGATCTTGATGAATTCGGCTAAGAAGCTGCCATACTGGCACAGAGGCCAGCTCGAGACAGCAGACGATCACGTTGCGCCGTTGGACTACGTCCAAGGCGCGGGCATGTTGAATGCGGTTGGTGCGTACAGGCAGCTGACGGCTGGCCGAGGCGAGCCAGGCGATGTCTCCCCCACCGGCTGGGATTTGAACCGGCTGGGCAGAGACGCAGCGCTGGCAAATGTCTACAGAATCACGGTGGAAGAGCCGGCGGGCAAATGTATTACTGCTACCGTTGTCTGGAACAGACACTACAGCCGGGTCCCTCCGTTCGATCCGCTTCCGGAGAAGGACGGTAATCTGCGACTTGATTTGTGGGTCGTCGAGCCGGACACTTCGGCCGAAGACCCTCGGCGCGACTACAGTGACAGTGAGGTCGACAATGTCGAGCATATTCACTTTCACTGTCGAACAGTTGCCGCCCACGCGACCTATGAGCTCGTGGTCTCGTATAGCGATCTGGAGGGTGCGCTGCCCGCGGACGGGTCGCTTAGGTATGCCGTGGCCTGGCACGTCGGTGTGAGCCAGGGCAGCGATAACATCTTCTGGCATGACGTCAACGGTGACGGCGTTGTCGACGAGCGGGATATCGCCGTCGTGCTTGACAACCACAGGGCCGGAGTCGAGTCGCCCGAAAGCTACCAGATCGGCGATGTCAATACCGACGGCACGATCGACGTAAGCGATCTTCAAATACTGCTCGATAATCGCAATAGGCAGGCTGATTGGCTTGCCGATGGCGAATCGAAATAGCCATCACCGAGACAGAAGATTCCCGCATCATAATCAAGAGACGTACTGTGATTGTCGATTACATGAGATGGCAAGCGGTCCCGTGGGGCACGTGCAGAGTCACGAGTGCCCTGAACCGGGAGGCAGTGAGAATCGGGATGAGAAACACCTTGCGATTTGTCTGTGCGGTGGTTTTCTGCGTGGTTTCTTCTTCGAGAACCCTCGCTGAAGAACCGTGGAGGTTCATCGTCACGGGTGACAGCCGAGGCAGCGATAACGGTGTCAATCGTGTGATTCTCGATGAGCTTGTCGTCGAGATCCTGAGTCGTGATGTCGAATTCGTCTTGTTTTCGGGGGACTTGGTTTACGGCATTGCAAGCGGGGCCGCGGACGAATTCGAGACGCAGTTGAGAACGTGGCTGCGTGCGACCGAGCCGGTCTACGACGCGAATATTGGGGTTTATGTCTGCAGGGGCAACCATGAGCTGGGCGATCTCTATAGGTCTCCTCTGCCCGGAACAGATCCGAATCACAACTATGCGGGGCGCTGGCTTGACATATTCGGCAGCGACGATTACCCGGACCAGAAGCTGCCCGATAACGGTCCTGTTGGCGAGAAGTACATGACATATTCTGTCAGGCACAGAAATGTGTTTGTGGCCTGTCTCGATAACTATGCCGGTCTTGGGCACAGCTTTGTCCACAGAGTCAACCAGAGGTGGCTTGATCTGCAGTTGGCGAGCAATGCATCGCCGCACGTCTTTTTGATGGGGCATGAGCCAGCCTTCAGAGCTCTACCTCGTTCCTGCCTGGAAGATCATCCGGCCGACCGGGATGCGTTCTGGATGAGCATCAAGAATGCCGGCGGGCGGACCTATTTCTGTGGGCACGACCACTTCTACGACCACGCCCGCATCGATGACGGCGATGGTGATCCGAATAACGACGTCCACCAGTACATCGTTGGTGCGGGTGGTGCCTACCCTTACACGTGGTCGCCGCCGTACAATGGCGACAACACCAGCTATAGCCCGGAGCAAGTGGCCCATGCAAAAGCGTATGGCTATGTTATCGTCGAGATTGACGATCTCGACGTGACGCTGACGTGGATGGAGCGTGACAGTCTGGATTTGGATGTGGCCGGCGTGTATGAGCCCAACGAGGTGTGGAGTTACACTGTTGTGCCGGGCCTGATCATAGTGTCGCCGAACGGCGGCGAGAGACTTCTGGTGGGAGATGGCCACACGATCTCTTGGAGCACTATCGGCGGCGCGGAGGTACAGCAAGTTCTTATCGAGTACTCGCTCGACGAGGGGCGGAGCTGGAAGCAGGTCGACTCATGGCCCAATACCGGATCGTACGCGTGGGATTCGGTTCCGTTGGTGGATTCAGACGAGTGTCTGATACGGATCAGCGATCTAAGTGATGCAACTCTCAGCGATACCAGCGACGATGTATTCACGATCGTCCCGTGCGAGAAGCACCTTGCAGGCGATCTGAACGGCGATTGCTATGTCGATCTCCGGGACCTAGCCATATTCATGGCCGACTGGCTGGATTGTGGGCATCCGCTTGATCCTTCTTGCAGCGGGCTGTAGGAGCCGTTTTCACGGCCCCGGCCCCCACTACCGTTGGAGCAGGAAGGTCTCCGAATCCGCCGGTGCGCCGTGTTCTTGGGTCTGCCTGGCGGGGGGCAGCGCCTGAGCCCCGGCGGCTCAGAGAAAACTTCTTCCAATTCTCATGTTTTTCTGATAGAAGTACACGCGGCAGGAGTGTAGGTTCGAGTACAGGGGGATGTAGCTGTTAGATAGGATGTGTTGGGCAGTAGCATGGCTGGCAAACTTCTCATTAAGAGCGGGCGGGTCGTCGATCCTGCAAATGACCTCGACAAGAAGTGCGACGTGCTCATTATCGACGGCAAGATCGCAGAAGTCGGCGATCTCGGCCCAGTAGTGGAAGAGACAGTCGAGGAGGTTATCGACGCGCGGGGCAAGCTGGTGACGCCGGGTCTGATTGACATCCACGTTCACTTCCGCGAGCCCGGTGACGAGGAAGAGGAAACGATAGCAAGCGGTTCGATGGCGGCAGTGGCGGCGGGCTTCACCTCGGTTGTGTGCATGCCGAACACAAATCCCGTTATCGAGAATGAGACCGACGTCGAGTACGTCCATCGAAAGGGAAGACAAGCCAGAAAGACGCACGTCTATGTGATGGGAGCCATAACGAAGAGGCTGGAGGGAGTTGAACTCGCGGAGATGGGACTTATGGCCGAAGCCGGGGCGGTTGGCTTCACTGACGACGGCAGGGGGGTCCAGGATCCTGCAGTGATGCGGCGGGCCCTGAAGTACGCGGCCATGTTCGACGTGGTCGTGGCGCAGCATTGTCAGGACGACGGCTTCGCCGACGATGGAGTGATGAACTCGGGGTACTACTCGACGATTTTGGGTCTGCCGGGAATAGATGGGCTGGCTGAGGAGGCGATGTTGTGGCGAGACATCCAGCTTCTTAAGAGGATTCAACTGGAGCGGGCTCGGTACCACGTCCAGCACATATCGACTGCGGCGGCGGTTGAGTTGATAAGGACAGCCAAGAAGGAGTCACTGCCGATTACCTGCGAGGTGGCCCCTCACCATTTACTGTTGACCGATGAGTTCTGCGCCGAGTACGACACGAATTACAAGGTCAATCCGCCTCTGCGAGGTCAGAGGGACATTGAGGCCCTGAAGCAGGCGATCAGTGAAGGAGTGGTTGATGCTCTCGCTACCGACCATGCCCCTCACTTGCAGAGTGAAAAGGAGCTGGAGTTTCTTGCCGCCCCGTTTGGGATTGCGAGTCTCGAATGTGCGTTGGGCCTTTATGTAAAGGCCCTCATTGAGCCGGGTATACTGGATTGGCCCGGCCTGATCAGGTTGATGGCCGAGAAGCCGGCCAGGATCATTGGCGTGGACAAGGGGACGCTGAGCAAGGGCAAGCAGGCCGACGTCACCATCATCGACGCCGAGGCCGAGTACAAGATCGACGTCAACAAGTTCCGCTCCAAAAGCAGGAACTGCCCGTATCACGACTGGACCGTAAAAGGAAAGGTCGAAAAGACAATCGTTGGGGGCGAGATCAGGTTCCAAGCGCCAGAATCTGTGCGTTCAAGCGGTTGACTTTTTGCGGCCGTCTTCTGCCGGGCATTTCTAACGTGAGCCGCTGCCTTGCGGCGCCCGTATCGGATATGAGATGTTTATCATTGATGGTCACAATCTGTTGCACTCCATCCGGAAGGCGGATGAGAAATTTGAGCCTGTCAGCGACGTCCAGTTGTGCCGGAGCGTCGGAATGTATCTCAAGCTCATAGGTGAGAACGGGGAGATTGTCTTTGACGGCACGGGGCCGCCGGACAAACGTGGCTTTGCCGCCACGGGCAACGTAGAGGTGTTGTTTGCGGGCGGTGGCAGCGACACGGACACTGTCATCGAGGATAAGATAGCGGTGAGCACCGCACCGAAGAGCCTTTCAATAGTCAGCAGCGACCGACGATTGCGAAGGGCGGCTTTGCGGCGCAGGGCCACTGCGATCAAGTCGGAGGATTTCTGGCGCGACGTCCAGAAGCAGTTGAGCCGGAAAAGGCGGGCCAAAGAGCCGCCGGCCAAGCAGCATGGGCTAACCGAGAGCGAGACCGACCGGTGGCTCGAGCATTTTGGCCTCCAGCAGTAGCAGCGCCGCCGGCTTTTCACAGCGCGGGCCTGGAATCGGTCAGGCACAATTCGATAAGGTCCTCGATTACCGCGGTGCCGGCGCACATGACTTTGTCGGCACCGCCCCAATAGAGTTTCAACGTGCCGTCATCTTCTGGTACGGCGCCGCAAGTGAATACGACGTTGTGCACGTAGCCGACGACTTCCCAGGGGTCCTCCGGCTGTAAGATCCAGCGATCGCCGACTCCGAGAATCACGGCCGGGTCGTCGAGCTTGTGCAGGGCGGCTCCCAGCCGGTACACGCTGCCGTCCATCGTTGGGAAGACGCCGTGATAGATGCTAAGCCAGCCTTTGTCCGTGCGGACCGGTGGAGCGCCTGGGCCGATCTTCATCTCGTCCCAGTGGTACTGCACGGGCCTCATTATCAGGCGTGAATCGCCCCAGTGAATCAGGTCCGGCGAGAAGCTGATCCAGATCGACCAGGGAGAGATTTCAGAATGCGGCCGGTCCAGCCTGGCGTATCTGCCGTTGATCTTTGCCGGGAAAAGGACCGTATTGCGGTAGTCGGCTTCTGTAATAAGGGCCACCCTCTCGACCGATTCGAAATCGGAGGTCTTGGCCAATCCGGTGCGGACGCCGTGCCGAGAATAGGCGCTATATGTTATGTAGTACGTGCCGTCTAAGAATGTGATTCGCGGATCTTCGACGCCGTACTCTTCGTATTCGCTGAACGGCGGCTCTTTGCTCGGCACCATGAAGGGCTCCGGCCGTGGCTCGAAGCTGAAGCCGTCTTCGCTCTCTGCTAGGCCGAGTATGCACCTTCCCGTGTCCAGATGCGAGCGGAACAGCATCATGTATCGGCCGTCGAATTTCGTTACACCCGCATTGTGAACGGTTTGGACCGGATACGGTATATCATCCTTGGTCAGAATCGGATTACCTTCGTACCGCGTCACGAGCTTCTTGCCGTGGATAGACATAATGAATCCTTTCAATATTCCACAGGTAAGGTATGCAAAAATCGAGAATCGGTCAAGACTATCTGCCGCCCTCTGGATACCGTTTCCTCTCTTATCTCCTTATGCTCTCATGGAGTTTTCCTTCCTTTCTGACTCAATCCCGATCATAATGTCGACTGCACAAGCTGAATCGACGGCTTTGATCGGGCCGGAAAAAGGCACATGGCTGGAGCCCTTCTTACTTCAGCAAATGGTCAATAAGACGCGCGCATAAAGGAGACGAGCTCGAAATGGGAAAGACATACGCTTCTGTCGAGATTCACGTACCAGTCTCGAAGTGCTATTCCTACGTGAGGAACTCCCTGAAAGACCCGAAGTTTGTTACTGCGTACAGAACGTTGCATAACGGAAGGGACTACAGCGGACGAGTCGTGAGTGAGACTCAGAATCGCCAACTCGTCATCGAGGAGCGGGCTATAGACAGTATGCTCGCCTTTCGGCACAAGGGTTGGTCCATAAAGTACGATTTTCAGGAGACCGGCAGAGGCACAACACGGGTAGCCGTGTCGGTTGAGTATGGAGCACTTTTGGCCTTCATGGCGATGACCACCGCCAAATTGCAGTCTGTAAACGAAGTCTTGACCCGAATCAACAGCCTTATTGCATTAGAGTGCGGCGTGGAACCAGGCGACCGTGAGCAAATGGAGTCTGGCGACGGGTGATTGCCGGACCCCTAGTGCCACGACAGTAGAATGCTTCATATGCCCCGGCATTCTCTTGTGGCGAACTCATCAAACAGAGCAGATTTTGTTCCGCCCGGATGTCCTTCTTTGCTACTGCGTTTGGCACATTCTGTATTGTACGGACAACTACTTCAATAGCCTCCTTCTCGTCGGAAGATTTCTTCGTAGACCTTTTCGTAGCCGGCGACCATGCGGTCGATTGTGAAGTTATCCTGGACACGTTGCAGGCACTTCTTGCGGTCGATCTTATCGATCTCACCGACGGCCTCGACGGCCTCATCCACGCTGTTGACTAAGTAGCCGGTCTCTTTGTCCGCGATTACCTCACGGCAAGAGCCCAGGTCCATCGCGATTACGGGCACACCGGCGGCCATGGATTCCGCCATCACCAGGCCGAACCGCTCGGGGATGGTGTTGAGGTGAATCGTGGCGTACGCCTCCTTGAGCAGGGCGTCACGCTGGACGGGATTGACCGGGCCGATGTACTGGATCGACGAATGGTTCAGGTGCGGCTTGATGAGGTTGTTGAAATATGCCTGCTCCTGGATTATGCCGGCAATTATCAGGTCCATCCCACACTTTTTCGCGACCTCAATTGCCAGATGTGTCCCTTTGTCGTTGTGTATTCGCCCGTAATGGACCAGTTTCTGCCCAGGCGTTTCGCGAAAGGTGAGGTTGGAAAGGTCTATGCCGTTGTAGACGGTCGCCAGATACGGCAGGTCCTTGTCTCTGTCTGCATCGCTTATCGAGACGTAGTACGTGTCCTTGTGGTCGTGATAGACGCGGAGTATGTCCGGGTCTGAGAAACCGTGGATGGTGGTCAGCATCGGCGTTTTGATGAACGGCAGATACGTCAGCGGCAGATAATCGAAGTTGTTGTGAATCAGATCGAACTCATCGGCCCGTTCCATCACCTTGGAAATGTGCAGACAGGTCGATACGAGCGGGATGTCGGACGGCTCTTCTTCGTAGCCTCTATCGACGAAGCCTATCAGCTTGGCATCTGTAACGGATTCCCTGGTCGCAAATAAGGTGACGTTCTTGTAGCCGCGTGCGACAAGACCTTCGGTTATGTTACTCGCGACAGTTTCCCATGCGCCGTAGGCTCGGGGAGGGGTCCGCCAGGCCACGGGCGCCAGAATTGCTATTTGTTTGTCCTTGATATTCATAGATCCTCAGCTTTTCCGAACTTCTTCCTTTATTCGCTGAATATGTCCTCGGCCGAGCGCCTTTACTTCGCAGCCCAGCTCCAGGTACCTTCGTATTCTGTCGTCGTCTAAGATGCCGAAGCAATCGACGACGGCCAGCGGTGCGCCGGCCCATTCAACTATCTTTTCCGGGTCAAGCTCTAAGTATGGCTCGTGCGGCACGGCCAGGATAATTGCGTCCGCACCTTGCAGCGCTGCCGCGAGGTCACTCTGCACTTGGAGGTTGACCAGGTCCTCCTGGTTCTTGAAGAATCTTGCCCATGAGTGACCCGGTGCTGGGTAAACATCCTGTTTTTCCAGTTCGGGCCAGTGTTCCAGGTAAGGATCGTGCACGCGCATTTCGGCCCCCATCTCCGTCAGCTTGCGCAGGACCATCTCCGAACCGCTGTAGCGGGTGTCGGCGACGTCCTGACGGTAACTCGCGCCGCAGAGCAGGACTTGTGCACCGGCTACCTGCTTGCCCATTTCTTTCAGTCCCTCTTCTATCAGTGTCGCGACGTGCAGACCGCGTGTGTCGTTGACGTCGATTGCGGTGGTGGTTAGCTTGAATATGTCGTCGTCAAATCCAAGGATATGCTTGTAGGCCCAGTAGCCGAGGCCTCCGTCTTTCGGCAGGCAGTAGCCGCCGATGCCCGGGCCGGGGAAGATCATGTTGCTGTGCGTGGGCCTGACCTTTATGGCCTTTATGACCTTGGTCAGGTCGACGCCGTTGCGTTCCGCGAACAGGCTCCACTCGTCAAGAAACGCCAGCGTCGTTGCACGGAACGAGTTCTCGACGATCTTAGTTGTCTCGGATTCGATGGGCCGGTCCATGACGGTCAGCGGGAACTCGTCGGTGTTGAGAACTTCGTGCAGGAACTTTTCGACCCGTTGTCTTGCCTCGGCGTTGCAGCCCGAGCAGACGCGCCAGAAGTCCCGTATGGATGAGACGTACTGTCTGCCGGGCATTACGCGCTCGAAGCTGTGCGCGAGCAG
>CP070675.1:3728679-3740157 GCA_020352215.1 Phycisphaerales bacterium
GTGAAGTTCAACTATACCGCAGCTGACCAGAGCCGGGACATTTATGCCACGGGTTTGGCCCTTCCCCCGATCGCCGCCGTGGGTACGCCGGGCGCGATCGTGGGGGTAGGGCCCCAAGCTGGCCGGACCTACGCAGATGTCATTCAGGATACTGTAGACTACTTGGCGTACGCGCAGAACGAGGCTAGTTACGTCGGCGACCCGAAGAGGGGCGGTTGGCGGTATTACGCCAACTACAACTCGTCCGACAACTCGACCTCCCAATGGCCCGTGGTCGCGCTGCTCTACGCCCAAAGTGCCGGCGCCACAGTGCCCGCCTTCGTAGCGGGCGAGCTGGCCATCTGGGCTAACTACATCCAGAACGCTGACGGCGGATCGGACTACCCCAGCGGCAAAGGGTGGGGCAGCAACGTGTCCCGGACGGGTACCCTGCTGATCCAGCAGACCTTCGTGGGATGGGGGCTGGCCGATCCGCGTGTACAGGCGGCCCTGACCTACCTGAACAACCAGTGGCTGACGACCGCCAATTCGACGTGGAACGGCAACTTCGGCCATCCCTATGCGATGTGGGCTGCCTACAAAGGTCTGCAGGTTACCATTGGTTTGGATGCCGATCAATCCGTGATCAGCAATCTTCATGCCGATCCGGGTGACGTGGACAATCCAAACCATGGCTGGAACTGGTGGGAGGACTACTGCGAGTGGCTCGTTACGAATCAGAACGCGGATGGTTCGTGGCCTGGATACGTCTATTGGACCGGCCCGCTGGCCACCGCCTGGTACGTCAACATCCTCGCCGCCACAGAGATCCCGCCACCTCACATAGAGGTGCCTGTTGATATCAAGCCTACTTCATGTCCCAATCCGCTCAACGTCAAGAGCGCGGGCGTGCTTCCTGTGGCGGTCTTGGGCACCGAGGACTTTGACGTTACCGAGATCGACGTAGGCACCATCTTATTGGCTGATGTCAGCCCAATCCGCAGTGACCTGGAAGACGTTGCCACTCCGGTGCCGCCCGACGCACCTGAATGTGAGTGCACCACCGAAGGCCCTGACGGTTACGTTGACCTTACGCTGAAGTTCGACACGCAGGCTATCGTGGACGCATTAGGTGAAGTCAATGATGGGGACGAGTTCGTCCTGATCCTTACGGGCGCTCTACGTGAGAGTTGCGGCGCAATACCCATTCAGGGCTCGGATTGCGTTAGGATAATCAAGAAGGGTAAATAGGGATTCACTCGCGTGATTGTTGTGGCTCGGCTTGCCTGAGTACCGCGCGCAGCAAAGAACGTTGGATGTTGTGATCGACAGGGCTGTGGGCAGCGCGTTCGCAGCCCTGTCTTCGTGGTGTGCCCGGTAGGGCACATCAACTTGGAGGTGAGCGTTCTACAGGGGCCCAACAGCGGGAGCTGTTAGCCGGACAGCAACGTGCTGGTTGTGAGGCCTAATCTGAAGATAGCCGCAGTCAAAGCGCGCGCCTGACCGTCCCACAGAGGTCAGCAGAGGGCATAATAAGTACGGATCCGTATTCCCCATGGCGTGAGAGGGAAAGCCTGTGAGGGCCTACTTATGTCGATTCATTGGTGCAGTCAGCTTTTCAGTTTTCAGGGTAGATGCATGTCAGGCGGCGAAGTCGAATCGGTGTCATCACGTATGGGCAGTGCGCAATCCTCCACGCCCCCAATACAACAAGGGCCCGTACCGAATCAGTACGGGCCCCAGGTTCATTTTGTGTCATCGGCCAATAATTTGGCCTTGGTGTAAAACTCTACGGTGCCGGCCATGACAACTCCTCAAGCCACGCATCGCCCAAGATCGCAACGTCCAGGAAATCGACCGCATCGTCGACATTGAGGTCGAACGGCTCACTGAACGGTGCAGTCTTGCCGGCCAGCGACGCAACTTCTGCAGCTGCCAAGGCCCTGCTGTAAATCCGCACATCGTCAACAAGACCACGCAATTGGCGACCCGTTTGCTGTGAGTTTTCACCGATGTAAAGGTTGTACGTGCTGGCGTTTATTTGTCCCGTAGACGCCGCACGCGCATCTTCGACTCCGTCAATATAGACAATCTTATCCGATCCATCATACACCACGGCAACGTGCCGCCATGTGTTATCAGTCACGATAGTGGCGGCATCCAAGTTCCCGCCGGTGGGACCGTTACATCCAAAGTGGATCGAATCGCCGGTTTCCGGCCCTCGGCTCATTCTATAGGAGTCGTCACCCTTGGCGATAATGGTCTCCCACGCCCTGGTGAAGCCCGCGACCTTCACCCAACACGCCAGCGTGGCCGCGTCGGTGATATCCAGGGACGCACCAGCCCCGCAATCGATATAGTCATCTACACCGTCGAGGCTGATTGCCTGACCAATCTTGCCCGGTACGTACATTGGACCGCCATTGGGGATGCCATTGTTAGTACCGGCACTGTCGTTGGCGTTGCCTTCAAACTCATAGTGCGCCACCAGACCCGCGGCGGTAGGAGCAACCGGCGTGATCAGGTGACCGCTCGTTAGCCACTCGTTCACCACGATCTCGAGGTCGAGATAGTCAACTGCGCAGTCGTCGTTGAGATCGTTGGCGGGCTTACGAAGCGATGCAACACATCTGGGCCGATACAACCCGATATCGTCGATGAATAGGTTGCCTGTGCCGCCGGCCATAGGGCTGACTCTGCTGCCGACACCAATGTATATCTTCCTTACAGACATGAGGTTTACAGGAGTGAATTTGCTCAGATCAACATTGACCTCTTGCCAGTCGTTCCTCAGCACAAGGTTCTCATTGGTTTCGGGAATGTCTTTGCGGGCCCCGGCACTGTCTTCCAAGCCCACGTACAGCGTCGCAGGGACATTACACGGATCGCCGTAGAACCACAGCGACAGGGCCTTTACACCCCTTCTGGTGAAGTCCTGTGCAACAGTGAACTCCCGCTCGGTCTCCGAGTAGAACGGGAAAGCCGTGTTGTTCCATTCAAACGGCATAGACTGTCCACCGCCGTGGACGATGGTCTGCTCGGCAAATGGGGCACTGAGGTAGCCTACGGTCGAACCTGTGCCGTTACCTTCCCTACCGGGCGGGGGCTCAGTGTAGCCCCACCCATCCAGCCACGCCTGGAATATCCGGTCGGGTGAGTAGTCATTGTAGTCCTCAAAGTCATCCACTATCAGATACTCGGCCACCGTGAAGCTCCAGACCCTGCCTGTGCTGACCGTTGTGTCGCTGTTGTACTCATCGATTCGCCAGTAGTAGGTCTGGCCCCACTCAAGTGCGCCGGGGATGTAGCTCGTAGCACCTTGTCTGCCTTGGTACGCGCCGGTAGTATCAGACGTATCGGCATCGGCTACGGCATCTTCGTCGGTGCCAAAGTAGACATCATGCTGTACTGCATTGTCTCCCGGCTGCCAGGTCAAGGTTGACGCCTTTTCGATGTCCGGCGTCGAGAAGTTGGCCGGATTAGGATCCCAGGCGAGCAGCGGGTCACCTCTCATCGCCTGTGCGATCTCAGCCTGTGTTAGTGTCTTGTTGTAGATGCGGACATCATCGACGATACCATCCCAGAATTCAGGAGCGTCGTTGACCTGGCGTCCGATGTGGGCGCGACTCAGAACGAGATCCCAGCTTTTCGCCTCCGAAGTCATCAAGACACCGTCAGCATACAATCTGGCTATTGACCCGTCATAGGTAAGGCAGATATGGTGCCAGACGTCCACTTCCCAGAAGTTGTCTCTCGAGACGTCGTCACCGCCGTAGCCCCCACCGACGAGATCGCCATTGAACTGGCCTATGAACATGGCCTGGCTGGTAGCACCCAGGCCGTATGCTGCGATCCAGGTATAGCCGGCGGCGATGTTATCGGTCTTGGCCCAGCCGCACATGCTGCGGGCGGATGTGCCGGATGGAAGATCGGGCGGGCTGCCAAAATCAACGAAGTCACCACTTCCGTCGAGGTCAAGCGCACCGCCGTCATACCCGGCCACCCACTGTGGATCACCAAGGACGCTGCCGTGATGGTCATAGCCGGACCAGTCGACGACGATGGTGCCGATGCCTTCATCAAGCTTCCACCAAGCGATCAGGTTGGGATCGGTAATAGGAATGATGGGAATTGTTGTGAAGCGCCACACATCGCCTGTATGTTTCGTGCCGCCGCTTTCGATCTCATCTATCCGCCAGTAGTAGGTAATGCCCGCTTGCAGGGTCCCCGGCTCATAGTTGAGGCCTTTCTGATTGACCTTGAACGTATCACCCGTGCCGTCAGCGACCTCGGTCCGATCGGTCCCGAAGTACACGTCGTGACTATCGGCTGTTGTACCTTGTGTCCAACTCAGGTTGGCTTCGACATCGACGAATCTGGCGCCGTCAGGCGGGTTCGGGTTATAGGCGGCAAGTGGTGCCGATGTGAAGCTCCAGACATTCCCTGTGTGAATCGTACCGTCCTGTTCGATCTCGTCGATCCGCCAGTAGTAAGTGGTTAGCGGAGTGAGACCGCCCTGATGCCAATAGACCGCCCAGGTCTGCTTGCCCCTGTACTCGTCGGGACCGGGCGTTGGATTCGTGCCGAAATACACATCGTGGGACGCTGCGGAGCCGCCTGGGGTCCACTGAAGCAGCGGCGTAGTCACGTTTATTGCGCCATCAGGTGGGTCCGGTTTGGAGGCAAGCCGGGCCTCTCTCAACTGGAACCCGCCCCAGTTACCTTCGCCGACGGTGCCGGGGTCTGTCCGGCCAATGATGGTGCCGGTGGGATCGGCCTTGATGCCTCCAAACAGCAAACCTGCGGCCGGCACTATAGCGGATGTTTGGTCTGTCAAGCTGCCATCGCCATCTATGTCCACTGTGAGGCTCACGTCGCGGATTACGCCTCCGTAGGCGTACAGCTCGTAAGGTCCCCCGGGCTCCAGGCCGGTGATTGACCAGGTGACGAAAGGATCGGACAAGCCGGCATTGACGAACAGATAGTCCTGAATTATGGGCTCGGCTCCGCCGTAGCTAAAGCCGGTAATCCGGCCGAAGACGGTAAAGGTGACGGCCGTCAGATTGCCCTCGCTGTCGAGTAGTTGCACGGAAGGATCGGTGGCGGGGTCCAGGCCGTGTCCTGGCACGTCGAACTTATTCCAAATATTGCCATAACCGTAGACCTCTTCGAGCCCATCCATCACGGCCGGGGGGTTGAACTGGTCGTACAGCGTGCCGTCTACGCCTTGGATGTCAACGCTCCAGAGCTTTTCGCCGGCCTGAGCTACGCCGGAACCTGCCGTCATCGCCCAGACAACGAACAGAATCAATACTCCGCGTTTCATAGTAGTACCTCCTTCCAAGAAATTGAGATGGGTATACCTCTATCGTCCCGTCCTCGTCTCTGTCCTCGAGAACTGCGGACAAGTTGCCGTTCAAGCACCGACAGTATACAGTTCCACACTCGATCAGTATACCACAAGCACCAGCATCGCTTCAAGGAGAATATACGTTGAATGGCACCTGTGAATCGTGATTGACAGGGCGATATTTGGTATTCCTGCCTCTGGTTCTGGCCACCATCCGAAATGGAACGACCTTGCGTAGGTCATCGTGTGCGAATCACGACACTCTCAAGTTCTTGAGTTGGGCAGGTCATTTCTACGCGGTACCGGTGCGAGTGGGTCCATTTTGAGGGCCGTTCAGATGGGGTCACGAGACGCAACTGATTATCTTGCCGACGGAACCGGCCGTGTTGAAGTTCATACAGACCAGGGCGATCGCATCGCTCGGCCGAGCATCCGATTGGCGGCCGAGTCATTGACTGACTCTTGCCGTTTTGGGTTCCATCGGATCTTGCGGCCGAGAATCATTGCGATGTTACCCAGGTGCGCGACCGTAGCGGACCGATGGCCTGCCTCGGCGGGCGATATCGTTTGGGCGCGTGTCTTTACACAATCCAAGAAGTCACGCCGGTGACCCTGGCGATGATCGCCGGCCGGTCTGGGCAGGTTTATTTCCTCCGGTCCGATCTTTTCTTTGAGCAGACGTTTCGGACTAGCTTCAAGGCCGCTGCGTGTCACGTGCACCCAGCCTCTATCGCCTATAAACCGAACCCCCTGGGGATAATGGTTGTTGCTTGCGACGCACATGGTCAGGCCATTCGCATAGGTGCATTTGAAGTTGTAGTCCGTTGCGGTATTCCAGAGTCCGTCTTTGGGGAACGCGCCTTTGCCGACAACCTCGACGGGGCCTGTATCATCACAGCCCATGCCCCAGTGTGCAATATCGATGTGATGCGCGCCCCAGTCGGTAACTTGGCCGCCGGAGTGGTCCAGGATCCAGCGGAAGTTCCAGTGGCAGCGCTTCTCCGTGTAGGGTGCCCATGGGGCGGGGCCAAGCCACATCTCATAATCAAGATCCTCCGGAACGGACATAATGAGCTGAGGATCAATTTGAGTGACGGTTGGCTGACCCCCGCCCGGATTATATCCTCCGCCGATACCCACCTCGACTCTCTGCAACTTGCCGATGCGCTGGTTGCGAACCAGCTCGCACGCGAAGCGGAAGTGCGTGGTCGATCGCTGCCAACTGCCCGTCTGCCATACTCGCCGGTAACGATGTACCGCTTCGACTATGGCCCTTCCCTCTGAAATGGTCAGCGCCAGGGGCTTTTC
This sequence comes from Phycisphaerales bacterium, assembly GCA_020352215.1. Classification (GTDB taxonomy): domain Bacteria; phylum Planctomycetota; class Phycisphaerae; order Sedimentisphaerales; family Anaerobacaceae. The sequence continues at coordinate 3,735,317 of CP070675.1, forward strand.
CCCATAGATATCCTTGCCAGCGCGGATTCCCATGATGGCCGGGATAGAATGCCAATGGTCCGGGACGGAGATGCAGAGCGTATCGATATCATCACGGTGAATCAGATCTCGAAAGTCGTTGTATTGGGCGCAGTCGCTTTTTCCGTAGGCCTTGTGTATCTCGGCTGCCGCTGCGCGCCGCCGGCCCGCGTCAACATCGCAGACTGCGACGATCCGACAATCGTCCTCTTGCAGATATCCCTTCACATGACGCATTCCCATGCTGCCCAAGCCAATCAGGCCCATCGTCAGCCGGTTGCTCGGGGCCGGTCTCTGTTCTCCTCCCAGGACCGAAGCCGGGACGACGTAAGGCATAACGACGGTTGCTGTGACGTTCTTCATGAACGTCCGGCGCGTGATTGCGCGACGCGATTGTTCCATCTCTTGCTCCCGGACGGATCAGGTTGACTCCGATTTCTTCACCTGGTCACGAGCGCTGATGAGCATTTTGATCCACTCACCGACATAGCGGCCGTGGTCGTGGTACGTTCGTCCACTGACCAGGTTGCCGTCTATAACGCATGGCTCGTCAACGAAGGTGCCGCCGCAGACCTCAAGGTCGAACTTGCATTTCGGCACGGTAGCCATACGTCGGCCCTTCACGCACCCGGCGTACGCGGGTATCTCCACACCGTGACATACACAGGCGATGGGTTTGTTCTGCTCAAAGAAGTGCCGCGTAATGCGGACCAGGTCGCCGTCGTACCGCAGGTATTCCGGGGCACGGCCACCGGAGAAGAAAATGCCCAGATACTCTCGTGGGTCAACATCTCGAAAGGCGATATCGGCGTCGATTGTGTAGCCCTCGAACTCTCGCGTGACACTGCCGTCCCAATCCGGGGGAATCTCGTGCAGTACCATATGGTAACGCCGCTTTTCCGGCCCAGCCACCACGGGCTCAAAACCATCTTCCTGAAGGCGGTAGTATGGGTATAGCGTGTCTACCGTTTCAGTTGCGTCGCCAACGATGATGAGCACATTGTTCATGATCCGCATACTAAGCTCGTAACCAGGGATTGTCAATTGCTTCTGCCATCCCACGACAGTCCCCAAATGTGCAGCATGCTTGCACATTGCCGTTTCTCGGATATTGTGATGGGCAAATTGCTTCAAAATGGAAGCGTGATAGGATATATTATCGGTTAGGGACACAAGGAGTGCACGGGGTACTTCGAGTGCGGCAGAGAAGTCTATGCTCCTGCCGATTGAGAATGACTTTGTCGGGAGCTTTCTTTTGCCCGATTTGCCCAAGCAGAGGTGCAGAACATGATGAGAGTGTTCATGAAGCTCATCGGCATGGCCTTGATGTCGATCATGGCCTTAAGTGCGGCGCAGTGTAGCAAGAATCCAGCGGACGATGCACAAATTACCATCTGCTTCGCGTTCCAGACTCTTGAGACTGAGTTCTGGGTGGGTGCCCACAAGGCCATCACTGAGACCCTTCGGGCCAAGGGCATCAAGGTGATCGAGCGCAATGCCAACGAGGACGCCAACCGCCAGTTGGAACAGATCCGAACGGCAATCGTTCAGGGTGTCGATGGGATCATTATAGTCCCACAGGACGGAGAGAGCGCTCTGACGATTGTCGGGCACGCGAATGAAGCCGGGATTCCTATTGCTGTTTTCAATCGCCCTCCAGCCGACAGGAGTAAGCCGGCGCTGGTGGTCGTTGCGAACAATGAGAAGATAGCTGAGGATGCTGTTGCACACATGGCCGAGCAGGCCCGGAAACTGGGTCACAGAGTGACACCCCTGATCGTAGTCGGCGATCTGGGCGACAGCAACGCCGTGGCCCGTCGGCGAGGATTCATGAGCGTAATCAAGAGGAATCCCGACCTATTCAATGAGGTCATTGAGGTGCCGAGCAAGTGGGATGCCGCGACGACGTTGGCGAACTTCGAGGCGGCGATGCAGGCGCACCCTGAGGTTGGTTTTGTCTTTACGTCGTCCGATTTCTTGTATCCGCAGATACGAGCGGTTCTGGAGCCCATGGGCAAATGGAAGAAGATCGGCGAAAAGGGACATGTTATTCTCGGCGGCCTCGATGGAGATTCGCGTGCCTATCGATGGATGAAAGACGGGTATGTCGATGCGACGGGGGTCCAGGATCTGTTCTTCGAAGCCGATGCTATCATGGATGCCTTGCTCGAAGCCATCGAGACAGGCCAAAAGCAGCCGGAACGATGGATCGACGACCCGGGTTTCGCCCTGACTCAGGACAACATGGCCGAGCGTGAAATGGATATGTGGGGCTGCAGACTTCTGAAAGAGCGGTAACTATTGTCAACGACCACGGAATATCTGCCTTGTATGTCAGGCACGGATGAAGACACAGACTCGTGAAATAAGCACGATCAGAAGGAGCATCCTGCGGCTTCTGCGCCACCAGCTACTATCTGGGAGCTTTGTGTTATATCTCAGTGTGCTGCTCTTTCTTGTGCTCCTGCCTTTTGTACCTACGCTCGGCAGATTAGCCAATCTCAGGGATATTTGCTCGAACATGTGGCCGTTGTTCGTTCTTGTCCTTGGCCAGATGTTCGTGTTGATCCTGGGTGGCATCGATCTGTCACAGACTTCCATAATGGCAATCACGAGTGTGATCGGTGCGCTGATGATGACCTCGAGCCTTGATCCGGACAAATTTCAAAACAATCCGCTGTGGGGAATTGCAATCTCGGAGAACGGTGGGCCTTTGGCCGGCAGCGCTTTGGCCGTTCCCGCTGGCGTCTTGGCGATGCTTCTGGCAGGATCGCTGATTGGACTGTTGAACGGGATCGCGGTTGCCCGGTTCAAGATGCCTCCTTTTATGGTCACGTTGGTCGCCATGATATTCTTCAGCGGGCTGGCCATTTATCTGACCGGTTCGGAAAACGTGCGGCACCTGCCCGATAGCTTCATCGCCATCGGTAAAGGGGCAGTTGAGGGGATCAGCAGCCCGTTTCTCATTGCGGCAAGCCTGGGGGTACTGGCACACATAATTCTCGCGTATACTCTGCTTGGGCGGTGGTTCTATGCGGTCGGGAGAAACATCAAAGCCTCAATTGTTTCTGGGGTGCCAACCACGAAGGTGATCATCCTCGGGTACGTGTTCAGCGGGTTCTGTGCTGCCGTGGCTTCGATCTTATACTCGGCGCGATTGGAGCACGGGCGCCCGACTCTCGGGCACGACTTGTTGCTTGATGTGATCGGCGCGGCGGTTATCGGGGGCATAAGCTTGTTCGGCGGCAAAGGAAAGGCCCTGTGGGCACTATTTGGAGTGTTGTTCTTTACGCTGCTGGCGAATGCTCTGCGCATGTTCGACAGATTGTTCTTTTACCACATCGAGATCATCAAGGGCGGTGTCATCCTCCTGGCTGCCGTGCTGGATGTGACTCGCACCCGAATAATGACCCGGCAAGGCGGTGAACAACTACGATGAACGATTGTATTTTGGAATTTACTGATATCTACAAAAGCTTCTTCGGTGTTCGCGCGCTTCGAGATGTCACTCTGGGTCTGCAGCGGGGGCACGTGCTGGGTCTGATCGGGGAAAATGGAGCGGGGAAATCAACTTTGATGAATATTCTTGGTGGTGTCATTCAGCCGGATCGTGGGGCCATGAGGCTCAGGGGCAAGACCTATGCCCCGCGCAGTCCTGCTGACGCCACCAATGCGGGGATCGCCTTCATCCACCAGGAACTGAATCTATTCGGCAATCTCAGCATCGCCGACAACATCTTCATTGATCGCTTTCCTCGGATCAGCTACTTTCCGTTCATAGACAGACGTGAGGTTAGAATACGGACTGCAAAGCTGCTGGACTGTGTCGACCTGAGACTCTCGCCGAAGACCGTGATAGAGAAACTTGCTGCCGGTGAACGACAGCTCATTGAAATTGCCAAGGCCCTTGGTTTTGGTGCTGAGATTATCATCTTTGATGAGCCCACCACGTCGTTGACCGCTCGAGAAACCAAGCGACTGTTCGGCCTTATCGAGCGGCTGCGGGAGCAGGAGAAATCCATCATATATGTTTCCCACAACCTGAGTGACGTTCTGCGTTTGGCCGACGATGTCTTGGTGCTTCGAGACGGACAGGTTGTGCAGGCTGGGATCAGGAGCGAGTTCACCGTTGCCAAAATGATCGCCTGCATGGTCGGCAGAGAGATTGAGCAGCTATATCCTCCCAAGAGTTCAAGGCCCGGGTCGCAAGTGGTCTTGGCGGTAGAAGGGCTTTCTCAGTCCGGCGTCATAAAGGATGTCAACTTCGATCTGCACAAGGGCGAGATACTTGGCTTGTTTGGTCTAATGGGTTCCGGCCGCACCGAGCTGGCACGAATTCTCTTTGGGCTGGATTCGTTTCAACACGGCAAGATTTGTGTCAACGGCAAGTTGAGAGAGCGGCGTACTCCGATAGATAGCATAGAGAAGGGGATGGCGTTTGTAACCGAGGATCGCTGCGATGAAGGTCTCCAAATGGAGGCCACGATTGCTGACAACATTAGTCTGCCTTCCTTGCGCAGTTATGCCCGCCGGACAATGCCGCGCTTTGTAGCCCGGCGTCGCCTGCTTGAGGCAGCCGAGGAGCTATCGGATTCACTGCGGATAAAGAGCGGCCCGGTTCAGAAGCATTTGGCCAAGAATCTGAGCGGCGGGAATCAGCAAAAGGTTGTTCTGGGTAAGTGGCTGATGGCCCAGCCGTCAGTGTTCATCATGGATGAGCCGACGCGTGGCATCGATGTCGGTGCAAAGTATGAAGTGTATACCATAATCAATAGGCTCGCTGCAAAAGGTGCCGGCTTGCTCTGCATCTCATCGGAACTTGA
>CP070675.1:3740257-3794594 GCA_020352215.1 Phycisphaerales bacterium
GAAATCCATCCCATTGGCTGGAATATTGCCAACGGAGGGTGTGCTAATCGTAAGGAGATTTCGGATTTGATGTCAACTATCCAGCGAGAATTTGCCGAAGAACTGGTAGTCATCGACAGGGCCCAGGGCTACCGGTACTACTTCTACGAAAAGTCCACGAAAGACAAGAACCGCGACTCCACTCTCCACTTGCTTGAAGCACTGGATCTGACACCCAAATCGGGCGAATGGAAACACAAGCCACTGCATCCAGAAGTGATTCCTGGGCCGGGCGGGCTGTCGATAAATGCGGGCAAACCTATTGAAGAGGTCTTTCTAAATGTAAATATGGAAGATCTGGGTATAGAGATCGACCAGGTTGTCAAAATCTGTGGACTGAGGAAAACTGTAACATTGCTCGATGGCGAAACGGAGAACAGCAATTCGGTGCACACGACCACACCCGGGTTCATCAATGCGCCCGTTGGCCTCTTCCGGACGGATCGACTGATGGATGCTCAATCCAATGGGGAATTCATCCCCGATATCCTATTTAGGAGTGGCAAGCTTACATGTGGTGAATTTGAGAGCAACGGAAGAAATGACGGAAGCGATGACAACAAAACTCTGGAAGAGAGGATAAAGAGTGTTTTGAACCAATTCGCAAAAGAAAGACTGGAGCCGCTTGCATCCGGTAGCTGGGATGCGTATGTGAAGGCGCAAGATAAAGGGCGGGCGTACAATTTGTGTCCAGTCACGAGGACGCTCCTTCGGCAGTACGTCACATGATATCGCCTTGGCACTCTGCCCTTCGAGAAGGAATGTGGTGCCGCCGTGGTGGGGGAATTAAAGGGGTCCGGAAGAGCAGAAGCGAGAAGGCAAAAAGGCAGAAGGCAGAAGAACAGGAGCCAGGAGTTAGAAGGCAGAAGAGCACAAGTGCATAAGGCAGAAGAGCACAGGAGCGCACAAGGCAAGAAGAGCACAAGCGCATAAGGCGTAAGAGCACAGAAGTGCACAGGAGCATAGGCCACAAGGGATAAGGTGAGAGGCGGCGCGGGCTGGTCCGCTGGACGTGACAACCAAGGTGCTACCAAGTTGTGTCGCCCGGGCCTTTCAGTATCTGCAGGACCTCTTCGGCATTGGCGTTTGCCTGCGCCTGTAGGAATATCACACTCTCGGTGATGAATTGGGCCGTCACCTCTGAACTGCCACCGGCACTGCCGGAGGCTACGGCTTCTATTGAATCGACGATCCGGATGCTGTCGTAGGCTCGTTAAAGAATAACATGCGCGCTGTAACCGGTACTAAGCACCCCTCCCACTTCAAACATATTCTCCCCCGATTGTGCATCAATACGGCGTGTTTTTGGTTAGACCCCCAATATCTCCAACCAAACAAAGTCCATAGAATGAATCGTGAGATTCAAAAAGCGGACGGCGACGTACGATAGGACAAAATGCGGCACAGCCTAATGCTTGGTTTTGAATTGCGTAGCAATAGCTCCACGATATAATGAGAAAGTCATCAGCAGTGGCTCGTTATGAAATTTGTTCAGACAGTGCGTATCTGTTCGCGATAGCAGTGATTATTAAGGCACCTCGAATATGTCGAGTGTGGAGGTAGTGTTCATGGCAAGTACAAAGCACGATATGAGCAGGCGGCGGTTTCTCAAGTTCACGTCCGGGTCAGTAGCAGCGACGCTATGGGCCGGAGCCGGTCTCAAGGCTGGTGAGAGGTCGAAGACCGCCGGCCCCAACATTTTGTGGATCAGTACCGAGGACATAAGTCCCGACCTGGGCTGCTACGGTGACAGCTATGCGGTGACGCCCAACATAGATCGCCTTGCAGCCGAGGGTGTGCGGTATAACAACGTGTTCTCACATTCAGGGGTGTGCGCGCCCACGCGCTCGGGGATCATCACGGGGATGTATCCAACGACCATTGGCACTCACCACATGCGGTGCAAGGGCGTCCCTCCGGCCCACGTAAAGTGCTTCAGCGAGTACCTCAGAGCGGCCGGCTACTATTGCACGAACAACGTCAAGACGGATTATCAGTTCGATCCTCCGCTGACCGCCTGGGACGAGAACAGTCGAAACGCGCACTGGCGCAGGCGCGCCAAGGGTCAGCCGTTCTTTGCAATCTTCAATTTTACGACCTCGCACGAGAGCCAGATTCGCAACAGAAGCAAGAAGATGCTGGAGAGACTGGCGAGCCTCGGACCGGGCGAAAAGCATGACCCCGCCAAAGCCGTGCTGCCCCCCTACTATCCCGATACGCCGGAAGTTCGCAAGGACTGGGCGCAGTATTACGACATCATCACTCTGATGGATAAGCAGGTCGCCGATGTCCTCAAGCAGCTTGAAGACGACGGCCTCGCCGACGATACGATAGTGTGGTTCTGGGGCGACCACGGGCGCGGGCTTCCGCGGGGCAAGCGATGGATCTATGATTCCGGGTCGCATATTCCGCTGATAATCCGCGTGCCGGAGAAATGGCGAAAGTTAGCGTCGCCCCGCGATCCGAATGCCGTAAAGCCTCGCAGCGTCAATGACGATTTGATTGCGTTTATAGATTTTGCGCCGACGATGCTTTCGCTGGCCGGCGTCAAAATCCCGGAACACATACAGGGCAGGGCGTTTCTGGGCGGCCAGAAGGCCAAGCCGCGTCAGTATATCTATGGCGCGCGCGACCGCATGGACGAAGCGTACGATCTGATTCGCGCGGTGCGCGACAAGCGGTACAAGTACATCCGCAACTATATGCACCACGTGACATACGGCCAGGACATCGAATACATGAACCAGATGCCGACGATGCGGGAGATGCGGCGGCTCAACGCCGAGGGCAAGCTCGAAGGGCCGCAGAAGCTGTACTTTCTCCCGACCAAGCCGGTCGAGGAGTTGTACGACACGCAGAGCGATCCGCACGAGATCAAGAACCTGGCGGGCGATCCCAAGTACAAGGACGTGCTTGTGCGGATGCGGAAGGCCCACAACGAGTGGGTCCAACGGACCGGCGATATAGGCCCGATCCCGGAGCCGGAGTTCGACGAGATGAAGCGGCCGGGAGGCAAGTATGAAAAGACCGAGCCGCCCTATGTCACTGTCAAGAATAAGACAGAGGCTTCCGCTGATGTGGCACTATCGTGCTGGACCGAAGGGGCGTCGGTTGCGTACAAGATTGGCGATGTCGGGGATAAGAAGACCGGCTGGAAATTGTACACAGAACCGGTGATGTTAAAGCAAGGCGACGTGCTGCGCGCCAAGGCATGTCGAATCGGTTTCAGAGATAGTGACGAAATCAAATACAAGCTCGGCGATCCAGCTTCCACCCCGCCCAAGCCTGTGGCGAAGCCGCATTGGCGGCAGAGCCTCAATAAGACCAACTTGCTCAACCGTCTCCGCAATATAAAAGCTTTGGACGGCAAGGGCGGACCCACCAACTACCTGTACCTGAAGGGTATCAAGGACAACTACGCCTCCGTTAGGTATTGGGCGGCCGTAGGTTTGCATACGAACGCCGGCAATCCGGCGGATATAGCATGGGCGACGACTGCGCTTAAGCTGGCGCTGAAAGACCCTGCCCCGGTCGTGCGGATAGCAGCGGCCCACGCCCTGTGTGACTGGGGCGAGGAAGAGGAGGCGTTGCCCGTATTGACCGAGGCGCTGAAGTGCGATACCGATAAGGCTCGGCTGTTCGCGATCATAGCGATGAAGAAGATCGGCGAGAAGGCCCGACCTGCGCTACCCGCGATCAAGGCCATGTCGAAAGACAGCGACAACTACGTCAAGAGGGTGACACAGGCGGTGCTGGCGCAGCTTGAGAAGTGAATCGACGAGGGCAGGACCGCCTCTACGTTACTGTCGGTGCCGTTTCCAAAAGGTCCGTCTGACATTCTATGCTGACGTTTCTTGCAGCGTAAGGAGCGCCCCTGGCAGGCCGGACGCAGCGCGCGCCCGCACCCGCCCCCATATCGCGGATCAGCTCGCTCAGCCGCCGCTATAGACCTTCAGGAACGAGTCCGAGTAGATCTGCTTGTTCATCAGCATCTCAGAGGTAGCGACCACATTCATAAGATCCTGATCGAGCACGTCCACGATGGCCGAATCCATGCCGCGTGCGATGGCCATCGCCAAGAACACGCGATTTATCAGGCTCCTTTCGGTCGCGCCCTGAGATAGATTCGACAGACCAATCGTCATGTGCGGAGCGGGCTCGGACAGGTACCTTATCTGATCGATGGCGGCAAGGATATTGCCCGGCTGAACCTGAGCGTTCGGCACCTTGACCGGCAGGATGATCGGGTCGATGAACAGCCGCTGCGAGTCGAAACCCTTCTCCATCGCCTTTGAGACAATATCGGCTGCTATGGCCACCCGCGTGTCGATGTCCTGAGGGACACCGTTCTTGTCCATTGTAAGGGTGATTATGCAAGCCTTCGGCCCCGCGTTATCCGCCATCTCCATGTATTTGTCGAATATCTTTTCGTCGCTTTTCTTGTTCAGAGGTGTCGAGTTCAAGATGACGCCGTTCTCGGCGTTGACGGCCTTGAGTCCCGCAGCGATGACAGCCGGCTTCTGCGAATCAAGAGACAAGGGCGTTGAGCATGTCTCTTGAATGCTCTCGACAAGCCACTGCATCGCCGCTTCCTGATCCGCAGCGGCGGTGCCCACGTTCACGTCCAGATACGTTGCGCCGGCGTCGGTTTGCTTCTTGGCCAAATCCTGGATGACCTTCTTGTCTTTATCCGCGATGGCCTGCTTGACATTCGTGAACATTCCGTTGATTCGTTCGCCAATAAGTATCATAGGTACTCCTCTCAACAGTAAACTGTGACATCACGTCTGCAAAATGTCCGGACGACTTAGCTCCACACTTTTCCGATAAAGCCCTTGACGGTTGCTACCGCCTTCGGATGTCTTAGCCGGATGATATCGACGCCGGCCTGGAGCAGACAGATTGCCGTAGCGGTCTCCCACATCGGCCCTCGATCGTCAACCGCCCCCCAGCCGGGAGCATCTTCGAGCTTGGCCTCCTTGGCCCGCCAAGACTCGTAACCCACGTCACAAATAACCGGCATGGCCATCATCTTGTCGCCACCGAGGGCCGCCAGACGCTGACGCTCCTGTATCGAATACGCGTACTCTATACCGTAACCCAGCGCTCCTGTGGACTGATACGTCACTATCCGGTCCAGCGGAAAGCCCATGTCCGACGCCAAGATATTGACCTGCTTGGCAATGTTGATATCGAGAGGCGCCTCGGTGATCAGAAAGTGACCGTCGGCCAAGGCAATAGCGGTCAGAGACTTGTAGTTGTCCTCGGTGACAGTCCCGATCAGGCACTTCTCGCCTTTTGCGGCACCGCTGACCTTCGGCATGACCTCGTTATCCTTCTCGTCATTACCACAGCCCCACAGCACGAGGGGGACTGCCACTGCCTTGAGCACCTCTTCGGTGACCTTGACGGCGTGGGCCGCATCTTTGTCGGCCTTGTCCGGATGGATACCTTCGAACTTCAGACAAATCAAGTCGGCCCCAAGTTCCTCCACGCACTTCTTGGCCCAGTCGCCGGGACTATCCAGCACATCACTGAGAGGCTCGGCCAGAGCATCGGGCCAATCCTCGGGCTTAGTGTCCAGGACATCCATGGCAACAACGGGCGTTTCGCCGGCCTCTTCCGGCGAGCCGCCGTAAACGACGTTACGAGCCCCGCCCACGGTAACAGTCTTGGTCCGAGTGCCTCCATCGTCTTTTGTGGCACCCAGAGTGACACGGTTTACTGCGCCGGTAAAACTCTCTGCAACTTCAGGAATCGGCATACTAAGTCCTCCAAAATGGTCTCATCCAAATGTCAATCCTTCAGCTCGCGGCATGAAGCCTGTCGAGCATCTTTGTCACTATGTCGCCTACCGCTGACAACGCAGGGCTGTCCTGCTCAAGGTCAAAAATCGTCTCGCCCTGGACGGAAGCATCAAAGACGGCCCCATCCTCAGGTATGCAGCCGACGACGCTTATGTCCGGCAATTCCGACTCGCCACCTGGCGCGATATCAGCTCTATTCCACACAACGCCTGTCTCTTTTACTACGATTGGCAGCTCCTTGGCAAGCTCAAAAATTCTGCGAGCGGTAAGGGCTCCCACGGCCGTCGGCTCAGCCACGATGCACAGCAAGTCCACATTGTTCGTCGTGCGGCGGGACAGATGCTCCATCCCAGCCTCATTGTCGATTATGACGTACTGATATTGCGAGCTCAGCTTGTCGAGAAACTGCCGCAGCATATTATTCGCCGCGCAGTAGCAATCGGGCCCTTCCGGTCGACCCATCGTCAGCAAATCAAAACCAGGCGCCTCGGTGAGCGTCTGCTGGATGCCGTATTCGAACGTCCGCAGCCGATCGACACCGCCCGTGCTGGCCGGCTTGGCGCGGGCCTGCTCGCGAACCTCCGCGATCGTACCGACCGGCTCAACGCCCAGAGTTAGGGCCAAACAGAAGTTGGGATCGGCATCAACCGCGAGTATGGCGCCGCCGTCAGCTTTAGCCAGCAGCGTCCGAATCATCATCGCAGCAAACGTTGTCTTACCCGAACCACCCTTGCCACTTACCGCAATAGTTACCGTCATATCGATACTCTCCAGGTTGGCGCATGAACAAAGCTATCGAGGTTATTGAATCGCGCTCATGCTCCTGACTCAGCTTCATTTCTGACTCATCATCTTCTCCACGGACGGAAACAGCGACAGATCCGTGTGAGGCAGGAAATTGGCCCTGACAAACTCTTCCATATAGCCCGAATGGCTCATCAGATCAAAATATGTCATGCTCTTGGCTATTTCTTCGGCTGCCTTGAGGGCCTTCTGACTAAGAAGCACCGTCTTGGCTCCCGCTATCGAAGTATTGCCCACGAACTGAATTTTCTCTAAGGGCACGTCGGGGAGCATCCCGATCGTAACAGCCTCTCGGATATTCAGGAAGTTCCCGAATCCACCCGCCAGGTAGACTGCATCCAGGTCCTCCGGCTTGGTCTGGGTGGACTCCATAAGCACCTTTATGGAGGCGAAAACGCCTGCCTTGGAGCGAACGAGATTATCAATGTCGGCCTGAGTGATAACGATCTCGTGATGGTTGTTGCTTGCCGGCACGAGTTGGAACTGACGCCCCTCATCTCCCTCGGTCAACGTAAACTGACCGCCGGCGCCGCCCTGTCCGTTCTTCGGGCCACTGCCGTCGGCTCGCAAGGCTGAAGCGTTCAGCTGCTTGGCCCCCGAAAACGGTGTCCCGTTAAATCTGCCCGTCCGATCGATGACACCATTTACGAATAGCCCGGCCAAGGCATCCAAGAGACCCGACCCACAAATCCCAGCCGGATGCGTGTCGCCTATCGTCTTATACTCGATAGACCCATCCTGCATCACGGTCAGTTTTTCGATGGCCCCCGCTCCCGCTCTCATGCCGTGTTTGACCCCGCTTCCCTCGAACGCGGGTCCGGCCGAACTCGACGCACAGACCAGCCAGTCGCGGTTTCCCAGCACCACCTCCCCGTTTGTCCCTATGTCGACGAACAGCGAAATCCCCTTCTTGGTGTATATTCTTGTTGTCAGGACACCGGCCACAATGTCACTGCCCACATAAGCCGCCACGCCAGGCAGGCAGTATAGCAGGCCGCGCTTGTTGATCTGGATGCCCGCTTCGGCAGCACGAATCGGCGGGACAAAACCGGCCGAGGCGATGTAAGGTTCCCGGCGGATTCGCGTGGGGTCAAGGTTCAGCAGAAAGTGCACCATCGCCGTATTGCCGGCACATATCGCAGTGGTAATGTGCTGCAGGTCGATCTTCTGCCTCGTGGCGAGGGTCGCAATGAGATCGTTGACATCGTGGACGATCCGGTTCTGCATCTCGTCAAAGGCATCATGCTCTTCGGCGTAGATGATTCGGCGAATGTAGTCTTCGCCGAAATTCATTTGACTGTTGTATGTCGCTTCGGTATCGATCGTCGCGGCATTAGTCAGATCGACCAGATGTGCCACTACAGTCGTCGTGCCAAGGTCAACCGCAACCGCAAAGTTCTTCTTGGACTTATCGCCGGCTTCGACTTCAATCACTTCGGTCGTGTCCCCTCGACGGCCAACCGTCGCAGTGACCTCATACTCGCTGCTTTGCAGCAAGGCGGAAAGCCCCTGCAAGATCCGAAATCCCGTCTGCATTATGGGTGCATCGATTTGCCCTCGGATGGCAAGATACAAACGCTCATGGTCCGCCGTGTGGTCCTGAACGCTCGGCGGTGTCATCTGTAGGTATAGTTTCTGAACCAGCGGATCAAACTCGAACACTCCCGCACGCACATCGCCGGCAAGCTCGCTGAACCTGTGCGCATCGCTGTCCATAAGTATCTGACCCGTCTCCAGGATGTGAGACTTAGGGACGGTGATAGTCATGTCCGAGAGGACCTTGGTCTGACAGGCCAAGACAACATTTTCGCGTACCTCGCTCGGCGTCAACAAAGTAGTCGGTCGACTTTCCGACTGGCCCTCATCGACTATCACCTTGCACTTTCCGCAATACCCATCCCCACCGCAGATGCTGCTCAAATAGGTGCCCGCACTATGGGCGGCCTCAAGCAGAGTTGTCCCGCTTTGAACCTCCGTTCTCAATCCGCTCGGTTCGAAACGAACCGCGTATTTCTTCTTCTTGCTCTTTCCCATTGGCGTGTGAAAGAGTAGGTGTGCCATGCGAAGATCTGGCACGCATTTCTACTCGGCTAATTCCAGGCCTCCTGGAGATACTTGGGCAGCATCGAGCACTCCCTCGGGCCCACCATAACTTCCCAGTTCGTCGCTTCTTCCAGTTTGCCGCTCATCACTGCCACGTAGCCGGGGATAATCAGCTTGCGGTGTTTGACCAAACTCTCGACCTTGTATTTTGCAATAGCATCTGCCACGGTTTTCTCGTTGAGCTTGTCTCCCGAGTAAGCCGTCAGCACACTGGTGCCTTCGGTGTCAACCACGAGAATATAACTCGGCACCCTGCTGGCCTCGACATCCGATTCCACGGTGTAGTAGGTCAATGAGAAGTTCGTCGTGAACATCACCGGCGCATTCTCATCCGGCTCGCCGATCGGATACACCTTAGGCTCGACCTGGACGGGCTTCTGTGGATCGCTGAAGACATTCATCACCGCCGTCAGCGCCGCCAAAAGCGCGTACGGCTCGACGGTATCAACTATTACAATGCTTGAGTACTTGCAGATCAGACCTATGGCAGTGGCCCCTTGCTCGGCCCCATCCCCGTCGCAAACGTGCGTCATCGCAGGGTAGCCCAACGGCCTAAAGGCCTTCTTCAGCGCTAGAGCCCGCATCTTCGATAGGCCATACAACTGCTCCTGCAGGCCCGGGGCATCGAGCGCCAGCACTATATCTTCGACACCGGCGGCCTTGATCTTCTCAGTTAGCTCGGCCAGCACCTCGACCGATTCGGCCTTTGCCGCCAGCGGGCAACCGTTGTCTTTGGCGATCTTTGCCATCGCCTCGGCGGTGTCGGCCGCAGCAAAGGCAAGCAGAGGCACGCCATCCTTGACTTTCGTGACTGCGGCCGCCATTGCCTCCGCGGATTCCGTCACCAATATCATGGCAAGATCGCAGCCGTCGTTCACCGCGGCACAAGCCTTTGCAAAGGACTCGGCCGAGCCGCTTTCATTAAGAACCGCCACCGCCTTGGCGCCGATCTTGGTGCCCACACGTTCAAACTGTAGCGCGTTGACTGACTCGATGCGTTTGGTCAGCTCGTCGCCGGTGAGCTTGTCCGAGACCGATGCAGCCACGACTGTCTCGTTGTGGAACTTCTCCTCGTGTCGGAACATCACCGTTTCCTGACCTACCTGAACTTGAGCATCTCCGCTGCCGAAAACAATCTTCCTCATCGGCGGTGCAGCGGCTGCGGCAAGCTTCTCCTTGGCCTCTTCCGAGACATCCGGGCAGTCCTCGAGTTTTGCACGCTTCTGCGCCAGTGCCATGGCGAACGCCAGACACGTCGGCATGCCGCACTTCTTGCAGTTAGTTTTCGGCAGAAGCTTGAAAATTTCCAATCCTGTCAGTGCCATAAAAACTTCCTTTCTCGCATTGCGTATTGCGTATGTCGTATTGCGTCAATCTTTTGCGCACAACGCAATACGCACAACGCACGACGAATTAGAACATTGGATCCATGGTCGTCACCGGATGCTCGGCCTTGGTGATGAACTCCAAAACTTCCTCTTCCGTGGTGGCCGCCCTCTCATCGGCAATCTTGTCCAGGAACTCTTCGCCACCGAGACCGAGCTCTTCCGCCCTCTTGACCATTGCCGCTTTCACCTCTTCCTTCAACACAGTGGGCATCCAGACGATCCTTTTGATTCCGCCTTCGGCCGCTATGAACTTCTTCGAGCTTATGTAGTGCTTGGAATGGCCGATGAAGCCCGGCGTTTGCTGGCCGCCGCCCACCGTACCTGCAAGCGTGGAAAACTTCATCCCGCATGGAGTCATTTCAGGGTACTCTCTGTTGGCAATCATTATTCCACCGGTGGAAGGAAGGACTGCAGCGATGCACTCGAAGCAACCGCAAGAGGTCATCGGGTCAACGATCATGCTGTACTGGCTCATTCGCTCGACGTTACCGCCGGTGGAACCCACTACGAACGCATTGACCTTGTCCCACTGCCCGACGGTCGGCTCGATGCTGGTGCCCTTTGGGATCGGCTGATTCGGCCCCGAGGGCGTGATTTCATACGCGGCCCGGCAGTCGAGCCAGCTATAGGCGCCACACAGGCCTGGCCTCTCCGGGGACACTACGCACACATGATTCGGCGCAAAACTCTGGCACAACGCACACGAGTAGAATATTTCCACGTCCTCGTCGGCCATCCCCGCCAGTCGCGCATCCCGCTCGGCATACACCGCCTGTGCCTGCTCACGGAGTTTCACGACCTTCTTTTCATCCGTGTAGATCGTGACCTGCACTTTGTCGACTATGCTCGAATACTCATCGTGGTATTTTGCGTGCAGCAGCTTGCCGACGTGCTCCAGCTTGAAGCCCGCCTTCGCGGCGTCGTTGCTGATTCGCACCCAGTTGATGTCACGCTGACCCATGTGCCAGATGCCCTGGGCCTCGTTCATAAATGTGTGCACCTGCCGTTCAAGCACCGGCTCAAAATCGGCCTGCATCTTTCTTCCGGCCACCTCCACTACTATGCCGAGCGGCAGCTTGCCTCCCGCCTCAACGGAATCAACATCAGGTCCTTCGACCACAACCTTGCCGTCCTCTACGTCGCTGATCTCGCTCATCCGAAGCCACTCAAACGCCGGTGTCCGCTGGCCGCCGAACTCGCAGTGCATTTCCTCCTTGCGGATTCGCTCACCCTCGAACGCCGGGCTAACCGATACAGGAACCGGTATCTCCGTGATCTTTATCTTCAGGCCGCGAACCTCAATGGCCTTTTCCACAATCTGATCGTGCGGAATCCTGCTGACGACGTGTTCGTACGTGCACACTCCGGTCGGAAGAATTTCGGGAATATCCGAATCCGCTATCACCGGGAAGCCATAGTTGATCGCCCCGGCTGCGGTGGCATACCACTCGTCCGTGACCTCACCCAGCGGCATGACAAATGCGAAGATTCTATTCTTGTTATAGAGCAGATTCCGGCGAAAATCGCCTGCCTGAACGCCGCCGAAGCTAAGTGCCGCCCTGCTCGCAAAGCCAAGCGAATAGATCGCCGATGTAATCTCGCGCCCGAAAGGCACCAGTCGCGTCTCCCACCCCAACTGCACACCGCCCTCCACGAGCTGCTCGGCGAAAGTGGTACCGTTATTGTGCGCCGACATGAAGACATACAAGCACCGCTCCTGGAGCTTGCGGGCGATGTCGACAGCCGTTTCCACGTCCGGTGCAGCGCCGACCACAGCAGCGAATCCAGGCGCCGTTCCATCGACAAACTGAATCCCACGCTCGCGCAGGATCATATCATCGGCCGCCCCAAGCCAGATGTCATCCACTGGATTGGGTCCAATCAGGTACTTGCACGCCTCAATTATCTCTTCGGCAAACAACGTTGCCATGCCCGCATCCAGGGCCTGACCCAGATAAGGCAGCCACAGATCGTCGTCAACCAGTGGCGGCAGCAGATCGTTTACCTCATCCATCACCTCCTTGAAATCCGCGAGCTTTTCCACCGCCCTGCCGGTCATGGAATAGATGATCGGAATGTAATAGCCGGTGTTTGGAAATTCGACCGCACAATCCTCACCTTTCTCCTTGACGGCCTTCGCCAAGATAACGTCGGCTTGCTTTGCTATCTTGTGAGCGCCACGAATGGCTGCTGATGCAATGATCTTTGACATAGACTAACCTTTCCCACATTTCTATGACTCGATGTCCGATTCTCGATTCTCTGTTATGCGGACATCGAGTTTCCAACATCGAGATATCTACTCCACGCTCAGCGCGCGCCTGTCGGCCATATCGTAGAGCTTACGTTCCTTCTCCTTGTTGATCCCAAGAGTGTCACGTTTGCTCTCGATATGGGCCAGGATCAGTTCGGCAGCCTTTACCGGGTCCGACTCCACAGCCCATTTGCCGCCCAGATCCTTTTCAATTCCGCCGAACAGATAGTCACTGACGTTTTGACTGCCGGAGATCGGCATTATCTCCTTGGCAAAGACAACAAGGGCACCGCTGGCGACGAAGTACTGCCCAATGGCGTAGGCCTTTTCGCTGACGGACTCCAGACACGCGCCGGCAACCGGCAGCTCGGAGATATCGTCACCGAGCCCACCCTCGCGGACCAGCTCGGTACAGGAGACGAGCAGGCGCGTGTTGTCGACGCAGCTCCCGCAAGCAAGGACCGGCGGGATTCCGACGGCCTCACAGACCTCTCTAAGGCCCGGCCCGGCAAGATCCAGCGCATCTCGCGGATTCGCCAGGCCCTGTTTGCCGCATGCAATCGTTGCACAGCCGGTCGTCAGGACCAGCACGTCTCTCTTGATCAGCTCTTTGGTCAGTGTCGTGTGCGTCAGGTCCTGCGGAATTTTGGGATTGGTGCAGCCGACAATGCCGACGACGCCGCGAATTCGACCGTTGATGATGTTGTCGTTCAACGGCCGAAAGCTCGCGCGGTATCGGCCGCCGAGCATGTAGTTGATTGACTCAAAACTGAAACCGCCGACGGCCGCGCTCTTCTGCTTGGGAATATACACTTCACCGCGGTTCTTGAAATTATCGATAGCCATCTTGACCAGATCTTTTGCCGTGTTCAGGGCGTTCCTCTCATCCATTGAGACGTGCTCGACGCCGGGTATCTTGGCCTTATCGGCTGTGGTGACCAGCTTGGTGTGATAGCACTTGGCTACATTGGTCAGGCCCTGCATCACACACTGCACATCCACCGCCATCAGCTCTATCGCGCCGGTGGCGACGACCAGCTCCTGATTGAGGAAGTTGCCAGCGATCGGTATGCCGTGCCGCATAAGCAGCTCGTTTGCGGTGCAGCAGGTTCCGGCTACGTTTATGCCCTTGGCCCCGACCTTTTTGGCCTCCGCGAGCAGCTCTTTGTCCTGAGACGCAGCGGCTATCATCTCCGAAAGAATAGGCTCGTGTCCGTGAACGATGATATTGACCTGGTCCTTCTGGAGAACGCCCATGTTGACCTCGCCACGGCCCGGATAGGGCGTGCCGAATAGTACATCCTGCAGCTCGGTAGCGAGCATGGCCCCGCCCCAACCGTCAGCCAGAGCAACCCGGCTGGCGTGCAAGAGGATGTTCTTGTAGTCCTGGTCTACCCCCATGGTGCTCCGGTGCAAAGATTCGGTCACTTCGCGGTCAACAGCGCGGGGAGTGATGCCAAGCTTATCCCAGATCGCCTTTCGCGGCTCAGGCGCGCGCCGAGCCATCAACTGGGTGCCCTCAGCCTTTCCAAATTCGGCCAGCGCGATCTCACCGATGTCAACGGCTATCTCGTTGGGCGAACGGCCGTCGACTTTGACGCCGAACTCCTGAGCAAGCTTATGCAGCTTGGTGACGTCTTTGATCTGATAGTCCCCTGCTTCGCCCTTAGCGGTGGCCAGGAAGACTTCTGCAACGGTTCGGCCGTGGTCGCTGTGCGCGCTGACACCAGCGGCTATAGCCCGCAGGAAATTGCGCGACACGATAGTATCGACGTCCGCGCCGCAAACGCCAAGCGATGCCTTCTTGGTGATTCGGCACGGGCCCATAGCACATATTCGGCAACAAACACCCTGCTTGCCGAAGCCACACTGTGGCATTTGGGCTGCAAGCCTATCCCAGGCATTCTCCTGGCCGGCTTTTGCCATGCGCGCTATCATCTCCTGCGCCGCTTTGTCGGTACTGCGTTCTTTTGGGTCCATATAGATTCCTCGCAACAAAGTATGAAACCTTCTTAAGCCGAATCCCACTGGTTGTCAATCACCCATTTCCACCCCCATCGAGAAAAGGCTCACCAACTGGTGCTTGGCCTTTGTTAATTCGGCTACTACTTCCGGATCCGCTTCGATAACGGCGGTCCGTTTTAGATCTGCTTGCTGTATGGCGGGCTTGTACGGAATGCTGCCGAGCAGCTTCACTCCGCTCAACTGCGACTCTATCACCGCTGTTTGTGCGGAGTCAGTAATTTTGTTGCCAACCGCTCCGACGTTTCTTATGCCTAGATCGATGGCCATCCTCGCCATATTGTTCGCCGTTTCGATGCTTCTGCCGCCCGGCTCGACGACTAACACGAGAGCATCAATGCCTTGCACGCTCGCCCTGCCCATAAACTCAACACCTGCCGCCAAGTCAACCAAGACAACCTCCTTGCGTTGCAGTATGCTGTGTGTCAGCAGTGCCTTCAGAAACGCCCCTTCCGGACATGCACACCCCCCCCCGGCCCGGGTAACGGCCCCCAAGACCAGCAGCCTTAACCTGCCGGGCCCCTGCCCTGCCGGCGCGCCGCCGGAACCAACCACCCGGATGTCACGCCAGTGCTTCTCAGGCAGGTCGCTGACTTCAGGATTCAGCCGAAAGTATGCGCCGACGGCCTCTTTTCCCGTGCCGGTACGTTCGGCGATCAGCTCTTTCATTTTGATAATGGGCTCAGGGCTTTGCTCAGAGGGTATGCCGAACGCCTGAGCAAGGTTCGTATCGGGATCAGCGTCGATGGCCAGGACGTCAAGTCCTTCGCCGGCAAGTAGTTGAGCCCATATCGCGCAAACGGTGGTCTTGCCGACCCCCCCTTTGCCACCGACAGCTATTTTCGCGCTCAACATCAATAATCCGGCCTTTTCTCCCGGCCATTTATACACCCGAATTCAGACAATGTGAAATTGGGCAAGACACAGAACTCCGTTCGCCGACACTTCGCCAACGTCGTCAGGCGTCGTCCGGGTACACTAATACTTTTCTGCGGAGTTGTCAACTGGCGACTTGCACGATTATTCACATGCAGGCGTGAGTTCCGCAAAGTATTTCAGTCGCTCCGCTTGGATTCCTCGATAAGCGAGTCAACGACCAGATTCACACCCGCCAACAGCGCATCCAAGGGCATATGCTCGGCCGCCGTCTGGTCGAACAGTATCGACGCCCGTGCGTCAAACTCGTCGTCCCGGCCCCATACCACCATCGTGACGGGCACCCGCGGCAGCAGATACAGCTCAAAAGAAGCATCGCCGAATTCCCGTGGCTTGGCATCGAACTTCTCTGAGACTCGGCACAAATCCTCCGGGTTATCCCCGAACGCCTCTTCTAACTTGTCCGTGGGAAGGCAATGTACCCCCCGGAAGAAGAATTGTCCGCCTGGGAACGTCTCGCCTCGGACGAGCTTTCCCCCCAACGGTATATCCTGGGCGGTTATCAGATACGCAAGAATGCACAGCTGCTCGATGAATCCAGCGGGTTGCTCTTCGGAGTCCGCCGGCGACGGAAATATCTCCCTCTTGGGAAGATCAACCACGTACTCATCGTTCAGTAGTGTCACGATATAGCAAGGCGGATCACTCAGGTACCGGCAGTCGACCCTGTCGGCCGTCTCTGGTCCATCAAGCTTCTCAAGTTGCTCCCAAAGCCCCTCATGAGCCATTGTTCCTGAACCTCCATGTGTCTATCGCGACGCCGAGCCGACGAACCGAACGTCGCACAAGTTCGATCACGCCGTCAAACTTGATCACTGCGCTTGTTCTGGAATTCTTCATAGTCAGCCGCCGTATTGAGATTCACGAGCCACCGAGCGTCGCCCAATTCAATATAGTTGACCCTGCATAGAGCAAAGGCGTCACTTATCTTCCGCCGCCCCGATGAGAGCACCTTGTTAATCGCTTTTAGCGCACTTTTACGATACACCGCAAAGAGTGGCTCGTGTCCTTCTCGCTTCGTAATCGGCATCATAATATCGGCCCCGGTTGTGGCAGCATCGCGGGCCATCTTCTCAACGAATGCCAGATCTACGTGAGGAATGTCACATGCCACCACGAAGTTGATGTCACTGGCCGAAGACTCCAGCGCCGAAGCTATCCCCATCAACGGACCCTGCCCCGATACTTTGTCGGGGATTACTTCAAGGCCAAGAAAATCAAACTTCTCCACATCGTTGGCACTTACCAGTATCCGGCCGAAATGTCCAGAAAGCTGCTCGGCGATGTGCTCGATCAGAGGTCTGCCACCAACTGGCAGCATACTCTTGTCTGCCCCCATCCTGTCGCTGGTCCCCCCCGCCAGAATTATCGCAGTGGCCTGCTCCAGTAATGTAGACAACATGTCACCACCCGCGCCCTGCCCCCTCAATCTCCATTCACCGTTACTTAGTTCGATCTGATCGAAATCTAAATCGAAGCCGCTTCCATCCGATACGACAATTCTGTCTGCATAGTCCCTCACTTGCTGCGCTGAATTCTTCCACGTCTTCAAACCGCGGCTTTCGACCATTAGAAACAACCCCGGCTCAACAACATGGCGAAACGAGTTCGATTCACAGATTGAATCCATGTTGGATCCAATAACAGTCAGCAATGCCTCCGCACCTTCGGCGAGATGGTCTTTGAGGACGCGAAGCCACAAGACTCGACTCGCGCCGGCAGATAGAAGCCTGGACGTGTCTTTGTCCGAGCTTGCATCAGTCTCGGCCGTAATCAAGAAATTTGCGTCCAACGACGAGCACACCCCACAACCTTCACCACCGCGGGGACATTGGCCGTCTTTCTCTTTTATTGTCGTGACCTTTATCCCTACGATGTCCCTACCCCCGGCGAACTTCCGAAGCAATGCGCAGGCCAGCTCCGTCTTGCCTACATTGGCCCCGGCAGAACCGACCATCAACATACCGTCAACTTTGATCACGTCACCTCTCCACGCACGGTCCGCCGGTCCCTCAGTAGACGAACAACCCTATCCACGGATTGTGGCTCGCCTGCGTCGAGCACCTCAGCACCAAAATCACCATACAGTTGCCGAACCCGCCGGACCAATTCCCGGCGAACCACAAGTAGCAGGATGCCCCCACCCGCCGCCAGCAGCGAATCAACGTTCTCGCGCCAGCCTTTACCGTCCAACTCCAGCGGCCCAAACTCATCGACCACAACAAGGTCAGCCGATTCCGCGCCGGGCCCACTCAGGGCGGTCCGGCCGAGCTGCAATCCTTCGGCGAGAAAAGTAAATCGTCCAATGTCACCGACGCCATCGCCGTGTCTCGCAATAAGAGCCTCGGCCCCGCTGCTCAGGTCAACTGCGTCGAACCCGATCAGCTTCCCATCGCGGTATAAGGAAGGTGCCAGCAATCCGGCCACGCCAAAACCCTCACGCTGGACGGCTCGCACGAGGTCGCCCGCACTGGTGGTCTTGCCGGAGTGCCTCTCCCCTGTCCACAGAACAACCACCCCGCCGTAACGTCCTGCGCTATCCTTGGTCAAATGCATCGTCGGCCGTCGAGAATTCCACCTAAGCACTTAGAGCATACATAGTAAGGCAAAAGGCCCACAATCCGAGAGTGACCGCCGAGACGCCGCCCAAAGCTACGTGCTGCCGCAGCGCAAATGGCGTGGCAAAACGCGCCCTGAGCTTCTCGCCGAGTCGAAAGCTCAACGGCACCAAGGCCGCAGCTCCCAAAGCGGCCATGCTTCCGCTGATGACAATGTGACGCACGACCGCTGAGATCCCGCCTTGCACCCAATGCTCGTACCTGCCAACGTATGTGATCATCAGAGCAAAGAGGGCATAGCTCATATAGGTAGCGGCTGCAGCAGCAAGCGACCGGCTCTTGACCGAAAGCACGCGGAAGAACAAGTCATAGCAAACGCCTGTCATGAAGATGCCGAGAAGATGGCATGCAAAGAACGGCTCGTTGAAGAACTTGTACAGCATTGCACAGGCCGCGATGAGCGTCACTGTCCCTCTCTGTGGAAAGTAAACACTCGCAAGAGTCATCACCACAAAACCGATGACCGTCAAAGGTACGGATGCATAAGGAACGTTGGCACTGTACAATGTGTCACCCAGAACGGCCTCCGAAAGTCCCCATACGCCCCCGAAGAACAATACTCCCAACACGCGTTCCACTTTCATTCTTCTCTTCCTCAAACAAAGATCCTCTTGTTCAGCCAAATCTACTTATCGCTGCGTTTGCCTTCAAGCCACCGCTCGGCAAATTCGTGAAGGTCCAAGGCATCGACAGCGCCTGCGACAGGGCCTTCTATCAGATCGGCCCCGCCACAGCTCTCGGCATCGTGACATCCTTCGTCGAGCCAATACCGGGCAAACCGATCGAAATCATCAAAATCCACGTCACAGTCAAAGTCAAGATCGGCAATCCGGTACATAGTGAAGTCTTCCGTGCCCCTTGTCAACAGCTGATAGTAATCATAGTAGATACCTTCGCTCTGTCCGACATACTGTTCCAGTATCCCAACCACCCCGCAGAACTCCTGGCCTACCTGGACAAGGGGATGGTAGATTTCGTCCACGTCCCCGTTCATGTAGTCGGACACCCAACAAATGTGATTAGGATCGACGTTGCTCGCGAGTATGTAATTGTCGAAGGCCTTTCCGTAACCGGTGTCACTCACAGTAACGTCAACGACCTCCATCAGCATGGCTTCGTACTTCTCAGCGTCGAGGCCGGTCACGACCCACTCGTCAACCCCCTCGGTCGGAGCAGCGATCTCTCCGGCCTCCACAACCACCGGCCTCGGCAAAGAATTGCCGGCACTGGCAATAGTAAGCTCGGGTGCAGGCCGGCCCTCATATTGCTTGTACTGCAGGAACGTCGTGCCAGCGAAGTCTTCGACCATCACGTTTTTGAGCTTGACCCAATCGCCGACAGTCACGTGATCGAAGATGCCGCGTGACCATCCCTTTACCTGAACCGCGCTCCAGCCGTGGGTAAAATTCGGGTCCTGAACAATGAGCCTCGGCCTACCGCCGCCGCGCTTGTGCGTCACTACCCCGCCCCGGCAATCGACGATGTTGCCATGCTGCGGACTAACGCCATTCACGTCGACGGTATATTGAATCTCATAGATTGAAAGCTCAGCCGCCCGCGCCGCGCACAACAGCCCGAGCGTGCCTAAACCAGTCACAATTATGAACGTTGTTCTTTTCACCCTTCGTCCCCTTTCAATTCACGGTGACAAACATGACGACACATCCTCGCGGGCTGGAAACTCACGGGTACCAGTCACGGTCGCCCAAAGGCGGGACCTCCAAATCTTCAGGCCATTGCGGTTTCCAGACCGAATCCGTCCAGCCGACATGGTAGTCGCAGTAAAGGATAGAGCCGCCAAGCAACCTCCCCGGCTTAGCATGACGGGCACTGAACGCCTTCGGGTAGCTGCCGCAATACTTACCCGCCGTCGGATTGTACTTGCTGCCGCCGTAACCTTTCTCAGGATCCAGCAACTGGTCGAAAAGCAGGATGAGCCGGGCAGGATTACTTATGGTCGTCGTATTCAAGAAACTGGGCATAGACCAATCCGCGCCCTCGTAGCCGTGTGGCGGCCAGCAATTCTCGTCGAGTTCGAGACACGAGTTCATCGCGTAGGAGAAGAAGCCGCTCCTGCGCGGCCTGTATTTGTAGAATTCGTCCGGCGCAAGCCTGGCAGAGGGACATTGAAACACAGTGTCCGTGCCGGGCCGATGCCAATACGCGTGGTCGCGCCACGGCCGTTCGCCCATCAACGGGGGCAGCACATCCACCCACCCGAAATGGTAATCGGCGAGGTCGGCCTCCGTCTGCGGATCGCTCGATGTGCGATCCCGGCCGTCGATGTGGGGATAGTAGCCGTCATTCTGCGTTGCGTACATCTGGAAGGCCAGCCCCCATTGCCTCAGCCGGTTCTTGCACACCGTCTCTTGTGCTACCGATCTGGCCCTGCCAAGGGCCGGCAAAAGCAAGCCGGCCATTAAGGCCACGATGGAAATAACGACTAACAACTCCACAAGGCCAAAGGCACCACGCCGGCGTGGCTGGGATGTCACCGTCGGGGGCCGGTTCATCCTATAAGCCCCCCGATGTGTCTTTCGTACGCCTTATCCACGGCCTTCTCGACATCGCCGCGAAACCTCGCATAGGCCTTGACCCACTTCTTGCCGTGCTCGGTAAGGACAGTCTGGCCGCCCAGCCTGCCGCCCCGCTGCTTCTCCACCAAGGTGACATTCAACGCCTCCTGGGCCTTCTTCAAGTCACCCCACGCCTTTCGATAGCTAATGCCGAGCGTCTCAGACGCCACCTTCAATGAGTTCTCGCCGTCGATTGCCTTTAGCAACCGCCATTTGCCGTCGCCGAAAGCGCCCTCGACATGACGACTATTGAGCCATAGCTTGAACTTCGCCCGCAACATCTCGGTCTCCCGTCCCGGAGGTCCTACTCGAAGCATCCTAGCTGACATTTGCAGATTCGGATCTTCTGCTCGTCGCAAATTCGCCCGATCTCGACCACCTTTGCATCGAACCGTCGCGCCAGTGCGAAGGCCTCGGCACACGTCAGCCTCCTTTTGCCGTCAGACTCGCGCGCCACGGCCACAACCACATCAGTCAATTCTTCATTCGCCGCCATCTTCACTCGCCCCGAACGCCAATCGTTATGTCCATCCCGACATATCGACAATCCAAAAAAAAGAACTCCCACTGAACGTCACTACTCTTTGCCAAACACTTTGTTTGGCACGCCAGATTCTACAGCCGGAAGTCATCTAATTGCAAGCGGATTTTCCTTGACATACCCGCCGAAGCAACGCATATTCTCGAAGCCCAAAGAGGAGTACGGCCGGAGGAGAACATGGGACTTCGTCGGCCTATGTGTGCGGTTCTGCTTGGAAACAGCGCTGCGCACTGCGTGCGCTGAGAAATGTCAACAATCTCTTGAAAGGGTCGGTAGATGCGAAGTATGAGAATAATGGCAGTTCTGGCTCTGGGCCTGGTTGGTGCCGCCAGCGGCCAGATCGCCAGCAACCCAAGCCCGGCTGATGGCGCCCTGCACCCGCAGACATCGGCAAGACTTTCGTGGTCACCAGGAGTTGGTGCAGTCTCGCACGACGTGTACTTCGGTGAGGATTATGATCAGGTGAACGAGGCCACTCAAGCCTCAGGGACGTTCCTGGGCAACACGACCAATACATGGTTTCTGCTCGGCTCTACCGGCCGTCCTTACCCGAACGGTCTTGTCCCCTGCACAACCTACTACTGGCGGATCGATGAAGTTGAGGCCGACACTTTCACCAAACACAGAGGCCCGGTTTGGAGCTTTTCGGTTACGGGTGTTCCCCCGATCGCCGATGCCGGCCCGGACCAGACCATTACAGATGCCGACGGGGACGGCAGCGAGCCAGTCTTGCTGGACGGCTCCGGTTCCACCGATCCGGACGGTTGGATCGTCAGCTACACATGGTGGACGTCTCCGACCGGCGATCCCGCGGATCTGCAGATGATTGCCCAGGGCCCCACGGCCATGGTTACGCTGCCCGTCGGGACATACACCGTTACGCTGATCGTCACCGACAACGGCTGCGCGACAGACAGCGATACCGTGGTAATAACTATTAGCGCCGGCGGCGGGGATAGACTACGGGGAAATATAACAACCACAGATCCTACCGGCATTGTCCACGTCCTTCGTCACGTGATGGTCTCCCTTGATTGGGGGGGAACACAACACCCTACTTACACAGACGACAATGGTGATTATGTCATAGACATGTCAAGTGACAGCACATTCTTCGTTGGCTCAACCGTTAATGGGCGTCTAAGAGTGACATTAGAAGATGAAGGCGATGGCACAAATCCCTACATAAAAGTGTATAACAATAACACCGCGAATCCCATATTTGCTGAGACCGCAAGGTTCAGTTTGGGCACTAATAATGATTTGCAGCAGAACATTGACCTCTCGAACAACCCAAACATTGATGCCGCGACCTTGCCAATATCGATAGCCAATTTGGACGACGCCGCTATCATATACTTCCATACCTATCAAGCACTTGATTTTGCCCTCAACACCTTGGGCTTGACATTGGACTACGCACTACCGGTAGAAGTGTTAGCCTGGGGCGGAGGAACATGGTATTGGACAGGGTGGACCGAGATAGAAATTGGGGCGGGCGATAGCGATTTTACCAGCGGCAACAGGCCAGACAACAGAGAATGGCACGAGTTCAGTCATCATATAATGGCCGATTCCATCATTGCCGGGGATAATGCTTTGCCACAGAGACATACTGGAATGCCGCCCTGGACGGCGGGAGATACAAATCATGGAGGTTACGGCAACCATTGCACATCTGATTCCTGGACGGAGGGTTTTGCAGAATACAATTCATGTCTGATTGCTGACGACACGGGTGACCCAATTCCCAGATGTTATGCAATCGCCGGAAATGCCTGTGCATTCGATCTTGAAGCGAATTGGGAGGCTTGGGATTTGTGGGGGGCTCAGCGGCCGGAAGAATTTGCTGTTGCAGGTCTGCTTTGGGATCTACAGGACGGGACAAACGCCGCCGATAGTGACTGGATTGACTTGAGCGTCGCTGAGCTGTGGAATCAGTTAAACGATGTAAATCATGAGAATGTCCGTGATATCTATTTGACCCTAAATGCCCTAAACTGGGCTGCGTTGACAGGAGACGACGATAATGATGGAATTGATAATTTAGACGAGTTGTTCATTTCGCATGGACATTTCAGCGATGCAAATGGTAACCAGACATATGATGCAGGCGAAGTGGTTGGCTTCACTGGAGACGCCGCAAGGCCGAACAGACAGGCAACGCCTGAAATTCCTGGCTCATACGTTAGAGTAGACGTGATCGATAGTGATACCTTGGAACAGGTCGACGTTTCAGAATTTGATGTGCAGATGAGGGTTGACCCGCCGCATGACTACCTTAATGTGGATTTCACCATCAGAAAGAAAGACGATGGATCACTTTACTTCACGATGCCACCTCGAAGCTATTCAGCTAAGGCGTACATATACGCCAAAAAGAATGGCTACCATGACAGTACACCGTTAGTCATGGACAGTTCATTCTATTGGGAGAAGATACAGGAACCAGGTTTACAATACCTGACTGAGCATACATCTTATCTTACCCCGGCTGAGGTTGAGATACGTCTTGTGACTCTGACATCGCCGTCGCCTTCGGACAAGATGGGAACCTTACCAACATCGATCTCGTCAGTCTCAGAGGGGCAGGACTATTACATTGAGATTTGGGCCAGCGATGTGAGCAGCACCAATGCAGGGCTGGCATCGGTGTATGTAGATATGCATTTCGATCCGTGCAGCGTGGCGATGGTTCAGGAGATCGACCACGGTGGAATCTTCACGCTGTCCAAGTCAGGGACGATCGAACCCTGGGGGATTGACGAGTTGGGTGGCTCGTGTCAGGCGGGAGCTGGAAAAGGGCGACAGTGGGCACGAGTAGCGGTGGTAAAGGTGCGTGCGGAGGTATCTGAGACCGTCTGCTGCTCTTTGACCCCGAGCGAAGCAGGGGTCGCTGCAATAGGTGGCGGACTGATTCCGTGGTCCGAGGTAATACTCTCTGGCGACATGTGCTGCTTCTCTTCCGCGCACCCGGCCTTCAGCGACTGGTTTGCCGCTGGCAAGCCAGCCTGTTGGTGCTATTTGAGACAGTGCCACGGCGACGCCGACGGCAACAAGGCAGGCAGCTCGAAGGCTGGCTATTATTATGTTGGGCCTTCGGATCTGAACGTGCTTGTCGCCAGTTGGATGGTGAAAGAAGCGCCGTATGGCCCGGGCATAGCGTCAATCGAGCACGGCATATGTGCGGACTTCGCTCGTGATCAGGAAGGTAGCGCAAAGACCGGCTTCTACAGGGTCGGCCCATCTGATCTGAATGTTCTGGTTGCCAACTGGCTCAGAAAAGAGCCGCCTCAAGGTACTGGTATCGAGCCTGATTGCCTGGACAGTCCTTGATCGCCTGATGTTTGGCAAGAAGTATATTCTGGTGCGACGGGACCAGTAGGCGTGGTCGAGTGGCTTCAGTTTAGGGCGCCGGTACGCGGAGTATGCGCTTTGCAGCGTGGCAAATTCTGAAAGGACAAAAGAGATGAGACCTTCGACAGTAATGTCACTGTTGATCCTGGCCCTGGTTGCGCCGGTATCAGCAGCAATGAGCGTGTCTTGGATTTCCGGGCAGAGCCCACCGGACAGCTGGAGCATAGACCCACCCTATCCGGGCGAATACACATGGATCGAGTTTAGCGGCCCCACGGACGTTTTCCCCAACGAGTGCGTCGGCAGACTTGAGCTCGGGGGCACGCCCGGGCTGGCCATTAACTGGACAATGAAGATCATTTGGCTATTCTTCGAAGGTCCACCGCCTGAGATTTGCCCACCCCTTTGGGACCCCGTGTGTGGTCTTGAGGGATCCTTCGGACCACTCACGGTCGGCACGTGGAAACTGTGGGACGACAGGACGGACAGCCTTTTGATTGAGTTCGAGGTTCATCCCGACTGCAGCGAGTGCACAGTGGAGACTCTGCCCGCCGCTGATGTGAGGACCACAACCGCGACGTTACATGGCAAAATCACGGAGGATTGCGGGCAGGCTTGTCAATACAGTTTCCGGTATTACAAGGAAGGCGATGATGTCGCGTATACTTCTTGGAGAGGCTCAAAAACTGCGGGAGAATCGTTTACCGAAGAGATAAGCGGTCTAAGTCCAGGCTCCTTGTACTACGTTAGCGCCCGAGCGAGAAACGGCTTCGGCAGCTGTTCAGGTGCTGAGTTGAGTTTCCGTACGCTCTCCGAGTGTTTCCCGCCTTGTCATGATGATTACACAGCGTGGCTTTCCGTGGGCAAACCAGAGTGCTGGTGCGTGGAGAGACAGTGTCACGGTGATGCGGATGGGATTGCCGGAGGAGGCGCCAAGACAGGGCTATATTATGTGGGACCGGATGACTTAAATGTGCTGATCGGCGGCTGGCTTGTGAGAGAGCCACCAGAAGGCCCTGGTATTGCTTCTGTTCCCAATGGGATCTGCGCAGACTTCGCGCATGATATCGGCGGCAGTACTAAAACAGGGCAGTACCGTGTCGGGCCGTCCGACCTGAATATTCTAATCGCCAACTGGCTGAAAAAGGAGCCACCTCAAGGCCCCGGTATCGGGCCTGATTGCTTGGACTGTCCCTGACCGGTAGATGCTCGCTGATTAGCCTATTTCAGTTCGACGGACCAGTATGCGTGGTCGAGGAATTGTTTCCAGGAGCTGTAGCGTTTGTGGCCGAGATGGACGTGGACGAGGGGGTTGTGGCGGGGTCTCAGGGGCTTCTGAATTAGCGTCATTCGGGCCTGCTTGGGTGTTCGGCCGCCCTTCTTGACGTTGCAGCCGGCGCAGGCGCAGACAATATTTTCCCAAACGGCCGTACCGCCCACACTGCGGGGGATAACGTGGTCGAGCGAAAGCTCGCTGGTCGGGAAGCGTTTGCCGCAATACTGACACTTGTTCTTGTCGCGGGCGAAGATGTTGCGGCGGTTGAACTTGACCTCGTTTCGCGGAAGGCGGTCGTAGAACAGCAGCCGGATGATGCGAGGCACGGCAACGTAGAAGTTTACGGTGGAAACCCAATCGTGGCCGGCCGGCTCGAATTCGCGCCTGAGTTGGCTTACCTCACACCAGCTTTCGAAGTCGTAATTGGAGTAGGTGCCCTTTTCAAGAGAGACCACTTCGGCAAGGTCGCGAAACAGCAGAGAGAACGCCCGCTTTGCGCCGACTATGCGGATGGCCATATAGTGCTTGTTCAAGACAAGGACATTGCAGTCCAACCCGGATTTCGGTTCACCACCAAACATTATTCGTGTTTTTGTAGCGCCTCGCGGGCGCCCATTACGTTACGCGTGCATTCAATATGCACTGCCGGAACAGGTCACACACAGAATACCACGTGCGACAGATTAGGGCTACAGCTATAGTTGTCTCTCCGCGTCCGACTTGGGCAAAACAGGGAGTGAGAAGTGATACGCGTTGGCAACCTCCTCTCAGGCCTTGAACAGGGCAGTCTCAATCACCTTCGGTTGGACCCGACGGCTTGTGGACTACGTTCTCGGCCCGTGGTCCCTTCTCGCCCTCGACAATCTCGAAAGTTACGGCATCACCTTCAACAAGAGTCTTGTATCCATCACCGGAGATACTGGCGTAGTGGACAAAAACATCGCGGCCGTCAGCGGCAGCGATAAATCCGTAGCCCTTCCGTGGATTAAACCACTTGACTGTTCCGTCTAACATAAACTGCTCCTTTGCACGACTATGCTTCGACCTTCATTCGCGTACCACAATCAGCTACGGCTGAGTGTGATCGCTGAGCACCAATTGGCTCTCCTCGCGAACCGCGGGATCTTATACAAAATGATTATTTCGCCTCCGCCGACTCGGCGGTAGGAGCGCATAGGTTCTCCCTCATTAGTCGACCCATCTTAAACTTGACAGTTCGCTTTGCCGGAACCTCTACCCGTTCGAGAGTTTTGGGATTCTGGGCGACTCTCGCTGCCCTTGTCCTGGTCTCGAAGACACCAAAATCCCGGAACTCCAAACGGTTATTCTGGCACAGTTCCTTTGTTATCTCGTCAAGAAAGGCTTGGATTATAGACTTGACAGCGACTCTTTTTGCTTGTGTACCTTCTGCAATCCGGTCGATAAGTTCTTTCTTCGTAACTGTTGCCATAAGCTACCTCATTTCAGGAAAGAGCGAATTGAAAACAGGACTCCGGTTACGTTGCGAAACCTGCTGTCTGATAGTAACCTCTTTGGCTATCCGACGGTCCATCATTCACCTCAGAAAAGACGCTTGCCGGGAAGCACCACTTTGGCGCGCTTCAGGTAACCGAGTTTTCTTGGTTTAGCCGCACAGCAAGCTCACACAGTAGAAGGGCTAAACTACTGCAAGCTACTATACAACAAAGACTTCTACACAGCAAGCAATTTTTGCACAAAAATTTCCGCCGATTTTACAAAAATCCAGTCGCACGTCGATAGCCCGTAGAAACGCTGCTTTTGTTCGCACAATTCTGGTGCAGTAACAATCCCGTGAGGCCAACCCCTCTGCAGTTAGCCTGCGTGGAAATCTGCCGGACAAGACCCTTTCGGGCCAGCAAGCAAGACATAAACTCTTTACTGCAAAGTGTTTAAATAAGAAGGCAAGTGCCTGGTTCCGCAGGGCTATTCAGACTGCGAGTCCCGTCTTCCGAAAATGGCGTTCTATCGAAGAGATGACTAGTGCAGCATTGGCGCTCATCGCACGCTGCCAAACAACGTGCGCCGGAGCTTATTGCCGAAAGGCTTATGATCGCGACTGTTTGCAGATCGGCTTGAAAAACAACCAGATGGCTTATTGACCAACAAGAGACTTGCGGGCATAATTACTGGCTTTGTATCCGGCGGATCCGCCTGTCGGATGCGCCGAAACGTGGTCCGACCGGCATGTTTACGGCGCGAGGCTCGTCTTTAGAGCCTCTGCAAGATGTTGTCTTAAGATGTATACATGGCCGGGCGCGTAGCAGGATCGACGACTATGCCAGCAAGGAAGAGTGAACAAAGCAACCCCAAGAAGGCCCCACACAAGACAAAAGACAGAGCTGCTGAAATCGCCAACACCTTCGAATGGCTCATTACGGCCTTCATATTGGCTTTTGTCTTCCGCGCATTTGTGATGGAGGCGTTCCGCATACCCACAGGTAGTATGGCAGATACCCTCAGAGGAGCCCATTTCCGACTGCGGTGCCCGCAGTGTGGATATAGGTACGAGCATGGGTTCGTACCGCGTGACTACGGAATGCGTCAAGACACTATCCCGCTTGGAGGCAAAGGTTTGCCCGAGACCCGCTGCCCAAGTTGTGGACACAAGCTGCTCAACGGCCGGGAGATGCCCGTGGCGAACGGGGACCGCATACTTGTTCTGAAGTGCATCTATCAGTTCTTCGAGCCGGAGCGGTGGGACGTAATAGTGTTCAAGAATCCGCTGAACCCGTCGGAGAATTACATTAAGCGGCTAATTGGCCTGCCGGGTGATGAGGTGGAGATAATTGATGGAGACATCTACATCGACGGCCAGATCAGTCGCAAACCGCCCAAGGTTCAGAACGAGCACTGGATGCCGGTCTATGACAATGACTATCAGCCGGTCCGGCCCAAAGAAGGCCAATTCAACGGCCACCCCTGGGAGCAGCCGTTGAGAAACGTCGATGACTCAACGTGGAGAATTGACGAGGAGAACCCGACAAGGTTCTGTCTCGATAGTCCGGCCGACGAAATAAACACACTCGTCTACGACACATCCATAGGCAACAACTTCGGAGCCACGTATGCATACGACGAGGTAAGAAATTACAGGTTCATGCCGACTTGCAGCGATCTGATGGTGCGATTCTACACACAGCCGGCTGAGGTGCAGGGACATGTCGGCATAGCTCTGAACAAGTACGGGACTACCTACAAAGCGTGGGTTGATTTAAACGGGGAGATGGTCATCGCGAAAGTCTCGGAAGGCCAGGAGGAAACGTTACACAGAGAGTCAATTGAGCCTGCGGCGACGGATAAGTCCACTCTGGTCAAATTCGCCAACGTCGACCACCAACTGACATTCAAAGTCGGTGACAAGGAGCTGAGATATGACCTGGGGCGTTCGCCCGATTCTATCGGCCGCCCGGGAACAGGCAGTCCACAGGTACAGATATTCGGTGCCGGCGAGCTGACGGTCTCCCACTTGGCGATCTTCCGCGATATCCACTATACCAGACAGAATCTGCAGGGTGGCCGCACGGGCAGGGCAACAGAGGGCAAGCCGTTCCTCCTGGAAGAAGATGAGTTCTTCGTGCTGGGTGACAACAGCCCGAACAGCGAAGACGGCAGGTGGTGGACTGACCCGCCCAAGGCGAGCAAGGGACACCAACCCCCGCGTGACGGTGTTGTCCCCCGTGACTATCTGGTAGGTAAGGCGCTGTTCGTTTATTGGCCCAGTGGATACGGGTTTCCCTGGCCCCAGGGTCTTAAAGAATTTCTCTTGAGCAAGAGCGACCGAAATCTTCCGATGCGAGTGCTTTACGGCATCGTTTCGCTGAGGTGGATCCCGAACATCGGTCAGATGCGTTTCATCTACGGCGGCTCAAGCGACAGCAGTTGACCTCGCGGTGGCTCGCGTATTGGGGTGACACTGTCGAACGGGATTCTTCGCCAACCCGCAGCGCGGGAGTTTTCTCGCTGGGATATGAGCCCGGTGGGGCCCATGAAGTGGTAGCACGCTCGAACTGCCGGATAGCAAGGAATCTACGAACAAGGAGGTGAACAGAGATGCGACATTTGACACCGATCTTATTGACAGCGGCCGGTCTCGTTCTGCACGGTTGCAGCAATCTGGAGCAGATGAACCTGGGCGGCTTATGGGGCCGCGGCAACGTGGCGGTCAAGAAGCTGCGCTGCGAGTACCGCGCCAATCCCTTGGGGATAGACACGATCAGGCCGCGCCTGAGCTGGACCGTGGAATCCAAGCAGCGGGGCCAGATGCAAACAGGCTACCAGATCCTTGTTGCCAGCAGTAAAGACAAACTCAGCAAGAACCAAGGCGATCTCTGGGATACGGGCAAGGTCGACTCTGATAATTCGATCCAGGTCATCTATGCCGGTGAGCAACTGAAGTCACGTGTGCAATGCTATTGGAAAGTGCGCGTGTGGGACAAAGACGAGAAGGTTTCGGCCTGGAGCAAACCGGCCTTCTGGACAATGGGATTACTGCAGGCTTCCGATTGGCAGGCGAAATGGATCGGTTTTGACAAGTCCCGGAAACGCAAAGCCGGTGCGGGAAGTGTCGACCTGAAACTGTCCAAGTGGATATGGTATCCGGAAGGTGACCCGAAACAGAGCGCGCCCGTGGGCATCCGCCTGTTCCGCAAGACATTCCCGATCCCCTCAGATCGAAAGATCAAACAAGCAGCTTGCGCGGCCACGGCGGACAATCGCTTTTCTCTGTTCCTGAACGGACAGAGAATTTTGCAGGGCAGCAGTTTCCAGGAGGCCCCGGCAGCCGATGTGACCGATCAGCTTCGGCAAGGCACGAATGTTTTGGCGGTCGAGGCCGCAAATGAAGGGGATTCAGCGAATCCGGCGGGCCTTATTGCCGTGCTGAAGATAGAATTTGAGTCAGGTCCCCCGATAGTCATTGCCACCGGCGGAGACTGGAAGACGCGGAGAGGCAAAACGGCGCGCTTCATGGATGCTGATTTCGACGACGCCCAGTGGGAGATGGCTCAGGTGGCCGGTGACCATGGCGTTGATCCGTGGAAAGAAATAAAGATCGCGCCGAGTGATCTGTTCTTACCCCCGGTCCAGTTCCTGCGCAAACCATTCGCGGTGACGAAGTCCGTCGATCGAGCGGTGGTCTATGCCTCAGCCCTGGGCAACTACGAATTGCACATCAACGGCCAACCCGTAGACGATGCCTATTTCACTCCAGGCTGGACCGACTACGACGTCCGCGTTTACTACAACACCTTCGAGGTCACCAAGTGTGTTCAGAAAGGTGATAACGTGATAGGCGCCCTGCTTGCCGACGGCTGGTACAGCGGTCATATCGGCTGGAAACACATCCGCGACCACTACGGCAAGGACCCGCGTTTGGCCATTCAATTGCACATCGATTACGCCGATGGCAGCTCGGAAATCCTCGCAACGGACCATACCTGGAAGGCAACGACAGGACCGATCCTCGAGGCCGATTTCCTTATGGGCGAAACACACGATGCCCGCAAAGAGATACCTGACTGGTGCAAAGCCTCTCTTGACGACACCAAGTGGGAGCCTGTCGATGTGACCGAGGAAATCTCGGCGAAGATTCAGTCATACCCCGGCGTGCTGGTCCGCGAGTTCAAGGAGATTAAGCCGGTCGAGATTACAGAACCCAAAGAGGGTGCGTACGTCCTCGATATGGGTACTAATTTCGCTGGATTCGTTCGCTTGAAGGTCTCAGGAGAACCAGGCACTAAGGTCATCCTACGTTTCGCTGAACGTCTCAACCCCGACGGGACGATCTACACAACGAATCTGCGGGGTGCGCGGGTAATAGACACCTACATCTGCAAGGGGGATGGCGACGAGATTTGGCAGCCTCGTTTCACCTTCCACGGCTTTCAGTATGTGGAGGTGACGGGCTACCCCGGCAAATTCGGCGCCGATGCTATTACGGGAGTGGAGCTGACATCAGCCACGCCCGCAGTCGGCAGCTTCGAGTGCTCCGACAAAATGGCCAACACGCTCTATCGCAATATCTGCCAGACTCAGCGGGCGAACTTTATCGACATACCCACCGACTGTCCGCAGAGGGACGAGCGTCTCGGCTGGATGGGTGACGCCCAGATCTACGTCCGCACGGCCACTTACAACAGCGATGTGGCCGCCTTTTTCAACAAGTGGCTCGTGGATGTCGAAGACGCACAGCTTCCAAACGGGGCATTTTCTGATGTGGCCCCGCGACGGGTGGCGATGGCCGGCGGCACTGCCGCTTGGGGCGATGCGGGGGTAGTGTGTCCCTGGACGATATACCAGGTGTATGGTGATACCCGCGTGCTCGAGAAACACTACGACGCGATGGAGCGGTGGATCGAATACTGCAAGGGAACGGCAAAGCAGTTGCTGCGTCCGGCGCAGGGCTACGGTGACTGGCTCAGCATAAAGGCCGATACGCCGAAGGACGTCCTCGCCACAGCCTATTTCGCCTACAGCACAAAACTGACGGCGAAAATCGCAGAGGTGCTGGGCAAGAAGCAAGATGCAGCACAGTACTCCAGACTGTATGAGGAGATCAAGAAGGCCTTCAACGAGGCCTACGTCTCTGAGGACGGTCGAATCAAGGGCGAAACGCAAACGGTATATGTGCTGGCTCTGGCCTTCGATTTGTTACCAAAGCAGAAAAGAGCTCAGGCCACGCGATACTTGGTGGACGACATTAAGAGCAGAGGCTGGCACCTCTCAACGGGTTTCGTCGGGACCAAGGACCTGATGATGACCTTGACACGTTTCGGGCAGACGGACGTCGCGTACCGGCTGTTTCACAACGACACCTTCCCCTCGTGGGGATTCTCTATCAAACATGGAGCGACCAGCATCTGGGAACGTTGGGACGGCTGGACGCCGGAGAAAGGGTTCCAGGACCCCGGCATGAACTCGTTTGCTCATTACAGTTTCGGCGCCGTCGCCGAGTGGATGTTCAGGACAATCTGCGGAATCGACACCGACGGGCCTGCATACAAACACATTGTCATACATCCGAGGCCCGGCGGCAAACTGACCTATGCAAAGGCCTCTTACGAATCGATCCACGGCAAGATCGCCACGGACTGGAAGATTAAGGATCATACCTTTAAGCTGAGCGTCACCATCCCGGCCAACACGACCGCGACCGTGTACGTACCTGCTAAAAGCCCAGAAAGTGTCACCGAAGGTGGAAGACCACCCGCCAAGGCAAAGGGGGTACAGTTGCTGCGAATGGAAGATGGCGATGCTGTTTTGGCAGTGGGATCGGGGCGCTACCGCTTCGAGTCAAAATTAGCGAACTGAGGTTAGCAATCGGTTGAAATAGTGCCAAGCCCAGGACTTGGAGCCGTCCGGGCGTATCAGCCAAAAGCCCTTGACGGCGTCATTGCTCTGCACGGCGGGCTTGGCCTTTAGGTCCTTCAGCTCGTTGCAGTATAGTTGCCAGTAGACAACATAGGGACATCCCCAATCCAGCGCGGTCTTGACTGCGTTCGGAATGGCCTTTTGGATCTGTTCGGCTGTGTACTGATTCTCCGGCATGCCGAATTCACCAAGGTACACGTTGCGATCGCCGAAGTCCGGGCTGTCCGGCATGTTCGCCGCAATGAAGTCCAACGCCTCGCGGAGCACGTTAGAGTCTTGATGGCGAGCCGTTGCCGCATCCCAGGCCGAGTATGATACCAAATCTAAGTTCGTGTGCGGCAAAACCTTGTTCACCAAGCCGGGCCTGCCCGCCTCCATAGAGCTGACAACGCGGTTCACCTCGGCCGCGTGATAAACCCGGACCCCATGCCGACCGACCTCTTGCGTGGCCTGATTGACGCCTGCCTGCCGCGCGTTGAGCCAATCTATCATGCCGCTTATCGCCGTTGGAGTCGGATCGGCATTCCTATCGAAGCTGCCGCGAATCAGCCAGTCACCTTCCCAATGCTGCAAGACAAACGTCTTGCCCGTTTCCCCGTACGTGGTCAACAGGTGTTTGGCAAGCTCGTAGAACTGTCGCTGCTCATCCAGTTTCTGCTGCTCGGTCATGCCGTTCCTGAAGTAGGCGTCACCTCGGCCCCGCGAAAAGCACATCATAATGTAGGTGCTGAAGGGCTTATCGAAAAGCTCGCGAAAATACGGCGACTCAGCAGTGTCAACCAGACTGTCAGCGTCCGGCCATTTGGAATTGAAGGGATATGAGCCTTGCAGGTTGTGAAACCAAACTTTTATCACCCGCGAGCCTAAGGCCAAGATCTGATCCGCCCCCTCATTCAGAAAGTCCTTGTCCGTGAGGTGATATTTGCCGGCAACGTGTGTCACTCCGAGGACATCTCTGATATCGCGGGCCTGTTGTGAGCTGTCCAACAACGCCCGGGCAGCGTCGAGTACACTGTCGGTGCTGCCAATGAAGTCTGTGGGAATCGGCTCGACGATGATGTCGGGCTGGATACCATTACCGTCGTACAGTTTTCCATTCGGCTGAAAGGATGCCATCGAGGATAAGCTGATCCTAATTTGGCAGTTGGACAGGCGATAGTCCTCGTAGCAACCGCTCCCGCCACCGCTGGGCAGGCCCACTAATGTAACGTTCTCGCAGCCTTTGAAAGCCCCGAGAAAAATGTCACAGGCGCTGAAATTCCACCGGTCCATCAGAATCACCACCGGCTTGTCGTAATGATAGTAGTCCTCGCCGCCGGCTGGACTGATAACAAAGTAGTGCCACTCGCTGAACTCGCCTTTCGGCAGCGGCCACTCGGGCTGGAAGGTAGCGGCAAACTGCTCGACCGCCGCTCGCTCAGCCTTGGACCACTGCGGGGACGAGGCCGGATAGAGATACCGTGCTTCAAACTGCTCTTTGCGGTCCCTGGTGCCCAGACGGTATGCGGCAACATTAACGACGCGAGGCAAGTCGCTCGCGGCCATGAAGAACGGAAGGAGCACTCGCAGCGGGGCGCGACTGCCGCCGGAGTTCTTTCTAATGTCGATGACGAGCCCGTTTGTGTCCTTGAAGCGATTCATCGTCTCGACCAACTCGTCCAGGAACTCAGGCTTGTGGTCCATGAATGGGCCTATCCGGAAATACCCTATATTGGTGGGCAGAACACAGCTTTCCCGGCGGGGCCAGAAACCGTATACGGGGCCTTCTTCCGCAAGTGGAGGTTCGACCTGTTTGCTCATGGAACCATCAGCCGATTCCAGCTCAACCGCTATGCTCGCAGACTCGCTTAGGCCGAGCTCCTCGCGTAGACACTCAACATACCGGAGGGTTCGTATCGTATGGTATCGTGCGTACTGCGGGGAGCCGTCGGCGACATACTGACCGGCAGCTTCGAGCCATGCACTCACGGGCAGACCATCCATCGCTCGCAGATATGGAAAATCAGGGTCAACAAACCCGGAGCGATCGGGCTTGAAAGCCACCAGCCGGCCGCCTGATTCTTCGACCAGAAATGGTGAAAAGTGTGAACACAACGATCTCGGGTGAACGCTCGAGCTGGCTACGCGACTGTGCCCGTCACCGAACAGGGCGATGAACTTCGTCAGTTGCAGGGCCAAGTCCCGGCGGCTGATGCCGTCGCCCAGCGCGCTTCGGATGGTATCCAGCGCGGCTCTATAGTCCGCACCCTTCAGCTTAAGGTACGAATAACGGTTTTCCAGCAACCATTCGAGTTCGTCCAGGTCATCCTCCGCTTCTTTCCTGCTCAACCAATGATCGGCAGGAGAATCAAACTGGAGTCTCCGTGTTAAGCAGCGAAACTCCTCGGAAGGCGCATCGGCGTGTTCGCGATTGACCCGCTCAGGCCGCAGGCTGTGCCGGTAGCATAAGCCGACTGCTGCCAAGACCGCCAGACCAAGCAACACATACCAAAGATATCTGGTGATTCTTCCCTTCGCTTTGGGACCAAGCGCGGTCATTGACATACTCACGTTCTGATTTCGAGGAAACTCTTCTTGGCAGCTTCGATGGTCTTTTCGATATCGCTCTCGCTGTGAGCCAGCGAGACGAACATTGCTTCGTAGGCGCTGGGGGCAAGGTACACGCCGTGACTGAGCATCTCGGCGAAGAACTTCTTGAAGCGTCCAATGTCGGTCGATTGGACGTCGGCAAAACTTCTAACGGGGCGATCGGTGAAGAAACAGCTCATAATTGAGCCGATGCGGTTGATTACTGTCTCGACGCCGGCCTGCTCGGCAGCCTCGGCCAAGCCCTTCTCCAGCACAGATGCCGATGACTCCAACCGACGGTAGCAGTCTTTCTCTGCCAACACCTCCAACGTTGCGTTAGCCGCCGCAGTCGCAATTGGGTTGCCGCTAAGTGTTCCCGCCTGGTAGACCGGCCCCAAAGGAGCCAGCAAATCCATTATGTCGGCACTAGCGCCGAACGCGGCGGTGGGCAAGCCGCCCCCGATTATCTTGCCGAGGCAGGTGATATCGGCGCTTATGCCGAAAAGCTCCTGCGCGCCGCCAAACGCGACGCGAAAACCGCTAATGACCTCGTCAAATATCAGGAGCACCTCGTTTTCGTCGCACAACGAACGGAGCGTCGAAAGGTATCCGTCAACGGGCGGCACCACGCCCATGTTTGCCGCAACGGGCTCGACCAGTATGGCTGCAATCTCGCCCTTGTGCTTGTCAAAAACGGTCTTGGCCGCCTCGGCATCGTTGTACGGCAATACTACAGTCAGGCCCGCAAGCGCACCGGGCACGCCTGAGCTCGAGGGCGTGCCTCTTTCGGCCAAGCCGGAGCCCGCGGCCACAAGCAGTGAATCGCTGTGGCCGTGATAGCAGCCGACCATTTTGACTATCAGGTCCCTCTTTGTGTACGCGCGTGCGAGCCGGATGGCGGTCATTACCGCCTCGGTGCCGCTGCTCACAAGCCGGACTTTTTCCATCGAGCCGAACGCACCGAGGATCTTCTTCGCCAGCGCGGTTTCGGCCAACGTCGGTGCTCCGAAAGAGGTCCCCTTCTGGGCCGCGGACTGAATTGCCTCCAATACCCTCGGGTGGGCGTGGCCCAGTATCATCGGCCCCCAGGAGCCTACGTAATCGATGTACTCGTTGCCGTCAATGTCGTAGACCTTCGAGCCCTTCGCCGAGTCGATAAAGACAGGGTCAACGCCGACGCCGCCAAACGCCCTAACCGGCGAATTGACACCGCCAGGCATATACCTGCCGGCCTCGACAAACGCTTCGGAAGATTTCGTATGTCCGTTGTGTTCGTCCATAATCGGCAATCATAGACACGTTGGTCGCGAAGTTCAACCGGTTTTTGCGTGTCTGCGCCCCGTTTCACCAATCCACTATTTTTCTTGCAAAGCTCAAATGCCCGCCTATACTCTACGCTTTCAAGATTCGGCAATTAAGCCTGGGTCGGTTCCTACGACCCAAGATACTGCCGGACGATGACGGCAAATTGGAGCACAGATATGAATCTGGTTAAGTGGTTTCGAAAGAACAACAAGAAGGTTATGGCCGTCGTGGTCGTAGTGATCATGATCGGCTTCATAGGAGGTTCGGCGCTGCCGTACCTGTTTCGGGGAACCGGCGGATTACACAAGGCCGTGGCATATTTCGCCGACGGCGAGAAAATCACCCCCAACAAGCGAAACATTGCGCGTCGAGAGCTGGATTTGCTGAGGATGCTCCGGGCAGGTGATCTGCTGAGGTCGCAGGATCTGCGTGGGATGGCGCTGAGCGAGTTGCTGTTCTCCGAGGGTAGAGGCTCGCCCATGTTGATCAATCGCATCAAACAAATGATACGAGAAAACCAGCTCAGAGTCAGCGACGCGCAAATCAACGACCTCTACCAGCGCCAAATGCCGAGCGACATATGCTGGCTGCTGCTGAACCATGAAGTCGAGCAGGCGGGGGTAAGGGTCGCAAACGAGGAGGTAGGCAAGCTGCTCAGCCGAGTAATACCCCAAATGTTCAATGGTCAGAGTTACTCGCAGCTCATAGGGTCAATAGTGAATCGGCAAGGCGTTCCTCAGGAGCAGATACTGGCGACTTACGGCAAGCTGCTGGCCGTGTGGCAGTATGCCCTGATGGTTTCATCGAACCAGGACGTTACGAACTCGCAGATCAGGCACATGGCCAGTTGGGAAAATGAGACAGTCAATGCCGAATTGGTGAGGCTCGACGCTGCGGTGTTTGCTCGGATCCTGCCGGAGACTGAAGCCGAGCCCAGCGAAGATCAGATATCAGCACATTTCGACAAATACAAGCAATTCTTCGCCGGTGAGGTAAGCGAGCAGAACCCGTACGGTTTTGGCTACAAGTTAGCGGATAGGGTTCGGCTGGAATACATGGCTATCAAACTCAGTGACGTGTCGCCGACTGTCAGTCCGCCTACGGCCGAAGAATGTGAGCAGTACTACGAGAGGAATAGAGAACGGCTTTTCACCCAACAAGTTCCTGCAGATCCTTTGGACCCCAACTCAGAGCGTGTCCCGCAAACAAGAAGCTACGCCGAGGTCGCGAGCGTGGTTAGAGAGCAACTTCTTCGCAACAAGATAAACTCCAAGGCCGACCAGATACTAATCGAGGCCAAGAATCGCACCGAGCCGGCACTGGAGACTCTGGATGCCGAGGCAGGCAAGCCCACAACCGAGCAGATCAAGAAGCTGGCCGGCGACTACGCTGCGACATCTGTCCAACTCGGCGAAGAGTACAAGATAAAGATATATACCGGGCAGACAGGGATGCTCAGCTCAGTTGAGATGCAGACAGATAAACACCTTGGCAGACTCATCGTAATGAGTCAGCAATTCAATCCCGTTAGGCTCAGTCAGATTGTGTTCTCGGTGGATGAACTGACGGAGGACGAACCTGTCTCCTTTGACACACAAAAGCCCCGAATGTACGAGAACATTGGTCCGGCCAAAGACATGATGGCCGAAATGGGCCGAGACCTGTCAGGGCTGGTA
This sequence comes from Phycisphaerales bacterium, assembly GCA_020352215.1. Lineage (GTDB taxonomy): Bacteria > Planctomycetota > Phycisphaerae > Sedimentisphaerales > Anaerobacaceae. The sequence goes on from CP070675.1 coordinate 3,778,917, forward strand.
GTCGCGATTCTTCGCGTGGTGGATGTCGCCAAGGCCTCGGAACCGGAAAGCTTGGACCAGACGTTCAGCACGCGGACGCTCGAACTCGGGCAAGAAGATGAGGATAAGAGCGATACGACTTATTCCGTCAGGGAAAAAGTGACCAAGGACATCAAGAATCTCGCGGCACTGGATGCCACAAGAGGCAAGGCCGAGGAGCTTATCGCTCTGGCGGCACAGGACGGGTGGGAAAACGCGCTTGGTCAATTCAACAAGTTGTATGGCGAACAGGCCAAGCAGGACCCGAATGACGACCCCAACGCATTCAAGATGGAGAACCTAACGGGTCTGCGGAGAATATCAAGAGGGCAATTGGCTACGTTACAGGCGCATAGCGCCGGCGATCCGTCGCAGGCCGTCCTGACCAGAGAGGCAAAGGCGGAACAACAGTTCATAGAGCAACTCTATTCACTCGTTCCGCTGGACAGTAACAGTGTCGAGAACCTGCCTCTGATTATGGAGTTTAAGCCGAACATGAGCTTATATTGCCTTAAGCACCTTTCGGTCGAGCGTCTCGGACAGGAGCAATACGAAAAGCTCAAGGCGGTACGCCTGTACAGAGAAGACCAGGTTCAATCCCAAAGCCTGGCACTTGTCCACTTCAATCCTGAGAACATAGTGAAGCGCATGAACCTCAGGTCCGCCAGCGAATCAGAAAAGCCTGCAGACGCTAATGCAACCACACAGGCCAAGGAGGCTTCGTAATGGCGCAGCGTTCGAAAGAAAGCCACACGCTGTTTTTGTTAGCCGTCGGGCTATTGGCCTGGCTGGTGCCCGGCGCGGGCCATTTCCTGCTCAACCAAAAGAAACGGGCGGCAATCATATTCATAACGATCGTCGTAACGTTCTGCATAGGGTTGTACGTGGGCTCAATCGGAGTTATTGACCCTGTCGGAGCAAAACCGTGGTATGTCGCACAGATCATGAATTCGCCGGCGATCGTGGTATTGGAACGCCTGAGCACGGCGGGAAGCTACCCCGTCTATGGCAGGGCGAATGAAATCGGGCAAATATATACGAGTATCACCGGCTTGCTTAATCTTTTGTGCATTGTAAACGCGGTATATGTGGCTCATTTGCGCGGAAGTGAAACGACCGGAGGATAGAATGTTCGCAGCGGCTGCCCTGATAACGGCTACCTTCACTACACCCGAAAGAATCGGGACCGATCCGCAATCCGTACTGTGGTTGCTGCCGCTTGCGGCGGCGATAGCCGTGGTCTACAAGGCCACCAAGGTCTCAAAGATCAAGGCGATCGCCTTTGCGAGAGAATCGGTCGTTCTCTTCGGTTCGATCATTATATTCATGGCCACAACTGCGTTGGTTCTCTTTGCGCTGGCATGGCTCATCGTAGAGTAGTGGCGCGGCGAGATCTTGGGGTCACTTGTCTGAGCCGCTGTCTTCATGCGTCAAGGGCTTCTCGAGCACACCCAATTCTATCAGGGCATTGAGGGCGGCTTTCTGCTCTGCTTCCTTCTTGTTCGGGCCCCAGGCACTCGGGAAGCGGCGTTCCGCGACGATCACCTCGGATTCAAAGCACTTGTTGTGGTCGGGCCCTTTCTCATCAAGCAGCACGTATACCGGCGTAGTGTTGGCCTGCTCTTGGGCGTACTGCTGCAGCAGAGACTTATAGTTGCCATGCGCCTGTTCCGAATTGGCCGCATCAATCAATGAAGCGAAATTCTTCAGGACAAAGCGACGGGCAGCATCGAATCCACCATCGACATAGATTGCAGCGATCACGGCCTCCAGAAGGCCGGCGGGAAGAGATGACGGCAAGGCGCGGACCGAAGCCATACCCTTGCCGACTTTCAGGAATTTCTCCAGACCAAGCCCGTCGGCGACCTGAGCGCAGATTCCACGAGAAACAAGCATGCTCTTGATCTTGGTCAAGTCTCCCTCAAGATGGCCGGAAAATCGCTCGAAGAGACTCTGGCAAATAACCACAGAGAGAACGGCGTCGCCCAGGAACTCCAGCCTTTCATTGCTCAGGAGGCGGTCGTCTACCGCCGAAGAATGGGTGAATGCCCGAATCAAGACGCTGGGGTCGGAGAATTTGTGATCGATTATCTGCTCGACCTGCTGCAGGGTATCTTTGTCCATCCAGTTGTATCCTACTCTTGGCGCCCCTCTAATCCCGCTCGATGGGGACCGGAGCCCGTAGTGAAACCTTGCGAGCAGATTACGAACACCGCTGAGGGCAGCGGTTTTCGTAGCCCACTCAACACGGAAAAGTCACACAATGTTACCCCAAACATACGTTTGTTGTCAAGGTTCTTGTTGGGATGACCGCGCAGTACATCCCAGGACGCCACTTAGCCCACCATTTGCAGGCTGGCCAGGGCAACAAACTTGTCGTCGGCCATCTCAAAAATCCCATCAAGCCCTGTTACCGTAAAGATGCCCTTGGTTGCGGGAGCTACCCCACAAAAGACAAGACGATGTCCGCAGTCGCCCAATAGCTTGCGCAACTTCAGTAGCTTTGAAAGGCTCGAAGAGGTTATGATATCGATGCTGGAAAAGTCAATTACAACATCACAGTCGCCCCTGTCCCGGACAGTTCCAGTCACGGTCTTGAGTTCGTCGCCCATCTCCGGTTCTTGAGGAAGATCAACAAGAATGATATCCTCAGACCAATCTTGAATTCCCATCGCACATCTCCTTCTTAACTTGACATCGCAACTTGCCTTCAAACGCCTTATCGACATGGAGCGGGGCGAGGTTAAACAAAAAAACGGCCGCTGCACTACCTGTCGGCCTGCGGCGAAGACCCATAAGAATCGCCCTTATTATATTTGTGGGTATGTTCTTGATGGCTACTCAGCGGCGGGAGGTAAAAATTTTGTTTCGGCCGAAATACTCGGCGGCGTGTTGATTGGCAGTATGTTCGCACAAACACACGGCGAATGCGTCCCGGCACCGATTCAATGCAGATAGACTGACTCCAAACAGATCGATGCTGAGCACCGTGAGCAGCGAACCTCACGGCGGGAGGCCTTCAAGACCCAATCACTTCTCAGGCTGCTTCATGTGAGTCATCATCTCGTTGATGCGCCATTCGATTGCCGAGAGAATCCAAAACTTGAAGTGATTGACGCGCATCATACAGTGTATCAGGTAGATGATTTTCACCGACAGGGCCACCGTTGTCAGCTCGATCATCAACAGTCGCCACTTATCGCCGCCAATGATTGAGACTACAACGGAGACTATGATTATGACTATGAATATGGCATTGACGAGCTTTGTGCGGAACCTTGGCACACCTCCAATGCCACCAATGATGGTCCTGACCCGCTCCTTTTCCTTCTCAAAACTCTCTAATGCCTGCTTCAGATCATTGATTTCATTCTCAAGTTTGCGGTCGTTCTCGTCCATAGACATCCCTCACAACAAAGACGGTAAGTAAGATTTCTCAATTCACGTCGCGACAGCGGCCCTGACTCCTGACGCCAGTTCCATGACCTCGCATTGCCGAGTCCGTTCGCGGCAGCAATTATAATAGCTCACACGTTCGGTGACCACCCGGACTTTGGCGTAGAAAGACGTACAATGCGGCCGGGCCTTGTTCTCTCTTGCCCCCAGCAGCGGCAATCGAGGTATAGATCTGCGAGCCACGACTTGGACTGCATGTGACCGCGTCGGTCGTAAGGCCGGGGCATGGCCTACCGCCCGACCTGCTTTATCGGGCCCTTCACGTCCGATTGATCGCCGCAGCCCGCGTTTGTATCGGCCCCGGACCTCGCCACCAGGAGAATTTTCTCGCTTTTTTCGGTGTTGAGCGGGAATTTTGCACCTACAAGCTTGACGAAGCTCCTGTAATGTCTGTAATGTGCCCTTCGTTGTGGGTGTTCTGGCCTAAATCTGGGCTACCTCAGTTCGTTTGTCGAGTAATCGCACAACTCTGATGGCAAAGGCTCGGCACACACTTCTGGACAGCCTCAATTGCGTGGAATTTGCCAAGAGATCGATTTGACGGACCACAGATAAGCGTAAAGGAATGACTCGCGACTAAGGAGTATTTGAGAATGGCCAAAATGAATACGGCAAAGACAAGTATCAACAGCAGCGGTGGCAGATTAGCAGGCACGGTCGGGCCTATCAAGGCCAGGGCCGCGGGCTATTTGGAGCGGGGCTGGGTGATAGCGAACCACAAGCTGGTTTCCTTCCACGCCGCCTTCATCTCATCGGTGCTCAGCCTTCCCGCTGCAGCACTGGCAGCTGCCGCAGCCAGCCCCGATGCCAACATCAAGCTCGACGTGCTCAAGTTCATGTTCCTCAGCGGCGAAACGATCGTATCTCTGGCCATTCTCTATTTGTCCTGGCACATCGGCATTGCCATCCACGAGATGGGACACTTCCTGGCGGCCGTCAAGCTGACTGCTCTGAACAAGGATTCTCAGGAAAAGGCCGATGCCGTCGTCCAGGGCGGTTCGGGCATGTTCGGCTGGTACGCCAAGATGTTCCTGCTGATACCTTGGGGCAGATTCTACGGCGTCAAAAAGGAAGGCGGCAACTTCGCTCCCGATGCCCCGTACAACCTGGCGGTGGCGGCTGCCGCGCCGGTTTGGAGCGGGTATCTGGCTATGATCTTCCTGCCGATCGCGGCCGTCTGCATCGGCGCAGGGCTCGCCATGGGAACCCATTTCGGTGAGATCCTCATTTACATAGGCCGTTTCTTCCTGGCACCGGGCTGCGTCGGTCTCTTGGACCGGTTGTTGGCCGATCCCGGCAAGCTCAGAGAGTTCCGAACAAGAGAGAAACTCGCCGCTGAACAGGCCGCCAGAGCCGCCCAGGCCATCTCGGAGGAAAGCTGGATGGTTCAGGTAGGCAAGGTCAAGCAGCGATTGCTGGATACTAGGATACAAACCGTCGCCCTCAAGGATGGAACCGATGTTAAGGCACCTTGGCAGTTTAGAAACTGCGCCATGGGCGGACGCCATACCGAGAAGGAATACCCCGAGAGCAACATCAGCATGCAGGAGAGCATGTTCATACCCCTCTCTGCAAAGACCTACGAAGAGGCCCAGGAGATGACGGTCAAATTGCAGTACCGTCTGAAGGAAATTATCGAGTCGGCGCCGGGCGCAAAGGTTATGGGCGTCGGTCTGGAAGGAGGTATTGCTCCTTACATCGACAAGGAAGAAAGCGACAGGGTCCCTGAGCAGAGAATGTGGCGACTGATGAAACAGGCTATTCTGGATTGTGAATACGTCCCCGGCGTGGATGTGGCAATCGCACTGGATCCGGCTGCGTCGGAATTGGAGAACCTGTACCGTGAGGAAACCGGCCAGAAGGACTCGGTCGGCATGTATCGCTTCTGGCGTGATAAGAGCAAAGTCGACATGAGCCGGGATGAGATCCTCGAACTCTACAAGGAGGCCATGGAGGCTGGCGTGCCTGTGCTGTCGATCGAGGACGGCTTCGGTGAACTCGACCATGAAGGCTGGAAAAACCTCATGAAGGAATTGGGGGACAAGATATTCATTATTGGTGACGACCTTGTCACAACGAAGGATGAGAATATCGAGAGCTGTGCGAGGAACGGCGAGATCAACGCGACGCTGATAAAAGCCAACCAGATCGGCACGTTGTCGGAAACCGTGCTCGCCATGCTGACATCTCTGGCCTACGGCGCCGAGCTGGTGGTCTCGCACCGCTCCAAGTCACCGAACGATCCCTTCGAGGCGGAAATCTCCACTGCCATGAACGCCTTGGGGATGAAGGCGGGCGGCGGGGCCAACACCGAAAGACTGCAGAAGTACGGGCGGGTCATGGAGATAATCGCGCTGGCGAAGGCCTCGCAGCGGGAAATGACCGAGGGCGAGAGGAAAGAGGTAGAAGAAAACGTCAAGGAACTGGTTCGCATACTGACCGGCAAGGAAGATGTGGCGGTTATGAGCGACGCCGCCGAACTCGATATCGCCGGCCTGCTGATGCGAATGTTGGCCATCGAGGCCGTCAGTGGCACGGAGGAGGCAACGAACGCCGGCATTCCGTCCGCCGCGGCTACCCTGTTCCTGGGCAGAACCGGCACGGTTCGCTTCAAAGGCTCGACTCCGCTCGGAACATCGGCCGGCGTCGACGAGGCTATTCATTACGTCGATAGCATTATCGCCCCCGGTGAGCTCACTAAGAAGCATCGTGATCTGTTTGACGACGCCGGAGACGGCACCTATCGATTCAAGAAGGGCCTGGACTTCACCGCCATCAAGGCCAAAAACGACGAGGGTCTGCTGAATCGTTGGAGACAGGCCAGACGCTACGACGGCAAGGGCTGCATGGAAGCGGTCAAGCACATCGAGACCGTGCTCGCAGAGGCCTTTACCGGAAGAAGGCTTGCCCAGCTCGGCAGCCTGCTCGACGTGGATAGAGAGCTACTCGCCCTCGAGAAAGGGCAGGCTGTGGCCGCGGGAATGCTCTCTGAGGGGGCCTCCGCCGAAGACAAGATTCACGTCATGCAGAGAAAAGGCGTCCTTGGCATGAACGCGATTCTGTCGATGTCACTTGCTCTGGGCCGGGCGATCGCGGCAAGCCAAGGCAAAGAGTTATGGCAGCTCATTCGTGAGATGGCTGGCGAGACGATGGCCAAGTTCATCGCCGCCAATTCCAAGAACGGCGACAAGAAGGACGCTGCCAAGGTCAAGGCTATGGACTTTGAGGAACTCAAGAAGCTGTTCACGGAAACCTCGCAAGACGCAATTGCCGAGCAGAAGAATATATACGAATTGCTGCGGACACAGCTGCCGGTCTATCCGGAATAAACAAAGCTTGACCGCAGATACGCACGAAGAACTGCGATACAGGCCGCTGCAGATATCCCGTTTTCGGCCAAGAACGACGGCAGCGGGGCCTATAGACCACCCGGCAGCGTGTCGCAGGTTTACTGCATGTGAGTGGGACGGAATCGTTCTCCACGCTTCTTGTAGTGAGACAGCGCGCTCTCGTAGTCGTCGAAATCTCGCAGCGTAAAGAGAAGCGTGGTCCGGCCGACGAGGATTTCGTCTCCGTCGGCCAAGGCAGTCTCCTCGGCGATTCGCCCATCATTGATGAACACGCCGTGCTTGCTCTTCATATCGAAAGCGAAGTATTGCTCCCGCCCATGGTCATAGTGAATCTGCAGGTGCTTGCGAGACACCAAGTCGTCCCGTATTTGGATAGTGACTGCCTCATCCCTGCCGACCACATTCGTACGATGGCCAAGTGGGTAGTACTCGCCCTTCTGTTCCCCTGAAATGACGAAGACCGAAGCCATAGCAACACCTCACTATTGCCCGCCAGCTTAGCCCGTTCTCAGTATGCGAATCGTACCCCCCGAAGTTGAGGATGTCAATAGCGGTGTGGTCGGTGAATTGGACGCGTTATCTATTCCGTTCGTGCCGCCAGGGCTGTACAATCAATTGCATGGGCCGACCTGACGCATACGACTAACCGTGAGAATTCAATAGAGGGGAATAGCCGGATGCCTGAATTTCAACCTTTTGCCATGGAACGCATGATGTCCAGGTTCGAGCAGGATGTCGAATACAACCTGTCCGAAAGCGGCGTACACCCCGTCTCGCTCAGTGAGCTGTTGGCCGATGATCCCGATTATATCAACCACTTACTCGCCACCGAGCTGAACTATCCGCACGTCAACGGCATCCCCGAACTGCGGCAGAACATAGCGGCTCTCTACGATGGGGCGACGATGAACAACGTGTTAGTTACCGTAGGGGCAATCGAAGCCAATTATATCACGACCCGTACCCTGCTCGGTGCGGGAGACGAAATCGTTATCATGCTGCCTAACTATATGCAAATCTGGGGCATTGCGAAAAACCACAATCTTAAATTGAAAACATTCCACTTGCGCCAAGACAATGGTTGGGCGCCTGATCTGGACGAGCTAAATGAGACTGTTACGCGCGATACAAAGCTAATCGCCGTATGCAATCCAAACAACCCCACCGGCTATGTTCTTACCGGGGCCGAAATGGATCACATCGTCGCTGCTGCCGAGCGAGTCGGCGCGTGGATCTTAGCCGATGAAGTATACAGTGGCTCCGAGCGACTAACAGACCAGCAGACCCCATCCTTTTATGGCAGGTACGATAAAGTGCTCGCGGTCGGCAGTACGAGCAAGGCGTACGGCTTGCCAGGTCTTCGTATAGGGTGGGTGGTCGCCCCTGTTGATACCATAGACGACATCTGGGCCCGGCATGAATACACCACGATCAGTGCCACGATCCTGTCGAACAAACTTGCTGCAATTGCCCTATCTGCACAAGTGCGTCCCCGCATCATTCAGCGTACTCGCGATTATACCCGCAAAGGATATCCGATTCTGCAGCGATGGATGGATAGTCATGAGAATACATTCAGCCTCACGCCACCACAGGCGACCGCAATCGCCTTTGCCCGTTATCACTTCGATATCAACTCTACTGAGTTTACAGAGCGACTGTGCAAAGAAAAAAGTGTGCTCATCGTCCCTGGCGATCACTTCGGCATGGATAGATTTGTGCGAATCAGCTTTGGCCGACCACAAGATTACCTCACATCCGCATTAGACCGCATCCATGACCTTATCGTGGAGCTGAGAGGGTAATCAACTGACAGCGTGCAAGCCGTGTGGCTCAAATCCCCATGCCCGTGGCTGCGGCCGAGGAACAACCTGGCGTGCTCCTGCCCTCAGCGCGGTCACGGGCCGATGCGAAAAATCAGCTTTCTTGCCAAATTCCTGAATCATTTCCGTCAACATCTACCTTGTGAGATACGCCTTCAATAGAGGAAATGGCTTGAATTATCTCATGGGGCGGACCCCGTGAGATACGCCCTATCATCAAGAAGGGCGGAATACGTGTGACAATAGCCGTGATGTCCGATGTTCTGCAGAAGGTCTTTGCTACAGGCTGGCAATATACGCAAAATATCCAGCGGTTCCATTCAGCGAGCGACAGAGGACGGACGTAAAGAAGCGAATTTTTCGGGCGATAGTTGGATTCTATCAAGCTAGCGGATGGCCGCAAGATGAGGCCAAATCGCCGTATGGCCCTCTTGCTCGGGTGTTATTCGGAAAACCATATATCGCATGTTCAGAAAGGAGAAATGCGATGCAGCCAGAAGCACCTAAAATCAGAATTAGGCCCACTCAATTATGGGCAGTCTCGCTAGTATTGTTTTTGTTCGTGGGTTGTTCACCTACCATCCACAATCTGGAGCCCAGTGCCGGTACACCGGGCGATACAATAACAATTACGGGGGGGAGACTCACGGTCGGCGGGAAGAATCCTTCCAGCGTTGATTTCAACGGCACGGCCGCCACGTTCAAAGCCGTTGGCAACGCTGTAGAAGCCCAGGTTCCTAACGGTGCAACCACTGGACCGGTACACGTGAAAACAAGCTATGTCGACAAATATTCACCCGGTGGTACTGCAGCAAGCCCTTTCGACTTCACGGTGGTTCAGAGCACCTTCATCGAAAAGGAAAAGAACGACACACTCACGACGGCAAACGATGCGAGCCTTGCACAGATCATCAAAGGTAGCACAACGGATACGGACCCAGCCGACTGGTTTAAGATAAACAGCGGTTCTTCCGGGCCCTGGGGTTATGGGATAGAGATTGTGGCCGAGCCAAAAAACTTGCCTCAAGGCGTCATGCTTCGGGTGGATATGGAAGGATATCGGGCGGATTTGGGCGCGATCGGAAACTTAAGTACGTACCATGATGACAAAGCATTCACATTATGGACGACACACGCACCGAATACCGATATATTCTTAAACGTATATTGGACGGGATCGACTTCAAGCAGCTTCAAGGCAGATTATACGCTTAAGATCGCGCGCATCAGTATTAGCGATACCAATGAAGATGATAATACTATTGTAACCGCTAAAGAGATAAAGATGTCGGGTGGGTTTGGTGCCCATAAAACGTCCTACTTGTGCAATATTTTCAAAAGTGGCGATGACGTCGGCATGCAGGATTTTTACTACTTCAACGCCGGCGGTGCTACCCAGATTAGTATCGCAGTGGTTACCGCACCCCTGGACCAGAGCGACGGTGTACACGTCGATCTCTATGACGATGGACAAGGCTATCGAGGCGGAGATGCCGGTAACTACGTCGCTGCTAAGTTCGACTACAAGTTACCTCAGGGGCAGATAGCGATCGGCACATGGTACATCGAAGTAACCAATGCCTGGGATCATTACGCGAGCGCAGGTGCAGGACCCAACGACAAAATGCCTTTAAGCTGCAAGGCGCCTTATACGATTATGGTGGCTGCGAACTAGGGAGGACGAATAGCACGCCCCAATCTTTCTAAAATAGGTTTGACAACACCGGTGAGATACCGTCGGTTTCTCGATGCTTGTCTAACGAGAGGGAATCCGTGCAACAAGGGCGGTTTGAATCAGCGTCCAATTGTCCTGTTCAATTCGCGCGGACGTCGTACGCGTGGAGGTCCTGATTGCACCGGATGTAGAGCCTTCCGCCGAAAACGACGGGATGCGCAAGGTAGGAGTTGGTCGGCTTCTTTTCAAGCTCGAACCGGCTGACCACATCCCAGCCGTCGGGGGTGACGGCCAGCAGGGACATCGTGCCCCGGTGGTTCAGGGCGTAGATTCTCCCGTCTGCAAAGGTGATACCCACCTTGCCCAGCGTCTTGTCGAGCTTGATGGTCTTGCCCGTGAGAAAGTCGACGCAGTAGAAGCTCTTTCCGCCCACCCTGCATGCGCTGCCGTACAGCCTGCCGTCTACGAGCAGGGCGCCGCTGTGGCAGTCGTCCAGGTCCTCGCGATGCCATACGGTTTTGGCCGAACGAGAAGACAGATCAGGCTTTATCAGCCGGCCACCTGAAGAGTGTCCACAGGCGATGAACACATAGCCGTCCTGGAACACGGGCGTCAGGGCATTCTGCGGCGACATAGGCACAAACGGTGCGGACCAGACGAGCTCGCCGCTCTCGACGTTCACACCGACGACCGATCTCTGTGTCATGCTGATCAACTGACGTACGCCGCCGCAGGTAGCGACGATGCCGGAGCAGTAAGCCGCTGAGTGCTCAATCTCCGTATTGACCCACAGGGTCTTTCCCGTCCGCTTATCCAGCGCGACGACGCGGCCTCTGGGCCCGCCCGGCATGCACAGGACCTTGTCGCCATCCACAATCACATTCTCGGCCAGGGCCCATATGCCGTACCGTGCATCGAATCGGGACACCAGGTCCACGGTCCAGAGCGGCTTGCCCGACCGCGCCTCGTATGCAGCGAGCCTGCCGGTGGGATTCATATGGTACAGGGCGCCGTCGTTGTAGGTCGGCGTCGCACGCGAGCCCGGGCTCGACCGGCGCCACGCGTCACCGTTGGGTTGCTTCCACAACAGCTTGCCGTTCATATCGAGCGCCAGGACCATCTCCTTGCGGTCGGAGTCACCGGCCGTGAAGATCATCCCGTCGGCGATCGCCACCCCCGAATACCCCCTGCCGCATTGTGAATACGTCCAGAGCAACCGCGGCCCACCCTCGGGCCATTCCTTCAAGAGGCCTCGATCCGGGGATATGTTCGTCCGGCCGGGGCCGTGAAACTCAGGCCAACCGGCACCGATGCCACTGGCGCACAATAGAGGAACACGGACGGACGCTGCGACCAGTAGCGTCACAACTGCAGCGGTTATCCCTTTCACCTCCATTACGTCTCCTTCTTAAACACAGTATACTGCAAACACTGTCCATGACATTTTAGCAGGGATTCTCACATGAGGAAACCGGCTTGATGTCTTCGATTATCTGATAAGCTTGTTCGGCCGCACCACTCAGATTCATCGGGCTGAGCCCAAACGTTATTGCCTCCGTTACGCGGATTCGATGGCATGCGATCTTAACGGATCAGCAAGCGTGACCAAAGCAGGATCGGAGCGACAAGTATGCTAAGCCGACGAAGAATAGACTTACTTATGGGCGCTGACGACGGCAACATCGCTCGTTGAGGCAACGCGGAGGGAGCGTTTAACTGAAGCTGGTCAGATAAGTTCTGGAAGCACTGAAATTCGGTTTGGGGCCCCAGATATCCGCCGCACTATCTTCAAATCAAACGCATTCAAAGTTTCCTGTCGAGCTTCCGGTAGCTGATAGCCTCGGCGATGTGTTCCGGCCGGATATTGTCGCTGCCTGCGAGGTCGGCAATCGTGCGAGCGACTTTGCAGATTTTGTCGTGAGCGCGGGCGGATAGGCCGAACTCCGTCATCGCCTGCCGTAACATCAGCTCACTTGCGGAATCGAGCTTGCAGAACTTCTCGGCTTGCTTGTGGCTCATCCTCGCGTTGGTGTAGGTAGCCCCGTCTCCGAAGCGATTCGTTTGAATCGCCCTGGCGGCGACAACGTCCTCTCTCATCTTGGCCGAATCGAGCTGGGTGGACTTCGATCTCAGTTTGCTGAAACTTATCGTGGGCACCTCAATATGAATATCAATCCTGTCCACCAACGGCCCGGAGACTTTTGACAAGTAGCGCGCGATCTGGCCCGGCGTGCACTTGCATCGTCGAAAATCGCTGCCAAAGTAGCCGCAGGGACATGGATTCATCGCCGCGACGAGCATGAATTGAGCCGGAAATCTGATCGTCTTCCTTGCGCGTGAGACGATGACATAGCCATCCTCCAGAGGCTGGCGTATCATCTCAAGAACGTGGCGTGGGAATTCGACAAACTCATCGAGAAATAGTATTCCAAAATGAGCCAATGACAGTTCTCCCGGTCGGGGCATTGTCCCGCCGCCGATCAAGGCCGGGCCGCTCGCGGTGTGGTGCGGCATCCGAACGGGCCGAGTGGCGAGCAACGCCCTGCCTCTATCCAGAAGCCCGACCGAGGAATACACACGGGTAGTCTCAAGCGATTCGGCCAGACTCAAAGGCGGCAGAATAGTTGCCAATCTTTGGGCCACCATTGTCTTGCCGGCCCCCGGCGGACCTATCATTATGATGTTGTGTCCCCCTGCGGCGGCCACCGTCAGTGCGCGCTTGACATTCTCCTGGCCCTTTACATCCGCAAAGTCCACCTCATATTTGGAGGCTACGTTGAACAACGCTTCGACATCAACCGCAGTTGTTTCGAGCAGCAACTGCTCGGAAAGAGATCCCACCACCTGAGCAAGGGAACCGACGCCGAAGACCTCTATGTCCTGGACAACCGCGGCCTCGTTGGCATTGGCCAAAGGGACAATCATCCGGCCAAAGCCGTTGGCGGCAGCCGTCATCGCCATGCTCAACACACCGTTGACCGGTCTTACCCTGCCGTCCAAAGCCAACTCGCCGACAATGACAAAGTCTTTTATCGAGGGGCTTGCCAAGATGTTCTGGCCGATGAGCATGCCGAGGGCAATTGGCAAATCGAAGGCCGGCCCGACCTTCTTGACGTCCGCGGGCGCGAGGTTTATGAGCGACTGAGTCTTGGGGTATTTGTAGCCGCTGTTGACAATCGCGCTTTTGACCCTCTCGACGCTTTCTTTCACGGCGGCATCGGGCAGGCCTACGATGATGGATTTCTCGAAACCACCGCGGGCAACATCGACCTCGACCTCGCAGATTACGCCCTCGATGCCTTCGAGGGTTACGCTATGCAGTCTCGCGAGCATATTGCTTCCTCGTTTTCTCACTTTAGAACGGCATTGTAGATTTTCCTCGATGCGGCTGCAAGCAATTTTGAGCCTTGGCAAGGACGAGGATATACGAAGTGCAGAGGTCGGTGCTGCGGGCTCTTCCGCTATTCTCTCCCGGATTCAAGCCGGATTCTGGCATATCGCAGGTTCGGGCCGTCGTCAGCGATGCCGAAAAGGTCGATAATATCCGACGGCTCCGAGCCCCCGCGCGGCGTGTTTGTGAAAAAACTTCGAAACGGATGCTTCAGAGCGATTCGGACAAAACGCGGTGTATAAGAGCCAGGATGTATCCGGCCGAGGTAGTTCCCAAAGACTCGTGTGTTCCCTTCGCTGCCGGTACCAGCGACGACAACAAACAGCTCGCCGCGAGGCCCGATGTGAAAGCGACCGTAGGAGGGGTGCAGAGCGGTTTTCTCCTGCCCGCTCTCAGCGAGAGTCCTCCTGGAGACTACGTTGCCGGCCCTGACTACTACATGCTCGAGATGGACCGTCATGGGTTGGCCGGCAAAGTACTTGTCTCGGATGAATTCGTACTGGAAGGGTCTTTTCAGATACAGAAGGTGAGCCGCACCGGAATCGTCCACATAGAGATCAAGATTTTGGATATGACCGCCAGTCTTCTCGACCGTGTCGACTTCAATCGGATCTGCAAAGCCGGCACTTCTGATATCACGAGTAAAGGTATAGAACAGTCGGCGGAACACATAGTCCCACTTGCGGTTGAGCTTCTCGAATTTGAATTTGCGCCATTCCTCGACCGGCTCGACGATGTCCCCGATAGCCATGACGTGTGCTGATCTATCGCGCAGAGCGACCTGCGGATAACAGGACCGGATAGGGAACTTGATTTTGCCTTTCGGATGCCATTTGCCCTCGCGGTCGCAGTATGAGATGAATTGATCGCCGGTCTTCGCGTTGATATTCAGCAGCAACAACTCGCCGTTTGGCCCATCGGCGGCAAAGCCACGGTACGAGTGGTCGGTGAAATAGGTCCCATCGTCCCAGGCAGGGACATGCGTCTCGAACTCGGCGCCAAGGTTCGATGAGTCAAACTCCAGGACAAGGGGCCCACACGACCCATATTGGACACCGGCAGGTTCCGTAGACGGATTGACTGACAGAAAGACACGACCGTCGCCGAAGATCGCAATTGGACACGGCTCGCGCTGACGATATTCCTGCTCGCTCTGTGCGATTTTCCAGCCCTCTGTCGAACGGTGCCAGAGCTGCCACCGGGTATTGCACAGCGGCGGGACGTCCTTGCCCGTCTCGATTACCGATAGGAATACGTAGCCGCCGCGTCTGGCGATCACGGTCGAGCCGTAACACCACATAGGCCCGGCGCCGTTGTTTGCGGGAGTGTACCTGGTGACAACCTCCTCAGTCTCGGTAGTGCACCGCAGCCCGCCGGCGGTTGCAGAATCCGCCGTCCAGCCAACGGACGGCGTTGACCAGCAGAGTATCCAGCCCAAAACGCCCGACACAAAAAAGGCAGCTATCGCATTTTGCTTCATGGTCCACTCCACCGCGAATTAGCAATTGTCCCTTTATCCTAAGGCGCGCTACGCGCGCACGACAGAACAGATAAGCACGCCGACTATAACAACGGATGCAACAGTTGGCAATCCCAATGGTATGATGCGAGCAGGGCCGGCACGCTTCCGATCATTCAGCCACGGGGGCGACACAGTAGATGTAAACGAGTGGTTCTGTCCCCGTGTTCTTGATGCTGTGGGTTGTGTGCGGCGGTATGTAGAAGGTCTTGCCCTGCCCGACTTCGTAGGCGCGCTCTTGCTCGCCGATCAGGGCGGTGCCCGCACCTGAGAGAAAAACGAGCAGCTCTTCATGGCCCTTTGTACTGTGCTGGCCCATAGCGCCTCCCGGTTGCAGGTACACACGGCCCGAGCGCATGCCCCGCGTCTGAGGCGTGCCATTCAGGAGCTGCTGGTACTCCGGCTTGTTACTTAGATCAATGAGGAGCACCTGGTCGGCCGGGGCC
>CP070675.1:3794694-3826117 GCA_020352215.1 Phycisphaerales bacterium
ACAATAGAGGGGATTAACAAGATTAGCTTTCTACGCATAGTAATCCTCCTTCACGAAAAATCAGGGGATGCGAATGCCCCGGCCACATGCCGAGAGATACATCGTCTCTACCAGGCACCCCAACTCATATCATTCACTTCTTATCGGGTCTATTGACACCAGCCTCAAACACAAGAACCAAGAAGCTACCTCCTTGCGTGACATTCGTGCCCGTGCAGTGTGGGTTGCTGGGACGAAGGCTCGGCTCTTTGCATAGAGAACTCGGTTTGAGTCGACGCTGAGGATGCAGAAACCTCCTTCCGGAATCCAGACCCCACGCCGCTATCCACACTTGATATCATATAGCCCTTCCTTGCCCGTCTCGGGAAGACTATCCAGGATTCCCGGCTCCAGAACGAGATTACGTGACTCCTCTCTGCAAGTATACCATACCCATCACCCGCGCATCAAGGCAGAATTTGGAGGGGCCAAGCACATTGCCTACAAATGGCCGTTTTTGCCTGGATGTTTAGCGGAGTTGATTTTCTGGCGTCTTGGCGGCCCTTCAAGCCTCCAAAACAGCCGGGGCCCATGCCGGACCGGCACGGGCCCCAATTTATGCAATATTGTCGGCTAATCAATCAAGACCCTACGGCGCAGGCCACAACAACTCATCCAGCCAAGTATCCGCTAACCCGGCATAGTCGACGAAATCAACATCGCTATCTTCATCCAGATCTGCCGAGAGATCATCGCCAACATCAAGCCATCCGTTGGCCAGTATCTCGAGGTCCAGGTAGTCAACAACGCAGTCGTCACCACTGAGATCACCGGCCGGCTTGAGAAGTGATGCAACGCATCTCCGAGGATACAGCCTGATACTATCAACGTACAGCGTACCCGCACCACCAAGCTGCGGGTCGTTCCTGTTGCCGGCGCCAATGTACACCGTCTTGACGCTCGCCAGGTTTATGGCAGGATTGCTGGCCCTGAAATCTCCAAAGGCAATATTCCATTCCTGCCAGGTGTCATACGCCGCAGCAGCGGGATCGGTGTTGTCGACCACCGCGGTCTGCCCGGCACTGTCCTGCACAGCTACGTACAACTGCTCGGTGGTATTGGCGGGCATATCCGCACCGATGGCCTCTACCTGCCATTGCCCAACGATGTTGGGGCTGGTGGCGACCCCGGAGAACTCCGCCTCGCAGATTTGATCGGCATTGTGGCTGGTAAGTGCAAGGCCGATATATACGTTCGATGACATGGTAACGGTCTGCGGACTCCAGACCAGAAGGTGCCATCCCTCAGTCGCAGGATCGTTGGAATCATAGGCATTAAACGTGTTCCCGATTCGCTCCAGCTTTACCCAATGTGGCGCCTGGATGCCTGCCAGCGTCGTGACGGAAGTGTCGCTGTTATATCCTGAGGCATCTCTCAATTGAAACCTGCATCCCCTTTCGGGTGTGATGTACACACCTGCGAATTGCGAGGTGGGGTCCAGAGTCTCCCGAATCATCACGCCGGCCTTAGCCCACGGGTCCGTGTTCTCGACGCTAAGCACCCGCGCTTCAATCGTGCCGTCGCCGGAGAGCTGCTTATACACGAAGCGGAACTCATCGGTGGTGCCCGCGATATCCACGCCTGAGGCGGCTATGGTATAGATACCGGGAGGGGACTCCAAAAAGGCTGCCGGATAGCCTCTGACATACAGCGTCAGTGCCTGGACATTTTTCCTGGTCCAATCCTGCGCGAGTTCCCACGTCCGCCCGGTTTCTGAATAGAGGGATTTGCCGTCTGCACCGGTATTGTTATAGCCAAACGGCATCGACTGCCCACCGTCGTAGACGATAGTCTGCTCCATGAAGGGCGATTGCGCATAACCCACCGCCGAGCCGGTGTTGTTACCGGGATAGCCTGGCGCAGGTTGACTGTAGCCCACTCCATCCAGCCAGGTCTGGAATATCCTGTTGCCCAAATCATCCGTGTAGGATTCAAAGTCCTCTACGATGAAGCACTCTATCGTGGAAAAGCTCCAGAGGTCACCTTCCAGGAACCGTGGGCTCTCAGCGTCATTGACCTCATTGACCTTCCAGTAGTAGGTCTCGCCTAATTCGAGCGAGCCAGGGTCGTAGCTGGTGTCGCTCACTGCTACGGAAGGAGCCGTGCCATCTATCACAGCGCTCCTATTGGTGCTGAAGTATACTTCATGCGAGGCGGCCTCTCTTCCCGGTCGCCAATCAAGGGCTACATCCAGAGGTACATCTGCTGCCCCATTTGTTGGGTTCACCACTCTTGCACGAACGGGTATGTAGAAGAAGCGGACCTCGCTCAGACCGTACTGGGTATAGATAGGACCGCCCCAGTTGCTGTTGGCGGTGATCCTGACGTATTTTGCCGGCACGCCGCCAAAAACAATCGTAGTATCATGAGCATAACCATCGGTGCCGGGTGCCTTGTCAAATTCATGAGTGTCACCAAATTTCTTATAGTCGGTGCCGTCGGTGGAATACTGTATGGTGACATTCTCGAGACCGTACCCGGAAAGAATAAGCTCTCCGTTATAGTTCCACACCCACATCTCTTGCAGTTTGTAGACCTTGTCGAACTCGTATTCGATCCAACTCGGCTGCGGCCCATCGGCACTGCTGAGCCACATGGTCGAGCTCGCTCTCGAATGCAGGTCATTGTCCAGTCCCGAACCGTTCACGGTATTTTCCGCCCCCATACCCACGTCCGAGCTGGAGGCACTGGCGAGCACCTGCTCAATGGGGTAGGCAACAGGCTCGGCCGTGAAGCTCCAGACATTTCCCGGGTCCACCGTAGAGTCTGCAGTGACCTCATCGATCCGCCAGTAGTATGTCTTGCCTAAATCCAAACGGATAGTCCCACTGACAGGATAGTGGTTGGGATCCTGGCGGCCTTTGTACACGTTGTTCGGGTCGACCGTCCTCGTAGCCTGGCTCACGCTGCCAAAATCGGTTCCGAAGTACACATCGTGTTTGTCGGCAGAGGCTCCCGGCGCCCAGTCAAGGACCACATCCCGGGGCGCATCCGGCTCCTCGTCGGCCGGATTTGGGTAAAGGGCCGTTCGTGGAAGTCCGGCGAGCTCGCCCTCAAGCCATGTACCGCCGGTCTCACCCATCTCCTTTGTTCGGACAATCCCGTTATTCTGCCCCGCCGCGGGCGCAAACAGAAACGTGACAATCCCGTCGGTGTCGCTGTTTAGAAAATCGGCCAGGGCCTGGCTTGTCTCGGTCGACTCCCTTACCCCGCGTGCGGGCGTGGTGAAGCTCATCAGCTCCTCGGTCAGATCATCATAGTCCAACGCAACCGGGTCGCCAATAGGCGGAGCAGGATCATTCAGAACGCCGGGGGCCGTGTTCCAGGTGAGTGTGGTCTCATCGATCTCATCCAGTTCTTCGATGACCCCATAAACAAGCGCCGTACCACTATCGTGACCGTAGTTGCTGAAGCTCACGTTTGCGATGACTTGGCCTCCGGTTTTGAGTTCCGAGATGTCGTAGCTGACAAATGAAACTCGGCGTCTGACGTCGATGTCGCGGAACGCCATGCCCGACCCACCGCCCGAGTTTTGGTCCGGCCCTATTTGCACATCATTGCCGACCTCCGCATCGTGCGTGGGCATTAAGCTAAATGGTTGGGCCTGAACACCGCTCACCGCGCCGAACAGTACAACAAGAGAAATCGAGTAGGCTATTCTCTTACACATGACAGTCCTCCTTAAGAAACTGAAAATCACCACACTCCGGCCACATGCCAAAGCGCCCGTTGTCCTCCACGTGCCTGTCTAACCGCTTGTGCTTGCGCACCAATTATCGGTCAGTTTCCAATTCCGCCTCCTTTCCCAAGAAACCCGATACGGATCGTCGACTGATAAACAGGAGGTGCCCTTCCGAGACGCCAGAGCCCGCGTTCACTCTGTGCGCACCCTACACTCACTCCTCCTTCTCTCTTGAGAAACCACCAATATTTTCCCTGTAGGAAGCCAGAATTCGCAGATCTAACCATCTATATTTATACCAAATCCCCCCTTGCCGCTACAAGCAAAATCTCTGCCGGAGAGAACGCCGGCCTTCTCAGTTACCGCCCAGCGCAGTGCAGCAAAGTCAGCCAGCAAGGATATTTAGGCCCAGATTCAATCCTGGCATCTCCCCTCCAACACGCCCGCCGCGTCTGCGCTTGCCCCGCAAAAAATGCGCCCACGTCAATCGCCGGCTCGCGGCACCGGGGAATCCAGCTGCCGCTTACCATCTGTGCTCAAGAGCGGCGCTAAAGACATTGATGGTGCTGTCGGCGCTCAAGCTGGCATCATAATCGATAGACAGCCAGGTCCTTCCGCCCAGCTCAGCATCAAAGCCTACACCCAAAACAGCACTGTCTCTTGAAACACCCGCATCACTGACCGTGAATACAACTCCTGGATCGCTGGCAAAGTGCGCGTCCACACCTGAGCTTGTATCCCCAAACTCATGAACCCATCGACCTCTGAATTCCACCGCGGAGCTACAGCCTTCAGCCCCCCTGCATAGTCCCCGCCTCACCCTGGCACCGAGCGAGCCCTTATACGATTCATAGCTCTGCCCGCCATAGCTCAGAGCGCTCGAGCCACCCGACTCGGTGTAGCCGTCCAGGCTCAGACTACAAAACTGAAAAGATGCCAAAGGCTGAATCAAGAAACTCCTGCAGCGACGCCAGTTTGAGCCCGCTTCAAAGTAGCCGCTGAGCCCCTGGCCGCCAAACTCACCCTGTAGCCTCTCATCCATCACATCAACGTAACGCAGTGTTTCGTAATCAAGGTCGGTATAGGTAAGCACCGAATCGATATACCAGTCACCCCGATCCAACCTACCGTAAAGCCCTGCATGGGTGCCTTTGACACTGCTGCTATCTCGCAACGAAAAGTATCCAACGTCCCCGCTTGAATAACCGCCGGTGACACCGAACAGTAGCCTTTCAGTGAATTGATAGTCAAGGCCAAAGCCTCCGCCGTAGACCGTGTACTGATAACCCGGCACTCCACCTTCGCGCTTCCTGTCGCCGAACACTCCGTATCCTTTGCCCCAGATACCCCATCTCTGATCGCTGAAGTGTCTTGTACCGTTGCCAAGGGCGAACATGTAGGAGTCCGGACTCACGTCGCTGGTACTGGCATCGCCCAAAGTGCTATCCGGCCCTGCCGTCGCCAGGAGCGGACCGCTGTTGAAGCCATACGCCATGCCACTGCCCGGACTCCGGACTCTGTCTGAGACCGTACCCATGAATCTGGCCGTACTGGCGACAGTAACCGGAGTCAGACCCGCCCGGCTTTGCCCGCACAACTGATCGTAGGCGCTGCGGGCCTGATCAATGCTCTCAAGGTCCATAAGCGCCGTTGTTACTGAGTTGCCACCGGCATCGGCTATCTGCTGCAGGGCGACGCCAAGCGCTCTCTGGTTCTCGGTCACCCCGATGCCGGGATGGTCGAATCCAAATGCGAAAACGCTAAACAGAGCCCAAAAAACATCGGTGTTGTCCATAACGCCGAGGATCAACTCGCCGTTGGAGCCCCAGGCGTAGATAGGCACATTCACGCCGGTATGGCCGGTCGTGCTCCACGAAACATCGGGGTACGCACCCTTTCCGTTGTTGGCTTGGACGGTCAAGCCGCCGGTCTCATGGTCGGCGGTAACTAATATCAGCGTGTCGGTGCTCGCCGTATCCGTCACCCAGTCGATCGCAGCTTGAACCGCGTTGCCGAATTCCACAGTCTCCTGGACGGTCCGCACGATGTCGTTGTTGTGAGAGGCATGGTCGATCCGTCCACCTTCAACCATCAGGAAAAAACCGTCCGCGTCATTGTCCAATATCTTCAGGGCGGTTTCGGTCATCTCGGACAGATGTGGCTCTGTCGTACCCGCCGTTCTATCGTATTCGTAGGTCATATTGCCGCTGCTGAATTGGCCGGAAACCATGGTCTCGACCTCTGTGTCCAGCGCCACCATACTCGCCGAGTCGGCGACAACGGCATAGCCGGCCGCGGCCGCTGCGGACATATACGAAGAGCCACCAAACAAGATGTTGGGCCTGGTTTGTGTGAGGTAATCATCGGCGATTTCGGAGTAGTTGGCGCGGGAGGACTCGTGGGCGCCAAACGCAGCGGGTGTAGCGTGGGTCATGAATGTGGTGGTCACCAAACCGGTGCTCTTACCTTGCGCCTTTGAATATTCCAGCAACGTTTGGAGTTCGCTACCGTCGCCTGGATAGGCGCGGCTTATTACGCCGTTGTTGACCTTAACGCCGGTCGCCATCGCCGTGGCCGCAGCGGCAGAATCCGTAATACTCGAGCTCGCTGAGTAGGTTGTCAGTTCGGCGCGGTTTGGGAATGTCTCAAACGACAGCGTTCCTTCCGCACCGTTGGCATACATTCCGGCCGCTCTGACCTGCTCCGGCCCCATCCCATCGCCAATGAACAAAACTACATTGGTTGGTATGGCCCCGGCCATCCCCGGGATACACGCCAGCCAGATTACGGCGGCATAAGTGGTACTAAGACAATTCCTCTTTGCATTCTCGGCTTTGCCGAAAGACTCGCCACGGAGCCGGCACTTCACCACTTCGGCGTCAACCTCTTCTGCACGCAAAAGACACTCTTTCATACGCTTCTCTTCCCGCCACGGCATATCAGCCGCCGTGGCCTGTAGACCAAAGGCCCAATACATTTCTCACCCGCACATAGCGAGCGCTCCTCAGTCCTCTTTACCGCGTCGCACAATATACACGAACGGCACCTGCTGCCAAACACTTTTCAATTTCCCGACCTCGTTCCGGATTCGACAGGCATTTGCGGGAAGTGCCAAGAAAGGGTCCGGGCAGCAAAATGTGCGATTGCAGGCAGTTAGGGCCGGTGCCGGGCAGGCTGTAGAGGTTATTGTTGGCGTATGCAGAAAAAAAACTTGACACATTCAAACAGTTGTTTCAAACTATCGTATGAAACGAGTGTTTGAAAAGAATAGCATGGCAGCAGCTAAGAACAGTAACAGAGATGGTAGCTCCGCCAAATCCGTTCAGGACAGGCTCCTTGACGCGGCTGAAGAGCTGTTCTGCGAACGTGGATTCGACGACACCGGTGTTCGTGACATAGCGGCTGCCGCCGGCTGCAACATCGCATCCGTTAACTACTACTTCCGCGGTAAAGACAACTTATACCTTGAAGTCTGGCGCCGTCGCTTGGTTCTGATGCGGCAAACGCGCCTCGCAAGTATTGACGAGATTATGTCACGGGAAGACCCGCCGCCTCGCCTGGAAGATTTGCTCAGATCATACGCGTACGCCTTCGTCCAACCGATGGCGAATGAAAACATGGGCCGGCAATTCATCAAGCTCATGGCAAGAGAAATGATCGACCCGCACCTGTCGGAGAACGTATTGTACGAAGAGTTGATAAAGCCCACCGTACCGGCCCTGCACAAGGCTCTGGTCAAGACCTGTCCCGGCCTCGACGAATCAAAGACGCTGCTGATGATCCTCTCTATCGTTGGGCAACTCATGCACGCACTCCATACAAAGGGCTTTTTCGAACAGACCCACGGTCACGGTAAGAAGTTGTTTGAGTACAGTCTGACCGACGCCGTGGAGCACATCGTCAAGTTCTCCGCTGCCGGGATTAGGGCTTATACCAAGGAACAAGACAAATGAGAAATAGACGAGTCCTCTTCCAACTATTGGACGGCAGGTCTTTGTCGCAGAAGAAACGCCGGTCCCACGTATCAGCGAGGGTGTCGTCGTATAGCTGGGCGGATCGGATCGCGGGTGTGGTGGCGGCGTTGATTTCTCCGGTCGCGCTCGTACTTGGCCTGGTCCTCTTTGCCGGTTGTATGGTTGGACCGAAGTATTCCAAGCCCGAAACAGCGGCGGAGACCTCAAGCAGTTATGTCCGGCCGGGAAGTCACGGCCAAGACCCGAACGATACCGAGAAGATCGACAGGTGGTGGGAGCAGTTCGGTGACCCTACGACGGCTAACCTAGTTGTGTTGGCGTTGCAGAACAACCACGATCTGAAAGCAGCGGCAGCAAGAGTGCTTCAGTCCCAAGCGGCGCTTGCCGAGATGCGCGGAATGCTATGGCCGAGCGTTTCTTACGGCCTGAGCCGTGACGAAAGCGGCAGGTCTTTCACATTGGGAGGCGGAGGCCTTCCCGGGATCCCCAGTGGTCGGTTCACCATCGAGAGCACGACTTGGTCACAGAACATTTCCGTCGCGTACATCCTGGACTTGTTTGGGAAGCTCAGACGCATGAAACGGGCGGCTTGGGCTGATATGCTTGCTGCCGAGGCAAGTCAGCAAACGCTGGTCAATTCGATAATAGCCACGGTCATTAGAGCAAGGATCGATATTGCCACGATCCAGAGGCGGCTGGCGATAGCGCGAGCAAATACAGTTAGCCGGCAGAAGACGTTGGAGATTGTGGAACGCCGATACAAAGAAGGGCTTGTGGGCCCGGTCGATGTCAGGCTGGCCCGCGAGAATCTGGAAGCAGCGAAGGCGCTCGAGCCAAGCGTCGAGCTGTCGCTTGCGACGGCTCATCACGCACTTGACGTGCTGTTGGCTCGTCCGCCCGGTACATCGCATCATCTGCCTGAGACGTTGGCGGATTTGCCGAGTCTGGAGCCTCTTCCAATTGGTGTGCCGGCTTCGCTGTTAGATCGCAGACCCGATGTGAGGGCCGCTGAATTGTCTTTGCGTGCCGCGAACGACCGTATAGGCGTAAGCGTGGCTCAGTTATATCCGGATTTGACGCTCACGGGCAGCTACGGTGCGAGCGGCGATGAGTTTAGTAACATTTGGTCACAAGATTCTGCGACTTATGCCGCAATCATGAGTCTTGCCCAGCCCGTCTTCCAGGGCGGCCAATTACGTGCGCAGGTCAAGGCCGCCAAGGCTCGCTACGCTGAGTTGGCGGCGAACTACTCAGGTATCGTCCTGACGGCGATGAGAGAGGTGGAAGATGCGCTGATAAGTGAGCAGATGTTGGACCGGCAGATCCGGCACGTTGAGATTCGCCTCAGAGAGGCCAGAGCCGCAGAGGATTTGTCTAAGCAGAGGTATCAGCGCGGTGTCGAGCCTATACTGTCGGTCCTCGAATCGGAACGCCGACGCCGAATGGCTGAAGAGGAATTAGCGATCCTTAAAGGGCAGATATGGACAACACGAGTGAATCTGTACCTGGCGTTGGGCGGCGACTGGAACAGTCAGGAACAAACGTCAGACTGAAATGGTGTCAAGAAAATGGCCAAAAAAAACAAAAGAGAGAGAAAAGTGCTGAAGGCAACCGGCCAGGCTAAGAGAGTAAGAGGGGGCATAGTCCAGGCCTTGCTTGCGGTGCTGGTCGTAGCTGTAGGTGTGGCGCTTGCGGTTGTTCTTATGAAGCTCCGCAAGCCGCCCGCCAAGAGCGAACAGCCGGTCGCGGACCCACTGGTTGAGGTAGAGCAGCTACACGTTCGGGACATCCAAATGATCATCGGAGGCTACGGGACTGTGCAGCCGAAGGTTGAGGTTGACATTGTACCGGAGGTCGGCGGCAAGGTAGTTTCCCTTCATCCTGAACTCAGAGTCGGCGGGTTCATCGCCGCCGGTGAACAGATACTGCAAATAGATCCGCGTGACTATGAATTGGCCGTGCAGCAGGCCAAGGCCGCCGTGGCGGACGCCCAGGTCAGGCTCGATATAGAGCAGGCCGAGGCGGAGGTCTCGCGCAGAGAATGGCAGGACCTGCACCCCGCTGAGGAGCCGGCCTCGCCACTTGTTCTTCGCGAACCACAGATTCAGCAGGCCAAGGCTGCGGTAGAATCGGCCAGGGCCCAGCTCGCCACTGCCGACTTGAGGTTGGAGCGAACAACTCTGTCTTTGCCGTTCGATTCGCTGATCGCCAGCGAGAAGGTTGATGTCGGACAGTATGTCGCGCCCGGACAATCGTTGGGTGTTGCCTATGGGGTAGAGGTGTTTGAGGTGGAGGTCCCGCTTGAGGACAAGGAACTGGCGTGGTTCGACGTCTTTGGCGCCGGCGGCTTGGGCGGCAGAGACGCGGGGACACCGACAGTGTCAGCGGAGATTCGAGCCAATTTCGCAGGAGCCGAGCGAACGTGGCAAGGTTATGTCAGCCGGACTACGGGCCAGGTGGACAGGATGTCACGAATGGTTCCGGTAGTCGTTGAGGTCCGAAACCCTCTTGAGCCTGGCGCATCGCAGGGCACGGTGCCGCTGTTGCCGGGAACATTTGTTGAAGTTGCGATCCAGGGCAAGCTTCTCGCCGATGCTGTGGCAGTACCGCGGGATGCCATTCGGCAGGGCAACGAGATCTGGCTTGTCAATGGCGGCCGTCTGCACATAAGGTCGCCGCAAATTGTTCGTACGGATAAGGACTTCGCGTACGTCGTTTCCGGCATTGAAGACAAGGCACTGATTGTGCTCAGCGGCCTTGACGTTCCCATCGCAGGCATGAAGATTAGAACGCAGCCCGAGTTACCCAAGGTCAAGCAAGTGAATGATGTCGGCACGCAGGAAGAATGAGTGGAGGCTGAACAAGTGGAACGGTCGCAGAATGAGAGAGGTGTTCTTGGGTGGTTTGCATCCAACCACGTCGCGGCGAATTTGCTGATGCTCTTGATAGTGGCGGCGGGGCTACTTGCGATCTTCTCGGCGAGGCTGGAAGTGTTTCCCGAGATGAGCCTTGATATGATCAATATAATGGTGCCCTACCTGGGCGCATCGCCGGCCGATGTTGAGGAGGGCGTGTGCACGCGCGTCGAGGAGGCAATAGCGGGGGTAGACGGCATAAAGCGCATGACTTCTACGGCCGGTGAGGGCATGGGCTCGACACTGGTCGAGGTGGAAGAGTATGCCGACGTCCAGGAGGTCCTGGATGACGTCAAAGCGGAGATCGACACGATAATCACCTTTCCAAAGGAGACGGAGAAGCCAATCATCTCCGAACTGAAGACACGGTTCAGGGTCATTTCTATTGTCGTCTACGGTGACGTCTCGGAGCATGTCCTCAAGAGGCTGGCCGATCAGATTCGCGATGAGTTGACGGTCAAAGGAAACATCACTCACGCGACCATCTCGGGGGTTAGACCATATGAAATATCCGTTGAAGTGTCTGAGGAGAACCTGCGCCGCTATGGATTGAGCTTCGACCAAGTTGCGGCAGCGGTGCGGAATTCTTCGCTGGACATTCCTGCTGGTTCAGTCAAGACCTCGGGTGGCGAGATCTTGGTTCGGACAAAGGGGCAGAAGTATTACGGTCTTGAGTTTGAGAAGATAATCGTAGTGACGCGCCCCGACGGGACTCAGATACGGCTCAGTGACATTGCGACAGTCCGGGATGAGTTTCAGGATGTGGATCTTTCCGCGAGGTTTGACGGCAAACGCGCCGCTTCAATACAGATCTCGCGAACGGGGGATCAGGATGCGTTGGACGTAGCCCGAACGGTCAAGGAGTACATCAGTGAGAGAAGCAAATCCTTGCCTGAGGGCGTGTCACTGGCGCTTTGGGCAGATGATACGCAGTTTCTCAAGGCGCGGCTCAGTCTGCTGACGAGAAACGGCTATATTGGACTTGTCTTGGTGTTTTTATGCCTGACGTTATTTCTGAACGTGAGGCTTGCGTTCTGGACGGCCATGGGCATACCAATTTCGTTTCTCGGTGCGTTCTGGTTGATACCGCACTTTGGTGTGACGATCAACATGATGAGTCTCTTCGCATTCATCATGGTACTCGGTCTTGTCGTAGACGACGCGATTGTTGTGGGCGAGAACATATTCTCATATCGTCAACAAGGTCTGGAGAGGGTTGATGCCGCCATTAGAGGAGTGAGGGAAATGTGCTGGCCGGTGATAGCAGCGGTTCTGACGACGGTATTTGCATTTGTACCGTTGGCTTACACCGGCGGGATTATGGGCAAGATTCTCCGGGTCCTGCCGATTGTGGTGATAGGTGTCCTGTCGTTCTCACTGGTCGAAGCGCTATTGATTCTGCCGGCGCATCTGTCTTCGAAGCGAGGCAAGCCCGGCAAGGGCATAAGGCGTTTCACCGATAAGATCAATAATCTGACCGATAGGGGCCTCAAGTGGTTTATTAACGGTCCTTTTGCCGGTTTCGTTGAGCGGGCGGTCAGGTGGCGGTACGTTAGTTTGGCCGTTGGCATTGCGATATTCGCCGCGACGCTCGGTTTCATTGCCGGCGGCTACATCAAGTTCGTGTTCTTCGACGCCATGGAAGCGGACAATGTGATTGCTCTGCTCGAGATGCCGTCAGGTACGCCTGTTGAACAGACGCGAGCTATTGCCGGGATGATGGAGCAGAAGGCTTTTGACGCTGTCAGAGAATTCGACGACGAACGCCCGGGCAAGCCCTCTCTCTTGAAGCATGTTGCAACGACGGTCGGAGCCCATCCTACTTTGGGGCACAGCGGCCCTGTCCAGGTCGACCTTGGCGCCGGGGGACAATCGCACCTTGCGGAGGTTAACATCGAGCTGCTTGGCGCCGAAGACCGGGATGTCCCAAGCACCGCAATTAAGAATCGCTGGCGAGAGCTGGTGGGTGAAGTGCCGGGGGCTTCGTCGTTGACTTTCATCTCGGAATTCACGAGCGCCGGTGACGCGATAAACGTTGAGTTGTCGCATCGGGACTTCGAGACGCTCTTGGCGGCGTCGGAAAAGCTAAAGGGCATATTGCGGGACTATGCCGGCGTTAGCGATATTGCGGATGATTTTGAGCCTGGCAAGGCGGAGCTCAAGCTTAAGCTCAAAGAGACCGGCCGGATGCTTGGCCTCACGCTCTCTGATTTGGCCAGGCAGGTTCGTCAGGGCTTTTATGGTGACGAAGTTCAACGGATACAGCGCGGTCGCGATGACATTCGTGTGATGGTTCGATACCCGGAGGCCGAGCGCACGAGCCTCGCGGACGTGGAGAATATGAGGATTCGGCTGCCGGACGGCACGGAGATCCCTTTCGAGACCGTAGCAGAGGTGCAATACGGCCGGGGCTATTCGGCGATCAAGCGCATCGATCGCAGGCGGGTGGTGAGCGTTTCGGCCGATGTTGATGAGTCGGTCGGCAATGCCACCGAGATAAATCGGGATTTGGTTGCCGACGTGATGCCGAAGCTAAGTCGGCAGTTCGGCGGCTTGCAGTATCGTTTCGGCGGCGAGCAGCGGGAGATGACCGAGTCACTGGGCAGTCTGAAGACGAATTTCATCATTGCGATGCTGGCAGTCTACGGACTGCTGGCCGTACAGTTCAGGAGCTACTCACAACCTGCGATAATCATGTCGGCCATCCCGTTCGGGATTGTGGGGGCGACACTCGGGCATCTGTTGATGGGGTACAACCTCGGTATAATGTCGCTCTTTGGCATTGTGGCGCTGGCCGGCGTAGTGGTGAATGACTCGCTGATTATGATTGACCTCATCAACCGTGAACGCAGGAGCGGGATAGAACTTGGGCAGGTGTTGAGAGATTGTGCAACGCGAAGATTCAGACCCATCATGTTGACCACGTGCACGACGTTCTTCGGGCTTCTGCCTATGATCACAGAAAAGAGCCTTCAGGCCCGCTTCCTGGTGCCGATGGCCATAAGCCTGGCATTTGGTGTCATGTTCGCAACGTGCATAACGCTTCTGCTGGTTCCATCGCTTTACATGATTCTCGAAGATGTTAAGAGTCGAATATACAGAAGGTCAGCAGCGACTACCTAACCAGGCGAGTGAATCTGAGGGCAACGGGGCAGAGACACATTTCTGCTACGGCGGAGCGTGATGATCAAAGACCGGATAGTTTGAGTTATTTGGCTTGCTGTACAGGAGATGTGACAATGACCGCAGAGGCAATGGTTCGGGTATTTGTTTTTGGGATGGTGACGGTGGTACTGGCTGGCTGTGTTAGCGAGGATCAGTTCTACGAAGAGGTTAGTCTGTCACGTGAGGCAGCATACCGACAGTGGAAGAGCCGTAAGGAGCGGCAAGAGTTGTCCCAGCCACACATCACCGGGCAACTTGGTATCAGAGACTGCCTGAAGCTGGCCTTTGCCAACAACAAGGTTCTACAGCGGGTGCTTCAGGACAAGGAGATTGCTCGGGGTGAACGGCTGAAATCGTATTCGGCGATCCTGCCGACGGTCGGTCTTTCCGGCGAATACAGGCGGATGGACGAAGTCACTTCATTCGAGATCGACACGCCGGCCGGCAAAGAGACGATTCAGTTCGGCGATGTGCACAACTATTCGGCGATCTTGACGGTTACCCAGCCCATTTATGCCGGCGGTTCGATACGAGCCACCTTACAGGCGGCGAAATTGTTTTCGCTGCTTTCCGACCAAGCTGTCCGAGCAGCCGTTCAGGATGTGGTGTATGCGGCACAGCGAGCCTACTACGATGTGTTGCTGACTCAGCATCTCGTTGAGATAAGTGCCGATGCAGTTCGGTCTGCGCAGGCGCATCTCGATAGCGTCAAACAGAGGCGTAAGGGCGGTGTCGCCTCAGACTTTGACGTTCTGCGTGCGGAGGTTGAGCTTTCGAACTTCCAGGCGGAACTGATAAAGAACAAGAACGCCATCAATGTAGCAAAAGCCGGCCTTATAAAGGTGATGGGAGTATCACAGGACAGCGACTTTGTACTTTCGGATGAGCTGAACTACGTTCGATCCGAGACAACGATGGAGGAGGCTGTCGCCGCGGCATTTCGCAATCGCCCTGATCTGTTCGGCCGTGAGCTTGACATAAGGCACCAGAAGGAGCTGTTGCGGATTGCCCGCAGCCGATACTGGCCGAGCATAAGCGCTTTCTATGACAATACCTGGGCCAAGCCCGACCCTCACAATATGATGGCGATTGAGTGGGGACGAGCGTGGCAGGCGGGCCTGCGGGCGATGTTGCCCATATTTGACGGCATGGCCCGACACGGTGAGATTGTCCAGCAAAAAGCTCGGGTCAAGCAGGCGCAGATAGACTTGGTCGACGCTGAAGAAACGGCCCTGTTCGAATTGACTAAAGCGCACCTGAGCATAGCAGACGCCGAGGAGTTCGTCGAGTCGCAAGGGCTGAACTTGACACGCGCCGAAGAGGGGCTGAGACTTGCGGAGGTGGGTTACAGAGAAGGGACGAATACTCAGGTCGAGATGATCGACGCCCAGGCCGCCTTGACGACGGCAAGGGCAAATCACTATCAGGCGATATACTCGCACACAATCGCGAAGCTGGACCTACAAAAGGCGATGGGCAGCTTGAAGGATTGAGGACTGATCGATGATTGTTGAAGGTTGAAGGTGGTATCGGCGACACCGTATTAGCTCAAGACATATTCGGGTCCCAGGTATGGGCAAGAAGGACATGCGAGATGAAGGTGTTTAGAAGAGTCGTGTATTGGATAGTGGTTCTTGCGGTGGTCTCTGCCACATTCTGGTTCGCGTATATGCCGAGGTCCGGTGAAGACGTGGTCGAGGACAAAGTTGTGCCCGTTGAGGTCGAAGAGGTGGCCGCAGGATCGATAACAGAGACGATAGAGCTGACCGGGTGGATAAGGGCCAGCCAAGTTGTGGACGTGACATCCAAGGTGGCGGGGAGAATTGAATCCTTGCGGGCCGTTTCGGACACGGGTAACTCGGTCGCGGTCGAGGAGGGTCTGATCGTACGTAAGGGCCAGCAGCTTGCGGTCATAGATCATCAGGTGTATCTGGCTCAGTTGGCGGCTGCGCAGGCCAGTGTACGAGCCAGGCAGGTTGAGCTTGCTGATGCAGAACGCGAGAAGAAGCGAATATTGGCGTTATATGAAAGCGGCTCAATCACAGAACAGAACAGAGACAGGGCCATAACGGCAGCCGATCTGGCGGCGGCGAGTCTGAGTCTGGCCAAGGCCAACCTGGAGCTTGCGCAGATTAGTCTGCGTGAATCGACGATCGTCTCTCCCATCGACGGGATAGTCACGGCAAAGCACATCGACGAAGGCAACATGGTGGCACTCGGGCAGCGAATTGTCGCCGTAGCGGACATGAAGACCGTCAAGATTGTGGCCGCCGTCGCTGAGAGATACGGCTCGCGAGTTGCTGTCGGAATGCCCGTGAGAATCAGGGTCGACGCCTTTGAGAACAGGGAATTTGAGGCGCAGGTTTACTCAGTCCATCCTGCCCTTGATGAACATACTCACACGATGCAAGTCGAGATAAGGCTTGGCAACGATGAGTCGCTGCTCAAACCGGGCATGTTTGCACGAGTGACCCTGATCACGAATCGCAAAGACGCCGTTGTGGTTGTGCCTCGTGATATCGTTCTCGGTGGCAAGATCGATAAGCACTACGTATATGTAATTGAAGATGGAGCCGCACGCAAACGCTTCGTAGAGATCGGTGTTGTAGAAGGCGCAAGGTGCGAGGTAACCGACGGCCTGCAAGCAGGTGAAAGGCTTGTAGTCAATGGTATGAACTACCTAGCCGACGGGATGAATGTTGAGGTTGTGCGGATCGAGGACATAAGGTGAGTGTGAAACCCGCAAGTTAAGAGGCAAGAAGCACGGACAATGAGGCTCGCGCAGATATCAGTAGACCGGCCCGTAATGACCCTGATGATCTTCGTCGCAATGGTGGTCTTGGGGCTGGTGTCACTATCGATGCTGGGATTGGACTTGCTGCCGGATTTGGAGATACCGGCGGTGTCCGTTCTGACGGCTTATGAAGGGGCGGGTCCTGAAGAGGTGGAGACACTGCTCACCGAGCCCATCGAGGATATTCTAAGCACAATTTCCGGGGTCGATGAAGTCACCTCTGTATCCAAGGAGGGGATGTCGGCGGTAATACTGAAGTTCAAGTGGGGCCAGGAAATAGATGAATCGATCAACGACATTCGCGGAAAGCTCGACCTGATCGAGGAGATGCTACCGGAAGAGTCCCAGACACCCGTGATCTTCAAGTTTGACCTGGAGCTTTTTCCGATCATGATCGCTGCGGTGACGGCCTCCGATAGCTACCCGAATTTGCAGGACATAGTTGACGACGTGATAATAGACCCGATCAAGCGTGTAAAGGGCGTGGCCTCTGCGGCGGCCCGCGGCGGACTGGATCGGCAGATTCGCGTTGACTTAGACCGTGATAAGCTTGCCGCGATGAACCTGTCGGTCGATCAGGTCAGAGTTGCTCTGGCCTCGCAAAACATCAGTACCCCGGGGGGCAACCTGAGGACAGGTTACAAGGACTATCTGCTGCGAACGCCGGAGGAGTTCTCAAGTCCGGACGAGGTGGCCGAAGTTGTTGTTGCCCGGCGTAACGGTGTAGCCATAAAGCTTAAGGACGTTGCCGAGGTGCGCGACTTCTTCAGAGAGCGGACCATCGATGTGCGCATGAACGGTAGAAAGGCGATGGCTTTCTTCATTCAAAAACAAAGTGGTGAGAACACCGTTGAGGTGGCCAGGGCAGTTGCGGCCGAACTCGAGAAGCTGAAGAAGAACCTGCCACCCGACGTCAAAATTGAGATTGTGATGGACAATTCCGAGTTCATTCTCGCATCGGTGGCCAACCTGCGCAACACGGTGCTCTGGGCGGTGTTTTTCGTTTTCATAGTCCTTCTGTTCTTCTTGCAGGACCTTCGGGCAAGCATCATTGTGGCAGTCGCCATTCCCACGTCGCTCATAATTACGTTTCTGTTGATGCGGCTCGCCGACTATACGATCAACACCGATTCACTTGCCAGCTTGGCGGTAGCAGTCGGCCTGGTGGTCGACAACGCCATAGTCGTAGTGGACAACATCAATCGTCATCGCGGCAGAGGCCAGCGGGCCAAAGAGGGCGCGATATTTGGGGCAAACGAAGTTGGTGTGGCGGTAATTGCCTCCACGCTCACGACCGTGTCTATTTTTGCACCCATCATATTCGTCGGGGGCATAACAGCAATAATATTCGGACAGTTCGCAGCCATCGTGACTATGGCGCTGGTCGCATCGCTGTTTACGGCGCTGATGCTCGTACCGATGTTGTGTTCAAGACTTCTGAAGGTTCGCAACCCAAACCCGTCGAGGTCGATCCTGGACCTGTTCTATCGGCTGGGCGAGATAGTCCTAGCGAAGATGGAGCAGTGGTATGTGAAGTTCCTCAACTGGTCGCTGAAGAATCGCAAGACGGTCTTTGCCTCCTGTGTGCTCTTTTTTGTTTGGAGCATCGGAATCCTGAAGTTCATCGGCACCGAGTTTTTCCCGCAACAAGACCAGAGTCAATTGACGGCCGAGTGTGAGTTGCCAATCGGCACGCGTTACGAGCGTACGGGTGTCGTTACCGAGCAGATGTGGACGATAGTAGAGAACCATGTCCCGGAGAGGCGGGATTGTTTTACCCGATGGGGCGTCTATGGCAAGGCTGAGGGCGGACAGTTTGTAACGGAGGAAGAGAGCTACATAGGATTTATGTTCGTCAGCCTAAAGCCCAAAAGGCAGCGCAAGGCTTCGCCAAACGAGATCATCGAGCGGCTCCGCAAATTCACAGATAAGATACCGGGAGCAACGGTCCGTTTTAGCGCGCAAGACCCCGTTGAACAGATCGTTTTCGGTGGCGAGGGGGAGTTGGCCATCGAGCTGTACGGTCACGATATGGACGAGGCACGGCAATACGCGGAGGCCGTGAAGTCAGCCATTGCACTAATCGAAGGCGTGGAGGACGCTCGAATCAGTCGCAAGGAAGAGAAGCCGGAAGTCAAAATTGTTGTTGATCGCGAAAAGGCATCCAGGTTGGGGCTTGACGTAAGGGCCATCGGCGGGACGATCGAGACATATTTCGCAGGCAGTACGGCGACGAGATATCGTGAGGGAGGAAATGAATATGATGTGGAAGTCCGACTCGGGGCCAGGGATCGAGACAGGATTGAGGACCTGCGTGATGCTTTCATCGGTTTGCCGGCCGGTGGTCAGGTGAGTCTGGCCAACATAGCAACGATCGAGGAGGGGCTGGGGCCGACCAAGATCGAGCGGAAGGACCAAGCACGGTATATTACGGTATCTGCGGAGGTCCGCGGCAGGGACCTGGGGTCGGTCGTCAAAGACGTCAGAGCGGCGATTGACGAGATTCCGGCGCCGCCCGGTTTCAGCTATGTGTTTGCCGGCGCCGAGGAGGAGAGGCAGGAGGCGTTCAGGCTGCTGCTGATAGCCGTGGGTTTGGGCATGGTGTTGGTGTATATGGTTATGGCCTCGCAATTCGAGTCTTTCCGGGATCCGTTCATCATATTCTTCTCCATACCGTTCGGAATCGTGGGTGTGATCATCGCGCTGGCGTTGACCGGCCAGTCCATGAGCGTGGTAAGTTACATCGGCCTGATTATGCTGATAGGAATAGTGGTCAATGACGGGATTGTTCTCATTAGCTACATCGGGATATTGAGGCGGCGTGGCCTCGATGTCTATGCGGCAATCGTAGAGGGAGGACGCAGCAGGCTGCGGCCGGTTGTGTGTACAAGCGTTACGACGATGCTGGCGATGACGCCTCTAGCCTTGTCAAGAGGGGAAGGAGCGGAAATCTGGGTGCCTTTTGGCATCACGGTGATTGGGGGGCTATTTGTCGCAACGATCATAACCCTGGTCCTGATGCCAACTCTGTATAGCGTGTTTGAGGGCAGAGGCAGAGAAGAAGGGGGCAAACGGCGCCAAGTAGAGGCAAAGGTGATATGAAGGCGGTCCTGATTGTACACAATGCGGCTATAGACGAGGAAGTGAACGAGGTTCTGAAGTCCGTCGGAATCGACTGCTATACGAAGTTCACGAATACGTTGGGCAAAGGCAAGCTGAGCGAGCCACACCTCAATACCGATGTGTGGCCGGGGATCAACTGCGGCACGTTTGTTGCTACTGATGAGGAAAAGGGTAAAGAGGTGATGGAGAACGTCCGGCAAATGCGGGAGAAACTGGGTTCGGAGGGTATAAAGGCGTTTATGTGGCATATTGATGATATCACGTAAGAATTTCGCCAGAGGAGGGCCTGCGACTTCGCAAGAGAACTCATCGGGCCGCGAGAGAGGAAGTTTCTGGCCCAACGAGGGATGGGTACAAAATTCTGTTGGTTTCCGGAGATTTTTCTGGCAAAGACCCCATTGAAACCGGATAATAGTAGCAATCAACATCGGTACTTTGACAGCGGTGGGGTCATGATGAAGGGGGCAATTGCATTTTGTTGCCGGAATGCGGATGGGCGCGGGCTGTATGTCTGCGCGCCCGCTTAGTTCTCTCGACGTCTGTGACACTAAATACAGTTGTGGATAAGTTCTTCACACGGTGAAAGGTCTGTGGAATCATGGAAACTGCTGCAAGATTTGAGCCGAATGTTGAAGTTGTTCGCGACCCTGAGAGTCTCGCGCAAAGAAGCGTTGACTTTTTTGTTACCCGCGCAAAAAAGGCAATAGAGGCCAAGAGTGCCTTCCACGTCGCGCTATCAGGGGGACATACGCCGAAGCGGTTCTTCGAATTGCTGGGGCAAACGCCAAGGGCGAAATCCTTGCCGTGGGACCGGGTTCATCTGTTCTGGGTAGATGAGCGATACGTTCCGCCGAGCTCACACATGAGCAATTACAGACTGGCTGCCGAGACGTTTTTGGATAAGGTGGCCGTCCCCGAAGAGAACGTCCATCGAATACCGACGGAGTACGACGACGTCAAGGCTGCGGCTTGCAGCTACGAGGCGACGATTCGAGAGGTCTTCGGTCTAAAGGGCGACGAGCTTCCGGAATTCGATTTGATCGTGCTCGGCATGGGCCCCGAGGGTCACACAGGTTCGCTGCTGCCGAACTCCTACGCGACCTTTGATACGGACGATCTGGCGTGTGTCGTGTACGTTGTGGGCGATAGCCTCAACAGGATAACGCTGACACACCCGGTCTTGTGTGCCGCGTCGGACTTAGCCGTTTTGGTTTCCGGTGAGGAAAAAGCCGGCATCTTGGAAGAGGTCTTGAGAAGCGAGCCGGACGAGGTACGATTTCCTATTCATGTTCTCTGGCCGGTCCTTAACAAGGTCACGTGGTTGGTCGACAGCGCAGCAGCAAGGGGGACGAGGCTCACCAGTATCGTCGATGGGGTTGGCGGTCCGCACCTCGATTGAAAGGCAGATGGAGTCGCCCGGATTGGTGTCCCTGCTGCTCTTGAGAAGCCGTCTCCGAGATCGATCTGCGAGTTCATCAGAAACCAGTCCACCGTCCGCACAGAGAAAGCTCACCCGAACTGCAGATTCCACTTCTTACCAGAACCGTTTTTCAAGCAGAAGACGGTGATACACACTGTCTTAGTCTGGGATGGTCAACTTGGTCCCGGGTATGATTCTGTTGGCATCCGCTATACGCGAACGGTTGGCATCGAGGATTTTCGGCCATTTGTTGGCAGAGCCGTAGTATTTGACTGAAATGGCAGAGAGGGTCTCTCCCCTCAGCACGATGTGAAATCTTCGAGTCTTTATCTTCTCGTCCATTTCATATACCGTGGAGTCGATCACCGGACTTTGTTGCGGCGCGGATGTGTGTTCGGCAGACGGGGCGATCTCGTCAGGTTCTACCGGGGAGTCACTTGCCGTTGGGCTTCGATCGACGACGCGAGGCAAAGGCCGTTCCGGCAGAGTGTCTGGAGGCTTGGCAATGCGAGCCCGCATCACCCTGGCCTCCGGGCTCAGGCTTGGGCGGGTGGCGAGCCAAAGCGCAACAGCGGCCATTAACACCAGGCCCAAGACCACTCCTATTTTGAAGTCCCTTTGCATTTGTCGGGAACGGGCTGTGGCTGAGCTGCTACAACGGGGGCCGCATCGCCACGGACTATTTACGCTTTTCTGTTCGTTTCTCCGCGCCAAGGACCCGAGAGATGCGGTGAATCGGGCGGAGAAGCAGCACTGGTGCGGCTATGGCAATTGACGAGTAAGTGCCGATGATAACACCAAAGCCTATCGCGAAGGTAAATCCTCTAAGGTTCTGTCCGCCGAAGATATACATTATCAGTACAACTATGAACGTTGTGAAGGACGTCAGAATAGTCCTGGAAATAGTCTGATTGATACTGTTGGTGATCGTCTGGGGTGTCAACTGAGCCTTGTGACGGTTCTCCCGGATACGGTCAAAAACGACGATAGTGTCGTTGAGTGAGTATCCGATAAGGGTCAGGAATGCGGCTATCATCGCCAAGTTGATTTTGAAATCCCCGATCAAAAGTGTTTCGCCTATTGCCATCGATGCCAGGTAGGTGCAGGCGGTGACGGCCCCGAGGGTGATGCAGACATCGTGTACGAGGGCGACAATCGCGGCCAGCCCGTAACGCACATCTCCAAATCGAATCCAAATGTAGGCAACAATTGCCGACAAGGACAGGACTATCGCAACCAGTGCGCGTTCCCTTTGCTTAGACCCGACTGACGGGTCTATTTGCGTCACTCGGGGCAGAGATGCCTCGAGTCTGCCTGCGGCCAGGACCCTGGCATTTTCGTTCTCAATAAACCGAGTCCGCTCATCCTCGCTTGCCTGGCGCAGAGGCGCTTCCGGGTCGACGCTAACATAAGTGAATGAGTTCACCGGTAGGTTCGGATCCATTGGTGTTAGACTCTTGCCGAGGAGCCTGTAAGGGTACCAACTGAAGTCCATCATGTCGGGTTTGAAGCGTAAATCCCTGAGTCTCCGGTCGAGCTCTTCTGGGGTGGCGGCTCTCTCGATTTCACATTCGATCTTTACCCCGCCGACAAAGTCTGCCAGCTCGGGGTAAGAATCAATGAGCTCCTCGGATACTACCTCGGTAGCAGCAATGCTGGGCTGAAGGTCCTGCTGGATTTCCAGCTCGTCCGCGAATGCCGCTCTTATGGTGTCGTTGACAACCTCGTCCACTTGCGGTTCGGAGATACTGGCCTGGGGGAATGCGGTTCTGAGGATACTTTGAACCAAAGATCGGTTCGCCTGGCTTGTTGTCACCACGAACACATCGCTACTTTGCTCAGCTTTGTCTACTCGTAGATTGCTAAGTCTGCCACGGGATCTCGCCTCGGCACTTCTGACGGCTCTGGTGACGGTCTTGACCGTGTGCGAGCTTGCCGGTTCGGCGTCGGGGAAAGTGATTGTAGCTGTGGTCTTGTTTGTTTCTGTGGTTGTGATCTCGTACTGTCTTCCTGATGTTCCGACACTATAGACGTTTGCTGCGGCAAGCGCGGGTGGATCGCCTTCGCTGCGGATCTTGTCTTCTACCTGCTGTCTGGTGAGGGAGACACCTTCCTTCAGGTTGATCTGGACACTCGTGCCACCGGTAAACTCAATGTCATATTTGTTGTTCTCAGTATTGTCTCTTGTGAAGAATACGAAGAGCCCCGCTACGATAAGTAGGACTGAGATACCAAGGAAGACGGGCCTTAACGCCATCCAGTTCACGTTTGGCTGGTGTATGAGGCGAAGCATAACCAAATGGTCCCTAATGATTCGCCTGCCCAAGAGAAAATCGAAGATTACACGGGTCACGAACAGAGCCGTGAACATACTTGAGACGATGCCGAGCATCAGTACGATAGCAAAGCCCTTTATTTCTTCGGAGGCAACCCAATACAGGATTGCGGCAGTGATGAAGGTGGTGAGGTTGGCGTCGAGAATAGTCCTGAAAGCCCTCTGGTAGCCGTTCTTGATCGCGACTGACAGGGCCGAGCCCTTCTGCTGCTCTTCGCGGATTCTCTCGAAGATCAGAACGTTGGCGTCAACGCTCATGCCGATGGTCAGAATGATTCCCGCGATGCCCGGCAAGGTGAAGGTGGCCCGGACGCCGGCCATTATTGCCAAGACGAACAGGATGTTCATCAGCAGGGCCACATCGGCTATGGAGCCGGCGAGTGTGTAGTACAGCAGCACACAGGCCACTACGGCGACAAGACCGATCAAGCCTGCTTTGATCCCCTGGTCACGGTTGTCGGCGCCAATTGACGGGCCGATTGTCTTTACAGAGATAGGCTGCTCGACCAGCCTTGCGGGCAGAGAACCTGCATTGAGCTTGTTGACCATATCCGTAACTTGAGTCTGTGAGAAGCTGCCGGTTATCTGGCTGTTCCTGCCCAGCCTGGTGCTGATGTTGGGGGCCGATATTGCGATTCCGTCGAGCAATATGCACATGGGTCGTTCAATGTTCTTGCTGCTGACTTTGGCGATCAGCCAACCGCCTTTCTCGTCGAGGAGAAACCCGATAGCCCTTCGACCCATGCGATCAGTACTCGGCTGGGCGTTTTCAAGCGCCCACGTTCTTTCGGTGGTGCTGTGCAGCATGACTTCATCCTGTCTGTTGCTGGCAAGCACGTAAAATTTGTCCCCAAACGGAGCTACAATGCCGTTGGGAACGGCCCACTCTTTGATATTCTCTATCTCACACCAAACATACTTATTGTCGGATGCGTACTTGGGCCCTTTGTCCGTGAGGGATTTGACGTAGGCGTCTATTTCGTCAGGCGACAATTCTGCGCGATCAGTAGTGGGCAGGATCCTGAACTCGAGAATGCCGGCACCCTTTAGCATTCGCTGCAAGTCCGCCGGATCGTCAAGCCTGCCCCTAAAAGGCCTATACTCATCGTATGCCGCTACCGCGTTGTCAATGTCTGCGGCCCGATCGGCGAACTCGATTTTGAGCTGCTCGATCCGCCTGGCTCTATCCGCGGACTTCGGCGACATCTCCAGCACAAAGTCTATCTGGTCTTCCGTGAGGTTCAGTCTGTCGAGTTCTCTCTTGGCCTGTTGGTATTGGGCGTTCACGCCGGATTCGGCAGTTAGCTGATCAAGGACTTGCGCTTGTTCAGCGTAGGTCTTGACATGCTCGATGAGTAGATCAACGTTGTCTTCAGAACCAAGAAACTCCTTCAAGGATTCCTGCAGCTCCTGGTCGTTCAGTTTGGTCCAACCGGCTCTCCTGAGCTTTATCAGCTCAAGGTCGAGTCCGGCTGCTGAGGCTATTTTCTCTTCGGTAGCCTCGATCGCCTCGAACAATGTATCCCTTTTGTTTTGCAGTTCAACACGCTTATCGTAGGTATCAGCAAGGTTTTGGAGAATTGACAGTCTGTTGGGGTCGTCTTGAGCGAAATCGTTGAAGTCGACGACACGCTCCTGGGGCGGCTGCTGCAGAGAGCGCATGATCTTTGCCGGATTAATGTTCTTGCCGAGCAAGTTGTCCAGTGCGGCTCTGTAGCTCTGGCGCTTCTCGCGAGCCTCTGCGCTTGCAAGGGGCATCTGTATCTCGAAGCGAGTGTTGCCCTGCGGCCTCCAGATGAGGTTTTGGATGTTGGCAGGGTCTATTCGCCTCCGCAAAACGGTTATCATTCTCTGGGCGAGACCTCTCTCTTCCTCTTGATTGAGGCCGGTTGTGTCAATTTCGTAGATGAGGCTTGTGCCACCCGCCAAGTCTATGCCCGGCTTTAGGCTTTTGTCCGGAGGGTACAAGGTCCAAGCCGCGATGATCACCAGAACGACAATCACAGCGGCTTTCGGCGTCAGATTCTTGTTCATAAGTTTCCTCAGATATCGTACTACATATCGCGTTAACCGGCGGCAGTGCCCCCGGGTTGAGTGCTAATGGCTAATCTTTATCCTTCGACATATTCCTGCCGATCGCTGAAGAAGCAACTCGTATTTTTGTGTTGGTCGACTCATCGACCTTCAAGGTAACCTCATCGCCCTTGATGTCGACCACGGTTCCGATAATTCCGCCAATTGTTCGAACGCGGTCGTTCTTTTGAAGCGCCTGAACCATTTGCTTGTGCTGCTGCTGTTTCTTGCGTGGTCCTCTAAACAGCAGCATGTACATAACAACAAGCATCAAGCCAATGAAAATGAAGTTGGTCGGACCGAAGGGTCTGCGAGGCCTGACGGGGGTTCCAGTGGCGTTGGCATCTTGTACAACGGTTGTTGTGGTTTCGCCGTCGGCGGCAACCGGCTCCGAAGAGATGCGGGAGGGAGCCTGGTTGGCGTCTGCCTGAGCTATTATCCAAAAATTGTCCATTACGGTTTTCCTTTCATTTTCTCCAGTCGAATGGCGAACAGCCTATAGACGATAGGAATAATTGTCAATTGAAAACCTCCGCGGGCCGTATCTTAGAAGGACTCATACTTTCTCGAGTGCTCGGCGGCCCAGTCGTCGAATTGGCCATTCTCAAGGGCTTGGCGGATGTCTGCCATGAGTCTCTGATAAAACGTTATGTTGTGCAACGACAGCAAGATTGGGCCAAGCATCTCCGGGCAATTGAAGAAATGTCTGATTGCCGCCCGGGTGAAGTTGCTGCAGCAGTAGCACTCACAGCCCGGCTCGACAGGCCCATCTGCATCCGCATGTACGCTATTCCTAAGCCTAAGGGGGCCCGTGGCGGTAAAGGCAAAGGCGTTACGACCGTTTCTGGTGGGCAGGACGCAGTCGAACATGTCGATACCAACTCTGACCGCGGCGATGATGTCTGCCGGCGTGCCAACACCCATAAGATAACGGGGCTTGTCCTCCGGCAGATACCTGGTTGTGTGCGTAACCGTCGCTACCATGTTCTGATGTCCTTCGCCCACGCTCAGCCCGCCGATCGCGTATCCATCAAAATCCAGTTTGACCAGCTCCGAGGCGCAGCGCGTCCGAAGCGAAGCATCTATCCCTCCCTGGACGATAGCAAATAGCAACTGGTTGGAGTTGGCGTGCGCCGCTTTGGCACGTCTTGCCCAGCTGACAGTCCGCTCGACGGCTCTACTCAGCGTTGCCTGATCCGCGGGGAAGGGCGCGCATTCATCAAGGCACATTATTATGTCCGCAGCCAGGCGATTCTGGATCTCTGTTGCGGTTTCGGCATCAAGATACATTTTCGCCCCGTCCACGTGGCTGGCGAATTCGACGCCGTCGTCATCAATCCTTGTCAGGGGGCTCAGCGAAAAGACCTGATATCCACCGCTGTCGGTCAGGATCGGACAGTCCCAGGCCATGAATCTGTGCAGTCCGCCGAGCCTCTCAACGACGTCGACGCCGGGCCTCAGAATAAGGTGATAAGTGTTGGCCAGTATGACGTCCGTGCCTGTTTCTTTGAGTTGCCGAGGCGTGATTCCCTTAACTGCGCCGGCCGTACCGACCGGCATAAAAACCGGAGTAGAAATCTCTCCATGAGCTGTCTTCAATACAGCCCGTCTCGCGCCGCACCGTGAGTCAGTATTTATAACCTCGAAATTGCTCATCTGGTATTTCGCCTTGTATCTGACACGGCAGCAGTTGCACCGAACCTGGTGCGAGTGGTGCCAAGCACATGCACTTCAACAAACTGCCATAAGTCTGCCATCTTCAGTCGAATCATCGCTTCTCTCAATCTGAGTGACGGGACAAATCTGAGTTGCGAGCGGCGAGCCCGGTTCAGTAGACTCGCTCGATCCAGGAGCCTGGATAATAGTGAGAGAGTATTTGCTCGGCGGTCTTGCCTTTTCTTGCCATACCCTCTGCGCCACATTGGCACATTCCCACGCCATGACCCCAGCCTCGGCCAGAGACAAACGCCCATTGATCCCCCCACTTGACGATGTGGCAGATGGCGCTTTTCAGCTTCCTGCCCGTCGGGTCAATTGTAAGGCGAAGGTCTTCAGCTCGCAGAAAATCACTCTTGCCGGTCGATCCGATGAGCTCTATTCTGGTCAACCGCGAGAATTCTCCGTAGTCACTTCTCTCTGCCGCCACGATATGTGCGATTTCTCCGAGATGTTCGAGCTTCGGGTACTTCCCTAACAATGTTGTTGTGACCATGGTCCTGTCAAACTTGGCCATGGGCCAGTAGAAAAGGCCAAGTTTCGCCACGCCCTTGCAGTAGGGACAGACAACGCCAACTAGCGGCCCAAACGAGTCACCGAAGACATTGCTGCTTGGTTCGGTATGTCCGCCACACACCGAGCTATAGTAGGTTGGGAACAGGTCTTTGCTCCGGTCGACGTGTTCGCAGAGCAAAACTTGGCCGGATGTATTATTGACGGCATGCCAAAT
The DNA here is from genome assembly GCA_020352215.1 of Phycisphaerales bacterium. Taxonomy (GTDB): domain Bacteria; phylum Planctomycetota; class Phycisphaerae; order Sedimentisphaerales; family Anaerobacaceae. Next base: position 3,822,661 of record CP070675.1, read on the forward strand.
CTGGGCCGACTCGCCCTTTAAGCCAAGGTAGACCTGGCTTGCCTGAGTTCTGCTCAGGTCCCACTCGCGGTTGCGGCCAAAGCGATTCTTGATGTACAAACAGTAAGTTCTCGCGACGATGGCCTGAGCCTTCAGCGCTTCGGGCTCCCAATAGTCGGGCATTTCCGCGCCGACAACACCGGCCAAATAAGGCTCGAGCGGGACGAGGTTGATTACGTCAAAGGATTGGCCGTCAGGATTGACTATGAGCTTCAACTTGCCGCGATAATCGTTTCCGTTCAAGTTGAAGATGTGCGGTTTGTCGGGGCTAACTGTCGTCTCAGCGGCTCCAGGAGGTTTGCCCGCAATGGTGAGCTTGCCCGCAGACAGCGCCAGCCTCGTCGGTGCGCGAAATGGCCCAAGACGGCTGTAGGAAGGCTGTGTGTGCGCATTCAAGTCCGCAGTGATAATGTTGACGGGCGAGTTCGTCTTCAACTTGCAGGCGGTGACATTGTCGAGCAGCAGCACCCTCACCCAGAACTTGGATTCGGCATCCATTTGGAGTGTGGGCCTGGCGATCTCTCTTGGCTTGCAGCCGGTTTGCGTAATCAACGAAAACAGCAAGAGCAAGACAACCGTGACTCTGAGAAATCGACACTGAGAATTGCGACACGCGGGGCGTACTCGCAGCGCAGGCTTGCCGAGCCTTGCCCTCGGCGGTCTATTATCGACAAGTAGAAAAGGCATCAAGAACAATCGATTGGTTAATCCAAGCTTCGCAGAAAGAGTCCGATGTTACCGATAGCTTTCGTAATCTCATTCAAGCTCGTTACGCCGAAGTTTTTGCAGCCGAGCAGCTCCGCCTCTGTAGTGCGAGTCAAGTCACCGATGGTGTGAATATTGAGCTTCTGAAGGCCCTTTCGAGAGCGTACCGATAATTGAAGGTCGTCTATTGGTTTGTTCAGAATCTCCTGCTCCTCTTCGTTGATCTCGCCGGCTGTTTCTGCGGCGGTAAACTGCTGTTCGTCCAGCGCCATGCCAAGGTGTAGTCCTCTCGGTTCAAGGACGGCCTTGATTTCCGCCAGCGAGGTCTCGCCAAAGTTCTTGTAAGATAGTAGCTCTGCCTCGGTAATATTCAAGAGATCGCCGAATGTTTCGATGTTCATTTTCTTAAGGCAGTTTCTGCTCCGTACCGACAGCTCGAAGTCAGACATTGGTGTTTCAAGAATCTGGTTCTTGCGGGTCCTTCTCTTCTCCTTCTCCTCATCGTAGAACATGGTCTTTGAGCTGTCCACGTCTTTCTTGAACATGATAGCTCTATGATGATTGGGATGAAATTCCAGGACCTTCTCGGCACACTGAGATGCCTTGTCGTATTCACCCATGTCTTCATAGAGCACAGCCAGGTTCAGCAGGGCGCTTACGTAAACTGGAGCCGTCGAGACAACTCGCCTGTAGTACTCGATGGCTGCCTCCTCGTCGCCGGAGAGGTCACACCGGAAAGCAAGGTGGAAAAGCGCCTTCTGGTGATTCGGGTCCAGTTCGACGGCTGCTTTGTAGTTGTCGGCTGCTTGCTCATAGAGCCCCTGCGCCTCCTGAAGGCGACCGAGCTGGCAGTGGTATTCGGCGCTCACGTTCTCAAAATTCGAGCACGCCTCTATCTCCTTGGCCGCTGCATCAAGGTTGTGAGCCTCGCGGTAAGTGCAGGCCTTCTCCAGGGCTATCTTCAGCGAATCCGCACCGCAGTCAAGACTCCTCTGCAGGTTCTCAATTGCCTCATCGAACCTGCCCAGTCGCCGCAATGCGAAGGCTGTATAGAGGAATTTTTCCTCGCAGTCTTGGGCCTTTTCGAGCTTGGCCACGGCTTCGCCACACCTTGAGAGAATAAAAAGGCCTATCCCCGTTGCCAGTTTAGCCTTCGGTGAGGTCTTGCCCATGTTGGCCTCTAACTGTTCGGCAAATCCCAGCTGATTGGCCTCGCTGGAATTGACGGCACGAGCGAGCTTCTCAATATCATCCAAAGAGGGCAGCTCATCGGCAAACAAATCGATTTCCGGCTGTGTCGTTGGGTCCATGAAAATCATCTCCCGAGCGTCTTCTGTTCTTGATGCCTCTTTGAGCAAATTGCTCCTATACGAAACCACGTATTATAAGCCAGGAAAGAGGATTGGCAAGAAATTTTTGGGCCGTCGAGACGCCGCAAGCCGTGGATGAGCGTCTTTTCGGCGTTTGCCGGGTCCAGATCGGCCGGGTCGCGAGCCGGGCCGGGTCCACTATTGCCCTGCCGCATCCTGCCGGCGTGGCGCCCCCATCAGAATCGGCCACGCTCAGCATAAAGTCGGCCGAGGGGCCCGCTGGAAACGCAGGGTGCGATATCTCGCACCGCTTCAAGCTTCGGCCAATTTCAAAATGTAGGGGCCCATACCTTCCACAGACGCCGCAGCCATCAGTCTTTGTTGCGTGGCTTGCCGGCCTTGAGCCTGCCATCCAGACGCGCGCGAGCGCGTCTGGCCCAGCGAAGTTCTGCCTCGGCCTGCTGCGTATTGCTTGCGGCGCTGTCAAGGATTCTCACGCGCTTGTTGTACCCCAGGGAACTGGTAGAGGTTAATACCCTACTAAAAACAGTCCGGGTCTTTTCGGAACGCGCCACAGCACACAAGACTGAAACCGGGTCTATCCCCTCTGAGGCGAGCACGGCATCGTCGGCCTTGGCCATTTCAGCCAAGACCTCGACCGCCCGAGAGCGACTTCCCGGTCCCGGATGGTTCACCACCTCTCGTGCCGTGAGCTTGTACGCACGCCTATCGCCCAGTTCAGCCAGGACCTTCGCTACCTCGAGGGCACGTCTGATGCGGTATCGCCTATGTCTTTGCCACTGCTTCATCGCCTCCGGGTCTTTTGCTATGTTCGGGTCGGCAGGTTCCGGAGCCCCTCCTCTCGGAACCAATTCGGCAAAGTCTTCTCTCATACGTTCCAGGCCCGTCTTGTCGCCGAGCGTGAACAGCAGATGCGCTGCGGTCAAGCGAACAGTGACGTGTGGATCCGATAACGCCTCCTTCAGTGCCGGTATGGCCTCCTCGGCTATCCGGTGAGTGAGCAATTGCAGGGCGACGTGCCTGACGAAGAAGCCCCCAGTCTGTGCAGCTTTGAGTAGCTGTTCCGGCGTGTCCGTGGGGAAACCCATCGCTTTTAGGCTAGTCTCAGCGTGGTAGACCATACGGGGAGGCATTGCCTCGAGCCCAGCGGAAGCACAAGTCATGACCAGCACCCCAAGCACGCATCGCGCGGTGCAGAGTTTTGGACGTCGTCGTGGATTACACATTGCGAAGCCTCCTAAGCTCGTTTTTCCATATATCTGTTCCTATTTTACAGTGCTGCAAGACCTATCTGCAACAGTGTAACCGTGTCCGCACGCCGAAACATCGGCGGGACGGATTTTCGCTAATGGCAATGATCGCAAGGTTCCCACCCCTCCAGC
>CP070675.1:3826217-3831500 GCA_020352215.1 Phycisphaerales bacterium
TCGTGAGTCCAATCCCAGCCAAAATGAACCAACGTGAATTTGTTGTTTGCCAGTCCCGTAGCGGCAAATTCCTTCCACCCGCCATCCAGTGCCCCTATCATGATTGTCAAGGCGGCCAGTGCTCCTCCGATCAAAACCACTGCCTGCAGTACATCCGTCCAGATTACGGCCTCCATACCACCGAGTGCCGTGTAGACAGTGCTGAGCACACCGATTATTGCGATACACAGATAGACGTTGGCCCCTGTGACCGCCGAGAGAGCCAGAGCCGGCAGCAGTATGACAATACCCATGCGACCCAGCTGAAAAGCGATGAAAGACAGACTTCCCAGGACCCGGATGCTCACGTGGAACCGTTTCTCGAGATACTCGTACGCGGTGGTGATGTTGAGTCTGCGGAACAGCGGAAGGTATACGTAGATTACAAGGGGCGCTATGGCCAGTATCCCTACGTTCAACGGCAGCAAGCTCCAGTCCGTCGCGTAAGCTCTTGCCGGCATGGCCAGATAGGTAATTGCGCTTAGTTGAGTCCCAAAGATGCTCAGGCCGGCCGCCCACCAGGGAATTCGCCGCCCCGCCAAGAAAAAATCCTCAGTGGATTTCTCCCGTTTTGCAAAATAGATCCCCACGCCAACAAGCACGGCAAGGTAGCCTCCCAGGACAACCCAGTTCGGCCACCCGGAGCCTCTGGACACGGCTGACAAAACGGAAGCAGACAAGATTCCATCGCACTCGCTCACTGGAACTCACCCCCGCGACCGAATCGGACCTCCGCGTTCCGCGAGAACTGCTGGCATGCCGCGTCGAACAGATCGAGCATCTGCTGGGTCGACATACCGGAGCTGTGACGCGCTGCCGCAATCATCGTTTCACATTCATTTGAATCCATCAAGCCCGCCGTCTCAAGGAGTTTCTCTTGGTCCTCGGGTGGAATCGCGCCAAATCCGTGCTTGTCTGCGTGTACGAGCTGGCCGGGCCCACGCGGCTGACGTCGCGTCTCCGTGTAATCCGCTGCTGAGCCGGAAAAAATTCTATTCATGCGAGCTCTTTGTCCATAGAATCATAATTGTGTTTGATGATAGCATGTTCTTTTAAGGAGAAAAAGAATGTCAGATGCACAAATCTTTCAAATCGTTTCACTCGTATACATCGCTGTCGGCATCGGGATCCTTATCAATCCCGAGTTCTACAAGAAACTACTCGAAGACTTCGTCGAAGACGCCCCGTTTCTGTACCTTGGCGGAATTGCAGCTCTTGTTGCCGGCTACCTGATCCTGGCATTCCACGGTGCATGGACAATGGATCTGTCGGTCGTCATAACCATATTCGGATGGATAGCCCTGATAAAGGGCATTCTGATTCTCGTTCAGCCGAACATTATGATCGCTCTGTCCAAAGCAATGACGAAAAACAAAAGTATCCTAAGGATATGGGCCGTTGTGGCTATTGTCTTGGGGCCGGCATTCTCGTTCCTCGGATTCCGCCCGAAGAGCCCAGTCTAAACGTTGCAGAAAGCAGGAATTATATCATGAGAACCAATCGTCGAAAATTCATAAGTGCTGCCCTATCCGGTGGGCTTGCCGCCACATGGTCACACTCGTCTCGCGGCTCAACAGCCCGGAGACCTGACTACGCCCGGCTCGATCAAATACTCAAACAGCCTGTGCTGAAAAAGGAGCTGTTTGCCACTCCGGTGATCATTAGGGATCTCGAATTACTTCGCTACAAGCGCAGTTTTTTGTGCCGGGTACGATCTGCCGACGGCGCGGAGGGCATCTCGGTTGGTCACAGCGGAATGAATTCGCTCTATCCAATTTTCCTCAATGCGCTGAAGCCCTTCTTTATCGGTAAGGACGCGCGCGACCTGGATCTGCTGCTTGAAAAGGTGTATATATACAAGCTCAATTTCAGATTAAGCGGCATGGCGCTCGGGATACCTCTTGCTACCATTGAGTTTGCGATCCTTGACATGCTGGGCCGCATCGCCGGCAAGGCAATCGGCCAACTGATCGGAGAAATCCACCACCCGCGGGTTGCAGTATACCAGGCTACTGAATACCGCGAAAGGCCGGTGGATGAGTCCCTGAGATTGATTAAAAGGGATGTCGCGGAGTATAACGCCCATGCGGTCAAAATCAAGGTTGGTGGGCTCATGTTCATGACTGCGGACATCAATGCAGTCGCTCCGGAGGGAAGGAGTGAGAAGATCATTCCGCTGATCCGTGAAACATTTGGCGACAAAATGGCCTTGTACGCAGATGCAAATGGTTTCTATTCGGTCGATGAGGCAATACGGGTCGGCAAGTTATTGGAAGCGTACGGTTACGGTTTCTTTGAAGAACCTGTTCCTTTCGACTGGTATGAAGAGACCAAGCAGGTTGCTGATGCACTGACCATTCCGATTGCAGGTGGTGAACAGGAATACAGCCTGCATGGTTTTCGCTGGCTTATCGCCAACGATGGGCTTCAAATTGTCCAACCTGATAACTATTATTTTGGCGGCATGATTCGTTCGATGAAAGTGGCACGCATGGCACAGGCATTCGGAAAGGCTTGTACGCCGCATATGTCTGGCGGAGGGCTCGGATACCTTTACATGATTCATTTTGTGTCTGCCCTCCCCAATGCATCCGCTCATCATGAGTTCAAAGGATTGAACACAAACGTGCAATTTGAATGCAAAACATCACCCTTGTCAGTGGTAGATGGAAAGATTCAAGTCCCCACGGGTCCGGGTTTAGGTGTGGAGATTGACCCGGACTTTGTTAAGAAGCACGAGGCGGTCAAAGGATAGGGCGCAACAGAACAGAGACTGCTAATTTGATGATTCTAATTCTGGGCAGTTGATTTCTGGGGGTTTGCCGCAAGAGGTCGCTATCCAGGGCCATGAAGCGGTGGTCTGTTACCGCGAATCGCTCCAAAAGCACACTTTCCGTCTCGGACATTGCGAGGAGGCCGCAGAGCGGGCGACGCCTGTGATCGTCACATCTATCTGCGGGTGCCTACCCTCGTCAACGGAACGAGCTACACTCTTCAGAGGTCTCGTCGCGGGTTGGTTCACTGCCTTGACCGTGCCATGTGAGGCTGCCAATGCCAGTCCCGCGCCGACGGCGATTTCCATCGTAGCCTTGTCCAGTAGCACATTTCATTAATTCCACGACAATGTGGCGTTCTTGTTCGTTCCCGGGGGGTCTGTCGGTATGAGCCCAGGTGCAGGGTCCGGCCAAATGAGCGGTGTGAACGCCGCTTGGACTGAGCTGTCAGGTATTTGCTGAACTGGACTTGCCTACAACCAGACAGACTGCCACACAGGCTACTGAAACCAACAAGAACAGCCACCTATTGGCAAACGACCACCCCTGACCCACGACTGCCTGCAGACGGTTTTTCGGAGATGCTCGGAGCAGCTCTCGTCAATTTCATTTTCCTATATACTTGTGCATACTTGATTTACGTCCTTCACCCCACTGTTGGCCAGAAATCTGGCAGAACTATAGAAGAAGTTTCTTGACGGAAAGATGGGGGGTGTGGTATAAATAGGCAAGCTGGATTCTTGGATTTCGTGTTTCCTTGTGTTTTTCGGAGGAGGTAAGGGATGATTTGGAAAATATTGTTAGGTGTGTGCTGTCTGGTATTATGTCTCGGCTCCACAGTTAACGGTGCTCTGGGACCATTTAGCTTGGGAGCTACTGGTGATATCGAGCTCGGCAATGATCCGTCACTTGGGCCGGATGGACAGAGCAACGGCTCAGGAATAGGAATGCGCGACATTCCTGATAGGCGCCGGGTAGCATTGATTAGCTACGATATCTCGGCCCTTTTGGATTCTGGCGAGTCGTTCGCGGACGTGAGTTTCAGCCATTTCAGTCATGACCAAACTGATGAGGTGACTGTCTACGGGGTCCTTGAGGATCTAGATCTGCTCGATGTTGAAACGCTCACCTGGAACACCGCCCCCGGCGTTCAGAACGACCCCACTCCGCCATCTAACGACCCAGTTGCTCTGGACTTGGCTGACCTGACCGATGTGCTGATGACATTTATTCCACCTGAGTGGACAGGATCGGGTGTCAGGTTCTCAACCAGCACAAGTACAGCCTTAGCTGACTTCCTAAACGGTGACAGCGACGGGATCATAACGTTTCTGATGGCGGCAAGCGCCGTGGATACGCAGGCGATCCTTCGTACAAGGACGCACTCAAGTGGCGGTTCACTGCTTGAAGGCCAGATTGTTCCTGAACCCGCAACATTGGCTCTACTGGGGCTGGGCGGTGTAGTTCTGTTACGCAGGCGGCGCACAAAGTAGGCGCGTTCTGAAGGCGTACTTCTCTGTCGGTACAGTACGCCGGTCTGAGCGGTCAGCGGTAGCACCCCGCGCGAGGGCGAAGTGTGCCAGCGGTCAGCGCCGAGGCACATGCCGCCCGATGTCTGACGCAACGAGAAGGAAATCCCTCTTCAAGAGCAAGATGAGCGGCCACGGGGCTTGCTCGTTTGCCTCTGATACTGAGGTGTTGTCAGTGTTTGCTTGCTGCTAAGCGAATGGGGGGGCTGCCTATATCCCGTCCGATACGTTGGGTGGCTGTTCTTGCAGCGACACCAAATCCAAATCACATCAGCCGATCCTGCAGAAAGTGTCACGACCGTATCACCACGAGCACGGATTGTCGCATTTGAATGAAGAAGGAAAATGTGGTATAATCTAATAGGGCAATACCCTTACACATTCTCCAAACTGAACCCTGAAGACTAACCGTGCTATGAAGCAGAAAACAACACCAGCCATCGGGATCGTGCTCGGCACGACACTGCTCTTGACAGGCTCAATACACGCGCAGCGGCACATGGAGAAGCTCGGTCGTGCGACGGTCGCGGTCAATCAGGGCGATGGAAGGGTCTATGTCGGATGGCGTATGCTTGGAACCGACCCGCAGGACGTCGCTTTCAACCTCTACCGCTCCGCCGGCGAAGCAGGCACGCTCAGGCTGAACGATCGACCCATAAGGCGAAGCACGAACTGGGTTGATAACACTGCTGACCTGAGCCAGTCGAATTCCTATTTTGTCCGGCCTATTCTCGACGGGTGGGAACAGGCGGCAAGTGCTCCTTTTACGCTGCGCGCACATGCACCTATAGAACAATACATCTCAATTGCTCTTCAGGTGCCATCCGGCGGGACGACACCCGATGGAGTCACATATACCTATAACGCAAATGATTGCAGTGTCGGCGACCTTGATGGTGACGGCGAGTATGAGATCATACTGAAATGGGATCCATCCAATT
>CP070675.1:3831600-3869378 GCA_020352215.1 Phycisphaerales bacterium
GGAATTTGCCGGGCGTTAATAGGCCCGGAATAGCGGTGGTATTTCCGACTATAGACGGGCCAGTAACGGTCTGCGACGTGGGGGCAAACATAGCATGTAAACCCATTAACCTCTATCAGTATGGTGTAATGGCAAGCATGTATTCACAGCATTTGCTCGGGATTGAAGGACCTCGAGTGGGACTGATGAGTATCGGGGCCGAAGATGCAAAAGGCAACGAGGTCGTCAAGCGAACACGCGAGTTGATGAAGGCCGATCCGCGGATGAATTTCGTCGGAAATATCGAAGGAAGAGATATCTTCGGTGGCGTGTGCGACGTTGCGGTCTGCGAAGGTTTCGTCGGCAACGTGATTCTGAAGCTCACAGAGGGTGTCGTCGACGGCTTGTTCAGGGCCATAAAGCACGAGTTGCTACAGGAGAAACCTCGGCTTGCTTTGAAGTTCAAACCGGTGATTACGAGAATCTACAGAAGGTATGACTATAACGAATATGGAGGCGCTCTTTTGCTGGGCGTCAACGGTACGGCCTTAATTTGCCACGGTGCGAGCGAGAGCAGAACGATACGAAATGCGATCTTGGCCGCCAAGAGATACTACACTCAAAGAATGAACGACAAGATCATGGAATGTCTGTCGGAGACTTGCGTAAGGACATCTGATGCATAAGGCTATCGGCGAGCGGATACCCCCCTACCGGGCAGTCATCACAGGTAATGGTTCTTTTGTTCCAGCAAAAACGCTAACGAATGACGATGTGGCAAGAATAGTAGATACGTCCGACGAGTGGATTACGACGCGAACAGGAATTAAGGTCCGCCACATAGCGACGGACGATGAGACTACGGCATATTTAGCAACAGAAGCGGCGAAACGGGCTTTGGCGAAGGCAAGTGTTGATGCACGTGACGTTGAGCTCATTGTTGTTGCCACGATAACGCCGGAGATGGTTTTCCCATCAACGGCATCATTCGTACAGCGCAGCATTGGCGCGAAGAAAGCTTGGGTGTTTGACCTGGCGGCGGCGTGCAGCGGTTTTGTATACGGTCTGTCCATAGTACAGCAGTTCATTGAGAACGGCAGGCTCAAGAACGCCCTTGTGATAGGTGCTGAGACACTGACCAAGATCACCAACTGGAAGGACCGGACAAGCTGCATTCTCTTTGGTGACGGGGCGGGAGCCGTTGTCCTTCAACGACATGACGACGGACGCAGGGGTATTCTTTACAGCACGATGTCCTCGGATGGGGAGCAATGGGACGCGTTGAACTGTCAGGCACACGGGTCCCGGTATCCGGTCGGAAGAGAGCTGGACGATCCCGACAAAATCTACATGAAAATAAAAGGCAGGCAAGTCTATCAGCAGGCCGTTCGGCGGATCGTTGAGGCTGTTACGGAGTGTATGGACCATTACGGACTGCATATCGACGATGTTGGCATGGTTATTTCGCACCAGATGAACGCAAGGATCATAGAGTCCGTGGCAAAGCGTCTGGAACTGCCCGATGAAAAGGTCTTCATAAATATCGCGGAGTATGGTAATACGTCGGCGGCATCTGTGCCAATTGCCTTTGACGAATGTGTCAGAACGGGGAAAGTGAAACGAGGGGACATCGTTATTTTCGTGGCGTTTGGCGCGGGACTGACCTGGGGAGCCAACGTGATCGAGTATTGATTATGAAGACTGCATGTCTATTTCCAGGACAAGGTGCGCAGACTGTTGGGATGGGGGCGGAACTTGCTCAGTCCTTTTCGGCGGCGGCGGAGATTTTTGAGAAGGCGAACGAGATTGTTGGATTTGACTTGCGCCGAATCTGCTTTGATGGCCCGGCGGACGAGCTCAACAGTACTACCGTCTCACAACCTGGGATTTTTGCAACATCGGCGGCCATATTGGAGGTTCTCAGAGAGGGTCTGCGTGCTGAGGCGTTTGAGGTAGATGTGACGGCAGGTCTGAGTCTGGGAGAATACACGGCACTGTACGCGGCAGGAGTGATCAGCTTTGAAGATGCCCTCGCTCTGGTGAAGAAACGTGGCGAGGCGATGCAGGCGGCTGCCGACGCGACCGAAGGCGGTATGGTCAGTATCATCGGACTTGATGAACAGAGGGTGCGGGAACTGTGCGATCAGGCCGGCGGCGGTGAGCTTCTGGCGCCGGTGAATTTCAACTGCCCGGGACAGATTGTGCTCAGCGGCAGCAAGACTGCATGCGAGCGAGCAGAAGAGCTCGCGCCAGTATACGGTGCTGCGAAAGCTGTGCGTTTGGCGGTGGCCGGGGCTTTTCATACTGAGATGATGGCCGGCGCCGCAAATGCCCTGGCGCAAGCACTGTCCGATACCGAGATTCTTGAACCATCGGCGCCAAGTGTCCTCGCCAATATCAGCGCCGAGTACTACGACAGCGCAACGATGATCAGAGACGGGCTGAGACAGCAATTGACCCAGCCAATTCTGTGGCAACGATGTATGGAAAGGTTGTTGGCGGATGGCATCGAGCTATTCTATGAGATTGGGCCCGGGAGAGTACTGACGGGGTTGATGCGGAGGATCAACAGGAAGGCAAATGTCGTGAATGTCAGTGGTCCACAAGCAGTTGGAACATTGCTGGAGCAGGGATCGCTGCGAGCGCGAGGTTAAACAGGGCAATGCTGTGTGAGGCTTCGCTGGGCCCATGGGCGTTGGCTCGAGGGCTGAACCCAAGTTAATGCCATTAGCAAGATAGATGGAGATTGGATAGATGTCGCAAAAAAGGTTAGCGGTTGTAACGGGGGCTGCGAGGGGTATCGGCCGGGCGATTGTGTTGGAGCTTCTGAAGCAAGAGCGTGTAGTTGCCGGGCTCGACATCGATGCTGAACAGCTTGAGGAGCTTGAGAAGGTTGTGAAGGAAAGTGGTTTTGAGGTAGTCACACGCCGCGTTGACATAACCGACACGGGCAAGTTTACCGATACACTTGAGGCTCTGGCTTCCGAGTACGATGGGATTGGGATCTTGGTGAACAATGCCGGGATCACGCGAGACAATCTGCTGATCCGAATGACCGACGAGGAGTTCGACAAGGTTCTGGAAATCAACTTGCGAGCGGCTTTTGTTGGAATGCGTGTGGTGGCCAGGTCCATGATGAGAAACAGGTTTGGCAGAATAATCAACATTAGCAGCGTTTCGGGCGTAATGGGCAATGCAGGACAGACAAACTACTCGGCCAGCAAGGCCGGGCTGATAGGCATGACCAAGACAGTGGCTCGGGAGCTGGCGAAGAAGAAGGTGACTGCAAATTGCATAGCACCAGGCTTCATTGATACGGAAATGAGCAGAAAACTGCCCGAACCGGTCATAGAGGCGGCCAAACAGATGATACCGCTGCGGACGGTGGGCAGTGTGGAGGATGTTGCCAAGGCGGTGGCGTTCCTGGCAAGTGACGATGCGGGCTATATTACGGGCCAGGTGCTCTGCGTTGACGGGGGAATGGCGATGTAAAAAAAATAAAAAAAGTGTTTGTCCGAGGGTCGTTTTGTGGGTAGTATACCCGCCGAACTCAGGGTGTTGTGCGCGGGCACCCCACCCGTTGAGAAAGGCAATTGTGAGTTTACAAGACATAATTCCTGTTTGATTAGGGAGGAAGAACAAGTGAGCGTGGATGAGGTAGATGTGCAGGCGATTCAGAACAAGGTGATTGACATAATCAGCGAGCAAATGGGCGTGGACAAGTCTGAAGTCACGCGTGAGACCTCATTTATCAACGATTTGAATGCTGACTCCCTGGATACGGTAGAGCTTGTGATGGAGTTTGAGGACGAGTTCGATATGAGCATACCGGATGAGGAGGCCGAGAAGATCCAGACGGTTGGCGCGGCAATTGACTACATCGTCAACATTGCACAGTCGAAAAGCAAAGAATAGCGAACAAGTTTGGGATGAATGAGCGACGAGTAGTCATCACAGGCTTGGGCTGTGTCACGGCCTTAGCCGAGTCTGTTGAGGGCCTTTTCAGTGCGCTGTGCGAGGGGAGAAGCGGTATTTCCCGCATCGAGTCCTTTGATACGAGTGCGTACACGGTGCACTTTGGTGGAGAGGTAAAGGCCTTCGATGTGACCAAATACATTGACCAGCGAGAAGGCAAGCGCATGGACCGTTTTGCGCAGTTTGCCGTGGCCGCCGCGAGTCAGGCTGTGAGTGACAGCGGACTTGACTTATCGAAGGAGGACAAATTCCGCATTGGGGTAATTGTAGCCACCGGCATCGGGGGCATCAAGGAGATAGAAGATCAACACCAGAGACTTCTTGAGAAGGGCCCGAGCAAGGTTTCACCGTTCTGCGTGCCGAGGCTCATGTCTAACGCGGCGAGCGGCAACGTCGCGATACGCTATGGTGTGGGAGGCCCAAACTTCTGCGTATCCAGTGCATGTGCGTCCGGCAACCACGCCATCGGGGAAGCTTTCTGCAATATTGCCGGGGGACGCAGTGACATCGTGATAACTGGCGGTTCTGAGGCAGCTCTTACACGGGTAGGGCTGGCCTCGTTCTGCGCCGCGAGGTCACTGAGTACCCGAAACGACGATCCACCAGCGGCGTCGAGGCCGTTTGATAGGGACAGGGATGGATTCGTTCTTTCCGAGGGGGCGGGGATACTAATTCTGGAGGAGTATGAGCACGCTAAGAAACGTGGTGCACGCATCTACGCCGAAGTACTTGGTTACAGCGCCACTGATGACGGATATCACATTACCGCACCCCTGCCGAATGGTGACGGTGCTGCCAGGGCAATGAAGCTGGCGCTTGCCGATGCGGGTATCGGGCCCGAGAGGGTCGACTACATCAATGCCCACGGCACGGGTACCGAACTTAACGATGTCGCCGAAAGTGCAGCCATCAAAAGCGTATTCGGCAAGCAAGCGTACAAGTTGCTCGTTAGCTCAACGAAGAGCTCCATTGGGCATTTGCTTGGGGCCAGCGGTGCCGTGGAGTTGATAGTATGCGCGAAGGTGATCACTGAATCGGTTATCCCCCCCACCATCAATCTGGAGAACCAGGATGAACGCTGCGATCTCAAGATGGACTACGTGCCGCTGAAGGCCCGTGAGGCGAAGGTGAATGTGGCTCTGAGCAATTCCTTCGGTTTCGGGGGGCACAACGCTTGCCTCATCATAGGCAAGGTCTAAAAGATCAACCCGCCGTGACATAGACCGTCCGCAGCCTGCACTCCCAAGCATCTCTACTCTTCGCCCGTCTGCTGCATCTGTCTGGCAGGTCCGAGGGCTAATTGGCTTGAAGTGGCACGGACTTTCGGCTATCGTCTTACGATGGCGAAACTGAGACGATAGCACGGTAGCTGCGAATCGTAGTCTGTCCGCGTAAGGGATATGAGATGAACTTGTGCTTGGCCTGTGTGCTTCTGGGCGCTGGAGTGGTGATACTGTGGAAGGGCGCGGACCTGCTTGTGGCCGGGGCGGTTGCACTGGCGAAACGGCTGGGTGTGAGCGCGCTGGTGGTGGGTCTGACAGTCGTTGCTATGGGTACATCGGCGCCGGAGGTGGCGGCGAGCATCGCCGCTGCCGTTCGCGGCATGGGGGACACAGCGATCGGCAATGTCTATGGCTCCAATATTGCGAATCTGGCCCTTGTGGGCGGGTTGGTGGCTCTTATTCGGCCGCTAGAGGTGAGGAAGCTGACACTGGTGCGGGAAGTGCCGGTGATGTTGGGTGTGGCGCTACTACTCTGGCCGGTTCTCGCCAACCTGAATCTGTCGCGGCCAGAAGGTCTGGCGTTGCTCGCGGTATTTGCGACGTTAGTGACGCTGATGGTCTACGTGGAAAAGAAAAGAGTAAAGCGAGAGGCAATTGAGAACGCGAGCGAGGCCGCGCTGCAGAGCAGCGAGAACGCCGCCGGACGGAGGGGCAAAGGTGCGGGGAGGAATGTGCTGTTCATCTTGGTCGGATTGGCTGCGCTGGCTTTGGGAGCAGACTTGGCCGTGCGAGGAGCGGTGGTTGTCGGTAAGCGAGTTGGCCTAAGTGACGCCGTTATTGGCCTGACGATAATTGCGATAGGGACATCCTTGCCGGAGCTTGCGACCTGCGTTGTGGCGGCAGTTAAGGGCCACCACGATATTTCGGTGGGGAACTTGGTTGGGTCCAACATCTTCAACACACTGCTTGTGACTGGCGTAGCGGGGTCGGTTCGGCCGTTCGGCCTGGAGCAGCGGCTTGTCGGCATTGACTACTGGGTTATGATTGCGGTCAGTGTGGCATTCGGCGTTGTAGCCCTGCTCTGCAAACGTAGAATCGGCCGAACCGGCGGCATATTACTGGTCAGCGGATACGTTGCGTATATGGTCTACGTTCTTGGTTTCAGTGCGGGCGTGTAAGAGACCTCAACAGAGCGTGACGCTTGAGACGGAGCTGGCTCATGCGATGGACAGGACGCGCTGCTTCCAATTGGCGGGTGCCGGGCTTTCCGATGTGCGTTTTCTTACTCAATAGGCGGGAGTGGCCATATCACATTCGAGGATGGAGCAAAGTACGATCACAAACACGACAACCAGCGCCGCCAATAACAGCCTTAGATATCTGCGTTTGCGTGCCTTTTCCTCGCTCATAAGGCAAACTCCCATATCTGCGCGCCATTATAGCGATTGCCTGTTATGAGTCAAGCCGCAAGTACACAAGGCAGAAGTGCATGAACTGTCAGGCCAAGGCCGCGTGGAGGGCGAATCTGGCCAAGGATGCCAAGGCCCAGGCCGCGACGACCATGAGCACCGCATCCGGCCAAATCTCAGCCGTCGTCCACCGCGAGATCAGAACTATCAGGACAACAAATGACAGATACCAGCCGACGTAGGGTATCAACTCGAAAAGTCCTGCAATAGCAGCGGCTGCAAGAAGCCCGACGAAAGGCCCGTCTTCTTTCGTCAGTTTCATTCCAAGCCACAGGAATACGGTCCCCGCAACCACTTGGACCAAGAACGCAACGATAAGAATGACAATTCCCATCCTTTGCTTCTCCCACTCTCACGCTTACGCTCTAAAAGACCATTGAATCGGCGTAAACCATCTGAAAGTCCGGTTCGTGGGCGATCTCGACATATTCGATTTTGCGAGCCAATTCCTTGGCCTTGGCCCGGCATTTTCGACTCAGAAGTATCATTCGGGCGCCGGAGGAGGCGGCGTTGCCGACAAAGCGGATGCGCTCGGGCGGAACGTCGGGCAGTAGGCCGATTCGCAAGGCACTCTCCCGCCGGATATAAGTGCCAAAGGCGCCGGCCAGAAGAATGTGCTCTATGTCGGAGTCTTTGAGGCCGAGCCTATTCTGCAGCAATCTGATGCCGGTTCGGATCGCCCCCTTCGCAAGCTGGACCTCGCGAACGTCCTTTTGCGTAAGGGTCACTTTGGGCCGGGCCGTGTCACCGTCATAGGCTAGGCAGAAGGCCAGCTGACCCTCCTGTTCGATGATTCTCGCGAGCATCGCCGGAGATAACTCGCCCGAGACATCATTTGGGCTCCGGAATCGCCCGGTTTCATCGATAATGCCGGAATCGAGCAGCATGGCGACGGCGTCCACCAGGCCGCTACCGCAAATCGAGCGGGCAGGCGAATTTCCTATCACGCCCAAGTCTATGTCGTCGTTAGCCAGCACGGCTTCAATTGCGCCGTCGGCCGCCCTACTGCCGTGAGCGATGCGTGCACCTTCCAAGGCCGGGCCAGCGGCACAGCTTGCTGCGTAGAGCCTGTCCTGGGTACCCAGCACAAGCTCGCCGTTTGTCCCGATATCCACGACGAGTGTCATGCCCTCGGCCGAAGCTATATCCACGGCCAGCGCCACGGCGGTGGTATCTGAACCCACGAAGCCAGCGATGTTCTCGACGGTGTGAATATTGCCGGCCGGGCTCATTTGCAGGCCAAGATGCGCGGCCGGCACATCGTGAGCATCGAGTGAATATGCACTGTATGGTGCCCGGCCGAGCTGGACGACCGGCAGATTCAGGAAGATGTGGCTCATGGTCGTATTGCCGACTACACACATCTCACATATCTGCTCGGCCTCTATGGAGGTTCTCTCACAAAGCCTTGCGACAAGTTCATTAATACAGCCCACTACAGTCTTGTGGAGCTCAGTAAGCCTTTCGGCGGTTTGGGCGTAGGCGATTCTGCTGACGACGTCGTCGCCGAATTTTGTCTGGGGGTTAAGAGTGGCCTGTGTGGCTTCGACCTGGCCGTCTGTCATATTGATCAGCTTGGCGACTACAGTGGTCGTTCCGATGTCGACCGCAAGGCCGTATGCCGTTTTTGCCGCTATGCCCTGGCGATGTTCTTTGCAGACGGCGGCGTCGATGTCAACTTGAGTGTCGATGCCGTGCTCAAGGATTTTCTGCTCAAAGAACCTTGAGTCGGGCAGAACGGTCACGGTAAGATCACTTTCGACCGTGTGTTGGCAGGCAAGGACCTGCTCTTGCTTGGGGTCGACGACTACAAGGCACTTGCGGCAGGTGCCTTTGCCACCGCAGAAGGTATTCAAGACAATGCCGGCCTGGTTGGTGGCGTCGAGGAGTGTACTGCCGGCGCGGATGCAAATTCGTTTGTCGTCGGGTTTGAAGGTAATGCTGAAGTGTTCCATTTGCCGTACTGTGCGTGCCCCGTCGGATATCCCGCAGAGCCGGCCAGAGGATTGGTACGCGATGGCCCGGGCTGGGCAGATACAAGAACAATGATCAGCTTATTTTATGCCGGATTTTCCAGCGAGTGCGCCTCTTTTTGCTACCCACTTTTCGCCTGCGTCTTGGTTTTGACATACATATCTCCTACAAAAGGGCCAAAATCTTTATCGCAAAATACTTCCAGCAGCTTGAATCATATTGTAGTATAGTCTTAAATGCAAGAAAAGAACAAAAATAGTGAATTCCGGCCAATCCCAAATGGGGTGCAGAAATGATCCAATGTACCGAATGTGATCTATGCGAGATGGGTCCGGGTGGCCAAAGGACCTTCAAATGCGATCCTTTCACCAATATCAAGGAGCCCGAGTGTTTGGCCAAATGGCAGTTGATCCGCCTTGATATGCTGGTTGGCGGCAACCAGCAATTGCTGAAATGGTACGCGAAACTGGCGCCGCTGCAGGACAAGATTTTCAAGTACATGCAGCGGGAGATCGAAGACCTCGACGAGACTGAGCGATGGAAGATCGCAGAGGATGATGAGCAGGAGGAGGACGCACTTTAACAGACAGGAGAAGATCGGGCACGGGGAGCAGGTGCGAGCGGCGAAAGCCGGGGCATAGGACGAAGAAACGGGATTTATGGCGCTGTGGGAGCTGGGAGTAAATAGGGTCTGATGGGCAGGGATTCGGAGCCATTTTTCGCCATTTCTGCAATAAAGTAACTGTAGATGGCGTCTTTGCTTACGTAAGAAACGCTCTGATATGGCAAGAGGCGACGATTTAGCCCAGATAATAGCCGGCTGTAAGAGTGGTGATGCGGCGTGCTTTTCGGAGGTTGTCGATGCGTATGCAAGCCGGTGTTATGGTTATTTCTATCGACTTACGGGCAACAAGGACATCAGCGATGATCTGCTCAGCGAGCTGTTTGTCAAGTTGGTGGAAAAGATCAAAACGTATAAGGGGGGGTCTTTTGAGAGTTGGCTGTTCAGGATAGCGTCGAATATATTCCACGACCATCTGAGACACAAACAGAGGCAAAGGAAGCTGCTTGATTCGCAGGTGAAGCAACTCGGGTCCGAGACGACGGAATCTAGGGCTTCGGATAGCGACAGAATTGACCGGTTGCAAGTGAAAGTTGCGAGACTGGATGCAGATACAAGGGAGCTAATATTGCTGCGTTTCTATTCACAGTTGAGTTTCAAGGAAATAGCGGCGATGCGGGGTGAGCCCATAGGCACAACTTTGTCGAAGCTGCACCGGGGACTGAAGAGACTGCGAGAGATGATGGAGTAACGGCCGCATGAATAGCGAAAAAAAAGAAGATCTGAGGGAGCTATTCGAGAGATTCTCGGATTCTGAGACAGCAGAAAAGGCTGCAGAAGAAGTCCGCAGGGGTGAGCAGGTCCTTGGCGATCATCCTGCCCCCGAGCCTGATGAAGCGCTGGTGGCTGGTATAAAGTTGGAGATTGGCGCGCGATTGTCGCACGGACGGCGAAGCAGTGCACGAAGAGTTGTGTGGGAGGCCGTCGCGGCGGCAGCGGTCGTTATCGTGCTGATAGCCATCGGGAGCAGTTTGTTTAGGACGGACAACAGATCGCCCGGCCTCGTCCAGGCCTCGATAATACCGAGGGCGGTCTGGGAAAGTGACGACATCGCTACGGATGATCTGGATCTGGCGTCTTTCAAGACGGAGATTGAACACATAGAGGACCAGGTCCGGATGTTGCAGTCGGGAGAGAATGGCAAGAACGGCGACATCGCTGTGGAGGAGCTGGAGATGGAGCTTGCAGAGATCAACAGCGATTTTTGGAAGGGGTAGGAGCCATGGAATCAAGTCGTGTATTCATCCTGGTTTTGGCCTTTGCGGTGGTAACAGCAGCATGTGTCCAGCCCGGTTGGACTCGGCAGAGCCAAGAGGAAGACAAGGACGATATCTGGACGGAGGAGGGTTCGCGCGGGCCACGCGGACCAAGGCGGGGGCCCCGAGGTTTTGAACTGACAGACGCAGATATCGACCGGCTTATGCGGTATCTGAAGGAGAACAATCCGGACAAGGCAAGAGAGCTGGCCAAGCTGCGTGAGGATGACCCGGAGAAGTTCAAGGCCGATTTGCGAATACACGGCGGGGGAGAATTCAGCAAGATTGTGATGGAACGTATGCAGATGTGGCAGGAGAGGAGGCGCGCTGAATTTGTCGAATGGCTGGGGAAGAATTACCGCAAAGATGCCGAGGAATTGGCTAAACTGAAAGAGCAAGAGCCCGATCTTTATATGACGAAGTATGAGCATATCAGAGAAAAGTATTGGCGCATTTTCGAGGAGGAGAGGAGGAATCCCGAGCTGGCCGAGGTCCTAAAAGAGGATTTGGAACTGAAGAAAAAGCGAGATGAACTGCTCAGACAGATCAAAGCTGCAAAAAGTGACAGGCAAAAGAAGATGCTAACCGCCGAGTTAGAGGAAGTGGTCAGCAGGAGGTTCGATTTGATCGTTAGGCGAAAGCAGATCGCCTATGAACGGTTGCTGAGGTGGCTTGAGGAGCTGAAAAATCGGATCAAGGAGAGTAGAGATGAAATCGCCAAGTGGAGGGATGAAGAAGCTCGGGCTCAGAACATAAGGAAACGGCTTACAGATCTCACAGAGGGCGCCGTGCCGTTCAAGTGGGATTGAGGGAATTGACTAATTGTCCGTCGGCGGGGAGCCCAATTCACTGGGGGTAGTCTACAACCTGTTCCTTCTCTGCTCTGCTTCAGTAGCCTTCTTGAGCGTCCTTTTCTCCCGTAGGGTCAGACTATGGATGCCTGAGTCGTGGACTTTTTGCAGGATGCGGTCGAGTTCGGCCTGAAGGGTGCGCCTCGCTGCCATTCTCCTCTCGTGTGTACTGCTGGCCATTTTCAGTCTGATTCTGTGCCGCCAGGGCCCGGAAAAGACGTACCCCGCGCCTGCCGCCATGCCCGCCAAGTGAGCCGCGTGTCCGCCTGCGTTCGGTCCTTGTGTCACGACAAAGAAAAGATACATGATGGTCAGGCCGATCGCGGCCACTCGTATTGGCACGGGAAAAAGGAATATGAAGACAACGAAGTGGGGGAAAAGTATAGCACAGGCGGCGAGCATGCCAAGTATCGCACCGGAGGCTCCGACCATCGGCCCGGACGAGAGGAAGTTGACGGCGACGAGCAGCATATAGAACAGGCCACCGGCGGCGCCACAGCTCAAGTAGAATATGACAAATTTCTTGCTACCCCAGTGTCGTTCCAGGGTTGGCCCCAGAAAGAACAGGCCGAGCATGTTGAAAAGGATGTGCATTATGCCACCGTGGACGAACTGATACGTGACCAACCTCCAAACCTGAAGCGCCGAAGGGATTGAGTATGGAAAGACCGAACACCACATCTCGAGGAGGTTCAGGGGATACTGCATACCGGGCACTTGTATATTCCTTGGAAAAAGGATGGCTCCGGCAAAAAAGACTACGAAGTTCGCGATCATGAGCGATTTGACGGCAGGTGTCATCCGCGGAAAAGACATGCGCATCCGCGGGGCACCGTAGAACTGTGCTCCTGAATCTGTCCTGGTGTAGTCTCTGTCGTAAAGGCCCATACGTATAGTATGGTCAATTCTCGGAAATGTTCAACTGAAAAACTCCCAGAGTGCTCCGGCTCCGGCGATGCTTTCGTCGCTTGGCACAACAATCAGAGACGACACTCAGCCCTTAGGGATGGAAGCAGGTTGTTTGAGTTTGGCTTTCTGAAATGCTGCCATAAGGGCTATGCCGAGGGTTATCAGGCCAATATTAAGGAGTTGGGATATCGTCAGTCCGGCCAGCTCAAAGGGATTATCATCGCGGACGAACTCTATGAGAAATCGCGTCACGCCATAGAGGATGAACATCAGGGCAAAGGTACAGCCCGGCTTGGCAAGCAGTGCTCGCATGCCTTCGGAACGTTGAACCTTCTGAGATCTGCGCCAGAACAAGTAGAGTATAAGGCATGAGAGCGCGCCGCTTGCCGAGGAGTACAACTGCGTCGGGTGCACGGGCAAACTGCGGTATTTGCCTTCCGTAACCTCTTTCTTCTGCTGCTCCGTCAACTCTTCGAATGCCTTCGGGTACCATTTTCCATCTTCGTAAATGTGGCCCAGATATTCGTCGCGGGGCAATTCCAATTGGGGTTCCGATCTGTTCCTCTTGGGGTCGGCGTTTACCTGGCTGACGTAGGCGAAGGAATTGTAGGGGAAACGGACACCCCAGGGCAGACTCGTCGGCTTGCCGTAGCAGCAGCCGTTCAGGAAGCAGCCGATTCTGCCGAAAGTGAGCGCCAGCATCAGGCCGATGGCAAGGATATCGAGATACTTGCGGATGGGGAGCTTGTGATAAACGAGATAAAAGAATATGAGCGGTATGGCCAAAATGACGCCGCCCAGCAGCTCCAGCCCGCCCTTCCAAATGGCTAACGTAGCGAACAAATTGTCACGGAATTGGTCGAAGTGGTGAAAAACGAAGAATAGACGCGCTCCGACTACGCCTGCTATTAGTGAATATAGGGCCGCATTGGTGATGAGCTGGGGATCTGGTGTTATGTCGCGGCTGAGGTACCGTATGATGGATACGGCTGCGAGAAAGCCTATCACCATCATGAAGCCGTAGCTCTTTACGGTCAGATGGACAAAAGGAATCTCGAAGAGTTCAGGATACATTACATATAGTGTCCCGCCACGTACGGCGCGCGTCCGAGCGTAGTCACGACTCCCTATCAACGCTCACGATGCTGTTGTTCTCGTCAAAAACAACGACCTTGGGCTTGAGCTTCTTCGCCTCCTCCGGCGTGCAGAAGCCAAAGGCCAAGATGATGACCCGCTCTTTTGGCTGCGCCAATTGCGCGGCGGCGCCGAGTATCGCTATCCGCCGCGAGCCTGCCTCGGCGGCAACAACATAGGTCTCGAACCTCTTGCCGTTGTTCAAATTGGCCACCAATACCGACTCGTAGGGCAGGATGCCAGCGGCTTCCAGGAATTCGGAATCTATGGCAATGCTGCCGGGGTAGTGCAACTTCGTTTCGGTCACAACCGCTCGGTGCAGCTTGCTTTTCAGTAGTTTTAGAAACATAGTCTGTAATTCGCAATCTATACTTGGGTCCCGAGTGAAACGATGAGGCGTATTATACACTACCGTGCGCTGGCGTCTACGACAATGTTGTCGATCAGCCGAGTTGAGCCGATCTTGACAGCGAGGGCGGCAAGGACCTTTCCGGTGATGCTGTCAACATCCCGGAGTGTTTGTGCGTCTACGATGCTCACGTATTCTATGTGGGCTCCGGGTATACTTTGTAGGATTTTGCGCATCTCGTTGACGATTTTTTGCGCGTCGATGGCGCCGGCGCCAATCATCTCCTCGCACTTCTTGAGGGATTTGTAGAGACGCGTGGCGTTCTCTCTTTGCTGGGGATCAAGGTATTGATTTCTGCTGCTGACAGCCAGGCCGTCCGGCTCGCGTACTGTGGGACAGACGACGATTTCCAGGGGCATGTTCAAATCTGCGACCATTCTCCTGATGACGACGGCCTGCTGGGCGTCCTTCTGGCCGAAGAATGCGATGTCAGGCAAGACAATGTTGAACAGCTTTGCGCAAACGGTTGTCACCCCACGAAAGTGTGCCGGCCGAAACTGCCCGCAGAGCGGCTCGGTGAGCTTCTCGACGGTCACCCACGTGAGATTCTCCGCGCCGTACATTTGCTCCGGCGTGGGCACAAAGACCAAGTCCACTCCCCTATCTCCGCAAATCCTTAGGTCGGCTTCGAGCGGTCGGGGGTACTTCTCCAAGTCTTCGCCGGGGCCGAACTGAGTGGGGTTGACGAATATGCTAACGACGACGAAGCCGGTCTGCTTGGCGGCCGCCTCGATAAGCGATACGTGGCCCACGTGCAGCGCTCCCATCGTCGGGACAAGGCCAATCGTCCTACCTTCGCTGCGAGCAGCTTTTACCAGCTCTCTGACCGAGTCTATTGTCTCTGCAACTTCCATATCCACCTGGATCAAGGCGCTGTCGCAACGTAGTGTCTTATTTGGCTTGCCAGACGGTCGATGCTGGCCTCGTCAGCATAATCCAGATCCGATGTCTCTATGCGGATGACAGGACAGGCTTTCCAATCGGCGAAGAGCTGCTCGTAGTCAGAATCTAGCGCCTCCAAGAAGGGTAGGCCGATGACCTGCTCATAAGGCCGGTTGCGCTTGTGGATGCGGTTCAGACAGTGCCGGGGCGAATCCTGTATGTATATCACCAAGACCGGCGAGGGGACTCCGGCGGCAAGATGTGCGAAGCGGCGTTGATACGAGGCAAGCTGCTGGGGATCGAGCAGCCGCCTGGCATAGACGAATTCTTTATCGAATACATAGTCGGTGATAGCTACCCGGCCCCGGGCGAAGGTGCTGCCGTTTAGTTGCCGGACCCTGCCGTTGAGGAAGAATAGCTGCGACTCCAGCGCGAGCTCTTTTCTGCCCGCGTAAACCTGCGGGAGAAACGGATTCTCATCGTAGGGTTCGGCCAACATTTGACAGCCGAGTGCGCTTGCCAGTTTTCTGGCCAGGGTGGTCTTTCCCGCGCCAATGATGCCCGCGACGCTTATGAGTTGCGGACGGTGGGGGTCGAGGACGAAATCGCGACCTGCGAGCCGGCCCGCAAGCTCTCTGACCGATACTTTGATCGTGGGATGCAGCAAATCAGGAGTGAGCTGGCAAAGACCGACTAATACGAACGAACGAACGTGCATCTGCCGGTGTGGGACGGTCAGATGAGGTAAGTCTATGACCTCCTGGCCAAATAGCAAAAGATCTAGGTCGATGGGTCGGGAGGTCCATTTCCCATCCCGTCTTCTGCCAAGCCGGCCCTCGGTATCGGCGAGAGCCTCATACAAACTCTCCACATCCAGAGTAGTGCCCACCTTCGCGACGGCGTTCAGATATTGCGGCTGGTCCGCCTGGCCCAGCGGCCCCGTTTCGATTATGTCGCTCGCGCAAGCAAGCTCGATCTGATCGGCTTCGGCGAGCATTTTCAGAGCCGTTCTAATGGCGAGATCTCTATCGCCCAGGTTGCTGCCGAGTCCGACATATGCTGTTGTTTGTTTTGCCATGGCGCGTTCTTGCTGACTGCCGATCAGTCCTTGCCGGAATCCGGAGCCTCCAGCAGCACCCTGTTTCGGACTACATCCGAGTCGCAATACGGCTCAGAGCCTCTTTTACGTTATCTGGAGCAGCGAAGGCGGTCAGCCGCAGATAACCTTCCCCGGACGGTCCGAAGCCCGCACCGGGTGTGCTGATCACGTTCGCTTTCTGCAGCAGTTGGTCAAAGAAGTCCCAGGAGCTCAGGCCGGCGGGTGTCTTGAGCCAGATATAGGGAGCGTTGACTCCGCCGTAGACCTTGTAGCCGAGCTTTGCAAGTGACTGCCGGATTAGGACGGCGTTGGCCATATAGAGGTCAATGATCTGCCTTGTTTGCTTCTTGCCCTCTGGGCTGTAGACGGCCGCAGCTCCTGCCTGGGTGACGTATGATACACCGTTGAATTTGGTGCAGTGCCGTCTGCTCCACAACGGACGAAGCTCAACCGCCCTGCCGTCTTCGGTCCGAGCCTTGACTTGCCTCGGCACGACAGCGAAGGCACACCGTACTCCCGTAAAACCGGCCGTCTTTGAGAAGCTTCGAAACTCGATCGCAACCTCCTTGGCACCGTCAACCTCGTAAATTGAGTGGGGAATCTCCGGGTCGGTGATAAAGGCCTCGTAGGCGGCATCGAAGAGAATCACTGCCTCATTTGAGCGGGCAAAATCGACCCACTTGGCCAAATCTGCCTTCCTGGCAACTGCGCCCGTAGGGTTATTGGGAAAACACAGGTATATGAGATCGACGGAACGGTCCGGCGGCTCAGGAACGAAGCCGTTTTCTGCGGTGCAAGGCATGTAGACGACATCATCATACTGGCCGTCGTCATTGGCCTGGCCCGTCCTGCCGGCCATGACGTTGGTGTCCACATATACGGGATAGACGGGATCGGTTAGCGCCACAACGTTGTCCAGACCAAAAATCTCCTGTATGTTTGCCGTGTCGCACTTTGCCCCGTCGCTGACGAAGATCTCATCGACGTCGACATCGACCCCACGGGCCTGAAAATCATTTTGCCTGATGGCCTCTCTGAGGAACTCGTAGCCGATCCCGCTGTCGTCGTAGCCTCTCAACGTTTCTGCGCGGGCCATTTCATCGACGGCCTTGTGCATCGCCTCAATGACCGCTGGTGCCAACGGCTGGGTCACATCGCCGATGCCCATGCTGATTAAATCCGCGCGGGGATTCCTCTCTTTGAAAGCGCGGACCCGCCTACCGACTTCCGGGAACAGATAGCCGGCCTGCAGCTTCAGGAAGTTCTCGTTGACTCTTGCCATGTCGTCCTTTCCACCTCTACGAAGTCGTGCTTTGAACATTCAGCTGCGGTACGCCTTTCGCTGCGGAGCCTGACCGAAGTGAGCGATTCTATTGTTCCGCGTGCTCTGCGTCAAGGCCGTGCGGCCCCGAGCGCATAAAATCCAATGAGAAGGGGTAGCATGGGTGTAGCCGGCTTGAACGGCCGTCTATCCGCTCAGCCATCGAATCAGGTAGGCGACTACAAATATTTGCGCGCCGTGTCCAAAGGTTTGAGGAAGAAGTGCCGGGGGCAGGGGCACAACAGTGTGCGAAGGGCTGGCAGCATTAACCGACCACCAGCCCTCAATGTTCGGCGACAAGTGGCTTTCCACACGTTCGATCAGCTCTCGTGGTCAGTCACTTCTTCAACGGGAGATTGTGCCATGAGCCTCAAAGGTGGCCTGCCCAACCGAGAAGTCCATCTGGCCGTTGACGCGCAGTTCTCCAGAGACACCTTGGAACTGGCCGGTCGCCGATGGCCCCTCCTCCGGCTGCGCGGACTCGGCGATAATCTCCATATTGCCGTGCAGGGTGTAGACTGCCGGGTTCTCATCAGTGGGCATCGCCAACTCCTCGCCGGTTGTGATGAGGATGTCCGTGGGGTTCTCTGCATCCGGGAACATGAACCAATGCTCAACCACGGGGAAGTAGAGCCCACCATCCTTTGGCTCAGGCGGTGCGAGCGGGATGACCTGGACCGTGCCTTCCAACTGTTGACCCGGGATGGTGACAGTTGCAGTACCCTCAAAGGTGTTTAGATCCACCTGGCCGGAAACAGACACCGGTTCGCGGCTGGCTGCCAAAGCTAAGCCTGAAACGATCAGTAATGCGAGCGTACCGACGGTTCTGATTGATGTTGGTTCTTTCATTCTTGCCTTCATTGCATTTGCCTCCTAAGAATTCACTCCGCTGAGTTCAACAATCTGTGGAACGTCATGGAGGAGACATGTGGCCTCCTCCATCTCGTCATTCACCATGCGGGTTGTGGAGGACTCCTTCAAAAGCTCCCGTTTTGCCGACAAAGTCCCAAGTCGCGTCGAACCTCAGCTTCCAGCCCACGAAGTCCCCGCTGATGCCTTGATAGGAATGGTTCGAGGAGCCTGCATGGTTTACGGTTATGCCGCCGTAGCGCCCTCGAAAGGTACCCGTGAGATCTCCCCAGGAAACCTCAACGGTATGATCGTCGCCCCAAAAGTCGCCATCGCCGGTAGCCATATCTCGATTGTGGTTGCACGTTCCGTACATAGTTATATCCAGCCCACCAGTCGACCATGCCCAATAGGATATATCTCGCATGTGCGTTACCCCCTCCTCGTCAGTCCACAACCTGGGAGGAGGCCAAGATGTCGGTGCGTATCCAAATGTGCCCTCGACCGTGTCCTTTGTGGCCTTGGCCCAAACGATCCCCGTGAGCAGGAGCACACCGGCCAGCAACACCAAGCCGGCTGTAGTTTTTGTCCTTCTTGTCGTCATTGTTTACTCCTTCCACTTCTGATTTCTGGTTTGACTAAATTCGATTCGCCTCTACCGCAGACTACTTTGCCTCATTAGCATCACCTCCTTTCACCAAGAACATCGCAGATTCCCTTGAGTTTCATCGTTCTATCCTTTCGATCGTCCATTTCTCTTTCGATGCGGGGGCCACGTCCGCCCCAACTGCTTTCACTAATCCATCCGCGCGAAACTGCTCGGCGCTGCGCTCATTTGTGGAATTACTTGAAAATCTTCTCGTGTCGAGGTTTGGTCGCCACGGACTTCGCCGAGCCTAAACCCTTTATCCGTTTGTATTTAGAGGCCAGAATTTTGTCGTGGCGCCTGTAACGGTCGGCTGGCCCAGGACCGGTATGGGTTAGCCCCACTGCGCAAGTGCTTCATGATATGGCAGAGGCCGTAGCGCCGACCGGTGCCAACATCAGAACAGGGACTCCCGCCAGATTCTGCGATTTGCCCACCCTCTCATGTCCCGGCCGCCTCCCCCATCCTCAAGCCACGTTGTACGTGCTCTGCACAGCAAGGAAGGCCCGCAAGTACATGAGAAAGCTGATTCGTGTTGCCTCTTCTCCAACCATATACCCTGTCAGATCGGAGTAAAGCTGTCAAACGTGGAAAGTGCCGCATCTTGCCTGGGGCATCGAGATTTTGTTTCTAATCCGGCCTGAATGCAGTAATCTACGCGTTTGTCAGCGCTTTCGGGAGGTCAAGACCTATGAAGGTGGAAATTGAAAATCGAGTTCTGGAACTGGTGGAAGGCGACATTACCGAGATGGAAACCGATGCGATTGTCAACGCAGCGAACACTCGTCTGAGTTTGGGTGGTGGCGTTGCAGGAGCAATCAGGAGAAAAGGCGGGCCGGTCATCCAGGCCGAATGCAACAAGATAGGAGGAACGTTCGTAGGTGGGGCTGTGATTACTACCGCCGGCAACTTGAAGGCTAAGCATGTGATCCACGCCGTCGGACCTCGCATGGGCGAAGGAGATGAAGACGAAAAGCTCAGGAATGCCACGTTGAACTCGCTCAAGGTGGCCGATGAGAACAACCTGAGAAGCATCTCGTTTCCGGCGATCAGTGCGGGTATCTTTGGGTTTCCCATCGAGAGGTGTGCCGAGATCATGCTCAAGACAACTATCGATTATCTGCGAACCGAAATAGCCTTGCAACGGGTTGTGTTTTGCCTCTACGGTCAAGACAGCTACGACGTTTTTGAGAAACAGCTCAAAGCGGAGACCTCGCGGTGAAGGCAATTGTGTTGCGGAAGACGGCTCCTGTTGAGGACAAGCCCCTTGGAATAGTCGATTTACCGAGACCTGACCCCACAGACGATCAAATAGTGCTGCAGGTGTCAGTCTGCGGGCTTTGTCATACCGACCTTGACCAGATTGAGGGCAGGCTGACTCCGCCGAAGCTACCCGTCGTGTTGGGTCACCAGGTGGTGGGAACGGTGGCCACAAAGGGACCGAAGGCAGACAGGTACAACACAGGTGACCGGGTCGGAGTCACGTGGCTCTATTGGGCCTGTAGCGAGTGCGAGTTCTGCAAGACAGGCAGAGAGAATCTCTGCAACGAGGCCAAGTGGACCGGCAAGGATGCCCACGGCGGCTACGCAGAGTACATGGTTGTCTCAGAGAAGTTTGCCTATCCGATACCGGGACGGTTTTCTGATTCGCAGGCGGCGCCACTTTTGTGTGCGGGGGTGATCGGGTATCGGGCTGTGCGTCTGTGCGAGATTGCCGATGGAGAAATCGTTGGCCTCTTCGGCTTTGGGGCATCTGCGCACATCGTGATACAGATCGTCCGACACAGGTTCCCCAATAGCGACGTTTTTGTTTTCACGAGAAGCAGCGAGCACAGGGATCTGGCCAAGCACCTAGGCGCAGCCTGGGCCGGGTTGCCGGGTGAACAACCCCCGGCGAAAGTCAACAGAGCGATTGACTTTACGCCAGTGGGCGAGGCCGTTCGGGATGCCCTTTTCGTTATGGACAAGGGCGGCCGACTGGTCATAAATGCGATTCGTAAGGCGACGCCAGTACCGGAATTGGACTATGCGAAGTACCTGTGGCATGAGCGGGAGATAAAGAGTGTGGCGAACGTCACGCGCCTTGACGCCGAGGAGTTCCTCCCGCTGGCGGACCAGATTCCAATTGAACCCCATGTTCAGGAGTTCGGATTCGAGCAGGTCGGCGATGCCCTGATCGCCATCAAGCAGGCCAGAATTCGGGCGGCCGCTGTGCTCAGAGTATGTCAGCGGCGAATCTGAGCCGAGGGGGGCTGTATTATCGCCTCGAACTCTTGGGTTGGCGAGCGCAGCTAAATGACGCCGGCGCGGGCGCAACGCTGGAGGCAAATTTGCCGCCGAAGGTCCCAAAAAATAGGCACTGTAGGTGAAGCCAGGCTGACATCGATGGGAAGCCGTCTATTTTGCTTGATTTGTGGTCGCACATCGGGTATAATATAAACGACAGGTAGGTGGATGCAGGGAGATTATACGTCTGCAGCCCGAACCAGCAACTGTGGTCGACGTAGTGTTTTTGAGGAAGGTAGTACCCTCTTCGAGAAAGCACAGCTATGGAAACCAAGTTCAATGTCTTCGAGGTTCTTGAGATCGCTGAGCAAATCGAGCACAACGGGGCGACCTTCTACCTGAAGGCGGCGGAACTCTTCAGCGATCCTGAGCTCCGTGATACGTACTATATGCTGGCAACTTGGAAGGCGAGGCACGAGAAGCTCTGGGTGGAGATGAGAAAGCGCTTCTCTGAGAAGACGGGGGAATTCGGGACATTCGATCCGGATAATTACGTGCTGTCAAATCCCGAGGTGATGGCAGGCCTTACGTGGTTCGGCACGAAGCGCGGCTCGGCAGGAAGGCTGACCGGCAAGGAGACGAAAGCAGAGATACTCAGAGATGCGATCAGACGGGCAAACGAGGCCGCGATTTTCTACAGCGGCTTGAAAGACTTCGCGCGCGACCCGGCCAGCGAAGAGACAATAGACAAGATTATCGGAGAGGAGAAGCGGCAGATTCGCCAGCTTACCGAGGAATTAGCGAAGACGTTGTAGGCATACCTAACGACATCGGACCAACTGATCGCCGTCGAACGGGATGTGCGGCAGATTGGTTTTAAGGTCCTCAATAAAGCGTAGACCATCCTTCCAGTAACCCGCCGTTGGTTTCAAATCCGCCGCGAAACTCACGAAGTAGCCGTTTATGCTGGATACGAGCAGCTCTCTTAGATACTTACTGACCATTGAAGCCAATGACACGGGCAGGAAGCGCTCGTCGGCGCCGACGACAAAGTGCAAGCGTGTCACGCATTGGGGACCTTCAGATTTGTACGTCGGCCGGCGCAGTTCATAGCTGCTAGCCTTCGGATCCTCACGAAGGATCTTCAATTCCATCTCCGGAAACATCCTCAGCAGGCTTTTGCGGTAGTGAACACGCCCGCCCTGCCTGTCGGCGATGATGCAGAGGTCGTCTTCGGTGAAGTTGTCAAGGGCGTGCTTTATCAACCCGCACGTAGCGGTAAAAAGAACGCTCGCCTTGTTCCTGACGTTACGGACCATCTTGTTGTAGAAGGCAACATCGAAGCAGCAGCTTCTCAGGTCCAGCAAATTGACACCGTGCGAGGCCATATCGTCGGCCAGCACCGACGAGGCGATGGCCTTATCAGGGTCGGCGCCTGCAATCATGTGATTGCCGGCATCTCTGTACCAGGGGTACTCGCGCAATCGTTCCAGGCAATCCGGGCACAGCAGAGTCATCAGTTCCGCGAGGCTGACCGGCTGCTTGCCAAGGCACCGCATGGCAGCCAGAACGGTCCTTTCGAGGTGCTTGGTTCCCAGAGACTTGCTGTGTGCCTTCTTGCTGTCGGCAACGAGCAGGCGGCCCGCGAGTCGCTTTCGCCTATTGGCAAGGCTTCTTCTGAGAACGTGCCACAGATCAGCCGACACCAGCTCTTGTGGGAGCCGAAAAGTGGCCGAAGACACAACCAACGGTCCCAAGATCGGTCCGAAACCGGCTTCGTCGATGCCCACTAAGATTGTCATCCTTGAGGCCCCTCACGTCCCTGCAACCGGCGCCGCAAGCGCGACTGGCTGTCTATCCCGGCTCGGGAGACCACTACTTCGACACGGACTATCTTGTATCCTTAGTCACGGCGGTTGTCAAGCGTACCAGGAGCGAAAGGCCAGTAGATGTTCTTCCGCGGGATACCCCCGTGTGTGCTTCAAGAGATTCTGGCGACCCCGCGCACGGGTCCCACAGTTCGGCCACTATTTCCATTTGCATCTGCGGCTTGGCAAACGATGCTCGCCGTGGCAATCGGTGCAGTACTTCTGATCGCCCGGACCGGCAAACAGAGGTTCGTGCTGCGGCGCGTCAATCGTGCTCTTGGGGTGGCACGCCATGCAGGCCGGATTGATCTTGTCGCGCGTGTACATCCTATCAGGAGCCGTGCCGTTGCCGCCTGACGCCCAAGATTCATCGGCGATGTGGGCGTCGCTTTCACCGTGACAGTCCTTACAGCCTATGCCTGCCCGGGCATGAGTGACAGCAATATCTTCCTGTGTGTAGTTAATGTGACAGACAAAACAGCGACTGTTGTCGGCGCCTGAATCCATCGCCGGTTTGGCGGCGCTGTCATCAAGGAGCAGCGGAGGCTCGTCGTCAAGCAGAAGCGGCGGTTCATCATCAAGCAACAGAGGAGGTTCCTCATCAGCCGCAGATTGCTGACCTGAGGTGGGCGTGGTGTTAGCCTTGCTTGCTGAATCGACGCCTGCCTGCTCTGTCGTGGTTGCTTGCTCACAGCCTGCCGCCGCGATCAGCATCGTCGCAAGCGCCAGCAGTAGAGAGCTGTACTTCATGCGTTGGGACCCTTCTCAAGCTATAATCGCGGGCAGACTGCCGCTGGATTGTAGCGATCAAACGTATTGCCAGTTCTTGAGCCACTGATAGTTGGCAGGCAGCTTTGCCAGCATCTGTTTGCCGGCGTTTTCGAGCTCGGCGGTCTCCTTAACATCCAACTCGCGGCGTTCCATCACAGCCTTGGCAACGTTGTCAACGTGACGCACATCGTTCATACCAGGAATGGGTATGACGGTGTCACTGTGTAGGATGTACCGGATGGCCAGACGCGCCCGTCGGTCGTCTTCGGTTCGCTTGCCGGTAAACAGCGAGGCTGCGGCAAAAGGCTTGATGCCGAAAGCACCGACGTCACATTTCTTGAGCGCGTCGAAGACACTGTCTTTCGGTGCGACCTTGCTCATAGTGGTGAATGGGAAACAGACGACATCAACTTGGGGGAAGTACTCTATCATGAATTTGATCCAGCGGCGGTCGTGAGTAGAGAAGCCGATGAACCGGGCTTTACCCTGCTTCTTGGCCTTCTCAAGGGCCTCCATCATCTCGCAGGCGGTGTTGAACGAGTGCCTTCCTCCGGGCTCATAGCAAGTGATACGCCACAAGTCGGTGTATTCCTGTTTGGAGTCTCTCAGCATGCCGTCGAGCACTTCGAGCAGTTTCTTGGCGGTGCGGTAGTTCTCGTTACGAATCTCGTGGCCGCAGTGGGATGCAGCCAGGTACATCTTGTCGCGGCGGCCTCGGAGGGCTCTGGCGTCTCTGCGGACCTCGCCGTCGGTACAAGCGTCGATGTAGTTGATGCCCGCATCGATGCAACGGCTGATGATTTCATGGCGTTCCGTGGCGTCGCTGCTTGAGTGGCCGCCCAAGCAAACGGCCGAAACCATTAGGTTGGTCTTGCCCTGTCGGCGGTACTCCATGTTCGGATTGTAGTTCAGGATCTTGGAGGTGCTTGTCGATTCGGCAGATAGGGCCTTCGTGCCGAGACCCACCGCGACCCCTGCCGCTGCCATTGCGCCGTCGCGCATGAACTGACGCCGGCTGACTTGCTTGTGATCCATAGGTAATCTCCTTTCGGAAGTTCAGATGTCTGCTTCTGCCCAGGTCATACAGTAAAAAACCACCCAATTCTTTGGAGACGTCATTATACACTCCTCACGAGTGCATGTCCAATCCTGCCCGCGTCACGGCCGAGGCTTGGGCAGCGGACGATTGCTCTGCAACTTAAACAGGGCTTTGACCTCGTCATCGGACAGATCACGCCCATAGATGCGGACATCGTCAATAAGGCCCTTGAATCCCCTGCCTACGGTAACGTTTATGTCGCTGCCGGTTTGGATTGGCCACAGGTCCAACAGGCCGATATCGTGGATTTCTGCCAATTCGCCGTCCAAATAGAGGATTACATCATCGTGCAGGTTCGGCAGCTCCGCCTCGCGGACCGCCGCCGCCACATGATGCCACTCATCGTCATCCACACCCTCATTCATGTAGAGATACCCGCCGTTGGGACTGACACCGACGCGACCCCTGATGAATGCGAGATTCCACATCTGGCCGAAATCATCCGCACCCCAGGAGATGATTCTGCCCCTGTCATCGGCTGTCTTTATCCAGGCTGCAACGGTACGAGGTTTTGTCCCCGCCACACCTTTGTAGTTGGTTATCTCCACATAGCCTTCACGGCCATCGAACTTCAACGCCTTACCGGTTCTGCCCGGAGCCGAGGCTTGGTCAAACGATAGCCCACCCTTGAGTGCACCTTTTCGACCATGCTTTGACGAGCCTGCGGCGGTCTTGCCGGAGGCTTCGTCGAACTTCCACCAGCCGAGCAGAGCCGGATCCGTATCAAGGGTAACGACCTTATCTCGGCGCGCGGCAGGTGCCGCGCCGGCCCTTCGGGCGACAAGGCTGGTGAACCGCATCTGTTCGGTGATCTGCCCTGCCGACAGCGCAACATCGAAGATAGCTACGTCGTCGAGCCGGCCCACAAAACTGCTCTCGGTATGACCGCCGGCCGAGAAGCCTATTCTCACCACATCATCCTCGTTGTCTTCACCTCCGTCAAAACCCGCTGCGTCTGTGCCTTTCACACCATCGAGGTACACATTACCCTCCTCCTCGTCTGCGTTCCATGTCACAGCTATATGGTGCCACCGGCCATCATTGGCTCGTGCGCTGCCTCGGATCCAGTCGCAACTGTTACCCACGTATTCGACTGTCCCATCGTTGTCGTACTCGGAGAGCTCGGCGGCAGCTATGTAGAGTTCTTTTTCGTTTTCTTCCCACTCCTCGTCACCGTTACACTTGGATAGGATGGGTACACCCCTTTCGGTCGTTTTGACCCAGGCTGCAATTGTGAAATCGTCCGCGCCGAGTTCGGTGACACTAGCTCGGATATCAACATAGCCTTCGCCGTCTAAGTTGAGGCATCTGCCACGGACGATGTCCGAGACGATTGCGGCGCTGCCGACGAGGGTTCCATTGTTGCCGCCAGTTCCAGAGTCGACGGCGTTGCCCTCAAATCGCCAAAAGCCAACTGCCTGTGGAATCTCCGCGAACGCAACGGTCGTGCACACAAGAGATAGTACTACCACACTCACCGAGAGTCTTGATTTGTTAGACATGAGCGGGCTCCTTTTCTCACTTTAACTACACAGTTAATCTGTGCCGGACTACCCGGAGTCCTAACGAAGGGAGGCTCTGGGACATAGATACGGCCGACATATTTGCCTAGTTTCTACCATCAGTTCGCTCCCGTGTCAAGGGTTCTTTGGGTCAGGTACCCTTGGTAATTGCTCGGGGTTACATTCAGCGCTACAACTCAGCTGGCACCACCCGCAAGGCAATACCGAGAGCATTCGTGTCACGCGGCCGCTCACTTGGTTGCGATACCCAGAGTGCGTTGCCGCAGCCCCAGAATCGGTTCTGCCCGCGGAATTTAGTTAACAAACTCGTGCAGATGCACTAGAATAGCTGTCAAGCAGGAGTCAGTAGAAATGAACCGACGAGAGTTTATCAAAGCCGCTGGGCTCAGAGCGGGGGCGATCCTGACGGCACCCACTGCGGTGCGGGCTGCCGCAGCAGCATCGGGGCGGACCCGATCAACGAAACCGAACGTCTTGTTTCTCTTCAGCGACGACCAGCGGGAAGATACTGTCGGTGCGCTCGGCAACCCGCACATCAGTACGCCCAATCTGGATAAACTCGTAGAGTCCGGTTTCGCATTCAGAAATGCCTATTGCATGGGTGGTTTCAGCGGCGCGGTATGCCTGCCGAGTCGAATGATGACGCTTCGCGGCCGTGCATGGTTTTCGGTCAGGGGTATGCCGGCAGACGCCCCCAACTTTCCCAGATCGATGAACGAAGCGGGCTATGTCTCCTACCATCATGGCAAGAGGGGCAACACCGACAGAGAGGTTCACAAATCCTTCGCACACAGTCACTATCTGGAAGATGGGGCGGTTCGCCGATCGGGACATCCGGGCAAACTGGTCGCCGACGACGCAATTGCGTTTCTGAAACGACGTGAGAAAGACAAGCCATTCTTCATGTACTTAGCCTTTGGTACACCGCACGATCCACGGGTGGCAACCCAAGAATACTTGGATAAGTACGATGTCGAGAAGATCCCGTTACCGGCCAACTTTCAGCCGTTCCATCCTTTTGACAATGGCGATTTGGTTATCCGTGATGAGCGTCTTGCACCTTGGCCGCGAACAGAGGCGGTCATCCGACAACACCTCAGGGACTACTACGCCGTGATCACATATCTTGATGAGCAGATCGGCAGAATCGTTGAGACTCTCAAGGAAATCGGCGAATACGACAATACCGTAATCATCTTCTCGTCGGATCAGGGTCTGGCGGTCGGCAGCCATGGTTTGATGGGCAAACAGAGCCTGTACGAGCATAGCATGGGCGTACCGTTGGTGTTCGCCGGGCCGGGCATTCCAAAGGGTGAGTCCTCAGATGCGTTTGTTTACCTGTTTGATGTGTTCCCGACGGTGTGTGACCTGATCGGCGAGAGGGTTCCGGAGGGGCTTGACGGCAAGAGCCTCGCGACGATCATTCGGGGCAGAGAGCAACGAGTGCGCCGAACGATTTTCCTCGCTTACAAGGATCTCCAGAGGGCTGTACGACAGGGGCGGTGGAAGCTCATCCGGTACCCCCAAATCAATAAAACCCAATTGTTCAATCTGGAGAGCGACCCACACGAGACGAACAATCTCGCTGATGACCCGGCACACGCCGGGAGAATTGAAGGCTTGATGAAGTTAATGGCCAGACAGCAAAGACTCTTCGGCGACACGGAGCCCCTGACCTCAGAGAATCCTAAACAGGGGAAGGTTGACTTGGAGTACTTCAAGAACGCTCCAGCAACAAAGAAAAGGGGAAAGAAAGCAGCCTCGAAAAGATGAGGCACCACACCGTGAAGCAACGCTGAGTCATTGAGATTGAAAGCCGCATCTGATATTGCGTGCGATTGAGCACGGCTTCGGGCGGTGCAAATGTCAAATGTTGGTTGACAATGCTGCATACCGGTGCAAAACAGCTGGAAAATGCCTGGAAATACAGACACCTCCAAAACACCCCCCCCGCTCGATGAGACTAGTCCCTGTACCTACTGTGGGGCGACATTGAGCACACTGCTGTACAGGACCAAGAGCATTTATGAAGATGAATTCGCGCTCCACCGCTGCTCTGTGTGCCGCGCCGTCTTTCTCGTCCCGAAACCCACCCCGAAGCAGGTAGAGTTGGCATACGCGGACAGCTATTACGGCGAAGGTTCGAAGAAGTTCGGACCTTGCGTCGAGAAAGCGTTGGATTATTTCCGCTCTTCCAGAGCTCGAAAACTCGGCAAGTACCTCAAGCCTCCAGCGCAGGTGCTCGATGTCGGGTGCGGCAGCGGTGATTTCCTCCGACGTCTCGTCGACCGAGGGTTCGAAGGCTACGGCACTGAGCTGCCCGGCAAAGCGGCAGACAGGGCCGGGAAAATCCCAGGGTTGACGCTCAAAGTGGGTCATTTATCCGAAACAGATTTCAAGGAACGTTCCTTCGACGCCATCTGTATGTGGCATGTCTTCGAGCACCTTGCTGAGCCAAAAAGGACACTGCATATTATCGAGAGCATACTTAAACCGGGCGGGTATCTTTTCATTTCTTTGCCCAACATCAATAGTCTCCAAAGCAGACTATTTCGCGGAAACTGGCTTCACCTTGATCCCCCTCGACATTTGTTCTTTCTCGGCGCGGCCGATTTGATCGCCGAGCTGAGACAACTCGGCCTTGAGCTCACCGAACAGAGTCAGCTCAGTATTGAGCAAAACGTGTTCGGTATTCAACAGAGCATCCTCAACAGTCTCCTTAGCCGAAGGGATATCCTCTTCGAAGTCCTCAAGGGTAACCTTGAATACATCAGCGACTGTCCTAAATGGCGCGTTCTTGCACAGAAACTATTCTGGGTCTCTACGTTTCCTTTGTTTGCCATGCTCGCCGCGCTCGAAGCTGCTGTGCGCAGGGGTGGTACAATGGAATTTGTGTTCAAAAAAGTAGAGACATAGCACGCCCAGTTGACCTCGAGCACTTTCTTCCCGCTGCGGCGACAAACTGCTATAATCACTTCATACGAGGTCTTGCATGTTCAAAGGTAAGAGAGTCATTGTCGTGATGCCAGCCTATAATGCGGCTGCCACACTTCGTCGCACCTACGACGAGGTCATGGCCGAGCAAATCGTCGACCACGTTATCCTCGTTGACGACGCAAGCAGCGACGAGACGGCCGAGATTGCAGCCGGACTGCCCAACACCACGGTCCACACCCACGCCCACAACCGTGGGTACGGCGCCAACCAGAAGACTTGTTATAAACTCGCGCTGGAACAAGGCGGCGATATAGTCATCATGGTCCATCCGGACTATCAGTACACTCCCAAACTGATTCCTGCCATGGTCTCTCTGATCGGCAACGACCTCTATTCCTGCGTACTTGCCTCTCGCATCCTTGGCGGCCATGCGATAAAAGGCGGCATGCCTGTCTGGCGATACGTCGCGAATCGCTTTCTAACCCTCGTGGAAAACGTCTTCACGGGGGCGAAGCTATCCGAGTACCACACCGGCTTCCGGGCATTCTCCCGCGAGTTGCTCGAGCAATTGGACCTCGACGCCAACTCAGACGATTTTGTGTTCGACAACCAGATGCTACTGCAGGTACTGTGGCTCAGCCACACCGTAGCCGAGGTGAGCTGTCCGACAAGCTACACAGCAGAGGTGTCCTCAATAAATTTTCGGCGTTGCATCACATATGGCCTGGGCTGTCTGCGAACGGCCCTTGTCTTTCGCCTGGCAAGGATGAGGCTGATCCAATCGAAATTATTCCCCCGTCCCCAGAGAT
The DNA here is from genome assembly GCA_020352215.1 of Phycisphaerales bacterium. Taxonomy (GTDB): domain Bacteria; phylum Planctomycetota; class Phycisphaerae; order Sedimentisphaerales; family Anaerobacaceae. The sequence goes on from CP070675.1 coordinate 3,861,432, forward strand.
AGATGAACAGATTGCACTACAGAATCTTAACTCTGTCTCTCTGCATGGCGCTGGCGCTGGGCACATTCGTAGTATACTCGCAGGTGCGCAATCACAACTTTATCGACTTCGATGACGACATGTACGTCACCAACAATCCGCATGTAAAGGCAGGCCTCACCTTGGAGGGCCTAAAGTGGGCTATTACGACCAACCACGCCTGGAACTGGCACCCCCTTGTCTGGCTTACTCATATGCTTGATTGCCAGCTCTTTGGCACAAACCCTGCGGGCCATCACCTGGTAAACGTCGTTTACCATATTGCGAACACGCTGCTTCTATTTCTGCTGTTTAGGCGCATGACCGGAGATTTCTGGCCCAGTGCATTTCTTGCGGCGCTTTTCGCACTGCATCCGCTGCACGTCGAGTCGGTCGCTTGGGTCTCTGAGCGTAAAGACACGCTCAGCACCCTGTTCTGGTTGCTGACAATGTGGTTCTACACGGGTTATGTCGAGCGCCCGCGATTCACAACTTACCTGCCGGTTGCGATCAGCCTCGCACTAGGGCTAATGGCCAAACAGATGCTCGTGACACTCCCGTTCGTCCTGGTACTGATGGACTATTGGCCGCTGCGACGCTTTGATCTGGGCCCTACGGATCAGCAGCGCGGACGCAGACGTAGCCGCCAGGCTGCCCGGAAGATGTCACTTGGAAAGTGCTTCGTTGAGAAGCTGCCGCTCATCGCGCTTTCTGTAATCGCCAGCGGCATAATTCTCTTGATCCAGTCGAAGGCCACGCTCGTCAAACAAATGCCCCTGGTATATCGGTTGGGAAATGCCGTAGTCGCGTATGTGCTGTACGCCGGGAAGATGTTCTGGCCGGTCCGCTTGGGTATCCTTTACCCCCATCCGGGCCGCGACCTGCCTGCTTGGCACGTCGTCGCCGCAGTGTTGCTGCTATTGGCAATTTCGGTCACGGCTGTCCGCTTCCGCCAGACCTACCGCTGGTTCATCGTTGGTTGGCTCTGGTATCTGGGAACGCTTGTCCCTGTCATTGGTCTGGTTCAGGTCGGTTTACAGCAGGTCGCAGACCGCTATACATATGTACCGCTTATTGGCCTATTCATAGTCGTTTCCTGGGGTCCTTCGCGGCTATTGAGTCGACCAAGATACGCAAAGCCTCTGCTCAAAGCCGTCGCGGTCGCCGTGCTTTCTCTGCTGTCGATTCTGACCTGGCGCCAGCTATCGTATTGGAGAAACAGCGTTGCTCTCTACGAGCATACCATCGCCGTAACGAGCAACAACGACATCTTGCACTACAACCTGGGCCTGCTCATGCTAAAGGAGGGAAGACCCGACCAAACGATCCACCACTGGACCGAAGCGATTCGGATCCTTCCCGACCAGCCGACAATCCACAAGCGGCTCGCAACGGTCCTTGTCAGCCAGGGTAAGATAGACCGGGCGATCCACCACTACCGACAGGCCCTGACGTACAAGCCGAATGACGTGCAAGCACAGCAAGCCCTGAGACATCTCCTCGCCGCACGTGATAAAGTCGCGCCTACGGCCACAGTCCCCTGAGAGTTGCCATCCCGGCATGCGAGCGGAGAATTCAAGACGAAGATATAAAGAGAGGGCATCCTGTTGAGATTCAGATGAGATTATGGCATCATGGGACTTGAGGTGTGTAGAATTGGCCCGGAGTGGGCCAAGTGGGGTATCGTCGCTGATGAATCATTGTGATTGAAGGGAGGACAAAATGACGTTGTGTAGGTTGAGAGCCGTTGGCGTTTCGATTGCGGTGTTCACTATGATCTGCAGCGCCCGCCCAGCGGATCTGCCGGGCGCCGGGCAGGATGCAGGTAAGACTGTGGTTTATCGGGACACATGGGGCGTGCCGCACATCTACGCTCCCACCACCGAGGCCGGTACGTACGCGATGGGATGGGCGCAGGCGGAGGATCGCCCCCAAGAGCTTTTGAAGAACTTTCTCCGGGCCATGGGCCAAAGCGCTCGCTTCGACGGTCCGAAAGGCATCCAATCGGATACGGTGGCGCACCTCTGGGATCACTACGGCACCGCCAAGCGATATTTTCACAAGAATGGACCGGAGACACGAGGACAAATATGCGCGTTTGTCAGAGGAATCAATGATTTCTATGCCGCGCATCCGGAAGACATCCCGACTTGGTGGGGCGAGCGCAAAGTCGACGAATACATGGTGGTGGCGTTCGGCCGGCTCTTTTTGTACTCCTGGTCGATCGGCCAGGCCCTTGGAGACCTCCGCGCAGGTGGGATCCAGCCCGGTTTCGACGAAGAATCACGTGGCTCTAACCAGTGGGCAGTATCACCCCAAAGAAGCGCTGAGGGAGCGGCGATACTCTGCATAGACCCGCACCTCTCTTGGTGGGGGCCTTCGCGCTTCTGGGAATTTCGGATTCATGCCGGCGAGCTACACGGCAGTGGAGTCACTTTGGCTGGGTTTCCGGGCATCGGCTTAGGGCACAATGAGAACGTGGCCTGGGCCATGACGACCGGGGGGCCCGACACAGCCGATGTGTACGAGCTGAAGCTCAAGCCGGATGACCCTACGAAGTATCAGTACGATGGAGAGTGGCGGCCACTGAGCCGGCGCGCGGTGACTCTTGAGGTCAAGGGGATTGGACCGAAGGTAATAACGGTCTGGTCCTCCCACCACGGCCCCATCGTGGCCATGCGCGGCGGCAAGGCTTATGCCGCCAAGATTGCGTACGCCGACGAGGTACAAGTAGCCGAGGCGTGGCGCGAGTTTAACATTGCAGAGGACTACCGGGGCGTTATGAAGGGTCTGAGCACGCAGCAGCTATTCCCGCAGAATGTTATGGTGGCCGACACCTCCGGCAATATCTACTATCAAAGGACCGGCCGAGTGCCGCATCGTCCATCAGGGTACAACTGGTCAAAGCCCGTAGACGGCTCTACTTCTGCAACGGAGTGGAATGGTCTGCATCCCGCCTCGGACCACCTCCAGGTACTGAATCCGCCGCAAGGCTATATGCAGAACTGTAACATCCCGCCGGATGTCATGATGGTCGATAGCCCGTTTTCACCGGAGAAGAGTCTATCCTATATCTACGGCTCGTCTGGTGGGCACACCAACCAGCGCGGAGCCAGAGCGGTGCAACTGCTCCACGCGGATTCCTCCGTGACCGTAGAAGAGGCAATGGCCTATGCCTGCGACGTCCACCCCTACGGTGTCGAACGATGGCTGACTGCACTAAAACGGGCCGATGCGGAGTTTGGCAAGTTCCTTCGGTCAGACGCTGACTACGAGGCAGGAATCAAAGATCTGCTGTCCTGGAACGGTGATTTGCGGCGTGACTCCGCCGCCGCTCTCAAGTATTACTATTGGCGCAGACAAATCGTGGAGGACTATGGCGATGAGGAGGTGTCCTATGCAGCGAGTCGAGTCGATTTCCATCTCGCTGCTCTCGGTAAGCAGGCGCCGGAAATAGAACTAAGCGACATGGAACTTCAGGCGGCCGTGGACTCACTGGCTGTGGCAATGGCAAAACTCAAGTCCGATCATGGTTCGCTCGACGCAGCCTTTGGTGACACATTCCGGGTAGGTCGTGACGATGTCTCCTGGCCTCTTGGAGGCGGCGGGGACTACGGCTTGACCACATTGCGCAATGTGGGATACGGGTCGGAGCGAGATGACCACACGCGATGGGCAGACCGTGGCCAGACCTCAACACAAATAGTCCTGCTGAGCAAACCGATCCAAAGCTGGACATATCTGCCCGTCGGCCAGAGCGACCGGCCCGCGTCTGCGCACTACCGCGACCAGGCGGAGAAGCTCTTTAGCCCCCGGAGGCTCAAGCCAACATGGTGGCTACCGGAAGACCTGGCTAGGCACGTCGAGTCCAGATCAGTGCTGCCGAAGGCGACCCAGACAGATGCGCAGGCTACTCAACTTGCTGACTCCGCTCCGGAAGCGCCGGGCTTTCAGTCTCGAGAAGAAGTACTCGAGGCACTTCGGACCGGCAAGATCAAAGCAATCAACCCTGTGATTGAGATGCCAAAGGGAGTTGAGCTCATCAAGGACATTGAATACGGCAGGGTCGGAGACAGGGTGCTGAAACTCGATCTGTACAAACCGAAGAAGACAGCAGGAGCAGGACCGGGACTTGTGTTTATCCACGGTGGGGCTTGGAAAGGCGGCAACAAGGACATCTACCGAATATACGCCGCCCGATATGCGCAGAGGGGTTATGTTGCCGTGAGCATTGCCTACAGGCTAAGCGGAGAGGCCCCGTTCCCTGCAGCAGTAGAGGATGCCAAGTGCGCTGTAAGATGGATGCGTACAAATGCAGACAAGTACGGGGTGGATGCGCAGAACATTTGCGTTGTCGGAGGCTCGGCTGGCGGGCACCTGGCATTGATGGTGGGCTACACGTCAGGCGACGAATCGCTCGAAGGCAGTGGCGGACACAAAGGGGTGAGCAGCAGGGTTCAGGCCGTTGTGGATATTTACGGCCCATGTGATCTGACAGTGCCGGTGGTGCGAGATGCCGGTGTCGTGCGTGAGTTTCTCGGCGGTCAGAAATATGAGGACGCACGAGAGCTTTACAGAAAGGCGTCACCGCTGTTTGCTCTGACCGCGGACGACCCGCCGACGCTTCTTCTGCACGGTACGCTTGATGAAGTGGTGCCGATCGACCAATCGGACAAACTTGCTTCAGCGTTGAAGCAAGTGGGCGTGAAATTCACGTATGACCGATTGGACGGCTGGCCACATGTAATGGATATAGCGCAGATTGTCTTCGACCGCTGCGTGTTCTTCATCGATCGATTTTTAGGCGAGCACATGCCGGTCCCCAAGCCAGCCGAGTCGTAGAGAGTTCTTCCGATGAAAGCGAAAGAGAGATGAGATCTGACGGATACGACCGAGGTTCCCTATGGGCCCAACATAGCAAGTGGGCTGTGTGTGTCGCAGGCGCGCTGCTTCTGTGTTTGGCAATTCTCCAGGCGGCCCCGACTCAAAAAGAAGGTGCCAGGAAGCCCCGCATAATAGCAACCACCGACGGCGAGATCGACGACCGGTGCTCCATGGTGCGGTTTCTGCTATACGCGAACGAGTGGGACATAGAGGGAATCATAATCAGCAGCTCGAAGTTTCACTGGAAAGGCCACAACTGGGCCGGAGAGAAATGGATCGATGAGGACATCGACCTGTATGCGCAGTCGTACGACAACCTGAAACAGCACGATCCGGACTTTCCCACCCCACAGGCGCTGAAAAAGCTGATCTACGTCGGTAACATCGACAACGTCGGCGAGATGGGCAAAGACACTCCCGGCTCGGACCGCATCGTGGACATCCTGCTCGATGACGAGCCTGGCCCTGTCTATCTGCAAGCATGGGGCGGTACCAATACGATCGCGCGGGCGCTGTGGAAGATTCAGCGCGAGTATCCGGGGAAGATGAAGAAAGTCTCGAAGAAGGCGATAATCTACATCATCCTGGATCAGGACACCACCTTCCGCGAGTACATTCAGCCGAACTGGCCGGACCTTATGGTGTTGGGTAGCTTCCGGCAATTCGCCACGATTGCCTACCGGTGGGACAGTATCATCCCGCCCGCCCAGAGAAAATACTACGATGCAAACTGGATGAATGCTAACATTCTTCAGGAACATGGTCCTCTCTGTTCGAGCTACGAGGCACATGGGGACGGCAAGTTCAGGTCCGAGGGAGACTCGCCCGCGTTTATGCACCAGATTCTGGTTGGCCTTGGCAGTCTCGAAGATCCCACCTATGGCGGTTGGGGAGGACGCTTTGTGCGGGAAGAAGGGACAAGGAATGTTTGGCGAGGGGCACAAGACGATGGTAGCTGGAGCAAACCTATCTGGCGCTGGAGCGAAGATTTCCAGAATGATTGGGCGGCCCGTGCAGACTGGTGTGTGAAATCCTATGACAAGGCTAACCACAATCCGAAGGCGGTCGTGAACGGTGTCGATGGAAGGGAGATCGTACGGATTCAGGCCAAACCGGGATCGAGCGTGAAGCTGAGCGCCGCCGGATCATCCGATCCGGACGGGGACCGCCTCAGCTACAAATGGTGGTACTACGCCGAGCCGAGCACCTTTGCGGATGAAGTCACGATTGGCAACGCCGACGCCGAGAAGGCCATTGTCAAGGTCCCATACGACAACCAGGCCAACGAATTCCACATCATTCTGATCGTACGTGACAACGGCAGCCCGAACCTCTTCGCATACCGACGTGTGGTAGTTTCGAGCCCCGGAGTTCTGGACGACACAGCACCATCGGCCCCCACGCGACTGAAAGTAACCGGAGTCACCGAAACGCAAGTCAGTTGGATTTGGCAAGCGGCGGGCGACCAGGAAAGTGGGATTCGTCGATACGTCATGTATCGCGACGGGACGTGTGTCGGCGAATCCAAATCGACGCGCTTTACGGACTCTGGGCTTCGCGAGAGCACGCGCTACACGTATCAGATCTCGGCCGTGAATGGCAGCTCAATGGAGGGTGAGAAGTCGGCCCGCGTACAGATCACTACGGCCCCGGACAAGACACCGCCAGCCATTGGGACAGTGGCAGGCATAGGCGGGAAGATTAGAGTCGTATTCAGCGAGCCGGTTGAGCACAGTTCCGCTCAGAATGCCAGCAATTATGCCATTGACAGAGACGTGAGCATCAGCGCTGCCACGCTGGCCAGTGACCAGCAATCCGTCACCCTGACACCTTCGGCGATGACTGATGGTGTAGCTTACACACTTAGCGTCAGAAACATCAGGGACCAGGCCAAGGTACCTAACACGCTCACCTCAAGCCGGGTACCCTTCACCTATCGCGTCACAGGGCCTCTCGTTTGTATAGGTATCACGGATGGTGAGAGCCCTGTGAAATTTCGTGGCGAGGTCAAGCAAGAGAAAGACGGTTCGCTGTTCTTTGCCGATGGGGAGCCTTGGAGGTGGGTTACTGCCGGAGTAAATGAAAAGCCTCTCAAGGCCCTGGAAGGGCTGAAATCGTTTACGATTCTCGGCTGGGCCAAGGCTACAAGCCTCAGAACCGGCAGCGGCGGAAACCGCCTCGTTTTCAACCTCAGGTACAATCGCTCGGGGATGGATCTGGTGCACCACGGTGACGGCCGGCTAAGGCTGGCCGTGAACGAGTGGCCTGATGGTGTTAGCAACGACAGCTCACCCGGCAAGATTAAGGTCGGCAAATGGGTCTTCTTCGCCGTATCCTACGACAGCTCGAAGACACAGAACACCGTGCACTGGTACTTCGGTGATGAAGCTACACCCGCTCAACTGGATCGGACGACGAATTATTCGCGGGGACCTACGGGCACCGACAGCGGTCCGCTGACCGTTGGCAACTACAACACGACGATCCACCGGCACGGCAAAGACCGCCAGTTCCGGGGGTGGCTCCGTGGGATCACGATCTTTGGCAGCCGGACCGACTCAAGCGGCGTGCTGGACCTGGACACCATCCGCGTGCACCAGCGCACCCCCGCATAAGCACGCCGTCACAAAGAGTTCCAGGTATCAGAAGCCGTGCCCTTGCTCGGCGACCCGGCGGTCCTCGTTCAGGATGTAACCGTCGACGCTGTAATGCCGAAACGTAGCCACGGGCCTGCCTGCCTGGCGGTCGACTGTCACCGCAAGGAATCCACCAACCACGTTCAGATACCGATGTTCGGGGAGTCTCTTATCATTGCTCCAGCCGCCAGCATGCTTGTTGCTGGCCGGGCCGCACGAGTATTCCCTCACACCCGTCTCGGTGTCCACCGACACGTATTGCCAGTGACGGTCTCCGCAGATGACGTACATGTTCTTCTGTTCGGAGATGAACTGCCGCAGCTCTCTGCCCTCGTGGGTGAAGTTTGAGTTCGAGTGGTTGTCACGTTTATTCGTGCGATCGGGTCCGACTATGGGCGTCGGGCTAATC
>CP070675.1:3869478-3871164 GCA_020352215.1 Phycisphaerales bacterium
CCGCGAGATGAAACGGTACGAGTGTACACGGGAAATGCCTTTGACTTAGTGGGCGAAAGGCAGCAGGTGGACTTCAGTATCGATAATGCGCGCAGGATAGCGGACGAATCTTTCGAAATCAAAGTGCGTAATCACAAGGAGAAGCAAACCGTCGAGATCAGAGTAGTCGAGCGTCTCTATCGACATCGGAACTGGGAAATCACAAAATCGAACCTTGATTATACCAAGACCGATAGCCAGAGTATAGAATTCCGATCCACGGTCGGGCCGGACAAGGAGGAGATCATTACGTACACGGTGCATTACACGTGGTAGCAATGCGCTTGCGCTGCAGAGGGATAACGACCCGTTTGCACGGGGGATAATGAAGGCCAAATACAAGCACACGAATATCGTCGCGCGGGATTGGCGGAAGCTGGCTGCGTTTTACGAGCGGATTTTTGGCTGTGAGCCGGTTCCGCCGGAGAGAGCCGCTGTTGGAGAATGGGTCGAACGCTGTACTGGCGTGCCCGGCGCGGAAGTCCGGGGCGTTCATTTGCGGCTACCGGGCTATGGCAATGACGGACCCACACTTGAGATATTCCAGTACAACACGACAGAGCAAAGATGCGAAACAGCAATCAATCGCCCGGGCCTGGCGCACCTGGCTTTCGAGGTCGATGACGTCGAAGCTGCCAGAGATGAGCTGCTCGCAGCGGGCGGCCGCTGTGTCGGAGATTTGACGACGGTCGAGATCCCCGGCGCCGGAACCATTACACTGATCTACATGACGGACCCCGAGGGAAACATCATTGAGCTGCAAAAGTGGAGAGAAGAATGAGAAGACGAGAGTTTATCACGGCCACGGCCGCTGCGGCGCTTGGACTGATGCCGACGCGCGCACCGTCAGCAGGGGACAGTTCCAAGAGAGAAGCCAGGCCCAATATTCTGTTTATCATGACCGACCAACAGTCAGCCGGCATGATGAGCTGTATGGGAAACAAATGGCTCAAGACACCGGCTATGGACCGGCTGGCTGCTTCGGGTATAAGGTTCGACAGGGCATACGCCTGCAACCCCGTGTGCGTGCCGAGCCGCTTCAGCCTGCAAACCGGCTTGATGCCCAGCGCGATAGGCATGGGCCACAACGGCGACTCTCGAGAGGCCGCCGTGACCGAGGTTATGATCCGGCAGTCGCTGGGCCGGCTTTTCAGGAAGGCAGGCTACGAAACGGTCTATGGCGGCAAGGTTCACCTGCCCCGGAAAATGAAGGGTATCCAGAACCTCGGGTATCGAAATCTGACGAGTAATTCGCGCCGGGGATTGGCTGACGCCTGCGCCGAATTCATCAAGGGCAAGCACACAAAACCGTTCCTGCTGTTCGCCTCGTTCATCAATCCGCACGACATCTGCTACATGGCCATCAACGATTGTAACCGGGCCAATGGCCGGGCTCCCATGGGCAATACAGATTCCAAAACTTGCGAGACTGTGCTGGATCGCGCGCGAAACAGCGGGGACATCGGCGCTTTCGTAGATGCACACTGCCCCATCCTGCCCGAAAATCACCAGGTGCCTAAAAACGAACCCGAGGGTATTACACTAAACTACGTGAATGCAAGAGACTTCCGGGCCTATATTCGAGCCAATTGGACTGCGAATCAATGGCGTCTGCATCGCTGGGCATATTGCCGGCTGACCGAAATG
>CP070675.1:3871264-3874591 GCA_020352215.1 Phycisphaerales bacterium
CCTCGCCGGTAGTCTGCTGTCGTCACTGCGGATATAATTGACATGGGCAATTCTCTCAGCAGAAGTTTTTAGCTCTACTGCTGTCTTGAACATGGCCTCCTCATTCTTCCATCTGTCCTGCACACTTGTTTCTATACTACAATACAGTGCGAAATCTCAGCAGAAAAATTCGGAGAAAAACAGCAGATTCTCAAAAATGGGAAGGGTCGCGAAAAAGCCACCTTCTGAAAACTTCATTTGGATAAGACCTTACCTCAAGTGGAGCAGGAGTGTCTCAGGCAGAAACAGGCACACCGGTACCGTCAATGCAATAAGTCATTGCCTTGTCACCATCGTCTCCTCTGGAATTGAATACCCTTTCCGCCCCCCTAGCGCACCGCAAGCCGCTTCATCTTTAAGCGGTCTTGAAGGCATAGCCCTCACTCCTTCCTGAACACCAGTGTTGTACCAAACTTGAGCCGAAATTCGTATTGTGATTCCCATGTGTTTCTCGGGTATCGACCAAGGTTTTTGGCCCAGGATCGCAGTGAGTCGGCCCACGTAGTCGCAGTACCTTCGACAGTTGCCCCGGTCACCGTCACCCAGCCCGCGTAAGTTACCGCCTCCGGATCCGATGAGAACATATCCAGCCCGGGGATATCCATCTGCTTTACGGCCTTCAGGGCGTTGCCCTGCAACGGAACGTGGTACAGATCAGAGCAAGACAATGCACGAGTTGCGACCCGGCAATACGTGTCCCTGCCATACACGTTGAAGTCGCTTTGCAGCACCCTGTGACCGTCCACAGCCTTCTCACGTTACCTCCGAGACATCTCGACGGCCTTGCGGTAGTAGCTGTCATCGTGCTGCTGCTTCCACCCGTCGGTCGGGGACTGGAGCTTCGAGCGATGCCTGGCCCACATATCCTCGACAAACGCATCCCATGCCTGGCCTTGTCGTGCCCACTCGTGGTCATGATCGGCGCCGGTCGCCTCCTTTATTGCCTGGACAAAGGCGCCGTCGTCCTCGTACATCCAGCGATCAACGTAGTCGAAGAAGGCATCGTGGTTCCATGACTTCTCGGCATGCATGAGCCGCAGCGAAAGGGCTTGGGCGACCCACCCCACGCTCGTGCAGCACCTGCGATAACTCTCGCAGGTGTTCTGACCGGCCTTCCACTGCGAAGGCGGTGTATGCTCGTAGGGGCCCCAGCCCCTGCCCCGGGGCCGGCCCGCCCCAGTGGCCGCGTCGATTCCGGAATGCCCGGTAAAGACGACCGTGGCCCCGGTCCAGCAATCACCATATGCAGTCTGCTCATCCTCGCCGAAGCTCACCTTCGGAAATGATTTGTTGATGTTGGCCAACTCGTCATCGCCCAGGAGCAGCCCGGCAAAGACGATGGGCAATTTGCGTCCGCTGCCATGTCCACCCCAGCCGGTCCAGCCGGGATGGCCTGCGCGAATCATACCGCCCAGATCGATGCCGACCTGAACGAAGTTCACAAGCAACGGCTCTTTCTGCTGCGGATCGATATCGGTGCACAGTAACAGCGACGATATGCCGACCACCCTACCGTACTCCAAGCCGTACTGCGGCATGTTCTCTACGGGCTCCTCAAAGCCAAAGAAGCACGTTCCCACCCAGGGACGCCGCGTGAATCGCACGTATTGCTTCACTTTGGGGATACTATTAGTAGCGGCGACTGCGGGCAGCAGCTTGCGCTTCAAGTTGCGGGCCCGGTAGATCTTCTGCTGCCGGTCGCAGAACGCCGGCCGAAAGGCATCCGCCGGCTGTGGCTCGCCAACACAGGTCAAGACCGCCGCAGTGCGGATCGGACTGCTGTCATCCACGCCACGCTCGATCTTATTTCGCAACTGGGCATGGAGCACCAGGTTCTTGGGCATGCTGATTGTGCTAACAAGTGAATCACCGGGCTTCATCGTCACAGGCAGTTTCTGGATCAGCGAAGCGTCGAACCAGTTTCGCACTCCGCTGTCGTAGGCGACTCTCATCTGGGCCGGCGGATTGAGCATGAATCCGTTGCGGACTCGCTGGGCCTCCGGGCGGTTCCTGTCGGTGCGGTCCAACTCGCGTCTTGGTATCTCGCTGCCGTAAAGCGGCCGCGGGTCAATCGCCTTGATCGTCACGGGGCCGACGACATACCAGTCGCCGTTGACGAACCGCCCGACGCGCGCCGGCTGCTCGAACGTCCAACTTATGTCGTATTGCGAGACGCTCTGTCTCAACGGCAGGTCTTCCAGCTTCGGTGTCGCAGGGGCGTTTTCCTTTGTGTAGACGATGATGGAGTCACTTGAGGGCATCTCGGCGGCCGATGCGGTTTCCGCGTACGGGTCGGCCTCGATTATGGGTGGGATGTCCACCGGGCCGCCCAGGGTAACAGACAGGTCGGCCAGCCAGATTGTCTGTTTCTTGCCGGTATCCTCGTCGCCCCACACGGCGAATGCGCTGAAGCCCTTCAACCCCGTATTGCGAGAGTCGACTGCATTGACCTGCCTGTCGTTATGCAAGAGTTGCAAGCCGACCTCAGTATCGACGTCGAAGGTCCATTTGTGCCAACCGGCCGGTATGCGATTGACGCCGAGCCAGAACAACTGTTCAAACCACTGTCTGCCATCACAGGCCGTGGCGGTGTAGCCCTCGGCGCCGCCGAGATAGCTGGCGTAGAGGATGCCCGCGGCCAGCACCTTGCCGTCGCTTTGCACAAGCCCCCAGCGCGGACCCACTCGACCGGCCTTAGCGTCCTCGGGGGTAGTGCCGTCGTCGTAGACCCAGACGTCGATCTTGCCTGACTCGTCGCTGTCGCGGAGCTTAAGTACCGCCTTGCCGCCCGGCCCGACCTTGAGCGAGCGCCCGCTGCCCGAGCGGGTTTTCGCCGCGTCGATGGCAACGTCACCGGCGATCGTCCAGCGGCTAAGCTCTTCATTGCTTGCAAAGGCAAATATCTTGGTGCGCTCGCCGTCGGGTTGCGCGACCCTGGGCTGCTGATTGCCGCATATCGGGCTCGAGAGAACCGCAACGGCAGCGACAGCCAAACCGAATACTGATATGCGTTTGAACATAAGCCCTTCCTTTCGTCGGCGCAAGTGTCTCCACTCAAGGTTACGTTTTGGCAGTGAGGGTGAGAACGGCCGGTTAGCCTGGTCGTTTGGGAATTGACATTCACACAGAGCGGATGCTTCGCTCGATCTGACTCCGCTCAGGATTATGCAAGACTCCCGTTTTGAATCAATAGACTGCGTTCTTATGAGCTGCAATGCCATCAGTCTCCGTCAGCGCGATAGTAGAAGACCACGCCGCTGTAGCGCCTTTCGTCAAGATTAGGACCTC
>CP070675.1:3874691-3886711 GCA_020352215.1 Phycisphaerales bacterium
CAAACCTCGATAGCGCCGACACCGGGCGATTGAGAGCTGACCTGCTCGCCGTCAAAGGCATCGGTCCCGAAACCGCCGATTCGATTCTGCTCTACGCGCTCGAGCGACCGGTCTTCGTCGTGGACGCCTATACCGCGCGGATCACCGCCCGGCACCAACTGATAGAACCCGGCGCTGACTATGAGCAGTTGCAGGATTTGTTTGAGTCGAATCTCCCACAGGACGTCCCGCTTTTCAACGAGTATCACGCATTGCTTGTGCGAGTCGGCAAGGAATTCTGCAAGCCCAAAGCCAAGTGCTCCGGCTGCCCACTGGAAAAGCTGCCCCATTCGCTGGACATCGAGAACCTCTAAGTCGCCCCCAATCACCGATGCGCGTGACGGCCGCCTCGCATGCATGTGGTACGCCTGCACCGGGCGTTGATGCTTGCCTGTCCGCATACCCACTTTCGTTCACAGGAGGGCAGTCCACAGCAAACCGACATCAGAGCAATACGGGCGATTTGGCGTCCAGCAGAAAAATGGCCCTCTTTCGCACTCCGGCGACCGTCTATATTGACTTAGCGGTGAGTGAGTGCGAAAATCCCATAGAGGCGTTTATCGTCGCCTCGATTGTGGTAGCGAATGACAGACAAGGGAAAGCGTGTCGTTGCTTCGCAGATTGGGAGGTGGATCGTGAAGCCAAATATGATGAGAAACTCGATCGGAGTAGCCCTGTTGCTGGCCGCACTGTTTTGCGGGTGCGGAACGACCCCGCCTGAGCCGGGCGCGCGGCGCACGGCAGAGAGCGCCGTGGCGGCACAACACGTCAGTATTCTGGAAGGACCCGTCGCGGTGATGCCGGTCGTATATCGAACCCTGACCTACATTCCTGCGGATCTCGAGAAGCGCAAGGGCGAGGTGGACATTCTGGCTGCAGTCGCCAGGCCAGCCCTTGCCAGATTGCTGCAGGCCCAGGGCCTAGAAGTGATCGCCCTATCGGAGATGGACAGCCACATTGGCAAACTGTTGCCGGAATACTGGAGTGAAGAAGGCAGGGCGCCGGAGAAGTTGCAGCGCCTGGCCGAGCGGGCCGGCGCAAAGACAATTGTCTTCTTTGACGTGGAGGTCGGGTATTCATACAAAAGACAAACGGTCGGCGACTACTTCTCATACCAGTTGGCTGCTCCCGACATCGTTGCTGTCTGGGGTTACATGGAGGTCTATGATTCCAAAGGTTCACCTCTGAGAGCATTCTTCGGCATTGCCGAGATTCCCGCCGGCACTTCGGTTGAGGCACTGAGTGGTTCACTTTTCTGCATCGGCGCCAATTGGCTGGTAGCTACGTCTGGAGTGCCTTTGCCACCCTCACAGATGAAGGCGATGTTGACGCCCGGGCAGGTCGTGCCGTTTCCCGAGATATCCGCCAACCGGGCGCTCTACACGGAAGCCAAGGCCACGGAGGTTCTGATCGGCAAGATGTTGGCGGCAAGCCTCGGCAAAAGCCAGCTTAGTGAGCCGCCGGAACGGCCCTTGGAGATCGACCGAAGTCTTCTGCGCCGAAGCTGGCACCCGCTGGATGTGACCGAGGGGCCGGCGCCGCGCATTACTGCGCCAAGGGGCGCGAAAATACAGATCGTTTTCGCCAGCGGACAGGCGCGCCAGGAGAAAATCGTTGACCTCAGCTCGGGTGGGGCAAGTAAGTACAGCGCCTTCAGTGGGAGGTGGGCAAAAAAGATGCAACAGAGGACCGAGAAGGCGCGGAGCAAGTATGAGGCGCAGTTGCTCGGTGAACTCACGAAAGCAGGCACGGCCAGAGGCTACACGGTACTTGCCCCACCGGGCGACGCGGTGTGGCGCAGTGGGCTGCTTCAGGATACGTCATGTCCCATGCTGATGGAGAAGGCCCGCGCCTCAGGCAGCGACGTTGTCATCCTTGTCACCACAAGAGCTCCGAGAGACGCAAAGATGACACGGTTTGAGACATGGGTCAAGATCATAGACGCTCGATCGGGGCAATTCCGAAAGGCATCCTTTGCCGTCTCGCCTCGACAGATTGCACGGGCTGTTATGAATCCCCTGAGCATTACCGGAGGTGGCCGGTGACCGACGATGAGTTAACATATTCGATGCACGTTACTTTGGAGGCAACGTATTATGTTCAAGAAAGCACTTTGCCTGGCCGCACTATCTATCACTCAAATCGCGCAATGTCAGACTAACGAGTACTTGTCTGCGCGTTACGGAGAATTGCTCCCCGCCTCCAGTGAGAAGGTCGGGATATGGTGGGCGTTGTCCGGCTGGAAAATCAGCCCGCAGAAGCCACTGCCCACTGAGAAGGGCCCGGCTGTTGTCATACGGGCTGCGCGCAACGAAGCCGAGGCTGCCCAATTAGTGGTTAGACCGACGGTGCCGTTGAAGGGCCTGACCGCGCAGGTCAGCACATTTACCCTCCGGGGACCAACCACCATTGCCAAGGAGAACATCGAAGTGCTCAAGGTGCGATACGTCAACGTCACACAGCCGACCGACAAAAGCTCGGTCCCCGGCCTCTGGCCGGACCCGCTACCGCCGCTGAACGGTCCCATTGATCTCGAAGCAAACAAGAATCATCCGTTCTGGATTCGTGTGAAAGTCCCACGTACTGCGCCGGCGGGAGAATACACCGGGTACATCCACCTATCGGCGGAAGACTTCGATGCGGATATCACGGTTAGGGTCGAGGTGTACGATTTCACGCTTCCCGACAGGATGACGTGTACGACGGCATTTGGATTCTCGCCGGGCAACGTGTTTCGTTATCAGAAGATATCCGATCTGGAGCAGAAGAGACAAGTCCTGGAGAAATACTGGGCCAACTTCGGCGCCCATCACATCTCACCCTACAATCCTGCTCCGCTCGATCCTATCCGTGTCACCTGGCCCGACATCAAACCGCCGCCGCGCAAATGGACGGGAGGACTGGAGGTAACCAACGAGAAACACGGCGGTGAGCGGGCGCTGCTTGTGTACGATGACGACAAAGACCAGAGCGTCGATGCCTCATACGCGCAGCCGGTTCCCATCCCAAGCGGCGGCCTGCGACTGCGGTTCTGGTATCGTACGGCGCTGCCGGGACATGCGTTCTTGGTGACGCTGACGCACCACGATGCCTCGGACAAGTGGATCTGGGGCGGCAACAATGACATCGGACTCGAAGGCAACGGACTCTGGCAGAAGTTTGACCGAGTGATCGATCGATTTCCGGAGGCTGCCAAGTCGGTCCAACTACGTCTGCGGGCAGCGCAATGGACCGAAGACGGCGAACACACGGGCCTGGTATGGTTCGACGATGTGTCACTCAACGATGCGGCGACCGGCAAGGAGCTTATTGAAGGTGGCGATTTCGAGCCGCCGAAGTTGCCGGCTGTTGACAAGGACAAGGTAGGCGTCAAATTCGACTTTACCAACTGGGACAAGGCGATGGAACACACAATCGACGGCCGTCACTTCAATTCGTTTCGCCTGGGAATTCCCGGCCTGGGTGGCGGAACCTTCCATGCCCGACGCGAGCCGGAGCTACTGGGCTTTGCCGAAGACACGCCCCACTACAAGGCCGTTTTCACATCCTACTGCACGCAGGTGCAGCAACACTTGAGGGAGAAAGGGTGGCTCGACGAGGCGTACGTCTATTGGTTTGATGAGCCGGCCCCCAGAGACTATGCCTTCGTCATGAACGGTTTCCGCAAGCTCAAGGAGGCATGTCCGGACATCAACCGCATGCTGACCGAGCAGGTTGAACCCAAGCTCATCGGCGGGCCCAACATCTGGTGCCCCGTCTCACACAACTACAAGCACGAGCCCGCCGAACAGCGGCGCAAACACGGCGAGAAGTTTTGGTGGTACGTTTGCACCGGCCCAAAGGCCCCCTACTGCACGCTGTTTATCGATCACCCCGGCACCGAGCTCCGGGTATGGCTGTGGCAAACCTGGCAGCGAAAGATCGATGGCATCCTGGTCTGGGCTACCAACTATTGGACGAGTTCCGCTGCCTACCCCGACCGCGAGAATCCTCAAAACCCTTATGAGGATCCCATGGGATGGCGATCGGGTTACAGCACGCCCAAGGGCGAGAAGCGGCCGTGGGGCAACGGCGACGGCCGATTCATTTATCCGCCCGAAGCCGCTGCCGACGCGCACCCGGCCGAACCTGTGCTCGATGGGCCGGTGGATAGTATACGTTGGGAGATGTTACGCGACGGGATAGAGGATTACGAGTATCTTGCCATGTTAAGCCGGATGCTCGATGCCAAAAAAGACAAACTCAGCGCCGGGCAGTACAGCAGATATACTGCACTGTTGGAGGTGCCGGAAACCATAACAAAGGATATGACGACATTCACGAAAGGCCCGGCGCCAATTGAGGCCCGGCGCAGCGAGGTAGCCCAGGCCATAGTCCAGCTAAACAGGCTCTGAAGCGATGCACCGGCCGGCAGACCAAAGGTCCTATAACCTCTATTGCCACCGTTGCTTCAGTGCATCCAGTTTCGTCTTGTAAGCAGGCGAGCCGCGGCTATACTATGAACTCGGAGTTCGCAAACGCGTTTTCTGGTAAGCTACTTCTCGCAGGCAATTGAAAGGCAAAAAACATGCACCATTCCGGTTATTACACCAGCTCGGAAGCGGAGGCGGTGGCGGTGTTGCTCGTTGTCATTTTCACAGCGTTCGTTATCTTGATGGTGGTCGCGATAAAGGCTCTGGTCGCCTGCAAGATTTTCGCGAAAGCGGGCTACTGCTGGGCACTCGGCCTGTTGATGCTGGTGCCGGTTGCAAACATAATTATGCCGTTTGTCCTGGCATTCGGTGATTGGCCGGTTCGCCAAGAGCTTCGCCGTTTGAAGGACCGGGTGCAGGAACCGCAGCTCTGAGCCGACCCGGGCAGATAGTGAACATCGAGCAACGGGCTATAGTACGACGGTCGTTGAGCTGGCCCGTTTGGCGCTTGAACATCTTGCGGGCTTAATCGGGACACTGATAAGTGCATCACATAGTAATATTGCTTTTGTGTCTTGTAATCCTTGTCGCATCATGGCTCTTGAAGGCCGATGAGAATGGCGTCCACCTTTTCGGATTCAAATGGCCCATGTACTGTCTTTTATATAAGACCGTCGGCATAAAATGTGCGCTGTGCGGGCTGACGCGTTCGTTCAGTTCGATGGCGCACGGAGATTTTCGCAGGGCCTTCGAATTTCACCGCCTGGGGCCGGCGCTTTTTGCCTTTGTGGCTCTGCAGATTCCGTATAGAATCTATGCGTTGACTATTCATCCTAATAGAGTGAACAAGAAGATGATGAGAGTGCATATGGCCGTGGCCGCGGCAGTCTTGGCCGCAGCTCTTGTCAACTGGCTCGTATATCTTGGAGGACTTATCCCATGACTCCACAAGATGCCCACGTCAGTGTTATCGACCCAATCAGCCCCGCCTTCGGGAGAGTAAAAACGATTCTGTTTCGGCCGTTCGACCTGGGCAGATGGCTTACCATCGGCTTTTGCGCCTGGCTGGCCTTCTTGGGACAAGGCGGAGGTGGAGGAGGAGGCGGGCACGGAGGAGGCAGAGGAGGGGGACCCTCTAATGCCGGCGAGGCCCTCGGTCAGGCCAAGGATTTCATAATGGACAACCTCCACTGGATTGTCCCCCTTGTGGCCGTCGCAGTAGTATTCGGCTTAGTACTATGGCTCGTATTCACGTGGCTGAGCAGTCGCGGAAAGTTCATGTTTCTGCACTGTGTGGCCGAGAACAAAGCAGAGGTCAAAGTGCCCTGGCACAAGTATCGCGAGCATGCCTACAGTCTGTTCCTGTTTAGAATCGTGCTCGGTCTCATCGGCTTCTTGGCTGGATTGTTTGTGGTCCTTGTTGGCATTGCTCTGTTCTTCTTGTTAGGAGAGGGGCTCGGTCTCGGCCCACTCGCAATTGTCGTGATCATACTGAGCGTTCCAATATTTGTCGCGGTGCTGATTGTGTTTGGGGTAATCAAGAACTTCACGGAAAGCTTCGTCGTGCCGATCATGTTCCTACGAACGGTTAGTTGCACTGCGGCATGGCGAGAGTTCCTTCAATTACTCTCAGCAAACAAAGCCCGCTTTCTGTTGTACATCCTCTTTCAGATCGTGATCGGAATCTCTATCGGTGTCATGATAATGGCAGCCGTGTGTATAACCTGCTGCTGCGCCGGCTGCATCCTGGCGATACCGTACGTTGGTACGGTTCTGCTGTTGCCGGTTTTGGTTTGGGGCCGATCCTACTCACTGTACTATCTGCGCCAGTACGGTCCAGAGTACGATGCATTTGTTGCCGAGAGCCAAGTCGTGCAGCCAGCCGCGGGTTGAGCTTCACCGCAGAACACGGTAGCAGACAGTCTCTGCGTGCTCACCGCGAGGCTTGCGTCCAATCCTCTTGCCGGACACCTTGGTACGTGGTCAACGTGTATCCAAACTTCTGCACCGACCTCGGCTCCAAAACAAGCGTGAACTTGACCGTGTCGAGATCGACCTTTTCGAAATCACCGACCGAGTCGCTTCGCTCAAGCGCCCAGTATTGTGTGTCGAAGTTGCGCCTGACCTCAACCTTAACGCCGATGTCACGCGTGTTTTTGATCTCAATCGTGAAGTCGCGGACCTCGTCCCAACCGGAGACATCGCCGCGCTGGTCAAACCTGTAATTCTCCGTACGGAAATCCATCAGCTTCGGCTCGACTACAACGTCGCTTACCGGCCCCAAGTTGAGCTCCACCTCCTCGTCAACGGGGATGTACTTGAACGAAGACTGGCCCGCATATGACAGGTGCCCCTGACCACCGGCGCTGCGATAGACCTTCAGTCGGCCGCCCGGTATGGGCGTATCACCGAGGTTGTGCTTCGCATCATTCTTGAAGCTCAGGAACCGCACGACATTTGGCCCGTATCTTTGTTCCTCATATTTGTATAAATTGACCACCGGCACATCATCCACCTCAAAGCTAAGCAGCCTCTTTGCCGAGCCGGTCGGTATAGTCTCGGTCCCCTCGATTGTATAGAGAAAATACTCGCTGAGACCCTCCTTTTTGATTTCTTTCCGCCTTAGTTCTTCACCTTCAACTTCAGCGAGAGCCACTGCAAATCGTCTCTTGGCCTTCTCCTCACTGGGCTGGCGCGGTGTCGGGGGCGCCGTAGGCAATGGCAGAGCCGGCCTGCCGTAAGGGTATTCTCTTCTGGCAAGTTCGGCGATCTCATCAAGTATGTGGACCTTGCCTACGATCAGTCGCGTCTGCGCGTTTTCGTAGTCTTCGCCGCTGTTATTAGTAACTCGCACGTAGCCTTGCAGGCGCATCGTCTCCTCATCCTGGGTGAGCGTACCCATATAGAAGGCTCGCCACGATAGACCGCTCGTCAGGTACGAAATCTCTACGGGCACCTTGCCACTGACCCCACACTCGATATTCCATAGGCCCAGGTTTCGGACTCTCGGCGGATAGGTCAGCTCGGCAACGTCGATCTTGTCGGCATTGGCCTTGGGCAGCATTTCCAGACTGGTCGGATCGATGAGGGTATTGGCCCAGGAGAACTGCAGGTTGTTTCTGCCTTGCTTCAGCGTGAGCGACCTGCTTTCGCGGACAAGCGTCAGATCAGCGGAATTATAGATAGTAAGCTGCACCGTGTCCCGCGAAGGCAACGTGACCAGATCCACTTTGGCTCGAGCAGTCGAAGTGACTGCGGCCAGCATTAACAGCACAATTGTACGCTTCATTGTGAAAGCCTCTTTTCAAATAGACTGATCTCATCTACGCGCTTACGACCGTGCGCCTGTCCAGTCTTCCTGTCTCTCGCCATGATAAGTTCTGAGAGTGTACTCAAATTTTTTCGCCGACCTCGGCGTCAAGCTGAGTGTGAATTTCACGGTATCCAGATCAACCTTCTCGAAGTCGCCGAAGTCACCGCCCCTGTCCAGCTTCCAGTAAGGCGTGTCGAAATTGCGCTTGATCTCAACCTTGACGCCAATATCGCGTGTGTTCTTGACCTCAATTGTGAACTTGCGGACCTCGTCCCAGCCGGAGATGTCGCCACTCCTGTCAAATCTGTGATTCTCCGTCTTGTAATCCATCAGCTTCGGCTCAACAACGACATTAGCAACAGGCCCAAGATTAAGTTCCACATCTTCATCCACGGGAATATACTTGAACGAAGACTGGCCCGCATACGACAGGTGCCCTCTATCATCGGCGTTGCGATAGACCTTCAGCCTGCCACCCGGAATGGGCGTGTCGCCAAGATTGTGCTCCTCGTCATTCTTGAAGCTCAGGAACCGCACCACACCAGCTCCGTACCTCTGCTCCTCGTACTTGTACAGATTGACAACCGGCACGTCATCCACCTCAAAGCTAAGCAGCCTCTTTGCCGAGCCGGTCGGTATCGTCTCGGTCCCCTCGATCGTGTAGAGAAAATACTCGCTGAGACCCTCCTTCTTGATCTCTTTCGGCCTCTCGGGCATTCCAGCCACTGCCGCTTCGAGGACCCGTACACCTCTGGCTCGGACGCGTTCTACGGGGGCCGCTGCAGGACGAGGCACGACTTCGCCCGGCCGGCCGTACGGGTACTGGCGGCGAGCCAGCTCGGCGATCTCATCCAGTATGTGGACCTTACCGACGATCAGCCGGGTCTGCGCGTTCTCATAGTCTTCGCCGCTATTGTTGGTCACCCGCACGTAACCCTGGAGGCGCATGGCCTTTTCGTTTTGAGTCAGTGTCCCCATGTAAAAGGCCCGCCATGACAGGCCGCTCGTCAGATATGTAATCTCGACCGGTACTTTGCCGCTCACGCCGCTTTCGATATTCCAGAGGCCCAAGTTTCGTACCCTCGGCGGATAGGTCAGCTCGGCGATGTCGATCTTGTCGGCACTGGCCTTGGGCAGCATTCCCAGACTGGTCGGATCGATGAGGGTATTGGCCCAGGAGAACTGCAGACTATTGGCCCCTTCTTTCAGTGTCAGTCCCCTGCTTTCGCGAACCAAGGTTAGGTCTGCGGAGTTGTAGATGGTGAGCTGGACCGTGTCACGCGAGGGCAGCGTGACCAGATCGACTTTGGCAAAGCTCGGGCTGCTTGCCGCGACAACCACGAACAGCATCAGTATTATACGTTTCATCTTACTGCTCCTTAGCTTGCTTTTTGGTATCTGCCTCTCTTTGCTCATTGTCGAATGTTCCGGCGATGATAGTGCATAGTCAGCTCCTTCGTGGCCGGACCGGATTCCGTGCGAGCAGGCAACTCTATCTCAAATTCAAGGGTATTGGCGTCCTTCTTGACGTACTTGAGGTTGCACTTGTCCATATCCCACTGGCCGGGGATGTGCTGAATCATGGTCAATGCGGCTGCACTGTCCTTGAAATTCTCGATCTTGGCCGTTATCACCTCATCGGTATCATACAGAACGACTCTGCCTTTGTTGTTCTTCCGCAGATTGATTCTGGTGTCCGTCATCTTCCGCTGAGTTACGACGATGTCCCTGCTGTCGCCGATGTATAGCTCCATTTTCTCTCCGACCGGCACAAGCGGCGCTACGTCTTCGCCCAGGAAGATTGTGCTGCCGTGCCCATCATCCTGAAAGATTCGCGCCTTGCCGCCCCACATAGCGAACTTGCCCAATTTGCTGCCCGCATCGTTTACGATACGGTAGCTGACCGGGATGCCGACATTCTGGTTCTCCAATTTCTCAGGGTCCCAGGGCAGCTTAGCTGCATCGAAAGTCCAAATCTTGCGTATCGGCACCTTCGGGGCCCGCAGGAACAGCATCTGCTTTGTTTCTTCGTGATCGATGCCCTGCTCAAAGGCCTCGCCGTAATCGAGAAGCACCCGCGCCTGCTCAAAGTCTTCGCCGGAGAAATTCCGCAGCACGAGATAGCTCTTCAGATCGACCGCAGTTTCGGCCTTATCCGCTACGGCCTTATAAGTAATGAGCCTATCAATGTTACTCAGCAGATAGCTGATTCGCACCGTCTCGGCGAAGTCACCCTTGCAGCTGATGTCCCACACCAGAGCAGCCTCGTTCGGCGGATAGCTGACGCTCAGAAGCGTCACCTTGTCCGGATTGTCGAGGGCCTGTAGCCGAATCGAATCCGCGTCGATGCTGACCCCTTTCCAGGAGAAGTCCACGTTATTCAATCCCTGCTGCAATGTCAGCACCCGCTCCTCTTCGATCAACGTTGCCGCTGGATTGTCGAGCCGGATCACCGTTGCTGCCCGCTCCGGCAACGCCACAAGCTTGATACGGCCAAAAGCAACCGAACCAATGCTCAGGACCACCATAAGCACGATTGTTGATTTCGTTTTCGTGTTCATTGTCTTTCTCCTTAATCTCTGGATTTCTATCTCAACTATTTCTTGTTATTCTTCCGTTTGGGACCAGGTATACTTACCACGTTTGCCTTGCCCTACTTTGTCATCGCTTCTTCACGCACGCCATGATACGTAGTAACGGTGTATTCAAATGCGCGCTTGGTTCGCGGTTGGACCTCGGTTTCGAAACGGGCGTGCGTTGCATCGTACTTCTCGTAGGAAACCTCTTTGTGGCGCAATTGCAGCGCCCAGTAAGCCGTGCCGAATCCGCGGGTAATTTCGATTTCAACCGGTACTGTCCTGGCGTTCGTAAGCTCTATCTTCCATGCTCGTATTTCATCCCACCCGGCGATATTCCCTTTCTTGTCAAAGACGTAGTTGTCGGTCTTGAAGTCCATCAGCTTCGGCTCGACCTCAACCAGCCGAGCGGGACCAAGATTCAGCTCCACCTCTTCATCGACAGGAATGTATTTGACGCTTGTTCCGCCGACGTATGACAGAGAACCGGCACTGTCGGCCCGGCTGTATATCTTCACCCCCCCGTCCGGAATCGGCGTATCTCCAAGATTGTGATCTTCGTCGTTCGCGAACGAAACATATCTTATCGTTTGCTCACCCCACCGCTCCTGATCGTACTTATACAGACTCTTTACGTCAATATCATCGGCTTCGAGCGAGAGCAGCCTCTTACCCCACTTATCCGGAATGGTCTCCGTACCCTCGATCGTATAGAGGAAGTACTCGCTGAGCCCCTCCTTCTTGATCTCCTTGCGTCGAAGCTCCAGAACGTTGAGGCGCCCCAGCATGTCGCCCGCGACGAGTTGATTCGTGATGTACGCTTCCTCCTGCAGGCCGTCGCGGTCGATTCCCGCGCCGGGCTCGCCGAGCATCCGAATGCCGACAGGCCTGTCGTACGGGTATTGGCGCTTCGCAAGGTCAGCTATTTGATCGAGGATATGCACTTTGCCCACGATCAGTCGCGTCTGCGCGTTATCGTAGTCCTCGCCGCTTCTGTTATCGACCCGCACATAGCCCTGCAAGCGCATCGTCCTCTCGTCTTGCGAGAGCGTCCCCATATAGAACGCCCGCCAGCTAAGGCCGCTCGTGAAATATGTTATCTCAAACGGTACTTGGCCGCTAACCTGTGACTTGATAAGCCAGCGGCCAAGCTCCCGCAGCCTCGCCGGGAACACCAATTGCTGTATCTCAATCTTATCGCCCTGCTGCACCGCCTCCAGACTCAGCGACGTCGGGTCAATCAGCGTATTGGCCCACATCAGTTGCAGCCAGTTCCATCCCTTCTTCAGCGTCAAGTTCCGCCGCTCCCGAACCAGCGTCAGATCAGCGGAATTGTAGATAGTGAGCTGTACGCTCTCCCGCCTGGGCAGTGTCACCAACTCGATCGCGCTTGCCGGCGCAAAAGGCGGCTTCTCCTGCACCGCCTCGGTTGTGGGAGCCAGCGCATCGACGCCGAGCTTACCTTTGGCGAAGCTACCCTTCTCTCCCACCGCCCCCGGCGCAAATGCGTATGTGTCCCTCGTCACAACAGCCTCGGGTGAATCAGCGACCCCAACGGGGTCTGTCGCCGGCGCCGCAGGGGCCACGGCTCTGGCCCTGGTCTTGGTCGTAGGGGCCAAGTCCATCGTCGGCCCGCGTTTCGCGTCCTCCGCCGCCCTGCTCGGCCCCTTTTCAGGTTTC
>CP070675.1:3886811-3927980 GCA_020352215.1 Phycisphaerales bacterium
GCTCCTTGCGTGTGCGGCCCAATGCTACTATGAAACTGTCGAGAGGACTCATGCTGGCGCCGAACTGGCCCATGCCCGTGAATTTCCACCCTTTGTCCCAATCCATGGACTCGACCGTCTCGACGAGAGTACTCACGCCCGATGCATCGCCCATTATGCCCAGGATGTGAGCGTAGGTGAGCCTTGCTTGCGCAACCTCCGGACCTTCCGGTGCCATAGCGCAGTAGCGCTCGTACTCTTGCACCAGCATCGGCAGGGCTTCTTGGGGCTGAGTGAAAATCGTCTCCAGACCTTCGAAGTTATTGACGAGGGTTTTCACGGCCCTGGCGATTTCTTCTCGGGGCAATGGGAACGAGTCTCTGTGAGTCAGGACCTGCTCAGGCAGACTGCCCTTTTCGACGAGGTGCGCTTGAAGCGCTCTGACATCGATGTCCCGCAGGCTTTTGCCGGTCCTGACAGCCATCGAAGCCGCAAGCCCAGCGGCATAGCCCTGGTTCTGGATGTCGGGCTGCATTCGTATGACCGGCATCACGTCCCGGTGCGCGCTGACTCCCAGACCCGTAACCAAGAGTCCATCCAGACCTCTGGGCAGCAGGCAGCGATACGGCACGTAGCAGGCAATGACTTTCCTGTCGGGAGGCCTGAGCAGAAACATCGGATGTATCGTGAAGCCGTGCGAGTCGAAGTTGCTCCGGGCCATTACTATGGTGTCGGGGAAGGTGCGCTGTTTGTAGACGTCCAGCGGAGACAGGAAGAAGTCGCCCACTATCTGCCGTCGCTCGCGGGTGTCGACGAGCTGACCGAGGTCGTAGGCATCGGGAAATTTGTCCTTTGCCACCACGAACGCCCGCCATACATCTGCAACGTCGACGTCGTCGATGAATGTCCAGTCGGTGTTCGTATAGCGAGCGCCGACATTCAAGGGCGGAAGTCCCGTGCCCTGAACGGCGATGTGCGAACCGTCGGTGTAGAGACATGCAGCCCCGGCGGCAGCGGCGACGGCCGCGTTGCCGGTTGCATCAATGACGACCTTTGCCAGAACGACACCGCGTCCCTCGGGCGTAGCTACGACGATTCCTTTGACCTTGCCGGCTTCCACGAATGCGCCACAGCCGAGTGTCCGGAACCAGACATCCGCGCCGGCTTTGCGCAGCTCTCGCCGATACCACTCCGCTTTCAGTTGGTTGTTCCAGGCCTTACCCTCGCCACTGCTGCCTTCCTTCTGCCCGCCGAGTTCTGCCAGGCCCCGATCGATTTCAGCGGTGAAGCCGGTGCGGTTCCCATAGTAGTAGCTGCTAATGAGCCCGAGCGTGCCGACACCGCCGAGTCCGTGCAGGTATTCAACGACAAGTGTCCTGGCTCCGTGGCGGGCTGCCGAGATACCGGCCGGCGCTCCGCCTGTACCGCCACCCAGGACAACGACATCGTATTCTCCCAGGACCGGCACGGCCCGTTCGTCGGCGCCGACGGTGCCGAGTTGGGCCCGGCTCATCCGTATTCCGCTCAGGTCCTCTCTGATGTCTCCTGTGCTGACCGCGGCAGTGGGTTTTCCGGGCAATCTGATTTTGCCGGACTTGGCGAGGGTCTTCGCCTGCAAAGCGGCGGCGGCCCCGATGCGGCGACCCACCTTCATAAGCTCCAGAGGTCGCAGCATTCTGCGGGCAGCGGCGCGGGACATATCTGCGCAGCCGCCCAGAACATACAGTCGTTCCGTGCCCGCAGGTCGAAACACATCGAGGCTGACCTTCTCGGCTCCGGGCCATGCGCCGGCGAGATGTTCCTCTGCTTTGACGGGATCCGGCGGCACCTGGAAGAGCATTTCCGATGCGCCCATCTGCCCTGGGTTCCAGGTCTTGTCACGTGCGATTTGCTCCGCCTCGGCGAAAGACGCAAAGGAGCTGTCTTTCATCGGGATCGCGAGTGTGTATTCGACAGCCTCGTGCTGTCTCCCATCGGCAGCCTGTACAGGCGTCGGCATCCTTCGAGATTCGATGCCTTCACCCGTTCGCAGCTTGCCACCGACAACCACTCGTGTGAAGGTCCCTGTTCCACTTGGATACGGCTGGAATCTTGCTCCTGCCGCTCGTGCGACAGATGCCCGGGGTGTCGCGTCAATGATAAGCTTGGCCTTGACCGCCTGTCTGCCGGAACAGTTCACCATGACGATGCCGGCCGGTTTACCGGTGGCGTCACGAAGCACATCCGTGGCGTAGCACCCGAACAAAAAGTCCACGCCGGCTTCCAAGAGTGCCTGATCAAACGTCCGTTTGACCTGCATGGGAGCTGGCGGAACGCGATGCGTCGGTGCCTGTTCGGTTTCAGGCTGCTCAGGTTCAATGCAAATCTCACCCAACAGGATCCGCCGGGCATTAGGGCCTTTTTTCGCGTGCAGCTTCAGGTGGCGGGCCTCGCGGTTGACCGGTGCCGAGAGGGTAATTGCCGATTGCTCAAATGAGCCCTGGCCAAGCTTGCTGTTCTTGATGACGGCTGTCTGTATCCAGCGTTGCCCATCGTCACTGATAGAGACGGCGACGCTTTCCACTTCAAAGTCGTTGTCCCGTTGGTAGGCCATGACGTAGACGGCTTGGAGTCTTCTCTGTGCGCCGAGATCAATCGTGATATTCACATCGCCGTCATACTGGACACTCTGCGCCGGCGCGCTGTGCCACTTGCCGTCCGCGAGCAGAGACGGTGGCTGCGTATCCTTATGGAGATCGGCCGATGGTTTGTCGGCCTCGTATTTGAAGCCGATCGTATTGCCGGGCTGCCGCACACGGGCTGGCTCGGCAAAAACCTTCTTGGCCAGCACGGAAGTGGGTTTCTCCTCCGGTTCAAGCCAGAGGCGATATGTGCCGCACAGGTCCTGGCCTAGGTAGGGTCTGGAGGCTGCAAGAAAAACGCTCGCACCTCTGCGAGCAGCTTCGACGGCAGCAGCCACGCCTCCTGATGTGCCGCCGACGACCACTACGTCAACGTCACAGCTTACCGGAATATCCCGGGCTGATTCACTGACTGCCTCATGACGAAGCCCGGCCGTATCAGAGGAATCGCGGCTGATCCGAGACGGGACGTTGGTTTGCGGCGATTCAGCAAAACCCAAATAGGCCGCAGCGAGGCAGACTGTTGTAGAGACCAGGATAGACCGGTTGAACGACGTCATGTTCGAGCCCTTCTTGCGGACATCTTTCCCCCGTTAGGCGCCAATTCCAGATTGCGCACGTGCGGGCGCTGCAGGACTTGACCGGGGCGCATGCCAACCGCAACTCCCGCAGAAATCGACATTATTGCAGCTGTCTGCGTATTTGCAACAGAAATTCCGCCCATTCCCACGGACCAGGAGCCTTGAAAGCACCAAGGCTTGACAATACCTTCAACGGGCTTAGAATCGCCGCCTATGGCAAATCCGGCTCGACGAAGGAAGAAAAGAAAAGGCAATATCTTCGTGGACTGGATCCTCTATGCGATAATGCGAGTCCTCGTGGTCTTTCTCTACTTGTTTGATGTCGAGACAAACCTCAATACGGCCTGTGTTCTTGGTCGAATACTGTGGAAGTACTTTCATCGTGGCCGTAACCGAGCCCTTGCCAACCTCCGCGCCAGTTTCCCCGACAAGAGTGAGCAGTGGATATGGCGAACGGGCCGGCAGAGCTTTGAGCATATCGTTATGTTGGGTGTCAACGTGCTATTTACGCCGCGATTGGTAAAGAAACACAACTGGCGTGACTATTCACGATACAAGAATGTGGAAAGAGCCAAGTGGCTTATGAAGGAGGGCAGAGGGCTGCTTTTGGTCACAGGTCATTACGGTAATTTCGAAATTGTGGGCTACATGATGGGGCTATTCGGCTTTGACGTGTACAGTGTCGCACGGCCTTTGGACAACAGATTTGTCAACAAGTACGTGTATGACGTGCGGCAATTCGCCGGGCAGAAGATAGTCGACAAGAAGGGAGCGGCTGAACTTATGCCCAAGATCAGTTCAGGTGGCGCGACGCTGTGCTTTATGGCCGATCAGGATGCGGGTCCCAAAGGGCTGTTCGTGGATTTCTTCGGCCGCAAGGCCAGCACTCACAAGAGCGTCGCGGTGCTGGCCGTCACCAACAATTTGCCTGTGGGTGTGGGTTACTGCAGGAGAGTGGGGAACCGCTTCTACTTCGAGATCGGGCTTACGCGGATCATTTTCCCTCAAGAATGGGCCGACGAGGATGATCCCATCAGGTGGGTTACGGCCGAGTATACCAAGACAATCGAAGAATTTGTCCGGGAGGACCCGAGCCAATACTGGTGGATACATCGCAGGTGGAAAAGTCGGCCGAAGGAGGAAATGCAGAGATAACAGTGAGACTTTCAAATTGATTGACCGAATCGGCGATTTGTATTAGTCTATTATTGGTGTGATAGAAGGAATTGAATCTTGGAACTATCTTGGCGTGTCAAATTACGGATTGCAGTCACGGCCGCTTTGGGTGTGGTCCTGATCGGCATCCTGGCGTGGCCTTTGGCCGCACCATCGGACCCACTCGGCCCTGCGCGCGCAGGCAACCTGGGTTCTGGCGGATTTATGGCGCTACTACTTCTGGCCTTCTCCTTGGGCCTGGCCGCATACTTTCTTTGCTGGCCCCACGGTCGGGAGATCGCCGTCCTGGCTGTGCCTTCCGGTTTGGCTGTCTGGGCGATTCGCTCGGGCAGCGTGGCGGCCATGGTGCAACAGAATCCGGGCTACATCCAGCGGCAGATGCTTTTCAGGGGCATGATGTGGGAGCCGGTTGCCTGGCTGCTTGTTGTTGCGGCCGGATTCGGCGGAGTGCTTCTGGGCCAGAAGCTAAGCGGCAACCCCGAGCGCGCAGGGGTGGAAGAGGAATCTAGATCTGTGAAAAATGGATATATAGGTGCAGTGATTGCACTGTTGGGTTCCGTGCTGATGGTTCAGCTTGGCATTCGGGTGTTGGCCCAGGACGTCGGAGTCTTTGGCGGCGGGTTTGTTGCCCAGCCGGACGTCGGGCAGATTACGCTTGCGGTATTGGCCTCATTCGGTCTGAGCTCTTTTGTCATCAAGCGATTTCTGAATCTCAGCTACATCTGGCCGATAGTTGCCAGTGCTCTTGTGACGGCGTTTGCTGTTCTTACTGGTGGGAACCGGCAGGCATTGCAGCAGTTCGCCGAGCGCTGGCCAGCAGCTTTCTTCCCGAATGCGGTCCTTTCCGTCCTGCCCGTTCAAATGGTCGCATTTGGCTCCTTGGGCGCGATCGCAGGCTACTGGCTTGCGGTCCGCTATCACCACTGGCGACAACATGAGGGCAGGGATTAAGAAGGCAATTTAGCACATCTTTTTTTTGTTCTCCCACTTTCCATAAGTTCAAATTTTTGAACCACTTAGGTGCCAAACGTCTAATAATCGGGACCCGCCCTCCAAACAAAACCAAAATTGGTTGTAATCGCGCTAAGAATTAGCCGAAATATAGGTGTGTTCACAATTCGCTGGTTAAATGCCGCTTCTAAGGTAAGTTGTTATGGGACAATGGCATGCGGCAATTTCTCTGGTGAGCAACCAGGTGAACAGACAGGTCAGTTTCGTCGTATGATATAAGGTAAGACCAGCCGGCAAAAGGAGTTAACGATGTTGGTTCTGAGCAGACAAAGAGATGAGTCGATAATGATTGGCGACGACGTTGAGATTGTGATCGTCGACGTCCGCGGAGATAAGGTCCGGCTTGGCATAACAGCCCCGAAACAAATACCGGTTCACCGCCGGGAGATTTACGACGCGATTCAGCGAGAGAAACAGGAGAAGGAGAAGGAACCCCAAGAGCAACCGGAAACACAGCACCAGGAGCACAAAGAGTAAGGGATTGATCTACCGCCGAAAAGTCATTAGAACCATTAGAACGCCGTCCTATCCGCACAAGAGTATCGGTTCAGGGCGGTTTTTTTTATGCGTGCCGTTCCTGTGTTCGCTTCTAGCGCAGAGCCCTTATTCTAACCTGTGAAGCAGCCACCACGTTAGTTTCCGGCGATTTGCATAGTCCAAGTAGATCTCACAGGTCTGGCCCTGGGCATCTTTGATTATGAAGTGGCGGCGGTGTCGGCGTGTGTACCATTTCCGGCTGCGAGGTCCAAGCCCGCCGAATCCTTTATCGACCCACTCGTGGAGCACTTGCACGACGTCGTGATCCTGGCCTCGCCAAGTGAAGCGCATGGGCCGGGGCGACATTTGCGCCCTTTCGACTTCGATCTTCTCTCCGATGAATTCTTCCATCGCATATTGCCCGTGGGCAGAGACGCGCTGACAGAGCACCCTTATACATCCATCCAACGATCAGGGCAAGCATAGACCGTGCTGACATAGGGCATCGGTCACAGCTCGCTATCGCCCCCGATGCCTGCGGCCCTTCGCCGCTACCCAGGATAGGCCTTGAAGCTCCCACCAACGGTCAGTTTCTCATCCGCGCGCATCGTGGACGGCCGCTATCGTCTGCGACTGTCGAGCGGCCGTTGGCGAAGGGGCATTTGCACGGTGAGGAGGGACTTTGGAGCCAAAAAACTTCAAGTTGGTCCTTGTTAGGGGCCTGACGGGGCGGTAGAATTGTGCCGCTGTCGTTGGAGAATATGGACATATTGGCCAAGTATATTTAGTGAGGTGAGTTGGTATGGCAGATTTGAAAGCATTGGCTGATGCAGTAATCAAGGGTGACCAGAATAGTGCGGTTGAGATTACCAAGGCGGCCCTTGGTGAAGGCACGGCGGCGAAGAGCGTGCTCGACGAGGGGCTGATCGCTGGGATGGACATCGTAGGCGCCCGCTTCAAGAAAAACGAGATTTACATACCTGAGGTGCTTATTGCAGCCAGGGCAATGAAAATGGCGATGGAGATTCTTGAGCCGGAGCTTGTCAAGGCCGGTGTAGAGCCGGTAGGAAGGTTGTTGATAGGAACCGTGCAGGG
Source organism: Phycisphaerales bacterium (assembly GCA_020352215.1). Taxonomy (GTDB): domain Bacteria; phylum Planctomycetota; class Phycisphaerae; order Sedimentisphaerales; family Anaerobacaceae. The sequence goes on from CP070675.1 coordinate 3,893,752, forward strand.
CGACCTGCACGATATCGGAAAGAACCTTGTGGCTATGATGCTCAAGGGAGCGGGCTTCGACGTGATAGACATGGGGGTCGATGTCGGGCCTGAGAAGTTTGTCGAGCAAGCGAAAACCAAAGGTGTCCAACTGATCGGCATGAGCGCTCTTTTGACTACGACAATGCCTGGTATGGAAAAGACCGTCAAGGCTCTGAAGGACGCGGGTGTCTCCGCAAAGGTCATGATAGGCGGTGCGCCCGTGACACAGGGTTACGCGGAGAAGATTGGAGCTCATGGCTATGCTGCGGATGCCGCTTCGGCGGTGGATCTGGCCAAGGGCCTCGTTGCCTGAGAGGGGTGCGCATCCGACAACTTGTCCGAGTGTGGGTGTGGGGGACGACCTTCATTCTGAGTTACGCGCGCTGCCACATTCTGGGATTGGGGAAAACTTGACCACAGCCGTTTTGGGCGGCTGTTTTTTTGCGCGCAATTTGGTAGAATGGACATTTGGTGATATGAGACATTGGCTTCTGCTGCCCGCTGTTAATGCCGCCACGTGTTACGATGCGGAAGATGAAGAACCAGGATCTGGCGCAGCTGCTCATGCAGCTTAGGTTCACGCCAGAAAAGAAGCGCAAAAGACAGCTCGACGCTGCCGAAAGGCTCTTCTGGCTTATCGAGCAGGATAGAGAGTATCCTTTCGATTTCGTGCACTTCAGCATCACAGGCTTTCACACCAAGAGCCAAGCCCAACACGAACTTGTGAAAGGGGATGAGTTGCGTGATGACCTGCGGATCTTCATCTCCAAGTTGACCGGTCGTCTTGCCCGCCCCGTTACCGAGCAAGAACAGAAGGTCTATACTGTCGAGGAATTGGCGGAGCTTTTCGACGTCTCTCGAAAAACCATTGATCGCTGGCGAAAGCGAGACTTGATCGGACGCAAGTATATCTTCGCAGATGGCCTGAGGCGCTTCGGCTTCCCTCAATCGACGGTCGACAAGTTCATCAAAGGGCACCCGGATCTTGTTGCCAAGGCAAGAAGCTTTAAGCGGCTGACAAGTGGGCAAAAGAGACAGGTCATAGAACAGGCTCGCAGGCTTGCATCCAAGGGCACATTGTCACGCCACCAGATAATAAGCCGAATATCCGCCAAGACAGGCAAAGCTCATGAAACCGTGAGGCTAACGCTGGCCCGGTACGAAAAATCGCACCCCGACAGACGTGTTTTCCGCAAGCCCCCTGGCGTTATGGACCCGGCCCAGGCGGGCGAACTCTACAGGTTGTACAGACAGGGTACGAGCGTGAAGGAATTGATGAGACGCTTCGATCGAAGCAGAAGCTCAATATACAGAATAGTAAACAGACGAAGAGCAAAGGCACTGCTTGCAAGGAAAATCGAGTTCGTTGGAAGTGATGAGTTGTTCAAGCAAGGAGCGGAAGGGTCGATCCCTGCAGGGCCGATCGATGCGGAAGAGCCTTCGGCCGGTAGACACATTGAGCCTTTCGCGTTGTTGGGCGAGCATCTGCTGCCCGAGTACTTGCAGGTATTGAAGGACACTCCGGTACTTGACAGAGAACGCGAGATCGAGCTGTTCCACAGATACAACTACCTAAAGTATAAGGCCTGGAAAACGCGGGCCGAGATCAACCTCTCCAATGTATCGAGCACTCGCCTGACGGAGATTGAGGACTATCTTGCCGAGGCGGAGCGGATCAGGAAGATGATCGTCGAGGCAAACCTGCGACTGGTGGTCGGCATCGCGAGCAAGCACACAATAACCGGGGCGAATTTTCTCGACCTTGTCAGTAAAGGCAACTATGCCCTCATCAAGGCGGTGGAGGAGTTTGACTGCGCCAGAGGTGTGCGTTTCAGCAAACGCGCATCCCTGAACATTGCCAAAGAGTATGCAAGGGTGTCCGGCAAGAGCACGGAACTGAGCAGGGAGCGGGCGGCTTCTCTGGCGAGCATCCAACGGGGTCTGAGGAGCACGGCGGCGGCAGACGTAGGTGCGATTGAAAGGGCGCGTCAGAGTCTGACGCACGTCATCAAGAATGAGCTGAACGAACGTGAGCAGTACGTAGTCCTGAACCATTTCGGGCTGGTGGGCTCGCGAGTTAGAAAGAAGAGAAAGACCTTGAAGCAGATAGGCGATGACCTGTCCGTGACGAAAGAGAGAGTCCGGCAGATTGAACTGGCGGCATTGCAGAAGTTGAGACGATGCCTTAGCAGCCAGGAATTTGATTTGCTCACCGGTTAGACATCTTCAGGCGTCTTGTTTTGACGCCGCAAGCGCCCAGGACAAAATGCTGCTTGTGATCAACTGGGGGTATCCTTCTGAATCGCATAGATAGTGAATCGGCAGAATGCCTTCGCCGACCTGGGCATATGTCTGCAACGTCAAGGCTTGTCCACCTCTGGCGTTCAGTTGAATCTCGCCATCATACCGCAGCACTTGGTTTGCCTTGAACAGGGACAAATCCTGTAACAGGTCAAAGGTCACGTTTAGTTTCGGGCTGCCTTCCCACATCAGCAAGTTCGGCAGCGTCCATTGGGTCATAAGAGGTTGAGTCGCCGCGTACCCGTAACGGCATTTGCCGTTGTTGATCTCGATATAGCCGTTCTTGACATCTCCCGTCTCAGTGATTTTTGAGAGCGGGTCGGTGACGCCGTTTGAGCCTACATGGTAGCTGCGGAATGTCCACTTCCGAAGTGAATTGCCGTTGTCGGTAGTGATTTGTGCCTTGATGCAGTTCTCCACGCCGCCGATTCGCGTCCGCTGAGTGACATCGTAGAGCACGGTACCTCTTGCCGCCTTGCGATTGATGCTTATCTGTCCGATTACGGAGTTGGTGGATATGCCCGTTCGTTGGTTGGCCCCGCCCCAGTGGATAATGTCATACGTCAAACCATAGTCACTCTTCTTCCTCAGCGCTCTGTCACTGTCGCTCGGTGAGAAACGCTGCAAATAGCCGCGTATCGGCTTGATGGCGTAAGGCTTCGTGGATGCGTCGATTCCGGAGCGGCCACGAGTTCCGGCACCCAACAGCGGCAGGCGCCCTGCGGCAGCCAGGGTGGTGGCGATCAGGCCAGCTTGCAGGAACTGTCTTCTGTCAATTGAAGCCGGATTCATCGATTCACACCTCTGCTTTCACTCGCTCATACCAGTTGACATAGGCCTCGTAGAGATTTCCTTGTTGGTAGCGGGCACGACTCGTACGCCTTCTGCCGAAACGCCGTTGGCGAGCGATTTCTTCCTCAATCCCGGCAGGTCCTGGATATATCTCAATCCGCGAAAGATACTCGCGAAATTGATCACGGTGCCGTTTCTTGGCTAGCGCATATCTCGGATCGCCTGCCAGATCGTTTGTTTCGAGCGGATCATTCCTTATGTCATAAAGCTTCGTTCTGTCCTCGTATATGATGCTCTTAAAGCGAGTCTCACGCACGCAGACCGACAGGGGACCTATTGAGGTCTCGCAAATCACATAGTCACGCCACTTGGTCTCCTTGCCTTCCAAGAGAGGCCGCCAGCTTCGGGCGATGGTCATCTTCGGCAGCGGGGGCGCACCGGCATAATCACAAATCGTGGCCGCGATGTCGACTGCTGAGACAAGATGGCGGCCGTCGTGGACTTCTTGTTTGACTACGCCGGGCCAGCAGACAATGGCCGGGACGCGAGAGGCCTCTTCCTCAAGGTAACCCTTGCTGACCTTGGCGTGATACCCAAGCCCGTCCCCGTGGTCGGACGTGAAGATCAAGAGTGTGTTCTCGGCGAGCGGTGAGTTTCGTACGGCATCATAGAGACGTCCAACCTCACGGTCGACCATTTCGACCATTCGATAATAACTGTAAATGTAGTATCTCCAATCCTGTGTAGACCAGTTACGTACCCGGGGCGTGCCTGTCTTATCGTACTCGTGGTCGAAGTTTGCCGGCAGCGGCGGCAGTTTGTCTCTTATCTTGGCGGCAAAGGCGAATTTGCCGGGGCCACCATGACTTGACGCGGGAAAGCAGCAGTCGTGGGGGTTAAGAAATCCGACGGACAAAAAGAAAGGCTGATTGCCTCGGCGGTTCCTCAGATAGGCGACCGCAGAGCGAGCCACCGTGGAGTCGCCAAGCTCGCCATGACCGGAACCCCGGTGCAGAACCTTGAAACTATCGGCGACATTGCGGCCACTGACGTGCCACTTGCCGGTATGAACTGTCTCGTAGCCATATTTGCGCAGCCATTGGCCCAAATCGGGCAGTGCGGGGGCCATAGGGTAGCTGTTGACCACGACGCCGTGTTCTTTAGACATGCGCCCCGTGAACCAGCTTGCCCGCGACGGGCAGCATTGCGGCATGGAGCAATAGGACTCCATGAACGAGAAACCTTTGCTCGCCATTTCGTCCAGGTTAGGTGTATGGACGTATTTGCAGCCATAGGCCGAGATGGCCCTGTGATGTAGCTGGTCAACGTGGATAAATACAATGTTGGGCTTTTGCATGCCCATCTCTACGGCAGTTGGGATTTGTCCCGTCGTTCCAATCCTCGAGGACTCGCCGATCGTCCATGACCGCGCGTCTCCACGTCTTTGTCAGACTGAACCCAATTTGTGCCCGGGGCCGACAGTATAGAGCCTTTTTCTTGGTTCGGCGTTGACATGGCAGGCCACGACTTCCCCGACATAGACCACGTGGTCACCCGTGAGCATCTGCGATTCCAGGTTGCACTCGAAGTTGGCCACAGCATCGGCAAGCAGAACCGAATCTATTTCACTTGCTGCAGCGGTTTCACACTCAAACTCGGCAAGTTTGTCGGTGTCTCGGCCGGACTTGGACCCGAAGAAGAGCGCGGCGTCGGCCATCTCTGAGGACGGAAACGCAATCGTGAAGCACCGCGAGTGCTCAATCGCTTCGACTGAATAATGAGTCTTGGCCACCGCGACAGCCATCATCGGCGGGTTGCCCGAGACGATCATCGTCCAGCCCAATGTTATGGGATTGGCTTTGCCGTTTCTGTCTTTGGCGATGGCTATCACAACCTGTTCCGGGTACTTCGTTTTGACTGCATCCGTGTAATCAACCTGTTTTTGCATTGTCTTTCTCCCTGATTGGTTCTATATTCGCCGTCAAGAAGTCGTGCGTTGTATTATAGGTTCAAGGGTACATCCTGACAAGGAGAAAGCAGTGAGTACAATCGGTTTTGTCGGAAGCGGCAACATGGCTGAGGCCCTGATAAAAGGCATAATCGGCGCGGGGATTTACGAGCCCGGCAACGTATTCATTAGTGACATCAGGCCCGACCGGCTCAAGATTCTTTCCGAGAAGTATAGCGTTGTCGGTGTCGATAGCAATGCAGAGCTGGCGGTCAACGTCGAGACGGTCGTCCTGAGCGTCAAGCCCCAGACCATGGGCGATGCCTTGGAAAGCCTCAAGGAAAGGATCAGAGCCGACAAGCTCATCATATCCATAGCGGCGGGGATTAAGGTCGCCAAAATTGTCACCGAGTTGGGAGATATCCCAGTCGTGCGCGTGATGCCCAACACCCCCGCGCTGGTTGGGGAAGGGGCAAGTGCACTGTTTGCGAACGACAAGGCCAAGCCGATGATTGAGAAGGCGATGGCGATCTTTTCCGCGGTCGGCAGGGCGGTGGTCGTGGACGATGAAGACCTGATAGATGCCGTCACGGCGGTGAGCGGCAGCGGGCCTGCGTATTACTTCCTTCTGATGGAGGAGATGATAAAGGCGGCCGTTGAGCTGGGTCTGCCCGAAGCCGTTGCGAAAGACCTGGTTTTGCAGACAGCCAAGGGCGCTGGCCTGCTTGCTGTTGAGGCCGACAAGAACGGCGAGAGCCCCGCGGTTCTCCGCCAAAAAGTCACCTCGCCGGGCGGCACTACGGAGGCAGCGCTCAAGGTGTTCGCCGAGGGAAGAATCAGCGAATTGGTATCTGCTGCTATAACCAGAGCGCGTGACCGGGGGCGGGAACTCTCCAAATAGGAAAAGCCCGCAACCGCGAGGGGCATACAGGACGGCCAGGCATGATTGAAGCGGTCAATCTCACAAAGCGATACGGAGATATCGTTGCCCTGGATGATGTGACCTTCGGGGTGGAGAAGGGAGAGACTTTTGGACTGCTCGGGCCTAATGGAGCTGGTAAAACTACGGCCATAGGGCTGCTGTGTGGACTCCTGACACCTGACGGCGGGACGGTGTCACTTGCCGGCAAAACCGATCCGACCGTGACCGAGGTGCGTTTGTCTCTGGGTGTCGTGCCCCAAACCTTGGCCATATATGAAGAGCTATCGGCTGAGCAGAATCTGCGGTTTTTTGGCGGCATCTATGGCCTGTCCGGCAGCGAGCTGAAGGAGAGGGTGACGCGGTGTCTGGAGATAGCAGGGCTCGGAGAGCGGCGCAAGGAGCGAGTGTCGAAATACAGCGGGGGAATGAAGCGGCGACTCAATATGGTGTGCGGTCTGCTGCATGAGCCAACGATACTTCTGCTCGATGAGCCTACCGTCGGGGTCGATCCTCAGTCGCGGAACCTGATATTTGACACTATAGAAGACATGAAGTCGCAGGGCAGGACGATCATCTATACGACTCACTATATGGAAGAGGCCCAGCGCCTTTGCGACCGCGTGGCGATATTGGACCACGGGAAGATTCTTGATATGGATACAGTGGGAAACCTGATCGCCAAACACGGAGGGCCGTCTCATGTTGAGGCCGAGTTCGAGGATGGTACATGCGATTCCGACAGGGTAAAGGCGTGCGTTGACGGCGAGCACATACAGCTCGACAAATCCAGAATTAGGTTCGAGACGAGCCGGCCAATGGAGAGCTTGGCTGAGCTGAACCGCAGCGGTTTGCGTCTTAGCACATTGAAAGTGGAGACGGCCAATCTTGAGGATGTTTTCCTTAACTTGACGGGCCGGAGGCTGCGAGACTAATGAGAAGCGCGCTACTGCTTGCAATCAAGGATGTGCGAGTAATCCTCAGCGACAAGGGCAATATTTTCTGGGTTTTTGGCTTCCCAGTGGTGTTCGCCTTGTTCTTTGGGGCCATTTTCTCCGGCTTCGGGAGGGAACCATCTGGCATGAGAGTCGCCGTAGTGGACGAGGATGGCTCCGAGTTCTCCAGTCTATACGTGTCGCGATTAGAGGCCCACGAGTCGCTCAAGACGGAGCGCCTGGAGAGAAAGGACGCGATGGATCGCGTCAGAAAGGGGAACGTGGCCGCGGCCGTTATCATCAAGCCTGGATTCGGCGGCGGATTCGGGGCAGTATTCGGCGGTAGCGACCCCAAGCTTGAGATAGCGTCCGACCCAGCTCGGCAGATGGAAGGTGGCTACTTGCAGGGGATTCTAGCTAAGGCGCAGTTCGAGGTGCTAAGCGAGAGATTCAGCGATCGAGACTGGATGAGAGGCCAGATTGGCTCCTGGCGCAACGAAGTCGAAGCGGCAGGGGGGCTTGGTGACACGCAGGCCAGCCTATTTCTGAATTTCTTCGATTCACTGGACACCCTTCTGAGAGATGCCAATGATGAGAACTTCCAGCCGGGCTTCGACGGGGACATCCTCAATTTCGCAAAGACGGATGTCCAGCGGCAGCGCGAAGGGCCCGCCACCCCATTTCAGATCACCTTCCCACAGGCCATGATCTGGGCGGTTCTTGGCTGTACTGCGACTTTTGGGATATCGATTGTGAAAGAGCGGACGAACGGGACGTTCCAGCGTCTGCGGGTCGGTCCGCTCGGGCGGGCTCACATACTCGGCGGAAAAGGGCTGGCGTGCGCCGCGACCTGCGCGTTCGTGATCTGCATCCAATGGATTGCCGCCAGGATCATCTTCAAGATGCCGATAGACAACTCGCTGCTGCTCGTGCTGGCCGGGGCCTGTACGATACTATGTTTCGCGGGCTTCATGATGTTCGTCTCCACGTTGGGACGCACCGAACAGAGTGTTGGCGGTGCCGGCTGGGCGATGCTGATGATTATGGCGATGATCGGCGGTGGTATGATGCCGCTGTTCGTGATGCCCCCGTGGTTGCGGTCGGTGAGCCACATAAGTCCTGTCAAGTGGGGGATATACGCCATCGAGGGGGCGATCTGGCGTCACTTCACCTTCGCAGAGATAGCGGGCCCGTGTGCGATCTTGCTGGCGATAGGAACGGTGTTCTTCTCGCTGGGCGTGATTTTGCTGCGCAGGCAGGATAACTGAGCAGCGCATAGACTCAGGCTATGGCGAGACGTGGGCTAAAGGACGCAGCAGAAGGTGTACGCATAGCCCAGACCTGGCCGATGCGGTGGAGATCCTCAAGGATGGCGAGCGCCCCGCGATTCTCCGCCAAAAGGTTGCGTCACCCGGCGACACGGGGACATTGTTGCCATGGATGATATGAGCTTTGAGGTCGAGAAGCGAGAGACCTCTGGACTGCCCGGCGCGGTTATACTTCCGACGACAGAAGTGTGAGGACTTGAGCCTTATAATATGTCCCGCTCAAGTGCATATCAGTTGCCGTACCGGCGATTTTGCGCGTCGATGAAGTACGAGAACTTCTGGAACTTTTCTTTTTCTCAGTTGTATAACATGGCAGATAAGGGAATTCTCTGTGCTTGATCAGGTTGCCATCTTGGCATGGTACACGAAAGGAGTGCAAATGAAAACGGTCAGAATTAGAAGGTATATGTTCTCTTCTATGTTTCTTATGGTTTCGTCCTGCCTTGCTCATTCATGTTTTGCCCAGACGAGGAATTTCTGGCTTAAGGGGATACGGGAGTCAACCGGGCAGGGCTACGGAAATATTCACTTCATTGTCATTGATGCCCAGGATGACAGAATAGAATACAGAGTCGATGCGCATGTGAAGATTTACAATGAAAATGTCATTCAGAATGGAACCTATCTTGTCGATTCAAATCTTTCACCGGTTTCGTTTGAGCTGCATTTGAGATCCAGCACTAAGAACCTTGATTTCAACGGAGAATGCTCCAATGATCTCATGCACTTGAGTATTACTGACGACGGCGGCAAAGTTCAAAACAAACTGATCCCATTTCAGGATACTTACTTCGATGTGACGCTAACCGATTTGATTCTAAGAAGAGCAAAAGAAAAACACTTCATAGCAAATATCTTTGATCCTACGGGACTAATGACTCAGGGAGCGCCTGGAAAGATCCAAAACGTACAAGTCGATGTTACCAAGGTCGGCAAAGACGAAGTGGCAGCTACAGTCACCGACGGAATTACAACAAAACGATATCATGTGAGTCAGCAGGGACGAATCGAGCAGATTGAGTTCGTTGAACAGAATGTGCGGGCATACGCCACAAATGCCAACGATGCCAAGGATATCAGCTATCTTAAGGGAAGTAGTCTAGAATACAAAACCCAAAGAGTGTTCCCAAACGCACGCGGATACGGGATCGCAAAAGCCCACATACGACTTACCTGGAAAGACTTGCCCTTTGAAAGGTTCTGTTTTCGGGATAGCCGGCAGAAACCTACAAAACAAATCTCGGATAACAATGATTATGAAATCGTTCTGGAATTTACCCCAACAAATGCCCCTTCAACAATAGCGAAGGTTCCGATCAACAACAAGGAATATGAGATATTCTTGGAAGATAGTGCCTATATCAAACCTAACGCCCCGGAAATTCGGCAACAACTTGCTGACATTAGGGGTGACGAAGAGGATGCACATGTAATAGCAGGAGGCATTATCAAGTGGACTTCCAAGAATATAAGGTTTGCCGTTAATGCACCCATTCTTACTGGCCCCGAAGTCCTTGAGAAGAGAGCCGGACATTGCATGCATCATGCTATACTTTTTGCCTCTCTTGCACGTGGTGCCGGAATACCAACAAAGATGATTACGGGACTTGTTAACCTTAAAGCTGATCCTCATCGCTGGAGCGCTCATTTGTGGAACGAGGCTTGGGTAGGTGAATGGATCGCTGTTGACCCTACTAGAGGTGAATTTGTTACGGGTCCCTCTCATATTAAGTTCGCTGAGGCTCCCACAATGATTGAACTTCAGGGTGCTATCAGCAGATTGGAGAACAATCTGAGTTTGGAGATTCTGGATTTCACCCAAGAGCAAATACCTACTTCCACGGAATGAATGCTGTGAGAATGATGTCTTTGGAGAAATAGATGGTGATGTCAAATACAGAATCTTTCTATCTGAGCCCCCATATGACCAGGCGTCATCTGATTCTGCAGAGGTAAGGGTTCCACAGCATTACTGCCTCGTGCCGAGGGTCAATCGCAGGAATTCCCGCGACAGCCGGCATTCTGGCCCCGTTTCTTTGGCCACAATGGTAGCTACGGCGGATTATCTCTACCGGCTAGGCAAGGACTGGTCACGCTTTGGTCGGCTTGGACCTAAATGACGAACATTTTCGCAAGCCGCTTGTGAGCCTATTCGACGATGATTGCCTCAACGGGGCATTCGTCCGCGGCCTGCTGGGCGGCTTCCTCGTGCTCGGCGGGAACCTCGTCGACGGTGACCTCGGCCACCTCATCCCCCATCTCGAACACTTCCGGACACGTATCGACGCAAAGTCCACAGGCTGTGCAGATGTCTTCGTCAATGCTAACCTTCATCGGACAACTCCTTTTAGGTTGCTGTTTGCGGAGCCTTATCTTACCCGTACGTGCCGTACTCAATATGAAATGGCCCAGCCTTTGTCAAGCTTGCAGACCATTTTCTTGAGCTAATGCTGCGGCGCGGTCGAATTGCGGATTTGCCCCCATTTGCCGAGTGTCGAACTCAGCGGCGGTCTTCGAGCCAGTGGGCGGCCATCAATTTGAAATAGCGATAGTCCACCTTGCAGTCGCCATTCAAGTCTCCGACCACCGTACCCTCATTCTATCCACCCTACCGGCCTGGTCGGCCAATACGAGCCCTCGCCCACTTTGAGCGGTTCACCTATGCCTTTGACCTTCACGTAGATCGCTACTTCAGACGTATCCGGCCTGGTACGCAGCAAGTAGGCAAAGTTTTTATGGTCTGCGGAAATACACGTGTCGATGCACCTCTGCTCTCCGCTGTACAGAACCTGTTCACCAAAGGACACCGTCGTTTGTCCGGCCGAATAGTCCCTCACCACGGAAAACGGCAAGTCCTTCGGTGTGAGCGCCCCGCCTTCAATATCAAGGACCCACTTGTTGTCATAGACCAGCTCGCCATTGAGCGGATTGCACTTGAGAAATCCCCCGCCCAGCGTAAGCGGAAGCCTCCCCTCAAACAACCGCATAACCTGCTTTGTCCCAACGTTCACCTTTTTGAACACGTATTGGGCTTCAAGGTAAGGCTTGCAGTCTTCGTTCGGTTCACAGGGTATCATGTGCTGGTAGACAACCTCGTCGTTGTTCACCCACTCTAGTGGCGGTGTGCCCCATCCTATGGAAGATATGGGCGATATCTGCACGTCAACGTCTTCATCAAGCGTATCAATATTCAGCGTGGACAAGTCCACCGCCTTCAGCTCGTATTTGGTCCACTGGCCGAGTGGCACATCTTCCTCTGTACCGATTGGCGTAAAGTCCTTCATGTTTGGGTACGCAAGCCGACTGAAATCGGGAGATATCTGCGTTTCCACAATTCCACCAAAGTATTCGTACGCGAGCGTATGGCTAAGTGCCATCTTGAGACTCACCAGGTCCAGTTCGTACAGTCTGACCTGGCTGGTCTCCGGAACGCTCTCAACTAACATTGCCTTGCCTCGTGCTGGCTCTGATCTGAGACAATGGATCCTCGTGCTCCGAGTAAGCAGCTTCCCAATTCCCCTGGTAAAATCGAAGACGTAGACTTTGCCCTCATTCGAACCCTCTGTCGCCGTAACGAGGAAGACCGCATCGTCAAGCTGAGTCACTTGGAGAGACTTCGACGATGTTACTTGTTCTCTCTGCACGAGGTGCCCGTCGAAATCGGCGACAAAAAGAGCGCCACCACGTACCGGACCTTCGACAAACACGAAAGCCGGCCGCATGTCTTTGCTTACCCGCGGGCACGCGACCGCAGCATCGGTCTCATGTTCCTCCAGCCAATGAGACACCAGTATCGCCAAATCTGAAGAGTCAACCCTGCAATCGCCGTTTATGTCCCCTGCGACGGGCGTTCCGCAGACCGGCTCACCATAGTATGACTTGCTGGCCTCAGCCGTACCGCCGTACGCCCCTATATTCACAACACCGCCATTGGGAAACCGCTCAAGCCCAATCGGCGCCGTCGGATCCCCGGCGTCAATACACGGGCTTGTCACGTGGTCCTTCACCCAGCTTTTGCTCCCAGGCTCCCACCTTCCCGCCTGCGATCTAAGTTGATAGTCCCCATCTACCCAGAAATCGTCGTTCGGATCGTCCGGAGTTCCATTCGGGTCCCAATAGCCAAGCGATGCAAAACACGGATCGCCGTCGATGTTTGCCGAGGCCCGTTCAAAGGCGTTTATCTGCTCGGCGCCGGTCGATGTCGTGTCCGTGTCATAGTCATAGAAATCACCCCCGGCGTTATCATAAAACAGACAGCTCTGAATATGTGGGTCGCCTCTGGACCCACCATAGCCGCCGGATTCTGCCACGGCGGTATTGCGGTTGTGCGCTATGATTGTCCCGCGGATGAGTGGGCCGTCGCCGAGCTCCGTGCCACAGACGATCGCGCCGCCGGGACCCTCGGAAGTGTTCCCCACGATGACGCAGTTCTCGATCACGAGTGAGTTGATCTCCCCGACCGCTTTGATACCGCCGCCGCTTTCGGATGAGCGGTTGCCGCTTATGATGCAGTTGAAGAGATACCCGCCGCTGTCGAAGCATTGCACGCCGCCGTCCTGGTTATGCGAGATTATGCAGCCGCGCACGGTCGGCTGGATGAACCAGCTACAGTCCAGACCCACGCCCTTGTTGTGAGTCACTACACAATCGATTACTTCGCCGTACATAGACGCGATGCCGAAAGAACCGTTTTCAGTAACCGTACACTTGGTGATCTTCCCGCGGTCATTGAATATCCCGCCGCCTGTATTACCCGTTATGGTGCAGTTAATGATCTGCGGTTCGGCATCTTCGAAGCTAAGGATGCCTCCGCCTCGCCTCCCTGCCTTATTGTCTTTGATGATGCAATTGCTGATCACCGGACTTGCACCCCGGCACAGTATTCCCCCGCCGAACGAGTACCGGTAGCTTCTGACCTTTACCTCAGGTGCATAGCCGTTTTTGATAGTCAGACCGTCGAGTACCGAGTCCGGGCCTTCGTTGCTGTCGAAGATAAAGCCCCGATGCCGATCTTCTTCGCTGGCGTTGCAGTCAATGACTGTTGCCGCTACTACGCTCAGGTCGTTCGGTTCTGTGGAGCGGACGGTGACGGCCTTGCCGAGAAAGTCGATATCGCGATTGCCGTCGCCGGTGTATGTGCCGGGTTTGACGATTATTGTATCGCCGTCACTGGAATCGTCGATTGCGGCCTGGATGTTGTTGAAGTTTGCCGGGCCGTCGTCGTCTACGTAGAGGGTTCTCGGCGCAGCGCCACATGACACCACGGGCAAAAGGGCCAAGGTTGCCAGTAGGATCGTCGCGTTCGCCGATCTCATTGTAGGGTCCATTCCGAAGAGACTGTTAGGGATTGTAGTCCTGCAGCCAATGCAAGGCCAAAAGCGAGAAGTCTTCGTTGTCGACCTTGCAGTCGCCGTTTATGTCTCCGGCGACGACGGTTTCACAGATCGGCTCGCCGAAGTAGGACTTGCTGGCCTCCGCTGTGCCACCATATGCACCCATATTGATAATACCGCCGTTTGGAAACGGCTCGTACCCGATCGGAGCCATCGGATCCCCGGCGTCAATGCACGGGCTCGTGAGCTCGTCAGTGACCCATGTGTGGCTGTCAGGCTCCCACCTGCCTGCCTGAGACTTCAAATGATAATCACCTTGGACCCAGAAATCGTCGTTCGGATCGTCGGCCGTTCCGTTCGGGTCCCAACGCCCGGGCTCTGCAAAACAAGGGTCGGTGTTTATACAATGTTGCGTGATCAGGAAATCCGGCAAGTTTGTCGAAATCGAACCAAAAACACTGTAGTCGACCGACATAGGCCCACATACAGCATCCCTAGCACAAAAATATTGAATGTCAGTTTCATGCCCCCAAATAATGCTGTTCTTTATTGTCACAGGTCCAGATGTAGTGAAACCAATACGACCGTTGCCCGCAATTGTCGTATCGGCGATATTAATCCCATGGCCGGTCACAGCGTAGGAGTTGTCTGAAATCAAACAGCTTATTACATCACCGCTGGAGTAAAGCGGTATGAAAGAGCTGCGTCTTATGATGGAGTCTTTGAGTGTTCCTCCCAACAGGATTATCGCACTATTGTCCTCGAAGATGCAATTCTCGATGAGTCCATCCCAGCCATATATGACCCCTCCTGCACCTTTATTGGTGCAGTTGCAGTAGGTGATATTGCACCGCCGAATGGTTGCCTGGGCGTAATGCTTACCGGAATAATTCCAACTGCTAGAAATGGCAGCACCCTTTCTCGAAGAGTGTGCTCTGGTGATCGTGAAACCATCGAGTACAGTATCCGGGCCTTCGCTTCCATAGAAAAGAAAACCATCGTAGGTGTTTTCACAGTCGATGACTGTGGCAGTAACTATATGGGGATCGCTTGGGTTGGTGCTTCTGATGGTTATCGCTTTGCCCAAAAGATGTATATTGCGGTTGCCGGTGCCGGTATATGTACCGGGTTGGACTATCACGACGTCGCCATCGACGGCGGCCTCTATGGCGGCCTGGATGGTGTCGAAGTCTGCCGGGCGGTCGTTGTCTACGTAGATGGTTCTCGCGGCGATGGGCGCACACATAACCGCCGTGGCTACCAGACCAATCGCCAAGTGGCTCGTGAAGTTCGTCCTCTCGCTCATCGCTGCTCTCCTGTGCAAGGCAACTAATGGCTACCCTGCAACAGTATTGTATCAAGCTGCTCCGCGTTTTGCGAGCAGTTTCCGGACTGTCGGCGGGGTAAGGCACGGCAAAAATTCGTTTGCGGCGGTGTTTTTGTGGCACGGGCCGGGCGAATCTGTTATATTTGCCCGGCCGAGAATTCGTTGGAGGGGCGCAACTCTTGGCAAGATACCGGAATTACCGGCCGGGTCCCATGCAAGCCGAGCCCGCGAACCTGGTCAGGCGGGGAACCGAGCAGCCATAAGCGAGAGCTTGGTTGTGCCGTGGCAAACCCGGCCGATCTTTTTGTAATCTGCGATTTACTATTGTCAGGTTGGACTGATGGATCGCGGGCAGCTCAGACGGCGAATAGAGGAGTATGCCTACCGATGTGTGAATTTGGCCTTTGCGCTGCGCGGGACCTTCCCGGCGGGTGAATCGATCCTCTGCTGAGCCAAGCAGAGGAGCTAACGGTGATCTTCATAGCGTCGAGCAAGACTGCATGAGATAGAGTTGCAGGATGCACGGCCGGCATCAGGCGTGGGTCAAATTATCGATAATCACCTACTACTGGTCGATCAGAAATGGCTTATACCGTTCTTGCAAGAAAATACAGGTCGCAGACGTTCGATGAGGTCGTCGGGCAGGATCCCATCGCCAAGACCCTCAAGAACGCCATAAAGACCGGCAGAGTCGCACACGCATACCTTTTTGCAGGCACCCGCGGCGTCGGCAAGACAACTATGGCGCGAGTGCTGGCAAAGGCACTCAACTGCCTTAGCGTCGATGCGCCCACAACGGACCCGTGCTGCAAGTGCGATAGCTGTGTTGCTATTAGTGCCGGCGAAGATATCGACGTCGTGGAGATTGACGGCGCGAGCAATCGCGGGATCGACGAGGTGCGTGAGCTGCGTCAAAATGCCATCTATCGGCCGGCCCGCTGCAGGTTCAAAATATATATCATAGATGAAGTCCACATGCTGACGGTGCCGGCGTTCAATGCACTGCTGAAAACGCTGGAAGAGCCGCCCAGCCACGTCAAGTTCATCTTCGCCACGACTGAGCCGAACAAGGTTATTGCGACGATCCAGTCCCGGTGCCAGCGATTTGACTTCAGCAACATCAGTCCCGCGTCGATAGCCGAGCAGTTGAGGTTCATACTCGGGCAGGAAAAGATAGAGTACGAGCCGGACTTGGTGGTGCCTCTGGCGAGGATGGCAAACGGCTCGATGCGAGACGGGCTGAGCCTGCTAGACAGGCTGATAAGCACCGGCGTCCAGCCGCTGAGTTGTGATCTGCTGGAGGAGTATCTCGGCCGGCCCGACAGCGAGAAGATCCACACGCTCATCGGCCAAATCGGTGACAGCAAAGCTGCGGAGACTCTCGCGGCAACTGAGGATCTGATACGCTCGGGACTCGGTGAGGTCCAAATCGCCGATGCGCTTATCGAATGTATGCGTGATCTGATGGTAATCAAATCGGCAGGCTGTGACACCGACCTGCTCATGCTGACTGAGCAACAGCGGAAGCGCGCCGGGGAATTGGCCGAAAAGTTCGATACTGCTGCGCTCATCTACAACATAACCGCACTGGAGAAGCTGCGTTGGGCCCTGAGAAACAGCGACACACCCAGGGCTTTGTTGGATGCCAGCGTCTTGAGGTTCGCATTGAGCGAGCACTTCCTCAACATCGACGAGCTCGTCGCACGTCTGCAAGCCGGCTCCGGCACGACCGTTAAAAAAAAAGACCTGACCGCCGCAAATAGTAGATCAGACGCCGAGACACAGGGGCGCGAGCGCACAGAGTCACACAGTGCTCGAGGACAAGCTGCAGACGCTGAGTCACAACCTGCGAGTCCCGAACCGCCAGCACCGTCTGAGCTGAGTGACATAGAATCGATTCGGAGCAACTGGCAACGTATCCTGGAGATCATCGGTGCGAGACTCGGCAGCGGCACGGCGGCCCTTTTGAAGGGAGCTTCCCCGAAGCGATTTGAGGATGGGCAACTGACGCTGGAATTCGACGCTTCTGCACAGATACAGAAGCAAATGTGCGAGAGTAACGGCCGGGCCGAACAAATTCAATCGCTGTTGAGCGAGCATTCCGGGTCCCCCATCAGAATTAGGTTTCAGGTTGCCTCACAGGAGCAGAAGCAGGCCCAGACACCTACTGAACGGCCCGACAGAGATGGATTTGTCGCCAGGCGGACCAGCACTCAAAGAAAGAATGAGATAGTCAGCGACCCGGCGGTAAGGGAGGTTCTGCTCGGCCTGAACGCCACGGTTACCGGTATCGAAGAGGACCCGGCAGATTGACCTTGGCCGACACCAATTGATGACTTTTGGTTCATAGACGCGATCATTGCCCCCATGAGCCAGACCGCGGCGACTATCGAGGGAGCCTCTTCTGTGAGCACCTTTCGCCCGCGACGCGTCTCAAGGCGAAAGCCTATCGGAAATACGCAGCAGTTTCTTGAGACTCGGTTCACAATCATCGGGGCTGTACAACTTTGGCCCCATACCGCATGGTAGCGTCAGAAAGTCACCCGCCCGGAAATCCTTGACATCATCTGGGTCTTCTATCCCCCAGGCAATTCTCTTGTCATTCCTGTACGCGGGATACTTCGTAACGTCGTAGCGCGAGGCGTCGAAGCTGATGATGTCAATGTCGGAACAGAACAATTCATCCCAGTTCATATTGCCGCAGACATGGACTCCCGACGTCACGTTGAAGCTATCGAAAAGTGGTGCCCATAGCCCCTTGTAATCGAATCCTACTTGACCCAAGGCCGGTTCATCCAGAAAAAGAATGATGTTGCTCACATGCAGGCCATCGATGACAGCGGCTATGTGTTGATAAATCCTTGAAATGGCTTCATCCTCCGTATACCCGCTGAGAATCAGCGTCGCAGGGCCCACGCACTGTATCTTGACTGCTTCGCGGCTGCTCACCTTCTGCTTAAACCCACTGAGACAGCTTAACCGGCCGGGCGTCTTTATGTACTCCAGCATGGCATCGCCTAATTTCGGCAGTTCCGGCAAAAAGGGTATGTGGTGTCGCAGACTATATTCCACTGCCTCGTCGACATTGTCGTACGGCAGAGATCCGATCTGGGTTACAATCTTGTTATTCGCCATGCTATCCACCTTAATTCCGTGTTGCAGATCCCGATGCTGCTCCGGGCAGCTCGCCCCTTTTCCAGCGTCCACGAGACTGCGGAATTATACTGCGACCGTCGAAAACGTGTCAAACTCGCCTTGAGAACGTGGCCCGGACAAATTGCGTTACCAAATGTGGTCAAGTTCGTGTAGAATGGTCGTGGAGTCACGGCGGAAGTTGCTGTGCACATAAGTTCTCGTTATTGAGAAATAGTGAGGGTTCAGGGCAGAGAATGGGCGCATACATGTGGTGCAACAGGACAACATGGGGGATGATCCTTGTAGGCTTGGCATTTGCAGGCGATGGGCTTGCGGTCAACGAGGGGCTTCGCGGCGATGGCAGGGGAAGAGATATTCTCGTCAATTCGATGGGCCAGCACGAGCAGATAATCTTCGCTTGCCGACAGGAAGGACACGATGGACATTGGTATGCCAATTTCGGCTACTATGCCGCGAATTCCCAGCGAAAGGCCTACCGTGCCCTGGGTCGGTTGTGCAAGCTGAATGTGCGAACCGGCAGGGTGGAGGTGCTGCTGGATGATCCCGAAGGGACGGTGCGGGATCCCCAGGTACATTATGACGGCCGGAAGATACTTTTCTCCTATCGAAAAGGCGGCGCAGATTATTTCCATCTGTATGAGATAAATCCCGACGGCAGTGGGCTCCAGCAACTGACAGATGGTCCCTACAATGACATAGAGCCGACCTATCTGGCCGACGGGGGTATCATGTTCTGCTCGGACCGCTGCAAACGCTGGGTGAACTGTTGGCTGACAAAAGTCGCGGTTCTCTATCGTTGTGGCGCGGATGGCAGCGACATCCGGCCGATATCCAGTAATAACGAACATGAAAATACGCCTTGGCCTCTGCCGGATGGCCGGGTTCTATATCAGCGCTGGGAATATGTGGACCGCAGTCAGGTTCACTATCATCATCTTTGGACGATCAATCCTGATGGCACGGGGCAAATGGTATTCTATGGGAACATGCATCCGGGAACAGTAATGATTGACGCCAAGCCCATTCCCGGCACCGGCAACGTGGTGGCCATCTTCTCCCCGGGCCACGGGAGGCGCGAGCACGCGGGAGCCGTAACGATTCTCAGCCCCAAGCGGGGCCCGGACGAGCTATCGGCGGCTGTTCGCGTGAGCAACGGGGATGATTTTCGAGATCCTTACCCGTTGTCAAAAGACCATTTCTTGGTGGCCCAGGGCCCGCGATTGGTATTGATGGACGCGAAAGGGAACGTTTTGCCGATCTATCGGCTACCGGAGAGCTTGGTCAAGGCGGGAGTCACGTGCCATGAACCTCGCCCACTCAGACCTCGGATGCGAGAGAGATTGGTTGCACGCCGGGGAGCATTGCAGGAAACCACCGGCAAGTTGATTTTGACCGACATATACAATGGGCGGCAGATGGGGGGCGTCGAGCGCGGCGAGATCAAGAAGCTGCTGGTGCTGGAGTCACTGCCGATGCCCATCCACTATACAGGCGGCATGGATCCGATCAGTTTCGGTGGAACATTTACACTGGAACGGGTCCTCGGTACGGTGCCGGTTGAGCCGGACGGCTCGGCGTACATGGAGGTGCCGGCTCTACGAAGCTTGTTTTTCGTGGCTCTCGATGCCGATGACAATTCCGTCAAACGGATGCAGAGCTTTCTGACAGTCATGCCGGGCGAGACGGCCAGCTGCGTGGGGTGCCATGAACATCGGACCCGAACGCCTGAGAATCGTGGCGCGAGTGCCCTGTCTGCATTGCAGCGCGTTCCCAGCGAGATTATGCCGATAGACGGCATCCCGGACGTGTTCGATTTTCCTCGCGATATCCAACCGATCTTGGATAAGCACTGCATTAGGTGTCATGACTATGAGAAGCGGGACGGCAATGTTATCTTAAGCGGCGACCGCGGGCCGATGTTTTCGCATAGCTACTATACGCTGACATACCGTCGGGAGTTTGTCGACGGTCGGAACGATCCAAAGAGCAATTTGCCCCCGCGCACGGTAGGAGCAGCGGCGAGCCCGTTGATGGAGAAGATCGCAGGCGACCATTACGACGTCAGGCTTTCGCAGGATGAAGTCAAGATGATCCGCTACTGGATCGAATCCGGCGCACCTTACCCCGGCACCTACGCGGCCTTGGGAAGTGGGATGATCGGCGGCTACTATGAGAATCGGCAGGTGAATACGGATTTCGAATGGCCGGCCACCAGGTTGGCCAGTGAGGCGATCGAAACGCGTTGTACATCCTGTCACGCCGGTGATACGGTGCTGCCTCGCAATCTGTCGGACGAACGGGGAGTGTCGTTCTGGAGGCCCGATCCTGGTGACGTTCGTTTGCGGCTGGCCCGACATCTTGTATTCAATCTAACTCGCCCTGAGAAATCCCTGATGCTGTTGGCGCCATTGGCTAAGGATGCCGGCGGATATGGGCGGTGTAAGGTCACGAATAATCGGAGTCAGCCCAGTGAGTCAGCGGCGGTGTTCGCGAGTACAGATGACCCGGACTATCAGAAGATTCTCGTGATGTGCCGGGATGGCAAGAGGCGTCTTGAGGAAATGAGACGGTTCGATATGTCTGGATTTGTCCCACCGGCCGCGTACGTCCGCGAGATGAAGAAGTACGGCGTTCTGCCTGGAGACTTGCCTGACGGGACAGCGATTGATGTTTACGAGACCGACCGCAAATACTGGCGGTCACTATGGCACAATCCGGACGACAACTCATTTCTTGATTGACGATGGCAGTGCCACCGGTGAGACAGCAAAGAAGTGACGATTGTTTCTGCTGCTTCTGCTGATTACCGAACGTGACACTGTGTTATCTTGCCTGAGGTGTATAATCAGGTGGAGGAAGTATGATCCAGAGAATCACGTACACCAATATGCCGGGAAAAGCGGCGCTGAATATCGACACAAGCACGTATGCGACGCGAACACGTGTTGAAGACCATCCAAGCCATTCGGCAATCCCTGCGCAGACGCCGGCGATGATACTATCGCTTGATCTCTTGAGAAAGTTCCTCTGATTCGTATTCATTTCTTCTCCTCTGACTAACACGGCTTATGGTACGATATCGCTCAGTCGTTTGCAAGTTCATGCCCGGCGGGCTTCAGGAAAGATGATTCTGAGAAGGGAAAGGTGTCCGCGCTGGTTGCATTCGACGGTCTGCTCAGGTATCTTGACAGACGTAGGCGTGGCTCAGACCTGCAACTATGCAGGTTCAAGTGAAGTTTCTGGTCACATAAGATGCTCGTGATACGAGAAAGTGCCGAAAAGGAGGTCCGAAGCTCAATGTCCAAAAAGCTAAAGCGTCTTCTGGTGTTGTCTGCAGGTATGCTATGCGTCAATCTTGCAGGCCTGGTGACAGCCGAACCACCCTCGATCTTGTCGGTTCGGCCGAACGCAGCCGCGGTAGGTCTCTATCAGAAATTCGAACTCAGGATCGACCTCAAAGCAACGTACACCAATCCCTTCGACCCTGATGAAATCGACCTGCGGGCCGAGTTCACGTCGCCATCCGGCAAAACATGGAGAATCTGGGGATTCTACAATCCCTCCAGTTGGGCCAGTCTGTGGATGGTGAGGTTCGCGCCGACCGAGAAAGGTAGCTGGAGTTATGTTGTCAAAATCACCGACTCTGAAGGCACGGCGAGCAGCAGGGTCGGCTCCTTCACGGCAGCAGAATCGGCGCACCATGGATTCGTGCGAATCGCCCCAAACCAGCGGTATCTCAGATTTGACGACGGCGCGTCATTTTATGGCGTTGGGATGTGGTATAACGACAGCTATGAGCTGTTTAACGAAGGCAGAATAACCGAAGATGGTCTCGACAACCTGAAGGAGCGTGGTGCGAATTTCATCAGCTTCTTCCCGACCCCGTTGGAAACGATGGGCACCGGCCTGGGACGGTACGATCAGAATCGCTGCGGCCGGTTGGACCAGTTGTTTGAATGGTGTGAGCAGCGCGACATCCTGATTAGCTGGAATATCTGGTTCCATTCCTATATCTCTATGGCCGTCTGGGGCGGAGGAAACGCAAGGTATAGAAACAATCCGTACAAACTCGTTAGCAGCGCTAAAGACTTCTTCGGCAACGAAGAAGCCTGGGAATATCAGGAGAAGCTCTACCGGTATATCATCTCGCGGTGGGGCTACAGCCGGGCCCTGTTTCTCTGGTTCACCGTCGACGAGATTAACGGCACCGAGGGTTGGAGCCAGGGCGATCAGGCCGTGGCCGAACAGTGGTGCCGCAAGATGGACCGATACTTCAACGAGCACGACCCGTACGGTCGCCCGACCACGGGCACGCAAAGTGGCGGGATAAATCAGTGGTGGCCAGGCGGATACAAGATCTTTGACATAGCTGCACGGGAGATCTACGAGGCTCAGGGACATCCGATGCCTGAGAGCGGCAAGGTCGGCCCGGAAGATGAGAGCCCGCTTCGTTTGAGCTACCGCAACTACGCGATCCAGACGCAGAACCTCTGGAACGGCTTCCACAAACCCGCGATCATCGGAGAATGCGGCTGGGACCACACGTACTACGAACCCGGTATGCCCGGTTACCTTGCAATGTATCATAACGCCATCTGGGTTGGCCTGGCAAATGGGTTGTGCGCAACGCCTTTCTGGTGGGCCTACTCGAGCTGGATCAATGACGGCGTGGTGACGAATCAAATGCGTCATTTCTCTGAATTTGTCTCGGATATCGACTTTGCCAACCTGGACCTGAAGCCGGCTCAGATCACTGCGGGCGACTGTGATGCCTGGGCGATGAGAAGTGACAAGCTGATCTTCGGCTGGGTGGTCAATCCGCGGACGAGCGTTGCCAACGAATCGTTCACAATTTCCGGGTTGCCCAACGGCACGTATGAGGTGAGACTATACAGGACGTGGCGCGGCAGGTACCTTCAGAGAGAAACGGCAACGTGCAGTGGCGGAAAGCTCAGCCATAGAATACCGGAGCTCAAGACAAGAGGCGGCCATGCCCTTCATATCGGAAATGACGTCGCCTTCAAGATAGTGCCGAAATAATACCCACCGAATCAGGGCTCATGGCGTCCACGATCCTGATTTGGTGCCTGTTTTCCGGTTTTCTTCTTGCCTGATGAATGGGCGGGCTATCCGGCATAGATACGTACGGTGCGGTCTGCATTTCTCGTTCTTTGGGGCGCTGATATTCTATCGATACCGACGCGGAGGAAACACGGGAGAAGGGGGATTGAGCGCGGAAACGGGTCGTCAATCCCATGTTGCGTAGTGATGGTCTCTGTGCCTCTTTGCCGGAAACAGCGGCAGGCGAGGGACGAAAAGCAACCAGCGGCAAAAAGGTAGGATGGTCGCCTCAGGTTTGACTGTGCTCTCAGGGACTCTCAGCCTACAGACAATCAAGAAATAACGGCGCGGTGCTCATTAACGATGGGTCATTAGAAAAACAGAGAAAGGGCTGTCAAGATGCTGCTGACAGCCCTTCATTCGGTGCACGTCGTCTCCTGCAGGCCTGACTAGGACCTACTCGTCGGCCACAATGGCCGCGCCGGTGCTGAGCCAATTGTCGGCGAAGGACGAAAAATCCTTGGAGTCAACAATACCGTCCGTATTGAGGTCAGCTGGATTTGGATGAACTTTAACTACCGACCAACCAAACGAGCCGGACGGATCCCTTGCCGTTACGTGATAGAAGCCGCGAGAATCCAGCACAGGACTCGGATGCCACTCAGACCACGGTAAGCTACCTTCAAACGTACCCTCAGGACCCACCAATGCGGTTCCGATCAGCTTATTATCTAACGAGATTTCAACTTCTGAACCAGGGGTGAAGTTTCGGCCTGTGAACCCAAGCTGATCGCCAGCCTTCAGGTGGTTCGCCGACAGCGTGAGTATAGGAGGATCGGGAACGATTAGGTACCACTCAAATGCAACCTGATCGATATCACCGGGGCTGAAACTAGGCCAATCTTCGGACACAACCCAGCCGGGCACCACCTCAGACGTCAAGTCCAGAAGCTCCATGGGCACCCTAAGAGATACGCCGTCGACGTGATCAGTAACTTTCGGAAGGCCGGATTCGTCAGGTCCATCCAGTATCTTGACAATCCTCTCGACTACCCCACTCGGCAAAGGCGTCCTCTCAAAGGTCGCCACGTCGAATAAATAGGCTGGAACCGGCATTCCAGGCCGGAAATCCCAGGGTTGCATACCGATTATGCTATCTAAACCGACCTCCACATCGATTATCTTGTCCACACCTACTGCATCATAGAAAGGCTCACCTGTTGTAGCGTCGTTGTCCGTGTCAAGATAGACTGAGAAGATGACGAAGCCATCCATCACCTCCGGGAACATCCCCTCTAATAACAGACTGATCTGAAGCTCTGCGCTTGGGGTTTCGGCATATAAGAAGCCTGCGCCAAGGTCAATATAGGCGGGGCCGACATCGCCCATGTCGTCCACAAAACCGCCATGCACGGTGGGCAGAGGGGCCATCTCGTAGATGACGGGAATTCCCCTCTCATTGATCCTTATCTTAGCAACCTTGGTGTTACCCAGCCTTTTTGCGCCTTTTTGGATTTCCTTTATCTGGTCATCAGTGAGCTTTTTGCCTCTGTCACCGAGTTCTCCGTCTTTCTTTCTGTACGGATTGTGAGGATACATCAAGTTGTTCGTGTCGTCCGTGTTGTGCGCACCCTCGGCTTTCTTATTCCGGCTCTTGTCGATCCAATGGCCCTTACCCAGCGTAAGTACATGGCATGTCTCGTGTGCAAGATCGTTGCCTCTAGATTCCTTCTTTACTTTAGGCAGGTTCTTGATGTAGATGATAGGCTTTGCGGTCAGCTGGCCATTTTCTTGCTTTGAGTGAGGCGCCAGACCGCGCGTCGCATCCTTGTCCCGAATCTTGTTGGTGATGCAAATCTTGATTCCTTTGCCGGCCCCGAATTTGCCTATCAGTTCCTTCTGTCCAGCCTCATCCAGCTTTATCTCTTCGGCTAACTGGATCTTTCCGTCTTTGTTGCCGGTATCATTGACGTCCCTTACGATGTTCTTCACACTGAACTCGAGCTGTACGTTGGCCTGTTTCAGAATCTTGTTGCATTCTTTGATGATCGCGTCGATGTCACTGTCATTGGCATCTACGCCCTTGAGAACATTGACCATCGCCGGTACCATTGTGAACTCATCGGCACACACCACAGCACCCAAACAAACCGAAATCGCCACATAGACACAGAATGCCACCAGCATACTTGGCCTGAATTTGTCGCAGCTTCTCATTTTGTCCCCTTTCCGAATCGTGTTGTTCTTTGATGGTTCTTGCCTTTCCTGAGGCACATAGAATGGCAAGAAATGCGGGGAAGAAATTCATCACCGCTCCCCGCTAAGCCTCTTGTTGCCTTATTTGGTGAGGTGTATCACCCTATAGCGGCGAAATCGGGAGTCGACATTTCCCATTTGCGCCGCACAAAAATCCTCCTGCACACGTTGAGATTGTATCAAAATCTCATCGAGATTGCAACAATTTTCTCGCCGCCCCAGCGAGTTGTCTGGCAAAAAACGCAAAAAAAGTCGAACACTTGTGTCGAGAACCTACCTCTTCCCACCATCTTCTTGACACCGCCACCGGCACCTTCCATTCCGGAACCTGGCTTTCAACAGTGCCGCAAATCATCCTGGCCTCGCAGGTATCGCCAAAAACACATCGCGGGATTCGGTCAAGTATTTCCGGAAAGAGTTTCTGCGGCGCCGCCACTTCCGCCATTTGAAATATAACGTGACGGGGATCTCTGACCGCTTTGACTCCTGTCTTGATGAGCTTGTCTCTGAGAGTCCGCAGAGAGCACTGCTTCACTGACTTAGGCATGCCAGCCGCCTCAAGAAGTTGCCCAAGTTATAGGCCAATGCAAACAACTCAAGGTGGACCTGATGATCTGCGAAATCGTGACACGACAACCTTGTCCAGTTCAATGGATATTGGCCCTCTTTCATCCGCTGCTCGGCTGTGCCTCGCTTGCTGTAGAACTTCACTACGTTGCTGGACTTGCAGCATAGGTTCGTCACGATGAAGCCCACTCGCGGGGACAGTTGACCTAAATGCCATTGTATTTTCGCGACTACTCTTTACCTGTTCCTGAAAACCGGTTCAGATACTAAGAGAGGTTTCCGGAACATATTGGTCGCCTGCTGAGCGTCTCAATGGTAGAAGGGTCGGATGGAGTTGGACCCGGCAGGAACGAGCATCGGCCGTTCAGATGTGGCAGCGGCGGTTTTCAGCTGACCTCTGCTATGAAGAGGCGACACAGAGGTGCTCAGGTTGAAGCCCCCATTTCCTGGCTGTATCGCCGGCAGAACGTTCAGGTCACCCACATATTTGCTGCAAGAGACGTCCCCCCGGCCTGCGATCTTGTGGCCCCAAGGCATGCAAATCGCGAGCCGAATGGCCGGATTTGTATTGACAGGGGGAATATTGCTGGGTATAATGAATAATGACCATGGTCTTCGACCCCTGGGTTTATCTCGCTTTCCTCTCCCTCCGCAGCCCGGGGGTCTTTTCTTATAATAAGTGTCGGATGATCGGCACGCGCAGAAAAGGGCCATTCCCGGAATTCTCTTGGCACCCTCGTTTCTGGGCCAATAACGCAGGTCCATACCCCAAAAATAGGTAGATGTTCTCCGGGTTTGGAAAACGTTTTTGAAGATCCTCCTAACAGCTCCTGCAGAATCAAGCAACGCTCAACGGGTGGAGTCACTCTATGGGCGTGTACACTTCGATCGCCCGACAGCGTGATCTTCTGTCAGCGGTTGCCGGCATTTCCGTGTTCCAGCGTCCTCGTGATCACATGCCCTGCCGGTGTGTCCATGCCTATCAATATATGCCAATCACTTCCTCAGATTTGTTAGCGGCGCGAAGGCGGACGACTGTCGCTTATTTCTATCACTACTGCTGTTGAGTCTGCAGTCGCTCCGGCATTATCCGTTGCCAATGCGACGAGTCTGTATTCGCCCGGCGGCAAATCACTCCCGTCAAAGGCCCAGCCATCGCTGAAATCCGTGTCCTCACCTATCTTCTCGCCATTGGCGAAGAACTCCACTTTCACTACGAAACCGTCGATGTCCCTCGCCACCGATTCGATTTCGATTCTCTCGTACGAGTTGAGCACAGCTCCATCAAGAGGCATCGTGATGTTTACCTCCGGCGGCTGGTTGGTTCCCGGCACGTGTCCGCATTTCACCCAATTCTCCACTAACATCGCCAAGTCTGTCGTATCGACCTTTCCATCGCGATTGACGTCGGCGCCGGGCAACCACAGCTTACTCATGCTTGCCTGAGCTGTTCCGCCGTAGGCGCCCATATTGATACGCCCGCCATTGGGCACCGGCTCGGCGGAGAAATCGGCGTCGGGGTCGCCGGCATCGACGCAAGGGCTTGTGACTTCGTCCAGGACCCATATATCATGCTCGGGCCAGTAGCGGCCTCGCTCGCTCAAAAGGTGATAGTCGCTTGCGTCAGGGTGGGCAAACAGTGGGTCGATACTGAGATTGCCTTCGCCGTCCGAGCCGTGCTCGATGCAACTGTAGCGAGCCCGGCATCCAAACAGGTCGGTACCGGTGTTGTACCAGAAAATGCAGTTACTGATGTCGGGCTCGGCATCTGCATAGGCCTCGCAGCCGTATCTATTGTTAGCCACCGTCACGTTCCTGATGGTAGGCGAGCTTTGCACAATGAAAATACCCATGAAGCTATTTCTGATAATGAAATTCTCCAGAGTGCTGCCGGGCCCTTCGCCCATATAGAAACAGACGGCGAAATCGCCCGGATTCTCCAGTACCGCTGCATCTTCGGCGCTTCTTACGGTTACGGCCTTACCCAGAAAATCGATCCGTTCATGATACACAGCCGGATAGACCAGAATTCTGTCGCCGTCTTCGGCCGAACCCATGCCTTTCTGGATGGTCTGAAACGCCGTCTCGCGGCTGAGGCCGTCGTTTTCGTCGCTACCGCTTTCTCCGTCAACGTGGAAGGTCCCTTCCTGGGGAAGACCCGCTGTGGTGAAGTGCCATACGGCACCTTCGTACGTGATGCCGTGGCCCCCCATCTCATCGATGCGCCAGTAGTATGTCGTGTCCGACTGCAACGTCCCGGGATCATAGGTTGTACTTGCCTGCGAACCTTTGAAAGCCCCTGCAGCGCCGTTGGCTACAGCATTTTGATCGGTGCCGAAGTACAGCTTGTGTATAGCTGCTTCAAAGCCGGCCGTCCATGTGAGATTCACGTCAGGGTCTACGGACACGGCGCCGTCGGGCGGATTAGGGTTGGTGGCTACTAAAGACAGAGCCCTGAAGGACCAGACGTCTCCGATGTGCACGGTTCCGTCGGGCTCTATCTCATCAATCCGCCAGTAATAGAGCGTGTCCGGAACGAGGCCCGCCGGGTGCCAGTACACCGTCCACGTCTGCTGGCCAACGAATTCGCCAGGACCTGGTATCGGGTTAGTGCCGAAATACACGTCGTGGGCAACGGCAGTGGCACCTGCCCTCCACTGAAGCAGCGGTGTCTTTACGCCTTCTGCGCCGTCTGGGGGGTCGGGGTCGCTGGCCTTGAGGCTAACCGGGCCATGCGCTGCGCAGGGCCGCATCAGCATGCCCAGACCGACAATTGCCGCGACCATTGACAACATCCATTTCTCTTTCATTGCTCCACCCTTTCAAATAACGATCGCCACTATATTATGACCACACAGGCAACACACCTGCGGCAAT
Organism: Phycisphaerales bacterium; assembly: GCA_020352215.1. Classification (GTDB taxonomy): domain Bacteria; phylum Planctomycetota; class Phycisphaerae; order Sedimentisphaerales; family Anaerobacaceae. Next base: position 3,922,573 of record CP070675.1, read on the forward strand.
TCGCAGACGTTGCGCCTCACGCGAAGTCCCCGTGCGGCTCGCGCACAGAACTTATGCTCAATACAAGGCGCGAGTTGCAGTAACACGGCAGAAGAACTTACTCGTCTCAGAGGCAGGAATGATATGAAAGAAGACAGTATATGATTACGAAAGATCTATGATAAACAGTAATCCTGCCTTCGCGTCTTTGGCGAGCATTATTCTACAACACAAGTGGCTGATTCTGCAAGGAAATTTTGTGAACTTTTTTTACCCGTTTCCAAGGCCAGGACTGGAGAGAACGCACCTGGAAACCCCAAAACGCGGCCGGACACCGTCGGCAGGCTGGTGAGAGGCCATATCACTCGGAAGCTCGGCTATAGAGGGCTGCGATGCACTGCAAGGCGCCGTCAGCTATTCCCGTACCTCCACGAGCTTCTTGAAACGGGGCTTGTCGCGCACGGGCGGGATTTCAAAATAGATGTCCTGCGAGTGGTCAAGCAGTCCAGCCGAACTTATGGGGCCGGTGACGGTGACGTCCGACATCCGGGCTTCCGCGGCACGCGTGGTGTTATGTGAACTGACGGCCAGGCCGATGTAAACCGTCTCGTTCATCGCTATCTCGATAGACGTGGGCTTGTTGGGGTCCCGGGTGTCAACGACCGCTTCCCACCGCACACCGTCGCTTGAATGCGCCGCGGTGAATCGGTTGCCCTGGCGGGTGAGCCGCACCCAGTGTGGAAGCGTGATACTGTTGGGGACTGTAATCGTAGCACGCGTTATCCCCATTTCCCTCTCGCGCCATTGAAAAACGACTCTACCGGTTGGCGTAGTGAGAACCGTCCCATTCTCCGAAGCCGGTCCCAGCGTGTTGCGGATCATGACGCCCGCTTTGGTCCAATCGTGGACGTGTTCAACGCTCTCTATCATTGCCGCAATAGAGCCATCACCCTCCAGTCTCGCGTAGGCAAAGTTGAATTCATCAAAGAGGTCCCCAATATCGACGCCGGATCCCACGAGCGCGTAGGTGCCCGTTGGGCTGTCATACGACGTGCTTGCCGCCAAAGGGCGATGTGTAACTGAACCACCCACCTTGTAGGCGGCTTTCAGTTCATCCAGCCACCTCGCGTTCTTTTCCGGCTGGCCGGAGATCCCGTCGGCCGTTTCAATGTCTGCGATGGCCTTCTCAAGCTCGTTCAACCTGCTGTAGCAACCCGCGCGTGACAGGTAGTACTGCGCCTGCTCCGGATAGACCTGAATCATTCGCGTGTAATGAGCCGCCATCTCCCGGTCGTGCTGGGTCAGTGTCTTACCTGGGCCCAAGGACTCAACATCAGCGGTCCAGATCTCACCAATCGGCGTTCCTACCGAGAAAGCCAGGGATCTTTCATCCGCAGACCAGCGAGCTGTATCAACCAAGCCACCGAGGACCCTCTTTGCCTGGCCTCGGTCCATATCATATATCCACAGACTCCCTCGGCCCCCGGCGGAGGCTCCAATAATAAACTGACGGCCACTTGGCGCCCAAATACCGCCCCAGAGAGACATACCGGGAAAGTCGAAGGTTTTGATTGGTAGTGATGCCGAACCTTCAATTGTGGAAATACATAGTTTGTTGTCTCTGTAGAGCCAAGCCACATGGCGGGCGTCCGGCGAAACTGATGGCCAGGTGTTTGTGGTAACCCAGACGCGTTGAGCCCGGGCTGTCCGGTCGTGCGCGGCGATCTTACAAAGCGCGGCCTGCGCACGAGAGTGATAAAAGACATATTTGCTGTCAGAGCTCCATGAAGCCCACCCACCGAGAGCCAGACGGCGAGCTTCGGTCCCGTCCGAGCGCATCACCCAAACCTCGCTTCCGGTGTGGGGACGATCGAACCGTCGGCGCTCGACGGATGAAAGGGTGGCGATGTCCAAGATTTGACGATAGCGCGTGAAGGCAATGTACTGTCCGTCGGGTGACCACACGGGATCCCTGCCCGGTACGGTGAGCAACTCGCTCCGTTGCGTTTGTGGGTCATACAAGGCCACCCCACTTACGCCAACCACACCAAGGCTATAGGCCAGTTTGGTTCCATCCGGAGACCAAGCTGGCATGAATCCTTTGCTGATAAGTCGCTTCCCTTTCGAGGCGTACTCAGTGTAGCTGGCTTCGGCCTCATGCATGTGAACGAAGGGAGCACCTTCGGGTCGTTGACCCGGCCTGTGCCAGTTTCGTCCGGCCGCCAGTGTGTCAAAGACGTATTTTATAGACCAGTTGATGAGCTGTTGCTCTGCCTGGTCATTGCCTTCGGCGACTCCATCAAATGTCGCACCGGCCTGATCGTATCGACCGAGGGCCAAGTGAGCGCAGAATTTGTGGAAGGAGAAGATCGTCGTGTCAGGGAACTGCCGGAGACAGCTATCCGCATCCGAGACTACCTGTTGGTACTGGCCCAGTGCCAGGCGGATACGGCAGCGCAGGTCGAGCAGCTCACTTCGCCGGGCGGTCTCCTCCAGCGTCACCTTTAGCGCCTGCTCAATGTCTTGCAGTGCGGGCTCATACTTCTTCTGTTCGAAACGCGCTGTGGCACTGAGGAAATAGCCGAGCGAGTCCTTTGGTCGCGAGACGATGAGAGCCAGGGCGTCCGCTCCCATTTCCGGGTAATGTTGCGAAGCCCAAAGCGTGTGCGCATGCAAGCGACGGGATTGATAGTGCCCGGGGTCAAGAGCCAGGGCTTTTTCCAACATCTGCATCGTTTCCTTGATCGTAAGGGCCGTCAGGGCTCGAAGGTAGAGAGCATCGGCGGTTTCAGGTAAGAGTCTTTCGGCCTCCCGGCGGTGATGTGCGGCCTGCTCCAGCGAGTCGACCTGCTCGTCACCGCGCTCCCAATTAATCCGAGCCAAGAGGGCGTGGGCCGAACCGGCGATTTGGGGTTCGGTTTCAATAAGCGGTGAGAGCATTTCTTCTGCCTCTTGCGGATGTCCGCCCTCGACGAGGATGTTCGCCTGCAGCAGGCGGGCCTGGGCCCCGACGTGTTCGCTGCCTACGAGCGGAGCGATAAGCTCCAGTGCTTCGGTAAATCGTCGCTCTGAGAACGCTTCCTGGGCCGCTTGCAGCGTATCTTGATCTCTGAGAGCTGCGGCCGCACTCGCCTGTCGAGAGGCACGAGAGTAGGTCACCACGAGGGCCCCAATGCAACAAAGCAGAACGATAGCCACTACCGCTGCGATCACCTGTGTTCGGTTTCGGCGAACAAATTTCCGGAGACGGTATGCTATTGTAGGCGAGCGGGCCGTTACCGGCTCGTGGTTGAGGTGACGCCGAATGTCTTCCGCCAGGGCGTGGGCGGTCACATAGCGCCGGTTCGGGTCCTTTTCCATTGCCTTGAGTGTGATCCAGTCCAGGTCGCCGTGCAGCTTCTGCCTGTGCGTGCGAACATCTATCCCACGAAGCTGCGCGAATTTCGTTGACTCTTCTCCGGAGACGGTGCGCAGCCGCGTGCTGGGCGTCTTCGGGTCCCGTTCGCAAATGACACAGCGGATGTGCTCGGCGCCACCTTCCCGGAGTGACTCGGCGTCGAAGGGCAGCATGCCTGCCAACAATTGATACAGGACAACACCGAGCGAGTAAATGTCCGTCCGCGTATCCACGCCCTGGGCGGTCGTCTCCACCTGCTCAGGACTCATATATTCAGGTGTCCCGATGAACTGGCCCTGCTCGGTATAGAGCGTCCGCTCGGTGAGCGGTTGCGTCAAGGCCTTGGCGATGCCGAAATCGATGATCTTTGGTACTGCCTGGTTGTCCTTGACGGAGACCAGAATGTTGGATGGCTTTATATCACGATGGATGATGCCCTTCTGGTGGGCGTGCTGGATGGCCTCGCACACATTCAGAAACAGCCCCAGCCGCTCCTCTATCTCCGACTTTTGCCGGTCGCAGTGCTCGGTAATGGGGACGCCCTTGACGTATTCCATCACAAAGTAAGGTCGGCCCGCCTCCGTCGTGTCGGCGTCGTATACGTGGGCGATATTCGAATGGTCCAGCAGGGCCAGTGCCTGCTGTTCGGCTTCGAATCGGGCGATTACACTTTTGGAATCCATCCCCGGTTTGATGACCTTCAGTGCCACCTGGCGTTTGATGGGTCTGTGCTGCTCGGCCAGGTACACGACACCCATGCCGCCTTCGCCCAGGACGCGAAGCAGCTTGTATCGACGAATCCGGCCACCGGGTTGTTCCATGCCCGCCACTGAAGCGGCTACGTCAGCGGACGGACCCTGACCGCCCGTCCCTACGGTCAGAAGACGTTCGAGTTGGTCAGGGTCCAAACTGAATATCGACTTCCTGCGCATGATCTCCACCAGCCCCGTCACGGCCAGGATTCACGGCTGTGCTCTAATGGTAAATTCAACACTTAGCCGTTGTCTTGCGCGATTTTTGGGAAGAATCTCTTTATTTCTTCTAATTCGTCGGCGAGAAGCTCATCGGACACCACCGACTCGCGGAGATGCTCCCTCAGAAGCGCCTGGAAACGCCGCTTGACAGTGACGATCATATTAGAGGCCTTGGCCTCGTCCTCAATGCCATACTTGGCGCAAATCTCCTTGAGCCCCACAGGGTCGGTTCTGTCGGTAATAGGCCGCAGCACGCGGTCGTGAAAGAGATGCCAATGGACGGTCTTGCCGTCCCGGTGGCAGTTGCTTTCAACCTCGTCCAGGACCCGCTCCAGCAGGGCCGAGACCCAGGCGTAGTTGAAGCAGTCTTCCGGGTCCGACTGGGCCACCAACTGCGACAGTTCGGGTGGCTCCGCCACCTCCAGCGGAACGAGCTTGCCTGTCGGCCTGCGCCGCTGACGGCCGTCCCTCTTGTGCACGTTGGCGAGATACCGGTTCAAGGCCATCAAAAGGAACGAGCGAAACCGGCCTTTTGCCCGGTCGGTCTTCTCGATAAGATGACGCTCCAGCACCACCTCATGAAAGAAGCCCTGGGTCAGGTCCTTGGCCTCCTCGTTGCGATACCCCTTCCGGCGAAGATAACAGTAAACGGGTTTCCAGTACCGCTCAAGTAGCAGGCCCACCAACGCCGGGCTGCGGTCCGCCTCCGCCGACGCAATGTCTTCGACGAGCGACCAATGAGTGGTTAGAAAGGCCTCCCCCGTGCCCCCCATATCTGTGTAATCATCGCGGCTCGTCATGTCTCTCCCAGCCAATGCCACACGCCGAATCCCACACATCCCGGTCGGCCCGAGGTTTCCAGCGTGCTAGCGTCAACCGCCGTAGCCTCCTTACCGCGCCTGAGCCTCCAGTATAGCCCACCAGCGGCGGTTCCTCAAAAAAAAACACAAAAAGCCAAGATTCCGCGCAAGATCGCGGATTTTCGTTGAGTTTATCCGTGGGGGACAACGCCAAATCCATTTACAGGACCGAAAAATGGCAATTAAAGCACTATCGGC
>CP070675.1:3928080-3969296 GCA_020352215.1 Phycisphaerales bacterium
TACGCGTCGTTGAGTATCCACTTGTTGCCGGGCAGGTAGCTGCAGTGGCCGTTCCTGGTCATTACGCCCTTGCCGATGGCCTCGACCTTGTCGGTGCCATCCTGGTACAGATAGAAGGCGTTGCCGTTTGAGGGGTGCCAGGCCCAGGCCAGGATATGTACAGGGTCGCGCCAGATGAAGTGCGAGGTCTTGCCGTAGGGATCGACAACCCGGATATTCTTGCCGTCCGGCGAGGCCGTCAGCATCCGGGTTCCGAAGCCGCCTACATTCTTGTAGCGGGGATCGACTCTCGGCCGCCAGCGGTGCAGGAAGATGAACCGCGAGCCGTCTGTGTTGAACAGCAGATGGTTGATGTAGTGTTTTGCGTCTCTCGGTTCGCCGGGGATTTTGCCGAACCGGGCGATGTCCGCGATGGAGATAATCAGTTGTCGCCTGCCGGTCTCAAGATCGAGCTTGAAGATGCCCGAGTCCTTCGGTGCCAACTCGTCTGCGTGGGGGTCGGGCAGGCCCGCGTACCCGTAGCCGGGGCGCATGTCATTGATTCGCCTGAAGTCCGGCGCGACGGCCGTGTGGCCGTTTGGGCTGATAGTGTAGAAGGGATGTGGCAGGGTCCTCTTGGTGCTGCCTCGAATATCGAGAATATGGGAGACGAATCGGTTGCCTTGCCGGTCATTGAAGGCTATCTGGTGTTTGGAGCCCGGCAGCCACTGCAGCATGCAGCCTTGCTGCCAGCCCCAAGCCTTGCTCTCTGCGAGTTCGATCCATCGGTCGCCGCTGGTCAAATCGACCATGCCGATTCTGATGGTATCGTCTGGTTCTGGACTTCGGTGCTCGAAGTCGACCTCCATGCCCAGTGCGTATCGGCAGGTGGGCTCGAACTGGAGCTTGTCATAGTAGCCGAACCAGTGGAACTTAGGCCCTCGGGTGATAGCACGAACGGGGGTCAGGTCTTCCCCGTCGGCGTTTGCGCGGCGGGTGGAGGTTGATATGCCGCCAAATGCAAGCGCCTTTGAGGTCGTGCGTTGCAGGAACTCGCGGCGGGTAATCCTCGTGCCGTCCATGTTTTTGGCCCTCTTCACTTTGTGCCAGCCTCCGTTTGGAGCGGCGCTGGGTCTGCGGCCCGTGCTCAAGGCCGATTCTACCCCAAGAGCGGGGCCCACTCAAGTTATACGGTCGTACAACCGCGTTCCTTCTGATGGTTTTTCGGCTTTGGGTTCGGCGGCTAAAGACAGGTTAGTGTTAACGCCGATACTCTATAGAGCGGACCTCGCTTTGTGGGAACGCCATGGCACGGGGTTGCCGGTGCGGTTCTCGGCCGGCCGTAGGCTGGTTGGCGACCAAGGTATCTTCCAATGTCGTTTGCACAGACACAATCCGTTCGGAGAGGGTTGCCGTCCCTGCCATTGGGGCGGACGGTCAAGGATTTTCTGGATTATCTGATCGTTGAGGCGGGCCTGTCGGGCAACACCGTTCTGGCCTACGGCCGGGATCTGAAGGGTTTTATTGCCTGGTGCCAATCAAATCGGGCCCGTCGGATACAGCAAGTGAGACCCACTCTCATCCGCGAGTACCTTCGCGCACTCACTGTAGAGCAAAAGAGCGAAAGCTCGATCAAACGGTGCCTTGTCGCCATAAGGATGCTGTTGCGGTATGCGAAGCTGACAGGCCTTCTGGAGGATGACTTAACCGCGATTCTTGAAAGTCCGAAGATCTGGCAGAGGTTGCCTGCAGTTTGCAGCAAACATCAGGTCGTAGATCTGCTGAATGCACCTGATGCGAGCGAGCCTTTCTACCTTCGTGACAAGGCGATGCTTGAGTTGCTGTACGGCACAGGCATGCGTGCCAGCGAACTGGCAGCGTTGAAGACCTCCGATTTGAACCTTGATATCGGCTATCTTCGGTGCCTGGGAAAAGGCAACAGAGAACGCGTGATCCCGGTAGGCAGAGCCGCGATTACTGCGACGACTGAATATCTGCAATCCCTACGCCCGAGAGTGGCAAGGCCGGGAAGCGGCGATATCCTGCTGCTGTCCCGAACAGGTAGGGCCCTCAGTCGTATAGAGATTTGGAGATTGGTGAAGAAATACTCGATACGTGCAGGGATGCCCCGAAATCTGACGGTGCACACATTGCGCCACTGTTTCGCAACGCATCTTCTGGGCGGTGGGGCGGATCTGCGAAGCGTCCAGGAAATGCTCGGACACGTGGACATAGCTACTACCCAGATTTACACGCACGTCGACCAGGAAAGGTTGCGAAAGATTCACAAACAATTTCACCCAAGGCCATAGACGCTCGCGGCCAAATGCGGGTGATGGACGCACGGGGTGTAGAGGGCAAGAATTGCTATATGGGGTCTTGACGTGGATTGGCCCGAACGCTATTATTAGTGCGAAAAGGAAGAGCACCTTTGGTAAGGGGGTACCAAGGTGTGCAGTATCGACGGGTCGAAGCCGCGGTTTCGGTACTGCCGGGCGCTTCCAAACCCTGTGTGTGGATTTCTGACGGAGCGAGCGGAGTTTTGCTCATGGTCATCCTAATGAGTACTAAACGGGCACACATCGCAGTTCTGTTGTTGGTACTTGGATGCCTGGGGGTCGGTATAGGCGCCGATAACTCGGCCTCGCCAGACGGGCAAACGGCAGCGGCAGCCAAGCCCGACGAGCAATTAGATATCAACAAGAACGCCCTGCTGAACGGCCCCAGCGATGAGATACGCGTCAAAGCGGCGACGGTGATGTTGTTCAGTGAAAACCCGCTGGCGCGAGAGGTTCTACTTGACGTACTGAAGCGGAAGGAGAATGGTGCGGCACAGATGGCGGTGTGCAGAGCGCTGAGGCAGACACGCGCAGCGCAGCAACCGGTGCCGAACAAAGACGACTTCATCCTGCCGCTGCTCGGCGTTCTGACCGCGCCAGAGGGTGCTGAACTGGCCAAATTGGCGGCGGAGGCACTGCTGATCTTTGACTATGAACTGATTTCAGGACATCTTGAAAGAATAGTGGGCGACGCCTCGCTGCTGCCTGCGGCCAGACTGAATGCGATACATGCTTTAGAATTACGGCCGGATATGAAGGCGGCTATCACGCTGATAAACCTCGTAGATGACCCTGAGGTACAAGTTGCTGCCGCGGCAGAAAAGGCCTTGCAAGTGCTCGGGATACCCGTGGGCAGAGACTCCGCGACTCGCGCGCAAATCGTCTATGAGCTCGAACGCAAGGGAAGAGACGAGTTTCTGCGAGATTGGCTGATTCGCCAGGAAAAGCAGATGCGCCAGATGAGAGCGGAACTGAAGCTGTGGCAGGAGCAATACAAGTCGGCATTGGATACAATATACGACGGCATCAGCGATGATACTGCCAAAGGTAAGATCCTGGCAGAGCATCTGGACGGCTCGCGAGCGGCGGTAAAGCTATGGGCGTTGGAGAAGGTTCGCCAAGATCGTGTGGGCACAAGGCCAAACCCGAAACTACCCGCGGAAGTTGGGCCGATCCTGGTGAAGTTAATTGCTGATCAGGATCGCGATGTTCGGCTTGTGACGGCCAAGTTGCTGTCTCGGATGGGTGAAGTGAATTCGGCCCAGCACCTGCTCGCCCAGCTTAAAGTTGAGAAGAGTCCTGATGTTGAAATGGAGTTGTTTGTTGCGCTCGGCGGGGCGTGTTGGTCTGCCTTCTTGCCCAATTCGCGAATAAAGGTTCCTAAGGAGACGCGAAAGGAGACTTTGGAATGGGCAGTGAAATACCTGTCTGACCAAGAGGCTGCCAACGTGCAGAAGGGGGCGGAGGTGATGAAGAAGCTGCTTGAGCAGGATGGTCTTACCCCGGCGGAGGTGGACCGGTACCTTGGCGTGCTTGCGGACAGCTACGCACGGCAGAAAAATCCCGCTGGCAGCTCCCTGCGGGGAGACTTGCTTGGCGCGATGGCAGGGTTGTGCGTGCAGGGCAGTGCCTGCAGGGCCAAGGCGATCAGCCTTTTCAAGCCCCTCTTTGACCAAGCGCTACGCGACGAAGCCGAGCGGGTACGGGAGGCGGCAGTAGATGGACTCATCTACATCGACAAGGCAGCCGCACTCGCAAGCTTGAGAAAGGATTATGTCAATGACAGCAGTCAAGGAGTACGGAAGAAGCTGATAAATCTCGCGGGCGAAGTCGGTGGTGGAGAGGACTTGGATTGGCTGGCTGAGAAAATAGGCTCAAATTCCGAAAGCGAGCCGGCGTGGCAGGCCATGCTCAGAATATTCAATGGGGCTGATGCCGGCCTCTTGAACGCCTGGATAGTCAAGTTGGTCTCACAAGCAGCAACGGTCAAGTTAAGCGATGAGCAGAAGATATCGCTTCTTGAGATAGCAGAGCGCAAGGTGGTTTCCGAGAACAGGGTGCAGATGATCCGAGACGTCCGAGAAAAACTTGCTCACCTCTACGAGAAAGGGGGAGAGTTTGAGCGGGCGGCTGATTATATCGGGATGTTGTATAAGGCGGCGACGACCGCCGAGGAAAAAGATTCACTGTTACTCGATTTGTTGAATATCTATTTCAAGTGGCCGAGAGTTGAGCTTGCCGCGAAGCTGGTGCAAGACTACTTGGCGGAGAGAGACTTGGGGCCGACCGATGCTATTGCGCGTTCGATTGAGGAGCATCTTAGGAATCCGGCGGCAGGCGTTGATCCCAATGTGGTATTGGGTGCCCTGACCAAGATTGAAGCGGCGCCCGCGCAGAACAGGCCGCAGTGGCAAGAACGGCTCAAATACTGGGCCAAGCAGCTTCAACCAACGGTGGAGCCGAACAGACCAAAGCAACCAGGCAGTTAGCCTTGCCGGTTGCGAAGGGTGGTCCGGCGGATTTCCCTTTTTTTTCATTTTTTGTGTTTTTTTCGTATTTTTCTGATTGCACTTGTACACGCATTTCGGTAGAGTAACCCGTTTATGTTAATGAGCCGGTAGATGTATAGCCTTTTCGCTGCGTCAGGGCGGGTTTTGTGCAGCAGAGAAAAGGGGCAGTTGGAGTCTGCTTGGGCTCAGAAGTCGGGAATGACCGTTGTTTGAGATTTGACGCACCGCCATGCAGGCAAGCGGTGAAACAGGTGCTGCTGTAGCTCAGTGGTAGAGCGCGTCCTTGGTAAGGACGAGGTCATGGGTTCAAGCCCCATCAGCAGCTAAGCAAGCAGATCAAGCCGAGATAGCCCGTGGCAGATCGGCTGTCTTGGTATGGGTTTATCATAAATACAGGTTGCAGAGAAGTATTCCAGTATACGTTGGGCAAATGGTGTAGGATATGTGGGTAGAGACTAACCTGGCACATTGGAGGTTTGTGTAAGATGGCTAAGGCGGTATTTGAGCGGACGAAACCACACATTAACATCGGAACGATAGGCCATATTGACCATGGCAAGACGACATTGACCGCGGCAATTACGATGCGTCTGGCACAGAAGGCGGGCGGGGGAAATGTTAAGAGGTTCGAGGACATCGATAATGCCCCTGAAGAGAGGGAGCGTGGCGTTACAATAAACACTGCGCATGTCGAGTATGAGACGGAAAATCGCCACTATGCCCACGTTGACTGTCCGGGGCACGCCGACTACATCAAGAACATGATTACTGGGGCTGCTCAGATGGATGGGGCGATCTTGGTGGTGGCAGCTGGCGACGGTCCTATGCCGCAGACGCGCGAGCACATCTTGCTTGCTCGCCAGGTTAACGTGCCGCGAATCGTGGTCTTTTTGAACAAGGTGGACCAGGTTGATGACCCCGAGCTGCTGGAATTGGTGGAACTGGAGGTCAGGGAACTACTGAGCAAATACGAATTCCCTGGCGATGAGATCCCCCTTATCAAGGGATCTGCGTTGGCAGCCATGGAGTCCGAGGGCAAGGATGACGAGGCGTGCGCATGCATAGACGAGTTGATGGTTGCCGTCGACGAATATTTTCCGCTTCCCGAGCGTGATGTTGACAAACCATTCCTGATGCCTGTGGAGGACGTTTTCAGTATCAAGGGTCGCGGTACGGTCGGGACGGGCCGAGTTGAGCGTGGCAAGGTTCGGGTCGGCGAGGAAATTGAGGTCGTTGGGCTGGCAAAAGAGACTCGTAAGACGGTTGTTACCGGGGTGGAAATGTTTAACAAGACCTTGGACGACGGCCAGGCTGGTGACAACATTGGGTTGCTCTTGCGCGGGGTTGAAAAGAAGGACCTGGAGAGAGGACAGGTTGTCGCGGCCCCCGGTAGCATCACCCCACACACCAAGTTTCACGCAGAGGTGTATGTCCTCACCAAGGAAGAAGGTGGTCGTCATACACCGTTTTTTGCTGGCTACAGGCCGCAATTCTACTTCAGAACCACCGACGTCACGGGTTCGGTACATGCGTTGTTGACTGGGGACGGCAAGCCCGCAGAGATGTGTATGCCCGGCGACAATATTACGATGGAGGTGGAGATCATCTCCCCGATCGCCATGGAGGACGGCCTTCGTTTTGCCATTCGCGAGGGCGGTAGGACAGTTGGTGCAGGTGTCGTAGTCAAGATTCTTGCCTGAGGGGCTTTTGATAACTGTTGATCTGACCGTGTCTTCAGAACAAAGGGCGCTCGCAGAAGTAGAGTGCACGCCGGTAGGTGTCTGCAAGATAGAGTGGTATCTCTCAAAAAGAATTTAACTGGTTAATGGGCCAGCGTGTATGGCTAGGAAGAAGAAAAGCAAAAGAGAGTATGTATGGCTTGAATGTAGCCGGTGCCGCGAAAGGAACTATCGCACGAACGTCAGTGTGGCAGAAGGTACGCCGAAGCTGCAGCTCAACAAGTTCTGTAAGAAGGAACGAAAGCACACTGTTCACAAGATACGACGCAAGTAGAACGCACCCCAGCTTGCGGGTTAATATGGAGAGTTTAGGCCAGTAGCTCAATTTGGCAGAGCGTCGGTCTCCAAAACCGAAGGTTGGGGGTTTCGATTCCCTCCTGGCCTGTTTTGGACGAAGTTGACAAATGGTGAGACGTCAGGATTGGCAGAGCAGGAAGGGTATTGTTGGCTATGACCTTTGATATCTACAAACGTGGCCAAGGTAAATACACGAGGTTGGGCACTGCGCTGGCTGCCGCCGCAATTGCCGGGTTGGGCTGTTTGCAATTGTACAAACAGTTGGATGCCACGAATTTGGGATTGTGGGTTAAGACAATGGTGCCGGCTGGTTTGTTTGTTGGCTTGAGCCTTTTGATTTTCTGGTTGATGAACAAACCTTCGCTTGCCGACTTCCTGGTCGCAGCCGAGGGAGAAATGAAGAAGGTGAGTTGGTCAAGCAGGAAGGAGGTGGCGGTCTCGACGTTTATTGTCATCGTGGTTGTTGTACTGATGGCAGTGCTTCTTGGGACGACGGATCTGACCTTCGGATTGTTCTTTGATTGGCTCTTGCGATGAGTCCTTGGCAGGAGTCAATTGAGTAGTGGCCGGCTGGCCTTGAGGCGCGAAAGATATCAAGCGCGAACTGGCAGGTCCTGGCAGGCGGAGATTGGGCTGAGAGTGTTTTCAGTTCGGCCAGTCGTATGTCAATGGACGGAGAGCTGATGAGGATCGGGTGTTTTGGCACTCATGGATTGAATTAAAAGTGTTGTCTCGGAGATAACGCTTGAAGGTTTTTGTGTTTGCTTGCGGGCACTGATATGCAGTGGTACGTACTACGAGTTGCAGCAAATAAAGAAAAGCAGGTCAAAGAAGCTCTGAAGCAAAAGGTCAAAGAAGAGGGCTTGGAAGATATTATCGGCAGAATAGAGGTTCCAACCGAGCAAATCAAGCGTATCCGCGGGGGCAAGCAGACGGTTCATCGTCGAAAGCTGTATCCCGGCTACGTCTTCATGGAGATGGATCCTGCAGAGGACGGTCGCGTTCCCGAGAAGGCTTGGTTTATGATCAAGGGGACGGGCAGTGTAGGCGATTTCATTGGGACAGAGGGAGTTCCCACTCCGATGCGGGATACGGATGTTGCAAAGATGCTCTTGGAGGCGGAAAAGCCTGAGCAGGCGCCGAGCATCAAGGTCGAATTTCAGAAGGGAGACCAGATTAAGATCCGCGAGGGCGCGTTTGAGAACTTTGAAGGTGCCGTCGATTCCATCGATGCCGATCGCGGAATTGTGAAAGTGATTGTCACGATATTCGGCCGCAGTACACCGCTGGACATAGAGTACTGGCAGATCGAGAAGTTGTAGATGCACGCTGAGTGGTGGTGTGTCGGATAAGCGTTTCGCGCACGCGATGATGAAGGTGAAGAATGGCCAAAGAAGTTGCAGCAAAAATTAAGTTACAGGCGCCGGGGGGGCAGGCGACGCCCGCGCCGCCTATAGGGCCCGCTCTGGGGCAGAATGGGGTGAATATTGGCCAGTTCGTTTCGCAGTTCAACGAGCGGACGAAAGACCTTAACGGAACAACCGTGCCGGTTGTCATAACCGTCTATTTGGACAAGAGCTTCACGTTTGAAGTCAAAAGTCCACCTGCGGCGGTGCTTTTGAAGCAAGCCGCTCAGATTGCCAAGGGCAGCGGTGTTCCGAACAGAGAGAAGGTCGGGAAAATAAGCCCCGAGCAGTTGCGCAAGATCGCCGAGAGTAAGTTCAAGGATCTGAACGCTTACGATCTCGATCAGGCCGAAAAGATCATCCGCGGTACCGCCCAGAGCATGGGTATTGAAGTGGAAGGTGGTGGATAGCAAGCTGGGCAGAAGCGCTGCGCATGGTGTGAGATATGATATGAGATCTAAAAGCAAAAGATACAAAAAGGCGGCAGAGCAGTTTCCCAAGGAGTCCGTCGAATTGGCGGAAGCCGTCGAAAAGGTCAAATCCTCTGAGCCGGCTAAGTTCGACCAGAGCATAGAGTGTGTGCTACAGTTAGGTATTGACCCCAAGCAAGCGGACCAGCTTGTTCGAGGTTCAATATCTTTGCCTCACGGAGTGGGAAAGCAGAAGCGGGTCATTGCCTTCTGTGATGACTTGGGTGTCGAAGAGGCAAAGAAGGCCGGTGCCGTCGAGGCTGGTTGTGATGAGCTAATACAGAGAATCTCCGATGGCTGGACGGATTTCGATGTTGCCATCGCCTCACCTAAGGTGATGGGCAAAGTGGGCAAGCTCGGCCGGCTTCTGGGGCCCCAAGGAAAGATGCCTTCTCCTAAGAATGGCACGGTGACCGATGACGTGTCCAAAGCCGTGGCCGAATTCGCCGCAGGCAAAGTGGAATTCAGAAACGACGCTGGTGGCAATGTGCATGCCGTTGTGGGTAAGCAGAGTTTCAAGAGCCAAGAATTGGTCGACAACATTGAGGCATTCGTGTCACACATAAAGAAGATTAAGCCGGCGGCGGCAAAGGGCACGTATATCAAGAAGATGTCTGTCTCTGCGACTATGAGCCCCGGGATAACAGTAAACACTTAAGACATTTGTCTTGCGCGATCGTCACTGCGGAAATCTCAGTTGGTTTTGTGTTGAAGTGAAGGCGCGGTGTTGAGTCAGGAGTGTTTCCGACGACGCCATAAGATCGCCGCGTAACTAATAGGCACAGTCAGGTGATAGGATGAGCAAGTACGTAAAAGAGCTGCTTCAGGCGGAACTGGAGAAGAGAATCGTTGACGAAAATGTCACCGGTTTCTTGGTTATCAGCACCAAAGGTGTGGGTGGGGTTGACAACAATCTGATGCGCGGTGAGCTCGGGGAGAAAGGCATCAGATTATTCACGGTCCGGAACTCGCTCTTCAAAAAGGTTTTGCGTAACCAGCAGATGGAACCGGCGCAGGATCTGTTCAGTGGGCAATGTACGATTGCCTATGGCGGCGACAGTGTCGTTGATGTTGCGAAGGGGCTGACAGAGTGGGCCAAGAAGATTCCGATCATAGAGTTCAAAGGTGCCTTTGTGGATGGTTCTGTTCTGGATTCCAAGGCGGCAGAACAGCTCTCGAAGATGCCGAACAGGGCGGAATTGCGCAGTAGAATTGCGTCTGCTGTGCAGTCGCCAGCTATGACTTTGGCCGGCACTGTCGGCGGCGCAGCCGGGATTGTTGCGGGCTGCATCAAGGCCGTGATAGAAAAGGCTGAGAAAGAAGCGGCTTAGGGCAGTCGCCCGATGCTCGACCGCTGTCAACGGAATGGGGTAAGCAATTATAGACTGCCTGCGTGGCTGCCCCTGTTATGGGTTAAACGAGACGATGGAGTTTCGGCTACCACGGGGCGTTAAGTATTAGGAGTTAGTGGAAATGGCAGACGAACAAGTGAAGGAAATCAAGGAAAAGAAAGAAGCCAAGAAAGCACAAGAAGCCGAGGGGAAAAAGACGAAGTCGGAGGATGCCAAAGCATCCAAGAAGTGGAGCAGTGAGATCAAGAAGCTGGGCGATGCGATAGTCGGCTTGACCCTGATGAAGGCCAAGGAGCTTGGTGACTATCTCAAAGATGAATATGGAATAGAACCGGCTGCCGGTGGGGCCGTGATGATGGCGGGTCCGATGCCTGCGGCTGGTGGGGCGGCAGAGGAAGCGGAAGACAAGTCCACTTTTGACGTCATCCTCAAGGAGTTTGGCGACAAGAAAATCCAAGTCATCAAAGAGGTAAGGGCCATAACCAGCTTGGGATTGAAGGAGGCTAAGGACTTGGTCGACGGCGTCCCCAAACCGGTCAAAGAGGGGTTGAGCAAGGAAGATGCCGAAGCCATACGGCAGCAGCTTGAGGCTGCGGGGGCTGTGGTGGAATTGGCTTGACCGAAATTGCCACAGTGAATGAGGTGCCGGCCGTACGATGCGCCTTATTGACCATCTGGACGTGGGAGTGGCCGTGACAGAGCACTAATGTTTCTTTGGTGCTGGAAAAGCAATTGATATATTCAATGCCGGAGATTGGCAATGTCAGAGACTGGTGGTGGACAGGCCGTTCGTTATTTTGGAAGAGTCCGAGATGCCGTTGAAATTCCGGACCTGGTTGCGATACAAAGAAGAAGTTACGAACACTTCCTGCAAAAGGATGTCGCGCCGACCAAAAGGAAATGTGTAGGGCTTGAGTCGCTGTTTCGAGAGATATTTCCGATCGAGAGTTATGATAAGAAGATGACTCTGGAATATCTCTATTACGAACTGGAGAGACCGCACTACGCGCCTTCCGAGTGCCGACAGTTGCGGCTTACCTATGCGTATCCACTTAAGATCTATTGCAGACTGCGTAACGCAGACGGCGACGATTTGGCTGAGCAGGCAATATACCTTGGTGAAATGCCGGTAATGATCGGCGGCGGGGAGTTCATCATCAATGGGGCCGTTAGGGTCCTGGTGAGCCAGCTCCACCGAAGTCCGGGCGTCGATTTTCTCATCGAGAGCAAAGAAGGCGATAGGGTGCTGCATGGTGGCAGAATCATACCCGAAAGAGGTAGCTGGATAGAGATAGGCGTTACGACGAAGGATATCCTGGTTATAAAAATCGACCAGTCCAGTAAGATACCGGCGACCACATTCCTTCGGGCAATAGATGCTAGCTATGGGACTGCCCAGGACATCCTGCGGTTGTTCTATTCCACAAAGACGGTTGCGACGAACAAACTTGTGTCTACGATGTGGTCGGTTGGGCCGATCGTAGACAAGGAGACCGGTGAAATCATTGTCGAGGCTGGCGGTCAAATCAGCGACAAGCTCTCTTTGATCAAGCAAAGCGGCATCAAGAGAGTCGAAGTTGTCAGTGATGTTCGAGACGCTATAATTCTGAACACGCTTGCTGAGGACGATTGTGAGAGCCATGAACAGGCGCTGCTGAAGCTTTACATGAGATTGAGACCTGGCAATCCTCTCAATCAGGAAAAGGCGAAGGCCTTCTTCGCTGAGAAGTTCTTTGATCCGAACCGCTATCGCTTGGGAAGGGTGGGAAGATTCAGATTGAATCGCAAGTTTGGACAGGCCGTCGATGAAAATGAAATGACGTTGCGTCCTGGAGATTTCCTCAACACGATGAAGTACATTATGGCGCTGCGCAACAATGAGGGCGGTGTTGACGATATCGACCATTTGGGCAACAGAAGGTTGCGGACCATAGATGAGCTCGCAGCTGACGAGATCAGAAAAGGACTGCTCAAGCTTCGCAAGACCATCCAGGAGAGAATGAGCATCAAGAGAGACGCTGAGGATACGGTCCGCATTGCGGACTTGGTAAATTCCAAGAGTGTGTCCAGCAGCATTAATTACTTCTTTGGTCGTGGAGAGTTGAGCCAGGTTGTTGATCAGACGAATGCACTGAGCCAGCTGACTCACGAAAGGCGGCTGTCGGCTCTGGGGCCGGGTGGGTTGAACAGAAGGCGAGCGGGTTTCGAAGTCCGCGATGTGCATATCAGCCACTACGGCAGAATCTGTCCGATCGAAACTCCGGAAGGAACGAACATTGGTCTGATATCTTCGCTGGCAATATTTGCGACAGTTGATGAATATGGTTTTCTCCTCACGCCATATTACAAAGTTGCAAAAGGGAAGGTCACCGACGAATTGCATTACCTACGCGCCGATGAGGAGATGCGGGCAATTTTCGCCCCTCCCGCTGTCGCCGACCCAGAGTCTGGCAAGATCCCCGAGGGGATGGTTCTCGCGAGAAAAGGGGGCGAACTGGCCCATGTCGCGAGCGACGAAGTTGGCTATGTGGACGTTTCGCCGAAGCAGATTGTCGGCGTGTCCGCGTCACTTATTCCCTTTTTGGAGCATGATGATGCGAATCGGGCCTTGATGGGTTCAAATATGCAGCGACAGGCTGTGCCATTGCTCAGGACGGAACCGCCACTGGTCGGTACCGGTATGGAGAAAGTGGTTGGCCAGAACTCGAGCATGATTGTGCGCGCAAAGAGCAGCGGCGTCGTCACCAACGTGGATGCCACAAGAATAGTGATAAACCATACCGAGGAGTATAAACTCGAAAAGTTTGTTGGATTGAATGAGAGGACCTGCCTTAACCAGCAGCCTATAGTGGGACTTGGCGAGAAAGTCAAGACGGGGCAGATCATAGCAGATGGGGGAGGCACGAGCCAGGGCGTGTTGGCTCTCGGCAAGAACGTCCTCGTGGGATTCGTCTCTTTTGATGGGTTTAACTTTGAAGATGCGATTATTGTAAGTGAGAAGCTGTGCAAGGACGACAGCTTTACGAGCATTCATATCGATGAGTTTACGGCCGAGGTTCGTGAGACGCGCCTGGGCAGAGAAGAATTTACTGGCGATATTCCCAATGTCAGCGAAAAGGCATTGCGGAACCTCGACGAGCACGGAATCGTCCGTGAAGGAGCGAGGGTCTTGCCTGGCGACATTCTAGTGGGCAAGGTAGTGCCCAAGAGCAAGGTTGAACTGACGCCCGAGGAGAAGCTGTTGCACGCGATATTTGGCAGGGCCGGGGAAGATGTCAAGAATGACTCACTTGAGCTGCCGAGCGGATATGAGGGAGTCGTAGTGAAGACCGAACGTTTCACCAGGCGCGGAGCTGAGAGCGATGGTGAGAAGAAGGCGCTGGCCGAGCGGGTCAAGCAGTATCGGGAACAGATGCGGGCCAACGAGTGTACCATCTTTAGGCAGATGATTGAGGCGGTGCATAAGAAATACGATGTCAACGTTGTCGACCCGTCCACGCGACAGAAAGTCGGCGCAAGTGAGAATGATGAGGTTGTCTACGAGCAGATAGAGAACTTCAATATCAAGTGGGTCAGGCCCGCGTCTCGACGGGATGACGTACAGAGAATTGTGGACAAATTCTGGGCGAAGATCACGGAAATTCAGGAAGAGAAGAACCGCAAGATCGAAAGACTGAAGCACGGCGACGAGCTGCCTAGTGGCGTGTTGCAGATGGCGAAGATTTACGTTGCAATCAAGAGAGCACTGTCGATTGGTGATAAGATGGCCGGTCGCCATGGCAATAAGGGGGTCATCGCCAAGATCATGCCAGAGGAGGACATGCCGTTTCTTGAGGATGGCACGCCGATCGACATATTGTTGAATCCACTCGGCGTGCCCAGTCGTATGAACGTGGGTCAGATACTCGAGACGCATCTAGGCTGGGCTGCAAAGGTGTTAGGGTTCGGCGCCGTTACACCAGTGTTTGATGGCGCCACCGAAGACAACGTGCAGGAGGTTAACGAGGAAGCAAATGAGTCGATGAAGCGACGGGCAGCTGAACTTGAAGAAGAAGGAGTGCCGCCGCCCGACAATGAGTTCTTCATACATGTTCCTAAGACGCTAAAGACACAGTTGTACGATGGCAGGACCGGCGAGCCATTCGACCAGAAGGCGACCATTGGATTCATCTATATGATGAAACTGCATCATCTCGTGGATGACAAGATTCACGCCAGAGCGACGGGTCCGTACAGTCTTATTACCCAGCAACCGTTAGGTGGCAAGGCTCGAACGGGCGGGCAAAGGTTTGGGGAGATGGAGGTGTGGGCGCTCGAAGGGTATGGTGCGGCATATACACTGCAGGAAATGCTGACGGTCAAGAGCGATGATGTCGAGGGACGAACGAAGATTTATGAATCAATGGTCAAGGGGCAGAACACGCTTGAAGCCGGAACGCCGCTGTCATTTGATGTTTTGTGCAATGAGATAAGAGGATTGGGATTGAACGTCCAACTGGAAAAGAAGCGGCTTGGGCACACCGTCTTGTAGGTGACCAGTATTGGACGCGATGGCAGGATGTGAGGAATCCTAAATGAGGAGTTGGACATAAATGTTAAGCAATATCTACGATCGAATAAATGACTACGGGTCGGTCAAGATTTCACTGGCGAGTCCGAATGATATTCGGAGTTGGTCCTTTGGAGAAGTCCGAAAGCCGGAGACCATCAACTATCGTACTTATCGACCCGAGAAGGACGGGCTGTTTTGTGAACGGATCTTTGGGCCGGAACGGGACTGGGAATGTGCGTGTGGCAAATACAAAGGGACCAAGTTCAAGGGAATAATCTGTGATCGCTGTGGGGTCAAGGTTACGCACAGTCGCGTGCGGCGGAAACGAATGGGACATATCAACCTTGCTGCACCGGTGGTCCACATTTGGTTCTTCAAGTCCATACCGAATCGACTTGGTACTCTTTTGGCGATGAAGACGTCAGACTTGGAAAAGATCATCTATTTCCAGGACTACGTGGTTGTTGACCCGGGCCAAACTGGTTTGAAGTTGGGCCAACTACTTCGCGAGGAAGAAGTCCGGGAGGCGACTAGCAAGTACGGGAACGCGTTCAAGGCGGCGATGGGCGCCGAAGCCATGAGGGCGCTGCTTGAGAAGCTTGACCTGGATGCACTGAGCGCCCAACTGAAGAAAGCGATAACGAAGACAAACAGCAAGCAGAAGATCAAAGACCTCACGAAACGGCTCAAAACTGTCATTGAAGTCAAGAACAGCAGCCATAAGCCGGCGTGGATGGTGCTCGAGGCCGTTCCGGTTATCCCACCGGATTTGCGGCCGTTGGTTCTGCTCGAAAGAGACAACTTTGCAACCAGTGATTTGAATGACCTCTATCGGCGAATCATTAATAGAAACAACCGCCTCAAGAAGCTGATAGACCTTAACGCGCCGGAGGTGATTATCCGCAATGAGAAACGGATGCTCCAGCAGGCGGTTGATTCGTTGCTCGACAACGGACGGTGCCGCAGACCAGTTTTGGGCAGCAACAATCGACCTCTCAAGTCCCTTACGGACATGATTAAGGGCAAGCAGGGACGATTCCGGGAGAACTTGCTGGGCAAGCGTGTGGACTACTCGGCTCGTTCTGTGATTGTGGTGGGACCTGACCTAAAACTGTATCAATGTGGTTTGCCGAAGAAGATAGCTCTGGAGTTATATCAGCCTTTCATTATTCGCAGGCTCAAACGGCACGGTCTTGCTGATACGATCAAGAGTGCCAAGAGGATGATTGAGCGCCGCGACGAACAAGTCTGGGATGTTCTGGAGGAGGTTATTCATCAGCATCCTGTCTTGTTGAACCGTGCCCCTACTCTGCACCGGATGGGTGTTCAGGCATTTGAGCCCGTGCTTGTGGAAGGCAACGCAATTATGCTGCACCCGCTGGCATGCAAGGGATTCAACGCTGACTTTGACGGTGATCAGATGGCGGTGCATTTGCCGCTAAGTATTGAAGCACAGGCTGAGACTCATATCCTTATGATGACAACCAGCAACATCTTTTCACCGGCCGATGGCCATCCTATGGTCGGACCGTCGCAGGATATGGTGATGGGCAACTACTATCTTACTTATCTGACAGAAGATCCCAGATTGCAGGGCGGAGCTGGTCAGCCGGAAGTCGAGAATCTAAAGCTGTACATTTTCCGAGACTCCTTTGAGGCAATGATGGCTTACTCAAACGGCAAGATTGGCCTGCATGATCGGATCCGCGTTCGTGTCCCGCGTCAATCTTCAAAGGATAAGCAGGAAGGTGCTCAGCACGAATTAGTTGAGACTTCGGCGGGGCGATGCATATTCAACGATATTCTACCGAAAGGGATGCCATTTTATAATGTGACGATGTCTCAGAAGATGTTGAGCCAGGTGATCAGCGATTGTTTCGCATTTGCCGGCAGCGCTGAAACAGTTGACTTGCTCGACAGAATAAAGAGCGTAGGTTTCAAATATGCGACGCTCGCAGGTTTGAGTTTTGGTCTAACCGACCTGAAGATACCTCCGAGGAAAGCAGGTATTATCGACGAGACCGAAAAGAGAGTCGGCAAGATTCAGAGGAACTATCGTGAAGGTGTACTCACCGATCGCGAAAGGTACAATCAGGTTATTGATGCTTGGACAAATGCCCGTGTCCAAGTCACCAACGAAATGATACGTGGCCTCAAGGAAGATACTAATGAGGATGGCACGCCCTACCTGAATCCGATATATCTTATGAGCGACTCCGGTGCAAGAGGAAGTATCGACCAGATCCAGCAGCTTGCAGGGATGCGCGCATTGATGGCCAAGCCCAGCGGGGAGATCATTGAGACACCGATAAAGTCGAATTTCCGTGAGGGATTGAGCGTGCTTGAGTACTTCAGTTCCACTCATGGAGCGCGCAAGGGACTGGCGGACACTGCCCTGAAGACTGCCAATTCCGGCTATCTTACCCGCAAGCTGATAGATGTTGCCCAAAACGTGATCGTTATTGAACGTGACTGCCAAACTTTACAAGGAATCACAAAGAGCACAATCAGCAGGGGCGAGCAGGTAGATGTGCCCCTTTCGCAGTTGATTGTTGGCAGGACCGCGCGAGACAATATTCGCAACCCCATTACGGATGAGATGATTGTTCATGAGAACGAGGTCATAACTCCTGATGCTGCAGCGAAGATTGAGGCTCTGGGCCTTGATGCGGTCAGAGTCAGGAGTACTCTGACTTGCGATTGCTCGTTTGGCGTTTGTGCGAAGTGCTATGGCTGGGATATGAGCACAGGCCAGCTTGTCGAAGAGGGTCTGGCTGTTGGCATTATCGCCGCACAGTCGATTGGAGAGCCTGGCACGCAGTTGACGCTGCGGACGTTCCATACAGGAGGCGTCGCTTCCAGAGCCATTCTCGAACGCGAACAGAAGGCCACACACACGGCTAAGGTCCAGTATCGCGACATAAATGCAGTTTCCTTGGAGCAAGAGGACGGGACAACTGTAGTGGTTGCCCTGAAGCGCAATGGAGAGATAACTCTGCTTGATGCGAAGGACCGTGAGCTCGACAGGTTTAAGGTGCCCTATGGTGGCATTATTTTGGTGAAGGATGGCCAGAAGGTCAGAGCGGGTGTGACATTGTTCAGATGGGACCCCCACCGCACGCCGATTTTGGCTGAGGTGCCCGGACTTATTCGGTTTGTGGACATCGTGGAGGGAGAGACAGTTCAGACCGAAGAGTTGAAAACGCGTGGTCCGCGCCAAAAGGTCAAGGACGCTGAGGCGAAGACTGTAGAAAGGCCGGTGGTGATTGAGCACAAAGGGGATAAGCATCCCCAGATCATTATTGAAGATGCCAACGGGAAGATTCTCGACGTTCACTATCTGCCCGCAGGAGCCAGAATTGAGGTTGACGAAGGCCAGAACGTTCAGGCCGGACAGTTGCTTGCCCATCAGCCTAGAGCCACTGGTGGAACGCAGGACATCACGGGCGGCCTGCCGAGGGTAACCGAGGTGTTCGAAGCACGCAAGCCGAAGGATCCCGCGGCGATGGCGGAGATTAGTGGCAAGGTTGAACTACGGAGCGACAAGCGTAAGGGCAAGATGACAATTACGATTCGCAGTGAAAGTGGCATGGAGAAGGAGCATCACGTTCCGCGCGACAGGCATATGAATGTCCATACGGGCGATCATGTGGAAGCCGGGGACGCATTGACGGACGGACCGCTGGTTCCACACGATATTCCGAGGATCAAAGGCGAAGAGGCGCTGCAGAGATACTTGATTGCGGAGATTCAAAATGTCTACCGCTCTCAGAACGTCAATATCAACGATAAACATGTTGAGATCATCATTTCTCAGATGATGCGCAAGGTTGAGATTGAGAGCATTGGTGATAGTTCATTCCTTCCGGGGGAGGTTGTCGACAAGTTTGCGTTCCGCAAAGAGAATGAGAGGCTGACCAACAGTGTCAAGATATCAAGTGTTGGTGAAGTTCCGGATTTGGAGGAGGGCCAGGTGGTCGACAAGCAAGAACTTGCCCGTATGAACGAGAAAGTGGAAATGATTGGTGGCACGCCGGCGAAGGGCAGAAAACCAAAACCTGCAACGGCCAATACGCTGCTTTTGGGAATAACCAAAGCGTCGTTGTGGTCTGAGAGCTTCATAGCAGCGGCAAGCTTTCAAGAGACTACAAAGGTCTTGACGGAGGCCTCTCTGGCCGGTAAAGTTGACAAGCTTTACGGCCTTAAGGAAAATGTCATACTGGGCCATCTTATACCGGCAGGTACGGCTTTCAAGCCGTATCTGGATATAAAGGTCAAGCATCTTGTGGAAGCTCCATTGCCGAAGGAATTTGCGGAAGTCAGAGACGAGAGAGAGCGGGAAGCGAAAGAAGAGGCCGCTGTCAAGGAAGCTCTGGGAATCAACTGATAGTCGTCGCGTGTTATTGGGAAGATACAAGTTATGCCAACGATAAACCAATTGGTTAGGCGTCCGAGGGCAAAATCGAAGGGCCGCAAAAGGGTGTCTGACATAAGCGGATCGCCGCAAAAGAGGGGTGTTTGTCTTATTGTGAGAACCCAGACACCCAAGAAGCCGAATTCGGCCCTGCGCAAGGTGGCGCGCGTCAGGCTAACCAACGGCAAGGAAGTCACAGCGTACATACCTGGCGTCGATCACAACCTGCAGGAGCATAGTACAGTTACCATTCGGGGTGGTCGTGTCAGGGACCTGCCGGGCGTTAGGTATCACATTGTCCGGGGCGTCCTTGATTGTGCTGGCGTGGCTGACCGTAAACAAGGCAGAAGCAAATACGGTGCAAAGAAGACATGATAGTCAGTGATTGGTGGTCTGTGGTGCGAAATTGCTCCAAGATCAGACCCTTTGTGTTCTTGGCACTCGCTATTTAGCCAAGCGTGAGGTTCAAATATGGCAAAGAAATTCACCGCATCGAGTCAACAACTAAAGCCGGACCCGGCGTACAATAGCAAGCTGGTTTCCAAGTTCATTAACTGCCTGATGTTAGATGGCAAGAAGAGCGTTGCGCAGCGAGTGTTCTACGATGCCATGGATATTGTGGCTAAGAATGTCAAAGATGTGAGCGCCCTGGAGGTATTTGAGACCGCGGTAGACAACGTAAGACCATTGATCGAGGTTCGCAGCAAGCGTATTGGTGGATCGAGTTATCAGGTGCCCATGCAAGTAAGTGCCAAGCGTCAGCAGTCACTTGCTTTCAGATGGATATTGGCTGCGGCCAGGGCCAAGAAAGGCAAACCTATATGCGAGCGATTGGCCTCTGAATTGATGGACGCGTACAATCAACATGGCGCTGCTATGACGACACGTGAGAACATTCATCGCATGGCTGATGCGAACAAGGCATTTGCCCACTTTGCTTGGTAGGATCCACGAGTTTGAACTGCCACGGCACATTCTTTGAGAGTGTCCGTGGCAGTTTTCTTTCTCCATTTATGCTTGGTCTGCATCGAGCGTTGGACTTAAGAGTCGAGGATGGAAAGACTACGCAACATCGGAATAATAGCTCATATCGACGCTGGCAAAACGACGATAACCGAGCGGATACTCTATTATACGGGTAAAACCTACAAGATGGGAGAAGTCCACGATGGTACGGCCGTCATGGATTACATGGAAGAGGAACAGAAACGCGGCATTACCATTACTTCCGCTGCTACGAAGTGCCCCTGGAATGATTTCGAAATCAATCTTATCGACACGCCGGGCCATATTGATTTCACTGCCGAGGTTGAACGGTCGTTGCGTGTGCTTGATGGTGCCGTGGCCGTATTTGACGGAAGCGAGGGAGTCCAGGCTCAGAGCGAGACTGTCTGGCGACAGGGCCAAAAATACGGCCTGCCTTGTCTTTGCTTCGTGAACAAGATGGACAAGACAGGGGCTGATTTCGAGATGAGTGTCAATAGCATCCGTGATAAGCTCCTCGCCAATCCTATTCTGTTGCAGATCCCGATCGGCGCCGAGGATTCGTTCTCGGGAATTGTGGACCTGATGAAGATGCGAGCGGTGTTCTACAAAGTTGAGCAGATGGGAGCAACGTTTGAAGAGCGCGAGATTCCCGCCGAGCTGCAAAAGACTGCCCAAGAGCACAGGAAGCGGATGATCGAACTCGCGGCCGAGTACGACGAGGAGCTTCTTGACCGTTTCGTCCACGATAAGCCGGTAGCTGCTGAAATGGTCGAGCGAGCAGTCAGGAGTGGAACCTTGCAGGACAAGCTTCATCCCGTCTTTGTCGGTTCGGCCCTGAAGTACATTGGCGTGCAGAGACTGCTCGACGGCGTGGTGGAGTATCTGCCTTCACCACTGGAAAAGCCCGCTCTGGTGGGGCACGCACCGTCCGATAAGAGCAAGAAAATACCGGTCAAATGTGACCGTAACGGTAGCTTGGTCGCTGTGGTGTTCAAGATCACCAGCGATTCCCACGGGGATCTTAGCTTTTTGAGGATCTATCAAGGAACAATGAAATCGGGCACCAGGGTTCTGAATGCAAGTCAGAATAAGCGTGAGAATATCACGAGGATATTTGAGATGCACGCCAATGCGAGGAAGCTCGTGGACTTGGCAAGCGCTGGTGATATTGTTGCGGTTGTAGGGCTGAAACAGACCCTGACGGGCGATACTATATGTAGCCCCAAGCATCCTGTCTGCCTTCCGAGCATTACCTTTCCCCAAACCGTTATCAGCATGTCGATTGAGCCGAAGACCGCCGCGGAGAAGGCCAAGCTGGCGGATGCCTTGGCGAGCTTGCGGCGCGAGGACCCGACATTTGGCTGCAAGACGGACAGCGAAACGGGGCAGACTGTCATCAGCGGGATGGGGGAGCTACATCTGGAAATACTGCAGCACAAGCTCGTAAAGGAAAGAGGGCTGGATGTTAGAGTGGGCAAACCAAGAGTGGCATATAAGGAAGCTATTACGCAGATGGCTGAGGCGGAGGGCAAGTTCGTGCGTCAAACGGGGGGGCACGGCCAGTATGGTCACGTTGTAGTGAAGGTCGAGCCGCTGCTGACGGAGGACGATCATTGGAGTAGGGAGATAGAATTCGAGGCCAGGATTGCCTCAGGCACGGTACCGAAAGAGTACGTTCCTGCTGTGGAACGGGGCGGCCGGGAGGCCCTCGGCAGCGGTGTGTTGGCGGGCTATCCTGTTGTGGGAATGAGAGTTACGTTGCTTGATGGATCATTCCATTCGGTGGATTCCTCTGAGTTGGCGTTCGAGCAGGCTGCTGCGATCGCTGTGGAGAAGGCGATGAAGGCCGCGGGGCCTGTCCTACTCGAGCCGGTAATGCGCCTTGAGGTGGTAATTCCGGAGGCCAACTTCGGGGCTATTCAGGGCAACTTGCTGGGAAAACGAGGTGTGATTACGGACTGCCGCGCTCACGGAAACGTCCGGGTGATAGACGCCAAGGTGCCGCTGGCAGAGATGTTCGGGTATTCGAGTGAGATCAGGGGTCTGACGGCCGGCCGGGGAACCTTCACGATGGAGCCTCTGACATATGAGAAGGTGCCGGACCAGATGGCAAAGCAGATCATCCTATAGGACAAAAAAAGTTGCATTTCTGCGAATATTTTTCGACATTTTCTTGACGGGCCAGCATTTCTGTGGTAGTTTCCATGGTTTTTCGGCCGTAGCGAGCATTGCCACGGAAGGCTTTGCGAATACTAGTTGGGCTGTCGCACATCTATGCTTGGCCGTCACGCACGGTTTGTAAAGTATGTAGCCTCTGAATTAGGGGTGTACCAAGGCAGGTCAGGGGCCTTGGCGGATTATAGGTTGACCTCGATCCTAGTTAAGGAAGGCGATTCTGATTGTTGACTGTTGAGGAGCCGAAGAGCACTGAACAGTCAAGAAGCAGAAGACATGCCTCTCCTGCCGGAACCAAACGAGCTCGGTATAGTAGATGGGGGAGTAACTATCTGCTGGCGGGCGGCTTTTTTTGGGTTTGCTTTTTGGCTTGTGTGTTCTTACAGTGTAGGCCTTTGACGGCGACTGGCCAATGACGTGGTTGCGTGGCTGTTGCTTTGGTGGCTAGTATGTGTAGACGCGGCGATTACTTGCGCAGATCCAAATTGTGTCTGTAAAAATGGGCAAAGCCGAGGTTAGAAATGGCTACTGAGACTGAGAGAATACGAATAAGGATGGAGGCATATGACCATAGGGCGCTCGATGCCTCTGCCAAGGAGATCGTCGAGCACGCTCGGAAGACGAATGCTCGCGTCAGTGGTCCGGTGCCGTTGCCTACTCGTATTGAAAGATATACGGTTTTGCGGAGTCCTCACATAGACAAGAAGTCGCGTGAGCAATTTGAATTGAGGACCCACAAACGTCTGATAGATATTCATGAAGCGAACGCGCGAACAGCGGAGGTACTGAATCGTTTGGTGGTGCCGGCAGGTGTCTTTGTGAAGATAAAGGCATGATCTGCACCTCGTGTATCGTGGCTAAGTAAGGACAGGCAGCGAAGAAATGGCTATGCTATTAGGAAGAAAAGTGGGGATGACCCGCCTCTATGACGAGGCTGGCCAGTTGGTGCCTGTTACGGTGATACAAGCCGGTCCTTGCATTGTGACCCAGGTCAAGACTACTGAGACCGACGGGTATAATGCCGTTCAACTGGGCTATGAAGACGTAAAGCCGTCGCGGAGGAAGAAACCACAGATCGGACATGCGCAGAAGGCTGATAAGGTGCCAAAGAAGCTTCTAAGGGAGATGCGATTGCCGGATAGTGCCGAGCCCGAGTACAAGCTTGGAGATTCTATCACGGTATCGGTGTTTGCCGAGACCGGATCTGTGGATGTCACGGGAACAGGCAAAGGCAAGGGCTTTGCCGGTGTGATGAAGCGACACGGTTTCGGCGGTTTCCCAGCCTCCCATGGTACGGAACGGAAACATAGAGCACCAGGCTCAATATCGAGTTTTGCCAGCAATGCGGGGCATGGGGGCAGCCCGAAAAAAGGCAAAAGGATGGCAGGGCATTTGGGCAGCTGTCGAGCTACTACGAAGAATCACGCCTTGGTGGCGATAGACGAAGAGAAGAACTTGTTGGTTGTCAAAGGCCCAGTGCCGGGCCCAGCTGGCGGCTACTGTATCGTGCGTAGCGCCCGGAAAGCCTGAGGAGTTTTGGGAACAAGCAGTCTGAAATGATTGAGTTGGCTATTTACAACGTGGATGGGCAGGAAGTTGAGACCTTGAAGGTGGACGAGTCCACCTTAGGAGGTTCGGTCAGGCATCCGCTGATCAAACAGGCAATTGTCATGTATCACGCCAACAAGCGTGTGGGCACGGCGTCAACCAAGAGTAGAAGTATGGTCAGCGGCTCGGGGAGGAAGCTTTTCAGGCAAAAAGGTACCGGCTCGGCCAGGGCTGGCAACCGCAGAACAGGAAAGCGTGTCGGTGGCGGAGTCAGCTTTGCAAAGACCGCGAGAGATTTTGGCAAGCGCATGCCCAGGAAGCAGAAAAGACTGGCCAAGGACTCTGCAGTGCTGGCGAAGCTCTTGAGCAACAACGTTGTGGTTATTGACGGACTCGGTTTCCAAGAACCAAGGACAAGGGATTTTGCAGGCGTCCTGAAGAATCTAAAGATCGAACGCAGCTGTCTCGTTGCTACAAGTGGTTATGACGACAGTGTCTATAGGTCGGCCAAGAATATTCACAAAGTGGCGGTGATGCCTGTGGCGGAGCTCAATGCCGGCGATATCTGCAGCCACCAGAAGATGTTATTCACGAAAGAGGCATTCTTGACATTTCTTGATAGGGATGAGTCCAGAGAAGGCCGTGGGTAGTAATACGCTCCGTCTTTTTCGTCTGATTGAAAGTTTGAGATCTTAGTTTTGTGTTCCTATGGATGACTACAGCATAATAGTAAAGCCTTTGATTACAGAACAAGGGATGCACTTTGCCAACGCAAAAGGTGCGTACTCATTCGAGGTAAACAAGAAGGCCAACAAAGCCCAAATAAGAAATGCTGTGGAGAAGATATACGGTGTCAAAGTGCATAAGGTCAGGACTGCCAATCGAAAAGGCAAGTATCGCCGCCGAGGCAGGGCTACCGGCATGACACCGAGTTGGAAGAAGGCTGTTGTGTATCTGGAGCCGGACTATCACATAGATCTGTTCTAAGGCGTGCTGAGAAACAGCAATTATGGGTATTCGAATTTACAAACCTACAAGTGCCGGACGGAGAAATAGCTCCGTCAACGACTACGCCGAGCTGACTACTGACAAGCCGGAGAAGTCTCTCTGCAAGCGGATCAAGAAGAACGGCGGTAGAAACCACCACGGCGTGACGACGACGCGGTTCAGAGGGGGCGGTGCGAGAAAGATATACCGCATGATTGATTTCAAGCGCAACAAAGATGGTGTCCCTGCGAAGGTGGCAACTGTTGAGTACGACCCCAACAGGAATTGTTTCATATCTCTGTTGCACTACGCCGACGGCGAAAAACGATATATTCTGACGCCGCTTGGCATAAAGGTGGGGGATTTGGTGGAGAGCGGTCAGTCTTGTGAGCCTAAGGTTGGTAATGCGATGCCACTTGCGGCGATTCCTGCCAGTCTTGAGGTTCATAGTATTGAGATGACCGCCGGTCAGGGTGGTAAACTGGTCAGAGGTGCTGGTAACGCTGCGAGGATTGTTGCCAAAGAAGGAAATTGGGTGACCGTTGTTTTGCCCAGTGGCGAGATGCGCATGATCCGCAGAGAATGTCGAGCCACGATTGGTCGGCTGAGCAACCCGGATCATCAGAATGTGCGCATTGGCAAAGCCGGGCGCAAGCGACATATGGGCCGCAGACCCCACGTCAGAGGCAAGGCAATGAACCCCGTCGCTCATCCGATGGGTGGGGGAGAGGGCAGGTCAAACGGTGGACGGCATCCCTGCTCACCCACCGGAGTACTGGCAAAGGGCGGAAAGACCAGGAACCCACGAAAGACGAGCAACAACAAGATCATTAGAAGACGCAAGAATAAGAGGCAAGGGCAGTTGGTGCTGTAGGGGCCTCGCCGTGTCCGATCGAGTCGGCCTAATGCGGCCAGACAAGACGGATGCGCTATACGAGATGAGAAAATGGGAAGATCTCTGAAAAAGGGACCATACGTTGACGAGAAGCTGTTGGGCAAGGTGTCCAGGCACACCGAGTCCGGCTCTCGTGAGCCCATAAAGACTTGGGCAAGAAGATGCACGATAATTCCGGAGTTCGTGGGATTTACTTTCTTGGTCCACAACGGCAAAATGTTCCATAAAGTTTTTGTTACCGAAGACATGGTCGGCCACAAGTTGGGTGAGTTCTCGCCGACGCGGACGTTCAAGGGCCATTCAAGCAAGAAGATCAAATAGGCAAGTGTGAGTAGCGGTTTCAAACATGAATCGCCAAGCACGAGATAGAGGATATGCTGAATCCTAATAAGCTAAGAGAACTTTGCCAGCTGCGACAGGTGGGGGCCAGCGAACTTGCTGGCCAGCTTGTCAGAGGAGGGCTCGACAAGAAGAAGGCGGCGTCAGCAGTGGTGAACTGGCAGAAGGGCTTGTTTAAGCCCAAGCCCGAAAGTGAGGACATTCGTCACTTGGCAGCTGCTTTGTCAGTTGAGGTGAACGATTTGATTGGCTGGCGGTCATCTTGTCGCTTTGCTCCTCTTTCTGCTCGCAAGGCTAGGTTGGTGACGCAGTTAATAGTAGGCCGAAGCGTTCAGGATGCTATGGACATCTTGAAGTTCACAAGAAAGCGTGCAGCGACGATCGTTGATAAGGTGCTGCGG
Source organism: Phycisphaerales bacterium (assembly GCA_020352215.1). Classification (GTDB taxonomy): domain Bacteria; phylum Planctomycetota; class Phycisphaerae; order Sedimentisphaerales; family Anaerobacaceae. The sequence goes on from CP070675.1 coordinate 3,954,471, forward strand.
GCTGCCGTGGCAGATGCCGACGAGCAGCAGGCGGATGTGGATAGTCTATACGTCAGCACCGCCCGCGTTGATGACGCTGGCGTCCGCATTGGCACGAAACGATGGATTCCAAAGGACAGAGGTAGAGCGCATCCTATTCGCAAAAAGGCCTGTCATATTTATGTGACCGTGACGCAGGCGTAGGTGGAAAGGGAACTGTAGACGAGCAGTAAGAGACAGGTGATTATGGGTCAGAAAGTATCGCCAATCGGTTTTAGAACTGGGATCACGCGCAAGTGGCAGAGTACATGGTTTGCTCCAAAATCGAGCTACGGTGACTGTCTTGTTGAGGATCAGAGGATACGCGACTATGTCGACAAGAAGTACAACCGTCAGATGCCCAAAGGCGCGGTAGCCAAGACAGAGATGATTCGAACTCGAAATGAGATAAATGTGACACTGCACAGTGCTCGACCCGGAGTGGTTATAGGTCCACGAGGTGGCGATGTTGATAAGCTGCGCGAAGAGCTGGAAGTGCTGACGGGCCGGAAGGAGACCGTAAACGTGATTGAGATAAAAGAGCCGGATCTGGACGCGACGTTGGTGGGCGAGGCAATCGCCGAGCAGCTGAAGAAGCGTGCCTCGTTCAGGCGCACCATGAAACAGTTTTGCGAATTGGCAATGAACGCGGGGGCCAAGGGAGTCAAGATTATCTGTGCCGGGCGGCTCGCGGGCGCGGAGATGGCGAGGAGAGAAACACAGAAGCTCGGTAGTATCCCACTGCACACGCTCGATGCAGATGTCGACTACGCGGTAGCTACGTCGAGGACAACCTACGGGACAATCGGCGTTAAAGTCTGGATTTACAGAGGGAAATTTGGCGAGGTGCTCGAGCCGCGTCGCAGGACCCGCCCGCCCAGGCGAACAGGTGGGGGGCCAAGGCGTCAGTCGGCTCGCAGGGCTGGCCCGGTTCAGCAAGCCCGGGGCGTGACTAAAGAGGCCGCTGCACCTGCGCCGCCAGCGGAGGCGGAAGCCACCACGCCAAAAGATGAGCCGAAGGCTTGATCGAACGGTTGCTTTGAAGCTCGACAGTCAAACAGATGTTGAATAAGGGTCTGACAAAATGGCGATGATGCCGAAGAGAGTCAAGTATCGCAAGAGCCAGCGCGGCAGAATGAAAGGCAATGCGTCGAGAAGCAACTTTGTGGCGTTCGGCGAATACGGCTTGCAGGCCCTCGAGACCAGTTGGATCACTGCCAAGAACATTGAGGCGGGCCGAGTTGCCGCGACTCATTTTTTGCATCGTGAAGGTAAAGTATACATTAGGTTGTTTCCGCATAAGCCGGTGAGTTCCAAGCCGCTGGAGACCCGGATGGGTAAAGGCAAAGGTGAGCCCGAATTCTGGGTCGCCAGGGTTAGGCCCGGCCAAGTCTGTTTCGAGATCGGCGGCGTAGCTGAGGATGTTGCCAAGCAGGCACTGGTGCGGGTCGCTCACAAGATGCCGGTGAGGTGCAGGTTCGTCAAGCGAAGACACTCATTGTAAGAGAAGGAAGTCAGATGAAAGCGGCGCAATATCGTGAAATGAGTCCGGACGAGTTGGAGGGCAAACTGGAAGAGCTCCAGCAGCACTTGTTTGACGTGCGTTCGCAAGCGGTTACCGAGAAGCTGGAGAACTCGAAAGCCATAATCAATGCCAGGCGCGATATCGCCAGGATCAAGACGATACTGCGAGAGGGGAAATGACGATTTGCATTAGGTGATGCGCGATTGGAAGTCGATTATGAATGACCGAAAACCAAAAACTCTGACCGGTGTAGTAGCAAGCGACAGCGGCGACAAAAGCGTCAAAGTGGTGATTGACTTCAAAGTCAAGCATCCAAAGTATGGCAAGTACATGAGGCGCAGAACAAGAGTGGGTGTTCACGACGAGCATAATCAGAGTGGTGTTGGTGACGTGGTTGAAATTGCTGAGTGCAGACCTCATAGCAAGACGAAGAGTTGGCGTCTTGTCAGGGTTTTAGAGAAGGCGGTTAGAGCGTAGGGCCTGGCACGAGATACGAGATATGATTCAACAGGAAACAATGCTGGATATAGCCGACAACTCAGGTGTTAAGTCGGCACTATGCATCAAGGTTCTGGGAAGAGGTGGTAGTCGCGGCAGGAGAACCCGGCCCGTAGCCAGCGTTGGGGATGTTGTCTGTGTAGCCATAAAGAAATCGTTGCCAAGTTGCCAGTTGGACGACAAAAAGGTGCACAAGTGTGTGATCGTTCGTACCAAGAGCCCTCTGAGAAGGCCCGATGGCAGTTATGTCAGATTCGATAGTAACGCGGCAGTGATGATTGACAACGATGGCAACCCGATTGGAACCAGGATTTTCGGTGCCGTCGCACGGGAGCTTCGTGAGAAGAACTATATGAAGATTATTTCACTGGCAAGCGAGGTTGTATAGCAAGGTGCAGGAAGTAGAGATCAAAATGAGGCTCGACAGATCGTCCCGAAGAGGAGTCGAGGCCGAAAGTTGTTGCATTGTTTTCTCGTGATTTCATATGATTTTGGTATTTGAGTTAAAAGATGGCTCTTCACGTTAAAAAAGGCGATACGGTCGAGATCATAACAGGTGACTCTAAGGGCGCTACAGGCAGGGTGCTACACGTGTACCCTGACAAGAATGCCGTAGTGGTTCAGGGCCAGAATCTGGCAAAGAAGCATGTCCGGCCGTCGCGCAGAAACCCGCAGGGCGGTCGTGTAAACGTTGAACAGCCTATTCACGTGAGTAATGTATTGCCCGTGAACCCGAAGAGTTCGAGGGGCAGCAGGGTCCGTTACAAGACAGGTGCGGACGGCAGTAAGAAGCGTGTTGCCTGCGATGGTACTGAAATAGGCACTGTAAGAAGGGCAAAGTAGCATTTGGCAAGTAGTGAGTCGTGAATCGTGTTGCTTTTCTTAGGGCGCGGTTGTCAAAACACTTGGTATGAGAAGCAAGATGGCGCGTTTGAGAGAGTTGTACAAGTCGAAGGTGGCTCCGGAGCTAAGGAAGGATTTCGGCTACAAGAATCCTATGGCTGTGCCGCGGATGTCGAAGATTATTGTCTCCATGGGTGTTGGTAAGGCGACTCAAGACAAGAAATACCTCGAGTCAGCCAAGAACGATTTGATGATGATTACGGGCCAAATGCCCGCGGCCTGTAAGGCCAAGAAGAGTGTCTCGAATTTCAAAGTTCGTCAAGGTGTGGAGACCGGCCTGAAAGTCACTGTCCGTGGCATCAGAATGTATGAGTTCATGGACAGGCTTATCAATCTTGCAATCCCGCGGGTGCGTGACTTCAGAGGTCTTGACCCGAGCAGTTTTGACGGCAGGGGCAACTACTCGATGGGCCTGACCGAACAGAGTGTGTTTCCGGAGATCAATCCGGCGAAGATCGAATTCCAACAAGGTATGAACATTACTTTTGTAACCACAGCGGGGACCGACGAAGAGGGAAGGAAATTGCTTCAGCTCTTCGGCATGCCGTTCAGGAGTCCCGATACGGCAAAGCCGGGGTAGTAAGGTGGCAGGTGAGTTATGAGGACATTGGAGCCTGTGAATGTCAACTAAAGCATTGGAGAACAAGGCGCAAAAGAAGCTGAGATTCCGCGTGAGACAGTATACGCGTTGCCAGCTTTGTGGACGGTCGAAAGCCGTATACCGCAAGTTCAAGATCTGTCGGATTTGCTTCAGAACCTTGGCCAATGAGGGCAAAATACCGGGAGTAAAGAAAGCAAGTTGGTAGACAGTCGATCGAACCACGAGAGGCGAGGCCAGAGACTATGAGTATGAGTGACCCCATAGCTGATATGCTCACGAGAATTCGTAATGCTGCGCGAATAGATCGACAGCAGGTCGACATCAAGGCATCGAACATTTGCCAAGGCATAGCGGCTGTGCTGAAACAGGAAGGTTATATCGAGGACTTTGACCGAATCGATGACGGCAAGCAAGGGGTGTTGCGAATCACTCTTAAGTACGATCAGGAGGGACTGCCGGTCATCAATGAAATAACTCGAAGCAGCAAACCCGGGCGCAGAATCTATTTGTCCGTTGACAAGTTGCCGCGTGTCTTGGGTGGCATGGGCATAGCAGTTATTTCGACGAGTAAAGGTGTAATGAGTGACAGAAGCTGCCGTGAGGCGAATGTCGGCGGCGAAATACTTTGTACGGTTAGCTGATGAGTCGTATTGGAAAAAAACCTATCCCTGTTGCTTCGGGCGTGAAAGTTGAAAAGAAGGGCCAGGCCGTGAAGGTTTCCGGTGTTCTTGGCAGCCTGCAGATGGACTGCCACGCGCTCATAAAGGTACGAGTTGATGAGTCCGCGGGAATGGTGGTGGTTGAGAACGAGCATCCCGCAGACCGCCAGAGCAGGCAGCTACATGGCACGATGCGGGCCTTGATCGCCAACATGATCACCGGTGTCAGCAAGGGCTTTGAAAAGAAAATGGAAATATACGGTACCGGCTACAGTGTGAAGGAGCAGGGCCAGAAGCTTGTGTTCCAGGTCGGCTTTTGCCATCCAGTGGAATTGATGATGCCAAAGGGCGTTAAGGTGAGCATCGACGTGGGTGCGACGAGGGGTAATGACATACCCGCAAAGTTCACACTTTCGGGAATAGACAAATGCGTACTCGGACAATTTGCCGCGGACGTCCGGCGAATAAGACCCCCAGAGCCATACAAGGGCAAAGGTATTCGCTATGCCGATGAACGGGTACGGCGTAAGGTAGGTAAGGCTTTCACTTCAGGGGCTACATAATTGAGATCTGGTATACATGAGAGTTGATACAGCAAAAAAGGCGGTGCTCAGGCGCAGACATCATGTGCGGAAGAAGGTCGTCGGGACACGTGAGAGGCCTCGTTTGTCGGTATTTCGCTCGAACCGGCATATCTACGCTCAGATCATTGACGATTCTGCAGGGGTGACGCTTGTTTCGGCAAACACCAGGACGAAGGCGTTGGGGAACCAGTTGTCGGCCGCTGGCAACAGTAAGGCCTCGCAGATTGTGGGAGAGGCGATTGCGAAAGCGGCTCTGGGTGTTGGAATAAAATGCGTTTGCTTCGACAGAAACCGCTACAAGTTCCATGGCAGAGTTAAGGTTCTTGCCGAAGCGGCAAGAAAAGCCGGATTGGTTTTCTAAGACAGAGGCGACAAAATCTGGAGAAAAGAATTGGTGATTGACGCGGTCAAACTATCTGAACAAGAGGAAAAACCATTAGAAGATACGGTTGTAAAGATCTATCGCTGTGCCAAAGTGGTCAAGGGCGGCCGGAGGTTCAGCTTTGCTGCTTTGGTGGTAGTCGGCGACCGCGAAGGTACGGTGGGTATCGGCTATGGCAAGGCCAAAGAGGTCCCGATGGCGGTTGAAAAAGGAATGAAGGATGCCAAGAAATCCTTGCACAAGATAGCCCTGGTCGAGCGGACGATTCCCCACCAGATCACTGGCAGATGCAGGGCGACGAAGGTTGTGTTGGTGCCGGCCAGCCCGGGCACAGGTGTAATTGCTGGCTCCAGTGCTCGAGCTGTACTTGAATATGCAGGTGTACAGGACGTTCTCACAAAGGTGTATGGCAGCACGTCAGCCAAGAATACTGTCAAAGCCACCCTGGACGGCTTAGTCAGGTTGCGCAATAGGGAGATGGTAGAATCTCTTCGTGGTGTATCAATTGACCGCTGATGAAGGCTGGTTGCTGATTGGGTGATCTTGATGTTGAATCACGAAATAACTTCGATCGCAGGAAAACACAAGGCTCGTAAGCGTGTCGGCAGAGGCCCCGGAACGGGCCACGGCAAAACTTGTGGCCGAGGTCACAAGGGTAGTCACAGTAGAGCCGGCTCGATTTCTGTTTCGCTTTACGAAGGTGGCCAGATGCCTTTGTTCAGACGGCTGCCCAAGCGAGGCTTCAGTAACTTCCAGTTCGCGACACGTTTCGAAGTTGTCAATGTATCGCAACTGGAGAGATTCGACGACGGTGCAGATGTCGGCGTGGAGCAACTGTCTAATGCCGGACTAATCCCCAGTGGCAAGAGTAAGGTCAAGATTCTTGGCGACGGTGAACTCACTAAGCGGCTACAGGTGACCGCTCATAAGTTCAGCAAGAGCGCCGAGCAGAAAATTCTGGGTTGCGGCGGTATAGCTAACGCAATAAGCAAGACACAAAAAGGATGAGGCTTGTGCCTATTAGGTTTTGAATTCTATGGTCTTTGGGCTTCTTTGTTTTAGGCAACTTTAAGGACTGTCGGAACACACCGAAATGATTGGTGCAGTAATAAATGTATTCCGAATAAGGGACTTGCGCAACAAGATTCTCTTCACGGTCGCGCTGCTGATAATGTACAGGGTAGGTTTTCACATTCCCAATCCTGGCTTTGACCAGGCGAAGATAGCTGCTGCCGTCGCGACAAGGGATACTGAGAGTCCTCTGGGCAGAGCTGCCGAGTACATGCAGATATTTACTGGCGGTACCCTGAGTCGGAGCAGTCTGTTCGGTTTGGGGATTATGCCTTACATCACCTCATCGATTATTCTGATGCTTTTGGGTGAGGTTATTCCTGCTCTGAAGAAATTGCGTCAGGAGGGCCAGACTGGTCACAAGAAGATACAGGAATATACCCGCTACCTGACCGTGCTGATATGCATTGTTCAGTCGGTGATGTACATGAAGATGCTGGGAGCCTATACATACGCGGGCATGTACTACCAAGCCCTAATAATGGGTATGGTTGGCATGACTGCCGGCACTGTTTTTCTGATGTGGCTCGGCGAGCAGATAGATGAGTATGGGATAGGCAATGGAATCAGCTTGATAATTATGGCCGGGATTGTTGCCAGAATGCCATGGGCCATTCGAACGCTTCTGCAGAACGTTGACTTACGCGTGGGCGCGCCCGTCGGGAGCATAGGCCCGGCAAAAATACTCTTCTTGATCGCAGCGTTTGTATTCGTTGTTGCTGGAGCGATACTCATCACCCAGGGTCAGCGGCGGATACCGATTCAGCAGGCGAAGCAAATGCGTGGCCGTCGCGTATATGGCGGCCAGAGACACTATTTGCCGCTGAGAGTGAATCATGGTGGTGTGATGCCAATAATCTTTGCGTCGAGCTTTATGATGTTCCCGCCCATAATAATCGACCAGCTGGCGAGAATTCCCAGCCTGGCTGACTCGATAGTTCTTCAGACTATTCAAGGTGCTCTGAGTCACAGCGCTTTCACCTACAACCTCTTGTACATGTTATTGATCTTTCTCTTCGCCTATTTTTGGGTAACGGTGCAGTTTCAGCCCAAGGAGATGGCTAAGAATCTGCGGGATACGGGCAGTTTCATACCAGGGCTTCGGCCGGGGCGTAGAACCGCCGACTACCTGGAGACGGTGATGGCCAGAATCACCTATTTTGGAGCATCCTTTTTGGCTGTTATTGCCGTTGTGCCGACCGTGGTCACAATTTCACTTGGAATTGACTGGCGAGTGGCGACATTTCTGGGCGGCACCGGCTTGCTGATAGTTGTCAGCGTCTCGCTGGATTTGGTCCAGAAGATTGAGGCCAACCTGTTGATGCGCAGCTATGAAGGTTTCAGCACCAGTGGCAGGATAAAAGGAGCGTACGGATGAGGATAGTCTTGCTTGGCGCGCCCGGCGCGGGCAAAGGGACTTTGTGCAAGCGCTTGGTTGCTCGGTACGGTTTGCTCCATTTGTCCAGTGGTGATATCCTACGCCGCCATCGAGCAGAAGGCACTGATTTGGGAAAGAAGGCTCAGAGCTTTATGGACTCCGGCGCGCTTGTGCCCGACCAGATCGTTGTTGAGATGATGGCCGCGGCGATAGAAGAGACGTCTGCTGCCGACTTTGTGCTTGATGGTTTTCCCAGAACCGTAAACCAAGCCATCGAGCTTGACAAGCGTCTCGCGACAAGCGGTCATAGTATCAGCGCTGTATTGAACTTGAAGATAGCTGATCAGGTCGTTGCTGAGCGGATGACCGGCAGAAGAAGCTGCCCTCGATGTGGGGCGGTGTACCACATAAAGAACTTGAAGCCGAAAGTTGATGGCGTGTGCGACAGCGATGGTGTCGCGCTTATTCAGCGACCGGATGACAGTCCTGAAGTTGTTGCGAATCGCCTAAAGACATACCATGAGCAGACGGAGCCGCTTGTGGATTACTATGGCAATAACTGCACTGTCCTTGACATTGATGGCGGGAGAGATCCGGGCGAGGTAAGCGCCGCTGTCTTCGAGCAGTTGGACGCCCTCGTTGGGGCTTGAAGCACCAACTGAGGAGTAGATACGAAATACACAGTTGAATGGCTATAACGCTTCGCAGCCGAAGAGAAATTGGATTGATGTGTAGGGCTGGTGCCGTTGTGGCCGACGTTCTTTCAAAACTACAGGAGATTGCAGAGCCTGGAGTCACTACTGCAGACTTGGACCATATGGCTCTGCAAATGGCTGCCGATGCTGGAGCCGAGCCCCTGTTCAAGGGAGTGCGAAACCCGCAGGCTCGAATGCCATTTCCCGGTGCGATTTGCGCATCGGTAAATGAGCAAGTGGTCCACGGGATTCCTTCGGGGAATGCAAGGCTCAAGCAAGGGGATATCCTGAGCGTTGATTTTGGCGTCCGGCTTGATGGTTATTGCGGTGATTCGGCCGTCACGGTTGCGATAGGTGATATCTCTGAAGAGAAGCGCCGGCTCATCGACACAACGAGGAGAGCACTGGATATAGCGATCGCAAAGGCTGCCCCCGCCGTAAAATGGAGTGAGATAGCCGCGGATATGCAGCATTACGCTGAGTCTGCTGGTTTTTCGGTGGTGAGAGACTTTGTTGGACACGGTATTGGCAGCAAAATGTGGGAAGAACCGAGAGTGCCGAACTTTGTCAGTGATGAGCTGTTAGCTGATGACATCATCTTGACCGAAGGAATGGTCTTGGCGATTGAGCCGATGATTAACGCTGGCAGTAGCGCCGTGCGAACGCTTGGTAACGGGTGGACGGTTGTGACGAAGGATGGCAAGTGTTCGGCCCATTTTGAGCATACGGTCGCGATAGTGGAAGGTGGCTGCGATGTGCTGACGGCGAAATAGCCGGAGCTGACGGAATACTGGAGCAACTATACCATGTGCAGCTAGCAAGAAGAAGAGCCTGGTAGCAGCGAGCTTGAGGGCTACTTGAATTCTACTATAAGAAACGTTTATGGTAAAGAAGGACGCAATACGATTGCAGGCTAAGGTGACTGAAGCTTTGCCAAATGCTATGTTCAGAGTGGAACTGGAAAATGGCCACAAGGTCTTGGCGCACGTTTCGGGCAAGATGCGGATGCATTTCATTCGGATCTTGGCCGGCGACACGGTAACGGTTGAAATGTCACCCTACGACTTGAATAGAGGCCGGATAGTGTTGAGGCATTAGTTCCTGCTTGCCGGTCTTGAACGTGAGCCAGCAGTGAGTTATCTGCGACTGCAGTTGAGTGCAAGGTACGGAAGATGAAAGTCAGAAGTTCGGTAAAACGAATATGTGAGAATTGTAAGGTGGTTCGTCGCAGAGGCATTGTGCGTGTGATTTGCACAAATCCGCGACACAAGCAGCGCCAAGGTTAGTTGTGTTCTGCTCAGAAGTTGTGAGATAACAGAGTGGGAACTAACGAGCAGGCTTAAAAGGAGCAGGTATGCCACGTATAGTTGGTGTTGATATTCCTAATGACAAGTCGATATGGATTTCGCTGACCTATATAGCCGGTATAGGCAGGCACACGTCGGAACAGGTCTTGAAGGAAGCCAGGATTGAAAAAGGCACCAAGGCTGGCAAGCTCAGTGAGGATGAGCTTAGCCGGATAACGCAGATTATTGACCGCAACTATATCGTGGGAGGTCAGCTTCGCAGACAGGTTGCTCAGAATGTAGCTCGATTGCGTGACATCAACTGCTACAAGGGCGTTCGCCACAGAAAGGGATTGCCCGTTCATGGTCAGTGCACGCAAAGCAACGCACGTACTCGCAAAGGCCCAAGGAAGACAGTGGCAGGCAAGAAGGGTGTGAAGGAAAAACGCTAATGCCCGAACCACTCTGAGCAGAATGAAGTTCTTGTCGCCCGAAGAGGGTCTGACCGTACACAGTAGACTATTGAAGTACATGATGTGGTACACGTTACCAGAGAGAGAGAATGGCAAAAGGTACAAAGCGAAAAGTCAGAAAGAATGTTGTTCGAGCTGTCGCGCATATAAAGGCGACGTTCAATAATACGCTGATAACAGTTACAGATTTGGACGGTGATACGATTTGCTCGAGTTCGGCCGGTTGTGTAGGTTTCAAGGGCTCTCGGAAGAGCACACCTTTTGCTGCCCAACAGGCTGCGAACCGCTGCGCCAGTGCTGCCAAGCGGAACGGGGTGCGTGAGGTTGAGATTCGAGTCAAGGGACCTGGCTCAGGGCGTGAATCTGCCATATCGGCCTTGCAGGGAGCTGGGTTGCGCATAACCTCAATAGAAGACGTTACACCTCTTCCGCACAATGGTTGCAGACCGCCCAAGCGCAGACGCGTGTAGGATGGGGTGTTGCCGAGGAAGTTTTTGGAGATAAGAAATGGGACGTTATCTTGGTCCATCTTGCAGATACTGTCGCCGTGAGGGCATGAAGCTGTTTATCAAGGGTCTGAAGTGTGAAACGGCTAAATGCCAGGTAGAGCGAAGACAACGCAATCTGGCTCCCGGCATGCATGGCTGGCGCAGAGGCAGAGCAAGTGAATACGCCATTCGGCTGCGCGAAAAGCAAAAGGTCAAGAGGTACTACGGACTGCTGGAAAAACAGTTCATGAGGTATTTCCACAGGGCAGAACGACTTAAGGGCAATACAGGGGAAACACTGTTGCAACTGCTGGAAAGGCGTTTGGATAATGTCGTATACAAGTTGAATTTTGCACCGTCGCGCAAGGCCGCAAGACAACTGATTGCGCACGGCCATATATGTGTCAACGGTCGTAAGGTCGATATCGGTGATTATACGACGAATATCGGGGACAAGATAACAGTCAAGGATTCCCAAAAGAGCGCGAAGAGAGTGAAGCAGCAATTGGAAAGCAACCCGAATTTTACTACCCAGAATTGGCTGCAGTTGGATCGTGAGAAACCTGGAGCCACCTTAGTTGCGTTACCAGCTCGGAGTGACGTTCAGATCACCGTTGAGGAACAGTTGGTTGTAGAGTTTTGTTCGAGATAGCTCTGGGGAGATACGGCGCCAAGAGTCGAAATGCAAAATGGGATAGCAGGGCCAAGGAAGGAACCCATGGTCTTGCGTCTTGTGCAAGAAATGGGGCCGGTTTTGCGTTTTGATATATAGTTTTTGGCACTTGAATGTTGATGGAGGCTTGTATGCGAGTTACATGGCGTGGTTTGGAGTTGCCGACGCGCGTAGAACGGGACGTACAGATATCAAGCGACAAGTACAGCCGCTTCTATATCGAACCATTCGAGCGAGGTTTCGGTACTACTATCGGCAATAGCCTCAGGCGCATATTACTTTCGTCTCTGGAAGGCAGTGCTGTAACATCCATAAAAATTACAGGGGTCGAACATGAGTTCACTTCGATACATGGGGTGGTCGAGGATGTCACTGATATCGTGTTGAATGTCAAGAGCCTTGTCATTCGGCTCCAGGGTGGAGGCCCAAAGGTTATGACTGTTTCGGCGGAGAAAGCAGGGGTCATAACAGCTGCAGATATGGTAGTCGATCCAGCGATAGAGGTCGTAAACAAAGACATCGTATTGGCCACCCTTACCGAAGATGTGAGCTTCGAGATGGAAATGGTGGTTGAAAACGGGCGAGGTTATGTGCCTGCTTCGGAGCGGATCGCTACTGCAGATAGGTTTGAACAGGAAATTGGAAGGATACAGCTTGACGCCGTGTATTCCCCCGTTACGAGAGTTCGCTACACAACTGAGAATACACGTGTGGGCCAGCGGACCAACTATGATAAGCTGATCTTGGAGATTTGGACCAACGGGACAATTACACCCGAGATGGCCTTGGTAGAGGCCGCCAAGATATTGCGGAAGCACATCAACCCGTTCGTGCAGTATTTCGAGATTGGGGAGCAGACGGTTGATGATCAGCTTGCGGAAGTGGGTGTCGAAGAAGAGGTAATTGACGAGGAATTGGCCAAGAAGCTAAGCACTCCTATTCAGGAATTGGAGCTGTCAGTGCGGGCAAGCAATTGCCTCGAGTCCGCCAAGATCGAGACGGTAAGCCAGTTGGTGAAGATGACCGACGCTGATTTGCTTAAGATCCGCAGCTTCGGTAAGACTTCGTTGCGAGAGATCAAGAGAAAGCTCGCTGACATAGGTCTGACTTTGGGGATGACGGACATTGATGCTTGATTTCCAGAGTACAGTCTGATAGCTGTTGCAAAAGGTAGTACAAGGAAAGAGGAATTAGAACACATGCGTCATAGGGTGGCAGGGCGTCGGTTGAGTCGAACAAGTGAGCATCGCTTGGCCATGCGCCGAAACTTGGTTGCTTCACTCATCGAGCACGAGACGATTTCGACGACAATCGAAAAGGCCAAAGAGGTAAGACCATTGGCTGAGAAGTTGATTACGATAGCCAAGAAGGGGACGTTGGCAGCCAGACGCCAGGCCATAGCCTTGCTTGGCAATCGCGAAATCGTAGATCATGAAGATGGCAAGACGGTCGCGAAGGGCACGATAATTGGAAAACTCTTTAGTGATATCGGCCCTCGTTACCTGGATAGGCCGGGCGGTTATACAAGAATCATTCGTCTGTCAATGAGAAGATTAGGCGACAACGGCCAACTGGTCCTGCTTCAACTCGTGGGTCAGGACGAGGGTAGCAAGAAAGAAGGCAGGAAGCGGTCGCGCAAGAAGGCTCGAACAGTGGCAGAACCGGCAGAGGTTGATAATCTCGACGAGGTCTCCGAGGCTGGCAAGACACTCGATGCCGAGGGAGTTGCCGAAACGGAGGATGCGGTTCGCGATGAAGAAACTGCAATTACAGAAGAACCTGGCCGAGAGGAAGATGCAGGCGGAGCGAGCCCCCAGGACGATCAAACGAAGCCGAACGAGTAGAGACCGGGGGTAATGCAAGGATGAACGAGGACGATTGCCTCTTTTGCAAGATGGTAGCAAGGCAGATTCCGGTCACAAAGATCTACGAGGATGAGCAGGTCCTTGCTTTCCTGGACATTCATCCCGTTAGTGACGGCCATACACTGGTTGTTCCGCGACAGCACTTCAGGCGATTGCATGACTGTCCTCCTGAGCTCTTGGGCCAGGTTGCTTCGCGTCTGGGCAATGTCGCGAGGGCTGTTGTGGCCGCAACAGAAGCTGACGGCTATAACTTGTTATGCAACAATGGCAGGGCCGCTGGCCAGATCATTGAGCATTTGCATTTTCATATAATCCCACGCAAGACTGCTGATGGCGTGTTTGACCGGTGGCCTTCTCACGAGTATCCGGAGGGAAGAATTGAGGCGGTTGCCGAAGCAATTTGTGAGAACCTGTAATTTTGCGATGGTACACTTGATATTGGATGAGTTTCATGATATTCTGTTCTTGTTAGGCCCAGCAGCCACTTCTGGGTCTGCCATTCGCGGAGCAGCGGATGTGGATTTCATGGTGGGCAATATGAATCGATAATCGCGGGGTAGAGCAGTCTGGTAGCTCGTCGGGCCCATAACCCGGAGGTCGCAGGTTCGAATCCTGCCCCCGCTATTTCGTTAAGTCCAGGCCAGCCAAGTACTTAGGGCTGGCTTTTCTTCTGCGCCGATGGCGTCAATTCCGGGCCACGCTTGCCTGGGGCTTGTTTAGGCGTGCCGGTAATGTCGGCGACATCGGGCATATTGAGCCGTGAATGCGGATTTCTTGGGGTGACCTCCGGGCTAAATCCCTGACGACTGGTGGGTGGGCTGTCACATGGAGGACGGAGGGATCTCTCCGATTTGGGTGCGCCGGCAAGCTACCTGGACCGTGCTGGGCTCACCCAATAGGAATTCGCGGGGTACACGATTGCTTGCGGTCCCAAACCGAATCGTGTACCTTGGGTGAAGCTCGTGTGCTTGGCAGGTGATAGTTGATGTCCAAGGATACCATATTGGTCAATAGAGCACCCGTTCTAACACTCTGGGCGGCAGTGGTGGCTGAGCGACTCGGTTTCAATCCCCACGAAGCCCTGAGTCTTGGAAAGGCGGTGGCAGGCCTAAACGCCCAAGCAAAGGGTCGAGCTCTTGGTATATTCGAAGCGAAGCCAGAGACCGCCCGTGAGGCAAAGCAGCGAAAACGTGGAGAGGAATTCTGGATAACGCTCTGCGGTCGTCCGGTGCCGGCAAAGAACACTGAAGACGGCATCAGGGCAGTCTCGGGCGACAAGCCCATAGACCCTGAAAGCGCAGCAAGATACCTCAGCCAGAAGTTCGGAGACAACCTGAATTCTGTGAAAGAAGCGATGGGGGCTCTGGCCGAAGCTTTCCAGCCGGACAACCTGGAAGAACGGGCCTTCGCTCTATACGAGACGTTTCGGCCTCAAATACCACGCGGTAGAAAAGGCTGGGGCGCGAAGGGCACGCTTGACCTTCGATTGATACGTTCTCTGGTGCCGAAAGAATAGCGATCCTGTGCTCTCTTCTGTAGCCAGCGTCCCTCCAGAAATCAACACCAGAACCGCGCCACATCTTGGATGCGCATCGTACCACAAGTCCTGTGAAGGGTTTGTAAGTATCTGTGACTAAACGACTAATGATTTGTGTTATCCGGACTTATGATGCTGGCCGAGGCGGAGCCGAAGCCGCATAGTAGCCGAAGCGAAGCTGCTTGTGGCG
>CP070675.1:3969396-3986096 GCA_020352215.1 Phycisphaerales bacterium
TCGTCGCTGTTGAAGCTTGCCCACCACATAGCAGGCCACAGATAGTTGCCCTTCATCCGCAGGATCAGCTCAAACACCTTCTCATAGAATTCGTGGTTGAATCCACCGTATTTTTCCACGGCCCAGCGGCCTAGCGCAGGCTCTTCATCGTTAAGAAAGATGCCCCTGTATTTGACCGCCGGCGGACCCTCCACATAACGGCCCGCTTTCACGAAAAGAGCCTTGTTACGTTTGACCGGCACATCGGCCCACCAATACCACGGAGAGACCCCGATCTGTCCGGATAGGTCGTACACGCCATAGATGGTTCCCCTTTTGTCACTACCCGCGATGACTAGGCCGCGGGCGACGCCGGGCAAGGGCTGCGGCACAACCTCAATGAGAAACGACTCCCATTTGCCCACGACCCCTGTGACATCGATCTTGCGATCTCGGATCAGTGCGTCAATGATGGGACTCTTTCCGATCGTACCCACAATGACCGCGTTTATACCAAGGCCGGCTCGCTCGTGCGCGACCATGGGATCGCGGCTCGTAACGCGCTTCATGTCCGCCTGCAAGTCCTTGACTGCGCGCACAACGCCAGCATGATCCTGCAAGTCAACGTAAAGCGTCGCAAGACGGTCCTTTTGTGCCAGGCAGAAACTGCCTTGGCTGTCGCGAAACTCCACGTATCGTGTCTGACCGACAGCAGAGACAGCACTGGGACACAAAAAGATCAGGTCAACGATCACGAGAATCTTCACGGTAGATTTCATCATCTCATCTCGGTAGTGAATTGATTCGATCTTGTGATTACCTGGACGATGCAGCGGATTTATCCGCCGCCTGTTTCACGTGAAGGTATCTTTGGGCGAACGTCAGGAACGTGGGCCAGTTCGGACCGGTGGTATGCCCCCCGCTATGTTGGCGGAAGGCCACGTCACCGTCAATCAGTGTGGTTTCTATCGGGGGAAATTCAGTAGTCCCCATATCCCTCTTGCCCAGGAGCCTGTAAACGGGTCCCGCACCCGCTGCGGCCAGGAACATACCCTTGGCGTCCACCCATGCATCACCGTTGTTCGAACCACTACTGATGAACACGGGACGTGGGGCGCATAGCGCAACCAGCTCGTGGGCGTCAATCGGTAGGTCATCCCAAGTCAGCGGACCGGCATACCTAAGGAAATTGCCGGCCATCCAGTGGTATTCGCCCGATCCGGCAACGTTTTCCACGATCTCACCCCAGTCACGGCGGAAAAGACTGGCGCCGCCCGCGCCGGAGGAGCTGACGTAGGCGATCGCGAAACGCTGGTCATACGCCACGGCGACCAGCGTCGCCTTGCCAAAGCGTGAATGTCCCTCAAGACCGATCTGGTTTGCATCCACAGATTTGTCGGTCTCAAAATAGTCCAGAGCGCGACTGGCGCCCCAGGCCCAGGCACGCAAGGCACCCCAGTCATCGGCCTTGCGGGATTGGCCCTTGTTGCACAGACCAATGATGCCCTGGTTGAGCCCGGCACCGTAGTCGGCCTGAATGCTGTAAGGGACGATGACAGCATAGCCCCAGCCCTTGGCGAGCACTTGCTGTTGCCAACTGGGTCCGCTCCCAGGTCTGGCCCTGCCAAACCAGCCGCCAAAGCCAAACTCCATGATGACCGGCGCCGGCCCCATGGCGTCGGCCGGAGTGCTCAATGTGACCTGGATATCGACAGTAATAGCCGGGTACGATGAATTGTCAACGTGGCCCACGAGTTCCGTCGTGATGACCGGCACATCGCCGTTCTTTTCGCGGGAGGTGCTGGTCACTTCCCAGGTCACCTTGGGGGTATCCTTGGGCACCCGTCCGTAGATTTCTCTGTCGAAGTCCTCTACGATCTCCGGACGTCTTTGAGTCCACCACATCTCGGGTGTCGTGACCTTCTTTCCATTCTTCAACACCAGCGGGTCCGGCAGATTCGGATAGGGATTGGCTTTGGCTTCATCGTAGTTGGCATAATTGGCCGCTTGAGGGTTCATGCCGTTTCGACCGGGTCGAAGCGATTTGATGCCCAGCAGGTCCATCATTTTCCTGTGATCCTCTGCAGACAAACGTCGAATCTCGGCCCAGCGCTTGTTCGCCGGACGTTGCGCCTGCCGGGCGCCGGCCATATCGCATAAGAACAACATGAACCATGCGGCGATAACTCTTACGGCAAGCATCTTATCCATGATGCGTCTCCTGAATAGGTGTCGTCGCAAAGCGATCCCGAAACACCGGCTTCGAAGTTTGTCCGCAGTCCCAGACCGCCGGACAATTCCTACTTCATCAGATTAGTCACAAAAGACTTCAAACGCTTGGAGTCTATTGTTGCAGCCCCCTTTTGCTCTTGAAGCTCCTTTACATGCTGCATTACGATTTGGGTTAATACTGCGCCCGGCCTGGGGTAAGCGGCTACGATATAATGAGGGCCGGGGGCAGATTCTCCCTCTTCCTGCTCCAGTTCGGCTCTGAGGTTGTCCGGACTTATTAGTGAATTGGCATGCTGGAAGATGACTTTGTCCATGACCTTGTATACTTCTTTGCTTTCTTTGACCAGGCCGTAATAATCAAGAAGCTGGGCAAAGACATAATTCGACGTCGTATACACATCTTTTCCCTGGTCTGATTCCACCGGCTCGCCGTCTTCTGTGCGGGTCATGCACCAGCCCATCGTGGTCCGGTTATTCTTATAGATGGTCTTGAGGATCTTCCTGGCCCTGTCGTCGGAGACAAAAGACTCTTCTCCCATGGCAATCAACGACCAAATAGCATCCAGTTGATTCACCCATGTGTCCGTGTTCACTTTTCCTGTTTCAGGATCATAGCAGGTGACATAATACTGCAATCTCTGGCCGTGGCTGTTCTTCTCATCCCGCCACATTTGATCGAATATCGCGGAAACTTTCTCGAAGTGCTCCTGATATTGCTTCTTGGCGGGTTCATCTTTCATCAACTCGGCCATCCTCATCATGGCCCGGCAGCCGGCCATGAAGATCGTCACGTCGTAGGCATCGACACCAAACAGGGGCAAATTATCGAAAGTATTCTTGACTTCGTTGGGATAACCTTCAGGGATGCCGTCACCATCTATATCAAGCTCTTTCAAATACTCAAATCCGAATTTGAGTGTCTTCCAATTCTTTTTGAGAAAATCGACATTGCCGGTGAATTTGACGTTTCGCAGCACCCTTATGGCCAGCTTCGGGAAAAGATCGACCCAATAGTTATTATTGTACCAGGCGTAATCACTGACATTGCGTAAGGCATGGCCTTTCGGCAAAGCGCCCAAATCGTGTGCCACACTTCCCTTGACCTTAAAAGCATCTCTTACCTGGGTCAGTGACACGCCTTCGTATTCTTCCGGATAATCCTCAAAGTGCTTTCTGGCCTCAACAAAAGAGGCGTGGAGATGGTAATATCGATCCTTGAGATCTTCGGCCAGAATCGAATTGATGAAACTCTGACAGAGTTCTTCTTCTATATGAGGAAAGAGTATCAGCATTACCATCGAATACCAGTCTACGTCCGAGGGATTGATATAGGCATAGTCAAAGCATTCCAGGAATCTGGCGGCGTCATTGCCGTTCTTGTCTTCAACCCAGACTGCGGCGTTCGACACCGGGAAACTGAACTCGTTAAGAATCAATCGGGTCAGTCTTAAAGCACCCGCCTTATCATTCTTATAGGAAGGACTTCTCTTTATCTGATCGAATATCCTGTTTTGGATGGTTAATGTCCGGCCCAGCCATTTGGGATAATCGTCCAGGGCAGTCTTAGCCATATCCACGACTCTGGTCTTTTTATCCTGGAAACTCTTGACATATTTGCGATCGAATTTCTTCCCGTCGATAAAACGCTGTTGTGGAAAATCCAAAACCAGAGCCACCGGGATCTTGATTGATGCTTTCGGCTTCAACTTGAAAGTAAGACTAATGGCTGCTCCATAATCCTGATTGAGTATGGGCTCTCTCTTTTCGTAGAAACTGCCATCATCATTCAACAATAAATCCTGCTTCAGCCTGTTCAGGCAAAAGTATGGTTGCGTATCTATCTCTACGCCCTTCATTTGGGGCACAGCGACGACCATTCTGTCCCGGGCTTGCTTACTGGCCATGACCACCCCTCGCATACCTGCATATCTGAAATCTTCATGCACATGGCCTTTCACCGGTGTTGAGCAGACATAAACAGTGTCCTGGTCGGTTGGCTTTAATTCCTTTTCCTGAAGATTCACCAGCGAGGGCCTGGGTATGACCAAGGTGATTGCCTGAACGTCACTTGACGTATTCTTCACCTCATACTCTTCTACACCGATAGGCATCAGGACCTGGCTATCTCCGGACAAGAAGGGAGAAACCAGTCTTCGTGTCACGTGGATCTTGCCTGATCGATAGCCCATCTCCAACAGCGGCGTAGCAATAGAGATTGAGACCTTCTCTTCAGATACAGCGGGATGATAGTAGTTGCTCAAAGCAGGGATATCATCAGGGCCTTCTACCCACTTGGGATTTCTCGTGGTGAGCATAACAAATTTGTCGCCGATCCGGATAAATGGCGCAGAGGCAAATTGAATTGCGTTTTGATTCAGCAGAATCAGTCTGCCGGCATTATTGAGCCTGTTGTATAAACCTTCGGGCGATATGCCTACCGAAAGTGTCGGAGCACCCTGAAGGGCAATGGTGTGAGGGAACTGCAGGGTCTTTGACATTCCCTGAAAATGAACCGTCATTTTGTTCTTTTCATAGATCTCGTATACTTGCGCCCCCGAAATTGTGAATACATCGCTAATCTTTAGACTGCTGCTCTGTGGCATTTAGTGTCTCCTTTGTCTGCCTGGTGCTTTTCGGGTCAACACAACAGACTAAACCAGAAGCCGTTCCATCGCCCTTCTGTGAAGAAGCTCCGGATTCTATGCGCTAACTAACAGTATGACAGTTTTAGAGGCCGCCTTTTCTTCTTCGCCGGCTTCTTGATCGTAGCTGCTTTTTGGGAACCAAGTTTTATGGGCAGCTTAGTTGAGCGACAAGGCTTAATCTTTCCAAAGAGCAGGTCGGCCGCGGCTCTTATGGAATCGGGCGTGCCGCTGAAATTGCAGACCACAGCATCGGCCTCCTTTGTCGTACCCTCTATATAGGGATAGTTGGTCACGACGACTACTTCTTTGCCCGCTGCCTTGAGCTTCTTGACAAGTAGTTGATTGTTCCCTGATTTGACAATTCGGGCGTAGTAGTTGGTCATAACCACAAGGTCGGCCTCTTTGGCAAGCTCCATACACTCTTTGATCTCCTCGTCAAAGGCGGAAAATTCCGTATCGACCAGGATCAGATTTGTCGAATGATTAACCATTGCCTCGCAAAACATGTGCTGGTGCATATAAGGGTCTTTTCCACAAAACTCATAGGGAATTCGCTGCTCAATAACCAGGATCTTCTTCTTCGGATTCAACGGCAGCATTTTCTTGTTGTCACGCATTATGATCAGGGCCTTTTTCGCGACGTCCCACGAGAAATCTGTAACCGGTTTGCTCACGGCGTACGCCTGGGCCTTTTTCGGATCCTTCTTGCCGGCCGTCTCAAACAAGCCCTGGTCGTACTTCATATTCAGAAGATGTGTAACGGCCTCATCGAGTCTTTCTTCGGATAAGAAACCTGTTTCAACGGCCCGTTTGACCCCGAAGAAGCATTGCGTCCTTGATTCATCATCGGCTTTGAGAAGTATCGTATCGCATCCCGCCTTTATTGCCATTGCGCAGGCTTGTGGAAGGGGCCATTTCTTGAGGATCGCCGCCATGCCGATAGCGTCGGAGACAATAACGCCGTCAAATCCTAATTCTTCTCTCAATAGCCCCGTGAGGAGCTTTTCCGACAAAGTCGTCGGATACTTATCGTCATAGGCCGGATAGACCGAGTGGCCCGTCATAATGGCTTTTACTCCCGCATCGATAGCCGCCTTGAAGGGATACAATTCAACTTCCTGCATTCTCTTCTTACTGGCCTTTATTACCTCCAGCACATCATGGGCATCGGTGAACGAGTCGCCTCTGCCGGGGAAATGTTTTGCGGTTGCCGCTATGCCACCATCCTGAAAACCTTTGAGCAGCGCGACCGCATGTTTTGCACAGGTCTCAGGATCGTCACTGAAAGACCTGATCCCGATTTCAGGATTCTTGGGATTTATATTTACATCGCAGACCGGCGAATACATTTGCGTAACGCCGATATTACTGAGTTGCTTTGCTATTGTAAGACCGATCTTGTAGGTCAGCTTGGTGTCGCCGATGGCAGCCATACCCATTGGCGGCGGGAACTGCCTTATGCCGCCGGCCATATAGTCGTTCTTGAAATCGCCTTCGAAATCTATGGTCATGTGAAGCGGAATCGCCGACGGCCTCTTGAGTGCAATTCTCTGTAATTTGTTCAAGTCCTCCGTGTAGTCACCCGGCGTTATACTGATGCCAAAGTCCTTGCCGGCGAAATAGGTATTTGCAATGGTGAAATAGTCCTTTGGCTTCTTGAAGTTCTGGTCTATCTGGGAATTGCCCCAGTAAAGGTTCTTGCAGGTCTCAACCGCGTATGGCTCCAGACAAAGGCCGCCACAGTGCAATCTTGTGATTTGTTCGATCCCGCTCGGCGTTATCATGGCGCCTCGCCGGGTGAATGTTAAGACCTGGCCGACCTTCTCTTCCAGGCTCATTTTTGCCAGCTTCTTACCGACGAATGCGTCCCTTTTCGCATTGCCTTTTTTTGTCTTAACCATATATCCTTCCTCTTATTGCTTGTTTACGATTCCCACTTACCGCTGTTATCAGGTCCCACCCAGAATCCACGTTCGTGCTTCCAGCCTTGCTCGTCAATTTTCAGCTCTTTTGTCTTCCATCCCGCTTCAATTCGTTTTGTCAAATCATCGAAACCTTTGTTCCATGTAAGGCCGTCCGGAACAGTAACGTTCATACTTCCCGCGGCATTTGCATATCTCAAACAGGATTCGATGGTATGGCCCCAGACAAACGCCGAGAGAAATCCTGCAATTGCCGAATCGCCGGAACCGAGTGCTCCCACGAATTTCTCTTCCTCGTAGACAGGGTGCCACAACTCGCGATTGGCCCAGTTTTCAAGATCGGAACATCCTGCGGCCCCCAGCTTCTTGAGCCGATCCTGACCGGCGGTTCGGACATATAATCCCCTGTGACCGCATTTGACCATGGCTATCGCTGTACCCATTTCTATTAAATCACTACCCAAGGTGGAAATCTCATTCACGGTCATATGGTCAAGCACACCCTCTTTGGGGCCGAGATTCGCCTTTTTCTCAAGAAATTCGTCCTTGTAAAGAAAATAAAAAAGCTCTTCTGAGCTGGGTACCATAATATCTGATAATGGAACCCAGTTTTTTAGAATAGCCAGCCAGTCAACCTTATCACCATAGCCACTCACATCAGGAAGAGAAAGGTCGAGCGCGGTTGTTGTCCCTAAGGCTTTCGTTCTCTTTAGGATCTTTGTTAGTTCAGCGCCCGTGTTTTCATATATCTTCTTCATCCACGGCGGATAACCGAAGAGCATCAGTTTCGAACGCCGCACAAGGTCGAAATCCATATCATCATAGCCGAAAGTATCGTTTGCGCCACAATGATGCAGATAGAAACGGTCTATGCCGGGGATGCAAATGGCAATGGTATATGATGTCGATTCACCCTCGACCATGTGAATGCCTTTGAAGTGGCCTTCATGTTCTTCATACCAGTTAAGTATCTCTTTGCCGAAGTCGTCGTTGCCGATCTTGCCGATCAATTCCGTCTTGACACCGAGCCGGCGGATGGAGACACCTGCATTTGTGACAGGCCCCCCTCCCACAACGACACACGGGCCCATGTTAATCATCTTGCCGGGCACAAGGACATCAGTCATCTTGTCCACTTCACCCTCAATGGTAAAAGCAGGTATTAGGTCGAGGCAGGTGTGCCCCGCCGCTACAATTTCAAGGTCTTTCGTATTCTCCATCAAGGCTCCGTGTTAGATGGTCATGTAGAACGACACCGTTGCATCTATGATTTTCACTTTCTGCTTTGAGCTGTCTTGACGACGACATCGAAGGCCGGTTTCGGCTTGCAGTGATGGTCGAACAACATGGGATGGTCCGTCCTTCCACTTATGGGCATATAGCTGCGCCATGATTGGCCGTCATGGACGGCCCAAAATGTCACCCTACTGATTTTGTCGCGGTGCTTGTGAAACAGCGAGAACAGTCCACCGTATCGATCCGCCAGGTCTTTCTGAACCGAATCCGGCAGGCCATCCGGGTACGGATTGTACTTCTTCTGCGTTTCGGGATCAAAGGAGGCCAGGTCCATCAACTCGGAATCAACGGGGTAGAAAGGCAGCACGCCTATGTCCATCTCCGTAACCATCACGTTAATGTTTAATCTGGAAAGAGCCAGGATAGAAGTCTCAAGCTCCTCGATGCTCGGATAGTCCAGGAACCAGTGTCCCTGTATGCCGATGCCGTCTATGCGGACACCTTTTGACTGCAGGTCGCGTATCAGCCGTAAGACGGCTTCACGTTTGGGCTGCTTCTCAAGATCATATTCGTTGTAATAAAGCTGGGCGTTTGGATCTGCCTGGCGGGCGTATTCAAAGGCCTTGAGCACGTAATCCTCGCCGATAATCTCGAACCATTTGCATTCTTTGAACCGGCCGTCAGATGCAATTGCTTCGTTGACAACATCCCAGCCGTGGATTCGGCCTTTGTAGCGGCCCATCACGGTGAAGATGTGCTCTCTCATTCGTTCAAGCAGCGCCTTGCGGTCCAGGGAGTTGCCGGACTCGTCCTGGAATACCCAGTCCGGCGTCTGATTGAACCAGATGAGAGTGTGACCGACGATGTGCATGTTGTTTTTCTCGCCCAAAGCAACAAACCGGTCCGCAGGCTCGAAATTGAATTTCTTCGGTTCCGGATGGACCTCCTCCCATTTGAGGATATTTTCCGGCGTGATGCTGTTGAAGTGTTTTTCGACAAGGGCCGTGGAGTCCGGCTCATTGCCGGAAATCTGATTCAGACTGAGAGCTGCTCCAATATAGAAGTCGTCTTCAAACACAGCTTTCAAGGCAGGTTGTGTATTTTGGTTCTTCTTCAATTATCCATCCGTTCTAAAAGGTGACGCCGGCAAACCTTCCTTATTATATAGATTTGCGCCTTCAGGATTATCAGCCCAGGCATAGCGTACGGCGACGGGATTGGCTATGTCGTCATTCCAGACGACGACCGTGTCGTCCTCTATCTTTGCCTTGGCCCAGACAAATCTCTTGTCAGCGCCGGCAATGGCAAAATGCTTCAGTTCGCCGCCCCCTTGACTGAACAAGCCGCTGCCAATATGCGCAAATGTGAGAACGATTTTGTTTCCTTCAATCTTCATGGATTGGTAGATGGGGCCGGAATAGACGACGTCTTCATCGCCATAAGCCACTTTTTGAGCCCCGAGTGCAAGGCGTTTGCCCACATCCTCCTTATTTAGCGGATGAACGTCATTCCACTCACCGATATCGCTGGTGACAGCCATCGCGGTGTTGGGTACAGTGAGTGTTTTAAGCTGAGCTTCCCTCAGCTCGGCCCAGTTACTTTCAGAAGGCTGGTCTTTGACCCGCATGTAATTAGCCAGTTGTACATACAAAAACGGGAAATTCCCCTGGTTCCATCTCTGTCTCCAGTCGACTATCAGCGCAGGGAACAGATTCTGATATTCGCGTGGTCTCCCGGTGTTGGATTCACCCTGATACCAGATGACTCCTTTAATCGTGTAGTTTAGGAGTGGGGCTATCATTCCGTTATATAATCCTAACGGCTGCCACTCTATAAAAGTTTTGCCCGGCAACGGATCCATCGCAGCACCCAATTTGTATTGCCATGGCCCCTTCAAGTCGATGGTTTGCCCTGCCGCCGCGAGCTCGTACGGCTTATCCGGAATGAAGCCGCCCCGACCTATATTGTTTACTGCCCTTACCACAATGACATTCTTCCCTGCCTTGAGCAGGTCTTCAGGTACATCATATTTTCTCGGCGGGTATTGGTATGACACACTGCCGACAAATTTACCGTTAACGTAAGTCCTGTCACTATCGACAACCCTGCCCAGCAAGAGTCTCGCCGGCTTGCCGGTCATCGAAGCAGGGACATCAATTTCCTTTCTGAACCAGACGACCCCGTTCACATGCCCCAAATCCTCGTCTGCCCAGTAGCCGGGCACATTCATAGTCGCCCAATCGGAGGTGTCGTGAGTCGGATCAAACCACGGCTTTCGGCCATCCGCCAAACCTTCATCCTTCTGCTGCAAAAGGCGATACCATGCATCGCTGACAGCTTTGTCCTTGCCTGCAATTTGATTGAGGTAGGCTTGGTCTCTAAATTTCTCCGCCGTTTCAAGGTGGACCGGGAACTGTTTTAGGGCTTCTTCGCTCAGCCATGCTTCTGCAGGGGATCCGCCTACGCTCGCATGGATTAAACCGACGGGGACCTTGTATTCTTCATATAATGCTCTTGCGAAAAAATAACCTGTGGCTGTAAAACGTAGAACGCTCTCAGGATTTGCCGACTCCCAGTGACCCGATTGTAAGTCTTCCTGGGCCGTGTTAAAATCATACCTCTTGGAAACAAAAAACCGTCTAATGGCCGGATTGTCAGAGTTTGCAATCACATCTGGATAGCGTTCTTTCACCCTGTCCATTGGCAGATCCATATTCGATTGGCCTGAGCATACCCACACGTCTCCTATCAGGATGTCTTTGAGACTGATGTGATTACTGCCGCTGATTTCCATGCTGTGGGGGCCACCCGCTTTTAGTTCGAAAAGCATGATGGCCCATTTGCCGTCTGTGCCGGCGATGTCACTGTATGTTTTGCCGTCAAAGTCTATTGTCACTTTTTCATCTGCAGCAGCCCAGCCCCAGATTCTTGCACTGCCGTCTCTCTGCAACACCATGCCGTCGCTTATCAAACGTGGAAGTCTGATCCGGCAAACGGCGGTTTCAGACGACGACAATAGAAGAAAGCACACTATTAAACGAGATACTCTCATACTCTACTCCATTAGTTTTCCTGTCACGGTGGTGAACGCCTTCTCACAGGTCAATCATTGTGAGCTTCTCTGCGGCGTTCGACCAGCTCTGTCTCCACCTGTGCCATCAACTGCTTTTTCAACGGATAGAAGAACATAAGGACCATGCCGGCCACGGCGAAAATGCCAGGGTAAACACTCATAACCATACGTATGCCTAACAACCCTTTTGCGGTTTGCTCAACATTAGGTTGATAACCATAAGCTGCCAGGATCCACGCATTAGCCGTGGCTCCGAGAGCGATCCCCAGCTTCAGCGCGAAAAGCGAGGCGGACATCACAAGCCCGGTAGCTCGGCGTCCCTTTTTCCATTCCGAATAATCGGCCGTATCTGTGTAGATGGCCCACTGCAATACAGACACGGGCCCGACCGCAAAAGATGCAACAAAATTGAGAACAAACATAAGGGCGACACTTTGCGGACCTAAGAAAATGAAGAGCCCTGAAGCGATACCAGCTATACCTAAAAATGTTGCATAAGTTATTGATTTGCCGAAGATTTTACTAATACGTGTTGTTAGGATGGCTCCGATTATCGTAAAGGCGGTCCCCGACATCGTGAATATCGAAAACAGCTTTGAATAGGATAAACTGAAGACCTTCCCGAATAGCGTTATTTCCTGGTCCTTCACGAAATACGTGAAATAGTACATCGTACTCCCACCTCGCATACAAAGGAATATGAGCTGGAAGATAGTGGCGGCGCCGATGAATAACCAGGGCTTATTAGAAACCAAATCGGCAAGATCCTGCTTGACTGGGGTCTTTTGTCCCTTTGGGGGTTGAACCCGCTCTTTGCAAGAAAAGAAGGCAACCAAAAACAGAACCACCGCTAACCCGGAAACAATAATCATGGCAAATTGCCAGCTCTTTGCCGGATTGACTGCATCTTCGGTCATCGCTGGAATGAAGTACTGAATGAAGAACAGTGCGACAAAGACCGCCACGAATCGAAAAGACGACACTGTGGTTCGTTCGTGAGAATTCGGTGTGATGACTCCCATTATTGCAGAATAGGGTACGTTAATGGCCGTATATGCCATCATTAGCAATGTATATGTGACGTAAGCGTATATGAGCTTGCCGGTATCGTTGAGTTCAGGTGTTGTAAACGTTAATACTCCAAGTACACCGAACGGTATGGCTACCCAGACTAAATAGGGCCGAAATTTTCCCCACCTGGTGTTGGTTCGGTCTGCGATCATACCCATAATCGGGTCATTAACGGCATCCCAGATTTTGGTAACTAAGAACATAGTCCCAGCTGCTTTGGCGGTGATGCCGAACACATCTGTGTAGAATATGAGGATGTAATATATGAAAGTCTGAAAGAATAGATTCGATGCCGTATCACCCACACTGTAGCCGATTTTCTCCTTTAATGAGACC
Source organism: Phycisphaerales bacterium (assembly GCA_020352215.1). GTDB lineage: Bacteria > Planctomycetota > Phycisphaerae > Sedimentisphaerales > Anaerobacaceae. Next base: position 3,981,891 of record CP070675.1, read on the forward strand.
TTCTGCTGTTCAAGATTCATTGGTGACTCCTTCAGTTCAATGATTGAGAGCAAGTGTATGCATTAGAGACCACTATTTCGATTATGCTCAGCTATGGGCATCTTACTGAATTCTTGAAAACAACTGAGACACGTATCACGCCAAAACGCCGGCGTCCTTTTCCTGTGTAGCCAGCTTATCCTGAACGTGCAGGTACATATCTTGGCCAATATGCTGTTGCAGGGTGGCCCATCTCCGTCTCATCGCTTTTACACAATCTACTCCGGCATGGTAGATAAGTAGCGCAGACAATACATCCTGCAACGATATTCTTGTATCCACTCCAATCATTGTAAACCGGTCCGTCACCAAGTATTCACTTGGCTGATCGGATATTACAGTACTGTATGCCCCTGTCAAGTAGTCATGCAATCTCGTCGACTGGCCGGCCTCCGCGTTTGGTTTTGTGGATCCGTCCTACTTGCTTTTTGGATGATGGTGGTGGCGAGTTTTGTTGCTGTCGGTGTCAAATCCGATATACTTGTCCTTCGGCACGAAGCAGCTCCGGTATGTTTGAACCCGGACAACACGGGTAGCGCCGATCGTATGAGAGTGTGAAAAGGCTGCGAAGTATCCTCACCTACGTCTGAGAATGCAAGTGCGGCAGCGAACTGGGAAAGGATTTGGAGATCATGTTGGGAGTCAGTTGGATTGACTGGTTGGTCCTGGTCTTCTATCTAACTCTGATTGCGGTCATAGGGGTATCGGCGTCCAAGCGTGTTCACAGCGCCGCCAGTTTCTTCATCGGGGACCGGAAATTTGGCAAGGTTATGATGATGTTCTTCACATTCGGGACCGGCACCCATTCCGACCAGGCGGTCAGCGTCGCTGCTAAGACCTACGAATCCGGCGTCTCGGGTATCTGGTACCAATGGCTGTGGCTGTTCGCAACACCTTTCTATTGGCTGCTGGCTCCGATGTTCAGACGGATGCGAGCGGTCACCATCGGAGACTATTTCTCCGCCAGATATGACCGCGGCGTCGCCGGTCTGTATGCCTTGGTGGGAATGCTGCAGTTGATGGTCAATATTGGCGTGATGCTCAAAGGCAGCAGTGCGATGATCACGGCGGTATCGGGTGGACAAATCAATCCGAGCATTGCCATCTGCGGAATGACCGTTGTCTTCGTTATCTACGGCATCGCAGGTGGTCTGAGTGCCGCCATCCTGACCGATTTTGTTCAGGGGATGTTGACGATTGTTCTTTCTTTTCTGATTTTACCTTTCGCAATGTCGGCCGTCGGGGGGATGGCGGGCCTGCGTGAGAGTATACAGAAGCCGAATATGTTTGAGGTTGTCGCTCCATCCGAAATCACTGCCTTCTATATCGCGGTCATCGCGTTCAACGCCTTGCTTGGCTGGGTGACCCAACCCCACAGCATGGGCATAGCTGCTGCTGGAAAAACCGAGATGGAAGGTCGTGTTGGTGTGATGTGCGGCATACTATTCAAAAGGGTGTGTACTATCGCGTGGGTGCTTACAGGGCTCTGTGCCGTTGGGCTATATGCCGGCAGGGACGTTGATATCGACTATGTGTACGGTCTTATGGCTCATAGCCTGCTGCCCAAGATCGCACCGGGGCTTATTGGTCTGTTCATCGCTTCGATGCTGGCTGCTGTAATGAGTTCCTGTGACGCTTTCATGGTTGCCTCGTCGGCGCTGTTCACAGAGAACATTTACCGTTCCTTTCTGGTGAAACACAGGACGGACAGACATTACACCATTGTCGGGCGTCTCGTCGCAGGGATTGTGGTTGTCGCCGGCGTCTTCTTTGCGTTCAGCTTGGAGAGCGTAGTGCAGGGTCTTGAGGTATTCTGGAAAGTCTCGGCGATGATGGCTATTCCGTTCTGGCTGGGACTCTTCTGGCGGCGTGCCACCTCGGTAGCAGCCTGGATATCGACTCTGTTGAGCTTTGCGGTGCTTCTGTTCACCAGCAGGATTGACGTATTCGGCACTGTCCTGTGGGACTTCAACGCTACACTGGCAGACAGATTGCCTGCATTCATGCTGTTTGAAGACAGGCTCAACCTGCCCTGGCAGATGATACTGTACATCGCCGCCGGCTTTGTCACAGCCGTTATTGTCAGTCTGATCACTAAGCCGGCGGAGAAGAAGAAGCTGGACCGCTTCTATCAATGCCTGCGGACCCCTATTGCCCCCGGCGAACCGGAAACCGCACCTTTTACCCTTCCCGACGGAGTCGAACCGGCACCACGCCGCCCCTGGTTTGGGCATCCTGATTTCGAAATCTCCAAGCCCAAGCTCATTGATATTGTTGGCTTCGTCGCGGGCTGGGTCGCAGTGGCGATGTTAATCGGCTCCTTCCTCTGGATAGTCAAACAATGATTCGCTTTGAGTGAGGGCTCCCGAGAGCATCACGGCCCTGGTTATGCTCGGTCGAGGAAGGAGAACCAATATGGAGATTGGCCACTGGTGCCTGCTCTGGAATTTGGCTCGCGGAATAAGGTGCTGGATTGGGCCAATCAAGTTGTGACCGACCACCCGCATCGGAGAGTAATCGTTGTGACGCACGACTACATGTATTCGGTTGAGATGCGCGTCGGGCTCGGAGATTTGTGGAGCCCGATCAGCAATTCGGATTTCTCAACGTAGACCTTACAACACCTTGAATACGGCTCTCACGAGCAATTCAGCAGGGACCGCTCTGTAGAGATGCGTACGCCGCCGATCTTGCCTTCGAAGTATCCGGCCCGGCCACTGATTATCCCGACTGAGCCGATTCTCAGCGTGTTGCATTTGCGAGTCGGTGCAAACGAGCACGATGCCAAGTTCTCCAGTTTGCCGTTTAGGTACAGTGATGCCGTGGAGCCATCCCTGTCGATAGTAACGTCGACCATTGATCTTCCACACGCTCCGAGCCGGACCGTAACGTTATCACCATGCTCAGCTTCTATTATCGCCTGGCTGGCGATAGGGCGTGATACGTCAAGACGTATGTAGTACACACCCTCACTTGCCCGCGGATTTCCGATGGATAGTTGCAACGAACCCTCCTCCGGAAGCCATGGCTACCTTGAGAGACTTGCGAGCTGTGACCATCTGGCGTTCGAGGCGGACTGCGTTTGGCTCGTCCTTGCCTGTGGAGCCATCGACGAATACCTTGGCCTCATATTCACCTGGTCCCAGGATGTGGAGAGGAAGGGCAAGTTGGCGGGCGGTGTCGTTTGTTATCCCGCCGAGATACCAGACCGTATCCTTGCGCCGGGCGACGACCACGAACTGGCCCGCTTCGCCCGCCAGAAACCGTGTCTCGTCCCAGGTCGTGGGCACTTGCTTGAGGAATTCGAAGCCCATCTGTCCTTCGTAGGCCGACGGCGTGTCACAGACCATCGGCATCGGGTTTTCATACACGACGTACAGCGCCAGATGGTGACATCGCGTGCCGAGGACGCAGGGATTAGCGTTACGGGGCTTGAACTGCGCCGGTGAGACCGATCGGAATCCTCCCAGGTGGTAATCCGTGGGGCCTGCCAACGAACGCGTATAAGCGACGTTGACATTGTGCTGAGGCGTACAACGGTCGCTCCATTTCAGGTACTCCAGATTCAACACACCTTCCCGATTGACGAGATTCGGAAAGGTGCGGTGTTCGCCGCTCGGCTTGTAGGAGCCGTGGAACTGAATGTGGAGCTTGTGTCGAGCGGCCGACTCCAGGACGCGCTCGCAGAATTTGACCATCTCCTGATCATCCCGGTCGAGAAAGTCAACCATCAGCCCACGGATACCCCACTGCTCATAGCGGGTGAAGGCTTCCTCCAGCCGATCGTTCAGGGCTCGCCAATGAACCCAGAGACGGATCCCGACCCCGCGCCGCCTTGCATATTCCAGGATCGTCGGAAACTCCAATTCCGGGCGTGGCTTCAAGATGTCGGTGTCGGGCCCCGGGGCGAAGTTCACCTGGGACTGCTGATGCCACGGTTTGTCGTCGGCCACTACGGAATGATAAGTGATGCCGTGGCGCGCGCAGAAATCGATATAGTGCTTGTGGGTCTCGTAGTTCATTCCGCACTGGAACGGCAACCCTTCCTCGGCCGTCCCATTCCACCAGTGCCACGTAGTCTTGCCCGGCTGTACCCAAGAGAAGTCGTCCTGCGGCGGATCGTTCAGGCAGACCAGCAGATTGCTCTCCAGATGCAGCCCGGCCTTA
>CP070675.1:3986196-4030794 GCA_020352215.1 Phycisphaerales bacterium
TGGCCAAATACGGGCCCGAATGGTCTGTCTCACGCGTTAGAGGACGGCTGGAACCGAGACAGCATCGTACAGGTCAGCCATCCCCAAAGATCTCCTTGTTTAGCCAAGCTCTGGCGAACGCCCAGTGTCGCTCGGTTGTGCGATGGGACATGCCCAAGATGTCGGCCACTTGGACAAGCGGCAGTCCCGTGAAACAGTGCAGCTTGACCAAATCTGCCAGCATTTGATCCTCGCTACCGAGCTTGCCAAGGGCTTCGTCGAGTGAGATGAGGTCATCCGGGGCGATATTCAAATCACCGGGTAGGCTGGCAATGTCGATATCCCTCATTCTCTTGTGCTCTCCTCCGTGTTTCACACTTCTCTTTCTCCTCACACTTTCCACCAAGATCCTTCTCATTGCCTCCGCAGCAGCCTTGAAGAAATGTCCTCTGCTGTTCCATCTCTGATCCTCTCCCTCTACCAATCGAATGTACGCCTCGTGAACTAAAGCGGTCGCTTGCAGAGTCTGGCCCGGCTTCTCCTGTGAAAGCTTCTGAGAAGCCAGAAGACGCAGCTGCTCATAGACTATAGGAAGTAGTTCGTCTGCAGCTTTCGCGTCTCCCCTCTCGATGGCATTCAAGATACGTGTGACATTACTCATACTGCTGCCCGCAATTCGGGCCCTTCCGGACCCGTGGACATTCTCTCAGAAGTGTAGCGGAGTTTCAAGCTCTCTGGGCCCGGCAGGCGCGACGCAGGGCACCATGTGGGACGAGCGGGCGGGCGCAAGGCTCAGGCGGTGCAGTCCCGGGCGCCCTTGATGAATTCGCGCTGCAGGATTACGCCGACCGCCATCGGCGCGAGCAGCGTCGCGACCTGCCGCTATAGCTCGTGGTCGCGTGGTTTCGCATGTCTTGCATGGAATCCAGGCCGCCCCGGCAAAAGCCCAATCATATGAATCAGAACATATCTGCCAACAATCTGTAGCGCTTTTGACGCCGCCGCGTTCCATAGAGTAGAATTGTGTCGGATTTGTCTTTGGAGAGCCTCGATGGCAGAGCAGCAGCACACCACGGCCGATGACGAGCAGCTTGTCCGTGCCACGTTGGGCGGCGATATCTCGGCCTTCGGGACTATCGTCGAGCGGCACTGGAACATGGTCGTCGGATTCGCGTTGAGCAGGATCGATGATCCGGTCGAGGCCGAAGACATCGCCCAAGACAGTTTTCTGAAGGCCTACTCGCACTTGCATACCCTTCGTGACCCATCGCGGTTTGCCGGCTGGCTCAGCAAGATCGCTATCCAACAGTGCTCCAATACAATCAGGAAAAGCATTCGGCGTAGGGCTGCTCTGGGAGGCGAGCCAAAGCAGCTTGAATGTCTCGATGAGCTGCCCGCGCTTTCGGCCAATCCCGGATTGACACAGTACCAGGCACGGTTCATCAGACAGACAGTACGGCAACTGCCTGAGAAGTCCAGGAACGTAATAGTAATGAGGTTCGTTGCGGGCCTTTCCGCGGTGCAGATCGCGGAGCAGTTGGGCAAACGCCCGGGCACCGTTAGGGTCTGGCTGCACCGGGCCTACAACATGCTCCGCAGGGACCTTGCGCCACTCTTAGAGGAGGTCGGACCATGATCGATTGTGATACATGCAGAGACCTTGTTGAGAAATACTTGGATGGAATGATTGACAAGACAGAGCTTGCCGAGCTAAAGACCCACGCCGAGGCGTGTGAGACCTGCCGCGAGGAATTCGACCGCTGTGCTCTGTTAGAAGACTGCGTCAAGCATGCGTTCGGATCCCAAACCGCTGCCGAACAGGCCAAGAAGAGACTGCTGGCCAGGCTCGCGGAAGAGCCGAGTCCTCGCGTGCGGCGGATTCGCTATGGTCCGGCCTGGTTAGCCGGCGGGCCTGCGGCCATCGCCGCTACGATCCTCCTGGTGATTGGTCTGGCGGTTGGCTTTGCCCTGGGCAGGGCCGGTTCGGGTAAGCCCGCAGGAGCACCGCTTACAGCCCGAGTGCCGCTGCGTGTCAGCGAGTTGGATGGAACCGTGCTCGTCAGGCACGAGGGTACCGACGTGTGGCGCATTTTGCAGAGCGATTCAGACATCTATCTGGGTGACACGTTTCACTCTACAGCCAAGTCGGGCTTTACCTTGGCAATAGACGGAGAATCCACGATTGAAGTAAACCAAAACAGCATGCTGGTTTTGAGGTCATATAACGGCGAGACCCAGTTCTTTCTCGAACACGGCGAGTGCACCGCCGCGTTAGAGAGCCCGCACGGGCCATTCTTCATCTACACTCCGAACGGCCGCGCGGAGGCACTGGGAACAGAATTCACCGTAACCGTCGAATGAGCCAAACACACTGCCCCTCGCTGTAGTCGAGAGGCATCAAAGGAGACAACAAATGAAGATGAAGTCACTGAAACTCTGCGCCATCGTCCTGCTGGCGGCCCCGGTAACCCTTCTTGCACAGAAGACTCAGATAAGCGTCAAGAAGGGAAAGGTGGTAGCCCAAACCGCAGAACAGACAGTCACGATCGAAGCCGGTCGCAGGGCAGTACTTGCCGCGCACACGAGCCCAACGGTCACCGTTGACAATCCCCTCGTGTACGATGTGATGCAATTGCACGAGCTGGTGGAGAAGGAGAAGCAGTACAGCGAGCTGAAGATCGACTCGGCCTTCATTATGGTGGGCACTGCAGACGTAGAGGGCGTGCTCGGCGCCCTCTACTTCGAGTTTCCAAACGGCGGACCACAGGCGATGGATCACCTGACGTTCGGTCAAGCGTCGATAATCGAGGAGTTCCAAGTATATGACTTGAACGGCGACCTCTGCCACGTTGACGTAGAGCGCCTGAACGAAAGCAGCGCGCGCTATACTATCCGGTTCAACGAGCCGGTTCAGCCGGGCGAGCTTGTCCAGCTGATCGGTGTGGCCAATCTGACCGATATACCGGTACTTCCCGGAGGCGCTCCGGCCTATTGGAAAGAAGGGCCCTTGTGGTATTTCCAAACATACAACATGAGCCCAAACTGCCTGAACTATTACCGCTTGATTCTGCCTAAGTCGGCGATATTAGTTGACACAAATCGGCAGGTGATCGCGACCGATTGCGTTGGTGACAAACTGGCCGTGACGATAAGGAACTATACGGGCAAGTATTCCGACGCTGTGTGCACTATCTCTCTTCTGTTTCCCGAGGAAGACGGCACGGGCCTTGCCGACATTCCCGATGAGTACCACGGCCTGCGAAACAAACGAGATGAAAAAAATGCCAAGACATACAGACAGGAAATGGCCAAGATTCGAGCAGGCATGAAGTTCGAAAATCAGAGCACCCCGCTGGGGGCTCTGCTGACCTTGATCGCCGGTGCTGTGCATAACGACAAGGATCTTTATGCGAAGTCAAAATACCAGGTACCCGCACCCGAGCAGCTCCAGGGACGTATGGAACAAGCAGCGTATTGGGCAGATATCCTCGATTTCCTTGGCACACCCAACTGGCCGGCAAATCCCGGCAACGGTTATGTCCATCCGATCTATCTGTGTAGGAAAGGGTCGCTGATTCGCGAATTCACGCAACCGGCCGTTTACGAGGACGGCAAATGGTACATGCATAACACGAGGTCACGCCGTGGCGAGAGCCCGGAAGATGCGGCCGGCGCGGAAGAGATCGAGGCGGCCGAGGCTGAAGGGTATTTGGCCGACTGGGAGGTTGCCGGCCCATACGGAAAGAGAGGCAAGGGATCCCTGGAACTGTTCGACATTCCATTCGGCCCGGAGTTGCCCGGTACGGATGTTCTGTGGCAGCCGATGCCAATAGAGGCGCGAGGCAAACACCCTGCCTTTCTCAATCTGGATGAGGTTCTATATGGCGGTGATTGGATGGTTGCCTATCTTCGCACGGAGATTGTCTCTGAAGCCGAGAAGCCGGCTCAGCTGGAGATCTATACCGATGACGGGGTCAAGGCCTGGCTCAACGGAAAGCTCATCCATGCTAACAACATCAACCGAGGGATTCCGGAGGAACCGGACACGGTTACCGTAACACTCCAGAAGGGCGCGAATCATCTGATGCTCAAAGTGACCGACAATATACGCGCGTGGGGAGCCATCGTACGCGTGCGTCCCATCGATGCCCCCGGCTCCTGAGACCCAACATAGCCCTGAAAGGGCGAAGGCCGGAACGACAGTCAAACAGCGCTCCGGCCTTCGCTCACAATAATAGGCGTCGCCACGTAGTAATCCTGCTGAAACGTAAAGGCTACTGCCGGTCTCAAATCAGAGGCCAGTAGTCTGTTCAGCGCGATGACCTTGAAACCAACGCTAAGGTAGGTCGGGCTGTGCCCGCCACCTCTCTATGAACTCAGCCGGCAGTATCACGATGGATACATGAATGCCCCACATCCGGCCATGTTCTCCTTTGCATTGCACGCCTGCATCTTGTACGATTAGCCGCAGTTGAAAGGAGCAAGAGCCGTGAAGAGTCACAACTGTGGTATCTCAAGGAAGCATCCTGCCCGATCTATCGTTGCCTTCGCTGTTCAGTTGGCAGTGGTTGCGAGCGCGTGTCCATCCTTGGCCCGTCCCGTGCCGCAGACAGGCTGTCAGAAACGGAAAAACCTTGATCCCAAGGTCGATGCGGCAGTCGAGCAGTTCCGTTCGTCGGTACCCGCGATAGTGAAGAAAGGCAAGGTCCCCGGCGCAGCCATTGCACTTGTCGATGAGCAAGGGATCATCTGGGCCGAGGGATTCGGACACACAGACCGCAAGCGAAGGACCCGCGTGACACCGGATACGCCATTTCTGATCAACGGCATGTCCAAGACGCTCACCGCGACGGCCGTTCTGCTCGCCGTCCAGGATGGACTTGTGGAGCTGGATGAGCCGATCACGACCTATCTGCCCGATTTCAAGGTCTACAGCCGCTATGAAGAACATCCGGAGGATAAGATCACACTGAGACGTCTGCTCAGCTATACGGCCGGACTTGCTGTCGAAGCGCCTTTGGGCAATAGCTTCGAGCCGTCTCCCACGGTCTCTTTTGAAGACCACGTCAAAAGCATTGGCGGCGGCTGGCTCATATGCCCGGTCGGCAGCAATTACTACTACGGCAACGTATCCTCCGATCTGGCCGCATACGCGATCCAAGTCGTCTCCGGCAAGCCATTCGAAGAGTATGTGAACCAGAGACTGTTCGGGCCTCTGGGTATGTCGAACAGTACGGCCGACAGAGAACAAATCCTGGCGAGAAGAGACAGGGCGACCGGGAGCATGATGGCTATGTCTGCGGTGCCGGCCGTGTATCCAGCCCTCGCCGCCGGGTGCATGTACAGCTCCGCCAGGGACCTGGCCCGATTCATCCAACTACACATCAACAACGGGTCCCTTGACGGCAAACGCATACTGAATGAATCTCTGATTGATGCCATGTATACGCCCAAGGGGATCATCGCGCAACCGGACGTGTACTATGGTCTGGGGATTATCATCGACAAGCGAAGTCCTGAGAGGATCGAACTCATTTTTCATTACAACGGTTCGGGGTTTGGCTTCCTATCGTTCATGCATTGGTACCCGGAATACGGCATAGGTTGCGTGGTTCTGACGAACAGGCTGCCCCATCCCGTCCTTGGTGAGCTCGCCCTGACGCTCACCGACAAGCTGGTCAAGGGCAAGATCCTCGAGAAGCGTTTTCCCCAGCCCACGCCGGACCCGAACGAGTGTGTCGGCACCTGGCAGGGATGGTCCGACCATAGTCCGACCGCCTACAAACCACAGTGGAGCAAGTACTGCGGCACCCATCGCTTGAGGTTTACTGAGTACAAGCTCGAATGGTGGGCCCACCTTGCTGTCCTGATACTCGGTCGAGACAAGTACACGCCGCAAATCAAGGTCCACGAAAAGGACGGGTTTCTCAGTCTGACGGAGTCAAGATTCTTCGATCAGGTTGGTCTGCCCAGGCATGTCGACGAGAGGCTCCAAGAACTCAAGCCGGGTCTGTTCTCCACTCGTTCAGGAATATCACTTGATTTCACGCGTGAAGTGCCGACCTGGCGCAACTACCGACTCACGAGGCGGTAGATGTGGGCCATGTTCCCTTCAGGCAGCTGAAGAAGCAGTAGACACGATGCAGACGTGCTATCGCCCATACATTGAGGACGACTTAGACCGTTGTGCGGCGCTTGCCGCCGAGGCATGGCCTGTTGCATCGGCTATTGCCGGCGACATTCATTCCCTGATGATAGCTTATGTGAAGCTGAGCCTGCTATTTTCGGATTATTCGGAGGTATGTTGCACAGATGATCAAGTCGTGGGATTTCTGTTTGGCCGGACCGACAAAAAGTTCCTAAGTCTAAGGGAGAGATTTGAGTTCAACAAAGTGTCTTGGGGATTCCTTACGGGTAGGTACGGCACGTGTAAGCGCCGCCTGCGATTCGGAGTGAGCTTCATTCAGACTCTCACCAAAGTCGAGTTCTACGGCCGCAGGTTCGATAGCGAGGTCGAACTGTTTGTTGTTGGCCAAGAACATCGTGGGCAAGGCATTGGCCAATCGCTGATGAATCGCTTCACCGGGCATCTCAAGCAGAAGAACAGAAAGACCCTGTTCGTATACACCAATATGGAAAGCAACTGGACGTTCTACGAAAGATATGGATTCACTAAACATAGAGATTTCCATGACAATAATTTATCGTTCTTGAGAGGGTCAAAGACCTGCGGCTACCTCTATTACTATAAACTGCAGTGACTATTGTGATCCCGTCGATCAGGCGACGAAGTGCCCCGCTCTTCCTATCTCTCCGTAGGGTAGGTAGTGCCCACCACCTCGACCGTGTCCTGCAGTACAATCTTATACTACACACACAATGACCGCGCCACCCTCCGACCATTCGTGCGCCGAAGCACAAATGACAGGGGCCCACGCCAAATCGGCATAGGCCCCGAAGTTAAACACCATCATCGGCTAACAAGTTGGCCTTGCTGCAAGACGCTACGGCGCAGGCCACAACGCCTCATCCAGCCATGTATCGGCCAGCGCCGCATAGTCCTTGAAGTCAATTACACCGTCTGCATTGAGCTCAGCAACAGAGAACGTGCATTCACGGTCGAACGTCGCAGTTTCCAAAACTCCGTCTGTGTGTGAAGTCACAGCCAGACCAATGTAGACCGGATCGGTCATCGCAACCGTTGTCGCTACACCTTCCTGCTGCCATCTCCCGTCCAAGAAGATGTAACCAGTAAACGTGTCCCCTTCGCGCACCAGACGCACACAAGCCGGTGGTGATATACCGGTCAGAGTACGTGACGAATTTGAGTTGGGATCCGCCTGCGAGCGCCACTGGAAGGTTCCCCCGTCTCCGTCGCCGCCAGTCAGAGCTATCATCGCGTTCGACGAATCCGCATCAAGGGTGTCGCGGATCATCACGCCGGCCTTGGCCCAGGCGTGTACCTGCTGCATGCTCTTGACACGCACCGTCATCTGGCAATCGCCACTTATCTGACGGTACGCGTACTGGAAATCATCAGCATCGTCCCAGATGTCGTGACCGTTGCCCGTAACCGTGTAGGTGGTGCCGTCGAAACTGTAGCTACCGGCGGCACTCGGTACACCTATATCTGCGTTCGTGAACGGGCCATCCCAGACGGATTCGGCGACATCGCTGAGGAGCCAGTCGTCGGAAAGGATCTCAACGTCTAAGTAATCAACCACGCAGTCGTCGTTCAGATCATTGGCGGGTTTGAGCAGTGATGCAACACATCGCGGCCCATACAGCCTGATATCGTCAACGAAGATGTCACCCGCACCGCCAACCGATGGACTGAGCCTGTTGCCGACGCCAATGTACATCTTCTTGACAGACATGAGATTTACAGGGGCGAACTTGCTGAGATCAAAATAGACCTCCTGCCAGCTGGTTGTCCGGACCCGACTGGTAATGGTGTCGGTGACGTCTCTGCGGATACCGGTGCTGTCCTGCAGACCTATGTACAGATGCGCAGGTGCACTATTCGGATCGCCGTAAACCCACAGCGACAAGGACGTGACGCCCTTTCTCATGAAGTTCTGTGCAACAAGAAATTCGCGTCCGGTCTCTGAGTAGAATGGTAAGGCAGTGTTGTCATAGCCAAACGGCATAGACTGTCCGCCACCATGAACGGTAGTCTGCTCGGCAAATGGGGCGGCGAGGTAACCGACGGTCGAGTTCGTGCCGTTGCCGAGCCTGCCGGGCGGCGGATCGGTATAGCCGAACCCATCTATCCACGTCTGGAATACCCTGTCGGGCGAAAAGTCGTTGTAGTCCTCAAAATCATCGACGGTCAGGTGCATGGCGACCGTAAAGCTCCAGACTTCGCCCGTGCTGACAGTCGCGTCGTTGTTGTTCTCATCGATCCGCCAATAGTAAGTCCGGCCCAATTCAAGAGCCGCGGGGGCAATGTAAACAGTGGGACTCTGTCTGCCTCGGTATATGCCCGCCGTAGTAATATCGGCGCTTGCGACAGCGGCGGGATCGGTGCCGAAGTACACATCGTGCTGCACCGCCTCATCTCCCGGCCTCCAGCTTAGCACACTCGCCTGCTCAATATCCGGTACGGACTTATTCGCCGGGCTAGCGTCCCACGCAAGCAGGGGATCAACTCTCATCAGCTCCTTAATCTGATCCTGTGTCAGGGCAGCGCGGTAGAAGCGGACATCGTCGACCGCGCCGATATAGAAGTCGCTCGGGGTAGTGCCATCCCACTCCTGACCTATTGACCACCGGTCATCCGTGGTCAAGTCAAAGTCGGCTGAATGCGTGCCTTCCAGATATCCGTCGACATATATATATCCGGTTGACCCCGTCCTGACGTATGTCAGCATGTGCCACTCGTCGTCACTTACTGTTGTGTCGGAGTGGCCTTCGTCGGTACCGTCATCACGCACATAGGCATTGCCATTCTGAATGCCAAACCTCAGGGCGCTGGCGCTTGCATCGTCGTTGGATGCCACCAAGTACGCACCCGTATCGGTAGTCTTGACCCACACGCTGAGTGAAATACTGTTGCTCGTGATGTCATCGTTCACCGCGTCCACTGCAATGTAGTCTGAGCCGGTAAGCTCCAACGCGCTGTCCATGTACCCTTCCACCCACAGAGGGCTGCCGACAATGTCACCATCATTGCCAAGGCCGGACCAATCAAGGGCAACACTGCCGGAACCTCCGTCAAGCTTCCACCAGCCGATGAGATTGGGATCGGAAATAGGTATATCCGGCATAGTTGTGAAGCTCCAGACCGCACCTTCGTGCTTCACGGTGTCGCCGGCCTCGACCTCATCGATCCGCCAGTAGTACGTGGCGCCCTGTAGAAGGCCGGCGGGGTCATACGTTGTACCGAATTGATTACCAATGAACGCCGGCGGACTGCTGGTGCCGAAGTAAACATCGTGTTTGATCGCAGTGATGCCCGCAATCCAGCTAAGGACGGTGTCGGTGGCCACATATTTGGCACCATCAGCTGGGTCGGGGCTATAGGCGACTAAGGGCGCAGCCGTAAAGCTCCAGACGTCGCCCGTGTACACCTTGCCGTCGGCGGCCACCTCGTCGATGCGCCAGTAGTAAGTTGCCCCTGGAACAAGATCCGACCTGTGGAAGTACATCGCCCAGCCCTGTTGGCCCATTTACACGTCAGGACCCATCGACGGATTCGTGACGAAATAGACCTCATGGAGGACCGCACTATCTCCAGGCGTCCACTGAAGTAGCGGCATGGTGACGGCCGTGGCACCATCAGCCGGGTCGGGTTCCATAGCAATTACGCTGAAGACCTCCATGTGCAGCAGCGGTGCGGCGAGTGCCTCTCCATCAAAGGACTCGGCCTCTCGAAGGCCCGTCGAGGGATCGTCCGCGTCGTCGCTGAAGATCAGCACGAGGGCATTACCACTTGCGCAGCCGGGCTTTTTGACTATCTCCTGGATGACGGCGGAGATGTCCGGCGTCTGCCATTTGATGTTCGTGGCAGTCCAGGCCGGTACAGACCACTTAACATTCGCCGACGTCCAGGAGGGCCTGTCTGTAATGTTGTCAGTGGCGTCCAAAAACGCCGGGGCATCCGGGGTCAACTCGCCTTCAACAACGAGATTAACCGGGTCTGCGCTGGCGGCTTTGCCAACGGAGTCAACCTCGAACTCGACGTATGCGCTGAGGATCTGCGTGCCCCTGCCGATGGGAATGTCCACAAATCGCAGACCTATTATCTGAGCATCCGTGGCGGGGGTACCATCGTCCTCATAAGCTAACTCCAGATCGGTGCTGGTCAGGTCTATGTCGCCATTACCGAGGTGTTGTTCCACATCATCCTCGCCGGTGGCGATTCGGATGTCGAAAGTGCGGCCAAGGACCTCATCGGCGCCAATCAGGCCAAGCACCATGACGAGAGACACGAGACAGGCTAATCTCCTACACATAATATTCTTCCTTCCAAAAGGGGCAAAACAACGGTCCTTTGGCGATACGCAGAAACACGCGCCGCCTTCAACTACAAGCTCCACGTGAGCGGTACATCAATAGCTAATCATCCTGACTCCGAGCGCCGAATTCTCATTACAACTCTGCCCCCAGGTAATGCCTCCTCTATCATCCAGAAACTTAAAGGTTTCCCAAGTATGGAAAGGCGAAATCCGTACACTCCACCATTAGTATTTATACCATAATTAGGCACGTCACCTCAAGGAAAATCTCCAGCGTGTCTGCGACCACCTGCTCGCCAGCACCGCCTCTTCAGGTGAGATGATCGCAGAAGAAGTGTGCCGCTTCCATCATTGTGGAATCCTCGGCTCTGCCCTTGCCTGGCCAAACCCAGCTTGGCTTATGGTCACATGGACATATACTGCTTGAACGGGCTTATTGATCTGTACGAGGAGCGAAGATGATGGATATTGCGAGAAGAGTCAAGAAGACAGACGAAAAGCTCGGTGTGAACAAGGAGCCGGTGGTCGTAGAGGCAGTCTGTTTTGGAGACGGGGTGCTCCAGGGGCTACCGGCAATATGACAGCGCGCGGCATCGGATATGCGCAGGCGATGTAGGAATCGGTGGGGACGAAGGGAATCGAACGAACCAGGCTGGTACTGCGGGAAACCGCGATTTATCTTGGCTGATGGGGGACTCAATTCAGTTTTGCTGTGCGATGGAAGTGCTTTTGTGGCCGATGCTGCGATGAATTTCTTGCGGTGGACCAAGATTCACCACCGCCAGGTTGTCTTTGAGGACATCCACACCGTGTGAAAGCTGGCGAAAGCTGCAAGATCGCGGAGCAAGGGTCATCCACCCCTCTCACGGCAAACCCTTTCCCGCAACAGAACTCGCAGCACCGTAGAGAGGGGCTCTCGGCTGTACGGGTCTTGCCTCACCACAAGATGGACCCATTATTCACAGCTGTGGTGGAGGCGACCGAAGAGGCCGTGTACAACTCACTTTTCAAGGCAACTGCTATGACCGGCAGAGACAATCACTTCTGCCAGGCCCTGCCTGTCAAGCGAGTATTAGAAATCTGCCGCAATTACAACGTCCTGGACTAGGTCCCGCTCACCAAACGTCGCAACCCAATGTACCGACAGACGCTATTTGTCCAATGACCCCGAAGCGCTCCTTGTGTACTGGACTTTCTCTAAACTCACCGCCATCGTGCTCTCTCCATTTCTGCCCCTGTGGCAGCGATTTTTGGCTTGATTACGCACTCCGAACAACAACCTGCACGGAAAGCCTTGCTCTTTCAG
The DNA here is from genome assembly GCA_020352215.1 of Phycisphaerales bacterium. Lineage (GTDB taxonomy): Bacteria > Planctomycetota > Phycisphaerae > Sedimentisphaerales > Anaerobacaceae. The sequence continues at coordinate 3,997,942 of CP070675.1, forward strand.
CAATCAAAGGGTACGATAATGGAGTCTCGGCAGGGAAAGCCATGAGGGTTTGTGCGGTTGCCTCTCAAGCGTGCACGGGTTGTGTGTAGCTACGCCACCAGTCTTGCGGAGATATTGGCTGATGAAGGCGAAAACAGTTCTTCTGGTCGGACCGGTGCTTCTCACGGCTACAACTGCCCAAGCGGACGTGTTGAAATCGAAGCCTCGATTGTGGTATTGTTGGTCGTGTCGCCCGCAGGCGTACCGCTGAAAAGGTTAGATGGCGAATCCCGGTTACACAAACGGCCCGGCGGGCGGAAAGGATGGTGAACATGGGACGACTTTGCATTTCGGGAGTGATTCTTAATTTCCTTTACGAGAACGGGATATCAAAGGAGAGAGAAATGAAACTGCTGATACGCTTTTTAGTCATAGTGCTGGTGTTGTTTTTGTGCGTGCCTCGGGGGGTGGATGCGCAGTTGAACGGCAGCCCTGACATTCGGGCGATGGCAAGAGCGGCCGATTTCATCTTCAAAGGTAGGGTCGAGCAGGTGGAGTACCGAAATTCGGAGGTTGTGCCGTTGCTGGACAGGACGGGTGCGCCGGTTTATGAAGGAGACCATCCGGTTTATGTTGACGGGTCGAACCTGCCGCACAGTTTCATCACGTATCGCCTACTGGAGGTCTATAAGGGGAAGCCGCCTCGGATCGGACGCATCGATTCGCAGACGGTTACCCTGCGGATGCTCGGCGGTCTCAACACCAGTTCGGTACCCTACACGATCTTCATGGAAGTCCGTTGGCCGCACATGGATGAGGGCGACACGGACGTGCTGTTCGTTCTGGGCAACACCGTTCTGCCCTGCCCCCTGGTGGGCAACGAGCGTGGTCGATTCCGCGTGATTACCGATCCGGAGGACAATGAGTCCAAGATATACAACGATATCGGGCGCGAGGTTTTGTACGTAGAGCCCACGGCGGACAAGCGAGATGAGATAGGTTTCGGTCGCATACATCGGTATCCGGAGATCATGATGTACCACTTCGGCGACTGCGAAGGGTGTACCGTGGAGAAGGTGCATACCGACGACGGTGATGAGTATTCTGATCCTGGCGGTTTGGGGGATCAACCTCCGGATGAACCTGCCCTGGGAGAACAATTCACCGAAGGTAGGTTTGGGGAGTTCGTTGCCGAGATCGTCGAGCAGATGCATTCTCCGGCTGAACTTGGGGCGTTGCCGCCGGTGATCAGTGCCGACATAACCGAGCCATTCACGGTTGAGCCGTTCGAAGATGACGCTCCGGAGGACTTCGGGCCAGAGCAGCCTGTCGTGTATCCGCGTCCGTGGCTGGATGAACTGCCGGAGGAGGAACGAGCAGCGATTCTGGAGGCCGAGCGAGTAGAGGCGATGCTGCTGGAGTTGTCGGGGGGCAATCCGGTTCTTCCGCGGAATGAGTGTGAGATGAGGATTCTGACGGAAGGTGCCATGGCCGGGGATGTGTCCGGTCCCGAGGGTAGGCCAGACTGCTATGTGAACCTCTTTGACGTTGCGGCGTTGGCCCAACTGTGGCTGGAATGCAATAATCCCGACGACGACCGATGTTTGTGATATTGGAAAAGAAAGTGACCGGCGGCATCAAAATCTGATGTCAGGCACGGGAGGTACGATATGGAATCTTATAAAGTTGCAGCGTTTTTTAAGATGCTGACCGTCTTAGGTATGATTTGCGGGTCGATTACCGACAAGTCGCCGGCCAGCACGCACTGGCACTGCGGCAACAGCAATCTGAAATGGCCGTCTCATTATATTAGCTGGCGGGCGGGAACGAACAGCTTCCCTCCGGGGTCGCCGCGTCGAACGGCATTGAAGTTCGCAACTCACCGTTGGAATGAGGCCCCCGGTGGATTCATGTTTTATGCTGAAAACTGGGGTGACCAGCACGTGGGGCGCGGCAATGGTCAGAACGAGATTTGGTTTTCAACGAATGCATCCCTGCTGAACGGCGCACCGGCAGTGTGCTTTACCGAGTACAGTTGCAGCTCGAGCGACATCGAAGAGGCCGACGTCGTGTTCAACAACAACGTTGCGTGGACAACGTCGGACGAGCAGACGGCGAACAGTCCTTACGGTGGTCCGCGGCGGCCGTGGGGGACTACGGCTATTCACGAAATGGGGCATGCGCTCGGTTTGGCTCATGAGGATGATACATACAACGTGATGGGCCAGGACTGGGATCATATCCATGCCAATAACGGAGAGGTGCGATGCTATGTCGGAGAGGACGCGGGCAACGGGGAGGTTCATTTGTACGGGCAGACCTTGTCCACGCTCAAGAACGATGTGGGTGTCGTTCACTGGAAGCACACCGGACATAGTGGGGAGTATAGCACACATGGGCCGTGCGGAATCTACCATTTGGATTACAGCGGGGTGACGGGGGATTACGACACCGGCTGGAAGCGGTATAAGGTAACTGCGGGACAAGTATACAAAGTGCAGTTTACCTACGAGAACAACGGCTACTATCACCAGACAGGCGTCCAGGTTGCCTACTACATATCTACGAATGACTGGATAACCACCTACGACCGGCTGATCGGGGTTTCGACCTTTACCATGAAGCGCAACAAGGCGTTCACTCATGCCATCGACCTGCTCATTCCGTACGATCTCACCTTAGGGCAGACCTACTACCTCGGAGTGGTGGTTGACTACACGGAGAGCATTATCGAGTACTGCGAGAAGAATAACGCCACCTGGATACCGATACGGATAGTCTTGAAGGCAAGACTGCCCTGATCCGTGCGGTGTGGTTAAGGCTGGAGATTTTGTCCGCGTGGTTTTTCAGGTCTTGCGGACTGTCGTAGCGGGCCGCTTCGTCGTGGAGATGGCCGGCACCGGTGTGACCATGGAAACGATCAAGCAGGCCATGGGCCAGATCGATCTGGAGAAGCCGGCCGAAATGGCAAACTCAACTCGTCTGTGGCGATAGAAGCTGCGAGCTGATCGGCGCGACGGTCTCGGCCATCACGAAGGGTCGTTACTGCGCATTCCTTGTACTGACAGGCGCTATTTGTCCGGGCACTTCACAGCCGGACAACGGTCGTGTAAAAGCACTGTAAAAAGCCCCCTCGATGTCACTTTGTCCCGAACCTTACTCAGCCCTTTGTATTAGAATCAGTAAGCGGTAGTCACGTACGTGCAGAGTTCTATCGGGCAGAGCCAGGAGGACACTATGAGTAAGAGCAAGTTTGTTCGGCCCGGCTGTTTGTATTGTGTGCTGCTCACAGTGATACTCGGCTGTTTGCAACCGTTTGAAGTTGAAGCCCGGTCGACAGACAATGATGTCGTCGTGGTCAAGGATGTACCACACGTCCGGCAGAAGCCCGATTTTTGTGGCGAGGCGTGCATCGTTATGTATCTGCAGAAACTCGGCCATGATGTCTGCCAGGATGCTATCTTCGACCTCTCTGGGGTAGACCCGGCCCTTGGACGCGGATGTGTTACGCGCGATATGGTGCGGGTCCTGAGGCGCATCGGCTTTGGGCCTGGGGCGGTCTGGCACAAGATTGACCCCCGCAAATCCAAACATGCGTTGGAAATCCAATGGAACAGCCTTCTCTTGGACCTGCAGAATGGCACGCCTTCGATCGTATGCATGCGTTACGGCTCTCAGCCTGGGGCCCCGGAGCACTTTCGTTTGGTGCTGGGATACGATCGGAAAGCTGATGAGGTGATCTACCACGAGCCGGCCGAAGACAACGGTGCGTACCGCCGCATGAAACGCGCCGAGTTCCTTGACCTCTGGCCGCTCAAATACAAGCAAGATGAGTGGCTGGTCATCTGGATGCCTTTAAGCGTGGGACGTATCTCTCTCTCCAAGTCTGGTGGCGACTTGACCGATGCCGACTATGCTCAGCACATCATGAAAGTCAAGAGAATCGCCCCGGCCGGTTTCACCATTGTCCTGGAACCTCCCTTTGTTGTGGTCGGCGACGAAAAGCCGAGTGTCGTCCGCTCCCGTGCCGAGCGCACCGTGAAGTGGTTTGTTGATCACATCCGCAAGTTGTACTTCGAGAAGGCCCCGCCCAAAGTCTATAGTATCTGGCTGTTCAAGGACAACGAGAGCTATCGCAGATATGCCAAAGAGCTATTCAATGATGAGCCGGACACACCCTTCGGCTACTGTTCCGACAGCAATCAGGCGCTGATAATGAATATTGCCACCGGTGGAGGTACGCTCTGTCATGAGATCGTGCATGCGTTCACTACCTCGAATTTCCCTCAGTGCCCGGCCTGGTTCAATGAAGGGTTGGCCTCCCTCTACGAGCAATGCGGTCCGAGAGCTGGTCGTGTCGTGGGACTCACTAATTGGCGGCTGGCGGGTTTGAAGACAGAAATTCGCGCCGGCACCCTACCTTCGTTCAAGACCTTGCTTGGCACAACCACTTACCGATTCTACAACATGCGACGAGGCAACAACTATGCTCAGGCACGGTATCTATGCTACTATCTGCAGGAAAAGGGATTGCTCGTGAAGTTCTATGACACCTTCAGAAGGAATGTGAAGAACGATCCTTCCGGGTACGAGACGCTCAAGAGCATCGTCAGCGAGGACGACATGGCTGACTTCCAGCAGCGCTGGGAGAAATGGGTACTGCGGCTGCGCTTTCCGTGACCCGGACTTGTCGCTCGCCTGCCCGCACCTGGGTTAGCAATTCAAGTCTCAGAGCGATTCAATTGCCGTGTCTACTTCCGGAACAATCACCATGGCTCCCATCTTTCGCGTCCCGTACGATTGCCGGTTGTAACCGATAATGATTGGCTTGCCAATCTTCACGCTGATCGCATTTGACAATATCTCATCGTTTCGTTGAAGCCCAAGCCGCTTGTCAAAGTCACGCATTTCACCGGGCACTTCAACGTCGACGCGAAGCTCTAACATACGATCTGCCTCTGTATCAAGTCGAAGCGTCAGTGTCCAGGGGCCTATGGGAGCCTCGACCTCGCCGGGAGCCGATAGATTGCCGAACCAATAGCCGACCGTCCGTATGTCGTCACCCAGGAACTTCCCAATGTGTTTCTGCATTGTTTCCGGCAATTGCGTATATTGTGCGGCTGCTATTCTGTCGGCAAATGTCTCTGCGTCATCGTCACCCCACGTCAGCTCATCGATGTTGGATTCCGGCAACTTCTCAACCATACGCCTGAGAGCTTCGTACGAGGCGGCTCTGCCCTGAATCAGAACATCCGAGCGGGACCCCTTATCTATTTGACGAAACTCGCTTATTTCTACATCCTTCTCCGCAACGGCATCCAATAATTGCTGTGGAGGGACTTGCTCAGTTGTATCTAAACTCATTGAAAACGGCTTCATATCCTGATCCCCGGAGGGAGTCTCAAACATGTACACGCGATATACAAGGTTCTGAATGTCGCGGGCTGTCGACGCTTCAACGATGGGAACATCCATCTCGTCGATCACACTCATAACGCCTTCAATCTGCTCTTTCGTCGCATTGACGATGAGGCGATTGGAAGGTGCGTCAAAATACACTTTTACCCCGAAAAGGCTATCTATCAGATTTGCCAGGCTGTGCGCTTCAGCATACTTGAGTTCAATGATTCTCACCTCCGTTGGCGCAGAGCCGGAGCGCGCGCGCACTCCGGGTTGTGTGGTCGCCCGCGTAACATCCAGCCTCAGCGGCCTTGGTGCCTGTGGCGTGGGTGGCGCCGCTTGTGCTACAAGTTGGGGTTCCGGTTGCGGCAGATGCGGTGAATCCGATTGCTGAATTGCCGGCTCTTGTGGCTCCTGTTGCGGCGCCTCCATAACCTGTGCCGGCGAGAAACCTGAGGCCACCAATACTCCTAAAACGGCAATAATTGATGTTCTGATCTTCATCGTTCGATCTCCTTTCTGTTATAGGTTCCATACTACATAGATTTCACCGTTGTCCAGCGTTCCGTGAAGAGTCCGTTGCGGCTGCTCGGCCTGGCCCGCCTTTTCGAGCACAACTTTCGGGTTCTCGAACCCCGAGTAAAAATCATCGATGATCTTTCCCTTATACGTCCGTGAATATCTCGTATGCTCAATTTCCAAAAGCTCATCGGCGGAGGCCGTTCCGTTAAGATCAATTGGGTCATTCATAACAATCGACATCAGAATGCATCCGATCACAATTCCGAGTGCAAATGTCAAGGCAGGCTGCCTGAAGAAATTGAGCAGTGCCAAAATCCGTGGGGATTCTTGCGTCCGGTCTTGCCACGATTGTTTGAAGATTTCGGCTTTCTGTCCGGAAGACAACTCAGGTACGGCCGCCTGATCCAGTTGCTCGAACGTCGAGAGAAAGGAATTATATTCGCTTAGCAATTCCTCCTCTGATTCGAAGCTGTCGTGAAACAACGCCTTGAATTCTTCTAATGACATACGCTGGTTCTTCATAGTTGTTAGCCTCTAAACGTCTATCTTTCCCGTCAGTTTGGCCCGCAACGCGAGCAATGATCGACGAATATGTGTCCGCACTGCGCCTTTAGTGCAACCGAGTGTTTGGGCGATCTCAGCGATCGGCATATCCTCATAATATCGAAGGACAAATGCCGTCCGCTGGTTCACACTGATTGTTTCCAGCGCTTCACGTATGCGCCGCTGAACGAGTGCATTATCCAGTTGTCGATCGCCCGGATTTTCATCAATCGCCGCCACTTCTGTATGAATCTCGTAACCCTTGATATGGTTTGCGTGCCTGATCCATTTGCGGTAGTAATCTATTGCCGTATTGGCCGTGACGGAATTCAACCAGGCAGCGAACGACCTGTCGCAGCGGAACCGACCAAGCTTGCGGAAGACTTTCAACCATACTTCCTGGACGCAATCCTGCACCTGCGAAGGGTCCAGAACAATCCGGTAGCAGATGCGATGGACCCTGTCGACATGCCGGTTATACAACCAAGCTGCGGCATTCCTGTCGCCTTTTTGAGCCGCCTCAATCAAAGCTTCGTCTGAAACAGGGTCTTGTCGATTCATCGTTCAAATATACATACGAATGATCGAGTGAAAGTGCATACAAGAAAAAACGGCTTTGGGGGAACTTGTCGTAGCTTTTTTTTCCAGAGCACCATCAGTATTCCCTTGCCGGATGGCAGGATCGGACTCTCGAAGTGTAACAGATACCAACGTTACTGCCGTAGGGCAAAATGGTACTGAAACCTGTAACAACCGCTTCTGCCAGGCCCTGCCCCGAGCGTGGGCGAATGGGCGGCAATCCTGCGTAGGGTTTGCCCCACCGGCACGATCTACGAAATCCTGCGTAGTGACATATTAGGGGGGGCTGGTCAAAGGGGGAGCCTGTTTTTCGTCGGGGTAGGCGTAGGGGGAGGCTTGCCACACCGATATGATCTTGTCATCTCTGAAAGCGCCGGTTGTCGAGCGTGTATTGTTTGCGCCCTAGTCTTTGCCCACGGGCCAATCGTCTACGAATACGGCAAGGTCCCTTTCGTCAATGATGCCGTCATTAGGATCGGATATGTCGCAGTCGGCGGCAGAAATGACAAAGGGCTGCGAGCGTCAGAACTCGCAGCCCTGCTGAAACTCTCTTCTGCAGATATTCTCAGAGTCTTGTGCGTCTTCGGAGCCCGTCGACAAAACCTACCCCGATGCCGATGCAACTCTCTTGCCTGCTATTTGGCTGGGGGCTCTTTGTTGACGTTCTTTTCGGCCATCCAGTCCGACCACATAACATGTCCATGAAGCGGTCCCCAACTTCCATCCGACCCCCGGTCACTGGCTAAATGCACGCTGTGCAGATACACCTTGCCGTCGGCCGCCTTCGCTGCTGCCTGAGCGGTCATGAACCGCGTGTTGCGGTAGCGCAGTGCGGTATGTGTCGTATCAGTCCATTCGACGACGTTCTCTTGCTTGTAATCCTCGGCCGGCAGGGTGATGCGGAGTGCCTTGCCTGTGGCGGACTTCTCCTTGATGATCTCCTCAACCTTCTGTCGTAGCTCGTCGGCGTCGTTGCCCTTGTAACGGTCCGGCAGCATGTAGGTCCGGTCGGCCCGGATGGCGCGGTTCTTCTGGTCTTGCTGCCGTATCTGCGTTAGCTTCTGCTTGAGTGTCGCCAGCTTGGCGTCATCGGGCTCGACCGTGCTGGCATAGCGTTCCAACGCCTTCTGCAGGGGCGTGACATCCCGCTCCATAACGAGGTTCGGCTTCTTGGTAACGTCACTCTGCCATCCCGTGTCCGCGGTGAGGTAATTCAGAATCCGGTCGAACTCCTTTTCGATGTCCCCCGATACGAGCGCCCGGCTCTGGCGCAGCGCTTCGGGCATCTCCTTGAACCGTTTCTGCATTTCTTCTTCGAGGTCGAGCAGTTGCGGAGTCTTGCCGTGCGGGAATTTCGCTTTCTGGTACTCGGGCCAGAGTGCCTTGGCCTCCTCCAGCAGGGCGGCGCGTTCGTTGATCTCTGTTTCGCTGAGCGTGACACCGACGACAAGATATTTCCGGCTGCCGGCGCCCACGTCGGCATACTGACGCAGCTTGTCCACCCACGGGCGGCACGACTCTTCCTGCCGGGCGCGGGCCTCGCCCTCGTTGTAGATGATCAGGCGGCCGGTCACCCGCTGTTCCAGGTACTCCAACTCTTGCGTCTTGCCGTGGGGAAACTCGGTCTTCTTATAGGCTGCCATCAAGTCATTGGCCTTAGCGTAGGCCTTGCGACACTGCTGCTGCTCGGCCTCCGAGACGCTGTTGAACTGCGATCCCATGAGCAGGTACATGCCGGTGTCGCTGTCAAAGAAAGGCGAGAACTTCGCAATCCATTCCTGCGATTGCGCTTGCCTCTGCCGTTTCACCTCTGCCTCAGCGGCGGCGGCCGCGGCGGCGGCCGCTTCGGCCTTGGCAAATTGCGCTCCAATGGTTGCCAGACGCTCGGTGGCGGCCTTCATCTGCGCGTTGCCCGCCGGAATGTTCTTACTGTACCGTTTCTGAATCTCCTCCATCACCTTCTTTGCCTCGGTGAGCCTGCGGCTCGCCGTCTGCAATTGACTCTTCTCCAAGGCCGTTACGACTGCACTCAAGGCGGTTTCGATTTTCTTCAGACGCGACGTCACCGAGCTCGGCAGATCCGAAGGAGGAGCCTTCTGCGGGGTCGGCGCCGGCTTGCTCTCCTCATTTTTCGCAGTGCCGCCGATCGGTCGTCCGAGCCGCTTCTCCAGTTTCTGCCCAAGCTGATCGGAACGCTTCGCAAGAGCGGGCAGCTTTGCGTGGTCCGGAGCCGCCTCCTTCAGTTGCGCCAACAGCTTACGCGCTTCGATCAATTCCTTTTCCGCCCGGCTCGGCTCAGTCACCGTCCGCCGCTGCACGCCGGATAGTGTCTTCTCGATCTGCTTAACCAGATCGTCCGGCTCCACCGCCTTCAGGGATGTCGCGCCCCAAGATAGGCCGATCATCAACGTACATGTAACTGTCAACGCGAGCCTGCTTTCATGTGTCCTGGACCACATAGTCTGCCTCCTTTTCATGTCTTGGCCAGTGGCCTGTAATTACTGCTCCGAAACGGGTCACCTTCCCGCGAGTACCGCCCATTCTCAGGCTTGCCCTACCCCCGGCGTTCTTCTATCTGGTTCTGTATTGGCCGTCTAACGTTATGCCAGCAACCATGATTGCTGGTACAGCCGGTTTCTCGGCGAGGTATTGTACAGGAAAGCCAACATTGCTGCAAGCAATGCTCAGAGTCCTGTCAGAAAGTCTCTATCGGTGGGCACTACCTTAGGGCATTCCCAAGGGAGGCCTATGCCACAAAAACTGTCATATCGACCGAGGCCAGACACCACCCCTTCTTATCATGTCGAGCGGAGCGAAGTGCAGTCCAGACGTCTGCCTCCGGAGTGTAGTTGCACCCTATTCGAGTGCAGGTTCCTCCACTTGGAGCCGACTTTGTCGCCTCTCTCGGTAGGGGGCGACTCAGGGCGCATCCCATTGGGCAAAAGGCGTCATTCGAGATAGGCCCATTTGCCCGCGGTGTCCGGCCGGCACCAGAACAGCTTCCAGTACCGCTGATCCGTCTCAAAGACATCGATCGGGTCCCGACTCAGGTTGAATTCTCGGGACAGAACTCCAAATCTCTTCATCTCTCGAACGTACTGCCTGTTCGGTTTGAAGCCCGGCATCCCAAACCTTGGCACCCGGTCCAACTGCTCCTTGTGTTTGCGGATTGTCGCCAGCAAGATCCGATAGTCGGGGTCGTCGGTGCCGCCGAACTGATATGGACAGCTGCCCCAACCCCCGGCGGCCTTCGGAAGCGGGCCCAGCAACAGCGGAGAATGCTCCGCACGAGATGTGTTCAGCAAGACGTGCGCGGAGAAGCGGTAATCGTTTTCGCGCACGATACGTTCGTGGGGAGCGGTCTGCAGCTTCTGTCTCAACTCACGTTGTTCTTTCTCTGACATGATCAGCGGCAGCGGGGCGGCCTTTTTGCCGGGCGCGTGACACTGCCGGCAGCGCTGATTAAGGACATGAGAAGCAAACACCGGGTACATCAAGCCTTGCCTGGCCTGGTCCTTTTCATTACGCAAAGCGGCGTAAGTCCCGGCATACGGCGCGCCGCTTTCAAGCCACAACCATATCGTTCGCCATTGCTTGGGTGTTACGGTGACGCCGTAATGGGACCCATCGATTTTGCGCATGAGCTCGCTTGCCGATGAGCCGATCGTACGCGGCTTCTGATTGCCGAAACCATTGCGACCATCCGCTACCTGGCCGGTCGCCAATAGTGTGTAGTAGCTGATCGACCAAGACACGCCCAAGTCCTCGGTCAGCACCACATGCCCTTGCGGCTCTTGGTAGCTATGACAGGCGGCGCAATGCTCGCTCAGTATCGGCTGTATGTGTCTGCGGAAATCCAGCACGTCCGGGAGCCCCCGAAAAGGTTCAATCTTATTGGGAGGCCGCCGGACAGCCATAAGGGCGTTGCCTTTGGTCGACGCAGGCGTCAGCGTCCTATGCTCGTGACACCCCACACAACCTAACACTTCGCCGGGCGCCACGTTGGTGAAACTCTGCATTCGCTTGACGGACATGTCATTGGCATCGAGTGTGACGAACAGAATGGGCCGACCTGCAGGCACCTCAAAATAGGCCGAACCATCCTCTTCCACTGGAACCGTGCCCAGGATACGCTCCAGCATAAACGTACCCAGCCAGGATGTCAGGTCCATCCCGCCGCTGAAATTCACCGGCTTGGGTAAGGCCTCCAAAACCAGCAGTTTCTTGATCTGTCCCCGTTGAATGCCTTCCATATTGCGGCCGCTGTAAACATCGGCCAGGACCATTCGTCCGGTTGATCGGTTGTTTTCCGTGCGGTCGGCCAGAACCTTCTCCCGCGGCCGCCCGACCAGCGGGATCGGCTCATGGATGTTCGCATTACCCCTGTACGTTAGAATGGGGGTAAGTTCACCGCTGCGGGTTCCGAGGAGGATCTGCTTGTAGGAGGCCACGAGAAAGTGGTCGTTGTCAATTGGCCACGGGTCGTTGAACGCCGCTTTGGGAGTAATGCGATGATAGCCCCGCCGATTGTCGGGGCCGTACTTGGCGTTTATGGTGCAGACGTGTCCGCGATGGTCTGAACGGCCGTGTCCCGGCGAATCGATCAGCAGCAGTTCGTCGCTGCCGGGAATCGCCTTGGCGTCGATATAAAGTGGGTAGTGCTGCTGGTTCCCGAAGTAAGCCGTCACATCCGTCCCATCGGGGTTCATGGCCCAGAGCTGATGGTATCCGACCTGGGAACGGTCCACGTATTCCCATCGCGTATAGACGATTCGCCCGTCATGCAGGACGGCGGGGGTATTATCGTGTTCGAGATTGAACGAAAGAGGGCTAATGTTTTTGCCGTCTCTGTCACAGCGAAACATAGTGCCGACCTGAGTCATCCAGCATCCGACCCAGCGCTTGCTCCGCGTCGAGACGAAAACGATGTCATCAGTGGGCAGATATGTTGCCTCAAAATCATCGTACGGTCCCTGCGTGATCCGTCTCAGTTTTGTGCCGTCAGCTTGGATCTCATACAAGTTGTAGTAGTCCGCTGCCGCCTGGCGATATGAGAATAGGATAGTCCTGCCGTCGTAATGAACATGTGGGTCCCGGATGCTACCACCCTTTGCGTCCAGCAGGACCCGTACTTGGCCTGTCCTGGTATTGAGCGTATACAGCTTGCTCTCATCCGGCTTGCCGTTCCCGGCATAAGCCTTCTTGTTCTCATCGTCGCAGTAGTAGCCGATGTTGGCATACCAGTGCGGATCATCGTAGCTGAGTCTTGTAGCGAAGACCACGTGCTCTGCCCCCAGTTCAGCCAGGTGTCCCGATCCCTTCCCGCCTCGGAAGAGTTGCTCGGCGGCCGGAGATAGTCGGCCGCTTGCCCCATCATTGGCCCCGCTCGATACGGCCAAAAGGCAGAACAGCACGATCACCGGCAGCAGGACAGTTCCTGGCCGAATGCAAACCTTATCGCTATGGGCTCGAGCTTCTACCATGATGTCATCCTCACATGCAGCCACAGATAGTGGGCTGCGTACTTTCTCTTGACCGGGCACACTATCGTGTCTCGAGGCGCCGCCCCTGGCGTTATTGCCCGTACGCTAAGATTGTACATCATGCTGGGATTATTTCCAAGGCAAAGACCAGGCAGGCCATCACAAGAACGGCAGAAAGGGCTCTCCCAGGTTGGCGTGCCGCTGTGTTCGTGCTACAATGTGTTCCGACAGGATTGAGCTCGGCACGAGACATTTGTGATTGCGTCGCGTGTGGGAAGTTCAGGAAACGAAACATCCACAGGGAACAATGGAAAGGTGAGCAAATGACTACGAGAGCTATCGGAATCCAACTCTGCCTGGCTGTGTTAATAGCGTATGCAAGTGCAGGCTCAGCGGTCCTTGCTGACGGAAGCGACGTTCCGCTTGCCGAGCACCCGAGGCCGGATTTTCAGCGGCAACTGTGGCTCAATCTGAACGGCCGGTGGGCCTTTCAGTTCGATAAGGACAACGACGGAATCGAAAAGAGATGGCACGATGCGACAGCTGAGTTTGCGAAGACCATTACCGTGCCCTTCCCGTGGGGGTCGAAGCTGTCGGGCGTCAAGGACGAAGGTGACATCGGCTGGTATGCCCGGCACATTCGTGTCCCCGAGTCATGGCGGGGCCGGAGAGTGTTCTTGATGGTCGGCGCAAGCGACTGGCACACCACCGCGTGGCTGGACGGCAAAGAACTCGGCAAGCATCAGGGGGGCTACACGCCCTTCGGATTCGAGTTGACCGGCCACGTGGAGTTCGGCCAAAACCAGCATCTCGTCCTGAGAGTAGACGACACTCCCCATAAGTTCAAACTGGAAGGTAAGCAAGGCTACGGGCGAGCGGCGGGAATCTGGCAGACCGTGTATCTCGAAGCCCGGCCGCAGGTGGCCCTGGAGACGGTGCACTTCACGCCCGACATTGACAATGAGAAAGTCGGCGTGAAAGTGACTCTCGATAAGCCCGCCCCGGCCGACACCGAATTTCGCCTGAAATTCAAAACCTCCAGTTCCCGGGAGCGAATCGTCGGCAAAATCATCGAACGGGGCAAACACGAGATTGGCTTCGATGTACCAATGCCGTCGCCGCATTTATGGTCGCTGGAGGACCCGTACCTGTATGAAGTCACGGCTGTCCTGGACGGCGATGGTGAGGCCGACGTCGTACAGACGTATTTTGGAATGCGTAAGATCGGCGTCGGGATACTGCCGGGCACCGACATCCCTTACGTGACGCTCAACAATAAGCCGATCTATCTACAGCTGACATTGGACCAGGCGTATCACCCGGAGGGATACTACACGTTTCCGAGCGATGCGTTCATGCGGGACGAGATTTTGCGCTCACGGCAAATCGGGCTCAACGGCCAGCGAATCCATATCAAAGTCGAGGTCCCGCGAAAACTCTACTGGGCGGACAAACTCGGAATACTGATCATGGCAGACGTACCCAACAGTTGGGGGCCGCCCGATGCGGACATGCGGCGCGAGACCGAATACGCGCTGCGGCAGATGATAAAACGCGACTACAACCACCCCAGTATTTTCTCGTGGGTCAACTTCAACGAAACGTGGGGATTGCGCAGCGGCAGGGACGGCTACACCCCGGAGACCCAGAAGTGGGTCGAGAGTATGTACCGCTTGACCAAGCAGCTCGACCCGACTCGGCTGGCCGAAGACAACTCGCCCTGCAATCACGACCACGTCGCGACGGACATCAATACCTGGCACGCGTACTTGCCCGGCTACGGCTGGCGGAAGCGCCTGGATCAGATATGCCGTGACACCTATCCGGGATCGAAATGGAACTTCATCGGCGGACGAACACAGGCGAACCAGCCGATGTTCAACAGTGAGTGCGGCAACGTGTGGGGCTATGAGGGCAGCGCCGGCGACGTGGACTGGAGCTGGGACTACCACATCATGATCAACGAATTCCGCCGGCATCCCAAGGTCTGCGGCTGGCTCTATACCGAACACCACGACGTCATCAACGAATGGAACGGGTACTGGCGATACGATCGCTCGGAGAAGTACACGGGCATGGACGAGATCGTGCCCGGTATGAGCATGCGGGACCTGCACGGTGCGTTCTACATCGCCAGCGAACGCGAGCTCTGCCGCCAGGTCTCGCCGGGCGAGACCGTCGAGGTGCCATTGTACGCGTCCTTTATGACCGATGCAGACGTGGGCCGGCAGCTCGTGTTGAAGATGAGACTTTGTGCCTGGGACACCCTGGGACAATCACGGAACTCCTGGCAGGGCAGACGGCGAATTGCCTATCGGCCCTGGATGAGTGAAGAGCTGGAGCCCGTCGAAGTGACAATGCCCGAAAACCCCGGTTTGGCGATACTCCAGCTTGTCTTGGAGAGTCCCTCCGGGGCAGTGCTTCATCGCAACTTCACGACATATCTCGTGGCCGACGAGCCATGTCCGCGAGATGCGACAATCGAATCCGGCCGGCGCAAGATGCGGGTGGTTCGCTTCTCGCCGAAGGATTTTGCGGAGGCCAAATGGTCGCTGAAGCAGTGGGACGTGCTGGAAGGGCTGAAGGTCAACGGCGCCGGACACGGCTATTTCGAGTATCGAGTGCCGTGGCCGAAGAAACTCACGGTCGGTAGGATCACAGAGGCGAGCCTTCGCTTCGAGGCATCTGCAAAGCGGCTGTTCGGCAAGGACCGCAAGGACGCCGGCAAGCAGGAAGGTGACTTCATGCGAGGCAAGGGGACACACGACCCAAGCCTGAACCCGAATGCCTATCCAATGACCGGCGAGGAGCGTTTCCCCAGCGCCGTGCGGGTCCGCGTGAACGGGGAAGCTCTCGGCGTGTTCGAGTTGCCCAACGATTCTGCCGACCACCGCGGGATTATCTCCTGGTTCAGCCAGAAGCGCGACCGAAAGCTGCGCGAAGCGGGTTCCTACGGAAATCTCGTCACGGCACAGCTGCCTGCAGCCGTGCTCACGAACGCCTCCAAACAGAAGGAGCTGGTCATTCGACTGGAGGTTGACGGTTCACTTCCGCGCGGGCTCGCAATCTACGGCGAGCGATTCGGCCGCTATCCTATGGATCCGACGCTCCTCTTTGTTCTGAAGGACTAATCAGCGCCGAAACGCCGCAGAGAACAGGCCAGAATCGCAAATTGACTGTGGCGCTAGCGCAGCGGAGATGGTCTTGTCGTATGCCTTTTCTCCTTGATTCCGGGCCGGCCGATTTGTATAATGAAGTAACAGTTGACCGTGGCCCCGGTTGGCGCCGCTGTCGCGGCGGCGTGGGGTCACCACTCAGCATCCTGGAGGAGAATGGCTGGTTGTTTTCCGAATACCGATCTGTGGGAAGTAAAGGCATGAAGGAGGGATGTCTAATCATCTTTGGAATTGTCCTTTGTCTGAGCTCAGCGGGTAATCCGGCCGCTCATACGGAGGTGACATACGCTTGCGACGCGGTCACTGAACCTGCGTCGCCTTGGTCGATCAAGATGCCGGCACTCGCGAACGACAACGGCCCAGTCTCAGCAAGCGTTCCGGCACAGCATCGCCCCAAATTGGATTATCTGCTGACCCGACAGTTTATCCTCGCGCCGGCAGGTTCCAGCGTTGACTGTTTGCCTGAGTGTCACAAGGACTACCAAGAGTGGGTGGATGCCGGCAAGCCCGCGTGCTGGTGTCACCCGAGACAGTGCTATGGGGATGTTGATAGCATCTTTGACGGAGATGCCAAGACGGGCAACTACCGAGTGGGTCCGAGAGACTTCAACCTGCTATTGGCCGGCTGGATGGTGAAAGAGCCGCCGCACGGCCCCGGCATTGCGTCGGTACAGAACGGTATATGTGCCGATTTTGCTCATGACAAGGCCGGGGACGAAAAGACCGGATACTTTCGCGTGGGACTGTCCGATCTCAACATTCTGATTGTGAACTGGTTGGTGAAGCGGCCGCCCAAAGGACGGGGAATTGGATCTGATTGCCGATCGTGCAAGCAAGAATCACCTCGCATCCCTGACGATCTGCCCTGAGTTCTTCCCAAACCTTCCATTGTGAGCCGGCAGGGCAGGTCAGCACCGCAAAGCCGAGGGGCATCGGACGCGCATTGGCGCAATTCTCATGCCATCTTGTGCGTTGACCGGACGCGATTTCTGCGTAGTGACTATCGGACGGCAATGCACTTGATCTGTTCTTGATCACGGATGAGAAGCTTGCCGTCTGCCAGTGCCAGCGGGCCCCAGCATTCCTTTGTGTCCAGCAAGTCTGCACTTGCCAGCTTCTTGAAGCCCTCAGGATTGGGTTCGATGAGATAGAGGATGCCGTCGGTGCCGTCCACGCTAAGGATTAGATCGTCGGCGAGAAGGAACCCTCCCTTGTCGAAGACCGGTGAGCGGCCCGTCTTCCACTTGAGTTTTCCATCTACACTCAGACAGGCCATTCCGTCGCGGCGTGAGTTGGTTGTGCAATGACCATAGAGGTGCCCCTTGTGGAGTACGGCAGGATGGACGTGAGTGCCGAACTCCTGAGTAGTGTACAGTTCCTTTACGACGTAGCGCCCGTCGTTTCTCCGGACTTCGATCATAGCCGAGCCGGCCATATAGCCGCCGGAAATGAAGAGCCGCCCATAACCGACAGCGGTGACACCGTTGATTGGAATGCGGCACTGCCAGCCCTTGTAGGTCCAGAGAGTCTTTCCATCTTTGACGTCTATTCCGAGCACCACGCCGTCGATCTCCCCATCGTTGCCATCGCCCCAGCCGCCCGCCGGCGCGGATCGCCCGCCGCGTTCTCTGCGTGATGTGGCAGTGATCATTACGAGCTGGCCCCGGCCATCGATGTTGACAAGGGCGGGTGTAACGTAGCCGACGTTACCGGGCAGGGCTGCGGATGCCCACCTGACTTGGCCGCTGGCCTTCTCGTATGCAACGATGCCGGCCTTCTTGGTCTGGGAGGCAAGTATCAGCAGGTCGCCGCAGATGAGCGGGTTCTGGCAGATGCCCCATGTTGGGACCTTGCTGCCGCCGTAGTCTTTCCAGACGTTCTTTTTCCAGATAGGCTTATGGGTGGTTGCGTCAAAACAGTAGACGTGGCCGAAGCTGCCGCAGGTATATATCCGGTTACCGTCGACCGCCGGGGTCGAGCGCGACCCCCGATGGCTGACCTTGCCCGGGGCATCGTAGGCGTACGACCAAAGTTCCTTGCCGCTGTTCAAGTCGATGCAGCGGAGCACATCCTGCTCGCCGGCGACTCGGTCGAGCACATAGACCTTGCCCTTGCTCACGGCCGCACCACCGTAGCCCGGGCCCAAGGCGAACGTCCAGAGTACCTTCGGACCTTCGGCCGGCCATGACCTCAGCAGGCCCTTCTCGTCGGAGGTAGTGTTTCGATTCGGGCCAAGATACTGCGGCCAATCAGCCCAAACATTACACACTACCATCGTTACGATCAGCACAGCGAACGACGAACACCTTTTCATACTCTTTACTCCTAAGATTTCGTAATTCTTACACTTCTACCCCTTTGGGGGCAGGCAGGATTGCAAAATTGGCTTTGTTTGGCTTTGTTTTTTGGCAGTCGCAAAGCGGCAAAATCATTGTAATCCACGCCTTGACAAGGCGTTAAGTTCATTTGGCCATCCGGCAAATTGGCTTTGTTTTTTCAAATAGAGTCTCGCGGTGCACCGGTATCCATTTACTATTTGTCATTGTCGATTGACGATTCACGCTCGGCCATTGGCGATCCATTGGGAGCCCCCCGGATTGATGATTGACCGTTTGCTATTTTCTATGAACAACGAATCTATGAACCATCCATAGTCAGAGGTATTGTACCATGAAACAGATTAGATTTCGAGTGAAATCCTGAAAAATCTCCGTGAGACGCAGGTTCCAGAATTGATGCGAAATCCGAGGATTTTACCTTTAGACAGAACGTTCATACCACACAAACATTTTCAAAGAAGGAAACCCTCAAAAGACCGTTCTCATCTCTTGAGGGTTCAATTATGAAACTTCTAACTACAAATTGAGCGGCGGCGGGCCAAGGGAACTCAGGGATGATAGGTATTGATCAAAGGTCCGATACTCTCCCTGACTCCCTTCCCAAACAAAACGCAAACCTTTGTCATGAACCAACAATGGTTGGCGCACCTTACAGCCTACGCAGTTATCAAGGCGTATGACACCTTCTGTGAATCCTCTTACTTCCATGTCATTTTTCAATGCCGTAATTAGAGCAGATAGCCAAAGGCCTAAGAGCGTTCTGTAGTATCTGCAACGCATCATGTCAAGATCTTGGAGATTGTCAGACATTGAAAATGCATCACGTTGAGCCCCACCTCTACATAAAGGCTTTGCGAAACATCCAGCACAGTGCCTCTCAGCATTTCGCACAAGATTCTGCGCCATACGCCTTACGTTGTCTGTGTCGATGCATATTGCATTGTCGCTCAATTCACCAAGTCGCAAGAAGCGAAATTTGGGATGTGTTGAGTCAACGATAGCATTCGTTGCGACAACTTGCCCATCTGGCAACACATTAGCAAATGCCCATCTATGTGGTCTACCGAGACGAAGTTCTGAAAATGGTGCAGATACCAGCAGTATTCCCGAACGTTCAGCACGAGAAAGAAGTCTCAGGATTGCATTTGAGTAGTCGTTAACCTCAGGTTCCTTGCTCTTCTGTCTTATGGATCGGCCCACAGATGTATGAACGTGTTCCACCATAAGAGTGGCATTGAGTTTGACTACAGATGAGAAGATATCATATAATTCGTTTAGATTGTCGCGTGTGACAGTCGTTCGAAGATTTAGTCCTCTGCCTCGGTGAACAATGGAATAAACTTTTTCTTCAACACTCCTTAATGATTTTCCACCGGAGATAAGCAATTTTTGACTATTCTGTGCATTTCGGCCGTCGTATGACAATTGATAATGTAAATTCTCAAAATTTAATAGTTCTTTAAGGATGTCATCCGAAAAGACTCCGTTCGTAGTCAAGACAAGCGTTGTCTTTTCGTACTTTTGTCCTTCAGAACAAGCTGCGAAAAGGGCATGAGGATTCAGAGTTGGCTCGCCTCCCCACAGGTAGATCGTCAGATGTCCCTCGACTTGCCTTCGCAAAGACTGGACCGCGTTCCTAGCAACAGAGGGAGTCATTTCACAAGTTTGCCGGACCGGATAAACGAAGCAATAGGGGCACTTCATATTGCACTTTGCTGTAATAGTCAGACTGGACAACTTGGCAGGGCCTCCAAAACTGGGAACTACGACATCATCAACTCGTTCGAATACACCATGCTCAAGCAGATCTCTGAACTCCAAAAGTGCTTTCCGCAGTGAATTGTCCAATACGACAAAACGTTTATTCTCAATGTCGTAGAAGTAGCTTCTCCCGTTCAGCTCGAGAGCGAGCCATCCTCCTTCTACTGTTATCTCATAACGTTCCATACTCAATATGCAATATCTGCCCTTTGGATATTAATGAATGGAATGAGTCTTGCCACTAGTTGTAGATTCCCAACAGTTTCAGCATAATACTTCACGAGCTGATAGGTCGCCGCCTCGCATAGATTCTTCATGCATGATGCTGGTTTGGTGTCCCAGAACACTGGAGGCTGTGACTTGAATGGTACTCTAATGAGACGCGTATCTGCTGTGAATTCCTGAGGTGTTCCATGTCCAACGAATCTTGCCTGGGCATCTTCTATAATACCTGACGGACTGAGCAAATAGGATGACGTCTCTTGTGAGCCAGTTAGTAAGATGACGTGGGGTTCACAAAAAAATCTGTTGTCAGAATCTTGAAGGTCTTGAACACCTCTCCGATGCAAGAATCCCCCTGATGTCACCTGGACACAGCTATGACAGACGTCTGATAAGGGTTGGACATTGTCAGGAGGAACTCGGTGGTGATTGATCAGAACGTCGAGTAAAAATCCAGCAGCAGCAAGGCGACTTTTTCTGGCGAAATTGGATGCCATGATGCAGGCTGTAAACCTCTTTGCAAGCTCGTCATGAGCATACGAAGGTCCTTTTGGGCTCGAATCCCAGCTAGGGAAGACCCCACATAGTTGCTGAAGTATATAATACATGATCGGAGCTCCACTATGTAGGATTATGACAAAGTCGCCGATGCACGTATCGTGAGATAACATCTTGTTAACTTCAATCACACGTCTAATTTCAAGGAAATGCCCAATGAAAAGTGCATATGTTGCTCGAATTGCTTCTTGCAGAGGTTTCATATAGAATATGTCTTTGTAAGCCAAAGGATCAGTTCCAGTCATGCTGCAGGAATCAGAGAAGGCGGTTTCATAAGTCAAAGAGCTCGCAAGAATGTCTCTACTTGGTGCATACAATCCAGCAGTAACAGTGAAGTCATGTATGACCTTCTTCCAGTCAAGGGAGTCAGCATCCTTGAGACGCGCCAAGTAGAATCCGCAACCACAGTCGGGAACGGCATCCAAATACAAATAGGGAGGGGTGCTCTCAAAACAGAGGCCAGTTGATATACCGAGAGGGGACTTCGAGGCTTCGGCAGAAGCGAAAACAGTTCTCTGTTGAATGTGAGGGCGACGAGCCAGTGCATGAAGGGACTGCCAAACCGTGCGATGCACTTCGCCAACGACATTTGGATCACCTAGATGGACTACTCGAGACTTTACCATTAGAACCACCTTCTAATCTAGCCCGGATTGCAGATTGAAGTGTTACTGGCATATCTTCCAGGGGACATAGTGACTGGCCGTGAGGAAAAAACGTGAGAAGCATATCCGCAAGGTCATTCACATAGTTGTGAAGCTGCATTCGGCATTGAAGCCTCGCCGCCGTTGCCTCATCGTACAGCAGTTCTTGGATGGCGAGCCTCCTGAAACGCTCCTCCATAGTCTTGAGCGTTGCAACGCGGATTAAGAGTTCACACGATCTAACATTTTGAAGAGTGGCTCGCTCATGCTCTATGTCAGCGAGCAGATGCGCTTCAGAACCCACAAAAGCATTCGTGTGGGAAAATTTTGACATAGATAACTCCGTTGTGCCAATTGTGTTGTTTCTCGGCTCACTTTGAGAGGGCCAGAACTCTCACCTTCAGGTGACAGTTTCAGCTTGACGCGTTTATGCTCGAAGCACGAGTTACTGCCATGGCGGCCATCAGGTCTTTCGGATCCACCTAGATAGACGGGAGAGCAGTTTAATGTAGCCGCGGTCCCTGTCACTTTTTTTGTCGGCGCGTTGGTTGCCATGTTCCTCCATTTTCCTATTTGATTCGGGTTGGGTCTTAGGATCTTCATCTTCAATTTCCCGCATTATGGTGTAAGTCATTTTGGTCATGCCTCCTTCTTTCTTCTTAGAATAGAGTGAATCTTCTACCGCTTAAAGGCGGTGACTTCCGTCAACGATTAAAGTAGGTTAGGTCGGCTAAGAATGTTTATATGGTTCCGTATTGAGAAGCCACACAACACTGGTCTTGCAGCACAAGAACCCAGCAAGTAAATCGTGATTAAGCCCGCACCTACCCGCCCGGTCGAGACAGGTAGTTGTGACGCACAGGTCTTATTTGATTCCTATCGCATACCGCAATGTATCAAACGGAGTCACTTCCTGTACGGAACCATCGAGACAAACGGTATTGCTTACGCCGCCACTTAGACCGTCCCTGGCCATGGCAGAGTAGATCTTACGCATGCCTGCTCTATGGTATTCGCCAAAGACATCGGTATACGGCGGAGGATCGTCGAGATTGAATCCTCTCGTAGGAACGGTTCGACGCATATCAGAACTCCTTACCCGCGATTCCCCATATGCGCTTCACAGAACATCTCCTGAAGACCTCAAGTCTCAGAATATCAGATCTCGTTGAGATTGCAAGAGTTTTCTGGCGGAACCAGCAAGCTTTCCCGCAAAAAAAAGCCCAAAAACTCGAGCATGTATGTCGAGATGCCGCCATCAACCGCAAGAGCTGAGAACTATTGGGACAAATACCTTAGGGCATAAAGAGCTGAGTGCCGGCTGATATGGTTGGCTGCCACCATAGGGAACGCCAATACGCTCGGTCGGTCGCGTACACGTCGATCGGGGCATCTTCGGGCAAGTCGGCCGGCAAGATGCCGTACCGTTTCATCTCGCGGACGTAGCTCGGCGTGGGACGAAAGCCCGGCATGTCGAACCGCTTGATTTGTTTGAGCCGCTTTTTGCCGTCTCGACACATTGCGAGGATCTTCTGATAGTCCGGGTCGTTTGTGTCGGTAAAAACCGTCACGGACTCGCCGAAACGCCCGTTCTGGTCTCGTTGCTTACAGAGGCCATAACCTCCGGCGTCGGCGGCCATCGGCGCCAGCAGGATCAGTGATTTCTCGGGACGCGAGAGATTGAACATAAGGTGCCGCGACAATCGTATGCGGATGTCGTTGAAGTCGGGGTTCGACAGCACGAGTTCCAGATTGTCGGACAGATACTGCGGCATTGGCAGTGAGCTGTCGTGACAGCCCGTGCAGCGTCTGCGAATGGCTTCGGCCGCTGCCACCGAGCTGGGCCATTGGCGGTCGCTCGTCTCAAGGACGCTCTTGGGAAAGCCCCCGATCATGCCCGTGCCCAGCGCCGCATACGTGCCCGGATACGGGGCTGCCGACTCGATCCAGTAGCGGATCATGTCCTGTTCGTGTCGTGTGAGTTTGGCATCGTAGTGGCTGCCGTCGAGCATCTTCATCAATGGACTGGCCGAGGTGCCGACCGAGCGCGGAGGCAGGTTGGTCACCAGGCGATCGCGTCCGTCGGAAAACAATCCTCGGGCGGTGAGCGTGTAGTAGCTGTGGGAGAAGATCGGCCCGTGATCGCCGCTGAGGATGACACCGCCACTCCGCTGATCGTAGTCGTGACATTCCACGCAGTACTTGTCCAGGATCGGTTGGATATCGCGCGGATAATCGAATACATCCGGGATGCCTGCGAGTGGCATGATCTGACTGGGTGGTTCCTTGAGAGCCTGCAGCCGGCCGGCCGACGACGAGGACGACGCCTTTTGGCGCTGCTCGTGGCAGCCGACACAACTTGTTGTCTCGCCCGGCATGACGGTCAGGAAGCTGTGCATCCGTTTTACGGAATTATCATTTTCATCCAGAGCGACGAAGAACAGGCTCCGCATGGCGGGCAGCTCCATGTAGGCGGACCCGTCCGGCTTGACCGGGACCGTACCCAGGATGCGCTCCAGCGTGTAGGTCCCGCCGAAGCTCATGGGTGGCATCTTGCCGCTGTAATTGATCGGCTTAGGCAGGGATTCCAGCACGAGGAGCTTTTTGATCTCGCCTCGCCTGACGCCCTCCATTCGCCGTCCGGCGTATACGTCCTGCAGAATCAGCCGCCCCGTTGCCCGTCGCGGATCGCTACGCTGTGGAATCACCGGCTCTCGCGGCCGAGCTCTCAAGGGACGAGGCTCGTGACACTCGACGTCGGCCCGGGCGAGCTCTGCAGGCAAGCTGTAGATTTCCCGTGTTTCGCCTCGTCTATTCATCAGAAGCAGTTGCGGCCCCCGAGCCACCAAGAAACAGTCCCCCGAGAGCGGATAGGGGTCGCGGAAATCCTCTTTTCTTGTGATCTGGCGAGCTGCTGCCACGGCGTCCGGCCCCGCTTTGGGCGTCACGATCGTAATGGCCCCCTCATGTTCCTTACGGCCGTGCCCGGGGGAGAATACCGCCACAACCTCGTTGTTGCTGCCGGGAATCGGCTTGGCGTCAATCATCAGTGTTCCGGGGTGAAGGTTCCCGTAGTAGACCATCTGACCGGTGCCATCCGGGTTCGCCGTCCAGAGATGGTGGAACGCAACACGGCTGCGGTCAACATACTCCCAGCGTTCATATATCACGCGGCCGTCCGGTAGCGGCCAAGGCGTGTTGTCATGCTCAATGTTGGCAGAAACCGGCCGGATGTTCGTTCCGTCACCGTTGCAGGTATACAAAATCGCCACTTGGCTGTACCAACAGGGAACCCAGCGATCACCGCGGCTGGAACAGAACATGATCTGTCCACTGGGCAGGTAAGTCGGCTCAATATCATCGTACGGCCCCGAGGTGAGCTGCCTGAGCCCGCCGCCGTTGATATTCATTTCGTAGAGATGGAAATAATCCGTGCCCCCCGTTCGATAGGAAAACAGAATTTTGTCACAATCGTAGTGGACCTGGGGGTCGCGAATCGAGCCTTCGGGATCATCGAGCAATAATGTGACTTTCCCGCTGACGAGATTCAGCTTGCACAAAGCACCCTTGGCCCTGTAGGTCTTTTCGTTTTCATCGTGGGCATAGTAGCCGAAGTTCTCATACCAGTGGCCGCCTGTGCCGGGCTGCCGTTGAGCGAAAATAATCTCTTCGACGCCGATCTTGGCCGATATCACCCCCTCGCAGGCTGGCCCCATTGCAGCGAGAAGCAGAATGACCGTTGCCCTGAGGCAAGCACTTGCAGCACGCGCTTGTTGAAATACTTCTTCGATCATACTGACATGATAGCATATAATGCTTGTGATGTTAATGGTTTGTATTCGTACTTCGGCACGAGTGATAAGAAAACAGAAAGCGAAGGGAAGCATTGGGTGGGCCTGCCGATCGCGGCGGCGAGTGTGCCTGAGGTGGAGCAGGGGGACTCAAGCGGCATTTTCATATCATGGTCATGACCGTATGTTCCACAAGACACGCCTTTCATTTATCCAACGTCTGTTGAGAAAATGGCGCATTTGCCTTTTCCGCTTTTCTGCAAGACTGACGCCACTGTTTTCTTGCTATCCAAGGCGAATCCAATATACTTGCGTGTGAGAGTTTCGTGTAGGGAAGGCCGTTGGGTTTTTGGTCAAATAACATCGCATCGTGGCCAACTTACGGAGTTCCGCTAACATATTGGCTTTCGGTTTAGCAGAGATAAGAGGATCAAGGGCAACAAATGAGATTAACAAGGGAAGTACCCGGAAAGGAGCGAAAAATGAAGCGTATCGTGTCATTGCTTGCTGTGATGGGGGTCATCGTAGTGTTATCCGGCCGTGTGTGTAGTGCGGCAGAGGCGATCGAGCCAGGGGGAAAGGTCGTGCTCTTCGATGGGAAGAGCTTTGACGGCTGGTTCCGCTATCTGAGAGAGGGTCGCGGCAACGTAGATGAGACCTGGGCGGTCAAGCCCGGCGGGATTCTCACCTGCACGGGCCAACCGGCCGGCTACATCCGTACAGCCAAGGCATACAAGAACTACAAGCTTCACTTCGAATACCGCTGGCCGCGCAATCCGGGCAACAACGGAGTCTTAGTGCACATGGTGGGAGAGGACCGCGTCTGGCCCAAGAGCCTTGAGTGCCAGGGCGCCTACCGCAACCAGGGTGACTTCTGGGAGATCGGCGGTCTGGAGTTCAACGAGCACAAGTCCGGCGGGCACCGCGTCCGCGGCCGACGGGTCATCAAATACGGCGAGCATAACGAAAAGGAACCCGGCCAGTGGAACGTCTACGAAGTGTGGTGTGTCGGCGGGACCGTCCGGCCGTATGTCAACGGCAAGCTCATGAACGAGGCCAGTGACTGCGCCGTGACGGAAGGCAAGATTTGCCTGCAGAGCGAAGGCGCGCCGATCGAATTTAGAAACATCTATATCGAGCCGGCGAAGGACAAGCCTTGGCCGGTCAAGCCCGTCAAGAAAACCGTTCTGTTCAACGGCAAGGACCTCGACGGCTGGGTCCGCTTCATCCCCGATGACAAACCAGACGCCGACAAGAAGTGGACGGTCGATAAGGTCTGGTCGGTACGTGACGGCGTTATTCGGTGCGAGGGCAAGCCCAACGGCTATATCCGCACGGTCGACAGCTACGCCGACTACAAACTGCACCTCGAATGGCGCTGGCCGGCCGAGCCGACGAATAGCGGCGTGCTGCTGCACCGAGCAGGCGTCGATCGCGTCTGGCCCAAGTGTGTCGAGGCGCAACTGATGCATGAAAACGCCGGAGACTTCTGGTTGCTGAGCCATTCGACGATTGTGGTTGACGGCAAGCAGATCGGACCGGAGCAGTACGCCAACGGCAAGAAGAAGCATCCATCGAACGAGAAACCTCCGGGCCAGTGGAATACTTATGACATTACCTGTGACGGCAAGACGGTGACACTTCTCGTCAATGGCCTGCTCCAGAATAAGGGAACCGACAGTAATCCATCGTCCGGCCCAATCTGTCTGCAAAGTGAGGGCAGCCCTATCGAGTTTCGCAATATCTATCTGGAGCCGATTCACAAGAGATAGTGCCCTAACCAATTAGCTATTGCATGGTCACCAAGCCGGCAGGGCGTGCCGCTGCAAGATCTTTCCCGGCGGTGTGACGCCATTTTGCGCAGCGCTAAGGCGTCTTCGTCACACTTTTTTTTCGACAGCCACATTTCTCGGCCCAAAACGCGGGCCAGCACCCACCCGGCCAGCCGAGTTGCTGAACTGACACCGTCAGGCTGGAAAGGCTGTCTGAAGGTACGCAAATAGCAGAATCCCAGACGCGCGTTGTTCGTATGCAGACGCGAGGATTTCCGCATTTTTTTGTGATGTAATTTGACACACGGTAGTTATCTGGTACAGTACAAGTGTATCAACTCTGAAGAGAGATTTTGTCTAGTCAATTCGATTCGTTAGGTTCGGCATCCGGAAGTGCACCGGTTGTCTTGGAGCCCGAATATGGGAGACCGAGGATCGAGAATGACGACCGTGAGTGATTCACGAGTTTTGCGGGTAATCCCTTTGCCGCTCGCCATGGTCTTGTTCTGCCCATTTGCCGTGCCAAAGTCACTTACGTGGACGACCATGCCAACGTGGCCAATGAAGGCTCAAGCTGGACACTGCTTTGGATTTAACTATGGATAACAAAGGGAAACGTAGTGAATGCGATAGTCTCTAATGGTAGTTTTGTTTGAAGCAGAATTACTCTGTGCGGAAAACCTATCTATCTGATCTTGGTTTCTGAGTCTAATGGTTTATTCTACGGGACGTGATATATGAAAAAGCATAGATATACAATTCGGGCGTTTCTGATTACGGCACTCTTGCTTCTACATTCTTCCGACGCAACAGGAGCAGAAAAGCCGATCCATTATTATAGAGCCGGCGACATCGGAGCATTCTCTGTCGATATTGGGATTCCGGCCAATATCGATGTCAGCACAACGGTGTTCACTGTCCGGGCGAGTAACAAAAAGCTTTATCTGCTATACGTTGAATCTACGGAGTCTGCCGCCGAGAGTCTGATGGAAGCGACGTTGTCCGTCAATCAACTTAATTTGTCCAGGAAGAATCTGTGGGCGATAGGAAGAGCCTGCTTGATATATGCGAATGACTACGGTGACAAATTCCCACCGAATCTCCGGGTGCTTGTTGAGAAAAAGTACCTGCCCATATACCCTGAATCACCGTTTAAGCCGACGGGTTTTGACGGTCCCAGCTACATCTATATTGCTGGACAATCTACTTCCTCTGAGCCAGGTAATATTGTTGCTTATGAAAATCCTGAGTTTTGCAGCGGCGAGATTAACGTTCTGTTTCTGGATACTCACGTGGAGGCAATGACGCCAGAGGAACTCTCAGCGGCCCTGGAAGCAACTTACAGACGTCTCCGCAGAGAAATGCCAAAAGTTTCGTTGAAAGCGCGTGAGGTAGCCAGGCCGAAAGTATCAGCGGCTCGTTCTCTTAAAGTTTTTGGACGCTTCCAGGGCAGTGGTGAGGTTAAACTGAGCGTTTTCGGGCGCGATTCGGAGGAATTGCTGTCCGAGCCGAGTCTTATCGCATCGATCGAGCTCGATCTGCCACGAGTGGACGGCGGAAATGCGGAGCTGCTAAAGGAGTGGGCAACGGCGCAGGCGAGGCAATACATGGTACGCGTGCTCGACAGCCCACACACGAGCTATTACCAGTATTGTCTGCTTCAGTCCCGGCAGAGGTATGGCTTGTCTGACAGCCTGCTCAGGGAAATACTCCGAGACCGGAGTGTGCGACCGAGTAGAACTGCGGATCTTTATGCCATGACGACCGGAGCGTTGGCAATACAGGAATCGCTGCAATTGGAGGAGATGACAGGCCGGCGAGAATTTCCATTAGGGAGGGACGTTGCAATTAGTACGCTCGAGGGGCCTACCGTCAAGTCTCATCCTTTCGATGAGATGCTTGGGGGGCGCACGCCCAAAGTATTCCCTGTTGCCGGCCTTATTCCCTATGACAATTACTACTGTCATTTCAGCAGTATTTCGAAGGAAATAGCTGCCAGTGACTTGTTCAAACAGTGGGGAGGTAGCCTGCTGCGGGCAATGACCGTTAGCGCGCGCGATTCCGACCTACCGAGCCGATATATGAATCAACTTTGCATTGATCTGTCGGCACTCACACGACTGTTTGGTGATTTTGTTATTGGTGAGGTTGCAATTACCGGAGGCGATCCTTTTGTGAAGGAAGGTTCGGATATTGCGCTGATAATTCATGTTAAGGGTCGCAGCATTTTTGACAGAATGACGAACGAATATGCTAATGGAGTGCTGAGGGCCAATCGGGATGCCAAAGCATCCGAAATGGAATACGAGGGGGTCTCTATTCGGAGCATTGTGACACCTAACCGTAGAATTTCATCCCACTCGGCTTATTTGGGAGAGTACAAAGTCAACTCCAATTCCATGGACACGCTGAAACTGATTATCGATACGTTTGCGAAAAAGCGAAAGTCGATGGCCGATAACCTCGATCTGCAGTATATGCGAACGATATTTCCCGGCACTGCGGAGGAGGAGGACGGTTTTATTTACCTTTCGGATTCGTTCATTCGAAAATTGCTCAGCCCGCGATGGAAGATTGAGGCCCAGCGGCGTATTGTCTGCCAGAACCACCTGCGGATGATTGCGAATGCCGGAATGATGTACCAGTCTGAGATGCGTAACAAGCCATCAATCGAAACCCTGATTGAGCAGAAGTATCTGAGCGAAAAAGTGAACCGGTGTCCCGACGGTGGGACCTATTCGCTCGATGAATCGTGGCGGGCCTTTTGTACGGTTCACAACTGCCTGCAGTATTGCACACCGATCTCCAGCATTTCCTTCGACAAGGTTGCAGAGTATGAGGCAAGGGATTACAAGCAGTTTGTCGAGCGGTACAGCAGGTACTGGAGTCGCTTCTTTGACCCGATAGGTATTCGTCTGTGGCTCGGGGACAGAATCGAAGCAGAAACTTGTATCCTGCCGCTGATTGAGAACAGCATCTACAACCAACTGCGACAGATGATCGGCGGTGAGCCCGTTCATCTGAACTCACAGGTGTTGACCAAGAACACCATCGTTTCGATTACGAGCAAACTGGGCGCAGAGAGCAACCAGGTCGATAATATCCTGCGATGGATACCGAAAGAGGTTCTTTTCACCTCCCCAGAGATCAGGAAATGGATTGGGGAGAATTTGTCGGTAGCCTTCTACGACAGTGATGTACTGTTTACGTTCGCCGAGGAAGGCATGGGCATGTTCGGTGGATGGATGAACCTCGAAAATCAAATCGTGACCGGGCTGATTGCCTCATCTGTCAATCTCCCGGTTTACTTCGTAGTCGAACTCGAAGATGAGAACTTGGCCAAAGCCTCCATTCGTAGGATGGCCAAGGCCGTTCACTGGCGGTCTGCGTCGCGGAATCGGGGTGATTTCTTCATGTTCGACGTCGAACCTTATGCTGCCGGAGAATACAAGGGACATGAGATTAACACGCTTGCTTTCCAGCTGTTCATGATTAAGTTCCGTCTCCACTATGCGATTGCCTCGAAACGCTTGATTCTATCGACAAAACGTTACGTGCTCGAAGAAGTCCTGGATTCACTGGACAGAATGCAGGAGGGTACGGACGCCAAGACCACGGCAAATATTCACTTGAAAATCCAGCCACGTGCGTTTGACCGCCTTCGCCCTGTCATTCGGATTGGCTGGCAGGAACGGATGCGCAGCGCTTGTCTAATGAACATTGAGCCTGTTCGTGTCCTGGTTGAATGTCACAACGCGACCGAACAAACACTGAACGAGATCAGCAGGAAGGTTGAAGGTGTGACCCTGCGATGCCCGTGTGGAGGGAGCTATATCCATGATTCACAACGTGACATTGTCTATTGTTCCGTTCACGGGAATCATAATTTCCCTCGCCAGCCTGTACAAATGACAGAGAGTGAAGAGCTATTCAATTTCATCGGCCGCATGATCGATTTTTCCGTGGAGTTCAAGTTTACGGAAGAAGGTATCAGGACAAAATTGGCCTTTGAACTGGAATAGGAAGTTGACGCACCGACCGTGTTCACCTGGTTCACGTGTTCGGCGCATCCACAGGTAAGACTCCCGAAAACGGGAGAATGCCCGGTGTGCGCCGTGCCCCTCATTCCCGTCGCGGCGCGCGCGAACTGCCCCAGCAATCGTATTCAGCTGCTCCATGCATCCACAAATCAAGATGTGGAAGACTGGGAAATGTCCGATCTGCGGCATGGACCTTGTCCTCGCCAAGCCGCAGAAGTAGAAGAAGGCAATCTCCCAACAATTGCTTCCAGGGTAACGAAACGGTGTTAGGTTCATTTTCGCGGACAGCAGGTGACGGAACGCAAACCGCCGGCACAGGCAAGACCGCAGCGGAGATAGAGACCTCTGGCACCTTGCTCGAAGCTGGCCGGGACTTCGTGGAGGAGACGGCCAACGGCACGGAAAACATCTGGTGGATTCTCGAAGGTTTGGACTATCCGCGCCCCTTGTGGGAGTTGTTACCGGAGAACTGATTTCTGCCACTGCCTCGGCATCGCAGGGTGTAGTTCATCGGACGCTTACGCTGCGGTGCGACTTAGGGGGCCGTATCCTCTGGCTGCGGCGCGCTGAGGATGGCGAAATCGAAGAAATCCACGGCTCCGCTTGCGTTTGCGTCGCATTCGCAGCACCAATCGGGGGCCGCGAAGTGTCGCCTGCGGCCGCCTTGCCTTCGCAGAAATCCACACAAGTCATGTGTTACGTGGTGGCTAATTGCTCATTTGGGATGGTTCGGAGTTGATCTTAAGCGCGAAGAGCCGTCTTTGCGTGGGGAAATAGAATACGCCGTTATGAACCGCCGGGGTGATTGCCATGGACTTGAGGCGAGAGCGGGACAGCACCTGTTTTTCCCGAGCGGCCTTCAGGACCCACAATAGGTTCTTTTCGGTGCTGATATACACCTTGCCGCCTACTACCACCGGCGAGGCACTCCAGACGCCGGCTTCCAGTTCATGCTGCCAGTTTTGCTCTCCGGTATCCGCGTCGAGACAAAACAATCGGCCGGTGAAATCGGAGATATACAGCAATCCATCGTCTATCGCCACATCGGACAGACTGCGACCGACCACACGGGTCTCCCAGATCCTCCGACCGGTCGCGGCGTCGATGCAAGAAAGCATACCCTTGCCCGGGCCGTGGATAGGGCTCTGGCCGATAGCAACATAGATGCGATCCTCATAGACCACCGGCGTAGCGATGATCTCACTGGGTCCATCCGGGCTTTTATTGTTCCAACTGGCGTATGGAATCGTTTTGCCTTCTCGCCGCCGATAGTCGGGCGGATTGCAATCATATTGCCAGATCTTTCTTAGCTTTTGCGTTTTTTCGTTGCTCGTTTCTGAGCCGAGAGGTTCAAACGCGTATAGCACGCCGTCGCCACCGCCGAAGAGAATCATGGCTCGCCCGCCAATCTCCGTCGCCACCGGCGAGGACCAGTGCCCGTGAAACATTCGCTTGCCGATCAGCTCGCCGTCTGTGGCTGCCAGCCTGCCGGTGTGCTTGTCCAGCACAATCAGACTGGGAGCCAACGGATTCGCAACGTTCCTGTGAGTATCATCCATGCCGTTGGAAGTGCAGACATACAGATAGTCACCGTGCAGCAGAGTCGTACTACCACAAACATCATGCGGCACCACCGACAGCTTCTTAATCATGTCAAAACGCCAGATGATATCTCCATCGGTCTCGGCAAGTTCATAGCTGGAGTCCTCAGGGACACCCATGTACTCGATCTCCCGCAGGAACGGCCCGTTGTTGCCGTCTGCCTGACCATTGCGATCCAGACAAAGCACATCGCCCCGAGGGCCGACGACGTACAATCGCTTACCATCGACCGCCGGTCTCGAACACACGCCGCATGTCCAGTGATTGAAGTGGAATGGCGGGTCATTCCCCTCCATATACCGCGGAATCACCATCTGCCAGATCATCTTACCGGTCGCCTGCTCCAGACACATCACAATTCCCCCGCCGGTCCGCTTCAACACGGGATGCTTTAGCTCCCTATCATTAATCCCTATGAATATCCGACCGCCGTCAATCTGCG
>CP070675.1:4030894-4035515 GCA_020352215.1 Phycisphaerales bacterium
GGAATATCACTGGGAACCTTGACAGCGAGAGTCCTCCAGGGACGCGGATCGCGCGCATCCAGGTGGTAGTACCCAAGAACCCAAGGGTTCGAGCCGTAGCTGCCGTAGGTATCCCACCGGACCAAGCCTTCGGGGAAGAACCTGCCCCAGGCCAAGAATGTGCCTCCAGCAGAGTTGCGCATGTCGGTATCAGGGTCGTCGATGCCGGATGGATTCGCCAGTTTTGTGGCCATAGGACAACAACGCATGCGCTCGGTGCTGGTGGCCAAAGCCGGGTCCCCATATGGACCATAGCCGCTACCCCAAACCCAGTCCCAGCGAAGCACAACGGCTGAGCTAAGGTCCCCGTCGGGCAACAGTCCGTCGTTTTCACTGGCGTACGTCGCCCAGATCGTGCCCATCTGCTTGAGATTAGACTGACAAACAACGGCCTTGGCCTGCCGCATGGCCCGCTGCAGGCACGGCAGAAGGATCGCCATCAGCAGGGCAATGACAGCGATCACCACCAGAAGCTCTATCAGCGTAAAGGCCGCTCGCTTGCGCATGGCGATCCTCCTTCCCCGTCAGAGAAGGTTCCTGCAATACGCCGTCTCCCAATTATCCCCGATGTTGCTTACCGCTGAGTTGTGATACCGATTATAACCCGATCTCCTGTCGCAGTGCAAGGTATTCGTGCAAGATTTCCGGGTTTCCGGGTCTGTAGATTCTTGGGGAAGTGGCTTGATGTATGTGAGCCGCGATTCACGAGCCCAGCAAGCCGGTTGTCGTCATTGCCAGGCCTTTGCAGAAGGCCGTGGCAATCCGATCGTTGGGCCTCCTGAGCGCAGTGAAGGGCCCGCCTTTGATCACCACGGTTGCCGTTGGCTACCCCTCGCGACGCTTCGCGGATTGCCGCGCTCTGGCGTTTCAGAGGCGGGGACGCAACGTTCTATGTCTGTGTCTGTGCCTGAGAAGAAGTGATTTTGCGCGTCTTGACGGGCGGTGGTCGATGCCTTATAGTAGCAAGTTCCCATAGGCAAGACGTGATGTTAGGGGTATCAGGGAGTTTGTCGTAATGGCCAAGAAGACTCAATGTGATAAATGCACCGGGCTGTGTTGCAGATATTTTGCGCTGCCGATCGAGACGCCGGAAGACAAGGAAGACTACGACGACATACGGTGGTATCTGTGCCACGAAGACATAACGGTATTCGTGGAGGACGGCGACTGGTACATCAATGTAAAGAACAAATGTCGGCATCTGTCTGAAGACGATTATCGCTGCGACATATACGACAAAAGGCCGAGGATTTGCAGAGGCTACCGGCACGCCGACTGCGATTTGGTTGACGGCGAATACGACTACGAGCTGCACTTCACCGACGATAGGCAAATGGAAGAATACATAAGAATAAAATTCGACAACAATGTGAGCGAAAAGCACAAGGCCAGGAAGGTCGGGAAACAGAGAAGAAAGAAACGATGAAGATACCGCCGGTAAAAGGTACGAGGGATTTCTACCCGCCGGAGATGGCCGTGCGAAACTGGATGATCGACGGCTGGAAGAAGGTGTCGGTCCGCAACGGTTTTGAAGAATACGATGGGCCGATATTTGAGTATCTGAAGATGTTTCAGATAAAGAGCGGTGATGAAATCGTCGAGCAGCTCTTCTCGCTGCAGGACCGGGGCGGCAGAGACCTGGCGATTAGGCCGGAGATCACCCCGACGCTGGCGCGGATGGTGAATCAGCAGATCAATTCCCTACCGAGGCCGATCAAGTGGTTTTCCGTGCCGAGACTGTGCCGGGCCGAGCGCCCTCAGAAAGGCCGGCTCCGCGAGTTCTTCCAGTGGAATATCGACATCATCGGCGTCGATAGCAGCGTTGCCGATGCGGAGCTTATCTTCACAACCATCGATTATCTTCGTATGGTCGGGCTCACGCCCAAAGATATACAGATCAGAATATCCAGCAGGAAGCTCTTGGCTGCGGTGCTCCTGAGTGTCGGTATTTCTGAAGATGATCTTGACGTTCTGTACGCTCTACTCGACAAGAAAACGAAACTGCCCGCAGAGACGTTCGAGCAGATGCTCCTTGAGAAGGTCGGCGAGCAAGCCAAGGCGGACGAGATCTCCAGCTTCATGGCCGTCGCCTCTATAGACGAGATAGGGCAAGCAGTCACAATGGACAGTGACATTGAGCGTGCTGTCGTTGAACTCGAGACGGTCTTCGCGTCTTTGGCAGTCATGGGTGTTGCTGAATACTGCGTTTTCGATCCGAGCATTGTGCGCGGCCTTGCCTATTACACCGGCATCGTGTTTGAGGTTCATGGCGCAACGGGAGAGTTGCGGGCCATCGCCGGGGGCGGAAGGTACGACAATCTCTTGAGGGATTTCGGCGGACCGGCGATCTCCGCTACCGGGATGGGCATGGGTGACTGCGTCCTGGAGCTTCTGCTCCGAGAGAAAGGGCTGTTGGACAGCCAACTTGGCAAGAGGCGACTGGACTACTTCGTTACTTTCGCAGACAAGCTCTTTGGCGGTACGATGTACGAAGTCGCCGCCGAGCTGCGTTCGAGAGGGTATTCTGCTAATTTCAGTTACAAGCTTGGCGGGCTTTCCAAGCAGCTCAAAGAGGCTTCGGCTCAGAACGCCGCCAAGTGCATAATCATCGGACAGGAGTTTGCCGAGAGCAATCAGCTTGCAATCAAAGACATGACGACCGGGGAGCAGGAGTTGGTTGACTACGGGGCGTTTCTGAGTGGCCTGGAACCCAGAGACACATGAGGGAGTTTTCCCCGAACCATTACGAGCGGGCGTTCGAGAATTGGCTGATCGACAACGGCGTCGAGTACGTCACGGCCGATGAGCACAGAAACCCGGCCTTTGCACGTCACAAGCTCAAGAGTTTTGATTTCCTGCTGTACCCACGGAGCGGCCAGGTCATTCTTGCCGAGGTCAAAGGCAGAAAGTTCAAGGGCACCAGCTTTGAGAAACTTGCCGGCTTTGAATGTTGGGTCACGACCGAAGATGTCGAAGGCCTGACCAAGTGGCAAGAGGTCTTCGGGCCCGACCACAAGGGCGTCTTTGTCTTTGCATACAAAGTGGAGAACATCGACGTCGACTTTGACGGCAGAGAAGTCTTCGAGTTTGAGGCGAGAAGATATATGTTCTTTGCG
The DNA here is from genome assembly GCA_020352215.1 of Phycisphaerales bacterium. Classification (GTDB taxonomy): domain Bacteria; phylum Planctomycetota; class Phycisphaerae; order Sedimentisphaerales; family Anaerobacaceae. The sequence continues at coordinate 4,034,050 of CP070675.1, forward strand.
GTGAGGCTGGATGATTACCGCAACTCCATGAAGCGCCGCAGCCCCAAGTGGCAGACCGTGACTCTACCTGCCGAGAAGTTCCGCCAGTGCGCCGTCCAAATCCACGAGTTCCTGCTCTGAAGCTCCCGCCGATTCGGGCAAAATTCCTCGCTCAGGAACCGGTGTTGCAGTATATTGTAGTCCGATGAGGATCATAGCCGGTTCAAAACGAGCGATGAAACTGCTTAGCCCAAAGACGCGGGACTCTCGACCCATAACCGACCGTGTCAAGGAGTCGCTTTTCAGCGTCCTCTATAAATATGACCTGCCGGCCGGAGCCATTGTGGCTGATTTGTTCTGCGGAGTAGGCTCTCTCGGTCTTGAGGCGCTGAGCCGGGGAGCCGAGCTCGTCACGTTTGTCGAGCAGGACCCCAAGATAGCGGCGATCCTGAATAGAAATATAGACAAGGCCGGCTTCGTCAAGGAGTCGAAAGTCGTTAGGGCCAACGCGTTCAAAGTCGGCGCGCCCGTCGGTTCGGATACGCGCGACTACGACCTTGTCTTTGTGGACCCGCCGTATGCGGCTACGGGCGATGCCGGTGAAGGTTCGGCCTTGAGTCGTGTAATGGAATTGTTGGGCGAGCAGGTGACGCCCGGCGGCATTGTAGTAGTCAGGACCCACCACAGTACGTTATTGCCGGAGCGATATGGGCAGTTTGAAACCGAAGAACGGCGCACGTGGGGGACTATGACCGTAACCATATTTCGCAATACGAAACGATGACGAGCAAACAGGCAGCCATACAGATAGTCAAGCAGCTGAAACGCAACGGTTTCCAGGCCCTTTTGGCCGGTGGCTGCGTGCGTGACATGTTGCTTGGCAGGCGGGCGAAAGACTATGACGTCGCCACCGACGCAAGGCCCGAGGATGTGATGCGACTGTTCAGGCGCACGCTGAAGGTCGGGGCGAAGTTCGGCGTCGTGATCGTCTTGATCGAGAGCCGACAGGTCGAGGTTGCGACGTTCCGTTCGGAGAGCGGATACACCGACGGCAGACATCCTGACAAGGTGCAGTTCGGTGGCGCCGCTGAGGATGCCAGCCGAAGAGATTTTACCATAAACGGAATGTTCTACGACCCGGCGCAGAACGAGGTGATCGATTACGTCGATGGGCAGGCAGATCTAAAGAACAAGATAGTCCGAACAATCGGCCGGCCCCAGGAGCGGTTCGGCGAGGACTACCTCAGGATGTTGCGGGCGGTGCGATTCTCGACACAGCTCGGCTTTGTGATTGAGCCGGCCACCTGGTCGGCGGTCTGTAGCAATGCAGCCAGGATAACCGGAATAAGCGGGGAGCGCATAGCACTCGAATTGGAGGGCATCCTCGTCGATCCGAATCGAGCCGCCGGTGCTACAATGCTGATAGAGAGCGGATTGGCCGAAGCGATCTTCCCCGGCTTGGCCGCCGAGCAGTCGGATTCTGCAAT
>CP070675.1:4035615-4054363 GCA_020352215.1 Phycisphaerales bacterium
GAAGCGGGGCGAGTGCGAATGGGTCATGGAGCCCGCCGAGAAGATGAGTGTTCCGGTGATCATCTATGCTGATGCCGCACTGATCGAGGCCATGGATGATAAGGTCTACGAGCAGGCGGCAAATGTGGCGAAGCTGCCCGGGATCGTGAAGGCCTCCTATGCGATGCCTGATGCGCACTGGGGGTACGGTTTTCCGATAGGCGGTGTGGCCGGCTTCGACCCGGACAAAGGCGGCGTGGTTTCGGCGGGGGGCGTGGGCTTCGACATAGCGTGTGGCGTGCGAGCTTTGCGCACGGGTCTGACAGTCGACGACGTTGAGCCTCACAAGACCCAGTTGGCGGACCTGCTCTCGAAAAGGATACCTGCGGGTGTTGGCAGCACGGGCAAGCTGCGTCTTTCGAGACGCGAGATCGACGAGATGCTCAGAGGCGGCGCGCAATGGGCGGTTGGTCGTGATTACGGAACGAAGGGCGATCTCGAACATACGGAGGAGAATGGTCGCATGGCCGGGGCCGAGCCAAAGCACGTATCGGATCGCGCCAAAGAACGCCAAACGGATCAAGCGGGCACGCTCGGGTCCGGCAATCATTATCTCGAAGTTCAGAAGGTGACAGAGATCTGTGACAGTGACCTGGCTGCGGCCTTTGGTATTGGGTTAAGTGACATAGTCCTGAGTATTCATTGCGGCTCGCGGGGGCTCGGGCATCAGATAGGGACGGATTTTCTGCCGAGGATGGTCAAGGCTGCCGCCGGCCAGGGGATAGATTTGCCGGAAAAGGAACTCGCGTGTGCGAGGGTGGACTCTGATCTGGGGCGGCAGTACTTGGGCGCGATGTACTGCGGGATCAACTGTGCGCTTGCGAATCGCCAGGTCCTGACACATTTGGTCAGGCAGGTCTTTGAGCGGGTTTTGCCCAAGGGCAATCTCGATCTTCTCTACGATGTCTCTCACAACACGTGCAAGCTCGAAGAGCACGTAGTAGATGGAAAGCCCAGGAAATTATACGTTCACCGCAAAGGTGCCACACGTGCTTTCGGCCCGGGTCATGCGTCGTTGCCGAGTGATTTGAGTAAAGCCGGCCAGCCCGTTCTTATTGGGGGAACCATGGGGACTGCATCGTATGTGCTTGCTGGAACAAAGCAGGGCATGTCACTTGCATTCGGATCGTGCTGTCACGGTGCGGGCCGGGCCATGAGCCGCAAACAGGCAACGAAACGCTGGCGCGGAGAAGACATAATCAGGAGGCTCGGTGAAAAGGGCATTATCATTCGTGGGGTCTCCAAGCGGGGTATAGCCGAGGAAGCGCCGGGCGCCTACAAGGAGGTTGCTGCGGTTGTGGATGCCACGGAGAAGGCGGGCCTGGCGAAGAAGGTGGCTAAGCTTGAGCCTATGCTGTGCGTGAAGGGATAGGCAAATAGCACGTTTGCATCGGCCGGAAAGGGTATGTATCCGATCCGCGGGCATCACTGGCTAAATCTCTATCACGATCCTTGATTGAGTTAGCCGAGTCGGTTACGCTACTGTTCTTCAATCGGATCGTTTGGGTGTCTTTGGTTATTACAAGTAGGAGAATTGCGATGAAATCTGTCGGAGAGAAACTTCGGTGGCGGCAAATTGTGTTTGCGCTCGGCGTAATTCTGAGCGTCTCTGTTGCGGTGCGGTCGGGCTTTTGTGCTGAGCCGCTGGCGACGATCACCGTTGAAGCGGGCGAGCATGCGCGGATAGACACGCCGGTGTCGATGCCGCTCGCGGCGGTACCTGAAGCAGCGCGGGGGGCTGCATTTCATTTAGAGGAGGTCACCGGTACCGGCCGCATGTCTGTTCCCGCACAGGTGGAACCGGGAGTCGTTCCGAGGTTGTGGTGGATTCTGTCGGGCACTACCGCCGCCGGAAAGACGCGGACCTACGAGTTGCTCAAGGGGGCAAAAGGGCGCGGCGTTGATGTGACACGAACGGACAAGTTCCTGGATGTGAAGGTGGGTGAGAACAAGGTACTGAGATACAACCACGCGATTGTGCCGGCACCGGAGGGACAGGACCGCTTGTATGATCGCGGTGCATTTATACATCCCTTGTGGTCACCGGCGGGGACTGTTCTGACGAACATACAGCCGAAGGACCACTATCATCACGTCGGGATATGGATGCCGTGGACGAAGACGAAGTTTGAGGGCAAAGAGGTCGATTTCTGGAACCTCAAGGCCGGTCAGGGAACGGTTCGTTTTGTGAAGTTCCTGTCGGAGACAAGTGGACCGGTGTATGGGGGATTCGAGGCCAAGCAAGAGCATGTGGCGCTTCAGACCTCCGAGGGCGAGAAGGTCGTTCTGGACGAGGTCTGGGATGTGCGGGTCTACAACATCGGCGGGCCGGATAAGGGGTATTGGCTTTGGGATTTCAAATCGACGCAGCGATGTGTGGCGGACAGTCCGTTGTATCAGGAGGAGTATCGGTACGGCGGGTTTGGCTATCGTGCTGCGGCCGAGTGGGACGAGGAGAATGCCGCGTATTTGACCAGCGAGGGCAAGACCCGCAAGAACGGTCACGCCACAAGGGCGCGATGGTGTGACATGGCGGGTGAGATTAACGGAACGTGGGAAGGCGTGACGATGTACAGTCACCCGAAGAACTTCCGGCACCCCGAGCCGATGCGGATATGGCCTGAAGGGCAAGTGTTTTTCAATTTTGCGCCTTCGCAGGCAGGTGACTGGGTGATGGAGCCCGGGGTCGATCATGTCTTTCGGTACCGCGTGTATGTACATGGGGGCAAGATCGAAGTAGCGGATGCCGAGCGCATCTGGCATGACTATGCGGCACCGCCCGAGGTACAGGTGAAGTTCAGTCGGCCGAAGACGGCGACTGTGCTCTTTGGTGGCACCGGCTTCTCGAAATGGGAAGGGCAAGGCGGAGGCCAGATCAAATGGAAGCAGATCGGCGATGCGATGCAGATCGTTCCCAAGAGCGGCAGCATCATGACGAAGGATGCCTATCGGGATTTCATTCTGCACGCTGAGTTCAAGACGCCACAGCTGCCCCCGCACGTGAAGGGACAAGGTCGAGGCAACAGCGGCATCTATATTCAGAGGCGCTACGAGGTTCAGATACTCGATTCGTACGGACTGGAGCCGAAGAACAACGAGTGCGGGTCGTTGTACAAGACCAAGGCCCCGGATAGGAACGTCTGCAAAAAACCGGGCGAATGGCAGAGCTACGATATCATGTTCAGAGCCGCTCGATTTGACGGAGCCGGTGGCAATGCCAAGAAGGTGGAAAATGCCCGCATCACAATATACCACAACGGCGTCTTGATTCACGACGATGCAGAGTTAGCCAACAAGACCGGCGCGGGCCGTCCGGAGGGGCCCGGACCCGGTCCGATTCTGCTACAGGACCACGGCAACGAAGTGAGCTTCCGCAATATCTGGATTGTCCCGATGTGAGCTCGCCCGCAGACACCGGATCTTCGTAGCTGGTTCGGGATTGAGCACGCTATATTAGCGGTAAGGCATCTGCTTGCGACCGCATTTGACCGGGAAAAAAACCCGTTGCTTATCATCTGCCGGTGGTTATAATGAAGCGTTTTGAGTCGGCTGCACGGGTGCTTTCTCCTCGATGAGGGCGTAAGTCGTTCTTAGAACGCTGCTTACGCAAGGACAGCTGCGGAGCGGGGTAGGTCGCAATAGGACGTCGCAAGTTGGCGTTTTTTCCTGTTGAAGGATGTGTTTTAAGGAAGGCTTCTGACATATTTTTGGACAAGGAGAAGGACAAATGGCTAGAGCTGTAACACTCTTTACCGGGCAGTGGGCGGATTTGCCGCTTGAAGAACTGGCCAAGAAGGCGGCAAGCTGGGGATACGACGGGGTCGAGCTGGCTTGCTGGGGTGACCATTTTGAGGTGGACAAGGCTTTGTCGGATGACGGCTATTGCAAAGCCAAGCGGGCGCTCTTGAAGAAGCACGGCCTTGAGGTATTTGCGATCTCCAACCATTTAGTCGGTCAGGCTGTGTGCGACAACATCGACGAACGTCACAAGGCGATTGTGCCCGAGGATGTTTGGGGCGACGGTGATCCCAAGGGCGTGCAGAAGCGGGCGGCGCAGGGCTTGATAAATTCTGCCAAGGCCGCGAAGAAGCTTGGTGTGGACGTGGTCAATGGATTTACGGGCAGTTCCATTTGGCACCTGCTCTATTCTTTTCCGCCTGTGGCGCCGGACGCGATTGAGGCCGGCTACAAGGACTTCGCCAAGAAGTGGACGCCGATTCTCGACGCGTTTAAGGCCGAGGGTGTGAAGTTCGGCCTGGAAGTCCATCCGACGGAGATCGCGTTCGATATTGCCTCGGCGCAACGAGCGGTAGATGCAATCAAGGGACATGAAACTTTTGGTTTCAACTACGATCCGAGTCACCTGGGATATCAGGGCGTCGATTATGTCAAGTTCATCCGGACATTCGGCGATCGTATCTTCCACACTCATATGAAGGACGTCTGGTGGGGTCATGGGGACGGCACGGTCGGAGTATTCGGCGGCCATACAGATTTCGCAGACCCGCGCCGCTACTGGGATTTCCGGTCGATAGGTCACGGTGACATCAATTTTGAGGAAATCATCGTAGCGCTGAACGACGTCGGCTACCAGGGACCGCTCTCGGTCGAATGGGAAGACAGCCGGATGGACCGGGAACACGGCGCCAAGGAGGCGTGCGAATATATCAAGAGGGCAGATTTCAAGCCGTCTCAAGTGGCCTTTGACGCTGCATTTGACAAGTAACAGCCGGGACGTTTCGCACACCGTGAGCGTATCAGCGGGTGCGGAGGTCTCAGATTACAGGAAACTCAGGTATGGCTGGCAAGAACTGTCTCAGCCGGCGCTCGTTCCTGCAGGGGATGGCCGGCTCTGCGGTGGGGGTTGTCGGCTTTCCGTACGTTGTTGCCTCGTCGGCGCTGGGTAAGGCCGGCGATACGGCGCCGAGTGATCGAATAGTGCTCGGTTTTATCGGCGCGGGCAAACAGAGCAAGCATCTCATGCGATCTTTTCTGAATTCGCCGGGCACTCATGTTGTGGCGGCCTGTGATGTTGATAAGCTCAAGCTGCAGCGAGGTAGGAAGATAGTCGAAGATCACTATGCCGAAAAGGGCAACGGCTCATACAAGGGATGCGAGAGCTACGCGGACTTCCGTGATCTGCTGGCCCGCGATGATATTGATGCGGTTGTGATCTCCACGCCCGACCATTGGCACGCGATTACGGTTATCCAATCGGCTCAGGCGGGCAAGGACATCTATTGCGAGAAGCCGCTCAGCGAGACAATCAAAGAGGCCAGAGCGATGGGGAACGCGGTCAGACGGTATGGCCGGATTTTCCAGACCGGCAGCATGCAGCGCTCGGATTGGCACTTCCGCCTGGGCTGCGAGCTGGTTCGCAACGGATATATTGGCGAGCTGAAGCACGTGACGGTGGGTGTCGGTGGTCCGCCCCGGGACAAACCCTTGCCGGCAATGCCTGTGCCCGATTACCTGGACTGGGATATGTGGGTGGGGCCGGCGCCGTGGCGGCCCTATCACTCGGAATTGTCGCCCCACCTTAGCTGGGACGGGTTTCCACATTGGCGCAGTCATAGCTACTATGGCGGGGGCGGAATGACGGATTGGGGCGCCCATCACTTCGATATAGCTCAATGGGGCATTGGAACCGACGATACCGGGCCGGTTCAGATTATTCCGCCCGACGGCGAGGATTACAAGGTGCTAACATACAAATACGCCAACGGCGTCACGATGACCAGGGACAACGCCAACGGTGTCTTGTTCACGGGAACCGAGGGCAAGGTTGAGACCAATCGCGGACACTTGCGAACCTGGCCTGAGAGTCTCAAGGATCAGCAGATCGGCCCCGACGAAATACACCTCTATGAAAGCAGAAACCACTATGTTGACTGGCTCGATGCCGTTCGCAAGCGGACCAAGCCGATTTGTGACATCGAGATTGGGTGCCGGTCCGTGACGGTCTGTCACCTTGGCAACATAGCGTACAAATTGAAAAGGCCGCTCAGATGGGACCCGCAGGACGAGGTCTTTGTCGGAGATGATGATGCCAACCGCCTGCTGTCGCGGCCAACTCGCAGTCCCTGGCATGTGTAAAAGAACACCCGAAAGGAGGTTTGGACATGCCCCGAAACAGGAATATGGATCGACGTCAATTTTTGAAGACAGTCACAGTCGCGACAACGGGCGCCGTTGCACTGCCCAATATAGTCCCGTCGTCGGTGTTCGGTGCGGATGCTCCAAGTGAGAAGATAACAATTGGCTGTATCGGCGTGGGCTCACAAGGATCCGGCAACATGCGAGGATTCCTGGGCCAGGGACAGGCGAAAGTGCTTGCCGTCTGCGACGTCGACAAAGGGCACCGTGAAAACGCAAAGAAAACGGTCGATGAGAGATACCGCAATACCGCTTGCGCGACGTATCACGACTTCCGCGAGCTGATTGCGCGTGACGACATCGACGCGTTATCATTGGCGCTTCCCGATCATTGGCATTCAATACCGGTTGTCATGGGCGCCCGAGCCGGCAAGGATATGTTCGGTGAGAAACCGCTGGCTCGCACGATTCACGAGGGTCGCGTGATGGTCGATGCGGTTCGGCGGTACGGCCGGATCTGGCAAACGGGCAGCTGGCAGCGCTCGGTCCGCGATTTCCACCGTGCCTGCGAGTTGGTCCGCAACGGTCGGATCGGCAAAGTGCACACGGTCGAAGTGGGCCTGCCTACCGGAGGCGGTACGGGTACCAAGACCATGCAGCCGGTCCCCGAAGGCGTGGACTGGGATTTCTGGCTTGGCCCCGCTCCCCGGGTCCCGTACAGGGGGGTAATCCACTGGAATTGGCGGTGGATGATGGACTACTCAGGGGGCCAGCTCACCGACTGGGCCGGCCACCACGTTGACATTGCTCATTGGGGACTCGGCTTAGATCGAACCGGCCCCGTTGAAATCGAGGGCAGAGGGGTATATCCGAAGGACGGCATCTATGACGCCCCCACGCAATACAAGTTTACGTGCAAGTATGCCGACGGGCTGACGATGGTTGTCGCCAACGACAGGCAGCAGCCAAAAGGAATGGGAACGGTCTGGTACGGAGAGAAGGGCTGGATCCATGTCAGACGCGGCAAGCTCGACGCCGATCCCAAGAGTGTTCTGAACGAGGCAATCGGCTCCGATGAAATTCGGCTCTACAGAAGTCGAGATCACCTGCGCAACTTCCTGGATTGCGTCAAGAGCCGAAAAGAGACTATCACGCCGATAGACATAGCTCATCGGTCGATCAGCGTGGGGCTCTTGGGCGAGATAGCGATGCTGACCGAACGCAAGCTCAAATGGAGTCCTGAGAAGGAGGTCTTTCTCAACAGTGACGAGGCCAACAGGATGCTGTCTCGGCCGATGCGGAGCCCATGGCACCTGTGACAATTGATTATCGATAATTGAAGAGTGAAAGGGCAAGACATGAAGCGAAGGTTGATGTGTGCAAGAGCCGCACTGCTTGTTTGCTCGTGCGTTGCCGTGCTGACAGGCATATTGCAGGCAGCCTCACCCGAGAAGCTGCGTGAGCTCAAGCCCGAGGAGATAAGGAAGATTGAGGAGGCGATGCCGTCGAAACCGACGGTGAGGCCGGCCAAGCCGCGAAAGCTGTTGGTATTCTGGCGGTGCGAGGGCTTCTATCATAGCTGCATCCCGGTGGCGAACAAGGCCCTTGAAATAATGGGCAAGAAGACCGGGGCCTTCGAGGCCACGTTCACGGACGACTACTCGGTGTTTGCGCGGGAGAACCTCAAAAAGTATGACGCCATCTGTCTGAACAATACAACGGGTCTGAAGTTCAATCCCGAAAAAACGCCGGAGCGGTGCAAGGCCCTGATGGATTTCGTCAAGAGCGGCAAAGGCATCGCCGGTATCCACGCGGCCACGGACAATTTCAACGAGTGGCCCGAGGCCAGGGAGATGATGGGAGGCAGGTTCACCGGTCATCCCTGGGGCGGCGGGGGGACTTGGGCCATCAAGATTGACGATCCCGGACATCCGCTGATGGCGGCGTTCGAGGGCAAGGGCTTTAAGATCAAAGACGAGATATACAGGACTGATCCGCCATTATATTCGCGGGACAAGCAGCGTGTTCTGATGAGTCTCGATATGAGTGACCCGACTACCCGCAACGTCAACGGGTTTAGGCCCACCGATGTGGACACCGGTATTGGCTGGATCAAGACATTGGGCAAGGGGCGAGTTTTCTACTGCTCGTTGGGGCACAACGATCACATTTTCTCCAACCGCGCCATTGTTCAGCATTATCTTGACGGTATTCAATTCGCGTTTGGTGATTACGAAGTTGATACGAAACCAATGCCTTTAGGTAGTTCAGGAAAGGGATCAGAAATGGAACAATTGTTGGAAAAGGTCAAGACGTATGATTGGGGTCAAAGCCGTGTGGCTCTCACGGATCTGAGTGAGCTGATTCGCAAGGCGCACGGCGACGCTGGCGAGCTGAAGAAGATCGAGCAGGGCTTGCTCGGCGTGCTGAAGTCAGATGCCAAGTATGCCGGCAAGCAGTACGCCTGCAGAGAGCTGAGCATAATTGGCACCGAGGAATCCGTGCCGACCCTGGGTGAGATGCTGACGGACCCGGAGCTCAGCGATATGGCAAGGTATGCTCTTGAGCGCATCCCGGGCAGGGCGGTGAACAGGGCGTTGCGCAGAGCCTTGCGGAGCACGAGCGGCAAGACAAAGATCGGCATAGTCAACTCGCTGGGCGAGCGTCGCGATAGCAGGGCGGTTGAAGCCCTGAGCAAGCTGATCTCCGACTCAGATGATGCGATGGCTGCGGCATCAGCGAGCGCCCTGGGTAAGATCGGCGGTTCCGAGGCCGCCAAAACGCTGGCAAAAGCCAAGGACCAGGCCTCAGGCAAGTTGAAGATGGTAGTCTTGGATGCATATCTCAGATGCGCCGATCAGTTCGCAGCCAAGGGAAACAAGAGCGAGGCTTTGACAATCTACCGGGAACTCTATAAGCCGGACCAACCCCAGCTCATCCGTACCGCTGCAATGCGAGGTATTGCCAATGCTGCGGGAGGGGCGGCGAAGCCGAGATAGCACAACAGGCAAATATCGATAGGGCCTCAAGCCAGGTGCCCGGAGTGGCCGCTAAGGCGGGACCATAGCGGCTAACCGTAGCCGGGGGAAGCATTTAGCCCAGACGGCGCAGGCTCAGGCAGAGGCAAAGTGTTTTTTGGAGAATCTGTAACGGCAGTCTCGGGCGCGCAATATAAGGTCATTGAGGGGTAATGTCGGTTCTGCAATTTGGGACATTGAAGATGATTCGCAGGTTTGTAGCTTCGCATACGGGTTTGGGGGTACTCTGTCTTGTCGTTGTGTTGTCGGTGGCGTCGCGGGCGCTGGTCGCGGACGAGGCGAACCAGGAGATTGTCCAGATGGTCATTGAGGCTCTCAGGAGTGACGATCCGGCGATGCAGACGGGTGCGATAGCGCTGGTCAGAGACATACCCGGCGAAGAGGTAACAAAGGCACTTGCCAAGGAGTTGCCGAATCTTCCCGCGCCTGGTCGAGTGCAGCTTCTGTCGGCTCTGGCCGATCGAGGCGACGGCACGGCCCTGCCGGCTGTGATTGCGACCACAGAAGCCAAAGAGGTTTCTGTCAGGATAGCGGCCTTGAAGGCCTTGGGTCGATTGGGAGACGCTTCGAGCGTTGCAATGCTCGCCCAGAGGGCGGCCCAGAGCACAGGTGACGAGCAAAAGGCGGCCCGCGATGGCCTGTATCGACTGCGAGGGTCGGCGGTTGATGAGAGAATTCTGGCGGAGGTTCCATCTGGAGAGGCCGCGGTTAAGGTCGAATTGATTCGGAGCATTGCCGAGCGCAATATCACAAAGGGGGTGCAGGTCTTATTGAAGAGTGCGCAGGATCCAGATCGCAAGGTGCGGGCGGAGTCGCTAAAGGTCCTAAAGGCCGTGGCTGATCCCGACGCTCTGCCGGCATTGGTCGATCTTCTGCTGAACCTGCGAAGTGACTCCGACCGCGTCGAAGCAGAGAGAAGCGTTGCTGCCGTCGCACACAAGATAGAGGACAGAAATCGCCAGGCCGCCTCGGTGCTCGCGGTGCTGCCCTCGGTCAAGGACGTCAAAAACCGGTGCTCGCTGCTGAGGGTGTTGGGCAAGATTGGTGACAATACGGGCCTGGCTGTGCTAAGGGAGTCTCTCACAAGCGAGGACCCGAAGCTGAGGGATGCGGCTATTAGAGCCCTTTCCGATTGGCCCACTGCTGAACCGGTCGGCGATCTGCTGAAGGTGGCTGAGTCATCCAACAACCAGGTGCACCGTATACTGTCTCTGCGTGGTCTTGTCCGGCTTCTCGGTCTCGACAGCAGTCGGCCGGCCAAAGAGACTGTCGCAATGTACAACAAGGCAATGAGCCTGGCACCGAGTGTGGCAGAAAAGAGACGCGTACTGTCTGGTTTGGCCGGCATGAAATCCTCCGATGCGCTGATGATGGCCGCGAAGTATATGGAAGATGAGGCTCTCCGTCCAGAGGCGGAATTAGCTGCGGTCAGGATCGCCGGGCACGTCCGTGAGAGTAATCCGCAGGTAGCTGAGATGATTCTGAAAAAGATCATTAAGAGTTCAAAGAATGAAACGTTGCGACAGCAGGCCCAGGAGCTGATGAAACAGACCGATGCATCGATGCCTGAGGCGAACAAGTAAAGGTCACAGATGTTGAATGTTTGCCTCCTGGTTGCTCAGTAGAAACTCGAAACTGTAGTGGGAGAAGAAGTTATGATAGGGAAATCAGTTAATAGAGATAGCAGATACTACTTCTTTGTGGTGGCGCGCAGAGCTATTGTTGTGTTGTTGTTGCTGGTCGTGTGCACTGCTATCTCCTCTTGTGCCCGTCCAGAGACAGAGGAAGTCACGTTGGTGGAGGAACCGCGTATAGTTGTCACCGAGCCCAAAGAAACTGCGGACGCTTTCATGGGAGACTGGCAGGGCAGCTGGAAACTGGATGACGGAACCGAATCCGGCCCTCTTGCTGCGCAGGTCATCGCGCTGGGCGATGGCAAGTACCGCGCCAAGTTCATCGAAGGTTTTGACCTGACAGTATCCCCGTATGCGGTTGTCGATGGGCTACGCGAAGGCGGAAAGGTCGGCCTGATAGGAAAGGGCGAATACGAAGGCACTGACTTGAAGGTGCAGGCCATGATCGGGGAAGAGAAGTTGAGCGGCAATTTCCAGTGGCAAGACTGGGATGGCCAGGAGATTGCGGGCAGCTTTTCCTTGAGCAAGACGGTCCGCCTTTCGCCCACTCTGGGGGCGAAACCGCCCGCCGGTGCCATCGTGCTATTCGACGGCACGAATCTGGACGAATGGGAGCACACCCAGAGGAAGCAGGGGGTAAGTTCGGCACAGTGGCGGCTTGTTGAAGGAGGGGCGATGGAGGTTAAACGCGGCACCGGCTCTATTGTCACCAAGAAGAAGTTCAAGGAGTTCAAGCTGCATTTAGAGTTTCGAACGCCTTTCATGCCTGCGGCTCGTGGTCAAGGCCGTGGCAACAGCGGAGTCTATCTGCAAGGGCGATATGAAGTGCAAGTGCTCGACAGCTATGGCCTTGAGGGCAAGGACAATGAGTGCGGCGGAATCTATAAAGTGGGTGCCCCGCTTGTGAACATGTGTGCGCCGCCGATGCAGTGGCAAACGTACGATGTCACCTTCCGCGCGCCGCGTTTTGACGGCGCCGGCAACAAGATAAGTGATGCCACAGCCACAGTGATTCACAACGGTGTGACAATACACGATAACATAAAACTTCCCGGTCCTACGGGCGGGTCTCTGGACAGCAACGTGGCCGAGCCGGGAGGCATATATCTACAGGACCATGGAAATCCCGTGCAGTTTCGCAATATTTGGATCGTCGAGTTAGAGTGAGCATTCTCTGTGGCAACAATGTTGGCCGAGATTACCGTCAGAACCATTGAAACGGGCTGCATATCACAGTATTGTGGTCAATCACGGAGTCAGTGGCATGCATGATAATCGCTCAGGCAGAGCCAAAATCGGAAATTCTGGATAAGAGTAAGGGTCGATTCTATATTTACTAGAAGTTGAGGAGCCAAGATCATGTCGAACATTACACGTCGTCAGTTTGTGAAACGCACCGCTGCCGCTGCAGCCACGTGCTCTATTGGTTTCCCGAGCCTCATCCGGGCTCAGGGACTCAACGAAAAACTCCAGGTGGGATTCATCGCAGCGGGCGGACAGGCTGGGTCCCATACGGGCCAGGCCCATGGGGCGGGCCTTCAGTGTGTCGCCTTCGCGGAGGTCGACAAAACCAGGTGGAACGGTGTCCACGGCAAGGAGGGCTGGGAGAGCGCGGCCGGGTATACGGATTGGCGGAAAGTGTTCGAAAAGCACGGCAAGGAACTCGATGTGGTCTTCGTGGCGACTCCCGATCACAGCCATTTTGCCCCGTCGATGACCGCCGTTTCCATGGGCATTCACTGCTACACCGAGAAGCCGCTTACTTGGTCGGTTCGTGAGGCGCAGTTGCTGGCGGCAGCCTACGCCAGGAATACCAAGGTCGTCACCCAGCAGGGCAACCAGGGCCACGCCGGAAATGGATGGAGAACCGCTTACGAATACGTCAAGGCCGGCGCGGTCGGCGAGATCACGGAATTTCACACCTGGACGAATCGCCCCGTCTGGCCACAGGGTGGCGATCGCCCAGAGGGATCAGATCCGATCCCCGATACCCTGGATTGGGATGCGTGGATCGGCCCGGCCGCGATGCGGCCTTACAAGAAGGGAGTCTACCATTCGTTCAACTGGCGCGGCTTTGTCGATTTCGGCTCCGGGGCGCTGGGCGATATGGCCTGTCATACCACTGACGGAATCTACTCGATCATGAATCCCGGCTACGCGGCCACGGCCGAGCCGATCATCATGACCGGGCCCGTCAAGGATCAATGGCCGGCCGGCATGGTGGTCAAGAGCACCTACCGCGCCAAGGATGGCCGGCCCGGGTTCACCACCTACTGGTACGAGGGCAATGATAAAGACGGGAATCCTTTCATGCCGGAGAACCCCGAGGAACTCGCGGTCGACGGGCGCCAGCTGCCGAGGACCGGGAATCTGGTGATCGGGACCAAAGGGAAGATGCTCGTCAATGGCGATTACTGGGACAGCACGCGACTGATCCCGGAGGCGCGGCACAAGGAGTTCGGCCGCCCGGCAAAGCTGCTCGAACGCTCTCCCGGACATCACCAGGAGTTCTTCATGGCGTGCAGGGGCGAAAAGCCACGCGAGTTCAGTCAGTCCAACTTCAGCTACTCCGGCCCGATGACCGCGAACATCCAGCTCGGCAACCTCTGTGCCCGTGCTGGAAAAAAGCTCGAGCTCAACGAAGACGGGCGGATCATCAGCGATCCGAAGATCAACGACCTGGCCTGGCGCGAGCCCCGCGATGGTTGGGGACCGCTGGAAATGAAGGTTTAGGTGAGTCGCTATGTGGAAAGGTAACCATGAGAGAACAGGAAGTAACAGCCACGGGGGAAGGTAGTGGTTCGACTGCAATGGGTCCAGCAGGCCGTGCCGGTGTGTCGCGGCGAGACTTCATAGGGGCTGCGGCAGCGGTCGCGGCCTTTACGATCGTGCCGCGACATGTGCTGGGCGCTGCCGGCCGTCCTTCAGCCAACAACAAGCTCAACATCGCTGGCATCGGCGTGGGTGGTCGCGGCGCCGGCGACCTTAGGGCTTTGGAAGGTGAGAATATTGTCGCCCTGTGCGACGTGGATCTGGACAGAGCCAAGGGGACGATCAAGAGGTACCCCGATGCCGAGCTCTACCGCGACTTCCGCCGGATGCTCGACAAGGAGTGCAAGAATATCGACGCGGTCGTGATCGGTGCACCCGACCATATACACGCTCCCGCCGCGATAATGGCGATGAAGATGGGCAAACACGTATACGTCGAGAAGCCGATGGCGCATACGATCTTCGAAGCTCGCGAGATGACGCGTGTGGCCAAGGAGACCGGCGTGGTGACCCAGATGGGCAACCAGGGGCATGCGGGTGAGGGCCTTAGATTGACCTACGAGTTCATCCATGATGGCGCGATTGGCACTATCAGGGAAGTGCACGTTTGGAGTGATCGAGCCGGCACGCCCGACCGGCCTTGGTGGCCGCAAGGTATCGACCGGCCGAAGGGCAGCGCGCCCATACCTGAAGGTCTCGATTGGGACCTGTGGCTTGGTCCTGCCCCCTGGCGACCCTACGCAACGTTTCCCACGAGAAGAGGGCTTGGGTCCTACTGCCCGTTCAACTGGCGTGGTTGGTGGGATTTCGGCTGTGGTGCTATCGGCGATATGGCGGTACACAACGCGGACCCGGCGTTCTTTGCCCTGGATCTGGATGCGCCGACAGCGGTCGAGGCCGAAACCAGTGAGGTCAATGACGAGACGTTGCCCGTTTGGAACATCATTAGGTTTGAGTTCCCAGCCAAGGGAAATCGGCCTGCCACCGAGATGACTTGGTACGACGGCGGCAAACTGCCCCCGGCACCTGCTGAATTGGAAGGCCGCCGGCTGGGCGGTAATGGGATTCTCTTCGTGGGCGATAAGGGAAAGTTGCTCGGTCCGAGCCACGCCGGTGCGCCGCGACTCATTCCCGAATCCAGGATGAAAGAATACGGCAAACCACCTGAGGCGCTGCCGAGATCGCCGGGCCATCACCAAGAGTGGGCCGAGGCCTGCAAAGCGGGTGAGCCTCAGGATGCGAAGTCCGGCTTCTGGTACTCCGGGCCGTTCGTGGAAGCCCTGCTGGTCGGTAACCTGGCCGTACGGTTGAAGAAACGGGTCGAGTGGGACTCGAAAACCATGCGCTCGCCGAATTGCCCCGAAGCGGACAACTACATAACCAAGTTCTACCGCGCCGGATGGCGCATATAGAGGTCTGCGAATCTGCCGACCCTCGCGGATTAGAGCGGGGCGGGTTCGGACACACTCATATGAAGAGGATGCTCTCATGAGAGTTCGAGACAGAGAAGTCGAGCACGACACCGGCGCTCCGCAACCGGTACGTCGCAGCGTAAGCGGACATTCACAGCTGTCACGACGCGGCCTACTGGGCGGTGCGGCGACGGCGGCGGCATTTGCCGTCGTTCCTCGTCATGTTCTGGGAGGGCCGAGGCACGTTCCTCCGAGCGAGAAGCTCAACATAGCGGGAATCGGTATCGGCGGCCGCGGGGCCGGGGACATGGACGAGGTCAGCAGCGAGAACATCGTCGCGTTGTGCGACGTGGACAAGGCCTATGCAGCCGGCACATTCAAGCGTTATCCGAAGGCCCGCGCGTACACGGATTTTCGTCGGATGCTCGAGAAAGAAGACAAGCAGATCGACGCCGTTGTGATAGCCACGCCAGATCACACGCACGCAGTCATCACAATGATGGCTATCAAGATGGGCAAGCACGTTTATTGTGAGAAGCCGCTGACGCATTCGGCGTACGAAGCTCGCAAGATAACCGAGGCTGCGCGTGAGGCGAAAGTTGCGACGCAGATGGGCAATCAGGGCCAGGCTTCTGAAAGTGCCCGTGTGCTGCAGGAGTTGATTCTGGATGGGGCCATCGGGCATGTGCGCGAGATTCATGGCTGGTCGAAGCGAAAAAACTTCATCACGGCTCGCGGAATTGCCCGGCCTGCGGATACGCCGCCGGTGCCGGACACATTGAATTGGGATCTATGGCTCGGGCCGGCTCCTTACAGGCCCTATCATCCTGCCTATCTTCCATTCAGATGGCGTGGCTGGTGGGATTTCGGGACCGGCGTATTGGGTGATATCGGGTGCCACGAGTTCTCGTCCATTTTCAAGGCCCTGAAGTTAGGGCATCCTACCTGGATACAGGCCTGTTCGACCAACGACATGGCGCCGCCGCAGATCCGCGAAGAGTCGGCTCCGCTGGGTTCCATTATTCGGTACGGCTTCCCGGCTCGCGGCGACAGACCTTCGGTTGAGCTGACCTGGTGGGACGGTGGAATGATGCCCCCGCAGCCGGAGGAATTGGAACCGGGTCGCAGGATGGACGGCGGCGATGGCACGCTGTACATAGGCGACAAAGGCAAGATGTTGGCTCACAGGCTCATTCCAGAGTCCAGGATGCGAGAGTACGGCAGGCCCCCCGAGGTCCTGCCGCGGTCGCCCGGCCACCACAAGGAGTGGATCGACGCCTGCAAGGGCGGTAAGGCAGCCGGGTCGGACTTCGTGGCACATGCGGGCCTGCTGGCAGAGGTCGTTCTACTCGGCAATATCGCAATTCGTACGAAGGAGAAACTCTATTGGGATGGGGAGAAAGGCAAGTTCACGAACAGCGAGCGGGCAAACGCGCTGCTCAATCCTCCCTATCGTGAAGGATGGACACTGTAGTCTTCGGTTTTGAGTTTTTAGTTCTCGGTTGGTGACTGAGAACAGAGAGGAGTTCAACAGTGAAGAAGAACGATAAGAAGATTAGTCGTCGTAAGTTCATCGGTAGGGCGGGGGCGGTCGCAGCTTTTACCGTAGTGCCGCGGCACGTGCTCGGTGGCGCGGGTAACACTGCCCCAAGCGACAAGCTCAACATAGCCGGCATTGGTGTCGGCGGTCGCGGCGCCGGCGATCTTAGCGCTCTCGAAAGCGAGAATCTCGTCGCCCTCTGTGACGTGGACTGGGCCAACGCCGCGGGAACGTTCCGGCGCTATCCCGATGCCAGGCAATACCGTGATTTCCGCAAGATGTTGGACAAGGAGGAAAAGAACATCGATGCGGTGATGGTCGCCACGCCCGACCACATGCACTTCTTGGCGTCGATGTGGGCGATCAAGATGGGCAAGCACGTCTACTGCGAGAAGCCTCTGACCCATTCGGTGTATGAGGCCCGAACGCTCGCCGATGCGGCCCGCAAGGCCGGCGTCGCCACGCAGATGGGCAACCAGGGCCAGGCCGGGGAAGGTCCTCGGCTGCTGCGCGAAACCATCTGGGATGGGGCCATCGGTCAGGTGCGCGAGGTTCACGTCTGGACGGACCGGCCGCTCAACGGGATCAACAAGTGGTACTGGCCGCAGGGTGTGGACCGGCCGACGGATACGCCCCAAGTTCCCGAAACGCTTGACTGGGATTTGTGGCTCGGGCCCGCCCCGGAGCGTCCATACCATCCGGCGTATGTGCCCTTCAGGTGGCGCGGCTGGTGGGATTTCGGCACCGGCGCCCTCGGCGACATCGGCTGCCATAGTCTCGACCCGGTCTTCCGCGCGCTGAAACTCGGGCACCCCACCAGCGTGGAGGCCTGCTGCACACTGGTCAACAACGAGACCTATCCGGTGGCCTCGCGGGTAACCTATGGATTCCCGGCGCGTGGCGACATGTCGCCCGTGCGCGTTCACTGGTACGACGGCGGCATGAAGCCCCCCCGCCCACTGGAGCTCGAGGACGGGCGGAACTGGGACACGAATGGCACCCTGTATGTCGGTGACGAGGGTATGATCCTCGGTAACCGGCTGATTCCCGAGTCGCGCCAGCGAGAGTATGGCAAGCCACCGCAGAAGGTGGAGCGTTCGCCGGGCCACCACCAGGAATGGATTCTGGCCTGCAAGGGCGGCAAACCGGCCGGCTCGAATTTCCCCGATCACGCCGGCCTGCTTGCGCAGGTGGTGTTGCTTGGCAATGTGTGTTTGCGCCCCCTCATCAAGGAGAAGATGACAAGGATAAAGCTGAACTGGGATGGTGAGGCCATGAAGATTACCAATTTGCCCGAGGCGAATCAGTATTTGCGTCGCGATTATCGGGAAGGTTGGACATTATAGCTTTTAGTTTTGAGTTTTTAGTTCTTAGTGGCACACTGAAAACTCGAAGGAAAGAAGGAGTCTAGTTTTGAAAGCAGCGAAGATTTCCCGCCGTCGGTTTCTTGGAAGTGCTGCAGTTACGGCTGCAACGTTCACGATTGTGCCGCGTCACGTCCTTGGCGGTCGTGGTTTTGTACCGCCCAGCCGGAAGCTCAACATTGCCAGCATTGGCATAGCCGGCATGGGAGGCAGTGATGTTCGGCAGGTGAGCACGGAGAATATAGTCGCCTTGTGCGACGTGGACTTCAAACACGCGGCGGGCACGTTCAAGGACTTCCCCAAGGCCAAACAATACCGCGATTTCCGCAAGATGCTCGAGGCCGAAGAGAAGAATATCGATGCGGTGACGGTCTCGACGCCGGACAACATTCACGCCGTTGCTGCTATGATGGCCATCAAAATGGGCAAGCATGTCTACTGTCAAAAACCGCTGGCTCACGATGTCCTGGAGGTCCGCAAGCTTACCGAGGCTGCTCGCGAGCACAAGGTAATGACTCAAATGGGCATTCAGCTTCACGCCACTCGGCAATTGAAGCTCCTGGTGGAAATGGTCAAGTCCGGCGTGATCGGCAAGGTTCGAAAGGTGGATATCTGGAGCGGCAAGAACTGGGGCGGAGGCACTCGTCCGAAGGAAACTCCGCCTGTGCCGAAGTCGCTTAGTTGGGATCTGTGGTTGGGGCCGGCGCCATATCGCCCGTACCACCCGGTGTACCTGCCGGTGAACTGGCGGCGATGGTGGGATTTCGGAACGGGCACGTTGGGAGACATGGGCTGTCACATAATAGATCCGGCGTGCTGGGCTCTTGATCTCGGCTATCCTGTCAGCGTCGAG
>CP070675.1:4054463-4083617 GCA_020352215.1 Phycisphaerales bacterium
GGCACCAGTCAGGCGGAGCATCGACTCAAGGATTTTCTGCGACACAAGCTTGATAGGTTCAATGAGCTTCGAAACGACCCCACCGCAGATTGTGTCTCCCATATGAGCCCCTACCTGCATTTTGGACAGATATCGCCGCTGTACATTGCGTTGCAGGTTCTGAAGGTCCCCGGTCCCGGTGGCGAGGCGTATCTTGAAGAACTCATCGTTCGCAGGGAGTTAAGCCACAACTTTGTGTTTCATAACAGCAAATACGACAGCTTTGATTGTCTGCCGCCATGGGCTCAGAGGACACTAAATTTTCACCGCCGAGACAAGAGAGAATATTTGTACTCGCGCGACCAGTTCGAGGCCGCCGAGACGCACGATCCATACTGGAATGCGGCGCAAAGGCAGTTGATCTTGACGGGCAAAATGCATGGTTACATGCGGATGTACTGGGGCAAGAAGATCCTTGAGTGGAGCCGGAGCCCTCAAACCGCATTTAAGACCACTCTTTATCTGAACAACAAGTATGAGCTTGACGGCAGGGACCCAAATGGTTTTGCTGGTGTGGCGTGGTGCTTTGGCAAGCACGACAGGGCATGGGCTGAGAGGCCGATCTTCGGCAAGGTCCGCTACATGAACGAGGCAGGACTGAAAAGAAAGTTCAACGCGGATGCTTATGTGAAAATGGTCGATAGTCTGGCACGGGCCAAATAGGGGTGCTGCAATGCGTGTGGTCATCGCTGGTGCAACTGGCTTCATAGGGAGGGCGCTGTGTGAGAGCCTCCACCAGGATTACGAAGTGGTGGCACTGTCGCGCAACTCGGAGAAGGCGGAGCGGTCCATAGGGCACCTTGCCAGAGTAGTGCAGTGGGACGGCAGGAGCACAGGCGGCTGGACAGGTGAAGTCGAAGATGCTCTGGGCGTAGTCAATCTCGCAGGGGAGAGCGTGGCATCGGGTCGGTGGACCGGTTCGAAGAAGTTTCGGATATTGCAGAGCCGGCTTGATGCAGCCAAGGCAATCGCAGGGGCCGTCAAGAAGGCCGAACGCAGGCCGAAAGTGCTTGTTCAGGCCTCGGCGATCGGTTACTATGGCCGGCAGCGCGATGAGCTGCTCGACGAATCCTCGCCTGGGGGTGAAGGGTATCTTGCGGGTGTTTGCCGCGGGGTTGAGAGCATTGCAGATACTGTCAAGGGCTCGGGTGCCCGGCTTGCAGTCGTCCGCACCGGGATCGTGCTGGGGCCCGATGGAGGTGCTCTGGCGGAGTTGGTCAAGCCGTTTCGGTTCCATCTGGGGGGGTATCTGGGCGACGGCAGGCAGTGGTTCTCGTGGATTAGCCTTAAAGACGAGGTTTCGGCCATAAGGTTCTTGATTGAGAACGAAAGTTCGCACGGCGTGTTCAATCTAACCGCGCCGGAGCCGGTTACGATGGAGAGACTATGCAAGAGTGTCGGAGCAATTCTGGGAAGGCGCACCTGGCTGGCGGTGCCGGGGTACCTTGCAAGACTGGCCTTCGGCGAGAAGGCCGACGAGATGCTTCTTTCGAGTTTGAAGGTTGCACCGAAGCGATTGTTGGAGGCCGGTTTTGAATTCGAGCACAGTGATATAGAAGACGCACTAAAGGTTGCCATCGAAGGTTGAAGGAGCAAATTATGGACTTGGCTGATTACTTCGCGAACAAACAAGGAACGGGTGTTCTGGCGACATCCGATTCCGCTGGGAATGTCGACGTCGCCATCTATGCCAGGCCGTATGTCATAGGTGAAGACACCGTGGCGTTCAGCATGACGGAGCGGCTTAGCTATGCCAACGTGCAATCAAACCCCAAAGCTGCATATCTGTTTATGGAACGAGGTGAGGGATATGCCGGAAAGAGGCTCTATTTGACCCGCACCGGTGAGGAAAAGGATCCGCAGCGGATTGAGGAGGCTAAAAAGCAGCATTCGAGAACGTACAATCCCGAGGATACACACAAACACTTTGTGTACTTCACGGTAGACAAGGTCCGCCCGCTCGTGGGCGATGACACATAGTGCCGGAACCGTGGTGGGGCGTTTGGGGAGCCTGGACCCAGGAGGCATAGAAATGTACGTGATACCAGCCATCGACTTGCGGGACGGCAAGTGTGTCAGGCTTATCCAGGGGCGCTACGACCGCCAGATAGACTACGGCAACGATCCCATAGAGCAAGCCAAGGAATTTCACTCGGCGGGGGCACAATGGCTGCATATTGTGGATTTGGACGGTGCCAAGGCCGGCCGGCCAGTCAATACCGGCACCGTATCAGCCGTAGCGGCCCTCGGTCTGCTCAAGATAGAGGTGGGCGGGGGATTACGTGATGAGGCCTCGATTAGTCGGTTGCTCGATATGGGCGTCGACAGGGTGATAATCGGCACCAAAGCTGTGAGCGACTTCGAATGGTTTGCACAAATGGCTGAGAAGTTCGACGGTAGACTTGTGCTCGGCCTTGATGCGCGTGGATCAAAGGTGTCCACTCATGGGTGGACGGAGGATAGTGCCAAGTCTTTGTTGGAGTTTGCCGCCGAAGCGGCTAAGCTTCCTCTGGCTGCGATAATCTACACCGACATAACCAAAGACGGCACGATGACTGGGCCGAACTTTGAAAGGACAAAGGCATTGGCCGACGCCGTCGATCTGCCTGTTATCGCCTCGGGAGGCGTCAAAGAGGTGGAAGATGTCAAGAAACTGGCAGAGCTGGAGGTAGCGGCTGTCATAGTTGGCAGGAGTCTGTACGAAGGGACTCTTGATCTGTCGGCCGCGATAAACGCGGTGAAATAGGGAGCAGTCACGTTGTCAGAGAACTGATGCAGGCTTGGTTTCATAAGTTGCGGCGTGCGGTTCCGGTTCTCCGGCTGCCTGAGAAGCCCCGTCGGGGTGATGGCCCTTGGGTGATAATCCGGAGTCTGGTCTTCTTTGTTCTGTTCTATCTGTACCTCTGGCTGATCGTCGACCTGCGTTTGATCTACGGAGGCGGCGGAGCGATGTCGGGCTTCCCTGTATTCTTCAAGGGCTGGGTGTTTTTGGGAGAGCACCTGTCCTATCCCGGCGGGCCCGTGGAGTATCTCTCAGCTCTTCTCTCGCAACTGTTCTACGCCGGCTGGGCGGGCGCGTTTGTTGTCGCCGTGCAAGCTTGGCTGATTGGTCTCTGTGTCGGCCGCTTGTTAAAGGCGATGGACCTGATGGTCATTTACTGGCTTCGCTTCGTACCTGCGATGATATTGCTGATTCTCTACTCTCAGTACGTGTATCACTTTGTCACCACGATGGCTCTATTGGTGGCCCTGGTCTTTGCGTGTCTTTACGTGAAGCTCGCACGAGCGACCGGCCGGGCCCGCGGCCTTCTGTCGGCAGAGTCACAACTAACGAAGCTGATTGGCCCCATCGCCTTTCTTGGTCTGTCAGTGGTGCTGTATACGGTCGCGGGGGGAGCATACTTGCTCTTTGCGGTCCTCTGTGCAATCTACGAATTGTTTATGGCGCACCGGTGGGGAACCGGAGTCCTGTATTTGCTGGTGGCTGCGGTGATTCCGTATGTTGAAGGAGTGTTGATCTTGGGCGCAAGCCTTCCCGACGCCTTCTGTCGGCTCTTGCCATTCTCCTGGAGGACTCTCAATTCCGTGACTCGCCGGAGAATGGTGGAAGCAGTGTACGTACTGTATCTGTTCCTGCCTGTGATCGGACTTGCTTCTGGATTGGGTCGGACATTGGCGAAGACAAATCCGTTGTTCGGAATGCTTGAACGAATTAGGCAGCCGCTGTCCGAAGGAAGACATGATCGCAGGCGCTCTAAGACGATTCGATCAAAGCTGCGGCGGCTTGCTACGGCGCCGGCGGTGATGTGGGCGGTTGGATCGCTGGCTCTGTTTGGAATATCTGGAATTGCTGTCTTCTTTTCCTATGATCGTGAGAGCAAGGCTCTGCTTGCAGTTCAATACTATGCTTGTCGGCGAATGTGGCCGCAGGTGCTTGATGCCGCTTCTCAGAATCCCGACAGCCCGTTCGTGATCAACGCAGTGGACCGAGCCCTATATCATACCGGAAGGCTCGGCTATGACATGCTGCGCTATGGGCAGGATCTCGATGCGCTATTGCTGACGGGCGAAGACAACGTCGTCGCATATTGGCATAAATTCGATACCCAGATCGATCTTGGTCTGGTGAACACGGCCGAAAAGAATCTGACGGAGTGCGTGGAGGTATATGGGGCGCAACCCGGCATTCTTAAACGGCTGGCCTTCGTCAACCTTGTCAAGGGTGATATCGGCAGCGCCCGCATCTTTCTCGGTGCACTGAGTCGAACCCTGTTTCACGCGACCTGGGCCAACGAATGGCTCGATCGTTTGAGCTCTGACCCGAACCTCGCCCATGACGATCAGATCCAACACTTGCGCAGTGTGCGCTTGAAGAAAGACAACCCTGGACTTCTCTTCGGCAAGGATGGGCTTCTGTTGGTTCTGTTGGAGGAGAACGGCACAAACCGGATGGCCCTTGAATATTTGTTGGCTCACTACATGCTCAAGAGGCAGTTGGACAGGTTCATCAAGAGTCTCAAGCGGTTGAGTGACTTTGACTATGTGGAGATCCCCACACTCTACGACGAGGCAGTTGCCATTTATGTGTATGGCACGAGAAAGCCGTTTTATCTGGAAGGCTATCAGGCCAGCCCGGATACAATTCGAAGAATTGAGCATTTCAGTGAGATCTTCAGGCGGTACAGCGGAAACAAACAAGCGGCTTTCAGTGAGTTGGCCCCGGACTACGGCGATAGCTATTTCTTCTATCATATTTATGGATTCTCAGCGAGGAAG
Organism: Phycisphaerales bacterium; assembly: GCA_020352215.1. Taxonomy (GTDB): domain Bacteria; phylum Planctomycetota; class Phycisphaerae; order Sedimentisphaerales; family Anaerobacaceae. Next base: position 4,059,279 of record CP070675.1, read on the forward strand.
GAATGAGGACAGACCGACCGTGTATGGTGACGTTATCCCTGGCCTGTGTACTTGTGTGCGCCTTTGGCGTGCAGAGGATGAGCTTTGCAGGCGCTATTAGTGCGTACAATTCTGTCGATCGTCTCCCGAAGATACATCCTGATTATTCCAGCACAGTTGTTCCTCCGAATATCGCCCCGTTGAATTTTGTGATTCGGGAAAGCGGTTCTGCTTACCGCGTGCGGATACACTCTGCGCGAGGTACAGCCATCGAAATCTCGAGCAGGTCGCCGAAGATTGCCATACCCCAGCGCCCGTGGCGAGAACTGCTTGAGAAGAATTGCGGAGGGCAACTGAGTTTTGAAGTCTCTTTGAAAGCAGCTGGTTCTGATTCACCTTCGAGGTCGGACGAGCAGTGGAGCCGGTTCAGCAGCTTCCAGGTTGAAATTGCCCGTGACGCGGTGGATGGATTCTTGGTTTACAGGAAGATTCAACCGGCCGCAGGTGCCTGGGGGAGCATGGGCATCTATCAGCGGAATTTGGAGAATTTTGGCGAGTCACTCGTTCTGAATAACGGATATCTCGCAGACGGTTGCCTCAATTGTCACACGTTCTGCAACAACCACACCGACAAGATGTTGATCGGCATTCGCAGCGGCGAGTACGGCAGCTCTGCTTTACTCATTGCCGGTGACGTGGTCAATAAGATTGGAACGAAATTCGGATACTGCTCGTGGCATCCGAGCGGCAAGGTCGTGGCCTATTCGATAAACAAGGTGACCCAGTTCTTCCACTCCTCCAGAGATGAAGTTCGTGACGTCATCGACTTGGATTCGCTGCTTGCGTATTACCTCGTGGATTCGCAGAGCGTGAAGACCTCGCCGAGCATCGCCAAGAAGGATCGTCTCGAAAGCTATCCTGCATGGTCTGCTGACGGCCGCTACCTGTATTTCTGCAGCGCCCCTCTGTCGTGGAAGGATCGCGGCGTACTCCCCGAGCATTATGATCAGATCAAGTACGACTTGATGCGAGTCAGTTACGATCTCGATCGCGACCAATGGGGCCAAACGGAGACTGTGCTTTCGGCGACTGAGACGGGCAAAAGCATCCTCCTTCCGCGGATCAGCCCGGACGGGCGGTGGTTGTTGTTCTGCATGTGTGATTATGGGTGCTTTCCGGTCTATCAGTCCAGCAGTGACCTGTATATCATGGACCTGGCCGCTGCCGAGGAGAAGGGCAGCTACGAGTACCGAAGGCTCGCCATCAATAGCGACCAGAGCGAAAGCTGGCATAGCTTCTCGAGTAACGGCCGATGGATAGCTTTTAGCAGCAAAAGGCAAAGTGGGGCATTCACGAGGTGCTACCTCAGCTACATAGACGAAGAGGGCGATACGTACAAGCCAATAGTGTTGCCTCAGAAGGACCCCACCTACTACGATTCATGCCTCTGGACGTACAGTGTCCCCGAGCTCGTAAGTGAGCCGGTTCGCATGAGAAAGGAGAAGCTGGGGCGTGTCGTTCGGGGCTCGGGCAAGATATCTGTCGATATGCCGATAACAATGGCTACCCCCAGGGCGGGACAACTGCCAACACATGAAGAGCCCTGGTTAGGCGGACGCGAGTGACAGGCCGGGACTACCTTCGTAGGGACATCCGCATCGAGGCGCATTCGATATGGTAGTGACTATTTTCTCGAGGACCTATATCCGCAAGTTTCAAGAGGTAAATGCCACTTCTCCCGAATATGCGAGGACGCTCGCTGATCTCGGGTTGCCGGACACCTGGATCTTTAGACGCATGGTCTCGCAGGGAGTGTTTTTGCCGTGTGAGGATGGAAGATTCTGCCTCCAGCAAGCAACTGCTCGTGCTTTTGTCAAGGCAGAGGGGAGACGCCTTGTGATAGGTGGGGCGATTCTTATCCTATTGTTGTCTGTTTATGTGATTTGGCTCATATTCGCACATTTCTAACCATCAGCGCAACAGTAGCACTCGGCAGGGCCAACTGTCATCTTTTCAGTACCCCGGATGAAAAGGAATTGGCGCAAGCTCGTGCAGAGGTGGCATTTGCTGGCGTAGAGGCGGGCTTCTTTGTAGCCGAGGTTCTTGGCCTTTTCGAGTAGGCCGGCCGGTCCGCGATCGAACAGTGTCTGGATGACTCTGTTCTGTTCCGGCTGGAACTGCTTCCAGATATCTTCGAGCGGCGTCCGGTTGACGTTGCCAAATATGATTCCGCTGCACGTGCCACTGAAGACGTTGCCTAACGGATCTATGTGCACGCCCTTGGCGCCGAGAATGTCGGATTTGCAGTTCTTCGAGGAGAGGGTCTCAATAGGCTCAGATGCGATGAGTTCGGCTATTTTGTCGGCGGCGCGGCCAGTGAGACGACATGGATACTCGGCCGTGGCGCGGATGTACTCTTGGTTGCGCTGAGCAGGTGAGAGATTTGTCATATTGACGGGATCGTCCAGATACTTTTTCCAGCGGACCAGCACACGGCCCGGGCCGAGTAAACCGGTCGCGACGCTCACAAGTCGGCGGACTGGCTCGATGTCTACGTATTCCTGATGAAATGGGTCGGTGCTGATCTTCAGCCGTGTCATTCCCAGCTCATCGAGCGTTCTCAACCGCTGTCTGGCGATTCTGTCATTCGTGGCCCAGAAACCGTTTGTCTCTATCAAATCGACTCTTCCGAGCTTCTCGCTTCTGGCCCGCTGCAGCACCTCCTGTAAATGGTCCCAGTAAAGAAAAGGTTCGCCGCCGGTGATGTGCACCCTGGGGCCATCACCCGCGAGGATTCTAAGTGACTGCCACGCACTGATGGCAGTGCCTGTAGACATCAGCCCGTTTACTCCGGGACCGCAGTTGTAATAGCAGAACTCGCAGCTTGCATTGCACTTGTACGTCAGAAGAAGGCCGGCAGAACGCCAAAGTTTGAACTTCGGCTCATGTCGTGCGATTTGGCTGTTGTAGATGTTCTCAGACAGCTCGGTCATTATCTTGTGGTCTTGTCGACTCCAGAATTGGCCTTGTTCGTTTGCTCTGCCGAGAGCCTCCTTCTAAGGTGCACCTGAATTACGGTGATGTCAGCTGGCGTCACGCCGCTGATGCGACAGGCCTGAGCGAGAGTCGTCGGGCGAAAGGCCGAGAGTTTCTCCTTTGCTTCCACGCGAAGATGCTCAATGCTGTGGTAGTCCAAGTCGCCGGGGATCTTTTTGTTCTCCAGCGTCCTGAAGTTGGCGACCAGGCGATCTTGTTTGGCAAGGTAACCTTCATATTTGGCGTCGATAACTACTGCCCGCAGGATGTCCTCAGAAAGACCCATCCTTCTGATATCGGGATTCTCCGAGAGCGTCCGTGCCAGAGGGTTTTTCGGTTGTCGAAGCTGGTCCCACAAGCTCTTGCCTTCTGACGTGTGGCCTCGCAGATAACGGCCAAGTCTGTCGATGGCCTTGAGTTTCCTTGTGTACCGGGTCCATCGCTCTGCTGGCACAAGTCCGACGGCTCGGCCGGTCTGAGTCAGTCTTCTGTCTGCGTTGTCGGCCCTAAGTGACAGGCGATATTCCGCCCGTGACGTGAACATGCGATAGGGTTCGTCGATTCCTCTGGTGAGCAGGTCATCTATGAGTACTCCAATGTATGCCTGGTCTCGGCCGAGAACGATTGGGTCTTTGTTCTGCAACTTTCTTGCGGCGTTAATACCGGCTATGATTCCCTGGCCTGCAGCCTCTTCGTAGCCGCTGGTCCCGTTTATCTGACCGGCGAGGAAGAGACCTGATATTCCTTTCGTTTCGAGGCTTGGTTTCAACTGAGTCGGGGGACAGTAATCGTACTCGATGGCGTAGCCATAATGTATGATCCGCGCATTCTCCGTTCCCGGCAAGGATTTCACGATCTGCTCTTGCACGTCCTTCGGCAGCGATGTGCTTATGCCGTTGCAGTAAATGGTCGATTTCACCTCGTCCTCAGGCTCCAAGAATACCTGATGCCGGCTCTTATCTGCAAATCGCACGATCTTTGTTTCTATGCTTGGGCAATATCGGGGACCCGTAGAGCAGATCTGTCCGGAGTAGAGTGGAGCTCGATGCAGATTGCCTCGGATAATCTCGTGTATCTTCTCATTTGTATAGGTGATCCAGCATGGAATCTGGGGTCTGTCAATCTTATCGTTCATGAATGAGAAAGGCTCGGGCCGCTCATCCCCTCGCTGAATTTCGAGCCTGTCGAGGTCCATGGTCGTCGCGTCGAGCCTTGGTGGTGTGCCCGTTTTGAGTCTGTCGAGTCGCAGCCCAATATTTTCCAGACTTGCCGACAGCTCAGAGGCAGCCGGCTCATCGAGCCTCCCTCCCGAGAACTGCTCTGTCCCTATGTGCATCAGCCCGCGGAGAAATGTCCCTGTGGTTAGGACTACCGTCGCGGCGCGGTAAGTCTTCCCATCGGTACAAACTGCTGCCTGAACACTGCCTCCGTCGGTGATTATCTGCGAGACCATGGCTTCGACGATGGTGAGGTTGGCGGTCTGTTCGAGTTGTCCGCGGATGTGGTCTTTGTATTTGTATTTGTCTGCTTGTGCCCTGGGGGCCTGCACGGCCGGCCCTTTTGAGCGATTGAGCAGGCGAAACTGAATCCCTGTAGCGTCTATCGCCAGTCCCATTAGTCCCCCGAGCGCATCGACCTCGCGCGCAATCTGTCCCTTTGCAAGACCCCCGATGGCGGGATTGCAGCTCATCTTGCCTATCGTGTCCTTGCTGACGGTTATGAGGCAGGTCTTGGCGCCGATCCTGGCAGCCGCGTGAGCGGCCTCGGCGCCTGCATGGCCTCCACCTATTACAACGCAATCGAAAGTATCATTCGTATTCTGCATTCTGTGCATTATCTGCTTCGCTTCGGCGTTTGTGCTCTGCGCGGTGACGCAAGAGAGAATTGCAGGGCCAAAGCACGAAGCCGGCAAGCTGTGTCTGCGGCTGATGGAAACCGCGGACTATCACGTGGACTCTCGTTGTCTTTGCACCAGCGCAACCGCCGAAGCAATAACAAAATTCGCGGTATGTGTAATGCTGACGCTTATGTGATCGATTCCGAGTTCGTCAGCAAGTCTCTTGACCTCTCCGGAAAGTGTAACGTTTGGCTGGCCCAGATCGTTGTTAGTAACCTCTATGTCGGTCCAGGCAATCTTGCCTCGCCAGCCCGTCCCCATGAGCTTGAGAATCGCTTCCTTCGCTGCGAAACGTCCTGCCAATTTCTCTGTTGTGTTCTTATTTGCATTTGCATACGCCTGCTCGGCGGGGGTAAAGATCCTATTGATAAAGCGCTCACCGTGGTGCTCTAACATCTGTTCTATTCGGGGACAGTCTACAAGGTCTATCCCATGTGCCACAATTTCCATCTGTCGATCCTGGGCCGGTAGCTGCTCAAATAGTGCTTGGCTGAGTGTGACGCCAGCCGTGGCTCCTGATTCTCGGTTGACCGATTGGGACTACGGCAGGCCGGCAGCCAGTTATCCAGCGCTCTCACTGGTTGTACATTTTGTGGATCTTTTCCAGGCAAAATTCTACAAATTGGCCCGTGTCCCTTAGCGTTGCCTGCTGCATGATCTTGGCATTTAGCTTGTCGAAGGCTTCTTTGCGCCGCTCGGTGAAGATTCTCTGTTCCACCTGTTGCTGCACCTTGTCGAGCGGCTCGTAGCCTTTGGGACGTTTATCTTCGAGCTTCATTATGAAAACATGTCCCGCGACCTCGATCGGCCCTGCAATTTGCCCTGCCTGCATCTTCTCGGCGTTCGCTGCCAGCACATCGTAAGGCTGAGCCAGTGAATCCGGATCTCTCGCATTCCACAGCCCGTCGAATTCTCGCCTGTGCCCGTGCGAATATTGTCTGGCGAGTTCTGCAAAATCCTCACCCGCCTCTATCCGGGTTATTAGTCTCTTCGCCAGTTCTCTTGCCTGGCTCATACCGTCTTTGTTGGGGTCTGCTATCTCGAGTTTCGCAGCGTCGATGTCGATCAGCCGAAATCTTACCATCGCTGGTATCAGAAACGATTCGGCCTTCATTTGATCGTAGGCATTCAGCAATTCGCTGTGAGTGATCGGTCTGCTGTCTGGAAACTTCGAGGCAACGAACGTCTGAGTGAGCATGACTCGCTTCTTGTATTCCATGAAGGTCTTGCGGTCCATTCCCATCTGTCTAAGCGCTTCTTCGGCTTTGGCCTCGTCGCCCTCAAAGCTCTGAATGAACACTCGCATCTCCTTTTGTGCGGCCTTCTCCAGAACTTGGTCGACCTTTTCTCCCGCATCTCTTTTGGCGGCCTGATATAGAAGCGTATTCGATATTCTGTCCATGAGGCCCTGTTCCAGTTGCGGCCTCGCCCATCGCTTGAATTCCTCAAGTGTGCTTGTGCGTGCAACCGGTTCCAGATGTTTCGCAAGTGTCACCATCGTCCCGTCACGCTCTACGGGCGACGTTATAACGTCTTTCCAAGTTATGGTGTCACCGCCCACGAGGAGTACATCAGGCGCGACCGTCTCCCGGCCGGCAGCAATACGCTCGTATTCAGCTTCGCTTAGGGTCGACTTGACGTCCTCTTTGCAGCCGGTGACCAATAGTGACAGAGAAACGCACCCGGCCAGAACCACCTTGAGCCGTCTGAAACTTGTTCCTTCACGCATCCTAAAAGATCCTCCAAATGCCGGCGGAGGTTACCGACAATCAAAAGGTCATCCTGACGTGTCAGGGTTGCCTCTCAAGCCAATGTCGTCGGCCACTTCACGCATGCCCATGATAGCATCGCCAATGAGCTCACTCAGCTCGATGCCGAGCATTTCGGCACCTTTTTCGATCACGTCGCGGTTCACACCGGCGGCAAAGGACTTGTCTTTCCATTTCTTCCTGACAGATTTGGCTTTCATGTCCAGCACGCTTTTGCTCGGCCGGACAAGTGCCGTAGCAACGATGAGGCCGGTCAGCTCGTCGACCGCGTAGAGCACTTTTTCCAACTCGCTCTCCGGCCTGACATCCGTGCATATCTCCCAGCCGTGAGACAGAATCGCCCGAACGTACTCGGCCGGCCAATTATTGGCAGTCAGGATTTCTGCGGTCTTATGGCAATGTTGCTCGGCGAATTGCTCGTAGTCCAGGTCATGCACCAAGCCGATGACGCCCCATTCGTGCTCGTCTTGACCCCGCTTCCGAGCGCAATAACGCATCACAGCCTCTACAGCCAGGGCGTGTTTGATCAGGGCCTCATTGCTGTTGTATTGTCTCAGCAACGCCAGCGCCTGTTCCCGCGTGGGTCTTGTTTCTGTCATAATGTGCTCCTCTTGGTTGCACAAGCGACGGATTCTCTCATCAGCAGCCACCGGGGCGCCAAGCATCCTGAATCACTGCGGGGCCGCAATGGTTCAGTCTAAGTGTAAGCCCTCGAAATTGCAATTCTTATTTCCCGCGGCTCCATCTGCACGGTAAACCCACTTTTCAGGACTGGCTCAAGCCTCTCATCGGTTCAGCCGCGTGACGGTCTATTCTGTCTGGGTCCTTTTCGTCGCTTCGTACATCTGCAAATCGAAAACGAAGATGCCGCGCCCGACGCCGGCCATGTCGCCGTACTTAGCGAACTGGAATGCAATGTATCGGCCGTCGTCGCTCACCACCGGATTGGAGGCCTTGTAGCCGGGGTAGTCGCCGAAAAATACCAGCCGCTCGGTCTTGCCGGAGCCGTCGAGAGCCAGCTTGTAGATGTCTACGTGTTGCGATCCTCTGGGGTCGTGTTTGTCGCACTCGACCAGTGTGTGCTTGCCATCGGGGAAAATTCCCTCCGGCTCATCGTATTGGTTTGGCGCCTTCGAGTAGTTGACTACCTTACCTGTCTCGATGTTCAGGCCCGCCACCTCTGTTCCTTGATAACCGTAGGCACTGAATATCAGCTCCTTCTCATCGGGAGGCCGAAGGTTCTGCGTCTCCAGGCCACACTCAAACGGCAGATCGTTTCTGTCCAAAATCTTCTTCTTGTTTGCGAGTTTGGGCATGCCGTTTTCGTACACAATATCGGCCATATAGAACGCGCCTCGCTGTGTCCATACGATTCGCATGTGCGAGCGCGAGACGGCCGGCCCTTCCGAACACTTCTCGGCTAACGGCGTGGGCGGTTCCGAGAGGTCTCTCTTGAGTACCCAGAGCTCTGCATTCTTCTCACTCCGGCTGGCCGTCGGATTGTTGGCATCGAACTGCCTTGCCCCCGAGAGCAGAATGTCACCGTTGGCCAGGTATAGCGCCCGTGTATAGCCTTCGTGGTAGTAACGGTGGGTCATGGGTCGGATGATATTCGTCTTCAGCTCCAACTCATACACGTCACCGAAGGTCTTTTCGATAAATAGTATCCGCTTGCCGTCGTGAGACCAATCCGCTCTTTGGCCGAAATACGTTACCCTCTTGATGTGCGGCGGTAATTCATCCAGTGGCGACTTACCTTCCTTCTCACGAGCCCTTCCGAAACAATCCGTCAGCGACAATCCTACCAGAGCGACAACCAAGATGCAGCTTGTCTTGCGCAACATTGTTCTTCTCCTTTCTATCTCCCGTGAGCAGTTCTTCTCCAACCTGTTTCTTCAATTCTTTTGAACTCTACCTCTATGTCCGTTCCCTCATAGAACGACAACCAGCCGTGCAGGGTGTGGATTTGGCCCGGTTCAAGGTCCGGGAACTTCGGGTCCGAATGAAAACAGGGGCACGGGCCGTTGCCCCATGGCCGGTGACAATGTTCCCAGGCTGTGATGACCCAGCGTTTGCCGCCGGCGGATCTGCAGGCGACGTATGGATTCGTGAAGACTTTGTTCTCGTTTGTCTGCTGTGCAAAACCTCTCGCCATCTTCGGCATCACACATATCTGCACTCGCAGATCGGTCAGCCGTTCCGCGGTGCCGTTTTTGAGCCACAATTCCATCAGCACCGCTTGCTGCGTTGGTTTTGCCTTTGCGCCAAATACGATTCCATTCGGCAGTTCTCTCTCGATATCAAGCGACCCGTCGGCCCGTCGATTCCATTCAAGCTTGGGCAAGACTATACCCTGCTTGGTCCATATCGTGTCGATGTGCGTGTGCGCCAGATACGTCAGACCCAAATTTGACCATATTGCCTCAGGCACATCTACGACGACGTAGCTGTCCGGGTCCCGAGGCGTAAAGACGCTGAACTTCGTTTCTCGTTGTGGATCAATCGCCCCGTCAAGGAAGCCGATTCGCGGATGGCGCCCGCCCGGGTAAGGCAGCACGAGCAACGGGGCGTCTTCGGCGTGCTTGGGCCGATTGTCTGGCCGGATATCGAACTCCTTGAGCGCCGCCGCGATCTGCTCTTTCGTCAGGCCCGTAGCGGCCACGATCTCCTCCATTGAGAAGCGGTGATACCAGACCATGCTCTCCAACCAGTACCGTAGCTCCTCATCGTTGGCCGGCATGCGAGAATTGCCGGGATTGGTGATTTCACCGTCATGGGCTCCCCACTTCAACTCTCTGAACCTGCCGGTCTCCACAAACCCTACGTGGCCGTCGTTGAACAGTACGTTGCACCCGGCGACGCCGTGGTTCCCGGTGGTGAGAAGCTCTGGCCCACCCGGCCGGTTCCATCCGCCGTCGGTCTCAAACAATAAGACAGTGTCAGGGGGTGAATTGGGCGCGCAATGTGGATTCATGGCGTAATAGCACCTGGCATTCTTGGGAACCGGCCAAGGAATAACCTGTCGGCGCCATCGGAGCGTGACCCCCGGACAAATGAAACGTTTCACATTCACGCGCCGGTGTTTCAGAAGCAGGTCGCACCATTGATGTGGCTCCGGATATCGACCGTTGTCACGGGCGTATGCTGCTATGCTCTTGCCAAGCCGATCCAGATTGTGGACGCACACCATTCTCGCAGCGCTAGACATGGACCCACAGGTCTCCGCCCACCATACGACCGAGAGACACGTCGTCAAGACTATCCCTGAAGTGGTAAATGCGGTCCCCTTGAATTTCTCCTTCGAACGTGAAAGCAACTGCACTGCAAGTCCACTGACGAATAGACCAACGAGGCACGCCAAACTTGCGTACAGGCTGCACGTTCGCAGCAGTTGATAGCCACCTTTGCCTCCAGCGAAACCAAAGAGCAAGAACGAGCATAGAACGACGAGAGAGCTCATGACGACCATTAGTCTGGAAATTCTAGCCAGCGCCGCCATACCCAGAATCAGCCCTGCAATTCCCGTCAATCCAATGATGTTGCGACCGACAAACTCGCTCCACCATGGTCGATAGGTGAGAATTCTCAAGGCCAAGATGAGAACACCGAGAATACCAAGCGACATGGAGGCTATCGCCAACTTGGGCAACCTCGCCTTCGGGTGTTTCGTGTCGCTCCTCATTTCTTACTCGCTCCTTCGAACCGCAGTATCTTTCGGAGAACACTAATCAGGGTTCTGGGCTCGAAGTAATTTTCGTCCAAACGGAGGTAGGCCGTGTTCGAGTCTGAGATTCTCACTTTGCCTGAGACGCCTGCCAAGAGGGATTTCACATCAGCGTCCGGCTCTTTGGAGAAAGAGAATACCAGGTCCTGGCCTGAGGCGACGATGCTTTTAATTTCCCGTTTGCTTGCTGCGATTCTAAACTCAGCGAGCTCCAGCAGCAATTTGACCTCTTCGGGTACAGGGCCATATACATCGGCGAATTCACTTTCGATCTGTTGTAAATCGCCAGCAGTTTTCGCAACTGCGATCTTACGATAGGCGTCCATGCGGTGTCTGTCGATGGGGATGTAGTTCTTGGGTATGTACGTAGCGAATCCCAGGTCTACGGTCGCGGTAGGTATCACATCGACCGGCTCGTTCTTCAATTGCTTGACCGCATTGGCCAGCAGCTCACAGTACATCTGGAAGCCCACCATCTGAATATGCCCCGACTGCTCGGGGCCCAATATATTGCCTGCTCCGCGAATTTCCAGGTCCCGCAGCGCAATTCTGAAACCCGCTCCCAAATGCGAGTACTCTTCAATGGCCTTTAGCCGTTTTGCCGCCACGGGTGTAATCGGCCGGGAGGCAGGCAGCAGCATGTATGCGTATGCACGGTGCTTGTATCTGCCCACTCTGCCGCGGAGCTGATGCATTTCCGCCAGCCCGAACCTATCGGCATCGTTGATGAAGATTGTATTGGCGTTTGGAATATCCAGCCCAGATTCGATGATCGTGGTACAGACAAGCACGTCCGTCTCACCCAGTACGAAGTCTATCATCGCCTTCTCAAGCTCGGCCTTGGACATCTGGCCGTGAGCGATGGCAAACTTGGCGTCGCGTATTAGTTTTTGAAGTTCCCAGGTCTTTTTTTCGATGGTCTTGACCCTGTTGTGCAGAAAGAACACTTGGCCTTGGCGGTTCAGCTCGCGGATGATGCCTTTTCTAATGAGCTGCTCGTTGTACGGAGTAACGGTCGTCACTATGCTTCGTCTGTCCAAAGGTGGTGTAGCCAAAGAGCTTATATCGCGCAGGCCCAGAAGTGACATGTGCAACGTTCTTGGGATCGGAGTCGCCGTCATCGTAAGGATATCAACGTTGACACGCAGCTTCTTGAGTCTTTCCTTGTGTTCGACGCCGAACCGTTGCTCCTCGTCGATTATCAAAAGGCCCAGGTCCTTGAAGCCGACATCGCCGCTCAGAAGCCGATGCGTGCCGATGAGGATGTCAACTCTGCCGTTCTTTGTACGGGTGACTATGTCCCTTGCCTGCTTGAGTGTCTTGAATCTATTGAGCACCTCGACGCAGATGGGGAAGTCAGCGAACCGCTCGGCGAAAGTCCTGCCGTGCTGCACACACAACACCGTCGTTGGTACGAGCACAGCCACTTGCTTTCCGTTCTCGATGACCTTGAAGGCCGCTCGCATGGCGAGTTCGGTCTTGCCGTAGCCTACATCACCGCATAAGAGCCTGTCCATGGCCACCGGTTCCTCCATATCTGCCTTGATCTGCGTCGCGGCGGTGCTCTGGTCGGGCGTCTCTTGGTAGGGGAACGACTCCTCGAATTCTCTCTGCCAAGTGGAGTCCTCTTCGAACGCAATTCCGCCGGTCGCCTGGCGTTTTGCCTGGACGTCGAGAAGTTCGGCGGCGAGATCCCGAACGGAACGAGCGACTTTCTCCTTTTGCTTTTGCCACCTTTTTGAGCCGACCTTGCTCAGATTCGGTCGTTTGGGGCTCGTGCCTATGTACTTTTGCAGCAGGGCGATGTTACGCGCCGAGACTTGGATCTTCACGCCGTCGGCATACTCAATCGTCAGGTACTCTGATGTGCCGCCTTTTTCCTGTATCGCCTTCATGCCCAGGAACTTACCGATGCCGTAAGAAGCGTGGACAACGTAGTCGCCGGTCTGCAGGTCGGACAGCGTGTCGACCGGCGCTGTTGCTCTGATAGGGCGCTGTCTTCTCCGCAGTGCGTATTGTCCGAACAGCTCGTGATGGCTTATCACGATTGTGTTGAGAGAATTGACGACAAAACCTTGGTGGATGAACCCCAGCAGGAGCTTGAACTTCTTCGGGATCTTACCGCTCGTCTCCTTTACGATCTCAGCCACCCGCGTCACCTCAGCCTGGCTTTCACAGTAAAGCAACACCTCCTTGCCATTCATGGCCTCTTTCGCGAGCTCCTCCAAAGCAGCCTTGTGCCCCGTCCATAGAGAGCTGGCCTTGCGTTCGAAACGCTGCACGCTTCTCACATCTACCTTGACAAAGTCTTGCTCTGGGGCTGTCGCGAACCTGCTGATGTGCAGTTGAGTGAATCCGGTTGCAGCTTGGTGGATGTCGGCCCAGTTGTATAGCCGCTGCGGGTTCTCGGTTCGCTGGAGAAATACATTTGCTACCTCCTCGGTGTCGGTCGGCTCTTCGAAGATGATTATGGTGCTTGGAGGCAGTATGTTGACCAGGAGTTCTCTCTGCTCTTTTTTGTCCCCGCACACAGCTGAAACGATATTAGCACTCTCAATCTGTTGGGTGGAGCGCTGCGTGTCCAGGTCAACTTGACGAATACTCTCTACCTTGTCGCCGAAGAACTCGACCCTCATAGCCTGAGCGCTACCCGCCGAATCGCTCCCTCTGTCGCTACGGCAAGTTCGCTTCTCTTTCGCTTCGGCAGCATCTCGGCTGCCCGGCGATAGAATCTTCTCGTTTAGCAGAGGCGCGTAGATATCAATTATGCCGCCCCTGCGTGCAAACTGCCCCGGCAGGTCGACCCTTTCCACACGCTCAAACGTGTTGTCAACGAGCCACTGCACTACTTGCTCCGGTGACACTTCCGCGTTGACTTGCAGCCGAAGGGAGCTTTCTTGCAGAACTTGTGGCTTGGGCACGGGCTGACACAGCGCCTGTACGGACGCTGGGACTATTAAGGGCATATCATTTTCAGAAGATGAGGGTTGCGATATCTTGGCCACGAGCCTCAGCCTCTCCGCTCGCGTTTCATCGGTGGCGTCCGCCAATTCCTCCTCACCTTCCCACGCCGGCAGGGCCTCAACCGCTTGGACGCCGAAGGTGCGCAGATCGTCGGCGGCCTTGTCGGCATCGTCAATGTGCGGACATACATATAGAACCGGCCGGCGCAGCCTGTCCGATATGTGGGCGGCGAGTAAGTGCGCAAACGACCCCCATGTCCCCTCGACTTTCACGACCCCTCTGTCGGATTGAGTCAGCCGGGAGATTATCTCCGCAACCTTTTTGTCTTGCCCAAGGTCCATAGGCTACTATACTGACAGCACAGTATAACGTATCAGAGCCGCCTCGGACAGAGGATATTTGCTGTGTTCCGAATGGGGGCGACAGCAGTCTCATGCAGCAGATTGCGCGATGGAAACGGGTCTGCTTGGATCAATAGTCCCGTGATTCTTCAAATGCCTCGATCATTGCGAGGATGTTTTCGGCAGGCACATCGTCCTGAATGTTGTGGACCGAGGCAAAGACAAAACCGCCCCCAGGCGCCAAGCTCTGTATTCTCTGTCTGACGTTGCGCTTGACTTCTTCCGCGCCGGCTTTTGGAAGAACGTTCTGCGTGTCGACTCCTCCGCCCCAGAAAGTCAGGTCTTTGCCATACTCGCTCTTGAGCCGCTCAGCGTCCATCCCCTTGGCCGTGAGCTGCACTGGGTTCAGAATGTCCACTCCTATTTCAATAAAGTCCGGGATGATGTCGTAAATCGCCCCATCGGAGTGAAAGAAGCTGTAGAATGGATCCGGGAAGAGATTCTTCTGTGCCTCAAATAATTGCTTGTGGCGGGGCTTTATGAGCCCACGATACATCTGAGGTGAGATTAGCAGTGCCTCCTGGCCTGCGATGTCGTCGACCTCCCTTATGAACTGCACGTACTGTCGGAGTCGCTGCGAAGCGGATGTATAGAACTGCAGCTTCAGCTCGACGAACTTGTCCATGAGCTTGCACGCCAACTTGGGATTGATCGCCAAATCCATATAGAATTGCTCGGTTCCCCGCATTCTGCAGCACATCTCAAAAATGCCCGCACAAAGATTCTCCAGGATTACGGCGTATCCCCGCTCATAGTAATCCCGAGCCTTCCTCTGCAATCCTTCGAAGAGGGCAGGATCGGTGGGATTCGGCCAGGCGAGATCGTCGATATCTCTCTCGCTGATATCTCCCGAGAGGGGACACTCGGCCAGATCGAAATACAGCCCCGACTTTGGCATTTTCCACGTCACGCCCCACTCGTCGATAAACGAATATCCGTCGTGCTGCTCTTGAATGTTGGGATTCTTTCGAGTGATATTGGGCACCACGCCTCTGACATCGACCTGCAGCTTTCTGAGAATTTCCTCATCGACGGCCGCAAGCTGCTGCACTACATCGCATAGTTGCATCTCTTGCAGTTCTACGCGGAGGTGCCTTGCCAAGTTTGCGTAGGCGTTTTTCGTTATTCCGCTGACAAACGTGCTGCCCAGATCAAGAGGAATCCTGTCGGGCTCTTTGTGCTCTATGGCTGATATGACTCGTTCTCTCGGAATCATTCCCGGATCCTGTGACCAGAAGCGACAAATTATTTGGTGGCACCACTATTATGCAGGCCCAGCCTGGATTTGCAAGGTCACGGCTCCGGTTCTTGCCGGTTGCCGGAATAGCTTGCCAGGTTTGATTGGTTTGGCTATCTGGGGTCAGCGATATGAGAAGACAGAGGGACGAGCCGACTATCTCAGGCGAGAAGCGAATCTTCCGAATCTTGGCTGGTACTTGTCGGTGATGTCAAACGAGCCGATTACTCCTATTGCCTTTCCAACTATTGACTCTCGCGACACAAATCCGAAGATCCTTGAGTCTTTGCTGTTGTCTCGGTTGTCACCCATGACGAAGTAGCAGTCGTCCGGCACCGTGAAGGGTCCGAAGCTGCGCTTCGCCGGAACGGAAGGAATACTCATCACCGGATGACTGACGCCATCCAAATCTTCCATTCTGAAGATGCTGTGATCTTTGACTTCGCTGGACAGGTACTTTGCGTATGTCGAGTCCATCCTCGCATAGCTTGCAGGTCGGCCGTTGAGAAACAGAACGTTCTTTCTCATCTGGACGACATCCCCCGGGACGGCAATCACCCTCTTGACCAACCGGGTGCCATCATCAGGAGAGAAGCAGACAACTATGTCTCCACCTTCCGGGTCACCCCATTTGGCGAGACGACGCAGCGTGAGCGGAAATCTAAGGTCATACGCCACCTTGTTGACGTAGATCAGATCGCCTTCCAATATGGTCGGATTCATGGAGCCGCTTGGGACCCAATTCCAATCCGCCAAACTTGATTTTACCGGTATGATGATGAAGACTATGAAGAGAACGGTTCCTCGCCATTGGTTCCAGAGCCTGCCGAGGAACTTGCCTATTCTTTGTCTGTTCATTTTCCCCTCAAAATCTGCACTCAGTCTCCGGAAAGCACTTACTCTGCACGTCTTCATTGGCAGGGACTGGGCCCCAATTCTCAGAACTTCTCATAATACGTCGGTGGGCTGCTGATGTTCAGGGATTCATACAATTTCCGGGCGCAGAACCACCCCTTGGGACCAGATTTGGCCCCTTAGTGGAGTTCTATTTAGCCGAAGCTATGGACCTCTTTGCTGCCTCGACGACTCTATCGGCGGTGATGCCGAACTTCTCGAAACAGACCTTGCCGGGTGCGGAGGAACCGAACGATGACATTCCGATGAAGATGCCGCTATCGCCGATCCACTTGCGCCAGCCAAGCTCCACGCCGGCCTCGATGCCGACTCTTGCTGTGACGCCAGGCGAAAGGACCGAGTCTCTGTATTTTTGACTCTGCTGTTCAAACAGCTCCCAGCAGGGCATGCTGATCACCTGTGCGGTGATTCCTTCAGCGGAGAGCTTCTCGGCAGCGCCCAATGCGACACTGATCTCGGAACCGCTCGCCAAAAGCAGTACGTCAGGCTTATCGGCACCGAGCAGTACATAGGCGCCTTTGCTCAAACCGGCGGCTGAACCGTATTTGTCCTGGTCCAGGACGGGCAAGCCCTGGCGAGTGAGAAGCAAAGCCACCGGCCCCTCGCGGTGTTCCAGGGCATACTTCCACGCCCGCGCGGTTTCGTTGGCATCGGCGGGGCGGAATACGAGTAAATTCGGCATTGCGCGAAGGGCGGCCGCATGTTCTACCGGCTGATGCGTCGGTCCGTCTTCGCCAATGCCGATACTGTCGTGTGTCCAGACGAATATGCTCGGGTACTTCGATAGGGCCGCCACGCGAACGGCGCCCCGCATGTAGTCGGAGAAGACCAAGAATGTCCCGCCGTATGCCCGGGCTAGGCCGCTAACCGAGATCCCGTTCATTATCGCGCCCATCGCGTGCTCTCTTATGCCGTAACGGAGATATCGGCCGTCGTGTGCGTCCTTTTGGAAGTCCTTGGCGCCGGCAAACAACGTGTTGTTGGAAGGTGTGAGATCAGCTGATCCGCCCAAGACCAGCGGCAGTTTGGGCATCAGTGCGTCGAGCACCTTGCCCGATGCCTTGCGAGTTGCGATGGAGCTACCGGCCTCAAATTTCGGCAGAATCGCATCAAGATCGACGGGTAGCTTCCCTGCAGCGGCATCGGTGAACTGCTTGGCCAGATCGGGGTGTTTCTTCGAGTAGTCGCCAAACAGCTTTTTCCATGCAGCCTCTGCTTCTTTGCCTCTATCGACCGCCTTGCGCATGTGGGTGAGTACTTCATCAGGGACGTGGAAGCTCTTCTTGGGGTCCCAGCCCATTTCTTCCTTGATGAGTTTTATCTCCTCGTCACCCAAAGGAGCTCCGTGTGCTGCTGCGGTATCCTGCATGTTGGGGCTGCCGTATGCGATATGCGTGCGGAGCTTGATGATTGACGGCCGAGCCCTTTCGCTCTTTGCCTTCTCCAGAGCCTTCTCGAATGCGGCCATATCGTTGCCGTCACCGGGGACTTCCTGAACGTGCCAATCATAGGATTCGAACCGCCTGGCCCTGTCTTCGGTAAAGGCAAGATCGGTGTCACCGTCAATGCTGATATGATTGTCGTCGTAGACGACTATCAGATTGTCCAGGCCTAAATGTCCGGCCAGAGAGCAGGCCTCGGAAGCCACACCTTCCTCCAGATCACCGTCACTGGCAATCACGTAAATCTTGTAATCCACGATGTCAAAGCCGTCCCGGTTGAAGTAGTTGGCCAGGTATTTCTGAGCGATGGCCATGCCGACCGCACTGGAGATCCCCTGGCCCAAGGGTCCAGTTGTGACCTCAACGCCGCAGTCCATGTCATATTCAGGATGGCCCGGTGTCTTACTTTTCCACTGCCGGAAATCTTTAAGATCGTCAAGGCTGATATCGAAACCGGTCAAGTGCAACAGGGAATACAACAGGACGCTTCCGTGCCCGGCCGAGAGGACAAACCGGTCTCTGTTGTGCCATCTGGGATTGGCCGGATTGTACTTCATGTGCCGTGTCCAGAGTACGTACGCCGCCGGGGCCATCCCCATCGGCATGCCCGGATGCCCCGACTTGGCCCTCTGAACGGCCTCCATCGACAGAAACCGTATCGTTTGAACGCAAAGCTCATCAAGCTCCGACAGACCGGGGTTCTTAGTCATTGCACTCATCAAAATTCCCTGTTATTACTGGTTAGCAATACAATTCTGCGACAAGACGAGCGCAACAGCGTAACGACCATCGCCTGTCTCCGCAAGTCTTTTTCTCATTCTGCAGCGATCGTAGACTGCTGCATTTGACAAATCTACACGTCTGCCGCACAATTACTTTTCGCTTGCTGTTTGGATCTTAGTTTGTTTGAACGTGGGTGGTCCTTGCGATGTACGATGTGGCCATCATAGGTGCCGGACCTGCTGGAGCTACCCTGGCCCGTTTACTCGCCGGTCATCATAGGGTGCTATTGGTTGACAAGAGACAGCTGACGAGTCCCCCTGCGGGCAATTCATCCGGAAAATGCTGTGGCGCACTGCTGGCTCCTGATGCTCAGGCGATGCTGTCTAAGATGGGACTGGGCCTGCCCAAGAGCGTGCTGGTAGATCCTCAACTCTTTGTAGTCCGCGCCATTGATGTGCAACGCCATATAGAGAGGTACTATCAAAGATACTACATTAACATGGACCGGCAAAGATTCGATTCCTGGCTGTTGTCCATGATTCCATCGGATGTTGATATGCGACTTGGTTGGCGATTCAGGTCATACGAGTCAGAAACCGGTTGCTTCACGATAAGGCTCGTCAAGAACGACATGGCCGTGGCCGAGCGAGTGCGCGTTCTGGTTGGAGCTGACGGCGCATCATCGGCGGTTCGTAAGCAGGCCCTCCCTGGCGATCCTTTTCCCAAGCAGTATTTCGGAGTGCAGGAATGGGTCGAAGCAGATAGCAAATTGCCGTACTTCTCCACGATGTTTGACCCGGAAATCACTGACTACTATTGTTGGACTATCCCCAAGGAAAACCACTTGATTATCGGGGCTGCGCTCTATCCGAGACGTGATACATCCGGTAGATTTGAACTGCTCAAAAGCAGGCTAAGGGAATGTGGTTTGCGATTCGGAAAGACCATTCACAGAGAAGGAGCCTTCATCCTGCGGCCCATAAGTGCGCGGCAAGTATCGACGGGGACGAAGGGTGTCGCATTAGTCGGCGAGGCCGCAGGCTGGATAAGTCCGAGTTCAGCCGAGGGCTTAAGCTATGCCTTCAAAAGCTCACTCATTCTCGGGCGGTTGTTGCGTGAGACGTTGAGTGGCTTCGAAAAACGTTACTATCTGCGAACAATACACCTGAGAAGGAACATATTCTTGAAGAATATCAAGGCTCATTTCATATACAATCCTTGGCTCAGAAAGATGGTAATGAGCACAGGTATTCAGAGCATGGAAGTAGACAAACTCCAAAGCACATAGGAGAGTTGTAGTCACTGCCCTTTGGGGCAGACATACTTACTTGACAAATCCCACCGGCGCCAGTAACTACTGTTGCTGACACAGGACCGAATCACTTGGGCAGAAAGAGGCATCGACAAATGGAGACGAGTGGCCAAGAACAATCAGACAAGAGTGATTATGACGTAAATATAATCCGGCCCCAGGTGCGAGCTGAGGATGTCAAGCTGCGCGGCGAAGGGTTTGCACCGGAGCGCCTTGCGGCCATCAAAAAAGGATTGCTTACCCTGCATACGCTTGAGCTTATGGCGCAGAACATATACAAATTCCAGATCACCAAAGAGCGAAGCGAGCTGAATCGGCAGCTTATCGCCGCCATGTGCAATGAGATGGGCCACTACCAGGACTTCCAGGTCAAGCTGCTCGAATACGGTTTCAGACCCAGCATCTTCAGGTGGGCATATTGGATTGTCGGCTTCGTGTTTGGGTTTGGCTCTCGACTACTTGGCAGAAAGGCAATTCTTAAAACCGGCATCTGGGTGGAGACAAAAGCGGTCCACCATTACGATAAACTCCTAAGCTCGATAGACTGGGACGAGGACTCCCGCAAGGTGATCGAGAAAGACCAGGCCGACGAGCACGGCCATGTCAATCGCTGGAAGAAGCTGCTGCAACCGAGCTAAGAAGACAACGCCCCCAGAGAAGTTTCTTTGTTGAACCGCCGCAGAAGCCTGCGCACAGCCATCGTCACCGTCAGAAGGCCAGAGCCGTCATTTGCACTTGAACGTTTGCCCGGACTCAGTCTTTCCGTCCTGTAAATCGACAAGTTAGACCGTACAATCTCTGACGAAATCTGTAATCTCTTGAACATATTGACTCGTTGTGCATCTTTATCTGCTGAAGGTGGCGCATGAGCCGAAGCGACAAACTGATAGAACAGGTGCTGCTGCTTCGCTGTCAGATCGGTGACATGGATGCCTTCACCGAACTCATTGAGCGATACGAGAGGCCCTTGCGCTACTTCATAAGCGGCTTGCTGGCAAAGCCCGAAATCGCTGAAGACATCTTTCAGGAAACTTGGCTGGCTGTTGTCCGGCGGATATCCGGCTTGAAGAACGTTGATGCGTTTCCGGTGTGGCTCTATCGTATTGCACGAAACAAGGTGTATGAGCACCTCAGAAGAACACGGGAACTCTCAAGACTGTGCGAAGACCTTCCGGCTCCAGGTCATATTGATGATTGTGATGCGTTCTCTCCTGAAGACGCAGCCAAAGTCCATCGATGTTTGAGAAAGCTGCAGCCCGAGCATAGGGAGGTTCTTATGCTGCGTTTCCTGGAGCAAATGTCGTATCAACAAATAGCGCAGGTCCTGAATTGCAGTTTGGGCACTGTCAAATCCCGAATCCACTACGCAAAGCTTGCGCTCAGAAAAGAAATGGAGAGATAGAAATGGCGGATGAAAGCAACATCAAAGAAGAGCTTCTCAAACAGATGGAGAAGGATTCCGATGGATCGACGCGTGCAGACGAAAACCCGGCAAAAAAGATCATCGGCCATTATCAAGCCCAAGCAAAGCGGCTGAAGACACTGACGATACTGAGCTGGGCGATCACGGTCTTTTACTTCTTCGCCATGCATTCCTTGAGAGACTTTCTGTTGAAGAGCGACCTGCACCACTTTCTCACCGAGAACGAATTCCTGCTCATAAGCTATACGGGTATAGGATTGAAGGTTCTGATCGTCGTTTCCGTTCTCGTGACGTACTTGTGCTACTGTAAGTCGAAGGCATTGACAATGATCCAGATTTGCGCCCGGTTGGCCAGCATCGAAGAACAGCTTAAGAGATTGTCCGAAGACAAATGATCAACCACTCAGCTTGACAGCCTCCAAGTCACAAACTATACTACAGTCTGTGCAGGAAGAACATGGTGATCAAGTGTGAGGTGGTCTATGAATCGGCGCGAATTCTTGAAGTTCACGACGGCTAGTGCTGTGTCTCTCGCTCTGCCGCATGTTGCTTTCTCAGCCAAGACGGGAGAGAGCAGACCCAATGTTCTTTTTATTGCTATCGATGACTTGAACGATTGGATTGGCTGTCTGGGCGGACATCCGGACGTGAAGACGCCGAATCTCGACCGGCTCGCACAACGGGGCGTGCTTTTCACAAATGCCCACTGCTCAGCGCCAGCATGCAATCCTTCACGGGCCAGCCTCATGACGGGAATCTTGCCATCGACCTCCGGCGTTTATCACAATCCTCAGCCCTGGAGAAAGTCACCGGTACTGAAGAATGCGACCACAATTCCACAGCACTTTATGGCTCATGGCTATCGTGTGGTCGGCGGCGGCAAGATCTACCATGGGGCCTTTCCCGACCCGCCGTCGTGGCAGGAGTATTTCCCGTCCCAACGAAAGAACAAACCTGACGATCCCACGCCGGCGAATCGCCCGCTCAACGGCATTCCAAACACCGCCCACTTTGACTGGGGCCCCGTAGAGGCACCCGATGAGCGCATGGGCGATTGGCAGGTCGCAGACTGGGCCATCGGACAATTGAGGAAGAAACACAGCAAACCGTTTTTCATCGGCTGCGGCTTCTTCCGGCCCCACCTGCCTTGGTATGTGCCCCCCAAGTACTTTGACATGTACCCGTTGGACGAGGTGACTTTGCCGAGTGTCAATGAGAACGATCTTGAAGACGTCCCGCCGATAGGCAGGCAAATGGCCAAACCTCAGGGTGACCACAGAAGAGTGATTGAGCATAAGCAATGGCGTAAGGCCGTGCAGGGCTACCTTGCATCCATAAGCTTTGTTGATACCTGTGTGGGCCGGGTAATCGATGCGTTCTATGAAAGTCCTCACGCTGATAACACTATCATTGTGCTGTGGAGTGACCACGGCTGGCACCTCGGCGAGAAGCTGCACTGGCGGAAATTTGCGCTTTGGGAAGAAGCAACGCATAACGTCCTTATGGTCATCGCACCGGGCGTCACCCAGCCCGGCCAGCGCTGCGCCCGGCCTGTTACCATGCTCGATATCTATCCGACACTTATCGATCTATGCAATCTTGCTGCTAAAGAAGATCTCGAAGGCAAGAGCCTTCTTCCACTGCTGAGGAGCCCCAGTGCAGAATGGGAACGTCCCGCCCTGACAACGCACGGCCGGAACAACCACTCACTGCGATCGGAACGCTTCCGGTACATTCGTTACAGCGACGGCAGCGAGGAGCTCTACGACCACGACACTGATGAGCTGGAGTGGAGGAATCTGGCTGACGATCCAAAGTATGCAGGCGTTAAGAGGCAATTTGCCAGATGGCTGCCCGAGAAGAATGTCCAGGATGTCCCGAAACCGCGGAGCCATAAGAAGCGTCAGCAGAAAGAGCGCAAGCGTACGAGCCGAGACCTTCTGCGGATTGAATCTCGTTTTGGCTGGCATTCGCAGTTTGGCGGCGCGGGCCAACGGTAGTCGTCGGCGGAGCGCGACGCTCAGGTTGCCGCAGGCATCAAGTCCCGTGGACTATTTCATCAATGTCTACCTGTTCTTCGACTTGATTGTCTTGTTGCTGCGGTTGCTCCACAGGCGTGCTCACTTCGGGAGGCTGCTGGGGATGGTTCTTCTTCGGTATCCACACACCATCGAAAAGCACTGAGAGTTTCTTCTGTAAGCCTCTCCTATCTTTGCTCATGGATAGTCTCCTCGGCTTGAGCGCCGGTGCTAAGTATCTCCGCCGCCAATGTCTTATGGTCTGTAGCCCCTCTGCTGTTGGGTGCATAGGTGAGCACCGATTCGCCGGCGCTCGGCGCTTCCGACAACCTCACGGTTCTATGAATGACTGTTTCGTAGACCAAATCCCCGAAGACTTCCCGCATCTGCTGCTGGATTTGTCGGCTGAAAATGGTTCTGTCCTCGACGAAGGTCAGCAGCAGATTTATGTTCTCTACGGAGTAGGGGTGAAAACGCTCTCTGATTATGCGAACCGTCTCGAGCAATCGCTTCAAACCTTCCAGCGCATAGTAATGGACCTGGACAGGTACGATGATATCACTGCTGCACACGAGGGCATTGAGCGTCAGCACGCCGAGTGCGGGCGGACAGTCAATAACACACAGGTCGTACCTGTCCCGTACTGGCCGAAGTCCCTTGCCCAG
The DNA here is from genome assembly GCA_020352215.1 of Phycisphaerales bacterium. Classification (GTDB taxonomy): domain Bacteria; phylum Planctomycetota; class Phycisphaerae; order Sedimentisphaerales; family Anaerobacaceae. The sequence continues at coordinate 4,082,784 of CP070675.1, forward strand.
CAGCAGTTCTTTGCCCGGCTCACCAGCCAGCTCCAGCTCGGCACTTGCCAGCAAGACATTGCACGGCGCCAGATCGAGCCACTCGATGTTGGTGCTCGTCACCACCTCCGACATCGGTGTGTACGGATTGGTAAGGACATTGTACACCGTTTTGTCGAAAGTGTTCGGGTCAAAGCCCAGACCGATCGTGGCGTGCGCCTGCGGGTCCAGATCGATCAGCAAGACCCGGTGTCCCATTGTGGCAAAGGCCGCCGCGGTATTCACCGCAGTGGTCGTTTTGCCACATCCGCCTTTCTGATTTACTATCGCTATTGTTCTCACCACACATCCTCGATTACTATAAGTATAGTAACTGCAGGCGGGAATGTCAATCGTCGCACCCGCCAAATGCCCGTTTTTTTCAAAAACAGGTGAATATTCTCGGACTCAGCCGTCTGGCTCCCCCATAAGAGCTTCTGGCAAAGAATCCCTGCTCCCCGGACGAACGAAGGGCATGCTGATTGCCCTATGCCTGCTTTCGGACATTTCGCTGCCCGACTTAACCTTCCTTTCCCCGGCGCAAAACAAAGGCGGCATCGCCGAGAATACACCCCCAAGTCCAACCGAAGCCGCCGCCAACGGTCTTGCTCAGATTCTCTCTTATGTTCGACTTGCCGGTCTCAATCTCTGCCGCTCGACCAAAGCCACATATCATTCCACTACATCTTATTAGCTTTCCGCGAGGCTCCTAGTCTATCTCGTCACAAAGCCTCGTCATCCAAGTTGATGATCTGAAGGTCAGGATCGCCACCTCCGCCTACATATTGATACGGCCCTGGCACCCCACCGGTCATC
>CP070675.1:4083717-4164229 GCA_020352215.1 Phycisphaerales bacterium
TGTTGTATCTATATCTGATAGCCTCTCCCTTCGGCTGCAAAGTCAGCTTGCGTGGTCTTGTCTTGCTGCGAATTGTAATCTCCAGCGGGCCGACCTGCGGGATGTCACTGAAAACGTAGACGTTGTTATCAGCATGGGGGCCGGCTGTATTCACCAGGTTGACCGCCAACCTGCCCCCTATGCGGTTCACTGTAACGTCAACGTAATGTGAGCCGGTTACTTCGACTATCGGCTCAGGAAACAACGTGCGGACGAGGGAATTCAAAAAGTCCCTTGCAACGTCGGTTCCGGCATGCTGATAGCGCTCGCCAAAATCGAAGTATGTTGCTGCGATTTTGCCACGTCCATACCCAGCGATCGATGCGGCAATTTCAGGGGAATTCTTGACGTCGTTCTCCGAGTAGAGTTTGCCGAACGGCCTGGCGTCGCTTTTGATTCTCACCGACTGATGCAACGTCTTGATCCCGGCCAGCCGTCCGTTGTGCTCTATCCATCTATTTCGCACCTCGGCCGGGCCTTCAAAACTGACGCCTAATTGATTCCTGAAAAGGGCCGCAGCCTCTGGCCCGATTAACAGAAGGTTCCCACCATCTGCCACGTACTCGACCAATTCCTTTCTGAAGCCTTCCTCGAGGAAATCCCACTCGGGAACAACGATCAAAGGATACCCGTGCATCCTACCTTTCAGGTGGTGTTCCATGAGGATTTCGACGGAATACTGAGAATTCAGAAGCGCCCTCAGTACGCCTTTTAGAGGCGTGAGGAGCTCTCCCCACGAACCGAAAAGCCGTGTCGCATTTCGGTACGTGGCCTTGCCCGAATAGAGCAGTGCAACTTGCGGCACGGGTTCGGCCTTGTGGCAGAACTGCTGGCGAGCCCGGCAGAACTCTGCGACGCCGCGCATTATGTCCACCTGCCAGTCGTAAATGGAGCAATCGCGCTTCTGCTTGAAGTACGCCTGAAACCCGCCTCCCAAGGCCAGCACGACCGCCGCTTCCTGCTGCAGCTGCGTGGCCGACTTTGTGCTCCGGCAGCCCCCGTCTGAGCGGTAAAAACTCCAGGCCATGAGGTCCCACCCGACTTGCCCGGCGCCTGCCCTGTCACCGCCGGCGCGACAGTACTCGGTCTGACTTCTCAGACAGCGTCCTTCGAATCGAGCTGAATTGACTCCATCGTTTGGACTAAAGTCACCGGAGAGGAAATCCACATCGATCGAAACAGGTTCGGGCATGAACGAGCTAAACGCCCAGTTGCCGCAGATCTGAAACCCCGGGTCATGCTCATGCAGCGCTGTGACGTAATGATTGAAGTACCTGCGAAAACCCTCTCTGCAGAATTCCGTGAATTCAGCGTAGTGGAGATCTGCCGGCTTGCGAGGTACCTCGGTGACGCCGGTCTTCTCTCTGAAGGCCCCTATTGCCGCTTTGGAGTAATCATACGCCACGGCCCAGCACTCACCGTCGACCCATACTCCGTCCACGCGATAGACGTCACGAAGCTCTTTCAATTGCGGTATCAGCAGTTCATCAACGTAGGGCCCAAAAACAGAAGTGAGTCTCCAGTCCCTTTTTCCTTTTTCGTCGATTCGAGCCCAAGCCGCATTCGCTGTGACGGCAGCCTGGTCCCACACTCCGGAATAGTGCATATAAAGAGCCACACCCCGCCGGGCAGTCACGTCTCGCCAGATTTTCAACTGATCGCGTACGAAGCCAGCCGCTGGATTCCCTACCTTCGTGGGATAGCTGGAAATTCCAGGATGACCCTTGCAGTCGACTTGAATGTAGTCGGGCTTTATCTTGTCGACAATGTTCTCGACCATCTTCGGGGTGACATTCTCCCCAATGCGGTCGTCGCTCGCTTGGGCGTGCAAATCAAAGTGCAGACCGAAGAAACTCTCAGATCGGCGCAGCCGTTTAGGACCGTCTCCACCATCTGAAGCTCTGGCTGAATTCTCGATCGGTATCGCTGCAAGCGCTGGCCCAGCGCAGGCCAAACCTATCCAAAGGCAAAGCAGAGTAGTCGTGGCGGCTCCAAAATATCTCCGGCGCATCAGGTTTTCCTTTCACATTTCCGGTTAACAGCGGCTACTAAAGTACCCTCACTTGAATCTGAAAGCAACTGCTTGTGTCCCTGCGTTCGGCGGCTCGCCCCATATGATAATTTGAGTGGAATCCCCATCTGTGGTCCAAAACGGGGAGGATAATGGCCTTGACTGAACTTTAGTCTGGGAAGTCTGCGAGAGAGTGTATAATATAGGAGGTGAACGTGCGTTATGTGGAGCCGGCCTGTAAGGTGCGGCTTCGTAGAGTATTTGGGAGGACAACAAATGAAAAGCCCAACAATCTTGATCGCCGCTTTTTTCCAGTCTGTCAGTAGATGGGGCGTCATTGCCGTGACTATATCTGCTCTTGCAGCCCCTTGTGCCGGGCGCTACAGCACGGGGACGCAGCTGCGCAGGGGCCCTCGCGCTTCGCGTCTTAAAACAATTCAACTACCTGATGCAAAGTCCGGCGGATCGGTCAGCCTCGAAGAGGCTTTGGTCAAGCAAGAGAATGTGCGGCAGATGACAAGTGAGCCGTTGAAGTTCGCTGATATCGGCCAGTTAGCTTGGGCTGGTCAGGGTATGAGAGGTGGACGCAGCCAAGCCGATACACCGACGGAAGGGGTTCCCGACACCGCAGCATTGGCTGCGGAATCCCTGCCCCTCAAGCTGTACGTCGCCACGCAAGATGGAGTGTATCTCTACAAACCCGATAGGCACAGCCTGGAGCAAGCATCCGGTGACGATGTGCGCGGCAATTTGGCAGCCGCGGCTCAGAGCCAGGGGGGTGCTGTTGCGGCCGGCTGCCATATTGTCATAGCAGGTTCGGCACGAGATTTCACCGCCCTATATGGTAGAAAAGCCAGAAACTTGATGCTCTTGCAGACAGGGCAGGTCTCTCAGAACATCCAACTGCAGGCAGCCAGTTTGGAGTTGGGATATGTGCCGATCGTCGATTTTGACGTCGCCGCTGTAAGAAGGCTATGCAGATTGCCGAGAAACCTCGAGCCGCTCTATGTGCTCGCCGTTGGCTACCCGTTGGGGCGAGCCGTAACACCGGTCAGCCCGGAGCGACGCAGCATCGGTGGTAAGCAAGCAGTGCTGATCGTCGCCAGAGAGAATTTTCATGATGATGAGTTCTTCGAGGTCAGGCGTGCTCTTGATGCTGCGTCAATGCAAACGGTAGTGGCAAGTACGCGAATGGGATTCGTGGTGGGCATGGTCGGAAACAGAGCCGAAGTCAATCTTATGGTGACCCAACTTAAAGTGGATGATTACGATGCAGTGGTCTTTCTGGGGGGCCTCGGAGCGATCCAATACTTTGAGAACCCGGCCGTATTGAATGTCGCGCGCCAAGCAGTTGCCAAGGGAAAGGTTGTCGGCGCGATATCGATTGCACCGACGATCCTGGCTAACGCCGGCGTGCTGACCGGCAAAAGAGCTACCAGCTTCATAACCGAACGAGATAGACTCCAACAGGCCGGTGCCGTATACACTGGCACGCCCGTCGAACGAGACGGGTCGATAATAACCGCTGTCGGTCCTGTGGCTGCATCCGAGTTCGGCAGAGCCGTCGCTGGTGCCGTGGCAGGCAGGTAGCCGCGGCGTGCCATGGCCGTGCTGTCTCCTGCAACGTGGATATTGACAATTGCCGCGCTTTGTGGCTACGGGCTATCGTCGCCCAGGTGGGTGGTAGGGCTATAGTGGTTGGTGATTGGGAGTCGCCGGTCTTTTCCGAATGCCTTCGGCGTAATTCTCACTCCCGGGGGGCACAGCCTCCGCTTGTATTCATTTCGGTCAACCATACGAATCACTCTGCGAACGATCTGCTGCGGTAGGCCTGATTCGATCAGTTGCAGCGCGGATTTGTCTTGTTCAACGTAGCCCGCCAGGATCCGATCGAGTAGATCGTAGTCGGGCAGTGAGTCGGCGTCCTTTTGATCGGGCCGTAGTTCAGCACTGGGGGCCCTCGTTATTGTCTCGGCTGGGATGATCTCTCGGCCTGCCGCCTTGTTAATGTGTTCGGCCAGCTCGTAAACCATCGTCTTGGGCACGTCCTTAATGACCCCAAAGCCACCAGCCGTGTCGCCGTAAAGGGTCGCGTAACCAACAGAGGTTTCACTCTTATTGCCGGTGGTCAGTACCAGAGCACCAAGCTGGTTGCTCAACGACATTAGAATACTGCCACGAATTCGGGCCTGCAGATTCTCATAGGCAATACCGGCGTCGTCCCAACCAGGGACCATCGCCAACGCCTCATGGAATCGACCGAGAATTGGCTCAATGGGAATTGTCAGGAATTCGGCGCCCAGATTCTCTGCTAGTTGCTGCGCGTCCTTTACCGTGTCGGGACTGTTGAACTTTGACGGCATTGTAAGGCACGTGACGTTCTGTTCGCCGAGCGCAGCCACGGCTATTGCGGCGGTGACTGCCGAATCTATACCTCCGCTGACGCCTAGCAGCACTTTCTTGAAGCCATTTTTCCGTGCATAGTCCCTTGTACCAAGCACAAGGGCGCCATGAACCTCACTGACACGGTCGATTGGCTGTTTTGCAGGAGGTTGCATCGGCCTGACTTTCACCTTTCCGTCGTCCCGAGGTATGACATCAGCGATCAGAAGGTGTTCGTCGAATGCTTCGGCTGTGGTTATGATCGTGCCTGTTGAATCGGCAAACATGCTTCGACCGTCAAATACCAATTCATCCTGTCCCCCCACGAGATTGCAGTACGCCACCGCGCACTCAAATTCCCTTGCGCAGTCGCTGACGACTTCTTCCCTTCTCTTGATCTTGCCCAAATGAAAGGGTGAGGCAGAGACGTTCAGGACAAGGTCTATTCGCCCGACATCTCTGAGGAAATCGCCCAGCCATTCGATGTTCCAGATGTCGAGGCAAATCGTGAGGACGACGCGCACGTCATTCAGTTCGAGTAGAACAGGCTCAGACCCGGGCCGAAAATACCTGCGCTCGTCGAACACCCCGAAGTTGGGCAACATCCCCTTGCGGTAGGTTGTGGTGATTTGGCCGTCTTTCAAAACGCCGACAGAATTGTAGGTCTGACCGGCCGAAGACTCCGGTAGCCCGACGACCATGGTCTTGTCAGGACAATCGGCGGCAAGTTTGTCCACGGCCAAACGACAGTCATCCAGAAAATACCTCTTGTGGAGCAGATCTTCCGGCGGATAACCACATACCGCCAATTCCGGAAAGGCCAACAGGTCCACGTCGGACTGTACGGCCTGTGCCCAAAGCTCACGCATCTTCCGGCAGTTGCCAGCCAAGTCACCAACCACCGCATTAAACTGTCCCAGCGCCACACGCACGGTCGTTACCTCCGGATAGGCACCGCATCGCATGTTGCTCGGGGGCCCTATTCCAATATGAAATGGGTACCTTGAATCTTTCGAACTCAGGATTCCGCATCAGGCGCCGTCAGTCGATGCCGTGCGAAGCCCAGGCCGGAGCCCCCGGTACGTATCGCATATTCGCTCATGCACAGCTCCGGTGCCGAACAAACCGGAGAGGGCGGGATTCGAACCCGCGGTAGGGACAAGCCCTACACAGCCTTTCCAAGGCTGCTCGATAAGCCACTCCGACACCTCTCCAAAAAAGCCCTAACATATCATTTTGTTGTTCTGAATGCAGATTCTATGCAAAATCTCACGAAATACAAGTGGAAAAGGCAGTATCGGCCCTAACGCTGTGACCGCGCCGAGCGCATGAGCTTGGCTTTGCCCTGCCCAGTGATACCGTATCGGAATTACCGCAGAAAAAATGAACCGCGCACGGCGTCGACGAGACTAAGATATGTAGGAATGGGCAAAACCAAAGACCAACTAATTGACGAGATTCTCGTGATGGATTGTCAGAGCGGCCGAGTCAAGGCCATGGAGGTGTTGGTATCGCGCTGGCAGAAGCGTCTTTGGCGGTATGCCTACCGCCTTACCGGGGATTCGGGGGCGGCATGGGATGTGACACAGGAAAGCTGGCTGAGCATCATTCGGGGTATTCGACGATTGAACGACCCGGCGAGATTCAAGGCGTGGGTGTACCGTATCGTCACGAACAAAGTGAACGATTGGATTCGAAAGAGCAAAGCCTTGCCCCGATGTGAAGCGGGCACGATTGACCAGGAGCAAACGGTGCAAGAGCAGGTGCGAAGTGATTCGACCAGCGACCTTCACATCATCATGCGCAGGCTGCCCGCGCAACACAGGACTATCCTGAGTCTGTACCATTTGGAGGGATTGGGGATAGCCGAAGTCGCAAGGGTGCTGCAGATTCCAACGGGAACTGTCAAATCGCGCTTGCACAAAGCAAGAAGACAGCTGAAGAAGTTATGGCAAGAATGTGTTGAAAACTGAGAATTTCTTGAGGAATGGGAAAATGGATCAGGAACAGATAAGACGAATCATAGATAGCCCGGAAGATTACGATGAATCGAAAGAAGATACGCTATTGTCGATGGTAGGACAACTTTACAGCAGAAGAATGCTCCCCAGCTTAGTTGCCCACGGTGCATACGCCTCGGTGTTCATAGTTCTGGCTGTCTTTTGTGGCATCAGATTCTTCGATACCGAGCAGGTCCAATATCAGATGATGTATGCCGCCATCTTTATCTGCAGTGTACAGTTTATTGTTCTCAGGAAAGTCATCTACTGGCAAATGCTCCACAAAAACAATATCAGCCGAGAAATAAAAAGGCTGGAGCTTCGCATCGCTGAATTGAGTGAGACTATAAAAGAGAAGTAATATTTGAACAAGAGATTACTGCTTCAATGATGCTAGAGGTAAAATACATATAGCGAAGAAATTTTTCAGAATGAAAATACTTGAAATACAATCTCTGACAAAAAGGTATGGCTCGGTTTGTGGCGTTAAGGATATCTCATTTGACATCGGGCAAGGTGAGATATTTGGCTATCTTGGGCCGAACGGATCGGGGAAAACAACGACCATACGAATCTTTCTTGATTTTATACGACCGAGTTCCGGCCGTGCTCGGCTGTTCGGACTCGACTCGCACGTACACTCGTCCAAGATAAAATCACGGATCGGGTACGTACCCGGCGAATACGGTATCTATGAAGAAATGAGGGGGGCTGAATATCTACGATTTTTTGGAGCACTTCGAGGCTGCCAGAAGCCGCCGCTCAGGGACAGGTTGATTGACATCTTCGGCCTGGACATATCAAAGCGCATAAAGTCGTATTCGCACGGTACGAGGCAAAAACTCGCGGTTGTACAGGCATTTATGCACGATCCGGAATTGCTTATTCTTGACGAACCAACAATTGGTCTGGATCCATTGATGCAACAACGGTTTTATGAATTACTGCTGGAGATGAAGAATCGCGGCAAAACCGTCTTTCTCTCATCCCACATTCTGTCGGAGGTGGAAAAGGTCTGTGACCGGGTAGGAATATTAAAAGAAGGTGAGTTGGTTGCGATTCGCGAAATATCCGAAATAAAGAGACTCCGGCTCAGATCCATTGAGATTACTTTCAAGCAGGAGGTTAATGAATCGGTTTTTAGACTGGACGGTGTACGCAAGGTCGAAAGAGATGGCAACACAATCCAACTGTGGGTCGATTCAAATATCAACGGTATTCTGCGGACGATATCTGAATATCCGGTGGAAAACATGTCCTTCCGGGACGCTTCCCTCGAGGATATCTTCATGGAGTATTATTCGGAATGAGAATTTATTTACGGTACTTGAAAAGTGAGCGTATCGGCTCGCTTCTGTTTGCGATAGGTCTGTTTGGGTTCGGCTATATCTTAGTAGTGATGTATCCATCGTTTGGTAAACTTCAGGCATTGAAGAACTATTTTGAAATGATGCCGGTTTTTTTGAAGGCACTTTTGGGTGATGAGATTATTGACTTCACAACACTTAAAGGATTTATGACAGTCGAGTTTTTTAATACCACGTGGCTTTTCGTCACGGGAGTTTTCTCCTGCCTGTTGGCAGGGTCGCTGGTTGCCGAGGAAACAGAAAAAAAGACACTCGAGATTCTCCTTTCCACCGCTGTAACCCGGACGGGATATATCATAAGCAAGTTTGCCGGTTTTCTGACGCTGCTCGTATTTTTGGCGACAGCGTCCTTTCTGGGTCTATATTTGGGTATGTGGCGGATTGGAGAACAAATCGACGAAGGTCTGATGTTTTATGCCTTTTTTACCGGGACGATTTGCATGGCAGCAATGGGCAGTATCGGGCTGCTGTTCTCGTGCTTGTTCAACGAACAGCGACGCGCAATCAGTATGACATTGATAGTGTTCTTTTCGCTGTATCTCTTCAACTTATTCGCGACCTTCTTGGAGCAGTACCCAAGGCTTAAGTATTTTGCGCTCTTCCACTACTATGACGCGAGCAAGATATTTAAGCGAGGAGCAATATGCTGGCCGGATATTGGGATATTGCTCGCCGTCTTTACCATTGTGCTCATCTCGTCAATATTCACCTTCCGGCGCAAAGACATATATATATGAGTTTAGTCAGGCTACTACGCAAAGACGTTCCTGTATGAAGGTCGTAAGAATTTTACGAGTGATTCTTGTGGTTCGAGGAAAGGAATGGCTGTAAGAGCACTTCAACAAATTGGCTCGCTGGCCTTCTTGCAGGGGCTCTCCGTTGTAGTATATGCCGGGATACCGCGGCATGTGATCGCTGCCAAAGATCTGGTCGCGCCCTGGTGGCTCAGGACAACTGTGTTCTGCCTTCTCGGGGGTAGCCTTGTGCTTCTGCTGACCCTGGCTCTCGAACAGACCAAGGACCAGATCATGCATGCGGCCATCTTCGTCTGGTGCATCCTGTTGCTGGGCATTCTCAAGGTCTTGGGGTAGGTAGTGCTCAGCGAACACCTTATTGGACGAGAAGGGAAAAGGCTGGAGCCTCGCATCGCTGAACTGAGCGAGATCGTCAAGAACAAATGGCTGAATGTCGTCAACATGTATTCCCACAGACGATGATGAGGCGGCATGCCTTGGTACCCTCGGCAATGTCCAAGTCATCATGTAAGGGAGGTTATGAAAATGGAACTCTTAGAGAACATGAATCAGCGGGTCAGAAAGTTCAGCATCGTGGATGTAAAATTGGCTCAAGGCGCTGCAATGTTTCTTGTTCTTATAATAGCCAAACTGATACCTCAAATAATGAACATAAGCATATGGTGGTTTGCAGCCCTGTTAGTGCTGTGCGCGATAAAGCCATTCTATATGTTCTGGATCAAGAGATAGTGTTCTCTCTTTTCGCTTTAGTTTCTGCTTCGGAGCGTGTAAAACACCTAATAACTCTATCCCGCGGGCTCTGACTCGCTGAGCGCTAGCCAGAGTCGGCGATCGTAGACCAAAGGTGAGATTTCGGGTTTTAGCGGCAAAAGGAGAAGCTATGAAGACACTTCGACATATTGGCTCGCTGGCCTTCGTGCTTGGACTCTTCACCGTGGTATTTGTCGGGGTGCCGTGGCACGTGATCAACCAAGACGATCCGGTCGTGCCCCTGTGGCTCAGAATAGCGATTTTCTGCCTCTTAGGCGGTATCCTTGTGGTCCTGGCGACGTTGGCGCTGGAACAATGTATGAACAGGAAATCAATGGCGGAAGCAGCTGAGATGCTGGGCGAGGCGCGCCCTACCGAGAGTGCGGTTTTGCTGTTGAATTCTGCAGAAGTGCCCGGTCGCCAGACACGTGAGATTCTTGGGCTGGTTCAGGGCCATACGGTATTTGCCATCTGGCTCGGCAAAGATCTATCGGCCATAGTCAGACTGATCCTTGGCGGCGAATTGACCGAATACACCGAGATGATGGGAAAGGCCCGCACCGCAGCCACCAACAGGATGACCGCCCAGGCTGTGCAGATGGGGGCCGATGCCATAATCAATGTTCGCTACATGACTACCAGTGTTGTCGGTAGTGCAGCCGAACTTCTGGTTTACGGCACAGCCGTCAAGCTCAGCGAATAGATCGCCATTTGGGATCGACCTGTGGGGACGCACCGACCTGATGGTCGCACGGACATTGTCCAAGATGACAAAAGAGCATAGATGCTTGAAGTTGCTTTTAAGGGTCATAGGCACTGCGGCGCTTCTTGCACTCGGAGCAGTAGTAATGCCCTATTCCTGGATGAACGCCGTCCACGGGTGGCTGGGGATGGGGCGGCTGCCGCAAGCTCCTATCGTAAGTTACCTGGCCCGTTCTACGTCGGGCTTCTATGTACTGCTCGGCGGTTTGTTCTGGGTGGTCTCATTCGATCTGCGGCGACACGAGGTCGTTCTGTACTATCTCGGCGTTGTGATTGTTGTGTTTGGGGCGGCACTGTTTGTCATAGACTTGGCTGTGGGGATGCCGCTTTTCTGGAGCCTTGGGGAAGGGCCTTTCAACACAGCCTTAGGAATAGTCATCCTGTTCTCGAGCCGCCGCCTGCGGGCCGGGCCGAGCCACGCGTACCACAAGCTGAAGGAGTCGGAATGAGGGTAGTACTATTTACAGGCAAGGGCGGCGTAGGCAAGACCACTATTGCCGCAGCTACTGCGACACGTGCGGCCGAGCTTGGCCACAAGACCTTGGTTGTCAGCACCGATGCCGCGCATAGTCTTGGCGACAGCTTCGATCTTCGCTTGGGCGGTTCCCCGGTCAAAGTAGGTGACAATCTTTGGGCACAAGAAGTCAACGTCCTTGAAGAGATTTCGGTACACTACGAGACGATCCAGAAGTACTTCGCGTCCTTTTTCAAATCGATGAGCGTAGACGACATTCTCGCCGAAGAGATGGCGGTGCTGCCGGGGGCGGAGGAGCTATTCGGCCTGTTCCACATCCACCAGGCAAATCAATCTGGCAAATATGACTGTCTGATTGTGGACTGTGCGCCGACGGGGCAGACACTGCGATTGCTGAGTCTTCCGGAAGTGGCCCGCTGGTGGATGCAGAAGTTCTTCCCGGTTGAGAGGAAGATCGCGAAGACCCTGCGGACCATGAAGAAAAGGACGATTATGTCAATCCCTATTCCGGACGACTCGGTGTACGCGTCGATCCAGACATTGTTTGATGACATCGGAGCACTCAATGAACTAATGATGGAGCCGAAGACGACATCGGTCCGCATGGTCCTGAACCCGGAGAAGATCGTTCTCGAAGAGACGCAGCGGGCCTATACGTATTTGAGCTTGTACGGCTATCCGGTTGATTGTGTCATCGCGAACAGGATTTTGCCGGATGAAGTCAAGGATTCTTACTTCACCGACTGGCGCAAATCGCAGCGCAAGTACATGGGAAAGGTCGAAGTCATGTTCTCACCGCTGCCCATCCTCAGGAACAACCTGATGCGCTCGGAGATCGTTGGGCAGAAACTGTTGGCAGAGGTCGGCCGTGGCATTTATGGTGAGGAGGATCCAACGAGGGTCTACTATGAGGACAGAGCCCAGCGTCTCGTCAAGGACGGTGACGCATACGTTTTGATTCTCAAGCTGCCGTTTGTAAAAAAGGCCGAAGTGGATATTTTAAAGAACGAGAACGAGTTGACGATACAGATAGGAAATTACCGACGAGACATCCTGCTTGCCAATGTTTTGAGCCTACTGGAGGTCGAAAGAGCGACGCTCGAAGCAGATGAGCTCAGGATTCGCTTTGTTGAAGGAGAATGAAATATGGCAAAGAAGCAAGACAAGATCGCAAATCTGGTCAATGCTCTGTTCGACGTGGAGAGGAGTTGCTTGGACCTGCTTCTCGATGTCGTACCTGAAGAAGCCAAGAAACATCTAACGGCCGCGCGCAGAGAGAAACTGCTGGCCCTCCGCTCGATTCTCGATGCGAAGATAAAGAACTTGGAGGCAGAGGAGAAGAAGGCCAGCAAGAGGAAGCCGCAAAAGGTCAAGGTGCAATAGGACTCGATCGTGCGCAATGGTGATCGGGTCTTTGTTGTGTGCGGAAATGTCAGATCGACAAGAGGCTCATCGACGCCGATACGCCAATGGGCGTTGTGTTTAGCCGGGAGATTCGCTCGTATGAGTGTCACTCGGTTCCTTGATTGGTTCCAGCTTGCCGGCTTGGCATTTTTGGTGTGCCTTGCAGTGCCGCGGATGGTGCGTCTGTATGCTCGCGGAATCCACGTTCTGGCCATCGACAGGCAGCGGACACCGGGGCAGATGCTGGAGGATCTGCTGGCGGGGATCAGTCTTGTCCTGTGGTGGTACGAACTTGTTGCGTACGCCTGGCCTCTGTCGCTCCACCTTGTTCCGGCACGGCTGGGCCGCGTGCTCTTCGACGCAGTGGTACTGAAGGTCACAGGTGCGGCGCTGATGGCGGCCGGCCTGGTGATCTATGGCTTGGCACTGACCGTTTTCAGGGACTCGTGGCGACTGGGCATCGATCGCAAGACACCGGGCCCGCTCGTGACTGGCGGCATCTTCACTTGGACGCGCAATCCAATATATGTTGGCTTTGATCTGATGATCGTTGGCACGCTTCTGATCCAGGGCCGACTGATTTTTCTCGTGCTTGCGGTGGTTTTCGTCGGAATGCTCCACCTCCTGATTCTGAGAGAAGAACGTTTCCTGTCTGAGAAATACGGGGACGCCTACCAGAACTACCGTGCCCGCGTGGGACGCTACATAACATGGCCTTCTACCCGCAGCCGGGCGTGAGTTATTGATTCCTGCTCTCGTGCGCATGTGCTTCTTCACGTTTTTACCTTGACACCTCTGAGAATTCCGACTATAGATGCGATCTGCGAGCTTCAAAAAGAGGTGCACTATGACCTGCGAGATTAGAGCAACAGGTAGTAGTCGATCTCTGTTGGCCGTGTTCGTCTGCGTGGTAGCGGGCCTCCCGCTCGGTGGAATCGGGCAGGCTCCGGCGGGCGCATCCGTACGAGGCAACGATGTCACCCTGCACATTGAGAACCTCGGCAGTCCCTTCTTAGAGATGAGAGGGTCGGGTCTTCTGGCGCTGTACCGACGGCTGGCGCGGGGCAAGTGTCGCGATGGTGAATGGATCTACGCAAGGAATATATGGGATATGCATGTATATGATGGCCGGGTGTACCTTGGCGCGGGAAACAGCAGCAACTTTCCCCCTGCGGTGAACGCCGGACCGGTGCCCATAGTCTGTTATGATCCCGTCAAGGAGAATTTCTTGAAAGAGGGCACTGTCGACGACGAACAAATAGATGTCTACTATACTCACGGTGGGCGGCTATACATACCGGGCCATGATCCGACACGGAGCTGGAAGCTGGGCAACTTCTACCTTCGCCGGAACAACGGCCGGTGGAAAGAATATCGGAACATACCGGGCGCGATTCATACTTATGCCATGGCTTGGCACGAGGGGAAGGTGTTTGGTGGCTTGGGGATTCATGACAGTGCTGCCGTCTCAATTTCGGCCGACGAAGGCCACACGTGGACTATCGTGCGCACAGGTGGCTGTCGAGTACATGGATTCCTTGCGGTGGCAGGTGGTCTGTACGCGGTGGAAATGGTCCCTACGATCAAGAAAGTGGAGCGTTGGCGCGAGAGCCTACGCGCGAACTTCTTGTGTGTCTCTGAATTCGAGTCACCGGACCGATTCATTCCCCGCCGGGACATCACTGCCAAGACGCTCTTCCCAACGTTCGATTCGAGATCGAGCCGCTGGATGAAAGTGATCCGTGCGCAAGCACTTGGGGACAAGACCCTGTACATTGGAGCCTATTGTCACAACGATCATCAATCCCTGCCCTTCGGATTGTTCCTTGCATCGTCACTTGAAAGAGGGAATCCGCGTGTTCGGCCCATCGTACTACCCGACGGTAGCCGGCCTTGGGATTGGGTGCCTTATGACGGTCAAGTTTACGTGCTTGTGGAGGCAGAGGCGGCTGAAGGCGCTCGAGTCAAGGTCCTTCGGTCCCATGCAGAGGATCTGCACGCGTGGGAAGAGGTGCTCCACTTCGACGCGCCGACATTCGCCCGGTCTTTCGAAATCCTCGACGGCGACTTCTACTTCGGCCTTGGCTGCAAGGTAGATGACCCGCCTAATTGGAAGCAGGAAGAACTGCACCCAGCTACCGGCGATATCCTTCGAGTGAAGGCCGAATTTGTCAAATAGCGGATCCGGCCCAGATACATTTCTCGAACGATAGAATGCCCCCGGAAGCCATCCCGGCGTGTTTCATCCGCCACATCCTGTTTTACCTCTATGGCTTGTCACGCCTGCCGGCAAAGAATCTCTGCAACAGTTCTCGGCACTCATCCTGCAACACCCCGGACGTCACTTCCAGCCGGTGATTCAGCCTCTCGTCTCGCACAATATCGTACAGACTACCGCATGCCCCGGCTTTTGGGTCATCGCAGCCGAACACCAGTCTGTCCATCCGCGCCAGGACCAGGGCACCGGCACACATCGGACACGGCTCTAAGGTGACGTACATTGTACAGCCGTGCAGCCGCCAGCTTCCAAGAGAACTGGCAGCCTGTGTCAGAGCGACTATCTCGGCGTGCGCGGTCGGGTCGTTGAGCTGCTCTCTTTGATTGTATGCTTTGCCGATGATCTGGTCTTTGTGGACGATAACGGCCCCGATAGGCACATCTCCATTTTCCTCGGCGATGTGCGCAGCATCTATGGCTTTGCGCATATACTGCTCATCAGAACCGGCCGGTTTAGAATCAACGGGATAGTCGGTCATCGCGAGGAAATAGTCAATAATCAATCATCAATAGTCAATGAAGAATACCCCCAAGGGGAGTCGAACCCCTGTCTCCAGGATGAGAACCTGATATCCTAGGCCACTAGACGATGGGGGCAAGAATAGCCAACACTCAAAGCCGAGAACTCAAAACCAAAATAGCGGCGGTTGGATTCGAACCAACGACCCTGGGCTTATGAATCCCATGCTCTAACCAACTGAGCTACGCCGCCACAAAACCGTAAACGCCCATACGATAACAACTTCGAACGCAGGCTGTCAAACGTTTTGTTTCAGAAATCCGCAAAAAACGCCCAGCAGTGTTAATCTGACCTCGATCATCGTCGGTTCAAGCAAAGAGCCTGACCACCTGCTCGGTTCACCAGTGGCGGACGTTGACAGTCGCAGGGCAGTACCGTATGATCGCATCCAAACGAGGTTATGCAAAGGACACTGTCATGGAGCGATCTGTCTACGAGACTTCGGCGCAGATGGGCGCGGCGGCTGCAGCACAAGCAGCGGAAGTCATAAGAACGGCAATAGGGGAACAAGGGTACGCGAACATCATCTTGGCGACGGGGACCAGCCAGGTTGAGATGCTCAGAGACCTGGTTGGGGCGGCGGGAATCGACTTCTCAAAGGTGGCCATGTTCCACCTGGATGAGTACTTGGCGCTCGGGCCCGACCATCCGGCCAGTTTCAGGAAGTATCTGAGAGAGCGTTTTGTTGATAAGGTCGGAGGGTTGAAGGCAGTGCATTTCGTCAACGGCGACGCAGTTGATGCCGATCAAGAATGTAAGAGGTTAGGGGCCATCATCGGAGAGCATCCGATTGATGTGGCACTTGTGGGCATTGGAGAGAACGGGCATTTGGCGTTTAACGACCCGCCGGCGGACTTCGAGACCGATGAGCCTTTCATTGTCGTGGAGCTGGACGGCAGATGCAGGAAGCAGCAACTGGGCGAGGGATGGTTTGAGACGTTGGAGCAGGTGCCGCAACGCGCCATTTCGATGAGCATCAAGCAGATCATGAAGAGCAGGGTTCTAATCGTCACCGTGCCGGATAAGCGCAAGGCTGAAGCGGTCAAGAACGCGCTGGAAGGGCAGGTGGTGCCTAAGTGCCCTGCCTCGATACTGCAACGGCATGACAATTGCAAGGTATTCTTGGACAAGGATGCGGCTTCGTTGCTTAGCTGAGCCGGCCGGATTCGCCTTCACGTTTGCCTAAACATCCAGGGCACACAAACCTCCGACGGGGACGATTATCTCTGCGGCCGCAGGTAAGTTGCGGGGACAATAGTACTGCTCAGCCATGTTCTCTATGACTGCGTGGGCGTGTTCGCTTTCGACGACGGCCACAATACAGCCGCCCATGCCGGCGCCGACCAAGCCCGCACCAATGACACCCGGATTTGCCAGCGCAATGTCGACCAGTATGTCTAACTCCGGCAGGCTGACATTGTACCCGCCACCTTGTCGCCACAGGCGGGCCCGACTGACGCGGCGCTCATCACCCGATTTCAGATCGCTTATCAAGGCATCGATTCGCGCATCCGGATAGCTGTTGTCGCCGCGTACGCGCTCGCCGCCGACGAGTTTCGTGGCCCTGTCGCCATCGTGGGAAATGCTGACAAGCTCGCCGAAGGTCTTGATATCGCCCGCCTGCAAACACTTTGGGGCCATCTCGGCGCGGATACACTCGGTAATCCCATAAAGACACACCTGCCTGATGGGGTAACCCTGCTCCGGTTGCTCGTGACTTCTGAATATGTGCTGAATCTGCTCTTCACACTCCGGAAGCCGCTCCAAGGTATCAGTTCGACCGGCGGATTCCGGGAGCGATTTGACAATCTCATAAATCTGAATCTCACTGACACCGAGCCTCTCCGGATTGACATCGCGGAGATGTTCGAGTTTGTCGGCGTAATGGGGGAAGGTCTCGCGGATCATCATCAAGCCAAATGAGTAGGCGGCCACGCGACTGTTGAAAGCATTGCGTGCGCCGGCCTGCTTCTTTGCCTCGATGAGGCTGTTAGCGAGCACGAGACTATAGCCATCGGGAAAGGCAACGCGGTCTATTGTCACCGGAAAGGCTGTGATGTGGAGCATTGTGTAAGGTCGGCCGAACTTGATTGCAGCGTGGTCACTGAAGCCTCCTCGAGTGCCAACGTACCATTCGGCATGGCCGCAGTGCTCGGTCAAGTCGGACTGTTCGATCCGCAGGTCATTTATCCGGATTACCGCTTCTGTGGTGGCCATAACCACCGCCGATGAGGAGCTGAGGCCTGCCGCTCTGGGGATATTGCCGTAGACCATTGTGTTCATGCCCAACAGAGCCGGCGCGAAACTCCCATCGTTCTTTGTGTGGAGATGCTGAAAATACAGGACCGCCGCTCGGATGTAGTTTGACCACGTGACCGAGGCATCGCCCTTGCGTTTGTCATACTCATCGTGACACCAATTGTCCCAGTCCTGGATCTTTCTGTTGACCGGCAGGCAGTGGCTGATGCGAAATTGCTCATCAGGGAACTGATCTGACTCGACGTTCTTGGCCAACACCAGGTCGTCGTCTCGCGGCTCGGCTATAAGCCACATGTCCTTGACAGTGACGGGATTGACCGATCCGCCACGGTGGTCAATGTGGGTGCCCAATAGATTGACCCGGCCGGCTGAGCGTACAATGATGACGCTGCGGTCGGGCCCGTATCTTTTGGCAAATGCCTCCAGAGTGTGTAGACACATGTTGGCGGCTTGGCTCTTCAAATCGGCATTTCCCCCGTAGATTTCGTCTAATCTGCGGTGAAACGCACCGTTCTTGTCCGCAACCAGCTTGACCCAGGTGGTTATGGGACGCCAGCCATTGATGCGAGCAGCCATGGTCTTTCGCATCCTCCAAGATGTTTATCTATCGGCTGGTGTGTTCGCAATCACCAGACTTTCACGGGAGTTCAGGTACACGGTATCATCATAGCCGGGACGAGCATTGTTTCATAGTCCAAAGGACAATAGAATGGAATCGCAGTGCCCTTAAACCGTACGAGTGTAGAACAGACAGCAGTTGCCTGGCCAAAGGGGCAGAAGAGAGCCGCGCGATGAAGGTACCAGGATTGGTTGACCTACAAGTCAACGGCTACAAAGGTGTGGACTTTTCCAGCTTGGACTTGACCGAGGCCGATTTCGCCCGGGCGTGTCGGCAGTTACTCGAGGCCGGAACGACAGCATTCTTGCCCACAATGATAACCAGTCCCGTCGAGACCTACGAGCACAACCTGGCTATCATGGCCGATGTTCTCGCGCGGGGGGAGTTCCAGGGCCGGCTGCTGGGCATCCATCTGGAAGGCCCTTTTATCTCGGCACAAGAAGGCGCACGAGGAGCGCACAACGCAGAGTACGTGAGAGAACCTGATGTGGGCTTGCTGGAGGAGCTAATCGACTGGGCGGAAAACAGGATAAGACTGATTACTGTGGCAGCCGACGTGAAGGGAGCCGATCACTTGGCGAGCTGCGCGACCAGCAAAGGCATCGCAGTATCGCTGGGCCACCAAATGGCGACCGAGCAGGACCTGGAGCGGCTTGTACAGGCGGGGGCCGTTTCACTCACACATTTGGGCAATGGAATTCCTGCGATGCTGTCACGGCACCGGAACCCGGTTTGGGCCGGTCTGGCTAATGACGACCTTTTGGCGATGATAATAGCCGACGGCCACCACTTGCCAGCCTCGATGTTGAAGACAATCATCAGAACGAAAGGCCCGCAGCGATGCGTAGTTGTCAGCGATTCGGCGCCTTTGGCAGGCTTCAAGCCCGGCAGCTACGAGACGATGGGCCACAAGGTCGTACTGGAGGAGGATGGGCGACTGCATGATCCCGTGACAGGATATTTCGTAGGCTCATCGGCTACGATTCTCGAGTGCATGAATCACCTTGCACCGCTGGATCTGGCAAGCCCGACTGAGCTCATAGCTATGGGTTTCTACAACCCGCTGAGGCTGATCGGTCTTGGTGCTGCAGATGTGGCACCGGTCAGGGACATCAGCTTTGACCGGAAGCGTAACCGTTTCTACCTACTCCAGTGAGATGATCTGGCACTGACCGGGGGATTCTGGGATTTCAAGCCTACTGTCGCCTATGCCGATCCCGACCGGCCCCGCTGCCGAGCCAAAATCCGTCCGGCGGAGAAGGACACGGTCCGCCAGCCGCAGTCCGGAGATGACGGTCCGAGGCTGCCTGGGAACAGTGAAGCTGATCGGCGAGCCCTCAGAAAGGAACCGGCCATACTGCTGTGCTTCGGAGTACACCTGATGAACCAGTGGGATCTCCTTGGCTGCTTGGGTTTGCGGGGACCACAGGAAAAATGTGTCCGTGCCCCTTAGAAGCATGTGCCACAGTAGTTCCTTGTAGTTAGCTGCGCTGAACTGTTTGGCTGGCGTTGTGGAACCCGAAGATCCAACCGTGTGCCAGTGCACAAAGCTGATAATCGGTATGTCCGCGGGTGTGTTCTCTCCTGCGTTGCTCGCGACCCGTAGCATATTGTAGAACCACCTGTAGTCTGTGTCGGCATAGTCATACCAGTCGAATATGCGCTGCCACGGATATGCCACGGGCATGGCAAACGTGTAGCCGGTCTCCGGAAACTCATGATACCACTTTCGGTATTCTGCGCGCTGATCGACCTGGCAGGGCTGACCGTCAACGTAGTACTCGTAGTAATCATACCAGTAACGGTAGCCGTTGTGCGGATAGACCCCGTAGTTACCCACCAATACCTTGGGAAAATTCTCCTTCAACGGCTCCGCGTATGTCTGGCGTTGCATCTGAGACCTAAGTGTGCGAAGTGACTTTTGGAACTCGCTGAAATCTTCTATGTTCTCTATGCTTTCGCGGCAACGACGACATCGCTTTGATGCCGTATGCGCCTTGTTGAATTCGATGGGGCCATCAATCTCCCAGTCTGCAAAGACAAAACCAACGTCCAGATCCGCTTTCTTGAATGCCCCGGCAAAATAGTCCACTTGCTCTTTGACGGAAGGCACACGGAAATCGAGCGCAAAAGGGCAGCCCATCTTGTTCTTGCCAAATGAATCGTCCCAGAAAGGCTTGCCATCCTCGTCGATATGGGCCGTTCGCTCATCACCGTTGAAGAAGGAGTAGAGACAGCCGGTGGCGTTGATATTGATGCGTAAACCGAGGCGTTTCTGTGCTTCTGCAATTGTCAGAGACCGAGCCAGGCTCTTCTCTCGGTCACGCGGATCCCATGAAGCAATGAGCCCGACGCCGCGTTCATCCAGCTTCTTGACGAGCTCAGTCGCACTTTCTTCATCGAGTTGCCCCGGATCTATTGCCTGCCAAAGGTAAAGCGGCAGCCGCTCGCCTCTGTCAAATTGTAACGGCTCGGTTGAATCGAGGACAATCTGTATGTGAGCGGGCCATTTCGATGCCGGTGCCTTGGCCTTTGCCGAGGGGGCGTGCTGTGGAGCCGAAGTTGTGGCGGGCCCTTCAGGCCGGAGTTGCGCGGTATCGACATCTTGGGCGTCAGTGCTCTGTCCAGCTTGGACCAACTCACCCATGGAGTTCGTCGGTTGTTCCACTGTCAATTTGTCGCCGAGGACTCCCGCCAGATTGGGCAGGTCATACGTTCTAAGCGCTCCATGCACAACGTTGAGCAACTGGCGGGTAGACGTACCCGATCGTATGACGTCGGACCAGCAAATTAGTGTCCGCACCAGCTTTACAGAGCCGAACAAATCCGGCTCAAGCGCAGCGGCGTGAAGAGCCGGCACTCCGACATTACCGATGGCGATGAGGTCGACACTCTCAGCCCGCTGAGCCAGCCACCGAGCACAGACCAGCACATCCTCGGTTCGCATCCCGACGTATGAGCGTCCGAGCAGGTACGCCGTATAGACGTCTTTCCAGTCTGCCCCGAAGGGGGCGTTTAGCGATGCATCTCTGCGGCCCACGCGCTGTGTCTCGCCCGTACCTCGCAGATCCACCGCCAGGACCGACAAACCCTCTTTCACCGACTTCTCGATGGTTCCGCCCGGCGCGGCGTCCACAGACTTGCCTTCTTCATGAACATACAGAACGGCGTGTTCGGATTGGGCCCGGTCAGGGACAAACATCAGAGCCGGCAGGTAGATGTTGTCTTCCGGCTGGATGATGATCTTCTTGATCCGATAGCGGTCTCGGTTGGTGACTCCGACCTCGCGCACTTCAGGCTGCGGCAGTTCCGTCAGTTTTCGGATGCTGGCTGTCTCGCGCACTTTTTGCAGCAATGATTCCGTATCTGCCGTCTCCCACAGCCTCTTGCGTCGCTCAGCCAGCTCACTCCCGTAGTCCCTGTTAAGATCATAGGTTGACCGAGCGCCCTCAAGCAACATTGCCTGGCCGTCCGGCGTGCACTGCATCTCCTCCTCACTGAGCATCTTGATCTCCGGCTCGGTGATAGGCTTGTCCTTACCCAACAACCACCGCATCATCCAGCGGGTGGTGGCCTCGCGCAGCGGCTGGTGATAGCCATGCTCGCCGTCGTGCTCGATGAGGTCTATACGCTCTGCAAATCTCAGGCGACTGTAGATACGTTTTGCATAGCGAAGTGACGCCCAGGTGCCGCTGATGTCAAAGAAGTCTTGTGTTGCCGCACAAATCAATGTTGGCTTCGGCGCACGCATTACCATGTAATCAGCATGATCCATTCCAAATCTCAGCTGGCCGAAGATGTTTTGTTCGGCGTCCTGTGGCCCGATCGTCGAAAGCAGAGCATCCAAGCTCGTGAGGTAACACGCCGGCGCCGCAGCAACGATACGGTCATCCAGCGCCATCAGATACGAGGTTTGTGTCCCGCCCCCGCTCAGACCTGCACAGCCGATCCGTTTTGGGTTGATCTCTGGGCGTGACAGCAGATAATCAATAGCTCGCATTCCATCCCAGATCTCGAACCGGGCAGTGTTCCGGCCGAGAAGAATACTGCCGACCCCTATCATTGTGTGCGCCCTCGTGCCCCACAGCCTCGGCCATTCAGACATCAGCTGGCCTCGCTCGCCCTGCTCGATTGGGTCAAAGACCAGAGCTGCCATGCCGTTAAGGGCAAGCAGCGCAGCCACCTTTTGGTAGCCCTCACCCGCCTTGGCATTGAACGAATGGCCAACCGGCTCCAGGACCCCCGGATATGGAGGGCTGAACCGGTCCGAGTCCGGCAGGAATAGCGCCGCCGTCACAAAATGCTTCGGTTGGCTCTCAAAAATGACCTTTTCAACGCGGTAGCCATCGCGGTAGACCACACCGGTTACCCGTGCATTTAGTGGTGTCCGCTGAGGCAGGCCTCCTATTGCCTCGATAAACTCCTTGCGAAGGCGCTTCTGGTACTGGGCTATTTGCTCCGGCGTCTTTAGTTGCTCGTACTCGCGTCGCCAGCTCTCGATACTCAGACTCATCTGACCCGATAGGTAGTGCTTCATCATGTCGGCCGGACTGACGCCGTCGGCTGCCTCCGGCAGAACGTTGAGGTTCTCACTCTGTGAAGCCAAAGCGCCATGACCCAGCAAGAGGCACGTGAGAACAACCAATCTTCGGCGAAACATATTTGCCCTCCATACTCGGCTAATTGGTTGATTGGCCAATTACCACCTGAAACTGTTTCTTGGGCCAACCCAGTCTTTCCACCACTGCCTTGGGGAACTCCCATGCGGGCTCGTCCGTCTGATAGATTCTTACTCGGCTGCGCTCGGCCGCCATTGTAACCGCCTGAGGCATGTCCAAGTATCGCATCACATTCAATAGAATCGGGCGCTCGCGATGTGATCGGGGCAGATGCCTCAAGTTGAGTCTGGCAATGTCCGGCTCGAACAGTGAGGCATAAAGCGCGATCCCGGCCATTTGACCCCGCCCATCCAACTCAAGCGGCGCATCGGTGAGAGAATCGATAGATCGCAGCGTCTGAATTGCCCGGCGGACATCCCACACCCGCATCCCGTCAAGAGTCTGTCCGACCAGCATGAAGCGCCTGCGAACGTGGGTCCGTTTGCGTTCGTCGCTGTCCCATGGGGTCGGCCCGATGCCGCGTGGGGCGACGTATGCCAGTACGATCTCAGAGTCCTTCACGATCCGTTCGTGTCTCTCGAACGCACTTTCGTTTGGATCGGGCAGTGACGTGCCGCCGAGTTGGTCGGCGAACTTCACGCGCATCGCCGCCAGCCACTGGCCCCATCCATCCTCGTCAAGCACGTTGAGAACGACCTTCTCAGCCTGCGCGCAATCAGCCCTATGAACCAGATACAGCCGCAAACGGACATGTGGTTGACTCGTGAAATCGAACGCGCTCAAACGAATCCCATCGGTCGCGACGGACGAGACTTGCTGAACCTCCAGCGGCCCTGCATCGGCCTGGCTCGGCCAGCCGCGAAATGACTTGTTCCGCAGCGCTCTGAGCCAGCGGCGCTTCTGCCTTGCCCATTCGTCGCCTGACTGTGGCACCGCCGGCGGCTGTGCCATTTGTACGAAAGACTCCTGTATTCGCGTGTTTATCTGATCGTCGGGCAACTTGTTGAAGACCTTGAGTTGCTCCGCCTCAAAGAAAGGCACAGCGGTTTTGTTGATCAGCGAGTTGTCGTCTTTGAGGAATCGGTTGAACCATACAAAGGCATGGATGCGAAGCTCCTGTGTGTCCTTGTGGGGGCCCTCCGTTATTTGAAGGCCAAGGTTCTTCTCGGCGTCATATAGCTTGTAGATCTGTCGGACCTTCTGGTGCAATCGGACGACACCATCTAAAGGGAAGATATTGTCCTTGTCCGAGTTAGAGATCAGAAGGGGACGCGGAGCGACAAGGGCCGCCAGGAGTGGATAGTCCCAGCGGTAGGTGTTGACGAAATACATACAGTCACAGTGCCCTTCGACGCAGCCGTTTACGACGTGGTTCTGAAGGTCGGTTATGCCGGCGACGGGTACTGCCGCCTTGATTCGGTCGTCGAGGGCGGCTATCCACCAACTGTATATGCCTCCGCCGGACCGGCCGGTGACACCGATGCGCTCGCCGTCAACTTCACTTCGCGTTTGCAGATAATCGAGCGCGCGTATGCAGTTCCACGCCTCTACCGCCGAAGGCGTGTAGCCCCGGCTGTTCCACCACCACATTTTGTATCGGTATGTGCCGTGATGTATGCCTTCGATTTCGCCTAACTGAAGCGAATCGATGACCAAACACACGTAGCCATGTCGCGCAAACCATGCCGCATGATGCTGGTAGCGGACCTTATTGCCGTAGCTGATGTTGTCTTTCTTGACCGGCCCGTGGCCACAGACGTAGAGAATCGCCGGTGCGGGCTTGTCGAGCTCTCTGGGGATGTAGAGGTTAGCCGTTACGTATAGACCGGGTCTGGACTGATAGTGGATGTTCTCGACAGTAAACTCGTCGTGGTCAGTTTTTCCGGTAACGACAGCCTTCAGATCGGTATCTGGCGGCAGCGGGTCGAGGCCGAGCATCTCGAGCAACTGCCTTCGATAAACCTCCCGTTTTTGGCGCCAGTCCCCCAACGTCGTGACGTCGGCGAGGCAGCTGTCTCGCAGCTTTGCAGTCTCGGCGCGGAAGTAGTCGGCAAGCATTCTATCGCCACGGCTGCTCTTGCTCGCGGCAGGTTCTGCCCACAGACAGGTCGCGCCAAGAATGAGCGACCCCAACAACACCATACGGAACTTGTGTTTCGAACTTTCCATACGTACCTCGCTACAAGCTTTAGAGTGGGACGTGCCCCACCGGATTCCTACAGCCAGTTGTGTAGATTCTCTTTTACGAAATCGTCATCGGTAAGCCAAGGATAATCGCGAACTACGCGGTCGATCTTTTGGGTCTGATCGGCTGATAGCTTCTCGGCCGGATCGAGTGAGAAGACGCCACGGACCAGGCCCTGGCCGGCCAGGACATAGCCTACGCCGGGGATACATCCCACGAAGCGGTTGTCGGCATCGAAGATGGCCTTGTTGGCCAGCGTCAGTTGGGCGGCGAGTGTTAGCAGATCGGGCGGGATCTTCAGATTGCGCGTGCGAATTTCCTTGATTCGTTGGAGATACTCGACGGCGCGTTTTGTCCAGCAGGCCCACTGGCCGAGCAGCCCGCCGACGATCTGGACGGCTACGGTCCGGCCGGCGATAGTGAATTCGTGCCGGGTGAGCAGATCCAGAATTATGTTATCGTCGTTGCCCGTGTACAGTGCGATGTCACTGGATCTACCGGACCTGGCAACGGCTTGCAGCACATCGAGAGTGTGGTATCTGTTGAACGGTGCAATTTTGATGGCGACTACACCGGGTATCTCGACGAACTTGACCCAGAAGTCGGCGGGCAGGACCATGTGGCTTATCGCTTCCTGCAGGTAGAATCCCATGATCGGTATGACTTCTGAGACTTGCCTTGTGTGTTCGATCAGGCTGCCAGTTGGCTTGCCTCTCAGCGCAGTGAGCGAGAGCAGTCCAATATGGTAGCCAAGGTCTTGTGCTATCTCCGCCTCTTTGACGGCCTTGTCGGTATCGCCGACGATCCCGGCAATTAGAATGGGCGTGGCGCAATTGCCGGACTCGGTGAACTGCTGCGCCGTCTCGGCGGCCAATTGCAGCACGAGCCGGTACAGGCCGACTTTCTCTTCATGTATCGCAAACTGTGTTGTGTGGACACCCACGGCCAGCCCACCTGCACCGGCGGCCAAGTAATAGCGAGTTAAAGCCGCTTGGTGGCGCTCGTCGATATTTTTCTCTGCTGTCAAAGCCAACGGATGTGCTGGGATAACACAGCCTG
Source organism: Phycisphaerales bacterium (assembly GCA_020352215.1). Lineage (GTDB taxonomy): Bacteria > Planctomycetota > Phycisphaerae > Sedimentisphaerales > Anaerobacaceae. Next base: position 4,109,201 of record CP070675.1, read on the forward strand.
AACGCAGTCTATTGCTGAGATGTGGGTCGAGCATTGCAGTCCTGCTTAGAACTTGCCGTCACGTATGTCGTATTTAGTGGGTTTGTTCAGCACGCCCTTGCCGGATGCTACCCAGTCGACAATCAGAGAGACCATTTGCTCCAAGGAGGTCTGAGGGTAGCCGAATTTGGCGAAGCAGTAAGATGCATCTGAAAGCAGCGCCGTGGCAGCCTCCTCTGACACGAATCTGGGTTTCCGCTTGAGCTTGTCACCTATCAGACCGGCCAGCTGTCGAATCGGAACAGTCTCAGGTCCGGTCACATTAAGAATAGCCGGTGGGGATTGTGCCAAAGTGATTGACCGGATGATATAGTCATTCGCGTCCCTTTGCCAGATCAGGTTGACCGACCCCATGGTCAAGTCGATTGGCTTATCATTCAGTATCTTGAGAGTCAGATCAACGATGATCCCATAGCGCGGCTCATTGGCGTAGTTGAGCCTGACCAGCGTGACCGGTGTGCCGTTGACTTGTGAGAAGTACTGGAACATGCGTTCTCTTCCGAGACACGACTGAGCATATTCGCCGATTGGGTCGGGTGTTGTTTCCTCCGATGCGCCGCCGCTGGCGGCATCGACAAGGGGATAAACATTTCCGGTCGAAAACGCGACGATGCGAGCGTTCTTGTACCATCGTGCGACAAGAGCCGGCATGAAGCTGTTCAGGGCCCACGTTAGAGGTTGATTGCCAGTTGCGCCGAACTTCATTCCGGCCAGATAGAACACGTTGTCCGCTGAGGGCAGTTGTCCGTAGCGCGAGTCATCAAGCAGATCCATCTCGACGGCGGCGACCCCTGCCTGTTCAATCCTCGCTTTGACCGCCTTGTTGCTGAATCGCGAGACGGCATAGATGTCCTTGTTGGGCGAAGCCTTTCTAAGCATCATTGCCAGCGTGGGGCCCATCTTGCCGCCGGCACCTAAGACAACGATGCTTCCAGTCAAGGCCGAGACGGCTTCTTTCGTCGCGACAGTTGGCTCGCTAAGGACATCTTCCAAATTGTGTTCAGCAATTTCCACTCGTTAGGTTCCAATTTTTCAATCTATCCGGGTGTATCAGGTCAGCTTCAGCGCCAAAATGATCAGCACCCGTAGGGCTATGACTACGACGACTAACAAGCCAAGTCCGCCGAGAATGTTAAGGACAAGCGTGTTGCGGTGCTTGCCCATAATATCTTTACGATTCGCCAACCAGAGTATCGTGACGGCCATCAGCGGATTGCCCACCACTGTGAGGGCTTGCCCAAATATGATGGCGTCGACCTTCTTGACTGGGGTGTGCAGCACGGCCATTGCCACCGCCATTCCGACCAGCAAGACCACAACCGTAAAACGACGAGACCATGGATCGCTCAACCTTGCCGGTTTGCCGATCCCGTCTGCCAGTATACTGCCGCCGATCATGGCGTTAATGACAAATGGATTCATCGCCACTGCCAGCAGCCCCACACAGAACAGGACGTGGGCGACAGACCCAAGCAAAGGACGCAATTGTGTGGCCAGCACACTTATGTCATTAGCGGGCTGCCCTCGCAAAACCGTAGCACTTGTCATCATGATAATCGCGCTGACACCGGTGAGTACAGCCACACCCGCAATCGAGTCACCGATGCCACGGCTGTATTGCCTGATTGTCCATCCCTTCTCCCGGACAAGGTTACCCTGGTAGAACGCGCCGGCAACAGAAAACGTGGTCCCAAGCAATGAAGCGACAAGTACCATAGCCTGGGAGCTGTCACCTTTGGCCCGCCCCAAAAGGCCCGCCGGTAGTCGAGGGATCAGGCCTCTCAAAATGCCGAACACGTCGGGTCGAACAATAAAGAGATTTGCCAGAAAGCAGACCAGAATGATCGCGACCATGACCTTCATAATCTTCTCCAGAGCGCGATAGACCTGGCTTAAGGTGAAGGTGAGGGCCACGATCAGTGTGTTGAATATCAACAGGACGCCTGTGTTGATGAGATTCTTGGTTTGCTCTGCCATCTGCTGTGGGTCGCCGAAGAGACGCGCGACGCCGAGCGCGTCGGCGGCGGCGGCCACGGCCAGATTGTTCGAGAACTGAAAGGCCGCGCAGATAAGGCACAAATTGATGCCGATGATGGCTGCGATAGGCCGGCCCAGGCGCTCGGCCACGAGGCTGCACGGTGTGGCGCCACCGACAACGCCGATGCGAGCGGCGGTGGTCATATATGTGCCCATCAGGACGCCGGTCAAGACGAGAAGCCCAAGCAGCCCATATCCGAATGTGGCGCCGATATTGGAGCTAACAAGCAGGCTGCCGGGCCCGAACACAACGCAGGCCGTGATCAGGGCCGGACCAACCGAACGCCACCACGAGGGGCGTCGTTCGGGACCGGAGTTTTTCGGTGAATCGGACACAGAGTTCTCCGTGCACCTAATCTCCAACTATGGAAAAATGTCCCCACCATTAACTTCGTACTGCGAACGCAAAGTCAAGCAATAAAACCGCCGACGTATGACTTTTTCGGATTTGCCGCTGGCTTCTCAACTATTCGTCCTTCCTCATCAACGTGGCGGTTTTACAGATTGGCCGGAAGTTGTTAGACTGTTTACCTGGCCATCCTGGTCCGGCAGCAGAGTGTTGTGATGGCTTGAAGTGACCAGACCGAGAGCGTCTCGTCCGAGGTGAAAGGACCGCGGGGTATGTCGCAGAAGATAAGGCTTGAGGAGATTCTGGAAACCGGGGGGGAGGGCATTTATGAGATCCGGACACACGCCCCCGGTCCACTGGGTGAGATGCCGCTTAGCGAAGAGTTGCTTGCAACCTCAGCCAGCGGCGACATCTTCGGCATGAGCCAGAACGCAGGTATGGGATGGGACCCTGCACATTTGACTGCAAGGCAGTTCCTGCTCCTGAGCACCCAAGGGGGCATTCGGGCGGCAGACGGAACGCCGATTGCTCTGGGCTACCACGCAGGGCATTGGGAACTCGGCTTGCTCAAACAAGCGGCGGCCGACGAGTTTCACAAGCTTGGATGCATTCCGTTCGCCGGCTTCTGCACCGATCCATGCGACGGCCGGACTCAAGGTACGCCCGGCATGATGGACAGCCTTGCGTATCGCAATGATGCCGCAACAATCTTCCGTCGTCTGATCCGGAGCTTGCCGACGCGAGCGGGAGTCCTCGGCGTGGCAACCTGTGACAAGGGGTTGCCTGCCATGATGATGGCTCTGGCCTCGGCGCATGACCTGCCTTGTATCCTCGTGCCTGGCGGTGTGACACTACCTCCGACCGAGGGTGAAGATCTGGGCACGATCCAATCCATGGGCGCTCGTTTGGCGCAAGGCGAGGTGACATTAGAATATGCGCGACGGATGTGCTGCCGCACTTGCGCCAGTGCCGGTGGAGGCTGTCAATTTCTTGGGACGGCGGCGACGTCGCAAGTCGTCGGCGAAGCCTTGGGCATGAGCCTGCCGCACTCGGCGCTTGCGCCGTCGGGACAGCCCATCTGGCTCGATATCGCCCGGCGTTCTGCACGAGCACTGTTGCGGCTCGAACAAAACGCCGGGACCGTAAAGCAGATTCTAAGCGAGGCGTCCATCCGCAATGCGATGGTTGTCTACGCCGCCTTCGGGGGCTCCACCAATATGCTGCTTCATATCCCCGCGATTGCACACGCAGCGGGACTGAGACGTCCGACCATAGAAGACTGGAAAAAGGTCAACCGGCAAGTGCCTCGGCTGGTCGATGTCTTGCCCAACGGCCCCATCGGGCACCCCACTGTGCGCGTATTCCTGGCCGGCGGAGTGCCGGAAGCCATGTTACACCTGCGACAATTGGGACATCTGGATCTGGATGCTCTCACGGTAACGGGCGAGCCTTTGGGCAGATTGCTCGACTGGTGGCAGAGTTCGCAACGCCGAAAGCGCCTAAGAGCGATTCTGTGTGAGAAGGACGGCGTGGATCCGGATGATGTGATTATGAGTCCCACCCGCGCCCATGAACGCGGCTTGACCAGCACTGTGACCTTTCCACAGGGCAACCTCGCCCCGGAGGGTTCGGTCGTAAAGAGTACCGCGATTGATCCTTCTTTGGTAGATCCCGGCGGTTTGTTTCGGATGGATGGCCCTGCCCGCGTTTTCTTGAGTGAGCATTCGGCCATAACGGCCATAAAGTCCGGTGAGATTCACGCCGGCGATGTTGTGGTTCTCATATGCGCCGGGCCAATGGGCAGTGGAATGGAGGAGATTCTTCAAATAACCGGTGCACTCAAGCACCTGTCCTGGGGCAAGAATGTCGCTGTTATTACCGATGCGCGATTCAGCGGTGTCAGCACGGGCGCCTGTATCGGACACGTCGGGCCCGAAGCCCTGGCAGGAGGTCCCATCGGTAAGGTATCGGACGGTGACATAATTCAAATCGTAATCGATCGCAAGCGTTTGCAGGGCAGTGTGAACTTGATTGGAGATGCTGGATCTGCGCCGAATCAAAGAAGTGTGCAACTGGGCAACCGACTGCTTGCCGAGCGGCCCTTGCGTCCTGACTTGGCGCCTAATCCCAATCTGGCGGAGGACACACGCCTGTGGTCGGCCCTGCAGAACATCGGCGGCGGGACCTGGGGCGGCTGCGTGTTCGACGTCGATGCAGTCATTGAAACTTTAGATGCCGGAAAGCGAGCCGTGTCACAGCGGTGATTGGCTGTAAGAGATAATCACGTAGTATTACCGAAGGTTATTGCATGAAATCAAACAAAGAAAAGCTCTCGGGTGTATTTGCGGCGGTGGTGACTCCATTTCGGTCCGACGAGATTCTGTTTGACGATCTGAGGTTCAACCTGAGAAAGCTCAAACAAACCGACTTGGCTGGATACCTGGCCCTCGGTTCTAACGGAGAGTTCAAAAGTCTGACCGACGCCGAGCAAGTGCAAGTCCTTGAGGTCTTCGCCGAGGAGAAGGCCGACAAGGTCGTCATGGTCGGAACGGGCTGTGAGTCGACGAAACAAACGATTGAGAAATCACGAATAGCATCGCAGATGGGCTTTGATTTCGTCAGTATCCTGACACCGAACTACTTCGCCAAGCGGATGGACGGCGCGACCTTGCAGGGCTACTACGAGCGAGTAGCCGATTCGGTTTCTGCGCCGGTGCTGTTATATAACGCTCCCGGCTTTTCAGGCGGTGTGCAGATTCCACCACAGACAGTCTATGAGCTGTCACAGCATCCGAACATAGTCGGCATGAAAGACTCATCGGCCACCGGCCCGGCTAAGTACCTGGCCGCTCTCAGTGGCGATGCAGAGTTTTTGGTCCTGGCAGGCTCCACGAGTTTCTTCTATCCGTCGCTTGGCCTTGGAGCCGTCGGCGGAATACTCTCGCTTGCCAACACACTTCCGGGCCCTTGCTGTGATCTCTACCGCTTGTTCACACAGGGCAAATACGAAGAGGCAAGAGAGCTGCACTTTAGGCTTGTTCGGCTCAACAATTCTATCTCAGGGGCCTGGGGGGTGGCGGGCGTCAAAGCCGCAATGGATATCGTCGGATTCAAGGGCGGTCAGCCGCGTCATCCGCTCCAACCCATCAGTGACAGCGCGAAAGACTATATCGCCGAACGAATTCCAGCAGAGGGCTTCGGTCTGACTCTATGATGATTCTGGGAGTAGACATTGGAACGACCAATATGAAGATGGGCGCGTTTCGCGTCGTCGGCGATACACTGGATTTGGCTCGTGAGTTCTCACAAAGCTATACTGTGAACATATACAACGATGGACTGTTCGGCGATATTGAACAGGATAGGTGGAGGAAGGCTTTTGCCGCGGGCTGTCGTGACATGGCGGATGTTGCGGCCGAAGTCGATGTCATAGCCCTTTCCGGGACAACGCCTGGCCTTACGGCCATGGACAAGAACGGCGAGGCTCTCTACCCGGCGATCCTCATGCTCGACCAGCGCTCTCGCAAGCAAGCGCGATTCATAATTGACACCGTTGGAAGCGAGATGCTACTGCAGACTTCCGCCAATATGCCCGTGGCCGGCGGCTGTTCACTTGCCAGCATTATATGGATCAAGGATAACCTGCCCGATATCTTCAGGCGGGTCTACATGTTTGGCCACTCCAACACATATATTGCCCGATGGCTAACGGGTAACTTCGCAATCGACCCATCATCTGCATCGCTGACCGCTCTGTACAACACCGTCAACAACGACTTCACCTGGAACGAGGACATCGCAAGGGCTTTCGGTATTTCCCCCAGCCAATTGCCACCGGTTGTTCCCGCTCACCAGAGCGCAGGCCGGGTGTCGGAGTCGCTTGCATCTGAATTCGGGTTCAAGAAGCAACCACCGGTCTTGATTGGTGGCAACGATGCTGTGCTGGCCGCCTATTCGGCTGGAATCAAAGACCCTGGGGATGTCATCAACGTCAACGGTACATGTGAAATCACGCTTGTGTGCCTTGATAAGTGTCTTCCGTCGGCAAACTACAACATTCGCGCACACGTTCTGCCCGATCGATGGCTTACATTGCACGTCCTGAACGCCGGAGGAAAGGCTCTGGATTGGTTCAGAACGGTCTTTTGCAGTGAATTGAGCGCCGGTGAATTCTACGATCGTTTTCTTCCGGAGGCGATTGACACGTGGCTCGAGCGCGAGAGCAGCCTGACCTACGTGCCTTATCTTATGGGCTCGCGGTATTCACTTAGGCCGCTTAAGGCCGAATTCTTGGGGCTCACGCAGCAGACAACCCGGCAGGAGTTGCTGGCCGCCATGGTCAGGGGGCTATGTGAGTATCAGAAGAGGCACGTGGAGGAAGTGGCCGAGAATGTGCAGCTGGCAGAGACCATCCACGTGACTGGCGGGGCGGTGAATTCCAAGCTGATCCAAGCGAAGCAAATGTGGATGAGGGACTGCAAATACATCCGTAGCGACCAGTCGTCGATGAAAGGTGCGGCGCTGCTGGGCTGTACGTATCTTGAACAAGCATAGGCAAGGAGTCAGCATGTTTAGGATTGACGGAGACCGCGTGCTGCTCGTGTTTGCAGCAGTGGTACTTTCCCTCGGTTCTGCCGGACTTGCGGCGCCCAACCGAGTCACGGTGTACGGTGTCCACGAAACCACTTTGTCCGGGCCCATCTATGGGCCCCGAGACACGCCACTCTTGGAGGTGGATCTGTGCGCCGAATGGCGTCATGAAAGCGGCGAGCCTTCCCACAAGGTATACGGCTTCTGGGATGGTGACGGCAGGGGCGGCAATTCCGGCAGCACATTCAAGGTCAGATTCTGTCCCACCAGGACCGGCAGGTGGACTCTGGTCCGGACTACATCAAACAAGCAAGAGTTGAACGGGCAGAAAGAGGGGTATTCGATCGTCTGCGTCGGCTCGGACCATCCGGGCTTTTGGGAGGTGGACGCGGACGGTTCCAGCGGCAGATGGTATAAGCGCTCCGACGGCTCGCATCCCTATATTGTCGGCAACACGATGTACAGCTTTCTCACAGAGTACGGCGACAAAGGGCTCACGGGCGGGAACATCGCAGCGGACATCAGGGGCAACAGCCGCTACTTCAGGAAGGTCCGCTTTGCCATTACAGGTGACCGCTACCCGCACCCACAGGAAAAGCCGTTTCTGGATGATTCCGGCAAGCCCACCGACAACGGGAATTTCTCGCACCGTCCGAATCCCGCGTGGTTTCACAACAGGGTAGATTTGGCAGTTCGAGAAGCGCACAAGCATGATTTGATTGCCGATCTGATTCTGAACGGGCCGGACACACAGGACTCTCGCTCGGTCCTGCACGCTTCAGAGAACAGCGGAGACTGCACTCCAATCCTCAAATACATTGCGGCACGCTACGGCAGCTATCCCAACGTATGGATATGCCTGTCCAATGAGTTCGATATCAAGAAGCCAAAATATCGGCCGAGTGACATAGCGAGCTTCGGGCTTACGATACGGCGACACCTGGCGTATCCGACTCCGCTCAGCGTGCATGCCAAGCCGCGGGATTGGTATCGAGAGCTCAACACCGCCCCTCCCTGGAACGACCACATCACGTTGCAGAAGAAGATCAAAAAGATGCACACGGCTGCCGATTTCGTCGCCAGAAACTTCTTGGTAGGCGGGAGCAATAAGCCCGTCATAGATGATGAACTTGCGTACGAAGGCAAAGGCGACGGCTGGTCTGAAGCCGATGTCATCGAAGCGCACGTGGGCGCGTTCTTGGGTGGAGGATACGGCACGACCGGCCACAAGCCTGCCAGCAAGAAAGGCCACTACTTCCACGGCAACTTCAAGGCTTCCGAACATAGATCTGCCGACAACCTGCTCTGGCTGAGACGCGTGATCGAGGAGAATGTCACGTTCTGGAAGATGGCGCCGGTTGGCGATCCTGAGTCGGGAGATGGGATCATCGGAATATTCGCAAGCCTTGGTTCTGAGTCCCGGGCGATGGCGTGGCCGAACCATGAATACGTCCTGGGTACCAACAAAGCTCGTGCGAAGGTCGAGGCGAGGCTGCCGAGGGGAGTGTGGCGAGTCAAGCGTTTCGACATCATCGCCAAGAAACAGAGGTTGCTGAGCTCAGACGCATCCGGCTCATTCACCTTTGATGCCCCGGCCTCGCGTGCTGTGTTGTTCCATTTCAAGAGAGAGAACTGGCAGGCCAGGATGATGTGAGGAGTGATCGTGACGGGCTCGACTCATCAGGAAATTCTGCAGGCCGTCGGCGCCGTGAAAACAATAGCCGGTGCCAGAGAGCAAATACGCAAGAAAAACGAGTCCATGCGCACTAAGCTTGTGGTTCTGGACGATGATCCTACGGGCTGTCAGACCGTTCACGATGTGCAAGTGCTTACTTCGTGGGAATCGGAGATCCTAAAGAAGGCGGTTGAGGAGAATGACTTCTTTTTCGTTCTGACGAACTCGCGGGCCTATTCCGAAGACAAAGCTATTGACATAAACCGTGAGATTGTCCAACGGCTGCTGGAGTACGCAGATCGTAATTCATTGAGGATTGTCAGTCGCAGTGATTCGACGCTTCGTGGCCACTTCGCCGCGGAGACGCGTCTGTTGATGGAGAAGCTCGGCCCTTTCGATGGCGTGCTGATTGCGCCGTACTTCAAAGAAGGCGGCAGACTGACTGTAAACGACACGCACTATGTTCAGCAGCAAGACCGGCTGATCGAGGCTGCCAAGACCGAATTCGCCGGCGACCCCGTATTCGGATTCAGGCATTCACACCTGCCTGCCTGGGTCGAGGCCAAGTCACGAGGCTTTTGGAGAAAAGAAGATGCGGTAAGCATCACCTTGGATGATATTCGAAGAGGCGGTCCCGAGAAGGTGTATCAGAAGTTCAAAGCTGTTGAGAACTCAAAGCCTATTGTTGTCAATGCCCTCTGCGATGAAGACATTGAGGTGGTGTGTCTCGGCCTGTGCCGGGCGGAGAGCGAGGGCAAGAGATTTCTATATAGGACTGCCGCCTCGTTTGTTAAGATAAGAGCCGGTGTCGGTGACACGGAGCTGTACGTACCCGAGGAGACGAACGGCAAGGGCCTCGTGGTTGTTGGCTCTTACGTCGAAAGAACGACGAGGCAATTGAGCCATCTCCTTGCCGATGCGCATCTGCAACAAATTGAGGTCCGGATAGACCGGGTCCTCGCAGACGAACAGGGCGATTACCTCGACGAGCTTGTCAAAGAGACAGATAGTTCACATGCTCGAAAGAGGCCAGTCGCGATCTTCACCGAGCGCAAATATGTTCTGGCCGGATGTGATAAGGACCGGCTTGATGCGGGCATGCGCATATCCGATTTCCTCTGTGCTTTGGTGGCTCAGCTCAAAGAGGAACCTGCTTTTATTATCGCCAAGGGTGGCATAACCTCCTACGATGTGGCGAAGAAAGGGCTAAATGTTAAAGAAGCGACCGTTTTGGGCCAAATACTGCCCGGCATCCCTATATGGAAGATCGGCGCCGAGAGCAAGTATCCGAGACTACCGTATGTCGTCTTTCCAGGAAATGTCGGGACGGATGAGTCTCTTCTCGACGCATATTTGAGATTCAGCCACGCATGAGCCAGGAAACCCCAAACTAAGGACTCGGAACTCAGAACTACTCAGGGGAGTGACCATATGTTCGACCTGCACCCTTTGATAATCCTTCTCATCGGCATGGCTACCGTGGTGTTGATGATAACTCTGCTGCGGCTAAATGCCTTCATAGCGCTTCTCAGCTCCGCGATAATTGTCAGCCTGTTGGCCCCGGGTGGCTTGCCCGAAAAGATCAGCCGGGTGGCCAAGGAATTTGGCAGCACCGCCGGTGGAATTGGCATAGTAATCGCGCTGGCGGTTGTGATTGGCAAGTGCATGATGGATAGCGGTGCGGCCGACCGGATCGTCCGGAGCTTCCTTTCTTTGCTCGGCGAGAAGCGAGCAGCCACCGCCTTGATGGCCAGCGGCTATGTCCTGTCGGTGCCGGTCTTTTTTGACACGGTATTCTATCTTCTGGTTCCGCTGGCTCGCTCAATGCACAAGCGAACGAAGAAGCACTATCTCAAGTACATCATGGCAATCGCAGCCGGAGGCGTCGTAACGCACTCCCTCGTTCCGCCGACACCTGGGCCGCTGTCTATGGCCGACAACTTCGACATTGATGTCGGCCTCTTGATCATGGTCGGCGCGCTGGTCGCTGTGCCGGCCTCGCTTGTTGGTATGCTCTTTTCCGGACTGGTCAACGGGCGGATGAATCTGCCTATGCGGCCACTCGCCGGTGGCATGTCCGAGCCGGAACCAGTTGAAGAGCACCGGCTTCCTCATCTGCTGCCGTCTGTTCTGCCCATTGTCCTTCCGGTGCTGCTTGTCTCATCAAACACCATCGTCAGTGCCGTAGCCAAAGGCGCGGCTGAAGGCTCGCGTATGGAAAAGCTGGCCGGTCTTGCCGCTGTATTTGGCGACGTGAACCTGGCAATGCTTCTCTCCGCCGGCATCGCCATGTGGGTGCTCAAGAGCAAACGCAGGCTCTCTAACAAGGAGCTGGCGAAAGTCGTCGAGGTCTCGTTGATGAGCGGCGGAATGATAATCCTCATAACCGCAGCCGGCGGGGCCTTTGGCAAAATGCTCGATGCGGCTGGTATCGGCCCGGCTGTCGAGAACCTGCTAAGGGCAGATGCCGGCCAGCAGGCAAGCGGTCTGGTCCTGCTGGCCCTCGGAGTCGTGATAGCCTTGGTGCTCAAGATCGCACAGGGCTCATGCACCGTCGCAATGATCGCGACTTCAGCGATGCTGGCTCCGATGATAGCGTCGGCTGATAGCTTAGGCTATAACCGGGTCTACTTAGCGACAGCTATCGGCGGGGCCTCGATGATAGGATCCTGGATGAACGATAGCGGATTCTGGATATTCGCTAAGATGGCCGGTCTTACCGAGGGCGAGACAATAAAGACTTGGACGCCACTATTGGCCATCGTCGGCCTCGCCGCAGTCGTAGTCAGCTTTTTGCTCGCCACTATTTTCCCGATGGGGTAGTCCAGATTGAGGCGGGCTGTTTTGTTTGTTCGGCTGTTCGGCGAACAGTGGGAACCGCCTTTTTCTGCCGAAAGCAGGTCTTTTTCGCTTTGGTTGGCTTTGTTTTGGGTTTGTTTTTTTGCCGGCCGCAAGGCCGATCTATTTTCATAATCCTTTGCATATAATGGGCTTACGTCCGCTTTGGCCTCTCGGAAATTGGCTTTGTTTTGCACAATAGGCTCTCCCGGCAAGGCCGGCTCAAGCCCGTATCTCGGGCCTCGGGGCTCGCAGCTCGCATTGCGTCGCGCGTATTGCGTATCTCGTATGTCGTTTCACGGCTTGCACTTGCGTCTGTCCCGTAGGGGATGGCTTGCGCCACCGTCTCCTGCCTCCTGTCTCCTCTCTTCTGTCCTTTCCCTATCCCCTGTGCGCTACAAGCTTTACGCCATCCTATTCACTATCAACCATCCGCCATCTGTTATCTACATATCTTACAGACCAGCAACGGCAAGTCAAGCAAAATCTCCAAAAAGTTTCACGGATTTGGACAGATTTGCTCACGGAAAGCCCGGCTGGCCCTGTGTTGGGACGTGAACGCGGATTCTTGCGTGGATTGAAGATGACAGGGGCGTTACAATCCTGAGAGCATGAATAGGAAGAAAGCATATTTAGTCGCCGGGCCCAACGGCTCCGGCAAAACAACATTTGCGGTGAAGTTTCTGCCCGAATACGTCAGGCGTCCCACTTTCGTCAACGTATTGAGGGCAGATTTGGAGCTATTAAGGAAGGAAAGCTTCCAATAGCAACCCCTCTATCAGATGCATCGGGTAACTAACAAGCGGTTCTACTTTGACGGACTAAAGGAATGATTAGTCACGTTTACTGTTTTTAGGCTTCGTTCATGAGCAGTAGGTCGACCCAGAAGCAAAATTGGGCCAGGGGCTAAGAGGAAAAAGCAGGCTGAAAGTGTTGACAATCATTGCGACACCGTTTATCCCTCGCACCTTCGTCGCCTGTATATATGGCATGAATTTCCAGCACATGCCGGAGTTGAAATGGCGGTGGAGCTACCCCGGGGTGCTGGGCGTGATTAGGTATGCTAACGTACTTTAGAAGAAAGAAGTGGCTGTAAGCAAACGGCCTGCGAGACGTTGGCCGCCAGGCCCGGAGTACAAATCATGAGTTTGGCATTGTTTATCCTCGTGCTGATTGTTTCGTTCATCGTCGTACGGATCGGGGCTGTGGCATTCCAGATAACGGGCCTGGAATGGTCGTTGGCTAAATTCCAGGCCCTGTCGTGCTTCACCGGTACGGGATTCACCACGAGAGAAGCCGAGTTGATCACCACAAGCAAACAGAGACGTCGCATCGCATCGGTGCTGATGGTCCTTGGTAACGCCGGCCTTGTGGTGATGATCGCAACGTTGGCTCGTTCCCTCAACCCGGCCGGGCAAATATGGTCAAGGCTGTCCGGGCGACTCTTGCCTTTTGAGATCCCTGCCTTTGTCGTGCCTTGGGTGAACTTGGGTATTATCGTCGTGGCAGTGTACGTCATCTACAGGCTCTTCGCCAATCCCAAGCTCTCGGGACGGCTGACTCGCTATCTCAGAAAGAGAATAGTACGCAAGGATATATTCGCACGTGTTTCTTTTGAGGAATTGCTTCTGACGACGGGCGGCTATGGAGTGTCGAAGGTAGCTGTCTTGGCAGGCAGTCCTATAGCCAACAAGACACTTGCCGATTCTCAGCTAAGGGCGCGAGATGTTACGGTTCTCGCCATAGTAAGAGAGAACCATACTACACCAAATCCACCGGCTACTACAATGATCACGCTCGGGGATGAGTTGATATGTTTTGGAAAACTAGAGACGATCCGAAATCAGGTGTCGATGAATCCATAGGCGCCTTACTCTTGGCGGGCGCAGTCGCCGTGATGGAAGACACGTCGGACTCAGGGGAATGTTGTGGCTGACACTCTGCTTCTTGATGGTTGGATCTATACGTGGATTATTCTGCCGACCCTCATCTTCTTGGCAAGGATCGTCGATGTGAGTCTTGGCACGGTCCGTGTGATCTTTGTGTCGCGCGGCCTGAAGTACTTGGCACCTGTCGTGGGGTTCGTTGAGATTCTCATCTGGCTCTTGGCCATAGGTCAGATCATGAAAAATCTCTCGAATCCTGTGTGCTACATTGCCTATGCCGGCGGCTTCGCCATGGGCAACTTCGTGGGCATTCGCATGGCTGAGAAGTTGTCGCTTGGTGTGGTGTTGATAAGGGTGATTACGCAAAGAGACGCTGCTTCTCTCGTGAATGTTCTCAAGGCCGGGGGCTACGGAGTCACGAGCGTGGACGGGCATGGCACGAGCGGCGAGGTGCAGGTTGTCTTCACGATCGTTCCCCGTCGGGAGGTGACTAAAGTCGTCGAGCTTGTAAAGCAGTTCAATCCCAACGCCTTCTATTCTATTGAGGAGGTGAGCTTTGTAGAGAAGGGCGTATTCCCCTCCAAGAGGAGCCCGTGGGATGTTGGCCTTCTCAGATGGCTGCGGCCCTTCCGCAAAGGCAAGTAGGGCACTCGTCCCGAAGTGTACGCGCATGCCGCAACATCTATCGCCGCGTGCAGAAACGCTCGAGGGCTGTTAGGATACGGGCTCTTTTCTCCGGCAGGCGCAGGAGCCCGGCTCGGGACAGCCAGTAATCGCAAGTCACAAGGGCAGAAGGCGTAAGAGCACCTACTTGAGAGGTAGGCAAGGATCGTGAAGGGCACAGCGGTTCAGAGATAGCACTGGCACCCCGCAACATCGCCGAAAAGGCCCCTCGTGCCCCTTCTATCTGGTCACCCTGGCTGCGGCCTGTGCCCAAGCAGGTCAATTCGACCCGGCCGTGCACACAATCCTTCAGGCAATGGAGATCGTCCGCAGAAATCCCGGGGCCTCTACAGCCACCCCAGAGCCCCGCCTAAAGCTCTACCGGGCCGGCACGCCTTATCGGGATTCAGCCGGGCAATAGTTGCCCTTTCGCGAGCGAAAAGGCAGCAGGCCCGCGGATTGCGGGCCGAGCCGAAGAATTCCCGAAAAAATCTCTTGCAAGATAGACCTCTTTGTGCGAGAATACGTATAATCTTAGATCGGGAGGCAGGCCCAAGGGATCTGTCATAACGTTCTGCTCTGCCATCATAATTCATACGTACCGGACGTTCATACCGACCTTGCCTTCCAGATTAGTGGTGAATTCTTGGTGTTGAGTTGGGAGCCAACAACCAAGGACCCAGAACTAAGGACTGCATTTGAAAGGGCAGGGAAATGACGCGGAGAAGAGAGATTCTGACGTTGCTGTTCGTAGGTTTGGCGGCGAGCCTCCCGACCGCCGTGGTACGTGCGGAGCTGGTAGGACACTGGGGATTTGATCGGGATTCCGGCAGCACCGCTGTCGATTCGAGCGGCCACGGCAATGACGGCATTCTCGTCGGCGAGCCGGCCTGGCGACCAGCACCTTCTTCTGGCGGTATGCTGGAGTTTGACGGCGTCGATGATTATGTGCGTACGGGCTTCGTCTTGAATCCGGCGGATGGGCCACTGAGCGCATTTGCCTGGGTCAAAGGGGGCGCTGCCGGCCAGATCATAATCTCTCAGGCCAGTGGCACGGGAATCGGAAGGACCTGGCTTTGTGCCGACCCGGTGGAGGGAAAACTCATGACCCGGTTGGCGGACGCCGGGCGGTTCCCGCGTCTGCTGAAGTCGGACTCGGTGATCACAGACGGCAAGTGGCATCATGTTGGCCTCAGTATCGGCGTCGGCCCGAAATGGATGCGCAGAAGCCTGTACGTTGACGGAGTGGTCGTTGCCACGGACGACGAGCCTTTACACAGACTGCAGGCTGCCGATGGCGGGCTCCTTTTCGGTGCCGAAGAAAATCTTGGTCAGGGCAAACTCTGGCGGGGCGTGCTGGATGAAGTCCGCATATACGACCACGCCCTGGATGCGCCGCAGGTGGAGCAAGTGATGAGAACTGACAGCAGGGACGCCGTCGATGTTGTCGTGCTCGCACCTAAGGCGCTCTACGCCGACTCGCCGGCGACCGTCTCGGTCTCTGCGGTGGGCATAGCCAGCCGCGGACCTGTGGTTGTGCCTGTGGCTGTATCGCTTCGCCAAGACGATTCTACAACGTTGCGGCTCTTCGAGGGCGTCACGGGCGAACACGGCAAGGTCACGGCGCAATTCGCCACGCCGGATGTGCCGCCGGGGCCCTATGTGCTGGAGGTGGAAGTTGAAGGGGTGGCACAGGCAATGACCGCACAGGTGCAGGTGCGTCAGATGCCGGTGATTCTGATTGAAACGGACAAACCGATCTACAAACCCGGCCAGACTATACAGGGCCGCGTGCTCGTGCTGAGCAACCAGTTGCGCCCTACCACATCAGAGGCCAGCGTCGAAATCACGGACGGCAAGGGAGTAAAGATATTCCGAGAGGCCCTGACGACGAACGCCTTTGGCGTCGCACCCTTCGAGCTTGATCTGGCCAGTGAGCTGAATTACGGCACGTGGAAGATCACAGCCGAATCGGGTCTCGCCTCGGGGTCCGTTGACGTGCGGGTGGAAGAATATGTGCTGCCCCGCTTCGAGGTCGAGCTGGTTACCGAGAAGGACTACTTTCTTGTAGACGAAGAGATTACCGGGGTCGTTAGTGCCGCCTACTTCTTCGGCAAGGTCATTGACGGCACCGTCGAGGTGCGTGCCAGTCGGTACATCGGAGTGTGGGAGGAATATGCGAGCTACACTGCAACGCTGTCTGAAGGCAGAGCCGACTTCGAGTTACCTGCCGTGGAGTATGTGAGCGGCACGCCAGGTGCGGGCGGCTCGGGCAGTGTCCAGCTTGAAGTTGTCGTCACCGATACGTCGGGCCATGAGGAAGAAACAACCAAGCTGCTCAAGATCGTAGAGTCCACGATTCAGCATCAGCTAATTGCCTCTTCGCGATCGATTACGCCGGGCCAGCCGTTTGATGTTCTGCTCGTCGCTGAAACGCCGGACAACGAACCTGTCTCGGTTTCCGCTGAGATCACATGCGAGTACTTTGACGAGTACTACGGCTTGATTTCCGAAGAGAAGCGGTCGCTCTCGGATGTTGAGGGCTTGGCCTCTGTCTCATTTACCGCCGCAAAACGCACGGCTTGGGCCTGGCTTCATAGCAAAGTCAAGTCAGATGAAGACAGCGCCGAAACCGATCTGACTGTCTACGCTTCATATTCACCCACGGACAGCTTCCTGCACCTGAGCCGCGCTTCGAACGAGCCTGTCAGCGTCGGAGACACTGTGACGATAGATGTATTTCAGACTCACGATGCGACAGTGTACTACGATGTGTTCTCAAGCGGCCATACCGTATGGTCGGACGCGACGACCGGATCGCAGATCGTATTCCAGGCGACCGTGCAGATGGTGCCCGCTGCCAAGGTGGTGGCTTACGTGATCAACCCGAACAATGAAATATCGGCGGATGTGCTGCCTCTTGAGGTTACAGTCGATAGCACCGCAGAACTCGATGTGGTATTCGATTCGGAGGAGGTCGGTCCGGGTGACTCCGTCCGCGTCTCCGTGCAGGCCGATGCCCAGGCGATGGTGGGCCTGGCCATTGTGGATGAATCGGTGTATGCCCTCAACGAAGGCCGGCTCAATATGCAGGAAGTCTTCAACGAACTGGAACGCCGGTTCATGGATCCGCAGTCAGAAACGCACGCTGAGGCACCTTGTGGTGCTTATGAAGTGTTTGACGAGATGGGCTTGCAGGTGCTTGTCTCGGAGCGGTTCAACGTCCCTCAGCGCCCCAGTATTTGGGACGGGCTCTGGTGGTTCGACGTTGTCCCGAGAGGAGGTGGGCCGCTACCTCCGGCGTGGCGAGAGTTGGAT
Source organism: Phycisphaerales bacterium (assembly GCA_020352215.1). Lineage (GTDB taxonomy): Bacteria > Planctomycetota > Phycisphaerae > Sedimentisphaerales > Anaerobacaceae. Next base: position 4,126,596 of record CP070675.1, read on the forward strand.
GGTAGCGACAAGAACGTCCCGCTGGCAGAGGTTAATCGTGTCCGCCAGTTCTTCCCGGAGACCTGGCTCTGGTTGCCGGACCTGCTCACCGAGCCGGACGGCAGTGCTGCGGTAGATCTTACCGCCCCGGATAGTATCACGACATGGCGACTTCATGCGGTTTCCACGTCCAGCAGCGGCTTGGGCATCTCGGAATCGGAGTTGTTGGTCTTCCAGGAGTTCTTTGGCGAGCCCGACCTGCCTTACGCCGTGACGCGAGGCGAACAGTTTCCTGTGCGGATCCAGATATTCAATTATCTGGATACAGCCCAACTCGTCCACGTGAAGCTGGCTGAAGCTGGGTGGTTCGAACTTCTCGAACCCGGCAAGCAACAAGTGTTGGTCGGTCCGAGCTCTGTCGGGCTGGCTTCGTTTTTGATAAGGCCGATAGAACTTGGACGCAATACCCTTGAGGTTACACTTCGCTCGACGCAGCGCGCCGATGCAGTGCGCAAGGAGCTCCTGGTCGAAGCGGAAGGTACTGAGCGTGAGATAGTTACCAACGGCATGCTGCGCGCCGGCGAAACGCTCAGCATCGATTCTAACATGCCGTCACATCGCGTTCCCGGCTCGGAAAAGCTGCTCTTGAGCGTCACGCCAAGCCTGGTTGCCCAGAGTATCAACGGTATCGAGGACTTACTTCACATGCCGTACGGCTGCGGTGAGCAGAATATGATTTTCTTCGCGCCGGACGTGGAGATTCTGCGCTACCTCGACGCTACGGGCCAATTGACCCCGGAAGTCCGTGCCAAAGCCGAGCATTTCATTACTGTGGGCTATCAGCGAGAGCTTACCTACCGCCGGCAGGATGGCTCTTTTTCGGCTTTCGGGGACAGCGACGAATCCGGCAGCCTGTGGTTGACGGCCTTTGTTCTGGACTGTTTCAGCGGTGCCCGCGACGTCCAGACTATCGACGAGACGGTTCTGGCCGATGCCGCCCACTGGATTGAGTCCCATCAGTTGGCCGACGGATCGTGGGAGCCGATAGGATTCGTGCACCACCAGGAAATGATCGGTGGTGTTTCGGGCAACTTCACACTGACGGCCTTTGTGATGATCGCATTGGCTGATTACGGTATGGCTACGGCTCAAGGGCTGGCTGGGGCAACTGAGTATTTGGTGGACAATCTGTCGACTGTTCAGGACGATGCATATGCCCTTGCCGTGGCGGCTTTGGCACTGGCGCGGGTTGACAGCCCCGCCGCTGAGCAGGCCATAGACCGACTCCTGGAAATCAGCATAAGCGATGGCGATGGCATTCACTGGGAACCCCATGCTATTGAGACCACAGCTTACGCGGCGCTTGCTATGATCGAGACTGAGAAGCCCCAGGCGAACAGCGCCATAAAATGGCTGGCCCTCCAACAGAACGGGCGGGGTGGATTCTGCAGTACTCAGGATACAGTCATGGCATTGAAGGCTCTGATGACAGCGGCCAGAGTCCAATCCCGCAATGTCAGTCTTGCCGTGACCGCCAAGTCCCCTGATGGGGCCGTCATAGCGGAACTGACGGTCGACGCGAGCAACTTCGATGTTCTCCAGATTGTTGAGCTGCCAGACGTTGACAGCATAGAGCTCAGTGCCGCTGGTTCAGGCGAGACACGATACCAGCTTGTGCGTCGCTTTAACGTACTTCTGCGTGACGAAACTGTGGAAACGAACATGGCGCTCGAAGTGACCTATGACGCCGACCATGTAGAAGTGGACGACATCGTGACCGTCACGGCCACGGTCCGCTATTTCGGACGGGAGGGCAGTTCCGGAATGATGATAGTTGATGTCGGGGTGCCCACTGGGTTTGCGCCGGTGCGTGAGTCACTCGAAGCCCTCGCTGAGCAGAAGATTGTCAGCCGGTTCGAGGTAGCAGGGCGAAAGGTTATTCTTTACGTAGATGACTTGACCCCCGGCGAGGAGCGCACATTCACGTTTCAGGTTAAGGCCCGGTTCCCCGTCCGTGCCATAATTCCGGATAGCAAGGCATACCTGTACTATGAGCCCGATGTACGCGCCGAAGATGCGGGCCGCGAAATCACAGTCGGCTCGCCCGACTGCACAGTGGATTTCGATTATCTGGCGAGGTTTAGCTCTGAGTGGCTTGCGAGCGAAGCCGGCCCAGGAACCGATTTGAACGGCAGCGGCCGAGTTGATTTTGAGGACTTCAGCGTCCTCGCCCAGGATTGGCTGGATACCTGCTCGCAGTGACGTCGGCTGCAAACAAACCAAGGGGTGATTGCATCAGCGCTTCTCCTCGGTGGCCTAACAACAGGACCCGGGTCGGTGAATCTGCCCCGACACGCATCATCTCCAATATCACTGTTGTACCTCTAATGCAGGGCCCGACAATCTGCAAGGATGGCCTAACCAACAATTCAGGGCGCTACAAGCCAGTCTGCGACAAACTCTCGTAAATCATCCAACGCCACTCGGCCGTCGTCGCCTGCGAGGTCACATCCAGCACATGTACCGCAGTCTGCTTCCAGCCAGAACGAGGCGAATACGGCGAAGTCGAGCAGATCGACGTCCTCATCACCATCCAGGTCACCACACATCTCGCATTCATCTGGGATGCCGTTCGCGTTGGAGTCCCGGCTTGCTCCATCGGCAATGTCCAGCGAGTCTGCGACTCCGTTGTGATTGCAGTCCTCGATGTACAATGCCTTCGCGGTTCGATCATCGTCGAGGACAACAGTGACGCTCCGCTGCCCCTCCGGCAGCGCCCGATTGTCTATTTCCCAGTGGTCGAAGACGTAGCGGCCGACCGCCAAGGGTCCGGTTAGCGTCACCACAGTGCCCGGCGCATGTACGCGGATGAATGTGGTTACTCCGTCGCCCATGTTATTCACACCAACCGGACTGGCCAATACGGGCACTCCTGGCGGCGTGCTCGCGATACGTAAGAGGCGATAGAACTCGAAATCCGGGCGTTCGTAGCCGAGCCAATTGTCGAAGACGGCACGGTCCTCGTCGTCAATGTCACCATCCTCATCGAAGTCGAAGGCATAACAATCCGGGTCCGTAACCGGCACATTCGGACCAGTGCAACACAGGCCGAACGCGGTGCCATCGGCTGCATCAATGTCTCCGTCGCCATTGAAGTCACCGGGCAGCGCCCCGCCACCCAGTTGCAAAACCTCTTGCGTCACGTTGACCGGCCCAGGGTGTTCGTCCGGATTAAGCAGGTGATATTCCAGGGTGCCTCTCCAGATACGCTCTTCCATCGGCCATGGCCAGAGATACTCTACCTGACCATCTGTTTCTCCGTCCTTCAAGACGCCGTCCACATAACGGAACCAGATTCGGGCCCCGACGTCGGTCCCATCGGGTGCGGCAAGCCGCAGAGCCGGTGATGTATACGGCCGGAGAAGGCTCCGCCCGGCAATGTTCAGTTGCGGATCAGTACCAGGGGCGGTGCGGCAAGTATCGTCGATCACGGGTGAGGCCCCACAGTCTCTCTCGCAACCTGCCGGACTGAGGATATTGGTAGGCACGCCGGTGCACGAGTGATTGCTTTCGAAATGCTCAGCGTTATTGAAAAAATGCACCGTGTCCACGTACTTGTGTCCCAAGAGGGCTGCTTGGTATCTATCTCCCGGATCGAGGGTGTTCATGGCCAGCACGTTTTGGATAACCGGCCCGTTCGGCTCAACGGACCTCCTGTAAGCGCCCACGCGCATGCCCCTACCACCCACAACGGTCAGGTGTTGCCCTTTGATGCTATCGTAGAATCGGCCGCACAAGTTAAACCCCTGGATTTCGTAATCGGGCTCACCGGTCTCGCGTCCAGGTTCGACGTAGGTTAGGCAATCCCGGAGCGTAGTATCGACCACATCAGGTCCTCCGACACGGAATATGTGTCGGGTCCTCACATAATTGCTATTGAGCGCGTATCCGACGCACCCGAACAGCCGGGTATTCCTAATGAAGTCCATCGCCGCGTCGCTATAGAAATAGGACGAAAAATCCCATCTCAGCGGGTAATCGATACTTTCACGCGCATCGTGCGTACAAACGACGTTTTCCAGCAGGCTGCCCTGAGCCCTGTATTGAAATGAAATATTCTCAGAGTGGTTGCCCTGATACCGGGTTCCCTCCCACCGGCACCAGAAACGCCGCAAGATATTGTCCGCACCGTAGTTGACTTGTCCAGGACCTCCGCCATAGATGGAGACTTGCTTTCGGCCCAGGCCCCAGCTGGCGCAGTCCTCTACGAGGCAGCGGAACGTTCGATACAAACGGTAGACATGATTATTCTTGTACGGATTCGCGTTCCACGCGCAGACCCGGCGCACCGTGCAATCCTTGCAGCAGCCCAACCAGATGACAGCTCCGCTGCTATTGCACGCGTTTATGCCTTGGATAACAAAATAGCTTTTGAAATTCCCCTCGGCTCCGGAGATGAAAACTGGTTGGTAAAGCAACTCACCATCGATGGTCACGCGGCCATCGTTCAAGGCCCGGATGGTAATTGGGCTATCCGCTGTGCCGTTCACGGAGACTGAATAACCAGCACAGATCATCGACCGGGGCCCCGTGTATCGGCCGTCCAGCAAGACGAGTGTATCCCCGGCCCGGGCGACACGCCAGAAGTTCTCGATCACAAACGGTGCAGAGACCGTTAGGCCATCGTTGGTGTCCGAACCGCGGACAGCGGGGGGCTCGGCAAATTCCGGCGCCGCATAATAAGTAGTCTGGTGAACTGACTCTCCGGGCAAAGAACCGCCTGCCCCAGCGAGACTGTCTACGACTCGGTTATCCTTACGGTAGTTACAAGCCTCGGCCCCGTTGGCGTCAACGACAGCATTCGCATCGACATAGACAGTCTCTCCCTTGGAAGTCGTCGAAACCATTCCCAGCAGACACACGAACATCACCGCCCAAGTGCCTGGCCATGCGTGCTCACGCATTCGCCTCCTCCTTCGAGAAAATGAGCGAAGTTCTCTTTCCTCTTGGCAATTGATACTATACTGTTTGTAGGAGCTGGGGTCAAGATCTTATGGGAACGTCGGGACAAGTCATATCCTCACGCTCCCAGCACAATTGCGGACCCAGGATAATTAAGGATTTGAGAACTCACCCGTTCAGTGTATAATGTTCGATTGTATCAATAAGGACTGCCTTCACAATTTGCAGGATCAAAGAATGTCCGAACACAAGATTGAGCCGGCTCAGAGAATAACACGCTTGCCACCTTATCTTTTCGGCAAGTTGAACGCATTGAAGCTCGCCAAGCGTCAAGAAGGTGCTGATATCATTGACCTTGGTATGGGCAATCCGGCGGATGCGGCCCCGCAGATTGTCGTTGACAAGCTCTGTGAGGCGGTGCAAGACCCGCGCAATCACCGTTACAGTGCCTCCAGGGGCGTCAAGAACCTGCGGCGGGAAATCGCAATTAAGTATGAGAAGAAGTGGAATGTGCAGCTTGACTGGGAGACTGAGGTGCTTGCATGCATTGGCTCCAAGGAGGGTTTTAGCCATTTGTGCCTGGCCATGTTGGGCCCGGGTGATACCGCCGTTGTGCCCGACCCTGCATTCCCAATACACAACTACTCGGTGGCACTGGCGGGCGCGAACGTAATTACGGTGCCGCTGGGTACCGACAGTAAGTTCCTCGACACGGTTGCGATGGTTTGCGAACACCTGTACCCCAAGCCGAAGCTGCTAATTCTCAACTACCCGCACAACCCAACTGCAGTAACCGTTGATGAAGGGTTCTTCGATACGGTCGTGGATGTAGCAAAGCGGTTCGGTATCGCGGTGATTCATGACTTTGCCTATGGCGAGACGTGTTTCGATGATTACAAGGCCCCGAGCTTCCTGTCGGCCAAGGGCGCTAAGGACGTCGGAGTGGAATTCACGACGATGAGCAAGCCCTACAATATGGCCGGTTTTCGAATCGGCTTCGTGGCTGGGAACAAGGATATGGTTGACCACCTTGCGACCATAAAGGGTTACTATGACTACGGCATATTCCAGGCGGTGCAGATAGCGGGGATAATTGCTCTGCGGCATTGCGACGAGCAGATACTTGTTCAGAATCAGAAATATCAATCCCGCCGCGATGTGGTGTGCGATGGCCTTGGGAGAATCGGCTGGGAGGTGGAAAAGCCGCGAGCCTCGATGTTCGTCTGGGCGAAAGTGCCTCAGACAAGCCTCAAAGGCAGGAGCACGCTTGACTACGCCATGGACCTGATGGAGCATGCCGAGGTCGCAATTGCTCCGGGCAGAGCCTTTGGCGAAAATGGTGAGGGTTACATGCGCGTCGCCCTGGTGGAGAACGAACAACGCCTCCGTCAAGCCATCCGTAACATAAGCCGGTTTGAACAGCAAAAGCCAATAAGAAAGGCAAAAGCCAACCGAGGAGATTGATCCTCTCTGGCGGCTCGGTCGGCGGAGGGGCATGGCTACTGCGAGCCGGCTCTCGAAGGACCGGCGCATGTCGGCAAAACGACTGCTTCGGACGGCTTCTCACCGCCCAGAGCGTCATATTTGCCGAGGGCACCAGCTTGTGCAAGTCTTTGCAGAAGAAGGGCTTACCTAAGAAATCGGAGCATAGGCTCTCGGTCGGATGGGTCGGTTGCGATGACATCGGCCAGCACCGAATAAATCCTTGACACAGGGGGGGCTTGTGAATAGAGTAGCTCTCTCGTTTACTCGGCAGTTGCCATTGCCGGGCACAAAAAGCAGGGAAAAGCCGCGTCAAAAGTATCGGCAATAAGGAGAACAGCAAATGTCAACAAAGATTGGGATCAACGGGTTCGGCCGGATCGGCAGAGCCGTAGCAAGGATCATCATGCAGAGGCAGGGCGATTTGGAGTTGGTGGCTGTCAACGACCTCTCCGATGCCAAGAGCCTTGCGCATCTGTTTAAATACGATACGGTGATGGGCAAGTGGAAAGGAACGGTTGAGGCCAAAGACAACACGTTGGTCATCGACGGCAAGAAGATCGATGTTCTGGCCGTCAGGAATCCTGCCGAATTGCCCTGGAAAGACATGGATGTCAAGGTCGTCTTGGAGTCGACCGGAATCTTCCGGACCGCTGAGTCGCCCAAGGGTGGCTACGCGGATCATCTCAAGGCCGGCGCCAGCAAGGTTATGCTAAGTGTCCCCGCGAAGGATGATATCGACGCGACGATAGTTTTGGGCGTCAATGACGATATATTGACCAAGGATGTCAAGTGCGTGTCCAATGCGAGCTGCACGACCAACTGCCTGGCACCCCTGGCCAAGGTCCTCAACGATACATTCGGAATTGAACGGGGCCTGATGACCACAATCCATGCCTACACGAATGACCAACGGGTCGCCGACATGATACACGGCGATCTTCGCCGCGCACGCGCTGCTGCTGCGAATATCATCCCGACAACTACCGGCGCGGCGAAGGCTATCGGCAAGGTAGTTCCTGAGCTGGACGGCAAACTCGATGGCTTTGCCATCCGAGTGCCCATTCCCGTCGGAAGCGTCGTGGACCTGGTGGTTAATGTCACAAAGAGTGCCACGATTGACGAAGTCAACGCGGCGATGAAGGCAGCTGCTGAGGGGCCGATGAAGGGTATATTGGTATACTGCGATGAGCCGATTGTCAGCAGCGACATTGTCAATGATCCGGCTTCGAGCATCTTTGATGCACTTTCCACAATAGTCAAAGGCAACATGGTCAAGGTCATCAGTTGGTATGACAACGAATGGGGCTACTCGAATCGCAGTGTCGATATTATGGAGAAGCTGGCGGCAATGTAGTCTTGGGTGCCCGATCTTGGGTCTTGAGGTGCCAGCCAAAAACTCAACGCTGTTTTGCCAGGGGGACAGACAATGAATCCTGTTGGGGCATATACGGAAATGGCTAAGAAAACCATAGCTGATGTCGATGTTCGGGGCAAGAAGGTCTTGATGAGATGTGACTTCAACGTACCGCTGGATGACGAGTGCAACATCACCAGCGACGACCGAATCGTTAAGGCCTTGCCGACGATAAGAAGCATCCTCGACCGGGGCGGTGCCCTGATCCTCATGAGCCACCTTGGCAGGCCCAAAGGCCAGAGAGACGACAAGCTGTCACTGGCTCCGGTAGCCAAGAGGCTCTCTGAACTTCTCGGCCAGGACGTTGTCTTTAGTGAGGACTGTATCGGGCCCAAGACAAAGGCTAAGGCCCAGGCACTCAAGAACGGCGACTGCATGCTCCTTGAGAATCTTCGCTTTTACAAGGAAGAGACGATAAAAGATAAGGCGGCCAAGGAAGATGCGCAGTTGCGGCAGGCCAAGGACGATTTTGCACAGCAGCTTGCGGATATGGCTGATGTATATGTCGACGACGCGTTCGGTACGGCCCACCGGGACAATGCGTCCATGTACACGGTACCGACGGTGATGGAGGGTAAGCCTCGCGTCATTGGTTTTTTGATCGAGAAGGAACTGAAGTTCCTTGGCCAGATACTCAGTGAGCCTGACAGGCCTTTCGTGGCGATACTGGGGGGAGCCAAGGTCTCGGACAAAATCGGTGTGATCGAGAATCTGGTATCCAAGGTCGATCGCATTATCATCGGCGGCGCGATGGCCTACACGTTCCTCAAGGGCAGGGGTAAGAACATCGGCAACAGCTTGTGCGAGAACGACTTCATCGACAAGGCCTTGGCGCTGCTGGATCAGGCGGCCGAGGCGGACTGTGAGGTGGTTCTGCCGGTGGATCACCGGGTCGTGCGCGAGTTGAAACCGCATGCACCGCACCGCGTCGCCGTTGGCGATGTCGACCCGGGCTGGCAGGCTGTTGACATAGGCCCCCTCGCAGTCAAAGCGTTTACAGACAAGATCGCCGGCGCCAAGACGGTCGTCTGGAATGGTCCGATGGGAGTCTTCGAGATGCCGCCTTTCGACGAAGGGACCAAGGAGGTTGCCTTGGCAGTAGCCAAGGCAACCGACGATGGTGCGGGCACCATAATCGGTGGCGGTGACAGCGCAAGCGCCGTCAAGAAGCTCGGTCTGGAAAGCAAGATAACTCATATCTCCACTGGTGGCGGTGCTTCACTTGAGTTTCTCGAGGGCAAGAAATTCAAGTGTCTTGCGATCCTCGACGAGGAGGAATAGCAACTTTGCGATTGCCCAAACCAGGGACCATCCAGGTTGTACCCTCGATTCTAAGCGCCGATTTCGCGAGGTTGGCCGACGAAATTGCCGTGATTGAGTCGGCCGGGGTGGCTATGGTGCACCTGGATGTTATGGACGGTCATTTCGTGCCGAACATCACGATCGGCCCGCCGGTAGTTGCTAAACTTCGCCAACACAGCACGCTTGTCTTTGACAGTCACCTTATGATAAGTGATCCGGCCGAATATGCCGAGCATTTTGCTAAAGCCGGCGCCGACCACGTGACATTTCACATAGAAGCGGCCAACAAGCCTGAAGAGCTTATCGAAGAACTACACCGACTGGGCTGCAGTGCGGGGATTTGCCTGAACCCGGAGACACCTGTCAAGGCGATAGAGCCCGTTGCGTCGCTCTGTGATATGATTCTGGTGATGACCGTTCACCCCGGTTTTGGCGGGCAAGAATTCATGCCGGAGGCAGCAGAGAAGATTGCCCGGGTCAGAGAGATTGTGGGACCCGATGTTCGCATAGAGGTTGATGGCGGGATTGATCCTCAAACTACGCCAACAGTGGTACGCTACGGGGCCGATACGCTCGTAGCAGGTAACGCGATATTCGGAAAACCCGACCGTATTGCAGCGATAGAGGCCATTAGAGCGGCAGCGGGGTAATTTTTGTGGCGAAATCCGCCAATTTCTGCTAAAATCTTCGGCATTAATCCTAAGTCTGTGTGTTTGTCCAAAGACCCCGCGCAACACGCGGGGCTTAGCATAGGTGGCCCTTGCAAGATTGCAGGGCCGAACAGAACCTGTTATGGGAAAACAAGCCAAATCTAAATGGAATGGCTTCTCGCTAAAGCCGCGTCGGGAGATGCCCGAAGGGCTATGGATGCGCTGCCCGGCCTGCGAGCATATGCTATACAAGCGCACCGTCGAGAAGAACCTGACCGTTTGCCCGGAATGCACACATCATTTTCGTATCGGAGCAGCCACTCGCATCAGCTATCTTGTCGATGACGGTTCCTTTCAGCAGATTTTGGAGGATTTGACAGCCAGTGACCCACTTGGATTTAAGTTCAGGGGGACAACATACAAACAGCGTATCAAAGACGACGAAAAGAAATCCGGCTCCAAGGAAGCCATGCAGATCGGCAAGGCCTTTATTAAGGGAAGAGGTGTCGTTCTGGGTGTAATGGAACCCAACTTCCTGATGGGTTCTATGGGCTATGTTGTCGGTGAGAAACTTTGTGCAGCTGTTGACAAGGCAATTGAAGAATCGCTACCTTTGGTCGTAGTCAGCTGCTCCGGCGGGGCCAGGATGCACGAGGGAGTGGTCTCACTGGGCCAGATGGCCAAGACCTCTGCCGCCTTGGCCAAGTTTGATGAGGCCCGTGGCCTTTTTATTTCTGTCCTTACAGACCCCACTACGGGGGGAGTTACGGCGAGCTTTGCAATGCTGGGTGATATAACGATTGCAGAGCCCGGCGCGCTAATCGGCTTCGCAGGGCCTCGCACTATCGCTGAGACAATAAAGGTGGAATTGCCGGAAGGATTCCAGACGGCGGAGTTCATGCTGGAACACGGTTTCGTAGATATGATTGTGCACCGCAAAGACCTCCGCAGCGAAATCGCCCGCTTGATAGACTACTGTCAGAAGTAGTCTTTGCCTCCCAGATTATCATAAGACCAGCCATAGGAGCGCCCTGCCATAATGTGGAAAGTCCGGACAAGTTCGAATCGTAGCAGATGTCACAAATGGGCCTTTCACTTCTGATGGCAAGTCCGTATAATCGGCACCTGGAAGCTGCTGGAGTTGAATATGGGCTATTTTCGTGAAAATGTGGAGAAAGCAGAAGGTTACGAGCCGGGCTTTCAGCCAAAGCAAGCAGATGTGGTGAAGCTAAACACTAACGAAAACCCTTATCCGCCTTCTCCGAAGGCAATGAGGATCTTGGCTGAGATAGGGCCTGAGCAGCTTCGGCGATATCCTGATCCGATTGGAGACGCATTCCGGCGGGCCGCGGCGAAGGTGAACGGCGTACAACCCGACTGCATCATGTGCTGCAACGGTGGGGATGACCTTCTGGCGATAGCCTTTAAGGCGTTCTGCGATGAGAGTCGTCCGGTGGCATATCCGGTGCCGACATATTCGCTCTATCCGGTATTAGCAAACCTGCAGAATTGCAGCGTCATCGAGATTCCATTTGACGATGAGTTCAATCTGCCGGCAAGGCTGGCCGGCACAGATGTAGCACTGACCATTGTCTGCAACCCCAACGCGCCGAGTGGCACTTTTGTGAGCATCAGTGAGCTGGCCTCATTAGCTGATGAATTGACCGGCGTATTGTTAGTTGATGAGGCCTACGTAGATTTTGCCGAAGACAACTGCACGGCGTTGGTGAATGATTTCAACAACTTGATTGTACTTAGGTCGATGAGTAAGGGATACTCTCTTGCGGGAATACGGTTCGGCTACGCAATCGCCCAGCCGGATCTCATTGCGGGGCTCATGAAGGTAAAGGATTCGTACAACGTCGATGCGGTTGCAATTGCCGCAGCGACAGCCGCCATAGAAGATCAGCAGTATTTCAGAGCAAATGTAGAAAAGGTGAAGGTAGGTCGTAGAGAACTTGGTGAACAACTTCGGCAGCTGGGCTTCGAGGTCGCGGATAGCGCGGCGAATTTTGTACTGGCGGGATGCGGAAACTGCAAGGCCGGTGAAATCTATGATAAATTGGTGCAGCGTAACATCTTTGTCAGGTATTTTGACCTGCCGGGACTACGTGATAAGTTGAGAATTACGGTCGGCACGGAAGAGCAGAACCGCAAACTACTCTCTGCTCTGAAAGCGATCCTATCTGAATGAGGATGCCTGTATGGAAGGAAGAACCGCCAAAATTCACCGACAAACAAAGGAGACCGATATCGCCTGCGAGCTCAATCTGGATGGCCTGGGCAAGTATGAAATAGATACCGGCATCGGATTCCTGGACCATATGCTTACCCACCTGAGCAAGCACGGCAAGATTGATCTAACAGTCAGGGCAGAAGGCGATCTGAATGTCGATGCACACCATACCGTCGAGGATATCGCGATATGCCTCGGCGAATGTCTGCTCGAAGCTCTGGGTGATAAGAGAGGAATTGCCAGATACGGGCACAGTTCGGTACCGATGGAAGATGCGCTTGCCAATGTCTCTGTCGATTTGTCTGGTCGCCCGAATTGTGTGTATAACGCCGAATATCGAACCGACAAGATCGGTGATTTCGACGTCGAGTGTTTGGAGGAGATGTTGCGCAGCTTCGCGAACACGGGCAAACTCAATCTGCACGTCAACGTACCCTATGGCACGAATGGCCATCACATAGCCGAGGCGATCTTCAAGGGACTCGGCAAAGCTCTTGCGCAGGCTGTTAAGATTGTGGGCGCGGATATTCCCAGTACAAAGGGGCAGTTGTGATCGAGGAATCGAAGGCTGAGTATCGAACGGGAATTGGCACCGATATCCACAGTATGGTTGCCGACAGGAAGCTGATGCTGGGCGGAGTCTATGTGCCATATCCGACCGGCCTTGCGGGCCACAGTGATGGTGATGTGGCTCTACATGCAGTCATCGATGCCCTGCTCGGGGCAACCGGTATGGGCGATATCGGGGCGCTCTTTCCCGACACCGACCCGGAGTGGAAAGATGCCGACAGCAAGGAGTTGCTGTTTGTTGTTAAGGAGAAACTTGAAGAAAAACGTTGGGAAGTCGTCAATATCGATTTGATAATACATGCCGAGCAACCAAGACTTGAACCGGTCAAAGGGCAGATAAAAAGGTGCATCGCAGGCCTGCTGGGAATGGATTTCACGGCTGTTAATGTCAAGGCGAAGACCAACGAGGGTTTCGGTGATGTGGGGGCTGGCGAGGCAATTGCCGCCACGGCGATCGCGCTTCTGAGAATGAAGCGAAGAAGAGGCCTGTAGGATAGATCCGAAAAGCAGATCTGTAGAGGAAGAGCATATGGGATTGAAGCTTTACAATAGCCTGACACGAAGGAAGGAAGATTTCGAGCCGTTAGAGGAAGGCAAGGTTGGCATATACGTTTGTGGGCCGACTGTCTACGGGCACGCTCATTTGGGGCACGCCAAGAGCTACGTGAGTTTTGATGTTCTGGTTCGATACCTGCGTTACCTCGGCTACAATGTCACTTACGTGCAGAACATAACCGATGTGGGGCATTTGACCGATGACGCAGACCAGGGTGAGGATAAGATCGGCGAGGCAGCAAAGAAAGAGAAAAAGCATCCCATGGCGCTGGCAGAGTCCTATACCTGCAGCTACTTTGATGACATGGACAAACTCAACTGTCTCAGACCGGACATCAGCCCGCGCGCCAGCGGCCACATAGTCGAGCAGATAGGGCTGGTGAAGACCCTTTTGGAAAAGGGTTACGCGTACGAGGTGCAGGGCTCGGTTTACTTCGACGTCTCGAAGTTCGAAGACTACGGGAAACTGTCAGGCAGAAACACCGACGAGATGCTGGCGGGTGCCCGCGTCGAAGTCTCGGCGGACAAGGAGAATCCTGTCGACTTCGCCCTTTGGAAGAGGGCTGAGCCGAACCACATCATGCAATGGCCCAGCCCCTGGGGCATGGGTTTTCCCGGCTGGCACCTGGAATGCTCTGTAATGAGTATGAAGTATCTCGGCAAGACTATCGACATTCACGGGGGTGGCCTCGAAAACAAGTTCCCACATCACGAATGCGAAATCGCTCAATCGGAGGCTGCCAACGATGCACAGTTCGTTCGGTATTGGTTGCATAACAACATGGTGACAGTAGATAGCCAAAAGATGGGCAAGAGCTTGAACAACTTCATCACTCTAAAGCAGGCCTTTTCAGGATCTCACGAACGACTTACCAGGAGCTATGACCCTTTGGCTGTCAGGCAGCTGATATTGAACAGCCACTACCGAAGCCCGTTGGACTTCTCGGACGCCGCCCTTTTCGCTGGGCAGAGTGGCTACGGGAGGATCACTGAGACGGTCAAGGCCATACGAAAGCGAGTGGATGCTGCCGCCGAAGGAGAGCTCGATAACGAAGTTGCGGATCAGCTCGCGCAGTTGAAAGACAAGTTCGAGGCAGCGATGGATGACGACTTGAATACCTCTGTTGCGCTGTCGGTTGTTTTTGAACTCGTTCGTCTGGCGAACAAGCTGCTTGAGGATAACAGCGCGACCTCGACGACCCTCGAAGCTGTTGATGATTTGTTCGGTGCATTGGGCGGTGACGTCTTGGGTATTGTGAGAGACGAGTATCCGCAGGTCAGTGCCGCAGATGATGCGCGTGTCGATAACGTTGTTAAGATCGTGATCGGTGAACGCAGCGCGGCGCGCGAGCAGAAGGACTTTGCAAGAGCCGATGAGCTTCGCAAGCAGTTGGAGAGTTGTGGTATCATTTTGGAAGACAAGCCGGATGGGACCCAGTGGAGATGGAAATGAGGATCCTTGGCATAGATCCAGGTCTGCAGGTTTGCGGGTATGCCTGTTTGGACACGAGCCGTGAACAGAATAGGCTGATTGAGGCGGGAGTTATGAGGACACCCGCCGGCCTGCCGATAGAGGCTAGGCTCAACCAGATTGCCGAGGACACCGAGTCGTTGTTGCGAACCTTCAAGCCTGACGTAGTAGCCGTAGAGGAATTGTATTCGCACTACGCGCATCCTAAAACGGCGATTATGATGGGACATGCGAGAGGTGTTATTCTGCAGAAGTGTGCTCAGGAGGCAGTTGAGGTCAGGAGTTTCAGTGCAACCAGAATAAAGAAGTCCCTCACCGGTAACGGCCGGGCATCCAAGGAACAGGTCCAGCGGACAATCCAGACGCTCTTGTCCCTGCCAATGCTTCCCGAACCCAACGACGTCGCCGATGCTATGGCGGCGGCCACATGCTGCGCGAACTCGATGAACAGCATAGTGGTTTGAAAAGGCAGCAATTGATATGCGCGACGAGTTTGGCCGACAGGCCGTAGACAATTGCCAATGATAGCAAGGGTAGAAGGAAAACTGATTACGCTCGAAGCCGAAGCCTGCCTGATTCAGGTCGGGCCGATCGGATACGAGGTGATGTTGCCAAGCTACTGTGTCAGCGCTCTGGCCGACAAGGTGGGCTCTGATGTGGCCCTTTGTACGTTGGAGTACTACGAAGGCACCCTGGGCGGCGGCAACCTTATACCGAGGATAGTCGGCTTCTTGAATGCGGGCGAAAGGGATTTTTTCGTCAAATTCATCACTGTCAAAGGAATGGGAATAAAGAAGGGATTGCGCTCACTGAGCATCCCCATCGCCGACATAGCGACGGCCATTGAAAATGGCGATGAGAAAATGCTCATGTCACTGCCCGCGGTAGGAAGAAGGATGGCTCAGCAGATTGTCGCTGAGCTAAGGGGCAAGTTGCAGACCTTCGCGTTGGGAGCTGAAGCGGCCAGGCCTGCGCAGGTCAGATTCAAGCCGTTCCAGGCTGAGGCTCTGGAGATCCTTATCGCCTGGGGTGAGAAGAGAAGTGAGGCCATGGAGCTGATCGAACTCACCTGCCAGAAGCACCCTGATGTTGATTCCGCCGAAGCTCTCGTTCCTTTGGTGTATAGGCTAAGACAGGGAATCGAAGTTTGAGGTCAGTGATCCGTTTCGGTTGCGGTTTACATCGCGGCAGATTGCGAGTTGTGCTGTGACAATAGGAAGAACAATTAGTGGGCAGTCACTCAGTCCGGCCGAGGAGAGTTTCAATATCTCACTTCGCCCGAAGAGTCTGAACGAGTGTATTGGCCAGCAGAACGTTCGGGAAAAGCTTGCGATCGCGATCGAAGCAGCCCAACACAGGTCTGAGCCGCTGGAGCACATTCTATTCTATGGTCCGCCAGGGCTTGGCAAGACAACGTTGGCCCATGTCGTGGCAAATGAGATGGGGGCGACGATACGCTGCTCATCGGGGCCAGCATTGGCAAAAGCCGGCGACGTAATGGGTCTATTGAGCAATGTCAACACCGGCGATGTACTGTTCATTGATGAGGTTCACCGGCTTAGTACGCCGGTCGAGGAGTTCATCTATCCGGCTATGGAGGACTTCAAGGTTGACTATACCGTCGATAGTGGCTTGCACGCGAAGACGATAAACTTCCCACTGAGGCGGTTCACCTTGGTTGGCGCTACGACGCGGGCCGGCCTGCTGAGTGCTCCCCTCCGCAGCCGATTTGGGATGCTCTATCATCTGGAATTCTACAGCACGGAAGAGTTGACAGAAATCCTGAACAGATCGGCCCAGCTATTGAGCTTACAGTGTCAAGATGGAACACTGGAATTGATTGCGGCCTGTTCTCGCGGGACACCTCGTGTAGCCAATAGGCTGCTAAAACGCGTGCGAGACTACGCCCAAGTCAAAGGCTCTGGAGTACTCGAGGCGGGCGTCGTCGAGAACGCGCTGAAGATGGAGCAGATCGATCGCTTGGGTTTGGACGAGTTGGACAGAGCCTTTCTGCGGGCTTTGGTCAATGTCTACGACGGGGGGCCCGCCGGTATTGAAGCCATCGCTGCTACGCTTGGCGAAGAAAGAGACACTCTCGAAGATGTGGTTGAACCATATCTTCTGCAAATAGGCTTTCTGCGCCGGACCAAGCGAGGACGAGAGGTCACACAACAGGCTTGCCGGCATCTCGGGATGAAGCTGCGCAGGAAGAGAAGTGCCGATAGTCAGCCGAACCTCTTCGAGCGGGATGTTCCATAAGGTAGATCACCGCTGAGAGCCCGGCCGGATCGTCCCCGAGTATACGATGCGTCCTCCGCGACAGCTCAGTTTTCAAGAACGTGCTTTGCCATTTTAGGCAAGTGACCGAGAATCTCGGTGAAATGATAGACCAAGACCCGCTCGATCTCATTCAGCGTTTCTTCCTGGGAATCGGCGATCGACCTCAGACTGGCCAAGCAGGTCGCAGCTTCTTTGGTCAGCCTGATTTTGTCCTGCAGACTTCCTTCGCAATTTCTGCAAATCATGCCGTTTGACGCACTACTAAAATAGACTTCCGGCCAGTCTGCTGAGAAGGCGCTCCTGCAACTCACACAGCTGGAAAAGACCGGCCGCAACCCAACCTCCTTGAGCAGCGCCAGTTGAAACAGTATCAGCAGCGCCAACATGTTGCCCCGCCCCCTGTTCGCTTCGTATTGGGTGTCGGCGTCTCGCAGAAACTGCAGGAAGCTGTCGAACAGTTCCCGATGAGGGTCGCGATCATTTGTCAGCTTGTTCAGTAGTTCGGCGGCCAAGAGGCAGCAGTTGAGAGTGAACAAATCCCTGGACAGGGTGCCGAAGTCCGGCTGTTGTTCGAATTCCGTAAGGGTGGCGAGTTTTTCTTTCGTCGAGTCAGAGAATACGATGTTGCCTAACGAGAGCATTTCTATTGGGCCGTCAAATGCCGACTTTGCTCTTTTCGAGCCTTTTGCAATTGCGCCGACCTTGCCTGCATCTCTGGTAAAAAACGTCACTACCTGGGATGTCTCGGAATAATCGACCGCCCGTATACAAATAGCTACGTCTTTGTTCAACATGCTGGGCATATCGCGGTTCGCGATTGGCAGTCTATGTTTACTTTGTCGCTCACGAATCACGGCTGACAAGTTGAATTCTGATACGTTTTATCCTTCGAGCTTCTGCAGAGGCGATGGTAAATCTCACATTCTCATATTCCAAGCTCTCACCCGTCTTGGGAATATAACCCAAGCGTGAAAAAACGAAGCCGCCTATCGTTTCGTAGTCCTCGTCTTCCGGCAAGCTCAATTCGAACTGATCGTTTAGGTCGTCGACATACGTTCGGGCGTCGACGTCGA
The DNA here is from genome assembly GCA_020352215.1 of Phycisphaerales bacterium. GTDB lineage: Bacteria > Planctomycetota > Phycisphaerae > Sedimentisphaerales > Anaerobacaceae. The sequence continues at coordinate 4,144,573 of CP070675.1, forward strand.
TCGTATTCTCGTCCACCTGTCGTATCGATTCGGGAGGCGTCTCTTCGTATTCGTCTGTTATCTCCCCGACGAGCTCTTCGAGGATATCCTCCAGAGTGACGATGCCAGCTGTCCCCCCATATTCATCAAGTACTACAGCTACGTGCAACTTCTGGTTTTGAAACTCGTGGAGCAATGCCCTGAGACGTTTTGTCTCAGGAACAAAATAGACCTTTCTCATCTTGTCTCTGAGTGTGAAATCTGTAGGGTTTGCCCCAATTTCCGTCAGCAAATCTTTGGCGTAGACAAGGCCGACTATCTTGTCTATGTTCTCTTCGTAAACCGGTACACGTGTGTGACCTGCCTTGGTGATAGTGTCGAGAACGGTCTGCAGGTCAGTATTGACCTCAACGGCTACGATGTCTGTTCGCGGTGTCATTATTTCATCAGCCGTGCTGTCGCTTAGCTCCAGCACGTTCTCGATCATTTCTTGCTCTTCTTCGTCCACAGCCCCTTCCATTTTGCGCTGCTCGAGGTCCGTCAGAAACTCCTCCTGCATTTCTTCCTGCTGTTCCTCGGGCGTTATCTCAGCCACCCCGGTGAGCCGGCGCACGAGGCCGTCCCATCCCTTGAGCAAATATAGAAGTGGTGAAGCTACGGCCGCAAAGACGGTCAATATTCTGTATGTTCGGCTGAGGAATTTTTCGCCCGCGTATTTTGCCCACGCGTGAGGAATTGCCAGGCCAAACACCGAGAACACTACCACGGCAATGACAAACACAAGCACATACTCACTGACGGCCAGCCTACTCTCGTGCCGCTCCGCAAAGATTGCGATCAGCAATAGCAGTATGCATACGTTAGAGATGAGCCGATACAGGGAACAAGTGAGAATCAGTCTATCGGCGTTCTCCGCCAACTGCTCGGTGGGATCTTCAGAGTTCTCTCTTCCTCCAGTCGCTTTGAATGCTTCCTGCAATCTGACGCGAGAAAATGTCCGTAGCGCAATCGTATTGACGGAGAAGAATAATGCACAGCCAGTCAGAAAGCAAATCAGTAGCACAGCCAGGCCAGCGTAGTTCACCTCTTGATATCCTTTCGATTAGTTTCGTACATGAACAAGAGTCTATGAGCTACCTCTGTTCTTGTGCTCTCGTGCTCTTTCGCTCCTATTATAAACTAAGCCGTACCCAGAGTGTTGCAGAAATTCGTCTTCTGCCGAGTGCATTTTCTCGGCCTGCTCTGCTGTGGAATCGTCAAATCCAAGGTTGTGCAGCAGGCCGTGTGTGACGTAGAGTGCCAATTCGGCTTCGCTCGAATGACCTCGCCGATGCGCTTCTGTGACCGCTCTCTCCCCGTTGACGACAACCTCGAACGATCTGTCGGACGCGAGGGCCTCGTCATCGGACAAGTCAAAACTCAGACAGTCAGTCGTGCTGTTATGATTGAGGAATTTGGCATTTAGTCTGCGCATCTCAGCATCGTCGACTATTGCTACGCTAACGGTCGCACTGAGTAGCTTGAAATGACTGCAAATAGCCCCGATGAGTTCTTTCAGCCTGGAGAGATCGGCTTCTATGTTTTGAAAACTCTTGGTGATCTCAACAACTATCATGATTTCCGGTCGTCGCTGGTCGGCTACTTTTTCCCGTCTGCCTGTTTGGGCTGGGACACGTCGATTTGAGGTACGTCTGGTGCGCTGGGATATGCGATTCTGCCGTGGTAATGTGCCGCAAGCGTTTTCGACATGCTGGCTCCTATTTGACTCAGCTCTCGCAACGACAGATCACATTCGTCGAATTGCCCGTCCTGGAGGCGTCTCATGGCCATATTGTGCACAACCACCTCCACCTTTGCCAGGGTTACCTCAGGCAAAGATCTAACAGCGCCTTCGACAGCATCTGCCAACATCACTATCCCAGCTTCCTTCGTGAGGGGTCTTGGTCCAGCATATCGAAACTCACTCTCGCGAGGCGGGGCTTCTTTGGGTTTTCGCGCGGACGATCCCTTGGAAGCAGGCGCCTCGTGTTGCTTCTTGGCCTCGTTATAGAAAGGTTCGACCAATGTGGTGCCGTGGTGCGTTTCGATGAACTGCCGGAGCACGCTCGGCAGACCGTATTCCTTGGCCATTTCTATTCCATCTTTGACGTGGCCGACAATAATCAGTTGACTCATTGCCGGCGAGAGCTCTTTGTGCCGGCTTGCAGAGCCCATCTCGTTTTCCACGAAATATCTGGGCTTGTTCAGTTTTCCAATGTCGTGGTAATAAGCCCCTACTCGACATAGAAGGCCGTTGCAGCCGATTGACGCCGCGGCCGCCTCGGCTATGGAGCCTATTAAAAGGCTGTGGCTGAATGTCCCAGGTGCCTCCATTGCGAGTCTCTTCAACAATGGCTGGTTAGCGTCGCTATAGTCCAGAAGTGTCATACTTGTTGCTATCCGGAACACTTTCTCGATTACCGGCAGCAAGCTCTGAATAAGCAGGCCGACGAGGAAGGTGGCCAGGGCATGGTGACCAGCTGCGACAAAGCCCACGCCCAGCGTATCTCCTCGACCCAAGAGGCTCAAGCAGCCCACGGAGGCTGCAGTCACGAACACTACCAGCGCAGCTACGACGCTCACCTGCAGGAGTTTCATTCTTGTCCGGATCTCTTTTAGCAAGAAGCAGCAAGTAATGCCACCAGCTGCCATCGTTACGAGTAGGTTGATGCCCTCCAGTTGATAGCTGTTATTCTGTGATGATCGGACAGCGAAACTGGCAAGCACACAATAGAGTGCTGCCATACCGATTGCGAAACGCTGGTCATATGCGGTCGTCATGATGATAGCCGCTGCTACTGCCGCCCCCGTTGCCCAACTTGTGGCCCAGTACTCCTGACCGGTCGAAAGCACGCCGATCTTGGTTACGGCCAACATCAGAACAAGCAGACCGGCTAATGCGAAGCCTCGGGAGCGACTCTTTACTATGCGCTTCTGATAGTGCCAGATGTAAACGCCAGCTGCCACAGCGATCAGCAGCACGATGACCGATGTTGGCACTACGGCACGATAGCGACCCTGCTGAGTGAGGTCAAACGAAACTATGGGGATGCTGAGAACAACGAAAAGCAGCCATATCATGGCTGAGGCGATGACATCTGTGTCGATGAATCGGCCTGTGCGCAGACCTCGCTCGGCTGACATGCTCTTTCGCACCAGAGTTCGTCGTGGGCTCGTTTTTTTTGTGAAAAGTCCCATCTGTTTGTTGGGCCGTGAAGATCAGGAATTCAGGATGACATATGACATTCGATAGCTTGGAATACCTGAATTCCTCAATCTGCTGCTCAGGTCTTGGCTCTCCCGGTTCTCGTTTCTGGGGTCTTTGCTTTCTTCTTGTATGCACGCACAATGTTTTGAACGAGTCGATGTCTTACGATATCTCTTTGAGTCAATTCCACTACCCCAATACCTTTTATTCGTCTGAGTATCCGTATTGCCTCAACCATCCCGCTCCTCTGACCCTCATCCAAATCGACTTGTGTTACGTCGCCCGTTATTATCATTTTTGAGCCGTGTCCCAATCTTGTCAGCACCATCAGCATCTGGAGCGCCGAAGTATTCTGGGCCTCATCACAGATGATGCCTGCTTCATTTAGAGTCCGACCTCGCATGAAGGCAAGTGGAATGATCTCGATGATGTCCAATTCTATGAATTTCTTCATCTGTGCGAAGTCCATCATATCTTCAAGAGCATCAAATAGTGGACGCAGATATGGATTCACTTTGGCTTGAATATCGCCCGGCAGAAAGCCGAGCTTTTCACCAGCTTCCACGGCGGGTCTTGCCAGAACAATGCGTCTGACCTGTTTCTTTTTCAGCATTGAGACTGCAATTGCTACAGCCAGGTATGTCTTGCCCGTGCCCGCAGGTCCTGTGCAAAAGGTGACATCGTTGGCCAACATTGTCTCGATATACTTTAACTGTCCGCTTGTCGAGGGCTCGATCACCTTCTTGTGGGAATAAACTGCAATAACTTCACCGCGCTCATTGGTCGGTGCAACGTTGGCCCGCCTGATAAGTGCGTCCACGTCCGCGGAAGTCAGGGAGTGTCGTCTTATTAGGCGCTTCTGCATCCTGTCGATTATCTGAGCAGCTATGTTCACGTCTTTCTCGGGGCCGCGGATAATCAGATTGGATTGCCGGGCCGTGATCTGGACACCGAGGGATTGACGCAATAGGCGAAGGTGACAATCGGCGCGGCCGAACAACTCGAGCTGCCTGTCAGTTGAATCTAATTGTATCGTAACTTCCAACGTCTTCCTCTTCCAAAGACTTACGAACGCGCTTTCTTGCCGTCGGCGATCCTCAAGCACTACCCTTTGCAATAAGCATGAAGAACACATATGCAAACGGGGCCGACACCAAAGGCGAGTCAATAATATCCAAAACCCCACCAAAGCCCGGCACTTTGTTTGCCGAATCTTTTTGCTGAGCGTCGCGCTTCATCATAGACTCGACCAGATCGCCGGCTTGGCCAGCAAACGCGAAACAGAAGCCAAAGATTATCGCCAACCACCACTGCATTATATCAAAGCCCACCGCAAATGCTATAGCAACGGCTGTCGCCGCCACTATTGCACCGACCATACCCTCCCATGTCTTGCCGGGGCTCACATTCGGAGAGAACTTGTGCCTGCCATAGAGGCTGCCAATGGCGTAAGCTCCTATGTCAGCGAATTTTACAACAAAGGCAAACATTAACATCGGCCAGAGGCCAAAATCGATTCGGACCGCCAATATGAATCCGCTGAACAGGCCCAGGTACATGATGGAAAAGCAGCTTGCTCCGCAGTTGGCCAGCACCCCTTCGGTGCCCCAGGCGATGTACTGGTATAGCAGCAATCCCAGCACTGAAAAGGCCAACAACAGAAACAGACAGTGCAGGGGTGAGACTTGGACAATTTGAAGCCAGTACCATGCGCTTGATAAAAGAATAGAGATCACGATAGAGACGGGCGTGAGAACCTTATGTCTCTTGGCTGCGGCAAGTCTCGCCAGCTCGAGCTGGGCTGGGATAATTAGCAGAGCTATGAGAATAACCAAGAGTGTTCCCTGGAGGGGGTTGTCATCTGCTTGAGAGGGCGTAACGGAGCCGTCCAGCCAACCATCGAGAACGACAATGCCGGTGAAGATTACCGTCATCAGCGTTCCAAAAAAAAGTCTGTGTCCAAGCATGGTCTAATTCTTCGTCATCCGTGGGTAGAACGCAAATCGTCCTATAACAAGTATATCGATTGTGGCGATGATAGCAAGAGAGTGATTCACGACCGGTCCGGAAAGAAGAAGTGGACCTTTACAGCTCCATTGGCAATCTGCTGTCACATAGGGGCCACAATCCGTGCCTGCCCGTATTGTGTTGAACATCTGGTCTTACAGGCTCCGAAAGACTCAATCCCTTACGGCAAGACCAAGTGTGACCATTGAACGAACCGCCGTCCAGGAAACGGAAGTCAGCGCGGTCTCCACCTGCATCCGAGACTCGGCTGGGAGATACTTGATGTGTATGAGATCACACGGTAGTTGCCACTCACGTTGATTAAGAAGCTTTGTCATTGCACTTTATGAGATATACCGGTCGAACTCAGGGTGGGAACGTCACTACTGAGAATTCGGCAAACTCACTCTCGTTGAATCTCCGAAGAGTACACGTTTCTACGCCTTCCGCCATATCCTCCGCCGATTTCCAGTCCACCGCGCGCGCAGTCGCCCGGATTCGGGCAACGTTCTCACTTGAGAGCGCCGAAGCGTCGACCGCGTCTCGCATAGGCCACTATTGCCTTCTCTAACGTCGCCTTTTTGAAATCAGGCCAGAGGGTTCTTGTGACGTAGAATTCACTGTATGATATCTGCCAAAGCAGGAAGTTGCTGACTCGCATTTCGTTTGCAGTACGTATCAGCAGGTCCGGATCAGATAGACCCGCGGTATACAAGTGCTGGCTCATACACCGATCGTCGATATCCTTGAGCCGCAATTGGCCGTTCTTGTATTTCCTTGCGATCTCTTTGGCCGCGTCTACGATCTCCGCCCTTCCGCCGTAATTTAGCGCCAACGCGAGTACCATCCCGGTGTTGTCTCTGGTCAACTTTATGGTCTTCTTCAGCTCCGTTCTCACCGACAGAGGAAGTCCATCGAATCTACCGAGGTGAATCAGCCTCACGTTGTTCTTGGTCAGCCTGGGTCGAATCCCGACAAGATATTGGGTGTACAGGTGCATCAGGGCATTGATTTCCGCCGCCGGCCTCTTCCAGTTCTCCATACTGAAAGAATACAAAGTCAATGACTTGATGCCGAAATCTACGCAGCACTGAGCTATTTCCTCAGCAGTCTTTGCTCCTTCATAGTGACCTCTAACACGAGGCTGTGACCTCTTCTGCGCCCAACGACCGTTGCCGTCCATGATTATTGCGATATGACATGGCAGCTGTTCGGTCTTCAGGCCGAGGCGCTTGGCCGTTTCCTTCCGTCTTTTCTCCATTTCAGTCATCGGGCAAACCACTTGGGATATTTAAGAACCACAATCGAGCGGAACTGTGGCCGGCCATGAACCACGGGATGCAGACAGGTTAACAGATAAACGTACACATAAGGATTATGCTTCGCGGGATGGCAAAGCATTTTCGACTTCCCCAACAGTCACAAATACCTCTATTGCAGCAAGTACAGTCGTGGGGCTTCCACTGCGATGTATACGGGCAGCGTGAATCCCCGGCTTGGCCGCGCAGCTACCTGAATATTGTTTGGCTTCGTGCTGGGCCCACGCCGATCATGGCAATTGGCGTGTCTGTCATCTCCTCAATCATGCGAACATAGTCCCGGGCGTGCAAAGGCAACTCATCATAGTCGGAGACCTCGGTTATCTCTTCGTCCCAGCCGGGCACGGTCTCATAGACGGGACTTGCCTGCGAAAGCCTATCTACATTCGCAGGAAAGAACGTCTTTTCTTCGCCGCTGATGTTGTAGGCTCTGCAGATCTTCAACTCCTTGAGCCCGCTGAGCGTATCGAGGTGCATCAACGCGATCGAATCGATCGCGCTGATTTTAGCGGAGTAGGACACCGCTACAGCATCAAACCAGCCGCATCGGCGAGGGCGTCCCGTCGTTGTGCCATACTCGTGACCCTTGTCACGGATATATTGACCGATTTCATTGTCCTGCTCGGCGGGAAAGGGACCTGCACCTACCCTTGTGGTATACGCCTTGGCAACGCCGATGTACCTGTCAACCATCTTAGCCGGCACGCCGCAGCCCGCGGGCATACCAAGTGAGCTCGAATTTGAACTGGTCACGTATGGGAAAGTGCCGTGATCCAGATCGAGCAGCGATCCTTGCGCCCCTTCGAACAGGATCGATCTGCCCGCTGCAATAGAGCCGTGGAGGTATTCGGTGGTATCGGTAACATGCGGCAATAGCCTCTCAGCATAGGACCTGCACTTGTCGAAAATCTCATCAGCACGTATTGGCTCTGCGCTGTAAACGGCGGAGAGGACTTTGTTTTTGTATTCTATGATCTCTCGGAGCTTGGCCTTGAGCTGGCCAAGATCCCTCAAGTCCCCCATACGCACAGCATAACTTCTGCCAACCTTGTCGGCGTAGCAGGGACCGATCCCTCGTACAGTAGTCCCGAGTTTATTCTTGCCCAACGATTCTTCACGCAGCTGGTCCTCTTTCTTGTGATAATCAAGGACGACGTGCGCGTTTTCACTAATAAAGAGGCGGCCATCGAGTGTGACACCTTTTTCAGCAAGCCCTTCGATCTCCTTTATCAGGACCTCGGGATCAACGACAACAGCGCTTGTTATGACACATATGGTATCAGGCCGAACTGAGCCGCTCGGCAGCAGGTGTAAAGCAAACCTCTTGTCGCCGATGACGACGGTATGGCCGGCGTTGGAACCGCCACTGTATCGTACTACAATATCGCTGTCCTCGGCAAGTATGTCAACGAGCTTGCCTTTACCCTCATCGCCCCATTGTAGTCCTACAACACAAGAATTCATCTATGCCTGCTTCCCAATAGTATCTCGTCGGCCGTCCCAAAGACAAACCGCAATAGTCCGCCGACATATCCTATTGCGGTCCGCCGGCCAATCTTAGAGACTATTGCGTACCGATTCAACTGATTTCTGAAACCAAATGCTCCAATATGGCGTCCAAATTATCATATGCTCTATTGCTCAGTTTGCGGTTAGCCTCGCCTCCATCCACATTCGTATAAGTGATTGTGAAAAAGCCCTTCTTCTCGAAATGGGTCTTGTCAATTTTCTGTACGGCGTCATACGGTATCTTCTCTCGACTGCTGACGACAAGTTCTTTTTCGTCGGCAACGATTTTCCTGTTCCTGATTATGTACAAGTAAGCCCCAAACAGTACTGCGCCGCCTACGAAGAACGGCGGCGCCTTTTGGTTGAAGACTAGAGTGCTGTTCGGCTTGCCGTCGGCATCGGTGTTTTTCTCCTTGAATTTCTTATTGAAATAGCCGTCGTAACCGAACCAGATTGCAGCGATTGCCAAAACTGCGATATATATCTTGATGTTCGTTCTCTTGTATTTGCTCAGCGGCGCTTCAATAGCCATTTCAACATCCTTTCTGAATCTACGTCGAGCGTCTTTGGGCAATTGTCTCAGTCAAAGGCTTTGCCAGCTCAGGCACTATTCTTTCAGCCATCAACTCTTCCCCCAAGTTGCATTGGCGTTCAAAAGATCTCATCGGGTCGAATCTTTCGTGAGTTCGGGGGTATTGGCGGATTGTAAGCGACAGACTGATTGCGTCGGTTGCACTTTGCTTCTTTTCGCGGACATCCAAAACGCTCGTCTTAGACTCAACGCTGACCCGTGCTTGAGTGTGCTCGTCGTCGGACAGTGCCACCACGATCGCCGGCGAGAACCCGATGGGGCGGCCGCCGGGCACGTCCAATAGGCAGCTGAAAGGGCAGGAGCCGAACAGCGCTTCGGCAATAACCTCGTCGTGGCTACCTGCAAAATCGAAGTCCATGGCGAAAGTAACATCCAGGGATTCAATATCCAGGTGGCTTACGCCAAGCATATACGGGACAAGTTCGAGGATAAACTTGTCCTGGAGATAAGCAGTATCAAAGTCCGACGGATTCACAACTCCTGAGCCGATACGATCTAACTCCAGGCTGACCCAGCGATATTGTCCGAGGTTACGGTCCTCCTCAAGGCAGTACTCGTTGTCTCCGCGACGGTAGAATCGACCCATTGAAGGCAATTGCTTCTGTATCCGCTCAAAGAACGCCAGTACCGTGTCGCGCTGTGTCGGCAGGTCGAGCTCGGTATTTATATGCAGATCCAGGTAGAAGTCGTCACACAAAGAACTATAGCTGTTCATTTTCATTCTGGAGAATACCCTCCAAATTGGCCCCAAGGGAGCGTCTCCCCAAGGTTTTTTCGAGATTCCAAGTTCAGGAGGCCGTCCAAGCGGTCCGGCGGCTATTATACATTCAAGTATTCATTTTCCCAGATTTTTTCGGTCAAACCTTCTAATTCCTGGTCATAGTTGTTCAAGGCCTCAGAATATTGCTCAGATTTCAGAGCCGCCCGAGCATCTTCATCCTCAGACTTCACATCGCTGGGCAAAACTGAGTTCCGGAAGACACGGTAATGGTCTCTTATTGAGCAGGGCATCAGCCAGTTCTTTGGCCGTTTCCAGTCGTCCAGGCCGTATTCCTTTTGCCAAGCCCTCCCATTTTTCATGAAATCGGAGAACATCGCATCGGCGAGGGTCTTGCCGTCTCTGTATAGGTCGTAGATGTTGTCCACGTGATAAGGAATGAAGGCACAAGGTGTTACGTTGCCGTGCCAGTCAACGTATGCGTATCCGCCACTTCGGCCGTAGGCGATGCATCCTCTGGAGAGCGCTCCGCTGTTCCAGAAGTCGGCCAGGCAGTACTTTTTCTCAGATAGCAGCTTTTCCCACTTTCTATACAATTGCAGCCTCCTATGAGGCGTGACCGTCAAGCCAGACGCGCCTCTGCCTCGGCCGATTGGCATCAGCTGGAACTGCCACATATAGGATGCGCCTTGCTCCTTGAAGTAGTAGTCATAGAATTCATCGGACAACAACACATCCACGTTCTGGCTTGTTGCAGTTACCGAGATGCCAAAGGGCACACCTGCTCGCCTCAGACGTTCGAGCGCTTCAAGAATTCTCCCGAATACGCCCTTACCTCTCCTCTTGTCGGTCTCCTTCTCAAAGCCCTCCACTGAGATAGCGGGCGTGGCGTTGGCCGCTTCAGCAAGCCTGCCCACTACTGTTTCGGTAAGCACGGTCCCGTTCGTGTACACCAGGAAGAACATGTCGTCGTATTTCTGGTAGATGTCAAGTAAGGTTTTGCCTTCACTTCTGTACAGAAATGGCTCACCGCCGCTAATGGTTATGAACCTGCTCCCGAATAAGTCACGGACCTCACTGACTACCCGATCCACAAAGGGATATGGTATCGTAGCGAGCGTGTCTGTTCCGGAAGCCGCATAGCAGCCAACACAGTTCAGGTTGCATTTCTGGGTAGGAGAAAAGACAATGAATGTCGGCGGCGCCTCGCCGTACCTCCGCTCATATCTTTCCATCGCCTGTGTGTAACTCGGATCTTCCCGGACAAGGTTGTTTTCAACAAGCACGCTGACAATCTTCTTGACAATCTGGGCCGACACGTAACCTTTATCCATGTTCCGGACCATGCAATCGAGCATCGCTGACAAGAACTGGTATCTCTTTACCGCCACTTGCTCAAGGTCTTCTGACTGATCGCTAACCATGCTCCTGTATAGGTAGTCATCGATTTTCTTTGCCAGAAGTTTTCTGATGTGTTTGTGGCTCACCATCTTAATGAGTGTTGCGGATAGGATCTCGGGCTTCATTTCTTCCACTCCTAATCCCACATCAGTTCATCGATAATGATGATCAGCAAGAACAGCCTTCGGCCTATTTAGAATTGTCGCATAATACCCGTCCTTACTCAAGAGGCAAATTACCGCAGGCCGAACCCACATCTGGTAATTACTCTGTCCCAAATCGAGCTTCGTGGCCCCACACCGCGGCAAAATGAGCCCACATTGGCAAATGTGGCGCGCAACTACTTCAAGTCGGGATCCGGCAGCTTCAGTTCGGCAGCCATCGCCCCAGCAGCCGACAGTATCGCGAAAACAAAGACTCGCCACACACAGCTTGCTGCAACCGCTGCGGCCGTAACCTCCCCGACATGGTTCACCATGGCCGAAGCCACCGTGTAGAAAATGCCGCTAACGGCGCCACAAGCCGCCGCTGCGATGATGCGCTTCGCAAATCTTGCGCCGCCGCAGCCAAGAGTAGCCACCGCACCGCATGCCAACGGCACAGTTACCACAAGCCACCACATATCCTTCAAACTCGGCAGCTCCCCTTGAGTGCTGAAGAATAACACATCCACGACGCCGAACACCCCTGCTGCCACAATTGCCACCAGGCCAACATGCCAATATCGTGGTTTCATCTCGGCTCGAATCTCGGCACGTCTTCTCATCCTCCTGCGAATCGTCAGAGGCCAGTTGTAAAACAAACAGAACGCGACGTGTTCCAGCAATGCACCGCGCTCGCCAAACACCGGAACGATGTGGGTTGCCTCAGTTGCCCAGTGGCCTGCCATGAAACGTGCCAATGCGGGGTAGTGGTGCGTCATCTGTATGGGAAACGCCAAATAGCCTATGTACTTGAAGAAGCCCAGCATCACTGCGATGTTGTAATCCTTGAAGTTCCATTCACGTATCACCAAATACAGCACGTAGAGGCCGCGAACCAGCGAGCCGGGCGAAACGGGCATTATCTGGAAAAGAAGCAGAATTGCCGTGACGGCGACTGCCTCCCCCTGCGTGGAAAGCTCCGGATGCGTCCTGACATAGAGCCAGGCGACCAGGACGGAAACGATCTGCGTTACCGGCAGCGTGCAGACATGGACGGCCAAGCTTTTTAGATATTTCTGTATGAAGGGCTCATTGACCTGTGAAAGAATGGTATTCGCATCTTCCTCGCTCAGGATGTGCTTTCTTCGACCCTGCGACACCATCTCACGAAGCCATTGCTCACGTACGTCGGCGAAGAAATACAGCCGGAACGGGCGGACGAATATGTAGACGAGCTTCTGTTTCCTGAACTGCCTGTCGGTGAGGAAGCGATGGAGCTTCGCGGGCAGAATCGATATCGGCCAGTGGCACCAGAATCGCCAAGTCTCCTCTGCAATCCTGTGTGCCCGCTCGCCATCTACCCGGCCGGCCCTGTGCCAGACGATGACCTTCTCAGCTATTCTCGCCCGTAGCGCCCGGCGAAAGTAACCCCAGCTCGTTAGTATCGCTCCGTAGTGCTTGCGCCAGTCCGGGCATCCCCAGGTTCGCCTTATTGTCCTTCCCAGGAATGGTATCAGCCCAACGGCCAAGAACAACAGCGTCAGGATCTTGCTGCCTCGTAGCCTGCGCTCCCATTGTGCATCAACCAGATTGCGGACTTTCCAGCCGGTCACTGCACTATCAAGCATGGTTGCCCACAGGTTCCGGCTGTAGAGGAGCTTGACATGGTTATGAGTAATATCCGGAATTGAATTCCTGTATATCCGCTCGGCCTCTTTTAGCTCCTCAAGCATAGGGCCCATATCTGCGAAGTGGTCGGGGTGCGCCTCGACAAATTCCTCCAGCTTGCCCAAGCTGCCGCGGTCGAACTGCACGAGACTTCCCCGTGTCAGCCCCTTGGCAATCAGCTTGAAATCACCCGGACTCATTGGGAGAAACGGCAGCAGAGCAAGCCCCGCTCTAAAGTCGACGGCCACCAATCCGCCCGATGGATCACCCTCGCTATCGGCGCGTTTGAGGCAGTTGGGCTGGCTCTTGCACGTCGACCATTCATATTGCCGGGCAAACTCATGCGCGCCCATTTCGTGGAGCAGCTCCACAAACCTCCGCATGAACTCGCGCTTGGCCCTGTACTCCGGCGAGCCAAGCAACTGCTCGTCAACCGCCTTGCCTCTGCGCCACCGCTTCAGCAAATCCAGACGGTCGTCAACCTCGAGCTGCCATGTTCGCCCCTCCACCCACTCACGCAACTCGCCACAACTTCCCAGCTTATCGTCCACAAAGGTTGCATAGATGTCAATGACACTGCGTTGGTCGCCAAATTTGATTCCAGCACCGCGCCGGATCAACTTTTGCCATAGCGCCCCTGCCTGGGCCGCCGCAGGATTGACCTGAAGTTGGAAAGGCCCCTGAAAACCAATCCAGTAGAGCAGATTGCGGAACAGCCGGGAAAATCCTGACGGTGGGATCAGAATCTTGATCGCGCAGACCTTGCCCACCTCGAGGCCGTCAATCGACCCGTCGTCTGGATCGATACCGAGCACCTTGACCCGGTATACCTGTCCGGCAAAACCCCCACCTACGAATCGCTCCACGGCCAGGCGCACACGCGCCGTGCCGGCTTGCCCTACGCCCCTGACATCATAGACGAGTTCGCTGCCCGCATCGTACCGGCTGATTCGCTCTGGTCGATGCAGCCTCGCCTCGCGAGATCGTTCTTGTAGTTCTCTGCAAACCTCAACCGAATATTCCGCGCCCATAGGTGCTCGCTAACCTCAACTATGCCGTAATCAACAGTCTCACGAAAATCAGCAGGCCCATCGCCGCGCAAATACCGGCCGCTATGTCGTCCGCAAGTATGCCCCAGCCTCTGGGTAGCCTCTCGAGCTTGCCGATAGGCCAGGGCTTGGCAATGTCAAATACCCTAAACAACAGAAAACCGACCCCGGCCACGAGCCAAGCGTGCCCGACTGAAAAACACTCGACACCGAACAACGGGACGGCCAAAAACGTCACCGCCTGGCCTGCGAGTTCATCTGCAACGACTTCTCGGGGATCGTTCTTGCCGCTGGAGGCGATCACAGCAGGGGCCGACACCACACAAACTGCAGAGCCGGCCAAAGCCAGGGCCGCCATTACGGCCGAGATGAGCACGCCTTTCGCGTCCAAATGACACAATAGGCCAAATGCGACGGTGGGCGGTAGCGAGCCCCACGTTCCTGGAGCCACCGGCAGCCACCCGAGGCCGAAACACGATGTAAGCAGTCTGTTCACAGTCGGTGAAACTTAACTAAACGACCGGCCGAAGTCAAAGGTTAGTTGGACCCACCCATTTTAGTTTAGCCTTGGGCTTGCGCCGGCGTGTGTCTACAACCTTGCCTGATCGAACCGAACTCACTGAATGCCATCCAGCATCTTCAAGCAGAACCTGTCGGTCATACCCGCAATGTAGTCGCACACGGCACGCTGAAGACCATGCTCGGATATGAACTGCTGGAAGTAGCGCGGCATCAGCTTGCGGTTCTTACAGAGCTTTTCGAATAACTGCTCAAGCCAGTCGTTGACTTGACGTGCCGTTTGTGCCAGCGACTGGTGCTGATAGAAGTTTTGCAGCAGGGCCTTCTCTAATTCAGTGAGCTTGAATTCGCATTCCGGGGAGAGCAATATCGCGTTCTCGTCTCTGTTGCAGATGTCGCTGGCTGTTCTAAGATTTGCACCGGCAACAGCCAGCGTGCTGGCGCCGATGCAGTCGCCGACGAGTCTGTTGATGATTGCTTTGGCCGTTCTTGTTCTGCGGATTGTCAGATCCGGAATTGCCTCGGCACGTACCTGCTCCTGCGCTTCGGTGAATATCTCAACGGTCTTCATTTGCTCACTGTCAAGCAGTCGTGCCCGCATGGCGTCTTCGAGGTCGTGGCAGTTGTACGCGATCCGGTCTGCTATATTAGCGACCTGTCCCTCAAGCGAGCAATTCACCTCGTCGAAGGCGTTATTCCTCGGTTTATCATAGGTGCTTTGGTGCTTGGCCAATCCGAGCCGAGTCTCATACATCAGGTTCAGGCCCATAAAATCCGGATAGGGGTGTTCGAGTAGATCGACAATCCGCAGCGTTTGCTCGTTGTGCTCGAATCCGCCGAACCCCTTCATTAGATTGTTGAGTGCCTGTTCTCCGGCATGACCAAATGGGGCGTGCCCCAAATCGTGTGCAAGGCATATTGCCTCTGTGAGATTTTCGTTGAGCCGAAGGGCCTTCGCTATGGTCCTTCCTATTTGTGCAACCTCGATGCTGTGTGTCAGTCGTGTGCGGTAGTAGTCATCGAGGCCAGGGGTGAAGACTTGGGTCTTGCCTTCCAGCCTGCGAAATGCTGAGCAGTGGATTATGCGGTCGCGGTCCCGCTCGAAGTCTGACCGGTAGGGGTGTGGCCCTTCAGCGAACCTACGTCCCCGGCTGACCTTCTCACTGATTGCGTATTCGGCAAGTTCATCGGACATAGCTTGGCTCTCGCACTCGCGTGCGCTGGTGTCTTGCGCGATACTACTCATCCGTGTCGCGCACGGTTTCACAGATTTGGGAGGTTGTGTTCCTCGCTTACTCGTTTAAGCTGTTCGAGAAGGTCGGTCAAGCTCTGGCTGATGACGTCGGTACCGCTGCATGTAGTCATGAAATTTGTATCTCCATTCCAGCGTGGAACGACGTGAATGTGCAGATGATCAGGCAGCCCGGCTCCGCCGCATCTGCCGAAGTTCATGCCGACATTGAAGCCGTGAGGTTGTATAGCTTGCGACAAAGCCCGCTGCGACTCCCTCACCAGCTTGATCAACTCCACGAGTTCTTCGTCGGTTGCCTGGTCAAGGTCACCGATGTGGCGGGCCGGTGCGATTAGCAAGTGGCCGTTGTTGTAGGGATAGCGGTTCAGGACGACAATGCTCCTGTCCGTCCGCCACAACACAAGGTTCTTTTCGTCATCGCCGGGGTGCTTCAAGTCATGGCAGATGAAGCAGCCATTACCCTTGGCCAACCCAACAACATATCCGATTCGCCACGGAGCCCACAGGTTTTTGCGTTCCAATTCTCGGTTACCTCCGTGCACGCCTCAAACAAATATGGGGCACAGCCTCTATGTCACACCCACACACTTCCGCTCTTGAGCACCTTTGCTCTTATTTGAGAAGCTGCATGGTCAACTTTTGCTTGATCGTTACCTGCGGACTTGCGTCGATACCCAGCGGTACGAAAGCACTCATGCGCATCTGGTACTGCTGACTGTGTCGCTCTATTCTGCCGGCATCGATATTGAATAGCTCCTCTCCTTCTCCGGTCAGTTCCTGAATCTTATAGCCTCTGAGAAAGCCGAATGTTCCGGCCATCATGAATCTGCCCGAATACGGTATTGGCCAAGTGGATGGGGCGGACTCTGCCAAGCTGTAGGTGCTGTGTATATCGGCAACTTGCCCCCCTTCACTTTGCCGAACTTGGCTAAGCGTGTAAGTGACATCCCTTGCCTTTCGCATAACCATTGGCGTTGGCACTGAGAGCTTGGACTTCCACGTCTGGCCCACGGCCACACCCTCCGATGGCTTCTGTATGCTGGAGATCGAATCCCACAAGAACCACTGACTCGCAACAAAATCGCCTATCATATCGGGCTCTTTGATCCTTCTGCCTGTGCCGTCATCTGGGCGGAACACCTTTTCACCGATCTCGCGGATCAATTTGTCCAATTGCGAATTGTCCTCCATTTTGCCCGTGGGGCCGACCGTGAACGTGAATGTTTTGCCGCGAGCGTATTCTACGGCATCCTTGCCGCCCGCCCGCCCACTTGGGCGTCTGCTTCGTGTCGCTTTCACGGTCTTGCACGTGGCCTTTATGGTTGTCAAGCCGTAGGGGTCTACCTCAGTTGGCGTGTAGGCAACGACCATTTCCACTGATTCGGTATGTTTGTTAACCGTACTTGCCCTTGAGCGCGAAGACTCTCCCGTCGGGTCCCAATTGATTTCTACCTCTCTGCTGGAGACGAATTTGTATTGCAGGGGCTTGCCCGGCTCGAAATCTACTGTCAGCAGTACCTTTCCCTCACGTGAGAGCTTTTCTTTCTCACTCACAGGTTCCTTGCCTTCTCCAACGCCCTTGCACCCAGCGAGGGCGGCCAGCACGACAACCGTGAAAGTCGTCAGTATCGTTTTCAAGTTCGTCCCTTTCAAATGATTTGCCCTAAGCGTCGACTTCGCAATCCGTCCGACCATCCAGCGCGTCCGACGATGAACTACCCGATCGGGTCTCAGTCTATCTTCTCGATCTGGTAAAGACGTATTGCGGCCATCCTCAGCGCCGCAGGCCCTTGAGCATCTCCTTCGGGGGCAGGTTCGGCCGCGACCCACTCCGTCTGCAGTTGCTCGATGTATTTCTCGACTGTGCCGCTGGCAATGTCCAGCTCCAATTGCCCATTGTACGTTTCCGTACTATCAAACATCTTCGAGAAAAAACCTGATCCCTGTTCCTTGTGTATTTCCTCTGCCATTTTCGAGGATGGGACCGCGCTCATCTCCACTATCGCTACCCGGCGATCACCTTCTTCCTTAACATCCTTCAACGTATAGACTCGTTCGAATGTCTTTGATCCCATCATGCCAAAAGAGAAACTCCTCACCCCGCTCCAGCTTTCGCCAGTGCGAAACTCACTCTTCTTCGCGAGCATAAGGGCCGATATGTTATGCCTCTGCCTGATGACATCGGCCGAAAGAAGGGTCGAAGCCGTCTTGTGGCCCGACGAGCCGCCCCGGACAGCAGTGCGGGCATCGTTCACGTCGACAATCTTCGCGACTTGCCCCCGTGGCGAGAGTTCAATTGTGTAGCTTTGCCCGATCAACTTAGCCAGCGGATAGTTTGGGTCCTTTGGCTTTGAGCTGTCGAATTCCAGCACGATGTTATCCCTGACTCTGCCCACGTATTTCAGACCGTCGATCGTGATTTTGGCCACGGCGCTGCCGTCGTCCTTGACGCTCTGTATCTGTTGAGTGAAAGTCATCTCCACTCTATTGCCGGTATGGCCACCCTTGAACGCCGCAGGCTTTTTTGGCAAAGGCCCCTCCCATTGTACGCTCTTCTGGGCCTCCGTCATCACTCGATATTTTGTTGAGTCCCCCTGCTTGAACTTCAGCGCCAACTGCACGGCCGGCCCTTGCGGCTCGGCTTTGACCTTCTCCGCCGGTTTAGCTACAGCCTTCTGCTCCGGCTCAACGACAGGCTTTGTGGCCTCCTCAGCCTTGACTTCGGGTTTGACGGCTGTAACCGGCTCAACTTCGGGCGGCGGGGGCTGAGGTACTTCAACTTCAGCCCTTGCAGCTACTTGCGGTTCCTCCTTTGGCTCGACGACCTTATCGGCCGCAGGCGCCACGACCGTCTGCTTTTCTTGGGTTTGGATGTCCTGCTTCGCCTCCCCTTCTGACAGATCCGTACAGCCTGTCGCCGAAAGCAACAGGCAAACCAGAACGCCTGTTGCGAAGCCGAAAACTTTACCTAACGTCGTCATACGTGTCTCCCTGCAAGTTTCAATTCTGTGCCAAATCATTCCCACTCACAAGGCAGTTCTTGCCTGCGAGGATTCTCAGACTCACCGTCATCGCCACACACGCGGAAATCTGAAACAGAACTACCATAAGTGCGGCAATTATAAGCCTTTCATGCCTCATCGCACAGGGGAATTTTCTTTATTTATCTTCTCCTGGCGGCTACATTTATAGTTTCGGATTGTTGTAGCAGATTGTTGAACGTTTTTCGGAGAATTCAGATCATGCGCAGTGATACAGTCAAGAAGGGGTTTCAGCATGCTCCTCACCGAGGCCTGCTTCACGCATGCGGCCTCAGCGACGCTGACATTGATAAACCTTTTATCGGTATTGCCAACAGTTTTTGCGAAATAGTGCCGGGCCACGTCCACCTCGACAAGGTCGGCCGGGTGGTCAAAGAAGCCATTCGTGAGGCTGGCGGAGCCGCATTTCAATTCAATACCATAGCTGTTTGTGACGGCATTGCCATGGGCCATACAGGCATGAAGTATTCTTTGGCGTCTCGTGAGATTATAGCTGATTCAGTCGAGACTATGGCAAGGGCCCACTGTTTCGACGGCCTTGTCTGTATCCCCAACTGCGACAAGATCATTCCGGGCATGCTCATGGCTGCCGTTAGGCTCAATATCCCGACGATCTTCGTGTCGGGTGGACCTATGGCCACGGGAAAGACTAAGGATGGCCGGGATGTCGACCTCATTAGCATTTTTGAGGGTGTAGCCCAGTTCAATGCGGGCTCAATCGATGAAGGCCAGCTAAAAGAGCTTGAGCGGACCGGCTGTCCGACCCAGGGAAGCTGTTCGGGCATGTTTACGGCTAACTCGATGAATTGCCTATGTGAAGCAATTGGGATGGCGCTGCCGGGTAACGGGACTATTTTGGCTGTTGACCCGAAGCGACAAGAGCTATACAAGGCAGCCGGCAGGCAGATAATGACCCTGATTGAAGAGGACGTAAAACCGCTGGACATAATCAACGTCAAGTCGATGGACAACGCCCTGGCTCTGGATGTGGCGATGGGCGGCTCCACCAACACCGTCTTGCACACACTGGCGGTTGCCAGCGAGGCGGGTATCGAATACGATCTTGAGCGCATAAATGACATTTCTTCCAGATGTCCGAACATCTGTAAGGTCTCGCCGTCGTCCGACTATCGAGTCCAGGATGTCGATGCCGCAGGCGGCGTCAGCGCGATCCTGAGGGAAATCAGCAAGGTTCCGAAACTGCTCGACACGG
>CP070675.1:4164329-4215560 GCA_020352215.1 Phycisphaerales bacterium
GAGACGCGAGGGACGCTACGATGTGGCCGAAGCGCTCGTCGAGGAAGCACTGGAACTGGCGCGGCAGGGGGAAGACCACCCCCGTGTATTCACTTCCATGAGTCTACTCGGAGAAATCTACTCGCGACAGGGTCGCTACCGGGAGGCCGAGCCTTTGCTCACTGAATCGGTGGCGAGGGATCGTACGCTGTTCGGTCACTACGAATTGTATAACGTGAATCCGCTGGCTGAACTGTACGAGGAGCAGGACAAATATACCGAAGCAGAAAAATGGTTCAAAGAAGCGATCCAAAGTGGAAAGGAACAGTCTCGCGCAGAACATCCCGAAACACTCAGGGCCATTAATGGTTTGGGACGGGTCTTGAGCAAGCAGGAACGTTACGAAGAGGCGAAGCTAACCTTCAAGGACGCGCTGAACAAGGGTCGTAATCGGCTTGGGCCGGAACATCCTGAGGTCCTGGAGTCGATGAACGAGCTTGGCGTGCTTTACACAATACGGGGCCAATACGAAGAGGCGCACCGGTTAATCAGCGATGTGCTGCAGGCAAGAGATAAGAAGCTCGGCGCCGACCATCCCGACACGCTGGAATCCAAGAACGATTTGGCTCTGCTATACAAAGAGGAAGCCCGGTATGATGAGGCGGAAAGTCTTCTGATTGAAGCACTGGAGGGCAGACGACGCAAGCTCGGCGATCAGCATCCGCATACGTTGGAGTCGCGGAACAGCCTGATCGAACTCTACGAGGCCTGGGACAAGCCTGAGAGAGCGGAACAGTGGCGGGCAAGGCTATCTCGGAGCCAGGATGCGGAAGGGCGATAGCGAATCCGGGCCATATCCCGCCCCGGCCGATCTGGACCCGGCCTCGAACGGCCGCGTTGATCTCGGTGACATCTCAGTTCTTACGGCGTTGTGGTTGGACAGGCCGTATACCACGGGTGGTGTGCCCGGCCGCTATTAGGATGGCGTTGCTCGCCGATAGATGCTCCTCTATCGGCGGGCCTTAGGATACCTCTCGCTCGAACTCTCCACAGCAGCAGTCGGCGTCAACTTCGGGCCATCGTGGTTCACGCCCAACGTCTTTACCGCCTATCTGAAAGCTCGGCCCCGGTCGCGGCGAGTGTCTGCGGCATTCGCCCTTGCCGTCCTCCGCCTTCTCAGGTACAAAGAACCGACATTGGCCACATTTCTCATTGTCTTTCATATTGACCTCATCTCAAATGAATCTCTGGGCCTTAGATTTGGGGCTTCTCGGGCCTTCTGTCCACACAATTGTTGGTTGGCAACCGTCTATGCGCACGGCAAGATTCGGCGCACTGCTGTCTGGACCTTGGCTGAACTTCAGCGGACTGGGAACAGGCGGACGAGGACGGCGCCGTGGCGGGGGACCTCCGCGCTGAAACTGCTCTCGAATATCCCGATGTCCTTCTGGCGCCACAGGTCGCGGACCCGCTGCTTGCCGGAGATGCCTAAGTCGGGCCACCGGGCCGTCACGGTGGTGGCGATCTCGCCGGTGTTGAACAGGCCTACGGCCTTTGAGCCGTCTTCCATGTCCTTGGCCCAGACGTGACGGTCATCTTCTTGCGAGATGCGGCTTGCCTGGCGCCCGAGCGGGTCCTGGTCTATCTCAATGACCTCATCGTTGGTGAGCAGGCTGAGCGTGAATTCGTCCAGTTTGGTCATGTCACCGCTGAAGATCAGCGGGGCGGCCAGCAGGCACCAGAGTGACACATGTGTGTACTGCTCATTCGGGCTCAGAGGCGTGGGCCTCAGCGCTCCCTTCCAGCCGATCCATCCGATCAGAAGATAGTCGGGGTCGTTCCAGTGGCCTGGGCCGGCCCACTTTTCCTTGCCGTCGTGGAAGAAGCCGTATCTGACGACGTTGTCATAGAGGCTGGTCGCGATGCCGAGGTCGCCGGTCGTCCGCCAGCAATGCCCGCCGACTTCGGCTCCCCACTCCCAGACATTGCTCATCCCGTACTGACAGAGATTGTAGATGAAGTCACGGTCCAGCTTGGCGAGGGCCGCCTTCATAACAAAATACGGCTTCTGCCGTTCGTCCAGGCTGTTGTCCTTGGCGATCCTGCCGTACGAGCACCAATCGTACTTGAGGAAGTCGAATCCCCACTCGGCAAATCGCTGGGCATCCAGTTCTTCGTGCTGATAAGTCCCGGTATATCCAGCACAGGTCAGCGGGCCCGGTGAGGTGTACAGTCCGGCCTTGAGGCCCTTGCTGTGAATGTAGTCCGTCAGACCTTTCATATCCGGGAAGTTGCGGTTGGAATTGATTTTGCCTGCGGCGTCTCTGGGCTCGCCGCCGATGGCGGGGTCGTTCGAGTCCGGCTTTATCATCCAGCCGTCATCGATATTGACGTACGAGTAACCGTGATTGATCATGCCAGTATTGACCATCGCATCGGCTGCATCCCGCATCATTTTGTCGGTGACCGTTGTAAAGAAACAGTACCAGCTGTTCCAGCCCATCGGTGGCGTCAGCGCCAGCTTGTCCCCAACGACAATGCGCAGTTCCCGCTCGGTTTCGCCCAGGGCATTTTTGGCGCCAAGAGTCGCAACGTACTTACCCCTCTTAGCGACCGAGCCTGTGATTCGTCCGGTCCGTTTATCCAGCCGCAAACCGTCCGGCAATCGCTTGGCAGAGAACTCCATCGGCCGGTTACCCGTTGCGGGGATCGTGAACAAGAAGGGCGAGCCCGGCCGGACACCAAAAACCTTCGCGCCGTTTATTCGCGGCTTGGGTGATGGCTTCGGCGTGAGAATAATCGCCTTCTCCACGGGCGGGTCAATCGCCTCGGGCTTATCACCGACGATTTCGAACTTTGCATCCGCCCAGTTCGCGTGGTCGTAGCTGACTCCGTCGCCGCCCGACTTGACAAGGAGCATCAGTGTCTTGACCCCGCGGAGATCGACGTCAGCCTCTCGGGCGCGGTCGCCGGCCTTGATGAGACCGCTGGTCCATAGCAGCTTATGGTCGCCGTAAACGCGGAACTCCACGCTTCCCACGTTGCCGTTTACCTCGTCATCCACGCCGACAAAGGCCGAAAATCGCTTCGCGTCCCGTTTGAGATCGATGTACATTGCGCTTGTGGCGTGCGTCCCCACCCCCTTGTCGAATCTCTTGCCTCCGATCGAGATGGGTTTCTCCTGGACCGACCGGTCAATCTGGGGCTCGCCCCATCCGGCCGTCATTTTGCCAAGGTCCAGCGAAGATAGCCAGACGGTCTCTCTTTCGGCTGAATCGGCCGCCCACGTCGGCAGCACCAACAGCATCAGGGCCGCGCCGGCTGCCATAGCACGCGACAGAAACGACTCTTTTTTAACGCCATACTCCGGATTCATTGCTATCTCCTAAGAACAAACGAGAACTCGGCCTGCTCGGCAGGGCGGTCGGCATTCTTCGACAGTGGATACGATACCGTCAAATCAGGCGGTTATCAATAGGGGCCTTTTGGCTTTCCACATGGGAATCTCTTGCCCGGAAGACAAGTTGCCGGTATGATCTACGATTATGAAGACGGTGCGTTTCGGGATCATCGGCTGCGGGGTGATGGGCCGTGAGTTCGCAAGCGCTGCGGCTCGCTGTTTTCATCTGCCCGAACTGAGATTGCGCCCGGAGGTAGTGGCGATCTGTAATCGCTCTCTTACGCCCGAGAGAATCGATTGGTTCACCGACAACATACCGACTATTGAGCAGGTCACAGGCGACTATCGCGAGCTCCTGGCGAACCCGGACGTCGACGCGGCGTATATCGCGGTCCCCCATAATCTACACGAGGAGCTATACTGTGCAGCCGTACGGGCGGGCAAGCACCTGATGGGGGAAAAGCCCTTCGGCATCGACCGCAAGGCGAACAACGCGATCCTGGCCTGCATTGAGAAGCACCCCGATCGTCTTGTCCGGTGTGTGTCGCAGTTCATGTTTTTCCCGGCGGTGCAGCGAATAGGGCGGATGGTTGAGGCCGATGCCTTCGGCGAAATCATTGAGGTGAGCGCGGGATTTCTGCACTGCAGCGACCTGAATCCCGACAAGCCCATTAACTGGAAGCGAATGGTCGAGTACAACGGGGAATATGGCTGTATGGGCGACTTGGGTTCGCACGCCAGTTATGTCCCTATCCGGGCCGGCTGGGAACCGCTGAATGTTCGGGCCGTTCTGTCCAACATAGTATTGGAGCGTCGCGATGGAAAAGGCCGAACAGTCCCGTGTGACACCTGGGACAATGCAACCCTTGTGTGCGAGGCCGGCGCCGCCAATTCAGCGCGTGTATTTCCGCTGACTCTCAAGATCCAGCGAATCGCACCCGGTGAAAAGAACAACTGGTACCTGCAAGTATTAGGCACGAAGGCTTGCGCCAGATTCAGCACGAAAAGTGCCAACACGCTCGAAATCCTGGAGTACACCGGCGGTGAGCAGGCCTGGCAGAGAATTGACATGGGACATGAAGTTGCGTACAGGTCGATTACGCCAGAGGGACATCAGTTTGGTATGTCCGATGCGATCTTGCAGATGCTGGGGGCATTTCTGCACGAGCTTGGCGAAGGTAAGTCCCCATCCCGGTTCGCCGGCTGTGTCACCCCTGAGGAAACAGCCCTGGCTCACCGGCTTTTCACGGCCGCCTTGGAGTCGCACAACAAAGGCACAGTTGTCGCCCTATGACGAGCGGGTCAAGTGGCTTGGGGGCAGCTGAGGCAAAATCTTTGAGGGGATATGAGCACTACCGTCCTTCAGATTGACGGGCTTGGCCCGGTCGAAGTAGCCGTCGCAAGATCCAGCAGAGCCAAACGGGTCAGTGTCACGATAAAGCCCGATCAGACTGTATCGCTGACGGTCCCACGAAGAAGGGCCTTGGCGGAGGCCCATGAGTTTCTGCAGTCTAAAATCCCTTGGATCGCGAAGCATTTGCAGAGACTGCGGAGGTCGGCACAGGCGCCGGGTGGGGCCCAACCGGCCCAAATAGACAAGGCAAAGGCCGAGACTTTTCTCAAGGCCAGATTGCAGCAATTGGCGGCGCGTCACAATTTCGGATGCGCCAAGGTCACGATCCGAAATCAGAAGACAAAATGGGGCAGTTGCTCGGCCAAGAACAACATCAGTCTGAATGTGAACCTGGCCAGACTGCCTGCAGACCTGAGAGATTACGTGATATTGCATGAACTGTTGCACACCAGGATAAAGAACCACAGCCAGAAATTCTGGCGGGAGATGGACAGACTGCTCGGTGACGGAAAAGGCAAACAGAAGAGGCTGAAGGAGTGTGGATTGCACCCGATAATTGACTGCGGTTAGGCCTTTGGCCCGGCGGTCGAGACGGAAAGGGGTTGTCACAGCCCGCAGATGGTCCTTGCGCAGGTAGGGGACACATGGCAAGGTTGCCAGAAATGGCCCGCTGCGTTCTTGCTTCGCCCGCGATGCCCGCTGCCCTATTGGACCTGTGTTTTGGCCCAGTAGAGCACGGCGATTGTCACCGCGATCAGCAGTATCAAAAAGAGCAGGCCGTACATCCTGCGGCGGTCGCCAGATGATGCTTTCAGACCAAACAGGCCGCAGACCGTGCTGCATACCCAAGTCCAGTGAAGGCAAACATGTATGACTACGAGGGTCACCGTTGCCACGGCGAGATAGAAGTGTACCTTGCCGAAGTCGTGCCGGTCCAATCCCCATAGGGTGAGGGCGTTCTCTTGTGTGCACCCGCTGCCCGAGCAACTGCCGCAAGGGGGCAGCACATAGTGAATCAACAGGCCCGTTACGGCCAGGGCAAAGAGCACCGCGAACGAAGCCAGGTCTATCCAGAAGTTCAGTGTGTTGACTTTCACCGGCGCACGCCTGATGCCTGTTCCAAAAAAGGTGCGAGTTGCTGATCGGCGCCTACTGTGACCCGATTCGATTGCTTCACGTTCATTGTTGCGGGGCCCGCGGCCTTTGTTCAAGCGCCTTGTCGTCGTTACCGAGCAGCCTGTCCGAGTCTGGTCCGGAGTCTCGGACCGATAGCACGGATGTACCTGGCCACTCTATTCCTGCGAAAGGCCCGTGGCTTTTTCCACGCAAGATGGCTGGTCCGGGCAGCGGGCCTCTTCCACAAAGGGGCATCCAACCTGTTTGTCACAGCAGCCATCGGCCGCGGACGCTTTCGTGCAAACACCCTGTTCGCCGGCCTGGCCCGGCTGCTCCGCCGAACACTTCACGCCGGAAGGGCAGGAGGCACAGGAGGCTGCTTCGCCGCAGGGCAAGAGTCTTTCTGACGTGCCTGCATCTGTCAGCAGGCCGTGGCCTACAACGGCGCCGACCAGCAGGATCGAGGCCACCAACAACATCATTCTCCAGCTCACATTAACCTTGCTTGCCGAAGCCGGTTCAGAAGCGGGTCGGACATCCTCAAAATCTTCGTCGCTGTGTCTTTTCATCAAAGTTCTCCTTTTCAAAACATAGTCGCGGTATTTTGCTGAGCTACCCGGCGACAGGTCTTTCACCTGATGTCTGGACTTCGCGACATGTCTCTACTCAAAGCCCCTCGTTCACCACGAATCCACAAAACTGCCCCAGCTCAACTTCAGCATATGATACTATATTCGCGTTGGGGATGCAAATGTCCCGATTGGCCGGCCGAATTGACGGAGCGCCCGCATGGGGGGCTGTTCGCTGCTGCTGTGGTGTCCGGGTGTTGCGCCGCACGACCTGGAGAGAAGCGGGCTGAGGTAGCGGAGGGAGAGGAGTGGAAAGACAACCCCAGCCCGCAATGTGGCAAAACTCAGTGGTCCTTAAACGTTCTCATACGTCCGGCCCAGTTCTCAATCGACCTTCTGAGGAACTGAAGAGCCGCTCAGGTTCATCAGATTCTCCTCCATTCTGCCCTTGTCATCTCTTGTTCACGTTAAGAACGGTGCAGCCCAGTCATAGTCGTTACGACCGGTTGTTCGATGAGGGTGAGCACTCTCCGCCGCCCAACAGTAGGGCTACGGACGCCCCGCCATTTTCTCCCGCAGTTCATGGTAGTCTCCCTGCCAAGTCGGGTCGATTATACAGCGCGGCCCATAGGGAAATCAAGGAAAGAAAAAAGCGTCGGGGGGGCAAAATCCCTCGACGCCACGTGCGTTGCACAAGTCGGGGCGACAGGACTTGAACCTGCGACCTCTTGACCCCCAGTCAAGCGCGCTAGCCAAACTGCGCCACGCCCCGCACTTTTGACCGTATTCTATAATAAAGCGTCCAGCAGACAAAGGCATTTCGGCGGAAAATTCCGGGAATTTCTGTGCCGAAATGGTGCAAACGCACGTTTTTTCGGGTTTTCTCGCCGATCGCGGGGATTTGCAGAAAATTTCCAGGAAATACGTAAAGAGGGCTTGACAAAGTTAGGCGAGCCTAACTATAATCAGTGAGATGGTCTGTTGTGGACCCCTGTGTTGCAGTAATCGTGAGAAAGGATGGCAGCTGTGGCTTCGGCCGAGAGCCATAATCTCAGTGCCTCGTTGGAGGACTACCTTGAAGCGATTCTCAATCTTGAGCGAACGTCCAACGTTGCGCGTAGCAGAGATATCGCCAAACTGCTCGGCGTGTCCAAGTCCTCGGTTACGGGCGCACTTCGAGTCCTGAAGAAGAAAGGTTTGGCGAACTACGAGCCGTACGACTATGTCACCCTGACCGATTCGGGTCAGGCGGTCGCGCAGGAGATCGCGAAGAAACATGACGTTCTGACTTCTTTCTTCGTGGATGTCTTAGGTGTGGAAGCTGAAGCTGCGCAGCGGGCCGCTTGCGAAGCCGAACATGCTCTCGGCTCGGAGATCATATCGAGACTCTTGTGTTTTATCGAGTACATGACCGAGAGCGGAAAGAACGGCCGTGACGTGGCGGGTGA
Source organism: Phycisphaerales bacterium (assembly GCA_020352215.1). Classification (GTDB taxonomy): domain Bacteria; phylum Planctomycetota; class Phycisphaerae; order Sedimentisphaerales; family Anaerobacaceae. The sequence goes on from CP070675.1 coordinate 4,172,196, forward strand.
GTTTGGGCGATTCTGTGAGAAGCGGCTGGGCAACGGAGAATACGAGCCGCGCAAACAGATGGCAATAGATTCGACGGAAGAGAAGCGGAAAAGACCGTTGTCAACGGTCAAGGCAGGCGAGACGGTCAGGGTGGCTGGCGTAGTGGCCGGGCGAGACTTGAACAACAGACTTGCCTCAATGGGCCTTGTACCCAACGTTGAGATAAAGGTCATGAGCAACCAGCATCCGGGGCCTTTTGTGATAAGCGTGAAAGAGTCCCGGATGATGTTGGGCAGGGGGATGGCTCAGAAGATCATGGTACTGTAAGATATGTCGGCCCTCGGCGTATGCGGTGTTTTTGCGGACACATAATCCGGCACATCCAAATCTCTCGAATGGGGTAGTCGCGATCATGAAGAAAATCACTGTGGCATTGGCGGGGAATCCCAACAGCGGTAAGAGCACCCTGTTCAACATGTTGACCGGTGCGCGGCAGCACGTGGGCAACTATCCCGGCGTGACGGTGGAAAAGAAGGAGGGAGTATGCAGATACGGAGACTACGAGATAACGGTGGTGGATTTGCCGGGTACGTACAGTCTCACGGCGTATTCCACCGAAGAGCTTGTTGCCCGCAACTTCATCATCGATGAGGAGCCTGATGTTGTGGTTGATATCATCGATGCGTCGAACATCGAGCGCAACCTGTACTTGGCGACTCAGCTTATCGAAATGGATGTTCCGCTGGTCTTGGCCTTCAACATGGCCGACATAGCCGAGCGGCGGGGGACGGTGTTTGACATCGAGCAGCTGTCGAGGCTGATGCAGGCGGTGATAGTCCCCACCGTGGGCAGCAAGGGCAAAGGCAAGGCGGAGCTGCTCGATGCCGTCGTTGAGACCGCCGCTCGCGGCAGGAGCGAACGCACACACAGAGTCAGCTACGGAGAGGAGATCGAAGAAGAGCTGCAGGCAATCGAGGCCGTGGTTGCCGGCAAGGAGAGCTTGTTGGCGGAGAAATATGGCAGCAGGTGGCTGGCCGTCAAGCTGCTGGAGCAGGACGGTGACATCACGGCGAAGGTCACCGATAAAGAGGTGCTCGACGTTGCAGCGGCAAGCATCGAACATCTCACGACTATATTCGGCGACGAGCCCGAGATGGTGATCGCCGATCGACGCTACGGCTTCATATCAGGCGCGTGCCAGGAGACGATCAAGAGCACCGTCGAGTGGCGTCATACAACCAGTGACATGATTGATGCGGTGGTGACACATCGCGTGTTTGGCTTGCCGATTTTTCTGGCGTTCATGTACTTGGTTTTTGTTTTGACGTTTAGGGTGGGTGAGTATCCGATGCGCTTGCTCGAGCTGCTTTTCGAGTGGCTTGGTGGGGGCATATCCGGCCTTTGGCCGGCCGGCAGCGAGAGCTGGCTGAAGTCGCTTCTGCTTGACGGCGTAATAGGCGGTGTCGGCGGGGTGATTGTTTTTCTGCCTAATATTCTGCTGTTGTTTCTGAGCATAGCGCTGCTGGAAGATTCGGGGTACATGGCCAGGGCGGCCTTTGTTATGGACCGGATCATGCACAAGATAGGTCTGCACGGCAAGAGCTTCATACCGATGCTCATCGGTTTCGGGTGTTCCGTGCCCGCCATCATGGGCACGCGAATCCTTGAGAACAGGCGAAGCAGACTGACCACGATCATGGTGATTCCCTTGATGAGCTGCGGGGCCCGATTCACGATCTATATGCTGATCATACCGGCCTTCTTCCCGGAGCGATGGCGCGGCCCGGTGCTGTGGCTGATCTACTTGATAGGAATTGCTATCGCAATTGGCTGCATCAAAGTCTTACGCCTGACACTTTTTAAGGGCGAGACAACGCCGTTCGTAATGGAGTTGCCGCCTTATCGTGTCCCCACGCTCAAGTCGCTGCTGAATCACACGTGGCATCGAGGGTGGATGTACCAGAGAAAGGCGGGCACGATTATCCTCGGCATTTCGATTGTGCTGTGGTTGCTGATGAGCTTTCCGAGACCCGCGCCGGAGGTGCTGTCAGACCTGGATGATGGGCAGGTCCAGCGAGTGCGTTTGGAGTATTCGGTCGTCGGCCGGTTGGGCAAGGCGATAGAGCCGGCGCTCAAGCCGCTCGGCTTTGACTGGAAGATCGGCACCGCTCTGATTGGCGCGACGGCCGCAAAGGAAGTCTTTGTCTCGCAGTTGGCGATTGTGTATGCCGCAGCAGGGGGGCAAGAGCATGCGCAGACGCTAAGGGAGAAATTGCGAGCCAGCTACACGCCGCTGACCGGCTTCTGCATCTTGTTGTTCTGTCTGATCAGCTCGCCGTGCGTGGCCACCGTGGCGATGACAAGGCAGGAAACGGGCTCATGGCGCTGGGCGCTGTTCCAATTCTTCGGCCTAACCGCCCTGGCATACGTCATCACCCTCATCGTCTTTCAGCTCGGCAGTCTTGTCTAAACATCCTGGGTCCGTTTCCAGCCAGACGGCTTGCTCTCTGTCATTGCCGCGCGGGCCGGAACCAGTTCCTGCTCTTCGTACAGCTTTGGCCTTCTTTCTACTCCATCGCTTGCCCTACCTTGCGGTAAAGGCCCGGACGGCCGTATTATTCTGCTCGTTGCCATCCCTAAAGCCGAAGGGCTGGATTTCCACGTGCACCTGATAGGCCCCAGGATCATTGACCAGCCTGTCCGTCGATGAGTAGGCGGGTATGTCCTCCCCCGGCTGCATCCGCTCTTTGCGAAAGGTTCCAACGGGGTACGTAGATCCGCGCGAAACGTCCTTGATAAACATCGCCAAATCGTATTGACCCGATGGCGCCTGCCCCGCATTCTTCACGTACACGTTGAGGGCAAAACGCTGTCCTGCCTGCGGCTCGGCAGGCAACACTTGGATGGCAGAAATCACTAAGTCTGGAAGACGCTCTGGTGGGGGCGGCTGCTCACCGCCGCCCGCAGGGGGTTGCGGGGGCGGTGTTTCCCGTTTATCGCAGCCAGTCCAGACTATTGCGCCGATCAAGAGCAGCGTGAGCAGACTCACCGCGTGCAATCTGAAATATGCTTGCGCCTTCATGTTACACTCCTTTTCTTGTTTCACCGGCCCGACTATTGATTCTGTAGTTTCGCTACAACGTCCGAGCCTCCCGGCGGCCTTGGCGCAACTTTCCCGGGATGTTTCAGAGCGAACTGATAACAACGCTCTCACAACACGCCGAATAAGCACATCCCCAGTGAATTTGCTGGGCTCCTTCTGCCAGGCACAAACGCTGGCGGACCAATATGTCGCGTGACTCTGTCAAATTCGCCCGGCTAAACCTGGGCGCTACTTCGCTCCGACGAGGACGAAGGCAGGACCATAGACCTGCTCTCCGTCGCCGTGCTTTGTGGCGTCAACGCCCACCAACTCTGCCTCACCTTCGTATACGATGGCGTATTCGGCACCTATCAGTTCCCCTTTGACTTCTTCCGCCAAATCAGGTTCATTCTTGTCTATCAGCCTTATGACGATCGAATCCATGTGCGTGACCTCCTGTTGTTATGCAGACTTGCCCCATCACAGCGCCTTGTGAAGTGCTGAGATTATGGTTCCGTTCATCCCCGCGTCGAGATCCAGGCGTCTGGTAATCTTGACCAAGTCATCAAAGGCCTTGAGACTCGACTTCTGCTCGGCCGAGAGATCCGAGCTGTCAACCAGAGCATCCCACTTGGCCATGTCGAAGACTCCTGCCGGTGCTATTGAGGACAATATCTGTGCCTGCTTGGCCTTCCTTGATTGCGCCCGGAGCATCCCTTTTCTTACGGATGTTGTTGCCGTATCCTTGATTCGCTGAGTCAAGCCGGCTTTGGTCTGGCGAATGGCGACAAGGTGCGGTGTAAGTTTTGTATCCTCCTCGTATATCTTTGTCTTTATTGACGCCAAAGCCTGCAGCGCAGCTTGAATGGCCGTCTGGTCTATCTCCGATGTCAATGGTATCAGGTTGGTAACAGCTTCCGAGTCTATCCCAATGACATCTACGGAAATGCCGCCTCTCAGGTTTCCTTGTTGGGCTTCCACGCCAATCACCAGCAGACTGCCGAGATTCAGGTTGGCCTTGCTTGTCACAAGAACCGCTTCTATTCGCAATCCTACGCCTATCCTGGCATTGCCGATGGACGTGCCACTCGCATCATCTACAATATCCTCCACCCGATATTTCATGTAATCCATTGTGACCGTGTAGCTGCCCGTTTCGCCAGTAACAGACGCGGTCAGATAACTCATCTTGCCTGAGACATCGGTTTTCCGTACGTACACCTGGGCGGATTGCAGTGGTAGCAGATCTCGTATGGTAGCTTCATCGGCAATCGCTGCCCAGTAGACCTCCTTCAGCTCATCCGTCGATTCCTCGTAGAGCATGACCTTGTCAACCGGCAATGGAGGGATTGCCTGGTAACCCAGGAAGTTCTCAGGTGATCTGGTGTCCTCTTTTGCCACAGGCTTGCCCTTATTGTTGGTCGCGGCACAGCCTGCCAATAGCACGGCAGCCGCTACTGCGATTCTCTTGTTCATAGCTTCTCCTTTCTGTTTTCAGCTGATACGTTGGCTCCCTATGTGTCGCATTGTGTCAAAGGCCACATCTCCCGCGATATGGCGTGTTGCCGCAAGCTGCCCGCTTGGCAGCGCTCGGTTGCTACTTCAAAAGTCCGCAGCCCGGGTTAGGCCTGGCCTCGATCCGGGTATTGCACCTTCAGGAACTGGGAGATACCCGGCTCTCCAAACCTTGATTTGGACAATCAAATATCTACATTCACTGTCCTCTTCTCTTGGTTAAGGCGATGGCCGGCGGCCGGATATGGACGGTTTTCCCGAAAAAAATGCAAAAAAGATATATCCGATCCAAGTCTCTGCCGCGGCGCACTGCCCCGCCAGCGACCCCGCAGATAGCTGCAGATCGTGGTTGTTGAACGTGGGCAGCGGTGCCGGCAGTTGCCATAGGCCATCCGTCTTGACTTTTTGCCGTCTCGAAGAAGCGTTCCGCTCGTGGGTGCATGTGCCTTTCACGAGTTAAGATAGCAGAGAAACGTGAGAAATCAACGGGAGAATGGAGCGATTTGGAGAGAAATTAGCCCGCCAGCGGGGTGGTTTGCGGGCCGGAATGATCTGAGAAGTGGAGCAAGGGCTATGGGCCGATAGGAATGGCTTGGCCTGCAAGTGAGCCGGGAGAAACTATGCCCACGAAGGGCCATCACAGTCTATCTGATGCGCCAAACACGAGACTTGCGGCACGCTGCCGTGCTGCACTGCCCTTGGCGCTATCGGGAAAGAGGTTTTCGGCCGTAGACTCTTGTGTGAGAGGCCCAGGCCGGACACCATGTGCGGTGCCAGCGCATGAGTCTGCCAAAAGCGGAGTCCGGCCTTCTGTCCGCGTACGGGCATATTTCGCATCTATGGCAAATGCCCGCCAGAAATCGAGTAGTTATTCCCAATTGATCCTTTACCTGTGCAGTGTCTTCATTAGCAATCATCTTGTCTTTCTCCTTTCTACTACCGTAGACGGGCCAGACTGGAGAAAGGATACACCCGATTTTGGGATTTTAATGACTGGAGCAGAAGCGAGGTCTTAGAAGCCTGATGTCAACGGTCGGCGGCCGTTTGCGTCGGCTATACCAGATTGTTCGGCGTTCTCTTTGCCCAAGATCCAAATCATGAAAGCGCTATTGTTCTCATCGAATGCCGAATGTGAGTAATCGCCATGGAGGTTGAGGGTATCCAGACCCTCCGACTGAACGAGCTCTTGGAACTCATCCTTTTCATGGAGGTAGAACTGAACATCTACGGAGTCTTTGAAACACGCGGTCCCATCCGTGTCGTAGACTTCGTAGAACTGAGTTCCTTTGACGATATGATTGGCTACATCGTAGTGCTCGACGGCCGACAAAGACAGTGTCCCCTTGCCATCCGGCAGCGGGTGTTTGCCCAGTTGAACCAATTCTCCATTTACGGATCTCAGCCTCACGGGGGGATTGTGTAGCGTGCAGATGAACCGACCGCCCTCTGCGAGAAGCCTGCGAATGCCCGCCAGTGCCCTTCGCTGGTCGTTGCGCGGGAAAATCTCAGCGAACGAATGGAACGGAAGGATGATAAGGTCATAGGTTTCCGTCAGTGACAGATTGCATACATCCATCTCATGCACGCGGCCCGATAGCGCCTTGTCTGCAAGCTTGGCCCGTAAAATGGCGAGCATGTCGGGGCAGTTGTCCACACAGGTCAAGCGCACGCCGGCTTGTATCAGCGGAATCGACAGCCGGCCTGTGCCCGACATCAACTCCAGCACCTGCGAGGCGACTTCCGCCTCCTTCAAGAAGAAGGGAATGTCGAATTGCGTTCCTGCATAGGCGTCGTAGAGATGCGCTACTCGTGAGTAATCCATCGCGGGCGTGATCTTCTAATGCTCCTCTTCTGTTGGGCTGGGGCCACCTTTTGCAAAGCCCGGCAGATTCGCATCAATGTATGCCCACGGCACAGCGTAATCTGTCCACGTCTGGTGGGTCGGCTTGACTAATTCCGGCTCGTCCAGGCTTCCCGCCTTGACCCAGACTAGGTGCGGAAGCACAGCGGCCCTCGTGAATAAGGGCGAACCACACTCCGGACAGAACTGCCGGGTGATCGGGTTGCCGCTGTCCGCCGTCTTCGTGTATTCCTTTACGCTTCCGGAGAGAATCTTGAGGGCGTCTGTGTCGACTGCTACGCCCACGCAAAACGCGCTGCCCGTCGTCTTTTGGCAATCAGTACAGTGACAGTATGTCACCTCTTTCGGCTCGCCGTCACATTCGTATCGCAGGGCGCCGCAAAGGCACCCGCCGGTCAACTTCTTTGTCATATCTCTCTACTCCTTGTACCCCCGGTCCTCTAATAAACTCGCCGACTTTACCCCTGCGAAGCCGGGGCGCCATACTGGCATCGTCAGACTACTACGAGCTCAAAACCCACGACCGTGCTCAGATCCTCCATAGCTTTGACATAATCGCCGTACGCCATAATCAAGTGGCCGCCGTAGTCCGCCGCATTTCGGAACAGCTTGAGGGTGTCTTGGAGCTTGATCCGAACGCCCAGCGAACATCCAATCATGTTCACGCCGAAACCGTCCAATATCTCGCCCTTCGTGATCAAGATCTTGCTCTGGCCAGGGTCGGCTCGGGCAATCGTTACCGGTTGCCCTTTGTCTGCATTGAAATCGTATCGAAAGGTGACTCCCCACCCGCCGACCGTGAAGTTGCGAAGCTCGTAGGGCAAGGGGGCGGATTCGAAGCCCTTCATCTTCAGACCGGCTACATCGTGAGAGATAGTCAGGATGTTGTTTCCCACGTCGAACAGTGGATTACCCATGTAGACGGTCCTTCTGCCGAAATACGATAAGGCCATCATGGGGATCAAGGCGTTGATGTCGGTTTGGCATACTGCGGGGAATCCCTGGTCTTTCAACAGCGAGTGAGTCATGCAGGGAGTGAAATGGTATTTGGCTGCGATTTCCAAGGGGCAGATCTCCCGGCACTCAATTGTAAAGGCATTGCAGCCATACCGGTTCATCAGCCTCTTTACAGCCAGATAGAAGTTGGCCGAGCCGACCACGTGCTTCTCGTCCATATGGACGGCCCTCGCATTTCCCATCAGGTCCTTCGCTATCTGTGCAGCCTGCTTTTGTCCGGCCTCGGAGCCGATGATTGAGTCCATCTCCTCCGTGAGTTGTTTTGTGGATACACGGTGGTGGCGCATTCCGTACAACGCGTGAAGCCGGTCAAAATCCTGCATCGCACTTGCCAGGCCGAACGGAGCTTGTCCGGGCCGATCAGTCACTATGAGAAGCTTGGTCAGGGAAAAGGCCTTTCGGACCCATAGTAGGCGAACCAGGTGGTTGAAGTCTTCCCAATCCAGGGCAATATAGCTTTCGTAGCCCTTGTGCCTCAGCGTGGCAGGGACGTCAACGACCCAGCTGTTGCCAATCGTTGCAACCGGCTTGTTGAACCGCTCAGCGACCTTCAATGCAATGTCAGATGCAAACCCGTGAAGCACGACTATCAAATCCGTGTTGGCGATGTCTTCTTCGATCTGCGCGAAGTACTTCCGGGGAAACTTGAAATCGACGTCCTTCTCCTTAACCAATATTCGGAAGCCAACAGGACTCAATATCCGTGCTTCCCTCGGGAACTTCCTCTTGTTGAGTTCGTTTGCGAACTGGGTGAACTGGTTCTGGAAACCCTGTGACTCTGCCTCATATGTCAGGTGCTCCAGCTTGCCCGTCCTGCACGGGCCCTCGTGTGCGGTCTCGTGAACCATGCCACCCAAAACGAACTTGATTCCCAGCTTCGTCTCAAGCAGGGGATTAACCCGCACTTGCTGGAAATGTTCAGGTGGCGCAGTGCTTGGCATGCATGCCCCAAGTATCCCCAAGCAAGAGCAGCCTAAGAAGTCACGCCTTGATATGCCGCCGCATGTCTCATTCCGGTTGGCTCCCATGATTTCCCCTTTTTCGCTATACAAAATTCAGGTCGAATGTCGCCGTTGCTGGCCTTTCACTTCTGAGCAAGTTGCCCGACCAAGATACAACTTGTTAGGCTCCCACGCCAGAGAACTTTCTCGATAGACTCAGAGCAAAAGTCTGTTGTCCACGACGCTTCATTAGTCCAAGGGTGACCAAGGGTGATTAGACCGGTGCCTCCTCTCGAACTAAAGGCAACAGCCTAACAGAATCACAATCGAAGAGGTCGTGAAGATCACCGGACAGAGCTTGTAGGGCAGGAAGCTGACCTTGAACCCCGTGAACAGCGAGATGACCGACAACGTGTTGAGCATCGCGAAGGAGATCAAGTAGACCGCTTTCGACACGGCACTGGTGTAGTCGATGTATGTAACCCCGGAAACGACGACGCCGATGAAGATCAGCGACACCCCCTCGATGATCCACTCCATTGTGATGATTCTCCTGTTGTCGAGGGATATGTCTCCAAAACCTTTGACTACCGACCTTGTCGGGAACAGATGGGCTGTGCCCCAAAAGATGGTTAGAACTGAACCTAGATAAAGCAAAACTTGATTGACCATAGTGCCTCCAGTTGCTTTCGTTAATCCTGTGCTCAGGGCTTCTGGTCGTCGATGAGCAGTTTACCTGGAGAGGGCCGTCAATGCAACGAGCGTTTCTTGGATACGACCGTTTCTGCTTCGTCGAAGAAGATACGATGCTGCCAAGGGTGTTCGCCTCTATAGTACAGATAGAATCTGGCGTTTGGAGTTGCCGCCAGTTGCTGATGATCGACGCGTTCCAATTGGCGTGACATCTCATGGGGAGCAAGTGGCTCATAGGCTTTCCGGACTTGTTCGGCCGTCATCCCGACCCGTATCGAGTCAAAGGTTTTGGCCCAGGCGGCAGGCTCGTGAAGGGGATCCCACAACCAGAACAGAAACAAACATGCGCCGAGCAGGAGGCAGGTGATAACCACGGCAGCAATCACCAAGAGTCGTCGTCTCCATTTAGGCATAAGGCAACCTCCAGGCTCGCGCCTCACCCGCGCAGCTTCCCGCGGCACCGTGCAGCCGTTTGCCGGCCGTTCTTTCTCAATCAAAATAGGGTTTACGGATCACCTTTCCTGTTCTGTCGAATTGAACGTCGAGAATTATACTCCAACGGGGCCTATCGAGGTAACGCCACGGCTGTCGTCCCGCTTACGATGTGGCTCTCCAAGGATGGTAATTACCTCGCGTTCCGACATCCCAGGTTCGATCTTGGCGATCTCCTCCGAACCGAAGCGAGGAAATGCCACGTGCCACCAAACGACTGCTCCAATGGCAGCCACGACAGCCGCAAAGAACACGCAAAGCAAGAGCCTCTTCTGGTGGGTCATTCCCGTTTTCTCCATCTCTAAATCACGGCTGACTACTAATTATACGGTTTCCGCACCACACTCCAAGTCTCTCGTCGTCCATAGGGCGTTTGCCTGCGGATCACGACTGAAAGGCCCACCGGCTCACACTCAACGTGTCAGGTGGAGCGGTTGGTCCGCGGTTCAGCTTTTGAGCAACTGCTTGTTTGTCTCCGCCTGATCTTGACCGACGACCGTTGTGTCCGGAGAGCGGCCGCGAACAACGCCACTCCAATTAGGGCCATCAGAGCGGTGTCCGATAGTCTGCAGCCGGCAATGGGGTATCCCTTCAGGGACCCCCATGTCCGTACTAGTAGTGTCGGACCAAACTCATTTACGGCCTCATTTGGCTGTTCTATCGTGGCGACGAGTGAATACTGGGTTCCGGGCTCAAGTGGGGATAAGCCCCAAGCGCGCTGGTAGTAGACGTGATCTCCCCTGGCCCACGCCTTGAGATCAGAGGCACACACGGTCCCTTCCGCCAACACGTCGCCCGCACGAAGAAGTTGCCAAGACATCTCAAAACTCTTTCCGGCGAGGGATCTTTCAGTAACCTCGCGAGGCAAGAATTTGTTTTCCCCACGGTACTTGGCCAGATCTCCCCGCAGTGGAGCACGCAGAGTAAACCGGGCGGAATGTGACCTAAAGACGACAGGTAGAAACGTCGTGAAGAGAGTCCTCTCTTCGCTGAGGTCGATCGTGAGCTTTGCCGCCCAGGCATTGATCTTGCTCTCAGACCACCTCACCACCGAAGCGTATGTTTGAATACCGATCGCCAGGGCGAGGACTAATATCCCAAGCACGCACAGGACCGTCGCTCGAATTATGCAGATTTGTCGTAGCCATTTCGCGATCCGCATAGCACTCCAAGCCTTTCGTCGTTCATAGGGAATCTGCCCCCTGACCGCGAACGAGAAGCTCACCGGCGCGTCGGTGGTCGGTTAGCGGTTCAATTCCTTTTTCATTATGGAAATCCATTGGTCGCAATACTGCGTCCTCTCAAGCAGTGACCATCCCAATCTCGAATAGAGCCTTTCAGCCGACGGTGTCCACAGATATAGCTCGGACAAGCCGAGCTGCCTCGCCTCTTCCAGCAGTCTGGCCACGAGTAGTGAACCCACTCCATTGTCTCGAAACTCACGCAGCACGTAAAGGCCTGCTAACCACGGAGAGAACTGGGGTCTTATGTCAAGATCATGCGGCTTGATGGCGCCGGTGCCAATCACCTGGCTGCGGTAAACGGCAACGAGCGCCAGCGGAATAGAATCGGTATTCGCTTTTGCTCGCATATACGCAGTCACCTGCTCAGCAGTCCTGCCCGTGGCCTCATAGAATTGCTGCCACTCTTGCCAAAAAAGATCGGCGAGGCGAGGAATGCATGACTGATGATGCTTCAGGTAGTCGATCCGGATAAGTCCAAGATCCATAGTGCCATGCCTAACGCAGAGGCTCGCCTGTGGCGATGAGGTGGGGCAGGATTGGCGTCGGATATAGCGTTTTGTCGGCCCGTATACCCTTCACTATTTCCTCTGAACATTGAATTCGGCGTATGTGGCGACTTTCTCAAATCCCAGCTTCTCGTAGCACGACAGGGCGGGGATGTTGTCGGATTTGACATTCAAGCCGATGTGGCTGACTTGCCTGGACAGAGATTTACAGAGCTTCGCTGTGACTCTCTTGGCGTAACCTTTGCCCCTGTATGAGGGCAGTGTGGCAATGTTCCCCAGTGCCGCCACCTTGTATTTGGCGGAATGGACATGGACTCCGGCAACGCTGATCAGAGCTGTATCTTTCCGTACGCCAAAGTACTGGCCGGTTTCCAGCATTCGACCGTCGAACCAGTTGCCGGGATAGCTCTGCTCGTAGAACGTCTCAATATCGTCCAAATCCGCTCTGCTCAGGCTGACAACTCCCGAGCAATCGTATTTGGAGATAGCAGTCTTGTCACGCAGGGCCATCTTGTAGTGCTCACCATGTGGATCGAGATCATAGTCGTCGAGCAGGACAGCCTCAACGCGCGGACTCAGGTGCGCATGGAACCGTTCGGGAAGAAGGTGCCTTATGGACCCCACCAACTCCTTCATGACATCGCATTCGTCGGAAAGTGCAACGAGCGTAGGCGGTGACTTGCCCTCATAAAGCAGGGCTACCGCGTCAATATAGCCGCCGGTATTCAAGCCGTACCACGTTGTATATGGCCAGAAGAAATCATCTAAGTCACCAATGCAGTAGATATAAAGGTAGACATTCCTTCGCAGGAACTGCTCTATTTCTTCCCTGTCGTCCAAACACAAAAAAGTCATCGGCATTTTCTCTTTCTGGCTGTTCTATGCAATCTGGCTGCCGATCATATGGTTTCCGTATAACAGGAACGTCCAGTGAACAGGTGGCTCCGATGCGGTTCGCTGAGATGCGGTGTTTGCTCACGGCGACCGCTTCTGCTCACTGTGATCCTTTGCGAAACACTCTCGGTGATAATATACGTCAAGTGACTTGTTATAGTAGAGTCCGGCCTTTGGGACGACCTTTCTGCATCCGAGACACATTGCCTCTCCTTCCGCGTCCCGAAGGACCCTGAACTCGCCGACCACAGTTTTGACTACATCAGCTTCGCTGGTGTCGCTGGACAAACTGAGCAGCCTTTCAATCTTGGAAATACGTTCAAGAATCCTCGACAGAGACAGAAGAACAATCCCAACTATGAATAGGATGGGAACGAACGGCAGAAGTCCAGGGTCTCCAACGCAAAGCACGAGACATACTACAGCTAAGATTATGAATATGTGACCTGACACTCCCAGGACTGCCTGCATGATAATTTCCTTCTGAAAGCAAACACTCGGAATCAGTGAGGCGGCAGCGCCGGCACCATTGCCTGAAACAACTCGCTGGGCACGTCACGGCAGTTGACTTCGGGTCCCGCCTGCCGGCTCTCGGGACTTCTTATTCCGGCCGCGATACGCCAGTATGGCCGCGCCTCGCGTTAGCCAGTACTGCAGCAGCATTAGCACACCGCACAGGATCAGAATTAAGCCTATTCCCGCCGGACCGGAATAAGGCACCCCGGTGGCTTCCACGAGCGACCTTGCAATCTGTTCTTCGCCGGCGAAAAGTGCAAGAAACCCAACCGGCAGTGCCACCGCTCCCACCACGCCGGCAGCGAGTAGTGCCACCCGGCGAGAAGCAGCCGCGAATGCCTCGGGTTCTCTTGCTGCATGATGACTTCGTCGTCCCACATAAAGGCCTGCGACTACTCCCAAAGCGAGGTTGCCGATCGGTACGCCCATAAACATTGCAATCGAAAACAGCGAGCAGATCAGGAAAAGGGAAACCATCAACGCCATGTTGGCTCGGTAGAAGCCTCTTACCCACCTGCGCACACAACAGATATCTATCACGATTCCAGCAAGAATGCTTGCGATGAGTAAGGCAATGACTGCACTATCGGGGATTCTGTCAAGCGCCAATATTATGACACAGAACCAGCACAGAATCAACAGCAGCAGCGGCGTGGCGACCGCAAGGGTCGAACCAATAACAAACGATTCCAATCTATTCATGTCCATGTCCCAAACTGTACCCTGTTGTTCGGCGCGTCACATGGCTTCGGCGAATTCCGGCCGATACCTGGCTACTCCCGAAATGCCGTCCATCTCGGATTCATCGAGCACCAATATCATGAACGCCTCATCCGGCACTTCCCACTCGCTTCGAATCCCGTAGCGACTCGCGGGCTCGAAGCCAAAACGAGGGTAGTATTCTACATGGCCCAGAACAATTATGAAAGGAGATCGCCTGCTCTTCAGTCTGGCAATCCCCGCCCGGATCAGTTCCGAGCCTATTCCCTGACGCTGATATTCAGGCAGTACGGCCATTGGTGCCAGCCCCATTCCATGAGCCGTTCTGTCTTCGCTCTCTATTGTGGCGGGAGTGAAGAGAATGTGGCCGACTATTGTGTCCGCCTCCGTAGCCACCAGCGACAGCAGTTCATTGCAGTTCTGCCGCAGCTTGTCCACGACATTGGCCTCTTGTGGTTGACCGAAGGCCCTAATATTGACCTCACGGATTGCCTGACTATCCTGCGGCTGTTCTTGGCGAATACCAATCATCCCATAATCTTCTCGATCAGGTGCGCCTCCAAGATGACGCATCCAATGGACAAGAGGACCCAAAAGCCAAGCTTCATTTCAGCCCAGCAATCATCCCAGTACTCTCCCTTGAACAAGGACCACAGATCGGGCGTAAACCAGAACCGTATTGCCTCCCAGAAATCATCCCAAGTCCTGAACAGCACCCAGCCGATCCCAAAGTATACCGGGACATTGACGACCGCAAGTATGATCCATCCGGCCGGTGTCATTTCATCTTCAACTCGATAGTTGCACGCGCCACGGTTTGTCCGCGACCAAGAAATCTCGCTGAGGAATCTTCCGGCCGCATCTAATCTGCTCTTGTACGCAGGAACAGCCAGACCCATCCGTGAGTTTCGTACTCGCGGGGCAGTCTGGCACGCAGGTTCTCCTGGCGTTGGCGAATCTCCTCCATCTCTTTCTGGATTCGCTCGAGTTCCTCCTCTGTTCGCGCGCGTGATGGGCCGTGCAGCTTCTCAGCCAACTCTCCGTAACGCTTTCTGAGCGGCTCCAGCTCCTTACGGATCCGGTCATATTCAGCCTCCTGCTCAGGCGTAGGGTCGGCAAGGTCGGGCTTCTGGCTGGCGCGATCACCGACGAGTAGATCGAGCCAGCCGTCACCGTTCCAATCGGCAACGCAGATCTTCGACCGGGTTCCCCTACGCACATCCTTGGGGGACTGCGCTCCGGTGGCGCTCTCACCGGGCGGCACGAGCTGGACGGCCGAAGCCAATTCCGGCGATCGCGCAGAGCCTGTGTTGCGAAACAGCCGAACGCTGCCGTCGTCGGCGCCAACGAGCAGATCGAGGTCGCTGTCACCATCCCAGTCGGCGGTAAACGGCCCGGCACTTCTTTCGACATCTATCGGTTTGCCGCCGACCTGGATCTGCTTTTCCTTGCCGAAGGCGTATGACTCCGGCGTCCCCGCGTTGGGCACCAGGAAGACCTTGCCGCGTATGTCGCCTATTATCAGGTCGTAGTCGCCGTCGCCATCCCAGTCGGTAACATGGGCCGCCGAGGCCGTGCCCGTAATCCCGATCGGCCTCTCCGGCGTACTCTCGAACCGTTGGCCATGGTAATTGACGAATATCCCCTCGGGTGTGTACTCGAACTTGGCGTTTCCGGCAATGAGCATCATGTTGTTCATGCCGTCCAAGAAAGCCATACTGCGGGACTCCTCTCGAATCCCGCCGCCGATGTTGATGATCTTGCCGTCCTTGTCCTTGATTATCTCGGGGGCTGCAAATGAACCGTCCGCCCTGCCCCGGAACAAGAATATCTCGCCGGGCCAAGAGCCGGAGATGATGTCACGGTATCCGTCGTTGTTAATGTCCACAACATGTGGACCGAATCCGATGCATCACCCGCTGGGCACGCGGCCGTCATCCTTGCCCTCCTTGAATTTGACCCCGGCCGCCAGCTTGGGTGAAGAGTTCGTGCCCTCATTGCGGTAGACCCAGAGGATACCGTCTCCGAACTGACCGACCAGCAGATCTTGAACTCCGTCCCCGTCAAAGTCGCAGACGAACGGTGCAGCGTGGCCTGCATCGGTGTCGATCGGCTCCCCGGCCGCCTCGATCCTGACCGGCGGCGCCAAGTCCGGCGCCAAAGCGGCGCCTTCAGCCGGGATCAGTCCCGCCAAAACAAATAGAAATGTTCTCAGCATAACTCGTGCTCCTCTATGTGGCACATCTGCCTATCGATGAAAGTCACAACCTGAGATTGTATATCTTTTGGCAGCGATGCCAAACCTATCGTTTCCCATGTTATCGTCTGATCAGCAGCGCACAGAATGAGTGGGGCCGCGCGGAGCAGCAGCTTGCGTCTATTCATTAGCCAACCCACCATCAATCTCCCTTCCAACCACTGTTTATATGGTTTCGGCATAGATGCCCGACTCGCATTGTCATGTCGAGCCCGTTCGAGACATCCGGTCACACACTTTGCTCGTTCTATGTGACGGCTTGGTTGTGATAGAAGTCACTGCGATACTGTTACAAATGTTCGCTCACTTGACTTGGGCCTGCTCAAGCGAGTGGTCGGGCGTTTTTCTGTTGTTGGCTTGAGCGGCGAAGCAGGAAGGAGGCCATAGAGAGAAATCCCGGCGCTGCGATAAGTGCGAAGGACGGCCCGCGCGGCAGTCTGCCGTTGAACAGCCCGAGTGCTGCATAGAATCCGAAGAAGCTCGCCAAGCAGATGATGCCCCCCAAGCCCTCCCACCGCCAAGCCAGTAGTATGCCCAGACAGACTCCGAAGGGGAACAGAGCGAGTCCGACGACATCCCGCGCCGAGGTTGGCGGCGTCGCGTGCGGAAATAGGACCTCGCCTGCGAACATAACTGCGACGAACAGCAGTACCGGAATGCTCCAGATCCTTGCGACCCACCGGATGACCACAGCCGCCCGGCGCCTGCGAGTTGCTTCGCATGCCATAAGTGACCTCCTTCTCAGACAACCAGCATGGGCTGACGACCACGCTGCGTTGCCGAATCTTGCCTTTTTCGTTTTGTCAAGACCCCGTCCGCGTCGGCGTCACGCCACCTCCGAGCGGCATCAGGGACAATCTCGCACAATAGCTGCAAATCAAGATGTCTCCGCTGCAGGAAATCTATGCTTAGCCGACGGGATTTTCAAGAAAAAGAATCCGTACAGCGAATACTAACGACTAAGTACCGGCGACTCACGACAGGCGCATTCTCCACCTGTCGCTCAGCGCTTGGCGTCGAGGTTTGCGAGGATTTCTTGGGCCAATTTCTTGGATTCCTCTGTTTCCATCTCCGAATCGACGACGGACCTTAAGTACGGCCGGGATTTCTCTGTGGCCACGCTGCGCGGCGTCCGGCTGTGTTAGCCTGGCAGCAGAAGAATGGAGCGGATTCTTCTGCGCTGGCAGCGCATCAGGTAGGCGATGAAGTCGCCTGTGATCCGGTCGGGGGTGCTTCGGCCTTTGGTGACGACTCTGGCCATGAGCGTCTTTGTCGGCGGATCCCATTCGAGGTTGATCGCTCCGGGGACCTCGGGGTCCAAGCTGTGCAGCTTGGACCAGCCCGGGTTGCGCCCCGACATCTTCTGACTCGACACGGCAAGGTCGTACTTTTCCAAACGCTTGTCGTTGGCGACCCCCTCACGGAGGCTCCCGCCGTGGTAGCAGGTCACTTCGATCACGGTCTGCATTGCTCCGAATCCTTAAGTTTCAGTCCAATCGAAAAAACCTTATTGACAGGGGATAGGGCCATACTTGGCCACTGTTTGCTTTGACAGCGCCGATGATTGGGAATACTATTCCTAATGCTGCAAGCGCCAATAGCAACGGTATTCCGATCAGGATCATAGACAATAGGGCGAAGGCAATCGCGAGTATGAATTCCGTTATGATCCAGTTGACGACGATTCTTCCGTGCAGGTCGATGATTTCGGACTCGTCCTTCTTCATCTGCCACAACACGATGGGGACAATCAGTCCGGCCAATGGAACGATATAACCGCAGAACTGTGACAGATGGAGAAACATCGACCACATGTTGACATCTGACGAGATATTATCCACAGCCTTGCCAAATCTCTCTCCCGCAGAAGGACCTTTCTGCAAGAGTGACTCCTTTGCCTTTTGATATTCATCCTCGGAGATAGCGCCTGTTTGCCTCAGATTGTTCAACTTCTCGATTTCATCTGCGATACCCATTGGAAAACTCCTTGAGACTAAAGGTCCGGCTCACCGTTGGATTCACTGCTTCTGGCCCGCGGTGTCTTGCCGGATATCGGACCCGGCAGGCCGGTGTCTACTCCCAGTGTGCGGAGGCTTCCCTTGAAAACCAACGTTGCAATAGCACCGGCGAGTATCAGATTTACTATCCGCGGAATGGTGAACACGTTCACAATCTCCCAATCTGCATCGAGCACGTCATCTGTATGCGTGACGTATTGGACATACGGCACGAACAGACCCATTATAGTCATTAGAAAGTTTATTGCACTTTCAAAGAGGGCAACGATTGCCGTGCAGCGAGGAACTGCATACATACTGACTGCACAGACGATGCAGAATCCGTAGTAGAGGTTCTTGTATACCGGCATCGAGTCGAGAATAGCCGCTCGGACACTTGTTACACCAAGGTAATCGAGCAGAATGAACAGGGGTGTGACGTAATAGTACAATTTCGCAATAGAATGCCTGGCGTCGGTATCCATGTTGTGTGACAGCTCCAAGCACGATGTCGGGATCGCTACGACAGCGGTATCTCCCGCCGCGATTGGCCGGCCGCGTCACGGCAGACGGCCCGGGAAGATCTCCTGTAGCGTGACTGCGACGTCCACGCGTTCAGCGCCCCGCATGATTCCAAGAGTGAGCTTTGTGCCCGCCGGCCGTGACCAAAACCGGCTAAGTGGCAAAACCCTCGGATCTGTCTGCCACTTTGTCGCATCCAGTCCGTCGATACTGAGCAGAATGTCGCTGTTGCGAATCCCGGCTTCGTATGCGGGTCCGGCCTCCACCACGTGCGCTACAAGGTCGGCGCTTGTCGCATCTTTCGGCGCAAAGGCAGCCCCGAGTCTGTTGTAGTTATAATCTGCAGGTGTCACAGCAGAAGTATCGGTCTTCAGGTACATCTTCCCGTTCTTTGCATCCACGAGCAAAATGAGCTGACGCAGGGCGTACATACCCAGGGTCGCGCCGTAATCTTCCCCGACGAAAGCCTGTGCATCTACATTCTTGTCGTTGATTGGTACCTCCCGGAGGACAAGCCCGCCCATGCGTACTTCGTTTGCCCACTTTTCCTCCGTGACGTACACTCCTGCGGCCGGAGAAAACAGGGCAGAGACGGTCGAGGGCCGGCCGGGATGCTCGCGGACCCACTGGCCCCATCGCCGCGAATTCAGGTGTACGCCGCCCGGAGCCCCGCTGTCGATCAGAACTGCCTCCCTTTTCCCGGCATTCTCTGATATCTCCGCGATGAGGCAGTTGGAGTCTGGACGGACAGTCCAACACAGCCACTGTGAGACATCTGTCGCCAATTCGCTCCGTATCTCTATCTCTCTGCTACCGACTCGGATTTCGACGACGCAATGGCTGATGCCTCCCCATCCCAACACTCCGTGGATTTTGGGCCGGATGTAACTGGGTAAATCAACGACCGCGAAGCGCAGTGTGCTGGTGGTCTCCCCGATCTCCAGAGAGCATCTCTCTGCCAGAGCGAACATCACTTTCCCGGGCTCGGGCTTGATGTCTTTCGGGGGCTCTTTCAACTTCAGACCAAGCTGCACTGCGGCCCTGCGAAACAGGATTGGTAACTCCGCTCCGGTATCCAATGCAAGGCGGACGGGATGACCGTTGATTTTGGCGTCGAATGACATCCGTTCTTCAGCGGCGGTTGCGACGCCCGTCAAGAAACAGGCACCTATTAGAACCGACAACAGAATTCGTCCACCCATTTTGTTTCTCCTAAAGCCGAGGCCAGTACGCCTGAGAACGCGACCTCATCCACAAGCAAGGCTGCGCCGGACAAAACCACCGCAATAAGACAGATTCCTGCGACCCATCGGGTAATGGTAGCGGCAGGGCACCGAGTAACCATTTTGCCGGTTGTCGTCAGCTCCTTTGTGGACGATTCGCATGGGCATTCGGGAAGACCTGTCCATGCCATACGAGTTTCCTCATTCTACCTTTCAACTTGTGCTTTAAACGCTTTCTATAGACTCCGTCCCCGTCGGTGTCATGCTAACGCCGACGGAGCCGGGGCAATCTGTCACAAAAGCTGCAAATCAAATTGCCTCCGTCAAAGGAAAGGTAAACCGAGCCGGTGGGATTCGCAAGGAAAAAACAGGAGTGCACGAGCAAAGTTCGGGGCCCTACGCGGAGACGCTGGTTAGGGGATTGAGTGATCGTCGAGCCAGTGGACGGCGAAGTGGGCCAAGTCCAGCCAGTCCACGTCCCCATCGGGTTCGGAGTCCGCCCTGAGGCAGAAATCGGGCGGCTGACAATCTGTCCTTAGCCACCGCAGGCCAAAGACAGCGAGATCGAAAGAGTCGACGCGGTCGTCGCCGTTCAGGTCACCCGGCGGGACGGAGGGCAGCATGTCACTTATCCACTTAGCGTAGGAGCCGAGGCGCACCGCGTCGAGGTAATCGGGCCGGGGCTTGGTTGGGTCGGCCCGATCGCGAAACCAGGCCTCGTAGACAATGTAGTTCGGGTCATCTTCATGCCCCTCCTCAAAGTGCGTGTCCACGGCACGCGACAGGCCGGCCAGCTGCCAAGTCTCGCCCACCTTGATGAACCACCCGCTGCCGGAATCATGGTTGGCGGGAATACTCTCGTAGATAGTGGAGTCGCCCTCATTAAGGCCGTCGAAGTCGGCAATTAGTATGTCCGAGGTGAACGGGTCAACGGTGTTCTGATCTTTGATGTCTTCGATCAAGTTGGTCCCAAAACGCAAGGTAGTGTTGCCGGAATCATCCCATGCGTGACCGTAGGTGATGCCTTGATTTTGGAGCAGCTCACCTCTGCCGTTGCCGTAACCGCCTATCACTATTTTCTTGACGATCTCATCGGTGGATTCGTAGACGCCGACGAAGCTCGCAAGGTTTGCTCCGTAAAGTCTCGCTATTCGCAGATCGGCTGTGTCGTGATTCCATATTTCGCTGACGGTGTATGTATTGCCGGCGATTTCCACAAGCGTATCCGCTTTGGCCTTCTGGTGTTGGGTGGTTATTACACAGTTTGAGGAAATGGCTACGCACGAGGCGTTATTTCCCCAGCGTCCGACCACATCCTCGTGCGGCCGATCAGTCCAGGCCGCAAGGTTTGGCTCCCCATCGGGATGCAGGATTATCCCCAGAGCGCAGCTGCTCTGCCAAAGTACAAGTGCCGCCAAGAGCGGCCCAAACGCGCGCCTGTTTTGTGCCGGTAGCTTCATGACAACTGAGATCATATATTTGCCGATCGTGGCCGTCTTCCTTCGGCTTGCCCATCCTCCTTGCTCTGATGGCGAAGAAGCAATATGACCTATTATCCCATATTTCCCAGATAAAGCATTGTAAAAAATGCGCGATGTGACAGTATAGGCAACATCAAGGGCATTACTCGGCGGTTTTCCTTTCAGAAATAGGGTGGCCTGGTTATCAATAGAGTGAAATGATTTGAAAGTGGCTTGGCAACGTAGCTAAGCAGAAACATAAGATGTTATATTGGAAATCCCAGTTTCAGAGGGATTTCATTGAATTACAGGTAGGATATGATTAAGGCAAAACCAAGCACCGTCAAACGAAAGCGTAACCATTTCCTACTCGTATCACTTTTTGTCCTCACATCGTATGCCTCTATTTATGCGGGCAATTACGCGTTCAGTGTCAAAGGCGAAAGAACATATCTAAACGGTCGGGAGATCCTGGTGGTCGGTCTGCGTTGCTCCAATGCTTTGCAGTCCGATGAAACCACCGAGCAACTGATCGACAACCTGGACACCTTTGCTTCCTACGGCGTAAATACGATAAGTGTTTACTTCATGGGCTCACGCTTTGGCGACGTGAAAGGATACAACAAAGACGGCACGTTGAATCCGATTTATGCATCTCGCATGGGTAAGATTATTAAAGCCGCCGACAAACGCGGTATGATCGTCCTGGTTGGCTGTTTGTACTGGAGCAACTCCAAAGCCAAATGGGAACACTGGACGCAGACCGAGGCCGACGCCGCCGTCGCTAATACCGTTGGGTGGCTCAAGAAGAATAACTATCGCAACGTGTTCGTCGATGTGGACAACGAAGGGATGTCCCGCAAGCCGAAAGGTTTTGACAACCGCCAAATGGTTATCGCCGGCAAGAAAGTCGATCCCGATTGTGTCATCGCTACCAATTATCGAGGCGATCCACCCCCCGAAGCCGATCTTGCTATTCATCACAGCAATAAAGTCAAAGGAAAACCCTACATCGAAAGCGAAGGTACCCCCGGCATTGCCCCCGGCGGTTATTGGGGTTCCTATAGCAAAAAGAAAGGGTACTACAACTACATTAACGTCGGATTGTACAACGAAGATATGAAGCGCAACCAGATCGAGCAGACGAAATCCAACCTGTCCCGTGGCTCAGGATACATGTGCGCCTCGACCTGGCTGCAATGTGTAGCACCGTATGGGCCCAATCACAAGCCGGGCGGCGACGGTTCGGCGAATCAACCCGGCATCCGCTGGTGGCTGGAATTTATTCGTGACACCTATGGTCCCTATCAACCTTCGGCGGAAATACAAAAGTGACTGCCGGCCCGAGGCCTTCAGGTTCAGACGTTGGGTGTCGCAGCTGTCTCGCTTGGTGGTGTATGGATCAGTTCCTGATCCTATTGGGTGGTCCGAGTAAATAGTAGAAGGAGTCCACCTGGTATCACAGCAAATGCAGCCAGCCGGTTGTGGACGAATAGATGTGCGGTTGTCAGCTCATCAGGCCTTCGTGCCTAAGCCAATCGACAAACTCGGCAAGCCCTTCTTCAAAGTTCGTGGCGGGATCGTAACCCAGTTCGGCAGTGGCTTTAGTGACGTCGGCGTAGGTGCGTTCGACGTCACCCGGTTGGGGTGGGAGATGTTCTTTGACAGCTTTCTTGCCCAGCGCGATTTCGATTTTGGCTACTAGATCGTTGACTGATATGGGCCTGGACTCACCGAGGTTGTAGATTTTGAAACCGCCGGCTTTGTCTATTGCTGCAACGGTACCTTGTATGATGTCGTCAATGTATGTGAAGTCACGCATCATGGTGCCGTCACCGTACACGGGTATAGGCTTGCCCTGTTCGATTAAGCTGGCGAATTTGTGGATAGCCAGATCCGGTCTTTGCCGAGGGCCGTAGACAGTGAAGAACCGCAGGCAGGTTATGGCGATTCCGCAGAGATGGTGATATGTGTGGCAGATAAGCTCACAGGCCTTTTTCGTAGCCGCATAGGGGGAGATTGGAAAGTCCACGTTGTCGTCTTCGGAGAAGGGGACTTTTTTGTTGTTGCCGTAGACGCTCGAGCTTGAGGCGAAGATGAACCGTTGCACGTTGTGTTTCTTAGCCGCCTCGAGCAGGACGATTGTTCCGTTCACGTTAACGTCAGCGTACAATTGCGGCTGAGCGATCGATGGTCTTACGCCGGCCCTGGCGGCCAAGTGCACAATCGTATCGATTCCTCCGGTCGTAGCCTCCTCGACCGCTGACCTGTCACGGATGTCTGCCTCGATCAACTGAAAGTTGCTGTTATTCTGACAGCCGGTGATGTTTCTGCGTTTGATCTTGGGGTCGTAGAAGTCGTCGAAATTGTCGAGGCCGATCACCTGCCGGCCGTCGGCAAGGAGACGCTCGCTGAGGTGTGAGCCGATGAAGCCGGCCGCACCTGTCACTAATACCTTCATAGCCTGCCCCTCTGCTACGCCGCGTAGATTATGACGGCCCCGATGATCAGGATCAAAACAGCAATGCTCCGGACGACCAGAGCCGATTGCTTCAGGAACCAATCGATCATGGGTGTCGTTCTTTTGGGACCAAGCGCGAATGTCAGAAGACCCGCCAGCAGGAACAGGACTCCGAAGCAGCCTATCACCCACGGCATGTCACACTCCCTCGCTGCGAGCAAAAAGACAATCGCCAGCGCAAAGCGAGTCAGCGCTGCCAGGTATATGCGTTTTCCTTTCCTGAAGAATTGCAGCAGAGGCCTGAACACGGCGGGTTTCAGCAGGACCACAAGGCCGAGGCACACAAAGGCCACGCCGAGTATCTTTATCACAAGCTCCATAATCGCTCCCTTACGTATCGTCCGCCAAACGCTTTATGTATTTCCGCAGACCCGTGGCAATATCGTCACGCCTGAGCGCGAACTCGATATTTGCCCTTATGAATCCTTCTTTGTTGCCAATGTCACATCGTCTTCCTGCCAACCGCAACCCGTACACGGGTCGCTTTTTCACCATAATGCGCAAAGCCTCTGTGAGCTGGATTTCCCCTCGTTCGTCGAGGCTTACCTGTTCTATGCAGCGGAAGATGTCGGGTGTCAGCAGGTACCTGCCCGAGATCGCAAGATTGGACGGGGCCTGTTCGGGCGACGGTTTCTCGACGAAATCCCTTATTTTGTAAACCCCGGGCTCGATCTCTTCGCCATCTATGACTCCATACCGGCTCACCCTGCTGGGCTCCACTTCTTCGAGCAGGACAAGCGGATCGCCCAGCCGCTCGAACGATTCCACCAGCTGCTTTGTCGCCGGCTTGTCGGCGTCTATTACGGTGTCACCAAGCAGCACCGCAAAGGGCTCTTCCTGCACATGGTGTCGGGCACAGTACACGGCGTCGCCGAGCCCCTTCATTTGCTTTTGCCAGACAAAGTGGATATCTGCCAATTCCGATATTTGGCGAACCTGTTGCAGTTCGGCCTCTTTGCCGTTCTCGAGCAATTGGCTCTCCAGTTGAAAGCTACGGTCGAAGTGCTCTTCGATCGAGCGTTTTCCCTTGCCGATAATCATCAGGACATCGGTGATCCCGGAGCCGGCCACTTCTTCCACGACGTACTGGATCACGGGAGTGTCGACAATCGGCAGCATTTCCTTAGGTTGTGACTTCGTGGCGGGCAAGAAGCGAGTTCCGAAACCCGCTGCGGGGATAACTGCTTTGCGAACCATGCCTGGGCCTTTCTCTTAACCGGGAGCAATTCTCGGCTTTATCACCTTGACTTTCATCTTGCCGAGTTCTTTCTTCAGCTGCCTAAACATTTGCTCGCCCTGATACGTGCCGACGATTGCCCCGCCTGAGCCTGTGAACTTGGCGCTGGCGCCTGCCGAGCGGGCCGTCTCAACCATGCGCAAATTCTGTTCGCTCAGCCTATATAGCTTGCGTCTGCGGTCGAAGTTGGCATTGAGAACCTCTCCTATGTGGTGGACCTCGTGTTTCAGGAGGTGCCGCTTGACCCGGGCGGCAAGTTTGGCCCAATACTGCATCGCAGTGACTACCTTCGGCTCACCTCGGTTGAAGCGGTCCCGGATGTTGTTGTGAAAGACCTCTGTTGGCTCGCTGAAGTCGGCACGATAGGCCACGTAGAGCTCTGGAAGCAGCTTGGTCTCAAGTGGCTCGTAGATGCCGTAGCCTTGCCTGGTCATAATGTCTTTCGCGAAATCCATATAGACCAGGCCTTCGTAGACTTGGATCACACGGTCCTGAAGTCCGGCTGCAATGTGGAGCTCGTCGACCTCGGCAGAGAGGACGAGGTTCGCCTGTATGTACTTGGCAATGCTGACGCCGTAGAAGGCCATGAGTGCTCTGAGACAGGCCGTTATGATGGCGCTGGAGCCGGCCAGGCCGACGCCGTGCGGTATGTTCGAGTTATAGCGAATTGTGAAGTTCTGTTTGTGCAGCTCGATCTGGTGCTCCGAGCAGTATTCGTAGAATTTCTTCACGGTTGCTTTGAGCAGCCGAATGCCACCGTAGTATCCGTGCAGGTTTACGTCCCTGACCAGTTCTGTAATCCCCGAGAATCGTGAATGGTCTTTCTCGCTGGGCAGTATCTCCAACTCCGGCGTCTCGTACAAAACTACCCCAGCAGAGAAATTGCTGAACGTGAAAGAGATTGTTTTGCCGAAGTATCCGTCCGATGGGTTTCCAATCAGTCCGACTCGCGGATAGGCTTTAGTACGGATAATCATGACGCTTGTCCCTGGCTCAAACACGCAGGAGCCGACTTTGGCCGGGCGTAGCTGCGTTTCGCTCATGGCCGAAGTGACCCCGCCGATTTGGCTAATCGATAGTCTCTATCATATCGGTATCTATTTCCACACTGGCTGCCTGACCGAGCATATCGATTTGCAGGACCAGGCGAAAGGCACCCTTTGTATTGACCACGATGCCTTCCAGACCAAGCAGGGGCCCTGCAATTACGCGACACATCTGGCCTATCTTTACATACTTGTGCGGTGTCAGACAGGCGCCTGCCCGAACAGCCTGCTCGATCCGCGATAGTTCGTCAAGCAGTCTCAGCTGGTCGCTCACTTCGATCAGATTGGCGACACGATTCGTTCGCAGCAATTCGATGCGCTGGCTCTCTTGGCCGCAAAAGAACAGGTATCCCGTGAATACCGGCAATAGAGAACGCATCGTTCTGTGGCTGCGGCGCCGAACCTTCCAGGTCATCGGAAGGAAGTAGCTGATGTTCTTGCTCATCAGGTCGTGGGCCAGCGCCTTCTCGTTTCGGCTTCTCGTATGTGCGACCCACCACAAACCGGTGAAGTCCCGGATTGAGTGCGCCTCGGGCCATATCATCGGTGGATTCTCGCTTGCTTTCAGCAACTCAATTCTCCTGCAGTTCTGTCTCGCACCTGAAATTGATACCGAGATCGTTTGAGTCAGCGTCGGCTGGTCTGACTTGCTGACATGAAATCGGTCCCTGCATGAAAGTCCCTCGCAAATCCTACGCCATCACGACTTTCTTGCCGGTCGCGGCGGCTTTCTTCGTGGCGTTTCGTGTATCAACCACGAGTTTCGCGTTTCTCACAATGCAATCATAGTCGTAGTCAGTGTGGTCGGTAGCGATCAAGACCACGTCGTACCGAGCAAGCATTCTTGCAGACAGCGGCTTACTGGTCATTTTCAGGTCATGTTCGCGTTGCCTGTGTGTTCTTGGGACGTAGGGGTCGTTGTAGTCGACCTTGGCCCCTTTCCGACGCAGCAGCTCGATCAGTTCTATGGAGGGCGACTCACGTATGTCGTCTATGTCCTTCTTATAGGCCAAACCAAGTACGAGCACCTTTGCGCCCTTAAGACTCTTCTCATGCTCGTTCAGCGCATCCATCACTTTTGCGATGACGTAGTGGGGCATGTCGGTATTGATCTCACCGGCCAGCTCGATGAAACGAGTGGCCATCCCGTATTGCCTGGCTCTCCAGGTCAAATAGAACGGATCGATAGGTATGCAGTGACCTCCGAGTCCCGGGCCCGGGTAAAACGCCTTGAAGCCGAACGGCTTGGTGCTGGCCGCCTTGACCACCTCCCAGATGTCGATGCCCATTCTGTCGAAGACGACCTTGAGTTCGTTGACCATCGCTATGTTGACACAACGATAGACGTTTTCGAGAATTTTTGCCGCCTCGGCTGCTTCGAGACTCGATACTGGGACCGTCTCGACGATGGCAAGGTTGTAGAGACTGCATGCTATGTCGCGACACCTCTTTGTGAGGCCGCCGACCACCTTGGGGATCGTCTTGGTTGTGAAATCCTTATTGCCCGGATCTTCCCGCTCGGGCGAGTACGCCATGTGGAAGTCTTTGCCTGCCTTCAACCCACTGCTTTCGAGTATGGGTGCCATGAGCTCGCGGGTCGTGCCGGGATAGGTCGTGCTTTCGAGAACGACCAGTTGGCCGGCCTGAAGGTATTTGGCAATCGTTTCGCAGCTCTTGACGACGAATTGCATGTCCGGCTCACGGTTGTGCGTCAGCGGAGTAGGAACACAGATTAGGACCGCATCGACGCTCCTGAGACGAGCCATGTTGGTTGTGGCATGGAAGCGACGGCTATTGACAAGCTGCTTGACTTGCGCATGAGGCACGTGTTTTATGATGCTCCGGCCGGAATTCAGCGTCTTGACCTTTTTCTCGTCGACGTCAAAACCGATCACGTTCACCCCCGCAAAGCCAAACTCCCTGGCCAGGGGCAAGCCAACGTAGCCCAGGCCGAGTACTCCAACGGTCACTCTTCTATCTTTGATCTTTTGTTTCCACTGTTTCATCAATTCATCCTGTGCTCATACTCGGCTACCGTCGAACCTGACGCACTGCGAGAAGGCTGCAATACTCCAGTTTCACGCGGCTTCCTAAACCGGCATCCTATTTCAGTCGATTAGTTAGACTGGAGCATCAGTTTAGTCGTGCGTGCCCGAAATGTCAAAAGATTTGGCAACAGCGGCATTGGTTGTTTTTGCTTGACGCTCTGTGACCGACGATTTACCATTGAGTACATCGCTTTGTTTGGCAATTATAGTGTTTTAGGAGCAACGATGGCTAAGTCCCGATCCGGATCGGCAAAGCCTCTCGGGAACCGTGTAGGACACAGTACCAACCAAAAGGTCCGCCCATCGATCCGATCCAGGCGTCTGGCCGTTCTCTTCACTTGTATCGGCAGACGAGTCTCATTACTGAACAGTTTTCAGCGGGCGGCAAGGCAACTGAGAATAAACGCGTTGTTCTTTGGCACCGACACCAGTCAATTGAGCTCGGCACTTCAGCTGTGCGACAAGGGCATTCGGGTCAGACCGACCACGCACCCCGGTTACATTAGAGACCTGTTGTCGATCGTCAAGGCCAACAGGGTAAAGCTGCTTGTTCCAACGGTTGATCTGGACTTGCGATCGCTGGCTCTGAACAGATCGAAGTTCGCTGCGTTGGGCTGCCGTGTGCTCGTTTCAGCTCCGGACGTTGTCGATATTTGCCAGGATAATCGAAAGACGTACCGATTTATGTTGAAGAACGGTTTTGATACTCCGCGTACCGTCAGCATTCGCACGGCCTCGGCAAAGATGCCAGCGGGGGGACAACTTAGCTGGCCTTGCTTTCTGAAGCCTTGGGATGGTTACGCAAGCAGGGGAAATGCCGTGGTCAAGAATCGCAAAGAACTTCTGTTCTTTGGATCCAGAATACCTAACGCCATCTGCCAGGAGTACATTACCGGTGCAGAGCATACCTGCGACGTATATGTCGATTTCGGCATGAAAGTCCGGTGCGTTGTGCCGCGACAGCGTATCGAGATAAGGGCCGGAGAGGTGAGCAAATGGCAGGTGGTCAAGAATCCCCACATCATGGCTGAGGCTGCAAGATTGGTCGAGGAGCTCGGGGCCGGACCTGGCGTCATTACTCTGCAACTGTTCTTGACTCCAGACGACAAGGTGAAATTCATCGAGATAAACCCGCGGTTTGGGGGCGGTGTTCCGCTGTCGATAAAGGCCGGTGCCAACTTTCCAAAATGGATATTGCAGGAACTAACCGGCAGGAAGCCCACCGTGCGCTTCGACGGCTTCAAAGACAATCTGGTCATGCTTCGGTACGACGGCGAGGTCTGGCTTGAAAACCCTGATATGGAAAGAGCCGGTAAATGATACTTGCTAGTTTACTGGA
The DNA here is from genome assembly GCA_020352215.1 of Phycisphaerales bacterium. Classification (GTDB taxonomy): domain Bacteria; phylum Planctomycetota; class Phycisphaerae; order Sedimentisphaerales; family Anaerobacaceae. The sequence continues at coordinate 4,201,307 of CP070675.1, forward strand.
CAATTTCATTGGGCCGTACCGATCCGTTGGGTGGGCCTTCAGGTTTTGGCCTGTACCTGTCGTTGCCTTTGCCAGTGCGCTGGCGGCTACCTGGCTGTGCAAGAGGATCGCCCTGCAGTTCGGAATCGTTGACAGACCCGACAGCCTCGTCAAGACGCACAGGGAACCAATCGCCTATCTCGGAGGCATCGGCATGCTTGTCGGCTTGACGGTGGGCATATTGGCCGGCATCTTCTGCTTGAGGGATGAGGTGTTCTTCGGCGGTGCGCTGAAATGGCTGCTGGGAGTGCTTGCCGGTGGCTCGATCGCTTGCTTCGTCGGCCTTGCCGATGACATACTTGATATGAGGCCGTCACAGAAGATATTGGGCCAGATATTGGCTGCGGTCATTCTCGTACTTGTCGGTATCACGCCGAACCTGCATCGTGTGGCAGAGCCCTTAGGTTTGCCGATGCCTCATAGATTAGATGTGCTGTTTGGCATAGCTATTGTGATGTTCTTTGTGCTGGGCGCTACGAACTCGCTGAACCTACTTGATGGGCTCGATGGGCTTTGCGGAGGCGTGACTGCGATCATAACTGTTGCGATGCTTGTTCTGTCTGTGCATTTGGCCACGTGGGGATACAGTGCGCGGTACAGCGAGGTCGGTGACTCCGTGCGGATCGTAGTCTGTCTCGGTTTGGTCGGGGGTGTGTGTGGCTTTCTGCCCTTCAACCGGTATCCGGCGAAGATATTCATGGGTGATGCGGGCAGCATGCTTCTTGGATTTGTAATGGCGGCTCTGATGCTCATGTTTGCCGAAGGGGTTCCGCGATGGTGGCTGGCTTCGATTGTCGTGTTCGGTCTGCCGATTCTCGATACCGCTGTGGCGCTTGTGAGGAGATTGCTCAATCATCGGCCTCTGTTTGTTTCTGACCGGGGTCACATTTACGATCAGATGATCGACCGCGGGATATCATTGCGCAAGACCGTGGCTATCTGTTATGCGCTCGCCGGCATATATGCTCTGATCGGCTTGGTCATGAGCCAGATAAAGACGCGGTACGCCGCCGCGGTGCACGCGTGTGTTCTTGTTGTGTCCGCTCTGGTTGTGTGGCAGAGAGGTTACCTGAAGATGGAAGGGCTGCGCGGGGCTGTTCGGGATGGCGACACGTCCTTGACTGATTAGACGGTCACGGTCAGGTATTGTGTATCATCGGCGAATCTTATAGCCCCTTCGTACGCGGCAGGTATTAGTATGCAGTCGCCTGCTCTGAATTCCACTGGGTCGGCGGCAGCTGCGAGAATTGCCCCGGAGCCGGACAAGAAGACCAACACTCTCAGTTCACCCGCCGAGAGCAGCACTTCGCATCGTTCTGACTGATGTCCCTTGTCTATCTTGAAGTATTCGTTATCCACGAGCCGGCCAATGGTCGTTACCGGCAGCGCGTCGGCCGATACGCCGAAGTGGATGCTTTCCAGAGCTTGCTCGATGTGCAGCTGTCTCGGCTTGCCGGTGTCGTCCACGCGGTTGAAGTCGAAGACACGATAAGTCGTATCCGACGGGGTCTGAATTTCGGCGATGAGCAAGCCTGCTCCAATGCTATGTGCTGTGCCGGCGGGGAGGAAGTGACACTCGCCGGCAGTGACATTCACTTTCGCCAGCAATTCGGCGACGTTGCCTTTCGTTATCGCGCTGGCAAATTGCTCTCTTGTCACCCCGTCTTTGAGTCCCTTGTAGATCATGGCGCCCGGCTCAGCGGATATGATGTACCAGCACTCTGTCTTTGGCTCTCCCTGGCCCATGCGCTCGCAGGTTTCCGGGTCCGGGTGAACCTGGACACTCAGGACTTCCTGTGCGTCCAAGAGCTTGATCAATAAAGGGAAGGGCCGGGGGAAGTCTTCGTCGCCTACTATTTCTTTCGGATGCGCCTCGATCGCAGCCGCAAGCGTCTGTCCGGCCAGTTCGCCGTTCGCGATTACCGATTTGTCGTTCGGCAAGTCGGCCAATTCCCAGCTCTCCCCGATCTTCTCAAACGGCGGAATGTCCTTGCCGAAGACCTCGCGCAGCTTCTGCCCGCCCCAAATCCGCGGCTTAAATATCGGCTCGAACTTTAGCGGATACATACTCACGCGGCCATTGTAACTTTGGAATGTACGCCTGTCCATAAGGCGACTGCAGCATTCTCTCGGCGGCCCGGAATTGGGAGAGGACAGCAGCGAGCCGCGAGTAAGGGCGGATAGCCGAATTCTTAGTGGCTTTGGCGTTAACATCCTCGGAAACGTGGCTCCTGACCGTTGCAATGAGGCGAAGATGTCGATACTCTTACGATGTGGTCAGGGATGGCTGCTGCGATGGCAGGATTGCAGGGTCGAACGCCGTCTCTAACAGCAGTAAATGCAGAACGCCGGATAAAGGGAAAAATTATGAAAGAGCATCTATCGCGCCGTGAGTTCCTTACCACAGCAACGGCTGCCGCCACGATTGCCGCCGCAGATAGAGTGGTGCGACCCGGCATGGCTGCTCAGGCAGCAACGAAGCCGCAAAAGGCAAGGATGAAGATCGGACTCTATACCATTACCTATCTCGGTATATGGTACGAAGGTGAAGCAATCGAGCTCAAGAGGCTGATGCATCTGATCAAGACCGGAGGTTGGGAGGGTGTGGAATTCGACACGAAGCGTCCCCATGCTGCTCCCATGGGCCTTTCTGAGGATGCTAGAAAAGAGCTGCGAGACTTGGCCGGCCAACTGGAACTGCCCATCAGTGCGGTGTCCCCTAACTGTGATCTCTCCAGCCATATTCCTGAACAGCGTGAGGCAATGATTTGCTATGTACGGGAGTGCATAAAGCTAACGCGCGACCTTGGCTCACCGATATGCAAAATATTCGCCGCTTGGCCCGGCGTGATTGTCCGCGATGGACTGGGCTACTACCATTACACTCGCGAAATTCCGTTTCCCTACCCGGACTGGGCAGCCGAGCGTTGGGACAACGTTCGGCAGTCACTGATAGAGTTGTCCAAGTTCGCCGGAGACCACGGGGTTGTTCTTGCGCTTCAGAACCACCGGCCCGTTGTCGACAGCTACAAAGACGTACTATCCATGATCGAGCAAGTCGGCTCGCCGGCCTTGAAGGCATGTCTTGACCATGCGCCACCGGAAGCTGTTGGAGAAGCGGGAGCGCTGCTTGTGCATTCGCATTACAACGGCGAATTTCGAAGGGGCTCGGAAGGTCGCCTGCGCAGTACGCACAAAGTCGGCTACGCCCCTTATGTCAACGCCCTGGTAAAGGCTGGCTTCAATGGCTTTATGAACTGGGAGTTCTGCCATCCGGCGATGCAGTACGGTGCGCGAGCCGGGATCGATTACGTGCATGAGCAAACGCGCCTGGCCCTGGAATACATGAGACGACTCCGATCTGAAGCTGAGGCAAGCTTGTCGTAACCGGCAGAGTACCAGCCCATGTTGAATGTTGAACAAAGGGCGGCCGCTCCATCTTATTTATGAGCAGCTGGAGGCGATCGTAGATATGCCCAAAGCAGTGGTTCCGTTCTCAGTTGCCCTCGCCATGACTCTGCAGTCCTGTGGGCCGCATGGGGACACGTGGATCTTCTCCGGCGGCGAAGTACCCATCATCAGCGCTGAGGTCACGAACATACGTGGGAGGCCCTCAAAACTCTTCTGCGATTGCGACAACATTGTCGGCCGCGATCTCGTATTTGACCTGACGGTCACAAACAAAAGCGCACGACGACAGGCGGTCTACGCCTTCATCTGGTTTACGACGAAGAGCACCTCACCACCGGAACGGGCTCTCTGGCCCTCAACAGCCGTGAAATGTTGCCTGACACCAGCCGGAGAGCTGAATGTCACAGATCCCGGGGCTGGCAAGAAGATAGACGTTCCCGGCCGAGGCTCGTTTACAGAACCAGCAAACGCGATCTTGCAGCCGATAGGGTACTACGAGGACAGGCTCATTGGCTTCGACGAGCTGCGAATAGAGCTTTGGACGGAAGCCGAAAATCGCATTTTTAGCAAGACCGTGGGCCTGAAGTAGCGGCCCGATAGCTGGTGAGACAGTTCCGGTACTTGCGAGTTGAGGCGGCGTATGAATACGTTTCCTGTTGCCCTCAATCAGAAGTAGTAGGCGAGTTCGAGACGTGCGAAGTCGTCGTCGCGGACGTTGTAAAGCAAGTCGTCTTGCGCCGGGTTCAGGAACAGCCAGAGCTCCAGGGACAGTCTCCAGTTTGAGCCTATGCGCCGACTGGCCTCCACTTGCAGGCCGCGAGTCGGACTGTCTAAATCCTGCATCACACCCGCCAGGATTTCGGTACTGGCGATGTCGTTTAGGCCGAGCCGACAACCGAGCACGACGTCGTTTTCATAGGGTGTGGTGGCGGCGGCGCCACGATCATCGTAGGCGTATTCACCGACGATGCTCAAGTCCGCCGCGCTATCGCGCACACCGACGAAGGTGTATTCGAAGCCGCCGATCCCTGCGAAAAAGCCCCGTCCCTGTCCCGTCCGATAGAGGGCTTCGAGCTTCCACAGCCACTGTCCGGCCACAAACTGCGCATCGAGTCCTGTCTGGTTGATCTGCGGATAGAAGGGAGTCAGAACAGGCCTGCCGATGCTGTCGGTGCCCGGCAGCAGCGTCGGCTCGCGCCCGGTCCCGGTAAAGTGGGAGATTCCAATGTCCCAATCCCCGATCGTGCGACTGTAGCGCGCGGCAAAGTCGATGTGACGCTCTTTGTCACCGCTTTCGTACGTCGTCTGGCTCGTGTCAACGTACATGCCGGGGCGCAGCCGTCCCCTTGGACCCGGGAACGTACGCTCACGGAAGTAGGGCAGCACAAACAAATCAACAACGCCCCAGTCACGCGGCACGGATAGGTGCACCATCGGTTGGCCGAGCTTGTCCTCGGTGTCGATGTGCTCAATCAGGTCGGTCTGGTTGATGATGTCCACCAGGTGCGCGAATTCGGTGACCCCCCAGAACACCTTGCCCACGCCGAGGCGGAGCTCCCAGTCGTCCGTGAGCCAGAGGTAGTTCAACTCGCGCACGTCGAAATGGCTTCGCCTTGGGTCGGCACTGTCGAGCCTCGCGAAGGGGGCGAAGATGAAGCTGGAGCCGCTTTCCCATTCGTGATAGTACTCGGGCTGAGCTGCGATCGAGACGTTGTATGCCTCCTGGCCGCCATACAGCGGATCGTCGAAGAATATCCTGCCTTCGGCTGCCACGTATCCGCTGAATTCGTGCGCCGCTGTCACCGGGGTAGCCGAAACACAAACCGCCAGCGACAATGCGATCCCGGTAAATGGTATTCTCATCTGGCTCGCCTCAAGCTGTTCTGGTTGAAGTCACTGTCTTTAAGGCCGGTGCGGAACTTGTAGTCCGACATCAAGAGCTTGGTGCTTTTGCCGGTCTGGTGGTTGACCATGTACATCTCGTCGGCCCGCCAGTATTTGTCAAGGTACTCCTTGTATCCCATGATCGTAAGGGTCTTCAGGTGCGACTTCTTTCGATCGTAATACTCGACTTTGAGTGGCCGGTAGTGGGTCTTGTCCATCCAAGTCACCTGCCTGGTGTATCCGGAGTTCTTCTTGTCCACCGGGTAGAATTCGACTACGAAACACTCCTGGCCCTCATACGTCTCGTCTCGGATCCACTTGTACGTGTACTTCTCGATTTCCTGACTGGCGATGTCCTCATAAGAGAATTCGCTGCCCATAAACGAGCCCGACTTGGCGCGAGAGCTTATTCGCTTGACTCTTTTGAGGGCCGGCAGGTAGAGCCATTGGTCGTCGTCGCCCACCTTGTGGCTGAACGTAAGAAAAGCCGTTCCCTTTACGTCCCTGGGCGTATCGAATATCGACAGGCTCTTGTCGCCGTCTTCCTGGACCTCCAGTGTGCGAACGCGGATTCTTCGCACGCTTTCCTGGCCCTGCTTGTTTCTGAGGATCATCTGCATGCTGGCAGTTGTGTCTCCGAATCCTGCATCGCGCTTGTCGGCCTCCTTGGCAATGGCCAGTCCCTTCTCTTCAGGCGTCTGGGCTGTGGTCGGCGTTTGCATAAGTAGCATAGGTAACGTCATTGCCAGTATCAGAGACACTGATGGACGTTGCAGAGCTTCTGTGCGTGCTTGTCTCATTTGATTTCTCCTTCTATCGGCCGGTAAGCCTATCACTTTTCTTCTCGATTCTCATCAACAAAGTGGGCAAAAGCAAGAAGTCCATGGCCAGAGCTATGGCTATCGTTATTGCCGACATCAAACCCATGTCGGAACCCATTCTGTAGTGGGACAAAGTAAGGACCAGGAAGCCCGCGACCAGGGCGGCGGTTGTCACCCACATAGCGGTGCCCACGGTGTTGAAGGCGTACCGGATCGCATCGGCCGGGCTCATATTGTCTTCTCGCCGGGCACGAGTGTACTTGCTCAAGAAATGCACAGTGTCATCGACCACGATGCCGATGGTCATCGAGACGACCACCGACAAGCCAAGGCCGATCTGGCCTGCGATCACTCCCCATACGCCAAAAGCCATCAGTGCGGGTGTAAGGTTCGGGATCAGGCTTATCAGGCCGAGCCGCAGGCTCCGCAGAGCGACCATCAGGATGCCGGAAATCAGCACGAGTGCCCACAAAGATGCCCACAGCATGCTTCTGATGTTGCGTCCCGTTATGTGGGCCCAGATCATAGACAGGCCGGTCCCGTAAGTAAACATGTTCTCAGGAGCGTTGGCCTTGAGCCATGCCATGGCACGCTCGTCGATCTGCCGTACCTCTGTTGAGCTAACACTCTCCAAGGTCACTGTCATGCGGGTCGACGATTTGTCGATGTTCATCCGGTTGTTAAGATCGAGACCGAATGGCAGTGACATCTCATACAGCAGCAGGTACTGGGCCACTAAGTCACGCTGGTTTGGGATTCGGTGGTACGATTGATCGTCCCCGTGCATGTTCTTGTTCAGACGTTTGATTGTGTCGGTTATTGAAGTGACGTGCACGACCTTGGGCTGCTTGCGGTACCAATTCGCGAAATCCTCGACCGTTCGCAGGTACTCTGGATTGTTGATTCCGCCGGGTTCCCCGGATTCCAGGGAATACTCGATGATATCCCAACCGGAGAGGTTATCTATGACGAAATCGCTGGCCCTTCGAAACTCATAGCTCTGGTCAAAGTACGTGAGGAAGTTGTCGTTCAACTCGATCCGCCAGGCCCCCGCAGTCACAGCTAAGCCTATAGCCAGCGTCCCCCAGAATACGAGCCTGCGTCTGCGGACCACGAAGCTCGCCAAACGGTCGCAATGGGGGCAATCCGCTTCTTTCGGATTCGGTTTTACCTTGGACCTTACGGGAAGGACCGCCGCCATCGCGGGTAGAAGACAGACCGAGTAGACAAATGCTGCCATCACACCGATCGCCACGATGTTGCCCAAGTCGCGGAAGGGCGGCGCATCGGAGAAGTTCATGGTCAGAAAGCCGATGGCCGTAGTGGCGCTGGTGAGGAACACCGCGTGGAGGTTGACCCGCAGGGCCTCGGCGATGGCCTCGTGTTTGGGTTTGCCCGAGCGCATCAGATGAGACATCGTTACGAGTATATGGACGCTATCCGCGACGGCAAGAGTGAGAATCAGTACAGGTGCATTGACCGAGGCGGCGTTCAGCGACAAGCGGAGCCACCCCGCTGCTCCGAGGCCCGTGGCCATGGAGATTAAGATGATCACAAGCGTGGCAAAAGTCCCAAAGAAGGATCGCAGCGCCAAGCCGATGATTACGACCAGTGTGAGAAACATCAAGGGGAGCAGAGTGGACATGTTCGCCTTGCTGGCCTCACCAAAGGCATTATCCATCATTACCCCACCGGTAAGGTACAGCTCGATGTCCGGGTGCTTCTTTCGGAAGTCGTCCGCAAGGTTGCGGGCAAAAGCAGCAACCTCGGGTACTTCTGTGCGAGATTTCTCCGGCATGAGAATATTGACACTGACCCCTGTCGCATGCCCGGAAGGCGAGACCAGACGCTTTACGAGCAAGGACTCAGACAGGGCGATATTCTTTATCCGTGCGAGATCGGCATCCACTAACGCGTTGGCGTCCTGCACAAGGTCTTCGACGATGAGGTCGTCCTCTTCGGCCCGGGCATGCTGAAAGTTCGTGATCGAATCCACCCTGCTTGAGTAAGGCACTTGCCATGAAGCCTCGGTCAATTCCTCGACTGCTTTGAGTGTTTGCCGGGTAAAGACGTTACCGTCCTTAGGCGCCAGGGCAAAGAAGATGGTGTTGTACTTGGTAAAAGTGTTTTCAAGGGTCTGCAATGCTTCCAACTGAGGATTTTTCTTGCTGAAGAAGACCCGGGTGTCATTGGTGACCGTCAGAAACCGCATCCCGCTTGACGCGACGGCTACGATCAGCATGGTGGTGACGATGACGAGCCAGCGATACCTTACTACCGCGTGCCCGAAGGCGGCTTCAAAGTGGGCCAGACGGGTATTCTGTCTATGAGAATTGGAGCTTTCCATATGTGTACATGCCTCTACCTCTTAGGTTGTCTGTCCGTCGGGTGCGGGCATTGCCACATGGCAAAGAGTGTCCCCCACGGCGAGCCGTGCTATCTCTTGGCCAATATGCTCACTGCACCCATCATTGTCAAGCCAAAAGTCCCTGGCAGTGCCATGAGACCTGCAACTACAAGCCACAATACCCGGAGTGTCCCAGCGTCCAGATAGTGGCCAGCAGCAGAAACAAAATCCCAAGCACGAAAACCGCGAGAGGAAACCATCTACAGCCCCTCATAAAGCTCCACATCATTCGCCCCGTTCGGGCATGTTCATCTGCACCCGTGGGGCTTTGACAACAATTGGCCATCATGTTGGAAAAGCCCCGGGACCACCAGTCGCACATTTTGGGATTGGTCTCAGTCGACGTGCTTTCGTTAGTGTTCTTCTCTTTGTCAGTCATCGTTTTATCTCCTTTCTGCCCTCTTAGACGAAGGTGGGCAAAAGGAGGATACACCCGGTCTCGATCTTTTTTCGGCGGGGCTCAGTCACGTCTGTAACCCAACCATCGGGTTACTCCTGTGGCCTGACCGTCTCAATGGTGGCTGAAAACCGCATAGTCTTCGATCTTCCCCCGGGACATGTTGTGTGGCGACCATTCCAACTTCAGGCGCACATGGGGCACAGACCTTCAAGCCGAATTTGCTGGCGCCGGATGACGAAGCCCTTGTGCGGGCTCTTTGGCATCGGCAGTGATATTTCCGTCAGGCAATGCGTGCTTCCGCATTTCGTGCACGTCAGGTGAGGGTGACATTGAGTCTCGGTGCAGTTGTCGGCAAGCTCAAAATAGCAGGCTCTCTTATCCACAAAGGCCTTGTGCACAAGCCCGACATTCGACAGAGTGGCCAGAGTCCGGTATATCGTGACTTTGTTGAAGTGTTTCTTGCCCAAACGTTGTTTCATCTGATCGTGACTGAGGGCCCCACCTGCCTCGATCAGCACGTTTAGAATCGCCATTCTGGCTTCGGTGCAGTATAGCCCGGCAGCTTTCAGCATTGCGCGGGCCTGAGAGGACGGCTTGCACTTCACGATTGCACCTCAAGAGTTACCTGTGGACGTGTACCGGCACGTCACCGGATTTGACAAACAGTAGCGGAAACACAATGTCGCTGATGCAGCAGGGCAGCCACACAGCCAAGAACAGAAATCCAAAGCTACCCACAGCCTTCAGAATAGAAAGTTGCCCGGCCATCGCCATCAGCATGTGGAACGACGAGGCCCAGGTACTTAGCAGAACGTGGCCGGCGTGGGGGAACTTTGTCTTTGGCTTGAAGTACGCTATCAGCACGCCAATAACGGCGGCCGGTATCACGACGTACCAGGCCTCGATAAAACCGATGTGCGCTTGCTCGGCGAAGCCTGAGTGCTCGTGGGAATGGCCCTCGATGTGCATGCCCAACAGCAGCTCGCCGACGTGGGGAATCAGCGAATCGCTCAAAGTCGTGATTCCGATCGAGCCGAACAGACCCACCAGAAGGATAACAATGAACTTGCGCTTCCGGGCATGGAGCTCAAACATCGAAGCCGTCACCATGGCGCTTAGCACCACGTGGGCGGGGTGGAAGATATAGAACAGCTTGAAGCTGGCCTCGTGGGAGAGACCCTTGAACAGCAACATGCAGATGATACCGGTAAAGGCCCCAAAGAGGGTGAACGGTGCGTGACCTTTCAACTCTGTCGAGATAACCGAAAGTCTGTTTTGCATCTAAATCAAGTCCTTGCAGGTGGCGTACCAATTTGGCTTCTAATCCGACACACGTCTTACCGCTATACGCACGAATTGCAACTAAGTTGCATATTTTTTGCGATCTTTGGCTGCGGCGGTCGATTTTGCGCGGCCGGCTCCCACTGCGTTCAGATAATTCTGTGTCATAAGTGCTTTATTGGCAGTCGCATACGGCTACTCTTTACACATCTGAACCTCAGCTGGGCCCGCCGAACATTTCTCGGATCTCGCTTGAGCGTGTCATCCTCATCCGGTCGCTCCGACCGAAGGGAGCCCGCGGGCGTTGCCGTAGTGGCGGAGTCTGCCGGCGATAAGGTGCAAGCCTTGGTCTTGGGCAGACGTCTCGACTCCGTTTTGCTCTCCCTACGGGCGCCTCACGGTGCGCTTGGATTGACAAGCAGAGGGTGGCTGGCCCTTCGACTGAGTTTGCCGCTTCGACTATGTTCGGGCCGGGCTCCGAATCGCAGACGGGATCGGGGTGATACAAGGCCATTGCTGAGCCTGGCAGACGCGGGTAGACTGTTGCAATGAAGATCTTACGAACAATTGCAGACTTCGAGCAGATAAGACCGGGTTGTGTACTGAGCATCGGCAACTTTGACGGCGTTCATCTGGGACACCAGGAGATTCTGACCGCTGCCAGCGGCATAGCACGGCAGCGGAATGCCGAGATTGTCGCGTTGACTTTTGAACCTCATCCCGTGGCTATATTGTATCCCGAGAGGGCCCCTGGTGTGCTGACGCCGTTGCCGCTCAAATTGAACCTTTTGCAAGACTACGCCGACGATTGCGTTATTGTCCTTGAAGACAGCAAGGAGCTGCTGTGCCTCGGGCCGGAAGATTTCGTCGACAAGTTCTTGGCCGAGACTATCAAGCCCGCGGTGATTGTGGAAGGTGATGATTTCAATTTCGGCGCCGCAAGGAAAGGTGACATAGAGACCCTCAAAGAGCTTGGGGCCCGAAAGGGTTTCGAGGTGTTTGTAGTTGGTTCGAGACGAATTCAGCTTGCGACCGGCCAGACCTTGAGGGTCTCGAGCACGATGATTCGCTACATGCTCGAAAGTGGGCACGTCTCTGAGGCTGCTGTAGCACTGTCACGACCTTACCGCCTTGTCGAAAGGATCACAACCGGCAGGGGCAAAGGTAAAGAGCTGGGATTTCCCACACTGAATATGCAAAAGCCGAAGCAGATCATCCCTGCGGAAGGTGTCTATGCGGGATTCGTTGAGATGGCAGATTCGCAAGAGCACATACTTAAGAATGAGGAACACATTCCGGCCGTGTTCAGTATCGGCCAGGCCAGGACGTTTGGCGACGAACATCCTTTGCTGATCGAGGCGCACCTGCTAACGGGACAGGCTCGCGACGCGTCGGAACAGTGGATGGCGATGGATTTCGTGCAGAGAATCCGCAGCCAGCACAAGTTCACCACGCCGGAAGAGCTCTCGCGCCAAATCGCAAAAGACTGCGAGCAGGCGAGGGCGATATTGGCGAAAGGGAAACGCCGGACAAATGAAGTGTTTGGCAGGCGAGCGCAGCCTTGAAAGTCTCTATTAGTTAGTGATTTGTGAAGGGGCATCCGGTGAGGAAAATTGTCGTCAGGATTGGTCTGGTTGCCTTGGCCTCGCTGCTGACGGTATGCCTGTTTGAACTTGTGTTGCGATGCTTCTTTCCCGTTCATCTGACGGGTGGGGTCATCGGGCTCTATCGATATGATGAGGAGCTTGGCGTTCGCCTGCAGCCCGGCATCCGTTTCTTGAGGACGACGGACTACCAGCAGGAGATGCACACGAACCGGCTCGGGACCGTGAATTTTCAGGAGTCCTTCGATGGTTACGAGCAGTTGGTCTTTGCGCTCGGCGATTCGTATACCCAGGGCACCGGCCTGCCGGCCGACGCCTCGTATCCTTTCCAGCTTGATCTCATGCTGAACATGCAAGATGGAACGTATCACAAGAAATACGGCGTGGCCAATTTAGGTCTTGCCAGCTTTGGCGGCGAACAGACTCTGCTTTGTTTGCGTCGATACGCAGACATCTTGGGCAAGCCCGACCTGATCCTGTTCCTGGGATGTGAAAATGATCATGTGGACGATGTTCTCTTCAAAGACGGATACCGGCATCGGCACCTCGTACAGGGAAATCCTCGTTGGGGACTCTGGGTAAAGCCGCTGCAATGGTTCTCAAACGGGACGGAGATCGGCAAACGACTCAAGCTCCTTGTCGGGCGCATCCGGATTAGCCGCAGAATAGCTGGCCCGCCGGAGCAAGAAACTACCTCCGAAATGCCTTGCGTGGCCCAGCTGCAGGAGTCTTGCCTGCAGCGGCTCGTTTCTGCCTCGCAAGAGCTCGGCGCCGAGCTCGTTGTCGGCTGGGCCAGTCTTCCGGAAGATTCATCCCATTCATATCAGTGGCTGAAGGAATGGGCCCGTACCAACGACGTTGCTTTTGCGGATTGGCATCGGCCACTGCAGTCGGTCCGCCGGGCCATCCCCGAATTAACCGTTACAAACCCACACTCCGGGGCCCACCACCGGACCTGGGTCAATACTGTGATCGCCCGGGCCTTCGCCGAGCAGATTCGTGCCTATGAGGCCCTGGGTCTGGGGGACACAGTGAAATCAGGCGTAGAGGGGAAATCTCGGGTGGCAAAGTTCTCTGCGAACTGATGCCGTCAAATATCGCGACAGGATTTTCGGGGCGATTATTCGTCCGGGGAATGCTTGCAGTGTAAACGGCCGGGCTGTAGAATCGTTGCCCTCTCTACAAGATTGGACTCAGAGATTTTGTTGCGGACTGTTATCCGAGGCGCCGTCTGGCACCTCAGGGCGAGCATATAAGCCGCCAATGACAGAAGGAACTTTTTTCGGGAGGCATACTATGAACCAGGTGACATGTAACAAGAGTGTGGGAAGGTGTCTGTGTTTGGCCTCGATTATCTTGTCGGTTGTTGCCACATCACAGGTGTTTGCGGCCGACGAGGTCACGGGTGACTGGGACATCGCGACGAGATACGGCAGCAGGGACAGCTTCACGAAACTGTCCGTTTCCAAGAAAGCGGAAGGCACCCTTGCCGGCACGTGGGGCGACGACGAACTGTCCGAGTTCAAATTCCAAGATGGAAAACTCAGCTTTGTTCGCGTGGTCCGGAGAGGAGATCAAGAGTTCAGAATGAGCTATGCGGGCACTCTCCAAGGCGGCAAGCTCGTGGGCACGGTGACAACCAATTGGGGTGAGTTTCCTGCCACTGGTACCCGCATGAAGCCCATGCCGGCCGCCCTTGGCACCTGGGACATCAGCTACAGTATCGGCGAAAGAGATATCAAAGGAAGACTGACAATATCCGAGAACGCGGACGGTGCGCTGCGGGGCAAGTGGTCCGGCGAGCGGGGCGAACATTCAATTGCGAACGTCAAATGCGAGGACGGCAAGCTGAGTTTTTCTCGAACGAGCAAGTTCGGTGAGCGCGAGTTCAAATCGACGTACGAGGGGACCGTCAAGGGTCACAAGCTCACCGGGAAGTTCACGAGTCAGCGAGGTGAGATCGAGGCTAACGGCGAGCGCTTCGGGGCCGAGCTTGTGGGCAAATGGGAGCTGACAACCACTTCCGATCGAGGTACTCGTACGAGCACTCTGACTGTTTACCCGGACATGACCGCACGGTACCGACTTTTTGGCGGAGCGATGGCTGTCGACGAGCTCACCCTCGAAGGCGATCAGGTGATGTTCAGGATGGAGGCGGGCTTCGGAGATCGCACGTTCGAGATGAAGTTCAACGGTAAGCTCGATGGAAAGACCCTCAACGGCCAGCTCGTGACATCCCGAGGCACCAGTGACGTAACAGGCAAGAAGATCGATACGGCCTCTGCCCTCGTCGGCAAATGGGAGTTCACAAGGGAAAGCTCGCGAGGTACGCGCACGAACACGCTGACGATCAAAGAGGACATGACCGGAACGTACACAGTTCGGGACAGCGAGGTAGATGTCACGG
>CP070675.1:4215660-4235000 GCA_020352215.1 Phycisphaerales bacterium
ATCATAACTGAGGGAATGGACGTTGCCCTTTCCGTCCGCAATACTCGTCAACTGTCCGTTCGGGTTGAATGTATACAGTTGTTCGCTGCGTGGGTCGAGCAGGGTGAAGGTGCCGCCAGCCTCGCTCAGTTGATACACGATATCGGTCTTACCAGCCAGATCCCAGGCAGGGCCGTTCTGGGAGAACTGAATCAACCTGCCCCGATGATTGACGATGTAGACATCCGTGCCCACGTACGTGAGCGTCCATTCAAAGTTGTGCCTCCAGTTATTGCCCAGACTGCCGGTGATATTGGCGTTCAACAGACCCGATGCATAATAGCGTGCGAAGAACAGCGGCATCGGCCCTCCCAGGTCGATATCGGGTACGAATTGATTGAACAGCTCCCCTGTGAAGGTATTGACCGGGTCGGCATCCGTGGCGCTGGTGTCGTTATTGTCGGCGCTATCTCCAGTGGCCCCTGACGGGGGTTCGCCTGGTGGAAGGCAAGTGATGTCGTCCGGTGTATTGCCGCTTACGGTCCCGCATGAGATGTTGACACTGGCCGGATAGTCGCAGTAGACGCCGCCGCCACTGCCTGCTGTGCCCTCACGGGCCGTATTGCCGGATATGACCGCCGACGAGGTCAGCACGGCGGCGGAGGAAACGTACACCCCCCCACCTTTGTTCGCTTGATTGTTACTAATCTCTCCGCCTTTCAGCTCGCAACTCCCACCGACACTTATCCCGCCACCTTCGGACGGGGACCCGTCGTCAGCACTGTTGCTCGACACCGTGACATTGAACAGCCGCGCCGTGCCGTTGGTATGAATGCCTGCACCATAGTTCTTTGAACCCGTGCACTCATTGCCCGTGATCTCTGTGTTCCGAATCTCCAGGTCGTTGTAAGAGCTCGAATAGACTCCGCCGCCGCTTGCCGAGCCACTCGCGTTGCCGAACGCCTCGTTCCCAATAATGTCACAGTCGGTGATAATGGCGTGATCGGGCCCCCACATCCAGACTCCACCGCCGATCGGAGCCCTGTTGTTTTGGATCGTACACCTGTCAATCGTCACAGTGCCGCCACCGGTATTAGACCCAATACCGCCACCAGCGTAACTGGAGACATTATCCTCAATGATCAGCTTCCGAAGGGCCACATGGTTCATCGTACGGATGCCGGCCCCTGGTGCATCGGTGTTGCCCCCTCTGATGGTGAAGCCTATGATCTCGACGTTGCCCCCCACGTCCCCCGCGCCGGAGAAAACCGGACCTGCATCGTTGGCATCGATAATCGTCGATTCCGGGTTGTCGTAGTTTTCCGCTTGGAGCGTTCTGCCACCAGTGACGGTCAAATTGCTCTCATAGTAGATATCTGGCTTGACGATGATTGTTGCCCCGAGGGTGGCTGGATCCGTCAGCGCCGCTTTGATGGATTTGTAGGTGCAACCGTCATCTTTACAAACGGTAAAAGCATGCGCAAAAGCAGCGGGCAGGAGAACAAAGGCGGCCAGGAACGGGATTGTGCCTTTGCCGGCTTTGGCAGGGTCCCCCGCAAGAGATTTTGCTCTTGGTTCCTCTATGACTTTTCTAGGTCTGAGTTCTGACATCTTTGATCCCCTTTCTCTGGGATTTGCCGGTAAGACAAGAATGCCGTTGCCTGCAGCAATGTTGCCCTCGTCAAGGTAGACAGGAACGTGCCTTTCATAGTAGGCTTACCCTTCTCATATCAAAGTCGGCTGCCCAAACAAGCCTTCCGATTCCACTACCGACCTCCCTCTGTGGCTGTCGATGCCGGCAGTAAGTTCTCCATAACCCACAGCTCCGAGCCACGCTGCCGGACGGTAAGAGCGATTCGCCTGCCGACGGATTTCAAGGCCATGTTGTGAGAGGCGCCAGCCGAGACGGCTGCAGAGTCTTTGCCTGCCGGAACGCCACACTGACCCTCGCGGTTGTCGCCCGAGGCCACGAGCGAGCCGGCCCAGCCGGGGACGGCAATGGTGTGAAGAAGAACCATACCTGGTATAGTAGGACCGTGCTTCTGGTTCTTCGCGTTTCATCCTCCGGATTCTCCCCTCTAGCATCAACAACCACAACGCCCAAACTCACGATGCCACTCTGGATACGTTCACTCCTCCATTCAGACAAAAACTGGCCGAACAAGAGATCCGCCTCGTTCACGTCGTTCGCACACAGGTATTATACCAGGTATCCGATCCAGAGGCAAGGCACTCACAGTCAGATGGAAGATTCAAAGCCATCCGGCCCGACTGCATTGGGGCAAGCCGACGGAGTGTCGATTTGCCCCAGGGCGTTGGCTGTCACATTTTGCGTCGAGTTCAGACCTTGAGTTCTCTGTCCTCGTCCGGCTGGATTTGGCTTTTGTCTTTGGTGGGCTTGCTCTTATCCGGCTTGTCCGGGTAGCGGTCGAAGAATTCGCTGTTTTGCTTCTCCAGCTTTTCGATGCGCTCTTGAAGTTCCTCCACCAACTTCTCTATCCTCTTTTCCATCTCCTCGAGCATCGGGCTGTCCGGCCAAAATGGGGGCTGTGGCAAATCGGGTTGAAAGCGTTGGTCCTTGAAGATGCGGCCCCGGTCCCCCTGCGGCCAGGGGGACTCGAAGCGTATGTCTACCTTCCGTTTGCCTCGTCTCGATGCCTTGCGGGCATCTTCCAGGGCTTCTTCTGCTATGGAACGGTATTTCTTTGGTAGCTCGTCTATCTCGTTTACGCCTGTCTTGTATTCGTCGTTGCCGATGCGAACGGTGATTTCGGTATCGTCATCGTTCGGGCTGCCTTCAATCGTGACAGAGTAGCTTTCGCCGTCCTCGGAATGGTGGAACGAATACAACTCTTTGAAGAACTTCTTGAATTCGACTCGGGGCCAAGGTGTTTTTTCAAACGGAATCTGGTTCCAGCCCTTTTCGCCGGGCTTGAGGCGGAACATTCGCTTCGGCTGCCACGACTCGATGAATGCCGGTTCAGTTGGATACTTCCACTCGGGTTCATCCTTCGTCGCTCCAAGCTCAAGCTCGATTGTCTTTCGCTTGCCCAGGTGTATTATCTCGAGGCTGACTTTGACTCCCACGCTAGCCTCTCGCACTTGATCGACGAATTCCTGGTAGTCTTCAATATCCTGATCCTGAAACTGGACAATGATATCGTCGCGTTCCAGTCCGGCCTCATCGGCGGGGCTACCGACGACCACATTGCTGACGCGTATGCCGCGGCCGGAGGGTAGCTCCAGATGCTTGGCCAAAAGGTCAGGCAGGGGTGATGTGTCCAGGAGGACTCCTATGTAGGGACGCTCGTCGGCTTCGCCGTAGAGCGTTGCGTTCCAGGTGAGCAATGTCACAAGGAGCATCACGGATACATTTGTCGTTTTCATCTTACTGTCCTTTCCAACCTAAAACCAAATGCGTGTTACAAGTCGCCATAATAGGCAGCCGGTTTAGCAATGTTCTCCCGGAACCCTTCAACAAGCCACTGATCCCCGGCCTCGTCGGTAAAGCTGTACCAGTCGACGCTGCGGACGGCATCGCCGGCATAGTCCGAGCGAAGGGACTCTAACCGAGACTCCATGAAGCCTGGCGGACGTAAGGCATCTTCGGTAACATCAGGTGGACCTGAGTGCTCGCTTAGAACGAAGTGCAGCACGAGGCCCAGAAGAAGGCCCGCTGCCAGCCCTGCTGCAAACCGCAGCCAACCGCCTCCCCGCGCAATCTGGCACGCTGAGCGCCTGCCTTTATGTTGCCACGCCCGCTCGAAGATTTCGCCAGGCGAATCTCCTTGCTCGGTCACAGCGGATTCAACCACTTGTTGGCTACACTGACGAATAGCCCTAAGTCGTTCAAGGAGTTCCCTCGCCTGGCGGTTATGCACGAGTTCATCTTGCAGCGTCCGCTCTTCATCAGGTGAGATTTCACCATCCAGGTATTTACCTATCAATGTCTGCAACGTCTCATCTGTCATGCTCATCGTTTGTGTGCCTTCTCCTTGTCTCTATTAGTGACCGTTTCGTAGATCATTCGTCGTGCCCGCACGAGGCGGATTTGCATGGTCGTCACGGGAATATCGAGTATCTCGGCTATCTGCCCATACTTAAGATCGCCCGAATGCGCCAGCACAAATACTTCGCGGTACTTCTCAGGCAAGCATCTAACTGCGTCGTGAACTTGCTGGCAGAGTTCATCGCGCTCCATGCATGTGAGCGGTTCGTCCACTTGCTCATCGTGTTGGCCGACGGCAAGCTCCAAGTCCCCCGGCTGCGGTCTTCGGCATCTTTTCCGGCTGTACTGCAAGACCTGCCGACGAGCTATGACCGCCAGCCACGCTCGGAACCGCTCCGGTTCACGCAGTGTGTCGATCTTGCTGATAACACGAACACAGGTTTCCTGCAGAACATCGTCAACATCGTGGCGGTCGCCAACGAGCCCCCAGACCAAGGCCTTCACCCAGCCCCAATTTCGCTCAAACAGAAGCTGCAACGCCTTTTTGTCGCCATTCTGCGCCGCACAGACGAGCGTCGATTCGTTTTGCCTTGGTTCTGCGCTCATGTCGTATCTTCATTATATATAGATGCCTGGGGGCGCAAGTTCATACACGGATGGCGAATTTTTATTACTTCTGCGCGTGCGAAATGAGCGTCTTGTGCCACATTGTATGACGGGAATTACGGTTGGCGCCTCAGATGCTGTTGAGCCCAGATGGCAAGGCCAGCACCCACGAGTAGAATCGCACCGAAAAGCAACTGCAGGACGTTCAATGATTCACCAAAGACGACACGTGAGATCGCCAGCACCGCAAACGGCTGTGCTAATATCACCAGCGCCGGGATCGTCGCGCCGATACGCTTGATCGCTGCGTAGTAGAATACATGACCCAATGCGATCGCCGTGACGCCCGAGAACACGACAGACGCCCACTGCCACACACCCATCGTCACGCACCGCCCTATGTCTCCAAAGAGTAGCGCAGCGACGGCAAGCCCAGCGACCGTGTACGCGCTGATAACTGAGAAGCCCTCGCGTGAGCTTACGTCCCTGAACGTTATCTTCACCGAGATTGTGTACGCTCCCCACATAAAGGCCGCAGCCATGGCGATGATGACCCCCGTCAATGTCCCGGTAGCGGCGAAGTCCTCCTTGAAATAGATCACGCCGACCACTCCCAGCGCCGAGAGCACCAGCCCCGCCCAGAAGCGTTTGCTTCTGGCAAGCGGCCTTTCCTCCGGAAAGAACATCAGCGAAAAACTCGCCACCCAGATTATGTTTGTCTTGGTCAGCAGAACCATGAAGGCCGGCCCGACATAGTAGAACGCCGCGGCCCACAGGCTCTGCATGATTACGTTTGCTGTGGCTGGAAGAAGAGCCTTTTTCCATATGCGGTTGTCGAAACGTTTCTTCTTCAGAGAAAACAGAAGCAACGGCAGCCAGAACAGACACGCTGCGGAATAACGCAGGAGATTTTGTGTCCACGAATCTACGAAGCCGGCCAGATAAGATATGAAGATGGGCCCGAGAGACCAGGCGGACAGCGTGCCGATGCAGGCGAGTGTTGCCGTGACGTCGAACTTTCGAATGGCGGTGTGTTCGTTCACCAAGGTTCCCCGGATTCAAAGGGCGAGATTTCTGCGAAAGTCCAAGGCCCAAACACCTAACGCAGCATTTTCATGAGTATCTTTGCGACCTCTTCGTTTGCCTTTGTGTTTGCCAGCGGCTGGGCGAGTTCGATTAGCTCTTTGCTGATGCGGGCCAGATTGTCACCGTCCGCCAGGAGTTCTTCGACGCACCGCACAATCGGCTCGATGGAAGTGAAGTAGGGCATGAACTCCGGCACGAGCTCCTTATCAGCCAGGAGGTTGACAAGGGTGAAGTATTTCGGGCGGACGAGCCACCATCCCACCAAACACCACAGGATTCTGCTGGACTGATACATCGCGACCATGGGACATCCGGCCGATGCCACTTGCAGCGTTGCACTGCCGCTGGCCACAAGCGCAAAGTCCGCTGCTGCCGCTGTTTCCCTGACCGTGTCTACAGAGTACCGGCACTCAAAGCCGGGCAACTGGGCCTGTTGCAGAGCACGTTGACGCTCGGCATCCGCCGCCACAGCCACGAATTTGATTCTCGGATACTTCTGCTTGATTCGCAACGCTATTTGCTGCATTGGTTTCCACAGCGACGCGATCTCAGCCGTTCGCGAGCCTGGCATAAGAGCCAGTGTCAGCTCTTTTGATTCGAGATTCGCGTAGTCCTTTTTGTAGGTGCTCAGATCGCCCTGAATCTCGTCGAACAAAGGATTGCCGACGAAGGTAGTGTCCACTCCTCTTCTGCCGAACCACTCCTGCTCGAAAGGCAGTATGCAACAGAGCTTGTCGCATCGTTTTCTCAGTTTGCCAATTCGCCAGCCCGCCCATGCCCAAAGCTGTGGGGCAACGTAGTAGAGCGTCTTTATACCCCGTTTCTTTGCAGCCTTCGCAACGTGCCAGTTGAATGCCGGCGAGTCACAAATGACAACCAGATCGACCCGGCTCTCCTGGAAGTACCGAGCTATACGCTTGATGAGCGCGTAAAAGTGAGCAATTTGGCCGAAAGACTTGTAGATCATGGCGGACCGGCCCACGGTGGTTTGCAGCAACTGACAGCGGGCCGCCTCCATCTTCGGACCGCCTACACCGACAAATTCAATGTCTTGGTCGCTTTGCCGCAGAGTAGCTATCAAACTCGCGCAGTGAGCATCGGCGCTTGGGTCGGCCACACTTATGAACACGCGATACCTTCTGTTGTTACCTTCGATAGCCATCTTGGCGTTCTTGTTAACAATATTCTCGCAAAACAGCAACAGATATTGTCTCAATGCTCCGGATTTGATGCGCATCCCGACTTGTATACGGAAGCACTCAGAGAAGAGACGGAACCCGCTCGGGGTCATACAAGGCAGGGCGACCTCAAATCATTCTTCACCTGTGATCCCGTTGAGTATGTAGCTACGGCCAGGCGGAGGTCATGTCTGTTCCAGCCAGCCACAAACAGCAACCACAGTATTCCTTGACTAACGTTTTTCAGCCTCTTACATTTTGACCGCAAGATTGAGGCAGCTCAATGTAGGTTGCCGGCGATTTGCTCTGTCATGTGAACAGGAGACAATAGAATGGGATGGGAGTACAAAACGATAAAACTGGCGACCTCCGGCTTTCTTGGGGGCAAGTTCGATGAGCAGAAGCTGGATAGTCTCATGAACGATCTGGGACAGCAGGGCTGGGAGCTGGTCACGGGCTTCGACACCAACAAGTCTTATGGTGAGACCAGGGACGTGGTTCTGGTCTTCAAACGTCCCAGATAGGGCAAGCACCGGGGAGAAGTAGACCGGCTCGGCGAGTGATACCGAATATGCTGCTCATCGCGGATTTGCCGCTTGAGGGTGACAGAAAGGTTCCTTGACCACAGTAGCATGCTACTGTGGTCTTGGGCTGCCGTGCCGTAGCTGAGCAGGCTCGCGGAGTCGGCGAATAGGCTCTAAATCAGAGGAGAAGAATATGGCTAAGAGAAGGTGTCCTGTATGGCTGGGCTATCTACTTAACTGCCCGCTGAGGAAGTTCGGCCAGAATCCCAAGAAGATGCTCGGTCCATATCTGGCAGAGGGCATGAAGGTTCTCGATGTCGGCTGCGCAATGGGTTTTTTCAGTCTGCCCCTTGCCCGGATGGTGGGGCCGACCGGTAAGGTCATATGTGTCGATGTGCAGGAGAAGATGATCAGGTCGCTCGAAAAGCGTGCACGCAGGGCGGGATTGGCCGGTAGAATTGAAACGCGTCTATGTGGCGATAATTCTCTTGGCCTGGGCGATCTGGGCGAAAGAATTGATTTTGTTCTTGCAGCGGCCGTAGTCCACGAGATTCCTGATACTGCGAGCTTTTTCTCTCAGATGTGGGACGTGATGAAACCGGCCGCGAGGTTGTTGCTGTCGGAGCCAAAAGGGCATGTGTCGGGGGAGGATTTTGAGCGGACTGTCTCGGTTGCCAAACAGAAGGGCTTCGTCGTGATTGACGGCTCTGTGAACCTTCGCAATCGTGTGGTCGTTCTGGCGAAGAAGAACGACTCCTGAGTCTGATTTTGAATGCCCCGATGATCCGCGGCGCGGTTTCGTAGAGGTGGTACCGTGCCGAATCGAAGACTGGACACCCGGATCATTTGAACCTGAAGTGTAGGTTTCTGGTTAGGTCTTGGCGGCGTTTTTCCGCCAAATGGGTCTCGTTCGTGCACAATCTTGCTGGAAAGGCGCTGGCGAGTCGAAGATTTCTCTTGAAGTCGCAGCGGGAGATGTGGTATAAATAGGTAGTTAGGTCTGCGAATTTTCGTTTTCTACAGGCAGGTTTTGATGGTTTTTGAAGAGAGTGAAGGAGGGGTGGTTGCTGTGTGCGCGCATCCTGGACGCGGCCAGTAGCCCGCAAGGACGACTTCAATCCATCAACTGGCAATCCGTATCGGGTTCCTTGGGAAAGGAGGCAGAATTGGAACCTGATTAACTCCAGTGCGAAGGCACAAGCGGTTAGGGAGAGATCTATATGTGATGTTTTTCTCTTGGGCTGTCCGAGACAGGCCTTGCAAGAAGCAAAGGTAGGGAGGCCCGCCCGGGAATAGAGGAAATGTTTTGGTGTGTAGCCAGAGCACAGTCATCCTATCCTTGTTTTGAAGGAGGACTATTATGATGTACAGAAGATTGATTTTTCTGGCCTTGGTCTTTAGCGTGACCGCAGGAGTCGCCAGCGGCAGCACCCTGGGGGTCAATTTCCAGTCACAGGGATCGCCGATACCACCGGACTATCTGCCCGACTACGGCGAACCGTACGGTGATCGCGGCAACGGTTTCAGTTATGGGTGGGACCGAGACATAAAGGTCGATACGCGGGACCGCAACAACGGAAGCTCACCCGATCAGCGGTACGACACCTTGAACCACCTCCAGAAGGGTGCGGATGCGATATGGGAGATCGAGTTACCCAACGGCACTTACGACATCCATCTGGTTTGTGGTGATCCGTCGAACACCGACCAGATCGATAACTTCGATGTGGAAGGTACTGTGGTTGAGGACCCGGACGGCGAAGATAACTTTGACGAGTACAACGTGACGATAGAGTTGACCGATGGTCGCCTGACCATCATGCCGGCAGCCGGTGCTGATAACTGCAAAATCTGCTTTGTGGATATGACGAGTGATGCGCTGACCGCATTCTTCTCCAAGGCCAGAAATCCCGATCCGGCCGACGGTGCCCAGGATGTGACCGCACCGCTATTGCAGTGGACGGCCGGTGATACGGCGGTAGCTCATCGCGTGTATGTCGGTACGAGTGCGACGCTGACTGAAGCGGACTTCGTGATGGAGCAGGCCTGGACTTTGTACTGGCATGCCCCCGGCTTCACGGAAGGGACGACATACTACTGGCGGATAGATGAGGTGGCGGGCGACGGCACTATCGTCACGGGCGATGTCTGGAGCTTTGTAGCCATGGCGCTAACGGCATGGGACCCCAGGCCCGCAGACGGAGCCACTGACGTGATGGTTGATATAAAGCTCGCTTGGAAAGAAGGTCAGTCAGCGACGCCACTGAGACACCATGTGTTCTTCGGAACCGATGAGGCCGCAGTGGCCGATGGTACCGGCGGCACAGATAAAGGCATTCAGCAAGAGACGACGTACGATCCGGGAATGCTTTTGGCCGAAACCACCTACTACTTCCGCGTCAACGAGGTGGAGTCAGACGGCACGGAACGCGAGGGTAAGGTCTGGAGCTTCGAGACCGTGGCTGCGGGTCCGGGTAAGATCTTGCGCGAGTGGTGGTTCGACATCAGTGGCGAGGCTGTGGCCAACTTAACGGGCAACTCTCGTTATCCCGACGATCCCGACGGCCAGGAGTTTGTGTACGTCATGCAGGCCCCTCCGAACTGGGCCGAGCAATTTGGCAGCCGGCTTCGCGGCTGGCTTTTCGTCCCGGAGACGGGCGACTATACGTTCGAGATCGACGCCCAGGACGAGGGTGAGCTACGTTTGAGTACCGACCAGGATCCAGCCAATGCGGTTTCGATCGCTTACAGTGATGACGCCCCGGTGCAGTCGCCGCCGCAGAGCCTTGTGGGCGGCGAGAGATATTACATCGAGGCCCTTATGAAGGAGAATACGATTGGCGACCGTCTAATAGTCTCCTGGCGTGGCCCTGGTATCCCGACGATGGAGATCATCAGCGCCGAGTACGTAGGCCCGTCGCCATACCTGCCGGAGAAGGCCTACGGGCCTTCACCTGCTGACGGGGCTACAGATATACCGGATACCGTCACTCTGTCGTGGCTGCCTGGAATTAAGGCCTCTCAGCATGAGGTGTACTTTGGCACCGATGAGGCCGCCGTGGCCGCCGCCGATAGTACAACACCGGGTATCTATCGAGGCCTGCTCAGTGCTACCAGCTATTTGCCCGCCGAGTCACCCCTCGAGTTCAATCAGACCTATTACTGGAAGGTCAACGAAAAGAACACCGATGGGACCGTGAGCTTAGGGAAGGTCTGGAGCTTCACTGTTGCCGATTACGTCATCGTCGACAACTTTGAGGACTACAACGACTTTTCGCTCGACAGGATATTCCAGACGTGGATAGATGGCTTCGGTTACACCGACCCTCCGCCCGGCAGGCTGGGCAACGGCACCGGCTCGACTATCGGTTACCTGAGCGCTCCATTTGCCGAGCAGACTATCGTTCATGGTGGCGCGCAGTCGATGCCGTACGGCTTTGACCTCACGGCGTTCCCGTTCTATGCAGAAGCCGAACGCGAGTTCCCTGTCGCACAGAATTTCACGAGAAAGGGTGTCAAGTCCTTGTCGCTGTGGGTCTACGGCGATCCGAATAGTGCAGCCGCACCGCTGTACGTAGGTCTGCAGGACACTGCCGGCACCCGGATAGACGTTCCAGATACCAGTGACAGTCGGGTTCAGACAACCAGTTGGCAGGAACTCTATTTTGAGCTCAGCAAGTTCGCGCCCGTGAATCTCATGTCTGTAAAGAAGATCTACATTGGCGTCGGCAACAGGCTCAGTCCCTCGGTTGGAGGTACCGGTAACCTGTTCGTTGACGATATCAGGCTGTATGGGCCTCGATGTGTTGCGTCACTGCTGAAACCGGAAGCGAGCTTCAATGACGATTGCATAGTCGACTACTTGGATCTTGAGATCATGGCACAGAGCTGGCTTGAGACCGATTCGTTTGTTCCGACAGAGTCGCTGACCGGCCCCGCAGGTGCCCGGTGGCAGTTCGACGGCAATACCAGCGACAGTGCCGGCAGCAGCCACGGAACCGCCGCCGGCTTGCTGATCTATGCCGCGGGCCATTCCGGGCAGGCGATTGAGTTTGATGGAGTCGACGATTACATAACAGTCACGGACAATCCGGCGGTGGAGTTCACCACCGGTTCGTTCTCGATTGCATTCTGGATCAAGAGCTCGCATGTCGCCGGCTCCGACAAGGAGTTCGTTATCTGCAACGGCACCAATGGAACTGAGTTCGATACCGGCGGGATTGGTCCGAACGGCCGCGCAAGTGGAAAACGATATGCAGTCAAGTTCGAGGGCAGCGACCTGCGCTTGGTTATCGATGACGATGTGACAAAGTCGACCTTGAATGGTCCCAGCGACAACTTCGCCGTCGGCGATTGGGTGCATGTAGTGGTCGTGCGCGACACCGGAGCAGGCGAGCTCCGAATGTATCGCAATGGCTTGCTCGAGAACAGCGGGCCGGACAACAGCTTCGAAAGCATCGCCTCGCCCGGTGAGCCTCTCCATATCGGGGCCAAGTACGAGGAGAATGCCCACGCCGTGAGGCAGTCTCTCACTCCTCTGGGTCACTTCTTCGTGGGAATGCTGGACGATGTCCAAATCTTCAACTACGCGTTGTCGGATGGGCAGGCTGCCTACGTTGCAGATGACACACCGGGTGACGGCGAGTTGTACATCCCGTTGACGTTGCCTGTGGAGCTGTATGATGCCGAGCCAGAGAAGTCCAGGAGCATCAACTTCAAGGACTATGCGGAGCTGGCCGACACATGGCTTGATGTGGCGTTGTGGCCGGCGCCGTAGTGTCTTGCAGCAAGGCTACACAATTGGCCGATGATGTTGTATGAGTTCGGGGCCTATGCCGATCAGGTATAGGCCCCGGTTGTTTCATGTCGAGCGACACGGACCGTGCGCCCGCAGAAGCTTAACGGCCGCAGAGCCTTCCCACAGGCAGCCCGGCTACCGAGGCGGTCAGAAGAGCATTCTGAAGCGTCGCAGCGAGACAGGGGCTTGCCAAGCAGCTCGGCCATAAAATATATGTCCTTATTTTAGCTGGAGTTAAGTCAAGTAAGGTCGATTTCGCGGCGGGAGGAGGGGAAATTTTCAAAAAAATTTCAGTTTTCTGTTGACGTCCGGCCGATAGGTGTTATAGTTATATATAACAGTATATCGATTGGCTGTAGGAGATAAGACCTATTTTTGTGCGGATAGAACCATCTTCGGCCGTGCCGATCTATCGGCAGATCATCGACCAGATCAAATATCAGATCGCGACAGGGCTTCTGCGAGAGGGGAACCTGCTGCCCAGCGTCAGGCAATTAGCGAGCCAACTGGCGGTCAATCAGAATACGATCCTGAAGGTCTACAGCCAACTCTGCGCCGAGGGTATCTTGCGGATCGAACGAGGCAGCGGCACTTATGTCGCCGCCAACAGACAGACAATTTCTGCTTCCGAGCGAAAGAAGGCCGTAGCGAAGATACTACGTGAGGCCGCGGTGCAGGCGGTGCATCTAAACGTTAGTCTCGAGCAGATGCACGAGCAGCTTGAGAAAGAATACGACCGAATAAGCTCGCAAAGAGACAAGACAGGGGCTAAGCATGATGAGTGAGCCGGCAATAGAGATAGAGGGGCTGCATTTCGCGTACGGGCGCAACGTGGTTCTGCGCGGCGTGGATTTGGAGGTGCCGACAGGCTCCATATTCGGTTTCTTGGGGCGCAACGGCGCCGGCAAGACGACAGCAATCAAAATTCTCATGGGTCTGTTGAAGTGCGCGAGAGGCCGCTGCACGGTCGCCGGTTTGGATTCGCAGAAGGACGTCATGAAAGTCCGGCAGAGCGTGGGATACATGGCGGAAGACCAGCAGATGTTCGGCTGGATGCGAGTGGAGGAGATTCTCAAATGGGTCGGCAGCTTCTACGAGAGTTGGGACGATAAGTACTCACAAGAACTGCTGGATTTGCTGGAGCTGCCGAGGCGCTGCAAGGTCAAGAATCTGTCCAAGGGACAGAACAGCAGGCTCGCGCTGCTGTTGGCGTTAGGACACAGGCCAAAGGTGGTGATACTCGATGATCCGACACTGGGACTTGATCCTATCGCCAGGAAGGATTTCCTGCGCCACGTGATTAGCCTGCTGCAAAGCAATGGTGTCACGGTGTTCTTCTCAAGTCACTTGCTCTATGAGATTGAGCCCGTGGCCGATTACGTTGCCATTCTCGAAGGTGGTTTCATCGTCAAGGCTCAGAAGACGGACGAGCTTCGCCAGAGCGTGAAGAAGCTTTTGCTGCGCGGAGCAGACGGCAACTTGTCTGGAATTGAAGGGATACTCGACGTCGTGCGAGCCGGGAGCGATGTCACAGTCACGGTAGAGAACTTCACAGAGCAAAAGCGGTCTGCGATTCAGAACAAGAGCGGATCCGACATAGTCCGCGAAGTTGACCTGAATTTGGATGAGATATTCGAGGCGTATGTGATTGGGAATCGGGGGCAAGCGGTTGGGGCATGATTAAGTCGCTTTTTTGGAAAGAATGGCGGCAGCAGCGCTGGAAGCTGGCTTACGGGTGTGTGCTCTTGATGGGGTCGACGCTTGTCGGGCTGCGGAGTCGGCTCATGCCGGATCAGATCATCGTGGGCTTATCCGTCATCGGCGGGTCATTTCTGATGCCTTTGCTGGTGGGAATGGGCCTTGTGGCGGAAGAGAGACAGGAAGGGTGCTTGGATATGCTGCTGGCCCTTCCGGTGCCGTCGTGGAAGATATTTGCGGTGAAGATGCTCGTAGGCGCAGCCGTCTGCGTGGGACCGATACTCGGCAGCATGATCGGGGCGTTGGTTACGGCGGCGGGCAGAGAGCAGAGCGCATCAGCGATAGTCATACCCTACCTGGGAGGTGCTGCCTTTGGCCTTGCCGTGTTGGTGTGGGCGGTGGCATTTGGTGTCCGCCAGCCGAGCGAGGCCAGAGCTGGCTTGGTAGCTATCGGGGTCCTTGTCGTATGGGCGTTTGCAGCCTTTGCATTCGAGGTCTTTCTTGGACACCACTTCAATAGAGCGTCGTTGGAGATTACGCCATATGGCTTTTTTGAAGCGACTCTCGACGGAGACTATGAGATGTTGCCCAGGCTAATTGCGTTGCAGTTGCTGATGGCAGCGTGCCTTCTGTTTTGGGCCGGCTATCGTTTCGGCAGATTAGGACGTTCAAGAGTATGAAGTACGGCACGGCACTAATGTGGAAGGAGTGGCGCCAGCGGCGATGGTTCTTGTTTGCGGGCCTGGTGATCTTTCTGGGTTGGCCGCTGTTCGACGTGGTGGTCAACTATCAGCCTGGGCGGGACGTGTCTGCCTCGGATATGGTTGAGGGGATCGTCACGCTCTTCGGTGGCTTGTTTGCGATACTGGTGGCTGTGGCCGCTACATGCGCGGACCTGAAGGATGAATTGGCCTGCTTCTGGCAATCGCGCCCGATAGCGATAGGCAGGTGGTTGGTCGCGAAGTATCTGATGGGGCTGGCTGTGGTGCTTGTCGTTCTCTGTCTTCCACTTATCGTTAAGATCTGTGCGATCGAGCTGTCCCCCAGCTCATCGAGGTCTGATCTGGGCACTCTCCATAGTCTCTTGGGGTGCCATACATTTGCGCTCATTCTGATCTACAGCATTGCTTTTGTCACGGGCTGCCTTATTCGCAAACCCGTGTATGCGGTGATACTCTCGATAGCGGGGGCCCTGTTGGTCTATTTCCTTCCCCTGCTGGTGCCGCCCATCGAAAGATTCAGCGTGATCAACCTCATGATGGAACGGCCTCTGGAGATAGTGAGGCTCACCGAGGCTGAGCCCAGGGGGATGTGGTTCGCCCACAAGCTGAGGGTTCTGAAGATCCCCGGAGCCGGCGACTTTGCGGTGCGGTACAACACCGATTTGGTGGGTTACATCTTGGGCGTGCTTGCACTTAGCTGTGCGGCCGTTGTCGTCTGCTGGTTCGCGGTCGGGAGACACTGGCGGTTGAAGGTCGGCAAGAAGCTCATGTTCTGGTCGCTTGGCGCAGTTGTGCTGCTTCTGCTCTTGACCGTCGTATTTCAGCTCGGCTCCAACCTTAGGTGCATCAGTCAGATACCTGTTGGCACTGACGACTCCGAGCGCGACCGCGGTGTTGCAGCGCTTGCTTTCGACGGCGAGCAGGGCATCTTGTTGACGTACGACGGGCCGAACGGAGCTTTCGGAAGACACATGGGATATGGTCTGCGCAGGATGCAGCTTTCGCCAACGGGGCTGCAGCTTGGCAGGAGAATTGCAATGCCTCACTCCGGGAGACCGTTCGTCTCGTGGCATGCCGGGGGCAAACTCGCCTGGTCCGCTCAAGATCCGCCCCGTGTTTACTTTCTCAGAGAGCAGGCTGATGAAGGAGATAGCTGGCCAAAGGAGACAACGTTCTACCTCGATGCGGTAGAGCTTGGCGCCGAGGACGGTGAGGTAGCGAATACGGGCTCGGTGAAGCTTGGCAGCTACACGGTTAGGCCCGGCCCCGGCAATCTCCCGCCCAGAGGGGAATCCATTGTGCTGCACGGAAAGACGATCTACGCATATGTCCTGGGTAGATTGCTTGTGGTTGATGTCACCAATCCTGAGAATCTTGAAGTGACAGCAGTAGTTGACGATTACACCCCCTATGTCGCGGGCGATGACCCCGGCGTGCGCCGTGATCGGCTGGATTTGAGATTGGTGCCGGGTGACGGGCTCAGCGCTGAAGAAAAGTTGGAGATAACGGTCGGGCTCGATGGATATCGAAGCATGGCCATCGAGGGTGAGGTAGTTGTCAGCGTCGGGGCAAACGCTGTGAGCGTCTATCGGCTTGAAGGGATCGAAGCAGACATTGCCCAACTGGGGCTTCTCGGCCGCCGGAACCCGCTGCCGCTGGAACGTCTCATCGGCAGGTGGCCACAGCAGGTTCTTCTGCGAGATGGACTGGCATACGTACTCGACATGGTCACCTTCGAAGGCCTGACCGTTTACGACGTTCGGCAGCCTGGGCGGATTCGACGCGTGGGCCATTATGCAGCACCGACAGAGTCCTTTTCCGCGATGGCCGTGCTTGGCGATGGGAACCTGCTCATGGGCGGAACCAAGCTGCACGTCGTCGCGCCGCCGAGAGTGGCCAAGACTCGCGCCGCGTCCACTGGTAAGAGCGCCGGAATATAATTGCCTTTCCCACCGATAGGCTGGTTTAGTGTTGGATCCCGCCCAGTTTCTTGCCAATCGAACGCGTTTCTGCTCTACTATGTGGCCATGGAGAGTGGTCGTTTCAATCTGGCCGGTAAGACAGCTCTGGTTACCGGCGGCAATAGAGGTATCGGTTTTGCGATAGCCAGGGGCCTGGCCGAGCACGGCGCCGATGTTGTGCTTGTGGCCCGTACGGCCAAGGAGCTTGCGCAGGCCAAGACGCAGATTCAGAAGCAGACACAGAGGCGAGTGTGGACCTTTGTCTTCGACCTTGAAAACACCGAGAAGATAGAAGGTCTTTTCGATGAGATAGTCACTCAAACCGGCGGCGTCGATATCCTCGTCAATTGTGCGGGGATCACGATTCGCAGCCCTGCCGAAGACGTGAGCCTGGATATGTGGGATCGCGTTCATCGCGTGAATCTCACCTCAGTTCTCAGGATGTCGCAGGCGTTTTGTCGGCATCGCAAGTCCGCGGGCAAGGGCGGCAAGATCATCAATATAGGCTCTCTGACCTGCAGCGCCGCTCGGCCGACTACCGCCGCGTATGCCAGCAGCAAAAGCGGCTTGATGGGGCTGACCCGGACGCTTGCAGTGGAGTGGGCAAAGTACAGCATCAACGTCAACGCCGTCGGCCCGGGGTACATAACCACGGAACTTACCAAACCCCTGTGGTCGGATAAGGACTTCACCAAGTGGGTCCTCTCAGAGACCCCGCTCGGCAGATGGGGACAGCCGGAAGACCTTATCGGGGCTGCGGTGCTGCTGGCCTCAAGTGCCGGCGACTTCATAACCGGGCAAACCATATATGTAGACGGCGGTTGGCTCGCCATGCTATGACGCCGGAATTTCTCAGATAATCTGGTTGGAGCAGGTTGATTATGACGACTACGAGACTTGGCACCCTGAGCATGTTGTTTCTGCTTGCGACTACTGCAGTGACAGGCACTCTGCTGACGGCCGGCAGCGCCGCAGGCGCGGACACGCTGCTCATGGATGCCCGCAGCAGAGTCGAGATATCCGACGGCGGCGGCAAGTTCAGGGTGCTGTACACCAGGGCCGAATGGGACCCCGCCGAAACGGCCATTATCATCTGCGACATGTGGGACCAGCATTGGTGCAAAGGTGCGACTCGACGGGTCGCCGAGCTGGCGCCGCACATGAACGACGTCGTCTCCAGGGCTCGCCGCATGGGCGTTCTGATAATCCACGCACCCAGCGGCACCGTCGGCCACTATGAGGAGCATCCTGCTCGCAAACGCGCCCAGGAGGCACCGAAGGCCTCGAATCTGCCCGACGATATAGGTAGCTGGCGCAGGTGGCTCGACGATAACGAGGAGCAGGTGGGCTACCCTATCGATCATTCCGACGGCGGCTGTGATTGTCAGCCGATGTGCAAGCAGAGTTCGGCGTGGAGCAAGCAGATCGGGGCCATCGACATGCACGATGAAGATGCCATCAGTGACTCGGGCGTGGAGATCTGGAACCTGCTGGAGCAACGCGGCATAAAGAATTTGATCCTTATGGGTGTTCATACGAATATGTGCGTCCTCGGCCGGCCGTTTGGCCTCCGCAACATGGCGCGGTTCGGCAAGAACGTGGTTCTGATGCGCGACATGACCGACACGATGTACAACTCGCGAGCAAAACCATTTGTAAATCACTTCACCGGCACCGACCTCATCGTAGAGCACATCGAGAAGCTCGTCTGCCCCACGATCACGTCTACGGTTCTTACCGGTCGGCCATCTTTCCATTTCGCAAACGATAAACGCCCTCGTGTTGTGATGATCTCGGCTGAAAGTGAGTACGGGGCCGCGGAGACGCTGCCGGGCTTTGCACGTGAGCTGCAGATGAAATACGGCCTGTCCTGCGAGATATTGCAGGGCAGTATTGAAAGGAGCAGTGCCGATCGTCACCACATCTCGGGGATGGAGGAGCTGACGAACGCGGACCTGGCTCTCGTGTTTGTGCGTCGCCGGGCATTTGAAGGCGGGCAAATGAAGTACCTGCGCGACTACCTGGATAGGGGTAAGCCTCTGATTGGCCTTCGCACCGCGAGTCATGCGTTCGATACCCGCGGCAGTGCGCCGGCCGGGCACGCCGAGTGGCTTGAGTTTGATCACGACGTCCTTGGCGGAAATTACCACGGCCATCACGGCAGCGGGCCGACGACAACTGTCACGGTGGCTGCCGGAGCGGAAGGCCATCCCATACTGTCGGGTGTCCGGACACCGTTTTTGAGTAAGGGCTCGCTGTATGAGACGCGGCCGCTCCGCGAGACGACGAAGCCGCTGTTGATCGGCACGATTCCGGACAAAGAGCCGGAACCGGTTGCCTGGACCAATACATACAAGAATGCGCGGATTTTCTACACTTCATTGGGCTATTCCGGCGATTTCGACGATCTGCAGTTCCGTCGGATGCTCCTAAACGCCGTATTCTGGGCCATGGCCAAACCCATCCCGAAGCCGTAGAGGCGGCCCAAGATTGGGTTTGTTTGGCTTTGTTTTCTCCGCCCCGCTGGCGAGGAATATCCTGATAACTCTGTAGCAAAAATGAAGTTGCGCCCATTTGGCCTCCCCCGAAATTGGCTTTGTTTTTTCAAATCGTGCTCCCTCGAAAGCACCGGTTCAGGATTTCCGGGACAACACCGGGCAATAGTCATCCGGAAGAACGCCGGAATTGTCGGGCTCAGTGCTTCGACGTTCCGCCAAAGGCTGCCGATTGGCTTTGTTTTCTCGCAGGCTCAATGTGGCAAAATCGTCATAATACTTTTCTCCAAAAGACGTTGCGTTTATCTCGACGCCCGGGAAATTGGCTTTGTTTTGCATAATTC
>CP070675.1:4235100-4252471 GCA_020352215.1 Phycisphaerales bacterium
AGGAGAGCCCGGCGACGACAACGCCTGAAGCCGAGTCCAAGGACTCTACCGGCCGCTCTACGACCACGTCAAGATACGGACGCGGTCTGTCCTCCCTTTATCGCAGTTCGAGCCGCGGGAGGCGCGGCAGCGGCACGAGTGGTCTTTCAGACTACTCCAGGTACAGCAGTTCCTATGGCGAAAGAGCCCCACGGACGGCAACCCGAACACCTCCGGTCTCCCAGGAGCGGAGTGGCCTTTTCCTGCTGTCGGTTGACCTTCACAAGAACCTGCCGGCGCTGGCTGAGGAGCTTATGGCTGAGATTGTAAAGAACTTTGGCCGGGCCCTGATGGGAGCCTTTGAAGGCCACAGAAATAGACTTGACTCAGCGAGCAACCTCGCCGCCGAAGAGGCAAGACGTGCAGAAAAAGAACTGGTGGAGATGCAGGCAGGCTTAAGGGAACTCTCAGGCCCACATGGCAACCTTTCCCGCCGCGCGATCCTGGCTGATATTGAAAGGCTGAGGTCAGACCTGCAAAGAATCAAAATGGACCGGGCCTCTAGTGATGTTATCGAGAGGGCGACATCAGAACGCATAGCCGTAGCCCGCGACAAGATAGATCAGCAGCTCAAAAATGACGAGATCACCAGCGAATTAGAACAGATCGTCCAAATATGTGCCGAGCAACTTGCCCGAGAGGAAGAACTATTCAAGTCTAAGGCAGTTTCGCTAAGTGCGATCGGCCCGGCACGGGAAAAACTCGCCAAGGCAAGGATAGAGCTTGCGAAGCGACGCGAAGAAATGGGCAAGTCTACCGGTGGTGACCTGATAAGCTCTCTTAACAAAGAGCTGGCGGACCTTTCAATAAGTGCGATTCAGGATGAAGTCCAGATTGATAACCTCGAGAGACAACTCGTGGAAGCGAGAAATCTGCTCGAGTACGCCGACAGGTATGAGAGGGATTCGCTCAAAGCCGACATTGCCAAGCGGCACCTTGAAGAAGCAATTCTCTTGCGCGAGCAGATAGCGCGAAAGATTCGCCTGATCCAGCCATCCTCGGTCTCAGTTATCGGCGGCGTCTGATACCATGTGACAACTCGAATAATCTGCGTCATTGCGGGCTAAAGTGAGACACTTGGCTCAGGGCCCGCAAATGCAGCATTCTGCGACGCGAAGAATTTTCGGAATCACGGGTCGGGGTCTCGGAGCCGATTCCGGCAGCCACACTTGGATCAACCGGCACAACTATCTTAACGAGTTCGCGCCGCAGCTGTTGCAATAAGCGGCCGTGTTGACCACGTCAATCGAATACGCTTTGCTCAAGCGTAGCGCGGGCTCGCCCCACCGACATGATCTGCGCAGCGTAAGAATGGCCCAGTTCTCTGGGTATAAGCCCCTATCGAGATGAATCGGCAAGTCCCAACAATCGATTCTCACGCATTTTCCAGGTATGTTGACAATTGCCCGGGATTATGGTAGGGTATATGTTCGGAAACATTGCGGGGCACCTCTGCTGATTTGTCGTTGGTCGGTCGTCTGTGCCGGGCATGGGCGGCTCAGATATGGCATTGGGGGGGCGGGAGGGTAGTAGGATGGGTAGAGCGAGACGTTCAAGCCTGATTCGGGAAGTCGCTGTAATTGCTCTGCTGCTGGCAGGCTCCGTTACTGCCTCGGCCAAGATCATATACGTGGATGACGCCGCCACAGGGGCCAACGATGGGTCAAGCTGGGCCGATGCGTACAATTACCTGCAGGATGCGCTGGCAGATGCTAATTCTGCTCCTAAGCCTGTTGAGATTAAGGCGGCTCAGGGACTATATACCCCCGATAGTAGTTCAGCAGTGCCGGATGGGACGGGGGATAGGCAAGTTACGTTTCAGCTTATCAACGATGTTGTTCTTGAGGGTGGTTTTGCCGGCGTTAGTGAATTAGATCCCGATGCGAGGGATGTTAACGCGTACGAGACGATTCTCAGTGGGGATTTGAATGGCGACGATGCGGAGGTCACCGATCCCTGCGATTTGCTTGATGAGCCGACTCGGAATGAAAACAGCTACCATGTTGTTACTGGCAGCGGTACTGATGAAACCGCAGTCTTGGATGGTTTCACAATAACCGCCGGCAATGCCGATGGATCGAATGACCAATACGAGGGCGGCGGCATGCACAACTCCTCTGGCAATCCGACAGTGACCGACTGCACGTTCAGCGGTAACTCTGCACGGGGCGGCGGCGGGATGTACAACTGCTCCAGTAATCCGACACTGACTGACTGTACGTTCAGCGGTAGCTCCGCATCGCATGGCGGCGGAGTGTATAACTGGGAGAACAGTGACCCGACACTCACGAACTGCTCGTTCTTACGAAACTGGGCACGGAGCGGCGGGGCGATTCAGAACAACTTCACCAGCAGCCCAGAATTGACTGGTTGCAGTTTCACAGAAAACTCGGCAGAGAACGGCGGCGGGATGTACAATGGCAGCAGCAGCAGTCCAAAGCTCGTGGACTGCACGTTCAGCAGAAACCGGGCGGAGCGAGGGGGAGGTGGAATGCGCAACAGTTGGTTAAGCAGTCCGAGGCTGACCAGCTGCATATTCAGCGAGAACTCGGCACAGTATGGTGGCGGTATGGTGAACTGGGACTTTGCTGATGCAGCGCTAACCGACTGCACTTTCAGCCGCAACTCCGGCACAGGCCTATATAACAAGAATAGCAGCCCGGTGCTGAAGAACTGCATCTTCAGCGAAAATTCAGGCGCCGGGATGTTTAACGAAGACAGCGACCTCACGCTGACCAACTGCGCCTTCAGCGAGAACTCAAGTCTTGGTCCTGGGGGCGGGATGAGCAATTTGGATAGCAGCCTAACTCTGAACAACTGTACGTTTACTGCGAACTCGGCGCTGCGTGGCGGCGGGATGTCCAGCACCTGCGGAGGCTTTGGCAAGACCAAGCTGACATTGACAAACTGTACATTCACGGGAAACTCGGCTGTGGGAGATTTTGGCAAAGGCGCGGGCATGTATTGCTCTACCGGGTCCGGGGGCGAGGTTGAGTTGACAATGACCAACTGCACGTTCGTAGGGAACTTGGCCATAGGGGAACATGGGCGAGGCGGGGGGATGTACAACGACGAGACTCATCCAAGGCTCAATAACTGCGTATTCAGCGAGAATTCAGCGGACGATTGCGGTGGTGCCGTCTATAACTTAAGGGGCACGCCGCAAATGAGCAACTGCAGGTTTAGCGGGAACTCAGCGGGACGCGAAGGTGGGGCATTGTGGAACCTCGAACTCAGGATGCCTTGGCACGAATTCCCCGGCACAACGCTGATCAACTGTATCTTCACCGAGAATTCAGCGGACGATTCTGGTGGTGCCATCTATGACTCTGGGGGCACGCCGCAGGTGAGCAACTGTAGGTTCAGCGGGAACTCGGCGGGGCGCGAAGGTGGGGCATTGTTTAGCTCGCAAGGGCCTTCTAACGAATTGCCCGGCACAGGGCTGACTAACTGTACATTCAGCGGCAATTCGTCACGCTACGGCGGAGCGATTTGGAGCGCTGGTGACAGCGGGACAAATGTACGCAACTGCGTATTGTGGGGCAACACTGCTGACCAGGGGTCACAAGTTTTTCCGGTTGGCCCCTTGGCTGTAGAGTATAGTGACCTCCAGGGGGGCAGGACAGAAATCCCGTTCGCCGGTGACAAAATCGTTTGGGGCCCGGGCAACATTGATGTCGATCCGGGCTTTGTACAGCCGGGATACTGGACCGAGCCAAGTCCTCGCCAGCGGGGCGAGCCCATCTGGATCGACGGCGACTACCACCTGAAATCCGAAGCAGGCAGATATGATCCAAACACCCAAACTTGGGTTCAGGATGATGTCACAAGCCCGTGCATCGACGCCGGCGATCCGATGTCACCGATTGGCCTTGAGCCGTTTCCCAACGGCGGTGTCGTCAACATGGGCTCCTACGGCGGGAGCCCGGAGGCGAGCAAGTCCTACTTCGGCGAGGCTGTTTGCGATACGGTTCTTGCCGGTGACATAAATGGTGACTGTAAAGTTGACTTCAAAGATTTCATGACAATGGCTGCTCATTGGCTGGAGGAAAGGGAATAAATTCATATTCAATACTTTAAGAATGAACAATCGGAGGTATAATGGTCCTGGCGTCGATGGCTCCCATCACGTTCTCGACCATCGATTCATCAGAACCTGCTCCCTGACCTAATTGTTCCAGTTTGTCCTGAAGATTATTTTTGCCAGTCATTTTTCCGACCCCTCCAATAAATTTTGCAGACGTTTGTGCGCCCGCGATAGTTGTTTGGTTATGGTACCGACGCTTCTGACAACTATCGGACCGACGTCCCTGGCGCTGTACCCGGAGAAGTACCTGAGCATTACAACTTGCCGTTCGCTGCTGGGCAGTCTTGCAACAGCGGCCAAGAGCTGCCGCTTGCTCTGATCAAGCTCGCCGTTTGGACTCTCGACAGCTGAGACAGCCGGCGGCTCCCGAGAGGCCTCTCCGGACCTCCTCCGGGCAGTATCAAGCGAGCACCTGCGGGTAATCTTCATCAGCCACGGGTCAAACGCCTCGGCTTTGCACAGTCCACGCAATTCTTCGTAGGCCCTTACAAAGGCATCCTGCGAGACATCCGAAGCCGAGTGATAATCGCGCAAGACACCAGGCGCGATCCCGCGCACAGGACGCTGGTAGCGGCTTACCAATTTGGCAAAGGCTGGTTTCTCACCGCCCAGCACGGCGTTTACTAATTCGGCATCTGATTGCACGCATTACTATCTGCTTCGGCGGAAGCGCTTCTACTATTAGGAGCCATCAAAGCGCAGCAATGCAACAAGATTAACCGGCTGGACCAATACTGTCCGCCGCTGTAGGCAATTTCACCCGCCCACAGATCTGATGCGCCGACTTTTTCGAACAGGTGTTGACGCAGTCACAAAAAGAGAGCTAAATACTGGTAGCTAAGGTTCTGGATTCGTTTACTACCTGTAGGTGTATGCAAAGGCAAAACATCACTCACGTTGTCCTATTTGTCGTCTTTTTCAGCATCGGTGCCACCTCGCTGGGTGGCTCGGTGCTTTGCGATGATTTGGTTCGGCACTACCGAAACAAAGATGTACTTAGAACCGCCCGGGAGTCTTTGGAACGTCTCGAATCACTCAATGCCGAGTACGACGTGCTCCTGGGACAGTTGGAGGAGGACCCCAATCTCATCAAGCGCGTCGCCCCAGTGACGCTCGGCACCAAACCGACAGACCCAAATGCCGCTTACCCAAGGGCAAGAGCCCAAGAATTAGCCGCCGCTCGAAAAGCCCTGCTGGAGACAGAAAAGCCACCGGCGGGCGATTCAGCGGTCCCAACCTGGCTCATCCGGTGCAGCGAGCCGCGACGACGAATGGCGCTGGCGGTGTCCGGTGCCGTTTTGATTCTGATCTCGCTCGCGTGTTTTGCGCCGGCTCACCAGAGTCCCGAATCCAAGCAGCAGCTGTCAGCAGATTCGTAACAGCTTCAGGCCCGTCTTCTCATCAAACTCACGAGCGGCTTTCAGATCGGTGATCTCGATTATCGTGACTTCGAGAATGAGAAACACGCTCGTCTTATCACGCGGACAGCCCACAAGCGTCTCATCACCCTTACCGATTGCGGTATGAAGATGCAGTTTCGGACCCTCATCATCGGGGTATATCGTACCTACTCCGAGGACTTCGCCCGGCCCGACAAAGTCCTTGAATTTCCCGACGATCTTTGGCACCTCCTGCTTGGGCCCAACCACAACGTTGGCCTGGCGGAAGCCGCCGGTAATCAATACGGCAGCCGACTTGATATTCTCCTTCTCAGCAATATGCCTGATGGATTCGTGAAGATTCTCGCCCTCGAAAAGTCGGGCGGCAATGACTCTGCCGATGCTGCCAACTTGGTATTCCATATAGCATACTCCAATGCTGGGGTGTGAGGGACAGCGGCGTGCGGTCTCACGCTTGAGCGGTCAGAGCCACTCTGAAGATCGCTCCTTTCGGCTCGGCCTTGGAGACCTCAACGAAGCCGTTGTGCGCCTCCGCAAATTTCTTGACCAATGCCAGACCAAGACCCGTCCCGGAGGTCTCGCGCGTAGCCTCGGCTCCACATCGGTAGAACTGCTCAAAGACCTTCTTGTGTTGTCGACGGGGAACACCCGGGCCGTGGTCTTCGACCTCGATCACCATAAATTGCCTTTCGGTTCTGGTGCGGACCTTGATTGTCTTGTCCTCGGCCGTGTGGGCATATTTGATCGCGTTGTCGAGCAGATTCACCACAATCTGCGTAACCGCGTCGCGATCAAAAGCTGCCTGCCCGGGCTGTCCGAAGTCAGTTTCGATCGTGAAGCCCTTCTGTGTCGCGTACGGCTTCATCATCTCTACTACCTCCGCAACACACACGTTGACATCACCCACATCAAACGTGTACTTCTTCCGACCCCTTTGGATTCTTGAAAAGTCCAGCACGTTCTCGATCAGGCGACTGAGCCTTTCACTTTCCTGCCGCATATTCCTGTAGTATTCGACGAGCTTGTCCTTCGATTGGACCCAGTTGTTCTCCAACATCTCGGAGTACATTCGTATCGATGTCAGCGGGGTCCGGAGCTCGTGCGAGACAGCCGATATAAAATCGTCCTTCTTCTGTACAAGTTTGGCCTGCGCTTGAATGTTGTGCCATAGGCTGGCCAGCGCCAGGGTCACCGCCACAAATACAACCGCCACGATTGCAGTGTACACGTTGCCGAGCCGCCCTATTTGTTTGGCAATACGTGCAGGGTCGGTCTCCTTGAGATTCAACACCAAATCGCCAAACCCAAAGTCCAATATCGCCGTGTAGGCCACCTCTCCATCTGCATCGCCTCCGCCGTAGACCGGCTGTGTCTGAGGTAACTCAAAGGTCATTCCATCACGCATGAACCGCCCTGCGGACTCCATCACCTCCTCGATCAAATTCGTCTCGTTGAGTTGAAATCCCTGAAGCAGGTGTCTGTCCTCGATCTGCACGTGCCTCAGCAGGAATATCTGTCCGCCAAACAGTGACTGCTCACCATCGGCGCCGGGCACGACGAGCGGGACAAATGGCTCGATTCGTATCTGAACCGTCTCAGATTGGTCCTGCAGAGGTTGCTCGGTTGCGACCGTTGGGGCCGTTGAATAGCTATCTGCCCCTTGCGTCTGTTCTTCCACCTGCGACTGTGACGACAATGCTTCAGGGGCGCTCCTCGCTCGAGCCATGCGGCGACTGTCGGCTGACAGCTCGGCCTGCTGCTCGCGCCAGTTCAGCCTTGTAGATGCCACACCCTGCTCTGCCAGCGCATCGGTTGTGGGGGCAAGCTGCTGGCCCCCCAATTCCACGTCCTGCAGCGTGTTGGATGCAACAAGTGATCGCTGCTGGGTAATGACCTGAGCCTCTTGCGAGTCTTTCTGCAGGCTCTCAATGCGGAACTCTTTGCTCCGGTCCCCTTTGCCATAACGTGCAACTTTAGCTTGTCTATCCGCCCTGATCTTCAGTTCGGCCGGCTTGGAAGAGGCCGGGCCGGTCGACCCTGCCTTCTCGTCTCTTGCCGCAGAAGGCGCGCGCGACGGTAGTATGAAAGTGCCGGAGGCCGAAGTTAGCACTGGCAACACATTCCTCTCGATGTTGTCCAAGTGAGTGCTGGCTTTGCGCGCCAGATCCTCTTGTTCGTATTCGTGGGGCTGCTGCCTGTAATAGGGCGTGACAATCTTGCCGTCGGGTTCTATCTGAAAATTACCATAGGCAAGGTCGTTCTCCAGTGCCGAGCCCAGAGGTGACCGTAGTAACGGAATCTGCTGTTGGCTGGCTACGACGCTTTCAGGGACATGGTAGTATTGATAATCCGTATAAGGTCGCTGCTGCTCTCTGTGGATGAACTCGTCGAGCTTGCGGTTGACGTCCTGCCGGATTTGTTCGGCCACCGCAGCGAACTCGGCCAAGCGTCGTCCTTCCATCCCCTGCGCCCATATCTGTATGGAGTGATACCCCAGCCAGCTCAGCCCGAAAAGGGCCGCCAGGATTATCGAGGACAAGACCATCAGTCGCCTGTACATCTGCGCCATCCTTTTTCGCCCTGCTTAACGTCGCGCGGCCCACTGCCCAACGTCACACGAACAAGTCTGCCTGACCACTGAGGTTAAAACCCCGCCGAGCACGCCACCTGCCGCCAAGCGAAGAAATCTGCAATATACGTCACGGCTCATACTTGTAGCCTGCGCCGCGCACGGTCTTAATGATCTGCGGATTGGCCGAATCCTTCTCGATCTTGCTCCTTAGCTTGGCAATGTGCATGTCCATCGTCCTTGTGCCCAAATCGGTCAGCACCTCGTTCCAGACCTCCTTGTAGAGTTCTTCCCGGCCGATTACCCGATTCGGATTGGCGGCGAAATACTGTATTATACCTGCTTCGCGTTTGGTGATTCCTATCTCCTCGTTGCTACGTGTCACCCTCAACGCGGAGATATCGACGTCGAGATCCGAAAACCTAAAGGTCTGACCTACGGATCGGGCCGGGTCTGTGCGGCGAAGCACAGCCCGTATCCGAGCCAGCATCTCCTCGAGTGAGAATGGCTTGGTGATGTAGTCATCTGCACCGAGGTCCAACCCGACGATCCTTTCTTTTTCTTGTCCCTTGGCCGTAACCATGATGATCGGCGTTTGCAGATCTTTGCGTCGCCACCCCGAACAAAGTTGCTCACCGCTGATCTTGGGAAGCATCAAGTCAAGCAGAATCAAATCAAACTGCTCACGGGCCACCGCCTGCTCGGCCTCGAGGCCATCCGAAGCTGCAGTGACTTTGAAGCCGTGAAACTCCAAGAAATCCACCAACGCTGTGCGAATCTTCTCTTCATCCTCAACGATGAGTATGTGCGTCTTCTGTTCCATATTGGACCGGTCCCTTTCTTATATTATAGGCAAAACAAAGGCACGAGGTCTGTAAAAGTTCCGTAAAAAAGCCCAGCCGCTGCGTTCCACTCATCTGGGCTGGTCTTCTGCGATGCCCATCGAGCCATAATGGTTTACGAATACGCCCCTGCGACGGCAATAACAAAATTGTAGTTTCTTGCAAATAGTCTACAATTTTGTTACTCTTCTGACGTGCTCTGTTTGAAAGGCCCGTTATGGCAACTAAACTCCCAGGGGAAGTACGTCTTTTGAGCGACATATCGAAGGCTTTTGCCGAGTCGCTCGATCTGGAAAAGACGTTGAAGTCAATACTCAAGTTGCTTGACACCCACCTGAAGCTGCGGCGCGGAACTATTACAGTGCTGGATCCGGAAACCGAAACCATAAATATCAAAGTGGCTCACGCTCTCAGCAAGAAGTCTAGGGACCTTGGCAGCTACAAGATAGGCGAAGGTGTAACGGGGCGGGTCGTACAGACCGGCAAAGAAATTGTCGTTCCCGATATCTCCAAGGACCCGCGTTTTTTGCACAAGACGGGGTCGAGAAAACAATCAGGTGCAAGAAGAACGGCCTTTTTCTGTGTCCCGATCAAACTGAAAGGCAAGACCATCGGTGCGTTGAGCGTCGATAGGCAAGTCGGAAAGAGCGATGATTTTGATGCCAATGTCCGATTGCTGAACATCATCTCGACGATGGTGGCGCAGGCGGTGAAGCTGAACAAGTTAGTGGAGTCCGACCGCAAACGACTTCGCGATGAAAACGTGCGCCTGCGCAGCGAGTTGAAGACCCGATTCGATGTGCACAATATGGTCGGAACCAGCAACGCGATGCAGCAGGTTTACCAACTCGTCGAGCAGGTTGCCCACAGCAGCGCCACGGTTCTCATTCGGGGGGAGAGTGGCACAGGAAAAGACCTCGTCGCCCACGCGGTCCATTATGACAGCCCAAGGGCAAGCAAGCCTTTTGTGAAGGTCAATTGCACGGCTCTGCCCGATACATTGCTTGAGAGCGAGTTGTTTGGACATGAGAAGGGAGCCTTTACCGGTGCTGTCGAGCGAAAGGTGGGCAGGTTCGAGATGGCGCACGGCGGAACCGTCTTTCTTGATGAGATCGGGGACTTCCCGCCGAATTTGCAGGTCAAGCTGCTGCGGGTCATCCAGTTCAAGGAATTCGAGAGAGTCGGCGGCCTCGAAACAATACAAACGAACGTCAGGATCATTGTCGCGACCCACAAGAACCTCGAGGAGCAGATAAAGGAGGGCCTTTTCCGCGAAGACCTTTACTATCGGGTGAATGTGTTCCCCATCTATTTGCCGCCATTGAGAGAACGCAAAGATGACATAATGCTTCTTGCCGATTACTTCCTTGAGCGATATTCGGCCGAAAACAACAAAGACATTTCTCGCATTTCGACCCCCACAATTGAGATGCTCACGAGGTACCATTGGCCGGGCAACATTCGAGAGCTGGAGAACTGCATTGAAA
This sequence comes from Phycisphaerales bacterium, assembly GCA_020352215.1. GTDB lineage: Bacteria > Planctomycetota > Phycisphaerae > Sedimentisphaerales > Anaerobacaceae. The sequence goes on from CP070675.1 coordinate 4,245,525, forward strand.
GAGCCGTCCTGGTATGTGATGACGATGTCATCCGCTCTGAACATCTGCCGCCGTCACTGCAAATGATAAAAAGGACCGGGATGGTGGCCCAGCGGTCATTGCCGGAGGTTATCGCCAACAAGGAAAGAGAACTCATCATCGATGCCCTGAAGAAGTCCGGCGGCCGGCAGCGCCAGGCTGCAAAAGAGTTGGGAATAACGGAGCGCATACTCGGCTACAAGATAAAGAAGTACAACATCCACCCGAAATACATATGAATTCGCCCGCGCTTCTACATGTTTGTTGATTAATAGAAAGCGATCCACGCTTCTTTGGGCGTCCCGTGCCTTGTCCCCCAAGGTCGCGAAACGGGACAACTCGTTAATAGGAACAGACTTACGAACGGCGGCGGGAATCCGCCGATTCTGGCACCTTATTTGCTCTGTCGAAACCATCGAAAGTAGGCCGTCGGTTGCAGGCGGCGCGGCAAGTAGTAAGGTAAAAGGAATCTTTGCAGAGGAGCGTATCGCGATGAAGAAGACAGCATTTATCGAGGGTCTGCTTGGTGTCGTCTTTTCTGTTACGGCAGCAGTCAGCGCTGAGGACAGAATCGGATTTGAGGTTACGGCCGACTATTTCAGCAAGTACGTTTGGCGCGGGCAGAATCCGGTTGCCGACTCAGTCTTTCAGCCGAGTGTCAGCGCAGCCTATAAAGGCTTGACCGGGAGCATTTGGGGCAACTGCGAGCTGACGACCGTCAATGGCAACAGTGGCGAGTTTACGGAGGTTGACTACTCCATCGACTATTCCCGACAATTTCCGCGTATCGAGTGGCTGGGGTACTCCGTTGGTCTGATCTACTACGACTTTCCCAACACCGGGTTCGCCAGCACGACAGAGCTCTACTGGGGATTCAGCGCCGATGTGCTGCTGAGTCCATCGGTAACGGCGTATCTTGATGTGGACCAGGTCCAGGGCACGTATCTCTCATTCGCAGTAGGACACAGTGTTGACCGGATGGTAGAGCTCGGACCGGATGTTCCGGTAGGACTTGAACTCGGCGCCGCCATAGGATGGGGCAGCAGTTCGTACAACGCCTCCTACTGGTCGGTCCCGAGAGGTGAGCTAAACGACTTGGCCCTCTCGGTTTCTGTGCCGATATCCATCGCGGGCTGCACGGTAACGCCAAGTGTCCATTATGTAACATTACTGGGCGACGGCATACGCGCATCCGGGGCTGGTACGGATTTCTTCTTCGCCGGTATTGGCATAACAAAAGCACTCTAGATCGGAGGGAGACCTTGACTGCCTGCGGCCCGGCAGTGTCTCGCGGGTCCTGCTCAGCCCGCCGCCATGCCAATAGAATTGCCCACTTCGGTCTTTTCCACGATCCGTCACCCCACGACTGCAGAACGTAACTCAGAGCCGACAACGCTCCCAGAAATACAAAAATGTCGCTCAGTACGGGCTTGTCTACGAAAATGTAGATTTCGGCAACAATTCCTTGTTTGGTTGTGGCAAACGTAACCGGTTCCTAAGAAAGATGTTAAGAGAAATACGAACATCTTCTGTTTCTCTGGCACATCAGTTGCATAACTGTCTGCAAAGATTGAGTACGGTTTGCAGTTTGAGTCTGTACGGGGGCTCAGGGCGATAATCACAGAGTGGCTTGGGAGACGCAGAGGCGATGGCAACCAGAGACACGATCACAAGACGCACGAAAACAGCGGTCGTAGGCGCATGTCTCTTGGCGACGTGTCTGTCAGCAGATGCTGTTGCGGCAGACAGGCAAGTGAGCATCGAAGGGCTCAAACAGGGTCTCGATACCGTTTGGGTTCTGCTGGCGGCGTTTCTGGTGTTCTTCATGCAGGCCGGATTCGGCATGGTTGAGGCAGGATTCATCAGAGCCAAAAACACATGCAACATACTGACGAAGAACTTCCTCGACTTCTGCATGGCTTCACTGGGATTCTTTCTGGTTGGCTACGGCTTTATGTTCGGCGCCAGCAACGGCCTATTGGGCCTTGAGGGATGGTGCCTGATGGGTCTTGAATCAAAGGTGAACGGTTTGCCTCTCTATGCATTCTGGCTGTTCCAGGCAGCTTTTTGCGGGGCGGCGGCGACCATAGTAGCCGGCGGGATGGCCGAGAGAATGAAATTCGTCGGCTATCTGGCATATTCGTTCATAATCTCCGCCTTGGTCTATCCGATTGTGGGACACTGGATATGGGGCGGGGGCTGGCTCTCAAAAATGGGCTTTGCCGATTTTGCGGGCTCTGCAGTCGTGCACACGGTCGGGGGCTTCGCAGCTTTGGTGGGTACTTCGGTACTTGGGCCGCGAGAAGGCAAGTACGGTGTTGACGGCAAGCCGAACGTGCTCGCCGGGCACAGCATCCCGCTGGCGTCCTTGGGAGTCTTTATTCTCTGGTTTGGCTGGTTCGGATTCAACGCGGGTTCTACACTCGGCGTGACGGACGGCTCGACGATTGCCCGCGTGGCGCTCAACACGAACCTGGCGGCGGCCTTGGGGGGGATTGCCGCCATGGTGACGGTCTGGAAGAGGTTTGGCAAGCCGGACCTGTCCATGGCAATGAATGGCGCTCTTGCGGGGTTGGTGGCAATAACGGCGCCATGTGCCTTCGTCGAGCCCTGGGCGGCGATTGTAATAGGAGCGGTTGGCGGCTATGTCGTTGTCAGGGGCGTAGAACTGCTTGACAGGCTTAGGATCGATGACCCCGTTGGGGCCGTTCCCGTTCACGGCGTTTGTGGTGTCTGGGGCACGCTTTCTGTTGGAATCTTCGGCAGGGAAGCACTGGGGCTGGCAAACGATGGTTTGGTCTATGGTGGCAATCCCACACAATTGGGGATCCAGATGGTTGGCAGTTTCGCCGTAGTGATCTTCGTAGTCGTTAGCATGGGCATCATATTCAAAGTCATCGACATGGCGGTCGGCCTGCGGGTAAGCCGCGAAGAGGAACTCCGTGGCCTCGACATCGGCGAGCATGGCATGGAGGCCTACGGCGGTTTCCAGATATTCAGCACAAGTTAGATATTGGCTGGGAGTAGATATGAAACTGATAATCGCATATATTCAACCTCACAAGCTGCAAGACGTTAAGAGGGCGCTCTACAAGAACGAGGTCTACAAGATGTCGGTAACGAACGCCTTAGGGTGCGGCGAGCAGAAGGGTTATCATGAGAGTTACCGGGGCGTCGAGTTCGAGGTAAACCTTCTCAAGAAGGTTCGGCTCGAGATAGCAGTCAATGAGGATTTTGCGGAGCGGGCAGTCGAGGCAATCATAGAAGGAGCGAAGACGGGCCAGATAGGTGACGGCAAGATACTCGTGCTGGACTTGGATGAGTGCATTCGTATTCGAACGGGTGACAGAGGCGCAAAAGCGATCGGATAAGTGATTCTGGGAAACAAGCAACATAATCGTTGAAAGGATCTAGACAATGACATCGAGAGAATTCTTTGAATTTGCCGAGAAGAACAACGCTGATATGGTGGATTTGAAGTTCACCGATCTGCTCGGGACTTGGCAACACTGCACATTCCCGGTTGAAATCTGGGACGAGAAGACATTCATCGACGGCGTCGGGTTTGACGGCTCATCGATTCGCGGATGGCAGGGTATTCACGTATCGGACATGCTGGCCGTGCCCGACCCCGACACTGCGGTGATCGATCACTTTTTCAAAGAACCCACAGTGAGCGTCATTGCCAATATCGTCGACCCGATCACGAAGGAGGATTACACCCGTGATCCCAGACATGTTGCGCGCAAAGGCGTGGCATACTTGAAGGAAACGGGCATCGCCGACACGTGCAATATAGGCCCGGAACCGGAGTTCTTCATCTTCGACGAAGTCCGGTATGAGCAAAATCAACATACGGGAATGTATCGAATAGACTCCGTCGAAGGAGCATGGAATACGGCACGCTTCGAGGAGCCAAACCTCGGATACAAACCGGGCTTCAAAGGCGGCTACTTTCCGGTGAGTCCAACTGACACCTATCATGACCTGCGCGGTGAAATGGCTGCCGAGATGAAGAAGGTGGGTATTGTGGTCGAAGCCCACCATCATGAGGTTGCGACGGCCGGACAAGCCGAGATCGATATGCAGTTTGCAGAACTGCTCAAGATGGCTGATCAGTTTATGTGGTACAAGTACGTTATTAAGAACGTCGCGAAGCGTCACGGCAAGACAGTTACGTTTATGCCCAAGCCTGTCTTCGAAGACAACGGTAGCGGGATGCATACGCACTTCTCGCTGTGGAAGGACGGCAAGCCGCTGTTCGCAGGAGGCGGCTACGCGGGACTCAGCGATCTGGCTCTGTACGCAATTGGCGGCATGCTCAAGCACGCGCCAGCCATCTTGGCCTTCGCTGCACCGACGACCAACTCTTATCGTCGGTTGGTGCCCGGCTTCGAGGCTCCGGTGAATCTTGTAATGTCAAAACGCAACCGTTCAGCCGGCATTCGTATTCCGATGTACTCGGAGAATCCCAAAGCCAAGCGTCTTGAGTTCCGCTGTCCGGACCCAACCTGCAATGGGTACCTGGCCTGGACGGCGATGCTAATGGCAGCCATCGATGGGATCGAGAACAAGATCGACCCGGGTGAACCGCTCGATAAGGACATCTATGAGCTCGATGCCGAAGAGCTGGCCAAGTACAGGCATACTCCGGGCTCGTTGAGTGAGGCGATTGATGCCCTTGCGGCAGACCACAAGTTCCTGACAGCTGGTGGCGTATTCACGGATGATTTGGTTGAAATGTGGGTCAAGTGGAAGCGTCAGGAAGAGATCGATCCTTTGGCTCTTAGGCCGCATCCATACGAATTCCATTTGTACTACGACAGTTAGTATCCGCCAGGGACTCCAACCGGACGATGTTCCACGACAGCGGCTCGATAAGACGGCCTTGGGCGCAACGGACGAACTCCGCGGTAGCCCAAGGCCTTTCTGTCAAATGGCCGGACAGCGGGGCCTTCTGCCACAGCGGGCCCAGCTCCCCCGGAGGGCATAAGAGTGCCGGGCGCGGAGTCATCGCACTATGAAGTGAGCTTATGCTGTTTATCAGAGTAAATGGGTTATTGCACTTGCAATACCCTCGTAGAATGCTGTATGGTCTGGCCTCAATCAGGGCGAGTGCCCGCAGTGGAGGTCGCCAATCTGAGCTTAGATGAGCTATTATGGCAGTGAACGCGCAAAACCAGGGCCTGTACGACGCCCGCTATGAGAAAGACGGTTGCGGCATCGGCGCGGTCGTTAATATCAGCGGCCAGCGCGACCACTCTATCATCGAGTATGGCAAGCAGATTCTGATAAACCTCCGCCACCGCGGTGCCGCTGGGGCTGATGAGACCACAGGGGATGGTGCGGGGATTCTATTTCAAATTCCACATGAGTTTCTTCACGTTGAATGCGAGGAGTTGGGCTTTTCGCTACCTGAGCCACTTGGGTACGGTGCCGGCACGGTATTTGGCTCGAAAGACCCCCGCCTGAGGAAGGAATGTGACCGGATACTGGAATCTGCGGTTACTCATTACGGCATGAAGGTTCTCGGCTGGCGAGAGGTGCCCACCTCAAGCGATTGCCTTGGCGAAATTGCGCTTGCAGCCGAACCGTCGATAAGCCAGATCTTTGTGGATGGTGCGGGCTTGGCCGATGAGCCACTGGAGCGGCGTCTATATCTCGCGCGCAAGCGGGCCGAGCGAATCGCAGCAGCAGAGTTGGGGCACGAGGGTGAGGATTTCTACGTGACCGGGTTGTCGTGCAGAACACTCTGCTATAAGGGCATGTTTATGGCATGGCAGCTGTTCGCCTACTACCCGGATCTCGCAGATGAGCGAGTGAAGTCCGCCCTGGCCATAGTGCACCAGAGATACAGCACGAACACGTTCCCGAACTGGCGTCTTGCCCAGCCGTTTCGCTGCATCGGCCACAACGGTGAAATAAACACCCTAAGTGGCAACTTCAACTCGATGCGGGCTCGCGAGGGAAAGATGGCCACGGAAGCGTTCGGCGCCGACACAAGCGACCTGTTGCCGGTGCTAACTCCCGGAGCGAGTGACTCGGCGTGCTTTGACAGTGCGCTCGAACTCCTTGTCAGAGCCGGCAGGAGCATGCCCCATTCACTTATGATGATGATACCCGAGGCATTTGGTCCGAGGTACCACATCAGTACGGACAAGCGTGCGTTTTACGAATACCACTCATCCATAATGGAGCCTTGGGACGGACCCGCCGCCATGGTGTTCACCGACGGCCGATTCCTGGGTGGGATGCTTGACCGAAACGGCCTCCGGCCGTGCCGTTACCTGGTTACAACTGACGGCTTGGCCATAGTCGCCAGCGAGGCAGGAGTGGTTGAATTTCCTGCCGAGAAGATCCGCATAAAAGGGCGACTCCGCCCCGGGCGCATGTTCCTGGTCGACACCGTTGAGGGCAGGATAATCTCCGACAATGAGATCAAAAGCAAGATTGCCAGGCAAAAGCCCTACCGCAGATGGTTGGACGAAAACAGAATTGAGCTTCGCGGCCTTTTTGATGCCCCTAAACTGGTCAAGAGCGACCCACGGACAATAGCCAAGAGAATGCGGGCGTTCGGATATACCAGTGAGGAGCTTCGTATGATCTTGACGCCCATGGCCCTCAACGGCCAGGAACCTGTAGGGTCAATGGGAAATGATACCCCCCTTGCCGTGCTATCGGAGAGGCCCAAGCTTCTGTTCAATTATTTCAAGCAGCTCTTTGCCCAAGTTACAAATCCGGCGATTGACCCGCTGCGGGAAGGGCTCGTGATGAGTCTTATGGTCTTCACCGGAAAGAAAAGGAATTTCCTTCAGGAGAGCCCGGAACATTGCAGGCAGCTCAAGTTGCCCCATCCGATTCTGACCAACGAGGATATTGAGCGGCTTCGATCCGCCAGCCGGGATGACTTCAGGCTCGCCACTGTTCCG
>CP070675.1:4252571-4292442 GCA_020352215.1 Phycisphaerales bacterium
TCGGACTGTCGATCCGAAGGTTGAGGGTTCGAGTCCCTTCGGGAATTCGAGGCTGCTTTGGTGGCGGTCCGTACAGGAGTGGCACCGCATGGCCAGCAGTTCCTGGCACCGCGTCTTCTTTCCCCTCAGTTGAGGACATTGAATCCGTTCGCGATTTTTTGGTCATCGCCTAAGTCCCCTATAAATAATCGCTTATGGAGTTGAGATTTTTGGGGATTTGACAGATAAGGGGGTTTCGGGTTGTAGGACAGTTGTAGTCGCTGAGCGACGGAGACGGGAGATCCCTTCCCCGAGAGACAGGGTTTTTTAATGCAAGTGCGGTACTTGTGGATCAGTGCGTTCCAGCGACCGTGAAGCCACGATCACAGAGTCTGCAGCCGCCGCTGACACCCACGCAAAGGGCTACAAGCGCGGGCTTGCAGCCCTTTTGTAGACCTGGTGAGCCATTGCGATAGTAGCGCTGCCCAGCTCTACCCACTCACGTCTGTCAAAGTAATATCGCCCACATCCAACTGGGCGTTGAGAATTAGTACACCGGTCCCCGTTCCTCCTGCGAATGGGGGTAGGTCAATCATACCATCGGCGTGGTTTTCGACCTCCTCGATCTCACCGGCGGAGAGCCTGTCGGGATCTGATTTCCCTTCCACCTGCCCGAGCCTTTCCGCATCTCCCCTCAGAATGAACGTCTTAATCTCAGTTTTGATCTCGTCCAGGCCGTCACCGTCATCATCCTGTGCATCGCCTTCACTATCTCCCTCCCAGTACACCTCCGCCCTCATCGGGCCGTCGAGTCGGACCGTGTGTTTTCCTCCTGACTGCGTCTCAAACTCAAACCCAGCCGACGCGTGGAGGTCATAGCGCCTCCCTGCGTACGGCGGTTCACAAGTATCAACGCCTGGCGAGGGACGACCAGGATCACCCACAAGGCCAAAGACATCCGGGTCGAACTCGGCGTGGAACCCCTCGGCTGCGAAGAACTCTACTTCTGCGTCGAACTCATGTTCGTGGAACCAAAGCCGGAATTCATGGCAGCCGGCAGGCAGGGTGAGCACTCCGAGCGTCGCCGCAGCGGGCCGGCAATCGTTGAATGCCAACGCGGCACCGCCCGCAAAGTTCAAAATCTCGCCATTCACCGGCGAATGGAAATCGTATCCGGGGAACTGCAGCGTAAAGCCATCGTCGCTGCGGACGCCGAACGTATAGTCGCCCCGCGCATGGATCTGGACACGGCCCGTGGCATATAGGCGCAAGTTGTCCACAGAGCCTGGCGTTCTGTAGCCTGCGGTAACGACACCGAAGGGGTCGTCGTTGCCAAAATAACCGCCCGCCCCGGGGCTGTCGGAGATGTTGAGCACAGGTGCTTCATAATCGACAAATGTGCCCGTACCTGCAGCAAGCACCTGACGACACGTTATCTGGTCCCAGACTTCCCCACTATCAATCAGTTCGCGAATCATCATGTTCGCGGAGCGCGGAGGCAGCAGCGGCGGCTCGGGGCCGGCAATGTCAAGGGGGTGGGGCGGCCCGATGCAGAACTGGCTGTATACGGCCGTAGCCGGCACGTGCTGAGCGTGTGACGTCGTCGCAAGACCGATGTACACCTCGTCGGGCAAGTCTACGTCAGCAGAAACACAATCTGTCCACTCAGTTGGAGCGTCGCCCGCGCTGTACTTATACGCGGATGTGAATCTGTTACCATTGCGGCTAAGCGATAGCCAGACCGGCTCGTCTGCATGAGGGCCCAGCGTCTTGGTCCAGGATTCCCCACCTGTGTCATGGCGGCCTTGCATGTGCACGCCTTCTCCGCCGGACGTGATAACCATTGCGTGAGCCGCCTCGGGATTGCGACTCTCCCGGACCATAATCCCGGCCTTGGCCCACGTGTCTCCCCCGGATGGTCCTTCGACCCGGACAACCGCCGTGAAGTCACCTTTCAACTTGTTGACGGTGTAAGCGTAGGAGAACTGATCCGATGTACCCCAGATATCCGCGCCCGCAGCTTTGATGGTGAAGTCGCCGGGCTGGGGGTCCTCCGTGATCTGTCCGTGTGGATCAGGGCCACCGATGTCCTCAACTATCAGGTCCATCACATATTCGCCCCCTACGCACGGACACTCGCCTATCGTCGTGCGTCTCGCGGTTGTATCTGTGGCGCCATCGTCATCGGTGACAGTCAAGGTCACAGTGTATACACCTTCCTGCTGATAAGAGTGCACGGCAAGTCCATCGAACTTGGAGTCCGGCGCGCCCGATTCAGTCTCGACGTACCCTGTGCCATCACCAAAGTCGAAATCATAGCTGATGATCCTCCCATCGCTGTCGTAGGAGGCAGATCCGTCGAACGATATGGATTGACCTGGATACCCGCGGTCCGGTGCGGCGATTTGAGCGACCGGTGACTGGTTCCCCGGGACTTCTTTGTTTACATTGACGGTCACCGTCGCTGTGTCAGTGCCGCCCTGGCCGTCAGCAATTGTGTAAGTGAAGTGGTCCTCTCCTGAGAAGTCCGGGTCGGGGGTGTAGCGGACGCTACCCTCAATGATTTCAGTCGCCCCGTGCTCCGGCTGCGTGATGCTCTGCACGGTCAACGGGTCACCATCCACATCGCTGTCATTGGCCAGAACATCAATGGTTACTTGCGTGTCCTCATCGGTTACTGCCGCATCGTCAACGGCAACCGGTGGATCGTTTACCGGGGTTACAGTGAGAGTCACCGTCGCTGTGTCCGTCCCACCCCGGCCGTCACTGATTGTGTACGTGAAAGTGTCCACTCCATAGAAGTCCGGGTCGGGGGTGTAGCGGACGCTACCCTCAATGATTTCAGTCTCCCCGTTCTGCGGCTGTGTGATGCTCTGCACGCTCAATGGGTCACCATCCGGATCGCTGTCATTGGCCAGTACATCAATGATCAGAGGCGTGTCCTCATCGGTTACTGCCGCATCGTTCTTGGCGTCCGGCGGCTGGTTCGGACAATCGCGCCCGAATCGTGTGCTCCGGCGTATTGGGCTTATGCCGCAGAATCTCTACGTGGAGCTCCCGGATGTGACTTGCTCCGTTGGAATCAACGTACTCCAGCAGCATTGTCCTTATTGATACATCTGTCATTTTGCACCTCCCCTGACCGAAGCGGCCAGGACTCAAGCTGGAGGACTGGCCGCGAACGGAACTTTCTCCGGGTAGATGCTTGCCCACGAAGTCCTCTATCAGTACACTTACTCGACACAGGTAAGGAGAAAAAAGATGCCAAACCACCATCACTGCCGACCCACCGAAAGAGCCCGAATTCACAGTCACGCGTGCAGTTGCTGCTCCATGTCCAGACGATCCTTCTTGGGAGCCGCTGCGGCTTGCACGGCCGCCCTGACCACGGGATGTGCGAGCCTCCAGAGCTTGCACACCAGGCCAAAGCCAAATGAGGAGATCGACCTCGCGTCCTTCCGGCCACGACCAAAGGTCCGGGTGATGAGCGTGATCGCACGTCAGAAAACGCCCTATTGGCTCGGTTGGCCCGGCACGGCCTACGATGTCGAGGGCGAACGTGTCAGATACACGCAGGCGATTGCCGATGCGGGCCGGCGCATCGGAGTAGAGATAGTGCAGGAGAGGGAGCCTCTGGAAGCGAATCCAGCCGTCGCCGCCTATGTCAAGAAGGTGCTGGCAGAGAAACCAGACGCCGTGCTCGTTACGCTCCAACACTTCGGCTGTTGGGGCATGGCGGGCGAGATTGCCAAAGCCGGGGTGCCGACAATCGTCTTTGCGCCGATCGGCATGTCCTTTACCGGGCACGTCAATAGTCTGGCTTTCCAACCCGGTGTTCACGTTATCTCATCGCTGGAGACACCTGCTATCGAGCAGGCTCTGCGCATGGTCCGCGCAAAGCGCCAACTCGAGGCCACAAGAATGCTGGTTGTCCGAGGCAACGAACGCAAGGAAGACACCTTCGGCCCAGTGCAACTCCAATATGTTCCGCGGGCGACATTCGAGGAGATGTTCCAGCTGACCCCTGTTAGTGAAGAGGCCAAGTGGGTGGCCCACCAACGGTTCCGCGAGGCCGAGAAGATCGTCGAGCCGACCAAGCAGGATGGTCTGAACGCCGCACGATCGTATATTGCGGCCAAGCAACTGCTCAAGAATGAAGGCTGCAATGCCCTGACTACAGACTGCCTTGGCATGGTCTCGCAGAAGAAGGTGCCGACCCCGCCGTGCATGGGGGCGTCGATCTTCCAGGATGCTGGAGTGAGCTACGGCTGTGAGGCGGCGGTTGGACCAGCGGTCTCGCTCATGCTGAGCAGCTACCTGTTCGACAAGCCGGGATTCATGAACGATCCAGTACCAGAGACGGTCAAGAACGTGCTGATCGCAGCCCATTGCGTCAGCGGCACACGCATCTATGGCCTCGACCGGCCGAAGGAACACGCGCCGTACATCCTCCGCAGCCACTCTGAGTCTGACCTCGGCGTATCGACTCAAGTCCTCTGGCCGGTCGGACAGCCGGTGACGCTTGTGCAGTTCTTCAAGCCCGATGCCCTCTATCTTGACACTGGCACGGTGGTCGGGAATGTCAATACACCGCCGGCCGGTGGATGTCGGACGAGCGTCGAGATTCAGATGGATGACGTAGAAGACTGCCGCGACGTTCTGGGATTCCACCAGGTCGTCTTCTTTGGGAATCACCGCCGTGACGTCGAGGCATTCTGTCAGATGTACGGCATCAATGTCGTCCACTCGCCCCGTACCCACGAGGAAACGACGAAGCCGGCGTAGAAGCCTGCTACGGGTTGATGGGGGAATGTCGATCCAGACGGAATAGAGCGAAGGCATATGACGGGCATGTGTATCCCCCCTCAAACCACACCCGACTCAAACTCAGCCCGCAAGTCCACCATCACATCACCATTGATCTGGTCGCATCTGGCACAGTACCTGCCGATGAGCTCACTCTCGAACTTGGGCTTATGGCACAAAGCACATCTCCTCATTTTCATCACCTCTGGATTGCCTCTTTAGGGCAACCTCAGCCTCAAATCCTGGGCTGGGGTTGCCCGCAGAGACAGTGGTGGACACAGAAATAGTAGAAATAGAAAACAAGCGACCCTCCAGATCTGAAGAGTCGCCGAAAAACAAACCGGCCTAATAGACCGTCTCTTCTTCGACACTGCTGTTCTCGTCATCTTTCTGTCCCTCAATCATATGGGCAAAGCATTTCTGCAGACAGTAAACAGCCAAACAAATCTCGTTCCTGCCAAAGCTGCTCGATGATTTCCACTCTCCGTCCCTGTCTTTATAGCGCCGCCCGACGGTCGCCTTTAGCATGGTCACTTCCTTGCCTGTTTTTGTTGTCACTTCGTTCTCCCAGACCGCAGCTGACACCTGGCCAGCCCTGAACTTTGCCACGGGTTTTTGTCCTGCCATTTTGGCACCTCCGAGAGCCAGCCGTCTGATGCGAAAGGCTCTCTATTCCAACCTGAGAATAGAGAGCCGGCGTGGGGTTATAAGGGTTGCCCCTCCTCTTGTGAGGCTTGCTTAGAACACGCCGTGATGCTATGAGTCACTCTGCTTTGCGCAGTTCAAATGGAGGCGGGCTGGGACGCGGAGGGAGAGGAAAGAAATGAACCCCAGCCCGTTCACATTATACAGCCGAGCTATGCAAAAGATCAAGCAAAAAGAAGCCCCTGCACGTTGGAGGGAGAGGAAATGCGAGATTCATGCAGGGGCTTGAAGGTCTTGGTCAAGTTGATTGTATAGGCCAGAAAGGGCCGCAAGCATCAGAACTCACAGCCCATTGTCTATCTTTGTCACAACAAGCTTGCTCTAAGGTGTCACCGCCCGGTTGTAGATGCGGACATCGTCGCTCAGGTCGAATCTATGAAGCAATATTCTTCCCATTATAAGGTTTTGGATAGAAGTTATTTAATTTGGCTCAGGGTACTGCAATGCGACCCACGGATGTCATAGCGATGCTGCCGAGATAAAGCCAGCCGTCAAATTCATTGACGCTCGTGATGCCGCCGTAGTTGCCATTGGGATCCTGAAGGTTATGAACGACCTCGCCGTTTGTGTCTACACCGATCACCCAACCGTAAAGCGGAGCAGGCTTCCCGCCACGGATGCTCTCGGGTAATCGCATCAAGACCTTTCGCCGGAATGGTGATGGCCAGAGACGCTCCAGATCTGTCGAACGTGGAGATGGCAAAGCCACCCAGAATATGCCGGCTTTGCCAAACGAAATGTTGTCAGGATAAGCCGGCAGTTCATCGAGGAAGACATCTGTCTGCCCTGCTTTAGGGCCCTTTAACCACAGTCGTGTAATCCGGGCTCTAATCGTCTCATTTACCAAAACGTAGGTATCGTCCGGACCCACGGCGACACCATTGGCGAACATCAGCCCGCCAAGCCGAACCTCAGTCTTACCTGTTTCGGGATCAAAGCTGAGAAGCCTGCCAGTCGGCCGAGTTTCCAGGAAATCAAGAATCCAGTTATGCTGATTGAATCTCTGCGAAGCGTCTGAAAACCAGATCACTCGGTCGGAGGCTATATCAAGGTCATCAGGAAATAGCAACCGTTTGCCATTTACGCTATCAGTGAGAACCTGTATTGCTCCGGTGGGCGAGATCGAAAGAAGACCTCTGAACGCATCGGCAACGATCAGATTCCCCTCCACATCGAACTGCATGCCGAGCGGTCTGCCTCCAGTCGAGACAAAGGTTTCGACGGACTCCTCACTCGTTTTGAATCGAACGATTCTTCCATCTTGAAGCCCGGTGTAGAACAACTCATCTGGCCCTTTGGCAATGTCCTCGGGCCCCAGTCCAACGCCCTTGATAAGGTGCTGCACACAAGCTAAGGCCTCGTTTTCTGCGAATGGGCCCGTCATGCCAGGGTCTTGAGATGCGACGTACCGTACAGGTTCGATTGGTACCGGCCAGAGCAGCAGATATGCTGCTGAGAGGCCCAGCAATATAAGAATGATCAACAGTGTACGTCGCACTGCTTTCTTAATCCGGGATTTGCCATTTGACTTCATAATCAGTCCTCCTGTACGCCACACTCTGGATAATACCACAATGGTGACGGCGATTTCAACGGTTCTGACCGTTATCACGGCCCATGCACCTGCCAGAGAGGCCCCAACATACACCAATCCGCGGGAAAGAGCCTGTTATCCAGCTGACATTGAACCCCCCCCTTGCTTCTCACTACTCCATATTGTCCTGCCGTAGCTGGTTAGGCCGAGCTTACGTTGATTGCGCAAGGACCTTTCCTGCCTTCTCCAATCTCATACTCGACCTTCTGGCCTTCGTCGAGGCTGCCATCTGTCTTCAGGTCCGACTGGTGGACAAACAAGTCATCGCCGCCTTCGTCGGGAATGATGAAACCGTATCCTTTTCTTACGTCAAACCACTTTACTCTACCTGTGCTCACTGGTACTTCTCCTTGGCCTTCTCATAGACCACTCAACCAATATCTCCCGTGACTGATCTATTGGAGCATCCTCTTGAGAGAGAGTATGCCTGACAAACACCCAACTATACCGGAAGGGACTGTGAAGATTCGACAGGAATGAGTGACGAGGGGTAGTTCTATGGCTGAAACTATAATGGCTCGCCGCCACCCCTATTTCACTCGGTTGACTTCAAGCGCAGCCTTCTTGACGCAGAACGAATACAAATCACAATCCAGGCCGGAATATAGCAACCACATCGTTTTGCCGTCGGCACTCATCCACTTCGGCGGAAATCTATGATGGTAGGTGCGACAGTCTTTGCCGGCTTCCACAGACCAGTGGTCGTCGTAGTACACAGTTGACCAGGGCCCCCACGGCTCTGGAGATTCAAAAACGCCAAGAGCAGCTGTGTGTGTCGCCTTCTTGTTATCAGTCAGGTGAGAACTCGTTAGAATGTACTGGCGAAGGCCTGCGTTGTACGTGATTGCTACGCGTTGCGTTCCCTTAAGATCTGTGAAAATTGGCTTTCGTTTTGCGATGTCCCGTGTCCAAAGTGGACGCCCGTTCTCAGCCATACCTGCGAAGAAGGTATGCACAGTCACCAATACGTGGGAACTCGGCTCTGGGATATCTGTTGAACGAAGTGCAAATCGCTTCCAGTTAGTTCCATGTCCGACTCTGTTTCTGGGAACGTAGAGTTCGGACGTGTGCAGACTCTGGGCTATGTGCTTGTCACGGGTCAGTACCAGAACATGAACATGCACCGGTATCGGTGTCCCTATATGGTCACGTCTCTTCAATACGCCGCTGATTACGAATTCACCATCTTGTTCGTAGGCATCGCTCCAGAGTATCTTGACCTTACCAGGGTGACGATTCTCAATCGTCACCTGACCATTATCCTTCAAATTGGTCCTGTTGGTAGAACATCCTCCGCCAACAACCAGAAGACTGAATAGAAAAAACAATCGAACTTGTATCTGTTTCATTTTGGATTCTCCTTCATTGATTCTTTTTGACTTATCCAAAGATAGAGTGTTGGTACGACGATCAGGGTCAAAAGTGTTGACGAAGTCAAACCTCCTACTACAACGATTGCCAGGGGCCGTTGGACTTCCGATCCAGTGCCGGTAGCGATGATCAGGGGCAGTAGTCCTAAAGCAGTGGTCAAAGTTGTCATGAGCACCGGTCGGAATTTAGACCGACACCCGGCGATGACTGCTTGGTAAAGCGATTGTCCTTGCTTTCGCAGCACCTCAAAACGGGAAATCAGCACAAGGCCATCAGTCAAGGCAATGCCAAACAGGGCAATGAATCCGATGGACGATGGGATGCTAACATTCTCACCAAATAGCGACAATGCAAAAACACCACCGACTAAGGCAAGAGGAACGTTGAGCATGATGAGCAAAACGTTTTTCAGGGAACTAAACAGACCATACAGCATAGCCAGCACCAACAACAATGTAATAGGCACGACAATGGCGAGGCGTTTGTTTGCAGCCTGTTGCAGTTCAAATTGACCTCCCCAAGCGACACGGTAACCGGGCGGAAGGTTAACCTCGCTACGCACTCTCTTTTGGGCCTCGGTCACAAAGCCACCTTCATCACGCCCAGTTACGTTACATTGAACGGATACATAACGCTGGGTGTCTTCGCGACTGATTTGACGCAGTCCGGTAGTGGTACGAATGTCGGCCAGTTGGCGTAAGGGTATCTGTGCCCCATCTGGGGTAGGAATTAGCATAGCACTTATCGTGTCGATGTCCTGACGATAAGGTTCATCGAAGCGTGTTAGTATACGAAAAGACTTCTCTCCCTGGAAGACATGTCCGACCTCTCGACCGGTTATGGCATTGTGAATAAGTCGCTGAACATCTTGTTTCTTCAGACCATATCGTGCCAGTCTGGCACTATCCAAGTCTATCTGGAGTTGGGTCTGGCCGGATGTCTGTTCAACGCGAAGATCGGTGACGCCGGGTATCTGAGCTAAGACTTGTTCAATGTCAGTGGCTATGGTCTGCAAGACATCCATGTCATGGCCAAAAACCTTTGCGGCAACCGTCGCCCCAACTCCCGAAACCAGGCCGTCTAACTCATGGTCGATGGGTTGTGAGAATCCTGCCGTTGTCCCCAGGTAGCCGACTATTCTCTCGTGAAGTCGGTTGGCCAATCCCTCTTGTGTGCTGGCAGTTTTCCACTGTTTTTGTGGCTCAAGCGTAATGGTCATGCAGGCGTAGTTGGTATGGTGAACATGAGGTCCTACTTCACCGTAGCCAATGTCGGCCACTACATGCTTTACCTCCGGTAATTGCTTTAGACTTTCCGAAATCTGTGCAGAGGTCTCCTTAATCTGGTCAAGTGAGATGTTGGGATTCATGTATGCATAACACTGTAGAACCCCCTCATGCAAAGATGGAAGGAACTCTCGTCCAAGGCCCAGAAAGACCATGATGCCACCGATGAATATGGCCACGACAGCTACCACCACCAGAAGAGGATGGATCAGTATATGTTTAAGCCCAGCCTCATAGACATCCAGGATTCTGACAAGAACTGGGCTATGTCCACTTTTCGACTTTCGCTTACCTGAATCGGGACGATGCAGGATGCGATAGAACACCGGCGCTATGACCAATGCATAGAACAACGATCCTGCCATGGTTGTCGCCACAGCAAAGGCGAGAGGACGAAACATTTTACCTTCCACTTCACCAAGGGTGAAGATAGGCAGAAAGACAATCACGATGATTGAAACAGCGAAAACGATAGGTCGGCCAACTTCCTGGGCCGAGGCAGTAATGATTTCAGTGACTGAGAGCTGACCGGATTTCTCGGCTAAGGCCGTTTGAATCTTCTCGACCATGATAATGGTCGCATCAATAATCATGCCCAAAGCGATGGCCACGCCGCCAAAAGAGATGAGATCTCCTGGGATGCCGTTTCGCTCCATCAGAATAAATGCCGTCAGGATCGAAAAGGGGAGCGAGCACACCATAATCAAGGCATTGCGGAGGTCTCCGAGAAATAGAAAGGCAACCAGACACACTAAGACCAAGCCCAGCAATAAGGCCCCTCGCACAGTGCGTATGCTATTTCGAACCAATTCGGACTGATCGTAGAAAGGGACGATACGAACACCTGAAGGGAGGGTCTCGTTGATTTGGTCAATTCGCCGGTTGAGCCGTCGGATGACTTCAAACGAATTGGCCCGATGCAGCTTGTATATGCCTCCCAAAACGACTTCCTTGTTTCCATCCATGATGGCCACTCCCCGGCGAAAGGCGTTGCCAAAGGTTACCGTGGCAACATCTTTGACTAGTGTTGGCTGACCATCATATGTTTTGATGCACACCTGCTCGATGTCAGAAATATCCTTAATACGCCCCAAGCTCCTGACGATCCACTCTTCACTGCCACGTTTTACCAAACCGGCTCCGACATTTGCGTTGCTGGCTTCGAGGGCCTCGACAACATCCTGCAGACTTAGACCCAAGGACAGGAGCCGGTCCGGGTGAACGTTGACCTGATATTCCTGTACATGCCCGCCCTGACTTACAACTTTGGCAACCCCTGGAATGGTTTCAATATCTCGCTTGATAATCCATTCCTGAAGTGTACGGAGTTCTGCGATATCGTGGCCTTCTGCCTCCAGATAGTAAGAGAGAATCTTGCCCATGCCACTTGCCACCGGTCCCATTTCAAGGCCGTGCGGCATATCCACACTCGGAGGTATACCTTCTTCAGCCAGCTTGAGACGCTCTGTGACAAGTTGACGGGCAAAGTAAATGTCAAGATTATCCTCAAAATAAATGTTCACGGTGGACAAACCCAAAGAAGACAGCGATCTAATCTTCTTTACACACGGGATGCCCCGCATTGCAATCTCAACTGGTCGCGTGACCAGTTGTTCCACCTCTTCAGCGGCCATACCTTCGATCTCAGCAAAGACCTGGACTAGGTTAGGACTAATATCCGGAAAGGCATCGATTGGTAAACGTCTCAGACACAGAATGCCGAAAACACAAACCCCAACGGTCACCATAAAAACCAGCAACTTATGTCTTAAACCTACGCTTATGAGTTGTGCAATCATATGATCAATCCCTCATGAATCTTAATGAACGTGCCCATGGCCGGACACGGCTTGTTTGGTTAACTCAGCCTTCAAATGAAAGGCATTACGTATGACGATCTGTTCACCGTTCTCTACGCCGCTGAGGATTTCGACACGATCCTTATCTTCTTGGCCTGTAGTGACATAACGCAGGGCAAATCCCTCATTCGTCTTCACGAAGACGCAAGGCTTATCATTGACGATCTGTATTGCAGCTGCAGGCACGATGATCTCTTGATCGCGAGATTGGATGCCGATCCTTCCTGTCACGAACGTTCCCGGACGATAACGGCCTTCCGTATTGTCCAGTTCCATACGCACAACTGCTGTACGAGTGGTCGGATCGAGAACCTGATCAACATAGCTGACCCTGGAGCGTATACCGGACATGTTGTGATCTCTGAACATTTCAGTCGGTTGGCCGAGCTTTATTGAGTCAATATCCTTTTGATTGACATTCAAATCCACCCAGACCGTGCTAAGATCGGCAATTACGAAAGTCTCTGAGGTATCATCTACGACTTCGCCCAGAACAATGTGTTTACGAATGATGGTTCCATCAAAGGGAGCGATCATTGTATATGATGTAAAGACCTCTTCAGGCTGAACGGGCAGATCATCTACTTCTTGCTTTGTTAGGCCCAGAGCAAGAAGTTTCTGACGGGCAGCACGATGTTCAATACGTGTTTTGGCAAAAGCCTGCTTGCTGCTTAGAAAGTCCTGTTCGGATGTTACTTTTTGTTGAAACAGGCGTTCTTCCCGCTCAAACTGAGTCCGAGTCAATTCCTGTCGCTCCAAGGCACTTAGAAACTCGGCCTTGGCATCGGCCAGATCACGACTTTCAATAACCGCAAGAACTTGGCCTCTTTTGACATGCTGTCCGATATCTGCTCGGACTTGACTCACCACGCCCTTTACCCGAGGAACAATGTGGGCCATACGTTCGTGATTGATCTGTATCTGTCCTGGAGCTTGAATCCAGGCGTCCACACCGCCGAGCACAGCCTCTTGACAGATGATCTGGAAACGTCGAATTTGTTCGTCGGTAACATGCACGACATCACCCGTACTCTGGCCCGCCGGTTCGCCATGGGCTAACGCCACAGAGCCAACGCCCAAAGTCACAACATGTTCCTGCTCGCTAAGCCCTAGGCTCACTAATGCCGTGCCTTGTTCACGTGCATCCACTTGGACTCGACGTCTTTCAAAAGTCTCACCACCCAATTGTACATATACGTAGGCTGAGTCGCCGCTGTAGGCCAGGGCGGTTTCGGGAATGGCTCGATACGTGATGCCGTTTTGGGTACTTAAAGTGACTTGCACGACCTGGAAGGGGATGATCCACTGCTGCTCCTTAAGGAAACTGAATCCCTCGGATTCGACGGGGTCCGGGGCGTGATCTGCATCGGCCTGGGTCTTGTAAACCTGGACTGGTGGAAAGCGAACATCATATGTTTCGCCATCCATGGGGATTTGCAGTGTTACGGACCATTTACCGGATCGAGGAAACACTAATCCCGGTATATATATGCCGTTGCGTTGTGGCGCAGGATCCTGGTGTTCGATACGTTGTGATCCCAGAGTCATGACAAAAGTCACAGCCCCTTGAGTTCTGGGGGAAAAAGTCTTCAACTCTGTAACATGTGTTACAAACGGGGCCGGTGTTCCGACTACTACAAAAGGATGTTCGGCAAAGATTTCAAAAGTATCGGTCCAAACTGTGAAGGCTATCGCCCGTTCATCCCCATGACTGTGTCCGTGGGCTCCATGATCGTGAGCATGGTCTTGTGCATAGCAAAGACTGCCAAGGAAGAAGATAAATAGGCAAACTGGCGACAATGTGTTTTTGAGATTCATTTTTCGATCCCTTTATTTGAAGATTCAGTTGGTATTGATTCCAAGGATTGACCGACCGCGTATTCAAGATCCGCCCTGGCCAAACGGACGGATATCTGAGCATTCAGGAGCTGGATCTCGGTATTGAATAGTGTACGCTGTGCATCTAGAAGATGAAGATAGTCAAACTTGCCGCCTTCGTACCCGGTTCTCGCAACCTCAAACACAGTCCTGGCATTCGAGAGGACCACGTCTTTCAGCATGGAAACGTGGGCCAGAGCGGTTTCAAATCGCTGACGGTATTGGGCTAATTGTGACTCAAACTGTGCCAAGGTTTGGTATCGTCGTTGCTGAGTCTTAGCCAACTCGTACTGAGCTTCTTTTATGCTCCCTTGATTGCGATTGAACACAGGCAACGGAATGGCAAGTCCTACAATTGCCGTGTTGTCATTTTCCTGCTCCAATCGTTTCAGTCCTGCAGTTATGGCAATATCGGAATGAGCCTGAGCTTTTGCCAATTCCAGACGTGCCCTTCCCAGAGCCTGTTCGTCCTGCCATCGGAGGATCTGAGGGTGCAATTGGGCTTGTTGCTTGAGTCGGTTAAGGGTTGGCAACTTAACATCAATGTCAAGGCTTCCGGCAGCTTGTTCAAAGCCAGGGTTAGCAGCCCCCCAGAGCATGGCTAGTCGGTGTCTGGCATCAACAAGAGTGCCGGTTGCCTGTTTGTATTCCATTTGAGTGTTGGCGAATTCAATTTGGGCTTTGTCAGCCTCCGATGGAGAATCTTTACCAGCTTCCACTCGTTTGCGTACTGCAACAAGCAACTCTTGAGCGAGATCCATCTGATCTTTGGTCAGCTCAATCCTCCGTTGCATACCTAAAACCTCGACGAAGGCTTGTTGTGTTTGACGGATAATGCCCAGGCGTGAGGTATTGTGGTCCCATTCAGCCAGTTTCTTTTCCAGTGCTGCAACCTGGGACCGTTTATCTCGTTTACCGCCGATCTCAATCGGCTGTGCGACTGCAATTATGGTCTCTGCACCGTCAAAACCCTTACGTGCTCCGCTGCCGCCGAACTCTTCTGTGCTGATTGCCAGTTCAGGATTGGGGTGTAGGTGGGCCTGCACACGGCGTGCATCGGCAGAGCGAATATCCCAGGAATAGACCTTCAATTCCGGACTACGTGTCAGCACCAAAGAGATGGCCTGCGACAAAGTCAACGGACCTTTCGGTTCTTCTAGATCATCGGTCTCAAACTGGGATATTTCAGAGTTGTGTGTATCAACACTCTTGCCGGAGAGTGCTGTAGTCTCAACCTCAGGTCGGCGGTGCTGTGAGGTCGGGGCACAGGACGTTATGCCGGAAAGCCCGATGATAAAAATAGCTATGGTTATTACTCGGTTCATTTGTACTGTTTTCCTAATAATGTGTCAGGGGCTGTTCAAACAGAGACCTGTTGTCCTGTATTACTTCAGGAACAGATAGGTATTTGCAGCAAGCAATGACTTACAGATGAAATAAGTCACTCGCTGCAAGGAGAGAAAGAATCATAACAACAGAATATGGGCGCGCACGTAGGCCTGTAAAGACGATTCAACACGGTAGATGACAGACTGAAGACTAGAGGATGCAAAGACTAAGCCTATGCTGTCAGGAATTGAATCGACCACCATTACCAGTTGACCTGGCGTGATTTGCTGCTGTAGTGAGGGGTTTTTCTTTATTGGAAGGGGTTTGAACTGGTGATCATGCGTGTCATCATCGTGATGGTCGCTGTCATGGTCAGTCTCCTCAGCGTCATGGTCATGACCAGTCTCGCAATCCATGTCATGGTGATGCGTGTCTCCGGGATGGGAGAACCACTCGGGTGAAGCCTCATCCCTACCCCCATGGCACAAAGCCTCATGGGTAAATGTGCAGCTCACACATAAAACCAAAATGGCTGATATCCAACGCATAATCCTGTTATTTTACTGCAATTTTAGAACGCAATCAATATAAAAACCTTTCTACGATGAGGCTATACGCCATATAGGACAATGTCTTCACGTAGCAGCCTTAAAGAGGTTTGAACAGGATATTCAAGCTGTTTGACCACTACCGAAATGCAAATAGCCAGTACCTTTCTCGACGCTGGCTGGGACTTTGTGGATGAAACGGCCAATGGCACCGACCACATCTGGTGGATTCTTGAAGGCCAGGACTATCCCAGGCTGTGGTGTCCCCCCGAAAAACTCTGTCCTCCTTATCATTGCAGGACTTACGCGAACTTGCCACACGCCGTTGAGTCTACTATCCTCCCGCCATGAATGCCATAAGAAGCCTGTTGATGAATGTGCGTCGCGCGCTGGCCGGTGCGGGGGAAGTGGTCCGCTATAGCCTGATCTTTCTTTGGGGCATCTTCTCTCCTAAGGCCGTTCTGGCCGCCAGACTCCTGGCCGCAGAGAGCCAGCTTGCCGCCTGTAAGCACGAAATCGCGGCGAAGAAATGTCCACGGCCACGGTTCACTCCCGGCTTTCGGCGGCTCTGGGTCGTCCTCTCGAAGTGTCTGGACCGGTGGGAAGACCTCGCCCATTTGATGCAGCCGGCGACCGTCAAGAAATGGCATACCAGGGCTTTTCAGCACTTCTGGCGATGGAAGTCCTGTAGGAAGGGTGGGCGGCCTCCCATTTCCAGGCAGATGCAGGGCCTGATTTATCAGCTCAGCAAGGAGAATCCCCTCTGGAGTCCCGAGCGGATCCACGACACCCTCGTTCTTCTGGGGTACGACCCGCCCTGTGCGGACACCGCCCGCAAGTACATGTACAAACCCCAAAAACCGCGGAAGAGATCGACGACCTAGCTACCGTTTCTGCGTAATCACGTGGACGTATCCTGGGCCATCGATTTCTTCACGGTCACCACGCTCCGCTTTGCCACTTTGTACGTGTTCCTCGTCTTCGACCACGGCCGACGCAAGGTTATACACTTTGCCGTGACAAGACATCCGTACCTGGATTGGGTGATCCAACAACTGCGTGAATCGATGCCCTTTGGCTTGCAGCCCAAGTATCTCATCCGGGACAATGACGGCCTCTATGGCCATGGTGTACGAGCGTTCCTGGATAGCTGCGGCATCGAGGAGGTTCGTACCGCCTACCGCAGCCCTTGGCAGAATCCGTTCGTGGAGAGATTCATCGGAACGTTGCGGCGAGAGCTCCTTGACCATGTGATCGTGCTGAGCCAGGGTCATCTGGAACGGTTGCTCCAGCAGTATATCGAAGAGTATTATCATGCGGCTCGGCCCCACCAAGGCCTGGCAGGTGATACACCTATGCCTTATGCAAAGCCGCCAGAGATCTCAGGCCCTGGCAAACTCGTTTCCATTCCTGTGCTCGGAGGTCTGCATCACAGGTACGTCCGCGTAGCCGCCTGAACCGCCGAACAAGTCGTTGCACTCGCGTCAACGCCACCCGCTGATTCCCCGGCTTGTTGTGAGAAGAGCCCCGGTCGGAGCGTAGGGCAATACCCGGATAAGGTAACGTACCGCTGCTTCTATCGCTCTCGGTCTGACACTTCCGCCAGGATAAGGTTTTTCCGAGGGACAGGCACGCCCAGACACGCCTAGCTCACAGAAGCCCGCCAAAAAACCGCGTTTTTGAATACGCCCGGCAGGATTCGAACCTGCGACCTCCGGTTTAGGAAACCGATGCTCTATCCTACTGAGCTACGGGCGCAAAAGCTTGCTAACTAAGTGTGTGTGAAATTTCCAGCAATTCGATGCCGGAACTGACTACAACCACCCGATTGTCAACAATATGCCGATGTTGTTCTGTTACGCGGTTGCAGCTACGGATATCGGCCACGGCCAAATCCAGTCCAGAAAGAAAAACACGTTCCGACAAATTTGCCATAACTGTACACAAAACAGGTCAATTCTACAAGAAGATCAAGGGCAGGCAACTGAATGCCCGTACGAAGACAACCGTTTCAAAACTCAGTGCCGTCGCGGCGGGATCAGACTGTGATTAGGCCCCACAAGCGGTTGAGCGAGTCGCTGGTCTTCTGCAATGCGGCATTGTCTTCCATCTCGCGGAGTTCTTGATCAAAGGGCTCGCATTCTACCGGTCCATCGTAGCCGATTATCACAAGTGCATTCATGAAGCCTTTGAGATCAATCACACCGGTGGTTACGGGGAGTTTGCGGCGGTTGTCCATCTGCCGATCGACCGGGACGCCGGCCGGAGCATCGTTAACGTGAACGTGGACGACATCCTTGCCGGACAGTTGGAGCAGTTCTTCCACCGTTCCATGCGACGTGTACCAGTGCCAACTGTCCAGTAGTAGTCCCACGTTGCCTGTGCCAATCGCCTCGGCCAGCTCCATCATGCCGAGCTGTGTACAAATGAAGGGGAATCGGAAGCGTGCGCGGGACGTTCTGGGCCCTACGAATTCAAGCCCCAGCCGGATATCGTTGTCGTTAAGAATCTTGGCTACCTCACGCAAACGCCTCTTGTGTTGTTCAAAATTCTTGAGGTATGTAGATTCGTTGTGGCCGGGCATAATCCAGGTCGCCATGCGCGTCACGCCCAATTCCTTCAGAACGCTCGCCTGTTTGGGCAGTTGGGCGATGCCTCTCAGGAATTGGGCTTCGTCCCTGCGAAACTGGACGGGCAGTCCGCTGGTCCCGTATCTGATGTTTTTGCCTTTCATCTCCTGCACCCACGCACGGATTTCAGCGGCGGGCTTGCTCTCAAATTCTCCCAGACTGGGGGTGATGCTATCGAAACCATACTTGGCCGCATATTCCAACGCCTGCCGCTGATTGGCCCTCACACCGATGTGACCAGGCCCCAGATTCTTGTAGAATCCGACCGTGTTCCCTGTTCCGGTCGCCTTGGCAAGTGATTTGCCAAAGTGGAAAGCCGCGGTTGCAACTATCGCAGACCGGCAAAAAGTACGCCGTGAGATCGCCGCAGATTGTTTGCCTGCCACATCAGCCATGATCGTTCTCCAATAGCCTTCTTAGATTTGTGGGCCAGTATACCACAAGCTAAACATGCAGTCGAGCGGGGCAGGCCTGATAGCGTCGAGAATTATGTGCAGGTTTGATTTTGTGCCATCTGAGCAGTTGGCCGAAGACGGCTCTCTCGATGGCCGGCCATTTACATTCAAGGCACCTCTGCTTGGGAGTCGAGGGCAGCCCGGTGACGAGCAGTGGCCTTTCTGAGCTGCTCCGGCGATTCGAAGGGGACGTACATTGCTCTCATCACAAAGCGGTAGTGCCGTCCAACCTCGTAGTCCGGGATAAACCACTGGAAATCCCAGGCTGGATTCCCCTTGCCGCCGCCCGACGGGGACTGACTGAACCTGACCTCATCGCGCGGTCGGAACATCAGCACAAGGGCCATGCCGTGACTGACGCCATAGTACCACGGCTCACAGTAACGATAGTTGGAGAGATTGAATACGAGGGTTAGGGAGAACTCGGAGTCATGTATGAAGCTGCGCTTGTCGTCGATGGCCGGATGGGTGGCGAGCGTTCCGTGGGCTGGCGTTACGCCGCGAATCCACTGCGGTTGTGATTGCTCCTGGTCGGCTGGTTGCCCGGGGAAGTGAATGTCCAACGATTCCGGCTGGTCTATGTAGCTGGCGAAGAATAAGCCGATGTAGTTGTTCTTGAAGGTCCGAGCGCGGGGCACACATTCCAGCGTCATCTCGATGACGCCGTCTTCCAGCAGTCGATATCGTAGCCGGCTCTCGAGTTGCCAGTGTGGCGTCGGTGGCTGAAGGAGTTCTGCGGTATGTTCATTGAGTTGTCTTATCTTAATTGGGGCCCGCCGCGGCTCGAAAAGAATATCCCTTGGCTGGACGGTCCCATCGTGAATGTGCTCGAAGTTCAGACCAGCGTAGAGTGGCACGAACAGATTCTCGCCTCGGAGGCGGTGGGTCAGTGACGCGACGCCGCTGTACCCGCCGCGATGTCCGGGCAGCACGTCGTCATCGACTGACTCATTGTTTACTATCACGGCCCGAACACCACCGCTCTTTAGGACGACATAGGGTTTGCCTGCAGAGGTGCGGCTTGTGTCGAGGCATTTGGCGGATTCCTTTGGGCCGGAGTCGGCCTGAACCGCGTCCGAGAGGAGACACAGGACAAGAGCAACACCAATGATGGAATCCGCTATTGGCCTGCCGTTCATTGCGGGGCCTCCCTTCTGTTCGACGCTACGTCTTCCGCGGCATTCCGAACTGCCGGGCATACTCGGCGTTCTCATGGATCTGGTCCTGATATCGGGGATACATGCCGACGATGACGCCGTCCTCGCCCTTAACGCGCTCAAAGGCAAACTTGAACGCCTCTCTGACGGACTCCTTGTCACAACAGTTTCGGCCGGCGGCCAGTATCTTAAAGCCGAGGCAGGGTTGCTCAACCTGTTGCATCACCTGGGTCATGGTAGTCGGATCAGAGGCGAAGAACGGTCTGCCGACCTGCACTGTGACCACGGGGGGCATGTCCTCCAGTTCCTCCGGCGTCCTTGTGATGTAATAGAAGCACGTCATAAACAGATCGACCGGCCACCCCTCGTCGGCGATACGCTTGACGCATTCGGGATTGTGGGCCGAGACTCCGGCCAAGACGCCGGCATCTTGAACGCGCTTCACGAAATCGTGGACCTCCTGGCTTTTGCCTTGTCGGAACAGCCGGTCGGTCACCCCGCCGTGATGAACGATGGCGATGGGCTGGGTGTACCGGATCACCTGCTTGATCGGGGCACTCTCGGGCTGGCCGGAATGGAGGCAGATGAACTTCATCTTCGACCCTCGCTCTCGCAGTGTGCGAAAGACCCCGGCCATCTCCTTGGGGCGAGTGCCCTGATGGGTGTTGATACCGGCACGTTCACATCTCCACAAAAACTCAGTCGTTTGCTCAGGGGTAAAGTACTCTCGCATGTGCTGGTCCAGGACGGGGCCCATATACGAGTATCCGCTGATGGGATTTGAGCCCACGATCAGCCGGGTGACACGGTGGTCACCGAGCCGAATTGTTGGCAGCGGCGGGGCAGGTGAATCAATGGCTGCCGGTGGAGTCTGCTCTGCCCGGGATGTCTTGTCCATGGCTAATGCTGAGCCCGCCACGGCCAGCGAAAGCCGCGAGAGAAATTCTCTACGACCGGTCACGTTTGCGTCGCACTTATCCAGACTCATGTTGGCCTCCTGAAGTCTTGAATCCGGGCCGGGATTGCCCGAAAGAATGTTGTGTGACTCTTGCACATGTGGTAATTGTACCAGAAGCAAGGCTCAGCAGAAAGTGCTTCCGGGCCGAGGCCGTGTCGCATCAGGGTTGCCTGGCCGGGTCCGTATTGTTACAGCACTGATTCTGAAACAAAGCTTGGTGGTGTTCTTGTGTATTGGAGGTTCGTATGATTCGCAAAACCAAATTGCGGTTTTCTTGGTCTCAAGCCGGTGTAGTGTGCGTGTTGCTCCTCTCGGTAGCAAGCGTCTCGGCTGCACTGCCGGCAGCGGGGAGCCGCTCAGTTGATGTTTTTTCGACAAATCGCAAGCTCGGGCGTGGCGTAAACATCATCGGATACGATCGCATCTGGCGGTCCATGGATAGAGCCCGTTTCAAGGCGCGGTATTTTCGCATGATCAAAGATGCGGGCTTCGACACCGTGCGAATCAACCTGCACCCGTTTCGACACATGGACCCGGAGAATGGCCACGCCCTTGGCGATCACTGGTGGCAGGTACTGGACTGGGCCGTCGAGAACGCCTTGAAGGCGAATCTGATGGTGATACTGGATATGCACGAATTCGGTGCGATGGGCAATAATCCGCAGGCGAATAAGGACCGGTTTCTGGCGTTTTGGCGTCAGGTCTCACAGCGGCTCCAAGATGCGCCCGAAAACGTCCTGTTCGAGATACTCAATGAACCGAGCCGAAAGCTCGATGCTGAGATGTGGAACCAGTACTTCCGCGAGGCGCTGGCGATCATCCGCAAGACGAACCCGGCCCGAACGGTGATCATCGGGCCGCCCCACTACAACTCGATCGGCCACCTCGATGAATTAGACCTTCCGGAAGAGGATCGGAACATCATACTGACCGTTCACTACTACTCGCCCATGGACTTCACCCATCAGGGCGCTCCGTGGGCCGGCCGCAAAGACAAGACAGGCGTCGAGTGGACAGGCACAGAACAAGAAAAGGCGGCCGTCGAGCGTGATTTCGCCTCGGCGCAAGCCTGGGCCAAAAAACACAACAGGCCCGTCTTTCTCGGCGAATTCGGGGTGTACGACAAAGCGGCGATGGAATCGCGAGTTCGATATCTTGATTTTGTCACCCGGGCCATGGAGAAACTGGGTTGGAGCTGGGCGTATTGGCAGTTCGACAGCGACTTTGTTCTCTATGACATCGACAGGGAGAAATGGGTAGAGCCGGTCTTGAATGCCTTGATCCCGAAGTAGAAGATGCAGGGGCAAGTGAAGGCAAAGCAGGGGATTTGCCTTGTTGTCCCCTTGCTCTCGTCATCGTCACAATGAAGCGATAAGGAGCAATCATCATGAAAGCGTGTGCACTCGTGGGGTCGGTCATTGCCGTGGTAACCTCTTTTGGCTCGTGGGTACTCGCTCAGGAGCCGGAAGATATTCGTGAGCTCAAGCTTCGTGACTGGCAACCCCGCTCAATGATGAAGACGGGGCAGAGTGTGGTCGAAAAACCGGCCTACCCGGTGATCGACGTTCACAATCACCTGGGTGGCGGCAAGGACCGTCTCACGCCCGATCGCGTCGGGCGTTATCTTGCCGAGATGGAGGCGGCGGGTATCCGCACGGTCGTCAACCTCGACGGTGGGTGGGGCCTGCGGCTAAAGCAGACGCTCTCGGCGCTGGACGAGGCCCATCCGGGCCGCTTTCTGACATTCGCGCTGCTGGATTTCGGCGGCATCGACGACGAGAAGTGGAGCCGGCGCGAGGCCAACCGGCTTGAGGAGAGCTTCAAGGCCGGCGCGAAGGGGCTGAAGATTCACAAGTCGCTCGGCTTAGGCTACCGCTACGGCAACGGCAAGCTGATGCCGGTCGACGATCCCAAGCTGGATCCTGTCTGGGAAATGTGCGCCAAGTACAAGCGGCCCGTGGTGATTCACGTCGCCGATCCGGCCGCCTTCTTCACGCCGCTGGATCGCTTCAACGAACGCTGGCACGAACTCGGCGATCATCCGAACTGGCTGTTTCACGGCGAGCAGTTTCCCTCCCGCGACGAAATCCTCGCACAGCGAAATCGCGCCATTGCCAGACATCCGGAGACTAAGTTCATCTGTGCTCATTTCGGCAATAATCCGGAAGATCTCGCCGCACTCGGGACCTGGCTCGACGCTTATCCTAATATGTATGTTGACGTGGACGCGAGGATTTCGGAGCTGGGCCGGCAGCCCTACACGGCACGGAGGTTCTTTCTGAAGTATCAAGACCGAATCATGTTCGGCACTGATACCTCGCCCCGACGGGACGCCTATCGAATGTATTACCGATTCCTGGAAACCGACGACGAGTACTTCGACTGTGCTAATAGCCACCAGAGGCAGGGTTTCTGGATGATCTACGGAATATTCCTGCCCAAAGACGTGCTGGAGAAGGTCTATCTTACCAACGCCGAACGTATATTCTTCGGCACCGGCGGCGCCTCGCAAGAATCAGCCGCCAAGGTGTTGCGTATCCGGCGGACGGAAGATTTCGCTATAAGCGGCAAGGGTGACGCGTCCGCCTGGGAGAAGGCCGCTTGGGAGCCGCTCCATTTGCGCGCCACCGACGGTCATCAGTACCGGACGCGCGTCAAGGTGCTGTACTCGCGGACCGGGCTGTACGTGCTGATGGAGGCCGAGGATAGCAAGATCACCGCCACCATGGATGAGGACTTTCTCGACCTGTGGAACGAGGATGTGTTTGAGTTCTTTCTGTGGCCGGACGAGCGGTACCCGGTCTATTTCGAATACGAGATTTCACCGTTGGGTCTCGAGCTGCCGATTCTCATCCCCAATTTCGGCGGCGAGTTTCTCGGCTGGCGGCCCTGGCACTACGAGGGTAAACGGAAGACGCAAAAGGCTACTTCGGCAATGGGCGGCCCCAAGCGACCTGGTGCCCGCGTGACGGGTTGGAGGGCCGAGGTGTTCGTTCCGTACGACTTGCTCAAGCCCCTGCAAAGCGTTCCCCCGCAGCCTGGGACGCAGTGGCGGGCCAATTTCTATCGCGTCGATTACGATGACGGCACGAGCACAAGCTGGGACTGGGCCCGGGTCGGACCCAGTTTCCACGAGTTTGAGAGGTACGGCACCCTTGTTTTCGAGTAGAGCCGGGACGGCAGTGGAGACGGGCCGCCGCGCCGTGGGTGCGTGACTTGGGAGGTCATTCGGGCAATACGATGTCCGACGGTGCTTTGCCTGTGGCCGGGCGGGTGAACTTCTTACCGTACTCTGTGAAGCCGGGTACGAAGCCGCCGTGGGAGAGGAAGAACCGGCCGCTCTCAACACCCATAAAGCGGTCGAGTCGATCGGCTTTGCCCGTCGGGTCGTGGCTAAAGCCCGCCGCGGTCAGCTCGATCCACCGACCATCAGCCGTGCGAATCCACTGATTGCCGTAAAGGGCCTTGCGGAGCAGGTGGCCGTTGCTGCCGCCGAAGTTCTCGCTGAAGCTGTAAAGGCGACGCATGTAGCCCCCTTCCTTCGGCGCCCTCCAACTGGAGATAAGAACCCATCGCTTTTCGTCCGGGTGGAAGTAGTAGCCTGAGTAGACCGTGTGTGTTGCATCGGTGGGCTTGGCCGTGACTATGAATCGCTGTTTCTCGCCGGTCTTCCACATGTACTTGAGATGGCTGTGACCGCCCGTGCCTTCGTTGCCAAAGTCACCGGCGTACACGTCTTTACCTTTTGCCATCAGCTTCACACGATTTTCGTCGGCGACCTTGCCGCGATCGACTGCCTCGTTGCCGCTGTCCCAGACGCTGAAGATGATCCGGCGTTCGGTGGGGCTATTGACCTGCATGCCGAAGTAGCCGCGATGCCAGCCGCAGGCCATGTAGTATGTCCAGATCGGGTCTTCAAGGCCGGTCATTTCACAGTAGAACGCCTCAACCTTCGTGTCCCTATTTACGGGATAGAAAAGATGCACCGATGCGGCGTTACGACGGCGGCGGAGATTGAAATGCGCATTTTGTGTCGCCGGGCCGTCAAGGATCAGCGCTTCGAGGTCGCCGAAAGGCTCACCTCGCGGGTTGAGCGATTCGAGCGTGAAGCGATGGTAGCCGGTTTCAGCGATGTCAAATGACCCGAAATCGGCGATGACCGGGTCGGACCCGGCGCCCTTGGCTGTCGCCTGGTGCGACTGGCCCGAGACGGTCAGGCGCAACTTTGAGGTTACATCAGTCGGCAGCCGCAGGGCCACCGAGCAATCGAGCTTGCCTTGCGTCTTGATGTCACCAAACCACAGCACTTTCAGCGCCGGATCGTTCCAACCGGTGATACCGGAGCGCGTGGAAACGCGGGCCCCACGCACGTCCGGGTCGAGGTAGGCGGTGAAAGCAGGGACGCGCAACTCGGCGGCCGATGCTGTTGACATCAGGCCAACAAAGAATGCCACCTGTGCGAATACGAAAGAGCGAGTTTGCGGTTTCATATAACCCCTAACGAAAAAATCCTGCGGCCGTAGCGCCGGCAGGTGACGTGATCGGCACGGCCGACCGTTGCAATCCGTACACGCCAGAACATGATACCATACTACCGGCCCCGAAACGACCCGGATTGTCTTCGCCTTTGCCGGACCAGGGGGTAGAATAGCGGATGAGACTTGCAACTGGCGCCTTAAGTTGAGCTGGAATGCATCGATGAACTCGGCAGAGAACGACTACATCAGATACTTGGAACCGGGATTCGCCCCGTTTGACCCGCTGGAGTTGGCGAAGCGTACAGAGGAGATCGTCTGCGCCGGCGACCGTCGCAAGTACACGAAGTTCTCATGCCCCCGGATGTACGGCGGCATCGCGACCGGTTATGCTTGCGGATGCTGCTTGCGCTGCACCTTCTGCTGGGTGAATTGGAGTCGAGACTTCCCTGAGAAATACGGGACCTTCAGATCTGCGGCAGAAGCGTTTAATGAGCTTCGTCGGATGGCACGTAAGAGAAGAGTAGACCAGGTTCGCATTTCAGGAGCAGAGCCCACCATCGGCAAATCCCACCTACTGGCGGTATTGCAGAAGGTTGAGGCCTCGCCTTTCCGGGTATTCGTTCTTGAGACGAACGGCATCTTGCTTGGCGCGGACGCGGACTATGCTCGTGACATCGCTCGCTTCACGAAGGTTCATGCCCGGGTAGCGATCAAAGCCGGGACTCCGGAGGCATTTACGGACAAGACCGGTGCGAGGCCGGAGTTCTTCGAGCTACCGTTCCGGGCGATTGAGAATTTGCTCCGCGCCGGGGTAAGCTGTCACGCGGCGGCGATGAGTGCCGATCCGCGATTCATGACAGAGGACGAGCGAGACCGCCTTCTGGAAAGGCTCAACTCGATTCATCCGGACCTTGCAAGGAATCTAGAAGAAGAAATCGTCAGTCCCTATCACAATGCGCGTGAGAGACTGCAGCATGCAGGCATCGAAGTGGATTGGCAGCAGTAGGCGCGATCTCCGAGTGCCTGCTACAGCAAGATCACTCTTCCTGTCCCGAACCAGGCACGCTCATGCTCCTTGGACTTGGGGGCTTGGCGCTGTTGAGAGGACGCAGAGCGCTGTGAGCGCATAGACAGAACCAAGTTTCCATAGGGCTGCCCGTCTCGCTTGCGGCCGCATTATTTTGCGCTCCGGTAGCAACCGGAGAGACTTACGGCTCAGCGTCATCGCAATCAGCTTCCAGCCAATACCCAAGCATGACAGCCAAGTCTACAAAGTCGACTTCTGCATTCTTATTGAAGTCCGCTTCCGCACAGCCATCGGCCGGGCTGCAGGTAGAATCGAGCCAGTACGAGGCGAGGAGGGCAAAGTCAGCTGAGTCTACACTGCCACTTTCGTCCAGGTCAGCCCCTCCGCATTTATCAGCGGTTGCGGTCCATACAATCGACATCGGAAATCCTAAATCATATGAGCCCAAAAGAGCCGTTAGCTGTGCATCGTTGCCCCCATAGGGTATCTTTGCCAAGATCGGGTAATAGAACGCCGGATCGACAGGACTCGGATAGGCCGGGATGGTCTCCATGTTGAAACCCACAGCCCAAAGGGACCCAGTGACCGGGTCCTCGGTAATGCCGGTCACATGCTGCATATTGTTGATTGTGATTGTACGCTTAAGCGCCAGGGCCTCATTTGTGGAAAAACCGTAAACTACCGTTGAAT
Source organism: Phycisphaerales bacterium (assembly GCA_020352215.1). GTDB lineage: Bacteria > Planctomycetota > Phycisphaerae > Sedimentisphaerales > Anaerobacaceae. The sequence goes on from CP070675.1 coordinate 4,279,322, forward strand.
TGACATCTGCCTGGTTATATTGAGCAGATGTCAAATACAGCATATCTGTACTGTCGGACGCGTGCATGGCAATGGGATCGGGTATGTAATTGGCGCCGTCCGGGTTGCCCAGTTCAAGATGTTTTAGCATCGTTCCATCAGGACCGTATTTCCGGAGAATATCACTCTCGTTGAGGTTATGAACGTTGACAACATATACATTGCCGGCACTGTCGATTTCAATCTCACGCAAGTTGTTGCGGTTTTGGTTATCAGCCGCAGGTGGAGGATCGTCATACAGTTGTACCACTTCGTAAGGTGGATTTCCTGAATCCAGCAGCTTCAGTTTGGCTGCTGCGGCATAAGCCTCATTACCGTCAGGCGCAACCACTACCGGAACGATATAGGCATAATCGGCATCGAATGCAGCATCGAGAACGGGTCGACCGAACAGATCCGCTCCCTCATCCTGGATACCGACGTAAACCGTAGCCGACTTGTTGTGGCGTGGTTCGTTGATATCAGTAAGCTCAAACTCGCCCGGAGGTATGATTACCTCATTGTCGTCAAGCCTCGACACGCCTTCTTCGGAGTTAATCTGATAAAGCTGGCCCTCAGGTCCCTTGACCAGTTTGATATTGCAGCGATCGGATTTAGGATCGAAGTATTCGACATATTGTCCGCTACTTTCGAAGGAGTAAAGGCGGTCTTCCGATTTCAGCGCACCGGGATCCTCGCTTGTGCTCCTTTTGCCGACTATGAGAAGGTCACTTGGGGACACAAGGCCGGCAAGAGAGAGCAGGCTGGCAGAGCCTTTTAGACTGCCGACGGCGGCACCGGCCGTAGTCCCACCCTCGCTAAAAGGCACTCCACACATATTGAGTCGGCTAACACGGTCGGGATCCCTAAGTGCCCAATCCCAAGAAGCTATGTCAAACGAGTCCACAAAGCCATCGCTGCTGAAGGCGCCATCAAGGCAAGCACGGCTTCCGACACCACCTTCAAGCAGGCCGGCACTTTCCCCGCAGGAAGCAAGCACCAGCATGAAGTCCTCCTCGTCCGGAGCATCGCTCCAGTTCAGGTCCATACAGATGCCGTCACAATGGACTTCCACCGCCCAATCGCCGATCCATCCAGCCCCGCTCCCGGAGCCGTCTGGCGAGGCCAACCGAATGCCACCGCCAAGAGAAGACAAATCACCCAAGGGCGGCTGTCGCTCCACGAGTTCCAGCTCCACCCACGTGCCATTGCTCAGATCAAGTGAGCCTGTAGAGACCCACTGTTCAAAAACACCAAACCGTCCGCTACCCAATGAGCCAGGTCGTCCGGCCGGAGGCATCGGAATCCGGCCGATCTCAATATAGTGTTCCTCGCGCAAAGGATCGTCACGGTCCGGCAATTCCGGCACATCAGACAGATAAGCTACCAGTTCCAATCCCGGGGCAGAGCGTTCGAACAGATATGCGAAACGGACCAGAACACGCCCTGCGCCGCATTCGTCGAAGGCACCTTTGGCGCGAGCAGACACTATCTCGCTATAAGTGGACGAGGCCGGATCAAGGTCCTCCAGGTTCTGCATATGCATCATGCCGTCGGGTTTGGGTTCGAGACCCTCCACCCGTTCTATGTGCAAGCGGTTATATTCAGGATTTTGCGGATGTTGGAAGTTATTCTCCTGTACCTGCTCTGCGAACTCATCCGGATCATAAAAGGCGATTTCACCCAACGAGGTGCCCATCTCCGGCTGGTCAATCGGGCCGCCCAGTGCTGTCGTGAAGCTCCAGACAGCGCCCGTCCACGGACTATCGAGGTGAAGGTCATTGACCTCATCGATCCGCCAGTAATATGTTGTGCCCTCTTCAAGAGGGCCGGGATCATATGTAGTGGCTTGCTGATTACCCATGAGAGTACCGGTCATGCCGGCGGTCACTGCGGCTTTGTCGATGCCGAAGTAAACATTGTGCGAAGCGGCTCGAGAGCCTGCTGCCCAGCTCAGGACTGCAGTGGACTCGAAGACCTTGGCACCGTCAACCGGAATGGGATTCCAAGCCGTCAAGGGCATGTCATACAACAAGGTAACGCCGGGATTGTTCTCCAGAATCTGAGGAATTATGATCGTGTAGGCTGTCGTGTCGAGTACGTTTGCCCGCAGATCGAGATACGACAAAGACCTGAGCTCTGCCAAAGCTGAGATGTCGGCGATCTGATTGTCGCCAAGATTCAGATGTGTCAGATTTGTCAAGCCGGATAAGGTGGAGATGTCAGTGAGACGATTGTTGGATAGATCGAGTTCCATCAGACTCGGAAGGTCAGACAAGGACACATTGGTCAGACCCTCATTAGCCAGATCAAGTTCTGTCAGACCTGTAAGGCCGGACAACGATAGATTTTCCATATTCTCGAAACCATCAAAGTCCAATTCCGTCAGGCTCGTCAGATTTGAAAAGCTCAGGTTCTTTACCATAAGAGCTTCTGTGTACAGCCCTGACAGACTCCCCAGCCCGGACAGAGAGAGATTCTGAAGGTCGTTGTATCCGATGTAGAGATCCGTCAAATCTGCAAAACCGGACAATGAAATATCTGTGACGTCAATCTCCACCAGCCAGAGCTCGGTTAGATTCGTCATATTGGATAAAACGGAGATGTCACTAACTGGGTTTGCCCCAAAACCGAATTTTCTCAGGCCTGTGAGACCGGATAGAGCTGAGATGTCACTAATCTGATTATGGTAAAGCCAGAGTTCCAACAAATTCGTCAGGCCGGACAAGGGGGAAACATCGCTAACTTGATTGTATTCAAGGTCAAGTTCATATAGATCTGTCAAACCGGATAAAGGAGACAAATCGCTAATCCGATTGTCGTAGGCCCAGAGTACCCGCAGATATGTTGCATATTCAAGTCCTGTCAGGTCTTGTATGCCCAATGATTCGATGTCAAGATAAATCAAATCGAGCATGTCTGTGGATGTAGGATCACTAACTTCCAACTCCCACTCAACGGCCGACTTCAAGTTGTAGTCCGTGAAATAGACCGGCTCGTCCGCTTTGGCCAGGCTGCCGACCAGCACAATTAAAACAACCGATAGATGAACGATCTTTTTCATACTCTTGCCCTCTTTTCCTTCGCCGGCCTCAACCGACTAATAAACCACCTCGGGGACATGGAAGCGCTCTTAGAACAGCTCCGTTACAGTTTTCATGGCTCGGCGATACATCCCTACTCCTGCTAAGTGTCAAAGCCACTTGCGATGAAGTGCGTGTCATTGCAGTACTTAGGCGTAATGCTATCCGAGTTGTATCATCGATACGCGCCGATCATTGAGTATAGTACCTTCCGGCGCGGGATTCAATAGAAATGTGGAGAATGGGACATGTCAATTCCCTCGCATTTCAGTATAGGATTCTCATCAGTCCCATCAGCCGTTCTAAAGGCGCCCTTCTCACGAACTTCAAAACGTCAGAATTCTTCGAGAAGCCACCTTCTTCAGCAGCTGAACAATAGCGATGTTTTTGAGTGACAGCGTGTCTCCAAAATGTCGCTACAAATGTCGATTTTGCGTGAATCGAGTCCGAGTAGATATCGGCTTCTTGCCGAAAAACGCATATTTCAATAGAATCTTACACCAATTTCGCAGTCAATGGCCGTCACCAGTTGGTGAGTGAGTGGCTGTAACACCGGCCCCGTTCTCTGTTGGAGACCAATAAGGCAGACGAAATCAAGAGAGGGCTGCCCTGAGAAGGCCCGCGTCGAACAGTTCATGCTTGCAGGCTTGTTTCTGTTCCTTGCGGTCGATGCGCATGAAAGAGCCGGCCCCCGCTTATTGCGAGCAGGGGCCGGCTTTGCTCTCGTGACAACTTGGACAGGCTACTTGGCTACTTTGAATTCGCATTGAAGGGTTTCGTGTTTGTCCAGGCTCTTGTGCCTGGAGCGAAGCACGAAGCCGTCTTTTGTCTTTTCGTATTCGAAATCCATGCCGGTGAACAAGTCCTTCGGCGAACCGGCGGGCAGGCTGTCCGGCAAGCGGCCGGTCTTGGCCTTGATGATGTAAATGTCGATGGCCGCCTTAAGGGCGTTGAAAAGGGTCATCCTCTTTGTTCCAAGGGTGCAAATTCTGGCGGTGGCCGGCATCAGCATGTCGGTCAGGATTGCCGCGGGATTCTCTTTTGCGTCCTTATGTATCCGATCGTTCAGTTCCTTGAGCCGTTTGTGAGCCTCCAGATACGGCAAATCGAGCGCGGCTATTGTATCGGTCGTGACGTTCGCATAGTAGTCCCTGTTGTCCTTGAAGAACTTGTCGTCTCCCTTTCGGGCCTTTTCCACGGCGTCGGCGGTGGGCTTGTCTTTGAGGATGGCGTCGCCCATGCTCTTCAGCAGCGCTTCGATCTTCTCCTTTCGTATTTCACGCAGGGCAATTTCCTTCTCTCTTTTCAGCGCTGTCTTCATCGAGGTGACATTGGCCGATGCACCCATAATCTGGCTTCTTAGCCACATCAGCGTTTCCAGGTCGGCCGGCATTGCCGAAAGGAAGTCTTCGACACGTCCGTTTGCCAGGTTGTTGAGCGCTATGCCCACCAGGTAGGATATGAGCAAATCGTCGCCTACGTGTCGGGCCATCTTGTGAATGGTCATGCATCTGTTCAAGGCCGCTTTGTGCTGGCCGTTCTGCGAGAGCGTTTGTGCGTCGGCGATAAGAGGGAAGGCCATCTGCCTTATCTTGCCGAGCTCGGGCAGCAGCAAACCGAAACCCTCTGACTCGTCGTGGCCCCAATCGCAGTTCGGCATCTCTGCCGCTGTTTCGAGCAACTCTATAGCCCGCCGATTCTCTTCGATGTACTGTTTTATCTGGTCGTTGGATTTGATTTTGCCCCCCCTCAAATCAGACCTCATCTCCTTGACTTCCTCGCTCGGCTCCTTCATTACAAGAAAGGCCCTGTAGTAAAGAACGGCCGCATTGTCGGGCGGGTATGCCTCGACCATTGACGCAGAGTGGAGCACTATCAGAAGAATGCACAGGGTTTTGACTGAGGTTCTGTGGTTCGATCTCTTCATAACTGTTCCTTTCCGGTTATACACCGTTAGATTCTGCAAGTAGTTCGTGAATCGACACTGTGGCCGACTGAGAGCCCAGCATCTCGAAGGCCTTGCTGGTTTGCTCGTCCACCGCCTCGATTCCGCCGCGACGCCAGGCCAGGTTAAGCGACATCGCCGTCAGCATTTCAGCAGGGGACTTTGCCACACTTGTCGTTCGCGGGGGCGGCGGCGGTACGGGCGCCCGGTAAACCATAAGCAGGCCGACCGCCACGATTATCACCGCCGCAGCGGCGAGCCTCGCGAGCCTGCTTCGAAGAATCATTCGGGCGGCATTCGTCTTGTTCGCGCCGAGGGTCTTGTCCATAGCGGCAAACGAGTCATCCAGCACGCGCTTGTCCATTCGTGGGCCGGTAGTGACTTTCGCCTTGCCGCGTCTTACAAAGTTTTCCGTATTCTCTATGGGTTTCATTTGGTCACCGCACTGTTCAAGATTGAACGAAGCTTTTCCAGGCCGTAACGGTACCGACTCTGGACCGTGTTGATCGAGATGCCGAGTGCCTCTGCTATTTCGCGGAACCGCATCTCTTGATGCAGGTGCAGCGCAATGATCTCACGCTGCTCATAAGGAAGACGCCCAAGCAGATCCTGCAACGTCCGTGCCTGCTCACAGCCGGCCGCACATTTCACGGGGTTACCCGAATCGGACTCTATGTTCTCGGCGGCGTCGAGTCCGACGTCTTTGCTCGACCTCAAACGGTTCTTGTCGCGGGCGCAGTTGGCAACGCACGTTGACAGATAACCTTTCAGCGTCCCGCTGAGAACGAATCGCCCCGTCGTCCGGGCGAACGATACAAATACGTCGTGCACAACATCTTCGGCCAGACTTCTGTCTCTAAGCAGTGTGACAGCCAGTCCGAGCAGATCGTCTTTGTACTTTTCATAGAGCCGTCGCAAAGCATCTTTGCTGCCGCGATTAAACTTCCAGACAAGTATCTTCTCGTCGATCATCAAGCCAGCATGTCCAATCCGAGAAACGGCCGTCTCTTACTGGTACAACGGATCAACCGTCCGTCTTAGTCTAAAACTCCCGAGATTTCGTGCAAGAAAAACGCATGAAAGAGCCGATCATAGTGTGTTGCGTGCATGGATCGGCCTGATTTCTGTAAGTTTCGTCAATCAGTTTCTTTTTCGATATCTGTCTGTGCCGAAGATTCCGTCCTCGTTGATTTCCAACGACTTATGTACAAGCGCCGGCTCTCGTGAAGCCAAGGGTAATGATACCGGAGTTAGGGTGGGTCGGCCAACCTGGCGGATGGACACCTCCACTCTGCGGGGGATCTTGCGATTGCTGCCGCCGCGGCTGCTTCCGCGTGGGAGGATTGCGAGGTCATTCATTTGGAGAAAGGCCCGTTCGTAAACGAGATGCTTGGTGACCTCTATCGGTGGAGGATGGAGGCGGTGCTTTCGGTCATGGTGCGGGAATCGCCGAAGAAAGCGCACCAGGCAGCGCCGCTGCGGATTCTGGATTTCTCCATCGAGCAGAAGTGACAGGCATCCCGAAGCAGCACGCCGAAATGTGCACACCACACCTCAGTTTCGATGCAAACACTTCTGCCGCCCTTGTTTCAGAGCTGCATCAAACGTATAATCGCGGTGTCTGTACCATAAGACCTGCGCTGCCGAACCGGGTATGTCAATGTCAACGCAAAATGAAAAATACGTGCTCGCCGTAGACATAGGGACATCATGCACCAAGTCGGCACTGGTCTCCACCCGCGGGGAGATCGTCGATATGGAATCGGAAGAGAACCGGCTTATCCTCCTTGAAGATGGCGGAGCCGAGCAAGATCCGGATCAGTGGTGGCGAGCTGTAGAAAAGACATTCAAAAGACTGCTGGTCAAGAAACTGGTTCCTGTCGATGACATCATAGCAGTTTCCTGCACCGGCCAATGGTCCGGAACGGTTGCGGTTGGCAAGGACGGACGTCCTGTGATGAATGCCATAATATGGATGGACTCGCGTGGACGCAGGTATGTCAACGAAATCACCGACGGCTGGGTCAGGATTAGGGGCTACGGAATCTCAAAACTGTTCAGATGGCTTCGACTGACGGGAGGCGCGCCGTGCCATTCCGGCAAAGATCCTATCTCGCACATATTGTACATAAAGAATGTGTGCCCGGAAGTCTATAGGAAAACGTACAAGTTCCTGGAGCCGACGGATTACATAAACTTGAGGTTTACGGGCCGGTTTGCGGCCTCTTTCGACTCCATAGCGCTGCATTGGCTAACCGACAATCGCAAGATATCAAATGTTGCTTACGACCGACGACTGATCGATATCTCAACGATCGATCAGGCCAAACTGCCCGCATTGAAACGCGCTGTTGATGTTCTGGGCCCGATCCGAAAGGAAACCGCCAAAGAGCTCGGCTTGAACGAGGACGTTCGTGTCATCGTCGGGACGCCGGATGTCCAGTCGGCGGCCATTGGTTGCGGAGCGGTCCGTGATTTTGAGCCCCACCTCTATCTTGGCACGTCATCGTGGCTAACGTGTCATGTTCCATTCAAAAAGACTGACCTACGCAGTAACATCGCGACTCTTCCGTCTGCCATCCCTACAAGATATTTTGTTGCCAACGAGCAGGAAACCGCGGGCGCCTGTCTGAACTTCTTGAAGAACAACGTATGCTGTCCAAGTGAGCGGTCTCCGGATGCTCAGCAGACTAATGAGTGGGCTCTTCTTGACGATATCGCCGAGAAGGTTCCGGCAGGGAGCAACAAGGTCATCTTTACACCGTGGCTATACGGAGAGCGCACGCCTATTGAAGATGCCTCTGTAAGAGCCTGCTTCTTCAACCAGTCGCTGAGAACCACCCGGGAGGATTTGGTTCGCTCGGTCTACGAAGGTGTGGCGTATAACTCACGCTGGCTGTTGCAGTATGTAGAACGTTTCGTCAAGAGACGTTTGGACAATATCCGTATGATCGGAGGTGGAGCTAAGTCCGATGTGTGGTGTCAAATGTACGCTGACGTCCTGGACCGGACGATCAAGCAGGTCAAAGGTCCGGTGCAGGCAAATCTGCGAGGGGCTGCCTTTTTAGCTTCCATCGCCTTGGGGCACATGACCTTCGACGATGTTCCTGAACGCGTAGAGATAGCAGAGACTTTTAGGCCATCTGCCGAGAATCGCAGGATATATGATGAGTTGTTCGCAAGATTCAAGGAAGTCTACGCGAGCAACAAGGCCATCTATGAAAGGCTGAACAGACCGTGATGATTGGCCCCGTTTGAAGAGACTCTAATGCGGCCCGTATCGCGGTCCTTTGTGGTGGGATTCTGCCGTTTGGAGGCCAGAGAAGAACATGAGTGGATACCTTGATTGGATACCGCCAAAGATCGCGTCGAAGCTATTTCGCTGCCTACGTAACACGCCGCATGTGAGAAAGAGGCTGGACGAGAAGTACGACAAGATCCTTGGCGAACTACGGACCAAAACCAGGCCATACAAGAACTCGCACACGACGTATTCGAGCATTCCTGAGATCGGACGTGACAGGAACGACATCCTCAAGGAAATGGAGCAGATTGGAGCGGCCGAAACATCCCAATGGAAGGATGGGTTCGTTTCGGGTGCAGTATACCACGGCGACGATGAACACATAGAGTTCCTCAACAAGGTATATGCCGTCCACTCGCAGAGCAATCCGCTGCATCCTGATGTCTGGCCGAGCAGTACAAAGTATGAGGCTGAGATTGTCGCCATGACTGCCGAGATGCTCGGAGCAAAAGGGACCTCGAAGGACACCGGCGCGGACGAGGAAATATGCGGAGTCGTTTCATCGGGGGGTACAGAGAGCATCCTGCTTGCCATGAAGGCCTATCGAGACAGAGCACGCGCCGCGAGGGGTATTAGAAAGCCCGAAATGATTGTCCCTTCCACGGCGCACGCGGCCTTTGACAAAGCTGCTCAGTATTTCAATATCAAGATCATCCGCGTCCCAGTGGACCACCGTTTCAGGGCGGATGTCGACGAAACGAGGAGGGCCATCACCAAAAACACGATCGTCATTGTCGGCTCGGCGCCTTCTTTCCCGCACGGCATTATCGATCCCATCGAGCAGCTGTCTGAACTGGCCAGGCAAAGGAGCATCGGTTTTCACACGGATGCCTGTCTTGGCGGATTTGTTTTGCCGTGGGCCAGAAAGCTCGGCTATGATATTCCACCTTTCGATTTTGCGCTTCCCGGGGTCACATCCATCTCTGCCGACACGCACAAATACGGGTACGCACCCAAAGGGACATCGGTCGTCCTGTATAGAGGCTCAGATCTTCGCCGCTATCAGTATTTTAAGGTGGCGGATTGGCCGGGCGGTCTGTATTTTTCACCGACGCTGGCCGGGAGCAGACCTGGCGCTTTGAGCGCGGCGTGTTGGGCGTCTATGGTGGCCGTTGGGCAACACGGGTACATGCAGGCCGTGCAAAGGATAATTCAGACCGCCTCCGCGATAAAGAAGGAGATTGAGAGGATGCCCGATCTACATGTCTTGGGGGAACCTCTCTGGGTCATCGCGTTCGGTTCCGAAACTCTCGACGTATACAGAGTGATGGATTGCATGACCGCCAAACATTGGAGTCTCAATGGGCTTCACAAGCCAGCGTGCCTTCATCTATGTGTGACTCTCAGACACACACAACCGGGCGCCCCGGAGAGGTTCATACACGACCTGAAGGAGGCCGTCGAATATGTGAAGGCCAACCCGCAGACCGAAGGTGGAATGGCGCCGGTATACGGAATGGCCGCTACACTGCCGGTTCGCAGCGTCATAGAAGACCTGCTGGAACGTTACATTGACCTTCTGTACGAAGTGTGAGGCGAAACATTCCCACAAATCCGGGAGGATTCAAAAACTGCTAATTGGATTCGGGTGCTATGAAGAAGATTCTCGAAAAACAAAAAGAGTTCTTTGCAAGCGGGCAGACGAAACCTATCGCTTACCGCGTCAGGATGCTTAGAACGTTACGCGAAGCAATTCTCGCTTTCGAAGAGGACATCCTTGATGCATTGCACAAAGACCTGAAAAGGTCAAGGCTCGACGCGTACACAACTGAAGTCGGCCAGTGCTTGGCCGAGATTACCTTTGTGCTCAAACGTCTGAAGAAATGGATGAAGCCCCGGAGAGTTGGTGCACCGAGAGTGTTGCCCTTATCCAGGGCTTGGATTGTCTCTGAACCACTTGGGATATCTCTGATTCTGTCTCCATGGAACTATCCTTTCACGCTTGCAATCTTACCTCTTGTCGCATCTCTGGCGGCTGGAAACTGTGTGATTTTGAAACCCTCGGAAATCTCAAGAGAGACCGAACGCGTAATTGCGGAGATGATGGCCAAACACTTCGATGATCGATCTGTTTCCGTGGTCTGCGGCGGCCCGGACACCACACAAAAGCTGCTTGAGCACAGATTCGATCATATTTTCTATACAGGCGGTGAGACTGTCGGCAAAATCGTGATGAAAGCCGCCGCGCAGCACACGACCCCCGTCACGCTGGAGCTGGGCGGAAAGAGTCCCTGCGTTGTAGACGAAAACTGCAATCTGGAACGAGCGGCCAGGAGAATCACGTGGGGTAAGTTCTTGAACGCTGGCCAGATCTGTGTGGCTCCTGACTATCTGCTCCTCCACAAAAACCTAAAAGAAGAGATGGTCGGGGAGGTGGCGAGATGGATTACGAAGTTCTACGGTGAAAGGCCTTGCGACAGCGCGGACTATGGAAGGATTATCAACAAATCACACTTTGACCGACTGACCGGCCTCTTGCAGGATGGAAATGTGATTCTCGGTGGGCAGACAAACCGCGAAGACCTCTACATTTCACCTACCGTGATCGACAGCGTCTCCGACGATGCAGACCTTATGAATGAGGAAATCTTCGGGCCTATCTTACCGATTCTCGAATTCGGCGATGTGTCCGAAGCTATTGACCTTATTAACAGAAGACCGAAGCCACTTGCATTGTACGTGTTTTCCCGAGACAAAGGATTTCAGCAAGAGGTCATCTCCAAAACATCGTCGGGTGGTGTGTGCATAAACGATACGCTCGTTCATCTGGCCGTCTCGAATCTCCCCTTCGGAGGTGTCGGCAATAGTGGTTTTGGAAGGTATCATGGAAAGGCCGGTTTCGATACGTTCTCCAATCCGAAAAGTGTTCTTCGCCAGACAATGCTTTTTGACATTCCCAAAAGGTTTCCGCCGGCAGACGAACTGGGCTTCAAGATACTGCGATATCTCTTGAAATGAGCGCGAGATATCTCATTCCCAAGGCGCTGGTTTGAAATTCCGATCGGCGATTCGTCCAAACCGGATCGGTGGCCCTCCTCGTTCGAACGCACCGAGATCAGGTGCGTCGCCGATGAAGTCGTCGTTGAACCCGGGAATGATATTTCCGGCGTCGATGACCGGATTCGGAACCGTGACTACCGGGTCGGTGATAGTGACCGTTCGCCCTCCTCCTTGGATCTTCACCTTTCCCCACTGGATCTTGGTCGTGGTCAGGGCAGGGAAGAACTCGAGATTCGTCGAAGGAATGAAGGAAGGTTTTCCACGAAGACCGTGGCGTTCTTTTGCCAGTCCACGATCCATGCCGGTGAAGAGATCGTAATCAAAGTCACTCGGCGGATCGGCTTCTCGGGAAGACGTGAGCCTTCCGCGGCAATCAAAGATATTGTTTCGGGTGACCGTGTTTGGATTCACATGTCCGCTGAACACGTGGAATGAGCCCTTCGGCTGCAAAGCCGTGTTGTGAAAGACGTAGCGCCGCCCACCACCGAACTCATCCCGTTGGCCCACTTTGATCATGGAGCCACCCAACGGATCCTTGTGTGTAGACCGGCTCAGTCCAAACACGTTTCGGAAGATGTAAAGGGGACCCTTCGACGTGCACGCAACGGCGATATGTTGAAACGTGTGATGTGTGTAATTGCCCCAGATCCGCACGTTCATGTTTGCGCCTTCGCTCTCTATGGCATCGTCCCAGACATTGGAGATGATATTTCCATAAATGTCCGAATCCCGGTTCGGGCTGCCTTCATAACTGAAATTCGAAGATCCTCCAAAGGCGTCGTTGTATCCGTGATCCTCGGTGGACCGGATCTCATTGTAGCGGATCACATTTGCCCCTGCGGAGTTGTTCAGGCTGATCGCCTGGGGACCGGCCGGATGGCCGTCATCCCAATCGTTCGATCCGCCGCGCGGATTCTCGATCAGGTTGCGCTGGACCGTCAGACGGCCGGCGCCGCGCTTCGCGTAGATGGCGCTGTCCATGTTCCCCGTGTTTCCATACGTAACAGGACCACCGACCCGTCCCCAGAAGGTAATCCTGCAGTCTTCAATCACGATATCGTGTCTTCCGCCTTCGATCAGGATTCCGTGTCTGGCGGCGTTCTTCAGTTCCAGACCGCGGATTATGACATAATCAGCGTCGACAAGGATATTGTGCTCGGCCGCGTTCATCACATCTATCGTTGCATGATCCTCTGCCACTACAAGGTGATACGCTTCGGGCGTCCCTGATCTCTCGATCCGCAACGGCTCTCGCCTTGTCCCGGCTTCGATGCGAGTGATTAGACCTGTTGGGAAATGATCGGACCGCGTCCTCGCCTCAATCCTCTCTCTCGAACCAGCAAGGATCAGTTCGATTTCGTAGTCTGTATTAGGAGTCAGATTCACGAGACTGCTACGGTACTGACCATCGCGCGAATCGTAAGCTGCATCCAGCCCCGACTTCCACAAGTCTGAGCCTTTCTCTCGATACCGGACTTGGCATCTGCCGTTGACGTCCGTTTTGTGGTAAATGCCTACGCACTCATACGTGGCCACCGTGTAAGTTGTCTCGTCGGAACCGACCGCAAAGCTCTCAAGCGAACACGCCAATAGAAAAATGAACGGTAATGCAACCATGGGTGTCCCTTCCATCATAGAACCTTGTGGAACCAGAAGTCGTTTGCTCTGAGCTTTCGCATCTGCCTGACATTCGTACCAAGTGTTTGAAGATGCCCCATCATAGCGTGGACTCTTGAAATCTCAAGTCTTTAGGTTGCCAGAGAGACTTGCA
>CP070675.1:4292542-4306455 GCA_020352215.1 Phycisphaerales bacterium
TCTCTACAGAGCACACCACGACATTCTCTTTTGGAATCTGCCCGGCGTCGCCTGTCAAATCACTACTTGTGATGAAGACTTCCTCCAGGGTGACTTTTGGCCGCAGAAGCAGGGCAAAAGGCTCGTACTCGCCAATCGAAGCAAATACCCTGGCCTCTCTTGGGTCAGCGGCGCCCCTGCGATCCACTGTGACTCGTAAAGGTGCATCGTGGCTCACCAACTCACCATCGGCCGTCTTTATAGTAACCTGCTGAGGGTTTGCATACGTAATCGGTCTATCAGCCAAGGGCTTTTGCTCGGATGAAGGCTCTTCACCGTAGTCGGTAACAAATAGGTCAAGTCCGACCGCCGACGCCAGGCTGGGCCAAACCAGACAATAAACCACCGCCATGCACTTCACAATCGCCCTGTTGGCCCGATTCAATCTTCCGTGTCCTGATTCCATAAGCTTCGTTCTCATTATGCTTCCTACTTGCCGGCTGCCATCAATCCAGCTTGCCGCCTATCGGCACGAGCTCCACATCGTCCAGCCAGATGGTCCCCGCGCCGATGTGATATAGGTAAACTCCGTAGGTCTTCGCCCCAGCCTCCGGCTCTGCAATCACCGTGTATTGCTTCCATACAGGGCCCATCTTCTCGCGAAGCACGCCACGTGCACCCGCTTCAAAGTTTACAAAGAGCATGTTTTCGCCCTCGCCCTTTGCCCAGAAGGTGAGCTTGTATTGTTTCGCGCCGGGTACAGCCGGCAGTTGCGGCGTGAAGATGCCTATCCTTCCCTGCGAGCCAACGCACTGAATCCGGGCCGAGAACTTGCCCGAGTGAACATATTCGGGCTGCGTCTCCCAGTAGTTCTCATAGTCGCCGCCCCAGCTCCAGCCGCTCCACCAAAGCCATCGGGAGCGGTTCTTCTCTGAATTCCTATTGACCTTCTCGAACCCGGCGTTTTGAATGAAATTGAGCGGAGGGTCCGTCAACGACAGCGATTTGGAGACATACTCACCGGACAGGCGGACCTTGAGCATGTCCATTCGTTTCCGGTAGGACCTGTCGCTCAAGAGGCCATCCCGGCGCTGCCGCTCAACAGCCTTTATTGCATTCAAGATGCGGCCTTTCGGCCAAAGCTCTTTGGTCAGGGCATCCTTGTCGGCCCCGTTGTCTTGACCCGTGAATACCGTGCCGGCGGCAACGACTACCAGAAACACCGCACCCAGAGTATTGTTATGTTTCATTGCACTTGCTCCTGTTAATAGTAGGACGTACTGTCCAGCTTCTCGATGGCGTACCTGCCAGAAGACATTATTACCTGCTTCGAGACATGACGCAAACAGCTTTTCACGCTCAGCATATCCAACGCCGAGGCAGGTCGGTCAAGCGGCAGCTTTGGGAGTCTGGGAGGGGCCAACTAACCGACACAACACTGGGTCAATATTTGTGCTGACTTGATTCGTGCCCCATCCCCTGAAAACTGGCCCATGCAAAATGATACGAATCTGGTAAAATCTTATGTATGCAAGGCTCAGATCATGAATCAAGGATACGCGTTTTATCCGTGAAACCAGACGGCACTATCCCCGACAAGTTAAGGAAGTGTCTGTAGTATGCTAAACTGTAGAAGATGGGCGATGCACAAATCGATCAAGAGCGGGATGCTGTGCCTTGCCGTGCTGACAATCGTTTCTGCCACCGCTGCCGGCGAACCGCACACTGAAGCGACCGTTTCGCTGAATGCCTCCGCGAATGACAAGAACCACCAACAGGTCTTGATCGGTCCGATGGAGCCTGGGGACAACATTGCCGCCGGGGGCTGGCGGATGAAGGATTTCCTGATCAAAACTGCTCGGAATATACAGGCGAAGATTGGCCGCAGCGCCTTGGTCTTCGAAGCCGAAGCGGAGATTGCGGGGGCCAAAGGCGATTTCTCCATCCATGGCCAACTGCCCGGCAATACAGATGTACTCGGTCTTTGGGTATATTTGGAAGAGGATTCCAACATTGAGAAGCTTGGCATTCAAGTCTATGACGCCCAGAACGAAGCGATAATGATGCTGGTCCCGGCCGACTGGCGCGGTTGGAAATGGGTCGAGTTCGTCGCCGCTAACGGCAGTGTACAGCAGGCCTATCCGCAGTCGGATAAGAACGGTTTGATCGACCAGCCGCTGAGCAGCGAGCATGTGGTCTGGTTCGCCAAGGCTCCAGGCGCTACACGAATGGTTGTTGACGGTATGGTAGCCATCGTGGATCGAAGCGGCCTGCCGGATGAGAAGGATCTGACTGTCGAGACTTTTGCTTGCGACATAGTCGAGCCTGGCAGGGCCGTCCTCGCAAGTGTCTTGGCCGTCAACTACACCGACAAGCCCATTGGCGTTGACCTGACCTACTCCTTCCAGAGAGACTCTACCCTTTACTCGGCTCCAATGCCCGACCCCGTATTCGGATCCAATCATGCACCGGGGCTCAGGAGTTGGGTCGTTACCGACGGCGAAATCGTCGAGGATGGCTCGCTTACCGACGGCAAGCCATGGACCGACGGCGGCACGGCCTACAAGACCAACCATTTCGCTGAGGCTTATCAATATGTGGAGTTGGACAAGCTGCGGCGAATCACAAAGATGACTTGGCTATCCGGCGATGCCAACCACACGTGGTTCGTGGACGTAGCCGCGTCACAGGACGGCACAGAATTCGCGCCGATCAAGGGCCTTCAGAATGTAGATCACTACAAAAAGTGGGGCTGGAATGATTATCCTTTGCAGTCACCTCTTGAAGCAAAAGTCATTCGTTTCCATTACCACACGGGAGACCCGCAGAAGAAGGTTCACGCGATCCGATTCCCCTGCGAGTTGGGGCTTTACGATGGCGTAGCGGATGAGAAGATTGCCCTGCCGCAAGTCGGCCCTGTTCTGGACAACGGCAGCCTCAAGATTACCGTCGCGCCTCGATCGTTCAATCTGGTGGATATCCCCGCGAGGGCGATTCTAAAATCGGGGGCCTGCCTGTTTGGCGTTGAGGCTGCCTGGTCAGACCGGCGGACCGTAGCTTGCCGGCATATTTACGCCGCCCTACAGACCGACCCACTGCTGGTCTCCGCCGATTCGCGTTTTGGGCTCAACGCTGCACACGGCCCCTTGGCGGCCAAGCTCCGAGGTCTCGGCGTAGGCTGGGTGCGTTTCGAGAATATGAAGTGGCCCTTCGTCTCGCCCGAACCGCACAAATACGCCTTCGACGGCTCAGCGGGACCATGGCACGTCAGCACCGACGATGTCTTCCAGACATATAGCCAAAACGGCTTGAACATCCTGAGCTACATGTTTTTGGTGCCCGAGTGGGCCTCCAGTGCGCCGCCGGGTACGAAGGATGACCGGATCATTACGTTTCCCCCGAAAGACCCCGCCCTGTTTGGCGAATTCTGTTTCCAGGTTGCGGCGCGTTATGGCAATACCGAGCATCCGGCAGAAGCCTTGCTCAGCAGCGACAAGAAGTCCGGTCTGGGCCTGGTCCACTATTATGAGATGTGGAACGAGCCCGGGCTCAATCCCAAACCCGATGCTGCCTGGGGTGGGTGGTCGGCCCCGCTGGACGAGTATTACAAGATGATGCGATATGGCGCCGAGGCAATCAAGAAGGCCGATCCAACCGCCACGGTCACCAGCGCCGGCTACGCCGGTATAGCCACGGAGATTGTGAACCGCCTGCGGACCTACAAATACGCAGATGGGAAGTGCCCGCTTGATTTCGTCGAGGTGATCAATGTCCATTACTACTCCGGGCAGAACCCGCCGGAAACAGCAAGGGACGATGGAAATGCCGGACCCACCAGCGGCACGACTTTCCCACAGGACACTGAGGCACTCGCTGTCTGGCGGGATAAATACGCGCCCCAGATGCCGATCTGGATGACCGAGACCGGCTACGATTCTGCCGGCCCCTTCGGCACCACCGAGGCCATCCAAGCTGCCAGGCTGCCGCGTGTGGTTATGCTATGCCTTGCCTTCGGCGTCGATAAAGTCTTTGTCTATCGCGAATCAGGTTCGACCCCCTCTATGCACGCTTGCTCCGGCCTGCTCAGAAATGATTTCACAGAGAAACCGTCCTGGTTCACGTTTGGGACGCTGGTGCGACAGTTCAAGAAAATAAAGGGCCGGGCCGTGCGATTGCCGCATGAGGACGAGAACGTCTGGCTGTTAAAATGGAACGAAGGCAGAAAAGCGCTGCTGACGGCATGGGCAGTCGAAGGCAACGCGAGGCTCGGTCTGAATCTGGGACCCTGCGAAATCACCGACGCCTTTGGCGCGACGTTCGATTCTGAGGATACGAGTGAACTGGAGATCACGCCGTTGCCAATTTACGTTCGCGATATGGACGATAATCCCGGCTGGAAGACAATGCTTGCCGACTATGAAGTGCGGCAGCTTGAGTTGAAGGGGCGTCGCGATCGCGCCGTGGCGTGTCGCAAGTACCTATATGACTTCGGGACGCCGGACCGCGTAGGCGAGTACATTCTTGAAGGGATCAGATTCCCTTATACGCCGGTTAAGGCGGCTGGTGTCTGGGATCGGGCCCGGGGCTATGGATTCAACATCCCGGCCATGTCTGACGAGAATCGCCAATGGGTTCGCTCAAAACTCGATGGCGACGGCTGCCGCATTGGCGGCGGAATACAATTTCAGTTCCGTGTCGAACCCGGCGCATACCATCTGTCTCTCGGTTTCGGCCCATTTGAAGACACCGGAGTAGTCGTCATTGAAGGACTTAAGGAACCGCTGAAGATGCTTGTGAGCAGGGAACAAGGATTGGCTGAGGCCGATCTCGTTGTTATCGGCACTGCGGCGACGCTGACGGTCTCTCACAAAGGTTACGGTGATATTCGCTGGCTCAGCCTTGTCGAAAAGAACTGATTACCGAAGCTTGTCCTGATGCAAGGTTGTCAGACTCTTGCCAGGGAGAACAACTATGAGAAGAAACTGCTGTAATTGTATAATCCGATCCGCCTTCTACGCTATCATCGTCTTGATTGCGATACTACCGCTCATGGGGGATTCAAGTGTCGCGGAAGCTTGTGCAGCTGCAGATTCCCGTATGGTCATAACCTCTAACCAAGGCGCTCGAGGAGTCTATGCAACAGAACCTGCTAATGGTCAGCGGTCAGAGATAACGTCTTCCGGCGATGAGAGTCTGAACGCCAGAATTGTGCCACGGGCACTTGGTCCCGGAGAAGCTGAAACAAATCCTTTGATGGGCGAAGGGGAAAGACCGGAGGCTCCGGATTTCTGGCCGAACGTCTTGGTTTTTGAGCCGACACAGATAAATGTGCAAGAGCAGGTAGATAACGTGTTCCATGAGCAGGAGCGCGCTCAATTCGGCTCCGGCAGATACGCCCTGCTGTTCAAGCCCGGGCATTATGAGTTGAATGTTGAAGTGGGCTTTTACACGCACGTGGCCGGTCTGGGCAGAATTCCCGAAGATGTAGTGATTGAGGGTGCCGTCCGAACAGATGCTGCGTGGATGAACCGCAATGCGACATGCAACTTCTGGCGGAGCGTGGAAAACCTCACAATTATACCTCGGCGTGATCGTGGTGCGATGATGTGGGCTGTCTCCCAGGCGGCGCCGATGCGACGAACACTTATTCGAGGCGACCTGCACCTGTCGTCTGGTGGCTGGTCGAGCGGCGGGTTTCTGGCCGATTGCAGGATCGACGGCGACGTGGTTCCCGGAAGCCAGCAGCAGTGGTTCTCGCGGAACTGCCAGTGGAGACAATGGAATGGAGGCAATTGGAACATGGTCTTTGCCGGCTGCGTTAATCCTCCAGCCGGCGAGTGGCCCGCACGACCTTTTACCGTTGTGGCTGAGACTCCTGTCATTCGCGAGAAGCCTTATCTGTTCGTGGACGAGGATGGTCGCTGGTGCGTTCGAGTGCCGCCACTAAGCCGACAGGGCACGGTTGGGTTGACGTGGGAGGATGGACAGTCGCCCGGAGACGTGCTTTCTATCGAGAGGTTTCATATTGCCAAGCCGGACAGCGACACCGCCGCGACGATCAACGCGGCGCTGCGCGCCGGCGAGAACATACTCTTTACGCCTGGCATCTACTCGCTTGATGACACTATTGTGGTTTCACGAGAGTCCACTGTGATTCTGGGCCTGGGGTTCCCGAGCCTGACGCCGACCGGAGGCAAACCGGCGATGCTCATAGAGGCTGGAGAAGGCGTGATTGTCAGCGGAGTTATCTTTGATGCAAGTAGTCGCGACGTCGAAACACTTCTGCAAATAGGTTTGCCCGACGGACGCTCAGGTGATGGAGAGAATCCCATCTGTCTGCACGATGTTTTCTGTCGTGTGGGCGGCTACGGACCCGGCAAGGCCAAGTGCATGGTCACAATCTACGATGATGATGTAATCGGTGATAACCTGTGGCTCTGGAGGGCCGACCATGGTCGAAATGTCGGCTGGTCCGAAAACACCTGTGACACCGGCCTGCGGGTCGAAGGAGATAACGTCACGATTTACGGCCTGTTTGTCGAGCATACTCAGAGGCACCAAACAGTTTGGAACGGTGACGGTGGACGCGTCATATTCTACCAGTCCGAGATGCCATACGATCCGCCGAGCCAGGAGGCATGGCAAGATGAGAAGGGGACGGGCTTTGCCTCCTACAAGGTTGGTGATCACGTCAAGACACACCAGGCATGTGGTCTTGGGGTCTATCATGTCTTCAGAGGAGCTCCGGTTATCGCAGAAAACGCCTTTGAAACGCCCACAGGCCCTAAAATTAAGATGCAGCATATGATTACATTTCGATTGGGCGGTGGGAAACCCGGAAGCGGCATCCGCCACGTCATCAATGGGAGGGGTGGATCGGTCATCGACGGCCAGAAGGCCACAGTCGATTAGGTTGGTTTCGATGACCCTGCATTGGTAGGATTAGGATATTGTGTCGAGATTTCCTATGGACGAAGCTATGGGTATCGCGACACATTTAGTGTCTGCAACTACACACTGGCAATTCACTGGGCAAATGGGACTTACCTTTTGGGTATCTGTGATCCTCTGCGTATTCGCTACTGGGGGGACGACACACGGGGGCGGACGCTACTTCAAGTATGATCATCCGGGCTCGACCATCCCCGCCGAATTGCCGACTCCCGTGACGGGCACTCTCTGGATTCTCGACGGCGTCCCGCGTTTGCGCGGGATCATAGTTCATCGGCACGGGGCCGGAACAGCAGCCTCCGTCGAGGGATCCACCACCGGCAACGACGGAGCCGTCCAGCAGGCCGAAGCCGTCTTCGACAAACTCGATGGTGCCGTGGAAGCTGATCGTGACCGGCTCCGCCATAGCGGGGGCTGCGAAGGCCAACATGGACACGGTCGGGGCTGCAACTGAGGTTTGCGCGATTCTAATGGGCATTCCTCTCTCCTCCCTCGCCACAATACGTTGATTCTGCGGCGTGTTTGGGTCGGTTCTACAGCACATTCGCTTATTCTTTCATCACGTTGAGGGCGCAAAGAGCACATCTTCTCGAGGAAAAGACCGACAGGGAGCCCGCACAATCTTCCCACCTATATTCCATAGACATAGCCCACCGGATTTTGGCCCCCATGTCAAGGCAAACGATGGGCGCGATTACGGCCTAATCGACGACGCCCGCATCTACGACCGTGCAGTGGCACCTTAGAGCGATACCATTGTGACATGGAATGGCAAAGGGCCGACAGCTTGGGGCACTGACGGCCCTTTATCGCTTGCGGCGGTTTGGCTTTAAGCAGCGCCTTTTTCCAAATAGATTAAGAGTCCCAAATTCCACGTTCCCGGAGAATTGACATTACACAAGTACTGACAATCGTTTATGCAAGCTGGCCAGAAATCCGACAAGTACCGAACACGGCATCCAGAACCGGCATCCGTGCGCGCCCGGTGGGCGGCTTAGCTGGTGGGCCTGGTCCAGATGCATGTCGAGCCCGAGCCTTGAGAGACTTCCCCGTTTCTGAGATAATGTCCCCGCTACAGGCAGTGACCGATAGGGGCTGAATATGAGCAACTCCATCCTTTTTCTCAACATTGACATATCCCTTCGGAGCAGATATAGTCACGGACTCTTTAGTGGAAGACCTGCCTTGGCTGAAGATAGGTCAGATTCAGGAGAATCATGAAAAGAATGCTTGCGCTCTCGGCTGGCCTGGTTTTGGGTCAGCTGTTCATATTCAATGGTCAATCTGTGGATGGCTCGGACGCCCCATACCCCCAAAGCACACTCGTTACTAAGCTCACTTGGTCTCCAGAGGTAGTCAAGATGAAGGGCTACGCCAACGGTGACAATTGGCCCATTGCCTGGGCAGATAGAGATTGCCAAATCACGGCCTTCTGCGATGGGCGGGGCTTCTTCGAGCAGGACCCGGATTTGTCCCTGGGATTTGCCCAGGTTTTCGGGGATCCACCCGATTTCCATGCGAAAAACTTCAAAAGCAATGCAGACACACCAACAGGTTGGGGGGCAAAGGGGATCAAGGCCAGCGACATGATTGCGGTGGACCATGTTCTGTACATGTTCGTAAGGAACTACAAACCTGCGGCCTCCGACGACTTCACGAATTCCCGATTGGCGTGCTCGACCAACCTTGGCGTCAACTGGACGTGGGCTGACTGGCACTTCTCTGATACATTTGGCTGCCCCGCGTTTGTGCAGTTTGGCAGGAACTATGAGGAGGCGAGAGACGGTTATATCTACGTTGCCTCCCAGGCCAATGATAGCGCTTACGGCTTCTCACCAGACATTGTGATGGCTCGTATAGAGAAGAAGTCAGTAATGAAGAGGAGCGCCTACACCTTCTTCGCGGGTACGGCCGAGGATGGCCGTCCGCTCTGGACACGGGATATCACAAAGCGAAAGCCCATTTTCACGGATCCCAGAGGGACACAACGCATAGCAATCACCTACAACGCTGGTCTTCGTCGGTACATCCTAACGAGTTCTCACCTGACTGATAACAAGAAGGCGACACACACGGCTGCTCTTGGCGTATTCGAGTCTCCGGAGCCGTGGGGGCCCTGGTCAACTGTGCACTACGAGGACCACTGGTCTGTGGAAGACGGTAAAGACTGTCGCACCTATCATCACAGATTTCCCCCGAAGTGGATGAGTGCCGACGGCAAAACGATGTGGCTGCTGTATTCCGGTCTGGATTGCGATTTATACTCGTTCTGCGTAAAAAAGGCTACACTTGAAGTCATGCCAGAGGAATAGGCCCGAACATTCGGCGCTCATGGTTGGGGGATGTTCGGGGCTTTGCCTGCGAATTTCCTTGTGTTATCTTGGCCGAAACTCCGCGAGCGATTCCAGCACTGGGACTCCACACCCTTCCAACCTTTCCTTGAGTTGATGGCCGCTGACAATGAGAACACAGTCTGCGCCGATTGCCTTTGCCACCTCATGGTCGTGCACCGTATCTCCTACAAGCAGGACTTTATCCGAATCGACACCGGACTGCTCTGTCAGCCACTTACCTCTCTGGACTTTGCTGGCCGCATGGTAATTGTCAAGACCTGCGATGTTAGCGAAGTAGTGTCGCACGTTGAAGAAATCCACCATTCTCTCAAGACCTGCTTGGTAGTAGGCCGAGAGTACTGATTGGGCAATTCCCATATCCTGACAATGCTGCAAAACGTCCCTCGCGTGGTCCTGCAAATTGCAGGTGAGGCAGCGCTCATCATATCTCGTTATGTAATCAGAAGCAAACGTATCGAAAGGCTGGGTAGAGAAATCAAGTCCCAGCCGTTGATAGAATTGCTGAACAGGGAAATCGAATTCCTCTTGATACCGCTCATACGTGATGCGGCGTTTACCACGCGCAGCGAGCATCTCGTTGACTATTTCAAGGCACAGCCGCGCATCATCGAGGAGCGTGCCATTCCAATCCCAAATAATGAACCCGTATTGTTGCAACATCGAAGCATTCTCCATACTCTATTGGTTAAGAAGTATCGTGCCGCAACGAACCACGGCCGTCAAATGATAAATGTTGGACCCGCATTGATCCGATCGGCAGCAGATGGCAGAGGCGTCACAGAGATCAAAGGTTGGCTAGAATCTGCTTTGAGTCAGTGCCCAAGTCTAATAAGATGGCACGTGCAATTTATGGGCATTGCTCGGCACCGGATACCGAGAACCTTGATGACGTCAACCTGGGGCGGGGTGTTTTGGTCTTAGATAGGAGGCGCGTGTCACAGATGGGCGGCGATAGCAAACCAGCCATTAGTTCATCGACTCAGCTCGTTGAAATCTGGAGGTCGAAGGCCGTTGTAGCCCTGCTGCTTGCAAGCATGGCCGCTACGAATCCTGGCTATTGTGAGGAAACTGCATTCTTTGTTTCACCCCAAGGCAATGATGCAGACCCCGGGACCGAGGCCCAACCGTTTCGGACTCTTGAGGCAGCTCGTGATGCCGTGCGCAAATTGGATCACGGTCAGGAGACGGTCGTCTGGCTGAGAGGGGGTGCATATGAACGTAGGGGGGCTTTCGAATTGACAGCGGAGGATTCCGGGAGTCACGGAAAACCGATCGTCTACCGCGCGTGGCCTGGAGAGGTGGTACGGATCATTGGCGGCAAGCGTATAACGAACTGGAAGCCTGTGACCGACGGGGCAGTCCTGGGCAGACTTGCCCCCGGCGCCGGCGACAAGGCGTACCAGGCAGACCTGAAAGCCCTCGACCTTCATGACTACGGTCCAGTAAAAGGTGGCGGGCTGGAGTTGTTCTTCGACGATGAGCCCATGACGCTGGCACGCTGGCCGAACGAAGGATTTGTCACGATAGCCGGTCTGGTCGAACCCGATACGGTCAACGTCAGAGGAACAAAGGGCAGCAAGACCGGCAAATTCATGTACGAAGGAGATAGACCAAAACGCTGGATCGACGAAAAGGATGTGTGGGTCCACGGCTACTGGTTCTGGGACTGGTCCGACGAACGGCACAAAGTCGAAGCCATCGATTCCCACAAACGCGTCATCTCGGTGGTGCCACCGTATCACGGTTACGGTTACCGTATAGGTCAATGGTTCTACGGAATGAATATCCTGGCGGAACTTGACACACCGGGTGAGTGGTACCTTGATCGAGAGACAGGCATCCTCTATTTCTGGCCGCCGAAGCCCATCGAGAAAGGCCGCGCGGTTGTCTCGGTTCTGGACACGCTTGTGAGCCTCAGTGGTGTATCGCATGTGACCATTCGTGGGGTGATCTTCGAAGCAGCTCGCGGCACGGCTGTCGTGATGAAGGACTGTCAGCGTACGCTCATCGCGGGGTGTGTCCTGCGCAACCTGGGCGGCAGGGCCGTGCAGATCAACGGTGGTACGAACAATGGTGTCATGGCCTGTGATGTCTATGGGACTGGCAGCGGCGGTATCAGCTTGCGCGGAGGCGAGCGATCGTCGCTTACGCCTGGCGGGCATTTTGCCGACAACAACCACATCCATCGCTATGGCCGTTGGAACCGCATGTACACGCCCGCGGTTTCGCTCAATGGGGTGGGCAACCGCGCCACGCAGAATCTGATCCATGATGCGCCCCATATGGCCATCTCGTTCGGGGGCAACAACCACATCATCGAGTTGAACGAAATCCATGATGTCTGCCTGGAATCGAATGATGCGGGGGCGATCTACGCCGGACGGGATTGGACGATGCGAGGCACTGTCATCCGTCACAACTACCTCCACAATATCACCGGATTCAGGGATCGCGGGTGCGTTGGCGTCTATCTGGATGACATGTTCTGTGGTACGAGAATCTATGGCAATGTCTTCTACAGAGTAACGAGAGCCGCCTTCATCGGCGGAGGCCGCGACTGCACTGTCGAGAACAACATCTTTGTCGACTGCCGCCCGGCGCTGCACATTGACGCCCGCGCGATGAACTGGGCTAGCTACCATGTGGACACGACGATGACCGACCGGCTCAAAGCCATGCCGTACACCTCCGAGCTCTGGAAGAAACGGTATCCGAGGCTCGTGAACATTCTGGCGGACGAACCGGCCGCGCCGAAAGGCAATCTCGTGGCCCGTAACATCTGCGTAGGCGGGCGCTGGGATGGCGTGCGGAAGGAGGCGAAACCGTACGTTACCTTCACGGACAACAGCATAGACCACGGTGGGATCTTTGAAGGGACGCCGCCAGAAACCTTCTGTCTGCGAAATGACGCGCCAGTCTATGAGCTGGGTTTCAAACCGATCCCCATCGAGAAAATCGGCCTGTACGAAGACGAGTTTCGCACAGGCCTTCCAGAACAATGACGTCGGCGGAACCATGATACAGAAAGAGGGTAGAGTCTTGCGTCGGTGAGGCGAAGGTTCTCCCGTAAACCCAGGTTGAAGAGGTGCGAACCATGCAGGATAGAATGAACCGGTCAAGATCAGCGGTGGGACGTTGGACCACGAAATTACGAGTTTCCCTTATCCAATTCACTGGCTGGCTGCTTGTGCTCGCCTACTTCACTCCGCAGCTCAAGGCAGCTCCGCTCCGCATCTACATCGTCACCGATCTGGAGGGGGCCAGTGGGGTATACAAGTTCGATCAGACGCGCGAGCCGGGCCATCCGCTGGGCGAGAAAGCGAAAGAGTACTTAATGGGCGACATCGCCGCAGTCGTTCGCGGACTGCGGGCCGCCCACGTGACCGACATCGTCGTGCTTGATGGTCACGGGTCGCAAGCGTTTGTCCCACATTTGATGGAGCCCGGCGCCAAATACATCACCGGCAAACCACGTCCGGGACCGCTGACAGACTTTAATGAGACGTTCGCTGGCCTGATCCAACTCGGCGCCCACGCCATGATGGGAACGCCCGGTGGCGTACTGGCCCACACACAGTCGTCGCGTTCGGAGAACCGCTACTGGTACAATGGGGTGGAATCCGGTGAGTTGGCCCAATGTGCGGCTATTGCCGGGCACTTTGGTGTACCGACGGTCATGGTGACGGGCGATGAGGCAACCTGCCGCGAGGCGCGGAAGTTCTTCGGGCCAAATTGCGTTGCGGTAGCTGTCAAACGGGGAATCGCGCGCGAAGCGGCTGAGCTCTATCCATTCGAGGGGACTCGCCAGGCCCTCTACGAGGGTGCGCGGCGCGCCGTAGCCGCCATCCCTCGTTGTCGGCCCTACAAACTCTCGCTTCCCATCAAGGTGAAGAAGGAGCACCTGGTCTTTGACGGTCCATCCGGGCGAGGTTGCCGGGTCAGTAAGGAGGGCACGATTGAGGACGTCCTGAAGCTGTTGGATTTCTAAGGGAATGTGGAGAAAGAGGCTGTTGAGTGAGCCCCAGCCAGTCCTCGCGTCGTGACGCTGGGCAGCGTACTTCGCCCAACGATTACGAAAGGGCTTTCTTCGTTGCGTGGGATAGCAGGAGGTGGGTGTTTCGGGCGGAAATCACGGCTTGTCGTTGGCCGGTTTGAGATCGTATACTGCGATCACCGTATCCTGAGCAAGCCCCCCCTTAAAGGCCTTTATGCGGATCTCGTGACGTCCGGCTTGGGTCAGTTTGATCGGGCCCCGATACATCTGGGACTGGGCAGTGGGCTCCGAACCGTCCAAAGTGTAGCGCATAGCCGTGCCCTTGTCCGGACAAGTGATCGTTACCTCGAGGGGCCCGTTGTACCTGTCCTGCTTGTCAGGTTTCTTGCCGCCGGTAGTGAGTATGGGCAATGCCGATCCAGAGGACGGTAGCCACTGGCAGATGCCGGTGTCCCAGGGGTCGCCCTTATATATCAGGCCGGCATAGCATTGCTTAAAGAACTCTGTCCTGCCGACCATGACCTGCTGCCAGGTCTTATTGTCTGTGGATATATAGGCCGCAACAAAGGCATCACGCAATGTCAGTCTGAAGTACTCGGGCTTATCAGAGCGTTCCGCGTCCCATTGATACGAAT
>CP070675.1:4306555-4331799 GCA_020352215.1 Phycisphaerales bacterium
GCATGATGCACTGAACATCGACCACCATGGCCTCTACGGCACCCGTAGCTATCGCCAACTCCTGCTGCACCAGACTGCCCGCCAGATTGACGCCTTTGCGCATCAGAAGCTCATTGCCGGTACAGCACATTCCGACGACGTTAATGGGTGCCGGTGGACTTGGGTAACTGGCTGCCGCCTCTACGATCTTCTCCGAGAGGATCGGCTCATGGCCGTGGATCACAAGGTTTATCTTGTCCTCCTCGATGACGGAGAGATTGGCCTTGGCGAACACCAGCGATGGCGTGCCAAAAAGCACGTCCTGTATGCCGGTGGCCATGTGCAGCCCGCAGTATCCGTCCACCAAGCCGAGCTTGAGACCGCATGTGGCCAGGTGTGCCAGGTCGGCATCGACGCCCATAGTGGTTCGGTGCTGCGCTTCGCAGACGGCCGCACTGGCGCCGGCGGGCAGAATTCCCAGTGCTCCCCATGTAGCCTTTCTTTCGGCGGAGGCCTTGTACTCGAGCCATGCGGGAGTGCCCTCACTTTTGCCTAAATCCTCGAGACACTTTTCGGCCACAAGCTCCGCTTTCTTGGCTATAGGGTCCCCGCCGCCCTTAGGATCTTCGCAGCCTAACCCTGCGTGGATAGCGTTCAGCTTAGCAACATCCGTAAGGGTATAGGGGCTGTCGCTGTCGGCAGCGAGCTTCAATGTGAGCGCCGCCGCTCTGGCATGCTCAATATGGGCAGAAGCCCCCCCGGCGATTCGTCTCAATAGATCTCGGGTGACAATGACATCTGCATCGGCACCACAGCAACCCCGTTCCGATTTCCCCGGCACAGCGCTAGCGTCCCCCAAAGTACAAGGCCCCATCTGGCAGCGAAAACAACAAAGCCCAGCGGCTCCACCCTGTCCTTCGTGAGCATATTGGCACGGAGTACCCCTGTCGTAGACGGTCTCAATAAACAGGTCGTTTGTACGCTGAATCAGTTGGTCCGTGATTGGGTCGGTTACAAACGTCCCCGGAGCTTGACCATGACATTCGATGCAGGACGCTAGGTGTGGTGGTGGTGCCGCCAGAGCCTTCTCAACGCTGGCCAAGGTAATTCCTGATGCCGCCAGTAGGCTCATGAAGCTCCGCCGGTCAAGACGGCCACTTTTGTGCATCTCAGTCAACTCATCTATTAATTCTTTCTCG
The DNA here is from genome assembly GCA_020352215.1 of Phycisphaerales bacterium. Classification (GTDB taxonomy): domain Bacteria; phylum Planctomycetota; class Phycisphaerae; order Sedimentisphaerales; family Anaerobacaceae. The sequence continues at coordinate 4,307,734 of CP070675.1, forward strand.
TCCTTCTTGTCTTTCATTCTCGGCCTCCCTTACGCAAAACATGTTCTCAAAGTTGCATCTGCATTGAAGATACTCGAACCTTGGAATCTTGCGTCATAATCACCTCCTGTCTGGAGAGGCACTTGGGCGGATCTCACTGATAGGCATTCTGCCTCTTCTACTCCGGATTTCCCGTATGGACTTGGATAAAGAACTCCTGCACGCTTCAGGGCCTCGAATAAGATAGTTTCATTCCGTCGTCAACAATATTCCGGTCAAATTACCGAGTTTTCTTGCGAAGAATGCGACCAAAGTCAGGCAAATACGTCGAAGGGAAACGTGCTCCCGCTATCCTGGCAGTGTTGTGACATGGAAAGGTAAAGGTTACCGACCGAGATACCGCCGGCCCTTCTTCACTTGCCCTGGTCTGGCCTGGGACGCGTCTTCAAATAGCCGAGCGGTCCCGATTTCCACGTTTTGGGCGAATTGACATTACACAAGGACTGGCAATCATTTATGCAAGCTGGCCACAAATCGGGCAAGTGCTGAAAAGGGGCTCCACATGGCAGCATCCGTGCGCGCCTGGTGCGCGGATCAGCTTCCGTGTGCGCGGCAAGGGTGGAGTTCCGGAGAACGAAGTCATTCCTTCAATCCTCCAGGTTTATCTTCCTGAGGATGTCTCTATATCTGGGATCCGAGCGAACAGACTCAAAACAGAGCATCAGCTTGATCGTGCACAACCAGCAATCCCGTTCTTCGTATGCCTCGTTGAGAAGTTCGAACGCCTTCTGGGTTTGCCCAAGCGCACAATAGGTCGCCGCCAGAGTAAAAGGTGGTGTGTACTCGTCGCTTCCGAGCAGTTCGTCCAAAGCATCCTTTGCATCGCCCGGTCGGTTCATTCTCATGTATGTAAGGACAATCATCGGTGCCGCCAACTTAAATCCGTGCGCACCAATATCCACTTCATTCTGAAATTCCCTCAGGGCATCAGCATACTGTGACTGGACAAAGTACGCACAGCCCTTGTGGTAGTGTGCAAAAATCATCTTCGAATCCAACTCAAGCGCCCTGTCTGCAGTCTCAAACTGTCGCTTGAACTGACCGGCCCAGAAATAGGCAGTCGACAGGTCCTTCGCTATGACCGCAGAGACAGGATCCAGCGCGACGGCTTTCTCCATTTGCTCAACGGCCTCATCAAATCGCTCCCTGAAAAGGTAGCCTTCGGAGAGCCAGTGAGGGGCGGAGGCGTAGCTTGGATTCAGTCTGGAAGCCTCTATCAAATACTCATCTGCCCCTTTCCAATCCCACTCATACCATATCTTGATGAACCCCATCGCAGCGTGAGCCTCCGCAAGGGAATTGTCCTTCTGCAACGCCGTAAGGACATTCTCCTTGGCGTTCAGATAGGATTCCATTGCAGGCACAGGGCTATAGATCGGGGCAAGCATGTGGGAGGCAGCAAGGCCGGCATAGGCCAAGGCGTAGTTTGGGTCTCTCTCGGTTGCGTCCGTGAAGTAGCCAATGGCCTTTTCAAGATTCTCGGGGCCCCTTCTATTCAAGAAGTCACGGCCCCGAAGGTATAACTGGTAGGTCTCAACGTCCACAGCCTGCTGTTTGGCCAACCTGGCCTTCTGCTGGCCCAGCAGTCTGGGCCGAAGCTTCTCGACGATGGCGAGCGTGATATCGTCCTGTATGGCGAAGATGCCGCCTATCTGCCGATCATAGTGGTCCGACCACAGGCTATGGCCTGTCTTCGGATCAACCAACTCGGCGCTGATTCTCAGTCTTTGGCCGTCTGTCTGAACGCTGCCGGTCAGGACAGTAGTCACGTCCAATTCTCTGGCAATGTCACCGAGCGGTATGCCTTTGTCCTTGTAGAAGAAGACGGAGTCGCGATTGATGACTTTCAGGTCCTGGATATGGCCTAATGCGATTATCAGCCTTTCAACGAGGCCGTCGCAGAAGTACTCCTGCTCCTTCTGCGGGCTTCTATTCTGGAAGGGCAGAACGGCGATTGAGGCGGTATCGCTTTGCTGGGACGCCCACGGTCGATAATACAGAAGCGCCGCAACGCCGATACAGACCGCGACAACAGCCGCAACGGCCACAAGCCTCAGCTTCCGACGTGGACCGTTGCTCGAAGCGTCTACTTCACGGCGCAATCCACTGAGGTCCGTCGCAAGTGCTGAGATTGTGTCATAACGTTTTGCAGGGTCTTTCTGCATCATGTGTGAGAGTACATGCTCAAGCTTCCTTGGCGCGTCTCTCCGCACGTGGGTAAGGTGTTCGGGCTCCCTGTGCAAAATGGAGTGAGTCACTGCCTGTTGGGTTTCTCCCTTGAATGGCAACTGACCCGTCAGCATTTCGTAGATCAGCACACCCAGCGACCATATATCTGTCCTGTGATCCACCGGTTCACCACGGGCCTGCTCCGGGCTCATGTACGCGGGCGTTCCCATCACTCGACCTACCTGGGTAAGGGTGCTCTTGGCACTTTGTGTTTCCATCTCAAGCGCCTTGGCCAGGCCGAAGTCCAGGACCTTCACGGTGCCCTCCGGCGTGATCTTAATGTTGCCCGGCTTCAGATCCCGATGGATAACGCCGTGCTCGTGCGCCGCCCCAAGCGCCGAGGCGATCTGGCATGCCACTGATACGGTTTCACTCAATGTCAGCTTGCCGGTGGCAATCTTCTCGGCAAGTGTCTGGCCCGGGACATACTCCAGGACAAGATACGTTTCGCTGCCCGCCTCTTCGAATTCTTCGTGGATTGTTGCGACATTCGGGTGGTTCACGGACGCCAGCAGCCTGGCTTCGCGCTGCAGGCGTGAGCGTACCTGGGGATTGCCGGCCACTTCGGGCGGCAGGCTCTTGATCGCCACGGCGCGTTTGAGCCTGGTGTCGCGAGCCAGGTAGACCACGCCCATGCCGCCGCGTCCGATCTCGCGCTCTATTTCGAAATGGCCGATCCGACTGCCGGCCGCCAAACTTGGCCCCGACGTATCCGCCGTGGGAGCAACCTCCTTATCTCGCTTGTTCTTATCTCTTCTCCCCGCATCACTCATCAGTACATCCCGTCGCAAATGCCCCTTCACGTGCGCATTTAGCACGGCACAATCAGCGAGTACCCCGGAACACAAGTACACGCCCCGCAATTATGAAGCCTGGAGTGACTTATGGCAACCCCGAAAATCAGCATTCTTGATATCAACCACTTGCGCCGGCGTCTCGCAAGCCGCCCGATGCCGGGTGATCCAAATGCGGAATTTGCGTTGTACTTGACCGGCACGGCGAGCCGATTACTCCTTGGCCCGGACCGGGCGGATCTTGATGTTGCGGAAGGATACCTGTCCGTGATCGCCCTGCAGGGCAATGTATCCGACGTTCGACTTGGCGAAAAGCGGCATTTTGCCGAACTTGCTCTTGGCGACGCGCTGCTTGAAGTCGTCGCTGCCGAGGACGTAGTCGAAGTATTTCACGCCGTTGATCTCATGTTCGCACTTATCCGGCGTGATAAGCAGACGTATATGATTCCACTGCCCTACGGGCTTGGTGGCGTCAAGCGTCTTACCGGTCTTGGGATCAATCGGAGGCTTATATAGTGCGTACAGCCATCCGCATCGGACCGGATCGCTCGCCTTCTCATTATCTTCGAGCTGGAATTCCGGGCCGGTTGCCCAAGTGGCGCGTCCCTTGTCCGTGACATGGTACATGATGCCGCTGTTGCCTGCTTCGGAGATGCTGTAGTCGATCTGCAGTTCGAACCAGTCGTACTGGTCGTTCGTACAGAGGTCACCTGCGTTGTGGGGGTCGGCGCAGATGAGAGCACCGTTGCGGACCTGCCAGCCGGGCCGGACGTCGTTCCGTCTGAAGTTGTGCCAGCCGTCAAGGTTGCTGCCGTTAAAGAGGAGCTTCCAGCCAGCGGCTCTTTCTTCGTCGGTGAGGGTGTTGGGCTCCGCGTCGGCGGCAATCTTCTTCTCCCGACTCGCCTTCCACTTCTCGCCAAGTTCCTGCACAGTGTGCCCAGTGAACTCTGTCCACAGATCCTCGTTATAGTTGCCCTCGCGAGCGGCGGCGTTCAACTTCCGCACAATGTCCTTGTCATACGTCTTGGTGACCCAGTTAATGAAATTTCCGCTTATGCGATAGTTGCCGTCGTAGCGAGCCCGGGAAATATTTCTACTCGTAATTTCGGCCCCGTGTGTGTGCGGCTCATACAAGAACCACCGGATGTAGTCGGCGATTCCTTCCACGAGCCATCCGGGGGTCCGCGTGCGGTTGGGATTGGTTCGTCTGGCCATGCCATAGTTTTGCACGACATGCACCAGCTCGTGCACGACAGCACCCTTTGCCTCACCGTCCAGTTCCCGCCTGAACCAGTTCGCCGCACATCGAATTCGCGTGCCGCCGGTCGCCGCGACGCCCCGCATGCTCGCGCTGAATACGATGCTGACCCTCGTCGGGGCTTCATAGCCTTCACTTGGCAGCATCTCGACGATTTTCGGATACCATTTCTGCACTACAGGCGACAGTTCCCTGCGCGCCCATTCCGTGAGGTCGGGTGTTTCGGTGGTCTCGATGGTTATCTGGTACTTTCCTCCTTCTGCTTCGACGATTTCCTTTTGCACTTCGCCGGTCGGCTGATTGGCCGGCACGGCAGCCACCACTTCAGATGTTGGATCGAGTACGTCGATTTCGCTGAAGAACGTGTTGCCGAAGGGATCGGACCGTTCGGTGGCGGAGATGTCGAGCAGGAGATACTGATACTTGCCGATGGTACCCTCGGAATCGGAGATGCTGACAGCGTACTGGCCGCCGCCCCTGCCTTCCTGCGGGCGGGTGTCGACGTTCGCGATCAGTCTCCAGCCGCATGTTTGCGGGTCGGCGCCGTTTTTGGGCTGTTGATTGAAGCCGTCAGCCGTGCCCTTGCTCGCGTAGAGCTTATATAACTGCGGCCCGCGGGTGTTCGGATGCCACGAGTATGTGTTGACCTGTTTGATTTCGATTGCGTCACCGAGGTCGACAAGTATTCGGCCTCCTTCGGTGCCTGCATTGAAGAAGAAGTTCTCGGATGGTTGGTCCTCTTCGGTAGGGATTTTGCCGTCGTGAAGCTTATCGAGGTTGCCGCCGTTGCGGTCGCGCCGGCCGTCCACGATGGTGAACGTTGCTTTGGTGGCGGCGTCGTTTCGCGATGGCCGGGGAGCGTTTTTGAATTTGAACTCGAGGGATGCGGATTCGTTGCCGTTGTGGCCGGCGACCGTTTTGATCTCGGCTTGGCAGGCCATTGCAAAGACCAGAACGGTTACTGCTACGACAGTTAACATAGTCTTGTGTTTCATCGCGTTTTCCTTTGACTTGTTGATTCTGAAACTCGAGACGGCCTCACAAAACATCAAGGCGATCACCGTTTTTCGCGTCTGCACCATTCACAGGCATTGCTCACTGCAAACGCATCTCGGCATGCAGGAACAGGAGCACGCGCCCTGTAATTATGAAGCCTGACGTCAGTTATGGCAACCCCGAAAAGTCAGCGTTCTTGATTCCAACGGCACGGTCCGGCATCTTGCAAGCCGCTCGACGACGGATGACCCAAATGTGGGATTTGCCCTGTACTTGAGCGGCTTCAACGAGTAGAATGTGACCTTATATGGTGAATCCAAAGTTTCCGAAGCTGTTGCTGTTGATATTGGGCCTTTGCTGGTGTCTGCTCGTCGGCTGTGCGGTGAATCCGATCAGCGGCGAAGAGGAGCTGATGCTCTTTGCACCGGAAGAGGATATCCAGCTCGGTAGACAGTACTCGCCTGAGGTCGAGAAGGAATTGGGCGGCAGGATCGCCGATGAGGCCCTGCAGAGCTACATTGACGGCGTTGGGCAGAGAATAGCCCGCGTTTGCCACAGGCCGGATTGGGACTACCGTTTTGTCGCCGTGGAGCACGAGTCGGTAAATGCCGTTGCTGTGCCGGGCGGGTATATCTTCATCACCAGAGGGATGCTTGAGAAGCTCTCCACCGAGGCCCAGCTGGCCGGCATATTGGGCCACGAAATAGCTCATGTTGTTGCACGAGATAGCGCCGCGGCACTGAGTCGTGAGTACGGGATGGGAATCCTTCTTGCGGCAATCCAGGCGGCCGGTGCCTCGGGGGACGCGGTGAAAGCTGCGGCCTTCACCAAGCAGATTCTGAGTCTGCGATACAGCAGAAAGGATGAGCAGGAGGCGGACCTGGCCGGTATGGATTACATGGTCCGCGCCGCCTACGTTCCGTCCGGCATGGTCGAAACGATGCAAATCCTCCGGGATCTGCAGCAAGTCAGGCCGATCGAATTCTTTTCGACCCATCCTTTGCCTCAAAATCGTATGATGTATCTGTCGCAAAGGATCGCGTCAAGATACTCCAACGTTGGGGGGCTGAACGTCGGCAGAGAAGACTACCGTCAAGGGGTGCTTGCACGCCTGCAGCAAGAGACTCCTGTGGAGTTTTGAACGCAACCTGCCGGGCAAACCCGCCACAGCGGACTCCGGCCGTGCCAAGTGTGACGCGCCCCCTGGCATGTCGCAGGCGTGTGCAATTCTGGGTCTGTGCTGAGAACAGATATCGCCCGGTTCCATGACGCCCTCGAGCACTGTGGCGACACGCGCCGTCACCTCAGCATGAGCGACTGTCCTTGTCACACGGTGATCGAGCAGGTAACGGTATTGGCTATCCGCCTCGGGCCTCGCGCCTCTTCTTCCGGTCGTCTTCTATCTTACTGAACTTGCACTCCGGACACCTATCATCGAAATCGGCGGGATTGCCATAGAAGAACATGTGCTCACAGTTCGGGCATTTGACGGCTCTGAAGATACTTTCCTCGTTGCATGTCTGGCAAACGATTGCCGGTGTCCCCGCCAAGACGGGACTTGCTTTCATGCTCTCCTGTATCTCTGTGTAATAGTCCTTCTTGTCGATCTGGTAGTTTGCCTTGCAGGCAGGATTGTTACACATCATCCAGAGCATCTCGCCGCGTTTTATGGAATCGACGCCCGTAGGCCCCCCTGACTGAGTCTTAATAAATATCCCAATCGCTATGAGCAGACAGAGAACGATGACAACAACATAGATGGTATTCTTCATATTCGTGACCTCCTGACAACAGTTAACCGTACAGTTAGCGATTCACGGTAATAGATTAGTGGCACCTGAGTACTTTGTCAAACGCCTAATGATCTTGGCCGCCAACCGACTAAGCGTCCTTCGCTGCTCCGGCCGAACCGGGCGCCATTTGCAGAATCCGTCCAGGTTGTTCGGGAAAACCGGTTCGGGCCGACAAATAGGCCGCTTCAATGACCGCCATATTCCTCAGATTCTGCCGTCCAGTGCCCGAAAACTCGTTGTTATCGGGCAATATTATACTTCGGGCGAAGTTCTCCAGCAGCTCTGTCATGTTGCGTAGCGGGTCGTTCTCGTACACCGATTCCTTGCTTGTATCACCCGCGCCGTCACTGATGGTCAGTTCAGTGCTACTGACCGTCACGACCTTGTCCTTACCGTATATCCTCAAGTACTCCTCTCTGGGCCCGAGCCCGGAACGGCGAATTGCCGTGACATGGCCGATCAGCGTGTCGGTGAACTTCATCGTCAGCAGCGCTGTGTCTTCGGCCAAGTAGAGCCTTTGTTGCTTGTCGGATGCCTGGTTCATATTCAGTGCATGAACTTGCTGCGGCATTGGATAATTGCATACTATCTGGTCCACAATCTGATAGCAGTTGTGCAACAGCACCCCGCCGCCCGCCAGTTTGGGGTCGGTTTGCCAGGCAGGTAGGGGCGAATCGCCGACATTGCAGAACGCCGTTATTAGGAAAACTTGTTCGATCCCGCCTTGCTCCAAAAACTCCCGGAAAGCGACGAAGCTCGGTGCGAAACGGTAAGGATTGGCAACGGCGTACTTTGTTTCCTGCTGCTCGGCGAGCTTGACGATCTCCGCTGCCTCTTCAAAATTGCGTGCTGCCGGAGCGAGCTTGAGTACGTTGAACTTCCTCTTGATCGCGGTTCGGATGTGCTCCTCGCAGGCGTGCATCCCGGCCGCGACGAGAAGGCAATCGAGCTGGTTCTGGACCACTAATTGTCGGTAATCGTCGTAGCTCGCGCATTCGCATTCGGTGGCGATTCGTCCGGCGAGTTTTGTGTCCTTATCGGCGACGGCCTCGATCTCGAAGTAATCAAGCTCACGGGCCGCCTTCAGCAGAAGCCGGCCGCCCTCATTGAGACCGATTACAGCAGTCTTCAGTTTGCCTTCGTCCACGCTGCAATAACCTGTCGACGTCTACCGTTCCTTGGCGCGAACGCACGTAACAGACGCGGCCATTATCATAAATTTTACACTCCCGGCGTGAAAAGGTAACCATCAAAAGCGTGGGCCAAGGCACAATTTTGAGCAGAACCTGAAGCGCCGCAGCAGGCAAGATCGAAGATTTGGAGAGTTTTCTTAGTCCATATCAGACAGCGCTTTGCGCAGACTTGCCCGGCGGGTCGCGGCGGAATCTTCGACAGGATCGTGCAGCCCTGGCCCTTTATGGGGGGAGGTGGCAACTGACTACGGAATTGTGATTGTTGATTGTCGAGTGATGCGTGAGCCGCCGGACATAGCACCGCAGTTCACTGCAGGGTCCCCAACATTTCGCCCCGCGATTCACTGCAGGGCCATCTTCTCGCTCATTTCGCATCCGCTCGGGACAGGCGAGGCAGGCTTGTTGTGTAACCGAAATATCCCATGTCGTCCTGCGGGATGTGCCCTTCCTGGATTTCAGATAGTGCCGTTTGTTTACATGTTCCGCTGCGCCGTGTAGAATGTTGTTATGAAGCTCGCGATAAGGTTCATCGTATGTCTGGTGCTGGTGTTTTCTGCTGCGTTTTTGGGCTCGCTCTTCACCCGCAATGCAGTATCCGATTGGTACGCCAATCTCAACAAGCCGGTTTTCACGCCGCCGAATTGGCTGTTCGGCCCCGTATGGACGGGTCTCTATGTGCTTATGGCCCTTTCGGCCGCCCTGGTATGGAGTAAGGGCCTCGACAAACCCGCCGTCAGAATTGCCCTTGCTCTATTTGTCGTCCAACTGATTCTCAATGGCCTGTGGACTCCGCTTTTCTTCGGATTGAAAATGCCGCTGGTCGCCTTTGTTGAAATCGTCCTTCTTTGGATCGCCATCGTTCTTACCGTCGCGGCGTTTGCCAGGGTCGCAACGATCGCTGCTCTGCTCCTGTTGCCCTATATCCTCTGGACCTCTTTCGCCGCCGTCCTCAACTTCTCGATCTGGCTCTTGAACCGCTGATGAGGGACCCAGGATGACGGGGCACGTGTAATTTGTGCGCTTGTGGCCTCCGCACGTGTGACCCCTGCATTCCGCGTCGTCGATCCTTGGCTACTTTTCAAGTAGCTGGAGGCACAGTTGGGACCACGTCTCCATAGTGTCCCGGACCTCACGCAGCTCTGCGGGGGTCATGAACGTCATCTGGGTGATCATCTGCTCTCGCTTGCTGACCTGCGGCGAGTCCAGAACCCAGTGGTGGACCACGCCGAGATGCACGCTTCCGACCTCGTTGGAATCGTCGTTGAGCAAGGCGACAATCTTATCGGTGTGGTTCGCTTCTACGGAGACTTCCTCGGCTACCTCGCGCTCGACGGCATTGAGGTAAGTCGTCTCGTAGAAATCCGCGGCGAACAACGGCATGTCATCAGTGGGGTTTATGTGGCCCCCTATACCGATGGACCTATTGCCGACCAGGCGAGTCTCGCCGGCCCGCCTGCCTCGGACATAGGTGAGGTACTTGCCGTCACAACTCATAATCACGTACGGAATGAGCTGCTTGTGGGTTGGGTCCGCTTCGGCCTGTGACCGCGGCATGAAACGCGGAACCCCCGGGGCAAACAGCGCAGCAAGATAACTATCCACATCAAATGCGAGACCCGTGAACATCCCCACCTGCTCCACGACCTTTCGCTCGACAACCAGTACCTGCTCTTCCACCGCCACGCCTACCTACTGCTTGCCGCATTGTGCTTGTTCGGTATGATGAAGTGTTCCGGCACGGGGAATTGCGAGCACAGCAGTAACACCTCCTTGCCGATGTTTTGGATCACAGCCTCATTGTCGATGTTCTCGACTACTGTATTTATGAAATCTGCGATTTGCCTGGCCTCGGGTTCTTTCATACCGCGAGTAGTTATGGCAGGCGTTCCGAGGCGCAGGCCGCTTGGGTCAGCGGGCGGAGAAGGGTCGCCGGGTATTGTGTTGTAGTTCGTGACAATCCTCGCCCGGTCCAGCGCCTTTGCTACCTTCTTACCGCGTACGTTCTTATTCCGCAAATCGAGCAGAATCAGGTGGTTGTCGGTGCCGCCGGAGACAAGGTTAAAGCCATGTTCGAGCAGCCTCTCGGCCAGGGCCTTTGCGTTCTTGACTACCTGTTTCGCATAGGCGACGAACTCCGGCGTGTCAGCTTCGGCCATAGCCACTGCTATCGCCGTCAGTGTGTGCATATGCGGGCCGCCCTGTAGTCCGGGGAAAACCGCTCTGTCTACGGCGTCCGCATGCTCTTTCTTGCACAGCAGCATTCCGCCGCGCGGCCCCCGGAGGGTCTTGTGTGAAGTAGTCGAGACGATGTCAGCGTACGGCACCGGACTCTTGTGTATGCCTGCTACAACGAGGCCCGCAATGTGTGCTATGTCACTGACGTGGTATGCGCCGACGTCGCGGGCTATGGTGCCGAACGCCTCGAAGTCGATCTCTCTGGGATAGGCGGTCGCGCCGGAGATGATTACCTTCGGGCGATGCTCTTTGGCCAACTCTTCGATGACGTTGAAGTCCAGCCGGCCCGTCTCCGTGCTAACCGGATAGGGAACAGACTTGAAGAATTTGCTTGTTACGGAGACTTTCCAGCCGTGAGTCAGATGGCCGCCGTGGATAAGCGACATTCCCATGATGGTGTCGCCGGGGTTTATCAGGGCTGTGTAAGCGCCAAGATTTGCGACCGAGCCGGAATAAGGCTGGACGTTCGCGTGGTCGGCTTTGAAGAGCTTCTTGACTCGCTGCTGAGCCATTTTCTCGATAAGGTCCGTGACCTGCTGTCCCTCATAATAGCGTCTGCCGGGGTAACCCTCTGCGTACTTATTGGTCATGCAGCTCGCGCTGGCCTGCATCACGGCCTTGGACACATAGTTCTCCGAGGGAATAAGACGAATCGAGCCGCTCTGCCGGGCCTCTTCCTGTCTTATGAGCTCGAAAATCTGAGGGTCATACTGCTCAAGAGCTGTCTTCATACAGGTCTCTCCGAAAAACCGGACGCCTCTGGCTTGTGTTTTGGATTCGCAAACGGAGAGTAATCCGTTTGGGCTCTCTTATAACACAGCCCCACGGCCGGTACAAGCATTTAATTGTTGACAAATTCCAGCCGAAGACTACGATTGGCAGGTTGAATGTGAATTACTAAGAAGCGGATTAGTCTGAACTTATGCCAGAGCCACAGAACGGTCAGGAATTCGATGAAGCCGAGGGTCTTTTCGAAGAGGCCCAGGAGGCTGCTAAGATAGGCGATTTCGACCGTGCCATAGACAGATACATGGAGGGTCTTCGCCTGGACCCCGATGCGGTTCATTGGGGGCACGTGGGATTGCGCGAGACGGCTCTTCTCAGGCACAGCAAGGGCGGCGAGAAACCGTCACCTGAGCAGGTGAGTGAACGTCAGCGGGGCGATACCCCCCTTGAGCAGATGCTCAACGCCGAGTACTTGCTTGCGAAGGACCCTGAACATTTGCCCTATGCCGAGAGGATGTTGAAGGCTGCGGTGGCGGGCGGCTTCAAGGACACGGCCAAATGGATCGCGGATCTGATGTTCCTCGCGAACAATGGCGCCAAGAGGCCGTCGGTGCCAATTTATGTTTTGTTGAAGGATTCCTACAAGGCCATTGGTCGGCTCGACAGGGCGTTTGGAGCGTGCCGGCGTGCCGTCAAGCTTAACCCTTCCGACCGAGGTCTTGTCGAAGAGCTCCGAATGCTCTCGGCCGAGCTAAACGCGAGAAAGGCCGGGCAGGAGCAGGGGCAGGATTTCGGGATAGGTGCCGGCACCGACGCGAATCAACAAGCGGGACGTCAGGCCCGGCAAGAAGCTGTCGAGTCCAAGGGCAACCGCTCGTCCGGAGTCTCCGACGTGGATGCGACGGACGAGTTGAAACATTTGCCCGAGGAAGTTGCGGCACAGCAATTGGCCAAGGCCGGCGTTTTCTTCGAAAAGGCACGCAAGGCAGCGGCGACCAAGAACTATGACTATAGTGTAGATATGTACCTCGAAGGGCTGCGTCTTGCCCCTGATGCGCTGCGGGAAGGTCATCTGCCGCTCGGCGAGCTGGCCCTGCAACGGCGCGACGAGGGCGCCAAGAAGCCCACAATGGTTGAGAAGATGAAGCGCTTGCGAGGGAAAACACCGCTGGAGCAGATGCTTAACGCTGAATACCTGTTTACGAAGGACCCCGACCATCTGCCTTATGCCGAGGCGATGTTAAAGGCTGCGGTGGCAGGAGGGTACAAGAAGACAGCTGGCTGGATTGCGAACCTGATCTTTCAGACGAACAATGCATCGAGAAAGCCGTCTGTGCAGACGTACCTGTTGCTAAAGGATTCCTACAAGGCCCTGGGTGACTACGACAAAGCCGTCGCCGCCTGCCAGCGCGTCATCAGGCTCAAGCCCGCCGATGCCGATCTGGCTGAGGAGTATAAGAATCTCACGGCAGAGCTGACCATGGCCAGGGGCCGATATGACGGGGAGGGTGACTTCACGCAATCCATAAAGGACCGTGAGAAGCAGGCCGAGCTTTATGCCCAGGGCAGGGTGGTCAAGACCGAGGACTATCGCCTCTCTGCCGTTCAGGCCGCGAGGAAGGCCTTGGCCCGGGAACCCGACCTGGAGAGAAACGTAATCAATATGGCCGATGTGTTGGCCGACCTGGGCACAGATGAGGCGGAGAACGAAGCGATAGAGTTGCTTGAGAAGACGCATCAAAAGAAGGGGGATTTTAGCTATAAGCATCGGGCCGGATCGCTGCGGATAAAGCAGCTCGGGCGCAAGCTGAGGGAGGCTAAAGCGGCTCTCAGCTCCAAGCCGGATGATCCGGGTGCAAAGGCCGAAGTCGAGAGGTTGTCCGCCAAGATAAACGATGTTGAGCTTGAACATTATCGTCTCGCGATGGAGAACTACCCCACGGATCTCAAGGCCAAGTACGAATACGGCGTTCGGCTGCTCCGCAATGAACGATATGACGAGGCTATACCTCTCTTTCAGGAGGCACAAAAGGACCCTATGCGCAAGATTTCGGCAATGGACAAGATCGGCTACTGCTTCTTCAAGAAGGGTTGGTACGCCGATGCCGTCGACGTCTTTACCCGCGCGCTGGAGGCCCGCGAGATAAAAGATGATGCGGTCGCCAAGGAATTGCGGTATAATCTGGCTCGCTCCTACGAAGAGCAGGGCGATCCGCAGAAGGCACTGGAGGTCTACCGCAAGATCGCTCAGCAAGATTTTGCGTATAGGGATGTAAGCAAACGGGTAGACAAGTTGAGGAATAGTGAGAACACCCAATAGCGTGGTCTTGTAACCGCGCAGGTTAAACAGAGAGCCGATCTCTGATTGAGTTCGTGATATCAGGGTATTGTTTTTTCAAGGAGATTGTAGTGGCACATTCGTTATCGGCTAAGAAGAGAATCAGACAAAACGAGAAGAGAAGAACGGTCAATCGCGCGCGCAAGAGCCAGGTCAAGACGCAGATCAAGCATCTTGAGGCTGTGCTGAGTAAGGGCGATGCGGAGGCGGCGACCGAGCAGCTCCGGCTCGTTACCAAGAAGCTGGACAAGACGGCCGCCACAAGCACAATGCACAAGAAGACCGCGGCGAGAAAGAAGTCACGTCTGGCCAAGCAGCTCAACGCTCTGAGAGCAAAGAAGGCCTGAGTCTCGCAGCGGTAGGCGGGGCCGCTAAGTACAACTACAGCGCAAGTCGGCAATGCAAAGCTTGATTTTCTTGCCGAATGTCGAGTTGCGCTGTATTTTGGGCCGAGCGCAATTTTTCACTTCCGATAATTGACAAGACATTTCCCACCTGATATGCTATAGTCTGGTGATTACCGAGCGCGTATCACCGCAGCTTAGCGCTGTTTGTAGATGCTGCACGCGAAAGCAGCGGGCCACTGTGCTATTTCCGTAAATGGTGGTGGAGGACGCACGCTGAGGAGTGGATTCTTATGGGGAGGGGATATGAGCTTCGGCTCAGGTTTGGGGGGCCAGTAATTCCCCAACCATCAAGGGCTCGTTTGGCGCCAATCCTGCATCTCCGAAGGCGAGTTCGAGCCGTGTCACTGGGTGGCAAACCTCACTGTGTACCCTGGACGTACCCACACGCTGTACCCACCGGAGGCCGGATCCGGAGGACCGGCCCAGTTCTGAAAGGAGAACAACGATGACCAGACGATGTATGATCCTATTGGCCGTGGCAATGACCATCGGCGCTCTGCCGAGTAGTGCAAACGCACAGACGGTACAGAGGCTAAGTCCGATTGAAGCGTCTTTTTCGGTGCCGCGGGGTGTTGGCCTGCCCTTCGTCGCACGATTCAGCGGCCTCATGTGGCCGTACGGTTGGCATGAGGCTGAATGGTATGTGGATGGCGTCCGCCAATACACACAGACTATAGGCGGTCAGACCGCTGAGACCACCTTTCACTGGGGCTTCGACACGCCGGGAACCGTCCAAATCAAAGTTCGTGGCAAGTACGATAGTTTCCCGTTCGGCGTTGATGTGTGGACCGACTATCTTACCTGGACTGTCGACGTGTACGCGCACCCCCCGGTCGCCTCCCGCGTCAGCCCGGACAGTCCTGTGACCGTGCAGCAAGGTGACACACAGGCATTTAGCGCGAGCGCAACCGATCCACTGGGGAAGGGAGTTATCGAACGCGTCGCCTGGTATCTCAATGGCATGCACCAAGCCGACTTTGAATTTGACCCGCTGGACCCTGCCCCCATCCGCGAGCACACCTGGAGCTACAAGTTCGACACGGCCGGGATATACCGGGTCGAAGCCGTTTTCTGCGAACATTACGACTGTTCTGGCAGCGGCGAAGCCGTGTGGACCGTCGAGGTTGAGCCCCACACCCCCAGCGCAACCATCATGAGTCCGAGTAGTCCTTGCACGACCTATGCCGGGATTCCAGTGACCTTCACTGTGATGGGGACTGATCCGGCCGACGATCTGTACTTTTCCAGGGTGTACCTCGATGGCGTGTTTCAAACAGACGCCTATTTTACCTGTCCGGTCAGTGGCTGCACCGCTGCGTGGACCCATACATTCAATACGCCGGGAACGTATGGGGTTGAATTCGTTCCCGTGGATTTGGCCGACAATTACGGCCTCGGACAAGAGTGGACCGTTGGGGTTGAAGCCAACCCCGAACAGGCTGGGCTGACCGGTTTGGTCATCGAACTGGACGCTCAGGGACGAGCCAAAGGGCCTTTGGCCGGTGCAACACTCGATCTTACGGGCCCGGCAGCAGGGACTGCGACTACGGATGGGCAGGGTCAGTTCGCGTTCACCGGGTTGGAGCCCGGCACGTACACGGCCAACGTGAGCAAGACCGGGTTTTATGCACAGAGCCGAAATGTTTCGCTGGCGGCGGGCGAGACAAAGGATGAAGTATTCCGGTTGACACCGGAGTCGCTTGAGCCGTCGGCGTTTGACTTCACTTCGCCAGGTGGCAAGTACTTCATTGAAGGAATGCCGGGGGACCTGTCTTTCTCCGTCATCGTGGCGTGGAACGGCTCACCAGGCTCGGTGCGTTTCAATGTAGCAGGGACCTGGCATGCAGCGACGGTCATCGACCTCGGGGCAGGTATGGCACAGGCCAGCCTGACCATCCCGGCCCCAGCCACCATTTCCGCGTGCAGCGAACTGAAGGTTGAAGTCGCGAACGGAGAAGGAAAGAGAACATCCGTGGACACAGGAGTGTATTTGCATCCCCTTCCCCCAATCATCCCGAAATGGTACCCAGACACTCTTGCCTGGGTGCCCTTGGGATCAACGCTGTATTACAAGGACGAGGCCTCGTTCACTCTCCTGGAGGCTAAGATTGGATCCGCATGTTCCATCAAGGCTGCGACAGGTCTCCAAAGACAACTGAGTTTTGCCCCGCGGGCTGGAACGTTCAGTGGCTCGATTGGTGGGTTCGGCGAGCTCAGCATGAACCTGGATGTTTCTAAAGTAGAATTGCTGGGCGAAGGACGTATGGACCGGAGTGGCACCCTGGCTATCGAGTTGGCTGGGTGCGACTCACCGACGGTCACGCCCGGTTGGACGCTTTCTCTTTCGGGGAAGGCGGGAGTCGGAGCCCCGGCTGTCCTCGTGGTAAGTGCTGTCTTTCCCCCGGCGGCCCCTGCTATAGATACGCTGCTGACCGTCCCGGTCGTGAAGGATATCGTCGGCGGTCTGAAGCTGCGCCTGTATTTGATTGGAGGAGGAGCGTTATCAGGAGAATACGCACCCGGCGAGACCGGCACCTGTCTTCTCGGAGCAACTTCAATATCAGGCTCACTCACTCTTGGACTCGAAGGCCAGGTGGTGCTTGGATTGTGGGGTGCAGAGGCAGGTGTTTACGCCGGTGGGACAGGAACTCCTGAGTTCCAGATGTGTCCGACCGTCCAATTTCGGGGTGTCACAGTCAGAGCGTATGTCGGAGTGTTCGCATCTGCCTGGTTCTTTCGGTTTTCAAGAGAGGTGGGGGTGACGGTCCAGTTTAAACCCAGCGGACAAGCGGAGGTCTTGGCCGTCGCGTCGATCCCCCAGTCATACCCGGGGGGCGATTGGCAACCGATCGGTGACAGTTGTCTGCGCTGGGGAGAGACGAACCTTCTGGCAGGCGAAGACAGTCCGGGCAGCCTATTGCGTAGTTTATCCGTCCAGGGCGAGATCTCCCAGGAAACAATACTTGTGGAGAACGTCGTACCGCTGGCGAACCCTGCCATACTCGCCGGGTCTTCGGAAAGACTCATCCTGTTCTGCCTGCAGGATCCTAACAAGCCCTGGTTTGCAGCGACGGACATTGGCACTCTGCATCAGGCAGACGATCAGCCGTGGGTGCTCGACCGAATCGTGGATGACCAGGCAGGGGAGTTCAGCCCGAGTATCGTGGCGGTGGACTCCGGAATGAGTCTCGCAGCATGGGAGCGGGTTTCTGGTGACGTATCGGATGCCAACGAACCGGGACAGATTGCTCCTCATCTGGAGATTGTCGCCGCCTGGTTTGAGCCAAGTACGGGCTTGTGGAGCACACCGGAACAACTCACCTCTAATGCCGTGGTGGACCATCAGCCAATGCCGATTGCCTTGGGCGAGACGTGTGGCATCCTGTGGATTGCCAATGAAGGCAGTGCCGCCGTTGGGGACGCCAACTCCGGCGACCGGCTGATGTTCACAAAATGGGCGGTGAGCGAGTGGGACGAGCCACAAACGCTGTGGTCTGCACAGAAAGGCATCCTGGGTTTCGCGTTCGCAGCCGACGGCTCCGGCGAGGGACATGTGGTCCTCGCAGTGGACGAAGACGGGGACCCCAACACGAAGGCGGATTGTGAGCTCTACCTGCTCTCTACCGCCAATGGCACGTGGCAGACAGCGATTCAGTTGACCACTGATCTGGTCGAAGACGCGATGCCGGCGCTGGTGGCACCGAACGGCGTGCCGATGTGCGCATGGAGTGCCGGCGGGACGTTGCTCTATTCGCAAGTGCACGATTGGAATCCAAGACAGGTTTACAGCGAATACACGCTGGCTAACGAGGCACCATCGCTCGACGCAGTAACAATGCCGGGCGGGGCCGCAATCGCCTACACCGTGCAAAGCCCTAACGGTGTGAATATCGTTGCGTCTTTCTATGATGCAGACCTCGACTGCTGGTCTTTGCCGCGACAACTGACCGTCGATGAGCACGCGGAGACAGCGCTGTCGCTCACCTGTGACGCCAACGAACTGGTCATAGCCTACCTGAAGACGCAGACGCTTCGAGATGATGTAGACGTAGAGATCGATGGACAAGTTCATCGTCTTGAAAACATCCCACAACCCGGTCGTACGGACCTGTATGTGATGCGACACACGCTGGCCAACGACCTGGCGGTCGTCTCTGAATCCATGGTTGTGGAGCCTGCGAATCCTGCGCCCGGCACGGTGGCGGCGATTAGCGCTACCATCGAAAATCGCGGCGACCTTCCGCTGCAGGATGTGGAGGCTGTCTTCTACGACGGCGATCCTTCCAACGGAGGAGTCACCGTGGGTGATAGGCAGGTGATTTCCGGGACCCTGATTGCGGGCGGCAAGGAGAATGTATCCGTCTCCTGGGACGTGCCTCTGAGCGAAACCTCCCACGAAATCTTCGTAGTCGTTGATCCCTGTTTGGCTGTCGAGGATAGGGACCGGTCGAATAATGGGCTCTCGGTGCGCACGGCGTTGCCGGACCTGGCCGTTGAGACTTGCTGGAGCACCGAGGTCTCAAGCACCGCCATGGCCTTGACAGCAAGGGTTGTGAACACAGGAGTCATCGCTGCAGATGCGTTTGATGTTTCCTGGCGTCTTGGAGCGGCCGGCGGTGAGGAGATCGGCCGCAGTACTATCGATTCGCTGATTGCGGGAGGAGCCTATGAGGCTACCTTTATCTGGGATAGCGATGGTCATTTGGACCCAGGGCAGCATGCGCAGGTGTTCGCGGTGGCGGACGCTGCGGGGGGCGTTCCTGAATTTGATGAGACCAACAATGTCCACAGCCTCTCTGTCTTGCGTTCGCCGGTCTGTCCTGTGGGTGACCTTAATGCCGACTGTCGGGTGCACATGTCTGACTTTGGAGTGTTGGCGTCTTGGTGGGCCGAAACTGGCTGCGCTGAGCCCGGCTGGTGCGGGGGCGCTGACCTGAATCAGGATGCGAAGGTGAGCCTGGCTGATGTTGCGATTCTTACCTCTCACTGGCTCGAGGATAATGGTCCGTGACAGCCGTAACTGGATTAAGTAGATAGGGTATTCATCATGTTTCAGCGTTGACATGACAGTCCCCTGCTGATATACTATATTTTCGTGATCGCGGAGTGCGCACCGTAGCAGGGTGATTTTGCCAGTGCGCTGTGCGGACCGGAAAACGGGCGATTATCTGATTGCTCAGAGATGAGGGCGGGAGGATCGAAAATGAAGACGGCGAGAAGTCCAAGAATCCCGCGGTTTATCCCTTTAGTGGTCACGACAGCGTTGGTGTTTTGGGCCCAGATTGTCTGGGCCATCCCCAATCCTGCGGCTGTTTATTGCACCGAGCTTGGCTATGATTGCCAGACCAGAACGGATGAGCACGGCAATCAGTACGGGGTGTGTGTCTTCCCGGATGGTAGCGAGTGTGAGCAATGGGCGTTCTATCGCAAGTGCTACTCGGGTGACGCTTCCGCCGATTGCCATTGGCCATGCGAGGAGCTGCCATGCAAGCGCGCAGGCGAATCTGTGCTCATCGGCGAGTGCTGTGCGGGGCTGGTGACCATCCAGCCGGCAGGAACGTATGATATTGACTGCAACGATCTGGCAATGATTGGCTGGGTGTTTCTGTGCTCCGATTGTGGTAACGGGACTTGTGAGAGCTGGGAGAGCAAGTGTAACTGCCCGGAGGATTGTGCAGATGCGAGGATAGTTTACGTAGACACCGATGCCGCGGGGGCAAACGATGGGACGAGTTGGGCAAATGCTTACGTTTATCTTCAGGATGCCCTGGCCGACGCCAATTCGGCCGAGAAGCCTGTCGAGATTAGGGTGGCTCAGGGAGTATATACCCCTGATAGCAATTCGGCTGTGCCGGATGGAACTGGAGACAGGCAGGCGACGTTCCAGCTTGTTAACGGTGTTATTCTCAAAGGTGGCTTTGCCGGCGTTGGTGAATCAAGTCCTGATGTTAGGGATGTTGAGGCGTATGAAGCCATCTTAAGCGGTGACCTGAGTGGGAACGATGTGGATGTAGACGACCCCTGCGACCTATCCAGGGAGCCAAGCCGAGTTGAGAACACTTTCCACGTCATAACCGGCAGCGGAACAGATAGAACAGCCGTGCTGGACGGTTTCACGATAACAGGGGGTAATGCAAGCGGATCCTGGAGCAGAACACAAGCGTCAAATGAGAGAACATACAATTACGAAGAGGACCCAAGCCCAAAGATGCCGCCACCATTGTACCACACCGAAGGCGGCGGGATGTACAACCACAACGGCAGCCCGACGGTCATTAGCTGTGTATTCACTGGGAGCCGGGCCCGTGAGGAAGGCGGTGGGATTTGCAGTAAATCGAGTAGCAATCCCACGATAACTAACTGTACGTTCAGCGGAAATTTGGCCTATGGCGGCGGCGGGCTATATGGCGGTAATGGGCCAATCACCAGTTGCACGTTTCTCACAAACTCGGCAGATTGGGGTGGAGGAATGGCGAACGCCGACCAGCCAATGCTGACCAACTGCGTCTTCAGTGGAAACTCGGCTGGCCGGGATGGCGGCGGGATGTATAACCACTATAGCAACTCGATAGTAACTAACTGCACATTTAGTGGAAACTCGGCCGGCTGGAGCGGCGGCGGAATCTATAACCACAACTGTAGCCCGAGAATCACCAACTGCGTCTTCATCAGGAACTCGGCGGGCCAGGAAGGTGGTGGCGTGCACAACCGAAACAGCAACAGTAACACTGATCCCACCATGATCAACTGCACATTTGCTACGAATTCAGCCCCTAACGGTAGTGCTCTGGCTTGTGATTCGTACCTCCATGAGTATCCAAGCAACGTTCAAGTAAGCAACTGCATCCTCCGGGATGGAGGTGATGAGATATGGAACAATGACGATTCGACTATCATCATCACCTACAGCAACATCCAAGGTGGCTGGCCTGGCGTAGGCAATATTGATGCTGACCCTTCATTTGCAGACCCAAATGGTGGCGACTACCATCTGAAATCTCAGGCCGGCAGATGGGACCCCGCGACGCAGGCCTGGATCATGGACGGTGTAACAAGCCCATGTATTGATGCAGGCGATCCGATGAGTCCTATCGGACATGAGCCGTTTCCCAATGGCGGTGCCGTCAATATGGGTGCCTACGGCGGGAGCCCGGAGGCGAGTAAGTCCTACTTCGGCGAGCCGGTCTGCGAGACAATTGTAGCCGGTGACATCAATGGCGACTGCAAAGTTGACTTCGCAGACTTTCTGATAATGGCCCTGCACTGGCTGGAGGATGATAGTCCGTGACGGCCGTAGCTGGATCGCGTAGACGGGTTATTCTCCATCTGGTGTAGTTGAGACAACATTCCCAGCCCGGCATATTATCCGCCGGCGGTTGCGGAGACTCGTACGTAGTGTCACGGTGGATACTTGCCCACTACGGATCATAGAGAATGTCGGCCGCCAAAGATTCATCCTCCAACCACTCGGCTGCAAACACTGCAAGGTCGTTGAAGGTCTCTATATCCGACCGTTCGACTGCAAACACTGCAAAGTCGCGGAAAGTCTCTATGCAATCGTTATCATAATCATACGGAGGAGCAACGTAGTCGCTAATTGGATTATTCTTGGCAGCTTCGCAGCTATCGGCATATACCCTGACTTCCATTCGGTCAGAGCCTTCCTGGGCTGTTGCATCCCTTGCGTAAAGCTCCAATACGTACGCACCTGCTCCGGAGAAGGTAGCCGTAGTTGCTGCAGCCGAATCGTTCGCAATATCAACGGTAGGGCGGCCGGCCGGGCCCGAAATCGCAGACCATAGAATGGTGGTCACATCCCCGGTATCGTCCTCAACAGTTCCGCCCAAATCAACGGTTGTTGTGCCGGCCTTTAGCCATGTGACGACACTGCTGCCTGCATCGACCTTGGGTGCCGTTGTCTCCAGTTTTACGCTTACCAACTTGCCTGTGGCGTTCCGCGCATAGATATTTCCGTTGGCCAGCACCGGCACAGACCAGCACTTGCCGGTAAGGATCCGGCCCCTGCCTGTCTCTCGGTAGCCTGCGGGTGACGCCTCGACGATGCAAAGCTCCCCTCCCTGACTGAGGACGATCAGCTTGCCGTCGGCCAGCGTCACACTGCCGTTGCCGAAGCCTCCCCTGGTCCACACAATTCTACCGGTGCTGCGCTCCACACAGGTCAGGGCATCTCCCTTATCATTGGGGCCGTACAAGTGCCCCTGCCACAGCACGGCACTGTTGAGAAAGGTCTGCATATCCTTTTGGAACCACAGTCGTGTGACTTTGCTCGTCGTCACATCGAACAGAGCGGAGCCTTCGCTATAACCCGTCGAGACAAATACCTGATTACCGTCCACAACGGGATCAGGGATGTTCGCATTGTAATTGGTTACCCAGGGCTGTTCCCATAGCAGCTCCCCGCTTCGGGCGTGGACGGCTGCAAAGGTCTTCTCTCCCATGAGGACCAAGAAACGTTGCTGCTGAAAATCGAAGGGCACGGGGGTAGAATAGCCGGGGCGATTCGTGCCTGTTTCCCAGGCCAGCGTTCCATCGGCAGCATAGAGGGCCATACCGTGAGTACCAACGTTATAAATCACCAGGTCCTCGTCCACATAAGGCGATCCTGCAAATCCCCATGTGGGGGCGCGCACACCGTAGATGGCAACGAGGTGCCTTTGCCACAGGACTTGGCCGTCACTCGCATCGAGGCAATAGGCCATGCCGTGTTTGCTCAGCGTGTATACTTTGCCGTCTGCAACAGTCGGCGTCGCACTCGGACCGCCCTCGTAGCTGTTTGGTGCTAAGGCGGACGGATACGGATGGGTCCATAGGATTACTCCGGTGTTCGCGTCCAGGCAATAGACCACGTCGTGCTCCGTCGCCACTCTGCCCACGCGGATGTCACTATTGCCCATGGTATAGAGCCGTCCGTCGGCCACGGCAATCGACGAGAATCCCGTGCCCACCTGCTGCTCCCAGAGCACATTCGGCTCGCAGCTCGCCCAGTTACCTCCCCAGTCGACCTCATTGGAGATGCCGTTGTGGTAGGGGCCGCGCCAGTTGGGCCAGTCGGCGGCCGCAGCACAGACAGTCATCGAGGCAATCAATAATGCCGGAACGAAAACCCTGATAGATTTATGAGCACCACCCATGAAAGAGTCTCCTGGCTATCATTACCAAGTCGTATAACAGCCGGTGTCATCCCATTGTCGCGATCCGCGGTAGATCATCATATCTCGTATGTGTTTCCAAAATACCGATCCATCTAAATGACCAACATGACCGCCGACTGCACCAATCTGCTCCGAAGGAGCACCCTCAAAACTCACATTTCCCGGCTGGCCGGGTTCCAAAATCGCCCCTCTGGCCCCGTGGGGCGCAAAGGTCTTCATTTCACCGGTAGACCAGGCGTTCAGCTCCGTCACCAGGGGCGTTGCACCTGGATCAAAGGACCTTTGCGGCGATACCCACTCGGCAGTTGCCGGATCCATTCTGGGCCAGGGCGTACCCTTGTGACCTCCGAGATAATTGTAACCCAGCACATAGCCGTATACCTGACCATCAAGATCATAATACCATCCGCCGGGCTCATCAAAGGGCTCACCAAGCCAGGGGCAGGCAAGACAATCTTCTTCGCCGATTATCTTCACTAACGCATTACGCACTGTCTTGGAAAGGATAGGGGTATGTTCATCTTCCGGGTCCTGGGCGTCCGACAAGCCGATGGGAAGGTGCTGGCCGTAATCGCCGGCATAGGCTTGGATACCGACTATGAACTGTCGAACATTTCCCATGCAGGCAACACGTCTGGCTTGTTCTTTAGCTTTGCCCAGGACGGGCACCAGCAAGCCCATCAGAAGTGCAATCACAGCAATGACAACGAGCAGCTCGATCAGGGTGAAAGCGGCTCTATTAGATCGTAAACGCATATTCACACTCCCGGCGCTACGCTTTGACCCTGAGCGAAACGCTGAATCCTTCATAGCTCAAAATCCCCAGTTCGGGTGATGCACTGCCAATAGAATACCATACTGCTGAAGCGTTGTCAACCCACGGCA
>CP070675.1:4331899-4336956 GCA_020352215.1 Phycisphaerales bacterium
TGCAGTTGCCTTTCTTTGTCCAGTATGTCTGTGCGTTTCCTATCGGTATCATCGCGTACCGCCGGAACTGGTTTGTGCGCATCCCCGCGGCGATGGGCAGGTTATGGCTTATCGTCGGGGTCGTATGTGCTATCGTATCGTTTCCCACTTTGTTTGTGCTCGGCGGAGGGCTTTCAGCAGACACGTCACGACTCGTCGGTGGCCTGCACTGGCAGTGTCTCGCCTACGCCCTTTCGGAACAGTTCGTTGGCCTGGCCATGATGATCGCGCTGCTGGTGATATTCAGAGAGAGATTCAATCAGCAGGGCCCAGTCACCGGAGCGGCTTCTGCCGGTGCCTATGCAGCTTACATCATCCACGCCCCCGTTGTGGTCTTGCTGGCGCTCGCGGCCAAAGATGCCCAGCTATACCCACTCTTGAAATTTGCCCTGGCAGCGCTTGTGGCAGTGCCGCTGTGCTTCGCCCTCGGCAATGCGATCAGAAACCTACCGCTGGCGCGAAGAATCCTGTAGTTGCGAGAAGTTGACGTGCGGGCCCGTCAGATGATGAGCATCGCATCGCCGTACGAGTAGAAGCGGTACCGCTGCTCGATCGCGTGCCTGTACGCGGCAAGGACCCTCTGCAGACCTGCAATGGCCGCCACGAGGGCAAGCAGTGTAGTCCTTGGGAGGTGGAAGTTCGTAATCATCCCATCGACGACCTTGAACTCGTAGCCGGGTGTGATGAACAGCCCGGTTGTGCCGGCAACGCCGCCGGCCGGAGCGTTGGTACCTATCGTTTCGAGCACTCGCGTTGAGGTTGTGCCGACGGCCACTATTCGTCCACCATTGTCCCTGGCGTTGTTTATCTTCCGCATAGTGTCTGCGTCGATGCTGAATCTCTCTTCGTGAATCCCGTAATCTTCGACGTCCTCGGTAGTTATCGGCTTGAATGTCCCAGTCCCGACATGCAATGTCACACGTGCAAAGCGGATTCCAGCCTGCTCCAATCGCTCGATCAGCTCGCTGGTGAAATGAAGCCCTGCGGTAGGCGCCGCAACCGCACCGAGCTTGCGGGCATAGACAGTCTGATACCGCAGCCTGTCCTCAGCGGCCACCACAGGGTCGTCGCCGCGCTTGATATACGGAGGCAGAGGTGGAAATCCGATCTGATCCAGAATTGCCTCGGCGGGCAACTCGGTGAATATCTTCAGTAGGCATCTGCCTCCTGCTCTCTTTTCGATCACCTTCGCCTTGCAGAAGCGGGCTTTGTTCCTGTCCGTTAAATAGATCAGTTCGTCGGGCCTTACCTTGGCGAGGCCCTTTAGCATTACTTCCCACGTTCCCGGCTCGGTCTGGGTCAGGAACAATCCTTCAAGCCTGGCCCCCGTAGCGCGTCGCGCGAAGAACCGCGCGGCAAGAACCTTTGTGTCGTTAAGCACGAGACAATCACCGGGTCGCAGGAAATCACCGATACGGTTGAACCGGGTGTCGATAAGCTCTCCCGTCGGCCGATCTAGAACCAGCAAACGTGAGTCGCCACGCACCGGCGCCGGTTGCTGTGCGATCAGCTCGCGCGGCAAATCGTAGTCTAACCGCTCAGTCTTCATCGCAGAACGTTATCAGACGGCCAACAAAATAACAAAAAAATTTCGGGCCCATACTATTGAAATCCGGGCACATAAACCACCCTTCGGCATGCAGCACAAAAGTAGGACCGCCATGCCGACGATACTAATAACGCAGGTGCGACTTAGTCGTCGCCCCGTCTCGGAGGTCGCGGAAATGGCATCAAGAAGATACTACGAACGAACCGCAACATCAATCGCTGCGTTGGGCAGGAACGAGCTCAAAAACCGGATAAGGAATTTCAGAGGTCGATTCAAGCTGGATTTTACGGAAGACTACCTGAACAAACTGAGCATAGACAGACTTCGGCATATCCTCCTGGCAGCACTGATAAGTACAAAGCACCACAACTGAGAAGTCCTTCACGCCTTGGGACGAGTAGGCGCCGAGACGCTCGAAACCGGCGACTGGATTCTCGCTGGCGATACTCGCTACATGCCCGCCGTGTGAACTAACACCGAGAACACGTCCTCGCTCTGCAGCAGACCCGGTCAGAAGAGCTTATGCGGAAAGCCGTACTTCTCAAACTGGCCGAACTCTGCTTCCGATCTGCCACCGTCCTTATCCAAGCCCGAACGTACCTCGTCAACGTGTGCGTCCACGAAGACCGCGTTGACCGTGCCGGAATTCAGGTCGCTCTTCGAGGTGCTGTGAAACGTGCCAAACCAGTCCCGACCATCAGGACACAACGCGTTGTCATTGAGCACGTAAGGGGCGCCCGGCCTTTGCCACATGTTCTCAGCAGCGAAGAAGAACACTTGATCTTTGCTTCTTGTTATCTCGGCGCGTTTATACACGCCGCCAAGCGTCCTGCCGCCGACCGTGCGCGTCGCGGCCGAGCCATGGGGATCGCCGCTCTTAGACCCCAGATAGGCATTCATGCTGTAGCTGTAGTAGGGGACGATGGGATTAGCAGCGACATGACTGGGGTGTCTCTGGCCTTCAGACTTGGCAAGCACCTTGAAAGTCGGGCACAGATGAACCTTGTCTTCCGCCAGGTAGGGCCAAAATGGTCCGTCGGGCGGATATCTTGGATCGTGCCACCGACAATAGCGTTGGTATCCGCTCACAGGATATTCGTCCGCAACCAGCGACGTCCAGGCGTACGGATACCGATCATCATGGTCATCCAGATAGACGGCCTGCGCGATGCCGTATTGGCGCAGATTAGCCCTGCACCTCATCTCCTGCGCCTGCTCCTTGACGCGCTGCAGTGCCGGCATTATTATTGCCATTAGTACTGCAATTATGGCGATCACGACCAGCAGCTCTATCAACGTAAATCCGCGGTGACCGATGCGAACTTCATGGCCTGGTTTAACCATAACAGCGCTCCCTACATGTTTGCTAAACACTCGACTTCTTACTGATCGTATTATATTAGCTCCACAGAGTCACAGCTTCACGAGTCTGGAACGGCTGCTCGTCTGGGCTACTTAACGGGATCGTTCTGCAGTCTTCCCCAGATCGCCCTCTGCATCCTGTGCAGATCGTCATAACCCTCAGGCGTAGTGGGCGTGAACTGGTGCAGCGGATTGGCCATCTTGCCGATCTCCAAGGTCTCTTTGGCGTCCCACTTCCAGTAGTCGGCGCTACCGTCGGCGAAGTTGACGTTCGTCCCGTCGCCGTGTCGCACAAACGGCGGGTCCCACCATCGGTCATTTTGGTAATGACAGGCGTAACTATCCGGAGTAACCCGGCCCTCATCAATGAAAACCACCCTACGTGTCGGGCCAGGAACGCGAATCTCTGTCCTCCTCTTGACCCACAAAACTGTCCTGCCGACCCTGACCCCAACATTGCCGGTAGCATTGCGAGTCCCAGCTCTGTAAAGGCCGTTCATCGAATCCACCCCCGTATATGTCCGCATCTCCCCGCGAATGCCCGTCGGACAACGGTACATCTTCTCGTTCGGCATATACGGAAACAGCGCCCCGGCTCGGATGGCGCTTACTTGCAGGTCCTTGGACAACTGTGCGCCCTGCATGTAACCGCTGGCGCAATCGTCGCCCGTCCAATACCTCTCATTTGCGTGGTGGCCGCTTGTAGGCGTCGTGCACCGGCCATCGTTGCCTTCGTCTGCCTCGCCGTTGACGATCTTGTCGTCGTTCTCGTCGGAGTACACAATCCATGCAAGCCCCATCTGTTTCAGATTGTTCATACAGGCAGCGCGTTTGCCCTGTTCCTTGGCACGGTTCAACGCCGGGAACAATATAGCCATCAATACCGCAATAATTGCGATCACGACCAAGAGCTCAATCAGTGTGAAACCTCTTTTTCTACTCATGATACATTCCTAATCCGGTGTTTCTTGCCGCAGTGCCGTCTCCGCACTCTTCGGAGATCCGGCGATTAGACTCAGGTTATACCCAAAGATCCTTCTTTAGTAATCCTTATAGCGCTGCATCCATACCGGCCAGTCGCTCGGCTGGACACCACCTGCCTTAGTCCAGCGGCCCTCCACGTCGTAACCCTTGGACCACTTGAGTGTCCACAATTCTTTAAGTCCGAGCTTCCTAACCGACCAATCACAGAAAACAGAATTCAAGAACCCGTCGTGCCGGTCAACACAGACACGGTTCATCTCATTGCTGTTGGGCGTATCAGCCGGCCCAGCTTCGGTCGGTGGAGGTTGGTCGTTCTCTCTTGGCCATGAATCCACCCACCAACTGCCCGTGAAGACCGGAATCTGGTTGGCGTTTCTGACGTTCGGCGTGAGCCAATGCCAATCGGCCGGAGTGCGCCCCCAACCATCGTTGCGATTCCCGCTTTGCTTGGAGGCAGCAATATTCAGTATCCAGCCATTGAGGCCGTAGCTGCCCACGTCACCGCCATTCTCCCAGGCCGTATAGGACCAGTCCCCCCGGGGGATTCCACCCCGCGTTTTCGTCGCCTGGGGGCAAAGCCACATTTTGATATTCTTGGAGTATGGCCTCATGACGTTCCGCCAGAACGCGCCCGAACCCTGCCCGTTGCGGGTACCGCCAAACTCGCCGGTGAAGAAGTAGCCGTCGTTGTCCTGGCAATATAGCGAAAACATAAGCGCCCACTGTTTTAGGCTTGCTATGCAGGCGGTTGCTCTCGCCTGTTTCTTTACGCGACTCAGCGCCGGCATCAATATCGCCATCAACACGGCGATGATGGCGATTACCACAAGGAGCTCTATCAAGGTGAATGCTCGTCGCTTGTTCATGGCCACTGTTATCCTTTGTGCTTTGCCCCCCGTGAGCCGCTGGGATAGGGGGTCATACCACTTGTAGTCTTGCCTTACTTGCGCCCCTGCCGCGTTTTAGGATGCGCCAAGATAGCTTATTGTTCGGCCAATTCAACACTGGCCCTTGACTATTTTGCCCTACCTTGCTGCGGGAAATCGCCCGTCTTCTCAGATATGCCCGAGCGCACCACGTCACGCATATCCGAGTACTGCAGACAGTCTCTTACCCTGCGAAC
>CP070675.1:4337056-4341535 GCA_020352215.1 Phycisphaerales bacterium
TGGACCGACAGATCTGCTATCAGTCTCTCGGCCGCAGCAAACTCCGGCCGAAGCCTAAGACAAATCCTGGCTTCGTGGATCGCCTCCGGAAACTGCTCCCGGTCGGCAAGCAACCTCGCCAGCGCGAACCGCCAGGACACCTGCCCGTAATCCAAGACAAGTGCTCGGCGGTAGTGTTCGATCGCCGCGTCGCTGTCGTTGTCTGTTGAGTAGATCTGTGCCAATGAGGCAAGCGCGCGGGCTGGGGCGTCGCTCTGCTGACACCTTATCTTCAGCAACTCAATTACCCGGCTTCGCGCCTGCTCTGCGAATTCTCCGTGCTTGTCCAACCCGGCCAGCATGTTGGCAACCCGGCTCAATCGGCCGGTGTCTTCTCCGGCAAGAGTGACGGCTAGATCCGGGCGGTCAAGATCGTTTGCAAGGGCGAGCGCCGCCTCTGAAAAGAGCTTGCCGTCAAGTTGCGATGCCCTCTCAAATTTGGCAAAGGCAGCGTCGCTGTCACCTCCTTCGACATCCAGCAAGCCCGCTACAAAGCAGGCCGTCGGGTCACAGGGGGCGAGGCGATAGCCGGTCCGGATGCGCTCGGCACCATCGGGTAGTCCGAGCACGAATTTCTCAAGCTGGCCAATCACGCAGTGGGTAGCACCGAAAGTTGGGCACAGGACTCGCGCCTGGTTCAACTCGTCGACGATCTGCTGCACAAACTCCAGACCTTTGGGCCCAATAGTCACTTGGCCCGTATTTGGATCGGGTGCTGGACTTATAGAGTGCCAGCGGTAAACGTTGAGCCAGTGTCGATACTCGATGTTAGCCGGTTGACAATCTGCTGCTGCTGCCGCATTAGATATCAGGTCTATGTACTGCTGGTCACTTGCGACCCAGCCTGCCTGCCTCAGGGTCTTTTCAGCCGCAAAGGCCCGCTTCCAACGGGCCTGTGCAACCCGGATGTCGTTGGCACCGAGCAAGGCCCAGCCCCACATTCCCGATACAGATATTAAGACTACAAGGCGCAAAGTCCGGGAGACCTTGCCGGTTGTGGCGAGTCTTGTCGTCGCTTGTCCTTGCCGTCCTACGACCGCCAAGGCCAATAGCAAGCTGCAGAATACAGCCGAGAGCAACGCATTGGCCGGCACGTGCTGGCCGAAGTCACCTAGACTGTGAAGCATCACGGCCAGAAGGCCAAGACCAAGACCATATGCTGCCGAGCGAATGGGGACATATGCACTCCTCACATTGCGGGCATAACGGGCCCACACAAAAATCCCGAAGACCACCAAGGCCGCCAAGCCTATCAGGCCGGTCTCTTCTGCGGCCTGGGCGTATTCGTTCTCTGCATAGGCGACGAGCCCGGATGTCATTAAGCGGCCAAACATGGGATAGACCACCTCGTGAGTACCCAGACCCGTACCTACAACCGGGAATCTACTCCAGGCAACGGCTATGTCTTTGACGATCTGCCAACGGCCTTCATACTCGTCGAGCTCATGCATGGTCGCCAGTCGGTCGTAGACCGCATCAAAGCCGATGTAGAGCACGCAAATGAATGCGCCGAGCGCCATAAGGACCATAATCCAGCCACGGCCTTCGAGTGACTTTCGCGAGCTGAGCACCAGTGTTGTAAGGCCCGCCGCGATCAGCAAACTGACCATACCGCCTCGGGTGAGCGAGACAAACATCGTCGCGGCACCGAGTATGACCATGGCCACGAGCAGCCACATAACCTTAGCTGGGGGAGAACTAAGGAAGTCAAACACGAACGAGGGCGTGATCTTTTTGCCGGTAAAGGCCTCATGGAACTTGACCATAATCAAACCGACAGCCGCCCCTATGGAAAGGTTCATGAACTGACCATAATGGCCGTGATGGACAAAGGTACCCGAGTGGGCCCGGCCGTACGAGGGCACAAACCAGTATATCTTGTCGTTGCCGAAGATATCCTGCGCCAGCGCAAGCGCAGCGATCCCTCCGCCTATGATGGCGATAGCCCCCAAGAGCCGCTTTATCTGTGCGGGCCGACGATAGGTGTTTAGAACCACAACGAAGACCGCCACCACCGCAAGGACCAGCCGCAAGTCGTGCTTGGTGGCGTGAGGATAGAAGCTCAGCGTCATCCTAGACAGTGCCGCCTCGGCATTGGGCAGATCACTCAGAAGCTCCTTCTTGAGCGCCGCGGTGTTGGGTGAGATGATAGTTACCACAGAAGTCGGCAGCGGAATCAATTGCAATGCGACAACCAGCACAAATATCGCTATCGGGACGTAGACCCAGGAGAAGATAAAGGCGGTATCCTTTCTCAGCACCAGCTTAAGCAAAAAGCAGATAGAGATGGCGGCCGCGAGGGCTAGCACAACCTGCTCGCTCCACTCCTCGACGGCGCCGAAGGCCAGCGGCGCAAATGCCAGCAGCGCCACTAACAGCCATTCGATTGCCGTATCGAACCGGCTTGGAGGAACTTGCTCGATGAACCGGATATCGCCAGATCTCATCGATGGACCTCCTGTCGGTAAGCCACAACATCCTGACCGGCGACCACTCTTGATGGGTTATCGATACAGAACAAAGTAGCCACCTTGACGCCCAATCGGGTGCTTATCCGCTTGAACGCCGCTCTCATCTCGGGCCTCTTAAGGCCCACATCGTGGGCATCCGTCGCGACTATGTTCGCCCACCCCGAACCAAGCAACCCCCAGGCAACCTTCTCAATCTGTGGCCCAAGGGCGCCAGCCAAACTCGATGCAGTTACCTGCAACCTCACCCCCCGATCGAGCCATCCGCGCAACACCTGCTGGTTTCCCAAGAGGGAAGCACTCTTCTCCGGATGCGATAGGATGGCCCGTACACCCATTGAGTCGAGATCTCTGAGTAAAGGCTCAATATCAATAAAGACATCGTGTGGAAGCTCCAAAAGGATATACCTGCCGGCATCGGCTATCGTTAGTACCTTATCTGCCTTCAGAAGCTCACATATCCTCTCATCAACCCTGACCTCACCGCCAGGAACAACTTTAAGAGCGATGCCGGCGTCGGTAAGCCTTCCGTTCAACTGGCTGACAGTTTCTCTTACATTAGCCGCATCGTTAGAGCCATCGAACCGACCGAGCTGATGCGGTGTCGCGACCACGCAGCCAATACCCTCCTCCAAAAGACTGCGGCAAAGCGCAAGTGACTGGTCCATAACAACAGGCCCATCGTCAAGACCCGGCAGACAATGGCAATGTATATCTGTAAACAGCCGGTGGCCACGTTCACTACGATGGCGACTTTGTGCATTAGGCATTCTGGCATCAGAGCCACGTATCACACGTTATCCCTCGAAACAATGCTATTCGGCAGAGCTGCACCGGTCCTTGCAGCTTTCCCGTCGCGTGCCTTTTTTCCTTTACGGCGACCGAAACCGTAGTGGCCATAGTAGTATCCATAGCCACTGTAATAGCCGTAGCGTCCACTCTTTTTGCGAACATCGTTAACAACCACCCCGAGAACATGCGCGCCGACGCTTAGCAGGCCATCGCGGGCCTGCTTGCTGGTCTTTCTGGTGGATCTTTCCGCCCTTAGTACAATTAGCGTTATGTTGCACAGCGCACCAAGTATCTGGGCATCCGTGACTGGCAAGACAGGGGGTGAGTCTAGGATGAGACGGTCATACTGTTTTGAGAGTTGCTCAAGAAGCTTAGCGAAGCTTTCACTGTTCAGTAGTTCAGCCGGATTGGGCACATTCGGCCCACACGGTAATAGCTGCAGGTTCTCGATTTCCGTTGGCTGGATCGTCTCCTGTAAGCTCGTTACTCCGGCAAGGAGGCTGCTTAACCCGACATCGTCATGGTTCGTTTCGAAGATTTGATGCTGCATGGGCCGTCGGAAGTCCGCGTCGATAATGAGGGTCTTCTGCCCGGCCTGGGCCATGGCAATAGCCAAATTGCTGGCCAGGGTGGTCTTACCGTCGAGCGGCGCAGGTGAAGTGATCAATACCGTCTTGGCCTCGTCTTTGGGTGCACCGAAAAACACGGCTGTGCGTATTGTCCTATAGGCCTCAGCCTCGCGTGAGTCAGATTCTAAGTGGACTCTCTGGCCGCGAGCCACTATGGTTTGTCTCTTGGCCATTGATGGTACAATACCAAGTACCGGCACGCCGAGAATGGCCGAAACCTCGTCCGCCGATCGCAGCCTCTGGTCCAACCAGTCGCGGGCGAGCGCAAGGGCCCCACCAAGCATAAGACCCAAGACCAGCGCTATCGCCATGATCCTGGCCTTCTGTGGCTCCGACGGCGAAGTCGCCGGACGTGCGACCTCGAGAATACTGATGTTAAGGGCACCGACATCTTCGGTCACGTTTAGCTCCTTGATTCGATCGTCAAGGAGGTCACAGGTTTTCTTTGTGTTTTCCCATTCTGATTGCAGTATCGTGTACTGAGCGACCTGCTGATTCAGTTCAAGGGTTTGATCACGCTGCTGTTCGAAGTATTCGGTGATCTTCTGCTC
>CP070675.1:4341635-4378300 GCA_020352215.1 Phycisphaerales bacterium
GTGGCCTTCACAGGGGCACCCAGCGAGGTCACGCAGGCCAGCAAGCTCGTCGAGGCGGTGGCATCAGATCGCTGCTTTTCGCTGGCCGGAAAGACCACACTTCGCCAGTTGATGGTTCTGTACTGTCTGTCTGATCTGCTCGTCACCAACGATAGCGGCCCCGCACACTTCGCGACGCTGACGCCAATTCAAGTTGTCACTCTGTTCGGCCCCGAGACGCCCGCCCTGTTCGGAGCCAGAACGCCGAACGCCCACATACTCTACAAGCATCTTCCGTGCAGCCCTTGCGTGAGCGCCTACAACGACCGCACCTCAGCATGCAAAGACAACCTGTGTATGCAGCGCATCAGCGTCGATGAGGTCTTCGAGCTGTCAAACAAGCTCTGCAAACTGACGGGCCAATCAAGAATTCCTACTGCCCGACCTCGTTAGTCCCCAATCCAACGTGCGTACGACGCCAGGCACGGCAACGCCGAGCGCCAACAGGATGAGATTCTCCGGCCCCGGCGTTTGACAACGCCAGGGGCATATGATAGAATGATTATTGTGCGGTGTTGTGTAACGGTGTCACGGCTCTTGGCTCCTTGTGGCTAAGTTACGGCAAAAAGTGGGGGACGGAGGCGGAAAAATGGCGCATAGGAGAAATACACAAATCCTACGGGCAATCCGCGCCATAGTAAGCCAGGCCGATAGACGTGCTCGCCGTACGAGGCGAGAGAGTAGGGGCTTTGCTGCCTGGGCAAGTACAAGCTTTGAAAGGGTGAGAAGATGAGAAGGACAACTCTGCTTGTACTGGTTTTGGCATTGATCATTAGCTGGATCTCAGGCGCCGCCAATGCAAAGCTCGTGGCATGTCTGGGCGATAGCAACACGTACGGTTACGGTATTGCCGATCGGGAGGACAACTGCTACCCAGCTCAGCTAGAGAGACTGTTGCGACAGGTCGATGCACGCTGGGAGACCCGGAATTTCGGAGTCGGCGGTGCCAGCGTCCTGACCCAGAGCGATACTCCCTACGTGCAAACTGGCGCCTACGATGAGGCACTTGTCTCCGAACCGAACGTGGTGATCTTCGCCTTTGGGACTAATGCATCGAGATTGCCGAACCGGCCATACATCCAGGAGTCCTATGTCTCAGATTACACCAATCTGATCGACGACTTCGCCAAGCTGCCCAGCGAGCCAGAGATGTGGGTCTGCTATCCTCTGAAAGCGTTCTCGACCTCGTATAGTATCAGCGATGAGATAATTAGGGACCAGATAATTCCGCTCATGGGTCAAATCGCCTCTGAGAAGAACATTGGCACCATCGATTTCTACACAGCCTTCGACGATTCGCCTAACCTCTACACACCGGACGGTATTCATCCACACGCGGGCGGAGCAAGGTTGATGGCCGAGCTGGTTGCCGCGGAGCTGGTTCCCGTGCGATCATCACCTGACCTGACTATGGATGGAAAGGTAGACTTCGAGGATATTAGCGAGCTTGTCAGACATTGGTTGGAGAGCGCTATGTCTTTTGACGTCTCTCCACCACCCAACGGAGACGGTATCGTTGATAGTAGGGACTTCGCGGGCTTAGCGTCATACTGGCTCGAGGAACCCAGCTTGGTGGCGCACTGGGCACTGGACGAGACAGAAGGCACTATTGCTCGTGACAGTGCCGGTGAGATCGATGGCGTACTCTACGGGCACCCAACGTGGCGGCCTGCTGGCGGCAGACTACATGGCGCGCTTGAACTCGACGGAGTCGACGATTATATCGACGTACCTTTCGTCTTGGACCCGGGAGATGGCCCACTCAGCGTCTTTGCCTGGATTAAAGGCGGTGGTGCCGGCCAAGTGATTATCTGTCAGAGTGATCGCGCGGGAACCGGCAAGGTGTGGCTCGGGGCAGACTCGTCAGACGGGAGACTCATGACCGCGCTGACCCATGGCGGCGACGGTGCCCTCCCGCTCGTGTCAGAATCCGTAATCACCGACGGCGAATGGCACCGCGTTGGTTTCGCGTCGGATGGTTCGAGCAGAGCCTTGTGCGTTGACGGCATCGAAGTGGCCAAAGACGTACTGCCTAATCTGATACACTCGAACGGTACAGTGCGGATCGGGTGGTCGGGCAAGACATCAGAACCGGGCAGCTTCTTCTCCGGTCGTATCGACGACGTGCGCATCTACAATCAGGCGGTGACACCGCGATACTGACCTCGATGGTTTGGAAAGGCGGCTCTGATCCGGGGGACGGGCAGCTTTTGAAAGAATGATAAGATGAAAGGAACTACTTTGCTCGTATCGGTTTTGGGTTCGATCCTGGGGCTGGCAGCCGGCGCATCGGCTCAGCTACCGGCAGGATGGGAGAGTGCCGATGTGGGCGAGCCCAATCTGCCGGGCAGCTCTGCATACGACGGTCGCGGTCGCGTCTTTACCATTAATGGAAATGGCTCGGGCATCGGGGACACATGGGACCAATTCTACTACGTGTATCAGCATCGGAGCGGCGACTTCATGATCACGGCGAAACTCCGCAGCATGGATCAGCCGGATGCGTCTGCCAAGGCAGGGGTGATGATCCGCGAGACACTTGAGGGCCATTCCAGATACGCAATGGTGGTGCTTATGCCCGGCAATGGTGTGGCGTTCCAGCGGCGGGTGGAGACCGGAGGCGCCTGGTTCAACACAGCGGGGCCGGCCGCCACCCCGCCGCATTGGGTCCGGTTAGTGCGCCAGGCCAATACGCTGACAGGCTATGCATCCGAGGACGGCGTTGATTGGACACCGGTGGGTGCCGAGTCCATCGCAATGGGCCCGGAAGTCCTATTCGGGTTGGCTGTCACGTCGCATAATCCTGGCGCGCTGTGCACAGCCGAGTTTGGCCCTGTGAGCGTCGAGCTGGCACCGCACAGTCTGGTGGCGCACTGGACCTTCGACGAAGGCCGCGGTCTTATCGCCCACGATGCGTCCGGTAATAGCCTCGACGGCGCGCTCGTTGGTGACCCGCAGTGGACAAAAGGCGCGCCCTGTATAGGTCTTGCGCTTGACTTCGACGGTCACGGCGACTACGTGGATTGTGGGAACAATTCGCTCTTCAACCTCACCGATCAGATCACCGTGGCCGCCTGGGTGAAAATCAGGACGGTCAGGGGAAATTGGACGAGCGTTGTCAACAAGGGTCTTACCGCCTGGAGACTGGAGACCTTGTACGACACAAGGAGAATGCATTTTGCCGTCACTGATGAACATTACATCGACGCGGACGCTAACATACCGCCGAATGAGTGGCATCATGTCTGTGGAACCTACGATGGGTCAAACATTCGTCTATATATGAACGGTGTGCAGGACGCCGCAAGCCCTGCCGCTTACAGCGGGCCTATAGCCACCAACACGAACAACCTCTTGATCGGCAGATACTCTGGTGGCCTGTCCAGCGGTGAGTGGGATGGTCTGATCGACGACGTACGCATCTACAACTACCCGCTGGACGCTGATGAGATCCTTAAGCGAATCTCCGTTGAGCCGCCTCGAGGCGACCTGAACAACGACTGCGCCGTAGATTCGGCCGATTTGGCGGTATTGGCGGCAAGCTGGTTAATCGATTGCGAACTGGACCCCACAAACCCGGCATGTGTACCTAAGCAACCGATCTCTAAGCCAGGGTTCAAACAACACCGGACTTTGGGCCGGCAATAAAGTGTAAGTCTCAATCGCGAGCTACGGCCCGCTTGACGGCGATCAACTCGCGGAGAACCGGCCCGAGACTCCTCGCGGCCGACAGCCGACTGTCCGGGTCGCACGTCCAGGTAACAGGAAACTCCTTTATCCTGTAACCGGCCTTTCGGGCCCGCAGTATGACCTCAACATCAAATGAAAAACCGTCGGTGATGCACCGACCATAAAGCTGCCTCGCAACTTCGCCGCGATATACCTTGAAGCCGCACTGCGTGTCCGTGAACTCGGCGGGTACTCCGATCACGTGAACTATGAACAGCCGAAATAATCTCGAAAACATCCGCCGGTGCCAACTCTGGCCACGCTGAATATCACATCCCTGCATCTTCCTGGACCCGTTGGCAATGTCACAGCCCCCGCTTTTGAGCAGCTTCAGGCCGTCCAGAGTGTTTTCGTAGGGGACGCAAGAGCCGCTGTCGGCAAACATCACATACTCGCCTTTGCTCTGCGCCATGCCGGTCCTGACAGCGTAACCTTTGCCGCGGTGCTCGTCGTTCCTTATGACATTCAGTGATACTTCCGAGGAGATGAGCCGGGCGGCAGCCTCTGCGGCCTGAGTTGTGTTATCACTGCTGCCATCGTCAACAACGATTATCTCGCCCGCGAAATGGTTGGTCTGAAGGAAGGCGGCAGCGGCCTTAACGTCCGCTGCGATCTTCTTACTCTCCTCGTATGCCGGTATAATGATAGACAGATCCATCTGACTCATAACAGCACTAAAGAGGCAGCCCGACCTCACAACTTGAGCTGCAAATCACCGCAGCTTTCTGCTCTGCCACCGTATCTGCCTTATGGCTTCGGCGGGCTGCATATAACAGTTTGTCACATCATATTTGACCCGTTCGCCGAATGCAAGGTTTTCGCCGGAATACAGCCGCAACACCAGGTATGGACAGATGCGAAAAAGATTTGATTCTATCGCGAATGGCCTGTATAAGGATGGCAGACCGTGCTGGTGATGCGTTGTTCTCGAGGCTCGAGAAGTAGCGATGGCGTCGATCATTGTCATGACAGGAGTGCAAGAAGGCGACTATTATGCGCTGGATCGAGGGGAGAATCTGCTTGGCCGGTCACAGACTGTTCCCATCCACATATCCGATATGCGCATCTCACGCAAGCACATGAAGATCTGTTTCGATAAGGGCCGGCAAGAGTACCGTGCGGTCGATCTGAACAGCACCTACGGCGTGTTCATCAATGGAAGAAGAATCGAGGATCAAGCGGTGTTGGTCGACGGTGACTGTATCACGATTGGCCAGACAGATCTGTTATTTACGCTGAAGGACATTACTGATCGAGAGAGCGCCCTATCGCACGTGAAGATGAGCAGGTTGGATTTTCCTACGATCAATCCGTCTGTCTACGCCGAGTTGGCCTCTGACGCGGGCACGACACGCAGGGAAAAAGGTCCTTTCCGGGGCTTTGGGCGGTGGGCCGGCTCGCCCAAGACCACGCTGGCCATTGTCTTCACCGACATGGTCGGCTCCACGGGATTGACCCATGAGCTGGGTAATGAAAGCATGGACCAGATACGCCGGGCGCATTTTGCCCGCGCCCGCCGCCTCATTGAGAAGCACCAAGGCTACGAGATCAAGACCATCGGGGACGAGTTCATGGTTGCCTTCCGCACGGCTGTCAGCGCGCTTGATTTTGCCCTTGACTTCCACGACGACACGGGCGATGAGCGCGTCCGCGTCCGAGCCGGTGTGCATATAGGACCGGTGACCGTGGACGAGGATGATGCGCAGGGTGCAGCTGTCAGTTATGCGGCCCGGGTTCTGGGCATGGCTGCCGAGGGAGGCGTGTGGATTAGCAGTGAGGCCAAGAGCCATATCGACCAAGAGAAGGCTCAGTATCATGGGGACCTTAGTTGGCAGCGTCACCCCGATTGCCCGCTCAAGGGGTTTCCGGGCAAGCACCTACTCTGGTCAGTGGAGAGAAATCCGTAGGCTGCTGACCACGCTGGGACCGCTCGTGGCTGGCGCTGCCGCTGTGGAGCGGTCCAGTAAGACTGCCCTGGTGTCAAGGGTATATTGCTGACAGTATCACTTGTTCGACTACAATGGAGCTAACATGGCAGAAGGAACGGTGAAGCAGCCTTTCTCATTTGTTCATATAAGCGACCCGCAGTTCGGCATGTACCCGGTTCACGGAGGTGTATTCCAGGAGACGCGGCTCTACGAGAAAACCATAGCGCATGTCAACCGTCTAAGCCCAGCGTTCTTGGTCAACACCGGCGATCTGGTGGACGTGCCGGGCGACGAAGAACAACTCACCCAGGCGCTGCGGACAGCACGAAAGCTCGACAAGAGCATTCCTTCTTTTACCATCCCTGGAAACCACGACATCGCTGATGCTCCTACAACTCAGACCTTAGATTGGTATAGAAGCCGGATCGGTAAGGACTGGTACTCATTTGATTTTGGCGGATGGCACTTCATCGGGCTCAATAGTTGCATCATTGCCCATGGGAAACGTGTGGCGCATGAGGCGAAGAAGCAGCTGGACTGGCTGCGTCACGATCTGGAAGGGGCCGGGGCGGCCGGGAATTCGCGCATCGTCGTATTCATGCACCATCCCCTGTTTCTCAATGACCCCGAAGAGGCTGACCACTACTTCAACATCCCTCGAGAGACCCGACAGGACTACCTGGATCTGTTCCGCAAGAACGGTATCAGAACCATTTTTGCCGGGCACCTGCATCAGAACAACTCGGCGACCGATTCATCCTTGGATGTTGTTGTGACCGGGCCTGTGGGAATGCCGCTTGGCAGTGGGTGTTCCGGCTTCAGAATAGTGACGGTTCATGCTGATCATTTGGAGCACAAGTACGTTGACCTTGATGGCCGTGCTCGCGCGACAACGGACGCAGCTAAGCGCGGCGGACAGGTCGTCAGAGATTCTCGTGAGGGCAAGCCGGACGTGCGTTTCGAGGAGGGTGGCTGAGGAAAGGAGACACGGGAGTCGGAAGGCTTTGCTCGATTGGACAGGTAATAGAAGGTGAAAGGAGGCAACTTCGATGGCCACGGATGAATCAACGCAACAGGTTCTCATCGAGGGGACCTCGCAGATCGTGAACTTGATCGACAAGGTTGTCACTGCTCGGAGTATAGAAGAGTTGATCGAACATGTGCTGCCCAGCGTAGCAGAAATGACGGGATCTGCTTCGGTCCTGCTCTACGTAACCGATCAGCGGCTTCCTGCTCCTCACTTCGCGCAGCAGGGATGTCAAACTGAGACAGTGTCTGAGATAGAGAGACTATGTGTGGAGCAATACGACCACATCCGCAGCCAACCGGGATGCCAGCGATTCACGGTGTCGGCCGCTGCGGGCGACCTTATGCTGCACCCCCTGCGGGCCAACGAGGAATGTGTCGGCCTAATAGGTATGATAGCCGATGAGGGGACAGCGCGCATCCCGCCGGAGGTGTTTGAGAGACTGCAGCGCCTGTTGGCCAACGTGATCGCTCGTCTCATAGAGCATATCGAGTCCGAACGACGACTCTCACATCTGAGCACCTACTTGACGGTGAGTTCGATGTTGGCTCAGTCGCTGGATCTGCCCGAGCTGCTGGAGACAGCTCTCTACTGCTGCATGGAAGCCGTCTCCGCCGAAGCGGCCTCGGTGCTTCTTCTTGATGATGAGCAGGAAAACTTCCGCTTCTATCAGGTTGAGGGCCCTGCCAAGCCTGTGTTGGCGAACGCCACCTTTGCAGTGGATCAGGGCTTGGCCGGGTCTGTCCTGCAGAGGCAGCAACCAGAGATCATCAACGACGTGCACAGCGACTCTCGGTTTCTTGAGAAGGTCGATACGGAATCGGGCTTTAGAACCAGAAATATGATCGCCATTCCTCTGACGGCGGGGGAGGAGCAGGTCGGAGTGTTGGAGGTCTTAAACAAAGCTGAAGACGGTGCCTTTACTGAGGAGGACCTTCTTCTGTTAGTCTCAGTTGCAGAGGAAATCGCCTTCGCGATTCGAAATGCCAAGGTCTTCGAGTATGTTGTGAATACTTACTGTCTGCAGCGTCAGGGGCAGATATCATGCAAGGGATGCAAGAGGCCGCTCGGCTCGTGGACGCCGTGCGTCAAGTACCGCGAAGCCCGTATAGGCACCTAATGGTCCGTCTGCATTGTGCCCATGGACAAGGTCGTTCCGTACGGGTTCAGCAAGAGACGGACATAGTCTCCTTACAGTTGGGAGCGCGCGTTGCCTTCGGCACCCGGTCTCACCTCGACCCCGGCTGGCTCATTGCAATATCGAGCACAGCGGCCTGTCCTGAGCGAACTCGAACGCACAGTCGAGATATCCGGCTGTAGACAATGGCTGCACGTTGCCCACTCGCAGACCCCTCCGCTCGGGCGGGATAAATAGGGTACCCCCATGGTTCTGTGGCCACAGGCAGCGAGCCTGAGCGCGATCCGGAGCACAGATACGTGTACGCCCAAGCGAGATCAAGAGAATCTTCCGCGAGCTTGGGCGCGATGCAGAACAGCAGCGCGGCCGCACCACCCTCCCTGTAATCTCTCGTTGCACCGGCCGTCAGCGGCCCCAGCTTTTCTCTTTCCTGTGATCCCGGCTTAGGTTATACTCCGCTGCAGACTATATTATCGCTCAGTGAAAGGAGAATAACTGATGAATGCAGAGAATCATCAAGACCGGCCAATACGAAGCACATGCTGCCCCTGCAGTTGTAGCGGGCAACATGCGAGCAATGGGATATCGCGGCGCGGCTTCCTGCAAGGGGCAGGCGGATTGACGCTGATCGGGACGGCGATGACCGGATTGAGCTGGTCGGCGGTCTCGGCCGTTGAGCAAAGCAGCGACACCGCCCCCAAGCGCCGGCCGCTTGTTGTAAAGCCGGTGCTCGCCTACAGCATACCGCAACGCCAGCATCAGAGCAGCTGGCGCAATTGGGGCGGCATACAAACCGACAAGGACGTTCGCGAAGAGATCGGCCGCATCGAACGCGAGCTGAACGAGATTCGCAACAACGCGGATTTCCCCGTCGAGTTTCAGCCGGTTGCGCGTGCGCGCAACGCCGCTGATCTGCCTGCTGCGAGTGATCTCAAGAAGGCCGACGTATTCCTGGTCTATGCCGCCGGTGGCTGGATGGACACCTTTGATGCGCTGAGCAAGCTCGGCAAAGACATGATAATCTTCTGCCGTCACAAGTCGGGGCCCGTCTACCTATGGTACGAAATCATTAGTCCCCGCTACTTGCGCCAGCACACCGACAAGCTGGCCGTAAAGGGAGTCGATGACGGTGATGTGGTGGTGGACAGTCAGGATGAGATTATGTGGCGTCTGCGGTCACTCTGCGGCCTGAAGAACACGATGGGCACGCGTATAATAGCCGTAGGCGGGCCAGGTGCCTGGGCCCAGCCAAAGGACGTCGTGCCCGACCTGGTCAAAGACAAGTGGCAGTTCGACATCCAGACGCTCTCCTATGACGACCTTGGCAAGCTAATCAAAGAGGCGCGGTCGGACCAGACCGCGGTCCGGCGGGCCCGCCGACGGGCCGAAGCCTATCTGAAAGGACCCGGCACCTCGCTGGAGACCGAACGATCCTTCGTGGACAACGCGTTCTTGCTCGACGATATCTTCCGGCGCGTAATGCACAAGGCCGATTGTCGGGCGCTCACAATCAACGGTTGCATGGGCACAATCATGCCCATGGCCGAGACTTCGGCCTGCTTGACGCTGAGCACTCTGAACGATGCCAACTACATGGCTTTCTGCGAGTCGGACTTTGTGGTTATACCGTCGGGTGTCCTACTCGTGAACATCTCCGGCAAACCGATGTTCTTCAACGACCCCACCTATCCACACGACGGCGTCATAACCCTCGCCCATTGCACGGGCGCCAGGAGAATGGATGGAAAGGACTTGGAACCCGTGCGTATCCTAACGCATTTCGAGTCTGATTACGGCGCGTCCCCGAAGGTCGAAATGCGCACCGGCCAGGTCGTAACCAACATTGTGCCCGATTTTGCATCCAAGCGATGGGTTGGCCTGCTCGGCGAGATCATCGATGCGCCATTTATGGATATCTGTCGATCACAAATCGACATCCGCTATACCTGCGACGACAGAACTCTTGCCGAACGGATGCCCGGCTTCCACTGGATGACCGGCTATGGCGACTACATGCGTGAACTCGGCTATGCACTGAAGAGGGTCGGGATAGAGTGGGAGAACCTGACCGCATGAGGAATACCTAAACGACGTTGCCTTGCAGTGAGTGCTCTGTAACATGTGATAGGAGGTGACATACCATGAGACTTGCTACGTCAAAGACGCGGTCGGCGGCGTGTGCCTTGGCCTTGCTGTTTGTCGTCAATAGCGTTCAAGGCCTGACACTTCACGTTTCGCCGAAGGGCAGCGACGCCTGGTCCGGCCGTCTTGCTGCGCCCAATAGCGAACGAACCGACGGG
The DNA here is from genome assembly GCA_020352215.1 of Phycisphaerales bacterium. Classification (GTDB taxonomy): domain Bacteria; phylum Planctomycetota; class Phycisphaerae; order Sedimentisphaerales; family Anaerobacaceae. The sequence goes on from CP070675.1 coordinate 4,351,797, forward strand.
CCGTTGCCCTCATTGGCGCGGGCACGTGACGTTATTCGGCGATTGAAAGCCGAAGGTGCAATCGCGGCGCCTGTACAGGTCCTCGTAGCCGACGGCACGTATTCTATGGCCGAGCCATTCGTGCTGACCCCACAAGACGGTGGGACAACAGAACACCCTGTCAGCTACGAGGCGGCCCCCGGCGCCAAACCGGTGTTCACCGGCGGTCGCGTAATCACGGGCCTTAGACGCGGCCGGGACGGCCTCTGGCAGACCCGCATACCAGACGTTGCCGCCGGCAAATGGTACTTTGAGCAGCTATTCGTGAACGGACGGCGCGCCGTTCGCGCCCGCACGCCCAACAAGTTCTATCACTACATGGGCGCGACATCTGAGACTCCAGTCGAGGGCCGGCAAGGCAAGTACCGGCGAACGACGGCTGTCCGTCCGGACACAATGGCACCTTTGAAGGAACTCGACGAGAAAGAAATCCGGGATGTCACGCTCGTTGCCTATCACAAGTGGTGCGTTAGTCGACGCTTCATAACGGACGTCGACATCGCAAGCAACGCGATAATAACCGTCGGAGAGAAACTCAAAAGCTACTCCGGATGGCCGATGAATACACGCTTTCACTTGGAGAATTTCAGAACCGCGCTGGATGCCCCCGGCGAATGGTTCTTGTCCCGCGACGGCACGCTCTACTACAAACCTTTGCCCGGAGAGGATATGTCACGCGCCCACATCGTCGCGCCGGTCATAGACAAACTCGTCGCCTTCGAAGGCGAACCGGAGGCCGGACAGTTCGTCCAGCACATCCGGCTAAAGGGACTTACCTTCCACCACAACCAATCCTTGCTGCCGGCTACCGGCTACGCGCCGTATCAAGCTGCCTATGTCACCGAAGCGGCCGTCATGGCTGATGGAGCGAAAAATGTCACCCTGCAAGACTGCGAGATCGCCCACACAGCCACTTACGCCGTGTGGTTTCGAAAGGGCTGTCGTGACAGTGCGGTCAGACAATGCTACCTGCACGACCTCGGGGCAGGTGGCATCAGAATCGGCGAGGGGCAACTTCGGAGGGAGACGGCCCTGCAGACGATCAACATCACGGCCGACAACAACATCATCCACTCCGGCGGCCGAATCTATACGTCCGCAGTAGGCGTCTGGATAGGCCAAAGCGGCTACAACACGGTGACACACAACGACATTGGAGACTTGTACTATACGGGACTGTCGGTCGGCTGGCGATGGGGCTACTCCGATAGTCTGGCCAAGCACAACAAACTCAGCTACAACCACGTTCATCACATTGGCCAGGGTGTCCTTAGTGACATGGGCGGCATATATACCCTCGGCCCATCCGAAGGCACCAAAGTCACCAACAACATCTTCCATGACGTCTACTCATATTCGTACGGCGGCTGGGGACTCTACACCGACGAAGGCAGCACCGGAATCCTCATGGAGAACAACCTCGTCTACAACACAAAGACGGGCGGCTTCCATCAGCACTACGGCAAAGAGAACGTAATCCGCAACAATATCCTGGCATTGAGCAAGCTGTACCAGGTGCAGGCGACGCGAGTCGAGGATCATCTGTCGTTCACCTTTGAGAGTAACATCGTCTACTACGACACCGGCGTTCTTTTGTCAGGGCCCTGGACGCGAGTCAAAGTTAAGATGCTAAATAACCTGTACTTCAACAGCACCGGCAAGGAGGTGACATTCGTAGGGAAAACACTCAAGGACTGGCAGAAGACAGGCCATGACGCCGGGTCAACAATTGCCGACCCGCTGTTCGTCGATCCAAAGAATGGCGACTTTCACCTCAAGCCCAACTCCCCTGCCACGAAGATCGGCTTCGTGCCGTTCGATTACAGCAAGGCCGGCGTCTATGGCGACCCCGCATGGATAGAGAAGGCCAGGAACCTGCCCGTCCCGCCACTCGAAACGCCACCAGGCCCCCCACCGGTGTCAATCCATGACGGCTTCGAAAGGACTACCGTCGGGCAGCGGCCGGCTGAAGCCGAATGTCACGTCGAAGGTAAAGGCGATGCAATCGTGGTGACGGACGAAACTGCAGCGGCCGGCAAGCGCAGCCTGAAAATCATCGATGCGCCCGGCCTGCAGCACGCATACAATCCGCACTGCGTCTATCAGGTCAGCCATAGCAAGGGGACAACGCGCTGTGCCTTTGACATGCGAGTCGGAGAAGGCGCGCGGATAAACCACGAGTGGCGAGATTGGCGATCGTCGCCCTACCGCGTCGGACCCAGCTTCTGGGTCGAAGGGACAAAACTGAACATCCGCGGGAGAACCTTGCTGCAGTTACCGATAGACGAATGGGTCCATTTCGAGATTTGGGCAGGACTCGGCAAGCAGAACAACGGCGCCTGGGACATGGCCGTGACACTCCCCGGCCAGACGCCGAGACACTTCAAAAGACTCAAGAACGGCAGCGCCAAATTCGAGCAGCTGACCTGGCTCGGCTTCACCAGCAACGCCACAAACAGAACGACCTTCTACCTCGACAATCTCGAACTGACAAACAAGACGTAAAGATCCCGCCATCGGCGCAGGCCCTGCCCTGTGGTATGTTCGGCGTACCCCTATGCGCCTGACGTGCAAGAACGCCGACGATCTGAGTCTTATAATCCTTCAAAAGACAGGGTGGCCCCTATATAAACTACAAGCGATGTCGACAAGAGGGCAAACTCGCGTTTGCGCGGCTTTGTCGCAACATTGTGACTGTTTATCGGCCCATTCATACTGCCGGCCGGACCTACTTCAATGCGGCACCGCAGTGACAAACATTTGGCTGTCCACTGGACGCTTTCTTATACTTTCTTCAGGGGCTGCCTGTTGTTAGGCAGACGAGTTTGCCCGCGATTGAAAGGACCGGAACATGAAAACCCTGCAGATATCCGACGAGGTTTATCAGCAACTTCTCGCCTTCGTCATCGACCCGTTCGAGGATACCGCCGATGCGGTCATAGCTCGTCTGTGCAACGTAGCAAGCAAGGCCAAGGACCGCTGGTCTCACTTGGCGGCTCGTCAAAGGGACAGGTGCCTGGATCCTGTGGACATACCGCCCGAAATTCAAGAAGTCCTGGCATGACTTGCGAACAACGAGTATGCCTTTCGTGAAACGAGTGTTCTTGCTGCTCGTCGGTTCAGCGTCAGAAAGGGGAATTCAGATGGCAAAACAACAACTTTTGTTGGTACTTCTGCTCGTTGCCTTGGTGGCGGGAGCGTCGGGGTGTCTCGCCGTTGCTGCCGTCGGCGCGGGGGCAGGAACGGTAGCCTACATGAAAGGTGACCTCGAAACGGTAGAGGCAAGCAACATTAAAGACGTTCAGGCGGCGGTGAAGAAGGCCGTAGAAGAGCTCAAGCTCAGCATCACAAAAGAGACCAAAGATGCGATGTCGGCCACTCTTGTCGCGCGTGACGCACAGGACAAGAAGATCACGATAAAACTCACTGCAACTACTGAAGGCACGACCAAGTTATCCATCCGGGTAGGTACTTTTGGCAACGAGACAAAGTCCAGAATGATCTACAACGCAATAAGGGACAATCTGTGACGTCTCTGACCTACCCCAAGGCGAAGTCCCTGCAGAGCTCCTGGCCCGGATTCACCGGCAATGCAACAAAGAAGATGATCTTCCACCTCGGACTGACCAACATGGCCTCAAGACCCTGATGGCGGGGCAAGTCCCGCCCTACCGTACTAATATGGCCAGGCCAGGGCGAACGAGTCCTCCGTAGGGTGCGGTGCTATGTGGCCATCGAGGAACACGACGTTGCCTTTGCCGCCCACGGGATCCGACGTAGGCGCATTGTGGAAGCCTCCTATGGCGTCACAGAACTCACCCAAGCCGCCCTCGGATGCGGGGCCGGGCCTGACATCCCATTTGCTGCCCCCTGCACGTTGTATCCAGTTTGGTGCATCGCTCGTCGGCCAGATCGGATACAGGGCGGTGTCGTTGAGCCCCTGCCAGAAGTAACCCGGCTTTGTCAGGCAGCCCTCGTCGGCAAACGTGAACGTCTGTGCCGGGTTCCTCACGTTCATCGTCTTGAGCACGCCCCACTCACCCTCCTTCATGCCGAGGTAGGCGTTCATGCTGTAGTTGTACCACGGCATATAGTTCTCAACACCGTCGCTCTCATCCGCGAAGTCCGAGTGAAAACGCGTGCTTTTCGCCAGCCGCTTGAACGTAGGGCAGATCAGCGCGCGCGCTTCGGACAAATATTGAAAGAACTCGCTGGCATACTCTGGATAGCGCCTCAGATACACGTTCCCATTGCACCACCGTTTCCACCGGTCGCCCCCCTCCTGAGGGTATGGGTCTAACTGCGAGAAATAGCAGCTACCAGGGTGGCAGAACAAGTCATCATTGTCTTGGGCGTACATTTGGACCGCGAGCGCATAGTTCTTGAGGTTTCCCTGGCAGGCTGAGCTCTGCGCCTGGTTCCTCGCCTTCTTCAGCGAAGGCATCAATATCGCCATCAGAACGGCAATGATGGAAATGACAACGAGAAGCTCTATGAGAGTGAATGCTCGCGACTTAGTCATGCCCCTCGACCTCAGATGGTTTGCCTCTTCTACTGCAATCTCCGACATAACGCCACTGGTCTATCCCAATCCGTCCGGCCTGAACCTCACGCCCATTAGAATATCATATCCATCCTGTAAGCTCAAGCTCTCCGGCCCGGTTGCCAAATGCTCAAATGGCACAAGATCAAACTTACACACAATACTTGACGCCATCCGCGTCCTCCTTGCACTTGACGGCGGGCATATAATATGATAAACTATGTCTCTGGAACTACATCAGTACTGACTGAATCCTTTTCGTAGCCTGACAGGCTGTTCACGCTGTAAGAAGCGGGTATACCATCGTTCACGGACGTGCGGTAGGAGGTAGAAGATGAGAGAGCCAACGAATCCAAGAGTCTTGCTGACAATCCCCCTAATGATTGTGGTTTGCGCTGCCAGCTTTTCTGTGCATCCTTGGCAGCGGCGCTGCTACGCAGAATCGATGGGGGCCAAGACGAGCACCTATGTTTTCGATCCCGCTCAAAGTACCGTCGTTCAGACCGGCGGGATTGCCCACGTCAACTGGACCTATTCGGTGCAGGGGTGGTTCGAGCTTGCCTTAGATCCGAATGCGGGCACCGCTGCATTTGCCCACGTCGATGCCAACGCTACCGACGACAGCCCGTTCAAACGCACCCTGGACCCGAACCAGGTATTCAACATGACGACGCTGGTTGGGACGGTTGTTGACCATGAGACGATCTCGTTTACGGGCAAAGCTGACGACGGAAGCGACATTAGCATCACTGTGACGTTCGAAAACAACTTGGTCCACCTCATGGGCCAGACGACTCCGCCGCCTCATAGCGCCGACTTCTTCATCTTTGAGTTGGACGCCGTCGCTCAACGCAAATACGGCGGAGGCAGCGGAACCGCAGAAGACCCCTACCAGATCGCCACAGCGGCCGACTTGATTTCGCTCGCAGAGAGCCCCGAAGATTACGACAAGCATTTCAGGCTCATGGCTGATGTCGATCTGTCGGGGTACTCATATGACAGAGCTCTGATTGCTCCGGACGCCAATGAGGTCACGTGGGAGTACGAAGGGACTGCTTTTACGGGCGTCTTTGACGGCAACGGCCATGCGGTCCTGCATCTGACGATCACAGGCAAGAGCTACTTAGGTCTCTTCGGCCGACTGGGATCCGAGGCGGAAGTTACGGGCTTAGGCGTGGTGGATGCCAACGTAACGGGCTCCTACTATGCCGTTGGCGCCCTCGTTGGTGACAACTTCCGTGGCAGTATCACCACGTGCTACAGCACGGGCACAATAACAGGATACACGCGTGTGGGCGGTCTTGTGGGATACAACCAGTATGGCAATATCGCCACGAGTTATAGCATCTGTGCAGTCAGCGCTACGGCCAGCGGAAACCAGGCAATAGGCGGACTCGTGGGTTTCAACGCGGGTCGAACCACAACGAGCTACAGCAGCGGAGACGTCAGTGGGGAGAGGGTTGTCGGCGGACTTGTAGGCCAGACTACAGGCAGCATCGCGATGTGCTACAGCACCGGCATGGTCAGCGCCGATCACACAGTCGGCGGCCTCCTAGGTGAGAGACACCCAGCCGCTGGAATCGTGGCCGGCTGCTTCTGGGACATTGAGACCTCAGGCCAAGCCGCCAGTGCCGGCGGCACAGGCAAGACGACAGCCGAGATGCAGACCGCCAGTACATTCCTGGATCCAAATGCTGGGTGGGACTTTGTTGGCGAGACCGGAAACGGCCCCAACGACATCTGGACTATCTGTGAGGGAATCGACTATCCGCGGCTCGCTTGGGAGCCAAACTGCATCGGCTGCACGCACGAGGATTACCTCGAGTGGGTCTCTGTCGGCAAGCCCGAGTGCTGGTGTTACCCGACTCAGTGTCACGGCGATGCGGACGGTCTCGTTGGCGGAAGCGCAAAGTCGGGCTATTACCACGTTGGGCCGGCCGACCTGAATGTATTCATCTCCGCGTGGCTGGTGAAGGAGCCGCCGCATGGGCCGGGGATCGCTTCTATCCGCAGTGGAATATGCGCAGACTTCACCCACGACTACAGCGGCAGCGTAAAAGTCGGGACGTACCGCGTAGGGCCATCAGACCTCTGCATCCTGGTTGCCAACTGGCTTGTGAAAGAGCCGCCGCACGGCCCGGGCCTTCCTGCCAATTGCTCGGAGTGTCCGTGATGTGATAGCGGCGGATTCGACCAAGTTCGAGACGGCGGCAGGCATCGCTCCCGGTCCTTCACCGTTAGCGCCCCGCAAATATCGCATGGAATATCAGTGACAGCCACCGTCTTCTGTGCGCTGCCAAAACGATAGGCCAATACGCAGCAGCTTCTCTCATCGGGTTGTCTCAGAAGGTGCACACTTCATCCTCTCCTCTACGCGCATCTCAATAGCCCTTCTGTGTTCTCCTCAGCGGCGTCACCCACAGACAGATCACGTGTCGGTCGCCCCCTTCCTTGGAGGTGACACCGGCTATCGTATCCGGCTCTATACCTTCGATCCCAAACGTGTGCGAGACAATTCTCGAACCCGGCTTGAGTTTTTCCAACTGTGGGACCAGCTTCGTATTCAACTCCGAAGTCAAGTACAGGGTGACCACGTCGGCCTCGGACAAATCGACAGTGAAAATATCCTTCTGCTCAATCTTGACCAGATGCTCGACTCCGCCAGCCCGCACGTTTTCGAGTGACTCTTGCACACGCCGCGGGTCTATGTCGTAGCCTACGGCCCTGCAGCCGTACTTCTTCGCCGCAGTCACTACGATCCGGCCGTCCCCGCAACCGAGATCGTAGACCAGGTCACTCTCTTTGACCTCCGCCAGTTCCAGCATCCTCTCCACGACGTCCTGCGGCGTAGTGATAAACACCACGTCCACCGCGCTGTACTTTTTACCTTCGACTTCTATCTGCGGCGCCTTCGGCAGGACCATATGGCCCTGATGTGCCATAGGCAACTCCACCAAACCCAGCTTCGGCCCCTCCACCCACAATCCAGCTTCCGCGACATACTGGATATGTGCACCGCCCTTGCGATGCAGAGTTTTCAAGAAGCGCCCGTAGAAGACCTTGTGCGGCACCGAAAACACCGCCTTGACGTGCGGCGGCACAATCGCCTCCTCGACGCCGGTGGCGGCCAGAAACGCACTGCCGCCACTTGTGAGGCTGTAGTTCAGGCTCCGCAGCTTCAAGTCCTGCCCTGTGGGGTTCTCGACCTCAACGTCAAAAAGCAGCGTCGCGTAGTCCAATTCGGCACCCTGGAATCTGAGGCGCAGCACCCGCGCCGTGGGCTTCTCAATATCCGACAGCTCGCGACTCGCCTGGCAACCTGCCAGAGCGACCGCCATACACAGCAGAGCAAAAATGCCACGCCGAATAACCTTCATTGTCCCGATCCTTCTCCTGTTACGTCACGCCGGCCACTCCGATCGACTACAAGCCCAAATTCTATCCCGCCACTCAGGAGCCAGCAAGTACAACTTTCCTCCCACACACCCTCGGAAACCACCTGCACTTGTTAAGCATCAAGGGACCATCATGACATCCGATCTATCTAACTGAAATACAAGCATTTACCTCGTTGGACTTCTCAGTCGCAATTTCGTCCGCTTTGTGCGACAATCACACCCACAATATAGAGGGTCCACACATGCCTTGGAGGAGGTTTGAATGGCCAGGGGACGCGTTCGGATTGCCAATCAACTGGCATTGCTGAACATCTTCCTCTCAGCCTCTACGGTTCGCAATATCCTCAATAGGCCCAAACCTCGAAAGCCTGATGGATTCCCTGTTGCGTCAGCGAAAACGGAAGAGAGAACAGAGGCCAGATCAATTTCTGCCTGGTACCCGAATTATGTTTGGTCTATCGACACAACAAAGGCATTGTATTGGGGGAGATGGCCCATCCCCGTCTGTGTTGTGATTGACCATTTGCCCCCCGTAAGGTCATGTTTGTGACTCCACTTGAAGGACCCAGTGCAGGATGGATCAATAATGCTCTGGCAAGTGTCGTTGAAAAACATGGAGCACCAAAACACATTATTTCGGATCAGGCCAGCGTCTTCACCAGAGATGTGTTTGCAGAACTGCTGGACAAATGGAACATAAAGCCGCGTCTTGGAGCAGTAGGTAAACATAGATCAATTTCTGCTACAGAGAGAGTCATCAAAACCTTGAAGTGCCAATGGCTCAGGCGTGTATCGATCATTAGAGACTTTGATCATCTGACCTTTCTCTGTGGAGACATTGAGAACTGGTACAACAGCTGGCGACCGCATATGACCTTGGATGGTCTTCGACCTGATGATGTTTATTATGAGAAGAAGCTGGAGAAGCCGAAACGTCATCCCAAAACGGTTCCATGTAACATCGAACAACGTTTCTTCCGGGAAACGCGGATCGCTGGGTATCGGCTTAGAAACGCTGCATAGATCTCGAGGTGTGTCGCCCCCTACATCTCTGAATACAGAGAATGTCCCTCGATGAAGCAATAATCCGACGACGATCCGCCGGGCTCCATACCAGATGTTGATTATCGAACACCTTGATCCCACTGATCAGCCAAAGCTGTCCCATGTATGAGTTTTTCACATAGCCTTTACGGTGTATTCACCGATCCCATAACGGCCCTATCCTCCCTTGACAAGCGCCGTGCCCGAGGTAATGGTAGCGTGTTACATCGTTCACGAGAAGCCATAACCGCTTCGATGCATTCGACCATCTCTGTCTTGTAGCGATTGACATCAAAACGCTTTGCGTTCAGTCTGCAATTTTCGGGTTTGAATATCTCCTCTTTCCCTTCAAACTGCTCTATCGCACTCAGCAGCGACTCTGGATCCTGTTCATAAAAGAAGACCCCCGTCGCCGCTTGATGATCTGATGCGTCCATTCCAATAACGGTTTCCAGGGCCCCTCCTTTGCCATAGGCGATGACTGGTTTTCCACAGGCCTGAGCTTCTACCGGAACAATCCCGAAATCCTCTTCGCCGGGGAAGATCTGAGCTCTGCAATTAGCGTAGAGTAGCTGAACGACTTGGTCATCTGGATTTTCGACAAACTCGACATTACGTTTTGCATTCTTCTTGAGTCGTTTGCATTCCGGCCCGCTACCGGCCACGATCAATCGCTTACCGTTTTGATTAAAAGCCTGGACCGCCAGGTCAATGCGTTTATAGGGAACGAGGCCAGAAACAATCAGATAATAGTCGTCATGTTGGGTCGAAACTGTAAATCGTTCCACATCCACCGGTGGGTATATTACCTGTGAATCTCTGCCGTAGAAGCGACGAATCTTCTGCTGAGTATTACGGCTGTTGGCGACAAAAAAGTTGACCCTACGGGCAGTGGTGATATCCCACTCTTGAAGCCCGTCTAAGAACAAGGAAATGAGTCTTTTCCTGCAGAAACCCATGGCATCCAGATACTGATCCCGGACATCCCACGCGTATCGAACCGGGGTATGGCAATAACAGAGGTGGGGCGTACTGGATTTAGATTTTACGCCCTTGGCTACGCAATGACTGAAACTAACCACAAGATCGTAGTCTTGCAGATCAAACGATTCTATTGCCCTTGGGAAAAGGGGCAGATACCACCGGAAAGACCGAGGATTGCAGGGCAGCTTCTGAATGAAGCTTGTTGTGATCCTATGACCTTCAAACTCACAGGAAAAACTCTTGGCAAAATAGACCAAAGTGAAGATATCTGCGTCCGGATAGAGCTCACAGGCCGCCTTCAGACAGCGCTCCCCGCCGCGCATCCCCGTCAACCAGTCACATACAAACGCAATCCGCATCTTTTATAGAACCCAATGTCATCGCATTTTCCCCCTGCATCGAAGACAAATCCTAATACTTTGTTTGTTCTAAGTGATATGCGACAGACAATCGTGATTTTAGCTGTGTCAAAGTAAACGTCCTTCTAATGTGGCTTTCGAGCGACTGAGCAGGTCTTGTATTAGTTGCATCTACAATCGCCTGCCGAATATTTTCTACCTGATAGGTTGAAAAATAGTGGGCCAAATCTCCAAAATAGTCCACCACAGGAGCAACCGGTGGTAGAACCAGATTACATCCCATCAACCCTGCCTCAAGATTCACCAAGCCAGGAGTCTCCGACGTGCTTGTCAGAACATGAACTCGTGCCTGCCCCATCAGTTCGAGCACCTTTTGACTTGAGCAGCTACCCATAAACGTGTGCTGGCCTGCAGCCTCTCTACGGCAACGTTCATAATACCACCGACGCGCGGGACGAAAGCCACCTACAAACACAACAGAGATGTTAGTGTTCTTTAGCGCCTTTATCAGTGTAAGTTGGTTCTTACGAGGACAAAAATGCCCCACACATAAGATCATAGATCTTTCTTCCCATGGCACCTTTACCACCGCATCACACATTCTCGTATCAACTACGTTGGGGATTACCGCAATCGGGACATCATCTTGTCTTTCCTGTCGTAGTATTTCCGCTTCACTCGCCGAGTTGGGAAGCAGAAGGTCAACGCAATTGAGTAATTGCTCCCGACAGGCTAGCCAACCCTTTCTCACAGAGGCCAGAACAAATCGTCTGTGCCCCTTCGTGCCTGTCATTCCCAAACGCATGACATCTTTCAAGTTTTCCTTCACCGCCCTACGCTGTTTGTTCAAGAAACCAGTTAAGGGGGTCTGATTTGACGGCCAGTAGATTGGCGAAAGAAATATTCGCCTGCGACTCTTTTTAGCTTTCTGAAAATAAAGCCAGGTGTCATGGCAACGCTCAAGATGCCAGAGGTGGACAATGTCATACACACCGGGATCTATGTCGGGATCAGAGCAAATATCAACTTTCCAGCCCAACTCCGATAGGGCCTGTGCAGTATATTTCGCCTGCACTGTATCCCCTCCAGGGCACATGCGAAAGTCAGGACGTAGCCAAAATAGCGCCTTCAGCTTCAACATTCTTTGACCCTCTTGGCCCAAGAGCTTCTATAACTTTCCTTGCCTGCTTCCGCCAGGTGTAATGTGATGCAAATTCTCTATATTCTGCTGAACGGTCAGGCTCATCCAAGGCACTTTCGATATGGACAGCAAATTCCCTCGGCGTCGTCCCTGCATATACCGGCGCATGCGGATTAAAATCAACACTGCAGACTACCGGCTTGCCAAGGGCAAGGTATTCATATAGCTTTAAGGGATCTGCGTAACGGGACACGACATCCCTTTTGAAAGGAATAATGCAGACATCGAAGCTCTGAATGCATTTAGGAACCTGTTCAAAAGGCACGGGGGGATTTAGAAGAACATTCGGCACCTTTCGCATAGCATCAACAGTAACTTCCCTTCGCAGAGGTCCTATCAGGATAAAATCCAAATCCGAAAGAGTCTCCGCGGCATAGCAAATAAGCTCTTGATCGACCCATTCATAGATTGACCCAATAAAACCAATCCGCGGACGCTCTCCTCTGGTCGATCTAATCGGCTGTATCTTTAGCCAGCTCTCAGGCACTCCATTTGAAATCAATGACGTGTTCTTAGTCTCCGTATTCTTGATTTCATTTCTTAGGGTGTCCCGAACTATAAAGATACTCTGGCTTCGGCCTAACAGAGACTCCTCCCATCGACGCATCGTTTTCTCATATTTTCTGCTGCAGTGAACAGAAACATTGTCAATAAAGTCATAAGTCAGCGACTTGAAAGGGACACCTCTTACCAGATTCGTCCACCATGGAGTGGATACGATGCAATGAATATCCTCGATCGGAGCAAGACGCTCGCTTAAAAAGAAACGAACTGCCTTGCGCCAAACCGCCCCGAGACATGTTTCCATCAGTTTATGACTGCCAGGAAAAGGGGGTAGGGTCACAATGGAAATCCCGTCAGCCTTTCTAATCTGCATGGGTGGGATGCGCATATTGCGGAGTCCCGGCATTTCCACAAACCATACATCGTGTCCGAGTCTGGCTATTTCTAATGCCAGCCGCTTTGTGCGGCCACCGATGATGGAATCATAGCACACTGCACTGAAAAAACTGATTTTCAAGATGTTCTCTCTACCTCTTTCTAAGAGCTTCGATTATGCGTTCTGCCGCTCTACCGTCACCATAAGGATTCTGTGTCAGCGACATCTTTTCATAGGTCGCCTGGTCATCCAGCAGACGGGTCACATTCTGGACTATCGCATCACGACCCGGGCCGACCAGCAGCGCCGTTCCGGCATCAATAGCCTCCATACGTTCTGTTGTATCACGCATCACCAAGAGGGGCTTGCCTAGTGAAGAAGCCTCTTCCTGGACACCACCGGAGTCGGTCACAATAAGATAGCTCTCGCGCATCAAATAAGTGAATGACAGATAATCCAGGGGCTCAATCAAATAGACATCTGATAGATCCTTGAGCATCTCGTATACCGTTTTCTTGACATTTGGATTCAAGTGAACAGGATATACAATCTGCACATCACCTCGGAGTGCAACATCATGCAGTGCCTGACAAATACTGCAGAATCCCTCTCCATGGTTTTCCCTTCGATGCCCGGTCACCAGAATCAACTTCTTATGATGATCAAGAAACTGAAATTGCCTTCCCAATTCCTCCGATAATTCTGTGTTTTTGTTAATATGTTCTAACGCGCAATAAAGCGCATCGATCACGGTATTTCCGACGACAAAAATATCTTCACTGTCAATGCCTTCCTCTATAAGATTCTGGCGAGAACACTGTGTCGGAGCGAAATGCATCGAGGCCAACTCGGAAACCAAACACCTGTTCATTTCTTCGGGAAACGGTGAATAGCGGTGATACGTTCTTAGGCCCGCCTCCACATGCCCCACCTTGATCTTGTGATAAAATGCCGCCAGCGCAGCGGCAAATGTGGTGGTTGTATCACCCTGAACCAGAACACAGTCCGGCTTCCATTGAGCAAAGACTTTCTCCATACCTATTAGCACATTGCTGGTAACATCAGTCAATGTCTGATTCTCGCGCATCACATTGAGATCGTAATCCACCCTAAGATCAAAAATCTTCACAAACTGATCCAACATTTCTCGATGCTGCCCTGTCAGACAGACCCTGACTTCGCAGATGTCATCATCTTGCAGTCTGTTGACCACCGGGGCCATTTTGATCGCCTCCGGCCGCGTGCCAAATACTGCCATAACTCTCACTTTTTATGTCCCCAAGCCATGAACCAGAATTCATTAAGAGCAGAAGGCGTATTACTGATATCACATTTGCAGCTATTGCAATATCCGGAAATGAGTTCCTGTATCTCATTGACCTTTATTTCTGATGGATGCATTTTCTTGTGCTCTTCGGTCCTTTCATAACCATCACGGACAGTATTCACTTGAATTAAGAATTGTCCGCCACTCTTCAGCGCTCTCATCGTCTGAGCCAAAACACCTTCGGGATCCCCTGTATGGTCTAAGACATTGAAGCAAATGACCAGGTCAAATCCCTGTTTGTTATCTGTGACTGTTTTCCAGTCCGTCGTGTAATTGATGCTCTTCGACCGGATCTTGTGAAATAGTCGGTCGTACTCATCATTTAGCGGGTCGAATGCGACCCTGAAACTCTCCTTGGGAAAAATCTCAATCATGCCGTACGGACCGCAGCCGACTTCCAGGATGTGTTTTTCTTTGAATGACTGGGGAACCCAGCCGGTAGTGTGAAAAGCACCTAACATGAGCAAGGTTTGCTTGTACTTGAAAAGTCTGGGATCGATCCCCTCATATCCTTCAAAGGCGACCCACCGCCAAAAAGCCAGTTCGTGAACACTCGGATCTTCAGTGTCCTTTCCCTGTGATAGTGAAATGATCTGTTTAAGCCGCTGTTTACTAACGTCAGAACCTAAAAAGTTCCTATTACTGTCTTTATACGGCTTGAGAATATCATTAACTTCTTCTATAAACTTGTGAAGTAGTGATTCCACGTTCCCCTTTCTATTCTCTTCTTCCAGATTGTGATTGCTCAACCTGCCGCAACCAGTTCCGAGCTGAATCCGGTCTACCACCACCTAAAATGAAATCAAAGAACTTGTCGTACTTACTATATGCCCGATGTCCATCTACTTTTTGGCGTTTTGGCTCAGAGATTAAACGCCGATGATTGTGATAGAGCTGACACATTCCTTCTTCGATGCTTCTCACGTACCCTTTCTGCCTCCCGTAAAGCAATTTGGGCAAGTCTACCTTATCCAGATCCGTCAGGAAGTGAACCGGCAGGTCAACAACGATACAATTGTCCATGTTCGTCTGATTTTCGACATCCCCAACACGCGAGCTCAGTATCGGCAGCCCCATAGCAACGCCCTCTGCGATGGCTAAGCTGCAACCTTCCCAAAAAGACGGAATGACCAGAGCATCCGCAGCATGATAAAGTTCCCGCGCTTCATCGAACCGCTTTCCATGCATGATCCTGTCAGAAAGATTCGTCTGATCGATTCTTTTCACCAGTTGCTCATAGTAAGCAAGTTCGGCTATGTGTCCCGCTATGACGAGTTTCAGGTCAGGACATGCCTTGACCGCATCAGCGAAAGCTTCCACCAGATGCTTCTGCCCTTTAGTCGCATAAACGGAAGCCATATTCAGCAGAACATAATCAGCGTCAGTGAAGCCGAATCTCTTCCTGGCCTGCGTTCTAAGCGCTGCGTCAAAACGAAAGTGATCGATATCTACACCATTGGTGATGACAACCGTTTTCTTTTCGGGCAATCGCAGGATTTCGTTCGAATACCAGGCAACGTTGTTAGAAACGCAGATGTAGGCACGTGTATAGGCGTCTTTTTCATAATATGTCTTCTTTTGCTCTTCATTCAGCCATACGTACATATTGTGTACAGTCTGAACAAAAGGAATTCCCATCTGACAACAGATTTCCGCTCCAAAGGTTGAGTAATGTGCGTTGACAATATCGATCTGACTTTCACGCAACAAGGCTTTGTAGCTCTCCTCTTTTGCAGAGGGGTCGACACAAAGCAGTCTTACACGGTTATTCTTAATCTTGGGCGTCACTTGCGAGGGTGTGCAGGTGCAGATAAAAACCTCCGAACCCATTGCGGCAAGTGTTTCTGCTTGATATAGCACAACCTGCTCCACACCGCCATAACTGTATTCATCCATCTGTAACATTATTCGTTTGTCGTGCCGTCGATTGAAGACTTCAGGCGCTAGGCGTTTTCGTTCCTGGTGTGAACGTGTTTTATTGTAGAAGAGGTGATTATTCGCAAACGCTATTGCCATTTCCAGCAAGTCTTCCCGTTGGCACTCTATGACGTTCGGATGAACAATATTCAAACGTTCGTACTCTTTTGTATCTGCCAGACAGAAACAGGCATCGATCGCCGTACCGATTGGGTATTGATACTTGTAAACCAGATTGGCTTGGCCTTCCGCAAACCATGCGCAAATACAATCATAGTCTTTTGCGACAGAACAGATCAAAGGGATATCGTTTGCAGATACCAGTAATAGTCTTCTTTCTGTGCCGGTATTCTGGGGCGCGTGGCCTGGGGTAAATTGCGTCAGTGAACCTATAGAGAACCGTTCAGAATTCAAGGAAAGAAATTCGCGACTGCACACCACTTCCCATGGACTATTATAGAACTCCGCGCGTTCTTTTTCATAACTCATCAGTCTGGAAACCGTTTCAGCAATCTTCAGCTCTTTGGCACGTGCGTTCAGGGAGTTGTTGTGCACTCTATAGTAATAGAGCATCTCGTCTGTGCCCAGGTGTTCTATCTTCAGCAAAGAATTGATCCGCATCCAGTAATCATAGTCTTCTACACCCAATTGTGGGTCATACTCTCCGATGATCTTCATCCCTGAGCGGCGGTACATAAAGCTCGGGCCGATGAAATTATCGGCCACCTCGTTGATCGGGGACGGATCCCGGGGCAAATGAATTTCAGGGCTGTCCGGTTGCGGGCGATTATGAGGCCGAAATTCAGGTTCAGTCAGGGGTGAGCCACTGTCATCGATGGCACAATAATCCGAATACACCATGTCGACATCCGGATGCACCTGTAGATAGGAAGCCAGCCTCTCCAGCTGTCTCGGATGCATTAGATTGTCTGCCGAGGTCCAGGTCACATACGTACCCGTGGCAAACTGAAACGCATTGGTCAAGGCCTTCGGCAGCTTCTGGTTATCTTGGGTCAGGAGGATAATCTTTGGATGGGAGCTGTATTTTCCAAGAACAGTCTCAACATCATCCGTTGAACCATCGTTAATGATGATCAATTCCCAGTTGTCATAGCTCTGTTCCAAAACGCTTTCGATGGAATCAGCCAGAAAATTGGCTTGGTTGTAAACAGGTAGGACAACCGACACCAGAGGTTCTTCAGAGCTTTTTTCAACTTCCACCCCCGGGAGGGAACCATCTTCACAAAGAGGTATTTCTTCTTTAGTTCTCAATGGACTCTGGCATTGGTATTGAATCGAGCTCAGACAAACATCCAGAGCGTCCAAGAAATGAGTATCCGAAATACTGACATGCCGCGAGACAGCCCTTTTACACAACACGCGTAGGCCTTGCAGGCGTCGCTTCAAGCTCCCCTTCATGACATTCCAGTAAACATAGTTCAGTACTTTTGCAACTTTGACACCCTTCCTTGTCTTCAACTCTCGCAATTTATTCTTGGCTTCGATGGCCAGAGTGAATGTTTCCCTCCTTTGGTCTTCAAATTCGCGTGCATCGCACAGCAACTCCTTACTGCACCGCTCAGCCGTATCAAGATCGTTTTCCAATCGATCTTTTAGCTCCGCCAGACTATCTCTTTCGGCCATTACAGCCTGATGCTCAGCGCTTAGATGCCCATGCTGAAATTTGACGGATTCAACGTGCTGCTTAGCCGTATCAAGATCATTTTCCAATCGGTCTTTTTGGGCTGCCAGACTATCTCTTTCGGCAATTAAGGCCTGATGCTCAGCGCTTAGATGTTCATGCTGAGACTTGATAGACTTAATGTGCTGCTTAGCCGTATCAAGATCATTTTCCAATCGATCTTCTAGCGCCGCCAGACTATCTCTTTCGGCGATTAGAGCCTGATTCTCAGTGCTTAGATGTTCATGCTGAGATTTGACTGATTCATACTCAGTTCTTGGCACACTAAGTCGCTCAAGCTCCAAAATGTGTTGCTGCAACCGGGCCATCTCGTTTTGATGATCTGACTGTTGGTGTACATTCGAAGCGATCGCGTCTGCCAGCGCACAGGTCATCGTCTCATGCGCGTAAACAAAATGATCTCGTTTCTTCCATCCTGAAAGAGATGCAGGTGCGGAGGTGGAATCGACTGTTCCCAGGTAGCCGATTAGATAGGCTTGACTTGCAGGTGGAACAATGTTCTTGTTATGCAGTTCCAGAATGCTGCCGGCGAGATCAGCATTGATCCCTTGTTGGGCTTGCAAGGAATGAATGAATTGCTCTGTCCATTTCTTTCCAAAATAGGAATGGCCCAAGTAGTTGATTCCCGATTTCTTGAAGTCGGAAGCGATATTGATTCCTGCAAGTTCCTTCCCAAAGACCCAATTTCCGTCACTTTGGGCATGGATCCGCCATATCCAGTACCAGTAGCAGCTCGCGTTGGGGATCAGCACCAACACCAAATTCCTTGATCGAGAAGCCATTCCCTCCAAGAGCTTTACACGGTCGACTTTTTCATAATGCTCCAGCACACCGCAGTTATATACAAGGTCAAATTGTTCCGACGCGTCTTCTTCTGCCAAGTCACCCTGGATTGTACGGATACCTGGATTCTCTTTCTCAAACATCTGTCGAGCCACCCGCAGCGCGTTTTCGGAGAAGTCAAATAGTACGATGTTTCTGTATCCGGCCCGGTACATCGCCAAGCTCTGGGCGGCGGAACCACAGCCCGCTTCCAAAATGGCGTCTGTCTTTTTAACAACACCGTTGAGGCTTTGTATAATTTCATTGCCCAGCTCAAGAAGATGATGGGGCGGTTCCCGCGTTTCGTAATCGCTGTAAAGCTTGTCCCATTTCTCAAGTTCATTCACCATAGAACACAGCCTCCGGGCGTAGTTCTGCAAAACGATGTTCGACCTCTGGCAGAACCCTCGAAAAAATATCTATACTGGGAGAGACAACCTCAACTTCCAATGCTTCATACACAAAATCCAAGTACTTGCGTTTTGTTCCATTATCAAGAACATATTCAAGGTTAAGGACCAAAAAGTACTTCCCCGGTTGTAGAATATTTCGCAGTGTAAAGCTCAGGCGATAGGTATGCCCTTCGATAATACCTGGAAGCGCAAACTTCTGATCCCAGGTAGTTGAGACAATGATATCCATGCCTTTCAAATCTCGAAAAGCCATCCCCGCGCCGAAATTATCCGGGTAGATCAATCTCTTCTTTACAACAAAGTCCATGATAATCGTATAGTCTTGCCCATAGTAGAGGACAGAAGATGCTTTGCCCCGGGAATCGACACAGACGGCTCCCAGAATTGTGGCATCACCGTTGCCAACGTGTCTTCTGTCAGATAGTTCACATATAGGCAAAGCACTGTTATTATATTCTTCTGAATGGCAGGACTGATCTTCTTGTTCGGTTGCAGAACTTCTGACTTGATTCTCTTCAACAAATAAGTCTCTTACGTATCGTTCCGTAACAAGCTTCGTGTCGCCACTTAATATCTGTCGTCCCTGAGACAGATAAACGGCCCTGTTACACTTTGACTGAACTGCGTGAATATCATGTGTGACCAGGATAATCGTTGCACCCCGAGCCAATAATGTCTCAAAGTGATTGAAACATTTCATTTGAAATGCCATATCACCAACCGCCAAGGCTTCATCTACTATCAAGATGTCTGGCTCGGCTTGTGTTTGCACTGCAAAAGCGAGCCTCAATACCATGCCGCCGGAGTAAGTCTTCAAGGGCTGGTCAATAAAGCTGCCAATGTCCGCAAAATCTAAAATATCGTCAAACTTAGCATCAATTTCTTCTTTAGAAAGGTCAAGAAGTGCTCCGTTCATGTAGACGTTTTCACGACCAGTAAATTCGTGGTTGAAGCCGCTACCCAATTCAAGCAAAGCCGCCACTTTTCCTTCGACTTCTACGGTGCCGGTCGTTGCAGATAATGTCCCGGCGATAATCTCCAAGAGTGTACTCTTACCACTGCCATTGCGACCGATGATACCGATACATTCACCACGTTTGACTTCAAAGGAGATGTTGTGGAGTGCCCAGAATTCCTTATAGAACTGCTTCTTTCCACGAGTCAGAGTTTGCCAGAGCCTATGAAAAGGCTTATCGTACATCTCATAGCACTTACCAACATTGTTCACACGTAACACAACACTATCAGAGCACATCTGCAAACCCTCGCTTGGTCTTCATGAACCACACATACCCGAACTGAAACACAACAAGAGAGCAAATCATGAGAAGGCCTACGGTCGTCCAACTTGGCCACTGCCCAAAGATCAGAACTCTTCTGGAATTCTGGACAATGTCGGTTAGAGGATTGAGCCGCAGGGCCGTTCGGTAGGATGTGGGCACCATGTCCATACTGTAGAAAATAGGTGTCATGAAGAACAACATCAGCAAAAGTATGCCGACGGCATGAGCAAGATCTCGCAAATA
Source organism: Phycisphaerales bacterium (assembly GCA_020352215.1). Taxonomy (GTDB): domain Bacteria; phylum Planctomycetota; class Phycisphaerae; order Sedimentisphaerales; family Anaerobacaceae. Next base: position 4,371,952 of record CP070675.1, read on the forward strand.
GACTCCAAGGGAAGCCACAAACCAGGATAAGCCACAGGAAAGCAGTAACAACGGCAGCAAAATTACAGGCAGACACAATGCAGTCAAGCACATCTTCTGCATGAAGATCGCGACACCCAGCACAAGAATACAAATCCAGATCAACCCGAAGAAAAAAGCAGACAACAAAGACGCCACTGGCAGAACCTCCAGCGGGAAAACCACTTTCTTCACATAGTTAGGGTTTCCGCTGATTATACCGACTGCTCCGGTAACTGATTCAGAGAATATATTGAAAACCGAGAGTCCGCAGAAGATGGTCAGGGCGAAGGCTGTCTTTGAATCTCCCACGTCAGTTCCCCACCTTGTTTTAAACACCACACTAAAGACAAAGGTATAGACTGCCAACATACATAATGGCGTCGCAAACAACCAGAACAGCCCCAGCATCGAACCTTTATAGCGAGTCTGAATGTTACGCTTGACTAATTGTCGCAATAGATTCCGCGACTTACAGACATCGCGAAATGGCGCAATAGGATTGAACAAATCCTTCATTGATTCTTTTTGATCTATCCTGGCCATTGTTCTCATCATCCATTAGGGTATAAGTTGCCGGGCTCACCATCGTAAGGTCCTGGAACTTACATGTCAAGGGGCGCTTGAAACCGGCCACTTCGCGGAAACGATTGTTTGCAGTAGAGACTGCCGAAATCGATGATGTCGAGATTTCGGAACCTCAACCATGGCAAACCAACTCAAGATGGCTACGGTGGACGCAATATTGACATCAGACAACTGGCCCGCTCGAGAAGCCGACAGTCTCTCGAAGTTGTCGCTTATCCTCCATGAGCAGGGCAAGCATGACGTCCCTATCCACCATGCCAGTCCATGCTGCAAACCCCACTCCAGAACCCACTTCAAACCATCACGCCAACAAAAAAACTGTGAACGGTCACTCCAAGTTGATGATCTGAATGTCAGGGTCCCCACCTCCACCCACATACTGGTATGGACCCGGCACTCCACCGGTCATCAGCGTGACAAAACTCGCGCCCGTTGAGGTCCGATGCCACAGAAGGTCTGTCGTGCCGTTGCCGTCCCAATCACCCACTCCCACGATCTGAAGGTCAGGATCGCCGCCACCACCCACATACTGGTATGCACCCGGCACCCCACCGGTCATCAGCGTGACGAAATTCGCGCTTGTTGAGGTCCTATGCCACAGAAGATCCGTCGCGCCACTGCCGTCGTAGTCACCCAGTCCCACGATCTGAAGGTCAGGATCGCCACCACCGCCAACATACTGGAACGCGCCCGGCACACCACCGGTCATCAGAGTGACGAAATTCGCGCTTGTTGAGGTGCGATGCCACAAAAGGTCTTTCGTGCCGTTACCGTCACAGTCACCCAGGTTGGTGATCTCAAGGTCGGGGTCCCCGCCACCACCTACATACTGGAATCCGCCCGGCACACCACCGGTCATGAGCGTGACAAAATTCGCACTTGTTGAGGTCCGATGCCACAGCAGGTCTGTCGTGCCGCTGCCGTCACAGTCGCCCAGCGCCACGATCCCAAGGTCAGGATCGCCACCACCACCTACATACTGGTATGGACCCGGCACACCACCGGTCATCAGCGTGACAAAATTCGCACTTGTTGAGGTCCGATGCCACAGAAGATCTGTCGTGCCGTTGCCGTCGCAGTCGCCCACTCCCGCGAGCTCAAGGTCGGGATCCCCGCCACCACCTACATACTGGTATGGACCCGGCACACCACCGGTCATCAGCGTGACAAAATGAGCACTTGTTGAGGCCCGCCGCCACAGAAGATCTGTCGTGCCGTTGCCGTCACAGTCACCCACTCTCACGATCTGCAGGTCAAAGTCCCCACCTCCGCCCACATACTGGTATGGACCCGGCACCCCACCTTCCATCAGCGCTACGAAATACGCTCCCGTTGAGGCCCGACGCCACAGAAGGTCTGATCTGCCATCGCCGTCGAAATCCACCAGACTACGATCCAATCCTAGGTAACCAGTCAAGAGCTCCCACCAGTCGTCCTGGGTCATGTCTGGGAATACGCCGCCAAGCGTCGCGTCATCACCTAAGCCATGGCCGAAGGTGTCACGTACGGGCATATTCTGGCCGTCGAACGAGGGGAATAGGTCCCGAATGCTAACCGGGTTAGTATACCGGTCCGAGCCGTACAACGGGTTCAAATCAACGTTCTCATTTACAACTTCGGTGCTGACACGGTCGCCCCGCAGCGTCGCATCATCGAAGTACACGCTACTGTCGTCCGGGTTAAATTCGCCATCCAGTCTGAAGTAGCCGTAAAAAGCTTGAGGGTACCAAAGCTCCAGGTTAATACCACGGCCGTGTCTCCAAAACTCGCCCTGGAATGCCGAGCTTGGGGGACCGTAGTCTGTGCCTGAAATCTCCCCGTGTACAGCTGAGAAGTCGTACACCAAAGTCATGTCTCCCACGGCAGGCCCGCCACCGTACGCGTACAGGTCATACGTCACGGTTGTCTCGGCAGGGTATGACACCACAGAGTCGTTTTGGAGAGAGTCGCGGAGGGTCGTAAGCCTTGAGTTGCACCAATTCTCCACAAAGGGCTGATCATTCGGGTCCAAATAGAGCAGCTCATTGTCCTGTGGGTCTGTACCAGGAGGGTTATCCTCGTTCACAATATAATTGTACGCGGCAAGGTAAGCAGCGATGGCATCAAGCCAGTCCTGCTTGGCCTGTGCCAACGCGGCGGCCCCGTCTGTACTTCGCCACGGCGTCGGCAGAACTGTCCAGAGGTGTGGATGCGGGTCCAAAATGTAATCGTTGATGCTAAATGGTTCCGGGACCTGCCCGCAGATGAGTTCGCTGAAGAGAGTTCCACCAGGATCAATGTATTGATCGTAGGCCAATTGACCCTGCAGGTGTGCCCTTAGTGCGAGCAATAGAGTCCTCATAACCAACAGATCACCGTAATCCACTTCCAGATTCTCGCTCAGCCCGGTCTCCGCCGGCGTAAGGTATATCCTGAAGCGGTCACCCGGACTATCGCTGATGAGATCCAACTCCGCGACGATTGCATCAATCTCCGGGATAGCCGTGCCGCTTACGAAGGAATAGATGTCATCCAGATCCGGCGCGTCAACCGGCATTTGGTAACAGCCACTCTCATCAAAGGGCGCATTAACATCAATGAAGTAATCGCCCAAAAATTCCACGCCAAACTGCTCGGCCAGTTCCAGAAGGCTGTCCACAGCCACATCTTCATTATCGATAACAAACACGGCCCCCCGCGCCAGCGCATATAAGAACCTCAGTTCCCTGGTCTTCGTGTAGCCTGGGTCGTCCATCCCGGCCTGGAGAGCCTGATAGGCATGCCGCAGACCAGATTTACCGACCCCCTGAAACATATAGTACCGGCCTCGAACAAGGTAATCGCTGGTCAGTGCGGTGAAGACCGCTTTTACACTCTTGTTGCCGTCCATCAATATCCAGCCGGGGTTTTCAGAACCTGTGTAGTCCCCCTCCCAATGGTCAAACTGCCAGCCGTAGTCACTGATCGCCGCCATGCCCACCTCGGTCCACTCATCATATGGGGCGCATGGGTCCGACAACTCGACGCTACCGTTTCCTTGGGTGGTCACCGTAAGAGTATACTGCGCCGGAGGGCCGGGGACAGTGCCTATCACAGTCAAGCCTGTCCAACTACCAAGTGCGACCTCAATCACCACAAAGCCCCTGAAGGTGCCGCCTGAAGATTGATATCCCACAGTTGCGTATTGGCCATCTGGCGCACCGGAAATATTCTCCGGGCTCGTAGTATTTCCTGTCGCACCGCTGCCTTGATAATAGAGACCGGTAGAACCCTGGATAGCATCGAGTAGAAACTCCTGACGAGCCGCAATAACATAGAACTGATACGTACCTGAAAAGGTTTCTGTCTGACCATCCGATTCACCCAACTTGGTATAGTCTTGCTGATCTATACTGTAGTAGTAGGCGTACCACGCCGGCAGACCGCGGTAATCGGTGTTTCCACCCCAGACTTCATATACCACCTGCCCAGAAGCCGTACTTTGCACGACTGCGATCATGCAACACAAAATCACGGATGAAAAGCAACTTAGCTTGCACATTCTACTCCCTTTCTCTGCAAGGTTTTGACAACTGCTCAGAATCAACAATCAAATGACGCTCTCACTTCATTCTTCAATCCAAATACCTCCGTTATCAAGATTACCCGGGAATTCCCATGTAGACTCCACCGAAACACTCACGCGTACGTGAAGCTGCATCCTATCGGATGTACCGTCACTGTCGAAAGCTCCTTTCGCCACTAATTCGCGATCAAGGTCACGCAGACACACTCGCGGCATCGCCCCATTATCCATCCCAGCTTTGGGCGACGAGAAATATCCAGTAGTCCCGGCGGAGGGTATTGCAAGCGTGGTTTGTGAGGCACCGTAGGCTGCTCTCGGGCTCACGGCGCTTGACAATGCCACCGATACAAACAGGCAAAGGGCTACATGTCTCAGTACGAACGCCTTAGCATCGAACAGCGATTGCAAGTCAGGACTTTTCGTGATTACTCCTTTCTACAATTGATTACTTGTCTCCTACCTCAATCCACGGCTGGCCCTGAAGAAGCAAGACTTGTCGTAGCGGCCTGCCACACAAAAGCCTGTCACGAGGTTCACCAGCCGTACTCTCTGTTTGTCTATCTAACCGGGACAAGAGGGGCGTCCTCAGGACGTTCTTCTCGTCCTCCGCCATAGCCTTTTCCCATTTTGCTGCGACAAGATCCAGATGGGCGTCGACGCAGGCACCTCGGTACGCCGTCCTGTTGCCGTCGTGAGTCAAAACGCAGATTCCTTCGGAGATGAAATGATTCCTCCTCAAATCCCATGTGATTCGATTGCCTCGCAGACCCTTTCCTCCCGCAGTGCTTACTAAGGCTTGCCCACTAAGCACAACCGTTCCAGGGGACCTCGACGACAGGCACGCCCTCCTGCACCGAACGCCTAATAGCAGCTCGTCACCATTGAATATCTCGTATTCAAGGTTCTTGATTATGACTTGCGAGACATTGCTCAGATCAATTGAAGGAAGCCAATTTGCCGCCCTGCGCTTGAGCCCGCGAAGCGCCTGCCGCATAGCGGTTCTGCCGGCATGCCGATTGGCTGGCTCAAATAAGCTGCAGAAGGCTGCAAACGGCGACGCCTTGTTTGAGTCAAACTGATCGTCGGTTTCGTGCCGCCGAAGTCGTAGCTGAAGGTCATCAATCGTGACAACCTTGTGCAGCGCCGTCTTAAAAATCCCAAGACGGGCGTCTTCGGCCCGAAGGTTCTCAAAACCCATGAAATGGACAGGCCTGTAGTTATGGTTAGGGTCCCAACGCCTGAACCAGCAAGGTCCCGTCTGATTTCTTGGCACCCTGAACAGAGCTTCGGGCGTGACTGCATCATTGAAGGGTGGCCCCAGCGCATTGTTTGCTGCGATAGCCACCAGCAGCGCAACGCACAGAATCCATGCGGCCAACATGGAGGCCCTGCTAAGCCAACCGCCTGACGCGAATCCTATCGGGCTTCCGCCCATACAATTCCTCCCGCCCCCATTTGAGGCAAAACACAGACTCCACCAGCATAAGCCAAGCCACCCTCCTTCTTGGTGGCTCACGTTCACATCCGCGTCCACTACCAGTGAAACTGGCAACGAATTATAGCCAAATCCCACAACCTGGTCAACAAAAATGCGCAAATTCCACAAATCACAAATGAGTATGCAGTCTTCTGAGCGAATTTGCCGAGATGACAGAGCTGAGGACACTGCAAAACCTTGCTTCGAATGTGAGTAGCAGAAGCAACGGATTTCCGGTCCAAAACCGGGTACCGTAAGTGTTTGCGTGTGAAAGGTCCATACTTGTCAAGAAACGGGGCCTACCATGCTGGCCAAATCGCAAACGTGACCCAAAGCCGCGGCTGTTAAAGATCGATCGGCTCGGATTAGCGCGCTTTCTCAATCTCTTCACCGGACCGCGAGCCACTTCCGATGCCCGCGGTTCTCCTCAGACGAGTTCCTGCACCCCGCGCGATTGAGCGCTGTCGCAAGTATCACTCTTATGATCTGCCACACAACCACCAACAGAATCTGTATGTCCAGCGCAAACGACCAATCTCTGATGCAATGCAGATCATACTGTAATCGTTTCCTGAGTGAGCAATTGCCACGGACGCCGCGTATTCGAGCCTACCCCATCATTCCTGTTTTGACTTTGTGCCTTTGTTCATACTTACCGTGTCCGTGGCTGAATTGCTCTGCTGCGTAATTCCAATAATCGCTCTTTGAAAAGAGAATATTCA
>CP070675.1:4378400-4389440 GCA_020352215.1 Phycisphaerales bacterium
CAACTGCGAGACCGGCGTGCAAACAGTGAACTGGAACTCGATGGATATCTGGGTTTGGCATTGCCGATTCGAAGACTGTGGACGAGGTATCTTCAATGTTATGGGCAACTGGCACGCGTGGGAGAACCTTTTCGTCCGCTCGCGAATAGCTGATGTCGGCATAATGAACCTAATGGCTTTCTCGGTGGTGAACAACACCAGCCTCGAATCCAATCGTTTCCTTGACTTCGAGACAGGCCATACCTGGGGCTCGCCGACCAGCATTACAGGCAACCGCGTGCTCGATCCGACCGGCGATTTTGCCATGAATCTATCGAATGCGGGGCCGTATCTCGTCGTGGATAATACCTTTCGATGCACAGGGCAGAGTCGTGCTGTGCAGATGACTTGGGCCGATCAAACCTTCGTAGGCAACACCTACATGAGTACCGATGCGGTAGCCGAACGAGGCCGATTTCGGCGCATCATCGAGGAAACCGTCGATGGCAAATCAATCCCAGACGCATTGCCGACGCTTCCTCCGACTCCGCCGCTGCGCCAACGAAAGATCTTCGAGGTTGCCGTCGGCGCAAGTTCTGTTGAGATTCAACGAGCGATAAACGAGGCCTCGAAACTTGCCGGACAGAGACCGGTAGTGCATTTGCCGATGGGTAATTACGGGGTGGATCAAACGCTTGTCATCCCGGCTGGATGCGATATTCAATTGATTGGTGACGGTGCGGGTGAGACCGCAACCAGACTGAACTGGGCAGGGGCCGAGGACGGTGTATTGCTCCGGCTTGATGGTCCGAGCCGAGCAATATTGCGAGATTTCTATATTCATGCCCCGAATGCGCGCGGCCTGCTGATTGAGGACGCCGACCAGCCAGCTGGGCGCATCTTTGCCGACCAACTCAACGTAAACGGACCACATCAGGAACATAAGCCCCGTACCGCAGCGTTGCGGATCAATGGGCTCGACGAAACCGATGTTCTTTTGCGAGCATTGCAGGGCAGCGGTAACGGTGGCGTATGGGTGGAAGTGATAGGCGGGCCGAATGCGGCCAGTGCCGGAAACCAAGTTTCGATTTTCACGGGGGCTACGGGGTCGGCTGCCGGACAATACGACGTAAGTGGCGGCGGCCGGCTCGTAGTACGCGGCGTTTACCACGAGCGCAGCAGTGATTCTCTCAACGGCCTACATCTAACCGACAGCGGCACACTGTGTATCGATGCGACGCGTTTTTCCTATGCCACCTCGCCAAATGCGGCAACAATCGGGGCGGACGACTTCCACGGGCTGTTTACGCTTGCCACCTGCATGCTGATGCCTGTCGAAACGAAAGAGACATGCCGCTTCGAATTGCGAGGCGACGGCCGCAATGCGAGCGTATTGGCGCTCAACAATCAGTTCTGGGTGCACCTGCCCGGCACGACCGCCGATACCGTATGGCGCAACCTGGCCAGCCCTTCTGCACGCGGCGGCCTGGTGGGCTGTAACATCAACACCAGCAACAAGGAAGCCGCTCCCAAAGGATTCGAATTCCTTGCCAATATCGGCGACAGCCCGGACCCGGCAAAATCCAGATCCGGTGCCGGCCCACTGGAGGACCGTGGAGGCGTAGACGATGCCACAATTATGAGGCATCTGGCTCCTCTACGTAAGGCCCGCGTTTGGCTACCGTCTGAGACACCTATGGGTGCGACGAATGTGCGGATTCACCGGGTGATGGTTGCCGGCGGAAGTCCTGCCGCAGTGGAAATCCGAGCGGCACGCAGAGAATAAGACCAGCCTCAGTAGCCTATTTGTCAAGATTGTGAAGGTGGTATCTTGGCCTCAAGATGTCCGAATCGAGTTGGCCGAACCTACTTTTGGCATACGATGCTTGAATATGTAGGGATGCCAAAGGATGCTTCGTGGGGTGATGGTAATCGATCAGGGTATTGTCTAAAGTGCTTTCTGCAGTTGGCGCTTTTACTGAGCCTTGGCATTCAACGGACAGCTTGGGCGGACGACGAACCTTCCTTCACAGACATCACGAAGATATCGGGGGTTGCCCGGCTTGTCGATGATCACTATGGGTCTTACCCCACGTGGTGGCTCAGTGGCTTGCACTTGGTCGATCTGGACGGAGACGGGGACCTGGACCTTTTTCTCAGCGCACATGGAAAAGGTGGTGCTCTGGCCGCTTTGAGCGACGGTAAGGGGCACTTCGCAAAGGCTTCGGGTAGATATCCTGACAGTGAAATACATCTGTGCTACGACAGCGACGAAGACGGCAAGCTTGATTTGACGATGACCTATCAAGACGGAGGGGGGCAGTGGTGGCGAAACCGCTCGAGGCTGGGTGAGCTGTTATTCGAGCCTACGGGCATCACCCGCGGCACCAATACCTCCCGTCGACAGGCGATGATCGACATCGACCGTGACGGCAAGGTGGACTGGCTGCGTGGCACCGACAGCGATATTCAGTTCGATTTCGGGGACGGTAGGGGATCCTTTTCAGAAGGCAGCCATAAGCTTCCAGTCACGCACGGTCGGGACGAGATTCTGTGTCTGCCGCACGACATCGACGGCGACGGCGACATCGATCTTCTGGCCGAATGGGGGCACTACAGTGCACCCGACGGCAACTGTCGTATATATCGTAACGACGGTAAGATGACGTTCACAGACATAACTGCGGAGGCTGGACTCTCCGGAACCGGTACGGCGATCAAAGGGGTTGGCGACGTTGACCATGACGGTGACTCGGATCTGATTTGCCTGGAGCGTAAGCAGTTCGAGATTTATCTCAACGAAGGCAACGGCAAATTTGTCAAAAAAGAAGAAGCTATTTTGGGCATTGGCAAAGGAGCTTCATCGGCATCATGGGGCATGGCCGTCACGACCGACTTTGACAACGACGGCGTGGTGGACGTTCTGGTCAATGGCAGGTACTTCCTGAAGGTGCTGCGTGGAACCGGCGGTGGTTCCTTTGAGTGCGTAAACTCGCGCTGGGGCATTGTAGATACCTCGGCAGCATCCATAGACGACGGCCTGTGCTTCGGCGACATTGACGCCGACGGCGACCTCGACATAGTTGGATACACCTCCATCAGCGGGCAGAGACGATTTGCAGTCTATCGCAACGACCTGCCCGCTCGCAACTGGCTTAGGATTCGACTGATCGGTTCGCCGGGCAACCGCGGAGCTGCAGGCGCCAAGATTCGCATCTACACCCACGATGAAGGCCGATTACTCTGGTACGAACAAGTCACCATCTACGACAGCCAGGCGGCCGCCAGCTATTATGCCTTGCCTGTCACAGAACGACATTTCGGGCTCGGCAAGAGAGATGCAGTCGATGTTAGTGTCGAGTTTTATCCGTCACAGCGCGTTATCTGGCGGCGCGGCGTAGCTGCCAACAATGTTGTAGAGATTGCTGCAAAATCTGCATCTCGGCAAATACGATAACCACAGTGATTCACGCATATGAAGAAGACTCAACAACGGTCGTTACACAAACGAGTATGGAGCACTCAACAATGAAACTAAACAAGGTTATAGCGACGATCGCCGGCATTGGGTTCCTTTTTGGTCAGGGCTCAGTCTGCCGGGGCCAGGACTGGCCGAGATTCCGCGGCCCGACGGGGCTGGGTTACACCAAGGAGGGTGATTTGCCGCTGACCTGGGGCGGCCCAGACAACAAGAACGTCCTCTGGAAGGCCCCGCTGAAAGGCCAGGGCCATGCCAGCCCCATCGTCTGGGGCGAGGCGGTCTTCGTCTGCACCGCACACTGGTCGCCGACCGTTCGCGAGCGCAAGAAGGTGATCCCTGAGCAACACATCATTTGCTACCGGGCCACAGATGGGAAGATGCTTTGGGACACGCTCGTTCCACCGGGGCCTTGGATGCGGACCGATTTTCGCAGTGGGCCGGGCGGCGGCTACGCCGCTGCCACCCCAGCCACCGACGGCAACCTGGTCTACTGTGCGTTCGGCTCATCCGTCCTCGCCGCACTGGATTTCCGGGGGAAGATCGTTTGGTGCAACGAGATCCTCCCCTATACTTTTGACGTGACGCTTGGCAGCAGCCCAATCCTCTATGAGGACACCGTCATCCTGTTCTGCGCGATGGCACAAAAGAGCGATTCCCGAGTGGTCGCCTTCGACAAGACCAGCGGTAAGGTGAAATGGGAAACAAAGTTGGCGGACACGGATTTCGGACACAGCACACCCGTGCTCATTTCTGTGAACACAAAACCACAAATGCTTTTGCTTGCTTCGGGTATGAAGGAAGGCGAAAAAGCTCTCCAGAGTCTCGACCCGACTAATGGGGAACTCCTTTGGTGGTGCCGAGGTGAGGGTGATGCGGCCTCGCCGGCCTATGATTCCGGCCTGGTCTACTTTGACAGCGGTCGCGGCGGTCCTGGAGTTGCCTTGGACCCGACCGGCTCCGGCGACGTTTCCAAAACCCACATCCGTTGGACCATCAGGCAAACGGGTCAGGCGCTAAGCTCGCCGATCATCGTTGCCAAGCACTTGTATCGCCTGCACACGCCCGGTATCCTCAAGTGCTGGGAACTGGCCGAGGGCAAGCAAGTGTATTCGGAGCGGGTGAAAGGGATCTCTTCTACATGGGCAAGTCCGATAGCTGACCCCCACGGTCGCCTCTTCTTCGCCAACGCCGGAAAGAGCTACGTCATTCAGGCCGGGCCCAAGTTCCGTGTGCTGGCGGTCAACGATCTCGGTGACGGCAACCATCCCTCGCCTGCGGTCGGGAAAAGGAGAATGTTTCTCGTCGGCATGAATAATCTATTCTGTGTTGGCAGTAAGAAATGATTGCTCCGAGGAGAAAGGGGCGTGCATCGACGCGCGGTAGCTCCCAGGCGGCTGCGGCACGTGCTGTACTTCCCCGCGCTAACAAGTATCTGGTTTCCTCAGGGCTGGCCACGGTTATCGCTGATACTTGTATGCAGGTTTGCCCATGCGCGAGCCGTAGAAGGTGTCCGCGTGAGGGTCCCAGCCAAAGTTCAAGAACCAGCCGGGGATTGTTACGCTATAATCCGGGGGTAAAGGAGCCACTCGCTCCCACTCCTTGCCGCCGTTGGATGTCTGATAGAAGCCATTCTTTTGCACGACAACAATGTGCATTTCATCCAGCTATCGCCGCCGTCTGTTGTGCGAAATATTCCAGGTTCTTTTTCTTTGGTGGCGACGAATTCTTGGCATCGAGGATGCCCACCGAAGCAAATGCCTTTCCCTTGAGCTTCCAGCTCTTGCCGATATCATCGCTCGCATAGATCTCGCCGCCGCATTCGTGCCGCAGTGCGAAGATATTGGCGGTCTTATCGCCCGACCATTGGACTGAGCCGGAATCCCAACCTCGTTGCTTGGCTTTCATGGGCTGCCAGGTTTTGCCGCCATCGAGCGTGCAGCCGCTCGGGCCGTCGAGCATCAAACAGGTCAAGCTCTTGCCCAGAGGGTCGAAATTCAGAGAAGAGCCGGTCTCGCATCTGCCCCCGATCCTTCCTCCGTCGATCCGGGCGAAAGAATTGCCCTGATCGTCGCTCCGCCAGATTCCCTGGTCCGGAATGACCATGAAGACATTGCCTGTGATCCGATCGACCACAATGCCTGCCGTCTTGCCCGGATAGCCGATTTTGGCACATTCGTCTTCAAGGCTCCGGGTAACTTTTGCCGAGATGTCTGCCCATTGACCACTTCCGCCCACAGTAGAAACCGACATATCCTTTGAGTAAACCGCACCGGCGGACAACCAGGCTGATATGCACAGCAAACGCGACCATACTTGCATAGCTTCTCCTTTTCAGACAGACTCACGGATTTCACCGCTAATAATAAGGAAGTATCACAGCATGTTCAGCAAATTTCTGACGAGTCCGGCTCAAGCTGTTAGTAACGGAGGATTCCTACAACTCCGGGAGGCATACAATACCCTACTTGATGGTGATTCGAATTTGTTGAAAGTCAAGCATTAGCTGCTATCATTACATTTATGATGTGCATGAGCATTTCGATATATCACATCTGCCTGATTCGGCATGTTGCATCAGCGTGTTCGAGAGCACCTTCATATCTGGCTGTAGCGGTTTGTGTAATATATTCAAACATCGTGTTCGGTAACGGGTCGTTGGCCGACCAGACAGAAGTATCCGCTGTCCGCCCGAGCGTGAAGACGGATCGCGCCGTGTATCCTCTGCCGCCGGCACCGACGTTGCCCAAGGCCGGTGGAGTATTTACAGATCCCACGTTTGGCACCGAGATCATGCGCGTCACCGATGAACAAGACGGCAAAGAAAACTGCAATGCGTACTCTTACTGGCCATCGTTTAACGCCGACAGTACGCGTTTTCACATCGCTTGCGGCAACCGGCCTATGCTGTACAACTTTGATCCGAAGGGTCTTCGTTTGATAGGGAAGGAACCGCTTTTTGCTGGAAAACCGTCAAGCCTCCAAGAGCCTCGGTGGGAGGACGCGATGTGGGCCTATGCCGATCCGAATTTGCTCTATTGTCATGAGGGCCTGAATCTCTGGGCGTACAACGTTGTTACAGCCGAATACACGCTTGTGAAGGACTTCTCAAATACATTCCCGCCGGGACACCTCTGTCAATTGTCAAAGAACTCTAAAGGTGATGTTTTCGCTGGATCGCTCCAGGACCCGAGGTGGAACCGGACGGGCTATTTTGTCTGGCGGCGAGCTACAGATCAGATTCTGCTCAGCACGACCGTGGGTCACGATGAGGTGCAACTGGACAAAACCGGCCGTTTCTGTGTAGTCAAGACTGGTCGGCAGGGAAAAGGGGTGATTGAGGTTCGCGTGGTTGACTTGCGTACGGGCGGAATTGAGGACTTAACGGATGACGGCCCCGACTTTGCCCCCGGTCATTCGGACAACGGCGAAGGCATAGTCGTTGGCCACGATAATATCACAAACCGCATCACGTTCAGGCGGCTGGACTCTCCGCACGACGTCCGAACACTGCTCGACTTCAAGAATGACTGGAGCCAGGATTACCACGTTTCGATGGTGGCTGATGATGAGACGTGGGCAACGCTGAGTTTCTATGTGGGCAATTCGCTGCCTTCTTCCGGCATATTCAGAAATGAAATAGTCCAGGTGGCGACCGACGGCAGCGGGCGAGTTCGGCGTCTTGCGCACCACCGATCTGTGTTCAAGTCCTATTGGGACAGCCCGCGTGCAAACATTAGCCGGGACGGTCGATTTATAGTTTTTACCAGCAACTGGGAAGGAACGGGTCAGCGTGATGTCTTCATACTTAAGGTGCCAGCAATGTGAGAATTCGGCTGGGTGGTATGCCGCGAGGGCAGGGCTATCCTGACCGATTCTTCCACTCCGAATAGCCATGTGTCGAGGCTTGTGACTCGCTCTAATGAGTCTCACAACCTGAGCATGATAAGATGGAAAAGGGACTAATGCCTGTAAGCGTTGAGGAACCTGAAGATGAAAACTCAGAGCATTTGGCTTGCGGTGGGATTATGTGTTGTGACGATTTGGATTGTGACCAGCCATTGCGCTGCAGGCGAACAGGCCTGGCGGGCTGTGGAACAACCGGGCCTGAAGGAGGCTCTCGAAGACGCGCAGATCCTAAAGACAGAGTCCCTGGGCGAGCCTGCCCTCGGGGTGAACGTCTGGGAGCGATGGATGGTGCCCAACCACGATGGGAAGAGCTGGGACGTGCTGCAGATATACTTCAAGGAATACTACGGTCCGACGTGGCTCTACGCCGTGGATCTGGGTACGAAGCAAGTGACAAAGCAGCGTCTGGCGGACGGTCATCAGTTCTACCTGTCGGGCAGGGCCCTCGGATTCGACGGCAAGTACTATATAGCCACGCCATCGCGGCAGACGTGGAGTATGGATCTGTTCGTTTATGACCCGGCAACGAATACGGTAAAGCAGCGGGGCGAGATAGTTCCCGGGCTCGGCGGAGAGGTCCGCCCTCTGGTGACTGGGCCGGATGGGCGAATTTACGGAACGGGAACACGGGGCAATAGAGTCGGGCTGTATATTTATGATCCGAAGCTCAAGAAGGTGGTCAAGGATTTCGGTGCGGTGGGGCCGAGCCATCCCAACGGTGCCTGGAGCCGGTACGTGATGGGCGTGGACGATACGCATGCTTATATCGTCAGCGGGATGATTCCCGCATGGTATCTGGTGGCGGTAAACCTCGAAAGCGGGCAAGAGCAGATTCTGCTGGAATCGCCGACGGAGTCGGTGATGGATATCGTGGAGAGCTTTCCGGGGGCGTGGGCTATTGTGCCACAGGAAGGCGGGGCGCCCCGGAAGGAATACTGGCTCTATCAGGGCAAGGCCATTGCAAAGACTAACGACAGCCCGCCATGGCCTCAGCAGGCCACGCCGTGGGGCAAGGCGGTGCCGAAGCCGGAAGTGTATTTCGACCAGATCGACCCGGACGCCGAAGGCAATGCCATGCTCTGGTATCGGTCGCGGGAGCATGTGAGGACTAGAACAGAGAAGCCGGGGTTTACGAGCAGCTCAGTAGTCCTTGAAACCTCGCATCCACTGTGGCCATTCCTCGGGTTGTACGCCGCCGGCTTTGGTCCAGGGACCAGCCGTGTCGGCCTGCTCATCCCATTTCAGAGTCCACAATTCTTTGAGCCCAACTCGCCTGACAGACCAATCCAGAAACAGGCAGTTAGTATACCCGTTGTGCCTGTTTATACTGAAGTTAATAGGTCCCCCCCCTCCCTCCCGCGGCGGTGGGGGCTCGACGTTCCTATGCTCACCAGTCCATCTTCTGCAATCAAGAATTACGGGGATGTTGGCCCGGCCTTTGGCTAAGCGCGTCTCCACTCCCGTTCTGCGGTCCCATACATTCCCAAACGTGTCCGCCCTTCCTGTTATGTTGAAGCCATAGCTGCCGCGAAACCGCGGAGGGGGACTCACAACTTCCCATGCTCCAAAGGTTGTGTCGAGCGATTCCTGCGTCACAAGTGTCCATGGTCCTTCCATCAACGATGGTACTATTGCTCCTATCCCCAACGTTAGTGGCATAAGCCACGGCCTCCCGACATTAACGGCCATTGGACAACAGGCTATGCCCTTTGTGGTGAGGTCGTGATAGACTGGAGGTCTGTTGGGGTCGCCTTCCGGCAGCCGGGAGCCACGAAAAAACCAAATTGGGCTCCCGAATTTTTTTGGGGGAATCCGCCCCTCGTTATCCTCGACATACAATGCCAGCACGGTCCCCCACTGTTTGAGATGGGCCCGGCACACAACCGCCCTGGCCTGCTTGCGAGCCCGCTGCAGGCACGGCAGCAGAATCGCCACAAGCAAGGCAATAATGGCTATCACGACCAATAGCTCAATCAGCGTGAACGCCCTGCGCTGCCCAGGAACTGGGTAATCAACGGCCCGCCATTCTTTCTCGCAACTCATGCTATTCTCCCAACCAACCCAGCCTGATTGTACATCGCTGCTGAGCTGCAAGTCCAGGAAGAACGTGTTTGGGAGCTGTCACCTGCAGCCCTTAGTCATGTCTACCCACTCCTGTTCCTCTCGAAGATGGCTTATTCTTCGTTCATCCACTGCTCACAAATGATGCGCAGGTCGAGGAAATCGGCTGTTTAGTGATTGGCACCCTCACACCAATGCAGGGCCATTATGCAGAAGTCCCTCACGTCGATAACGCAGTCGCCGTTCATGTCTCCAGCAACAATCGTATCACAAACCGGTTCGCCGAAGTATGACTTGCTCGCCTCAGACGTGCCGCCGTAAGCTCCCATATTGACGACACCGCCATTGGGGAAGGGTTCAGGCCCAAGAGAAGACATAGGATCGCCGGCATCAATGCACGGGCTTGTTGCATGATCTTTAACCCAGGTTTCTGTGTTTGGGTCATATCCGCCTGCCTGTGATTTCAGGTGGAAATCGTCTTCGTTCGGATCGGCAAAACGTGGATCGGCATCGATGTTGCCATCGCCCCAATCAAGTATACAACCGCTTTCCACATTGACCTTGGCCTTGCCGCCACCCACGTTGCTGTAGGAAATGGTCAATGTGGATGCAGCATTCGTTGATCCTTTTCTGACCGAAATCTCGTTCCCTTGAGGAGCTGTATTTCCCCAGATGATGCTATTTCTGACCGTCGTTGCAGAGCTTTGACCGCACCAAATCCCACCACCGCCAAACGCGAATGACCTGTTCCGCGCGATTATGCAGTTGCTTACAGTTGCAGAACTCTGGTCAAAGACTAACATCCCACCTCCACCATCTCGCGCCGTATTGCCGGTTATTGCGCAGTGGATCGCGCTCACAGATGCGTTATGAAGGCAAGCCACTCCACCGCCTGCCCATTCCCCGGACTTGTTATCCGCGATAGTGCAACCGGTCATGGTGATGGAGGCGTTGTCTAATCCGCAAGATAGCCCGCCGCCAAGTCCTTCCACGGCAGTGTTCGCTCTGACGATACAGTCCGTCATTATGACGGACGAGCCGCCCAAAGTGCACCCCACGCCGCCGGCCGAAGTTTTTGCCGTGTTTCCTACGATTGTACAGTTGGTCATGGTGACGGATGAGCCATAGGCGCACGACACGCCACCGGCTTCGCCTCCTGCCGTGTTGTCTGCGATTATGCAGTTGGTCAGAAGCGTCGAGGAGCTATCCCAGCACCCTACTCCGCCTACATCTACTTCAACCGAGTTCCCACGGATGTTGCAGTCGATTAGAATCGCAGTAGATTGCATGCAGAGCAGTCCGGCGGCGTGATCTGCCCTGTTCTGGGTAATCATGCATGCGACAATGGTAGGCGAGGCCTCCCAACACAGAATCCCTCCCCCCACATGTCCGCTCCACCTGTCGCCCGGAGGGTAGGGATCAGTACGCAAACAACCTGTACCCCCAGTGATAGTGAATCCATCAAGAACGGATGTGGCGGTCTCGTTATCCTCGAAGATAACGACGCTGCCACGATTAGCATCTGCTGGTATACTCATCCGGATAGTCGTCTCCTCCTGGCCAGTTTCTGATTTGACCGTGATGGCCTTGCCTCGAAATGTAATCGGCTCGGT
>CP070675.1:4389540-4398487 GCA_020352215.1 Phycisphaerales bacterium
GATCTACTATGTCGTTATGACCCAGGGTGAGTCGGATGAACTGAGTGACATCGGAGACAGAAGCTATCAGGGCACTCTGTTTGCAAGCGAGGCGATGAGCAATGCCCAGATGAACGCCACATTCATTAGTGTCGGTGGCGTGGATACCAGCGTGCACTACAGCGTTGGCGTGCGGAATCGAGGTAACCGCAGCCGTGCGGACCCGCCGATGTCTTATCGTGTCAACTTTCCAAACGATGACCCGTGGAAAGGCATGACGGCCCTCAATCTCAATAGTAAGTATCCACACCTCCAGCTTATGGGTAGCGTGCTGTTCCGGATGTCTGGTCTGGCCGCTGCGGATGCCACTATCGTACAACTGAGGGTCAACGGCCAGGACCCAACTGAACGGGACTACAACCGTACGTACGGCTCTTACGTCGCGCTGGAGGATTTAGACAGCGAGTGGGCCCGGAATCACTTCCGCGACGACGCCGATGGCAACGTGTACCGGTGCACTTACTTTGATGACGGCGTTCACTCAAGGACCTTTGCTGATCTGGATTACAAGGAGAGTCCCGGCCAGACCCCCGATCCCGACGACTACCGTGACAACTATCCCAAGAAGACGCACAGGGCGGCCAACGACTACTCCGACTTGTTCGCCCTAATAGACAAGCTCAACAACGACGGCATCCCAGATTCCAATTTCGTTGCCGAAGTGAGCGAGGTCCTTAACCTTGAGAAATGGATGCGGTACCTTGCTGCTGATGCGCTGGTAGGCAACCGTGAGGGCGGATTGACCTCTGGCGCCGGGGATGACTACGCCCTCTACCGCGGAGTGGTGGATCCGCGTTTTTGGCTGGCTCCGCATGACCTCGACACCGTGCTTGGCCAAGGTGACCATTCATACGAGCCGGAGCGCAATATCTTCGTCTACGCAGGTGTGGACGGCTTGGAGCGCCTGCTCGGTCATCCTGATGTAGTAAAGCTGTACTACGATCAGTACCGGGATCTGGTCGAGACAGTTTTTGCACCCGAAGATTTCGATCCGCTTGTCGAGCAGCTTCTGGGCGACTGGGTGTCGGCCTCGGAGATTGACGGCTTGAGGGGCATAAAGCAGTTCGTTGTGGAGCGTGCCGCCAGCATATTGTATGGAGGCTATCCCGGTGCCGCGAGTGAGCCACAGATTCCTCAACAGTTCACGATCGCCGGCCCGGAGGAGGCCAGCGGCTATGTCTACGCGCGCCGTGACGTAGTTGACTTGTCCGGCACAGCTAACGCCATAGAGACGCGCTCAGTGCTCGTGAACGGCCAGCCGGTTCCCGACTCCAGATGGTCGCAGAGGAACGGCACGTGGTCGGCCGACAACATAGGCTTGGATCCCGGTATTAATCGCATCGTTGTGCAGACTTTTGCCGGTCCTAACGGGACAAGCAGCGAACTCATGCGCGGCTATACGGACGTCTGGTACGATGACGGGGACATGGCCGGGATAAGCGGAACGCTTGCAGCAGACACTACTCTGGATGCAAGTTCCGGGCCTTGGCATGTTGCCAGCAGCATTTTTGTGCCCAGCGGTGTCACGCTAACAATTGAGGCGGGGGCGACGCTGTTCTTCGATGCCGGCGCCGGCATCAGCGTCCAGCAGGGAGGCCGGCTTGTCGCAGAGGGCACAGAGTACCGGCGCATTCGGCTGACGCGAGTGCCCGCGTCCGATTCGAGGTGGGATGGTTTGACATTCCTCGACACCATGGAGGACAATCGCCTCTGCTGCGTCGACATGGAGTTCGGCGACAACCAGAACCAGACGATCAATGTTGAGCGGTCACGGGTCTTGATAGACTCTGTGAGCTGGAATAGCACCGACAAGAACGTGCTCGAACTGGAGCATCCGTCCGTGATCATCCGCAACTGTGTTTTCCCCGACTTAGTAGGTGACGAGGCGATCTACGGTTACGGTCTTTCCGGCGATGAATACCTCATCATCGAACGCAGTACTTTCGGCAAGCTGACCGGCTACAACGATGCGATCGATTTCTCCGATTGCCGGCGTCCGGGACCAATACTACAGCTATACGACAACGTTTTCCACGGGGGCGAAGATGACGCCCTGGATCTGGACGACTGTGACGCCCATGTAGAGGGTAACGTATTTATGCACTTCTTGGGTGGTGCTACGGGCACCTCCAATGGTATAGCCACCGATGCAGGCAGCCAGGTTACTGTCGCCCGCAATGTCTTCTTCGACAATGACTCTGCCATGCTGCTGAAAGGCGACAGTGAGTTGATCGCCCAGAACAATGTTTTCGTCGGTCATAATTCGTCGGTCGTCAACTTCAGGGAATCGGCGGGAACCACGCCCGGCAAGGCCGCGTATTTGAACGGCAACATCTGCTGGGACAATGGCAGTCTACTTCTCAATTTCGATGCGCAGACTATGGAAGTGTCCATAGACTATTCGATCCTGCCCGCTGAGTGGCACGATTTTGGCCAGGGTAATATCGATGCCGATCCGGTCCTTGTTGATGCCGATGGGGACTTTCATCTTATGCCGTCTTCGCCGGCCATCGGCACAGGGCCTTGCGGACTCGATATGGGCGCTTATGTTCCCGCGGGAGCAGCCATCTGCGGTGAGCCCTATGAGACGACTCGCGAAACCGCCGCTACACTCACCGTCGGTGGGCCGGGCATAACCAGCTACAAGTACAACCTCAACGACCCCGACGGCCCCTACAGCGAAGAGCGCTCGGTGGCCATACCCATCGAGCTGACCGGCCTTTCCAACGGCCAATCTTACACCGTCTATGCCATCGGCAAGAACTCTGCAGGCATCTGGCAGAGCCAGACCAATGCAACGGCGTCCCGCACATGGACCGTCGACACCTCTTACTCGCGACTGGTTATCAACGAGGTATTGGCCCATACCCATGGCGCCGACCCAGATCTGATCGAGCTATACTACGATGGCCCTGCTCCGCTGAGCTTATCCGGTATGAGCCTGACCGACGATCCCGGCGATCCGAGGAAGTTCATCTTAAGCAGCAATACCGTCAGTAGTGTGATTATGAATCCCGGCGATTACATGGTCCTGTATGGCGACCTTGATACTCAGCTAAAGGACCATCTGGGCTTCGGTCTCTACAGCGAAGGTGAAGGGTTGTATCTCTATGATAAGCCGGCCGCTGGAGGTGGTCTGCTCGATTCGGTGGTATTTGGCCCGCAGCTGAATGGCTTTACTATCGGCCGTGTCGGCTATGACCGAGGGTGGAAGTTGAATAAGCCGACGCTTGGCGGGGCCAATATTGCCCAGCCGCTCGGCGATCCCCGAACGCTGAAGATCAACGAGTGGCTCGCCCGTGGCGAGGTTCTTTTTGCCGACGACTTTATCGAGTTGTACAACCCGGCGGGCCAGCCTGTAGATTTGAGCGGCCTGTACCTCACGGACAATCCTGTGACCCAGCCGGCCAAGCAGCAATTAGGACCTCTTAGTTTCATCGATCCATGCGGCTATGCTGTCTTTGTGGCGGACGGCACGGACGCACCCGGCCATTTGGATTTCAGGCTCTCGTCTGATCGTGAGCTGATAGGTCTTTTCGACGGCGACCTGAAAGAGATAGACAAGGTGATCTATGGCCCGCAGACGACGGATGTCTCCCAGGGTCGTAGTCCCGATGGCTCGAGCAGCTTGAAGTTTT
Organism: Phycisphaerales bacterium; assembly: GCA_020352215.1. Lineage (GTDB taxonomy): Bacteria > Planctomycetota > Phycisphaerae > Sedimentisphaerales > Anaerobacaceae. The sequence continues at coordinate 4,393,218 of CP070675.1, forward strand.
TTGAGTTGCCGACACCTGGTGTAGGCAATCCGGCGGTAGCGACGCCGACGACCACTGTCATCACGCTTGCTCGTGAAGATGCCGCTAAGCGTGCGATTGTCCCACTGTCAGCGGATCACATTGACCAGAGCTGGAATTCGGATCCCGGTTTTGACGATTCGGCGTGGCTGAGTGTGACAGGCGCTCCCGGTGGTGTAGGATACGAGAGAGGCTCCGGTTACGAGGATATGATCAGCCTGGACGTCGAGAGCCAGATGTACGGCGAGTACACCAGTTGCTATGTTCGGATTCCGTTTACTGTGGACGCTAACGATGTGTCTGACTTCACTGGACTGACGCTGAAGGTACGTTATGATGACGGGTTTGTGGCGTACATCAATGGAGTTGAGGTTGACAGAGCCAATTTCACTGGGCAGCCACAGTGGGATTCCGATTCCGATGGCAATCATGAGGCCGGCTCTACAGGCTTTGATCTGGAGAGAGATATCTTCGACCGTATCGATGCTCTGCAGCAGGGGGACAATGTACTGGCTATCCACGCATTGAATACTTCCCGGACCAGTAGTGATTTTCTGATTTCGGCGGCATTAGAGGGCTCTATTACCGAGTGGGACGATGGTGAGCCGTCTTTTGCCAATGAGATGGCGTTGTTGGAAGGTTTGCGTATTACCGAGTTGATGTACCATGCCGCCGACGGCAGCAACTATGATTATGTTGAGCTGCAGAACGTGGGCGATATGACATTAGATCTGACGGGGGTGCGTTTCATAGATGGCATTGAGTTTGTCTTCCCGGCGACGTTGCTTGGTCCGGGCGAGTATGTTGTTGTTGCAGCGAATGAGTCGGCGTTTCGGTCGCGTTACGGTATAGGTGTCAACGTGGCGGGTCAATATTTGGGCAGTTTGGACAACGGTGGAGAGGACGTCGTATTGATATTGCCTTGGCCGTTGGAGGCCGCGGTCTTGCGGTTTAGTTATGACGATGGGTGGTATCCTACCACAGATGGCGGCGGTGATTCATTGGAGATAATTGACCCAACAGCCGATCCTGCCTCTTGGGATCAGCGCGAGAGCTGGCAGGCCGCCTCTCCCACCCCAGGCCAACCATAGTACATGCGGGATGTAGGATAGGCTGGCGATATACACCGAAAGACAGACACATGAGAGTCCTGGCCTTGGAACCCTATTGCGGCGGCAGTCACAGGGCATTCATCGACGGATGGTCGGCAGTGAGCAGACATCAGTGGACAGTGCTCGAACTGCCCGCCCACAAATGGAAATGGCGGATGCGCCATTCGGCTGTCACCTTCGCCGGCGAGGTCGGTGAGCGAGCCGTTCGGGGCGAAAAGTGGGATCTGATTTTCTGCTCAGACATGCTGAACCTTGCTGAGTTCCTGGGTCTTGCGCCACAGGCAGTGAGACAGTTGCCCGCGATAATCTATTTTCACGAGAATCAGCTCACTTATCCGGTGCGGTTTGAAAGTGATCGCGATTATCAGTTTGCGGTCACCAACATGACCAGCGCTCTGGCAGCGGACAGCGTGTGGTTCAATTCGGCGTTTCACAGGGATTCATTTCTTGATGCCCTGCAGGTATTCCTCAGGCGGATGCCGGACTATCAGCCGATCGAAGTTGTCGAGCGGATCAGAAGTAAGTCGCTCGTCTACCCGCCGGGCGCCAATGCAACTTTTCGGCGCGGCGACAGGAAACCTGGTCCGGTGCGGATTCTGTGGGCCGCCCGGTGGGAACACGATAAGAATGCGGAGGGTTTCTTCGAGGCGTTGAAGATCTTGAGGAGCCGGGGGATTGACTTTCGTGTCAGCGTGATCGGAGAGCAGTTTCGTGAAGCGCCCGACGTGTTCGAATGGGCCCGGCAGCACTTCGCCGGACGCATCGATCGATGGGGCTATCAGCGAAGCAGGGGCGAGTATGAAGACGCCTTGACGGAAGCGGACGTTTTCGTGTCCACGGCCAGGCACGAGTTCTTCGGCATAACGGCTGTGGAAGCGGCTCTTGCCGGCGCCTATCCGGTGTTGCCACGGCGATTAGCGTATCCGGAGATATTCGGGCTCAGCGACAACAAAGCAGCGGAGCAATTCTTCTACGATGGCAGCGTCGCGGGTCTGGCCGACAGACTAACGGTATTGGCCGAGCGGGTGAAAACGGATTCCCTGTGGGGCGAAAGTGCCGGGAAGGCATCGCGCCTCGTGCGGCAATTCGAGTGGGACGCGGTATCACAAGCTCTAGACGACGCAGCCGAGCAAGTAAGGTCACAGCACCGGGCAATTCGCATTTGAGATGAGGGGCCTCATTTGAGGCGTACACCGGATCGCCCAGCCTGCCCAGGAGGAGCAACTTTATCGGCCTTTGTCTGGGGTGATCTCTCGCTCGACTTGCCCTCCCCGATCGGCCCGCAGGCAGAATAAGTCGTCTTGGATCTTGAAATAGCCGCGTTTTTCGGCTAAGAATGAACTTTCTTAGGGGATGAGACGTAAATGTCGATTATCCCTGCTGCACGCGGAAATGTCGTGTCAGCTTGACCGGGCACAGATGGAAGAACCTGCTTTATACCAAGCGTATTTGAGGAGAAGGTTTATATGGCGACAGACGTGAAACAGATTGGGGAATTGGTGCAGCAGAAGAGTGAGTTTGTGCGGGCGTTTTTTGCCGAACTGGACAAGGTGATCGTGGGTCAGCGCTATATGCTCGAGCGCATGCTGATTGGGTTGTTGGCTAATGGCCATATATTGCTGGAGGGAGTGCCCGGCCTCGCCAAGACGATGGCGGTCACGACTCTGTCGCGGGCGATAGACGCGGATTTCACGCGGATACAGTTCACACCCGACCTGCTCCCGGCCGACCTGATCGGCACGCAAATATATCGCCAGTCGGACGGCCAGTTCTATACGCGCAAAGGGCCGATCTTTGCCAACATCATACTGGCTGACGAAATCAATCGAGCACCGGCCAAGGTACAGAGCGCCCTGCTCGAGGCCATGCAGGAACGACAGGTCTCCATCGGCGACGAGACATTCCCGGTGCCAAATCCTTTTCTTGTTCTCGCGACGCAAAATCCCATCGAGCAGGAGGGGACCTATCCCTTGCCGGAAGCGCAATTGGATCGTTTTATGCTCAAGCTCGCCATCGACTACCCGGCCAAGGAGCAGGAACGTCAGATTCTCGACCGGATGGCCGTAACGGATAAGCAGTTTGATATTCAGGCGGTCATCAGCCCTTCGGATATCGCGGAAGTCAGATCCGTAGTGGATGAAATATACATCGATGAGAAGATCAAGGACTACATCGTCGACGTCGTGTACGCGACGAGAGAGCCGAAGAAGTATGGCCTGGAGCTGGGCAACTTCATAAGCTATGGGGCCTCCCCCCGGGCGACCATATACCTGGCGATAGCGGCGAAGGCACACGCGTTCATCGAGCAAAGAGGCTATGTCACTCCTCAGGATGTCAAAAGCATTGGGCCGGATGTATTGCGGCATAGGGTCATCGTCAGTTATGAGGCGGAGGCCGAGGACAAGACCAGCAACGATATCATAAAGACGATCTTCGACAATATTGAAGTGCCGTAGCACAGAACGCGGCAGTGGCTCTTGAGTAAATATGATCCCTGAAGAACTGATCAAGAAGATTAAGCAGATTCAGATCTACACGTCCCGGTCCGTCGATGCCAGCTTTGCAGGCCAGTACGAGAGCGTATTCAAGGGCCGAGGCATGCAGTTCGACGAGGTCCGGGAGTATACGCCCGGCGACGATATCCGCACGATTGATTGGAATGTGACAGCCAGAACGGGCAAGCCATACATTAAGCGCTTTGTCGAGGAGCGGGAACTGACGGTCCTGTTTGCGGTAGATCTCAGCGCTTCGGGGGAATTCGGAACAGTCAACAAGATGAAGAATGAACTGGCGGCCGAGTTTTGTGCCGTCCTGGCGTTTGCAGCGGCGAAGAACAACGACAAAGTCGGCCTGTTGATATTTACTGATAGGGTCGAGCTATATATCCCCCCAAAGAAAGGGAGCGGACACGTCTTGCGTCTCATTCGTGAGCTGCTGTATTTCAAGATGCCCAGACGGCAGACAAATATCCCCCTTGCGTTGGACTACGTTGCCAAAGTGACACGCAAGAAGGCCACGGTGTTTCTGGTGTCTGATTTTCTCGAGACCGACTTCAAGAAATCCTTGAGCCTGCTCAACAAGCGTCACGATGTTATTGCAGTACCCGTGCGTGACCGTGTGGAGATCTCGATGCCGGCCGTGGGACTGATCGAGTTTCAGGACGCCGAAACCGGCGAGATAATCGTGGTCGACACATCAAGCAGGCGGTTCCGCAACGAGTATGGCGACAAGAGTTTGAGTCGCTTCAACAGCTTAACGAATATGCTCAGGTCGATCAACATTGACAGCGTGCCAATCACTACCGACAAACCCTATGTGCAGGATTTGGTGCGCTTCTTCCACATGCGACACCGAAGGCAGTAGGAACGTCGAAGTGGGGGCTGTCGGGAGCTAATAACCGAAGGAGCATGACAAATATGGAAGAGAAGCTGGATTTTTCGCTTCCCGAGAAGAAACGAAAGGGTTCCATCGCCAACAATATCTCGATCGTATTACTCTTGATCTTGGCGGTTCTTGTGTCAGTGAATTTGCTGGTGGCGCTCTCGGACGACAAGGGGCAGGCCGTTTCGGCCTCGGGGGCTCGCGGTCTTTCGACCGAGCAGACGAAACAGTTGGCTGCCAAGCTTGCTCGGCGCAATCTGTACATGCAAGCGGCCCAGGCATGGAGGGACTATCTCTCCGCCTCCGAGCTGAGCGATGTTGAACAGGCCAAGGCATTATTTCAAGTGGCGACTTTGCTGGAGAAGGCGGAACGCTATGCCGAGGCTATCGAGTACTTCTACCGGAGCGAGATGACAGCCAATCTCGATGAGCTGGAGTCGGACATCAATGCGCACGTCAAGAATTGCTTCGAAAAGCTGGGCAAGTTCTCGGCTCTGCGATATGAACTGATGGATCGGACAAGCTTCGCGCAGTCGGATGAGGCCGGTGGCGAGATAGTCGCAGAGATCGGAGCAGAGAAGATCACGGAAGCCGACCTCGGTGCGATGATGGAAAGCAACATCGACAGTCAACTCGCTCCGTTGACGGCGTTTATGACTGCCGATGACCTCCGAGAGCAGAAGGAGAAAATGCTTGAGCAATACAAGGATCCTCAGGCGAGGCAACAGTTTCTGCAGAGCTGGCTTGCCCAGGAGATTC
>CP070675.1:4398587-4404238 GCA_020352215.1 Phycisphaerales bacterium
CCGCACTTCGATCCCAAGGCCAAGCGCAACGTAATCGCGAAGGGTCTTCCCGCATCGCCTGGCGCCGCCGTCGGCCAGGTTGTCTTCACCGCTGATACCGCAGAGGCATGGAACGCCAAGGGTAAAAAGGTCGTCCTCGTTCGCATCGAGACCAGCCCCGAAGACATCGGCGGCATGGATGCGGCGGTCGGCATCTTGACGGCTCGCGGCGGCATGACAAGTCACGCGGCCGTCGTCGCACGCGGCATGGGCAAGTGCTGTGTTGCCGGCGTCGGTGACTTGAACATCAACTACGGCGCAAAGAAACTTGCCGTCGGTAAGCTGACCATCAAGGAAGGCGACTGGATCAGTCTCGACGGCTCCACGGGCGAGCTTATGACAGGGCAGTTGGCTACGGTCGAGCCGACCATGAGCGGCGACTTCGGCAGGTTCATGCGGATATGCGACCAGGTTCGCAGATTAGGCGTGCGGACGAACGCCGACACGCCCGGCGATTCAAAGCGAGCAAGGGACTTCGGAGCCGAGGGCATCGGGCTCTGCAGAACCGAGCACATGTTCTTCGAGGGCGATCGTATCTGGCCCGTGCGGGAGATGATCCTTGCCGCCGACGACTACGCTGCGATGCTTCGGGACATAGACGCAGCAGAGACTGACAAGGCCAAACGGGCAGTAGAGAAGGAACATGCCACCGCCAAGAAGCAGTTCGAAGGCGCCCTCAAGAAACTGCTCCCGCTGCAGCGGGGCGACTTCGAGGGTATATTCACGGCGATGGCGGGACTGCCCGTGACCATTCGCCTGCTTGATCCGCCGTTGCACGAGTTCTTGCCGCAAGACAAAGAGAACCAGGCGGAGATGGCGAGACGGCTCAAGGTCAAGCCCGCCGTCGTCAAGGCAAAGGTCGAGCAGTTGCACGAGTTCAACCCGATGCTCGGCCATCGCGGCTTGCGATTAGCAGTGACATATCCCGCCATCTACCGTATGCAGGCCAGGGCGATCATCGAAGCCGCCCTAAACGTCAAGAAGAAGGGCAAGGTAGTTCATCCCGAGATTATGATTCCGCTTTCCGGGGCCGTCTCGGAACTGAAGCTCGTCAAAGACGAGGTGGTCGATGAGGTGGAGAAGGTCTTCAAGGAGCGGAAGGCCAAGATCGCGTATCTGGTCGGCACAATGATCGAAGTACCCAGAGCCGCCCTGACCGCAGATGAGATTGCGGCCGAGGCCCAGTTCTTCAGCTTCGGGACAAACGACCTGACGCAGATGACGATGGGCTTCTCGCGGGATGACGCGGGCAAGTTCTTGGGCGAATATGTCACGAAGGGCATCTACGCAGCAGACCCGTTCCAGCAGCTCGACCAGACCGGCGTGGGCAAGCTTGTCGAGATGGGCACCAAGCTCGGCAGACAGACCCGAAAGAAACTCAAGGTCGGCATCTGCGGCGAGCATGGCGGCGAACCGAACAGTATCGACTTCTGCCACCGCGTCGGCATGGACTACGTGTCCTGCTCGCCGTTCAGAGTCCCAATCGCCCGACTCGCCGCCGCACAAGCGGCAGTGAGGTGACGCGCATTGTGCATTTAGCCCGCGCTTTACCGCGGGTCTTGGCCCGTGTGAATGACGTGAAGCGTGTTTTGTGACCCGAGACACGCTTCACTTCTTTTTGCGCGGATCTCACCGGAAGCCCGTCATTGCGAGGCCCGAAGGGCCGTGGCAATCTCGCCTCCCGGCTCCGTTTTTTGGCCTTTTTCTTGCTTTCCCCACCACCCCGACCATAACAGTAGCGGCAAAGCGAACGCGAGTGACAAGATGTATCTGGCAACCAGAGGTAGCAAGCTGTGAACGGTACGGGCTTGCGCGCTCGCGTTCCGGCGTTGGTGGCTCGTGAGCCGGGATACGGGCCAAAAGACGCGAAAATTTGCTATTTCGGGGGCTTTTTCATCAACATTTGGGGCGTCGGATGCGCCTTCTTAAGTGGATGCCGTTAGTGAGTAGGGATTTGCTAATCAGGGAGGCTGCATCTCGGAGCTGCAGGAGGATCGAGTATCACCCTGTTTGGAGTCGTTATGATGGGACCTGACATGAGAGACCATGCCCAAAGGTCATTTGAGGGTACCTATGCAGATACTGAAATTGTGATTGGTCTGGTTGGGGCGGTTGGAACACCACACAAATACGTCGTTGATATACTCAGTGAAAGGCTCAAAGCCTACAATTACGGAGCTGCCGAGATACATGTCTCACACGATGTCATTCGCACCTTGTATGATGATATCCCCGAAATATTCGCATCCGAATTTGAGCGGATAGCTACATATATCGAAAGAGGTAACCAGGCTCGCAAAGACTCGGGAGACAACTCTATTCTTGCCCTGGGAGTTTCATCAGAAATATTTAGCAGGAGGGAGCAAGATGAACAGGGTAGCGTCAAACCTGCTGCCCGAACGGCATACATAATAAATTCACTCAAACATCCTGCTGAAGTGAAGCGTCTGAGAAGCATCTACACGGACGGGTTCTATCTCATCGGGGTACATTCGGACAAGGAGCGACGCCATGATTATCTGACTGCTGAGAAGAACATGGACGCTGGTCAGGCCACAGACTTGATTGAAAGGGATGAGGATGAAGTCTTGGGGCACGGCCAACATACGAGGGACACATTTCATCTTGCGGATTTCTTCGTGCACTTGGATTCCGACTTGGATCGGCTGAAGAACAGCCTATGGAGAATACTGGACCTGATGTTTGGCGCGCCGTACATCACCCCTAATTTCGATGAATATGCGATGTTCATGGCGTTTGCGTCTGCCCTAAGATCCGCTGACCTTTCACGACAAATAGGGGCTGTAATAGGGCGCAACAACGAGATAATCGCTACGGGAGCAAACGATTGTCCGAGAGCCGGCGGGGGTCTTTATTGGACGGAATATGATCGCGATACTCATGAATATGTTGATGCGGAGGGTGGTCGTGACTATATGCGCGGATGTGATTCGAACAAGATAGAGCAGAAGAATATGATCGAACAAATCTTGGATAGTCTTGACGACTCAACAGACAAGGTGAACGTCGAAAAGGCTCTTTGGAGGAGCCCGATACGAGACATTACAGAATATGGCCGGGCGGTCCACGCCGAGATGGAGGCTCTGCTTTTTTGTGCTCGCAATGCGGTGGATACGCGTGGCGCCACACTATACACGACCACATTTCCGTGCCACAACTGTGCGAAACACATAATCGCGGCTGGGATCAAGAAGGTCGTGTATGTTGAACCTTACCCCAAGAGCAAGGCGTTTGAGTTTCACGATGATGCAATCAGCCCCCGGGACCAGCCGGACTCAGATATTGTTGCGTTCGTGCCATTTGTGGGAGTAGGTCCGAGGAAATTCTTTGACCTGTTTTCAATGCGGCTTAGTGCTGGGTTTGAGATAGAACGGGAACATGCAGACGGTCATGTTTTTGACTGGAAATCCGAACAGAGTCATGCGAGAATGCAAATGTTGCCTTGCTCTTATTTGGAGAAAGAGACCAAGGCCACAGAGAGGTTCGATGAGTGTCGAAGGGAATTGGAGAGTAGGAATGGACAATCCGCGGACCAAGAATGGGGGTGAAGTGCCTTCCCAACAGGGCAATAATTCTGCGAAGACCGATCGAGAATCTCACTTTGCCCAAGCACGTAAGATCGTCGAGAGCTGGCCGAAATGGAAAAGAAATATATGCTGCGCGCCAATCTCACCGAATAGTAGTCACTCCGCACCACCATCTGACGAACGTCGGTAGTGTGGCGAGCACAAGACCATTTGCCTCTTGCAGCTGGTCTGCCCCTGTCGTCAGAAGGTGAGTCAGCGGGTAGCTCGTGGTTGGTCAGGTTGCGTTGCCCGCGAGGGTGATTTGCAGATAGGGGTTTTCGGGGTCGTTTGTCTGAAAAAGAATGGTCATCGAATATCTACCGGTCGGAGCGTCGGCCCTCGGATAGAAAACAAAGCTCACTCGCTTCTTTTCTCCGGCCGGCACCGCGAAATCTCGAAATAACTCGCCGGTGTCGGGATTTCTGTAATAGAACACATCCCAGTATCCGAGATTCACGGACTCGCCGTCGATGGAAAAAGGCCCCTTTTTGAAGTTCAAGGTCAGAGTCGCGGTGCCGTTGTTCTCGAGCCAAATGTATTTGGCTGTCTTCGTTCCTCTGTGTGTGTCTGGAAAATCGAGGTGCGACGTGTCAACGCACAGCAAGGGTTGCTCACCGGTCGGTTTCGCCCTCAGCGTCAACGTCGGGTCCCCGAACAGGTGGCTTACCATGAAGGACTGGTCGTTCTTATACATCTGGCCGAAAGTCACCCCAAGGCCCAACGGGTTATAGTCTTCGAGAAACTCCACCGAAGAGGAGCCCACCAGCATTGCGACAACGCTATTGCCAGTGACTACCAAACTGTTTCCACTGAACAAGTACCATCCGGCAAAGTAATTCTCCTGCGTGAAATCGCCGTTGGAGCAGGACGCCAGAACAGTGAACAAGGCCTCGGGTCGTGCATCTCGGATTTCATTATGATAAACGCTGGTCGAATCGCCCAGCCACTGCGTGGTGGCGGAACCATGAATATTAACGAACGCAAAGTCATAGCTGTAGGACAATTCCGATAGGTACATGCTCTTTTGCACCGGCAGACAGGGCTCGTAGATAGCGTTGACATCGGCATCGGACTCATAGAGCCCGGTATAGTCGTCGATCTGATTCACGATGCCAAAATAATCGTGCTCGCTGACGCCCGTCTGGTTAATGGCTATGGAACCAAAGTACAGCATTTTCTTGTCATATCGGAGATCTCCGGTCCTGTACCTGTGATTCCTATCGAGATAGGCTCGCAGCATCTCTATGCCCTCAAGCCTGCCGAGCGGCGGCTTGATCCGACCGGTCCATATCTCTCTCATCGTTACATCGGTTTCCCACAGGTAGTGTTCTCGCTCGAACTTGCCATCCCCATCGGCGTCGATGAATTCGTCACTTAAGTCTTGAAAATACCAATCGGTGGGAGCAGCCCCCGAGTCTTGGTATTCGAAATATGCAGTTGGAATCTCGCCGATGAGGATGGCGCCCAGCAGCCCGTCCCGGATGTATGTGTCTATCAAAATATTCTTTATGGACTCAATAGTTCGCCAATTATCCGCGAAGACGAACACGGGGACTTCGAGGTCGTTTGCTATATCGGATCTGAGCCTTTCAATCTCGGCCTGCAGACTGGAGTAACTGTTTGAATCGATGAAGATGGCGACCGAGTGTCTCTTCGATAACCACCGGCCGGCGAGCACGCCGAAATCATTGAAATCTACCGTGCCGTCACGGTCGAGGTCCGCCGCGTTTTCCTGCGCCTGCACACGCCACAGCCAGTTATGCGCTATGATCTCGAAGTCCAAGCCATCGACAATGCCATTGCGATCCAAATCTGGGTCGCCGCGAATAGTGGAGACGGTCGCGCCATACCCACTTCCATCAACTAGAAGTACCACTAACAAAAGTGCCGGGCACAACCAGGCAGGAATGCAGAATAATCTCCCCACTAGTGTATCTCCTCACCTTCACATACCTACAGACAACTGCAAAAACTGCAACCTTGCGAGCAACGAGCTGCTACCTAAGTATATCACATCTAACGCGA
>CP070675.1:4404338-4434817 GCA_020352215.1 Phycisphaerales bacterium
TAAGAAAAAGGCCTTTACGCTGATTGAGCTTTTGGTGGTGATTGCGATTATTGCCTTGCTGATGGGCATCCTTTTGCCTGCCCTGAGCCGCGTGCGCAAACAGGCTAAGACCGTTTACTGTCTCAATAACCTCAAACAGCTTGGTCTTGCCGTGCAGACTTACGCCATGGAATACGATGATTTTATCCCTCGCGCGCTGGACCATCAGGTGAAGTGGATCCTCGTGTTCGTTCCATTTTTGGGCACCGAATACCGCGATATCGAGGACTACCGGGAAGTGGATGTGTATCAATGCCCGAGCTTTCCACGTACCGGGTTGGGACAGTACGGTCACAGCAACGCCGAACAAACGGTGGATTACGTCGTCAACGCTTGGGACATGGAGAACCCGGGCAGCCTGAGCGGTAACTGGGGAAATCAAAAGGACGAGCCAACCAAGCTCAGCAGCGTTAAGACTCCGTCTCAGCGGATTTATCTTGCCGACAACTCAGCAGGAGATTGGCGCCCCGTCGTTCGGAACAGATATGAGCTGGACATCCTCTCCCGGTTCAACTATCTGGACGTATGGTCGGTCACGCATCTGCCCGCGTCGGATCGCACCAATCGGGGTGACAACCTGACCCGGCGGGTCTCCCGTGATCGGCATCGCAACCAGGGCTGTAACAATCTTTTCTTCGACGGCCACGCCGACTGGCTGCATATGGACGAGAACACGCCCAAGTATTGGTGCGGCGTCGAAGAGCCCTAATCTGCGCCGATGCGCTGTACTTGCTGATCGTTGCCCAAGAATATAAGCGGCTTGTCGTTTCTGCCGACACCGGCTGATGATTTCTGTGCTTGATTTCTACCGTGCAGTTCTCTGCTAGGCTGGCATCTGTCATCCGGCGCGAAGGGCGCTTGCCAGTGTGAGAGCTCGGCGAGAAACAATGGGAATAACCTAAACCGCGATTTCCCAGATTCTGTGGTGGGCTGAAAAATGCAGACTGTAGGCCGTGGAATGCGCTTTAGCGCAGCAAACATCCATCAAAAACCACCCTCCCCCCGTCCTCCATGACAGTTAACCTCCTATCCACGAATAAGGTAAGCGATGGAACTCCGTGTGTCAAGGAAAATTTCAGAATTTTTTCTGTTGCGACCTCTGGTCTGAAAGAGGCGGGTCGTAGCTCGACCGTGGTCGTCAAATGACCGGTGCGGACGGTTTCTCCACAGGGCGGGCCTACCGTCGCATGCGGTTTGGGCTCGCGCTGCCGCGCCGCCGGTCCGCGGCCTGCAGTGCAACGAGGATCAGGTACCCTGTCTTGGCGCGTGAACGCTATCGTGGGCGACTAAAAGGCTCCCCAATCCTGTTTTCCCGGGACGTAATAGCTCGGGCAAACAAAGCGGAACATGTTCGCAATCTTCCGGGCCTTATTGAGGTTTGCTTGATCTTCAGCCTCCATAGCAGCCAGCTCACTGCCGAACATCTCGGCGAAATACTCGTGGGCCGCCGCGTGTCTTTCATGCTCTGTCTCGAAGAGACCGCGAATCTTATCGAGCTCGCCGGCATCCAGCCAGAAGCCTCCACAGCCCGGACATTCATCGACCTCGACCTCCTTCTTGACGGTGAAGAAGTGTCGCATCATCACAACGTCCTCACATTTGGGGCAGTTGAATCTCTTTGCGCGGTCGATGACTACACTCTCGTCTCGCTCTATCTGCAGCAATTCCTCGCCCGCAGACTCATGCGGTTCATCGAATTTCGTGATCTCAAAGTTGTCGAACCAGATACCGCCACAGCCGCCTTTGCATACATCAACTACTACGTCTGAGACGGTGACTTCCTGTAACGAATTTCCACACGCAGGACAGTTCATGGTCTGTTATCCTCCAACAGGGGTTCACACCTTTGCGAGTGTCGATCTTGCGTCAATCTCGCCATGTTCAGAAGTCTCTACCACATTCGTATCGGGCCTTTCCGACATTGTCTGAGGTCTTGAAGTGTTATCGGCCAGATAGAGGCAGAACTTGAGGTTCACCGGCAGGTATCGGCACGGGGGTATCTTGGCTTCCACAATCCTTAGTCCCGCCTTGAAAGCGGCACAATCCTGGCCACCCCACGCCACTGCCCGATCATCAACACCGTTGTTCTGCTGAGCCTTCTTGACCGCCTTCGATTGCGGTGTTACCCTGAGAATGAGGTGGTCAAGACGGCGCCCATCCAGCGAGGCTGCTGAACTGTGGCAACTTGTAAGATATGTGGTAACTGCTCCAATGAGGTCGCTACGGCACTGTCCCTCTGCGCCGAGTGCATCCAAGATGCGGCAGATGTGTGCCTGCCTCAGATTCGAGACATCCATCGTCGTAGCCGTGAGCAGTTCGGGCTTCCCGGCTCGCCGCCCGCCGGTCCGGATGGAGTCCGGTGCTCGCTCTGTGAGAACAGTTGCAGGATTCCGGCCGGTCAGACCGGCTACTGCGGCATTCGGCACAACGACGGCGGCCGTCTTAAAGGGGGTACTCCAGAAGGAGCCGCCGTATCATGGTACTACGATCCTCTGCCGACCAACTGCGTAGCGGACTGGGTATGCGCCGAGGGCAGCGGTACGAGGCACCCAGGTGGTCGAGAGCGGGGCGCCGTCAACCTGGCGGTATTCTACGAAGCTTGCACGTTTGATTGTCTGTTCTGCCAGAACTGGCATTACCGCCAGGGTTCCGCGCAAGACACGACAAGGAGCGCGGCCGAACTGGCGGACAGTGTGACCGCCAACACCGCTTGTATTTGCTTTTTCGGAGGAGATCCAACCTGCCAGTTGCCTCACGCGCTGGCGGCATCGAAGTTGGCCCGCGAAGAGAATCCGCTCAGGACGCTGCGGATATGCTGGGAGACAAACGGATCGATGGACCCGAAGCTGCTTGGCCGGATGATGACCTTTTCTCTGGACAGCGGCGGATGTGTGAAGTTCGACCTAAAGGCGATGGATAAAGCCATCCACTATGCCCTCTGCGGAGTTGACAATAGCCGCACCTTGGAGAACTTCACGGCGGGGGCCGAACGAATTCCCGAGAGACCGGACCCTCCTCCACTAATTGCGAGCACGCTGCTGGTGCCGGGCTATGTCGATGCCGAAGAGGTCGGATCGATCGCGTCATTTGTTGCCGAGCTGGATCCGGAAATTCCGTACGCCCTCCTCGGATTTCACGGCGATTTTCTTTTGACGGACCTGCCGTCGACATCCTTGGAGCAGGCGGAGCGATGTCTTGAGGCTGCGGAAGCCGCAGGCCTAAAGCGTGTCCGATTGGGCAACGTTCACATATTTCGGTAAGATTGGGTGAAGGTTCACCGAACTCCAGGGCGTGACGCGCATCAATTTGCCCCGTCTCGTTTGTACACAACTTCTTCGCCTATGATTGTATAGTCTACCTTTGAGGTCATGATTTTATCGTACGGCATGGTCATCAGGTCATTGTCGAAGATGACCACGCCGCCGAGATAGTCCTCTTTGATTATGCCTTTGCGGTCTTCGGTGAATTCCGCGTATGCCGAGCCGCATAGAGAATGGCGGCCGGATTCTCCTATTCGATGGTCGTTTGTTTCCTTACCCAATCCCCGATCTTCTCCAAAGCAATTGGGGCAATCGTTTCTTCAATTGTCACGTACTCGGCCAAAGCTCCGGTGTCGGCGGTCTGGAACAGATGATTCAGGCTAGGCAGTTCCTCAACGATGTGGTTTTCATTGCCGCCGGCTTTCAGTGCCTCACGGATGCCTCGTAGGTTCTCGTTAGGGATGACCTGGACGTCCTTTTCGCCGATGATGGCCAGGACAGGACAACTGACCTTGATCAGATGCGGCTTAGGATCAAACTGAAGTGTGGAACGGCAGCCGGGAGAAAGGCAGTTCTCAATCTGATTCGTCCACCCATTCTTCAACCACCGATACGCGTGCTTCTGCTCTTCGGTCATCTCATCATAGATGCGTTGCATTTTCTTGGCCGCGATTTCATTGTCCTTTTCTTCGACAGCCACGGCGTAGTAGCGCTCGATTACGGGCCTGATCAGGGCGAGCTCCGTATCGGTAGCACCTTTTGACTTGGCAGAGGCAAGATCCTGCAGAATGATGACTTGGTAGCCGGTCACTCCTGTTCCTGCCATCATGACAATGAATGAAACGTCCTGTGATGCAGCCGCCACGATCGCGGCGACGTCTGCGCCTGCACTATGACCGATCAAGCCTATTTCTCCGGCGCGGACATCTTCTCTGCTTCTGAGGTATGCGATCCCTGCCCGGACGTCGCTTGCAAAGTCGGCCATAGTCGCCTTTCCGTAGTCTCCGGTCGAGCTTCCGACGCCCCGCTTATCCACTCGCAGTACAGCGATGCCTCGTCGCGTAAGGTAATCTGCCAGGACGAAGAACGGGCGGTGCATGCATACTGTCTCATCGCGATCATGGGGTCCGGAGCCGGCTATCAGCAGAGCGGCCGGGAAGGGACCTTCAGAACGAGGCCGAGTCAAGGTCCCGGCAATTGTCACGTCATCGGCGGCGGGGTTTGGGTATGAGACCTCCTCTTGGTGGTAAGGAAAGGGCGGTTTTGGGGTTTGCGGTCTTTCGGGCGGTTGAGGTACCGAATCGACGCGTCTTAGGACGAGCGGCAATGAACCGCCACCTTGTTTCCAGTGGCCTTTGAGAGTTGATTCGTTTGTGAGAGTCCCTTCGAACCCGCCGCCTATTGCTTTGCCGCCGAGATTGATGTGGCCGTTCTCTTTAGCTACCACGTCGATTGGCACGCCAAAGACATACTGGTCGGGGCTATCAAGGACTCCCTTCAGTTTGCCACTATCCTGTCTGACAAGGCGAAACACAATCTTCAATTCCTCATCTGATGGCAATCTCAGAGTGCCCAGCCAATTACCTTCGATGTTTGGATGCTGTTGGATTGCACCGGCGTGACTTTCGATGGGCAGCCTCAACAGCAACAAACAAATTGTGACGGTAGCGAGATTAGTCAACACTTTGCCCATGGCAACGCCTCCTTTCACCTATGGTTCTTTCCCACATTTTCCTTCGAGAGTCGAAAGGCCCTCTGTCAGTTAGTCGTTGATCATACTCACCAGGTTTCAGAGAATGTGACACCTATGAGGCTATCTACGATCTGAGCCTGTGCATGCTGCTCTCGTCCGGCTCCGAATACCCGCCATGCCCATCCTGCGCCAGCCAACAGTAATTACCTGTGGGGGCGATGATCAGCGGTATTTGTGTGTCAGTTTGCACGGTCTCGTTTATACACGACCTTACCGCCTACGATTGTATAGTCCACCTTTGAGGACATGATTTCGTCGTGCGGTATGGTCATTAGATCGTTATTGAAGATGACCACGTCGCCCAGATAACCTTTTTTGATTTTACCTTTGCGGTCTTCGGTGAATTCCGCGTATGCCGAGCCGAGCGTGTATAGCTCGATGGCTTTCTCCATGCTCAGTTTCTGATCCGGGAACCATCCTTCACCCGGCTCGCCGGCCCGGTCCTTTCGCGTGACGGTGGCATACAAACCCTCCAGCGGGTCGATTGGCTCGACCGCATAATCGGTGCCAAACGCGATGGCCGCCCCTGCGTCCAATAGCCGGCGCCAGGCATACGCACCTTGGCAACGCTCGGTGCCGATTCGTTTCTTGGCAAAACGCTTGTCCGTGATGCAGTGTGTAGGCTGCATAGATGCGACTGCGCCCAATACGGCAAAGCGAGGAGTGTCATCGTCGTGGAGCACCTGGGCGTGCTCGATGCGATGCCGGCTGTCACGCCTGCCGTTGGCTCGCTGCGCTTTCTCGTAGGCATCGAGGACCCAATGGTTGGCCTTATCCCCAATGGCGTGGATGCCGATCTGAAATCCCGCCTTATCCAGTGTCACGATGCGTCTTTCCAGCTCCTCGTACGACATCTGTGGCAGGCCGGTCTTTTCGGGGGCATCGACGTACGGATCGAAGAACAGGGCCGTGCCCGAGCCGAGCGTGCCGTCGATGAATCCTTTGAGATAGCCAAATCGTATCCAGTCGCCGTCTCTGGGATATTTCTTCTGCAGTTCGGCGTAGCGTCTTAGCTGTTGTCTGTTGGTAGTGAAAGACCCGCCGATGTACACCCTCGCGGTGAGCTTACCCATGTCTTTGAACGTTTGATATATCTCGAAGTCACCACCGGGGGGCAATTGCATCGAAGTGACACCGCATCTTCGAGCCATGTCAAAAGCAGCCTGCCACCCGCGCATGCGCCGCTCTTGTTGCTCTTCATGGCTGAGACGGACGCGTACGTCACCATATTTCAACAGTGCTTTGGCCGTTTCCTTGAAAATGCCGGTGGGCTCACCCGTAACCGGATCGCGCTGTATTTCACCGCCGAATGGATCGCGCGTATCTTTGGTAATTCCTGAATGTCTAATGACGTAGCTGTTGACCAGATCCGAATGTCCGTCGGCACGGGATAGCACTACCGGATTGCTCGGCGACACCGAATCGATGAGTTCCTTGGTCGGCCACTGCCTGTCGTAGAATATCTCATGTTCCCACCGGCCGCCCCGGATCAATTCACCCGGCTGGGCCTTGGCGACCGCATCCTTGACCTTCTCGGTGATGATCTTTGGGTCTCTGACATAACGAAGGTCAATGTAGTCCGGATCAACGAAGCCAAAATGGATGTGCGCATCGTTGAAGCCGGGAACCACAAGCCTGCCTTGTGCGTCAATCACCTCGGTGTGGCCGCCTTTGATATGTCGCTCGATGTCGGCGTTTGAGGTGACGGCAATAATTCTTTCACCTCTGAAGGCTACGGCCTGAGCGCGGGGATTTTCCTTGTCGATAGTGACAATCTTGGCGTTCCTAATCACAAGGTCGGCAGACGCCTCTTCCATGGCTGGACTCTTGGCGACAACCTTGCGATCTGCCGGTTTGTCTGCGCAGGGCAGATCGTTGCACCCGCTTAGACAAGCCAGAAGAAACGATGCTACTGTTATTATTGTAGATGGTTTCAGTATCATTGCAGACTCAGCACTTGTCCATCGGCCAGCAGGCGGGCCCGCAGCAGTGAGTACTCGACATCCTGCACGTTTGTCGAGCCATCTATGGCCAGAGCGGCGGCCGTGGCTGCGGACTGGCCGAGGACCATGAAGACCGGCTCCATGCGAATCGAGCCGTACGCAATATGCGATGAGGATAGGCAAACTGGCACCAGCAGATTTGTACACTGCGAGGCCTTCGGGACAATCGCCTCGTACGAGATCGGATAGGGTCCGCCCGGATTGACCTGGATGTCGCCTTCGTTGCGGGCGTGACCCTCGGCATCGACGTAGCGCTGGACGTTGTGCGAGTCCATGTTGTACGAGCCCATGCCGACGGGCTTCGGCGTCGGCTTGATCCGTCGCAAGTGCAATTCGGTCATGACGAAATCGCTGACCATCCGTCTCGCCTCGCGAACGTATATCTGGTGCGGCCAGTTGTCGTTGTCGGTGAACTCGTCTCTTGCCAGGCCCCACTGGCTCATCTTCTCACGCACATCCGCGGGGACGCGCGGATCGTAGGCGAGGAACCACATCAGTCCCTTCTGATAGTCCTCGTGCTCTTTGATGATCCGGCGTCGTAGGCGATAACTCGCGTCGGGATAGGCATAATTCATGCCGATGTTGTCGGTCGAGAAGGCGCCGTGGTTGTTGGTATCGGTCTTGCGATTCGGTGCCGGGTCAAACTTGACGAACAGGGCTCGCCAGCCCTGGTCGAGGTAGCGGGCGAGCAGCTCGTACTGCATCGCGTCGTAGTTGTCGGGCTTAGGAAAACGGACGCGGTTCGCCGGGGCTTTCGTCAGACACATGCGGAAGTTGTACGCCTGGATGCGCTCGTCGCCTTCGCCTTCTTCGCCCGGGCTCCCGGCGTGGATGCGTGGTAACAATCCGCTGTTGGGCTCGCCGGGCTTCCTATAGGGGTCCACCGGTTTGTCGAATTGGTGCTTTGTGGCGTTGCGGGTCTGCACGCCGTTGAGAGTCTCGCCGTACACGCTGTTGGCCTCGCGACCGACGTGGTAGCTTACGCCGGCAGCGGCCATCAGATCACCCTCATAGGCCGCGTCGATAAACATCCTGCCGCGGTAGATCTTGCCGCTGAGCATCCTGATAGAGACGATGCGGGCTCTGTCCTTTTTGACGCCGCCGGTGCGATTGAGCCACTCGCCCCGGTGGACGGGTACGTTGTACTCTGTGATGAAGCCCTCGAAGACTTGCTCGGCCACGTGCGGCTCAAAGACCCACATGGCGTCATCCTCAGGGCGGTACCGAGAGTATTCACTCGGCTCCTGATAGGTCCAAGCCTCGGGCCTATCGTAGTGTGTCTTCACGCGGCGGTAGAATTCCCGTGAGACGCCGCCGATGGCCTCTTTGCGGCCGGAGTCCGTCCAGCCCAGCCCCCCGGCCGTTAGTCCACCAAGGTGTTTGTCGGGGCATACGATGATGACCGTCTTTCCCATACGTTTGGCTTGAACGGCCGCGGCCACGGCAGCGGAAGTGCCGCCATAAATGACCACGTCGTAGCTCACGGACAAATCCGCCGAGACACGCTCGGTCTGAGAGCACGATGGGATCAGATGCAAGGCAAGCACACAAGGCAAGGTCAATTTCAAAAACGCTCCCGTGCCAAACCGATCACCTGATCTTGTAGCTGATCGACATGCCATCGTCCTTCTCCATCGAGGCTCTGATTATGACCGTGTCGTAGTTGGGATTGTCCTGTATGTAATCCAGAAAGTCTCTCATCGCCCCGGCAGAACGAACGACATTGTCGCCGACGATGACGGCGCCTGGCTTTAATTTATGCTCGATCAGCTTGAGGTACCTCAGGTAATCCCTTTTCACGGCATCGATGAAGACAAAATCGAACTTACCCTCGAGCGCTGCCAACGTCCTGATTGCGTCTCCCTCTATGCAGGTAACGGTCTGTTGCAGGCCGACTCGTCGCACGTTCTCTCGGCATTGCCGCACCCTGTCCGCGTCGATCTCCAACGTATAGAGGTGTCCACCGGTTCTCTCGAAGGCTATCCCCATATTGATGGCGCCGAAGCCGTTGGCCGATCCCACTTCGATCCCACGCTTGGCCCCGGTGCTTTCGACGAGAATTCGCAGCATCATGGCGTCGCCGATTGTCGTATTCAGCGGGCTGCGCCGGAAGGTGCTGATAAACTGTTTTCGGAATTCACTTGTGGTCTTGTCGTGTTCGGCCGAATAAGCCACAAATACACAGGAACCGACCAAGCCCAAACACAGAACCAGAATCAACAACCTATACCGTCTCATAATGACCCCTTCGGATTAGAGAGAAATGAAAAAACGTTACGGCAATTGCTCATCTCAGCCACAGCCTCGCACGACTCAGTATTCTTTCTGTCCGGTTGGCAATAATCGTGACCCTGGCCAGAATAGCGAAATATCCCTCAATTGCAAGTGTCTCGACGCAAGATTTACTGCCAGCTCGGCTTGTTCTGGTCCCCCAGCTATAGTGCGGGGCAGCCCACCTCAAACAACTCAGTCGACTTGCATCCGGGGCTTCGATATCATAGCCTGGCACCAGGGCGTCGGTTCGCCGCAAAATGCAAAGACGTGACATGACCGTATTATGGAGAAATGATGCCATGAAAAGGACTAGATCCAAGGAGGATTCTTTGCGAGCCAAAATCATGGACACAGCTGTGCTCTCACTCCTGAGCTTCCTATTTGTTCTGTTCTGTGCAACCGGTTCTGCCTCCACAGATACGGCAGGTGACATGACTCAAGACAATTGGGGTGTGCCTGACGTACATGTGCAGGAAGTGGCAGAGCGATGGGTCGTGAGGGGCCTGAAGAACCGTGTGGAGCTGAACCCCTCCAACCTGCAAATGACGGTGCACACGCAAAGCTGCACGTGGTCTATGGGGCCGTCGGTTGCCGGTGATCTTGTTGCCGAGGTGCGGGGCAAGAGGTGGACACTGCGCCTTGCTGATGCGGCTGCGCGAGAAGTCTCGACGTATCAAACAGGTTTCAAGACGGGCATCAAGATTGCCCTTTCCGGCTTTCGTCAGCAGGACACAAGCATTGATCTGAACCTCAGTCTCTTTGTTTGCCTGGAGGGTGAGCAGGAGGAGCTTGTCTGCGAGTTGATCGCCGATGAAGAGAGTGCGCGAGTCCTTGAGTGTCTCTGGCCCGGCGGGGTGGCCGAAAGTTCGTTCGATTCCACCGTAGTCCCTTTCATGCAGGGCATGTTGTTGCCGAAGGATTGGCCTGAGAAGGTCTGGCTCTACGACACTATCTGCTATGGACGCGGCTTGTATATGCCGTGGTGGGGACACCAGAGAGAGAAGTCGGCCCTACTTGTTCTGATCGAGACGCCGGAAGATGCCGGCTGCCGTTTCGAGCATCCTGCGGGAGGGCCGACCAAAATCAAACCGAGATGGGTTCACTCTCTTGGGGAACTGCGGTATCCGCGACGGATTCGATTCTGCTTTTTCGAAAATGGCAACTATGTCACTATGGCCAAGCGGTACCGGAGGCACGTCCGAGAGACCGGCCACTTCGTTTCGCTTCAAGAGAAGATCGCACGCAACCCTCTGGTGGAAAAGCTAATTGGCTGCCCGGTTGTTCATACGAGCATTCTATCTCACATACAACCCGAATCGCGGTACTATCACAAGGATGACCCAGCCAGGAATCACCAGCTGACGAGCTTCGATAAGCGGGCCGAACAACTTCGCCGATTGGCCGAAAAAGGTATCGAGCGGGCCTACGTCCATCTGGACGGATGGGGCTTTCGAGGATACGACAACTTGCACCCGGACATACTGCCGCCCTGCCCGGAGGCAGGGGGCTGGGAAGGCATGAAACGTCTCGCCGAGACCTGCGATGAGTTGGGCTATGTCTTCGCGATCCATGATCAATACCGCGATTATTATCTCGACGCCAAATCGTACGATCCTCGGCACACCATCCTTGATCAAAACAAGAGCCGTCCTCACCACAGCATCTGGTTTGGCGGAAAGCAGTCAATCCTTTGCTCACGATTGGCCCTTGGGCACGTTAAGAAGAACCATCTGTCACTACTGAGTCACGGTATCAAGTTGCGAGGCGCCTACCTGGATGTCTTCGCCGTTGTCCCTCCCGATGAATGCTACAATCCGGAGCACCCTGCAACCCGCGCGGATTGTCTCAAATACCGAGGAATGTGCCTGGACTTTGTCCGGGCAAACGGTGGGGTTGTCAGCTCTGAGGAGCCGGCCGATTGGGCTGTCCCTCACATCGACCTGGTCCATCACGGGCCATACGCGCTGGTGCCAAACCCCGGCCGTGGCCCGGCCATGGGAATTCCTGTGCCACTCTTCAATCTCGTCTATCACGATGCGCTGTTGTTGCCCTGGTCCTTGTCAAGAGGTAGCTGGGGAATTCCCGAGACCGACCTTGGCTACCTGCACGGCCTGGCCAATGCAGGTCTGCCCTATTTATCGTTGAATCCCGGCGAGCAAGAACTGGAACGGGTCCGCACTCTCTGTGCGTTACACAAACGTGTCGGACTGCTGGAAATGACAAATCACGAATTCCTCGACGGGTCGTTCCGAAAACAGCGAACCACATTCGCAGATGGCACTTGCGTCACAATTGACCTCGATGAGAATACATCCGTGGTCACACCCGGGCTAACGTTACCGGGCAGCCACCGCACGATGAGATATACCTCTCGGTCAGTGGACGGCGCCGAGGCATGGCAGAAGGATGTCAGGGCCAGACTGTCATCGTTGCTGAAGATAAACGACCTTCTTCGAACAAAGAGCAAGATACCGTTGAGCCCAAAGCTGCTTGTCTCACGTGACACCGGTAACCATCGAATCGAAGAGGTCGAGATAGGCTCCACCTCCAACAGGAGAATCCGGGTCATAGTCACTGTCCCAATCGCTCGAAACGGCCCTTGGCCTGCCGTCGTTTGCATCGGGGGCCATGGCAGCACCATGTACAGCCCCTATGAAAAGGTGGTTGGTTCCAAGGATGCTTCAAGGGCAAAGTCAGACCGCATCTACAAGGGGTTTGGTACCGTTTTGGCCGGGAGAGGATATGTGACGATCTCGGCGGCAGTCAGCCAGCACGAGGTCTATGAAGAGGATCGCCTGCTGATGGGTGAACGTTTGTGGGACCTGGTTCGATGTGTTGACTATCTGGAATCTGTGGCCGATGTGGACGGATCGAGAATCGGCTGCGCCGGCTTGTCTTTGGGCGGCGAGATGGCCATGTGGTTGGCGGCTATGGATGAGAGGATTGCCGCAACAGTCAGTGCCGGCTTTCTTACTACTATGGATCACATGGAGCAGAACCATTGCATGTGCTGGAAGTTCCCCGGTCTCCGCGAGTTGGTGGGTTACGCAGACATCTACTCACTCATCGCTCCCCGGCCCCTGCAATGCCAGAACGGTCTGCAGGAACCACCCACCCAGTTTTATGTCCCTCTGGCTCGTCAGGCGCTGGAAGAGATCAGACCGATATACAAGGACATGGACCAGCCTGAGAACGTGGGTTTGGACGTGCACGGAGAGGGACACGTGATTGACTTGCCGGCGCTAGTGTGCTTCTTCGAGAAGCACCTTTATCACAACAGGTGGATGCAGCCACACAGCAGCGGTATCTGAACGGTCTGGGCCCACCCGCCGTCGCTTTCCGGTCGGTGAGGGCCTCGCTACCTACACGCTTCGCATGTGTCGGGTTTGTCACCGATCTTTGCTGTTAAGCTCTGGGCCGGTCGAACTGTGGGATCTTGAGCGTCTCGCCGTCCTTGAGCGCCGACTCATGAGCGACAACGCCCGGCACGGTCATCGCCAGTGCCTCATAGACGTTCACCATCGGTTCGCGATCTTCGAGGATCGACGTGATGAATTCGTTGGCCAAAGGTCCGTGCGAGCCACCGTGTCCCCCGGCGGGCATGCCCGGCGGAAGAGGTGGGCGGCGTATGTCGGGAAGCTCTTTAGCCGCACCTTGGTACTGTGTGCCTTCCATCCATCCCCGCTCTCCGAACACGCGGCCCCTTTCGACAATGACTCCGTGGACGCCCTTACACATGAGCATACGGGACGAGCCGCCCTCGCTGGTCTGCAATAGCGCGACCTCATCGCTGAACGGGTTGTCGTACTTGTTGGCCCCGCTCTTATACGCCTCGAATCCCGCGTTGAAGCCCACGCAAGATACCGACGTGAATCGCTTGCCGGTTACGCCGACGTAGTAGGCCGTGGAGTGCGTCGGATACCAAAGAGGCGGCATGCCGACCCGCCAGCCCTTGAACGACGCTATCGGCGTCGTGCCGAAATGAAAATACTCACCCTCCGAGTAGATGAGCCGACCGAACCCCCCGCACCTGTAGATTTGGCGCATGCCGTAGCAGTCGGCCCGATAGCAGCTCGTCTCAGCCATCATGTACTTGAGGCCGGTCTTCTCGACTGTCTCGACGAGCTGTGCGGCCTGTTCAATCGATCCCAAGACCGCCGGCACGGCAGTCATCACGTGTTTATCATGCTCGAGCACCTCGATACAGTGTCGTGCGTGGCTCGGCGCATCCGTTGCGACGAACACCGCCTCGATCGTTCGGTCCTTCACCAACACCTCCAGCGACTCGTATGATTTGTCACACCGGCAGGCCTCCATAAGCCCTCGCCGCCGCTCCGGAATCAAGTCGCTGACAGCAACGATCTCAACATTCGGGTGGTCCTGGAATCCGAAGGCCGCCCCGAAACGGCATACGCCGTAGCCGACGATTCCGACGCGCACCTTTCGATCTGAGACAGGCTCCCACTTTCTCTGCGCTCGCCGTTCACGCGCGTCCGCCGCCTGCACAGAGAGACCGCCAGCCACGACTGCCCCCAGCGAGGCCTTACCCAGCCTCTGAAGGAAATCACGCCGATACATGGGATTGATAGGAATGTCTGACATAAACTGGCCTCCTTCATTCTGACCGGTTCTTCCTGATGACTGGGGCGTTCTGCGAGCCGCCCGCTGTCACGCTTGGCCTGGGATGGGCACTATGTTTTCCTTCGGAATTTCGACCGTCCCTTTGTCGAAGTCTTCGGCCGTCGGTTTCATGGTGAGGTTGTAATGCTTGGGTCTGATGCTGGGATCGACCATGATTTCTTTCCATGTGACCTGTTGGCCGGTATAGGCGGACATGCGTCCCATGATGGCCGTGGCGGTTGACTCGGCGACGGCCTGCGCCTGGTTGAGAGGCCGGCCTTTGCTGACATGGTAGAGCGTGTCGACCTGCTCCTGGTAGTGACTGCTCGGCGCCTGGGGCAGGTCGGCGGGAATCGGAGACTGCCGAGGCTTGGGGTGGTCGTTCCCATTGGTTCGGCCCTTTTCGTAGACGAAATCGTGTCCAACCCAGTTCCAGCAGCCGTTGACCTGACGGCACATGGAGTGGATATGGACGCCGTCGCCATAGTCGTAATCCACACTGAAGAAGTCGTACATGTCACCAGCGTTTCGTCGGGCGCGACCGCCGAACCCGACCGCGCTGACCGGCGGCCCGCCGCAGAACCAGTTCGCGACGTCGACATTATGGACGTGCTGTTCGACCAGGTGGTCACCCGAGAGCGCGATCCAGTTCTGCCACGACCGCACTAAGTCGTCACCTGTCTTCGGTTCAATCGGTTTGGACCAGAACATGTGCCCGATACAGAACGAGACGCGACCCGCGTAGAGTTTGCCGAGTGCCTTCTCGACGGCAACGGCCTGGTGGGTCTTGATGTGGTTGAAGTCGTGGCGCATCTCCGTGCCGGCGGTTATCACAAGGCCCTTCTTCTCCGCTTCTTTGCCCGCGGCCATAACGCGCCTGCAGCCGGGCGGATCGACCGCGACGGGCTTTTCGATAAAGGCGTGCTTGCCGGCCTTGACCGCGGCCTCAAGGTGCAGCGGCCGAAACAGTGGCGCAGTGGCCATCAGCACGATCTCCACGTCGGTTTCCAGAAGGGCCTGATAGCAGGTCGCGCCACCGAAGCAGCGCTTGGATGGAACGTTGAACTGCTTTCCGGCTCGGAGTGCCCGTTCTTTGAAATAATCGGCGGTCGCAACAACCCGAACGTCGAAGCCAAGAATCTTGCCTGCTTCGAGAGAACCGACAGCGGCGCCTCGACCACGGCCGCCGCAGCCGATGAGTCCGACCTTGAAGGTCTTGTCCTTTCCCTTGGCGCTTGCTCGCAGGATCTTTGGCGTGCTCAGGGCCACGCCTGTACCAAATGCGGTTCGTACGAAATCACGTCGCGATAGTCGGGTCGGCTTATTCATGGGATAGATCCTTTCAAGGAGTACCAATTTGGTTCCGGGCTCCAAGACTCTATGTCATCGGCAGAACTGAAGCAAATGAGGCTGTGATCTAAAGCGGCGTCAGTTCCTGTATTGGTGATTTTAGTGCCGTCGTGCAATCGTTCAAGAATGATCTTTGCCTGTCGTATACGCCCGCCTCGGGGTGAAGGCACGACATCTGTCCACGGGCCCAGCGATCCAATTCGTCTCGTCGGCGAGCATGGCTCCAGGGCAAGTATCTCGGCAACAAGCCGCCAAGAGATACTTAGTTCTGCCCGGTAGCGATGGGGCCTATGTATTTCTTGGCCACCACGATATCATCGAACCAGACCTTGCTGACGTGTCCGGGAGGCGCCTTTGTCACATAGAGCAGAACCCAAAGGAAATTGAGCTTCAACCGTTCCGTACTTCGCCAGCGAAAACCTTCGAAAGGCACGCCGTCCGGCTGCGGGATGAAACTGTCCCATACCCACTTGCCTCTCGGAAAACCCTTGCCCAAACCGCTGATGATTTGCCCATCCTTGGTGTGTGGCTCGCCGTCGATCCACAAGGCCTGTCGGCCGTTGGATTCCTCAGCAGGGTCGTTCATCTGCATCATCAGCTCAACACAGATCCACTTGCCGCGGCCGGCCTTAAGATTCGCATCGTTGATGAAATCGTTGCCCCAACAGTCGCCGGTGGGACACGCTCTCATGCCCATCCAATACGAATAGAAATCCCATCGCCATTTGTCACCGTACGGCTCAACGCCTGTCGTAAAACGTTCGTCTCCCGTCGGCCGTATACCGGCGCCTCCCTGCGGCCAAGGTGTGGGGGGATTATAACCGCCAACGTGGAAGAAATGATGAATCGGAGCGCAGTCCGGATCGAACTTGACATAGAAGCGGAAATAAAGCCGTTTATAACCCGGCAACAGACGCCTGTACAGATGTCCCCCCGTCCCTTTGCCTCCCACATGCCTCATCAGCAGTGAGTGCTTGCCCGAGCTGTCCTGCGGGACATCTGCCGATAGTGACATTATTTCTTCATTCTGGATACTTTCCCATCGCGTCTTTACGGCGCTGAAAGAGCCTTCTTCAAAATTCTCTGCGAAGATCACGTCTGCATCTTTCTCAATGCCCTCGTCAGCTTTATACTTGCCCGCTATTCCGGCTCCGGCCCTCAGATCCGATGGGAACTTTTGGATAGATGGGATATCCGTGGTCGGCCATTGAGTTCCCGCAGAGCAAAAAGCCGCACAGCAGAATATCACAAGCATGATCAGGCGAAAGGGAACTGGCTTGAGTCTAGTCTCGCGGTCGGTCATTTCACATCCCTTCCGAAGTAAGCCGTAAAGTGAGTGTCGAAATCGAGAGCACCGCAACTGGGCGCAGGGCCTATTGCCATTCTACGGAAAACTCATGAACCGGTCAAAGTCATTCGAGGGTGGCTGCAGTTCCCGGCCGAAGGCGAGCAATACATGTGGTGATAGGAACGTACTTATGTTGCGGCAGGGGGCCAAAGAAATGCGGGCGATGGCCGGCAGAAACCGATTGCAGCATTCCCACGGGACTAAGACAACGGGCTGCAGGCCGATGCTCGCAACCCTCTCAAATCTCAACTCATCGCCGGTTTTGCGGCGTTTTACGTCTGCGGAGCCAGCAGACAAGGTCGCTGCCGACGCATGCACGGCAGATTCCACCCCCAAAATCCGCAAGCGCCGTCACCTGACTCGGATATTCTTGGGCTCAAATAGATAAGTCCTTGTTGTATAAGACCTTGTAGCTCTTTCTTTTGTTGCCCTGAGCATGCCTGCATGCTCCGAGCTCCGGCGTTCTCGGTAATAATCTTGAATTTTTTGTGGGCGGGGCGTTTTTTGCCGGATTTTTGCTTGACCCGAGGTGCCCATCCTTGTTAAACTGGGTAAGTTAATGGCAGCCCTTCACAGGAGGAGGCTTGCTGTATAGCCGGCTCCGCTTGCGACTCCTTTGGGAAGGGGCCGCTTCGCGTCGCGAGGCGGTGGGATTTTCGGGTAAAGAATTGGAGGAAGTGACGATGAAAAGAGTGCTAAGTGTAGTAGCTGTGTTGGCGGCGATGACCGCCCCGGTCTTTGGTGCATCCATTCCCATTCTTGCGCCTGGTGATTTCATTATTGGCGTCGATGCCGATGGGATGGTGTCGAACAGTAGCTATCCGGGTGGTGAAGCGCCCCCGAATGCGCTGGATCGTGACTCCGGCACCAAGTACCTGAACTTTGGCGGGCCCGGCAGCGGGTTCATCGTCACGCCGAGCGACATATCTCTGGTGAGCAGCTTTGTACTGACGACGGCTAACGACGCTGAAGGTCGCGACCCGGCCACGTGGGAACTCTACGGCACGGACGACGCGATTTCGAGTGTCGACAACAGCACCGGGCTGGCCGAGAACTGGACGTTGATAGACTCGGGCACGGTCGCGTTGCCCAGTGATCGGTTTGCAGTTGGGCCGGTTGTTCCGGTGGACAACATGGCCCCCTACTCGTCATATCGAATGGTCTTTCCGGAGCTGAAAGGCGCGAGCCTCATGCAGGTTGCGGATGTGGGGTTCTACCCGCTGCCCGATGGCAGTGGCCCCGACCAGTTGTCGCCGTCTGATCCCATCCTGGCCATCCATGCGGGTTGGGACAGCCGTTCTCCGGCAGCGGGCCCGACTGGCTTATCCGAGGGTCCGGCCAGCGCGATTGACGGCACGACCGATTGGAAATACTTGAACTTCGGCGAGGTAAACTCCGGCTTTATTGTTACCCCGTCCATCGGCCCATCAACTTTGGACAGCTTTGAGATCACAACGGCCAATGATGCCGTGGAACGTGACCCGGTGATTTGGATGCTCTTTGGCACCAACGATCCGATCACCAGTGCCAACAACAGCGATGGCGCCGAAGAGAACTGGACGTTGATCTCCGGCGGCACCATGGCTTTGCCGGATGAACGTAACACGCTCGGGCCGAGGTATGTTATCGCCAACCAGAGTGAGGCCTACACATCGTACAAGATGCTGTTTGAGAGCGTGAAGGACGCCGGTGCAGCCAACTCGATGCAGATCGGCGAGGTTCAGTTCTACGGCATTCCTGAACCGGCAACTGTGTGTCTGCTTGGCTTGGGCGCTCTGACGCTGCTGAGGAGACGAAGGGCATAACCTGCTCGTGATTCGTTTTGTGGACAAGAAAGGGCTGTGGGTGCCGAACCGATTGTGACTCACAGCCCTCTTTTATTGCAGTGGGCTCAGACAGCGAGGGTATCCGGCGGTAAGCCGGGGCAAGGCGAGGTGGCAACTGCTATATCAGGGTCTTGGGCGCTCGGTATTGGTTGCCTTGAAGCCCAGGCTCAGCGACAAGCGGCAGAGCATGACATAGAGTGAGGGGACGACCACGAGGGTCAAGATCGTGGCGAAGGCCAGGCCGAAGATGACCACCACGGCCATGTTGCTCCACCACTGGCTGGACTCGCTCTTGGTGGCCAAAGTGAAGGTGTGGAAGTCGTATGAGATACCGACGGCCATGGGCAAGAGGCCGATGATCGTGGTGCTGGCGGTTAGCAGCACGGGGCGTAAGCGCGTGACACCCGCCTCGGCCGCGGCCGAGATGAGGTCCATACCTCGGCGCTGAAGCTGTCGCGTGTAGGCCAGCAGTACGATGGCGTTGTTCACGACGACGCCGGCCAGGCTGATCACGCCGATGCCTGTCATGATGATGCCGAACGGCATATCGCAGATCAGCAGTCCCATCAGCGCACCGATCAGCGAGAGGATCACCGTGGTCATAATGATCAACGGCACCCTGAGCGAGTTGAACTGGATAACCAGCACCATGGTGATAAGAAGGATGGAGATGCCAAAGGCCTTGAGCAGGAAGGCACGTGACTCATCCTCGGTTTCCTTTTCACCGGCATATTTGATCTCGTAGCCGCTCGGTAATTCCAACCCGGCCAGACGCGTCTGCACATCTGCCAGCACTTCGGAGCCGAGCCTACCCTCGGCGCCGGCCGTGAGGGTGACGACACGCTTCTGATTGACGCGGTTGATCGTGCCGAATCCGCCGCGGTACTCGAAGCGGCCAAGTGAGCTGAGCGGCACGGAGTTGCCGGAAGCGTTCGGGATCTGCAGGCGGTACAGATCGTCGATGTTGACCCGCTGGGCCAGAGGCAGGCGCACCGTGATGTCGTACTCATCGTTGTAGTGACGGTAGGTCCCGACCTTCGTGCCGAAGATCGCCATCTTAAGGAAGTTGCCGACAATGGCGGTGTTGACGCCGAGCAACGTGGCGACACGGCGGTTGACGGTGAAGGCCAGCTCTGGACGGGTGGCCTCCAGGTCGCTGCGCAGGTTCACGATATTGGGCACGTCCGCAATCATTCGGTACGCCTCGCCGCTCAGGCGTTCGAGCGTCTTGAAGTCCTTTCCGGAGACAAGCACAGTGACGGGTGCCCCCGTGGGCGGGCCTTCCTCCTCCTTTTCGACCTTGATTTCGGCTCCGGAGATGTCGGCGACCTCGCGCCGAATCTCGGCGATAATCTCCGTGGAAGGCCGCTCGCGCTCGGCGAAGTCGTAGAAGACCAGCGTGATGTTGGCCAAGTGCGGGCCACCGGCGCTGGCAATGAGGTTGAAGCCGGCGGCCGAGGAGCCCACGTTTGTGACGATGTGCTTGATGTACGGCTTGTACGGCTCGACTCGCTGCTCAAGCTGGCGAACGATGCGGTCTGTCTCGCGAATGTTGGCGCCTTGGGGCGCGCGCACATCAATGAAGGCTCGCTCCGGGTCACCCTCGGGGAAGAATTCCGTTCCCTTGCCGATCTTACCGTAAAGAATGACCAGTCCGACCAGGAGGCACACAGCCAGGAATAAGGTCAGGCCGGGATTCTCTAGTCCGGCCCGCTGCAAGCGGCGATAGCCTCTCACGAACCAGTGATCCATCTGGCGCCGCACGGGCGCACGCGTGGCCCAGACCGAGCAGATGGTCGGGCTAAACACAAGCGCCACAAAAAGCGAGGCCAGCAGGCCCAATGACAGGGTCATCGGTAGGTACTTCATGAAGTCACCCATCATGCCCGGCCAGAACATCAGAGGCAGGAAGGCGCAGACCGTGGTGAAAGTGGACGTTGTGACAGGCCAGGCGACCTCCCGCGCGCCCAGGATCGCCGCCTCGATGCGGCTGTGACCCAGTTGGATATGGCGGAAGATGTTCTCCACGATGACGATGGCATTGTCCACGAGCATGCCAAGAACCAGAACCAGGCTAAACAGCACTATCATGTTCAACGTGTAGCCGAGCATCTGGATCAGGAAGAAGGTGATGAGCATGCTCAGCGGTATGATCATGGCCACGATCGTGCTCGGTCGCAAACCCAAGAACAGCAGTAGCACGCCGGTTACCAGGATCAATGCCGACAGGATGTTGTTTTCCAAGTCGGCCACCATGCTGCGGATGTACTTGGACATGTCGAAGGTGATGTCGAACTTCACGGCGCCGGGGACCTGCCGCTGCGCCTCATCGACCACGGCCTTGATGTGGTCGGATATATGGACGACGTTGGCGCCCACTCGCTTCTGCACGCTGAGGGTGACGTTTTCGGAGCCGTTAAGGCGCGAGTAGGTCATCCGGTCTTTGAAGGCGTCCCGCACAGTGACGACGTCCGAGAGGTAGATGGGCTTACCGTCGCGCACGGTCAGGAGCAGGTGGTCCACCTCCTCGGCCGTAACGAATTCGGCAGGAATGCGAACGTTGAACTTGGTGCCCTCGGTCTCCAGACCGCCCGCGGAGATGTTCACGTTCTCCGACGGGATGAGCGCCAGAAGCTCCGGGACCATAAGGTCAAACAAGGCCGCACGGTCCGGATCGATCTCCAGCCGGATTTCCGGCTCCAACGCGCCCAGAACCTCTACCTTGAGCACGCCAGGTACTGTCTCCAGGGCATCCTGGAGGTTGTCGGCGATCTCCTTGAGCTGGACGGGTGAGACGTCACCGGAGATGCTGACGAGCATGATGGGGAACTCGGCGAAGTTGATCTCCTTTATCACCGGGTCCTCGGCGTCCAGGGGCAGTT
Source organism: Phycisphaerales bacterium (assembly GCA_020352215.1). Classification (GTDB taxonomy): domain Bacteria; phylum Planctomycetota; class Phycisphaerae; order Sedimentisphaerales; family Anaerobacaceae. The sequence continues at coordinate 4,425,694 of CP070675.1, forward strand.
CGCCTTTGGCGATGTCCACACGGTTGCGCACGCGCTGCAGGGCCGCGTCGGTCGGTACGTCCGGCGTGAACTCCACGTCGATCATCGAGAGGCCTTCAGCACTGCTGGAGCGGATCTCCTTAACGCCGCGGATGCCGTTGAGCTCCTTCTCGATCTTCATCGTGACGGATGTCTCTATGTCCTCCGGCGAGACGCCCTCGTATGCTGTCGTTACCATGATGTGCGGGATGGGAATGTCCGGGAACGCCTCGCGGGGCAGAGAGAGGTAGCTGCTGACGCCCATCAGGATTATGATCAGGCCAAGGACAGCTACTGTGGTCCGGTTGCGGATGGAGACGTCGGTGATCAGCATAGCGGCTATTTGCTCTCCGAGACGATTTTGACCTTCTGTCCCGGGGCCACAAAGCGATGACCGGCGACTATCAACCGATCGCCGGGCTCAAGACCGCGAGTCACCTGAACGCGATCCCCCCTGATGATATCAAGCTGCACCTCGCGTCGCTGTGCAGTTGCTGAATTGACCACATATACGGCCTTGCTGTCCTCCATGGGGATCACGGCCAGCAGCGGGATCAAGATGGCGTCTTTCAGAATCCGGCGCCTCAGGCGCGCGAGCACGATCTGCCCGCTTCGCAGAAGGCGCTGCTTGTTCGGCAGGCTGATCTCCAAACGCGTGGACCGCGTATTTTCATGGGCCAGCTCACTGATGAAGGTGATCGTCCCGACAAGTGGCTTCTCCTTGCCTTTGGGATCGAGAAGGACCTCCGCCTCCTGGCCGGTGGCGAAGAACCCGATATCACGCTCGGGGACTTGGACCGCGACCTTGACGATATCCGTATCCACGATCTCGGCCACACGTGCATCGGGCTGAACATACTCGCCCTCCTCGACGGGCACGTCGTTCAGAATTCCATTCGTTGGCGCAAGAATCCGGGTGCGCTCGAGGGTGGCGCGGATCTGCTCAAGATTGGCCTTGCTGATAGTCAGTTGTGTGGTGGCGTTATCGAGGTCGCGGGAGGGGCTGGCGCCGCTCTTGACTAATCCGGCTATACGGTCGTACTCGGTCTGGTCGTGCCGGGTCTGCGCCTCAGCACTCTCAAACCTTGGCCGCAGCAGGTCTGCGTTGAGTTCGACCAGAAGGTCACCAGCGCGCACGGTGCTGCCTTTCTTGACTGGAATCCGCTCGATCTGGCCCGCAACCTCAGCTGAGACCGTGACGATCCGGTTCGGCTCGACGACCGCCGGCAGGTCGAATGTGTCGGCAAACTCCGGTTCGGCAGCGACCGTCAGGACCGTGACGTTCACCGGCGGCGCCTCGCTGACAGCGACGTCCTGTTTTCGAGTCGGCAGTCTCGAAATCAGGGTCAGTGCCGCTATCGCGGCGACAATGATGACCGCCTTCGGGACGTTCCGGCGGAGCCACCCTCGATTTGTCTTACGCGTTTTGGCTTGAGGCGATTGGTCGCTCATTGGCTGTACTCGTCTCTTGATTCAAATAGCAGCTCACCGCGTGAGCAATCGTCAAAACCTTGAGTTTAGACTAAATGGCAATAGAATACAAGAGGCCGCCCTGCACAAATGAGTCGATTTGGCCAAAAAAATGGAGAGATACGGTCTGGCAGGTTAATATGAGGGAAGTCGATCTGCCACAGATGTCCGGGGATCCGCTGAAGGTTGGCATTAACAATGAGACGGTTATGACAGACGCAAGCAAGGCATTTGAAGTTGTAAGAAGGACATGAGAATGAAATTGAACGATTGTATATGGGGTCTTACTAAGAGATTATTGAAAATAGCATCATCGATTCTACTGACGGCATGTTCCGGCGTTCTCTTTGGAGGGTGCGGTATGAATACTCGATCTTTGGGCGTGTTCGACAACAGCTCGGATATTGGCGTCGTAAGACACGCTGGGGCGGCACAGTTCATTCGAAGCGCCAACGAGTATAGGATTACAGGCGGTGGGGCGAACATGTGGGACCAAGCGGACGCTTTCCATTTCCTGCGGACAAGTGCTTCGGGTGACTTGAGCCTGAGTGCCAGAACCGAGTGGATTGGCGATGGGGGAAACGACCACAGAAAAGCCGGTTGGATGATTCGCCAGAGTATGGCGCCCGATTCTCCCTACGCGGACGCCGTAGTCCACGGCGACGGTCTGATCTCTCTGCAATTTCGAAGGGTCAAAGGCGGTCCAACAGAAGAGATGAAGTCTCCCCTTTCCGCACCAGTTCTGATCCGCCTTGAGCGGCGAGGTGACGTATTCTTCCTGCTCGTTTCCAAAGATGATGAAACGTATTACCCGGTCGGATCGGTCTCCGTGGTCTTGGATGATCCAATTCTTGTGGGATTGGCAGTCTGTTCACATGATGATTCAACCACGGAGACGGCTATCTTCTCTGATGTCGATTTGAAACGCTTGGGGACACACAAGATGGAAGACCGGATTATTGAAAGCTCGCTGGAGACGATATCCGTAGAGACCGGCCGCAGGCAGATTGTTCACCGTTGCCGCACACATTTCGAGGCTCCCAACTGGTCTCATGACGGCAGGTATTTGCTATACAACAGTGGAGGAAGACTTTATACGATCCCTGTCGCCGGCGGGAAAACCGTGCAGTTGAATACCGGCTTTGCAGATCGCTGCAATAACGATCACGGGTTTTCTCCGGATGGAAAACTGTTGGCAATCAGCCATCACCACGAAGGAGATTCACTCATTTACGTCTTGCCCAGCGGTGGGGGGGCTCCACGACAAGTAACCGAATTGGGGCCTTCTTATTGGCACGGGTGGTCACCGGACGGAAAGACCCTTGCCTATTGTGCGGAACGAGGGGGCAACTACGATGTCCATACCATTTCTGTAGACGGCGGGCAGGAGACTCGATTGACTGATGCCGAGGGTCTGGATGATGGTCCTGATTACTCGCCCGACGGTCGATACATCTACTTCAATTCGCAGCGCATGGGGGCGATGCGGATATGGCGTATGGACAGCGATGGCTCCAATCAGATCCAGGTGACCGATGACGATGAATATGCGGATTGGTTCCCTCATCCGTCGCCCGATGGGAAGTGGATCGTATTTCTGTCTTACGACAAGGATGTCGAGGGACATCCTCCCAATAAAGATGTTGCATTGCGTATCATGCCCGCTTCAGGGGGGAATCCCAAGGTATTGACCCAACTGTTCGGGGGACAAGGCACGATAAATGTTCCATCTTGGTCGCCAGACAGCAAATATGTGGCCTTTGTAAGTTACAGTCTCGTCGGCAAAGACTAAGTGGCATCGTGTGCGGACCCCCACGGGGCGGGCTGCGAGACCTGGGGCAAGAAGAATGGAGTCGGTGATTATGACTGACCCGGCAGCCAGGCGGCTTGCCAAGCAGCCACAGTGGCACTCTTTGAGCCCTCGCGTTGGCCAACTCTTGTTGGCTGTGGTACAATTGAGACGGTTTCACGATGCTCGGCGACTGTTCGTGGGCCGCCGGCGACATACAAGGATGGAGTGTTCGAGATGGACAAGCATCAAATACGTATCGCGTGCCGCTTTTCTGTTGTTCTACTCTCGCTGTGTCCGATGGTTGTCTTGTCGCAAGAGACCGTCGTCGTCAGGCCGAAAGAGATCGATGATGTCTTGATCAATCCCGGGATCGGCTTCATGACCTTCCAGCGGTTCAACGGCGACAGACTGAACCAAGGCAAAAGATGGACCGAAGGGTTTCCGATCGTCTATCAAGAGTTCGACGGCAATCTGGAGAACGAAGGTCACCCGATGACCTCTTTGGCCTACTTCCGCATCTATTGGAAGTTTATTGAACCGGCCAGGGACGAGTACCGGTGGGACCTAATTGACAAAGCGCTCGAGACGGCGGGGTCACGGGGTCAGACCATGCTGCTGCGGATCGCTCCCTACGGAACGACGAAAGACAACGATGTGCCGGATTGGTACCGCGAGATGCTCGGTAAAGAGCAGGACTTGCCCGAGAGGAAATGGCGCACGAATCCGGAGGACGCGCGGTATGTGGAGCATTTCGGCGATATGATCCGCGACTTGGGAGCCCGCTACGACGGGCATCCTATTCTGGAAAGCGTGGACCTTGCCATCGTCGGGGCCTGGGGCGAAGGGGCAGGATCCGCCCGGCTGACCCGGAAGACCCGAGAGGCGCTGGTGGACAGCTATCTTGACGCGTTCAAAAGAACGCATTTGGTTATGCTGCTTACCGACGCCAAGACCAACCGCTACGGCGTGTCCAAGCGAGATGTCGGCTGGAGGGTTGATTGCCTCGGTGACATGGGCGGCTTTAGCCCGACTTGGTCTCACATGTGTGATTACTACCCGCAGGCTATCATCAACTTCGGCATGAAAGACGCCTGGAAAAAGGCCCCGGTGACACTCGAGGTGTGCTGGGTGATGCAGCACTGGAAGGACGAAGGCTGGGACGTCGACTACATCATCGACCAATCGCTGAAATGGCACATCTCCTCTTTCAATGCGAAATCCTCGCCCGTGCCGGACGAGTGGTGGCCTCAGGTGAACCGGTGGCTCAAGAGGATGGGCTACCGCTTTGTGCTGCGCAAATTTACCTATCCGGCGAAGGCAAAGCCCGGCGGCAAGCTGACGTTTACCTCGTGGTGGGAGAACAAGGGTGTGGCCCCATGCTACCGGCCTTTTCGGTTGGCGCTTCGCCTCAGCAAGCCCGGCGACAGCGTGACACTTGTCACCGACGCGGACCTTCGATCGTGGCTGCCGGGTGACAACTTGTATGACAACAACGTCGTCGTCCCGGACCATACGGCCGGGGGCCAGTATGAATTAGGAATCGCTATTCTCGATGAACAGAGCGACGAGCCCAGGGTCAAGCTGGCCATTGAGGGCCGGCGGCCGGACGGCTGGTACAGCTTGGGAAAGATCAACGTTCAGCGTTAGCCGAACACATCGGACCGATCGGGTCGGAGATCACAGATGGCACGAATGTTTGCAGGGAGGTAATCATGTATCACTCAATTGCATCTCACTCAAAACGCATCGGAATTGCTGTCGCTGCACTTGCTATATTGCGGGCGGGGATATTCGTCACGCACGCACAGGAGGGTGCAAACGTGGAACGCCTCAGAACTCCCGAGGGTGTCAGATTGCTTATGAACAAGAGCTTCGATGACAGCGATGAGGCTCGGAAGGAGATTCTTGAATTGTACAAGGATTTGCGCGTCACCGATGTGCTTGATGGTATGGACCTGATAGGCCTTCAGGATATAGGTCTCATGAACAAGCGGATTAGGCCTCTATGGCGGGATGCCGAGAGATTCTCCCATCGAATACTTGGCTTTGCGATTACGGTTCGCCACGTGCCCACCAACGTCAGAGCCGGGCAGAACTCATTTCCAGATGTCAAAGGTTTCAAGAAGTTCAAATCGGAACAATATGGGCGTGCTCCCGACGCTTGGCTGAAGGTCGCAAAACCCGGAGACGTTGCGGTCATAGACGCCGCCGGAATCCCCGAGTGCGGCTTCATCGGTTCCAACAATAGTCTCGGCTGGGCCGAAAAGGGGCTTGTAGGAGTTGTCACCAACGGTGGTGCCCGTGACACCGACGAGATAGTAAAGGTCAAGAAGATTGCGGTATACTGCATGGACGGCTACAGTTCTCGTGGTGTCCGGCCGGGCCGGCTCATCGCAGAGTCTTACAACTTCCCAATCAATTGTGGCGGAGTCCTTGTCTTCCCGGGTGACCTTATCGTGGCTGACGGCGACGGCGTAATCGCCGTCCCGCGAGAGCACGCCATGACGGTCGGCAAGCTCGCACGCGAAATCCACACAGGCGATGAAAAGTCTCGTGCCGGGAGATTCAAACGCCTCGGCATTCCACTCGACGAAACCGTGATAGTGGAGTAGTTCTGCCCGGTGGTTGTGGCGGCATAGACAGACATGTGGGCAACCGCGGCGGCGCGTGCAAAGCAGAGCATGGGCCGGAAAGAGCACAGTCGAATGACCATACGACACAGGGCTATTCTGCCCGGCGCTCGTATGCCCGATAGAGGAGGTCCAGTTCGGCTGTTTTGGCATCGAAGCTGCTCTGCAGTTCCGCGAGCTGCTCCGGATTCTTATAGATCATCTCGTCACCGAACCGCTCTTTCATGCCGGCAAGCTCATGCTCGAGGGCCGTGATCATCTCCTCGATCTGCTCCAAGGAGTATTTGTTAAAACGCTTGAGATCCTCGGGCGTCTTGGTGCGGGGCTTGCTTGCAGCGGTGGCGGGCCGGCGTTTTCGCGGGCTGGCGGCGCGTCGTTGATCCTCTTGCGGCTGGGCCTCCACACGCTTGCGAACCAAGGATGCATAGTGTGAGTATGTGGGCTTTCCGCTCACGAACTCTGTTTTGCCAAGGCACCGGGACCCCAGCTCATCTGTGCCCACTACGATCAGCTTGTCTACTACGCGGTCCAAAAAGTAACGATCGTGGCTCACTACAATCATGGTCCCGGCATAGTCATCCAGTGCGGCCTCCAGCATCTCTCGGCTGGCGATATCCAGGTGGTTCGTGGGCTCGTCCATGACCAACACGTCCGGTCCTGCCAAAACCAATCTGCAAAGCATCAGACGATTGCGCTGGCCCCCGCTCAAATCCCCGCATCGCTTGAACACGTCGTCGCCCGTGAAAAGAAACGCGCCGAGCCGGTTGCGCACCTGCTCCGATAAGAGCTCGGGATTGGCGCTGCAGGCCTCATCCAGAACAGTCCTGGACGGATCGAGCACGTCACCGTGTTGATCGAGATAACCCACGCGTAGATTCTCACCCAGGCGAATGCTGCCTGCAGACGGTTCAAGCCGGCCGAGCGCCAGTCTAAGGAAGGTGCTCTTTCCAGTCCCGTTAGGGCCAGTGATGCCGATGCGCTCACCGTTGAGCACATCAAACGTCAGATCCTCAAACAGCGTCAGGTCATCAAATGATTTTCCCAGCCCCTCGCATCGCAGCACAAGGTCACTTGTGCGATCGGTCTTGCCGAACGAGAAGCTGATCGTTCTCTGTTCGGATGGTTTCTCCAGAAAATCGGGGCTCTCTTTCAGCAGACGGTCAAGGCGCGTCTTCCGGCCGCGGGCCGTCCTCCGCATGCCCTCCTGATCCTTGTTGCGGGCAATGAAGTCCAGTGTTCGCTCGACCATCTCGACGCGATTGGAGTGCTCGCGCTGCTGCTGTAAGCGCACGGTCTCCTTGGTCTGCACGTAGTTGCCATAATTGCCGTTCCACACCTGGGCCTGCCTGTTTTCAACTTCGATAATCTTGCACGCCACCTTGTCCAACAAATATCTATCGTGAGTGACAATGACGGCGGCTCCGCCGTAGCCGGCCAGGAACTTCTCCAACCATTCGGTTGCCTGTAGATCCAGATGATTGGTCGGCTCGTCCAGGAGCAGAAGATCTGTGTCCAGCATCAGCACCTGCGCCAGGCCCAAGCGGGACAACTGACCGCCACTTAGCACAGAGGTCTTTGCATTATGCAGCTCGGGCTCAAAGCCTAAACCGGCCAAGGTTGCATGGATACTGGTTTCATACGCATACCCACCGGCGATCTCGAAATCGCTACACAAGCGATCGTAATGCTTCATCTTGGCCTGCAGCGCCGAACCGGTCAGGTCTTCCATTTCGCCAGAGACTTTGTGGATTGCCCGTTGGAGCCTGAGCAGATGCTCGACGCCGGCGTGCATCTCTTCCAGAACCGTACGATCTCCGCGGAACGTTGCCTCCTGCGCCAGGTAGCCGATGCGCAGGCTCTTCTGTTTGACCACCCGGCCGATGTCCGGATCGATCCGGCCGACGATTAGCTTCAGGATCGTGCTCTTGCCTGAGCCGTTGACCCCAACCATACCGACCTTTTCGCCCGGATGCAGTTGCAGATTCAACTGATCCAGGACGACCTCCAGGCCGAAAGCTACATGGATGTCACTCAACGTTACGATGGCCATGAATCACGAACCATTTGGATAGACCTTTCGGTACAGCCGACGTCCCTGCGTGGCGCTCGACAGCACATACCCATGGCACTACTTCCCTGCCAGACACACGAGACTTCCATCCTGCAGGGACGCAAAGAGGCGGCTGCCCGCCGCGATAAGCCCGTCGAACACGGGGGGAGATTCGAGCGGTGTTTCGGATAGTGTCTTGCCGTCCTCAGCCGAAACCGCCACAAGCTTGGCCCCTTTGCGAGCTTCGAAGGCGGCATACGGATCTTTTGGATCGAGCACGTCCGGTGTGCCGGCCACGAACAGCGTATCACCTGCTTTGACCATGGCGCGAGTTCGCACGGGCAGCCACTGCGTCCAGATCGGTGGCTCCGCTCGAGTGTAGCCGATCATCTTATCCAGTCCGAAGGCCTCGCTTTCCAACTCTCGCACTTCAGTGCCGCGTCCTCGCGGGTAGTCAGATTGTGGCAGCCATTCGACCGGCGCTCGTGAACCTTGCTCGCCGACGATCTGCGGCTCGTTCGTATTGAGGTCCGCAAAGAGCAGGTAACCTTTCTTGCCGGGGAAGAACATTGGGCTGTGCACGTTGCGGCGATAAAAGACGCGGACGGCATAGGTCTTCTCGTCGTCAACCACAAGGAGCTGTCCTGTCTTCGGGGCCTGGTTCGCTAACTGAAAGCCCGGCCATCGCTTCGAATACATCCAGAACGTACGATTGTACCAGGAGCCATCCAGCAGGCCGGACGTCGAGAAGACATGCAGGCCCACATCCTGAGCGCCTTTGCTCGACAGAACGTCCACCTCGATCTCCTTAAGATCGGGCGTCATCTTCTTCTGCCGCATGTAGAGGAATCCGCCCTCGCTAACGAGCACGTCCGAGTTGGCCCCAAGGATGAAGAAGGCAACGTCGCGCTCACCGTCGATGGCCCGGTGCGGCCCCTCCAAGAGGCCCTTGTGCAGAATCTTGCCCGTAGCCGGGTCAAGACCATAGATGCGGATTCCGCCGTCCAGATATGTTGAGCGTCCCGCCGTGAAGTAGGCCACGTCGTTCTCTACAAGAACGCTGCCGTGGACCGGCCAGGCAGACTCGACCTGATCGAATGCGGCAATTCGCAAGTAGCTCGGCGCGGCCAGGAATCGCCACACGAGCCGGCCGTCCGAGGCCCG
>CP070675.1:4434917-4472214 GCA_020352215.1 Phycisphaerales bacterium
AGTCCAGCCGGAACGATACGGCTCCTTGACGTATTTGTTGGCCGTTTCGTCATTCGTGAACCGCATTGCGCCGGCGTCCCAGTCCAGCTGCTTGCCGGCGCGAATAGCGATGTTGCCCAGGAGCACGGCTTCGGTGAGGATGCTTGCCCAGTCAAAGTTGCAACTCGGCGATTCCCCTCCTTTTATGGCCTGTATCCATTCGGCCCAAGTACCCGGTCCGCGCTTAAGGGTCTTGGGCGGCAGCTTGTAGGCTCGCATCTTAGACTCAGGAATGATGCGATTCTCCAATATGATCCCTTTGTCACCCACATACATGTTGCCCGAAGCGGGCAGTTCGCGGCCGGATTCCAACTCCACGGGCCGCGGAGGCTTGATGCCGCCGTCATACCAGTTGAGCCGCAACGGCGGCATGCCGTCCCGGGCGGGGAAGTCATATGTCACGATCGATGCCAGAGGCGCGGTCTCATCAAAGACTTTGCTGGCACTGGCGCTGATGGCGGTCGGGTATCGCAGCTTCAGAGCCCTGAGAACGTGGTTGAAGTGGTGACATCCCATGTCACCCAAGGCTCCCGTGCCGAAGTCCCACCATCCGCGGAAGTTCCAGGGATGGTATACCGCCGGGCGAGGCCTTTTGCTCGCCTTGACTTGGCTCAGTGTCAGATCACCGTCACGCCACTCCGACACGAAGGGACGCATTGGCGCCGGGCCAATCCACAGGTCCCAATCAAAAGTCTCCGGTACATCATCACGTCCAGGCGGACGCAGCATGCCCTGGGGCCACAGCGGCCGGTTCGACCAGACATGGGCCTCGCGGACCTCACCGATCGCCCCATCCCATATCATCTCTGCCACCCGACACGCGCCGTCGGACCTGTTGTACGATGCCGTTACTTGTGTGGCCACATTGGCGTCCCGAGCTGCCTTGGCCAAGATTCGCTCTTCTGCAATGGTCCTGGTCAAGGGCTTGACACAACAAACGTGCTTTCCTTTTTTGATTGCGGCCGAGCTGATCACGTGATGGGTGTGATCCGGCGTGCCGCAGTACACCCCGTCGATTTTGCCGGCCTCCGCATCGAGCATCTCGCGGTAGTCACGGTAGCGTCTTGCATTGGGGAAATAGTCATATGTCCTCTTGGCGTACACGTCATCGACATCACACAGAACGACGATCTTGGTGTTGGCCTGCTCGCTGATGCCGCGAATCTGACCGTGTCCGACACCGCCCACGCCGACACCGGCTATCTGAACGGTCTCACTCGGAGCCACGTGTCGTGGACCGCCCAGAACATGGCGCGGCACAACGGTAAACGCCGCCGCGGCGGCTGCGCCCCTGCGGATCAGAGCCCGCCGTGACATGTGCTCGCGATTGGTTAATGAGCCGGCTTCGCCCTCGGCGTCACCGCTACGCGCTGCGGATTTACTTGCAATAGTTCGCATCGTTACACTCCTCATCGAATCGAGTAACAGACTGTTTACGGCATTATCGGCCTTGCTGCTATCGCACTTTGACCCAAGCCCGTTTCTTACTGCTGTCCATGATCGCCTCGCACAGGACCATTTCGCGCAGGCCGTCCTTGAAGGTCGGGAATGTGGGTTCTGCGGATCGGTCGCCGGCGATATATGCGTACACCTCTCTTGCCAACTGCTTGAACGTATCGGGAAATCCTTCGTTGTGGCCGCCCGGATAGTCGATCAGCTTCATGGCCTCGGGATAAACCAGAGACGGATCTCTCATCATTATCTCGTTGTTGCCGTCGCGCTTGCCGATCCAGATCTGATTCGGCGTCTCGGACTCCCAGGCTACAGCCTGTTTGGAGCCGTCGATCTCAAAGTACAGGCGGTTCTTGCGTCCCGCCGCGACCTGGTTGACAGTCACGACTCCCCGGCCTCCGTTCTCGAAACCGAGCAGGACGGTGGCGTAGTCCTCGGTGTTGATAGGAACAGCCTTGTAGTCTTCCGGGCTGAGCACCTTGCCCGCGTAGGTCTCGATGGGCTTAAGCGGTTTCTCTCTCGTCTTAAAGAATGTTGCGAAGTCTGCACAAACCTCGCGAATCTGTTGTCCGGTGACATATTCGATCAGGTCCATCCAGTGCGAGCCGATATCGGCAATGGCGCGCGACTGCCCCGATTGCTCCGGCTCCAGACGCCAGTTGTAGTCGGTCGGGTGAAAGAGCCAGTCCTGTAAGTACGAGCCCTGGACCGCGAATACTTGGCCGAGGTCACCTTTCTGCACCATCGTGCGGACCTGCCGCATAAGCGGATAATAACGAATATTGAAATTGACCGCATTGACCAAGTCTTTTTTGTCCGCCAGCTCGACCAGCTCTTCAGCTTCGGCCACACTGATCGCCAGCGGCTTTTCGCAGACAACGTGCTTGCCGGCTTCGAGCGCCGCTCTGGCCATTTCATAGTGCAGGTAATTCGGCGAGCAAATGTGCACAGACGTGATGTCACTGTCTTTGAGCAATTGCTTATAGTCACCGTAGTACTTCTCTATGCCGAGCGCCTCGGCCTTCGACTGGGCAAGCTCCTTCGAGGACTCGGCGAGGGCGGCGACATCCACATTACCCAAACGCCGCAACGCCTCAACGTGAGCAGGCCCGATGAAACCTGTGCCGATTACGCCAACCTTGGTTCTTGCCATGAGTTTACCTCCCGATATCCAGATCAGCTCCCTTTGCCACTCCGTTTATAACACTCCTCCATTATGGTCTCGGTGCGCGTTGCGCCGAATCGTGTACAGCCGACATCCTTCACCTTGAGTGCCATATCCAGGTCCCGCACGCCGCCGGCCGCCTTGACCTGCACCTTCTCCGAGACATTGTCCCGCATGAGCTTGAGGTCTTCGAGCGTGGCGCCACCGCCCGCAAAGCCCGTTGAGGTCTTGACCCAGTCGGCGCCGGCCTCTTCGCAAAGCCTGCACGCGACCTTCTTCTGTTCGTCGGTCAGATAGAAGTTCTCAAGGATCACCTTGACCAGCACGCCGTTACGGTGAGCAACATCCACGACGGCCTTGATATCTTGCCTGACGTAGTCGTAATCGCCACTGAGCAGTTTGCCGATATTGAGCACAAGGTCGAGCTCAACGGCACCATCCTTGATGGACTGACCGGCTTCGAAGACCTTGGTCTCTGTCTTGTTGCAGCCGTGTGGAAAGCCAATCACCGTGGTCGTCTTGACGTCGGATCCGGCAAGCAGCTCTTTCACGAGCAACACCTCGGACGGTCTGCAGCATACCGACGCCACGTTGTACTTCTTGGCGACCTCACAGCCTTCGCGAACATCTCGCTCGGTGAGCTCGGGCCGTAAAAGTGAATGGTCAATCATCTTGGCAATATCTTGACAGTCATAATCCATTTAGCACCCCATCTCTTACTATCGACAATGAATAACAACGGCTTCCTTCTCGGCCGTAACTTGGACGCATTCAGCGAAGCCATACCTGTTTGATGTCCGGATTGCCGGCGGTATCCAGCCGGTCGATCTGGTCATCGGTGAGCGTCATATCCAAGGCCGCGATGTTCTCGGTCAACTGCTCGGGTCTACTGCCGGCAATAATGGGAAGAACAGGCGGATCGCTCTGCAGCATCCAGGCGATGACGACCTGATTGAAGGTGGCTCCCGTTTCGTCTGCCACGGCTTCCAAGGCCGCCAGGCGAGCATCGGCGTCAGGGCCGGCGAATTGTGCCGGTACAGGACGGTCGCCGCGCGTATAAGCACCCTGCAGCAGGACCGAATAAGCAACGAGTGTCACGCCGTGAGATCGGCAATAATCTCTCAGGTCATCATTGATGCATATCTGCGGGCCGAAGTCGGCACCGTGTCGAGGACGCAGATAAGTGTACCTCTGCGAGACGGCACAGTACTGGGCCCACCCATTGACCTGGCTGATCGTGTTGGCCTCTGCTATGCGCCATACCTTGAGATTGCTGGCTCCAATAGCACGAATCTTGCCTGCCTTGACCAAGCGATCGAACGCCTCCATCGTCTCCTCAAGGGGACTGTCATAGTCGTCGCGGTGGGCGTAATACAGATCTATCACGTCGCTCTGCAATCGCTTGAGGCTCTTCTCACACTCGCGTTGGATCTCGGCGGCGCTGAGGCCCCCGTCGCAACGCGGATAGTCGAAACCGAGTTTCGAAGCGATCGCCATCTCACTGCGATTGCCGCGCTGCTTCATCCAACGGCCAATGGTGGTCTCGCTCTCGCCGCCTTTGCATCCCGGAAACCAGCTCGAGTAGAAATTCGCCGTATCGATAAACGATCCACCCTTTTCCGTGTAGAGATCAAGCAACTCAAAGGATGCTGCCTGGTCTATCCTGCTGCCGATCGAGTCTGTCCCAAGGCACAGGACACTGGCCTCGACATCCGTGTCTCCGAGTCTGACCTTTCTCACCGGCGCTGCTCCTGTCAATTACAGTTGATTGATACGATAACTCTTGAGGCCGCCCTACCATTCATACAAAAGCGGGCCACAATCACCACGCCAGAAAAAAGTAGTCGACGCATAGAGACATACTTTCGTTCTTGCTTCTCCTGCTCAAGAAACATCGCGTGAAGCAACTGATGCGCCGAGCAAGCCAACATATAATGCTATCTCAGCAGCGTCCCAAGTCAACCTTCTTTTCCTGCCAGCGCTATCTTATGTGAGGTCAGAGAATTCGGGACAGGCAAAAATCAGTCACCGGCACTTCTGGTGACCACACATCTCGGCCGCTCGCCGAAAATCACGCCAGAGAGTTGTGGACCTGCCGAATGGCATCAATGATATGGTCGTTGATGCGCCGGGTGTATTTGGCACCGACACGGACTTGGACGAAACGGCCGAAGACCTCCAGCGTTTGTCGGCAACTATCCGGGCCATACTTGATTCGGCTACCTTGCGGGCTGTTGAACGAAGGCCAGTCACGATGCCGGGTTCGTTTGTTAATCACGGATTCCTCAGTGGGCAAAAGTACCGATCCCGTCAGTGTGGAGGCAGGGACTTTTCGTTGTCTCAGCTCGCGGATGCAGCGGTCGCGCGCCGCCTTATCTTTCATCTCAAAATAGACACCGTAGCCGATGTCACCTTCCGGGTCCGGGCGGTGCCGCAGGCGAATGCCGGCAAGATTCTCTATTCCTTCATAGATGGCCTCTGCATTGTGGCGCAGTTGGGCACACATAGAATCGAGCTTTGACAACTGCGCCCCGAGCACGGCCCCCGTGAATTCACTCATCCTGAAGTTTTCTCCCGCGAAGGTCTGCACGCGGCTGGACCCGGTGCGGTCTGTGAAGACCCGGCGTATCGTACCCATGTCGTGAAAGCGCGCCGCCCGTTCGTAGATGGTCGGATCATTCGTTACAACCGCGCCGCCCTCGCCGGATGTGATCATCTTGTTGATCTGAAAGCTGTAAATCCCAACATCGCCGATGGACCCCAACTTCTTGCCGCGGTAGGAACCTCCGACGCATTGTGCGCAATCCTCTAATACAGCCACTCCGCGTTTGCGGGCCGTCTCCATGATGGGGTCCATGTCGCAGGGTCCACCGAGCAGGTGAACGGCGATGACCACCTTAGTGCGAGGCGTCATCTTTCGCGCGAAGTCCTCTGGATCGATGTTCAGCGTGCGGTCGATGTCGGCAAAGACCGGCAAGGCCCCCGCGTGGACCACACAGGTATAATCCGACCACCATGTGTAAGCCGGAACAATCACCTCGTCACCCGGCCCGACGCCGAGACCCGCCACCGCACAATCCAAGGCCGCCGTCCCCGATGTCACGCCGACCCCAAAGCGGGTGCCCATGTACCGTGCAAAGTTCTCTTCGAAACGCAGCACCTTTGTCGGTCGGCCGGGACCCCAATAACGGAAAGGAGACCCGGATTCCAATACTTCCAGCAGCGCCTGTTCCTCGCGCTCGTCGAAGAACTGTGGGCCTATGTACCCCGGATCAATGTCCGGCACGTCCGGCTGTGTCGGCCTTTCCTGGCCCAGGAGCCTCTGCGCAGTCACGCCGACTCCTGCGCCGGATAAGGCCATACAACTGCTCGCCAGGAACTGGCGGCGGTCAAGATCTTGCCCTTCCGCATCTGCGATGACATTTTGAGTGGTCATTGTCGGTCTCCTCATTCGACTCATCTTGCCGAGCAATTGCTTTTGGTCGCTCCGTTCTCAATCGGGCTTGTCTAGGGTCAGGGGGAGCATGGCTGCCCAGTGACCCGCAACAGAATATCCATGGCCAGTCTACTCCTTTCCAGCTCAAGTTTCAATCTTTCATGCAATCACGTCGGACTCGCACGGTGTTGCTACTTGTTGACTCACAAAATGGGGAATGACGCATATGGTTGAGGGATGGATTCTGAATCCTTTGTACATTCTTGTAAGTCTTTTTCCTCAAAAGCGCAATAGCTCGGGAATATACGCTGAGATTATGAGGATCCGCCTAATCCTGTCCGGCCTCTTCGTGGGCCGCTCCAATAGACACTTCTTCACCGCGGCGAGCGTGTCAGTTCTCGGCGATGGCATTAGTCCCTGAGAACTTGATTCACAAACGAGACGTATTGATTTATAATAACAAGTTGAAGCCTGTAATTGAATTGGAGCGCACTTTGGGAGACAGCAATTGACGACCGCTGGAATCGAAAACCCAACATTGGCGCCGTTGAAAGAGAATCTGCAGAGTGTTATCTACGGCAAGAGCGAATGTATCGATGTAATGATTGTCGCCCTGTTAGCCGGTGGCTCCGTTCTGATCGAAGATGTACCGGGCGTAGGCAAGACAACCCTCGCCAAGGCCCTGGCCAAAAGCATTGATGCCAAGTTCCGCAGGATACAATTCACACCCGATCTATTGCCTGCGGATATCCTGGGCTCCTCTATTTATAACCCGGTAAGCGGGGACTTCCGGTTCGATCGCGGGCCAATCTTCTGCAATATTCTTCTGGCCGACGAGATCAACCGTGCCTCACCAAGAACCCAGTCGGCCCTCCTGGAGGCGATGAACGAAATCCAGGCGACGATTGAAGGCCAACGTCATCCGCTGCCGAAACCGTTTGTCGTGATTGCCACAGAGAACCCCATCGAGTTCCACGGCACTTTTCCGTTGCCTGAGGCCCAGATGGACCGTTTTCTGGTCCGACTCGGGATAGGCTATCCAACAGTGGAAGTCGAGGTCGACATTCTCAAGTCACATGCCCATGACGAGCCACTCGATAGAATACAACCAGTACTTAAGCTTGAACAGGTCCGGCAGATCCAGCAAGAGGTAAGCAACGTACACGCAGACAACGGGATTCTGGAGTATATTGTTGAAATAGTCCACGCCACCCGCCATGATAATCGTCTCCGTTTAGGTGTTAGCACCCGTGGGACCCTGATGTTGTCAAAAGCGGCCCGGGCCCGTGCATATTTCCAGAAGCGCGATTATGTCATTCCCGACGATGTGTTGTGGCTCGTCCCCTACGTATTGCCACATCGCATACTGCTAACCTCCAAGACGCGGCACAGCGGCGCTATTGCTAAAGAGATTGTCACGGACATCGTTAGCCATATCAAAGTACCGGTTTGAAGAGGCTACCGCCACGATGGGGAAAACAGACTTGAGACTAGGTCTTGGCCTGACAGATGCCGGCAAGGTGATTCTGCGCGGCACCGGCCTTGTCGCGGTGGCTGCCCTGATCTTCCCTGCCTTCGGGGTACTATCGGCTCTGGTATCGGTCGTGCTGACGGCCTTGCTGGTCGGCTTTATTCTGCGGCCCAAGATCCGGGTGAGCGGCAGCCTACCAGATCGCGTCATCGCAGGCCAAACAGCTCGATTAAGGTACGTTCTCAAGAACGTCGCCAACTTACCAGTCTACAACCTGCGTGTTCGGTTCGATGCTCTACCCGAGTCGATTGAGCAACTCGAAGGTGAACACGTTGTTTCCCACCTTCGACCCGGCGAAACCAGGGAGGTGACTATTGCCATAAGGCCCAAACGCCGCGGCTGCTACCAAATCGCGCGGCCAGCTTGCCAATCCAGCTTTCCCTTTAACTTGTTCAGTTTCGGTACGCCGCGCGGGGAGGAGGAGACCCTTGTCGTCCTTCCAGTATTCTCTCGACTGCAAATGCCTCTTAGGCACCTGAGTCCCCACGTTCGCGCCAACGGCGCAAAACTCGCCGGCCGCACCGCCGTTTCCGCTGAATACGTGGGGAACCGCCCTTTCGTGCCCGGGGATTCCCCACGCAGAATTGATGCCCGCGCCTGGGCGCGCCTATCCGTGCCGGCCACCAAGGAGTACCACGATGATTCCGACAATTCCGCCGCACTTGTTGTGGATACGGACGTACACAAAGTCTCCTCGGGTTCAACAGCGAACGAGATCAAGGAACTCGAAGCTGCAATTTCTCTTTGTGCCTCCGTGGCTTTCACAATCAACGACCACTGCCTTATCGACCTGCTGCTTACCGGCCCCAATCTACACGAGTTCACCGGCCGACCGAGAACGGGGCGATTAGACCGAATGTACGAGATTCTTGCGCGCGCTGAACCATCCAAAAGCTACTCACTAAGACAGATAGCACCCATATTGGCAGATCGGTTCTATGAGATATCGCAGATCGTTTTCATTCTTCTGAATTGGGACAGGGCATACCGGCGTTTGCTGGAACTGGCCAGCCAGGCTGGCTGCCACAGCACCGTTCTGCTGGTAACCGAGTCCGACGGAACGCATGTGGATGAAGACAGTCTGAGCCGGGATGACAAGGTCCGGTTGCTGTCGCCTGACGAGATCTTGACGGGGCGCATAAGACGGTTATGAAGACGCAAAAGGTCATTGCTATCCTCATGATGCTGTCAAGCTCGGTGATGACCACGTGGGTCTCCGGGGATATTGCCTACCCGGCCATCCTTTGCATGCTGGGCCTCTTGGGTCTGCAGAGGCGTCTTACCTGGGATATCAGGCCGGAAAGACGCGTCATTAAGTCACTGCTGATGCTGCTGCTGGCGATTGCATTCGCACTTCACTACCGCTACGCTCGCGTCCCAAACGAACAAGCGGTGGTCTTCGCATGGCAGACAATAGCGCGATACTTTCTGGCTTCCATGATTCTCATGCTGTTTCTTGGCAGACCCGGAAGACTGCCATCTTCGCTCGGATTCTTTCACGTTGCCATCACAATTTCGGCTGGACAAGTCCTCCTACTCGACGGCATGCGAGTCCCCTTTCGATTGTCAGAACTGATCAGCGTCATTCTCCTCGTGCTATATGCGACAACGGCCCGTACGTCGAACGACACGCTCGCAGCGGAACGCGTGGGGCGCACCTCACGCCGGCTTGCTTCTGGCCTAATCCTCGTTGCAGCTGTGAACTGTGGCTGGATAACGAGCTCAATACTCTACGCCAATGTCGAGACTCTGTACCTGCCCGGTTGGTTCTGGAGAGGAAGTATCGCCTTAGGGGGTGCACCGGACGGTGTGCCACACGTGGGGTTCTCCAGGAGCGGCAAGTTGTCGAGTGTGTTGTCGATCAAGGGAGATCAGGATACGACGCCCGTGCTACGGATCACCTGCGAGGAAAGTCCGGGCTACTTGAGGGCCAGGGCGTTTGACGTCTACCGTCAATCCGAGTGGTACGATCTGTCAGCTGCAGAAGAAATCTTACCCGATCAGAGCAGGCCGTTCGGCATGTATTTTGTGGGTAGAACGAACGTCTTTCGCCTGGACGAGAGAGACGCTGCGGAGTGCAATTACATGACAATCCGGCATGAGTTCCGGTTCGCCAACGAAGCGTTCACGCCGCTGGGAACATCCTTTCTCGGAGCGCAACTCAATTTGCTGCTGCGGGATGACGATGATATTGTGTACACACGGAATTCGCGCAGCGGTTTGAAATACCGTATTGGCTACAACCAGTCGACTCATCAGAAGCGCCCGGCCGGCATAGTTCGTCGGATGCTGAACATCCCTGTTCAACTTGACCCGCGTGTTCGTAGACTGGCAAGCGGGATATTCGCCGGTCGCAGCACAACGACCGAGAAAATCGATGCAGTCGTCAACTACTTTCAGACAAACTACACCTACCAGCTCGGACTGGAAGTCCCGGCCGGTCGAGATAAGCTGACGTACTTTCTGTTAGAGGGATCCACCGGCTACTGCGAGTACTTTGCCTCTGGCGCTGTGATGCTGCTGCGCCTGGCCGGCGTGCCCACTCGATATGTCACTGGTTTCTTGGTCACCGAGAAGGACGCTGAGACTACATCGTGGATAGCCCGGAACATGGACGCCCATGCCTGGGCGGAGGCCTGGGACCAAGAACGAAACGAGTGGACAATTGTCGAAGCTACGCCACAGGAGGGCCCGGCCATGGCATCGGCCGCCGAGCAACTGGAAGATACGAGTGGCGGTACTACTACCATTCTTCGCCAACTCCTGAAGGCCTTGTATCGATACGGCCTTTTTGGGCTGCTGAGCTGGTTGTTCATGTCCCGCGGTCTACTTGGCAGCTCGCTTGCGCTCGCGGTCTTTGGTGGCGCCACACTGTTTCTGATCCTTTGCTGGCGCCGCAACCACAAAAAATCCAAAGGCCAGACGCAAACGAGGACGGCAAGAGACCCGGGGCTTGTGATCTTGCACAAGGCGCTGGCCAGGATGGATCGCAAGGTCGCAGCCGCGGGATCCCGGCGAGATTTTGCTGAGACACTGCACGCGTTCTCTAAGCGGCTCCGGGTGCGCGACTCGGGTGATGGGCTGTGGACAAGGATTTCAAACTGGTACCTCGAATACGCCGACCTCCGCTACCGCAGGACTGTCAGCACCGAACGCTTGCAACGGCTGCAGCAACTCGCTGATGGTCTGCGGGATTCCTTGTGAGCAACAGTGGGACGATGCGTCTCAGAACGGTGAATCCGTTGGGCGACACGAACCATGGCTTCTTAGCAGGACAGACTGAAGGGTAGTGAGAGCAGCTGATCCGATATATTGTTCGGCTAATTCTTGTGCCACGAGGGATCATGGGCCGGCTAACAAAGCCAGAAGTAAGATTCAGCACGTATACTGATCTAGTACATGAGACCACAAACGCCGGTTGGTCACCGAGGTTCGGCCCTCGGCTGAAAGTGGATTTCAGGTTCTTGGGGCTTTCAATAGGTCTCTTATGCCGTTCATTATTGCCCTGCCCTTCTTGTGGAGCTGCTCCTTCCTCTCGATCAGTTGCGCTTCATTCTCGATCCTGTCCTCGTGAAGCTGGATATGGAACCGCAGCGCATTGCCCGTCCCTGAAGGTCTGACTGTCAGGTGATCGACCTTTTCGTTGTCGAAGAAGAATCGCACGCCTTCATCCGGGAACTGAAAATCGTAAGTCGCCGGATAGATCGCATCGTATTTCCCGGTTCGATAGATACAGGCGGACTTAACCTGGACACCACCAATTTTCAGATCGCCGGTCAGGCCGAGTTGGAAATAGCCGAGGGCCCGCCGAAGGATGGATTTCTTCAGTCGGTCTCCCTCAATCCCGGGGTATTCTCCGTCCAGCGGATCGGGCTCGTAGAGATTAACGAACAGGCCGACATCAGGATCGAGGTAAACCTTCTGATCAATCAGTTCAAACAGCGTGGTGCCATTTTCCTTTGCCCATGCGGCAACCTCGGCCATTAACACCGCCGCGAAGGTGCCGTCTTTGTCGCGGACATGGCCGCCCTGACCAATAGACCTGCCGTCAGGCGGCGGGCCGCCGAGAATGGAGAAGCCGTTGCTTTGCTCCAGCGCCCCTATGTTGATGGATCGGTTCAAGTCCATGTCCAGACAGTCACAGACAAACGGATGGCACAGTTGTCTTTGGACATATTCCCTCGATGTGTCTTGGCCGCGACCATTGACAAGGCCCAGAATGTCATTGACTGTGCTTTCCCTCACGTCGCGCGTCGCTGCTGCGAGTGCGGCGAATCCAACCCAGGTTCTGACGACTCCGATACCATATTTGCGCGCAAGACGTGTTATGGAATCTGAAGTCGTATGGGATAGCGTAATGAATTTCTTCTCTGCGTCCTGGACGTCACCGTGCTTCTCGGTCTCGCGTTTCAGGCGATACCAGAGCAGCAGCGCCCAAGCGTCATCGGCAGGCAACAACACGTAGTTATTTGGAGGATACTTGTGTTGTTCGCTCTCGGGAATGGGGACAACGAACCTGTCGTCATCGGGTCTCTGGCCGTTTTCAATCTTGTGCCGTTTTGGGTAAAGGTGCTGCTGATTGTGAGGTACCTTGACAACAATGCCGCACCGGTCGGCGTCAGGATCGGTCCCGATGATTATGTCGGTATTCTGAAACTCTCCCGGGTAATCCTTTTTGAAGGCCTCGACCGCCGTTTCCGCTGCCCGCGGATCACCGGGGTCCGGTTGTTGCTCGCGGCCCGCTCTGCTATTGAAGGATGGAAACAGACCGCTCAGATCATTCAGTTTTCTGTCCTTGATTATCTTGATGTCGGTGAATCCGACTTCCGTCAATAATCTTGGGACCGCCACGCGACCGGCACCGTGAAAGGCGCAGTACCCTATCCGCAGCGGGGCCGGAGAGTCTTCTTGTCGCCCCTTCAAGTCCGGCGTCAAAAAGAAACTCTTCACGTGCTCTCGGTGTTTCTGGTGGATATTGATTAGGCTGCCCTGTTTGCCGGCATAGTCGAATCCATCAACAGGTTCCTCACCCCCCAGGAACCATAGCTTGCCATCAGGAAAGTCAGCAAAAGATCTGGGCTGTGGGATGTCCTCGAACCTGACCTTGCTGATGTAGTCATTGTACATATCATCGCGCTCTTCGGGATCGAACTGTGAGCCATTCGCGCATGATAGCTTGTAGCCGTTATAGCGATAATCGTTATGGCTGGCGGAGATCAGAATCCCCACATCGGCCTTTATCTGCACCTCGGAATCCGCATACGGAATAGCGAACGTAACTTCCGGATACGGACATGGCGCATCGAACAGGTATACCGTGTAGTCATAATCAAGGAACAGTTGAGCAATGAGGATGGCTAAATTCTTTCCCCCGATGCGACTGTCGAAGCCGATCACAACCTTTTCAAAGGGAGGGTTTCTGTCCTTGCCATATTTGGCGACGCCAGCAGAGGTCCGCAAGAAGACCAGATCATTAATAGTGTTCGGCCCTTTTAGAATAGGTGCATGTATTCCTCCGAGTGCCTCATCGTCGAGCTGCTCAATGGACTTCTTGTCGAACGCCATTAAGCCTCGTATCCCGCCGGTGCCAAAACGCACCGACTGGCGAAAGGCGTTCACAATGTTCTCCCACCCCTTGTAGTCGCCCTCGCGAGCGCAATCCTCGGCTTGTCTAATTGCTATGTAGACCCCCTGCTTCCAGAGTGGCAGGATTGAATCTACATGCGGATCCGCCAACCATTGCCGGAGGTTGGCAAACGTATGTTTCTCCGCAGCCTCGTACAACTGTTGGTCGATTTTGCCGGCAGCCAGGGCGTCTCTTAAATACTTGGAGATACCCGCGTTTGCCGATTCGAGCAATGCATCCACATCCTCTGCCGTCGGTGGGCCGTTGTCATCCACGAGAATTTCGGATTTCTCGGCTCCTCGGTCACTACCTGGAAAACTCATTCTCCATACCCCTTCCCTGATACGGCCGACTTATACTCCTCGACGCTCACAGCAGTCGATTGCATAACGATTTGCAGCTGTTTCTACCACACTCGGCAGGCGATGTCAACAGCCAATGTCCGCACTACCGATCAGACTAAGGGGCAATGAGAATAAGGTAAAGGCCGCACAGCATGACGGCGATACCGCATATCCCTTTGATTACCACTGTGGCCTTGGACTTCTCGTTCCAGTTCATATAACGCTGAACCAATCCGGCTGACGTGCCAGCCAAAACAATGACCGAGCAATGACCAATCCCGTAGACCATAAGAAGTGATACCCCATAAGACAGACTTGTCGAGGCAAGCCTGAATGTCACACCGAGGATTGGCGCCATGAAGGCAAACGTACAAGGGCCAAGAGCAACACCAAAGACAAGACCCAGAATGAATGCCGCCAGAATGCCTTTGCGCTTCATCGCAACCTGTCCCGGGCCCGACCAAGGCATCGGAATCACACCGAGAAGATGCAGGCCAACCACGAAGAATATGACGGCCACAAAGTAGTTTCCGTACTTGCCGACATCACCCATCATGCGTCCGACGGCAGCGGTTATTACGCCGATCACAGCTATCGTAATTAGAATCCCAACGGCAAAGAGCGAGGAGATTGCCAAGGCCCTCTTGGTGGACATTCGTCCGTGATTGTCGATAAAACCAACGATCAAGGGAATGCTGGCGAGATGACAGGGACTCAGCAGGATGCTGAGTATGCCCCAGATGAAGGCGGCCGTAAGAGCTATTGCTGGTGTCCCCTCAACAGCGTGCGTCAGCGTCGTAAAGAGTTTTTCCATCCGCTATTTGACCCCAATTTCAGCCAGTCTTTTCTCGATCCGTTCCTGTGACAAGAAGCCGACGTGACGAAAGATCTCTTTGCCGGTTCTGTCGAACAATATCTGGACAGGAATAGACTCCACACCGTAACGTGATGCAAGTATCGGTTCTTCTCCGACATGAACGAAGAGAACATCGAGTCGCCCCTTGTATTTCTCCCGCAGTGTAGCCAGTACTGGCGCCATCATGTCGCATGGCACACATCCGGTGGAGCCAAAATCGATCAGCGAAGCTCTGCCATTTGCACGGGCCTTGTCAACAGGGTTATCTGTCGCCAAGGCTGCATGAACATCAAGCCATGAGGCGGAAATTTCGATCTGCATTCTGCGGCCGACGGTCCGGACATGCTGGTCTATTAGTTCCTGCTGTTTTTGCTGAAGCAGGAACTGCTCGATCTGGGGTCTGACCTGCACAAGAGAAACACCCCGCAGCATTTCAGTATTGCTGCTGTAGAAGTCCCGGATTTCTGCGTCGCTAACCTTCGCCTTGTTGGTCAGGCCACGGAGGTAATCCTGGATTATTTCCGGTTCTTCCTTATCGAGTATGTCCCTGCTGCTCTTGGCAGCATCAGCCCTCGCCTCGGCCAGCAATAGCTCAAAAGTGGCAATCCGCTCCAGCAGGAAGATTGCGTTCTTCTTGAGTTTTTGCTGCATCTGCGACGGAGCTTTTGCGATCTCTTCCATCACCTCTTTGTCGTCAACGACGAGCGTCCCGGCCCGGAGCAATGTCTCTTCGGGCAACGTCGCGGCCACGGCGTAGCTCAATGCTCCTCTCGTTAGGTCCGGATAGAGGTCGTTGACTGTCCGGCGTGGTGCCGATGATGAAGGTGAGCCGGCCGCGTCATGCTTTTCGGCTCCCTGAATAACCGCTGCCAAAGACAGCAGGCAAAGAAATGTGACTATGGAAAACGCTGAAGTTTTCATCTGTGTCCTTAAAATCTCAATTCTGCATTCAAATCCGGCTGGCAGGCGGTTACTTCGGCACACACTCGCCGATCTTGCACGCCTTCTGAATCTGCTGGGGCGACAGTCTCATCTTGGCAGCGAGCGCCTGGCTTATGCTGATCAGCCTGCCGGTTTCGTAGGGATTCTGCTCGACCCATTTCTTGAGGTTCTCGGCGTTGACGAAGAAGCCCTGATGGAAACAGCCGGCCGAGCCCCATGTGCCGTCGGGTTTGCGGCGCTGGCCGAACCAAGCCACTGCGGTTGCCGGTTCCAGTGAGGCCACATTGCCGTTCAACGTCTTGATTACTATCTGCTGGTCCGTGAGGCGGTCTTTCTCCCGGACTTCTATGTCTTTGCCGGTTCTGGCAGCCACACCCAACGCACAGTGAGAGCAGCAGCCCCACGTGGACAGCCCGTCGGCTTTGACCACAGCCGCATCTTCAGCGTAGACCGCCCGGTCGCAGAAGCCACACCGAATCGCCAGCTCCTTCTCCTGCAAGACTTGCCAATCAATGACGGTCCCGCCAGGAGCCGCTTGGCCGGGCCGTATCTGGCCGGTGAAGGCTTTGATGGTGGGCCGGCCAGTCCGACGATCGAGCCCATAGAGATACGTCGCCTCCGCAGCGGCAATGGGTTCGGCTGTGGCCCAACCCGTGACCGAGACCTTTTTGTCAAACCCGGTCTTGTCCTCGGTCAGGCACGAGTACATGATGAAGTAGCAATGCGGGCTGCAGAGCCTGACCGGCCCTTTGTCGGTCCTAACCGTCACGAGCGTCTTAGGATCGACATCGCCATCGCACATGTAGCAGATCTCGTCTTTGGGCCTGTTGTCGACCTGCGCAGGCACAAGTCTTTCGAAAGCCGGTAAGCTGCTCGTTGGCTCTGAAAGATCGACGCCGAGTTCCTTCCACATGGCCAGGATGTCTTCTTTGGAGTAGAAACCCTCGTGCCGAAATAGCTCCTCGCCGGTTGCATCATAGAAAATCTGGGTGGGCATGATGCTGATCTCGTATTTGGCTACGAGATCAGGGTCCTTGTGGACGTCCAGGAATTCGACCTGCAATCTGCCCGCGAATTCGGCTTTAAGCTCTTCAAGCATCGGAGCCATCATCTTGCATGGTATGCATTCACCCGCTCCAAGATCTATCAGCGCAGGCAGGCCCTTTCCGACAAGCTGGCTCTGCTGACCGGAAGACGCCGCTCCGGTCTCTTCGCCGGAGTAGCGCTGTTTGATCGCAATCACCACTGTTATCGCCACAATCAAAAGCACAACAACTGCTATTTTCCCAATCTTACTCATGCTCGAAACACCTTCCTTTCGCCACAGCGACCGCATCCAGGCCACCAAAAGCCACATACCTGCCACGACGGCAAGTAACGCAAACGGATGGCCTTTGCCACCACGACACGGACACTGCATCAACAATACGGGCAATTCTATCACGTGCACTCGGCTGCCCTGGCAACTGAGATTCGTCTAACTCAGCAAGTCCGCACCCTTTCTTGCCACTGCGATGATGTTCTCATCCGTAGCGGCCGTTTGTCCCTTGCTCATACCCAAGTCGGTGACTCTCAGGTGTTGGAACGCGGTGAAGCCGGCTCGTTGAAGGCAACTCCTGGCACAGTCCAGTTCACAACCGTCGACGGCCAGGATCTTTGAGGCCGATTCCGTCTTCTTCATAATGCCTTCGACCCCGCCGCCGATGCCCGCCAGGCAAAACATTTTCCCTGCACCGTCCTTGGCCATGTACCTGGCGGCACGGTCGGCGATTTCGCCGACATCAGCGGCGCCCGAACAGGCAAATACAAGCACCGGACCACCACCTCGCTCGCGAGAATTTTCCTGAGCCATTTCTCATACCTCTTAAGCAGCCACATTAGGCCTTTTGCTCATGGATTTAAGCAAGCATTTGCCTTATTTCATCCGGCGAGGGCACTTTGCCGACAGTCTTCACGTTACCGTCCACGGCCAACGCCGGCGTCATCATGACGCCAAACTTCATAATCTCGTTGATGTCTGTGACCTTTTCTATTTCGTAATCTTCGCCCAGCTCCTTAGCAGCGGCGTCCGCGTTTGCTGCCAGCGTCCTGCACTTCGGACAACCCGTACCCAGAATTTGTATCTTCTTCATCTGTCTTGCTCCTGTATATACGCATCTTCCTCTCCCTGGCTCTGTTCTATATTGAGGTGTCCACCCCTCTGATTTGATTTCCTGATGTGCTCAATCAGATTCATGATCTTGTCTCGCTGAGCGCGTTCTTCGTTGCTTTTGGGCTCCGAAGAAGGCTGGGTCACTCTCCAGGTAATCTTGCCGCTCAGCGGCTCCGCCGGATAAGCACCGGGATCATGAAGCCGATATCCTCTGAAGACCGCTGGCTCTTCCTGATAGCAAGTCCACACCCCCTGCCGGAGTACTTCGGGTGAACCTTCGTTTACAAGGTTTACCAAGGCGACTTGGTCACGAAATCGCTGCACAAATTCCGGCTGGAGGTTGAAGATGTACGGCGTCGGTGCCTCGGTACCGATGATTCGCTTCCGCTCGTCCAACCCGTTCTCAGCCAGTGCCAGCAAGGCCTCTCCGGCCAAATGTCCGGGCGATTCCGGACCGCAAACAATGAGGTAGCGAATATTGGGATTGGCAACGACATTGCAGATGATCTTTTCGATGCCGATGTTCTCCGTTTGCAACGTGCCAGCCAAGGCCGCGCCACTTTCAGTCGCGACTCGGACGAGTTTCTCAATATCCGCAGGCGTCTCTTCCCGCCCCCAGCGCAGGATGACCACGACCGCCACAGGCGAATAGTCGTTGCCCCGAAGGTAACAACCTTCTTCCGGTGGATAGCCGACGGCGGGTTCAGTTTTTCCAGCCTTGGCCACGCATCTATCCCCAGATAGCACCGAACAGCATTCTCACGATCGTTGACATGACAACGACCAACATGATGAACACGATTGTCTTTGCGTTACCGTCCACGGCCAGCACAGGTGTCATCATTACGCCAAACTTCATGATCTCGCTGATGTCTGTGACCTTCTCTATTTCGTAATCTTCGCCCAGTTCCTTAACAGCGGCGTCCGCGTTTTCTGCCAGCTTCGTGCACTTGGGGCAGCCCGTACCAAGAATCTGTATTCTCTTCATCGCGTCACCTTTCAAAACAACTCACGGACGATGCGTTTCCGTAGATCAGACCTCTTCAGACGCGATCGGGCCAAACCATTTACGTGTCGCCAAGCACATCCTGACGAGCGCCAGCATCACCGGCACCTCTATTAGCACACCGACCACGGTGGCCAGAGCCGCCCCGGACGACAAACCGAACAACATGGTCGCCGTGGCTATCGCAACCTCGAAATGATTTGATGCGCCTATCATCGCAGATGGAGCTGCATCGCGGTACTCAAGTCTCAGAATCTTCGCAAGCCAGTAGGCGAGAGCGAAGATAAAAGTCGTCTGAATAAACAGAGGTATCGCAATCCAGAGTATCGTCAGCGGATTGGAGAGAATGACGTCTCCCTTGAACGAGAATAGCAGAACCAGGGTCACAAGCAGTGCAATTATGGTGATAGGCGTGAGAAAATGCAGAAACCTTTCGCGGAACCAATCTTGGCCTTTGGTGGAAATGATCCATTTGCGAGACAGATATCCGGCAACCAGCGGCAGGGCGACATATATGGCTATCGAAAGCAATAGCGCCTGCCAGGGGACAGGGAGCCTGCCGACCCCAAGCAGAAACCCACCCAAGGGGCCGTAGAGTAGCAGCATGGTCAAAGAGTTAATCGCCACCATTACCACCGTGTGGCCGTCATTGCCCTTGGCAAGGTATCCCCAGACAAGAACCATGGCGGTGCAGGGGGCAATCCCCAGCAGAATACAGCCGGCCAAATAGCTTCTCCACAGCGGGACTTCGAGCATCTTCGCACCCTCGGATTCGATGACCGTCCCGACCCCGTAGGTGGCGCCGACGGGCAAATCCAAGCCAAAAGGCATCTTCACATGATCGACCGCCTCGGGCCCAATCAGACCGTAGAACACCGTGCCGAGGAAGAATAGCGATATTGCATACATGGTAAATGGCTTGATCGCCCAGTTAACAAACAGGGTCAGTCCCACAGGCCTGATGCTCTTACCTGCCTTGAGCACCTCGGCAAAATCGATCTTGACCATGATTGGATACATCATGAAGAACAAACAGATAGCTATCGGGATGGAGACAACAGGTGCCTGATTGACGTAGATGGCCAGACCGTCGAGCCATCTGACAAATTCCGGCCACACTTTGCCCAAAACAATACCGGCCGCAATACAGAGGAGTACCCACAAACTCAGGTACTTCTCAAAGACACTGAGTCCCTTGCCCTTACTTGTATTGCCAGTGTCCGAGTTTCTACCAATGGGATGCATCATCGTTGGAAATCATCCTTTACAGATCAGTGCCACCTTAACAACAAACCTATACAGCCGCGGCGACGAGCAAGCGGCTTTGTCAAACCAAATGATTTGTCCTATCCCCAAAACGCTCCAAAGAACAACCCGGCAACTGTGGACATCACGACCACAAGTAGAATGAAAACTGCTGTCCTGATATTGCCCACCACCTTTCGGATGACGAGAATGTTGGGCAGCGACAGGGCCGGCCCCGCCAGCAGCAGCGCTAGCACCGGGCCTTTGTGCATACCCAGCTTCATCAACGCGCCGGTGATGGGAATCTCCGTCAGTGTCGCAAAATACCAAAAGGCCCCGATGACACTGGCGACCAGATTCGACCTGATGCTGTTATCACCCACCCAGTGCGCGACCTGCTTCTCCGGCAGCAGAACACTCACAAAACCAACTACAAACACCCCAGCGTACAGCAGCGGTACCAGCAGCTTGGCAAACTCCCAGGTGTTGTGCATCCACTCTCGGATTTCATCTCTCTCGAACCACCTCCAGGCAATAACAAGTACAGCCAACGCCGTCAGAGCTGCCAGATACCACCGAACATGATAGATCGCCAGCACCCAGGTCTTGCGTTCCCAGGTACCCGCTATTTCCGCTTTTTGCAGGGTTATTTTGTCGCCGGCCTTGTCTGAGCCGACATCCTGCTCCAATTGAAATCGAACCGCATCCTTAGTCTCGTGGATGACCACCGCCTTGAATTGGCAACCATCGCTGGTTTCAACCACAACGTTGCCGGGATTAAACCAGTCGCTGAATACGAGAAACAGAATCATGCAGGCAAGGAAGAGTCCCGTCCTGCCGATAGATCGCGGAGGTTTCTCAGGCTCCGGCATTTGCATCACGGCCTCAGCCTTCTCCGATTCACTCCTGCGAAAAACCCAGGCCATGCTCAGACCAATCACCACAGCAAAGGCCACAGCGCCGACAGCCCGACCCGCTCCGATCGAAAAGCCCAAGACCCGTGCGCTCAGGAAGATTGCCAGGACATTTATCGCAGGCCCCGAATACAAAAACGCCGTCGCGGGTCCAAGACCTGCTCCCAGACGGTAGATACCCGCAAACATGGGAAGCACACTGCACGAGCAAACGGCCAAGACACAGCCCGCAACTGAGGCAACAGCGTATGCCAAAACCGGATTCGATCGCGGGCCCAAGTATCGCATCACCGAGTTCTGAGACAGGAAAGTGATGATAGCTCCCGCAATGAACAGCGCCGGCACAATACAGGCCAGCGTATGGTTGCGTGCGTACCACTGCAGCAGCCGAAACGCCTCCTGAATTCCCTCCTGAACCTTTGCGTTCTGCAACGGTAAAGAGTAGATGACAAGAAAGATGCCAACAAGCCCGGCGAGTATCTTCCACTCAGCTTTCCAGTTCATCCCGTGCGCACTCCGTCAAAGGGCTCTAAGAAGCCTCTTATTCTCCCTGGCCTCCTGTTTGATAACCTCACTTACACACGAGAAGAACTCGACGATGCAAGCACACTTGAGCCTGTAGAGAACCTTCAGCCCCTCCTTGCGAGATTCCAGAATGCCCGCGCCAACCATCACCGAAAGGTGACGCGATACGTTAGACCTCTCCGAATCCACATACTCGGCGATATCGCAAACGCATTGTTCACCGTCCTTTAGGAAATCAACGATTGCAATTCGCAAGGGGTGGGCTATCGCCTTTGCTATCTCGGCCTGTTTCTCAAGTAGCAACTGCTTGGTAGCGCTCATTGGCATAGTCTTTCTCCTTAACCATATAACTATGTGATAATATACTCACGTAGCTGTGCAGAGTTCAACAAAAATCTGGCCATTTCTCCTTTGTTGCTCTCCCCAAATGCCGGGAGAGTCCCCCACAAACGCTCGATTGGTTGGTCGACGCTTTCGGCTCCGCCGAGGCCCTATGAAGCGGCACCGAGGAGCTCCAACTGGGCGGCCCGGCGCGCGTGCGTTGCGGCCAACGTGATGGACTCACTCCGCCTTGTCCGGCTCTCGGGCCCACAGAGAACCGACGTCGAGGCTCTCAGAACCGCCTACTGTCACACTGTTGGGCTCCGACCGATAGTAGTCGCCACCGAACTTGATGCGAGATGTGAGGTAGAAGGTTGCAGGCTCAGCACCGAACAGCTCGAACCGACCTTGCTCGTCGGGGCAGACACCAAACAGGTCATAGAAATAAGGCTTCCAAGGGTCGGGCCTGGCGGACATCTCCACCCATCCCCTGTGGTTCGCAACACCGTTCGGATCGAGTATTGTCCCACTGACACGCCACAGCCTTGGAAGCTGCCAGTTGACTTGCCTGCGCCGACCGGTAAAAACTGTGGCGGTGCTCTGCATACTCTCCAGGGCATTCAGGTGCAGTTCAACGTTGTACTGCCCTGGAGCAAGGTAGTCTAATTGGTATTCGCCGGTGTCGCTGGTCCGCACCCTTCCGAGCCACTTGCCGTCGCGGGAGCGAGGGTCGGGGTCCCGAGAGTCGGGGCCGGTGTCGAGCGTGACAGAGACATAAAACCCTTCCACCCGATCCGATGCTATGGCAGAAACCTTGCCCGAGATACTGCCCCAGTCTGCAACAGGCACACGGTGAAGGCCCACAAACGGATTGCCCAGGAGCGTGTCGCCTGAATCCTCGTAGGTCCGATTGACGCCGGGCTCGGTCTCGCCCCACATATCGGTCTTCCAGCAATGAAAGATACCGAAGTGGGGACACACTTCGAGCAGGGCCTCCGCCCATCCTGGCACGTTGGGCTTCATCCGAAGTGTCCCGCCTCTGGCATTGGCGCTGACTACCTGGGTCAGGGACCGGCCAAAGAGATATTTCTCCGCGGTCCTGGCCTCAGTCTGCTCGAGTTCCGAGCCAAACAAACCCGTTTCGCAGCCTCCCAGAAACATCGTTATGCTACCGGGATAGATGCGTTCTCTTATGTCATCTGGCCTCACTGCTGTGTGTGGACCAGGGCCAATCGCAACGCCGCCATGGCCCGTCACCTCGATGAAATCTGAGGGACGCATAAGGGCATCAAAGTCGTAGATTCCCCGCTCAGGCCACGGATTTCGCTCCCACACCCCATCTCGCCAATCACGGGCGACGGGCTCGTCGGGAAAGCAGAATCGGCCTGCATAATAGTCCAGAATCTTCTGCAGATAGGGAACGAACAGGTGCTCCCTTGTGGGAATCAGGCGAATCCAGCTCGTCCATATCTCGCACCCGAAGTTGGCCGAAATATCTACCCAGTCGAATGCATCATTTCCGTCCACGTCCACGAAATCCGCATCCAGATCCTCGTAATACCGAGGGCAGCCACCTGGCGGTTGCTTGGCAAACCGCGGAAACTGCCCGATGAAAATCGCACCGGAGATCCGGTCGCTATAGTAGCAGCTTGTGACGTACGCTCGCTGCTCATCAGCGGTCTGAAAGGACGCTGTCCGTATTATCGGCTCAACATCGAAGACCTTGGCGACTGAGGATGCGTAGTCGTCGATCATCTGCCTGGCTGTGGCAGACACTTCGGGCGTGTTCAAGAAAAGCACGCGCTCCTTCTCCGGCGTACAGTATATCCAGACCCCTGAGTTTCGGTCGGGTGTCCATTTTATTATGCGGAGTGCAACGATGTTGGGCCGGTCGAAGCGCAGGTAAGGGCCAACGTCAGCGAACAAATGAGTCAGATTCTCCGGTGGTTCCGTAACAGCACCCCATTCACCCTTGTTAAATCCATAGGCATAGGTACACAGACGAACGGGCACCGGTCGTCCGTTGAGCAAGACCTCCTGAGGTCTTGCGGTGTTGAAACGGCGCGTGTCATAAGTGAACCATACGGTTTTACCGCGCCAATCCAAAGGCACCCTAAAGGCCTTCCAAAGGATTCGATGACATTTCAGTTTGTCCGGCTGCCAGGAAGCATTCAGTTTGTCAAAATCAACCATGCCCTGCGAAATCGGAGCCAGACTCTCGCACGTCCAGCCGCGGAACGGCACGATCTCGTTCACGTCACTGCATTCACACCAGCGCCACTCCCGGGCCAGACGCAGAATACCCGCATTAGTCGGCCTCTCTGTCCCAACCAGGGCTTCTGGAGTCCGCCAATTCTCCGCAAGAATCGACAAGTCGGTGAACGTGACGCCTCTCGCGTAATCTAGGTCGGCCTCACACGCGGGAGCTACGCACCTTCCGTAGAGCCAGTTGCGTGCGAGAAATGTCAGGTCATCGAAATCGACCCTCTGATCTCTGTTGAAATCGCCCCGCACATAATCGCCTGCCACCGGCCCGGCAAAGCACAAGCAGAGAATTAGGCTCGTTGTGTGAGCCTTCACATGCAGCCAATGTCTCTCTCGTGCTCCCGGCATTACCACCTCTTGCCCTTGATTATACAAAATTCGCTCCAGAACATCAACCGGCTGCGCGTATCTTCGTCGAATCCCGTCGGGACCCCATCCCAATGGCGATAGCATCTTTTTTGCCACCGACGCATGGCAGGGACTCTGACCAAGGGCGAACCACGGCGACCGGGCAAATTATGCAGTGGTGCCGGCAAGCATGCTGTCGCTCGAATGTCCCGCGGTGACGTGATCTCCGAGGAACAATCCGTTTTCTATCTGACCCCCGCGGCAGGATTCGGTAGAATCGAACTCCGTAGATAGGATTTTCTGGCGAAAATGCCACGTGACTTGTACAAGATTATGAGAACGAGTCGACACCTGGTCCGTAAGTGCCAGGAGAATCTGAAAGAGCCGGCGCCGGAACCGAGCCCGGGCAAGGCGCGTATCCGCAGTGTTGATCAAAGCAAAGAGCAACAGAGGAATGGGAGGTAGACAAGATGCGAAAGCTGTTCGCAGTGGTAGCAGTGTTGTTAGCGGCAGCGTCTGTCTTGGCGGAAGATGCGGCACCAAGTCGATTTGAGAAAGTTCTGGGCAGGATAGTCAAGGCCATCAACGAAGGTGACTACGCGGGCGTCGGGAACGACCTTGCACAGAATATGCAGGATTTTCTTCCACTGGCCAAGAGGACGCCCTTCTTACAAGATCTATCAGCCGAATATGGCAGAATCAAGAAGGTTGACCAGCCGCGACTGGTTCCGCCCGACCACGCTGTTTTCGTCGCGCACTGTGAACGCGGAAAACTGGACATAACGTTGTGGCTGGATGACCAAGACAAGGTTACTGGATTGCTGTTGCTGCCGCACAAGCCGGACCTGCCTTTCCCGGAGCGAAATGCGACGAGACTTTCACTGCCTTTCAAGGGGCGTTGGTTTGTCGCCTGGGGTGGAGATACAAAAGAACTCAACCAACATCACGATGTCGCGAACCAACGATTTGCATTCGATTTCCTGGGTGCCGACGAGAAGGGCAGAACCAGAGCGGACGACAGCAACGCAAACGAAGACTACTTCGCCTTTGGCAGGGAAATTCTATCTCCGGCCGACGGAACGGTAACGGACGTAATCCGCGGAGTCAGAGACAACGTGCCGGGCTCCATGAATCCCTACTCAGGCCTGGGCAACGCGGTATTCGTACAGCACACGGAACATGAGGTATCTGTACTCGCTCACCTGAAGCTCGGCAGCATAAAGGTGCGGGTCGGTGACCGCGTCAAGAAGCGACAAGTCATAGCTCTGTGCGGAAACTCGGGAAACTCGTCGGAACCTCACCTGCATTATCACCTTCAGAATACACCCGTTATCCAGGATGGAACAGGCATCAAATGCTACTTCGAGCAGATGACAGTAATAGAGGCCGGCAAGCGCAAATCGAAGCCGGATTATTCGCCTGTCAAGGGCGAAAAAGTCATCGCCGAATAGTGGCTGACGGACTTTGGGCGAGTATTCCCGACCCCGTCCTCAACAACCATCCCCGCTTGCCTTTGCAATGCCTCGCACTTCGGCCTATCATAGCACCGGATTGTTGAACTATTGCTTTGGGCGAACCACATGAAGGGATTCCTCTTAGGTCTTGCCAGTGGGTCTGTTTGTTTGGCCTACTGCGCTCCCATATTGGTTCCGTATCTGCTGGGTGAGGCAAACAAGACACGCCGGAATATCGTGACCCTTCTGTGCTTCCTGAGCGGCCGGCTAATTGGATATTCCCTGTTCGCGGTGATCGCATGGCTCGCGAACGTCACTCTCGTCCAGAATCTGCCCAATCGCACCTTGGTCTTCGGTCTAATCTACACCGTCCTTGCCATACTGCTGATTCTGTACGGATTTGGAAATCCGCTGCGATGCCTGGCAAAGTCCGCTAAGTCTCTCGGCAAGTGGGCATTTCCGGGACATCGCATGCTCTTTCCCGTGGCACTGGGTCTGCTGACCGGCCTGAACGTTTGTCCCCCATTCCTGTTGGCTTTTGCCAGCGCCGCCGAGATGGAGAGCCTGTGGGGCTGCCTGATGTTCTTCTTGACCTTTTTCGCAGGAACGTCTATCTATTTTATACCGTTGTCCGGATTAGGTCTGCTAAGACGCCATGACTTTCTCAGACCGACAGGCAG
Organism: Phycisphaerales bacterium; assembly: GCA_020352215.1. Taxonomy (GTDB): domain Bacteria; phylum Planctomycetota; class Phycisphaerae; order Sedimentisphaerales; family Anaerobacaceae. The sequence goes on from CP070675.1 coordinate 4,461,219, forward strand.
ACTTGCCGCCGGTGTCATAGGAGTCTACTATCTATGCCTCGGGTTGCTGGCAATTAAAGGAAGTTTCAACTGATGGCACGTGTGAGTGACGACGACAAAGGCCACTCCAGGAGTCTGGTCAAAGCAATTCTGTTGACTCTGCCGATGCTTCTGCTGACAGGTTTCATGCTGTCGGGCGTGGGTCTACCCCAGGAGCGCATGCAACAGGTGGCACTGACCATCACTTACGTGTTCATCAACGGGATGTTCTTTTTGATGATGTACACGCGAAGAACCAACAGGTACCGATCGACTCTTTTCGTGGTGTACTCACTCTGCTTCGTCATCTCCTTCATCTCGAACCTGGTGGAAACAAGGGGCAGCATGGTCCTGAGCCACGAGGATATGGTTCAGGGCGACACCCCATTCTGCCACATGGTCATCCCGATGGTGATTATACCCGCGGCCTTTACCAGAACGATCATCTTTCCGGGGTCTATGCTGGAGGGTTTCGCGGCCATCGGGACGATGCTGGTTCTTTGGCTGGGAGCGTCAATTGCCCTGGGGCGGGCCTGGTGCAGCTGGGGCTGTTTCTATGGCGGGCTGGACGAAGGCTTCTCCTGCATAGCGAAGAAACCGATCATCAAGAATATCAGCAAGAAATGGACTTATCTTCCCTTTGCGATATTGCTCGTGATTGTCTTGACCTCGGCCGCGAGCCTGTCGCCGACCTACTGTGGGTGGCTTTGTCCCTTCAAAGCGGTAACGGAATTCGAAGAGATCTCTTCCTCCACGGTACTGCTGCAGACGATTATCTTCTTCTCACTGTTCATTGGCCTGGTGATCATCCTGCCGATACTGACGAAGCGCCGAACACAGTGCGGCTTGTTCTGTCCCATAGGGGCATTTCAGTCCTTCACCAATAAGCTCAACATCTTCGACGTTCGAATCGATCCTGAGAAGTGCTCCAAATGCAATCTATGCTCGAAAGTCTGCCCGACGTTTTCGGTAGACAGCGAGAGCATAGACGCAGGCAAACCAAGGATAACGTGCACCAAATGTGGAAAGTGCGTTGACTCTTGCCCGAAAGAAGCTGTCTCGTTCCATATCAAGGGCACACCCATTGGCCTCAGCCATGAGCGAGCCCGGCTGCTCTTTGTCTATCCCGCGTTTCTCTTCTTATCGATCATGGCCAGCGGAATGGTTTTCGGAGCTCTCGAAAGAATTTCGCTCTTAGTCACGACAGGAAGCATGATAAGGTAATTCAGTAAGGTAACTACACCATGAGTCGCCTGAAGGCACCAATGGCATACGTTTGGGCCCTGATGGCCGTGCCGATTGTACTGGCAACGTTTATCGGTATGAATTTCTGGGCCCGTAAGCTCGTTTCCTTCACCAAGTTGAAGGTCTCTCCCTGGTGCACCGGAGGGGATATCACCTCTGTCGTTGACCGCGGCACGTACGAAACCCACGTACATCGCCCGGTCTTCGGTGGTCTATTTGGACCACGCGCACGCGGGTTCGTTCAGGTGACTTTGAAGGCCGGTGACGGCTCGCTACCGGCGTCGATCAGTGAGGAGATTGATTTCAACGGCGACGACTCGAGCGATTTCAGGATCGATCTCGATACCGAAACGAATGAGGCGTCTCTGGAATCGCACAACGACAGAGTCATCGGCCTGGGCGAGGTTCTGGCCCCGGGCAAAGATCGGGTGATTCGTGTGACACTCAGGAGGGATGCAAACTGAGCGCCTCCGGGCGCTGCGGACCGGCGGCAAGTTCAGTATTTCTTCCTGAATCTTGCGGTGGGAATGTTCAACAGCTTGCGGTACTTTGCGACGGTTCGTCTGGCCAGATTCGTGATACCCACATCTGCCAGTTTCTTGCGTATCTGGTCGTCACTCAAAGGGTGGGTTTTGTCCTCGGCGTCGATGATCTGCTGCAGCTTGACCCTTATTGCTTCCCAGCTACGGGCCTGGCCATTGGCATCTTCCATCCCGCCGCTGAAGAACTTTCGCAGAGGCATTATACCCATCGGGCACTGCACGTACTTGCCGGCAACGGCACGGGACACCGTGGCAAGATGGACGCCAACTTCATCGGCGACCTTCGACATCGGCAGAGGTCGAAGATGAAGCGGTCCCTTTTCAAAGAAATCTCGTTGATATTTCACTACCGCCGTCGCCACCTTTAGCAAGGTATTCTTCCGCTGTTCGATCGCATCCAAAATCCACCGGGCGGAACGGATGTTGTCGTTAAGAAACTTCCGTGTTTCCTCGCCGATCTTGCCATCCTTGGCCATCTTCGTGTAGTCGTTGTTCAACCGAAGAACTGGCAGACTCGAATCGGCCAGGCGCACAGAGTAGCCGTCCGAATCATTCGACGGCTCCACTATCACGTCGGGAGTTACGGGCTGATTTCGATCCTGCCCAACCTGGAGCCCGGGAGAGGTGTCAAGCTTGCTCATTCGCTCGATGGCCTGATTGATCCTCTCAACGTCGCAGTCCATCTTCTTGGCGATGTCCGGCAGGCGATTCTCGAGCAGCGCATCCATGTGTTCGGCCACGAGCTTAGTCTCAAAACTCATGTCTTCACCGCGCTGCGACATCTGGATAAGCAGGCACTCTCTTAGATCACGAGCGCCAACACCAACCGGCTCCAGCTTCTGTACAAGCTCCAAGGCTGCCGTCAAATCGCCAAGCGTGAAATCATCCCGGTCCTTGTTGTGCAACTGCTCCAGCCTGACCGTCAGATACCCCCGCTTGTCGATGTAGTCTATGATCATAGAGCCGGCTTTTTTCACCGACTCCTCGGCCTCGACCAAGCCCCATTGCTCGGTCAAGTACTGATGCAGCGACTGAGGAGGCGCGACGGTGTTCTTTATCGCCTGCAGTTTACGATCCGGCTCATCCGTCGCAACCTTTCTGCGAAAGGGCCCCGCCTCGTCCATGTAGTCGCGAAAACCGCCGCCAATACTCTCCAAACGCCCGAAATCTTCGGCCTTGTTGTTGTCCGTGTCAACGACCAGGTCCTGCTCGCCTACATCCTCCTCCTGAAGCTGCTCCTCGGGCCGAACGACATCTTCGTCACCAGCGGGCTCTTCCATCTCCAAGACAGGATTGCTGTTGAGCTCCTGCTCTATTCTCTCCTGAAGCGCGAGGATCGGAAGCTGGAGAATCTCCATCGACTGAATCATGTGCGGAGCGAGCTTCATCCTCTGCTCCATCCGCATCTGACCTGTCATTTCCAACTTCATAAAGACACCTCACTAAGCCCCGCATCGGTTACGCGGCCTTTTCCAATCCCACCGGCAGTTCGTACTATCGTATAATAAGCGCACGACGAGACTTCGTCAATATCGGAAACGAAGTTGAGAAAAACACAGAGCTTATATGACGAATGCAGATGTCAGATTCGCAATGCGATTGACACATTATCAGATGAAACGTCCAAAGCGACCTCTTGCCCGGAGGAACCTGCGGATGAGAATCCGTTCCGCGCAGTGCCCAAGGTCAGCCGCTACAACACCCAGCCCTCTCTGTAATAGCAGTGTATGTATTTGTTTGCTGCGGGCACGTTGGTTACCTTCATGTTCGCCCCGTCCCAATACAGCTTCTTGCGCACCCGCAGAGCAACATTACCTAATAGCAGCGCCTCCGTTACCGGACCGGAGAATTCGAAATTCGCACCCGCCGCCGCGCCGCCCTTGCACGCCTGCAGCCACTCTCTGTGGTGGCCGATCGACCTAGGGATAGTCTTCGGCGGCTGCTTGTACGCTCGCATCTTCGATTCCGGTATCAGTCGCGGATTATCTCCCCCGAAATCGCACAGAATCTTGCCCTTATCGCCAACGTAAAGTAGGCCCTCTATGTTCAATTCCCCGCCTCTCAGCTCATCCGGCAAGGCAGGCCGCAGACCGCCGTCATACCAAGTCAGCGCAACTGGCGGCATGCCTTCGCGGGCGCCGAACTCGTAGCGAATCATTGAGGCTCGTGGATATGTTTCTTGATTGATCTGCAGCGCATCCCACATCTTGGGCGCGTACATAGAGCCGCAGGCCTCAACGCTGGTCGGTGGCCCCAACTTCAGCGAGCGGAAAATGGTGTCGAAGCTGTAGCAACCCATATCACCCAAAGCACCGGTTCCAAAGTCCAACCAGCCCCGCCACACAAGTGGCAGATAGGCCGGATGATATGGACGGTGACGCGCCGGGCCAAGCCAGAGGCCCCAATCCAGAGTGGACGGCACAGGCGGCTCGTCCTTAGGCCGCTCGATTCCCTGCGGCCAAATCGGCCTGTTGGACCAATTGTGTACCTCTCGCACCGGGCCGATCGCCCCGTCCCAGATCCACTCCCGCAGCAGACGCGAGCCTTCGGACGCCTGAGTGACCGTCCCCAGTTGTGTGGCCACCTTGTATTTCCGTGCCGCCTCGGCAAGCTTGCGGGCCTCGAAGACCGTGTGGGTCAACGGCTTCTGGCAGTACACGTGCTTGCCCATTTTCATCGCAGTCATAGATACTACGGCGTGTGAGTGATCGGGTGTTACAACGAGCACTGCATCGACATCCCTGTGCCTTTGAAGCATCTCGCGGAAATCGTTGTACGCGACGCAGTCCCTGTTGCCATACTTTTCATCGACGACGCGTTTGGCTCTGTCACGGTTTTTTCTGTCGACGTCGCAGACGGCAACGACTCGCACGTCCAAATGCCCCAGAAAACTCTTCATATCGCGCGTGCCCTGATCGCCCACCCCGACACAGACCATTGTAATCGTCTCGCTCGGTGCTGCTCTTGCCGGCCCGCCCGAGAAATGCCGCGGTCCGATCGCGATAGCCGCCCCGGCGGCCGCACGCCTCACAAACTCACGCCGAGAGATTCGTCTTTCTCGGAGCCTCCGATCACTTTCATCGCGGTTGGTCATGACTCTCTCCAGACAAAGAAATCGCTACGTTCCTCATGGTTTTGGCCCAGGCACTGCGGCGGTGTCACTTCAGGTCTACTTTTTGACCTTCCTTTTCCGCCGCTTTGGCCCCGCCTTGGCATCCTGCTCGGCCATGAACTTGGCGAGCGCTCGGCGTGAATTGCGGTTCCGGAACGCCTCAAACGCCGGGTCGTTGGTTCGCTTCATCCACCCCAGCAAGGCACCGCGCATTCGGTCAATCTCACTTCCGTACGCCGGGTCGTCGACGAGGTTGTGCACCGCATCCGGATCCTTATCGAAATCGTAGAACTCTTCAACAACTCGGTATTGGAAGAGCCGCACGCGGGCGGCGATCTTCGGATCGGTCGCCGCAGCAGCCTGCATGGCCCTGAACGTCAGGCCTGACTGCGATTCGTTCTTGAAGACCCGTCGGCCGTCGGACCAGGCATTGAATATGTAGCCAAACCTGCGGTCCTGAACGCACCGCATCGGATAGCGGTTCCGGGCCGAAGTCTGATGGAACTGCGTGAAAACCATGTCTCGGCCCGACTGTTTTCGACCCAAGAGAACGGGGAGAAACGAAAAGCCATCAACACTATCGAGCGGTGCGAGCCCCGCCGCATCCAGCACCGTCGGTACAAAGTCGATCCCGGAGATAAAATGATGCTTGTCCACAGTCCCTGGTTCGATCTTTCCCGGCCATGTAGCGATCCACGGCGTCCGGGTGCTGTGAAGATAGCAGTTGGTCTTGGAGAACGGCAACGCCATGCCGTTGTCGGAAAGGAACATAGTCAGCGTGTTGCCTGCCTGACCCGACTCGCGCAGGGCCCGTATCACCGCACCGACGGTATCATCACATCGGCGCACAGAGCCGTAGTACTGCGCTATCTCTCTGCGTACATCCGGCAGATTCGGCAGAAAGCCAGGGACCTCGATCTCCTCATCTCGATACACGCGCGACGGCGCCGGAATATCGTCGAGCACCTTGGCAAACTTCTGCCTCTCCTGTTTGCTGCCGTGGAATGGTCGATGCGGATCGTGCGAGTTTGCCATAAGGAAGAACGGTTGGCCACTTCTGCGGGCTCGCTGGAAAAACGCCTTGGCATACCGATAGTAGAGATCCGGATCTCGCCCCAGCCCCAACTCTTGTTGCGTCTTGACCATATCCCACTTAAATTTTTGTGGGGGCGCGAGATGCTTGACCTTGCCGAGAATTCCGTTGATGTAGCCGACCTCGTCGAGTCGCTCCACTAAGGTCGTTACGGTCGTATCGATCGGCTCAAAACCCTCGGCCCCGTTTCGATGCGGATACCTTCCTGTCAGCAGCGCGGACCGGCTGGGCTGACAAACAGCGATCGTAATATGGGCGTGAACAAAACGCATCCCGTCGGAAGCCAAGCTGTCGATATTGGGTGTAATCTCTGGAGTCCGCCCACCAAAGCAACCTGGGGCATCGCAATTCATATCGTCGGCCGTTATCAGAAGAATATTCGGCCTCTGCTCTTGTGCGCTCCGCGCCAACATTGGCCTCTGGCAAATCGCCAATGCACCGACGCTGAGTCCGGCAATCTTCAAGAAGTCTCGACGTGTTGTGTTTGGCTGGTTCATACCTTGCATTCTCTCCTCGTCAGAATCCCCCATTGCGTTCTTGTATGTGCCCCGCGGGCATTGTCCCTCTCATCCGCACCTGGGAGCCTATTCCAACTCTTGTCTGCCCATGATCGCGTCGGTGAGTATTTTGCCGCTCGCATATTCTATGGTGCCGCCGGTTGGCAGCCCTCTGGCCAGGCGCGTAAGCTTGACGCCGGCGGTCCTGAGCAGCGAGCTTATGTACAGCGTGGTGCCGTCACCGGCCAGATTGGGATTCGTCGCCATTATCACCTCCTTCACGTCCCCGCTGCGGACCCTCTCAACAAGCTTGTCGATTGTAAGATCGCTCGGCTCAACTCCCTCCAGCGGGGCGATGTGGCCGCCAAGAACATGATACACCCACTTGCAGGCCCCCGTCTTCTCAAGGTGGATCAGGTCCTTGGGTTGTTCGACGACACATATCTGGCTTTTGTCGCGGCGCTGATCGGAGCAGATTTGGCAGACGGCCTGCTCCGACAGGTTGCAGCAGATTTCGCAGCGTCCTATCTTGGTCTTGACATCCCGAACGGCCTCGGCAAGGGCCATTGCCTCCGCGGGCTTGGCCTTGAGTATGTGAAAGGCCAGCCGCTCTGCCGTTTTGGGACCGACCCCCGGCAGCTTGCCAAACTCCTCGATGAGCCTGTTCAGACTCTCTGTGTATGCACTACCCATAATCACGCACCGGCCACAAGCTGCGCCTGCCGCTGCTACCCTTCGTCAACCAAGTCAGGACTGTCTGACGCACCGAATGTACTATACAGCCATGGTGGCTGTCAACGCTGCAGTAAGTACGGCATACCCCGTGGCAATCTCGGCCGACATAGACATCGATTTGCCTTGACTGATGTTGACCCTTGCCCTAAATTCACACTGCAATGCGGCATCCGGTCGGTCGCCAGTGTTGCAAGTGACAGTCGCGCCGGTCAGAATCGCAATGGAGTGGGTAAGGCAAAGGATGGCTCATGGAAGCCTCTCATCTATCCCAAGCCAATCATGACGGTCCAAGCATTTGCTGCGCCAGATTCGAGAAGCCCCTTCTTGCGCTTGGGATCGGAGCCTTCCTGCTGCTCGTGTACCTGCAATGGCCCCTTACATGGGATGACAGTGGCATCTTACTTGCGTTTTCCAGAAATCTTGCAAAATACGGCGACCTTGTTCCGGCTCAATACTCCGACAGAGTAGAAGGATACTCTTCGTTTCTCTGGATGATACTGAATTACTGCTTTTTCACTCTGGGCTGCAGCGCCGAGCAAGTCCTCCGGATAGCCAAGGCGACCACAACGTCACTCGCAGTGGTAAATATCCTGCTCTTCGTTGCGATCCTGCGCTCGGAGTTGCGAGACGCCAGGCATCGCCTTCTCGCCGCAGCCCTATTTGCCGCGTCAATGCCGACAATTGTCTCGGCCGTCGACGGCATGGAGACCGCACTCTATTGCACCCTCGTAATGTTGGCCTACGTCTCATACCGCAAGCGTCAAGAACACCGGGCAGGCTATTGGGCCTTCCTTATTGCCTCCACGCTCGTCATCCTGGTGCGACACGAGGGGCCGCTGTTTCTTCTGCCGTTTCTGATCTTCGAGGCATACCATCTCCGGTGGCGAATCTTCGCCAGGCCGCACTGCTATGTCTGGGCGGCAGTGTTCCTGGCATATCACACCTGGCATTACGCATACTTCGGCCGGCTGCTCACGAACCCCATAGTGGCAAAGCTCAACCCCATCTATAGGCATCCTTCGGACCCCGTTTCGCTGCTCTGGCTCTACCAGAAACCCCTCGCGGAATTGGGCTTTCGATACATCGGGCTCATTGTGCCGGCCTTCGCGGGATACATGCTCTCGCGACGCTCTCCGGCTGCGGGCGCCAAGTCGCGCGGCCCAAGTCTGGCCGCGTGTTTTGCCATGATCATGCTGCTGGTCTATCTGCTCGTGGCGGACACGGCCGGCGCGGCCCACAGACTCGCTTACCCAGCTCTGCCTCTGGCACTGCTTGTCGTTTTCCGATTTCTCGATCGTCGCAGCGGCGGAACTCGCCCGCGGCTTTACTTCGCATCGCTCCTGCTTTGCCTTATTCTTTTCGCCGCCGAAACACTGGGACCGTACGCGTGGCGGCTGGGGATGGTAGGCGTCGAGCTTCGGCACGTCGAAAAAGCAGGCAAATCCGTCGCGAAGCTCCAGCAGTTGCTCGATTTGGACCGACTGACTTATGCGGGGCCGGACATGGGAGGAGTACTCCTTTTCCACGGCGACAACAAGAGAGTGCTGGATCTGGCCCTCCTGTGCGATCCGTACCTCGCCAAACACGGCTATTCGGCCGTCGGCGACTACCTCTTGAAACGTGAACGGCCTCATATCATAGAAACACATGGCGTCTGGGCACACCATACCGGGCTCTTTGACAACGATCAGTTCTACGCCTCGTACACCCCCGTTGTGATGAAGGGCGGCGAGTATACGGAATATGCCCTGTTCCTTCGCAACGATCAGTTAGACAAACTCAAAGCGACACAGAAGCTCAAATTCATACCGCTGCAATACCCCGAGAAGCTCAAGTATCACGCAACCTGTTACCGCTACGGCGGGTTCTACGAACTCGCGCCCTGACCCTTCAGTTCTCTCATCATTCTGATAACTGTCTTTCTACAAAGAAGTCGGGCTTCATCTGCCCCCTTTCGGAAATTGGGCTTGTTTGGCTTTGAATTGGCTTTGTTTTTTCGGCCCGCCAGGGCCGGTCTATTTACATAATCCTTTCCTCAAAAAAGGTTTGCGCTCTTTTGAGCATCCGGCAAATTGGCTTTGTTTTGCAGCAATACCCCTGGAATTGCGCGCTGGCGCACGCCCGAGTCGCGTATCTTGCAGCTTCTGTCTCCTGGCTTCCGTCTTCTGGCTCCTGATGTTGAATTGGCTTTGTTTCTTCCGCCCCGCTGACGCGGAATATCACGATAACTCCTTATAAAACAAGCGCTTACGCCCATTTCGGCATTCGGAAATTGGCTTTGTTTTTTCAAAAGGCCCCGGAAATTGCGCGTCGATCCGGCCCGTGTCTCGTATCCTCGATTTGCTGCCTCTGTCTCCTGTCTGCCGCGTTTTCACTATCAACCATCTCCTATTAGTTAAACAAATACTATACACGACCGTGGGTTGGAAGTAAAGCAGATTCTCAGAAAAATCAGAAAAAGGGCTGGCAGCTCCGCAGTCTGCCAGCCCGATTGTGCCTTTGTGCTCAAATTGCAGGCGGGATCCGAGTGCCCGGCTCTTGAATCGGCTGCCCAGCCCGGAGTGAACAGAGCTAAGTCCACTATATCCACTTCACCGTCCAAGTCGAGAAAGTTGCCTACTTGGGCACGCAGGCCGCATCTTCCGGCGTTGTGTTGCAATCGATGAGCCAATTGGCCGCAAATGACGCAACGTCCAAAAAGTCAACTCGGCAATCGTCGTTAAGGTCCCCGGCAACATAGTATGGGCAGGGCACGACCCAGGTGGCCTCGTATAAGTCCGAGTCGGATTCTGAGATACCGACAGCGAAGTAGAGCTTGGAGCCGTTGGCGGGCCAATCGCGCGAAATGCATGGCGCGAATTCTACAGCGGTTGGACCATTGACGGACGAGCCAAGCCCAAAATCATTGAGATTCACGGGTGTGCTGAAATGTTCGCAGCAAGAACTCCGTGTTGCCACCCACAGTTCTTCATAGCCGGAGGGACCAGTATTTGGAAGCCGATGGGAATCTAAAAAAAGCGTCAAGCCGTCGGATGAGATGCTGGGATACTTGTCGTTAGCCGAAGAATTGACATTTGCAACCCTCCGCGCCGAGTCAAACGGTGCGCGTGTCAAACTCCGCGTTGCCACGTAGACATCGAAGCCGTCGGCCCCTTCACCGCGACTGAGGTAGAGCGTCAACTCATCAGGCGAGACACTCGGGGTATACTCGTTGGCCGGACTATTTACACCCGAGCCGAGATTATGCACTTCCACAAATGGAACAGATGTCGAAGCCCGCTCTGCAACGTATATGTCTCCTTGACCGTACCCTCCGCCTCGCCAGGACTGGAAGTAGAGACGCAGGCCGTCGGCTGAGATGTGCGGGCTGGCCTCCCAAGCCGGACTATTGATGGGCGGCCCAGGATTGATCGGTGCCCCCCAGGAGGCCCCCACCGCACGACGCGTCGACATCCATATATCCCAATCACCTTCTCCGCCGTCCCGACCGGAACAGAAGTAAATTGTCAGACCGTCTGCGGAGATGCTTGGACCGCGATCTTGATAAGGGCTGTCCAGACCCGGCACGGGCTTGACGTCGGTGAAGTACCCTTGCCGAAGGTCTGCCTGAACGACCCCGCTCAACAGTACGGCCAGGCCCACAGCGAAAATTGTTATCCACTTGTTCTGATGTGCCTTCATTATTGATACCTCCAAGATTGTATAGACTGGCGGTTTGCATTATATTGACGGGACCCTTGGCTCGGGCGTGCAA
>CP070675.1:4472314-4482634 GCA_020352215.1 Phycisphaerales bacterium
CTGTCGTTCGGCCTCGAAACGGGCGATGACCTGCTTTGTGTCCATGCCCAACTTGATGATCTTCAAGGCCACCTTGCGGCGAATAGGCTCGGCCTGCTCAGCCATATAGACAACGGCCATACCACCTTCACCAATCTTTTCGAGCAGCTTGTAGCGGCCGATGACCGTGCCGGGCCCCTCCGTCAGGGCAAGCTCCTCCATACTAACGTCCGCCTCCAAGGCCGGCTCGTCGAGAAGGCTCTTGCCCTCATGAGCTCGGAGTAATGCCTCTACGTCGAGACGCAACTTCTTATCGCCTGCACAAGCCTCAGCGAGATAAGTATCGCGTTCAGCGCCTCTTGTCAGCCCGACAGCGCCGTTGAAGATTGCCTCTTCATCTTTTCTACCTTGACTCACTACAATCTACCTCCGTTGCATTTTGGCCTCGTTATGCAATGCGTAATTCAGGGCCGGAGTGGCTCAGCAATTTTCAGAAAATCTGAGAAAATGGGCACTTCTCAGGCTTGGATACGGTTCGTCATCTTAGCCGATTTCGCGAGTCAGCCAGGCCCGAGCGTACGTCCAGTACCGCTTCGCCGTTGCCACGGATATGGCCAGACTCTGGGCTGTCTGCTCGATAGTCAGTCCGGCGAAGTAGCGGAGCTTAACCACATCGGCCTTGACCTTGTCTTTCTCAGAGAGCCTTGCGAGGGCCTCATCCAGTGCGATCAGACCGTCCGCATGCGGGTCGCTTTCGGTTGCCAGAGCTGCCTCATCGAGATGGACTCTTTTGTGGCCGCCGCCAGATTTGAGACTTCTCTTACGGCGTGCATTATCCACGAGAATCCGGCGCATCGCCTCCGCTGCGGCTGCAAAGAAGTGGCCGTGGCTTTCCCAGCTCTGGGGCTCATCGCCCACCAGCCGGATGTAGGCCTCATGAACCAGGGCCGTAGCCTGCAGAGTCTGGCCCGGGGTCTCTCGGGATAATTTCTGGGCAGCAAGCAGACGCAGCTCCTCATAGACCAGCGGGAGCAGATCGTCTGCTGCCCCCACGTCCCCCCGCTCAATGGCGTTCAGAATGCGTGTGACGTCACTCATGCTGCTGCCGACCATCAAAGCCGTTCCGTGCCTATGGACATTCTCTCAGAAGTGCAGCTGAGTTTCAAGCTTCATAGGCCGAGCAGTCGCGAGACAGGGCACCATGTGGGAAGAGCCGGTGAGCGCGCGGTGCTCAGACGGTCCAGTCCTGGGCGCCTTTGATGAATTTGTGCTGCAGGATTACGCCCACCACCATCGGCGCCAGCAGCGCCGCGGGCAGGAACCACTTTACATCGAATACGAACTCCTCCAGTTTCTCGGCCGCCCCCATGTATTGATATAGCACGGCCATAATTCCAACGACCATAAGGCCGCTGCCGCCCAGACTCGTAAAGAGTATCACCGCCACCTTGAAGACTATAAATGAGATCATGCCGCCGGCCACCACGCCGACCAGAGCGCCCGCCCAGATGTACTGCTGTGGCAGGTTCAGTGCGAGCCAGCCTCCGCCGGTGAGCACGCCGCCCGCCGCCGCTCCCAAGACGCTCACTCCCCATCGCATCAGAGGAACCGACAGCACCGCCAAGATCACCATGCATATGATGGAAAGCCACATCACGTTGCCGCCGATGAGCTTGTTCGCCCACACGCCGAGAAGTAAGCCCAGCAATGCAAAGCATATGGTCACAAGTATTTTGAAGACCCGCCAGCCATACAGAAGGCAGACAGTACCAAACGATATGAAGGTCAGCGCTTCTACGAGATTGAGTGAAACAATCTGCTCCCAAATTCGCTGGACCGGGATGGTGACTGCCTCGGCGCCCGAACCGGCGGAGGTCTGCGCGAGGATGGCAATACAATCCATATCCAATCTCCTTAGACTCCGGCGTTGAGGACTTCTGCCGAAGAGTAACAACACCGACGACGATTGGAAAAGCTCGTTCGGCATTTGTCGTTCCCAACCAGCGTCGTATTTATTACTGTTGTGCTTTCAAACCATACTAATCACTGCGCCATCTCTGCTTGCCCTGCAGCTCCTCCTCATCGGCTTTTGCCTGTTCTTCCCGCATCGCCTGCCTCTTTGTGCGCAGTAACAGCAGCAACTGCTCAACGGTACCGAAGGCAGCCATTCCCAGGAAGACAAGGCCGTAGAAAGCGGCCCGATTGTGTATTCTGCTTATGGGCATAGACCCCTTCCACAATAACAGGAGGATCAGACCTAAGAAGATGAGCATCGTGCCAAGCACTGAGCAGCACAAGGCTGAGGCAAAACGCCAGAGGAAGAACGCTGCCGCTGCGGAAGTGACTGCCAATGCTATTATTACAATCCAGGTGTGTACCGGCATCCGCGACCGCGCCCGGTCTATGTTGCGGCGAAAATCATCTACGTACAGCTTCGCCGTTTCTACGCTTTCGCTGATGCTGAGACGTTGGTCCTGCTCCGATGTCCCGCTCGGGCCGGCTGGAGCCGCGCCGCCCGCATCGTCGAAGTACTGCCCTGCCAGAAGTGCAAAGCCAAAAACCACGGCAAGAACCGCAGCAAGGCTCCCTATAAAAAGCCTCTTAAGTGCAAAGGCAACAAATGCGACGATCCCGGCTGAAACGGCTGCGGCGGCGACATTGCCGCCCGCAAGGAAGAATCCAAGAGTACCGCCGCCGATCGCGCCCACCAAGGCCGTCGATACCCGATTGAAGCCAAACCCGCCAAGCCAGACGAACAGTCCGATCAGCCCAGTCACAATACCCGGAATGAGCAAGACTGCCGGGCTGAATCCCGCCGCCACCTGTTCGAACTGTTGGAGAGTCTCAAGCATTATGCCTTGACGCAGCGCCTAATTTAGAAAGACGCACAATCCACAATAGCCACCGAATCCCAAGCAAATGCGACCCGACGGAACCAACAACTATCTTTCTTATCGGCCCGCCAGCGTGATTTTCGTTAGACAGCCAATTGATCGTCACACATGACGGCAAGAACAGGGGTCTCGGCGTGAACCGCGACAAAAAGCCGCCCCACACACAATTTGCTGGACATTTGCGCCCGCATATCATATTATAGGTCCTTAGCGAGTGGATTGACTGGAGATCGCTCTCGTGATTCGGCAGCGGTCTATCTCACAGAGATGGCGGCTGCTTCTGAAGGCGTGGGAGGCGCAAGCGTGACGGTGAAGATGTCGATCTCAAACGCATCGGCGGCAAAGGTGTGCCGGAGTCAATCCATCTGGACTGTGAAAAGAGGTATTTCTTTTAGGGAGGCCGATCATGTTTAGCAAACTCACGCATCCGCTTTTCCTCGTACTCCTGCTTACTCTTGCCAACAGCGGTTGGGCGGCCATGAATCCCAACCCGTCCGACGGCGCCACAGATGTGCCGCTGATTGCCAGCCTTTCCTGGTCATCCTTCTTTGAAGTCCAGTACGATGTGTACTTCGGCACGGACATGGAGGCCGTGGCCGCCGCCCACCGACTCTCGCCGGAGTACAGGGGCCGCCAGTGGGATACAACCTACGATCCGGATTTCCTTACACCGGGGACTACTTACTACTGGCGAATCGATGACGTCAGCGGAGAACTCATCTTTCCAGGCCCTGTGTGGTCCTTCACCACCGAGTCAATGTCCTTTACGATGGCGACGAATCCCAATCCGCATGATCACGCTACTGACGTGCCGCCGGATGCGATCATTAGCTGGACGGCGGCGCCCGGCGCCTATGCACACGACGTGTACTTCGGCACCGACCCCGAGGCCATCAGCGAAGCCTCCAAAGACTCACCTGAATACCGCGGCCGACAAGAAGCTGAGTTCAACGCGTATGACCCGGGGCCCCTTCAGCCGAGCCGCAGTTACTACTGGCGGATCGACGCGGTTGTTGACATGGGGATGTACTATGTTGTGTACGTGGGATTCACTTGGGATTTCACGACCGCATCGGGAGATGAGTCGCTGGTTTTCGCGCAGATGGATTTCGACCTGGACGGCATGATTTATACCGACACGGAGTGGGGCGCCGTAGATTTCAGCTTCGTAGGACAGGAACCCATAATGTACTTCAACTTGGCAGTCAACGGGACCTGGCAAGTGCAGAACATCCCGGTCTTGAGCATAGAGGGTGTCGACGTCGAACAGACCATGACGTACCACTTCGACCTGGGGACGGATCGTGGAATCAACGTTGACGGTCTGAATTATGACTATGTGTTCACGCCGGATATCATCGACACGATGCCTGCCAGGTCCATCCCTGCAACGGTTGTGGAAAGGGAAGTGGTGTTCTCACCCGGCGCGATCGAAACAGAGATAGTGAGCATGAGCCTTGTGTCGGCCAAACCACTGATTGGTGGAGCAGCCAAGACCCCCACGAAGTACGCCCACAAGGATTTCCCGAATCAAGAGTGTGACGCAAACGAATGCTCTCCGACGGCCGTCTCAAACAGCCTCAAATTCCTGAACAAGAAATGGAGCCTGGGCATTAAGGACGACAAGCTGACCATTGATGAAATGAAGAAGGCGACCAATTGGGGAGAGAAGAAAATCGGCGGTAAAGTTGTCGGCACAGGGTGCTGGATCGATCCGGACAGCGGCAGGCCTGCGGGAGAGCGGAACGCGTGGTGGGAAGACAAGAAGAAATACATGAAGGACAACAAGTATCCGATCACGACAAGAAAGATCACTGACCTGGCCAAAATCGTCGACGAGATCAAAGACGGCCAGGATGTGGAGCTGCAGGGTGACTGGCACACTGCCGCAATAGTCGGCATAACCGATCTTGGCGGGGGCAAGTTCTCGATAGATGTAGCCCATGACACCGAGCAAGGCAAGGCGGGCGGCACAAAGACCGAGACCATTACTTATGATCCGAACACGAAGGAATTCTCCGGCAGCCCCGGCTTCTTCGATGGATCGTCGTTTCGCTACGCCGTCGTCGAGTGCCCGAGTTACTATGTCCTGGACGGCTTTGAGTCTTACCTGCCGGGTGAGATACTCGTCTCATGGACTGATGGAATGAGCGTTTCAACCGATCCGGATTTGCCGAGCAACGGCACGGGATCCAAAGTGGACCTGTCAACTGTGACTGTTCACGGCGGTGAGCAATCGATGGCATTTGAGTACCGCAACGGCCAGGAGTGGCCGGAGGGTTTCTACTCCGAAACCGGCCGGACGTTTGAGACTCCGCAGGATTGGACCCGACCGGGCATGGAGGCATTGTCGCTGTGGTTCCACGGCAATCCGGAGAACGACCCCGAGCAGATGTACGTAGCGCTGCAAGACAGCGGCGGCCGAACGTGGGTCGTCTACAACGATAACCCTTTCGCACTGCAGGGCGATGACTGGCAACCGTGGAGTGTCGGCTTGCAGCAGTTCACCGACGCCGGCCTGGACTTGGGCAGCATTGGGACCACGTACATCGGTGTGGGCACCAGAGGCGAGACGACAACGCCGGGCGGCACCGGCGTCGTCCACTTTGATGATATTGTATTATGCACACCCACGTGCCTTGCTGAACACGCACCTCTGGGCGATGTGAATCTCGACTGCGTGGTGGATTTTGCTGACGTGGCGACGGTGGCAAATTCCTGGCTCGCGACCATGCCGTTAGCTTGTCCATCGTGCACGGCGGACAAGAAGTGCCGTTATACTCTTAATGCGATAAGCTGGGTCAATTGTTTCGGAGACTGGACCGGGCCTGAATTGGACCTCGACGCTAAGTGCGTGGCGAATAGGTGTCTTAACACCTCTGACTGCGACCCAACGATTATCTACAAAGAATACGAGGATCCAAATAACCCGAGCTGCTACATGAAGTTGACGTGGAAGCTCGATGACTGCACAGAGACGCTCGTCGAGCGAGACTGTAACAAGCCGTTCAAGTAACGGTGCGGGCGTTCACGAACGAGCGGCCGCAATTGTC
Organism: Phycisphaerales bacterium; assembly: GCA_020352215.1. Taxonomy (GTDB): domain Bacteria; phylum Planctomycetota; class Phycisphaerae; order Sedimentisphaerales; family Anaerobacaceae. The sequence continues at coordinate 4,478,241 of CP070675.1, forward strand.
TTCACCGAGCCGGGGTCTATTCATCGCCGGATGCGGATGAGAGGAGTCGAACCTCCACACACCCCGAAGGTCACAAGCACCCACAAGGCTGCGCGACTGTCAACCCCGCCACACCATGACTATGCGCAAGCGCTGCATGGCGCGTCACGACCTCGTGGCTTACCCTGACCCCGGGCAGAGGTTGTACCAGCTGAGCTATTTGAAACCAACCCCTTAGGCCGTCGAAACCGCACAATCTCGGCATAGTGAGTCCCTGAATCGTGCCCGAGCTCCTCGGCCATTCGGACCACCGCAGCCAAGACGAGTCGCTCCAGGGCCAAATTGCGGCGTGACTGGACATGAGCGAGGGCGCGGTCTCACGGAGGCGGTGAATTTTTTCTGTAACCTCCCGGCGTGTTCCTTTCAGGAAGGAGTGAATGAAACCCAATTTGGAGATTGACTCATGAACACTTGCGAAAAAGGACAAGACGCCATCAAAAGAAACAGGATTCACTTTCTGGACAATCTTAGAACGTTCATGATCTTCGTGGTGGTCCTTGGTCATGCCGGCGGTGTCTATGAGAGTAGCGGCACCTGGGCTTCCTTCTGGATCGTCGATGATCCTTCAACCAACAATCTGTCCGGACTTCTATTCTTGATTTTGGATATCTTCATGATGCCAACGATATTCTTCATTTCGGGATTCTTTGCGCCCATGTCTATGAGGAACAAGAAAGGGTGGGCATTTCTAAAATCCAAATTCAGAAGACTTATAATCCCCTGGACGATCGCTGTTTTGACGTTAATTCCCATTTACAAAATCATATTTCTATACTCTCGAAGTCTACCTCAAGAGAGTTGGACTACCTACTTTCACTGGAGCAACGGAATCTGGAGTCAAAACTGGCTGTGGTTTCTACCCGTGCTGTTTTTATTCAACATCCTCTACCTGCTTCTTTCTAAGGCGAAGATCAGGGACATCTCACTAAAGAGCGCTGTTCCTGCCACCTTTCTAATTGGATTTGTCTATAGCTTCAGCATGGATATTTTTGGACTTCGGGGTTGGACGAAGATCGGAGTGCTCGATTTCCAAAATGAAAGGTTGTTGATTTACTTTCTGGCCTTTCTCTTGGGGGCTCACTGCTTCAAGCTGAAGGTATTCAGTGCAAGGCCTAAACGCAGGGTGCTTTACCACATCGTGAACTCGATTGCCTGGATCCCGGTAACTGTCTACATCTTCTTCCTGCTCTATCCCTGGTTCAAGCCCGGCAACTACATTGTCTCAGAGATCACTCACAAGTTGATCCTGTGGTTCAGCTACCAGCTTTCATTGCTGTGCCTTGTGTACGTGATGATTGAGACTTTCCGACTTTATCTGGACAAAGAAGGAAAGCTCACAAATGAGTTGAACAAGAATTCTTATTATGTTTACATCATTCATGTAATCGTCATGGGTGGAATTGCGTTGATCATGCTTGACACTGCAATTGCCTCACTATTGAAATTCCTGCTTTTGACAATCTCGACCTTCGCCGCAAGTAATCTGGTCATCTCCGTCTGCAGGGGATTAATTAGATTTCAAGTGTTGAATGATAGAATCGGGCAATCGACAATGAAAACAGTAACGACAGCAATGCTCCTATTCGTACTCCTTGCCCTGGCTGGCTGCCCAAAGCAGGAGAACCCGGACGCTGAACACAGGCCCCCACATCTGAACCTTCATGTGGCCGCTCTTCAGGGGGACCTTGATGCAATTCGGCAGCACATTGAGGCCGGTTCTGACCTGAATGCGAAGGATGCTTATGGGTCCACCCCCTTGATTGTCGGGGTGACCTTCGGCCGGACGGCTGTTGCACAGGCGTTGATTGATGCCGGGGCTGATATGACAATCACGAACAACGAGGGCTCCACCCCGCTTCACATCGCCGCTTTTCTCTGTCGCACCGAGATCGTCAGAGCTTTGCTGGACAAAGGCGCTGACAGGACCATAAGGAATACGGCCGGACGTACTGCGCTGGAATCCGTTTCACGTCCTTTCGACGATGTCAAAGGCATCTACGATGGCCTCGCCGGAGCCCTTGCTCCGCTCGGATTGAAACTGGATTATGAGCGGATCGAAAGGACCCGTCCCAGGATTGCGGAGATGTTGAGGTAGACATTACTTCACAATGTCGTACGATAAGAAGGTGTTAAATTGACCAAAGCCTTTTGCTTTGACAAGAATGTGGACAATTTGGGCCGCGTGCCTTAATTGTATCAAAAGGATAGACAAGAACGAGCGATGTCAGACATAGTCTGAAGAGTCACCATAGTACGGACAAATCTCATGTCAAGCGTGCATGAAACATATTTTAGACGTAGGATAGGCAGCGAACGCGCTGTATTAATGCTGCCGTTAAATGTAGTGATGGTCGGCCGCATTCGAGGCGCTGTGGACCACTCAAGGGTCGCGGCGACACTGGAGAAGCTCAGATCACGCCATCCATTCTTAGCCGTTCGGGTACAAATCGATAACGACGGGACCGGTTCATATGTCAACAAAGATGTGCCTGCTATTGTGACCCATGTAGAACCGAGGCAGAGTGAACAACAGTGGATCGCTCGTGCAAAACAAGAGCTTCACACAGCATTTGCGATGGAGACAGGACCCTTGGTGCGATGTGTACTCATTCAATCCCCGGAGGTTTCCGAGATCATACTGTGCGGACATCACATTACATGCGATGGAATGTCACTCACTTACCTGATACGAGACATTCTCGAACAGCTTGCCACGCCTTCAAGTGGGATCGAGCCGTTGCCTCTACCACCGGCAATCGACTATGACACGGTGCCCACTCCACCTTCAACAGGCCCTGTCGCCAGAGCGGTGATCAGACTGATGAACCGCGTATGGCGAAAGAAGAGCCTTCGTTTTGACTTCAACTCGATGAAGCAGCTACACCAGCGCTACTGGCAAAAAAATTCCGGTGTTCGACTGCTCGTCTGGGAATTGTCCGAGTCCGAGACCTCCAGGCTCGTCACGCGTTGCAGAGAGGAAGCTGTCACGGTGAACTCAGCGCTATGGGCAGCGTTCCTTACTGCTCAGGATGAAGTGCAGGGCAGCAGGGAGCGCTTTCGTAATCGGGCAGGTCTGGCCATAAGCACGCGCGACAAGCTCAAAGTCCCTGTCGGCGAATCGTTCGGGTTCTATGCCTCATCGCATAAGGTTCTGCTGAAGCAGTATCAGGGCAAGTCTTTCTGGGATACCGCACGGACCGTGCACGAGCAACTCAGGCGCAGTATCGATTCAGCCAACCCATTTCAGATGCTCTCAGCCACGCTGCTTGACCCAACGCTCCTGGATTCGCTCTATTTCAGCAAGTACCGCTTTGCGCGTAACAGAATGTCCCACAAACTGCTGAAGAAGATGTTGTGGGACAAAATCAACTTCGGTTTTGCCATCACCAATGTCGGACGCGTTGATATCCCGACAAGCTATGGCGACCTTACACTTGATGGTGTGTATGGCCCTTTCGTCTATTCAGACGTGAACGAGAAGACCGTGGGCGTGATAACGGTCGGTAACCGACTCACCTTCGCAATGAGTCACAATGTGGATGTCGTCGATACCGTTACTGCTACGCAGTTGCGAGACAAGGTTCTGGAACATATCAGAGAAGCGTCGGAATCGTCGCAGGAGTAGCTAACCATAACCCTGGTCAGAATGGAGACGAAACAGTGTGGAAACGACCAATGAACCCCGTGCAATCCCAAGACGTGATCCCTTGAAAAGGACAGTCGCATGAAAGCCATTGTATACACAGAATACGGACCACCGGATGTTCTTAGGCTGGAAGAGATCGAAAAGCCTACCCCAAGCGACAATGAGGTACTGGTAAAAGTTCATGCGACGTCCATAGTTTATTCTGACCTGGCGTTCGTGAGAGGTAAGCCGTTTTTGGTCCGCCTCGTGTCCGGGCTGCTCAAGCCAAAAAACATACTCGGAGCCGACATAGCGGGGCAGGTTGAAGCGGTTGGCACAACCGCAAAGCAGTTTCAGCCGGGTGATGAGGTATTCGGGGACATATCCGGGTGTGGTTGGGGCGGTTTTGCCGAGTATGCAGCTGTTCCTGAAAATGCCTTAGTGCTGAAGCCGGCCAATTTGACATTCGAGGAAGCAGCGGCCGCACCTCAAGCGGCAGTCGTCGCTTTGCAGGGCCTTCGCGACAAAGGGCAGATTCAGCCAGGGCAAAAGATTTTGATTATTGGTGCCTCTGGCGGTATTGGCACGTTTGGGGTGCAGATTGCCAAATCGTTCGGGGCTGAAGTCACCGGTGTTTGCAGCACGAGGAATTTGGACATGGTGCGCTCGATTGGCGCAGACCAGGTCATTGACTACACTCAAGAAGATTTCACCAAAAATGGGCAGTGTT
>CP070675.1:4482734-4493548 GCA_020352215.1 Phycisphaerales bacterium
AGGGCTTGTCCTGTATTGTGAATCAGCCGATGGAAAGCTCCCGCAAAACGACGACCCAGGGCATCCATACACGGCCTACCGGGGGGACAAGGATTATGCCAATCACCCGAAAGGTCGAACTCCCATGAAGCTGGGCTGGCTCTATGAAGCAGGGTTCATAACCATGCCGAAGATTTTCTATTGCCCTTCCACCAAGATCGAATGGCTCAGCTACAAGTCCTATTCGCAGCCTCAACCGTGGGGAAGCCTGCCGCAGGACTACAACACGCGAAGTGGCAGCAACAACTGGGTGCGCGTCGGGTATTCTTATTATCCTCAAAGCACCAAGAGAGATAAAGACCGGCTTCCGTTAGTTGCCAAGAAACAGATGGATCTCGACTCCAACAGGTCGGTCGTGACCGACATCATCTGGCGCTATGACCGGTTGTCCCATGTGGTCGGTAATCGGCCCACAGGATTATACGCGCTGTTCGGCGACGGTCACGTCAACTTCAGCATCACCCCTGCCGCCTTCGATCCCTCTCTCTGGGGGGATTCCGTTCGTCCCGGCTCGGTCGAGTTTCGCACGATCCTCGATCTGCTTAGGCCATAATCAGCACTAATAGTCTATAATGCTACACAGAGCTCATAAGGTGCAGAGATGATTGTACCTGCCGGCATACGCCGATTCACCACTGAAGAATACGGGGCGGTTTACGAGCTAAGAGTGGACTGTGACACCATATTGTCGTCGGTTCGTTTCGTTTACCGGCCATCTGAGAGGTATCCTGAATGGATATATGATGGGGGTTCCAGAATAATAAACAGGTGGGCATCCGTTCTTACATTGGAATCGGATTAGGTAACTGTATCCGTCTCCTCAACACTTCATGAAAACAGTAATAAGGATAGGGTTTGAACAAGAGGACCAACGGGGATGTAGTCAGATCTTATTTGGCGAAGCAAAAAGGGACATGTGTTCTAAAGGAGTAGGGAGCAAGTACTTGAAGGCGAGGTTGTCGTTTTGGGAGCAGGTAGTCTTTGCAGCCCAGCCCGCGAGGCCGAAACAGGAACTCAGAACCTCTCGATAAGCCCTTTGGCCAATCGCTACATCAACACAACCTCGCGCGGTGATTTGCGAGCTGGTCCATAAACGGTAAAAGAAGATTTGGGCACTTGCACGGCTGGTGAACCCAGACTAAGCAGCCTCAATCAAGATGGGGGCGCCGTCCGGAACGTCCCACAGCCTTGACACATCGCCCTCGACTCTGCCGATGATGTTCACATCGGAGGCTGCGCGTATTTCTTCGTCCTGTGAGGCGGGCGTGCGACCGAAGAAAATGCAAAAGGCGTTGCCGGTCGGCCAGTATCCGAGTTCGCCGGGTTCGAGGACATCCCGTGCGCCTTCTTCGGTTTCGGCCTCTACCGGAATCGAAAAGTAGATTTCACCCCCCCACCGCTGGGCGCTCGCCTTGATCGGAAGGACATCGGCTATCGCCTGGGCTGTCGGGCTATCATTGAGTTCGGCTTCGACCTGAATCTCCCCCGCCGTTATCCTTATCTGCCTTGACATCTGTGCACCCCGGAATCTTCTACGTTTTGCCAGTCTGGCCTGCTCGTGGCATTTTATCGCGTAATTTTCTTGATGTAAATCTTCGCAGTGATACAATTCCCCAGGACAATTTGAGGGAAGAACGATGGCAGTACTGAATGTAAACATAGATCACGTTGCGACGGTTCGTCAGGCTCGGCTGACCGACGAGCCGGACCCGGTCTGGGCGGCGGCGCAGTGCGAGCTGGCCGGCGCGAACGGAATCACCATTCACCTGCGCCAGGACAGACGCCATATAAACGACCGGGATCTCCGATTGCTCAAAGAAACCGTGGCCTGCAAGCTGAATCTCGAGATGTGCATGGCCGAGCCGATAGTAAAGATCGCCGAACAAACCAGGCCGGAGCAGGTGACACTCGTGCCCGAAAAGAGAGCCGAGCTGACTACTGAGGGCGGCCTGGACTGTGTCAAATACAAACGGCGGCTTGCCACGGTGGTCAAAAGAATGCACAAGAGAGGTATTCTGGTCAGCACCTTCATCGCACCCGAGAAAGAGCAGATAGCTGCCTCGGCGCAGACAGGCTGTGACGCAATCGAGCTGCATACGGGCATGTACGCAAATGCAAAAAGTGAACGGGCCATTCGCAGAAGACTCGCCGAGCTTCGAGCCGGCAAAGACTTCGCGATGGAGAACAAGCTCATCGTCCACGCGGGTCACGGCCTGACGTACCGCAATATCGCCGCCGTGGCAAGCATTGAGGACCTTTGTGAGTTCAATATAGGCCACAGCATTGTGGCAAGGGCGGTCCTTGTTGGAATTCGACAGGCCACCGCTCAAATGATCGAGTTGATAGAGAAGTTCAGTCCATAGGTATTAGTTGATCGCTACTCTGGATGAGGAGACCAAGAATGTTCTCAGGGGCAATGGTGGCGTTGGTGACGCCTTTTCAGGAAGGTGAAATTGATTTCAGCACTCTCGATGAGCTGGTAGACTTTCAGTTGGAGAGCGGCATTGATGCAATAGTGCCGGTCGGCACAACGGGCGAATCTCCCACCATCAGCCACGAAGAGCAAAAGAAAGTCATGGAAAGAGTCGTCAAGGCTGTCGGCGGGCAAGTCCCGGTCATAGTCGGGGCCGGCTCCAACAGCACCGCAGAGGCGATCGGGCTGACCACGTTCGCCAGGAAAGTCGGGGCCGATGCCACCCTCCAGGTCGGCCCGTACTACAACAAGCCCACGCAGGAAGGTTTCTATCAGCATTTCAAGGTGATCGCCGAAGAGGTTGATCTGCCGGTCGTGCTGTACAACATCCCGGGCCGATGCGGGGCCGGCATGACTCCGCAGACAATAGCCCGGCTGTCGGAGATTGAGAACATCGTAGCAGTCAAAGAGGCAACGGGCAGCCTCGACCAGGCCAGCGAAATCGCCATGCGATGCGATATCACAATCATCTCCGGAGATGATTCGCTCACACTGCCTCTGGCTTCGGTCGGCGGCAAGGGCGTTATCAGCGTGGTTGCGAACATCGTACCGACCGATGTCAAGGCCATGACCGATCTGATTCTCGAGGGTGATCTCGTATCGGCCCGGCAGTGGCACAAGAAACTGTTCGGCCTCAGCAAGAACATGCTCACGCTTGCAACTAATCCCATACCGATTAAGGCGGCGATGGCAATGCTGAATATGGCTTCGGAAGAGCTGCGCCTGCCGATGACCCCGCTCGAAGAGGACAAGAAGGCCATCCTAAGACAGACATTGGAGGACTACGGCTTGCTGAACTGACGGGCAGCAGCCCTCCGGGGGGAGGAACAAACGAAGCGCCGAAGTTGAAGGCTACCCGCCGCGATAACCAGGAGAAGTCTTTTCCCTACAACATTCATTGCTCGTACTCCCTCAAGCGGCAAATAGTAGCCTTCCTACGTCTTCCGTCTTCTTAGTAGCGCCAAAGCTCCGAAGGCGAGAAAGAGCACGCTCGCTGGCTCAGGCACTGCGTAGCCTTCGGCAAGCAGTAGGAACCAAGGCTCGTCCATGTTGACTCTCGCACACTCGACATCAAACTGAATGGTGAAGTACCCACCGTCCAGCACAGTCTCAGTGCCTGTGAAGCGCACTGTTGCGGCACCTGGATAGCTTGTTGTCTGGAGCTTAGTGCTCTCCGCGCTGCCGAACACAATGGTACCACCACCGGCTACCGGAGGTGGCAGTTCCTGTATGTACTCCGTCCAAGAGACCCCGGTCATATTCGCGATGTGCTTGATGATCGTAAAGGTGGTGGAATCTGAATCCATAGACCCGAGTACTCTGATGAGGCTCTCTCCATGGACGTCGCGGCCGATCTCAGAGAGAACTTCCTGGAACGTCAGTTCCTGCGCGATATAGTCGAACATCCAGGCATCGGGTGCCAAGGGATTCGCATACACGTCCTCACAGAAGATCTCTACGACAGTTGCCTGGACACAAGTCGCTGCAAACAGGATAACCCCAGCGGCTGTGATGAATTTGATGGAATTGGACATCGTTTACCCTCTTACACTTACACCTCTGTTCTACTGTACACAAGACAACTACAAGAATCAAGATCTCTCATCCGCCTTCACAGTTGTCTATTCATGACGTCTAATGGGCGTGTCCATAAAAGCCGCACACAGATGCCATTTGACGTACCTTAGACTACCTTCTAGTATTTGTGGCGCAGTGAACATCGCCCGACCACGTGTGGTAGTACCACGAATTAGCCGGTATCACCGTTCCATAGCCTGCCATTCCGAACATCGCATCCACGTAGTCATACAGCATACTGTCGGTCCGTAGCTCATGGGCCTCCCCTGTGAAAACTGTATTCCCGTCGACAAGGCAATTGACATGGTTAATCGTGCGGGCGACGGCCGTGCGAGGGCCTCCGCAAAACAGAACGGGCACCTCGACAGTGGAGCATGTCGGGTTTGCTTCAAATATGAAGTGGTCCCCAGCCTCAAAAGGACCCTGCCACCAGGCCTCAAGAGCGTAACATTTGGTGGTTCCAAAAACACAATCGGCGTTGCTTGTGATATGGCCTGCGGTCCAGCAGGCTGCCGATGACCTCGCTCGAAGAGGAAAAGAAGGCCATCCTAAGACAGACATTGGAGCACTACGGCTTGCTGAACTGACGGGTAGCAGCCATTAGATCCCGTCGATCAGCCACTTGCCATCCGATTCCACGAGCCCGGCGTCCAGCTCCATCGTCTCACCTGCAGATAAGGTGCGCCCTCCCATCTCAAAGTCCTTCTTGAAGGTGACCTCCCACACAACTGTAGTGTGGTGCTCAGTGCCCTCGGTGGAGAGAATTGACATCTCCGCATCGGGGTCCAGGGACTCAAACCACAGCTTCATGTCGTATTCTCGGTCGCCCGGCTCGGCGTAGAGTATCTCCTGAATGTCTTCATAGTCTATCCCACCCGGCAGCATGCACGCGAGCGCAGCCTCCGCATTTCCGGAGGCAATTGCCTTTGTAAAGCTCCTGACCGTGGCCTCGGGACTGCTCAGGTCAAGCTTGTCCTCTTCGACGGGTGCCCCCGTTTCCGGCCACGGCGGTTCCTCGTCCACGGTCGCAGCTTGCACATCCTGATCCGCTTCGGCGGCCTCAATTTCGGCCGGCGGGCTCTCGGCCTGAACAGTCGTGCTGGGCGGCTCCGGCTGTTGAAGTTCCCGCACGGCTTGCGGGCGAATACGTTCAGGCCGGCTCCGATCAGGAATGACGGCCCCCGGCGCAGGACTCTCCGGGGGACGGGTGAGATGCTTGTACACAAACATGCTCCCGACGCCGACAACGGCCACCGCAGCAGCCACCACTACCTTGACCTTCGACGCCGCCAGGACATAGGTCGACGCAGAGCCGGCTGCCGAGGCGCCGCCTATCTTTGTTCCGAGCAGGCTCATCTTCCCAAGCTCTTGTACGACAGCCGCCGGTGCACCTTGCGCAGCGTTTTCAGATAGCAGTGCGCCCACGCCGGCTGCCGCGACTACCACCCCACGCCTTCGCAGCTGATCCCGCAGTCTGCTGACACCGGCCTCGATTCTCCGCGATATGGTTGGGTGCGACAGCCCCCTTTCAGCCGCCAAGTCAACCATGGACCGGCCCTCGAAGAAATACTGTATGAGCAGGTCCTTTGTCTGCTCATCGAGGCTGTCCAGCGCCTCGTCAACGTGCGGCTCCAAATCCTGCCAGCTCCTTGCCTCATGCTGCTTTACGTCCGCATACCGTCTTTCCGATCGCCTTCGCGATGAATCGCTTCGGATCAAGTCGATGGCCTTGCGGATAGCGACTCTGTGAAGCCAACTGGGGATCGAGCCGGTAATCTCGCCGGCCTTTCGCATCAGCTGAAGGAACGTGTCCTGCGTCGCATCCGCCGCCTTGTCCCGATCAGCCAGCACCCGCAGGCACGCGCAATAGACCAAACCTGCGTGCCGACGCACAATCTCCGAAAACGCCGCCGCATCACCGGTTGCCGCGAATCTCTCCAAAAGCACACTTTCCGTCTCGGCCATTGCGATGTCTCCTTCACACACAAGACATACTCTAAAATACCCATAAGTAAGTCGGAAGACACCTGCAAATTGTTCAAGAAACCCTAACCGTTCACCGCGCAGAACCCTGAATTTCGGCCGGCCTGGCGCGCGTCTGCTCTGGTTTCTCCGGTTTGCCCCGGGCTGCAGTGCGAAAAGACAGCGGGGCCTATGCCGGATCGGCATAGGCCCCGAAGTAAAACAACATCATCGGCCAAACGAGTCAGCCTTGCTCCAAGAACCTACGGCCCTGCGGGCCACAACAACTCATCAAGCCACGCATCGGCCAACGCTGCATAGTCCTTAAAGTCAATAAGACCATCTGCATGTATCTCGGCCATTGAGAACGTGCATTCACGATCAAACGTCGCGGTCTCTAACACGCCATCGGTATGTGAAGTCACAGCCAAACCAATATAGACCGGATCGGTCATCACAACATCCGTCGACACACCTTCCTGCTGCCACCTCCCATCCAAGAAGATGTAACCGGTAAACGTGTCACCTTCGCGCACCAGACGCACGCAAGCCGGCGGAGTTATGCCGGTCAGCGTACGTGACGAGCCGCAGGTAGCATCCGGGTCCGTACGCCACTGGAACGTGCCGCCGTCGCCGTCACCACCCGTCAGAGCCACCATGGCGTTCGGCGAACCCGCATCAAGAGTATCGCGGATCATCACGCCGGCCTTGGCCCAGGTGTGTACCTGCGTCATGCTCTTGACACGCACCGTCATCTGGCAATCGCCGCTTATCTGATGGTACGCATAGTGGAAGTTATCAGCCTCATCCCAGATGTCGTGACCGTTGCCCGTAACAGTGTAGGTGGTGCCGTCGAAACTGTAACTGCCGGCAAGCGGGACACCAACATCTGCGCTGGTGAACGGGGCGTCCCAGACGGATTCGGTGACATCACTGAGGAGCCAGTCGGCTGACAGCATCTCAACGTCCAAGTAATCCACCACACAGTTGCCGCTCAAATCAGCATCCGGTTTCAGAAGTGATGCAACACATCGAGGCCCGTACAGACGGATATCGTCAACCAACATGTCGCCTGTACCGCCAACCGAGGGACTGAGCCTGTTGCCGACGCCAAGGTAAATCTTCTTGACCGACATGAGATTTACAGGCGCGAATTTGCTCAGCTCGATATTGACCTCTCGCCAGCGACCTGTCGTCACCAGGGTCGTATCAGTCTCGGGGACATCTATACGGGTACCGGTGCTGTCCTGCAGACCCACGTACACCGTGGCAGGAACGTTGCACGGATCACCGTAGATCCAGAGCGACATTGACTTAACGCCCCTTCTCGTGAAGTTCTGTGCAACAGGGAACTCACGTTCGGCTTCCGAGTAGAATGGGAAAGCGGTATTGTCATAACCGAATGGCATAGACTGTCCCCCACCGTGGACGGTGGTCTGCTCGGCAAATGGAGCGGTCAGGTAACCGACTGTCGAGCCGGTACCGTTACCTTGCTTACCAGGCGGCGGGTCGGTATAACCGAACCCGTCTATCCACGTCTGGAATATCCGGTCGGGTGAGTAGTCGTTGTAGTCCTCGAAATCGTCAACGAGGATATAGTCGGCCGTTGTGAAGCTCCAGACCCTGCCCGCGCTCATAGTCGCATCGTTGTTAACCTCATCGACCCGCAGATAGTACGTCCGGCCCCACTCAAGAGGTGACTCGGTGGGGATGTAGCTGGTTATACTCAATCGGCCTCGATATATCAGGGGAGTCGTCGTATCAGCTGCAGCCACGGCGGCCGCGTCGGTGCCAAAGTACACATCGTGCTGCACAGCCTTGACTCCGGGCTGCCACGAGACAACAACCGAGTCCGGCACACCCGTAGCACCGTCACCGGGCGATGGGGCGTAGGCCCTCTCCGGCAGATACGGCGTGGGGCCGACGTACTCGGCGCTGATCACCTCTCTGACCGGGATGCCGGGGCCTTGCCAGGCGACCGCTATGTTGTCGCCGCCGCCGCCTTCCTTCATGTTCGCCTCGATCCAGTACCTCTTGCCCGCTTCCAGGCTAATAGGTGCCGACCTCTGTTCGGGACCACCAATGCCCCCGCCGGTGTTGTCGAAATCACGTGAAGGCACCCAGCCGGTAACTTCGCAGATCATGACCGCGTTGGCCGGGTCCTCGTCGGTGCTAAGCCAGCACTGGCCGGGGTCGTCAGTGGCAATCCAGAAGGTATAGTCACCCGTGCCCGGCGGGAATAGCCAGCCGCTGAGTCGGCTGCCATAATTGTCCTGCCAGTTTACAGGGCCCTCAAAGAGGTCCACAAACTCCCAGCCGTCCGGATTGTTCGGGTAATTTGCATTACTTGTCAGGGTAGCCAGAGTAGTACCACCGAGGCCGAGCCACCACTGACGCAGGATTTTGCCCGGCCCGGCCACCACGGTCTCGAAACTCCAGACTTCACCTTCACGTTCGGTGCCGTCGGTCTCGACCTCATTGACCCGGAAGTAGTAGACCGTCTCGGCCTTGAGCGGGCCAGGATCATAGGTCGGATCGTCCAGGATGCCCTTGTCGGTGTCGCCAGTACCATCGGCTACTTCGGCTTGATCGGTGCCGAAGAACACGTGGTGCTTGAGCGGCGCCATATCAGACTTGCCCGCCGTCCAAGCGAGCTTGGCAGTTATCGGCACATCTGTGGCGCCATCTGCCGGGCTGGGATCCCAGGCGATCAACGGCATAGCCGTAAAGCTCCAGAGATCGCCCTCGTGAATGGTACCGTCTGTCTCTTTCTCATCGACCCGCCAGTAGTACGTGGCCCCCGGCGTGAGACCGGCAGCATGCCAGTACACCGTCCAGCCCTGCTCGCCTATGAACGTCAGGTTGTCAGGATCGGTGCCCAAGTACACGAGATGCAATATGGCGGTATCACCGCCTGTCCACTGAAGCAACGGCGTGTCCACACCTTTCGCACCGTCGGGCGGGCTGGGCTTGTACGCCTTTAACTGTGGCGGCACGAGCACATCTATCTCCTCTGCTGTGAGTGCCCGGTTATAGATGCGAACCTCATCGACCCTCCCGGTGTAGAACTGTGCCGCTGCTGCATGTCTTGCGATTTTGAGGCTGTTGGTTTCGGCACTGGGGGCTCCTGAGGGAGCACTGTTGCTTGTGATCAAGACGCCGTTTCTATACGCCGTTAACACATCTCCATCATAGGTCGCAGCAAGGTGATACCAGGTGTCAGCCTCTAATGGCATGTAACTGGCGGCGTACCATGTCCCACCAACGTTGAGTGCTGCCGCTCCCCGGAAAGTGGCATCACCGTGGTTCCAGTTGAACTGATAGTTCTGCTCTCGATGAACCGGGCCGCTTGGGGAGCTGCCCGAGGGCGCCGCCGGGCTATTGGCCCAGCAGGCTATGGTCCAGTTGGTCAAGTCCTCGGTGTAGCCGGTGTCCACATGGTCACTACCGTCGAAATCCAGCGCACCGCCCATCCTGCCGACGGTCCACTGTGGATCGCCAACGAGCGTGCCGTCGTTGCCCAGGGTCGATGAATCCACCGCGACGGTACCGGCGCCGTCATCAAGCTTCCAGTGGCCGACAAGGTTGGGGTCGGTATCGGGGTCCCAGTCGGCGCCTACACTCGTCCGAGACAGCCCCAACATCACAACAATAGAAGCCAGGCAAATTAGTTTTCTGCACATAGCAATTCTCCTTACGAAAGTCAAGATTACTTCACTTTGGCCGCGCACCAAAGCGCCTCCTCGTGTCCCGGGCAGGCCTCCCTACCCATGCGTCCTGCCAGGCCTGTCTCGGGCAACGTTTAACAAACATATCTGATATAGACCCCTCCCTAACCGCTTGTGCTTACGCACCAAGATCGTTCAGGTTCCAGTTACACCTCCTTCTCGGGTGGACGACCGGGCCTGTCAATCGACGGAATACAGGCGGTCGCCCTGAGGGCCCGCGCCCACGTCGCGCGACGCTCATACCTCTCCCAGCCTTGTCTGCTCTCAGAAGCCGCAACTGCCGATGCACACGCCGAGCACACAGAAAACGAAAAATCGCAGACCTGACACTACCTAAGTTATACCACACAGGCTCACCTGATTTCAAGAAAATACTGGCGTCCGGACGGGATTCGTGCGAATTATGGCCCGGCTGCCGCGGAATTCCGTCTGCGTTTGTGGGGATGTCCGGGCACAGTTGCTACGTTTGGGGGCGCAACGGCCATAGTCCGGCGTAGCCGCGTGGCTAATGAGCCAAGGCCGGCAGGTTGCCCCCGCCGTGAGCCCTTCTTCGGATCGCCGCCAACAAACGGTACCGGGCACTCTCTAACGACCCCTTCCTTTTTTTCTTGAAAATTCGCTTGACATCCAACCTCTGGCTCTATATGATATGTACACAACTAAATAGCATTTAGTAGGGTAAAGGCAATAGCAACAAGCGGGTGGCAACTCGCAACAATCAGTCAGAAAGGGAGGGTATCTCATGTCCAGCGAGGCTCAAATCAACGCAAATCGAGAAAATGCGCAGAAATCGACCGGGCCGAAGAGCCCCGAGGGCAAGGCGGCGGTCTCGCAGAACGCGGTCAAGCACGGCCTGTGGGCCCGGCAGGACGTGATCAAGGGAGAGGATGAGGCGGAATTTCAGCTTTTCCGCGACGAGATTCTGGCCGAATTGGCCCCCGCAACTCCTGTCGAGACAATGCTTTGTCAACGCTTTGTCGGCCTCTCATGGCGGCTCAAACGCGCCGAACGCATGCAGAACCAGGCCATCGACG
>CP070675.1:4493648-4504924 GCA_020352215.1 Phycisphaerales bacterium
ACGCGTGCGCCTGGCTGTGGAAGGACCATACCGGCCACGCCGAAGCTGCGGAAATCACAGAATTAGCCCAGAAGGAGCATCCCGAGTACCTTGCCAAATGTGGCGGGACCTATTCGTCGGAGTGGTTCTTCAGCAAGGTGCTGCACTGCCTTCGTACCGACCCGAAGGTGTTTGGGGCAGCCTACAGCTGGGTGGAATGTTGTGACTACATCCCGGCTGTTCTGACCGGCACCACCAAGCCGGACCAAATCAAGCGGAGCAGGTGTGCTGCAGGCCACAAAGCCATGTTCAATAACCAGTGGGGAGGCTTGCCCGCCAAAAACTTCCTGAGCAAGCTCCATCCGAAGCTCGGAGACCTACGCGACCGGCTCTACGAGAAGACTTACACCGTTGAGACCTCAGCGGGGGCTCTCACCGAGGAATGGGCCCGGGAGCTTGGCCTGCGAGCCGGCATACCTGTGGCCGTGGGAGCCTTCGATGCGCACTTAGGTGGCGTCGGTTCCGGAATTGCACCGGGCAAACTCGTCAAGATTATCGGCACCAGCACTTGTGATATGCTCGTTGCAGAGCCCAGCGACATGTCTACCGACGTCCCTGGAATCTGCGGCATCGTTGATGGTTCCATTCTGCCGGGTTTTCTCGGTCTCGAAGCGGGCCAATCTGCGGTCGGGGACATCTTCAACTGGTTTGTCAATTACATCAACCCCGGCGGCGGCAAAGAGGGCTCGCACGAGGCGCTGACCGAGAAGGCCGCAAAACTTAAACCGGGGCAGTCCGGATTGCTGGCCCTCGACTGGAACAACGGCAACAGAACGATACTGGTTGATCAACGCCTCACCGGGTTGTTGATAGGCCAGACACTTCACACGAGGCCGGAAGAAATCTACCGCGCCCTGATTGAAGCGACGGCCTTTGGGGCCCTGACAATCATAAATCGATTCGAGGAGTATGGCGTAGACGTCTCGGAAGTTGTTAACTGTGGTGGCATCGCCGAGAAGAATCCTCTGCTTATGCAGATCTACGCTGATGTCACTGGCAGGGAAATGAAGATATCTCGTTCCGCTCAGAGTTGTGCGCTGGGTGCATGCATCGCCGCCGCTGTCGTGGCCGGCAAAGAATCAGGCGGCTACGACAATTTCGCCGGTGCGCAGACTGCGATGTGCGGCGTCAAGGATGTCACCTACAAACCGAACCGTGAAAGTCGTAAGGTCTATCAGGATATTTATGGCTGTTATAAGCAGCTTCATGATGCGTTCGGCACTGAGGACTTCTCCGGCAAACTGACGAACGTCATGAAGGACCTGCTCAACATCAAGGACCGGGTCAACGCCTGAAGGGCCTACTATGCATGAGGAACTTCGAACGGCTGTTTGCGACGCGAATCTTGAGTTGCAGAAACACAGACTGGTCATTCATAGCTGGGGCAACGTCAGCGGCATTGACCGTTCGGCCGGTGTGGTCGCCATAAAGCCCAGCGGAGTTTCCTATGACACCCTCACGCCTGACAGGATCGTGCTTCTGGATCCGGAGGGGAACATTATCGAGGGACAACTGAGACCTTCATCGGACACACCGACTCATCTCGAGCTTTACAGGAGCTTTGAGTCTATCGGCGCAGTATGCCACACGCATTCGGTCAGTGCCACCACTTGGGCACAGAGCTGTCGGCAGATTCCATGTTTCGGCACGACTCACGCCGACAATTTCTACGGGCCGGTGCCTGTCACCGACGTAATGACCGCCGAGGAGATCCGAAGCGCTTATGAGCTAAACACAGGCAAGGTGATCGCGCGGCGTTTTGCCGACACCGACCCGATGGAAATGCCGGCGGTCCTGGTGGCGAACCACGGCCCGTTCACGTGGGGCAAGGACCCTGCCGGCGCCGTAGAATCGATGGTCGTCTTGGAGCAGGTGGCGACCATGGCTCTTGGAACAATAACGATTAACCCGGATCAGGGCCCTATCAGCAGGGCGCTTCTGGATAAGCACTATTTGCGAAAACACGGTACGGATGCTTACTATGGTCAAGGTGCGTCGAACGAAGACTAATTCGCCTGGTATATTAAAGGGTAGGAGAGACAAAAATGAATAAGACGACATTCGGAGTGATCGTTGGCAACCGTGGGTTCTTCCCGGATGTGTTGGCCAAGGACGGACGAAAGAACATACTTGAGGTGCTCAAGAAGAACGGGTTTGATTCTGTCACGCTTTCAATACGGCAGACGAAGCACGGAGCGGTTGAGACATTTGAAGAAGCAAAGCAATGCGCCGAACTGTTCGCCTCGAAGGGTGACAAGATTGACGGCATCATAGTGACCCTTCCGAATTTCGGCGATGAGAAGGGTGCGGCCGAGGCGATCAAACGCAGCGGTTTGGCTGTGCCGGTGCTTGTCCACGCCGAGGAGGACTTGCCTCGCAAGATGGCGATGGGCCAGAGGCGTGATTCGTTCTGTGGCAAGATCAGCGTCTGCAACAATCTCAGACAGGCCGGCATACCGTTCACGCAGACCACGTCACACACAGTCAAAGTCACGTCGGCCGAATTCAAGAAGGACCTGGACGACTTTGCCGCAACCTGTCGCATCGTCAAGGGCTTGCGGGACGTCCGCTTCGGTGCCATCGGCTCTCGGCCGGCCGCGTTCAATACGGTTCGGTATAGCGAGAAGATTCTTGAATTTGCCGGAATCGCCGTCGAGCCCGTCGACTTGTATGAGGTACTCGGTTGGGTCGACCGGCTCAGTGACAACGATCGGGGTGTCAAGGCCAAGCTGAACGCGATCAAGAGGTACACGAGTACAGAATCGATCCCTCCGGCGGGCCTCTTGAAGATGGCTAAGTTCGGTCGTGTTATCGACAAATGGGTGAAGGATAATGAACTGGCCGGTACCGCGATTCAGTGCTGGACGGCTCTCGAGGAATTCTTCGGCATTGTCCCGTGCACTCTCATGAGCATGATGAGCGAGGCTCTGCTGCCCAGTGCCTGTGAAGTCGACATCACGGGTCTTCTGGGCATGTACATACTGCAACTCGCCAGCGGGACACCGAGCGCCCTTGTGGACTGGAACAACAATTTCGCAGGCGACCCTGATAAGTGCGTGGTCTTTCATTGCAGCAACCTGCCCAAGTCCTTCTTCAAGGCGGACAAGATGGACTTTCAGGAGATCATTGCCGGTTCCGTGGGCAAGGACAACACCTACGGCACGATCGTCGGCCGCGTCAAGGCAGGTCCGGCCACATTCTGCCGAACGACCACCGATGACGTGGACGGCGTCCTGAGAAGCTATGTGGGCCAGGGCAAGTTCACCAATGACAAACTCGATACCTTTGGCGGCTACGGCGTGATTAAGATCGAGAATCTACAGGACCTGCTAAGCTACATATGCGACATGGGTTTTGAGCATCATGTCGCCGTCAATATGTCTGAGACAGCGGGCGCCGTCGCCGAGGCCCTGGGCAACTATATGGGCTGGGACGTCTATTGCCACTGATACGGCCGAGTGATTGTCACACAGGCAGATTCCAGTTCTGGCGGCTCGTGCGCAGCCGCGTGCGTAGCTGCGTTCGCATCATCGAGCAGACGCTAATGCCTCGACTTCATCGACGGTGTTGGGTATTTTTCTGCCCAACACGCGACAGCCGTCTTCGGTCACCAGAACGTCGTCTTCTACTCGGACGCCACCGAAGTCTCGGTATTGCTCAACTGCATCGTAGTTAATGAAGTCTAAGTGTTTTCGCTCAGCCTTGAAGTGATCGATTAGCTCGGGAATAAAGTACAATCCCGGCTCAACCGTTACGACGAAACCCGGCTCGAGTTCCTTGGCCAGCCTCAACGAGCGCGTGCCAAACTCCTGGCTTCTCTTAATCGTGTCGGTATAGCCGACATAATCTTCGCCCAGCGCTTCCATGTCGTGGACGTCGAGCCCCAGCATATGGCCCACACCGCACTGAAAGAACAGGGTGTGCGCTCCCGTCTGAACGGCCGCACTTGTGTCGCCTTTCATCAGCCCCAGGTCTTTCAGGCCAGATGCGAGGACCTCGCATGCGAGTTGGTGGACCCGGCGAAATTCAACGCCCGGCTTCACGGTCTCGATGGCTTCTTCCTGTGCCGAAAGCACAATGCTATAGATTTCCTTTTGCCTTGGCGAGAATTTGCCGCCCACAGGTATGGTCCTGGTGATGTCACTGGCATAGTGAAGGGCGGACTCGGCGCCGGAATCGTTGACGGCGATGTCACCATCCTTGATCACATTGTTGTAGAAGGGATTGTGGAGAGTTTCACCGTGAATTGAGAAGATAGTGGCAAAGGCCAATCGTCCCCCTCGCGCCAAGGCTATGCCCTCCATTGCGCCCGCAATTTCTCTTTCGTACAGACCGGGCCTTGTCATCTTCATTGCCGTGGTCTGCATCTCGTAAGAAATCTCAAGTGCGGCTTCAATTTGCTCAACTTCCTCTTCGCTCTTCAAGGACCTTTGTGCCACTACGGCCCTAATCAACGGTTCCGAGACATGCTCGTGAACTGCCGTCGGATGTGTTGCCAGTAGCTGTTCGATTCTCAGGAGATTCTCGGGCCTATATTGTGGTAGGAAATGGATTGTCCTGCCCTGATCGGTGGCCTTTTTCAGGACCGCCGCCAGCCGGTCGCGTGGGGCATCATCTGGAACACCAACGAGTCGGCACTTTTCCTTTAGGGTCGGTTGCGGCCCGGTCCATACAATCTCATCGACCGTGAGATCATCGCCAAAGAGACACTCCGTACCTTCATCGGTGTCTATGACTGCAGCCAGGCCGGGACTATCCAGGCCGAAAAAATAGAGAAATGAGGCGTCTTGCCTGAACGGATATGGGTTGTCCCGGTAATTCATCGGGCTTTCATCGTTGCCCAGGAACAAGATCATTCCAGACCCAACCTGATCCCGCAGGCGGCTCCGCCTTTCCACATACACGTCTTTAGCAAACATCCGCTTCCTTCAGCAGTGACACTATGGCTCGGCCGTTTGGTGCCTATTTTTTGTACACAGACTGACGACTATTAGGCAAATTACTGACAGCGTTATCGCAGGCAGCACCGCGTCGAGCTTTGCCAGCTCCGGCGGCAAATGACTCTTGATTATCTCCTCCCAGAGTAGAGTTGTCACTGTTCCTGCAAGGATCGAGGAAATCGCGCCGGCCTTTGTGGCCCGCTTCCAGAACAGGGCGGCCACCAGGCAGGGAGTGATCGCCGAGCCGTAGACGGTAAAGGCATACAACGCCTTCTCAAAGACTGTCGTGTTTTCTGCGAACGCCAGCGAAACGAGCCAGGCGATGACTCCGAAGATCAGCACCATCATCCGGCTCATAAATACGATTCGCTTCTCAGGAGCCTTCGGATTGATGTAAGTCTGGTAGATATCCTTAATGAATGTGGTCGCGGGAACCAACAAAAACGAATCCGCCGTAGAGATGATAATACCCACCACGGTGATCATAAAAACTATGCCTAGCGCCAGGGGCATGAAATGTCGGGCGGCGTAGATCAGAATATAGCGTCCGTTTTCGGGGTCCGGAGTCATACTCCCGGCGAACCACGCCTCGGCGATGATCAGCTCCTCGATCAGCAGCGCCACGAAGATCATAGCGATCACGGCAGTGCGGGCGCCTTTGGCGTTCTTGCTGGCAAAAATTCGCTGGTACTGGTTTGCATCGCCCATCACCAGCAGAAAAACAGGCAACAGGAAATTGACGTAATCGGCGGCACCGAACACTCCGAATAGCTTCATGTGGTCAGGCCGATCTCCCATCGCGTTGAACGCCGCCAGCATACCGGCGAAGCCTCCTGCCTTGCTCAGCAGTACCGGAAAGCCGATCAGCAGCGTAACCGTTATGATTATACCGGTGACGATATCCGCGAACGCCAGGCTCAGCAACCCGGCCAACATCGTATAGGCAATTATGAAAATGGCGGCAATGATCGTTGCCCTCTCCGAAGTGAGCTGTGGCTCGTGCAGATAGACCTGGCCCTCTTTCGGCATTGCAGCCAGCCGGTATATTCCCTCGCCTTTTCCAAAGCCGCTATCGTATCCTTTCGGCATTATCCGCACGAAGGTGTTTACTTTGATGGCACTCGTGTTCGTCAACCGTCGCAGCCTGACCTGACTGTCTTCGGAGGCGCCTTGACCCCCTTGAACATTTTGCTGGAGTGTCTCAATCTCTCTTCTGAGAGTTCCGTTGAGCTCGATGATCTCTGTGGCTGGTACGACCCTCACAGTGAAGGCCTCGACCGTCTGAGACCATTTGCCCAAGCCCTTGTTCTTAATCTGAAACTTGATTTCTGCCGTTCCGGTCCAGTCCCGGGGCGGCTCATAATGGAAATAGCCTTTGCGAACCCGATGTTTGGTTAGGATGTCGCCGACCTTCAGCGGCACTTTCTCCTTCTTGCCTGCGATTACCTCAAGCACCATCCCACCGGCATTGAACTGATAGCTGACAATTACCATGTAGGCGATCACAAGCGCGATCACCGCCAGCAGCCGCGCGGCGCCGCCGTATCGTCTACCTATGATCTCCGGCACCGAAAGCGCCTCAATGTTGCGCGCCCGCGTGGCGATGAAGGAAAGCAGGATCATCCCGACAAAAGTCCCCATTGGCAGGAAGAACGCCGCCATTCCGACCTCATAGGTCTTGCCGGCGTTACCTACTATCGAGCCTGTCCCGATCCACACCGCCAGCATCGTGCAGACCATGATCCAGGGCGACAAGGTCCTACCGGCAACCGAGAAATCGGCCTGGGTTCTGACCTGCCGCGATTTGTAGATGCCGATACCGGTCAGAAGCAACAAATAGGCGAATATAGCGACTAAGTAAACCATATCACTCCAACAAACCGTGTGAACGCATAGCTGTAAACTCTGCAGGGCATTCGCTTAGCCGGCGCTCCTATGTGACACTCCGGCAAAACGTTGTCATTCTATGAACTGCTCGACGAAGTATTTCGGTGTCAGCGGCTCGCCGGTTGCCCTTGCGATCATATCATTCCACTGGTATCGGGCGCCCGGCGCGAGAACCTTGTCCCGCAAGTAGTCACCGACTCTATTGTCACCGACATAGCTGATACTCTGGCCTGGTTCAAGTCTGAGCACCTCCTGATCGATGTGGTGATACAGTTGAGAGGCCAGCAGCTCGCCCAACATGTAGTTGTGATAGTAACAAGGTGCGGTGGTAAAGTGCAGCTTTGAGGCCCAGCCTGCATCGGCCGGTCCCGGGGGTCTCCTGAGAAGCTGGTACTTCTCCACAAGGTCCCACCACAGGCTGTTAAGATCCTGGTCCGGGTCGGCGTACAGCTGCCTCTCAAAGTGGTACATGACCGATGCCCAGCGGACAAAGAGGACCTGTTGGAAGCGCAGGTATTTGCCGCTCACTTCTGCAATCCTCTGGCGCTGCTCGTCCGAAAGCCCGAGCATTTCCTGCATCCACGTGGCATTGCGACTCAGGCGGCCGAAGAACATCGCAATCGCTTCGGTTGTGAAGCTGTGCGCCGGCTCTCTGAGCAACCATGGCTCGGTCCGGTCGTGGTACTTGCTGTAGATAGCGTGGCCCAATTCGTGCAGTATCGTCTCGGCCCACCGCTCCGTATTCTGAAGATTGCATAGGATGCGCACGTCACCGTTGCGATCTACGTCGTGACTGAACGCATGTGGGTACTTGCCTTCGCGATCATACAGATCACTTCGGGCAAGGATATCGTCCACTGGCAAGCCAACGCCGGCATAATATCTCTCTGCCAGCTCTTTGACGTCGTGATCCTTATAATAGGCATCCAGGTCCATTTCATAGACCAAAGGAGTTCGCTGGAAGAAAGGGTCGTGATAGTGCCAGGGCATCAGATCGTCGGGGACAATACCGTAACCGGCCGCCAAGATCTGATCTAACTCCTCCTTTAGATGGGCGAACGGCTCCCTCGTCAGGCGGTCCAGCTCATCGAAGATGCGGTCCAGTTCTTCAATACTCTGCTCGTTAGCGACTACTGAAAGTGTGTGATAGTTGTCGAACGCCACCGAGCGAGCTGCTTGGTTCCGCAGTTTGATAAGCTTGATCAAGTCCTCGATAATGACATCTCCCACCTGCTTGCTTGCCTTCCAGGCCAGCTCCCTTCTTGTGCAGTCCCCCTCGGTTGTCAGTATCGTGTAGATGTCACTCATTGTGACTTTCTCTTCGCCCATCTTGGCGCGGAAGTTGTTGTATGTCTCCTGGACTCTATTGTCTAACTCGACGATTTTCTTCGATAGCTCTGGCTCTATCTGGTTCCGAAGATAAGCGTAGTACAATTTGTCCAGTTGCCTTGTGAGCCTGGCGTCTCGGATTTGACCCGATTCTCTCAGCTTCTTCAGAAGGGCGTATTCGTCAGCGTCACTGTGGATCTCGCGTATGCGTAACTGTAGTTGCTTGAGCCTTTCATAGGCCTCGGATTTGCCGGTAGTGGCTGCCTGCCAATACGTCAGATTCGCCTGGGTAGCCAGAGGCTCAATTCGGCTGATGTGGGCTTGAATGAACTCCTGCAACTGCTTCTCCTGTTCCATGTGCGCGCAACCCACAGAAAACAAAAGGGTGAGCACGACGATCAATCGGGCTGACATCTGTCTCATTCTGAGTCTCCACTCTGCGGTGTCGGAAACGGCGTAGACCGACGGCGAGATATCATACCACAACTGTCGGCTGAGTAAACGCATTTTGTACCAAAACTCCGCAGCGGCGTATCGTCACAGAGACCGCTGTTCGGTGCGCGAAATGATCTCGTTCTGCAGATCTCGACCGAGATCCACGAAATAGTCACTATAGCCGGCGACCCTGACGATCAGATCCCGGTTTTCCTCCGGCCTCTGCTGGGCTTTGCGCAGAGTCTCCGCGTCGATGACGTTGAACTGGATATGATGGCCGTCGAGTTTGAAGTACGACCTGATAAGGTGGGCAAGCTTGTCGATACTCTCTTCTCCGGCCAGCACCTGTGGATTGAACTTCATGTTCAGCAGTGTTCCACCGGTGCGGGCGTGATCGATTCGGGAAGCGGATTTGATGACCGCAGTGGGGCCCTTTGTGTCGGCGCCCTGCTCCGGGCTGATGCCGTCCGAGACCGGCTCACCGGCCTTTCTGCCGCTCGGCAGAGCACCCACCACCGACCCAAAATAAATGTGCACGGTCGTAGGCAACAGATTGACGCGATATTTACCGCCCTTGGTGTTTGGCCGGCCATTGAGCAATTCGTAATAGGTGTTGAAAACCTCTTCGGTTATGGAATCGGCGTAGTCGTCGTCGTTGCCGTACTTCGGAGAATGATCGAGCAGGGTGTGTCTAACGCTCTCGTACCCGTCGAAATTCTCCTGTGTCGCGGTTAACAATTCGTCCATGGCAATGTCTTTCTTGTCAAAGACGTGGTACTTCACCGCCGCCAGAGAGTCGGTCACCGTTCCTATGCCCACGCCCTGAATATACGTGGGTTTGTACCGTGTACCACCGTTGTGGTAGTCTACGCCGCGGGCTATGCAGTCGTCCATCACGACAGACATAAACGGCGCCGGCATGTAGTGCGCGAACAGACGTTCTATGACGTTGTTGCCGCGGATTTTAAGGTCGATGAAATAGGCGAGCTGTTTTCTGTAGGCATCCGTCAACTGCTCGCACGAAGTGAACTCACGGGGATCGCCGGTCTCGGGGCCAAGCTGGCGGCCAGACTTTGGATCGATACCATTGTTGCAGGCAAGTTCAAATATCTTCGGCCAATTGATGTAGCCGGTCAACGTACAGCTTTCCTTGCCGAAAGCGCTGACTGTCACACAGCCGCTCGGTCCGCCGCTTCGAGCGTCCGTCAGGCTCTTGCCGTCCTGAAGCATCTCCTTGACGATGACATCCGTGTTGAACACCGACGGCTGACCAAAACCTTGCCGAATGACTCGACATGCGTGCTTGAGAAACCGGTCGGGATTCCTCTTGCTGATCTGGATACAGGCGCTCGGCTGGGTCAGGCGCATCTCCTCCACAACGTCCAGCATCATGTAAGAGACATCGTTGACTCCGTCGGCTCCTTCTTCCGGCGTGACTCCGCCGATGTTGATCAGGGCAAAATCGGTGTAGGTCCCGCTCTGCTCTTCGGTGACGCCGACCTTGGGTGGCGCGGGCTGGTTGTTGAACTTTATCCAGAAGCATTGCAGCAGCTCCTTGGCTTGCTCATCGGTCAACGTACCCTCCTCTTTGCCTTTCTTGTAGAATGGGTAGAGATGCTGATCGAGCCGACCGGGGTTGAAGGAGTCCCAGGTATTCAGTTCCGTAATCACCGAGAGATGAACGAACCAGTACGCCTGCAACGCCTCCCAGAAATTGCTTGGCGCATGGGCCGGGACGTGCGAGCAGACTTCTGCTATTTGCTCCAACTCGCCGCGGCGAGCAGGATCAGTTTCACTGCTCGCCATCTCCAGCGCCTTGTCCGCATGCCGCCGGGCGAAGGCAATCACTGCATCGGCGCAGATGTCCATAGCCCGGTATTCCTGGTCTTTTTCGTAGGCAAGGGGGTCGTTGAGGTAATCCAACCTGTTCCGGTTCTCCGCTATGTCACGCTTGAAGTCCAGCATCCCTCTCTGGTAGATCTTGTCGTCAAGGATGGCGTGGCCAGGGGCGCGTTGCTCCATGAACTCCGTGAACACACCGGCGTCGAATGCATCATGCCATCTCCGATCCATCGCGGCAAAAACCTTCTCCCGCATCGTCTTGCCGGACCAGAACGGAATAATTGTCTCTTCATAGACCTTTCTCACCTCTTCGGCGACAACGAAAGATGTCTTTTCCCTGCTGTTGAGTATCCGAAGATCCTGAAGGTCATGACAGCATAGTTCCGGGTAGGTTGGGGCGGCCTTTGGTGCGGGTCCCCGTTCACCCACGATCAATTCACCGTCGTTTATGCATATGGTCTTGTTCTCCATGATATGCTTGAATGCCAAAGCACGGCAGACAGGCACCGACTCACGCAGCGGAATATCACTCTTGTAGAAATCGGTTATCAGCTCGGCCCGCTCGGTGGAGATGTAAGGCCGCGTTTCCACACTCTGCTTGCGAAGTTTCGCCACTCTTTCATTCATATCGCTAACCCCCTATCTTGACCTGAAAACCATAGTCCCTCAAAGTCTTCGCAATCTCCTCCATTGTTTCGTCATCCGGGACCTCGGTCTTCATGAGATCGAATCCCGCCGCCAAGCGGATAGCTTTGGCCGTTCCCCCGCTATTATAAGGCAGAATATCGATTCCGTCGACGTTTG
>CP070675.1:4505024-4508709 GCA_020352215.1 Phycisphaerales bacterium
GTCATCCCGCTATACTACAGTCAGTACATAGATCTGATCAACACGCTTTTTACACCGGAGAGGTTTGACCCATTGGTTGATCGGGTTTTGGGTAACTGGGTCCCCGAATCAAGTCGCCGGGAGATGAAGGACTTTGTTGTTCAGCGGATCTCCGCCGTGCTCGAGCAGATACAGCAGCAGCTCACGATCACGAGCGAGCTGCCTATCGTCAACGGGTACCACCAAACGGAGACCGGCACATTCAGGCTGTCGGGTACGGCTAACAGCACAAACGTACGCTCGGTGCTTGTGGATGGCCTGTTGGCCGAGTGGTCGCCGAGAGGCGGGCTGTGGGATTTCGGTGGCGCAAGCAGTCTTGCCGAAACGCTCGTCGACGACGGCTCTGCCTGGCAGTACCTTGACGATGGCAGTGATCAGGGGGACGCGTGGCGAGAGACGTTCTTCGATGACAGTACCTGGCTTTCGGGCCAAGCTCAACTTGGCTACGGTGACGGCGACGAAACCACCATCGTCGGCTTTGGACCCGACGACCCGAATAAGTACATAACCACATACTTTCGCCACTGGTTCAACGTAACTGACGCGTCTATATATTCTGACCTTCGCCTTCGCCTGCTGCGCGATGATGGGGCGATCGTATATCTCAATGGAGTTGAGGTGGCCCGTAGCAACATGCCGGCCGGCGATGCGGGCTACGGCACGCGCGCCAACAGCAACGTTGCGGGTGCTAATGAGCGAGCCTTCTTTGAGTATCCGGTCGACCCAGGCCTGCTCCGGGACGGAGAGAATCTGCTTGCGGTGGAAATACACCAGTTCTCTCGCACAAGCGCCGACATCAGCTTTGACCTTTCTCTTGAGGGGCTTGTGCCGTTGCCACCGACTGAAGGCACCTTGAATCCGGGCCTCAACCGTGTTGTCGTCCAGGCGTTCGACGGTCCCGACGGTACCGGCACCGAAGTGGACCGTGGATACATTGACATCTGGTATGATACCGGCACGACCAACGACTATCCCAGGGATGCCCTTGCCGCGGGCATGCGGAGCGTGAGCCTCCAGGACGCTGGCCAAGCGCTCACGGCAAATCTCTTTGTCCGTGATAGCTACCTGCCTGGAATCCCGGTTCTGGTTCGTGTCGAAGTCGTGGCCGATGACGGTCGGGTCGACCGTGACCTTTGGGATGCCGTCGCCACGCTTTCGGTCGACAATCCCGGTGTGGTTGCTTCTACCGACCAGATTGTGTTATACAACGGCTTGGGAAGCGCATTGGTGACCTTCGCCGGCACCGGGGATTTCACGATGACAGTTGACGTGGTTGGGCAACAAGTAAGTCGCTCACTGACCGATCTGACGGGCCAGCCCACCACAAGTTTCTCTGGCACGCTGCCCGGCAGCTCCACTATCTTCAGCGGTATCGTGCACATTACCGACGACCTTCTGGTCCCGGCCGGACACACACTGACCATCCAGCCCGGCTCGCTGATCCTAATTGATGGAGTCGATTCCGGATCGGATGGAACGGATATTGATGTTCGGGGGGGCATCGAATCCCTCGGTACGGCCGCGGCGCCCGTGACCTTTACTGCCTATACGCCGGGCGAAAATTGGGGCGAGCTCCACCACGTCGACGCCGAGCCATCCACCTTCCAGTACACGAACATCACTCAGGCCGGACACTCTCCGCGGATAGGCCACTCGAATTCAGGCCCTACTATCCGCGCGTCGGGCTCCACCTTTGTCTTCGACAACTGTAACTTGACTGACAACGCCGGCAAGCTCATGCATGCCACCTCAGGCTGCGACCTGACGTTCCGTAACTGCCTCTTCGCTCGCTCCATCATGGGCCCCGAAATATCAGGCACAGCGTTGTTGTTTGAGGACAGCTGGATCACGGATATGCACGGCCAGGATGATAACGACGGCATCTACATCCATGGTCAGCAGGCCGGGCAGTTATGCACATTGACCCGCGGCGTGGCCGCAAACATGGATGATGATGGCATCGACACTCTCGGCTCGGAAGTTACCGTCCAGGATTTCATCGTCCGTGACTGCAAGGACAAGGCAATTAGCGTTTACGGCGGCGAGGTGAACATCGACCACTGCCTTGTTGTCGAGAACAACAAAGCACCCGAAGATCCTACGGTCGCCACCATCGCAACCAAGACAGTCGAAGGTGCAACTGCCGTTGTGAACATCGACCATACGACGATCGTTACCTGGAAAACACCCGGCGTTGTTGACGTCGGCATCCAGTCGCACAATAAGTACGGCGTCACAAGCGGCACCATCATCTACAACGTGACCAATTCCATCATCGATGCCACCGACCCGGTGGACGTCCAAGACCCGTACGTAGAGTCTGACATCCATATCGACTATTCCGATATCTTCAGCGAGACGTGGCCGGGAACCGGCAACCTCAATGCCGATCCGACGTTTGTCGATAGGGCCAATCATGACTACCGGCTCCAGGATGTGTCCCCGTGCATCAATGCGGGCGATCCTGGTGCCGATCCCGACCCCGACCTGACCGTAACCGACCAAGGATACTTCTGGACCGAGCAGCTGGAGCCCAATCTGCCGACAGGCTCGCTAGGGGAAGACACGGTCTGGCTCCCCGAGCAAGGCCCGTACCGTGTCACGGGCGAGTTAACGATACCGCGTGGTATCACCTTGGAGGTAATGCCCGGGACAACAGTATTCTTTGAGCCCGATGCGAAGATCGTCATCCACGGCCGCCTAATCGCTGAGGGCACAGAATATGAGCTCATTCGTTTCACTCGAACTCCCGGCGCCGCTGGGACGTGGGACGGCCTGCAGTTTAAGGATACCACGAGTGACAACAGAATCGCCTTTGCCGTGATCGAATACGGCCGCACGAACGATGGCATGATCGGCCTGGAGAACTCCAAACTGTTGCTCGACCATGTCACGTTGGACAATACCGACCTGCGCCGCATTCGCACAATTGACTCGTCACTGATCGTACGCGACTGTGTGTTTGTCGACATTTTCGGCCCAAACGAGCCACCTTCTACGGACAACCGTAGCGAGCACATATGGGGCGGTGGTATCCCCGAAGGCGGTCAATTCATTGTCGAGAACAATATCTTCGGGACCACCAAAGGGCACAATGACGCAATCGATGTTGATGGACCGTCACGTCCGAGCCCCATCCCACAAATCCTGAACAATGTATTCACCGGCGGCGGCGACGATGCGCTCGATCTTGAGAGTGACGCCCACATTGAGGGCAACGTCTTCATGAACTACACGAAGGACGAGTACAACAGAGCCTCCGGGGAATCAAATGTAATCTCGGCAGGCGCCGGCAAAGAGTATGTCATGGTTCGCAATCTCTTCTATAACGTTCAGCACGTTGCCCAGGTCAAGAACGATGCCTTTCTTACATTTGTGAACAATACGGTCAGCAGCACGTCAGGTGCGGCGATATACTTCGATCTCGGGCTACCCGGCCGGCGCCCCGGCCGAGGCGCATACGCGGACGGCAACATATTCTGGGATGCCCCCGACGTCTTTGAAGGCGTTGTCGAATCCACAGAGCTGGCCGTTCACCGCTCGGTCATACCTGTCGAGTGGCACGATTTTGGCCAGGGTAATATCGATGCCGATCCGGTCCTTGTTGATGCCGATGGGGACTTTCATCTTATGCCGTCTTCGCCGG
>CP070675.1:4508809-4549329 GCA_020352215.1 Phycisphaerales bacterium
TATCTGCAGAGCCTGCCCTTCTCACGGATGTGCGACCGAATCCTCGCGCACGCCCCGAGAGCCGGTGGAAAACGCAAGGGCGAAGGCTCCGTCCTCGGTGTCATCGGGGACATCATCGACGGCGACTGACCGGCAACTGCGGCCTCAAGACATGAAAAACAAACGGGTACTGCTAACAATAGTGGTGGCGGCACTATTGTGTCTGTCTGCGCTGTGGGCGTGTCCGCTTACTACCTGGCTCTTTCCGAACATCGGCTTGCCGGTTGGCTATTACGGGCAGTTCAATCGAGTTAAGTGGCGACTGAATCGAGTGGCCGGCATTCGAATCCTGGGCTATCACCAGCACAAAGACCTCTCACTCGAGGACTTCTGGTTCTATTTGCAGACGGAAGACGGTCTGAAATTTGATCTTAAGTTCTCGCATGTTGCGAAAACGTATGAGCTCTTTGAGAAGGCCGATGGGTTGGCGGTTCAGCAGCGTGACTCCGGGAAATGGCTATTGTACCCATTCGGTCCCGGCGGGCTCCTTGAGACTGCCACCAGCAAAGAGATGAGACACGCGGTTGATGTCCTGAAGAACTTCGACAAAATTGCAGAGGTCGTCGAGAGTGACCGCCGCAAAGAACAGCCGCAGGTCGAACCGCAACGCGTACCCAACAACTATGTTCAGATTATACTCCCTTCCTACTTTCTGCCTCTGGCTGAATAGTGCCCCAGCAACGAGGCAATCTCGATTTATTTCAGCAATCCCCCTGTCGCCATTGCGAAACGTCGGGCCATTGATATTAGAGTGTGGGACGGTCCAGCTTGTCGAACAGATATGAGAACGTCACAGGTGCCTCACTTTCGCTACCGGCCAACTTTATGCCACTTCTGGAATTCGATAATGTTTCCCTCGGGGTCGGTCAGATAGATAAATGTGATCGTCCCTGCGCCGCAGATGTCGGCGGTGACAAGCTCGCCGACGCGGCGGCCACCTGCTTCGATCGCCGCATCTGCCGCTGCCTCGACGTCGTCTACTTCGAAGGCAAGATGTGCAAGGCCCGGCCGATTTATTGCGGTTTCCGGCCGGTCCTCTGCTCTGTTGTACTGGAATATCTCAAGAGTGGGCCCATCGTCACCGTAGCCGGGCAGCCGCAGATGGATGCCGCGGACCTCGGCGCCGGGCACACCCGTGCAGCGTTCGACCCACTCGCCGGTAGCATCTCTGGCCGGAGGAACCGGCACACAGCCGAGAACCTGCTCATAGAACTCAGCCAGCTTTCGCCAATCGCGGGCGATGATGTTCGTGTGTTTGTATTTGACCTTTATCATTTTCGTGTGGAGTACCTGCTAAGACTCTCACCCGTCACGCGCCTATTTCACACTCCACATTCCATCATCATTTGCCACTACCCACTTTCGATCTCTCTCTTCAAGCAGAATCTCTTTAGATGCTCCGCCCTCCGGGCCCACGTAGTAGCTGACGTAATAACTACTCTCGCCTCTCTTTGTGACATCAACAATGGTAACGAGTTTCTTCGTCGATTTGGAATAGTGGCACAGGTCCGATCCCGCTTCTATGTTGTCATGGCTTTCGACTTCGATCTTTAGTGCCCTTTCACGAATGATGTTTCGTATCAGGCTCAGATTATCGTCGTCCTTGGATGCGATTGAATCAAGGTTGTCCTCTTGCAATTTCTCAAGGAGGAATGTGTAGGCGGCTGCCACTTTCGCCGCTTCGGGGGCCGCCTTGTTCGCATCGGCGTCACCGGATTCGGTGTTCTGGCAGCCGCCGACAAGAAGTAGTACCGTAAAGGCAGTTATTACGAGTTTTTTTGCCATGATACACTCCGAGCATAGCCTCTAGGCCATGTAGGCGTCGACGGCAGTGGGCACGGCTGACCCTTCGCACGTGCTTCGCCCTATTCTTCAATGTCCTGCTGGCCGCGTAAGATATTCACCACTGCAACGACGCCCAACATCGCGAAGAAGCCCCCGCTGTAGAACCTTCGCAGGCCACTGCCGAACACAAACCGGCGGTCAAAAAGCTCAGAACCGCGACGACTGATGACCCCTTTCGCAAAGTATTCTCTCTCGTAGTCGGGATCGGCGGACTTCATGTTCGTCCCGCGTTGTTGAACTAATCGTCCTTGTCGTCGTCATCCTCGCCTTCGTCATCGTCCTCGTCGTCTTCGCCTTCGTCATCGTCCTCGTCGTCTTCGCCTTCGTCATCATCCTCGTCGTCTTCGGTTTCCTTCTCCACTTCGAGGACCTTGCCATCCGCAGTGACTTCGATACTGTACTCTATTCCATCTGCCGTACCCTCCAACCCATATACCGTACGGCCGTCTTCCTCTTCGACATCAGCTTCGGTGAGGCTGATGCCTTCGACCGCGCCCTCCGCGGCCGCTACCACCGCGGCCGGAACCTCTGAAAGAGGAATCTCCTTCTCGTCCTCACATGCAGATTCGAGGCACGCACATCCCAGACTGCAAATTAGGACCAAACCTACTACAAAGTACAGCGATCTCATGGTGAATCTCCTTTCTGCTGGGTTCTATGGTACATGCAGGTCACCTGTCCGCCATGATAATTGGCCTTTTGCGAACCACATGCCCTTCGAGCCCATTCCACATTTGGCTGGTCTTCCCAGCTCCATCAAAGCCACGAAATTCCGCTATTGCTGACGATATTATGGCCGGACTTATGAGCAGAGGCAAGGGGAAAGTGCACCGGAGCACAGGGGCAAAATGGGCTGGCGGCGGTCAGTCGGGCCGTCTCGTTCAGAGGTCGATCCTCTTGTATATGCGCACGTAGTCCACTTCGAATTTGGCGGGGAACTTCGTCTTTGAGGGATCGCCGCCCGATGATCCGCCAATTGCGAGATTCAGGATTATGTAATGTGGCTGACGGAATGGGTTCTTTCGCTGCTTGTCCTTGTTGAACGTCTTCCCCAGGTCAATCGTGTTGAGAAGCCGACCGTCTACGTACAGCTTGATACTGTCCGCATCCCAGTCCATCCGCCATACATGGAACTTCGCCGACCACTGAGGGTCGTCGAGATCGGTGATCGGCATCTTGAAGTCGTCCCACTTGGGCACCCACCGCTTCTCCGTGGCCCAGGCTGCGTTTGCCAGAAGCGTGCCTCGATAGTATTCCATGATGTCGATCTCGCCGCAACCCGGCCAGCGTCCCTCGACGCCCAGCGTCCAGAAAGCCGGCCAAAGGCCGGGACGCGTGTCGATCCGGCCTCGCATTTCGAAGCGGCCGTACATCCAGCTATGCAAACCCCTGGTCGTCATGCTTGTGGACGTGTACTCGGCATACTCGCTGTTCTGCGGCCAGCGCTTGCTGCCCGGCCTGTAGCGGGGGTTCTTCTTGCGTTCGCGTCGGGCCTCGATGACTAGCAGACCGTTCTTGCATCGAGCGTTGTCGGGCTGATACCATTGAGCCTCTCTATTCCGAACGAACCCGATTTCGTAGGTCCACTTCGCCGCGTCCGGTCTGCCGTCTTCGTCAAACTCATCCGCCCAGACGAGCTCATATCCAGCGTACGACCGATCCTTACTCTTGACGCCCCCCGTGGAGGTTGTCTGCGGCGCTGCGGCTGTTGGCGCTGCCAATAGCACGGAACACACTACCAGAGAGACATGCTGGAGTCTCATATGCGCATCCTTCCACTCGCTGTAGATCCCATCGGCACGGGGGGTCTAGAGGAAGCCGCTCGCCGTGCTGATATTCAGACGGTCGCTTACTTCGCGACGAAAGGTGAGAGTTCGCGGAGCTGGTTGACGATCTGGGGCATCTTTTCGATTGTGTAATCCACCTCCTTCTCGGTGTTGTATCTGCTGAGGCTAAAGCGGATCGAGCCGTGGGCGGCGGTGAACGGTACGCCCATTGCCCGCAGCACGTGAGACGGTTCCAGTGAGCCGGACGTACAGGCCGAGCCACTGCTGGCACAGATACCGTATCTATCGAGCATAAGAAGAATCGCTTCGCCCTCTATATACTCGAAGCTGATGTTAGTTGTGTTGGGTAAGCGGTTCTCTTTATCGCCGTTTAGCCGCGCATCGGGACAGTTTTCCAGTATCGCGTCCTCGAGCTTGTCCCGCAGTGACCTGACCTTATTATTCTCCTGCTCGATATTTCGTGCGGCTAACTCGCACGCCTTGCCGAGGCCGACTATGCCGGGGACATTTTCGGTGCCGGCCCGTCGGCCACCTTCCTGATGGCCGCCCAACATGAACGGCGACAGACGCGTCCCTTTGCGAACGTAGAGAACGCCGACGCCCTTCGGCGCGTGCAGCTTGTGGCCGGAGAGACTGAGCAGATCAATATTGCCTTGCGATAGATTCAGCGGTATCTTGCCGACCGCCTGCACGCCATCTGTATGGAACACAGCCCCTTTGCTGGAGACCAGCTCGGCAATATCTTCTACCGGGCAAACTACGCCGGTCTCGTTGTTCGCGTACATAATCGTCACCAGTGCGGTGTCTTCATCGAGCTGCTCTTGAAGCTCGGCCATATCGAGCCGGCCCTTCTTGTCCACGCCAAGCTCCACAACCGTATAGCCGTAGTTCTCCAAGTCCCTGCAGACCGCCAGGACGGCCGGATGCTCGACCCTGGTGGTTATGACCTTGCGCTTGTTCGGAACGGCTGCCAGCGTCCCTTTGATGGCCGTGTTATCACTCTCGGTGCCGCAACCGGTGAATACGATCTCGCTCGGATCACAACCAAGCAGCGCCGCCACTTGCTCGCGAGCCTGCCTTATCTTTCGGCCGATCTGCCCGCCGAACGTATGCATGCTCGAAGGGTTGCCGTAGAGCTCGCAGAACAACGGCCTCATCTCGTCCAAGACCTCGTCGGCGACCTTTGTCGTAGCGTTGTTGTCAAAGTAAATTGTTTCCACTTTTTCTAGTCCCGCCCTTACTGCCAAGGTCCAAACCTGCGGCAAAGCCGCGGGCTAAATATTGAAAGACAGACTCTGCTCATTCTATATGATTATGCGGCTGGGTTATCGAGTCTTTGTCCTCCTCGACTGAAAGCTGCTCCGAGACGAATTCTCTCAGCTTTGCCTCCACAACCTCCTTCATCGTAAGCTCGGCGAGCATACACTGGGCACACATGTCCCTGAATGCAACGATAACTTTGTCACCCTCAACGTCGATCAGCTCGATGTTGCCTCCGTGCGCTCGCAGTGCGGGTCTTATCTGTTCGTTTATCGTCTGCTGAATCAGCTTTATCTTCTGGATGTTGGTCAGCTTGCCGGCCCTCCGAGGCACGGAAGGCGCCACCTCCTTAACCTTGTCACCCTGTATCTTGTCTATTATTTTCTCGATCTCGCCCTGGCATCCGCCGCAGCCGCCGCCGGCCTTGCAGTAGTTTGTCACTTGCTCAACAGTCGTAAGATCGTTCTCCTCTATCACCCGCTCGATCTCCTTGTCGGTGACGCCGAAGCAGGTGCAGACAACATTGCCTTCAAGCTCATGCTTGGCTTTGCCGCCGCTGCGGTAGTTCTCGATCGCCGCCTCGAGGGCTTCCCTGCCCATGACCGAGCAGTGCATCTTCTGCTCGGGCAGACCCCCCAAGTAATCGGCGATGTCTTTGTTGGTCACCTTAGCGGCCTCGTCGAGGGTCTTGCCCTTTATCATTTCGGTCAGCACGGATGAGGTGGCTATCGCACTGGCGCAGCCGAACGTCTTAAACTTCGCATCGGCGATTCTGCCGTCTTTATCGAGCTTGAATGTCAGCTTCAGGGCATCGCCGCAGGCCAGCGAGCCGACTTCGCCCACGCCATCGGCCTGCTCGACTTCACCGACGTTGTGAGGATTGAAGAAATGGTCTTTTAGCTTGTCCGTATACTCCCACATTGTTAGTTTACCTCTGACTCGCGCTCAGCGATTGCGCAAAATCGGCGATTATGTCGTCAATGTGCTCTGTACCCACTGAGACACGAACATAATCATTTGTTACGCCGGCTGCAAGCTGTTCTTTTTCACTAAGCTGCTGGTGCGTTGTACTTGCAGGATGTATCACCAGCGTCTTACTGTCGCCGATATTGGCGAGGTGGCTGGCCAGCTTGACACTGTTGATGAACTTGATGCCTGCTTCCCTGCCACCCTTGATCCCGAAGCCAAGAATCGCACCCTGTCCCTTGGGCAGATACTTCTTGGCCAAAGCGTAGTCAGGATGTGACTTCAATCCCGGGTAATTGACCCAGGTGACCTCTTTTTGTTTTTCGAGCCACTCTGCGAGTTTCAGCGCGTTTTCGCTGTGCCGCGGCATCCGAAGGTGCAACGTCTCCAGGCCCTGCAGGAACAGGAAAGCGTTGAACGGGGACATACAACTGCCCATGTCTCGCAGGAACTGCGTTCTGGCCTTGATGATGTATGCCAGCCCACCAAACGACTCCACGTACTTGACACCGTGGTAGCTCGGGTCCGGCTCGGTCAGCTCAGGATACCGGCCGTTAGTCCAGTCGAACTTGCCCGAATCAACAATCACTCCGCCGATGCAGGTACCGTGACCGCCGATGAATTTTGTGCAACTATGGACCACGATGTCTATGCCGTAGTCGATCGGTCTGAACAGAATCGGTGTCGTCACCGTGCTGTCACAGATCACAGGCATACCGTTTTTGTGAGCGATATCGGCTATTCTTTCGTATTGCAGAATGTCATTCTTAGGATTACCCATGCTCTCTATGTAAAGCAGCCGGGTATTATCCTTGATTGCCTTGGCAAAATTCTCAGGATCCCTCGGATCAACGAACGTCACTTCAATACCCAGTTTCGCAAAAGTCTGGCTAAACAGCGTCACGGTCCCACCGTACAGCGAATTCGAGGATACGATGTGGCCTCCCGCACCGCAGATATTGAAGATGCTCACGTAAATTGCCGATTGGCCGGAGCTCATCCCCAATCCGCCCACTCCGCCTTCCATGGCAGCAATCCGCTTCTCAAAGACGTCCGTTGTCGGATTCATCAAACGCGTGTAGATATTGCCGAATTCCTTCAACGCAAACAGGTTCGCCGCATGGTCCGTGTCTTTGAATACGTAGCTCGTAGTCTGATATATGGGCACAGCACGACTCAGCGTATCCGAATCCACGGTTTGACCCGCGTGCAAAGCCAGCGTTTCCAATTGATACTTACTCTCTTCGCTCATTTCTAGATTCCTTCTCACTAAATCGGATTACATCATTGCCGGTGAAGGTAGGCGCTCTCAAGCCCAGCCAGCGCGCCCCCCTGGCTCTAAATACCCCAGCAACGAACGCTATTTCGCAGGCAAAGTCTCCACCATTCTGTCAAGTGACTTTCTCGCCCTAACTCTTGTTTCCTCGGGCACGATAACCTCATATATCATATCCTCTAACGAAGCGATGATCTTGTCCAAGGTGATCTTCTTCATATTGGGGCAGACCGCCCTGTCACTGGCAGCAATGAACTGGGCGTCCGGCCTCTGCTTTTTCAATGTATGGATTATTCCGACTTCTGTCGCTACTATGAACCGCGTTGCATCGCTCTCGGCGGCAAACTTGAGCATCTGTCCGGTGCTCAGCAACTCGTCCGAAAGCTCCTTGACGGGCTCAGTACATTCCGGATGGGCCATTACAATTGCATCCGGGTACTTTTCTCTTGCAGCGATCATATCCTCTTTAGTTATCGTCACGTGCGTTCGACAATATCCGGGCCAGAGCACAATGTCTCTTCCCGTTTCGTTCGAGACAAACTGGCCGAGATGTCGATCGGGAACAAACAAAATCGGCCTCTCTGTTGGCAGGGAATTGACTACCTCGACTGCATTGGAGCTTGTGCAGCAATAGTCACTCTCTGCCTTAACTTCCGCGGTGCTGTTTACATAACAAACAACCAGCGCATCAGGATGGTCACGCTTGAGCCCGCGTAGTTGCTCTGCAGTTATCATGTCGGCCAGAGGACAGCCGGCGTATTTGTCCGGCAGAAGCACTCGCTTGTGCGGCGAGAGTATTGCCGCCGTCTCGGCCATAAACTGCACCCCACAAAAGACGATCACCTCGGCGTCGGTCTCAGCGGCCTTTATACTGAGCCCCAACGAGTCGCCGCAGAAATCGGCCAGGTCCTGAATCTCGCCCGGCTGATAATTATGAGCGAGTATCACGGCCTTGCGACTGTCCTTCAACGTCTTAATCTTATCAAGAAGTCTTGCGATCAAAACAGAACTCCATAATCATTGCCCCCGGCCTCAGATTAACAGTGCGTGGTCCGTTTCTACTTCTTGCCTTTCTTCGTGCCACGCTTTGACTTCTGTTTCTTGCCTTTGTGTCTCGTATAAACCAGATCCGCATTTGGTGTCGATACGGTAACACCGGCCGGCACTGACTCTTTTATCCAGGTGTTGCCGCCTATCACAGCTCCTTTTCCAATCACGACGTCGCCGAGTATCGTTGCCTCGGCGTAGATGGTCACATCGTCTTCGATTGTCGGGTGCCTTTTGCCGCCCTTGATTATTCTTCCTCTCTCATCCTTGCGGAAGCTCAGAGCCCCAAGCGTGGTACCCTGGTAGATCTTCACATGGTTACCTATTACCGACGTCTCGCCGATCACGACTCCGGTGCCGTGATCGATAAAGAAGTTCCTACCTATCGTCGCTCCCGGGTGGATGTCAATCCCCGTTTTCGCGTGGGCGCATTCACTCATTATCCGCGGTATCAAGGGCACGTCCTTCAAATACAATTCGTGGGCGATACGATACGTCGCGATTGCGGTAATGTAGGGATAGCTGATCACAATCTCCTCGTAGGACTTTGCAGCAGGGTCGCCATCAAATGCCGCCGCCACATCGCCCTTCAGCATTTCCCGCACCTTGGGCAGCCGACCCAGCAGATGCAGCGTCACGCTCTCCGCCATCGTCTGGCAGTCACAATCATGACACTGTTTGATCCGGCAATCATAGCGATAGGCCCGCTCTATTTGCTGCGACAGTTCGGCGTATACTTGGCAGAGTATGTCACCCACGATGAATCTGATGTTTGCCTTCGTCACTGCCCTTCTGCCCGCATGGCCCGGAAAGAGCACTTCAAAGAGCATCTCGAGGATTTCAAGAATCTCAGCTCTGACCGGCAGATTGGCGGCATCGATGAAGTTTATGCCCGAATCGCCGCGGTACGTTTCGACAATGTCCTCAGCCAAACTCTCGATTCTCTTGTTGGTCAACCTTTTCTTCTGCATGGGAAACTTCCCTCGCACAGAGGTCCCATCCCCCTACTGGAACAGTTCCGTAGAGATATACCTCTCTCCCGTGGATGGAAAGACAACAACGATTGTCTTGCCTTCGTTCTCCGGACGCTCTGAAAGCTGGCTAGCCGCCCACATCGCCGCGCCCGAGCTTATGCCGGCTAATATGCCCTCCTTTTTCGCCAACTGCCGGGCCGTCTCCATGGCATCATCGTTGCCGACTCTTACGATATCATCGATAAGGTCAGTCCGAAGGACATTGGGTACGAAGCCAGCACCTATCCCCTGTATCCTATGCGGACCGGGCTTGCCGCCAGACAGCACGGGCGAGTCCTCTGGCTCGACCGCGACTACTTTAAGGTCTGGGTTGTGCCGTTTCAATACTTCGCCACAGCCGGTCAACGTCCCGCCGGTGCCCACGCCCGCCACAAATACGTCAACCTTGCCGTCACTGTCTACCCAAATCTCCTTAGCGGTAGTCTCTCGGTGAATCTGAGGATTAGCTGGGTTGTTGAATTGCTGGGGCATGAAGGATTTTGGATTCTCCGCCACGAGTCTTTCAGCTTCTTCAACCGCCCCAACCATGCCCCGCGCGGCCGGAGTCAGCACGACTTCTGCGCCGAAGTGCTTTAGCAGTTTGCGCCTTTCGATACTCATCGATTCGGGCATGGTAAGTATCAGCTTGTATCCCTTCGCGGCACAAATGAAAGCGAGTCCTATACCTGTGTTGCCACTGGTAGGCTCGATCACTACGGTGTCAGCCGTGAGGAGGCCTTCCTTCTCCGCGGATTCGATCATCGACTTGGCGATCCTGTCTTTGACGCTTCCACACGGATTGTAGTACTCAAGCTTGGCAAGGATGGTCGCCTTGTCCGACCCGATCCTGTTGATCCTTACTAGTGGCGTGTAGCCGACCGCCGCTATGATATCTTCAAATATCGCGCTCATGTCTTTCCCTCTATTCTATTCATCGATTCACTCTGCAAGAAATCGCTCGCACTATATCCGGTAGTCCAGTGCTGCCTTGCCCTTGGTCCTATCCACCAACTCCTGGATCGTTACAGATTGCAGGACACCCTCAATGGCCCGCTCGACCTCCATCCAAAGCTCCCTGGCAGCACAGTCTGCGGCCCGCGAACAGAACTCTTCATCCTCAACGCACTCGGCCGTGGTCACCGGGCCCTCCAAACAATGGAAGACTTCCCCGACTTTTATCTGATCTGCCCGCTTGGCAAGAAGATAGCCCCCCTTGGAGCCTCTTATGCTCCTCACGAATCCACCAGATTTCAGGGCCGTCATCAACTGTTCAAGATACTTCACCGAAATCTCCTGACGCGCCGCAATTATCTTCAACTGCAGAGGCCCATCTTCGCTGTGCTGGGCAAGTTCGATTATCGCCCTGATTCCATAACGAGTTCGTGTAGAAAGTTTCATAGTCAATCTCCTACTATTCCCACCACCTTAGTGGCATATTGTACGCATTTTGCGTGACCTTGTGCAGAAAAAATATAAAAAAACCCAAAAAAAGTCCAATGAATCTGCCTCCGAGCCCCCACCGTAGCCTCCACACAGCCCGATTCATCTGCCCAGCCCCCAAAGAGGCCCGTGAAAAGCCAAATTCCTTGACAGTTTGGCTAAGCGCCCATAGAATGAGTATTTGTAATCCTGTTGAGTTTCGAAAGTGGAGAAGTAAGGATGCCCAAAGGTTCCACGAAGAAGGTGGTCTTCATTTCTTCTTTTCCGCCGAGAAAATGTGGAATAGCAACCTTCACCTCAGATCTCATCAAGAGCACTGCACTCGCCGCCAAGGGTGAATTCGAGCCGCTCGTCGTCACTATGCGGTCCGAAGAGCACAAGTACGACGATCCGGTAAAGTTCGAGATAAGACAGAACGTCAAGAGCGACTACATCTGCGCCGCCGACTACATCAACTTCAGCCACATCGACCTTGTCTCGGTCCAGCATGAATTCGGTCTCTTTGGGGGTGACGCAGGTTCGTACCTCAGCCTATTGCTCAAGAGGCTGAAGGCCCCTGTAATTACGACGCTCCACACGGTCCTTGACGACCCGGCCCCGGCCTATCACAAGTCCATGCTGGATCTATGTGAGAACTCTTACAGAGTAGTCACGATGAACGAACGCGGCGTCACAATGCTGCGCGACATCTACGCCATATCAAGCAGAAAGATCGAGCTGATCCCCCACGGCATCCCTGACCTACCCTTTGTCGACAGCAGCTACTACAAGCACAAGTTCGGCTTCGACGGCCGAAGGACGATCCTGACGT
The DNA here is from genome assembly GCA_020352215.1 of Phycisphaerales bacterium. Lineage (GTDB taxonomy): Bacteria > Planctomycetota > Phycisphaerae > Sedimentisphaerales > Anaerobacaceae. The sequence goes on from CP070675.1 coordinate 4,520,294, forward strand.
TCGGCTTGTTGAACAAGAACAAGGGCATAGAGGTCATGCTCAAAGCAATGCCGGCCATAGTCGAGGCCGATCCGGCCGTGATGTACATAGTCCTGGGCATGACGCACCCGTCCGTACTGAAGCACGACGGAGAATCATACAGGTTCAGCCTGCAACATATGGTTAAGGACCTAGGCTTGCAGGACCACGTAATCTTCCATAACAGATTCGTAGTTGAAGAAGAGCTTCATAACTTCTTGTGTGCAGCCGACATCTACGTAACGCCATATCTGAGTGCGGAACAATTGACCAGCGGCACGCTGTCGTTCGCAGTCGGTACGGGCAAGGCAGTAGTCTCCACGCCGTATTGGGCCGCCGAGGAGCTGTTGGCGGACGGGCGAGGGGTGCTCGTACCATCTGGAGATTCCAAGAAGACCGCCGAAGCCATAGTGGAAATACTGAGCGACGACTCGCGGTTCTACTCGCTCAGGAGACGCGCATACGACTATGGCAGAAGCCGAACCTGGCCCAGAATCGGGCAAGTCTATTGGAAACTCTTCAGCGCAAAACGCTTTCCCGTCCGCATCACTGCAAAGACATCACTTTCCGCCGCTGAGACAATATCGAGCATCGAGGTACCTGAACCCTCATTGGTTCACTTGAAGAAGCTGACGGACGACACGGGTCTGTATCAGCACGCAAGGTTTACAATTCCAAACCGCGAATTTGGCTACTGCACGGATGACAACGCAAGAGCTGTAATCGCAATGGCCAAATATTATGCTCAATATCCCGAGCGTGAGGCCCTGCGGCTATTCGATGTATACCTATCGTTTATCCTCCATTCACAAAATAGTGACGGCACTATCAGAAACCTGATGAACTTTGACAGGAGCTGGGTCGAGGATGAACCGATGCACGACGCCTTCGGCAGGGTGCTCTGGGCCTTCGGAGCCGTGATGGCCACGCCTCCATCGCCGTCGTACATATCAATCGTCAAAGACTGCTTCGACAAATCCATAGGGCACGTCCAGAGGCAATTCCCCAGAGGCATGGCTTATTCGATACTCGGCATGTGTGATTATCTGAGGCAATTCCCGGGAGCCAGTGACATCAAACGGCAACTGGGACTGGCAGCCGACGGCCTCGTAACACAGTATGAAGAGAACAAGTACCCCGACTGGCAGTGGTTCGAGGATGTGCTTACCTATGACAACGCCGTTCTCCCACACGCACTGTTCGTTGCCGGCCAGACTCTTGAAAACAAAGAATATCTCAGGGTCGCACAAGAGGCTTGCGAGTTCCTGCTATCCAATACTTATAACGGAGAGCACTTTAGCTTCATTGGCTGCAAGGGATGGTATGAACGAGGTCAGACGAAAGCTACATTTGACCAGCAACCTTTGGAAGCCGCAAGCGCGGTGATGATGCTCAGGGCTGCCTATGACGCCACACAAGACAACCGGTTCCTGACCCTGCAACGGAAGGCCTTCGACTGGTTCCTCGGCGCAAACGACCTCCACATTCCGCTCTATGACTTCAGAACAAAGGGGTGCCATGACGGCCTTATGGCCGGCGGCGTCAATACCAATCAGGGCGCAGAGAGTACACTCAGCTTTATGGTGGGCCTGCTGGCCATAGTTGAAAGCTACGCCATTGTCGACAAGGCCCAGGCGAGTAAGCGTGCGTCTCAGGATCCGGCCAAGGTGATTGAACAGACAATCAAAAAACCGGTACGGGTAAAGAGCATATCTACCAAGGGGAAATCTCAAAGCAAGCGGGTGGAGGAACTTGCCTGATACGGTCCAGGCTGGAATCTCCGGAACATTGCTATCCCGGCAAAGCCGAGTGACTCGCTCCTAGTAGAGCAGAGCCTCCTCGCTCTTCTCCGTAATCCACGTGATATCTTCACCTAACCCCTCGACAGTCCCACAGCCGATAAGCAAAAGGACCACAGCGACCCAAGCGGCGACCAGAAGCACTCTCCTGACCATCTTCTTTGACTCTCATTGTCACAAACTCGGTTTCATCGCAACGCTCGGACATATTTGTGGCACACCGCCAGCATTTCGATAATATTATACAGATCGCCCATGAAGCTGCCAATCATGGCTTTGAATATTTGACGTGTTTTGGCAACGCTGTTGCACCGGTGGTTTATTTGCGACAATTATCGGTTCCGAGCCGTCACAATGAAGATAGCCAGCTATAACGTCAATTCCGTTCGCGTCCGCCTGCCGATAGTGCTGCAGTGGCTCGCCGAACAAGAGCCGGACGTGCTGTGTCTTCAGGAAACCAAGGTCCAGGATCCTGACTTCCCGACCGACGACTTCGAGACGGCAGGCTACAATTGTCTCTTCAAGGGCCAAAAGGGCTACAACGGCGTGGCAATCTTCAGCAACAGGACAATCTCAAACGTCCGCTTCGGCTTCGACGATGATCCCAAAGACCAGCCACGCCTGATTGAGGCGGAAGTCGCCGGCATCACAATCGTCAATACCTATGTCCCACAAGGCGTCGCGCCGGACTCAGAGAAATTCCAGTACAAGCTGGCTTGGTTCGCTCGGCTGCATGAGCACTTCGCCGGTCATCATGGGCCGACAGATCCGGTCCTTTGGGTCGGCGATCTGAACGTAGCACCTTCGTCGATAGACGTCTACGATCCACGAGCGCTCTTTGGCCACGTCTGTTTCTGCCGCGAAACGCAGGAGGCCCTCGACAAGGTAATGAAATGGGGATTCGTTGACGTATTTAGAAAACACTGCAGCGAGGCAGGTAAGTATACGTTCTGGGACTACCGGCTGAGAAACTCCTTCAACCGAAACTTGGGCTGGCGTCTGGACCACATCATGGCCACAAAGCCGCTGGCCGAGACCAGCACGGCCTGCTACATCGACACCAAACCCCGCATCGCGGACAGACCAAGCGACCACACACCAATCGTCGCCGAGTTCGATTGGTAGCTGGTCGCTCTCGGAACGACCGTGTCTCCCGGTAGACACCCACCGGCTGAACATGCCACCTCGCGCACCAACAACAGGGATCAAGAGGGTACCCGTAGGAATACAGCAAGAACTAGGAAGCCGGGATTGGGCGTGTTGGCTAATCAGCTCGCGTGCTAGTGTCTGTAGACAAGACCGCCACTGATGATGTGGGCCGTGCCGTCGGCATTGAGGCTGGCATCATAATCAACAGACAGCCACGTATTGTTGTTCAGCTGAGCGCTGAGGCCGGCGCCAAGGACGGCACTGTCGCGAGAAAGGTGCCCATCGCTCACGATAAAGGTAGCGTCGGGACTACCCGCAAAGTGCGCGAGAACATTTGATCCGGCATCGCCGAATTCGTGTGTCCAACGGCCTCTAAGCTGAATCAGCGCACTACAGCCGTCGGTCTGTTTGCCCAGCGCCCTTGTCACCTTCAGACCAAGTGAACCTTTATACGAATCATAGCTCTGCGGACCGTAGGTAAGAGCGCTTGCTCCGCCGGACTCGGCATAGCCGTCCACAGCCAGATGAGAGTACTGAAACGCTGCCAAGGGCTGAAGAAGGCAATAGTTATTCCGGTACCAGTTGACGCCCGCCTCGAAATACCCGCCTATCGCGCGACCGTCAAAGTTGCCCGTGAGTCTTTCGCCGGTCAGGTCAACATAACGTTCGGTGTCGTATTGAAGCGGCGTGTAGGTCAGTACTGAATCGAGGTACCAGCTATCGGTATTGAAGCTTCCGTAGAACCCAACGTGTGTGCTTGCGATGTCGCTGCCGTCTCTCGACACCGAGTAGGCAACGTCTCCGCTCGAACAACCGCCTGTGACGCCGAACAGCAGTCTACTTGTGAACCTGTAATCGAAGCCAAAACCTGTGCCGTAGACCTTGTACTGATAACCGGGCACCTCGGTCTCGGTCTGCCTGTCGCCGAATACTCCGTATCCTCTGGCCCACAGGCCCCACCTGCGGTCGCCGAAATGCCTCGTACCGCTGCCAACGGCAAACGCATGCCCGCTCGGCTGGGTATCCCAAGTGCTCTCGGTGTCGCCAGTGTCGCCGGGCTCGGCCATCGCTAATAGTGGACCGCCGAAACCGTAGTCCATGCCGTTCTGAGAGTGGCGCATTCTATCGGAGACTACTGCCATGGATCTTGTCGTGCCGGCCGTTGTGACAGGGGCCAGAGGCGGTCTCGATTGGCCGGATAGCTGATCATAGGCGCTGCATGCTTGAGCAGACGTTTGCAGAGTCGTAAGTGCCGTTGTTATTGAGTTGCCTCCGTCGACCGCGATTTGTTGCAGGGCCGAGTCAAGTGGTCCGCGATTTCCGGTCAATGGAACGTAGGGGATAACGGTTATTGGAACCCTCGGGTTGTCTGCAAAAGGAATTAGATCTCCTGGGTCCGCGAACGGGTCGCCACCATCCCAGGTTTCGCGGAGAACTAGCCAGTCCATTGCTTCAACCACCTCAAAGGTCCCTGTTCCAACGACATTGCCGTTGTCATCTCTCATATCCCATTTGCCAACTCTACCCTTAGAGGCGCCCGGCGGGAGGTCCAGGACCACAACCATGTGCGAGAACACATGGGCTTGGCGCCAGATGGTCTGGCCATCCTTTTGCACGATGAAATGAAATGCAGGAATATGGGGACTCATGCTTGTGACATGGTCATCCCTCAGGTTGGTAAGTTTGAAGAACATTCGAACGTTCTCGCCTCGGCGATAGATGGCTTTGTCCGTACCGATGAAGGCCTCCACACCTTCGCTAAGCATGGAACTGGAGTTGATGAAGTCTGCCGTATCTATTCCGTCCACAGAATACCAACCCGCGGGGGCAACAGCTGCCGACCCCAACACTATCACAATTGCCATTGCAGTAGTCTTCATAACGCTGCCCCTCCTGACAGGTCTGAGACTGCCCTCCTTATGCGCTCGCAGATGTCAAGCAACAAGGTCGCTAATGACTCCTCCGTTGGTCCTCTCGGGCATTTGTCAGAATCACAAATGTACCTTACCTCGACTATCCGTCATTATAGCAGTTTTCCACCGAGACTGCAAGCATTTCTTCCTCTGGGTCGAGGAACCCGCTTGTGTCTGCCCTGGGAGAGGTTATACTCGTCGTCGAGCAGCGGCTGGACCACATCATGGCGACAAAGCCGCAGGCCTACGACTTTCACCTGGACGCCGAGGACGTCGTCGATTGATTGCGTCACCAGACCTTGCCGATATACCCGCAAGTTCCTCCTGCAAATACGCCCGCGCTCCGGCCGAGCCGAGTCGGATGCAAGCATCATCCGTCACTGGGCGAAGAACGTGAAGTGCGGAGTGACCTTTCGCGTTCCTGCAAAGCCGTCTGCAGGTATTTGGCCGCCAGTGCATCGTCGGGCTCGACCCGTAGCGCCTCTCGGAAACTAACAGCAGCCTCATCGAACCGGCCCTGCCTGAAAAACCATATCCCCATATTCCTGAGAGCCAATGAAGATCGCGGGTTGATCCGGATCGCCTCGCTGAGATGAAAGTAGGCCTCATCCGATTTGCCCTGCTCGGCAAGCGCCGCGCCGAGATAGGTGTGCGCCAGGTCATAGTTCGGGTTGAACTCTAGTGCCTTTGCAAAGTGGATAGCGGCCTCGCCGGCTCTGCCCTGCATAACAAGCGCTCGGCCCACACCGCAGCGAGCCTCGATGTAATCGGGTTTGATTCTCAAGGCCTTGTTGAAATTGACGATGGCTTCACCGAAGTCACGCCGGCTCAGATGGGTCTCGGCGAGACAAACGTAGGCCCTCCGATTATTCGGAACCGCTGCGGTCGCACGCTCGTAGAGCGCTATGCTGTCGCGCCAGTATCCGACTTGAGACCACGATGTCACGCCAAGCAGCAAAAGGACTATTGCCGCCGATATGGAAAGGACTGCTTTGGGATAGGCCAGCCGAGCGAAAACATCGCGGATGAGCCATGCAATCATAATGAAGAGCCCCGTGAGGGGAATATAGGTGTATCGGTCCGCCCGGGCCTGCAGTCCTACCTGGACCAAGCCGATGACAGGGACAAGGGTGCCGAGGTACCACAGCCAGCCAACCGCAAGATAAGGACGCCGATACAGGCTCCGGATTGCCACGGCCGTTATACCGACAAGCACAAGCGTCGCCGCTATGATCTGCCAGACCGGCAAACTCGTATCTGCATGTGGATAGAAGGCTGCCAGGTTAGTGGGCCAGAACATCTTTCCAAGATATGCCACGTAGGTTACGGCGGCATTCGCAAGCCGATAGGCCGGGGAGTACTTCGTGAGGGATTTCACCAGGCCCGCTTGCTGCTGAACGACATAGACGATGACCCCCGCGAGCGCCGCCAAAACCACAAGAGGGATCTTCTCTAAAACACATCTCCGAGCGGAGGCGGGAACGATCGCAGGCGAAGAATCGCCATAACCCTGCCCCTTCAACCTCAAACGTCTCAAGGGCCAGTAGTCCAGGAGCAACAATACGAATGGCAGCGTGACAAGCATCTGCTTGGCCGTAAGCCCGAGGCCAAAAAACAGCAGCATCATTAGGTATCTTATGACCGAGGGACGTTCCACATAACGAACATACGCCCACATCGTGAGCATCCAGAGGAAAGTGCTGAGTACATCCTTGCGTTCCGAGACCCAAGCCACAGATTCCACGTGCAGCGGATGCAGGGCGAAGGCCGCGGCGACAAAAGCGCTCAACCACAGATTTCCCGTCATGCGATTCAGGACCAGTAAGAGTAGGATGGCACTTAGGATGTGAAACAGCACGTTCGTGAGGTGGTGACGACCCGAGTCCAATCCGTAGATCTCACAGTCCAACATGTGAGACAGCCAGGTCAGCGGATGCCAGTTGTAGGCGTGCGCCTGGGTAAAGGCCCAGACAAGCCCTTCTCGCGTCAGCCCGGCCTTGACATGGTCGTTGTCATAAACGTACAGGTTGTCGTCAAAGTCGACAAACTCGTGACCCCGCACCTGCCAGAAAACTGCAAGCGTAGCCACCGCCAAAGCCAGGCATATACAAGCAGTCCGGTATTTCTTCACGTTTTTAGCCATCTATCTATGCCGCATATTAAGCTGGCACTGAGACACCGGCTTGCCCGTCTGCAAACAAAGCAACCGTAGTACTCGGCCTTATGACAACTACACCCATTAGCCTGGAATTTCCACGTGATTTCAATCAACGTCGAAGCTAATATCATCTTGCTCCATAACGGCCCCAAACCTTCCGCGGAGAAATCTTAGCAAATTCGTCCTGAGACTTCTACCGTATTTGCCCCTTTGCGCGCCCTGCTTGTGAGGACACGCAGCCACAATGAGAGAATCGCGGGCGACAGAGCCGTCGGCCTTTGCGGCCGTGGCGATGCAAAAAGGATCCCGCCGTCGAGGAGATTGATGGGCTGCACCGCGGCCTCGACAGCAGATCTCAGGAAGGTGAAAAGAGACAGCTCCTGCTACTGGGGGGCGATGACGCAAGAGCTGTCTTCATAAGGGTTATTTGACACCGATCCTATCGGTCATTTCTCAGCAGTACTTGAGAAACCGGCACACCTGCTTCCTTGTTATGGACGGCTATCGCGATCCTGATGATCCTGTTCTGCGCATGTACGAATGGCCTCACGTGAATCCGTTGTCTCGCTTGCGCCCAACACATTCCGAACGATCGCCTCTATCTCGTCCTTGCTGATAGGCTTCATAACAAACTTTCTGATTCCCATACTCTCGGCCTCCTCCGGAGAGACGTTTTCGCCAAATCCAGTGCAAAGAATGACGGGAATGTCGGGCCTGATGGCCATAAGTTCCGTGGCCAACTGTGTACCGGTCAGATTCGGCATGATCTGGTCGGTGATGACAAGGTCGAACTCATCAGGCTTCTCCTGAAATGTTTCCAGAGCATCGACGCTGCTCGTCTTGGCGATGACGGTGTACCCAAGTCGTTCCAACATCAGTTTTGTCACATCAACCATCATTCTCTCGTCATCGACCAATAGTATCACCTCGTGCTCCCTGGCAGCCGGGACTGGTGATTCTGATTCTTGAACTTCGGTGGCTTCGACCTTGGGGAGGAATATACAGAACGTGGTTCCCTCGCCGGGGGCACTTTCAACCTCAATTGCTCCATGATGACTTCTAATGATTCCGTGAACCACGGACAGCCCCAATCCGGTCCCCTCGTTCACTTGCTTTGTAGTGAAAAACGGCTCAAAAATGCGCTCTATGACTTCCTTGTCCATACCGCAACCGGAATCACTGACGGTGAGCTTCGCGTATTGACCCGGCCCCAAGCGCTCATCACCGATTCTCGTCTCCGATTCGAGAGTGATATCTGTGAGGCCAACCTGCAGCATACCACCCGTCTCACGCATCGCATGTGAGGCGTTCGTGCAAAGATTCACCAACACCTGATGAATTTGGGTCGGATCGGCCAGAACCATGCTGGAATCAGCTTCTATCTTTCGAAAGATCTTTATTGTCGCGGGCAACGACGCCCTGAGCATTTTGAGTACTTCTTTGACAATGGAGCCAATCTCTGTCACTTCTTTTTCCTGCTGATTCTTGCGGCTAAAGGTCAATACTTGCCTGACGAGTTTTGTCGCCCGCTTACCACAAGAGAGTACGTTCTCAAGATTTTCCCGCACCGCAGCTCCCTCGGGAATATCCTCAATATCCTCAAGTGACAATTCCACATAGCCCTGCATTGCGGCCAGAATGTTGTTGAAATCGTGGGCAATACCTCCCGCCAATGTCCCGATAGCTTCCATCTTCTGCTTCTGGCTGAGTTGAAGTTCCAGATCTATCTTTTCCTTCTCAGCCTTCTTGCGCTTGGTGATGTCGAAGCCGTATCCGTTCACGTAACCTTGTCCGACTATGGGTTGCAGTTTAATGAAGAATATGCGGCCATCATGACAGGTCAACTCGAACGCGGAACCATCTCTCGAATCCCAGACTTCTTCTATCTTCTTGCGCATAGGCTCGGGCAAACACTGACCTTCGTTGGCTCCCCATGTCTTGAGTACGGGTGCACTGGCGTCATTAGCGTAGAGGATTCTGCAATCCTGTGATATCCTCACGACGGGATTGGGGTCCTCGCTCGGAAATTTCGCCAAATCCTCAATTTCCTGAAACGCCCTTTTGCGCTCGGTAATGTCAGATATGATGTGGACTGCACCAATAAGATCCCCCTTGTTGTTTATGATGGGGTCTACTTTAATGTTGAGCCACTTTTCGCCCCTTTGGAGAACCTGTGTTTGACTGCGACCGGTCTTCCACATGCGCGTAAGTGGGCATTTCTTTACTGGTTCATCTGAGCCGTGAATGAGCTCGCAGCAGCTCCCACCTATGATCTCATCATAAGGCTTATCCAGGAACCATGTCATAGCCTTATTGCATTGAAGTATTTTGCCGCCGTTCCTGTCAACTATGCAAACGCTATCAGTAATGGCGTTGAAAGTGCCCCGCCATTCTTGAGCGAAGGCACTGAGCTTTTCCTCGGTCCGTGCACGCTCGTGCAAGCGCTTTCGCACCTGGCGCGCAAATAGCCAAACAGATATCATCAGCAGTAGAATGACGCTAATCGCTGTGAAGGCCCCCATAGCCCTCCGCCAATGCTTGTCGAGCCGAGTTTCCAAGACCCCGCACAGAGTATCAGCGAACTCCATTACCCCTTCCTGGTATGCGAACTTCTGCTGCTGATACTGCGAGCCTCGGAGCAGAGCCGCGGCCGCTTTAACGTCTCCCTGACGCACCAGGTCAAGAGCCTCACTCTCGATTGCAGCAAGCTTGTCATCGGCGAGAGTTGTTAAGACCGCCCCTGCGTTCACAGCATCGTCGCTGAGAACGCTCAGAAAGTCCTTGGTAGCAGGATTCGATCGCGGCCCGAAGTCTTCATAGCGAGTCACCCACTTCAGGTCGCCGGTAGCCGCGGCCATCCTCGCCGACATGGTGAGCACCTCGTCACGGTACATAAAAGACCCCTTTAGAGCGATCACCTGCCTGAGTCGGGCATCGGTGGCCCTGGTACGTACCTGCGCCTGCCATGCTTGCCAAGCGAGGCTCCCAAGCATTGCCCCCACAACCAAGAGCAGCAAGACAGATATTTTGCGAGTGAATACGCCGACTATTCGAGCCCTGCGACTTGATACGCAATTAGTTTCTCTGTTCGTTCGTCTGCGGATGTCCATTTCGCGGTCTTTCGGTTTTGCCGTTACTGATAATCTTGCTGTCAGCCGTGGCCATAGCTACTGCCGGACCAATCAAATGCCGAGGTCTCCAGCTGTAACAGCGCAATTTCCGCGGCGCTCCGTTTGCCGTCACGGAGCCTCGGCTGGTCTCCACCACCCAACAAAGCAGGCCTGCACCGGCAACAGTGTGGTTAGCAAGAGTAAAGGGGCACATCCCCAATGCGGCGGGATCGTGTGTGTCACTTCCCTCTTTCTCCAGCACGAGCCGGATTCACTGCTTAAGATGCGCTCTTCTTGTGGCCTTTGCCCTTGGACCGCGCCTGTAAGCCGGGTGGCAGTGATTTTCTGGCTGTCGGCGCCCAGCCACCGTCGGCCCTTAAACTGATCTCCCAGGCATCGCCTCGCAGACGATAGAAGTAGCCCTCGTGGTAGTAGTGGTTGGTTAGTCCCACAACAACGTAGACCCCGCGGCCGGCATCAAAGGTCAGCTCGTATCCGCCAACCTGCTTGCGACGATAACCATGTGCTTTGGCATGAGCAGGCGGGCCGTGGCCGATCTTTCGCCCCGGGCCGGGGCTTGGATAACAGGAAACGTCCAGAGTCTCACATGACGCCAGGACGAATACCGCGCACACGGACACTACTACGAGCCAGATTCTGGGTTTAGAGGTCATTTTCCGTTCCCTTTTAATCTAAACAGCGGCTATGCGAACTCTCAACCAAAGTATAAGAACCGTACAGCAGGGAGGCAAAACCGCCGGGCGGAGCATGATCAGAGGATTCTCGCCCGATAATCAGCGGACAATACAGGCGGTCTCCGCAACCCAGAAGAGGCCAGAGGCTCAGGCAAGCATACGAGGGCAAGGGAGCAGGCCCCGCATGCCAGAGTCAGTGAAAACCTGCGCTGAATGCAGGCTGCGCAGAGCACTAGACAGGCTATGACGATCACGCCGATGGCAACGATGAGAAGGCCAAGCCAGAATTCTTGTTTAGTCATGCCACACATAGTGCTCACCAATCACTGTGGCGGGTTCCATTATGATCGACACTGGGCCAATCCGGCCTGATCCGCCCGTCGGAGTGTGATAAAACCGCCGGGCCGACCTACAACTTGCCGTCCGCATCGCCGTCTGGGATATATCGGGTATTCCCAAAGAAGTGCGAGAACTACTGCGGCCGAGATGAATGCCAGTATCAAGATTTGCTTGAGTTTGCTTGGGCCCACTCTTCCGTGTTTGCGACAAACCATTGTGCCCCTCCGGAGCAAGAATGCAGACGACTCGAGCTTGCAAAATCCCTCTAAATAAGGTGGCCTCTATATGAACTATAGGCCATGCCGGCAGGAATGCAAAAGGCTGCTCCAGAGCAGTATGGTGGTGCGTTGCCCGTCACGGCAAAAACGCGTTTTGGGCGTGCGGGCCACCATTTTGGGGCCCGGAATTGCGGTGAAAGACAAAAGCCACAAGCGGCGATTTCAGATCAAAGGTGAAGCTCTTCACCGTCGGGCGAGACAGAACAGGACAAAGCAGTTAGTCCGAAGGGATGACAACAACCCGAGCACTACCGGCCGTAGCCGAGCGACTTGGGAACTGGTGTTGCGCCTTGGACCCGGAGGCCTTCGCCGGTGTGTTGGATTCAGCATCTTCGACTGCTTGGGGGGCTTTCGCCTCTCCACCAGTTGACGGTGGGTGGCCCACCCAACCAACACGACGGCCAGAATCAGGAAGACTACTCCGAGCACGGTGGGCCATCGCACACCCAGATGACTGCTCGTGAATCGCCCCGCCGCTTGCCAACGCTCGGTGGTTGCGAGCGCTGCAATAACAGCGCCCAAAACACCTGTGATTGCAGCCTCCAATGTCATCTCGCCTCTTCAAAGCCTATTTAGAGCCTAAAAGAGCCCAGCTCTTGGTTCCCCACGTAGTCCACTGTGATGACGGCAGCGATCAGAAGCACGAATGCCTCATCGCGACGATCCAACCGACAGTTCGGAACGCCTCAACTGCAAAAGGTGTTCCAGAACATCCGGTCTGCTGATTATGCCAACCAGCTTTCCGTCTTTCGATGTCACCGGGACCCTTCTGAAGTAGTTGATCAACATGAAATCAATGATGGTTTTGAGACTGTCGTCTTCCCTGTAGTAAACCGCTGGTTGCGTCATGAAGGCATCAACCGGTTTCTTCTTCTGGTCTTCGTCAGCGTAGAACAGTCTGAGCAAGTCTTTCTCACTGATGACGCCGACCAAGGTCATGTCTTCATCGACGACAGGCATGCCGGTAATGTCGTTCTTCACCAGAAGCTCACCCGCTTCATATACCGGGGTCTCCTTGGTGACCGAAACCACATCCGTAGTCATAATGTGCTTTGCCTTGATCATTCGGGCCTCCCTCATCTACAACTTCCCGATTCCAGTGTGCCGCGCGGTGTACGTCCCCGGTTGCAGACGTAATATCGGTTATAGGCTGGGCCGATTTGAGCAGAAATGAGCAAGCAATGCCGCTGCAGCACAAGTATGCGGCGAAGACACCGCGTGGATGAGCACATCGATGCACAGAACTGAGCGGGACAACTGTAACCGTCTTGTGCCGAATCAGACCAATGCCAAGCAATACAGTGAGCTGCGCTGAGGGCGTCTCGTGCGGCTTTCTATTGGCCTGCCTGTCGCCTGTTGTCAAAGGGTTTGCGGGGTTTCAGCGATTTCGTCTCCCTCAAGCTGCTCGACTCTGCTCTTGAGGTCCTCGATTTCCTCCCGCAACGCGTTGAAGGTATCACGAACGTGAAACAACCATTGCAGGTTTTGAATACCCTTGTCCAGCTCGTCCGTAGCTATCATTCTATATCTCCGTCAGTGGCCCTGTCCAATTGGACTGTTGTGCCGTTCTGTCAACTCAACGATTTGCCGGCGTGTGTCTGCTTGAGAAACGTCAATCGCCCTGTTCTCAAATCCATTTGTTACTGCATCCTTAGATTTTATCGGGCATACAGCTTCGTTTTATGCAGCAAAAACGTGTCACAAGGTGTGATACCTGTCGAGGTGAGTCCGGGCGCTCTGCGATCACAGAGCGCCCGCAGACAGTAAATGGGCCGTGGGTGCTTGGCCGCACCCATTGGATGTCTGAGTCCGACCAGCAGTTCGGTACTACACTGCTGTATGAGTCAGTCGGCAGCCTTTCAAGGCTACCATTTGCCAAATCCGGGGCCGGCCGGGCTGACGTAAGTGGCTCCCGCGCCGCTCTCGACCTCCAGGATAGTTGCGAAGGAACCCCAGATTTCCGGGCCGATCTCAGTCCCGTCGGCGGTATACCATATGCCGCCAACCAGTTCAGCGTCTCCAGGGACAGCTATGATCTTGGTGAAATAGGTCCAGTGGTCCTCGCCTTCGCCGCCCGACATGTGGTTCGTTTCCCATGCGCCAGAGCCAATGTAAGAAGCGAAACCATAGTGGCGGTCCAGAGCACCGTCGCCGTCGCAGTCCTTGTTGCTGAGCCAGGCATCGTTCCATTTCATCTCAAGATCGACATCACGGTATGGCCAGTACCACTTGGACACAGCATCGGGATTGTCCGCCAAGTAGGCCTCTGTGTCACCTTCATAGGGTGGCAATCCATCTCTGCCCAGGTAGACATTGGCATACGAGCCGTTGAACAGATGGGCCTGATAGTTGTAGCCAAAGGGATCATAGCCGACCTGGATGGGAGTCCCCGCCAGATAGTGACCCGGAGAGTACTCTATTAGCCCATCTTGGATGGTGACACAGCCGTCGTCTTTCTTGGCGACTGACACGCCGACGAGTATCAAACAGCACACGATAGCCAGCAGAATCTTTGCCGATTTCATTTTCGACCTCCTCCAAAAGTCAACAAATACTTTGTTTCTGGATCATCAACAGCCAAACACGCATCCTTTTTGCACACCCTCCCCGCAGGCTCGATTGAATAGTTGCCTCAATTTCCGCAATACCTCCTTTCTCCCCCTTCTCTCAATGCCCGCTACGAAGAGCCGGCCTCCTGTGCCCATGTTGCCGAGGGTAACGGCACCGGGGTATGAGTGGGATCTCCAGTCCAGACTTACCGCTCCTCCCTGAATCCTGCTATATCCTACCAGACTCCAGACAGGATTGTCAACGTGGAAACTACGTCTTTTTGAGGTGTTCTGGGATTTCAGGCGCGAATCTTACCGTAAAAACCACGTATTCTTGGGAAAAGATGTGATTCTTGCACTCTCTGCCTAACCCGACGGAGAGGGTTTTCGCGTTCCAGAATGGCTGAACTCAAGCTGAGGGGCATCTGAAGTACAGTTCCTATGCAGTCGTCCATTCCCCGAGCGTGAAGCGCCAACGATGGGGACGCGGGGCAGATTCTATGGACGGCTGCAAATGAAGAAGGGCTGCAAGCGTCAGAACTCACAGCCCTTCTGAAGTTATGTCCCGCAGATGTTCTTACAGTGTTCTGCGTCTTCGCAACCAACCTACAAGGCCCATGCCGATGCTGCCAAGCACGACGGCTCCCGGCGCGGGGATCGGCATGACACGGTCGATCAAGTACATCATATCGTCGTAGTCGTCGTCCCCCAATGTTGTGCCGTCCCACGGCAGATCTTCCCATCCGATCAGAAGCGGGTCGTTCAGTGTCACCTGTACGGGGCCACCACCGAAATCAACGTATATGGAAGCCCCATCGGCGCCCGGAAGATCGAATGTCATCATGTGATCCCAACCTGCGGGGTTGATCCCGGCCTCCGAGTAGTAGATGCCCGAAGGCACGGAGTCCAGATACCAGCCAAAGTTCGTACCGGGGGCAAGGCCCGTCATCGCAGCCGGATACGGATTGGCCGCAGAGCCGTCACCGGCAAAGCCAAACCCGGAGAACGGCCCCAAGACGGGGGTTCTGACGGCGCCAGAGCCAAGATCGGTATACACGCCGACGGTGTTCTGATTCCCCGCCGACAGGCCGATCAGCGCCACCATACCGGTGAGGTCCCTCCATATCTCATCGGGCCCGGTAAAGAGCGGGTCGATGGCGTAATTGCGGGCGTAGGCGGTCCCCAAAATCTGATTAACCGCGTCGTTGAGATCCGGCCCTGCATCGTTGTCGTCGTTGGCAGTCGGTATTCCGTTGACCGCCCCACCCTGCGCCACGGCGTAGACATCATTCGTCACGTTCGGCGGGAAGGGCCCGGCTACTGCCCAACTTGACAGACTCAGCACCACCACAGAAAGAATTACTATTAGTTTGTTCATTTGCCTCCTCCTTCCTGCGCGCGCCCAAAAGGCTCACGCACTTGCAGAAACTCTATTTGCGATGCTTTCCGCACCTCCAGTCTTTACCGCCCGTGCACGAGCTCGAGCGGCACGCTTAGTCCACACAGACTCGCTGCAAAATGCCCAGCGGTATTAGTTGCATCGAGGCGGAATCTCTACCGACCACCTCCATTTTCCCTACCTGGTATTATACAGGAATGCCCGGCAATCGTCAATTGGAAACTGCATATTCTTGGGGTGCGGATCAGCGTTTTTGGCCCGGAATTGAGGGTGCCCGAAGAATTTTGGAAGAGACTCTTTATGTCTTCAGATCCAGCGGAGGAAAATGGCAAAGGGCTGCCGGTGTCACAACTCACAGCCCTCTCTCTGTTCGAACCTAAACTTGTGACAAGCCTATTGAACACCTGCGAGCCAGTTCTCGGCCAACTGCTCCAGGTCGGCGAAGTCAACATCTCCGTCATCGGTAAGATCGGTTCTCCCGCCGCCGCACCAGAAGCTGCCGTCAGTTCCGAGCCAGCG
This sequence comes from Phycisphaerales bacterium, assembly GCA_020352215.1. Lineage (GTDB taxonomy): Bacteria > Planctomycetota > Phycisphaerae > Sedimentisphaerales > Anaerobacaceae. Next base: position 4,536,220 of record CP070675.1, read on the forward strand.
TGCGGCTAACGCGCAGAAGTCGGCAAAGTCTGCGTCATGATCGCCGTCAAAGTCCCCTATGATGAACTGCCACGTTAGCTTCGGATAATCCTCTCCATCGCAGATACACCAAGTGTCCTCGGTTCCATTTGCGCTCTCGCCCACGAAGTCCCACCCGGCGGATGTGAACGTACTTGCCATTTGCATCTCGGCTGTGTTCTTGCGCCCGTCTGCGGTGCATCCCGTACCGCCGTATTTTTGCTCGCCACACATGTAGCTCTTGTTGCTGGTCCAGCTATCCCAGAAGCAGTCGGTAATGGTCCCGCCATTGCCTCCCACGAGGCCGCCGGCGCGATTTGTCATGCAGAGCGGGGTGTGGTGCACGTTGGAAATGCAAGGGCAGCGGGATTCGCAAATCGGCAAACACAGGGCGATTATCTCGTGTCCGGCCGGAGGAGCCGGCGGAAAGGGGCGTGCTGAGCCTTCAAGCCCCTGCGCGAAGGTAGCCTTCCTCCTCTCTCAGCAGCACAGGGGCCGTTTTTCCTTGACGATGGCCCACCAATTCAGTAAGATCATATTTGGGAATTCATGGAGGGTTTTCTCTGTCGCGGTGTGAGGAAGGGATCTCCTTTAGAATTGGGGGCAGAAACGTTTTCTGGGTGAGGAGGTGCGACGATGAGAGTGGTAGCGAGTAGAAATGGTGTTTGGGTGGTCGTGTTGCACATGATTGCGCCAATGAAGGTGTATGCTGCGATCCTGGGGGTGGTCTTGGTGCTGGCTGTTGCTCCCGGAGCGAATGCCGGCTTCACCGGCATAACCGGCGGCGGCCAGCCTCACGGGAATGTGCAGCCGTATTTGGCCTTGAATTATATTATCGCAATGCAGGGCATCTATCCACCGCCAAGCACCCTTGGCGTAGAGCCCTACCTCGGCGAGGTCGGTCTTTTTGCGGGTAATTTCGCACCTCGCGGTTATGCATTCTGCCATGGCCAAATTCTGCCCATCTCTAGCTATTCGGCGTTGTATTCCCTTCTGGGCACCACGTACGGGGGCGACGGCAGAACGACCTTTGGCCTGCCCGATCTGCGCGGCCGAACCGCCATTCACGCCGGGACTGGGCCTGGATTGACACCCCGCCCACTGGGCCAGAAAACAGGTGTCGAAACAGTCACGCTGGCCGAAGCTCAGATGCCGAGCCACAACCATTCGTTGCCGGCGGCTTATCTGGACGATTATACGGGCGACACGGGCGACGGGACGCCTCATGAGAATATGCAGCCGTCTCTGGCCCTGAACTACAACATCGCATTGCAGGGCATCTATCCACCGCGAAGCGCCAGTAGCATGGACCCCTTTATTGGCGAGGTCGATATTTTCGCGGGTAATTTCGCGCCTCGCGGCACCGCGTTCACCGATGGCCAACTGCTGCCCATCGCCAGCTATCCGGCGTTGTATTCCATTCTGGGGACCACGTACGGGGGTGACGGCAGAACGACCTTTGGCCTGCCTGATCTGCGCGGCCGCGCCGCCATGCACGCGGGGAATGGGCCTGGGTTGTCACCTCGTTTGCTCGGTGAGAGAACCGGCGTCGAAAACGTTACCTTGAACGTGGCTACGATGGCGAACCACGACCACACGTTACCGGTCGGTTCTACGGGCGGCACGGGCGGTAGCCAGCCTCATACAAATACGCAGCCTTCTCTGGCCCTGAGGTATATTATCTCGTTAAACGGGGTGTATCCAAGCCGCCTTGAGGGGATCGATCCGGCCGACTCGTCGGAACCCTTCCTCGGCCAGGTCGATATTTTCGCGGGCAATTTCGCGCCTCGCGGCTGGGCATTTTGCGATGGCCAGTTGCTGCCCATCTCTAGCTATTCAGCGTTGTTTTCCATTCTGGGTACCATATATGGAGGTGACGGCAGAACGACGTTTGCGCTGCCCGATCTGCGCGGCCGCATACCCGTCGGTGCCGGGCATGGACCCGGGCTGAGCAATTACTTACTCGGTCAGAGGGGCGGCTGGGAGAGCGTTAGTCTGGGCGTAAATCAACTGCCGGGCCACGACCATACGGTCGGCGATGTAATCCCGGCCCCCGGTGCTGCTCTGCTGGGCGGCATCGGCATGGGCCTTGTGGCTTACCTGCGCAGACGCAGAACGCTGTAGCCATAATCGCGTGCGGCACGCGCTGTACCGGCTGCGATACGAGGAAGATTTGAAAGGGCTGTGGCCCGCGTGGGCGGGTTCGCAGCCCTTTTGGCTGTAACAGGCACGCAAGAGGGGACAGGTAACCGTTCCAGGAAATGTGGTTGGTCATTTCAGGCATAAGCGGTTGTCGCTCGCTTTGCCCGAAAACCACAACAATTTGGGGTCTAAAAAAAGTGCCACAATCGTCGGGACAGTTGCCAGACTGCCTCACAGTTGCCTCTCTCACGCAAATAGAGTAATATAGGCAGACGATAGCAGTGAAATACGGCAAGACAAGCTGTGTGTGGTGAAATCTCTAGTTAAGAAAGGAGCAAGGGCAATGGACAAACGAAGAAGTGCAAGAGTGAGCTTGAAGAAGATAGTGCTTTGGGCGATGGCCGCTCTCGTGGTTTTGGCAAGCCCAGCTGTGGCTCAGCAGAGCTTCCGCGACCTCGTGGCACAAGAAGGACTTGGCTGGGCACTCGGCCGATGGGCAGCTACAACCGACGACGGCCAAACGATTCAGCTAACATACCGGTGGGAACTTGACGGACACCTCATAACCTGCGATTTCAAGATGGGAGAAGCGGCCTATCGCGGCATGATCTATTTCGTGCCCTCTGAGGAAAGAGTCCTCGAAGTGGGCGTAGGTAATGATGGTAAGACGTCCAAGGCAACATGGGAACCGCAGGACGGCAAGCTTGTCTGTAAAAGGGAGCAAGTTAATAGTTGGGGCGAAGTAGAAAAAATGGCTATCGTCTTTTCAAAGGGTGACGGCCGGACGCTGAATACCGCACTCCATAGCATGGACCAGTACGGTGACCTTTCCGACGAGCCATGGGCCACGTTGGAGTTCAAGCCCCAGAAGAGACAGCCTCGAAAGGCTGGAGCCAAGGCCAAGCGAGCAAATAAGTAGATTGTACGGAGCAAAAAGGGCTGCGAGCGAAACTCACGGCCCTTTCAAATTTCAAATTCTCGTCGGTTCTGCAGTGCCCTGTGTCTCCGTTGCCAGCCAACACGGCTCACACCGATACCGCCGGGCAAAATCGACGCGGACGGTGTATGCAGGAATCAAATGAAGGGATCGTCGGAGCAAAGGATTCGCAGGCAACCTGCTATTAAGTGGCAGGATTTTGCTTCGCCCTGCTCAGACGCGGCCCTGTTGCCCCCATTCTGTGGATCGGCAGCATCTACACCCAGCCCCGTAACACATTCCCCATCTGTTCAAGCTCCGAACAGAGCGGCGACGTGAAGCCCGCCCCTGCAAGGCTCAGCCTGACGTCGACCGTAATCCTTACTCTTTGACAGGCTCAGAAGATCTCCCACTGTCCTCCGCAGGGCGTAGCGGCATCTGTCCGAACAGCAGAGAATGACCGGCAATCCAACCACTCTCGTAAGTCGTTTCCTTCTTCAATCTGGCGCAGACGTGCCGCACACGCACGCAAATCCGATTCGTGGGTGGTTTAACCCGTTCGTTATCCGAAGCCACCGGTTCCCGGCTATTTGCCGTTCTCGTCCGGCTCGCTGCCGTCCTGTTGTGACAGTTGGACAATTCGGTCGGAAAGTTCTGAGACTCGGCCCCGCAATGTTTCTATCGTGGCTTGCTGTGCCGTGACCTGAGCCTGGCCGCTGCGCAGCTGCTGCTGGAGCTGGTCTATTCGTACGGCGGTTGCGTTGACCTGGTCGTGAAATGCGAGCCGAGCGGTAATGAGCCGGTCCTGCATTGCCTGACGGTCCATGTGGACGAAGGTGCCTGCGACTGAGCCGCCTATCAGCGTCAATGCGAGCAGTGCAGTGACAATCAGAAACGCTGTTTGCCAACGTGTCTTCGCCTTGGCCTGCGGTCCGGCCGTGCCAAAATCAGACCGATCTATCTGGGCGCCGTCGCGCCTGCCCGTGGACTCCTTGACGGGGAAGAGACTCTGGGTGTCCTCTTCACAGATTGTCTCGGATTCAATCACGGCTGTCTCGCCCATTTTGCATCCTTTCGCAGCAATATGTATCCAAAAGTGGTATCGGCTCGCCGAAACGCAAAACTTGAACGCGGAGGCTCTAATTGTCGCTGGTCTGACGTGAGTGGTCAAAAACAAAGGGCTGCGAGCAAAACTCACAGCCCCGTTGAAATTCCGTTCGGAGATAATGTTACAGCGTTCTGCGTCTGCGCAGCCAACTGACAAAACTTACCCCGATGCCGCCAAGCACAATAGCGCCGGGCGCCGGGATAACATCAGTGGGTGCCTGAATTTCCGGATAATCCAGACCTTCAGTAAAGACACTGGGACCGGCGAAAGAATTCAGCACATTGCCGGCCAAGTCGACTTCATAAATCATACTGCCGGTGGCTGAGATAAAGAAGCTGGCCCCCGTGTATGCCAAGCCGAGGGTAGCGCCGGGAACAGCTGTGCTCAAAGATGACAGGTAAGTACCTGCCAGGCTATACGAATCTATCTGACCATCTACAGTCAGGCCATGTAGCGTGTCCACTCCATTTGATGACAAACCATACAGCTCATTGACCGGCGTAAACTGCGAGCTGATCGCCCCCGTAACCGGATCCACATAGGCCACAACATTGGATGTACCACCGCCGATCACCAGAGTGCCGTCCGCCAGAATCGTCAGGCCTTCGGCATCCAAGGCCACTGAAAAGGCATTCAACAAGTTGCCCGATAGATCAATTTGGTACACATCGCTGTTTGTGTAACTGTCAAGAACGAATATGGATTGTCCGTCGTTGGCGAATGACAATGCATCAGCATACGTTCCGGGGCCGTCAATCGTACTGATGACTGCCCCTGTATCCGGATCGAGCTCATACAGGGTTGAATAGGTACCATCATGTGAATCGGAAGCCCACAAATTCCTTGATGCAAGTGCATTATTGGTCAGGATCAGAATGATCCCCAAGACCACAAAAAGAACCGTTGCTCTTCTCATCTGTTCTACTCCTCTAATTTACCTTCTACTTAGAATGAACGATCATTATCCAAACAAGGATTAAGACCAACTGAAGCGCCTTCATATCGGCGCCTGATTAGATGCCTTTTCGGTGTTCATCACCACCCTTCCTATATTCTCGGGCAACATCGCTTTTCCAGTTGCCTTGAGGAAGCCCGGAAAGAACGGCCCATTCTCGTGGCGGTATCGCGGAAGAACGGTTGAGTTCCCCAAGTTAGTGTTGTCAAGTCGCCCATGGGGGACCGCGAGGCTGAGTCGCTCGAGTGAATGACAATGAAGAAAGACGCAGAATGCGCCCGCCGGCCCGACGCATACTCTCGCCGCGGTCAGAAGATGCCGTTGAAGAACTGCCCTTGGGCTCGAGCCCGAGAGCAGTGAAAACCTCAGCGGAACCGCAAAACCTGCCGGCTTGGCTCTGGCCTGGGAGAGAAGAACCGTACGCACCTGAAATTGGCGCTGAGCGAGAGACAACCGCCTGCGTGTCACACTCGCTCAGGATTGCTTCACTGCGTGCCGCCGAAACCAGCGGGCGTGGCTCATACATCCCCTTCTCCGTAAAACCGCCGTTCATTTCCTCACATGCTGCCCACCAACCGGCGCGCAGCACGACAACTTGACGCTACCCTGAGAATGCCTTCCTCCATGCGGTCCACACCGGTGACGCCGTGACCCATGAGACTACACCCGGCTGAGCACGCCGAGCGACACGACGCTGTCACCACTCCTCCTTGAATAGGTGACATTATAGCGTGTCCCCGAAGTGGTGTCAATGGCCAAAATGACACATTCTGCGAGTCTTTGGCCGCTCTTGCGAATGTATCTTGTTCTTGACCCAGAAATGAGGGTCCCGATGAAATTGGCAGAGACCCCGCCCCTTGTTGTGACATCCGGCGGCGGAAATGGAAGAGGGCTGCAAGTGGAACTCGCAGCCCTTTTCAAGCTCTTGTTATGTAGATAATCTTACAGCGTTCTGCGTCTGCGCAGCCAGCTAACAAGGGCCGTTCCTATGCCACCGAGCAAAATTGCGCCGGGAGCGGGAATGGGATTCGTCACCAACATGACGTCATCGAGAATCATGCCAAGGTCGTCGCCAGTTCCCTGGGCCCATCCTTCGAAGCTCAATGTCACAACCGTATCGGCCGGAATCGACAAGTCCACGTAATACGGCGTGAACCCCTGGTTGAAGGGCAAGCTGTACGTGTTGCTAAACAGCACACCTCCCGTATCAGCCACCTCGACGATGACTCGGTCCTCGAGCTCGTGCGGGTATTGGGAGGGATCCCAGTAGCAGCCGGCGAGCTCAAAACTCAGAATATATTCCCCAGGTCGCAGCCCAATGGGAATCGAAATGATTCTTCCTGCACTCAACGATGAGCCGTCCATATCCACATACAGACCGTTGCCGGGCCACCAGTCATAATCCCCATTGCCGATCAAGTCGACGCTGGGTTTGGACACGGACCACTTCGCGAACGCATCATAGTTGAGTTTAAATACGCTACCATGCTCGGCATCGAAACTGTCCTCGAACACGACGCCGGCCCAACTCGTGCCGGCGCAGGCCAAAAACAAGCCCGCTGCCGCCCCAAATGCCATTAACTTTGCCATTTTGCAGACTCCTTTCAACCCCCTGAAAGTTCTCATCAATCCTCTGATCAAAGCTGTCACACGAAACGCCACATAACTTTCCTTCTCTTGGAGGATCCGCGCGCAACGACCCTCCAGGCATCAGGAAGGTAGCAAATCGATACTGAGGTCCCCGCAGGGGGGCCACGCGGGCCCGATGCATCCAGGACGCCTGCGTAAAGGCAAAGAGGTGAATCCCGGGCCTCCGGGTGCCCACATCCCCTTATTGGGGCAGCGCACCAAGGCCGTAGCAGCGCATCCATCCGCTTCATCTGTCTGGCTGATACCACTTTTCCGTCTCCGTACGGAATTTCCTGCGCACCAGGTGTGGTTCTCTTAGCCACTCGCTCCTGCCCGTCCCAGGTGGCCTTCCTTTTGGGACACGCGGGCATTCTACTTTTACCGAGACCTGGCTCGCGGGTCAAGGCAGAAAATGCTTTGAACAACAAAAAAATGTAGTTTTTTTAGGACGTAGGGAAATTGACTGCTGTCGGCGAGCGAAGCAAAGGCCGTAAGCAGTCCAGAATAACACACAACTGTGCATTTTCGGGCCCGAGGCCACCTTTGCCGCTCCGAAATGGGGGTGCTCGAAGGATTTTGGAAGAGACCCGCCTTGTATTCACATCCAGCGACGGAAATAGCAAAGGGCTGCAAGCGTCAGAACTCACAGCCCTTCTGAAGTTATGTTTGGTGGATGCTCTTACAGTGTTCTGCGTCTGCGAAGCCAGCTGACAAGGCCCGCACCAATGCTGCCGAGCAGAACGGCACCCGGCGCCGGGATAACAGCTCTACCCGGTATCGCCAGGCCTTCGCATCCGGAAAGCGTGCTCGCCACGAGCGTAGCTGCACCGGTGCCCGTGTTGAACGTGTAGATGCCGCCGGCGCTGCTCAGGCCGTAGAGCGTCCCCGACACTGGATCAAACGAGAGTCCGAACTGATCGGAGATGTCGCCCAGACCCAAGGGTCCAACAAGTGTCAAAGCCCCTGTGGACAGATTAACCGAGTAAAGGGAATCAGCAAAGATCCCGTCCACCGTATAAGCCAGACCACCGGCACCAATGGCCAGACCATCACCGAAGCTGTTGTCGGAACCTACCAGCGTAGCGGCGCCGGTTGCAATGTTGATCTCGTATAGTGGGCTTCCTCCGGAACTGCCCTGGATGTTGTACATCTTGCCGCTGGTTGGATCATAATCCAGACCAGCATCTATGCCGTCGCGTGCGCCTGTATCGCCAACCTTAGAGCCAGGGGGCGTCGTGATATTCCAGAATTCGTGCACTGTGCCTCCAATGGCGTACAAGGTGGTACCGACAAAGGCCAGACCCTCAGCGTCACCAAGACCTACCCTACCCAGGTCAGTCGTCGCCCCTGTGGCAAGGTCGATGCTGTAGAGGTGGTCATCTCCGTTCGACTGCACGGCGTATCCAGTCGGACCTGCAAGGGTCGTTGTCGGACAAGCCGCCAGCACTGCTGCAAGCAGACATGTTGTTATCAGCTTCTTCATCCATAACCTCCTTCACCTTTGAAAAACAATCTTCAATACATACTCAAGGACCCGACGAGGATACAAATCCTGCCACAGGTCCACACACAATTCCTCACAGAGTTCTGCGTCTTCGGAGCCAGCCGACAAGGCTTACCCCGATGCTGCCCAGCAACATCGCACCGGGGGCCGGAATGACGGGGCTGGCTCGTCCGAAATGGATGTTGTCGATCCCGGCAGTATCAGCTCCGGGTGCATATTCGAGCCGGACGATCTGGCCCGACGTGGCGACCAGGCCAAAATAGCTTGGCGAGGTGTCGGTCGGCGTCGTGGTTTCCACGTAACCGGCGCCGTCACCATCGACAAGGCTTATGGTAATTGTTGCCCCGGTAACCCAGGATATAACGTCAGATCCCACCGCGGTAACACCGGGGGCAAAATCCACGATGAGCGGCGTACCTATGTAATTGGCAAACAGCGAATCGGTGACAATCGCAGGCGAAAAACCGGCAGGCGCGATGTACAGATCGTCCGCATATCCGTTTGTGGAGCTAAAGACCACCCCCGGAGGGATATCCCCGGGCGAGATGGGGCCTTGGCTCGTAGTGGTGTCAAGCGTTTGCAGAGTTTCACCGCCAAAACCTTCGAAATCCTCGAAGGCCAGTCCTGCGCCGCCGCCGGCCGCTGCCAGGAAGGAAGCCTGGTCCGCATAGGTAGTATACGTGACCGCCGCTTCGACCCTGGGCACAATCAGGGCCAGGCCAACACATGCATAAACAACGAGTAACTTCTTCACCTATCTCCTCCTTTCGAATAGGGCGCTGGGGCCCACAATATCCTCAATGTAAACCTTCCGGGCGGGCAACGGCCCGCCCTCTAATTCCACACTTGTGCTTTCACAGAGTTCTGTGTCTTCGGAGCCAGCCGACAAGGCTTACCCCGATGCCGCCCAGCAGAATAGCGCCGGGAGCCGGGATAATCGGGTTGTTTGTGACAATGTGGAAGTTGGCACCGGTGTATCCGGGATGCTCCTGGCCGGTCCCGCCGGGCCCGTATGGGTCGTTCCACTTGGCATAGTAGCCAATTTGGTGTGTGTAGCGCAGGCCACCCTCAATAGCGTCGGCCCAGGCATCAACCCAGCCTTTGCCCCAGGAGGACTCATACCAGTCAGCCGCCCAGGCAGCGAACTTGTTGCCGGACAGGTCCAGCTCGTCGACCATATCGCCGGCAAAGCACTGGCCGAACGCGTAAGACTTCGTGCCGGCAAGAATGGGATTGGCCCATCCGGCGAATACATCATCCTTGATCTTGTAGTCGGTCCGCGTCGGGTCCCAGGCACAAAGATAACCCGTGTCCTGAGGGCCGTCCGTGCCGCCGTGATCGAACGACCAGAAATGGAAGCAGTCGTCCCGCGTCAGCCCGTTCTGCAGGGTCCCCATAAGGGTCTGCAAATTCGATACGGTGGCAGCCTGAATGTTGCCGCCGGCAGCGACAATCGAACTCCAGTCCGAGTTGACATAGGTCGTACCGCTAACGTGCTGATCCAGGCCGGGATCAGTACCGTCGGCGGCCAGAACGTAAACGTTCGCCACCGGATAGCCCAGTGTCCCCGTGTAGACGTTCCAGATCCTGAGCGTCTCCTCATAGTACCGCGACCAGTTGTTGAGCGGATCAACTCCGCCGCTGAAGATGACGCCGTAGTTTGCCGCCTGCAGCGCACCGCTCGAAGACACTACCAGGCACAACACTGTCAAAACAATCCTGTTTGCTCTCATGCTTTCGTCCCTTCCTTCCAAAATGTACTCTTGTGTGACAACAAATACCCTCTGACGGAACCTTGGCGTCAGCGCGCACTGACTAACCGCCGCGGCGGCTACGCGCCTGCCGAGGTCGTCTTCCATGGGAATGGTCCTTTGTGCGGGGAAGCCTGAAAAGCAGTACTACTTCCACCACTCCTCCTTGAACATAGCGGTATTGTACTCAGTCCCCGCAGCGGTGTCAAGGACAAAAAACGCATATTGGGGTGGCATTTTGTGTTCCAGCGCCCGGAATCGAGTGCGCCGGAGAAGATATCGTGACACGGATCGTCGAATGGCAAAAAAAAAGCCCCCGCGCTGCGGAGGGAGAGGAAGCGAGATTGACGCAGGGGCTTGAATGCTCAATATGGGCATCTTAGCTTTTTTGGGCCGTATGTGTCAAGTCCACTTTTGCCCGATCATGGCGTCAAGGGACACATCGCCGACATTGGCAACGCGCAACCGCCTCCAAATCAATAACTAAGGGACACCGAACGCTGAGAGACAAGCCCAGGAGCGCGCGAAAACCGCTTTAGCGATTCCCGCCGGCAAAAAAAGCGGGCTGTGGGTGAGGCCCACAGCCCTCTAAACCTATTGCCCCAGGCACACGATATCACAACATGCTGCGTCTGCGCAGCCAACCGACTAACGCCACTCCTGCGCTACCGAGCAATATTGCGCCAGGTGCAGGAGCTGGTTTCGTCTCCAAGACCACGTCATCGAGAAGCATACCGACGTTGTCTCCACCTTGCTTGCTGTATCCTTCGAAGCTCAGCGTCAAAGTCGAGGCCTGTGAGATATCCAAGTTCACCGAATACGGCGTAAAACCCTGATCGTACGCCAAGCTGTACGCGCTGCTGAACAGCAGACTCCCATCTGAAACCCCGACTGTCACCATGTCCAGGGCCTCGTGCGGGTACTTGGCGGGATCCCAGAAGCATCCGGCAAGCTGAAAGCTCAGAATATATTTGCCGGGCTCCACAACAATGGGAATTGATGTTATCGCTCCGGCACTCAACGATGAGCCGTCCATATCCACATATAGACCATTGCCGGGCCACCAGTCATAATCCCCGTTGCCGATCAAGTCCACGCTGGGTACCGACACGGACCACTTCGTGAACGCGCCATAGTCCAGCGCATACGACCCGCCGTTCTCACCGTCGAAACTATCCGAAAACACGACGCCGGCCCAACTTCCACCTGCGCAGGCCAGCGACAATACTACTGCTAAACAAACTGTTTTTAAGCGTCTCATAATTGAGCCCCCTACACTCCGTTGAAAATTGTCTTCATATCTGGTCATAGAGTAGTCCCTGAAAACGTTGCACAACTCTTCCTCTTCCTCTTCCGAAGGATCTGCGCGCAACGACCCTCCAAAACACCGGGAAGGCTGCAAATCGATATCCGGGCTCCCGTCGGCGGCCCGCGCGGACCGAATGCGCTACGAAAACCGGCACAGTTAGAGAATCTCGCACCTTGAACCTGCGAAGACCTACATCCCCATTTCGGAACTGCACACCAGTACAGCAGAAGCGCATCCATCCGCTTGATCCGTCTGGCTGATAGCACTTTCCCTTCTCCTTGCGGAACATCCTGGCTATCACAAGTCGTTACTTGGCCACAATGCTGCTGGCCCGTGTCAGGTGGCCTCCTCCTTACGATGCACGGGCACGGCTCTTCTACCACGGTCTCGAGGGCAGGTCAAGGAAAAAACAGCCAAGATGACGAAAAAAGTGTGTTTTTTTCGGACCTCGGACGCAGCCCTGCTTGCAGTAGCCCGTCGCGGGCCCTGGGGGCGCATGGGGCATCGTGGCGGATTGTCGTGGCAAATACGGCCCCGGGGCAACCTCTGGGCGCCGATCTCCCGCATTCCCCCTCGGGAGGCATGTGCGCACCCAAGAAGCCAACGGGCTGCGTGCCCGCTTTACCCACATCCCGCTGCCCGAAGCTTAGAGGTTCAAGTCCCACCCGCATCTCCCCGACGGGTGGGACTTACGGACAACCGACAAATTCCCCGACCGGCCCTTATCACTCCGGCGGGGCAGGCGGGACAATCGTAATCTCGTCCCAGCCCTCGTATAGCACGTCACTTGTCTGATCCGAGGTCTCGTGGACCCTCACGTACGCCCCGCCGTCCTGGAACAGCCCGGGGTCGAGGTTCTCGGTTTCGATCTTCACGACCAGGTCCAACAGGCCGTCCGCGTTGACGTCCTCCTGGCTGGCGAGATACTTGCTTCCTTTGCCTCGCACAGCTACGCCGCTGCCGGCAAGAAAGACATTCTCCGGATTGACTTTCTCTGGGGCAGAGAAGTCCGCCGTGGACAAAATCGCCACCGGAACGACGCCGTTCGAGCCCAGATTGATCGCGTTCGGATAGCTGCCCGGCTTGATGTCAATTGTGATCGCAGCCGGTATCACAGTAACGGTTACCGTGGCGGTGGCATCTGCCTCGCCGTCGGTGGCCGTATACGTGAACGTGTCGGTCCCGACGAAGTTCGCATTCGGAGTGTATGTTACGGTACCATCGCCATTGTTCGCCACGCTGCCGTTGGTACCTTGCGTGACAGACTCAACGGTCAGCGGGTCGCCATCGGGGTCGGAATCGTTGCCGAGCACGTCGATAATCACCTCTGTGTTCAGCTCCGTTTCCGCGCTGTCATCGACCGCTATAGGGGGAGTATTCGTGCCGCCGCCAGGAGCCGCAAGGGTAACCGTTGCGCCAGGGGCACACGAGATCTGCCCCGTGAAAAGCTGTCCTCCACCTGAATCGTAAGCAGTCAAGACTGCAACAATAGATAGACTCTCGCCGGGATAGTGCGTTATCGGGTCACCCTCGACCACAAAAGAGGCACCGTAAACGCTCACGTTAGACTCTAACTGGACTGAGACTGCGTAGTGAGCGGTCCCTCCGTACAGATTCACGTGGCTGCCAGCGTACGCATATACGTATGCGGCTTGCGCGCCAGCGTCGAAGTTGAGGGTTGCCCCGGGAGACCCCAGCGCACATACATAGACTGATGTTACAGTTCCGTCAAGGTTAAGTATCGTGCCGGCGCCCTCCACGAACACTGGCTCGGTCAC
>CP070675.1:4549429-4560098 GCA_020352215.1 Phycisphaerales bacterium
CGAGGTGCTCAAGGGCCAGATCGTCTTAGTGGCCTTTTCCGACATGTACAGCCAGGCCGCCTATCAGGGCGGTGTATGGCGCAAGTCATTGCTCGAAGGTTGGCTCACGCTGACAAAAATGGCCGATGTCAACATGAAAACCTTCCGCGACCACCCCAACTACGACGAGTTCTGGGCCGAGCTAAACCCCGAAGCCCAGGCACGCCGGGTGAACGCGCCTGGAGTTTTCATCGGCGGCTGGTACGATATCTTTCTGCAAGGGACGATCAACTCATTCGTCGCCATTCACAACAACGGCGGGCCAAACGCACGCGGCCGTTGCCGCTTAATCATAGGCCCCATCGCCCACGGAGAGTTCAACGAGCTGAAATACCCGCCCAACTCCCGACTGCCACTAGCGCCCGCGGACCTACGACTCTTCGATTACTGGCTCAAAGGGCAAGACAACGGAGCCGAAAACGACAAGGCCGTGCAGTACTACGTTATGGGCGATCCGACCGATGCGAATGCCCCCGGCAACCTCTGGCGCCAAGCAGACAACTGGCCCCCGCCGGCCGAGCGAACCGCGTTCTACTTCCACCCCGACGGACGGCTTGTCCGAGGCACACCGCCAGATAAGAAGCAAACTTTGTCGTATCGATACGACCCCAATGACCCCGTTCCCACGGTCGGCGGGCAGAACCTGCTCTTGCCGAAGGGGCCGATGGACCAGCGAAAGGTCGAATCCCGCCCGGACGTCTTGCTGTTCACCACCGATGTGCTCAACGAACCGATCGAGGTCACCGGCCGCATCCACGCAAAGCTCTACGTGTCCTCCGACCGGCCCGACACGGACTTCACCGTCAAGCTCACCGACGTGTATCCCGGCGGAAGGTCCATGCTGGTGACGGACGGCATCCTCCGAACTCGCTTCCGTGACTCGTTCGAGCAGCCCGAACTCATGCAACCCGGTCAAGTCTACGAGCTGACCGTCGACCTGTGGAGCACGTCGCTCGTGTTCAACAAGGGTCATCGTATCCGCGTCGCAGTTTCGTCGTCCAACTCTCCGCGGTTCGAGCCGCACCCAGACATGGCGGTGCAGACAGTCTGCTTGGGCGGTGATAGGGCATCGTATTTGAGCTTGCCGATTTTGGACGGCGGAGACTGAGCCGGAAATACCGAAAGGAAAGTACAGATGGCTGTACAAGCCGAGAAATCGCCGGGCCAAGGCCAGTCAGACGGGCTATCGGCCCGGCAGTTCAGCGACCCCGATTGGGCCTGGGCCGAATACCGACCGGACGCCCAGCGGCCCTGGAATCTCGTTCGGGCGGGCCACCTGTACCGGCGTGCAGCCTTCGGAGCCGACTGGAATGAACTTCAGCAGGCGCTCTCCGATGGGCCGCAGACGAGCATCGATAAGCTGCTGAGCCCGCCGGCCGACACGGCGGCGTTCAATCTCGCGTGCGACAAGTATGAAAACGCCACCGGCTCCGTGAACGCCCTGCGCGCGTGGTGGCTCCGGCGGATGATTCAGACCCCGCATCCGCTTCTGGAGAAGATGACCCTGTTCTGGCACAGCCATTTTGGGGCCACCGGTGCCAGGGCCAAGGACGCCCGGTTAATGCGACGGCATGTCCAGTCTTTGCGCAGTCACGCGCTGGGCTCATTCAGGGCCATGCTGCAGGGCGTCTCTCGCGACCCGGCCGTGCTCATCTCACTCGGGGCCGACGCAAATCGCAAGGCACTCGTCAACGAGAATTTCGCCCGCGCACTTATGGAGACCTTCACGCTCGGGTCTGCCAACTACACGGAAGAGGACATTCGCGAAGCCGCCAGGGCCTTCACCGGTTGGTTCACGATGAGCGGCCGGCTTCGCTATATCCCGCGCGAACACGACGGCAGCCGCAAACGGATTCTCGGCCAAGAAGGCAACTTCACGGGCGATGACGTGGTGCGGATCGTTCTGGAACAGCCGGCCACAGCGAGGATGCTGGTCCGCAAGCTCTACCGCTGGCTCATAAGTGAAACCGAGGAACCCAAGGCGGAGCTGATCGACCCGCTGGCGGAATCCTTCGCAGAAGACTATAACATATTGAAATTGGTGGCGGCGATACTTCGGTCCAACCTGTTCTTCTCGGCGTCGGCGTATCGCCGGCGGATCAAATGTCCCGCGGAGTTCGCCGTCGGTATTGCAAGAGCTCTGGAAGCCATGGTCTCGACGACCCAGCTCGCACAGGACGTGGCTGATCTCGGCCAGAATCTGTACCACCCGCCTACGGCGACAGGATGGACCGGTGAACGGCACTGGATCAATGACGCCACGATGGCAGGACGCAGCAACCTTGCCCTGGCCTTGCTGCGAGGCTCGGGGCCCTACGGCGACAAACTCGACCCCCGGGCCGTGGCCGAAAAGCACGGGTCCTCGACGCCCGAATCCGCCAGGCAGTTCCTGCTTGACTTGTTCCTCCAGGATGACCTGGATTCCGATGTTCGTGACGCCCTGCTGAAAACGATGGAAGCGCCGACTGGTACCGGAGGCAGCGATCCGGCCGGCATGCTGCGCCGGTTTGCACATGCAGTCTTTACGTTGCCCGAGTTTCACCTGGCGTAGATTTGGGAGAAGACACAATGTCTCACACGCGACGAGATTTCTTAAAGGCCACGCTTGGAGCCTCGACGTTGCTGTCGTTTGCCCCGGTGGCGCCAAACTTCCTGGTCCGGTCGGCCATGGCCACCTCGCGCCGGCGGCACGACCGCAACACGGTCTTAGTGGTCGTTCAACTCTCCGGCGGCAACGACGGTCTAAATACGGTCGCTCCGTATGGCGATGATGAGTACGGCCGAAACCGCCCTACCCTGCGTTTGCCGACCAAACAGTTGCACAAGATAGATTCCTACGTGGGCTTCCATCCGCGGATGGGTGCGTTCATGCGCCTGTACAAGGAGGGGCAACTCAGCATCGTGCGGGGCGTGGGTTACCCGAACTCGAATCGCGATCACGAGCGCGCGATGGAGATATGGCATACCGCCGATCCGGACCGGCTGAATTGCCAGACGGGATGGATAGGCCGAACGGTAGACAGCATCTCGAGCCCAGGCAGAACGAACCCACCTGCTGTATTTGTCGGGCCAATCGCCCGACCTTTTGCCCTGAACGCACAGAATGCCATCGTCCCTTCCATCAATTCGCCCCAGGACTTGACTACCGGGCAAATACCCGGCGGTCCAAACGACCCACGTCGAAAGAAGGACGCCGCCGGACGTGCCCGTGCCGATCACGACGATCCGCTGTTGGGTTTTCTGCGGCAAAGTGCCGTGCGTGCCCGCCAGAACAGCCGGCGAATCGAGGCAGTGGTCAAGGCATCGGGTGGAACCGCCGAATATCCGTCATCACCGCTTGCGGGGAGTCTACGCACGGTTGCGCAGTTAATTCAAGCCGACATCAGTATCCGGATATTCTCCGTCGAAGTGGGGGGTGGCGGAATCGGCGGCTTTGACAACCATGCAAATCAGTTGGGTAACCATTGCGCGTTGCTGCATCAGTTGTCCGAGTCGGTCGCCGCCTTTGTCGCCGATCTAAAGCGTAATAACCTGCTGGACCGGGTTCTGCTGATGACTTTTTCGGAATTCGGCCGAATCCTCAAAGAAAACGGCCGACGCGGCACCAACCACGGCGTAGCTGCTCCCATATTCTTGGCCGGTGGCAAGCTAAGAGGTGGTCTTATCGGCAAGCACCCCAGCCTCACGGACTTGGACAACGGCGCCCTGAAGTTCCACACCGACTTTCGCCGCGTCTACGCAACCGTGCTGGACCGATGGCTCGGATTCGATAGCCGGGTCGTACTCGACAAACAGTTCGAGCCGGTCGATATCCTCAGCGCGTGACTAAGCCGGACCATCGCCCCGTTTTTGAGGTGAGACCGGCAAGCCCGGACCAGCTTGCCATGGGACCAGGTTCTTGCGTAAGCTCTGGGGGTGTTCGTCGATTCTACGTCGGAGGCCACAAGCTTTGAAATCGGACCGCATGCTGCGGTACCGTTGAGATCGTGGTTTGCGGGGGCAGCGTCAACTAACAAGAACGGGAAATCCCACTCTATGCTTGACATGCCTCTGTGATTGGATATGATGGCTACAGTGAGCTAGACCACTGATGAGTCCTTCCTGTCCCCTGTGATGTCAAAGAAGAGATTCCTGTCAGTTGGCGGCCCGGCGCTAAAAGGAACATGGGTCGTGACCTCGGACGACCGCGCCTTGGTGCTTGCTGGCCGGCTCGGCAATACTGTAAACCGGCTCAGACGCTTTGAGCCCTCAGCCGTTGATGTGGGGCGGCCTGCAATCAGCGAAGCATTCGCCAGATAAGGACTCTTGATGCGATGAAACGATATCTTACCTTAGCCACTGTGCTCGCCGGCCTCCTCGCCAATTCTACCACTACGTCGAAGGCCGAATCCTGGCCGGGCTGGCGAGGCCCGCGAGGGGACGGCACTTGCCTTGAGCAAGACGTCCCAACCGAATGGGATCCCGCCGACGCGCTTTGGAAGGTCGAACTCCCCGGCCAAGGGCACGCCTCACCGATAGTCTGGGGTGACCGTGTATGCACCGTCACCGCTCTGCCTTCGACACAAGAGCGAGTGCTGCTCTGTCTGGACCGCCACAGCGGAAAGATTCTTTGGCAGCAGACCGTCGTGCAGGGACCGTTACAGAAGATCCACAAAGAGAACAGCTATGCCTCCGGCACGCCGGCCACTGACGGTGAGCGGGCCTTCGTCACCTTCCGCGTCGGCGACGATATCATCGTGGCCGCACACGACCTGTCTACCGGCAGGCAGCTCTGGCTGGTCCGGCCGGGAACGCACACCGGCGAGTGGGGGTTCAGCAACGAGCCCGTTCTGTTCCAAGACAAAGTCATCGTGGACGGTGACAGCAAAGGCGATTCTTTCCTGGTCGCTCTGGGCCGTGCCGACGGAAATGAGCTGTGGCGCGTCAACCGCATCCATAAGGGTATTAGCTACAGCGCCCCACTGATTCGTGAGCTGGCCGGACGAACACAACTGATTCAGTGCGGCGACCGCCGCGTGACCAGTTTTGATCCTGAGACCGGCAGACAGCTTTGGACGGTTGAAGGCCCGTCACAGGAATTCGTCGCCACGCCTGTCTACAGCGAAAACGCCGGACTGGTCTTCGTCAGTAGCAGTTGGCCCAAGCAAATCCTGCTTGCTATCCGACCCGACGGCACCGGTGACGTCACTGAAACTCACGTCGTCTGGCGCGACAACAAGGGAGCACCGTATGTCCCGTCGCCGATCGTCGTAGGCGATCTTCTGCTCACCGTCAACAGGGGCGGTGTGGCGTTCTGCTATCGGGCCGCCACCGGTGCAGTGCTCTGGCAGGAGAAACTCGGGCGGCACCACGCATCCCCAGTCCTGGTGACCGGACTCGTTTTCTTCATCAATGACGAGGGGCAAGTGAATGTGATCAGACCCGGCAAGCAATTCGATCGAGTAGCGCAATACGAGCTGGGCGAGTCGTGCTATGCCTCGCCGGCGATCAGTAACGGCCAAGTCTTCCTGCGCGGCTTCAAACACCTCTTCTGCATCGGGGCGAAGGCCAAATTGTGATAGCCACAAATGGCACACGGTACCTGCCCCCCGGCGATACCCGCTCTCGTACTGTGTCTCATCAGCCTGCCCTATTGATGCCTTATCCTGTTACTGGATCGACCGGAGGAACTCTGCGAGTGCACGGATGTCCTCGTTGCTCAGGTGCGAGGTCCTGCCGTGCTTGTCCCCTGGATTGTACTTCGTCAAGACCTCTTCAAGCGTCCCGGCCCTGCCATCGTGCAAGTAAGGCTCCGATCTCCGCAAGCCGATGAGGGAGGGCGTATCAAGCCGCTGATGCCGCTTGTCTTCCGTGGCTAAACGGGTGCCGACATCATGCAAAACAAACGCGCCTCCGGCGGTGCGCTTTCCGCTGTCTGTGTACAGCGGCGGAGGATGACAGCTTGCACAGTTTGCCTGCCTGCTGAAGAATATCTCCTTGCCCTTCTCGATGAGCTCCGCAGACTCAGTGGACAGCTTCGGGTACCTTCTGGGCACGAGATGGGCGATGTAGGCAGCCAGCGCGTCAAGGTCGGGGTCCAGACCCGCGTTCGATCTGCCGAGGTATTCCTGCATCTCCTCGCGAGGAAGGAACCATTGCCCGGCCATCACCAGACGCGTGAAATCGTACGTATCCTGAATCTCATCCAGGTGGCCGGTTACGTGCAAAGGGCTCGTCCGCAGGCAACCGCGAAGCGAAGTTGCGTCGAGTGGACCATCGCCAAAATCCCACTGTCGTCCATCTTGGTCACCGTTAGGGTGGCAGACGGCGCACGACATCCATTGGTCTTTCGTAAGCCGCTTGTCAGTCGCTGTGCCGAAGAGGTATCGTCCGCGGGCGATCTCAGGCAGCGTGGGATCGTTGGTGAAACGTGTGCGGGATAGTACGTCTCCGGTCCTCGCATCCAATGTCAAAATCTCTTGCCCCGTGATTGTGATAACATACAGACGCCTGCGCGTACTGTCCAACACGATCCCGCCGGGCTCGGCGCCCACGCGTTGGGTGTGCCACTTCGCGAAGCCGGAATCCCGGTCAATCGCCAGCACATCGTCGCTACCGGCGGACGCCAAGTAGACCGTCCGTCGATCAACGGCAACCTCTACCGGTCTATGCGGTGGCACGACGAGCAAGTCCGGATGATACTTGATTAGTGCGCGGGCGCCCTGTGGGTCGGCAACCACGATGGCCGGAAATACGGAACGGTCGAACGTGGTTCCACCGACGACCGCATCGGAGCGGGTCTGTGGCGCATACAGAAGCCCGCCCGGCCCGACTGTGATCGTGTGACATTGGTTCAACTGCGACGGCACGTCAAGCCGACGCAAAAGGACGCACCGCCCGTCTAACACGACGATCTGACCCGTGCGAAAGCTGACTGCGTAGATCTCGCTTCCATCTGCCGCCAGCGCCAGGCAGGTAGGCCGATTGATATGCGTACTTGTCGCCTCGACTCTACCTGTTTCGGCCTCAAGTCGCAGCACGCGGTCTCCGTCGAAGTCAGCCACAAAAAGCGCCTTTCCATCGGCAGATGGCAACGCGGCTCTGAGCGTGCCTGAGACGTCGAAGCGGACAAGCTCCTTGAGTGAATCACAGTCCAACACAACGATCTGCGACGTCCCAGCCAGCGCGACATAGAGACGGCTATCATCGGGAGAGATCGCCAACGACCGAGGTTCACCGCCGACGTATGTCCTCGCGACGACGCGAGGCCTCACCCCGCCGACATCCATCCGCACAACGTCTCCGGACCAGGGGTGAGCAGCAAAGAGCGTAGTTCCCGAGGCTGAGAGGGTCAGCAAAGAGCTGTGGGTGCCGCCATCGCCAAGCCTTTCGACTCGATCGGGAGATGGCAGCGGGCGTTCAGCAGTTTCTCGATTGACTCGCCCCAAGCCTGCTCTGGGAACCAAGGGCATTCGCCCGCCGGTGCTTGCCTGGGCGTAGACCTCTTCTCCCTGAAGTAGTACCATCCCCACGGCCAGCCCATCTCGCTCGCCCGCCCAGAACGTGAATGTCACCGTATCATACCACGCGGGCGCATACTCGAAGCCACCTTGCGGCACCTCAATCACGGTGTCAATATTCGGAAAGAGTCGGCGGAACTCGCGAGGGTCATAAACATACTCAAACGCGCCGTCACGTTCCGGGACCACCCGTTGCTCAACAACCTGACCGCCAAGACTGACCAGAACATTCACCTCATCCGCGGCCCCTGCCTGCGGGAGGCGGCCACGAATAACCAGTGGCAAGGGCGGCCGGGCGCGGCAGCCCGGCGGCAGGTCAAAGACGATCGGCTCGGACCCGCCTGATACGACCGGCAACGGAAAGGTCGAATCCGCCAACCCAATGCCACCGCCGCGAGGCCATTTCTCGCGCGGAACGAGATTGGAAATCGTGCCGACGCTCGTCTTGCCGGTGCAAACCCCCTCGGCCGAAACCATCCAGACTCCCGGCTCGGTCACAACCGGCCCGGCATAATCGAACACACCCGTCGCATCCGAAAGTGTCTTGAAGTGCGCGCGCTCACCCGATGGCGTTGTGATTGTCCCCTCAACATGACCACTCACCGGCGGCCAAACCACGCCGGCGATTGATAGCCGGTCTCCAACCTCAAGAATTGCACCAGGCGCAACCGCGCCGAACGTCAGGAAAACATCGTACTCCTTGCCACCCATCCGCAGCAGTGGCCCACACGGTGGCGAGCCCGGCACGATTCCATCGAAGGGCGGAAGGACCCGCGCTCCAAGTGGATCCTCGCCGTCGATCAACACCAGCATCGACGCATAACCACCGTAGTGTGTCACGCCGCTGCTCTTATCGCGGAAGACGCCGCCGCCATAGTTCATCTTTACATCGCCGGGCATATCGCCCTGCGGACCGTTGCCGAACTGACAGGCGTAGGGATCATCAAAGAACCAGTATCCAACCGGCTGGGCATCCTCGGCAACCAGTGACCGGACCGCAACCCCCGGCCGCCACGACGTCGTATAGAAGTATCCCCATTGGTTTATGTCCTCAGGATCAATACTCGGCGGAATCCCGCTGGCAGTCATACACACGTACGGCATCTCGCCGATGGCGCGGCGGTCCTCCGGCTTCAGCTCGTGGGGATACAAGCCCTCCCGGCCCGCACCCCGGCGCACAGCGGGCCATCTGCGCTCAATCAAGTCCGAAATCGTTCCTTCCGGATCCTCGAAGGTCAGGCCAGGAAATAGTGAGAAGTTCATCCTCGCGCCCAGCCAGGCAACGTCGCCCGGTTCGTAAGGCAGGCATGTATGACCCATATCCACACGGTCCAGCCGCTGGCCCGGCGATGCGTTTGCCAGCAATTGCGGAGGCGCTTGCGAAGGTGGCGGCGGAGCAATGAGTCGGCCATCACCTGCCATGAACCATCGTGCCCGCCACTTGGCCGTCGGACTGCGGTTGCCTCGTTCACCGTGAACCACGACCTCCGAGTTTGGCGTTACGACCACCGAAGCCCCTCGCCGGGACGCCATCCAGAGCGTGCCATCCTCGCCCCTGCACCTGACGGTGACATCGCAGACGTATTCTCCGGGATCGCTGAACTTCAACGGCGCCTGGTTCGACCCCGGCACAAACACACCCCAGCGGTTGGCGCTGCCGACAGTTCTCTTCTCGATGGCCAGCTCTGCATCAGAATAGGGGTAGTGACGCCAGCGAATCTCGACCTCGGCGGGCATCGCCGGCATGACTCGGACCTGCGGGTGCAAATCAACGTTGGGCTCCAGAGGGGTACCCAGCTCAGGGAAGACGTCGATGTCTAACGGCCGGGCCACATAGACGTCGTAGGTGCCGGAGATGCTGTAAGCCGTCCCCATGGTGTCCCTGATGTGGCCCGTCAGCTCAACCTGATAGTGGCCATACTCCTCGAACACGTAGTCGAACGCACCACGGCCGGTCAGATGGTACATGTCCGAGGCACTTGGGTTGCCGTAGGTAGGCGGTACCGGCGCGATGATTCTGTCGCGAGAGACATAGTCAGGACGCAGCACACTCAGATCGTTTTGCCCCCCCACCAGCGGGGCCGGGCCCAGTTTCTTCGCGCTGCCGCTCGGGGTCGTGACAGTCACGATCAGGCTGCTTTCGTCGAAATCAAAAGGAATGAGCGGCTTTGGAATTACCGGCGCTGGACGATTGGCCAAACTCAAACTGGGGACATAGGGATCAAGCGGATACGTCAGCGGCTTTTTCGTATAGGCATCGTCACGGGGAATCACCAACTTCTCCGGCGTGAACACGATCTTCGTATTGATTGCGAAATGTCCACGATCTTCGCGAGCGACGGCACCTCGTGACCCACCGGTCCCTGCCGAGCCTAACAACAGGCACGTGAGCCGCGGTGCGGCCAGGTCTCCAACTCTGAGATAACACAAGCACAGGGGACCCCCGACAGGCTCACCTGTTTCGAACTCAGGATCACCCACTCCCCAGATACCCGATTCAAGCTGGTAGAGACCGGGCGGAGCCTCCGCCGGAATCTCAACCCTCAGACGCTGCCTTATAGTCGGTCGCCCGCGTTCGATCCGCCAACGACCGCGGTCACGGAAATGCCAGGGTACGGGGAGCCCCGTTCCTCCCAGGTTCCACTCCTTGCGGCCATCCGGTCGAGGTTCGGCCACAACTTCGCCGTGCGTCTCGATCGGAAGTCCGGTCGGCGTGAGCACGTCACTGATCGGCTGGCGGCCCGGCGACCTCTGCCGTCCGTCTTCATCAAAGAGGCGATGCAGACTGAGGCCAAACATGGGGCGCTTGCGCGGTATGCCCACAGGGTCCCTCACAACGGGACTGCGATCTGCGGCTTTGGGTCCAGACACTACGGAGACTGTGACTTCCACGTCAATGGTATCGCCGGGAGCTACTTGGGTCGTGGACGTTGTCGAACGCCCAAGCAGCCAAAGGTCTGGTGCGACCTTCTTTACGAAATTAGATGACTCCTTTGAGAATACACTCTGTGACGAAACCGGAATGATTATCCCGGCCGATGAGGTCAGATGCCCTCCGATCATGCCGTCAAACATTTCGGCGTGCCCCACGTCTGATGGGGTGATGTAGCCGTTGCGCCGCATTGCAACTC
>CP070675.1:4560198-4583169 GCA_020352215.1 Phycisphaerales bacterium
GGGCTGCGAGTTGAGATCACTCGCAGCCCTCTTTTGGGCTAATCAATCAGTTCGCCCCGTGAGATAATTCCTTGATATCTCACAGGCCAAAAATCTCTGTTACGGGCAGTCAAGGCAATTGGGATCGACACCCGGTCCTTGCGGCGGCTCCTTCACGAACCAGTTAGCAATGAGGATGTTCAAGTCGGTCGGGCCGACACGATAGACACCTGCCTTGGGGCTGCCAGCCTCATCGTGCGCGAAGTCGACACATATTCCGTTTGGCACCGAGGCGATGCCTGGACCGTGCGGTGGCTCCTTCACGTACCAAGCGCCAACCAGGATGTTCAGGTCGGCAGCGCCAACATAGTAAATGCCGGTCTTCGGCGGACTGCCGTAGCTAAGGCCATCGGCGTCACCGTGACACTGCCGCGGGTAGCACCAGCAGTCGGGCTTGCCGACTTTCAACCACTCGAAGTAATCCTCGTGGCAACAGGGGAAACAGCCGGGTTCGGTAAACAATACAAACGACATATCCGCACTGGCTCCAACCTGATCGTGCAGCTCATCCCAGACCCATTCGGGCGTCGCACCGGTAGTGTCAAGATGGCCTGCAACTGCATCGTCGTTGGCACCCATGTCCGCCAAGGCCTTGACTTCGTCGGCGCTGAGCACACGGTCGTAGATGCGCACGTCGTCGATCAGGCCGTTGAAGTATTCGGCGTCTTCCCAGCCACGAACGCCTATAGTCAGCTTCGCGGCATTGGCCGACTTGTAGCCGTTGCTGTGCACGGCGGAGCTATCGAATTGCCCATCAATGTACAGACGCATCGTCTTGTCCGCAGAATCGTACGTTGCGGTCAAGCAGTACCACTTCTCGGCATTCAGGATCTGGTTGGAGTTCTTTGTATCCCTTCCAACCCTGAAGTGGAATCCACCGTCTTTGTTCAGCCACATACCAAACCGATTCAGGTCGCTGCCATCGCGATCGTATTCCAAGATGGTTCTCCAGCCGTCGGTAGGTTCTCTGGTATTTATCCATGCCGACACAGAGAAGGAGCCCGGTGCGAAGTCCAATCCGGTTGTCGTGTCACTGGTCTTGACATAGTCACCATCGCCGTCGAAGTCCAGCGACCCACAGACTATGCCGCAGCAATTCTGCCATGTGGGATCACCGGTGAGCGTAGCGTGGTTACCGTTGCCGGAGCTGTCGTGGGCCGTTATCCCGCCTGCCTCGTCAAACCTGAAGTGGGCGGCCTCAACCAGGCCCGGCGGCTCCCAGGGCGTGCACTTGTGGTTCGTCCAGCCCCACGGATAGGGCGGGTCTTCCGGGCCTTCGTAAACGGCCACGACGCTGAACCAGTAAACGCCGTCAACATCTTTCTGGCAGAACCACTTGTCCTTCGGCAGCCGCACCGAGTAACGGAAAACCGGTTCCTGCCCTATTGGCGGATAAATCGCCGGCGAGACCTCGGGGTGCTTGTCATAACCGACGAACACTTCGTCATAGTCATAGGCCTTGTGTTCCCAGATCTTCTGGCCCGGATGGCTATAGTTGTCCGGGTCGTCCGGATCGGGATCCGGCACATCGGTCCACACGGACAACAGGAAATAATCGGGCTTGACCGGCGGGTCCAAGTACTGCGAGCACTGACACGCCTGATAACGGTAGCCAATATAGGAACCCCACCAGACAGCGGCTGTGACAGGTGTTTGGGCCCTGCAGCGCCAGTCATCCGCCACGAGACGCCGGAAGTCAAGCGTCTCCGTCGTCTCCTTCTTAGTGGAGACCGCAAATGCCAGGTCGAGTGACTCTTCCGTTCGTGGGTCCGTTAGCGCCTTCCAACGTTCGGCGGGTAGCCCAGTCCCTACGGTCCAGACGGCGTCGTCGTTCCAGTGGCTCTGAGAGGTCTTCCAGCCGAACCGGCCGGATGGGGCCCCAGGTACGGGCTTCGGCCGCGCCTGGACGCTCAGCCAGTACACCTTCCTCTGCTCGCGCGAGCCTTTCTGGACGAATGCCTCGCCCGGATCGATGTTGAACTTGTACCTGTAGCAGATGCTATCGCCCGGCCACTCGTAGTGTGGTTCGCAGGGCACGTAGTAGCCCTCATCTAAGTCTCTTGCGTAAACGCCGACCTCGAACTCGCCGGGCTCAAAGTCGCGACTCCATAGGATCTCGCCCGGCATACTGTAGCCCGCCGGACTCTGCTGGGCGGAGATATCCGCGTGAATGCTGAGCGTAAACGCCACAGCAGCCGGGTCGTCACCGGGCACGTCGTCATGGTACCATGAGCCCCAGACGCGAATTTCAGTCAGCGGTCCGGTCGTGTCACATGGGAAGTCGTCGGCGAGAATCTGCGGACGCCACTGGCCAATATCCGCGGCTGTGGCATCAACGTCAATTCCAGTCTTAGCCAAATCGGGCTTCTGGATGTACTTGGTGACCGGCTCTATGACCGGCTCCTCCGTGGCCATGGACTCCTCGTCTTCGTAGTGCGGCCAGTGTCGCAGGCCAGTGAAGGGCTGCTCCCACTTTATGTAGTCGGGATCGGTGTCCAGCTCAAAAGCCATGTCATAGCTGTCGAGTCGCTCACAGATCAGCGAGTTTGTGACCGGCTGGATAGACGCCAGGTCCGGTACCATTCCAGTAGTCAGCTCCCGCCGTCCGAGCGCCAAGGTGACGGCGGCATCCATCCAAACCTTGGGGCGGGTCTTCCATCCCCACCTCATCTGGGGCTCGTCGTCGCCAAAATAGAGCGCTGTGATGCTGATCCAGAAGATGTTGTCATCGCTGTCGGGGTCAACGTATCTATGCTGCCGGAAGTACTGCTCAGGTTCGAGCCCGACGTAGTACTGGAAGCACGTATCCGATGGTTTCTCTGGGAACCTGTCACGACCGACGGGCTGCTCATCGACCTTATCGGCACGCACTCGGGTCTGCCATAGCAGCTTGCCGGGGCGGCTGAACCTGTGGTCGGTGCTTGCCGGTACATTACTCCAGAAGGCTATATGCCAAGCGGCCGGCCGGCCTCTCGGCGGAACGAGACCGTCCCAACCTTCGTAGGAACCCCACCAGTGAACAGAAGTTATCGGCATAGAGCCAAGGCACCTGAAGTCATCGGCAGCAAGCTTCCACCAAGCCGGACCAGGACCATCTCCGGCCTCGGAGTGCGAAAGACCGACAGACACCTCGTCCCAACCGCAGTAGACAGGGGCCCCTGATGCGGGGTGCCACTCGATCGGCGGCTGAGACCATTTCACATGCATCGTGGGCGGTTTGGGTTGGTAGGGTTGCTCCCCGATGTGAACTCGGTAGTCTTCGACTTCACCATCCGGAGCGAGGTCGTCCCACGCCAGACCCGTGACCGTGCTGTAACGGAACCGGGCGAACGTGTAACCCAGCGCAGCACTTGCGGGCACGTTAAATGACAGGTCGTTGATTCCACCATTGACAGGCTTGTTATAGAAAATCTGCTCGCCATCGTCGGACCAATCGCCGTCACTGTTGAAGTCGAGCCAGGCATTGAGGAATCCCGGGATCGAAGCGACAACCCGAACAGTAGCTGCATCATCTGGCATTAGCGGCGAGGTGAAAACGACACCATCTTCATCGTCGCTTTCGTCGCCGTCATCCCCGGTCGCAGTTGCATCGGGCTGGCCATCCGGGTCGGGATCGATCCTATTGCCGAGGCGCACGTTCAGCACGATAATGTGTCCGGCACCGTTGTTTTCGTATAGAGTCGGATACTTGGGATCGGGAGCGTCACCAAAATCGACTCCATCCGGGGGCGCCTGACAGACAATGGTCAAGAGCCCGTCACCAGTTTCACCGGCGTAGCCTCCAATTTCGATCAAATACTGATGGCCGGCGGTTACGTCGATAGTTACCTGTGACTCCCAGCCACAATAGTCATCGTTGAAATCGATCAAGTCGCCGATCGCGGGGTAGCAATCGCAGCCGTCATAGACCGCGAGCTTTGTGTCATACCAGCTATCACAGAGACTTACTATTGCGCGGCCGGTGCACGTTGCCGTATAGCAGAACCAGATATTTGGGCCCCTAACGTAGTGGCCGGGGCCGTCAAACGTCGCGCATTTCGTGCTGAAGGGCAGCTCCTCGACATCGCCGACTGCGGTCGCGTTATAGCAGTCGTCGTTGGGTGGTGCAGGGCAGTGCCCTTCCCCTGTTATTACAAACGCAAGATCGAGCGACTTGCTGGCCCACTCGTGCGGTTGGGGATATGTTAGCGGCAACCATTCGGGGTCCGGGGTGTTTTCGCTCAGCCAAACCGCGTCGTCATTCCAGCGCAGATCAAGGGTGGTCGTCTTCCAGCCGAACGTGTAGTCTCGGAAGTTGTCACGCGGGAGATCCTGGACTTCAAGCCAGTAGACGGTTCCCTCTTCCTGTACAAACGGTTCTTCGTCGATACAGAAATTATACTGAAATACTCTGACATGATCTTCCTGGGAATAGAGACCTGTCACTGGGTCATACCAGCCTTGGGTGTCACTATCTGGCACAATTTGCACGGTATATTGGCAGGGGTGGAAGATCCTTGTCCACAAGGGTTCTCCGGGCCTACTCCACGAGGCATTATTGTCGGCAGGGATGTTTGAGTAGATCGTGAGCTTAAAGGATAAGCTGGCTGGTCCAGCCTCAGGGAGCATATCACCGGCGAACGATCCCCAGAAGTGGATATCGGCGATAGGGCCGGTCTCAGTGCACAAGAAGTCATCTGCAAGCGGCGCCCAAAACATGTCGACGTCGATTCCTGTCTCGTTAACGTCGGGCACCTGCGGCCAATGCATCTTGTTCGGATCGCCCGGGTTCCAGCGGCAACCGCAGTCGACTATCGTGCAGTCTGAGCCCGGACACTGCGGTGTGCCACCTATGGACAGGCAATCAGCAACAGAGACATCGACGCATGTTCCATCGGGCAGACAGCAAGCGCTGGTCGGACTGCGGTGGCCAGTGAGCACGAAGGCCATGTCAATCGAATCTTCCACCAAGAGGCTCAGGGGATGGCCCGGAGGATAGCGCAACTCGCTGAACATTCGCGGCAGCTCGCTACCTGCGTCCCAGACGGCATCGTCGTTGAAATGAGAACGCCACTGCCGGGTCTTCCAGCCAAATCGGCCCAACTTAGTATCAACCCGAACCTCGAGCCAGTAAACAACTGGACGATGGGGGAGGCCTCGAAGGAGATAGGCATCGTCGGGATCTATGTCTATATCAATCCGCCAGACTTCGGTATCGCCCGCCTGGACCAGCTCACCGGTAGCAGGATCCCACCACCACTCGCCGAAGCGGGGCATCGTGTAGTATAGGCTCTCACTGAAATCGCCGGGGCCGAAATTCATCGCCCACAGAACCTCTGGGTCCGGCTTGGAGAACGTATTGTCCGGATCAGCCCCATTTGGGCCGGCCGGATCATCACGATAGATGCCCAGATGTATGTTGGTGATCTCGCCCTTGATGTCGTCCTTCCAGGAGCCCCAGAGATGCACATCGGTCAACAGAGTGGCGCATCTGCACTCAAAATCGTCGGCAATGACGCGGAGATCATCCACGCGAATGTCCATGCCATGCCTGGTCAGGTCGGGTAGCTGGGCCCATCGGGTATCGGGTGGGAGGGCGACGATCTGTACTTCGTGGTCTTCGACCTCGCCGTCCGGTGCTGGGCCATAAGCACTTAGCGTGCGCAAACTGCTTATCCGGAACCGGCCGAAGGTCTGTCCAATTACTGCATCGTCGGGCACACCGACAAAGATCGAACTGAGACCGCCGGTCACAAAACCGGAATAGAATCGTTCGCTCCCCTGCCAGACACCGTCTGCGTTGAAATCTATCCAGCCGTGGAGATACCCCCCACCGCCATTGACCTCGACCGTAATGAGTACACTGCGGCCTCTGACCAGTGGCGGGACGAGCACACCATCCTCGTCGTCGTTTCCATCGTTGTCATCGCCGAGAGCTTGCGAGTCCTGCTGGCCGTCCTGCTCGGCATCGGGCATGTCACTCGCATCGCCCAACCATGCGCCGCGTCGCACGTGTCGGGCCCCATTGTGCGCCAGGAGAGTACGGTAAGTAGGATCCGGCGCATCGCCGAAATCCATTTCTACGGGCGGCATGGGACCATTAGGTCCTATGCGGACCTCGTAGTCCTCGACCTCCCCGTAACCTGCAATGCCGTCGGGCGAGCCCACCCCGCCCGTGGAGAGGCGGAAGCGCGCGTACGTTGCGATGCCAGAGACAGCGTAACCGGGCACAGGAAAGTTGAGTGAGTTCAGCCCCGGCGAGAGCGAGGTATTGAGGATTCGCTCACCGAGCCCATACCAGTTACCGTTCCCGTCAAAGTCGACCCAAGCCTCCAGCCGCGCAGAGGAGCCAGGCGGGATCCTTACGGTGACATCAACGCTCGCGGCCTGACCCGGAATCAGCGGTGACGTGAACACCACGCCGTCTTCGTCGTCTTCGCCGTCGTAGTCGTCACCGAGGGCGTTTGGATCGGGTTGGCCGTCGGGATCCGCGTCGACGGTATCGCCCAGAGAGAACCCATCCGGGTGGACAATGTGGGCGGCACCTACCGCCGCGAGGGTATCATACGGGGGATCCGGCGCATCGCCGAAATCAAATGAAGATAGCTCGTCGGCGGCATGCGCCGAAACGCTTGCCAGCGACAGCGCCGCAAGCACTGTGAACAATCTGATAAAGGTTAAGTTTAGTGCTCTCATGGCCAAATCCTCTCAAGAATATATGGTATGTTGAAAGTGAGAATGCCTGTCCGTTACGACTCTTCCGCAATAGCAACCGCCAGTAGCTCTTCTCATGGTCACTTTGTGAGCGCAATCGGCCCCCAACGTGTATTTCTCCAGGAAAAAGCCTGAAAAAAGAAAGAAAAAAGCATTGCTACCGCTCCTCTTTCTGCCCCTTGTTCACCAACTACATATACCAGTTCGCCTGGACGAAATCAAGAGAAAAGTTATAGGACCGCCGTTTTTTTTCGCAGTCCGGTCGGCTGGCAATGCGTTAACTTGGTTAATATCAAGCAGATACGATTCCGAGGCCATGCGGCGCAGCCTCATTTACTTGTAGGCTTCCTTCGGGTCGTAGACCTTCTCCGCGATGAATTGCAGCTTTTTGGGCTCGCTGCTTTCCTGTTTCAAAGCCCTATAGAAACAGGATTGGTAGCCTACATGGCACTGGCCAGCTTCGACCGTCACCTTGAGCACGAGACAGTCCTGATCGCAGTCGACGAGTATCTGTTGCACCTTTTGGATGTGCCCGCTGTCCTGGCCTTTTTTCCACAGGGCTTGCCTTGACCTGCTGAAATATGTTGCGCAGCCGGTTTGAATTGTCAAATCAAGCGCCTCGCGGTTCATATAAGCAACCATCAATATCTGGCCCGTCTCTGCGTCCTGGGCTATTGCAGTCAAAAGGCCCTTGCTATCGAATTTGGGAATGAAATCCGAACCTTCCTCAATACTGTGCTTCGTGGCCACGTATCAGTTCTCCTATCATTGGTCGGTGATCTCTTGCCAGAGAGGGTTTTACCCGCTATTATCCCCAAGAACAAGCTTTTTTGAGGAAACAGAAGTTGCCCGACGGCTCAAAATCAAAGAAGGCCCATCGCATTTCGTTGGTCGCACGCACTGTGGTGGCCGTTATCGCACTGTTGTGGGTCTTCCGCGGCCAAGACTGGCGGCAGCTTGGCAAGATTCTCGCGGAACTGAACGTAGGCTACTTTGCTCTGAGCCTGGGGGTATTCGCAGCTGGCCAAGTGCTGATAGGCCTGCGCTGGTGGTTGTTGCTGCGGGCTCAATCAGTGGTGGTAAGCTTGGGAACTGTCGTTAGACTGCATTTCTTGGGGTTGTTTTACAACAATCTTATGCCCAGTTCGATAGGAGGCGATTTGCTTCGGGCCTGGTATGTCGCTAAACACACAGACAAAAAACTCGAGGCGGCGTTGAGCGTGGTCGTAGACAGAGTAATCGGCTTCCTGGGCATGGTTCTGATCGCCCTTGTGTGCTACTGGCTCTTCATACGAGGGCAACACAGCGTGGTGAGTTCGAGTGACGAAGGTGGTCTCGTGGCGTCGCTCGGCAAATACAAGTGGATTCTGTTTTGGCTGTTGATGGGCTTGGGGGCATTTCTGTGCGCGCTTGCCCTGCATAGGTCGGGCCGGGCGATACTGCGAAAGGCGTGGTCATATGTTTGCAGTCATGGGAAGACAGTCGCTGCGAGGCTAAAAGACGCCGTTGTCACATACTGCCGCAGGCCTCTGACGAGCCTTGCAGCACTGGCTCTGACGATTTTCCTGCAGAGCATGCTAATCGTAACATTTTGGCTTCTTGGGCGAAATCTCGGGATTGATGCTGGGGCCAAGTACTACTTTGTCTTCTTCCCGACGACCTGGGTGGTAGGGGCGTTACCTATAAGCATAGGTGGGATAGGTATTCATGAAGGTGGGATCAAGCTGCTTTTCACTCGTTTTACCGGGGCGGGCGTCGAGGAGGTGGTAGCACTGGCCCTTTGCCAACGTTTTGTCTGGCTTCTTGCCTCTCTGCCGGGGGCGGTGATACACTTGGTCGGTGCACATCTGCCTAAGGACTTTTTCATTGACTACAAGGAGCCCATGAACTAAGCTATGGCGCTCCGGGTAAGATACGGCCTTACGGGCAATTTCAGAGTATCAGGAAAATGGTAAGTAGGTAACAGCGAAGGACTGCTATAAGGGATATGGCCCTAACGAGGCGCTTCAAGAGCTACTTTCTGCGGGGATTGGCGGTACTGCTGCCGACAATCGTGACGATATGGATATTTGTCTGGGCTTACATGTTCATCCAGGGCACTATCAGTATCCATATCAATCGTGGTCTCGTTCAGCTCATAATGCTCGTCCAGGGTGAGGATGGCATCGACGAGGAAGGTCTGACTGACATTTTCGTGAAAGGCAAGGCAGGGTCCCTTGTAGGATTTCTCATAGCCCTGGTCGCCGTTTTGATAGTAGGCGCCTTATTAGCAAGTGTGGTTGGCAGGGCTCTGTGGCGTATGATTGAGATGTTCATAATGAGCACACCGCTTTTGAGACGGGTCTATCCCTATGTGAAACAGATCACGGATTTCGTGCTCACTCAGGAGGAGAAGACGGCCATGTTCTCAAAGGTAGTAGCGGTTGAGTACCCCCGGAAGGGAATATGGTCGATCGGCCTGGTTACCGGCTCCGGGCTCAAAAAAGTCTCGGACAATGTGGAAAAGGAATTCCTTACGGTCCTAATACCCAACTCACCGACACCAATTACCGGCTATGTAGTAATGGTTCCGAAAGAACAGACGATCGCCCTCGACATGACAGTAGAAGAAGCGTTTAGATTTGCTGTCAGCGCGGGGGTCATAACGCCGGACAGCCAGAGGTTGCCGGTGTTGCCCGAAGGGCACGCGAAAAATGAGCAAGAACAAGAACGGTCCATGTTGCAGGATAGTTAAGGAGATCAGCTTTGCTTTTCACAATTACGGGTAAGCATGTCGACATATCTGAAGCCATCAAAAAACACGCAGAGGAAAAGACTGGCAAGCTTCCAAAGTACTACAACAGCATCAATCAGGTTGAAGTGATCATCGACGGCGGCAGCAGTGGAAGCAACGTCAGTGTCGAGATAATTGCCAGAGGTGAACACAGTAATGTTTTTGTTGCTACAGAGGCCGGTGTCGATGCTTATCGGTGTATTGATGTAGCTGTCCACAAACTCGAACGACAGCTGCGAAGAAAGAAGACCAGGGAACGCAATAACAAACACGCAGGTGGCGCAGAGTCGACGCAGCCTGGGTCTACTTAGCGGCTCCTTGGCCACTATGGTTTTGCCGGGCAGGCCGCACGGTATGATTTTGGGCAGATTGCGATGAAATTTGCGGATTTTGTCTGTTTTGAGGCCACGATTCCAGAGTTGCAGGCCAAGGACCGTGATAGCGCAATAGTAGAACTTGTAACCTCACTTGAGAAGGCTGGCAAGCTTGGGGAGGGCGATAGCGAAGACATAGCAAGGGCTGTGATAAAACGAGAAAACGAAGCGAGCACGGGATTGGGCAAGGGTGTTGCTGTTCCGCATGTCAAACATCAAGCAGTCAAAGATGTGGTTGCTGCGGTCGGACAGAGCAGCACCGGGATCGATTTTTCTGCTCTGGACAAGCAGCTTGTCTATTCAATCATACTGTTAATCAGTCCCACCGCTGATCCCGACAAGCATCTGCGGGCGATGGAAAACATATTCAGAAATTTGCAGTTGGACAAGTTCCGCAAGTTTCTGCGGCAATCTCATAGCCCCGAGTGGATTGAGGATCTTCTCAGGGAAGCCGATGAAAATCCGTCATGGTGAGTAATATGGAGTGTGGATCTAATGTGGAGCAATGAGATCTGATATGGAGGCGGGAGAAGGTACATTGGGAGAAGTGATTTGTGAAACGACAGTTGAGATAAAAAACGCAGACGGCCTCCATATGCGCCCCGCAATGCAGTTTGTGGATGCTGCAAGCCGGTTTGACTGCGAGGTTGCCGTCAGTAGCGGCAAAACCACGGTTGACGGAAAAAGCATAATGCAGATGAGTATGCTCGCCGCAACACATGGCACTAAATTGAAGATCAAGACCGAAGGTGCAGATGCGCAAGAAGCGATCAACGCTCTTCGCGAGCTTGTGGAAGAGAAGATGTTCGATGAGCCGGCGCCAAGTGACGGTAAGCAATAGCAAGAACTGGTAGAAATCCGCAATGGAGATAAAAAAAGGAATAGCTGTCTCTCCGGGTATTTCTATTGGCAAGTCACTTATTATCGACTCTGAAGATTATCGAATACCCCGTCGCTCCATAAGACCTTCGCACCGCATGGCGGAAATTCAGCGCGTAAGAAACGCCTTTACGGAAGCGATCTCCGAACTGACGCAACTTGAAGAAGCACAGGACCAAACCGAAGGCAGCAGGATAAAAGATATTTTCGCGGTGCATTTGCGGTTCTTACGTGATAGGAGCCTGCGAAGGAAAATAACGGACCTAATTCACGCCGAATCGGTAACGGCGGAATACGCCGTATCCACTACGCTTCGTCAAATCGCAACACATTTCAGAAATGTGAAGGATGCTTATATAACTGAGCGAGCGGCGGACATTTACGATATAGAAAGACGGTTACTCAGGCAGCTGCTTGGACGCCGGCGCGAAGATGTCGAGCATCTGAGCGAAGAAGTCGTGATTGTTGCCCGAGAGTTGAGTCCCACACAAACTGCTGGATTCAACAGGGAATATGTGAAAGGACTCGCTACCGACGCGGGTGGGCGCACAAGCCATACGGCTATCGTCGCTCGGTCCTTGGGTATCCCGGCGGTCGTTGCTCTCGAAGACCTGACAGAAATCGTCGGCGGAGGAGATGTCGTCATCATCGACGGGAATCGCGGTATCGTGATCGTAAATCCTGACGAAGAGACGGTCCGGCAGTATGAAGAGTATTCGCGAGAATTCGCGGAGCTTGAACATAAACTTGATGCCATAAAAGGCGAACCAGCCGTCACCCGAGACGGTGTGATAATCACGCTCTTGGGCAACATTGAGTTTCCTGAAGAGGCTGGAGTGGTTCTGGAAAAAGGAGGCGATGGCATCGGCTTGTACCGGACGGAGTTCCTGTATCTTAACAGTCCGAGTGAGCCCACAGAAGAGGAACATTACGAGGCCTATGCGGAGACCGTCAGGGTTTTCAAGCACCGGCCGGTAGTGATACGGACAGTAGACCTCGGCGCCGATAAGTACACTCAGAGCAAGCGTTTTGCGCCAGAGCCAAATCCGTTTTTGGGTCTTAGGTCTATCAGATTCTGTCTTCAGAACCTCACGATGTTCAAAACACAGCTGCGGGCTATTTTGCGAGCCTCTCTTTTGGGTGAGGTCCAGGTGATGTTTCCACTTATCACCAATCTGCAGGAACTGATGCAGGCGAAGTTCATTCTCCGAGATGTCATGGAAGATCTCGATGAAGAATCAATAGAATACAACAAGAATATCAGAATAGGAATCATGATTGAAACACCGGCGGCGGCGCTGACGGCGTCAACGCTGGCAAGAGATGTGCATTTTTTCAGCATCGGAACGAACGATCTCACACAATATACGCTCGCGGTCGACAGGGGCAATGAATTGGTGTCTACGCTGTACTCATCGGCGGATCCCGCGGTGCTGCGGCTGATGAGGATGGTTATTCAAGATGCGCACAAGGCACAAATAGACGTTGCTGTGTGTGGAGAAATGGCCTCGGAACCAGAGTATATCATGTTCCTGCTTGGGATGGGGATTAGAACCCTCTCGCTTACTCCGCCGATGATACCGGAGACAAAGCAGATTATTCGCTCCGTTACAATTGAAGAGTGCAACAACTTGGCCAGAAAAATCCTCGCAATGAATTCCGAGCGACAGATTTCAAGCTTTCTGCGCAATGCAGCGAGGAAGATATTGCCCGAAGCCTTTTAGCGATCCGGATCGCGCATTGTGGCGGGCCGGGCTCTGACAAACCCTGAGCCAAGACCGTCGTACGCACGATGAGGCAGCCCGCGGTTGACAGATATTAGATAGAGATGAAGTGCCTATAATGGTCTCAAACGAAAACGCTGGGAGTCGGCCCAGACATTTGCCGGGATCACAAACGCAGAAGAGAGGCGGTGAAGAACGGTCTGTTCGTATGGCTGAGGGAACGGAGTCAGGTAATCGCCCGGAGGACGAGAGCCCTGAGGCAATCTCGGTGGTGGTCAAATTCAAGGTTGAGGGCGATGCGAGGTACCTCTCACATGCTGAGACGCTCAGAGTTTTTCAGCGAGCTTGTGCCCGAGCTAAGATAGCAGTCCAATACAACCGGGGCTTCAACCCACGTCCCAGGCTATCGTTGCCGCTGCCGAGAAGTGTGGGGGTGGTCTCGGACGATGAACGGCTTTGTATTCGAGTATCTGGTGAATCTGATCTGGTACCCGGGGGCCAGCGGGCAGTTGAGTACGAGTCGCGAGCCAGAGCCGCGATGTCCGAGCAACTGCCTATGGGCCTTGAGTTGCTTTCGGCGAAGCTTGTGCGAACGGGGACAAGATTGCAGCCCAGTACCGCCAGATATGTACTGCTGGTCCGCCGAGGCCCCGAAGCTCGTGATTGTCTTAGCGACATATTGATGGCAAGGGCTAAACTTCTGTTGGACAGTAAATCGCTGTTCATTACTCGTAAGTCGGAGCCCGCCGAGCGAGGCAAGAGAGGTGTGGCGAAGAAGAAGGACGTCAGGCCATTCCTGCGATCGATTGAGTTGAATGAAAGACAGGTAGACGCCCGATGCGGCGAAGAACACCCCGTGGTCGAGATCCTTGTTGAATGCAAGATAAGCCCGGCTGGCTCGATACGGGTCGATGAGATTCTCCAGCTGCTGGAACTGGATCAGGAGAAGCTGGCGCTGCCGGTCAGACGTACGAATGTACAATGGGAAGAGCATGAATCGTGAGTGGCGCACTCTGAATCGAAACTTGAAACACGGAGACAAGGGATGAACGAATGGCAAGAGAGATGCTAATCAATGTGGCGGAGAGTGAAGAGTGCCGGGTGGCAGTGGTCGAAGATGGTACGCTCGAGGAGTTGTATATAGAAAGGGCGAGTCTGGGCAGCCATGTCGGCAATATCTACAAAGGGAAGGTGGTGAATATTGAAACCGGCATACAGGCAGGCTTTGTAGACCTTGGGGTAGACAAGAATGGATTTCTGCATATCAGTGACCTACATCCCCGGTATTTTCCTGGGGCTCGTGGAAAGGTTGCAGAGAGCATTGGCCGGAGGAAATCGCTGAAGGATCGGCCTACAATCCAGCATTGCCTCCGCAAGGGACGAGAGATTGTCGTCCAGGTGACGAAAGAAGGCCTAAAGACAAAGGGGCCAACTCTCAGCACCTATCTTGCTTTGCCAGGCAAACATCTGGTTATGATGCCCTGGATGCGAAAGCACGGCATTTCGCACAAGATAGAGGATGAGGACGAACGCAAGAGACTGCGGCAAATCCTTGAAGAAGCCAATCCTCCCAAGGGACATGGCTTCATCATAAGAACCGCTGGGCGCGGCTGCTCGAAAAGGGACATACAGAACGACCTGCGGTACCTGGAACGCTTGTGGAGGGCTATTGAAAAGCGTATCGAGACGGAAAAGGCACCTGGTGAGCTATATCAAGAATCCGATCTGGCAATCCGGGCCTTAAGGGACGTTTTCAACAGCAAGATAACAAACATAGTCTGCGACTCGGAGAGCATGGTTCGCAAAATCAAGGACTTTCTCTCGATCGCCACTCCACGCCTGAAAAGAAGGGTCACATTTTACGATGGGAAGGTGCCGCTTTTCCACAAGTACCTGATTGAGGGTGAAATTGCAAAGATACAGTCGCGTACGGTTGAACTCGGAGGAGGGGGCTCAATTGTGATTGAGCAGACCGAGGCGCTGGTCTCTATTGACGTCAACAGCGGGCGACACCGAGGCCAAAAAAGCGCTGAGCATACAGCGTACGAGACCAACATGGAGGCGGCTCCTGAAATTGCCCGGCAGTTGAGATTACGAGACCTCGGAGGACTGATTGTATGCGATTTCATCGACATGCGTAGCCAGAAACACCGCAAGGACGTGGAGAGAGCGTTCCGAGCGGTTGTGAAGGCTGACCGTGCTCGTTCCAGGATATTGGCAATAAGCAGGTTTGGGGTGCTGGAGATGACACGCCAGAGAATGCGTCCGTCACTGCAATCCAGTACATATCTGGCGTGTCCACACTGTGCTGGGACAGGCTATGTCAAAAGCCATGAATCGCTCGCGATTGAGACCATTCGCCTTCTGAACCTTTCGGCATCGAAAAAACAGATCAAACGCATCGAACTGTTCGTCTCCCCGGAAGTCGGAGACTACCTGCAAAACGAAAAAAGAGCGACCATCATGCAGATTGAGCAACTCAACGACAAGCGCATAATTGTCCACTCGGTACCGGATTATTCAGGCGAGAAACGTGAGTTGGTCTGCTATAATGAGCGGGGAAGTGAGGTTAAGCTGTGAGTTCTTATCTGGCATAATGTACATCCCGCCTCTCGCGTTCCAACTGGATCAGATATCAGTCGCGCGGATAGACGAATCTTCCGTGTGGGCCGATGTACCAAGAGAGTCAGTGAAGAGAACGCAGAAGTCACGTTACTGTCGCCGCGAAGTTTCTGTGCGTCGGTGAATACAGGAGCCGATAACAAGTGGAATTTGACCTGGAATACGCACGCAAAGTAATCAAGGCCGAAGCAGATGCGATAACGTCGATGGCACCTATTGTTGATGCAGCCTTTGCCAAAGCCGCAGCGATGATATATGACTGCAGCGGCTCCTGCATCGTAAGTGGGATAGGCAAGGCAGGCATAATTGCGCAGAAGATTAGTGCCACGCTGGCATCGACTGGCACACCGAGCCACTTTCTCCATCCTGCAGAAGCGGTTCACGGCGACCTCGGCAGGCTGCGCAAGAACGACATAGTCATAGTACTCAGCTATGGCGGCGAAACAGATGAAATCGTTCGGTTGATAAACCTGGTCAAACACTTGGAGATCAAGCTCATCGCTATCACGAGCGACTGCGAATCAACACTGAGTGAGCACAGCGAAGTAGCGCTGTGCATGGGACGCATCAGCGAAGCCTGTCCTCTCGGCGTGGCTCCCAGTGCCTCTACTACATGTATGCTTGCGGTAGGTGACGCCCTGGCCCTGACTGTTATGAAGGCCCGCAATTTCAGTGTTGAGGACTACGTGAGATTCCATCCAGGTGGTTCCCTTGGTGCGCAGCTGATGACGGTCGAGCAGTCGATGATATTCAAGCCGGGTGAGAAGCTGCCAATAGCGCAGGTCACAGATACGATAGAAGAGTTGCTGGAAAAGACCAGCGACGTGAAGCGTCACGGGGCAGTGATAGTCGTTGATACAAATGGAGAACTGGCAGGGATAATTACGGACGCGGATCTGCGGCGTTTCGCAAGCAAAGAGGGACCGCAGGTCTTTGGACTCAGGGCTGGTCAGGTCATGACGGCTGACTGTAAGAAAATAAGAGCAGACGCCCTCGCCTCCGAGGCAACCGCGATTTTCCACAAGTACAGGATCGACGAGCTTCCCGTGGTTGACGCTGCTAACAAACCCGTCGGCCTGATTGATGTCCAGGATAT
This sequence comes from Phycisphaerales bacterium, assembly GCA_020352215.1. Taxonomy (GTDB): domain Bacteria; phylum Planctomycetota; class Phycisphaerae; order Sedimentisphaerales; family Anaerobacaceae. The sequence goes on from CP070675.1 coordinate 4,576,399, forward strand.
CGTGACAATAAAAGTCGTCGGATAAAGCGGAGAAGACAGACATGAAGTCTTGATATGTGGCACTACCATGACGAACCTTGCTGAGATAAAGTTGCTGGCCCTGGACGTGGACGGTGTTCTCACAGACGGCGCCTTGGTGGTGAACGGCGACGGCAGCGAGAGCAAGAACTTCAATTCTGTAGATGGCCATGGAATCCGTATGTGGAGACGGGCAGGATTGGAGGTGGCTCTACTTAGCGGCCGGGTATCAGCACCCACAAGACATCGGGCCGAACAGTTGGAGATAGAATACGTACTTGAGGATTGTCACTACAAGCTGCCCGCATTTGAGAGATTGCTCAAGCAACTTGGCCTCGGACCCGAGAATGCGGCCTATATTGGTGATGATTTGCCCGACTTGCCTGTAATAAGATATGTGGCGTTTGGAGTCGCCGTTGCTAACTCCGTTGACGAGGTGAAGCAATATGCCGATTACGTAACCACTCGACCCGGCGGCAACGGTGCGGTGCGGGAAGTAATAGAATACATATTAAAGAAGACGAACAAATGGCAGGAACTTATGAAGAGATACTTGCCGTGACAACGATACTCCCATGAACCTTGATCTACGAAAATGTCTTGTAGGACTTATCTCGCTTGCAGCCTTGCTCGTTGTCTTTCTACTGTATGGCCGGATGAGCAAGACCCCCCAGATCAAGATCGACACGGGCGGAGAGTTCGTTGACGCGGTTGCCGGTAGCAACGTTACGGACTTTGAAGGCGAAGTCGGCAAGATTGGCGACGTCGGAGTTGCGGCGCTTAGGAAGCCCGAATTCCTTCACCGCAACAAGGAGGGAGAGATCGACAGGAGATTCGGCTTCGATGAGCTGCTTCACCAAGAAGGGGACATATGGAGGATCAAGAGTCCGTACATGGATATCTTCATGCCCGATTTCAAATGCTACATTACGGCGGGAAGCGGCAAGGTCCAGGTCGAGACTGCGGCAGGAAGGCACACGCCGAAGGACGCAACGTTTAGCGGAAACGTCGTCATCCATATTGTGCCGGAAAAGGGCAGCAACATCATAGAGTGCTTCATATATCTTGAGGATGCCACCTTTGTCAGCGAGAAATCGCTCGTGTCCACCACCGGGCCGATAGAGTTTGCCTCCCGGCAGGCTCAGATGGTCGGCAGGGGTATGGAGCTTATTTACAACGATGAGTTGAATCGCCTTGAGTTCTTTAGAATAATCCATCTCAATCACTTGCGCTGGAAGGGCTCGGAGGCAACCTTGTTTACGGCCGCTTCGGGAGATGGCACTCATTTAGCAAGGCCAACGGAAGCACTGGCCGGTTCCGCACACGATAACAGTCCGGATGTGGGCGCCAACGACACGCGGGAGAAGCAGCCGCCATTACAGCACTACAGATGCGTGCTCAGCAGAAACGTTGTCATTGACACGCCTGAGCGATTGATCTTTGCGGAGGATGAAATCTCTATCACCGATATTCTCTGGTCCACTGCATCGGACAACGTTTCTGCCGGATTCGAAACTGACAATCGCGTGGCAGATTCTGTAGTGCCCGTGTCGGATGCAACGGGAAAGGTCTCCGACGAGATCAAAGATGCACCTGTCGCAGATCAGAGTGAACCGGTTGGACCTGCTGATGATCCGACCGTCATAGCCATCACTTGCGATGGCGGTGTTGTCGTGACGCCGATGGACTTACCCGGGGTCTCCGAGGGCTCACCGGAAGACGCTGTCGCGGCATCTGTGGTCGAACTCAGAAACCACAAGGTCTTTGAGGATGCCGTGGAGCGAGCAAGGCTTGTTGCACGCAGAGTCGACTACAACGCCTCCAGCGGCGATGCTATCGCGGGCGGGCCGGCAGAGTTCAGCTTCTATGTCGACACGAACGATTCAAACAGCACCAAAGCGGACAAAACCCTCTTGCCGGCGAGAGTAAGCGCCGAAAAATGGGTCAAGTTCTCGGCGGTGCTAAATCAGGTCATTTTCGAAGGCGACTGTGTGGGCACAGTAGTCGACGCAGACCCGAATCTCGAACAAAGACACACGCTCTTGGCGCCAAAACTCACAATAGATCTGCCTGACAACGAAGAGGGCGCACCCTCAAAGTCCCGAGGCGGGATCAAGCGCCTAACCGCTCACGGGGGAGTGGTCGAGCTTGAGATTGCCAAAACCGCAGTAGAACCTGAAAGTGTTGAGGGAGCCTCAAGCGATGGGGCACTGCTTGGACTTGTGGAGTTGAAGTGCCACAGGATAGAGTACGACCCTGGCCAGCGCGTGGGTGTCGCAACCGGCCCCGGAATAATAACTCTGGACAACTCCAAGAGCCAAGCGCCGGAGACGGAACGCCAAGCCTTGAGCATAGGCCAGCCATGCTATGCGTTTTTGCGGAATTTCGAGACTCTGAAGTTCTTTTTGGGAGCAAACAAGATCGTTGCCGATGCGGGCGTACAAGAGACGCTTTGGGTCGATTACATCCCTATTATCGAAGGCGGATACGGCCCGCAGGTGGAAGCGGCCGCAAACCGCGTGGAGGTGAACCTCACGCAATCTGACAAGGGTCAGACCGAATTGTCAACGCTGACCGCCCTCGGCGATATCAAATATGAGGACGAGAGTTATCAGTTCCTGGGCGGTGAGTTGTTCTATGACCAGGACGAATCGATAATAGAGATTAGAAGCGGTGAATCTCAACCGTGCTACTTCAATGGGGCATTGGTGGACGGCGTTGAGTACAACTTGAAGACCGGCGAACGCAAGGCCCTCATAGCAGGACCAAGCACGCTGGATTTGGATGGATAGAATGCAGAAAAGACAACGATCGCATCAGCGGCAAAGCTGTTGAAGGTCACTGACAGTCAGTTCGCCAAGCCCGCCGACGGTCTTTTCAGACATGCTCAATTGGTCCGCGTCGTAGGTGTTTGTTACTGCAACCGCGTGCATTCCCGCTGCGATGGCAGCCCGCAAGCCCCAATGCGAATCCTCTACGACAACGCACTGTCTGGCCGAAATCGGGCTCGTCGCGTTGGTGTTGAGTTTTTCCAGAGTCAGCAAGAATCCTTCCGGATCGGGCTTGCCCTTCTCAACATGCTCGGCAGCGACTATCACATCGAAGAAGTTGCGCAACCTTGCTTCCTGCAATATGAGCTCAATCTCAGCCAATAGGGCTCCCGAGCAAATCGCCATCGGCACATCGTTTTGCTCCAGCGCACAGAGGAATTCTCGCACGCCCTCGATTATTCTACCTTCACTGCTGGCCAGCTCTTCGAAGATCGCGTTCTTTTGACGGATAAGGTCTGCGACGCCGCGCTCATCCGCTTCAAGCCGGCCTTGCTTGACAAGTAATTTGAAGCAATCCGCATCGCTAAAGCCAAGGTACGTTCCGTAGTAGTCCTTGGTTGTTATCTTGATTCCATGCCGACCGAGTACTTCGTTGAAGGCGCGGAAGTGCAGTATCTCAGAATCAGTGATTACACCATCGAAGTCGAATATGACCGCTCGGAGCATAGTATCGTATCCTCTTGGTCACCGTCCGCCGCTCTTCTGCCTACATGCAGACCTGCCATTTTCACACCGACAGAAGGTTGAAATTCGTTGGCAACCTGTAAATAGGCAAGTCTTGCCCCAACGCACTTACTGCTCGGGCACGGGTCCGACCATGGCCTCGTAACCGGTGAAAGTGGATCTGTCACCGGAACAGATTAGCTTTGCCAAGGCCGTGATCTCCGGCGCATTTTTTGCAACATACCTTTGGGCAATCAGCGCTTTGCGCTTCTTCATCGCAATTTTCGGCTGCTCACCAGCGGAGCCGTTATCGGCAGCAGCAACTACCATGTCGACTTTCGTGCTGGCTTGATCACACAGTAGGTAGCCGTTGATCAGATCCACCGCAATATCGACCAGCGCTCTGCCATAAAGATCCATGTACTCGTTGCCTTGGCTCTTGACAAAGTCAACAGCCTCCTTCAATTGCTCTGTGCCTTCTGCGAGTTTTTCAAGTGAGCCCTTCAATTCCGCATCGTAGCTCTTGTCCGCATGGTCAGCGATGAGCTTTTCTGCAGTCCCGCTGCATACACCACGGACTGCGGCCACGACCTGCAACTGACTTGTCCCTTCGTAGATGGTCGTAATTCTTGCGTCGCGAGCATGTCGTTCACAGGCATAGTCTCGCATGTAGCCGCTTCCGCCGAGGACCTGGATCGAATCGTAGGCCACTTTGTTGCAGATCTCAGAACAGTAATATTTGCTCATCGGCGTCAGCATCGCCGCATATCTCTTGTACTTTCGCGACTCGTTCTTGAGTTGCTTGGCCTCGACTTTGTCTTCTGGGGGATTCTCTTCGAGGCGCTTGGCACAGGCGACCTCCACGTCCACACAACGGGCCGCCTCATACAGAAGCGCTCGTCCAGATTCGATGGTAATCTTCATATCAATCAGCATGTCGCGAACTGCTGGCAGCTTCTCAATGGCGACCGCAAACTGCTTCCTGCTGGCGGCGTAGTCACGAGCAATCCTAAAGGCGGCTTCGGCGATGCCGATCGACTGAGCCGCGATGCCGATACGCGCACCGTTCATCAGACTCATAACATACGGTGCCAGGCCACGTCTGCGCTCGCCGACAAGATCACACGGCGTGTTGTCGAAGAAAAGCTCGCACGTTGGTGAGCCATGGATGCCGAGCTTGTCTTCCAGCCGACGGACATGGACCGTGGGGCCCCTCCTGCACACAAACAGACTCAGACCAAGGCCCCCGCTTCTGTCCGGCTCACTGCGAGACAGCACCAAGAGGACTTCGCCACAGCCGTTCGTAATGAATCGTTTCACGCCGTTCAGGTACCAGTTGCCTTTATCATCCTGAAAAGCGCGAAGCTTCACCGCCTGCAAGTCAGAACCGGCGTCTGGCTCAGTCAGGACCATTGCGCCGGTAACCTTGCCGGTAGCAAAGGCGGTCAGATATTGTTGTTTGATTTCTTCCGAGGCGAAGAAGTTGATCGTCTCGGCGATTCCCTGCAGACCAAAAATGTTCATAAGGGAGGCATCGGCGCGAGAGAGGATCTCAATAGCCATCGTGTAGACAAGATTCGGGAAGTTCAAGCCCCCAAACCGATAAGGCAGCGTAAACCCCATGACCTCAGCCTGGGCGAGTTTCTCAATCGACTGCTCGATTCCCTCAGGGCGGGTTACCGAACCATCTTCGTTCAGGATGTTGCCCTGGCGGTCTACGTCCTCGGCACGTGGGGCGATGAAATCCCCACTCAACTGCCCCAAGGACTCCAGAACCATCTCGTAGTTCCGAACGGCCTCATCGGCATTTTGGGGGGCATAGTCGAACTCGGCCGAGAACTTGAAATCTTCCTCACACACTTGCGCCAGCGCGCGCAGATCTATGTGTCTGAATAGGAACTGGATGTCATCGTTATCCTTGTAAAAATTCGCCATAACCTGTCCTGTTTTTCTGATTGCCTTGTATTAAGGCTCGCTCTGCCTCCACTACCCACCGTCGTCCGCTACGCCCTTCTCTTTGATCGCTCTTATCATCTTAGGTACGACTTCGTTCAAGTCGCCGACTATTTTGTAGTGTGCGACGCTGAATATGGGCGCGTCAGGGGCAGTATTGATGGCGACAATTTTCTGGCTCTGTGACATCCCGGCTTGATGCTGAATCGCGCCACTGATCCCAACGGCTACGTATAGGCTGGGTCTCACTGTTGTGCCGGTTTGGCCTACCTGATGGTCGCGGTCAATAAAGCCGAGGTCCACTGCCGCCCGGGTAGCCGCCGGTGCTCCGCCCAAACAGTTTGCCAAATCCCAGATAAGCTTGAAATTGTCCTTGCTGCCCACCCCTGCTCCGCCAGCCACTACTATCCGGGCCGCCTTCAGATCCACCTTCTTTGGCCGCTTGTGTTCGGCGAGTACTTCCAAGGGCAAGTCTTGCTCGGTCAAGTGGACCGGCTCTTCGATGACCTTGCCTCGGCGCGCCGCATCCACCTCGGGCAAGGGCATTACACCTTCACGGACGGTAGCCATCTGCGGCCAGCGGTCATGGTTTATGATAGTAGCTATTATGTTCCCGCCAAAGGCCGGTCTTACCTGAAACAGCAGGTTCTTGTGCAGCTTCTTATCCTTAACGGTCTTGTGGTCACCGATCTGCAGGTCGGTGCAATCAGCGGTAAGGCCCGCCTTCGCGGCGCTTGCGATTCGAGGGGCCAAATCCCGGCCGGTGACGGTCGCGCCGTAAAGCACGATCTGCGGCTTGTGCTTGTGAATCAGATCAAACATTACCTTTGCGTAGCTGTTCGTCTGATAAGTACCGAGCCGGGGATCTTCTGCCAGATACACCCTGTCAGCACCGTATTGAATCAGCTTTGCAGCAAGTCCAGCTACCTCAAAGCCCAAAAGAACTGCGGCTAATCTTACACCGAGCGTATCGGCCAAATACCGGGCCTTGCTCATCAGCTCAATGGGCGTATCTTCCAATTGACCGCTGTGCTGTTCGGCAAAAACCCAAACTTCACCGTTTCTATTTACGTCTATCATGGGAGTTTACAGCCTGAGGCAAAAAGCCCGAAAGATAAGGGCTACTCGAAAATGCATCCGTACAAGATACCCTGACTGTGGGCGTCGGTGCCGCGGCTTCTTCCGAAGCGCTACACTTGTCAGGCGATTATCTTGTCCTCGATTAACTCGTGCACTAAACCTGATATCCCCTCTTGGCTCGGGTCAACATTCTTGCTCTCCTTTGCAGTCAGGACGACACTTTGGA
>CP070675.1:4583269-4595207 GCA_020352215.1 Phycisphaerales bacterium
GCGCACGACGTGGGCGGCAGTGAAAAGACCGGCGTGTATCGTGTGGGCCCATCCGATCTGAACATCCTGGTTGCCAACTGGCTCAAGAAGCAGCCGCCTTTTGGCCCCGGGGTTGCTCCTGATTGCCTCGACTGCCCTTAGTGCAGTCATGCCGGACGTGATCGCCTGTAAGGAGGGCTATGAGTGATCTCGGCTCATAGCCCTCTTGGTTTCTTGTTCCTCTCCGTGGCAGCTGGTTAACAGACAGGCCTACTTGTAGTTGACCAAAATACTCTTGGCCACGCCATCGGTGATTATCTTCTTGTCGACAAGAGCGGCAATGGATTCGGCCATTGTGATCATGCCGTGTTTCTTGCCGGTCTCGATAATACTCCTGAGATAGAATCCGCCTTTTCTTCTTATGATGTTTTTCGATGCGCTGGTGACAACCAACAATTCACAGGCGACCCTTCGCTTGCCGTCCACTGTTGGGACAAGCTCCTGATGAATAACGCCCTGCAGGGATTCGGCCAGGAGGAACCGCAGTTGGCCTTCGTCCGACGCAGGGGCGTAGCTCAAGAGTCTTTCCAATATCTTGTCGATTGATATCACGTGCAGCGTAGAAAAGACCATTACCCCCGTCTCGGCCGCCGTCAGCGCGATCTTGATCGTCTCATAGTCCCGCATCTCGCCTATGGCGATCACATCCGGGTCCTGCCTCAAGGCCGCCCGCAGGCCCGTGTAAAAACTCTGAGTGTCGCGTCCCACCTCTCTTTGGCGCACAATTCCCCGTTTGTTTGTGTGGACGTACTCGATGGGGTCCTCGATCGTGACGACGTGTCTCTGATAGTTTGCGTTTATTTCATCTATCATCGCCGCCATCGTTGTGGTTTTGCCCTGGCTGGTGCTTCCTGTTATTAGCGCCAATCCCTTCGTTCTGCGAGCCAGGTCTCGCACAACATCCGGCAGGGACAATTCCTCAATTGTTCTGGGGGCGGTGGGGAGGATTCTTATTGTCGCACCCACATTGCCGTCAAAGTAGCCTATGTTTATGCGGTATCTTCCACCTCCATCCGCCAGCATCAGGTCGTAGTCGCGTTTCTTCTCGAATTCCGCCCTCTGTCCTTCTGTTAGCAACTCCAGTGATATGTCCTTGCTTTGCTGGGCGGTCAGTTTCTCTTTCGTTATTGGGACCAGCTTTCCGCCCACCCTGAACAGTATTGGGGCATCGGCACAGACGTGTATATCGGTGGCTTGTTGCGTCTTGGCGTGTTCCAACAGTTGTGCTCTGCCTATCATCTCTGCACCAGGCTCCGGCTGTCGGTTGCCGTTATCGGTAAAGCAAGATCGGCCCCACCAAACTTATAATAACAGATTGAGGTGAAAATCACAAGAGGGTTGGTCTCGATATTCGACCTGATCAGGTGGGACCGGCCGGAATGCTACCTCTACGGCCTGGCATCGACGATCCTCAATTGAAGAATTCTCCGCGTCTCGCGCGTCACCTTGGCCAGTTCACTCATTCTCAACGGGCATGCCCAGATAATCTTCTCGCCATCGACAACAATCACCACTTGCTTTCGCACCGCCAGTGGAGCTCGCGCCGAGGTCAAGAATTTGCCCACCTTCTTCTCGCCCGCCAATCCGATGGGCCAGAACCTGTCGCCGGGCTCTCGAAAACGAACCGCCAAGGGAACTTTGATTTTGTCTAAGTCAAATTGCTCCAGGAATCCGGTCTCCACCGCCGTCTTATCCCTCCGCGTGCGTGGATTTGTCTCGAATCTCTCGATATCCTCTTTCCGTGCCTCGAACACAGTCGCCTCTATTAAATACGGGCCGAATCTCGCTTTCCCCGGGATGTCCAAAGCGACACTTCTCTCAATCTGCGCAGGAGAGCGTGAATCTTTTCTGTTATGTACAAAGACTAGCTTTCCGTAGTCGCGCAAGACCGCAAATCTGCCGGGCAGCTCGATCTTTCTGCCTCCGATGTCACGCTCGGCCAACTGCAATATCCTCTCATAGTGGAGCTGCGTCAGATTTCTCTCGCCGCTGCCGATCGCGGCCAAACTTAACCGCACAAGCTCAACCTGCACTGGTCTCGGCTGTGACAGGAACAGCTTCAAATCTAACGTCACTTCTTCCTCCCCACAATCGGCCAGTTCCGGCCATACTCGTTCTGCACGGCCCGCAATCAGACAATGGAACTTGCCGGCCGATTCGGCGAGTTGCGACAACAGCTCGACAATCGAGTCTTTGCAGTCTCGCTGCAATGCCGGCAGCAGCCGGTGCCGGATGAAGTTTCGCCTGTGGGTGCAATCCGCATTTGTGCGGTCCTCGCGCCACTGAAGTTTCTGCGATCGGAGATATTGAAGAATTTCCTTGCGCGTCACACACAACAACGGCCTCACAAACTTGAGTCCATCGGAGAGGTCCCGGCTTGGCCGTATGCCGCTGAGGCCGCGAAAGCCCGTACCACGAATGAGTCGTTGCAGGACGGTCTCCGCATTGTCGTTCTTATGATGTCCCGTCACTATTAGATTGCAGTTATTGGCCCGGGCTATCTCAAGCAGGTTTCGGATCCGTAGTTCTCGAGCTGCTGTTTCAATCGACAGCTTGTTCTCGGCGGCATACGCCTGCACATCCACTCGCCGCGTCCTTATGGGCAAGTTCAGTTTCGCCGCTTGCTTGGTGACAAAACTCTCGTCCGAATTCGCTTCTGTCCCTCGCAACTGATGGTTGATGTGAGCGCAGCAGAGCTTGGCAGCCAGGTTGCTCTCAGCTTTCAAGGCCTGCATCACATGCAGAAGAGCGATTGAGTCGGCTCCGCCGGACACAGCCAACAAAATCCGGCTCGCCGGGCCGAAAAGCTCGTTTGCCCGCCCAAAACAGGCTGTCTTTTGCTCAAACTCGACCAACGCAACACCCTTCACCGCTCAAACCTAACCGTTTCCTTGTTGGAACCGCAACTCCCAGACAGTGACAACAAAAAAACGGGCCTGCTATTGAGCCAGGCCCGCCGTTGTAGCTGAGTAAGTTCCACTGCGACTGTCTGTGAGCGCAGCTACGCGCCCTCTTCGGTCTTGGTCAACTGCTTGATCCGCTTTTCCCCGAACACTCTCCACTTCTCGTGCTGAGATTCCTTGACTACGGATTCCTGATACAGCGTCAAAGCCTCGGTTCTGCGGTGTAGCCGTTGATCCAGCAGAAACGCTGCTCTGGACCGTGCAGGGTAGGGCGTCGCCGGATCCCACTCAAAGGCCCTCGTAAAGTACAGAACCGCAATCGTGTAGTCGTTGAAGTACTCGTATATCCCGCCGGCATGGTATGCCGCATCGTCGATCTTGTCGCTGGTGGGATATTTCCTAATTAGTCGATTGTACTTGTCCAGGGCCAGACGCAACAATTCATTGTCTTTGAGGATTACCAGCGGTCCTGCTTGTTTCTCAAGCTGCATCGCCTCGGCGTAAAGCTCGTCTGCCTCGGGGATCGATGCGCTTGCCCGCAAGTCGGGCAGCCCCTCACCTTCAATGATGTACTTGTACTGGGGCATGCGGTCCAAGGCCCCCAGTTCCCTTTTTACCCATCTCAGTTTCATACTGTTGCCGGTTCTTGTATAATGCTCCAAGAGTCCGGCAAGAGCCCGGCGATACGCCTGCCGATTGACCACCACCTCCTCAATTATGTCAGCCTCACCCACTCCGGAGACATTGACCGCCCCGCTGGCATCACTAGCCACCTTCGTCCGTGATGGCATGAGCTGACCCTTACCGACGTCGTGTTGCTGACAGCCGACCGATACGCTCAACAATACGACAACCGCTGTGGTCAAAACTATCCTTGTCATAATGGCCTCCTTTCAACCCTTTACCCTACTCTTCCGCCAGATTCGGAAACTAAACAACAGGTGGCAAGTGCCACCCCTTTCAAGAATTTCTGCGCAAACTGCCGTTTGCTACGGAACAGAGTAAACCCAACTTAGACCTGCCGTCAAGAGTAAACATTGAAAAAATGTTTATCTCCCCGGCATCGTGCCCCAAACCTGTCATAGATACCCAATCTTCCTGGGTTAGCACGCCGGAAATTGCTCCAGAATATTGAGTTCCGGTCTTCGCACAACCTCAATCCCAGAGGTGGTTAGGTTCGGTTTGCCCACCGGCATCCGGCCTTCGTAGATCCGGTGCCGCCTGGTCCTTTGGCGGGAACCAAAAAGGCTTGCCGCAGGGGGCTTTGAAGGGCGCCCATTGAGCAGAATTTCTATACATTTTTGCAGAATTTGCCTTACATACAAAACCGCTCACCAATATACTATTAAATGAAGTCAGAAACGTTTGATGGCTGAGCAGTGGAAAGGAAAATAGAATGGTAGAGTGCGGTAGTTTCGAACAGATGTTTGAGGCCGCGGGTCCGGTCGTTGTGCTGATCGTGGCGGTTTTTCTCTTGCTTGTGTCACTGGCCGTTGTCGTCATCAAAGCCGTCGTCTACTGCAAGATATTCAGCAAGGCGGGCTACAGTTGGGCGCTCGGTCTGCTCATGCTGATACCCGTTGTCTGTATCATAATGCCCTTTGTTCTCGCCTTCGGCCACTGGCCGGTCCACAGAGAGCTCGAAAAACTCCGCGAGCAACAGGCATCGCCGGCTGCCTGATAGTACCGAGAAGGCCGCAATGATGGCGAAACAATGGACCGCTGACGAAGTTCTAAACACGGTCAGGGCATTTCAACCGGCCTGCATTCTCGCAGCCGCCGCGGATCTGGATATCTTCACCGCTCTAAACGCCGAGCCGATGACTGCTGAGTCGTTGTCGGCGAAAATCGGCACCGACCTTCGGGCAACAACAATTCTCCTGGATGCACTCGTCGCACTGCAATTCCTGACCAAACAAGCCGGCCGCTATCATATCACTTCCGATGCGGCCGAGCTGCTCGCCGAAACAAGCCCAGCAAACGTACTGCCCGGCGTGCGGCATTTAGCCAATTGCCTTAGCCGTTGGGTTCAGCTTGCCGGCGTGGTTCAGACGGGAGGACCCGCCGAGAGAGCGCCGAGTATCCGCGGCCAGGCCGCCGACGAAGCCGCCTTCATACAGGCCATGAACAACTTCTCGGGCCCCATCGCTGTCGGGATTGTAGCGAAGCTTCAGCCCCTATCGTTCAGCCATCTGCTCGATATTGGAGGGGCGTCCGGCACGTGGACGATTGAGTTTCTTCGTGCGATCCCTGATGCACGGGCGACACTGTTTGATTTGCCCTCCGTAATACCGCTTGCCGAGCAGCGCATCGCAGCGGCGGGATTGGCTGATCGCGTCACTTTCTGCGCCGGGGACTATACCGTAGATGAGCTGCCCAGCGGGGCGGATTTCGCCTGGCTGAGCGCTATCGCTCACCAGGAATCGCGAGATCAGAACCGCGCGCTCTATGCCAAGATTTGCGCCGCCCTCCAGGATGATGGCGTTTTGGTAATACGTGATGTCGTAATGGACCCGGACCATACCAGCCCACCGGCCGGCGCACTGTTCGCCGTCAACATGCTCGTCGGCACCGAATCCGGCGGCACCTACACCTTCGACGAATACAAGGAAGACCTCTCCCATGCCGGCTTCACGAATGTGGAGCTCATACACCGCGATGAGGCCATGAATTCCCTGATCCGGGCCAAGAAGTAGCCTGGATACACGCCGCCCCATTTCACTGCTCACTGGGCCTTTTTGACCCTGTACCGGATGATCGTGTAGTACTTCTCCGGGTTGCCGGCGAAGAACATGCCGGGGCCTTTGATGTATTCCTCCTCGTGTGCGCCGGCGATCTCGTATCCGCTGTCGGCGATGAATTTCTTGAGCTTCTCTATCGTCGGCTCTTCCCGATCGTATCGCCCTACATGAAGGATCTCCGCCACCTCGCCATATTCCCAGGTGGCCAGCTTCACACTCAGTCCGGCTTCGGTCGCCTTCTGCTCCGGTAGTGACTCGATAGTATCGGGCACAGGCATAGCATAGAGTCCCACCCATTCTGTCTTCGGCTTATCGAGCAACTCCAGCCATCGCGCGCGAGGCGCGGGTGGCCTTCCTTTTGGCAGCCCTTTTAGTCTGAAGTACGTGTTGAAGAGCAGCTTAAACGCCTTTCCCGCAACTGCGTTCGGCTCTCCCTTGGCCTCCACAACAATCACCTTCTGGTCTGGCTTGGTGCTTATCTTTGGCTCCTTGAGGTGTTCGTACTGCGACAGATCGAGTCCTCTCATTATGAGCATCACGGCCACCACAACGACCAGCACCACGGCAAGAACAGCCGCTATCACTATTTTCCACATGGTCCGGCACTCCCACAGTCCGCAGTCGCAGTCCTACTCAGTCACGCGAGCGCTTTTTGGAAGTCTTTCACCGTCGGCGGCTTCTTGCCCTTGGCGCGGGTAATTCTGTGGCCTTCTTCTCTTAGCCGCTTGGCCTGGGCCTTGACGCCGCCGGGGTACTTGGGATTCAGGCTGCCGTCGCTCTTGAGCACCCGCCAGTACGGCGTGATTCGCTTCTTGCCATTGCGCAAGTCTTCTTCGGCCGCCTCGGAAATGATCCGCAGGAAGATGCCCGTTGTCATCGGGCAGGTGGATTCGGCCTTGAAATCTTTGGCCAGCTTGTTGCGTATCTGGTTGACGGTGACAAGCTTGCCCTTGCGGACCTTGCGAATCTCCGCATCCACAAGCAGAGGTGTTGGCACAAGCACTCTCCTGCCGCCCAACCGCTTCTCCCATTTTGCGTCACCCTCGACCACCTTGGGCAGACCGGGCGGCGCATACTCCAACTTCTCGCGCCAGCTCTTGGGCCATCCGAATTTCGCGCTCATCTCTTGACCTCCACACTACAAACCACTCGGCCCCGATTTCCCGGGTCACATATTCAGGGCCGGGCTCGTACAATAGTCAAGATGGCTTCGCCCGTCAAGCTCACTGCGCGGCGGCCCGCATAGGGCCGCGCAGAGGCAAATCCGGGCTCAGGTGCCTCGTTTCGCACGAGTCCCCAATTTTTCTCGGATTTTTTGCAGAAAATTGCTTGACGTCACGAACAGCGGTGTTATACTTGTAGTAGTTACAATAGTACAACTATTAAGGTGTTTGTATGCAGTTCCGTATAGACAATGCGTCGGACAGGCCCGTTTACCTGCAGATAATCGACCGGGTCAAGCGCGACGTTGCCTTGGGCAGGCTGGTTAAAGACGACAAGCTGCCGACCGTGAGGCAACTGGCCAAGCAGCTTGCGATAAATCCCAACACGATAGCCAAGGCCTATCGCCAGCTGGAGCAGGAGGGCATCATTGTCACCAAGGCCGGCGCCGGCGCCTTTGTCGCAAATCTGGACAGCAACCTGAGCAGAACCGTCAAGAGGAAGCTCCTCTCGGAGGAACTCGATAGAATAGCAGTTGAGGCCTTTCACATGCAGATCGACCGGGCGACGCTGTCGGATTGGTTCAGCAGCTCGGTAGAGAGATTCAACTTGCCCTCGAAACCGGAGAAGTAAAATGGCCCAGAACGTTGTCGAAATCGTCAATCTCGTGAAGTACTACGATGGCCGATGTGTTTTGGACGGGATCGACCTCAAGGTGCCGCAAGGCTGCATCTATGGTCTGCTGGGCCGAAACGGTAGCGGCAAAACAACGATCATCCGGATTCTCCTGGGCCTCGAACCGCCGACTCGCGGAGGGACCTTCCTCTTGGGCGCCGGGTCCGCGGGCCTGTCTGCGAAAATCAAAGGGCGCATAGGCTATGTGGCGGAAGGTCACAACCTGATCCAAAACTACAAGGTCGGCAGACTCGTAACACTCTGCAAGGCCCTCTCCCATCGCTGGAACGACGAATTCTTCAATCACCTGATAGAGACATTCCGCTTGCCGCTGGATCGCAAGGTGAAGCAACTGTCCATCGGCATGCGAGCCCAATTAAACCTCGCGCTGGCTATGGCAATTGACCCGGAGCTTCTTATCCTTGACGATCCTACGTTGGGCCTCGACACCGTCGTCCGCAGGCAATTTCTCGAACTTGCCATCGACGTTATTCAAAAGCAGGGCCGAACGATACTGTTTTGCTCCCACATCCTGAGCGACGTCGAACGCATCGCGGACCGCATCGGAATACTTCTTGCCGGAAAGCTCGTCGTAGACTGTCCGCTGGAAGAGCTAAAGAAACGCGTCCGGAAACTACAGGTGATCTTCCCGGATTCCGTGCCGGACAATCTGTACATAACGGAAATCATAAATCAGCAAAGCCAGGGCAGGGAGATGGTGATAACCGTTGCCAATTGGAACAAGCAGAAACAGGCCATTATCGAGACCTTCAAGCCGTCGAGCTGCACCGAGCTGCCGATGAGCTTAGAGGATATATTCATTGAATGTACAAAGCCCAGTGTCGAGCTTCTTGCCGGCCAAGAATAGGAGGTCAGTATGCGTACGCTCCTTATCCTATTAAAAAGAGAGATCGAAGACCATTTTGTGGATTTCCTCGTGGCGGTTGGTGTCACTGCACTGCTCATCATCCTGGCGGTTTCGGCAGCGTATCGTGGTGAAGAGGGCGAGATTCCCGTGTATTCCGGTGTGCTTTCACTTCCATTGATTGTCCTGCTCATAGTCGGATTCTCTGGTATCGGCGGCAATCAGATGTATGCGGACAGAACCAGGAAGACCTCGGCGTTTCTATCCACCTTGCCGACAACGCGAGGCCAGATATTGGCTGCGAAAATCATCATGGGAGTCTTGGCGGTTCTGATCGTGATCGTGCCCCTATATGTCACGGCCGAGGTTCTATGGCGTCGTGTTATGCCGGCTATGCCAGTACATTCCGGCCTGGTTTTCAACGTGTTTGCGGTGGTATTTCTAATGTGTTTTGCCTGCTATTGCCTTGGCTTACTGATCGGCAGGACGTCGAACAGGGCAATACTCACGCTGGGTAGCATTCTCTTGACGTTTGTGCTGGCTCCGCTGATTGTCGTCAAGGGTTTCGGTTACCAGGCAAATATCATACTTGTCTTGTTCATCGGCGCGTCTCTCGTACGTACTTGGCGGAAGTTCATGTCAACATCCCTTTAGGAATCCGACCATGAGGACCTCAGTCGATCATCTTGTTAAAGCTATCACAACGGGCCTTGTCGTTCTTATATTGATGTCACTTCCACTATTCTGGGCTCGCAGGCGGTGCGAGGCCGTTGTCGCCAACAAGTTGGATCTCGCCTCCCGGGGTTTCTCGAACATTGAACCGTCCGGACTGGTCCCGACTGAGTTTGAGAACGACCCTAACGTGGTTCAGCACTCCCACATCGACGCGAGCGTGTATCCCGCACCTGTTTTTCTCCTTGGACTTGTCGACTATGTCGAAGCAAGAGTCCCCGGACTACTGGCCTCCGACATTTACTACTACCTCGCCGAGTGGGGGTATATCACCAACGACGGAGAATGCGCGTATTTTGATGGAAAGACCGGCAAGATCCTGTTCAGCCGTGCCGGCAGACAAAGCCTGGCGGGCGAGACTCCGCGTCCGGAGTATGCAGAACTCTATGCCGGCCCTGAAGGAATCTCAGAAAGTCCGGATAAGAACCTGGGACGCTTCGCCTCTCCGCTCATAGCAGCTCCGTCTCCGGGTCTACCGCTCACGTTGTACGATAAGAAGGTGCGTTGTTTCTACCGAATCGACATGGGACAAAGAACTGTCGTCAAGGGCCCCCAATTGTCACAGGATGATCCGCATAAGCCCGTGAGTCTGGGCCGGGTGATGAAGAAGCCCCATTTTGTTAACATGCGCTGGCACCCTCCTCGGGTAGAATCCTCCGAGGAGGGTCGAAAGAAGATATTCGGGCCGTCGCAGGAGTTCACCCCTATCGTGCGGAGAAGCTTGGAGCACCCAGCAGGCCAATATTTGCTCGTTCTTGACGAAGCCGGTCGAATAGACCTGCTTGATCGAGAGACACTTCAATTTGCAGGCGCCGCCGGCTACCTGCCGGCCCCACAGACTCTTTTCCCATCGAAAGAATTAGTGGTACCTGATGATCTGTTGGCCTATCGGGTCCTGCCCTTGGCTCTCGAGACCGATGACAAATACAGGGGCATGTTCGTGACCAGTCTTGGCCGAGAAGGCATATATTCAGCCCTCGCCGTCTTCGACGAACGAGGACGATTGGTTCACAGGTACGATAGTGAGGTAATAGAGCGGCTGCCTCGCGGCGACCAGAGGCGTGTCCCTTCCAGCCGGGTGTCGTCCTTCCAGGTTCGCGCCGCGCCAGCACCGACCATCGCAAAGTTCCTTCTGGAGAATCTTCACCCGCCGCTTTTGTCAGTTGTCTCCTATTTCACTGCAAACAGCATCGAAGCCACGGCAGGCTACAGGGCATTGTTTGTCCTGCCGAATTCCTTCGTGGCGATGAAGGGTCGAGATGTCAGTGGCAATATTGTAGGAAGATTCTTGGGTGCTTTGCTGCTGATACTGCCCTCGATAGTGATGGCGATGTTGCTCGCCTGGCTAATCAGCAATGACGCTGTGCTTGTGGGGCTCTCAGAGAAGACGAGGCTCTGCTGGATAATCGCAACGATTGCCTTCGGCCTGGCCGCGTACATTACCTACAGACTAACGCGGCCGCAAATCACGCTCGTGACATGCCTGAACTGTGGCTGGCCGAGACGGCCCGATATGGACAGGTGCCATCGTTGCCGTAGCGAGTGGCACGTGCCCGATCTTACTCCGCCCGCCTGGCGCGTTCTCGCCCCATAGGCACTCCAGACTAAAAGTACGAACGCAGGTACTCTATGCTCTTCTGCGCAATCGTCTCCGGATCGGGATCGTACTTGAAGACCTCGACGGAAAGCCACCTGCCCCAACCGATGTCCTTTATGGCCTCCGCGATGGGTCCGTAGTCGACTTCTCCCATTCCAGGGCCGTAGAGATTCGGGTCATTCACGTGGAAATGGCCAATGTCCTCGGCCGCCACCGAACGGATGATATCCGGCACGGGCGTAGATTCCGAACACATTGCTTTGACGTCGAGATGGATCTTCAGATTCGGGTGGTTTATCTGCCGGACCATCTCCATCCCCTCCGAGACCGTATTAATAAAATCGGTCTCGGCAGGGGATAGCGGCTCAAGACATATAGTCGCGCCAAGCTCGCCGGCCCTATCGAGCACAGAGCTGAGCAGCTCCACTGCTCGCTTCCACGCGCCTTCCGGCGTCTGCCCCTCTACTATGCTGCGCTGCTTGGGCGAACCCAGAACCAATACCTTGCCGCCGAGATCGCTGCACAAATCCAGCAGACACGACAGATAATCCCTTGTTCCTTGCCAGACGGCACCATCCGGCGTTGTCAAGTGCAGACGGTCCGGCCCGGCAAACAGCCAGTGCAGACCCACTACTTCGAGGCCGTGGTCCTGTATGATTTGGCGGACCTCTTGTCGCAGCTCGTAGCTGATCTCATCGGCCGACGGCGCCAGTGTAAACGGGGCTATCTCGATGCCGTGATATCCCAACCGGCTCACAACCGAGCAGACCTCAGCCATCGGCCGAGACTCGAACATCTCGTTGCAAAGAGCAAACTTCATCAGACCTTGTCCGGTACCACAAACGGCTCGCGGTAGTTCCGTTTGACCAGCATGTTCGCCCAGTCGCTGTGCTCGCCGACGAAGACTTCCTTCTCCGGATCCATCGTAAGCATGGGACCAAGCGTCAACGGCTCTTTCTTCAGATCGACCTCGTTCGCATCCAGATGCTCCAGCATCCGGTCCAATGAATCCCTCATATCCGCGTTATCGGCGACCGCGTCCCTGACCTCGCTTACCTCGGCCTTCTTACCGACAAGGTGCGAGACATTGCCCATATGACAAAGCGCGCTGGAGATATGTCCCTTCTCGATGTCGGCGTTGAGATCGCTGACTTTACGGCTGCGAACCGCGTCGATGAAGTTCTGATGGTGGCCGCCACCGCCGCCGCCCCGGAACTGCTTGATT
>CP070675.1:4595307-4622788 GCA_020352215.1 Phycisphaerales bacterium
ACACGGATACTTCAGTGACAACGATGCGGTGATCAAGCAGATCAACGACTCTTGTGCAGACATGGTCTTCATCGCTATGGGGTCACCTCGTCAGGAGATATGGCTTGCCGAGCACCGGGACCGAATCGATGCGCCTTACTGCATGGGTGTCGGAGGCTCATTTGACGTGCTCAGCGGTAGCGTCAGGAGAGCCCCCCGGCTGTTTTGCAGTACAGGCACCGAATGGCTATACCGCCTGGTTACGGAGCCACACCGCTTTCGCAGGCAGAAGGTACTGCCCCTATTCGCCCTGAGCGTGGCCTGGCAATTCCTCGTGGCCAAGTTAATGGCCAGAGATCCAAGATGACTCTGGCCTTGTAACCCTCCACGAGGCACACTTACCCGCACTGCTCACAGTCGTGGATTCTCCGTCGATTTTGGCGTACAAAGCTACCTGCGAGAAGACTCGCAACGGCGTCGGGATTCCGCAGCGTTCAGAAGATGCCACAATCGCCCCCGTCATAATTCTCAGCCGCCGTTTTGGTGCCGAAAAGGGCGGACCGAGACCATCGTGATTGTTGATGCCCACCGTTTCCTGAAGGTCCACCTGTGTCCCGTTGATGCTGTACGCCTGCACCTCACTTGCGATGTGATTCGATATTATGAAGACCGATCTACCTGCATGTGCCGTCCCCAATGAAAGCACGCACAAACACGCGACTGCCATAATGTAGTTCTTCCGATCCATCTTAATCTCTCCTTTCCAAGGCATCGTTACGACTTACGTGCCCTCGCAATCAACACGCCAAGGCTCAACAACAAGAGCGTCGCCGGCTCCGGAATCAGATTCACTCGCGAATACAACTCCCGGCCCAAATCAACAGTGAACGCTGAACCGTCCGGGTAGAACCCGGACACCTGACCGTGGCCGTACTGCCCCCCAGACCTCGTCTTGGCCAAGTCGTGCCCGTAGACGTTGACTACACCGTCGAAGCCAAAGCCGACGATACCTTCCGGTATAACCCCGGCGCGGAGGTTCACAATCACCGAATCATACAGCTCCACTTTGCGCATGCTGCCACCCGTCATGTTCAGCATGGTGTGTTGCGAGACCCGGACTAGGCCCGTCGCAGCCTGCCCGGAGAAATTGATGGTCGGATACCCACTGCCATCTATCGAGCCTTGACGTCCGCCTGATACGTTGACTGTGGCCGAAGCTTGGGCCCTGATCCATCCCACCTCCCCGCCTGAAACACTCACCGTGCTCATATCCTCGGCGAAGAGGCTGTTGATCTCGCCGCCGCTGACATTCACAGTACTTGAGTCGTAGACTTCCATTAGATCAACGTTACCACCAAGCATATTCAAAGTCGTGTGCTCTGGCGGCGTATCGTAGACGTGGACACGACCGTAAACCTCTCCCTCGCCAATCTCCGCATCGCTGTAGACATCCCAGATCAAGCTTGCCTGCCCTGTACCGGCGCCAAGCAACACTCCAACCACTGTAATTGCCAATATCCTTCTCTTCTCAAACATGATTCACCTCCCTTTCAAACGAGTTATCCCAGGCAATGTGCCTCTCTGCCGGCGCGCTATAATCCCCGTCTGCACCTGCCGAAAAACCTCCTTTCTATCTCTTGTTATTATAGCACTGCGCTCAACTTACGTCAAGCCCCGCCACGGCAACGCCGCCGCAGCCTCGCACATTGGATCACACAAATATTCGGCCGGCGTCCAGATCGCCGCCCACCGTCTCGTATGAACTCTCCTGCCCATCCTCCATCCCCCCTAACCGATCCAGGCGTACCGACTCCGCAATCCAGCCGGAACTCCTGCGCCCGTTGCCCAATCGTAAAATCCCCTCTTCCGTCCTGAAAACTCGTGGCGGCTCCTCCGCCACTCCCTCGACCGTATCTAACAAATTCCGGAGCTGTAATTCCCTCGCTTCCGGCGAACCCCTGGGCAAACCTTGACCAAGAATAATATTAGAAAAACCGATAATCAGGACAATAAGTGATGCAGTAACGATAACTTCTTTCTTTTGTAACATTTTTGTTCCTCCTTAAACAAAAATTCGTCTCAATTCTTACGGCTACTTCTTCTTCATGCCTGTCATAGGCTGAGGTATAGCGACTGCGTTCAAATCGTACCAACACCCGTCATATACCGCATCGCCAAATGTACCTGCTAGGCGAGCCGACTTGTTTTGAAGAACGACCCTCAGGTCTACATCAGCACCCGGAAATAGGGGAATGTTCTTGTAAAAAACAAAGCTTAGTGATGTATCGTTTACATCGGTGCTGATTAGTTCGGTCATATGAAACAGCACGTTGAGACTCTGCGTGGATATCTCTTTCGCAGGAGGATAGTCATCGACAAACCGAATCTCCTTGCTGAGCGTCGCATCCACCTTCTCAAATCGCGCTCTGCATGCGTGCAAATTAACAGTCAAGCGGAATGGTCCCTCAATAGAGTAGGTTCTAGTGCCCCCTCTGCCACAATACGCCACGATTGAACTTTTGTCCGGGAGAAACTCGTACGTGGTCGTGATGCGACCTTGCGGAGTATTGTCCTCGAGCCAATGCGAAGCCATAATAAGAGAGTCTGAAAAATCCACTTTGCAGTCCCCGTTTATGTCGCCTGCGACAATCGTTTCGCAGACTGGCTCACCGAAGTACGATTTGCTCGCCTCGGCCGTGCCACCGTAGGCCCCCATATTTACCACGCCCCCGTTGGGAAATGGCTCAGGGCCGATAGGACTTCTGGGATCACCTGCGTCGATGCAGGGACTGGTGACATCGTCGGCTATCCAGGCATGTGTCGCAGGATCCCACCTGGCCGCCTCGGATTTCAAGTGATACTCGCCGTCAACCCAGAAATCGTCATTGGGATCGTCGGATGTCCCGTTCGGATCCCAGTATCCAGCCTCTGCGAAACAAGGATCGGCGCCGATATTGCCGGTTCCCCCCAACGCGCCAGTCAAAGCGTCGACGCAATTGTGATTGATCCCCACGTCTTCCTCGGGGTAGACCCAAACCTGTGCCGACTCACCCTCTCCACCGCTATCCCGGTTGTCCCAGAAGATGCAATTGCTCAATGGTGACTCTACATAGGACCACAATGCAATCCCGCCACCTCCGCCGCCTGCCCTGTTGCCCACAACCGTGGTATTCCAAATCCGGGGCGTACAATTATGGCAGAGTATCCCGCCCCCGTCCCAGCCAGCCCTGTTGCCGGTTATGATGCACCCCACAATCTCCAGGTTTTCGGGCGGCCCCGAACAGCCATCACATGAAATGCCGCCACCAAACCGCTGAGCCGTGTTCCCCCGTATGGCGCACGCCAATATACTCGTATGACCTCCGCAGCCCAGTTGGATCCCGCCGCCAAACCCTCCAGAACCCACTGCCACATTTCCCTCAATTCTGCACCGCCTGATCGTCGTCGTGCTCGATGTGCACTCGATCGCGCCACCGTTCGAGGCTGAGTTGCCGACGAACTCGCAGTCCCTGACCACCGCACTGGCTTCATGAATGTACATTCCCCCCCCGTGGCGGGCCGAGTTACCGACGAATTCGCAGTGAGTGACCACAAGGCTGCTGCCCTCCGCATCGCTCATCCCACCTCCGTATGCCCGGGCGGAATTGCCCATGAAGGTACAGTCGGTTATTGTGGCGTCGCTACCATCGTTGTTCAGAATGCCACCCCCATTGTTATAGGTCATATTCCCTCTGAAGGCGCAGTCCCTGACAACCATCGTGCTTGCCTCGTTCAGGATCCCACCCCCGCCGTATTTCCACAATCCCTCTCCTCTCGCGTAGTTGCAGATGAACTTACAGCCAACAATCACAGCCCCGCTCAGCCGGGCATACATGCCGCCTCCGCGCACAGCCCGGTTCTGCCTGAAAATACACGCCCTTATCGTCAGACTCCCCGCCTCAATGTATAGCCCGCCACCGCGCCTGGCCGAGTCCACCTCACAAGGAGGCCCACAACCTGGTGTTGCGCTTCCCCCAGTGATGACCATCCCGTCCAGCACTACGGTCTCATCAGTGCCGCTGCCGGTTACGACGTGCAGACTGTTCTCGCTTCTGCTCCAATCTTCCCACAAACCTGACACCGCGTTCACATCGACATCATCGCCCGCCAGATCGCCGCTCAAGATTGCCTCATATGCTTCAACATCCCGCGCATCGGGATCCGGCTCGCCCGACCCGGCATAACCGCCGATGATCGCCACGCCATTTATCAATTGAAACGTGGCCGTCCGGTCGCCCGGCGTTTGCCGAATCCCTTGATCCGGTTTGTAGATCCCGCACGCTACCCGTATCTCTACAGGCTTTTCCGCACTATTGGCATCTGCCAGTGCATCCTGCAGGTACTTGTACCCATCGACCCACGATGTGCCGTTATTTGCGCCGGGAGCATCTGCATCGACGTAGATGATCTTGGCACCGGCACTTGCGACCGATCCGAGAACCGCCACCACTATCCAGATTGCTACCAGTCTCCTCGTATCAGCGCTGCTGACCATCTTCTATCCCCCTTTACGTGCCCACCGTACGGACAGTGCGAACCAGCCGGAACACCTGCGCCCGTCGATCAATCGTAAGATTCCCTCATGCTTTGTTCTATATTAGTCTTTTCAAACGCCTCTGTCAACAGCGCTGCCGCGACACTTGCCGACGTTGAGAACCGCCCAAACCTCTTCTACTGCTCCCCCGCTAAGGCTCTGTTCTGTTGAGGCGAATGTGAATCACAAGATGTTGGCTGTTTTCATTCTCGAAGTTTCTGAGAATTCCAATCAATTCCGCACTATTTTTCGTGAGAATTTACTTTACTTCCCGGCCCGAGCGAGTACGATACATAGATAACAGATTGTGGGTACTGACAGGATAGGATATAGATGACAGAAAGCAGGAGAACGGCAGACAGGAGACAGCAGGCGGTGGCAAATGCAAGCCGTGAAAGGACATGGGCGATACGCGCTTATCCTGAGCTTGCGGAAGGAGCTGAGATACGCAATACTCCATGCGCAATATGAGATACCAGCCCGGATCCGGCGCGCAATTCCAGAGTCCATTGTGCAAAACAAAGCCAATTTGAGCCTGCCCGAACTAACGCAAGCCTTTTTGCGGGAGAGGATTATGGCAATAGACCGGCCTACGGCGGCCGAAAAAACAAAGCCAATTCAGCATCAGGAGCCAGAAGACGGAAGGCAGGAGACAGAAGCCGCGAGATACTGGATCGGGTGCCGCGCAATTCTTGGGGGGATTTGAAAAAACAAAGCCAATTCTCGGGATACCCAAACGAGCGCAAACCTTTTCAGAGGAAGGGATTATGCAAATACGCCGGCGTCAGCGGGCAGAAGAACCAAAGCCAATTATCCGAAAATGGCCGAAATGAGCGCAGATCCATTGTACCGAAGACCGAATGAAGACCGGCGGCGTCTTGCGGCCGCGAGGAGTACTGTCGGTTGTGTCTACCGGGCCTTCTGGAGCAACAGCACCCAGTCGTCCTCATCTGGAGCAGCAAATGTGCGTGCCTGGCTCTCGTGGGCAGCGGCCCACTTGCCGTCACGGGGATTGTACCACCGGGCATTGGTTTCTCCGCTCAGCGCATCCGGTGTAACGCGAGCTTGTCCTCCGGAGGCAAAGTACAGCACCGCAAGGTCTCCGTCTGGAGAGCGCAGGCCACAGACTTGGGGCATCGCATCGTCACCGCCGGGCGATGACAGGGCGGGCTCGCCGTTTGGCGATGTTGACGTCGTTCGAAAGCGGACTTCGAAGGCGCCGGCTTTCTGGCCCAAAGTGAAGTTCCTGCTGCCCGGATCCCTGGAGACGGTGACGATCCGTGCAGGTCCGCTCTGTGTGGTGTTAGCCGGTTTGATCCACGCTTCGATAGTGATGGCCTCAGACTTACGAACGGCATCATTGATCTTGGTGGCCGGTCCTTGCGAAGCGATCAACACGGGTGACAGGACTTGCAGGCCTCCGTCGTTGAGCCATTTCACTGCTGAGGGATTCTGGATTTCGAGGTCGAGAGGCTCCGGCCTGCCGGAGCGATCTTTGACGATTTGGCCGTCACCTTGGCGGAAGTCGTAGAAGACGAGCGCGTTGCGCGGGCCTGTGCGATGTCCGGCTTTGAATCTGCTCGTTGCCTCAGATGCGCTCAGCGCCCGGTCGTATATAGCGACTTGATGGAACTCGCCGAGCCAGGGGCGATCGCGGGTAAGTTCGTTTGCGAGGGCAATGCGATGGCCAATATCCCAGTTAGACGTGTCACCAGTGACGGTGGTCTCGGCCTGCATGCGACCATCAAGATATATCTTGGCCTTACCGGTCTTGTCCCGTGTGTACATGACGTGCATCAGCTCCGGTCGGACGGATGTCAAACGAGCAACTTCGAAGAACTCGTTGCTCGGCTCGAGCTTCCACCAGGGGACGGAAGTGAAGAAGTCCACAATGTGACCATAACCCTTGAGCATTACCATCGATTCGTCGCCTCTGCCGTTAATCCATCCACCTCCGGTATCCGGACCCCATCCGGTTCCGGTGTCGGCTCGCTCGCCCGTGGTCTGGTAACCGCCGGCCATGTACATTCCCCAGGCCAATCTCCGACGGTTGTCAGCAGACCTCGCGGGGGCCTTGCGATTCCCGCCCCAGGTAGGGTAGTGATCCTCATATCCGTACTCCTCGTTCACCTGGGGTACGGGCCTTCCGGTCTGAGCCTGCTTGCGGCGGTTGGCGAGCATGAACTGATAGCCGCCCGACTCATCCCATTGCTGATACATGGCAAAGTCGGCCCAGAGCGAGGTGCGGAATGGGAACTGGCCGTGCCCGTGAACAGACATCAGATGATCATAGGGATCACATTCCTTTATGAATGTCCCCATCCTGTTGGCCCAGGCCTCATCGCGGAACAAATGATATTCGTTCGTTACATCCCACATCACGTTCGAAAAGGCAGCCAACCGAGCAACGGCGTATCTGTAGTATCGCTGCTCATCTTGCTGTCCCATTCTGGCCTTGCCGAACGGGTCCACACCCGGCCGGGCACCGTCAACGTAGAATATGATGGAGATCATCATGTCCCTATCGCGAGCGTGTCGGAGCATTCGTTCGATCTTCTGCCAATGAGGGATGTTAAATCGTGTTACGTCGAAGCCCGGATCCTCAACACTGTCGGGTCTCTTGGCGATCCAAGGATTGAGTATGAAACGGAACTTGTCCGTTGGAAAGACATTCTCAAACCAGGCCCGGCCATTTTTCACCCGTCCGCACATAGCAGTGCGCAATCGGTTGACCTTGAGCCTGTGCAGGCGGTCAATGTTGCTGCGAATGTTCTCGTCGTCCCAGCCCAGCAGCCAGTACGTCGTTGTCCCGTTCCAGAAATAGTGTTCGCCGGTTCCTTCCCACACGAAGTGCCATGGGTGGTCGCTATCGACTCTCACAAGCCCACGACGCCCACCATCTCGGGCGATGAATCTGCCGGTGTGCGTTGTTTCATTTGAACCGTGGCGGTATGTGACTGCGTAATCGTAGCTGCCGGCACGCGTCGGCATGAATCGTGTGCGAAACACGCTTCCATCTGGAGAATCGCAGAAGCCGTCCACCTGTGCCCGCTGGCCGCCTTCGTGTGTGAACCATCCTTGCACGGTGACGTCCGTGAAAGGATTCTCGGCATCCGGCTGCTCGACTCTCAAAGTCACCTCGACAAAGTCGTGAGCATCCACAGCACTTTTCGACTGAACGAATTCCAGCCCGGCAGCGGCGGAAAGCAGCTGTGGCTGAAGTGTCGTGGTGACGAGAAGCAATGCGAACAGGACATTCCTGCCGGGAAGATTGTGAGACCACAATTCCGATTTGGTTTCCATAATGAGACCCTTCATGAATCTGACTCCGTTCGTCTGCCAATCCCAAAAGTCTGGCAATATTCTGCTGGAAAGGACATGAGAAATCAATGACGAGACTCGATATGGTCCTCTTTGACACGCACATCAAATCCTGTAAAATGGTCGCATTGGTGCACTCATTTGTGGAAGTGTCGGTGAGGGCTGGACATTTGCCCCGCAGGTTTCCATTGGTTGTATAGAATATGTAGGAGGAAACGTTATGATATCGGATCAACTGAATCGCCGCGAGTTTCTTACGAGAACCGGAACGTTGGGAGTGGGCGCCGCGTTGGCTGCGGCGGGACCGGCGCAAGCAGGCAGAAAGCAGAGGATTAAGGTGAGTACGCCCCGTGCACAGAAGATGGGCTGGCGTATCGCATGCCAGCTCTACACGTTCCGTGATCGGAGCTTCTATGAGGCACTGGATGTGATTTCTAACCTGGGCATTCGATACGTGGAGCCGTGTTTCTTTCTGCCCCTGGACAAAGAGCGTCCGGATTTGAAGACGAGTGAATCGCTTTCGCCCGAAGTGCGGCGTGAACTGAAGATGAGGCTGGACGATCTCGGGATCAGGATGGTCAACTACTACGCTCCCGTGGATGGAAATACGGGCAATTTCCGCAAGATATTCGACTTTGCCAAAGAGATGGGCGTAAGAACGCTCGTAGCCGAGCCGCCGGCTGAGGTCTTCGACAAGCTTGATGAGCTGTGTGCCGAGTACAGGATTAACCTGGCGATACACAACCACCCCAAGTCGCCGGACTCTGTGTACTGGCGGCCCGCGAATGTCCTCAAAGTATGCGAAGGACACAGCAAACGTATAGGTTCATGCTCAGACACCGGTCACTGGGTTCGCTCGGGCCTCGACCCCGTAGAGTGTCTCAAGGAAGCCAAAGAGCGTATCATAGCGATGCACCTCAAGGACGTCGCCGAATCCGGCAAGCCCGAAGCACGCGACGTGCCACTTGGAACCGGCAAAGCGAACTACACAGCCGTGCTGAAAGAGCTGTATGCCCAGAAGTTTCGTGGCGTGATGACAATCGAGTACGAGCACCTCTCGCCTCAGTTGGTCGAAGACGTAGCTGAATGTGCGAAGTTCGTGGAGGATTTCGCAGAATCGCTGAAGCAGTAGTGTCATTTCTGTGTGACGACTGCCAATTTGCATGGATGAGGTACTGACGATGCGACCGCGTTCATGTCGCGCGAGCAGATTGAGTTCTGTCCGAACTGGTGTCACGACTAAGGTGACACTCTTTTGTCTTTTGGTGCAGCTTCTAATTCCTATGAGGGCTGCCGGCAAGGCTGGTGCAGTGACATGGGACCTTGTCGAAGAGGATTGGATCAAGCAGGCTGAGGCTTGGACGGAGCCGCCTGAGCCGCCACAGACGTGGGAAGACGCTCGCGGGGCGGTTGATGGGATACGGGATGGCAAGTACGGATTTCACGCGGGCCTGGAACCCAACCCATGGTGGCAAGTGGATTTGGCTCCTGATCCGATCAGGATATACCGAATCGTCGTTTACAACCGCTTAGACTACAAGCCCGGTCTGCATAATGCGGACAACCTTGTAATTCTCACATCCGACGATGCCAGAGAATGGACCGTACAGCACCGAAACAACGGCAAGTTCTTCGGCGGGATTGATTTGGCTGAACCACTGCAGGTTAGCTTTGGACCGGATGGTATCAGTGCCCGCTATGTTCGGCTGCAGATCGCAAGTGAGAAGCCGATCTTCTTTCACCTGGATGAAGTCGAAATCTACGGAGACGAAGATTCCAAGTTCAATCTGGCCCTGGGCAAGCCGGTCGATCAGAGCAGCACGAGCCCTTGGTCGACGCCAAAGGGGAGGGTCGAAAAGACTCCTACCGCTTGCTATCCGACAGGGCACTTCTTGGAGTGTGGTCGTCGTCTCGCAGAAGACCTCGAGCTGCTGGGCGTGCACGCCGAGCCGTACATGGCACAACTGGTCGAATTGCAGAGGCAACTCAATAGGCTCGGCGATAATGGGTCGGACGAGGCTCGTCGGGAGCTCTACGTCAAAGTACGAACGGCGGTACGGCGACTTGCTTTCCAGAATCCGTTGATTGACTTCGGAAAACTGCTCTTTGTCGAGCGTTTCACTCAGGAAACGTATCCGGACGTATGTCTGAATCACATGCCATGGGTGTCCCGCCCTGGTGGTGACATCTGTATCCTCACCGTGGCCGGTGCGGATCAAGAGCCTGAGACGTGCGGCATATTGAAAGGGGCGCTCGGACCGGGACATGTGCACGGCATAGACCTGTGGTGGGATGCAGATCGAGTGGTCTTCGGCTACGCCAAGGCGCGGAGCAGTCAGCCTCCCACAGGATGGAAGGACAGACTCACAAACTATCACCTGCGGCGGACTGAAGAGCCGATCCATATATATGAAGTGAATGTTGATGGGTCCAACCTGCGTCAGATCACCGATGGGCAGTGGAGCGATCTGGACCCGACATATGCCCCCAACGGCGATATCGTGTTCGTATCGGAACGGTGCGGTTGCTCTCTGCAGTGCAACGAGTACGACAAGGATGAGACTTCATGCAACCTCTTTGCCTGTGGGCCCGACGGCGGCAATATCCGATGGATGAGCGTTTCCAAGGATGGAGATTACCTGCCGCACTGTCTGGCTGATGGGACGATCGGCTACACCCGATGGGAGTACCAGGAGCGAGGCTGGGCTCATGTGCAATCCATCTGGACGATTCGGCCCGACGGGACAGGAGCAGATGCCTTGTTCAAACAGCATCTGAATGATCCCTGGGCACTTGAGGATGTCCGGTCCATTCCGGGAGCTGGAACCAATAAGCTCGCAGCCATCGCCACGGGCCATCACACATTGGCCGTGGGCCCCTTGGTTATGATTACACCCAGTGCCGGTATGAACGATCCCAAGGCCATAGAGATTGTCACGCCGGGCGTGTATCCTCCGGAAGGGGGTATGTCGGGCAGCCCGGTCAAGCAAGGCGGCGTTTTTGATAGAGGCGGTTTCTACTCGACTGCTTGGCCTCTCTCAGAAAAGTACTTCCTGGTTTCCTACTCGTACTCCAACAATCAGACGGAACCGGCCGGTTACGGCATATACCTGATTGACGTGTTCGGCAACAAGGAGCTGATATACCGGGACCAGGCCATTTCGTGCTTCAGTCCTATCCCCCTTCAGCGGCGTCCAAGACCGCCGATCCTGCCGGACAGTACCGATCCGGGCAAGTCCTATGCAACGTGTGTTGTAACCGAGGCGACGTACGGCGCCGACGGTATCGAGCCCGGCGATGCTCGCTTCATCCGCATATCCCAGCGACTCATGTGGCCGTATGACAACGAATATGGAGGACACAGATATACGGAGAAGGCGTTTCCGAATAACTGGACACCCGTGCGCATAATCGGAACCGTCCCCATCGAGAGTGACGGCAGTGCCCATTTTCGTGTTCCAGCCGGCACGGCCGTATACTTTCAGCTCCTTGATGAAAACCACATGGAACTGCGGCGCATGCGCTCGTTCATCAGCTTTCAGCCGGGTGAGGTCCGCGGCTGTGTGGGGTGCCATGAGACGCGAGAGGAGGCGCCGCTCAGAGGGCGGAGTCCGCTCGCTCTGGGGCGTGGGCCATCTGAACCTGTCTTGCCGCCGTGGGGTAAGCGGGCGATCAGTTTTCTGCGCGATATCCAGCCCACATTTGACCGGCACTGTGTCAGTTGCCACAGCGGGCTGAAACCTGCGGCGGGCCTGGATTTCTGCGGGGGTTTGACATCGGGGCCAAGCAGCGGGCCCGGGCATGCAGAACCGATTGCGGGCTACGGATTGAACCGGGCTTTTGAGACTATCATCCAGCACAAACTTGTATCGTGGTCTGATGTGCAGGGTGACGCAGCGATTACCCAGCCATTGGAATTCGGGTCGCGCCGCAGCAAGATCATTGAAGTGCTGCGTGAGGGGCCATGCAGCAAACGGGCGGAACTCAGCGAAGAAGAGTGGTTACGACTAATTATATGGATCGATGGAAACGCTCCCTATCACGACGGGTTTGTTAACAAGAGACAGAAGCAGCCGGCCTACAGTCTGCCCGCCGACTCAGAATTGATTCAGAGCATCACGAGCGTTCACGGGAGTCGCTGCAACTCCTGCCACGACGCTTCAAGTGTTTCACGAGCGGACTGGATCAACATACATGAGCCGCGTCGAAGTCTGTTTCTGACTGCTCCTCTTGCAAAAGTGGGCGGAGGAACCGGCAAATGCGCCAGGGCCACGTATCAGAACCGGGATGACCGGGACTACGAGCTTCTGCTGCAGATGGTGACAGCCGCGGTGCAAAAGGCTTGGGACTATCCTCGTCGTGATCTGAGAACACTGGCCAATCGTTCATTCGATTAGATCAAGCGTTCTCGAGACAAGCCGAGATTTTGCCACAGGCGCTATCTGGGCTGGGTCGCAGCCACCAGGCAGAACGAGACATGCCTCTCCCCCTACCACCAGTGTGTGGGTGTATTCCCGTAGCGTCTCTCCATGTCCTCAAAGTGCCGCCACTTTACGTGACCGGCTACAAAGCCTATGTTGCCGCCGGCGCCCTCCTTGTCACTCCGCAAGTGGCTGGTTGTATCATAGTACCCCGTATAGGCCCCTTGGCCGCTGCCCGCTATTATCTGGGCGAAATTGCCGTTGGGATACGCATCCGCGGGAAAGGTTGGGTCGCTGAGGGTAACGTCAATTACAAGTTCGGCCTCGGCGGCACGCTTCATGTTTGTTGTACTGACCCACTGCTTGTTGCCGCTGCCCCTAATATTGGGCCGTACGCTATCACCTTGGTTGTTAAGCGTATCCAAGAGCCAGAAGTAGCCTGTAACACGATAGCTCGCTCTTGACCCGCTCGGATGGTGGTAATCCCAACAGCGCTCGCGACTCCTCTTGTGCGTAAGGTTGGAGGGACAATAGAAAACATCCTGGACGGGCGTATCTTCGTCACGCCTTGACGGCTCCAGGCTTATGTTCTCCATTAGCTGTCTGACTATATCCCTGTCCAAGTCCCAGAGCCAGCCGCCGGCGCCAGACGGAAGTTTGCCGTCATACTCATCGGCATACATGATCAGGCCGAACAGATGCTGGCGTATGTTGCTGGCGCACGCGGACCGGTTCGCCGTATCGCGCACCTTGCTCAGAGCCGGCATCAGTATCGCCAGCAATATCGCAATAACAGCAATGACCACCAACAGTTCTATGAGTGTAAATCCCTTTCGCCCGCTCATGGGGCACTCCTTACTAACTACGACTTGGAGAGGTTTCGCACAGAACAATACTCACTCGTTTATTATACTGCGACTGAATTGGTACCACAAGCGATGCGCCTTCCGAAAGCCGCAAGGCTTCTTGCACCAAAAAACACCGGGGCCCATACCGAATCAGCGCGAACCCAATCTGTATGGGCCCCGGACCGCTGCAAAACTCGGCGAGTTGCACAGCTCGGCACGATACTACGGCCGCGGCCAGAGCAGCTCATCCAGCCACGAATCTGCCAACTCGGCAAAGTCCTTCAGGTCAATCTCGCCGTCAACATTGAGGTCAACCGGCTCACTGAACAGCTCGGTCCTGCCGGCAAGCCACGCAACCTCACCCCGAGCCAGGGCACGGCTATAGATGCGGAAATCATCGATCAGACCCACGTAGTACGCATCAGCCACATACTGCGATCTACCGAGCCAGTTGTTGGTGGTATTGCCGAGATCGCTGGGGCTGAGCGTCGCTTCAGTGTTCTCAGCAACGGCCAAGCCGTCCTGATACAATGTGATCGTATCGTTGTCCGCGTTGATCGTCACAGCGACATGGTGCCACCCGCTGGGCAGCGTGCCGGGCGCGGTCACCATCTGTTCCGGGGCACCCCCGCCCTCGATCGTGATGGCGAACCTCATCTCTCCGGCGGCGCCCATGCGCGGTGTAAGAAACATGTACATCACGGTGTCGCTGCCAAAATCGAAGATGCGCTGCCAACCGCCACCTGCATTCGAGAAGTTCGCCCATGTGGCAAAGGTGGAGTTCGTCAGCGATCCGATGAGCGAGCCAATGGGCAACTCCAGATAATCATCGGTGCCGTCAAACCGCAGTGCACCGCCGTCGTGCCCAGCCACCCACTCCGGGTTATCACGGAGCGTGCCGTGGTTGCCATTGCCGGACGAATCGGCAGCATCTATGCCGGAACCATCGTCCAGCTTCCAGTGCCCCACCAGATTACCGGTGCCCGCGTCAACCGGCGTGACAGTTAGGCCGGTGTCGAGCCACTGACCGGCTAGAATCACAACGTCATCATAGTCGACAACACAGTTTTCGCTCAGATCAGCATCAGGCTTGGCAATCGACGCTACACACCTGGGCGGATACAGTCGGACATCATCAAAGAACAAAGTGCCCGTGCCACCGACTTGGGGAGCGGTCTTGTTGCCCACACCAATATACATCTTCGTGATGCTCGAGACGTTCACGTTGCCGAACGCTCGCAGGTCGATACTCCACTCTTGCCAGTAGCCCCCCCGAAGTACCTCGGGATCGTCGTGGGGGACAGCCCTGACTTGGCCCACGCTGTCTTGCAGCGCCACATACAGCCGTCCGGCAGAGTTGGCGGCATCGCCATAGAACCACAGGGTCAGCGCCGCGACCCCTTTTCGAGTCATGTCCTGCGGTACAGCCCATTCGCGTTCAGTCTCCGAATAGAGGAATTTGCCCTCGGTACCGGTGTTGTCGTATTCGAAAGGCATCGACTGGCCACCGCCGTGAACAATAGTCTGCTCGGCAAAAGGAGGACTGGTATAGCCGACCGTCGAGCCGCTGCCGTTGCCGGTGTTGCCGGGCGGTGGATCGGTGTAGCCCCAGCCGTCCAACCATGTCTGGAATATACGGTCGGGTGAGAAGTCGTTGTAGTCTTCAAAGTCGTCCACAGTGAGATAGTCCGCTACCGTGAAGCTCCAGATTCGACCCTCGCTCGTGGTCCCATCATTGTTGTATTCATCGATCCGCCAGTAGTAGGTCCCGCCCCACTGCAGCGTTTCGGGCGGCAAGTAGCTGGCAGGACCTTGTCGGCCGCGATATATACCCGTCGTATCAGATGCATCGGCCCCGGCCACAGCCTCTTCGTCCGTGCCAAGATACACGCCGTGCTCAGCCGCCTTATCTCCCGGCAACCAGCTAAGGGGTACCGCGCGTTCGATGTCCAGCGTCGAGCCGTTTAGCGGATGCGGTGAGTGGGCGAGTGACGGATCACCCACCATAGCCCGCTCAATCTCGCCCTGCGACAGAGTGTAGTCGTAGATGCGGAAATCATCCATAGAACCGATATAGTATGCATCAGCGTCGTATTGCGACCTGCCGAGCCAGTTGTTGGTCGTATTACCCAGATCGCTCGGCGTCAGTGTGACGGCGGTGTTAGTGGCGACCACGACCCCGTCGAGATACACCTGGGCGGTCCGGTCGTCTGCGCTGATCGTCACCGCCACGTGGTGCCATCCACTTTCTATTGCGGCGGGCGCATCTGCCTGAATCTCGCCGCCCCCACCCTCCGTGGTGATTGCAAAACGCATCGGGTCCATGAACCAGATGCGGGGTATGAGACACATGTAGGAATTCGGGTCGTTGCCGAAATCGAATATCCGCTGCCAGGGGCCGCCGGGCTGTGAGTCCACCCACGTCATGAAGGTTGAGTTGGTCAGCGAACCGATGACCGAGCCTATGGGAAGCTCCACATAATCATCGCGGCCGTCGAATTCCAATGCGCCGCGCTCGTACCCTTCTATCCAGAGCGGGTCGCCAATTATTGTGCCGTGATGGCCATAGCCGGACGAATCAATAGCAATAGCCCCGCCACAGACACCATCAAACTTCCACCATCCGACGAGATTAGGATCGGAAATGGGTATATCGGCCAAAGTCGTGAAACTCCAAACCTTGCCTTTATGTCTAACAGTACCGCCGGCCTCGACCTCATCGACGCGCCAGTAGTAGGTGGTGTCGCTTGTGAGGTTGCCAGGCTCGTGAGTCGTCTGCAACAGTGGCTGGCTGCCTTTGAACTCTGTTGAAGCTGTGGTGGCACCGGCCACGGCGGTTTCACTGGTGCCAAAGTACACCTCATGCTCAGACGCCGTTGAACCCGCGCTCCAGCTGAGGTCCGCATCGGTGGACACGCATTCGGCACCATCTGCGGGGCTGGGGCCCCCGGCAGTCAAGGCTGCAGCAGTGAAGCTCCAGAGATCGCCCTCGTGTATATCACCGTCCTCTTCGACCTCATCGACCCGCCAGTAGTAGGTAGTCCCCGGAGTGAAGCCCGGGGCGTGATAGTAGTTCGCCTGCACACGCGGTTGACGGGCCATGTACTCAGGGGCATCGGGATCAGTACCAAAGTAAACATCGTGATGAGCCGCCGTTTGCCCGGCTGTCCACCGAAGATAGGGAATCGTCACGTTATCAGCACCGTCGGCGGGATCCGGATCATAGGCCTTAAGTTGAACTACCGCCTCGAGACTGAAATCATCAAATCCCACGTAACCCTGGTTACCGGAGTAGGTGGCGTGGTAAAGCCCAACCATGAGCGGCAGACCTTCAAAATCGTCCCGCGTTACAGGCGAGCAAATCATCTCAGTCCAGGATGAGCCGTCGGCGCTGGTCCTGAAATGGAAGACATTGCCCTTGCGCTCGAGTTGAAGATATGGGTCCAAGTCAAATGCCTTGCCATTGTGACAATTCTCGAACCGCGAGTCGTCGTTGGCGGTTCTGACGAAGTTGCCACAGCCCCAGATTGGGAAGTAGTCTATTGCGACCCAGTCTTCACCCTCGCCGGCGTCATCGCGATAGGCCCTGGCCAATATGCCACAATTGTTGTGCATGACCCAGGCATCCGCAGTGCCGGCATAATCACTGATCGTAACCGTGGCGATGAAATCACCCTCAACGACCTTGAACAGGAATGGACCCAGTGAAGTCCACGGCTCAGCCCAGGCCCCATTAGTTGACGCCATGTATAGCTGGCCGGGACGGTCGCCGGACGCATTGAGGGCATCCACGGTCTCGCCCTGTAACAGGCCGAAGAAGTCGTCCCACATGGTCCCCGCAACGCCGTCATTGATGTAGTCGTGAGGCGTGTCGAAATCGTCGGTGAACAACTCCGCCTGCGCTGCGCTGCTGAGACCAAGTAACAACACAATACAAATCGGGTGGATCAACTTTCTACACATCGTATTCCTCCTTTGTGGACAACCAAGTAACAATGCTTTGCGTACACGCCAAAAGACGGGGGCTCCGCCCGGCATTCTGAATATCCAGGTTCGGGGCTTGGCATTGCCTCCTTCCTAAAACGCTGGGTATGAACCGTTGATATAAGTGCGAAGAATCCTAAATCGTGAGGCATGCGACCCCAGCAGTTTATCGCACACCCGTTGTCCAGGCTTCTCCCGGAGTTCTCTGTCGCTAAGGGTGGTTTCTGAAACCTCGTACTGCAGATCTGTGCGTCGCTCAGTTTGCCGTCTGATTCATACAGAGCCTGCGAACACTCTGCACAGGTCCACTACAAAAACCACAGACCTCGGCTGTTCTTAGTTATACCAAATTGACACCCGTCCTTTCAATAAAAATCGCCGGGCGTGACTGTAGACGCGATTAGGCAAGGTTGCATAAGAACGCGCATCTTGTATGACAGCTGGCACGGGCACCATGTTGAGAGCATCTACCCCCCCGGTAGCCGGAAATGCCACGGCGCTCCCCGACCGGCGTGCGTCGCAAGAATCCCGAAGCGGCACGGCCTCTCTCATCCAGGCCCAGTTGCACAGCGAAGGTCTGAGACCTTATCGCTGCGCATGGACGCAGGGCCCATGCCGAATAGATCAGCTCAGGCCCCCGAAGTCTAACCAACAACAGACCCGCCTCAGCGGCGTTTATTGCGAATTAGGGCCAATCCACCCAGACCCAGCAGAGCCAATGTTGCCGGCTCTGGAACGACGTTGTCCAATACCGGCCATGGATCAGCACCAGCTTCTGGCAGATAGTTGTTGAAACGAAGGAAGATTTCGTCTCCCGCGTTGGCTCCGGAAAGACTCAGCGTGACTACTTCCGTCCAAATCTCACCGTCAGTGCCGAGTGCGACATGATCATACGATGCAGCGTCGAGCAGGGTGATACCGGCAGCGCCGAGTACATCGGTTGCGTCATCCGCGACAAACGAGCCATCGCTGGCAAGGACGGAGACGGTCAGGCCATCATACCTACCTGCGGCTACGTCATCGGGATGACCCCAATCGAAGGCAATCGTAAGCTCTGACTCACCTTCTGAGATTCCGATGCTCTGATACAGGTACGAACCGGCCAAGGGATCCCCTTCCACAGTATCCCATGAACAAAATACAACGACTTGGGTTCCGTTTGGTGTGATCCACGAATCGTTGCTCTGCCATGCATCTTCCCAAAAGCCGCCGGCACTGTTGTCATACCAGTCGGTGACGTCGGCGGTACTTGGCCCAGCGTTTGCTTCAAAATCGCCGTTGGTAATCGCAAGTTCAGCTTGCCCGGTTGCAGATATGGCAGAAATTACCAACAAAACAACTATAAACTTCTTCATAGCCTCCTCCTTCTTCTAAATGAACATCCACTCAACAACAAAGCATCGCAACTCTGCACGCTTTTCAGACACGACGGGAAATACGTGTCTTGCATACGCAGACACTGCCTACGCACCTGCCCTATTTTTACCATATCACCCATATTTACATCAAGAGAATAGTCAGATTTTTGCATGGAAAACGCAGAAAAAAAGGCCAATCCATGCAGGCCGATCCGTTCAAGGTCTGCTATGGCGACGCACCGTGGGCCTGCGGTCAGTATCCCAAGATTCGCTCCGAATAACGTAAAGCTGGCGCCAACAAACACTTACGGTAGCTGCAAGAATGCGTTGTCACCCATACGACCTCACATCGCGCCCAGCCGCGAGTCGCAGCACGTGCTCTATGGATTCGCCTCGCCGGGTGAAGGCGCGGCGGGCCGCCAGTTGGCCGGGTCGTTGCCGTAGGACATCGGGTTGATGCGAACTAAAGATTGACCCTGGCCGTCAGGTTCGGTCGGCCAAGGATCCACGCCCGATGCAAAATCATCATGGTGTGAACCATCGCTGTAGACCACCCTGTCGACCCTGATCCAGTAGCGCCCGCCCTGCAGGTCCGCCTCGCCGGGCTTGCTCAACTGGATCTTCTCGCTGCCATTGGCCAAGCGACCTGCACCCCACTCGAAGACCCGCACGCCCTGCGGTAGTGTGAACCTTGCCTCAAAGAGCGTCAGGTTTTTGGCCAGCAAGATCGTCTCGCCTGCAGCGACGATCACCGGATCGGCCGATGGGAAGATCAGCTCAATGCCCGGATCGTCCGGATCATCCGTAAACCGCCAACTCTCTCGCTCGACGAAGTCATACAAGACAACCGATGTGTCACTGACATTGAGTAGTTCTACATATTCGGCATCCGGAACTGTGTTCGGATGGTACATGATCTCGGTGATGACAAGCGGGCCAACCTTCGGATAGGAATTCACCGCGCCGGGCGTGGGCTGGGCCATGGCAACGAAGTTGTACGTGCCTGTGCTCTTGCGATATCGGCCGAAGGCCACGCCGGTTTCGGAGGCACCGAACTTCTCCCGCTCACTGTAGCCTGTTAGCTGGCCGTCGGCGCCGCTGTGCAGATGGAGCGTTTCGCCGTTTTCGCTCAGCGCGAAGACCTGATGTGTCCCCGGGTCGGCGACGTTGCCGAAGTGGGTGTCTTCATAGAAGACCACGTAGCCGTTGGGCGGGATTGTTGTCCCTTCGGCGATTTCGTACTTCTGCAAGTCGTCCGCATCGTCGCTGAGGAACCAGCCACCGATGTTGACAGCCTGATCGGTCGTATTGTGCAGTTCGATCCAGTCGGGTCGACCCGCGTGGGAGTGTGACAAAATCTCGTTGATGACCACATCGCCGATGGCAGGGACTTGGCCTGAGTCGTCCTCGCCCGGCGAGCCGTGGATATGCGCGCTGGGCCGCCACAGCGCCTTGTCCGACAGAGCATTAGGCTCGCGTAGCACGGCGGGATCGTTGACTGTGAGGGAGAAGCCCAGGCCGTCTGTGATATCGTACCAGCTGTCACGATAGCGGAAGTTGTGAATCACCTGGCCGGCGGCATCCTGCAGCTCGATGCGTTCTCCGTTGTTGGCCAGGCTGCCTGTGTATTGGCCGGCGACGGGCTTGCCCGGGCTGTACTTGGCCTCAAAGGCAGCGGTGTCCTTGACGATGAGCGTGTAGGCGCCGGGCGCCAAGTCGGTATCGCCGAAGGTAAAATCGACGCCGTTGGTGAACCTGGCCAGGCTGAGGTTGATGACCTCGCTGCCGGTGTTGACCAGTTCAATGTACTCAGTGTTGGGGTCATCCGGCCCGCCCGTATCCAGCGGATGATACATCACCTCGCTGATCCGCAGGGACTGTGCCACAGGACCCACGGCAAAGACTGCCTCGTTGAGCGCGGACAGGGCATCGTCAGACATCACCCTCGCCTTGACATATGTGCTCCCGGTTAGCGTAATCGGCCCGGTGTACTCGATTCCACTGTCTGAGACTCCCGGCTCGGTTCCGCCGGCGAGGTAACCGGCTGCCAATTCTGTGGAGATGATGAAGTCGGAGCTTGTACGCGAGACGTTCAGGCCATGGATCGCCAAGATATTACGTCCTTGGCGCAGAAGGTGCGTCCGGTTGGATATGTCGAAGGGCTGGAGGCCCCCCGCCTCGTGGCCTCCTGAGGCATACGAATTCCATCTGGG
Organism: Phycisphaerales bacterium; assembly: GCA_020352215.1. Lineage (GTDB taxonomy): Bacteria > Planctomycetota > Phycisphaerae > Sedimentisphaerales > Anaerobacaceae. The sequence goes on from CP070675.1 coordinate 4,616,005, forward strand.
TGTGCCGCTTAACATGGCCCTTTCGACCTCGACACCATTGATGTATGCGACGAACCCGTCGTCATATCTGACCCTTAGTATCATCAATTCGAACTCGCTGGGATCACCGGTGACGTCGAACGGGATCCGGATATAGCAGCCGCCGGTTCTATTGTACATCTGGGGCTCGACATCAAGGCTGATGTACTGCTCGTAACCTGATCCTCTTTCATATCCGACGCCGCCGGGGGAGCCTGTGACAGACATCCAGCCTGAGTCATCAAAGGCGCCGCCACCTTTCCATGCGGCTTCCACTTCTGAAGTCGGAACCAGTGCTCGCTTTGGAGCACTCTCAGCCACGAGGACCGTATCTACAACTTGGTGTGGAGGCATGCCAGGGATGCCTGGGTCGGTACCATCAAGGGTGTAGTAGACTGTGCCGGTGCTATTGGGATTCGTCATCGTCAAGATGTCACCGGCCGAGACGTAGCCACCATGCTGGTAGATGCCGTTTATGTTGAATCTCGGCGCGCTGAAGCTACGGTTAAACAGGCCATTCTCTTCGAAGGCGGCAAGGACGTGACGCTCACGGTTTGGTATGAACTGGTCGGGAACGAATCGCACGGGGTAACGTTCTGTCTCCGGGAGCACAGCCGATACCTCAGCGAAGACTTCCCACCACCGAGCCAAGAGACGCTGTTCGGTCAGTATGCCACCGTTGTAGAAGTGCTTGTGAACATGGTCGGCGAACCGCTGTCTGAAGTAGGGACTGGCCCTCAAGGCACGGTAGAGCCGCGAGATGGGGTCCGTCATACGGTTCAGCCCTCTGGGATTCGCCCAGGTGGGATAGTCTTCGAATGCAGTCATCTCGAAGTTGTCACCCACAGCCCAAGTCTCCGCAAGACCTTCTGCGTCCCAAACGGAACATCTGAATATGCCTGTATCCGACCTCTCGCGGTGGACCTCCCAGTTGTTACCCGGCCAATCGAAGTTGGCGATATAGATTTCAAGGATCAGGAAATCTATAAACGCTGCAATATCGAGCTTGCCGGCAACGTACTCATAGTCGGTCGTATTGGCAAGGTCATGACTTTCTGCATAATTGAGCAGGTTGTTCCAGGCGGTCCAACTACCATCTCGGAGCCCTGACTGGTTGATCACGTCGAACTCATTGTCGGTGCCGTACCATTCCTGGAGAAATTCTTGGTCGAGGCGGCTTGATGGGTTGTAGTAAGCCTTATACGCGCCATTGAGATAGAGGTTGGCGAATGTGCCGGTGACTTGAACATGCCCCATTTCCCTGAAGAGGCGTCTGGCCCATTCGTCTTTAACAAAGGGCGCGCATGCGTCGTTGTGTCCTCCTCGCAGAACGATGCTTCTGAAACGATCGACATCTATGAACGGGAAGAGTGCATGGTCGAGGCGGTTAGGACCATAGCTGCTGCGGAAGTAGAGATTGAAGCTGAACTTGTTGGTGTTCATACTCGGCCAGCCATTGAAACAGCTCAGCCACTCGTCTCCGCGGGTGTAGCGCGGCCGCGTGTAGTCGCTTCCGTGAACGCGGATGCCGCAGTCAACCTGGAAAGCGGACCCGGTCTGCGGATCGAGGATTTCGAAGGAGACGGGACGCTCGTAAGCGATGCCCCTCTGCACAACGTTGTTATAGCTGCCCGGGCCGTCTGAACGCCACACTTCGCCGTCGTAGTAGCCGCCGACGATGGCCATGATACCATCAGGCTCAAAGAAGGTTTTATTCGCGTCCCCGACAAGGGAGACTACCGGCAGAGCCTTGAGGGCACCGCCGGCATTGAGTATGTAGGTATGCGTGTCGATTCCGGAAGACTTCCAGCCGACCTTGATCGCTGCCGCTCTTACGCAGATTGTTTTGTGGATCGGTATGGGACCGGTGTACACCCTGCTGCTGCCGGTGGGCATATCGTTCGCGATAGGCGGGCTGCCGTCCGTCGTGTAGCAAATGGGGGCGTCCGGCGTGGAACACGTCATGCTCAGATCGAAAGGGCCGTCGTAGAAGCCACGCTCATGACTGAATTGGACGTCGGCAACAAATCCCTGGTACACAGCGATGTTTGGGCCGCCCGGAGACGGAAAGACCATGAATCGCAAAGTCTTGCCACCATTAGGAACTCGGCCAAATGAAATGTCGGCCTGTTGCTGCGGAAAGCTGATGCTGTCGATCAGAGTCTCGCCGTCGGTATCGAACAGCAAGACCTCATCGCCAGATGCGCTGAGTCCAAAGCCTGCATGCAGGCCCACGTCGCCGACATCGCCATCGGCCCAGACCACAACATACCCGCCCGGAGCGATCGTGGTGATTGCGGGCTGGTCCGCCGGAAACCGCCAGTTCGTGGGCTGCTGTGGGTCGTCCGTCAGGTACATGCCGCCCAAATCAACGGGGCCTTCCCCGTGGTTGTGAATCTCGATCCAGTCATCGTATTCACCCTGCGGGTCCGCGATCACACTGCTGTTAGACGCCAGGACTTCATTGATTACCAGCGGAATGCCACCCTCATTCCAGGTCCGGGCCAGCAGGGCGAAGTCCGCCATGTTGATTCGGTCGTCGCGGTTTAAGTCCGCAGGACTTTCAGGAGGCACCAACCATTGCTCGGCGAACACTAACAGGTCTTGAAGGCTGATCTGACAGTCCCCGTTCAAATCACCTATTGGGCAGCTGGCCCTCGCGAAGCTGGCGACAGACAGGGTAAGTGCGAGAGCCAACAACGATTTTCTCTTGGACGTGAGCATCTTCCGTACTGTTCCCCGCTGAAGTCTTGGCCGACTATGCGAGGCCTTATATTGCTAACCTGCGGGCCAAACGCGAAATAGCATGCGTGCGTGTTCCGAAAACTCCGTCCTTGTTTGTTTCTAACAACCCAGTTGTCAACTCTCAACAGACCAAAGGCTATTATAGCACAACCAGCCAGAGCGGCCAAGACGAATTGATGATAACCCCTATGCTCCGTGGTTCGAGGGTTGTCTGCAGCCCGATACAACCTGATCCAGACATCATCGCGAAGGTGACCTCGAGCACCAAGACAAGTCGGCGAGCAAAACCTGTCCTGTGGCCGTCAGTCGCGACGAGCGGGTGTAGAACGCCACAGTCGTGGGATGCTGATTTGTACATAATCACGCCACATTCTCTGGCAGCCCCCTATCGTTGCTTGAATGCGAGGAGATCAGAGGGTAACATAGGGGACAGATTCGGCAGAAAGGGCTGATTCTGCTTGGACACAGTCCTACGGGCTTCTGCACCATATGTGTGCATCGACGGATTCTTGTGGAAGAAAGGCCTTAGAAATGAGACTCAAGATACAGGTTACAATTGCCGTACTCTTCGCCGCCCTGATGCTGGGTGAGTGCGCCCATGGTCAGTCCGGTGCCGGCATGGACTACCCGGCGGTGACCTCACCGCCCGATTCGTTCTTCGAGAAGGTCCGCGAGAGAGACAGGGATGTGGCCCGCGAATTCTACAAGAAGTACGTGGATGTCAAGGGCATGCCGGTCGTGGCTGCGGCCGAGGTCGCGGACCTGGCGCTGCACCGAACCTACGACATAGTCACGCACATGCTCGCCGGCCGGCCCGACGTGCTCAAAGCCATGGTCGATCGGGGCATGTACCTGGTCATCATCGGCAAGGACCAGGTTTACACCGATCTTCCTGAAAACAGGAACGCCCGAAACCCGGATTACCTCAACGAGCGTGTCAGAGGTACCGGCGGCTTTCCCACCAGCTTCGGCGAGGAGAATCTGCTGAGCCTGCCGATTGACCGCTATGACGACGAGAGCATCGGCGTGCACGAATTCTGCCACACCATAGACAGCACACTGAGAAGGATAGATCCAACATGGCGAGATCGCAAGAATGCTGTCTACCGCAACGCACTCGACAAGGGTCTCTTCAAGTACACCTACGCCGGCGGCAATTCCGCCGAGTACTGGTGTGAAATCGTCCAGGCCTACTTCGACAATAACCGTATCAACAACTGGAACCACGGCCCCGTCGGCAGGCGAGAGCAACTGAAGATCTATGACCCGGAGGGCTACGAGCTGGTCAGAACCACCTTCAACCTAAGCCCCGATCAGGACTGGCGCTACACTTGGCTGCAACCGCTGCCCAACGTCGAGGCGCCGCCGGCCAAGTTCAACATCGATCCCTACTACACGAAGTTCACCTGGGCACGCGAGTTCACGGTGCTGGGCCGCAAGGCCAGCGACGAAGCCCTACTCAAGGCCAACGATACGATCCGCAAGATGTTTGCGTACCGCCACGACATCCTAAAGGCACTAATCGCCGACGGCGTCAAGCTCGTCGTGCTGGGCCCCGACGAGAGCATCTCTGACCTGCCTGAATACAAGAATGCGGAACTCAAGAGCCTGGATCACACGGCACGCTTCCTCGACTACTCACCGAAGACCAAACTGCTTGTGGTCGACCAACACAACGTGCTGGCCGATCCCGCAGATCCTTACGTCACCGGATGCCAGGTCATCCGCGTCCTTGCCAAGGCGGCGTACCACGTGACCGGCACGCGCCCGGTCGATCCCAACTGGGACAACAGAGGCCGGTACGTGCAGCAGTACGAATTGCGGGTCCAGCGCATGGACATCCGGTTCGACGAAAAACTAAAGGAATTCTATGAAGGCGCGATGAGCAAGGGTTTGTGGAAAGGCACACCCGCAGTCCACGATCGCGTGGAATACTGGGCCGAGGGCGTGCTTGCTTACTTCGACGCCGCAGGGACAGGGTCACCTCCCAACGACGCCGACCACCCGATTACGACGCGCCAGGCACTGAAGGAATACGACCCGGATCTGTTCGCGCTTGTGGAAGAGACTATGGCTTACAAAGGGAAGGTGGACTGGCGCTACCGGCAGTAAGCTCTGCTATCGAGTCACACCCGCCCTGTCACGCGGGTTGAGCCGAGCCGGGGCAAGCGTATGTAAATGATGACACTCATACAAAGGTTCCTATTCATGGCCGTATTGTTTGTCACTACCTTGGGGGCCGCCGCCGATCTGGCCCGTGACTATCCGATCCAACCGGTTCCGTTCACGGCCGTGCGGGTCGAGGATGACTTCTGGGCGCCGCGCATCGAGACCAATCGGGCCGTGACAATCCCCTTCGCCTTGGAGAAGAATGAAGAGACAGGCCGCGTAGATAACTTTAGAATTGCCGGCGGTCTGATGGAAGGGGCCTACGATGGTGAGCGCTACAACGATACAGATGTCTACAAAGTGATCGAGGGAGCAGCCTACTCGCTCAAACAGCATCCTGATCCGGAATTGGAGAAACACATCGACAGCCTCGTCGAAATCATCGCCCAGGCTCAGGAGCCCGATGGTTACCTCTTCACGGCACGTACGTGTGACCCGGAAAATCCCGCCCCCGGCACCGGTCAAGAGCGCTGGTCGCAGCTCGCCATCAGCCACGAACTCTACAATGCCGGGCACATGTACGAAGCAGCCGTCGCCTACTTCCAAGCGACCGGGAAACGAAAGCTGCTCGAGGTGGCTCTCAAGAATGCCGACCTCGTCGATCGCACTTTCGGCCCTGGCAAGCGTGCCGGGACACCCGGCCACCAGGAGATTGAAATCGGCTTGGTCAAGCTCTATCGCGTCACTGAGGATGAGAAGTACCTGAAACTCGCACAGTATTTCCTCGATGCGCGCGGGCGCGTCGCAGGATTCATCAACCAATATCCTCCAGACTCACGGTGGTCGATCTATAACGACCCGGCGCAAATCCAGGCGCACCAGCCGATCCTCGAACAAGACGAGGCGGTGGGCCATGCGGTGCGTGCCAGCTATATGTTCTCGGGGATGGCCGATGTGGCCGCACTCACGGGCAACGAAGATTACGTCCGCGCGATCGATCGGTTGTGGGATGACGTTGTCGGCCGCAAGATGCATCTTACCGGCGGAATCGGCGCACGCCACTCGCGCGAATCGTTCGGCGAGGCCTATGAGTTGCCCAACCTGACTGCTTACAACGAAACGTGCGCGGCCATCGGCAACGTCTTTTGGAACCACCGGCTCTTCTTGCTGCACGGCCATGTCAGATACATCGACGTACTCGAACGCACGGCCTACAACGGCTTGGTCGCGGGCGTGTCACTCAGTGGCGATCGCTTTTTCTACCCCAACCCACTCGCCTCCGATGGCGAGTATCGGTTCAACCAGGGCTCCACGCAGCGCTCGCCCTGGTTCGGCGTGGCGTGCTGCCCGGGCAACGTCACACGCTTCTTGCCTTCATTCCCCGGCTATGTATACGCTTGTCAAGGCGACACGCTCTATGTGAACCTCTTCGTAGCCGGACACGGTGAGGTTGACATGGGCGACCGCAAGGTGATTGTGAGACAGCAGACGCGCTACCCCTGGGAGGGCAAGGTCAAGATTATACTGGAGCCGCAGGCCAAAGCTGAATTCACCATTGCGGTGCGCATCCCCGGCTGGGCGCGCGGCCAGATCATACCGGGTGACCTTTATCGCTTCCTCGACAACCTTGACACTCGGCCAACGCTCACCGTCAACGGCCAGGAGATGGTCCTTGATATCGCGCAAGGTCTCACACGCGTGCGCCGCGTGTGGTCTGGGGGTGACACAGTTGAGCTTGAGATGCCGATGCCCGTGCGGCGCATCGTGGCGAGAAGAGAAGTCGAAGCCGACGTCGGGCGCGTGGCGCTCCAGCGAGGCCCACTGGTCTATTGCGCCGAATGGCCCGATCAACCGGGGCAGCGCGTACTGAATCTTCTCCTGCCCGACGAGATCTCGCTGGAGTCCGAGTGGC
>CP070675.1:4622888-4690342 GCA_020352215.1 Phycisphaerales bacterium
AGACAGAAGCTCCGGGATACGCGATTCGGGGCGGGGCGGCGCGATATTCCTGCGCCTGCTGTGCAAAACAAACCCAATTTGCGAGAGGCCAAAGTGGGCGCAAGGCTATCTGTGGCAAAGGCTTACAAGAATAACTCGCCCTCGGCAGCCCGGCCAAAACAAAGCCAAACAGAGCCAATTTACGCGGGGGACCTCAATCAAGACCGACTTCGTTGGAGGAAAAACTCTATGAAATGACAAGTGTAATCTCACATATCGATGTGCGGTCAGAACGGCCTGCGGAGCACACGTTGCGATGGCGGTTGCAGCGTGTCTTCTCAGGTCAATACCCTTCCGGTGAGTGGTTTTTGCCGTGGCAGCTCAAGTAACATTCGCCCCGGAGCACTCCCTGATCCACGTACTCCAGACGCTCGGTGCTGGGATCCCGCGAGACAATTGCTGTGTCGAAATTGATCAAATGTGAGTTGTTTGTTGTTGTGCCCTGGACGGAGCTGATGCCGTGGGCGTCGTGGCACGCCGAGCAGGGGATCTCCTGGTCCAGATGCTCGCGATGCTCCGGAAAACTCTCATCGGCAAGGATGCTGTTCCGACTGTGGCAGCGATAGCAAAGCTCATATGCGAACTCGCTCTCGGAAGTGAAGTCGGACGTTTCATAATTGAAGGCAAGTAGCGGGAAATAGTCGGATCCGTGAGGGCCTCTCGGCCCTGATTCGGTGCTGGAGTTGTGGCAGTCGGTGCAATATATAACGCTTGCGACGGTTTTGGGAGAGATCAGACTTGGCACATGCTTGTTCACACCAGGCGATACAACCGGATGAAAGGAGGGCGCCGACGGGTCGAATTCCAACCTCACATTCGTTTGGGTTATTTGTCTTGTAATCGTCGATCCGATGCGGCTGGGACTGTCTGCGTGACACTTGAAGCAGACTTCGTACTCATATTGAGCCTGTTGTGTCATCGAACCGGAGGCTGTTACACCGGTGACTTTTTGCATCGATCCCGGAATGACCGGAGGCCGGTTCGTGGCCGACTGCATGGCGTGCGGGTTGTGACAGTCCACACACTCGACGTGTCTGGCAGATGCCGTCGGCAGCTCCTTGAGATCATGAATGTCACTGTAGGCGGCCACATTGTGACGGCTCGACCTGAGGATTTGCGATCTTATGTCGGTAGCGGCCACCGTACCATCATGGCAGCTCAAACAATTGTCCTCCGACTTCTCGAAGTGAAGCAGTCGCTCGTCACCACCTGCAGAGTGCGGCCGGTGGCAACAAAGGCAGCCATTGTCGGCAACCGTTGCGTACGTACTGCCCCTCAAGTATTGATCGTGTGTGCCGGAAACCAGTACAAGGGCGTTCTCATGGGCCGAGCCCACCCAGCCGTCAAGATCGTGGCAGCTCGTACACATCGCGGAACGCTGGTTCGACATAACCAAGAAGGCACCGTATCTGTTATCATGAGCGGTGTGACACGTAGTACACTGAAGCTCACCCGATCTATCGAGTGCGAGTTCCTGCGGCAAAGTTGCCGGGGGACGTATCTGAGGATCCTTTGCCGACAGTGAATCAGAGTAGACAAAGCTGATGGGATGGTCGTCGGACAAGTCAGTCCCGAGATTGGCCTCACCCGGGGTTATGTAGGTGCCGCTGGGCCCGCTGCGGCCGGTGTGCGTCAACGCCACTGTACCGTCGTGACAGCTCAGACACATCTTGCTTGCCCCCGTCGGCTGGCCTGGTCTGGCATCCAGGGATGAACTTTGGTAAATCTTGTATACTGCAGTAGAGAGCTGACGACTCCAGCCGGGAGTCTGGAGGGAAGTGCTATGCGGCGTGTGACAGAAACTACATGCATCCCCGGCGCTCAACGCGGACAAGTCGTGTGGCGATCCCTTTATCTGAGCGACGGTAGGGGACTGCAAAATGGCAACTATCGCCAGTACTAATATGGCCCTATATTCTCTACTCATCCCCAGGCACCTCCAAAAGTTCAAATACCTGGATCCGTTTATTGAAGGAATCTGCGACGTAGATCCTGTTGCGTTCGTCTATGTACAAGCCGGCCGGCAGCCAGAACTCGCCCACGTCGCTTCCCTCCTTCCCGAACGCCATCAGTATCCGACCGTCACTGTCGAAAACCTGAATGTTCTCAAACTGACGGTCTGCGACATAGATATGGCCAAGGCTGTCGGTGGCGATGCCGAATGGATGCGCAAAATAGCCGGGCCGATCTCCGTGCTCACCAAACATCTTCAGGAATCTTCCATCACGCGAAAGAATCTGCACGCGATAATTAAGTGTGTCACTCACATACAGCTTGCCTTCGCCGTCAATCCACAAATGGGTCGGAAAATTGAAACGCCCTGGCTCGACTCCTCGCGACCCGATTTGTCCAAGAAATCCTCCATTCTTGTCAAAGACATTCAGCGTGTGCCCGCCCGTATCGACAACATATATCTTCCCATCCAGCGGAGAATACGCAATGCCGGAAGGTCTCTTCAAACGTTCCGAGCCAAACGAGAACCGGAATTTGCCATTGTTGTCGAACACGCAAACCTTGTGCAACACGCTGTCAACGACGTAAACGTTACTGTCGATGAGCGCCAAGGCGACAGGCATTTGCAGCGTTCCATCGCGGTCAAGGAATGTGAACTGGTTGTATTTGCGGGTCAGTAGATTGAAAACATGAACCACGCCACCGGCGCTGTCAGCAACGAACAATCTCCCGTCGGCCCGAATAGCAACCGCAGAAGGAGCCCGGAGAACACCGATCTTTCTCTTTCCGAAGAACAGCTCACCCAGACCTTGTGACCATGAAGAACGGCGCTTGAGATCCTCTTGTGTCGATATTACTCCTATGTGCCGTATGCGTCCCGGCTCCGGAGGACTAGGCCAAACGATCGCAGTCCTGGTTGCGGGCAGCACCTCGTCACGAGGAGCGATGCAACCGCCGCAGCACAACAACAGAAAGATCAGATTCAACACGCTTCTCTTAGTCCACATACCGTGCATAGTAGTCCGGCACCACTTTCTCATAATCAGAATAACCGCTTCAACCGAAGATATATGAATGTATTGTCCGTCTCATGGCTCAACCGGGCAAGGTGGTTGAACTCCACGCCAAAACGTATACTCAACTGCCGCACTGTGTATCGCAGCTCAGCGTCCCACTGCAAACCTCTGGTAGAGCCTTGTCTGGTGTCGTCTTCGTCTCGATAATCGATGTTGCCCACAATGCTGCATTTATCCGTTAGCTTGCTGGACACCTCTGTTCCCACAGTGAGGAGCTGAATGTCGTACGGCACCTGCCCGGTGTAGTCAATCCATCGGTTCGACGCATGGAGAGTCACTCTTGTGTCGGGATTTATGCGCCAGAGATAGCTGGCTTCAATTCGCGTGCTCACGGAAGGGATCCGCGTTGATTCTTCGCTGCTGTACTCGGCTAACAACCTCAGGCCCTTTTTCACATAGTCTGTGCCGAACGTATTGATCTCGAACTCGTCGGGCACAATATCAGTGTCGGTCGAGCTTAGCTCCTCGGCCCGGCTGCGATACTCATAGTACATCGACAGGCCGTTATGAAACCGTTCTCTCACTCTTACGCCATGGGTAAAAGCCTGTTCGTCTCTTTGCGGCTCTGTGAAGAAATCATAGTCTATCGAGAGTGTCTGGTCTCCGTCAGTCGTAATATCTCCGGGAATGATGATTATCTCAGTCATGCCGCTGCTCTGACTGACGGTGTAATCGCTGTAGGTCGTCGAACGGTCGCTACTTCGAACAGCAATTGACGAAGTGTCGACGTTTGCTCTGTCAAGTCGTATGCGCCAGGAGCCGGCGACCTCAAAAGGATGTCGCTCGTCCACCACGCTAACCATAGTGCTGCCGCCTTTTTGTTGAAGATCGAGCAGGTTGGCGGACCAATTGCCAAAGAGCGTGCCCCATCTGTTCTTCTTTCTGTAATCAAGCGTTAAGCCGCCGCCGTTCCGCGTAAGGTCCACTCCCTCACCGAGGTTGGCTTTCGAGGTATAGACGTTGCCTTGTGTAACCAGGCTCTGGAACAATCTGTGTGTAAACCCGGCCTCCCCTCGAGCCTCATCGTTTCTCAATGTCGGTCGTTTGGATTGATTGAACGAGAAGTCGTAATGGGTTTCAAGAGTGTCGGAGTGTTTAAGCCTCATTCGCTCCTGCCATAGGAGCCGTTGAAGATCGAAATCACCCGACTGATCAAGAAAATTGAAGAAGGAATCGAGTCGAAATTGCTCATCATTACCCAGCACCAGATCGTGCGACAATGCGTACGTGTCTTCCGTTCTATCAAACGAAGTGCCAAGCCTTTTCTGGTTGACATTACTCCTCTGGTAATCAAAACTCAGGCTTGATGATCTGCTGAAGTCGTGGTCGAGGGAGTATCTGAAGCGTTCATCTTCCCTGCTGAATGGATCTTTATCCCTTACACCTTGTCCCTCCTGCTCAGTCCTGCCGCGACTGTACTGAAACCGCATGGGCCATTCCCTTGACCGCCAGCTGACCGTGGCGCCCGCGCCTTGTCTTTCGGTCTTCAAAGAACTGGTGAACTGTCGAGGAATCAAGTCTTCGGACTTGTCGAGGTAGAAGGACATGGGGTAGGACTTTTTTGAAAGCAATTCGCCCGACAAATCGTATTCATCAAGCGTCCCGGTGCCGTCATCGATTTCGCCGTCAAAGTCAAACCTATGTTGTGTAAGGCCGAACCCGAGACCGGCTGCAAAGGCCAACAGATCAGGATGATATACGTCGCCCTCGGTTTCGAGTCTCAGCCTCTCCTCAAATTCCATTGTGTCATTCTTGCGTCCAATCCCTGCGGTCTCCTGTTCATCAATGCGTTTCTCAGCAACCAGCTCAATTTCGCCTTGAATTCGCTCATGTCGTATGAGTGGCCGCTGTTCACCAGCGATGTCAACCCTGCAGCCGGCAAGACAGATCAGACCTACACCGCAAGCAAAAAGGGCCAAGAGGACTTCTCTCGTCGGTACTCGCGCGACTTGCGGGCGCCTTGTCTTACAGTGTTCTACGTTCAGCAACGCTCTTTCGTCTCCCTGACTTCTATGGTCGCTCTGTTCCGGCCGGCTCGCCCCGCAGCTCGGCTGTTACCCAGGCTTCGACGACTTCGCTCTGCCGACCAAGGTGTTCTCTATATCCGCCAGATAACGCTCTATCGCCTCGGCCAGCGGTACCGGAGCCATGCCACTTTTCAATACCTTGATAAAACCTTCCTTCGCCTCATTGAGCCGACCGGCACGATATGACCCAACGCTGCGATAATAGAGTTCTGCAATCCCCTTCTTTGTCTCAGCTCGATCCTGCTGACTGTCCGCTTCCTTAGGCCTCACGGTTGGCAGCTGCGGTATCTGTTTTGTCACAGCCGCTGCTTGTTTGGTCTTCCCCATGTGCGCTTCGGCTTGGGCTACTAAGTCGAGTGCTTCCGCAACCTTCCCTTGCTGCTCGTCGGTGAATACACCCCAGTCCTTGACCTGTTCAAGATAGGCTCTGGCTATGTGCAATCTGCCCTGGTCCACGAGTTCGTTGACTCTACTGAGTATCCCGGAGAGACCTTTGCCTTCGAGCACGCGTGTCCGAGTTGTCTCCAGGAGCCGCTCCAATTGGTTGGGATCACCTTCACCAGCTTGTTCCCGCAACTGCTTTGCCACACTGAGCGACTCTTCTGTCGGCTCGCCAATCCCTATTTTACGTCGGGCTATTTCTCCACGCGTCAGACCTTGGTCAACCTGGCCAACCGCACTCTGTGAATCGAGAGCCTCACCAGCTTCAGATGGCTCCTCCTTCAGAAGATACTTCGCCGTACTGGCATGACCTGAGTGGCAGCGGTCGCATCTGGAATATAGTTCTGTGTCGTGTTTCTCGATCAATCCAATACTCTCAGACTCGTGGCACTGGTAGCAAATATCAGGTATCGGCCTTTTCAACAGGAACCTGTTCCTTGTCCTGTGTGGTTCGTGACAGAAGATGCAATCGCCGGTGGCAACAGGGCCGTGCACCCATCCTTCTAAAGCTGACAAACCCTCATGGCACTCGTAGCACAGGTCCGGAATCCGCGCAGTCAGTTTTACCTCGCGCGAGAAACTCCGTTGCTCTTGGGTTCCATGACATCGGATGCAGTCCTTTCGCGGTTCATGTATGTACCAGACGGCCTCGGGGCGTCTGGTCATATCTCGAGAACTCGTCGTGACAGCTCCGTCTGTAAGTCCCTCTGCCCCCAGAGGCGGAACGCCGTCAAAGAAGAACGTCAAACTCCTGTGACGATCAACCTCGTCACAGCTCAGCGTTGACACAAAAAGCGAAAAGAGCACCAGAAATCCGACCGAACCGGGCCTGACCCGCGATAGCACAACATAGGGAGACTTCGATTCCCGCATAACTACTGGATCCAACAGCGTGAAAGCCGCGTCCATCTGGCCGGCCTTCAGATTCAGCTCTTTTCTTGTCAGGTCTGGCTTTCCTCAACGTCAACGCTCACGACTTTGCCTTTTCGCCAAAGCACTATCTATCTCGGCTATGTAGCCCCGAACGGTTTTTGCCATCGGTGCAGGAATCAAGCCGCTCTCGGCGACCTTGAGGAAACCCTCTCTGGCCTCTTGAAGCTTGCCGCCACGGTAAAGCGCCATACTGCGGTAGTAAAGCTCAGCTACCGCCTTTTGGCGTTCGAGCATCTGATTTTCTGCGCTCTCGCGCCCTGGCCCCTTGGTGGGTTCGACCTTCGGCTCAGGTTGCACCGTAGCTGGGGTTGAAGTATCGGCCACCTGTTGTGTCCGCTCGTCTTCAGGTTCGGGCTCCAGAACCAACTTCTTCGCACGCTCTATCGCCTTCTCCTGGATGGGAAAAGTGCCAAACCCGTAAACGTTAATCTTCTCTCCATACTGGTTCGATACAAGTACCAGGAATTCTATCTTGGCACCCTCGGCGAAGTATTGCTCGAATAAATCCACGTTGTCGTAGTCAATGGTGATTGAAGCCGGCATGTTCATGTTCCCGGGTTCAGACCCTGGGAAACCGAAGAACATCAGGAGTTGTCCCTTCGAGTCATATACTTTCGCAACCTCAGGTGCCGCATCGACGACCCATATTCTGTCTTCTCTGTCAATATCTATCCCCTTGGGCCTGACAAAATGGTGGATGCTGTCGCCGACCTTGCCGATAGTCTGCTGAAAGACTCCGTTTTTGTCGAATTTCGTTATTCGCCCGAATATCTTGTCAGTGACATAGATGTTCTCCTGTTCGTCCAGTGCAATGTCACCGATGAGACCAAATTGGCCTTCCTGGTCACCGGCCTTGCCTATGCGCGTGAGCTCCTCACCAGTGGCGATGTCCAATACGACAACCTGGCTGCTGTTCATGTCGGTTATATAACAGCGCTTCCCGCGAACAGCTACATCTATGGGTTTGAGTTTGAGGTCGCTGCCCAACACGGCTTTGAGCTCATTGTCCTTGCCAAAGACAAAGACCTTTCCACCGGTCGGGTCAGCTATGAATTTTCTGCCGTCTTCGGTGTGGATATTGACGGGGTTCATCATCCGCCGCTCTTTTGTCAAATACCCGAAGGACTTGCGCCGCAGATCAAGCACCTCGACTATCTTCTTTTGGACGTCGCACACGTACAGCTTCCCGTCATGGATCGCTACGCCATAGGGTTTGGCGATCCAGTCCTTGTCCAACTGCTCTTCACCGACGATGAACTTCTCAAAACGACTGGTCTTACGGGCAACTGTACTGCCCAAGTCCTCTGACTCAGAGAAGGACACCAAGAATTGCAGGCGCGGCCTGTCGGGAGCGGGGGGGTAGAAGACCCTTTCCAACGATGACGAGTCAAGCCCCGGTCCTGTTCTGGCAGCCTCTTGGCATCCCGGCAAGACACACGCCGCGCACACCGCAAAAGCCGCCACTAAACCTCTGTGGTATAAGAACTTCACATGTCTCATAGTTACATTCTCGTCAAATAAACCCCCCTGTCGTTAGCAAAGAATGCTTGTATGTTACACTTGACTTCTCTGCGCGCAGCCGCCGCTACTCGCGTTGGCGTGATTTCAATGCGGCCGGCATAGCTGGCGCCTGCGGAAAGAGACATCCGCCGCGCAAAAAATCTGGCCCGATATATGGACTACGCCATATATCGGACCACGTTCAATGGTCAAGACCGGTAAAAACCTAATCCTGCGCCCCCAAAAAAGTACCCAAGACACTCTTGCTACTTGTCGTGACAGGTCAGACACAGAGCGCTTCCACTATTGCTCATGACCAGAAGCGAGGCAAGTCCAGCGTCGTCGTGCACGTCATGGCACGAGGAGCATTCCACCCTGCCTGCATAAAGCAGGTCAGCTTCAATAGTGCCTCCCAAGCCGGAATTCGCCGTTGCCGGATCGAAAAGACCGCCGTCGGAAGTTGCGAGAGCACTGTCGTAGGTGAATGAAATTGGGTGCGAATCGGCCAGATCGGTGCCGAAGGGGTTGCTGATGAAGGTTGTGCCTCCGAGGAAGCCCCCGTAGTTGTCCAACGCAACCGTGCCGTCGTGACAGCTCAAGCACAGCTTAGACGTGCCAGTCGGCTGGCCGATCGTTGCAGTCCCGCCAAATGTCGGGCTCGAGTACAACGTAAAGACCGAGGTTGTGACCTCGTGATTCCAGAGAGGCGCACCCAAAACGGTCATATCAGCATCGTGAGGCGTGTGACAAGGCTGACATATCTCGCCCGTCCCCCAGGTCTTACTGCTGAAATCGTGCGACGAGCCGGTTATGGCTGCGATAGTGGCTGTACCGGCCACCATCAGTACGCAAACTCCGAGGACCGTAATTCTCCATGATTTCATGTCAAATACCTCCAAAAAACCCTTACCTTCTCATATGTGAGATATGGCACTCCTCCGGTTGAGCCGCCACCGAACTTACCCATATTACCTGGCCATACATCCAATGTCAATCAAAAAAAGTCGCGGACCGGAAAAATTTCCGTTACACGTGTCCCCGCGGAGCGGGGACAAAGATCCAAGCGAGAAGTGTAGCAACTGGCGTGCCGCGCCGGGCGCCAGAAAGCCGGCCGGTAGGTAGAGTGTCCGTAATACCATGTCAGAAAAGGACATAGAGAAGTGGCTAAAGAGCGATGGGACCACCAAGAAAGTGATGGGCGTGTCAACGATTCCCGTTTGTGAGAATAAGAAGGAGCGTGTATATCAGTAGTGAAAACCGTGTTTGGTCAGCCCGCGGGGAAGGCGAGGGTCAGAGCCGTGTAGTACGCGTTGAGCGCCTTGTCTTTGTCGCCTAAGGCCTGGTAGACTCTGCCCAACTCGAAGAAGGCGCGGCCGGATTTGGGATCAAGTTGGGTCGCCTCAAGCAAGTGCTGTCGGGCCGTTTCAAGATCGCCCGTTTGCCGGCGGGCCCAGCCCATGATAAGCCTGACTCTGGCCTTCTGCCGTCGGGTAGCCCCTTGGACCTTGCGAATGACCTCAAGTGCTTCCTGGCTGCGGCGCATCAGACAGTACAATTCCCCGAGCTGCAAGACCGTTTCAACAGAGTTCGGATCAAGGTCGCGGGACTTCTCGAGTTCGTGGATGGCCGACTCGAATCGGGCTTTGCCGATGAGGATGTTCGCCATTTGGAGATGCCTCTTTACGCGGGCTGCAACCGTGTCGTTGGTTACCGTCTCCACGTGGCCTGCATCCTCGGGCGTGGTATCCTGGGCCACGCCCAGCGCCTTGGCCAAATGTGCGCGTGTCGCCGGGGCAAAGTCATATCCGTATCCAGCCTTGACCCACAGGACCTTATCATCTTTGCCTGAAATGACGACGGTGGGAGTGGCTATTGCGCCGAGTTTCCCCCACAAAGTGTACTGGGTGTCGAGGACCACTCGCATGGGTAGGGGGGTATCTTTGTCGCCCGGACGAAAATAGGCCATACAGTTTGGGTCGTCTATGACAGCCAGAGCAAGTAAGTCCTTGGCATCGGTCCGCAGTTCCTTTAGAATAGCTGTGATGTCTGCTGCGGCTCGGGCCGAGCGCTTTTGCTCATTCGAGAAGAAGGCGACCATCAGCAGGTGACCTGCCCCATGCCTATAGTCGATGGTGTTGCCCGAGGAATCGACGACTGAAAACTCGGGCATCTTGCTGCCGATCTTGATCCTTCGTTCGCCACCGCTGGCCGCACGAGCGGGCTGGCATATGGCTAAGATGGCGACTATAGCGACCCAGGTAGTTTTCTTATGCTTCGCTGTTGTCACTGGCTTTCCTTGCCTTTCTACGTGTCGATGCCACGATTCTCAGGGCTTTGCGGTCGGCCGTGCAGAATAGTTTACAGCCGTTTCTCTGTCATAGTCTTTTGGCAGATGGCAGCCTGGTGAGCAGGTGCCGCCTGTTTCGGTCTTGGAGAAACCTACGGGCAGGGTCCAGGCGCCGTACGGGACACTTTCACGGATGTGTTTAGGCAGGTTGCTCGCATGGGTGTGATGGCACGCCCGGCAGGTCCGCCCGCGACGCTCTTTGTTCACATGCAAGAAGTGCAGATTCAGATTGCCGTTTCTAAAGTTGGTGAGATCGTCGGTTCTCGCGGTGCGCACCAGGGTTTTGGGGTGACAGCCGAAGCACAGGTCGTAGTTCTCTTCGGCAAACGGGGCATAGAATACGGGAGGATATTCCTTGGCCAGAAGTCTGAAGTGTTCGCTGCCGTGGCTGACGTGGCACCCGCTGCAATCCTTTTCTTTGACGGGGCCGTGAAGGTATTTCTTGTTCTCAATCTCAGCTGTAAAGGCTCCCAGCACCTCGTCTGTACCTATGCCGACCGCCTTATCATGACAGGTCATGCAAAGAGTCGTCGGGTCGCTCTTCAATATGAATTTCACGGTTGATGCGTGAGGCGTGTGGCACATCAGACAACCATCCTCTGTGCTAACTACATTGTGCTTATGCTTCGAAGTGTCGGCGATTTTCTTTATGTCCTCGTGACACGGATAGCACATGTCAGGTGCGCTGGTTCTGAGCATTTGCCAGTTATCGGCGCCGTGAGGATCGTGGCAGCCGGCACAGTCGCCCTTGGCGGGTTCATGAATGAACTCGAACTTCTCTAATTCGCTCTTTGTCACGATATGGCAGGAAATACAGAGCTGTAAAGGCTCCATTGTGAGCAGGCTCTCATAGTCGCTGCTGTGGGTACTATGACATACTGAACATTCGCCGACCGCTGTTGGGCCATGAAGGAATTCGGCCTGTTCTACGAGAGGGTGACAGCTCCGGCAGAGCTCGGCGACGCTTTTCTTCTTGAGAAGAGCTTTCACCTCGCTGCTGTGTGGATCATGGCATTGGACGCAGTCGCCAGTCTTCAAGGGGTCATGGACGTTCTTCTTTGCGGCCTGTTCCAAATGGCAGTTCTCACAGAGGTCTTTTCCTTCCAGCACTCTCCATGTGTGTTCCTCGGGCTTCACGGCTTTGTGGCACGACTTGCAGTCGCCCAGGCCAACCGGCGTGTGTACGAATGTTCTCTTGCTGTAATCTGCATGACACTCTTCGGTAACACACGTCTTCTGCGGTGAGGTTGGCTTCTCCGCCGCCAGTGCACTGGAAGCGACGACGCCAATCAAGAGAACAACGAACATTCTACAAAATCTATCTGACATCTTCATACCATCACGTCCTCTCTACGAATTACTATTCATGGGCCTTGTTGGGCCACGCAAATCTTGTTGTCTTGCCTGACAACACTTACCTCAATTGGCGGGCCCGGGTTCCGAGGCCTCGCGCCTGTACACAATGACGATCATCCCCGACTTAGCCTTGTGATGGGTCGGCTTGTTGAGTTCGAGGACGACCTGTTCTTCTTTCTCGCTTTCTGCAATCGTTGCGACAAGGGCAGGGTGCATGAGCTCTTCGGAGCCGTTCTTCCAATCGCTCTTCACGATCGCGTTAGTGAAATACTCCTCGATACTGAAGGAATATGCCGCGTCGGCAAAGGGATAAGGATGCTTGAGCTTGGCTTTTTCGCAAGTTCTGTTGCCCTGCTTCGAATAGAACAACCACGGTTCAGCTCCATGTCCTCCCATGAGAATGTATTTCCCGGGCGCTCCGTCCAGATCACAATCGGCGAACTCCACGCGAAGTGGAAGTTGTTCGGCGGCATGTGGGGATGTGGGAAACTTGGACCAGATCCATTGTTCGTAAACTCTACCGTTGTCGCTGAAGCGAACTTCAACTGCAGGATTCACCGGCTCGTTCGACTGATTGACCACCTCTTTCGTCTTCGTATCGATTGAATAGTGCGGCATGTATCTGAGAATGGCCAGCTTGCGATCGGATCCGGGCAGGGTAATTGTCTTGCCGGTTCCAACAACATATTCGAGCGGTACGACAGCGTCCTTTTCCCAAACCGACACAATGCCGACCGACTTGCTGCGAGTTAGCTCTTGGGCTATCTGCTGCGTTTGTTTGGGACGACGGAGCCCCAGAATTCTCACGCCGCCAATTCTTGATGATATCGCTCGCCGGGCACGATCCGATGAACTCAGCCATATGTCCTGACTCAGATTCTTACCTTGGGCCTTCAGCTTCGCCACAATACCGCCATTCGGATCCGAGGCGGCGGACATTTCCCACTTCAGATCAGGCAGGTATTTCACAAGCTTGATTTTGATCGGCGAGCCCGTAAGTGGCAGGACAGCATCAAGACCAGTCACCTTGTTATCATCGGCGACTTTGAGCGGGAAGCGCATCGACGGTCCCTCCATGCCATTCTGGACGACTATCTCCCATGGTCCGGCCAACATAGCCCGCCGCATCGCCGGCGAGTAGCCAGAGACTTGGCCGACCAGTATAGACACAACTGCGATTATGGGAACAGTAGTGCGGGCCCGTCTCGAAAAAGGCTGGCATCGAATCAGGTCTATCACCATCCACGCTCCATTGCTTCGTTCACTATGCCATTTGCTTCGAGAAGTATCGACTCGGTGTATTTCAAGTTGTGCACCCCCCAGCTGCCGTCGGCCTCGACCGAATCGACAAGGGTTCTTGCACGCGCAAGCTTCGTTTTCACTTCTCTAACACTATTATCATCGGCTTCGCCGGCGAGCCGGTCCAGTAGGGCGTCCAATTTGTCTTTGACCTGGCCGTGCAGTTTTTTTATTTTTCCCTGCCAGAAGGGAATGTATTTTTGCCCCGTGCCAGGCTCGTGGCACTTATCGCAGGCGCGAGGCACGGCTTTGGCGACTTTTCCGAGGCTGTCCAACGCACCCGGTTTTTTCTCCACCTGCTCGATGTGGCATCCGGTACACTCGACATGGGTGAGAAACATGGGGCTCAGAACTCGCCATGTTGCCTGGCCCTGCATGGGATGTTGGGTAGCATATATAATTCGCTGAGCTCGATGCGTGTCACTGTGGCAGTTTTGGCAATCCATCATGGCCAGAACCGATAACACGCCTGTCGCGCCGTGCGATACTTTGCCGTGACACGCAAAGCACTCAACTTTCTCGGACCCGGTGTGGACGGCGTGCAGTTCCACACTTTCGGCCAGGTGCTCCTTTCTAAAACTGTGGCAATTCAAACACACGCTCTCGGAGACCTCGCTTTTCTGTTCGAGCTCTTTTTTGTGGCACGAGTCTTCACAGCTCGCTTCGTACGAGACGAACTCAGCGTGGTTGATGATCACCGATCCACGCTCTATGGTCTTGTCAGGGACCTCGTGACAACTTTGGCAATCTGTCTGGACGAGTCTTTCGCCGTCTTCATCACCTTTGAGAAAGTGGCACGTAAAGCAAACATCGGTATTTACGCTGAAGTGTTCATCCCCTTCGAAGTGACTGTGGCAGGTACCACACGATATTTCGATCCCATCGACCGTTTTGGCAATGTGATGTTCATGAGTGAACTTGATGCCTTTGTAGTCGATCTGGTCTGATATAAGTTCTTCGGTGTTGTGGCACTCGGATCTCAGACACGAGATATCCAGGACGCGGGCATTTGGCTTTGTGCCGACTCGGCCGACGATGCAATCAACTGCCTGTGCCAGACCGTTGATCTTGCCCTTTACATGGCCGACAAACCCGGGTTGGAGATGGCAATCGAGACAATTGACCTCACTATGCGACGATGCCTTCCAGCTATCGTAATGGTCATTCATAATGTGACAGGAATTGCAGAAGCCCGGCTGCTCCGACACAGCCACAAAGCCCGAGGCAACGACCATCGCGATTGCGGCAAGAAGCAGAATTTTCACTTTCCAGCTTAATTGATTCAGTCTTCTCATCAACTGTGATACGGGTCTAAAGTGCTTTGCCATGAGTCTTTCAGTTCAAAGAATTCAGCCTTACGAGATCATGCGGATTACATAATTGAGAGTCGCTAAGTACTTATCGGCAGCGTGAAGGCGAGCTTCGTTCCCTTGTTCTGGCTACTCTCAACCCATATTCTCCCGCCATGCCTTTCCACTATGTGTTTTGCTATCGATAGTCCCAAACCGGTGCCGTCCTTCTCCACTGCTCGGGCGTTGCTGGCCCTGAAGAACTCGTCGAACACATTGCCGAGTTCATCCTCGGGTATGCCGATACCTGTGTCGGAGATTTCGACGAGTGCAGAGCCGTTCTCGTTCTTCGTCCTTACGGCGATTGTGCCGTTCTCCGGCGTATATTTTACGGCATTAAGCAGCAGATTCGTGATCACTTCTTCAACGGAGACCTGGTTGCCATATATCCGGTCCCTCGACAGTTGGATGTCACTTTCAACGGTAATCGACTTATCGCGGGCCTTTGCCTTCACTCCAGTCACCGCGCTGCACACTGTATCTCTCAACGAGAAAACGTCCATTTGCGATTCGCCGTTCAGTCTTAGCTGCGTCAGCTTCAGCAACGTTTTCACGAAGGCGGTAAGCTTTTTGGTTCTGGTGTGAGCAGTCTTGACGAAATCGGCTTGCTGTTCATCGAGCCGGCCGATTGTCCCATTAGCTACGACGCCCAGGCAACTCTGTATCGTCGCGAGATGCCCTTTGATATCGTGTGTTACGCGCAGGACGTACTCATCCTTTATCCGGTCTTTTTCTCTGAGCAACGTGTTGGCTTGGATGTGAGCTTTCTCGGCTCGCTTGAGCCTCACGGAAATATAGCTTGCCATGTACACTACCAAGTACAAAGTACTTGCGAACACGAAGAATACTCCGAGAATGTAAAGACCGGCACGGTAAGAGCAATGACCTACGAACCCCTCCAGACAATGGTGCGGCAGAACATGTGTGTATTCGAGCACTACCAACAGACCGAAAAGCAGGACAGCAAACGTGGCCTGCAGATAGCTTTCCCGCACCGACAGTAGAATACTCGCCAAGATCATATGAAATATGAAGTAGAAGACCAGCGGGTTCTCGATTCCGCCTGAAAAGTGCAGCAGAACCGTCAAGATCAGCAGGTCAGCACACATTTGGAAGTTAATGGCCCTTTTCACTGCAATGTACGGGACCTCATCGCGGGCTCCTGTGAAGTGCCTCAGTAATAAGTAAACCGCCAAGTTGTACGCCGTCAACAGTATTGCGATGCCGTAGAGAGCCCGTTCCTGTATCACGATGCCCAACACGTTGCTGCAGAAGAACGTGCCTGCACCTACGGATATCGCAGCTACCCACCTGAGCCGAATCAGCCAGAAGGCTCGCTGCACTAACCTGGCATTTTCAGGTCCCGGTTCCATACTAAGCCTTACTCGGCAGTAGTTTCTTGACCTCAGCCAACAAGACGTCTGGTTCCACGGGCTTGTCCAGGAAGCCGTCAACCGGCAGCCACTTTGGATCCCCGGCCGTCGACTTGAACTCTATGCCCGTTTTGTCTTCGATCGACGTGAGCATTAGGATGGGTATGTCCTTCAGTTGCGGATCACTCTTTATTTCCCTGGACATTTCAAAGCCGTCGTGCCACGTGCCCATCATAACGTCAAGTATGAGCAAGTCCGGTCTTTCACTTTTTACTCTCTCCATCCCGGTTGCTCTGTCGGCAGCCGTAACTACCGTATACTGGTTACTCTCCAGAGTGGCCCTAATGGCCTTGGTGAGATCTACATCATCGTCAACAATAAGAATCTTCATATTCTCCATAATCCACCTCTCAACGGACGTCCTTGTTAATGGTGCCAGTCGGTCGACTGAGCACGGGGCTGGCAAATATCCTTACAACCCATCGACTGGAATCTGCAGGGCAACCGGCCTTTTTGGATTGGCCTCCCGAATGTCAACGAACAACGACGCCTTCACCACAAAGAGACACACCTCAGAATCATTCGGCTCTCTGTACCGATCGCCATGTATTCACATTGTCCGCTCTCCCTCGTTGGCGAATCGCTGTCATCGTACTTGTGAGTTTGATTGGACATGCAATTGCTCAACAGAGGCAAATCCTGATTCTTATGTCAACGGCCGGTCGTCCGGGGCTATCGTCAAAACTCGTCATAGAAGATGTCCTCATTAGAGATACCTTTTTCTTCGAGGACTCTCGTCACTGCCTCAATCATAAGCGGCGGCCCGCAAAGGAAAGCTTGCCGTCTGACGCCGGCTTCCAGGCACTTGTCAACCGACAAATGTATGAAGCCCGTTTCCCCATTCCACTCCTCATCCTCAGCAAGTTCATCAGAC
Organism: Phycisphaerales bacterium; assembly: GCA_020352215.1. Lineage (GTDB taxonomy): Bacteria > Planctomycetota > Phycisphaerae > Sedimentisphaerales > Anaerobacaceae. The sequence continues at coordinate 4,639,516 of CP070675.1, forward strand.
AGAGCGTACACCACATGGAAATTGGGACGCTTTTTGGCGAGTTCCTCAAATTCCTTGAGATAGAAGATATCACGCGTGGTTCGACATCCGAAGAACAGCCAGCAGACGCGGTCCGGCCATCGGTCGTAAAGCGTATAGATAATATTCCTCATCGGCGCCATCCCGGCACCTCCACCGACGCATACTATCTCGACCGCCGGGTCCTCGTTGAGCCAAAACTCACCGTAAGGTCCCGTGAAACTGACAGTATCCCCGGGCTTGATGGTGTGCAGATATGTCGAACCGATGCCGCCGGGAACCAATCTGACACAAAGCTGGACAATATTCTCCTCATAGGCGGGAGAGCTAATGGAGTAGGCCCGAAAGACCGGCCCGTCCGGGGAGGGGGCCTGAACCTGGACATACTGGCCGGGTCGCTGCGAAATCTCTGCAGGGTCGTCGAGACGGAACACTATCTCTTTTATGTCGTACGTCAGATCGACGGAGCTCTCCACTGTGGCGGAGTACATCCTCACATTCAGCAGGTCCGACGGTATCCTGACGTAGATGTCCTCACGAATCTTGACTTGGCAGGCCAAGCGTACGTTCGAACGAATCTCCTTTCGGGTCAGGTAGGGGGTCTCGGTGGGCAGGACGGGCCCGCCACCGGATGTGATGGTGATCTTGCAGTGTCCACAGGAGCCTTTGCCCCCGCATGCCGACGGTATAAATAACTCATTGGCGTATAGACTCGCCAGCAGAGTCTGGCCTCCGTCAAGCTCAAGCGGCTTTTCACCCGCGTTGATGTCGAGCTTACAAATGCCGTAGTTGATCAACAGACGCTCAGCGACCATCAACATCGCTGCCAGCGCAACAGTGAGGCCGGCGAATGAAATTACCGACAACAAGTAGATCATCCGTAGCTCCTATTGGATTGACACCATTCCCGCAAAGCCCATAAACGCCATCGCAAGGACACCGGTAACGACCATTGATATCGCCACACCCTGAAATGGTTGAGGGACATTACTGTACCGCATTTTTTGTCTCAAGCCGGCTAACATGACAATTGCCACCGCCCAGCCGATTCCTGCGCCCAGGCCGAAGCCGACTGATTGAATGAAACTGTAGTTGCGAATGATCATGAAAAGAGATGCCCCGAGGATGGCGCAATTGACCGTTATCAAAGGCAAGAATATGCCAAGCGCGAAATACAGCCTCGGGCTAAACCGCTCGACAAACATCTCAACCAACTGCACGAAGGCCGCAATCACCGCTATGAAGACGATAAACTGCAAATGTACAAGGCCGAAAGGCACCAGGACGAAATGGTAGATTACGTAGTTCAGCATCGTCGTCATAGTCATAACGAAAATCACCGCGGTGCCCAAGCCGATGGATGTCCTTATTTGCCCCGAGCAGGCGATGAACGAGCACATGCCTAAGAAGTTCGTCAGCAAGATATTGTTGGTGAATATCGCAGCGATGAATATCACCCATGCCGATGTCTCGGTCATTACTTCTTCTCCTCAGGCTCTGGGCCTTTGAACGCGTTGAAAATCCCTATCACTATCCCGAGTGCGAAGAAGGCCCCGGGGGCCAGGATCATAAGCTGGTTGGGCGTGTACCAGTCGGTGAAAGGCACCGGGTGGCCCATTACCTCTCCGGTACCGAGCAGCTCTCTGAAGAAGCCGATTATGGCGAGTATTGCGGCATAGCCGAGACCGTTGGCGACGCCGTCAACTATGGAAAGTATGGGCGGGTTCTGAAGTGCAAAGGCCTCGGCCCGACCCATGATGATACAGTTTGTGATTATCAGGCCGACATAGGGACCGAGCTGTTTTGACATGTCCCAGTAGAAGGCCTTAAGGAACTGGTCGAAAAGTATGACAAAAGTGGCGATAATCGCCACTTCGGCGATCATGCGTATGCGATGAGGCGTGTGCTTGCGCAGCAGTGAGACCAACAGATTTGAGCCCACGCAGACGAAAATAAGGGCCGCACCCATAACAAGTGAATTCTCCAGCCGGTTTGTGACCGCCAGAGCAGAGCAAATGCCCAGCACCTGGATGGACAAGGGGTTGTTTGCCCACGCGCCTTCTTTGAGTGTCAAAAGCCCCTTGCCGCCGCACAGCCCCTTTGGCTCACAGGACACGCAGGCCGGTTGTTGATCACTTGCCATCGCTAATTCTTCTCCTTGAGAATATCCCCTATGGCCGAGTTGAGCATTGCCTGGACTTTGTCACAGGTCATCGTTGCTCCGCTTATGGCATCGACTTTGTTAGGTGCGGTTTCCCCGGCGCTGCTGATGACAATGCCGGGATTGCCGTTTTGATCCACTATCGATTTACCCACGAACTGTTCGCGAAACGCCGACGAGACGATCTCTCCGCCGAGACCTGGCGTCTCTTCCTGTTCGTAGAATGTTACGCCCCGAATCGTTTTCATATCCGGCTCCAATGCCAAAAAGCCCTTGATCGGGCCCCACAGTCCGGGGCCCGCAAAGCGCAAGGCAATCGCTCCCTGATCTGCCGACGGAGAATAGACGTAAACGGCTACGTCGCCGCGCTGCTCTTCTCGCACGTTGCTCTTGAATACCTCGCCCAACTGCCGGGCGGAAGTGTCGTCCTGCAACGGAACTTGGAGCACCCTGAGGATATTCAATACCTCTTCTGCTTCGGCGTTAGCTTGCCTGTACGGTGCCGTCACCGCCGCCGCAGCGGTCAGAAGCAGGGCGCAGACGGTGCCAAGAACTGCAGCATAGGCCAGGGCGTAGAGATTACCCTTCACTTCTGAGCCTCCTAATGCGGACTGCAATTACCATTTCATCGAGTATCGGGGCGAAAATATTGCCCAACAGAATCGCGAAAGTCACCCCCTCTACGTATCCTGTGAAACCGCGTATCAGTACCGTTACGCAGCCGATCATTATCCCGTAGCACCACTTGCCTGCATTGCTTATGGGGCTTGAGACGGGGTCGGTGGCCATGAAGAACGCGCCAAAAAGCAGACCTCCGGCACATAAGTGCCAGAGCACCGGTCCGACTTTCTCCGGGTGAGCGTAGTGAAGCACTCCGCCAAGCAGGGCAAACGAGCCGAGGATGCCGACAACCGTCCGCCAATTTGCCACGCGCGTCAGCAGCAGGAACACTCCGCCAAGGATGATCGCTATTGCGGACGTCTCGCCCGCACTGCCCGAGACACTTCCGAAAAGCTGATGTGAAAGGGAGGCGAATTCTCCTTGCTTGGCCAGTGCCAGTGGCGTAGCCGAGCTCAGGGCATCGACACTCGACGCGTCAACATATTGGAGTAACCGACCCGCCAAGTCGCGACTCGGCTCAAGCCAACTGGCAGACATCGTCTTCGGATACGCAAGAGACAGAAAGCAACGCCCCACAAGGGCAGGGTTGAACAGGTTGCGCCCGGTTCCCCCGAACAATTCTTTGCCCACGAACACCCCAAACGCCACGCCAAGCCCGACCATCCAAAGCGGCAACGCGGGCGGCAAGATCAGTGGAAACAGCATGCCGGTAACCAGGAATCCCTCGTTGATATTCTCCTTGCGCACGATGGCAAAAATAACTTCGACGGCGCCGCCGGCCGCATATGAGACAATTATCATCGCCACCATCCGCAGCCCGAAGAAGTAGAATGACGCAGCGATGCTTGGCAGAAGCGCTATGATCACCATCGACATGAGGCGTTTGACGTCGAGAGGGTCGCGGACGTGCGGGGCCGTCGTCGTCGTTGTCGAGGGTGCGAAGAAGAAGTTCTCCATGGCCTCATAAAGAGGCTTGAAAGCCTTGAGCTTGCCTTGCTCAAAAGTCGGGCGAACAGCCTCAAAAACCTTCAGCAGTACTTTCACGCGTCCTTCTCCTCGACCGATTTGGTGGCTGCTTGCTCTTCGCGTTCCTTTTCCTGGCGTTCCTGTTCCTTGCGCAGCTCTTGCTTCTCTTGTTCAATGAGGGCCTTGGCGTCGATAAATTGCTGCCTAAGATCTATCTTGGACGGGCAAACAAAGGAGCAGAGCCCACATTCGACACAGAGATCCACGCGGGCCATATCGACCTCTTCAATCAAATCCCGGTACAAATACTTGTGGATCAGATGGGGCATAATCCCGGCGGGACATACGTCCTCACAGAAACTGCAGGAGATGCAGGGCCGGCCTTCGCCTCGCATCCCCGTGGTGAACCGCTCGTGGAACTTGACCCTCAGCGAACTCAAGAAGCAGCCCGCGTAACAGCTCCGGTCCCAGCCCGGCCTGATAAATCCGAGGAATTCTCTATCTTCCAGTTCGGGAAGAACGGTCAGCCCTCTGCACTCAGTGTCCAGCCCCAAAGCTTCGGCTCCCAGAGGTTCGCCGGTAAGGATGCCTCCGTTGATCAGTCGCGCAGCGGGTTCGAATACGTACCGTTCCTTGATCATTTTAATCGGATATCCAGGCATAACATTGAGGTGAGCGGGCGAATTGACCCCTATTCCGCCAATTGAGACAATCCTGATAAGGCAGGGTTTCGTAAGGGTCAATGCGCGGTCCGTTGCGAGGACTCCTTCGGTTCGGACGGCCCATATGGGTCCGTTGCTACGCTTGAGGCCCAGCCTGCGAGCCAGAATGGCAACGTGGTCGTGCGGGTACCTGAGCGGTATCTCAACGATCTTTACCCACGCATACCCGCGTATGTGGTTTCGAAGCAGATTCACAAACTCAGATTCCACATCGGGCATCACTAAGTATATCGGCTGGTATTCCAGAAGAGACTGCAGTTGTTCGAGACCCCTCGTGAAATTCAGGAGGCGATTGCGAAGCTGTGCATCTCCTCGGGCCACAAAAGGCTCCAGACTCGCAATGGAGACAATTATCGCCTGTGGCGTGCCCAGTGGATCGGGCACCGCGCCGGTGTAGGCATCGTAGAAGAATTCCCACGCCCCCAACGTTACTAATTTGTACCGCTTTATGCCTCCGGCGCCCATCTCCTGCTCTAGGTGCAACAGTTCCTCTTCGGCCATATCGGCGTGCTCTTGGACCTTGGCCGCGTCCTCTATTACTATGTGGCCCGGCACCTTCTCTAACCGCACTTTCCCCCCACGCGGTGCGAGCAAGGGCACGCCGAAGTTGTCTGGGTCCCTTGCCAGGATATCGCCGGCGTTCACATACTCGCCCTCCTTTACGCTCAGTTCACTGAACGCAAAGCGCTTACTGCGCAATGGCAAGTAGAGAACGCTGGGTTCGGGCATGAGCCTTACCGTGGATTCGGGTCTGCCCTGCAATAATACGTTGTAGCCGCCTTTCAACTTCACTGTACCCTTTCTCTTCTCTGTGGCCTCGAATTCGATCCAAGAAAGAACGGACACGTCCACTCAATGATGTGGCTTATATAAGCACAAGTCATACGAGCCTGCAATAGATTCTAATGCGTCATTCTGCGGTGCGCGGCAACTTTGTGCATGTCGTCTTTGGCGCGGTCTGAATCACTTTTCGGAGCAATCAACGGCGCCTGTATAGACTATGCTACCGTATCCGAGTATTTTCTTCAATCTGCAGCCCGATCGTTACGCGAGCACAAGCGACAAGAAAGGCCGCATTTCTCAATTATGAGAACCTCGCGTCGGAACATTCGAACTGCCAGGTGCTTCGCAAGTTTGCACAGCAGCAGTGGATGTGACGGTGTCAGATCGCCATTCTTCCGCGCCTATAGGCGCGCTGATCTTCTCGACTGCGTTCCATCCTCTGCGGGCGAGTGTGTCGCAACGCCGTCTGTGCAACACGGATAGGTCTTGACTTGCTTTTCGAATCCATCTATCGCGGTTGTAATAGCGAGCACATTGAAAAGGACTGGCGCGGTGTGCGACTTGAACTGTCTCTTGCGCGTGGTGCTTCGCCTACGAGTTGAAACGCGGTGATTCGGCTGTGGCAAGCTGGTGGACAAAGGGCGTGCCTTTTCGCTTGACTGAAGTGCGCCGAGTGCAGTATACTCGCGTCCTGGGAAACGGCACTGATGTTGGGCAAACGCCGGTCAGGCCCAAGTCTGTGGCGGCCTGTTAGTGCGAAGTACTCGGCTGTGATTCTCATTTGTGAGAATCTCAGATTTTTTTCTTTTCGCTTTAAAAAGAGGCTTGGTGGGGGCACTAAGATGTCAAAGGGGAAAGTCTATCTTGTTGGGGCCGGCCCAGGTGATGCAGAGCTGATCACGCGGAAAGGATATCAACTGATATCGCAGGCCGACGTTATTCTCCACGACCACCTGATACCGACGGAGCTGCTCAGGGTCGCCAGAGCAGACGCTGAGGTCATATCGGTAGGCAAGTATGCGGGGCGGCACACGATGCCACAATCAGAGATCAATGCGCTGCTGGTGGAAAAGGCCCGGGGCAACGGGACCGTGGTTCGGCTCAAGGGCGGTGACCCCTATCTGTTTGGGCGGGGAGGCGAGGAGGCCGAAGCCTGTGTGGAGGCGGCAATAGACTTCGAAGTTGTTCCCGGCATCACCAGCGCCCTGGCGGCTCCCTGCTACGGTGGCGTACCGCCCACGCATAGAGGTTACGCGTCAAGCGTTGCCTTAGCCACGGGACATCGCAGAGATGAGAAGAAAGTCGAGCCCCCCAGAGCAGACACCCTTGTCTTTCTGATGTCGGTGGCAAACATCGAAGAGATAATCAAGACACTTCGGGAGTCGGGATGGCCCAGCGAGACTAGAATTGCAGCAGTCGAGAATGGCACGCGCTACGACCAACGGGTTGTCGAGGGGACTTTGGAGAGCTTTGTGGAAGTAGCGCAGCGCGCACGTTTGCGAACTCCGGCGGTATTCGTTGTTGGCCAGGTCGTGGCACTTAAGGAGAAGTTGGATTGGTTTGGCAAGAGGCCGAAGATACTTCTGCCCGGCATGCACCCTGAGAAATATGGCCATCTCGGGACTGTTGTTCACAGGCCTTTGATCCGGTGCGTGTCACTTGAGGATCACACTAAAGCTGATGCGATACTCAGCAGACTGTCCCCCTATGATTGGCTCGTGTTTACCAGCACGAATGGCGTGAGTTTCTTCTTTGAAAGGCTGCATGCTATCGGGCTCGATGCGCGAGCCCTCGGGTCGGTGAAGGTCGCGGCCATCGGTAAGACGACCGCCGAACAACTCAAGGGTTACGGCGTGCTGGCAGATATGCTGCCGGAATTGGAATCGAGCGTTGGTCTGCTCAGAGAGTTTCGGAAGATAGATGTTGAAGGCAGGAAGATTCTGCTTGTGAGACCCAAGGCCGGCGCGAGCGGGCTGTCGGATGGCCTTGCCGAGGCCGGCGCTACGGTTGACGCGGTGGTTGTGTATCGAAATATAGAAGTCGAGCCAGACGAAGTTGACTTTGACTATATCGACCAGATCCTATTCACAAGTGGGTCAACTGTTCGGGCTTTCTTGAGCCGGTACGGTTCCGTGCCGGCCGGTGTCAAGGTGTATTGTCTGGGTCAGCCTACATTGGACGAGGCGAGCAAGCATGGTATTAAAGCAGAGCTTCTGCCGTGAGATGAGAGAGTATGACGGGGCATGAGAATGGACAAGAATGGGACAGATTTTGATGCGGTCTATGATGAGTTCTACACGAGGATAAGTCGCTATCTGAAGCAACTTGTCGGGGAGCGCGAGGCCGAAGACCTGACCCAAGAAGTCTTCATCAAGGTCAACAAGGGCTTGAGTGATTTCAAAGGGCAGTCCAAACTCTCGACCTGGATATACCGGGTTGCAACTAATACCGCTCTGGACAGAATGCGAAGTTCATCTTTTCAGCGCGATAGGCAGAGAATACGGCTGGAGAACCCAGGTGATGCATCCGAAGGGAAGGGCGAAGATGTCTGTGTAGATGAGAAGGGTCTCTCGGCGGAGCGAGAAGCCATCCGAAAAGAAATGACCGAGTGCATTCGCAGCTTTGTTGGCCGGCTACCGGAGAATTACCGAACCGTTCTGGCACTCAGCGAATTGAAGGACCTGAAGAACCACGAGATTGCCGAGATACTTGGAGTCAGCCTCGACACCGTCAAGATCCGATTGCATCGTGCGAGGGTGAGGCTGAAGGAGGAGTTTGAGGGGGGCTGCAGTTTTTACCACGATGAGGATGGACAGCTTGCCTGTGACCGAAAAGGGAGAAATCCGGATAAGAAACAAGAGTAAGTGTGCTGTTTCTTGGCGGCTCCCGTCAACCTGTGTCGAGGCTGAATAGTGGAATCAGAGAATCGACCGCGGGCTTAGTGATGCGCCACCGTGCCTGATCAAAGCGAACAGATAGTAGTACGACGGGCCGTAAAGAATGACGCCGAGCCTCTGGCTGAAATCGGGAAACTAACCTTTACACTCTCGTACAAGAGCATCATTCCACAGGATGAACTCAAGAGCTACACAAGCCGAGCCTTCGGTGTCGATCGGTTGCGATCAGAATTGGCGGATCCGAAGATTACCTACCTGTTGGCTACTGTCCAAGGTAGCCTTTGCGGATACGCCAGGCTTGAGCCGACTCAACCGCCCCCGGAAATTGATGGACCTCGTCCGATCGAATTGACGCGTCTCTATGCGATGCCTCGCTGGGTCGGCAGGGGGGTAGGCACAAAACTGATGAACGCCATCTTGGGAACTGCGGTCAGGGGTGATTACGAGTCATGTTGGTTGCGTGTGTGGCAGGGCAATGATCGTGCGATCACGTTCTACCTTGGCTGGGGTTTCCACACGGTCGGCAGCGAACAATATTTCGTAGGTCGAACTTCCAGGATGGTTCTTTTGATGATGGGTTCGCTGAGCGAATTGGGGCGGTGAGATGTTTGTCGGACATTATGGCATTGCGTTCCTATTGAGAAAGAGATTCAGACAGATCCCGTTGTGGCTATCCTTTGTTTTAGTTCAGCTCGCTGACATTCTTGCGTTTGCATCTGTGCTATTAGGTATTGAACGGATGGCCTACAAAGAGTGTCCCAATCCTTTCCTCAGGACAGCTATTGAATATGTTCCTTATTCGCACTCCTTAATTTGGTAACGCGATTCTCACATCGGCCGTTCTCCTGATCTTCTGGAAGCTCCAGGATAGAACGTGGGGCATTGCACTTTCAGGTGGAGTGCTGTCGCATACTCCGCGATGTTCTTTGCCCCCGAAGCAGAAGCGACACGGGCTCAGGCAAGTGTCGTGAGCCTTTGTCTTTACGCCGCATTCAATGGCTTGGCTTACTGGGGTGACAGGAAGAAATGAACACACAAAATGCGTGTTGGGAATTATCGCGTGCAATACATACTCGGCAACCTGCACTCTCCCAAAGCGGCATTACTGATATGTCGTGCTTTGTCTTGTCGCTCCCCGTTTCGGTTTCTTCTTTGCGCTCTTAAGAGACTCGGACAAGCCGTAGAACCGATGGTCCGGATGATTCCAGGCAGCCGCGGCTACGCTCGTATCGGCAAGTAATCGGTTGACCTCATCTGTGGCTCTGACCCATTCGGCGTAAATGCGGCAGTTTTCCGTCGTTCCTCCACAGTCACAGTGCTTCAAGAAACACTCTGAAAATAACGGCCCGCCTTCCATCGCTTCGAAAAGCTCAAGCAAGCTGATCTCTTCCGGCCGCCTGGCGAAGACGTATCCCCGATCGCTGCCTCTTACAGCTCTGACGAAACCCGCTCCCACGAGCCGTTGAAATATTTTGGCGAGATACCCTGGCGGAATTCCCTCTCCTTTGGCCATCGTCTCCGTTGTGACTGGCAACTGTGTAATGTGCCTGACCATGAACATCAGAGCGTGAAGCCCATACGCCGTAGCCTTGCTGATCCTCATTGCCTTACTCCTCTCACGCGTGCATGATATGCCCATGACATATTGCTGCCAATTGGCCCGTATTGTTCATTTCCGGCCGGTCGCGGCACCTTGTTTGGCCCTTCCATAACTGCCTACTGCGACCAATCTCCGCGGCCTTCAGGATAGATTTCTCAGATTCTGCAGGGCCTCAAGATTCACACAGTCATGCCGATTGCCTTTGCCCTTTCCTCCTGTGCTCGCAGGGGTCGATTTCGAGCTCGTCAATCTTCCTGTACAAACTCGATAAGCCCACCTTCAGAGCCTTTGCAGCCTCGGCTTTGTTCCAATCATACTTGTTCAAGACTTGGCGTATGTGTTCTTTCTCATACGCTTTGACGGCGTCGTAGAGCACATCGTTGCCTTGACTGACTGCTGTGGCCCCGGACCCTACGAATCCAATGTCCGAGACCCTTATGATATCATCCTCAGCAAATATCACCGCTCGCTCAATCACGTTCTGCATTTCCCTTACGTTACCCTTCCACTCATAACTCATGAGCATACGCATGGTCTCGTCGCTGACCCCAGTGCACTGCTTGCTCATCTCGGCATTGTACTTCTTTATGAAATGATTCACCAGCAACGGGATATCTTCTTTTCTGTCACGCAGGGGTGGCAGGTGAATACCCACAACGTTCATCCTGTAGTATAGATCTTCTCTGAACCGCTCCTCCCGTATCTCGTCAAGCAGATCCCGGTTGGTGGCGGCAACGAACCTCAGATCAGTAGCTATAGGCTCGGTGGAGCCCACGGGCAGTATTTGTTTGTCTTCAACCGCCCGCAAGAGCTTTGCTTGACAACTGATGGGCATCTGGCCAATCTCGTCGAGAAATAGAGTCCCGCCACCCGCAGTCTCGAAAAGCCCTTTCTTGTCCTCATGGGCAGATGTGAAGCTTCCTTTCTTGTGACCAAACAGTTCACTTTCCAGCAGATTCTCGGGTATTGCCCCGCAGTTGACCGCAACGAAACGCTTGCCATTCCTCGAACCCAATGAATGTATTGCCCGCGCGACCAGTTCCTTGCCGGTACCGCTTTCTCCCGTGATCAGGATGTTGCTCTTGGTTCGAGCCACCTTCCGGATCATCTCAAAGACTTGCTGCATCGACTGCGTACGGCCTACGATCTGCTCAATGCTAAACTGGCTGCCCAACTCGCGTTTGAGCTCCTGATTCTCCTCCTCCAAGTCCAGATACCGCAGTTGCTGTCGCAGTTTTGCCAACATTTCATCAAATATGACGGGCTTCATCACGTAGTCGCAGGCGCCCAGTCTGATCGCCTCGACTGCCATCTCCACCGTGCCGTACGCTGTTATCATTATCACACGTGTCTCGGGGCGAACCTTCATTATCTCTCGCAAGACCTTTATCCCGTCGGCACCCGGCATTTGGATATCCAATATCGCTATGGCGTAAGGCCGCTTCATGACGGCATCTATGGCATCGGTGCCGTTAGACACGTCTGTGACTGCAATCCCCTCTTCACGAAGGACCTTGGCAAAAGTTTCTCTGAAAGTTGCTTCATCATCTGCTAATAGTATTTCATTGATCATGGCTTACTTCATCTTTCACTGTCATATTCTTTCAAATTCCTACCGGCAAGCGTCTACGTCAAGTCTGCGGCTCCTCGCGCGTCTGGGCACTACTGATGGGATCCCTCTGGTTGTCGCCACCGCTGATCAATCCTTCTCTGGGTCTTATCGGGAGGCGGATTGCAACCGTCGTGCCGTTGTCCGGCTCGGAGTCCATAGCGATGGTCCCGTCCATCTCGGTGACAAGGTTATAGCTTATGAAAAGGCCAAGGCCCGTGCCCTTGCCAATCTCCTTGGTCGTAAAAAAGGATTCGAACGCCCGCTTACATACCTCCGGACTCATCCCGACCCCCGTATCGCTGACTCGAATTTCGATCGTTCCGTTGTCCGACTGTCTCGTTATCTCGAGAACGTGCTCCTGTTGCGACCGCTTTGCATCCATAGCGTCCAGCGCATTTATGATGATGTTCAAGAGCACTTGCTCCAGAAGCTGCGGATTCAACCATACCATGGGCAGGTCGGGACACGTGATGTTCTTAACAGTAACTGAGCGTACGCGCTTGTCGAACTTGACGAGTGACAACGTGTTATCGATCAGCTCATTAAGGTCAACCCACTTATGCTCCGCTGTTGCGGGCCGAGAAAGGCTCAGCATGCGCTTGAGGATGTTAGAGATACGGTTGACCTGATATCTTATGGCAAGCAGCTGTTCCTTTTCTTCGTGCGCTTTTGCTGTTCGGCCCAAATACTGTACGACTGAGGAGAGACTTGCGAGAGGATTACCTATCTCGTGAGCAATGCCCGTGGCCATTTGTCCTATCGCGACCATTTTCTCGCGCTGGGCCATTTCTACCCGTGACATCTTCAACATCTCATTGATTGCTGTAACCTCATCTGTGCGCTCCAACAATTCGCGCTCCAGCTTCTTGTGTTCGGTCAGGTCCTGGCCCACAACCACGTATCCCAGTTCTTGTCCGTCGATACTTGTGACGGCGGAACTCTTCGCCTCAATATGCCGTTCTTCCGGCCCCGTCGTGGTGAATTCGATTACCTGCCCCGTATCCTTTGTTCCATTGCCGCCGAGTAGGAGACGCTGTATGCGCTCGGCCAAGACCTTTGGAAAACCGTTCAACGAATCGCCGGCCCTGACGGTCCCGCCATCCTTCTTCCAAAGCTTTGCGGCGGGGTTACAAATTGCCACCTCACCCTTGCGTGTGACGAATATCAGGCCCTCGGACATCGCGCTGATGACTGCCTCGAGCAGGTCATTGTTTCTCGCTGCTTCCAGTTCCTTAGCCGCCATCCGCGCTATAATCATGCTCGTTAAGTACCGGGCGAACACGACCATGCAAACGAATGCTACAAAAGCCCCCAGCAGGTATACCGGATTCCTCGACAGGCCGCTGGCAGCAGCGAGCTGCAGGGGATAGTAACCGAGTCCCCCCCCTCCGTTAAGTTCATTGATAGCCAGTAGGCCGAATAGCAGTATGGCCGTCAGGCCAACGGCAAATGAAAGACTTCGAGGCAGTATGATCGTTGCTATTATTATGGGAAAGATGTAGAACAAGAAGAACGGGTTGACCACCCCACCAGAGAAGTGAAGCACGGCGGTGAGAATGACCAAATCAACTTCAGCCTGGACCACACCCAGCGCCATATCCTTGGGTCCGGTATCGGCTGGTTTCTTGGTCGCCACCAAGAAATATACGACGTTGCAGAGCAAGAGCACTGCCGCGCAGATCCAGATCGGGACCGCGCTCGTCAGCACAGGAAAAACGTAGCTGCCCAGCACACCGGCGCCAACGACGGCGCCAACCGCGGCCCACCTGAGCCGTATTAGCCAGAGAAGATGCTCGAAAAGAGCCTCCCGGGCGTACCGGCTTGGCCGGTCGCGAGCCTCGGCAGTCATGTTAGTGTCTTTAGCCATACCAGGTTTCCTAACACTCCAGGCAGTCAGGTGACGTCTGGACCCGACGTTCGGATCTGTTCTGTTGCTAATAGTTGGCCATCTCGAAAGCCTCTCCCGCGCGAACCAATTCTGCCTGTTTCTCTTCGTCCAAGCCAATCTCGTGGTCGGTCAGATAACATCCCGGGTCTGGAGCCCAGGGGTCGCCAAAGCGCAAGTCCGCGCGCACCCGTAAGCTGCCGCCACACGCATCGAAAAACTTGCAGAGTCTACACCGGCCCTTGACGTAGGCGCGTCGGTCGCGCAAGCCCTTAAGCAACGGCTCGTCGGTGTCGCTCCAAATCTCACTGAAGGGTCTATCGTGCACATCCCCCAAATCGTAATGTCCCCAGAACTGATTGGGATGCACCTTGCCGTGGAAATCGATACACCCTATGCCAACTCCGCTACTGTACATGCCCCCGCCGTTCCAGGTCAGCAATTGCCACACTTTGGCCGCCCGGTCAGGGTCCTCCTTGAGCAGTTTCAAGTACAGGTAAACACCATCAACATGGTTGTCGACCGTCAATATGTCCGTCTTCCTGCCAATCTCTTTAAGCCGCTTCGTCTTGGCCAATATCGTCTCGATCGCACCTCGGCTCTGAGCGTGCGTGAGGTCCTCATCTGCGATGGCCCCTCCTCGCCCGCTTGGTACGAGGTGGTAAAAGCAGGCCCGCTCGATGCCCTCGGACTCGAAGAATCCAAACAAGTTCTCCAGGTCCTGGACGTTCCGGCCCGTTAGCGTTAGTCTGAGGCCGACACGTACGCCTGTGTTCTGACAGCTTTTTATCCCGCGCACGGCTTTATCAAATGCCCCGGATACGCCCCTGAACTTGTCGTTGACTGGACCGATTCCATCAAGGCTGATGCCCACGTATGATACGCCCAGCCGTTTTATTTCCTTGGCAACGTCGGCTGTTATGAGTGTGCCATTGGTAGAGATAACCGCCCGCAGCCCCAGATCCACCGCATGTGCGATCAGTTCGAACAAGTCGGGTCGGATTAGCGGCTCACCTCCCGAGAACAACACGGAGGGCACACTGAACCCGGCAAGATCGTCCAAGACTGCCTTTGCCTGTTCTGTTGACAACTCATGAGAGGCCTTGCCGGCGCCGCTGTCGTTATAGCAGTGTACACACTTGAGGTTGCAGGCCCGCGTGATGTTCCAAACGACAATTGGACGCCTGTCCGATGCCTTTTTCGGAACGATCTCGCCGGCTCGCTCGCCGGAACCTTTCTTGCCGTAGCGCAGCCAGTCGCCCGGTGTAACCTCATCACAGTACAGTTTACTGATATTTATCATGGTCTATCCTGCTTGACCGCCCGGCCGAGCGGTGTCAATCGCCTCAGCCGGCGGAACATATGCGCAGAAGGGCTCTTCAGCCATGTAGTTGCCCGTTGCGCCGTATGCTCGGCCACGACATCCACCGCACACCAGTCTGTATCCACAGACGCCACATTTACCTTCGAGACGGCTGCTATCACGCATCCTCGCGAGGTCTTCGCTGTTGTGCCATATCTCCGTCAGACTGCTCTCGAGTATGCTGCCGCACTTTATGGGCAGATAACCGCAGGGAAACACGTCTCCCTGATGGCTGACGAACAGCACTCCAAGGCCCGCAAGACATCCGCGCGAGGCAGAACCGTGCGCGGCCCTGCCCGGGACGGTGGCGCCGGTCTCTGCCGCAGACCTACGGGTTCTATGCAGGCCCTGCTCTCTGATAACACGTTCGTAGTGAGGGCCACACGTGACCTTTATCTGCAGTTCGCCCAGCCCATCCAACCGACAGATCTCAAGCATTTTCTGCTCGTATTGCTCGGGGGAGAGCATGTCCGTCTCGGCCAGTATTTGCCCGCAGCCGACGGGAACCAGCATGAATATGTGCACGGCGGCTGCGCCAAGCGACTTGGCGAGTTCGTAAATAGCATCCAGATGTTCGACATTGTGCTTGGTCAAAGTTGTGTTTATTTGGAAAGGCACGTTCTTGTCACGGAGATGCCGGATCCCCGTTATCGCCTTCTCAAAACAGTCTTCTTCCTGGCGCAACTGGTTGTGAATCTGTGCCGTCGCACCGTCAAGGCTCACGGCGACCCTTACGATTCCGGCATCTCGAATACGTTCGGCAATCGGGGCATCGATCATGGTTCCGTTGGTCGCCAGTGCAGGTGCGATTCCGGCCGCCCTTGCCCGGCCAACCAGATCGAACAGATCGTCCCGGCAGAGCGGTTCGCCACCGGAAAATACGAGCACCGGCATCATCGGCTGCTCACTGCCCAACTCGGCCAATTGCTCTATCAGGTTCTCAGCCTGATCTGTCGACAAATCTCTGAAGGCAAGCTCATCCGAATCTAAACGGCGACAATGGGCGCAGGCCAGGTTGCACTTTATCGTGCTCTCCCAGAACAGAAGCCTGAGAATGCGCCTTGGTTGTGAAGAGTCTTTCACAACTACGTCTCCGTTTCATTCTCTGACCCGAATGATACCTTGTTGGCTTGCTGTACTATGCTATCGACCAACTTTGCGGCTTCACTCGGGCCATGATCTTCAGCAACAGTGTTGACATTCTTTATCACGCAATGGACGAGTTTGTTGACGATGCGGTTGACCATGGACTCGGCCACCTCCTTACATGAAGCCTCCTGCCTGACCCCGGCGAAGAACCGCTGCAACTCATCCTGTCCTATCTGTCTGAATCGCTCCCTCATCTCGCCAATCAGGGGACCTATGTCTCTGGCACTGAACCAGTCCATGAAATCCGAGACGCTCTCGGCGACAATTCCCATGCCTTTGGCAATATCATCTTCGCGAGCCTTGAGATTCTGTTCGGCTGCCTCGGAAAGTTCGTCGATGCTGTAGAGGTAAATGTCCTCGATTTGATTTACGGAGGGTTCGAAATTTCGAGGCACCGCCACATCAATGATCAAAAGTGCACCTTTACCCCGCCGGTCAACGCTCTTTTTGAAATTGCCTTCCGTGAACAGATAATCTTGCACTGCCGCCGAGGCAATAGCGATATCGGCACCGTTCAACTGTTCGGTAAGCTGCTCCCACGGCCGGGCGGTAATGCCGTGTCGTTTTGCCATGCCCTTGGCCCGCTCATACGACCTGTTGACGACCGTAATGTCTTTGCACTTGACCTGGAGAAGGTGCTGTACGAGCAGTTCTCCCATCTCGCCGGCGCCTATCACGACGACTTTCGCCGATGAGATGTGAGCAAAAAGCTGCCTGGCTAACTCTACAGCCACACCCGCCACGCTGACCCTCCCGGTCGATATCGAGGTGGTTGTGTGTACTCTCTTGCTCGTGGAAAAGGCCGCATGGAACAGGCGGTTTAAGACCTTGCCGGTGCTCTTCGCCACGCACGCGAGCCGATAGCTCTCTTTGACCTGGCCGATTATTTGTGCCTCGCCCACAACCATACTGTCCAGGCTCGACGCGACCGTCAGCAGGTGTCTGACCGAGTCTTCGTCCTGGTGAACGTACAGAAACTCCTGAAACTGTTTCAGTGGAACATCATGGTATTCGGCAAGGAACTTAGCTACATCTTCTGCGGCAACACCCCCTGCTCGCGCGCTGACCCAATACACTTCAACGCGGTTACACGTCGACAGCAGTACGAACTCCGCCTGGCCAAACCTGCTCTTGAGCCTTCTCAGCGCTCTGACCATCTCGTCAGCGTCAAACGCCAACCGCTCGCGTATCTCCACAGGAGCACTCTTGTGGTTTAGTCCTAAGACCTTAATTCTCATCTTCACACGTATCTTGTATTGGCTGCAGTCGGCGGACTATGCGACGAAAAATCGTGGCGCGTTGCACCTAAGATCGCCACACCGAGAATGGCAAACAGAAGCAGTACAAATACAACAACTGTGATATACGCCCTTGCCCTGCTCTTCAGCAGAGATAGGTGGTTTAGCACCAGCATCATCCCCAACAAGGCCCACGCTACGGTAATGCAGAGGACCTTTGGATCAGCGAGCCACTCAAGCACGCCCGTGCCCAGCAGTGCGACAAGTCCTATCCCGCTTATCAACCCTATAGTAATCAGCATGAACCCCACGCGTATGCCAAACAGCGTCATTTGCTCAAGCTTCTGCATGTTGGGCACTCTGCCGAGAACCTGCAAAACCTGCTTCTTCTTCAGCCTACGGCTGCCGACCAGGTACAGAAGAGCGCTTGCCGTAGCCAACATGACAGAGGCACCCCCAAGAATCATTGCCACACCGTGAGCAATTGCCCACGGCTTCCTTGCCACAGGGTGCGGCTCGGAAGTAGGACCGGCAACGACCCCGGCCAGCAGCACGACCACCAGGGTCACCCACACCATGACCGACCCGAACCATACCTGTGGGGTGACAATACTCAGACATATGTACACGAGCCCGAACACTATAGTCAGCACGATCATGGATTCGAATAACCCCGTGAGAGGTAGAGCTTTGAGTGCAGCGGCCCTGAACACGAGCAGAACCGCCTCCAGAGTAACCGCCAGCGAAACGAGCGGCAAAAGGAACCGTTTGTATTTCTCACCACCGGCCATCAATTGACGGACGCCTGCCATGGCGGCAACGACATACAGCGCCAACACTATGGCGAATATGGTCTTTTCCGGCAGTGCCAGTTCCGACATCTCCATGCTCCTTCTGTTGCTCTGGGGTCCTGACCCATCGCCCCCACGTCGAGTTTGAGTGGGATCTGCTTCGGTTCTCGTCCAGTCATGAGCGTTCGCTTGCCTGCCCGGTAAGGCTCACACTCTCGGCCAATAGGGCACCACTTTTGGCAATCTACTGGGCACACCGACTCATGTTCAATTCGCCTCTGTTCCCGGCTATGAGAACAATAGCCAGCAATTATCGGTATTTTACCAAATTCGGGAATCTACTGCAAGCATCTTCTATCCGGCCGCCTGCCCGGAAGCTCCGCGACTGATCCGATGGATCTTGCACCACGGGCTTGAATCTGCCGGGCAAATCGTGTAAAAGTCGTGAAAAACCTCGAAAAAGGCACTATTAGGGGCCAGAATGAGAACACTCAAGATCGCAAGCCGTGCCAGTAAGCTCGCCCTGGCACAGTCCAACTTTGTCGCCGGCATGCTGGAAAAGCTCGGAGCGGGGGTGCGAATTTCGATCCTGAAGGTGTCCACAAAGGGGGATCGCGACAAATCAGACTTCCTCTACAAGGCCGACGCTGTCGGCTTGTTCACCTCGGAAGTGGAAAATGCCGTTATTGATGGTAGAGCAGACCTGGCTGTACACAGCTTGAAGGATCTGCCGACCGCCTTGACTGATGGTCTGACTGTCGCGGCAATACCGAAGCGAGAGTCCGTCGAGGACGCGTTAGTGGCCTCGGGTGCGCATGCGTCTATTTCTGACCTGCCACCGGGCGCAACTGTCGGCACTTCAAGCGTCCGCCGTATTGCCCAGTTGCGCCGACTAAGACCGGATCTGCAGTGTGTACCTTTGCGAGGAAACGTCGAAACCAGACTCTCGAAGGTTGCATCCGGAGAGGTGGATGCTGCCGTTCTCGCCTGCGCCGGCCTGAGCAGGCTGGATCTCGCCGACAGGATATCTGCCGTGCTATCACCGCTGGAGTTCCTGCCCGCTCCGGCCCAGGGCGCTTTAGCGGTGCAGGTGCGGACGGATGATACGGAATCGGTCGAATTTGTGGCACAACTGGATCACAGAGAATCCCGGATTCGCGCCGAGGCGGAGCGCCGTATCCTGGCGTCTATGCACGGCGGGTGCAGCATACCGCTGGGTGTCTACTCGTCGATTAACCAGGACATCATTGCCCTTGACGCGGTGGTCTGTGACCTTGCGGGCGCGAGGTATATCAGGCTTTCGAAAAGCAGTCATATCGATAATGTGACAACCTGCGCCGAGGAACTTGCCCGAGAGCTGTTAGCCGCCGGAGCGCAAGATATTCTCGACCAAATCAGAAAAGACCGGGCTGGGTAAGCCGGACAAAGGGATCACTTGTGCCGCTACGGTATCAGGGTGGCCGGAAGACGGCAAGAAGCAGACACAGAACGCGATCACCCTCGCTGATGCGCGTATGGGACCAACTGAATTGCGGTTTGAGTACCTGCCCTGATCTTACAGGGTAAGGACATATTCGGCCAAGTCGGCAATTTCTTTCTCGCTGAGGTCCGAGGTCTTGCCGTGCCGGTCGTCCTTGTTGAACTCCGTCAAGAGCTCTCTGATTGTCGCGGCTCTTCCATCGTGCAGATATGGGGCCGTTCGCCATACCTCCACAAGCGTGGGTGTGTCAAACTCCCTATGGACGTCTTCGCCTGTGCCCGTGCCGACGTCGTATTTGCCCATGTTGGTGTAGAGCGTCCCCCCATGACACCGCACGCAACCTGCTCTGCTATAGAGCTTCTCGCCGTTCTTAGCCGCTGTGCTCAACTTGCCGCTGACAAGGTACGGACTGGCTATGGGCTCCAGAGACTTTAGGTACTCATCCATGGCCCTTGCGTGTTGCACCCAAGGAGATGAGAACTGGATATAGCGAATGCCGCTTCGGACCGCCGTCTCGGCGTTTGCGCGGACGCCTGTAATCATCGCGGGCGGGGTCTTATGTGACAGGAGCAAACTCTTTGTGTTCTTCGGATTGAGCATGCCATCGTTTAGCAGGTCCCAGTTCAGTGCACATGCGCGTCCGCCGCCTGAGTGACAACTTGCACAGCTGTGCCACTTCTGGAAGGAATGCGAGGCATCGTGGAAGAACATCTCACCCATGCGAGCCTTTGTCAAAGCCTTCTCTTCACCCAGCGGCACAGATTTGGCTCTGTGCCGAATGTCAGAGTTAATGTCAACTAAGCCAATACTGTCTGTGAAGTACTCTGCCGCGTACACCTTTGTACCGATGACTGTGAGGCCGCGAGGGCCGTTACCGGCCAGTCCCACTCTGCGACGGAGGCCCGTGAGAAATGTAAGATCATTCGGCACATCATCTGCAGAATATGATGCGTCGTGGTGCTTGGTGCCGACTGTTGAACAGATCTCAGACCTGAAGGTTCTTGCCGTCCGGGCCGGCAACAACCGGCGATGGAGCCCTGCGCGATCAATAACGCTCAGCTCATGCGTGCCCGCATGGGTAATCAGGATATTCTTGCCGTCGGCTGTGCAGACAATACCGTACGGGTTGGCGGCGCCGAGATCAACGTCATCGAGTAGTACCGTATTGACAAACTTCCGGCCCGGCACATCGATGATGGTCATGGCATTGGTATTTACCCAGCCTTGTTCGAGATATGCCGTCGGAAACTGATAACGAGCAAGGATATGCGTGACATAAGCGTTCTTGCCGTCCGGCGAGATGGTTATGCCACGAAGGTTCGTGCTGCCATTGGGAAGCTCGATATTCTTGATGACCTTCCTGGCAGCCGTGTCGATTACCGAGACAACCGCAGCGGCATAATCGCCGTTGGCGGCGCCGGCGGGCAGATGATTCGCCACGAACAGGAATCTGGCGTCCGAGGTGAGTGCGGCAGCTACGGGCTCACGCGTCACGGCAATCTTGGCGGTTTGGGTCTTTGACCCAAGCTCGACGACACCGATGCTATTGTCGAACTGATTGCAGACATAGAGTGTTTCGCCGTCCGGGCTGGCGACGACCGCGACAGGGGTATGGCCCACGGCGATGCTGTCGGAAACATTGCCGCGACGGATGTCAATGACCTGCACTCTACCCGCGGGCACCGCAGACGTCACGTACAGCTTGCTGTGGTCGGCGGATATCGCAAGACCGGTGGGGTTGTCCGCGACGGGTATCGTCCCGGTAACCTCCCCGGGGGCGATATCAAAGACCGCGACCTGATCTGCAGTGGCCTCAGCGACGTAAAGTACTCTCTCATCGCCATCGGCAACGACAGAGACCGGAGATAAATAGTTGCCCGTCTTCGCGAGGCACTCGCCGCCCAAAAGAACGGTTGCCGTCAGCACACACACCAGCATCGAACATTTTCCAGGGTCTTCTTTCATCGGGCTCTCTCTCGTCTTGCACTTGACAAAAGAGTGAAAAAAGGGTACGAATCAGGTCAATATTGCAAAGAACTCATAGGTTCAGTTGCGCATCATGGGGGCGTGTTACAGTCAGACGTCGCAAAAAAATCGTACTTGGGGGTTATTGGGGGCAGTGGGCGTGGCTTGCCGTCCACCCCGAGTGACTTCAGTTGACCAGAACGTGTTTGATTTCACAGCCCCATATATGTTAAAATAGAGAAAACTGGCCTGTCCGATGCTGTTTTTCACGGGTTTTCGGCCGCAACAATATCGCTGCAAATGGTGGTCCAAAGTCTAACCCCGGAGTATGTATGGAGATACGTGGATTTGTGAGAACGCTGTTGCTCGTGCTGATGTCTCTGATGCCTTTGGGGACCTGCGTCGGCGCCGAGTCCTGCCCGATTGGCGATCTAAATGGGGACTGTATAGTCAATTTCGGTGATCTCTGGACCTTGGCCGACCAATGGTTGGACCCTTCGGGCGGTCCGGCCGACTTGGACGGCGTCAACGGAGTCAATGAAGCTGATTTTGCCCTGTTAGCTGGAAACTGGCGACAAGCCGGAGCCCTGCCTTTTATCAGCGAGTTCATGGCGACTAATGACGACACTTTACCGGATGAAGAAGGCAAGTTCAGCGATTGGATCGAGATATTCAACCCGACGGGTACGGTTATCGATCTTGGCGGTTGGCATCTCACCGATGATTCCAACGACCTGACCAAATGGGCGTTCCCGGCCGGGGTGGAGCTCAAGCCTGGCGCGTTCCTTGTTGTCTTTGCATCCGGCGAGAATCGCCGCGATCCAAACGGTACGTTACACACCAATTTCCAGCTAAGCGCCGCCGGCGAGTACCTGGCACTGGTAGCCGCCAACGGTGTCACGATCGCCCACGAGTACGCGCCTCGGTATCCGGAACAGCTGGTTGACGTCTCTTACGGCCTGACGCAGTACTCCTCCAAACTCGTTCCCGCAGGCGCGACGGTCTCATACCGCGTACCGGTCGCGGCCGATGCAGGCATGGATTGGACCGATCCTGGTTTCGACGATTCGGGCTGGGACACGGCGGAAACCGGGCTCGGCTTCGGATTCGGCGGCGTGGCGAGGACCGCCTATAACGACTGTGTCTACAGTGACGGCCAGTACATCGCCGAGAATGTCACGACCTACGGCATCGGCAGTGGGTTCGGCGGTCTCACTTCCGGGCTGCTGGTGGACCAGGCCACAGGGGACGATATGGGTATCGTCGCAACCTTCAACCAGAACGGCGGCGTGAATTGGCAGCCCGATCCCGGCAATGGTGGGAGAGACAGTGCGGCAGGAACGGACGCATACAACACGTTCGGCGGCATTGCGGATATGACCGGCGTAGTATACTACGGCGGCACCGGCTGGTGGGTCGATCTGACGTTCACGGGGCTCAATCCCGCAACCGAATACACCTTCGCCACATCCGCCACGCGCTGCAACTACGACAATCGGCTGACCATCTACACCCTCAGAGGCGCCGACGCCTATGCCAACGCCAGCACGGCCGGTGTGGATGTCCTGGCTGAAAACAAGGTGCGGTTCAACACGGGTGACAACTGCAGTGAAGGTTACGTGACTCGCTGGACCGGTATCAGAGCCTCCGACGGCAGCTTCACGGTCCGGGCCGAGGCCGATCCGAGTAGCGCCGAAGGTTACAAGGCATACTCATTCGATGTGTTCATGCTTGAGGGTGGTTACACTGCCTCTGACATCGAAGCACAGATGCACGGCGTCAACGCCTCGCTGTGGGCCCGTGCCGAGTTCAACCTGGAAGAGGGCCAGACCGATATCATCGAACGCTTGACACTGAAGATGAAGTACGAGGATGGGTTTGTCGCATATCTGAACGGGCACGAGGTTGTCCGTCGCAATGCGCCCGCTTCTGTGCAGTGGGATTCGACTGCCACGCGCGACCGGGCGATGGAGGATGCCACCGTCTTCGAAGAGATTGACCTGATGGCCTTCAAAGGCTTGCTGCAAGCCGGCGGCAATGTGCTGGCAATCCATGGTCTTAACGATGCCGCTGCCGACCCCAACTTTCTGATTCTGCCCGAGCTGCTCGCAGCCAGCAATGTGGGCGTTGCTCAATACTGTACCACAGCGACACCGGGTACATTCAACGTTCCCGGCGCCAGAGGCGTTGTCGGAAAGGTCTGGTTCAGCCACGACCGCGGCTTCTACGACATACCTTTCCAGCTGACACTCTCGAGTGAGACCGACGGTGCCGAGATCCGCTACACCACCGACGGCTCACGGCCGACGATAACCCACGGCACAGTTTACACCGCCCCGATCACGGTCTACGGGACCTCAACCATCCGCGCCGTTGCGGTTAAGCCGGGCTATCTTGATTCCAGGGTCGACACGCACACGTACATCTTTGTTAGTGACGTGGTGCGGCAGTCGCCCAGCGGCCAAGCACCCGGTCCTGGTTGGCCCACGAGCAGCGTCAACGGACAGGTTCTCGATTATGGTATGGATCCCGACGTGACCAATAACGCGACGTACAGGTATATAGTTGACGACGCACTGAAATCTATCCCAACCATTTCCATCGTAACGGACCTTGCTAACTTGTTTGATTCGTCAAGGGGCATCTATGTCAACGCCGGGGGCAGCGGCCGAAATTGGGAACGGCCCGCCTCTGCAGAGTTGATCAATCCCGATGGCAGCGAAGGCTTCCAGATTAATGCCGGCCTGCGAATCCGCGGTGGCTACAGCCGAGGCAGTTGGAACCCCAAGCATGCCTTCCGCCTCTTCTTCCGCGCCGAATATGGCCAGGCCAAGCTCAGATACCCGCTGTTCGAGGATGAGGGCGCCGATGAGTTTGACTGCGTCGACCTGAGAACCAGCCAAAACTACTCCTGGGCCCACGGCGGTGGCGGTGGTAGGCACAACACGATGGTTCGTGAGGTCTTTTCGCGCGACGTCCAGGGTGAAATGGGTCATCCTTATACACGAAGCCGGTATTATCACCTGTACCTCAACGGCCACTATTGGGGCCTTTTCCAGACACAGGAACGCTCGGAAGCCTCGTTTGCCGAGTCATATCTCGGCGGCGACAAAGAGGACTTTGACGTGGTTAAGACTCCCGGCATGAACCCAACCGACGGCAATCGCGACGCCCTTGACCGACTCTACTACGAAACGATTGCCGGCTTTGACAACACTGAGAGGTACTACCGAGCCCAGGGTCTGAACATGGACGGTACGCGTAATCCAGACTACGAAAGGCTGCTGGACGTAGACAACGTTATCGACTTTATGATAATCGAATACTACACGGGCGACCGCGATGGCCCTGCCTCTCGATACACCGGCGTACCTAACAACACATACGGCATCTATAATCGGGTCAACCCGGACGGCTGGAAATGGTTCCACCACGACAACGAGCACAGCCTCGGAGCCGGCTCGGCCGAGCTGAATATGGTAACCCCGTTCTCGACTGCTGGCGCACAGAGGCAGGCCTTCAACCCGCATTGGCTGCACGAACAGCTCATGTTCTCCAATCCCGACTATCGCGTGAGATTCGCCGACCGCGTGTACGCCGCCTTCTTCAACGACGGGGTTTTGACCGTAGGTGGTGCCCGGGCCCATATTCAGAATCGTGCCAACCAAATCAACATGGCTATTATTGCCGAATCGGCCCGCTGGGGCGACGCCAGCACCCATCCTCCTCGCACCAAAGACGGTGACTGGATCCCGGAAATCGACCGCCTTCTCTACGACACGACGGACCACAGGCATTTGACAACGCGAGTGGCCACCGTTCTTGGCCAATTTCGAAGCGTGGGCTGGTATCCGGATGTGCAGCCGCCTGTGTTCAGTAAGTATGGCGGGCTCGTTCCCGACGGATTCAGTCTGCACCTTGGAGCGCCGGACGGCACTATCTACTACACGGTAGACGGTAGCGACCCTCGCCTGTCGATTGCGGCGTCGTCACCCGGTGCCACTGTGACGCTCATACGTGAGAACGCCGCCAAGCGTGTCTTCGTCCCCACCGGCGAGGTGGCATCCAGCAAAGGCACTATCCTTGCCGAGTACTGGTTTGGAATCGGTGGAACGGCCGTCTCCGATTTGACATCAAGCGCCGATTTTCCATTCTACCCCGACCAGACCGACCACCTGACCAGCTTTGAAATGCCGACAGACTGGGCCGAGAACTATGGAACTCGCATAAGCGGTTATTTGCACCCGCCGAGAAGCGGCAGCTACACGTTCTGGGTCGCCAGCGATGACGGCGGCGAGCTGTGGTTGAGTACGGATGACAACCCCGCGAGGAAGGTTTTGATTGCCAATGTCCCAGGCTGGACCAGCTCGCGCCAGTGGGACAAGTACCCGCAGCAGCGGTCGGCCTCGATATCACTCAGTGCCGGGCGCAAGTACTACGTTGAGGCGCTGCAGAAAGAGCAGGGCGGTGGGGACAACCTCGCCGTAGCCTGGCAGGGCCCCGGGATTTCCCGGAATGTCATCCCCGGCCAATACCTTTCGCCGGCCGGTGTCGGCTGGATTACGCCCGACTTCGATGACTTAAGCTGGCGCATCGGGGCCGGTGGGGTAGGCTATGAACGAGAACCGGGCGCCGCCGTGAACTACGCCGATCTAATTGACCTCGACGTACAAGCCGACCTCTATGCTAAGAATAGCACCTGTTACGTCCGCATACCATTTATCGTCGCCAACACGGACCTCAGCGACATGACACTTGATGTAAGGTACGACGATGGCTTCATCGCTTACCTCAACGGCGCTGAGATTCTTCGTCTCAACTTCGACGCCGATGCCTCACCGAAGTGGAATTCGGCGGCCGGCAGCAGTCGCTCTGATACGTCGGCCGTCAACTTCCAGAGCTTTGACGTGTCCGATCATTCCGGTCTTTTGCGCAAGGGCAGCAACGTGCTGGCTATCCACGGTTTGAATCGCTCGGCCAGCGATCCCGACTTCCTCATCTCAGTCAAGTTGACCGCCAACGAGGTCGGCCAGGGGGACATCTCACCCAGGGCCGTCCAATATGCCCAGCCCATTACCCTGACCGAGGCTACCCGCGTCAAAGCACGCGTCTGGGACGGCGAGTGGAGCCCCCTGAGCGATGTGACTTTTGCAGTCGGTCCGGTGGCAGAAAACCTGCGAGTCACCGAGGTCATGTACCATCCACAGGAAACGGGTGATCCTGACGATCCGAACGCCGAATTCGTCGAACTCGAAAACGTCGGCGCCGAAACTCTGAACTTGAATCTGGTGCGTTTCACCAACGGGATCGATTTCACATTCCCAAGTATCGAGCTTGCGCCGGGCGGATATGTGGTAATCGTCAAGGACAGAAGCGTCTTCGAAGCAAGATACGGCACAGGTGTCTACGTGGCCGGTGAATACTCCGGTCGATTGGACAACGGCGGGGAGCGAATCACTCTCGAAGACGCCATCGGCCAGACTATTCTGGACTTCAGATACAGGGACGGCTGGCACCCGATTACCGATGGCGATGGCTTTTCTCTGACTATTGTGGATCCTGCCCACCCCGATCCGAATAGCTGGCAAGACAAGGATTCCTGGCGTCCGAGCGCGCTGATAGGAGGCTCGCCGGATGAAGGCGACGAAGGCCTCGTCCCCGAACCGGGCTCTGTGGTCATCAACGAGGTACTGGCACACTCCCACGCCGGCGCCCCGGATTGGATCGAGTTGCACAACACGACCGGCAATGGCGTCAACATCGGTGGCTGGTTCCTCAGCGATAGTGACGCCGACGATGCCAGCCGAATGAAATACAAGATCGCCGACGGGATAGTGATAGGCCCATACGGATATGTAGTCTTCTACGAGGACGTACATTTCGGCAATCCCAGCGATCCGTGCAGTCTTGTCCCCTTCGCCTTGAGCGAGAATGGCGAGCAGGTGTGTCTGTCTTCGGCTCAGGGTGATATTCTGACCGGCTATCGCGAAGTGGAGGATTTCGGCGCCTCGCCGACCGGCGTATCCTTCGGGCGCTACTTCAAGAAAAGCACCGGCAACTACAACTTCGTTGCCATGAGTCAGATCACTCCAGGCTCTACCAACGCCTATCCGAACGTCGGCCCCATCGTGATCAGCGAGATCATGTACAATCCCGAGTCCGGGAATCAGAACGAGGAATACATAGAGCTGTGCAACATCAGCGATTCTGCCGTGGCCCTCTACGACTACGTCACGGGCGTGCCCTGGCAGCTCACCGACGGGATCGAATTTACCTTCCCGGACGATCCGGCCGCAGTCATACCCGCCAGTGGCTATCTATTGCTGGTCAAGGATCCCGCAGCCTTTGCACTCAAATACAGTGGTGCACCCTCCGGCGTCGAGATTCTCGGTCCCTATGACGGCCGGCTGGACAACGGCGGCGAGAGAGTCGAGCTATCGATGCCCGGTGACGTGGATACGCTCGGCACGCGTTACTACATCCGCGTTGACAGGGTCAACTACAGCGACGGTTCTCATCCGGAGAACTGCCCCGGCGGAGTGGACCTGTGGCCCGTTGCTGCCGATGGCGGCGGCGCATCGCTGAGTCGGCTGTCTCTGCCGCTCTACGGCAACGACCCCAACAACTGGACCCCAGCCGATCCCCCAACCCCCGGCCGACCGTAGATTCTGGCGTATCATCGCGGTTCTTGTCGAGAATTTCCCGAACGATGGACCCCACCGCGGCGGCCCAAAGGACCGGTTTTTCCTTGACTTGCGACAACCTTCCTCTACAATGGACTGTGTGTGGCTATTTCGGAGGTATGGGATGATGAAACGGCACATCCTACTCTTAGCGGCTGTGGTGACATTTCTTTGCCCAGCCGGTGCTCGCGCTGGCATAGTCTACGAGGTCATCGACTTAGGCACACTCGGAGGCGATTGGAGTTGCGCCTCCTCGATCAACGATGCAGGCCAGATCGTGGGATTCGCGGAGTATAGGGAAGGAGATTACCGATGGCATGCCACTCTGTTTGATCCGACCGGGGGCGGCAACAATATCGACCTGGGCACACTCGGGCTCGAAGAAAGTCTGGCCACCTCCGTCAACAACTCCGGCCAGATCGTGGGATTCGCGCTGAGCATTGTTGGTTTGCGAGCCGCTTTGTTTGACTCTACCGGGGCTGGCAACAACATCGCACTTGGAGGCGCTGCCGCTTGGTCCATCAACGACGCTGGCCAGATAGTAGGATCGGCGAACAGCGGCGTGGGCGATATGCGTGCCACCATGTTTGACCCGACAGGGGCCGCCAACAATATTGACTTAGGGACACTGGGAGGTGACCGGAGTGAGGCCTACTCAATCAACGACGCCGGCTGGATCGTGGGATCGGCGGCAAACGCCCACGGAGGTTGCCCTGCCACTTTATTCGACGCCACCGGGGCCGGCGACAACGTCGACCTCGGCACACTCGGAGGGGATGGCGGCGAGGCCTGGTGCATCAACGACGCCGGCAAGATCGTAGGGGTAGCACTGGATAATTCTGACAAGTGGCGAGCCACTTCATTTGACGCGACGGGTCGAGGCAATAACATCGATTTGGGCACGCTCGGAGGCGATCAAAGTGGGGCCTGGTCCATCAACAACGCAGGCCAGATTGTGGGATGGGCAGAGTACACTCCGGGCGACTGGCGTTGCCATGCCACTCTATTTGACCCCGCCGGGGCAGGCGATAACATTGACCTCAATAGCCTCATAGACCCTGATAGCGGCTGGACCCTGATCGAGGCGCGCGACATAAACAACTCCGGCTGGATTGTGGGACAGGGCATCAATCCGCAGGGCGAAGAGCACGCGTTTCTTCTGGTCCCTGAGCCGGCCACGTTTGCCCTGCTCGGCCTGGGAATCCTGTTGCTCAGGAGACGCTCTTTTGGAGGAAAGGAACGATGAAAAGGCAAGCCTTACTCGCAGCGGCTGTAGTGACATTTCTCTGCCCGGCCGGCGCTCGCGCTGGCATCGTTTACGAGGTCATCGACTTAGGCACACTCGGAGGCCCTGGAAGTGCGGCCTTGTCCATCAATGATGCCGGCCAGATCGTAGGAGAGGCGGGAAGCCATGCCACTTTGTTTGACTCCA
Source organism: Phycisphaerales bacterium (assembly GCA_020352215.1). Taxonomy (GTDB): domain Bacteria; phylum Planctomycetota; class Phycisphaerae; order Sedimentisphaerales; family Anaerobacaceae. Next base: position 4,668,882 of record CP070675.1, read on the forward strand.
CCGGGGCAGGCAACAATATCGACTTAGGCACGCTGGGGGGCGATAACAGTTCAGCCTACTCTATCAACGAGACCGGCCAGATTGTAGGGGAGGCGAAGAACGGCCAAGGCGCTTGGTGTGCCACTCTATTTGACCCCACAGGGGCAGGTAACAACATCGACCTTGGCGCACTCGTAGGCGGTGATAGTTTCGCCCGCTCCATCAACGATGCCGGCCAGATCGTAGGGCTGGCGGATGGGCGTGCCACTTTGTTTGACCCCACAGGGGCCGGCAATAATCTCAACCTTGGCACACTCGGAGACGGTGGGAGCGGAGCCGCGTCCATCAATGAGACCGGCCAGATCGTCGGAAAGGCGGGCGGGCGTGCCACCCTGTTTGACCCTACGGGAGGCGGCAACAATATCGACCTTGGCACGCTTGGGGGCGATTTGAGCGACGCCTCCTCGATCAACAATGCCGGCCAGATAGTAGGCTGGGCACGCAACAGCAAAGGCTACAGCCGCGCCACTCTATTTGACCCCACCGGGGCCGGCAATAATCTCGACCTGGGCCCGCTCGGAGGCGCTGAGAGCGAAGCCCTTTGCATCAACGACCTTGGCCAGATTACAGGAGGAGCGGAAAATAGCCAGGGCGATTGGCGTGCCACTTTGTTTGATCCCACTGGGGCCGGCAATAACATCGACCTCAATACTCTCATAGACCCTGCCAGCGGCTGGACCTTGGTGAGCGCATACGACATAAATGCTTCCGGCTGGATAGTAGGGAAGGGAAGCAATCCGCAAGGCGAAAAGCACGCATTCCTTCTGATCCCTGAGCCGGCCACGGTTGCCCTGCTTGGCCTGGGCGCATTGCTGAGAAAACGCAGGATACGCCGATAGCGATCCCACATCGAGAAACCGCGGCTAGGCGGCCGCAGCGCCCCCAGCGGATCTCCTGCCCTTTTGCTCTTCTTGCGCAGATCCGCTCCCGGTTCAATCCCAAAGATGGCGGCAACGCCCTCAGCTGATTATCCGCCCGTTTTCTGCTTTTCTTTGGAAAACTCGCTCTCGGTTCAATCCGAAAGATGGTAGAATACTATTCAAGTATTTGTACAATTACTTGAATAGTCTCATATTTGAGAAGGTATTATGTCTGACGGGAAGAAGGCGGCGAGACTGGCCGAACTGTTTAAGTTGCTGTCCGTTGACGCGCGGGTTCGCATCGTTCAGCTCCTAAAAGGGGGAGCACTTTGCGTGACCGAGTTAACATCCAAACTCGGCATAACTGTGGCGGCAACGTCGCATCACCTGCGGCTTCTTCGCGGTGCCGGCATTGTCAAGGGCGTCAAACACGGCCTTTTCGTGTATTATGATCTGAATAAGAAGAAGATGGCGGAGCTGGACAAGGCTGCCGCCGAACTGCTCAAACTGGGCGTCAAATAAGGGCAATCAGCAGCCACTACTCAGGTATTTGCGTAAATACTCAAATAGCTATTTCTGACTCTTCTGCGTTCCTCTGAGTCTATGCTGGCATTGCAGAGGCGTTCCCGGCAAGGGAACACGCGGTCGCAGCCATGATTGGCGTCCCACCGAGGGCTCAACTATGAGTTAGGGCTACCGGTCGTCTAACCGGGCAAATCTGTCCAAATCCGCAATATTCCTGAGATTTTGTTTGACGGGGCCTGATCCGTATGGTAAATAGATAACAGAATATGAACACTAAAAGGATAGGAGTTAGCAGGCGTAAGCCGGAAGACAGCCCACAGATCGCGTACGCAGGAGACATGAGCGGGCATGCGAGGGCTGATCCGGGCAGAGTCGGAGCCCAATTTCTGGGGGCTTGTTTGAAAAAACAAAGCCAATTTTCCGGATGTCTAAGTGAGCTTAAACCTTTTTCTGACAAATGATTAGGGGAATCAGCGGCCCGTGGCCGGGTCCAAGAACAAAGCCAAAACAAAGCCAATCGCTGGCTATTTGGCCGGACAACCTCAATGGCAAGCTCTCAGTCGAGACTTGGCGCTTTTGAGAGAGCACGATTTGAAAAAACAAAGCCAATTTGAGTTTGTCCAAACGAACGTAAGCTCTTTTACAGGAAAAGATTATGAGGATTGACCGGCCTTGCGGCCCGGGAAAAACAAAGCCAAACAAACCCAATCGGAGCTGATCTTAGAAGACGGTAGCCCGCGCAGAAGCGGGAGAAAGGGGGTGGCGGTGAGGCACTGCGGCTCTCGGGCGAGGCAGGCGGCGGGGCAGTACCCCTGCTACGCGCGGCAGCGGTGAGCTACGCGTAGTACCAGCCTTCTTCGAGCCAGGCATATTCCTGGCCGGGGATATCGCGGTGCGCAAGTTTATCGAGCCGTTTCCGCCGGCCAGGGGAGAGCTTAGTCCACGAGGCGCTGAGGTTCTCGCGGACATGCTCGATCGTGTGCAGGCCGCACGTGCAAATGTCCACGTGCTCATTCTGGAGCACGAAGGCGATCATATCGCGAGGTACGCCGGCATCGGCACCTTTCAGGTCGAGATCCGTCAAGAGGTGCCCGCGTGCGAAAGGCTTGATCGTGATCACGCCGAGGCCCTTTTTCTTGGCCGCCGGGAGCAGTTGTTCGGCAGCGCGATGCCGCACGTTGTAGGGTATCGAGCAGACGTCGAAGTAGTCGCCGAACTTATCGAATGCGTCCAGGAACAATTCGGGCGTGAAGTGGCAGCCGAATCCGGTGAAGCGAATCTTGCCTTGCTGCTTGAGTTTGTCGAGCGCCTCAATCGAATAGGACATATCCCAGTAGCCGGACTGCGGCGTGTCGTTGGCGGTGTTGCAGAGCAGGCAGAAATCGACGCAGTCCGTTTGCCACAATTTGAGCCGGTCCTCCGTCCACTTGTAGATCTCCTGCCTGTCGGCCTTGATACCCTTCATCTTGTGGGAGACGCGGATAGAAACAAGGACTCGATCGCGCGCGTCAAGCCGCTTGAGCGCCTCGCCGGGTACGCTGGATTCTGCCAGCGGCGTGCAGGAATCGAAGAAATTGACCCCCATCTCGATCCCCGCGGCGATCATCTCGGTGGCCTCGTCGATGGTAGGCTTGCGCCGGCCACCCTTGCCGTCGGGGACCTGCTCGTACGACCAGCTATGACCGCCGAACCCTATTTCGGAGACCCGCAGGCCCGTCTTGCCGAGCACGCGATACTTGACCTTGTGATGAGGTGTCGCCTCCGTCGAGCGTGCATCGCTCAAGAGTGGCTTTCCTGCACCAGCCGCCACAGCGCTGAGGCCGAGTTGTCTCAGCAGCTGCCTCCGTGTCCGGCCGGTCTTAGTCTCTCGTTTCGAATTGCGCTCGGCCATGCCATGTGTCCTCCCAGCTTTCAAGACCGGCGCCCGACTGTCCACGCCGTACGCCTTCTCCAGAATGCTACCTTCTCTCTACACGGGCCGCAAGTCCTAATTCGATCGGCGTACGTAGAGTACGATATCCTGCTCGAACTGCGGCGACCGAAAGAGGCACCGATCCTTGGCCTCAATGCGCTGCTCCGTCGCAAGAAAGTCGCCGCATTTGGGATCATACCAGCGGGCGCTGAGAGGGCCCTGCGTCGGTCGCAAGGTAACGGTCACAGGACCGTCGCCGAGCACGTAGCAAATGTACTCGGCGCCGGGGCGGGCGAGTGTGAAGACGTGAGGCTCGCCCTTTCCCTCAACAGCCGCCAGCTCGTCGTGCGGCGCCATTGTCCAAAACTCGATCTCGTTCTCAGTAAGAAAGTCGACCAAGTGCCGGCCGGCACACAGTATCTCGGTAGGGGGGCAGCGCGACGGCTGACCCTCATTGAGCGTCCGTCCGGTGCCTCGCCAGAATGTGAAATCGAAGAAGTTGGAGTGACCACCGGCCGTGAAGTCACCCCACATCATCTTGCGCGGCAAATTCACGTCGTCGGTGCTGCGGTTGGCGAACAGGAAGTACTCATTATGGCAGATTGGTTTGCCGACGCGCAAGCGCAACAAGGCCATATGATGATTGCGAACATCAGCGTCAGTGGCGTACAGGCCCCCGCCGCCGCGGTGCTTGACGACAATATCGTTGGCGCCGGTCCGCGGGTCAAAAGACGTGGTCTGCTCGCCGGCAGATGCGAGACGACTGGGATGTGTCGGGTGACGCTGTATGTAATCGACAAAGTGAGCTACCCACCGTTTTCCGCCGGTCTCGTTCGCGATTTCGTATATGACGTTGCCGAACCGGCTCGTTTCAGAGAGCACCTTGTCAACATACCCATGCTGGATAGCCAGCAGGCGGGGGTGATTGAGGACTTCATCGGAGGTCACCTCGTTGTACCTGAGTCCGAGCTGGTTTATGTTATTGCGGTCGGCGTAGAGACTTTCACGAAATCTACTTGCGCGAAAGCCCTCGAACAAGGTCAGCTCCACGTAGATGCCGCGCTTGGCTGCTTCTCGCAGGAATGGCTTGATGCGCTGGTTAAAGTACGACTGCTCGAACTTGGTGAGGTCGAACTTGGGTTTGCCGTCCACAGCGACGCCGGGTCCCGTCCGAGCGAACGGCCAAGCGGGATTGGAGAACTGCGCCGGGTAGTTGACCGGCGCCAACAGCGCATCCCAGCTTAGCACATCTTGCCGCACATAATTGAGATGGTGCTCAGAGAGGTCGTCAAGATATTTTCGCCAAGAGAAACCCTTATCGTTCTCCCATATTGTGAACATGGCTCGGTCGGACACACCGACAAGCGCCACATGTCGCGACCCATCGCGGAAGTAGTAGGAGTGCTCAGGACAGATTTGCAGGCGGCCTGCCTGTGCCGATCCAACGACTCCCATCAGCCAAAGCGGCAACAGATAGCTGACTTTCACCGAGTCCACGGGTCTGTGACTTCCCTACAGTTGGTGGTGTCAGAAAACGGGCCGACGAAGTGGTCAATTCTGAATCCGGTATACCTTCGACATCGTCCGAATGATCAGACTGCCGCGGCCGGCCGCCGGTGTCGCCATGCACATCTCGTCAAGCTCGTTGCGCCCCAGCACCTTGAATTCAGGGCCGGCTTGTACGACGAAGGTCTCACCGTCCTCGCTCAGACAGAATATCTTACCGTTGTTAGCCCAAGGCGAAACCGTAAATGCGCTCGCTCCCTCGGCGAGGCGCTGCCTGCCGTAGACTTCGTCGCCCGTTCTGGCATCATAACAGCTGAGCAAACCCCTGTCGTACAGGACATAGACGTAGCCACCGTACGCAACAGGCGAGGGATTGTAGGGCCCACCCTTTCTCTGGCACCACGCCACATATTCGTTACTGTTCTGGTCGTCCTCGAGAGAAATGTCACCCGCAGCGCCGGGTCGAACGGCAAACAGGGGCCGCTTGCGGTCGCCAACGTACCCGGAACTGACAAACAGCAGGCCGTGCTCTGCACACGGAGTCGGAATCGCAATGGACGACATGCCGCCAAGCTCCCACAGCAGCTGGCCATCGAGGTCGTACGACCTGACTTTAACCGTTCCCGGGGTGACCAGCTCAGTCCGTTGCTTGTTCTCCCAGATGTATGGAGTAGCCCAATTGCTCTTCTCGTCGCGCTCGACGCGCCATATCTGCTCGCCGGTCTTCTTATCCAGTGCAACCAGAAACGATTGCTGGTCGTTGTCGTTCACGATAAAGAGCCGATCCTCGTGCAACACCGGCGACGCAGCGGTGCCCCAGTTATAGCGAATCTTGAAGCTTGGCCACTTCTCGGACCACAACTGCTCTCCCTTCAGGTCGTAGCAAAACAGCCCGACGTTGCCGAAATAGGCATATACCCGCTCGCCGTCGGTGACCGGCGTCTCCGAGGCGTAGGTATTCTTGATATGCAAAGGATGCTGCGGCACCGCCTTGTGGGCGAGTCTTTCCCAGAGGATCTTGCCGGTGTCAAAGTCGACGCAGTAGACCATCCACCGATGAAGCTTGTCGGAAGGCTTACTCCGGTTGCCTCCGAAGTAAAGGCCCTTCTTGGGCATTTCAGTGTCACCTTCGCTGGCGGCGGAGGTAAGAAATATCCGGTCACCCCAGACTATGGGTGAGGACCAGGCACGGCCCGGTATCTCAACAGCCCACACGACGTTTTCAGTGGTGCTCCAGGTGTCGGGCAGGATATCGTCCTTGACAACGCCTGCGGACGGGCCGCGGAACTGGGGCCAGTTGGCCTCCGCAAATGTGCTCGGAGTCAGAAGGGAAATTGCGGCCACCAAAACAGGGAAAGCCTGGCGCATAAGGCAGATCCTTTCAGTGATCTGGATTGCTCAGAAAACATCGGCCCAGCTACCCCGCCAGGCTCTTCAGCCGGAATGTTACTCGGCAGAGCCGCCCGACGCCAGCCCTTTCTCCGGGCTTCGGTCCTTAACCGGCCTTGCCCTGCAGGTAATCGATCAGTGGCTGGCTGACAAGCGGCACCACGTCGCCGATCATGTGGGGCATGAGGTTGTCCATGACCTTCGGCATGAGTTCCGGCATCTGCTCGGCCATGTAGTCGGGCATCGGAATCCGTTCTTTGACGCGTTCGAGCATTACCGGCAGCAGCTTCGGCATCATGAGAGGCAGGAGTCTCGGAAAGAGGATGGGAAACATGGGCTTCATCAGAGTCAGAGCACCGGGAATTTTGCCCATAAGTCGCATCATCGGGCCCATGCCCAGCGGCATGGCGTCCACCATCTCCTTCCACATTGTAGACATCAGGTCGGCGAAGCCTTGCGGCGTCATAAGAGCGATCATGGCTTCGAACACGGCCCATTGCCTTCTGACTTCTGGATTGGGATCCGGGAATTCATGGCCGAGCGCCGACGATGCGAAGCGGGCCAGGTCGACCACCTCCAGCGGCATATCCTTCTTGTCTGCGGTGACACGCAGCTGGAACTCGCAGCACGGGCACAGAGCCAATACCTTTTCGGCGCCGGCTTCAACCGCCTCATCCAGCCGATCCTTGCCGATATCGGCGGCCACGGACGGCTCCTTGATTAAGGTCAGGACCGACCCGCAGCAATGGCCTTCCTGGCGATTGTGTTCCATCTCTACGAACTTGGTGTTGGGAACAGCCTTTATGAGGTCCCGTGGCTCTTCGTATACGCCGGAGACCCTGCCTATGTGACACGAATCGTGCCAGGTGACGGTGGTAGGCTTGCCGCCGTTCTTTGGGAATTTGAACTCTCCGGCTCTGATCTTCTCAGCAAGGATCTCACTGTAATGCTTGGCCGTGATGCCGTATTCTATGCCGAGCTTCTTAGCCCAGGTCGGATAGGCGTGACGCCACATCATGTCGCACGCGGGGCACGAGCATATGACGGTGTCGGCGCCGGACTGCTTGACGGCCTCGATGTTCTTCTTCATTGTCTCAACGAACAGATCCCACTTGCCTGCGACGAGCATGGGTGTCGCGCAGCAGTTCTCCTTCTCGCCCACGTAGGTGAAGTCGACACCTGCTTCATCCAGAAGGCGGACGCTGGCCATAGCGATATCCTGTTCGACATAGCTGGCGGTGCAGCCGGCGAAGTAGACGTTTTTGGCCTTCCGACCCGGGCCGTGTTTCTCGAGAAGGTCTTGCGGAAACCATTCAGACCGATTCTTGCGGTAACCGGCCCAAATGTTGCCCTCGGCCGACAGGGCGGCGGCCATCATCTCGAAGGGCGGAAAGGTCATCTTCTTCTTGTCGTTGATGAGCTGCCCGCGCAGCTTCATCCAGCTTGGCTCGATGGGCAGGGCTGCCGAACAGCGCAGGTTGCACAGCTCGCACGTCGTGCAGACCAGGATCGTATCAACCATCTGTTGGTCCCAGTTGGCCCGGCCCTCCATGTAGTGGCGCAGCCAGTACCACTTGCCTCGGGGGCTCTGGCTCTCCCATCCCCGGCCGTAGAATTGGTCGCATTCATCGATGCAGTAGCCGCACTGCGAGCAGGAGTACGCATACCAGGCCACATCGGCGGGGATATCACGAATCGGCTCATCAGGTCTTTCGCCAACCTTCGTAAGCACCTGATTGCCGAGCGGCCGGATAAGCGGCTCAAAAGCGCCGGAGAGGGTCATCATTGTACCCAGCAAGCCGTTGTTCAGTACCTTGCCGGGATTGAGCAGGCCCTTGGGGTCGACTTCTTCCTTGAAGGCCTTGAGCTTGTTCAGGCGCTCTTTGCCTAAAACCGCTCCAGCCTTCTTGGCGAAGTACATTCCGGTGGAGTAGGGCCGACCACCGTGCTTCTCCGCGATCTTCACAATGGACAAAACCAGGCCAAAGACAAAGTTGTAAGACAGCTTTCTCTGATCGGCGGGAATGAATCCGAGAATCACTACCTCGGGTTTGCCGTCGGCCCCTTTCTTGATGAGAACTCCCTCTTTCACCACGGGCTGGTCCACCTTGCGTTCGATCTCAGTGAGCACATTGCCGAGACTGTTCAGCGGTGCGATGACCTCAGACGGAACAAGAGAAGGCCCCAGCCGCTTGACTACCATGAGCTTGAAGCGATGCTCCCATTCATGATGGGCAATGCGGTCGCTTAGGATCTCGGCCTGACACGGTTTGATGAGCCCCGCCATGGCCTTGCGAACGGTCTCGCCGTCATCCTTGCGGAACGCCATCGTAATGATGTAGGCTGCTGGGAGAATCACACGCTCTTCTACGGGATGGCCGTAGTGCTCCATTAGAGGCGCTCTGTTCTTCATCTCGGCCATTCGTGGATTGATGAACATGAAGGCCCAGATGGGCAGATCCGCCTCGACAATGGACTCCATCAGGCTCTGCAGCTGGTGCGCATCAGGGCAGGCAACGGCCATCACCTCGGTCTCTTCGAGGGCCATCACCTTCAGAGTAACCTCAGTGATGAGGCCTGTGATGCCCTCAGCCTCTGAGATCAGAGCCAGATCGTCACCGGAGAATTCTCTGATCTCGCCCGTGGGCAGGACCACGCGGGCGGCAACCACGTTCTCGGCGAAGTAACCGAATTCGTAACTGCCGATGCCTGCACCGCCCTGGGCCAGCCATCCGCCGGCGCTGGATGAGGGGTAACTCGTGGGGTACAGCCGTAATGTCAGCCCCTCTTTCTGTAGTTCCCTGTCTAACTGCTCCCACGTGATCCCTGCTTGGACCGTGGCGGTCAGGTTGTCTTTGTTGACGGCGACCAACTTCCTCATGCGATAGAAATCAATCACCAGCCCTTTCTTGAGCGGAATGACACCTCCGTAACCCGATGATGCCTTGCCCCTGGGGGTAATGAAGATGTTCTCCTGGTACGCCCAGCGAACGATCTCTGCCAGCTCTTCCTCACTTTCGGGCTGTACAATCGCGTCGGGCAGGGTCTTGCCGACCAAAGGCTTGACCAAGCTGGGCATTGCGGCAATGTCATGCCCGTATAGTATTCGCTCGGTCTTGTCGAATCGCACACGATCCGCAAACTGTTCAAGATATTCCTTCTGACTGTTTGTCAAACGGCTCATAAAGGCCTCCAACCAACTGTGTTCATCTTCCAATATCTCGCATTCACTGCCACACTATTACGACTGCACTGCCACAATCATAGCGCCTCTTCCAACAGACTCAAAGCACTCCGAATCTGACCGATCTGGCGTTTTGTCAGCTTGGCAGAGATGCGGTTCTCACAAGCCTCCATGCGGCCCAGGATTCTCTTTTTCTTCCTCGTACCCTTAGCAGTAAGACCGATCAGAACCGTGCGGCGATCATCCGCCTTGACTTGTGTTTTCACATAGCCTTCGGTAACGAGCTTGTTAAGAACACGGCTCCCGCGCGAGGGGGAAAGACCCATGCGATCGGCGAAATCGAAGCCCAAGATCTTCTGGCCGGGTTCTAGTACGATAAGCCCGTTGAATTCCGCCTGAGACAGGCCCAACTCATCCTGAATCTGCTCTTCGTTGCTCTGGCATTTGCGCTTGATCGATAGGATCAACTCGAAAAGACGCCTACTCATAAATCCACCTATTTGCTGTACGCACTAAATGTGATTAGCACTATTTGTCCTATGCAATACATGCTTATTGCAATAATTGATGACAGCAACAATACACCCGCGAGCAGGGCGTGTCAACAAGAAAAAGGAAAAAAATTCATCAGCTTGATCTGCAGGGCGTCAACTCGGTCGCCTTCTGCCACCGGTCGGGTCGCCCACAGAACCCGTTCTCGCGGCGAAGATAGGTTCAACACGGGCTCATTGAGCCGTGCACAATCAGTATCGAGGGGCTGTGGGCGGGCTGTCGCCGCCCGAGGGGAGGCGGTTTCTTGCGGGTGAACAGGGCCTTGGACGCTGACTTGATTCGGCTGGGGTGGATGTAGGCCGCGTAAGAACGCAAACAATCGATATCTGTAGGCGGCATTCTCAGAATGCCGAGGGGCCAAGGTAAGAATGCTGAAGCTGGAGTCTTGTCTCACTGCCGGAAGTCTGTTATACACCAACAGATCTGGCGCCGACACGCACGATCGGCTACGCATCGAACAGAGTACTGGTGTTCGTGAAGGGGTGCACATGATTAGGGTGGCTATCCTGACCGTCAGCGACAGTTGCTCGCGAGGCGAACGCGACGACTTAAGCGGCAGGATCATAGAAGAGATACTCCCTGAAGACCGGTTTCAGGTGTGCGCGAGGCGAATCGTGCCGGATGACCAAGACGCCATTGCACGAGAACTTGTGGACTTCGCGGACGTAGCCGGCGTTGACGTGGTCCTCACTACAGGCGGAACGGGACTCGGCCCCCGTGACGTTACGCCGGAAGCCACCGGTGCTGTGTGCGATAGAATTGTCCCTGGCATAAGTGAAACGATGAGGGCTCAAGGCCTTGCGAAGACTCCCTATGCTATATTGTCGCGGGGCACTGCAGGAATTCGGAACAACACGCTGGTGATCAATTTGCCGGGCAGTCCAAAGGGTGTCCGCGAGTGTTTAGAAATAGTCTTGAAGGTTGTGCCTCACGCCGTGGATATGATGCGTGGCGGCGGTCATTAGCTGAAGGAGTCATTGAATGATCTTGTTGAAGCTTTTCATCGCATTTCTGAAAATTGGTTTGTTTGCATTTGGTGGTGCATATTCCTTTGTGCCTATGATTGAGAGGGAGGTTGTGCAAAACAACCAGTGGCTTGCCAAGGAGGAGTTTCTGGAGATTCTCGGGATTGTGAAGGTGTTCCCCGGTGCGATATCGATTAAGTTCGCCACCTATACCGGCTATAAAGTCGCCGGTGTTCCCGGCGCAATAGTGGCCAACTTTGCGAACATACTGGCGCCCGTCCTGTTCATAATGGCCGCCTCGCTTGTCTATTCAAAGTACAAGGACGTTCCGTTCGTCAGGGGTAGTCTGGAGATGATTCAATATGCCGTTTTTGCGATGATAATCGCCGTCGGCATACAGTTGGTTGACAAAGTGGGGGTCTTTGAGTTGAAAAATCTATTCGTTGTTTTGGTGGCGTTTGCATTGTTCGCTCTGACGAAGATACATCCTGCTTTTATCATCGTGGGGGCAGCCGTATATGGCGGACTGATCAACTCGATAACCTCGACCTGAGGGGCCGACTTCCTGGCCAAGAGGGCACTTTTCGTGAAAAGAACTGTTGTCAATCCGAGACTTCTCCTGTAATCTGATCCGGAAAGGCCAGCAGCGTGCTGGCTGAATTTGGCCTCAGAAATCTGGACTCGGCGGAGGCTGTTTATGGATACCGCAATTAAGCTTATCGTCAATGGAAAAGAAGAAACCGTCGTCACGGATCCGGCCCGATCCCTTCTTGACGTTCTGAGGGAGGATCTCGGTCTCACCGGCGCCAAGTACGGCTGTGGTGAAGGCCTGTGTGGTGCCTGCACGGTCTTGATGGACGGCAAACGCGTCCTGTCCTGTGCCACACCTGTGGCCAAGGCGGACAAGAAAGAGATCACCACGATCGAAGGACTGGCTGCGGGCGATTCTTTGCACCCTGTCCAGAAGGCATTCCTCGAAGAAGGCGCTATTCAGTGCGGGTACTGCACGCCGGGCATGATTCTGAGTACAGTGGCGCTGCTCAGGGAGAAACCACACCCGACAGACGAGCAAATCATCGAGTGGATGAACGGCAACATTTGTCGGTGTAACGGATATCCGAAGATTATGAATGCGATTCGCCGGGCAGCCGGCAGTGATCGGAGGTAAGCATCTTATGGCCACGGATCTGTCAGTAGACCAAAGGTGTGGTTCCAAAAGTTGTGAGTCCAGTGATGAATTGGGCCACGAACTGGACCTGAACCGCCGTCAGTTTGTACAGCTCTTGGGCGCGGGGCTGCTCATCACGGTGAGCGGAGGCGTTGGCCTGGCTCAGCGGCGCTCGTCGAGCAGGGGGGCAAGGACCGTCGCGGCGCGAGTCCATATTGGTGAGGATGGCCGAATCACCGTCATGACGGGCAAGGTCGAGGAAGGCCAGGGTGCCCGGGCACAGCTAACGCAAGCAGCCGCCGAAGAGCTGCGCGTTACCGCCGACGAAGTCCACCTGATAATGGCCGATACAAGCCTCGTCCCTGACGACGGCATAACTGCCGGTAGCCGGACGACCCCTTCGACTGTTCCCGCGGTCCGGCGAGGTGCTGCAGCTGCTCGCGAACTGCTGACACGCCTTGCAGCCGAGCAGTGGCAGCTAAAGACAAGTGCCTTGGATGTGGACGACGGCACTATCACTCACAAGGCGACAAAACGGACCATGACGTACGCGCAGCTTGCCGGTAAGACCGATGTTGCCGGGGCCTTCGAGCAGAGCGTACCGTCTGATGTCACTGTCACGCCGGTTAGCGAATGGGAGGTGCTTGGCAGTTCAGTTCCCAGACCTAACAGCCGGGACATAGTCACCGCGGAACACCGTTTCCCTTCGGATATCAGGCGTCCCAATATGCTCTACGGGAAGGTCCTGCGTCCCCCCTCCTACGGTGCGACGCTCACATCGATAGACCTTTCCGCGGCCGAGGCCATGAAGGACGTAGTCGTTGTCCGAGAGGATCAATTCGTGGGGTGCGCCGCGCCGACGTCGTTTCGCGCCACCCAGGCCTTGAAAGCAATTGCCAAAACGGCATCCTGGCAAACCGTTTCCCATCCATCCAGCAAAGAAATCTTCTCGCATCTCAAGAAGAATGCTCGCACCGGCGGAAGATCGCGTCCCAGAACAAGGGGCTCTGTTGATAAAGGCTTCGCCGATGCAAGCAAGGTGCTCAGCGAAACCTACCGGGTGGCCTACATTCAGCACACTCCGATGGAGCCCCGGGCGGCAACGGCGGAGTGGAAGGACGGCAAGCTGACAGTCTGGACGGGCATCGACTGGCCCCAGCGAGCGCAACGCGACTTGGCCCGGACCTTCCAGATTCCGGCCGAACAGATACGTGCGATAGTGCCCGATATGGGTAGCGGATTCGGGGGCAAACATAGCGGCGAAGCGGCGGAAGAGGCTGCGCGGTTGGCCAAGGCCGCCGGGCGTCCGGTCGCCGTGCACTGGACAAGAGCTGAGGAGTTTACGTGGGCCTACTTCCGACCGGCAGCGGTGATCGAGTGCAAGGGGGGGTTGGATGCGAACGGTTCGCTGACTGCTTGGGAGTTCACCAACATCAACGCCGGCGGGGCGGCAATCGATACGCCGTACAACATACCCAATACCAAAATTCTGTCCGCGAGTTCGGATTCTCCTCTGCGCCAGGGCCCGTATCGCTGCCTCGCTGCAACGGCCAACAACTTTGCGCGCGAGTCCTTTATGGATGAGCTTGCCGCAGCAGCAGGGACTGATCCTCTTGCCTTCAGGCTTGCTCATCTCCAAAACGAGCGCATACGTACCGTTCTGCAGACAGTTGCTGAGCACTTTGACTGGGCTGCACGCCGAAAGAAGGTCACCGACGAAGTAGGTGTCGGCCTGGCATGCGGGACGGAGAAGAATTCCTGCGTGGCCGCGTGTGTAGAAGTCGCTATCGATCGCAAACGAGGCGAGATAAAGGTGCTTGAGGTCTGCGAGGCGTTTGAGTGCGGCCCCATCCAGAATCCCGCCAACCTGCTTTCTCAGGTGCATGGCTGCATCATTATGGGCCTGGGCGGCGCATTGCGTGAAGAGATGCGATTCGAAGACGGCAAGATTCTGAATGCAAGCTTCTCGGGGTATTTGGTGCCGCGGTTCAAGGATGTTCCCAAAATCGATGTCCACTTAGTCAACAAGACTGACATACCGTCGGCCGGAGGCGGTGAGACGCCCATTATCGCCATCGCCCCTGCCATCGGTAATGCTGTCTTCGCCGCTACTGGTATCCGCATCCGGTCCATGCCGATGCGCGGCATCCCGCCAAGACGAGTCTAAAGACTATGAACATTCCTCATGGAAAGCCAAGTCGATAGAACTCATCAGCCTATAGACACCCACCGCAAGATCGTGGAGTTCGTTGAGCAAGGCTGTCCGTTTGTGGTGGCACTGGTCCTCAGGGCCGAAGGCTCTACGCCTCGTGGGGCCGGGACCAAGGCCGTCATTGGTAGCGACGGCAAAATCTGGGGCACCGTCGGCGGGGGAGCCGTCGAGGCAGAAAGCCAACGCCGTGCGCTTGAAGCCTTGGAATTGAAACAGCCTATCGTTTTCGATTTCCATTTGGAGGGCACCGATCGCAAGGCTGACGTCCCCATTTGCGGAGGGGTCATGCGCATGCTTGTCGACCCAACCGCCGCCCGGAATAAGACGGCGTATACTCAAGTCGCTGATGCAATTCGGCAGCGTCAGCGAGGAGTTCTTTTGACGACGATACGTGCCGCGGCGCCTGCGGAGGTGGAACTGCAGTGGTTTCCAGAAGGGGGGATTCCATCACAGATCGACTTTCCCGATGCCGAGAGCATCAGCCGCTGTCTGGACCGCGAGACGGCGCAGCTCTTCTCAAACGGTGTTACACAGTCGGCCACCTCTGTAGATGTTCTGGTCGAGCCGGTGATTCCCAAGCCGCGTCTGCTGATTGTCGGAGCAGGTCACATTGGTCAAGCGCTTGCCGTGCAGGCCGTTCTCGTCGGGTTTGATGTCACGGTAGTTGACGACCGGGCCGAGTTCACAGATCCAGCCCTTTTCCCGGAAGCAGTGACAACCTTGTGTGGGGACATTCCAAAGGAAGTGGCCGACTTTCCCATTGCAGAAGACACCTATGTCGTGGTGGTCACCCGAGGCCACAAACACGATGCGGGCGCCCTTCGGGCGTGTATCAACAAGCCGGCCGCATACATTGGCATGATTGGCAGTAAGCGCAAGGTTGCTTTGATGAAGAAGGATTTCATAGAGACTGGGATCGCCACAGAGGAGCAGTTCGGCCGCGTTTTCGCCCCTATCGGCTTGGACATCGGCGCGCTCACCGTGCCGGAGATCGCGACGAGCATCGTCGCCCAGCTTGTCGACGTCAGACGCAAGGGTCGTGACCATGCACTCCGAGAGGGTAGAATCCGATGATCTGTGCTATTGTGCTTGCCGCAGGGCAATCCCGCCGAATGGGTGCTCATAAACTGCTTTTACCACTGCGTGGGACGACGGTCATAGGGCACATCGTCGCTCAGCTCCTGCGCAGCACCGTCGACAAGATCTTCGTGGTTGTTGGCCACAAGGGGGAAAAGGTGGCCGAGCAGATGCCCGAAGGTGCCGTATCAATTGTGACTAATCCGAACTACCAAGCGGGGATGTTGTCATCGGTACGTTGCGGCATAGAGCACTTGCCCCAGGATTGCGATGCGGTATTAGTGGTCCTGGGCGATCAACCGTCCATTACCTCTGAACTTGTCGACGAGATGGTCAAGTCCTTCGCCGGAACCGAGGAGGGTGTTGTCGTGCCGGTCTACCAGGGCAAGCGAGGGCATCCGATCTTGTTCGCGGAACGCTACTGCAGCGAGGTATCGACCTGCTTTGACGACGTCGGACTCAAAGGGCTCTTGCATGCCCATCCAGACGAGGTATTTGAGCTGGAGGTCGCGTCCCCCGGCGTGCTGTCAGATATGGACCACCCCGAAGACTACAAACGAGAGCTTGCATGAGCAGAACAGACGTCGGACGATACTTTCCATTCTTGCATACCCCGCTACTGTTGGTTATCGTAGCTGCAGACAAAGACAAGCTGTGTTGAAGACGAGAGTGTCATGTTCAACTAACTTCACATACTCGGGACTGCAAGCTCGCCGTGCTTGGGCGCGAGGAAAGGGGAACGTCATGAAAAAGTGGGTATTCTGTATTTTGTTCGGCGCGGTTACCTGTTTGACCTCATGCGCTGTACGACAAGACTATATGATTGCCGACTTTGAGGGTAAGGACTATGGCGACTGGATTGTCACCGGCGAGGCATTCGGTCCGGGTCCGGCCCGCGGCACGCTTCCCGATCAGATGGACGTTAGCGGCTTCGAGGGCCTGGGGCTCGTGAACAGCTACTACAAGGGTGACGACACTACCGGCACATTGACGTCGCCGCCTTTTGAGATCGAGCGCAAGTACATCAATTTTCTGATCGGCGGCGGCAAATATCCTGGTCAAACTTGCATTAACCTGCTCATCGACGGCAAGGTTGTCCGCACAGCGACCGGTCCCAACGACCGTCCGGGGGGATCTGAAGAGCTCAATTGGCATGCCTGGGATGTTGCCGAATTCCTCTCCAGTATGGCGCAGATACAAATTGTCGATAAAGGCACGGGGGGTTGGGGACATATAAACATCGATCACGTCTACCAGAGCAACAAAAAAGCCGCTGTGGTCGCGGGCAAGACCCGCAGTTTTCGTTTGAAGAAGAAGTACCTGAACTTCCCGGTCAAGAACGGAGCCAAGAAGCGGCTGATAAGCCTTATTATGGACGAAGAAGTTGTCCGCGAATTTGAGATAGAATTGGCTCCGGCGGAGCCTGACTTCTGGGTATTCCTGGACGTGAACCGGTTCAAGAACAAAAGGGTGACTCTGCGGATAGATAGGTATGACCCGACTCGGAGCAAGGGATTTGATTCGGTTTATCAGGCCAACACGTTCCCGGGCGAGGAGAATCTGTACAAGGAGAAGCTGCGTCCGCAGTTCCACTTTTCGTCGCGCCGCGGCTGGAACAACGACTCGAACGGCATGGTGTATTACGATGGCGAGTACCATCTGTTCTATCAGCACAATCCGTACGGATGGGCCTGGGGGAATATGACATGGGGACATGCGATCAGTACGGATATGATCCACTGGCGGGAACTGGGCGATGCGATTCACCCTGACAGATTGGGGACGATATTCTCCGGTTCAGCCGTGGTCGATGAACGCAACACGGCAGGTTTTCAGACCGGCGACGAGAAGGTGATAGTGTGCATTTATACCTCGGCCGGCGGCACGAACCCCATGTCGCAAGGTCAGCCCTTTACCCAGTCGATCGCGTACAGCAACGACCGAGGCAGGACGCTGACAGTCTATGAAAACAATCCCGTCCTCGGGCACGTTAGCGGCGGCAATCGCGATCCGAAGGTTATCTGGCACGGGCCCACGAATCAGTGGGTCATGGTTCTGTACCTTGACGATCACATCATGGGATTCTACACGTCCAAGGATTTAAAATCGTGGGACTTTCAGAGCAAGCTAAAGTGCTTCCACGAGTGCCCCGAGCTCTTTGAGCTGCCCGTTGACGGGGACCGGAACAACAAGAAGTGGGTCTTGTATGGCGCCAGCGGGCACTATCTGATCGGCACTTTTGACGGAAGGGAATTCAAGAAGCAGTCCGAGGAAATCCAGTTCCATCACGGCAATTGTTTCTATGCCTCTCAGACGTTCAGCAATATCCCGAAAGAGGACGGCCGGAGGATTCAGATCGCCTGGGGTCGGGTCCCAATGCCGGACATGCCGTTCAATCAGATGATGCTGTTTCCGGTGGTGCTCAGGCTCGAGACAACCGAAGAAGGCATCCGCATGTTCGCCGAACCCATACGCGAAGTCGAGAAACTCCACGACAAAAGGCACCAGGTGAAAGCAGAGATTCTGGAGCCTGGCACCAATCCACTCGCGGATGTGACTGGCGAGCTGTTTCATATTCGCGCAAAGTTTGAACTGCAGGGCGCCGAAGAATTTGGCTTCACCATTCGCGGCGTACCCGTAGTGTACGATGTCGAGAAAGAGCGGTTGTCCTGTCAAGAGAACTCTGCTTCCCTCAGACCGGACTCGGGCAAAATCTACTTGGAGCTGCTTGTGGACCGGACGTCGATAGAGATATTCGGCAACCATGGCAGGCTCTATATGCCGGTTCGGGCCATTCTGCCCGAAGACGACAAGTCGCTGGCCGTGTCCTGCAAGGGCGGCAGCATTGGCATAGAGACCCTGGACGTCTACGAATTGCGATCGGCGTGGAAATAGTCGAGGCAAAGGGCGCCCGGGTGTATGCAACCGTTTTGTGTGAAAGGGAAGGACGCAGGAACACTGGGAGGCGACCTTGAGGCACCTATTCGATCAGTACAGCCAACCTGAAAACCGACTGACGCATGCACTGGTGTCATGTCTCTCGCAAGATAAACGGCTCCTGAGGGACTTCATAAGACGGAATTGTTAAGATGCGCCGCCCAGTTGCGAAAGGCTGCATGTGGCGGAGCAGTCACTTCCTGGTCAGCCCGAAGTGGACGAAGAGCAGGCGACAAAACGGGGCTTACCGGATGCATGGATTTTCACTGACAGTGGGTGGGCACTCATTATCGAGAGCAAGGTTGCTTCGGATCCCACAATTCGCCAACTCAATCGTCACATTGCTACGGCCAAGAGGCGTGGGTTTGCTGCCCCTAACCTGTTGCTAATTGTCGTTGATGTAGGTAAAACACACGTGACCCGAAGCGGGCGAACGCAGAAGAAGTCGTGGTCGGATTTGTATAGGTGGGCCGTAGGGCGTTCAGCAAGGTCAGAATGGGCAAAGCACTTTGCCACGTACTTAGAAATCGCGGAGGCCAAAATGATACGAGAAGACTATCTGCGGGAAGGCAAGTTGACCGCTTTTACCGGGATACCGTTTGACAGCGAACACCCCTATACATATCTCGAAGCCAAGCGGCTTCTCAAGCTAATCATAGAAGAGTTGAAAGGTGATAAGGGCTTCATTGGAAAGGTCGGGGTAGACAAGACTTCGCCTGGGAGACCAGCGATCACCGGGCGAGAATCTACAGGTGTATGGGATTTCCTCCGTATGGCCAGGGTGGGAGGCCCCCACACCTTCACAAGGTACCCCCACCTTACCGTTGCAGTCGGAGTGGATCACATGGAAGCCGACGTGACGCTTCCCAATGGTGTGCCTGAGAAGACTCGGACTCGCGTCCTGGGGGAAGATCTTGAGGTCTTTGAACAGCGGATGGCACAAGTCTTGAGTAATATGAGGGGAGTTATCAGATCTGACGATTCTGTCAGGCCCGTCGTCAAGGTACTACAGCGTCACTATGCGACTCAGCGGAGTCTGCTAACTCGGGACGCACTAATCTACTGTGACTTAAGGACGGCTTTCAGAAGTAAGAGAAAGTCGGCGCACAAGTACCAACCTGAATGGCTGCGGACTATTTACAATGTGATGATGCATAAACGGTCCAATCTGCAGTTCCAAGTTGGTGTGGAAATTCCATACATCCATTCTACGGTGATCAAGACTCCTAGAGCCACCAAGCTGATTGCAGATGCATTCTTGGCCCTGCGACCTCTGCTGGGCAGATGCTCAAGTCGGTGAGCGACGCACGCTTCTCTTGGTGCCCGTTGTGTGCCTTGTTGCCCTCAGACATATCGACCAGCGAACCCGGCGAATTTGGCGTGCCCACGCTGGTGAATTAAGGAACGAATGTGCAGTATAGGACTTTGCTCCAGAGGCTATACTCTGGTAGAGTGTTGTTATGCGAACCGACACTTCTTTCCGAATGGTAGCCCACGTAGTAGTCGTGGTTGCTTTGACGAGTAGCGGGCTTGCGGGCCGGGGGGGTACGGATACTGGCGAGGTCTCAGTTACCGTGCACGAGCCTGAGAGCCGGACTCCGCTGCCATGTCGCGTCTGGGTGACTGTGGGCGGGCAGCGCGTCTTCAATCCTGTTGGCGAGTCCTGCATCCCGTACGCGAAAGACCGGAGTTTTTCGTGCGACGGCCGGTTCACGATCAATGTGCCGGCGGGTGAAGCCGTGATTCACGTCGAGCGGGGCAAGGAGTACCTGCCGGTCGAGAAGCAGATTATCGTCAGCCAAGGTCAAAAGATCGAGGTGGACATCGCCCTCAAACGCTGGGTCAATATGGCCGAGGAGGGCTGGTACTCGGGCGATCTGCATTGCCACTTCGGGGTCGGCGATCTGGCGGTGTTGAAGCAGTTGGCGCTGGCGGATGATGTAAACTTCGAGCCTGTCTCGACTCTTTGGAACCACCAGCGAAGCAGCCTATCGGATAAGGTTTGGCCCGACTGGCCTACGGGGCCCAGCGTATACGCTGACAAAACGCACTTAGTTACACTGCGGAACGAGGAGATCGAGCGGATAGGTGGCGGGCCATTCGAGTCCATCGGGGCTTTGCTGATGTTCGGACTCAGCAGGCCCGTGGAAATGCCTCTGCGAAACGGCAGACATCCCTGTGATGCAGTATTGGGTCAATTTGCCAAGAGCAACTCGCCCGAGTGCGTAATCGATACGGACAAGCCGATATGGGGCCAGAACGTAGTTGGCGTGGCGTTGGGCTTGTTCGATTGCGTCCAGGTATGTCACAACCACTACCATCGTGAGGCCACCATCCCGGTCGGCTGGGGAATGGCCGCTCCCGACATCGAAGATAGAAATGAGGACTGGGACGCCGATGAGCTATTCTGGCGGACGAACCTGACCTACTATCGCTTTTTGAATTGCGGCTTCAAGCTCGCCGCGACGGGGGGCTCTGCTATGGGGGTCATGCCCGTGCCTCTCGGCTACAATAGGACATACGCCAAGTTGAACGGCCCCCTCACCGAAGCCAACTATCTCGCGGCTATCCGCGCCGGCCGCACCTTCGCAACCAGCGGGCCCATCCTTATCTTGACAGCAAACGGCTTCGACTGCGGGTCCGAGATCCAATGCTCAGCCGACACGGGCAAACCGATCGTCGTCAAAGCGAGACTCCGAAGCAGCCAGCCAATCGATTCACTCGAAGTTATCCACAATGGCAACGTGATCGAGAAGGTCGATTTGAGAAGCCTCCGCGTTACGCGTGCTTGGGAGAAGTCAATCACGTTGAAGCTCAACCCGGAGCGCAGCGGCTGGGTGGCTGCCCGAGCCATCTTTACTGCTCCTGATGGGCATCTGCGCCAGGCCCACACCAGCCCGGTATATATCACGGTAGATGCCAAGCCGACTGCCTCGATGAGGGATGCCGAATGCATGATTCGCTGGATCGATAGACTGGTCCGGGTCGCCAACAAACCCGGCCGGTACGAGTCCGACGAGCACCGAGATGAAACCCTGGCCATGTTCAAGAAGGCCAAGCAGGTATACGTGAAGATCGCACGAACTGCCACGGAGCACTGGCAGGAAGATCCTTAGAAGTCCATCTCACCTTGGT
>CP070675.1:4690442-4720972 GCA_020352215.1 Phycisphaerales bacterium
TGAGAGAGGTGGGGATTGGCGCGATGAACCGGATAGGGATCGGGCCGGTCGGGGTCTTCAACGTCATGTACGGGCCCAACAGCCCGTCGCTATACGTACTGATGGTTCACAAGAGCCTTGAGTCGGTGGTCACCGCCTCTGCGCGGTTGCTTGAGGACGCCGAGTTCCAAAAAGCGAGCCTGACAAATGCGCCTTTGTCGGAGCCCGGGTATGTGCGGTTTGAGAGCTCGCTAATGGCGGCCTTTTCCCACATGCCGAAACTGGAAGTTCCTGAGAAGAAGTCCCGCATCTTCGAGCTTCGGATTTACGAGAGTCACGGTATCAAGGCCGCAAAGAAGAAGATCGAGATGTTCAACCAGGGCGGCGAGATAGCAATTTTTCGCAAAACGGGTCTGCAGCCTGTGTTCTTCGGCGAGACATTGATAGGGCCGAAGCTGCCGAACCTGACCTACATGCTGGTCTTCGAGAACATGGTAGATCGTGACAAAAGGTGGGGGACATTCGGTCGAGATCCCGAATGGAAGAAGCTCAGGGCCAACCCGGTTTACAAAGACACGGTCTCCAACATCACGGACATATTCCTGAGGCCGACGCGTTACTCGCAGATATGACTTGGGCGACAGAACGGCCAAGTCCAACTCTTGGCCCAACGCCGCGATGTGTGACATTCTTCAGCGGGGTGTGCCGAGGATCTTCAAGGAATCGCCGATGACGGGTAAGGCTTTGGTTTCCACTTGCGGGTCGTAGGCGTTGCCGGTTACCTCGATCCGAACAACGCCACCGCCGAGCCCCTCCGTAAGAGACTGCAGGGCCGAAGGTTCAGCCGAGGCAGGCCGCGGACCCCGCGCAGTCAGAGTCAGATTCACATTCTCACTCGGCAAGTCCATCGAACCGGAGCCATTGAATGCGAGGCTTTCACCGGACAGGTCGAATTTCTGAACGAGCAGCTTGTCGCGCTTTATGTAAGAATCGACAAGCATCCGCTCAAAGGCGAAGTTTCTTTGCTCAGTCCGTCCAACCACGGATGACAGCTTCACCAAAGGCTTAATCTCGCCGACCTGCATGTGGGTTACACTCAGCCTGCATCTGCCGATCTGTGAAGAAGTATCGCCTACCCTGGAGCCGACGCTCAACTCACCGGCCATTGTTCCGGTGGTGCGGTTATCTTCCGTACCCTTTGCGCCGGCGACAAACTTCTTGAAGTCAACGTTATCAAAACCCGCTCGCAACTGGTACGATGGGGCATCGTCCGGAGGTTGTCTGAACTCCAGTTTTCCGATCAATCTTCCGCCGTAGAAATCGGAAATCAACCTGTCTGTCACCCACCTGTGCTTCTGAGCGTCATACTCGAAATCAGCCGTAAGATTCGTCAAGGATTTGCCTTTGGCCGTCAGACTGTCGGCATTCAGATTCATGTGTCCTTCGGACATGCCACCAGCCGTATTGTAGGTACCCTTCGTCTTTAGCGCCGCATCCAATTCGGCCCTGGTGCCCAGCATTTCGAAATTGCAGGCTTTGAGTCTCACGTTGCCGGCGAAATCAACGGTTTTTTCGCCGTCACCAGCATTTGATATCTTGACACTGTTAAAGTCCAGATCAAATCGGCCGCTCGGTGACAACTTCTTGTAGAATGCACCGAAATTCTTGGGCAAAGCGGCCCCCAGTTGCTCATTCAAGGACATGTCACTGGCAGAGATCTGCAGTTCGGCCTTTTCGAAAACGCTGTCAGCCAGCTCAACGTTGCCGTCGATCTTTATACTCGGTTTGTTTGCCGTCGTCTCAGTATCACCGGCCGGCGCCGCTCTGACGTCCTGGAGTGTGATGCCGCTCTTAGTTACCGTCAGCTTGCCTGTAATATCGTTCAGCTGATAGGCAACGTGTTCGGGAATGACGCTGCCACCCAGGCAGTCGACCACTACTTCGTAGTCCAGCGGACTTCCGTCGCTGGCTTTGATCAAATCCACACTGACATCCACGTTGCCCTTCGGCTGCCATCCTGAAACGATTTTCTGCAAAGACGCCGGCAGTAGACTAATCAAATCATCGGTCAGCTGCGCGTTTTTACCACTCACCGTCAAGTGGTAAGGGCCTACTTTCTCCTGATCCGTGAACTGCACGGCCCCTTTCAGCGAAACCGGGCTATGGGCATATTGGCCCGTCAACTGATCTATGCTGATTGAATCAGGCGTCAGAGTAGCCTTGGCCGAAACGTCGGAAATTGGCAGCGGGGAATCACACACCTCGCGCACCGTCAGAGAACTGTCCTTGAAAGTGACATGTGCGAGGAAACTTGTGGGCGCCGGCGCGTCCTTCGGTGTAAAGACCTTCACCTCCGCATCGGCCAAACCGGTTATGTCAAATTGATCATAGAGATTCTTCTGCGTTGCAGGCAACGCCGCCGCCAATGTTGAGTCCAGCGGAATATTATCCGCTTTGATCGAGAGATAATAGACCGGCCGGTCTGCACGCCGCTCGGTGATTCTCCCGTTCAACGTTATTCTGCGTTGTCCTATCTGTGAGACCACGTCGGAGACCGTTATGCTGTCCTGGTCGAAGAACAGCTCACCTTTGAGGTTGGCCAACGGGTACGGAAAATGCCGATACTCCATGTGGGCGTCGAGGAATTCCATAGCCAAGGCTCTTTTTCTATCTGTTTGGGAGCTTCGGCTGAGACGGTAATCCGTCGCGACAAGTCCGCTGGGAGAATAGTCCGCCCACAGCTTCTTCTGTCCCTGGCTCAGCGCTTCGTACAGGTCCTTGTCCAAGACCATCTTGTCGCTCGTAACTCGGATCTGGTATCGGAGATTCGGCCCAGTGCCTCTCGACCATCCGTCGATGACCAAGTTAGTCTCGCCGTGCCTGCCGGACAACCTGTTCATGAATATGCTGTTTGAATCGAAGTTGGCTTCTCCGACTATATGCTCGATCGCGTACGGGAACTTTCGATCGCAAATCGAAATGTCCTTACAATGGATTTTGCCGGAAACCGAGCTCTCGTTCAGTCTATCAAGGCGACCCGACGCTACAACCTCCATGTCCGCCACACCGGCGGGACGGTAGCGACCGAAGAACTTTTGCAGAGCGGTAAAACGGTCGGACTGCTTTAGAAATGCGGGCTTGACCAGCGCGAATGTATCCGCTTCCGGGCTGTGTGTACTGTGCAGATCCTTTATCCGCAGATCAAGTGAATAAGTGCTGTCCGGCGCATATTTCAACTCTGCAGCCAAGACATCTATCGCCCATGTCCTTTCAATAGAAGGGACATCTGTTGATGAGATTCCTCCCGTCAGGGTGACACTACCGGGCTTCCAGAATCCGGTCAGTTTGCTCTTGCCGGGACCGCCGGACAGTTCGGCCGTTGTGATCTCGAAACTGTAGCCATATAGCGTCTCTTCATCCAGACCGAATCTCGCCTCGAGAGGTACAACCATAGCAACATCAGCCTTGCCCTCCGACACCTTGCTGTACTGTAGCACTCCTTTTTCGAGATGAACAGCGGGCATCTTGCCGGAGCCGCTCTTGGAAATATTGAGCTTCAGCCCTGCGACGTTCCACCGCCCCGTCCCTAAATCAAACTGGGCATCGAAGACGAAATCCCCGATACGTATTTCCTTCAGTCTTGGCCCCAGCAACAACATACTGCCGATGCTGAACCGGGCATGCACCTCTTTGGCCTTGAGTATCGGGGCGACAGAATCCTGCTCTGTTTCGGGTCTGATCACAAGGCCTTCAATATGGACCGAACCATCAAGGTCAAAGTCGACGAGTTCGGCTTCGATTCTCGCATTGACCAGTTCGCCGATCTGGCCCATTGCGATGTGCGGAAGTGCTCGTACTGTCAAGAAAAAGACGAGGCACGAGACAACAAGCAGGATCGACGCCGCGGTCAGCCAGCGTACGAGAACTCTGCGCCTCTCGCTGCGCCCGCTACGCCTGCGCTCTACACCTTGTGTTTCTGTTCGCGCCATAGAAAACCAAGAAGCTCCTAACCTGCCCTATCTGTGGGCTTTTATAGCCTTGGCCGCGATATCTCGACGACAATATGCACCGTCGAAATTAATCATATCCACCGCTTCGTACGCTCTGGCCTGCGCCTTTTCGACAGTGCTCCCCAGCGCGGTGACGCCCAGTACCCTGCCTCCGCTTGTCACAATGTCACCACCCTGCATCGCCGTGCCTGCGTGAAACACAGTCACATCTTTGACACGCCCCGCTTCGGCCAAGCCAGTTATTTTCTTACCCTTCTCATAGTCACCGGGATAGCCACCGGAGGCCATCACGACACAAACTGCCGGCCGCTGATCCCATTCGAGGGTAACCTCGTCCAATTTGCAGTCACACACGGCCAAGAAGACCTCCAATAGATCGCTTTTGAGCCGCATAAGAATGGGCTGTGTCTCCGGATCACCAAAACGAACGTTGAACTCCAACACCCTCGGCCCGCCTCCGGTCATCATGAGACCGGCATACAATACGCCTCTGTAGGGGGTGCCGTTGCGATTCATGCCATCAACAATCGGAACAAGAACCTCACGCGATATTCTGTCCATCAGGGCGTCGGTGACAACGGGAGCCGGGCTGTACGCACCCATGCCGCCGGTGTTGGGCCCGATGTCCCCATCGCCGATCGGCTTGTGATCCTGCGACGATTCCATGACATAGATATTCCGACCGTCCACGAATGCCAATATCGAGGCCTCTTCCCCGAGCAGCTTGTCTTCGACTATCACTCTGTCACCCGCGGAGCCGAACACCTTGTCACACATAATCTTCTCGGCGGCCAGAATGCCGTCTGCGGGGTCGTCACAGACAATGACGCCCTTGCCCTGTGCAAGACCCGCCGCTTTCACCACTACCGGCTCGTCTCTGCTGGCAATATAGGCCTTGGCCTCGCTGAATCTGTCGAATATCCTGCCTTCGGCCGTCGAAATGGCGCTTGAACGCATCAGTTGCTTGGCGAACGCCTTGTCGGCCTCGAGCTGTGCGGCTTGGGCACTGGGCCCGAACGCCTTTATTCCCACCTGCTCCAGCGCATCCACCACACCCGCCGCAAGGGGGGCCTCCGGCCCCACCACCGCCAGGCCGATACTGTTTTGCCGGGCGAAGTCCACGAGCTTTTCGATCTCCGTCACCGCTATGGGGACATTCTCTCCACACTGGGCCGTGCCTGGGTTGCCCGGAGCAGTGTAGAGCTTACCCAGGTTCCGTGACTGAGCAAGCTTCCAGGCGATTGCGTGCTCGCGTCCACCACTGCCAACTAGTAGTACATCCATTTGCCTTCCTCAGACTAAACGTTTTTCTCCTCTTTCTGACTTGTCTTCTCGGAGTCAACACACCCGAACGCACGCTCCGACAAGCGGCCGTGCGACAATAATCTACCAGAGGCGACGGCTATACTCAAGCCGATAGTGAATTATCCCCCAAGGATCACCGGCTGTTGCTTCTGCGCAGGTGCGGATGACCGCCCCGAAGCCGAAGAACAACGCCATGAGGGGGCTGCGCGCGGTCTTCGCGATACTCACCCAGACGATATCGAGCCTGTCATCGCACGCCATCAAGCCAGTTGCCGGCCAGAATCGAAAGGTCGACCGCATCGACCCTGTTGTCGCCGTTGAGATCACCGACAACTGTCCGGGGGCAGGTAATGCCGTAGGCAAACTCGCCAGTCATGTCCTGAGCGGTCAAAAAGTGGATCTCGGTATCAGGCAGATCGGCCGGGAAAATGAAAGATACGCCGGCATGGCCCGCCGGGTCAAGCATCCCTGTCAGAACAGCCGTATCATTCACATGCAGCGTATATGGGCCGTCGGGCTGCAAACCGGAAATCTCCACGTCGTAGAGTGCTCCTGGCTCGGGCACGCCATTGCCGAAGGTTACCAAATCCGGATCGTCGAGCCAGCGCTGCCGGTCAAAGACCAGGTCGTCGGTATGATCAAGTTCAACCTCGAACGGTACAATAACGATGTCCGGCGGGGCCGCGACCGCAAACGGCGGCTCCTGGATCCATGGCGTTATGGGGGTAGGCCCCGACGAAACCGCCACCACGGGCACCTCCGGCGCGCTGAGACCCAGCAGGCACTTAGGAACCTTCGCCAGAAAGCTTGTCGCTGCTTGCGTCGCGCCTTCGGCGGCGTCGAACTCAAGGTCCACCACGGCCACAGGGGTCTCCGGTAGCGGTGTCACTGCACCCGAATGCAGATCAACAACTTCCCCTCTGACGACTAATTCACCCAAGCAAAAGACCGGCAGGTCCGGGGGGATCACATCCGGGGGGATCGGAACAATGTCGAGCGGCACGGGCTCGATGGGAATGATTATGTCATCCAGACCGCCAAGCGATGCATACAAGTTTACGATTCGGTCGATGCCTTCATACGTGGAGTACGGCTCACCGGTCGTCGGATCGGCATCGCTGTCAAAGCCCAGAGCATACCTTCCGCCGAAGCACTCTCCCGGCGCCAATACACCGGCTACGGTGAACTGCACGTCGATATTACAGAAATCCCCACCGAGGTGGTCTGTCTCAGCCAAAGACGTCAGCACGACCCGATCGATGTCGAACATGCCCGTGGCAGTCGGAGTAAGCGCAAGATGGTCACCTCGTGCATCTGTCGTGGCTCCATACTGCAGCTTGATTTTCTTTGCCGGATGCGCCCGGTCCCACTGCACAGAGCACTTGCCGTGCTTGTACTTGTTCTTCTTCATCTCCTCGATTTGGGCCTTTGTGAGCTTGGTACCTTTGCCGTCTTCGTGCATGATATGGTTGGGATCATATGAGTGGCCACCGCCGTCCGCCTTCTCGTTGGGATCATCAAAGTCACTGTCGTTGTTGATGTCCTCGACCTTGTGCTCCTCGCCGAGCGTCAGAACATGCCCCAGCTCGTGAGCTATGGTCTTTCCCGTATCGACGGCCCCGCCTTCTGCCGCGGTGCTTTCCCTCAGAACGATCGTCGGATTCCTGTGAATCGACAGGCCGTAGGTCCCCGTCCCGGCGTCCGGCTCCTTGCCAAAGGACAGCTTGATCCCCTTCTCATTCTTCAGTTTCTTGAGTTCCTTACCGCCAAACGTTCGAATCTTATCTCGTTCGCCTCTGGTAAACTTGCCGTCCTTGGCCGTCCCGCCGTCACTGCCATCATCTCCCCCATCGCCTGCAGGTGGCTTATTGACCTTGACCACAACCAACTTAAAGCCCGCTTGCTTGAGGAGCTTGTTCGTCTCCTCAACCGCCTTCTTCGCCTCGGCCTCCGTCGTTCCGCAGCCTGGGTAGAGGTTGACAATCACGGGTATCTGCACACCTATACCCTCCTCAAAGGCGGCATGTGCTGTCGACCCCGTCAGCAGAAGAATGATACCCAACCCTGCCAGCGCAGTTGATCTTGAACTGCTCATAGCTCTTCCTCCTACAAGACTCTATTGCCCCCATAGTTTCGGATGAATGCGCTTATTTGCTTAAGCCCTTTTTGTACACGCGCACAACAAGCGCTTCATCCATGCGCTCTCCCTCGGCGGCCGGCCCACATATGGGCGGATCTACTCGCGCGAAAAGCCGGCCAGAAAGCACAGCTAAGTCGCCTCAAATCCCCTCGTCGAGCCTCATGTAGAATATCACGTCCCAAAGAGAAGTTCAACGAGATTATGGGACTCTTGGCGTCTTGCATTCCGCGCCGATAGGGAATTGGGCCTCGCCCGCCGCACTTCCGCCGGACCCAGATGAAGGCCCTTCTATATTCTTTGAACACCCCAAAACGGACAGGTCCTATAAAAGCTAAAGTATCCTGGCTGTTCTTGCCGATATTTCAATAGGTGGGCGACGCATCTTTTTTGCAGAGGCCATTTCCGTGCGCAACAGCGGCGTCGCCGGAGCGATTAGAGGACGTCCCTAATCGCGCCACAGGTTAGGATCGGAAACGCACGAGCATTTATGACAAGAAAGGACTCGAGGATGGACAGGCAAACAGGATTGAACGTGGGACGGTTTACAGCAAAAGCCCTTTTGGTCGTCGTGATCGTGGCAGGCACTTTTGTGGTAGCCGGATGTGGCGAAAAACTGGCACAGGTGGAGCAGAACCAGCTCAGGCTGCAACAGATAACCGCAGCCAACGCCGAACAGCTTGCCGTGCTCGTCACGCGCATCGAACAGGATCAGCGCAGGCTCCAAGCAGCTATCGAAGCAGTTCGGCGTGATACACACAAGGTCACCTCGGATGTGGCAACAGTCCAAACCGAGCAGAAAGAGCTGCAAAAGTCGCTGCAGAACAACTCCGTGCAGTTTGCTGCCACGGCGGGCGCTATACAACAGGAACAGAGTAAGTTGCGGGACACAATCACGAATCTACAGAGTGACGCCGAGACGATGGCGGCTGATGTGGCCACACTGCATGATAACCAGGCCATACTGCAAGAGACAACGCAGAACAATCATCAGCAAATCCTCGCAACGGTGGCAGTGACGGAAACGAACTACAAGAAGTTGCGAGCCGGCATGGACAACCTGCAAAGCGAAGCACAGAAGGTGTCCGCCCGGTTGGCAGATATCGACAAGAGACGGGCCGAATGGCACCAGGCCGTGCAAAGCGACCACGGCAAGTTGACCCGGAGGCTGGCGGTGATTGAGCAGGAGCGCTCCGAGGAGCAAGTCCAATTCGAGAATCTCCAAGCTCAGGTTCGGACCCTTACCGAAGGCCTGAGTGCATTCGATCAGAGTCTGCTACAACTGCAGTCAACCATTCAAGCGCGCGTAACTCAAGATAACATCGACTTAAAGGCAGGGATCGAGACCCGTTTGCAGGGTATATCCGATTCGATAAGTGCAATCATGCAGGGCCAAAGCAAGCTGCAAAGTCAGGTAGAGGAGATTCAAAGCACTACCCGGATGAATGAGAGCGAAGTAATCAGCGCCATCGAGCAATCCAAGCAAGAGCTGCCGCGCACAGAGGCCGTAGAGCAGATCGGCTCGGCAAAGCTCGAACCTCCGGACGCCGTAGAAATCGCCCCGGACTGATAGCGGTCGGCGTCACCCTCACAAGAGGCCAAATCACGGAGCCACCGTTCGAGGCTTCCGGGCGGGTCCAATGATGTCGCACGCACCGGACGCCGGTGCACGCCCCACACACTTTGCCGCGAAATTCTTCAGCGGATACGTCAACTCAGGGCTGCTGCTGGCCGATAAAGGGAAGGCACGTTCTGCGCCGGGCGTGCGTCGCGGGGCGAGTGGCCGAGGTCATGTCGTGAAAGGCGGATAGGAATGACCTGGACGTTCAAACGAGTGTTCTATGGGCGGGGGGAGGGGCTGAATCTGCAAGCCATCAGAGACTTCCTGTACCGGGGCTACTACTACATCCCGCATACACTGCTGGAAGGGTACCACCGGGCCGTCTATAGAGTCGGCGAGCACGACAGCATCTACGGACGCATCGAGAAGCCTTTCCCGGACGCACTGATAGCCCAGAAGCCGCAGGGCAAATTCGCCCTGCACCTGTCCGGCGGTTTTGACTCGGCTATACTGGCCAAGTTGTACGACGGACCGGACGCCGATTTCATTCACGCTACAGGACCCGAGTCTCGCAAAGCAAGAGCGTTGGCGTCCGAGCTGAAGGGAACGTTGCACGAATACACGGTGACGCCCGAAGCATTCATCACGGCGGCTGATGAACTCATTCCGCTCATGGCCGAGCCGTATCCGTTTGACGATGTGGTCTTCTCGTACCTGGCGAGCAAAAAGGCGAAGCAGTTGGGGCACAACCTGATCGTAGCGGGCGACGGAGGTGATTCAATACTCGGGGGATTTCACATAGGCCCTTACAGCAACAAGGCCGTCTGCGCCTGGAAGACCATCGAGCCGAGCCGACTGCTCGGCCTAGACACACTCCAGCCGTTCATGCACACCGCACTATACGCATGGTCCAAGGCAACGTTGGGTCCCCGCGAGGTCGGAGTAGACAAGATGTTTGCCCGTCGTTACTGCAAAGAACTTGGCATGCCGGATGAGGTGATTTCGCAAAGAAAGGGCGCATGGGGCGGATCATTGGGCATCACAAACACCAAAGCGGTGACGACACACATGAAAACGGTGGTCGACAACTCAGACTACAGGTGGATAAGGGAGTTCAGATTCCCCAGCAAGCCCAGGCCCGACCTGCTGTTCAGGCAGTACGGATTGACCAAGTGGCTACGAGTCAACTACAAGGAAAGACTGGACGGGGCCGAGCTGTCGGGACTGTTGGAAAAAGTCAGAGCGCTGAACAAACTAACCAAACGGCAAATAGCCAGAGAGTTCGCAGAACAGCTGCGTCCTCCCGCAGTGGCCCGCGTGATTCGGAGATTCACTTATCGCCGAGCCAGGAGAAGGACCGAGCTGGAACCGCAGAAAATTGCGCCCGGTCGCGGCGCTTAAAATCACACCCTTGTCCAACCGACTGCGCCGAGCCATTTGCCGGCCCGACCTACTGAACATCTCTCTCCGGAAGACGCCGCACAATCCTCCGTTCCGGGCAAAACCTCATGCTGAGCCGCCACAATGACTCCTTTGATTTCCCAGACGTGTCACTATGTCGAGAGCCCCAAGTCATAGAAGGTTGACCCCCGCCTGCCTGCACCGGGCAACCATTGTCTCCGGCCACACGCTTGCGTGAACTTCCCCGATGTGCAATTTTCTCAAGAAGAACATGCACAGTCTCGACTGGCCGATTCCTCCACCTATGCTCAACGGCAGTTCTCCGTCCAGCAGTCTGCGGTGCCATTGCTGCTCTGTCCTCTCCATCTCCCCTCGAACCTCCAACTGCTTAAGCATCGCTTCTCTGTCTACCCTGATGCCCATCGAACTTATCTCAAACGCCTTGGCTAACAGCGGATACCACAGCAGAATATCGCCGTTCAGACCAGACCTGCCCTCGCTCGTCGGTGTAGTCCAGTCGTCGTAGTCGGGCGCCCTATTATCATGCACGGTCCCGTCGCGGAGCTGACCACCTATACCTATCACAAACACAGCCCCGTGTTTCTTTGTGATCTCGTCCTCTCTTTCTCTGGGCCCAAGATCAGGATACATGTCAAGTAGATTTTCCGAATGAACAAACTCAATTGTGTCGGCCAGTATCGGTTCTATTTGCGGGTATCTCTCGCACACCGCGATTTCGGTTTCCTTCATCGCCCCATATATTCTCCGCACAATCTCCTTGAGAAACTCCAGGTTCCTCTCTTCTTCACTTATCACCCTCTCCCAATCCCACTGATCCACATACACCGAATGCAAATTGTCCAGACACTCTTCATCCGGCCGGATCGCATTCATGTCGGTGTACAAGCCTTCACCTTGCCCAAAACCGTAGTCCGCCAGCACCATTCGCTTCCACTTGGCCAAGGAAAAGAGACACTCTGCTTCGCTGTTCCCGTCGTCTTTGACCCTGAAAGTCGCTTTCGCCTCCACGCCGTTCAAATCGTCGTTCACACCCGATCCCTTTTTCAGAAACAGTGGCGCCGAGACGCGCTGCAGATTCAGCGCTCTGGCCAGGGCGTCTTGAAAATAGTCTTTTATGAACTTTATGCCGTTTTCGGTCTCCCTCAGCTCCAAAAACGGTTTGTATTCTTCCGACAAGATCAAATCCGGCATACTGGGTCTCCAATGGCTATGCTCTGTTTTGTGGTCTGTCTCACAGTGCTGACGACGGGCCAAGACAATACATGAGACGGCGGTACGCGTCAAAACAAAAAAGCCGCCAAGCGCGGTCTTGCCGAGGAAATCGCCGGAGGTCATAATATGTCAAACATTGCAGAGTGCACAATTGTGGGAGACAGAAAGATGAGAAAACGTGTCCTTGTTTGTTTTGGCCTGGTCTTGTCCCTGAGTTTGATTACACTTATATGTGGTTGCTGTATCAACGTGGGCGACCTGTTCAAGGCCAAACACGAAAAGACCGAACAGGCCACCGTAGATGCCGCTTCCGCGACCGAGTTGGACGTTCAGACCGATGTCGGCTCGGTCACTATAACGGGCACCGATGAGACTGAGTGCAACATCACCGCCCAGATCACGGTCAAGGTCCGCACCAAGGAAAGGGCCCGCGAGCTCGCCGAGCAGGTCAGGATTGAGACGGGATTGTCGGACGGCAAGCTCACGATACGAACGACCAAGCCCGATGCACTGCGCAAACGGGGCTTGGAGGTACATTTCACGATAACGGCTCCGAAGCAGCTCAACCTTTATTGCTCAACTCACGTGGGAGAAATAAGCATATCGGACATAAGGGGCCGAATCGGGGCATCGGCCAACGTAGGCCGCATAACCTGTAAGAAAGTTGTCGGTGCAGTGGATATTGGCACAAACGTGGGATCAGTTGACGTCGACTACGCCGACGATGCCCCCGCCGCCTGCCATGCGGATATCAGATCCAATGTCGGCAGCATCGAGTTCTCGCCCCCGCCGGAAGTCTCGGCAGAAGTTAATGCCTCCACGAATGTCGGCTCGCTCAGCACCGCCAGACCGCTGACCATACTGGGCAAGGTCAGCCGATCCCTCAGCGGGACTATCGGGGCCGGAGAAGGAAGTATCCGCCTTAAGACAAACGTGGGTTCGATAGATATCGAATAGCATAGCCCATCGGCGCGCCACGTATTGCTTTTATTTTTCAGGACGACACCGGCGTTTTCCGTCCTTATAATGCTGCCCTATGGCCGCAGGTCTTGCAAGACAACAGAGGGCTTATCTGTACGCGATGGTCGCGATCGCGTCTTGGGCCACCATCCCGACGGCCTTCAAGCTGTCCCTGCGTCACTTGGGCGTGTTGCCCCTGCTGTTCTACGCCTCGGCCGTCTCGACCATCTTTCTGCTCGTCTATGTATTGTCTGCAGGAAAGCTGACGCTTCTGAAAGGTTTCTCAAAAGGGGACTACCTCCGCTCGGCCTTGCTCGGTTTTCTCAATCCCTTCTTCTATTACGCGATACTGCTAAATACCTACTCACTACTGCCCGCTCAGCAGGCCCAGCCGCTAAACTTCGTTTGGCCGATTACACTTGTCTTACTGTCCATCCCCGTGCTTAAACAAAAGATCAAGGCCCGGAGCATTCTCGCCGTATTCATCAGCTTCATAGGCGTCATTGTGATCTCCACCGAAGGGCGCGTGCTCGCACTGAGGTTCACCAGCCCAACTGGCGTGGGATTGGCGTTGGGCAGTACGATCATCTGGTCCTTGTTCTGGATCTACAACGTAAAACTCGGCATGGATGAAGCCTGCCAGTTGTCTCTCAGCTTCGTTTTCGGAACGGCCTTCGTCTTTCTCGCGACGCTGCTCTTTGCGGAAGCAGAAATCCCCAACTACCACGGCATCGCCGGCGCCGTCTATATTGGGCTGTTTGAGATGGGTCTCACCTTCCTGTGTTGGCTCAGGGCCTTGAAATTGGCAAAAACGACTGCTCACGTCGTCAACCTAATATACTTGGTTCCTTTTCTATCGCTGGTAGTGGTCCGCTTTGTCCTCGGCGAGAGAATACTGCTCGCCACGGTAGTTGGCCTTGTCTTCATTGTCGGAGGCATTATCCTGCAAAAGCTGTGGGACTGAACACCCGGATTCCACTCTTAGCTCTCTGTAAGAGCAGTAAGGGGAAGCACTTACTGCTCCCAAGAGGGGCGAGAGCCCCCTCACGGCGTATCGGCGCTGCACGGAGGCAAGAACTGGGGGACCTTTGCCTTGACATTCCGCGCCAGAATGTTAAAATAGGCAAAATATGGGCCTGGAGGAGTAGTTGCACAGCGTTGTTGCGCACCCCCGGGCGGAGCGGTACTAACATGACTGCAATGGAGGATGGGTAGATGAAGAAATCACTATTGTTGGCTGCTACGGTATGTCTGCTACTGTTCTCAATGGCAGCCGAAGGCGCCCTAATCGCTGCCTACAATGAAGGTGCCGGTCACTACAGTGGAACCCTATGGCCATATAGCATCGGGTGGCTCTGGGACGCACCGTTTGACTTTTCCCTGACGCGAATTGAGACCAAGTTCGCTTCGGGCCAAAAGCACGTTACTATTGGAGTGTATGATGATCTTCCCCACCTCGGCGGTACCCTTCTCGGTTCGGCCGGGTACGACGCAGTTGGTGGCTCTTGGGGTGGCGCCGATCTGGGTCCTATCTCAATGTTGGGGGGGCAAGATTATCTGATCAGCTTCTGGAACGTTCCGGACCTGGGGACGAACTTTGCGCCGGACGGCGCAGGGGACCTGTTCAGCAAAGACGGGTATGCACGCTACGCCCCGGATGGGGATCCGCCCCCTGAATTCACAGAGAGCTACTTCGGCCAATCCAACACGATCATCCGGATATACGGCGAGCCCGGTCCCCCGCCGATCCCCGCACCCGGAGCGGTTCTGCTTGGCAGCCTCGGCGTGGGCTTTGTCGGGTGGCTCCGCAGACGCAGAACACTGTAAGTATGTCTGCAGAACAATGACAACAAGAGGGCTGTGAGCTTCGCTTGCAGCCCTTTCTCATTTGGGCCGGCCGAAGAATCTCCCCTTGTGCCTCTCACGGGCACTTTGCGCCCGTATCGGACTGTGCCCGCTTAAGTCAGCACGCCGCCTGTGACGATATATGTCTAAGATGCGACGCGACGACGTGCAAGAAAGGGCCAGAGCATGACAGACGAAAAAATACAAGAGCTTGAGAAGAGAGTGGGCGAACTTGAGAAGAGAGTTCAAACGCTTGAAACGAAGGAAGCTCACGCAAGTCGTTCTAAACTGCGCAAACAGTACGAGCGAATTCTTCTTGGTCGTCGCTGACGTTGAGCCTATAGCCGGAAAACTCGGTTGTTCACGGTCTCGCCGAACAACAGGCTCGCAAGCCGCTCTCTGAGGCACGCCCCCCCCGCAATCGGCACCGCAGCTCCCCGCATTTTCGCTACAATAGCACCGGCCCACCGGACGGTCTTGCCCACATATCCCGCAAAACACGGCGCAGTTTTCCCTTGAGAATCTCCTCTTGGCGGGGTACCCTCTACGTAGAAGCGATTACCTTTGGGATTTTACTTCACGGCGACAGTATACACGCGACCGTCGGGCCGTGCCTGAGGCCGACGAGGATGGACGAAAGAAGAGAGGATTCAGATGACTGAAGACAGCGAGCAGCTCCAAGCATCCAAGATCGAAGTCATATTCATGGTGGGCATAATCGGGTGCATGCTCTTCGCCACCTGGGAATTGGGCCACCTGATGGCCCACGAGTGGTTCAAGACATGGGTAGCCAAAGACAGATTCACCAACGCGAGGATAATCCGTTACGGCATTGCCTTTTTCATGTCCATAACTTCGGTAATCTTCGCAGCCTTTTTCACCCCCAAATTCGGAAGATTCGGCAATACCATCAGTAGGGCCTTCCTCTGGTATGGAACGCTTCTCTTGATGAGCACTATTGCCATTTTCCTTTTCGACTGCTTGCCCGAGGTATGTGCAGGTTTCATAGGTGCGGGCATCTTCGTGTTTGCCATATACGTCCTGCAAAAGCGAGTGTTTACAAAGGAGAGAGTAGCCAAGACACGCCTACGGAAGGGACAATGCCCCGCGTGCGGCAGCCCCCTACTTGCTGAATCTCTTTTCTGCTCACAATGTGGAAGAGAAGTCGGCAAGAAGTGTCCGACCTGTAAGGCGTTCACGAGATTGATGGACAGCCATTGCTCGCAGTGCGGAGGATCCCTTGGATAGGCCGTACGGTTATGTGGTAGGCATACGATCAGTGGTCAGTGTTTAAGAAAGATGGCAACAGAGAACATAGAACCAAGCGATGCTGCCGAACAGGAGGGTGATGGGACGCCTGTATGTTTTCGGTGTTTTCGTCCAATCGATCCTCTGGCTCACTACTGCCGGCACTGTGGGGAGGCAACGGGACAGCTCACGCATTATATTCCTTTTGTGAATATCCCGTGGCAGGCTCATGTCTGGGGTCAGATTTGGCGTCAAATATGGTCTCGCGATGTTTCAATTCCGGGGCGGGTATTTCGGCTGCTCATGGTCATCGGGAACGTGCCGATCATGCTAATAGGATTGTTCTTTAGATCAACACGAGAACCGCAAGAAAACGGGGGCCAAAATGGGACTGAGCCGGACCGTGGCGAAGCCCCCGCGTCCGAGTAATTGTGTACTCCGAGAGGAGACAGGATATGGCGTTGTTTGAGGAAGTAACACTCACCGAGTCGATTGAGATCAAGACCACGCCGGAGAAGATTTTCGAGTTCCTCTCGCATATTGTTGACGATGAAAGCTATCGTGCGTGGCATCCTGAGGATCACGTAGCCCTTCGATGGATAAAGGGCGAGCCCTTCCGGGAGGGGTCCGTCGTATACGCCGAGGAGTATATTCACGGCAAGCTGCACAAGCTGAAATTCGTCATTACCAAGGTGGTCCCGAATAGAAGAATCGAATTCGCCCCGCAATCGCGGCTTCTGAGGATATACTTCCCAAAGAACGTATTCGAGATAGAGCAAAAAGGCGACACCTGTCTTCTCACCACCACCGGCCGCATGCGAGTCGGCCGGCTGGTCAAGATTTTTGCAAAGAAGCAGCTTGAGGCTGGCCTTGCAAGCGTCAGAAAGCACATGAAGGAAGAGGGCGAAAACTTGAAGAGAATACTCGAGGCGCAAGGTTAGGCGGAAGTGGTATGATCAGCCGTTAGACGGGAAGGCATGAAATGGAAGTAGTTGAGCTGGCTACGTTCGAGGAGTTCGAGGCCAAAGCCCTGTCTCTTTTGGAAGACCGGAAGAAGAAACGCAGCGAAACAGGCATGTACGTGTCGCCAGTGCTCTTCCGGGGCCAAGCCCAAGGTTCATGGGACTTGAGGACCACTCTTGAAAGGTACTCGACGAGGGAATACTCTCCGGAGGACTACTACCGGGTCATGCTTGCCGCTAGGCCCGCAGTTGAGTCCTTCACGGAGAAGCTCTGGGATCTTCCTAGCGAGTACATGCGCGATGAGCGCATTCCTAACGCCCCTCAAGGCTACGATTTTATGGTGTATCTCAGGCACCACGGCTTTCCATCCCCCCTTCTTGACTGGACGCGCTCCTTATACGTTGCAGCCTTTTTCGCATTCGAGTGTCCGAAAGCTGAGGAACGAAATGTCGCCATATATTCACTCATTGAATACTATGGACTTTCCAAGGGAGGGGACGCAAATGAGGCGACCATCGTGGGCGTTGGGCCATACGTTAGGACTGACAGACGCCACTTCAGGCAGCAGAGTGAATACACTTTCTGTAGGAAGGTGTTGAACGGAAAACACCTGTATTGTAGCCACGAGGAGGCATTCGCAAGGAATGACAGCACGCAAGACGTTTTGACGAAGTTTCTGGTTCCGAAAACTGAAAGAGCGAGGGTTCTCGAGAAGCTTCACATGATGAACATTACTGCATACTCCTTGTTCGGAAGCGAAGAAAGCCTCTGCGCAAGCTTAGCGTATAATGAAATTGAGAGAGGCCGCCTGTAGACAGGCATTGCAGGAGGACTTGAAAAACGCTGCGCATTTCCCGAAACGCTGGGTGCTGTCGTCAGGTAGCGACAGGCTTGGGGACGGTCGGGCGCGACAAGCTCATCCCTGTCAACGACGTGGTAACCGGATTACCTGCAGCAAATTCTCGCGCAGATGCCTAGGTTTCGACGGCGATTCCGGCGGCTCTTTTGGCTGATTCGACGGTGTTGTACATCAGCATTGTGATGGTCATGGGGCCCACGCCGCCGGGGACCGGCGTAATGAGCGATGCCTTTTCCTTGACCGCTTCGAAATCCACATCGCCCACAAGGCGATAGCCCTTCTTCTTGGTGGCGTCGTCCACGCGATTGACGCCCACATCGATGACCACCACGCCGTCCTTGACCATATCGGCCGTAACCGTGTTCGGCCGACCCGCAGCGGCAATCACGATATCGGCGCGCTTCGTATGGGCCGCGAGGTCCTTGGTGCGGGTGTGACAGACGGTGACCGTGGCGTTGCCCTTGGGATTCTTCTGTATGAGCATGTTGGCGAGGGGCTTACCCACGATGTTGCTGCGGCCGACGATTGCCACCTCGGCCCCCTCGAGCTTTACGCCGCTACGCAGTAGAAGCTGAATCACGCCGTGCGGCGTGCAAGGCAAAAACGCCTTCTCGCCCACAACCATCTTGCCGACGTTCGTCGGATGAAAACCATCGACGTCCTTGTCCGGGTCGATCTTTAGAAGGACCTCGCCCTCATTGAGGCCCTTGGGCAAAGGCAGCTGGACCAGAATCCCGTTGATCTTCGGGTCGTTGTTCATCTTGTCGATCAGCGCCAACAACTCTTCTTGCGAGATATCCGCAGCCAGGCGATTGTCGTCGGAGTAGATCCCCAGGTCCTCGCACGTGCGCTCCTTGGCCGTGACGTAGGACCGCGAGGCCGGGTCGTCGCCGACCAGTATCACGCCCAGGCCCGGCACAATGCCCTGCTCCTTGAGCTTGGCCACTTCGTCCTTCAATTCCGCCCGCATATCTGCGGCCACCTGCTTGCCGTCTATGATCTGTGCTGCCATTAGTTCTCTACTCCTCTTAGAATAGCCCTTGTACTTTTCCGGTTTTGACATCTACGTCGATGCGGCGGAACGCCGGATTGGAGGCGGTCCCGGGCATCAGCTTGATCGCGCCGGCGACCGGCACGATGAAGCCGGCACCCTTGTAGATGAGGATATCGCTGATCGGAAGCTTCCAGCCGGTGGGTCTGCCCTTCAAGTCCGGGTCGTGCGACAGGCTCAGGTGCGTCTTGACCATACACGTACCCAGTGTCTTGCTGACCGGGTCGGCCTCCATCGCCTTGGCCTTCTCGAGCGCTTCGTCCGTGTAGGTCACTCCGTCGGCGCCGTAGACCTCTTTGGCAATCAGCGCGATGCGCTTCCTCAGAGGCGTGTCCAACTCATAGAGGAACTTGAAGTCGTTCTTCTCGCCGCATGCCTGTACAACGGCTTCTGCCAACTCGATTGCGCCGTCGCCGCCCTTGAGCCAGTGCTCTGAGACGGCCGCAAGTGCGCCGTTCTGTTCCGCGATCTTACGTACGAGCTTGATCTCGGCCTTGGTGTCGGTATAGAAGCTGTTAATGCAGACGACGGGCCGGACGCCACTCTTCTTGACCGTCTCAATATGCGAGATAAGGTTCTCGCAGCCCTTCTCGACCAATTCTAAGTTCTCGGTAGTGTACTCTTCGCTCAGCGGAATGCCTGGCTTGACGGTGGGTCCGCCACCGTGCATCTTCAGGGCGCGAACGGTTGCAACTACAACGATGGCGTTGGGGACAAGGCCGGACATCCGGCACTTCAAATTCCAGAACTTCTCAAAGCCAATGTCGGCTCCGAATCCGCTTTCGGTGACATGGTAGTCGCCGAGCTTGGTCCCGATCATGTCGGCGATTATGGAGCTTTGGCCGATGGCGATGTTCGCAAAGGGGCCGGCGTGCACGAACACGGGCTGACCCTCGATCGTCTGCAGCAAACTCGGGTTGATCGCGTCGGCCATCCACGCCGTCATCGCCCCGTCAACCTCAAGGTCGGCGGTTGTCACTTCGTTGCCCTTCTTATCGTAAGCTATCACTATCTTGGCAATGCGTTCGCGCAGGTCTTTCAAATCCCGGGCGACGGCTAATATAGCCATCACTTCGCTCGAGACGGTGATCTGAAAGCCCGAGTCCATCTCGAATCCATCCATCTTGCCGCCCCGGCCGATCCTGATGTTGCGAAGCGCCTGGGCGCAGAAGTCCATCGCCCATTTCATCTGAACTCGCTCAGGATCAATATCAATTCGCTTCAAGTTGCTCTTGGCCAGGCGGGCGTCGTCATAGTTTCGCTCATGCTGCATCCTGGAGGTCAGCGCGACCATCGCCAGATTGTGGGCATTCGTGATGCAATCAATGTCGCCGGTGAGCCGGATGGAAAACGGCGTCAACGGAATGCACTGGGCCAAGCCCCCGCCGGCCGCGGAGCCTTTGATATTGAACGTGGGGCCGCCGCTCGGCTGGCGGATTGCACCCACCACGCGCTTGTCTATCTTGCCAAGACCCTCGATCAGGCCAATCGCTGTTGTGGTCTTGCCCTCGCCCAAAGGGGTCGGCGTGATTGCGGTTACGTCGATGTACTTGGCATTCGGGACATTCTTGAGACGGGTGAGGGCCCGCTGGTAGTCCACCCTGGCCAGTTTGCGGCCCATCGGGATCAATTCGTCGTCCTTCAGGCCCACCTCCCGGGCCAATTCGCTGACGGGCTTCATCTGTTCCTCGGCAGCCTCCGCGACCTGCCAATCCTTCATCTTTGTAGGGTCGAGCTTCATAGTCTTGTTCCTCGCATTATCCAGTTCCCTTTGTGACCTCGTCCTGCAACGTGAGATGGGACAACGGTCGTACAATTGCCGAAAACAACCGGGGCATTTATAACAGCAGAGCCGCTACTTTGCAACATCATGCTGTTCGGACGCACCTAACACGTGACTCTATCGCCAAACTAACAGCCTGCGCCTCCTCGGACGCACGTATTTCGGGGACATTCTACCGGTGTGCGGTGCGGCTCACAACCAAGATTCCATATTCTTCGTTAGAATATTGGCCCCTCGTCCAAAACATAGCTTGCTGATCTGCGTCTTTACGGTTTATAATTGCCGCTTCTGAAACGGGCAACTCTCTTGGGGCCTTATTTTGGCGCCCGGTTGCTTAACGAACAGCTATGAGAGGAAGATATGCCGTCCGACAAGGATGCACCACTGGATACAGCAGCGGCTACGGAGATATGCGAGGCGTTCAAGCCG
Organism: Phycisphaerales bacterium; assembly: GCA_020352215.1. Taxonomy (GTDB): domain Bacteria; phylum Planctomycetota; class Phycisphaerae; order Sedimentisphaerales; family Anaerobacaceae. The sequence goes on from CP070675.1 coordinate 4,711,207, forward strand.
GCGACGTCGGACGATCTGATCCCGATTCTGCAGAAGATTCAGGACGCGTACGGTTACCTGCCGGCCGAAATCATCGCGGAAGTGAGCAGGCGAACGGGGCTGCAGGTGAGCCAGATGTACGGCGTCGCGACCTTCTATGAGCAGTTTCATCTCGAACGACAGGGACGTTACACGATCAAGTGCTGCCGGGGTACGGCCTGCCACGTCAAGGGAGGCCGGGACATCATCAACGCGATAAAGCGCGAGTTGAAAGTCGAGCCGGGCGAGACCACAGGGGACATGCGCTTCACCTTCGAGACGGTCGCGTGTCTCGGCACGTGCTTTCTGGCCCCGGTCGTGATGGTAGAGAATGACTACTACGGCCACGTCACAACTAAGAGCATAAAGTCAATCCTCAGCAGGTACACTTGACACCCATGGCACAGACGAAAATACACACGCCCGCCGAGCTGACGACCCGAGCCGAAGAGATACGAGAGGCTCGGCAGAACTACAAGGCTCGTGTGTTGATCTGCATGACCGGCTGCCGGGCGCTCGGTGCCGCAGACGTGGCGTCCGCATTCAGAGGGAAGCTGGCGGCGGCAAAGTTGGACGGCATCGTCGAAGTGGTCGATACCGGCTGCATCGGTCTCTGTGCGCGTGCGCCGGTGGTGCTGGTTGAGCCGTATGAGTATTTGTATGGGGGCGTCAAGCCCGACGACGTTGACGAGATAATCGAGGCCACCATCAATAACGGCGAGCCGGTCGAGTCTCTATGTGTCACCCGGGACGGCGAAGTCTTGCCTAATATCAGCGACATCCCGTTCTACAACGAACAAAACAAGATGGTGCTGGCGAATTGCGGCAGGATCAATCCCAAGGACATCGCCGATGCAATCGCACGCGGCGGATACGAGGCCGCCGCGAAGGCCCTCTGTGACATGTCGCCGCAGCAGATCATTGAGCAAGTGACCGAGGCCGGACTTAGAGGACGAGGCGGCGGCGGATTCCCGACCGGCACCAAATGGCGATTCTGCAGAGAGGAACCGGGCGACGAGAAGTACCTGATCTGCAACGCCGATGAAGGCGACCCCGGCGCGTTTATGGATCGAGCGATCAAGGAAGGTGATCCGCACAGGGTCATCGAGGGAATGGTCATCGGCGCCTACGCAATAGGCGCAAACAAAGGATTCGTCTACGTTCGAGCCGAGTATCCCATCGCCGTAGAACACATCACAATAGCCCTGGCCCAGGCTCGGGAGCTCGGTCTGCTCGGCCGTGACATATTCGGCTCGGGATTCGACTTCGACATAGACGTGCGCGTGGGCGCGGGGGCGTTTGTCTGTGGCGAAGAGACTGCGCTGATCGCCTCGCTCGAAGGAAAACGCGGCATGCCCCGGCCTCGACCACCCTTCCCAACACAAGAAGGCTACCGTGACAAACCCACCGTGATCAACAACGTAGAGACACTCGCCAATGTCCCGCTCATAATAAAGAACGGCGCAGACTGGTACTCGTCGGTGGGGACCAAGGGCAGCAAGGGGACGAAGATATTTGCGCTTGCGGGCCGCGTCAACAACACCGGCTTGGTTGAAGTGCCGATGGGCACCACGTTACGGCAGATTGTGTTCGATATCGGCCAGGGGATCCCCAAGGGTCGCAAATTCAAGGCCGCACAAATGGGCGGGCCATCCGGCGGTTGCGTTCCGCCCCGATTCCTCGACACCGAAGTGGACTACGATTCTGTGAAGCAGGTCGGGGCAATAATGGGCTCCGGCGGGCTTGTCGTCATGGACGAAACCACGTGCGCGGTCGATATCGCCAGGTTCTTCCTCAGATTCGTTCAGAACGAGTCTTGCGGCAAGTGCACACCGTGCAGGGTCGGCACCAAAGAGATGCTAAACATTCTCGACGCCATCTGCGAAGGTCGCGCTTCGATCGATGAGCTGGAGAGACTCGAACGCCTGGCCGATCACGTCGCCAGATCTTCCCTCTGCGGGCTGGGCCAGACCGCACCCAACCCCGTGCTTTCGACGCTCCGGTACTTCCGCGATGAGTACGAGGAGCACATCGTCCTGAAGCGTTGCCGAGCTGCCCGATGCGAGGCCCTCGTAAGCTCGCCGTGTCGTCATGCCTGTCCTGCCGGCGTTAACGCGCCGGAGTACGTCGCCCTGGCTGCCGAAGGCAAACTGGACGAGGCCGCAAACGTGATAAGGCGACGCAATCCGTTTGTCTCGGTGTGCGGGCGCGTTTGCGACCACCCGTGCGAGCAGCGCTGCAGAAGAAGCGAGCTCGATGAGCCGATTGCTATACGGGCACTCAAGAGATACATAGCCGACAAAATGCGGGACTTCTCCAAGCCAACGGCAAAGCCCGCAGCCGGCGAGGCTGAAGTTGCAATTGTCGGGGCCGGCCCTGCGGGACTAAGCTGCGCCTATTTCCTGGCATTGATGGGACGCCGTTCGACCGTGTTCGAGGCCGAGCCGATTCCCGGGGGCATGCTCGCTTTGGGTATCCCCGAATACAGACTGCCGAAGAAGACCCTCAAGCAAGAGATCGATTTCATTGTCTCGCACGGCATTGAACTTAGGACCGGTCGGCGCATAGCTGACGTCCGGAGCCTGCTGGAGGACAGATACAAGGCAGTCTTTGTTGCCACCGGCGCGCAAACCGGCAGAAAGCTGGGTGTCCCCGGCGAAGATATGACGGGAGTAACCGACGCACTTGAGCTCTTGCGTAACAGAGCATTGGGAAAGGCCGAGCCCCTAACCGGACGCCGAGTGGTCGTAGTGGGCGGCGGCAATGCAGCCGTGGATGCTGCCGGTTCCGCCCTGCGGTTGGGGGCCGACAAAGTCACTATCCTTTACCGCCGGTCAAGAGAAGAGATGCCGGCCTATGCCGAAGAGATAGAGCAGGTGCTCGACGAAGGTGTGGAGCTGCAGACCCTGGCCATACCCAACCGTGTTGTTGGACAGAATTGTGTCACCGGTATCGAGATCGTGCGGGCCGAGCTCGGTGACGCAGGCGAAGATGGAAGGCGCCGGCCCGTGCCAATCGAAGGAAGTGAGACGGTAGTTGAATGCGACCTTATCGTCCCCGCCATTGGGCAGATCGCCTCCACCGAGCCTCTTCTCTGGGAGGACGGCCCCGAGCTTACCCGCTGGGGGACAGTGCAGGTCGATCCCGCTACCGTGGCCACCAGCGTTGAGGGCGTATTCGCCGCCGGGGACTGTGTGACAGGCGGCACCACCGTCATTGAGGCCATCGCCGGCGGCCAGCGAGCCGCGGTCAATATCGACAAGTTCCTCGGAGGTACGGGCCAACTGCCGCCCGATGCGAGTTTCACGTTCGCCGCGCCCGATGAGGCCGCACTGTCAGCTGCGGGGGCCAGGGCGACCGAGAAAAGCATCCGGCTCGATGAGAGAAAGCTGAACTTCCACGAGGTCGTCTTGGGACTCGATGAGAGCGAGGCAACCCGCGAGGCAAAGAGATGTCTGAGATGCGACCTTGAACAGTAATGAAGTTGCCATGTCACAGGTAAGACTGACTATTGATGATAGAGAGATTGTCGCCGAGCGGGGACAGACCGTCCTTGAAGCAGCCCTCGCCAACGGAATAGATATTCCGAATCTGTGCTATGACCCGAGGCTGTCACCGTCGGGCTCGTGCAGATTGTGTCTGGTAGAAGTGGAAGGCCAGGCGCCTCTGCAGACCTCATGCGCGCTTGAGATTCGAGACGGGCTTGTAGTCAAGACAGATACGGAAGAGATTCGTCAAATCCGGCAGACGATTCTTGAGTTGCTTTTTGCCGAACATAAGGGACATTGCACCACTTGCGACGAAAACGGACAGTGCAAGCTTCAAGAATATGCGTACGAATACGGGCTTGGCGAGGATGCGTTCGCGGAAGCCACGCGCGCTAAACCTATCGACAATTACACGACCGGCAACCTCGCTATGGAGTACGACCCCGGCAAGTGTATTCGATGCGGCAGGTGCGTAAGAATCTGCGACGAGGTCCAGATGGCCCATGCCCTGACCTTCAGGGATCGGGCCGCCGAGGTCGAAGTATCGACGGCGTTCGATGTGCCGCTGAACGAATCGACGTGTGTTCTGTGCGGTCAGTGCATCTCGACCTGCCCAACGGGGGCGCTATACGAGCGGTCCGCAAAGGGCCAGGGCCAGGCCAAGGACCTCGTCAGGACCAGGACGACGTGCCCATACTGTGGCGTAGGATGTCAGATCGATCTGAATGTTAGTCCCAAGACCGGCCGCATCGTAAGGGCGACCAGCGAGGTCGGGTGTATCCCGAACGACGGCAACCTCTGCGTCAAGGGCAGATTCGGCATGGAGTTCGTCGGGCACCCCGACCGACTCACCTCGCCTCTGATAAAGCGCAACGGCAAGTTTGAGAAGGTCACGTGGCAAGAGGCAATAAGGACCGTCGCCGAGAGGCTGAATAAGATAAAGGCCGAATCCGGTCCCGACAGCATCGCGGGCCTCTCTTCTGCCAAATGTACCAACGAAGAGAACTACATCCTGCAGAAGTTCATCCGGGCGGCTATTGGAACGAACAACGTTGACCACTGCGCCCGCCTGTGTCACGCCTCTACGGTTGCGGGCCTGGCCCGCGCTTTCGGAAGCGGCGCGATGACGAACTCCAACGAGGAGCTAAAGGATGCACGCTGCATATTCGTGATAGGTTCAAACACCACGGAGGCCCACCCAGTCATAGCTCTGGCGATCAAGGAGGCAGTCGTCAAGAACGCAGCGACTCTGATCGTAGCCGACCCGAGGGACATCGAGCTCGTTCGTTATGCCAAACTGCACTTGCAGCAGAGGCCGGGCACAGATGTAGCCCTTATCAACGCGATGCTCCATGTAATCATAAGTGAAAGCCTGCCGGACAAGGATTTCATCCGGGAGCGCACGGAGGGATTCGAGCTCGTCGTCGAAGCCGTGAAGGACTCGACGCCTGAGAAGGCGGAGAAGATTACTGGCGTGCCCGCCGAGGCAATTCGCGAGGCGGCACGAACATACGCGCAGGCCGAAACCGCCAGCATTGTCTTCAGCATGGGCATAACCCAGCACACGACCGGCACCGACAATGTGCTGTCTCTGGCGAACCTCGCCATGCTCACCGGCAACGTCGGCAAAGAGTCGGCGGGCGTGAATCCCTTGCGAGGTCAGAACAACGTGCAGGGCGCGTGCGACCTCGGGGCCTTGCCGAACGTCTATCCGGGTTATCAGAAGATCGAGGACGCGGCGATAAGGGCAAAGTTTGAGAAGGCCTGGGGCACGAAGCTCGCCGACAAGACCGGCCTTACTATCGTCGAAATGATTCACGCCGTCGAGCAGGGCGCGGTCAAGGCGCTGTACCTTATGGGCGAGAATCCTGCGCTGTCGGACCCGAACCTCAATAGAACTCGCAAGGCCCTCGAAGACGTCGAGTTCCTCGTCTCACAGGACATATTCCTCTCCGAGACCGCCCAGTACGCGGACGTCGTGCTGCCGACGGCGTGCTTTGCCGAAAAGGAAGGGACATTCACCAATACCGAAAGGCGCGTCCAGCGAGTCCGGAAGGCCGTTGAGCCCCCCGGCGAAGCGCGCGACGACTGGCAAATCGTCTGCGATGTCTCGACTGCCATGGGCTATCCGATGCAGTACGACGGCGCCGACAAGATCATGGACGAGATCGCCTCAGTGACACCCATCTATGGCGGGATGTCGTACGACAGGATCGAGTCGGTCGGCCTGCAATGGCCCTGCCCCTACAAAGACCACCCAGGCACCAAGTTCCTGCACAAGGGTAAATTCACGAGGGGCAAAGGCAAATTCCACGCCGTGCCCTTCCGCGAGCCGGCAGAGACTCCAAGCAAGAAATACCCGCTCATCCTTTCGACGGGCCGACAGCTATATCAGTATCACACGGGGACACTCACACGAAGGTCACGGGCCATCGATCAGAAATCTCCGACGGGGTACGTGGAAATAAACCGACGCGACGCGGAGAAGTATGCAATTGAAAACGGTGATTCCGTGGAAGTCTCGACGGTCAGAGGCAAGGTCGTTACCCAGGCTGTCGTAGGTGACCGCGTGCCGCAAGGGCGTATCTTCATGCCGTTTCACTTTGCCGAGGGCCCTGCCAATATCCTCACAAATGACGCCCTCGATCCCATCGCCAAGATACCCGAATTAAAAGTCTGCGCCGCCGCCATAAAAAACGTCAAGAGTGAACTGGTCGGCTAAGCGGACGTCCGTACTGAGGACAGCGGCCGCATAATCCGGCAAACGGCCCCGCCGTCCGTGCAGACCCGCCGGCTCAAGACCTTGTCCTCACAGTCCCGTTCCTCAGACGACGTGCCGTCAACTTTCGAAGTACACGTCACCGTCTTCAAGGGCCTTTCTCAAGTCGGCGTATGCAAGGTCGCGCGTTCCACACTTCTTGCTCGCACAGAGGGCCGCGGCAGTACCTGCGGCCTGGCCTTGTCCAAAGCAACACACCGTGTTCCTGGTGGACATGTGAGCGTCGTGGTTCGATGTGATCAGCATGCCGGCAGCCAGGAGATTCTCGACCCCCGCCACGCGCAGCGCCCGATACGGTATTCCGTAGGTGCCGCCGTTTTTGATTTGATAGCGCGGCGCCGAGTCGTGAAAGCCGTAGACCATCACATCATCATCAAAATGTCGACCTTCAAGTACGTCTGAAAGCGTAATGTCATAGTCGCACGTGATGAGTCGGCCGCGCCGTATGCAGAGCTTGGGACTGGTGCGGGCGATAAAGGCCTTTTCGCAACCGGGGACATATTCTTTGAACAGCTCGACGGCCTTGGCCTGACGCTTCCGCAGTTCGAGTTCGGCCTTGGCCACTTCGTCGCGGTCGGTGGGACTGACGGGCATTTTGAAATTCAGTTTGATGAACATAAAGTAGTTGTCGTGGGTTGTGGTGGTGACCATTGACATGCCGATCCTTCCGGCCCCTCTGCGAAAGCCGGCAGGCAGCTTAACCGAGCGGCCGTCGAGGCGGACGATTTGGTCGTCCTTGCCGCTGCGCATCCCTCGGGCCAGTTGGGTGACGGCATCGTGCGATTTCATGAAGTCGTAGTACTTGTCGATGCTGACATTGGCCAGCCCGATACTGTTGACGACGGGGTAATCGTTGGGCTCGCTGAAATCGGCGCCGGCGCAGGCGGCCAGATCGCCGTAGGCAGTGCAGTCGACAAAGCATTTGGCGTAGAACGCCTCCCTTCCGGAGCGGCTCTCGGCTATCACGCCCTTGATCCGCGAGCCGTCCATGATCGCGCCCGCCAAAAGCGTATTGACGCAGACAAAAACGCCCGATTCGACGAGCATCTCGAAGGTCGTGAGCTTGTACATCTCCGTGTCGATGCAGGTGCAGACCGAATCATAGTTGTAGCCTTTGGACATCTCGGCGTGACCGGATGTGCCGCCGACCTTGGCGAGGCGGTCGATAATCTCCTGGGCAATGCCGCGCACCACCTGACGCTTCTGGACGCCGAACGCCTTCCACAGGTTGTAGAAGCTGTGAAGTGCGGTGCCGCCCTCCGTGACGGTTCCGCCGGGATAGCCTTTTACCTCGATTAATGCCGTCTTGGCTCCCTGCCGCGCTGCAGCCGTTGCGGCCACTACCCCCGCTGTGCCGCCGCCCGCAACGACGACATCGAATTTCCTCACCGGCAATTTCTTTGCTGGCTCCTGGTAGTAATCGCCGCCCCTATTGCCCGGCCCGGCCTGACTTTGTCCCGGCAAACCCGCGACGACTCCCATCCCAAACATCAAGCTGTGTTTCGAAAACTCGCGTCGATTCATTGTAACCTCCCATTGCAATTAGCCTCGTGACGGCTGACTGTACTACACCGGCACCGAGCACTGTCCCCTGCAGCCACGCACGTGGAAACGACACCGACAACAGAACAGAGCCGGGCCTGAGATAGGTATTGAACTGCTCGTTTGCCTTCATTTCCGCCCTGCACTGCACGGCCATCCCGAAGTGCGTGGCGAAGCTCAGCACGACCCTCAACACCAGCAGCCGCAAGTCTGATCTCATGCGTTGCAGCATAGTCGGATCTGCCCGAAAAGAGCATTGACTCTCCATTCGCATAATCCCCTCGCATGCCCCAATTCATCTTTCACGGACCACACGGGCTTGGAGGGCGCCCGACGGCTCTATTCGGTTCGGCTGGTAATCTCGATCAGGTGAAAGCCGAACTGGGTCTGCACGGGGCCGTGAGGCTTTCCAAGGTCGGCGCTGAAGACCACCTCGTCGAATTCCTTGACCATCTGGCCCGGGCCAAATTCGCCCAGGTCTCCTCCCTGCTTTCCCGAGGGACACTTGGAGTGTTCCTCGGCCAATTGCGCAAAATCGGCTCCGCCTTCAATCTGTTGTTTGAGGTCTTCGCATTTCTCACGAGTTTCAACGAGGATGTGACGTGCTGCGGCTCTGGCCATTAGTGTCTCCCATCTTTACCTTGAATACGTGACTGCAATCCTATGCCGCGTCCAATAGATCAGCGCGACTCTCTGATTCGCCTCAGGCGAGACTACTATAACAGATTCCTTCACTCCGGCCAACTCTGCTCTCCCTGCGGCTGCAGGCGAGCTGAGGTGGTCCGTGTCATTGCCACCGGAGTGGCGGAATCTGTTCTCGAATTCCGCGCAAGTAGCATCCTCAGCTTTTTCTGCTCACAAGGGCCTTCTTTTTGTCAAAGCGTCTTTTGTGTGGTATTCTATAGTCCCAAGAAAGAATACTACTGTGGACACTGTGCTTATGACTGCGGAGCGGATATTCGTCGGCCGAAAGGCCGCGTTGGAGTAGTTCGAGAAGGCGGTGTGGAGATGGACTTTGAGCAAGAAAAGAATCTGGCTGGGTGCTGCGGGATACATTGCGGCCTGTGTCCCCGACATCAATCCAAGGCCGCGAGCAGGTGTCCCGGCTGCAAGATACTATCTCAGACGATCTCCTGTAAGCTGTACAACTGCTGCTTTAAGAAGAATGGTTTCGCCACGTGTGCCGAGTGCGGCGATTTCCCGTGCGAGAAATACGAGAAATTCTTCGACTTCGACAGCTTCGTTAGCCACAGGGTCTGCCTGCCGAACTTGGAGCAGGTAAAGCAGGTGGGCCTCAGAAAATGGCTTGCCGAGCATACCAAGAGAAGGCGGGCGGTAGAAAACTTGCTGGCCAACTTCAACGAAGGAAGGTCCATGAGTTTCTTCTGTGTTGCCACCGCTTTGATGCCGCCCGAGAAACTAAAGCGAGCCGTCGCCGAGGCAAGGAAACAGATAAGACGTGGCAACGTGGATGACGCCGACATCAAGGCCAAGGCGAAGATCGTCCGGTCGGCTATCGAGGATGCAGCATCGGAGGCGGGTATAAGCTTGAAATTGAGACACGGAAAGAAGTAGCAAAACCCATGTGCGTCGGGGGAGAGGGCGATAGAGAGCACGTAGGAAGGTACTGCTTTTTCGAACTGCGAAACGCCTGTTGTGTTAGGGAGCTAAGAATGAAGAGGTATTATATGTCACGTGCATTGTCAGTCTCCTGCATTGTCGGGTTGGTGTTGGCCTTTGGGCCGGTGGCTTGGGGCGACAACATCGTGGTGAATTCCACTTTTGCACCGGCGGCCGAGGGGAAGTTGCCGGAGGGCTGGGCGGTTGTGAAGCCAGTGTGGGAAAAGGCGGCTTGTCGCGTGCGACGTGTTGATGAAGGGCTTCTAATAGACGGGCTGGCCGATCCGTATGCGGTGGGCGGCGTCGTTCAGGAGGTCAA
>CP070675.1:4721072-4741997 GCA_020352215.1 Phycisphaerales bacterium
CACCATAGCGATCAAATCGGCAGTTTGAGCAAGTTCATGTCGTTCCTCGGGAAAGGGCGGAGGATAAAGGGCATCTCAACCTTGGATCTGCAGAACTACAAGAGAAAGCTTCAGAACGCCTACGGCTCGGCTCATCGTCCGAATCTTTATATAGGTGTCATGAAGGCGATGTTCCACTGGGCAAGAAGGAATGAGATTCTCGACAACGCCCCGAACATCGATGCAATCTCGAACGGCAAGGTCGTGCCCCAGGAGAGATTCACCTTTGATTCGGAACAGATCACGAAATTGCTGTCTGTGGCAGATGTGAAGATGCGGGCAATGATATGGCTGGGTCTGAATTGCGGATTTGGTTGTACGGACTGCGCGCGGTTGAAATGGAAGCATCTAGATTTTGAGAATGGAAGAGTTCAACTTGCCAGAAATAAGACGGGGGTTCCGAGGAATCTGCCGTTGTGGCCCGAGACGACGGACGCGTTAAGAAAGGTACCAAGATCAGGACAATTAGTGTTCTATACGGCAGAGGGACATCCCTGGACCAGAACTTTGGTGAAGACTGAAGTCGACGGAACCAGTAAGTATACGACTGTTAATGCCGTAACCTCCATGTTTGCGAGGCTATTGAAGAAGGCTAGGATCCTTGCTCGGAAGGGAACGGGCTTTTACACCCTTCGTCGGACCGCTGCTACGCTGGCGGCCAGATCAGGAGATCCATTCGCAGCTCAGAGGCTTCTGGGGCACGTTGATCTAGCGATGGCTACAAGGTACGTACAGGATGTCTCCGAGCAGACCGACAGGGTGATTGAGAGTAGTAGAGAGTATGTACTTCGAGAAGAGGATGTTGCGTGAAGAAACTTAATTGTGTTAAATGGGCTGCTTGGCCATCTGGCAATATAATCGTCACCGTAAGAGGTATCGGGACTATGATTGCGTACTATCTGAAACTCTACCTGGCTACTCTGGTCACCTTCCTTGCGCTAGACATGTTATGGCTCGGGCTGTTGGCCCGCCGGTTCTACGCCAAGTACGTTGGCTTCCTGCTGAGCACCAAGCCCGTATGGTCCGCGGCGATCCTGTTTTACCTGTTGTTTGTGGCCGGCGTGTTGGTCTTTGTCGTGTTGCCTGGTGTCAATGCGGGTTCTGCCAAGAAGGTACTAATTCTCGGGGCTTTCTTTGGCCTTATCACGTATGGGACCTACGACCTGACGAATCTTGCCCTTGTTAAGCAGTGGCCTTTGGTTGTCACAGTGGTTGACTTGTGTTGGGGTACCATTTTGGCTGCCATAGTGAGCTATTCTGGTTTTCTCGTGGCAAAATTCTTAGGATAGAAACATGCGAATCTCAGTCGCGGGGCTCCCTTGAGATAGTCAATGTCGTATGCTAATGGATTCAGGTAAGCGACCAGTGGACTCGCAGAGTATGTGATGGCCCCTTTTGCCGTATTAAACCAGGATTGCATTCATGTCCGAAGGACCGCAGGTAAGACTCATAACGGAACGACTTCAGCGCAAGTTGCAGAGAAAGTTGCTCTCGCGATGTGTAACTACGCGGGCAAACCTGGAACGCTTCGCTGCGGCGATTGCCGGGTCGTCTTTCGAGCGGATCTTCTGCAAGGGGAAGCATATCTTCTTTGCTCTCGACTCCGAGCAGTTTCTGCATAATCAGTTGCTGATGAGAGGCAGATGGAGAATGACTCGAGACCGGTTCATGCTGTTGCCGTACGAAATATGGCTCGCCTTTGAGACAGGTGACTGGACAGTCTACAACCAAAAGGGCCAAGTATTGAGAATTCTCAACGCGGAGCAGACTCAGAAACAGTTGGACTCCTTGGGCGCGGATGTGATGTGTGATAAATGCAAGGAGCAAGACATTGTTGAAGCCCTTTCTGGGCAGCAGGAGCCGGCAGGTGAGTTGCTCCTCGATCAATCGGTCTTGAGCGGCATCGGAAACGTCGCGAAGAGTGAGGCGCTGTTCCTCGCCGGGATTCACCCCGAAACTGAAATCATAGAGTTGACAGAACGTGAACTGAGTAAGCTGGCAGGTTCAATCAGAAGCGTGATGTGGGACAGCTACAAATCTGGCGGACGTTGGACTCGTCGTGTCTATCGAAGGTCCGGTGAGCGTTGCCTTAAATGCGGAACCAGAATTATCATGATTCGCCAAGGCAAACAGAATCGCTCCACCTATTTCTGCCCAAAATGCCAGCAGAGGGCTTGAATTGACTCTGACCTTAACTGAACAACCTAACCAGGAACTTCTCTGCCGTCTTTGTATGCTCTCTTATCTTCTTTTTGTCCATGCGCTGAAGCTGCATAGTCATAATGCGCATTCGGGCATTATCCGCAAACACCTTTCTGTGCTTCTGGACGAACCGCCAAAAGAGAGCATCCCATATGTTGCACCAGAGCCCCGTCCCGAAACCGCTCATTTTCTTCACGTAGTTCGATGAACTGATGTATGGTTTCGAGGTGATGAGCCCTCCATCTGCATACTGGCTCATTCCGTAAACGTTGGGCACCATGACCCAATCGTAGGCATCGATGAATAGCTCCATGAACCAACGATACACCTCGTCAGGATGGATCTCACACAAGAGCATGAAGTTGCCCAATATCATCAGCCTCTCGATGTGGTGACAGTACGAGTTATGAAGCACTCGTCTGATGATTGCGTCTACGGGCTCCATGCCCGTGGTGCCGTCATAGAACGCTTTTGGCAGCTTGTTCGAGCAATTCCAGAAATTGGACCTGCGCTGCTTCTCACCGAGGAAGATATAGGCCCCTCGCATGAACTCTCGCCACCCGATGATCTGCCTCGCGAATCCCTCGAGGCTGTTTATTGGAATCTCGCCCCGTTCGGCAACTGCCAAGACGTTGTCTAAGACCTCCATCGGTGTCAAAAGACCTGTGTTGAGCAGCGGCGACAGAACCGAATGAAATACAAATACGCTACGAGTGGATATCGCGTCCTCATAGTCGCCAAAATACCTTAGCCGGTTGGCGACGAAGTCTTTCAGCCACAGGCGGGCATCACGGTGCGTAATGGGAAAGATGAAATCGGCAGTGCCCCCGGGATTCGACCTATACTCTTTCTGAATGTCAGATATTGAGCGTTCCGACGGTGTGGTTCTTGCTTTCTTCGGCTGAGGTATGTGAAAGCCTCGAGGTAGCCTTTTTCGATTCGCCGGATCAAAGCTCCATCTTCCTCCGACAGGCTTGCCCTTTTTGACAAGGATCCCAAGCCTTCTCCTTTGGCTAATGTAGAAGCAGGCCATCGAAAGGCTCTTGCGATTCTTGAAGAAATCCTCCAGCACCTTCTCGGATGTTACGAACGATGGGGACTCTGATATATGCAGCCGCTTGCGATGTTGTTGACAGATCTTCTGTAAGCGCCACATGAGCACACGGTCGCATGGGTCAGCGGCATAAATGTCTTCCACAGCCTGTCTTGACAGTAGTTCCGTTAGATATGAGCCAGAACGTGCGGCTCTTTGCCTGATGTGCCTGACCCGGTATCCGCGAGTGACCAAGTCTTCTTTGTAGGCATGCATTGATTCTCTGTGGAAAAGGAGTTTCTTCTTGTGAAATCTGAAATCTGTGAAGAAGCGCCTGTCCTCGACGAGGTGAACATCGCGGGTCGCTGATAGAGCGGGATGCTCCGCAAATAGCTGATGTGGAAAGATAATGGCGATCTTCTTCATGGCTTCCTGGTAGTTGTCAGCGGGCCAATAGACTAATCGGCATTTCTCCGGGTTACATTGCTTGAATTTAGCGAATGCCGGGCCGTCAGTCAACAGCCGGCAGTGTTGTGGGACCCGGGCCAGGGCTCTGTACTTTCCAGATGGTCTTCAGGGCAATGGTGCGGGACAATATGGACAAACGCCTTATAATACCACTGAAATGACCGATCCCAAGCTGATTCTTGTAACAGGCGCGACCGGATACGTGGGCGGGCAGCTGATTCCTCCTCTCCTGGAGCAAGGGTACCAGGTGCGAGCGTTGGTCAGAGAGCCCCGGAAGGTCAGCGGTCTTGCCTGGAGTACGAAGGTCCAGATTGCTTCGGGCGATGTACTCGCACCAGAGACGTTGGAATCTGCGCTGCGTGGAGTAGATGCCGCCTACTATCTGGTCCACAGCATGACCGGGGGTTCTGAATTCGCCAAGCAGGATATTGTCGCAGCGCGGAATTTCGGCGAGGCAGCCAAGAAAGCCGGCATTGGGAGGGTGGTCTACCTTGGAGGTCTAGGGTCCCCGGGCGCACAATTGTCTGAGCATCTACGATCACGACAGGAGACTGGTGAGGCGCTGAGAAGATCGGGCGTGCGCCTGACCGAGTTCCGCGCGGCTGTGATTGTCGGCGCCGGCAGCATATCATTCGAGATGATAAGATATCTGGCGGAGCGCGTACCCATCATGATATGTCCCCGCTGGGTGCGGACCAAGGTTCAGCCGATAGCAATCCAGGATGTTGTTTCCTATTTGGTGGCATCGCTACGGAAACCCGAGAGTGCAGATCAGATAATCGAAATCGGCGGGACCGATGTTCTTACATACGGTGATATGATGAAGAAATATGCACGAGTGCGGGGTCTTCATCGCTGGCTGCTGCACGTACCGGTTCTTACGCCCCGCCTGTCTTCATACTGGGTTCACTGGGTCACCCCAATCTCAGCGGCCTATGCGCGTCCTCTGATTGAAGGCCTGCGGAATGAGGTGATTGTGACAGACGACAAGGCTTCCAGGCTCTTTCCAGAGATCAAGCCTTCAGGCTACGAGCGCGCCGTCTCTCAGGCGCTGTCGCAATCAGATCCTGACTGCTTCGTACCTGGATTCGCCACGGCGGAAGGCGCCGAGCGTTCTGCCTTTCTGAAAGAGACTCAAAACGGCATGATCGTTGAGATCAGACAGAAGGTAGTGCGTTCCGATGTCCAGGCCGTCTACGAGGCATTCACGGGACTGGGTGGAACTAACGGCTGGCCATGCAACCTGGCGTGGTGCGTGCGTGCTGCGATAGACAGAATGGTCGGAGGTGTTGGCATGCGGAGAGGCCGGCACGAAACAGACAACATCGAGCCGGGGGATACGATCGATTTCTTCAGAGTCGTCAAAGTAAAGGCCAATAGGATGATCAGGCTGAAAGCGGAAATGAAGTTGCCCGGTGAGGGCTGGCTGCAGTTTGAGGTCGAACCGATCCAAGACAATCTCACGCGCCTTGTGCAGTCCGTGTTCTTTGCGCCGAAGGGTCTGCTCGGAATCATCTACTGGTACTTGCTGTACCCTATCCACAAGCTTATTTTTGCCGGAATGCTCAGAAAGCTTGCTATGATGGCAGAACGACAATAAGATGGGCGCAAGGGTAGGCACGTGTTATCTCAAACAGATGATAAACCTCTTTGTGAGGGCTATGCTTCGTAATTTGGAGCGTCGCGTACGTTGGCCACAGGCGGTTGTTGGGTTGCAATTCTGATCTGAAAGGAATCGAAATGGCCGAGTTAAGCGTTGGAGATAGGGCCCCGGCGTTTTCGTTGCCCAGTCAAGATGGCAGGCTTGTTTCACTATCCGATTTCAAGGGAAAGAAGCTTTTGTTGTACTTCTACCCGAAGGCCGACACTCCCGGCTGCACGAAACAGGCCTGCAGCATCCGGGATGCCTCGGAGGAACTGGGTAAGCTCAGGGTCGCCGCCGTGGGTATTAGCCCTGATGAGCCATCCAAGCAGAAGAAGTTTGATGAGAAGCACCGTCTGGGTTTCCCGCTATTGTCGGATCCGGACAACAAGGTGGCCAAGGCCTATGGGGCCTGGGGCAAGAAGTCCATGTACGGCAAGACCTATGAAGGGATAATACGCTCCTCGTTCGTCATTGACGGCAAGGGAAAGGTCGTTCAGGCATCCTACAAGGTCAAACCGTTAGACACTATTGCCAACGTGAGAGAGGTCCTTGGATAGCTTCTTCGACCGTACGGGCTGTTGGCCATTTGATGTTAAGCAGTAGCGTAAGATACGCGAACGTGTTCCCGAGGCACTGTCTGAAAGGAGACGTTGAACAGTTAGTCATTGTAGGGTCGGAGGTGATTAGATTGATCGGCTGCAATATCGAATCGCTATGGTTGGTCTTTGCCGTAGCGAGCCTTGTAGTAACAGGGTCATCTTGTGGAAGGCCGGAGGCACGTCAGATGCCGAATGACCGAGAATTGCGCCCGATAGATTTGGACAAATATCGCTGGAAGAGTCGCCTCTTTTTGATATTTGCCCCGTCTCATGAGGATGGTGATTACCTGAGACAGAGCAGCGAGTTTGACGGAGCGGCGCATGAACTCCAGGATCGCGATATCGTAGTAATCGAATTGCTCGAAACAGGCAGATCGACGATGGGCGCACTACCTATGGCTAATGAGGAGCAGTCAGTCTTAAGGCGTAGATTCGAGGTCCCAGCCGATGGCTTCTGCTTCATTCTTATTGGTAAGGACGGGGCGGTTAAGCTGAGATCCAAGCAACCCGTTGGGTCCGGTGATTTATTCGAGTTGATTGACAGCATGCCAATGCGGAAAGAGGAGATGAGAGGGAAAGCAGGCGGGCCCGTAGATCGGGACTAGAGTATTGCGGCCATTTCGAAGGAGCTGTCAGAGTTGAAATCACGGGCAGATCTAAGAGGCAAACTGAAAGATCTATTTGACAAGCAGCGCGTTGGGGTGCTGTCTACGCAGCAGAGAAACCGGCCCTATGCGAGCCTCGTTGCTTTTGCGGTGACCGATGATCTCAAGAGCTTCGTCTTTGCTACTCCACGGACGACACGCAAGTACTCCAACATCATGTCAAGCAAGAGAGCTGCGCTGCTGATAGATAATAGGTCTAATAGGATGAGCGATTTTCGGCGGGCCATGGCGGTGACAGCTGTAGGCACTGTACGGGAATTGCGAAAGTCCGGAAAGAGTCGATTAATCCGACTCTACACAGACAAGAACTCTCATCTCGAAGACTTCATAAAATCGCCGACCTGCGCGGTTCTCTGCCTCGAAGCTGAGACCCTGCACATTGTGGACCGCTTTCAGCATGTGGTTGAGTTGCATCTGAGCACATGAAGCTAATATATCATCTATCCCAGATACGGCCGTCGGATCAGCAGCTTGTGGGGGGAAAAGCTTGTGCTCTTGCCCTGATTGCACAAGAAGGGCTGCAAGTACCCAGGAGCATGTGCATTTCAACCGATGCTTATGACATGTTTCTGGATGAGACCGGTCTGAGGGCGCAGGTTCTCATGGAGTATCACAGAAAGCCCTTTGATCAGATGCGATGGGAGGAGATGTGGGATTGCTCTTTGAGAATACAGAATATGTTTGCCAAGACGCCCATTCCCTCGGAACTTGCTGCAGTTCTGATGGAGGAATTGGCCGGTTCTTTTGATAATATGGCTGTTGCCGTCAGGTCATCGGCCGTTGGCGAAGATTCAGCCAGCACTTCTTTCGCGGGTCTTCATGAGTCTTATTTGAACGTGAGAGGTCGCGAAGAGGTGCTTGAACACATAAAGCTGGTGTGGGCTTCTACCTGGTCTGATGCGGCCATTCTCTACCGAAATGACGTCGGCCTGGATGTCGAGAGTAGCAGAATGGCAGTTGTCATTCAGGAGTTGATTCAAGGTCAGGAATCTGGGGTCATATTCGGGCGAAGTCCTATTGATAATACAAAAGCGGTAGTAGAAGCCGTATACGGACTCAACCAAGGTCTCGTAGACGGCACGGTCGAACCAGACAGATGGATAGTAGACCGTAATTCCGGAAGGATTGTCTCGCATAGGCCGGCGCAACGCGAGAAGGCTGTTGTGCCTGGATTCAGGGGAGTAAGAGTCATTGGTCTAACGGCGGAGCAGCGCGAGAAGCCACCACTGACAAGGCATAAGGTGAAGAACCTATTTGCGGTCGAGAGGAAGCTGGCAGGACTGTTCGGATCGGATCAAGACGTAGAGTGGACTTATGACGGTTCCAGACTTCGACTTCTTCAATCCCGGCCCATAACCACAAAATCCGCAGACAAAGACACTGATGATCGGCGGTGGTACCTGAGTCTAAGACGCAGCTTCGAAAGTCTTGTGGGTCTGAGAACAAAGATAGAGAACGAAATTATACCAGGAATGGTCGCAGACGTAGCATCTCTTGAGAAAATAGAGCTAAAGCGAATGACAGACGAAGAGCTGGCTACTGAGATCTCACGCAGGGCACAAATATATGAAAACTCGAAGAAACAATATTGGGACTTCTGTATTCCCTTTGCGCATGGGATACGGCTTTTCGGCACCGTCTACAACAGAAATGTCAGACCTGAGAATCCATACGAGTTCGTTGAACTTCTGTCGGGCGCCGATCTTCAAAGTGTGAAGAGAAACGATAAATTGCAGCAGGTTGCCGACATGCTGAATGAGGATAAGAGGCTCCGACGGCTGGTCCGTTCCGGAAAGCTGCCCGAGGAGTCCAGATTCACGAGAGAGGTGATGGCTCTCGCAGACGAGTTGCGGATTCCATTGCCGGAGATTATCAGCGCGTCTCAGCTTCAGGCCAAGCTGCTGGAACTAATAGTCGAGATGGCGGACAGAGGGGGTGGCGAGAAGCAACGGAAGGGCCGTGCGAAACCCGGTCTGGAGAGAGGGTTCTTGGCAAGTATGCCAAAGGGAAGCCGCGCGTTTGGCTTGCAGCTACTTGACTTGGCGCGCGCAAGCTATCGGTTACGCGACGATGACAATATCTACTTAGGACAGATTGAGAAGCGATTGCTTGATGCAGTTCAAGAAGCTCGTGGTCGCTCTGCCGCAGTTTCTAAGATTCCTAGTGATCTCTCGCTAACCGATGAAGTTGCCAAGTGCCTGACAAATCCCAACTACAGACCGCAGATCCGAAGGTCCAAGCCCACCGAGGTCCGGGATAAGCAAGTTATGCCCAGGCAGCTCTTAGGCCAGCCGGCGGGCCCTGGGCTTGCCGTTGGTCGCGCCAGGGTAATCAGGAAGGCCGAGGATCTTTTCGCCTTCAAGAAGGGGGAGATCCTGGTATGCGATGCGATAGATCCCAATATGACCTTCGTCGTGCCATTGGCTTCAGCTATCGTCGAGCGCAGAGGAGGTATGCTGATTCACGGCGCGATAATAGCGCGTGAATATGGCCTACCCTGTGTAACGGGGATTCCCGACGCAGACAGAGTCATTAGCACGGGGCATAATATCACCGTTGATGGCTATCTGGGCATAGTCACAATTGAGAGAAAACCCACGTAGGTGCAATTGTCAATGAGCCTCTGGGAAAGAGTAGGCAAGAATCATATTATTCGTTCGGTCGTCTGTTGGTTTGATGACGAAGCAGCGGGTGATATGGTGTCCCCATTATCATCTGAAGAGGTGGACTGGGTTCGGGTCATGCCATTTCTCTTGCTTCACTTGGCCTGCTTCGCCGTAATCTGGACAGGCTGGAGTCTGGTGGCTGTGTGGACCGCCATTGGCCTGTACCTGATCAGGATGCTAGCTGTCACGGGGGTATACCATCGGTACTTCTCGCACAGAGCGTACGAGACATCGCGCTTCTGGCAATTTGTGTTCGCCCTGATAGCCACTTCATCAGCCCAAAAAGGGCCCCTATGGTGGGCGGCTAATCACCGCCACCATCATCGGTTCGCAGACAAGCCGGAAGACATCCACTCACCGGTTCTGCGTGGGTTCCTTTGGAGTCACGTGCTTTGGATACTCACGCCAAAGTATCTGGCGACGGACAAAAGACTGGTCAAAAACTGGCTGGTGTTCCCAGAGCTGGTATTCCTCAACCGTTTCAGCATCCTGCCGCCGCTTGGCCTTCTTGGCCTTCTTGTGATTGTGGGGGAAGTTCTTCGAGTTTACGTGCCTTCCACCGGGACTTCAGGTGTCCAAATGGGGGCTTGGGGTTTTTGCATTTCAACAGTGGCGCTATTCCATGCAACGGCTACGATCAACTCGCTCGACCACATGATTGGGCGGCGGCGCTACGACACTCCAGATCACAGCCGCAATAACTGGTTCCTGGCGCTGATAACGCTTGGAGAGGGTTGGCACAACAATCACCATCATTATCCAATCGCGGCTCGCAACGGCTTCTTCTGGTGGGAGGTCGACGTGACTTACTACGTGCTGGTTATCTTGTCCTGGCTGGGTATCGTTCGTCATCTGACACCTCTGCCACCAAAAAAGAGGGACAGTAGTCGCATCAAGAGCCTGACGCCTGCACGGGCGGCGACATGAGAAGGACAGATACTTGCCGGAGGTGATATGCGAATTGCTATCATTGGCAGTGGCATTTCGGGGATGGTGGCAGCCTATTTGCTGCACCGTGAGCACGACGTAACCGTTTTTGAAGCCAATGATTATGTCGGAGGCCACACACGGACCATAGACGTTACTCTGGACGGCAAGACGCTCCCCGTAGATACGGGCTTCATTGTTTTCAACCAAGCGACATACCCGAATTTCGTCAAGTTGCTGCGCAAGCTCGACGTGCCCTGGCAGGACAGCGACATGAGTTTCAGCGTTCACTGTGATAGAACGGGGATCGAGTACTGCCCCAGTTCATTTGGCCGGTTCTTTGCTCAGTGGCGCAACTTGCTGCGTCTTGGCTTTTGGCGAATGATACGGGAGATCTTCGCATTTCGGCGGCAATTGCTACAAATGGCCGAGTTGCCGGAGACCGTCACACTCGGTCAGCATCTGGACAAACTTGGATACTCGCGTCAGTTCCGCGAATATTTCCTCATCCCGATGGGAGCGGCGATCTGGTCGGCCGAGCCGAACCGGTTCGAATCCATGCCGGCGTGCATGTTCGCCCGGTTCTTCGCCAATCATGGATTTCTGAACGTCCGCGATCAGCCACAGTGGCTCGTCGTGAAGAGCGGGTCGCGGGAGTACGCCAAGGTGCTGACTGCTTCTCTTCGAGATCGCATTCGCCTGAACTGTCCCGTACGATCCATTCGTAGGTTGTCCGAAGCGGTGCGGGTCGAGCCCACGGGTGCCCAGGCCGAACTCTTTGACCACGTGATTGTTGCAACCCACAGCGACCAGGCCCTCCGTTTGCTTTCGGCTCCGACAGCGAGAGAGAAGGAGATTCTTGGAGCGCTTCCTTACCAGGAGAACCAGGTTGCCCTGCATACGGACGAAGGCCTCTTGCCTCAACGGCGCAAAGTATGGGCAAGTTGGAATTACCGCATCCCCCGCGAGGGGCAACATGCTGTGGCCGTGACTTATGACATGAACATTCTGCAAAATCTTGACGCAGACGCAGAAATCTGCGTTACTTTGAATCAGACAGACAAGATCGACCCGAGAAAGGTTTTGCGGCGGATGTTATACTCGCACCCTGTATACACGCCCGAGGCTCTAGTGGCCCAGCGACGCCGAGCCGAAATCAGCGGCGTAAACCGGACACACTACTGCGGTGCATATTGGGGCAATGGCTTCCATGAGGATGGCGTCAACAGTGCGCTGGCCGTTTGCAAGCATTTCGGCAGGGGCTTGAGCGATGCATAGTGCGATCTACGAAGGCACGGTTCGTCATCGCCGCTTCGCGCCGGTCAGCAATGAATTCACGTATAGACTCTTCATGATGTACATCGACCTTACGGAGTTGTCTGACGTGTTTCGTGGTCGTCTGCTGTGGTCGACGGACCACTTCAACCTGGCCTACCTGCGAAGGAGAGACCATCTGGGCGATCCAGCCGTGTCGATCGACGATGCGGCGCGGCGTCTGGTCGCAGAGCAGACGGGTCAGGGCCCCACAGGTCCCATCCGGCTGTTGACTCATTTGCGCTACTTCGGACACTGCTTCAACCCCGTCAGTCTATTCTACTGCTACGATCCGCCGGGTCAGAATGTGGAAACGATTGTTGCCGAGGTCATGAACACGCCTTGGCACGAGCGGCACTGTTATGTCTTGTCAGAGACATTGAACGAAGACCGCAGCCCATGGAAGCGCTATCGGTTTCCTAAGATCTTCCATGTTTCACCATTCATCGATATGAACGTTGACTACGACTGGCGGTTTCTCGAACCGGGCGACCGTCTGCAGATCCATATGGCGGACTATGTCGGCGGCAACAAGCTGTTCGATGCGACCCTGAGCTTACGGCGGAAACCTATCACCAGTGGTGGCTTGGCGCATGTGCTGGTCCGGTATCCAATCATGACCGTTCAGGTCGTTGCTAAGATTCACTGGCAGGCGTTGCGGCTCTGGCTCAAGGGTGCTCCATTCTACGTGCACCCGAAGAAACGACCGAAACCCGAAGGAGACGGCTCATGAAGGACAAGATTGCCCCCGTCGCGCACCGCGGCCAACCGCCGAGCAGGTCTCAGACCACACACCGCTGGTCGAGGCGTGCCGTTCTTGGCCGGCTTCATGATCTTGCATGGGGCAGGGTTACACTCATGGAAGGTGACTGGACAAAGTCCTATGGTGGCCTCGACGACGGTACAGCCCCGCAGGTCACTGTCAGGGTGCACGACCCGCGGCTCTATAAGTCTCTGGCACTCGGAGGTAGCGTCGGCGCCGCCGAAGCCTACATGCTCGGTAACTGGTCCTGCGACGATCTGCCGGGACTTGTTCGCATCCTTGTACGCAATGCTTCCGTGATGTTCGACATGGAAGGTGGATTTGCCCGACTCACGCGACCGGGGCTTCGCCTCTATCACTGGTTGCGACGTAACACCCGCCGGGGCAGTCAAGTAAACATCTACGCCCACTATGATCTTGGCAATGATTTCTACTCGCTATTTCTCGACGAAACGATGACGTATTCCTGTGGCATTTTCCAGACCCCCGTGAGTACGCTCGCTGATGCCTCGATTGAGAAGTACGACAGGATCTGCCGCAAGCTTCGTTTGGATGCGAGTGACCACGTCATAGAGATCGGGTGTGGCTGGGGTGGCTTCGCGATCCATGCGGCCACGCTATATGGCTGCCGGGTCACTGGCACGACGATCTCTCAAGAGCAGTACGAGTGGGCCACAAAGCGCGTAAAGGACCTGGGGCTCTCCGATCGCGTCCAGATACTGTGCGAAGATTATCGTGATCTTAAAGGCACCTACGACAAGCTGGTCAGCATCGAGATGATTGAGGCCGTGGGTCATCAGTACCTGGGCGACTTTCTGCGGTGCTGTAGCAGCCTTCTCAAACCCGATGGGCTTATGGCATTGCAGGCCATCACGATTGCAGACCAGTATTATGTGCAGCACGTTCGCACGGTCGACTTCATCAAGCGTTACATCTTCCCGGGCAGTTGCTTGGTTTCTGTGACAGCTCTTTGTCAAGCAGCCACGCAACGCACCGATCTTCGCGTCATGCATCTTGAGGACATAACTCTTCATTATGCCGAGACTCTGAGGCGATGGCGCAAGGCTTTTTTCGAGCGGATCGATGACGTGAGAGCACTTGGCTTTGATGAAGCCTTCATTCGCATGTGGGAGTTCTACTTCAGCTATTGTGAGGGCGCATTCGAAGAACGTTACATCGGGGACGTCCAGATGATATTGGCCAAGCCCCTCTACCGTCAGCCAGGTTCACTAGGGTCCGACCGACGAGAATCGGCCTCAGGAGAAGAAGCGTCGTGAAGACACTACTCTACGTTGTCGGCCAGATGGTGGGATGGTTCGCTTGCGTCATAGGCGCATCCAGGAGCATACCGTGGCTGGGTTTGCTCGTCGTTTTGGGTCTGCTGGTGTTTCATTTGGCGACGAGAGGCCGTCGATCCGTCCGCCGTATCCTTGCTCTGGCATTCTTCTCGATCTTCTTCGGTTTCTGCTTCGACTCGCTGCTGATCGTTGCCGGTGTGTACGAGCCTGTTCGATGGCTGATATCTCCGCCCTTTACGACGATCTGGCTCATGGCTTTGTGGATCAATTTCTCGCTGATTGTGGACGTGCCCTTGCGATGGCTTCAACAGCATCTGCTGGTCGCATCCGTGTTTGGCGCCGTTTTCGGTCCGGCGGCTTATGTGGGCGGCCAGCGTTTCGGTGCGATCCGGATCCTCGAACCGGCTAACCTGCACTCGGTCATCTTGGCCGCCGCCTGGGCTTTGGGCCTGGCAGCTTTCATGCTCACAGCACGGCTGCTACCGACATTTGGGCCGAGAAGACAACTGCAAGAGAGGCTGTAGGGCGTATCATACGCTGCGTTTGTCGAAGAGATAATGGCTCACGTACCATTCGTTTCCGCCGCGGAAACCCCACAGTTCCGAACAGGCCATGAAGAAGATGCGCCACCGCTGGAACCACCTCGCTGCCTCGTCGGGGCCGTAGACATTGGTGAGTACAGGCAGGATATCGTCTCGTTGTTCATCCATGTTCTTGAGCCAGGTTTCCGCGGTCCTCTGGTAGTGATTCCCGCTGAGACGCCAGTGATTTCTCAGAACCAAGTCCTCTTGGAAGTATAGCAGCAGGTCATCAGACGGCATGATCCCGCCAGTAAAGAAGTACTTGCCCATCCAATCATCCTCGCCCTCTGTTTCGAAGAAATAGGCGTACTCGCGATGGGTGAAGATATGAACGAAGAGCTTACCGTCGCCCTTGAGCCACCGCGCGATGCGGGCGAGCAGCGTCTTGTAGTTGCGCATGTGCTCGAACATCTCGATGGATACAACGCGGTCAAAGTGGCGTTCGGTATCAAAAGAATTGACGTCCGCCGTGATCGCTTCAATTCCTTCAAAGCCACGCTCCCGGGCCTTTCGGAGAATGAAGTCCCGCTGAAGTGCGGAATTCGACACGGCCAGGATTCGGCACTTCGGATAGCGATGCGCCGTCCACAAGCTGAAGGAGCCCCACCCGCAGCCCAGATCCAGGACCTCCATGCCGTCGGCGATTTCAGCTCGATCACATACTTGTTCGAGCGCTGCCTTCTCCGCGCCGGCAAGAGAGGCAACGCCGTGTGGCCAATAACAGCAACTATACTTCAGATGTGGGCCGAGGACTCTTTCGAAGAAGGCTGGCGGCATTTCATAGTGCTGCTCGTTGGCTCTGTCGGTTGCCACGGCGACCGGACTTTGCTGCAACTGACGCACCAGGTCTATCTTCGCCTGCAACTGCTTTGCAGGACTGCCTCTTCGCTCTATCCGCAAACGCCGACGGTCCAGAGCCCGGATCCCTGCCCGGATCAAGAGATCCGGCACCCGACCTTGCTCCATCAAGTCGATGAGCCGTTTCATGAGTTCTCTCGCTTCGGAAACCAGGGAACGAAGGGACTTGTCGTCTCCTGGTATCGACGATAATCTTCACCGCGGCTTTGTAGGGCCCGCTTCTCCGTGTAGGGAATTCCGGTCACCTTGTACAGGAACAGCAGCATTACCAAAGGACCCGACAGACTGACCCACCATCCTCTGGCACCAATAGCCAAGAACACGTAGCTGAACCAGTGCAGCCATTCAAAGAAGTAGTTGGGATGTCGGCTGTACTTCCAAAGTCCTTTGCGACAGGTCTTGCCTCGGTGATCAAGCTCTTTACGAAATCGGTTCAGTTGCCGGTCGGCACAGGCCTCGCCCGTCATCGCCGTTATCCAGATGGCCAGGGCAGCGAAATCGTGCCACGCCCAGAGTGCGTGTTCATTCCGCGAAACCACGAGAAAGGGAATTGAAAACAACACGACCCACGAGGCTTGAGCTTGATAAAAGAGGAAGAAATTCCTGGCTGCAGCGTTACCCCATTTCTCACGCAGCTGGGCGTATCTACCGTCCTCTGGCTTTGCCACTGACCTCAATACCAAATAGACTGCCAGGCGAAGACCCCATGTACCGGCAAGGAGGCTGAGCATGATACGCCGCCCGGTATCGCCCGTGCCCGTTGCGGCATAAAAACACGCCGTCAATCCCACACCGGCCGCCCAGACGGCGTCCACCGATGTGGCATTTCGCGTCCTCAACTGAATCAAGTAGAAAACACACATGACCAAGGCTATGCATGCCCATGCAACCAATAGAGAAATGAAAGAAGTCATCGGCACCGTTCTCCAAAGCCGTTATTTAGAACCTAACCTCGTCCGCACAGCCAATCCACCAAATCCGGAAGCCGAGGCGACGCTGGTGCCCGAGGACAACTGCACCCATCGGTGATTGAATTCTTCCTTCGAATCTAATGTCTTTCAGCAAGCCAGTCTGTTCTTCCAATCCCGTCCTCAGACCACCAGAAACCAGCATAGCACAGGGCGACTGGCCAGTCCAGGAGAATACAAATCTTGCCCCTGCCAGGATTTGGTGGTATCCCTACTGCAGTTTAGAAGGACCACTTGGTAGCGGCCATTCTCAGAATCCGTGGGGCAGGGGGAAAATGGACTTAGGTAAGCCGCCGACAACCTTTGGCTTGAGCACAAGGCTGTCCAACTGGTATAATTGGGCTTCGAAAGAGCCGTTTTGAAGGGGCAGTCATGAACGGTCAAAAGATAATTCTGTACGCACTACTGCTATCTTTACATTTGCTTTTGTATTCGTGTGCAACCGTGGGAATAGAGAAAGCCAAGTATGAAGTGATTGAAACAGAGGGCAAGTTTGAGCTCCGGCAATATCAGCCGCAGATAGTGGCTGAGACTATCGTTGAAGCTGACTTTGATGAAGCAGGGAACATGGCCTTCAGAAGGCTATTCAACTACATCTCAGGCGAGAACCGCAGGAAGGAATCCATTGCGATGACTGCTCCCGTTAATCAGAAGGCCAGTTCCGAGAAGATTCCGATGACCGCCCCTGTGAGTCAGCGGGAGTACGAAGGCAAATACTCTGTTAGTTTTCTCATGCCTTCAAAGTACACTATGGAGAACCTTCCAGAACCATTAGATCCCAATGTCAGACTTAGGGACATACCGGCCCGTAGGATTGCTGCTGTCCGATATTCTGGATCGTGGAGCAGAAGGAGGTATGAGGCGAAGAGAGCCCTTCTCGAGGAGTGGATAAGGAAGAAAGGACTTCGGATCACAGGAAAAGACATCTTTGCACGGTACGATCCTCCTTTTCAGGTTTGGTTCCTTCGAAGAAACGAAGTGCTGCTTCCGGTGGAGTGATCGGGCATCATCCTACATGTTCCTAACTTGTTTGACCATCGCACAGCCCCACAAGACTCCCTCGTCCCTCGGGAAGCGTTCTGGGTCTGAGCGTTTGTCCTGAGTTCTCTCAGAGTCCATCCAACGTGCCTCAGGGAGGTACGACCAGATACTCTACAAGACAGGTGGTCACCTCAAGCTGGAGCCGGCCGTGAAGAACACCCGCCGACCGCCTCCACAAGGTTGCGAGTCGGCCCTCTTTCCGTTACGATTGTCATAAGAATCCGGGTACTAATAAAAATGGAATTCACAAGTCGGGTAATCTTCGGCGTAATGTCAATGCGAATGTGGATGGTAGATCCTGCCGCTATGTGCAACAAGCATCTGCTCGGGGAGTATGTGGAATGTCATATGCCTGCAGGGAACCTTGAGCGTAAGAGACGGATAACAAATTACATCAGGTTCGATCTGTTGCAGCCGAGAAGCCTAAGAGAACGGCACGACAGACTGGCTTTGGAAATGGACAGACGGGAAACATCTCAGCTTCGATCCTCCGTCCCAACCAATCTGATGTACGCCTCACGGACCAGAGCAGTTGCTTGCAGCGTCTGACCAGGTCGCTCTCGCAAGAGCTTCTTAGCGGCAAGAAGACACAGCTCCTCATACACCAACGGAAGCAACTCATCTGCAGCCCGAGCGTCTCCTTGTTCAATCGCGTTCAAAATGCGTGTGACATCAGTCATGGTCGTTCCAGCAATTAGGTCTTACCTTCTTTCCTGCCTACAAACCACTGACAACGAGCACACGAAACATGACTTGGTCTACACAGATACGCCAATGAGAATATGGGTGTACCGATAGGGACAGATTATTCTACCAAGAGCCTGAAGATTCTTCAACTGTTAGCACATGACGCAACTATCCCAACGATTGTGGCACCTTTTTTAGACCCCAAATTGTTGTGGTTTTCGGACAAACCGAGCAACAACCGATTGTGCCTGAAATGACCAAGCACATTTCCTGGGATGGTTACAATTCCGGCGAGAGCTTGGATCTGAGTATGCCAGGAAACGTTAACCAGAGGGCGTGCATCACTATGTCCGTATCGGCAGGATAAGTTACAGTGGCGGCTTGCATCCTCAGGACTGTCCGAGATTGCTGGATCCTTGGCTGATCAATGCGGACGGCTTCTGTCGGTCGCTGACGGGAGGAATCCCGGCAGGCTATGGGAACGACCCTGACCAATGAGTCGCCTGGGCCTCCGTTGCCGATGAATCACAAGGCCCGCAGATTGAGGCTGCTCCTATTGTGGAGACCAGATGCGGAATTGGCCGCTGCAGTGGAGCATGCCCAGCAGATACAACATGCCGTCGTAGTAGCGGTGTTGCCCCGACGGGATCGCCGTATTCCACAGCGCTTCGACAAACTGTCTTGCACGCTCATTAGTTGCCGCAAGACTGGCCACGGCATTCATGGCCACCAATCCGGTCGAATGCGCGCCGCCGATGAGGGTACCGTCGAGTGTGAAATGGCTCTGGTAATCCGACATGCCTTGAGACTCGAAGAACGCCTGCAGGCGATCACTGAGTTGTCGTTCTCTGACGTCCTTGGCCCACCAAGCCCAGTCCATCGACCAGTTCATGGCGGTGCGCCAGGCATCGACCTGAAAATTGCCGGACCGCGGGTTCCAGGGGCTCGCCCAGGGCTTGGCGTCGAAATTGGCGTAATCCGGGGCCAAGCCCGTGGTCGGGTGTGTCACGCGCTGAAAGAAATCGCGGCTCACGCGGGCGGCCTGCGCCCAGAAGGGCCGATCCTGCTCGGGACCCCACAAAGCCCACAGCTCATAGAATGCTGGCAGGTGATAAGATGGATCGGTGTGCTCCCAGTTAGCGACGTCTGGGGTAAAGCGGACCATCTTATGTTCCGGCTCAAAGAGGTCGCCGACAGTAAGACGGCCAGTGACTGTAGGACCAGTGATGAGCTTGCGGTGTCTCATATCTGTTAGGAGCCGGTCCGCCTGGGCCCGGTAGTTGTAGATGCCCGTGCCGCCACCCCAGCGCCCTGACGCGAAGTATAACGCCGTGACGAAATACTCTTCGCCGTCCGGGGCGGGCATCTCGTCGTTCGGTCTGCCGTTCCGTTTCACTGACCAGGAGAAGTAGCCGTAGCCGGGGTGGGTGGGATCATCGTGATACATATGTGTCTTGGCCCAGTTCCAGATCGCATCGAACTCGGCCTTCTTGTCCAATTGCACGGCGATCATCATGCCGTAGGACATGCCCTCGGAGCGCACGTCGTTGTGGTGGATGTCACAGATGTAGGCGAGCGGCCCATGACTGTTCTTGCCAACCGGGAAATAGACGGCTTGCGTCTTTGGATCACCGTGGAACAATTGCTCGAACGCACGGTCGATTTTTGCGGTTACCTCCTGAGGAGAGTGCCCGATCTCGACAAACAGGTTGCGATACTTACCGGTGACGAAGGCACCTGCACCTTCGGACGGATTTGTCATCGGGCGGACCGTCTCACCACACGCGCCCGAAAACAGGACTATCATCAGAACGCAGGCGGGCCCAACGGTTCTCGTGGTAATGCTTCTACTCTGCATATTCTCGTACTCCTTAGCAGATTGTTATTGCGGTGTCCAGATGCGGAACTGGCCACTGCAATGGAGCAGGCTCATGAGATACAATAGTCCGTCATAGTAGCGGTGTCGCCCCGAGGGGATATCGGCGTTCCACAGAGCTTCGACAAACTTTCGTGCACGCGGGCCATTAGCGGCCGCCAGAGAGGCGACCGCATTCGTACTCACCAGACCAGTTGAATGCGCCTTGCCTAATGGCGTACCGTCAAGTTCGTATTGGTCCACGTAAGTATCCATGCCCTGGGACTCGAAAAACGCCTGAATCCGGTCGCTCAAGTCTCTTTCTCGCGGGTCCTTGGCCCACCAGGACCAGTCCACGGCCCAATTGCTGGCCGTGCGCCACGCGTCGTGCCTAAACGCGTCGCCGCGGCCGAAGGACTTGAACGGCGCGCCATCGAAGTCGGCGTAATTGGGGGCCAAACCCGTCTGGGGATTCGTCGTTCGCTGAAAGAAATCCCGGCTGGCCGCCGCGGCACGAGACCAGAAGGCTTGATCCTCCTTCGGTCCCCATCGCGCCCACAACTCGTAGAACGCCGGCAGATGGTAAGAGGGATCGGTCATGTGGTTCCGGCGGGAATCGGGTGAGAAGAGGATCATGGCGTGTTCGACATTGACTTGCTTGCCCACGGTTTGCTCTTTGGTGAACCAGCCTTTGACCTTTCCCGTAATCGGCTTTCGGTGCACCATGTGAGTCAGGAGTTTGTCCGCCTGAGCCTTGTAATTGTAAATGCCCGTACCGTTGCCCCATCGCCCCGCGGCAAAGTACAGGGCCATGGCGTAATACTCTTCTCCGTCCGGCGCCGGTAGTTCACTCATGGCAGTACCATCGTAGCGCATCTGCCACGAGAAGAAGCCGTATGTGGGGTGCGTAGGATCGTCATGATACATATGGGTCATGGACCAATTCCACAGGGCGTCGAACTCGGCCTTCTTGTCTAATTGCACGGCGATCATCATGCCGTAGGACATGCCTTCTGAGCGCACATCGTTGTGATTGATGTCAGGCATATACGCCAGCGGCCCATTAGCATTGGAGCCGGCAGGGTAATAGAGCGCCTGGGTGTTCGGGTCGCCGTGGAAGAGCTGTTCGTACGCCCTGTTGATTTTCGAGGCCACTTGCTCTTGGGAGTGCCCGGCCTCGACGAACAGATTGCGGTACACGCCCGTGGCGAAGGCGCCTGTACCATCGATGTCACTCTGTGCTGGGCCAGCCTTGGCCTTAGCCGAGCCGCCGGTGAAGTAGCTTTCAGGTGGACCTAAGTAGCTCCATGTATGAG
>CP070675.1:4742097-4836083 GCA_020352215.1 Phycisphaerales bacterium
GGCACAGTTGTATCGCGAATGAGCATCGAGTGTCAAGGGTCCGGCAAAGAGGCAGGCTCTACTTGAATAGACGTAAGAGCATTTCATCCGACAGTTGCAGGACAAATTGTCGGCCTGCATCTTCTTCGCCGACGATTTCGTAAGGGACTCCCTCCCGCAAAAGTTCGCGTCCCACGTTGTCAAGCGGATGTACCACGACGAACTCACCGGCTGAACGGTCAACGACGTTGACCAATGCGATTCCGTCTTCGTCGGTAATCGGCCGTTCGTAACCGCCGTACAGGCCTTTCTCCAGATTCACCACTGCCACGCCTTCAACAGGATTACCTGCCGAGTCAACGACCTTGACTTTGACCTTGAATGGTAGTTTGAAGTCCCTGCGCCCGAGGTCGAGAACCTGGCCTTGCTCGACCTTAACGTCACGGATGACAACCGGGCACAACTCGTGTTGCCCTACGTTGAACATTCGCAGGTTCAGTCTCGCTCCCGCAGGGAGATGAACACTGTGCATCCTATTGGGTGGCCTTAGGCGCTCATGGTACACGACGTTTGTACCTTTGAAATGGGAAAGAAATTCTCTCACCCAAGGAGGGTTCTCATTCGGATCAATCGACCATCGCAATAGAATTTTCTGGTACTCCTCCTCGTCAGGCACGTTTGGTTCGACGAGGATCGTCCCGGCAGGAAACAGCCTCATTATTGGCAGGTCAACATATCCTTCTTCATCCTGCTCGAACTCCCTGCCAAAGATCGGGCGGGAGTTGCCCGGCTTCCGAGGAGGGTAGTAGCGGCGGCGCTGGCGGGCGCCGAGCCAATCTGGTGCGATGGCTACAAACATTTCGAAGTGTGGATCGTTCTCACGATCATAGACCAAGTGATACCAGCCATCCTCGTTAGTGAGCGCTACCGACTCGAAATTATATTTGACCATCAGCTCGGCCGGGGTTTCGGCATCGGCGTAACGATTGGGGTCAGACGAATATGACAGGGCCCATTTGTCCAATGGTTTTTTCATGGGCTCCTCGTATGCGGTCGCGTCAGCGGCATAAGACCGCAACAAATCCCACTCCTTCTGCGTGATCACTGAGCCATCCTCCCCTACCATGGGAAAGCCGCCCATAAGAACGATTACGCCCTGCATTGGCCGGCCAGTTATGCCGTGGACGACCTGACCCCGGTAGACAAAACTGGCTGGCCTGATCTCTTTTGGCTTGAAGACGATTACTTGAGGACTCTCCGGCGTCAGCTCAGCTGGCTCAAATACGTAGTGTTTTCCATTCCAGTCGGCTCTCGCGGAGTATGTCCCCGGGACGAACTTCTTCCGCGCCAACCAGCGGTCGTAGAACCCATCGCTACCTTGACGACCGTGACCCGTGCCCCACCTGATCGTCAGCTTGACCCGTTTGAGCATATTGGGGTCAGTGACGGGGCCAAATTCATCCTCGAAGACAAATGTCGGAAAGTATGTCTCGGGCTTTGCGGGCTCCAGAGTGATGGTTGTTTCTTGGCCGGCCGGTATCTGCCCGTGGTAGGGTGCAAGGCCAAGGTTCTCGGGAGGCTTTATGCTGACCGCGTAGACTGCTGAAGCTGGGAGCAATTTGGGCGGTTCGTTGTTGTCGGATTCGATCGGCAGGTACATCGCGAACTCGCCGCGATCGTCGGTTAGAACCTTGACTGTGTCGACGTGACCAGAGTAGCGGTGGTGCCTCGAGATGCGACCCCCGCCCGGGGTGGCAATACTGCCGCATTCGAGCGTTGCACCTGCAACCGGTTTGTCATTGGCATCGACCACAAAGCCCCAGATGGATCGCTCATCCGCCTTGGTGTCGGCCGGAACGAGGGGGACTGTGCAACCGCTCAGCGGCTCACCGAATATGTCCCCCTTCCAATTCGGCTCCAGCAAGGCGATGCCGTAGTCCGGATGAGAGAGTATAAAAGAGCAGCTTAGCAATCGCGGATCAGCCTTGGGGGGCTTGAGGCGTCCCTTTTCGTCGAGTTCTACACTCTCCCTACTATTGGGCTTCTGGTGTTGCAGATCCCATGCCCCATGTAAGATCTCGACCCTCGCGCCAGGGATGGGATTGCCCACCGCATCTTTGAATACGCACCATTGGCCTTTTGGTAGGACCGAGACCCAACGCGTGATCACCGGGCTCCCTCCAAATGGTTGCCACTGAGCCTCAACCGAATCCGCGCCGTAGTCGGTGTGCGAAAGAAGAAAAGAGAACCCGCAGTATGTGGATGTGGACTTGAGGGGCCTTGGCCGACCATATTCGTCGAGTTTGGCTTTGCCTATCGACACCCGGGGGGATCCGTCAGAAGGGCGCGGGCTGCGCCCGATCATTATCTCGACCGTTGCGTTCGGAATGGGGTTCCGGCGTAGATCGGTGAATACGTGAGATCTGTGCCTGTAGCTGGGGTCCAGTTTGGGCCAGATCGAGAAGCGGCCTTTGGATGGTTCATACGGCTCAGCGAAAACGTATTCGCTCACAACGGTGGCGACGGCACTATCCTTCTGGTCCTCGGCCATAACAACAAGGACCGCGCGGGGCAACATCTTGTCGAATACTCGCGCGACGTCTTGCGCGCGGGCTCGCGCGCTTTCAAGGGCCGATACAGCTACTTCGACAGACTGCACAGCCTGCTCGACAAGGGGTGCCAGCGTTCTTGCGGATTCGATGGTTTGGAGCAGCGCGATGTCCGTCTGCTGCACAGCGCCGCGCACATTGCTTAGCCAAGACTCGACATCCTCGGATTGCGGCGGCTGATCTGGGGCCGACATGGCCCTATCGAGAAGCTCGCTCAGTTCTTTGAGGGCTGGCGCGACTTTGCGGGCGGCTTCAATCGTCTCCTGGGACTTAGTGAGGAGCGCAAAGGCACGGCTTTGCCGACAGGCCATCCGGAGTGCACCTGCGGCTTCGTCCAGTTTTGGAAGGGCCATTCCCATTTGATCTTCCGGTTTCAGTTTGAGAATTTCAGCGAGGGCTAGCTCAGTTGTGTGAGTAAATTGCAGGCCTGTCTCGAAGCGACGTTTGACGCGTGAAGCTGATTCCCGTACCCGCGAGACGAGAGTCCGCAGATCAGGAATGGAGTCACGCACTTCTCGGACAACCGGCGCGTTGACATCCGGAACACGGAGAACTGGGGCAGGCTCTATGCTGTCCACAATAGAGCCAGCGTTGACACGCGGCGCACGGGGGACCCGGGATAGTGCCAGATCGGCCGCGCCAGCGGAGTCGAGTGTTTGCTCGATGACTGTCCGCGTCGTTTCGGTCGATTCGGTCAACTTGTCCAGAGCAAACCGGGCTCCTCTGGCCGATTCAACGGCTTGGGCTAGCGCTTCTCTGGCAGCTTGTGGAGGAGCGATCCCGCGAACAAAAACGAGCCTCACTGAATCGAACCTCACTTCAAGGTCATCGACCGGGACGCTTATTACTTCGTATGCTCGTGGGTCTTTCTTCCAATCCTTGTACAGTCGTACGACGACTTGTCTGCCTTCGAGTGCTTGGCTGGCTAAGTCGCGGGCTTGCCTTGCCTCTTTGCTATATTCGGAGCGGGTTGTGATTCTGCGTCGATTTGAGCTTGCGGGGTCATCTTGCTGCGCAGAAGATGCGCCAAGGCAGTGCGTCGCACACACAAGCGAAAGTAGGAACAAGTACCTCATAGTCCTCGCCCTAAGTACTACCCTGGTATTATAGCACCGGCCGTGCTAATGGGCAAGCATATTCTGCAGTCCAGACTGCCTGATAGCAGGTCTACCGGGGCTAATGTGTGAATTGGTTATCAGGGTCTGTGGGGTACTTCTGCCAGGACACCGCGCCGGATCGGCTGATGTGGTTGCGCAGGGCGGTGAAGAGCTTGTTGTACATCTTGTGGCGTCTGTCTAAAGGCCGCTGTTCCTGCGGATCTTCCTTCAGATTGAAAAGCTGCATCGGCTCAAAGGGGCTGTTCTGGACGAGCTTGAAGTCGCCGTAGCGGGCGGCGTAGTAGGCGCGTCCGCCATACTGGCCTCCCTCTCGCCTTACCCAAAACAGAAAGCGGTCCCCTTGCGGTTGTCGTTTGCCTAACAGTGTGGGCAGAATGGTTCGGCCGTCAATCTCGTGATCGATGCGGGCGCCGGCCACGTCGCAGATTGTCGGAAGCAGATCCATCGTCAGCGCAACGCGGTCGCTGCGTGAGCCGCGCCTGATCTTGCCGGGCCAGACGGCACAGAAAGGCACGCGGATTCCGCCTTCGTACATATCCTGCTTGCCCGCGCGAAGTGGGCCGTTGTTGGCGCCGACGCGGAGTTGGCCGCCGTTGTCGGAAGTGAAGATGACGAGCGTGTTGTTACTTTGGCCGGTCTCTTTCAGCGCGGAGATCACTCTACCGATGCCGTCGTCGAGGTGCTCGATCAGGGCGACGAGCTTGGCGCGGCGCTCGTCGATATTCTGTTCGCACTTCTTGACTTTCTCGAGCCATTCGGAGGGCGGCTGGATAGGCGTGTGCGGAGCATTGTAGGCAAGGTACAGAAAGAACGGCTGCCTGGATTTGGACCGTTGTCTGATATAGTCGATCGCCCACTGTGTGAACAGGTCGGTGGCGTGGCCTTTCGGATCGATTTCTTTGTCGTTCAATCGCATGTAGTTGAAGCCGTGCCGGCGGTGGTTGTAGTAGTCATCCATCATGTCGCCGAGAAAGCCGTGGAAGTGGTCGAAGCCTCGCTCGTTGGGTTTGTTAGGTGAAGCCAAGCCAAGGTGCCATTTTCCGACGATGGCGGTGTGATAGCCGGCTCGCTGCAGCAGCTCCGGCAGCAACACCGCGTGCGGAGACAGATATCCCCAGTTGTTTCTCACATGCGTTCGGATCACGCCGGGGACGCCGACTAGATCAGGGTATCTGCCGGTAAGCAGCGAAGCGCGGGTCGGCGAGCAGACGGGACAGTTGGCGTAGAAATTGTCGAAGCGAATTCCGGCCGATACGAGGCTGTCGATGTGCGGCGTTCTCATGTCGGTCGCACCGTAGCAGGACAAGTCGCCATAGCCGAGATCGTCAACCAAGATGACAACAATATTTGGCCTTGATGTAGATGTCCTGGCGTGAAGCAGGTCGTCGCTCGATGTCACCGCGGCGACAGTGGCCAGACCTGCCGCTTTCAGGAAATCGCGACGCGTGTGGACGTGAGGATTCATATTCTCTTCTCCCTGTCGGCAAGTCACACTGACAGATTCTACAACTGTCTCTTTACAGCCTCTGTGTGGATCAGCTCGAACACTGATTTGACGAAGTCACTATCGAGACCGAGTTGTTTTGCTCGGGCTACGTGATCTTCCACCAGGCTCTCCCAGCGGTCGAGCTGCAGAACGGCGATGTTGTGCTGCTTCTTAAGTTCGCCAATCTGGTCCACCCATTTCATTCTTTCGGCCAGGTCGTTTATAAGTTCCGAGTCCACTTTGCTTATCGCGGACCGCATTCGCGCAATCTCGGATCTAACATGTTCATCGGATGGGGTCGTGTCTCTGGCTCTGAGCTTGCCGAGCAGTTCAATCAACGCCCGTGGCGTTATCTGCTGCTGCGAGTCACTGAGTGCCTCATCCGGATTGATGTGCGTTTCGATCATAAGCGCCTTGAATCCGAATTCCAGGGCCGCCTCCGAGATAGGCTCTATCAGGTCTCGGCTGCCGGCTATGTGGCTCGGGTCGCAGATCAACGGCAGGCGCGGAATCAGCCTTTTTAGTTCGATCGGAATCTGCCAGTTGGGGTCGTTGCGATACTTCATCTCAACGTATGTCGAGAAGCCTCGGTCTATGGCGGCGAGCTTTCTGATCCCAGCGTTGTGGAGTCGCTCGATCGCCCCGAGCCACAGGCCAAGCTCGGCGTTGATTGGATTCTTTACCAGAACCGGCACATCGACACCCCTCACGGCGTCGGCTATCTCCTGCACGAGGAACGGGTTTACCGTCGTTCGTGCCCCGACCCAGAGGATGTCAACGTCACCTTCTAGGCAGAGCTCAACGTGCTTGGCGCCGGCTACCTCGGTCGCGGTCAGAAGGGAAGTCTCATCCTTGACGGCCTTTAGCCATTGTAGTCCGGCCTGCCCTACCCCTTCGAAGGTATCCGGCCTGGTACGCGGCTTCCAGATTCCGGCACGAAAGACCTTGACATTTGGAGCGGCCGCCAACTCCCTGGCAGTCGAGATCACCTGCTGTTCGGATTCGGCACTGCACGGACCCGCGATAACAAGCGGGAGCCTGTCAAACGGCAGCCAGGAGGAGATGTCCTGCAGATCGTCACTCAGTTGTTCCAGCTTTTCAAGCATCGTGCCAGCACCGCTCACTTCGCATTAATTCACGCTCTGATTAGCCTCGGTAGGGATGCTCGTAAGGTGCGCGATACGGCCTCATGAGCAACTTGTTGGCTCTGCCCCTGTTGGTTATCCGCTGCGATTGTGCGTCCCACGTGATCTTGGCGTCCACATCGTAGGCGATCATGGCCAGCTTGGTCGCTGCTGTGGAGCAGTGCGCGTCCTCGGTTGTGCAGGTTGGCTGGGTCCGCGTGCGAACAGCATTGAGGAACTCGGCCATGTGCGCGGTTCCCATGTCACTTCTTCCCTCTTGCACCTTGCGTTCCTTGTTCTTGCCTTTTGGTATGATGACCCACCTTCTATCACTTACGAAGATAGTTCCTTTCTCGCCATAGAAGAAAACGCCGTTCGAGGCTTCCGGCGTGTATTCCTCCGCGCCCCAAACTCGATGTCGCCAGATAACCGGGCACTTCTCGAAATCGAAATGGACAGTGAGAATGTCCGGCGTGGTAATCTTGTCCTTGAAGTAATAGATGCCGCCGGCGGCCTGAACCGACTTCGGCATGGTCAGGCCCAGTATCCAGCGCGTGGCATCGATCATGTGAATGCCCCAATCGACGAGGTGGCCGTGTCCGTATTCCTTTTCCAGGCGCCATGCGAAGTGACCGATCTGCGGGCAGTACGGCAATTTCGGAGCTGGACCGCACCAGAGATTCCAGTCGAGTGACTTCGGCGGGTCCTGTGGTGCGGTGTCAAGGATACTCGCAGTGTAGTGGATCTGCGCCTCGGCCTGTATGATTCTTCCGAGGTTGCCCGCCTGAATATACTCACGGGCTTGCTGAATTGCCTTGCTCTGTCGGCGTTGGAAGCCTATTTGGACCACACGGCCGGCCCTCTTTGCGGCCGCGACCATGGCCTGGCCCTCGCGGATATCATACGAGAGCGGCTTTTCGCAATACACGTCCAGACCCTTCTTCAGCGCATCGATGAACATAAGCGCGTGCCACTGCGGTGGTGTCGCAATGATCACGGCCTGTAAACCCGGTGTGTCCAGAAGCTCTCGGTAATGCTTGAAGGTCTCTGGCTCAGACCCTTGCATCTCCTGGATCTTGGCCTCGCTATCCTTCAGGTGTTGGCTGTCTACATCACACAGGGCAATGACCTCCACACCACCTGCCTTCAAGGCTGCCCTGACGTCCGCCATGCCATACCCGCCGCAACCGATCAGGCCAATCTTGAGCTTGGGCTCTCCACCTGTATTTGCGGAAGCGCCTTGAAGCATGTTTGTCATCGCCACAGTCCCGGCGACTGCTGTGCCCATGAATTTTCGTCGATTCATCGTTTCCATGTCGCAGATCCTTTCCATCTTCCGGAGTATCTTTGCCAAGAATGTTATTGCAATCGGCCGGAAGTATCAAGGCTCATCCGGGCTGGCCGGCCGATGTTTCCGCGTTTGCGAATTCAAAGTGACCTGCCGAAAAAACACTTGAAACAAGGTCGTCGATGCATTAGCCTATCCGTGTGGCAAAACGAAACCATTTAGAGTCTTTCGCAATTTCCAATCGAGGAGATGTCTCATGAACAACAAGGTGAACCGCCGAACATTTATCAAGCAAAGCGCCGTTTTGGGTGCAGGTGTTACGGTCCTAAAGTCGGGAATTCTCAGGGCGGGAAATTCGCCGAACAACAAGCTCAACATCGCTGTCATCGGCGTTGGTGGCCGGGGCGGGGCTAACCTTAACCACGTCAAGGGCGAGAGCATCGTCGCACTGTGCGACGTTAATGCGAAGAATCTTGCCAAGGCAGCCGAGCAATTCCCGCAGGCCGAGACGTACGTTGACTGGCGTAAGTGCCTGGATCAGAAGAATATCGACGCCGTTGTCTGCTCAACTACCGATCATACACACGCCTTCATTAACGTGTGGGCGATGAACCGTGGCAAACACGTGTATTGCGAAAAACCGTTGGCCAACTCGGTGCACGAGGCCCGGGTGGTCCGCGAGACATATCTGAAGAACAAGAACAAAGTTGCAACGCAGATGGGTACGCAGATACACGCCTCGGACAATTACCGGCGGATGGTCGAGCTTATCCGGGCCGGTGCGATCGGCACACCCAAGGAGACCCGCGTGTGGTGCAGCAGAGAACCCAAGGGCGGCAGCTATCTGCCGGAAGTCAAACCCGTGCCAAGCCACGTCGACTGGGATCTGTGGGTAGGTCCGTCGAAGTTCCATCCTTACAATCCGGGCTACTTTGGTGGGTGTCTGGCATGGAATCGCTTCTGGGATTTCGGCAGCGGCCAGATCGGTGACATGGGAAGCCACATGCTGGACATGCCCTACTGGGCTCTTGACCTGCGCCTCCCGACAACTTG
Source organism: Phycisphaerales bacterium (assembly GCA_020352215.1). Lineage (GTDB taxonomy): Bacteria > Planctomycetota > Phycisphaerae > Sedimentisphaerales > Anaerobacaceae. The sequence goes on from CP070675.1 coordinate 4,750,755, forward strand.
CGCGGCGAGCGGCACTCCGATCGACTCCGATACGTTGCCGCTGTGGCTGACCGCCGAATGGGACCACCCTGCCAACGACTGGCGGCCGGCTGTTAAGGTCTATTGGTACGACGGCGGCAAGAAGCCCGGCGTTCCGTCCGAAGTGTTCAACAGGGAGAAGATGTTCAAAGGCGTCATCTTCAAGGGCGACAAGGGCTTCTTGGTCGCTGACTATGGCTATCGGATTCTCATGCCAACGAAGGGCGACATGACGCAGTACACATCGCCCAAGCCCAAAGACTTGATACCGCCTTCGCCGGGACACCACAACGAGTGGCTCATCGCATGCAAGACCGGCAAGCCCACGCTGTGCAACTTCGATTACTCCGGCGCCCTTATAGAGCACAACATGCTGGCACTGGTCGCTTACCGCGTGGGCCAAAAGCTGGATTGGGATGTCAAGAACCTAAAGGCGACCAACTGCCCCGAGGCCGACAAGTACATCCAGAAGAAATACCGCAGGGGCTGGGTCCTGAACGGGTAAATCCATAAGCGGTACTTGTAGCACATCGTAGTTGGCTTGATGGCTGCCGAGTGGGTGAGGCGCGCATGATCCCGGTTCTGTTCGAAAACGAAGACATCATCGCGGTTAATAAGCCGGAAGGTCTTGCCTCTATTCCTGAGCGGGCCGAAGAGAAGAAGAACGTGCTCGCACTGCTCTCAGCGAGGTATGCGGGCAAGGTATACATCGTGCATCGGCTCGACAAGGAGGCAAGCGGGGTATTGCTTTTTGCCAAAAACGCTGCGGCTCATCGTCATCTGAACGATCAGTTCAGCAGCCGGGCTGTCGAGAAGACCTACATTGCTTTGGTGCACGGACGGATGGACAAGGACCAAGGAGTTATTGAGAAGCCGCTGCGCCAGTTTGGCTCCGGCCGAATGTCTGTGGATACGGAACGCGGCAAGTACAGCGTTACCGATTTTCACGTCAGGGAACGATTCGACTTGTACACGCTGATCGACGCCCACCCGGCGACCGGCAGACGTCACCAGCTTCGCGTACACTTCTACAGTATCGGCCACCCGATCGTGGGCGATCCACTTTACGGCGACAGGTCAGTACAGAGTAGCTTCGCGCGGATGATGCTGCACGCACGCAAGATCACATGTCGGCTGCTATCTGGCAACGACGTTACGATAAAAGCGCCGACACCCAAGACGTTCGCGACGGTTCTAAAAACGCACACCAGGTAACGATGATCCCCGGCCACGTCATTGCGAGAAGCAGAGCGACGAAGCAATCCCACTCTTGGAGTGCCCTGAGCTTAGCGAAGGATCTAGGCCCAGGTCGCCACTGTCGCCATCGGCCACCTCGTGACGCTGCGCGGATTACCGCGCGCCTTTGGCTGGCTCGCAATGACGTGCGTAAGCAAGAATGCGGGGTGGGCGTACTGTGAACGGCTGTGCAATTTGCTGGCTGGCCGTCCCGACCGGCGTGTCCAGCCTCACTGGCCTTCTGCTTCTGCCAGGGCGGCTAAGAGTTTGCCGGCGGTTTCTTCGGATAGCTGTTGAGGTTCGCTCGTATCGGCTGGGGAGGGTCGGTTCACCGGACGTGGGCGTTCGCCGCCGGAGTACTGCATGCCGATTATGTCGAGGCAGGCCTTGCGGGCGGTCTCCTCTTTCTTGCAATCGGTGAGCTCGGTGAGCTTGGATGCAGCAACCGGGGCATAACGGGCGAGAATCAGCTCACTCTCGCGATAGGCGCTTGCGCTCCGCTCCTCGAGCAGCCGGATGAAACGTTCATCGGCCAGCCATTGGTGGTAGAGGTCTCTGCTGACGCCGTGCTTATCGAGAACCGCTCGCTCATCAAGCTCGCCGGCAAACAGGTCCTCTATCACGGCCGACTGGTGATTATCTTGGTTTCCTGTGTCAACCATGGTACCTCCTACTTTCTTTGACGATCTGTTCACTGTGGTGTGTATGGGGCAGCGCTTGAGCACGGCCCCGACGAGCGCGGCCAGGGTACTCTCTCGTCAAATACTAAATTTCAATACTTTAGTATGAAATTAGTATTACGAGGCGCGGCAGCCTCATAGGCACGTAGTTGTGGATGGCTCAGAGATGCGCCATTGCTGCGAAGGGCAAGTGATGTGTTGTCGCGGGTCGAAGCGGGGTGGGGGCCTTAGCCCTTCCAGAGCACGCCGAAGAACACTCCCTTTATGGCCTCGCCGTATGCGCCGCTGACGCTCAGACTCCAGTTGCCGCTACTGCCGAGCTTCACCTGAAGCCCCGATACGCCCGGCCACGGCTTGGCAGGTTCGCGCTGCTGCAAAGGCCATGTGCCGACGGACACGCCGTTGTGTTCTTCCTGCATCCACAATCCCGGCAGCCCAATATAGAAACCGCCCCATTGCAGCGGTACCGCCCGTATGTCCGCGTAGTTGGTGAGCCCCGAAGAGCCGTTATCGGACTGCCACAAGTGGTTGCTGCTGTTGCCCAATGCCGCCACCGCCGCTGTGGCAAACAGTCCGAGGACGGCAATACTCAACGCTACCTTCGTCACGCTCTCTCTCAGACAGCTCATTTGTCAACCTCCAGAGGCGCCCAGCCTGTTGCGGCCAAGCCGTGCGACCAAGCGGATTTGCTGATTGAGCATGGAATCATATTGGACCTACCTGCTGCTCTCTGTTCACTGGCCATATCGGCTGTTTCGAGGCGTCGATTAAGTTGCTCATCCAGTTCTGCACGGCCAATCAGGCGAAAAAGGGCCGAGAGCTGACGGCCCAAGCTGACGTGTGCCAGCGTGTTTCGCCATGCAAGCCAGGTAATCCATCGCGGCCAACGGCTTATTGCCTCGGCTTCTTGTATCAACCGTGGTGACTACTGCCTTCTTTTGTGAATTTGAGACTGTCATTTGCGTAAGGGTGGGTTCGTGGGTCCTCCCGCCGTAGAGGAATATCCGAAGTCCGATACCCATTTCAATATCGCCGGTCGGGGAGAGGGGCGAGGTTTCTACACACGGAACAAGGCGGATACGGCCACCCATCTGTCTGCATCTACCCTACCCGCAGTAGGATATCGTTTTGGCATATTTCTCCGATGATCGGGGGTTTTTCTGCTATAATATGGGGGTACGCATTCGATGGGCTATCTTGAGTTCTATGGAGGAGTTTTTCATGAAGCTCGCTGACGTCAAGCTTATACTGATTTGTCTCCTGTGGCTGGTGCTCGTTCACAGTAGCACCTGGGCGATGACGATACAGCTCGGATCCGGAGCAAGCGAATTCATCGCTCCGGGTGATACCTGGGCATTCTTCCGTGGCGTCGAGCCCCCGAGCGTCCCGGCTGACGCATGGAAAGACACCGACTTCAACGATTCGCACTGGGAGACGGGAGACAGTGGCTTTGGCTATGGGGATGGCGACGATGCCACGGCTCTCGACGATATGCGAGGCGAATATGTAACGGTGTACATCCGAACGGAATTTTCGGTTTCGTCACTGTCCGGCGACGAAGTCGTGCAACTCGTGATCGACTACGACGATGGGTTCATTGCGTACCTGAACGGCCATGAAGTGGCGCGACGGCACATGCCTGATGGGCCTGCCAACCACGAGACAAGGGCCTCGTCTCACGAGGCCGGGACGCCCGAAACGATCGCCCTGGGAGTTGCCGGTGACCTGCTGAATGAAGGAAGTAATCTTCTCGCCATAGAGGGCCATAATACGTCAGCGGGCAGCAGCGATTTTTCACTCATACCGGCCCTGAGAACTGCCTCGGACACAGTTCGAAACGGCGACAAATATATCGTCCAGACACAAACGCTGAGGTTAAGGGGTACGACCGACGCCCCCGAGGCGGTATCTGTAACTATCGATGGAACGCTCGCCGACTTTGACCTTGCCGACGGCACATGGTCCGGTGACGTCTCGCTCACGGCCGGGTTGAATACGATAAACGCCGAAGCACTCGATGCAGAAGCCCATCCTGTTGATTCGGGGTCCATAGACATCGTCTACGTTTCACCGGCGAACCTGACCGCCGGAGAGCTGACGGAGGATACCACGTGGTCCGGAGCGGTGATTCTCGAAGACGACGTCATCGTTCCGGCGGGCATAGTTCTGACTATTGAGCCCAGCACGTTCGTTTTGGCCAATGATACGGTGGCACTAACCGTATACGGACAGCTCCTTGCGGATGGGACCAAGGCCGAGCCGATTCGCTTCACGCACTATGGTGACGGCACCAGGTGGAAGCAAATCATGTTCATCCAGGCCGAAGACAGCCGCCTCGAGCACTGCTTCATCGAGTATGCCGACTGTGAAGGTGACCACAAGGACTACTACGACAACGACTGTGACCCCGAAACGCCTCTGCCATCGAGAACATATTTCCAGGCGGTGGTCGCCCTGGCGTGTCACGTTGATATCGAGGGGTGTGTCTTTCAGAACCTCCCCGACGACGGTTCCGGTGGCGAGGGCGATGCCATAGCCATCATATCAGATGATCCGGATCACCCCGGCGATGCCACAGCAAAGATCTCAGACTGTCGGTTCCTCTCCATCGGACAGGGCGTGCACACCAGGTACTCCTACGTGCTGGTCGAGAACTGCTTCTTTACGGATCACCATGGTGACAATGACGACGTCGACTTGTACGGAGAGAGCACGCCACCGCCGCTCATCCGAAACAACCTTTTCTTGAACCCTGACCACGACGACATGATAAACCCCACAAGATGCTCGGCGGTAATCATCGGAAACGTGATCGCCGGATGCGACGATCACGGTGTGGTTCTGCGAGACAAATGTTCTCCGGTCTTGATCAACAATCTGATCTACGACTGTAGTAGCGCAGGGATCGCGGTGCAAAACCAGTGTGATGCAATCCTGGTGAACAATACGATTGCCAATTGCGGGCGGGGCATCAGGTTTTTCGACCACACAGGCAGGTGGGGCCCACCTTATTGCCTCCTTCCCGGTAGTGGCAAGGCCACGGTTATCAACTGCATTATATGGGACTGTCCGACGTCAATGCTACTGACCGACAGCCCGTATGAGGGAGATCGGGGCTCTCACGTGACAGTTGCTTATTCCAACATCGAGGGTGGCCAGAGCAGCATGTCGGTGTCCGCAGCATCCACCGTCACCTGGGCCGAGGGGAACATCAATGCCGATCCTCTATTCGCTGACCCGAGCAACGGTGACTATCACCTGAAATCTCAAGCCGGGCGGTGGGACCCGACTGCGCGGAGCTGGGTTGCCGATGATGTCACCAGTCCATGCATCGATACAGGCGATCCAGAAGAGGATTGGACTTCAGAATTATGGCCGCACGGCAAACGCATAAACATGGGCGTGTACGGCGGGACACCCCAGGCAAGTATGTCTCTGTCGAACTTGGGAAACAAGGCGGACAGTGACAACGATGGCAATGTAGACGCGCGCGACCTGCTAATGCTTGCAGAGGCGTGGCTACTTCAGGACGTGCTCCTGGCTGAGGATATCGACCGCAGCGGCTCAGTCGACGCCACCGATCTGGCCGTTTTGGCTACCCAGTGGCTGCACGCCGAGACACCTTGATCCTGCTCTTTTCCAATGGCAGCAGCGATTCGGCCACGCCCTCGACAAGCTCGGTCGGGCAGCTGAACTTGACGCCGCCGCACGAGCGCAGTATGACTCAGACAGCATGTTGGGATTCCGAACGATCTGGCAGGTGACTCGCAATGCAAAGCAAGATGCGAAGCCGGGTGTTGATCTGGACGGCAGTAGTCAGCACGGCCATCCTGGTGCTAACACCTGTTTGCGTTCCCGTCCTCGGCTTCTGGAGAACCCGTGGGTCGTTGGACGGATTTCTGGCTGAGGCTGAGGGCAGAGGCTTCTTCTTTTTCTACCTTACTTTCGCCTATGCTATTCATGTACCCGTTGCAGCGTTTGTTTGGCTGTTCGTCCATGCTGCTCGCAAGCGGACTCTGCAGACAGTCCTATTCATGTACCTGGTAATACTGACGGGCATGGGCGTCAGCGCCATATATGTCTACAGCTGGTTTAGAAGCAGAAGTTTCCCGTTGGTCAGACACGTGCCCGCTCTTCTCTACGTGTTTGTCGTGCTGCCTCTGTTGTCGTATAGCTTGGTCAGTTCGTTTAGAACTTCCCGGAACAAGTACCGTCTTGCCAGGTGACTCGTAATGGAGAGCAAGATACGAAGCCAGGTGCTGATCTGCACGGGAGTAGTCACCACGGCCGTATTGCTCCTAATACCGATCTGCGTCCCCGCTTTCGGCTGGTGGAGAACTCATGGGTCGCTGGATGGATCCCTGGCTGAACCCGAGGAAAGAGGGTTCTACCTCCTCTACCTTGTTTTCACCTACGGTATTCACCTGCCTCTCGTGGCCTCTGTATGGCTGTTCGTCCATACTGCGAGAAGGTGTGCATTGCGGACCGCGATATTCATGTACTTGGTAACACTCTCGGGCATGGCCCTCAGCGCGTACTACTTCAGAAGTTCTCTTGGCTACCCATTGGTCAGATACATTCCTGCCTTCTCTTACGTGTTTGTCGTGCTGCCTCTGCTGTCGTATAGCCTGGTCACTTCGGTCAGAACTTCTCGGAATAAGTAGTGTCTGGTTGGGTACTATCTCGAATCGGCGGGTGGCCTGGCGTGGCGGATGCGGCAAGAAAAGGCCGAAACTGTATTAACTTGTCAAAGAGTGTAGTTGATCAAGGTTGTGTCTCCTTCCTGATTTCCGGTGTGGCCTTTGAATTGACTGCGGGTCTCGGGCGGCGCAGGCCCTCCAGCACAGCGGCCCGGCGGGACTCGAATTGCTCCAGTGTCAAGAGCCGGTAGTCCCGCACTTTGGGCCGGCCGAAGGTCGCCTTGAAGTGCTCGATAACAGCAATGTCCTTCCTCGTTCTATCTTTGAGCGTCGCCCGAGCCTGCCCCCCGGCAGGCAAAGGCGGAGGCGACGCGATAGTCCTTCTATTGTTCTCTGTTATAGTATTTGTATTAGTAGCTGCGCGCCCGTGCGCAAGTGGATCCACAGATTTGTGCAAGTCCGCTCCGCGTTCCTGCGCAGGACCTTGCGCATTTCTGAGCACCTCTCCGGCCCAGATAGTGCAATAGTAACCTCTTGGATTTGCCACGTGTGTGTAATCCTTTAACCGCCCTAACCACAGGCGTATCATTGGCACCGAGACCATAAGGGTCTCTGCCAGGATCTGGTTGCTCTGCCAGCAGCCCCTTTCGCGGAAGCTGCGCATGTGACCGAGTAGCACCTTCTCCTCCAGGCCAAGCTGAGAGATCTTCAGAATGTGGCGGGGAATCTTCACCTAGGGTTCCCGCTGGGTTTTCTTAGCCTTCATGCTCGTGGGTGCCAAGATAATGCTGGGCGACATCGGTCAGGGCCGCTGCTTTTATCGCGGCCTTTGTTCTCTCACTTCGCTTGCGCTGTGCCCGTGACAGGGCCTTGTCGATCGTCCGCTTCTGTCTGCTATTGAGAAAGAACACGAGCGGCATCGCGAAGGTCTTTGCATCGATTCTTGCCGGTGCAGTGGGCAGTCTGAACTTTGCGAGGCGCTCGATCTGTCTCGGTGTCTGCGGCAAGAGCTTAGCAAGCTCTCTACTTCGCATTCTGGCGTTGAGCTTCTTGAGCAGCGCCAGCTTCTTGTCAAGCACATCCGAGCCGGTCAGGCGATTTAGCGTCGCGAGCAATATGTCCACCTGCTCGTCGTCGACGTCCCAGACGACTGCATCTGCGGTTTTGTAGCCGAGCTCCCGCAAGGCCTTGCACCGATGGTGACCGCTGATGATTTGAAAGTATCCCTTCTCTTTCGGGCAGGGCCTGACGACGAGTGGCTCGTAACGGCCGGTCCGCTCGATGTTGCGAACGAGCTTACCGAACGTGCTCCTGCTCATGCGGTTCGGGTTGTCCGGATGCGGCACGAGCTTATCCAACGCAATTGACTGAACTTTGTTCGGCATTGTCTTTGACCCTCCAAACTCGGTGCTTTGGGTTGAACCAGATGTAATAGATGGGCCGACAAGTCAGCTTCGTCAGAACATACCTTGTTCTGTCGGCGCCGGCCGGCATGTCGCGCCGTCTGCCGTAGCTCTGTACGAAAGACTCGATCTGGCGCTCGATGAATTCTGCTTTGCTGGCTGAAAGTCTGTTCACTTTACGCTGCACAAGTTTGGGATCTATGAGCTGACTCTCTTCGATCCCCACTGCGCTGAAGGCCTCGATGAGCGTCGCACAGCGCTCCGGGCTCTTCGCGGGGTAGGCCTTCATCCCGGCCTTCTCAAGAAACGGATTGACCATCCCCATCACCGCCATTGCCTCGACGATAGGGACATCGAGTTTAGGCATGGTCTCACGGACAAGCTTGCTTGCCAACCCCAGCCCTCTGAATCTGGGCTCGATGATCACCCTGCTAATGCAGCGAACGTGGCGGTTGAGCAATGCTAATCGCGTTCTCCTGTCAAAACCGGCAAAGATGTTGTCGGTGGCGACGTTGCGGAGTTGCACGAACGGGCTGGGCAGCGTATACATGACGACACCTGCTACACTCGGGCGCGTTGCAGAGGCCCAGGCCGGGCTGGACTTTATGGCATAGATCGCTGTGATGCCCGTCGGCCGACCCTCACGGTAATGATAATGCGCCAACTGCTCGTAGTCAGTGACGGTGCCCGCGACGATCCTTAGCTTCTTGATTACACTGCACGCTTTCACTTCTGGCCTCTCACTTCTGAGTTGTGAACTCGCATCTGCCTGATCGCTTATATATGACATCCGCAGGGCCCGATAGATGCTTGACGACGAGAACATCCGGGGCCAGATCGAGCAAGATATCATCGTGGCTCGAGGCCAGCACAAATGTGGTGCCGCTTTGCTTTGCGAACGTGTGCAGACGGTGTGAAATGACGGCAGCGGTAACACGATCCAGCTCAGAGCAGAATTCGTCGGCGAAGATGAACCTTGCTGACCTCGTCAACGCCTTGGCCAGGCGGAATCGATACTTCTCTCCGTCACTGAGGTTAGCCGGCTGATTGAGATAGCAGAAGCAATCGTTCAGCCCTGCGATGCTGAGCATCTTGAGGCCGGCCAGCAGCTCGCCCTTAATGCAGTCAATCACGGTCCTGTCACTCGGTAGGCTGATTCGCGCAAGGTTGACACTCTGCGAAGCCGGCACCGCGTTTTCCAGCTCTCTCAACAGCACACTTTTGCCTGCTCCGGATGGGCCTGTGATGTAGACGATGTCACCGTCGTTGATGTGCAACTGCATCGTGTGTCTGACGGACCTCCCAGTGAGCCGCTCCAATGTCAAGCCAAACATTCGGCATAGTTGTGTCACCTTATCAGTGACGTCACCTTGCCACCTGAAGCCCCTTGAAACACTGTACGTCGCCATTCGCCTCTTACCTCAAATCGGGTGACTGAAACTCTTCCAGGCAATCGTGTGAGTCGCGTCGTGTCATGGGATCTTGTTCTCCAAGGGCTGCAACGAGACATCGCAGTCTCTTGACGGTTTCGCGAACGCGGTAGTAGGACAGCTCCCGTTTCACCGCGATTTCTGTCATTGGCAGCCCAAGCAGAAAGTAGTCTTTGGCAATGGCCATCTCACCGTTGTTGAGCCTGTCACGGTTCCGCAGACAGAGGATGTACTTGCCGTCGGCCAGCCGCTCGGCCGCCCTCTGGATCCTGCGCGATACGCTCGTGGCGTCCATGCCTGTCAGTTGGGACATCTGGCGAAAGCTGAGGCCATTACAGATGTGCATTGTCAGTAAGAGCTTGTCTTTGCCCCGCAGCAGGTTCAGTCTGCTGCGCAGAAGATCGGCGCCCTGCCGGGGCCGGCTATCGCCTGCAGACGTGTCAGTCAAAATGTTCGGGTCATTTCTCGCCATCTCAAAGACTTCGCTGCCTCACTGGTAAAAAGGTCTTCATCCATGGCTCCCTTACCGTTATTTGTTCTATGTACAATGAACACAAGTTGTAGTTTAACCGATTATGCAACACAGTCAAGCATTTTGTTAAGTTTTTTGTGAAATTTTTTGAAGTTTTATTACACGCAGAACACGAAGTGACGTAAATCCTTAGCAGAGTGCGATTTATCATACTTGGAGGATTGGGGGAAACAACTCGTAGCAGTCGTGGCACACGTGAGGGGGCTCAAGTTGGCATGCGAGCCCAGGCGAATATCTGAGATTTGAGGAATAGACTGGCCTCAACGTGCGTCCATTCCAACTATGATAATGAAGGACTCTTCAGCCCTCGGCGGGCCCGGGTTTGGGGTCCGCGGTGAACGGCGCAGGCTATCTCGGGCGGCGCGAGCCACCCGGTGGACAAGATAAGGAGAAGCATTGAAGTATGGAAGCGGAGAGGCGCCTGAGCAGGTCTTCTTGGCGGAATTTAGCTACACAATTGGGGGTGGCGTGCCTACTCACTGTAGGTGGACCTAGCTGCACGACGTATGTGCTGGACAGGCCGGCCGGTCAGCCGCCGAAGATTTTCGACGGCAGCAGAAAGGTAGTCGTAGTAAACGGCTATTCCACGTCCTTTCGCTGGCCGGCCTTACTCCAAAAGAAGCTCGGCAGATTTTGATGGCGAAAGGGTGTTGCAGGATGTCTCGGCTACCAAAGGTGGGACCTCGATAGCCAAGTGGATAAACGTCGAGACGGGCGAACCCTTGCCGCCGTGGGTTAACATTCCCCGGCCTAAGCTCCAGGAGCACAAGGATGTCCCTGTAATTGTGCTGGCCCAGCAATCGCTAAAGTGGGTATTTGGCCGACGGACGGAGGGGATCCGCAACGCAGACGACAGCCAGCGCATCGGGCAAGGGGCCGATGCGCTGGAGAAATACGTCCGGCTGCTCAAAGAAGACGGAGCCGAGCTGGCGTTCGTCGCGATGATATTTACAGGAGGCTTATGGAACCTGAGATCGGCAATGAGCGATACGCCTTGGACGAGTTGATTCGGCACGAGGTTCCTGGCGTGGTGGCCGGGCCAGATGTCTGGCGCCGACAAAGGAGCGCTACCCGGATGTGTTTGCGGCGGATCGCCTAAATCCCAACGCCGACGGCGCCGAACTGATGGCACAGGAGTGGTTCAAGACACTGCTTCAACACGATGGTTTGCTGGGCAACTGAGAGCGCGGAGTCTTGTCGCACTGGATGGCCCTGCGGTGTGACAGCCCGGTCGTAGCTGGGAAGATCGTCAATCAGACCGGATCAGAAGCTCCCCGGCTCAGGACTCTTTAGAGCGCTGAGATACACACCAGCATCAGTAGATATTGCTGCCAGATCCCAGGTGTCTTCTGTAAGCTGCGTTTCATCCACGCACGGGTGTTTGCGCGACCCGCCCCAGCCAAGGGCGGTACGATGCCACTTGCCGCGGGTGATTACGGATTGAGATCGCACCCGCGCATTGGGGGCATCGCGAGCCAACGTAGGTGATCCACACACCAGAGGCAGCAGAGCATTTTGCACGGGAGAATCGGCCGGCACGGGGCAGGTAAGCAACGAATCGACACGAAATCGATACCTGGACACCAATTTGAAGAAAAAAACCGTTACGGCAAGGGCCCCTCGTGGCACATCTTATGTGAACGCTTTTTGCAAATGTATTTATGGTTTTGTGTCATCTTATTAAGGAGAATTGCTATGGGTAGGTACAATAAGGAGCTCATTTTGGTGGGGTCATTGGTCTTTATCTTCTGCTTCAACGCAATGGCAGCAGAGATGTTGGCCACCGATGAGCCAACGCCAGCCGAGCCATTTGCGCCAATAGTACTGAGAGATTGTCGCGTTGATGTGGCAACCAACAATAATGTCTACTACAACGGGGACGTCTTGAGGCTCACCGTCAAGCTGCTCAACGACAGCTCTGATACCGTCTTCATCGGCGTCTGCCCGCAGACCCTGGGGCCTGAAGAGCCCGTAGAGAATGAGGTCACCGAGGTGGACCAGGGCATGCTCGATGATACCGACGTGGATGTGGCTGTGATACCCAGCCAGCCGAAAGTGATAGGTGTTGCCACGCTGACCCGGCTGGGACCAAGCCCTGTTCCATTTGAACTTCCCGACCCAGATGCGACCACAAACGCAGACGAAGCTCCGAAGGTAAGGATAAGGCCGAAGAGGTTCCGCCTGCCCCTCTTCGGCGCTTCGGCTGTCCCCGGGCATAGCACGAGGATCATTTCGCTGGCCAATATTCTCATAAGGGGGCCGCTGTTGGAGGTTGTTGAACCTGAACCTGTCCCCGGACCCGCCCTCGCCGAGGAAAGGCCGCGCGATGTTGTCGATGAGGAGCCCCGTGAGCCGAAGGATATCGAGATGATACCCGCTGTCGGCAGGCACGTTCCGGTCAGGCCCGGGTATTATCTGCTGGACTGCCGCATCCAGAAGATTTGTGGCACGAGCTTAGCACAGGCCCAGAAGATCGTTCAGATTAAACAAAGGACACCCAGGCCCATTCTCAGGCCGAGACCTGCGCGGCGACTAGGACCTGTCTCGGAAGAACGTGAGTAACGACCACACCGACTACTTATAAAGGCCAAGCCCCGCTTTCCCCTTGTTGTGGGGCTTGGCTAGTCTTTTGCGCCAGCAAGACGGCACCCACAGGGCGTTGGCCAAGCTGCATGTGTGGGTGCGTCCGCACAATGCCATGGCGCTATCGCTCGATTACAGGTGCGATCGTCATCAACCAGCACTCCGCCAGAGACATCAGGTTGTGAGCATTCACCACTCCATCGCCCGCAGGCGAAGGAGAAATGTCGACAGACGGCTCAGCAAGCAACCACGACTGGGCGAGCCTGGAGAAATCCAGCAAGTTCACTATGCGATCGCCGTTGATGTCTGCGACTTGGGGACAATCGCAAGCTGCCTGCATGGGGTTGAACTGCCAGGCACCAAACAGATACCAAGCCTGGGATGGCACGAAGATTTGCGTGGAACCGGTCGGCCAGGCCGGAGCGTTTGTGAAACAGGGAAGGCCCACGAGCCGGCCGAAACGCGCGCTGGGCATCATAGCCCTATCTAATTCCTGAAGGTAGGACTGGGCCTTGTCGTGGTGGCCCGCCACTTGGTACGCAACAACCATCTCGCCGGTCCCTTCCAGCCAGATTCTCTCTCGACTCACAAAATCGCTAAAGCCGGTGATGTTGACGCCGGTCGCATCGGATGTATACGTGCAAAGGAATGTCCTCTCCGCGTATCGCAGAGCCGCAGCGTAGTCGGTCCCGAGGGCAGCGACGCCCCATGAGCAAGTATCCAACGCAGACTCGGCGACGGTAGAACCCATACGGAACCTGCCCTCGTGAGGGACCCACATCTGGTCGCGCAGGAACGTTTCAATCTTCTGCCGCTGCTCCGGGTACTCGGTCAATGCGGCGTAGCAGTCAAGATTTCCCTCGGTCGACTTCCAGAACATCAGGCCGTCTTGATTAAAGCCGGACTTGATTCCGCCGTCCACATCCTGCAGGCTGATGAGCCACTGAGCTATGGTGCGTCGCATCTCCGCGTACCTGTCTTCTTTTGTCGCGCGGTAGTGATGATTCAGTGCGATAAGCAGCCACGCGTTGTCACCGACCCAGCGGTCGGTATCCAGGTACGGCTGTCCCGTCATGGCATCCCAGAACTGTGTGTATCCCCCCGGCGGAACCTTGGCCACCGAATCAAGGTGACCTTCGAAGAAGGAAAAGATGTTTTCCGCCCTGGCCAGATCTCCTTGGTGCATGTAGCAGATCGCCGCCAGCGCATTGGTATAGAGACCGGAGAAATATTCATTCTCCTGATTTCCCAGGATTCCCGTCGGCATCTGCTGGGCAACCAGCCACCGGTAAACGCTGTCGGCATAGGCAGAGTCGCTCGCGTCGGCGCTGACACTTCCACCGGCACATGCCGAACCGGCTATGCAGAACAACACTTGCACAGCCAATAACGTTCTTATGCTCGTCCGTCCCATCTCAAGCCTTCGCGCGATGATATCCGTTGCTGCGGGCCGCGCCACGTCTACGGCGTGACCGCGCGGTTGTAAATACGGACGTCATCGATTAGGCCATCCCAGTAAGTGCCGGGCGCAGGAGCGCTTCCGGCACCAATTTGCACAACGCCATCTGAGCCCACCAGGCCTGTTTGTGTGTCCCTGGCTACCTCAAAATCATCAACATAGAGAATCCTGTTCGAGCCGTCCCAGGTCATTCCCACATGGTGCCAATTGCCGTCCGTGATCACGGTCTGCGATAGTAGTGTCCGGCCAAATCGACCCGAGCCTCTTAGCTCGGTCATCAACTTGCCCTCAGACGGGTCGGCTAAGAGCCAGTTCGCGCCGCTTGCTTGCGACAAAATCACTTCTCCCGGACCACCGCCCTTGATCCAGGCAAAAGCACTGAATGACGTCTCCGCAGGATTCAGCGAAAAGGTCGTCAAAAGAAAATCATCAGTCCCATCGAATTCAAGCGCCCCACCCAATTTGCCATCTTCCGGCCACCAGACCATGTCGAGGGGACCGTAACCGTCGTTGCCACCGACGCTATCGTGGGCAACGCCACCTTCTGTCTCGTCCAGCTCCCAGTACGCCAAGATACCCGGCAGTGTCAGCCAGTGCTCTAACAGGATGGCTGCATCTTCGGCTGCGATTACACCGTCGCCGAAAAGTGGCGGGCCTATGTCGATCTCAGAATTCCATCCGGGACTAAGTGGTGTGCTCCGCCAAGACGACGCGTATAAGGCCACGTCTGCGAAGTTCACGATGCCGTTTCCATCCAGATCCACCGGGCATGGCAGACTCAGTTCACCCACACCGATCGGAACGAAGTCCGTGCCGTAGGCCTTCCTGACCAGGTCGATTTGTCTTTCACCAGTGCAGTGAGTCGCCCCGACCTTTTGAACGCCAAGGCTTCGAAATTCACTGATAATGTTTGCGACTTGGGCATCCGAGTGGTTGAGAAGATGGAATCCCCCGAAGACCAGATAGATGTCCTTGTCGACTATCTCTTTGGCCCTTCGCAGTATGCTCACTATGCCAGGGTGTGAACAGCCGGTGATCACAACCAGTCCCTTGGCGGTGTCCAGCACCAAAGACTGCTCGATGATCGCCGTCCCCAGCCAGCCGGTCGTGTAAACGTTCCGACAGATTTCTGCGGGCCCCTGCGAGGAGACAACCTGCGCTCCTCTCGCTTCGATATCACGAGCGAGAGCGCTGGTGGCCGGTGTCGGCACGTAGACTGTAACATCATTGTTCCTCCCCAAGAAAGAGGGCAGTCCGCCTGTATGGTCCCCATGGTTATGGGAAATCACAACTAGCTCCGCATCCCGTGGATCGACCTCAAGGCTCTCCATATTCGTAAGCAGAAGGCTGCCATTCGTTCCTGTGTCGAACAGTACGTTCTTTTCTGTGCCCATTATCATGCAGGCAAAACCCCAGTCGGCAGTTACGCCCTCGGCCAAGACGTAGTTGTCGTACAGAATTGTAATGTCTATGGCCCCGTTGGTTCCTGCCGGCTGCGAGTCCGCCACGGCCGGCCCGCCCATATTCGGCGCAGCCTTGACGACATACCCACGCTCCGGCGCACTGACAAAATGAAGCCGCTCATCTGCTACCGCGACAACGTAAGAGCGTTCGGCCTGCGCCTGCAAACAAACCACGGTTGTGATTATGAAGGTCGCCCAGAGAATCTTCTGAGCTACCGCGTTCATCTTCATACCTCCGTACTGTAGGTTACGTGTCACCCTTACGGCGTGACCGCGCGGTCGTAGATGCGGACGTCATCGGTGCCCGCCGGGTGATGGGATCACCTCAAGCCAGTACTGGCCCATCAAGATGACGTCCTGGACGTCCACAAAACCATCCGGCCTTGGGGCGGGTCCTATGTCACCCTCGGCTCCATCTGTCTTCCAAGACCGGGCCAGGACTGCGAAGTCGTGTGAGTTGACCTTCCAGTCGTCATTCAAGTCGGCCCGTTTGGCCAGGACCATATCCAGTGCCGCCCGCGCGTCCACCCGGCCCCAGCCGTAGTACTGGTCCCAGCCCGGATCGCCCAAGTCTTTGGCGGAGCGCTCAAGGAAATGTCTGACCTCCTCATTGGTTAGCTTCGGCTCAACAGAGAGAATCAGGGCCGCTACACCAGCGGCGACCGGACAAGCGCTCGAAGTCCCTCCCATATAGGCATAGTCAACATCGATACTGACTAAGGGTCCGTACAGCTTAGCACCCCATTTGTTGTTTTGCCCACCTGTTCCGGATATATCTGTTGCGCACATGGTGCCCTTCCGAAAACTCGCAAGGTCAAGAGCCCCACCGGGCGCAACAATATCCAATTCAGGGCCGTAGTTGCTGTAGTTCCACCGTACGTCAGCATTGTCCGTGGCACCAACGGCGATGACCTCAGGGTATGCCGCCGGGTACCTAATCTGACGGCTGCCCTGGTTATGTGAGCATGCCAGAACCACACAGCCTGTACCACCACGACCACTCCCACCCTGTCGTGTGACATCGATTATTCCTGAGTGAGTTATGGGTCTTGGCGACAAGTACCCCCAGCTGTTGCTGAGAACATCGGCACCGTTGCTGGCGGCCCATCGGATGGCGGTGGCCATATCGCTGTCGGGTATGAATCGTTCCACCTCCGTTCCTTCCGCTATACGAACAGGCATGACCTTGCAGCCCCATCCGACACCGGCTACACCAATACTATTGTCGCCTTTGGCCGCAACAAGTCCGGCACAAATCGTCCCATGGAAGGTCATGTGCTCATCAGTAGGTTCCGCTGAGTCGTCGTTATCACAGAAGTCATACCCGGGCACCAAGCTGTTGATCAAGTCGGGATGGTTTGTGTCCACGCCGGTATCGAGTACGGCGACGACAGTATTCGCGTCTCCAGTTGTGATTTCCCACGCCTCCGGCGCGTTGATGTCGACATTAGGTGTCCCACCCCATCCGTACAGGCATGTTTGGCCCGTATTGTGCAAGTGCCACTGTTCCGAGAAATACTCGTCGTTGGGGATGACCTGTCCGGCCAGGTGCATACGCGCTGCAGTGTTCGGACACGCCCATGCCACAAATGAGATTTCACTGAGCTGCTCAACGGCGGAGAATACCGCATCCGCATCGGGGCCGAGGACTTCCAGAAGATATTCAACCTCTGTGAATTCCATTGGCTTGATGATGGCCAGATCAAGATCGTCGCAGATGTCTTGGACCTGTTCGATATCTGTGCCTGCGGTTACGTGGATGACTATCTCCGGGATGACCGCCACCGTCTCGTCATTGAATGTGAACAGCGGCGCAAGATATTGAGCGCCGCCTACCGCCCAGAGGCTCTCAATCGCGAGGGAGTTTTCACCCGCGGGTAGCGGCCTCTCGACGACCCAGATGCCAAGCCGGTCCAGCCCGCGAATCGGCGTACCGTCGCCGACTTCGGCGAATAGCGTAGCCGCCAGGATGCCGACTCCGGGCCTATCCGGCGCAGCCTTAACGACGTACCCCCGCTCCGGAGCGGGCGTGAATTCAAGACGTTCACCGGCCACCTCGATGACTCGTCCGCCGGCAGTTGCAGCCGCAGCCAGTGCCACAGCGAGTGCAGAAATTGCCCGCAACATTCTTGGAATTCTCCTAAGTGGCATTCTTGAGCCTCCTATTCCTCCTCCATCCACTGCTCTGCTATGAAACACAGGTCGAGGAAGTTGACGATCCCGTCTTGGTTGACATCCGCCGCCGAGTATTTGCGCAGGTACGGATACGTCTGACCCTCTCCGATACCCCAGACGTTGATGAAGTCCCAGCCGGCTTCTAACAATGTGCTCGCGATTTTCATCTCGGCGGTGGTCTTTCCTGTCCCGCCGGCGCTGTCTGACTGGCCGCTGGTTTCGATATCCCAGAACGAACGCTCGACGATCCCATTTGATGCAAACCCCGCATCCCAAGGACTATTTGATCCCACGAGCCCTCCGGTCATTATGCCAACGGAGTGGACCACACCTGCGCTGTAACAGTCTCTGATAAAGGCAGGTATTTCGTCACCGCCAAGCGTGACCCCACCCGTGTGTGATCCGACCAGCCCGCCCACATAGCTATTGCCGGTAACTGAACAGATGCTATAACAGTAAGATATGTCAGAGCCGTTGTTCCCTATCAGACCGCCGACGTAGGCATGTCCGGTGACAGTACCTGTGCTGTAACACGCAAGAATATCTTCGGAATTGGATCCCACGAGCCCGCCGATATCATCACCGCCGCTGACTGTCGTAGTGCTGTAGCATCGAGTCAATGGGCCCCGATTCCAGCCCACCAGTCCACCGACAAGGTTCAGGCCGCTGACCTCTCCGGAGCTATGGCAATTGTCCACGCCGCCGGCATTATATCCCACCAGCCCACCGACACGCTCAAAACCGGAGGACTGGGCGGTGTCAACAACAGTGCTCACACTATAAGAGTTGGCCACCGCCCCACGATTGTCTCCTATCAGGCCACCTACACTTCCATTGCCTGTTACTGTACCAGCGCTGTTGGAATCAGTAATTGTACCCGGACTCCCGAACCGGACACTGTTGAACCCCACGAGGCCACCGACGGAGCCTCCACTGCCGGTGACAATGCCGGTGCTATGGCAGCCCGTGACGTTGCCACCATCATTTAGCCCCACCAATCCGCCGATTTTCTCATGTCCATTAAGTGCGCCAGTAGCATAGCTGCCAGATATACTGCCAATGTTATATCCCACGAAGATACCGATCCAGTACTCACCACTAACCGTGCCAGTGCAACAGGAGGAGAAAATTCTGCCAAGATTTAATCCCACAAGTCCACCAACGTCATGCTTCCCAACGATGTTAACATCTACAACACATAGATCCCTGACCTCGCTCTCAGTCTCAGCATCCCAGTCTCCTAATTGGCCAAACAGACCCAATCGGCGCAAGCCTTTGATTGTGAGATGCGAGACCTTATGGCCGTTCCCGTCAAAGACACCAGTGAAGGGAGTTCCCTCAAACTCCCAGGTAGCATCGTTTGTGTCAGGGGCAATCACAGCCCTATCAAACACCTTCCTTCCAGGCAGATTCGGGTCCAGGTCGATGTCGGCTGTCAGGATGAAGTGCTTGTCGTAATCTTCGGGGGTCTCCCCCAACTGCATCAGGTCCTCGGCCGTAGCGATCTGGTACGGGTCTTCGGCCGTTCCACTGCCGCCACTGTATTTGGGGACCAAGAGAATGGCGTGGATTTCGCCTTGGGCATTCATGCCCAGCCCAACGATCCAGCCGGAGTTGTTTATGTCGTGAGCCTCCCCCGGCCCCCAGTCGCTGGCGGGGTCCATGAGAGTGCAGAGGCCGATGTTGTTGCTGGCTCCCGTGGCGTCGAATAAGGTCGCGTTACACCAGCCGCGGCTTTCCCACCCGAGGATCTGGCCGGCGTCATTGATGCAGTTGGCCCCGCTCTCATCGCCCCCGAGTGTACCCAGGTCGATGTTGTTACCTGCCCCCGTGGGATCAAACAGAGTCGCGCGCCGATCAAGTTGGCTGTTCTCCGCCCACCCCACGATCCGGCCGACGTTGTTGATGGAGTAAGCATAGCTCGATGTGCCACCGAGCGTACCCAGATCGACATTGTTGCCCGCGCCTGTGGGGTCAAATAGAGTTGCACGCTGCCGGCCCTGCGTGTTGTCCGCGGCTCCCACGATCTGCCCGGCGTCGTTTATGCAGGTGGCCTCACTGCCCTCTCCACCGAGCGTACCCAGATCGACGTTGTTCCCACGTCCTGTGGGGTCAAATAGGGTTGCGCGCCGCCAGCCCTGGGTGTTGTCTGCCTCTCCCACGATCTGACCAGCGTAGTTTATGGAGGTGGCCTCACTGTCCTCTCCGCCGAGTGTGCCCAGATCGATGTTGTTGCCTGCTCCGCTGGGGTCAAACAATGTGGCACGCCTATCGCCCTGGCTGTCGTACGCTTGTCCTACGATCTGGCCGGCGTTGTTGATGGAGTGAGCCTCACTCACACCACCTCCGAGTGTACCCAGGTCGATGTTGTTACCTGCCCCCGTGGGATCAAACAGAGTGGCACGTGGACTAGGCCAAGGCTCAGGACCCGGCTCAGGAATACTGGCGTCATCCCACCCTACGATTTGGCCGGCGTCGTTGATAGACAAGGCTGCAGCAAAGTGGCCCCGTACGGTGCCCAAGTCGATGACCTCGTAGACGACCTGTGCTTGTGTGCAAACTGGGAAACCACCATAGAATGTCCAAGCCGCAATCAGTACAGGGATCGTCCGTCGGATTCTTTGATTTGCCGACCTCCTCATTTGCACGTCCTCCAGATACGCCGTCGTCCCCCACATCGATAATACATAGTCAAGCATACACTATGTCACGGTCACCTGTCAAGCAGAAACCGACCTACTGCTCCGAGTGGATTGAGATTGCTTCGGCCTAAAGGCCTCGCACTGACGGGACCCTGTCAGAGAATCCAAGCGTAGCCGACCTTGCCCGACTTGGTTTTGCACTTGCAATAGCTACTCCGCCCGCGATGATATGAGGGTCTGAGAACTTCTTAGAACGGAGGTGTCAGAATGAGTGGCATTGGTGACAGGTTTCAACAGGAGACGAAGTACTACCCGGATAGGATGCCGGCTCGCGGATCGGTCTGGGATGCCAAGCCGAAACTGTACAAGGTGTACGAGGATAAGCCGACGATTGACCTGCCCGCCTTTGAGGCGAGCAAGCCGATGAGTCTGGACCAGACGCTCAGGCAAAGAAAGAGCATTCGTGATTTTAAGGATAGATCGATCAGTCTCGGCCAGCTCTCGTATCTGCTGTGGGCATCGACCGGCATACAGCGAGTCGAGCACGGATACGAGTTCCGCACAGCACCGTCGGCAGGAGCGCTATACCCGATAGAAACATACGTTGTCGCCAACGACGTGAGCAAGCTTGAACCGGGCCTGTACCACTACGCCATCGGGCGACATCAGCTCGAACAGCTAAGCACCGGCGACTTGCGTCGGCAGACTGCGATGGCGGCGTTGGGGCAAGCGATGTGTGCAAGCGCAGCTGCGGTCTTCGTATGGTCGGCGATGTTCGACCGCTGCAAGATCAAGTACGGCCAGCGGGCGTACAGGTACATATTTCTTGATGCCGGCCACATCGCCGAGAATCTGGCCTTAGCCGCCGTGAGTCTGAATCTCGGCACCTGCGAGATCGGCGCACTCTATGACGATCAGGTCAATGCGATTCTCGGCATCGATGGTATCGAAGAAAGCGTGGTCTGTATGGCGGTCGTCGGAGTGCCAGCCTGATTCTTGACACTTGTCCCTCATTGCTGCTCGACATTTCGTCGCATATAATCGGTTCATGCGTGACATTCATGAAGTCTTCGCGGCTTTGGGTCGGTCGAGGTTTCGCAGTCGCTTCAGGCTCGCTGGCAAAGAAGCGGAGTATCTTGAAGCCAAAGGTCTGCCGGTGATTCTC
Source organism: Phycisphaerales bacterium (assembly GCA_020352215.1). GTDB lineage: Bacteria > Planctomycetota > Phycisphaerae > Sedimentisphaerales > Anaerobacaceae. The sequence goes on from CP070675.1 coordinate 4,772,181, forward strand.
GATCACGCCCGCGACTTCGTTATGAATCGATTGGCCGAGTCAAATCCTCCAAATGACGGCAAGCAAACGCCGATGAAGAATCACCCGGTCTTCGTCGCTCAGCACGCCACCGGCACCTGCTGCCGTAAGTGCCTGGAGAAATGGCACAGAATCCCATGGGGAAGACCGTTGTCGGAGCGAGAAATCGACTACGTCGTGAGCGTGCTTCGACGCTGGCTCATCCAGCAGCAGGCCTGTGGTCTCACCGGGTGAGATTTCATCGGTACGTCCTGTAAAAAGCGTTGCAATTGGCCTTGGGGCGGCTATACTGCGGTAGAAAAGGAATCTCTTGAAGGAGCAAAATGGCAGGAAGGATTCCGAGAGTAGCAGTAGTCGGTGGCACCTACGTTGACATGGCAATACGGTGCAAGCAGGTTCCATTGGCCGGCCAGAGCGTCGCCGGCTCGGCTCTTTCATACGCCACCACAGGACCCGGGCCGATCCAGGCCGTACAGGCTGCGCTCTGCGGCTGCGAAGTGCACCTCATCAGCAAAGTGGGAGGCGATCCGTTTGCTCGGGAAGCCCGGGCAAAACTTGCGGAATTCAACATAGACGCGGATTATGTCTACACGGCCAAGGCCAAGAATACCGGCGTCGTTGTAACGATGGTCAACGCCGAGGGTGAGAACGCAAGCTGCTCCTATACCGGTGCCAACAGCGCTTTGCAGGCCCGGGATATAAAATCCGCCGAGCACATCATCGCCGAAGCCGACGTCTGCTTGATTCATGGCCGATTGCCACAGGAGGCGATCATCAGTGCACTTCGCTGTGCGGAACTGTACGGCGTAAAGGTGATTCTCAACCCCGCAAGGCCAATCGAACGGCGAGGCCAGCAAGGCAGCGACCTGCCCATCGAGTACTTCTCCGCCGGCGTGCTGATCCCCAACCTCTATGAGGCAGCCGACATAACTGAGCAATCGGCTGCCAACATTCGCACAGCCAAGCTGATCGGTTCCGAACTCGTGGCTCGCGGCGCAAACTACGCGGTCTTAACGATGGGCAAACGTGGTTGTATGGTCGTCGATAGAAATAGCGCCCACCACGTCCCCGCCTTTGAGATTGAGTTGGTAGACCAGACCGGCAGAGGGGACGCCTTTGCCGGGGCGTTAGCTGCATACTATGCCGTCAAGAGCGATATGAGAGGTGCGGTCAAGTTCGCCTCGGCCGCGGGGGCCCTGGCATGCACGAAGTTCGGCTCGATTGAGGCTCTGCCCACAAAGGCCGAGATCATTGAGCTTCTGCAGACAGAGGACATCGGCCTTCCGCCCAGCAGCCAGTAGCCTACATCCAATCCCCACGCCGCAATTCTCTCTCCCAGTCTCCCAAGAGCACTCAGCACATCTCCATACGGAAAGGGGCCAAATGCCGCCATTTCCGCGGTTGATTATGCCGGGCAGGTGTGGTATACTGTTTTGTGCAACAGCATCGGTCGGCAACGCCCTGTTAATACGCTTATGGGCTGCTGGCGCGGTCGGATACCGCCAATGTGCAGTTCGAGGATGGGAGGTGGAGGTCGGAAAATGAGTGCGGCGACGAATCCCAGAATCCCGCGGCCATTCTCTGTACTGGCGGCAGTTCTCCTGGTGGGCTTGCCTGCCCATGCCAAGTATGGCGGAGGGACGGGCACTCCGGAAGACCCCCACCAAATTTGGACTGCCGAGCAGATGAATCAGATAGGCCTGCATGCCGAGGATTGGGACAAGCATTTCAAGCTTATGGCAGACATCGACCTCGCAGCGTAAACCGGAACACAATTCAACATAATTGGGGCGGGGCGCGCATTCAGTGGAACCTTTGACGGCAACAGCTATACTATTTCAAACTTCTCCTATGAAGCCCCCGGCGGCGATGAAGTAGGGCTTTTCGAGTCTGTCAGTGGCGCCGGGGCACTGATAAGGGATCTCGAGTTGGTGGGCGCTAACGTCGGTGCCGGAGGCAACAGCGTTGCTTCGCTGCTGGGGCGTTTGATGCTCGGAACAATCAGCAATTGTCGCGCTCTGGAGTGCGACGTTTCAGGACGTCGTAGCGTCGGTGGTCTTGTCGGCTATAGCGGGGCCGGTATCATCGACGGCTGCTCTGTCTCCGGCGATGTGTCCGGCGAGGACCAGGTTGGCGGAGTGGTGGGGAACATAACGCACGGAACAGTGACAGACAGTCACGCCCAGGCCAACGTCTCCGGTAAGAGTAAGGCTGGCGGGTTGGCTGGGGGCAACGGAGCATTGGGAACAATGGGCAACAGCTACGCTACAGGTGAGGTCTCAGGTGAGACTGATGTGGGCGGCTTTGTAGGCAGTAACGGCCGTGGGACAATTCTTTGCTGCTATTCAACGGGCAGCGTGACGGGATCACACGATGTGGGGGGTCTCGCGGGAGTCAATTCTGGCACGATTGCTGACTGCTTCTGGGACAACTGGACGAGCGGCAAGGGTTACATGTGTGGCGAGCAGGGATGGGGTGGCACCGGATGCACTTCAGAAGGGGTCAAGAGCACACCCAAGATGCAAACGGTCGGCACGTTCCTTGGAGCTGGCTGGGACTTTGTAGGTGAGACCGAAAACGGGACGGAGGACATTTGGTGCATCTGCTAGGGACAGGATTATCCCAAGCTAACGTGCCAGTTCGTCATGGGGGGCGTTGACAGTGACCATGACACAGACTTTGCCGACTTCTGCGCCTTAGGCTCACACTGGCTCGGAACTGACGGCAGCTTCTGGTGTGGCGGCGGCAGAACCGATCTTACTGGAGACGGCCGCGTTGACTTCGCTGACCTGGAACAGTTGGCTGAGAATTGGCTCACAGGTGTTCAATAGCCCTGGCAGAGATCAGTCTCAAATAGACAGCGCCCTCACGTTCAGCCACAGACCCTTAGTCAAAAGGACTATTAACCTGTGACAGTCAAACCTTTGGTTTGTCATTCCTGCGAAGGGGGCTGTTGAAAACGTACAAGGCTGACGGTTGAGATTGCCGCGCGATTCTTCGAATCGCTCGCAATGACACGGAAATGGGTCTTGTCATTGCGAGGAGCAATGCGGCGAGGCAATCTCAGCTCCTTCGACATGCCCGGAGACGGGAATCCAGCTTGTTAAGGCCCGGGATTCCGCCCCCGTCATCAGGCGCCGAGCGGGGCGGGAATTTCGTCAAAATCTGCTGCGCCCTGGAAACAAAAATCCCAAATCTGCAAAAAATTTTTACTGCTTGTGCCGCACGGACTTAGCGCGAGCGGATGCGGGATGAAGTCCATCTTTTTCGCAAAGATCGTGCAGCTTCGCCCCTTTATGGAGGCGCTTGTGAATGGCCTCGCGAAGGCGTCGCAATTTGCGACGGTATGAAATTCGGCTCATGAGGGAGAGCTAAGGCATGGCATTTGAGCTCGGTATCTTCGGGGACGATCGGCCCAGCGAGGACTACGTAGAGTGGCTTGTCGATGAACACTCGCCGGATATCCACAGGCACTTCGCAAAACTGTGGGAATACTACGCCAACCCGATGCTGGAGATGTTTGGCAACGGCGCCGCCGAGCGCAAGCTGACCGAGGCAGGCAAGTGCTACGTTCAAGCACAGGAATACGGCATACCTTCGCGAATTACCGGATTGGCGCACAGCGGCACCGCGGGCGTGTTTGGCTCAAGGGCGGTCAAAGATATCCAGCGAAAGGAAGTCGTGATCGAGAACGACATCGCGTGGCGGGTCAATGCGGCGGTGGACTTTCTTTTTGGCAAGCCGATTAGCTTTGTTTCGAAATCGCCGGATGGCCGGAAGCGGACGGAAATCGAGTCTATACTAAAGGCAGTATTCGCGGCCAACGGCGGCATCGGATTCCTCCAGGATATGGCAGTGCTCGGAAGTGTGTACGGTTTCGTCGATTGTTTCGTCAGGCCTGGCGAAGAAATCACTAGACGCTACTCTTCTCACACCTCCTCCTCCACGGATGTGCCGCAATTGGCACGCGCGATCGAGCTGGAACTGGTTGAAGCACCAAGAGCGCTGCCTATTCTGGACGAGAACGACTACAGGAAGATCACGCACTACGTGCAGCATTTCTACCAGAAGATGAACGCGCTCAACGAGAAGACCTCGTTTCTGTCGCGGATACTCTCCGGCGGCGGGCGCAAGGCCGATAGTCGGTCTGTTGTTGCGGTGACGGAAATCGTCTCGGCGCGGGCCTGGCAGAGATACGAGAATAAGCAGCTCGTGGCAGAGGGCGAGCTGCCGTGGGGCTTTCTGCCCATCGTCCACATCCAGAACATTGCTCAGCCCTACTACTACGAAGGGGCAAGTGACGTCGAGCCATTGATGCCTCTGCAGGATGAGCTCAATACGAGACTGAGCGATAGAGCCAGCAGGATCACATTCCAGTCGTTCAAGATGTACCTGGGCAAGGGGATAGAGAGTTTCGAAGATAAGCCCATCTCACCTGGCAGAATGTGGTATACGGACAATCTTGATGCGACTATCGAAGAGTTCGGGGGAGATTCGGCGACGCCGAGCGAGGGGCTGCACATCGCCGAGATCCGTTCCGCGATGGACAAGACCAGCGGAGTGACGCCTGTCGTGGCCGGGGTGCTGAAAAACAAAATCGGGAATCTCACCAGTGCTGTGGCTCTTCGACTGACGCTCATGGGGATGCTCTCAAAGAATGAGCGAAAGAGATTCACTTATGGCGATGGGCTCAAGCGAATTTGCAGAATGGTTCTGGGGATTCTTGATACGGCCAACATCTACAAGACATCGGAGGCCGACAGGCAAATCGAGGTAGTTTTTCCCAGTCCGCTGCCGGAGAACATGATGGAGAAACTCAGAGAAGCTCAGATCAAGAAGGAGCTGGGCGTACCCGCTGGGACGGTGCTCAGAGAATTAGGCTATGAAATCACGAATTTGCAGTGATGGATCGGGAGTGAGGAGACTGCGCGTTCCCAATCCTAAGCCGCCGATTAGTCAGGAGACACAATGAGTCCGATTGAGACACAGAAGGATTTGTCGGAGACAGCCGCGGAACAAGCCCCTGAACATAGTGACAACGATGTGAGCAGACTTGTTCCCATCGCTGAATCGATCCGCTATCGAAAAAGGGCGCAGGGCGCCGAGAAGCAGGTCGAAGACTTGACCGAGCAACTGGCTGAGGCCAACTCGCAGGTGGCCAAGCTATCGGAGCAGCTAAGTGACATCCAGGCCGAGCAGAAGCTGACGCGAAAACTCGTTGCTGCCGGCACCGTCGACCTGGAGGCGGCTGTGCTGGTCGCCAAGGCCAGACTGGGTGGGGAAACGGAAGCGGATCTGGAGGCGTGTGTTGAGCAGTTGAAGAAGGAAAAGCAATATCTGTTCGGTAGTGCCGCGGACACAGGAGCGACAACGAGAACCGCTGGGGTAAAGGACCGCGTGGCGCACAGCCAGGCTGTGCTCGAGCGAGCGGCCAAGAGGGCAGCCACCACCGGCAATCGTACGGATTTGCAGGAGTATCTGAAACTGCGAAGGAATTTCGGGTAACGCGTGACTGGATAACTGGGGTGCCAGTCACATAAGGGCAAGGAGATAGACGAATGGCTTTTACGGGGAAGGCAACATACTCAGCAGGTTCGACTTTGCCTGAACTGGCTGAGGACGTATCGGATTTGATAGGGATTGTTTCACCGTACGAAACGCCCTTGCTCGATGCCTTGGGTGATCCAATGCGAGAGGCAACCAGCACACATCACGAGTGGCTTGAAGATGCGCTGCTGCCCAACAAGGATGCGATTAACGATGCCACCTGGACTGATCCGAGTTCGGATACTGACTTCGACGTGGACAACGGCAACAGATTCCGTATGGGTGATCAGATTCAGGTCGAGGGTAGTGAGGAATTGATGCTGGTCACGGCGGTGAGCACGAATACGCTCACGGTCGTTCGCGGCTATGCAGGCACGACCACAGAGAATCTGGCGGACGATCAGGTGATTAACATCCTGGGCAACGCCGCTCTGGAAGGAGCTGACAAGCCCGGTGCAAGATTCACCAATCGCACGAGGTGCGGCAACTACACGCAGATATTTACTGCCACGGTCGAGGTGAGCGGGACCGATATGGCGGCGAGCCACTTAGGCCTCGCTGATGAGATGGACTATCAGAAGCAGGAAAGGCTGAGGGAGTTGCTTCGGGACCTGGAGAACACCGTAATCAACGGAGGTCAGCCTGCCAGCGATCCACAGGGTAGCGGTTCGGTGAGGCGGTCGATGAGGGGCATTGTTCAACACCTTTCTACGAACGTCTTCCACACGGGCGACACAGGCTTTCCGAGCGGCAACGATCTCGACGAGGCGAAGATCAACTATGTCCTCAGAAAGATCTGGGAGAACAGTAATGGCAACGTTGATCTTATTGTGGTCGGTGGCTTTCAGAAGCGAAAGATAAATGCCTTCTGTGCCGACAGCAGAAGCTTCGGGGCCAACGACACAACTTTCACCGACATGATCAGCATCTACGAGAGCGATTTCGGCGTTTGCAGGATTATCACGACCCGGTGGATGCCGCAGGATGCTGCGCTTCTATTGGATTCTTCGCGGGCCAATGCCTTGCCACTGGCGGGGCGTAGTTTTCATTTCAAGCCGTTGGCAAGCAGCGGTGACTACGAGTGCGGTGAGCTTATCGGCGAGTATACGCTCGAGATCAAGAACGAGGCTGCGCACGGGCTCATTCGCGATCTGAGCACCAGCTAAGCAGGGAGCAGTTAGGAGACGCCGTGTACGGCGTCGCGGCAGTGGTGCCCAAGGGCTGGGATGTCTTTGGGCACCCAGGCCTCTCGACAGGCAGGAAGGGGACTTCAACAATGGCTATGTTCTCAAACGATGCGGACATTCTCAAATACGAGCCGATACTGTTCGGTGAGCTGCATCTGCCTGGGCAGGTTCTGACAGCGGGAACTGGCGGGACACTCACAGGAACTGCATTCACGGTAAGCGGTGCTGATTTCGTAGGCGCCCAGGTCTCGGCTGGCGGCGTGATCCATGTGCAGTCAGCCGATGGCTCACTGGATGGGGCCTACGAGATAGCCTCGGTGGATTCGGCGACACAGCTAACCATATCGGTGGTCAGGGCGGACAGTGACGATGAGGCCGTAGCACCGCCCGCCGCGACACAGATAGCCTATCGTATCAGCACGTTCTCTCCGCAGGCCACTGAGGTCGCCTATCAGTTGACCGAATACTTCGGCATCAAGCCCGGTGATCCTGCGAGCAGCGTGGAGGTGGAGGATGTTCTGGATGTCGACGTGCTGAGGAGGGCTTCGGTCTTCATGGTCATATCGAGTGTTTATGCGATGTTGGCCAGTAAGGCCGAGGATGAGAATTTCTGGGATAAGAGTCGGCACTACCAAAAGCTTTCTGAGAAAGCGAGACAACGGTGTCGGCTCACTATAGACGTTGGCTCCGACGGGGTCGGTGACGTCACAAGAGCCGGCGGTTCTCTAAGGCTGGTGCGTGACTGATGGTTCATCGGTTCTTGGCTATGGAGCAGCACGTTCTGGGACGCCAGGTATGAGCGCTACATTAGATGGGGACATTCTGTTCGACGAACAGCAATTGCAGATCAAGGTCGACAGTTGCAGCAGGGACTCGGCAGAGCGTGTGATGCCGGGTCTGGACGGCGTGCTCAGTATCGACCTGGGCGGCCGCAGCAGGATCGTCAGCCACAGTGGTGTGTTGCGAGCGAATGGCCGGACCCAGCTGAACACAAAAATCGCCGCTATATCGGCCTGCATAGATGGAAGCACGCGCAAGCTTGTGACAGGTGAAGGGCAACAATTTGACAATCTTAGGATGGATTCCTTCAAGGTCAGCAATGAACGCGCGAGCGGCAGTGGTGTAGTGGTCGATTATGAAATCGTCTACACGCAGTTGAGGTCTTAGCAACTATGACGCTTATCAGTGAAGGAATAGAAACGGTCAGAGCGTTTGGGTTGCCGAGTGGCATCTCGCAAGGCGGTGATCATGTCGTGGCGCCGCGGGCGGCTCTCGTCAAGTGGCGATCGGGCCTGAGTGACAAGTTCCACCAGGTTTATGTCAACGGGCGATACGCCGGAGTAACGATTGATTCTGAACAGAGGCAGATAGTCGTTCCGGTTCCCACATGTGGTGACAGGCCTATTCACATAGAGGCCTTTGGTATCGAGGCCAAGGATGCTCACGTCGATTTTGGCGGCGAGATTGAACAGCCCCGGGCCGACTCCGGGCGTGTCAAGATTACTCTGCTGCGTAGTCAGGGCCTTCCGGCGGGTGCAACCGCCAACATCTACTGTGACAATGGTACCGGACAGGTTGACTATGAGACGCCGGTCAACGATTCGCCGATAAGCATCTGGCCGAGCTGGCAGGACAAAGCGGGGTTTGCGATGAGCACGTTTGGCCTCGGTGACTTCGGTTGGGATTCGGCAGCTGCCATAGGATCCGGAAAAGGCAGCTTCGGCTACGGGCAGTTCGGTCTCGATGCGGATGCTATTGAGTGGGTGAGTGAGCCGATGTCCATGGGCAGTTACAAATTCGGCGTCAAGGTCACGGACAAATATGGCAATCAGAGTAATGCAAGCGAAATCGACGTTACGACAACACCGGCAGCCACGCCTGCTGCCGGCCTAAGCGTCTCTTCGTTCGACAAGCACAGTAACAAGCTGGTGCTGAGCATGGTTGACGACTGAGTATCCGGAGCGAACAGACGCGAGAATTCGCAGGTGCATCATCCAAATCTCAGAGAGAGGAAATATCACCATGGGCGAGGTTTATCCATCAGACAATGATTTGTTGAGTATACAATCCGACAGTGAAACCGGGGTCGAGTACATACCAACAGGTACGGCACCGTACTATCTGAATTTCAGGAAATTACTTTATCGGCTCTTGCTGGCAACACGAAGGGGCAACGATCTTCGGGTCTATGACGAAGGCGGATTGGATGTCGGCGTAAGGGCCGGCAAGTTCTGGCTTGGGACGCAGGTCGTTAGTTACGCGGGCTCATCCGGCAACGCATTGGCCGACGACAAGGCCAACATCTACGTCTACATCGATTCGGCGGCGAACCTTGTCATCAACGAATACACCGGCTTTCCAAGTATGGCCACGACGCCGCATGTCAGATTGGCCATCGTCACTACTTCCAATGGAGACATCGATTCGATAACAGACTGCCGGACCGGACACGGATTTGTGATTCCGTGGGGAGCTGGGGGGCTGACGCGGACGGTCGAGGCCCACGCGGCCGATGACACACTGACGGCTGCGGAGTCAGGCAGCGTCCACAGCAATCTCGGTGCAACGGCGACGGTCACACTTACTCTGCCGTCTTCGGCTCCGTCGGGGACGCAATTTACCTTTGCAGTACAGGCATCTGAGCAGTTGCGGGTAGACCCGGGCACGGCTGCGATAAGAGATAACAGCGGCCAGACTGCTGACAAGTACAAATCGGCGGGTGTCATTGGGGCGAGCTTGAGCATTGTGACCGACTCCAATGGTGATTGGGCAACGATCGCCAAGAACGGAACCTGGACCGAGGAGACGTAGTGAGGGATACGATAGTCAGAGTGCTTGATGAGGTATGAATCGAAATGGCCAACGAAATTCACGCAGACTACGAATCGGGCAACACGCTCTACGCGGTCGCTCGCGATGGTGCAGCAAAGGTCTGGTACGTTACCGGGCAAGTCTTTGAGGACTGGGGCACTGGCAGCCGCGACGCCGACGACTATGACATAGCCTTGGCGGATAAGGGCGGCGGCAGATACGTGGGAGACTTCGACAGCAGCATACCAGCGGGCCGATATACCATGCAGATATTCCTGCAGGCAGGTGCAAATCCCGCCGACACCGATAGCCTTGTCGGAGCCAGCCAGCTAATCTGGACCGGCAGCGGTGTTCTGACCGTGGACAAGATACTTGCCAACAAAGCGGTCCAGAACAAAGTCACAGGGGCGATAAGCTACTACGATGACGACGGCGCGACCATCATCCTAACACACACGCCTGATGACGGGGCATCGAGCATCACCAGGACACCGAGCTGATGAACCGTAGCCGGTCGGTTAAGCAGCAGATGTACGTCTCTAATTGAAATCAAGGAGTAATGAAATGGGTGGCTTCTCAAATTTTTGGGAAAATGAGATATTGGATCATCTCTTCGGCAAAGGCAGCTACACGCCGCCGGCGATCCACGCTGGTCTGTCCACGGCAGATCCGGGAGATGACGGCTCGGGGCTAAGCGAGCCGAGCGGCAACGGCTATGCGCGCGTCCAGACATCGAGCAGTGATTGGAACGCTGCGTCGGGCGGCCAGCTCGACAACGCCAACGACATTACGTTTCCCGAGGCGACCGGAAGTTGGGGAACGATAACTCACTTTGCACTCTTTGATGCCGCCTCGGGAGCTAATATGCTTGCTCACGGATCGTTGAGCGAATCCAAGGCCATCGGCAGCGGAGATACGGCCAAGTTTGCTGCGGGTGATCTCGACGTGTCATTGGATTAGGAAAGGGTTTGAAAGATGGCAACAATCAGCAAAACCTGGAGTTCAGAAACAACGATCATGAACGCAGTCAGTGTGACGACCGGTTCATACTCATCGGCTGTGGACCTTGAGACGAACGGCTATGAAGGCGCCCATGTGACGGTAGATGCGGATTTCCCCGCGAGCCCGACTGACGATCTGGAGGTGTACATCCAGGCGTCTCTCGACGGCAGCACGTGGGACGACACAGCTATCACTTCTTTTGTAGTCGACAACGGAACCGATCCCAACCAGGTTAGCTTCATAGTCAAAGATGTAGCACACTTCAGGCTCTACTGCAAACGAAGCGGCAGCACCGATACGATAGCCATTACTGCCAAGTACCAGGCATGGCGGTACCAGTCAACGTAGGGAGTTATCATGGCACACGTACACATTCGGGCGATTAAGCAAACGAAGATCGGCTGGGGCAACGTCAGTCTCGTTTATCACATTCCAATCGACAGTCCGGTCGCAGGCGTGGTGCCCACACCGGTAAGCACCATCGATGCGGAACTTGGTGACACTGAACGGGTGGCGCTTGCAGATAGGTCTTTAGTCGAGGCGACACAAAGAACGGCAGTGCTGCAGGCCCAGAGCAAAAGCGAGATCGTCGAAGCGATCAATGCCGATTGGAGAAACGTGAAAGCCGACTTCAATCAGCAATACAGATTCGAGCACAAATATCACGGGACCGTCATAGAAGATGCCACTAGTTGAATCTATTCGAGGACTGCAGCTCAATCGGGCCCATCCGCTGGCGCGGGATCTGTTTGCATTCTGGCCGTGCTGTGAAGGCGCCGGGATGTTCTTGGGTGACATTTCAGGCAATGCCAGGCATCTTCAGGACGTAGTTGGCGCGCCCGCGTGGAAGCCGGGCAAGTTAGGCCACGTAGTACAGATATCGACAGGAACTAACGAGTACTTTTGCCGCGAAGGCGATTGTCCCGAGTCAACGCCTTTGACGATGGCCTGCTGGGTTATGACAACAGATGACACCGTGAGCCAATGCGCCCTGTGGGCTGGCGACCATGCGAGCACCAACGATTACTGGGCGCTGAGCTTGGACGGAACTGACAACGACCAGGTCAAAGCGATCGCCCGAAATATAGCAATGCGGTACGCGTGCGCTTCGAAGCCCTTCATGGCGCATACCTGGCATCATGTTGCAGCGGTATTCGTTTCATCTACGCAGAGGCATGCCTACATTGATGGTGGCAACAGGGGAACGAATACAGAGTCTCGTGAGCCTGACATAGTCAACACGCCGGCTGTTGCTTTAGGTGAACTGTACGATTCAACGCAGGCACTGCCGTTGTCCGGTCGGATCGCCATGGCCGGAATTTGGACACGGGCTCTGAGCGATGGCGAAATTTATCAGTTGTACAAAGAACCGTCTGTCATGTTCGAGCGCCGCCCCGGGCTGGCCTTGTTGTTCGTCGGGGCTGCTGAGATAGTCAATCTGTCGGGGACCTCCGCTGCTCAAGCGACGGTATCCGGTGTTCTCGAAGCGGTCCGCTGCATCGCGGGTCAATCTGGTGGTTCCGCAAATGTCAGCGGTTCTCTTAATTTCATAGGTCAAGTTGTCCTTGCCGGAGCCACAGATGCGATTTCGGACCTGTCGGCGAAAATGGCAGTGACATTCACTGGGGCATGGTTCACCGGTTCGCTACAGTTCTACAGAAATTGGCTTCTGGGCGCCCTCTTTGGCGGAATGACGGCGGAGGCACTTAGGCTCGGCACAGTTCTAAGTGGCGGCTGGTTCTGGATGCGGCACAATGGCTGCACCTCGCTCTATCGGGGGCCGAGCATGGAGCAAATTGACTTCGCCAACACGTTGGCTGTGGTTGAGTACGATGCATCCGGGCTGTCACCACCAACCTACGTTGAACATGACAGTGGCTCGACATATTTCTACGTTGTTCGGCGGTTCAATGAGTGGGGCCACCACGAGTCTACGCTGTGTGCGGCTGTCAGAGTGGCGATAGGCTCGACAGGTGAACTTGCTGAGCCACAACCTAACGACATCTTTACCTTGGCCATCGAGCAGGCCGACGGCAACAGAGTTGAGCTACTGTGGTTCTATTGTCCGCTACAACAGCAGTCGCGGCCGGTCCGTTTCAATATCTATTGGGACAATGAGACAGGCCAGATCGGCTACGAGAACGCAATCGGTAGGGTAAATTATAGCGGGCCCAGATTCTACACATACCGAAGTGATGCACTTGAGGCGGGCAGATACGTCTTCGCGACAAGAGCCGAGGACGCCGGCGGCACGGAGGATGAGTCCTTTGCAACGGTGCAAATAGATCTTGCTACAACAAGCCCGAGTGAAATCGAAATCTTAAGTGCCGAGGCGGTGTAGCCCTGCAGGACGAGAAATCATGTCGAACAGAATCGACTTCTTTCAATCAGAGGAGACTCGGTTAGCTATTCCAGCGGCAACGCTTTCTGTCTTTGTCGAGGGGGCATTGTGTCCCGACCTCGAGGTAGTGGAGGTCGTGAGAGGCGGCTGGCCGGAGTTCGGCTGGGCCAGGCTCGCCTACAACCCGGCTGCCCACGCGGGAGCAACGGTAACGCCCATCGAGGATGTGCAGACGAATTTTGCGATGGGAAAGCCCATCAGCATCGAGCGCATCTACAATGGTATTCCGCCCGGCGTCTCTGCAGTCAATCTCGCTGTCTTCACCGGTCACATTGATGCGACCGAGACTCGCCTAGGACCCGAGGGCGCAGGGCTTGAGATCATCGCTCGGGACTTCAGTGCGACCATGCAACGCGAAACTGTCTACGGCCAGAGGGTCGGCAATTCTAACGGTACGAGTTTGCACTTGCCCGGTCTTGACACGATGTTCAATCCCGACGGCAGGGCCAACGCGAGCCCGGCACCAGTGAATTTGGACGGCAAGAGCTATACCATGTTTTGTGCCGAGGTCTCGACGGGCGAATGTTGGAGCTACGCGGAGGTCATTGACTATATGCTCTGCGAATATGTCACTACAGGGCAACTTCATAAGCCCGACATTGAGCAACTGCGGAAGTTGACCGAAGACCAAACAGTGAGGGACCTGGATGTCACCGGGCTTAACCTGCTTGAGGCTCTGCAGCGATGCTGTGATAGGATCGGGCTCAAGTTCAAGTTCGTCCCCCGGCTTGTTCCAACGGGTCCGTGTCAAGCGATTGTGTTCTACCGAGAAGGTCGAGGCAGATGCGTCGAATTGAACTGCCAGCGAGCCGGCGAGCAGTTCAGCATCTCCAGGACAAACATTGCAGAACTCGACAGCAAGAAGAGCTTCTGGCCGGCGACGCACAAGTACATCGGCCAGGGTGACTTCAAAGTCGCCGAGGCAACGTTCGAGCTTGTCAAGGCCTGGGACCCGAGCCTCGAAGACACGAATTACGACAAGTTCTCGCCCTCCACCAACGCTGAGTTCTACAAGGTTCGCGATGTGTATCGCAAATGGTGCCTTAACGAGGCTGGCGACTACAGCGGTGCCCCGTATGATCAAGGTGACGCGTTTGACTTCTCGAAGATCTTCGGCACAAGCAACTATGCTCGCAGGCGTAGACGGTTCTGGCCTTGCCTAACCGCCGACAAACAGAGCAGGTCCCTGGGTTACTATCTGCAGGTATCGTACGATGGCGAAAATTTCTGGCAGTACCTTTATGCCTTCAACAATCTGCTCGAGGAGTGCGGGATATGGCTCAGCAGCGACCAACTCGACGTCGACACGTGGGTTGCGGCCCTGAAAGGTGTGCTACGATTCAGAATCACTACTTCGGTCGTCAGCGACGAAAGGCTTAGCTGTGTTGTTACCGACGGACCGGTGAACTCAGTCGCTCCGGTAATCGAGCACGTGGTTACGCTACCGCGACAGTTCAAATACCGCAAGGTCTCAAGCCAGAGCATCTTTGCAGACAGCGACGATCAGACGCTTGGCGAATCTGATGAGGCCGACGATTCAGCTGCTCTGTGCGAGTTCGTGCGCCAAAGGGCCTCGGCAGGTTCGGCAGCCATAGAGACAGTGGATATTCAGACGCCGATCCTCGAACTCGACTACCAGGTGGGCGACAGGGTGTGCATCGATCCGGCCAGTCGCGATCTGCTTTCGATACATAGTGACAATCGCAGCAAAGTCCATATAGAGCGCGTGCGAATGGACTTTCGAAAGCAGTGTACGGATTTGAAGGTAGTACGGAAACGCAAATAGATCTCTTGTCATGCGGGAAGGGACACAACAAATGGACGCAACAGAGAATCAACAGTTGTTGGCCAGGCTCGCCCGGCAGGACTCACAGGCCAGGGGAGAGGTGTCGGTTGTCACCTCCCCTGGTGCAAGGGCATCGGCCTGGGCGGTCAGGGTCAAAAGTAAGGCTTCGTACAATGTCTACAACGTTCGTGCGGTGGTGATAGGCGATCCGGGCTCGCTTCCAATTGAGGTGGGCGACGAGACCCAGGCGGTAAACCTGGCTGAGTCGTTTCTGCAGCAAGGGGGACTGCCGGCAGGTACCTATGTCGTGATGTGCAGGGCCGGCAACAAGAACATCTTCCACGCAAAGCCGTGAGAAGGCTCGCAAGAAACTGAGGGAGACTTGCTGATGTATGAGGCCGTACACCTGGGTGATGTCACCAAGCAAGCTATGGGTGTCATCGCCGAGCGAATGTTCAAGGCTCGCCCGGAAATACCTGAGACCGAAAGGCAAGAGGTGAAAGATGCCTTGGGAAAACTCAAAGTCTTGGCGGTTCAATCGGCAGATAAATCTGTCGATGCTGATGCAGTTAGCGTTCTTAGCAGCATTGATCGTAGGCAGTTGGGTCAATCTGCAAAGACAGCTTGATCTGCTGCAACGGGATGTCACCGTACTGCTGGATTGCCAGAAGGACCTGCAATCCAAACTCGGCTCCCTGTCTGCCAAGAGCATCTCCTATGAATACCGCCTGCGGGCACTGGAAAAACGCGGCGATAACGATCTGGCTGAGGGATCCTTTTGAGCCTGACACGAAGGAGAGAAATGATGGATGAGAAGCTGAGAACTCACAGTGAATATGCCTTAATGCTCTTTGCCTTTGCGGTGCTCGTCGGTGGCTGTGACAGCCTTCGGCTCGCGCCGAGCTTGCAGCAAAAGCAAAATGCCTGGCTGCACAACCGTACGGCGACAGTGGCAGCTGAGACTGCCAGGGCCGAGAACACATCGGAAAAGCTGCAAACGTTGACGAGGCTCGGTGAGCTACAGAGCAGGGCTTTCACAGTTGACTACGGCCTGCCTGATGAATTTCCACCCGCTGAGACCGTCGAGGATATCCTCGCTCAGTCAAGCTGGCAACTCGCCGAGACAGCGACGGTTCAATCTGCGGACAGGCCTGATCCCTGGCAGGTCGCCGACTCGATGCTTGAGTTAGGCATCGGCATTTGCGGTCTGCTCGGCGGCGTCTACGGAACCAGGGCGGTGCGTTTCTTGCGCCAAACAAAAACAAAGTCACAGGCCCTGAAGGAGATAATAACCGGCAACGAGCTTTTCAAGAAACAGAACAGCTCCCAGGCCGCCTCCTTCAAACAAGCCCACGCCAACCAATCAGCCCCGACCCGCCAGATCGTGGCCGAGGTGAAGGCGACCTGAGCCTTGCCGCCGAGGTGCGAAAACGCGTCGGCGACGAATCGCAGATGGAGTCCACCGACGAGAGCCTCGGCATATGCCGGCCGATGCTGTCTGTGCCCTTCGAGCAGAACATCGCCGAGCCCGAGCACAACCCGAACGTGAGAGGCGACTTGGGCAAAGAATTGCCCGACATATTGAACCGGGCGCGTGAGAACCTGCAACAACTAAAGAGCCAGGGACACTTCACCGTGGCAGCCAAGTGCCGCCAGACCGCCGAATAATACCGTCGCGATGTCAATCCCGAACGGGCGTTTCCTTTGGAGAACGTCATCACCGGCCGCGAAGACGAAGGCCTACCCACCCAACATATCCACCAGGCCAATGTACGATGGTGCGAGCCAGACGGCTACCGCCCAATCAGCCCGGAAAAGAGGTCCAGGGGACACTGGTAGGGGCCACGCAACATCATATCCAGAACACCCAAAGCAGAGTGTTGTTCTAGGTGCACTTTGAGTTGCGGCTCTGCCCCTGGATTGCTTTTGACATTTGGGCTGGCGTCGCGTATAGTCGCCATTAGCTGCCCCACAAAGCAGTGTTGATTGCATGATTCTTGGGTATTCTGTATGAAAACGGCAAGATATGAGTTGCCTCTCGAATCGTCACTGTTGGCAACAAAGTGCCTGCTGGCGGGCATGGCTGCAGTCGTGCGGTGGCTCTTTGGCCAGTGAACCCAGAGATTCTCGGCGGAGTCTTTCTGCAATGATTGAGTCGGGCAATTTCGCCAGATGGGCGCGTTGTGTTTTGGCCCTGCCATTTGCGATGCTGGTCCCGCTTTTTGTCACCGGCTGTGGAACACTCGGAAACGGCCGCGGGTGGGGACAGGATGCACTCTGCCCACTGGATGCCAAGAGAATTGCCCGCGCTGCGTGTGACGCCTTCTTCGATTGGCAGACCCTTGTTCCGTTGGCTGGCGCCGCAGTTTTCAGCATAGACGACTTTGATGACAGGGTTTCGGACTGGGCGGCCCGAGAGAGCCCCATTTTCGGATCCGTTGATAGTGCCAGGAACACCAGTGACAGCTTGGTGACGGCGCTTCAGATAGAGGCTCTTGCCACTGCTCTGGTGACTCCAAGCGGCGACGATCCACAACAATGGGCGTTTTCGAAGGCAAAGGGGCTCGGAGTAGAGTTTGCCGCCGTGGGCGCGACAGGCGGTGTAACATCTTTGCTCAAAGTAGCAACCGGCCGTAGGCGCCCGGATGGAAGCAATAACCGCAGCTTTCCATCGGGTCACGCCTCGTCCGCGTTCTCTGCCATGACACTTTCCAATCGCAATCTCGACTCGATCGACTTGGACCGGCATGTGCGGTCGGGGCTTAAGATTGGAAACGCCGTTATGGCGGCGGGTGTCGCCTGGGCACGCGTCGAGGGCGAGCGTCACTACCCTTCGGATGTGCTCGTCGGGGCTGCACTGGGACACTTTTTGACCGCCTTCATACACGATGCGTTTCTGAACCTGCCGGAAGACAGCAATGTCGGCTTTGCAGTTTTTTCCGCCGAGGGTGGAGGGGGAATGGAGCTGTCGTTTTGTTTCTGACGGCGCCGGGGTTGTCGGCATGGGGGCACTCGGCGGTTGCATTTGTGGTCTGATTTACACTCTGACCTGCTCTGTTCTCGCCGTGCTCCTTGTAGTAGAGAGGTGTTTCCATGTGGGCAAAAAACGTAACTCTGGCTAACCTGCAGGAATCGGGATAACGTCGCAACAGGTAAGCTTGCTCTTTGCCGATTAGTTCGGCGGACATGGGCTTCTGCAAAATGCCGGCGTAGTAGTTCTCGTCCCAGCTAAGATCTCTCCGGCATCTGATAATCGTGACCTTCAAATCCAGCGTCTCGCTGTTACAAGACTCGACCTTCAAATCTAACACGCCCTTGAGGCTAATTGGCTGCGTGCATTCTCCGCAACTACCCTGACATACAAAACCTATGGCTTCTCGTGAGATGTTGACGATGCGGAAGTTCGCATTTAACACTTTTGGTGCGGCGGCTGCCGGGTAATAGAGCCTGACTGATTTCCTTCTCTCACCCTTTCTCCTGTCTGGATTCTTCACGGGAGACCCTGTGGTCGAGCGCGGCCCTGTCTCGGCGCATCTTCTGTCACCTCCGCGTGCCGGTTTCATGTCTTAAGCCCCCGTAGCACCAGGCTTGATGGATCAACTCCCGCCCAGCGTGGCGTCTTGATCGCTCCAAAGCCCCTATTCGACCGTGGTTGTGCTGCCCATACATACCGGTCAAATGCGGGCTTGAGTCAAACAATCCGGAAAGACACGGCCGGCCGTTCGCCGACATTCCTCGACTGGCGTCGCCAGTACTGAAAGTGTGCATTCTTGCCCTCTGATCCAGGGCCCGATGATAAAGAGTTGTTTAAAGGTGAACGCTTCGGATGCCTCTCCAAAGATGCCGCTGATCATTGATGATTTCCCAGCCGGCAAAACCAGCTGCGCCGGCCACCACCAATCTGCCGGTCGGCACGCCTATTGGGCCACGACAGTCGCCACATCAGAGCCGACTCACCGTCTCACTTGTGAAATGCTGCGTCAAGGTTTCGTAGAGTTCTCCCTCGAAGGCCGCCTTGATTCCTTCAAGGCTCTTGAGCCTGAAGATGAAGGAGATGACGATCGGATCGGCGCGATATCCGGTATGACCCTCATAGAATCCGTACCGCATGACAGAGTAGGGTTCCATCTCGCCGGTGAGGATATGTGAGAGCTTCTTTGTCAGTTCCGCCATCTGCTCTTTGTTCAGACGTGAATACTCGCGGCAGAGGAGTTCCCTTGCTCTGTGATCCGATCCGCGATAGAAATTGATTTGAAAAGCGCCTGCGATCTCATCGTCAAAAATAGATTCCTGAAATCCTCTTGTTGGGTGAACCTCTCCAAATGCCATTCTTCCGCCGTTGTATAGAACGTATCTGGAGTTGTCCCAGAATCTTCCCATATTACCGAGTTCGTACTCCTTGAGAATCGAGTTCTAGACATGAAACAATGGTCTGGCCATCTCCAGATGCTTCAGGCTCAGCCTCCTGACCAGCGCATTGTCCCCTCTCAGGACAGAGACAATGCCCTCGTCACCCGCCATGATACCCTCGCCGGAAGACATTTTCGGTCTTCCGATCTTCGTGATCCTTTCATTTTCCGCCCATTGGCTGTCAAACATCAAGATAGCTACCGCCGACCAGATGGAAAGAAATTCGACGGCCAATATCTCCAGTGCTCGTTTCGACCATCTCATGTGAACCTCTTTGTTAGAACGTAGGACGACCGAATAGGCGGAACGGTTGACAAACAATTCCCGCCCTGCCCCGGATTTCTCACATACGCCGCTTCACAGCACCTGGACATCCTTCGTCACCGGCAGTGCTATGGCAGGTTTGGCAGCAGCCTATTGAAGGATCAATGTGCGCTTGCGGTCTTCCTTCGCATGCGGTTAAGATAGGGATTGTCAGCAAACAGACGTCGGCTTGAGCTTATGCCTGGCTTGAAGAATGTCAAAGCGGCGATGACGCTTATGTGCATGCTGCATGCACGACACTGCCTATTGAATGTTCTATGGCGCGTGCAGAAATGATTAGGAAAGCTATCTTCTTGGTTCTGTTTACTCCGATTCACGGATTCACAACGGCCGTCATGCTTCAGCGGTTCCTGTACAACCAAAGTAGAACGCCATCCGTAATCGAGACATTGTGCAAGATAGTCGGCTTTTTGCTTGCTCTGCCGGTGCTATACCCCTGCATTCTGATAGATCCTGATGGCGAGTGGTTCCCACGATGGCTGCAGATTGCTTCGGTTTTTGTCAACGGATTTATCTGGGGACTGTTAGTACTACTCGTCTTTTACGTAGCCAAACGTCTCCGTAGGAGAAAGAGAATCGCGGGAGGATAGTCTTTGTTGGGCTACAGTACGTCGGTGAAGGCAACGTGACCGGTACGCGGCGCCGGGCGCAGGCAGTCCGTGAGACTCCGCACGATTCCGCAGCGTTGAGGATAGGCTTCAAGACTGAAGATACGCAAAGACAGGATTTTCTTAGCCGCTTCACGATACGACTTGGCCCATCCGCGACGGCAACCCAAAAAGGCAAAGATTGTGTGGTGGCGGCCTATTATGTCGGAGCTACCGTGTCACCAGCTATAAGGCCGAAGCCCCCTTGACAGTCTGACAGTCCCTTGAGCTGTTTTTTGCTTGACATTGGCGTCTTAAAATGATATATTACTGTCGTACGGACTAGGGGGTAGGTGCCGGACGCCTAAGATCATCACAACTCTGTGGGGGTGGGAACATGAAAAGACTTACATCTGTCGTTGCTGTCACATTTCTCTCGGCGGTATTGTACACACCCGCTTGTCTGGCGGTTCCCACGTATTCCGGAAGCCTTTCGACTGCCGGCGGTGGCATAGTAGGTACTGGCCCTTGGGCTACCGGGGTCAGCATCAACTGGACCGTGACATACGGCGGGAGCGCATGGCACTATCATTACGAGCTTAGTGTCCCCCCTACCGCCCAGGCGATTAGCCACATGATTACCGAAACCTCGGAAAGTCTGGAGTATTCAGATATTCAAGAGCCAAGCACGCCGATCGAACTGGACGATCCCAAGTTGTATAGCCCTGGCCTGTCTAATCCGCTTATGCCCGATACCGTCTTCGGAATAAAGCTGCAAGCTACGGAGACTACGTTTGTGCTCGATTTCGATTGCCCCCGCGATCCTGTATGGGGAGACTTCTACGCAGTGGCCGGCAAGAAACCGGGTGAGGAACAAGCCGCTTGGAACGCCGGGTTTACCTATCCCGACACAGACCCTCTCAGTCCTCCGGCTGATGGGTCCGTTGATCACCACATTCTGGTGCCCGATACGACCACGAGAATTCCGGCCCCGGGAGCCATCATACTTACCAGCATCGGCACG
Organism: Phycisphaerales bacterium; assembly: GCA_020352215.1. Taxonomy (GTDB): domain Bacteria; phylum Planctomycetota; class Phycisphaerae; order Sedimentisphaerales; family Anaerobacaceae. The sequence continues at coordinate 4,793,278 of CP070675.1, forward strand.
GGATTTATCGGCTGGCTTAGAAAACGCAAAACACTGTAGAGCCAGAAACAAGTTGAGATTCGAAAGGGTTGCGAGTTTCACTCGCGGCCCTTTTTTTACACCCACGTCAATACGAGACTTACACCCCACAACAAGGCCGAGAAGGCACCCAGCGTCCGCCCCCGCTATTCAGAACGAAGAACCGCACCCCGGGGGAGAGGGGGGAATTCATGCAACTTGCCGAGTATAGCGCTGACGCCCTTGTGCTTTTCTGAGTCTTTTTCCAGCACCCTCATTTCTGAGCCAAGAACGCCGGTCCGTACACCCGAAATACGAGTTTTTCCCCTTTGACAGGCGGCAGATTGGGGTGCAGTCGGCAGCCGAATCGAGATTATTTTGGTGAATTGTGCAATTATCTCTTGCGGTTCTCACGTAGCTATGGTATAATACAATCTACCGTAAAGTGGGGAAGGGAATTTCCAACTCTAGATGAACAGGTTTATGGTCGCGTGTTAGGTGGGAGGACACCATGATGAAAAGAACACTTCTACTGTTTGTGTTGGTGGCTTCGGGACAATGTGTTGTTGCTCAAGCTGCGACGACGTTTGATTTTACCTGCATCACCAACAACGATCCTACAGATGCGGCAATCGGCGAGTCGCAGCTCCACGTGACACCGAGTGTTACTGTGGTAGGCGAAGTGGCGTTCGTCTTCACGAACGACGGCCCTGAGCTGAGCTCTATCGCTGACATCTACTTCGACGACGACGCCTCGCTTCTGCAAGAGCTTTTGGGCATCGATGACTCCGACCCGGGTGTCTCGTTTTCAGAACACGCAAAGCCGCCGAAGCTGCCCGGCCGGAGCCTGGTGAGTCCGGCATTTTATGCAGATTTCTCTCTGGACTCGGACCCCCCGGTGCAGCCCAATGGTGTGAATCCTTTGGAGTCACTTGGAGTTACCTTCAGCTTGGCGGGTGACATCGGTGACGTGGAGACCGCGCTAGCACTGGGCACGCTGCGAATTGGGATCCATGTTCAGGGCTTCGAGGGCGGAGGCAGCGAGTCTTTCGTAACCGGTGATGAAGTCAAGCAGAACCCTGCACCGGGTGCTGTCCTGCTCGGTAGTATTGGCGTAGGCCTTGTCGGCTGGCTGCGAAGACGCAGAACACTATAAGGTCAGCCTGCAAATGCAGGATTGACGAGGCCGTGGATCTGACACCACGGCCTTTCTTCTTGGCCAAGTACAGGTCGAGACAAGCCCAGGAGAACGACAGAGGACAATTCCGTTGTGAGTTGCCGGAGTTCTACTACTGATCCTGCCGGCGCACGTCGGCGGCATCAGGGGCCGTCAGAGCAGGTTGTTGAGTCGGCAGAAACAGGTGACCTCTCTTGCGAATCACCTTGTAGTAAAACCATTTAACGAGGCTGCTTGCCGCAAAGCCACAGAATATCAGCACCAAGGCGGTCTGCATGCTCCAGTAAACAAGGCCCAGGAACAGCAGCACTCTAATGAAATGTGCGAAAGGTTTCTTGCCCCTGAGATACTGGTTCAAGATGTGCGGGTACCGAACCCTGCTAATCATCAATACGCCCACGCCCAGAGTCAGGAACGGCAGCACGTATATAATGGCGTTGGAATACGGCACGTTCTCCTGGTGGAACAGCACCAAGCTGACCACCACCCCTGCAGCGGCTGGGCTGGGCAGACCCACGAAGCTCATGTGGGCCGATTCATCCTCCTCGTTCTCGACATTGAACCTGGCTAAGCGTATCGCCGCACAGCTTATGTACGCCGCCGCCGAGAGCCAAATGAAACGCTGCACGAGAGTCTCATTAGCAAAGCCCGCCGAGCCCAGTTTGTATTGAAGGACCTTGAGCATCAAGAATGCCGGTGCGACGCCGAAGCTTATTATGTCGCAGAGGCTATCAAGCTGGCCACCGAAGCTGGAAGTGCTGCTCACTCTCCGGGCCAGTCGACCGTCCAGCATATCGGCAACCATCGCCAGAAGAATCATGTAGCAGCACTTCGCAAAGTATGAGGGGGCCCCGAATGCCAAGAGCCTCATGCCAGAGTCTTCGGAGAACCGGCCGGCGCCCAGTTCGGCGCCTTTGCTGGCAAAGTAGATAGCCGCAAAACCGCAGACGCCGTTTAGCACGGTAATCAGTGACGGGAAAACGGCGATGTACTTTAGCCTTTGCCTTCGCACCCGCCTCAGCAAACGCTCTTTGGCAACCTTTGTGTTCAGTTTCGCCATCTCTCGGATCTCACAACTCGTTTCTGGTATGCGGCTATTCGTATCGTACCAGCGGCGTCAAACCAGCCTTGACCTTATCGCCTATTCGGACCAGGCACTTCGCATTTTCGCGAGCGGTCAGATACAATTCCGTCCTGGAACCGAACTTTATCATCCCGAATTCTTCACCCCCGGCCAGTTCCTGCCCCTGGCTCACTCGACAAACTATCCGGCGAGCAATCGCTCCACTGATTTGCCGGACTATGAGTCTGTCCCGAGGTTCATCAGTTCTGACTAAACCCAGATCGTTGGACTCGTTGACTCGACTCGAATCCGGATCCATAGCGTTCCTGTACTTGCCACGCTTATATGTGACCTTCTCGACTCTTACCTTACAGGGAGCCCGGTTGATATGAGTGTCGAAGATACTCAAGAAAATGCCGATCCGCAGAGCTGAGCCGCCAATAAAGTTGTCTTCCTGTAACAGCTCAATGCTGGTCACTCGCCCGTCGGCAGGCGCCAGCAGGACACTGCTGTCCGAGGGATAGCAGCGCCGTGGATCCCGGAAGAACGACAGAATCCACACGAGGACGACGCCCAGGACCACCTCTGCCAAAACGATAGCCCACGGGGGCGAAAAAGCCCTCGAGGCCACAGGAAGAACAGTCATTACGGCAAGCACTGTGGCAGGCCAGACAACTACCTGAGGCCAGCCGTATTTGGTCAAAGGGATTTTCATACATAACTCAAAGCAAATCGGCGGTGGACCACTATTTTGAGCCAAGCACGCCACCGCCACCTCTCGCCAAGTCATAGCGCTGCGAATGGGGCCACAAATCTGAGCGTCCCGCCAGAGGCGCATCCTTCGTCAATGCCAAGCCCTTTGCTTCTGCCTCCTGGTTACATCCAGAAACCTAGGCCAGGAGGCCAAAGACCATGGAGTTCTACGCTCACACGCTCTCTGTAGCGCATTGTACGCTTTTGGAGCCCGCAATCAACAGAAAAAGGCCGATAGGTAGGAATCGGCCTTTTGGAAGAGGGTGATGACGCAGGGTCTCACGCCAGCCTCGTCGTGGGAACGAGGCGGCATCTTTGTGTGGTCCTTGATAGAGACACTTCCCCTTTTCTTCGGGTCCGCGAGATAAAACAAGCGTGCCCACCAGTCCCCTATCCATAATTACAGACGTACTCCGGGACAAAAAGTTACACATTTTCCAGGAATCAGAAGCAAAAAACACAAAAATATGATGATAGCAAGGAGGCCGGCACAATCCCACCAGCCTCTTTCGCCAATGCGGTTTCAGGTAAATACGCCAACAAAGCCCAATTTCTCCGATCGCTTCTATCGTGCCGCGAGGGGAATCAGCTGAGCATCCACGGTAACGTCAATCTGGCCCGAATTTTCATACCACTGTTCCCAATCTGCTATTGCCTGCTCCCTTTCTTGGGCACTTGCGCCAGTGTCGTAGCCAAAGTTCGGCATGGTTCAATACAGGGTAACACTCTTCTGGAGATGCCACCCACTCGGGATATTCGTAATGCCTTTTATTGTCGATAGTTACATCGACCATATAATCTATGTAACGGCTCTTACGAGTGTTACCCAAGCCCTGGCGAAACTGAACCATGCCCAAAGTTCTGACCCGTCACGATCCTCAGGCGATTGATCATCATCGCAAGACCTTGTTCGTTAGTCGGCCCCTCGTGGCATCTCTCTCGCATCCCATCAGCACGACGCAGTGGGTCATCGGCAAGGTCAAACAAGTCCGCTGCTTTGATGTTCCGCAAAGCAGCAATCACCTTCGCCAAAGCTTTGTTGATATCCTCTTCGGCCGCCTCCTCCATACCTTGCTTCGCATATGCCAAGCCACGCGCAAAATGGCAGTAGGAAGCGTCCCAGCTATGGATGCGAAACATGTCGATAACTTTGGAAGACCTCCAAACGGCTAGACTATGTTCTCCAACTTCGTAGTGGGCGCGACCCTTCCAGAACCACGCCCAGTTGCGCCAAGGTTGGATTTTGACTGTCTTGGTGAAAATTGTGGAAATTTGCCAAAATATTGTTGACAAATAAGCGCCGCCGTCGTAGTATTAGTAGTGGATGAAGGTAGATAGGTTGGCAAGTTTATAATACTTCTATTTGCCATCATATATCGTTGTCATTTCATACCTCTGACCTACCTGCCAAACAGAGAAGTTCTTTTACAGATTGGCTCGCGCAGTTGAGCCGAGAGAAGGTTGCTCTTAGGAGAACGTACGCCGACAGAAAAACACCAAATAGGTAGGTCGGGAAACTTATCATAGAATAGGTTGTCATTATAGTAAGTTTCCATTTCCTTTCCCAATTCTCAACCTACCTGCCTAAGTAGCGACTCGTATCGCGGTTGGCATTCGCTTTGGCCCAATTGCCGGCTTACACTTTGCGGGAGGCAAACGCGCAGAGCCTTTTGATAAAAACCGTTATCGGTTTTGCGGTTCTGTTTGAACCGGCCGTTCTCAGGCAAAGTTACTTAACCAAGGAGATTTGCGGAAAGAACAGTGCCAGATGAGTATGAGTTGTTCGTTGGCAAGGACAGGCGAGTTGCGGGCCGGACGCATCGGAGCGAATTTGGCCGGCATCAATTGATTGCATTCATTCGAACATAACTGAATTGTGCTTGAGAACGGCTGAGCCCGCAAATCTCCAACAAACGAAAGGAGACAGAAAATGGAACGGAAAGGTTTCACGCTGGTCGAGCTGTTGGTCGTGATTGCGATCATAGCTCTGTTGATGGGCATACTTATGCCCGCATTGGCGAGGGTAAGGCAAATCGCCTTCCGGATGGTTTGCGGGACGAACCTATCCGGCATTGGCAAGGCGATGCTTATCTACGCCAACGACTATGAGGATGAGCTCCCGCGTGCGGGCTTTACCAACTCTGTCTGGGGTGCGCCGATTGCAGCGTGGGATGCGCCGGACCGGGCTACCGCCTTCGCAGACGGCAAAGCCACGATTACGTCCAGCTTCTATCTGCTGGTGAAGTACGCTGAGGTGACGCCCAAGTCATTTGTGTGCAAGAGCGATGCCGGCACGACCGAGTTCAAACTCAGTGACTACCCATTGCGCAACAGTCTGTGCCAAGAGCTCATTGACGCATGGGACTTTGGGGGCGAGGGCAGGAGCGGTGAGCCGCCGACAACCCATTGCAGCTACAGTTACCATAACCCGTATGGTTTGTACGCTCTGACGACGTCGAGCGAGCCGGGTATGGCCGTGGCGGCAGACCGAAATCCGTGGCTAAACTCGCCCGCGGCAACTGCTCCGACAGACATGTCGGGCTTTGTGCCTGACCTGCCGCCAACCTTCAACGGCACATCCGAGCAGGCCAAGCGAGGAAACGCCATAGCCCACCAGAATGACGGCCAGAACGTGCTGTTCCTGGACAGCCACGTGACATTCGAGAAACGCGCGTTCTGTGGCATTGAGGATGACAACGTCTACACTTATGTGATGGCCGGTGCGACCACAGGTTCTCCGCTGGGCGAGATGCCCTATATGGGCGCCGTGCCAGGTTGCAGGAAAGACTCATATCTGGTACACGACGGAGAAGGAGAACGCAGAAGATGAGTGGGGCAGAAGAAGTAGGGCCGTGCTAATAGGCCAGTAACAGCGACTGTCCTTGCCTTAGGTGCTTTTCAGCGGCCTTGTGTTGGACAGACACAGGGCCGCTTTCTCATTCGTGGCCGGCGATCTGACGGGATCCCCCGAATTGTATTTGGCCACAATTTGTCATCGCTGACTATTTATGTTAGAGTGTGCTTCTTTGATTTACAGGAAGTGCACGAATTGGGACAAACGCTTATCTACAAAATACTATCTGAGCACGTCGTCGACGGCAAACTCGAAGCTGGCCAGCAGATCGGCATTCGAATCGACCAGACTCTGACGCAGGATGCTACCGGCACGACTGCGTTTTTGCTGTACGAGTCGATGGGCGCGGCCCGAGTCAAGACGGACCTGTCGGTCAGCTATGTGGACCACAATACGGCAGGATTTGGGCCCGAGAACCACAATGACCATTTGTACCTCCAGACGGTGGCTGCAAAATGCGGGGTCCACCACTCTCGGGCGGGCAACGGGATTTGTCATCAGGTCCACCTCGAGCGGTTTGGCAAGCCAGGGGCGACGCTGTTGGGCAGTGATTCACATACACCGACCGCGGGCGGGATTGGCACGCTGGCCATCGGGGCCGGCGGGCTGGACGTGGCGGTGGCAATGGCCGGCGGGCCTTTCTACCTGAGATGTCCGAAGGTCCTGGGGGTGAGGCTCGTTGGTGTACTCCGGGATTGGGTGGCTGCGAAAGACGTCATTCTCAAGCTGCTTAGCATACTTTCGACAAAGGGCAACGTTGGCTGGGCGGTGGAGTACTTCGGCGACGGGGCCGGTACGCTCTCGGTGCCGCAACGAGCCACAATAACTAACATGGGAGCTGAGTTAGGCGTGACAACGAGTATCTTTAGCAGCGACCAGCAGACCAGAGGATTCCTGGCGGCCCAGAAACGGGAGCAAGACTACCGGGAGCTTTCGGCCGATCCGGATGCCGAGTACGACCGAGTAATTGAGATCAACCTGGCCGAGCTGGAACCGATGGCGGCTTGTCCGTCCTCCCCGGACAATGTCAGGCCAATCAGTGAGATTGCCGGCACCAAGGCAGGCCAGGTAGTGATCGGTAGTTGCACGAATTCGAGCTTCGCCGATTTGATGATGGTGGCACGGGTACTCGCGGGCAGGAAGATAGAGGAGATGGTTGAGTTTGCGATAGCGCCCGGCAGTAGAGAGGTTCTGAATATGTTGGCTGAGAACGGCGCTTTGTCGGATGTGATTTCAGCGGGTGCACGGATTTTGGAATCGGGCTGCGGCCCGTGTATCGGCCAGGGCTTCTCTCCGGCCGATGGGGTCGTGAGCTTGCGGACGTTCAACAGGAACTTCGCGGGACGTAGCGGAACAAAGGGTGATCAGGTCTACCTGGTCAGTCCCGAGACTGCGGTTGCCTCGGCCTTGATCGGGCGGATTACCGACCCCCGCGACCTGCCGAAACTGTTGGGCATAGAGTATCCAAGAACTGAACTGCCCAATGAGTTCATTATCAATGACAATATGATAGAGCAGCCGTTGAGTGTGCAGCAGGCAGCCAAGGTCGAAGTGTTGCACGGGCCCACGATCGTCGTTCCCGATGCGCCGCCGCCGCTGCCGAAGCGGCTAACCGGTAAGGTTCTTCTAAAGTGCGGCGATAAGATTACCACCGACCACATTATGCCGGCCGGGACCTTCCTGAAATTGCGGTCGAATGTGCCCGAGTACGCGAAGGTGGTCTTTAACTGTTTCAATAAACAAGGTGAGCCAACGTTTGCCGAGCGTGCGCTCAAGCTGAAGGAAAAGGCAGTAGCGGGCATTATCGTGGCGGGCGAGAGCTATGGCCAGGGCTCTTCACGAGAGCACGCGGCACTCTGTCCAATGTACCTGGGTGTGCGGGCTGTCATCGCAAAGAGTATCGAGCGAATCCACAAAGCAAACCTGGTCAACTTCTGCATCGTGCCGATTGAGTTTGCCGACCCGGGTGCCTACGACAGCATTGAAGCTGAGGACGATCTGCTGGTCGACGGGCTGCTTGAGGCGATAGAGAACAGTGATGAAGTGAAGATTGCCAGGCTGGATGGCTCAGTCGATTTTGTGGGTAAGCTTGACTTGTCGGCCAGAGACCGAGAGATCCTGCTGTCGGCAGGGCTTCTTAACTACACGCGCAGCAAGGCAGCAGCAAGTGAGTGATAAGATCGTGTCCATCTTCGGTACCGGCAAGGCCGGGCCGGGTGATCCGGCTTACGACGTGGCTGAAGAAGTAGGCAGATTACTGGCTCGGGCCGGTTATACAATCGCCAACGGGGGCTACGGCGGAACGATGCGGGCCGCGGCCAAAGGGGCAGCCGAGGTCGGAGGCGAGATTATCGGCGTCACGTGCTCAGCTTTTGCGGGCAGCAAGGCAAACGAGTATGTCACTCGTGAAATCGCTACTGGATCGTTGGATGAGAGGCTCGATACTCTGGTACAACTTGGGCGGGCGTATGTGGTCTTGCCCGGGGGGACGGGGACACTGCTGGAATTGGCAAAGGTGTGGGAGTTGAAGAATAAGGGCTTCCTCGAAGTCGACAGACCGATTATACTTGTGGGCGAATTCTGGAAGCCGTTGGTGAATTTAATCGTTGGTGAGGACCCAGGCGGCAAACATTATGTTGACTTTGCCGCCGAGCCCGGCAGAGTTGTAGATCTCGTTGCGGGCTGTTCGTAGCTTGTGATTGTTCGCATGGGCAGAGAACTTATATACGCGGTTCTGGGACTGGCATTGAGCATTACTGCGAGGCAGGCAGGACTTGGCGCGAGCAAGACCGACCGGGGGCTGCTTCGTGAGGGCTTTCTGTTCAAGGGTGTCGACGGCAAGATGAGCCGGGGTGATAGTAGCGACGAATGGTTCTTCGAGCCCGGCTCTGACATTAGCGTTGATGGAGATCCTGTCAAAGCAGGGACGCGACTTAGACTGCTCCCTTCGGCGGCGTTGGAGACGATGGTCCCTGACGCCAATAACCAGCCTGCGGCGGACTTGAAACTCTGGGCCAAAGTGACAAGGTACAAGGGCGAAAACTTTGTTCTGCCTGTTTACTTTCTACCGCTCAGCAAGGTCGAGGAGTCTGCACCTTCGAGACCTGACGGTGGGGTTGAGCACTCGACTTCGCAGGAATCGCAGCAGAGACCGGACCCAACCGCCCTCAAGCCTGGCGCCGAGCTGGGCATACCGCAGGAGGTCATGGACAAGCTCAAGAAAAGAAAGACCATCCGCCGGCAGCCGGCTGCGCAATCCGCTACGAAGCCGGACACTATTATCGTAGATAGGGTGGGCTTTATCCGCCATATGGGACCGCAGGCATTTTTTGCTCTTGATGCCATCGGCCGAAACGTTCAGCACACGTCGTTTGGGCTGCTGCCTTGCCGGACGTTGGAGTTGGCCCAAAGGCAGCTGGTTGCCCAGCCGGATCCGATCCGGTTCAGGGTGGCAGGAATCGTGACCGAATACAAAGGAAAGAAGTTGTTGCTGCTGCAGAAGGCAACGCGAGTCTACAGCCACGGGAACTTCGATTGATGGCGGAACAAGTACATGGCCCCCAAATTTGAACAAATCCTTATTCTATCATCACAGAGTGACTTCGAGGAGAAGATCGCAAGACTGCGCTCTGAGATGTTGTTGGCAGCAAGGTCCGCCGGCTACGGCAGCGAGCAGGGTAAGGTCGTCGTCGACATTCTTCACGATGTGGCCGAGCGCGGCGACGAGGCGGTGGCTGAATACACTGAGAAGTTCGACTCAGTTAGACTAACACCGGAGCAGTTTGGTTTAAGCCGCGCGGAACTAAAGGCCGCTCACGAGGCAACTGACACGGCGGTTCTGGATTCACTCCGCAAGGCCATCCGCAACGTCAGGGAATATCAGAGAAAGATATTCATTGGCAATCGCTCGGATTTCTCAGAGGGCACCGGGATAAGATACACACCGTTGCGACGCGTGGGCGTTTGTGTTCCTGGTGCGGCTGCGCCGTTGCCCTCCACGGTGATAATGACGGTAGTTCCAGCGCAGGTGGCCGGCGTCAAGGAGATCGCGGTGGTATCACCGCCCAGGCACAAAGGCAGTATTCATCCGGTAATTCTCGCAGTCTGTCACGAACTCGGAGTCGATGAAGTCTATCGCATAGGCGGTGTTCAAGCAGTCGCAGCTCTGGCCTCGGAAGAGGGCAACATACCGAAGGTCGATATGATCGTTGGTCCGGGCAACAAATGGGTGCAGTCGGCCAAGAAGAACGTGTCCGGTGACTATGTAGGAATCGACTGCATTGCCGGGCCAAGCGAAGCGCTAATAGTCGCCAACGAACAAGCCAATCCGGCCTGGGTAGCTGCGGACATGCTTGGCCAGGCCGAGCACGGACCTGACAGTAGCGCAATCGTTGTGACAGACTCGGAGCAAACGGCCAAGGCGGTTCTTGAAGAGCTAAAAAAGCAGGTTGGGCAGCTACCAAGAGCTGAGGATGCAAAGGCGTCTCTACTATCGTACAGCCGAATCATCGTTGTCGATGACATGGACATGGCAATCCAAATCGCTGACGATTTTGCTGCAGAGCACCTGGAGGTGCAGTGCGGGGACGAGAGCAGAGAAATCGCAAATGGAATAAGTAACGCCGGGGCGATTTTCGTCGGCCCGTACACGCCGGTGGCCGTGGGGGACTACTGGGCCGGGCCCAGCCACACACTACCCACAGGAACAAGGGCGAAGTTCTCGAGCGCGCTGACCAGCAACGATTTCGTGAAGTCGATAAGTGTTGTCGAATACGATAAGGAGAGACTGGCGGCGAGCGCCGATGACATTGTTCGGCTCGCCGAGGTTGAAGGGCTCGACGCTCATGCCAGGAGCGTCAAGATTCGCCTGGACACGTAGCCCGGGCCATCCTTGTCATAAATCCCAATTGAGTTTCTCCTCATATCGCCAGTAGAAACGGCCCAGCAGATGGGCGGCTACCAACGTCACGTGGATGCAAACAAGAAAGAGAGGAAAAGCGAGCCACGGGTGGCCCGTTGCCACATGTGCAACCTTGATGACCAGATAACCAATTGCCAAGAGCAGGCAGACGAACGCGCAGTACGGTAAGAAAGTACTCACCACCGACCTGATCAGCAGAATCGGGTTGAGGCCCCACAGCGACTCAAATATCACGACGGCCAGTAAGCCCATCGGGAAGAACAAGGCACCGTAGGCTGTGAGTGTCCAGAATATCCAGTCAATGCTTCGACTGTGCCGGTAGTACAAGGTCATGGGCAAGAAAAAGAAGAAAAGGCAACCAAATGTCATCAGAGCGCTTAGAAGTATGTCCCAAAGGCCCGGAGCCTGGGCAAGTGTCTCGGGCGCTCTCAGCCCGCCGGTGGCGCTGTCGCGGATACACTCACAGATGTACCAATAAAGGTACGTATACAGCACCACCTTCAGGACGAAACCCAAGACACCAAAGGCCAGGACGAAGATGATAAGAGCGGGAAATGACAAGGCGCCTATGCGCAGCAATTCCCCGGCGACTTCGATCAGAAGTGGGATTCCGACGATCACTCCAATTGTCACTAAGCCCGGCTTGCTTATCGGGTAGAGCAGCACATCGATCGGCCAGGGGAATTTCCGCTCGGGCGGGCCCTCTATCTCGGCTGTCACTGTTTGAGCTTCCCCCTGTTCATTATCTTCCGAGGACTCGACCGCACCGGGCGGCTCATCTTCGGCCGGATGTATCTTGGGCACGTCCAACAGTGTCAGGTGGTCAGGAAGGTGCTCGGAGTCAACCGGAGCCTTTACGGGATCGCTTCGCCCTTCATCTGGTCTTACGGCGTGGGCCTTTGGGACAACAAGTATGGATTTGCATTTTGGGCACTTACCCTTTTTGCCCGCGCGGGTCTCAGGGACACTGAACCCCTTACCACATCTTCTGCATCTGAACCTGATCATCGACTCCCCAGCATAGCCCAAAACCCGGTGTTTGTCATCCGTGCTCGGTGACCGACGCGCTTGGAGGGCCACGTCGCTTCATTAGGAAAGACGCCGGGATCGCTATTTTCTTCAAACAAAAAGGCCAGGCAAACACATTTCCTGATAAGGATGCCATTCGGAACATTGTGAGACAGAGATGAGCACCTATGAAGCACAAACGTTACACAACCCACCGGTCAAACGTCCCAGTTAAGTAGACTTTGATATCGATGGTAGAACCAGCCCAAGATATGCGCTACGACCAAGGACAGATAGATGCACAGACAGAACAAGACAAAACGCACCATAGGTGAAATTCCTTCGGGCGGTGTGACTCGGGATAAAGCGAAACCTATTGTCGCAAAGGTCGCAACAAGCGCACAGTATGGAAGAAATACGCTGCATATCGAGCAGAGGATCAAGAGGGGATTCAAGCCGTGAAGAGAGTCGAACAAAACGACTGCAAGCAGGCCTATTGGGAATGAAAACACCCCGTAGACCAGCAGCGACCAGAACACGGCATCTGCCCCGCCGATGTAGCGAGCGTATACACCCGCCGGTCCCCAGAACACGATGAAACAACCCACCGCCCTGAAGCATTGGGTCAACAGCTCACCAAGGCCGGGAGCGGTGCCCAGCGTCTCAGGCGCCCTGATCTCGCCGGCGGCACTGGTACGGATGCACTCGCAGAGATACCACACAAAATATAGTCCAAGGACGGTGATCCCCAAGAAGCCGACGCAGGCAAACGGAGTCAGCAGAACGAGCAAAGGAGGAAACTTTTGAGCAGGCCCACTGAGCGAGCCGGTCATAAGGCCAAAGGCCAGCGGTATCAAAATTACGACGGCGAGAGTGAGCAAACCCGCCTTGCTGGTCGGATACAAGAATATGTCGATGAGCCACGGCAGCTTGCGTTCGGGCCGCGCCTCGATCTCTGCGCGGACTTGGCCGGCGGCCTGCTGCTCATCTGTGGACAGCTCGGCTGCGTTGCCAGCTCGGCCTCCGGGCAGATTGCTTTCGGGAACATCCAGCAGAGTCAGATCGTAGCGCGAGTACTTCGACGCAGGCACATCTTGCTCGGTACTGAACTGTTTTGCCTCGACCGTTTCAGCGGACTTTTCGGGGACAGTGATTATGTTCTCACATCTGGGACAGGTTACTTGCCCTCCCGCGCTGGCATCGGGGGCCTGGAGAAGGTGGCCACATTCTCTGCACTGAATCCTAATCATACCTGTCAGAGGCCCCAATCGAGTCTGTCTTTGTGCCACCAGTAGAACCAACCCAGTCGATGTGCCAGAACAAATATAACATAGAATGTGATGATCTCCGAAACAAATCGCCAAAGCGACAGCGGCCACAACACAAACACGATAGCGCCACCCAAAACAAGGAAAAACAGCACCAGACCGCAGTAAGATACGAAAGTGCTGCATATAGACTGGATTATTCGTGCCGGGTTCAACGCATCGAACGAGTCGAACATCACCCCTCTCAAGAATGACATCGGCAGGAAGAAGACGCCGAGCGCCGACAATAGAAGAAACGGCAGATCTGTTCGCTTGGTTAATACATAATATACGGCTGCTGGCCAAAGACAGATGGCCATACATCCGACCAGTAGAATCACCTGTGATGCCAAATCGGCTGCACTGAATGTATCGAGTATGGGAGCATCGGATGCACGACGTGTGCCCTTGGAGCTGTTGAAGACACAGTAGGCAATATAGTAGAACACATAACAGCCGAACACTATGTAGAATGGCGCGGTTAGAAGGAAAATGATATAGGCTGTCCCCTGCCGAAGAATCGGTGCCAGGAATGAGCTAAGCAGTCCTACCAGAAGAGAGACCAACCGCGGCAGAAATATGAAGACCGCGATATGTATCATGCCGGCAGCACTAATTGGATAGAGCAAGGCATCAATGAGCCAGGGCAGCTTACATTCATCTGATAACGGCGGATCTTCTTCAAGTATCTTCACGTCGCCTCCCTTTCGACAGCACAGATTCCTGACAAATGCTGGCGCCTGACCCGAGCTTGACCTGCGCAACCCGCACCTTCTGCGACCCTTGCATCGGCGTTCGGGATAGTTCCTGTGGGCCAGCTCGTTTGACTGTCACCCGGAGAGTTTCTCTCTTACGAGCTCTGCGGCTTTTGCCAGGGCGTCTTCGATCTTCTCGGGATCTTTGCCGCCAGCCTGCGCCATCTGGGGTCGGCCGCCGCCGCCGCCGTCCACTATTGGCGCTATTGCCTTGACGATGTCACCGGCCTTAAGGCCTTTGGCGACCACGTCATCAGTCATGCCGGCCAGAAGCGTTGCCCTACCATCATCGTCAAAACCCAGAATAATGGCGGCTGATTTTGCCTTCTTCCTGAGCATATCGACCGCCTCTCGTCCTCGCTCGATTGCAGTCGGTGACAGTCGGCCTATCACGACAGAAGTTTGGCCGATCTTTTCGGATTTCTCGAGAAGGACCTTTGCCTCCGTGACAGCATCGGAGCCAGCCGCCCGTGTGGCTGTCTTGAGCTTCTTGCTGAGATCTTTGTTGTCCTTCAGTAGCTGGGCAACCCTATCGACCAATGCCTCAGAGGGCACTTTGAGCATCGCAGAAAGTTCATCGACTATATCAGACGCTTTCCCGAGATAGGCGGTCAGCCCGGAGCCGGTAAGCGCGGTGATCCTACGAACGCCGGCTGAGATGCTCTCCTCTTTGATTATCTTGAAGCCACCGATAGAAGCGAGCCTATCCACGTGAGTGCCGCCACAGAATTCCCTGCTGAAAGCCTCGTCGATCCGGTTCTTATCTTCGGCTCCGAGCGCCACTACCCTAACCTCGTCCCCATACTTCTCGCCGAACAGCGCCATCGCGCCGAGCTTTTGAGCCTGGCCTTTGGGCATGACCGTCCATGTCACGGGCAAGTCGGCGGCGATTTTCTCCCTGACCAATTCTTCCACCTGTCTGAGCTGCTTGGAGGTCGGCGCCTTGGGATAGGTTAAGTCGAATCTCAAATAATCCGGGCCGACGAAGCTGCCCTGCTGAAACACAGAACTGCCCAGCACCTGCTGCAACGCCCACTGCAACAGATGAGTGGCCGTATGGTTTTTCTTTATCGCATTTCTGTCTTTACTTACAACGGCCCTGACACTTTGGCCGATATCGAAGTAGCCTTCGACGACCTTGCCGCGATGAATCACACAGTTGGCGATCCTAACTGTGTCATCGACAACAAATCGGCCCGCGTCCGATTCTATGACGCCACAGTCACCTATTTGTCCGCCCGCCTCGGCGTAGAAACAGGTTTTGTCGAGCACGATGCCCGCCGCGGCGCCGGCCTCGATCCGCCCATCTTTCTTGAAGCCTTCCCCGTCAATCCATCCGATCATCGTGCTGTCACAGTGATCGGCGTGATACTTGTGTACGTCCTCGGTGGTAGGCAATTCGGTATCGGTTAGGACTGCGATCAGCGAGTCGCTTTTCTGAGCAGCTCGTGCTCGCTCTCGCTGCTGCCCCATGAGTTCTTCGAACTTGGCAGTATCTACTTTCAGCCGGCGTTCTTCGGCCATAAGCTCGGTCAGATCAAGCGGAAAACCGTAGGTGTCGTATAGCTGGAAGGCGTCCTCGCCACTTATGGTGCTTTCGCCTGTTTGCACAGCTCGTTTGGCGGCTGTGGCAAATATCTCGATACCTCTATCGAGCGTTTTGCCGAAGTTTTCCTCTTCGGCCTCGACTACAGTCGAGACGTAGTCGGCACGCTCGGCTATCTCGCCAAAGGCATCACCCAAACAATCTACAACCACCGGCACAAGCTTGTAGATAAAGGGCTCGTGCATCCCAAGCTCCCTGCCAAATCGCGAGGCCCTGCGAAGAATTCGGCGAATCACGTACCCGCGTCCCTCATTTGAAGGTGTCGCCCCATCCGTTATTGCGAAGACAAGCGAGCGAACATGGTCCGCGACGACCCTGAATGCATTGTCGGTGCTACTGCCAAGCTTCGAAGCATACTTGTGGCCCGTCATCTCGCTGGCACGGTCGATTATCGGCATGAACAAGTCGGTGTCGTAGTTGCTTCGTTTGTTCTGGAGCACCGCTACGATCCGCTCCAGACCCGCCCCGGTGTCGACATATTTGGCAGAGAGAGGCACAAGCTCACCGTTGGACTGGCGATTGAACTCAATGAAGACAAGATTCCACAGTTCGATGTATCTTGCACAGCCGGCATTGACCTGGCACTTGTGGCCCTGTACGTCCTTCATGTCACAGGCGTCTGGACCCAGGTCGATATGCAGCTCGCTGCAGGGTCCACAAGGACCGCTGTCACCCATTTCCCAGAAATTGTCTTTCTTGCCAAAGGCGACGACCCTGTCAGCCGGTATTGGGGTCACCTTGGTCCACAACTCGGCGGCCTCGTCGTCTCTGGGCAAACGATCGGCCGGGTCGCCGGCAAAGATTGTCGCCCACAAGCGGCTGGGGTCTATACCCCAAACCTTTGTGAGGAGATCCCAGGCCCATTCGATGGTTTCAGCCTTGAAGTAGTCGTCGAACGACCAGTTACCAAGCATCTCGAAGAAGGTGTGGTGATAACTATCTTTGCCAACCTCTTCGAGGTCGTTGTGTTTGCCGCTGACCCGGAGGCACTTCTGGCTGTTGACCGCTCTTGGATATTCAGGCTGAACCAGACCCAGGAAAACGTCCTTGAACTGATTCATTCCGGCGTTGGCAAACAGCAAGGTTTCATCGTTAGCGGGCACTATCGGGGAGCTTGGGACAAATTCGTGGCTCTTGTCTTTGAAAAAGTCTATGAAGCTGCTTCTGATTTGCTTTGCAGTTTGCACAGCATGCTGTCCTTAAAACCGGAACCTCCCGCCCAACGGAGCCCTCCCGGGCCAACCGTGTTGTCGTAGGTTCTGTTCTTGGCAGACGATCAACAATTGACTATCAATTCTCGATACCTTTGGCCGAAAGGATCTTATGCCTTATCTCTTCGGCCAACTCTTTGTTCTCCGCCAGGTACTTCTTGGCGTTTTCCCTGCCCTGGCCGAGCCGCATGGCGCCATAGTTTAGCCAGGCGCCGCTTCTCTCTACAACCTCACATCCCAGTGCCAAATCCAGCAGATCACCTTCATAGCTAATCCCACTGTCGAACATAATATCGAACTCTGTGTCGCGGAAAGGAGGCGCAACCTTGTTCTTTACCACCCTGGCCCTGACCCGGGAGCCCACGGCTCCTTTGGCGTCCTTGATGGTGGTGATCCGTCTTAAGTCGATGCGGACCGAGCTGTAGAATTTCAACGCTCTACCGCCGGGTGTTGTCTCGGGATTACCGAACATCACTCCGATTTTCATTCGGATTTGATTTATGAAAATAAGCGCCGTCTTGCTTTTGTTTATGATCCCGGTGAGCTTTCTCATTGCCTGACTCATGAGTCTGGCTTGCAGACCCACGTGGGTGTCCCCCATCTCGCCTTCAAGCTCAGCTTTAGGTGTCAATGCGGCCACCGAGTCGATAACGATGACATCAACTGAGTTGGACGCAATTAGCATCTCGGCGATGTCAAGTGCCTGTTCGCCTGTGTCGGGCTGACTGACGAGCAGACCGCTGACATCCACACCCAGTCTCTTTGCCCACGTCGTATCAAGGGCGTGCTCGGCATCGATAAAGGCAGCGATACCGCCCGCCTGCTGGGCCTCGGCGATGACGTGAAGAGCCAGTGTGGTTTTGCCAGATGACTCCGGTCCGAATAATTCGGTGACTCTGCCACGAGGAATGCCCGCACTACCAAGGGCGATATCGAGAGACAACGAGCCGGTGCTGACGCCTTCAATCTTGGCGTAGCTATGCTCGTCCATCTGCATAATAGCGCCCTGGCCATACTGCTTTTCTATCTGCGCAATCACGCGCTCCAGGGCAGCTTCTTTGCTGGTCGTTTTCGTGGCCAGCGTCGCTTTCTTTGTCTTAGCCATTTTGGAACCTCCAAATCTGCATCTCGCATCCAGCTTTGCCTATTTCGTCTTTTGTCTTTACTGTAGGCTGTAATTGCCCAACAGGGTATATATTGGGCCTTGTGGTGTCAATTGGCTTTGATAGACCGAAAGCGAATCGGCGGACATGCTGCCGAGCTTGAAATCCTTGTAATTCTCAGTCATCTGCGCGAGCTTGAAGCCTGCCCTGGGATTTCTGATCCTGCACAACGTCAGATGAGCCGAGAACTTCCGCGATTCCTTGGGCCAGCCAGCCAAGGACAACTGCTCTTCGAGGTCCGCTTGCAGGCGCAGCAATTCATCACAGCCCTGGCCCACCCCAACCCACAACACTCTGGCGCTTTTGCCGCCAAAAGAGCCCACCGTCTCGACGTTCAGCTCGAAGTCCTGATGCCTTGCCGCGATGTCCTTGACGACGTTGCAGACATCAACAACTTGAGTGTCCTTGATTTCGCCCAAGAACTTGAGCGTCAGGTGCACTGCCTCGGGTCGTACCCATTTGACATCACTCTTCTTAATGTCGACCTTGCTCTGCAATTCGCCCTGCAAATCGCTGAGGCCTTTTCGTATTTCCTCGTCTATGTCTATGGCTACAAAAACTCGCATTCTTGCCAGCAGCTAAAAGGTTGTCAGTTCTCGCAAAGATTCAAATCTGTCGTTGATCTGGTCTCGGTCAGCCGAGGCCAATCCGTGCAAGGAGAAATCGTCGATTGCGAATGAGGCTGTCACTGTGCCGTAGGCGATTGCCGTCTTCAACCTATCGAAGTCCGTACTTTGTGATTGCGCGAGATACCCCATGAATCCCCCGGCAAAGCTGTCGCCTGCCCCAGTGGGGTCCTTAACTTCCGCGGCAGGATAAGCTGGCAAAATGAAGCCTTCCTCATCGCGGTTGTACATGAGCGAGCCCGATTCGCCTTTCTTGACAACCACAATATCCGGGCCCATGGACAAAATGCTTTTCGCTGCCCTTATCAGGTTTTGCTCTCCTGCCAACTTCCTGGCTTCATCTTCGTTAATAACGAGGCAATCGATTCTTTGCAGGAGTGCCTTCAGGCCGCCCAGATGTTCTTGAATCCAGCAGTTCATGGTATCTGCGGCCACAAAAACCGGGTCTTCGATTTGATCAAGCAGTTGGTGCTGAAGGTCCGGTGCGGTATTGGCAAGGAAGACGAATGTGCTGTCCTGGAAAGATTCGGGCACCGGTGGGGGAGATTCGGCAAGAACATTCAGCTCCATATGGTCTGTTGTCCTGTCATCCATGTTCTCGTGATACGTGCCAGCCCATCGAAACGTCTTGCTTGCGGTTCTTACCTCCAGACCTGTCAGGTCGACATCCCGGCCGGCAAATACTTTAGCCAACTCGAAGGGACAGTCGGGACCGACAACGGCGACAAGCCTTACAGGGCCAAAAAAGCTCGCAGCCATACTGAAGTAGATTGCCGATCCGCCGAGGCAGTTCTCACTAACGCCGTGCGGCGTCCTGACCGTGTCAATTCCTATCGAACCGGTGACCAATAGTGACATTGTGCGTATTCTTCTCCACGGGCTTACACTCTGAATCTCTGCAGAGTCGTAGCAATTCTCTCTAACGTTTCTTCTCTGCCGAGAAGGCTCAACGAATCAAAAATCGGCAGGCTCACGGTCGTGCCACATATGGCTACGCGTAAGGGTTGAGCAACCTTGCCCAGTCCGACCGATCTTTGTTCGGCCAAAGACCGCAACATATTCTCGATCTTATCCTCGCTGAACTCCTCCATTGCGGCAAGCTCATCACGGACGCTCTGCAAGGTGTCAAGGCCGTCACCTTTGAGCAGTACCTTCTTGACAGCTTTGTCATCGTACTCGATCCGGTCGCTGCCCATGAAGATGAACCTGCATTTGCGCTCGATATCGGCCAGCGTTCGCGCGCCTTCGCAGAGATCGATGATTCGCGAGAGAAGCTCATCGTCGGCGGCAACGACCGGAGAGGCGATCACCTCCAAGTAATCCCTGAGATGCCCGAGTAGCTTCTGTTTCGGCAACATACGGATATGCTCGGTGTTGAAGGCGATGAGTTTCTGGCGGTCGAAGAGGCTGTTGGCCTTAGTTAGCCGCGAGAGGTCGAAGGATTGAATTAGTTCATCGACCGGCATGATCTCTCGATCGTCGCCGGGATTCCAGCCGAGCAGTGCAAGAAAGTTGACCATCGTCTCAGGGAGGTAGCCACTTCTGAAGAAATCAACGATGTTGATCTCAGGCAGCTGTACGCCCAGAGAATTAGCCATTGCGTCGATGCTTGGCATATCCGGGGTCGCCTTGCCGCCAATGAAGGCCTGCAACTGCTCAACGGTAAGACCACCGACTTCGGCAAGCTTGTTGGTATCGATATCAGGCATAGCCTTGATAGCCGCGAGAAGCGCCTTGGGTCGCTCGCGTTTCGAGAGCTTTCCACCGGCATCACTCACTGTGACGGACATGTGGGCGTACTTCGGCAGCGGCCCATCGGCGAACAGGACCCGCCACAGTGCCTGCTGGCCTGGAGTATTGTTGAGGTGTTCCTGGCCGCGAATGATGTGGGTAACCTTCATCAAATAGTCGTCGACAACACAGGCGAAGTTATATGTCGGGAAACCGTCGCTTTTCTGTATGATAAAATCACCAATGTCATCGGGGGCGAATGCAATCTCGCCTCGCACCAAATCCTGGACGACGATAGGTTCGTCCTGCGGTACGGCAAATCTGACAGTCACAGCTCTTCCTCGGGCACGAGCCTTCTCGGCATCCTCGGCGGTGGGGAAGTGTTCGGGTCGCGGGTAGACGAATCCTCTCTTCTGGGCTTCGGCTTCTTTGCGAAGGGCCCCAAGTTCTTCGGGCGTCTCGAAGCAATAGTACGCCTTCTCTTCGTCGAGCAGCCGCCTCACGTACTTGTCATAGATGTCCGTGCGCTCCGACTGCAAATACGGGCCGCCGGGACCACCCACTTGGGGCCCCTCGTCCCAGTCGATACCGAGCCATCGCAGGTCGGCCATAACCTGTTCGGCCGCCGTCGGTGTGTTGCGTTTCTGGTCGGTATCTTCAATACGGAGAATGAACGTCCCACCGGTTCTGCGGGCCCAGAGCCAGCAGAAAAGGGCCGTGCGGGCTCCACCTACGTGCAGGTAGCCCGTCGGCGACGGCGCAAAACGTGTGACAACTTTTTCAGCCATAACTGACGATCCCCGTCGGCTTGGAGAATATTCACCGACGGTTAGGGTAAGGCACACGCCGGTTATTGTCAAGGCTGAGGTGCTGCGCGGGCGTTACGGGGGGCATTTCGCGCATATGGAGCGGAAAAGAGCGGTGCTAAGATAACGGTCGCCGCGGTCCGGCAGGATAGTGACGATGGTGCCGGACTCGATCCTCTGAGCAACGCGCAGAGCGCCCGCTACGGCGGCACCGCTGGAGATACCCACGAAAATACCCTCTTCGGATGCGAGACGGCGAGCGATTTCGAAGGCTTCCTCGTCCCCAATAACAACGACATCGTCCAACCGTGAGGTATCGTAAATGTCCGGGACAATTGATTCGGTCATATTCTTTAGGCCCTGAATGGCGTGCCCCTCGGTGGGCTCGACACCGATGATCTTGACGTGGTTGGATTTCTCTTGGAAATAGCGTGACACGCCCATCAGGGTGCCGCCGGTGCCCATGCCGGCAACAAAGGCATCAATTTGACCGTTCGTTTGCTCCTGGATTTCCGGCGCAGTGGTTTCGTAATGAGCAAGGGAATTGTTTTCGTTGGCAAACTGGTTGGGCATGAAGTATTCGTCGGGATCTTCCTCAAGAATCTTGTGTGCCATTCTTATCGCGCCGTCCGTGGCCTCTTGTGGCGGTGTCAAAACAACCTCCGCGCCGAAGGCCTCAAGGACGCGACGACGTTCGGTGCTGACACATTCGGGTAGGGTGAGTTTGACGCGATACCCTTTGGCGGCGCCGATCATCGCCAGGGCAATACCAGTGTTGCCCGAAGTTGGTTCAAGGATCGCCTTATCTTTGCTCAGCAGGCCTGATTGCTCGGCCTTGTTGATCATGTAGAGCGCTGGGCGGTCCTTGATGGAACCTCCCGGATTGGCGCCCTCAAGTTTGGCAAATATCTTGACCTTCGGATGGGGGTTAACATGCTTTAGCTCCACAAGAGGAGTATTGCCGATAGATTCCAATACGCTCATAACGTTCCTCTGCAACTTATGCCGTCACGCAATACCATCTCTTTATCGACCGAGAACACCTCAAACATTAACGTTAAGCTACTCCGCCTCTTTTGTCAATGCCCACGAGGCCGATTGCCCGTTTGAGCCGCTCACGGTGAATCCGACAACATCCTGCCCAACACGGGATTACTCTGGTATACTCGTGGGAAGAAAGCCACGTTCGACGGCGACCGGGTTTGGCGGCAGATCTCGTTCTTGATGGAGATTCAGATAGATGTGGCCACGAATTGGACCAATCCCGACTTACAGTATCTTCTACAGCGTGGGTATCCTGATCCACTTCTTCGTTAGCTACCTGATTGCAAGGCGCCTCGGACTTCGACATCGTGTGTGGATCGTTGTGAGCATTTGTTATATGGAGGGTATGACTGTCGGAGCCAAGGTCTTGTACGACCTTCAGCAAGGGCAATTTGACATCTCGGCCCTGCTGACCATCGAGCACCACCTCAAGGGTGGATTGTGGGGCGGACTCCTGGTGTATTTTGCCTTGGCGGTGCCTTTGGCGTATCTTCTGGCCAGGCGCAGGCTGGCGGGACTCGACTTGGTTGCTCTGTCGCTTCCCGGCCCTCTGATCCTCGCAAAGCTCGGATGTTTGTTCAAAGGCTGCTGCTACGGGCGACCATCTTCTGTGCCTTGGGCGATAACATTTGGCGAAGGTGCCGAGGGTGCCCCGGCGGGCGTGCCAGTGCACCCGACCCAGATTTACGAAATCCTGGTGATTGTATGTGTTGTCGTCGTCTTCGGACTGTTGGAGGGCCAACGATGGAGAGGAACGATGCTGCTTTGGTTCCTGATCGTCTATGGATTCGGACGAGCGACAACCGAGTTGTGGCGTGGCGACGTGACTGGTCACGTCTGTTTCGGACGGCTGACCCTGTCACAGCTTGTGTGCCTACTGGCAGCAGCAGTCTCAGGATTCGCGTTGTACTTCCGACACGGCGTTTGCGCACCCGGTCCACCTAGCGCAAGAGTCTGAGGCAACATTGAGGGTGTTGTCCGAGTTTGTTAGAATGCTCCAATGAACGCGAACCGTCAAGCGACTATTGGACGTGAAATCAGGCTGGATTGAGATGGGAAACACGGATACGCACGGCAACATCGGGAGTCAGGAAACCAGGCTCGACTTTGTACGACAGATCGTGGCTGAAGATCAGAAGGCGGGCAAGTGGGGCGGGCAGGTCGTGACACGGTTTCCGCCTGAGCCCAACGGATATCTGCACATCGGACACGCAAAGAGCATCTGCTTGAACTTCGGTATCGCGTCGGAATTCGACGGACGGTGCCATCTGCGGTTCGATGACACTAATCCGGAGAAGGAAGAGCAGGAGTACGTCAATTCAATAATAGAGGATGTTCGCTGGCTCAAATGGGATTGGGGCGAGCACCTGTACTATGCGTCTGATTACTTCGAGAGGATGCACGAGTACGCCGTTCGGCTAATAGAGAAGGGCAAGGCGTATGTTTGCGACTTGACTGCCGAGCAGACAAGAGAGTATCGCGGGACCCTTACCGAGCCCGGAAAGAATAGCCCCTATCGTGACCGCAGCATCAAGGAGAATCTCGACCTGTTCGAGCGGATGCGGAAAGGTGAATTCCCCGATGGCTCGCGGACGCTGCGGGCCAAAATCGACATGTCGCATCCCAACCTGAACATGCGCGATCCGGTCATGTACCGAATTCTGCACGCGGCGCATCACCGCACTTCCGACAAGTGGTGCATCTACCCGATGTACGACTGGGCACATGGACTTGAAGATTCTATTGAAGGGATAACGCATTCGATCTGCACACTGGAATTCGAGAACCATCGCCCGTTGTATGACTGGTTTCTTGAACAGTTGGACATCTTCCATCCCCAACAGATTGAGTTCGCCAGGCTTAATCTATCCTACACAGTGATGAGCAAAAGGAAGCTGCTGCAATTGGTGCAGGACGGGCTCGTCAACGGATGGGACGACCCGCGAATGCCGACGATTTGCGGCCTGAGGCGACGAGGATACTCGCCGGAGGCAATTCGCAGCTTCTGTAGGCGAATCGGCGTGAACAAGTTCAACAGCACGGTCGATATAGCACTCTTGGAGCACTGCCTTCGCGAGGATTTGAACAAGACGTCTCAGCGAGTGATGGCAGTGCTCAGGCCGTTGAAGGTAGTCATCGACAACTATCCGAAGGGACAGGCCGAAGATATGGAGGCGGTCAACAATCCGGAAGACCCAAGTGCCGGGATGCGGAAGGTTCCTTTTTCACGCGAGCTCTATATCGAACGAGAGGACTTCATGGAGGAGCCCCCGAAGAAATTCTACCGTCTGGCGCCGGGGCGAGAGGTTCGGCTGCGATACGCTTACTTTGTGCGGTGTACCGATGTAGTCAAGGACGATAACGGCAATGTTGTAGAACTTCACTGCACGTATGATCCGTCCACCCGGGGCGGTGACGCTCCGGATGGGAGAAAGGTGAAGGCAACGCTGCATTGGGTCTCGGCCAAGCACGCTATCGAAGCCAAAGTCAGATTGTACGACCATTTGTTCACGAAAGAAAACCCGGCAGAATCGGACGCGGGTGAGGACTTCAAGGCGAACCTGAATCCGAAATCGCTTGAGGTGTTGGCCGGCTGCCAGGTTGAGCCATCGCTGGGGAGAGCAAGATCACTTCAGCGATATCAGTTCGAGCGGCTTGGCTACTTCTGTGTCGATCCCGATGGTACCGAGGGCAGATTAGTGTTCAACAGGACAGTGTCGCTGCGCGATCCCTGGGCTAGGATTCAGAAGGCGCAACAGCGAGATTAGCAATGGTGCTTCACTGAGTCAGTAGTCCTGCCCAGTAGACATGTCATCGGGAACTACTCCCCCCAGGAGCAACTGATGATCCGTACCGGGTGGTTGTCAGATCAGGTCCTATCCACTACGTGTCAGCCGAACAGCTCGACGAACTTCTCCTCTATATCGGGGTTCTGGCAAAGCGTCTGGCCGATCAGGACTGCTCGGACACCGGCTAATCTCAGCTTCTCGACATCTTTGCGCGTTCTAATGCCGCTTTCGGCAACGAGCTCGTTCTTGCTATCCAGAAATTCCGCCAATCGGCTGGTGGTACTCAAGTCTACTTGCATAGTGGTAAGATCCCGATTGTTAATCCCGAGCACGCTGTAACCTTTTTTGGGGAAACCTATAAGGCTTCGGACCGCCAGTAACGTATCGGCCTCGTGAACTTCCAGGAGGACCGTCAGCGTCAGCTCCGAGGCAGCAATCATAAGGTCCATCATCAACCCCGGCTTGAGGGCGTCGGCTATTAACAGTATCGCGTCGGCACCGGCGGCACGCGATTCGTACACCTGCCAGACATCTATTATGAAGTCTTTTCGTAAGATGGGGACATCTACCGCTTGCTTTATCTGCTCGATATATTCGAGTCGACCCTGAAAATACTTCTCGTCCGTGAGGACACTGATGGCGTCGGCTCCGCACTTCTGATAGGTCCGGGCAATTGCAACGGGATCGAAATCATCTCGGATCAAACCGGCTGAGGGAGAGGCCTTCTTGACTTCGGCTATGACGTTTATACCGCGGCTGTTGCGCTTGGTAACGGCCTTGTAGAAGTTACGGCACTTGGGCTTTGAGCTAACCTGCTCTTTGAACTGCTCAAGGCTTGTTTCGGATTGCCGGCGCTCAACTTCTTTCTTTTTGTCGGCGATGATTTTGTCTAATATACAGGCCAACGTGATGTGCTCCGTTTGAAACCATCTGTATCAGAATTCTGTCCACTCGGCAAGATCACTGCTCTGTCTGCTGTGACTCCGAGGACACGTTGTCAGCCACCTTGACATATCCCATGCGAAGCTCGCCGAGTGTGTTGGTGAGGACTGTTTGCTCGGCTTCGGTGAGATTGCCTTTGGTTTTCTCCTCAATCGTCTCCAGCATATCTATGTTGTATTTCGCCAGGTCCAAATCAGGCTCTTTCGGCTCTTGATCCTTCATCTGCAGCAATCCCAGCGAGAAAAGTGCCTGGGTGGTGAGCATGCTTACCAGTGCGGCGAAATCACCCTTCGGCAAGGGGCCGCGGCGACCGCCTTCCTGTTGAGGCTTCTCTTTTTCGGCCTCTTCCTGGGCCGCTAATACCTCCTTCTCATGCTGAGCCTCTTTCTTCCAGTCCTCATCCACTATGATTTTCTTTTCCTGGTCTTTCTTTTCTTCTGCCATGATCTGCAAGCCCTTGTAAATTCTGCACTTCTCAGTCACTTGCGATACTTCTTCATACTTCTATCGACGTCTCGCTTTTGATCTCGTTCGGTGATTGCTTGTCGTTTGTCATGCTTTCTCTTACCGCTGGCCAATGCCAGCTCCGCCTTCGCCAACCCTCGGTCGTTGAAATAGATCCGCAGAGGCACGAAGGTAAAGCCTCGCTGTTCGAGTTTGGTTCTTATCTTGCGGATTTCGGTCTTGTGTAGCAACAGTTTTCTTTTCCGGGTCGGCTCGTGCTGATACACCTGGGCCTGCTGATACTGAGCAATGGTCGCGCCCACGAGCCAGCACTGTTCATCTTGGAGCCTGGCGTACGAGCCGTTCAGGTCGGCCTGGCCGGCTCGCAGCGACTTTACCTCGGTGCCAAGCAGCTCAAGGCCGGCCTCGAACCTTTCAACGAGTTCGAAGTTCCGGTAAGCCTTCTTGTTGACCGCTACCGAACCTCTCTTGCTCTTGTCCTTGTGTGATCTTGCCGCCATTTGGGCTATAATAGCCGCGGCACAACGGTTTTGCAAGAGCACCTGCAGCGGTAGAAGCTGCGGGCTTGTCGGCAGAGTCCTCGCCTAAGCGCGGGCAGAACCCTCCCATCAAGCCTTCTTGATGCGCTTGGCCAACTGGTCTTCGCCCGGTTCGAGCTTTTCCAGATGCCGCACTATCTCTTGCAGGATGTCGGCGATGATTTCGGGATTCTGCTCGGAGATATCGTGCTTCTCAGAAGGATCGTGCCCGAGGTGGTAAAGCAGGGGCGGATCGTGATGGACCGCTTTGCCCTTACCGTAGGCTGGCTTGGTAATGAGATGCGCCTTGTAAGGGCCTTTGCGGGCGGCGTAGAGCTGTGCTCCCCGATAGTAGAACATAACCTCGCGCGGGCTGGGCCCGGCACCGAACATAACAGGCGAAAGATCCAGGCCGTCAATAACGCGGTCGGAAGGCACCTCAGCCCCGGCCAGTGTGAGAATCGTTGTGAACAGATCCATGGTGGCTCCCATGTCGCTGACGAGACCCGGTTTGATTTTTCGGGGCCACCAGAAGATAGTCGGCTCGCGCATGCCACCCTCGAATGTACAACCTTTTCCTTCTCGCAACAGGCCGGCCGAGCCACCGTGCTCGTTAAAGGTTAACCAAGGACCATTATCCGAGGTGAAGACAACGAAGGTGTTATCAGCCAGTCCGGCTCTGCGAAGAGCTTTCAGGATCAAGCCCACACCGGAGTCTATCTCCTCGACTACGTCGCCGTACAGGCCTCGCAGGCTCTTGTCTCGGAACTTGTCGGAGACGAACAAGGGCACGTGAGGCAGATTGTGGGCGAGATAGAGGAAGAACGGCCGATGTCTATTCTTTATGATGAACCGTACTGCTTCCTCGGTGTACCTCTTGGTGATGGTGTTTTGATTAGCGGGGCGCTCTATGATATGCTCGTTGCGCATCAGAGGGACGTTCCAGTATTCGATCTTGGGCTTCCAGAAGGCGTTGCGGCCTTCACCGCCGACCCTATCCATGTCATTGCTGTACGGGATGCCGAAATAGTAGTCAAAGCCATTGTTAGTCGGCAAATATTGCGGCAAATGTCCAAGATGCCATTTGCCGATGCAGGCTGTGGCGTAGCCTTGCGGCCTTAGAGCTTCCGGGATAGTGATCTCGTCTTGCGGCAATCCCCCGGCCGAATCTGGGAACAGAACGCGCCTCCTGTCACTGCACATTCCACTGCGGATCGGCAATCGGCCGGTCAGCAGGGCCGCCCTGCTTGGCGTACACACCGAGGCGCCGACATAGAAGTTTGTCCACCTCTGGCCCTCGGCGGCCATTTTGTCCAGGTTCGGCGTGCGAATCGTCGGATGCCCAAAGCATCCCAGGTCACCGTAACCAAGGTCGTCGCAGAAGATAATAACGAAGTTCGGCTGCTTGCGAGTTCTTCTACCGGTCAGCGGCCCGGCGCCGTCCATACATCCTGGAGCAGCCAATGCCAGCGTTCCGGCCCCCATCGCTTTGAGGAAATTACGTCGATCCATTATCGATCTCATAACGTACTCCTTACTCTCAACTCATCGAGCATTACTGCAACATGCGCGCTACTTTGTGAGTCGGCCGGGTGGTCTTCTATTACTCCCTGTCATCTTCTTGGCTGAGTCGCCGAGGTCTTCTCGCATCCTGTTGGCGAGGGCCAGCAGGCGTTTGACCACGTCCGGGTGCTCGCCAGAGACATCGTGCTGCTCAGCGATGTCTTCTTCGAGGTTGAATAGTGCCTGACCGATTCTGCCCTGCTCATACTTGGCCGGTTTTCCACCTGTGCCTCCGGGTCGGCCGGCGAGCGTGCGGTAGCCGTGTGGCAGGTGCAGTTTCCACTTTCCGCTTCGGACGGCCTCCAGGGCCCAGCCGCGATAGTAGAACAATGCTTCGTGCGGACTCTCGGCCCCCGACCGGACGGTCATCAAGGGCCAGATGTCCTTGCCGTCGATGGGGTGGCTCGGGAGCTCGGCGCCGGCGAGTTTGGCCAGTGTGGGCAGGATGTCAATCGCCATAGCGGGCTCATTACAGACCGTGCGTGCGGGGATTTTGCCCGGCCAGCGCATAATCGTGGGCTCTCGCTGGCCGCCATCGAACGTCGTGCCTTTGCCCTCGCGGAGCGGCTTGGCGGAACCGGCGTGGTCGCCATAGCTGAGCCACGGTCCGTTGTCCGAGCAGAAGATCACGAGAGTCTTGTTGTCGATGCGCAAACGCTTCAGCGTTGATAAGATCTGCCCTGCAGACCAGTCGATCTCCATTATGACATCGCCGTACATGCCTCGTTCTGATTTGCCCTTGAATTTGTCCGAGACAAACAACGGCACGTGCGGCATCGAATGGGGCAGATAGAGGAAGAACGGCCGGTCTTTGTTCTCCCTAATGAATGTGACGGCCCGCTCGGTGTACCACGTGGTCAGTTGCGTCTGATCGGGGTTGTATTCGATGATCTTCTCGCCTTCGATGAGCGGCAGATCGGGGAAGCTCTTGTTGGTTGGATGGTGCGGCCACATGTCGTTGGAGTATGGCAGACCGAAGTAGTCGTCGAAGCCATGTCGTGTTGGCAGGAATTGCGGGTGATGTCCCAAGTGCCATTTGCCGTAGCAGGCGGTGGCGTACCCGAGCGGCTTCAGTAGCTCTGCAATCGTCTGCTCTTCGTCACTGATACCGATCTTGGCACTCGGACCGATCACATGCGGCAAGCTGACACGCTGTGGGTAACAGCCGGTCATCAACGCCGCGCGTGAAGGCGTACATGAGGCGGCAGCGGCGTAGAAATCGGTGAAGCGCACGCCCTCGGCAGCCATTCGGTCAAGATTGGGCGTCTTGTATCCCGTCGCCCCAAAGCAGCCGACGTCGGCGTACCCTGCGTCGTCACAGAAAATGATAATGAAATTTGGCTTGTCCGCAGACGAACTGCCCAAGGCCCGCAAAGGTGAGCTGCTGCAGCCCGGTAGTGCCAGCGCCGAGGCCGCGCCCACCGCTTTCAAGAAGTCGCGTCTGGTAAGATTCTTGTTCCCAACATTGTCCATGTCCTGCCCTTTCATCCACGTCGTTTCACGGGCCACGGTTGGACGCCACACCTTTCGGCCCATCGTTGATACATGGCCTTCAACTGCTGAACTTTCTCCGGGTACTTCTGTGCAAGGCTGTTTAGCTCCGTGCGGTCGGCTTCGAGGTCGTACAACTCCCAGCCGCCGGGGTGCTTGGAAACAAGTTTCCATTTGCCCGCTCGGACGGCCCGGTTGCCCTCGTGCTCGAAGTATATGGCCTCGCGCTGGATAGGCTTGTCATCGAAGGCCGGCACAAGGCTCCTGCCCTCCATTGGTGTGATCTTGCTGCCTTTGTACTCGGATGGGTACGTCGCGGCCGCAACATCAACGCAGGTTGCCATGATGTCGATCAGGTGTCCCGGCTGATGGCGCAGTTTGCCGTGTGTCGTTATTCTCGCGGGCCAGTGGGCAATTAAAGGCGTGGCGATCCCCCCTTCGTGGACCCAGTGCTTGTAGCGTCGAAATGGCGTATTGCTTGCGTTGGCCCACGGCTTGCCGTAGGCGATGTACGTGTCGGCGGGCCCAGGCATCACCCCATATCCGGTCCGTACGGGCTTGCCGTCACGCGTGACCTTAGGCTGCATGTCGTATTGCAGCTCGCCCTTGGCCATGGGCTTGAGCGCAACCACCTTTGATGGGTCCGGCTTGACTCGGCCCCGGCTACCATATTCTTCTGCGCAGCCACCGTTGTCGGCCAAGAAGAAAATCAGGGTATTCGCAAAGTCGCCAGTTCGCTTCAGTTCAGAGACGATCCGCCCCACGCCCTGGTCGAGGCGATCCACCATTGCGGCGTAGACCTCCATCCGGCGAGTGAACCAGTCTCTGTCTTTGGCCTCGTGCCATGGGGGCACAGCTTCGTCACGTGGGGTAAGCCGCCACTCGCCCCTGACGATTCCCATTTCGATCATGCGTTTGTGTCTTTCAGCGCGAAGGGCATCCCAGCCCTTATCGTATCGCCCTTTGTAGCGTGCAATGTCCTCGGGCAAGGCGTGCATAGGCCAGTGCGGTGCAGTGTAGGCAACGTACATAAAAAACGGCCGATCTGCCTTTTGGCTTTTGTGCTCCGAGATGAATTTGACCGCATTGTCACTGATTGCGTCGGTGTAGTAGTAGTTGTCACTATCAGGCGGTATCTGAGTATTGTCGCGAGTCAGAGAGCACGGATCATAGAAACTACCGGCCCCATGGATTGTACCGTAGAAGCGGTCGAAGCCTCGCTGGCACGGCCAGTTGTGCTTGGGACCTTCGGGTCTGCGGTGTTTTGTCACGTGCCATTTGCCGGACATGTAGGTCGCGTAGTTGGCCTGTTTGAGGACTTCGGCTATGGTGACACAGCGATTGTTGAGATCGCCCCGGTAGGCATCGAATCCCTTGTCGCCCATCATGTGTCCCACGCCCGCCTGATGCTGGTAGAGCCCGGTCATTAGCGACGCCC
Organism: Phycisphaerales bacterium; assembly: GCA_020352215.1. Classification (GTDB taxonomy): domain Bacteria; phylum Planctomycetota; class Phycisphaerae; order Sedimentisphaerales; family Anaerobacaceae. The sequence continues at coordinate 4,824,506 of CP070675.1, forward strand.
TGGTCGGGCAGCAGCGCGCGGTGTTGTAGAACTGTGTGAAGCGCACGCCGTTGGCTGCGAGCTTGTCGAGATTCGGCGTGCGGATCTCGCCGCCGTAGCAGCCGATATCGGAAAAGCCCATATCGTCGGCCATAATCAGGACTATGTTGGGCCGTCTGAACTTGCTGGTGGCCGGCTCGTAAAGGCGCGAACAGCTCGGCGCGGCCAATGCTGCCGCACCAAGACCCGCAGCCCTTAGAAAATCACGACGGGTGCAGTTGTTCGTACTCATGTTCTCTCCTCTGTGATAACACGAATGTCCATGCTTATCTTCTGCGCCTATTGGAGGGCTCGGCTGTGTCCCTGCCGCTTGTATCGCTCCAGGAGGGCCGTAAGACGCGCCACGATTTGTGGGTACCGGGCCCATAAGTTATTCTTTTCCGAGATGTCTTCATCGAGGTTGTAGAGCTGGCCCTTCGGTTCACCCGGTTCCGGCTTGATACGCCGGGGCTGGGTGAAGCCGCCGGAACCACGACCCAGTACCAGCTTCCACGGCCCCTGCCGAACAGAGAACATGCCGGCGGAGGAATGATGTACTGTGGCCTCTCGGATGGGCTTCGCCAAGCCGGGATTCAGCATGGCCGGTAATATGTCGTAGCTATCCTGACCGGCGTTATCAGGTAGTTGCTCACCGAACACGCCTGCGCAGGTAGCCAGCAGGTCGGTAAGGCACATCGTTTGGCTACTCTTGGTTCCAGGCCTGATCTTGCCGGGCCAGCGGCAGATGAACGGTACTCTGTGCCCGCCGTCGTGGATGTCAGCCTTTTGGCCCCGGAAGTGGTAATTGGCTCGGTGGTTGAATTCTTCGATCTGCTCGACGGGCCAGTGTGAGCCATTGTCGGATGTGACGATAATGAGTGTATTGTCCTCCAGGCCAGCCCTGCTGACGGCATCTACAATCTGTCCGACGGCCCAATCCACCTGCGTGACGAAGTCACCATACCAGCTAACCTTCGTTCTGCCCTGAAACTCTTTGGTCGGCATCCAAGGTGTGTGTGGCGCATTGAACGGAACGTAAAGGAAGAATGGCGTCTGGGCCGTCTGTCGGGCGACAAACTCAACAGACTTCTCAGCAATGGTCGGCAACACCTGCTCAAAATCAAATGAAGGGGCGATGGGCCCTGCCCGCCAGAAGCCGCCCCCTTGTGACCAGCGGCGTTTACTGCCCGGCGTGTGACCCGTCGGGGACTCGACCACACGGCCGTTCTCAAGCCAGCAGTACGGGGCCATGTCCAGCGAGGCAGGGATTATGTAGCTGTAGTCAAAGCCCAGCGTATTGGGATTGTGGGTCGTCGGCTTAGGGTAGTCGATGTTCTCTGCACCTGGCTTGTTGTTAGGGTCTTTCAGGACCCAGCCCAGGCCCAGATGCCACTTGCCCACGCAGCCTGTCGTGTAGCCTCGTTGTTTGAGAAACGAGGCAACCGTCAGGCGGTCCTTCTCGATCAACGGCTCGCTGTATCCGCCCAAGACACCCCTTGTGAGATGGCTGCGCCAGCAGTAACGCCCGGTCAGGACGCCGTAGCGCGTGGGAGTGCAAACCGCCGAAGGTGTATGAGCGTCGGTGAAATGTATACCTTCCGCGGCGAGTCGGTCCATCCGCGGTGTTGGGATTTTCGAGTCCTTGTTCAGACAAGTCAAGTCACCATAGCCCAAGTCGTCGGCCATTATGAAGATGATGTTCGGCTGGCTGTGGCTCCCTGCACGCGTTCTTGGAAAACCGGCACAGTTGGGTACAGCCAGGGCCGCCGCGCCGAGGCCTATTGCTGTGAGAAAATCGCGACGTGTGTAACTGCGTGTCGTCATATGTGTTTCCTCCACACTACAGCATTGAATCCAAGACTGTTTGCAGACGCTTCCTGGCTGTGGCGGCTTGTCCACCGTCGTCCAGCCGGACTACCGGACTCCGTTCAAGTGGGTCGGCCTCTACATCAAAAAGCTCACCCGTATCATAGAGCTTATATTTCTTATCGCGAGCAAAAATCTTCAAGCCCCACTTGTTCTTCTTCATGTTCGGCCTATAGTAACAGAATATCCAGTCTCTCGGCCTGCCTTTTTCGCCGCGAAGTTGAGGAAGAAAACTCCTGCCGTCAATCTTGAGGTTCGGCGGCATCTTTGCACCGGCCGCCTCGGCCAGAGTCGGCAACATGTCACTGAAGTCCACGAGGTCGCCGCAGATTCTCCCAGCCGGGATCGTACCTTTCCAATTGGCGATAAGAGGCGCGTGTGTGCCGGCGTCAGTCGTAAGACCTTTGCCGCCTTTGATCTCAACCAACCCCAACCGCGACGTCACTCCTCTGGGTGTACCATTATCGCTGGTGAACAGAATGAGGGTGTTCTCCCGCAGGCCAAGTCGGCCCAGCTTCCGGGAAATGCGACCGACGTTCTTATCCATATAAGCAACCATGTCGGCAAAGAATTTCTTGTCGGCTTTGTGTTTGCCCTCCCGCCATCCCCTGCTGTCCGGTGTCGGTTCGAAGGGGCCATGGGTCAGAGCCATCGGATAATAGACGAAAAATGGCCGGTCCTTATGTCGTTCTATGAAGCCATTGATGAAATCACAGAAAATGTCCGGACCGTATCCGCCTTCGATATCCCCACGTAACCTGCCATTCTCAAGAACCGTCGGGTCTGAATATCGCGAGCCCCTGTCCTTGACCTGCCAGAGACAATACTCATCGAAGCCGGCCTTTTCAGGAGAAGTGCCACTGCCGCCGCCGTATAATTGCCACTTACCGGCAACGCAGGTCGCGTAGCCCGATTTTCTCATAACATGGCCAAACGTTGTCTCTTTGGGATCGAGAGAACCGAAAACAGTGTAGTTCCGAGAGTTGTATTTGCCGGTCATAATCTGAACGCGTGACGGCGTGCAGAGCGGCTGCGAATAGCAGTGCTCGAACCGCATGCCCCCATCGGCCAGCTCATCGAGGACAGGTGTCTTGTACGACGTGCTCCCGTAACAACCCAGGCACTCGTAGCCCAGATCATCGGCCATTATAAGTACAATGTTTGGCTTGTCTGAAGACCCTTTGTCGGCGGCCGTCGCAGAGTCACAACTTGATACGGCCAGGGAGGCCGCCGTCAGGCCCGCTGCCTTGACAAGATCCCTGCGGCTCATCTCGGATGTCATAGAAGCTTCCTCTTGGTTCCTCTGAATGTCATTTCAAAAGTGAAAACAGATATTGCTCAACATTGGTGTACCCGTCACTGCCGCGGTCACCGCTGGCATCGGCTGGACTGTTCGCATCAAGACCTGTCTGCTCTTCCCAGTCGTCCGGCATACCGTCGTGGTCGCAGTCACAAGATAGTGTTCCACTCGCCAGTTCGGGATAGCCGCCTACCTCGGCGGGCGAGTCGATAATCCTCCCCGTTGCTTTCTTCACATCCGCCACAATGCGTTCATCCACCGAATCCCGAGCCGGTCGTGTTGCCCCTGCAGACGCAAGGACCTCTTCAAATGCATCTGAAGCATTCGATGTGGTAACCGGCGGGACCGCGAAGCGGGTCCGTGAGCGGTATTTCTCCGGAGCGCGCGGTTCCGGCCCCCAGCCGTACTTGACGACCGTCCAATCGTCAGTCGCAGAATCAACACGACGCGGGCCAAGGTTGTCTTTCACATAGATTTTCGGGATTCCTGCCTCTGGGCCGATGAGAATCTCGTAGGGACCCGTCTCTGTGGACGGTCCTGCCAAAAAATAGTTGCCGACGAAATTGAGGAACGAGTTCGAGTCGTAGTCAATGATCTCACCGCACAGGACGCCCCAGTTGTAGACAACATTGTTCACAAAATCGTGTGTCCCGCCCTTTGCGATGAGCGGATTGCGGAAACCGTTGTGGGCTAGCAGGCAATGGTGTACGGACACATTGTACGAGCTGTCACCGATCAGTAGGCCCGCACTATGGGTTCCTTTGCGGTGACGGCTCCGATTGAGGGCCTCACTGATGATTGACCGCGAGATTGTCACATCGTGCGCGCCGTACCAGGTGCTGACCGTCTCGTCCTCGCCCCAGCTCGCCGAGATGTGGTCCAGCACAACATGGTGTGCCCCACTTACGTTGCCGTGCCTGCCGAGAATCTGAACAGCGTCGTTGGTGTCGGCATCGACGCGGCCTTCGTTGCCCGGCCGAATGCGAATGTGCTGGATGAGGACGTCATGAGTCAATATCGCGATGCCGGCGTTTTTGATGCAGATGCCGCCGCCCGGAGCCGTCTGCCCGGCCACAGTGACGAACGGGTGGTCAATGAAGAGTTGTTCTTTTAGTTCAATTGTACCGGCCACCCGGAACACGATAATCCGAGGGTCAGGGTCGTTCAGTGCCATGCGAAGCGAACCCGGTCCGCCGTCCGCAAGTGTTGTGACCTCGATAACCTCTCCGCCACGCCCTGCACGCGTGTCTGTCCCGAAACCCTCGGCTCCCGGAAACACAGGCAGCCCTGTGAGCGGTACGAAGGACCGCGCCGTGCTTGGGTTCCTGGGTGTTTCGGGCTTGAAGGCATGCAGCAAGAGGGGTATCCCAAGTAACACGACGAACGCAAGTACAAATAAGCCACCGGCGCCAGTGCAGATCGTGCCCAGAACGCGGACCTGTTTGTCGCGAAGTATCTTCAGGCCCAAGATCATCGCTGCCGCCGGACATGCTGCCATGGCGCCAAATGTGACCCAAGGCCCGGGGAACTTCATCAAATACGCATCGAAGATGTTGGCAATACGAAATTCAAACAGGGCCGCCATTAACCAAAGCAGCAGCGTGATGCCGATCAGGAAGAATGCTATCTTGAGTCGTGTGAGCTGTGTCATAGTATTACTAAACGTTACAACTTGACTGACAGCTTGCCCTGAATTGAATCACAAATAGAAAGTCTCCATTCTGCTGTGATTGCCCATCTATGCCTGCTCAGCTGCGGAGCCTGATTTCACAATAGAATGTCAGGTCTGTCTTGAGAATTCAAGCTTTCTTGCCGCTTCTCAAGGGTTTTCCAGCCTGATGTTTGGCCGCAGACTTTTGCTTTGACGTCGCATGGCATTTTGCCTATTCTCTGATGTGGCGGCTCAACAGTGAACCGAGCGTTGACATGCCTGCCAAAAGCGACAGTGTGAAAACGCCGGCTGTTAGCTGCCCAGCATGTGGAAAGGGCAATTACTATGCTCTACGACGTCATGTACGTTGCGATCGGCATCGTGGCCGGTGCCCTCGTGGTCTTCTTCATAGGCAGCAAGCTAAGGCGGCCGGCTAAACCTGAGTCGAAAACAACCAGGTTCATGCTCCGTTCGATACAGGCGATAGCAGAGCTGGCGGTTCTGGAGTACATAACTGAAGGCGTGGCCGAGATTAAGGAGAAGAAGACCCGTTTTATCACGGTCCGGTGGAAGAGGGGGCTGCTGAGGTACACGGCCAAGCTAAAAGTGGGATTCGACCTGGATCAACTCGATTACGCGATAGACGACGGTCGAAAGTCCATTAGGATAGCGCTGCCAAGCCCGAGAATGCTCAGTTGCGAGATCTACAACAGGAAGTTCTACAAGCTGCCCTTGGAAAAGGCAGAGAACGTGCCCTGGAAGTACGACATAATAGAGGATTTCAGTTCCGATGAGGTGCTTGCCCTGGACGATGAGGCCAGACACAACGCCCTTAAAAATGTCAATGAGTTCTATGTGTTGGATCTGCTCCGGGACAAGACCAAGCTGGCGTTTAAGAAGATGTTTTCCCTCTCGTACCCTGACTACAGCACCGAGATAGCGATCACCGACGGGACCGCTGCGGAAACACAGGCACAGCTTCCCGCAGGACAAAGCCGTGAAGAACAGGCCGCCGACAAAGACGAATAGGATTGTGTATCGTCGCATGACGCTTGATCTCAGTGTCCGGATTTTCACTTTTTGATTTTCAATTCTAAGCCTCCGCTCGTAACATACGGTCATGCTGGATAGAGGCCTTGTGCAAATATATACCGGTGACGGCAAGGGCAAAACCACGGCGGCGTTCGGGTTGGCGCTGCGGGCAGCCGGGCAGGGCAATAAGGTTCTGATCTATCAATTCCTCAAGCCGCCACCGGTCGACACCGGTGAGCGATTCGCTCTGCAATTGGGGGCTGTCAGAATCAGAGTGGAAACCCTTGATCAGCGGTGGGATATGGATGAGTCCTTCAAGGACGAGCAAGCTCTCGTCAGGATGAGGGCTGCAATTAGCGACGCGGTGGAGAGAATTGCGCAGACGGCTGAGAAGCGATTCTATGATGTGCTGATACTTGACGAGATCGTATTCTGCCTTTCGAAGGGCTTGGCAGACATTGCACAGATCAAGCATGTAATTGACAGGAGGGACCCTCGGGTGGAGATTGTTATGACTGGACGAGGTGCAAGCCAAGAGCTTAAGGAGATGGCCGATTTGGTGACGGAGATGAAGTGCGTGAAGCATCCGTTCGATAAGGGCGTAGCCGCAAGGCGGGGGATTGAGTTTTAGAGGCCGACAAATGGCCTTGGTCGCCGAAGAAAGGGGTTCTCTGGTAATGAGCAAATCTGTAGCAGCTGTAATTTGTGCCGCCGGGCCCGGTAGCCGATTCGGCGGAAAAAGAAAAAAACAATTCGTGGACGTCGCTGGCCGGGCGGCATTCTTGAGAAGCGTGGAGCTCTTCGCCAACCGCGACGATGTGAAACAGGTGCTACTGGGGATCGCCGAAGAAGACGAGGAGCTGGTCAACGTCAAGTGGGGGCCTAATCTCAAGTTTTTCAGCGTGCAAGTGTTCCGGGGCGGGTACGAACGCTTTGACACCATTGACAAAGGCCTGAGGCTTGTCAAAGAGGGCATCGAACTGGTTGCGGTTCACGATGCTTCACGTTGCTGTGTTACGGCAGCACTGATCGAACAAGTCATTGCGGCAGCAGCCAAGAGCGGTGCAGCAATTCCAGCCTGTCCCGTTGCCGCAACCATAAAGCAGGTGAAAGACAACACAATCGTACAAACCGTTGACAGATCAGGTCTCTATGAGGCCCAGACGCCACAGGTTGTGGAGACTTCGCTGCTGAGAAGGGCGTACGAGAACCTCAAGAACGTGGATGAGGGCAAGATAAGTGACGACTCCCAGCTCGTTGAGGCGCTCGGCGAGAAAGTAACGATTGTCGAGGCGGACTCGTCGAACATCAAGATTACTCGCAAAAGCGACGTTGCAATTGCCGAAGCAATACTTAAGTCCCGGCCGAAACTCAAACCCGGAGGCCCGATCGGTCCGTATATCGAAGCGCAGTGGTAAGGCCATTCCATCGCCCCATACGGATTTGCGGAGAAGCAGAGCTCGCGACGAGAACGATTCCATGTTGCCAAGCAGTTGTCGTTGTCTCGGTTCTGCTGATTTCATCGGCGGGACGTGGCGAGTTTGCGAATCATGACTACCGTTGATAAGACCTTTGCACGGGGTGGGATCGGTGCCGGCTCGCTCGACGACACAGGCCAGGCAGACAACGTCCGGATCTGGGGCGGCTCGCAGTAACCCTTGGCTCAGATTGACGGATTCTCAATGTCTTGCCGACCGCAGACGCGACGGATCTGGCCTTTGCACCAGAATACTGCCTTCCGGGCCGGTCGAAATTCTCGCCTCCACTTCCCTTCCGAGCCAGCCCAGGAGAACCCGCCCCGCCCAAGATGATGGACCAGGATATGTTCATCGCACAACAATACTCACCGAGACACTGCTAAAAAGTGACCAGTCTGAGTAGTTGACCTATGCCCCCTGAGTACCTGGTTTTGGCCCGGCAGGACCTAACTGGCAAGCCGAAATCGAACTTTCTTCGAGAATTCCCGTCCTCTTGCAGCACTCCGCGGCCCAGTTTTCTCTGCAAATTCAGTCTTTTTGGTTGATCTTTACATGATATTCATGTATAATTACACGACATTGGTTTGCAATTAAAACAAACACAGGAAAGGAGAAACCGAACCATGAACGAATTTGTTGAAAAAAACAGGGGTTTACTGCGGTTCTACTGCATCGCAGCACGGACTATGGGATGGACACTTATAATTGTCGCGCCGTTGTTAGCTATTGTGGGTCTGTTTATAGGCTTACCAGTCATAGGCTTACCAAGCGGAGAGCGGCTCCGGCCGTGGATGCTATATCGACTCAGCGAACAAGTGATACTGGACTTACTTCTTGGGCTTGTAATGCTGGGTCTTGCTCAGTTTGTCAGATATTCATATGAGAACGATTGCCAGCCCGGCTGGATACTCCGTCACGGAGATAAGGCCCTATACTCATATGCCGCTGGTGTAATCGTGAGTCCTATTGTTTGGTACTTTTTTCAAATGACTATTCACAGCCGTGACCTGACGGACACACTTTGGTTTTTTGTGTCAGGAGAACTGCCCGCTCTGGGGAGGGGCTTAATCTATGTCGGCATAGGACAGGTTTTACGGCGGATGGTACCTATTATAGAGGAATCCAAGACGCTGGTCTGACGGAGGTGCATCATGATTCGGATTCGATTGGACTACGTGCTCTTGGACAACAGGATGAAGCTAAAGGATTTGGCTGAGGCAACGGGCTTAGCGGTAAACAATCTGTCGATTCTCAAGACCAACAAGGCACGGGCGATCCGCTTTTCAACTTTGGACACCTTGTGCAAGGCGCTGAACTGCTCGCCCGGGGATTTGATCGAGTATGTTCCTGCTGAAGGGCAAGATTAGATCGTAGTGGTCTGGTCTTTTTGCTTTGTCTTGGGCGGATGGCATGCTACACTGAAGGCTTAGCGCATCGTGGGCGCTTGTAGCTTGCTCTGAAGGGCGGCAACGAGAAACGGGCAGTCGCAATAGGTCGAGCAATCATTGATTTGACATGGATGGATCCGGTCCCCAGAAAGAAGACCGTCAGGTGGTAGATTCCGACCCTCGTGGGGGTCGGACGGCCAGCGCGAAGTCAACACCAAGATATGAAACAATCGACGTGGCCCGGCGGCCCAATCTGGCGGGCAAGCGATTTCACTTCATCGGTGCAGGTGGCGTCGGCATGAGCGGATTGGCGCAGCTCCTGGTCAGGAACAAGGGCATCGTTACCGGGTCAGATTTGGCGGCAAGTTCCGTGACAGCCAACCTCTGCCGAATCGGCGCAGACATTCGGATCGGCCATTGCAAGGACAATTTAGACGCCAACACTGACGCTGTCGTCTTCAGCGCGGCGATAAAGGAGGACAACCCAGAACTTGTGTTGGCAAGGGAGCGAGGCTGCAAGGTTTACAAATATGCCCAGATGCTGGGGATGTTGTGCGATCGCTATGAGGGCGTAGCGATAAGCGGCACACACGGCAAGAGCACAACCACTGGTTGGCTGAGCTTTCTGCTCAGGCAGGCGGGCATTGACGCCAGCTTTGTTGTCGGTGCCGACGTCCCGCAACTGGGAGGTTCATCCGGTGTCGGGGACAGTAATTGCTTCATAGTAGAGGCCTGTGAATACGACCGCAGTTTTCTGAACCTGAGACCCAGAATTGCCTGCGTGCTCAACATTGAGCCGGATCATCTGGATTATTACAGGGACGAAGAAGATATCATAAACGCCTTCGGTGAATTCGCACTCGGCATAAAGCCGGGCGGCGTACTGATTGCGAACGGCCAAGACGCAAATGTGGCAGAGGCGATCAGGGGTGTCCGTTTGGACAATGACAGCGAGCGCGATTGGTATGACCGAGTAAGCAGCAAGGATATCCGGTGTGAGACGTTTGGCCTCGATGCAGATTGCGATTTTCATGCCGAGAATATGATGCAGGACGCCGGACTCCATACCTTTGATGTTTATTACAGGGATACGTTGTTGGGAGCGACACGGATGTCGTTGGCAGGCAGGCATAACGTGATGAATGCGTTGGCGGTCACGGCAATGGCAATCAACGTCGGAGTACCCGCAGAGCAGACAATGCGACTGCTGCCGAGTTTTACCGGCGTCGATCGACGTCTGATGTTGAAGCAGCAGCTCGGTGAGATTACGGTACTCGATGACTATGCCCACCATCCGACCGAAATCAAAGCCACGCTTGATGCGATACGACAAAGATATCAACCGCGCCGAATCTGGTGTATCTTTCAGCCTCATCAGTATAGTAGAACACGGTTTTTGCTTGATGATTTCGCGGAAAGCTTTAAGCTTGCTGACGTAACAATCGTGCCGGACATTTACTTCGTTCGTGACTCCGAGGCAGCCAAAAAAGAGGTCAACTCCCGGGTGCTCGTCGAGAGACTGCGAGAGAACGGAGCGCAGGCAGTATTCATTGCGGATTTCGGGGCGATTTGTGACTACTTGATACACAATGTGGCGGCCGGTGATTTGGTCGTCACGATGGGAGCAGGCGATGTCTGGAAGGTTGCAGATGGATATATTCAGCGGCTTAGAGGAGATAGTTGAAAGCGACTACCCGTTGGCCAAACACACCTGGTACGGCTTAGGCGGACCCGCCGACTACTTCATCAGACCGAGGACGGTCAAAGAGCTGAGAGAAGCAGTCAAGCGGTGCAACAAGAACAAGATCCCGATTTATGTGATGGGCTTCGCGTCTAATCTTCTAATCAGTGATGAGGGCGTGCGAGCAGCGGTGATAAAGCTTGAGCGAGAGGAGTTCTGCCAAACCCAATTCAAAGATGAACAAGTGACGGCCTGGGCTGGTGTGGAATTAAGCAGGCTTGTTTTGACGTGCGTTGAGAAAGGGCTTTCCGGAATTGAGACACTCACGGGGATACCCGGGTCCGTTGGTGGCGCGGTCAGGATGAATGCGGGAGGCAACTTTGGGGATATCGGTGCGGTGGTAGAATCTGTAACACTGATGGATAGCCACGGAGAGGTTTTCCAGAAGAGTAAGCCCGAACTGATATTCGATTACCGGAGCACGAACATTGGCGCGAAATTCATTTTGACGGCCCTGTTACAACTGAGCAACGCCGACCCTGAGCAGATAATGCGAACCGTGAAGGAGACTTGGATTTACAAGAAGAACAAGCAGCCACTGAGCACGAGAAACGCCGGCTGCATATTCAAGAATCCGGCCGGCACATCAGCAGGCGCTTTGATAGACAGGGCAGGTCTGAAAGGCCTACAGATCGGCGGAGCAAGTGTCAGCGAAAAACATGCTAATTTCATCATAGCACAAGAGGGGTGCAAAAGTCGAGACGTCATGAGGCTGATAGACGCCGTCAAACAGAGGGTCAAAGAAGAATCCGACATCGAATTGGAGCCTGAGATAGAGATCTGGAAGTGAGCGTATGCGCTCAGACTGCGCAGCCAGAAGGCGGGACGTCGGATAAGACATAATGACTGCTGGATCTTCAACAAATTCCAAATCTGCGAATCATGCCCGGGCGGCAAGAGTAGCCGTACTCATGGGTGGAGTTGGCACCGAACGTGAGATCAGCATTCAGAGCGGCAGTTGCGTTGCCAAGGCGTTGGAGCAAGCCGACGTGGCAGTGGTGAGGTCCGACGTGGCGCCCGACAACATCGAAATACTCCAAGACGACAGCATCGACGCGTTCTTCTTGGCATTGCACGGGAAATTTGGCGAAGACGGTGAGTTGC
>CP070675.1:4836183-4840637 GCA_020352215.1 Phycisphaerales bacterium
CAGCATTGCTCTGCCGATCGCCGACAGATGCGTGCCACAGGTCATACGGAAGGCCAAGCTCCGCGTTTTCAGAACTGTACTGGCGACAATCACATAGAAGAACATCGGGGAAATCAGAATCCCCAATGCAGCGAATATCCTGCCCTTCAGTTTGCCGCCGCTTAGCTCGATGCGAACGAGACTGACAAGGCCCAGAACCACAGCAGATATCGGCACAGCAATGAAGAAAAAGGTGAGGAAATCTTCCCGGAGCTTCAGCACCTCCCGCATGGTTGGCCTCTTTGCGATCACCAGGGCAAGGGACAACGCAACAATATGAAGAATGGCCAGGGCAAGGGAGACAACAGCAAGCCGACTCACCCTTCTTTCTACGTTCCCCGCGGTAGTGTGAACTCTCACAAGGTCACAGCCGCAAGCGGTACACGACTGGGCACCGTCGGGATTCTCCACACCGCATTTCAGACAGTACACCGGCGCCCTCCTTTCTCTGATTCAAGAGAAACTCGGCATCAGGTTTAACAGCATGATAACCGCGCAGAGGCCAACAAAGCAAGAGTAAATAGTGCTAAACGAAGCCGCCTGATGACAGTGCTGGGGAATGTCTCTTAGCCCAATCTCCACTCTACGATGGAATCTGCAGCACCGCTATACAGATCGAGGCAAGCAGCAGAATGAAGCTCAGCACAAAGACAAGCCACGTGTCTTTCAAGAAGGGTCCCCTGGTCTTCGTAGCATCAGCGACATCTCTCGTTACGGCAGGCTGGACAAGTACGGAATGCAAGCCGCGGCGGCAGAGCCAGGCATTGAACAGAACGAGCATCAGTGTGCCGGGAGCTACGGCGAGTGACAGCGTGAGCAAGAAGAACGGGCTAATCATTTCAAGAGAATCGGCGAACAGCCGATATCTCAAGAACAGGAACACAGGCCCAAAACCGGCAAAGACCAGATTCATGGAGATAACCTCAAGAGACAACGCCCGACGGACGGCAAGCCAGTATCGCCCGCCTAACTGCCGGAGCACAAACGGCGCCCGGAAAATCAGCAGCCCGATCAGTAACGGCGCAACATAACCAACGGGCAAAATCGTCGTCCAGTGAGCGTTAGGCCACCAGAAGACAAAACAGGCGACCGTGACCAGCACCCCGACGACATAGCCGGCCACGCTATGGACCGCGGCGTATACGGCATGCCGCCAAGTCGTCATCGCAGCCTGCATGTCCGGCGAGCGCGACGGCCGGCGGTATGAGTAATAGTAAGTAAGTAGTCCCAATGGGCCAAGAAGGACAATTCCAAGTACCCAGATAAGCCTGCGCGGCCAGGACGGGCGGGGGCCCCACGCCAAGTCCAGCATAAAGACAACCGCCGAACCGGCCACCAGCAACAGCCAGGTCCATGCCGCGTATCGCCAGCCGATGAGGACTGCTTCGACGCCAGCCACAATGGCCGCTTGGATTTGGGCGTAGTCCTTCAGAAGATGTTGCTGCGGCATCATCTCCGCAGCGAGAACAGGCAGTACTTTCTTTTTCTGGCCCGTGTATGCCTTCATGATCTTAGGCATGAGTTGAAAAGGTGCGCTGCTGGTGACTCCAACATCTATCCCGGCGTTATATATGTTCACCCGGTGGACTACGACCGTATTGATTCGGGGAAGGACGAACAGCTTCTGGCCTCCATAACCACTGGCGTAGTAGTCCCCCTCTTTCATACCACAGAAGTCGTCCGTGACTATCCACCACATATAGCCGTAGCCGACGGCGGATCTGTTGGTCTCCGAATAAGCGCGCGTGCTCTCCGCTACCCAATCGGCCGAGATAACCTGCGTGTCCCCCCACCGGCCGTTCTGCAGAAACAATTGCCCGAGTCTGGCCATGTCACGCGCCGAGATCAGGAAAGGATATGCCGGGTGGATCGAGAAATTCTGTTCATAGCTATACCGTTGCTTTTCCCAGACATAGTCCTGCATTCCGATCGGCTCTGCAATGCGCTGCTTGAATGCTCCGTAGATGTCTTCACCGGTTTCCTGCCTGAAGATCGTTCCGAGAACGTTGAAGTCCCAGTTATTATAGTACCAGTTCATCCCAGGCTTGTGATCGCCCCTCTTGGGTCTCGCATCCCGCATGGATTTGACCTCGGCAGCAGCTGGGATGTACACACCTGAGCGGGCCTTGAGTAAGTCAATCACCCTCGCTTTCCTTTCATCTTCGGTTAGGGCAACATGCTCCGTGATGCCCAGCTCTTCCATCGTCAGAGAGGTGTCGATCTTGCCCTCGGCGACGTACGTGCCGTAGAGCGCGCTGAGCAAGCTCTTGCGAGTGGAATGGGAGTAGATGTTGTTCGTCGTCTTGCCCCATTCATAGGCCACCTTTCCATCGGTCACTATCATCAAGGCATCGGTCTTGAGTCTCTCCAGGTCGGATTCCAGTGCCTGCAGTCTCTCCGAAGACCAGCCCAATTCCTCCGGCGCTGCCGCCCTTTCCCAAGATTGGACATTCGCATGGTCCCGCGACGCGCTTGCATCAAAAAGCCTTATCCCCCACCAGTAGTGATCGGGCGGCAGGGCGTTCCAGTTGTCGAATGAATGGGACTCATCGGACCGGTAGTGCAACCTGTACATTCCTGTAGGCAGGGGCAAAATCCGGTCTACCTTGCGGTTCTTTGGCGCTCCTCCGGCGTGTTCTGTCAAGATGCCGTACATCTCCCAGATAAGCTGGCCTGTCTGCGCATTCTCTATCCCTCCGTAATCGAACATGAACCCTCGCGTGGCTTCACCGATCGAGTAGACACGAACGGCAGTATCTTTCTCAAGTTCGAATCCGACAATCCGATATTCACCGTCACCGACGTTGTCGATGGTCGCAATAATAGGTTGATCGGGAAAGCTCTCAAATTCATCCCGCGTGAATACCCGTATATGAACATCCATCAACCTCCTGGTATCCTGCTCTCTCTTCATATGGTGGTTGAGCATCAGGTTGGACATCAGTTCTCGTTTCAACAGTTCCTTTAGTTCCGCGTCCTTGACCTTCGCGAACTGTGAGATGATTGCTGCCGCTTGCGAGTCCCAGGCAATATCAGGAACCGACTCGGCGAATCTGTCCCTGAAGGCCACGGTCTTTAGAAATTCCACGGCCAGTGGAGAGTTGAGAACATCGCCGGAACCCAAGTCAAACGGCCGGCTCAGATAGTCCGTGTTGGCGAAGACAACAAAGGTGACATGCTCTTCGGGCACTTTGACGATAAGGGCCGAATAGCTGACCTCCCAGCCGTAGTGCCACAGGAGCTTCGTGCCCGCGAAGCTCTGAACAAACCAGCCCAAGCCGTAGGGCAGAGTATCGCGGCGGTTGGAGACAGTCGGAGTGAACGCTAATTCCTGGGACTCGGCTGTAATGAAAGCGTGGTTGTCTATCGCTCTGTCGTACTTGGCCATGTCGATGACGGTAGAGATTAAGCCGGTCGAGACTCCAAAGTGATCAGGATTAGGATAGTCGTTGGGCACCACTTCAAACGAGTCGTTGAGCGCATAAGGTTTGGCAAGCTGCTTGTTAACGCGCTTGAAGTTTTCCTCGATGTCCTCCAATGGCGAATCTTGCCTGAAATCCTTGACGGCCGACCGTGGCAGTTCCGGTGCGGTGTCCAGCATTGCCGTGGGCTTCAATATTTGGGTGACGACCAACTCGCGGAATGATTTGCCGCAGGCATTCTCAATGACCTTGCCAAGAAAACCGAATCGGGAGCCGTTGTACTTGTAATCATTGCCGGGTCTACCCTCTGAGGTATGGGTGAACAGGTGCCTGACCGTGATGCCCGGATCGTTTCGGATTTTCACGCCATACTTTTTCACGGGATCGTCAAGCTTGATTTTCCCTTCCTGGACCAGCCGCATGATTACCTGCGACGCAAAGGTCTTTGTCAGCGAAGCAAGGTGATAGGGGGTCCTGGGCGTGGCCAGTACCTTGTTTTCAAGGTCGGCAAATCCAAAGCCTTCAGCCCACACCAATTGCTGGTCTTTGATGACCGCCGCCGACATTCCGGGAATATTCAGTTGCTTGCGGTACGATTCCAATCTGGCTGCAAAGCGCTCGAGAATCTGGCTCTCAGAATCATCCAGACCATCGGCGAGAATCCTCGTTGAGGTGACTTCCGCATCAGTGGACGCAGGAGTCTGTGCCTCGCATATCGGGACGAAAGAAAGCACCGTCAACATCAAGAACCAGACTGTGCCCACCAGCACGTTGCAGTGTTTCGGTTTGGTCATTATATAGTGGCTCCATTCCCGGAATTCACGATTTCCAATCCTCACATAAGGAGAACAGCAGAAATGTTACACGATGTCCGACACTTTCAGTAGGTAAACCGCCACATCTTCTTAGGATCGGGTGGAGTCTGCTCAGATTTGGCTCCGCTATTCTTTGTTACGCGCCTTTGGCCTGCTGTGCAAGCTCATCACATCGTTT
>CP070675.1:4840737-4861017 GCA_020352215.1 Phycisphaerales bacterium
TCGTACCCGAGAAAGCCCACATAGTTCCAGTAGAAGCAATACGTCCCGCCAACCGGATCGGACGGGAATGATGTCTCGGGGTTGTCCCAGTCGTCGCCCGCATCCCACGCTTCCTGAAGATACTTGTATCTCCGGGGGGCGTTCGGACAGTACATGACGGTCGCATCGGGAAGATAGTTGTACAAGTAGGCGCTCATGGAGCGATGCAGCCCGGGACTTCGCCTGCGGTTGCCCGTCAGCTTCGCCGGGTCGGACCAATTCCAACTATCTCCGAATCCGACGGTGGCCACGGATTCCGGATACCTATCGTCGTTGTCCAGTGCAAACAGGTTGACTCCTCCGGCAATCTGCTTCTGGTTGTTGGTGCCGAGTATGGTCCGGGCGCTTTGCCTGACACCGTCCAGTGCCGGCAGCGCAACCGCCATCAGCAGCGAGATGATAGATATTACGACCAGCAGCTCGAGCAGGGTGAATCCCCTTGCCCGATTTAGCCCGTCACCGAAGCTATTGCCCCGCGAATCGATTGGCTCATCCTCCGAAACTGCCCAGAAATCCCTTTCTCGTGCCTACGATCTACCGTCCACAACATGGTATATTATATACCTTTGCCGGTGCAACTGCAAGTCCGATCGTAAAACTCACGGCTGCGGCGCGCAGAACGACGCGGGGCTGCAGACCTTGCCGTCACAGCCTCGCTGTCTCCTATGCTCGCACGTCCAAGTCCGATTCCGGCGAAATCGCCGGTATTTGCCCCGTCCATCACCCCAGCCATCTTGCCCAAAGCACTCTCAGCCTCCCTCCCGGGCCCGACACCGGATCATCTGCCCTGAAGCCGCAGCCGTGTGGCGGGGGCGTCGCTGATCGGCCGCGCCTCAGGCATTGGAACGACGGTTCCGTCCACCGGCATCACTATATCGACGTTGGACAGTTCACGGGGTGCCCAGGGCAGAGCGTCCAGCCAGGTATCAGCTACTATCGCAAAGTCCCTGACGTTCACGACACCGTCCTCATTTACATCAGCTCGTAGCGGCCAGGCGCTCATACTCGCATACGGAGTACCACCGTAGGCACCCATATTGAGTCGACCTCCGTGCGGCATCCGTTCTCTCTCTGGGTACACGCTCGGGTCGCCGGCATCGATACAAGGACTTGTCACTCGATCAATGACCCAGACATCGTGTGCGGGCCAGTATCTGCCATATCTGGACCGGAGGTGGTAATCTCCGTTGGCAGGATCTGCAAAGAGCGGATCTCTGTCGATACTACCTAATGTGTCGTCATGACCCCGCCCTCCGACATAACTGTGGCGAGCGTCGCTTTGGAAGAGATCACCACTTGCGTTGTCCCAGAGAATGCAGTCGGTTATGTTGGGATCCGCTCCACCGTAAGCGGCAATGCCGAAAACGTTGTTCACTATCGTGAGGTTGCTGACGGTAGGAGATGCGCCTTCACAGAAGATGCCGTATTCGCTGTCTCGGATGACGAAATTCCTCAGAATGCTCTTGGAGTCCTCACCTCTGAAGAATGAGAACGCATAGCCTCGCGAAGCTACGACGACGGCGGCATCGGCGGCACTTTGGACCGCTATGGCCTTACCGTCGAAATTGACCTCCTCTTCGTACACGCCGGGCCAGACCACAACAGTGTCACCATCTCTTGCAGAGCTGATCCCTCTTTGTATGGTTGCGAACGGTTTGGCTCTGCTCAAGCCGCTGTTGGAGTCGTCTCCATTTGCCCCGTCGACGTGGAACACCAGGTGACCGATCCCTTTGCTCGCCTGACGGCTTCCGCCGTAAGCACCCATGTTGATGCGCTTGCCGTTGGGGAAAGGTTCATGGCCTGTCGGATCATGAGGGTCGCCGGCATCAATACAGGGACTGTGGACATTGTCAGTTGCCCACATTCCGCTGGCAGGGTTGAACCGGCCGTAGATAGACTGTAGGTGGTAGTCGGGCACTGCTGTAGGTGCAAATAAGGGTTCGTCCCCGATATTTCCGGGGCCCAAATACCCACGTTCGATATCCGAATACAGAACGGGACTGTTGGACAGAGGATTCGTAAGTGATATCGGAGTGCCTTCGTTGTACCACACAATGCTGTTCTTAATCACGATGTCACAGCCGACAGAGTGTATACCACCGCCCGGGAAGACGGGCATCTGCGGGCCGGACAATCGGTTGTGAGCAACAGTGCAGTTTGTTACGCGAACCTGGCAAGGTAGAGACGCCGTCTCAGGGCCTCCAACGTTGCTCGAACCACGCTCTGTGAATACGCCGGCTCCAGCATCAGCCGCGTTGTGTGAGATGATACAGTTCTGCAGAATCATCCTTGACGACCGCCCGGCACAGTATAAACCTCCGCCTTCGATGTTGCCTGGCGCCTTGTTTGAAGAAATATCACAGTCGTTTATCACGGCGCTGCTTTGACGGCAGTATATTCCGCCTCCATGGCTGTTGTAGTAACCGGAATTGCCTCGGATGATGCAGTTGCTTATCTTTGCATTGCAGTCTCTAATTAGTCCTATGCCGCCCCCTCGGCCGCCGGACCGGGACGAGCCAAAGCCTCCGGCGGTGCAGCCCTCGACTGCGCAATCTACGATTGTCGGCGCGCTACCTACGCAACCGATCCCCCCGCCGACCTCGGCCCCACAGTCTTTCACCACGCAATTGATGATGGTCGGACTGCTGTACTCACAGTATATGCCGCCGCCAACAGGATTTGCCGGATCCGGGTCCCAGGGCGTATTATCCGGAGGAACCTCCGAGCCGCTGATTTTGCCTCCGCGAATAGTAAATCCCCGCAGTACAGTGTTTGACTTCTCTGCTTCGTGAAAATAGCACCCTCTGTGCTGTATCGCGCCGGTGCTGCTTGGCTCCGCGCAGTCAATGACGGTTTCTTCGGGGCCGTTGGCACTGCGAACGGTGATAGCTTTACCGCGGAACTCTATGTCGCGATTGCCTGGACCAGCGTATACGCCTGGCGCTACCTCGACGACATCACCGTTTGCGGCAACATCGATGGCCTCTTGGATAGTCTCGAAGTCTTCCGGCACGCGTACAGTGGCCGCAGGAGAGTACAGGTGCACTTCAACGTTGTCAATAACCACCCTCGTTCCGAAGAAGATTACGTAGCAGGTCCCCCGCAAGGATGCTATGGGGATGTTGTTGTAACCCCTGCTTAGCAGTTCGGGTGTCGACCACGTCAGGCCGTCTGCAGAAGCCGAATACAGCAAGTAGCCCGGCGGAGACTGTGAGACATCGGCATTACGCGGAAACAGGACATCGATTTCCAGACTACCCCTGACCGCACGCAGTCCCTGGGCGGGGCCGAGTGGCAAGCAGTAGCCGAGGTGGGCCGGCTCACCCCGGTAGTCCACGAAGACCAGCCCTCGACTGCCTTCCGGGCCATCATAGTGTAGATAGGGCTCCGGTGGCGGAAAGGCCCCCGCCGGCCAGAAAAGAGAATGAATGTAGCTGTCCTCCCTGGCCTTGTCGGTGTCGAAATCATCGAAGTAGCGATACACCCAGCCGCCCGGCTCCTTCTGGGCAACAGCGTCCAGATCAAAATTGAACCGATCGCAACACGGTGGAGTGATGTCACCGGTCAGACGAGCCGAATCGCCCACGACCGTCACCACGATGGTGATAGCAACCTCGGTGTCAACGGAGCTGGTGCCCTTAAACTCAATCCTCGCATCATTGATAACGGTGCCGGTCAGCTTGGTCATGTTGAACAGCATGCCCAGGCTCCGAGTGGACAGGAAACCGCTCTCGCCAAGTGTGGCACTGACCCAGTCAAACGAAGCAGTACCTGCATCCGGGTCAATACTCAATTGGAACTGCCCTTCGATGGTGTAGGTCTCACGAATCCCGGCAAAACCGCCTGTCTGGACGACGTGACTTTGATCCGGCACGAATAAGTATGTATTGGTATAGGCGGAAGCTGCCCACAGGGCACCACACAACGGTGCAGCGCCAATTATGGCCGATGCCACCACCGCAGTTGTCAGGGATCTCTTATTCATCGTTTCGGTCCCTTCCAGATTCTGTCGGACCATTGTCAGAAAAAGGGCTGGTCCTATTCTGCTCTGCCTAATTACTAATCGTACCAGCCCTTTAGTCGTCATTGAGGTATGGCCGGTTACTTGCCCAGCGAACCTTCTACTAACTGTGCGAGCCACAACGGACCGTTGCCCTTCCGGCGCGGCCCTCGGCTGCTTTCTACCCTCGGCTTGGCAAACTCAGTAATTGCACTGTCAACTTCCTGCAGGTATGAGAATCTCAGATACCCCCGGGTACGGTCTGCTTTAGAGAACGTTATCTCGTCGATGACATCCGTTTCTAGATCAATGGTGTAGACGAGCCTGACTTGTTCACAGGCAAGCTCGACTTTCGCCTTCTCGCTGCCGGGCGAGTGTTCAGTCTCGAACCGGATACGCTGTTCGGCTGCTTCTCGACGGACGCAGTCGATGGTATGAAGTCCCATCCACGGCTGAGCCAGTCCTCCAAAGAAACTGCCGCCCTCATAGCTCGCCACCAACCTGGCTCCCTCACCATATATACAGGCTGCAGCCCCGTCATCGGCAATCCTCAGGTCATCACCGACCGCCAGCCTGAGCCAGGGACCGTACTGTTTGCTTGTCGCATAAACAAACGGCACCCTTCCGACCCCGGAGACCTTCCTGTCGTCGAGCTCGCCCGTGACTTTGAAATAGGTCCACCCGCGTTTGTGCATTGCGTCACGGTTATCGACAATCTTCACACCAGCCGGCCAATCCGCTTGAAAGTAGTCTTCGTCAAGCAGGTTGTAGTGACGGATCGCCCAGGAGCGGTTCCTGGCTTGCCCTCGATTGCGTGCCGCTATCACCAGCAAACCTGTGCCCCTGCTGCGAACGTTCTGCATCGGTTCTGCTCCGGGGTCGAGCTCAAAGAGGAACTCACTGAGTTCGGGACTGTCCGTCGGTACCCTGAACACGCCAAGGTCATTGGACCACATCCGATAGTTGTTGATGTGGATAGTGTCATCCTGATAGTGATAGTTGCCCTGGTCGTTCTGCAGCAATTGACAATATGGTTGTCCGCCACCCGTGTCGACTTTCAAGCGCATCATCATCGGCTTGCCGGGGCCTTCCGGGAAGAAGTACCAGTATTCTTCGCTGTCATTCTCCGCCTGTCCGATCAGACTGGCGATGTGCGAACCGCCTGCCGATTCTCCGGACGTGCCGACTTCCGTCTTCTGCGGCCCTGAAGTCACCACCATGCTGCCTACGGTCAGAACGCCCGCTGTTGTGAGCGACACGATGGCCGTCTTGCTTGTTGCTGCGCCAACCAATCCTGCGAGCAAGCCGACTTTAGTAGTGGCCGCTGTCACCGATAGGTTGGCTGCGACCGCCTCGCTGGGAGCGGTCATCTTCCCGAACAAGATCAAGGCCGCCAATAGTGAGCCTTTTCCAAAGCCGTTGCGGGACAGCTGCTTCTGAAGGGAACGCTTGGCCCGCAAGAACAGCATCCGCGTGCTGAACTCGCTGCACCCCATCGACTCGGCAATCTCCGCGTACGACATTCCGTCGTAGCAGCGCATCACTAACACCGCCCGGTGTCTGGTTCTGAGCTTCTGCATCGCACCAGCAACAATTTGCTTCAGCTCCTGGCTTACCAGAGTCTCCAAGCCCTCTTGGCGTGCCTTGGGGGTGCCGCTCCACCCGGCACAGGCCTTTGTCAGCTTGGCCCGAGCGCGTTGTGTTCTGTGGTGGCGATGCAGCTTGTTTACAGCTATCCCGTAAAGCCAGGGCCAGAAGCGATCGGCTCTCTTTAGTTTGCCCAATATCCTGCACATCTCTAACATACTCTCCTGTACGATTTCCTGGGTGAGGTCGTCGGCCAGCGTAAGACGGTAGACATACACGTGGAGACGCTCTCTTGCGAGTTCAGCCAGGCGATTCAGGCACTTCTCGTCGCCAAGTTGAGCTCGCTGAACCAGCCTAATGTAGTCGGACTTTTCGTTCATACAGGGCTGCTACTACCCTAATTGGCGTTCCCAAACCATTATCTAAGTGCCGCCAAAGGTGCTGAACGTAACGCTTTTTCCAGCAATTCTGCCAGTTTTCGGCCCAGTTTCTCAGAGTTTCGCCTCAATCTGGTAAGATTATAACGTCGTGCCCATCGTATCTGCGAGCGACTGCCCGGTCCTTCCTGGAGCGGCATGAAACAGCCCTCGGCGATAGCTGACATCTGCTCACCGGTCAACAGATTACTATGTCAGTATCGACAATTATCAACAGCCGCGAGAACCATAAAATTGACGACGGACGTTTTTCGCCGGCCAATCGGCACGCCAACGCAGAGGGTCTCAGCGTATACAGGTGCGGTATGCTGTTCGCATCCCGGCACCATTAGCCTTCGCTACCGCCAAAAGCCATGGACGCGTCGGCTTGACGAGCTAAAGTGACCCATGATTAGAGCCGATACAGTAAGCTTGTAGGCGGTTGGATAGGCCCCCGATCATAGTACTTGGCCACACGTGATGAGACAGACAAGGGCGTCCAAGATGGATGATATTATAGGGCATACCACAGAGATCATAGCGATCACTCAAGGCGAAACCGTCGAAGCGGCCGCATCTAAGATGATGACTCATAAAGTCAGCTCTCTTATCGTGAATGACGGAAACGGACGGCTTGTGGGCCTCGTGACCGAGCGGGACATTTCCAATCGAGTGGCCATCTCTTCAGAAGACCTTCAGAAGGTTACGGTAGGGGAGATAATGACCGCACGAGTTGTGTCCTGTCCCCTCGGGACTTCTACCAGCAGAGCTCGGGAGATCATGGCGACCCATCGAATTCGTCACTTGCCCATAGTGGAAGGCGGGGTGGTAGTAGGCATACTCTCGGCTCGTGACCTAATCGGACAGCAGCGTCTGGAGGATCGAGCGGCGGCTGAAGAGGTTGCTATGCTCTCCAATTGCCTCAAGAGCATAGACATATACGAAGCAGCCAACATAGTCACCAGGGAAGTGCCCAGACTCTTTCACGCCGATCATTGTGTGCTGTGTCTTTACAGCGACTCCTCGGCAACGGGAACTGCCGAGTTGCTCAGCCACAATAGCTGTCGCTGTCCAGAAGAGCATCTCGAACGTCCAGCCGACACCGGCCCTTCAGACAAGAGTGGATTCTACTACAATAGAATTCCAGATGAATGCCAAGAGCTCGGAGCACAAGCCCCCCGTTTGGTAGTCCCGCTCAAGATATCGGGGCTGAAGGAACCTTCATCAGGCAAGAAGAAACACTTGACCGGGTACTTGTGTATGTGTGGGTTGGCCCCGGCAATTACAGAGAACAGAGAGCTGACTTCATACAAGGCGAAGTTAACAAAAGAAATTCTGACCTCGCATTTGACAAATGCGAGTCTCTACCAACAAGCGAGGTTAACGTCCCTGACCGATGCACTGACGGGCGTAGGCTCAAGGAGACTTCTTGAGGATGAACTGCAAGCCGAATACGCACGTGCAAAACGGTACAAGCACCCATTCTCTGTTGGACTCATTGACCTCGACCACTTCAAAACAATAAATGATGTCATGGGCCATGCCACTGGAGACGATGCGCTGAAACAGCTTGTTACATGTCTGAGGGGCCACAAAAGGGCCTCCGATGTGCTGGCTCGCTACGGAGGTGACGAATTTGTCATTCTGATGCCGGAAACCAAGGCCGAGGATGCCTTCAAATCGCTGGAGCGGGCTCGCTCGCTCGTTCGGGGGATCAAACTCGGAGAGGAGCTGCCCGTGACAATTAGCTGCGGGATAGCACAGAGTCTGCCCGATGACGACGACTCGCCCAGCGAGGTAATGCGCAGAGCCGACTTGGCTCTCTACGAGGCAAAGACCGCAGGTCGCAATTGCATCAAGATATGGAACGGGGGCATGTCAAAACGCCTTGATGCGAACGACATTGAGATAGACAAGGTCAAAAGGCTGCAAAGACGCATTGCGGGCATGTCTGAACAGGCAGAGAAAATGTTCATGCAAAGCATCTGGGGTTTGGTTCAGGCACTTGAGGCTAAAGATGAGTTTGCAAGTGCTCACTCGGAAAACGTGGTGCTCTATGCCGTAGGAATAGCTGAGGAAATGAATATCGGGCCCGGGCAAATAGACGTCATTCGGCGCGCCGCGATGATTCACGACATCGGCAAGATTGGAGTGCCCGACGCGATATTATCCAAACCTGGATTGCTCTCGCCCCGTGAACGCAGCGTTGTAGAAGAGCACCCGATCATAGCAGTCCGCATCCTGAGCAAAATGAGTTTTCTGGAGCGAGAGACAGCCATAATCCGCCATCATCATGAGAGGTGGAACGGCCGGGGCTATCCGGATGGGCTTTCAGGGCATTCCATCCCTCTCGGCGCACGCATCATCGCTGTGGCAGACACACTCGACGCGCTCACCTCAAACCGACCTTACCGTAGCTCACTAGCCCTTAGCGAGGCAATGAATATCCTGACCGATTCGTCCGCATATGAATTCGATCCTGAGGTCATCAAAAGTATGGTCTCATGGGCACAGAAGGTCAGCAACGAGTTGGGCAAGAGACCGGACCAACTTACGCCGGATGATTTGCTCGATTCGCAGAGGAAACCCGATGACGGCTCGCCGGATGCGACTCATGCCGATGCGCTTGCGGGCAGTCCCAAAGTGTGAGTTCCTCCGCACTCCTATCGAAACGTCAGCCGCCCCCATAGTCTGGCACGAAGCCAGAGTAGCCTTCCGGTCTTGTGGCTGGCCGATCTGCAAGGCACATACGCGACCGTACGATTCAGACGACCAGGACCACGGCCTCACAGATGAAGGTTAGTTTCCGATAGGCAATATTAGTAATCATGTGGCGGCGGAGACACCTTTCGGAATGAAGCTTGCTGCGCAGCTTTACAGGGCCAGGCTTTAAGGTATACTTGACTCCAATATGGCACAGACTGGGAACAATTCGGTTGGCATTGTTCGGACTCAGACTATCCGGCTCGTGGAGCCACAGCATCCGTTGCTGCTCGAGTGCGGCAAGACCCTGGCTCCAATTGACGTAGCCTATGAGACGTACGGCGAACTTAACGAGGCCGGCGACAACGTCGTTCTGATATGTCATGCGCTCAGCGGTGACGCCCACGTGGCCGGCTACAACAGCCCCGACGACAGGAAGCCGGGCTGGTGGGACACTATGGTCGGGCCCGGCAAGGGGATCGACACCGACAAATACTTTGTCATATGTCCGAATTTCCTCGGTGGCTGTAGAGGCACCACGGGACCTTCCTCGATTAATCCGGCGACCCAGAAGCCATACGGCTTGGACTTTCCCATCATAACCATCGCCGATATGGTCAAAGTGCAGAAGCTTCTGCTCGACAACCTCGGCATAAAGAGCCTCTTGGCCGTCGTCGGGGGCTCGGTGGGCGGAATGCAGGTTCTGCAGTGGGCGATTGACTACCCCGAGTTCGTCAGGGCCGCCCTGCCCATCGCTACCACAAGCCATCTGGCGGCCCAAGCCATAGCGTTCGATGCCGTGGGCAGGAACGCCATTTTGGCCGACGCCAATTTCGCCAGCGGCCAGTACCAAGGCAAGAAAGGCCCCGATATGGGCCTGGCGATCGCAAGGATGATCGGGCACATTACGTACCTTTCGGAAGAGGGAATGCGCAAAAAGTTCGGACGGCAACTACGCAGTTCCGAGGACTACAGCTATGACTTCAACTCCGAGTTTGCCGTCGAGACGTACCTGGACTATCAGGGGCAAAGCTTTGTTGAAAGGTTCGACGCCAACAGTTATCTCTACATTACAAGGGCCGCCGACTACTTCGATTTGCAGAAGCAGTACGGCTCACTGACCAAAGCCTTCGCCAACGTCAAAGCCAGATTCCTGGTGGCAAGTTTCAGCAGCGACTGGCTTTTTACGCCCGAGCAATCTGAGGCGATAGTCGATGCGTTAGTGACGAACGGCAAGGATGTCAGCTTCTGCAACATCGCATCTTCATATGGCCACGACGCATTCTTGCTGGAGGTCGCGACGCTCGGCTCGTTCATCTCCGGCTTCTTGGAAGCAACCCACCAGCCCGGGGTCCGACACCGGCAAAAGCCCGACTCGGTTACAAAGACGGATCACATAAGCCAGATTGACCAAGCCCGACGCACGCGAGTTGACTATGAATTAATCGAATCGCTAATCGACCCGAAGAGCACTGTTCTGGACGTCGGCTGCGGCGACGGAGAGTTGCTGGCAAGGCTTTCCGCCGACAAGAACATAAGAGGCAAGGGCGTGGAGCTGCAGCAGGACCTCGTATTGGCCGGCGTCTGTCGCGGCCTGTCAATCATACAACGTGACGTTGAACGCGGGCTCACAAGCTACGCAGACAAAAGCTTCGACTATGTGATCCTGTCACAAACGCTGCAGACCGTCAAGAATCCCAAGAAGGTCTTCAAGGAACTGTTGCGCGTGGGCAAAAGAGTGATCGTCAGTTTCCCGAACTTTGCTCATTGGCGGTGCAGAGCGCAGTTATCCCTGCTGGGCAAGGCCCCGGTAACCAGTGATTTGCCTTTCGGCTGGCACAACTCACCCAATATCCACTTTCTTTCACTGAAGGATTTTGACAAGTTCTGCAGAAAACTGGGCGTCACAGTCGAAAAGAAGATACCGTTGACCAAGAACAGCCTCAGCCCAATAAGAGTCGCTCCCAATCTGTTCGCAGAGCAGGTAATATATGTGACGAGCAAGGGATAGAACTTGGGGCCTTCGACGGCTGTGATACTATTTGAAACACGATACAGGGCTGCACGAGGACAGAAATGACACAGCTTGAACGCATCGGGGTGTCACTTGAAAAGAGACTGCTCACGAAATTCGACAAACTCATTGCCAAAAAGGGCTATCAGAATCGGTCCGAGGCTATACGGGACCTCATCAGGCAGCAGCTGAGCCAGGAGCGTTTGAGCGATCCGAAGACCGAGACCGTCGCCGCCATATTCATGGTCTATGATCATCATGCGACAAGGCTGGCGGAGAAGCTCATCGGCATACAGCATTCGCATATCCTGCACGCGATTTCCTCTCTGCACGTACACTTGAACGAGCACGACTGCCTCGAGATAGTTGTGCTGCGAGGACGTGCCGGCGAGATTATCAGGGTGGGAGAGAACATCCTGAGCATGAAGGGCGTCAAGTTCGGACGTATCAACATCGCCACGGCAGAGTGAGGCTTGGACCCTCGGCTCGTACTTCGTGCCTCCACGGAGGGATGAATGTTGATGCTGCGAGATCAGTATTACCGCTTGACAGACCGTAGGCTCTTCCGTTCTAATGTAGCTGGACTAAGGGCGATTAGCTCAGTTGGCTAGAGCGCACGGATCACACCCGTGAGGCCACAGGTTCGAGTCCTGTATCGCCCACTTGGGGCCTTGCATTGTCTCGCAAGGCCTCGTCTTTTGTACGCCAGGCGACCCTGCGATGCCGGCCAGGACACGCCGGGCTGATAAGCCATCCGGCACGACTCCGCCCGCGATTACACCCCCTCCCCACACCCAATTCAATAAGATCACCCCACAGAAGTGCCAATTTCAGCGTCTTCCGCCCTCTCCCCTCCGCCGTTAACAGATACTTGTCCAGAGCTCTTCAACGCAAGACTGTGTTCAGAACGACGGCCCGGATGGTCTCGCCACCCGCTGCCCTTCATGAAGACCTATCATTATCAAGCACTCCTCATCGAAAAATGTGCCCCCGGACACCTTTAATTCCCCTGATCTCTGTGTTCGGCATTCCGCGGTGGTCACTTCTTAAGCGAGTTCACCAGTGTTCCTATAAGGCCGTCGTATTCTAGCAGCGGCAAGCGCCCACTCGATTGCATTTCTTTCAGTTTCTCAATTGCGGTTCTGAGTTCACGAGCGTCAGTCTGATTCGGATCGAGACGAAGGCTCTCCTGGAGTTCGTAAGTAGCTTTTCCATAGGCGTTTGTCGCGAGTTTCTTTACGTCGGGTGAGGTGCTTCTGCACAAATCGGCACAGAAATGAACCGCCGCCATGACTCTGTGTGCCTTCGCAGCGAGAGTCGGATCTGCAGTTTCCAGCCTCTCGTCACCCAGGGCACGGCCAAGAAGTCGCGCGGCCCTTGAGATGCGGTCAGGGTCGAAGATTGTCACTTCTTGAGCTGCTTGATTGACTTCGATACGGAATCCGTCGATCTCTTCCTGTGTAAGCACGTTGGGGTCTGCTCTTCGGCCTGTCGGAGCACTGTGACAACTTACCTCTGTCACGGCACCCAAGATGCCCAGGATACCCAAGATTAGTGCAGCTACCGCTGTGGGGTGCCGCAAGAGCCTTCTAATGTGACTCATGTTTTTGCCTACTTTGTCGGAATACTAGGGGCACAGTCACCCTTTATTGTCATCGTAAGTAGGTGGCTGTCATTGCCTGACAGGGATCTTCCGCCAACGATCCTGCTTGGCATAGCCACAGACTTCAAAAGTGTGTGACTGCTAGGACCTGTAGAATAGCTTTAGAGTAATCTCTGATCCGACAGCCGTGTTCTTTCCGTAGAAGGTGTATCCGTACCCGAGCCCTATACTCAAACCTTTAGCATCCCTGAGAACGCCGAATACCCTGTCCGGGCTAATCAGGACTTCGACCATAACCTTCGAATACTCCTCGTATTTCTTCTGAATCAGTTCAGCATCGGCAGGCGGCCGGTCTATATCGGAGGTGGCAAAGACCCCATCGATCATGCCCTTGACCAACACTGATTTTGCCGGTCGCAAGCCCACTTCGACGAAATACGGTATCTTATTGTTTAGTGTGCGGTAGCCGATCTCTCCGCCGACATGGTAGAGTCTCACGGGCGTTCCGAACACTCTCCTATTATCGAGCACTTTGCCTATCATGAGGCGCGTTTCCAGATCTGACTTCCCATGCCCAAGTGATGGCGGCGTATCTCTATTGTAGCCTCCCGGCGTTTCGAACTTGACTTGGAGGCTCGCGGCGGGACTCCTTCCCAGATCCTTAGACAACCTGAGCTTGGCACCGACACCAACGAATTCCGCGCCGTTGTTTTCGAGGGTACCGTTGATATCCTCCCACCTTGCCCATTTGTACGGAATAGCAAACAGCAGGTTAAGTTGGTCACAAAGCCCATATTCGACCTTCAACTCAGGTCTGAACTCCTCATATCTGCCGCTGTTGGGCTTCTCTGTCATGTTGCCGCGATAGTCATAATCCTGCGTCGCCCAATAGAACTTGTTGTATACTTCTGCGAATCCTTCTCCGGCATCCAACATCCAAGCGTTCGCCCAAAGTCTCGTCGGAAGGGCCAACAGGGATATTAGAAGTAGCAACATCAACATGGTTCTCATGGTCCACCCCTTAATTTGGTGCAGTGTATACCCGTACGTCTGTGTCAAACCCGGTTCGCCTCAAACATGTGCCTTTACTGCCAGTCCACGCCATCGACGTAGACGGGCCCCTTGTACGTTGCTTTGGAACCGCCTCCGGCGCCCATCGCCACACCGACGACTATGATCTGCGTGGGATCAAATCCGGAGTCCATGTGCCCACCTCTCGGTGCGAAAGGGCTGACATTGAGCGAGATCTTGAACCATTCCGCTTCCCTGACATTGTGCCATGGACCATACTGACTTCTGTAGTCCTTGTCCTTGACGAAAACTTGGAAACCATTGGGCTTGTCAGGCTTCCCCCGAGCACGCCAAGGTGCGTATATCGATGCCGCAACTGTGTGGCCAAGCATATTTACAGGAACGTGTTCCCCAACTGGCGGATGATCGCGCATGTCGACCCACACCTCACCCTTGCTCCTGCGCTTGTGGCCGCCAACAAGGTCCATCATCATCTTCAGTGAGCAATTGCCCTCGACATGCCGTTCATCCGAAAAGAGCGCCTGTGTGCAGGCCATGGAATCTTCGTAGGTCTGAGGTTTCCATTGGTATTCAAAACCGTACTTGGGTGATACGCTCTGACCTTGAAGTTGCTTCCAGCTCTTTTCTCGCCAGGCACGGATATTCTCCAGCATTTCCTGGCACTTCTGTTTCGTTTCGGGTGTCTCTTTGATCATCTCCTTTAGATCAGCTAGCAACGTGTGAGCGTCGATTCTTCCGTCTGTCTTGTTGGTCGCGGCTGCACAGCTCCCGACCAGACTGGCTCCAACCATAAGAACAATCACACAAGCAATCCTGTTTAACATTTTCGGCCTCCTTCATCTATCTGTCGAGTGTCACGGTATCTATGTATATTGGACCCTTGTAGTCAGTCGCTAACCAGAAATGTATCCCAAACTCAAGCCACGGACCTGGCCACTCCTCTCCAACCAAGTCCCACGAGATTTGTTGCCAATTGCCGGGATACAGTTTTATGAGGGTACTTTCGTGAGAATCCTCACTCTTGTCCCAGACGATTATCCGGGCCGTGCTACAGGTATTAGAAGTATTGATATTTGCCATTTTTGGCACAAATATGTACGCCGTGATAGTAGCTTCCTGCGCATTTCTGTGAACGCTGACGTACGCGTCCTTGGCCATCATTTCCGTAGGGGTGAACTCAAGGGAGCACTCGCCGGTGTTTCGAATAGGCGATTGCTTATCACGATACACCTTAACTCCTTGCCCCGGAACAAGTAATTTGTTGTCAGGGTGTTCGCCCCAGCCCTGTGTATCGTTCTCAAAATCGTAGACCGTCGGCGGCACTACCGCAGGCCCTGGACCTGGTGGAAAAAGCTTTGCCCTGAGCCCTAGGACGGCAACGAGAACCACAATGAAAGCGACCATACGAAAGCCCGAGATGTAAATCGTCCGATGGGTCTTGACTTTCATTTCGTTGACCTTTTCCGCCTCAACACCCTCGGCTGTCATGGTCTGTCGTTGCCTCAGAAGGTAGTAAATGCGCACCAGTGCGATTATTGTGTTCGCGACGGCTGCAATTGCTGCTATAATGGCGACAATCAACATAGCGACTTGCATTCTTACCTCCATTCGTCGAGATCGGGTTGGGCATGAGGCCCAATGCTGAGATCGGTTTCGTGAGTGTTCGACCATGCGGCAAATTCACCGGCAACGTTCTTAAAGTCGGAAGCTTCGTCTCCAGCGCGATGGCTCCAGGCCAAAGCACCAGCGTAGTCATTTTTCCAGATAGTGTTTAGGCATTGCGTCATTGTACGCCTTGTATTCTTGGTGCCAAATTCCCCTACGATGCATGGTTTGTCCAAATCCAATTTAGCGTACGGATAGTCCAAACGAGAGTGCTGCTCCATCTTCTCGTAGTAGTGATACTGGTAGAAATCCAATTTGCTGCTTGTCCAGTAGTGCAGGAATCGCCGCGAGGCGCTACCCACCGTGGCATGCTGCGATGAGTATGTATGGATGTAGCCGACAACATCCTCAACGAAAGACTGCATCTCGGCGGCGCTTACCGGGTGGTCGACCCATTTGCCGCCGGGGATGATCATGGCTCCTTCCGGCTCGTTCATCACGTCCCATGCGATGATGTTGCGATTCTCGCCATATCGCTCGAGCAGCGGTTTGAGTGCGTTATCCAAGAACGATTTTCGCGTCCCGGCACCAGTGATCACACGAGACCGTCCGCCTGTCTGCACGCCACTCACATTTTCAGCTTTGTCGGCCAGATGGAAATCAAGCAGAACCGGAATAAGGTAGATGTTGTGTTTCTCTGCGATAGCGAGTGTCGCATCCAGGTCTGGGTAGAAGTACTCATCGAAACCTGCAACATTCCCATTGGCGTCAAACTCAGGCGATGCCCTGCAGTCGCCGAAGAGAAACCAACGAACCACATGTACCCCTCGGCTCTTAAGATAGGCAAAGTCGGCGTCAATTTCCTTGTTACTTTTCTCGTGTGATACCCCATCGTGCCCCCAGGCCGCGGCTCCGAAGTCGTGCCCGTACTTGTGCCAGGGATAGTTGACGCCCAAGAGAAACCAGTAACCGTTCCCCCACAATTGGATCCTGTTCGTCTTCGCTGGCGTTGGAGACCTATCCTTGCAGCTTGTCAGGCTCGGCAGACAGACTATGGATACAGCCATAAGGTATAGAATCAGATATGGTCCGTTCATCCGCATAATTGACCTTTGAGCTCGCTACAGATCACAACGACTGACACCACCGCATCGCCATTCTTGCACTCAAAAAGGCACCAATATCGGGTGCCCAGGGCCAGCGCATCGACTCCACATCTTCCCCTCTACTATCAAAGCGCACGCCACCCGTCTTATGTTGATGGAAAAATGGCGAAAAAACCAAAAATTCCGCTTGACAGCACTCCGCGTGCCTGTGAGATATATAGAGAACAGATAGACGGTACGATAAAAGATAGAAGGCAGAAGTCGGGAGACGGAAGGCAGAAGCGAGAATGCAGGAGAACAGAAGACAGAAGGGAGAAGACGGGAGCAAGGAGACAGAAGGCAGAAGACAGAAGCTGCGAGATACGCGATACGCAATACGAGATTCCTCGGCGGGCAATTCTTGAGGCCTTTTTGAAAAAACAAAGCCAATTTCCGCAAGGCCCAAATCGCGCAACCCCATTGAAGGCCATGGATTATGAAAATACAGGCGCCCTTGGATGCCGAAAAAACAGAGCCAATTCAAAGCCAATCTCCGGTCTTTGGCCGGAGACTCGAAGCTCCAAGCCCAAAATCCCAGTCTGTCATTCCTGCGGAGCCTGTGCCAGCGAAGGCGGGTAGCAGGAATCCGCATTCTTCAGCGGTCCTGGATTCCGCATCAAGTGCGGAATGACAAAGCAGAGGGACCCTTTGACAGGGGGGATTTGAAAAAACAAAGCCAATTTCCGAGAATGCAAAATGGGCACAAACGCGGTTGCAGCAAGGGATTACGGGGACAAATGGGCCTTCTCCGGCCGGAAAAAACAAAGCCAATTTCACCGGCCGAAGCCGCTTTCGCTTCAGTCGTTTGTGCAACGCGCCCGGCAGGACTCGAACCTGCAACCTTCGGATTCGAAGTCCGCGACTCTATCCAATTGAGCTACGGGCGCGGTAGATGGTCCGTTGGTAGTAGCTGAGAATACGTACCATGGTAAGGACTGGTTCTAACAGAAAACGGATGTACATGGTTACGCCAGGCCCAAACCCGACGGGCCGGATTGCCCTTCTAATAGCCTATATGGTCCAGTTTTCGCGGTAGTGCGGCTTGATAAATTCGTTGGCTTCGCGGACATTTGTAATATTCATGTTCTTGGAGTCGAAATCGAGCTTCTTGCCGGCACGGATGGCGACGTTGCCCATGAGAGTGAATTCAGTGAGCGGGCCGGCGTAATCGAAGTGGGTGCTGGGGCGGCCTTTGCCCCGGCAGGCGTCGAGCCAGTTGCGGTGGTGGCCCCTGACGCGGAGCAGGGTCTTGGCGGGTCTCTTGTAGGCCCGCATCTTGGTCTCTGGGATGATTCGCGGCGATCTCGACCAGCCACCGCCCAGGATGGCCCCCTTTGTGCCAACAAAGAGGATGCCGTGGTTGCCGAGGCTTCTGCCTTCTTCGAGCTCGGCGGGGCGAGGAGGCATGATGCCGCCCTCGTACCAGGTGATGCGCACGGGTGCCATGCCGGCCCGGGCCGGAAAATGGTAGTAGATCAGCGAGGCGGAAGGACAGGTTTCCTCGGTGGTGCCGCAGGAGCTGGCCTCGACGCTGAAGGTATTGCTCTTGTCGAGCTTCAGGGCCCAGAAGGCGGGATCCAGGTGGTGGCAGGCGAAGTCGCCGATGGTGCCGGAGCCGAATTGCCACCACGCGCGCCAGCGGACAGGGGCGTAGTCGGGATGATAGGGGCGCTCGGGCACGGGCTCGAGCCAGCGCTGCCAGTCGAAGCCGGCGGGCACGGGCGGTCTTTCTTTGGGTCGGCCGGTGAGGTTTGTCCAGCGGCGGGCGCCGGTGCTGGTCCAGGCGTGCACGTCGTGGACGTCACCGATGGCGCCGTCCCATATCCATTCGCAGGTGAGGCGGATGTCCTCGCTGGAGTGGCCGAAGTTGCCGAGCTGGGTGGCGACGCCGGCCTTGCGGGCGGCCTCGGTGACGACGCGGGTCTCGTAGACGGTGCGGCAGAGCGGCTTTTCGCAGTACAGGTGCTTGCCCTTGGCGATGACGGCCAGAGCGATCGCGGCATGAGAATGATCCGGCGTGGCGAGCAGGACGGCGTCGATGTCTTCGGCGTCGAGCATTTGATGGTAGTCGCGATAGGTGGGGCATGATTGGCCGTAGTGCCGTCGGACCAGCTCGCGGGCGGGTTTCAGCCCCGCGGTGCCCCCGTAGTAGAACATGCTGTAGTCGCTGACCTCGTTGACGTCGCTGAGGGCGGCGATGTGAACATCGGGCTCGTTGAAGAGCTGCTTCATGTTGACTATGCCCTGGCCGCCCGTGCCGATGATGGCCACGTTGACCTTCTCGCTTGGGGAAGTGGGGCCTTTGCCTGCGAGTACGTGGCCGGGCACGATGGTGAAGGCGGCCGCCGTGGCGGCGCCGCCCAAGAAACCCCTGCGCGTCATATTCTGCTGTGAGTGAACGCGATTGGCCCTTCGATCTTTCATACGCTCTTTCCTCTTTGCGTTCATCCGCAAATTGGCGGAATAGATACTACCTAAACGGGCATAGTTGTTCTGAGACGCATTATAGCGAGGATGGACGGCTCAGAACAGTCCTTTTCTGGCCTTAGTTGCTTCCGGACGGCGTTGCCACGCTTCCGGGACTCCAATTGTAACAGGAGCTTGAGTTGACGGTCTCATCGGCCTAAACGGCCAAAGGACTCGCCTGGGTACGTCCTAAGTCGTGATCGGCCAGGCAGATCTGCGTCCTGAGTTTCACGCTACAGGAATGTTCGCCGGCCCGGTATAATGCACCAAAGCCGGATCGTATCTTCTGCAGCAACCGGCGCCACTGTATCTGCTTTGTGCGGTACATCGTGAAAGGCGATGAAACGGCAGGAAAGAGAAAGGAGAGTCCATGAAAGCGGCGGGTAGACCCGAAACAGAAGCGATTTCACGCAGGCAATTCCTGAGGAGTTCGGCCACTGCGGCGTCGGTGACAGCGTTGACGGCGGGTATGCGAGCCAGAGCCTATGCGGCCGGTACAGGGGTCATCAAAATTGGTTTGATCGGCTGCGGCGGACGCGGCACTGGGGCGGCGGTGCAAGCGCTCAATGCGTGCAAACGGGCCAGGCTCGTGGCGATGGCAGACGCGTTCAAAGATCGTCTCCAACGAAGCTATGGGTCGATCTTGAAACAACATCCCGAGCGCACGGACGTACCCCCGAAACGCCGCTTCGTGGGCATGGGCGCGTACGCCGAGGTGATCAATGCGGGCGTGGACATGGTGCTTCTGACAACGCCCCCGGGATTTCGCCCCCTTCACTTCGAAGCGGCGGTCAAGGCCGGCAAGCATGTATTCATGGAGAAACCCGTCGCGGTCGATTCACCGGGCATCCGTCGCATGAATGCTGCTAACCGGCAGGCGAAGAAGAAGAGACTGGCCGTAGCGGTGGGTTTGAACATGCGCCACCAGGAAAACTGCCGCCAGGTCGTCAGGCGAGTCCACGACGGGGCAATCGGAAAGATCAATTTTCTGCGTGCCTACGGCAATAACCCCGGTGTGTGGGTGCGGCCCCGCGAGCCCGGGCAGAGCGAAATGGAGTACCAGATGCGCAACTGGTATTACTTCAATTGGCTTTGCGGCGACTTGATCGTCGAGCAGACCGTCCACGCACTGGACCTTGTCAACTGGGCAAAGGGCGATCATCCCGTGGAGGCCCAGGGCATGGGGGGACGGCAGGTGCGAGTCGGTCCCGACTACGGCGAGATTTTCGATCACCACGCCGTCGAGTACACCTACGGTGACGGCACGAAGATGTTTTTGTTCTGCCGACACATCCCCGGCTGTTGGAGTAGCTTCGGTGGCATAGCTCACGGGACCGAAGGCGAGGCCGATCTCAGCAGAGGCATACTCGCGCTGCACGGGCAGAAACCGCGCCGGTTCGAGCGTGGCGTCGCCGGCCACCAGGCCGAGCACGACGACCTGTTCGCCGCCCTGGAGGCGGGCCGCCCGTACAATGAAGGCGACTACGGCATCGCCAGCACGATGACGGCCATACTCGGCCGCATGGCCACATACTCCGGCCAAGTTGTAAGGTGGGACGACGCGATCAAATCCGATACCGATCTTGGCCCACGGCGCTACAGCTGGGATGCCGAAGCGCCGGTCAGACCGAGCGCAGACGGCCTGTACGCCTGCGCCATGCCCGGCAAGA
>CP070675.1:4861117-4878453 GCA_020352215.1 Phycisphaerales bacterium
TCAGAGGTTCATCCATGTTCACCCAGCGGCGACAGTATTCACCGTCGGGCGTTCCGGGAATCGGCGAAAAATCGGCCAACATCCCGCGAATACCGAGGCTGTTGACGAAGTGCATCGAGGCCTCAAGCTCCTGTATGTCGCTGTGCGGGTGGCCAAGTATCTCATACGCCGTAATGCTTGTTGGCTCTGCGCCAGCGTGGATCAGGTTTTCCACGGCCTTTGACAGTTCGTCGGAAAACACCTTCGATCCCGTCCCGCGTTGCCATTGTGGCGAGGCGCTCTCGAATCCCAGGTAAAATGTCTTGAACCCGGCCCGCACCATGAGTTCTGCCAAATCTCGCGTCACGAAGCGTGCGTTCAGGGCGTTTGGGCTGTGAAGATTCACCTTTATGTCGCGCCCGAGAATCTCATCCAGGAACGGCCCGAGAACTTCATCAGATTTGAATACCAATGCGTCATCGTAGAACGCGATGTTGTCAACACCGAGCTGTTTCAGCAGCTCAGCCTCAGCCAGAGACCGTTCCGTCGGCCGGGCAATGAATCTTCTGTGCACTTTTGGAACCGAGCAGTACGTGCAGGTGAAAGGACATCCGTCGCTGAGTTTTAGCACGCCGACATTCAACTTCTCGTATGCCTCCCAAAGAGCAGGTTCTCCAAGCTTGGGCGTCACGCCGAGAAACTCCCACAGCGACCCAAGATCAGGGCCCGGCACCAATAGGTCCGCTCCCAATGTTTCGGCGTGCTTTCCACAGAGAGTGACGTAGTTGCCGCCCAATACGATTATTGTCTGCGGCTGCGCCTTGCGAATATCCTCCATTACTTCTTTGACACCTAGATACCAGTACGTCATTGTTGTCTGAATGAGGGCGAAATCGAACCGCCCACTTCGCCCGAGGAAATGTTGGAACATGTCGCGAGGCAGGCCAAAACGCCGGAAGTATCTTGGGATTGCCTGCAGGGGTGGGGGACTGGGGATATGTTCGCAGAAGAACCGGCCTCGTCCCCACCGGTCCGAGGCGCATTCCTTCTTGTCTGCCATAAATGGAACCAGCCGGTCCAAATAGTCGAAGACGACGAACTCGGCTTGGCCTCGCAAGTATCCTGCGACACTCAGCAAACCATAGGGCTTGAGCCAGAAATCATACGCTGCAAAGTCATAGATGGGTGGATTTACGAGCAGAATCCTTGGCGCCATGGCTCCCCACATGATTCCTTTTAGTCAATAAGAAGACCAGCGGCTGGCACGGTCTTTTTCCTATACTGCTGTACCGGCTTACTGTCGCCTCATGCCTCCTCGACGACCCTGAAGCCCATCAGGACTCCCAGGTTCCTTATGCTCTGCATGTGGTTGCCGAAGAAAACTGCGCGATGGAGCAATGTCATCGTTCCGCCTTCGAGTACTCCGCCACCCCAGTTCAGGAACATGCTGCGGGCATCGGGCACTCTGGTCCAGAATTGAGTCCGACAGCCGAGTTCATCGTGCGTTACCTTGAAGATCTTGCCCGTCGACATCAACATCGTATCGAGGTTGATGAACTTAGCGCACGTGACATCCTGTCCGATGGGCATCTCCACGTCCAGTGACACACCTCGCTCGCTGTCGCTCTGGGTCCGAATTGTAAAAGGCAGCCTCTCACTGGCCGGGCCGGCCATCTTTGTTGCACAGGTGCAGTGAAAGTGTATCAGGGCATCGGTCGCAGTATCGAAAACGGGGTCGGTAATGAAGCCCGGCAGGCCGTAGGCGTAGGCAAACATCAGCATGGTGAGCGTCGAGTCCATATCGCCTTCACAGGCGCCGACGAGTCCGAGGTCATTGAGCTTGCTGAACGTCAGGCATCCCTTGGCCGGTCGCCCCATGCACCCGGAGCTTGTAATTGCCTGCGCCCGCTCCTTAATCATGAGGTTCTTCATCGCTAAGTAGAAGCGGGCCGAGTTGATAATTTCTTCCCGCGAAGGCTCCACAATCTTCTTGGCCTTGCTGATCCAATATTTCTCCGCTTCGGCTTCTGCGGCCTTAGGGTCAACGGCCCTGTGCAGCTCCACGGTTTGCTCGATACTGATCGGGACCATCTCGACGCCGAGCCGCTCTTTCACTTGCTCGGCTGAGCAGGCAGGTGCCGTTCCCAGTGGTCCGTTCACGACGATGATACGTGTTTGCCGAAGCCGCGGTGCGACCCGCATCAGTTTGACTACCTCGTCGATCTCGCTCCAGTCACTTGTCGGCAGCAAGACTACCTTCTTACCCTCCTTTTGCCACTGAGGAAAATACATCCACCCATGCCCGCTGAACGGCTGTGAGAAGACAGCTGTCTGCAGCCCCACGTCCAGTATTTTGGCCATGGCTTGCGCGGGCGCACCTCCCCCATGTCCGCAGAGGTGAAACAGCAGCACCCCATCGGCGTGGCCGAGTTTGGCCACCACATTGGCCACATCCGTCGGTGGTACGACCTCGCCCCCCACGAATGTCACGTCACCGAGTTGACGCTCTATCTTCGCGAGGTATTTCTCAAACTTCTCGATTTCCGCCGTTGGCCTGGACAGATAGATTCCGCCGGTTCTGCCGATATAGACCTGGTGGATCTTCGCGGGGGGCATCTTAGGTGGCCACTGTCCCGATTCACCTGCAATCGAAGGCCGCTCTGCCAGTTGTGAGGCCAGCAAGGCCGCTCCTGCCCCTGCACTTGCCCCCAAGAACTGTCGCCTGTTAATCTGGTCACTCATGGTCTTAATCTCCGTGAAACTGATCCCTTCCGACGAGCTCTGCCCAGCCCTTTGCAGATCTACCTGTCGCATTCGACTAAGGCACAGCATTGGGCCGAAAAACTACTCCGACAAGTCTTAGGATAGCGCGCCATGGTATTGCATGTCAACTTCCATTTCCCGCCCGATAGTGCTCCTCCGGCAGCTTGTTGTTGACTCAGTTACCCTTGTTCTGTTAAAATAGGGTGAGTATGGCTGTGGGATTGGGCTCTGCAGTGGGCAGCGGCGCGCCGGTTCCGCTTTGTGAGACCTCCGTGGAATTGGGGGGCCCAGAATGTCAGAGGCAACGACCGGTCCGGTACGTCCGTCCGGAAGGAGATAGAAGATGTTCAGGTCTGCAAGAACCCTGTTACTGTCGCTCATTCTGACGGCTGCTTTTGCCGGGCTGGCCCATGCGGTCTGCCCGTTCGGTGACCTGGACAGTGACTGCCAGATCGGTTGGGGCGATGTTGCGGTGTTGGCCGAGCAATGGCTGGCTCCGCCCGAGAATATCGCAGACCTGAACGCCGACGAGGAAGTTGGGCTGGGTGACCTTGCGGTGCTGGCCGAGAGTTGGACCCAGACCGGTGTACCTCTGGCGATAAACGAGTTCTCGGCGTCCAACAGCAGTTACATCCGCGATCCACAGGGCGAATATGACGACTGGATTGAAATCTACAATTCGGGGCCGGAACCCATCGACATAGGGGGCATGTACTTAACCGACGATCTGGACACGCCCACCATGTGGATGATTCCAGGTAATGATCCGGTTGCAACGACCATACCGGCGCACGGATACTTACTCTTGTGGGCGGATAGCGATGTGGGTGACCCGGGCCTGCATGCCAACTTCCAGCTGAACAGCAATGGAGAGACCATCGGGCTTTTCGATCGTGATGGACAGACGCTGATCGACAGCGTGAGCTTCGGCGAGCAGAGGTCAAACATATCGTACGGTCGTTACCCCGATGCCGGCTACACTTGGCGATTCTTTGGCTATCCTACGCCTCGCGGGCAGAACACAGGTGCCTACCTGGGGGTCGTTGCCGATACGAAGTTCAGCCACGACCGAGGTTTCTACGATCAGCCGTTCTCTGTAACTATTACCAGCGCTACGGAAGACGCTATCATATTCTACACAGTGGATGGTCGTGCGCCTTTCGACGCCGACCGCGGCGTGCCGTCCGGCTCAACTTATGCAGGTCCCATTCCCATCACGACCACAACGACTATACGCGCGGTGGCGTTTAAGTTCGGCTGGCTGCCGACGGACATGGACGCGCAGACATACGTATTTCTCGACGATGTGATCCGGCAGCCCGCAAATCCGGTCGGCTACCCGACCAACTGGGGGCATACCGGAAGGGGGGATTACGAGATGGATCCGGACGTCGTGAATGATCCCCGATACAGCGGGACGATCAAGGATGATCTCAAGGCGGTTCCTACACTGTCTATCGCAATGGACAGAGACGACCTGTTCAAGAGCGGGGGCCAGGGTATCTACATCCAAGGGGAGAGAAGCGAGCGAGCGTGCTCTGCTGAGCTGTTCTTCGCCGACAGACCGGAGGCATGCCAAATCAACTGCGCCGTGCAGATCGTCGGCGGCACCAGCACCGGCAGATGGAAGATGGACAAGCTGTCCATGAGGCTGAAGTTCAAGGGCCCGTATGGGCCCAGCATGCTCCGGTTTCCGCTCTTCGGTGATGAGGCTACCGATGAATTCAAGACACTGGTTGTGGATGCTCGCATGAACAATTCATGGGCCTACGGTGGAGGCGTCGGAATCAACAGGCCAGGCCTTGGCCAGCGGGATGTTGCCCAATACACCAGAGATCAGTTCGTTTCCGACATTCAGAACGCAATAGGGGGCTACGCGCCATACGGCCGACACGTCCACCTGTATCTCAACGGACTTTACTGGGGGCTTTACTGGTTGCACGAGCGACCCGACGAGCATTTTGCCGCCGCCTACTTGGGTGGAGATGCCGATGATTATGACGTGCTGAAACACAGGAGCGGCACGGTGATAAATGGCTCGGGGGCCAACTACGCTCAAATGTTCAATGTTGCCAATTCGTCCCTGGCCTCGAGCGAAAAGTATGACGAAATCCAGGCGTATTTGGACGTAGAGAACCTCATCGATTATCTGATCACCAACTATTACGTCGGCAACACTGATTGGGCGCACCAGAACTGGTATGCCACGCGCAGCCATGTCGATCCCACCAGCCGATGGCGGTACCACTCGTGGGACGCCGAGCATGTAATGGAAGGACTGTACGACGACCGGACCGGCAGGGACGACAATGGTGGACCAACCCGTCTGCATCAAAGACTCATCCAGAATGCCGAGTACAAGATGCTCTTTTCCGATCATGTTCATCGTCACTTCGCCAACGGTGGCGTTCTCACTCCCGAAGGCGCGGCAGCACTGTACCAGATCAGGCTCGATGACGTTGACCGCGCGGTCGTCGGAGAGTCGGCGCGGTGGGGTGACAACCATCGCTCGACGCCCTACACGCGTGACATCGAATGGGTCCGCGAACGCGACTGGCTTCTTAGTGAGTATTTCCCAAAACGGAGCGATTTCATCCTGGGCCGATTCAAGTCCAGAGGCTGG
This sequence comes from Phycisphaerales bacterium, assembly GCA_020352215.1. GTDB lineage: Bacteria > Planctomycetota > Phycisphaerae > Sedimentisphaerales > Anaerobacaceae. The sequence goes on from CP070675.1 coordinate 4,866,483, forward strand.
TATCCCAACGTAGAGCCGCCGGTTTTCCATATCAACGGCTCGTATAAGCACGGCGGTCACGTGTCACCAACTGATCTCTTCTCCATGACCGCAAAGGCAGGCAATATCTACTATACCCTCGACGGCTCGGATCCGCGTCTGCCAGGGGGGTCGCTTAACCCGGGCGCATTGGCCTTTGAAGGAGGGTCCGGTACCGGGTCTATTCTGGTTCCTGAGAATGCCACTAAGAGAGCATTCATTCCGACAGGTTCCGTCAGTGACGCTTGGAAAGGCGGTGCAGCCTTTGACGATTCGGCCTGGATGCATTCGAGCGGCGGCCCTGGTGGGGTCGGCTACGAGAGAGGCTCAGGCTACGAAGGCTTCATAAGCCTCGATGTCCAATCGCCCATGTACGGCGAAAACGCCACTTGCTACGTACGCGTTCCGTTCACTGTCACAGCCGCAGAATTGGCGGGTCTGGCTGATCTGACGCTAAAGGTCAGGTACGACGACGGCTTCGTGGCCTACATTAACGGCGTCGAAGTCCAGCGGGCGCAGTTTGCCGGGACGCCAACATGGGACTCCGAGGCCGATGGCAACCACGAGGCCGACGGGTTCGAGTCCTTCGACGTCTCCGCCCATCTCGACACTCTGCACGAAGGCGACAATATTCTTGCTATCCATGGGTTGAATACCTCAACGACGAGTTCCGATTTTCTCATATCCGCGGAACTCAGTGCCACCAAGCCGGCTTCGCCGGCTGAGCATATCACGTTTGACATGAGCACCCAGGTCAAGGCCCGTGCGCTGCAAGGTACTGAGTGGAGTGCACTGAATGAGGCTACTTATGCCATCGGCCCCATTGCGGAGAGCCTGCGCATAACTGAGATCATGTACCATCCGCAGGACACCAACCACCCGGATGATCCGAACAGAGAGTTCATCGAGCTAAAGAACATAGGAGCCGAGACCATAAACCTGAATCTTGTGAAGTTCACAAACGGAGTGGACTTCACTTTCCCAGTGATGGAGCTTGCGGCCAGCGAGTATGTCCTGGTTGTCAAAGATGTAACTGCCTTCGAGGCGAGATACGGTGCGGGTTTGAATATTGCTGGCCAATACGCAGGGAATCTACGTAATGGTGGCGAAAGAGTCGAGCTGCAAGACGCGGCAGGCATGACCATACACGCCTTCAGATACAGAGACGGCTGGTACGACATCACCGATGGACTCGGCTTCTCGCTCACCGTCAGAGACGCTGCCGCCACCGAGCCAAACCAGTGGTCCGACAAGAGTACCTGGCGTCCGAGCGCCGGCATAGGTGGCTCACCGGGCACAGACGACACCGGCCTGATACCTGAGCTTGGCGATGTCGTGATCAACGAAATACTGTCCCACTCTCATGCTGAGGCTTCCGACTGGATAGAGCTGCATAACACGACCGACCATACCATCAATATTGGCGGTTGGTTCCTAAGCGATGATCCCGACAATCTGAAGAAGTATGAGATAGCAGCCGGGAGGTTCATCCGGGCTGGCGGATATGTTGTCTTTACCGAACACCTTCACTTCGGCAATTGGAGCGATCCCGGCGCTCATGTGCCGTTTGCATTGAGCGAGAACGGCGAGACCCTGTACTTGCACTCCGGCCGGGACGGTGAGTTGACCGGCTACAGTGAGCAGGAGAAGTTCGGGGCCTCCGTGACGGGAGTAGCCTTCGGCCGATATCAGAAGAGCACGGGCGCATATAACTTCGTAGCTATGAGCGCAAACACGCCCGGCACGGCCAATGCCTATCCTAAGGTCGGGCCAATAGTGATTACTGAGATAATGTACCATCCGGACAGCCCAGCAGACGCCGAGTATGTTGAGCTGCTCAATATTAGTGACATGGCTGTGACATTGTATGACTTCGTGACGGCCGAGCCGTGGCGGTTCACGGACGATCCCGATAATCCCGGGATAGAATTTCTGTATCCATCCGATCCGCCTGTGACGTTGGCATCAGGTGAATACATCTTGATGGTCAAAGACCTGGCGATGTTCAGCTCGAAGTTCACTGCCCCAGAGGGTACGCAGATATTTGCCTGGGGAGCCGGCCGGTTGGACAATGGCGGTGAGAAGGTGCAGATCAGTTTGCCGGGCGACGTTGATTTGGAAGGGATTCGTCACTACATTCGGGTAGATCGGGTAAGGTACAGTGACGGCTCGCATCCGGATGATTTCGCATCGGGCGTCGATCCCTGGCCTACCGGGGCCGATGGTTTTGGCTCATCTTTGAGCAGGCTATTCGGCCAACGCTACGGCAACGACCCCAACAACTGGCAGGCAGCTACTCCCTCGCCGGGCGCAGCCAACTAATCGTCAGTTCTGAGCGTTGAGTCGGCGACTAAGAAGCCGAAGCCAAGAAGAGATGCTGTCTCAGACATTTGGCCGTTCGCTAAGCGTTCGGTGGAACTCGACTAAATCGAGGCCACGGAGATCCCCAGCACAGTTCGCTTGCCATCATTCGGCACAGCGACAGCAATCAGAACTGCTACATCGCGTACAACGCCCTCAATGAGGGCCTTTTCGTAACGGGCATCGAGAATAAGGTGCGGCCCTGATCGAGAACCTCCCCGAAACCGAGGCAATCCTGATATCCCCCGCCCCAAAGTACGAGCTCACCAAAACCCCCGGTGCAGGACGATACATAAGCGTCCGTCCCAGGCTAACCGCCCAGGGTAAACCGGGGGGCTAGCAGTCTTGAAGAGATCAGTCGGCTTTCTTGGCGGGGGCGGGTTTTTTGCCGGGCTCGCGTGGCGGCGGGGCGGTGGGGCCGCGGTAGAGGATGACGCCGGTGGGACATTTGTCCATGGCTGTTTGGGTCTGCTCGCTTTCCTGATAGCGGGTATAGTCCATGCGCGCGATATTGTCCTCGACGGCGAACGTATCGGTTTGCTTGGCGCAGATTCCGCAGCCGATGCAGCCGACCTTGCACATCGACCGCGTGCTCTTGCCCGTCTCCTTGCTGTTGCAGGCGACGGTCATCATATTCTCGTGGCTGAAGGGAACCATCTCGATCAGATTTCGGGGGCAGGCCTTCGAGCAGGCGGTGCAGCCGGTGCACTTGGCGTAATCGACAGTGGCCAGGCCGTCCACGATGTGCAGGGCGTCGAACCTGCAGGCCCGGGTGCAGTCACTGAGGCCGACGCAGCCGAACTTACACGCCTGGGCGTTGGCCAGTGCGTTTGCGGCCGTGCAGCTTGATATGCCCTGATACTTAGCGAGGAAGGTCTTGTCGGCGGTGTGGGCGCGGCAGTGCACGATGGGTCTTTGCTGGGGTCCTGAGTCACTGACCTGCAGGTTCAGTATGTTCGCGATCGCCGCTGCCGTGTCGGGCCCGCCGGGTGCACATTTGCCGAGCAGTTCCGGATTGGCCAGAATAGCCTTGGCGTATTGGCCACAGCCGGCGAATCCGCAGGCACCACAGTCGAGATTGGGCAGAGCCTCGTGGATCTGTTCGATCTTCGGGTCGACCACGACCTTCAGCTTGATGCTTGCGATTAGAAGGACGAGCGCAAATCCGCTGCCCAGACCCAGCATGGTGACACCGGCCGGCCAAGCACTATTCCAGAGTTGCAATATGCTACTTAAGATCATTCTGCTTCGGTTATCCTATCCTTATCATTCCCGCAAAGCCCATAAACGCCAGAGCGAGCAAGCCGGCGGTAATCAGGGTGATAGGCGCGCCTTTGAGGCACGCCGGCACATCGGCCATATCCAGGGTCTCCCGAATGCCGGCCATGATACAGATGGCCATCGTGAATCCGATGCCCGCCCCGAAGCTCAGCACGACCGCCTCAACCAAGTTGTCAATGCCATAGAGATTTATGAAGAGGCATAAGCCCAAGATAGCGCAGTTGGTTGTAATCAGCGGCAGGAATATACCGAAGCTGTCGTACAAGCTCGGGAAGAACCTGCGAATGTACATCTCAACAAGCTGTACCGCACCGGCAATTACGAGTATGAAGCAGACGTATCGCGTCACTTCCAACCCATAAGGCATGAGGATCAAGTGGTCGATCAGCCAGGTCAACGTGCCGCTTAGAGTTACAACGAATGTCACCGCCATGCCCATGCCGAACGCCATGTCGATTCTGCCCGATACGCCGAGGTAGGGACAGATGCCGAGAAACTTCGTGAAGACGAGATTGTTGACGATCACGATCGATATGAAGCCCATAATTAGGATGTTGAGCGTATGCATATCTTCGGCTCCTAAGTCCGACCCTTGGAGATGATGTTCACCAGTCCCAGCATCAGCCCCAATGTCAGGAATGCTCCAACCGGCATGCCCATGGCCGCCCATGCCACAAACCAGCCGCCTTCTTTCTGCAGGGCGAGTATCTGTATCTCAAATATTGCACCCGTTGCGAGCAGCTCCCTCACTCCGGCCAGGACACACAGTGTGAGCGTAAATCCGACGCCCATTCCAATTGCATCGATGACACTAACGGCGAGGCCGTTCTTGCTGGCGCAGGCCTCGGCACGGCAAATGATAATGCAGTTTACGATGATCAGCGGGACGTACGGACCGAGCATTTCGCTCATTCGTGGGACATAGGCCTTCAAGAACAAATCCGCTATCGTCACAAATGTTGATATTGTCAGGGTAAACATAAGTATGCGCAGATGCGGCTTGAGCAGATTGCGCATCAGGCTGACAATGATATTGCTGCACACGAGCACGAAGATAACGCAACAGCCCATCGTAAAGGCGGGCTTGACCGCTGCGGTGACGGCCAGCGTCGGGCACATTCCCAACAGCAGCCGCAAGACTGGGTTCTCTCGCCACAGCCCCGCCAGGAAGGTGTCACCGTATATGCCGGCTCGTGCTTCGCTATTACTTGCCATCTTCTATAAGTCCTTTTGCTTGCAGCTGCTGCTTAACCTGAACCAGGTAGTGACCTATTATCTCGACCACCGCTCCGCTGCTCACCGTAGCTCCGCTGATGGCCACTATTTCTGAATCGATCTTTGTCGGCTCGCCGCTGCTGACGAGCTTCAGTTTCTCCGCCGGGGCCCCCTCGAACTGCTTTCTGAAGTCGTCCTCCTTAATCAGATCTCCAATGCCGGGGGTCTCATTGCTTGCAATGCAATCGAATCCCGCCAATTCCTTGAAGTCTGCGTCTGCCGCTACGACCAATTCAATCTTGCCCTGAAATCCAGACCCGGCCGCGTTGAAGATCCACCCGACACGTACATCCTCCGACGTAGCTTCGTAGATCTCAGCCAATTCTTTTTTGCCCATTATGGACATCACTTCAACGGCGACGTCCAACGGCACAAAGTTGTTCGCATCCGGCAGTAGACCCTTTGCGAGATTGTTGCGCTTATTGATCCTGTTCTGCTCGATTCTCTCCGATAGGGCGGCGTTCGTAACCGCGATCAGCAATCCAAAACAGAATGACGCCACGATCAATAGCCAACTCTGCTCGAAAAAGTGTTTTACCTTACCCACCGGGCTTACCTCCTGCGGGAATCCGCTTGCACAATCGGTCGATCAAAGGCGTCACGGCGTTCATTAGCAGAACCGCGAACATCATTCCTTCCGGATACTCTCCGACAATTCTGATAAGCATCGTGATTGTCCCGACGCCGACCCCAAAGAGCCACATTCCCCTGCGTGTCAACGGAGCGGTGACCGGGTCTGTTGCAATAAAGAGCGCACCCAACAACATCGCCCCGCTGCCCAAGTGGAAGAATGGCTGGACGTAGGCGTCCGAATCTATCAGGTACGCCACCGTTGCGAAGACGAAGGCCGAGAGCAGGACCGCCAAGGGAATGTGGAAGCTAATCGTTCGCCTGATCAGCAGATAGACGCCGCCGAGCAGCAGGGCGATTACGCTGGTTTCCCCGAGAGAGCCGCCGACCTCGCCGGTGAGCAACGCTCGGAACTGCCGCTCGTTATAGGTTATTGCCCCATTCTTGTCCTTAAGCGCCATCTTGCTCCATGCCAAAGGAGTGGCCTGTGTTCTGCTGTCGAACATATTCTCAGGTGCGATTTTGCGCATGTGGGTATTTATCGTCGCCGGCACCATCCATGTGGTCATCAGCATGCCGAAGGATGCGGTCAAAAAGGCCCTGCCCACCATGGCAGGATTAAAGATGTTGGTGCCGAGTCCGCCGAAGACCATCTTGCCGATCGCGATGGAGAAAACGCTGCCGACTACCGCAGCCCAAACCGGCAGGGCGGGTGGAAGTGAGAACGCAAGAATCATGCCGGTGACAACGGCGCTGAAGTCGCCCAGCGAATTCGACTTTTTCCGAATCAAGTTGCAGACCCACTCGGCCGCCACACACGAAATGACGCACACAGCGAGAAGGATGAGGGCGTGGATGCGGAAATAATAGCCGGCCGCTGCCACAGCTGGTACCAGGCCGATAATGACGTCCAGCATCACGCTCCGCGTGGAGAGCGGTTTGCTGATATGCGGTGCACACGAAATCCTTATATCTCTTAGCATCTTCTTGTATCTCGTATTGCGTGACGCACGACGAATTTCATTCCGGCATCTTCTTTCGTTGTCTGGCCAAATGGATCTTTCCGGTTTTGATATAGCCCGTCACTTCAATATTGGCCGGGCACACGTAGCTACAGCAGCCGCATTCAATGCACGCATTCAAATAGTAGCTTTCCGCCACGTCCAGCAGATTGTATTTGACCGCGTGGGCGATCTTCGTCGGGTTCAGGTTCTCCGGGCACACCTGCAGGCATCTGCCGCACCGAATGCAGCTTGTCTGCTGTCTCTTGAATTTGGCCCTTCCTATCTGGTGCCTTGTCAGAACGGTTATGGCGCCGGTGGTCTTTGTTATGGGGGTCTTCAGATCGGCGATTGCGATCCCCATCATGGGCCCGCCCATCACGACCTTCGCCGATTTCTCCGTGACGCCGCCGCAGAATTCTATCAGCTCCTCGACCGATATTCCTATCGGCACGTAGTAGTTGCCCGGACTGGCGATTGCTTCGCCGGTGACAGTCACCACCCTGTGGGTCAATGGCGTTCCGATCACGACGGCCTCGGCGATTGCGGCAACCGTGGCAACGTTTAGCACCACGACTCCGATGGCCGGTGGGATGCCGCCGGTCGGCACGTTCCTTGCTAAAACTGCCTTGATCAGCTGTCTTTCACCGCCCTGCGGGTATTTAGTCTTGACCGCAACGACTTTGATCCTGTCGCCACCGGGCCGGCTTTGCAGCGCCGTTTTCATGGCCTCTATCGCCTCGGGCTTGTTGTCTTCGATGGCGACAAAGACCTCGTGACAGCCCGATGCCCTTCGGGCGAGCTTGATGCCCGCGACGATCCGGTCGGTCCATTGCAGCATGATGCGGTAGTCCGACGTAATGTACGGCTCGCACTCGCATCCGTTGATGATCAGTGTGTCTTTAGGCAGCCGGGGATTGGGTTCTATCTTGACACGCGTTGGAAAGCCCGCCCCGCCCATACCGACGATGCCCGCCTGGCGGACGGCTTCACATATTTGCCCCGGCGAGTAGTTGTTCTCGTCGAAGTCGTCATTCAGCTCGAACTTGGGCCACCTTGCCTGGCTGTGGGCGAATGCCTCTATTACTATGGCGAGGCTCCTGCCCAAGACGGCGTGAGAGCGAAGCGCGATCTCCTTGACCTTGCCGTCGACCGGCGAGTGGACCGGTGCCGAGACAAACGCGTCGCTATCACCGATTTTCTGCCCCGCCTGGACGGCATTTGCCTTTCTGACCAGCGGCTCACAGACCGCCCCGATGTGCTGGCTTAGCATTATTGCGACTTCTTTGGGGGCCGGCCCCACGGTGATGGCGGTGTCCCGTGTGAGCTCTTTGCTCTCCGGCGGGTGTACTCCTCCGGCAAATGTTAATCTGCCCCTCTTTTCCGTCCTCATTCCCAAGAATTCCGAGATTGTCTGCGTTTGCCAAGTTGCCTATCTATTGCTTTGGCCGAGAACGTCAGTCCGCAAGCCACCGCTAAAGCCACGGCAAGGCTGACCGCAGTCTGCAGCTCTTCGGTTTTGATTACGCCGGTCAGCACACGGTCGCAAGCCGCCAGACAGCCAACAAAAACCACGAGCGGCAGCAGCAACGCAATACAAACCGTGCGAGTGACCGACGGCCCCTCGCTCTTGCCCAGCTTCTCGTAGATCTGCCGGCACTGATTGCTTTGTTCGCAGCCGTGACAGACTTCCTGGTCGACCATGATTTCCCCTGTTTCTACAGTAAACCCTTCTCTATAATGGATGCAGCCGGATTATTCAAACACAACTTCTGATAATTGATGCAATTTTCACGTTCGCCCCAATAGCAGTGCAAGGCGCAGGCGAAGAGGCTCACCAGTTTTCTGCTGTTGCGCGGCTGTCCTCTCGCTCGTCGAACGTGAACGGAAGTCAGCATTGTGGTGGAGTTTGCCCTATCAGGATTGTGAGTAGAGAGGTTGCCGACAAGACACCTTCACGGGTCAGGGGCGACTTGTGCTAAAACTCTTTGGGTCTGATGCACATTAGCTCCGAAGCTTCTAAGTACAAATCGTAGATCATTTGGGCACGGTTAGTGATCCAATCAATATCGCTGCTTTCTATCCACTCTATTGCCTTGTTGTACCAGTTTGTCGCCGCGGCCTTGTTGCCCAATTGCCAGTGAGCCATAGCCAAAAAGAGGTAATCAAGACGCCTTTCGCCGCCGGGCAGGTCGGATCACTCTCCTACAACCGTCGGGACGTAGTCGCCTTCGTAGAAGCGCACATCGTCGATCCAAAAGCCACCCGTGGCGGCGCCGACGTGGAAGGTAAAACTCGGCGGGATGACGTCCTCGGTGAAGATAGGAGTCGTCACGTGGTATTCCGCCCATGTGTCGGTTATGGTGATGATCTGCTCACCATATGCGGTCCATGGGTCCTCCCCAAGTTCCGGCTTGAAAGTAATGTTCAGCGTGCCTTGTCTGGCCTTGAGGAAGGCGGAGATCGTGTACTTCTTGCCCGCCTGAAAGACCGCCCCCGTAGGTTTGAGACCGGCGTCTGAGACATTGGCGATGCCGGGAGCCACGTGAACATAGAGACAAAAGTCACCCTCAATTGGGTCCTCGGGGATTTGGGCATGGGCCAACTCCGCGACTACCTCGCGGCTGAGGTCGCCCCATGTGTTCCACCATCCGGGCCAACCGTATTCGAAGCCACCATTGCGGAGGAAGTTCGGCGTCGTGTTGGTTCTCTGCCACAGGTGAAGAGCTTCCTCCTGATGTCCCATGTCGTAGAGTATGGAGGCCAGGCGTTTCGCATACGCGGCTTCCGTCGGGGTGGCTTTGTGCGCCAGCAGCAGAGCGAGCGGGAGAAGTTGCCCGTCGCTAAGGAATTGGCGTGCGTAGAAATAGTATGGGTACGCGTGATGTGGTGCTTGCTCTATGGCGCGGCCCAGCTCCTCCAGATACGGCGACACTTGGTCATGGTCGATCGCCAATGCTGATGCGGTCCGCTCCCAGTGACGATCGAAGAGGTTCGGATCGACTTCCAGCTCCCGGTTGCAGACTTCGATGCGCTCGAGGAAGTGCTCCTCCCGAGTCCGGGCGGGGCCCAATGCCTCAACTGTCGAGATGTTGGGATCGAGATCAACGAGCCAGATCTCCCAATACGGCAGACCTAACTGAAAGAGCAGTTGTTTACTATCCGGAGACCAGGAGGCTAAGTTGACCTGACCACTGAGGACCTTTACGGCTTGTCTCTTGTCCATGCTGTAGATCCACAGGCCGGTGCGAACGTCCACTCGTGCGCCCCCTCCGAAAGCGAACTCGCGCCCGTCCGGTGACCAGTCGCCTGTGAAGACCGCCAGCGGTCCGGGCCATTCGATCTCAGGTAATTGGGACGCCACGTCTATGATCTTCAGCGCCCCGGCTTCACCATAGGCAACCCACGTGGCGTCGGGTGACACGACCGGGTAGGCGTTACCGCACGCAAGTACCGGCACGGGTTGCGTTTGTCCATCGTCGATCGAAATCGAGTACAGCATCGGTTCCACACGGGATTTGTAGTAGACGTGCTTCGCATCCTTCCAGGACGGCCAGCCGGCGCCCTGTGCCAGGCGCCTGGGCTCTGAGCCATCAGCCTTCATCACCCATACTTCCTCCTTGGCCGGGGCAGCGTGATACCAGCCTCGCTCGACGGCCGTGAGTTCCGAAAGCCGAAGCACTTCACGGTCGCGCACAAAAGCGATATGCTCACCATCGGGCGACCAACGCGGGTCCTTGCCGGGGACAATCAACAGGTCTGTTTTCTCCAACTGCAGATCGTAGACGGCCACCCCGCTATACCCGACGAATCCGAGGCTGAAGGCCACCTTGGTGCCGTCCGGCGACCAGCCGGGTTTGAAGCCATCGGTAATCAGCCGCCGAGCCTTCTTCGCGGTGAGGTCCCGGTACGTCTCCTCCGCCTCAAGCATGGCCAGGAACGCGGGCCCCCCAGGCGTGCTTTCCGGCGGGTGCCACAGTTGGCCGCCCTTGAGCGCGTCAAAGACGTACTTCATAGGCCGATCTCTGGGTTTGAGGCGAAGAGGAGAGCCGGGCTCGTCGATGTGCGGGAATACAGCGCTTGCCTCTTCATACTGGCCGAGGGCCGTCAGCGCACAGAAGATATGAAAATGCAGGATCTTGGCATCCGGTGAAATCTTCAGGCATTCCCGGGCGTCGGCAATCGCGCGCCTGTGCTCGCCCATGCGAATGCGCGTCTCACAGCGCCGGGCGGTCAGTTCGATATAGCGCGGGTCATCCGGTGGTGTCAGTTTGATGGCGGCATCGTAGCACTTAACGGCTTCCTCGTAGTCTCCCAGTTCCCGTAGCGCCGTGGCGCGGAGAGAATACCCCAGCGGGTCGCGCGGTTTCAGGATCGTCATGGCAAACGCATCATCGCGCAGCCGGTCGTATTTCCTGGATGCCTGATAGGTCAGAGCACGCAACCTGCGGGCGGGATAATGGTCCGAATCAAGATACAGCGCTTTGTCCAGCAGGCGGAACTTCTCAGGAACAGTCAAGGCCATCGCGGCTCGCAGATAATGCGCCTCGGCCGTCTCTGGACGCAGCTCCTCGGCCTTCTGTCGGTATTCGTCAGCCCTCTGGAGTTCCTCCAGACCGAATGATGGGCCCTCGCAGATATTTCTGGCCAAAAGCGCATAGGCAGCGGCGGCGATCTCGGGCCTTTCGTCAAGCAAGCCTTCCAGTTCGCTCCTGGCCTCGTCAGGGTGATGGCCTTCGACAAGAATGCCTGCCCTGAGAAGGTGGGCATCCGGTCCGACATGCTTGCTTTGGAGGATTGATTCTACCTGTCTCAAAGCCCCTGCAAAATCACGCTGAGTAAAGAGATCCCGAGCCTCGGACAGTACCTGTCTGTGATCGGAAGACTCGGCCTCCATTCTTTCCTCACGCAGTTGGAGGTACATTGTCAGAATGACAATGATTCCCACGAGCACAGTCGCCGCCAATGCTACCCCGACGGTTTGAGAACGATGTCTGCGAAGGAACTTCCGCGCGCGGTATACGATACTGGGTGGACTGGCGTTGACCGGTTCATGATTTAGATGTCGCTCGATGTCCTCGGCCAACGCGTGGGCCGTTTGATAACGCCGGGTCCGGTCCTTCTCCATCGCCTTGAGCGTTATCCAGTCCAAGTCTCCATGCAATTGTCGCCCCAATGTCCGGGCATCCGTGCGACGCAACTGTGCCAGCTTCGTTGACTCCGGCCCTGAAATCGTGCTGACCCGCGTACTTGGTGTCTTCGGCTCCTCCTCGCGGATCATATGCCGAATGTGGTCAATCCCACCTTCGCGAAGTGCCTTGGGGTCGAATGGCAGTTCGCCCGTCAATAACTCATAAAGCACAACGCCAAGCGAGTAGATGTCGGAGCGGGTGTCGATATCCTGGGTGGTCAGATCGGCCTGTTCCGGACTCATATATTCGGCCGTACCTATGAATTGCCCTTGT
>CP070675.1:4878553-4963085 GCA_020352215.1 Phycisphaerales bacterium
TCGGCTGGGCTGGGATTCCAGGCGGTCAACGGCGTAGCGGTAAAGCTCCACACATCGCCAGTAACCACACTGCCGTCACTCTGGACCTCATCGATCCGCCAGTAATAAGTCGTCCCAGGGTTAAGGCCCGCTGCATGCCAGTACACTGTCCAGCCCTGCGGGCCTATGAAGGCAAGGTTGTCGGGATCCGTGCCGAAATACACGTTGTGGGCTACTGCTCCGTCTCCGGGTGCCCACTGAAGCAGCGGTGTATCGACACCTTGGGCCCCGTCAGCCGGGCTGGGCTCAATGGCCTTTAGAAAGGTGGGTTCGATGCCATTGAACAGGTCCACAGCCTGGCCCTCCGACAGCACGCGGTCGTAGACGCGAATGTCATCAAAGACACCGGGGACATACCTCTCGTAACTACCGGATCCGCCGTTATCCCAAGCTCCGAAGTTCAAAGGACCCAAATACGGGATGCTTCCACCTGTGGCCGTACTTTCCAGCACGCCGTCAACGTAGAGTTCTGTAGCAGCACTGCCGCTCTTGGTAGTTATTGTGAACACGACATGGTACCATTGGTCCTCTTGGAAAACGGTAGTCGAAGTTGTGTTCGGGCCGCCGTTTATGTCGATGTTGAACAGACTCGTGTTGGCCCGCAAATGCACGTGAACGGAACCGGAGTCCCATTGGTCATCATGCAATATTGCATAGTAGCCGCTTGCATACGGCAAGTTTCGAATCCTAAGCCACATAGCCAGCGTGAAAGTTCCCTCCACAATTCGGTTATCCATGTTAATGTAGTTAGTTTCGCCGTCAAGGTCCAGCGCACCGTCCACCTGCCCGGTGACCCACTGGGGGGTGCCGCCGATGGTGGCGTCATAGCCGTTGCCGGAGCTGTCGCTGGCGGTCGTACCCGTGCCGTCATCGAGCGCCCAGTGCGCGACCAGACCAGCAGAGGCGCTGCCGGCGACACCCAGCACCAAGACTGAACAGATTAGGTAGAGCATTTGTTTACACATGATAAACCTCCCACAAGACCCGAATCAGATACGTTTAGGTCGCACACGAAAACGAATCCTCTTACCCTTGACAAGCCTCCCTACCTTCGCCTTTTGCAAGGCCTGTCTCGGGCAACACGTACTACAGCACGCGACACACGCCGCCTCCCATAGACTGTAATGCCACCGGGCTACATCACACTCGATAATCGGCAGATCAGCGCATGCACGAACTCACCACAAACGAACACACCACGTACTGCAGCCACTCGAAACCGGATGGCCGGCAATCCAGAACGACGATTCGCCAGGCTGAAGGAATTATCGCCCAGGCTCTAACTTTGCTTTTTTGTTCACAGCCAAAAACTGCGAATGAAGACGTACACCGTCCGCGCTCGAGATATAGATAGAACATGTATGCTGCCACTCCCCACTTGATTGGGGAGTCGCTGTTCGTCTCTCATGAGAGAGCCTCGAAGCAACTGCACTTCCGCACCGAAAAACGTAGATCGCTCCTATATTCTACCAGATCCACGACTACCGTCTCAAGTGAAATTCTCACTGCACGCAGGAGGCTTTTCTCTGTCGTGTACACGTTTGCGGGGACCCTTCGCCGCTCAGTATACTTTACCTACCCGGCCACTTTTCCGTACGTGAAAGGTGCAACCTAACTCTATTTCTGGAAAGTAGTTAGGATTCTTCTTGTGGCAAAGTAAGGTCTTCTAATCCACGAAAGGCCTCGTGGAATCAGCCCTTGGATTTGGGATTGCCAAAGATGCCGGTGCAGAGCCGGTGCCATTGCCAAACCGGAGCAAGTGAGAATTTGTCATTGAAATCCTGTTGCAAATGTTGTAGAAGGACCGTTTGACTCTTTGACAACGTTTATTTTCTGTGCATGGCCCACGCTGATGCAATTGTTCTCAGCGGGGCTTTGTAGACGAGGTTGGTTGGCTCATGGCGCGGTATCGCGGAAGGAAAGCTCTGTATGAGGTAATGAGCGGGACTCGCTCTAAAAAGCCCTCTGCCAAGAAGTTGGAGCAACTGCGCCCGCCCTCGGCCGTGGAATCTGAGCCGAGCCCGGCCAAAGGTGGCACCGTGCCGACTGAGCCGCCCCCGAAATGGTGGAAAGGCCCCAAGGCTGTACAAATAAACGCCGGTAGGGTCGAGGTCTCGATATCGTACCAGTTGGCTATCGCTATACTGTTGGGCTTGATATTGCTGGTCATGATTGCCTATCGTCTCGGCCAAATTGACCAGAAGGCGGCGAATTCAGCGGCAAGATTGAGGAAGACCAGCACAGCGAACTCGACGAGCCGTACCATTGAACGGATCCCGCCGCCGTCCAGTCCGGCCAGAGACACATCGGCGACGAATGGCGGCATCGTACCGGCCAAGCCGACAGGCAGTAACAGAATTGTGATACAGACCTGGCCTCGCAGGGCGGATCTGGAACCGGTTAAACTGCACTTTGCGCAGGCCGGGATAGAAACAGAAATAAGAAAGATCGGCAACATGTACTATCTCGTAACGGGTCAGAAATATGAGAATCCTGGAAGGCAGGGATCGGACGGATACCAAGCACTGCAGAGAATAGTGCAGATCGGCGCTAAATACGTGGCCCCGAGCGGCAGTGAAAGCTTTGCGCAAAAGCTTTTCAACGACGCATACGGCATGAAATTTGATGATTAGTATTTTGGAGCAAGTCTGAATGTCGATTGACCCTTCTCTGAAAATAAAGGGTGCCTTGGAGAGGCACCGCAACGTCCTAAGCAGGGCAGAGCGCATCGAGCAGTTGAAGGAAGAAGAGCGATGGAGCGAAGGTGACTCTCTGCTTGGGCTGCCCAAGGTCGCCCATCGCAAGAGTCACGCGGGCCGGAAAACAAAGGAAGCTCCGGAGGAAGTTGCCGCTGCCGAAACCGGACCGGGAGCCGAGACGCCAGAATCAGGTCAAAAGGAGAGCTGAGACCTCCTCCATCGTTTGTTTAGATCAGACCACGACCTACCGCGCTGTTTGTGTGTCCGCTCCCAGAGGCGGACTGCGGAGTTCGTCGCAAAGGGGCGTACCCACTTGGCGTGTTTCTAATAAGCTGAAGGGAACGTCCGCACGGGCGCCTTGGGATCGGGCGTTGGGTTTTGGCGCTAATGTCACGTCCGGACACGATAACCGAAGCTGAACCAGGCAGTGGCAGGAAGCACAGACGATGGGCACGCTGATCGTATTGGCAGTGACAGCGACGGTAGCGGCGGCAGTGCAGGGCCGAGCGGGCGAGGTCTGGCCGATGCAGAAGTGGGAGCTGGCAGTCCCGGAAGAAGTGGGGATGAATTCCGCGACGCTCGTCAAAGCACGTGACTATGCTCTCACCGGCGATGGCTCCGGCTGTATTGTCCGGCACGGCAAGTTAGTGATGCGATGGGGCGATCAAGCCAGGCGGTACGACCTGAAGTCATCGACTAAGGCTATTGGTATCACCGCCGTCGGCTTGGCGCTGAAGGACGGAAGGATCAAGAGTCTCGGTGACGCCGCCAAACAATACCATCCCGGCTTTGGCGTGCCGCCGGAATCTAACGCGCAGACCGGCTGGCTCGACAAGATCACACTGTTTCATCTGGCGACGCAGACGGCTGGATTCGATAAGAGCGGCGGATATATGGAGCTGTTGTTCGAGCCGGGGACAAAGTGGTGCTACAGTGACGGCGGGCCAAATTGGCTGGCAGAGTGTGTTACGCTTGTCTACGGGCGGGATCTGAATGAGGTGATGTTCGAGCGTGTGTTTGGGCCGATTGGCATCGAGCCGAGTGACTTAACGTGGCGAAAGAATGCATATCGGCCGGAAAGGATTAGTGGCATCAAGCGACGGGAGTTCGGCTCAGGCATAAGCGCGAACGTCGATGCCATGGCGAGGATTGGGTATCTATACCTGCGGCGAGGCCGATGGCAAGATAATCAGATTATTCCTGAAGAGTTTGTCGATATGGCGCGGACCGTGCCGGAAGCGGTAGGGGGGTTGCCCGTCGTTAGAGAAGAGAGCTACTTCAACGCATCGGACCATTATGGCCTGCTGTGGTGGAACAACGCCGATGGGACTATGAAGAATGTGCCGAGGGATGCGTGTTTCTCGTGGGGGTTGTATGACAGCTTGATCGTTGTGATACCCAGCGTGGATATTGTTGCTGCGAGGGCGGGCGAATCGCTGAACAAGGTGCGGAATTCCGACTATGGGGCCATCGAACCCTTTATCGAGCCGATCGCGCTCTCGGTGGAGAAACGCCTCGAGCGACTGGGGTACAGACGTGGACCTTATCCGCCAAGCCCGGTGATACGGGGCGTTGAGTGGGCGCCGGCCGACACGATAGTTCGCAAGGCCCAGGGTAGTGACAACTGGCCTATTACCTGGGCCGACGACGACAATTTGTATACGGCCTACGGGGATGGCTGGGGATTCGAGCCGAAGACGGACAAGAAGCTGAGCCTTGGCCTTGCCAAGGTTATCGGACTGCCACCTGATTTGACGGGCGTAAACATCCGCACGGAGACCGGAGAGCGAGTAGGGCAGGGGGTTAAGGGAGCCAAGGCAAGTGGGATGCTCTGCGTCGATGGCGTATTGTATATGCTGGTCCGCAACGTGGGTAATTCGCAGGTTGTCTGGTCGGCCGATCACGGCCAGAGCTGGACGTGGTGCGACTGGAGATTCGGGACAAGCTTTGGGGCACCGACGTTCTTGAACTTTGACAAGAACTACGCCGGTGCGCGGGACGAGTTCGTCTACATGTACTCACACGACAGTGACAGCGCTTATGAGCCGGCCGACAGGATGGTGTTGGCCCGGGTTCCGAAAGATAAGGTTTCAGAGCGGGAGGCTTATAGTTTCTTCCAGGGACTCGACGGTTCGGGCCAGCCTGGGTGGACGAAAGACATCGACAGCAGGGGAGCTGTATTTGCCAACCCGGGCAGATGCTATCGAAACGGGATCAGCTACAATGCCGGCTTGGACCGATACCTGTGGTGTCAAACCCTGCACGGGAAGGACGATATGCGTTTCACGGGCGGCCTCGGCATCTTCGATGCACCTGAGCCCTGGGGGCCGTGGACAACCGTGTTCTACACGGAAAAGTGGGACGTCGGCCCAGGCGAGACAAACAGCTTCCCCACGAAGTGGATCAGCAACGACGGTAAGACGTGCTGCCTGCTGTTCTCGGGTGACGATTGTTTCTCTGTTCGCGAAGCTACATTCCGATAGCGGGTTGGTCCACACGCCTTGGAACTGGCCGGCTGGGAATCAGAACCATCGGGTACGTCACTCGCCGAACATGTATTCTCATCAGCGGTCACTGATGTCAGAGAAACCAAGCCCGCCTTGTCGATTCATGGAAAGTCAACGTACGCTGACGATAGTTCCACTTATCGCCACGCCATTGTCCAACGCCACCGAACGTCCGTCCTCCGCAAAGAAAGTTGCGCCTTCATTTGCCAATATCTGGACCGTTTGGCCTACCTGGTAGTCTTCTGTGCCCTCGACTTCAATCAACTCGAAGCCCGGAAAGGCGGCGTTCAGCCTTACAATATAGATGGGCATCGCATATTCTCCTCTATCTCTGGACCGAGGGTCGATGTGCGAACGTGAATCGCACCGACGCCCTTTTAGATGTTATCTCCCGTCTTTGTATCGTCATAAGCACGGCGCACGTTCAACGGGGGCAGCGGAACGCAACCGGCACAGTGTTCTGTGCGTCGTGGGGAGCAATTAATGGCCAGCGGGCAGGCTCGTTCGCCCCGGCAGTAATGCCTTCTCGGACGTTCGGAAAGTCCTATGATCTTGGGAAGGGACAGATCTGCATAGGGCGCCAGACACTGCCACGCGTCCTCGCGGCATGACTGAGGTGTGCGGTCAGATTCCCCGGTAGGCTCGGATGACAGACTTCGTCGCTCTCGTTCGCCGCGAACTGGCAAGAGTAGCCCTGCCGGAGATGCGGAGGGGCAGAGTAGGGGTAACGGACCACCCTTCTCCAGGAAGAGTTGTCACCTCGTGTGTACTGTCCCCGTCGTTTGTTTTTCGGAAAATACATAAGAAGCCGGTTGACAAACAACGCCGCACATGTTATTATGCAGAAGACAGGGAAGATAGAGAAGAAGTTGTTAGCTCGCAGTCTTCCGCTAAAGCCTTAACATTGCGCAAGTTCGGCGCACGGAGCAAGGGGGCCACGGGGGGAGTGGCAGCGCTATTCTGCGGGATGCGAATTTGGCCGGATGCGCGACAGCAGAGTGCTGCCCGCTGGAGTAAGTGAACTTTTTTGTGGATGGAAGGAGTAGGGTATGAGAGACAACGAGAGTACGGCAACACGGGCGTTTTTGGTATGTGTGGTAGTTTTAGTTGCGGCGGCCGCACCCGCATCTGCTGCCATTACCGCCTATACAGATGAGGCGTCGTTTCTTGCCGCGCTGGGCTCGGCCACTACCGAAGATTTCGAAGGCTACGCGGCAGGAACGGTCATTACAAGCCAATTGACCGGCATTTCAATGGTCTCAACGGATGGGGAGAATGGGAGTCTGCAAGCAGAGATAGGCTCTATTGCCGGCTTGCCTTTTCCAATGACCGCCGGGCTGCCCACCTCATCCGGGGACAGGTTCTTGTCTTCCGAGCTTGCTCCCCCTACGTATGCGACGGCGGGCCTAATCTTTGACTTGGACATGGATTACAATGGCGTCGGGTTCTATGTCGTTGATGGAGCACCTCTTGGCGGATTCGACATCAGCCTCTATAGCGGTGGTGGCCTGTATGCATCCGCGAATTTCCCCGCACAGACACTTCCGAATTCCTTTATTGGACTGATTTCGACAGTTGGATTTGATTCTGTTGAAATTGATTCGCTGCACAGCGGCGATTCATGGGGAATAGATGATCTTTCGATTGGCAGCATAAGTGTGATTCCGGCCCCAGGCGCGCTTCTTCTAAGCGGACTCGGGACGGGTATTGTCAGCTGGCTGCGCAGACGCAGAAGTCTGTAAAACAGCTATTACACTGAGATTCAACGGGCTGCGAGCAAATTACGCGGCCCTTTTTCCATTTCTGCCCGGCATGGCCTATGTGCGCAGGCTCGCTTTGGATATGCCCCAGCGTTTGGTATATTCTATATAGGACGATCTTATAGAAGAATTGGCCAACATGCCACTGTGACACATTTTTTATTTGGGGGGGCAGGCCTAATGGCACGTCTTAAGAATCGCAAGGGAACGGCTCTGATACTATCGCTCATTCTTGTTGTGGTGTTCTCCGTCTTAGCAATAAGCCTCGCCACACAATCCAGCGCCAATGTGCAAATAGCCTTCAACCAGCACAAGGTCAGCCGCGCATTTGCAAATGCAGAATCCGGTCTGGAAGTGGTAAGGTATTGGCTAAGCCGGGTCATAGTACCACGTTCGACATCGGAGTCGGCTTATTTCGATGCGATAGTTGACTATGTACAGAACGATCTGGAGACCAGTGGCATCGGCGGGATCGTCTTGTACGATGACGGCGGGGTCCCTGCCATATCGCTGGCCAGCACGGCTACGTCGAATTTTGAAGCGCAAATCTCCAGTGTTGCCGGCAACAGCGATATAGTACAAGTCGATGTCACCGGCCGGTTTGAGGATATCACGCGCACCCTACGCGTCAATTTCACCCTCGAACCGTATGAGCATCCCATCTTCAATTTTGGCCTGGCTACGAAAGGACCTCTGAACCTTCCCGGCAATCCGACACTGATAGGTGCGAACGCCAATTGGGAGGCGGATGTTTACGTCGAGAGCTCCACGAGCAACACGGCCGTGTACGTGGGAGGAAACACGAACTTTGATGGTGATGTCAGCATAGGCAACCCAGATGCAGACGCAAAGTTTGTCGGCGACGTGTTAATAGCCGGCGATCAGGGTCAGGCCGCCATCGACAACCACGTCTTTCGCGGCGTGGATCCCACAGACTTCCCAGTTCCCGACACTGCTCATTTCAGACAATACGCCACCGGAGACATCGTTGACTCATCCACAGACTTAACCGGGGGTATGACTCTCAACAACGCAACCATAGTTGCCGGGACCAATCCCACTTTCGCCAGCAGCGTAGTGGTTCAGGGAATTTTACTTATTGAGTCGCCAAACGTAGTCACATTCGGCCGCAATATTGAACTGAGGGGCATCATAGTGGCCGAAGGCAGTTTGGAATGCCCTGGGGATGATAAGATAACGTTCTGCGGCAACTTTGGCACGGCCCCCTATCCGGCGGGTAGCGAGTTCGACGCCATTCGGCAAGAGACAGGCTCGTCAATAGTCGCTCCAGGCTTCGCCGCTTCTTTTCAAGGCAACTTCTCCACCCTGGATGGGGTCATGGCTGTGAGCGGCGTGCATTTCTCAGGCAATTCAAACGCCATAGTCAAAGGAACGATCATAAACTACTCGGACGAGGCCGCTGTCGTCGAAGGCAATGCCTCAATGCAGTTTGATCGATTGAATAGTACCAAGATTCCGAGCGGCTTCGACACACATAGAGTCCTCAGCTATGAGCCGTCTTCCTATGCAGTGATAAAGTAAGCGCAGTTGCAGAGACGCTCGCATTTCACAAGACGCAATTCACTAGCCGCTGGCCCAGACCTCTCTGGGGGCTATTTGCCCGGCAGGGGCCCTCCTATGCAATTACCCGAGCTGACCATTTGGCGTTTTGAGATTGCCGCTGCCAGCATTAGTCGCGTCACGAACCATGTTTAAGTTGCATTTCTCGGGCAGTACGGATAACATAGCCGGCCTATGCACAGGATAATTGCAGACAGGGCGAATAGGATCGACGCAAGTGGTATCCGAAAGGTATTCGAATTGGCGGCGAAGTTGAATGATCCGGTGGATTTTTCGATAGGCCAGCCCGACTTCGACGTGCCGGACGATCTCAAGGATGCCGCGAGATGGGCAATCAAGATCGGACATAACAAATACTCCCAAACGGCGGGCGACGCCATCCTAAAAGAACACATCGAGGAAAAGGTAAGAGCCGAGTTCGGCTGGGCCAAGCCGGCGGTGTTGGTTACCAGCGGCGTGAGCGGCGGGCTGTTGCTGGCGTTTCTGTCCTTGGTTGATCCCGGCGACGAGGTGATCATCCCCGATCCCTACTTTGTGATCTACAAGCATATCATCAACATGGTTGGGGGAAAGTGCGTATTCGTTGACAGCTATCCCGCATTCGATCTGCCGGTAGCGAAAATCGCACAGGCGATCACAGACAAAACCAAGATGATTATTCTCAACTCGCCCTGCAATCCTACCGGTGTGGTCTATCCGGAGGAACAGGTGGCGGAGTTGGCCAAGGTGGCGGAGCAAAGAGAAGTCCTCGTTATGACCGACGAGATATACGAGCGGTTCTGCTACGACGGCCCGTGTCCGAGCATAGCAAAGTACTATGAAAAGAGTCTCTTGCTGCGGGGCTTTAGCAAGAGCCATGCGATGACCGGCTGGCGATTGGGTTATGTGGCGGCCCACGAATCTCTGCGGCCTGTTGTCGAGGCGATGACCAAGATACAGCAATACACATTCGTCTGCGCACCGACACCTTTTCAGGACGCTGCGATAGCTGCCCTTGATTACGAGGTCAGTGACCTGGTCGAGCAGTACAGGGCAAAGAGGAACCTTGTATATGAGGGGCTGAAAGAAAAATTCGAGCTGGTCAGGCCCGGCGGGGCGTTCTATGCGTTCGTCAAAGCGCCGGGCGGATCAGGGACACAATTCGTGCAAAAGGCGATCGAGAACAACGTGCTTGTCATACCGGGCAATGTCTTTAGCGAGAAGGACACGCACTTCCGGATAAGCTACGCAACCAGTGATGAGAAAATCCGGCAGGGGGTGGAGATTCTGCGCGATCTCTGCTGACTGCGGGCATGTCCAAATCGCATTTTGCATCGGTGTGACAGGAACCTTCTTGACTGTTCAGAGAAAACCGGCTAAAACTGCCGCGCGCGAACATAAGGTTTTTGGCTTTTTCAGTGACTCTGAAGGAGAGAACGATGGGAGTCTTGGACAGATTCTTTGCTCCGTCGCCGTTCGTTAAGTTGCACGAGCACGCCAAAAAGGTGCATGAGTGCGTTGAACTTCTGCGTCCCTTGACACAAGCGCTGCTGGCCGAAGACTATGGAAAGATAGAGCAATTGCACAACCAGATGTCCAAGACCGAGCACGAGGCGGACGAAATCAAAACGGATCTGCGGGACAAGCTCGCGAAGCTGTACTTTCTCTCGGTCGGGCAGCATGAATTAAGTCGGTTCCTGGCCTATCAGGATGATGTAGCAGATGCGGCGGAGGACTTTGCCGTCGTGCTGCTGCTGCGCAAGACGAAAATCCCAACGGAACTGCAAGCCGACTTTCTGGCCTTTGTTGAGCAGGTCATCGCCGTCAGCGAGCACCTGCTGGGCCTGGAGGGAGAGCTTTCGAATCTTGCAGAGGCGGCCTTTACCGGCGAGGAAGCCGAGAATGTACTCTTAGGCATTGCGAAAATTGGAGAGGAAGAATGGAACGCTGACCGTCTTGGGAGGAAATTCGCCCGGCATTTCTACAGCATGGAGGACAAGCTGGACCCTATCACCGTCTTCTTCTTCGATAAGTACTGCAACAGGCTAAGTGCAGTAGCCAACAATGCCGAGAAAACCGCCAAGTACCTGCGTCTGATCGTTCGCAAGAAATAGTCCGGCCTCGACCGAAGGAACACTGTCTGCATGGAGATCATTCTTGTTGTAGCAATCGTGGTTGGCTTCTACATGGCGTGGAATATCGGCGCCAATGATGTGGCCAACTCGATGGCGTGCGCGGTCGGATCGAAGGCCTTGACAGTCTTCTGGGCGGTATTTCTGGCTGCTGTCTGCAATTTTTGTGGGGCTGTACTCGTTGGCAGCCACGTTACCGATACGGTTCGGAAAGGCATAGTAGACACACAGGCCTTCACGCACGATCCCCGTATGCTTGCCCACGGGATGCTATGCGCCTTATTGGCCGCAGCGGTCTGCCTAAATCTAGCTTCAGCTTTGTCTATGCCGGTTTCCACTACTCACGCTATAGTCGGAGCCGTAGTGGGCTTTGGAGTCCTGCAGGGTGGCGCGGGGCACATCCACTGGATGAAGCTTGGTCAGATCGTTGCCAGTTGGTTCATCTCGCCTGTCTCCGGGGGGATCATGGGTTTTGCCATATTCAAGCTGATCTCACGTCACATTCTGTCCGCTGAGAAACCGGCGCTAGCGGCACGAAAAGGTCTGCCGATCTGTGTTTTCTTCACCGTTGCTGTTATGATTCTTGCCACGATTTATAAGGGCTTGAAGAACTTACATCTCGATCTTGGGGCCCCGCATGCCATTGCCTTGAGTATTCTGGGAGGGCTTATCGCCGCAGGGATTTCGGCCCTGTTCACCAAGAGAAATCACAACTGGAACTGTGAATTACCCCTGGACAGGCAGCTCATGCAGGTGGAGAAGACTTTTGGGGTGCTCGTGATCATCACCTCCTGCACAGTTGCCTTCGGGCACGGGGCCAACGATGTGGCGAACGCCATCGGCCCACTCGCGGCCATAGCTGAAATTGTCAAGACTAACGCAATCCCCGGCAAAGTTGCTGTTGACACACGGTTCTTGGTTCTAGGGGGCTTTGGTATTGCGATCGGCCTTAGCACGTTCGGCTATCGGGTCATGCGCTTGGTCGGGACTAAGGTGACTGAGATTACGCCCTCACGAGGTGCCGCTGCCAACATAGGCGGCATGGTAACTGTCTTGGCATGCTCGAAGATGGGCCTGCCAATATCAACTACCCACACACTGGTGGGGGCAATTTTGGGGGTGGGATTGGCCCGCGGCATCACTGCTATCGACCGCAAGGTAGTCGGTTCTATCTTCACTTCCTGGATCGCCACGGTCCCAATGGCTGCGGGATTAGCCGTCCTGTTCTATCTGATAGGGGACCGGCTGTTCTGGTAAACCGGGGGGATGATGGTCTCGGCTGATGATTCCCGGCCGGGTATGGAGAGACCCTCCTGTCGCATTTCCCGGCAATCGCATCAGATATCTCTTGACCGCGAGAGCAGAAACCTATAGAATCCCACGACTTCTTGCTGGCGTACTGGGGTTATTGTCCAGATTCATCCCGTAATGCTGCTCGTCAAGATTCACGAGCATTTGTACAAGGAATCAGCATGGTCAAAGACATGATCTTCGGGACGGTAGGGGGGTTGGGACTCTTTCTTTTCGGCATGGGGATGATGTCCGATGGCCTGAAGAAGGCAGCCGGCCAGAAGCTCAAGAACATCCTCGGTTCACTGACCAAGCACCGCCTCATTGCGGTGTTGGTCGGGGCGGGTGTAACTTGTCTGATTCAGTCGAGCTCTGCGACCACCGTCATGACCGTGGGATTTGTCAATGCCGGGTTGCTTAGCCTCAGACAGGCTCTCTGTGTGGTCCTTGGAGCGAATGTGGGCACCACATTTACCGCCTGGCTCGTATCCATCTTCGGGGTCTTCAAGATAACCAATTATGTCCTCCCGATGGTGGGAGTTGGGTTCCTCCTAAGTGTTCTGGGCAGAACGAAAAAACAGAAGACTGCCGGGGAGATATTACTGGGCTTCGGTGTGCTGTTTCTCGGCATCCATTTTATGAAGGAAGGATTTGGCGGTATCAGGGGCAACACCCAGGTCCAGGATGCCTTGATCTGGCTTGGGCGTAATCCCCTGTTGGCTGTACTTGCCGGCACCCTCATTACGATGCTGCTGCAGAGCAGCTCGGCTTCGATCGCCATGATTCAAATGCTTGCCCTGCAGGGGGCTTTTGGAACAGACTGGGATGTCGTGCTCCGTGTGACAATACCATACATCCTCGGCGACAATATCGGGACGACGATAACAGCACAGATCGCCGCCCTTAGGGCATCGCGGAACGCAAAACGTGCGGCGCTGGGCCATACCTTGTTCAATGTCGCGGGGGTGTTGTACATACTACCTCTTGTGTGGATTGGGTGGTTCGCGAGTCTGGTCGAGTTCATCACCCCGGTGAGATTGTCGCAAGGCACAATAATGTTCCACATTGCCGTCGCACATAGCACGTTCAACATCTTCAACACGCTTGTCATTCTGCCCGTGATCGGGGCTCTTGAGGCGGTGGTTATGAAGATTCTGCCGGTAACCCGTCAGGAGCTGGAACGGAAGCCGATGACCCTGGAAAAGCATCTTCTTGCGACGCCGACGATCGCTCTTGAGCAGGCAAGACACGAAATTGTCCGTATGGCGGAAACGGCCAAGGAGGCCGTGATGAATGCCATTGAAGGGATTCTGGCCGATCACGTAGCGAGGCTAAGTCAGGCCCGAAGGCTCGAAGACATCACCGATACATTTCAGTACGAAATCACATCGTATCTATCCGAGCTTTCGAGTAAGGAATTGTCTAACGGCGTTTCAACGGAACTTCCCGTGCTTCTTCACACAGTCAACGACCTGGAGAGAATTGGTGATCATGCCGTGAACATTGTTGAGATTGCGGAGCGCAAGCTCGAGCATAAACAGTCTTTCAGCGATTGGGCCCGAGGCGAGGCCGAGCAACTGAAGGGGGAGATAGAGCAGATGTTCGACCGAGTGGTCACTGCGCTCGATCGTGACGATATCGAACACGCAACATCTGCCCTTGGCAATGAGAGTAGTCTGAACATAATGCAGATAGACTTCCGGCGAAACCACGTGAAGCGGATGACGGACGGGATATGCTCGCCGGAGATCGGCTTGATATTCATCGACTTGGTTGACAACGTCGAGAAGATCGGAGACCACCTCACAAACATCGCACAGGCAATAATAGGCGGCCTGCAATGGACAGAAGTGGAACCGAAAACTTTGTCAGAAGCGTAGTTGGACATTGCCAAGCTGGCTCCAAAGGTGTAAAATCACTTGTATGAAGATGGCACTCCGGACAATTCCAGCTGTTTTGCTGTCCGTATTCTTGCTTTGTGGCCCGGCCGGCGCAGCCGAGCCCAACGCTGTGGGCGAGTACCGCCCGACAGCGAAAGCGGCGGTAATCATCTGTGAGGGCGACGTTGACGACGGGCTGTATGAGTCGATCAAGCGCAGGAGCGAAACTGCGCTGGGGCAGGATATTGAGTATTTGATCTACGAGATCGACACGTTTGGGGGGGGGCTTTTTGCGGCCTATGAGATATCGGATTACTTCCTGCACGAGATAAATGCCAAGGCCAATACGGTCGCATACATCTCGAAGAAGGCGATATCAGCGGGGGCCCTTATAAGCGTTGCGTGCGAAGATATAATAATGAAGGAGAAGACGCGAATCGGCGATTGTGCACCGATGGTGATTGGGGGGAAATTAGAGGGGGTAGAGCGGGAGAAGATCGAAACGGATACGCGGACGGCGTTCGAGACCAGTGCCGAACACAACGGCTACCCCGAGGTGCTGCTCAAGGCAATGGTCACCCAGCAGATCGAGGTCTACAGGATCAAGAACGTCGAGACCGGTGGATACGAGTTCTTTGAGGGCGACCGTCTGCCGAAGGACGCGAACGGTTATGACCTTGAGAACAAGGAGCTGATCGTCAGTAGCGACGAGCTTCTGACGCTGACGGCGTCGGATGCGGTTGAATATGGGGTGGCGAGGGCACAGGTCAAAGACCGGCAAGGGGTTCTTGACTTCCTGGCCGAACGAGATGGCGTCACCTTCACCGGTGAGCCGATAGTGCTGCGGACCGTTTGGTCTGAGGAAATGGTGCGATGGCTCAACTCGCCTGCGGTGATGGCGGTACTTGTTATGATTGCAATGCTTGGGGTGTATATCGAATTCAGCACCCCGGGGGTAGGGCTGCCAGGCTTGGCGGCGGTGATTTGCTTTGCGATCATCGTGGGTAGCAAGCACCTCGTGGGGTTGGCCAACTGGGTGGAGGTCGCCCTGTTTGTCGTGGGCATACTCCTGCTGCTGATCGAATTTATGGTGCTGCCCGGCTTTGGCATAGCAGGTACTCTGGGGATATTGTTCATGGTGGCCGGTCTGTTCGGGATGCTTATCGAGAACACCCCCGACCAGCTGCCCTGGCCGCGTTCGTCGTTCGAGTGGCAGGTGTTCCTTGACGGCGTGTTGGGATTGTTCTTCGGCTTCATTGGATTTGTCGTGTTAGCGGCGGTTCTCAACAAGTATCTGCCCAGACTGCAGTTTCTCAGTGGGCTCATACTCGTGCCGGCCGTCGCCGGCCGGGGTGCCGCGCGACCGATCAGTATGACGGCCCCGCCGGAAAAAGAACCCGTGGCAATACGGATCGGTCACATCGGCGAAGTGACATCACCGCTCAGGCCCGTCGGTAAGGCACAATTCGGCGACGCGATAGTCGACGTGGTTGCGACAGCCGAGTTTCTCGAAAGAGGCGCCAAAGTCGAAGTGATCGAGATACATGGCAACAGAGTTGTCGTCAAGGCTGTGGAAAGCTGAGATTCGGCTTGCACGGACCTGGGACCAGGCTGAAGGAGTAACCTGATGGGTTGGTGGCTTGTCTTTGCTGTTTTCCTTTTTCTCGCGTGTGCCGCCCTCATAATTGCTGAGGTATTCGTGCCAAGTGGCGGCCTCATAAGTATTTGTGCGCTAGCCTGTCTGGCGGGGGGGATAGTGATCTTTTTCCAGCACAGCACTGTTGCAGGCTGGATAGGCGTTGGGGTCGCAGCCGTGATGATCCCGAGCGTTCTGGTAATCGCCTACAAGATATTCCCTAAGACCAGGTTTGGCAAAAGCGTCACGCTTACGCCGCCGGAGCGCCAGGCTGGTGACGCCGTCCCCGACACGTCCGAGCTTAAGGAACTGCTTGGTCAGGTCGGTGTAGTCCTCACACCGCTCAGGCCCGTGGGAATGTGCGATTTTTCGGGACAGAGAGTTGAGTGTGTGGCCGAAAGCGGGTATGTTGATAAAGACGAGAAGGTAAGAGTAATCGATGTCGAGAGCACGCAGGTAACCGTTCGCACGGTTGAAGAAAGCTAATGAAAGGGCGCTAACATGTACAACCTAACAGAAACAATCGTGGCGGCGGGGAACGCTGTAAATACTGTCGGGATGGCCCTTCTGGTCATTCTTTTACTTGTAGTGCTGGTATTCTTCCTGCTGTTTCTAAAGTTCTTCAGATTGTGGCTCCAGGCCAGGCTGTCCCGCGCGGACGTGAAATTCTCCGAGCTGATCGGAATGTGGCTGCGGAAGGTGGATACCCGAACGATAGTCCTGAGCAAGATTACTGCGGTCCAGGCGGGCCTGACCCTGACTACGCGGGATTTGGAGAGCCATTACCTGGCAGGGGGGCGGGTGCCGAACGTTGTACGGGCGCTTATTGCCGCCAATAGGGCCAATATCGAGCTGTCTTTGCAGACGGCGACGGCGATCGATCTGGCCGGCCGTGACATACTCGAGGCCGTTCAGACAAGCGTGAATCCGAGGGTGATTGACTGCCCTGATCCGGAGAAAAGCAGAGGCACAGTGGATGCAGTTGCGCAGGACGGTATTCAATTAAGGGCCAAGGCCCGCGTCACAGTCAGGGCGAATATCGAAAGACTAATCGGTGGCGCGACGGAAGAGACAATTATCGCTCGTGTGGGTGAGGGTATCGTCACCACCATAGGTAGCGCAATAACGTACAAATCCGTGTTGGAGAACCCGGACGACATTTCCAAGTCTGTTCTCACAAAAGGGCTTGATGCAGGAACTGCGTTCGAGATTCTGTCCATCGACATCGCCGACGTAGACGTGGGTGATAACATCGGCGCGCAGCTTCAGGCCAAGCAGGCTGAGGCTGACATGCGGCGGGCAAAGGCGGAGGCCGAGAAACGCCGGGCCATGGCGGTTGCCCGCGAGCAGGAAATGCGAGCCCTTGTAGTCGAAAACGAGTCAAAGGTGCCCCTGGCCATGGCCGAGGCCTTTAGGCAGGGCAACCTCGGGATCATGGACTATTATCGTATCAAGAACGTCGGTGCCGATACCGATATGAGACAGTCCATCGCCAAGCCTAAGCCCAAGGAGTAGAGTCAAACAGTATGTACAACATTATCGCACAGATTGTCCTGGCCCGGCGCAGCAATGATTCCGGTAGCTGGATGAACATCCTCATTGTTGTGATAATGGCCGCCTTCTGGATAATTGGCGGCATCGTCAAATCCAGGCAGAAGCAGTCCGCGGGCCAAGAGAAGCAACCTCCACGCACGCCCACGCCTCAGCCCCCCGCACCCGCTAGGGCGGCACCGATGCAGTCCCCCAGGCCGACTCAGCCTCGCCCTGCCACAACTACCGCAGGCGCGCGGCCTCGCACCTCAGTGCAACGACCTGCTGCTCGACGCACTCCTCCAAGGTCGCTCCGCGCACAGCCTGGGCCCCCCATTCCACAGATGGCACAGCCTGAGCAACCAACATCCACGCCCCCGCCTCAGATGCCCGACGTCGGCGCCGAGCAGATTCCGCATCTGGACCGCAAACTCCTCAGTGATCTCGAAACCAAGCCTGTTACGCTCACCCCAAAAGCCCCCACGCCCGAACGGCTGGTCGAACCCCTGGTCCATCTCGCCAACGCAGCCGAACTGAGGACTGCGATTCTCCACTACGAGGTATTCGGCAAGCCGCTCGCGCTGCGAGGCCCTTCCGAACATCTCATCGGACAATAAGGCCCGTCCGAGTCTCGTCCCGCGTATCGAGTGCGACTGCACATACACTGATACCCTACGTCCTATAAGATATGTTATGTTTCATTCGGCTCTATTCTGCACGAGGCGTGCGACATTCGAGGATTGCTCGCGTTCAGGTGGGTTGTCCCGTTAAGCATGATTTGCCTCAAGGGCTTCGTCGGCCGTGGCCGAGAGGTTCTCCCACATCGCAGCGACTCTGTCCAGGACGCCGAGATTCTGCAGAACGACGGCAATATGCGCCGATGGATCTGTTGTAACGAGGTTGTTCCTGAGATACTTATCGAGGTTCATGAGCGAGGAAGCAAACTTGGCCCGATTGCAGTACAGCAACGCCGTTTGGTAGTGTAAGGCCAGTGTGTCTTTGTCGGGATTCGACTCGGCAGTAAGGTGATCCAGAGCTTCCTGCTGGCGACCGGTGTCGAAGAGACAGATCGTGAGTTTGCTTTTTGCACGTGTGTGGGTCCCGTTTAGGTGCAAGGCTGTCTTGAAGGATTGGACGGCGTCCGTGAGCTTGCCGCTGCTCAGAAGGAGCACGCCAAGTCTGTAGTGGAGATCGGGATTCTGAGGCTGGCGGCGGATTTGTTGGCGGTGCGCCCGTATGACCTGCTGCGTGAGGTCGGTGCTTACATTCTGAGACTCGGGAGGGAGGCAAGCAGCCTTGGCGGCGCTGAAGAGCAAGGCGGCCGTCTCGGCGAAGAGGAAGGAGCTGTTCGGCTGAATAGACGCTGCCAGCGAGAGTGTGGCCAACGCCTCTTGCGTGTGGCCTGAGAGCCTCTGAGCCGTTGCGAGGCCGAGATATGCATCCACGATTTGATCATTTATGTCGACGGCCTTGTTGAATTGCTGGGCCGCGAGCTGGGGGGCACCCATTTGGAGGTAGCATGTGCCAAGCCGTATGGTTGCCTCGAGGAAATCAGGGTAGAGTTGCACTGCTCGTTGGTACTGGGAGAGGGCCTCGGGGATAGCGTTCATCGCAGTCAGGACGTCACCGTGCTTTGCAATCAAGTCGGGTCTTTCCGGCTGGCATTCGAGCAGCCTTTCAAGACGCTCCAACGCCGTGTCCAGCTGGCCGCCCCTGACAAGTTGGTCCACACGGTCGTCGGCGACGAAGCCGCTGGGGTGCAGCAAGATGGCACCGTGAAAGGCGTTTACGGCCTTGGCGTGTTCGCCAGAGGTGATGTACAAGCGGCCGAGTGTTACAAGTGTGGACATATCGCCCGGATGCTGCTCGTTCAGCAGCTCGTACTGTTGGATGGTCTTTTGAAGTTGGCCGTTCTTGAGATAGATGGCAGCCAATCGCTGGGCCGGGAGTTGCAGATAATTCTTGAACTTTAGGCAATCTTGGTAGAACTCTATTGCCTCGGATTCCCTGCCCAGCCGTTCGTAGCAGTGTCCGAGGGCGTACAGCGCCATCGTATTACTCGGCCGTCGCATGTAAACTGAGTTTAGTTCTTCGATCGCTTCCTCGAGCCGGCAGTGATGCAGACATATTGCTGCCGCTGCCAGGCGGCCCCACAAACAAGCGGGATCCTCGAAAAGATGAAGTCTAAGCTCTTCCGCCGCAGCGTCCAGCTTCATCTCGCCTATGAGCTGGACTATATGACCCAAGCGGCCATGATCGCATGGGCCGAAACTGTAACTGTTTTCCTGGTCTGAAGGTGGACTCTGGTTGAGCCAGTGGCATATCAAATCGGCCGTGTCGACCGTTGTCGCCCTACCCAAGATCTCCAATAAATGACTCATACACCCTTCACCCAAAAAGCCCGTACTCAATGTGTGCCGTACAAGGAGTATCGACAAGAGACGAAGGTGTATTAAGCCCGGTTTAGTGGTTGGCTACTCGGATTCTTCTTTGAGCTTTTTCGTCGTGGCGATTGTGTCTGATGTGCCGATTGTCGCGATTCTGAAAGGCAAGTTATCGGATTCTCTGCAGCTTACCTGTCGCCGACTGGACGTCATTGCCCCGCATTATCTTCTTGTGGCCCACTGGGTCTCTCGTTATCCCGGCGGTCGCTCGACGGCAGCTATGGATGGCAAAGGTGGGAGGCAGCTGTTCGGCTATCCGAATGCGTCTTTGAACATGCCCTTCTCAGTTACGCTCCGATTCCGGCTTCGACTTTGCCATCTGGGCGTGTTCCTCTATTTCGCTTAGGTATGCCAGTGTACGTTCCAGTTTGTCGCTTAGATGCTTGAGTTTGAGCATCGTTCTTACTCGCGTCACGAGTTCCAGTTTGTTGACCGGCTTGCTTATGAAATCATCTGTGCCCGAGTCGATACCCCGTTCGATATCGCCAAATTCATTAAGTGCCGTTACCATTATCACGGGTATGTCACTCGTCTTCGGATCGCTTTTGAGTCTTCTGCAGACCTCAAAGCCGCTCATCTTGGGCATCATCACATCCAGCAAGATCAGATCTGGGGTGTTCTTGCGTATGATTTGCAGAGCTTGGAGCCCGTCGTATGCGGGCACAGTCTCGCAATCCAAGCCCTCAAGGTATGCCTGTATCAGTTCAAGGTTCTGCTGATTGTCGTCTACGACCAGCACTACAGGCGTCTTAGCATCCATGTCTTTTGGTTTTGGCTGGCTCATTAGTAAGTACTCCTGCCTTTGGCTGCCGTATCTGTATCTACTATCGCGCAGGCGCTGGCTGTTTCAACCACGCCACGTTGAAGAGATAGTACTGTTTGCTACTGATCAAATGAATCAGCCCGTTGGGGGTCTGTGTGGCGGCGAGATAGCCTTTCGGTTCGGCGTGCGTTTCGTCCATAACGAACCGCCCGGTATTGCCACCGCCGTCCAGCTCCCGCGGGGGCCCGCCAGGGGTGATCAGCTTCTTGACGGGCCAGGTTTTGCCTTCATCGAAGGAAAGCGCACCAAACATGCCGAACACACAACGCTCTTTGCCGGCAGCATCTTGGATGAGCATACCCGTCCTGCGATCAGTAAAGCTCACAAATAGAATCGGGCCCTGCCGCAGCCGCCTCAGGATTAGCCGCTGTCCACCACCGATCGGCGGAAATTCACTGGCCTTGTAGGCCCAGGTCTCTCCCATGTCTGTAGAGAGGCTCATTGGCATGCGCTCGTCAATGTTGTTGCCGCGTCCGAAAGCCAGGAGGCTGCCGTCCTTCAGTTGCAGGACACCGGCGTGGATACCCGCGATCCAGCCGCCGGTCGTGCCCGCAGCGAAGCTGGGATTCGCCCGGCCCGCACCGGGATCCCGCCAGGTCCAGCCGCCATCCCGGCTGATATGAACAGCCGTGCCCCCCCTGCCGCCGGTGACTGCGTCGCATGGCAATACCAGAAAACCCTCTCGCGTCTGGAAGACCGATTCGACGGGCATGTGGCGAAGACCATGCTCCGGATTAATAAGGCGTGCCTTTGACCACGTGGCGCCGCTGTCAGTCGAGATTCGCATAATCGTGGCGAGATTCCCCCAGGTAGCCGCGGCAGAAAGGCCGTTGAAGTGCAATATTGTACTTCGTCCGTCAAACCAGAAGGCCGGGGCGTGATCGTTACGATCAGGGGCGTCCCAGAACGGCGAAGCCGGTTCCCATTGATTGGACCCATAGCGCAGCCTACTTGCCAGAATAGCCAGCTCCCTGCCGGGTTCGTCTTGACAAGAATACCAGATCGCAAGGATATCACCGTTGGGGCAGTCGACCAACGCCGGATCGTGGTTGTGTTCAGAATACATGGGACCGTTGGAGCCAGACGGGATCTTGACGTATTCGACCGGGCCTTTGAAATAGGGTGTGCTTGGGTCCGGGCCCTTGGCAAGGTTGGCGGGAATCTCCTGGCTGACATTGCGCTGGTTCAATGGGGGTGCGGGTGCAGGAATCGGTTCGGTGTCTGGCACATGTCCGATGACCACGCGGAACCCAATCACCCAGCTCTTGTCCGTCGGCAGCGCGCCAAGTCGGTTCGCAGACCGCAGAAACGAGATCTTCGTGCTGTGGCTTCCGCCGCGCGTCACTTTGAAGTCGCCGCTTGCTCGCCCGACAGGGTCAACTTGCATACCCCCTTGATAGGGCCCATACCAGTCAAGGCACCACTCCTCCACGTTCCCATGCATATCATACAAACCCCAGGCGTTAGCTGGCGCCCCGGCGGCTTTCAGGGCCAGCGGCTTGGGCTGCCAAGTTTGTGTCTGACTCTTGAGGTAAACCTCCGGCAACTCCTCGCCCGTGCTGTATGCCATACTCGTGCCTGCCCGACAGGCATACTCCCACTCGGCCTCCGTAGGCAGGCGATAGGGCCTGCTTTCCTTCTTGGACAGCCATTGACAAAAACGAGCCGCCTCATGCCAACTAACAAAAACGACGGGCTCGTCGTCATCGGTGGAAAAACCCAGTTTGCCACGAAGTCTGCCGTGCTCGGGGTCGAAGTGCTCGTACTGTGCATTCGTCACCTCGGTGACAGCCATCAGAAAAGGCTTGCGGATCGTGACCTTGTGCGCGGGCCGCTCGTCCCAATCGCCGCCATCGTCCTGGCCCATCATAAAGGAGCCAGCTTCTATGCGGACAAACCTCATGCCGATCGAATTGGCGAAAGTGTCGGGTGGCGAAGGGCCTGCGGTTGCGCTTCTCACACTGCCTGTGTGCAGCACAAGGTATATCGCGAGCGTTACGAGCCGCCCTGCTGGAGTCATTGCGTTGCTCCTACCCACTTCGGATGCGCTGACTTTCAATGAATTGTCGAACCTCAGGCTTAACGTAGATCGTCTCAATATCTATTACCTTCGAAACAGCCTCGGCGCAGAACACCGCCACCTCAGCTGAGGGTGCCTCGGTGTCCACAAAGAAGATTTGCTGGCCTTTGACAGTGCATAGTCCCCCACCGCCGCCGCCAAGCGGCTCCTCGCGGATAGTGACACCGTTTGCCGCTAACAACTCCAAGAGTTCTTCCAAGAGCCTTTGATCGTTCATTTCTCAGGTTCTATGAATTCAGCCGTCTTTTGCGTTTTTGCCTTGTTATCTGGCGAGCCATGCGCTCAAGAAAAAGTATCCCGTAAGTCGATATAGATACTTGTAAGACAATAGCCTCAGGCGCATAATAACCGAATATCGACCAAACGTAGTGAATTCTATACGGGGAGCATTGGGTTGACAAGCATTATCGAAAAACGTCTTTCTTTGCACAAAGAGTTAGCCAGTCGGCGACAGGAAAACGCAGCCCTGAAGTCTCAGATCGTGGAACTGCAGAGTCGGGCCAACATTGCCAGTGCCAGCTACATGATTGCACACGAGATCAACAATCTGTTGGTGCCCTTGTCCAACTACGCGGCCCTGGCTCTGGGAAATCGTGAGGAAGCTGCGCTGGTCGAAAAGGCCCTCACGATAGCCGTGCGAAACTGCGACCGGGCATCGAAAATCATGGAAAGCACGCTGGCAATGGCTAATGGCCAATCGCAAGAAAAAGAGCGCGTGATATTGGCTGACTTAGTGGATGATGTTTTTGCGTGCCTATGTCGTGATTTTGCACGGGACGGTATAACCGTCAGGATCCAGATTCCGCAACATTTGGCGGTCTGGGTCGTGCCCGTTCAAATGCAGCAGGTTCTGATGAACCTGATCCTTAACGCCCGCGACGCGATGCTGCCGGGAGGCGGCGTTTTGACGATACAAGCTTCGGAAGAAGCCGACGTCGTCCGCATTGGCGTTGTCGACACCGGCTGCGGCATCAAACCGGCCGACATGGACAACATCTTCGATTCGTTTTTCAGCACCAAAGCACGGGGCGATTCACCCTATGAGTATTCAGGGTCCGGAGTCGGCCTTGCCTTTTGCCGGAGAATAGTGGACGCTCATGATGGCAGCATATCGGCTGAGTCTGAGCCAGCTAAGGGAAGCACATTTCGGATAACCCTGCCTAAACCCCAGTCGGACAATCGCTGATGCTGGCTCAGGTCTACCAAAATATCGGCCATCTGTCCTTAATGTTTGTGCTGCTGGCCGGTTCGGCCTTTTTCTCGGGTGCTGAAACGGCCTTTTTCAATCTCTCGCCGAGACAGCTTAGACTTCTGCGCCGGTCGGAACACAAGCTGCAACACCTCTCCGCACGGCTGCTGCGCACGCCAAGCCGACTGCTAAGCTGTTTTCTGTTTGGCAACATGGTGGTCAACGTTCTCTTCTACGCCATCGCGAGCACCCTGTCGCTCAGAGTGGGCAAACACGTTGGCTTGACCGCTGCTACTGTGGTCGCCGCGGTTGCTTTCTTGGTGCTGGTGCTCTTCGGTGAAATACTGCCCAAATCGCTGGCGTACGCGAATTCGAAGGCTGTCAGTATCGCATTCGCCCTGCCGGCCTTGCTGTGTATGGAAATCCTGCGGCCTATTCTATTTGTGTTCCGACTTTTTATCGTGGCGCCGGCATTGCGGTTACTGTCGGTGCCGAGGCAACCTGCCAAGCCCATAACAACGAGCGAACTCAAGTCACTGATTGGCGCAAAGAGGCGAGACGGGCTGATCTCCGCCGGCGAGAACAGACTCTTGGCAGAGGTCGTCGAGCTTGGCCTTCTCAAAGTGCGCCACGTGATGCAACCGCGTGTGGATATGGTGACGTGCGCCGTCACGGATGCACCGTCAAAGCTGCGCGAAACAATGCAGCAGCACAACCTCACTAAAATGCCCATCCATAGTGGAAGAATCGACAACATAGTCGGCATGGTGCATCTGCGCGATCTCTTGCTCAAGCCCAAAACGCCAACTGAGAAGATTGTTGACCAAGTGCATTTCGTGCCGGAACAGAAGAAGGTCGAATCCTTACTCGAATTCTTCCGCGAGAATCAGGTCGACACAGCCGTCGCGGTGGATGAATACGGTGGAATTGCAGGCTTGGTCAGACTGGAAGATATCGCCGAGGAGCTGTTGGGGCCTATCGAAATGGCGGAAGGAGTTGAGCCCATCGAGCGAATAGGTCCCTTCGAGTTTCGACTGGCGGGATACGTGGCTGTGCACGACTGGGCAGAGGCATTCGGAATAGACCCTGACGAGATGCGGGTCTCGACAATCGGGGGACTTGTGACCGCCCTGCTGGGCAGAATGCCGAAGACCGGTGACGTCGCAAATCTGAGAAATCTGAGATTCACAGTCGAGCGAGTGCAAAAGCACAGAATCAAGAGCGTGACACTAACCTTTGAGCCGATTTCTTAGGATGGCCGACAAGATAGCCCTGATACTAATAGCGGTACTGGCAGTTCTTCTCGGAAGTCTCTTTGGAGGGGCCGAGACAGGCATGTACAGGCTCAGCCGGCTCAGGCTGCGACTAGGCGTCGAAAAAAGGCGACTATCGTTTGTGATACTCGGCAAGCTTGCGCAGGATGGCCCCGCCCTACTGCTCTCAATGTTGGTCGGCAACAACCTCGCACACTACGTGGCGACAGGTGTCGTCACGTACCTGTTCTTGAGTCAAGTCGGGACCGGGCACACCGCAGAAATCTACGCAACACTCATAACCGCACCGGCACTGTTTGTTTTCTCTGAGTTAATACCCAAGAACCTCTTCTTCTATCGCGCCGATCGGCTTGTGCCTCATGTTGCGTTTCCTTTGTATGCATCTCACAAGGTCTTCACATGGTGCGGCGTGGTGCCGCTACTTGGGCTAATGTCACGAATCTTTGCCCATGCTACAGGATCGGACGTGCCATCAAAGTCGATTATCACCGCCGCCCAGAGACACCACATGAGAGCTATCTTCCAGGACAGTCGAGAAGAAGGTGTTCTCAGTTCGGTTCAGAGTGACATTGTTAACCGCCTTGTCAGCATTTCGGGCATTCGCGTAAGGTCGGTCATGACTCCTCTGGGACAAGTGCGGACTGCCGAGCTGGGATCCGACAGAGCCGCTCTGCTCGATATTCTGCGAAGCTGCCCATTCAGCCGTCTACCGGTAGTGGACGGTGGGCCAACTAATGTGATTGGTTACGTAAACATATACGAGGTACTTGCCTGCTCTGAGCAGTTCGACGAGCTGCGCAGTTTCACCAAGCCAATCAAGACGCTCGACGCAAACACTACTGTCAGCGACGCCATAGAGATTATGCGCAGCGAACATGAGAAGATCATCTTGGTAACGAGAGCGACTCATGCCGGCCAGGGAAAGCCCATTGGTATTGTTACGATGAAAGACCTTGTTGAAGAGCTCTTCGGAGAACTCGCTGAGTGGTAGGATGGCTCCTGAGAAGCAACCCGACTTGAATAGCCGCGTCTCGACGAAGATTGTCCGAGTGCTCGCGGTTTCGGCGCTCGTTGCTCTTTCACTTGCGATCTTGGCAAACAGTATGACCAAGCCGCTCAGCCGGGACGAGCACATGTATTGCACGGCTGGCGTGCTGCTTGCCCAGGGCAAGATGATCTACAGGGACTTTTCATACGCCGCACAACTGCCCTACCACCCTCTGCTATATGCAGCGGTTTTCAAGATGTTAAACACGAGTCACTATCTGCTCTTCGGAAGAGTCATCTCAGCGGTGTGTGACATACTCGTCATGCTGTGCATTGTCGGCATTTATCGCCGTCTCTTCAGAGGTCTTTCACCCCATGGGACGCTCTTGGGAATAGCCGCAGCCATACTGTACGTATTCAATCCTCTCGTTGATTATGCAAACGGTTACGCCTGGAACCATGATGTTGTGATCTTGTGCGTCCTCGCATCTGTCTGGCTATTCGTCTCCTGTGATTTCGATCGGAGAGCAAGCAATTGGTGGATTGCGGCCATAGGCGCCCTCCTAACGTTTGCGACCTGCATGCGGGTTACGACGGCCCTTGTCGAGCTGCTATTCTTCGCTGCTCTATTGATTCAGCCAGCTGGCTCATTAGGTCAGCGATTGAGGCGATCTGTGCCGTTCTTAGCCGCAACCGGCATTGTCCTTATCTGGCCCGTATGGGTTATCTCTCAAACGCCGCTTGCCTTCATTTTGAATTTGGTGCGCATTCCCACCCTTTATGGCGAATGGTTGCACGAGATCGGCATGGTTCATGACAAAATCGGTTTGACCTGGGTGTGCCTGACCACACCGGGCTATTCTATCCTCATCGTGGCCCTAGTCTGCTTGTGGTTGAGTGCTGTATACCTTTGCAGCAGATCAATGGTATCAGACGTTCACAGAATCCTGCTCCCCGCCCTGCTGCCGCTTGTTTTCTTTATTATTGCCTGGATTCCGCCGACAATGTGGCGACAGTACCTTGCGATGCCGGTACCGTTTCTAACGGTCGCTGCCGCCCCCCCACTGCTATTGTTGCGAAAACACGGCGGCGCAACCAGCCCCGGCAAACACTTCAGAATAGCCTGTGCCCTGCTGATCGTGTGCGTGCTGGTTGCGGTTGCCGCATATCCTGTCGTGCTTTATCGGACTCCTGCGGTGATGGCCCCTGAAATCTGGGTGCCGGTTGAGGTCCACAAGCTCTCCGTAGATATTGCCGCCCAGACAAAAGAGCCGAAATTGGTGCTAACCCTGGGTCCGCTTTTTGCGATCGAAGGGGGTGGCCGAATCTACGAGGAACTGTCCTGCGGCTCGGTTATATACAGAATTGCTGGCGAGCTTTCAGCTTCGGAGCGAGCAGTTACCCACACCGTCGGGCCCGAGACTCTGCCAGAATTGCTCAAGCAGAATCCGCCATCGGCCGTAATACTCGGTGTCGAGCCGGGGCCTTTCGCTTTCCTCGAAGAACCTCTCCGAGAGCACGTCAAATCCGACTGGAGAAGGAAGAACTATGAAGGTGGTCTCACGGTGTATGTAAAGCCCTGACGACCTTTTGAGAAACTGTGACCCACCACTGCGTAGTCTAACCGTCGGGGTTGGCGGAATCAATGATAGCCTCGGCGATCTCATTTATTGCCGTACGCGTGCTTCCATTTGCGTTGTTGGCCAGAATGGAGAAAATGTAGTCACCCTCCGACGTGCTGCATATGCCGGAAAACGACTTGACGCCGGCAATATAACCGGTCTTGCCGCGGATATTACCCTTGTACTTCTTCTCCTGGAAGTACTTGGCGATTGTGCCATCCTCCCCGCCTACCGCAAGCGAATCCCTGTAAAGCACCCAATTCTCGTCATGGTAGATGCTCAATAGCACTGTTGTTACGGCATTTGCGCTGAGCTTGTTTTGCTCGCTGAGTCCACTTCCGTCATCAATATTGAACTCGCCCTCACTTATGCCGAGATCCACCAGATATTGTGTCACTATTTCTTGGGCGCCCGACCAGCTTCCGCCTTTGCGTTCCGGCCGGTTTTCTGCGTCAATGGTCTTCATTAGTGCCTCCGCCACCAGACCAAGACTGTTCTTGTTGCATCGCTGCAAACAGTCAGCGATCGAGGTCCTGTATTCGGCGAGTAGCTGGAAGTCGTCGTGATCAGCAAACACCTTTTCAAAAAGCCTACCCTCGATGTCGATTTCCGCATAAAGCAGGTTCTCGGCCAACATGAATCCGAAGAAAGCCGCGGGCTCTTCGATAGCGACGTCGAATGGGCCTGCCTGGTTCTTGCATTTGCCGCGAACGGTAATCTTATTGGGCTGCCGGTTGCGATAAGCGCCGACGGTGCTGATACCCTTTGATATCACCGCGACTTCATTGATGATTTTCACGAAACTGGTTTGCGGCTCGATGGAAATGGCCACCGTGCCGTCAACGTTTTTTACAGTGACATCAATGCAGTTGTCATTGAAGTTCAAGCCACCCACCTCACAAGCCCACCAGCGGTTTAGATCTTCCTTCGGCCAACTCGGATGGACACGCTGGTTGTCGAATATGCTCGTGTCAATAATGATGTCTTTGATGGTTTGGACGCCGACCCGCCCCAATGCTCCCGCAATATCCTCAAATATCCACCCCTTCTCTCGGCCGTACTTGGCATCTATCCTTTCGTCACCCAACAACGGATCGCCAGCTCCG
Organism: Phycisphaerales bacterium; assembly: GCA_020352215.1. Taxonomy (GTDB): domain Bacteria; phylum Planctomycetota; class Phycisphaerae; order Sedimentisphaerales; family Anaerobacaceae. The sequence goes on from CP070675.1 coordinate 4,907,112, forward strand.
ATGACAACCAGGCTGTCGGCGGATAGCCCCACCTTTGTCCTAAACTCATAGTCGGGCCCAAGGAATTTGAGCGCCGCTGCACTGGTCACGATCTTCATATTTGACGCTGGCACCATGGGTTGTTTGGCGCTATGCTCGTAGACCGTGTTGCGGGAATCGGCTTTGACGACACGAATCGAAAAGCGAACGCCCTTCTGAGAGTTGACGATCCCGTCAATCCGTTCGGCCAAGTCTGCTCTGCCAGAACCACATAGGCAAAGGCTAGTCGCGGTCAAGATCAGCAGATTCTTTATTTTGCTCTTCACGGCACCCTGATCCCTTCGTACAAAATCATGAAGCCCTTGGATTTCCTTCAATTGCTGCTCGTCGGCAGATATGATAGCAGATAGTCTGATTTTGTTAAGAGACGTTTTGGACAAAATTGTGGGCAGTGACAGAGGGGATAACGTCACCGCAATGGCAATTCCGTGCCAAGGGCCGTAACCTCAGCTGGTTTTGGCGCTTGTGTCAATGTAGGTCGTACGCGCAAACCAGGAAAAGGACTCCGTACCGCGCGTTTGTCAGCCTCTTTCAACGGGCTGTTTGACAGCATATTCTGAGCGTAAACTGCTTGAAATTAGTGCGTGTCGTTCATAGAATGACATTTAGATAGAAGGATCGTACTATTTGGGTGGCAGCAATGTTAGAGTCTCTCCTATATCCTGAGTCGATAGCTCTAATCGGCGCTTCACGACAAACCGGCAAAGTTGGTCATGAGATATTAGTCAATTTACTTGAGGGCGGTTTCGCAGGGCAAATCGTGCCGGTGAACCCCTCGGCCGATGAAGTGTTGGGATTGAAATGTCTGCACGATCTGACCGCACACGATGGCTCGGTTGACCTCACTGTCATCGCTGCGCCTACAGCCTTTGTAGAAGAGGCTGTGAAAAGCGCTATCAGCGCGAGGACAAAAGCTATAGTCGTGGTCACAGCCGGCTTTGGAGAACTTGGAGCCGCGGGAACCGAGATGCAATCGTTCATCGCGCGGCTCTGCGCCGATTCCGGCGTTCGCCTGCTGGGGCCTAACTGTCTGGGAGTGATAAATACCGACCATAGGATGAACGCTTCATTTTCAAAGCGTATGCCCAAGCGTGGCGGAATATCGGTATTGTCCCAATCCGGAGCGGTCTGCACAGCAATGCTAGACTGGGCGGTGGCTCGGGGCCTTGGTCTGGCGAAGGTCGTCAGTATCGGCAACAAGGCCGATCTCAATGAGTGCGATTTTCTGTCGGCATTTGTCGACGACGAGCAAACCAAGGTTATTGTCGGCTATCTCGAGAATATCACCTGTGGCGATGAGTTCATCAAAGTCGCCTGTCGGGCAGCCTCGGCAAAACCGCTGGTTTTGTTGAGGGCTGGAGTCACGAGCGCAGGAATGAGGGCGGCGTCAGCCCACACGGGGCACATAGCTGGTCATGACATCGCTTACGCCGCGGCGTTCAAGCGAGCAGGTGTGATACGGGCCGAGAGCTTCGATGCGCTTTTTGATTATGCTGCCGCACTGTCTATGCAACCTCTGCCCAAAGGAGATCGTGTCGCGATAATCACCAACGCAGGTGGACCGGCGGTAATGGCGGCTGACGCAGTCGAGCAGTCTGGAATGAAAGTCGCTGCTCTCAACCGCGACAGTGCTACTACCCTAAAGCAAGAATTGCCGTCGGCCGCTATTATCAGCAATCCCATAGATGTGCTGGGTGATGCTGATCCCCAGCGATATGCAACGGCGGTAAAGGCCGCGCAACGAGACGACGCGGTTGACTCAATAATTGTGATACTGACTCCGCACTCTATGACCCGACCCGCCGAAACCGCTCGGGCCATCGCCGCGTGCAGTTCCCGCGAGAAACCGATGCTTGCCGTCTTCCTGGGAAGTGCCGATGCTATGTCCGAGCGTAAAGAATTAGTCGATTGCAGTATGCCGGACTACCCGTCACCCGAACGAGCGGTAGCGGCGCTGCGGGCCATGTTTGGTTACGCGACGTGGCTCAGTCAACCAGCTCGCGTTGTCACGCGGTTTCCGGTCAACCGGAACCGAGTTGATCGCATTATCTCGCGCCATCAGAAAACGAACCAAGTCCAGATGGGTGAGGTGCAAGCAAAGGAAATCCTGCGTGCCTATGACTTCAACGTGCCTGACGGCCAGGTGGCGAATTCTGCGGACGAGGCCGCCGAAATTGCCCAGAGAATTACATTTCCCGTAGTAATGAAAGTTGTTTCTCCCGACATCCTCCACAAATCCGACGTTGGGGGAATTAAGCTGAACATATCCAGCGCCGAAGAAGTGCGGGACACCTTCGACCTTCTGACACTGCGGGTGGGCAGGCGCGCACCGGACGCCCGCCTTCAGGGCATCTATGTGGAGAAGATGTGCGTCCATGGCTTGCAGGTTGTCCTGGGAATGACGTACGACCCACAGTTCGGGCCGATGCTGATGTTCGGGCTGGGTGGGACTTTTGTCGACATACTGAAAGACGTCTCATGTTACCTCGCCCCTATCACGGCCGATGAGGCCATGCAAATGCTTTCGGAGACCAGGTCCTACGCTCTACTAAGGGGCTCTCGTGGTCAGGCGGACATAGATATCTCGGCGATTACCGGTGCTCTGCAACGGATCAGTCAATTGGCAACGGACTTTCCGCAGATTGCGGAACTGAACATTGATCCTTACATTGTGGGCAGCCCCGGGACGGAGCCGATGGCTGTAGATGCTAGGATAACCCTCACAGCAGATCCTTACCCACCTTCTCAGGCTGACAGTGGCAAGTAAATGGGCGAGTCCGACTCTCACAGCAACGAGGTAAGCTCAAGCAGTTACCGGCAGAGATACGGTGGTATGATTGCGTCCGCGGAGCAAGCAATTGCCCGTATACGCCCTGGACAGCGAGTGTTCATTGGGACCGGCTGCGGTCAGCCCCAAGCACTCGTTGAGGCACTGATAAGCAATGCAGCCAAGCTGGACGACGTGGAAGTCGTACACTTGCTGACCCTCGAAGATGAGGTCTATGGCCACCGGGAGTTGGCTAAGCACTTCCGCCTAAACAGCTTTTTCATCGCGGGGAATCTCCGGGACGAATTGTCGCACGGATTAGCTGGCTACACGCCGATATTTCTTTCGGACATTCCACGGCTGTTCAGGTCGGGCCGACTGCCACTTGATGTGGCTCTGATACAGGTCAGCGAGCCAGATACGCAGGGAATGTGCTCTCTGGGCATCTCGGTTGATATTACTAAAAGCGCGGCCCAAAATGCCGGCCTAGTCATCGCTCAGGTAAACCCCCAAATGCCCTGGACGCTCGGAGACTGCTTGTTACATGTTCACGATATCGACATCCTTGTGCCCGGCGACATGCCGGTCATCGAGGCCAAGCTGCCTGAACCTACGGAGACCTCGCGCAGCATCGCCAAGTACATAGCCGCGTTGATCCCTGACGGCTCTACAGTGGAGCTAGGTACCAAACGCGTCCCACTTGCCGTACTCGAGTATCTGAAAGAGAAACGGGATTTGGGCATTCACACCGAAGTAGTCTCTGATACCATCGTCGACCTGGTTGAATCCGGGGCCGTAACGGGCGTGAAGAAGAACACAGACAGAGGCAAGATAGTGGCCAGCATGTGCATGGGAACACACAAGCTCTATGAATACGTTGACCGGAATCCCGCTTTTTCCTTCCGTCCCGCCGAGTACGTCAGCGATCCGCACCTGATCAGCCAACTGCATGACATGGTCGCCATCGCTGTCGCGTTGGAGGTGGATTTGACGGGACAGGTCAGTGCAAGTTCGCTTCGGACCGAGTTCTTCTCGGGCTTGGGCAGTCACATGGACTTTACCCATGGCTCTGCGAGGGCGACGGGAGGCAAGTCTATCGTTGCCTTGGAGTCCACAAGAAATAGAGGTGAAGTCTCGCGTATTGTATCAAACCTCAGTCGCGGTGCAGGTGTCGCGGCTACCTGCTCCGAAGTTCACTATGTGGCCACGGAGTTCGGCGTCGCATATCTTCATGGCAAGAGTGTTCAGGAACGCGCTCTGGCGCTCATCAGCATCGCCCATCCAAACTTCCGGGCCCGACTACTCAAGGAAGCGATCAAGAACAACTACGTCAGACTCGACCCGGCCACCGTCGAAGGAAAGGTCTTCATTGGCCCACAGGAGTTTAGAACGTCGTGTGTGCTGGAAGACGGAACCCAAATAAACTTCCGACCCATGCACCCCACCGACGAGAAACGCATGCGAGATCTCCTGCATTCGTTGTCTGCCGAGACGATGTACTATCGTTTCATGTCCAACATAAGCACAATACCACAGAAGCAGGTGCAGAACTTCGTGTACATCGATTTCCGCAGTGAAATGGCAATAGTTGGTACAATACCGGAAGCGCACGGCGAGGATATTATCGCAATTGGCCGGTATTATCTGAATCCGAGCACCAACCGAGCGGAGGTTGCCTTTATAGTCCGCGACGAATGGCAGAACTACGGCATCGGCACGTTCCTGCTGACGTACCTTATCACTATCGCCAAGCGCAACGGCATTGCCGGCTTTACTGCGGAGGTTCTCGTGGCCAACAAGGCTATGCAGGCAGTGCTTCACAAGAGCGGCTGCAAGGTTCGTAGCAGTGTGGAGGGTCGCGTTTGCAGCTACGAGCTTGATTTTGACTGAGTGATTACGCCATACATTACATATCGTTGCGAGTCCGCTGAAAGCAGACGCGGCAATCGCTCATGACCCGCTCTCAAACGAAAAACGGGCCACGAGCGTAACATTCACAGCCCCGTACCGCATGAGCTCATACTCTCAGTCCGGACGATTAGTTCACCGTCTCGAACGTTAAGCTCCCCACCTGGAAATTCTTGCTGGTTCTCCAGATTTCCACTACGTACTCCGCCGGATCCTTCTTGGTCTTGAAATTGGTGATATATAGCTGTGCGATGCCGTCTATCCGGTAGTCTGTGGACGTATCACCATACAGCGATGTCTGCAGGATGGTGTCGGGATAGTCTGCGTCATATATCCTGATCTCCAGTTCCTCATTGCAGACAAAGGGCTGTGTTGGGTCGACGCTTTCGGCTATTCTCAACGAGAACTTGACAGGCATCGTGCGTCCTGCCGTATTCTTTTCCGAAGCTGGCAGCAGTTCCACAACTGCCCAGTTCCGGATGCTGAACGGCACGATCTCGCTCCAGCCTTCGTTGCCATGCGTGTCTACAGCCTTCGCCAAGATGACATAGTGACCATCAGCTAATTGGGTCGTATCAAAGGCGTACTTCCATTTGTCGGTACTCGCATCCAGAGTTCCCGCAAGGTCCTCGTAACCAATTGGAACACCACTGCCTCCGTCTGGCTCGCGCAAGTAGAAGTATGCCTCGGCAACCCCGCCTATGTCGCACACCTCTGCCGTCAAGGTTACGCCGTCCTGAAGGGCGGCGTCGGCCGCCGGGACTACGATCTCGACTTCAGGTGGCGTGGTATCGTGAACAATGATGATTACCTCTTCGTCATCGCTCTCCCCACAACTATCGGTTACAACCAGAGTAACGGCGTGGCTACCCAGCGACAAGGTGCAGTCGATGATTTCACCATTCCCAAGGGAGGTGTCTCCCTGATACCAGTCAAAGGAAACTATATCGTCGTTGGTTCCTGGTGTAGAGTCGGGATCTGTTGATCCAGAACCATCCAGAGTCACCTCCGTTCCTTCCGAACTTTCTGCCTCAACCATCAGGTCTTCTCCGGCATCTGCAACCGGCGCTTGGTTAGCCGGAGCGATGGATAGGTCATCCATTAGCCAATATCGATAAGGGCCATCACTCTTGAATACGAGTTTGTTAATCGGCGCGGTGATGCCGGGCTCCCAGAAGTCGAATCTATCGGCCGAGAGGTTGATCGTCGAGGAGCCAACGAGCATATCCCCGTAGTATCCTTCTATCGTCAACGTTCTGCACGAGTAGTACTGGAAGCTGTTAAAGGCCGCCCAGGTCGACACCCACAAGCTATTGAGCACAAAGGGGCAACTACTTGCCACAGCAAGCAATTCGACACCATCGTCGTTGAAAGCGGCGTTGCTCCCGCTTGGGAAAGAGTATGTGTTGTAGTACACGGACTGGAAGAATGACTCGTCAACGACATCCCATAGGGGGCTCCACTCTAATCCCGCATAGGTCGGCGGCAGCTCTATCCAACCGGGGGGCACAGGCACTGCCAAATTATCGAAGTTGATTGTTGTCTCTGCGAACGATATGGGTGGAAGCGCCGCAAAGAACAATAGAAATGTGCCCATGCAAACTGTTCTCATGGCGCTGGCTCTTCTATCTACATTCTTCATAACACTCTTCCTTTTCTGCTGTGAACCTGCGATTGCTCTCCGGCATCCGAAGGTTCTGCACACCGATACCCTTTTCTAAAATGTCGCGCAATTATGCTTACACATATCTGCTTCTCCGCTACAGCGGCCTGATGGGCTCACGAGCTGCTCAGCATCGCGATGATGTCCTGGACCGCTGCAATCAGGGCATCGGCATCGGCGTCGCTAATCTTGTCGCCCCTTTGCGCCTCGACGGCATTGATGAAGGCCTGTAAGGCGTTGATAGCCGCCACATCGTTGTTCGCATTGACGTCGTCGAGGGCCTTAAACGCAGCGTCTAACTTCGCGTCTAAGCTGTTATCAATCCCCTTCTGGAGGTTCAGGGCTGCCACCTGATCAATGAGCTGTTCGATCGCCTCCTGTGGCGTGAGGGCCCAACCATCTTCGCGAACCCAGGGAAGATTGTCCTGCACGAGGTGTGATGGGTCATCATCGATTACGTATGGCTCATCTACGAACCCATCTCCATCCTCGTCGGGGACCGTCCAGTCGCTCCAGTAGTTGCCGCCTATTGGCTTTTCCAGGTTGAACACGTTCCCAACGCAGTTGCCGGTCACATAGGCTTGTGTTGGATTGTCTATAAAATTGTTGTTGTAGATATGGTTGTCCCATGAAGAGCCCCCCAGCCGGAGTCCGTATCTATAATTCTGTGACACCGTATTGCCTGTCAGGGTGCAGTACCCGGACCCGCCGAGCACGAGACCATCGCAAGCGTTCAAATTAATGATGTTGCCGGTCAGGCTGTTGCCGCTGGAGTTGCCGAGGACGATTCCATAGTAGTTGTTCGAGTTGGCAGTGTTCTCTGCCAGGGTGTTGTAGAAGGCGTTGTAGAGGTCGATTCCATAGTAGCCGTTGGAGTTGGCCGTGTTGCCTGTCAGGGTGTTGTTGCTGGAGTTTTGGAAGTAGATTCCAATGTATTTGTTCGAGTTGGCAGTATTGCCTGTTAGCGTGGTATTATAGCGGCACTGGTAGACGTAGATTCCATAGGTGCTGTTGGAATTGGCCGTGTTGCCTGTCAGGCTGTCGTTGCCCGACCAACTGACGTAGATTCCATAGTCGCCGTTGGAGTTGGCCGTGTTGCCTGTCAGGCTGTTGTTGCCCGACCAGTTGAGGTTGATTCCAGTGTTGCTGTTCGAGTTGGCAGTGTTGCCTGTCAGGGTGTTGTTGGAGCCCCCGCCGATGATCCCATAAAAGTTATTCGAAGCGATGTTGCCTGTCAGGCTATTGTACATGGAGCGGCTGAGGCGGATTCCGTAGTTGTTGTTTGTGAGGACATTTCCATTGACGGTGTTGCCGTTGGAATAGTAGAGGTAGATTCCAAGCGTAAAATCCTGGACGTTTAGATTCTTGATGGTAACTCCGGTCCTGTAAGAAAGGTAAACTCCGTAACCATCACCGCCTCCGGTAAGAGTGTGCCCGTTGCCGTCGAGTGTGATTTCATCGCTGTCTATCTGAATCGTCTCGTCAAGATCCACCATCAGCGTGCCCGTTTTGGTGCTTGCCTCCCACGTGCCAACAGTTGGGTCACTCCAGCCTGTGTCGCTGAGATAGATCGTGCCTGCCTGCGGCTGGATGAAGACTAACTGACTTATAGCCAGGTCTTGTGCAAAGGTGTAGCTTCCACTGTCGTCCGTTGTGAAGGCTACGCCGTTGTGATAGTCGTCCTCGTACTTGTAATAGGTCGTCGAGGGCGCAAAGCCGGTCAGAGTTATCCACGTTGAGCTGGCCCCTTCCGCCGCTTCTATGTGCATCACGACCATCTTCGGCACCGACTCCAGAGTCAAATGCACCAGCTCACTGCTTTGAAACACAATGTTCAGGTACTCGCTGTCGGTGACCTCGAAGTATGTTCCGGTGCCCTCGATTGTCCCCGGCATCTGAGGGTCCTCAAGTAGCAGTTCCAGCTCCTCATCCAAGAGCAGCTCCTCGACAACCGGATCGTCCTGGGCAAAAGCTGAGGCCACAAACACAACAGACAGCACGGCTACTGCCAGCTGGATCAAATCCACACCTTTCCTGGTTGATTCTGTCTTAATCATTTTTCTACTCCTCGCAATAGCTGTATTTGTTACGGTTCAAACAGACCTTTAGAACCAGCTAAGCTGCCATCCCAAAGTTCGCGCGCGTTGCGCGGTTGCGGAGCCTGTTGCGAGCGCAGCAAGGCAATCTCACTGCGTTGGTGTTATTCCCTCGCAGGCGGCTACAATAACCAGTAGAAACACGCCTGCTGCTTGTCTAATCCACAGCTCACTTTACAGATTATGTTGATACTATACTACCGGAACCAGGGTGTTCTGGCAAGAAGATTTCCTACGAAGTGGGAGGATTCCGCATTTTTCGGCCCAGAAGTGAGGGTGTCCAAGGAAAGCTTCTTCTGCGAGGAAAACGCGGCGATTCGTTCACAGCCGGTTCAGTCTGCTCTACAAATAGCCCCGTCTTTCCAGAGGCGCGTCAGCCTTAATCCCTCACGTTCTAAGCCTCAGTTTCTGGACGGCATAAGCTGACCCATAAATGGCCACCCCTACAAAGTACATGTAGTATCGCAGGTGGTAGTCGAGGTTGAAGATGTTCGTCAGGATGGCGGGATAGAATAGTATCAGTGACGCGAGGAGAAGCAGAGGCACCTCATACCACTTGTTCTTTGTGAGGAACCACCCCTGAACTGCATTGGCAAACGCGAATGCCCCGACCGTGGCCATCGCGAAGATCAGCAGTGCCTGGCCGATGCTGTCAATCCCGTGCAGGATCAGCTCGGCGTTGAACACGAACATGAAAGGAATCACAGCGGTTCTCAGGTCATATATGAAACCCTGCACTCCTGTCGGCACAGGATCGGATTTCGCTATGGCAGCGGCGGTGTAGGCGGCTAATCCCACGGGGGGAGTGTCGTCGGCGAGGATGCCGAAATAGAAGCAGAACAGGTGAGCGGCCATTGCGGGAATTGGGCTGACGCCACCTGCGGAACTGAGTGTGATGATCACCGGGACCGTTATCGACGCCATGACTACGTAGGTTGCTGTCGTGGGCAGGCCCATCCCAAGTATCAGGCTTGCGACCGCCGTTATCACAAGGAGCAGAAACACATTGCCGGCCGAAAGCATCTCGACGATCTGGACGACCATGCTGCCGGGACCCATAGCAACAATGCCGACGACGATTCCAGCCGCTGCGGTGGCAAGTGCGACAGAGACCATGTTCTTCGATCCGGCAATCAGGCCCTGACCGATTATCTTAATGCTCTTGATCGCGGCTGCACAAATCGACGTTGCGCTTCTCGCGGCGCGTACTATCTCTCGGACAAAGGCGATCAGCATCAAGACGACTATAGCGTTGAAGGCTGCCAATTCCGGGCTGTGACGCATTACGACCAATTCGTACAGCAAAGCGCCCAGTGGGATCAGATAATAGAATCCGCTTCTCAGCACGCTGAGAAAACTGGGAATGTCCGGCTTAGGCAGCCCCTTCATTCCAAGTTTCGACGCCTCGAGATGCACGATATAGAATAGGGCAAAGTAGGAGACGAAGGCAGGTATAGCGGCGGCCTTTATGACTCGGAGATAGGGCACGTTGAGATACTCAGCGATAATGAATGCCGCGGCCCCCATTATTGGAGGCATCAACTGGCCGTTTGTGCTCGCCGCAACCTCCGTCGCCGCGGCGATCTTTGCAGGATAGCCGACCTTTTTCATTAGCGGAATCGTGAATGTCCCCGTCGTGACGACGTTTGCAATGCTGGATCCCGAGACAAGGCCGGTCAGGCCGCTCGATACGATCGCTGCCTTGGCCGCGCCGCCCTTGTACCGGCCAAGCAGAGACAAGGCAAGGTCATTGAAGAAATGTCCGGCGCCGATCTTATCGAGCATCGCTCCCAACAGTACAAATAGATAAACCGTGGTGGCGGAGACGCGAAGGGGGATGCCGTAGAGCCCTTCGTCGGAAAGGGCAATCTGGCCCAGATACCTTCGCAGTGACACACCTCGAAATGCGAACAGCGGCGGCATGTACGGACCCAAGAACGCGTAGAGCGTGAATAGAACAGCAATCACCGAAAGAGCCGGCCCCACTGCACGTCGCGATGCTTCTAACAGGAGGACGATCAGGACTATGCCCACTGCGATATCTCGGGCTGTGGGAACGCCCTGCCGAGCTGATATCCCCTCCCAGTCAAGGACGATGTACAGTACTGAAATACATGCAAGGCCGGCAAGAACGTAGCCAGTTAGTGAGATTCGGATCGTCACACTTGGCTCTGCCGTTTTGCGTCCTCGCTTGATGGTGGGAATCGTCAGGAAGACAAGCGTCACCGCGAAGGCCAGATGGATCGCACGAACCGTTATGCTGTCCAATATTACAAAACGCGGCAATGCTAACTGAAACAGGGCCCATGCTATTGAAATCGCCGCGACAATAGCCCGGTCGGCTCGTCCGGTGGTTCTTGTGTTGAGTTTGTCTTGTTCAGACACCGCTAATCAACTATCAGTTCAGCATGTATGTGCCTATCCAGACCCGCTTCTCGGTAATATTTCAGTGCGCCCGGATGAATCGGAGCCGAAAGGCCCTTCAGCATGTCTTCTTTTGTCAGGTTCTGGTAGGCCGCATGACGAGACTTGAAGTGCTCGAAGTTCTCAAACACCTCTCTTGTTACGGCGTAAACAACGTCCTCGTCTACGTTTGCGGACGTGACAAAAGTGGTCTTCACGCCGATCGTAGCAACATCCTCCGTGTTTGACGCGTTCGGATAAAGTGATCGAGGTATCGTTGACTTGGCATAGTAGGGATACTCCTGAAGCATTTTGTCTATGTCCGGCCCTCTGATCGGCACTATGAACACCTTCACTCTTCCGAACGTCGCTTCCTCAATGTTGCTGTTGGGATGTCCCACCGTATAGAAGAAGGCATCGATGCGTTCGTCCTGCAGCAAGCCCGGCGCCTCAACGGCCTTGACATGCTCTGCCGACAGATCGTCCTCGTTTAGCCCAACCGCTTTCAATACGTCCCTCGTGTTCTGCAAATGCCCCGAGCCGGGATTTCCCAAGTTTACTCTCTTGCCTCTCAGATCGGTGATTTCTTTCGTGCCGCTCTCGACGGATGCAACGAGTGTGATGGATTCGGGGTGCACAGAGAAAACGGACCGCAGGTCTTCTTGCCTGCCGGAGTCGGACCATTCGGCGAGCCCGTGATACGCCAAGTACTGTCTGTCCGACTGAGCTATGCCGAAATCGAGGTCCCCGTTCATTACCGCGTTGATGTTGAACACGGAGCCGCTCGTCGCTTCAACGGTTGCTTTGATTCCGTATTCGCTAACCTTCCGGTTGACCATTTGGCTTATAGCGCCGCCGGTCGGATAATAGATACCGGTTACCGCCCCCGTTCCGATTGTCACGAACTTAGTCTTTCGGCTCTTGCACCCACCAAACAGGATGCCGACACCAACGATGACGAGGACCAAACGACGCATGCTCTCCATACGTTTTCCCTGCAAAAGCTCTGCAACGTCCAACTGAGGAATAACGCACTATCAGTATCGTCAAATATCTGCCTGCAGAAGTCCTTTGTCAAGCACTTTCCAGGACGCCAACAAGGTCGCGCATCGGTGAGACAGAGACAGTTCGCCTGAAACAACCGGGGCCTATGCCAAATCGGCATAGGCCCCGGCCTCAGTGCGGTCGAAATCTACTGTAGTAGTAGACTCATCGCAAATATCTTACGGTTCCGGCCAGAGCAGCTCATCGAGCCATGCGTCCGCCAGCTCCGCGAAGTCCACAAAGTCAACCGCCTTATCGTCGTTCAGGTCGGCCTGGAGACCTGCAAGATACAAAACTTGCTCCTGTGACAACGCATAGTCATAGATACGCAACTCGTCCATAAGCCCGACGAAATGCTTCTGGAGTGTCTGGCCGGTCGCATCCGTATTGTCCGTTATGGCTCCGACATAGGCATTATGCTGGGACGTTCCCGAGAGGTCGTAGCCCGCAGGAACTGTACCACTTCCGGCCAAGACGCCATCGACGTATACGCGTATTGCGGTTCCCTCTCTTAGCCCGACGACATGGTGCCACTCATTATCATTGACAGTGGTGCTGCTTATCGCCTGCGCCTTGGTGACATCGTCATCAGTGGTCAGGGTAACTACGCCATCCGGCCCGCCTTCGCCCACGCCCAGTGTGTACCGTATTCCGCCGGGCTGGTCGCCTCCGTTGGCAAAGACTGTAGCTGTCGGTCCGGCCTGTGTCGTGCGCACCCATGCGCAAATAGACCAGTCGCCTGTCCCAAAATTAAGTGCGCCTGGATTGCCACAGTCAACGTAATCGTTGCCGTCAGCAGGACCGACACTGATTGCCTGCCCCAACACACCTTCACCATAACTTGGATTACCTCGTGGCGTGCCGTGTATGCTGTTGCCGGAACTGTCGAGCGTGTTGTTCTCAAACTCATAGTATAGCGCCAGCCTGCTGTCGTCCGGAGCTACTGTCTCGGCCAGCCAGTCTGCCGCCACCACCTCGATGTCCGCATAGTCCACAACGCAGTTGCCGCTGAAGTCGGCAGCCGGTTTCAGAAGCGCAGCAACACATCTTGACCGATACAGCCCGATATCGTCAACGAACAACATACCGCTGCCGCCGACCGTCGGACTGAGCCTGTTGCCGGCGCCGAAGTAAATCTTCTTCACGGACATCAGATTCACGGGAGCGAACTTGCTGAGTTCGATATTGATCTCTTTCCAGCCGCTTATCAGCACCAGGTTAGTATTCGTCTCCGGAACGTCTACGCGTGTACCGGTACTGTCCTGCAGTCCCACGTACAGCTCTGTAGGCGCGTTACCCGGATCGCCGTGAACCCACAGCGACATCGACTTGACTTGGTTTTGGGAGAAGTTCTGTGTTACGAGGAACTCAAGTTCGGCCTCCGAATAGCGGGCCTTGCCACCCGCTCCTGTGTTGTCGTAACCGAACGGCATAGACTGCAGACCGCCGTGGATGGTAGTCTGCTCGGCATACGGTGCGTCGAGGTGACCTACGGTAGAACCGGTGCCGTTGCCCATCATGCCGGGCGGCGGTTCGGTGTAACCGAACCCGTCAAGCCATGTCTGGAATATCCGATTCGGCGAGTAATCGTTGTAGTCCTCAAAGTCATCGACAATCACGTAGTTAGCAGTTGTGAAGCTCCACACACTGCCTTCCCACGTCTCAGCGCCGCTGGCCTCGTCGATCCGCCAGTAGTAGGTCTTGTCCCACTCAAGAGGAGACTCGGTCGGGATATAGCTCGTCACAGCAACGCCACGGCTGCCGCGGTAGATGCCAGCAGTCGCCGTCGTGGCAGTGGCAACGGCGTTTTCATCGGTACCGAAGAAGACGTGATGTTGAGCGGCCTGGTCGCCGGCCGACCACTTAAGGACAACTGTCTGCGTAACGTCCTCGGCACCATTAGCCGGGCTCGGGCCACTGGCCTTCAGCGGCGGATAAAACGCACCCGAGGGAATCAGCTCCTTTGGGGTACGGGCACTGCTCCAACGCAGCTCGGCTGTTGCGCCACCACCCCTTTCGTAATACCACATCACGATCGAGTATCGCTGGCCGCCCACAAGGTCAATCGTACCGCTGTGCTCAGTCGGTGACTGGTTGACCCAACTGTCAACGACCAATACGTCATTCACCCACAGCATGACACCGTCATCTGTGGTTGTGTAGAACGTGTAGGTTTCCGTAAATGCCACCTCAAGTTCGCCTACCCACGCTACTGCAAAGTCATCCGCACTCACTGTTGGATCAGGCGAAAGGTCGCCCCATTGGAAGTCGACCTGCGAATCCATACGGGTCAGTTTGTGAACGTTGAAGGCCGCCGATGGAGGATTAGGCGGTCCGGCACCGTCGCCGCCCACCCACTGGTAGTATTGCCCCTTGAGGCCTCCGCCAGCACGCGTAGTAGTGAAGCTCCAGACGTCGCCCTCGTGCACGACATCGTCCATATCTCGTTCGTCAACCCGCCAGTAGTACGTAGTCTCAAGCGCGAGACCCCCCGGCGTGAAGCTCGTCTCGGTCAGCGTACCCTTGGATGTGCTCGGGTCACCGGCCGCAACGGCGTCTTCCTCGGTGCCGAAGTACAACACATGCGTCCTTGCATTCCAGCCCAGTTTCCAGCTAAGCTCAGCATCCGGCGCAACAAACTTGCCTCCGTCAGCCGGTATGGGGTCCCAGGCCGTCACCGGTGGCGTGCTGAAGCTCCAGACGTTGCCTGTCTCCTTGGAGCCGTCGGCCTTGACCTCATCGACACGCCAGTAGTAAGTGCTCCCCGGAGCAAAACCGGGGCCATGGAAATACAAAGTCCAGGTCTGGCCACCTATGAACTCAGTAGGACCCGGATCCGGATTGGTACCGAGGTACAACTCATGGAGGATGGCTCCGTCGCCAGCCGACCATTCCAGCAGCGGTGCCATCACCCCCTCCTCACCATCAGCCGGCCTGGGGTTCGAGGCCTTCAAGACGTCGTCGGGCGAGAATATACCAGCGCGGTAGCCGAAGAAGTCCACGTCGAGCGCCCCGCTCTGAGGGGTCGCGCCCAGTCCCAGGGCGATGTAGCTATCGCTGTAGTCGTCCCCGTTACCCGCAGTGACATTGAACTCCACCGGATCGAGTGAGCCATCCACAAGTATCTTTACGAGATGTGTACCTGTTCCTGTCGGATCTGCCTGGATTGTGATCCAAAACTCATGCCACACAGTTGGGTCAAGTTCCAGAATGTTGATGTTTCCTCCGGTCTCGCCTTGCAGGTCCACGTCTCCGGATGCCGAGGAACCATTGAGCTTGTTCATAACCAGCCCATCCGCAGAGACATCGTCGTCATCAGACTGCAGAGCAAGGCAGAAAGAGACAATCATGTCGCCGCTGGACTGGCGGATGCTGAAGCTACCCTTGCCGCCATCGTGCAGTATATATCCATCACCGGTCTCTGGCCAGGGACTTGTCGCACCGCCTCCATCAGGATGCAGGTCATCGAGCGGGGGCGTCGTGGGGATACGAGCACGGAACGTAATTGTCACGCCGTCATCAAGGATCGTTTCGCTGCCGGCGCCAATATCATTGGTGATACTGTGACCAAGGTAGATCTTTCGGTTGCTACCAGGATCATCCATGGCGTGGTCTCGTGGATCACCCGTTTCCTGCAACCGAGCGAAGGTCGTGTCACTTTCTGTCAGTATGCCGACGCCGCCCGGCCGGCCGGCCCCGATGCCTGTCCCATCCCACTCGTCCGAGCCGTTGTCGTGGTTCCACGTTCCGTCCAGACCTGCGGTAGCCTGCTCGCCGGTGTACATGTACTCCCACCAACCGGGTGAGCCCGGGTAGACGATGCCAGCCGCGGCCGGCCCGCATAGCAGGCACATCGCCGTGACCACGGAGATCGGAAGAATTACCCTTCGACACATAATAGTCCTCCTTAGAAAGAAACTAAGATTACTTTGATTAGGCCACGCACAAAGGTCTCGCCAGTGTCCGGCAACCTCGCAGACAAAACATCAACCGAGAAGTCCCTCTCCGCTCTACTATGTTCTGGAAAAATGACTCGTTCCTCTGATCTGACTCTACTTTGGTCCTTGGAAATCGAGTGGGAGCCGATTGTTGAGCTGCGCACAAATTTTTCGCTGCGGACACCCTGCGCCACAACTGCATACATCCCATACTACCACAGCTCCGTCTCTTACGCTGAGCAGTGGGAAATCCACGCCTCAAGGAACGAAAATTCGCAGAACTCAACCATCTTTACTTATACCAAATATGGCCACCAACATTCAAGGAAAATCTTCGGAGCCTCTGGCACCCACCTGCTCGCCGGCGCATCCATGAGTATGCGCAAAATCAGTAATTACAGGATGTTACGATCGCTGGCCGCGGCGTGCCCGCCGGGCATTGTAGATCAAGCCGCCGGACTCTCGGTATTTCCGAAGGACCGCCCTCGCCTCTTCGCGGAGAACATCGCGCACCACCTCTATACCGCGACTCTGAAGCGCCCCCACCCAGTCTGACGGCTTGGCCCCCTCATCGAAACCTGTCTCGACTGCATCCTCTCCTCGAGCACCGCACACGACCCTTCGAACACCCGACCACGGAATAGCACCCAGACACATGGCGCATGGCTCGGTGCTGGCCACCAACTCGTGGGTCGGCCGCCCTTCTGCCCCCAAGTCGTAGCACCCCAGGCTCTGCTCAGCCAGCGCAATTGCGACGATTTCCGCGTGGGCGATTGAGCAGTTATACGATTCCACCACGTTCACGCCCACTGCTACTATCCGGCCAGTCTGTTGCTCAAACACCCCCGCCCCGAAAGGCCCCCCTGTTCTGTGCTCCACGTTCAATTGCGAAAGCTCGATGATCAGCCGCATCCGCTCGTCTTCGGTGCCAAAACGCTCCCCGCGTTCGTCGAGAAACTCTTCTACCCAACCCGGCAATCGCAACACTATCTGTTCACACGCCATATCAAGCTTCCAACCACACGCCATGTCGCAAATTCTCTATCCGGCAAGCCTCGCGCACGGGCTTGCTCCTTACCAAAGATACTCAGTTGCCGCTAATAGTCAACGATGTGCTATCAAGCCGTCACGTCCAACGCACCCAGGCAGCCGGGCATATTCTTCTGTTTTCCCCTCTTTGGGTTGTCCTTGGCTCCAGAATACGTTACATATAAACGCGTCTCTGACGCAGCGCCGCCCCACCTTGGCCTGTGTCGGGAAGATCATATGTGTAACACTTTGATATGAAAGGGATTAAGAGATGCTCAAGTTAGGATTTATCGGAGCTGGATTTGTCGCGAAGTTTCACGAGCGGGCGCTGCGCTGCGTTCGCAATGCTGAGTTGGCCGGGGTGTGCGCTCCCGAAGGGGCAGAGGCTCTCGCCGAGCTTGCACGCGAGGATGGTCTTGGGAACACTAAGGTCTTTGATAGTGTTGCTGCTCTGTGCAGCTCTATCGATGTCGTGTGCATCTTTGCTCCGAACTTCGCCCGCCTCGAAATCATGCGTGACATCGCCAGAGCTGCTGAGAATGGAGCCAAGCTCAAGGGGATCATTTGCGAGAAGCCCCTCGCACGCAACGCTAAGGAAGCGGATACGCTGGCACGCATGGCCAAGGCGTTACATGTGCCGACCGCCTATTTCGAGAATCAGATTCACATGCCCTGTGTGGTCGAGGCGCGGGGCCAACTCGCCGGTGTCGAACAGACTATGGGCGCTGCGCACTTGGCTCGCAGCGCCGAGGAGCATGGTGGCCCGCATGAGCCGTGGTTTTGGGACCCCACAATGCAAGGTGGTGGCGTCTGTTGTGACATGGGGTGTCACAGCATAGCTGCGGCAATGTATATGCTGACACCGCGGGGCAAGCCACCCGATCACCTGAAGCCTGTTAGCGTTACTGCCAACATGGCACTGCTCAAATGGGGCAAGGAGCCGTGGCTAAGTCAGCTCAAGGCAAGAGGCGTGGATTATTCTACGACCCCCGCTGAGGACTACTCGAGTGTCACGATAGAGTTCAAGGACCCGGAGACCGGAGTCCGTAGCGCTCTGCAGGCAACGAATTCCTGGATGTACGATGCTCCGGGTTTGAGACTCCTTATGGAGACTTTCGGTCCTGGCTATTCTTATACGGTCAACTCTTTGCAGTCCCCCGCGGGCTTGTTCATAAGTGACGCGGCGGCGGTGGCGGTCGCCGACAGTGAGCTTGCTCTTGAGAAATCACAGGCGACGCGCGGAGCGCTCGTTCTACAACCCAACGAGGCCGACCTGTATGGATATGTGGCCGAATGGCTGGATGCACTTTCGGCCTTCGAGGCAGGCAAAGATGCGCTTCTCAATTTCGAATATGGCCGGCTGATCACAATGCTAATTATGGCTGCCTACATGGCCCACGAAAAGAGGCAGAGCATCGACTTGACTGATACAAGGGTGCTGGATGCTCTTGAGAGCTATGTGCCCCTAATCCAGCAGGGCAAGGGGGCGGCTGTTCTCGGCTGATGTCAGCCCACCACGGCTGGCGTGCTTGCCGGGCCGATAAGTGTAAGGCCTTGTCTCCAAAGGATTTATGGATGGCCGTGTTGCATCTCATCCACGATCGGAGACTTTCCCTTGTCATGGCCGCATTTATTCGGCTCGCCGGGTGGAGGTCAGATTCGCACGCATGGTGATGCACTTGTTACCGTGTGAGACGAAGATGTGCGGTCGCTCCGCAATCACCAACACATGAAGCAGCTGATTGAAGAATGCTTGAGGCGAGTCTGCACCGTGAAGTTCCCCAATAACGGTGAGCCCAGCCATATCAATAGACCCACCACCGGACGGTTCAACGACAGTCTCTTTTTCACGTTGAATGGACGTGAGATGATATTTCGCATGGCCCCGCCGGAGGACCAGGGGTTTCTGTTCTATGAGCGAAATATGATGGCGCAAGAGCCGGAAATTCACAGGATTGTCCGAGAGGAGACCGACGTTCCGGTGGCGGAGATACTGATCTATGACGATAGCCGACTGATTGCGCCACGGCCGTACCTGATAATGGATAGGCTTCCAGGTGTACCGCTGCCTGAGGCACGGCATGCCTCCAAGAGTGCCGTATACAGGCAAATAGGAGAGCACTTGCGCGCCGTGCACGAGATTACCGCGGACAAATATGGCTACCTTGGGGCACATAAGCCGATGGAAGCGGCCGCTAATTGGCCAGACGCCTTTGAAATCATGTGGAACAAGCTGCTCGATGATGTTGTCGATTGCGGCGGATACAGCGTACAGCAGTCGGACCGATTTAGGAGGCTACTCGACCGCGAGCGAGGGATGTTCGAGCGAGACATAGAATCGTCATTGCTGCATATGGACATCTGGGCAGAGAATATACTCGTGGACGAAGAAGGCAACGTGTCGGGCATTGTAGACTGGGACCGGGCCTTGTGGGGCGATCCGGAGATCGAGTTTGCTGTGTTGGACTACTGTGGCGTGTTGGTTCCAGCCTTCTGGCAAGGTTACGGTGCCCCAAAAGAGGCGTCCCCACGAGCCCAGCGCAGAGCGATCTACTACTACCTGTACGAGATGCAGAAATATATCGTGATAGAGCGGCGCCGAAGAGGCAATCCAGCCTTCGCCGACCGATATGGCTCAGAAGCGCTGCTGATCGCGTCCCAGATGTAGCATCCGGGAACTCTGGTGAGACTCCCGCAGGTACGCTATTGCCTGGCAAGATCCGCCCGAGCCCGAATCCGCCGGCTCCTTTTGGCAAAAAGACTGATTCGGCTGCAAAATATCGCCCTTCCACGCCGAAAATGCCGATTTTTCGCCAGAATTCTCGTTACCGGACACGGACTTGGTGCCTTTCTTATGCAGAGCGTAGGTGCAGAACAGAGCTGTACCGAGGTTGGCATAAGCAAACAACGCTCGGAAAGGAGTATTATCATGTCCAGGCCAGAATACAAACACAACCTTTCGAAGGCTTCTGTGACGCTGATTTTGGCCATATTCCTGTTGGGTCAATCCGTTCTTCCGGCACAGTCGCGCCGTACAGGCAGATCAAGCGGCGGGAGCAGATCGGTCGCAAGGTCGTCTTCGGCTCCAAGGGCTCAGCGATCATCAAGCGTCAGTAGACCTACAATCAGGATGAGCCCGAGTTGGGGCGGGCTGTCCAGCCGAATTGCCCGCAGCAGAAGCTCATCCAGCAGCAGTGCGGCCAGACGGCCCACCACGAGTCCCAGTCGCAGCACGAGCACCAGCAGAAGAACGGTCATTAGCAGCACCAGACGCCCGTCCGTGGGCACCGTGGGAAAACCTCCGTCGATCACGAGAAACGCCCCATCTACCTCGAGGCCGCCTTCACCGGTCAGCAGGGGAATTAGTAGGCCGACGTCTCCTTCGACCCCCAGCCGACAGACTCGATCTCCGAGCCCAAGCCCCCGCTTGGGGTTGAGCGGTACTCGGATGATCGGAAGTCCAATCACGATTAGACGGCCCGCGTCGACCCCTACCCAGCCGTCGCCGACTCGCAGCAGTCCGAGCGGAAAACCGGATACACCTGCCACAACCCGGATCACAAAAACCAGCCCATCTGCAGCGCCGAGGATAAGCCTGGGTACTGCACCGTCTCTGGGGCGCTTCATCGCGAGAACGACACCAAGTGCAAGTAGTAGCGGCCCCAAATCAACCAGGGTCCAAAAGCGATCGACTTCGATCAGTGCCGGACAGACGAGTGCAAGTAGTCGTGTGGACTTGCGCCCACGGGGCGTGTTTGAGCGAGCCGCCGAGCAGATAAGATCGTCCGCCACCCAAGCGAGCACACGCCGGACTACGAGTGCGACCAGCAATGGTCCCAGTTCACCCAGGACTCAGAGTGCGGGCAGTTCAACCAGGATGACGAGCCCCTCCGTCACGGTAAGCAGGGGGCAGGCTGGCGCAAGCAGCGACGGCGAAGTCGGCACGAGCAGACGCCGGCGAGTCGCAACCGTGTTTCGCAAAACCCCGTCGGCGTCGGCAGAGGCAAAACAGTCAGCGGCGGATCATGTGCGCCGGCCAGGACCGGGCCAGACCCAAGGCACTCGTGGCACAGCTGCGCAGAGCAAGCCGCCTGGTTCCGTGGACGTCAAATCCCGTGCCACAAGACCGCCCATTCGTATGAGCCCACCCACGATGTCGCTGGCCGAGCGCTTGCGGGTCAACCAGGAGCGGACGGCAAGCCGGACGACAACGCAGGCAAGTCCACGCTCGGGCGGTGCGGGAAGAAGTCACGACGGGATCGCAGGCACCAGGCCCGTCCCGGGGCACACAAGGCCCGGCTCGACAGCCCGCGACAGAGGCGTGGCCGGACCGCGATTGAAGAAGACTATCCCAGATAGGGGAGGAGACATTGCGGCGGGCAGCCGTACGCACGCAGGAGTGAGAGATACCAGGCTTCGTCTGCACGGTCACTCCGGCGCAAGGGTGCCTCAAGCGAGATACCATGACCGGCCTCATCTGGTCAGACATGTTCCTCGCCGTGTACATGTATTCCGCGACTACCGCGACCGCGTGAGCCACAGAGTAGTCTGGCCCCACTATCGCATCCCGATATACTACCGGCTCGGTTGGCGCTCGGCATTCAGCTACGTTCACCCTTACTATCACCGCAAGTACGTATTCGTCAGCCTCGGAGGTTACTGGCCGATTGGCTGTAGCAGCTTGCGCTATTACTGGTATGGCTACCACCCATACGTTTGGTGTGGTTACTATCCGATGCCCCATGAGGTGATCGGCGCAAGCCACAATTACTATACGTACAACTACTACGGCTCAGACTACACAAGCGGCCAGGCCGCGTACACGCAAACGTCAACAGACAGCTATATCGAGCCTGTCGACCATACAACGTTTGCAGATGTTCGTGAGAAGCTTGCCCAACAGGCAGCCGAGCCGGACGCGCAGACTCTTGTGGACACCCGTTTCGAAGAGGCCGTTAAGACTTTTGAATCCGGCGACTACAGCACCGCCATTGAGAAGTTCGCCGAGGCGACCGAACTTGCACCCGACGATGTGATTCTTCCGTTTGCGTACACCCAGGCGCTCTTTGCGAATGAGCAGTATGCCGAAGCGGCGGAGGTTCTAAGGGCGGCACTCGCGAAGGTTGCACCCGAGAAAGAAAGTGTCTTCTATCCACGCGGGCTGTACTCCAAGGATGAAGTGCTGTTCGAGCAAATCAACTGCCTGATCGAGAAGGCGGAACTTGACGAGACTGATGCGGATCTGCAGCTTCTTCTCGGTTATCAGTTGCTGGGTATCGGTGAGCTCGATGCAGCCTCAGAGCATCTTGAGCGAGCCATTGAGGATCCTAAGAACGCGCCCGGTGCGGAGGTATTGCTGAGGCTCTTGCACCAGATCAAAGCCGAAAGCGCAGGTGCAGAGGATGCTGAGGAAGAGGCCAAACAGTAGATACTCGGAGAGGCCCGGCAGCCATGAGAGTTACCCAACTAACAAAGATGACGACGCCAATCATTGTGCTCAGCGTGGTTCTGCCTGTAGGCCGGGCGGGCCAGTGGCAGGAATTTGCCGTCTGGCCCTCCGCTGACAACCAGGAACACCCCGACGTCTGGGCGCAGGTCATAGTCTGGCATCAGTTCGTGGGTGAATATGGCGATTACGATGTCTACGTCGTGGACATTAATGATCCGCTCGAGCCCTTTGTACTCGGCATCGGGGATGCCAACGACCAGATGTACCCCGCAATCTTCGAAGATACCGTTGTCTGGCAGGATTACATTGTGTGGGAGGACTCGGCCGATTGGGATATATGGATTGCAGACATAAGCGACTGGAACGAACCGCAGGCGTTTGCGGTATCCGGCGTGGCATACAATGATGAAGAGCAACCGGCAGTGCATGGTAATACAGTTGTTTGGCAGGACAACAACGGCGCTGACTTCAATATCTACGCAGCGGACATAACGAATCCATCTGCCCCAATTGAATTCCCAGTCGCAGATTTTGCGTTCGATCAGAATGCGCCCGCCGTGTGGCGAACGACCGTTGTCTGGCAGGACAACGTCCATGGCGATTGGGACGTATTTGCGGCCGACATCTGGCGACGAAACAAACCAGAGGAGTTCGACGTCTCGCCAGTTGAGAACCACCAGAAGAATCCAGTCCTCTGGGGTGACACTGTGGTCTGGCAGGACAATTCTCTTGGCAACTGGGACATCTATGCAGCAGACATTTCAGACCGAGACAAGCCCTCGGAGTTCGGGATCACGGTAAACGAGGCACAACAAACAAATCCCGACATTGATGGGAACCTGGTTGTCTGGCAGGACAACCGAAACGGTAACTGGGATATATACGGCTACAATCTCACTACTCACCGTCGCTTTCGAGTTACCGACAATCCTCGCGATCAGATCAACCCAGCCGTGAGCGGGAACGTCGTGGTCTGGCAGGACAACCGTGACGGGTCCTGGAACATATACGCTGCAGTTCTCGAAGGGCCGGCGGTTGCGCAATGTGCATCCGAGGTGCTTGGCGACGTTAACGGCGACTGCGAGGTGGACTTTGGTGACTTGGCGCTTATGGCGTCTTACTGGCTTGACTGTCGCTTGGAGCCTCAAGAGGCTTGTCCGCAGCAAGCAGGACGCGGAACGGGCGGCTAAAGTCCTGCTATGACAACGTGAGGGAACAAAGATACGGTTTCTGGTCTGAGGGAGGTAGCAAAATGAATAGGGGCAAACGAGCAACCCTGGTAGCCGCGGCGTTTAGCCTTGGTGTCATGTTTGTTGCTGGCTGTGAGACCTGCGCACAAAGGGGCACTGCGGTCGGTGCACTCTTCGGTGCAGGCATCGGTCAGTTGATAGGTCGCAGTCCCGAATCGACCTTGACCGGGGCAGTTATAGGTGGAGCCGGTGGCTATATGCTTGGCAATGAGACCGATAAAAGACAAGCACGCATCGAAAGACACCACATTCGCGAGGAAACGAGATACGTGGCGGTCAATATTACCAACAGCAACGGCTCAATCAGTCAGGTCAGGCTCCGTAGGCAAGGGGTAGGTTACGTTGGCACCAGAGGCGAGTACTATCACCATCTGCCGACAGAAGATCAGTTGAGGCCTGTTTACGGATTCTAAGTGAGGCTATGATAAGTATGCCTGTTTCATCCAGTTTCGAGCAACGACCCTGCCGGCACCGCTGTTTTGGCAACTTGAATGTTGTGGCGGCGGTGCTCTTGAGGTACAATTAGTGGTAGTGACCTCCAAAGTAATGCTTTGTGTATGGACAGGGTAGATGCCTCGCGACAAGGCTGTCCCAGCGTGAGACGCCTGGAGCAAGGCCGAAGCGGGGAGTAAGAGACAGGCAATGGATAGGCGGCTTCGAAACGCCTTGCAGGGACTCACCTCGCCGGATGTGGAACAACGTCGCCGAGCGATGGAGTCCTTTGTGCGGGCCACTTTTGGGATCTTCATCAGGTGCTTGTACCGCTACCTCGGCAACGAGGTCGAATGTGAGGATGTGCTTGAAGATGTGTATGCAGATATATGGGAGAATCCAGATCGGCTGCGAAACGTCAGCAGTGAGAAAGAGCTCGTGCGGACCGTGTATCTGTACTACATGCGGAAGCGACTGCGGGAGGTGTACAGAAGAATAAACCGAAATCTATGTTTGTCGCAAAAGGACTTGCAGGGCCTTGTCGCACCTGAACTCGGTGCGCTCGAGATGGTGTCACAGTCGGAGCTTAGACAGATTCTTCACCGGATGCTTGGCAGACTCAAGGCACGGGAGCGCAGGGCCATAGAACTCTGGATGGAAGGAGTATCCAACAGGGCAATCGCAAATGAACTTAAGACTACGGTCGGGGCAGTGAAGATGCTCGAATATCGAACCATACTGAAGCTCAAGAAGATGCTTCACGAGTACTGCCACGAGGATTCATAAGTTCTCTTAGTATGGGAGTGATGAACGATGGCTGGTGTAAGCCGAGAAATTCAGGAGCTATTGGTTGATTATGCGGGAGCATTACGCGACGGCTGCATCCCGGTTTTCCTTAAATCGCTGACGCGAGAGGAGGCAGGCAGAATAGCCTCTTCTCGTGAATTCTGGGATGCAGCTGAGGTGACTCGCGTTCTGAATAGCGCGGGTTTCGCCGATAAGGTTGTGACGCCGGATGTTGGCCTGTTCATATCACGGGTCAATGCGGAGATTGCTTCGCGTGTGAAGAAGGCCAGGGCATCGTCACGAAGAAGACGCGGTGCCGGCGTTAGGCATCTCGCTGAAACTGAAGATCGAACTGAGAACCCGTTGTGATACTCGACTGCTACCAATGCTCATCCTGCTATTTTGAGGACAAGGAGCCATCCTCAAGGATAGATCCTTCGACCATTTCGCCTGCTCAGCCTAAGACCGTCTTCGAGAACGTGCTGGTGGTGTTTGTCTGCATAGAGCTCTACGATGGCAGGGAAGAGTTGGAGGAAGCAGCCGAGGAATTCGGCTCGCTCGCGGGACTGATGGGCAAGAGGTCTATTGTTCTTTGCCCCAATGTGCACATGTCTGTTGATACGGCATCGGAGAAGCAAGCCGTCTGGATGATAGGCGAATTAGAGAGAATACTGGTCGCCAAGGGATACGATGTGCATCCGTTGTCGTTTGGCTACCATAAGAAATACGGCATGGAGTGCAACGGCAACGTGGGCAGCGTTGTCGGACGCAGGTTCTACGGTTCTGAGCAAAAGCAATTCCTGAGACTGCTGACCCGGCTTGGCGTATGTCCTCCCGAGTCGCTCCCCAGTGACATGCCCTCTTGGGCCAGAGCCTTGACAGAGCGTCAGTTGAAGGTCTTAGGTAACCGCAGGGAAACCTATACTGTCGCCAGAAAAATGCTCCAAGACCAGCTCGACGCCACAGGGCACAGCGAGCTTTGGACGTGCATGTTGTTCGAGGGAGAGAGAAAGCCGATAGACGACTACCTCAGTACTCTGTATGAGATTATTGAGGATTACCCCGACGTAATGGTGCACCGCGCAATGAATCTTAGCGTGCCGGGCTTCTCAAATGCGGCCAGCTTCCTCTTCCGCAAGTATCCTGAGGCAATAGAATCAGGAAGGCTGCGCATTTACAACAGCACGGTCTCGGACATCGAGTTCCTGCTGTCGAGGAGCAGCGTCCTGCTTGCATTTCCACAAAGACCGCAGCAAGCCGGATCGCACGCAGGCGAAATATCGTTCGGTATCTACTGCAAGGATGACGATTTCGCGAAGAACCTGATTCAATGGTACCGAACTTTTCTCGTAGACTCACGCTTTGGATGGATAAGTACCGAGGCCGAGCTAAATGCCACAATTAACGAGCTGGAAGAGGAGAGGTTTCAGCAGGGGCGTGATCAATAGTAAGTACTCCCCACTGAATAGGCCTATGGGACAAGTGTCACTTTGAGGTATTGAGACCGTGCATACGCTTCTGTCTGTGGCTGTCGTTGCGGTCTATGCGCTTGCGCTGACGTTCGTGGCGGTGCGCGCACGCGCCGCTCGTGAGTTTGCGGAGTTCTCGCTGGCCAGACGGGCACTTCCTCTGGCATTGGTCTTCGGCAGCCTTGCCGCTACCTACGTAGGGCCTGCATTTTCGATCGGCTTCGTGGGCAAGGGCTTTGAGAGCGGCTTTCTCTTCTTGGTCGTAGGTTTGGCCTATTCGGTTCAGAATATTCTCGTTGGTCTCTTGGTGGCTCCACGTCTGCGCAATTTGACGGGTTGCCACACATTGGGTGATGCCATCGGCCAGAAGTATGACCGGAAATGCCAAGTTCTCGCGGGAGTCATCTCCGTTGGCTTGTGTGCGGGTTTTGCTGCGGTGATGGCCAAGGCCGGCGGAGTTGTTCTGACGAACATATTTGGCCTTCCAAGCTGGTCTTCAGTCGTGATAGTGGTCGGCGTGACGACGCTGTACACCACATTTGGCGGGCTTCGCGCGAGCGTGATAACGGATGCCTTCCAGTTCACCGCGTTCGCGATTCTCCTGCCTCTCACGTTGGTATCACTCCTGGCATTTCACCTCAAAGGTGGCGCGGCGGCGTTTGCAGGTGAGGCGTCTGCCGCCACTGCGTTCGGGTTCGAATCCACATCCGGCATCGAGATAGTTGGCCTGGTGGCAGCCTTTCTGCTCGGAGAGACTCTCATTCCACCGTACGCAAATCGCGCCCTGGCATCCAGGACAACCCGGATATCGCGGAACGGTTTTGTGCTTGCGGGTTTGTTCAGCACGGTGTGGTTCGTGGCCATGATAGCCATCGGAGTTACGGCGCGAGGCATTATCGCTGATGGGACCGGTGAAGACTACGTTCTGCTGGAATTAGTCAAATCGACTATGCCCGCCGAAGGTTACATACTTCTGCTGGTGGTATTGGTGTCGGTGGTCATGTCCAGCCTTGACTCGCTGTTGAACGCCGGAGCCGTGGCGTTTGCCCAGGACGTTGTCAAACCGTTCGCAGAACTTCCGGAGTCGACGGCTCTGAACATCGGTCGTTGCGCGACAATCGTCATCGCAGCGGTAGCTGCTGCCGGCGCCCTCGCCGTTCCAAAAATCATTAGCGGGCTGCTGGTCTGCTATACTATCTGGGCCCCGGCGATCTTGCCGGCGCTGATAATTGGCTTGTGGGTGAAGCGGCCCCGGCCCCTGGCTGGGATTCTCTCGATGGGTGTCGGCACTGTCGTTGCAATCGTGTTTCAGTTCGTGCTCTCTGAGCCGAGCCAGGTGCCCGCAATCATACCGGCGCTGGCAGCGGCACTCCTGGCGTATGCGGTCGGACACGTACTGGGGACAATTGATCTGGTGCACGGAAGACAGAAATGATTATTGTGATATTAGTTGTACTTGCGGCTCTGTTGTGCATTGCCAGCGGGATCTGGGTTGCGATCGCGCTGGTGAACGCCGTTCGAGGAAACGGAGGTTTGTCCGCCGAGGCCAGCCGAGCCGAGGATAAAAAGGGCACTAAGGCCGGGCAATCAACATAGGAGAATCAATGTAGGGAGACGAACATGAGAAGGGACTTGTTTACAACGCTCGCGCTTGCGGTCTGTGCTCTCTGCCTGACCGCCTCATGCCAGACGAATGCGCTGAGCGGTCCGTCGAGGGCTCATCCGGCTTCGGTCGAGGCCGTGGGACTCTCTTGCGAATACTTGCAGGACCCCGTTGGTATTGACGTTAGAAATCCACGCTTGAGCTGGAGGCTCTCTACGACGGGCGGTGAGACCCGAGGCCAGAGGCAAAGTGCCTATCGTGTCCTTGTGGCCCGCACAAAACACCTCTTGGACAGTAATCAAGGCGACCTGTGGGATTCGGGCATCATCGAGTCCGGCAAATCGGTCCACATAGTCTATAAAGGGAAGCCGCTGAAATCCGGCATGGAATGTCACTGGAAAGTAAAAGTCCGAGACCAGAAAGGTAGCTGGTCGCCCTGGAGCAAGCGGGCGCGATGGACGATGGGGCTGCTTGACAGGTCCGACTTCTCGGCCAAATGGATAGGGACCAATCGGGTGTTCGTCAAGCAACAAGGCTGGCCCCCGCCGGACAATACCGTGCCTGACCCATGGTTCAGGAAAGTCTTTCTTCTCTCTGAAAAACCCCAAAGGGCCACCGTGTATGTTGCCTCGATCGGTTACCACGAGCTTTACGTTAATGGAAAGAAAGTCGGGGATGCGGTGTTATCGCCGAGCGTCGCAAACCACCGCAAGCGCGCACGATATGTCACCTATGAGATCACGGACTATCTGCAACAAGGCAAGAATGTCATTGGACTTTGGTTAGGTGTGTCCTGGTCGATTTTCCCGCACTACAAGACCGTAGACAGACCTCAGACCCCCATAGCTATCGCGCAGGCAACGATCGAGTTGCCCGGAGGCGCGAGCGTGCGCATATCTACCGACGAGACCTGGAAGACGCACCCGAGCCCGAATACGCTGCTGGGTGTATGGGACTTTATGCACTTTGGCGGCGAACTCTACGATGCGAACAAGGAGGTGCCCGGATGGTGTAAAGTGGGCTTTGACGACTCCGGCTGGAGAGCGGCTACCGTCTTTTCGCCGAAGGTGGAGCTTTCAGCAGAAATGGTCGAGCCCAACCGCCTGATCAAAGAGGTTCGGCCGGTCGCAATTGAAGAGGTCTCCGCAAACGTGTACCGGGCCGATATGGGTGTGAATCTCAACGGCTGGCTTGAGATGGACCTTTCAGGCAAGCCGGGAGACACAATCGAGATGAAGTTCTCAGAACGCCCGGACCAGGAGATGACACACCGCCTCCACAGCAAGTATGTCATTGGACCGACTGGGACAGGGACGTTTCACAATCGCTTCAACTATTTCACGGGCAGATGGATTCAAATCGAAGGGCTGAGCTACAAGCCTCGTCCGGAACAGATCCGGGGTCATCTCGTACGGACAGACTACCGACGCGTGGGCCATTTCGAATGCTCCGACGAGCAACTGAATGACATATACGATGCGACGCTTTGGACGTTTGAGAATCTGAGTCTCGGCGCATACGTCGTTGACTGCCCTCATCGCGAACGCATGGGATACGGCGGCGATGCACACGCCACAACTGAGACGGCGCTGAATAACTACAGCCTTGGCGCCTTCTACACAAAGTGGAGCCAGGACTGGCGCGACGCTCAAAGCCCGGACGGGAACCTACCGTACACCGCCCCGACGTACTGGGGAGGCGGCGGCCCGGCCTGGAGCGGATACTGCATCACTCTGCCCTGGCAGATATATCTGCGATACGGTGACGTTCGCATTCTCCGAGAGAACTTTTCGACCATGCAGCGGTGGCTCTCCTTCCTGGAAACAAAATCCTCCAACAACATGTTGGTGCGATGGGGGGGCGAATGGGATTTCCTTGGGGACTGGCTCTGGCCCGGGGCTAAGGGCGTCAACGGCGATACGCGCGAGACCCTGTTCTTCAACAATTGCTACTGGATATACAATCTGCAGACAGCCGCTCAGATTGCCGAGATTCTCGGTGAGCGCACTGTGGCGGCGGCTCACCGTTCACGCGCCGAGCAGATCCGCCGGACTGTTCACAAAGAGTTCTTCAAGCCGGACGAAAACAGCTATGTGAACGATTTCCAAGGTTATCTGGCAATTGCCCTGCTGATAGGGCTGCCGCCTGAGCAGCTACGGCCGGCTGTCTGGAAGCGACTCGAAGACGAAATCCTCATAAAGCGCAAAGGACATGTTCACGCAGGTATCACGGCCGGTTACTTTCTGATGGAGGCCCTGCTTGCCGGGGGTCGGTCCGACTTGATCTTCGAGATGGCAAGCAAGGACACGTACCCCGGCTGGGCAGACATGCTCAAACGCGGCGCAACTACGATCTGGGAGGCCTGGGACGGCAGGAACTCACTGCTGCACAGTTCATATTTGTGGATTGGCACCTGGTACATGGAGGGATTGGCAGGAATCAACGGCGACCCGGAACATCCGGGCTTCAAGCACTTCGTCATCAAGCCCGAGGTTTTGAACAAGCCCTCGTTGCGATGGGTCAAGGCAAGCTACGAGTCTCAGTATGGGCCGATTGTCAGCGAATGGAAAATCGCAGACGACAAATTCCAGCACGCCGTGGCCGTTCCTCCGAACACAAGCGCGACACTATATCTACCAGTTGAGAACAAGACATCAATCCGGGAGAGCGGCCTGCGCATTTCCGAGGCAAAGGGTGTCGAGCTCACGCGCCAGGAGAATGGCCGCGCGGTGCTTCGGCTGCAACCTGGCAGCTATGTCTTCGAGTCGGACTTTGACGCTGCTGCACGTTAGGCGCACTCTAACTCGAGCTGGTCTTGGCCAGTGGAGTACTGGTAGCCACTACAGGTCTGCCCTTGCGGCTCATCCAGGGACAGGTGTCTTTCTGGGGGCAGTCCTTGCAGCCGTGCTGTGTAGCGACCAATGGCAGGATAAGATATGCGTCCAGGGCAAAAACGACCAGAAGGGCCAGAAGCAACCACGAGAAGCTGCTAATCAGTGCCGGTATGCCTGCCAATGCGGGGATTATCCACAACGGGACTATTACCGGTATGTGCCTCTTGAACTTTTCATTGAAGCACTCGGTGTCCGCCTTTTTCCGGAGCCTGGCAGCAATCAGGCCGTAGCCGCAGGGACATGAGCTTGTATCCCAATATCTACAGAAGGGACACACAAATACCATTATCCAGAAAGCCCCCGCAATCCCGTATGCCAAGTATGTGGCGCCCATTATCCACGCCCACGCCGACCCGTCCAGAACAACGAGAAAGATAGCTGCTCCCAACGCCGCCATGAGGACATAGGGAAGGTTGTTTATGAGCTCCTCGGCATGGGAGTATTGCCGCATTGAAGCGCACTCGTCTGATCCTTGGCTTGAGAACTCATTGCTCTTCATCGGCTCGTTCCAGGACGTCAAGTATCTTGCTGAAGGCCTTGCGTACTTCGGCAAAGTCACGGACGTCGACCGTGAATCGGCCGTCTGCATTGGAGCGCGAAGCAACGCGACCATCGGAAAAGAGAATGTTCGCGAATCGCTCCCGGTGGTGCGTGCGCGGCCTCACATTGAACTCTGCCAAATCCGGAGGGCAAAGGAACATGGTATCAATGGCCAAGGCGCGGACCGGCTGCCCATCGCGGTTCCTACCCAGGTGGGCAATCGCGATACGTTCCCAAGGCGGGTCGGGCGAGCCGGGGTCGTCGAATAGCCGCGTTACCGAGGCGTGCCGGTAGTAATAGCTGCACTGGGCCTGGCCAGTGCCCACTTTGGCCAGTTCAGCATCAGCGGAGACGTGCTGGTCGGGATCGGGGCAGAACAGGACCTTGGGCTGCTCGGAAAGGTACCCGTGCAGCAAAAGGCCCAAACCCACCGGAGCGCCGCTCCTCAGTGAGATCAGGCTGGTCACCGCACCCGTGGAGGGGTAGAAGTCGGCCGGTGACAGAAAGGGCGGGGCTTTGGGGCCGAAAGGGATATGGCCGCGGTGATCGTTGGCGTACGTGTGAATGGCCACGCCGATCTGACGCAGATTTGACAAGCAGGCCATTTTGCCCGCCGATGCCCGTGCCGACGTCAACGCCGGGATCAGCACCCCCATCAGAACGCCCACAATCCCGATGACCACCAGCAATTCGACCAGGGTGAAGGCGCGACGGCGGCGACCGCCGCAGGTCAATAGAGGGGCCATCATGGGTTTCACCGTATTTGCGAGCATCGTCATACCGCCAAGAATGTCCGAACCTCTGCGGGTTTCTGCCCAAGAGTATCACATACACCGCTCAGGGAACAGCACCCCTACATAATTTCCAGCCAAAACTTCGCCAATATCACAAAATCCTCCATAGTCACACACCCATCGCCCGTCAGATCCGTCGCGGTCTCGGTACATGACAGCCACTCACCGGCCATCACCGCAACGTCTCGCAGATTCACGAAAGAGTCCCCTGTGAAGTCCGGCCCCGACGTCGTCAGGCGTACATTGTCCAGGTCCCAGTATCCGCCGGCCCTTCCGGTATCCGGATCGAGGTCGGCAAGCGTGAGCGT
The DNA here is from genome assembly GCA_020352215.1 of Phycisphaerales bacterium. Classification (GTDB taxonomy): domain Bacteria; phylum Planctomycetota; class Phycisphaerae; order Sedimentisphaerales; family Anaerobacaceae. The sequence continues at coordinate 4,939,524 of CP070675.1, forward strand.
GGAAATGAACTGCACCCCAATGCTCTTGCCCACCCACGGGTCGGCAGCGGCCACTCGTGGAATATCCAACTGGATGTCATTAAAGTGCTTGACGTAGCCCGCGCTCGAGTCGTACGTGATAGTCACCGCCCCTACCGTGACCTTCTCATCCTCGGCGTCCCGGTAATACAACCGGATCTCAATAGGGACATCATCTTTCATACCGCCGCCACCGCCGATGATTCCCACGGTCAGTTGGTAGGATTGCCCAACCTCGAAGACGGCCGCAAGATCCTGGAACAGCTCTACCTCCGGTACCGCGAACAACCACACTGCCTGGTTACCGTCACAGTTATCGATGTGATCGGGATGTGAAGGATCGAGGTTCAGGAACACACCCGTTAGCTGATTCCACGGACCCATTGTGCCCTCATCATACCACCATGGCGTTGGTGGCATCTGCCAGGAGTTGATGTTAATATCCACGTAAGTGGTTTCCGGCAACTCAAATGACGCATTGGGGATGTCGATTGATGCGGCCGCAAGCCTGTCGGCGCCCGCCCCGAGCACCACAATACCCACCAGGACCACCCCGAACGTCTTTCGCATACTCATTATCGCCTCCTCAGATTCTATGACACGAGCGGACACCAATCACCCTCGGACAAAGCGAAACCTCCGTGCCCACTACATTCCGGTCCACTCGGCGCGATTGCGCCGGCATACCCTCCCCGCAAAAGCTTGACACCGGGCCGACTCCAATACCACAGTCACAGTATATCATTGAAGGAATCCCATGTCAACGTCGGGGCGGCCGTTCAGCGGCTCCTGATGTCATAGCAGAAGAGGACGTCAGCATGACGCATATAGAGTCTGCCGTCGCTGATGACCGGGTGCGCCCAGCCGGGGCCGGCCATACCGTCGCGTTTGGGTAGTTTGAACGTGCTCTTGAGTCTATATTCGTTGGGGTTGGCCTCGATCAGAACCACTACATTATTCTGGTACCGGAAGTACAGATGGCCGTCGGCGTAGAGTACCGCCGCCGAGCCGTCGCCCGGCTGGTCTTGTTGCCACATGATTTTGCCCGTGGCCATTTCTACGCAGGTCGGCTTGCCCTTGTTGTGATCGTGGCCACCGTAGATGTAGTCACCGACTCGAACGAAGCCCCCGTGGTGGTTTTGAAAAGTGCCGTCATCAAGGAAGTACATTTCCTCGGCTTCGACACCGTCATCTTTGGCCTTCAACTTCAATAGTGCAGCACCGGTGCCGTAGGCCGTGGAACAAAAGACGTGATCCCCTCGAACTACAGCCGTAGCGATGTTGGCGACGCGGTTGGCTATCTTGTTGTATCCCCAGAGAAAAGTGCCGTCCTCTGCAGCGACACCTATCAGTCCTTTGTTTGTCAATTGGACGTACTGCTTTGTTCCGGCGCCATCAGTGATGACCGCGGACGAGTAACCCGCCTCGTCCTTTCCTCTGCGGCCAATGTCGGGCATCGCGCACTTCCAAATGACTCCGCCCGTCTTCTTGTTCAGAGCGGCCATGACGGCCTCACGGCCGCCCGGCGTACAGAGCAGCTTGTCCCCGTCGATGAGCGGAGACTCGCTGAATTTCCAGCCGGGATTGTCCCCGCCGCCCAAGTCCCTCTGCAGGTGTTTCTGCCAGCGCAGCTTGCCGGTGTCTGCATCAAGACAAACGACATCGCCACTTGTACCTATTGCGTAGATGAGACCGTCATCCACAGTCGGCGTACAACGAGGGCCGTCATCGTGCGTCGGCCCAACCTCCGTCGCCCACAGCCGCTCGCGGGTAGTCAAGTCGTATGCGATGACGCACTGTGCCTCCTTGGAGCCTCCAGTCGCCGTATCGATTTCGATGTCACCCATGGTGTAGAGCTTGCCGTCCACGATGGACATACTGGAATAGCCCTTTCCGAGGCCGGAGATCTCCCACAGCAGCTTTGGTCCACCGTCCGGCCAGCTCTTGAGCAGGCCTGTCTCGGTACAGACGCCATCCCGATCTGGGCCTCGCCATTGGGGCCAGTCCGCAGCCGTCGCCGCGCTAAGACAGGTCAACGTAATCAGACAAATTCCAATGACAAGATGTTTCTTGGCAATACACAGCATAGCTACAAACCTTTCCTAAAATATGCCCTATTCGCTTCTGCACGCCGGTACCGAACCCGAACGGATATAGCATGATCCGGGTAGACAACGAGGAATACCCTCACCCCCTGCCTCCAACATCCACACAAGCCAGCCGTCCGTCCGCGTTGCGGGCGTAAATCCTGCCGCTGGCCAGGGCCGGAACAGTCCAGCACTTCTCCGTGAGAATCTGCGCCAGCGAGAGTTCGCCATAACGGTCGGGCGAGGTCCGGTCGACGGCGAGTTTACCCTTGTCTGTAAGGGCTATGAGCTTGCCGCCAGCCATCATCACGCTACCTATGCCGAACCCCTCTTGTGACCACTTGACCTGGCCGGTTTCAAAGTCTGAACGCCTCAGGCTCTTGCTCCTTGTGGCAACCCAACATATATGGCCCTTCCAGAGTACTGAACTGCTCAGCCAGTTCGGGCAACAACACCGGCGAGCGTCCTGTGTCCCAGGATGGCTAGACATTTCTCACCACCGAGATCACACAACACGGGCGTGCCTTATGCGGCCGCCCCCTTGCCGTTTTGCCATACGAGACTACCATCGGTCCTGTTCAGGGCAATTCCGTGCGTCCCGGAATTAAGCACCACCATACCGTCCACAATCACTGCAGAACCGGCCAGACCCCATCTCGGCGACTCTGTTCCGAATTGCTTCTCCAGGTCCTTGCTCCAGATAACACCGCCCTTCCGGGCATCGAGACAAAACACCTTTCCATGCTTGCTGACTGTATAGACCCTCCCATCGTGAACGGTGGGTGCGGCAATTGCTCCACTCGGAGATTCAAAGAGAGGCCCCAAGAGACAATCAGTCTCAGCCACCGACGTCAACACAAACCATGTCGCCTTTGGCGTTGCGGGCGTAGATCTTGCCGCCCGAGAGCGTGGGTGTAGTCCAGCTCTTGCTCTTGGGCAGAATTTGGGCTCGGGCAATCTGCTTGAATCCTTCCGGACTTGCCTCGGCAATAACGAGCTCACCTTTGTCAGTCATGATGATCATTCTACCGTCCGTGCTCATCATGAGCGAACCTTTGCCCAGACCGTCCTGCTTCCACTTGATGGAGCAGTCCTTGAAGTCCAGGCACCTCAGTTGTGACTCGTCAAAGCCGTAGAGGTATCCCTTCCAGAGCATGGTGCAATTCATGTGGTTTCGCATCACCTCGTTGTCCCACAATACCTCGGGTTGGTTGTCGACTATTCGAATCTTAGCGCAGCCCCTGTTGTAGCCCGACGACATAAAGATTGAGTCACCGGAGATAATTGGGTCGGCGGCGTTGACTTTGTGCTGGTTCACAAACGGGTACTGCCAGAGCAGCTTTCCATCGGCCAGGTTCACGGCCTTGAGCGCGTCGGCACCGAATATAGCAAGACACTTCTGCCCTGCCATCGTATAGGACACGGGCGTTGCATAGCCACATACGTCTTTGCCGTTCTCCCAGATGATGTTGCCGTTCTTCTTATCGAGCGCGACACCTGCAGTGCCGATATTGAATATCAGCATGTCCCCCACAACCAGGCCGGAACTGGAGAAGTGCCAGGTTGGCAGCTTGAACCCGTAGTCTTTGTTCATATTCTTCTGCCATTTGACTGTGCCTGTGGCGGCATCGAAGCAGAAAAGGTGCCCCTTCTTGCTAATAGTGTAGACCACGTCACCGTCGACGGTCGGCGTGGCCAGCGTGCCTCCCTCATACCATTTTGGCTCTAACGGGCAGTCGTACTCGTGGGTCCAGACTTCGGCGCCCGTGCCGGCGTCCAGACAGAAGACGACGTCGGTAGCCTCTCTCCTGCCTTTGTTACCCATGGTATAGGCTCGGCCATTGCTGACTACTATCGACGAGAACCCAATCCCGACCGATTTCTTCCACAATTGCTTCGGGCCGTCCGGCCCCCAGTTGGTACTCCAATCCGTCTCGCTGGTGAATCCATTGTAGTTCGGCCCTCGATAGTTGGGCCAGTCGGCGGCCAAGCAAAAGCCGCACTGCCCAGCTACGATTGCACACACTACGAGACACAGGACACGATTCCTGAGCGTCTGTGAGTTCATATGGTATCTCCTACAGTAACAGTGAATTTTTTGATCGGCACAATTCTATGAAATATTGCGCGCGATGTCAACACCGCTTTTTCTACAGGACAATGACCATATACCCTCTCGCAAATTGGGTGTATAATACGACCAAGAGCAGCATTTGTGTTTCGGATAGCCCATCTGGAAAACTCTGGTGAAAGGAGATTGCCTATGGAAGTCATTACTCGCCGCGACCTTGTCAAGAATTCGGCAGTCGCTGCCGCCGCTGTGGCCGCAGGCACGGCCGTACCCGCCGCAGCCAGTGACAGCACCAATGCCGGTGGAGCAGTGGGCCGTATGAAGATCATCGCGATTTGTTGCAGCCCCCGCAAGGGCAAAAGCACGGCTGCTTGCCTGCGGATATGCCTCGATGCTGCCAAAGAAGTGAGTCGCAAGATTGATGTTGAGCTGATTGAGCTGGCCGGCAAACAAATCCCCGGCTCGCTCGCCGCAGGAGTCCCACTCGAGCCGGGGCAAAAGGACGATTTTCCAAAGCTCGTTCCCAGGCTCTCCGACCCGAGTGTTGCCGGAATAATCATCGGCACGCCGGTCTATTTCGGCAATATGTCATCGCTCTGCAAGGCATTCCTTGATCGATGCATCGTCCTTTGGCAGGACAACCTTGCGCTTGGAAATAAGGTGGCGGGAGTGCTGGCAGTCGGTGGCTCACGCAATGGCGGTCAGGAACTGACGATTCAATCGGTCCACACTTCCCTGCTCTGTCAGCAGATGATAGTAGTCGGCAACGGTCAGCCTGGACCGCGTTTGGGCGGAACTGTCTGGAGCGGTGCAAACGGCGGCGCTACCGGTGACGAATTTGGCATGGCGACCGTCAGAAGTCTTGGTAGGCGAGTCGCCGAAGTGGCACTTAGGCTCAGCGGCATCGTCGCGTGATGCTCACCCACTTCGCGCCGTGGCGCTATCCTTGAAGGCCAGCGCCGCGGTGGGGCAGGCCTCGACGCATTTCGCAGCGGTTAGCTTGAGCCCATCGGCAATCGAGCGGTCAAAGGGTACAGCGACGCGAACGTCAAAACCCCGGCCAACAAAACTCAGGCCGAGCTCTTCTCGCGATTCGGCCGCAATCTTGATGCATAAGCCGCAGTCTATGCACTTGCCTGGCTCGTAGATCACATCTGGGTGCTGGAGCTGCTGCTCAAACAATCTGCGATCGCCTTTGTATCGAGTCGCTCTGACGCCATATTCCTGGGCGTACGACCTCAGTTTGCAGTTACCGGCCTTCCTGCAGTCACAGCGCAGGCACCGAGCAGCTTCGCCGCGGGCCTGCTCGTCCGTGAATCCATCTCCGGCTTGCGACGGTTCGATGCGCGGCGCACCGCTGACGGTGGCCACAAACTTATCAACCTCTCCGTCCATCAGCTTTCCCATCCTGCTGTTAAAAGGCTTGGTCACTCCGGTGGCCTCGCGGCCGGACAGATACTGACAAATGGAGAAAGCCGCCTCCTTGCCGTCGGCCACAGCCCGGATGGTAAGTCTTCGCTGATGCACGGCATCTCCTCCTGCAAAGACCCCGGCCAGTTTGGTTTGGTATGTTTGGGCGTCTACGGCGATCCCTTTTTGGGTTGCTTCAATTCCGAGGCGATTGAGATCATCAATGGAAGATTGCCCGGTTGCAACGAACACAGCATCAAAATCCTTCTGCAAATCATCGAGTGAGACCTGGTCACCTACCCGGGTTCCGCACTTAAACACTGCTCCGAGTCTCGCAACGCAGGCGATCTCTTTGTCTAAGACTTCCCGGGACAGCTCATCCACCGGCACGCCATATCGCAGCATCCCACCCGGTTCTTCGCGGTCGTCGAAGATCGTACAGTCCAAGCCTTCCTGCTGCAGATAGTAGGCGGCGGCCAGCCCGGCAGGCCCGGCCCCTATGATGGCGACGGTCTTGCCTTGGCTTGCCTTGCGTGATGGTAGATACGGTTTCGCAGATTCGATATCGATGTCGGCTACGTACCGTTTCAAAAGACAGATGGACACCGGCTCGTCAAAGGCTGAACGCCTGCATGGCTTTTCGCAGGGCGCAGGACAGATTCGCCCGAGCACTGCGGGCAACGCGATGTCGCTCTTGACCGTGGCTATCGCATCCCCCAGCTCGCCGCCGGCTATCTGGCGGATCATCAAAGGAATGTTCATGTGGGCCGGACACGTAACTTGACATGGTCCCATGCAGTCGCCGACGTGGTCGCTAAGCTGCAACTCCAGAGCCGTCCTTCTGGCCTCGCGAACCTCGTCGGAACAGGTCTCCACGCGCATGCCGTCTTTGGCAACGGCCCCGCAGGCAGGCAGGAGGTTATCCACACCCTCGACCTTGACAACACATATCATGCAACTGGTCGAAGGCGACTGCCCCGACAGAAAGCACATCGTAGGGATTTCGATGCCGAGCTTCTTGGCGGCGTCGAGGATCGTCGCGCCGTTATCGACTGCGACCTCGCGGTTATCGATGATGAGCTTGGGCATTGTCACTCAACCTTGACGGCATCTGCCGGACACACGCTCTTACACGTCCCACAGCGAATGCACTTCACAGCGTCAATTTCATGCTTTTCGTACAGTACGGCCTCAATAGCATCGGCCGGGCAGTGTTGGGCGCAAATCGTGCAGCCTATGCAATCATCGGTGACGAGATACTTGATAAGGGCCGTGCACTTGCCGGCGGGGCAGCGCTTCTCTATATGAGCCTCGTACTCATCGCGGAAGTACTTGATTGTGGAAAGCACCGGATTCGGCGCAGTCTTGCCCAAGCCGCAAAGACTCGCCCTGCGAGTCATCTGCGCCAAGTGCTCAAGCTCGTCTATGTCGGCCCTTTTTCCCTCGCCACCGCAGAGCCGCTCAAGGATATCCAGCATTCGTCTCGTTCCTATCCTGCAAAACGTGCACCTGCCACACGACTGATTCTGGGTAAACTCTAAGAAGTAGCGCGCGATCTCAACCATACAGTCTGATTCGTCCAGCACAACCAGACCGCCGGACCCCATCATCGCCCCAACGTCAGTGAGGGTCTCGTAGTCAACCGGCACGTGGGCAAGCTGGGCCGGGATGCAGCCTCCGGAGGGCCCTCCGACCTGCACAGCCTTGAACCGCAATCCGCCAGCAATCCCTCCACCGATATCGTTGACGATCTGGCGCATGGAAATGCCCATCGGCACCTCGATTAGACCGCCACGGGCTATCTTTCCTGCCAAGGCAAAAACCTTTGTCCCCTTGCTTGTAGAAGTGCCCAGCTTTGCGAAGGCCTCGGCTCCGTGACGTATGATCCACGGCACGGCTGCGTACGTTTCAACGTTGTTGATCAGCGTGGGTCTTTTCCAGAGGCCGGTTTCAGCGGGGTATGGTGGCCGCAACCTCGGCATGCCTCGGCGTCCCTCTATGCTGGCCAACAGCGCTGTCTCCTCGCCGCACACAAATGCACCGGCACCTGCAGCAATCCTAAGATGCAGCGCGAACCCCGTGCCGAAGAGATTGTCGCCGAGAAGTCCGCGCTCGCGGCACTTGTCGATCGCTTCGCTCACTCGCTTGATAGCGAGCGGATACTCAGCGCGAATGTATAGGACCCCTTCGTCCGCACCGACCGAGTGCGCTGCTATTGCCATACCTTCGATAATGCGGTATGGATAGGACTCCATAAGCATCCGATCCATAAAAGCGCCCGGGTCGCCCTCGTCACCGTTACAGACAAGATACTTCTTGCCGGAACTTGCGTCACGTACGGCAGTCCACTTCAGATGCGTCGGATAGCCGGCGCCCCCCCTCCCGCGAAGTCCGCTATGTTCAATCTGAGCGATAATATCCTCGGGGCTCATTTCCTTGAGACAGTGCTGCAAGGCCTTGAAGCCGTCGTTGCGGAGATACTCGTCCAGGTCAACAGGGTCGATCTCGCCGCAGAACTCAGTAGCAATGTGAACCTGGTTGCCCAGAAAATCTGCCACGGCGGGCTCTCGCACGTTTATCGAATAGCGAGTCACCGGTTCGGCGTTGCCGTTGGTCAGTATATTGTCGATCACTCGCGACGCCGAATTAACGAGCCTTCGCAATCCTTTCGTCCTGAAGTGCCGCATAAGAATAGCCTTGGCATCCTCAGGATCCACTCTGGCGTAGAGATACGATTTGCCATCCGGTAACACCATTTCCAGCAGCGGCGTCTGGTGACACATGCCGACGCACCCTACGCGTTTGACAGGCACCTCAATCCCGGTTTCGGCTAAGGCTTGCTGCAGAGCTCCGTGCAGCTTGCCACTACCTCGGGCAACACAACAGGAACCCAGGCCAATGCGAATCTCACCGCGGCCATCGGCTCCCCGCCCGTGACGTTTATGTCTCTGCTTTAGATCTCTTGATCTGGCCTGCTCATATTTGAGGAAATCGCTCAGAACCGTCGCGACCGAGTCAGGTGTCAGATGCCCATATGTGACTTCACCGATCTGAGCCGCCGGCGCCAGAGTACAGCATCCCAGGCACGCTATCTCTTCAACGGTAAACAAACGCTCTGCGTCCGTGTCTTCTCCGTCCGGAATGCCAAGGTGTCGCCGAAAAGCATCGTATATCTGGTCGGCGCCTTTTACATGGCAGGCGGTGCCGACGCAAACGTGGATTATGTGACGACCGGCGGGCCGGTGTCGGAACTGGTTGTAAAATGAGGAAACTCCGGCGATAGACGCAGGCGTAATCTCCGTCAGCTCACAGACCCGCTCGAGGGCCTCTTTGGGCAGATACCCAAAATGGCCCTGGATGGCCTGCAAGATCTCAAGCACTCGCTCCGGCCCGGTGCCGCCCTTCCGGACGGTCTGATCTACAAATGTCAAGTCTACGTCACTCATGCCTGTCCGACTCGGCGCCCTCTAAGGGGTCTCGCCTATGCAGTAGAGATTCTCCAGACTTCGGATATAGATGCGACCGTCCGCGAACGCCGGCGACGCTTGACAGTCTTCGCCCAACTCGCACCTGGCCAGCTCCTCGTATTCGGCGCCAGCCTTGGCGATGAGCATAACGCCGTCGTCGCTCAGCAGATACAGCTTGTCGCCGACGAGGCTTGGAGATGCCAGGAAACCTAAATCCAGATCCTTCTCATACACCTTCGCTCCATCGGCGACCTTGCAGCATAGCAGCGTCCCTTCGCTGCCCAAGAGGTATAGAAGCTCACCATCGCTGACGGGACTGCAGATGCTCGGAGCCGATTCGTCGGCGTCCCAGGCAATATGCGTCTTGGTGACATTCCCGCGCCCGTCTGCTTTTACCGCGACGACTCTCGAATATGGCTCAAGTGCAAATACGAGCCCCCCGGCGTAGATTGGAGACGGAGCAAGGTCCCCGCTGACGCATTCCGCTCGCCAAATCTCGGCACCGTTTGTCGGATCGTACGCCAGGGTCCATGGATCACCTACGGTCATAATCTGATACTGCTCGCCGACCTTGGCCACTATTGGTGACGTCCAGGCGTTTGCGACGGGGCGTTTTGCCTCCCAAACGAGGTTGCCCGAGAAGCCGTCAAAAGCAAACAACCTGGACTTGTCGTCTTCGATATCCGCCTGGTCATATTGGATCAGAAGCAGGTTCTGATACATCGCAAGCGACGAAGCGTAGCCGTATGCATTGTCAGGGATTCCAAAGCTCTTGTTCCAAACTCGGCGACCGTTGAAGTCAAAACAGCCCACGTCCCCCGTGACGAATATGGCGTAGACTCTTCGGCCATCGGTAGCAACAGTCGGTGCAGCATAGCCCGTGTCCGGCATTACTTCGAATTCCTCCGCCTCCGGGCTCGGCCGAGTGGGAACGTTACCCGTCCATAACACCTTACCTGAGACTGCGTCGAAGCAGTAAACCTGGCGTTCGTTCGGATCGGCTCCCGAAAGGAAAACGCGGTCGCCCCAGATAACCGGCGAGTTATGCCCCGGAAGCGGAACTTTGGTTTTCCATAGGACGCCCTCACCGGTTTTGCCGTCCCACTTGGTGGGTATGTTTATGTAGGCGCTCACGCCGAGTCCACCCGGACCGCGAAAACGAGGCCAATTCTCGCTGATTTCTTCCGTTGAGGGATAGGGAGTCGCAGCAGAATCGGCTGCGGCGAAGTCGATCTTGGGTTTGCTTACCAGAAAGGCAGCGCCCCCGGTCAGGACAACCACGGCCGCCGCCACAGCCCATCGACTTTGGACCGCCCGCTGGAGCTGAGTTTGTACCTGATCCGGACGTCTGCCCGGCACCGGCGACTTTCTCCTGAACGTGTTTGCCCACTTGACGGCTATCAGGAATACCACTACCCCCCCTAACAGCAGGTAGTCACCCGTGCGAGAGAAATCGACCCTGCGGATCATCCTCCGTCGATACTCTAAGTCCAGTTGGCGAATTCTCGCCAAGAGCTGCTCGTTGTCCGGCTCGCCCCGAGCCACTATCTTCAACTCCTCAAGCTGCAGCTCGGTCTTGGCGTCGGCTACCCTGGTTCGAACGTAATTGCCAACAACCAGCAACAACACGATAAGCGAAAATATCGCCGCGACGACAGCCGTTGTGATTGCGCTTCTATACCAGGGACTTACGCTGTCGTCACCTTTGGGCACGTTGTCGATAGGAGTTTGCATCGGGTTCTACTCTCTGTCTGTCTTGTTTTGCTTTAGCCTGACGTGTTCCCGCGGGCAATATTGAAAACATCGGCCGCACGCTACGCAACTCGCTCGGTCAGCTTCGTAGTCTTCTCTGTTTCGTCTAAGGGAGTGGCTGATCAGCTTCAGACCCGCCATCAGGCCGACAAACGCTCCGAGGAACCAGCCACCCAGCCTAAACTTACCGCGGATGTCGCCTGCCTCCCCGTAGAGGTCCGAAATCTTCTTGCCGGTTGCCCTGAACGCCGAGCTTGCGTCGGTGGTGTCTACGACCTCGCCGCTCTCCTCCTGGTAGATTCGCTCGGCGAGCCGAACCGTCGCGTGCATACGCGATGTCACGGGCGACAAAGCTGAAGTTATCCACCCTCCCGCGAGCATCAGTACCGGCAACAGCAGCATCAGCAAAACCAACCTTCTCTTGTCCCTTGAGTAGCTGCGCGCGGGCCAATCGGCCGTTGGCTGTCTGATGGCCCCGAATGGGCATGAATCCTCGCATAGCCTGCAGCGGATACAATCGTCCGGCGTGATGGTGACGCGCCATTTCGACAGCCGGGAAAGCTGCCTGAGGATAACACCGTAGGGGCACACGTATCGGCAGTAAGGACGTCCTACGAACATTCCGATCAAGAGAAAGCAGGCACCGAGTACCAGGATATTGAAGTTCCCGCTGACTCGGAAGAATGCGACAAATGGATCGTATCTGCAAATGAAAAACGCGCTGCCGGTAGCTGCGAATAGGACGGCCAATCCCAGGTAGACATACGCAAGCAATCGTAAGGCGCTCTCGAGCCAACTGGGCACTGAGACCGGCTTGAACAGGACCAGGTCCTGCATTGCCCCCAGCGGACAGACGGCTGCGCAAAATGTCCTGCCGAAGAATAGTGTGAATACGAGCGGCAACAGGAAGAATGCGGCCACAGCCATGGGCACCGCGTAGTTCGCGTCGAAGACAGACAAGACCATGTTTTGAATGGCCCCAATCGGACATACACAACCTTTGCGCCAAAAGCCAAAGTAAATCAGCGAGCACACGGTCAGCAAGAATATCATGCGCCGATTGCGCTTCCTCAGGACCAGGTAGGAAGATAGCCCAAGCGCAGCGACAAGTACCGCGACGTCCACGTACTCCCAAAGGTCTTGGCGAGGCTCGGGGGTCGTGGGGCTTGGGCGCTGGTAGTCTGTCTCGAATTCGGGCGGTGGAAAACGCTCGGAATCGGACTCCGAAGCTGAGACAACGCCCGAGAGAATCGTGAGGGCGACTACTGCTATTATGATGTGGATGAGACGTATCATTAAGCGTGGCCGGCCCTCTTGAGTAGATAAGGCTTGTCTGCAGGAACCCGCTTGTAGGCGCCGGAAGGACAAGCTGCGGCTATGGAACATTCATTGCAGTTCAAGCATCTGTCGTGACGGACCTGAAGATGCAATGATCCGTTGCCAAACGCGTTGCAGCCCTTTACGCATTTGCCGCACCCGTTGCACAGTGACTCATCGACGGTGTACTCGTAGTAAGGTTCCTCGACGAAGGTGCGTTTGATCGCTCCAGTCGGACAGACTTGGTTCTCGGCGCCTTCATTTATGTTAACAGGCTCCGGCCCGAAATACCCGAAACAGATTTCGCAGTATCCGCAAACCTCGTAGGCGTGAACGCACTTTACGGCGGACTCTTCAAGCACACAATAGGTTGCACAGTTGCCACACGCTACGCAGGTCTCTGGGTCAATTTGCCAAACGGTATTGTCCTTCTTACCTCTCCCGGCCACGAAGGACCCGGCGCCGGCCGTGCCGACGAGGCACGCCCCCCATAGGCCATCCCTCAGGAGACGGCGTCGTGAAATGTCGTTCTTACCATTCTGCATCGTCTATTCCCCCGGCCCGCGTCTGGTCTCACAGGCTTCCGGCAGATCGCACTCATCGCGAAGATCGCAGCGCGTGCAAACTCCGCCGCTGACGCACTTGCCTTGCCTGACGAGTTTGCGTCTCTTTGCAACAGCCGAGCCACCAACCACTGCCAGAAGCCCCAGAGCGGCGTACCTCAAGGTGCTTGCGAACAGTTGCCGTCGGTTTTGCATCATAGCTCTTTCTTGATTCTGGTGAATACTCTCACAACGTTTCTGACGGTGTCGAGGACCAGGATTCTGCCACTCGGATCGACCGCCACGTCAAAGCCGCCCGCCTGACAGTCAGTGGGCAACATACAAATCTTAAGAGGGCCCGTGTGTCCCAACTGCTCCGGTCCGGCCACGACACCAACGAAGGAACCTTCGGGGTCATAAATCTTCACGCGCTTGAGACCCTTCTCACAAGTGACGAAGCTCCCGTCCTCTAGGATTGCGAAATTGACCGGATTGCAGCAGCCGCAGAAGCCATCGACAGCCATGCCAAACCGGCCCCACGAAAACTCAAGGTCGCCATTAGGAGTATAGGCCTCAATGCGATGCATTCCGGGGTTGACGACGCGCAAGAGACCGTCCTCAGCCATGGCGAGATCAAAATAGGGACTGGGTATCACAAAGCCGGGTATGTTCCTGTCAGTGTCCTTTGCGCCGATCGCACCGAGCAGCCTGCCCTCGGTGTCATACCGCAAGACAATCCGGTTGCCCGCATCGGCGACAAAAACTTCCCCCTTTTTCGATACGGCTATACTCGCCAACACGGCCTTGCCGCCGAGATCCGGCCAACTTGCCAGCCGCTCACTCTGGGCGTTGTAGTGCTCCACACGGCTTCTCATCCCAACATAGATGCTGCCGTCCGCTGCAAGCGCCAGACATCGCGGTGTGCCGGCCAGCTCTATCTCACCGAACGAATCACCGTTTTCCGTGAATACGCGAATGGAGCTATCGCCGGCCACGTAGATAGATCCTTCGGAATCCACGGCGACCGCGTACGCGTTGCTGAAGCCTGTCTCGATCGGCAACAGCGCCTGCTCGTACAGGATCAGATTCGGATCAATCTGCCCGACACCTTCTATATCGTAGACGAATTCACTGCCAAGGCCACTTCCCGTTTTGCCCGTCACGTCCAGGCGGACCACCGCAAAAATGCCAACGATAATGGCCACCGCGATGACCAAGCCCACGATAACCTTGGTGTTTGTTGTCGCTAATTGCCGGTTCACTTTAGTACTCTATCAGTCTTGCAGCGAAATTCGCGGAACGTTGATTGTACCAGATACGACCCACCTATTCAATCTGGTCGGTGATGGCGAGACATACCATCCGGTTCAAGTCTCGCACGATCAACCTGCCTGAAACAACTGCCATGGGCCCCCACGACTCGGGTCCGGCCAGCACTTTTGCTTCTGCGAGCTGGACGTAGCCGGTGGGTGTCGCCTGGGCTAAGGTCAAAAGTCCGTCATCATTCATGACGTATATGAGTCCGTTCGCTATCGTATAAGGTCCCAGCCCGAACTTGTGGGCGCTAGTACTGCTCCACACGACGTTGCCTTCGAGGTCAAGACAAGTTAGTTGGCCGTCCGGCCGGACTCCGTATATGTGGCCGTCGTAGAGAATAGGCGTCTGCTGCTCGGCGCCGAACACTTCCGGTTCGAGACGAAAGACGGACTCGGGCTGGATTAGGTCGTCTTGCTGGGTCAGTTGCAGCATCATGCTTCCGGCGTTGTAGCCACCCGACAGGAAGATTCGGCCGTCGCCTATTGCTAATGGCGTCGGGACATTGGCGATACGAATCTTCCAGTCGGGGTATTCCCACAGAATGCTGCCATTCTGGTCGGAGACTCCAACTACCCCTCCACTGGCACAATACACGTACATTCGAACGCCCGCAAATGTCATGGGCACAATTGACGAATGTGTCATCGTCCATCCGTTTGGGTTGGGACCTTGCCAAGCGATCTCGCCTGTGCCACAGTCAACCGCCATTATCAGCGACTGCCCGCCCACGGCAATGATCGCCTTGCCGTCGTCAATAAGCGGACACTGCCCCGCATACCAGGAAGGCACTTTTGCCCCAAAGTCCCTTACCAGATCCAGCAGCCAGCGAAACTCACCGGTTGCCGAATCCAGACACGTAACGTGACACTTGGGCCCCAACGTCACAACGTATTTGTCGGTCACAGCGGGGACGGTTCTGCTCATGCCGTGAAGCCGTTTGACCTTCACCGGATAGAAATACCGCCAAATCTCCTTGCCACTTGCCAGGGATAGGCAGCGGATGGCGTCGGCGCGGTTCTCTTGGTCGTAGTCCAAGACGTAAACCCTGCCCGCCAGCACCGCGGCACCGGCGTAGCCTTCTCCCAGATCGACGGACCAGAGCACTCTCGGACCCTCGGCCGGCCAATTCCGTGTGAGAGGAACATCGTCGGTGCTGATAGCGTCGAAGTTGGCACCCCTGAACCGAGGCCAGGAGCCGGGCAGATCGGCCGGCACGCCGTCGGATTGCACTAACTGGCCCTTCGGGGGCCCGGCGTCGGCGTCCGAGTCCGGCCGGGGCTCGTTCTCCGGGATGGGCAGACGTACCTCCAACTCCGTTGCCGCGTCGGCGCTGATCCACACATACAGCAACAGTAGTCCGATCGTAGACAAAGCGACCGGCAATATCTTAGGGGCGAGAGACTGACTCATACTTCTCACAGTAAGACCGTGGCGACTATTCGCTTCTCAAGGCCTCCAGTATCTTCGGACCCATTGCAACCTTGGCGGCCAGCCATACCCAAAGAGCTCCGCTCAGCGCTATGGCTAAAACCATCGTCGCGAGGGAAAGGTACGGCACCCGCGAACCGCCGGAGCGCAGTGCCGGACCAACTGCCATCAAGGCAGCCGCCGAACCGCAGGCCAAACCGTACAACATAAGCCCCCAGTGCTCGTAGAACACCACCCGGGCGAGCGTGGCCTTATCAAACCCTACGGCTCGCAACATACCAAGTTCGCCTCGGCGGTCAAGCAAATTGCGCAGCACCACAAGTCCGAGCCCGATGCTGCCCAAAACCAGGCCAAGGCCCCCTAACATCTGGAAAATCGACAGATATGTGTGCTCGACAGTACTGAAATCTGCCAGCCGTTGCTTGGCCGGCACAAGCGCCAGGCCAAAGTCCCGCATCGCAAAACTGAGCTTTTCGGCTGCCTCAGCAGCCGTATCCTCAGGCGTGTCAATTAGATACATGCGATAGCCGTCCTCGGAAGGATAACGTTTCGTGAACTGGGGCGCGGAAATCAGCAAGCTGCCCTGCAGAATCGACCCATTTATCATGCCGACCAGCCTCAACCGGAACGTCTGGCCTTTTTCGTCAACGTATTCGAGATCATCGCCGAGCGATTTGCCCAGTGCCCAGACTACCGTCGGGTAATCACCCACTGCGGGCACTACGTTCTCGCCCAGGTCAAGGTCCAGCAGGCTCCAGGCTTCCTTGAGTCGGCTCTTGTCGGCCACGTCTGCGAATCCGAATGCACCTCGCGTCAGCAGCTTCTCAGGCTCAACTCCCAGCAGGCGAGGTCTCTGCGCACGATTGAGATTGAAGCAGCTCGCGTCGTCCCCATCGTGGACCTTTAACTGGACCACACTGACATCGTCCGGCAGGTGGTCAGCGAGCCCCATCGACTGGCGCGTTGACTCGCCGTTTAGATCCTGCAAAAACCCTATCGCAGACTCACCGAACAGCGAAAACCCCCCGGTCCCAGAATCTCGCCTATCGGAACCGGCGAGCGGGTCGTGCCGATTAGCAGCAACCGAAATAACCAGGAAGATGCCACAAGCGAGCAGCCCCGCCAGAGCAAGGCTGCGTCCGCGTCTTCGCATGGCGTTGCGGAGCCCCAGGCCGGATAGCGATACCACCGGCCTGGTGTGCCCAAAGTGCCCGGCCGCCAAAAGCGTATGGCCAAGCCCTATGCCGGCTATCAAGACGAGTACTCCTATGCCAAAGAAAGCTGCCGAGACCGCCCTGCTGCTACTGGCCCCAAACAGGACCAACAATACAGCCGCTGCAGCGATCGACGCCAGCGCCACCCACAAGCCACGCCGTCGGCGGCCAGCCCGCGCCACGGCGAGGAACTGCTCCTCTGCGATCCCCGAAAGAAGCTCGCGAGCAGGTCGAGACGCCTGTTTACGCAGAGCCAGCCTGATGGCAATCAAGGCGACCAGTATTCCGCTCAGTGTGCCGATGAGCAATGTGACGGGCTCGGCGTGAAACAGTATCTCCGAACCCGCGACCGCGCCTCGCCACAGCGTCGCAAGGCCGTATATCATAGCTTTGGTGTAGATCAGCCCGCCGCCTGCACCCGCGATGGCCCCAAGCACGGCCAGCACTCCACCTTCTATAAAGAAGAGCCCCCGCACGAGTCTCGGCGAAAATCCGACGGCGAGCAGCATCCCAATCTGGCGGCCGCGGCTTTCCACACCAAAGACAAATACCAGGGCCATCAAGATCAAGGCCGAAAGAACAAGGAACATACTCAGACCAAGGAAGAGCTGGCCGAAGTCGGTCGCCTGGTCTCCGGCTTGCAGGCCACGTTGTCGTACCGGCTGCAGGAACAGACCCACCGAGGCCGGATCGACTGCCTGCGACAGGCTCTTCTCTACGGACTCCCTGGAGTGATTGCCCAATGGATACCGCACCGCCGTGAGGTTTCCGTATCTATTACTCCACAGCTCACGTCCGGCCTCAAGCGTGATAAAGGCTTTTGGTGTGCCTCTATATCGGTCCCAGTAATCCTCGTCGCGATCGCGTATCTTGTCGAGGTCAATTGGAATACCGGGTTCCCAATCCCGGCAATTGTCGGCGTCGGCCAACCCGGGGAAATCCGGCATTAGCTCCGGGTCGACAGCCGGTTGCTCCATTGGTAGGATTTTGAGAACGCGGAAGCCGGCTTTGCGCTCTTCGAGCTTTCTCATGGGTCCAAGAGCAAAATACGTCACTTCAATTGAATCCCCCACACCAGCCTCGATGTCGTCTGCGAGCCATTGATTGATTACAATTTCGTCGTCTCGCATCGATGTTGTGACGACGGCGCCGGCCTGGCCCGACGGGGCCATCGCCGCAACCATCGAATATGGGGTCGCCTTCTCACCTGAGCGCAGCTCATTTACGAAATAGGCAAGGACTCCCACAGCATCGTCGCCGATTTTCAGAGCGGCATCGCTCACGGATTGATCGATGAACACTCGCCGGCTTCGTATCTCAAGTACCCCCTGCCGCTCCAACTGCCTGAGTTCCAGCCCGGCATCGGAGAGCTGCCAGCGTTTTCGTAGAGCCTCATTCGCGGCGGTGAGTGTGACGCTATCGGCCGGATTGGCGGCCACCAGCAGCATATTAGCTTGGCCGGCTCGGTCGAGCTTTTCCTGCAGCCACTGGATAGGGACAAAAGCGTTCAGCGCTGCAACTTGATTCGCCTGCAGGCTGAAGCGCCCAAACTGGGAATCGGCCGCAATTGCCCTGACGGTGAGTCGAGCCGCGATCGATAGGTCCGCGTCCGGTGTCAACGGCACATCCCGCGGCATCCGGTCGGGTCGATCAACTCGCAGCACAACCTCATCACCGACTCCCACTCCAAGTCTTGCCGCAAGTGGCGAATTCAGTACAACCCTTTCCCCAGCATCCTCGCCGAAGGGATCGGTAGCCGCCCCAATCTCGTAGAACCGCTCATCGACGCCGAGCACCTCTACTCGATTTGCCCTGCTTGTGCCCGCGCTGTTGGCCACGAGGCCGCGAAGCTGCAATACGGGCGCCACTGCTGTATCCAGATCGGTTGCGAGATCGGCGGCCAATCCGGCCGTGAAGAACCTGTTTTGTGGGACCAGAGCCAGTTGCGTAGCGCCCAGCCGGGCCCGAACCATCATCTTGAGGCTGTAGCGGACCGAATCGCCCACCGCAAGCGCACCTGTCAGCACAGCAGTGGTCACCACAGCGGTCAGCAGAACCGCGATGTTTGTCCTCCAGTAAAAGCCAAGGCTTCGTCTGACAAGGCTCCAGAGACTCATCGTTGGCTCCTGTCTTTCAACAGACCGGCGCTTAGCTCCATGACGTGTCCGATGGACTCGGCGAGCGTCAGCGAGTGAGTAACAACAATCAAAGTGACGCCTTCCCGACGATTTAGCTCCGTGAGCAATTTCGCTATGTTCTGCGAGGCCTGCTCATCGAGCGAACCGGTTGGCTCATCAGCAAGCAGAAGCTTCGGCCCATTGATCAAGGCCCTGACCACCGCCACGCGCTGCCGCTGTCCGCCCGAGAGTTCGCCGGGCCGGTGGTGCTGCCAGTCCTTGAGCCCCACGCGCTCCAGCAGGTCGCCGGCTCTTTGCTGTAAGTCCTTGCGTGAACGGCTTTCTTTGCTTGCAAGCGTCGGAACAAGTACATTCTCGAAGACGGTGCACTGGGGCAGAAGATGATGCAACTGAAAGACAAAGCCGATCTCACGGTTGCGAATTCGCGCCAGCTCGGCCTCATCCAGATCGGCCAAGTCCCTACCGTCAAAGAGAACCTGACCGGCCGTCGGACGATCCAGGGCACCGATTATGTTAAGCAACGTACTTTTGCCACTACCCGATGGGCCAACTATCACCAAGGACTCACCCTCCCCCACCTCCAGCGTTATGTCCTTCAAGACGGTAAGGCCTGCCGAATCAGCCGGAGACTCGTAGCTTTTTGCGACCTTAATGAGCTTGAGCATCATTTTCCCCCTGGATGCTGTTACCGCATTTCTTCGTAGATACGCATCATTTGTGCGGCGGTTTTTTCAATATTGAAGTGCTCCACTACCGCGTCTCTGCCCCGCCTTCCCAACTGAACGCTACGGTCGGGATCAAGCAGCAGCTGCTCCATCGCAGAAGCCAAAGAGGGGGCATCGTTTGTCTCGTACAGGACACCGCCGCCGGTTACTTCCAGCAGCTCCGGGAACACACCGATGGCCGGTTCTACAACCGGCACACCTACGGCGAGGGCCTCCAGGACATACAAACCGTAGGCGACGGGCTGCTTCTCCGGCACCGACAGCAGCGAAAGGTCCTGCAGGAAGGCCACGCGGGCGGCGTGGTCGAAATCCTCCAGGAACTCCACATCACCGACAACGCCGGCTGTCCCCAGCCTGTTGCGAATCTGATCTATGAAAGACTCGTCGTCGCGTCTCTTGCCGCCGGCTATACGAAGCCTGGTGTCTTTCAGTTTCTCGTTCTTTTTCAGGATAGCAAAGGCATCGGCCAAGGTATCCAAGCCCCTCTCGGAGCACATCCGCGACAAAAAGCCAATAGTAGGCGTCTGTGGCCGAGCGTTCGACGCCGAGTAACCATCGAGCGGGATACCCGTGTACACGACGTGTACCGTTTCTTGCTGAAGCCGGAGTCTCTGCCGCATCCTGTCCGCGTAGTATTTGCTCACGGCCAGAAAAGCGTCAACATCCTTCGCACGTTCTGCGAGTATTTCCCATGCCGTATCGGCATACGGCGATCCGAGCCCATCTAAGAAACCGTCCTCATCCTGAAGTAGGCACACTACCGGCACCTTCAACGCCTTTTTGAAACTCCTCGTGAGCCCGGCGAGCAAAACGTTGGAAAGACACACGATATCGGGCTTGTTCTCAGGCAGCCTGAGCCATTCGATGAGTCTGTTCAACTCCTTTGTCTGCCGCCCCTCTTCGCCGCGGAGCACCGATATTGTCGATTCGCCCAGCTCCTTGGCGCTTGTCATGCTTGCCTTGCGAGCCACCCAGCTAAGCAGCTTCGGCGAATCTAGCAGGCGGTCGAACCAGCGGGGTGTCTTTCTGAAGATGGCTGATTTCTGTTGCAGATAAACATTGATTCCGCCAAAGAAGACTGGGGCACTGCTGACAGGCCTGCTCTTGTCGGCCTGCAAAGGCAAATAGAGCGGGATCATCAGGACATCGTGATCGAGATTTCGCATCGCCGTCACCAAGGCAGCGTCCCGCAGGCAGTTCTCACAGTAGAAGCTGTCTCCCGAACCAGGTGTAATCTGAGCGACTCTCATAGCTGTTGACTCCTACGGGGTCGACGTTGGACCGAACGCGTAGACGCAGCCGTCGTCGCTGCCGACAACTACCATCCCGTTGGCCACAGCGGGCGAGGAAGTGATAGGCTGGCCGATCTCATACGACCAGACAAGCTCGGGACCGGTGAGCCTTATCATATAGAGTCGACCATCTTCCGAGCCGACAATCACTTTGCCATCGCAGATCACCGGCGAACTGTCGACCTCGCCCAGCGTCGGGAAAGTCCAGACCACCTTGCCATCGTCTTTGCCCAAACAGTGCAGATGCTTGTCTCTTCCTCCAACCACAACGACATCGTCGCCGATCGCCGGCGTCGAGAAATACGGCGAGTCCCCGCCGGAGTACTTCCAGAGGATTTCACCTGCTTTAATGTCGGCCTTAAGAAATACGCTGTCGTAGTTGCCCACGTATGCGTGGCCTTGCTCAAGAGCTGCGGACCCGGCGATATAAGCTTCGCTGTCGATCTGCGTTACCATATTGCCGTCGGCCACGGATACGACGTGAATGATCGCATCGCAGCCGCCGAACACGACTCTGCCTTCATCAACGGCGGGTGAGCCGTTTACGTACATGTCCGTCTCGTACGTCCACACAACTTCCCCGGTAGCAGAGTCTACGCAGTGCACTTTGTTATCGTAGCTGCCCACGAGTATCCACACAGCCTTACCATCCGGCGAGCGTGTCCAGTTGGCGGCTCCGAGGATCTCTGCATCTGTTTCGTATTTCCACTTCAGTTGGCCGGTCTTGGCATCGAGCGCATAAAGAAAACCGCCGGCAGAGCCCACAAACACCGAACCTTGGACAACACATGGGGTCGCCTCGACGGCGTCATCGGCGCCGAACATCCAGGCCATCTTGCCGCTGCTCTGGTCAATCGCATAGACATTCGCGTCAACCGAACCCACAAAGACGAGGCCGTCATCAATCACCGGCGACGATTTGACCTCCGCCTTGGTTTTGAACTTCCAGGCAAGGGCCAGTGAATCAGACAGAGTGCCCGAGGCCCTGCCCAAGAGCCTCTGGCCCCCGCGAAACATGGGCCAGCTGCCCCCAGCCTCGAGGAGCACGGCTTGTGACGGGCCCTCAGCGGCAACGGGCGCGCTGCTTTCAGAGGTAGGCTGTATGCCGATGATCGCCACCAGGATCAGGCATACACCTACGGCAATCGCTACCGCCAAGACTATTCTGACTTCGGTCCTCACAGATAGTCCCCAAAACTTACACAGGGCATACACTTCAGGTATTCGCTCTGACCGGGCCATGATAGCGAATCAGGCAGCCCTACGCAAAATAATTGTAACGGACAGGCTCACGAACTTGACATCTTCTATCCAATGGTGTACAAACGCAACTCTGAGATGGGTATGGAGGACTGTTGGGACATGGCTCTATCTGTACGAAGCGCTCTGGGCAGGGAGGCTCGCGTTTTCAGTGGCGTGGTCCCGTCGAGGGCATAACCGCAAAGATGGCTGCTTGGTGTGCGCTCGGACCGGATTTCCGACGAAGGACCGTACCTTGCGGCGGCGACCCGATGCAAAGGAGGTGCAGTGACCATGAGAGTAGATTCGACGATGAAGACCCTGATGACAACGATTGTCGCAGTGTTGATTCTAAGTCCTGCAAGCCATGCAGTTATTACCGGAATCGCAATGGGCACTGTTGCCCCCCCAGCGACATTGGGGCCGCACTCGATGACACCGTTCCCTGATGATGCGAGACCGGTTGTTGACGTGACAACCGTTGCGTCTCCGTCGGGTGGCGACGTTGCCTTCAGCATTGCCATGAGCCATCGCAAGGTTGGTGTGACCTGGCTAAGCTGGAGCCATGGCTACACGGGTGACGTGTACTTTTCGAAACGTGAGAGGTCGGTTACCTTGACAATGCCAGCTGGGACAATCGCATTCTACCTCTATGCTGAGCCGACCATGCTGGATTTCTACGACATTACCGCCACCGTACAGGACGGCACGTCCGTGATCCAGAGCGTGGACGGCCTTGGGGGTGCTTGCGGGTACGGTTTCTACGGCACGGACGGCAGCGAAATCACGACGATTCAGCTCGACTGTGCTGGACCGGACGGTTTTGCGATCGGCGAGTTCGGCATTGCCACGGTTATCCCAGAACCACCACCCACTGTGGAGATTGATATCAAGCCCGGCAGCTACCCCAACAGCATTAACCTCGGGTCCAAGGGTGTCGTGCCGGTGGCTGTACTTACGACGGACGACTTCGATGCGAGCACAATTGATCCAGGCACTGTCCAATTTGCGGGAGCGTCGCCAGTACGCTCGACGTTGGAGGACGTTGACGGTGACGGGGATAGGGACATGCTGTTTCACTTCGGGACTCAGGAATTGGATCTTGACCAAGACAGTACCGAAGCGACCTTGACCGCCAAAACGAAGGCGGGACACTCCGTTCAGGGCACCGACAGTGTAAGAATCGTGCCGAGAAAGCCCAAATCGTAGTTGCAGGCAAATCCGGGTTACCCGATCTACGATATGCATGCTGCTCGTGCCGCATGGACTCGATCGGATCCATGTTCGCGGCGCGATATGCTGGGTACAGGCCAAAGGTCACCCCCACTGCTGCGCTGATGCCGAAGGCTAATACTAAGGAGCTGGTCGTAATTACGGTGGGCATGTTGCCGAAATAGGTGACCAGAAAAGGTATGAACAGGCCCAAGACGATCCCCAAGATGCATCGTCGGCCTTTGCGGGCTGTGGGATTCCGAAATTGGCTTTGTTTGGCTTTGTTTTTTCGGCCCGCTGGCGCGGAATATCGCGATAACTCTTTGTAACAGA
>CP070675.1:4963185-4964704 GCA_020352215.1 Phycisphaerales bacterium
CCAATAAACACGGCATTTGGCAGTTTGATATCAATGGGCGACAATTCAAGAGGCTTCTCGACTTCGTAAGGGTCCGGATTTGATGCGACGGCCGTCTCAATATCAGCATTGCGTCCGCCAAAATAATAGATGCAAATCGCTACGAGCAAAACAGCCGCGGCGATGAAGACGTACTTTGTGATTGTACTTTTCATGGTCAATCTCCCTTGTTCGATTATTGAAGAACCGTTGATTGTGCGAGACTGCATCTCGTTACAGTTGGCGATGTGGTGCCTTCCCAGCACGGTGACCGGTTCATCTGCCGTACACTTCGACTTCGATATAGTGGTTCGCGGCCTCGCTGGTGTTTCCGTTGCTATAGAGGCGAACGTACCGGGCCCGCACACCTCTTGCATCGATGAGCTTGCCCTCGTTGGTTTCTGTATAGTGCAGATCAGTGCCGGCTCCAAAGCCGACCGAGTTGTCGATATCGTTGTTAAAAAGGGTCCAGACATTTCTCCCGAAGTCCCTGTCATCAGAGACCTGCACGACTACATCAAAGTAGACGCGAGCCTGCTTGTGATAGTGCCAAACGACTACGGCGTAGATCTCGTGCTCGGCTCCCAGGTCGATGGTGACATGCTGAACGGACGGGCCAAATTCGACGAAGCTGCCGTCCCCCGCCTCCTTGTCACCGTCGGTTATAAGCTCGGCACTGCCGATGATCGGGTCTTCGTCGCTGGCCGACACTCGTTTGCCCAGCGCGACGTTTCTCGTGCCGGGCGGCGCAAAGAACGGCGGGCGAGGCCTGCCCCGCGGCTTTGCGAGCCTGGGGACACGGAAATTCTCAGGCGTACCTACGAACATCGGCCTTGGCAGCTTAATGTCAATCGGCACCTGCTTGGAGCGCGGCGGCTGCCCGGGCGTTGGCACAGCCCTCGGCTCATCACCTGGCGTGCCGATCGGTACCATCGTCCTATCGATCACTCTTGCCATGCGAGGCACTCCGAGATCGTATATGCTGCTCGGCCCGGACTGCGGATATTTGAACGCGGTGCTCCAATTCGTCCTGCCGCCTTCAGAGGTGTGCTCTATTTCGGCAGCTATGGGCAGATGCCTCTCGACATCTATGACCAGTGTGATCATTGCGATCCCGTCGTCCGATGGTCCCGCAATCTCCCAAATCTCCACGTCCATCTGATCGCGTTGTTCTCTTCTTCGAATCAGCTCTCCACCTCTGTCCAGTTGCATTTGGATCTCTCCCTCGGCATATCCAAAGGGAGTACCTGCGCCAATGCCCGAACCATTGCGACGTAGTTCAGACATGGCCACAGTCTTTGTCAGAGGAAAATAGGCGTATCTCTTGCCCTGTCCGTAATCCCAACAACTTACCTTCTCGCCTACTTTCCCGTACACGATTTGGGCCTTGAAAGATATCCAAGACTCGTGATGTTCCTCACGGACAGCAGTGGGATCATCGTCGACGACTGCCACGACGTCGCTTACCGCATGCATCCAGTCGACTTTCCTAACAGCCTCT
>CP070675.1:4964804-4983173 GCA_020352215.1 Phycisphaerales bacterium
CTTCACGACTGCCACGCTGATCGCCACCGGCCCCCACCCACCCGATGGGGCCGAGTCTGTTGATCCCAGGACCGCTCTCACCTGGATTTCCGGCGACACTGCTGTCTCGCACTACGTTTACTTGAGCAGAGATGAAGCGGCTGTGATCAACGCCACAAGGGATGCTTTCAGGGTTAACCAGTGGGGCACGACCTATGACCCGGGGCCGCTTGAACTTGGGGCGACATACTATTGGCGAATCGACGAGATCGAAGCCGACGGTACCAGACACCAGGGCAGGATCTGGAGCTTCACGACCAGCCCTAAGCCCATCGACCTTGAAATCGTAGGTCCCGACGACGTGTGGGCGCAATCTTCTACGCGATATGCGGCGCTTGTCCGCTACGAAGATGACCACGTAGAACAGGTGACGACATCGGCAACCTGGTGGCTGGACACCGCTGCACATGCCGGCATCGACGAAACAGGCCTTTTGACGGCCGAAGCCACAGATGGGCACGAAATCATTATGATCCGTGCCCGATATACCGAGGAACGGATCACCGTCGATGCGGAAAAAGCGGTCTCCCACACTGCACTCATACCCGGCCGGGTGACTTACCACGTGGACCGAGTCAATGGTGACGACTCGCACAGCGGCTTCGCTCCCGAGACGGCCGTTGCCACCATCCAAAGAGCCATCGATACGGCTTGTGACGGCGACACCATCCTGGTCCACCCCGGCATCTACACGGAAATGATCGACTTCGCGGGAAAGGCGGTAACCGTCCGGAGCGCCGGCGAGGCCGCCATAATAGAATGCCCGGGTGATTTCGCGGTCTCCTTCTACAGCGGCGAGGGGCACGATACCGTTCTGAGAAATGTAGTTATAAGAAACAGTATGATGGGCGTGTTTATCACCAATAGCTCGCCCACGATCACAAACGTGATCATCACTAGCAACAGGTACGGTCTCAAGGCGTACGGCAGTGCCGAGCCGGAAATCAGCAACTGCATTTTCTGGGACAATTCCGACGGCGATCTTTTCGGATGCAGTGCTCGCTACAGTTGGCTCCATGATGATACAGAGCCCGGGCAAGCCCTTGGCTTGGTGTCGCACTGGACGTTCGACGAAACCGGTGGGACGATGGCATACGATTCTATCGGTGATAGGCACGGAACCGTCCATGGCGCGAAATGGACGGCCGGAAAGAGAAACGGGGCACTGAGCTTTGATGGGAACACTGATTATGTTCACGTGCCTGAGCTCGATATGATCCACCTGCAGGCCGACTATACGGTCTCTGCTTGGATCAAGACGGATAGTACCGCTGCAGGCTACGGCGTTGTTGCAGCATGTAGACGCCAAGTGACTCCTTCCGTACTATTTCAGCTTGACCGTCACGGCGCGGATGTTCGATTTGTCGTCCGAGATGAAGCGGCAACTGCGGCGACTGCAACCTACTCTGATGTCCTCACCACCGACAATTGGTACCACATCGTCGGTCTCAGGGAAGTCAATGTCTTGAGTGTGTACGTTAACGGTATGAGGGGGCCCGAGGCGACTCCGTGGCCAGATACGTTTGGAAGCATAGTGCCGAGTATTCTGACAATGGGCGCGGTTGACTGTTGTCGTCTGGGAGTACACCATCATTTCAGCGGTGCTATTGATGAGGTAATGGTCTTCGACAGGGCTTTATCCGACGAGGAGATCCAACAGCTTCACCTGCGCGGGTCTGATGTTACTCCGCTATTTGTTGACCCTGACAACGGCGATTATCACCTGCTCAGCGAGAGGGGGCGCTACTGGTCCGAGCAAGATGCGTGGATTATCGATGGGGTCACGAGCCCTTGCATCGATGCCGGCGACCCGGCGGCGGACTACTCAAGCGAGCCGACGCCGAACGGCGGACGAATTAATCTCGGCGCATATGGCGGCACCGCTTACGCAAGTATGAGTGAGTGGCCCATCGAGTGGGACTTCAACTACGACGGAATCGTCAACTTCAGAGACCTGCTTCTACTTATTGAAAAGTGGTTGAATCATGTGGACTGGGTAGCCCAATAGAGCCCGAAACTCAGGTTATTTCAGGAGCCAAGTGGGCTCCAGAGGAGGAAGAAACATGAGAGTCCGAGTCGATTCGCATCCGCCTGCGCAGATGATCCTCTTTGCCCTTTTTCTATGTGCGTGGCCGGTGGCTTCAGATGCAGCACTAAAGGCCACTGATCCGAGCCCGCCAGATGGCGCCACGGGAGTAACCGCGCCGCTGATGCAATGGAGGGCGGGAGATACTGCTGTGCTCCACAAAGTTTACTTCGGCACAAATCCGACACCGGGGCCGGCAGAATTCAGGTCAGAGCAAGGTTGGACACTATACTGGCACGCTGCCGGCCTCGCGCTAAACACCACCTACTACTGGAGAATCGACGAAATCACCGCTGGTGGATCAACGATACGTGGCGATGTCTGGAGCTTCACTTCCGCCGGCAGGACCGCCGACAACCCAGACCCCCCGGATGGCGCCACCTCCGTAGATCTCGATGTTGTTCTCTCCTGGAGCACCGGCTTTGAGGCCCGCTCACATGATGTCTATTTCGGCACCGACGAGACCGCCGTCACGGACGGCACGGGCGGGACCTTCAAAGGCAACCAACGCGATGAGACCTATTACCCCGGTCCGCTCGAACAGTCCAGCACATACTATTGGCGCATCGATGAGCGCGGGCCCGCCGGTAAGCCTGATTCCGATGACGCCGTATACCGTGGCCAGGTCTGGAGTTTCACCACCACCGGCCCGCCGCCCGAACTCGTCGTTCTTCACATAGAGGGCCCCAACGACGTGGTCGCCCGCTCCTCCGCACAATACGCCGCCATAGCCCGCTATGATGACGAATCCATCAAGGACGTGACGGTGTCGGCGGACTGGTGGCTTGATCCAAGTGGGCTGGACAGTATCGACGAGACCGGGTTACTGACAGTCGCAGATGTGAGCGCTCGACGCACCGTCACGGTACACGCCCGGTATAGCGAAGGGCAAGTCACACGTGAGGCTCAGAAGTCGGTCTTGTGCAGCCCCGTGACATATCATGTCGATTCCGTCAGTGGCAGCGATTCGAACGACGGCCTGACTCCGGAAACAGCGTTCGCTACTATCAAAAAGGGCATCGACACGGCTCAGGACGGCGATATGGTCCTTGTGTACCCGGGACTCTACCGAGAAAGCGTCGAGCTCAAAGGAAA
The DNA here is from genome assembly GCA_020352215.1 of Phycisphaerales bacterium. Taxonomy (GTDB): domain Bacteria; phylum Planctomycetota; class Phycisphaerae; order Sedimentisphaerales; family Anaerobacaceae. The sequence continues at coordinate 4,968,025 of CP070675.1, forward strand.
GGCTGTAATCCTTCAGAGTGCCGAGGATGCCGCCGTTATCGAGAGCCCGGGCGATTTTGCTGTCACCTTTCGCCACGGCGAGGGCCCCGACACCGTACTTAAGAACTTCGTGATCCAAAACAGTCAAACCGCAGTCTATGTGGTCCACGGTTCGCCGACGATCGCCAACTTGACTATCGTCGACAACGTGGACGGCATATATGCCATCTCTTCTCCGGAGCCGAATATCACCAACTGCATCTTGTGGGAGAATTCCGGCGTCGAGCTCAGGGGCTGTGAGGCTCGCCAGAGTTGGCTCAGTGCAGCTGCGGCGGTCAAGCCCTCCGTCGGCTTGTCTTACCATTGGAAGCTTAACCACAGAAGCGGCACTACCGCTCGTGACTCGGTCTCTGGGCGCCATGGAACCGTCCATGGAGCTGTCTGGACTACCGGCTTCGTCGGCGGCGCGCTGAGCTTCGACGGTCAGGATGATTATCTCGCCCTACCTGGAAACGCTCCTGTTTGGCTGCCAGAGCACGACTTCACGCTATCAACCTGGGTCTACTTTGAAAGGGATCCGGGCTCTCTGCCGGATGATAGCGAGGCAATTCTCGACCTTAACTTTGCGATAAGCCCGTCCCCTCACTGCAAGTTGGGCTGCATCGTCCGAAGACTGAGTGACACCGGTCAAGTCTGCTTCTCCATGGTCACGACGACCAATCCAGATGAGGATCTGTACACGGTCCAGCCCCCGGCCGAACACGAATGGTGCCACATCGTCGCTGTGCGACACGGCACGACCCAGGCCATATATATCGATGGACACTTGGATAACAGCAGGGCGTGTTCGCCCGACCCAATTCGGTATGTCGGTGACTTCGACGATGATCAGGTCAATCTCGGCCGATATACGGCAGCCGGGGGCGTCCCACGTCGTCATCTGCGGGGCATGCTCGACGATGTAGTTGTATTCGATAGAGCTTTGTCGGGCGAAGAGGTAGTATTGCTCTACGAAAACGCCCTTGCTCGACATGAGGATGACCACGATCCACTGTTTGCCGACCCGGACAACGGTGACTATCACCTGCTCAGCGAACGTGGCCGATATTGGCCCGAGCACGACGTATGGATCCTGGACGAGGTCACAAGCCCTTGCATCGACGCCGGTGACGCCACCGCCAACTTCTCTAACGAACCGGCGCCAAACGGCGGAAGACTCAACCTCGGGGCATACGGCGGCACCGCATACGCGAGCATGAGCGACTGGCCCCTCATCGGCGACGTTAATCAGGACGGCATTGTTGATATGAGAGACGTGGCCCTCATGACGGACAATTGGCTCGAGTCGATGGCTTGGTTTGAGTAGTCAGGACCTTTACCCAAGGTGATTCAGGTAGCTTGAGTTACTTCCGAGGGCCGGTCTGGTTTGACACATCCGCTGGCGAACTAATCTCGCATGGGGAATCTGCTGCACAACTGCCTTACCTTCTCGCAGGTCTGGTCTCGTAAGGATTCTTCTATTCCATATTCTCTGTCGCTTAATATCTCCACTCCTCTCAACACGCTGTCCATCAGCTCCGCGATGTCCCGCATCTGCTCGGTACCCATTCCGTTCCTGGTGACGATGGGTGTGCCGAGTCTAATTCCGCTGGTGACTGCGGGCCCGTTCGTGTCATAGGGCACTCTGTTCATGTTGACGGTTATTCCGCACCGTTCGAGACACTTTTGGGCTATCACTCCGGTCAAGCCTTCTCGCAAATGGGCAACGTTCACCAAGATCATGTGGTTGTCCGTTCCGCCGGTAAGGACATCATATCCCAAATCCAACAGGGCATCTGCCAGGGCTCTTGCATTTTCAATGATCTTGAACTGTCTGGCCCTGTACTGTGCCGATAGCGCCTCTTTGAAGAAGACAGCCTTTGCCGCTACGTTGTTCAGGCAAGGCGTGCCTTGTACACCTGGGAACGTGGTCTTCTGGACGTGGGCCCACAAGGGTAAAGACCTTGTCCCAACTGTTATGGGCCGGTCATAATCCTGCCCCATCAATATGAGTCCGCCGCGGGGCCCCCCCGGCTTGTAAGTGCTTGTAGTTGTGAAGTGTGCGTGGTCTATTGGCGACGGGTGCACCCCTGCGATCACCAAGCCGGCTATGTGCGAGATATCAGCTAACAGATATGCCCCCACCTCATCCGCGATCGCCCGGAACTTCTCAAAGTCAATTGTCCTTGAATACGCGCTGGCCCCGCACACGATCAGTTTAGGTCGGACCTGGAGTGCCTTTTCCCTGATTGCCTCGTAATCCAGCAGAAACGTTTCCTTATCGACATAGTAGTTTTCTACGTCAAAGAATCTGCCGCTGAATGAAACCGGCGCCCCGTGTGATACGTGGCCTCCCTGATCCAAGCCGAGGCTCAGTATTCTGTCACCTCTGTTCAGAACTGCCGCCAGGACGATCTGATTGGCGCTCGTGCCGGAATGGGGCTGGACATTCGCGTAACGCGCACCGAAGGCCTCCTTTGCCCTGCTGACAGCGAGTCGCTCCAGAGTGTCGACAACCTCGCAGCCTCCATGATATCGGGCCCCGGCAAAACCTTCGGTTGTCTTGTTTTGAACGATTGAGCCCAGAGCCGCCAGAACTGCCCTCGAGCATTGATTCTCCGCTGCGATCAGCTGGATGCTGTTTTCAAGCCTGTCATATTCCTGTCTGACAAGCTCGTAGACTTCTCTGTCGGCCTCTGACAGAGCACGGAATGACCCGCTGTGGTATTGATCGCTTCTCCGCAGTGCTCCGAGTTTATTCTCGACTAACTCGTAGACCTTTCCATCCGTCCTCTTCAGAGCTTCGCTGATATCCTTATCAACCAACATTCCTTCGCCTTGCTATGAACCGAGAATCAGCCTCAGAATGTCGTTGTAGGTCAGATACAAGAAGACCGCCCCAATTAAAGCCAAACCCGCATACGATATCGCCTCCTGCACTCGAATACTCACGGGGCCTCTCTTTATCTTCTCAACAATCAACAGCACGAAGACCCCGCCATCCACCACCGGGATAGGAAGGAAATTGATTACAGCCAAATTCGCGCTGATGAAAGCAAGAAGATACAGGAAGCTGACGAACGAGTGCTCAACGGCCTTATAGGTCATTGTTGCAATGCCTACCGGCCCACTCATGGCGTCCAGACTCACGCTCCTGGCAAAAAGCTGCTTCAAGGTGGCGTATGTTTGAACGATAAACCAGACGCTCTTCTTGCTGCCCATCACTAATGCATCCAAGGGTCCGTCAGCCTTGTACAACTTTTGCATGAACTCAAAGGGAACGAATTCCGCAACGGCGGATCTAGCCGTGATGAAGCCTTCTTCCTCCCGAACGTCAAGCGAGACCTCTCCGGATATGTCCTTATCCAGCCGCCAGTCAATCGTGATAGACTCACCGGGATGTCGCCGGATTTCCCTGATACAGTCGTAGAAGTCGGATACCTCTACTCCGGCAACCGCGGTTATCGTTGCCCCGCGCGGTATCGCCAGCGGCTCCGGCCCACCCTCGGCGGCAATCGTTTTGGCCACTACGGGATGCTTGGCATCCAATGCGATACCGATACCGATCAGGACCCTGTCATCACTGGCCATGCGCTTGGGCACCACTGTGACAGTAAGCGCCTCTTCGATGCCAGCGTCATCTTTGCGCAGTACAGTAAGGGCCAACTCCTTGCCTTCGTGCGCCTCCGTGACCTCACGCATTTCCTTGTAGGTGGGGTTTTGAACGTCACCAACTGCCAGAATGACGTCATCTTTCCGCGGCTCAGAGGTATCAGGGCCGGTGCCTCCGGAGATTCCGCCGGTCGCTACTGCTGTTATTCGCAGACGGGGCACGATCGAGCAAATGTGGTTAAGGTCAGATTCAGATTCAATTCCTCCGTCTGCGTGAACCAGGTCCAAAGGAACTCGCGCCTCAACCAACTCAGTATCACCTGCCTCGGTGGTTCGCTCAGCCACCAACGTCGCTGCCGGTACAAATGAGTTCCGAATTTTGTCCTCGAGTTCCCAATGGGTTTGAACCGCTTGGCCATCCACAGCTGTGACGCGATCCCCAGCTATAAGACCCGTCTTTTCGCGGAGTGCGTCAGCCTCTTCAACAGCGGCTATCGTCAGGCCAAATGGCCGATAGAATCCGAAGACTCGCACGGGCATGCCGGCCATTTGCTCTGCTACCAGGGCGTACTCTTGCTCGGACCCATCCTCGCGCCGTACTCTCAGTGGGACCGGCTCGCCCTTGTCCGACAGCGCGGCCGCCATCAGAATATTGCCATAGTCCAGATCGTCGCTCTTGCCCGCTATCTCGATTATTTCGTCGCCGGCTTTCAAACCGGCGCGAGCCGCAGGCGAGTTGCGCACTACACCTCCAACCACCGCAGGAAGCCGATTTATCCCGATCAGATATACCGCCATCATTAGCACGACGGCGGCAATCACATTGAAAGTCACACCCGCTGCAATCACCGCCATGCGGATGCCCGTGGGTTTGTTACCGAACGATCGGGGATCAGTCACCTGTTTGTCGGCGCCCACGTCCTCTTGGCCCAGCATCTTCACGTAACCAGCCACGGGAATAAGACCGATTCGGTATTCAGTCTCGCCGGCTGGCCCGCCCTTGCCTACCGTAAAGCTCAAAAGACCATCCCCTTCAGGGTCGTCTTCTTTGGGAAAGAACCTGGGCAATATTCGGAATCGAAAGCCGTTCTCCGTTCGTCTGACGCCGAGCAGAACCGGGGGTAGGAATACCGAAAACGTCTGAACTTTGACTTTCGAGACCTTGGCTACGAAGAAATGTCCGCACTCGTGAATGAAAACCACTGCGCTGAAACCCATCACGGCCAAAAATATGTTCCACGACATGCGAATGTGGCCGCCGACAAAATAGACTATGGCCGCGGCGATGATAACCAGCAGAGCCAGTCGTGAATGAATCAGATAGCTTTTGGATTTGTACATCAAAATACCCCGTGTCTATTAGGACTGATCGTCCGTGGCGGCCCGTTTTCTTGAGGCGAAACCTGAGGACCCAGGTCCTGCCGCAAGGTGACCAAGTCCTTATAATCTCAACTTCCCATCTTCCGTGCCTATGGATTCGCGTATCTATTACGGATTCCGGCTCGCTATTCTGTGTTCCGGGCTCTTGTTCAACCTGCCCGCCTGGCGCTAAAGTCTTACGCCGCCGGCTCTTCGCTCCAAACTGTCCTTGACCTCTCTTCTTGCCCAAGAGTCTGCTACAAGCAGCTCTTCAAGCGAAACATCTGTCTTCACGTTGTGTTTGTTAAGACAGTTTTCGATCACCTCAAGTATAGTAACAAATTTGATTCTTCCTGCCAAAAACTCTTCCACTGCCGCCTCGTTCGCCGCGTTGAAGACCGCCGCCGCCGTGCCGCCCGTCCGGCCAACATCATATGCCAAGGACAGTGCGCGAAACGTCTCCGTATTGGGCTTCTCAAAGCTGAGTTGCCCTATCTCTTGCAGACGAAGATGCTTGGAGATCCCCGCAACTCGCTGCGGATATGTCAAAGCGTACTGTATTGGAAGGCACATATCCGGCTCCCCCAGCTGCGCTATCACCGACCCGTCCACAAACTCCACAAGCGAATGGACTATCGATTCAGGGTGCACCAGGACATCTATCTTTTCAACGGGCACGTCGAAGAGCCAGCGAGCTTCGATTATTTCCAGCGCCTTGTTCATCATAGTCGCTGAGTCAATCGTGATCTTGGGCCCCATATCCCATACAGGATGGGAAAGGGCCTGCTCCAGCGTCACCGCGTGCAGATCCTCAACAGCGGCCTCTCTAAGAGGCCCACCCGAGCCGGTCAGAATGATTCTTCTGACTTCTTCAGTTCGACCCGCCTGCATTGCCTGAAATACTGCTGAGTGCTCGCTGTCCACGGGTAATATGGTGGCCCCGTGTTCCCTCGCGGCTTTTGTGAGCAGTTGCCCGGCGATGACAAGCGGTTCTTTATTTGCTATCGCGAGCCTCTTGCCACGACGCGCCGCCGCAAGGGCTGAAGCAAGGCCTGCCGCACCCACAACTGCCGTAAGGACTACGTCTACCTCGGTTAGGGCCGCAATCTCGATCAAACCATCCGGCCCACTGAGGACTTCGACATCCAGATCTCCGCTCAGATCCCGAAACCTATCTGCGGAGCTAACGTCTGTAACGGCAACCACCTGCGGCTTATACCGTCTGACCTGCTCAGCCAGCTCCTCGACGCTGCTGTTGGCGCTCAGGGCGGTGACTCTGTATTCATCCCCAAGCGCCTCAACCACGCGCAAGGCATTCTTGCCCACCGACCCCGTCGAACCCAAGATAGAAATGTTAGTCACCATAGATCCTAACCTTCGACGGCGCACCAACCTGGAAGGCCGATCAGCCAGCCAGCTTCAACACAAAGAGTAACCAGAACGTACTCACCCGGGCCTATTCGCGTATGCCTTCAACCCGGCGTCGATCCGTGATGTGCCTTAACTTGCCATACAACACCAAACATTAGGAAGCTGAAATAGCACCGTCATTCAATTCGGCCCCCGCCAACCAGGGATAATATGCCAGGATCGCCCAACTGTCAAGGCCAAAGGTCAAAAGACAGGCAGCAGGCCAATTCGCAGGACCAGCCTGCCGCCCTGATTCGCACGCCGCAGCCTGACCAAGCACAGGACAAATAGCGTCTTGACCCAAGAAAAGCGGACAAAATAGGACGTTTGTGCCAGCCTCGCAGCAATTTTAGCGAATTGCCTCACATACTTTGGGCGCCATTCGCCAGTTGCTCGCTGCCAGAAAGGGCACAGATCCTCCCCCGATCCGGCCGGCGGGAAGCGATCCGGATATGTACATGTTAGACCGCTTTGTTGGTGTTGCTGCGCCCGTCTCTAGTCAGACACGGCCACGGTCACGCAATTTATAGGGCCTCGCGCAGCCGCATCTACTGAACACCTCTGCGGACACCCAATTCTTTATCAAGTCCGCTCGCGTCCCCGATTTACCCTGAACCACATATACGCGGAGGACAAGGGCGACGTATCGGATGCCTGTGATATCCAGGGTCCGAGTAAGTCTGACGACAACTCCACTCACCCGCGACAGGCGCCGATACTACTAAGTGGCACACTAATGTAGTTACTGTGCATCAAGAGCTTGTTCGCTCAGTGCTTAAACAGCACGTGGGCGTTGTACTGACGTGCTTGCGGTTGCCGTTGAGTCAACTAACCGACAGCGGCTTGCGCCATTCGAAGACGGGACGGCTCACCAACCACATGCAGAAGGCGAAAATGAGAATAAGTCAGAAGCTAATGCTTGGCGCCGCGTGTGTGAGCCTCCTGGTCGGAACTGTTGGCTATCTTTCCGTTGTGGTCAGCCGACAGATGTTGCAGAAAGCCATCGGAAAGAGTTCCGTCCTGTTGGCACATGACACGTTGGAAAAGATAGGTAGAAGCGTCCAAGGGCGTCTCGAGCGACTTGAGACATATGCGAGAGGTCTCACTTCCAAGCAGGCGCTCGAACGATCGAACAAGCAATTTGATGAATTGCCCGACGCCCAAGCCTGTATGCAGTTGTGGGATGCAGAGTGGACCTCTGCACCTCCAAGCACGACCACGCCTTTCATGCAGGAATTGATCTGCAATGAGCTCTCAGTGGAGCTGAGAGACGAGTTCGAGCAAAAAGAATTCTACAAGAGCAAGTACGGCTACGAAGTGTTCAGCGAGGTTTTCGTAACCAACAAGTATGGCGCAAACGCTGCTCAGAGCCAAAGAACGTCCGACTACTATCAGGGCGATGAGCATTGGTGGCAGATGGCAAAAGAAACTGGGCTCTACGTGAGTGACGTTCAATACGACGAAAGTGCGCGGGTCTATGCGATCAACATGGCAGTCAGTATCAGCGATGAAAAGGGAATCTTCGCAGGTGTTGTAAAAGCTGTCCTGAACATAGAGGACGTGATAGAGACGATTGATGCAGCTAAACATGAATCACATTATCAGACAACACGTATCAGCCTACTCTCCAAGGAAGAAAAGCTCATCTATGCAACCGGACCCTCCGAATGCTCGCGGCACATGCCACAGATTCGCACTGAACTCGGCGGCCGGCTGGACCGTGTAGCACACGATGGTTACACAGTAGTGAGAGAACAAAGCGGGCATGAAAGACTATACGCCCACGCTCATGCAAGAGACCATAAGGAATTTGACGGCCTCGGTTGGATCCTACTGGTTGGGCATGATACCGAAGAGGTATTCGCTCCGGTCGCCAAGTTAAGATTCAGAGTTTTGATGATTACACTTGCGGTGGCAGTTGTTGTCTTCTCCGGAGGTTTACTACTGTCCAAAGCGATCTCTTCGCCTATTGACAAGCTGAAACAAGCCACGATCGAAATAAGCAAGGGCAATCTTGATGAACAAACTGACCTAGAATCCTCTGATGAGATCGGGCAGTTGGCAGCGTCTTTCAACAAAATGACCGTGGATCTAAAGAATGCCATGGATGACCTAAGCCAGGAAGTCACCGATCGCAGGAAAGCCGAGGAGCAACAGACACGACTGCTGCGGCGATTGGAGACGGCCAACAAAGAGCTGAAGGACTTTGCCTATGTAGTGTCACACGATTTGAAAGCACCGTTGCGCGGGATCAAAGCGCTCGCAAATTGGATATCAGCAGACTACGCAGATAAGCTTGATCAGAACGCAAGAGAGCAAATAGACCTGCTCTTGAATCGCGTGGACCGGATGCAGAGCCTGATTGACGGAATCCTGCAGTACTCGAGGGTAGGCCGCCTCAAAGAAGACAAGGTCCGAATAGACCTGAACGAGCTTATGCCCGAGGTCATTGATATGGTCGCCCCTCCGGAAGATGTGACGATTACAATCGAAGACAGACTGCCCATAGTTGAGTTCGAGCAGACGCGGATTGTTCAGGTCTTCCAGAATCTACTGAGCAATGCCGTCCAGTATATGGACAAGCCCCGGGGCCAAATCAAGGTAGCCTGTGTTTCGGAGGATGGCTACTGGAAGTTCAGTGTTGCTGACAACGGTCCCGGAATTGAAGAAGAACACTTTGAGCGGATCTTCCGAATATTCCAGACATTAGCGCCGCGAGACCAGTACGAGAGTACTGGAGTGGGTCTGACGCTCGTGAAGAAAATTGCCGAAACCTATGGTGGTGCGGTTTGGGTGGAGTCAGTGGTCGGCCAAGGAAGCACATTTTTCTTCACACTACCTAAGCAGAATGTGGAAGCCAAAGGTGAGGTGCTCCAGCCCAGTATTGTCGGTCGAAGATGACACCATAGATGCCATGATCGTCAAGCGGGCGCTCCGCGACCTGCAAGCCGACAACCCAGTGGCCCATTCAGTCAACGGTCAAGACGCACTGGATTATCTAAGAGACGACGGCAACGAGAAACCGGGGGGCATCCTGCTGGATCTGAACATGCCGAAAGATGAACCTGCAGGAGTCAAAGCCCAACACTGCCGGCTAAAGCCAATAGCATCGATACCCAAACGACAAACAGATCGCTCGTACCGGAGCCGTCAGTGGCTACCTTGAAAACAGTCCAAGCGACAAGGTCCTGAGTTGAGCAGAGCAGACGCTCAGCAATTGGCTGTGGGTGATTGATAATTCTCCGGGAGAGGACCAATGGCGATGCGATGCACATCCGCGCTTCAGTCCGGACGGCGGCGGTCCGGTCATTGATGCGCCTCGCCCCGCAACGGACGCCAAATGTGTCTGACAGACTCCGACGACTCAGTCGGCCGACTGCGGCTATATCCTACCTCACAGGCACTCGATGAAAGTCCACCGGACCTCGCTATGGCAGTTTGAGGCACAGCCGCGGCCCGTGAGCCGAAGTTCTCTGAATCCGGGTAAATTCATTGGCGCTTGAGCGCCGGACCTGCGGCATATATAATCGGCCCAAATTGCTGGAATCCAAAATGAACGTGCTGCAAATACGAAAGATTTCAAAAACGCAAAAGCGCAAAGGCCTATTTAATCTGTGCTTCTATTTGGCTGTCTGCGGTACACTTTTGCCTGCGGGCTGCTCGCAACAACGGTCCACGGCGCGACGTCCCTTGGCAAATGAGCCCGTGTCTGCCGAAGATGCCAAAATGCGTGAGGTAATGGAGATAGCCGAGGATGTGCTCGCCGACATGCACTTTACAATTGAAAAAGCGGATGTTGACACTGGTTTCATAAGAACAAAACCACTGCAGGGAGCGCAATTCTTCGAACTGTGGCGAGGGGATACCATCGGAACCTTCAACTCGCTGGAAGCGAACCTGCACAGCGTCCGAAGGACTGTAGAATTGCACATAGCCGAACTGCCAGGCGAAAACGGTGCGAAACTCCGGGCACGGTGCTATGTCAAGGTACAAAGGTTGAGTTTGCCTGAACACCAGGTCAGCAGCAGCGCACACGCCTACCGGATGTTCTCTGAAAGCACCTCATCCACGCAGAGACTTCAACTCAGGCCGGAACAGCAAACAGGCATGGCCTGGATCGACCTGGGCAACGATACGAAGCTGGCCACCGAAATCCTCAATCGAACTTCTTCGAGACTCGACGCTCGCCGATCGTCGGGCACGGGGAGTCGAACGTCGAGTGAGAAAAGATGAGAGTACTTGTTTGTGGCGGGGCCGGATATATCGGCAGCAATATGACGGCCCTCCTGGCCACGGAAGGGCACGAACCCGTCGTTTTTGATGACCTTAGCACCGGCCACAGGACTGCAGTAGCCGGCGCCGAATTCGTCAGGGGCAACCTTGCTGATTTCGAGCTGCTTCTCGATGTGCTTAGCCGATACAACATCGAGGCCGTTATGCACTTTGCCGCCTTCATCGAGGTGGGCGAATCGATCCGTGCGCCGCTGAAGTACTATCGCAACAATGTTTCAAATACGCAGACCCTGCTTTCGGCAATGGAGGCAGCCAACGTGATACGATTTGTCTTCAGCAGTACAGCGGCAGTCTACGGTACGCCCAAAACCGTGCCGGTGACGGAAGACTTGCCAAAGGAACCGATCAATCCTTACGGCCAAACTAAGTTGGCCGTAGAGAAGATGTGCCACTACCAGAGCGAAACGGGCAAACTACGCTATGCATTGCTGAGGTACTTCAATACCTGCGGTGCAGGGGCAAACAGCACCCTGGGTGAAGACCACCGGCCCGAATCTCATCTGATTCCGCTGACAATCCAGGCCGCGATGGGAAAACGAAGTGAAATCAGAATCTACGGAACCGATTACGACACGCCGGACGGCACCTGCGTCCGTGATTACATCCACGTTGACGATCTGTGCAGGGCACATCTGTTGGCATTAGCCAGGCTGGACGGACACCGTGAATCCGTCTACAACTTGGGCAACGGGGCTGGCTATTCCGTTAGAGAGGTGGTCGACACAGTGAAAGCGGTGGCGGGCAAGGATTTCAGAGTTGTGGAGGTCGGACGTCGGACGGGCGACCCACCAGTATTGACCTCCGACGCCACAAAGGCCAAGAGTGAACTTGGCTGGACGCCCCAGGTGCCCGAGCTGGAGAAGATGGTTTCCACCAGTTGGCAATGGCATAACGAGAACCCGGATGGGTATCCGGACTGAGCGGTTGAACCGCAATCATAACACCTAGGAGGTCCACCTGTGAAACAGGCAAAGAACAAAGTCCAAGACTTTCTCAAGAACAATGGCATGGATCATGAAGATATCGACATAGAACGGAGCTGCAGTATCTTCCTGGAGGAAATGGAGAAAGGCCTGGCCGGTCAGGATAGTTCCCTAGCAATGCTGCCCACATATATCGAGACCGAGCGAGAGATACCCAGGAACAAACCCGTCATCGTAATGGATGCGGGCGGCACTAACTTCCGCGTGGCCACTGTCTACTTCAAGAATGACGGGGAAGCCGTCATAGAGAACTTCAAGCTGCACTCGATGCCCGGAATGGATGGAGAAGTCGGCAAGGAGGAGTTCTTCAGGACGATGGCAGGCTATATGACCGACGTAGCCGACAAGAGCGACAATGTTGGCTTCTGCTTCTCATATCCAATCGAAATGTTCCCGAGCAAGGACGGCAGGGTTCTTTACTTTTCCAAAGAGATACAGGCCAAAGAAGTTGAGGGCCAAATGATCGGCGAGAACCTGAACCTTGCCATCAGCACGTCCGGTACTCATCAAAAGCACATGGTGCTCTTGAACGATACCGTCGCCACCCTCCTGGCCGGCAGGGCGGACCCGCGCGCCGGGGCGTTCGACAGCTACATAGGCTTTATTTTGGGAACCGGGACTAACTGCAGCTATGTGGAACACAACAGCAGCATCACAAAGGCAAAGGACCTGGATCCCGCCAAGAGCCAGATTGTAAACGTCGAATCAGGCGGCTTTGGGAAAGCGCCGCGAGGCACAATCGACAAGGAATTCAATGCGGCCTCGGTCAACCCGGGAGTCAACACTTTCGAGAAGATGATCTCGGGTGCATATATCGGGCCACTGTGCTTGATGACAATCCAGAAGGCTGCAGACGACGGCATTTTCGGCGAAGCGGCTTCTGGTGGGCTTGGCGAGCTAACCGAGCTGACTACAAAAGATGTCAGCGATTTCCTCCACAAGCCTGAAAGCGGCGACAATCCACTATCGGCGGCTACGGCGAATTGTCACGATGACCTCGCGGCATTGCTCGGCCTCGTCCAGGCACTAGTGGAGCGAGCGGCAAAACTGACTGCCATTAACCTGTCCTCGGTGGCGATCAAAAGCGGATATGGCAAGGACCCGTCCTCGCCGATCTGCATTGTGGCCGAAGGCACCACCTTTTACCATTTGAAATCTCTCAAGGAGAAGGTCGAATTCTATCTCAAGCAGTACCTTGTAGAGAGGAGGAACACCTACTACGAAATCATAAGTGTTGAGAACGCAACGTTGATCGGGGCGGCGATTGCAGGGCTCACGAATTGAGACATCGACGGGCGTAGTCTGCTCGGAGAGCGCGCGCGGTGGTCGCGCGCCGATGAGGGGATGCACCCATGACCGTCAGGGATAAGAGAATGCAGGAAGAAGGGTTTGAGTTTGTACGGCTCGTAGGTGACGAGCGACGGATGGGCACCCACCTTGCTGAAGTATCGAGGCACTGGCAGGGCAAAAAGGAACGTTTCCTGATGGTCAGCCCGCACGACGACGACGCGGTTCTTGGGGCAGGCTTGCTCATCCAGTTGGCCGAACGGGAAAACGTGCCGGTGCACATACTGATCGTCACTAACGGCGATATGGGCTATTGCCACCTCGAGGAAAAGGACTCGATTGCCCGCACTCGGCAAGAGGAAAGCTTCGAATGTTACCAGGGCTTGGGCGTCCCCAAAAAGAACATCGTCTGGCTTGGCTTTCCCGACTGCCGACTCCACAGCCACCGCGGCAGGGCCCCTGCCGACAAGGACGACCGCCTTGCGATCGAAGATTTCGAGGGCCTGCAGAATAGCTTCACCTACCACCTGCGAAAGATACGGCCCACGCAGTGCTTCCTGCCGACTTGGAACGATCTGCACCCCGATCACCGCATCGTTTACGAGGAACTTCTTATCAGTCTCTTCCACGCCGCGGGCAACATCTGGCCCGAGTTGGGCAAGCCTCTGGAGAAGGTCCCCTATGTGCACACATACGCGGTCTATTGTGATTTCCTGGCGCCGCCGACGCTCCGCATGAGAGCGCCCGTGTCGTATCTGGAAAACAAGCTAAGGGCAATCGCCGCCTTCCGTTCCCAGAAGCAAATATCGGCGCTGATCGAAAACGTCCGTCACTGCGGCCCGGAAGAGTACATCCGGGCGATAGACTTCAAGCTCTACCATCCCGTCAACTACCGCAACATGTTCGAAGAGAAGAAGCCGATCCACATGGTCCGCTGAGCACGCCGGACCCTGCAGCGCCAGAACTGCTCCGGCATGCATTCTCCTCAGCGCGGTTGCGGCCGCGGCATACGAAGAAGTGCGACCACCGGGAAATGGTCGGATGGGTAGCGCCCATCCGAGTCGTCGCGCACGATCTTCGCCTCAAGGACCGTCACCTCGGGCGGCGCGAGTACGTAGTCGATCTTCTCGCCGGTGCGATCTCCCTTGAATCCGTTGAAGGTTCCGACGTCGGCCGCTTCCGGGTGGAGCACACGGAAAGTATCGACCATAGTGACGGGACTGCGGGACAGTCCCTCTGCTACATGGTCGAGCTTAGTCCGACCCTTCAGGTACATCACCGCCGGATTCTGTTCACCGGCATTGAAATCGCCCATCACCACAAATGGGTCCGGGCACCTTCTGTCACGGATGCGTTTGGCAAGCAGCGCCACACTCTTTTCCCGCGAAGGCTGCGAAACGTGGTCCAGGTGAATGTTAAAGATATAGCACGCGCTGCCTGATTTTTTCTCGACGAGCCTTACCCATGTACAGATACGGACGCAGGCATTGCCCCAGTGACTCGAACCCGGCACATCGGGCGTGTCGGATAGCCAGAAGGTCCCCGATTCATCCAGCATGAAGCGGTCTTGTCGGTACAGGATCGGGCAGTACTCGCCCTTGGTCCTGCCGTCGTCCCGGCCGACCCCGACTTGGCCATACTTCGGCAGGACCTTGCCGATCCGGTCAATCTGAAAAGCCAGGGCCTCCTGCAAACCCACAACGTCGCACTCGGCACTGCGCAGAAGGTCACACACTATCTCCCGGCGGTTCTGCCAACGATTCTCGCCGTCGCTCGCGGTGCCGTACCGAATGTTGAAGCTCATGACCCGCACCTCAAGCCCCGCCGGTGCGGCGGCACCTGCCCTGGTCCCGGCAAGCGGAGCCAAGACCATCCATAGCGCAAGGAAAATGCCGGAGACCAGGCGAATCTGCCTAACGATCGAAGTTCTTCGCTTTTCCATAAACGACTCCTGCAAACACGATCCGGTTGCCGAAAGTCAACCTGTCTTGAGGCCGTCTTGTTTCTGCTTTTCGGAGAGCTGGACGTTCAGCGAGCCGGAGCGGAAGCCCTGAAGGTCCACGGTCACGAACTTAAAGCCAAGCGACTTGAACTTCTCGACTATCTTCGAGCGGAGCGGCTCGGCGGCAACCTTCTCAACATCCTGCGGGGCAACCTCAATCCGCGCGACCGTGTCGTGATGGCGAA
>CP070675.1:4983273-5011068 GCA_020352215.1 Phycisphaerales bacterium
GGTCTCGCCGATCACCCCCGCCGGAAACGCGGCACTTATCTCCACCTCGCCCCCCTCAAGGAACTTGAATTCCCGCTTTGCGTGTTCTTTTTCCTGGTCAGCTGTCTCGGCGAATATCGCGGCTATTTGCTCATAGCCCTCCTTTCTCGCCTGGCTGGCAAAGTATGTGTAGCGGTTTCTTGCTTGAGATTCGCCGGCAAACGCAGCCAGCAGGTTCTTCTCCGTTTCCGTTCCTCTAAGACTCATTCGTGACCTCCCTTACACAATTGGTTGTCAGTTCTATTGGACAACTAAGATCATCAATTCTGTTTCTTTGCGCACAGGTCGCAAATACCCTCGATGTATACGGTTTTTCTCAATACTATGAAGTTCTCCCCGATGCTCTTTGGAACCTTGATATTATCAAACGGCTTGTGATGGAAATCAACGATCCTCTTGCACTTGACACACTTAAAATGCTGGTGGTCTCCCAGATTTGCGTCATACCTCTTGGAATCACCCGAACCTTCGACTATGAACGCGACCCCAATTTCATCCAAAGTCAGCAAGGTTCGATTGACAGTGTCCAACGATACACTCGGGAACACCTCCTTAACCGTCCGGAATATCATTTCTGCCGAAGGATGCTCCTTTGATTCAAGCAACGCCCTGTAGACGGCCATTCGCTGCGGCGTAATCTTGAGCCCGTTCTGGCGGCACTTTGCAACGAAATCGCCCATCTTCTTTTGCATTTCACTGCTCTTGCTATTGCCTTTCTCCCCAAGCATAAGGTGCCTAACGGCAGCAATCCCTGCTTGGGTCTTGCCTTGGTTGCGCACACGCGCGGTCACATATCTACTGATTGTAAATCATAAAGGGTACTATATAGTAGTCTATCCTATTTGTTCGCCCTTTTCCTGTGTTTTTTCAAAAAAGTTTTTCTGCGGTGTAAGTCTTTGTTTCAAAAGATGTTATATGTGCTGGGAATTCGGATGCTCTGGGCCGGGCCCGCGTCGGGATGTATGTGACTTCGCTACGGGCGCTGGTAGTAGCAAGAATATGAGATGTCTGCTATCGGCCACGCTTGATGTGAGAAGAGCGGCGCCGCTTTCGTTTTTGGGGCCACGAGAATGCGGCGATGGCGGCGAAGAGACCAAGGGAGGGGCGGGGTCCGTCCATCCCTCCCTGTGTTTTCTTCATAGACATCAAATGCCCAGAGTGCACCCTGTGGGCCTGCGGCACCTCAACTGCTTAAATTTTGGCCGGCGACGATGTAAGGTATTGGTCTGTTACTCTGGGCAGCGGTTCTCTTTGTGCGGCTAGCAACCGGGCTTCACTGTTATCGTGACGTCGGCGACGTGGACGTCGCAACCCGGCACAACGTGCACGATTGACACATCCTCAGCCTTGACGCAAACCTTTCTTACTGCGACCGCCTCGCAGAACGTTGGGGGAACCATCGGGTCGTCAATCGCACACGTGTACACCCCGGGGACTTTACCTGTGGTCTCGATTGTGCACCCGAGTTCCGCATAGAAGTTGGACTTTATGTGAATGTCGGTGCATCCTTCGTAGGTTGCAAACGCCACCTGCTTGAGCTTGATGACCAATTCCTGCTGGCACAGTATCTCGATGTACATGCCAACATCCATCATCACGGGAATTTCGCACACCTCCATCCAGTCGTAAGTGGGGGGCCACCAACACGGTGGTTTCACACGTATGTGTCCTGCATGCGCCGACACTGCCAGCAGCGACACTATCGCGACTCCAATCAGGCTTCTCTTGAACATTATTTGACCTCCTTGCCGAGTTCGCTGCGAAGAACAGCTGATTCTTCTAAAGGGATGTGCTCCATCTTGGCGATGGGGGCCCGCGAGCCAGACTTCCAAAAGTCGAAGTTGGTGGGATACGAAGCCGCTTGCTCGTTCTCGGAGCCGAACGCTCGAAGAGCGGGTTAAGGCGAGGTTGGTCCGGCATTATTGCCGGCGAGTCGAGCGGTGGGATTCGCAGGACGGCTTCACCACGCCGAACCCTGCGCCTGGAATTGCCGCAATGCCTACCTGGGACCGTTTTTGGGACAAGGACTCTGTGTCCTCCTGTGTCCCTTGCAGGAACAGGTCTCAGCGACGCAACAGCCTTTCTGTTGCCCATACCTGTTGCCATGCCTCTGTTTCCTCCAGAGGCCCTCCTCCCTGAGCACATAGCCGGCCAGAGCCATGACAACGATCAGGCTTGGCCTCCTCCTTTATTTGGAGCTATGTGGGCGACATCTCCTGGATATCCTGTTGGGAACCCAGTGTCAAGGGGAAATGCCTAAGATTGGGGAAAATGTGCGTTTTTTTCGGACCTTGCGTCCTGAGATGATATGCGAGCTGATCGGCCAGCACTTCTGAGGTACCCCAAAAGGGGTATCAGGTACCCACCGAAGGTGCCCTCGGCAAGGTACTTGCGCGGCCAAGGCGCCGAGGTAAGACCAGAGTAGTGGCAACCACGAGAAATGGCGCTCGGACCTGCAAACGTCTGCTTCAGAGCACACACCCGAGGGACTTCTGAGCGAAAGCGTTTTGCAGGAATTGTGCTTGATGTGAGACGGCGAATGTGGTATAAATAAGCTTGGTGGAGTATGAAGGTGTTGCCTTGGGATATTGGGCAGTCTTTCCGGATTTTCGGTAGAGGAGGCAAGAGCGTTGCACTTCGGCCCACGACTGGCTTTGTTTACCTTGACAAGCATGGGCGACAGAAAGCGTTTTCTCTCACCGTCTGAGGCAGGAGGTGCTTGCCCCGTCACCCAAAGCGGTCTGTTTTTAGCTGTTAGACTATTGTAAGGAGGATCGATCATGTCCAGAAGAATAGAAGAATTAGTGGCGATTTGTGCGGTTTTGGCATTGATTGGGCCGGTGGGCACGGCGCATGCCAACTGGTCGGAGACGTTCGACGGCAATGCGTTCGACCTGGCAACCTGGCTGTTCCGTGGCTATCCAGAGTTGACCGGCACGTTCAGCGGAACCATCCAGGATGGGCCTGATAATGATGACTACCTCACACTCGATGAGGCCAGTCCGGCCGCCATTGGCGGCACCCAACTCGGCGTAGGCATCGGCGACCCGGATGATATCTTCAGCGACGTCCGCGTCGGTGCGGTGTTCAATGTCAGCGGTGACGCCTCGCGGAATTACCACGGCCTCGCGGCCAGGATAAGCTATTTCATAGACGATGGATCGATGAGCGGATATCCGGGCATAGTTGCCAATACCTACGTGCTGACCATACACTATGAAGAGGGACCGGGCAACTTGAAGGTTGAGCTGGTTAAGGCCGCCAACAACCAGACCGGCATTATGGCGGAGTGGCAGCCGGAGGTTCCGGTACCCGGCCTAGGCCATGGCGGGAGCCGGTATTTTGAGTTAGACGTGGTCGGGTCAGACCCCGTATACATCACGGGCAGTGTCTATGAGTATGAGGGTGGTCCCTTGCTCGTGAGGACTCCCACCTTTGTTGACACCAGCGCCAATGATCCCTGGGAGGCTCCAGGTATTCATGATGATGTCTTTGCCAGCGGCAGCAGCGGTGTCTTCGGGATGTGGGAAAGCCCTCAACCGGCTGGCTACCACAGCCCGTTCGACAGCGTATCATCAATCTCCGACGGTCCGGCGGCGGTCAACCCGAGCCCCGCCGACGGCGCGACGGGCGTCTCTGCGGCAAACGTCAACCTCAGCTGGGTGGAGGCAGCCTTTGCCACCTCACGTGAGCTGTGGTTGGGCAAAGAAGGGGCCATGCAGAAGGTTGACCCGGCCCCGAGTGGGACAACCTATAGCCCAGGCACACTTGAATACGGTCAGACCTACCAGTGGCGGGTTGACCAAGTGGGTGCATCCGGAACAGCTACAGGCCATACGTGGAGCTTCACAACTGGCGACTGCCTGACCGTGGACGATTTCGAGTCCTATGCGGACGACGCTGCGATAGAAGCCGCGTGGCCTCATAGTATCACAGGCGGGTACCACTACATCTTTCTTGAGACCGGCCAGGTACGCCAGGGTGCCAAGTCGATGCGCTTCGAGTACCAGAATCAGTACGAGCCTTGGCTGACTGAAGCGACCCTGACCTTTGATTCCGCACAGGACTGGACCGCCAACGGCGTTGAGGCACTATCCCTGGTGTTTCGTGGCGACGACGCGAACGTTGAGCAGCCAATATCTATCAAGCTGGAGGACGCCACAGCCGGAACGGACACGGTTCCGCATCCCTACATGTATGCAGTTCAATCGGAATCGTGGAACGACTGGGATATCGACCTGCAGGAGTTTGCCGGAGTGGACCTGACGGCAGTGAAGAAAATCACCATCGTAATTGGCAACGGCACAAATTCCGGCCAGGAAGTGGAGGATCGTGACGTCCTATACATCGACCATATCAAGCTCTGTCCGGCCAGGTGCTTCAACGTGGATCAGTTGGACTTGAGCGGCGATGCCAACGGCGACTGTGTGGTTGACTACAAGGACCTTGCCACGATTGCAGATGGCTGGCTTAACGAGGGACTGATGGTACCATAGCCGGCCGGACTGCAGATGTTTCGGGACTCTGCTACGGTGTCGCAATGCAATAGAGGTGCTCCTTGCCTTTAAGGAACAGCTCATTGCCCGCAATGGCGGCAGATGCGTCGAACTTGTCATCCAGGGTGTTGGTGGCCAAGACTTCGGGCTTCTCCGACCACTTGATGACCTGAGTGACTCCGTTTCGGCCCACAAAATAGACTCGGCCAGCAGCTCCTACGGGCGATGCGTATATCTCTCCAACTGCCTCCAGACGGTATTTGACGAAGTTGGCTTTACCGGTCTCGGCCTGATAGCAGGAGACTATTGCTCGGTTGACGGAACAGACATAGAGCTTATCTCCGTAGAGCAGGGGGGAGGGCACGTAGGGTGTGGCCTCGTTGACCTGCCAGGTAACGGCATCAGTGCCACTGAGGTCGCCTGTGGTGCCGAGCTCGATTGCCTGCAGAGAGCTTCCGCGGAACCCACTGGCGCAGAATACCTTCCCGAAACCGACGACCGGGGAGGGAATTACATTTGCGGTCTGGCCACTGCATTGCCAAATCAGATCACCGGTCTTGAGATCGTAGCCGCGAACGAAGCTCGTAGCGCTGGTGATCACCTGCGTTGCCCCGTTGACTTCAGCGGCAACCGGCGTCGCCCAGGAAGTGACTTCATCGCGATGCTTCTTCCAGATCGTCTCACCGGTGTTCTTGTTGAGGGCGTGGATGAAGGATTCATCCTCGTGGTCCATCACGACGATCACAGTGTCACCAACCAAGGCGACGGAACTGCCTTCGCCGAACATCATTTTCGTTTTCAGTCTGCCCAGGTCTCTGCTCCATTTGCGATTGCCTTCGACGTCGTAGCAGTGCACACCGCGAGAACCAAAGCCCGCCCAAACGTGTTTGCCGTCGGTAACAGGTGAATAGGACGCGAAGCCGTGAGTCGGATGATGTCCCTCGTGGGGTAGTTCTTCGCAGACGGTTTTCTGCCAGACAAGCTTGCCGGTCTTTCTATTCAGGCACACGAGGTCGAACTTGTATACATTTGTTGGATTGCGTCCGCCATGGAAAGGGCTGCTGCTTCCGCCTTGACCCTGACCGTCGGCGCCGGTTTCGACTGCAGGAGTGCCTATTTTGTCTGTCTTGATGGCCGTCTGAAAGAACACCCTTTCGCCCCAGACGATGGGGCTCGACGTACCCTCCCCGGGCAACTTGGCCTTCCATTTTATGTTCTGCGTTTCGCTCCACGTCACTGGCGGGTTGGAATTTGGGGCCACGCCGGTGGCATCAGGTCCCCGCCACGTCGGCCAGTAGTCACTTGCCGAGTCAGCACAAATACCCGCCGAAGCCAGTGTGGCCAAAAGGCCGATGCCGACGGTCAGAGCCAAAAGTCTTGTCATCGAGGTTCCCTTCTATTTATCTTTCTTGAGTCCTATGATCTCGTGTCCCAACCATTTGGCGGCATTTGTGACGATCTTGAGCGGCTCCGGCTGATGGAAGACGCTGAAGTTCTCGTGGCCGGGTCGAAAGTAGAAAAGCTTGCCTTTGCCGATGTTCCAGAAGGCCCCGGCGCGAAACCACTGGCCAGCCTGCCAAGTCTCCTTGAAGATCACAGCATCCGGAGCCGGCACGTGGAACGGCTCACCGTACATCTCCGTCTGGGGAGGAGTAAACTCCTGAGCAATGCCTTTGGCGATGGGATGTCCGGGAAGAAGTGTTTCTATCTTGCTTGGCTTGCCGTGGGCCGCATACTCCGGAAAGCAGCAGTTCGGTCGGACGATCCGAATCACTATGTTGCCGTCCCTTCCCTTTTCGTAGGAAACGCACGGCGTCAATTCGGCGTCACGCCCGGGTGCATTGCGCTCGCGTCTTCCCCCCCATTCGACCGTAGCTTTGGCTCGGTCCTCCGAGGTGAGGTGGGCGAGTGCTTGTTCCACGGTCCGCTCCTCCATGGCCAGCATAAATGGTGTTGACCAGTGAGCCGAATGTAGCACGATCAAGCCGAGTTCCCCTGTCTTCACGCGCTTGACGATGCGCCGGGCCGTACGAGTTTTTATCTCATCCTGTCGGACGTGACCCCACCAGATCAGAACATCACATCCGTCCAGCACGGCATCTGACACGCCCTGCTGGGGATCGTCCAATCCGACCGATTGGACGGAAAGCTCCTTGTGCTTGCGGAGGTAGTCTGCGATGTGGTTTCCGAGGAAGTTCTCATACATGGATTTCTGTTTTGGCTGTCGTTCATCCCAGACGACAATTTGTATCGGCTTTTCCCGTGCGCTGCAGATCGTTGCCACAGCTACTACGGCCAGAGCCAGTGCAAGTCTTGCAATTGCGTTCATTTCTCTGCTCCTTCTCCGAGTGGTCTGACGTAAACACCACCCAACCCTGCCTTGAGGGCAGCTAGCGCGGAGTCGCATAGGGTATCTCTAAGAGCTTTTTGCAGAATATCTTATGCGAGTTATCCCATTATGTCAACGAGCTGTCTCACGCGATTATCTCTTGACATGTCGTATCGAAAACGGTATACTATGGGGTTATAGTAGGGTGGTGGAAAAGCTTCTCTTCCTTTTGCTTGTGGGCTTTTCCAAATGCCAATATTCTGTCTTCGGACAGGAGAATGACTTTTGGTGGAGGTAGCGGTTATGAAGCCGATAGCGAGTGTAGCTGTTGTGACGATCTTAGCGTTCCTAGCCTTCGGTGCAGTGGGCTCCGATGTGGATCATCGGACTTCCTTGCTCGTCGAATCAGGCGCACCTACCGACACCTACTTTCATGTCGACTTGGCCTATGGCGACGACGACAATGACGGACTCACGCCGGACGCGGCCTTTGCCACGGTTCAGAAGGGTATCGACATGGCAAAAGACGGGGACACAGTCTTAGTATGGCCAGGTACGTACACCGAAGCGATCGATTTCCAGGGCAAAGCAATAACCGTCAGAAGCGCCGAAACCCCAGCCCAACTGGAAGCACCTGGTGGATTCGCGGTAACCTTTGCGGCGGGCGAAAGCCATGGCAGTGTATTGCGGAACTTCATCATCAAGAATAGCCGGATGGCTGTGTTCGCAGCGGCCACTTCTCCAACAATCACGAATCTGACGATACTGGACAACGAGTACGGAATCGGAGCTTACGGCCACTGTCGGCCCGACATCCGTAATAGCATCTTTCTGAACAACGCGAACGGGGATCTATTTCAATGCCAAGCCCGTTACAGTTGCCTCTCCGGCGGAGGTGACACCAATGTCGATGCTGACCCTCTGTTTGTCGATCCAAACGATTGCGACTACCACTTGCGCTCGGGCACAGGCAGATATTCACCACAACAGAACGTATGGGTCATTGACGATCTGACAAGCCCGTGTATCGACGCTGGTGATCCATCTTTCGACTGTTCCGACGAGCCCGCACCCAACGGCGGCAGAGTCAACATTGGTGCATACGGCGGAACAGGATATGCCAGCCTGGGCAAGTCACATGCCGGCCGCGATGTCAGCCCGTAGAACACGGCGGAAGTAGTGGATTTGCCGACCGAGCACAAGCCGTGGCGTGAGAAGGCAAGTCTTCACATCAAAATGCTCGCTCTCCTTCTTATCGCACTGCGCGCACAAATCATGTCTGTCGACTTGCCTCGTATTTCGTGGGATAAGATCTGTGCGGGCCTCAAATCCACTGGGGACCATCACTCGGGCCCTGAGCAGTAGATCCGTATTCTGCCGGCCACTTAGCTCCAGCGGACTTTGTATCCGGGATCACTAATCAATCATTAATCGAAAACGCCCAGCTCCCTCATCTGCTCCATGAGTTCAACGTATAACGCGACCGTGACGTAACAGAGCAGAATCGTCAGGGCGACGACGAGAACCGTCACTGCTACCTTAGTTACTATCTTGTAACGTGGGTTCAACCACACCAGCGGCAAAGCAATCGGCCCTACGCACGCCAGAGCAATCACAACAGCATAAGTCGTGTGATACCATTTCGGCTTTATCCCGCCTGTTTCGTCAAGACGTTCGCCGCAGCACCGGCACTTCACCGCCTCATCCTTAATCTTTTCTGCACAGAAAGGGCACTTCTTCATACGCTTGCCTTCTTGGCAGCCCATACTTGCCGCATTGACCCGTAGCACAACTGCAACAAGCCCCTGCCACTCCCGCACGGCACATGCCCTCTGCCCACCACTGTCTTTGCGTTCGACACAATAACCTAAAACACAATCTCCGCCAACACATTTCAATTCTACGCCGCATGTGACCGGTCCGGGCCAAAAGAGAAGCCCCGCTACAAGCGGGGCTAAGGTCCGTGAAAGGAGTAAGTTGTGTGGATGGTTATTCTTTGGGAAGTGTCAGCGGTACAAGCCGCTTGTAGTTTTCGTCTTTGATCCAGAGCAGCACTTTGCCCTTCTCGCGGGCTCGTCTGATCGCCTCATTGAATTGCCTGACGTTCTCGATTTTCTGTCGATCTACTTCCATGATCAATGCGCCACTGGTGATACCTGCCTGTTGAGCCAGCGAGCCCGACTGTACCTCGGTGACAACGACCCCCGTGAGCCCTTCGTAGCCCAGCCGGCGCGCCAAGTCATCGGTAAGTGCATGTACGGAAAGGCCCAATTGCTCCTGCACCTCCGACTGCACTGCGGCGGCCACGTCGCCTTCCGGGCGCTTGCCAAGCTTGGCTTTGATGGTCTTGCGCTTGCCGTCGCGAACAACCGTCAGCTCGATCTTTGTACCCGGCTTGTGCATTGCCACGCGATTGCGGAAGTCGTTCGCACTGTCGACCGGTTCGCCATCGAGCTCAACCACAACGTCATAGACTTTGACTCCGGCATCTTCAGCGGCCGAACCCTCGGTGACTTCCTGAATGATGACACCGGGGCCTTCCTGGTCCAAGAGCTCCGACATTTCCGGATCGAAATCCTGAATGCCTACACCTAAGAAGCCGCGAACCACTTTCCCGGTGTCGAGCAGTTGCTCTTGTACGGCCTTTGCCATGTTAATCGGTATCGCCAAGCCAATCCCCACATTTCCGCCAGGGCCGATTATGGCGGTGTTGATGCCCACGGCCTCACCGTCAAGATTCAACAGCGGCCCGCCCGAGTTGCCGAAGTTAATTGCCGCGTCGGTCTGAATGAAATCCTCGTAACTCGCAACGCCGATATTGCTACGGCCCTTGGCACTTACGATGCCGGCGGTCACCGTGTGGGTCAGTCCAAAGGGATTTCCAATTGCAATCACCCATTCTCCAACCTCCAACGCATCGGAATCGGCCAATTTGAGCACGGGCAGGTCGTCGGCATCGATCTTGACGAGGGCGACCTCGGACTCTGGGTCCGTTCCGATAAGCTTGGCGGTGAACTTGCGGTCGTCTGCGAGCCTTACTGTGATTTCCTCGGCCTCACCGACGAGATGATTGTTTGTTAGGATGTAGCCATCTGTCGATATGATGAAGCCTGAACCCTGTGCGACCTGACGTGGCCGCGGCGTTTGGCGATAGCGGCGAGGCGACCGACGCCGGAAGAAGTATTCAAACAGGTCTTCGTCGAACGGGTTGCCATACGGCGATTGTCGCATGGTCGGGTAGTCCTCCGACGAGACCTCCTTTTCGGCCTTGATCCCGACTACGGCCGGCGACGTCTTTTCCGCAATGGAAGCAAATGCCTTGCCCATCTGTCTTAGGGCGGCGATGCTCTCCTGCTCGGCCGCAAATCCCGACAGCGGGACGACAAACAGCAGCACAAAGACAGTTGGTATCACAAAGTGACGCAAGATACGCCTTTTCCGTCTAATAACTTGAGTCCTCATTTCTTTTACCTCCTGTTTGCTCTAATCGAGTTCATATCCCAAGACTCTGAACCTACATACGGCAATTCATGTAGGACTGTATACGATTGTAGTCTACGTAGGTTCACGTAGCCACAGATTTTTCGCACGAGCGACGGCAGGCGATCCCGGACGCCCACCGCCCTGCCATGCACCAAATCACAACTGCCGCAAGATCAATTCCGCCGCCTTTCCGGCCCCGTCGGCGGGTATCGTCTCCCAGCCGACTTCTTTGCCGAGGTTTGACACCACATGGCTCGCAAGGGTTTCCGGGGTAGTCTCAGCATATGACAGCTTAATCCCCGCTCCATGCCTGGCCAGCCGGGCCGCCACATGGACATTCTGCTCGAAATGCCTTTCCACAGGCAAGTATATAAACGGCCTTCTCAGGGCAGTCAGCTCCAGAGTCGTGGTCCCCCCACTCTGGACAATAGCCAGATCGCTGGCGGCGAAGTGCTCGTATAGGGCGGGGACGTAGCCGCGGACCTCTACTCCCTTCGGAACCGTCAGCGCATCGGGCGAAAGTCGCGGCCCACAGACGAGGACCATGCGCAATTCTCGGACCTTCTGTCTGATGATGGGAAACGCTTGTCCGCAGAGTTCGAGCATCGACCTGCCGATCGAAGTGCCGCCGATTGCACAGACGACCAACGGTTCCTCGTGGTAGCCCAATTGCGCTCGGATCTTTGCCTTGTCTGCATAGTCCGCCGGATCGAACGGGAAGACGTACCCTATGAACTCGTAGTTTGCCTTTGCCCACTCGCGGCGATCGGGCAGAAGTGGCCCGAAGCGTCCAGCGGGGATGTCTCCGGCCTCGCCCACAAGCAATGCCTGGTGCCGGACATGCGAGAGATCCTTCAGGGTCCGCGTCCAGCCGAAGTTGCCTGAATACGTCAGCAGCCGTTCGAGGGGATTCCAGCCTGCTGTATCGAGCCCTACGAAATCGTGGATTAGCACATAGGGGATGTCTATTGAGATTCGTCTCAGCCTCAAAGCAAGGTCCATTTTGTACGCTTCATCACCGACAATCAGGTCGAAACGCTCCCGCTTGAGGACCCTGCGCAAAACCTTGATGTCCCTGATCAGGTCGGGCGTGGAGTGAAAGGCAAATTTCAACAAATTCAGGCTAAAGCCCTTGCTGGCCTTCTCGGCAGTGACAGTCTCATTGGCATAATGTTCCGCCTCGGGCAACAGCTGCTCACCAGCATCTTCGAGCACGATGGTTGCGGGGTGAGCGGCCAGCCACGCTATGCTCGTCCCCGGTCTTTGTCGGCGTATCTCCCTGGCAATGGCAATGTCCCGGGTGACATGGCCTAATCCCACCGACCCACTGATATATAGAATCCTTTTGTCTGCCATCCGGCTGCACCCCTTCGGGTTAAATGACATGCCGTTCTACGGCGCACCTTAAGAGAAATCAAGGCTGCGTTGTATGGGGCCAGGTCGTGGCATGTCTCGAGAAGCTCGTCACTCGTGGCTCTGAGGAGGCCAGAAGACTTGGTCGCCACCTTCCCTACCCTCACCCCATTTGCTCGGCGTGCCGCCGTCATCGTCGAAGTCCGCACCGAGACTGTAGAGTACGAAGTCGTCACCAGTCTGCCTGTAAACGAGCGGCCCTTTGCTATAGGTATCCCGGGGGAGCGCCTTCAGGTAACCCTCATCGACAGCCGCTTCCAGGCTCGGCGGCAGTTGGCCTTTATCGGCCTGATATCGCAGAATGGCAATCGTGGTAACCAACGCCTCGATCGCAGCGCGGTCGCGATTAGCTATATGCAGCATTTTGACATAGTTCTGTCCGTGAAGTGCGATGAAAGCATTTCGTTCGATGATCGACTCGATGTGTTTCCTGGTGCCATTTGTATTGTTCTGGAACTGCCAAGCAGTAAGCCCACCTGCGGCGTCAAGATGTTTGAAGAGCCGGTCCGCCAACATTGCCGTCCGGCGCCTGTCGAGCCCGAGAAGGGCTCGCCTCTGCTGCTCAGAGAGTTCCGGCAAAAGTGGGGCGAATGCTCTGAGGTTCTTCAACAGGGCGGCAGGTATGTATCCATCACCGTTACCATCGTTCGTAAACGTAGATTGAATCATGAAGTGAAACACCAGTCTCGGCACCGCAAAATCCAAGGCAGGCGCCTTGGCTGTCATGGATTGCTCGAATCTGTCCTGAAGAGAACGTAGTGTTGAGGGCGGCACGTCCGTGTTGCGCAGAATGCCTAATGCCCCCTCGATGGCAAGTTCTCGTATTCCTATACCTACCCCCTGACTGATCAATGGCCGCCGGCCTGTGAGGTGATCGCCAAGTCGAAGGCATATAGCGAGATCTGAAACGGCGTCCTCCAACTCGCCGTCCATGGCATACAGTTGAGATCTGGCGCAGAGCGCGTAAGCAGCCTTTCTGGCCCAAGCGATATCAGGCAGAGCGACAGCCATGATGTTCCCCGTGATATCAGGCCAGTAGAACGGCTTCTGAGCACCCTCAGCCACATAGCCCAGGCCTTGCTCGCTGGCTGAGACCCAGGCTGTGACGGCGGCGCGCTGATCTGTGGACCAGTGGCTCGGCCACATGCTCTTGACCTGATCCCATTCGGCGGGGATATCGGCCATCAACTGTTGGGTCTTTTCGTAGGAATCGCGTGCATTGTCGTTGGGGTCGAGTTCACCGATGCCGGTGATATCTCGGTACATCGCTGTGTAATCGGTCGTAGTCTTTATCCTTGAACAGTCCAGCCACGTGGGCCAGCTCGCGGCAGACCAGACGGAATTGACAGCGATGTGCGCCAGGATGATGGGAAGCAGCGTCCTTCGACGCCAGCGCCACGCCCCAACCATGAGGCCGAAGACGAACACGACAACGAATCCGCCCACAGGTCGCAGATGCAAGGCCGCGAAGAGAACGGCCTGTCCCAGCCAAGCCCAAAACGCGCCGACGCGACGTTCAAGCGTGCCTTGGACATAGCCTCGCCAGAAGACCTCCTCAAGAGCAGGCCCGATGATTGCCATCAAAATGGTCAGAGTGATAAAGAAGGCCAAGCCTCTTTGATCTGCCCAGAACCACAAATCAGGTTGCAATGACAGACCTAACTTGCTCATCAGGACAGTCAGAAGAAGGTACACCGTGGGAACAACCACAATCACTAGGATTGCCCCCACAACCTCGGAAAGCCCCCAGCGATACCACACAATGTCCGCTGCCGATCCGATACGAGCCTTTCTGATCAGGACGACTGATGAAAGCATAACCAGCATCAGAATTGCCGGAAGGACCAGATGGGTCAGCATGGCGTTTCTGCTGATGCCCTCCGGCGTGTAGATCATCCGTTCGAGAAGAACAAGGGCTGCCACGGCGGCAATGCAGACGAAAAGGACTGCCAGCGCACGCGACCTACTGGGACGCTCGGTTGTTCCGGTCTCAGTGTTTACGGCCACATCAGACAAGGCGAAGCCTCCCTGGGCGAAGCGAGTACCTCTTGAAATTCAGGCTCACAACCATGTCTACCAAGGCAAACGATCAACGGTTGCGTCTTAACGTGCCAGCCGAGCGTATATTCTTTGTTCTCGTTCCTTCCGAGGCTCAGAGTCTCTGTCCTCGTCGGCGATACGGACCTTGAGCTCGTGCCCAGCAAGTCTCAACAATAACAATCAGTCCGGCTTGCCGCCGGCAGCGGTGCCTTTCTTCTCAGTTCTGCCAAGCAGATTCGGCACAAAAGTCTCGGAGAACCCCGCGATAAAAGACCAGACGATCAACAGTGCCAGGTTCTTGGGCTCGGTCATCGCGGCAAATCCTGTCAGGGTCATGAGCTTCGCTGTCAGCTTCTCGGCCAGCTGGCCCATATCGAGATCCGGGTATCTGCTTGCGACAGATGCAACAAACTTCTGCGCTTCAATTTGAACTTTGACTTTCAGGTCCGGATCAGCAGCAACGACAAGACTCTGTACATTCCGAGAGAGGGACGCAACGTCGGCGCTTATGTTGATGTCGTCAAGGAGGGGGCCGGCGGGGATCTCATTCTCAAGAGTTTTTTCGAGAGCGGCCACCACATACTGCTTTTCTTGCAGGGCCGAATGGAATCTCGGGAAAATGGACCCCTCCAACAGTTGAGCTTGCAGAAAGAAATACAAGATCAGCGCGGCCCCAGCACCTATTATTGGCCTGGAAAGCACAAAGACAATGCCTCTTAGGACCCTCAGATCATCAAGCGTGGCTTCACTCAGGCGCTTCTGCAGGCTGATTAACATGCTGAACGCGCCGCCCCATAACCCGGTCGCGACGGCGATACATAGGCTGAATTCAACGGCAGCCTTGAGGTAGTAGAATATCAGCGCAAACGGGATTATGGAAATGACAAAAACCAGTGAGGTCCTGGCCCTGATACATCTTGAGTGACGCCGCCTTGCCGACTTCTTGCTGTACGCCCACTGAAGATCGTTGACCAGACGACTCAGAAGCGCTCGTTTAGGTATGTCGGTCTTCTTCTCACTCTCCAGGTAGTGGTCATATTCTTCCGAGGACAGATTGCTCTTTGCTTCAATCAGGCGTTTTCCTAATTCAACATCGACGGTTTTGTCATCATAGATTTCGACGAGGAGCCGCTCGACTTTGTAAGCATCACTCCATAATCTCCCGGGATTCGCGAAGATCGCTTCAATCTGTTGCACTGCATCTTCGGGAGCCGAAGGATTGTTGAGTTTTGCCTGGTCGAACGATGCCTGCAGGGTGACAAAGAACTGCTCGGTTAATATCGGCTCTTGCCTCGCCCTTCTGGCGAAGTCCTTCATTTCTTGGATTGGGTCCATGATTCATTGCCTCCAAACAGTCTGACCAGCAAATGCGTTAATCATCTGCGGCAAGAATTCACGGTGTTTGCAGTGCCCGATCTGCGGTCGAACCTCATTTCCCTGGGTGATTCTCTTGCCTCTGTCTTACCTACAATAGCCTGAACCTCCTCTTCTACTTTAGGCCAATCCATATCTCTCACGCCAAATGGTCAACCCTCGTGCATATCTGTGTCACCAGGTTCAAGTTTGTTGTTCCTGAGAGCTCGCGTCTTTGCCCTCTTTGGGCTTTGTGAACAGCGTCTCGGCAATCTTCTTGAGCTTTAGCGATGCCGGTTCCGATGCTATTCCCACGAGTCCTGCCAGACCGGTGAATCCGTATATGCTCATTTGTTCTGTGGTGGCCCGTGGCGAGAAGAACCCGCCGCGGATAACGAAGTAGAATACAAGCGCAAGCGTCGCACCCACAAACGGCGTCAGGAGGTACTGCAACAGCCAGCTCTTTTTGAGTTCCTTGTTGCCGACATACCACGCAATTGAGCGTAGCGAGCGCACCTGTCCGCCCAGCGCACCGGCAAACGCAACGATTAGAAGTAAGCGGGCCTCATCGCCTACGTCCAGCTTCCAGCACAGGAAGTCGACCCGCGCTGAAAAGCCGTGCGGCTGACCCGGTGGGTGGGCATGGGGCCAGAGCTGTACTATCACATATATCAGGAAGACCGACATCAGGATCAGATACGCGGCAACGAGGACGATCTCCCTCAGATCGGCAGGCGGCGATCCTGATGACTTGGCGTTCTGGGCGGTCTTTGCAGAGTCGTTCTTGCTCACCTTCTCTGCTTTCTGAGTCTTGTTTGGCATGTGATCTCCTTCCATCTTGAAAACTACTACATCCCGCTACGCCGTATCAGGCACGACATTGTGACTAATCGTGCCACAACCGCAGAAAAAGACATCGGCAGCTCACCAGCAAGCTCCCGTCTCGTACCCAACATCACATGACTGTCCGTCCCTGAGGTGTGGCGTAGATGTTAGTGATGGCGTCTATGCCCGTCAAGATCATTCTCAGCTAACCGGACAGAATCCGCAAAACGGGGGCTCTAAAGGCGATTCTGGACGGGAAATTGATGGAACTTTGGCGGCTCTGGAATGTATAACAGGGTGAAATCCGTTCGCAGTGAATCGGACCGCGGGTAATGACCCAGGAAAACAACGCTATACGTCAAGTCTTGGAGGGCGACGCCGAGTCCTTCAGGTTCATAGTGCAAAGGTACAAGGGGCCGATTGTGCGGATGATACGCAACATTACGTATGACGGCGCGCAGTGTGAGGATATCGCTCAAGAGGTATTCCTGGCGGCCTATAAGAAACTTGCGTCATTTGACCCGGCCCGGAGCAGTCTCTCTACATGGCTGTTCTGTATTGCCAGGAACAAGAGCATAAACTCGCTGAAGAAGAAAAAACCGGTGATGCTCGATAAGCTCCCCGAGCAAACTGATCGGCGAAATCCCTGCGATGACATGGCGGAGAAGGAGTTATTCGACAGGCTGGATAGAGAACTGCAGGCCCTGCCAATCCGGCAGATGCGGGCGTTGGTGATGGCCGAATTCGAGCAGTTACCGTATGAGCAGATCGCACAGGTGGAAGGGGCAAGAATAGGGACGATCAAATCGAGGATCAGCAGAGCAAGGGAGAAGCTTGCCAAGGCCCTCGAGCACATTGCGGGAGATATGGCGTGAAAAGTGAGCAGATTTACAGTGTGTGGAAGGACCGCAAGAGAGAGATTGAGACAAGCGCGGATTTCACAGATAGGGTAATGAACCAAGTGCGCCAGATTGAAGATGGCCGATGGAGGCATTTGCCCGACATGAATGGTTTGATTGAGTTAGTGTCGGCGCACGTCCTTCTGAAGGCAGGGATGGTCACAGCAGGGGCCGTAATCGGCGTAATCCGAGTGGTGCTTGTGGTCCATGTGTTACTTTTTGTTTGATGAGTGCGGGAGACGAAAATGGCTGAGGTAGGAACAAACGGCAAGAACAGAAGACGGCCTTGGTTGGCGGCGGTGCTTTCGTTGATTATGCCGGGAATGGGGCATATATACTGTGGAAGGATGGCGAGAGGCATAGTATTGGCGTTCCTTTCGTGTATGATCATTCCGATACTCTTCGGCACATTGTCGGTAAGCCACTCTTCCGTTCGGATGGCGGTCATAATCACGTCACTGCTTGCCGCTGCGGCTATAAGCCTGTTCGCAATTATTGACTCAGCATACACGGCAACACGCACGGCGGCCGGTTATGTATTGAAGGACTACAATAGATGGTACATATATGTAATCCTGATATTGATGAGCACGGGAGGTTCGCTTCAGATCGGCTTCAATGTCAGGTCGACCCTTGTTGAAGCGTTCAGAGTTCCGACGGCTTCCAACTATCCGGCCATAGTACCCAATGATCGCTTTCTCGCTAACAAACTTGCCTACAGAACCACCGATCCGCAAAAGGGCGACCTCGTAGTATTCATTAATCCCGAAGACAGGCGAGCAAACTACATTAAGAGAGTTGTAGCCGTTGCCGGGGATACGGTGGAGATTAAAGACGGCCATCTCTATGTGAACGACGAAAAGCTCCAGCGTAAGGCGCTGCCCGCATCAACGTTGGACAACATCCGAATCAAGATTCTTGGAGAACCGTTGGAGGCAGATGTATTTGAAGAAACGAACGGGGGCGCCAAGTACAAGATTGTCTTGGCTAAGCCCCCCCACGATAAGACGTCAGGCGATTTTGCCAAGATGACCGTTCCGGCACATCACTGCTTTGTTATGGGCGATAACCGCAATCTCTCCGTGGACAGCAGACACTTCGGCCCCGTCCCGCTGGCGACAATCAAGGGTAGAGCCGACTATCTCTACTGGCCGGTGAAAGACTGGTCGCGATTCGGGCGAATGGGCAACTGAATTGTTTGCCTGGACTGAAGCCCGCAAATAGCCCGTCTTACTTTTCGAGGGCGATGAGGTCTTCATAGGTTTCCCGCTTTCTGATGACCGAGAAACTGTCGCCGTCGACAAGCACCTCCGCGGGCCGGCCCCGAGCATTGTAATTGCTGCTCATGGTGAAACCGTAAGCCCCGGCAGTGAAAATCGACAACAGATCGCCACGTTCCACGGGTGGTATGGCCCGGTCCTTTGCAAAGAAATCTGTGCCTTCGCAGATCGGGCCGACTATGTCCACAACTTCCGTGCCTTCCGGGGCCAAATCCTGGGTCCGCTGCGGGGGAACGAACTTCTCTTCGACGCTCGTAGGCCAGATGAAATGGAATGCATCGTATAACGACGGGCGGATAAGATCGTTCATTGCCGCATCAACAATGACGAACTTCTTACTGCCTGTCTGCTTGATGTAAAGGACGCGAGTGAGCATAACGCCGGCGTTGGCGGATATACTCTTGCCCGGCTCCAGTATGAGCTTGAGATCTCTTTGTCTTAGCAGTGGAACGATACCTTCGGCGTACTCGGCTGCTGAAGGGACGGTATCGGATTCGTAGTCGGCGCCGTAGCCGCCGCCTAAGTCAAGCGTATCTATGGTATGACCGGCGCTGCGGAGCTTATCGACGAGCGGCAAAAGCTTCGCAACGGCTTGGATATATGGGTCGATCGTCTTGCCACCGGTTCCCAGGTGGACATGAAGCGCACAGAGATTCACAGCCGGGTTACTGCCGTATTCGGCAAAGACCTTCTGTGCCCGCTCGATGTCGACTCCAAATTTTGTTTCTTTTTTGCCCGTTTTCAGAAATTTATGAGTCTCGACCTCAACATCCGGGTTTACACGGAGGGCGGCTTTGGCGTGCTTCCCCTGCTTTGCTGTAAGGTTAATCAGGTTCTGCAGCTCGGCTTCTGATTCAATGTTGAAATAAGCAATGCCAGCATTAAGTGCTTCGATGATCTCGGTGTCTGTCTTACCGACGCCAGCAAACACGGTTCTCGCAGGATCGCCTCCGGCCTGGAGTACTCGATACAATTCGCCGCCGCTAACGATATCAAATCCACTTCCCGACTCGGCCATGAATTTGAGGATATTCGTGTTGCCACACGCCTTGACGGAAAAGCAGATCGTCGTATCGAGCTCAATGTAAGCCTGCTGGATTTTTTGCAGATGATCCTTGAAGGTAGCTTTGCTGTAGACGTAGACGGGGGTGCCGACGGCAGATGCTATCTGTTCGACGTCCACGTTCTCAGCGAACAGCGTGTCGTCTCTATAGCTGAAATAGTCCATATTACTGTTCCTTCTACCTGGAGTTCGAAAAAGCCGTGGCGGGCCGTGCATGGCTCGACTATACCAGCGCCGGACAGTATAGCAAGAATAATGCTAATTGCAAGAGAGACCGGAGTTTATGGGCTTTGGAAACCATATTTCGAGCAATTGCATCTTCCCGGCCCTGCGCAGAAAAAATGGAAGGTTCTGCCGTATTAACAGAACCTCCCATTCACACATTGCTTGTCACAGTGTCGCGATTTTGACTCAGAGCCGGTCCCAGCCGGCCGCCTGCCAAAATCCATGCCATACAAGACAAGCAGGCCCTTGTCTAAGCTACGCTATCTTTTCTTCTTTTTCTTCTTTGTAGCTTTCTTCTTGGCTTTCTTCTTAGCTTTCTTCTTAGCTTTCTTCTTGGCTTTCTTCTTTGTTGCCTTCTTCTTAGTCTTCTTCTTCGTCACTTTCTTTTTGGCTTTCTTCTTCTTCGCCATACCGTTCTCCTTTCGGTCGACTGAAACTTTCTTGTTTCCAATTTCCTAATGATAATACTATTTCACCTCAAAAAACTTTGCCAAGCAAATTATGAAAAAGGCTAATAAATATTCTTATATTCTTTATCGTCCAAAACTTGAAGAATACTTCATAAAAATTTTCACCATCTTCATTTTACACAACCACTTGTATTGTTTATCATACCTCGTTGGTCGAGAGTCACAACCTCTCATTGTTGCAGTTGAAGTCTTTACTTTTGGTAATCGTTAACGAAATATGCGTTTGAGTTACAATTTTTTAGCCCTATCAATTAGTTCCATGTCTGTGATCGCAAGAGACACGAGCATTCTCTTTGGAACTGCACGTTGCATCGAGGTGTTGTGAAATCTTGAAGGCGACTGTCAAGTTAACAGTTCGTTGGGAGTTTTAGCGGTGTTTTAGCTGCAATCTTTAGTGAAGATTTCCCGTTTTCTTTTGAGAATATCTCTTCCAACAACACACAGTTTAGCTGTTAATTACTTCATGGCTAAAGAACGAATAGCATTGTTCGGCGGCACGTTCGATCCGATTCATCTCGGTCATACGGGCGTTGCCGCCAGAGCAGTTGAACATATCGGCGCACAGAAAGTAGTTTTCATTCCTGCAAAGCGCTCGCCGCTGAAGGGATTTCTTCCCGTAGCAAGTGATGAGGATCGGCTCAGGATGATAGCGCTTGCAATTGCCGGCAGTGCCAGCTTCGAGGTTAGTGATTGCGAGCTGCGAAAGGCGGCGCCGAGCTATTCTTTGGAGACGGTGAGGCAGTTTCAGACCGACTATGGCGGCGAAAGCTCCCTCTTCTGGCTTATAGGGGCCGACAGTGTCGACGATTTGACGCACTGGTACAGAATCACTGATCTGATAGACACTTGTGTGGTCTCGACGATGTACCGAGCGGGCTGTGAGCCACCCGATTTTACCAGATTTGAGCCTATCTGGGGCCGGGAGCGAGTCGAGAAACTCCGGAAAAACGTAGTCGAAACGCCGCTGATCGATATCAGCAGCACGGAAATACGAAGCAGATTAGCCGCTGGCGACGATGCAGACGACATGCTGCATCCAGCGGTCGCCGACTATATCCGCGAGCGCGGTCTCTATCGATCGAAGGCCGCTCTCTGATCTATCCCCCAAGCTGGACGCGAGACACTGCAGAAGCTTTGCTTTAGTCAAACCCTTGTGGCCGCATCTATAAGCCAGTTACACCAATCGGTCATGCCCTCGCCGGTCTTCGCGGATATTGGAAAGATCTCGATAGTCTTGTTCAGTCGGCGGGCGTCCGCCTTGACTTTATCGAGGTCAAAATCGATGCTCGCGCCGCTGGTGAGCAGATCAACTTTGTTTATAAGCAGCACCTTTGACTTTGCAAAGATGGCCGGGTATTTGGCAGGCTTGTCGTCGCCTTCTGCAACAGAGAGAACAACGACTTTCGCATTTTCACCCAGATTAAAATCAGTCGGACAAACAAGGTTGCCTACGTTCTCTATGAAGATCAGGTCAAGATCTTCGATGGGCAGCTTGCTCAGGGCATCGCTTATCTGGACCGCAGAGAGGTGACAAGCGCCGTTGGTATTTATTTGAATGGCCGGCGCCTTGGTTGCTCTTATTCTCTCGGCATCCAGATCGGTTTGAATATCACCCTCGATCACGCCGATTTTGATTTTGCCGGCGAGCTCGCTGATCGTTCGGGCCAAGATTGTGGTTTTGCCCGATCCGGGGGACGATATCATATTCAGGCAGAGTTTATTCTTCCGACTCAGAAGGAGGATGTTCTCAAGGGCGTATCTGTCATTTTCGTCCAGAATCTTTTTGCCGACTCGAACCTTTTCCATAATGTCAGTCCGTCTCTAACTCGATTTCCTCAAGCATCAAGGGCGCATCCGGAAGCAGCGCAAAGTCTTCGCTGCCGCAGTCGGTGCATTTCGGCTGAGAAAACTCAATTTCGAAATCCCGGTCACACTTCCTGCATTTGCCCTGCGTGGGTTTGTGCTCGATCTGTAATCGCATATCTTCACAGGGTGTGCCTTTGGCTATAGCATCAAAGGCAAAACGGAGCGTTTCATCATTGACGGCGTTGAGCGTTCCACAACTGATCGTCGCCCCGATGGGCCGTGCGTTTCGCCTTGAAGCCTCCGCCGATATGGTCTTGAGCAGGCTTTCGGCCACCATCATCTCGTGCATCAGCATATCCTCGGCAGCTCTCGCCCGTACGGCATCTGCACAATCCTTCTTCCACCGATCTTGGTTGCCAGCTCTACGGAGGGTGTGTCAGTTGATTCGGTGACCTGGCCGATCACGTTTGCCTCTTTGCCCAGCGGGTGGTCGCGACAGATTTCGAGACAACTATCTACCGCTTCCGATGAGACAATCGCGACGAATTTGCCTTCGTTTGCTATATTGAGCACGTCAAAGCCGAGCATATCTGCAGCCGCCTGGACCACTGGATTAATCGGGATATCGGCCTCGCGGATTTCGATACTCAGTCCGGTGGCCTTGGCGATTTCGTTGAGAGTGGCGGCCAAACCGCCGCGGGTCGGGTCCCGCATGAACCTTATTCCGCCGGATTCTTGCAGCAGCCGGCACGTTAAGCTCGCCAGGCCGGCACAATCACTACTTAGCTGTGACTGGAACTTGATGTCTTCCCGCTGAGAGATGATCGTCATGCCGTGGTCGCCGATAGTCCCGTTGATGAGTATCTTGTCGCCCACGGCGATCTTGTCGAAGCCCAAATCCACACCGCCTAATCGCACGCCGATGCCGGCAGTGTTTATGAAGATCTTG
Source organism: Phycisphaerales bacterium (assembly GCA_020352215.1). GTDB lineage: Bacteria > Planctomycetota > Phycisphaerae > Sedimentisphaerales > Anaerobacaceae. The sequence continues at coordinate 5,005,944 of CP070675.1, forward strand.
TCGGCTGAGCCTGCCTCAACGGTTTTGGTGTCGCCGGTGACGATGGCGACATCATTTTGCCGAGCCCCCTCGCCGATGCTGGCCAATATCTTCTCAAGCTGCGCAAATTCAAAGCCCTCCTCGATTATCATAGACATCGCCAGAGCAACAGGCTTTGCCCCGGCGACGGCAAGATCGTTCACCGTCCCACAGACCGCCAGCTTTCCGATATCTCCACCATTGAAGAACAGTGGCTTGACTACATAGCTGTCGGTCGTAAAGCAAAGTGATTTCGAACCAACGGTCAGGTTTGCGGAATCTCCAAGCTCGGCGAGAACATCGTTGTTAAGGCGCGGGAGAATATGATCACGAAGCAGTTCTTCGGTCAACTGCCCCCCGCCGCCATGCGCAAGTAGGATTCGGTCGGTTCCGGTGGTCGTCATTGGTCAGGTCTTCTTGTCTCGGCCATATTTATACCACGCCGCACAGGCTCCTTCCGAACTTACCATGCATGGCCCAATCGGCGTGCGGGCAGTACACTTCGTCTCGAACAGGCCGCACTGCTGCGGGTCTATCAGTCCACACAAGACCTCACCGCACCGGCAGCCCGTGGTATCCTCGCTCGGCGTCTCAATCAGGCCGAATCGCTTGAACGCATCGAAGCGGCTGTACTTGTCCTTCAATCTCAGGGTGCTCTTGGGAATCTTGCCAAGGCCCCGCCAGTAGCCGTCGGCGGGCTCAAAGCACTCGGCGATGGCCTTCTGTGCCGAGACATTGCCCGTCTCAGTCACAACGGCCTTGTATACGGATTTCAACTGTGCTTTGCCGTCGGCAAGCTGCCGGCAGATTTCCGCAAGGCCTTCTACTATCTGCACCGGTTCAAAACCCGCGACCACACATGGCCGGCTAAACGCATCGACCACCTCGGCAAATGCCCCGTAGCCGATTATCGCGCTGACATGTCCGGGACACAGAAAGGCATCGATGTTGTGGTTCTTCTCGCTCACTAATGCACACATGGCCGGTACGACAAGCTTGTGGCCGGCCAGGATGTAGAAGTTTTCTACGGCTTGTTCAGCCGCCTCCTTCACTACAACTGCCGTAGCCGGCGTGGTGGTCTCAAAACCCACCGCGACGAAAACTACGGTCTTGCCTGGATTGTCTTTCGCCAACTGCAGCGCATCCTCGGTGCTGAGAACGACCTTTACATTGGCCTTTGCAGACCTAGTCTCAAGTGAACCTTTCTCGCCGGGAACCCGGATCATATCACCATAAGTGGCAATCAGGCAATCTTCGCGGTCGGCCAACTGCAGAACGATATCGATGTAACTCTGGTCGGTAACACAAACCGGACAACCGGGACCGGAGAGCAGTTTCAGAGTCTTGGGTAGTATCGATCTTATGCCGTTGCGGAAGATGGCCACCGTGTGCGTGCCACAGACCTCCATAATGTTGATCTGGCGGCCCAGTTTCCTGCAGGCGGAATCGATGAGGCCCTGCGCGTTGTGGATTCTCTCAAGCATTCCAGCCGTATCTCGTACTTGGCCCTTCGCCACTGGTCTATCCCGAGAGCTTATTTCGGGTCTCCTGGAACTCGTTGATTTCAGCAATGAGCTGCCAAGTTTGTCTGGCCTCTTCCTCGTCCACCAAGGATATTGCAAAGCCGGCGTGTATCAGCGCCAAATCGCCCAACTTCGCCTCAGGCAGGAGCGTAGTCTTTGCCTTGAAGCGGTTGCCCATCGCGTCAACCACCGCCACATCACCCTCTAATTCCACTATCCTTGCCGGTATCGCCAAACACATAAAGCGTCTCCCGCGGCTCGTGATTGATCTGTTCTGCAAAAGCCAATAATTCCGCCCTCATTGTATGGGTAGACATATCCGGCGTCAACCTTCGGCTTTGGAACGGTACAGGGAGACATTCCAGAATACATATGGTATAGTGCTTCTTTGGTGCAAATGATCTCAAGATCGTAAGCGATCAATCACATTAGATGGAGTTTTATGAGAAAGGATGTCCCATTTTTCTTGTGGTTGCTCCCGCTATTCTGGGGAGTGTGTTCGTATGTGCACCATAGCTATCCCGGTGACGAAAACGCCATGTGGCTGCTCTCCTCCGCCGCAGGGCTGTGGATCGCGCCATTTGCGTTCCTCGGAAGTGCTTCCAAAGCGGCGATCGCTCTCTTCATTGCTTTTGCAGGAGCGGTGGTGATGTCGGCAATAGGATTTGTCATGGATCGCTTCCACATCAGTAGGGCGCTCTGGATAACCCTTTTTCTAATGAGCGCGCTCGCTATCTTCGGAGCGGCCATCCTGAGCTACCCCAGCATCGAACGGGCAATCAGTAAGAATGGCTCGTGGTGGGCCTATATCCTGTTCTCAATCAACATCGGGGTCTATGTTTCCATCATCCTCTCGGTGATTCTAAGGGGTATTCTCAGAGTCAGGGCGCATTGTAAGCGATCCGCCGGGGAGGATTTCTAATCCAAGCAGTTCTTCGCGCGACACTTCAAACGCTATGAACTACGACTCACACGCCAGGCTGCAATTGCCGCTTGGCCGAGGGATACTCCGCCGTCGTTGGATGGGACGTCCCGGTTGAACAGTACGGAGAAACCGGCCTCCTTCAGGAGCTTGATCAGACGATTCGCCAGAAATCGATTGCAGAACACGCCGCCACTAATCGCGACTGTTTCCAATCCTGTGCTCTTCTTCGCTGCTTTGGCCACTTCAAGAAGGGCCTGAGCAATGCAGTTGTGGAACTTGGCTGATACGACGCCGCGGGGTTGGCCCTTTTGGACATCCGAAAGCAGCTCCCTCATCATCTTGCCTATATCAAGCTGGATCGGTCCATCGTTTGCTCTTATGAGGTCAAAGCCGTAATGTTCCTCTACATCGCCGTCGGCGATGGACTCGACGGCCATCGGCAGTTGCGCATCGAAGTGATTGTAGCTGCCCAGATCGAGGATAGCGGCAACGGCGTCGAAGACCCGGCCAAGGCTCGAGGTCTCAACGGTATTGACGCCTTTGTCGATCTGTTCCAACACGACTTGCTGCCTGGTGACATCCGGCTCGATTCGGTCCAGTAGCCATCCGAACTCGTCGAGCTTGAACCCGTCCCCGTGCGTATTTCTGAGCAGAGCCAGGATCGGCCTTATGGCCTCTTTGCTTGCCTTGTCTGCACCGGCCAGCGGGTAGTATGCCAGATGGCCAAACCGCTCAAAGCTCTCCAGCGACGCGATCAGACACTCGCAACCCCAGATCGCTCCATCGGTGCCGTAGCCGGTGCCGTCGCACACAAGCCCAATTACCGACTCATGGCGCCCGTGTTCGGCCAGAACAGAGGCGATGTGAGCCCAGTGGTGCTGAACCGCGATGAGCTTCACGCCGGCAAGGGACTTGGCGTACCGTGTCGACAGATAGCCCGGATGAAGGTCGCACGCCACTACTGTGGGCTCAACTTCGAAGAGCCCTCGCAGGTGCTGAATTGATTCGATGTAGTGGTGGTACACCCGGGCGTCTTCGAGGTCTCCTATGTGCTCGCTGCAGATAAGCTGATTCTGTTTGACAAAACAGAAGGTGTTCTTCAGGTCGGGGCCGGCTGCGAATATGTCTTGCGGGCAGCTCTTTCCGGCCAGAAACGGGGTGGGGACGTATCCTCTGGCTCTTCTGAGAAGTACGGGCTGATCGTCTATCAGATGAACAATCGAATCATCGACCTGCCTGTAGATTTCTCGGTCGTGCATCAGGAAGGCATCGGCAACGTCGCCGAGTTTCTCCAGGGCACGCTCGTTCTTGCAGATCAGAGGCTCGTCGGAGATATTGCCGCTGGTCATCACGAGCACATCAAGGCCCTGCTCGAACAGCAGATAGTGCAGAGGCGCATAGCAGAGCATGAAGCCAAAGGTGCTCACACCTTCGGCAACCGACGGGGCTATCAGGCAGGTGGCCTTCTTAGGCAAAAGGACAATGGGGCTCTGGGGGCTTTTCAACAGCTGTTCGGCCGGATCGCTGACGATTGCGTGTTCCTCCATCTTCTCGATGGAATCGGCCATCATCGCAAATGGTTTGTGGTCGCGCCGTTTGCGCCGGCGCAATCTGCGGACGGCATCGTCGTTTAAGGGATCGACAGCAAGGTGAAATCCGCCGATGCCCTTTATCGCGACAATCTTTCCGGCCTGCAGCAATCTTGTGGTCTCCGTTATCGCGCTGCCGGTCCCCTTCTTGATCGCTTTGCCTTTGTTGTCGGTTAGCCGGATTTGCGGACCGCACGCCGGGCAGGCGACCGGTTGAGCGTGAAAACGCCGGTCCTCCACGTCTGCATATTGTGCGGCGCACCTATCGCACATCTCGAAGACCGACATCGTGGTATTGGGGCGGTCGTAAGGAATGGTTTTGACTATCGAGTATCGCGGCCCGCAATTCGTGCAGTTTATGAACGGATAGCCATAGCGAAAATCAGCAGGGTCCGCAAGCTCCGCGAGACAGTGCCGGCACGTGGCGATATCGCCGGTAACCTGTGACAGGGCCGTCCCTCGCGAATCGCTGCGGCCGATAGCAAACTCATGTTGCGACGGGACGAGATCCATATCGATCGTCCTGCAAGATTTTATTTCGGCCAGCCGTGGCATTTCATCGCTCGACTGCAAGCGAGAAAGGAATTCAGCGATTTGGCTCTCTTGGCCCTGCAGTTCTATTGTGACGCCCTTCGTGTCGTTGTAGACGGTGCCAGAAAGGCCCAGCCGGCGGGCCAGCCGATACACGGCCGGGCGAAAACCGACCCCCTGAATGCGGCCGGTCAGGAGTATCTTCTGCCTCTTGATCAAAGCTCTACCTTTGTGGCCCTGGTGTCACACGCACAATTGCTAAAGTCCACAGCCTGTACGACGATATAGTAGTATACGCGACAATATCCGGCAAAGGTCGGGCAAGGGAACGTGAAATTTGGCTGGATTCCAAGCGAGAATTTTCTTGCCGACCCCGCCCGCACGTGTTAGAATCAAAACTTCTGGGGCCATAGCTCAGTTGGGAGAGCGCTTGCATGGCATGCAAGAGGTCGTGGGTTCGAATCCCATTGGCTCCATTGTGTGCGGATTTCTACCAAATCTATTGGCAGCAAGGGCGTTCATTCCTGTTGGCTCACTCC
>CP070675.1:5011168-5019844 GCA_020352215.1 Phycisphaerales bacterium
CCAAGATGCCGAATTATGCCCCACTGGCGAGGCACAACCACGTCCGCCGTTCGCCCGGGCTCGCCGGCCTTTGTTGCGTAGCTTATGTCCATAACCTCCACAAATTCGGCCGTATACTCCTTCAACACACCGCTGTATTCCAACACCTGGTCGTCCTTGAGCATTTGGAGCACGACTTCATGGCCTATGTAGCGTTCCAGCAAGGGCTCGTACGACGTCCCTACCGACCCCACCAGGTTCTGCTTCATGTCGGAAACATACTTGTCCTGCGTGGCCAATACCTTCCCTGCCGGTGTACCCTTCTTTGCCTGAGCTATGAGCAAGTTTATCACCTCCACCACCGAATCCCTTACCGTGCGAAAGACATTGACGGTCTTCCTGCAAAGTCTCCGCCAGAACCCAGGGTGATAGGTTCGCTCCAAATCAGCATCCCGTCCCTTCTTATTCGCCTCGCTCAACTCATCATGAAAGCGAATCACCGCCGCGATATTCGGATACTCATACTTGTACAGGATATAGCTCGCTTTCGCATGCCCGTTCTCATCTTTGCGTTTCTCAGGATATACAAACTCCAGCCCTGTGTTCTCCACCCTCAGCTTACCGGCGATGATCTTGCCGGATCTCTCTTCCAGCGTCACTATGTTCTTCTGAAAGTCGCGCAGGCACTTGTCCCTGCTCCTGCGTCTGACGAAGGCAGCCACACCGGTCGCCAATACAATGAAAATTATGGTGATCGCCGTGTAAGGTATTGTCTCGGCAAGTACGTGGGGCACAATGGACTCCGTTCAAGGTATCGTCTTGCACTTCATGGATTCTTGGTACGGTACTCTGCCTCTCGCAAAGAGCGCCATAGATCCTCTGGCAACAACCTTCACCAGATTGAACGTGATTATCATCTCTCAGTTAGAGCAGTCGGCCACAGCTCAGTCTTGTCAATTGAGCAATGTACTCGATCTGCTTGGAAGACACAACCCCGTAGGAGGCGCGTCAATAACTATCACCTCAACCTGTGGGACCGCCATTGCCAAGCCATGATATATCCGCTCGTGGCTGCGGCCCTTGCCCCGAATTGGAGCTGGGTGCCGATGCCCGATTCAGCGAGGCCGATGCGGCAGACCGTCCTGCCCGTGCCGGCGAGCTTCCTCGCTCATGAGCTTCACCAGTTCTTTCTCCACGTCTTGAGCCAGATCTGGAGTTTCATAACCGTCCAGCAGTCCCTGCACTTGACGATGGGCCCGCTGCTGAAGTGTCATGGCACCGTCACGCTGCCACCGCGACCTGTGGGAGCGGTCTATGACCGGGCCCGGGAAGAAGTGCTCCGCCGCGAGGTGGCGACGCGTGTGATCGGAAATGAGCAGATGTCTTTCTTTGAGCAGTTCCTGAAAAAGCTCACCCGATGGAAAGTCATCCCTCGGCTCAATCCCGTCAATAAGTCGGAAGGCCATGCCGCAGATTTCGTTGTCCAGAACAAGTTTTTCGAGAGATATGCAACTTTCAAAATCGAGCATACCCGGGCCGGAGACACTGTTGATTCCGGACAGCGCTGCCAAGACAGCACCGATTCCGCTCTCCAAACCTGCCTGGCTGTCAAGCTGTTTGGAGTCACTCAAAGAAATGTATGCCTGAGTGGGCAGGTTCAGGTACTTGCCGATCTCATTGTACGCGCAGTCAATCATCATGGTTTCGATGGCACCCATGGGTGTGGTTTCACACCTAACATCGAAGACAGCCGGCGAGCCGCCATAGAGAACAGGGGTGCCGGGATTGGCAAGCTGGCTGATGACCACACCGCTTATGGTCTCGGCGGTATGTTGGACGAGTGTTCCGGTGAGCGTGACGGGCGCAACGAAGCCGGACAGCGGCATGGCGATGAATTCCACAGGGATAGAATACCGAGCGCAATCCAGCAGATTCTGAGAAGTGACAAGACTCCATTTCAGAGGCGAAGTCGGACAGCAGGAGAAAATGGTCAGAGGCTTTTCCTTGAGAGCTCCCAGAGATTGCCGAACTGCAACTTGAAAATCTTTCATTACTTCAAAGGATTCAATCGAAAAAGCACCGGTAACAACGGGCTTGCTGCCATAGAGGAGACTGAGAAAGAGCCGGTAGCTGTCGGAAATGCTTTCAGGCACATCTGCAGGTATCAGAGCGGTGCTGGTCGAGGCGATATGGTCGAGTTGTTCTGTCACTTTGACAAAGTCGACGTAATCGGCGGTGATAGGCCGCCGCATTTGGCCGCTCTGAGCATCCAGAATGTTCAGGGCGGTCGAGCCCGGGGTGAAATAGACGTTGAAACCGGAGAAGTCGTGCGTTTGCTTTCCGGTGACATCGTAAAGCCCGAACGATTCGGGGGCATCTTTCAAAGCTCTTTCGATAACCGCAGAAGTGAAGGTAACATGGCATTTTCCCTTGTCGATCGGGCAGCCATGGTCGGAGAGCATGGCCAAGACGGCATCGTTGTGAACTTCAACTCCGAGCGTGCAGAGTATATCGGTCGCCTCGGAGACAATCTTTTCGATAAGCTCATCGGTCAGAAATCTGATTTTCGGTCTCACGGCAATGTTCCTCTATAAGTTATTCCGTCCGGCACCGGATTGTACCCGCGGAAGGATACCGGATCTTTGCGGTAAACGCAAAGCTTGTCCCACAATCCCCCGCATCTGCAACGATTACATGTTCGAAGACATAGCTGAGCTCAGGGGTTACTATTGGAGCTGGATCACCTTCTCTCGCCGCACCTCGTAGAGGTCTTGCTTCCATCGAAGCTTTGCGGGCCCAAAGGCATGAAAGACACGGACCCGGCGAGCATCGTTCAGGTTCTCATTGTCTGTGGCCCGGAGCGTGAACATAGCACCTTTTCCATATTCTTGTCCGGCCCAGCGGCAGGCATGAAATGCCGCGAAGCGAGGCCCTTCTACAACGAACCCCCACGGCGGCAGAACGACGTCCCCTCCCAGCTCCGTTGTGACCTTGGCCTCTTTGGTTCCGAAATTCACAACGACTCTTGTCGCGCGCTCACCATGTCCGTAGGTGGCCTGTCTGACCTTCGAGTCCTCGGTAAGGAATTGGAGCCGGGTCAGCCGATCGTGGGCCGTCGCCGCGTGGAGTGGTCCCAGTACCTCATGCGTATTCTTGATGAACACATCGAGCTGGTGCATACCTTCGGCCCAGCCATTATCGCTGCGGACATAGCACGACTGATCGGACGCTTGACTGCTGCCGTTTCCGGTCGACGACTGCCAGTAAAGGTGGTCGGGGAAGGAGTGATAGTGCAGCGGTCTAGCGCACAGAACATGGTGGGCGACATATTCAGCCGCCTTATCCGCCGCATAACCGTATTTGCCATAGCATATCTGACAGTCATGATAGACCATCTCAAAGAAGGGAATGACCGTGGCTCCCAGGTCCTCCGGCTTGAGGTTGTGAAAGTACCGGCCCTGGACGGCCACGAGGCCCTCGAAGAAGTCGCTATGAGGCAGTGCCCACTCGCGTCCACACTCACTGCCGAAAATACCGAATACCTCCCGAGCATAGTCACTGAGACGAATCTTCCACGCGATATCGTCGTTTCGGTCGATTGGATGATTCGGATCATGGCATTCGCGCGGCCCGACGGCGTACGTGGTATCGATGAAATAGCTCCGGGGCGAGAACAATTCATGGATGGCTGGAAGGTTCTGCTGCCGTTTGGCCAACTCCAGCTGCTTCGGTGCACAGACCATATACGCTCGTCCACCCAGCCACCGACCTCCCTTGATGAGCGAGCCGTCGGGACGCTTCTCTATGAATGCCGGGTCCCAGCTCTTCGCATCGCGATACATGTCCTGGACGTTATCATGCAAGCACTCCAAGTAGTCGAGCGCTTGAATACGCTTGATGGCATCGACCAGGCCCTCGTTGCCGCCGCACTCAGGGTTGGCCGGCAGGTTGTCGGGATGGCGACAGTCGTACCCGCCTTCGGTCCAACCCCCCATCATGAAGAGGCAACGCTCGATCCCGACGTCTTTGCTCAAGTGCTCGGCGATCTGGGCCGCTTCGTTGAACGTCCAGCGGACTTTGACGGATTCTTCCTCCGTACTCTCCTCGTTCATGCGGCGTGCGAGGCAGGTCCACAACTTGGCATTGGATGCACCGACCATCAGCTCGACGTGCGGGTCACGGCGGATCTTCTCCCGCAGTGTTATCGCCAGGCCCTGCTTCTCGGCGTAGCGTCTATAGCTTGCGGCTATGGTATTGAAGTCACCCTTGCCCAGCGGCATAAGACGAAATGACGCCGCGCTGCGCCGCAGTTCCAGCGTTGTGCTGAGCCGTTGACGATGGCGATTGCCGCTGGTTATGATGCTTTGGAGTTCCGGGAACACGTATGCATTGTCCCAGGTCACGATCAGCGCTGAACCGCCCTTCACAAGTCCGAGCATATTCATGTGGCAACCTTCATAGTCAGATGTGCCGAAGGTCCGCTTGAACGGTTTGCCGCTTTCGGCCGGAATGAGTAGCCCCTCGCGACAGGCAACAATGATGTAGCCGCCCTCGATGTCCGTGATGCCCAGCGCATCTTCAAGTACGCGGACGGAATCTCCTTTCTTGCTCTCGTACCGTAGCTCGAGTGCGTTACCATCTTCTACCAGAGCAAATACGATGACCGCGCCACTCTTGTTGTGCAAGCGCACTGTGTTCTCGTCCGGCGTCTGGGTCTTGACAAAATCGGATGCGAGCCATGGTGCCACTCCCGGACTGGCCGTGCCTTCAGACGGCCACTTTGCTCCTGAACGCTTATCAAGCAAGGCCCAATGGCCCGTGGCATCATCGATCTCCACCTTCAGTAAGCCGCTCTCCAGGGTAACAGTGTCACCGTGAGCAAGCTGGCACGCCGAAAGCGTCAGCAGAGATATCAAGAATAGGTTGCGTGCAATCATGTCAAATCCCTTTCTACCTGAGTCAGAGCTGACCCGATTAGAGTCTCACCTCCACGAGTTGCTTCGCTGGAACTTCTACGGTCCTTGTCTTATCCTCAAAGGTAATCACCAGATGAAAGGCTCCATCGCTCCTCACTCTGACCGAGCGTTTGCTGTCACTGTCGCCTTGCCCGCAGACGAGCGACACGGTCTTTCCGCCGAACCAAAAGTTGTCGATTCCGATGCGTTTGGAGGACCTTATGTCCCAGGTGATTGTGTTTGCGATGGCGTCTGCCTTCACGCCTATTGCATATTCAAGCAAAAGGGCTATGGGCCCAATCCCGGTCCAGCCAACGAAGTCACGTTTTGACGGTTTTCCCGGAGCGATGCTCTGTGGGGCATAGTTCTCCCAAACGGTTCCGGTTGTCCTGAACACTTCGATTACGTTATGAAGGTGGTTCAGGGCTATCTCGCGTGCTAGCTCCGTGTAGCCATAATTCTCAAGGCCTCTAATCACCATCATATCGGTCGGGGCCCAGACGGCGCCGTTCCAATATCCTCCCTGCGCGTTGAATCCTCGTTCATTCGCGGCAAGCGTGGGTACACGGTGCACCGTCTTGAAGGTTTGCGGATTGTTAAGCTCTGCAGCCAAGGCCTCAGCCTGTGACTTGGAGGCCACTTCTGCCAGCAAAGTCCAAAAGGCGGCTATGCTTTTTACAGGAGCCTTCTTTCCTTGCAGTGTCAGATCGAAGTAGAATTTTCGCGTGTCGTCCCACATCAGCTCGTTGATCAGTGTCACGAGCTCTTCTGTATCTTGCTCGTACTGCGCTGCCTGCTTCTGCTTGCCCAGTATCAATCCGATCTCGGCAAGGTTTCTCGCAAACAGAACCATCTCGGAAGAAATATCAATTCCTGTGCCACCGGATTCCAGATATACGTTGCGCGTGGCGTTGTCCATGCTGGCCGAGTCGGTTATATACAATCCATTGCCCTGCCTGAGATACTTCTTGAGGGCGTGGTAGTACCGGACCAACGGTTCCCACACTAACTCCAGTCGGCTCCGGTCTTGCGTGAGACGGTAGCTTTCCAGCTCCGCCCAGGCAAAGATCGGGTGATTAAGACTGTCGAGCGTCAGCTTGGGATTGGGGGGCGGAACGGCCCTTGCCCTGTAAGTCACGTCTACTTGTTTGAAGCCGTCATCCCAAGCATATCCCCACCTGCTGAAAAGCGGTCTGTTCTCCTTGTTTACCCACGGCTCAAAATCCTTCCCGGTGCTGCGATTGATCTCCCGGCAGATTTCTCCGTCTTCGTGCTGTTTCGCATAGAAGTTGTCCAGCGAACATATTCCGGGGACATAGGGATGGGCGTAGTTGCAGAACATCGTCATAAAGCAGGTATCCCAGAGAAAGATGTTCTGGTTGAATGCGGCGTCTATGAACTGCGAGACAAACCCGCTTTCCGCCGCCGGCTCGTGAAAGTTTCTGAACGCCAGCTCCCACGACTTCCAGTAACATCTGACATAGTCCGGGTCTTCGTCGTAGATCGGTGAGGGGAGCTTGTCCTTAGTTTCGGCGAATACAGGAAGGGGCTTCGGCATATAAACCTCTCTGGCAAAAAAGACACCCTGCTTTGCTGAACCGGCATTGACCGCAAAGCCAATCAGTATCAGAGCAGCCAACCACCTGATCCGAATTCGGGTCGTGTGTTTTCGGCTATTGTCTTGGCTATGACCCAGACTTCTCATTCTTTGCATCTCGTCGCACCTTTCAGCGGGTCAAAGTGGTCGACCTCGATTGTCCCGCGTCGTCATTGGGGCTTTGCCGACGTACCGCGCCGGGCGGACGTCTGCGCGCCAATTATGCCGTCCGGCCACCGCTCAAGTGTGAGCGGGTCGTGGGCCGGCAGTACAATGTCGGCCATCGAGCGAATCCGGGCCATTGCCTCACGACAGGCGTGCTCGTCCGGGCCGCGGGTGGGCCGGTCCTTCTCTATGTTCTCGTACTTGTAGACGACGTCACCGCCGAGCACGACAGGGCCCATCTGAGTCTGAACAAGCACACCCTGGCTGCCCGGCGTATGACAGCCAAGCTCCAAGACCCGCACGCCGGGAATAACTTCTTCATCATCCACTAACTGCAAAGCATCGGGCCTGTTATCCAGTACACGTCGCACATCGGCAGCGAGGCGGTCTGTGCCGCCTCGAGACCGGCCCGTAGTCTCTTCGTACTCGCGCCGGTTGACCACCAGGCGAGCGTTGACGAAGGCATCGAAGTAATCGTAATGGTCGGCGTGCAGGTGCGTCACAATCACGTGGCTTACATCGGCCGGATCGATACCGTGCCGTTTCAGAACCTCGACGGTGCGTTCCTCAGGCAGTTGTTGGATTCCCCCGGGGATGTACCTCTCTGTTGTCTTGCTGAATTGCACGGGGTGCTTGGGGCCGGTCTCAACTACTATGGGTCTGCGCCCACCCTGTATGACCCAGATGTACAAATAGAAGGTGCTCGTTTGCTCACTGTCACTGTCTTGGAAGGTGATGTAGTCGCGGACTTCGCATTGGCCGACCTTAATCGCGCGGATGGTATACTTGGGAGCTTTCTTGGTGGCGGGGGGCCAATTATCGAGCGTAGAGGGATCATGGCTTGGCAGAACAATGTCTGCTTTCTCGCGTATCTTTCTAATCGCCGCTACGCATTCGTTGTGACTGGCGAATACACCTGGAGAGACGTTGCGCTTGAAGTTGGCCAGCAGCGATATCGTGTCCCCGGTTAGGACCACCTTGCCGTGTGCTGTGTTTACGCGATAAGCCGTCGAGCCAGGCGTGTGGCCACCTATCCAGAACGATTCGATTCCAGGCAGAATCTCCTGGTCCTCGACCAGCACCAACCGTCGCCGGTGGTCAGGATCGTCAATAAATGGCCTCATGACCCGCATGTGTCCCCAGGTTGGAGCAGCCGTGCTCGCGACCTCCCATTCCTTTTTGCCCACATAGACCCTGGCGTTCTTGTAGTTGAGCAGGTCGTCCACGTGGTCGTAATGCAGGTGCGTGACAAGAATGTGCCCGATGTCTTCCGGCGTCAGGCCGAACTTGCGGAGTTGAGCTGTGCTGCTCTCGTGCGGGCCCTGTGTGATCGGCTCGCGAAGCACGTGGGCGGCCCCTCGATTCATCTCCGCAACGTCACTTAGCCCGGCGTCCACCAGGACAGGCTTATCGCCGCCCAGTATGAGCCAGATGTAAAGAGCATACTCGTATGTCTCGGCGTTGTCGCCTCCGTGAAAGGCATGATTGCCGGCGATCTTGCACGTACCGTTCTGCAGCGGATATATGCGGTACGTCGGCGGTCCATCCGGCGGGCTCGTATCACCTGCCGGCGCAGCCTGCGGCTCGGCTGTTGCTATGAGCACAATCAAAAGACAAATCTTCGCAAATTTGGTCATTTCTTTTTCGTCCTTCACAAAACCATCCGCACGGATGTGTCGAAGCGACTCGATGATGTCCTCGAAGTCACTCGAATGAAGCTAAAACAAAAGGATTTGTCAATCACGACATGATAGTATAATCGGTAACCGGTTCAAGTGCGCAACTATTTTGCTTGCGATTCTCGACGCGTGATGCGCAGCTTTGAGGCGGCGATGGACATTTGGCCTGTGTTCTGCCAAGACAACCGGATGCCGCAGCAGTCACGGGCGGAATGATCATCCATCTTGGACGGCGGAACGGCAAGATGACGGCCGCGCTGCGGATCGACGATTGCCATCTGCCCCCCCGCTGGACACTGAT
>CP070675.1:5019944-5044518 GCA_020352215.1 Phycisphaerales bacterium
GAAACAGTGTGACAGGACGACCCTGTACCGTAGAAAGGTCTTCTTTGAGCCGAACCAGCTCCATCGTGCCGTCCCTGATCTGGACCCATTCGTGGCAGAAGACCATCCAGGCGGTCCCATCTTCGACCCAAAGGGTCCCATCTAAGGCCATCCAGTCCAACGGAGTATGCGGCCGATTTTCGAACGGCTTGAACGGGCCCTCTGGAGAATCCGACACGAGAATTTGCGTGCCTCGCTTGACGAGAGGAGGGCGGCCGGGAATAGGTTCCAGGGGCTCTTCTGCAGTAAAGGTCACGAACAGATAATACCTGCCTCCGTATTCGTGGACCTCCGGCGCCCATACCATTCTATCGGCCCAGAAATCTTCGCCGATCACAAAGACGGGATACGGCCCTGCCCACTGTTGCAGATCCTTGCTGGTGTACACCTCGACGCCCTTTTGGTGGCCTTTTCGTCCACGGCGATTGTCCATCTGCGCGTACATGTAATACGTCTGCGTAGTTTCCTCAGCCAGGATAAATGGATCGCGTATCCTAATATCCGAGAGTTTCCACGTTCGATTTACAGACCCGCCGCAAGTCTTTTTGGCGCACGGAAGCATCACAAGTACGCCAAAGATCATCGAGTAAATCGCGTCCATCTTCATAAGGAAGATCTCCAGACAATAGTCGCTGACCCGTAACTTGCCGTTGGCCGGGCTGCTATCTCTGTCGTACATAGCGTAGAGCAGTGCTATGAGAAGTCTTCCGGCACTTTCTCGCCCTGGTCAGATAGCCATCTTGCCAACTTTCTGCGCATCTTGAGAAGTATCGGCCCGGCCTCGGCTGTGCCTGCTATGTTGTTCAACTCGTAAGGATCTGACAAGGTGTCATACAGTTCCTCGCGGGGATGATGCTGATTGATGTCCACCACTCGTGCGGCTGCCGGGTCCGTCTTGGCTTTGTCGACCCAACTGTCCCAGACCTCTTTGTGGCTTTCGGGAATGCCCGATACCTTCGTGAAATGTGTGGTCCACGTATTTTCGGGACGGAGATTCAGAATGTACTTATAGCGATCGTCTCGAACGCCGCGCTGAGGGAAGACATTCATCTTGCCATCGCCCGTGTGAGTTGCGTAGATGTATCGCCTGAACGCTCCGGCCTTACCCAACAGCACGCCCAAGAAGCTTCTTCCATCCAAACCTTCGGGCTGTCGTCCCGCAGCAATGTCTACAAAGGTCGGCGTGACATCAACAAATGAGGTCATGGCTTCGCAGACGGAATGCGGCTTGATTCTCTGGGGCCAGACCGCAATAAAAGGCACACGAAGGCCGGAATCATATAGCGTCCATTTTGAATGTGGCCATTCAGAACCCTGGTCCGACGTGTATATGAAGAGCGTGTCTTGCTCAAAGCCGTGCTCTCTCAGTAGAGATCTAACTTGTCCGACTCGCTTGTCCATGGTCGTAATGTCTTGATAGTAGTTGGCCATAGCTCTTCGGGTCAATTCGGTATCAACAATGTACGGTGGTAGCTGCAGCTGCGCCGGATCGTAGATCTTGTTGGGTTCCCATGTCACATGGGGACTGCTGTCGGCAACAATCAGGCACAGAGGCGTGTCGGGTCGGCCCTCGGCGTGTTCTGCAAGGAGTTTCGCAATGGCCCTTGTGTCCAGGCCTTCTGTGCGATACCTTCGGGGGTGATTCGGATTGCGCGGCAGTCTGGCGTCAATGTATTCGAAACAGAACACCTCTCTCGGTTTGGAGTGAAGTTTATTCGCCAGTACGACCCTGTAGCCGAGACGGCTCAGATACGTCGGCAAGGCCGTGACATCATCTCGACAAGAGGTGTGATTTCCCATACAGCCGTTGCGAGCGGGGTAAAGTCCGGTCCACAATACTGACCGAGACGGGGCACATGTTGGCGAAGCAGCAAACATACGGCTGAACCGCATTCCCTCTCTTGCGATTGCATCTATGTTCGGAGTCAATACGTCTCTGTTCCCATAACAGCCCACGAAATCGATCCCATGGTCGTCGGAGATATACATAACAATGTGAGGCCGTCTGCCAGATTTGTTCCGGAGCGAAAACAAAGAACAACCGGCCAGATTGGAGAGAACGGAGCCGAACGCCCCCACCGCCGAATACTTGATGAACTGTCTGCGAGTCATTTCTCCATACATTCTTCTGCCTTTCTATTGTTGTCCGCCGCCGAGCGGCCGGCCGAGATTTCTACGGCCCCCAGCGGCCCACAAAGCATAGCAAAAACCCGGATGTTGCACAAAGGCACTTTCCGTGACGGAGCACCCTCCGTAATAGCAGCTGGTTCCGGCAGTAAAGGAGATTTTGGCGTGGCGACTGAGGAGATGCAAACTTCCCATCAGATATGACGACGTCTCGGAGATTTCGGCCAATCCGTCGATGCAGAGAATTCCCGTACGGAAGTTGGCATCCCTGAGTCGAGCGGCTGGAATCAGAGAAAAAGTTGCACGGCCAGTTGAACTGCGGTAGCATTCAATTAGTATGTTGCTTCAGAAGTATTCGCGACTGCTGGTTCTCAGTTAGAAGTACGCGCCATGTGGTTGTGCTTCAAGGTCCTTATACTGATTTGTATGACTTCCGTTGATATGGATAGCCGAGGCTTACACGAGTAAGCGTTAACCCCTTCTGGTGTTCCGCTGACTAACTCGGCCCCGTTTGCGACGGGTGGATCGGTCGGCCACAAGGAGTCTTTGGATGAAGCGAGACATACTGAACGCATGTCTTATCGGAACAATCTTCTTGGGGGCCGTGAGCTTCGCCGGCCCTGATCAGGGACAGACGGACCCGAACAGTCTCGTCAAACTACAGGATTATCTGCGGTACGCAGCTCTTCACAACGCTGGGCTCAAGAGCAGTTTCGAGCAATGGAAGGCGGCCGTGGAAGCCGTGCCTCAGGCCAGGGCGCTGCCCGACCCGCGGTTTACTTATGGCTATTTCATCGAGGAGGTCGAAACGAGGGTGGGGCCCCAGCAGCACAGGTTTGGCATCACCCAAATCTTCCCATGGTTTGGAAAGATCGAGGCTCGGACGGACGCAGCCGCTGCGGCGGCAAAAGCCGCCAGGAAACGTTATGAGGGCGAAAAGCTCAAGCTGTTCTTTGAGGTTAAGAAGACATTCTACGAGTACGCTTACCTGGCAGAAGCGGTAGCGATCGCCAGGGAGAATCTCGAGCTTGTCAAGCGCTTCGAAGAGGTTGCGCGCGCCAAGTACGTGACATCAGCGGCAGGGCATCCCGACGTGATACGTGCGCAGGTGGAACTGGCTACGATTGAAGAGCGGTTGAAGGCACTCGAAGAACTGAGGCAGCCCATCGTTGCCCAGCTCAGCGCAATACTGAACAGGGACAATTCCGGAATGCTCCCTTGGCCAGATAGAGAGAAATTTCAGGCTGTGGCAGTCGACCGCAAGTGGGTGGTTGGGAGGCTGCGAGCACAGAACCCCCAGTTGCAGGCACTCGATTTCGAGCTCGAAAGTGCCAGGAGTCGCCTTGAACTGGCAAAGAAGAGGTCCTATCCCGACTTTGGCCTCGGCGTAGACTGGATCCAGACGGGCAGCGCCGTCAGCTCCGGTGTCCCCGGCAGCGGGGCCGACCCTGTTGTTCTTATGTTCTCGCTGAACCTACCCATCTGGCGACAGAGCTATGAGGCGGCGAGGTCTCAGGCGCGAGCTCAGGTCAGGCAGAAATCGCAGCAAAAAAGGGATCTGGAGAACACGATTGTGGCACGTTCTGAGCGTGTCTTGTATGAATTCGAGGACAGTGCCAGAAAGGTCAATCTTTACCGCAATGTCCTAATCCCGAAGGCGGAGGAACTGCTCGGGGCATCGGAGACGGCCTACAAGGCCGGATCCATAGATTTTCTGAGCCTCATAGACGCCCAGAGAAAACTCTTGCAGTACGGACTTCTCCACCAGCGGGCAGTTGCTGACAACGCGCAGCGTTTGGCCGAACTGGAGATGCTGACGGGCGAGCAGGTACCGCAGCTCCAAATGAAAACTGTCAACGATTGACGCAGCTGCTGGGGCTTGGCCCTGGGACAAGTAAAATGACGGCCACAGCACTCTTGCGGGGGCTCATCATGAGCTTCGCACCTTGGCACGGCCAGGTGATGGTATCTGTCTACATCGATGGTAGGCGCGAGCGCGACGACACTCCGGTTCGTCCAAAATACGCTTTACGAGCCGGGAAAAGTCGATATTATAAATGAACACAATGCCTATGGGATTAGTATAGGTTGAAAGCCAGAGTTGTATAAATGCGTGTAGAGGGCAGGGCCAAGAAGATGAAGCTCAGAAATGCTATCGGAGTGGCTGGAATCGCTGTTCTTCTCGCAGCAGCGTTCTTTGCGGGCTATTATGCCAAATCGCACCCAAGCCACGAACACGCGGCTTCCGATAACCACGCGGCTGCGGGGCAACCAACAGGACAAAAATGGTATTGCTCAATGGATCCGCAGATCATTCGCGAGGGCCCCGGCCTGTGTCCCATTTGCGGAATGGATCTTATCCCTATGCCCGCCGGGCCAGCCGGCAATGCTGGGCCTCGCGAATTGGTCGTCTCGGAAGCGGCTGCGAAACTGATGGATATTGAGACTGCGGCGGTGGAGAGAAGGTTCGTGGCTGCTGAAGTCCGTATGGTCGGCAAGGTCGACTACGATGAGACCCGGCTCAAACATATTACGGCATGGGTCCCCGGTAGAATCGACGGGCTGTATGTGGATTTCAAGGGAATCCGCGTGAACAAAGGCGACCACATGGTCGAGCTTTACAGCCCTGACTTGATCAGCGCCCAGGCTGAATTACTGCAGGCCGTCAAGGCCGCAGCCAGCAGCAAAGCAGAGGCCTCGGACTTGGTCAGGCGATCCACACAAGCTACATTGGTCGCAGCCAGAGAGAAGCTGCGTCTGCTGGGGCTGAACGCCGAGCAGATCGAAGGCATCGAACGCTCCGGCGAGGCACTTACACACATCACGGTCTATTCTCCCATCGGCGGGGTCGTGATCGAGAAGCACGCCACAGAGGGGATGTACGTTGATACCGGCACACACATATACACAGTTGCGGACCTGTCACGTTTGTGGGTGAAGCTCGACGCTTATGAGTCGGATTTGCCATGGATTCGATACGGCCAAGAAGTGCAGTTCACCGCGGAGGCATATCCCGGCGAGCTCTTCAAAGGCAGAATCAGCTTCAGGGATCCCGTGCTTGACAGCAGGACCAGAACGGTCAAGTTGCGAGTCAACGTCGAGAACCCCGACGAGAAGCTGCAGCCGGGTATGTTCGTCCGGGCGGTTGTCAAGTCAAATGTCGCCGGAGTGGGCAGGGTGATGGATCCAAATATGGCGGGCAAATGGATATGTCCGATGCATCCTGCTGTCGTGAGGGCCGAAGCCGGCGACTGCGATATCTGCGGCATGGACCTGGTCACGACCGAAAGCCTCGGCTATGTGACAGCAGATGCAACCCAGGAAGCGCCTCTGGTTATCCCGGCCTCGGCACCCCTGATCACGGGCAAGCGCGCTATCGTTTACGTCCGGCAACAGGATGCCAATGAGCCAACGTTTGAGGGACGAGAGATCGTGCTTGGGCCCAGAGCTGGCGACTACTACGTTGTGGAAGCCGGACTTGCTGAAGGCGAGCTTGTTGTCAAAAAGGGCAACTTCAAGATCGACTCGGCCTTACAGCTGCAGGCCAAGCCCAGCATGATGAGTCCTCAGGGCGGAGCAATGCCCGTGCAGCATCAGCATGGCGCAGGCCGCCAAGAGCATACCAAGGAGCCAACGGCGAAGGCCGGCGAACAGACGAAATGCCCCGTCATGGGGGGAAATATCAACAAGAAAATCTTCACAGAGTACAAGGGTAAGAAGGTGTATTTTTGCTGTCCAGGCTGTATTGATGAGTTTCTAAAGAATCCCGAAAAGTACATGGCCAAGTTGCCGCAGTTTAGAGAATAGTAGTCAACTCGTGGTTTTGAAAGGGAAGGACAATGAGCATCGCAAGAGTAAGCAAAACAGCTATTGTCGTACTGGTTGGCATGCTGCTGATCACTTTGACGATGTTGCCCGGGTGCAAAAAGGAGGAAGAGCAACAGGCATCTGTCTCAGCTGAGACACAGATCAAAGAGGTTGCCTCTGCCGCCGCCGAAGAAATCGTCCAGACGACGTGTCCGGTCATGGAGGGCGAAATAGACAAGAACATCTTTGTCGAATACAAGGGTAAGAAGGTCTATTTCTGCTGCCCGCCCTGCGCCGAGAAGTTCAAGGAGAATCCCGAGCAGTATCTTGCCAAGCTGCCTCAATTCAAGCAGTGATCGCGCACGTTGAAGGGCTATGGAGAACTCAGGAACTAACGACGACAAGTCCAGTGGCTTGTTGGCTAAGGTGATACGCTTTTGCCTTGAGAACAAGCTGGTAGTGGGACTGTTGGTCCTCTTGATTGTCGGCTGGGGCGCGATGGTTGCCCCGTTTGATTGGGATCTGTGGGGTCTGCCGCGCGATCCGGTGCCGGTGGACGCGATTCCCGACATTGGTGAGAACCAGCAGATAGTCTTTACCGAATGGATGGGACGGTCACCCCAAGATGTGGAGGACCAGATCACATACCCGCTTACGGTCTCGTTGCTGGGCATTCCCGGCGTCAAGACCGTTCGCAGCTATTCGTTCTTCGGCTTCTCAAGTATCTACGTTATCTTCAGCGAAGAGGTTGAGTTCTACTGGTCGCGTAGCAGGGTGCTTGAGAAGCTCAACTCGCTACCCGCCGGGACACTTCCCGAAGGTGTTCAACCGGCGCTCGGGCCGGATGCAACGGCCTTAGGTCAGATCTTTTGGTACACCCTGGAGGGACGGGATGAGCAGGGCAACCCAGCGGGCGGGTGGGACCTGGATGAGTTGCGCAGCGTACAGGACTATTATGTGCGGTACGCCTTGCTCAGCGCCGAGGGGGTAAGTGAGGTGGCCTCGGTCGGCGGGTTTGTCAGGGAATATCAGATAGATGTGGATCCCGACGCGATGCGGGCGTACAACGTCGGGTTGGGCGACATATTCAAAGCAGTAAGGGCTTCCAACATCGATGTCGGCGCGCGCACCATTGAGATCAACAAGGTCGAATACGTTATTCGAGGGCTCGGCTTTGTCAAGCAATTATCCGACCTTGAGAAGACGGTTATCAAGGCTAATGAGAATGTGCCTATCTCCATCAAGGATGTTGCAAAGGTATCGTACGGGCCGGCCCTGCGGCGTGGGGCGCTGGACAAGGGCGGGGCCGAGGCGGTCGGAGGGGTGGTGGTCGTCCGGTACGGATACAATCCTCTCGATGCCATCAAAAATGTCAAGAAGAAGATCGAAGAGATCACGCCGGGACTGCCGCAGAAAACGTTGCCGGACGGCACAGTCTCAGGGCTGACCATTGTGCCGTTCTATGACCGAACGGGGCTGATCTACGAGACGCTCGGAACGCTGAACACGGCACTGACGGAAGAAGTGCTGGTGACAATAATCGTAGTGATTGTCCTGGTGTTGCATCTGAGGAGCTCGGTACTGATAAGCGCCCTGCTTCCCCTGGCGATACTGATGTGTTTTATCGCGATGAAGATGTTCCGAGTGGACGCCAATATTGTGGCGCTTTCGGGCATCGCGATTGCGATAGGCACAATGGTTGATATGGGGATCGTCATTTGCGAGAACATCCTGAAGCATCTCGAAAGGGCCCGGCCGGAAGAAAATAAGCTCGAGGTTGTCTACCGTGCGGCGACCGAGGTCGCCGGCGCGGTCATGACCGCCGTCGCAACTACCGTTGTTAGCTTCTTGCCGGTCTTCACCATGACGGGATCGGAGGGCAAGCTCTTCAAGCCGCTGGCGTTCACAAAAACGTTCGCTCTGGTCGCTTCGATCGTGGTGGCGCTGACTATCATCCCGCCGGCAGCCCACATCCTTTTTGTCAGAAGGACGCAAATCAGGAGACTCTCCAGCTATATTCTTGGTGGCGTGTTGATTGCGGGCGCAGTTTTGCTTGGAATTCGCGTGAGCTTGTGGGTGGGCATCCTCGTCGGAGCAATCGGGCTCTATCATCTCCTCAAGGGCCACATCCCCAAGCGAATGCACAGTTGGCTGGCTATTGCCGCCAACATACTGGCCGTTGCTATTGTAGGGCTGATACTCACGAGTCACTGGCTGCCCTTAGGGCCGGCGAAGGGATTGGGTCGTAATATTGTGTTCGTGGCCTCGCTTGTCGGCGGGCTGCTGGTGTTTTTCAAGATATTCCAAAGATTCTACACGCGGATTCTCACTTGGTGCCTGGGCCACAAAGTCCTGTTTCTGTGTATGCCGACAGCCCTTGTGATTTTTGGCTGCGTTATCTGGCTGGGCTTTGGAAAGGTCTTTTTCTTTGTGCCGACTGCGTTGAGGCCAAAAGCATTGTGGTCGGCGGGGGTGCATACTTTTCCGGGGCTCGGAAAGGAATTCATGCCTGATTTGGACGAGGGCTCGTTCCTATATATGCCTACGACATCGCCCCACGCTTCGATTGGCGAGTGCCTCGACGTTCTGCGGAAACAGGACATGGCGATACAGGCAATTCCGGAAATCGAGTCGGTAGTTGGCAAGATCGGCAGGGTGGATTCTCCTCTTGACCCCGCACCGATCTCAATGGTCGAGACCGTTATCAACTACAAGCCCGAGTACATAACCGACAAGGATGGACATCGGATTCGCTTCCGCTATGACAGACAGGCACAAGAATTCGTCCGTGACGAAAATGGCGAGCTGATACCCGATCGGCGCGGGCGTCCATATCGCCAGTGGGGGCCCGACGTCAAGAGTCCCGACGATATCTGGAAAGCCATTGTTGCGGCAGCGGACATTCCCGGCACTACCAGTGCACCGAAGCTGCAACCTATTGCCGCTCGCCTTGTGATGCTCCAAAGCGGAATGCGGGCGCCCATGGGCGTGAAGGTCAGAGGACCCGACCTTGAGACAATTGAGCGTGTCGGCCTGCAAATCGAGCGTTTTCTGAAAGAGGTGCCCAGTGTTGAGGCATCGGCGGTCATCGCCGATCGGATTGTGGGCAAACCGTACCTCGAGATCGTCGTAGACCGCGAGACGATCGCGCGGTACGGCATCACTATAGCAGGTGTCCAGGAGGTTATTGATGTTGCAATAGGCGGCAAACGCATTACTACCACGGTCGAAGGACGCGAGCGATACGCCGTCAGGGTCAGGTACATGCGCGAACTACGCGACCAGATAGAAACGCTCGGCAGAATCCTGGTTGCGGCCTCGGATGGGTCTCAGATACCGCTCATCCAATTGGCCGAGATTCGGTACGTCCGAGGACCCCAGGCCATAAAGAGTGAGGATACGTTCCTGTTGGGCTACGTCGTGTTCGACAAGAGATCCGGTTATGCGGAGGTGGACGTTGTCGAGCAGTGTCAACGGTATTTGGACGCCAAGATTGCCAGCGGAGAGTTTGTGGTGCCCGAGGGTGTCAGTTACACTTTTGCAGGGACGTACGAGAGTCAAGTTCGCGCGCAGAAAACCCTGATGGTCGTCATACCGCTAGCCCTCTTCATCATCTTCATGATTCTGTATCTGCAATTCCGCTCGGCGACGACGAGTATGCTGGTTTTCTCGGGGATTTTTGTCGCCTGGTCCGGCGGCTTTCTCCTGATATGGCTTTATGGCCAGCCCTGGTTTCTCAATTTCGAGGTATTCGGCGTCGGCATGCGAGAACTTTTCCAGGTGCACACTATCAACCTCAGTGTCGCCATTTGGGTTGGTTTTTTGGCCTTGTTTGGGATCGCGTCCGACGATGGCGTCGTGATGTGCACGTACCTTAATCAGACCTTCAGCGGCAGAAGCGTCGGGAGTGTCCAGGAGGTTCGCCAAGCCGTGGTTGAAGCAGGTGCGCGCCGTATACGGCCCTGTCTGATGACGACCGCCACTACGATCCTCGCCCTTATCCCGGTGCTCACCTCGACTGGGCGAGGCTCCGACATTATGGTGCCTATGGCCATACCTTCGGTCGGTGGGATGGCGATTGAGATCCTCACAATGCTTGTGGTGCCGGTACTCTATTGCATGACAAAGGAAGCGGGCATCCGCAGACAGGGCAGTGCACGTTGAGCCCTCGGACGGGTCGGTGTCAGTAGAGTATTCGCAGACCTTTCGCAATGTGCCTCTGTGTCACTTAGTCACTACTCTTCTTGGTTTCACTGGCCGGCATCAGGGGCCCAAGGACATAGCCCAGAACGAATGTTATTGCCGTGCCGATCACGATGAGCCAGCTCCAGGCCAGCGGAACCAGTCCGAAGTGGGAAAGCAGCATTAGAGCTAATGTGCAGATAGTGCTGGCAACCATGGCGACGATGTTGCCGATGTTTGCCTTGCGCTTGGTGAGCAGTCCCAGCAGAAATACACCCAAGGTGGCGCCGCCCGTAAGAGAGAATATCTTGAAGGCGAACCACAATATGTTCTTAACCGGCTCACATCCCCATGCAATAAGGGCCAGGATCAGGCCAAAACCCGCCACACCTGCTCGCGAGACCAGCAAGTAATGCCTTTCGGTGGCGTCGGTTTTGATCAACGGCCGGTAAATATCGGTGACGAAGGAAGAGCAGAGCGAGCTCAATGGAGAGTCGATGCTGGCCAGGATTATGGCCGCTAACAGCAAGCCCTTCAGCCCCACTGGAAGCGAATGTGCGACAAAGTGAGAAAGAACCTCCTTGGCTCTGGCCGGTTGAACCGCGCCCGGATTCTGCTCATAGAACACAAACAGCAGAGTCCCAATTGCCAGGTAGAGACACATAATGGGAATCACAGTTACGATGGTTGAGACGAGGGTCTTTTGGCTGATTCTGCGCGTCCTGACGGTGAGCAGGCGCTGCATCATCTCCTGGTCCGTGCCGAAAGCCGCCAACCCAATGAAGAAGGCATTGGTGACGCCGGCCCAGAAGGTGGTGGGATCATTCAGATTGAAGTCGAACTTGAAGAAGCTCAATCGACCGGCTTGGTCGGCGATCTGCCAGGCTGTGGCGAACCCGCCCCGGATATGGAAGAAGAGGTAGATCAGTAGCGCGACGCCGGCCACAAAGAAGGCCAGAGCCTGGTACGCACCTGCCCAGACCACGGCTTTGACGCCGCCGAACGCGATGAAAACAATACTCACAACGGTGAACAATAGAAGAGTCTGCGCCAGATTCCAGCCCATGATCAGGGCCACGCCCAAACAGGCGGCGTACAACCTTACGCCGGACGCGATCAAGCGCGTGATGAAGAAGAATATCGAGCCCGCGTACTGAGTTGCCGGGCCGAACCGGTGCCGGAGAAACTCATAAATACTCGTGCAGTCATATTTGTAGAAGACCGGGATAAACAGAAACGCCACCACGATACGGGCCGCTGCAGAGCCTATGAAGAACTGGACGTACTCCCAGTTTTCGCTGTAGGCAGTCGCCGGGAAACCAACGATGGTCAGAGCGCTAATCTCGGCGGCGACAAAGGACAGGCACGCCACAATTGACGGCACGCGCCGACGACCCAGAAAGAAGTCGTTGGTATCCTTTTCCTCCTTGCCGAAGACGTAGGAGATGACAAACAGAAGCAAGACCGCTACGGCGACGATAAGGATGTCGATCCTGCCGAGGGCTCCACCGAGATTTGAGGCGATTATGTCTGTGATTCGGTTTACTCCTTTATTGCTTTGCGCAGTAGCTGGTCGCAATCATCAAGTATTTTCAGAGCACCGCGCAGGTCAACCTTCCGGAAGTGCATGACTATGGCCGGCTTGACCCTGCCTGCCGCGCGGGCGAGCAGTCTTTTCGCCTGAGATCGCCGAAGCTGTGTCATTTCCATAACGATCCGCAGCGATCGATCACGGAGTTTCTCGTTAGCCGCCTGCAAATCCACCATCAGGTTGCCGTAGACCTTACCCAGCTTGATCATAACGGATGTGGTGATGGTGTTGAGTACGAGTTTGGTTGCAGTGCCGGCCTTCATCCTGGTCGAGCCGGTGATGACTTCAGGTCCGACAACCGGATTGATGATGACGTCGGCGGGGATGTTCTTTTTCGCTTCCGGCGCGCACGTGACAAAAACGGTTCCTGCTCCGAGCCGGCGGGCGCGTCGAAGAGCCCCGTGCACGTAGGGAGTCATCCCACACGCCGCAAGGCCAACGACTATGTCGGTTGCCTTGATGTTCTTTGAGTCTATGGCCGCGGCGCCGTCTTCGGCGTGGTCTTCCGCACCTTCTACAGAACGGACCAGAGCTCTGTGGCCGCCCGCGATAATCCCCTGAACCAGTCGGGGCGATACACCGAAGGTGGGCGGGCACTCCGATGCGTCGAGGACGCCGAGCCGGCCGCTTGTGCCTGCCCCCACGTAGAACATCCGTCCTCCCTTGCGAAAGCGTTCCACGACCAGATCGATCGCCGCCGCGATGTGTTTGCGTTCTTTCGCCACCGCAGGCGCAACCCGCATGTCCTCCGAATTGATCATGTCCACGATCTGGAGCGTAGACAGCTCGTCGATATTCCTGGTCCTGCGATTACGCTTCTCGGTGAGTGGAAGAGTGTACGGTTTTTTCATTTTCCAGGTACTATCTTTCCCAAGATTACTGTCTGGTCGGCCCCGGTGGCCCCGGGGACGTTATTGGCGCGCGCCCTTATGGTTGCCCAGGCCAGTATGGCGAATGAGACCGCCTCTTTTGCATCAACATCGATGCCGAGTTCATTTGTCGTGAGTATCTCAACGTCACTGAGCCTGCGGCGCAACATTTCCACCAATGCCAGGTTATGCGCCCCGCCGCCACACAGAATGACCTGGTCCGGCATTGTGGGCAGGAACCGGTTGTATGCCTGTGCGATCGTGGTGGCTGTAAACGCCGTAGCTGTTGCGAGAATTTCCTCGGCCGCCAAAGACCTATCTACTGCTTTGTGATAGAGCCGATCGACGTATGCGAAACCAAAGTGCTCGCGGCCGGTCGATTTCGGAGGGCGACGACGCAAGAAAGGGTGGCCGAGCATCTCGTTCAGCAGAGCCCTGTCAACCTCACCCCGGGATGCGAGTTTCCCATCGAGGTCAAAGCGTCGCCTTCCATGTGTGACAAGCGACGCAAGGCGGTCAATAATCATGTTTCCCGGCCCACTATCGAATGCGATGACACTTCGTTGCTCGCCGTTCGCCGGCAGGTAAGTCACATTTGCGATGCCCCCGATATTCTGAATGGCGCGACACAGATGCCGATGGCCAAATAGAACGTAATCGGCATAGGGCACCAATGGCGCGCCCTGGCCATTAGCTGCCATGTCGCGCGGCCGAAAGTCCGCCACCGTCGTGATGCCCGTGCGTTGTGCAATTACAGACGGTTCGCCGATTTGCAGCGTTGAGCGTATACGCATGTTGGCATAGAGTGTGCCCTCAGGATTATGGTAGATTGTGTGGCCGTGGGAGCCAACGAGGTCGATCGAACCTACGGCGATGCGGCTTCTGCGGCAAAGCTTGATAACTGCATCGGCGAATTTCTCGCCCAGGACGAAATTGTAGTGACATACTTGATCCAGCCGGGCGGTTTCGGGCTGGGCGAGCTTCAGGATCTGTGTACGCAACGCCGAAGGGTATCTGTATACGTCGAAAGCCAACAGATGGACACCTCGACCGTCAATGTCAACGATTGCCGCATCCACGCCATCGGCGGACGTGCCGGACATCAGACCAACGACACGCATCTTTTTCCTTCCCGCGAGTTTTGTGATGCGATTGTTCACTACTGTCCCGTTATATCCGGCATCTATCGGACCTGTCACGTCTCAACAGCAATCATGTGTGGCTGAATTATATACGTATTTCGTTCTGCTCACAACATGGCACGCAAGCAAGAAACACGTTTACACCGTCAACATAAGATGATATGAATGTGCACAGTGTCGGATGCAATTGAAAAAGCCAGAAGGTTCTTGGATAAAGAGCGGGTCTTCCGACTCGGAGAGCTGCTGACCGAATCGTCTCATCCCAAAACCAGGGCCCTGTCTCAAACCATCGGCGCCGACATCGGCGCCGGTATCCGAATGCTCCAGTCGGTGGACGAAGAGATCCCGCCCATCGCGGCAAAGGTGTTCCAAGAAGACGCATTCCGCGATCTAATCGCGGCCTTCGTTGGCGCTCTTAATTGCGGCCGAAGGATATTCTTCACGGGCTGTGGGGCCACAGGGCGTCTGAGTATATTGCTGGAGGCGGCGTGGCGTCGATTCTGGCGACAACTGAAAGCCAATCATGCCGACTTGGCCGCAAAAGCGCCCGACATGGAGAACAGCACATTCAGCGTCATGGCCGGTGGCGATTTCGCGCTGATAAAATCCGTCGAAGGATTCGAAGACTTTCCGCAGTTTGGCCGGTACCAATTGGAGCAGGCGGGCATCCAAGCCGGCGATGTCGTGGTTGCCATCACCGAAGGTGGAGAGACCCCCTTTGTGATCGGAACTGCATGGCAGGGACTCGACGCCGGAGCTCAGGTTTTTTTCGTCTACAACAATCCGACCGAAGTGCTTGTCCGGCACGTCGAGCGGTCTCGGCAGGTTGTTGAAGAGCCGCGTATCAAAAAGCTTGACCTCGCGACGGGCCCGATGGCAATTACCGGTTCCACCAGGATGCAGGCCGTGACAATAGAATTGCTGGTTGTCGGCTGCGCTCTGGAGACTGCACTGGTGCAGTTTCTGCGGCAGGTATTGACGGCTCGCGATTGGGCAAGGCTGGGCCTCCGCATCCGCCCCGCCGAGGATTACCATCGGCACTTTGTCGATATGCTAAGTCAGCTCTCCGCTCCTTCGGCCGTGGACGCCATGGCGAGGGCAACGCAATTCGAGGAGAACATCTACCGCCGCGACAGCTTGATAACCTATGCGGCGGACTCGGCCCTGCTGGACGCCCTCACCGACACTACCGAGCGATCCCCTACGTTTATGGTCCCGCCCTTTCGCAAACACGGAGATGATCGCAGCCCCCAATCCTGGGCCTTCGTCAAGAATCCGTTTCTCTCCACGGCTCGCGCCTGGGGAGATATGTTGCAGCGACAGCCACGAGGGCTCGACTGGCCTGCGGATGTTTACAGAAAGTTGAATGCCCCACTGACATTGCAGGCTGAGCCGCCGAGGCTCGACAACACCGAGATATACAAATTCATGACAGGCAACGAACCGGACCCGTCGCGCTCCAGTGTGCCCGAATCGGTGCTGGCGGTGATAGCCATAGGCGACAAAACGGACGACCTTATCCGCAACAGCCTCGAGAGGTGCGGTACCGACTACAGGAGGACCGCGGCAATCATCATCGGCGAGCCGGCCGCCGCGTCACATACGGATGAACTATTTCAGTTCTCGTGCGACCTGCCCGATTCGCCCCTGCAATTGTGGCATCACCTTGGCACCAAGCTCGTTCTGAACACCATTTCTACGGCGACTATGGTTCGGATGGGCCGTGTTGTCGGTAACGCCATGGTGTGGCTGTCACCCAGCAATAAGAAGCTCATAGACCGCGGCTCGCGTTTGATTTCTCAAGTGGCCAAGTGCAGCTACGAGCAAGCATGCATCGAACTGCACCGGACCATGGAAGAAGTCCAGTTCCGCTCGCAGCAAGGCGAAGAGGTTCCCTCGCCGGTTGCCCTAGCTATCGAACGGATTGTCGCCGAACGCGGCAAATCGTGATCACATTGGCGCAGATGCAGCGCCCGTGCAGGTCTTTAGTCGTGGTAGATCAGATACTTTTCTCTGACACTTAGAAACGACTTCAGGCCGGCCTGCCAGCTCTCCCGGAGTCCTTCCAGTGATGATTGTGCTGTGATGGCCTGGCGAATCGCCGAGGTTCCACACAGACGATCGAAGTGCAACGCTTTCCATTGGAAGGCGTTTGGATAAAGCCGATATATCTCGTTGACGATCTGGATGCCACTGAAGAATGGATCGAGTGTGTCTCTGTCGGTCAGGACAACCTTGGCGCCGCGGCAATCAACATCGCGATATTTTGAAGCGGCCGGTGTGAAGGATGCGGGTTCAAACCGCATGCCAGGCAAATTCAATCTATTGAGTCGGCCAACGAGAGTCTCCGAGTCAATCCAGGGTGCGCCGAACTGCTTGAACGGCATGTCCGTGCCTCTACCCTCCGAGACGTTGGTCCCCTCCAGAAGGCACAAACCCGGATAGATGGCGGCGGTCTCAAGGTCGGGCATGTTCGGGGAAGGTCTTACAAACGGCAGTCCCGTCTGGTCGTACCACATTGCCCGGCGCCAGCCCTTCATGGCAATGACCACCAGATCGGCTCTGACAGCATTCTTCAGCCAGCCCTGGTCGTTGAACATCTTGGCCAATTCGGCGACCGTCATGCCGTGCCTTAGTGCGATAGGATAGAGGCCGACAAAGCTCGCGAACCGCTGATCGAGAACCACACCTTCGACCCGCAGACCGTTTATGGGATTCGGACGGTCCAGGACTATGAACCGCTTGCCACATTCGGCCGCCGCCTCCATCGCCAAAGCCATGGTGTAGACATAGGTATAGAATCTCGCACCGATATCCTGAATGTCGAAGACCAGTAGATCAATGTCCTTCAACATGGCTTCTGTTGGCTTTGTTGTCCGGCCGTATAGACTGTATATAGGGATTTTGTGGCCGGGATCGACGTTGTCCTCGATCCGTTTGCCGTCTGCCTCCACCCCGTAGATGCCGTGCTCCGGACCGAAAAGCGCCGTGATTGTGACGTCGGGCATGCCCGCGAATACGTCCACAATGTGTCGCCCGTTACGGTCGAGCGCCGTGTGGTTCGTGACGATCCCGATACGCCGCCCTGCGAACAAATGCTTGTACGAGCCAACGTTGTCCAGTCCGGTCTTCACCGAGGCGTGACATGCTGAAGCCATCGCTATGGTCAGTAGTACCATCGAGACGCGTGTCCTTGCCATCCTTTGTCTTATGTCCTTGAGTATTCGGTCTTTGCCACGAAGAACGTGCTCTTGCGTCCTGCGCATTCTACCATATTTAGACTCGGTTCGCCTCCGTCGTCTGGGGCAATTTTCATACGTACCTGCCCGTAAATCGGCGAGAGTTCGCATGACTCCCAACGCTGTCCCTGTTAAAATGCCTGTCTGGCCTTGGCTTTGAGTGTGTCTGGGGGGCACAAGGACTGATATGAGACGGACCCGAACGATCACGACAATTCTTGTATTACTATCTTGCATCACTCTCAGCTGCGAGGTCACTCAGACGCTGAGCCGCCGGCAGCGTTTGGCCCGGATTGACCGTGTGGTCAAAGAAGAAATCCAAGACGGCAATATTCCGGGGGCCGTGGTGCTTGTGGGTCGTGCTGACAGGATTCTCTACTGGGAGGCCTTCGGGTCCCAAATGACAGAACCTCAACGGGAAGCGATGACGAAAGATGCGATATTTGACCTGGCATCGTTGACCAAACCCATTGCCACAGCAACATCGATAATGATCCTGAGAGAAAGGGGCGAATTGGACTTGGATGATTTCGTGGCCGAGTATTTGCCGGCCTTTGGGTGTCAGGGCAAAGAAGGAGTCCGGATCAAGCATCTGTTGGCTCATACCTCCGGCCTGCCGGCGTATACCAGCGCCGGTGAGCTGGAGCAGGAGTTCGGAACTCCCTGCCCCGACAAGCTGATCGAGAAGGTATGCTCTCTTGAGCCCTTGAGCCCGCCCGGAGAGAAGTTCCGCTACAGTTGTCTCGGATATATCACGTTGGCGAAAATCGTTGAGGTAGTCGCCGGAGAGGCAATCGATGATTTTGCCGGGGACAATATCTTTGCACCGCTAAGAATGAAGCACACGATGTACAATCCCCCGGAATCCTGGCAGGAGAATATTGCCGCCACGGAAATTGTGGATGGACAAGTGCTTCGAGGCACCGTCCACGACCCTCTGGCCAGATTGGCCGCAGGCGTATCCGGTAATGCGGGGCTGTTTTCGACCGCGTATGATTTGTCGATTTACTGCCGGATGCTCTTGAGCGGAGGCGTCTGCAAGAACACAAGAGTCCTCAGTTCTGAAGCGGTTGAGCTGCTCACCACTGCGCAGTCACACGGCAGAGCTTATGGTTTTGATGTAAGTTCCGGCTATTCGTGGGTCAAGGGTTCGTTGGCTCCTAAAGAAGCGTTTTGTCACACTGGATTCACCGGCACCTCCATTGTCTGCGATCCGGCGAGCAGGACCTACGTCATTATTCTTACCAATGTAGTGCACCCGTATGGCAAAGGAACGTCGAGGCCGATCCGCACGAAAGTCGCGGATGTCGTTTTCTCAAGCCTCTGAATAACATGCTGCATCCGCCCAGTGCCGACGTCTCGTAACCGTAGTCGGCAACGACTCGGATGCCTTCAGAAAGGTCATTATGAAACGTCTGCTATTAGCTCTGACAGTATGTGTTGCGACGTGCGGTTCAACAACGATCTGCTGTGCAGATGACCCCGCCCGGCTTAGCCCGCACGTTTCTGTGTCCCGGCGTGCGGTCAATGGAGTATTCATTGAGAAAGACGGCCGAACGTTGGTCGTCTACGGCGACCCCGGTGGGCGTCTGAGGAACGCAGACATGGTGCTTTTCACGCACAGTCGGCGGGATGTGGCCTGGGCTGGGCGAGAGCTTGTGGAGAACGGCACTGTGTCCGTCGTGCCGGAGGGAGAAGCCGACAGTTTCTCAAAAGTCGGTGATTTCTGGTCGTCTTTTGGTCGGAAGATGTTTCACGATTACGCACAGCAGACAACCAGAGTATTGACTGAACCGATACGGGTCGGCCGCAAGGTTAAAGACGGAGATGTCGTGCTCTGGCGGAACGTTCCAATCCGCGTGATAGAGACGCCGGGGTATACGAGGGGTTCGGCTTCATACTTTGTGAGCATAGATGGGATCAAATACGGGTTTGTGGGAGACATTATCTACGGCAACGGCCAGCTGCTTGATCTGTACAGCCTGCAGGACGCCGTGCCCGAGGCCCAGATAGGGGGATATCACGGTTATGCCGGGCGACTTGGTGAGCTGATACGCAGTCTGCACAAGGTTATCGATCAGAATCCGGATATCTTGGTTCCCGCTCGTGGTCCGGTGATTAGAGATCCGAAGCCCGCTATTGAGCGTCTGGTTGGCAGGCTGCGGGCAGCCTACGAGAACTATCTCTCTATCAATGCCGGTCACTGGTACTTCAAGGAACGCTACGAGACATTGGCAGCGAGAGTGCTGGAGCAGGGGCGCCGCGTATCCTGGATGCCTTATGCGAGAACCATCGAGAATGCGCCTCCGGGCTGGATCATTCCTATTAACAATTCACGGCTGATCATTTCTGAAGATGGCGCCGGCTTTCTAATCGACTGTGGCTCTGATGCTATCATTGCAAGAGTAAAGCTACTGAGACAGAAGGGGCGGCTATCTCACCTCGAAGGGCTGTTCATTACCCATTATCACGATGATCATACCGACAGGGTCAACAAACTTGTCGCGGAGTTCGAATGTCCCGTATATGTCACTCAGATAATGGAGGACGTTCTAAGGCATCCTCAGGCCTACCGGCTGCCCGCGATGACGTCCGAGGCAATACCGAACCTGAAGGTTGTTGCCGACGGCCACGAGATGCAGTGGAAGGAATTCAAGATGACCTTCTACGATTTCCCGGGACAGACAGTCTATCACGATGCGCTGTTTGTGGAAAAGGAGGATGGCGGGAAGATATTCTTTGTAGGAGATTCCTTCACGCCTTCCGGGATCGACGACTATTGCCTCCAGAATCGAAACTTCCTCCACCGACAGATGGGATACTTCTACTGCCTGCAACTTCTGCAGGAAATGCCTCCTGACTACCTGCTCATCAACCAGCACGTTGTCGAGCCATTTCGCCTTGATGAGAACCAAATTGCGCACATAACCGCAGCGCTAGCCGAACGTAAGCGCATCTTGGCGGACCTGTTTCCGTGGGATGAGCCAAACTACGGAATTGACGAGCAATGGGTGAGAATGTATCCATACAGTCAGCAAGCTAAGCCGGGGCGGAACGCGGCGATGTCGGTGATGATACTGAATCACTCAGATGTGTCTCATGAGTACACAGTCGTCCCGATAGCACCGCAAGGGTTCAAGTTGGAGCCCGAGAAAGCCACAGTCTCCGTCGCGCCCAGGGAGCAGAAGAGTGTTCGTTTCAGAGTAGCCGTGCCCAACAACGTGCCGGAGAACGTGTATGTCCTCACATTGGACATACGGTTCGACAAATGGGACCTGCGTCGATGGTGCGAAGCCATCATCGACATTCGCCGGTGAGCACACCTGCCCTGAGACAGCAAGAGGGTTCTGCAATATAGACTCCGATATTGGTCGGGCCGAACTTGCCGTCTAATCAAGAGTCTTGATTCTTATGTTGCGGAACTCCACGTGGTCGCCGTGACCGCAAAAGCCAATGTGGCCCTTCTTGTTCTTCAGACCCGGATGGTCTCTTCCATCCATAGTCCTGGGCGTGCTGGCCTTTTCGATATCTGCATCGACTATCGTCGTGCCGTTAAGCTTGACCACAATGTGCGGGCCCTTGGCGATGACCTCCTGCGAGTTCCACTCACCGACAGGTTTGAGATAGCCCCGCTTGGCCGGAACAACTCCGTAGATGGAGCCGTGAAACTGATAGTCCTTGAGATTTGCGTATTTGGCGGCCGTGTTATCCAGTATCTGAAGCTCCATTCCAACATAGGCCGCGTCGCCCGACAGCGGCGTGCGAATCCCGAGGCCGTTGTTGGCGCCCGGCGTCAGTCTAAATTCAAAACGAAAAACAAAATCGCTGTATTCATCAGCCGTGTACAGATTCCCGCCGCCGCGTTTGGGATCGAGAATCATAGTACCGTCTTTTATAAGATACCCTTGCCTATTGCCAGTCCAGCCGGTCAGGTCCCTGCCGTTGAACAGCGGCACAAATCCCTCGGCCTTCTCCTGCTCGGTCAGAATCTCGCGAATGAAAACGTTCCTGAACCACAACGGGCTGCTGTGAGATTGCAGTTCTATTTGGCCCACCGGATAAATCGGCCTGTCTCGCTCCCAGTAGTTCTCCATCACCACATTGTCAACCACCAAAACATCATTCAGGTGCACCGTCACGTTTTCGCCGATCATAATAATCCTGAACGTATTCCACTGGCCGATCGGCTTGTCGGCAAGCTCCAGCGGTTTACTCGGCCCCTTCTTGTTGTTGTACAAACCACCTGAGCCCACCTGGGCGCTTACACTCCTATTCGCGGGGTCCCATATCTGTACCTGCGGCGAGCCCCGCAGATAAATGCCGCTGTCCCCACCCTTTTCGATCTTGAAGTCCACCAGCATTTCGAAATCGCCGTAGTCCCTTGCCGTACACAGGCTGTGTCCCTTGCCGTCAAAACAAAGCACACCGTCCACCGCCTTCCAGTGTGCCCGCATGTCTTGATCCGCCTTGGCCTGTTGAGTACCAAGCTCTTGCCCACTCATGTTTCTGCGACTCTTCGGACTGCCCACCAGTCCCTTCCAGCCGGATAGGTCTTTACCGTTGAACAGGGCGACAAATCCCTTCGGTGGCTTGTTCAACTGCGCCTGTCTGGGGCTGTCTTCATCCCCTGCGTGGCCGATACACATTGGGTGTAGAGCCAAAAGAACACATGCAATCGACAGTCTTAGGTTGACCCTGGGTCTCTTCATGTCCTTCTTCCTTTCTTTATCTTAGCCATGATGGCTACAAATTTAGTCAAAAACCGAACGCACGTCAATGCCGGAGTACACTGTTTAATACTCTCCACCCAGGCCAAGACTCGGGACCTGCGAATGTGATCTAAGTCTTTGATTTGTCCGTTCGAGGTTCGACCCAAATAGGGCTCGACCATGCCTGCTGGTTGTTGGCCTGGACCGCACGCAGATAGTACCAGTTTACCCCTTTCCCATTATCTGTGTCTGTGACTGTGTAGGACGTATGGTAGTGATCACGGAAGACCAAGCGGTGCAACATGGCCGACTCTTTGGGAAAATCGCCGGTGAACAGCATCTCTCCACTCTCTGCCAGTTGTCTTAACGTCTGGAGTAACGATACGTCAGTGGGCTTCCGCAGGGTGACCTTGACGCGCGTGTCGGGGGTACCGCGGACCTTCAGTACGACGGCTTTGGTCGATATGTCTTCGAATTGCTGCCGCAGAGCGGTGAACGACCGCACTCGCAGGTGCTGGCGAGAGCGTTCGACTATCCTATCCCTGCGTTTTTCATCGAGTGGCCCGGATTGAAAGCAAGTTTGAACTTCCTCCAACGTGCCGCCTTCGAGGCTTATGTTGAAATCCCAATCACACACACGGGTCATATCAAGCGCGGGCCAAGGTCCCCAGCCATATTCGAACCGGAGCAGCACGGGCTGATCCCAGCTCTGGGGCGTCGGCACCCGATCCATGGGGAAGTCGCGATGAAGTACCCTGTTGTTCTTGAGGATTTCCACCCTGTCCAATTGATCCCAGCCCGTGACAGTAACCTTCAGTTCGCGTCGCCTTGTATAAGGCAACTCGCTGCCCATAATCCGGCCCTCTACCTGAAAACCCAAGTGAATGCGGTCCCCGGTAACTGCGTAGGTTCGTCGGTTTCGAATAGCCTCGAAGATAGCTTGTCGGGTCAGCTTCGTGGCGATCACTGCCGCCAAACCTTCGCGGTATCCGCCGGGATAGCCGAGATGATCGTCGGTGCTGGCAATGACGCCGAGACGATGCCCCTGGGCGAGGAAATGGTGAAGGGTGTTCTTGGTCCAACGTCCGCCCTCAGTATGCCTGATATATGGGTAGGGCGCCCGGTCATGTTCGGCGTTGCCCCATTCAGAATAGATTTCGATCACAGGTGAGACCTCGTCATCAAGCCAATCGAGGTTTGCACCACGATGGCCGAGGCGATTCGCGGGATGGTGCGGGATCATAATTGCACCACGATCTTTGGCGAATTGTTGAAATTGACGCAGATCGTCGAACCGAACGTACTCGGCGTCCAGAGTCGGGAAGAGAATGTGATAGTCTCCGAGACTCGTTGAGTGCCACTCAAATCCGGGGATGGTCACGAACTTGCCAGGCTCATCGTACTTGCGCAGTATATCAAGGACGTCAGGCCAGCGTTTCTTTGTTACCTCGAATCCGTCAAGCCATTTCCTTTCGATGTTGTTCTCGTAACGGCCAATATCGTGCCAGTATCCATGTGGCGTGAAGCCGAAGAAATCGAGGTGGCTCCTGGCAATCTCAAAGGCCCTCTCAAGGGAACCCTGTGCGTAGCCGACTCCGCTGTGATTGTGGAGGTCGCCGAAGTAGACATGATAGGCACCTACCTTTGTTCTGGAAGGAGACCTTGATGCGGGTCCGGAGGCTAATTCCGAGCACCCGAGCGGCATCAGCGACAGTGAGCCGGCTGCGGAAGCTCTCAAGAATTCTCGTCGTGTCATTGATCCGTTCATCCTGGGATTTGCCTCATCTAACAGGTTGTTCGGCCTTCCGGCTTTGTTCTATATCCGTCTGGGATAACGATCCAGCTGGTTCATACGTGTGACATGTTGCGGAACCCGTTGTCCGCATGCGCCACATTGTCCCAAGACTATACCGCCAATTCAACGAGATTCAACGAAGGTATCTTGCCCCAGGGCACGTATCTATTCCGCCTCCGGCCCACATTGCAGGCAGGCCTGCAGACCCCCACCGTGACATGTATGGAAGATCCGGCCAGTCAACATGTC
This sequence comes from Phycisphaerales bacterium, assembly GCA_020352215.1. Taxonomy (GTDB): domain Bacteria; phylum Planctomycetota; class Phycisphaerae; order Sedimentisphaerales; family Anaerobacaceae. Next base: position 5,043,694 of record CP070675.1, read on the forward strand.
CACCGGTGTGCACGACATCATCGATTAGGGCGGCCTGAGCGTAACTCTGGAGTGGGATTAGCCACGTCAGAAGAATAGACAATTTGCGGAACATCATCCACACTCCTTCCCAAACAAACGAACACAACAGTTGCAGTTCAACAAGGAATTGCAGCTTCTATCATGCTGCTGGTTTTTGCAGTCCCGACGTCATCGACTATGGCTGACTAATGCGATCCTTGTTTGACCCAGGATTTTCCAGATGCAGTCGTAAGAAGCAATACAATCCCGGATTTCCCTGTGAGTTTAACTGACGTTGACATTGGCGTGCTCTAACCCGACTCTTCCCATTTGACTTCAGAAACACTACTCCTGCACGCTGCAACCTTGATAATACCACAACATGCGATTCGATTTCAATTGCTTTGACCATTAGAGGCCGAAGAACACGCCGCGTCACTGAAGATTCACCATTTTGAGCCTGACTAATTCGTTCCTGCCACAGTGCGCCGATCAGCGAGAGATTGGGTTGCGGCCGGGGGTCGGTGAGGCCGATCGCCAGTTGGTGGGGTCGTTGCCGCAGTGATAGCGGTCCGAGCTGAGCCTCTGCAAAACATCACCTTGCCCGTCAGGTGACTGCGGCCATGGCGATACATCGGCGTAGATCACCTCATCCACGATCACCCATGAGACCGAATCGCCCGGCAAATCCGGCATCTGAGGCTTCTCCAAAGCCAGTCTCTCACTCGCGTTAGACAGATTGCCAGACCACGGACCTACTATATCGACGCCAGCGGTCAGCGGGCCTGTATCATACGCCGCAACGAACGCACTGAGCCGAGATGC
>CP070675.1:5044618-5075790 GCA_020352215.1 Phycisphaerales bacterium
CGAAATGCGCGTTGCGCGCATCGGCCCCGTAAGCCTGGAGAACAGACTCATCTGCCAGGCTGCCGTCTCCGTTCGAGTCCAAATAAAGCAGGTCGTGTGGCCCGCGGTTGCCTTTACGGTCGAAAGCCAGCCAAAGGCCACCTGCTGGAACCATGGGTGTAGGCCAAAAGGCGAAGTACGGCACATCGCACTCAAAGTCCGGCAGGTCTACACCCGCCGGGCTTTCGGAGGTCAGATCCGGATTCACGGTGCTGAGACCACCGCTCATCTGTAACGAGTCACGGGATGTACGGTACTGCAGCCATTGCTGCTGCTGGGCTTGTACGACCGAGGCTATGCCGGCCAAGGCAATAACGATTTTCAGTAGGCGGGTCCGTGTGCTCATTTGCTTGGTCCTCTTTGTAGACCTGTCGCATTTGACCGGCGCGGGGTCCTTCCGCATCCGGATCACACATATTTGGACGTATTTCTGGTGAGTATGTTACATTTTTTCTCCCTCTTAGGAAAGGTTTTGCCGTTCTGACCGCCCTGCTGATCGCGGTCTTTCACGCAGAATCGCCGTTTTCGGGCCTCTCAGGAGGTGAGATCGCTTCGGCGGCAGCCACGGATGCCGGAGCCATCGACTTGAGTTGCAGGCACCCGCGGAGTCTTTGCCGGAAGAACGGACTGCACAATGCCAGGATCGTGAACGGCAGGACAGTAAAGTACGTAATTATGCCGAGAATCAGACCTGCCCAAATTACTTGGACCAGAAGCATAAAGACGGAGAAGCTGGGCATGCCTTCGATGAAGAAGGCGATCACCAGCAGCAGTACCACGCTGACGGTGGATGCCACCACTGTCCAGAGCGCAAGCCAGAGCGCGAATCGCAAGCCGCCGAAGCGTCTTCTGCAGCACCACCCGGCCAGCGCCAGACTCACCAGCGCAGCCAATGCCAGCGAGACAAGCATTAGTACGAAGCCTACCGCTTCCTCCGAAATCTCGGCCGCGCCGCAGGATACTATGCCGACCAGCCCAACCGTCGTCATAATTGCCCAGGCCAGCAGGAATGTGACAAACCTGTTTCGATTGCCGATCAGGTGGCCCAGCAGCCATACAATGCTGATACCGGTCACGAGGGAGAGGAACAACATCGTGAACATCTCGCCGTCCGAGAAACCGAATCCCATGGCTTTTCTGAACGGAAACCACAGCAGATTCAGGATGAGCACGGGCACAAGGATCAGCAGCGCCTGTGGCTTGCGGTTGGCTTTGACCAGAACGAGCGCGAGGGCCGGGACCACCCATAGCGCGAGGCTCGGCATGCCATGGTACCACCTCCAAGTGTAGAAGACCGGCTCGCTTTGGCCCGGGCCCAACGCGCCGATGTCATAGGAGGCAACGATCTTCAGCTTGCCCGAGGCCTTGAGCGGTACTCGCCACGAGTACGAGCATGAACCGCCTCAGCCAAACCGGAATTTGTCTGAGTGGATCTCTTTCTCACCTCTATAGATTGTGAAGCGCGGCGGCTTGCCGCGGTCGTCAGAGGTATAATACTCTCCGCCGACGCCATCTAAATGGTATTGCAGCGTCAAAGACCTGCCACGCCGTTGCACTCGCACTGCCTGCTTCAGGGGCGCGCCGACTTTAAACACTGCTGGCTCGTTGGCATCGATCTCTATGTGACCCTGCTCTGGTGCCGGCCCGAAGCGACAGGTATAGCCGCCTTCAAGATGTGACTCCAGCAACTGATATTCACCCGGGGGCAGTTGTATGGTCTTGCCCGGCCGGTCAAACCTCTCGGTGCCGCCGTCAGTTCGCCGCAGGACCAAACGGGTGACACATTCGCCCTCCAACTTCAGCTCACCTTTGACGCCCTCTTGCTGCGACTCACACGGGCTTACCGCGAGCCCAAAAACAATCAGCGTGCAGAGAAAGAGGATAGTGACGCTGCGTTGCATGTTGTGCGCAAACCTTCCTATTTCACCGTCTGGCATCTCAATCATATTATCGACGATTCTAACGCTTGGCGACCACAAAATCCGAAGCACGTATATGTGCGCGTGTTTGAAGTGAGAATGTTTCAGTTGTTCCGCATTTTCGACAAGATATTCCCGTTCCGACAGCCTCGCCGGTCGCGGCTTTTCACGCAGAATCGCTGTTTTTGGGTCTCTCGGGAGTTGAGATCGGCCCGTCAGCATCCGCGCCCTCTGGAGCCATCGACTTTAGCTGCAGGCACGCATGGAGTCTGTCACGGAAGAACGAACTGCACAGTGCCAGGATTACGTACGGCAGGACAAAAGCGTACGCACAGGCGCCAGAAATGAGACCTATCCACATAACCACCAACAGAATCTCAACGATGTAAGAGGTGAGCACGCCTTTGACGAAGGCCACGGTCACCCCCAGCAAGACCGCGAACACGACGGATGCCACCACCGTCCAGGGCCCGAGCCACAGGGTGAATCGCGGACCACCGAAGCGTTTTCTGCAGCACCACCCGGCTAACGCCACACCGGCCAACACGGCCAAGGCCGCCATGACCAGTATTAGCACGGCAAATCCGGTGTCATCCAACGTCTCGGTCACGTCGCTGGATACTACGCCGACCAAGCCAACCGTTGCCATAATTGCCCAGGCCAATAGGAATGTGACAAGCCTGTTCCGATTGCCGATCAGGTGGCCCAGCAGCCACAGAACGCTAATACCGGTCACGAAGCAGAGTAACAGCATCGTGAACACCTCTTCGTCCAAGTCACCTAATCCGTTGGCTTTTCTGAATCCGAACCACAGCAAATTCGCAATGAGCATGGGCACGAGGATCAGCAGCGCCTGCGCCCTGCGGTTGGCTTTGACCAGAACGATGGCAAGGGCCAAGACGACCCATAAAGCCAGGCTCGGGATACTGTGGAACCACGTCCAATAGTAGAAGACCGGCTCACTGTGCGCCGGCCCGAGGTCCCCGATGTCTTGGGAGGCAACGATCTTCAGCTTGCCGGCGGCTCTAAGCGGCACTCGCCACGAGTACGAGCACACACCGCCTCAGCCATATTCCAATTTGCCTGAGGTTATCTGCCTTTCACCTCTGTAAACGGTGAAGCGCGGTGGCTTGTCACGACCCGCAGAAGTGTACCTCTCTCCGCCGACACCGACCAGCTCGTACTCCAGCAACAGTAACCTGCCTTGCCGTTGCACTTGCAGTGCCTGCCTGAGGGGCGCTCCCACTTTGAGAACCGCTGGTTCGTTGGCTTCGATCTCTATCGAGCGGAAACTGAGAACATCGGGGTAGTGGCTGACGTACCCTCCTTCCAGACGCGACTGCAGGACCTCATATTGCCCTGGAAGCAGTTCTATGGTTTCGCCCGGCCGGTCGAACCCTTTTTTGGTACTGCTGTCGATTAGCCTGAGAACCAAACGGCTGATACGTTCGCCCTCCAACCTTAGCTCGCCTTTGACGCTCTCTTGCTGCGCCTCGCACGGACTAACTGCGAGCCCGAGAACAACGAGCGTGCAGAGAAAGAGGATAGTAATGCTGCGTTGCATGCAGTCCGCCAATCTTGCCATTTCGCCGTTTGGCATCTAAATCATATTATCGACGATTCTGATGCTCGCCGGCCATAAAAACAGACGACTCCCTTGGGAAAGTGACGGCACATATCGCAGCCGCCGTGGGCAGCGCTGGGCCATACGGCGTGAGAGCAGTCTTTACCGCCGGTGCTGCCCCTCGATCACTCTCGGCAGATCACGATGTCCCGGCTCGCCGCAACCGTGCCGTAAAGTTGCTTGGTATCGTAGGTCACCTGCACGGTGAACTGCTCCTCTTCTCCGTCGAGTTTGAGGTCGGTCGGCACTCGCCACGAGTACCCGCAGGTGCCGTCTCACCCAAACGGCATCTGCCCGCTCGCGACTTCTCTGCCGTCGGCGCGACGGACGACTACCTGCGGCACGATGTCTCCATATTCTAAACGGGCATTGACCACATCCACAAGGACCAAGTACGCACCTGTGGTCACAATGACTGCGGCAACAGCACTCACAGCTGCAACTGACAGCCACAAGCCGCGGCGCACACGCAGCCGGCGCGATAGCATCCAGAGACACGCAAGGCCGGCCAGAGCTATCACCGCGGGAATTCCAAGCACTTGAGGTGTCCCGGAGATCGGCTTGGCCTTGAGGTCGCGAATCATAATGTCCAGTTTGGGGTCGGTCAGGACGGCCTTTACGCTCAGTGCATCGCCGAGCTTGATACGCTGGTTTGCGGCGGGAGAAGCGAACATAACCGCTGGCTCGTTGGAGAAGTCGAGGACGAACGGTCTGTTCTGGCGAATCTTGATCCCGTAGACTTGTGGTCGACCTCCACGGTCGCGTCCCTTTCCATCCGAGTGGTAGTTATCTGAGACATCGATGCGCGTGGAACCCAACCATACCGTCAGATAGCTGGGCAGGTAATCGCCGACTGGAAGTGCGCAGTTGTTGGATTCCGCCAGTTCCCCATCCTCTGACTGCCGGCCGACGGCCAGGGCGGCGTCGGTCGATCGCAATGAGCCGACCACTCTCAGCTTGCGAGCGAGACGCCAGCCCGAGCCGATCTTGAAACTGCCAAACTCACCTTCGTACGGCTGCACGGTCAGCTTGTCTCCGGCGGGCGTCGCGGAGAAGCGATAGTGTCTTCCATCTATGACGTGTATTACTATCAGTTGATCTGCTCCCCACCACTGGGTTTGGCGCCGCGGTTTGGCTTGGGGGACGAGGCAAAGAGCTGTGGATGGATGATCGAACCACCCGCCGATGACGAAGTTATGCCCCAAGAATGCATCGTATTGCCGGCCGGCGATTTCAATTTCGCCCTTGTGGGCCACAGTGGTCACGAACCGGAGACTCGCATATCCATTCTCTGAAATTGTCAAACGCGGCATGATCTCAAGCGGACGCGTGCCATTGCGATCGAAGTCAAATGGTACGTCGAGGTAGTCGAAGCAAACCTGCCGGTCGACGTCTACGTAGCCGACCATCGCGCCCTCGGGTGGGTCATTCAGGGCAGCCAGTGGGGCGTCATTCTGCAGGTTCCCATCCAGGTTGTGGTCGAAGTAGAGCCGGTCGTAGCCCTGTCCCGTCCCTTGAGATTCATCAATGGCGAAATGATACCGGGTTCCGGACCGCGTATCGCCATATTCGCCGGCGAACCGGACCGAGCCGTATATGGGCTTCGCTGAGGTGAATGTCGGGTAGGTGTCGATGTCGGCTTCGGGCTCATAGCCGCACTCGCCCGCGTGGCCCCTGGCACATTGTGGCCATTGCTCGGCCAGCTCGAACGCCGAGATTTCCTCAAGGCTGAATATGGCCGCGGATGCTTGCCCTTGCTCGCCCGCCGTGCAGATTCTGTTCTGGCACTCGACGGCGAATATCGCAAAAAGCAAGCCCAGCAGGGGTATCCTGCAGACAGCCTCAGACCGCTTCATGTACCTATCTCTTTCCGTCCCACGTGCTTGCTCAATTGAGGTAAACAGTGATCTGGCGTCTTCCTACGACCGTGCCGTAGAGTTGCTTGGTATCATAGGTAACCTGCACGGTCAACTGCTCCTCTTCTCCGTCGAGTTCAAGGTCGGTTGGCACTCGCCACGAGTACCCGCAGGTGCCGGCTCACCCAAAGGGCATGACGCCCTCGGCGACCTTTTCGCCGTTCGCCCGCGTGATGAGAACTTCCGGTTCGAGAGACTTGCGCTGCTCAGTGACTGTACGCGCGCCGCTCTCGGCGCTTGATGATTCTCCTGTCTCGGCTCGCACAATCTCGTCGAGGTCGCGAATCATTATGTCGAGTTTCGGATCTATCAATAGGGCCTCGACGCGGAGTTCGTCGCCTACCTTGACCCGCTGGTTGTTGACCGGCGAGGGGAATATCACTTCCGGCTTATTTGAAAGGTCGAAGACGTAGGGTCTGTCCTTGCGAATTTCGATACCGTACACGCGAGCCATCCCACCGCCGCCATGTGGCTGGCCGTCGGCGTGGTAGTTATTTGAAATGAAGATGCTGAGGTTTCCGAGTGAGAGCCTTAAGTAGGCGGGCAGGTAGTCGCCAACCGGCACCCGGCACCGCTTCGTGGCCTTGGGCCAGCCTCTTTCCATTCCTTCTCCAACTGCGACGGCGGTGCGTTCTGAACGCAACGAGCCGCGCATCGTAACCTCCTGGACGTTGCGTCCGCCGGCATCGACCTCGAATGTGCCCAGAGCACCGCTGTATGGTCGGGCGTACAGCTTGTCCCCTCTCGGTGTGGTGGAGAAGCTGTAGTAGGTGCCCCCGATATTATGCATGGCCTTGAGAATGTCGGCTCCCCACCAGGAGAACGGATGCCCGGGGTCGTCGCACGGGACCAGGTAGAAAGCGGCCCCCAATTGGTCGAGTCGACCGGATATATTGTAGGTGTGTCCCAAGAATGCATCGAGGTCTTGTTCGCCGATTCTTAGACGTCCCTTGCGGAGCCTCGTGGCAGCGAAGCTCATGCGCGGCCCTCTGTCTTCGCCGTAGACGACCAGGTGGGGCATTATCTCGATAGGGCGCTTGCCGTCGGCGCCGAAGTCAAAGGGTATCTGTAGAGGATCGAAGCATACCTCTTGCTCGATGTCCGGGTAGCCGAGCAGCACGCCCTCCGGTGGGTCCTTAAGGGCGGCCCGCGGGGCGTCGTTCCGCAGGTCGCGGTCCCGGTCGAGATCGAAATAAAGCCTGTCGTAACCTTGCCCCGTTCCTTGAGATTCATCTATTGCGAAATGGTACTCGCCGTTTGATGAAGCGAAGTCGATCTCGCCACAGATTGGGTTGTCTGACTCAAAGGCTGGATATGACTCGGCGGGAAGCTGGCGGTCAAAGCCGCACGATGCGTACTGACCCATGGCAAAACGAGAGATTCGTGGGTGTGCGTTGAAGGCCGAGGCCTCCTCGAGATCGAAGACCAGCTCATCCGTCCTCTCCTCGGTCTTCTTCTTGCAGCCCGCTACAACCAGAATGACCGCGAGACACAGTGCGGTTATGGTGCCAGAGGTTATAAGATATCGCAGGTATGCCTTGTCTCCCATGACAAGCTCCTTCTCGCAAGAAGTCCAGATCAGCTCGGCCTCTCACCGATGCTGTATCGGTCTCCATGATAAGGGGTCAGCACTCTCAAGTCAAGCTCTATCTTTCCGCCGATCCGGCTTTCCGGCTTGTTCTGGCGTCGGCGGTTCGCTACAATACGCTTTGTAGGTGAGCTTTCGGGCGAGTGCGCTGCTGGCACCGATTGGGTTTGCCATGAAATACAGAATTACCTACATAGCCCTGGCTGTCTTGCTGGTAGGGTTACTGAGCGGTCTATCGGGCTGCAGGAAGAAAGATCAGCCGCAAGAGACTCAGCGGCCCAGCCCCGTCGAAAGCAAAGAAAGCATCCCCGACCAGGTCGACAGCAGAAGGCTCGTCCCCGCGCCTGAGCGGAGTTATGAGCCGAACGCGTCGGGCAAGATTGATCTGCGCATTTTGTATGCGGGCCATCCGGATTCCGAGCGCGAGAAGGATTTCGTCGAGTTTCTCACCAAAAACTTCAAGGCGGTTGAGATGGCCGATCTGAGTGACTTCGACGAGAGCTTTACCAAGGACTTCGATGTCACTATTCTCGACTATGACGGCGATGGGTTCAAGGCACCGCGGTGCAGGGACTTGAGTGGATTATCGCGGCCGGTGGTCACGGTTGGTGTGCCGGGGGCGCTGATGTGCTCAGGCTGGCAGCTCAAGACGGGATACTTGTGAAGCTGCATGCGTGATGCGGCTCATGGTGAGTCGCTCGATCATGAGGTCTACCGCACTCCTTATGTGGTTGAGCCGGAGTATGAGCAGTGGGACACGCCGGGCAACTATCACGATCGGCACTTGGGTCCGGACAAGCTGCCCGAGAAGATGAAGGTCTGGCTCGTGCAGGACGGCAGGAAAGTCGGCGGCAAGATACCTGGTAGCGTCGTAGCTCGCGCGTACGGCTTCACCGACTCGCCGGATGCCGAGGCGCTCGCGCTTGGCTTCAACACCGGAAAAGAATACGGCGCCGTCGGCGTTGGCCGCCACGGCAATTTCCTGCAATGGGGCTATTCGCTTCCGCCGTCTCAGATGACCGAGGCCGGGCGCAAATTCTTCCTCAACTGTGTATGTTACATCCATAGGTTCGACGGCAAAACTCCACTGGTTTTCAGGAACTCAAGTCACCGGTTGAATGCAATTCGACTCGCCCGGTTGATAAACGAAATAGAGGACAAGAAGTTCTTCTCCCATTCCTTCTCCGACGAGCTGATGGTAAAATACGAAGGTGACCCCGAGGGCCTGACAGAGTATTACAGGGACAATCTTGAGTTGGTCTATCGCGACCGCGTGTATATTGTCGATGCCGAGCTAAGGTCGCTGGGTTTGGATTCCAATCGAACGCTGTCTACGTTAGAGCAGCTCATCGATCTGCTCGATGACAGATCCCACGCCAAGACCGCTCGGCAATTGCTCGCCCGCTACACCGACTTTCGCGGGGAACAGTTCGAGAGCGCCGACACGTGGCGGTCATGGCTCGAAAAGAATAAGGATCGAATATTCTTTAGTGATGTCGGGGGCTACAAGTTCTTTGTCGTTCCTGAAGGTTATCTCGATTCGGGCCGACGATAACTCGAATGTTGGTCCGGCATGTCTGAGCGCAGAGAGACCGCTCCAATATGCCTTGGCTACTCAAGCACACTGCCACAGTGACGCACAGGGGATGCGCAACGCGGCACATCACCACATGTGCATTATGCTGATGCCCATCATGCACAAGTAAAATAGCACGAACAGGCCGGCGACGGCCGTGGCGATGATCGCGAGCAATTTGCGCCGGTCGCAAACGATCCCGGCGATGCCAAAACCCAGGGCCAAAGGAATTGACGCCATTACCAGCAACCCTGCAAGGGCTGCAAGTGGATTGCCTCAGCCGGGCTTGAGCAGGCGCATGGCGATCATCGTCAAAAGTGGCACAAGAACAAAAATCCCGGCTATCTTGCCAAAACGCATTTCTAATTCTCCTGACCTCATCAAATAGCGTGTAAGCCATCATAGCATACCTGAGTTGTCCGGCCGCTGTCCACTGGAATGTGCGGTTAGGGACGGAGTACTTGGATTTGGAGATGATCGCGTCCGGTGCGAATATGGGGTGGGGCCGTGGTATCGAGCGCGGGCTACTGGTCGCTATCACGTTCGCGTGGGCGCATTTAGATAACGGGTGTTGCCCAACCTGCGCGTAACGCCGATGCGGTCGAAGTAATCGAGAAGGGGAATGGCAAACTTTCTCGTGGTGTCCAGAAGATACTTGAACTTGACGCTTTCGAGCCTGCCCTCTTTCTTGATGAACGAAGTTAGAGTCTGCCGGGCTTTTTCGACGGCGTCAGCGTGGAAGAGCAGATCGTTCTCGACTCGGACGAGCCGTTCCTGCTCGGAGAGTATTCGCAGGATTCTCTGCACCTGCTCCGGGGCCGCCTGGGTCTGTTCGGCCACTTCCCGATACGACGGCGGTTTGAAGGGCCTTGCTTTGAAAAGAGATTCGACCTTTCGCAGAAGCTGCAGTTCTGGTTCATCAAAGGTCTCGCTGTGCTCGGCTAACGCGAGGCAGTGCTTCCTTTCCACGAGTTTGCCTTCGGCGAGCAAGAGACGGAGAATTCCATCGAAAACGCCTTTGGCGAGTTGGGCAGAGACGAGAAGTTGCTCGGTGGGTATGCCCGGACTTTCCGGCTGTCTTTTGTGGAAGTCGCTCACTGTAGCGAGCAGCTTCTTCCGGATCAGCTCTGCGGTGTCTTTGTGATTGTATGCTTTGGAGCCCAGCTCAAGGACCGTGCCCTGATCGATGAGTCCGGATAGGATTTGCTTCAGCGGTTCCGGCGGCACCTTTGTGCGGCGTGACAACTCGCCCTCGCTCGTAGCGAAGCTCTTAGCAGTCCTTATACAATACTCGACGAAGTCGTTGCGATTTGCGACTGCCTTGGCGCGGATCTGACCATCTTCAAGCACTTCGGGGTTGCTGCGCTTCAGCCTCTTCGGAATTGCTTCTACGATCATTCCTCCGCCGACCGTATGGGCGGGCGAAAGGGTGCGCAAGATGAAACGATCTCCGGGTGCTGCTACGACCGGTTCTTCCAGTTTTACCTGAACAAGGTGCCGCTGACCGGCCGATGCGGTGTTGCCCTGCATCAGGTATATTGTGGCCACAACCTGAGAGGTGCCCGTGTGAAACCTCATGGTTGTGCCGTGCTTGACGCCGATTCCTTCATGACTCAGCACGTGCAGATCGCACAAGTACCAGCGCTGTGGTGTAAAGTACTCGCCGACCGTCACGACGTTGCCGCGCTCAATGCTCTTGTAGTCCCACTGCGGAACACTCAACGCCGCGCACTGGCCGACGAGAGCGGTGTCACCATCGTGCTTGTAGACCTGTATAGCTCTTATCCGGCCCTTTGTCTGATGGGGGAAGAGGACCACTTCATCACCGATCTTGGCTGAGCCTGAGACCGGAATGCCGGTGACCACCGTGCCGTAACCTTTGACGCTGAATGTCCGCTCCACCGGCAGGCGGAATACGCCGTCTGTTGTTTTCGGCGTGACAGAGGTGACGAGCTTCATGAGGGCTTCGTAGAAGGCATCGAAGCCTTGCCCGGTGATGCTTGATACAGGGAGGATCGGCGCGCCGTCCAAGAATGTGCCTTGCAGGAAATCCCTCACTTCGGCGGTGACAGTGCCGAGCCTCTCCGGTCCGACCCGATCCACCTTTGTCAAAGCGACGATCCCTTGCTTGACGCCAAGCAGCCAGAGGATGTCCAGATGCTCCTGGGTTTGCGGCATTACGCCGTCGTCGGCGGCAATGACGAAGATGGTCGCATCGATGCCGCTTGCGCCAGCTACCATTGTCTTGATGAAGTTCTCATGGCCGGGGACGTCGACGATACCGACCTCGGTGTCCGCGAGAGTGCACGGCGCAAACCCGAGGTCGATGGACATCCCGCGTTCTTTCTCGGCCTTCAGATAATCGGTGTCACATCCCGTGAGACATTTTATCAGGGCTGTCTTGCCGTGGTCTATGTGACCTGCGGTCCCGAGTGTGATGTTCTTCTGCGCCGGATCCATCGGTACTAATCGCTCCCGCTCAGAATCTCGCCTATGGCCCAGACTACAATCTTGTCATCCCCGTCGCGAAGGGTCCTGGGATCGATCAGGACCTGGTCGTTCTGGATGCGCGTGAATATGGGCGTGCTGTAGCGGCGGAGCAGTTGGGCGAGTGACTCGGCGCTTATCTTCTTCGGGGCCAGAGCCACCAGCGTCGTGGCGAGATTCTGCGTGGGAAGTGAGCCACTGCCCATCTGTGAGAAGCCTGCGATGGTTGCAACTGCGATGTCGGAGCTCTTCTTACGTATTTGCGAAGCAAGGCTCTCGGCCGCTGCGGCGATCTCGGAGCCACTGCGTCTGAGCATCTGCAGCGTTGGAACCTCGCGAAGGGCGATGGACTCATCGAGGAATAGCTTCAGGGTCGCTTCAAGTGCGGCGAGTGTGAGCTTGCCGACGCGGACGATTCTGGCGAATTGGTTCCTTCGTATTGCGTCAATCAGTTTGGCCTTGCCGAGAATGATCCCTCCCTGTGATGCGCCAATCAGTTTGTCGGCGCTTGATGTCACGATGTCGGCGCCGCCACGTACCGAGTCGGGCAAAGTCGGCTCGGGATCAAATCCAAATTGCGAAAAATCAACCAGAGCGCCCGCTCCGACGTCATCTACCATGACTAGGTCATGCTTGTGTGCGATCTCAGCGAGCTCAGCGAGGGGGACCTCGGAAGAGAATCCCTGAATCTTATAGTTGCTCGGGTGCACGCGGAGGATTGCAGCTGTGTTCTCGGTAATCGCGTTGGCGTAATCGCGGGCGTGGGTCTTGTTTGTGGTGCCGACTTCGACGAGCTTGGCGCCGCTAAAGGCCATGACGTCCGGCAGGCGGAATGAGCCGCCGATCTCGACCAGCTGGCCGCGAGAGACGATGACTTCCTTGTCTTTTGCGACCGTATTTAGGACGATGGCGGTGGCGGCGGCATTGTTGTTGACAACGGTGGCCGCCTCGGCGCCGGTGAGCTGTTGCAGCAACCGTTCGACAGGCTCATCACGCTTGGAGCGTTTGCCGGTTTCGATGTCTGTCTGCAGAAGGGAATATCCCGCAAGTTCATCCTGAATCTGCCTGAGCGCCTGGCCAGGCAGGACGGCCCGGCCCAGGCCCGTATGCAGAATGATACCCGCTGCGTTTATGACCTTGCGATAATGGCACCTGGCGGCAGCCTTGAGCTGTGAGTTGACGCTTGCGATGAGTTTCTCACGTATCTGCTCTTCAGTGAGCTGGGGGGGCGTTTCGGAGAGCAAAGAGCTGCGAAGGTCGTCAATCGCCGAGCGCAGGGCTTCGGTGACAAGCTTTCTTCCGGACGATTCTGCGGCGGGTTGAAGCTGCGGCTCACCAAGGAGGGACTCGACGGACGGTAGCTTTCGCAGAACGTGTTGGTTCGGCTGTGTCATTGTTGATTCTTTGGTAACCGAATACGAAAGTTAGGATGCGGCCGACACGGCCGCAGCAGTACTATCGTCACCCACGGCGCGTGTCGCCTACAGGCTCCACCGCATGTCCGGCCACGTATCCTATCATGTCAGAAACCAGAGACTTGTTGGCGAGGTTTGCCATAAGTACCGGCGTTGGCGGCTCCGGCGAGCACTTGCTGTTAGCCCAGGCCGAAGGATCGTTCAGGAACGCTCTTGCCTCAGTGAGGTTGACCTCACCTTGCTCAAACCACGTGTGCAGCATACTGGTCGGAAAGCACACGCCAAGTCGGGCTGAGACTTCCTGCAACAGCTCGGGTCCCACCGTGTCGTCAAAGATCAATGGGTTGGCGTTGAACGTCTGGACGCTGCCGTCCGACAGAAGGTAGTTGATCTTGTTCTTGTGCGAGAGGAGGGCCCCCACGCCGCTGACAACAGAGTTGCCGAAGCCGTCGAGGGCTTCGTTGAACATATAGGTTATCGACGCCCTGGCATTGTCCTTGCCCCAGTTCTGAGAGACGGCCCTTTTGGATGGCTTGCCGGGGCCAATTACGCTGGAAGGACAGAAAAGGACGCTATCGAAGTCTCTTGGGACGGGCAACGTGCCGGCGGCAAGCAGATACCCTAAGTTGACCTCTCCGCGGCCTGGCTCCTCGTCGGTGGGAGCCTCGGTTCTTTGGGCCCAGACAGCCCAGGTTACGGCGGAGTCGCCCGGGACGAGCCTGTCGTCGTTGTTGTTGGCATATACGTACACGGCCTGCCCGATCGACCGCAGGTTGGCCATGCAGGTGGCCCTTCTGGCCTGTTCGCGGGCCCTCTGAAGCGACGGCAATAGTATGCCCGTAACCAAGGTGATGATCGAGATCACGACGAGCAATTCAATCAATGTAAACGCACGTAACTTTCTGAGTCGCATCGGTTGACCCCCTAACTGAACATCCTTGCGGCACAACTCCAGCGTTCGAAGCTGCGCTGCGTTTTGCAATAAACGCGGCCCGGCTTCCTGCAGCACGGTACTCGGCCATGTTGTCCGTACTCGCTGAGCCGCATCATAGTCAATTATACCGGCCTTATTCGTCAAAAGAAGAAAAAAATCCTGCCAAAGAGGCGTATTCGTGTTACAATTGCCGCATTGGTGAGTAGGAGCCGGTTAGCCAATCAACCATTTGACCTATTCACCAGGGTTTGGACAGTCGTCTGACATGGGCTGAACAAGATCAGGGATATCATCGACGGGGGCTGAGCAATATGAGGCAGATAGCTCGGGCCATAGCGTCAAGTTTCTTCGAGGATTTCAAGCGTTCTTCTCCGCGCAAGAAAGCCGCCATCGCGGCCTGCATTGTGGTCTTCGTACTTTTGATTTGGAGCCTGCTTCGGTCCGACGGCGGCCCCCCTGGGCTCAGCGCCGAACAGGTCGGTCTTTCGCCGCTGTCGGTGATAGATGATACGGGGACCAAGTGGGAGCTTGATCTGATTACCGGTCAGCCTTTGGCGCGTATCGCGAGTAGCGGCAAAAAGCCGGGACCGCCTCTTCTGATCAAAGTTGACGTTCGGCAAACGGGCAGGCAGGACGTGTCCATTGGTCTCACAATCGAGGGGCAGGCCGGGGAGAGGTATATGGCCGGGGTAATCAAGAACGGGCAACGAGAGCCGGAGCCGAAGTTCAGGATTGTGCACGAGCTGGGCAGAGAGCTCGCTGACGGTCGCTTCGAGTATGGGTGAGGAAGCATATGCAGGTGCTCGTGGCGAGTGCCGAGGGGTCTCAAAGGAAGGTACCGCATCCCTGTAACCGTCAATCTCGGACCCTTTATGGCAACACAGCAGGAAATCTGGCATAGTATTAACTGAGCCCGAATTTCCACAATAGCCCGCGACTCCAGGACATTCATTTCGCTGAGACAGCAGAGGGGCAACAATCGGAGCCGAGAAGGAAGGGAAACTAATGTCGACTCAGAAGAACAGATCGAAGCGGTCTATCTTGCTCCTACTCGCAATTGTCCCGTGGTCTACCGAATCGGTAGAGGGTCTATCCGTACGACTCTCGGTCCAAGAGCCGAGCGGCGTGTCACGGAGTGGCTGGCCGGTGAGTTCGGGCGTTCCATTTGCTCAGGGGGCACTCCGCGATACGGGATACATTGCATTGCTCGACAACGACGGCAGGGAGACGCCGCTGCAAACGGAGGTCCTCGCGAGCTGGCCGGATGGCTCGGTGCGCTGGCTGCTGGTCGATTTCCAGGTGGATTTGGCGGCAAGTGAAACCAAGACGTTCGACCTACGCCACGCATCAGACGTACGTCGCTCTGTTGTCGCCGACCCAGTCCGGGTCGCGAAGACCGCGGCGCAGACGACCATAGACACCGGTCCGCTGCGGCTGAATCTGCAGTCTGATGGGTTCGACCCGTTCGGCTCGGTGTTGCTGGATGTCAACGGCGACGGCCGCTTTGCCAAAGATGAACGCGTGACCGACGGCGGCGGCGGATTCTACGTGGTGGACACGAGATCTGAGGGCTTTCTATCTACCCGTGCGCCTGCGGAAATCGTCGTCGAACAATCGGGGCCACTCCGCGCGTGCGTCCGTGTCAGCGGCCGGCACGCATCCGGGGATGACTCGATGTTTCGCTACGTGGTCCGCATCCACGCGTTCCGCGGCAAGCCTTTTGTTCGCTGCTTCTACACCTTCATCAACGACCACCAGGATTCGCTGATGGCCAGCATCGAGCAGCTCGGTCTGGGGGCACAGCTGGCGAAGGAGGTGGGTGAGGCTAACCACGGTCTGTTGGATGGCCGCGAGGCCCAGATGGAGATGGGAAGCATCCTTCAGGTCGACGAGAGTCACTACCGGCGAGACGGCCGTGCTGCGGGTTCGCGCGCCGCCGGCTGGGCGGGCGTTGGCGCCAGTAGGGCGGGATTTGCCGTTGGGCTGGGCAGCTTCTGGCAGAACTGGCCTAAGTCCGTCGAAGTCGGGCAGGACCGAGTCGTGCTGGGCATCTGTCCGAGAATTCCGAAGGGACTCTACGATGGCAAACCGCTGGATGAGGAAAACAAGCTGTATTATGCCCTCCGCAACGGCGTGCACACCTTTAAGGTGGGCGTGGCCAAGACACACGAATTATGGGCTACGTTCTTTGCGGGTAAGCCGGACGTGGGGCGGCTCTCACGTTTCTTCCGGGCGACGGAGGAGCCATTGTTGGCCACATGCGAGCCGGCTTACGTCAACTCGACAGGTGCCGCCGGTGACTTGCCGCCAGCTGATCGTAACAAGTTCTTCGGCTACGATGCCTGGTTTGCCGGGGCGTTGGATGCGCACCTGAAGCGGCGCGATCAGGTCCGCGAGTACGGGATGCTCAACTACGGCGACTGGTTCGGCGAACGCCGAGTGAACTGGGGCAACCTCGAATACGATCTGGCGCACGGGATGTTCCTGCAATACGTGCGCACAGGTGACCGGCGGTTCTTCGAACGCGGTGAGCAGGCGGCACAGCATCACATTGACATCGACATAGTACACGCCACCAATCCGCACCTGAAGAATCCTTGGGGTGCGCCGCCGCAGGCAGGGCAGATATGGCTGCACTGTCTCAACCATGCGGGCGGCTATTACACAGACTCGCCGCTGCCGGTCAGTCGCACCTACCACATGGGCCACAGCACCAACTACGGCCACGTGTGGATATCAGGTGACTTGGACTATTATTACCTAACCGGTGACCGTCGCGCCCGCGAGGTCGCGCTGATGGCTGCCGATGCGATGGTGCGGGCCATGCCCACTTCCTACGGCACGCATATTCGCGCGCTCGGCTGGCCGATGATTCTTGTCCTGGCTGCGTATGAAGCTACCGGCGAGTCACGATATCTGGAGGCCGCTACGAAGAACTGGCAAGTCTTGAGGGAGAATATTGATTGGGACCAGGGTTGGGTCGTGCGGCTGGCCTCTGATCATTGCCTGCATCCACAGGGCAGCACCCGCCAGGAACGCGAAAAGAAATATCGCGACCAGCGCTGCCGGGGCAACGTGCCGTTTATGGAGGGCCTCACACTGTCCGCCCTCGCCCGCTATCATCGCCGCACAAACGACCCGGAGGTACTCAAGGCCATCACCGTCGGAATAGATCAGATGATCCGCGAGTGTTGGCAGGAAGACGTCAAGACGTTTCGCTATACGGCTTGCCCTCTGTCGTCGCCAAGGCCTTACGGTTTGTTCATGCTTAGCGTCGAAGCCCTGGCATACGAAGCCCAACTGACCGGCAACCGCGAGCACCTGCGAATTCTTAGAGAGGGATTCCGCGCCGCTATTGCGAACAGCGGCAGCAGTGGCTCGGGCAAGAGTCTGGCGCAAATGACCTTTTTTGCCCCACATGCGCTGGGTGGCATCGAAGCAGAGCAGCGGTAGGCGGTCGGGTCCTTTTTGGCAAAAAGGCTCGAAAAGATGTAACAGGGTGGCTCTGGCAACGTCTTAGAAGGTAGGGTGGGGCTTGCCCCACCGAGATGATCTGCTGCTATGAAAGCCAAACCAGACTGGTTACGATGGTTCTGTGCATGCGGGGCGGCGATCCTGCTGGCGGTTCTCGCAGTAGGTGAGGCAAGAAGCCTCGCCGAGGCTGCCGGTTCGCGCCACGTGAGAAGTCGCAACAACAGGGGGGCTTTCTCATCTTCTGCCAAGAGAGAAACGCCCTATGAGATGATGCTTCGGACCAGGCGGCAGGGAGGCACCAGAAAGCAGCAGACTCCGGAGCCCCTTTCCGTAGGTCCGGTTGTGGCCGAAGCCAGGCTGAAGACCGTGCCCGCCACGGGACACAACCCAGCAAGATACCTCGCGTTTCAACGGCGGGATACGACGTTGGTTAGGCCGCCGGATCTGCGGGATCTACCGGCCGATGTGCCTGCACAGGCGCTGTACGTCTCTGTTCCTGTGGGCGATAGAGACGTTCCGGCGATAGTCTACCGTTCCACCCGTGGGTGGAGGCACGCGAAGCTTCGTCTGGACACGGATGGCGACGGCCTACTGTCAGATGAGACCGAATATGTAGGCACGAGGCTGGGCTGGTTTCGGGTGCAGACGGTGTACGCCTTCGGCCCCGTATCGGTGCCACCGGCCGAGAAAGGAGCAAGGCCAAAGGCGGCGTTCCACGTACAATGTACCGACGGACAGTGGCTTACATTTTCTCCGGCGTTTTACCGTGAGGGGCGGGTCACTCTGGACGGCAGGAGGTACAAGATCGCGACTATCGATCGCGATTTTGATGGCAAGTACAATGAATTGTTTACGCCACCGGCCGCGGGTGGCCGGGCGCCGGGATGCGACGTGTTCGCGATAGACCTCGACGGCAATGCGAAGTTTGATTTCGGTGACGCCGGCGAGTCGGAGATTATGCCGCTCAGCCGGTTGGTCAAAGTCAATGGCGATTACTACAATGCCAGCGTTTCCGAAGATGGGAGCACCGTCGAGTTTAGGCGGGCCACCCCTGGATTCGGGACACTCGATTTTGGCGGTGAGCAGGTCAAGTTGCGGCTCTGGTCCGATGCCGAGCACCTGCACCTGACCGGTCCCGGGTCGAAGTGGCGCGTGCCCGCCGGAAAATATGGGGTGGTTTCGTTGGAGCTGACGGAGCGCGACTCGGCGGGGAACCGATGGGTTTTCAGAAGCTCCAGGTCAACTGTAACGGCCGGGGAGCTTGCCGCCTTTGAGGTCCTGCCGGGAGAGACGACTTCTTTTAGAATCGGCCCGCCATTTCAGGTCAGGGCATCTTTAGACAGGCGCGGCGGAAAGGCCTGGGTGGACTTCGAGCTTGAGGGCCGGGCGGGGGAACTATACAAGCCCGGTGGAGACAAGAACACGACACCTATACCTGAGCCGACGTTCAGGATAGTAGACGGCACTGCAAGTGTCGTCGATTCCGGCCGGTTCAAGTATGGGTGAGGCGGCTACTGTCAGCACTCGTGGCGAGTGCCACCCGGATCAGGACAGGGCTATGGTGGAAGGGGCTACGGGGGAGCGTACCGAGTAGAGGTCGAGACCCATCTGGGGCCTTTCGAGGTCCGCCAGGACGAAAGCTGGCACACAGTCAATTAGGTTGTGTCGCTGATCGGAGCAGCCAATTGGCCCAAACGAGCGAGTTTTCGCCTGAATAATGGGGGCGGTGGGCGGAACTTTTACCTTGACAGCCACCGGTGGACTTTGGTAAAAACAGGACGAAAGGGGTACGAATATGAAGAAGAGAGACATTGTAATCTCACTAGCGATCATCACCGGGGCCCTGCTGGTATTCTTCCTGTATCGAGGCAAGGCAGGCTATGTGAAGATCGAGACTCCTGACGTTCAGATGCGACTTGCCAGCGGTTGGGCGGGTAGCGCAACAATCAGTTCCGGAGACGCACCTGCCAAGCTAAGTGCTCGGGTGTACCGGCCGGTGCATCTGGACATAGTCGCGAACCAGGATGGCCAGAGGTGGGCGCTTGAGAGTAGCGGTCCGTGGGGCCAGTTGGCGAGTATCAAGGTCAAGAACGGCGAGACTACCGTGCTCAAGCCGGGGCCGCCGTTTACCATCCAACCGAAAGTAAACCGGCGCGGGTCGCAGGTCAACGTCGATTTTTCGATCGTCGGCCGGGCAGGTGAAGAGTATCAGAAGATCGTGACCAAGAACGGTCAGCGGGCCTCGGCGCCGGCAGTTAAGGTTATCGATGAAGCCGGAGACGTACTTGCCTCAGGCAAGTTCGCGTATGGCTGAGGCGGCACCTGCCGGTACTCGTGGCGAGTACCAGACGACTTCAAGGGCAAGTACCAGGTGTTAGTGGATGTTGATCTTGGGCCGCTTGAGACGAAGCAGGAGGAAACCTGGCACTTGATACAGTAGAAGGATATTGCCACGAAGACCGGCGGACACAGAGAAAACTTCTC
Source organism: Phycisphaerales bacterium (assembly GCA_020352215.1). Taxonomy (GTDB): domain Bacteria; phylum Planctomycetota; class Phycisphaerae; order Sedimentisphaerales; family Anaerobacaceae. The sequence goes on from CP070675.1 coordinate 5,064,075, forward strand.
TTGTCCGCCTTTTTTATTTCAGGAGATATTTGCGGGAGGTAGAAGTCATGAAGACCATCGAGAACATCGGACTAAGCGACGTACAGGCGGTGTACAGCGGCCTCGAAGGCGACCTTTGGGAGCTAATTATGGGAGAGCAGATTCACATCGGCGGATTTGCATCCTCGAGCGATCTTGCGGACAAGGCCGGCATAAGTGCGGGCAGCAGCGGTGTGGACCTGTGCTGCTGCAACGGCGCCGGCATGCGATTTCTCGTCCGTTTTCGAGATGTGGCGCAGATGGTGGGAGTGGATGCCACTGAGAAGGTTGTGCAGCGGGGTCGTCGTCGATGCGAACAAGAGGGATTGTCTGACAAGATAGAATTCACGGTTGCAGATGTGTGTGATAGCGGGCTCGGCGATGCGAGCGCGGACTTCGTATGGGGCGAGGATGCCTGGTGTTACGTGGTCGATAAAGGCAAGCTGATCTCCGAGGCGGCCCGTATCGTCAAGCCGGGCGGAGTGATTGCGTTCACCGACTGGATTGAAGGGGATGTGGGACTCAGTGACGGCGAAGCGGAGAGGTTTCTGAAGTTCATGAAGTTCCCGAACGTGCAGAATATAGAGGGCTATCGTGACTTGCTGGACGCGAACGGCTGCGAGGTTGGCACAGCTGAGGACACCGGCAGATTTGCGCCACACGTTGATCTGTACCTGAACATACTCAATATGCAGTTGACGTACGATGCTCTGAAGATCATCGGCTTTGACATGGAATTGATGGAATCCCTTGGCAGGGAGATGGTCTTCATGCAAGAGCTGGCGCACGCGGGCAAGATTGGACAAGGCTTGTTTGTCGCCCGAAAGCAGAGGTGATTCGTTCCAATATAGTGGGAGCATAAGATGGCGAAGTGCTGTGATGGTGACATACCCGACGTCGATCCTGCCGATCCCTGTGACCCGCCCGAACCGAAGTGCGGCCCGGTGGAATCCGAGGACAGCAAGCAGCAGAGCGGACCGTTCGCATGGTTTGCCAAGATGATACCTAACTGCTACGAGTACGCGACGCAAGCCAAGGCCGAGGGCAAGCACGTTGTCGGGATCATGTGCGAATACACGCCCAGAGAGCTGATTATGGCCGCCGATGGTGTCCCCGTATGTCTGTGTGGCGGCTCGGCGGAGATGATCCCTCCGGCTGAGGAGCACCTGCCCGCCAACCTGTGTCCACTCATCAAGTCCACCTACGGCTATCATGTCAAGCAGGCAAACCCGTTTCTTGAGATGGCGGACTTGGTTGTGGCTGAGACGACCTGTGACGGCAAGAAGAAGATGTATGAGTTGATGGGGTTGACCAGGGACGTCTACGTGCTCGAGTTGCCTCAGAAGCCAACGGACCCGGACGCAATGACTCACTGGATTAGTGAGCTTCGCAAGCTCAGAGCCAAACTGCAGGACTGCTTCGGCGTCGAGATCACAGACGAAAAGGTAAGACGAGCCATAGCCACGATGAATCGGGAGAGGGCGCTGCGGCGCGAGTTGGCGGAGCTGATGAAATCGGATTCGCCGCCTCTTACCGGACGGCAGTTGCTGGATTTCAAGAGTAACATCTCGGGAATTCCGGCGGACTTTGAGCAGTACGCCGAAGCCATTAGACTTTACGGGTCACGGAAGTCCGACGGTCACGAGAATTCTCAGGTCAGGGTATTGATGACGGGCGTGCCGGTCGTGCATGGCGCCGAGCGTGTGGTGGACATCATTGAAGCCCACGGCGGACTTGTCGTCTGCATGGACAACTGCACCGGCCTTAAACCTATTCTTGAGGATGTTGATGAAAGTGCGGAGGATCCCGTAGTCGCGCTGGCTGAGAAATATATGCACCTGCCGTGCTCTGTGATGACCAAGAATGAGCGGAGATTGCAGGTTCTGCGTGACTTGGCGGTAGAGTATCGGCCCGACTGCATGATCGAACTGATTTGGCAGGCCTGCCTTACCTATGATGTCGAGTCGTATCTTGTCAAAGAGCTCGCCGAGAAGGAGCTGGGCATTCCGCATCTCAGGATTGAAACCGACTATTCGCCGTCAGATTCGGCGCGCATCGCGCTGAGGGTCGAAGCGTTGTTCGAGACGGTTCAGGAAAGAACACAGGTGGGGAAGCATTTGGCCTGATGGGTAAGATTGTCTACACCTGCCCATACGTGCCCGCTGAATGGGTGGCCGCACACGGCCTTGTTCCCAGCAGGGTGATGGTACGGACTGCGGGTACGAGTCCCGCGGTCGGTCCGAAGGAAGGTGTCTGTCCCTATGTGCGAGGCTTTGTCGACGAGGTGATGTCGCGGAATGATGTCTCGGGCATCGTGATGACGACGGTGTGTGACCAGATGAGGCGGGCCTTTGATATCGTCGTCGGAAGATCGAAGCTGCCGGCTTTTCTGATGAATGTGCCGAATACTTGGCGGAGTGTTGCAGCACAGAGGCTCTATGTTGATGAGCTACGGCGGCTTAGTCGATTTCTTGTTGGGCTTGGCGGCAGTGCGGTCTCGAACGGCGAGCTTGCCAAGGTGATGCTCGATTACGATACCGCCCGGTCGTCGCTGCTTGCGAAGAGAGAGCTTATGTCCGGCCGACAATTTGCAGAGATGGTAGCTGCCTTTAACATGGATGGGCCGGGGGCCGTGTCCGCAAACGTCGCCGGCTGTAGTGCTGCCCCTCGCGGTGTACCCTTGGCGGCAGTGGGTGGCCCTATGATGGCCGAAGACCTCGATATGTTCGACGTTATCGAGGAATCAGGCGGACGCATCGTTCTCGATGCCACCGAGAGTGGTGAGCGGGGGATCTGCCAGCGCTTTGATCGTCGCAGCATCGGCGACGATCCGGTGACCGAGCTTGCCGAAGCATACTTTGGAGGCATCCAGGACGCATCGCGCAGGCCGAACAGCGGGCTTTACCAGTGGCTCAAGCAACACTTCGAGGAACGTGGCGTTCGCGGTGTTGTCCTTCATCGTTACGTGTGGTGTGACATGTGGCACGCCGAGCTTGCGCGATTGAGAGAATGGACCGACCTGCCCGTTCTGGATGTGGGTGTCACCGGTGACTGCGAAGCCGACAAGCATCGGGCGGCAAATCAGATCGGGGCCTTTTTGGAGATGCTGCAGTGACCGGCGTCGTGAGACAGATATCTCTGGACGAGTGGGATCGCCAGTATGAGTCTCTGCAAAGAGCGGGGGCGCGCCGGCCCGGCTACGTGGGGCCGCTCGGCCGACACGTGCAGGACGGGGACCGAGGCCTCGTGAGATTGCGGTTTGACAACTCGCCCGCGGCCCTGAGATTGTGGAACTTCTTACTCACCGAGGAGGACCGCCTGCGCCAGGCCCGAACCGAGGGTAAAAAGATAGTCGGCGCCATGAAAGATCTGGGCACGGTGCCCGTGATGGCATATTCTCTGGACAACGTAGTTGCTTTCTATCCCGATGGGGCGTGGTGGATCCCTTGCGTGATGGAACTAAGCGCGGGTCTTTTGGGCATCGCCGATAGCCTGGGCATTGATGAATCCTTTTGTCCGGTGCGTGCGATGCTGGGCGCGTTTGTCACGGAGGCGCACTTTCCTATTCCCGATCTGCTCTCCTGCAGTGTCGGCGCGACCTGTGATGATTTCTCCGCGATTGCCCAGCGGCTTAACGGCCTTGGCTATCCCATCTTCTGGTGGGAGATTCCGCATCGGCGCAGCCCCGAGCCGGGCGAGACGGCGATCGAATTGCCCGGAGGATTCGTTGCGCCGCAGTCTCAGATCGAGTTCGTCAAGTCTGAGCTGCAGCGGGTCGCAGCCGCCCTTGAAGAGCTGGCGGGCCAAAGCCTCGATGAGGCCAAGCTCGCGGTTGGGATAGAAAGGGCCAACCAGGTCCGCGACTGTCTTGCGGAGTTGCGGCTGCTTGCGTTCACCGCAGAGGTCTGCCCCATCCCGGCCCTTGAGATGCTGATTGCCGAGATGCTCACGATACACTTTTGCTCGGATCAGAACGAATCGCTTGCGGTGTTGCAAGAGCTGCTCGAAGAGGTCAAATCTCGTGTGGCTGCGGGTGTGGGTCTGCTCGGACCCGATGCCGCCCGCATTTTCTGGGTGAATCCTGTCGCTGACCTTCAAGTGATGAACCTGCTCGAAGAATGCGGGGCCAGGATATGCGGCACCGAGTATCTGTTCAGTCACGCGCTCGACAAAATCCCGGAAGACGTGCCACCGCTTGAGGCTTTGGCGCAGACCGCGCTTGCCGACCCCATGGTAGGCTCGGCGGCCGACAGGGCCCGGAGGATATGCGCCGATATTCGTAGATTCGGCGCTGAGGCCGTTCTGGTCTCTCGCATTCCGGGCGCCAGCCACTGTGCGCTTGAGGGTGAGGTCATCAGACAAGTCGTCGCCGATGAGCTCGACATTGCCGTGCTGGAGATTGAAGTGCCGCCCTTGACCGATTCGATGTGTCCGGCGCTGATGACTCGGCTCCAGGCCCTTGTCGAGACCGTGAGAGAACGGAGAAAGAAATGATCTGTGCGGGAATCGACGCCGGTTCGCGGACCATAAAAGCGATGCTAATGGACGCCGACACCAAAGAGGTTATAGGCTGGGGGCTCAGTGACCAGGGTGTCGAGCAAGACACGCTTGCATCGGCGCTTCTCGATAGGGTGCGCAAGTCCAGGCGGATTGGCAGAAAGGACATCAGGCGGATAGTGGCGACGGGCTATGGAAGAAATGCGGTCAGTGTCGCGGACACGACGGTGACCGAGATAACATGTCACGCGGTGGGGGTGCGTCACTTGGTCCCGGAAGCTATGACCGTGGTGGACATCGGCGGAGAGGACAGCAAACTCTTGCGATTGGACGGCGGCGGGAAGGTCCGCGATTTTGCGATGAACGATCGCTGTGCTGCAGGGACGGGGCGTTTTCTCGAAGTCGTCGCCGAGCGTCTGGGCATCGAGCTGGAGTCTCTTGGTAAGGTGGCCGCGGAGAGCCGCAATCCCGCTGTCATCAGCAGTATGTGCGTTGTATTTGCCGAGACTGAGATTATCGGATTGCTCGCAGCCGGCAAGGCCAGAGAGGACATCGTCGCGGGCGTCCAGGCGGCGATAGCCACTCGCGTCGCCGCCATGGCCGGTCGCAACGTAGATGTGCCGATCCTTTTCACAGGAGGGGTAGCATTGATTCCGGGCATGGACGTAGCGCTGCAGAACGCACTCGGCCGCAGCGTGACAGTATCGCCCGATCCGCAATTGACAGGTGCACTTGGGGCGGCAATACTAGCGTGCGACCAACTATGCGGCGGAAAGATATAGGGGCAGTTGAAGTGTCCGGCCGGACGATAGCAGGGCGGTGACATAATCGAAGACTATGGAAAATTGGGGATATCACGATGATTGATATGGAACGACGAAAACGGGTTATGCAGCGATCGATTAAACTTGGACATTGTATATGTGATCCGAAGAAGCCTTGTCCCTGCGATCTCTTCAAGGAGAAGAACATATGCCTGTGCGCGGGCGAGCGGCTTGAATCACCCACCGGAGACGTCCGGCTGACACAGCTCGTGGAGAAGGCCGGCTGTGCCTCGAAAATCGACCAGGCATTTCTGAAGGAAGTCTTGAGAGATTTACCCGCTGTCGATGATCCGCGCGTGATTGTGGGTGTACCCGCAGGCGATGATGCAGGTATCTACGATATGGGTGACGGCAAGGCGCTTGTGCAAACGGTCGATGTCTTCACACCTTCTGTGGATGACCCGTACATGTTCGGCCAGGTAGCGGCGGCCAACTCGGTCAGTGACATCTACGCGATGGGCGGAACGCCTATGACTGCGCTCTCAGTGCTTGGGTTTCCCGTGCGCAAGATACCCGATAAGGCGATGAACGACATTCTGCGCGGCGGCATCGATAAGATGAAAGAGGCCGGCGTCGCCATCATAGGCGGTCACAGCATCAACGACAGCGAGACCAAGGCCGGCTTTGCAGTGACTGGCATGATCGACAAGGATAAGGTGGTGACGAATTCCAATGCCCGCCCCGGTGACGTGCTGATTCTGACCAAGCCGCTTGGAACGGGGATCGTTGCCTTTGCCTCGCAGATAGGCAGGGCCCGCGCCGAGAGCGTCGAGGCCTCCACCGCCTCCATGACCACGCTCAACAAAACCGCTTCGCAGTTGATGGTCAAGTTCAGCGCCCACGCGTGCACGGATGTGACCGGCTTTAGCCTTATGGGCCACCTATCTGAAATGGCCTTATCGAGCGGCGTCGACGTGGAAGTAATCTGGGATGCTATTCCGCTATTTGACGGCGTGCTTGACTATGCCGCCGCGGGGATACTGCCCGGGGCCATCGAGCGAAACAAGGAATCGTGCAGTGACCGCGTCGTTGCCGACGATTCGCTGCCCCAAGAGATGGTCGATATATGCTACGATGCGCAGACTTCCGGCGGACTTCTAATCGCAATCGACGAAGGGCAGGCCGACGCCTTTCTTAAGGCGCTGCACGATGGGGGAGTCTCGGCTGCCACACCCATCGGTAAGGTACTGGCCAAAGGCTCAGGCATCGTCAATATCCGCAGAACCGGCACGCGCGAGATTCCCACAGCCGAGCCGAGCGAGCCGGCCAAAGAGCCGGCGTCTCTGGAACAGCCGGCCACAGCTGTTGCCGCCGCGTCCAAAAGTGAAGAAGTTGCATGCTGCGCCGATGCAGTCAGCTCCGACAGCCCTGAAGGGGCGGGCGTTGCCCAGATCAAGGCCAAGTTCAAAGACTTCTTAGGCGCGGCAAGTGCTCCACAAGGCCTGGATGCCTTTACGAAGCAGGCGATTGCCATCGCACTGTCGGTCGCCATGCGCTGCGAGCCCTGTATTAAGATGCACCTGAAGAATGCAAAGAAGAAAGGCTTCACACAGGATGAGATCGACGAGGCCGCCTGGATGGGTATCAGCTTCGCCGGCAGCCCCGCAATGGTCTTCTACGAGCAGAATAAGAACTCTTAGCAGATGATCCATGCGACGTATGAAGTGACCTTGATGGAAGGGACAAACGCATAAGGTGTCTGCCGATTTCGCCCAACGCCGGCTGCTGCCTGGTGCGGTGGCTTATTGCCGGGTCTGAACATAGCATCCGTCGATAGATGTTCTTCTACGTGCCTAAACACTTTCCATACTATACAACTCGGTTGGTGCGCGTACCCCACACCTCTCGACAGCCAACTTGGTAATGACACACGCAATTGCTACCATCAACCACAAGATACCATAAAACATCGCGTTGTCGGTTACACCGCTATATATCCCATCGGGAAGTTGAGCAAAGAATAGAAAGGCATCATGGAAGTAGTGGAAGACCACCCCCGCTACCAACGACCGGGTTTTGTACGCCGTATAGGTGAACCCAATGGCCAATACAATGACGGAAAACGAATCAACCAATGCCCCAATATCTACCCCTTGGATGTGTGTCAGCCCAAACGAAATCACTTGTATCACAAGTGCCTGTTTCAATGACCTTGTGAACTTCAGCAGCAAGAACGTCAAAACCCCACGGTAGAACAATTCTTCCCACAACGCGGGATTCAAACAGAACACCAGATGCGGGAGGTTAATAGTGCCGATATTCATCGTGTATTTGCCGGTGAGGATAGAAGCAATAAGCATTCCGGATAAAGTACAGGCCGCGAGAATTAGCCCCAATACAATGTGTTTCGATGCGTGATGGGGAAGATGAAAGCCGGTCCTTTTGAGGAACTCTCGAGTTTCGATTCTTCCAAATGGAATGCCAAGCCGCTTGGGAAATAACTCGAAGGCGACCAGGGCAACTACAAGCAAATTGACTATAGAGCTAACCAGCTTCGAGAGCTCAATTTTCAAAAATACTTCAAGCGCCAGGATTAGCAGGAACCCCGATGTCGGCGCGACGATGGTCAGCGCAACAGCTCTTACTTTACGCCTTAGCAGCCTGCTCATTCTTCCTGCATACGAGATTGTTGTTCTGATTGATTGTGTGAGACACACCGAGGGTACGGCCGCCCAACATAATCTATAGTTTCCGTATAATACCGCTGCCGGGTTGTACTTGCCAAGGTAAATTTGGCATTTTATGGTGATCTGCTAAACGGGTGACACCCTGAGAAGAGGGTCATACAGAAACTGGGTCTCGTCGGATGATAAGAGTGTGGTTTTATTGAGGACGTCGGTTTCTCCCTGCTCCTTGAGATTGAGCTTCGGCTCTTGTTGGCCCAGCACGCATGATAAGAACGGTCTTCACATAATCTCAGCCCACCACCACGCCTCAGGAGCGACGCGTCTAATTCCGGGGCCACCATACTTAATTGCAGCCGATGTCCGCGTCCCAAAGCTCCGCAGTAATCCACACCGAAAAATGTACCGGACACCTTTAATTCAAGCATCTGCTTAGTGATTCTGCACGTCGCTTAATGCCTCTTAGCATTCGAGCCTCCATTATGCGGTGGCCAATACGTGCCACGGGAAGCATAATCCATCGGGGAATAATCCCCAGAATAGCGTACATACGCTGGACCAAGATCGGCCCACCTTCTGAGTAAACTTGCCCTCGCATGTCCCTTAGCCAAGTTTCTGACACGCGGGCACGCACAATTAGTCGCGTCTTGTTATATTCTAATCCTTCAAGCACGAACTCCCAGCTGACAAGGAGGCCACCCGATGGGCAAGGCACGGTGAGGACGAGATTTCGCCCTGGATCGAGAGCGTCCAGAACGAAGGCATCCTCAGCTCCGGGAATCGCCGGCAATACATCGCCGACGGCTATGTTCTGATATTCGGGCAGGATTGACCTTGCGCTTCTGGCATTACCGTTATCGATGAAATCCCAGCTGTACCACCCTGCACGGCCGGCTCCCATTTGTGCCAACCACGGCCATATTTGCTCCGGGCGGGCTTTTATGGTGATTGCATGGGTGATACTGAGCATCGATTCCGGAATCAGTTCATCTCCCGACATACGGCGGCATCGCTCCTCTTTAGATGCAAGGCAAGTCGGTACACTCATGGCCTCTCCAAAGCAATTCCAAACAAGGGTGGACAAGACATTCCGCTGAGCTTAGCTGATGCAGAGTGGGCCTTAGCCCACCGGCCAAATCCAAATGGGTATAATAGAGCAGGCGAACGCAATCATAGAGGACCGGTATTGTTCTATTTCCATCATGTTGGCTCCGTCATTCCACCAAATCAAATAGGCCACAGCAAGTCAAGACGAGGGTGGCTGTTTGTACCTACGAGTCAAATTGAAGCCAAGAGTCGCGAGTATTGGTGGAATAAGCGATATGAGTACCCACAGGACTATCTTTTCTATTCCTGACATCACGTTCCCAGCCGCGGATGCGTAAAGGTACAGGAGGGCCGCGACAAGCCCTCCAAGAAAGCCCCCGACTAAAGTTGCCGGAAACGAACCCGTTTGCTTACCTCTGCTGCCGACAAAATAGACACCAACGGCACTGCCAAGTCCATTCAACGGAGGAAAAACAAGAACGAACATTGCCAGAAAGCCGAACACTCCAAAGCAGCCTCCATCATCAAACGCGGTGGCGGTCACATGCGCGACCAGCAGTGCGGCAAGCCCAAGTGCTGTGCCAGCTAAGATTTCGCGGGCGATTCTTCCGACACTCAAAGGTGGCTTCTGACGTTTTTGCTTCTTGTCTTCAGCAGCACCGGATTCATCCATAGCTTTTCCCCTCACTCTCCCGGGGAGGCTCACCAGTTCCGGGAGGCACCGTACTCATCCTCCAAATGATGCAAGGCAATTCTAACCAGGCTTCACTCTCCTTGCACGGAGCCGCTTGACTATATAGAACAGCAGCAAAAGCAGCAGCGCCCAGACAAAGGCGTTAAAGAAGAGCAGAAAGCCCTGAAACCACCTTGCGGACCGTTCCCCATCTGGGTCAATCAACATGTAGGGAAATAGGACCGGAAGAGTGAATACAAAAGTAATGATTTTGCACACTGCTTCCATCACACCGGCGTTTCGGCTTGGATTGTAAAAGAACCGCTGTACCATGAGAATCGTTACAAATGTGTGGATTGGCGTAAACACAATCAGGAAGACGACCTTTCTAATCATTCCGAGCTTTGCTCCTATTATCATCTTCATCATTCCTTAATTTGGGATTTGCCATTTGACTTCATAATATAATACGTGCTCCTGCACGCCACACTGCAAAAAATGCCACAATTGGGGCCTCCATTTCAATACGTCTGGCCTCAAACACGGCCAATACACTTGTCGGACAGGGGGTAGGATGAGCCACTCGCTTGCCCATGCTGACAATGCTCATCGAAGGTTCTACCTGAGAACTCTACTTTCCCCTATTCCGCTCGCTCTTTTTGCAGCGTACCCTTCTTCTGAGATTCAATCTCATCCAGAATCTGCATCAACAGCGGACCAAGGGCCTTGGCACTCTTGAGTGAGTCGCTTCCTGCTTTGTCGAAGAAGGGCTTCTCCCTCAAGGAACTGCCTACGTCAATTCTCGCAGTAATCATACATTCAACGTGGCGTTGGCTACGCACCACGATTTCTCCCAGAGGATCCAGTAAGTAGCTGTCTCCATATCCAACGCCTTCAAATGCCAGACCCTTATCGTAGCCTTTGGTGACGCTGTTGCCACGGAAGAACCACACAGCGTTTTCAGCCGCTCTGGCAATATGATCGGCTCTGACCTTCTGAAAGTGGTTGATAAGGCCTTCTTTTCGGATGTAGTTGTAGTGTGGGGCGAATATTATCTGTGCACCCTTGAGGGCAAGAATGCGGGCTGGTTCAATAAATCCACCATCGGCACAAATGATTACGCCGAACTTGACGCCTTTCTTCTCAAAGACAGGAAATTCTAGGCCAGGGGTGAAGTAGTCCATGCAAAATACTTTGCTGTACCTTCCCAGACACTTGCCTTGCTCTGCGATGATAGCCGTGTTATACAACTCATTGCCCCGAAGCTCATTAAGGCCCACTATGAACGTGGTGGCATAATGAGAGGTCTTCTCGAGAAGTCCTTTGATTTCAGGGCCGTCAATTCTCAGACTGTGCTTTCGTGCCCTATCTGCTTGCATGAAATACCCGGTGAGGAAACTTTCTGGAAAACTTATGATGTCGATGTTTTCTGATGCAGCCTCTCTTACACCAGATACAACTCGCTCGATATTGGCATCAACGTCTTCAGGTTTGCACGCCAGTTGGTAGTGTGCCACTCTCAGATGATCCGGATTCTGGCCGTTGGTCTTTGCATTCAGGCCAAATAGTAGCAATACCGCAAGGATAGTTCTGAATTTTAGAGTCTTCATTTCTTTGTCCTTCACAAGTAATGTGGGATGAGCCTTGGCCGACCGAGCCAAGCTGCGATATCCCCTTCAAGGTCCGTAGGATGGGCAACTTGTTTGCCCATGCTGACAATGTAATGTTATCGCTGTCCTCCGCCAAAACCAGTCATTATAAGGCAAAACTCGTCGAAAAATGCAACCCCGATGGGACTGGCGTTCCCCTCTGATTTCTGTTAGCAGTCATCTCTCGAAATCCTCGTAGTATTGCCGGAGCAAATCCTCAAGTGAGTCTTTGCCTGATGTTCGCGTGAGATATTCAGGGCCACGTATGCGGACCGCTTCGGGGTTTTCCCTGAGGAAACGCTTCACATCATCGATGATTTCATCTATTTCATCAGGTCTGTGTATTTCCTCTGCCCCAAGATCCGCAATTTGCCATTGGTCTGT
>CP070675.1:5075890-5178965 GCA_020352215.1 Phycisphaerales bacterium
ACTAAATTGAGGCAGAATGCTCGGAGTCAAACTGAATGTCGGTGGAATTGGGATTCTTTCACTCGCGGACTTTTGGGAGCCTACGATGAGTTGCGATGAAGGTCTTCCCCGGATCAGCATTGTCACTCCTTCATACAATCAAGCGAAGTATCTCCCTGAGACTATCGAGTCGATCTTAAATCAGGATTATCCAAATCTCGAGTACATAATCATCGATGGCGGCAGTACGGATGGGAGTGTGGATATCATCAAAAGGTACGAGTCGCATTTGGCATATTGGGTAAGTGAGAAGGATTCAGGTCAGTCCGAGGCAATCAATAAAGGCTTCAGGAAATCGACGGGGGTGCTATTCAACTGGATCAATTCCGACGACATCCTCTTTCCCGGTGCGCTCCACCGGATTGCTGAAACCTTCGCCTGCCACGCCGACGCTTCCTTGATCGTTGGTGATAATGCGAGAAGCGACCAGAAGGGCAGAATCATCCGCATCAGCGCAGTACCGTCCTTCAGTTCTCTATCACCCCGGTCTTGGGCCATCTGGGTTGCACAACAGTCGACATTCATTTCCTCGGCCGTATTTAGAAACGTCGGTGGAGTTCGCGAGGATTTGCATTGTGTTATGGATGCTGAACTGTACTATCGAATTCTAACTGGTGGAGGAGAGCTTGCCCGCGCAAACGGTTTGATTGGCTCCATACGGGAACACCCTGAGGCAAAAGGTGCGGCTCGACGGAGCGAGTGGGGCCCGGAGAGGAGCAAGGTCTTTGGGGAGTCAGGAGTAAGTCATCTGCGGGTAGAGATTGCTCGGGCCAAGATGCGGTGTCGCCGGCTACTCGACGGAAGTTGTCTGCGATCTTGGCTACTTCTGAGGAAGTGGAAGGGCAAACGAGCCTGGACTACGCAGAAGATGTGACAAGGATTGCGACCGAGCGGAAGCGCCCTGTCACGGCGGGGCCATTGTTGGGTATCTTCCGAAGACTGTCTGTTGATGGGATCGGATGCGGCGAATCGTCGAAATACGGAAATGGGTGGACTTCATCACGATTAAGTCAAAGGTGGATCAATGGAACTGAACGGCGTCGGACGTCACGACCAGGAACTCACGCCAAACAATCTCAGGGAGTATTTTGACCTTGATTCGTCATGTTTTGCGCAGAATCGGTGGTTCGGCTCGGCGGTGGCCAAAAAAGACTACGAGACCACGCGGCGTTACCTGCTTGAGTTTCTTCGGGTCAGCAACCAAGACGACGTCCTGGAGATAGGATGCGGCCCTGGGGTTTGGACCGACCATGTCTCCGGCTTGTGCCGTCGTATTACGGCGATAGATATCTCAGGCAAGATGCTGATGCTGGCAAAGACCAGGGCGGTAGGTGACAACGTAACGTTCAAGCAAGCCAACTTCGATGAGTTTGAGGATTCACAGACTTATGATAGGATCTTCTCCGTTCGCGCGATTGAGTACTCACCAGATATCGAGCGGACCGTCATGAAAATGCATGCCATGACCAGAGAGGGTGGCACGACAACGACCATTACCAAAACTTGGCCGACCTTGATAACTGTACGTGCGCGGCTGTGGCAATGGCTGCGGCGGATTCTACTCCAAGCGAGAGGCCCATCACTTGAGGTTTTGATGAAGAGAATCTCTCCTTCCAAGCTGGCAAAGCTGTTTTTGCGAAGTGGCTACAGAAAGGTTGATATTTATCCAGTGGTCCTGCGGGTTCCACTTTTTGTTCATGGACGGTATCCGTTGCCTTGGGCAAGGGAAGCACTGCAACACAGGTATGAAATGGCGATGCTCCGTTTCTGCGATCACATCGCGCAAAGAGCTTTGTCTGCTTCCACCTTCGTCCGCAAGCTTCTGTTGCCCTTCTCCGAGACGTACCTGATTATCGCCACCAAATAGATAGTGACATGAATATTGCCTTCTTCGGCTGGGTCAAAGCTTGCGATCCCATGCGTGTGGGCGGCTGTGAGTCAGTCATTCGGCGTTTGGCCGTGGCCCTATCGCGTCAAGGCCACACCGTAGCTGTGGTGATGTATGGAGCAGATAGAACACATGCCGCGGACGATTTCTTTGGGGATGGGGTAATTCTGAAGTACCACCGATTCTTTGCCGGTGCTCTGCGGGAATTGGACCATTTGAAGTACGATGTCGTGGTCGACGCCTATCTTCACAAGCGATACCACGCGATCTACTTGGCATTCAAATCGTGGAACAGAAAGAAGACCAAGTTTTTCGCGATTTTCATGGCAGAGAATAGCAACAGCGTTAAACATTGGCTGTCTAACACGTTCAGACCAATGTTTTGCAGGACGGTATTCGCGGTTTCGCCGAGCTATGCGAGAAGGCTACAGGACTGTGGAGTTCGTGCAGTCTGGCTCCCTCCTCCGGTACCCGACTGCTATTTCACTTTTCCTCGCAGAGTGTCCGGGCGAAAGAACGTGGTTGTCTCATTTCTCGGAAGAATAGATCCGAACAAGGGATTGTACGAACTCTCATCGGCCTTTGAAGCTTTGTCTCGGGAAAGTCACTTCTCTCTCCGAATCAGGGGGTACTATGTTCCAGAAGATTCTGAATCAGTTAAACTGCACACGAAGCTGCAGCGATTAGCCGGGGTAGATTACTCCGCTGAGCCTCACTGCTCGCATCTCTACGAACCCTCAAATGAGCGCGAGGTACTGCGGTATCTATCGGAAACGGATATCCTGACCTTGCCCTATCGAAATCTCAGAGGGACGCTCCAATTGCCTCTTCTTGTATTGGAGGGCTTGGCTGCTGGATGTATTGTCATGTCTCGTGATGTGGGCGACATCGCCCAGTTCATCGGCTGCAAGAACCTGATCATACATGATTCAGATGACCTCCGAAAGAACGTGGAGGGGTTCTCGACTCTTGAGGCGGTTGAAGCAAAAAGGGCGAAGATCGATAAGTCAGCCCTATACTCCACATTTGCGTTAACAAAAGTGGTGGATCGCCTTGTGAGCTACCTTTGACCATCGGTTCAGGCGAATATCGCTGGAAGGGCCGGACTCCAAGGTATATCCACATTTTATAAACGCGCGTTACGTTCTCATAAACAATGCCTGACAGACGTATGAACACATCATTTGTCCTGCCATACATGGCCGAGCGTTTTGGTGGACCCGCGACGGTGGTTAGGAACGTTGGGCAAGCCCTGGCCAATATGGGGCATACCGTTTCGTATTGGGCGACGGCCGACGAGAAGGATCGGGCCGAGTTGGCGTCGCTGGACAATACGCACCTCTATGATGTGGATTGGCCTCGTTCGTGGTATCACTCGAGGGGATTTGTCCGTAATCTATCGGCTGCGATCGGCTCGTATGACATACTTCACGCCTACGAGATGTGGTTGCATCCAACGTATGCGGCCAGTCGGATAGCCCGCGCTAACAAGGTGCCTTACATACTTGTACCATCGGGGACTCTTGGACCCTGGCCGCTCAAGAGCAGCCGCCTGAAGTGGCTTAAAAAGGCCTCGTATCTCAGTCTCGTTGGAAGATCTATGATGCGGCATGCAGCGTGTCTGCTCGCCTGTTCGGAGCAGGAAGCCGAACACTTTCGCCAGGCGGGTTACGGTGGCCCCGTAACGGTTGTCCCCAATGGTGTCGATGCGCATGAGTTCACCGCCGGTGACCGGTCAGAAGCCGGAACTTATTGGCCCAAGCTGAAAGACAGACCGATAGTGCTATTCATGTCACGTCTGAGCCCTGAGAAAGGGCTCGATATACTGATTCCCGTCTGGGCGCGGCTCACAGAGTCTCCAGCCTACAAAGATGCCCTGCTGGTTATCGCCGGGCCCGATTATCGAGGCTATCAGAAGGTGGTGGAGGCGATGATCGACAGGTACAGCGTTGGCTCGCGTATCTTAATGACGGGAATGGTGCGGGGTGAACGGAAATTATCGCTTCTCAGACGTGCGGATGTTTTCGTCTTGCCATCCTACTCCGAGAACTTTGGGATCGTTGTTGCCGAAGGATTGGCTTGTGAAACACCTGTGATAACCACAACAGGTACTCCTTGGCGAGAATTGGTGCACGCTGGTGCAGGGCGTTGCGTTGAACCCGCGCCCGGTCCATTAGCCGAGGCCCTAAAGGATTTGCTGAATATGTCTCAGGAAACACGAAGAAGGATGGGACGACTGGGTCGGGACCTTGTTCTGCGAAAATATACATGGACTGCCTCGGCTGGCAGACTGTTATCTGTTTGTCACTGTATCCTGGAAGGGGCGCCCATTCCTCTATACCCTGAGCCCATCGACTTCCAAGCTTAATACAAGGTGGCTACTACAGAGAGATTCTCTTTTTCATTGCACAAGAGGAGTTTAGCCGTGTTCTCGAAGTCGGTGGAATTGACAGACCCTTGCTGAGACGATCTGAAAGAATCGAATATAGTGGTATGGACATAGAGTGCAAGGAGAGGTATAAAGACCTTTATGACCATTTTATTGTGCAGTCTATCGAATAGCCGATCGCGAGAACCTATGATCTTATTGTGCCCATCGCTTTGCTGGAGCATGTGTCAGATAAGGCCCTGAGTATTGTACAGATGCATAAGGCACTCAAGACCCGCGGGTGTATTATTCACTACGTTCCTTCCAAATATCACCCGTATTCACTAATCTTGAGGTTGGTAGGGCCAAAGATTCAGAACAGATTGATAAGAACTCTCAGGCCGTGGGCAGGACACGTAACAGGGTATCCGGTCTTTTTTGACAAATGCTCCCCGAGAGAAATGAAGGGCGTTTTGCAGGCTTCGGGGTTCAGGGAGATACGAATTTTTCCATTCTTCAAGGCCAACGATTGTTTTAGGTTCTTCGTTCCGGGTTACATCCTTGTGACGATGTGGGAGAAGGTTTGCAAGAGACTCGAATGGGAGCAGCTTTGCTCCGGTTTCATTATCATTGCGAGGAAATAGTGAAAGTATCAGTAATAACCGTTTGCCTCAATAGTGCAGAGACAATCGAAAGCACCATAAGAAGTGTTCTGGGGCAGACCTATGAGCATGTCGAGTATATCGTTGTCGACGGCGGCTCCAGCGACGGCACACTGGAGATTCTGAGAACGTATCAAGGCCGAATTGCAAAGTGCATATCCGAGTCCGACGGTGGCATCTACAACGCAATGAACAAGGGAATCTGTCTTGCGACAGGTCAGGTAATAAGTTTTCTCAACGCAGATGATGCTTATGCCTATGACAAGGTTCTTTCTGAGGTCGTAGCTCTACTGAGCACCCGCAATTTGGATGCTGTCTATGGGGACTTAGTTTACGTTGATCGCAGGGACACCAAGAGGATTGTCCGATACTGGCAGGCAGGCGAATACAGACAGAAAGCCTTTTTTCACGGTTGGGCACCGCCTCACCCCACGTTCTTCTGTCGAAAATGCCTATTTGAAAGGTGCGGTTCTTTTAATACCAAGTACAGAATTGCTGCCGACTTCGAATTGATGCTGCGGTTTATTGAGAAGTACGGAGTGAGTCTCGGGTATGTTCCGAAGACCCTGGTCCGAATGCGGACGGCAGGTAGAGCCAACACTATTCGTGGCATTATCAGGGGCAACAGGGAGATTGTTGATGCGTTCAGGACAAACGGGTTAAAGATTCCGCTGCAGTTCTTCTTGCGAAAGCCTCTTTCCAGAATCATGCAGTTTCTGGAAAAACCCGTAATCCAAAGTCCCTGATTAGAGAGTTGGCTACCGGCTGGCTCGCTAGAACCGGAGTACGGCTGATATCTGAAGCCCCATGATCAGACAACTGTTCGCCAGCCAGCTCCGTCGCAACATGCTGTCGGGCTTGATCACGGCCTTCGTAAACTTGGCTGTACTGGGCTTTGCCTATCCCATCTACTTGACTTTTTTTGGCTATGAGCTCTACGGAGTCTGGCTGGTATTGGCCACAGTTCTTGGCGCTGCGCAGCTGGGCGATTTGGGCGTAACTCAAGCGGTAACTAAGCTTGTTGCCGAAGAGCATGGAAAACACAACCTCCGCGGGGTAGAAGGTTATGTTTGCACGGCGCTGGGCACTCTCCTTGCAAGTGGCGTCCTTATCCTGTCTATTATTCTGTACTTCGGCAGACCTATAGTCGGTGCGTTCAAACTCAGCGGCCCAAATGAAGTAGTCGCGTCGCAGTTGCTCCCGTATATTGCCGTCCTGTCCTGCTATACACTTATCGTGCAGGCGATGTGTGCGACGCTGGCCGGCCTGGGCAGAATAGACCTGGCAAATTACTGCAGAACCGCCGGTAAGATACTCGCCGTTTGTGTCGCGCTTGCGTTCCTCCTGGCGGGATACGGTATGGAAAGTCTCTTGATTGGCGCAGTACTGTCACAAGTTGCTGTCCACGTCGCAAGCGTCACCCTTATCCGTCGCACCGCGCCGGTTCGACTCCTTCGATTTCGACAGGTGAGTGTCGACCGGCTTAAAAGACTTCTGGGTTTTGGTGGTGCAGTCTTTGGCAGCTCAGTGATATCGATGTTGTTTGGCCCGTTCAATAAACTGATGCTTTCTCGGTATGCTGGGGTCGCCGTTTTGCCTGTCTACGAGATAGGTTTCAACTGTGCGGTTGGTATACGTTCGCTGCTTGAGACGCCGATCAGGCCGCTAATGGTCGAGATAAGTCGCTTATCAGCAGAAGCGACGACTGCGGGCGTGCAGAGAATAAGGGCTGTGAGTTCACGGAGCCTGAGGCTGGTGTCTGCGTGTGGCTTGCCTCTGTATGCGGTTCTCTTTTTTGCGTCTGAAATGATATTGTTGTTTTGGCTGCGGGACAAATACGATGCTGCCGTGCCTTTTGCTTTTCGCTTGGCGCTGGTATGCACCTTGCTGAGTTTGCTCGCCGCTCCCGCGTACTATACCCTGCTCGGCTTGGGAAAGGCCAACTGTGCCTTGGTTGCCACCTCAATTACATGTGTGGGCAACTTCATACTCGTTTCCGGCACTGCACTGTTGGCGAATCACGTTTCAGTGGGGAGCATATTCATGGGTCTTATCTTTCTGAATGTGATCGCCGCAGCCTATCTAATTGGCACAGCCGCACGCGTGCTCAAGCACCTCTCCACTGGACTTCGTGTCGGTGACAACGCAAACTTGTTATGAGATGCCATCTGGTCTACGACGTACCCATGACTGGCCGATTGGCGAGAGTTCGGCGAAAGTCCTATCTGCAGCTGCAGAAGCTGGGTTTGCCCGTCTGCTGGTTCGGTCGCCGGGGCAATCCTGACACGAGTTGGTGGCCGACCAGGTCACCCTATGAGAACACAAAGCACCTGTTTGAGGGACTCTCTCAGCACGCTCCCACCTTGCTTTACTGCCTCGATGAGCACGTCTCCTGCAAGTTTTCCGGAGAAGATATCTTCCTGGGTCACCCAGTCTTTCCATTTCGCCCCGGCAGGAGAGGCGTGACGGAGCTGTCAATTGCGCAATCCCCTCGGCCAAGAGTCGTCGCTCTTGTGTCTCCCTTGCATTGCGATACCGACATCAAGACGAATCACATAAATAGGAGTTATCTGGACGGCATCAACGAGCTCATCGACCGGGTGGACATTCTTTTTGCTATAATGGGCCGCTACTGGTGGGATAGGTGGCCGAACAGCCCTTTTGCTCATTGGATTCCAAAGATGGTCCGTCTGGACATGGCTGTAGAAACATCACTGTTTCCAAGGGTGAAGAATAGGTTCAATCCTCCGGGCAAACGGGGCTATCTGTATATCGGCAGGAATGGTCCAATGAAAGGTACGCGATTCCTCGGCGAGCTTCTCAGTTCCCTCGGAGATTATCGGCGGGGATGGATCGGGGTCGGACAGGATATTCCAGGCATCACAAGAATTAGTCACGACAGAGACTTGACGCCGGATTTTATGGCCGAGATTGCCGAGACCTATGATTTTTTTGTCAGCGCCGCCGCCGCGGACCCAAACCCTACGACTATTCTCGAAAGCATGGCGTGGGGTTTTCCCGTAATCTGTACCCCGCAGTCCGGATACTATGAGACTTCATATCGGAAGAACATCTACCGCGATGATCTCGGCCGGAGTGTCCAAGTGCTTCGACAGCTGCAGTTTGCGGACGAGGGGACACTGATGAGAATGGCCGATGAGGCCAGAATGGTTGTGGAGCGAGAGTACACATGGGATCGCTTCGTCGGTACGGTCTGTGCTGGTCTTGGCTTGAAGCGGCCTCGGGCCGGCGATTAGATGGTTCAAAGGATCTGACATTGTCGGTTGAATTCGAATGGCCCGAGGAAGAGTTCGACTACCTGCTTGAGTCCTGCGATCAGGATCCCGTGACACCATATGTTTTCAAGTACCTTCCAAAGCACGGCCCGATATTGGAGGCAGGTTGTGGTTCTGGACGCTTCGTTAAGTACTTGCACGACCGAGGGTACGACTGTCGGGGCATCGAAAACTGCAAGAGTACCGTAGAGAACGTAAGAAAGAAGTGGCCTGAATTAGACATCCTTGAAGGGGATGTCGAACAGATGCCTTACCCGGACAACATGTTCGAGGGCATCATCTCAATCGGAGTCATAGAGCATTTCAAAGAGGGCCCGGCAAGAGTCCTGGGTGAGATGAGGCGGGTGCTCGCGCCGGGTGGGGTCGCTCTCGTGACAGTTCCTTCGCTCAATTGGCTAAGGAGGCTAAAAGGGCCTTTTTGCGGGATGAGCCACATGGTTCGGGCCAACACGTATATTAGGAATATCTTCGGCAAGAAACCGCACGAGCATCCCGGCTGGAATCTCCGGAACCCTTGCTACAAATACCACGTGTGGCCCGAATGGGGTGATTTCTTTGAGTACCGCTTCACCCCGAGCCAGTTCAAAGAGATCTTGCGGGTCGCTCGATATCAGGTCATAGAGAGTGTCCCCATTCATCATATCGGTGGTTTGTACCATGAGTTTGGCCGGCTCGCGGCGAAGTATGTACACTGCAGATTTGTTGTCTATCCACATACGAGGCTACTGAACCGGGTATTCTCCAGGATTCCCTTTTTCCACAACCACATGCATCTCTGTGTGGTCCGAAAGAACCTCGGAGCAGGTGAATGATGGCCGGGCAGACGTTAGGCAAATACCGCAAAAACTACTATAGTCAAAACGGCGAAGATGGTGTGTTGGAAGAAATCCTCAAGAGACTGAAGATCACCGATGGTTTCTGTGTGGAGTTCGGAGCGTGGGACGGCAAACACCTTTCAAACACCTACCACCTCATAGAGCAGGGGACTTGGAAGGGGCTCTACATTGAGGCCGATGCAGCCAAATTTGCCGAACTCACGAGAAACGAGATGGTGCTGTCCGGCAGGGTGATACCCGTCAATGCATATGTCGCTGCACAAGGTCGTGCGACCCTGGACAATATCCTTGCCAAGTACGGAGTCCCGCGCGATTTCGAGCTACTTTCGATCGACATTGATGGCGACGACTTGAATGTTTGGAAGAGCGTCGTCGCCCATAGACCAAGAATTGTCATTATTGAAATAGACTCTGACATCGATCCGACCGTTTCCCGGCTGTTGCGGAGGGGTCATCCGGAAAGGTCCTTTGCAAACACGTTAACTGTGGGACAACAAAAAGGGTATGCCCTCGTTTGTCACACGGGGAATATGTTTTTCGTTGCGAACGAGCTGGTGGGAGAATTGGGAATAGAGGATGAGATCGCCGACCCTGTGGCTCTTTTCTGCGACGAGTGGATGAATAAGGATCCGAGAAGACTTCGCAGATTCTTGAGGGATCATCTTCGGCCTCTCCGAGCTGCGTTCTCCTCCAAGCGTGTTTCCAGACGTCTCCCTTCTGGTGAAGGTAGATTTGGCTCTGGCTGATACGGCCTGGTAGTTGGCTGATGAGCGCGATCATGCAAAACTGGTTTGTGACTGCAATCCAGCCTAGGTATAGCGGCGACGGTTCTGACTTCTATCGCGATCTCCTGGGATACGCTCAGGAATGGGGCTTTTGCGTAAGAAATACTCTTAAGGATGGACGCGGGTCTCTCTTCTTGCGTGAACTCGAGTTGCTGCGCAGAATTCCGCGAGGCGCACGAATCGTTACAACCTGGCCTGGTGTACCGAGACAATCGCTCGCGGTGCCGTCGTTTGTTAACAAACTTCGATATGCCAGGTTTGCCGAGGAGAAAATGCGGCGTCGCTGGACGTTCTTCGTGATGCCGATTGATCGACCTCTGGAGCAGTTTAGGCATCGCATTTCCGCTCGGCGGTATCGCATTGAGAACCAGCTCGAGCACCGGCTTTTCCAGTGTGCGGACGGATTCTTGTGTTGCGGTGCGGGGATGGCGGAATACTTTAGCTCTCAGTATCGCAGCGCAAGAATCATCAGATTTGATATGTATGACCAGCGTCTCCCCGCCAGCGGGCCGTCAATTCACTGGAGAGGGACTGAGAACAGACGCATAGCGCTGTGTGGCAATCTGACTCGCATGCGAGATCTGCAACGAACACTACCGACCTTGCGTTCGGTTCGGTATGTTTTCTGCGGGCCGGGAGCAAACTGGATCGACGGCTGCGGGCGCAGAGATTTCACTAATGTTGGGGTCCTGTCTCGGAGGCATCTGATACCGACGCTGAGATCTTGTGACTTTGGCTTGATAGCTTACTCTCGGCACCTGACTGATTACTGCGCCGCTGTCATGGCAGGTAAGCTTACCACCTATTTGCTGGCGGGCCTGCCCGTTTTGTGTCCGTCGTGCTATCACTCAATGGCTGAATACGTTCGTCGCAGTGGAACGGGAATGGTACTTGAAAGTCTTGCCGACCTCAAGCATGTGGAAGACATCAGCGATGTGCGTTATCAACAATTCCGGCGCAAGGCTCAGATGTGCGCAGGTTTTATCAGCGACGGAGGGCACTATAGGGAAGCTCTGGTTCAGGCCGGTTTATTGGCCGTATGACATAGGGCGACTTACTCCACAGAGCACTGTCCCCCGCCGGAGGGCTTCGAAAGTCGTGGGTGACTCGGGACCGGTGATACGATTCCATCATGCAGGACGCGCCCCCTTTGGGGTGTCATTGACTTCTCGCCTTTTTTGCGACGAGCCGTCTTTTTTTCCTTGCAACCGGCCCAACTAGTTCTATAATCGCGTTGTATTCCATATTGGGCGTCGTTGTTCTCGGTTGGGCCCGACCAAGGGCGGGGATTGTTATGCGGCAAGGAATGTATGTCGGAGAGGTGGCTCCGAAGGGCAACCAAAAAACTGTTCGGGTTGCCGGGGAGGCAAGGACCGATCGGAAGCGACCAGAGGCTGCTTCTGATGGCAAAGCTCGTGGCGATACTGCTCCAGCCAATACAATTCCGAACGCTTTATGCCCGGGCCGCGAGCTCTTGATAAGAGTCCTGGACATAGCAGGCTCTATGGCTATCCTTGTTCTTGCCGTACCTGCGATGCTTGTTGTTGCCTTGCTGATAAGAGTCTTCTCTTCGGGAAGCGTTCTGTACAAGCAGAAGAGGGTTGGCAGGGGCGGGAGGATTTTCACGCTGTACAAGTTCAGGACCATGATAAACAACGCTGAAGACGAAACGGGGCCGATCTGGGCGGCCAGAGACGACTCCCGCGTGACACCGATAGGCAGGATCCTGAGAAACGCTCGATTAGATGAGCTTCCTCAATTGTTCAATGTGCTGCGGGGTGACATGAGTTTGGTCGGGCCCCGGCCGGAGCGACCTTACTTCGTTCAACGCCACAAGGCTTTACAGGGGGTGCGGTTGTCGATCAGACCCGGACTAACCGGCCTTGCACAGATAAGAAGTTTCTATGATCTGAAGCCCGCCCACAAAGTGAAATATGACTATCTATATATTCAAAGAAGATCGTTTCTATTGAATGTCTACATACTCCTGCAGACTGTCCCTGTACTCTTCACGAAAAAGGGATGGTAGTGTCACATCACGCTAACTGTCAACACTACGCTTCTGGATATACCCACGGCTTTCGATACTTGCGTCGCAGCAGCTTGTTCGCTTCGGGATCACCAATGATAACCTCTCGTTCGCCATCCCATTGTACGCTCCTGCCAATTTTCAGGGACAGCATGCCGAGCAAGCTCATGTTGGTCGAAAGATGTATGTCCTCTATGTCGCAGACTCGACGCCGGCCGGTCTTGACCGCGTCAAGAAAATCTGCCCAGAGTTCCTTTATGTTCTGGTGATCCGGTAGATGCAGCTCGGGGTCTTCATGGACGACCTTTTGTCCTCTTCCGAGCGGGTAGAAGGTCCACCCCTGCCGCCAGCCCATGTGGAATGTGCCCTTGGTCCCGTAGAAATAACAGCCTACATTTTCCGCCTTCTCAACAGAGTTGCCTGCGAACTGGCGATGTTCCCATGATGCCGTGAAACTCTCGAACTCGTAGCAGGCCAACTGGCTGTCCGGCGCATCGCTCGTCTGTTCTTGCTCGGTGAGCACAGGTGGCCCTTTTATCGGGCGTCCACCGGTGGAGAATACCGTGCGGGGCCATTTCTCTTCCATTATCCAGAGTATCTGATCCACCCAGTGGACTCCCCAATCGCCAAGAGTGCCGTTGGCATAGTCGAGGTATTGTCGGAAGCCGCGGGGGTGAATACCTCCACGCCAAGGATTCTTGGGGTCACCGTTATAAGGCCGCAAGGGTGCCGGACCGCACCACATATTCCAGTCCAATCCGTCCGGTGGCTCGATGTTCTTGCGGGGCGTCTCCGGGCCGCCCCCGTAGAGTACAAAGGCTCGGACCATACCGATCTTGCCGGCTCCACCCTCCCTGAGAAACTTTCTTCCCGAAACATTATGCGGTGAGATTCTTCGATGTGTGCCGACCTGAACCACTTTGCCTGACGCCCGGGCGGCGTTGACCATTGCACGACCTTCCATAATGGTATGCCCGATGGGCTTCTCCACATAGACGTGGGCCCCAGCTTTAAGGGCAGCAATAGTCGCCAGCGCATGCCAGTGGTCCGGCGTCGCTACTATGGCAATATCGATTTTCTCTCTGTCCAGAAGTTCCCTGAAGTCCTTATACTTCTTCGGCTTGTCCCCGCAGAGTTGCTCGATCTTCTCAACCGCTGGGTCGAGCTGGTTCCGGTCCACGTCACACATGGCGACCATTTTGCACTCACCTGATTCCATCGCGACCCGAGCTATGTTCATGCCCCACCAGCCAGTGCCGATAAGTGCTGTGTGATACTTTGTGGTCCTGCTGGCTGTCAGTATGCGCGGTGCTCCCAAGACCAGACCTGAGACTACGGAACTCTTGAGAAAATCGCGACGGTTCATAGGCATGATGACATCTCCCTTCCCTTGCCGGGAACTTGAAAAACACCTTTCCTTCCTTAAAACGGGCAGACTTTCTGATGCCGCCCACCCTTGACAGGTAATGTAGCGACTCAACCGTCCCAGTCAAGAGAAAAATTGTCCCGGGCCCGTGATTCCCTGAGCATATGTCTGGGCGAGAACGGGTCCACGACGGTATGCAACCAGCCGAAGTCATTGCACTCACTGGGCCGACGCGTTATTCTCTTGTCAGATTTACTCACTGCTTTTGTACGTAGCCGTCTAATAGAAGATGTCCAGTAAAGAACACACACGCAACAAAACGGTTCTTTCTGTTGCCCTTGCAGCAGTAGTGCTGATCACGGGCTATTGCCGTGCGGGGCTGCAGGCCGATCTTGGCTCGGGCCGGGCTGCCAAGTCTAACCTGCACAGCGGCGAAGACTTGGCCGAACTGATCGATATTGAGCTGACACCGCTCATCGGCGCCCCGTCGGACCCTGGCGAGTGGGCCGCGTGGCGAGAGGCATTGAGACACAGGCGTGAGCAGGCTTTGCAGATTATTGACTACGATGATTCACTCTATCAAAAGCCGGATTTCGCATGGGTCTCGTCGTGCTATTGTTGCTGCTTTGTCATGATGTTTGACCAGACTTTCTACGACCCCGCCAGGTGTCGATACACCATCGACTCGTTCTTGGATCGGGGCGTCAGCCAGTTCGGCGGCTACGATGCCGTTGTTCTCTGGCACGCCTATCCCAGAATTGGTTTCGATGACCGCAACCAGTTTGACTTCTACCGGGACATGCCTGGCGGACTCGACGGTCTGGCGAAATTGACTCGTGATATTCACGAACGAGGAGTCAGGGTCTTCATTGACTACAATCCCTGGGATACAGGGACACGCCGTGAAGGCAAGCCGGATAACGAGATATTGGCCGAGCTTGTCAAGACCATTAATGCAGACGGTATCTTTCTCGATACGCTTCATGAAGGCGCGGCCGATTTTAGGCGCAGGCTTGATGCGGCTCGGCCGGGCGTTGTTCTGGAGTCCGAACTGACCCTTCCAATCGAGAGAATCCGGGACCACCATATGTCGTGGGCTCAGTGGTTTGAGGATACCGAAGCGCCCGGGGTGCTTAGGAACAAATGGCTTGAGCGTCGCCACATGATGCACCAGATCAAACGCTGGAACCGTGATCACACCGGCGAACTGCACACGGCGTGGATGAACGGCAGCGGCATTCTGGTGTGGGAAAACGTCTTTGGTTCATGGGTCGGCTGGAGCGCCCGCGATTGTTCTGTGCTCAGAGCGATGCTGCCGATCCAGCGACGTTACGTGAAGCTATTCTCGGGTAAGCGGTGGACTCCACTGGTGGAGACTGAGACCGAGCACGTGTACGCCAGCCTTTGGCAAGAGGGTGATCTTAACCTCTGGACACTGCTCAACCGGTCTGAGGAACAGGTTGAGGGAGTGCTGCTCAAGCTTCCACATGTTCAGGGAACGCGTTACTTCGATCTTGTCAATCCGAGTGAGGTTCGTAGCGTAACTGGTGATATAGTGTCACTGACAGGGTCGATTCAACCTCGCGGCATCGGCGCGTTTTTGTGCGGGCCGGGCCGGGCTTTCAGAGCGGACTTTACCGAGTTCCTCAGCAAACAGGCGGCGACTAATGCCCGTGCCGATCTTGACGTCGTTTCAGCAAAACTCACCGAGAGACTCCGACCGGTACTGCGAACGAAAGAGCACAAGAAGGAGCAGATTCCTCAGAGGATGGCTGCAATACCTGCGGTGACCGCCGACATGGAGGTCAAATTCCGGAATCGTGAATGTGGATTCAGCCAGATTCCTGAACTGGACCAATCGATACACCCGAGTCAGGGCCTGCATCGAATCGTTGCTGTTACGCGCCGTGTCGGGCTCAGGCCCTATGCAATAGACCTGACGCCGGTGACAAACGCCGACTTCGCTGTGTTCCTTAAGGCCACCCAGTACGAGCCAAGACATGGCGAGAATTTCCTCAAGCACTGGGTAGATGGCGAGCCGCCGGCGGGCCGTGAAGACCACCCCGTCGTATACGTTGACCTGGACGATGCGCGGGCCTACGCGAAGTGGGCCGGCAAGAGGCTGCCGACGGAAGAGGAATGGCAATACGCTGCCCAGGGCCGCGACGGCCGGACTTATCCCTGGGGCAGTGAATGGCAAGACGGGTACTGCAACTCCGGGCAGACCGGCAGGACGAGCAGTGTCAGCATGTTTGACCGGGGCCGTTCCCCGTTCGGTTGTTATGACATGTGTGGCAACGTTTGGGAATGGACCGAGAGCGAAAGGACCGATGGTCGCACGCGTTTTTGCATCATACGCGGCGGTTCGTACTACAAAGCTGACGGCTCAGGCTGGTATGCCGACGGCGGCCCACAGTCATGTAGCTTCGCCGCCAAGTTCATTCTGATGTGGCCGGGTCTTGACCGCTGCGCAACGATAGGATTTCGCTGCGCAGTGGACGTGCAGGATGAACCGTGATTGACCAATGACAGATTCGGGATTTCTCAGAAAGGGCCGCACATGATCAAGCTTGTTAGGCTCATATCGCTTATGTCTGTCTTACTGTTGTCGGGGACCCAACTCGCATCTTCTCGCGAATGGGACCTCTCAAACTCGCCCTCTTTGGGCAACGATCTTCCCTATCGCTGGGTCTATGTGTCGAGGAAGCTCCAAAAAGACAGTGACGTCCGAGATATCACCCGGATAGTTAGAACGGCCTCCGAACACGGCTTGAACGGAATGGTTCTTGCAGCGGGACTCGACAGACTGGATCTGCAGCGTGCCGATTACTTCAAGCGGCTTGAGCAAGTCAAGCAGGTATGCAGCAGGTACGATATTGAAATCATCCCCGCCATTTTCAACGCCGGATACGGCAGTTCAGTCCTTGCGTATGATCGGAACCTGGCTGCGGGAATTGCTGTCAAGGACGCTCTGTTTGTCGTTGGCGGGCGCACAGCTCGGCTCATCGAGGACCCGGCAGTGGAAATCGTGAACGGCGGCTTCGAGCAGCACGTGGGCGACCGTCTGGAAGGGTACAGGTTTCACGACAAGCCGGGTCAGGTATCATTTGTAGATAAGCGGGTGTACAAGAGTGGAAGGGCATCGTTGAGATTTGAGAACTTCGGGAAACACGAGCACGGCCACGCTCGCCTGATGCAAGAGGTCAAGGTTCAGCCGCACCGATGCTATAGAGTGAGTTGCTCGGTCCGGACCGAGCAACTCGAACCTTCGGGATCCCTGAGGATCATGGTCTTGAGTGCCGACGGCCGTAGCCTCGCACCTTGGAACCCGCAGGTGCCATCCACCACACGTTGGCAGAAGGTCAGTATGGGATTCAATAGCCTCAGCTATGACAAGGTCAGGGTGTATGTAGGTGTGTGGGGCGGCAAGTCAGGGCGATTCTGGGTCGATGATTTCAAGATTGAAGAAGTGGCTCTGCTGAACGTGCTCAGACGCCCGGGCGCGCCGATAACCGTCAAGGATGAAGCTACCGGGAGAATCTACGAAGAAGGTAGGGACTTTATCCAGATAGTTGATTACCGCCTGAAGTTCAGATTCGACCACGGTCCTATACCAGTGAGACTCGCTCCGGGCACCAGAATCAAGGATGGCCAGCGCCTCAGGGTAAGCTATTATCACGGAATGGCGGTGAATAAGGGTCAGGTGACGCTCTGCATGTCGGAGCCCAAGCTCTATGAAATCTGGCGCAAGCAGGCCCGGCTCTTGCACCGACACCTTGCGCCAAAGAAGTATATGTTAAGCATGGATGAGATAAGAGCCGGAGGAGCATGCCATGCCTGCAAAAGTCGCAACATGTCGATGGCCCAGATACTCGGCGATTGCATCACCAGGCAGGTCGATCTGATCCGCGATGTGAACCCTGCTGCCGAGATCCTTATATGGTCCGACATGCTCGACCCGAATCACAATGCTCGCGGCAATTACTTCCTGGTTGATGGTGACTTTACCGGGTCCTGGACGTACGTCCCCAAAGACCTCGTTATCGTATGTTGGTACTACGCCAAGCGTAATGAAAGCCTGAAGTTCTTCTCCTCTTTGGGCTTTCGCACGGTGGCTGGAGCCTATTATGATGGTGACACCCTCGATAACCCAAAGGGATGGCTGAGAAGTCTGCAGCAGACCCCCAAGGCGAGCGGCATAATGTACACGACTTGGAGAAACAAATACGAGCTTCTCGCGCCGTTCGGCGATCTGGTGACCGGCCGGGAGAACTTCAAATGAGACTGGTTCCGCAAGGACCGGTCCCAACTCGACCGAGTCAAGAAATCAGAAGTCGGGGGTCGAGTGCCTGTGAGTGACAAGGAGAGTGCCAACATGATTCAGAAGAGCTTGGAGTCGAGGCAGCGTTGCGAGGGCTTTGCGAGTTACTCGCGGCGTGATTTCTTAAAAGGGGGTGGTTCTGTGCTTGCCGGGGCCGCATTGGCTTCAGGGGCTGCTCTTGCCGTGAATACGGCCCCCAAAAGGATTCGCATCGGTGTCGTAGGGGGCGGATTTGGGACATCCTTTCAGTGGCACGAGCACCCTGATTGTGTTGTCCAAGCCGTCAGCGATCTCCGCGAGGATCGGCGCAAGCTCTTGATGAAGGTCTACAATTGCCCGACGGCCTACAACTCACTCGAAGAGTTGGTGCTTGCGCGCGACATTGATGCTGTGGCTATCTTTACCGACGGCCCGCTGCATGTGCAGCACACGGTGGAGGCGATGAAGAATGGCAAGCACGTGATCTCAGCGGTTCCGGCCGCCTGGGCCACATTGCAGCAGGCCGAGCTGCTCTTTGATACGGTGAAGAAGTACGGCCTCACCTACATGATGGCCGAGACCGGCTACTACCAGCAGTCAACCATCTCCGCTCGCAAGTTCTATCATGGCGGAAAGTTCGGCAGTCTGTACTACTGCGAGGCTGAATATCAGCACCCCGGCCTTGAGGTGCTATACTTCCGCAATGGCAAGCGCACCTGGAGACATGGCCTCGCGCCGATGCATTACCCAACGCATTGCACAAGCCAGCTTATTGGTGTCACCGGCGAGCGATTGACCCAGGCCGTTTGTCACGGGTGGGGTGACGACAGTCCAATTCTCAGGGACAACGCGTACGGCAATCCGTTCTGGAATGAGTCTGCGATGTTCAGAACGAATCGCGGCAATGCGTTTCGCGTCAACATCTGGTGGAAGGGCGCGCATCGCGGCTGTGAAAGAGCGCAGTGGATAGGCGACAAGATGAGCTTCTACGCACCTTACCCCAAGGGCCTTGGCCCTGTCATCATTCGCTCGGACCAACAGACCGAGACCGATGATGCTGGCTTCGCTCGCAAGGCGCCAAACTTCGAGCGTTACAAACAGCCCGAGTGGTGGAAGACAGATATGCTGCCCGAGCCGCTACGGCACAACAGCGGCCATGAAGGCTCGCATACCTTTCTTACGCATGAGTTCATCGACGCCTTGGTGCACGATCGCCGACCTGCGATCGACGTGTATGAATCGCTGGCCTACACCGTGCCGGGCATTATCGCGCACGAATCGGCCCTGCGGAAGGGCGAGCAGATCAATGTGCCTCAGTTCGACCGACCGGCGTAGAGACCGGTCAGTGGCTGGCCTTCATCGCTTTGAATGTGTCTTCTCCGCCGTTTATCAGGTGAACCAACGGCTGAGGCCTGTCTACGCCTTCGATGAACTTCGGCCGCGCCGTCCAGGGCGTGACGCTTAGCACGTTCGTCAAATCCATCCAGTGTTGCAGCCTCGCGACCGGCAGATCCCAGGTCATGTGGAAGTGGTTGGCCGGCGGATACTGCTTGTACTCGACCATGCTGGCATATTTCGGCACGACAAATGTGTGCGGCCAGATGGGGGTGGTCAGCTTGCACATGGCCTTGGCAAGTTTCGGCGGCACCTCGGTAGTGCGAGCCTGGTCCCAAACCATGCTGAACATGCCGCTGGGCGACGAATATGCCATTCGAGCAGCAATGCCCTCGATACCCGCCGGCGTCATAAAGGTGACCGCGTTTCCCCCGCCGGGAAAGTAATTCTCTTCAGCCAGCGGTATTCCCACGCCATCCATGATCTTCTTTACCGATGCCCCGGGCCTGGCTGCCCAGTCGAACGAAGCGGAGCCGGAGTTGTCGCCATCGACCAATCCTTTGTTGTAGTAGTCCGCCTTTTTGTCCAGCTTGACCCCGATTTTCTTCGACAGCTCCTTGATTTCCCACGCCTCCCACACCTTCCTGAAGTCCATAAACAGTGGCGGATTTCCGCCGGACAGGTATGTCATAAACAGCATCGTCAGCAGCCCCTGCACATCGGCTTCGGTCGCGTACGGCAGGGGAGCCTTGCGGCCGTTGTGGTCGAACGTGCTGTTAAAAAACGACTCCATCACGTCCGCCACGGGCAGTGGAATGCCCCGCGTATCAGACCCCCATTCCAACTGACTCATAAAGCCCCCGCCTACCGCGTTCAGGTCCGCCATCAGGTCGCGAACGATCAGGTACATCGCCAGTTCCTGATTGAATCGCTCGCTATCTGCTTGGTCCCGCAGTTCAACTCGCTTGCCCACGTATTCATCCATCCAGCCGCGCAGAGCTTTCAGCTCCTTTGTATTGTAGGCCTTCTTATTCAGCATGTCGGCCAGGAGCTTCATGTCCAGGCGCGTGATTTCCAGGCCGAAGGTGTTTCTGGTGGCCGGGATATGAGCCAGGGCCGTCTCCATTCCCATCGAATCGTGACCGAATATCACGACTCTGCGGCCTCTCAGCGCCACCGCCGTTACCGCTGCATAGCACCAGTCAATCAGGTTCTTGGCGGTCTGCTCGGTCATCTTTGGATTCATGCCGGTATCCGGCCATGTACCGACGTTCAACGCCGCCAGCCGTCCATATTGAGCGAGCGCGCCGTTGAGCGCATGGGCGTAGACGACACCCGGCTTGGGGCCACTGTTGCCGCAGGTTATGTTGACCGGCGTATCGGTGCTGAATTGCTGCAGCAGCGAGATGGTAGTAAGCTGTGGGAACGCCCACGTATCCGGTACCAGGACCAGAATATCCACTCCCGCCTTGCGAAACTGCTGGGCAACGATGTCCGCTTGTGCTTCGCCGTCTACGAGCACGGTCGAATAGACGACCGGAACCGGCGTCTTGTCAGGCATTACCACGGCGCCGCTGATTGTGTCCGCGGCCATTTTCGAAATGTTCTGGCACCGCTTTCGGCTCGCCTGATCAATGCGAGGATCGCTCGTAGCAAAGACCCCGATGACGGGAACCTTTGGAGTCGCTTTCCTTATACCTGCCAATTGCCCCGCGCCACTTCTCTTGGCCATCGTAAGTACCCCTTCAATACCTTCAGTGCATATGTGGTTTTCTTATCGTCTGCCTCCGCCATCAGAGCGTGGAAGGATCTTCGAGCAGCTTTCTTACGAAGTCCAGGAACTGGGCTGCGTATGCGCCGCTGGTGACCTTGTGGTCTATCGACAGGGTCATGTTCATGAGCTTGCGTACTAATATGTTCCCGTCATCCGGCACGCATGTGGCAGTGATCTGTCCGATGCCCAGTATACTGCACTGGCCTGGAACGACTATCGGGATAAACGATTCAATCCCAAATGCACCGAGGTTGCTTACTGTGATGCAGCCGCCCTCCACGTCCTCAGGCGTCAGTCTATTGCTGCGGGCTCTCTCAATCAGGGCCTTGCTGTCGCGGGCTATCTGCTTGAGGTCTTTCTTGTTCACGTCCTTGACGATTGGGGCAACAAGGCCGTCCGGTACGGAGATCGCCAGCCCTATGCCGATCGAATCGGCCAACTTGATGCTGTCTCCAGCCAATTGGCCCGTCATAACCGGGAATTTCTCCAACCCCGTCGCCACCGCCTTCATGATGAAATCGTTGTATGCGATCTTCACATCGCTGCCGTTATTGAGTTTTGCCCGCAGCTCAACCAGTTCCGTGACATCAACTTTCACGGTTAGATAGAAACACGGTATCTCCTGCTTCGACTTCAGCATCTTTTCGGCTGTGATTTTCTGTATCCTATTCAGAGGGACAGTCTCTCCGGGCTTGGCCTGCGCTGCTGCCGGTGCCGCCGGCTCCGGCGCCTTGGCGGCAGCGTTCTTGACGTCCTGCTCTGTGATCTTGCCGCCGGGCCCGGTGCCCGTAACGGTCGCCAGGGCGACGCCAAGTTCCGCTGCCAGTTTCTTGGCCCGCGGCGACGCCATTACTCTGCCCGCCGGCTTGCTCGGCTCCGGTTCTGTCTTGGCCGGCGCAGCGACTGACGCTTCACCACCGGAAGCCGCTGGAGCAGCTTCAGCCGTGGGCGCTGCCGATCCACCTTCTGCGAGCGCGTCGACAAAACTCTGTGGCACCTCTTCATCTTTGTCACCCAGCACCAGAAGGGGTGCCCCTACAGGTAACGTTTCGTCCACTTCGGCGACAACGTACTTAACAAAACCTTTTGCCGGTGACTCCATCTCAAGGGTAGCCTTGTCCGTCTCTATCTCGAAGATCACGTCGCCCTTGTTAACCTCGTCGCCGACCTTGATCAGACAACCGACAACGGTTCCTTCTTCCATAGTCTGACCAAGCTGCGGCAGTCGTACTTCTTTTGCCATTTACACAATCCTCGTCTGCTTCGTATTTGACCTATGCGGTCACCATTTTCCTTACGGTTTCAACGATGTTCTCGACGCTGGGTATGCTCGCGTTCTCCAGCGGCTCGCTCATCGGGGGCGGCACGTCAGCCGCCGCGAGATTCACCGGCGCCGCATCCAGATAGTCGAAGCCGTGCGAGCCATCCTCGAACTCGTATTCCATGAACTGACCGGCTATTTCTCGCCCGGCCCCGCACGTGCAGAACCCTTCGCTGACCGTGATCAGTCGCCCGGTCTTGCGGACCGATTCTGCAATGGTATTGGTGTCCAACGGCTTGAGCGTCCTGATGTCTATGACTTCCGCATCGATGTCGTGCTGCTCAGCCAAGACTTTTGCCGCATCCAGCGAACGCATTGCCATTCTGCTGTAGCTGACGATGGTCGCGTCGCCGCCTTGTTTCTTGATATCCGCTACGCCCAGCGGGATGATGTAGTCACCTTCCGGCACCGCACCGAGTTGACCATAGGTCGCCTTGTGCTCGATGAAGACGACGGGGTTGTCGCTTCGGATCGCTGCTTTGAGCAGTCCTTTTGCATCGTACGGGGTCGAGGGCATTACCACATACAGGCCCGGCGGGTGCATCAGCCATGCCTCCAAGGACTCCGAGTGGTGCGCTGCTATGCATCTTCCGACTCCACCTTCGGTTCGCAGCACCATCGGCACCTTGGCCTTGCCCCCGAACATATAACGGTTGTACGCCCCGACATGCACGAGCTGGTCCATGGCGATTGTGACGAAGTCCACATACATGATCTCAGCTACGGGCCGCATCCCGCGAAGGGCCGCCCCAACGGCCGCACCGGCGATGGCCGCCTCGGATATGGCCGTATCAATGACTCTGCCGGTGCCGAACTCGGTTAACAATCCTCGTGTCGCTTGGTATGCCCCTCCGTACAGGCCCACGTCCTCACCCATCACTATGACGTTTTCATCCCTCCTTAGCTCCTCGGCCTGGGCTGCTGAAACCGCCTGGCCGATTGTCATAACTTCCATGTCGAACTGAGTCTTTATCAGTGCCCGCGCCTGCTCGGCGGCTTCCTTCCTCGTCTTGGCTGTCGATGATGCAACAGCGGCCTCGAACGCCGCCGTTGCCTCCGTCACTTTCGCCCCGGCAGCCTTGTCGGCCTCGATAATCTCAGCCGAATAGCTCTCCGGGACATAGACGTCCTTGGTGAGATCTGAAGTCTCCGGCCAAGGGCTGTCCAAGGCGAACTTCGTCGCGGCCTCGATTGCCCCGAAGGCCTTATCTTTGATGGCATCCAACTGCTTCTCCGTGCATAGCTGCTCGCCAGCAAGCTTGTCTCTCAGCACTGTGATTGGATCGCGTTTGTGCCATGCCTTCTCTTCTGCCTTTGTGCGGTATGCCCGCGGGTCGCTTCGGCTGTGCCCATACCAGCGGTAGGTCTTGGCCTCTATGATGGTCATCTGATTATCTTGACGGGCCCGCGGGACGGCCGAGCGAACTGCGAGAAAGACCGCTGCAACATCCTGGCCGTCAACAATCATAGCGGGCACGTCATAGGCCGCCGCCCTTTCAGCGATGTCTTCGATATTGCTTGCCTTGACGGCCCCCTCGACCTCGCTGCCCGAAAACGGCACGCTCATCCCATAGAGGTTATTCTCGATGATTGCCACCAGCGGAACCTTCAGCGTGGATGCCATATTCATCGATTCGTGAAAGCTACCGCAGTTTGTGGACCCGTCACCGAAAAATGAAAGCACAACTTTGCCTGTCTTCCTGTATTTTTCCGCGAAAGCCGCTCCGACCGCGGGCGGCTGATTGCCACCGACTATACCGGTCGAGCCAAGGTTGTTCTGCTTCTGGACCTCCGCGATGTGCATGGACCCGCCCCGACCTTTGCAGTAGCCGGTCTCCTTGCCCATTAGCTCGGCCATCATGGCGTTCCAGTGATCCTGGCGGTCCTCTTCGGTGTCCGCGTATTTGTTGCCGATGGCGCCGCAGTGGCCGTGGCCCCGGTGCGTCGAGCCGATCACGTCGCCACGTTCGATGGCAGCAACGGCCCCGACCGCGACCGCCTCCTCACCGGCATAAAGGTGCGAGGCGCCTTTGATTATGTTCTGGCCCAAAAGCTCAAAAACCTTCTCCTCGAAGAACCGAATCTCATAGATCGTCCGCAGCCAATCAGTCACATCGTCGAGGCTGATTACCCCGTCGCTAATAAGCTCTTTCAGCTTGGGAACCGCTTTCTTTCGCGTGTCCTCAACGCAGAAATCCATACCGTGATCTCCTCTAAACCCTGTTGATGGGCTGCGAGTCGGCCCGTGTTGCCTGACCTGCCCTTGTCAGTGATACGAGAACGCGGCAGTATAACACATTTGGCCGTTGACGGGCAACCCAAAACGTGGTAGCGTCGCTTTTAGCCCGAGCTTCACATTCGGAGGGCCCGGCCTCACGGCTAATGCGGGCCCAAATGGCCGTCAAACACCCGTTTGCGCTTGATCGCATCGTGTGGCCCTCGTACAATCTCCGTGACATTTCGGATGACTTGTCCGGCGAGGTTGCTGCCATCGCTGAGCTGGCTGCTTGATTCTTGGGCAAAGGGGCCGAACCATGGCGAATGTAATCGGAGCAAGATTCCTAGGCAAACCCGCAATGATTTGTGCGCCGAGGCGGGGCAGATACGTTTGGATTCTGCTGCTCTTGTGCTCGTGCGGGCTGGCTGCCGGCGACTCTGAGTCAGGGCGGCCGGTCGACTTCAGTCACGGTCCGCTGAAGGTCTCGGCAAACAAGCGTTTCCTCGTGCACGCCGACGGAACGCCGTTCTTCTATCTCGGCGATACGGCCTGGGAGCTTTTTCATCGCCTCAACCGCGCCGACGTCGACAAGTATCTCGAGAGTCGTAGGCAGAACGGCTTCACCGTTATACAGGCTGTAGCTCTGGCCGAGCTGGATGGCCTCAACACGCCCAACCCCTATGGCCATCGTCCGCTTATCGACAATGATCCCGCCCGGCCGGATGTCAAAGACGGCCCTGACAATGACTACTGGGATCACGTAGACTACATCGTCGGCAAGGCAGAGTCGCTGGGCCTCTATATTGGCATGCTCCCGACTTGGGGCGACAAGTGGAACAAGAAATGGGGTAAGGGCCCCGTTGTCTTCAACCCCAAAAACGCCGAAGAATACGGCCGGTGGCTGGGCCGCCGATACAAAGACAGACACATCATCTGGATTCTTGGCGGGGACCGGCCCATCGAGGACGATACGCACAAAGCGATCATCAGGGCAATGGCCCGCGGGATCAAGGCCGGCGACGGCGGCCGCCACCTGATGACCTTCCACCCAACCGGCGGACGGACTTCGTCCGAGTGGTTCCACGACGATGACTGGCTCGACTTCAACATGCATCAGACGGGCCACCGCGATCGCGGGAGCTGGCAGAGCATCGAGGCCGACTACAAACGTTCGCCGACAAAGCCGGTGCTCGACGGCGAACCGTTGTACGAGGACCACCCCATCAACTTCGACGCCATGAAGTTCGGCTTCTCCGTCGACTGGCAGATACGCCGGCTTGCATACTGGCATGTCTTTGCCGGATCATGCGGTCACACCTACGGCTGCCACAACATCTGGCAGATGTATGCGCCTGGCCGGGCGCCAATCTCTGTAGCGCATCACTACTGGTACGAATCTCTTGACCTGTGGGGTGCCGGCGATATGCAGCACGTCAAGAACCTCATGCTGTCGCGGCCGTATCTGACTCGGATCCCCGACCAATCCATAGTTGTCTCCGATGTAGGGGACGGCGATGACCACGTGCAAGCTACGCGCGACTCAGCGGGTGTTTACGCTCTCGTATACTCGCCCCTCGGACAACCTGTTACCGTGAACCTCCAAGAGCTTTCCGGCTTAGAAGTCACGGCCTGGTGGTACGACCCCCGCCACGGTACAGCTGCCGAAATCGGCACGTTTGCCAAGGAGGGCAATCGCGAGTTCAAGCCGCCCATCGCTGGCAAGGGCAACGACTGGGTGCTTGTTCTCGACGACGCGTCTCAGAGGTTTGGCCCGCCCGGCAGTCCGAGAGACGGTCGTGTCTCTTGGATGGCCGGGAACGATCGTTCCTGTACAAAGCCGCGGCTGCACGAAGGCTGAGAACTTTCCTATGGAGGATTCTTCAATGCGCAAGCTCCATACGCAAATACTCATCTGCGCGACTATCGTTGGCCTGACATGCTGTTCGGGGAAAGGTGACGATTGGCCTCAGTTTCGAGGGCCGAACCGTGATGGCAAATCCGCTGAGACCGGGCTCTTGCGGAAATGGCCGCAAGAGGGCCCAAAACTGCTGTGGGCCACGGATGGGCTTGGCATAGGCTTCTCTTCCATCGCCATAGCCGATGGCTTGGTCTACACAACCGGCATGGTTGACCGCGAGGGCTTCCTCTTCGCATACGATGTAGAGGGGAATTTCAAGTGGAAGATCTCCTACGGCCAAGAGTGGACGCGCTCCTATCCCGGCACACGATCTGCCCCGACCGTCAGTGACGGCCGCATCTGCGTCTTCAGCGGGACCGGCGTCCTAACCTGCTTCGATGCCAAAACTGCTGCACGAATCTGGAGCGTGGACACGCTGAGGCAGTTTGGGGCCAAGAACATACGGTGGGGGATGAGCGATTCCCCCCTCATCGACGGCCCAAGGCTGTACTGCACCCCTGGTGGGCTCAAAGGTGCCGTAGTTGCTCTTGACAAGAGGACGGGAGAAACGATCTGGGCAACGGCCGGCTTGGAAGAATCGTCAGCATATTCCTCGCTTATCCTATTCGAGAGAGGTGGCAAGCGTTTGCTCGCTACGATGCTACAGAAATCTGTCATCTGTGTTTCCGCCGATGACGGTGCTCTCATCTGGCGAGTTCCATACCCGGCGCCGTCCGACACCGGCACCATTACGCCCATCTATCACGACGGCTGCCTCTACGTCACCAGTGTCGTCAATCGTGGCATAACAACAGCCGGGACAATGTTTGAGATATCGGAAGATGGGACATCGGTCAAACGGAAGTGGAACGACCAGACTCTGGACTGTCAGCACGGAGGCGTAGTTCTCGTCGATGGCTATCTGTACGGCTCCAACTGGTATGACAACACCAGAGGTGATTGGATATGCCTTGACTGGGACACCGGAAAGGTCATGTACGTAGCCAAGTGGAACGGCAACAAAGGCTCGATCATTTACGCCGACAAGATGCTATACTGCTACGATGAGGAGACCGGTGATGTTGCCCTGGTGAAGACCTCGCCGAAGGCCTTTGAGGTAGTCAGCACATTCGGCGTAACAAGGGGCTCCGGCAAACACTGGGCCCACCCTGCCATATCCGATGGCCGCCTCTATATCCGCCACGGGGATGCACTCATGGCATACGACATCAAGAACAGGTGATCTTCCCCCTGGACCCGCCCGCTCGCTCGATCAAATGTCATTCATTGGCAGGCGTTGAGAAATCGGCACAGTGTCCGAACATTTCTTACAAAGGTTTGGCACCTGATAACGCCTGATTCCGGTTCGATCTTGTGGTGTCTGAGTCGGCCTTTCTCGACCCAGGCGCCTCGATCATCCAGACTGTCG
The DNA here is from genome assembly GCA_020352215.1 of Phycisphaerales bacterium. Taxonomy (GTDB): domain Bacteria; phylum Planctomycetota; class Phycisphaerae; order Sedimentisphaerales; family Anaerobacaceae. Next base: position 5,103,434 of record CP070675.1, read on the forward strand.
ATGACTCGTCTTGCCTGCCCCAGCAGGGCCGGGGACATTCGGACTGCGCTCCGGTCATCCTGCCCGCTCAAATCCTGCGGATCGGTCCGCAGCAGCCGGTGGTATTCGGCCTCGATTGAATCCAATCTTGAACCGACCATAAACGCGTAATGTTCTGGAATATCATCGCTGCTGTAGGTCAGGTCGTATCTCTTGCCCGTTCGTCTGAAGTATAGGGGACGGTTTGTATTGAGCTCGTAGAATCTGGCGAGCCTGCCGTCCTCAAGTGCCGATTTGCGAAGGTACGAGATCGCGCGGGGGATTGGCTCAAGATACTTTGACCTTGCGGTCTTGCGGTACAATAGGCATAGAGCCTCCAGAACGTCCTGGGACTCCCTGCCCGAGATTGCCGGCGGCTCGAACTTGCGGTCCCAGACCGGGTGCATGTCCTTGTCGTATTGCTGCGCCCAGGCAGGTTGCGGATCGGGCATCTGGGCCAATAGAAGGAAATCGCCCGCTTTCAACGCGCTCTGCAGGCACTGTCGGTCGCCGTACGTCTCGTACGCCATCAGCATGGTCAAGATCATGTTTGTCATTACATTGTCATTGATGAAGTAGCATCCCGTCCAATCGTTGAGCCACACTCGCGACCACGTCTCAGGGTACGAAGCCGCCTTTGTTGGATACTCGTTGGGGTCTGCGCCACTTGGGTATTTGTCGTACCATTGATACCACCCGCCGTTGGGGTACTGCGCGGCGAGCATGCTGTTCAGCGCATATGTCACTGCCTCATGAATGCCCTGATCATGGGAGGGCAGAGTCTTATCGAGTCGCATCAGAAATCGTACTGCCGTTTGTGTAGTATCGTCATCCAGAGTAGTCTTTTGCTTCTGCTTCTTTCGTTTGGGCACGTCCCGATAACCGTACTCAAGCCGCTTCTCTGGATCGAACTCGATATGGTAGAACCAGCCGCCTGATCGCAGTTGCCCTCGCAGCAAGGCACTGGCCACGTCGCGGGCTGCATCGCGGTAGAACTCATCGCTGGTGGTTTCATATGCGTCGATGAATACCTCGCCCACAGTTGGCGTCCCTGGTGGCTGCACCCAAGCCATCGTCTCGCCTGCTTTGCCCTCTCCTTCCCGCAACGTCAGGTCACCGCTGTAGTTCCACAGATAACCGCCGTTGCAGGACACTTGCGAGTGAAAAAAGCCCGCCGCCTTGCGCAGTGCCCGTGCTGCCTCCTCACGAGTCACCCGTTCGTTGGCGAGTGTCAAGCAGGGCACCAGTGCTACGATCGTCGCGACGATATGTGTGACGAGGCGAGGATCCATATCAGCGAAGAGTCCTCCACGGTTTAGGCTTCCATTGATTCTAACATCTGCAGCAGTTGTCGGCTCGTTACCCGACCGCGCCGCGTCCCGAATTAGGTTTGGCCGTTTGCCAATTTCTTGCGAAAGGCCTCTGACTCCCAGTTAGTAATGAAATCCTCCTGACGCCTATTCAGAATGCAAATCCCACCCATCCGATGAGCGTTTGTCCGGATAAAGATCGAGTACAGAACGATGTCGCGGACCGTCGGGGCGATTTTCTCCGTCCCTGCAACAAAGAGCCCGACGCCCTTGACCAGGAACGCCACAGAAGGCTTCCGTTCCCTCTCGATTTGCCGTCTCAGCCGCCTCGCAATACTCTGTGGGTCGCATTTCTCCACCCACATCGCGGGCCCATTCGCATACACCAGCTCGTCCGGCGTCAAACACCCGACCAACATCTTCTTTGCATTCCTCTGACGGCAGAAGTCCTCAATCGCGTTGTTGTTATAATACCATATCGTCGCCTTTTCGCCGGTCCCGTCTGAATATGCCCGCTCAATACACGCCTTCGCCTCGTCAATTCTGTCCTGACTGACGAATCTCGTCTTTCCTGTCCTTGGCTGTCTCAGCTTGCTGTTGCAGCGGCTTATGACCCTCCGCACGAGCCGCAAGGCGCCCGCGGCCGTGCGCTCTGTAATGAAGAGCCCGTGCTTGGCCAAAAAGAGAATAGCGGGCCCCTTGCCGAATTGGCCCTGGTAACGGTCAACCAGCCGGGCGATCCTTTTGGCAAGCAAATAGCCGGGATCCGTATACGGCACCCATAGCGGCGGCAAAGGCTCATCCTTGAACGGCTTTTCGAGTTTTGCGCGGCCATTTTTCGCATTATGGTAAGCGCCCGCCGCACTGGGATGAAGGTGGATCACACATTTGTCCAACCACGCGTGCAAATGTGCTTCTACAGACGGACGGGCTACGGTTTTGATATTGTCATCACATGCGAGCAAGAGCCGGTTCACTACTTCCGGCTCCCTGCGCTGGGGAGGCATTTTTGCCAGGCTCTTATCTAATACGACCGAGCGGGCCAAGTCGAGGCGGAGCCGCCGCCAGCCCTGTCTCTCGTTCATGTCTTTCAGGGCCGTGCCGCTGGCCTTGATATACATGTATTGCCCGTCCGCAGTCTTTACCGACGTGTTGCCGCCTCCGCCTTGGACGAGCGTCGGATCGCCTCCTGTTTCATTCGATATCCTTATGAGCTCTGCAAGGGCGTTGTCCATTCGAATCGTTCCTTTTCGTATCTTTCACAATATCTTTGCCATGTGCTCCACCCCTCTGGCTTCGGTATGTGGGCCTCCGGGACAGATCTATCTTGGCGTGGCGTCTGGGAGGCCCCCGTCCACGGGGATAGTGACGCCCGTCGTCGGGGTCTGTCGTGTGGCAAAGAACAGAACCGCGTTGGCAACGTGCCGCCCCGTAACCTGGATCTTCAGCAGATTCCTGTTGCGGTAATACTCCTGGAGTCCTTCTTCATCGAGCCCTCGGGCCCGCATCCGGTCCGGACCTACCGCCGCCCATAGTCCCGATTTGTACTTGCCCTCTGCGAAAACTCCGTCCGGGGCCACCATGTTCACACGGACGTCGTATTGCGCCAGCTCAATGCTTGCAATGCGTCCGAGCTGGTGACACGCCGCCTTGGTCGCGCTGTAGGCGCCAAACCCGGCGCCGGGGCTGGGGACATTCTTCGTGGAGACGATAATAACGTCGCCTCCCGTCCCTTGGGCAATGAAGTGGCGGGCAATCTCGCCGAGCGTCAGAAGAGTACCTTCCACGTTTACTTCTTCGAGCTTGCGAAAGGCATCCAGGTCTATGTCTTTCAAATACGAGACCAGCGGGATGCCGGCATTAACTACAACAATATCAATTCCGCCCCAGGTCAGAATCACACTTTCAAAACCTCGGACGACAGAGTCCTTATCGGTAACGTCGATTGGGACCCCTATCACGCGGTCACCGGCCGTTTGCTTTAAGTCGGCCGTGAAACGGTCAAGTTTCTCACCCGGAAGGTCGCTGGCGACTAAGTGGCAGCCTTTTTCCAACAGCCCGCAGCAGACTCCGTAGCCAATGGCTCCGGCTGCACCGGTCACCAGGGCAACCTTGTTCTGAAGGGGCATATCGGTGGCCTCAGCCCCACGCCTTTCATCACTCGGTCTGCTGACGTAGAGTATCCCAAGATTGCGAAGGCATACGATGTCTGGCTTCATATTGAACTGCCGCGAGTAGCCCAATATCCCGTCGCCTAATCTCTTGCGAATGTCCCGCGGTGAGTCATTCACATCCATAGCATCAACGAAAAGTGGTGGCCTTTGCCCCTTGACCAAAGGGGTGGGATACGTCGCAGCCTCGGCGTTCCTCTCAGAACCGGCGAAATCAATGGCTTGCTTATTGGTCAGCGATTTCAGAATCACCGGTTCGAACGGTATATCCGGCTGCCCAGTCGGGCTTGCCAGCAAGCCCCGGACCATCGGCGCTATTTGAGCCAATTGCCGCAGCGAGACACTTTTCTTTTCTGCCGCCTTGTTCTCCATCAGTCGAGCGGTTCTATATTGGACTTCCGATCTCGGACTTCTTCTGCTCGTTCTTGAGAGTCTCGTACAACTCGTTAGCCTCTCTGGGCTTCAAGTCTTCGTGAACAACCTTATGGACCGCCTGTATCATCGCCGTGGGCGCCTCACTTTGAAAGATATTGCGTCCCATGTCCACTCCGGATGCGCCCTCCTGTATCGCCCGGTGGGCCATTGTCAGGGCGTCGAGCACGGGAATCTTCTTGCCGCCGGCCATCACGATCGGAACCGGACACGAGGCCGTCACCGTCTCAAACCCGTCCGCGATATAGTACGTCTTGACGAACTGGGCCCCAAGCTCTGCGCAGATGCGGCAGGCCAGGCGGAAGTACCTCGCGTCCCGGACCATGTCTTTGCCCACCGCCGTCACCGCCATCGTGGGAATGCCGTAGCGCAACCCCATATCCACCAGCCGGGTCATATTATGCACCGAGCGCGTCTCGAATTCGCCGCCGATGAACACCTGCAGCGTAATCGCCGCCACGTTCATCCGAATCGCGTCCTCTATATCAACGGCCAATTCCTCATTCGATAGCTCTTTGAGTATGCTCGGCCCGCCGCTGCACCGCATCACGACCGGCTTGGTCAGGGTGGGCGGAACCGAGGTCCGCAGAATCCCCCGGGTCAGCATTATAGCGTCGGCATAATACATCAGCGGAACGATGGTCAGGTCAATTCGCTCAAGCCCCGTGGTCGGGCCCTGAAAGTAGCCGTGGTCAATCGCAAACATTACCGTTCGACCCGTATCCGGATTGAATATCCTGGCCAGCCGGTTCTTCATCCCCCAGTCAAGAGAGCTTGCCCCCTTTAAGAAAAAGCCTGGACTTTCCATTGGAATATTGTCGTAGAACCTCTTGGCCTCTTTCGCTGCATCTGTATCAGCCATGACTGTGCCTCTTTTTTCTTTTGCTCTGTCGGTTGTCACCGCCAACGTTCTGCGTCACGCAGCGCGTTTTTCACTCGTCTCTTTCAGAATCAGCCAGATGGTCCCGAAAATGAAGTATACCCCAGTCGCATAGAGAATCGCCTTCTTGAAATACGCCAACCTGGTGGCATATACATCATTGGCTGACACTGCTACCCAGAGGGCTGTCCCAAAGCAGAAGAGGAGTGCCGCCACTGCAATCAGGCCCACAGCAGCCCTTGTACGGCTCCCAGACGACCGCGGTGCTTCACCCATCTGTTCGCCCTCGCTCGCGACCGCCGGCGCCTCTTCCGGAAGCTCGCCGAGTTTCTCCCGGGCACCGAACACGGCGCTGAGCACTATGTAGAGGATGGCCGTGCAAATCCAGGCCGGGACAACGAGGAAGAATTCGTGGATATATCCCAGCGCCCACGAGAGTACACAACCGATCAAGGTGACCCACCAGGCAATCAGAGCCGGCCAGTTCACGGTAAGGCCTTTGCGGGAGGCCCAATACTGTGTAAGCCCGATTTTCGGGAAGAGCCAGTGCTCGACAAAGACAATTGCGCCAACCGGCATCAGCAATATCCCGTATATTGCCACGAACCCAAGTAGCTTGGTGAAGACGAACGGCGAACACGCCACTATAGTGGTGACCACTCCGGCAAGCAGCGTGACCAGCCAGCGAGGCCAGTTAGGAGTCGCGATCTGCAGGGCCAAGCCTGCGCGGTAAATCGTCGGATTGGACGTTGTCCAGCCGGCGATGACCACAGCTATCGCCCCTGCCACTCCCAGGGCAGTCGTCGCAACCGAACCGGAATCCAGCGCCGTGAGCGGCTTGCCGATTATGATCGCAGCGCCGGCTCCCATGATCCCGGCGCATATCCAGGCCAGATAGTGTCCCAGGTACATCCCAAAGGTCGAATAGAATCCGTAGCTGGCTCTCTTGGCATATCTGAATAGAGCCATGTCCGATAGCCCTACGTGCATGGCCAGATTGCATATCCAGGCAATGAACATAATATGCAAAAACCCCCATGCCCCCTCCTGATCGGGCTGCGGCCCGGGCCATATTCTCGCATCGGCCAGCCTCCAGAAATCATGGAAGCTCCGCAGCTTGCCGATCTCAGGCGCATCGGCTATTATCGCAGGCATAAGCGCCAGCGCCCCCGCGATGAACATCAGGAACATCCAGGGCGAACATATCTCAGCAAACTGAGCCAGCTTCCGGAATCCCCAGATGGCTAATGTCACCACCACGGCCCCGACAACTAAAACAACGAAAACGAACCTGATGTCGTTTGGCAGCCATCCGATCTGGTCCGGAATACCAAAAGGTATCCGCAACGCCGAAGCCGACACTGTAATCATCGCCCCAGCCAGAATGCAGTACATCAGTGCGTTGAGTATGTTGTAGATGACCATCACCACGGGTCCGCCTATCTTCCGCAGGTACCAGTAGAGAGTCAGGCGAGTTTTCACAGCAATGGGAGCACAAACCAGCACCCACGAAAGGACCGCGAGCAGATTGCCGAACACCAGACCTACGATAACGTCGCAAGTGTGTGCCCCCTTGCTGACGAACAGCGCACCGATCACAAATTCGGTTGCGGCCACGTGTTCACCTGCGAAGACGCCGGCGAAATGCCGGCCACTCTGCAGCTTGTCCGCGGTTACCGGCTGGCGTTCAAACTCATTGAGCTTGTCAAGTCGTTCGATGATACCGGAAGGCTTTGACTCGGCCATCGTTTCCCCTTTCCATAACGTTCATCAGTCCATAGTAACACGTCCCAGGTGGCTGACGACTCGATACCGACGCACCTATCGCCGCTCACTGGTTACCTTCGCACCGTAATCTATTGCTTCCTTGAGCCATGCTTCGCGTGCCGGAACTCCCAGCTTGGTGCAGTGGTAATCCCAGACTGCACCAAAAGGAAGCGTCTTCAGTTCTTCCAACATTGCCAGCCGTGACGTGTGGTCGCCGTCTGCCTCCATCCGGCGCAGCCTCTCTGTCGGCTCCAGCAGAGCGATCAGCAGCGCCTTTATCATGCAGCGAGTCCCTATGACCCACGCCGCAACGCGGTTGATACTCGCATCAAAGAAATCGAGCCCGATATGGACCCTCTCGAGATAATCGCCACGGATTAGCTCTTGGGCAATCGCACGCAGCTCGTCCGACAGAATTACGACATGATCGCTATCCCAGCGTACACCTCTGCTAACATGCAGAAGAATTTCATCCAGAAATGTCAGCACTGCCGATATCTTGTCTGATGGGGCCTCCGTGGGATGATAGTGCCCCGTATCAATACACAGCAATTTCTTATTCTCGATTGCGTAGCCCAGATAGAACTCATGCGAGCCTACGACATAGCTTTCGGAGCCGATGCCGAACAACTTGCCCTCCACCGAGTCCAGCAGCTGGCTCCGGTCGATCTGTTCTGCGAATATCTCATCGAGCGACTTCTTCAATCGCTCGCGGGGCCCTTTGCGGTCGACGGGGATGTCTTTGTACCCATCTGCGATCCACAGGTTTGTCACACAGGCTGTGCCGAGTTCTTTTCCCATCGCGGCCCCTATCTTCCGGCACACCATCCCGTGCTCGACCCAGAACTTGCGTATTGCCTCGTCGGCGCTGGACAACGTAAAACCGCTCTCGGCCTTCGGATGCGAAAAGAAGGTCCCGTTAAAGTCCAGGCCCAGGCCATTTGCCTTCGCCCAGTCAATCCATGCGCCGAAGTGTTCGGGGCCGATTTCATTGCGGCCAACTTTGCCGCTTGTCTCGGCATATATCGCGTGCAGATTCAACCGGTGCTTTCCGGGCAAAAGGCTCATCACCTTATCCACGTCCGCCCGCAGCTCGTCGGCCGTTCGGGCCTTGCCGGGATAAGCCCCCGTCGCCATGATTCCGCCGCCGGTTAGCCCCTCGCTGCTTTCGAAGCCCCCGACATCGTCACCCTGCCAGCAGTGCAGCGAGATCGCGATTTTGCTCAGCCGTTCAATCGCCGCATCTGTGTCGACATCGAGCTCGGCGTAACGCTGCCGCGCCGCCTCGTACGCTTTTTCGATTGCCTTGAAATCGGTCATTACGGTTCACTCCTAAAACCCGGAAGCAGCGACAACAGGTGCCGCGACACGACTTGGTCTTGTTGGTCACTACTTGATCTTCAGAGACTCCTTATCAGGCAGCTTCGGGAAAGGCGCATGTGGTTCGGTCTGATACCAGAACGCCACCGAAGAAAGGTCGTCCCGCAGCGGCAGATATCTTCCGCCACTCTGCCATCCCAGCGCCTGGATTGTCACCTTCAAATCATCTTCGAATCTGATTGGATCCATTATGTGCCACCGATACAGTCCAAAGCGTGGCTGTTCCTCAGACTTAATCACCTGTGGCATGCCCGCATAAGGCGTATTGAATTCCTGATACTCATTTGTTCCTGGTTTTACGAAGCCGTAGGAGCCACAGAAGTAGTCCTCCGTCCCAGTACCACAGATCGTGGGGAATTCCTTGTCACCGTCCATGAAGAACTTGATCTCGCCCTCGCCCCACCAGCCGGGGCTGTTCGAGCCCCACGTCATGTAAGTCCCCACGTACTGTCCCTGTCCACGGACGCCATCGAGGATGGTATAGTCCTGCTTATCGGGCAGCGGATTGGTTCGACGGAACTGCGCATGGAAATAGGCCGCGTCATGCGGGACATCCGTCAGCGTGTAGTCGATCTGGTAGTACAACGTCATCGCTTCTTCGTCGATGTTGGTCATTGTGATCTTGCATCGCTTGCGAAACGGCATGACCCAGTAGCAGTTGAAGCCACTTTTCGGATTCACGCAGACCGCCAAGGAGGTGACCTTGATATATTGGCCCATCCCGCACGCGAAGAAGTCGCCCGCCGGACATTCGACTGACGGACTTTCCTCCCCGTCCCAGTAGATGCGGAGAATGTTTTGCCGGTTGTCCCCGGTGGGCGTCATCCATATATGCTGGATGGCCCCTTGGCCCTTGATGTCGGCCATTACAAAAGTCTGCCCGGCCTGAATCCTGACGGAAGGTGACACCTTCCAGCCCTGGCCCAACTCACGAGCCGCGTTCTTTCCTGTGCCTTCTGTGGCCATCCCGCCCTTGCCCTTTTCGCCGGTGAAACTCTCCGGGCTAATCGACCGCGTCTTGGCCTGGGACAATCGAGGCAGACTGTCCAGATTCATCCCCAGGCCGTTGAATTCCGCCTGCTCTTCGGTACAACCGGTCGCCAAAATGCCGGCTGCCAGAAGGCTATAAATCAGACATACGCTAAACCGCTTCGGCGTAATTGCTTTTGCCAAGGCCTGTCTTGATTGTCCTGTTCGCTCCATCGTGAGTCCTTTCGAAACCAACCTGTCTTGACTACGAATCTCCGTACGTTTCCAGAAGCTTCGCTTCTGCTCGTTCCGTCCACAGTCTATCCTTTAGGCACTTGCCGACCTCCGGCATCTTCTCACTCAGTTCTTCGACCCTCACCAATCCCAGGCTCTTGCACGTCGGATAGACTATGATCTTTCCCGCTATTGTCCTGTTTTCGACTGCACGAATCCCCTCCGTTGCACCCTCAAGCCCACTAATCGCCGCCACGCTGACGTTGGTATCGAGCGTTCCGGATTCCACCTTCTCCAGCATCAACCTCATATCCTCCAACGTCGAGCCGCTGGTTCCGATGAAATACAGCCGCCTCTCGATGTAGGTGTCAAGGTCAATCTCTCCCGTGACGGTTGCCGGTATGCCTGCGAAGATATTTATTAGCCCTCGCTCTGCCGAGCTTTGCACCGCAGATGCAACCAACTTGGGCACCGGCGCCATTAGAACAGTGTAGTCGAAGGTTTCAGTGATTGTCTCTTTTGTGGGATTGTAGGGTTTGTATTCGACGCCGTTCCTTTTTGCCAGCGGTGCTGCTATCCTCGTCAACGTGGCCAGCCGGTCGTCGTCAACGTCGCCGGCGAACACGCTCACGCCCCCTACACCCTGACAGATGTTTCGAATCACGTGCATCATCCCCATAGGGCCGCCAGCGCCGACGACATTAATCCTGTCGCCGGTGCGGATCTCGTCTGTCTCGGGGATGATCTCCATAGATTCTGCCGGGTCGGCGCCGGTCGTTCCCACTATGCGGATTCCGCCATAGTGGACACGGCCGACCATAGTGACGACGTCTCTGCCGAATTTGCCCCCACAGAGTACAATATTGAGCAGAGCATTCTTGCCGGTTTTCGCAAATAGTGCCTCGACCGTCTTTGCATCGGACCCGAAGTAGAGGATGTCGTCATAGCCGGCATCCGGCAGTCCCGACACGTCGGAGGCCTCTCTCACTTCCGTGTCCAGGTCTCGCGGCGCCGCCATCTGCGAGACCCACGTTATCTTTCCGGGCTTGCCATGGCGACGGAACAGGATCGGGAGGGCCTCTTCATCGACTTTGGTGTCGGCGACGATGAGCATCTGTCCACCGGCCCTAAGTCCTGTTCGTTCCTTCGAGGCGTATGCATCTTCCACACACGCCCAAGGCTCCGCCAGCGCCACAGCCGATCCGGAAAGCCCCTCCCTGACAGGCAGAAGCATCGACTCCCCTTCCGGCGAAGTGGTGACTCGTTCGTCCATCAGCACGTATTCCTGCAGGGCCCCTTCAAAGTTATATCCGAACGCGCCGTTGGAACTGGCGGTTCGTAGCCAGCGGTAGTCCGTCTGCACAAGGTACCGCTCACCTGTCTTGAACCGCTCGACCCCGGGTCCGACTTCTGAAATTCTCACAACCGTCTCATGGCCGGGCACAGTAGGGGCGTCACCCGGGACGTAGCTCGGTATCTCTTCGAGCACTGCACGTTCGATACCGGAGACTATCTCACTCTTGCGAACGTGCGCTGAGAATTGCTTCAACAGCTTAAGATCGGAAAAGCAGAGCCCGACGGCCTCTACCCTGCAGAGAATCTGGTGCCGTCCGGGCCTGAAAACCGCCTTGGATCTGTTCAAGACAAGCTCATCGGGCCCGACGAGCTGCACCGCGTACTGAGTTTCTGCCAAATCTGTCATAGTTAACGTTTTCCCGTCGTTTTGGTCGGCGAAGCGAAGCAACCTGAGATTCAACGACCGGTTTCGCCACCACCGTGGTCACATACGTTGCGGTGACGTCTGCTCTCAGTTGGTTATCTTCTCCAACATCGCCTCGCATGTTGCATCTTCGCTCAAACCGGCGAGATCATCTTCTCTATCGGGCTCCAGTCGCCTGCCGAGTTCTTCAAAGAACTCATTCTTCTTTGCCACGCTGTCGAATTCCTTCGCTGCCCATTCGCTTGTATATCCAAGGCCACACTTCTGCTGAAGCACCGAATGTGCGTAGAAAATGTGAGCACCTTTCAAGAATGCCGGCACCAACGGTGCCAGTTCCGCTGAGTCGAAGTCGTCGACAAATTTCTGCCCCGGACTATTCATCTCTGTCCCGACCACGACCGGCAGGTGAAGCTTTGCGGCTATCTCGATAACGGCGTAGAGGTTCTTGAGCTTCTCTTCTCCGGTCCCCGGACCGTAGTTGCGGTCGGGGATGACGTTGATAGCCGCCGAGCCGGTGCTCATCGCCACTTCCAGAAGCTCTTCGATGGCCTGTTCACCTTCGCTTGTCCCGTCCAGCCATGTCACCGTCGGTATTGCACCGGCCGCCTGCAAGAACCGGTTCGTATCATCCAAGCGGGGGAACGACCCTTTGTCAGGCACCACATAGCCGACGCCGCCGCGCTTCATTGTCTTCGCTCGTATTGTGCTGAGCAGATCCCTGCTCTCGGGCAGGTCGGACGAGCCGATCTCAACGCCTAATTTCTCAGACCAAAAGCGTGCCAGCTCATCTGAGTCGCCGAAGATCTCCCTGGCCTTGCGAGCATACGCGAGACACATGTGTCGCTCGGTGGCATTACCCGATGGCGTCAGAACCAGTACATCCCGTTGGTAGTCCAGCTCCGCAGGGCGAAGGTACTCGTTCACCCGGCCCATCAAGTCTCGGTTTCTCTGCTGCGCCATTTTGCGGAGACTCAGCAGGAACTCTTTTTGTTCGCCGTGCAATCTCGCACTCGGGAATCCAACGCCCATGTGGTATGAGATGCCCGGTTCTCCCGGCGAATTTATCACCCGATCGGAGAACTCCGGCACGAAGACCCGCGTCTCCAGACCGGCGCAGCCTTTCAGACCCAGCAGCCTGGCTGCCTCCAGGTATTCCTCAAGGGCGTCGAGAACATCAAAATCGACCACTCCTGCAACCGCCAATCCTGCCTTGCGGGCCAACCACGCGAATTTACTCGGTGAGTACCCGTATGTGTTGTAGGAGAAAAAAGTGTGACAGTGTAGATTCACGTCCATCCCGGGAGCAGGCACTTCAATCTGCCCCGTCTTCACCTTCTCGCATAGTCCCAGCAATGCCCCTTTTCTCTCAGAAGGATCAAAGCTGTCCAACTTGCGTTCGAGCTCTGTTGTCAAGATGAGCCTTTCCTCGTCCGTATTCTACCTTCTAAGGACGGTACAAAAGAGCGCAGACGCAGAACACTTGTGCACTTGTGTGCCTACGTTTTGCGCACTTGTTCGTATTGCGTTTGCCAGAGTGATACCTCTTGTGGTTGATATTCCTTCAGCTCGAATGAATTACGCACGAGTTCTCTGGCTTCTTTCAATGCCCTGATTTGCCCTGTCGCCACGGCCTGCAGCAGGATGTTTCCGCTCGCCGTTGCCTCGATCGGCCCCGTGATTACCTTCTTGCCGGTGGCGTTGGCAGTGAACTGACAAAGCAGCTCATTCTGTATACCTCCCCCCACAATGTGCAGAACCTCGATCGCTTGCCCGGTGACATCCTCAATGGCCTCCATCACAGCCCGATATCGCAGCGCCAGGCTCTCCAATACCACTCTCATGAGCCGGCCTTTGTCGTCTATCTTCTCTTGCCCCGTATCTGCCAAGTACTTGTTGATCTTCGCCGGCATATCACCCGGCGCCAGGAAATCCCCGTGGTCGGGATCTATGTGGGCGACGAAAGGCTCCGCCTCTTCCGCCATCGCCGTTAATTCGTTGTACGAAAGGTCCGTACCTTCCCGCTGCCACTGCCTTCTACATTCCTGCATGAGCCACAGACCCATTATGTTCTTCAGAAGCCGAATCGTATTCTCGACGCCCCCTTCGTTTGTGAATTCATATTTGAAGGTCTTATCATCGACAATGGCCTGCGGGATCTCCACGCCCATTAGAGACCAAGTTCCCGAAGAGATGTACGCCCATTTTGCGCCTCTGGCCGGCACCGCCGCGACCGCCGACGCAGTATCGTGAGCGCCGATCGCAATAACAGGAATTTGCCCGCAGCCCAGTTCCTCCGCGATAGGCTCAGTTAGTTGCCCTACGACCGTGCCGGGCTGGACGACTTCCGGCACAATATCTCGGGGTAGCGACAGCTTCTTGAACACCTCTTCGGCCCACCGGCCCGTCTTCATATCCATAAGCTGAGAAGTGCTTGCGAGGGTGTATTCAGCGAAGGCCTTGCCGCACAAGAAATAGGAAAACAGGTCTCCGATGAGGATGAGCTTCTTTGTTTTGGTCAGGGCATCCGAATTCGCAAGCCGCATCGCCAAAAGCTGATAGACTGAGTTGAGTTGCATGAACTGAATGCCGGTGCTCTGATATATCTGGCGTTTGCTCATCAATTCGAATGCCTTCTCCCTCATCCCGTCGGTTCGGCTATCCCGGTAGTGATAGGGTCTCTCTACCAGCTCACCTTTCGAATCAAGCAGGCCGAAGTCGACGCCCCAACTGTCAACGCCGATGCCCTGTATTTCGATGCTGGCATTCTTTGCCGCCATCCCTATGCCGACCTTGACCTCCGACAGCAAGCGGTCAAAATCCCAGCGCAGAGTGCCGTTTTCCTCGACAGGCCCATTGCCGAAACGATGTATCTCCTCAAGGCCGAGATTGTCTTTCGAAACCGAACCGAGCATCACGCGCCCGCTCTCAGCCCCAAGATCGACCGCAACGTATTTCCTCACTGCCGTCATCTCCAACTCCCTTTTCAATTATGCATTCTGTCACAGCTGATGTTTGGAGTAGCCAGCACCCAGCCAGTTGCTTGAATTGACGGCGCTGGACGACCGATTTTATAACCAGGAGTGCTCCCCATTGCAAATTGAAAATCGAGGTCTTTGGAAGGTGCCTCAGCCAGCGGAGAAGTAAACCTTTCTTCTCAGGCTGAGCCGAACGGCCAACTCCGGCCGGCGCCCAAGCTGTGCTGGCCCTTTGATTGGTCTGCACGCAAGCCCCGCCGGGTGTAGCCACATTGCCGGGCGGTAGGCAGGACTGAAGACATGTGGACGGCTGTTGTGTCCCGGCGTTTGATGGTGTTGTCAGGACAGGCAGTGTCGGACCCCAAGCACCTTTCTCGTGGCCGCGAATCAGCCGGTCAAAAATGCTTGGTTTGACGTGAAAAGCATCTTCGCTTGCCCGATGAGATAGAAGCTGCCGGCGATACAGATGAGGTCTTCTCTGCCTACTGCGCTGCTCGCAAGTCGCAGGGCTTCTCTAAGGCTTACCGCCGTCTGGTACATCTTCCCGCACATTTCCGAGTACATATCCGCCAGATCCAGCGGAGACATCGCTTTAGCTGAATTACTGCGCACGAAGATCACCTTGTCGGCACCATACTGCAGTTCACGTAACATCCCTTCGACATCTTTGTCCCTATTGCAGCCGAAGATCACTACCATAGAGTCGTAGGGGACGTTCTGGCCTATAGCATATATCAAAGCCCGAATGCTCGCGGCGTTGTGGGCGCCGTCGATCATGATCCTCGGGTCATCGCATATCATCTCCATTCGACCTGCTAACGAGACCTCACTGAGTCCTTCAGTTGCTTTTTCGTTGTCGATCTTGTACCCGCTTGATTTGAGCTTATCCAGCATGGCCAGAGCCAGACCGCAGTTGATCGCCTGATGTCTGCCGTGCAGCGGCACGCGCAGGTGTTCAAATTTACTCGTCGGGGTGGTCAGACAGATTCGTGTGTGCGGCCCGTGCTCCCGCGATGTCTCAAATCGATATGAGAAATCGATATCGCCGCCCGTCACACTCAGCGGAGCCTTCACTGCAGTTGCCCGTGATTTCAGAACGCTCATCGCTTCCGGCTCCTGCTGAACCGTAATGGCCGGAACAGCGCGTTTGAAGACGCCTGCCTTTTCCTTCGCGATGCTGCCAATCGTCATGCCCAGCTGGTGCTGATGATCAATGCTCAGGCTCGTAATGCCGATCACCTTGGGCTGAATGACGTTCGTGCTGTCCAATCTGCCGCCCAAACCCGTCTCTATCACTGCAATGTCGATCTTCTTGTCGACAAAGTACATAAATGCTAGCGCCGTCATTATCTCGAAAAAGGTGGGCGGATCCGTCTTAGACATCTTCTCAACAGGGCCGTAGATACGGTTCACTAAGCCCAGCATCTCCTGTTCCCGAATCATCTGCGAATTGACCGTAATCCGTTCGTGCAGATGGACCACATGGGGCGAAGTGTACAATCCGACTGAATAGCCGTTTGCTTCAAGCATCTTGCCCAACATTGTCGCGGTGGAACCTTTTCCTTTTGTGCCGGCTATATGGACTGTATGGATTTTTCTATGTGGATTGGCTACCAGCGACAGCAGTTTTTCCATCCTGTCGAGGCTGAACGTCGTAACGTTGTAGCGCAGAGACTCTTCCCTCTCGTAATCGGTCTTCTTGAACAGGTAGCTGATGGCCTGCTTATACGTCTTAAAGGCCTTCTTGCTTCTGACTGTGGCAACCTTGGAAGAGCTTCTTTTTGTTCGTTTCTTTCCGGTCGTTTTCGTTGATTTTACCATGCGCGCATGATTCTAACGGAGACGTGGCCGCCCGTCAACACACGATGCTCCAAAACAGGCGAAAATGGTCCACTTTTTGGCCGACAAAACAATTACAAAACCTTGTAAAAACACAGTTTAAGAAAAAGAGAGCCTTTGATCAACATGTTTGATGCGGGGCCGTCCTGGATTAGGCAATCTGGTCATATAATAATGTGTCCTTATACAATCACGCTCTTTTTCGTACAAGTTGTTGGGTCCAGCAACCGAATGATACTGCTACTGGCACCTATTTGTTCGGTGCCCGGATTCGGCTTGCGGCGACCTTGCCGCCCGGGGCCTCCGACACCCAACCGGGAAAGCCAAAACAGCCCACATACAGGCGTTTGAGCTTCGCCTGAAGGCGCCCAGATCTGCCGCGACTGGCCCACTGCCGGTAGTCAACGGGCGTGGCTCGGCAAGAAACAAAGGGATCGCCGGGCGGACGATCCCCCTCATACGAGCCCAACTGCTCGCTGGCCTAAGGCGGAGACCTCCCCCAGATACTGACTTCAAAGTGGAGAAGAGTGTTCGGGGGGTTATCGAAGTATATCCGCTTGGTTATCTCCTCGTCGGTCTCCAGCTCGCCGTCTCCCAAGAGATCCGACAAATCGACGTAGTCTTTGCCATCGCCGGTCTTGCCGTCCGGAGCGACCAGCTTGCTGGGTCCGGTGATATCCTCAATCACGAGCCAGACGGGGCTGTAAATCGACGTCAGGCATAGGTTGGTGACGGTTACCTTGTATGCCGCCAATACCTGCCCCGTATCGCCGAGAGGGACGTACCCAATGCGCCATTTTGACACCCTTACACACTCTTCAACGGGCTTCGGCTCGCCGAACACGATCGTTAACTCTGCCGTGTCGGTACCAGTCAGACCATCGTTGTCCGTTACGCGCAGCCGGACCATGCCGGAGTATTCTTGCTCCCATGTGCGCTCGTAAACCGCGTACCGTGTGGCGTAGTCGTATAAACCGTCGAAATCCCAATCCCACTCGTGAAGAACAATCTCTCCGTCTGCATCACGAGACTTGCTGGCGTCAAATGTTATCCCATCACCCACGTTCCCCTCGTAAGGCCCGCCAGCATCAGCTACAGGCGCGACGGGAGGGATATACGCGTGCTCATAAGCGCCCATGTCAACCACTGCAATGTCGTCGCCGTCCGCATCCACTATCCTGGGATTGCCGTCAAGGTCTGTCGTGATACCAGGTGGCACTGCGCCATTATCTCCTGTCTCGATACACGGCGAAGCCGGCGACAAGTGATAATCGGTGTCAGCAAACAGGGGATCGATATCAATGTTGTCTTCACCTGGCCAGCCCCCTTGCACATCGCTGTAGGTTATCGTTATTGTTGAGCCGTCGTTGTTTCGCACCTCATCGCCTTGATCCCAGGCGATGCAGTTGGTGAGCTCCAAATTGCTCGGGCACTGCCCTGCATCCGAATCACAAGCCAGAGCCGCTCCACTTGGCGCAGAGTTCGCAGCGAATGTGCAATTGGTCAACCGCGGGCTGCATCCCCGTTCGTAGCCGTGGCTGTGCATTCCACCGCCGGCTAAGTTTGCCTCGTTGCCGCTGAACAGACAGTTGGTGAATGTGGGGCTGCTATCGTAGTTGACCACGCCGCCACCGTGTGACGCCGAGTTTTCGTGGAACGTACAGTTGGTCAGTGTTGGGCTGCTGGCATCATTGCTCATTCCGCCACCGTCCCATATCGCCCCGTTCGCGCGGAAGACACAATTAGTCACGGTCGGATTGGCGTCATCTTGATTGCCCATTCCTCCACCGAAAGCTGCCCAATTGCCACTGAAGGTGCAGTTCGTCACCGTCGGACTGCTGCCGGAGTTGTGCATTCCACCGCCGGCGGCGTCTGTGGCGTTGCCGGACGCGACCGTGAAGCCATCAAGCACCGCTGTTGCATCTGTTCCGCTGCCGGTCACCACATGGTAACTGTTTTCGTCATTGTTGGCGAAGTCTGCACCGTCGTCGCCGTCCAGGTCCCCGCTGAGAATCGTTTCGTAGAGCGCAATATCCCTTGCATCGGGGTCCGGCTCGCCAAAGCCGGCGTATCCACCGTAGATTGCCACGCCGTCTTTTAACTGGAATGTAGCACTTCTGTTTCCTGTACCGTCTGGATGCGCGGTATCCTCATCGGGCCCATAGACACCCTCAGCTACTCGAATCTGGTCACCCGATTCGGCCGCGGCCAAAGCATCCTGTAGATAGTTGAATGCGTCCACCCAGCTCGATCCATCGTTAACACCTGTTGAGTCCGCATCCACGTAGAAAGTCTTTGGCCCCAACGCAAGGGTCGTATACATCACCGAGGTGTTATAGGAACGGTAGGCGACGTGAAGGTCTCCGTTCGGACCTATGTCAATGGACGGGCAGGACACTATACCTCGTGAGTTCGGGTTCACGATTTCTTGGGCTCCCGTGCTGCTCACGTACCTTATATTGAAGTTGTCCGGCACGCTGTCGTGAGCCAAATGCCAATTGCCATCCGCATCGACTGCGATATCGATGCCGAGCCTGGATGCGCCGGCAATTGCCCGAGGAGTCGACCACTCCCCGGACAGGTTGTTCGTATACATCACCGAGGTGTTATAGGAACGGTAGGCGACGTGCAGGTCCCCATTCGGACCCATGTCAATGGAGGGGGATGACACCAGACCTCGTGAGTTCGGGTTCACGATTTCTTGGGCTCCCGTGCTGCTCACGTACCTTATATTGAAGTTGTCCGGGACGCTGTCGTGAACCAAATGCCAATTGCCATCCGCATCGATAGCAATATCGATGCCCATTCTGGACGAGCCGGCAATTACCTGGGGAGGCGACCAGGAGCGAGCGAGCGCGGGATCGCCCAAATACGCCCCGGATATGAATAGGCTTATCAAGACAAGTTTTTTTGCATCACCTTTAATGCCCGCAGGTCCTTTCAAGGCACGACCTAAGGCCTCGGAATCAGGTGAGGCCGATCTCGCCCATCTGATAGGAGATCCCGGTACTGAGGCTGAGAAAGCGTTCCGTTCCGCGCCTTTTCCGGCTTCTGGAAACAGACAGGCTGTTCTTTCGGGGGGAGTTGACGATCTCTCCCCCACTACGGCTTCCCGTAATGGTAGTGTAACTGAATAACCGGAAGAGGCCAAGGCTATTATGGGACTTGCCTGGATGTCCAGCTTAGCCACTTTTCGATTGACGGTGGGTGATTTCGGGCTAAACTCAAGTCAAGCTCCTGCTTATGGGAGAGCGAATGGATGCCAAGAGCCGAACCCAATTCCGCTGACGTTGAGAAATGGCTCAGACTTATCCGAGCCGATGGCGTCGGTCCCACGACTCTTGCCAAGCTCATAAAGCATTTTGGCACGGCCGACCGGGCCCTGGGCGCCGCGGTCAGTGAGCTGGCCGGAATTGATGGGATCGGCTTCAAAACCGCTGAACGCATCGCTGCAACCCGTGGGAAGTTCGACGCGACCGCAGAACTGGAACTGGCTGAGAAACTCGGTGTTTGGATTGTCCATAGTGCAGATGAGCGTTATCCGCTGGCCTTGAAGAAGATCTACGACCCTCCCCCGATCCTTTATGTGAAGGGTACTCTCACTCGCGAAGACAACTTGGCAATTTCGATAGTAGGCAGCCGACGTTGCAGCCTGTACGGCCAAGAGCAGGCCACACGACTGGCTCATTTCCTGAGTGCGGCTGGTTTCACTGTCGTCTCCGGCATGGCTCGCGGGATCGACACCGCCGCCCACAAAGGCGCACTCTCGGCGTCCGGCCGTACAATCGCAGTGCAAGGCTGCGGCCTGGCAGCGGTGTTTCCGCCGGAGAACAAAAAGCTGTTTGAGCTGATAGTCGAATCCGGCGCCTGCATCAGCGAACTGCCGCTGCGTTACGAGCCATTGCCCGAGAACTTTCCACCGAGAAACAGGATCATCGCGGGATTGTCACTGGGGACAATTGTCATCGAGGCCGGCCACAGATCCGGCGCACTGATCACGGCCAGGGCTGCGCTGGAAAGCAATCGAGAGGTGATGGCGGTGCCGGGCAAGGTGGATTCGCCGCTGAGCAAGGGTTCGCACAGGTTGATAAAGGACGGTGCCAGGCTAATTGAATCCGTGGAAGATGTGATGGAGGCCCTTGGCTACGTTGGAGAGCAATTGAAGGACCACGTGAGCGCAACGGCTGCGGAAGCGACTGAGCGGGCACAAGAGCCTTTGTTCGAGACCAAGCAGCTGAGGCTGAGCGAGGATGAAAAGAAGCTCTATGAGCGTCTGAACAAGGAGCCAACACACATTGAGCAGATCATTGCCGATAGCCAAATGACACCCGGAATTGTCAATGCCGGGTTGATATCGCTGCAGCTAAAGGGTCTGGTGAAGCAATTCCCGGGCAGTATGTTTGCACGGAGCTGACATAATGCCTGTGCTCAATCCGTGCTTGTCGGGAAGGTTAACTAGGGGTTTCCGTGTACTTTTCGGTTGTGTGGGGGGCAAGAGGCGACGTCCGGCGACGGAGCAATCTTGGGGAGGGCGTTTTAGACGTGGAGAAAATCACACCAGTCGGTACAATGAATCTGGATGTCCAGCCGTGGATTTGGGGGCACGAAAGGCATAGAAAAGGGAGGCCGCTAATATGGCGACGGACAGACACAGATACTCGGGAACGGTGGGGGGCACCACGGTGGTACTTCTCGTTTTTGGGCTGATCGTCCTGTGTTTTGTGCGGTACTTCTGGGTGGATAGAGCGAATGGTCAGTACGGAACGCTCATAAGGGCGTATGTGCGGGAGACGCCTCAGTATCAGGAAGAGGACTTCGACAAGCTTAGGGAGCAACTCCTGGAAGGCGGCATGTTTATCAAGATGCACCGATGGGATAGGAAGAGCTTCATCAAAGACCAAGAATTGTATGACAAGATGGTCGAGGCTTACAAGGCCCGCCAGCAGAGAATACGAGACCAGACCGATAGCACGATTGACAGTCTGATCAATTTGTGAGTCGTAAACGTGTGAGAAGACGAAAGCAACAATTTTTGATTGATTTGTGGTGACCTGTGATTGAACGGGAGATTGCCATACCTGCTTGTGCGGTTACAGGCGTTGCTTCGTTGCCCGGAAAAGGAGAGTGTACGTGCATAAGCACATCTGAGGACGAGTGCGCAAGGCATGAGGCAGTAGGGAGAAAGGAGATATTGTGATTAGGTTTTGTTGCCGGAACTGTGGTCAGAAGATCGGGGCCCAAGATAAATTCTCAGGCAAGCGAGTTAAGTGCCCGAAGTGCGGCCACGTGGGCGTCGCACCCGGTGAGTTAGTCAGGATAGAGTTCCGCTGCGGCAGCTGCGGTCGGAAGATAAGCGTTCCGCAAAGTCGCGCCGGCAAAAAAGGCAAATGCCCAAAATGCAAGAACGTGGTCACTGTCCCGGAAGCAGAGAACACGGACTCGGTCACAGGTCAAGTGCCAATACACGACGGCTCTCAAAAGCGAATCTCGGCCGAGAGGACCACGACGGCGACTCTCACATGTTCGATATGCGGCGAAGATGTAAGCGTCCCGGAAGGCTCAAAGGGAGAACCCGTAGAGTGCCCCAAATGCGGTTGTTATGTAGCCGTTCCATCGGAGGAATATCCGGTACCAGAGAGCGATGCCTCGGTGCAGCCGAATAGAAATCTCAGCCGCGAAGCTGGGCAAAAATATATCGACCGTTTTGACACACCAAGACGAAGGTCGGTGACCAGACGCTACCTTTCGTTGGCGGTGCTGGCCGTGCTCGTTGCGCTGGTTGCTTTCTTCTATTTGAAACCTGTGGGCAGTACCAGCTACAACCGAGGCGTCGAAGCCCTTGAGGGGAACGACTACGACCTGGCCATAATTTGTTTCACGGAGGCGATACGGGACGATCCAAAGCTTGCCGCTGCCTACGTCAACCGGGGCGTTGCCTACCGCCGCAGGGGCGCCTGCGCCGAGGCTATCAGCGATTTCACGGAAGCCGTTCGACTCGACGCTGCGTTCACCTTCGCTTATCTGGGACGTGGCATCGCCTATGCCGAGCAGGGCGACTGTGATGGAGCCATCGCCGACTACACGGAGGTGATCCGGCTCGATCCGAGTAACGCTGTTGCCTACTCCGGCAGAGGCGATGCCTTCCGCCGCAAGGGTGACTACGATAAATCCATCGGCGACCTGACTCAAGCGATCCAACTGAATCCGAACGATGCTGTGGCATACGCCGGCAGGGGCGACGCTTTCCACCAAAAGGGTGACTACGACAGAGCCGTCGCGGATCTGACTGAGGCCATCCAGCTCGATCCGAAATTGGTTTTTGCCTATAGTACCCGAGGCAAAGTGTACTCCGCGAAGAGTGAGCACACCAAGGCCGTCGCAGACTTCACCCAGGCGATCCGCCTTGACCCGGCGCTTGTTGAGGCCTATATGTCCCGTGGGGCGGTCTTTCGCGACGGGCGTGACTACGACAAGGCCATCGCTGACTTCACGAAGGTCATTGCAATGCGACCGGACTATGCAGTGGCTTACAACAACCGGGGGCTGGCTTATGCCAACAAAGGTGAATACGATTTGGCTCTCTCAGATTACAACAAGGCCCTTGAGGTGAGCCCGAAGTCCGCCACGGTCTACAACAATCGGGGGCTGGTCTATGCCAAGAAAGGCGCATACGATTTAGCCGTCACGGATTGTACGAAGGCCATTGAACTGGACCCGGACTATGCTGCGGCTTACACAAATCGGGGCGTTGCCTACTACCGCAAGGGCCTCCACGACAGAGCCATCTCGGATTGTGGCAAGGCCATTGAGATGGATCCGCGGGATGCGAGGGCTTACGTCCATAGGGCTCTGGCGTACGATGCCGAGGGCCGGCACGAAAGCTCTATACCGGATTATGACGCGGCCATTCGGATAAGCCCACGGTACGCCGACGCCCATTATGGGCGAGGCTTTGCCTATTATGGTAAAGGTCAGTACGACAAGGCCGTCTTAGACTTCGACGAGGCTCTTGAAATAGATCCGAGGTTGGCAGCAGCCTACTACAGTCGGGCACTTGCCTGCTACCAGACCACAGACTTTGACAAGGCATGGAAAGACGTCCATGAGGCGCAAGGTTTGGGGCTGCAATTTCCCCCAGAGTTCCTCAAGGCTCTTCGTGAAGCCTCAGGAAGGGAAAAGTGAATCAAGGCAGGGCGATCCCCCCGTGGCAAGCGTTCCTTCACTTGGACAGGTAAGAATATAGGCGATGGCTACCCACCAGGTGGAAGGAATGGGCGGGCAGGTTTCCCCAATAGGCGATCGTGATCCCTGACTCGTAAAGCGTGTCTCGGGCGATTCGGATCAGTTCTTGTTGAGTGGGTCGTACCAGCGCTTAAAAACGGTGGGCTGGCCGTTTTCATCGGTTCCTGTGGTTTCCTGGAGGGAAGTTACATGGCTGTCCAGCCACAAGATATTCAGACTTCCACCCGTCTCGAACTCTCCGGCCGACCTTGTGTTGTGCCGGAAGATTCCGCGGTACCAGGGCGCACGGCCACCACCCTGTCGGTAGTGCCTCAGATTAACGCCGCCCGGAGTCGGAGAGAAGAGCATGTCCGAATTGCCGGTGCCGGTCCCGTTTTCGATCCGTGGCTCCATATGGTCGTGGGCTACAATGACCTCGGCGTGCTTCGGAATAGCGGCTGCATTCTCCTCGGTGAGCCAGCCGTTGGCGCCAAATGCCGAGGTGTAAATGAGTTTGTGATCGCCGCCGTACAGTAGATCCTTCGCAACCGTCTCGCAGAAGTTGATCCAAGCGGCACAGCCAAATACTTTCCTCTCCTTGACGTAGTTCAGGTAGGCAATGCCCCAATAAGCGCGGTCATCTCCCGCCCTCAGCGGATTTCCATTGTTATCCCACCAGAGGTGGCCATTGCAGTTGTTGGTGTGCGTGTACATATTAGGCATTTTGAAGTCGTTGTCCTCCAGGTACATTACGACCCCAAGGCCGACACTTCTGAGGTTTGCCCTGCAAGCCTGGTCCCGGGCCTGCTCTTTTACTCTTTGCAGGGCCGGCATCAGAATTGCCATCAATACCGCGATGATAGCGATAACGACCAAGAGTTCGATTAGCGTGAAGGCTGTTGCTAAATTCTTGTGAGTACTTGCTTTGTGATCTGTCTTTGCTGTGTTCGTCATGGGCCCTATCCGAAAAAGTGTACCGTTCCTACCCTATGTTACCAGCCGGGGCATTTCAATGTGCCTGCACTACACCCACGGCGCCTGTTACAACTACCATACCACATATTTGGGCAAATTGCAAGTTTTTCGAATTTTCCTCTTTTTTTGTTTTTCTGTGTATTCTGGCTGCGGCGAATCCGCCCCTGGGAAAAAATACATTCTCTCGTAGTGCGCATCTACAAGCCAAGTTCAGCTGCAGCCGAGCTATCGCAATGCCGCAGCCAAACGGCAAGTGAATCGTGCGTTCTCTTGACGTACATTACCCCCATCTGCCGGGCGTCTCGGCTGCTGCTATGATGCGCAGGACCCGCTTCCTGTTCCACCAATCTGACGTTGTCACAGTATTGGGGAGGTTTTTGCCAGGCCGGGTGTTCAAACCTTCCGACACTGTTTTTTGGGTTGATTATTGACCGGCGATCATTGATTATTCTGGGTGGGGGTCGCGCGTTGGTGAGGTGAAAAGAAGAATGTGCCGATTAAAGATTCTGCTTGTGGGGCTGTTGGTTGGCGGCGGACCGGGGGTCTACCGGGCCGTGGGGCGGGTGGAGCGGCCGGTATACCCTGGGAAGCACTGGGAGGACAAGATGCCCGTGGAGGTTGGCCTGGACGTGCGGAAGTTGCGGGCGATTAGTGACTATGCAGGCGGGTTCGGCTGTGTAGTGCGGCACGGGTACATGGTCTACACCTGGGGCGGTGCGAGCAGGCGAATGGATGTGGCGTCTGCGGCGAAACCGGTGTATGCGCATTTTCTGTTCAAGGCTGTCGAGCAGGGCAAAATTGCCGGTGTGGACGAGCCGCTCGGTAAATGGGAGCCAAGGCTAAACCAGATCAATAAGAAACTCGGTTACAAGGATCGAAACATCACATGGCGGCACTGTGCGAATCAGGTGTCGTGCTACGGCCTGGTCGAATCGCCGGGGACGGCCTTTGCGTACAACGATTGGCAGATGGCGCTATTCTGGGACACGCTCTTTCAGAAAGTGTACGGCACCACGCATGAAACAGTTGATGAGAAGGTTTTGCATCCTATGCTGACGGATCCTCTGGGGTGTCAGGACAATCCGACGTTTATGGCTTTTGGAGTTGGGGACAGGCCCGCCCGGTTGGCGATTTCGCCACGTGACTTTGCCCGCTTCGGACTGCTGTACCTGCGTGGGGGCAAGTGGCGGGGTGAACAGCTGATAGGCAGAGAATTCGCCACCACGGCAATGATTCATCCCTTGCCAAATTCGATTCCGCGTGCGGGCAATCAGGCTGCGGAAATGGTACCTGGGCAGCGGTCGATAGGCTCAAGAAGCATACCGGATAATCAGTGTGACCACGTGGGCAGCTACAGCTGGCTTTGGTGGACTAACGGGGTGAGTCGTGAGGGCGAACGACACTGGCCCGGTGCGCCGGTTGACACGTACGGCTGTTTCGGGCACGGTGGTATGCGCGCGATGGTCGTTATTCCAAGCCTGGATCTGATCATTAGCTGGAACGACACCAGAATCCAGGCAAGCGAAATGGAAAACCACGTCCTGACGCTGCTGAGAGAATCGGTAGTGGAGCCGGAGGCTCAAGCCGGCCAGATCATAGTTGATCCCGAGCATCCACAGTGGTTGAAGCGCGAGGGCATGGGGCCATTCTTTATGTGCGGGCCCGGAGACCCTGAGGGGTTTCTCTATCGCGGCAGGTCGAATCCCGATGGGACTCGTGACGGCGACCAGGAGGCCTTGATCGATAAGCTCAAGGGAACGGGCGCGAACTGCATTTATCTCATGGCGGTCCGGTCGCACGGCGGCGATGGGGATAGCACGCACAATCCCTTTATTGACAACGATCCTGCCCAAGGCGTCAATCTGAAGGTTCTCGCGCAGTGGGAGAAGTGGTTTGCGGAAATGGACAGAAACGGAATAGTGATCTACTTCTTCTTTTACGACGATAGCACACGCGTCTGGGATACGGGCGATGCCGTGGGAGAAGAAGAGAGGAGTTTCGTCCGTACCGTCGTCGATACGTTTGAGCATCACAGGAACCTCATATGGTGTGTAGCGGAGGAGTATGGGGAGAGGCTAAGCGCTGAGAGGGTGAGGAAGATTGCGGGGGAGATTCGCAAGGCCGACGACTACGAGCACGTGGTTGCCGTGCATAAGAATCATGGGCTGGACTTCTCGGAATTTGCCGATGGGCCAAACATCGATCAGTTTGCAGTGCAGTACAATGTCGCCACCGCCGAGGCTCTACATGAAGGGATGGTGGAGGCCTGGAAGCGGGCTAAAGGAAGGTACAATCTTAATATGTCAGAGGCGGCGGACTTCGGTAGCGGGGCACAGGCCCGGAAGAAGTGCTGGGCTTGTGCAATGGCAGGGGCATACGTGATGATCCTGCGGATGGATATTGCGACGACACCGAAAAGTGACCTCGAAGATTGCGGGCGATTAGTACACTTCTTTGAGTCCACGAATTTCAATGAGATGTCACCACATGATGAGCTGGCATTTGCTGGCACGCAGTATGTATTGGCGCTGCCCGGCGACAGCTACATTGCCTATGCATCCGGGTTGCGAGGTAAGATTGGATTGAAGCAGATGGAGGCGGGCAAGTATGAGTTTCGTTGGTTCGACTGCTCCATCGGCGAGGAAGTGATACAAAAGGAAGTGGATGTTGCCGAGGGCGGTCGGAGCTGGGACAAGCCAGAGGGTATGGGTGATGAGCTGGCGGTCTACGTGCGGCGTGTCAGGAAGTAGCTCTACGCCGATCGAAAGGAGAGCCGAGTCAAATGAATGACATTCAGATTTTCACGACGCCGATTTTGGATGGAATCAAAATCAGAGAATACAAGGGCGTGGTAATTGTGCGGAACGTTCGGGCGGTCAATATTATTCGCGACTTCTTTACATCGTTTCGTGACATCTTTGGTGGACGTTCGGAATCGTATCAAGATGTTATGAAGCAGATGCAGGAAGATGTTATTTCTGATGCCAAAGCCGAGGCGAGCAAGCTGGGCGCCAATGCGATAGTTGGCTTTTCTTTGGATTACGACAACATTGGCTCCAAGGACAAGTCGCTTCTGATGGCTTCGGCCAAGGGAACGGCCGTAATCATAGAGTAGACGCAGAGCCGCACCCTTGCTGCGGGCCTTGTCCGGAGCGGTTGGACTTGGCTTTGCCGGCAGGTTGCCGCTGGGCGTCAAGTGCAACCGGCGCCTCTGGAGTGTATAAGAAGATGTTACACTGGTTCTTCGCAAGCGTCCTTCTCAAAGGCGGTTCGGCGAGACTGATTGTACTTGCCCTTTTGCTAAGCGGTTGCGTTCTTGGGGATGTACCCAGGTATTCGGTCGAGCCTCTGCCGGAGTATGATGCGCTGTTCTGCAGAGAAAAGGGCTGGACGGGCGCCGATGCGGCCTATTCGGTTGCGCTGTCCGATGACGTCACGCTGTGGCTGTTCGGTGATACTTGGGTCGGGGACGTCGTCGACGGAAGGCACAAAGACGCCAACATGGTGAACAATTCGATAGGACTTCAACGAGGTGCCGATGCGCTAGCGTCAGTTGAGTTCTTCTGGGGCAAGGGTAAGGACGGCGAGCACGAGGCCTTTGTCAAGCCGGCCAACGGTGTTGGCTGGTTCTGGATCTTTGATGGAGTATTGGCGGACGGGAAGCTGTATCTTTTTCTTTTCCAGACGGTCAAGACTGGCGAGAAGGGTGTGTTTGGATTCAAGCATGTCGGCATGTGGCTGGCCGAGATAAGGAACCCTCAGGAAGAGCCGGCCAGGTGGCGGATTGAACAGCACAAGGTCCCG
The DNA here is from genome assembly GCA_020352215.1 of Phycisphaerales bacterium. Taxonomy (GTDB): domain Bacteria; phylum Planctomycetota; class Phycisphaerae; order Sedimentisphaerales; family Anaerobacaceae. Next base: position 5,131,129 of record CP070675.1, read on the forward strand.
TGGGGGCGGTTTGAGGCGGGCGGCAACCTGTTCTTTGGCTCGGCGGTTATGCGGGATGGGGACTTCGTATACATCTACGGCGCGAGTGAGGACTGGAGCAAAGGAATGAGCGGGCGCAGTATGATTGTCGCCCGAGCCAGGCCCGACGAGATGACCGATTTTGGAAAGTGGCGTTTTTTCAGTGACGGCCGGTGGCGGGACGATATCGACACGATTTCCGAGCTCTTCGACGGTACGGCGACAGAATATTCGGTTAGTTATCAGCCTGCGATAAAGCAATATGTTGCCGTATACACAAGAAATGGCATGTCGGAAAATATACTGATGCGCTCGGCGCCGACTCCGGTTGGGCCATGGAGCCGACCACTGAAAGTCTACGAGTGTCCGGAGGTCGCGTGGCACAAGAGTTATTTCTGCTATGCTGGCAAGGCCCATCCTGAGATTTCAAGAGAAAATGAGATGATTGTCACATACGTCTGCAACTCAACCGATTTTTGGGAGATGGCGAAGGATACGCGGATATATCGGCCACGATTTCTGAGAATCAGATTCGATGCGCAGAGGAACTGATACGCTACGCGGCCGAAAATAGGCGGTGAAAGGGATTGCCGGCCAGGTTCACAGCCGGTAGTATAAGGGCTTTATTAGGGGCGGATTCAGGTTTAGGAGAAAAAGAGGTGATGGCCATGAATGAGCTTTACGAACAATCGGAAACAGGTTGCTGTCCGCGGTTCAATCCTGAGCCTTGGGATGAAAAGGAAGTGGCGTTTCAAGACAAGTTGTTTGTCAAGGACCACGTCCGGAGTCTTATGCACATCCCGCTGAACTTCGGCAAGGTGATGGTCAGGAATATGGAGAAGATCAAGCGGGCCGAGGCCCTTGTGCCCGTTCCGGTTATGCTTTCCGACGAGAGGTCACTGTGGGGGGCAGATATCTATATCGCAGTGGCCAAAGATGTGCCGGGTGCTGAGACGGTGAGGATAACGGGGAATTTCCTGACGAAGGTTTTTGAGGGATCTTACAAGAATATCCGCAAGTGGGTGCAGGAGATGAAGGCCCATGTCCAGTCGAAGAAGAAGCAGATGAAGAAGCTGTACTTCTTCTATACGACCTGCCCGAAGTGTGCGGAGTACTATGGGAAGAACTACACCGTTCTGTTGGCGGAGGTTTAGCCGGTCGGCGATACTTTGGATCGGGCGATAGATTCTTCTCCTCGTGCCCGGGTCCATCGAATGAGCTAAAAGGTGACCTTGAAGTCGGGGTATCGAGGATCGGGCGGAATCTCGTCGATCTTCGTCTCTTTCACATAACCGGCAAAGGACTCTTCTATGTCCCTCACGCAATCCTCCACATCTTCGGCCGGCCCCTGGGCGAGCATTTCCACGGTGCCGTCCGGCACGTTGCGGACAAAGCCTGTGAGCCCGCGGCGACGGGCGATGTTGTGGGCAGTGTAGCGGAAACCAACGCCCTGGACCCGGCCGACGAAAATTATGTGTTTGGCAACCATGGCAATCCTCTGTTTGCCGTCCAATGCTAACGTGCAGAGCCTGCGTGTGCAAGTGAACAATTCCGATGGTGAGCAATAGTTGAGTAAATAAGGGTTCACCGTGAGGTGCATCTTCTGTATAATCCGCAGAATTTGCGGCAGTGGCTGACTATTGTGAAAAAGACAAAGAGACAGATCGAAAGAGACGAGCAGCTCTATCAGCTCACCACCCTAGTGGCGGGGGAGTTTTCGCTTCAAGAGGTCCTGGATAGGCTTGCTGAGGCAGCGGTGAAGATAGTGCGCGTCAAGGCCTGCTCGATTCGGCTGCTGGATGAAGAGACCAACGATCTTAAGATGCGAAGCACTTATGGGCTGAGCGAAGAATACCGTAACAAAGGTGTCGTCTCGAAGGATGATCCTGTGGTGGCGGCGGCATTTGCCGGCGAGGCGGTCGTCCTTGACGATATGCGGGTAGATGGCAGGGTCGAGTATAAGGATGCGACGATCGCAGAAGGCCTCGTCAGTCAGCTGACGGTAGCGATGCAATTCCGGAACAAATCGATCGGAGTGCTGCGGCTATATAGCCCGAAGCCCAAGCACTTCGACCAGGATGACATAAGCCTTGCCCGGGCGGTCGCCTCACAGTGTGCGGTTGCCATCACCAACGCCAAACTCTACGCCGAAGCCGTGGAAGGGGCACGCATCGCCGAGCAGATGCGGCTGGCAGGGGCAGTCCAGCGAAGGATGATTCCGAAAGAGGTGCCTCGGATACCCGGGCTGGATGTGGCCGCCACGTACATTCCTTGCTTCGACGTGGGCGGGGATTTCTATGAGTTTCTCGAGATAGACGAAAACCGAATTGGATTGACGATTGCCGACGTGATAGGCAAAGGCGTTCCCGCTGCAATTATGATGAGTTGGTTCCGCGGAGCAGTGGGTGCCTACACCAACGGATTTCGGCAGGCGTTGCAGCGCGACGGGCATGTCGACGGTGACAGAAACAGCGGCCCGAGAACTGCCATCCGAACGAGAAATGCCATTGTAAACTTTAACAGGATGGCTTGCTCGGAGTGCAGGGACGGTGAGTTCATCACGTTGTTCTATGCGACTGTCGATGTGAAAGATCGCAGTGTGACCTACTGCAGTTGCGGGCACGAGCCCGCGGCCTTGGTCAGGAACGGCGAGATCATAGATCTGGACGCGGGGGGACTTGTCCTTGGGGTAGATGCCCAAGCTGAATACGAGATTGAGACCGTCGCACTCAAAGAGCGCGATTGTCTGCTGCTATATACCGATGGGCTGATAGATGCGGTCAATTTCAACGGCGAGATGTGGGGTAGGGAACGGATGCTTGATGCTGTAAAGAACTCGACCGATCGGTCAGCTGAGCATATGATCCGAAATATCCTTAGGTACCGAAGACGTTTTGTCGGGTTAGCCAGGCAAATCGATGATACGAGCATCATCGCCGTCAAGGTGGGCGGGCGGTGACAGGTCTGATTCTTGGGGATTCGGATTATCCTGTGTGGGAGATTGCAGCTCACCATTTGCCGGGCACCGAATGTTAGATGGCGGACTTACTTGTCACAATTGACGGTCCTGCGGCCAGCGGCAAGAGCACCGTGGCTCGAGCGCTGGCCGAAAGGCTGGGCGCGAGTTTTCTTGATACCGGTGCCATGTACCGTGCCGTGACACTCGCAGCGATGCAAGCCCGTGTGGATATGGCCGACGAAAACAAACTACTTGATCTCACGGAGGAGAGTGAGTTTTCGTTCTCAGTCCGGGAAGGGAAAATGGCCGCATGTATCGACGGCGTTGATGTCACCGAGCGGATACGTGAGCCTCACGTGACGGCCAATGCGCGATACGTTGCCTCCTCGGCGAAGGTGCGTGAGAAGCTGGTCGAAATGCAGAGGCAATTTGCTGCCGGCCAGGAGAGAATCGTTACCGAGGGGAGGGACCAAGGTACGGTGGTATTTCCCGAAGCCGACGTCAAGTTTTATCTCACGGCCGGCGCTTTGGAGAGGGCCAGAAGAAGGCAGGCCGAGCTGCGGGCCAACGGGACCGGCGGCAGTCTTGAGCAGATACAAAAGGCCATAGAGGACAGGGACAAGAGCGACGAGAGCAGGGCGGTGGGGCCGTTGAAACCAGCCGATGATGCTATTGTTTTGGATACGACGGACCTGAGCGTTGATGAGGTTGTGGCGAAGGCCTTGCGGTACGTGGAGGAGAAGTGCTTAGAGAAAGATTGAGCACAGCGTGGTTCTGGCTCGCGCGCTGGATTTGCAGAGTATTATGTATTCTGTTTTTTCGCCTGCGCACGTCGGGTAAGGAAAATGTCCCCGAGAGCGGCGCTTTCGTGTTGGCCAGTAACCACCAAAGCTATCTCGACCCGGTGCTTTGCGGGGTGCCCTTGAAGCGGCAATTGTTTTTTCTTGCCCGTGATTCACTTTTCTCCAACTGGTTTTTCGGCCGGCTGCTTTCTTCGGTAAAGGCGATGCCGGTCAAGCGGGACGGAGGCGATTTGGCCACGATGAGGAAGATCATAGGCAAGCTCAAGGAAGGCTCCGGCGTCTGTCTTTTTCCGGAAGGTACGCGAAGCAGCGACGGCCGGATTGCGCCGTTTAAGCCCGGCTTCGGCCTTCTGTGCAGGCGAGGCAAGGCCGGTGTCGTGCCGGTATTGATCGACGGTTCTTTTGAGTGTTGGCCACGGCATAGGAAGCTCTTCTCCCGCGGCGCAATAACAGTCTGCTACGGTAGGGCGATAACCGCCAAGCAGGTCGAGGGTATGAAGGACGATGAGTTGGCGAAGCTTGTAGCCGATACGCTGCGAAAAATGCAGAACGATCGCCGTCTCAAACAAGGCAAGGAGCCATACGAATATTGACATTCGATGTGCCGCAGATGCCGCTCAGTCTGTGAGGGTCACGGTGAGGTCATCCACAACAAACTGCCAGGTCAGCTTGGGATAATCCTGTCCCTCAATGACGAGCCATATATCTTCCGTGCCGTTAGCACTTTCGCCCACCAAGTCCCAGCCGGCGTCGAGAGACACGCTCGACGTATGCCTTCTACATAAATGACACAAGCGGCGAATTGCGATCGCCCCATCGTTGTCTAATCTGTGCCCTGCGTTGCGCCTACTGGGGCGGCGCTGCTTGATTCTCCACTTGACTTCTGAGAGAATGTCCTTGGGTGTGGAAGTGCCCGAATTGTGGGTAAAAATATGAGTGACGTCACGCGCATCTTGACCGCTATTGAAGGGGGGGATGCTCGGGCTGCAGAAGACCTGCTGCCCCTGGTCTATGAGGAGCTGCGTCTATTAGCCGCTCAAAAGCTGTCTCGTGAGACGCCAGGTCAGACACTACAGGCGACCGCCTTAGTCCACGAGGCCTATATTAGACTTGTTGCGGAGGAAGCGCAGAACTGGAAGAGTCGCAGTCATTTCTTCAGGGCCGCCGCCGAGGCGATGCGGCGGATTCTCATCGATAATGCGCGCCGCAAGAGAAGAGTCAAACACGGTGGCGAACGTCAGAAGATCGATCTGAATGATGCTGCGTTGGGAAACGGCTGTGGACCGTCTGCGGATGACCTGCTCGCGCTGGACGAAGCCCTGATGAAGCTTCGTGACGAGAATGAGACGCAGGCGGAAGTCGTCAAACTGCGGTATTTTGCAGGCCTGAGCGTGGAACAGACAGCAGAGGTATTGGGAATCTCTGAAAGAACAGTCAAGCGTCATTGGGCTTATGCGCGAGCCTGGCTTCTCTGTGAGATAGGGTAGGGTTAGGGACTTCGTCACGGCTGCGCGACAGGTCTTTCCGAGAATTCTTCCAGAATCCGTGGCCCCTCGCGGGCTCGGACGGCGCGTATTATTCTGACGCACCACTTTGAAGGAGCCCAATCGTGGTTATTGGTAACAAAGAGGTAGCGGCTATTTTCCACGCGGCAACAGATTTTGAGAGTCGCGAAGAACGCGATGCCTATGTGCTGAAAGCCTGTGGAAGTGACCATGATATGCTCGCAAGGGTCAGAGTATTGCTGGAAAAGCACGACGCCGGCAGCTTCCTTGATGCTCCAGTCTTCGGACCTGACGTCGCCTTAGACGACTCAGATATCACCGAGGGGCCCGGGACGGTCATCGGCCGGTACAAGCTGCTGGAAAAGATCGGGGAAGGTGGTATGGCCGTCGTCTATATGGCTGAACAGGAGCAACCTATTCGCCGCAAGGTGGCCTTGAAGATCATTAAATTGGGCATGGATACAAAGCAGGTCATCGCCCGTTTCGAGGCCGAACGACAGGCCCTGGCGATGATGGACCATGCCAATATCGCAAAGGTCCTGGATGCCGGTGCGACCGAGACCGGCCGGCCGTATTTCGTGATGGAGCTGGTCACGGGCGTTTCCATCACTGAATACTGCGACAACAACGAGCTAAGCACGCGCCAGCGCTTGGGCCTTTTCCTGCAGGTGTGCAACGCCGTTCAGCACGCACACCAGAAGGGCATTATCCACCGCGATTTGAAACCATCCAATGTGATGGTCACTCAGCGTGACGGCACGCCCCTGCCCAAGGTCATCGACTTTGGCATCGCCAAGGCCACGAACCAGAAGCTGACCGAAAAGACCCTCTTCACTCGCTACGCGCACATCATCGGCACACCTGCCTATATGAGTCCGGAGCAGGCTGAGTTGAGCGAGCTGGACGTCGATACGCGGACAGATATCTACTCACTCGGCGTTTTACTCTACGAATTGCTAACCGGAACCACGCCGTTTAGCGAAGAGCAGCTCCGCAAGGCGGGCTACATTGAGATGCAGCGGGTTATCCGCGAGGAAGAACCCACCAAGCCCTCCACGAAGCTCAGCACCCTCGGCGTCACATTAGCCGATGTGGCCAAGCACCGCGGCTCCACGCCTGACCTTCTGCGAAAAGCCATCCGCGGCGATCTGGACTGGATTGTCATGAAATCGTTGGAAAAGGTCCGGGACAGGCGCTACGACAATGCCTCCGCCTTGGCATTCGATATCCAACGACACCTGAGCGATGAGCCGGTCCTAGCACGAGCGCCCAGCACTATGTACTGCTTGCACAAGTTCCTGCGCAGGCACCGATCCCAGGCTGTTCCCGCCCTCGCGATTGTGCTCGCTTTTGTTGCGGCAAGCGTCATTCTCTTAATCTGGATTCAGGACCGGCTTCAATTCGCGCAAGCCGAATCCCTCAGGCACAGTAACCTACTGTTCCAGGCTCAGAACTCTTATAGAACGGAGCAATATACAGCCGCTCTGGAGCGGCTTAGCTCAATCCTCCATAGCAAGCATGTTGGAACCGACGCCCGCATTCTGCACGATCGCATTCTGGCCGACGCTCGCGAACAGGTCGTCCATTTTACTACCAAGATTGAAGCCAATCCTGAGGACGCCAACAACTACTTCTTCCGTGCTCAGCGCTATGATCTCTTAGGCGAGGGGGATAAGGCGCGTTCCGACATGGCTCAATATGCAACAATCGCCGGCCGAGGGCGCACCTGTGATTTGCAGTTCGGCACGGCGGAGAGACTTGATCCGCCCGTCAACTCGCCAGCCAATGAATGGAACCCAAGGCTCTCAGCCGACGGTCTATCTCTTTACTTTCAGCGAGATTATGGTGACGAGCTGGAGCTGTGGATGGCTGCGCGAGCAACGAAACACGATCCCTGGGACTCTGCTATTCGCCTCGAAGGGGCAACTGTCCCGGTCCTTTGCGCACCTTTCGGAGTTGTGCCCGGTGTGACCACCATGGACGGCCTGGAATTGTATGGATGGGACCCAAGGCCCGGTGGATATGGCAGAAGTGACATTTATGTAATGACCAGGGAGACTCTAAACAGTCCCTGGACACAGCTTGTCAATCTTGGAGCAATGGTCAATAGTCTGTATTACGAGGTCTGGCCCTCGATCTCACCCGATGGACTGGTACTCTACTTCTCCGACTCTAGCAGTGAACTTCCTCGCCCCGGTGGCTGCGGTGGCGCAGATCTGTGGGTGACGAGGCGAGCTACGCGAACAGACCCATGGCAGAAGCCGCTGAATCTTGGGTCGCAGGTCAACAGCCCAGCTGACGATTCGCGGCTGCACGTTTCGGCTGATGGTTTGCTGCTGTTCTTTGACTCCAAACGGTCGGGAGGATTCGGCGAATATGACATCTATGTATCGAGGCGAAAGGCCCTCTCCGATCCGTGGAGAGAGGCCGTGAACCTGGGCCCAGCGATCAACACCCCAGCCTCCGAGTATAATCCCGGCATTGCTCCAGACGGCGGTACGCTCTTCTTTGTTCGCAACCACGACATCTGGCAGGCACCGATTACTACCATCGAAAGCAACTCGGACCCTAACAGCCTTACACGCTCGGCCGAACAATCAACGCTAGGCGACGCTCGAAAGGAGGTGGTGCCTGAAGAGAACCGTGAGATCCGGCCGCGCTAAGATAAGCGGTCAAAAAGAACAGCCGGTGAGTTCTTCGCCGCCAAGCATAGCACTCACCGGCCTAGCCCGACCCGGGCGGATGGTTTGCACGCCCGAGCCAAGGGATTCCGTGATCATACAGCAAGCCGAGAGACAAAACAACTTTGGAGGTACGAATCATGAACAGAAACAGAAAGACGAAGCCAATTCTCACTTGTCTCTTGATGGTAGCTGGTGCTATTCTGCCTACTGGTGGGGCCGCGAACGCAGAGTTCAAGTTTGGCACCCCTGCAAATCTTGGGACCGCGATCAACAGTATTCACGACGAAGCGGCTCCATGTATTTCAACCGACGGCCTGGAGCTCTACTTTTGTGACACTCCACTAGACTTGTATCCTGGTGGGCAGGGCGGTCAGGACATATGGGTCGCTAAGCGGGTCTCAACCGATCAGCCTTGGAGCACTGCTGTCAATCTTGGATCGCCGGTCAATGGTGCGAGCGATGACGGTGTGCCGCGCCTTTCATCTGACGGTCTGTCGCTGTACTTCGCTTCAAATCGCCGGGGGGGCTATGGCAATTTCGATATCTGGGTTAGTACTCGGACATCCCCCTCCTCGCCTTGGGGCGCACCGGCGAACATTGGCTCACCTGTGAATACCAGTGCTGATGAAGCATTCTTCAGTATTTCAGTCGCTGGCTTGGAGCTTTACTTCTCCGAGTGGCAGTCTATTCGCCCTGCCGGATTCGGTCAGACAGACATATGGGTAGCAAGACGACCGTCTCCTGGCGCACCTTGGGGCACACCGGTTAATCTCGGAGCAGAGGTCAATAGCGGCCACAAGGATGAGCAGCCCTTTATCTCTCCCGATGGCCTATCCCTCTTCTTCCTTTCTGACCGGCCGGGTGGATACACTACTAGAGAGGGTGACATCTGGGTAACGACACGACGAACGGTTTCCGAGTCGTGGAGCACACCAGTCAATCTTGGCCCGATAGTCAACAACCCTGACAGCGGCGGCTCGACCTTTCCCTACATCTCGGCTGATGATTCGGTTCTGTACTTCACTGCATACGACCGCCCTGGCGGATATGGCGGTTATGACTTATGGGAGGTGCCGATCATCTATGTCCCGCAGTGCGGCGATGCCAAGCATCCATATCCCATGGGAGATCTGAACCAGGACTGTCGTGTTGATTACGCTGACCTGGCCCTTCTTTGTGAGTGTTGGCTCCAAGACAACAATCCTTAGCTGGCGAACGAGTTCGGCACAAAGCCACAATCGGGCTGGCAGGCTGCGGAGCTGCCAGCCCTCTCGCGTATTGCTATCCCAACACGAAGAAACTGGCTGAGCTGGATAGCGCCGCGCGCGTTTGTCTGATGGGAAGAGGAGTCTGTGCTTGTCGAGGTGATGTAGAGACGCGCCGGGCGGTATGGGAACGGCACTTGACGGGCCGGACGGTCGAGGGTATCGTCTTTCCGGGGTAACGTTATGGGTGTGATTCCGGGTGTTGAACGGATCGGAAAGGTAAATAAATGGAACAGAGGCAAATCGTGCAGAAGCGTGAACTGAGTCGCAGAGATTTTGTGAAGACATCGGCCGCGTCACTCGGGGCTTTGGCAATGGGAGCTAACAGGGCCTTTGCGGCTGGTTCCGACAAGATTCGCATCGGGCTGATCGGCTGTGGCGGCCGGGGGACATACGACACGACTAATTGCCTGAATGCCGCTCAGAATGTGGAACTTGTGGCAATGGGCGACCTTTTCAAGGACCGTCTCGATCGTTGCCGCAGGACCCTTGCGGAGAAACTCGCCGGCAAGGTGAAGGTGACCGACGATACCTGCTTTGTGGGTTGGGATGCCCACGAGAAGGTTGTGGCCTGTGACAATGTGGATATGGTAATTCTCACTGAACCGCCGCACTTTCGGCCCCAGCATCTGAAGGCCGCAATTGAAGCAGGCAAACATGTGTTTATGGAAAAGCCGGTGGCTGTCGATCCGGTCGGCGTTCGCTCGGTGATTGCCTCATCCGAGCTTGCGGACAGGAACAAATTGACTATCGTTGCCGGCACGCAGAGCCGCCGTCTGGCACATTTGATGGCTGGGATGAAGAGGATTCACGATGGTGCAATAGGTGAAATCCTCAGCGGGCAGTGCGTCAGAATCGGAGGAGGAATGCTCACGTGGTCGGAGGCTACGAAGAACCGCCGGGCGCACTGGTCGGATATGGAGTGGCAGCTCCGCCGGTGGCTGTTCCTTACGTGGCTGTCGGGGGACTTCATCGCGGAGATGCACGTGCATAACCTGGATGTGATGAACTGGGCATTTGACGCGCATCCCGTCCAGTGCATGGGCTTGGGCGGACGGCAGGTGCGGGCAGGGCCGGAGTACGGCAACGTCTACGACCATTTCGCCGTTGAGTATGAGTATCCTAACGGCGCGCGGGTCGAGTATATGGGCAGCCAGATTGAAGGCTGCACGTACCGCAGTGACAAGCGCGTGGTAGGGACTAAGGGTTCGGCGTATTCGGACTCCGGCAATTTCGTTATCGAAGGCACCAATGCGTTCAGATATGATGGGCCCAGTTGGAGTCCGGTGATAAGGCAACACGCGGATCAAATTGCAGCCATTCGCCAGGGCAAGCGCCTCAACGAGGGCAGGCGTATCGCGGAGAGTACGATGACGTCCATCATGGGTCGGATGAGTGCCTATACCGGCCGCGCGCTGAAATGGGACTGGGCGATGAAGGCCTCGAAACTGGACCTTAGTCCGCCGAAGTATGAATTCGGCGATCTGCCGATGCGACCGGTTGCGGTTCCGGGCAAGACAAAGCTGATTTAGCCGTCTCACCAGGTAAAACCTCTTGTCGAAAGGGCAACTTATGAGAGAGAAATCAAGAAGCGGAACGTCGCGAAGGGATTTTATGAAGGCCTCGGGTGCGCTGGGTGCGGCCGCACTGCTATCGAGGACGGGGCGGCTGTTTGCGGCGGGGTCCGACAGGATTCGCGTGGGGTTGATCGGCTGCGGTGGCCGGGGAACGCATGATACGACAAAGTGCCTTAGCTCGGCCGACAATGTGGAGCTTGTGGCGATGGGCGACCTTTTCAAAGACCGCGTCGATCGTTGCCGCAAGACTCTCACAAGGAATCTCCGCGACAAGGTCAAGGTGACCGACGGCACCTGCTTTGTGGGTTGGGACGCGTACAAGAAGGTGGTTGCGTTAGATAACGTGGATCTGGTCATACTGACTGAGCCGCCACACTTTCGGCCCGGGCATCTCAAGGCTGCCATAGAGGCGGGCAAGCACGTGTTTATGGAAAAGCCGGTTGCCGTGGACCCGGTTGGCGTGCGCTCGGTCATCGAGTCGTCGCAGTTAGCGGACAACAAGAAGCTGACGATACTTGCCGGTACGCAGATGCGCCGAATCTCGCACTTGGTGGAGGCAATCAAAAGCATTCACGATGGGGCTATCGGAAAGCTGGTGGGTGGCCAGTGCGTTAGAATCGGCGGCGGGATGCTGGATTGGGGACAGAAGCAACGACAGCCCGGCATCTCCGATATGGAGTGGCAGCTTCGCAGGTGGCTGTTTATGACGTGGCTTTCCGGAGACTTCATCACTGAAATGCACGTCCACAACCTGGATATAGTCAATTGGGTATTTGATGCACATCCTGTCCAGTGTATAGGCATGGGTGGTCGCCAGGTGCGAACGGCTCCGGAGTATGGCAACGCCTATGACCATTTCGCGGTCGAGTACGAGTATCCGAACGGGGTGCGGGTCGAGTATATGGGTTCGCAGATTGATGGTGCCAGCACGCGGACCGATCAGCGGCTGGTTGGGACGAAGGGTCGGGCGTATTTGGACTTTGGCCGGGGCCTCGTTGAAAACGGACGCGGCAAAGTCGAATATGCGTGGGATCAATTCGATCCCTGCCTCCGGCAGCATGCCGATCAGATCGCTGCCATTCGCCAGGGTAAGCGCCTCAATGAAGGCAGGCGCATCGCTGAGAGTACGATGACCTCCATCATGGGACGGATGAGCGCGTATACCGGCAGGGCGCTGAAATGGGACTGGGCGATGAATGCCTCTAAGCTGGATTTGAGTCCGCCGAAGTACGAGTTTGGTGATCTGCCAATGAGGCCCGTAGCAATGCCCGGAAAGACGAAGCTGGTCTGAGACGAAAGAACAATCATATACGTTGTTGAGCAACGTTACCTCCACGGGAACGTGCACTTAGCCCACTTCAGAGTCTTTGGGATGGTTGGCGTGTGCATTCTGTTGCTGCTTTCTCTGCTGACTTGCCGGAGACGTCGGGAGCCGCCAAAACCGGGCTCGCGACGGGAACAACACATGTAATACCCTCAGGCGTTTTTTTGAGCACTCTGCCTATGGACCTACGAGATTATCCCCTGCCGTCTGCGCCGAGGTTCTGATGGACTGTGCCGAGGCATTCGTGTAGAATTGCATCGTCATAAAGTGCGGCCTGGAACGATTGTCGGAAAGGAAGGTGCAGCTATGAGATGTTTTTCGGCTAAGCGAGCCGGCTTGGTGTCGGTAGTGTTGCTTGTCTGCTGGTGTGGCAACGCGAACGCGGAACTGCAATTAGGCAGTGGCGTCGAGTGGCAGAAGCTGTTCGATGGCAGGACTCTCGACGGATGGGAGGTGAAGGGTGGTCGCGCCAAGTACCATGTCGAGGATGGCGCGATCGTCGGTACTACCGTGGCCGGCAGCCCAAATACTTTCCTGTGTACGAAGAAGCAGTATGGAGACTTCATCCTTGAGTTTGAGGTCAAAGACGACCCCGTGCTCAATTCGGGAGTGCAAATTCGCAGCCATGCCTATGAGAAAGATACGGAACTGGTTGTATTGAGACGCGGAACGAAGCGGAATGTGGTGCGAAAAGCGGGACATGTCTACGGGTACCAGGTCGAGATTTCGAGTGAGCGATCGGGGAGCTCCGGCGGGATTTGGGATGAGGCCCGAAAGGCCATGTGGCTGTACAATGTCTCAGAGGACACGGACGCCCGCAAGGCCTTCAAGGACAATAAGTGGAACAAGTTCCGCATCGTATGTTTCGGCGACTGGATTAGGACGTGGATCAACGAGGTGCCTTGTACCGATCTGCGGGACCCGACCGACCAGATTGGCTTCATCGGCCTGCAGGTGCACAGCTTTCGCGGCGACAAACCGGCCCAGGTGCGATGGCGCAACATTCGCATAAAGGACCTGGGCAAGCACGTGTGGAGACCTCTGTTCGACGGAGAGTCGCTCGATGGGTGGCACACCATCCCCGGCGGTAAGTGGGAAGTCGAAAACGGAATCATAAATGGCTCGAACGTCAGCAGTGATGCGCGACATGGTCTTCTGGTAAGTGACAAACGGTACAAGGACTTCACCGTTAAGCTCGACTTCAAGGCACTGAAAGGCAACAGCGGCCTCTATTTCCGTGTCGACGAGGTGGCAGGCCCCGTTGGTGTTCATGGTTTTCAGGCCGAGATAGACGAAAGCAAGGATGTGGGGGGGCTGTACGAGACCGGCGGTAGGGGCTGGGTAGTTCAGCCGAACCCTGAGGATGTCAAGACGTGGTTCGGACCGCAAAAGTGGAATCAGATGGTTGTTTCGGCCCACGGGCGCAGGATCGTCGTGCACGTGAACGGGCGAAAGTCGGCAGAGTTGAAGAACGACCAGGGTCGCCTTGTTGGCCACCTGGCGCTGCAGTTGCACGGGAGCCAGGATGTCGGCGTGATGTTCAAGGATATTGCAATACTGGCGCCTATGAGGTAGGCGCGACGATGCCTTTCCATGGGGCGATTGAACTGCGGGCCATCGTTGGCTCGCGGTGAGTGTGTGAGAAGCCTATGGAAGTATTGGTTGCTGAGAGATGTGGATTCTGCCACGGCGTGAGTAATGCTATCAGCATTGCCGAGGAAGTCTTGGCCGACAAGGAGGCCGGAGGCCAGGTTTACTGCCTTGGGCCAATCATTCACAACAGAGATGAGGTAGATCGCCTGGCCAAGGCTGGGCTAAAGACGGTGGACAGTGTCGATGAGATTCGTTCCGGAACGGTTCTTATCCGTTCTCACGGCGCCGCTCCCAAACAGATTCAGAGTCTCAAGGAGAGAGGGCTCAACATCGTCGACGCCACCTGTGTATTGGTAAAGCGCGTGCAGCGAATAGCCAGGGAACTCGAGACAGACGGTTACAAGGTGGTGATCGTCGGCGAAGAGAGGCATCCTGAGGTCCAGGCGGTTGTGGGCTGTGCCAAAAACGTGGTTGTGATAGCGGATAAATCGGACTTGCACAAGCTGCCGCAGAATGCGAAGTTGGGTGTTGTATGTCAGACGACCCAGAGCCCGGAGCATTTCGGCGCGATGCTTGGTGCCATAGGGCAAGGAAGTTTCAGCGAAATGAAAGTAATCAATACGCTGTGCAAAGAGGCCATCAAGCGGCAGGAGTCGGCCATACGTCTGTGCCGTCGTGTGGATGCCATGTTTGTGCTCGGCGGTCTGGAAAGCGCCAACACACGCAGACTTGCGGAACTTTGCAGGAAGGTGAATAGTCAGACGTTTCACTTGCAGAACTGGAGCGAGTTGGATAGAAGTGTTATAGGCGGCAAGAGGGTCGCGGGCGTTACGGCGGGGGCCTCGACGCCAAAGTGGATCATCGACGAATTCGTGACGAATTTGAGGGCTGTTGAGGATGGTGGCTTCTGAGCAGCCTCTGTCCGAAAAGAGACGGAGAGAGGATATAGGGCAATCCGGCAGCGGAGAGGCCGTCTGTGGTCACGTACGGCACCCATCATTGACAAAAAATATACGAAACCCTTGAAAAAACTCGTCTTTTCTGTTAGTTAAAGGGTTTTCTGGAACTTTCGCAACGGTGTTATAGGCATTTGCTGCGTGAGCAAATGCTTCTTGATAATTTGGTAGAGTTCAGATTGTGCAGCGTTGCACAAGCGCGTATTGGCGTGAATGTGGGGCGCCAATATGTCTCAAATGCAGACTCCACAGTGGGATCAGGGTCCATGGTAGATAGAAACATAATCAACAAATTAGGTTTGTCGGAAGAGAAGCTGGACGAGCAGGTCCAGGAGATGTTCGGGGATGGGGAGAGTGAGTATTTGGAGGAGGCGCTGCGGGCAAAGGTAGACTCTCGTCTGCCCGGGGCGGTTCTCAAGGGGACAATTGTCTCGCACATCGGCAACGATGTTATTGTGGAAGTTGGCTTGAAAAGCGAAGGCGTTGTTGATGCGAGTGAGTTCAGTGATCCCGACGAGATAGTTCCCGGCAAGGTGATCGAAACTCTTCTCGAAGACACCGATTCTGAGAGCGGCCTTATTCTGCTGAGCAAGCGTAAGGCCGACACTATCCGAGGTTGGGAGACCATAATTAAGACGAAGAAAGAAGGCGACGTTGCCACCGGCAAAGTCATACGGCGCATCAAAGGTGGTCTGCTTGTTGATATCGGCGTGCCTGTTTTTCTGCCCGCCTCACAGGTTGATATTAGAAAGCCGGGTGACATAAGTAGATTTATCGGCAAGGAGGTCGAATGCAAGATTCTCAAGATCGACGTTGAAGGCCGCAACATCGTCATTTCCAGGCGCAATCTCATCGAAGAGCAACGCAGGAGCAGCAAGGAGAAGATCTTGGCGGAAATTGAGCCGGGTCAGCTCCGCAAGGGCGTTGTCAAGAACATCGCCGACTTTGGTGTGTTTGTTGACTTGGGAGGGCTGGATGGCCTGCTGCATATTTCTGACTTGAGTTGGGGCAGGATATCACATCCCTCGGAAGTTGTGGCACTCGACCAGGAAATCGAGTGTTTCGTGGTATCCGTTGATAAGAAGAATGAGAAGATATCACTGGGGCTCAAGCAGAAGACTCCGAGCCCGTGGGAGAACGTCGAAGAGCGTCATCCGGTCGGGTCAAAGGTGAGGGGCAAAGTCGTAAATGTGATGAACTACGGTGCTTTTGTCCGACTGGAA
Source organism: Phycisphaerales bacterium (assembly GCA_020352215.1). Taxonomy (GTDB): domain Bacteria; phylum Planctomycetota; class Phycisphaerae; order Sedimentisphaerales; family Anaerobacaceae. The sequence goes on from CP070675.1 coordinate 5,147,036, forward strand.
GATGGTATTGAAGGGTTGGTCCATATTAGCGAGATGAGCTGGACCAGGCGTTTGGCGCATCCGAGCGAGATGGTGAACCTCGGTGATGAAATAGAGGTGGTTGTGCTCAATGTCAACAGGGAAAGGCAGGAGATATCGCTGGGCCTCAAGCAAACCGAGACGAATCCATGGACGATTGCCGCCCAGAAATACCCGTCCGGGACGATTGTCTCGGCCAAGGTAAGGAGCATGACCAATTTTGGCGCATTTGTGGAGATCGAGCCGGGTATTGATGGGATGATACACATATCCGACTTGAGCTGGACGAGAAAGTATGGCCATCCGAGTGAGGCCTTAGAGAAGGGCCAGGAGATCAAATGCGTTGTGCTGGAAGTCAACGAAGAGAAGCGACGCGTATCGCTGGGCATGAAGCAAATGACCGAGGACCCGTGGATTCGTGCTATTCCGGATAAGTATATTCCGGGGCACATCATCAAAGGCAAGGTTGCAAAGCTTACCAACTTTGGCGCTTTTGTCGAACTCGAGCCGGACCTGGAGGGGCTGTTGCACATTTCTGAGCTCGCCGACCACAAAGTTGACAAGCCTCAGGACATTGTTCAGCCGGGCGACGAAATAGAGATCAAGATATTGAAGGTTGACGCCGAAGCACGCAAGATCGGGTTGAGTTTGCGACGAGTTCAGTGGGCTGCGGAGGACCAGACGGCTGAGACGCCCAAACGCAAGTCGCAAGTACCCGCCAGGGATACGGTGCTCGGAGCTCTGGCCGAGGAAGTCTCGGAGCCTGAAGACAGCACGGAGACGAGCGAGCCCACCGAGCCGACGATGCGGGAAGGTGAAACCCCTGAGGCAGACACACACGAAGTGGGAGAAGCTGATGTTATAGGGGACGCCGTTCAGCAGAAAGACGCCGATGTGGACACTACTGAAGAATCTGGGCCGGCCGAAGCTGAGCAGCCTCAAGAGGGCGACGATGCCGGGCAGCCTCAAGAGAGTGACGCCGTCGAGCAGCCTCAAGAGAGTGACGCCGTCGAGCGGCCTCAAGAGAGTGACGCCGTCGAGCGGCCTCAAGAGAGTGACGCCGTCGAGCAGCCTCAAGAGAGTGACGCCGTCGAGCAGCCTCAAGAAGGCGACGATGCCGGCGAGGAAGAGAAGACATAGGAGTCGCAGGCAACGCAGGCACGATATCTTCGAACGTACAAGAGTTCCCTGCCGGTTACGTGAGGACGGCACAGCCTTGTGTGCTCCGAGTCAGACTGTGGAGTTTGGCGGTTATATATCACTTTGTCTCCGGCGTTCTCCGGGGGCTAAGTCCGCAGGCCGTACTTTCTCGCACGAGGCTTGGATGGTCCAGCAAGGGCGGTCAGCCTTGGAGGCATCTTGCCGGCCCCGCTGAGATTTCGGGTCGAGTATGGGCTCTGTTTGCTCTTAAAGTCTTGTCAATACAGGAATTATGGGTTTCTGTGCGAATATAGCCAAGAATTTGGCAGTATTTTGGGAAAAAACTTGACGAGAAGAGGGGAAATTTGGTATAAATAGGGCGTGTGTGTTTCGCAGCGTGCGGCTGTGTATTACTCCGAACGCGCACTGCATTTGTACTAAATCTCGTAAAGCGAAGGACAGGGAACAGGAGGAGTGGTTGATGTTCCGCGGATTTGTTCTTCGCCTTTCAGGCTGCGTTGCTCTATGGAAGAGGGCAAAGTCACGCCTTTGAGAAGCTATATCTGACAGGCACAGGTTTGGTGAAGATTGGCTTTGTGCTTCGTTAACGATTGTTCGAGGCGGGTGTAGCTGGTTTGTGGAAGATATGCGCATCTGTCGAGAACGAAAGCTGTCTGGGCTCGTAGTCGCGACAGCTTGCTAACTACGCATGAGAAGTTATATCTGACAGGCACGGACTTGGTGAAGATTGGTTTTGTGCTTTGTTGAAGGCTGTTTGAGACAGGTATAGCTGCTTCGTAGAAGCGGTGAACGTCTGTCGAGAACGCAGACTGCTTCGGCTCGTAGCCGGGGCAGCAAATTCTTATGCTGTAAACGAAGAGGAGAAGTATTATGAGTAAGAAACTGCTCCTAATTTATCTTGTCTTGGTGCTGGGCCTGGCCACTAACACGTTGGCGCAGGATCCAGCTGCCCAGGATATCGGTAACCCCGCTATTGCTGGGGGTGTCGTGACCGACGGCGTCACCTGGGAGATTACCGGCGCCGGCAACGACATCTGGGGCAATGCGGACCAATGCTTTTACGTGTTCCGGCCATTGGCCGGTGATGGAGAAGGATACGCTCGTGTCGTGAGTATGCCTAGTCCGCACGCTTGGGCGAAGGTTGGTCTGATGATCCGCGAGTCGACCGATGCCGGCGCCAAGGGCGTCAACGTCGTAGTGACGGGCGCAAATGGCGTCGGGACACAGTGGCGTGACTCGACCGACGGCGGTAGTGCCAACGCGATGACAGCCGGTGTTATGCCGCCTGTCTATCTGAAGATAGAGCGTATCGGCGACCTGATCAACACCTACTATTCACCGAACCCCGCGTTCTGGATTCCGCAGAACTCGATGACCCTCTCGATGAACGCGAACGTGTTGATCGGAATGTGCGTCACGTCGCACGATGCGGGTAATCCGCTGACGGCCACGTTCGACGATGTCAATCTGACGGCTCCGCCGTGGTTAACGGCCTGGAACATCAGCCCGGCCGATGGCGTCGTTATTGACCCGGCGGGTACGACGATTAGCTGGATGGGCGGTGATACCGCCGATTCGCAAGACGTGTACTTCGGCACCAGCAGTCCGCCGGAGTTCGTAGGCAACCAGACTGGGACCACTTTTGATACCGGCGCCCTTGAGGGCGGCACTGTTTACAACTACCGGATTGATCAGGTCGAAGCCGACGGTGTAACGGTTCACCCCGGCGAAGAGCGAAGCCTCAAGACTACTCGCCCCGGACCCGGTTCGATTCTGTATGAGCGCTTTGACGATGTCGGTGGAGGTTCCATCCCGGGATTGGTGGACAGTGCGAAATACCCCCTCAACCCCGATGTGACCGAGCTGCTGACGAGCTTGATGGCGCCGACGGACGTTCGAGACACCTATGGCGCCCGGGTCCACGGCTGGCTTGTCCCGGAGACCTCAGGTGATTACACGTTCTGGATTGCTGCCGACGACAATTGCCGGTTGTACCTGAGCACGACCGATAGTCCGTGCGACGCGGTTGAAATCGCCGGTCATAACGATTGGACGGGCTCGCGAGAATGGTATAGCAGAGGCGAGTATAAGTCGGATCCCATCCCGCTGGTGGGCGGCGAGAAGTACTACATCTCGGCGATCTTCAGCGAAGGCGGCGGCGGCGACAACATGGCCGTGGCCTGGCAAGGTCCCGACCAGCCGGAGGTGCCCATAGAGTACACCAGTAACGCCGTCATTGATGGCTATTACTTGATGCCATTTGTGAACGCCTGGACCACGTTAGTGAGTCCGGCCGACGGCGCCACGGGAGTAAGTCCCACACCTACTCTTGAGTGGGTAGGGCCGGAAGGGGCTGATTCGTACGATGTGTACCTCGATGGCGCACTTCTAAGCAGCACTACCGACACCAGCTTACCCATTGGACCTCTTGAATTGCTTGGGACGTACACTTGGCGAGTCGATGCGGTCACCGGTGGCGAAGTCACCGAAGGCTGTACAGCGAGCTTTACGGTTAGTGACAATCGTGTCATAGACGATTTCGACGCCTATACGGTTGTCCCGGTCGATCCTCCCGCCCAAGCTTTGAGCCCCGAGGTCGTTGTTCCAGCGCTGTGGGGATACTATCCGCTTAACGGTGATACACTGGACGCCTCCGGTAGCGGCAATGACGGCGGGCAGGTGGGCGGTACCTATGTCGACGGGAAAGTTGGCCAGGCATTGGAGTTCACGCCTGACGCTGGCGACGACTACGTTGACTTTGGCAGCGCGAACCCGTCTGCTGGTACCGGCCAAATCACGATGTCTCTGTGGCTCAATTGGAATGGTCTCAGTGGTCAATACCAGGGCCTCTGTGCTAAGAGAGACACCTGGGGTGGCGGCGAAGGCGACATGATGTGGCAGATCGAATCCAACATTGATAGTGGTGACATTAGTGTCGGCCGCAACCCCGGACCTTGGGTTGGCGGCTACGGTACTCCAGTCGTGGGTGAATGGGAGCATTTGGCTTTCAGTACCGACGGCAGTACCGGTGCCCTCTATCGCGATGGCGCCGAAGTTGGCTCCGGGGAGTTCACCTTAGGTCCGGACACCGAGGCTATGTTCCAGCTTGGAGCCTGTGAGAACTACGGCTACAATCCGTTCAACGGTGCTCTCGACGAAGTCCGCGTCTATAGCAAGGCGCTGACGTCCGCCCAGGTCGCGGAACTTGCCGCTCTCGGCGATCCGGTTGTCGATCCGGTCGTTTTGCCGGCTACCTATGGTCCGATGGTCGCGCACTACGAGTTTGATGCCGACGCCTCTGATAGCTCCGGCAACGGCAACAACGGCACCCTCATGGGTGGTGCGACTATCGCAGACGGCGTGCTGAACTTAAACGGCGCCCTCGATGACTATGTGGACGTGCCGCATGACGACGTTCTGACGGCAAAGGGTGAAATCACTGTGATGGCATGGATAAATGCTGAAAGGCATCGTGCCGCTGGTGGAGACTGGCAAGCGATTCTCGCAAAGGGCAATAGCCCCAGATCGTACAGTTTCTACACATATGCCAACGGTACCCTGCACTTTAGCACGGCCGGCGTTGGCAGTAACAGCTCGACGGTGGTGCCGCTGAACGAGTGGGTGCACGTTGCTGCGATGGTGGTAGACGGCAGACACGAATATTACATCAATGGCGTACATGCTGGCGGCGGCGGATCAGGAATTAATCTGCCCGGGCCGGCAGACACGGCTAATGTTCGTATCGGCAGGACCCACGAGGACGGCAACAATGGATTTCTTGGGCAGATCGATGATGTACGCATCTACAACTATGCTCTATCGCCCGCGGAAGTTCTTGCTGTTTCAGGTGGTGCTGTCAATGTGATAACCGACACATGGTCGGACTGGGGTCTCGTAGAGGCTTCCGGTGGCGACGGTGCAATGACGGTTAACGCGTTCGGTTTGCCTGGTTTGCCGTACTTTATGGGTGAAGTCAGCCGCGACCTTCCGTTCGATTTGACCGAAGGTGGTGGTAAAGCACTCTCGGTATGGTTCCAAGGCGATCCCGCCAATGCGGCCGAGTACATGTATATGAGCCTGTCGAACGGCAGCGGTAGTGCAACGGTGTTGTACGACGGCGGCGGCCTCGATAGCGCCGACTGGCAGAATTGGAACATCGATATGCGAGACTTCGGCGGCGTAGAAGCCGATGCCGATGAGATCGCTATCGGTCTTGCCGGTCTTGACGGCAGCTCCGTGGACGACGTGATGACCTTTGATGATCTGAGCGTCTACACCAGCAGGTGTATGCCCGACCTCTTGAAACCGGCGGCCGACCTCAACAACGACTGCGTAGTTGATATCGCAGACGTTGAAATACTGATCGACGCGTGGGGTCTCGAACTGCCGACGCCCTGGGCTGACCAGTGGATCGGTGATGAGACGCCGCCCGGCAGCGCCGTTTACGACGACACCACGGGAACTTGGACCATTGAAGGTCACGGTCATGACATCTGGGACAACGCTGATGACTTCCATTACGCGTATACGCGGCTGTCCGGCGACTGTGAAATCAGCGCGCGTGTCATCGACATCACTCCGGGTACGAGCTCCTGGTCCAAGGCGGGCGTGATGATCCGCGAGACCCTTGATGGCGGCTCCAAGCACGCGATGGAGGCGATGACCGGCGGCGACGGCGGCGGTGCCCAGATGGCGTGGCGTTCGAGCACAGGCGGCGGCTCCGCTTGGTCGGATGTCTGGGAGCCTGTTGTGGCGCCACCGTATTATGTACGCATGGTGCGCACCGGCGACTTGTTCGAGGGCTTCCTCTCGGACAACGGTGTGGATTGGCTCAAGGAGTATGAGACGACCATCGATATGACCGATATCGTTTACCTCGGCTTGTCCATGACGTCGCACACAAGCGGTGAGATGCTGACGGCCACGTTCGACAACGTACAGGTCAGCGGCGGCACGGATCCGGGCCCCGCTGATCTCAACGGAGATGGTGCGGTCGGATGGCCGGATCTGTTCTTGTTGCTGGATGAGTGGCTCGTTGAGACACCGTGGCCGTATTAGTCGCGGTTGATCGGAGTATGATTGTATTGCCGCTAGCGCGGCAATGAAAAATAAAAGGATTTGTCAGTAAAGGGCCTACGGATGGGTTTTCGTAGGCCCTTTCTGGTTTAACAGAAGTTAGAGGTTTCTTGACGGTTAAGAGACCATAGACGTACTTGAGGCATTTAGAACGTTGTTTTAGTTGAGTGCCTTCCGGATGCCTCAAGATGTGATTGAAAAGTTGATTCATCGGAAGGAGTTGCATGATGAGAAGACTGATTATTTTACTTTTGGCAGTTGTGTTCTGCCTGGCGGGCGTCACCCAAGCAGGAACCGTCCTGGTGGTCAGCGAATCTTACGCTCCCGGAGATACCTCGGGTACAGATCATCGCGACGATTCCTTGGTGGCGTTCCTTGAAGGTCTCGGCTACACCGTGGACACCAGTGTAATGGGCGGAGCGATGATGGACAGCCAAGACCCATGGTCCGACCCTGCAAAGGTAGCGGCCCTGGAAGACGCCGACCTGGTCCTTGTCTCTCGTAGAACCAACAGCGGTAACTACGACGAGAAGCGGCCGAACTGGAACGAGCTGGAGACGCCGCTTCTGCTTATGACCGGGTACCTAACCCGTGGCGAAGCCAGCGGCACGAGGTGGGGTTGGACCACCGGTGGCTCTGGCGACGCAACCCTGACCGAGACCACGGTCGAGGTTTTGGGCGTTCCGTTCCCAGAGCCCTTCTTTGACTGGTCCACTGCACCGACTCCAGGAGAGTGTCCGAAGGGCGTGTATCTGCCCAACAACGACGGCTCCAGTGAGTTTTCGGATGAAGCGATGGTGATCGCGACGTTCGCTGGCCGCGACATGATGGTGCTTATCCCCAAGGGCACAGACTTTGATGCCCTCAACGGTACAACGGATAAGTACGGTGTCGCTGGTGCAGATCGTGGTTTCATTGGCCATTGGGGCTATGACTACGACGACGAGACCATCTACGGGTTCGATACCTTCATCACGGACGCCTACAAGGACGCCCTGGCGGCAATGGTGGCCGAGGTAATACCCGAGCCGGCGACGATTGCTTTGCTGGGTCTCGGCGGACTGGCTCTGCTTCGCGTTCGCAAGAGAAGCTGATTCTTGCGCGAGAAGTTTGGGTTGAAGCGTTGAGTTTGTATCAATTCGGGGCCTGCCGCCACGCTATGTGGCAGGCCCCGGATGATGGTATCGACGAGTTTGGCTGTTTCGGCGACCTCGGTGCAGAGAAATTCTTGCCAGGGGTCGTCAGCTAAGGACATTTGCGTTTGCATGCTTCGTGAGCGCAACATCGGACGAGACCGATGTGAATAGATTTGTGAGTGTTTTGGTTGTCAAAACACTCAAAATGCTCTCGATGAGGCTTCTGTGAGCCTTAGTTTTCTCGAGAGCTGATTGTTGGAAGGAGTAGATGATGCAAAGATTGACGATTAGGAGTTTGTTTATAATGGCGCTGGTCATTGCCGTTTCCGGCGTGGCATCAGCAACCATCATCACGCATGTCGAGCGCTCGGAAGGCGCTTCGGGCGATCGGGATCCCGTCGGACCCTATGACGGCGAAATGGAACCCTTGCCGAGCGAACCGGGCGGTTTGGCGGACGGTGTGATTGTCTTCTCAGATCGTACGTATCCTTATGCCAACACGCCTGCGGAACTAATCGGTGCCGAGTACATCCGGACGTACAACAGCGACAAAGGCAATGCCGACACCGTGACGTACGTCGTGACTACTGCGATCGACGCGATACTGGCCGTTGGTATTGACGACCGTTGGGACGCACCCGGCGACCAGCAGGTCAGGGTTGACATGATAACGTCGGCCATTGGTCCGGCCGGTACGTTCACTGATTCGGGCCTGGATGTTTTCATCCGAGAGAGAGAAGATGGTTCGAGGGACCGGCCGTTGAGTGTTTTCACGGCAGGACTGCCCGCAGGGGTTTACACCTTTAATGGGACCGGTACAGATGGCAATAACTTCATGGTCCTCGGTGCGATCCCCGAGCCGGCAACCATTGCTCTGCTCGGTCTTGGCGGATTGGCCTTGCTGCGTAACCGCAAGAGAGGCTGATACTTGGCAAGAAGTATAGGTTGATTGAGCATTGGGGCCCCCATACGCACCTTTTCGCGTTTGGGGAACACCATTAAGCTCGCATCTAATCGGGGCTCGTGACCACCGCGTGTGGTTGGGCCCCGATAGATGCGAGGTCCTTTGCCGTTCGAGCAACCGTACTATCTTACAAGGGTCTTTAATAGGACGACGTGCGTGCTCACATGTGCTGTGAGTACAATATCGGAGGAGACCGATATGAGAATGAAGAGTGTTTTGTTTGTAATGTCGGCGATAATGTTGGTCTGTGGCACAGCCCAGGCTTACATCTACAACGGTGATGCCGCCGCAGGCGGAGCAGCCTGGACTGCCCTCGATGGCACCTGGGACCACGACAACGGCTCAGATGAGTGGGACGAGAGTGCAATCGGCTCCGGCAGTCCGGGTGGCGTGTCCGCCCTGACCGAAGGGGACGTCACGTACATCCGCATCCAGGACACGGGCAACCCCTCATCGCATGGCTTTTCTGATCCCGGCAGCAACCGTAAGATCTACCTGGGCCATGAGATCGATTTTGGGCTTGACGGTGCTCAGCTCGAGTTCCGTACTCGGGTTGCCACCGGCGACCCGCTGGATGATTCATATACGGGCGACGGAATAAATCCCTGGCCTGCCGGTGGAATCGGCTACCACATCAGAGACCACGGCAAGGGCATGTTCGGCATCGCCGAAGCGGGTGTCGGGATCATCTCGTTCTCTCTTGCTCTGCAGAGTGAGCTTGCTGGCTACTCCGGGTACGAGGGTATCGATTCCGACGTTTTGCTGCTGAATGAGCTGCCTGGCACGGAGATGTCAGCTGATATCGATACGGGTGACACGGGTGTCCCCAGCTATTTGCCTGTTGACGATGCCACGGCGTGGCATACGTTCCTGATTGACATTGCCGCAGGTGGGACTGGCACACATCAGTTGTCCATCTCTATCGATGGCGGTGCTCCCACCATCATAGATGTCACGGCGGGCGATGGCTTCGAGTGGGACGATGACCCCATCACACCCATGTATCTCGCCATGGGTTCTTCCGGAACAGGCGGGATTACGGCGTTTGATGTGGATTACTTCTCGGCCGTTCCCGAGCCGGCGACGATTGCCCTGCTTGGTCTGGGCGGATTGGCCTTACTGCGTAACCGCAAGAGAGGCTAATACTTGGCAAGAAGTACAGGTTGATTGAGCATTGTGGGGCTCCCAAACGCACCTTTTCGCGTTTGGGGAACGCCATTAAGCTCGCATCTAATCGGGGCTCGTGACCACCTCGTATGGTAGGGCCCCGATAGATGCGATGTCCTTTGCCGTTCGAGCAACCGTACTGTCTTGCAAGGGTCTTTAATAGACAACGTATGTGCTCACGTATGCTGTGAGTACAATATCGGAGGAGACCGATATGAAGAGAATGAAGAGTGTTTTATTTGTTTTGTCGGCGCTAATGTTGGTCTGTGGCACAGCCCAGGCTTACATCTTCGAAGGTGACGCCGCCGCAGGCGGAGCGGGCTTCACTGCCCTTGACGGCACCTGGGACCACGACAACGGCTCGGACGAGTGGGACGAGACGGGAGTCGGTATGGGTCGGCCGGGCGGTGTGTCTGCACTGACCGAAGGCGACACCACCTACGTCCGAATCCAGGATACCGGTGACCCAAGAGATTATGGCATGGGTGATCCCGGCAGCAACCGGAAGATCTACCTGGGCCATGAGATCGATTTTGGGCTTGATGGCGCTCAGCTTGAGTTCCGTGCTCGGGTCGCTACCGGCCCCCCGTTGGATGATCAGCATCCTGACGGAGGCGGGGGCGTTGCTCCCTGGCCTGCAGGTGGAATCGGCTACCACATCAGAGACGGCGGCAAGGGTATGTTCGGAATCGGCGAGATAGGTACGGGGATTCTCTCGTTCTCTCTGGCTTTGCAGAGTGAACTTGCCGGCTACGCCGGATACGAGGCTATCGCTACCGATGCCTTGTTGCTTAACGAGCTGAACGGAGCAGCGGCGACAGGTGATATCGAGACTGGTGACACGGGTGTCGCCAGCTATGTGCCTGTCGGTGACATCACGTCATGGCATACGTACCTGATTGACATCGCCGTAGGCGGTTCTGGTACACACCAGTTGTCCATCTCTATCGATGGCGGTGCTCCCACGGTTGTGGATGTCACGGCGGGCGATGACTACGAGTGGGACGACCTCGGCATTAAGTACATTGCCATGGGTTCTTCCGGAACAGGCGGAATTACGGCGTTTGACGTGGATTATTTCTCAGCCGTTCCTGAGCCGGCGACGGTTGCCCTGCTTGGTCTTGGCGGATTAGCCTTGCTGCGTCGTAAGAGAGGCTGATTCTTGTCCAACAAGTAGTGCGGACAGTAAGTTAGTACGAACTCGGGGTCTATACCGATTCGGTATAGACCCCGATTCTATTGTTTGTCGGCCCAGCGCACCCCCGCTTACTTGCGCCAGTCCCTACACGTATTCCCAGTCCTTCAGCCACCGGTAATTTGCCGGCAGGTTGGCCCACATCTGCCTGCCCACGCTTTGCAGCTCCGCCGTTTCTTTCAGATCGAGCTGGCGGCGTTCCGTCACGGCCTTGGCCACGTTATCGACCTCACTAACGCTGTTCAGGCCGGGGATCGGAATGACGGTATTGCTGTGCAGAATGTACCTGATGGCCAGACGCCCACGCCGGTAGCTTTCCGTTCGGTCACGTGTAAATAGCGAGCCGGCCGCAAAGGGCTTGATGCCGAAGGCGCCGACGTCACACTTCTTTAGGGCCGGGAAGAAGCTGTCTTTGGGCGCGGCCTTACTCATAGTGGTGAATGGAAACAGGACCACCTCAAGCTCCGGGAAGTACTCGATCATGAACTTGAACCAGCGACGGTCGTGTGAGGAGATGCCGATGAATCTGGCCTTGCCCTGCTTCTTGGCCTTGTTCAGCGCCTCAATGACCTCACACGATGTGTTGAATGTGTGCCTGCCGCCCGGCTCGTAGACTGTGATGCGCCATAGATCGGTGTACTCCTGCTTGGCCCTGCTGAGGGCGTTGTCCAAGACCTCGCCGAGTTTTTTTGCCGTGCGGTAGTCGGGGTTGCGGGGCTCACGACCGGTGTCGGACAGGGCCAGGTACACCTTGTCCCGGTTCTTGCCGAGGGCCTTGATGTCCCTGTGCAGTTCACCGCTGCCGGTGCTGTCGATGAAGTTCATGCCGATATCGAGGCACCGGCTGACGACCTCGTTGCGTTCCTCTTGATCGCTGCCTGAGTGACCACCGAGGCTGACGGCTGAGACCATGATATTGGTCTTGCCTAACCGGCGGTACTCCATGTTCGGGTTGTAGTTGAGAATTTTGGATGTATCCGCTGACTCGCCCCCGAGGGCCTTGGTGCCCAGACCCACGGCGACACCCGCCGCGACCGTCGCACTATCGCGCATGAACCGACGGCGCGTCACTTGTCTGTTATTCATCGTTGGTCTCCCATGAAATTAGTCCTGTCAAGTCGCATCTACACCGGCCATTCTACCAGACGAGGGGCTGAAAACTCAACCATAAAGGCAAGAGGCGATAGCCTGCTTTGCCGTGGATGTGGCGCGGAGGTTGGAAATCGAGGATATGTCCCTTGATCTGAAGCCATCCTAAAGTATATACTCAAAGTGTAACCACGGCCTTGTGACAGAAGGGAAATCGGCATCATTATGGGCGAGCGGCGAGGATTCACACTAATAGAACTCTTAGTAGTGATCGCCATAATTGCATTACTGATGGCGATACTGATGCCGGCACTGCAACGCGTGAAGAAACAGGCCGAAGCGGTTGCCTGTTTGTCGAATCTGCGCCAGTGGGCCGTCGCTCTTGGCATGTACACGGGCGATCATGAAGGCTCTTTCTGGAGCGGCAATATCATGGCGGGGGGATGGGAGCAGTACAGCTGGATTCATCCACTCAGTCCGTACCACAGCTACGAGGCGGACCTGCGTTTTTGCCCCACAGCCACGAAACTCAGGAGCGACGGCGGGCTCGACCCGTTCGCAGCCTGGGGACCCGCCCCAGAAGGAAGCGATGACTGTGCCAGCTATGGAATGAACAACTGGGTCTGCAACCCGGCGCGTGACGTCGAGTTCATCCACGGCAGAGAAGCGACCAAGGATAACTGGAGGAACGCCTATGTCGAGTCAGCAAGCAGCATACCGTTATTCTTGGATTGCGCGTATGTTGAAGGCAAACCTTACCATTTCGACACGCCTCCTGACTTTGATGGTGACATCTCTGCTTGGGGCGTAAGCTCGCTACAGATGAAGCGTTTTTGTCTGAACCGGCACAGTGGATACACGAACGGTGTTTTCCTGGACTTCTCCGTCAGAAAGATCGGCCTGAAGGAGTTGTGGACGCTGAAGTGGCACAGAAGTTACGACACGAACGGCATGTGGACGATAGCGGGCGGTGCCATACCAAGCGATTGGCCCCCGTGGATGAAGAATCTCACAGACTACTGAAACAGATAATCGACAGCTTGTTGCCTCGTTCTACCTTCCGACCAAGAACTAAGAACTCAACACTATTTCTGCCCAAGCCATCTGACGACTTCCCGCACGCCTGGTCGTTTTCCGTACATCAAGATGCCGGTCCTGAATACCTTTGCAGTGAGCCATATTGCCGCGAGCGCTGCTGCAGCTAATACAAGCACCGAGGCAAGAACTTCACCAATCCAGATGTCCGAGCCGGCCGAAAGCCGCAGTATCATGACCATCGGTGTCATTGGAGGGATGAACGAAAGCACTTTGGCCATCATGCCGTCCGGGTGGCGGACGACGTTCATCCAGGCGACCATCGGGACCACACACGTAAGTATGACCGGCATCATGAGACTCTGGGTTTCCTTGATCGTGTTGCAGATCGAGCCGATCCCGACCATGATTGAGCTAAAGAGCAGAAAACCGAGTATGAAATAGACTGCGAAGTATGGCGCCATCTCCGGCGGTATCTCAACGTTCAGCCCCCGCGACCGGGCCGCAAGATAGGCTCCACTGCCCCACAAGCTCACCACGGTCAGGCTGATCCCGACCTGCCCGACGATCTTGCCGGCCATCAGCTGGAACGGGCTGACCGCCGAGAGCAGCACTTCAATGACGCGAGAGCTCTTCTCATCGATGATGCTGCTTAGCATTTGCTGACCAGTCCCAACGATCCCCAGGAACAGCAGATACATGAAGAAGAAAGGGACCATCATTCGGGTTATTGCATCAGCTTTGCTCTGGACACGCTCTGTGTCGCCCGCCGAGCCAATTTCCACCCTATCGGTCGGCACATTGCGGAGCTTGGCGAGGGACTCCCGATCAAGCTGATGCAATTCGTAGCGCCGATTCACCACAGCCTCCCTGAGCAGGTACTCGATCGTCCCCAGCATCTCATCGTGCGCGGGCTTGGGTTTGTACGTGTAAAGACGCATCTTGCCGGACCCTTCCACTATGCTCTCGTCCAGCAAAACATATACGTCTGTCTGGCCTTGGCGGAGTTTGTTCTTGCCTTGTGCTTCGGCCGCATCAGCGCCGTTCGGCTCGTCGAGCTCCTGCAGCAGGATTTGTCTTTTCGGATTTCTGTCATGATATTTCTCGAAAGAAGTGTTGATTTCGTCTGAGAGCTCTTGCGATAGATCAGTGACGGTGACCTTGATGGGTGGACGGGCGGAGCCCCTGGTATCTGCGAGTAGCCCGGCAAAGAAGATGACTGCCACCACCATAACCGGCAGGGCCAGAATGCTCAGAATAAATGCCTTGGTCTTGACGGTCTCAGCGTATTCGCGTTGGGCAACCTTAAGAATCTTGTACATCACTTGCTCCAACCAAGTCGACGAAGATCTCGTGAAGAGACGGCACCTTTATCTCAAATGCTTGCACACGCACCCGATCCAAAAGCTCACGGAGCAGTTGCTGGGGATCGGCATTCTCCTTCAGGCTGATTTGCAGTCGACTGCCGTCCTGGTCTACTCGTGTCACCATAGGAAGGTCCGTGATGAAGCCCGTATAGCCCTCAAGCTCGACACAAACCGCGTGGGACCTCTGCCGCGATTTGATGCTGGATAGTCTGTCATCGAGAATGGCTTTGCCTCTGTTTATCAGGAGAATGAAGTCGCAGAGCTTTTCGGCTTCGTGCATGACGTGTGTGGAAAATATGACGGTTTTGCCTTCATCTCGCATCCCGAGAATGATGCTCTTGAGCAGATCGGTATTTAGCGGGTCCAATCCTGAAAATGGCTCGTCGAGTATTAGCAGTTCCGGCGCATTGATGGCAGTGACAGCAAACTGCAGTTTTTGATGCATTCCGCGTGAGAGTTCCTCTACCTTCTTGTCCGCCCAGCTGGCCAAGTCCAAACGCTCCAGCCATTCGGGCACACGTCGCGCGAGTTCACTGCTGGCTACGCCTTTGATCGCGCCGAAATAGGCCAGCACCTTGCCGACCTTCATCTTCCGGTACAGCCCGCGCTCCTCGGGCATGTACCCGATCCGAGTCCTGGCCCGTTCGATTGAAGTGTCCCCAAATATCTCGATGTCCCCGTCGTCGGGGCGGATGATATTCATGATCATGCGAATCGTGGTTGTCTTTCCTGCGCCATTGGGCCCAAGGAAGCCGTAGATACTTCCTGCAGGGACCGTCACGCTCAAGGCGTCGACCGCCCGAACGTCACCGAAAGCCTTACATGCCCGTCTAAGCGATACCGCGTTCATAGTCTGAGAATCCTGCCGGTTGAGCTGCGTATCGGTCTCATCACGCGAGCTGCGCTTACCAAGATTGCTGTGTCAGAATATCACACGCACGTGATAAATACAGCTAATTCTATCGTTCTTTGAGGCTTCGCCTGCCAATCAGGGAGAATTTTGTTACCCGCCACCGAGTTGTTGCCTCTCATAGATGGACAGAAAGACGTTTGAAAGGCAACTGTTCGAGTGAAAAACCGTTGGGACGCACCAAACAAGTGATAGGAAGGAGCGAGTGTCATGAAAGTGCTGAGATTCCTGCAAAAGTGGTGGCTTAAACTGTGGAGCTCCGGTTTGGATTGGACTGTGGGAGTCGACTCGCACAAATGGGAAAGCAAGATAGAGGTCTTCAGATGTCTGTCGAGCACGTGTCATTAAGTGGCCGGGCGAAAATGTGTCCATTTCGAAGATTGCCGTTGGAACCCTGTTAAGGAAACCTGACGATGAAGAAGATACTACTGATTTGCGTGTTGATGCTGTTGCTGCTGGTATTACCGGGCTGTGTGACTATCCTTGGCCACGGACACGGTGGATTCAGAGGTTACAGACACCACCACGTATGGCACGGGCCAAGAGGTCGGGGCTGCGCCATAGTGAGCCACCTGCTGATCGGCCACTGATGCAGGATCGCCGAGTAATCCGGCCAAGGTCGATCTGTTTCAGGGCTGTATTCGATGACCTTTAATCTGAATCGCAAGGCGCAGATCTGAGAAGCGCCATCCGGATCTTCCTCCCCATAGGCCTGGGTGGGGCGGCGGGACAACAGGAGGCCAACTCTCCCGAAGGTCTCAATGCTGAGGCCTCAGCTCCCCCGTCCCACCCACAATTCGTCATGCATGAGCCAGGTTCTGGACATCGTGGGTGCCGCTTGTGAGAGCTTGTTTGGTCCGCTTAGGGTTCATTGGAAGCTGAAGCAGCCTGGCGCCGGTTGCATCAAAGATCGCGTTTGCAATGACGGCGCCCATGCAGATGATGGCTGGCTCCCCGCCTCCTTGCGGAGAAGTGCCTTGTGCTTCCACGAGCACCGTTTCGATTTTCGGTACCCAGGAAAAGCGGGGCAGCTCGTACGTATCGAAGTTCACATCGACGATCTTTCCGCCTTCGAAGTGGATATCTTCCGATAGAGCGTAGCCTAATCCCATCGTGATGCAGCCTTCCATCTGTATCCTTGCTCCCTCGGGATTGATTACCAGGCCCATTTCCTGGCCGCACACTACTCGCTTGACCTGAACATGCCCGCTTGCCTTGTCCACCGCAACTTCGGCGATCAAGGCCACACATGTCCCCGAATCGGTTCCACAGGCAACGCCGAGACCCCGGCCGCTGGGGGCCTTTGATCTAGTCCAGCCGAATTCCTCCGCTGCGGCCTTGAGGGCGCTTATCATTCTCTCATCGCGCAAGTTCTTCAGACGAAACTCCACAGGGTCCATCGCCGCCTTTGATGCCATTATGTCTATCTGCGATTCTCTGGCGAAGGTATTTGTGTTGTTTGCCGGTGCTCGCCAGGGCCCCGTGGCAAAGGGATGCACGCTGCCGGAACCGCCCATCCAGCCTCCGAAGCTGGCCGTTATGTGATGCGGTATGTCATAGAATTGCGCCGAGCCCCTCTCCCCTGCAGAGTATACACCGTAGTCCCAGAAAACGATTTTCCCCGCTTTCGTGACACCCGATCTTATTTTGACTACGGCTGCCGGTCTGAACGTGTCGTAGAAGAATTCTTCCTCGCGGCTCCAGGCAACCTGTACCGGTTTCGAAGCCAGTTTTGCCAGGCGGGCCGCCTCTATAGCCTGTCTGCCGCTGGTCTTGCCGCCGAAACCTCCGCCAACGAACGGGGTAATTACCCGAACATCCTGCTGGGCGAAGCCTAGCGCTTCGGCGACCTGATCCTTGAGGCTGAAAGGTGTTTGCGTTGACGCCCAAACAGTAGCCTTGTTGCCGTCAACCTTGGCCAAGGCGGTATGGGTCTCCATCGGTGCATGTGCGACATAGCCGTCAAGATAGGTCTGCTCGATGCGAATGTCGGCGAGTTTTTCTCCGCTCTCGATGTTGCCGCCGCTGGCGACAACATTTCTTCGTTGAGCGCTGCTCAGCAAATGCTCGAAGATTGTCTCATCGTCGACTGTTGCTTGCGGCACGTCAAATTCGGCCTTGATTTTCTCCAGAGCCTTTTCCGCCCCATCGGGGCTCTTGTGCAGGACAGCGATCAAGTCGCCATCCCGAATCAGCCGGGCCCCATCGACGTCCTCTACCGCCGACGTGTCTACACTGCGCATCTTGGCTCCATGGGCCGGGGGTCTCAGAATCTTTGCATACAGCATATCAGGCAAACGAATGTCCCCTGCGAACTTGGCCGCCCCTGTGACTTTCTCGAGCGCATCCCGGCGCAGGACATCTCTGCCGACTATCTTGAACTCCGACGGTTTCTTCAGAGCGGGTTTGCCTTTGGCACGCCGTGCTATCGTCTTACCCTTAGCTAATTGGGCATAGCTTACCTGCTTGGCCTTGTTCTTCTTATCGAATACTGCTCCGTTCTCGGTAGCCAATCTCTCGGCAGGCGTTTGCAGAAACTCGGCAGCCAACTCGATTAAGACGGCCCTGGCCTCTGCCCCTGCGGCCCTCAATGCGGGGCCAAAGAAACGCGTGGTCATAGACCCGAAAGTCCCCATATCCCACGGGCATAAAGTTGTGTCGCCCATGACCATGTCGACTGATTGCAGACTCACATCGATCTCATCTGCAAGCATCTGCGCCAGTGACGTTACGACTCCCTGGCCCATTTCAATCTTACCGGTGAAGCAGGTGACTCTGCCGTCGGCCCCGATTCTCAGGTATGCGTTAAAATCCTCAGGATAACCTCTGCCGCGCCTTCGCCCCTCTACCGTGGAACCATCACCGATGCTGAAGAAGATTATGATCCCACCGCCTATTAGCCTCAGAAACTCCCGACGTGTGAGATTTGGGTCGGTGGTTATGTCACTGAAATCAAGCTCGATATACTCGTCTTCTTTCATATCAAATCACCGCCTTCTCATTTCCTCGGCCGCCGACTCAATAGCCCGGATAATGCGGACGTGCGCTCCACACCTGCATAAGTTGTCGTCCATGCCTTGGATAATCTCCGCCCGTGAGGGCCGAGGATTTTTCAGCAGCAGACTGTAAGCGTTGAGAATCGTACCGGGTGTGCAAAAACCACACTGAAGCGCATCGTGTTTTACAAACGCCTCTTGAATAGGATGGAGCTTGCCGTTCTTGGCCAGTCCTTCGATTGTGATAACGTCTTTGCCTTTGACGTATCCGACGGGAACGACACACGAGCGGACGGCTTTTCCATCTACGATGACAGTGCAAGCACCGCACTGGGCCTTTCCGCAGCCGTATTTTGTTCCCGTAAGACCCAAGTCGGTACGGAGGACCCATAGGAGCATTCGCTCGCCATCTGTGGACAGGCTTATGGATCTGCCGTTGAGTTTGAAGGAAATTGTCTCAGTCATGTCGAACCCTCTCATATCCCAGATTACTGGCACATACGCTACCGACAAGTATAGACGCCCCCGGCTCCAGGTGTCCACAATATTCTCGCGGTCAGTTTGCCGCGCACGGGCGGTGGCAAGTGGCTGAGGCGGACTGCCTCTCGTCGCGATTTAGCCCGATTCTGCGGCAAGTTTCTCTTGACGAGAGGGCGCAGATTGGGTATAAAAGTAATATCGGCGTGTTTAGGTAGGTTTTGACGGCACATCTTCGTGCGTGTTCCAAAGGGGCAGGGTAAACATCACTCCCGGCCGAGTAATATACCATTCTCGAAGGAGTAAGATTATGTTTAAGAAACCGGCTTTATCAATATCTCTTGCAGCATTGCTGGCCCTCTGCGGGGCGGCACAGGCGGCCTTCGACACGGTAGGCGTGTATGACCCGGACGATGAGCCGCACAACAACCAGGTGGATCAGAGCGGTGCGTATGCCAGCCATACGGGCAACGCCGGTCCTGGAAACGTCATCGATCTGGCGACTTTTCAGGCTTTGATCGGCCCCGCATTCAGCGCCGACGCCGGCGGCGTGGTAGATGCTGAAACTGCAAATGGGGATTTGGATGGTGAAGACATAATCGCCAATTTCGGGGTCAGCGGCACCAAATCTGTGACCATCTCCAGCACAAGCGGGCACCTGGGCAGAGGTTCGGGCGGCGGGAGCGGCAATCGGTTGCCGACGTCGGGAAATGCTCGCTTCTGGAAGGACACGACCGGGGATTTCGTGTTCGATATCGGCGCCGTAACCGGCGGTGCGCCCGGCGAGGCCGTCACGCATTTCGCCGGGACGCTGGTGTACCGGGATGATCGTGACATGGACCCGCAGGTGACGGCAACCTTCAGCGGTGGCGGCACCGTAACGGCAACGGCGGATATGACTTCGGGCGGCCCCAGCAATTCCAGGGACACATTCTTTGGTTTCGCAGCGCCACGCGGCGAGAGTATTGTGAACGTCGACTTTGATCTGGCTAATTACACGCACATGGACGATGTGGCATTTATCACCTCGGCATTTGTTGTGTTGTCGGATGAGGCCACCTACCCGAGTCCCGCCGATACGGCAACGGACGTGAGCCGTCGTATTGTCCTCAGCTGGATTGCAGGGCAACACGCAGACAAGCACGATGTCTATCTTGGCACTGATGAGACTGACGTGACGAACGCCAGCAGAGACGATCCACGCGAGGTGCTGCTAAGTAGAGGCCAAGACCCTAACCGTTATCCGGCTGCTGGGAACCTTGTTCTCGAATATGGCAAAACTTACTTCTGGCGGATCGACGGAGTCGGTGCTCCTGCCGATACGACCATATACGAAGGTGACATCTGGCGTTTTACAGTCGAGCCGCTCGCGTATGCGATTGCCGGCGACGAGATAGTCGCCGACGCTTCGAGCCAGGACAGCGCAGAAGTAGGGCCCGGAAATACAGTGAATGGCTCGGGCCTGGACGCCGACGGCCTGCTGCACGACAGAGATGTGGAGGGCGGCATGTGGCTGAGCAGCAGTGCCGCAGGGCCCGTCTGGATCAAGTACGAGTTTGAGAAGGTCTACAAGCTACACGAGATGTGGGTGTGGAACTTCAACGGTAATTATATTACGCATTTTGGCCTCCAGAATGTCACCATAGAGTATTCGACTGACGACATCGAGTATGTCAGGTTGGGCACCACGCACGAATTCGCGGAGGCGTCCGGCACGGACGACTACGCTCACGATACCGTTGTGGATTTTGGCGGAGCCGCGACAAGGTTCGTTAGAATTACCCCCAACAGCAACTGGGGCACCAGCGACATGTACGGCCTGAGCGAGGTGCGCTTCTTCCGCACGCCCGTCCGGGCAAGAGAGCCCAATCCATCTCCCGGGGCAACGGACCTCGATCTGGACTTGTTGCTCAGCTGGAGAGCGGGCAGAGAGGCTGCCTCACACCTGGTGTACTTCAGCACCGATAAGCTGGCTGTGGTCAACGGCACCGTTGCGGCCGCCACACCCTCGGATACGAGCTACGATCCAGGACGGCTTGAACTCGGCAAGACCTACTACTGGAAGGTCACTGAGATCAATGATGCCGCGGTCCCGACCACGTGGGAAGGCGATCTGTGGAGCTTTAGTACCCACGAGTATTTCGTGGTCGATGACTTTGAGGATTACAACGACTATTCGCCCCACAGAATATTCCAGACGTGGATAGACGGATTTGGCTACAGCGACCCGCCGCCCGGCCGCGAAGGCAACGGTACCGGCTCGACCGTCGGCTACCTCTCGCCTCCGTTTGCAGAGCAGACTATCATCCACGAGGGCAAGCAGTCGATGCCGATGGACTACAACAACATTAATTTGCCCTTCTATTCGGAGGCCGAGCGTACATTTGACACCCCACAGGACTGGACGAGGGATGCCGTTAAGGCCCTGACGCTGCACTTTAGAGGCTACCCGGCCGCCCTGGTAGAGTCGCCGCCCGGTACGTACACGATGAGCGCTGCGGGCGAAGATATCTGGAACACGGCCGATGAGTTTCGCTTCGCCTTCAAGCGGCTGTCTGGTGATGGCTCTATCGAGGCTCAGGTGCTTAGCATAGAGAACACGGATAACTGGGCCAAGGCCGGCGTGATGATTCGCCACACTCTGAATCCAGACTCAAAGGCCGTCTGGGTTATTGTCAGCGCCGCTAACGGGGTGCAATTCGGCAGGCGGCCGACCACGGCCTATCAGTGTGGGGACGATCAGAGCACTAACGAAGGCGGCATCACGGCGCCGCACTGGGTCAAACTGACCCGCAGCGGGAACACGTTTATCGCCCAACACTCGGCGGGCGGAGAGAACTGGGTCGACGTGAACGATCCGACCAACGTCTCGTCCGACGACGTCGCCATGCCGTCGGATGTGTACATAGGCTTGTGTCTGACCAGTCATAACGTCGATGAGACATGTGTGGCTGAGTTCTCTGATGTCACCACCGACGGGGACGTTACTGGTGTCCAATGGCAGGCCCAGGCGATTGGTGCCGATATGATCGCCAACACTGCCGAGCAGTTGTATGTTGCCGTGGAGGATAGTGCCGGCATCAGCGGCGTCGCCAAGCACCCGGATCCGGCAGCGGTGACCTCGAAGGCATGGCAGCAATGGAATATTGACCTTCGAGAATTCAGCAATGCTAATGTAAACCTGGCCAGTATCCAAAAGATGTATATTGGCGTTGGCGACAGATTTGCTCCGCAGCCGGGCAGCACCGGCACCCTGTACTTCGATGACGTCAGGTTGTACCCGACCAGGTGTATCCTTTCGAATCGCTCGGCTGATTTCGCCGCACGTGACTACGTCGAGGAGTGTGTGGTCGACGGTCAGGAGCTTGCTGTGATGTGGGAGGACTGGCTTTTGCGTGACCGCACAGCGAGCGGCCTGCGGGCGCACTGGGCCTTTGAAGGCGACACCGCCGACAGCTCCGGCAACGGGTACGATGGGGATCCGTGCGGCAGCCCAAGCTATGTGCTCGGCAGCTCCGGCCAGGGCAAGGCAATTAGTCTCGACCGCGGTGGGGACGTCATCACGCACAACTTAGTTCTGCCCTTGCAGATGGGCACGGTCACACACTGGCTCAAGCCCGACATGCTGGATCGGATGGTGGCTTATTATGAAGGCAGCGGTCCTGAAAATGGCTGGACCGCCGGCGATAACGACATTCTTGAAATACATTCGGGCATAAATGGCACCGACGGCCGGTGGTACTTCTGCTACCAAGATGGGCCGGGAGGGGGCTCGTCGGCAACAATCACAACAGCCGCCACTGCGCAGGCGGGCGTCTGGACTCACTTTGCCGCGACTTGGGATAGGTCGTCAGATCTGATCTTGTATGCCGACGGCGTTGAGATTGGCCGCACGGACCTTGCCGGGGAGAACTTTCTGTCGAACGCAGGAGTCTATCATCTGATCGGCGGGCCGGGTGATCGCGACGCCGGGCGGGACTGGGACGGGGCGATCGACGACGTCCGGGTGTACGATTATGCCCTGTCGCCGGACGAGATCGAGACCGTTATGGACGGCGGCTCCTTGGGCCCACGCTACTACGCATTGACGTCACCCGCCAATGTCTACGACGCCGAACCGATCAACTCAAAGAGCATAGACTTCAGGGACTTTGCGCAGCTGGCGGATATGTGGCTTGACGAGCAGTTGTGGCCGAGGTAGTTCGTAATAGGGCGCGACTGGAGGCTGATTCAGTCGACCATCTTGGGGGCTTTGCCGGCCAGGGGGGACGGTGCAGTTCAAGCCCCTTTGCATGCGCGGGCATAAGCGCTCCCGAAGCTCAGGTTGTCTCTCGGCGATTGCGGTAGTCATGCGCACGTCTTATAATCTGCAGATGCCTTGATTATTCTTTGCATCAGGAGTCTGTTATGAGAAGGATAATGAGTTCCCGGGTCTTCTTGGCCGTGATAGTCGTTGTGCTGGGCCCTTCTGCGAATGTCATGTCGCGACAATCAGCCGGCGATTCCACTGTAGGCGAGATTGTCAAGCTGGACGGACGCCTGGATGCACTAATTGAGCCTGGGGTGAAGATCGAGCTTCTTGCCACAGGCTTTGAATGGTCGGAAGGGCCACTATGGATTCAGGACCCCGGTGGCGGTTATCTCTTGTTCTCCGATATCCCCCGCAACTCGGTCATGAAGTGGAAAGAGGGTGGCCGGGTCAGCGTGTTCATGAAGCCTTCCGGCTATACCGGCGTCGCCGACTATGGTCGCGAGCCGGGAAGCAATGGACTAGCTCTGGACCTTCATGGACGGATCATCTTCTGCGAGCACGGTGATCGACGCCTCTCAATACTGGAGACTGACGGCGGCAAACGAACTCTTGTCGATAGTTTCCGGGGCAAACGCCTGAACAGTCCAAACGACGCCGCCGTCAAATCCAACGGTGACATCTACTTCACCGATCCCCCCTACGGCCTGCCAGAGCAGCACGAGGACCCCAGACGGGAACTCGATTTCTGTGGTGTTTACCGCCTGTCGAGCTCGGGGCAATTGTCCCTGCTGACCAAAGAGATGACCAGGCCGAATGGAATCGCGTTCTCGCCCGATGAGTCAGTTCTGTATGTTGCGCAGTCAGATCCTGATGACCCTATCATCAAGGCCTTCCCGGTCAAGAGAAACGGCGCTGTTGGCAGGGCGAAGGTGCTGTACGACTTCAAAGACCTTGTGCGCAAGTATCCTGGATTGCCCGATGGTCTGAAGGTTGACCGACATGGGAATCTATTCGCCACGGGTCCAGGAGGCGTGTATGTCATTACGCCCGATGGCAAGCTTCTTGGCCGAATTCACACCGGCAAGGCCACAGCCAATTGCGCGTGGGGCGACGATGGATCGGTTTTGTACATAACGGCGGACGATTCCCTGTGCCGGGTCAAGACGAAGACCAAAGGTGCTAATTGGAAGAATCCGTAATCTTCCCTTGCATCCGCGGAGTGTTATCGATGCCTTTCCGAGAGCGACGGTCCGACCGGAATGAGAAAGCTGCCTGTTCCTGAACCTGTATCCGCTGGATTGGTGTTGTCCTACAAATGCAGCAGCGACTGCAAGCACTGCATGTACGCATGCTCGCCCAAGTGGAACGCCGATTGGATCCGTGAGGCGGACGTTCGCAGGTTTCTGTCACAGCTTTCCGGCCGAATCAAGCCCGCGCCTTACGGCCCGGACACTATCGACCTGAATTCCGGATTGCACTTCACCGGTGGTGAGCCATTTCTGAATTTCGAGCTTCTGTTGAGAGCAGTGGAAATCGCGCGCGAGGTGGACATTCCATCCACATTTGTAGAGACGAACTGCTTTTGGTGTGCGAATGATGATGTCACCGAGGCGAGACTTCGGCAACTCAAGGAAACAGGGTTGGGCGGCATAATGGTCAGCGTCAATCCCTTTATTCTCGAATCGGTCCCTTTTGAGAGAACAGAAAGGGCCGCGAGAATCGGCAGGGACGTTTTTGGCCGAAATGCGATCGTCTACCAGAATTTCTTCTATCGTCAATTCACGGGATTGGGTGTCACGGGGGCGCTGACTTTCGAGAGCTATCTGGAGAAGGCGGGCATGGAGGCTCTGGGATACGCAGAACTAATCCCCATGGGAAGACTGCCCTTCAAGCTCAGCCATCTGTTTGCGAGACATCGCCCTGAGGTCTTTTTTGATCAGTCTTGTGATGCTCGGCTGACCAGCCCTCACCACATACACGTCGACAACTACGGCAACTATATCGGGGGTTTTTGTGCAGGCATTTCTCTTGGTGACGCCCATGATTTGGAGTCGATATTTGAGGGAGTGGATTTGGATGGTCGGCCGATCTTGCTGGCGCTAACGACCAGGATGGAAAAGCTGTACAAGCTGGCCAAGGAGTCCGCATACGAGGACCTATCGGACGGCTATGTCTCTGCCTGTCATCTTTGTCTGGACATAAGGCGGCACTTGGTACGACAGACCGATCAATTCGAGGAACTCAGGCCAACGCAGTTCTATTCTCACATATAGGACAGCTCCTCTCGACGGCCTGCTCAGTTGCCTGGAACATGCTGTGCTGCTACTGATGAGCCCCTGTGTCAGGCCGTTTTGGGTGAGAATTGGCTTCTGTCTCTCCCACACTTTGGGTAGCTACATCGCGGCTAGTTTGGGGGGCGATTCAGTCCATCCGCTGTTCGTTCTTGCGTTGACTTACTCCTTTTTTGGACCGGCAGGTCGATCGGCTAGATGGACATCAGGTGGCTGACATCGGCAGGGCGAGTTCTGCTATGGAGCGCATGTCCAGTCTTGTTGCTCACGGCGCACGGTAGTATTGCATGGCCTCGGGGATTAAGGCCTGGATGTTGCGGATTCTGGTCGTGCCGGCGGGGTGGGTGCTGAGGAACTCCGGAGGTGCAGCGCCTGTTTTGCCCGCGGCCATCCTCTGCCAGAAAGCGACGGCTTCACGAGGGTCGTAGCCGGCCATGGACATGAAGATCAGGCCGAGACGGTCGGCCTCGTTTTCGTGCAGCCGGCTGTAGGGCAGCAGGACGCCGATCTGGGCCCCGAGGCCGTAGGACTGCATGAAGAGGTTCTTCGTAGCCTCGGGCTTTTGTCTCAATGCCTCGGACAAGGCCATGCCTCCCAGGTCTACGAGCAGGCCCTGCGTCATTCTCTCGGCACCGTGCCTGGCAAAGGCATGCGCGATCTCATGGCCCATGACGACCGCGAGGCCGGTTTCTGTTTTGGCAATGGGCAATAGGCCCGTGTAGACGACGACTTTTCCACCCGGCATGCACCATGCATTGACGTTCGGGTCCTCAATGAGATTGAATTCCCATTGGTATCCCGCTAATCGGTTTTCGATGCACTTCTGGGCGCAGTATTGTTCGATGGCTTTTTGAATTCTGCTGCCCGTGCGTTTGACCATTTGGGTGTTCTCGACGTCGGCGCTTCGTTTGTGCTGGGCGAGGAATTCACCGTAGGACTCCGAGCTCATCGAATGGATCATCGAGTCGGGGACGAGAGTAAGCTGCCTGCGACCGGTAATTTCGACTCGTGAGCAGCCGGCCAGAAAAACCATTAGGCCCGTGAGTACAAGCAACTCGGATTTGAGAGATCTTTTCATGGTACTTGCTCCTTTCCTTCTCAAGCCCGCCCGTCGGTGTGATAACAGCGCCGGGCAGGACACAGAGGCTTTTCCCCTCCTACCCAGGTGCATATATTAGGCCGCACAGGTCAAGTTCCTGCAAACTCTTTTTGCTTTTTCGCAGCGTGCCTAACTATTTTCGATTTCGCTCTTGATAGCGTTCAGGAGGTTTATTGCCTCGATCGGGGTCAGATTATTGATGTCTGTTGAGGCCAGTCTCTCCAGGACCGACTTGTGTTTTTGGACGAAGAGAACGTCCTTGTCAGGTTCTTTGGTTTTGTGTTTGGATAGGTGTTCGCCGGAGGCTTCTTTGGCGAAGGTGGATTCGAGCTCTTCGAGGATTTCCTTTGAGCGGTCGAGAATAGACTTGGGAACGCCCGCGAGCTTCGCGACATGGATGCCGTAGCTTTTGTCGGTTCCGCCGGGTAAGATTCTGTGCAGGAAGACCACCTCGTCCATCCATTCGCGAACGGCGACATTGCAGTTCTTGATGTTCTTGAATAGTTCGGCCAGTTCGGTTAGTTCGTGATAGTGTGTAGCGAATAGCGTTCGGCATTTTGTGTGGTTTGCGATGTGCTCGGTGATTGCCCAGGCTAGTGACAGGCCGTCATAGGTGCTTGTACCCCGGCCGACCTCGTCGAGGATCACGAGAGATCGCTCGGTGGCGTTGTTGATGATATTGGCAGTCTCGGTCATTTCGACCATGAAGGTGGATTGGCCGCGAACCAGCTCGTCGGAGGCACCCACACGAGTGAAGATTCTGTCAACGAGGCCGATCTGGGCCTGCTTGGCGGGAATGAATGAGCCGGTCTGGGCCATCACGACCAGCAGGGCTGCCTGTCGAATATAGGTGCTCTTTCCACTCATATTCGGGCCTGTGATAACCACGATGTCACCGGCCCCGGCGCCGAGCTCGACATCGTTGGGCACAAACTCTGAACCGAGCGTTTCTGCAAGGACCGGGTGTTTGCCGTCACGGATGGTGAGTTCGCCGCCGGCGGTTACCTTTGGGCGGATATAATTGCGGCGCTTGGCGAGGTATGCCAGAGCGGCCAGACAATCACAGTGCGCGACGGTATCGGCAAGATGCTGGAGTCGACTCACGTAGCCGGACGCCTGGACACGCAGGTCTTCGAAGATTCGCTGCTCCAAATCGAGGGCCTTTTCCTCGGCGCCCAGGACCTGCGTCTCGTATTCCTTGAGCTTTTCCGTAATATATCGCTCGGCATTCTTTATCGTCTGTTTGCGAACGTAGTCGGGGGGGACTTTGTCCGCCGAGGAGTGATTTACTTCGATGTAGTAGCCGAAGACCTTATTGTACCCGACCTTCAGGTTTGGGATTCCGGTTAGCTCGGATTGCTCCTTCTGGTAGTTTCGCAGCCAACTCTGGCCGTCTCTCGAGATCGAGCGCAGCCGGTCCAGCTCTTCGGAAAAGCCTGTCCGTATGACGCCGCCATCCCGAAGATGGGATGGGCATTGTGGCTCGATGGCTGCCTCGAGCAACTCGGCCAGCTCGTCCATGCTGTCGCATTGATCCGCCAGTCGCACGAGCAAGCCGGCCTGAAATTGCTGCAGGATTTGCCGAAGCAGCGGTATCTTGCGCAGGGTAGCCGCCAGGGCCACGAAATCTCTTGGGGTGGCCCGAAAGGTGCTTATCCGAGCGGCGATCCGCTCGGTGTCGCAGATATTCGAGAGCAGCCTGCGTATCTCCGCCAGTTTCGCATCGTCGTTCTTGAGTTCTTCGACGGCATCTTGCCGCAGCTCGATTGCGTTTACATCGTGCAGCGGCATGCAGAGCCAGTTTCTATACATGCGCCCGCCCATGCCCGTCAGCGTTTCGTCGAGACAGTCCAGCAATGAGCCTCGCCTGCTTTCGGTGCGGATTGTCTGCAGGATTTCGAGGCTCCGCAACGATGTGGGATCAATCTGTAAGAAGTCTCGGCGGTCGATTCTTCTCAGATTCTGGATGTGGCCCAGTGTAGTCTTTTGTGTCTCTTTGAGGTACTCGATGATGGCGCCGGCCGGCGCGACGATATCACCCTCGCTGTCACCGAAGCCGAAACCTTCGAGAGTGGTTGTGCCGAAGTGTTTCAGTAGCCGTTGTTTGGCCTGATAAGGATCAAAGTACCATGCAGGGCGTTCTGTTGTAATCGCGTTTGTCAGTTGGGTGATGTCTTTGATGAGCTTTCTTGTCTCGGCCTCGAACAGTTCGCCACGTGTGTCTGCGAGCAAACACTCGGCGGGGGATAATCTCACAAGCTCGTCGATCAATTTGCTCTCAGCAACCTGCTGGACAAAGAAATGGCCCGTGGAAATATCTACCCAGCTAATCACAGCGCCTTGCTTTGCCCCGAGGGCCACGGCGCAGAGGAAATTGTTTTCTTTGGCTTCGAGCAGCATCTCGTCAGTGAGTGTGCCCGGGGTGACTATTCGCACGACGTCACGCTTGACCACGCCTTTTGCGATCTTGGGGTCCTCTACCTGCTCGCAGACAGCTACTTTGTAACCTGCCTGCAGCATTTTCTTGAGATATCCGTCGACGGCGTGATATGGCACACCTGCCAGCGGGATCGGATTCTCGCCCTTGCTCCTGCTGGTCAACGTCAGCCCGAGAACCTTCGAGCAGATCTTGGCGTCTTCGTAGAAGGTCTCATAGAAGTCGCCCATGCGAAAGAACAGTATTGCATCGGGGTGCTTCTGCTTGAATACGTGGAACTGCTTCATCGCAGGCGTCAGCTTTTCGGTCGTAGGAGTCATAGCTGCCGATTATACAGCAAGCTTGCCGTTTAACAACTCCGTTAGCGTTGAAGCAGCTTGTTGCCTGGATTTGGCCCGTCTGAGCTCCCTTAGCAGGTCTTCCTGACGTTCCGTGAAGCAGACGGTGCTCTGCAAGTCGAAGTCGGCCACCCCAAGTACTTGTTGCACTTTGCCTCTCAGCTCTTCGACGCCCGTGCCGAATTTGGCGCTTATTCGAACCGCATCTTGCAGAGCCCGGGGTAGTTGATTGGCGTTGAGCACGGTCGGCAAATCGGATTTGTTCAGGACAGTCACTACTCTCTTGTCGGTGGTCGTCCCGGGCAGAGCCGCATCCACCTGGCTTGCAGACTGGCTGCTATCCAAGACAACCAGTATGAGGTTGGCTCTTTCCATGACCTCGGCGGTTTTCTGCTGCGTGGCCTTTTCAATATCGTGTTCGGTTCCGGCAAGAAGACCTTCATCCAGGCCCGCCGTGTCGATCAGCTCGGCAGAAAGGGGGCCGATTTGGCATTGCGCGCTGACCCAATCACGCGTTGTGCCCCTGATATCGGTTACGATTGCCTTCTGCCGACCGGCCAGACAGTTCAACAGCGTACTCTTGCCGGTATTTGGCGGACCTGCTATGGCGACTGAACAGCCTGTGATAATCAGCTTTGCCGTCAGGCTGTCCGTTAGTATCTTGTCGATCTGCCCTGAGATTTCCTCAAGGGATTTAGTGTCAATGTCGTCACGCCACTGCTTGAGTCTCTCGCTCAGACCGCCTTTGACCTGATTCGCGATTATCTTTGTGCCTTGGATTGTCTTGGCCTTCAACTGGGCGAGCTTGGCTTCGACGGCGATCGTATCGTTCGGCTCACGTGAGAGCAGGATTTTGGCTAAGAGTTGCTCCGCGGTCAGCAGTGTCACGCCGTGCCGCCCGAGCAATTGCATTATGCCGGAGACAATGAGCGGGTTGCCGTGGCAGTTAATTGCGAAGCAGTCGCTGTCTTCGCAGCCAATCGTCACCTGGTCGATGGTCTCGTTGTTTTCACAGATTGTGCCAAGCGAGATTGTCCCGGGCCTGAATTCGACCGGCTCTGAGCCGACGGCTTTGAATATCTTACTGATAAGGGCATCGGCTGTGCCACCAAACACTTGGATAGTCGAGATGGCAGCGGTGCCTTTGCCGGTCATTACTGCGGCGAACAAACTCATAGGTCATGGGGCGTACGCTTTTTCCGCAATGTGCTTTTGGTAAGCCAGGACAATTCCCTTTACGACAAGATTGGGGACGAAGGAGTCTATGAAGTTGCAGTCGTCTTTGATGGTCTTGGCCGCCGAGCCGGTGATAACTGTCTGAGGCCATTTGCCGATCTTCTCCGCATATCGCCTGATGATCTCCTGCAATGCGCCGATCATTGAGTAGTAGAGACCACAGTTGATGGCCTCGGCAGTGCTCTTGCCGTAAGGGGCTTTGGGCTTGGTGACTTTGACTTTTGGCAGTTGGGCAGTATTCTCTTTCAGGGCCCGAGCGCTGATTTGGAAACCCGGACAGATGACGCCCCCGAGAAAGACGCCGTGCTCATCGACAAGATCGATGGTGACGGCGGTTCCGAAGTCGGCTACGACGACGGCATCCTCGACGACGGCATAAGCCGCTGCGGCCGACACTACCCTATCGGTGCCGACTTTGTCCGGCTCGTCCACCCACATCGTCATGGGAAGCGGTATATCCTTGCCTATGATGTGGACTTTCTCGCCGAGATCGTCTCTTGCTATCTTAGCGATAAGCGCGGTCCACTCAGGCTTGACGCTGCTGATGACGATCACGCCGTCACGTTTTCCTTCCTTTGAGCTGCCGGCGACGGGTATCTTGTCCCATGTGGATTTGAGGCATTCCGAGAGCTTTGCATGCGACTTGCCCGGGACGGACTTTATGAATTGCTCTTCGTCGTTGACGAACAGCCCCACGGCAATATTCGTGTTGCCAATGTCTACCGCGATTATGTTCATAATTCGATGCTCGTCGCCATAGGTTCGTGAATCCGCCGTTAGGCGTCCCGGTGCGGAGGGTATTGTACTTTCTACCTTATTTCCTTGTCGATGTCAATCCGTTGCAATCCCTTGTGGAACGCAACAAATTCCAGGATTCCGGTAGACAAATTGCCGCGAGCGCTCACTATGTTTGTAGAGTACGGCAGAACTTGAGGATTCCAAGTTGGCAATGCCGAGCGACAAAATACTGGTGCAGGCCGTCCTTACCGGCCGCAAGACCGCCTACGGGCAGTTGTATGACAGGTACGCGCCTCTGGTTCGAGCCGTCTGCTACGATGCATCCGGCAATCTTGCCGACGCTCAGGACCTTGCCCAGGACGTATTTGTGCGGGCGTATGAGAAGCTCGATCATTTGCACAATCCGGATTGTTTCGGAAAGTGGGTCGTTGGAATTGCCAGGCTGCGATGCCGGGAATGGCGACGCCGCAGATCCCGTGAGCAAAACGGGCGCGCCGACCTCAGTACGGGCGCGGCGGCCGGCGTTGAACCGTCGGACGACCATCATCCGGAGAGACTTCGGCGAATGATTGGAAGACTTGGCGAAAAGGAGCGTCTGGCTCTGCATGCGTTTTACCTTCAAGGCAAGTCGGCCGATGAGGCACGACGGTTAGTTGGGCTGTCCCGATCGGGGTTCTATCGAATGCTTGGCCGGGCTCGAAAACAGCTTGAGAAGCTATTGGCTCAGGAGCTGGAGGATCTACGATGAGCGGGCAGTTGGACGACCATCTCAACAAGGCGTACGAAGCATTCAATCAAGACCATGACGTGCTCCGGGAGGATCTGCTGAGGACCCTGCCGGCGCATCACAGACAAGCAAGTCACGTGCACTTGCCAAGCCGAGTGTACGGACTTCTTGGAGGTACCATTATGAGAAGTAGAATAACAAAGATAACCGCCGCGGCGGTT
>CP070675.1:5179065-5229369 GCA_020352215.1 Phycisphaerales bacterium
TATGGGAGCTGCCCGGCCACGGCTGGCATGAGAATCTGCTCAAGGACCACAACCGGTGGGGACCGAGAAGACTGACGCTGTGGCCCCCGCTTTTTCCTGAGGCGATACCGAAGGCTTTTTGCAAGACCCCGAAGGATGAGTTCGACGTCAATAAGGTGTTTCTGGATAAGGCGGCCGAGACGGCCAAGCCTTTCGTCTCTCTGATCTGGCATCCATGGTCGCTGGCGAAGTTCGATTCGGATATGAGAATGCTGGAGCTGACGTTCGCTCACGTTCGACGGCTCCGATTGAAGAGCTGCACCTACGCTCAACTGCACGAACACGTATCAGGTTCGGGCAGGTCATAATTGCGAGGTCAAGAATCTGCCTGCCGTGCGAGACTCAGAGAATTACCTTGCATAGTACCTGTATCTATGTAGAATGATTGCCGCCAGCGGATTTGTTGATGGCTGAAACAGAACCACGGAGAAGAGGTCGGGGCACCTCGAATTCTCCGGCAACTTTGTAGTTCTTTCGATACGCGGGAGGTTAACCATGAAGAATGGTGATATTGTCTGCGGGTGTTCGAGTTGCGGGATTAGCAGGCGAGGATTTCTGACGGGTTGTGCGGCATGTGTTGGTGCGGCGGGACTGCTGGCCAAGCCCAGCCCGGTAATGGCGGCGAAGAAGGACAAGATGCGCATTCGGGTGATCTATTCGCTTCATGCGGTCAAGCAGCCCGGGCCGGACTGGCCTAATGTCGGATTCGACTTCGGGCCGGTGATGAAGCGAATTGACGCGGACCTTGCCAAGGGATGCCCGGAGTTGGAGTTCGTGTCGTCCATGGCCAATGGACCGGAGGAGGCGAAGAAGATACTCGCAGAGGATAAGTCGGGCAATATTGACGGCTACTTAGTCTATCAAATGAACTGCTGGAATCGCGTGGTCCAGGATATTGCTGCCTCGGGCAAGCCGGTGCTTTATGTCGACTTTCAGTACGGTGGAAGCGGCGGATTTCTTGTCTACAACGCGGCATTTCTGCGGAGCCAGGCGGGTAACGTGGGCTTCGTGGCGTCTTCGAATATGGATGATGTGATCGCCGGCGTAAAGTGTTTCGAAGTTGTCGGGCGTGGAGGGTCGGCGTCGGACTTCGCCGCGGCGACAAAGCGAGTGCGGATGAAGCGGACGCCAAAGATGGGCAGCATGCGGTGCAAGGCGGACAACTTGCCTACGGTCTCGACGGATGAGTGCCTCAAGCTGATGAAGAAATCGAAGATTCTGGCGGTTCGGGGCCAGGATTCGGGTCCGGCGGGCGAGATCATGGGCATACCGATGGTGAACGTTTCCTTTGCTGAAGTCAATGCTGCGTGGGAAAGTGCGGACAAGACCCAGTCAAAAGCGGTTGCACAGAAATGGAAAGATGATGCGGTTCAGGTTCTTGGAGTCTCGGACGAGACGCTGGAGACGTCCGCGGCGATGTACCTGGGTATGAAAGAAGTGCTCAAGAAGAACGGCGCAAATGCCATTGCTATTAACTGCCTGGGTGGATTTTACGGCGGCCACATTCACGCCTACCCGTGCCTGGGATTTCACCAGCTGAACAATGAGGGATTGGTTGGAGCCTGTGAGTGTGACGTGAGGTCTACGGCAACAATGCTGATGATCGGGGCGATGACGGGTGGGCGGCCGAGTTTCATTTCGGACCCGGTTATCGACACTGCGAAGCGGCAGATCATCTACGCGCATTGCGTGGCGCCGAACAAGATGTTTGGTCCCGATGGGCCGACGAATCCGTTCGCGATACTGACACATTCCGAGGACCGGCAGGGCGCTTCCGTTCGTTCGATCCTGCCGTTGGGGTACATGACAACGACGCTGGAGATCAGGCAGCCGCAGAATGAGATATTGATGCATCTGGGCAAGGCGGTTGAAAACGATCCTGACGACCGCGCGTGTCGGACAAAGCTTGCGGCTGAGCCAGCCGGTGACATCGAGAAGCTTTTCGAGATGTGGGATCAGTGGGGCTGGCACCGCGTGACGTGCTACGGCGATATAAAGGAACCCGTGTATTCGCTGGCGGATGCAATTGGATGGAAAGTGATCGAGGAGGCATGATCGTATCCTGAATCTTTCTGGGGACTCAGTTGACGACTTATGGGCAAGAGTCGGCTAACGGGTCTACCGGGGACAGTTGTGCATGTCAGATACGTTGTTGGCTGGTGGGCCTACTCTTCGTTAGAGATCATGGCGGTCCGCAAATCTGTAGCTGAGGAAGGGCAACGGCGGAATATGCGTCGCCCCTTTGCACTCTGCCTCCTTGTCCGATTCCTGTTGGTGCCGGGTGTGCGGAGATACTATGCCGGCTGAGAGCATACGAATTGTCAGTTGTGAGATGGGCAATTCGATTGGCCATCCTACGGCAGTGCGAGAATTTCCGAAGGGAGATGTGTTATGCGGTGTTTCTTTCTTTCTCTGATGATTGTCTCGGTGCTTGCGGGCTGTGAGCAGAGTCGCAAGCAGGTCAGGCCGGTACCGTATGCTGATTGGGAATCCGCTTCTGTTACCAGCAACGGAGTCCGCATTCATTACTGGCGCACAGGCGGTGTGGGCAAGCCGGTCATGATCATGGCTCACGGTGTCACGGACTACGGACTGAACTGGGCGTCCCTGGCGGCGAAGTTCCAGGCCGATTACGATATTATCATGTACGACGCCCGGGGACACGGATTCTCGGAGAAGCCTCAAGGGCCGTACGATTTGGCAACTCACGTCGAGGACCTCGCTGGTTTAGTCAAGGCCTTAGGAATTGAAAAGCCCATATTGATCGGTCATTCCATGGGTAGCGGGACGGTCGCCCTCGCCGGAGCAACTTATCCCGATTTGCCGCGTGCCGTTATCATGGAAGACCCGGCCTTAAGCGAGCTGCTCAAATATCTTACCGAGGTAAATATTCCAGAATGGAAACGACTGATCGAGGCGGACAAGGCGATGGGCAAACAACGGCTTATGAAGCTGGCCCGATCCAAGCGGCATCCAGGCTGGTCCGATTTCGAATATGACCACTGGGCCGAGGCCAAGCTGCTGGTCAGCTCGAATGTCGTGGATGTCATTCGTGATGAAGGTCTCCGTAACCCAAATCGGATATATCCAAAGATCATGGCACCAACACTGATTCTCAAGGCCGATGCAGACGAAGAGAGCCGGAGAAAGCACATCGAGATAGCGGGCCTGCTGCCGAATGGAAAGCTGGTTCACATCGATGGTGCCGGGCACCTGGTTCGTCTGGATAGACCGGCCGAAACCGAACGCCAAATCCGCGATTTCCTCGCTGGCCTGGATTAGTGTCGACCCGGCCTTGAACGGACCTGCTAAATCACATTTGCTGTTGTTCTTTCCACGAAATGGATTCTATCTTGAAGTCGTAGCCTTCTTGGCCGGTTGAAACGGGATCGAAACGCAAGCCGGTAGTGGCCCCTCCGTAATTCGGGCAACTGCTCAGATCAATTTCATACGTACGGTAGCGTGCGTCCGGACGGAGGCCAAAAACAACGCTTCGCCGATCGCTGAAACCCGGTTCGGCGTGTGTTCTCGAGAATAGTCATGCATCGCTGTTATGCGTCGGGCAGTATCACGCATAGTGCTCCATCGACTATTGCGCCTCGACAAAATACACGGCCGAGAGTTGTTCCGGCGAGAATTCGACCGGCAGACCTTGCTCGGCAAGGGTGGCCGCAGAATACACGCGCTGCTGGTCCCTCACGTCCGCTGTCGTCACTTCGTAGCGCAGGTCGCGCGTTAGACGCCCAAGCTTGATACTCTGTGTGATCCTTCCCTGTACCCCCCAGCGAAACAGCAGTAGAGCAGCCTTGTCCCCATCCTCGCTGTAATAGACCACGCCAGCCAGCTCTTCGGCTTGACCCGGATAGAGAATCTGATAGAGTGACGCTGGTTTGTATTCGTTTAGCCTTCGATAGTTTTTGACTTCTCCCTCGATGATCTTTTTTTGCTCCGGACTAATCTTATACAGATCAGTCGATACCCCCCATACACCGATCATGGCGCTGCGGCAATAGCACTTCAACAGCTCCGTGCTGCCGGTCACTTCATTGGGGCGATTGGTCCAGCGCTGCACCTTGGCCGGCATCAGAAAATCGATAGCGCCCAACGCCTCCTGAACATTGGTTCGCGCGTGTTCATATCCGGTCCGGCCACCGTCGCGAATCCAATGGATCTGAGCGATGCTGTCGGTAAAGGCATTAATCATCCTTCCACCGCTCATGCAGCTTTCGATAATCAAGTCAGGGTGCCTGCGACGCACGGCCGCCAGCGCTTGCTGCAGGGCGACGATATTCTTCATTCTCCCGTGACGCGATCCTTCTCCGAACAGCTCCTGGTCGTATTTCCACCAATCGATGTCAAACTGATCCTTCAGGCTCTGTATATGGTTCAGCAGTGTGCCCTCAAAATCATAACCGGCCAAATCAAGGGCGTAGGCCTTCATGTATTCTCTCAAGAAGGGAGGCCGATCCACCTCCGGAGGAAGATCGTTGCCTGCCACGTACACCAACCAGGGACAACTCCAGATGCCGGTCTTCAGGTTGTTGTCATGAATTAGGGCAAAGACACCCTCCAATTCGCCCGGCCCGAACTTGTCTTTTGCCGGCGTCCAGTCACCAACCTGCTCAAACCACCCATCATCCAGGACAAAGACATCAAATCCATACGGGCGCAACGCCTCGACCTGGTGAGCCAGAAACTGCTTGGTCAAGTTTCGGCCGGCCGAATACCAATGATTATAGATGAATGGGTAAGCTGCGCGCGGACCGCCATAGAGCCGGTGGGCCAGCCGTTCTCTGGCTTTGATCCAAGCCGCGCGGGCCTGTATCTCCTCGGTTCCGCGATACGGCATGAACTCGATCACGGGCCCGGCGATTTGCTCCCCGGCGTGCAGCACAAGCTGGGTCTCGGACGGCGGCAGAGACACACGCAGCAAGATATCCCACCCGGTCTTCTGAATGGTCGCTCGCCAGCCACCGCACCAGGCAATCGCGAAGCACATGATCTGCTGCGAATCTCTGATCTGCCAATAAGGAACCTTCCCGGGGCGAGGCCCCCTTCGATCCGAGCTATAGACCCGCGAGTGGAGATGTGCAGGTCGTACGGCCGTTATCTTCTCCACGTGCGGCTGATAGGTCAAGGCCTCCCAGTACTTCACTGTGGGGCGTTCTCCTGGCAACATCCATTCGGCCATCCAACCCGGAAACCGATCGATCGGGATATCGTTGTGGCCGGTGTTCCGTAGGCGCACATGGAGTTGCACCAACGGAGCATTCCTGGCCAATTCAACTACCCACGTGATTTGCAGATCACTCCGCTGTCTCGTGGCCAGGGCCCGAATGAAGACATCATCGCCCTGTCGCTGCCAACCTGCGCTCTGCCCTGCGGACTTCGGCTGTGCGGAGCGGATGGCCTTCGAGAGCCAATAGCCTATGCCGAGAGGGGTGCCCGCATCAGCAAATACCCGGAGGTTCTGCTTGCGCCATTGACACTCGGCGATGTACGGTACTTGCTCGTCACTGACCTGTAGGCGCAGGCGCAACGTACCGTTATCCAATACGACGTCCGGGACGGCTGCGGCGCATGTCGTGACGCTGAGCAAAAGATGAATAAGAAGCACAGACCCCGCCGGGCAAGAGCCGCGGCGTTCTCGAATGGATTCGATCATTGTGACTCACTCCTGCGGGCCATTAGCCCTACTCGATCTCGGTCTCAGACTACCTTGACGACGAGTAGCCGGTTCTTGGTTTGCCCATAATCTTGAGTGCGTTTCCCCGGTATACCTTCCTGAGAATATCATCGCCGAGAGCCAGCCCGTGCAACGCCCAGTGGTAGCTGGAGTGGTGCCATGCATAGAAGTGCTCGTCCGCCGACTCCAGAATGCGAAACGTAAGCTGATACATCTCGGTGCTGAATCCCATGTCGGTTCCGTAGACAAGGCGGTCCTGATACTTCTCATAGAACTGACCGACGAATCTGGGGATTGCCGCCGTCTCGGCATACCGGGCAGATATGTCCGCGTAGAGATTCGGATATCTGTCGAACAACTTGCCGAGGTGACTCAAATCATGGGAGCAATTGGCAAAGTGACAGGCAACGAATATTGTCTTTGGGTGCCGATTGACCGCCCGTTCCAAGATATCCAACATGCCCTCATGACCCACGATGTCCGGCCTATTGTCCAACCTCCATTTGTAGGCGTTCATCAGACCATCGTTCTTGGCATCCATGGGCTGATACATCCAATACGGATCGGCTACGTGGATATTCACCGGCATCCTCAGTTCTGCGCACTTCTCCAGCAGCGGGTCCATGCGAGGATCATCCAGATGCATTCCCCAAGCTTTCGTAGGCCTGCTATAAGACAGACCCTTGCCCTTGTCACCCAGTTCACCGACACCACGCGCGCCGAGTTTGTGGCAGCGCTCCAGCTCCTTGACGGCCGCGGGTCCAAAACCCGGCTTGTCATACCCCGTGTAGTCAAACCCGCACCACAGCTCAAAGCGATCGGGGTGCTTGGCGTATCTTGCACAGATGTCATTGAACTCGTTGCCGGTTGCCCCGGTCAGAATCACAGCTTTGTCAATCCCTACCTCATCCATGAGTCGAATCCATTCGCCGAGCCGCTCGGGAGTCCTGGCATACGGATGGGCGTGCATGTCGATCACCGGGTATCTGGCCCTCTCCACCTTTGTCTTGGGAATGTTGTAGATCGAACGGGGCCGATAGTCCTTCAGCAGCAGGGTCTCCGGCACGGGTCGGGTATCCGCCGAGAAAGCCTCGGCTGGATAACTCACCAGCAAAAACAAAACGGCGAGCAGATGTGAAAATTGGCTCTTGCTTGCGGTCATGGACCTCATGGCATGTCTCCTTCCACGATGCGCTGTGGATCTGTTGGTGGCCGACTTCTTTCTGTTGTTCCATATCAAAGAGGCGTTCGCGTAATTGCTGTCTGCACATTGGCAGACAGACCTCCAGGACAGACACCGTTGCATTGTAGCATTTCTTTCGAGCAAGTACCCCATCCAATTGAGCGGATGAACCGCCCATTCTCTTGAGTTTTTGGCATGAAGCTGGATGATCTAATAACCCGTGACCGCAGCAAGCGGCGAGACTGGAAAGCACAAACATCGCCTTGGCGTGACGCTCAGGCGAGAACGGGCCAGTGGGGCGTGTAGGCTGGGGAAAAAGATTTTCTCGCGATGGCCCGATAAAAGCCCGCTTGTTTCAAGGAATAAGCCCCCGGAGGAGGGCGCAGAAGCCGAATTCACGGAGTGTACGAATCTCGCTTGACAGTCGTCTCTGGTAGTATTAGATTACGGCTTGGTAGGAGCGTCCTAGGGTCGCCGTAAGAAAAAGCCGAGAGGTTAGTTCGTGGTGGATTAGCCCTGTTTTCTCAGAGGCTCTAAAGCGTCATTCTTGTGAGTCTATTCTTCTATGAGGAGGAATTCGTGGAGCGGCCGGCGTATGGGCTCGAGCCGATCAGACCTGAGCCGGCATCGGCCTGCTGTTTACGGGCGCAGCAATCGAATTCTCTGCGCTTTCCGATGCGGCCATCGACTCGCAGGACAATTTGTTCGCTTGGGAAAACTTGTCACCGGACTACATAATTGGGAGTGCCATAACAGTGGTTTTGGAAAAGAGAACACCTTCAGGCCGAGAGAAGGATGAAGCATCTGTGAAGCTCCTTGAAAAGCTGCGCGCAGGCTTACATTCCTCCGATTCATCGATTGCACGGCAGGCTGCCTTCAAGCTCTCTTGGATGCAGGAGGACGGATTTGACATACTGCAAGAAGCTCTACTGGGCCGTTCTTCGAGAAGGACAAAATATGCCGCCGCCTACGGGCTCAGGAGTATGCATGGCAGAATGAAGACGATGGCCCTGAATTTGCTGGAGGGAGGTTCAAAGCATCGCGACAGGGATATCAAAAACGTGTGCGGCCAGGCTTTGAAACTTCTGAGCCAGAGTGCGCGTAGAGGAGGTCGTTCCCAAGCGAAAAAAAATGCGCAGAGATTTGAGATCAAACAGATTCCGGACAGAGGGCGAAGGAGAGGCCGGAGCGCTAAGAGGCGCGGAGGAAGAGCAACTCCTACCAGATAGACGATGTCACCACATGGGGTCCATACGGCCCAGGGTTTCCCCACGGTATAGATGAAGGTGCGCAAATCCGTAAACTCACTGGTAAGAAAGCCATGATGTGATAGTCCACGTGTTAAGGTAGACCCGTATGTGTCTTCCTCGGTCCCGCCCCCGCAGCGATGGGGCTTTCTCACACATCAATCCGGCTGGTGCAAGAGCTGAACTCCCGCCGAGGCGCTTCACGAGACGGGGACTGCGGTGATGCAGTACTCGCTATCGATCGCCTGCGTTCCCCCATCTCTTGTGCTCTCGTGACCTTCGCGATTCTTGCGCGACCGCTATGATAACGGAACCCCAGCCCGGTCTCCGAGAATTCCGGAGCGGCCTTGACATTCACCACTGTCTGCAAGGATCCGGCAGGAAACTCAGAAGGTCCCACTGGCCAGCTTGTAAGGGTTATCGTACACCCATAGCATGTGTCCGACGACGTGCCGATGGTTGTCACATATCGAGGTCATGGAGAGAGTGAGACTCCGGTGAGTTGAGCGTGGGACTATTTATAACCACTCGCAAAATGTCAATCAGCATCAATTGCGTTTTGAAGTTTCTCTTGACTAAAAGACCCTTTATTTGGTATAGTTACAGGTGTTGCCGTGCTCAGATTCTCTGGCCTCCGAGGTGCCGGCCCTTCAGGTGCGCAACAGGAATGGGGACACAGCGATGTTGTCGCGCGTGGGAGGGTGGCTGCGGACTTGGCTTCGGGGAAGTAGGATTTACGCGATTCAATTGGCAGCCCATATCGGATTTCTGAAGGAGGACCGTTATGTGCGGTAGATTCATTCATCTGATTTCAATTGTCTTCGTGATCAGTACGGCCCTGACAGGCCTGGGCCAGGACGCCGATCCCAGTCTTGTCGGGTGGTGGAAGCTTGATGGTGACGCCTCCGATAGCTCAGGCAGTGGCAATGACGGCACCGTTTTTGGTGACCCCCAGTGGGTGCCGGGGCGCGTCGGTGATGCGATAGAGTTGGACGGCGATGGCGACTACGTGGACATCGGCCCCGTGGGGATAAGCGGGATGGATCCAAGAACGGTTGCCGGTTGGGCGAAGGCGAGCACCATAGACATACCGAGCTGGACGACCGTCTTCGGTTTCGCTCCCGTGCAGGGCGGCGATCTTGCGTATGCAGATATAGAGGTGGATGATGTTGGTCGTTACGCCGTCCACGTAGGAAGTTACGGAGGTGACACCTATTCGTATCCCCTGATTGACCTTGATACGGAGTGGCACCATTTTGCAGTAACGTATGATGGCAGCGGGGGGACTTTCTACGTGGATGGTGAGCCGGGTGAAAGTGAGGAAGGAGCGATAGGGACGGTTGACGAGGTGAGAATCGGCGCCAGGCTCAGCGTGCCCAATTACTTCTCCGGCCTTATCGACGACGTCCGGGTCTACAACAGGGCGCTGACGGAGGCGGAGATATTGGGATTGATCCCGCCGCAACTGACCGCCTATAACCCGAACCCGGCCGATGGGGCCGAGGGTGTGATTGCACCGGTGCTTAGGTGGGAGGCCGGTGACACTGCGGTATCGCATCGTGTGTATTTCGGGACGAATCCGAACCCAGGTCCGGCCGAGTTCATGACTGAGGCTTCCTGGACGGTGATCGGGCTGGGGCTCGGTCAGATGATACCGGGGGCTACTCACTACTGGCGGGTCGATGAGGTAGAAGTCGACGACGCTACAATTCACACAGGCGATGTCTGGAGCTTCACGGCTGCGCCTTTGACGGCCCACCAGCCCATTCCACATGACGGCGCCAAATGGGTCGACACAGAGCCAACCCTCAGATGGAGTCTGGGCATGGCCGCGGCCTCGCATGATGTGTACTTCGGCACCGGTGAGACGGAGGTCACCAACGGCGCCGGTGATACGTTCAAGGGCAATCAGAGGGCCCTCGCGTACGATCCCGGGGGACTTCAGCCGGACACCGCCTACTACTGGAAGATAGATTCGTACGACTCGGCCGCGACCAAGTACGAGGGTCAGGTCTGGAAGTTCACGACCCTTGGTCCCGGCGGCGGTATCAAGGCCGAGTACTTCGCGGGCACAAGCCTTTCAGGTGTTCCCATCCTGACGCAGATCGAGGACGGGGTCGATCACTTGTGGGGCGGCGGCGAGGTCGCCGGTGGAATTAGCGACAGTATCTCGGCCAGGTGGACCGGCGAGTTAGAGGTAGCATTCACCGAGCGGTACACATTCTATACCAACTCGGATGATGGAGTCCGGCTGTACTTGGACGGCAAACTGATCATCAGCAACTGGACCAACCACGGCGCAGAAGAGGACAGGTGCCGACCCATTCTGCTTGAAGCCGGACAGCGGTACGCCATCGTGATGGAGTGGTACGAGAACACCGGACAGGCGGTTGCGCAGCTGTTTTGGGAAAGTGCCCATACTCCGAAGGCGATTATCCCTGCGGGCCCCCTTCAGCCACCGGTAAGGGCCCGCAACCCGAAGCCGCGCAACGGGGCTACCGCAGCCAGGCAGACACCTACGCTCCGCTGGACCGCCGGTGACAAAGCGGTGCAGCATGACGTGTACTTTGGCAGCGATCAGGCCGCCGTCGCCGGCGCCGATCCGACGACGCCGGGTGTATATCGTGGCAGGCTGAACCTCACTACAACCAGCTATGTTCCTACCGAGGCTCCTCTGGAATGGGACAAGACGTTCTTCTGGCGAGTGGATGAGGTCAATGGTCTCGATATGTGGAAAGGCAGCCTCTGGAGCTTCACTACGGCCAACTACATCGTCGTTGACGACTTCGAGGACTACAACGACTATTCACCCGACAGGATATTCCAGACGTGGATAGATGGATTTGGCTTCACCGACCCGCCGCCCGGCAATCCCGGCAACAGCACCGGCTCGACCGTAGGCTACACTGAGCCTCCCTTTACTGAGCAGACTATCGTCCACGGCGGCGCGCAGTCCATGCCGTTTGGCTATGACAATACCGGAGCTACCGGCAAGGCGCGCTATTCGGAGGCCGAGCGCGAGTGGCCCTCGTCGCAGGACTGGACGAGGAATGGGGTCAAAGCCTTTGCGCTGTGGTTCCACGGTAATCCAGCTAACGCGCCCGGGCCGCTGTATGTAGGCTTGCAGGACAGTGCAGGGACCCGCAAAGATGTCAGCCAGACGGATCCGACGCTGGTCCAACAGGGCCGTTGGCAGCAGTGGAATATCGAGCTTACTGAGTTCACCGGCGTTAGCCTTGCAACGATAAAGAAGGTGTATATTGGTGTCGGCAACAGGATCAGCCCTGTAGTTGGCGGTACCGGCAGCCTGTTCATCGATGGCATTGGGGTACATCCGCCGAGGTGTGTGGCCTCACTTCTGCAGCCCGAGAATGATTTGAATGACGACTGCATTGTGGACTATGCAGACCTCGTGATAATGGCTGGCGAGTGGCTTGGCAGCGGCGCCGGTCTTACAGCCGACCTCGATGCCGACGACGATGTTGACTTCGGCGACTACGCGGATTTGGCCGATTCTTGGCTCGATGAGGCGCTATGGCCTCAGCAGTCGGCTTTCGAGTGAGGCCATGCCGTCGGCTGGGACCGCAACGGCGAAAGGGAGACCCGGGCTCCGACGCCTCCGGAGGCGCTTGCTCTTTGCGCTCGTCGAAGAATTGAGTTCAGGCCTCTTCGACGATCTGAAGCCCGAGCGCCTTACCGAATTCCACGAGCGGCTCCTTGACGTCACCGTAGACCGTTACGCGGTGCCAGCCGAATCGGTCCCACTGGTCGAACAGCTTGCCGATGTCACCGTGGACTTCGGCGACGAGTTTGGTGCGGCACCCATACTCGCTGTCGAGGGTGCCCACGGCCTTGGCTTGGTGGATGATCATCTTCTTTTGCCCGAAGTTGGTGCGAAAAGAGGTCGTCATGTAACCGGCGGG
Source organism: Phycisphaerales bacterium (assembly GCA_020352215.1). GTDB lineage: Bacteria > Planctomycetota > Phycisphaerae > Sedimentisphaerales > Anaerobacaceae. The sequence continues at coordinate 5,191,144 of CP070675.1, forward strand.
CAGCATCGACTCGCTACAAGCTCCTCGCGGGTCGCGATTGTGGAGCGTGCGAATGCGGAAGCTGTTCGATATACCGCCCGGGCCGAAGACCTTGGTCGTGGCAACGCAGTGAGCATAGACGATCTTGTTCTTCGACGTATCCAGTGCCGGGTCGGACACGTAGCCGGGCCGGCCGGTGAGAATTCTTGCCATCAGCATACTGAGCGTATCGTCGGGCATGGCCTCGCAGACTCCCTGCCCGCCGTCGTTGAGAATCTGCATAAAGCCGAGACACGGATAGGCTGCAAGCTGACCAGCCGCGAATCCGCCGAGGCAGTTCATTGTCACGCTGTCGGTGCCGTATTTCCTCAGCAGTTCCAGCGTGGCCAAGTAGACCGCGCCGGCTTTGTGGATCGCGCTGGGGTCGGGCTCCATCACTTCCGCAGCCTGCCGGCGCCAACGGCCGGCCCACTCTGCGGCCTCGTCGCGATCGACCTTGTCGTAGAATGCCTGCAGCTCGCCGAAGTCAATGTAGCGACCCGTGGCGCCGAGGAGGTCTCGCTCTTGCCCGCCACTGCCTTGTCCGACGATTAGAAACCGCGCTTCTTGGAAGCGTCTGACACACTCGCCGATATCGGCGAGTGTCACTCGGTCTTCGATGCACTCGGTCTTACCGGCGGGGGCGAAGGTCTTGCGGTAAACTTGTTCGCACTGCCGGGCGAACGAGGCGGGCGTCACGCCACGTTTGCGGACGCTCGTGAATTCACGGGCGACCGTTACCAAATCGCTAAGACGTGTCGTGGATACGGCGGCAGCAGGTATCCCGCGACGGCACAGCCCGCTGTAGGCGGTAAGGAACACGCCGGAACCGCCCAGGAACTCGTCGACCAACATCATCGGCCTACCCAGGTTGCCGATCTCAATGATCGGCTGGCCAAACGCCCAATCCAGCGTCATGGCGTAGACCAGGTAGCCGTCGACGGCATCCTTCAGGGCAATTGCCTTCTGTACCTCGTTAGCGTTCCGGATAGTCAGCGGGGTAAATTCAATCTCGGGACAGCCCTGCTCCAGAAGCCCAAGGACCTGTCGCTGGCGGCCCTCCGTGTCGAATCCGGGATAGGGCCAGATCTCCCTGATCTGTGTGTTTGCCAGAAAGACCGTTGCGACGCGTACCTTCCCGGTGTCTTTGGCGGCGGTGGGCAGTGATGTTAGCCCAGCGACAGCTGTTGCGGCAGCGGCACCGAAGCCTTTTATGAAACGCCGCCGGTCGATGGCCTGATTGCAGCTATGGCACAAACTGTGATCGTGGCACAGACACATATTGCTGTCTCCTTCTCGTTTGCTTCTTCACCTGCGCGTCACCACTCATGGTAGCGCCAGAAGAAGTGACTTCATTGCCTTGGTCAAGGCCGATTGATACCTGTCCACCTGCCGGACATGGAATATAAAGCGGTTCTTTGAACTCGGATCACGCGTCCACCCTGTCACTCCCTCGTCGTCGCAGGTGACGCTGATCGGATCGAAGGTGAAGACCGGTTGCCCAGCCGCATTCTCAAGCGACACTATTTTGCCGTCAGGTAACACCGTGTAACCGGCAGCATGGAGAAAGCCTCCGGTGCACCACATGTGTCTGTCGTTGTCTGCAGCCCGGGCTAACATGCCCTCATCCTTCTTGCCTTTCAGGTAGCCGAGCCAGTTGTGATCCGCGTACTTGCCGAACATATAGACAAAGTAGTTCTGGAGCATGTCTGACAGATGCGGCAGTATCTCACTCTGACGGAACTTGTAGTGGGTGCCATACTCTCTGACGACCTGATTCTGGAGAGATTCCATCTCTTCGAAGCACGGCATCCAATAGATCGGGCACGGCAAATCGAATATGGCTGCATAGGCGGCTTTGTCGAGCGTGACGTTGTATTCGAGCTTCGACGCCAGACTCTTCTTTGGAGAGCCTGTGCCGGCGTTCAGGTAGATCGCGGCACATTTATCAGCAAACAGATCGGGACGTTTCTTGCCTGCGATCGCGACGTCCCGGCTCGATCCAGTAACGTTGATGACCACAGGTTGTGGCGACGCCCGCAAAACCTCAAGCACCATTTGCACGCCGCGATGGTCGGTTGCCGAGGCGTGAGGCTGAAGGTCATCGCGTGACGTCATCGGAACGGAAGATCCCACAGCAGCGGGCGCGAAGATTCCGGAGAGCAGATTCATCTGGGCAACGGCCATCATGTCGGGGTTGCGAGCTGTCTTGCCTTTCGGCGGATAGTCGATCACAATACCTTTGAGGTCGATGTCACCGCGATAGGCCAAAGCATACACACAGGCCAAGTCCCAATGGTCGTCGGGATCCACGTGAGGTCGGAAGAGATCGGTGACATGCAGCATCGGTGTCTTTGGGCCGCTCTTCTTCGATCGGCCTGCACGCGTAGATATGGGATACAGCACGCCCGCTGCTACACAACGAGCTGCCGAACCTAACACTTTTCGCCGACTTAGCTCTTGCACTGTGGCTTGCCCCTAATACCTGTCTTATCAGGGGTGCATCTTATTCCTTGAGCCCGCATAGTTCAAGGGTGCACCCGCACACAGGGCGCCTGCACTGCGCACAACCTCCAGGCCGACTTCGCTGTGGCAATTGGCAGTTCTTTGGCAGTCGCTCAGTCCTGCCCCTCCGACTCTTTGGCCTGGCTTAGCGCGGTTAGGCCCGCGATGGCGCCGAGGTTCATCGTTTCCAAAGCCGAGCTTGGGACGATGATCATCGAGCCTTTTTCTTTTAGGCCTTCAAAGAGCATGTTCATGCCGCGAAGGTGCATGGCGCATGGATTGGATTCGTATTGTTTTGCGGCCTGTGCGAATTTTTCTGCGATTTCGGTCTCGGCTGTTCCGAGGATGATTCGGGCGTGTCGTTCACGTTCGGCTTGGGCCTCCTTGGACATGGCGTCTTCGAGCTCTCTGGGCAGGATTATGTCACGGATTTCGACGGACTGGATTGTGATTCCCCACGGGTTGGTCTTTTCGTCGAGGATTTCCTGGAGCTTTTTGCCGAGCTGTTCGCGGTGGGTGAGCAATTCGGATAATTGGTGCGTTCCGATGATGTCACGCAGGGCGGTCTGGGCCGATAGTACGATGGCGAGGTAGAAATTCTCAACCTCGAGGATCGCTTTTTTTGCGTCCCAAACCATCCAGAAGCAGATCGCATCGACGTTGACGGGGACGGTGTCTTTAGTGAGTGTGGATTCGGAGCTGAAGTCCGTGGAGCGGATACGCATATCGACGGACTGGGCGAGGGCGTCGATGATCGGGATAATAAAGAATGGCCCCGGGCCTTTGAGGCAGCGGTATCGGCCGAGCCGAAGGACGATGGCTCGTTCCCACTGATTGGCGATCTTAATCCCGAAGAAGCACAGCGCAGCGAGAACGGCGGTTATGCCGGCGACGAGGTAGTTCAGATCCTGCCACGTGCCCTGTACGAGCCTGTTGAGGACCGTGCCGACTGCGACCACGATGATTGCTGCGAGGACTGCGGGCCAGTTGAGGGACGCCGCCTCCGCTGTCGCCCGAACGTTCAGCTTGTACTCTTTGGTGAGGCCGGAGAGTATCTGTTTCTTCTTTTCATTCGCCATTTTCCAATCTCCTTTGCAGATGTTCTACGATTTCCTTCAGGGTGAAGCCGTATTGGCTGCCTCTTGCAACCAGCTCGCTACAGATTTGTGTGAGCATTTGCTCCTTCTCGGTTTCGTCGATTTCGACCTGGCGCTTGCCGACGAAGGTGCCAGTGCCTTGTTGGGTGTCGAGTATTCCGAGGATTTCGAGATCTGAGTATGCCTTGCGGACGGTGTTCGGGTTGACCTGCAGGTGCACGGCCAGCTCACGGACGGTGGGTAGCTGTTCTCCCGGCAGGAGCCGTTCCGAGGCGATCCCGTACTTGATCTGATCCACGATCTGCCGGTGGAAGGGGACGCCGCTCTTCACATCCAAGCCGAACTCAATCATTTACGATCTCCATGTCTTGTGCCTCTGTATTAAAGATCTATTAGTATAGTGTACTATAATTATAGCACAATGTTCGGCGGTTTCAAGAAAAAATCCACATTTTTATAACTTCTTGCTATGAAGTATTTTAGGAGAATGGAAGGGTGGCGGGCTGTCTTCGTTCGTCGTCCCATCGCCCCGATTTTCGCCCTCCTCCTGGCCTATAGCAGGCCCGAAGCGCGAATCACAGGCAGCCGGATGCGTATTTGGTGCAACTGTAATGTTGTGGTTGTTCTGACATGAACGTAAGATTATTCGGGCTGATGTATTTGAGGGACGGGAAATGGTGCGGACAGGTGTCTGCTGGGAACGTCTTAGGAATCCGAAGGAGGTTCTAAAATGAAGGTGAATATCAAACTCGTTGTTCTCTCGCTTCTGCTGCTTTTGTTTGCATCAGACTCATACGGCCGGCGAGGATCGCAGCCTGTCCAATTGAAGAGAATATCCGACAGGCTCTTTGAAGTCCTGGGAGGAAGAGGCGCCCGGGGAGGGGCATACATCGGTGACAACGGAGTTCTTCTTATTGATGCTAAGATGGATAGCGAATCGGCAGAACAGGTAATCGGCAAGGTTGGCCAGATTACCGACAAGCCGGTGAGGTATGTTGTGAACACACACAGTGACGGTGACCATGTGGTGGGTAATCGTTTCTTTGCTGATACGGTGACCTTCATCGCCCACGAGAATTGCCGGAAGGAGTTTTTTCATACAAGGCGAGATGGATCAGCATCAGAGTGGGCCAAGCCTGAACTGGCACCTTTTGTCCCTTCGGTGACATTTCGGGACAAGATGGTTATTCACCTCGGCTCAAAGAAGGTGGAGCTGTGGTACTTCGGCGTCGGTCATACCACCGGCGACATTGTCGTCTATTTTCCGGAGGAAAAGACCGCCTTTCTCGGAGACCAGATATTCATAGCGAGACCTCAGCTCATACACTCTTATAAGGGGGGCAATTCCTTCGAGCACGTTAAGACGCTCGCCAAGATGCTACAGACAATAGAAGCTGAGAAGTTCTGCAGCGGTCACAGTGACATGACTGATCGAGATGGGATAAGCAAACATATTGACCGGATGAGAAAACTGCAGGAAAAGGTGAAGGCCCTGATCGCGGAGGGCAAAAGCGTAGATGCAATAAAGACCGAATTCGAGTCGAATGAGACGCGGTTAATTGAGACCATTTATAACGAGACAACAAAAGGCTTTCGGTAGCGTAGCCCTGACGGTCGGATATCTCAGCTGCTCACCAGGCGACGATCATAAACAGCCTGCGACTGTTACACGCCAGCCACTGCTGGTTGAGAATCTGCAGTTGGCTCCGGGCGCAAATCCGGCGAAGGCTGGTCACGATCGGGCCATGCACTGGTTATGCCGGTAATGATAACCAAAGCAATGTCACTATATGCCTTTGCCGTTCGGGGGCTTCGTCTTGCATGTCATTGGAAGACCCACATGAAGCTACCACGTGCAATTGATACTACCATTGTGCCAGCGTGAATTGTATCGGCGACCGTTCCCAACTCCTGAATCACACTGAAACCGTCAAATCCCTCTGAAAGCACGGCGCCAAAGAACAGTTAGAACGAAGCACAGCGAATAGTCCAAAACGATCCGCCAAGGACAGCTTTCATCTTGGCTGAAGCATTTTCTACACCCAGCCTCGTAACATGCCAATATTCGTTGTGTATCGCGCTGTTGGTCGAATCCTCTGGCAAGCTTATCTGGCAGGAGTGCTCGTGACAGTTGCTTCTCTTGTGCAGATGTGGTATCGTACGAGGGAACGAAGACGCAGAAAGTTGACAATACTACCGGCTAAGGGGAAATTGCCCCAATTCTTTTGGAGGTTGAAGGAAATGAAACGTTTTCTCTCACTTTTGATGTTGATTCTGGCAGTGGCAGCCGTCGATACCAGAGCGGATTGGCCGCAATACCTTGGTCCTCATCGCAATGCCTCGGCGCCAGAGGCTAAAATAGCAAGAGCCTGGCCTGAAGCGGGCCCCAGGAAGCTTTGGTCTTTCCCGCTGGGCAAGGGCTACGGGGGCGCGAGCGTTCAAGGAGGTGAGGTATTTGTTCTTGACCGCGTCGTCGGCAAGAGCGACATCCTGCGCTGCATCGATCTGGACACCGGCAAGGAGAGATGGAACTTCTCCTACGATGCGCCCGGGAAAAACCCTCATCCCGGTTCGCGATCGGTCCCCACGGTCGATGAGGAATACGTCTGGATAGTGGGGCCTTTCGGGCATTTTCACTGCGTCAGCAGAGAAACGCATCAGGCGGTCTGGAAGAAGAACCTGCTGGAGCAGTTCGAGGCGAAAAAACCGGGCTGGGGAGTGGCGCAGTCACCTCTGCTCTATAGGGACACCGTAATCGTGGCCCCGCAGGGCGAAAAGGGCGGGGTCGTGGCCTTCGAGAAGAAGACGGGAGTGCTGCGCTGGGCGAGTCGAAAGCTCACCGGCCATTCCTGCCATGTTTCCCCCGTCCTTGCTTCGCTCGACGGTGTAGACCAGGTCATCATGATCAGTCCGTGCGATCGCAAGGACGAGGCCATCAAGAACGAAGTGGTCGCCTTCGATGCCTCCACCGGCCGGCCGTTGTGGACCTATGCAGGGCTCACGTCTTTCGCGTGTATCGCCCCGTTAACGGTGATTGACGGCACCAGGGTTTTTCTTACCGACTGTTCCTACAACGGTAGCTACCAACCCGTGTCGATCATGCTTGAGGCTAAGCGCCGAGGCGGCGGCTTTGTGGTCAGGGAGTTGTGGAAGACCGAAGAGGTTGGCAGCAAGATACATCCGGCGGTACTACACGAAGGGTATCTATACGTCAATAACTGCGGCAAACCCAAGGGCCTGATGTGCCTTGCGCTTGACGGCAAGATTGTATGGGAAAAGGGCTCGGCACCGGACTTTCATTACGGGGCCCTGATACTGGCCGATGGGCTGATCTTGGGCCAGGACGGTACGGTCGGCAACGGCGGTCTGCATCTGATCGAACCCCGTCCCGATGGCTACAAGGAACTGGCTAAGGCCGGATTGCTTTCTCTCAAGGGAGATGAACCTTGGGCCCCCCTTGCGTTCAGCGACGGAAAATTGCTTGCGCGCAACGGCGCAGAGATGATCTGTCTGGATTTGCAGAACCCGTAGCCCCTCAGGTGGCGGAGTCTGTTGAGTCATTTTATCCTTATCTCGCCGTTGTGGGTCTTCAGGTAGACTTTGCCGACGCAGAAAAGTTGGCCCACACATATTGCTTCGGTTAGTCTTTTCCTTTTCTTTTCGACAACGGTTAAGGGAAGATCCGTTCTCATAGAGCCGTTATGTGTCCAGGCAGGCTGGAGGAAACAATTCTGTCTCATCGTTCTATTCTCGCACAATAGCTGGTTGTCTCAAATCTTAGCAATCTGCTCCGTACACGAGCAAACTTGCCCGCCGCCGTCCCGGATGTTTCTCTCCGGCGTCGGTTTCTATCAGACATTATGCGCGCGAAGAACAAATTACCCTGGATTTCCCAAATAGTGGGTGACGAATGGGCGCAATTTTTGTAGCAGAAAGCTTGTGGGGGCCGTTCTTCCCCCCCATGCCTTTGGCCTGCCTATGGCCTTTGCTGCCTACACAACCGGTACATACCGCTGCTATCATCCGTGAGCACACGTTCAATTCATCGTACTTGGTAGTTTTAGACTCAACGATTTGCATGTTATACTTTAGTGTGACTTGAAGTTAGCAATTGCGCCTCAGCAGGTCCTCCCATCACTTGAGACGCCAAGACAGTGATAATCACGGTGCTGAATCCCGATGGCATAAGTACGTAGCACGACGTCAAGGTCTACGATCTGCGGACTGCCCGCGAACTGGCCGACAATGGCTAGATTCGTGCCGATGGGGCACCAGAGCCCGAAGACATAACGGAGCCGACAGATTGGTTTGCGGTGGTTGTTCTTGCACTGCCATTTGTGCTACTGTTCTTGTTGTAGGCATAATGGTCGATAACCTGATAACACTCGGTGAAAAGCTGAGACAATGAAAGCATACAAAGACGAAGAGACAGGATTCATGGTCCTTGAATTAGATTGGTATGAAGCTGGGGTACTTGCAAATGCTGCCAATGATTTACGGAAATGCTCGACAGGGGAGTACGATGATTTTTACATCGGCGGCGCTTGTATCCATATCAAAATAACTCAACATTCTGAATCAGACTTGTTCCGATAACAAAATCGTCGGCGATTTCTGAGGTTTCATAATTCTGCCTGTGCGTTCCATTGATTCAACTATCCACACTTACAACTGTCCCCAATATCTTATGATTTCTCGAACTTTGGGTCTCACCAAAAGCCGCCACGCTCCGCTGTAGATCGCGACGGGTTCAGTCTGAGGCGACAGAAGTGCAAGAATCGGAGCTACCGTAGGTATAGTCTTGGCTGGCGTAGCAGTAGGCCCTGTTGCTGCTCTCCTGAGATGTTTACCAGCGAGTTAAGAATGCACCCTACTTGAAGACTTCTTCATTACCCAGCGATTCCCTATGTCCATCGTGTTGCTCAAAATCGGGTTAGCACTTCCTAAGGCCGGAAGGCGTCAATGCGCCTGAAAGCCGTTCCCCTAAAGAATGCCTGTTGACATAGATGGGTGAACTGAGCTAATCTGCAACGGAGTATTGAGTGAATAGACCCAAGCGTGTTCAGGAGCTATCTTCCTTGACCTGGGGAAAGGATGGAGATTCGTGCCGCTCGGACAACAACTCCACGCAAGCTACACTGGAAAGGGACCGACGTGAAACCGTTAAAATCGACCGGGGCGGCGGGCTTGTCTCGTCGCGATTTTCTGCAGGCGATCGGCGGAACCACCGCGAGTATCTCACTTAGCTCCGGCACACTTCTTGGAGCCGGCGCGGTGGCCAGGGCAAGTACCGGACGCAAGAAGGCCGCCATCGTGCGAGGAGCTTTCATATACCCGCCGACAGAGTCCCTTAGGCAGGTCGGTTACTACAGTTGGCCCGGCTCGACCTTCGATGCCGAAGGCCGCCAAGCGAAGTACATGAAGAGCATAAGGCAGATCGAGCGGAAGCTGGGAATACGAATCGTGATGGACGAGAAGCCGCTGGACACTGCCGATGACACCGCGCGTTTTGTTGCCGGAATCCAGCAGGCCGAAACTGACGGCTTGCTGCTGATCCCCTTCAAGAAGGGACATTGGGGACACGTCACCCGAATCGTTGAAGAGACCCAAATCCCTACCGTCGTTCTTGCGACCTTGGGCATTCTGCTGGTAGGTCATGTCAAGCAGCTGCACCGAGAGCCGGGGGTGTTCCTGATCAACTCACTGGACAATCTTGATGCCGTGGAAGACGGCATGAAGATGATCCGAACGGCCTGCCGGATGAAGCAAAGTCGCATCGTTAATCTTCGCGGTGCCGAGCCTAATGAGACAACTGTTCCTCACATTGGAACCACCGTCCGAACCTTGCCCCGTGCTCGTTTTGTAGACGAGTTCACTCGCACTGATGTCACGCCCGCGGTCAAAGCGCTTGCCAAGTCGTACATGACGGACGCAGAGAAGGTATTGGAGCCAACGAAGGCGGACATCGTTGAAGCCGCGAAGACGTACTTCGCTCTCAGGCGTATCATCGAGGCCGAAAAAGCCGACGCTGTGATGATGGACTGCTTGCCCGGGCTCAGGAGACCTCACACACACGTTCCACCCTGCATGGGCTACATGAGCTTGAGGGATGAGGGAGTTCCCGCCGGTTGCGAGTCGGATCTCGACGCGACCCTTACTTTGATGCTGCTCCAGCAACTCTTCGACAAACCCGGCTTTCAGCACAATCCCACCGTTGACACGGAGAAGAACCACTACTTCTGTGCACACTGCACGAGTGCCTCAAAGATGAAAGGCTCGAATGCCCCTGCGGAACCTTACGTCCTGATGAACCACGCCGAGGCCGGGTGGGGTTGCGTTCCCAGGGTGCTGTTCACGCCGGGACAAGACATAACGATTGCCAAATACCTTTCAGTGACAGGTGATTCCGAGGAGCGGCCGCAGATGCTTGTGTATTCCGGGCAGGTCATAGGATGTCCGCCGGTTCCGCAAACAGGCGGCTGCCGCACCAACGCAGAGACTACGATCAACGAGTTGGGCGACGTATGCGATCTGAAGGGCCATCATCTCTGCATGATCTACGGGGATTGCGCCAGGCGACTTCGACAATTCTGCCGGCTCTACCGCATCGACGCAGTGACCTGACAACTCAAGGCCGGTTTGTATACGAGCGGCGTTGTGTCAGGCGACGCAAGGTGCGTGTTTGAACGCGGGCAGAACTCCGGTAACACGAGTACTGATTAGGCAGACTGCTCGCTGATGAAATCGATCACGTCTCTGGCTGCGGGGCGCCTCGGCAACAACGGCGAGAAGTCCGCCTTGCCCTCTACAGCTTTCTTCACATGAGGTGCGGCTTTCGCATCGCCAAGAAGAATAGCGCCAACGAGGTGGCTGTCATGAAAGACAAGCCGCAAGTATTCGCCGTCCGTCTCCTGATCGATAACGTCGTAGCTTGCGTCTTCAGGTTCAATCTGGCCGATACTAAACATGTCAAGCTGGAGGACCTTCAGCGCGTTTGACCGGGGAATGCCACCAAATTCCACATGAGCTCCGGCCGCGTTCATCCCGGCGATATTGCCCTGAAATTGCGCCGGTGCCCACGTGCCATAGAGAACACCTCGGTGCTCGGCCACGTCGCCTGCAGCAAAGACGTCCGGGTGCGACGTCACCAGCCGATTGTCCACAACCACGCCCTTGTCTACCTCCAGACCTGCCAGGCGAGCCAAATAGCTATTAGAACGAATGCCTGTGGCAACTACTACAATGTCAGCGGGAAGGATGCTCTCGTCTTCCAATTGAACGGAGCGGACGCGCTCATCACCGAGGATCTCTCGCGTTCGAGCATTGGTCTTGAGTGCAATCCCGCTCGAGCCGATGTGCTCGGCAAGTATTTCACCGGCCCTCTGGTTGAGCTGACGCGGAAGCAGCCAGCCATAACCTTCCAGAAGCGTGACGTCCGCGCCGCGCCTGGCCAGAGCCCCGGCAGTCTCCAGTCCCAACAGCCCGCCACCAATGCAGACACACCGTGTCGCAGCGAGATTTGTACTCAGGATTCGTTTGGCATCACTGATTGTACGTAGGTTCGTGACCCCCGCTCTATTGCCTCCCGGAACCGGAGGCATAAATGGGTGAGCACCTACAGTGAGAATCAATCGGTCGAAAGGCAGCGTTTGGCCCTGGCCCAGCTCTACTACTCGTTCCTCCAATCTAAGGTTGCTGACCTCGGCGCCAGGCATCAGTTGGATATTGCTTTGCTCATACCAGCTCTGCGGCTTAATCGGCAGTTCAGCCTCACCGATCTCACCTGCCAGGTAACGTGTCAGGTTCAATCGGTAGTAGGGCTGAACGGGTTCTTTGGATAAGAGCGTGATTTCGGCGGTTGAGGAGGCAGCTCTTAGCGCCTCGGCGGCAGCGACACCGGCAACACCTCCGCCTACTACTACCACCTTGCCAACGTCGGTGGTTGTTGTCATCTCCTCGGACGGTTTCAGTTCGGCCTCAAAGCTTTCTGACGGTGCCCCACAAACAGGGCACACATCGGGCGGCATTGCGCCGGGGTGTACGTAACTGCAATTCAGGCAACGCCAGCGTTCCACCCGGGCTCGGGCGGTTGGCTGTGGTTCGCTCATATGTGGCTCGAACGCCTCCTTTGGAGAGCCACAAATGGGGCATACTCCCGGGCGCTCCGGACCTCGGTGGACATAACCACAAACAGTGCATCGCCACGCCTTATCGCCGGAAACTGACATAGTCGGAGTCTCCTTGCATATCGGTCGCTACCGTGTCCCCAACTCGCTGATAAATCTATTCGCCGGATAGCGCTTCCGTCGCCGAAACAACGCTATGCAACCTCCTCGAACCTGTCTTTAGGCGCGCCGCAGATTGGGCATTTGTCTGGGGCTTCACCCATAACCGTATTGCCACAAATGGAGCAGACAAGTATCTTTGTCTCCGGCAAATCAGATCCTGAGTTGACAGCCTCCAAGGCCTTCGCATAGAGGCCATGATGGATTTCCTCAACGGCCATCGCATTTCTGAAGGAGTATGTGGCGGGCTGATTGCCTTCTTCCTCTGCTTCTTTCACGAATTTGGGATACATCTGTTCGAACTCAAACCCCTCGCCATCGATAGCCACCTTGAGATTGTCTGCCGTACTATTAACGCCACGCATGACACGCAGATGCGCGTGGGCGTGGACGGTCTCTGCCTCGGCCGCTGCGCGAAATAGTCTCGCAACCTGGGTGTACCCTTCCTCATCGGCCTTTTTCGCAAAGGCGAGATACTTGCGGTTCGCTTGGCTCTCACCTGCAAATGCTTCCTGTAGATTGTCGGTAGTGGCCATGGTCCAATACTCCTTTCAATTCGTCCCACCTGACTCGTTTGTTCGTGACTGAAATGCAGTCATATTTGGCAATAGACTATCAGCAGCAGCTGGTCGAATCAACCACTTGTTTCCTCTTTCAGTCTGCCTGGTTAGGCTTGCATCCGTATAACGCAGTCGCTCCACAGTTTCACGACGGTGGTGAACGGCTGAAGTCTCGCTGATTGAGACGTGTAACGAGGATTCTCTTACTTGTCGTTGGCCGTTTCGCTATATTGCTCTATGCGGGCCTCGTCGTTGAGGTGTGTGATACGATGTTTCACGGCTTTTTGGATGCCGCTGCCTGGAGAAAACTACGCAGAGCGAAGAAATGCACTAAGGCATCAGGTGAGTAATCGCCCGGGTCCCTATCAGCCGTACGAGCCGGAAAGCGATCCAAGATAATGGAAGAATCTTGAAGCTGCACGTGTCTCTGCGAGGGTCTTTTGATCGCATCCAAACTCACTCGGTACATACCGGCCGCTGGAAGCTCGCATGGAAAAGCAAATAAAATGATGCCCAAACCAGTCGTTGCCCTTGGCCCGCATCGATGGAAATCGAATATCTTTGCCGTCGGACTTCTCTCCGTTTTTCGTCAGAGTTGCGTCCCGATAGGCGAGTGCATAGATCGGGACATTCCAGCATGTCCCAAGAACAATTTGTTTTAGATCGACTACCTTTCTGTCTGCCACCGGCGCAACCAGCCTACAAGGCCCACGCCAATAGCGCCAAGCAAGAAACCCGCGGGAGCAGGAATGAACCGCCCCACACCCTCTCTATAGTTGGAGAGAATGTCCTGCTCAGAGAGCACGCCGTCGTGGATGCGGAGCTGGGCGATGGCTAGGCTTCCCCGAAGACCGTCGGTGACAGTCACGCCGTCGCTGTCAATCTGCGCGGCAAGGGTGATAAGCGTCTCGTCATGCGTATTCAAGGGCATGCTCGTCAAGTCTTCCCAATTCTTGAGGATGCCGTCGGCGTAGACGCGCGTCGTGGTGCCATCGTAGGTGTAGACCAGGTGGTGCCACTCGCCCGCCTCAGGAGCGCCGTTCCAGCCGATGTCCGGGGCCCCCCAGTGTTCAGCCGCACCCCACGCGGCATGTGAGCCGTAGTTGAAGCTCATGTTGCTGCCGTCGGGACCGCCGCGTTTTCCCCAGGCCACTATGGTCTCGTTGTCTGGGACCTCGGGGTTGTAAACCCAGGCCTCGATTGTACGATCGCTATTGCCAATGAGCCCCGGGGGCGCTTCGGACCCCTGGTAGTAGTCGTTGATCCCGTCAAAGTAGACGCCAGGGTTCGACTTGGGGCCGAACACATCGAGGACCGGATCGCCGGACTCAGTGAAGTCGTCCAGCGTACCCGCGTTGGTCCAGGTTGCCGTGCCGGCGCTGGGGTCCCGGGCATCGAGCTCGACAAATAGCTCACCTGCCGTGACCAACGCCTGTGCCTGTCCGCTGAGCGCCAGAACCACCGTCATTGTCGCCGCGAAGACCGTCAGTCTGTTTGCCGGAGCCATTTGACACCTCCTCCAAAAAAGGACACTCATGTTCCATGAGAAGAAACTCGGCTGGGCACAAAAATGGGTTTCCCTACCGTGTCGCTCTCACACCAACTAAGCCCGTTTATTATAGGGGGTAGAGAGAAAATGTCAAGAAGAGAATCCCGCAGGCAGAGTTCTTTGGTGGATCGTAGCCGCTTTGCGGGGCGACTAACACGTAAAGCCATTCAACGCAATGACTTATCCAATTGATGCATTAGCCAGCAGCAGCCTGCGACTGCTTGTTCGAGCACCAGCGAGTTCCTGTCAGTGATCAGTTCACTTCACCCTCTCACAGATGATGTTCCTAAGATCCAGGCCCAAGCCCTCAGATTTTTCGTTCTTGCCGACGATCTTGAGCAGTAAGTTGTTTTGCCCTTCGGCCAAATCAAGTGTACCGACATATTCGTTCAGCGCCTGCTGTCGCGTTTCAGCATACATGTCCACCGCCGGGCCCACCGGCGCCTCGTCCATGAAAAGCTGCACATGTCCCTGTGCCGGCCCCTTGATCGCATCCAAACTCACTCGGTACGTGCCTGCCGCTGGAAGCTCGCATGTAAAGCAGATGAAATGATGCCCAAACCAGTCATTGCCCTTGGCCCGCATCGACAGGAACCGAACATCTTCGCCCTCGAACTTCTCTCCGTTCTTCGTTAGAGTTGTGTCCCGAAAGGAAAACGCATAGATCGGGACATTCCACCACGTCGCAAAAACGATTCGTTTTAGATCGACTACTTTTCTGTCTGCGACCGGCAGCAAGTCAAATTCGCAAGTCGGACGCTCCCGTGAATAGAGAAACGTTACCCCACAGTAGTCATTTAGAAGACTATTCTCCGTGGGGGCATGTTCGATCGTCTGCAGAATGCTCTTGCGGTACGCATAGGCATCGCCCAGAAGGATTCGATAACCGCCGGTCCTGCTCAGATGCTTCTTGTACGCCAGGCAGCCGCTCAGTGGAAATGACCTCCGCGACTCCCACCGACCCGGCACATCGTACCAACCGCCGTTATAGAAATCCTCCGAGCCCGTGCCATGAATCACAAGCTTGCCATCAATCGTGGTCTGGTCGTCGCCCTCGAAGAAATAGGTGCCGCCGGACTCGAATCCCTGCGATTGCTGTATGAACCCGACTATGTGCCCTCGCCCGCCGGTCTCAATGAAAGTAAAAGGTTTGCCTTTCGTCGTCGGATTCTCCCGCCGCCACAGCGCGTAGAACTTGCCCTCATTCTCGCGACGACCAATTGGCACAAACAGCACCTCCACATCAACATCCACCTCCTCATCCGACTCCTGCTCGGAGAACAACTCAATCTTCGCGGACTTATCGAATGGCATCGGGAAGTAACAGTAGCTCGCGCCGCCGGCCGCCCCCACAAGAAGGGACTTCATCGCAGGCTCACCCCATGCGTAGCCGAAGAAATCACCGGCTGGGCACAGAATTGCAGGCTCCTCGTCGCCGTCCCAGTACGCGCGAAGTACGACCTCACGCCCTTTACCGGCGAGGGCTTCGGGGGGGCGCATACGAATCCCCACGATTCTGCCCGGGCGATCCACATCAAAAACTGTCACGGGCTTCTCATCGCTCAGAGTGACCCTGGAGCTAAATCGCTCAATATGTCCCCCTGCAGGGGCGGCGTACGAACTTATGTCCGTCCCGGAGGAAGCAAATAGCGTTTTGGCTTTCTCAAGATGGTGCTGGTATTCCCCTCCTGGCTGCGGGGAGAAAGTCTCTATCGCTGTTTGCTTGGGATACGTCGCGTAATTGATCTGATAAAACTGTATCCGCTCAGCCCGGATGAACACCCTGCAGGATTTGGCATAGGGCAGCGGCACGTAGCTGTAGAACCCGCCGGCCCCATATCCGACCAGGGGACGAACAAACACAGGATGCCTGCCCATAAAAAGTTCACGAAACTTCACCCGTATGCTCGGTTCACTCTGGCCGTCAAAGTAGAACTCCATCACATCATCTGTCGGCGTAGGAGTCCAGATTCGGTAGATAATCCCCGGCCCCTCCAAATCGGCCAGAACGAGCCCGTCCTTCTCCTTGCGAACGTAGGAGTACTGTCCGCCGAAGCCATCGTTGTTGCCGCCTGTCCTGTCATAGCTCGATATGGACGCCACTTTGATCGACTCCTTGAACGCCGGAAGACGGTCAAGCCGGTATAGATCTTGAATCCCAGGAGCCCAACCATCCTCGGCACAAAGGGCGGCCTGGAATGCAAGTAGGGACAACAACACAATGGCAGAAAGGCAAATTTGACTACACAACAGGCGATCTCTCATCTTTGACTCCCTTTGCACAGACCTGTACCCACATGCTACGATTGGCCCTCTCCGTCCTTCGTGTCGTGCTGTTCTATAACGGTGGACCTCACGAACTTCCTGCCGGGCTCACGAGAGCCATTCGCTTTTGTTGCACGAGGCGTTGATCCGGTTTTGCCGAGAGGGACCAATAGGCGGTAAATCAGCCAGATGGCAGGTATAACGGCTAAGATTCTGACAAGCTTGATGAACACCATTGTTCTACTCTCTGCAAGGCCCGCGAAGCTCCGATCTACCCGCCGTCCTCTCCGCGCAGGCTGAAGGAGTCCATCCTGCAAGTGCGGCAAATCCTCACGGTTCTACCGGTGTCGCGCGTTCCTCCAGCGTGCCACCTTTGATCATTTCGAGCAGCGGATTGTCGGTTCCCAATATCAATCTCGTCTTTTCTCCGCCCATGTGTTCCTCGTAGAGTTCGAGCGTTTTCCAGAATCTGTAGAAATCCGGGTCCTTGTCAAAGGCTCTGGCGTAAATCTCTACGGCCTTGGCATCGGCCTCACCTTCGATCTCTTTGGCCGTTTTGTAAGCCTCCGATAAGATGGTTTTCACTTCCCTCTCCTTGTCGCCCATTATCTTCTCGTATTCTCCCTCACCCTCAGAGATGTATTTCTTTGCAATCCTTTGCCTCTCTTCGATCATTCTTTCTTCGACTTTCTGTTTGACCTCTTCGACGTAGGTGAGGCCTTTGATCAAAACGCCTGAGCTGTGGATACCTATCCCATACTCTTCGCAGGCTCTTCTCGACGCTTCTGTTATCTCCGCTACAATCTTAGGCCGACCTTCGGTCACCTGGCCTACTTCAGTTGTTTCCCGGAGCTCTTCTTCGGCCACTCTCATCGGACGATTGTCTGTCCTGACAATCTCGATAAGGTCCCTTTTTGTGATGGAGTTCCTTGTACTCGAATCAATAGTGTCATCGAGCCTCGCGTGGGCCTGTTCTTCGGTGCCGACAGATCGCAAAAACTGCAGAGGATCCTTTATGTACCATCTCGCCGTAGAATCGACCCAGATGTATTTTTTGTCTTTGGTCGGGATTTGCTCGGGGTAGCCGTTCCACCTCAACAGTCTCCTCTCGAATTCTCTCACCCTCTGTATGAAGGGGATCTTGAATTTGAGGCCCGCGCCCTCGCCTACCGCAATTCCCTCTTTTGTGTACTTGGCCTTCAGTTCCGCCAGGGTTTCTTCTTTTCTCCGGCCCTCTATCGGATTGATGATCACTCTGACGGGCTTGCCAAATTGAGTTACCACCGCCTGTTCCGTTTGATCGACTACGTACATCGAAGCCGACAAGAGAATAAGGGCAACGATAACAAGCGCTGCTATGACAATACGAGCCATTCTTCATTCCTTTCTTTGAGGATGCCCTGCTTCTGAGAACACCCGCTTGAGGGTCTCACTTCTGGCTTCCACTCTCAAGGTCGAGCTTCATCAAGATTCCACCTTCAGCCCCGCCCTGCTCGATGATCCATTTCTCGGGAATCAAAGGCAGCAGCTTGGCCATTGTCTCCAAGTACATTCTCCGCTTCGTGATCTCCGGGGCTTTCCTATACTCGGCATATATCTTCTCAAATTTGGCCACATCACCCTCTGCCCTGTTGACTCGTTCAGCCGCATATCCCTTGGACGACTCGATCAACTTCTTGGCTTCACCTCTCGTTTTTGGAATTGCCTCGTTATATGCTTTCATTGCCTCGTTAATCCTCTGCTCCTTTTGCTGCCCGGCTTTGTTCACCTCGTTGAAAGCAGGCCTGACCCTTTGCGGAGGATTGGAGGACTGGAGTTTGACCGTGACGACATGAATCCCGGTTTCATATTCGTCAAGTAGTTTCTGTATCATCTCTTCGGCAGAGCTCTCGTATTCTATCCTGCCGATAGTTATAGCCTCATCCACACTCCCGTTGCCGACAAGCTGCCTCATCACCGCTTGGCTTGCATCTCGTATGGTTTGTCCCGGCTCCCTTACATTGAAAAGATAGCTCCGAGCGTCCTCGATCTTGTACTGAACGATCCATTCGACATCAGTTATGTTAAGATCCCCGGTCAGCATTATGTATTCGCCCCTGAGTATCTCCTTAGCTTGCTCTCCCAACTGCCGCGCTCCGCCTCTTGAGGCTCTTTCTCCACTGTCTCTTATCAGTTTCACCAGATCATCCTGGCGTGACCTGCCGGTGTTCAATTCCTCGATGCCTAGATACCGTGAATCTACACCTGCCTCCAATGTCCGATAGCCGAATTCCTCCTTCTGCACCTTCTTCACCGGAACCGCGACGGCGGTTTCGATCCAGTATGGTATCTTCAAATGGATGCCCGGCTCGGTCGTCCGACTGTATCGTCCAAAGTATTTTACCACGCCGGCCGAGTCCGTCGGTACGGTGTAGATGGATGTTATCAGCCCGATGCCTACCACAACAACCACAACCGCCACTGTGACCCATTTGATTCCGAGGGATGCGTAGCCTCTGCCTTGGCTGCCCCCCATTCTCTCCAAGATATCTCTCATTTCCATACTTAGCCTCGCCGTAATGATAGGTTAGCGGATGCCTCGAAAGGCCGGTCCTTCTCGCGTAACTTACAGAGCCGGCCACTCGGCTACCAGGCTACCATGATAGGTGATCGCACTCACATGTAAAGACCAATTATCAGTTCTGCACACGCTGCCGCCGTTTCTTCAATTCACACCAGGTTGTGAGAATGATCTTTTCGCTCTCGATACACGCTCTAATGTCCGGGTCGATCAGCATGCGCAGTTCTGCCTCACGGGCCTGGCCTGAGCCGGAAATATACGAGAATACCTCAGTCTGAACGGTGCAATGTACGATGATCTCAGTTATGCCCGGTCTCATGTCGTGCAGCAATTTGACCAACTGAGCCTTTCTCTGTTCGTATTCTGTAGCGTCTGTTGGCTTGGTAACAAGATCGTCAATGACCGGAAGCCCGGCGTCCCAGACCCTTTTCGCAATTGAAAGCACCAGTGGCTTGAGGGCACCGGCCTCACCGCCGATATGCTGCATGTGCCCCCCAAAAATGAGGATCGGTATCTTCTTCTCGATTCCCACTTTGACGTAGCGGTCAATGAACTGTGGGTGGAAACACGTTCCCATGTGGGCATCCAAGTGGGTAGGTTCAATCCCCATTAGTAGAGCCCGGTCAATCTGGGCGCGAATTTCGGCTTCGACCTCATCGGCAGTGGCGTGGGCGACAACATTGGAGACGCTGCGCCACAAGCAGCCTTGTGCGTCCACGAGTCCAGGGACGGCCGGTTTGCCGGCGACGGGGCCCCATCGATAATTCTTCCATTCGGATGTGAGCGTCAAATGAACGCCAGCGTCAACCTGAGGATGCTCGTTGAGATAGGCCGTCAACTCCGGCACCCAGGAACATGGCATCATAACGCTGAGCGATGTAGCGACACCATCTTCAACGGCCTTGATTGCCCCCATGTTCGAATTGTGTGACATACCTGCGTCGTCCACGTGGAAGATCACGACTCGCGAGCCCTCCGGCCATCCCAATCGCTCGGCATAGGTCTTTTCGTCGGCATGGGTTGCAGCAGGTCCTGTGAGAATTATGGATAATAGTAAGATTAGTGTGGCAGAACTATGTGACAGCATGGAGTCTACTCCTCAAGGCAACTCTGTCGTCAAATGGGATTCACTTGGTTCACTGGTTGCTCCAAAAATTGAATCCACATTCCAGCGGGCATTTTACGGCCCGGGTTCTGTGTGGACCGGATACGACCGCGCTGAGTCTTTCAAAAGGGCAGTATACCAGAAACGTTACATGGGGGCAAGCTCAGACAACCGAGCAACGGCCGGGAAATGTGGAATGGATGGACGCAGTGGGGAGCAACTCGTCACGGACAACAGAGCACCTCCATGCAGATTGGCGCGAGGGAGGGACAAGCGGCGGCCGACAGAAATTGCATTTACGGCCCCCATTTGGTATCCTAATGTGCATGATATGCGTAACGTCTCGTCGAAGCTTTGCGTCGGACAGATGGCAGGAAGACTGCGACAGAGACTCAAGATCAAGGCGGGAGGACCGTCAGTGAGATGAACCCTCTCCCCGCCGCAATATGAAGTGATTAGTGTTGAAAGGAGTGTGACATGTCAAACAGAGTCGTCTTGTGGTCGATCGTCATAGGCCTGATGGCGTCGGCATCCGGTGCTGCTCTGGCCGTGAACCAGCCACAAAACATCATATTGTTCGGCTGGGACGGAGCGCAGCGGAACCATGTGAACGAATGTCTTGCCCGTGGGGAATTGCCCAACCTGCAAAAACTGATTGACCGGGGGACGTGCGTCGAAATCGACATCGAGGGCAAGACCGACACTAAAGCCGGGTGGTCTCAGATCCTGACCGGTTACTACCCTGAGGTAACAGGCGTCTATAGCAACAGGCAGTACCGGCCGATTCCGAAGGGCTTGTCTGTATTTGAGCGGTTGGAGCAGGCTCTTGGCCATGACAAATTTGTCACGGTCGCCGTAATCGGCAAGAAGGGTAACGTCGGCGGCGCCGCACCCAAGAAGACAAGAGTCCGGCAAGAGAACGACAGGTCGAAGGCCGGCAAGGCCGGAACGAGCAAAGGCAAGGCAGCAAGTAGCGAATCCGAACAGGCTGAGCCCAAGAAGAAGAGGCGGCCCCAGGGCAAGATCGTCGTCGAAGACGGTGTGAAGTACCGCGTGGTTCCCGGCCAGCCCTTCTACATCGCCAAGAATAGCTTGGACGTGTTCGAAAACGGCCTGCAGGAGGACGAGAAGGTCGGCGCCAGGGCGATCGAATTGATCGAGCAGTACAAGGACAAACCGTTCTTCTTCTTCGTACATTTCGCAGAAGTCGATCACAGTGGCCACAAGCATGGGGAGAACTCCAAGCAATACAACGATGCGTTGATCTCCAATGATTTCTGGACGGGCAAGATCGCGGACAAGATCAGAGAGTTGGGGCTGGCCGAGAAGACGCAGTTCTATGTCACGGCGGACCACGGCTTCAACGAAGACGAGAAAGGGCATAGCTTGGCCCCGTATGTTTTCCTGGCCACCAACAACGAGAGAGTCAACCGCAATGGCCGGCGCCAGGACGTGGCCCCCACCATCCTGGAGGCTTTTGGCCTGGACCTGAGCAGAATCGATCCGCCGCTGGACGGCATATCGCTGACCAAACCCGATAATCGCCCCCCAGTTAAGATTGCCGCCCCAGAGCCCCGCAAGCCGGATGTTGTGTTTGTCCCGACGCCCCAGGAGGTCGTGGATAAGATGCTGGAGTTGGCGCAAGTTACGAAGGACGATGTCCTGTACGATTTGGGCTGTGGGGACGGCCGGATAGTAGTGACGGCAGCCAAAAGGTACGGCTGCAAGGCTGTAGGTTATGACATAGACCCGAAGCGGGTCAAAGAGTCGTTGGATAACGTGCAGAAAAACAACGTTGGACATCTGGCCAGAATCGAGCAGAGGGACATTTTCAGCCTCGATCTCAGTGAGGCAAGTGTAATCACTCTGTACTTGCTTCCGCAACTGAACGTAAAGCTGATTCCCCAGCTGGAGAGACTCAAGCCCGGCTCACGGATCGTCTCACACGACTTTGCAATGCGGGGTGTCAAGCCGGAGAAGGTCGTTAAGGTTAAAGCCGGCGAGTATGAAACGGGACACGAGGTTTTTCTGTGGACCTGCCCGCTCAATATCATAAAGCAGAAAGAGCTGGCTCCAGTGCTGTCACCCTATTAGATTGTGTGAAGTTCCTTTTTTTCGGAACAGATGGGCGGTCGCGGGGAGTCGCCGCTGCTCGCCGAAGCAGAAGCGGTCTTTTACGTTGATTGGTCCCGCCAAAGCCGGCCGGGGCGATCCTCAGTGTTGGCCAATACCGACGGGCCGAACTGAGGTGACCGATTGTACGTCAACGGCTGTGTTTGACGTCACGTTCCCACCGCTTCAACAGCACTCTCAGTTGCTGAACGGACTGTCCTGCCTCGCCGATAAGGTTGTGTTTCTCGGCCGGATCGCCATCGAGGTCAAAAAGATGTTCTTTCACGTCATCGCCGTCTCGTAGTGACAGGTACTTCAAAGAGCCGTGCCGCACCGCTTTCCGGGTCCGTTGGCCCCGTCGGGCCCGCCAAAAAAGTGTGCGCTCCTGAGCGGGTTCGCTCGTCTCGATGTGGCGCAGGATGTCGATTCCGTCGAACGGCCGGTGTGCAGGTGGCTTGGCGCCCGCTGCTCTGACGATGGATCTGGAGAAGTCCATCGTGATGCAAACCTGGTGGGACACCCTGTTGCTTGGCAGCATGCCGGGCCATTTTGCCACGCAGGGGACTCTTATTCCTCCTTCGAAGAGGTTGCCCTTGTAGCCAGAGAAAGGCAAGTTCCTCCCCGTCCTGTTTGCACCGTTGTCACTCATAAAAACAACCAGTGTGTTGTCGGCCACGTTTCTGTTTTGCAGGGCATGCAAGATTTTGCCAATCCCCTCGTCCATGCGCTCTACCATGGCGGCAAAAGTCGCGCGCGAGCCTTTGTTGTAGTCAGCTTGAGGTACGGGTTCGGGCTTTCTGTCGTTTGGGCCCTGGTAGGGGGTGTGTGGTGCTGTGTAGGCAACGTACAGGAAGAAGGGTCGGCCTCGCTTACGTGCTACGAACCGAACTGCCTCGTCAGTGATCAGGTCGGTGAGGTACCCCTCTCGTTGGATCGGCCTGTCATTTAGGTAAAGGCTCGGCCGGCCGGTATATTCACGGTGGTGGAAGTAGTCGACTGAACCGCCGATCGGGCCGAACCAGTAATCAAAGCCATGCTCTAGCGGGAAGAACTTCGGCTCGTACCCGAGATGCCATTTTCCGCAGATGCCTGTGGTGTAGCCCGAATCGTGCAGAATCCGGGCAATTGCTGTCTCTTCGATGGGAAGGCCAAGATCTCCGGTCTCGCGTAATCGAATCGCATCGTCATATCGCCCGACGTTGCCGATACCGAGGGCGCATTCCAAACCGCCGACACGATGCTGATAGCGACCCGTCAGCAGGGCGGTCCTGGTGGGTGTGCATTCTGGGGCGTTTGAATAGAACTGGGTGAACCTGACTCCTTCCGCAGCTATCTTGTCAATCGCAGGCGTTCGAATGTCCGGACACCCATAGCATCCGACGTCGCCGTATCCAAGATCGTCGGCCATAATAAGAATAATGTTCGGCCGTTCTCGAGTGGATGGCCCTCCAAGTTGGCACCCGGCGGGCATAGTCGTCATGGCGGTGAGTCCAACGGTTCTAATCATGAATTGACGCCGTGTGACACAGTTCGTCATGTGAGTTAGTCTCTCGAAGTTTCGACAGTCCGACAAAGAACGTGCGGAAACTGACCGGTGGCGTCACCAGGGTGACGGTTGCGAAGTGCCCATACCCGGTCCCAGCAGGACGGCGTTGGCGAACAGCCTCTGGATGGCGGGTAACCACATACGATATGTGGGATCGGTCGCGAACAGAATCAGTTGGCCGCGACCCACCGACTCGACGGTTGCGTATGCTGTCCCCGCAATGCGCTCTTTTGCTTCGGGCCAGAGCAGGCCGCTCAAGCGCAGCTCGTCTTCGTCGCCGAGGCGGACCACAGTCCGGACGGGATGCTTCGACATGAATGCGCGACTGCCCCAGAACATCACAGGCAATCTCTCGGGCAAGCCGAATCCGAGCCAGTGTTCCGTCTCAACAGTCCCGGCAAGGAACGTACCTGCCGGACTGAAGATCCGCTGCCATTCGTCGGTCCGTTTCAACTTCTCGATGTCCTGCTTCGCACGGGATTCCTTGGAGTCCTCAGCTTCTCGGCCCTTGGGTCCCGGCTCTTCGGTTCCATCTTCTACTTCGCTGCTTCCCCATATCTTGTTGGGGTCTATCCTGATAGTCCGGGCATCCTTCTCTCGCTGGGCCGCTTCGTTGTACTCTTCGAGTTTGTCGAGTACGTCACGTTTAAGTCGGACGGATGATAGTTGTCGGTCTTCGTCGGCGGCAAACGCGGCGGAGCTGCCGATTGCTATCAACGTACCCCCAGCTTCGACCCAGGTCTTTATCTTCTCGACGGCGGGTCCATCCAGCACTCGTTCAAGGCCTCCGCTGTCGCCGAGCACAAGGACGTTGTATTTTCTCAGGTCGATGTAACTGATGCTCTGGATGTTAATTGGCGAGCTCCGGAGCCCAAGATCGTGATCAAGAAGATACCAGATCGAGCCGAACGACGTCGATCGGACGGGCCATTGAGAGGCTATCGCAACCCGGGGTGCCGACAGCAATTCGAACTTTTGGCTGCCGAGGTCAGGGCCATCTTCTGCAAGAGCACCGTCTAATCCGTGTATACCGACGGTAAGATGGGTGGGCAGTCGCCGGAGAACATCGAGCAGGTTGTCTGGATTCTCGTGGCCGCGCAAAAGGACTGTTCCCCTCTGGAATTCCCTGCCGGCAATCTTGAACGGCTTGACTGCAACTCGGGGGTGACAACCATTGTCAAAAAGATGGACAAGGACCGAATACACCCTGGAGTCCGCAAAATCGATCAAGTATCCATAACCCGCCTCTTTGTCGGGCCTTGTTGCGTCGGGCAGTGGCGCGGAGGGCTCCGATGATCGTTCAACGGTCGGTACGCGGCCAGCCCAATATGATTCGAGGCCGAATGCCATGGGCAGGTTCCACGATGAGACATCGTAAATCAAGGTCCGGCGGCGGTTCTCCAACTCTTTGCGCTCCCTCAGCAGGAAACTGTCTGTCATGCGGGGATCGAACTCGCACAGTGCTCGCAGCATACGCCCGCGTGGCTGCCTGAGTCGAGCGATTAGCGTGCCTTTGGGAAATGCCTTCTCCCGGTGCTTGTTGCCCCACATGTCAGTTGCATCCTCGGCCTCGAAACTCTCGCGAGCAAACTCGGCTTCGATACCTTGCCGCTTTATCAGCTCCGCTATGCGCATCCATCTTGAGGTATCTTCGCACGGCGGGAGTAAAAATGCTCCGGTGGCGTCTTCTTGCTCGATCATCCGTTGGCGGTCTTGCAGAAAGTCGCTTAGGATTTGGCGGCGGTTTGCGCGAAGCGTTTCGAGGTTGGCCAGCGAGCTTACTATGTGGTGGTGCACGGTCTGGCGATAGCTCGTCAGTTCGCCGGTCGGATGTTTCACGGAAGCTGCATCGCTCCTTGCCTGCTCGTATAGGAGTCCTATTGCGCCCTGCAGACTCGCCCATGCATTGGTGTATATCGGGCTCCACTCGGAGTACCAGTCCTGGGTGTAGTAGCTCCAGCCGTAGCGGTTGAACGCCTCGGCTTGGTCGGCGCTGAAACGTCTGCGCCACTGCAACACGCTGGGTGAGAGGTGGATATTCAGAGGCTCGCGCGGCGGGTCGAACAGGTAAGTGTCGTACGCTCCTTGCTCATGGGAATCCACCAGCAGATGTGGATTCCATGCAAGGATTACTTCTGCCAGGGTCCGGACTTCCGGCTGCAGGTGTACGAGCCAGTCACGATTGAGGTCGAACAGGTAGTGGTTTCCTCTGCCCCGCGACCAAAGGGCCTGGTGTTGCATCGACTGAATGTCGGGGCTCGAGACCACGCCAGTCAGCTGTTGCAGATGGCTCAGATACCGTTCTCTGCCGTCAGGATTCACCAATGGATTGATGTGGATGACGACTTGTTCGAGCAACTCTTTAGTCGAGGTGTCTTGTGCGGCGGCGAGGTGGTAAACAACAAAGATCGCGGCGTCTGTGCTCGAAAGCTCGTCACCGTGGATGCTGTAGTTAAGCCAGGCGACCGCCGGCGGTGTCTTGGCGAGTCTGTCCGCCAGCTCGGCCCCGTCGGCCCTACGCGGATCTGCGAGCTCGGCGTTTTCGGCCTTGATCTGGTCCAGGCGCCGGTGGTTGGCCGGGCTCGTGATGGTGAGGTAGTAGAGTGTGCGACCTTCATGCGTCTGGCCGTAGCTTGTGAGCGTGACCCGATCGGAAGCCTTGGCCAGAGCCTCTAAGTAGCGAACAAGCGCCGGATAGCGAACCGCCTTCTCGGCGACGTGGTGGCCGATTACGGACTCAGGTGTAGAAACGGCACGGTCGTATTCGGCCTTCTCAACAAATGGCTGCTCCACTTGTTTGTCGGCGTGCGCTTGCGCATGCGCTTGGCAACTGCTCGACAGAAGACACAGTACAGAGGCAAACACCCTCCAAAGACAGGCTCCCACGGTTGATTGGTCCATCCCATGACGAGGCTTCAGGATTGTGCCGAGTGGATTCATTATGACGCACCTCACCAAATAGAACAAAGAGAAGAACCGCAAGTAAAAGGCTCTTTGTCCGGAGACAATGCCTCCTGCGGATCGTTGTTTATTCAGAGTACGTACCCTGTATTCTACGGGCGGTTTCCCTGGCTAAGGTCCGCCTTTGTGCTTCTGCCAGAGATCCGGGAAGAATTCCTTGGCCTTTTCCTCAAGTTCCTGGTCGCTTATGGCTGTCAGTCGGCCTTCGACGTCGTACTGATCGATGACCCAACGAGCGAGCTTATGTACCTTTATCTTGTTGATGCGATCATCGCCCTTGAGGCCGAAGAATTCGTTGACCCAGTGTGCCACACCATCGGCGCCGCTCTTGTCGGTGATGGCGACCCGCGGCGGCCGGCCGAGCAGCTTTTCCGTGTCGAAGATATTGTATATCCTTTCATCCTGCCGGAGTCCTCCCGCGTGGATACCTGCCCGGGTCGTATTGAAGGCCCTGCCGGCGAACGGGAAGTTGTCCGGGATAGGCAAGCCGATAGAACGCATATAGTTGGCCAGTTCGGTGATCCCCATTGTGTCGATCCCACACAGGTCGCCCTTCAGTGCGATGTACTCGAAGATCGCTGCTTCCAGAGGTGGATTGCCGGTTCGTTCGCCGAACCCGAATACGGTTGTATTGACCGCATCGCAGCCGTATAACCACGCCGTTGCCCCGTTAACGTGCACCTTGTGGAAGTCGTTGTGCCCGTGCCATTCGAGTCGGCTGCTCGGGACCCCACACTCCTGGTTGAGCTTATAGATGAGCTTTGGGATGCTCCTCGGTAGTTGCGCCCCCGGGTAGCTGATGCCGAACCCCATTGTGTCGCATAGGCGGACCTTTGCGGCGAGTTCATCCGGTACCTGTCGGCTCATCTCCATCAAGCGATCGACGAATGGCAGTACGAATCCTTCGATATCGGCGCGGGTCACGTCCTCCAGGTGGCAACGCGGGCGGACCCCGGCTTCAAACGCAGCGTCGACCACCTCACAGTAGCTGTCCATGCACTCCTTGCGGCTGCGGAACTTCAGCTTGTGGAAGATGTGGTAGTCGGAGCAGCTCGTCAACATGCCGGTCTCTTGCAGATTGGCCTCTTTGACCAGTCGGAAATCCCCTTTGACCGCCCGGATCCAGCCCGTGCACTCGGGATATGTGTGTCCTAGTTCGCGGCACTTATCCAGCGTCTCCCGGTCGTTCTTGGTGTAGAGGAAGAATTCGGTCTGCCTTACCACCCCGTTCGGGCCGCTGATACGCGACAGCAGATCGTAGATGTGGACCATCTGGTCGATTGTATAGGGTGGCCGGGACTGCTGACCGTCGCGGAAGGTCGTGTCGGTGATAACAATATCTCTGTCCTCAACGGCCGAGAAGTCGAACTCCACGGGCTCACCGTCGATATATTCGATCGCAGGACCCTCAAGCCGGATCAATGGCGGTAACGTGTACGGAAATGTATCCTCGAGCAGATTTGGTCTCTTCGCATCTACCAGAGGGTGTCGCTTAACTGCTTTGCTCATGCTGAACCCTTTCGTTTCCTCTTTGGTATCTTACTGTTCCACGTCTACCCCTTGCTCCTTGCACACGTTGGCGATGAACTCCACGGCGCCGCCGACTGTCTCGACTGCCAAGGCAGCGTCCTCGTCCATTTCTATGCCGAACTCCTCCTCGAACATCGCTACTAACTCGATCGATTGCACGCTCTCGGCGCCCAAGTCGGTGGTGAAGCTGTGCTCGGCTTTGACCTCTTCCGGCGTGACTTTCAAAACCTGGGCAGTAACCGCTATGACACGTTCTGCAACTGTTGCCATTGATTCGCCTCCAATTTCCGATTGCTATCTCATCATTGTTCTGCGGCCCTTTTTGATGGCCTCGTTTCGGGCTGGAGCAGTCATTTCGAAGATTTTATCCCACATCGCCTGTTCGGTCTCGGACCACTGACAGCCGCGTCTGCCCACGGCCACCTGAGCGGTCGTGTACAGACTACGCTTGCCGAAGCCCTTGGTCACGATGCCCTCTATGAACCAGCCAAACGATGGGATGAACTTGGGCAGTGGTTTTCCCGTTGCCATGACAACTGTCATCGCCCCCACGTATGAACCGGTATTGAACAGCGTACCGATAGATGTCTTCGTGTGGTCGCCTATGAGCGAGCCTACCTTTGCCGAGCCCGTGTTGGTTGGGTGTCGCCCGTCCAGCATCATTGAGACCGTCGAGTAGTCGTTCTTAAGATCGCTGTTAGTCGTCAGAGCGCCGAGGTTGACCCACTCACCCACATAGCTGTGGCCTATGAAGCCGTCGTGGTACTTGTTCGAATAGCCCTGGATGATAGACTCTTCCAGCTCGCCGCCAATCCGGCACATGGGTCCGATCGAGTTGCCCTCCCGGCATTTTGCGCCGAGCAAGATCGATTTCTTGCCAATGTAGCAGGGGCCTTCGATTCGAGTGAAAGGCTGAATCTCAGCGTCCTCATCGATGTACACCGGGCCGTGCTCGGCGTCGATGACAACCATCGGATGCACCGTGGCGCCGGGCGCGACGTACACATCCTTCTTGCTGCCTCGGATGGCCGTCGGTTCCTCAACAGTGCCTTCAATGCCGCTTTGCCCTGTGAGCGCGAAGTCCGCTGTTATCTGCTCGGCATTTGTCAGAATCAGATCCCAGGTGTACTGCCATGTCGCAAACGAAGAGGTGATGTTGGGCAGGTTTGCCTGGCTGCAGGTCAGGAAGGCGTCAATATCTTCGCCAGAGAGTTTCTTCAAATCGGCCCTGGCCACGCGAGCATACAGCAGATGGCCCTGGTCGTTGAGAGCAACTTCACTTGGCCCGCTTGGCCGAACATCAAACCCGTTTGCCTTGACGAGGGGATTGACTATGAGCAGGTCGTCCCCGGCCAACGTGGATGTGTCGTTAACAGGCCATTTCGTCTTGGTCCGGTACACGTCAGCCATGTAATCGGGCACAAAGCAGGCCACGTCCTGAGGGTTCACTCGAGAAAGCAGCTTTTCAGCCAGCGAGGTCATCCCGTACCTGAGCTCCCACAGCGGACGGCTCAACGCAAGCGGAAAGAAATTCCGTCTGACTTCGCTTGGGCCGTCAACAAAGATCAATCGCATATAGTCTCCATGACTTTCTGGGGGTGCTGTTGCCGGCAAAACACCTCCAGGTATACTTGCTAAAGGGCCACACTACGTCGGGCAGGCACTGCTCGTCAGGCGGGATTGTCCGTGGTTTTTGCCCCTTGAGGGCATTTTCTGCGGCCCGCCGCCTGGAGCTTAATTCTGCAAACCCGCAAGATTCTAAGGAAGTCGGGGGCAAACGTCAATCTAAAAGAATCGTTTCCCGATGGGGTAGGAGGGTGAATCTTGCCAGAAAGGGGGCTCGCACCCCGCAACGATGTTGACAGCACGTACGCGTTCGCTAACAATCGAGTGCCGCTATGGATGTGTGTGCGGCACAGTTGGAGGTCGTGTCAAAATGGGCAATCTGGTGTGGTTGAAGAAGGGGAATGGCCATGACAAGAAGATTATTCGTATCGACATTTGTTGTGATGAGTTCCTGTATTCCCGGCCTTGACGGCGCAACTGGAGGGCCACAAGATTACTCGCCAAGGCCTGGCGAACGACAAGTGCCCAAGGCCATGCATTCAGCGATGAAGGTAACGCCTCGTGTCAGCGTAGGAGTCGCTGATGCCGATATCGTGGGGACCGACCAAAGGGCGCTGCAGGCCGCTGTCGACTACATTGCCGGGCTGGGAGGTGGCGTTGTCGAAATCGGAGCCGGGCAATACATGATGCGGGACTCGCTGCACCTGCGCTCCAATGTGACGGTCCGCGGCCGGAAAGGCAAAACGGTCTTGCGCAAGGCAGATGGAACTGTATCGTCGCTGGTCCTCGATGGCGACTTCGGCGAGCAGCAGATCACGGTTGAGGACCCAGCCGGTTTTGCGGTCGGGTACGGGGTCGCGGTTTGGGATGACCGTTCAGGAGGATTCCATACAACTGTAGGGCGGATTACGGGCCAGAGAGACAATACGTTTTCGATCAGTAACCCGCTGATGGCCGACTGTATGGTGAACAATAAGGCCCAGGCCGGGACCGTATTTCCAGTCATCAGCGGCTATAACATCGAGGATGCGCGAGTTGAGAACCTTGTTATCGACGGCAACAAGGGGTCAAACGCCCACCTCAACGGCTGTCGGGGGGCGGGGATCTTCTTGTATCGGGCTTTTGGGACGGGGATCCGAGGCTGCCTGGTGCGCAACTACAATGGCGATGGGATCAGTTTCCAGCAATCCAACGATGTCACCGTGGTGGACTGCGCCTGTGAGGATAACGCTTCGCTCGGTATACATCCGGGAAGTGGCTCGCAGCGTCCGATCGTCCGCGATTGTGTTGCCCGGCGGAACGGCACCGATGGGCTGTTCCTGTGCTGGCGAGTCCGGCACGGATTATTTGAAGACAATGTGCTGGAAGGGAACGGCCGATATGGGATCTCGATCGGGCACAAGGACTCGGACAACCTACTTCGCGGCAACCGGGTTCGTCTCAATGCCCGGGAGGGAGTCTTCTTCCGCAATGAGTCATTGGGGATGGCTGCTCATCGCAATCGTCTGGAAACAAACGTCATTGAAGACAACGGCGGCGCCGGAATCTACATCCGCGGGCACACCAACGACCTCGTATTCGTAAACAACACTATCCGTGACACCCGAGGCGGACAGTCCCAGACTCAAACCGTGGGAATTCGTATCGGCGAGCAAGTTGGAGATGTTGTTCTTGACGGCAACGTGATAGAGGCCAAGACACCCGTTGAGGACCGACGGAGCCCAAGCCAGACCAAGTGAGGCCATCCTCCTTCTGGGTGTCATTTCATAAACGCTCTGAAGGATTCAGACGCCAGGAGCTGCTGGGCAAGACTGGCGTACCCATCGCTAAGCGGATGGCTGGCGTCGCGATACAGCTCGCTGGGCAGCGGCGGGGGGATGTAGTAGGCGAGGCCGCTCTGCTGCAGCCATGACTCGATCGCACGTTTCATCTCGTGATATTTCTCAACGCTGCTTTGGGTAAGCATATGTTCGTTGAAGGGGCCGACGAGGACAAAGACGTTATTTCTCCTTGATCGGAGAGTATCAACGGATGCCTTGAAGAACCTCCATTGTATGGACGTTTCAAGCTTGACCCAGTCATGGCCCTGTTTGCGCAAGCCCTTCTGGGTCCACGAAACGTGTTCCTTCTCGTCGTAAGTGTCTACCGCTGGCAGTTTCAACGTGACGGCCTTGAGAGGATTCTCATAAGGGTGCTCCAAGGTCCATGTGGGCAGATCAAGAGCATCAAAGTAGGCAATCCTCAGATGCGATGCCCAGCTGAGAAACGTGCTGTACCGTTCGGCAATTATCGAGGCCTTGCCGGAGAATTGCGCGCGGTAACAGGGAATTCGCGGCGTAAACTGCGGCACCAGCTTCGGGTGATTGAAGCGAAACTCCTTGCTATCTTGCAGGTCGACTTTTCTCGAACACATCCAGAGGGGATTGAGATGGAGGATAACATCCTTGCCCGAGATAGCCCGGGCATAGTATCCCAACAGGCCGGCCAGTGCCGCCGGGTGTATGCCGTCAACACCCAAATTCGCGAACCGGTCGGAGGCCGTTTTCTCATTGAGATAGCCCGACAGCGTGCTTTCCGGACGCACATAATGTCCCCAGATCACCGAGTCCCCGATTATGAGGGTCTTGTCCTGAGAACAGGCCCGCCCGCAATATCGGCTATACAGCCAGTAGTCACTGCCCAGTTCATAGGGCAAGCGGTAGTTGGGCTCGGGATCAAAAGTCTCTATCCGGCTCCACAGCAAAGGCCCAAAGACGAGTGACGCCGCGAACAGAACCAAGACTACAATCCATTCAGCGCCCGACAGTCTCAGACTGTTGGAACTGAACGGCGTACTCCTACTCCCGGCAGGATCAGCAACGGTGCTTGCTTGCGTCATGTCCTTGTTATCCATTGTCTTTTCAATTGTTCCGCACGTGCAGTGGTGCAGCAAATCAAAACTGCAAGTAGATAAACGCTTGCTCACCTGATGGTGCAAAAACCGAAAGGTAGAGAATCATCAAAACAACCATTGCTATGCGCACCGGCACGAATTGGAGAATCAGTTTGACCCTCGACTCGTACACGAATTGATAGAGCCATATGAGAAGTACGAAAACCAAGGCCAACAAGGGGCAATACGGATTCATAAAGCCGGCGCTAAAAATCCTCACAATAATTGTCCACGCGTCGCCGATACTCCCGGCTCGGAAGAAAATCCATGCAAAAGTGACGAAGCCGAAAACGAGCAGCTGTTTCAGAAGTCTCGGCACCTTCTCTCTGTAAAATGAGGTTCTTTCCATCTCCCGCGTCAAAACCCGGCCGAGGGCATGAACCGCGCCCCAGATTACAAAGGTCCAGGCAGCACCATGCCACAGTCCCGAAATCACCATCGTTAGAAACATGTTCCTGTATGTGTTGAACGTCCCTCTGCGATTTCCACCCAGTGGTATATACACGTAGTCCTTGAACCAGGAAGAGAGACTGATATGCCATCTCGACCAGAATTCCCCCAGGCTGGACGCCAGGTAGGGGTTGTTGAAATTGAGCATCAATCGCAGGCCCATCATCCGAGCCACGCCGCGAGCCATATCCGTGTATCCGCTAAAATCAAAATAGATTTGCCATGAAAATAGAAACGTGGCAAGGATTAGCGCAGGTGATTGAAATTGGTCGGGGGCATCGTAAACCTGCTTGACATATAGGGCCAGATAATCCGCCAAGGCGACTTTCTTGAAGAATCCCACGACGAAAAGCGAAAGCCCGTCGGTGATATCTTGTTTGGATATCTTAGCCGGTGTGTGCATCTGGGGCAGCAGGTTCTTCGCTCTTTCTATCGGCCCGGCTAATAGACGCGGGAACAGAGAAACGAAAGCAGCGTATGCGACGAAGCTTTTCTCTCTTTCGATGTTGCCGCGATAGAAATCAATCGTATAGCTCATGGACTGGAAGATGTAGAACGATATGCCGACGGGCAGCAGGAACGTCAGCGGCGGCAGACTGTAGGCGAGTCCCAACTGCGACAGCAGGGCGTTGATGCTGTCGCTGACAAACGCCAGGTTTGGATAAGGTATCTCGTGGGCCAGTCCCAGCCGGGCGCCGAGGGCGTTGAGGCTGTCGATCACAAAGGCGCCGTACTTGAAGAAGCCCAGCAGCGCGATGTTGTTGACGATGCTGATAGAAAGCAGTATCTTCCTGCGGCCCCACCTTTCCATCATTACGACCACGAGGTAATCGAGCACGGTGGAGTACAGGATCAGAACCGGGTACAGGGGATGGAAGCAGGCGTAGAAGAAATATGACGAAGCCAGGAGCCAGCCAAGCCGGAATCTGGTCCCTTTCAGGGCCAGGTAGGCCGGGTATACGGCCAAGAAGAACAACAAGAACGCCCAAGTATGAAATAGCATTTGCCGTCCTTCTACCCCATCAAGACGCGGATATGAGCTTCCACTGAGGCGGCCAGTCCTTCCAGACCGTAGCCCCCCTCAAGAACGGATACGAGCCGGCCCTCGCAGCATTTTTCAGCTATCGCTTTGACGATTCGCGTCAATTCGGCGAATCCGTGTTCAGTGACTCTCATGCCCCCAAGGAGATCATCTTTGTGTGCATCGAATCCCGCGGAGACGAGAACAAAATCCGGAGAGAATGCGAGAGCAGCAGGCTCGAGTTTCTCTCTGAATACCCGCAGATAATCGCCGTCGCCGGAGCCGGCCGGCAAGGGCATGTTGATGTTCTTGTTCAAACCCTCTCCGTCGCCTTTCTCTTGCTCGCTTCCGCTGCCCGGGTAGAAGGGATATTGGTGAACGCTGAAGTACAGAACGTTGGGATCATCGTAGAACTCAGCCTGTGTCCCATTTCCGTGATGCACGTCCCAGTCCACGATGAGTATCTTTGACAGATTCCACTTCTTCCGAATGTAGCGAGCGCCGATCGCCACGTTGTTGAAGATGCAGAAACCCATTGCTCGGTCCTCCATGGCATGGTGCCCCGGAGGGCGGACAGCACAGAAGGCGTTCGTGATTTTCCCTTCCATGACGGCATCGACGGCACCAAGCACACCGCCCGCAGCGAGCAATGCCACCTCGTATGATCTGGCCGATATCGGCACGTCCAGCGAGTCGAGATACCCTGCGTTCGTGTCACAGCTTTGTCTTACTCGCTCGACGTATTCTCTTGTATGGACGGCGATGAGCCACTCTTCAGAGGCCGGTGATGGGCCAAGCTTTTGCAGCCCAGCGTACACATTACTGTTCTTGAGTCTGTCGAGGATCGCGACGAGCCTTTGGGGTGCTTCCGGATGGCCCGGCGTCGTTTTGTGGTCCAAATAGGCGTCATCGTAGACGAATCCGGTTCTGCTGTTCGTGCCGGCCGGATTGTTGCCGGCTGGATTCGGTTCGGTAGACATGCGGTCCGGTTCCTTTCTCACACAGCGAAAGCCATAGATATCATACCCGAAGCAGACATCTGTGTAGCCAGGATCTTCATTATAACGGTAAGATGACCGGCAGCTCGCGGCACTCGAGTTCCATGCGCCACCCCGCACAACTTTGTTGTCGCCGGTCTTTGGCCCTTTCGGGTCTTCTTTGGGGCTCTGCTGATAATAATCTACTTGGTAAAAGTCATTACACCATTCCCAGACGTTGCCGTGCATATCGCACAATCCCCACGGATTGGGCGCTTTCTGGCCCACCGGTTGGGGCCGTCCGTGGGAGTTATCTTCAAACCAGGCGTGGCGTTTCAATTCCAGTTCGTTACGCCCGAAAGAATAGCCTGTTTCGGTTCCTGCCCGACAGGCATATTCCCACTCCGCTTCCGTTGGCAGCCTGTATCCGTTTGTTTTGAAATCGCATTCCCAGGTTTCCAAATCATAGCAAGGCTGAAGTCCCTCCAAGCGGGAACGAGCATTGCAGTATCTTACCGCATCAGACCAGCGTATCTGCTCGACAGGATTCTTCGTTCCTTTCCAGCGCGAGGGGTTATTCCCCATGACCTTCTGATATTCCTCTTGAGTTACCGGATATTTGTCAATGTAAAACGAGCTTACATGAACCTCGTGAGGTTTTTCATCTATCTGGCCTTTCGCATCTCCCATCATAAACCGGCCGCCCGGAACCAGAACCATCTCTATTCCGGATTTGGTCTTTATCTCGCTTGGAGCATCGCTCGAACCACCGCTCGGAGCATCGCTGCCACAGCCTTGAAGCAGAACTGCAGTTCCAGACAATAGCAATGCCGCTCTAATACACTGCTTCATCATCTTCGCTTTCTGACTTGCACTCTGCGGCCAGGTGACCCGCGCTCAATAGCCGGCCCATATTTCATATCCGTCTGGATTTCTGAGGCATTTCCTGCAACGCCTTCTGATCTCTTCTGCCACTCCAACCGCGCGCGGTTGATTCACGCAACGATAGCCCGCCTCTTGAGACAATCTCCTGGTGATGCTGTGACACTTGCCAACAAGGTAGTCCTGAGCACCTCCCATTTCTCTCCATTTGGCCCCGAGGTCCGAACAGGCGCGCAGGTTCTTTGGGTCTCTCTTTTCGGTAAGGGCTTTTGTCTTTCGAGCCAACTGATCGGCATATTCCAGGGTCTTTATATTGTCCCTCTGCCCACTATATTCCCGGAGTAGCTGCTGTGTGATTGTCTCCATATTATCAAGAAATGGTTTCAGGTCAGGATTGGACTTGCTGGTCAGATGTAGAAACTTGATCATATCACGAGCAAAGTCTTGGTATTCGTCAATCCTCTCCATATGCCGGGTGACGAAGTATACCATGTCACCTACAGCCCCCTCCACATACTCTTTCTTCTCTACCTCTTTGCCTTCCTTAAAGACCGCCTCTATTGCCGCCGTGCACCCGCAGGTAGCGGCACGACGAATACCTACACTCCCCCTTCTATGATGTGTGCGCAGCGTGCGGCCGGCAAGGTCGAGTATTGCATTAGAAGCCTCCCTGCCCAGCGTCTCCTTCATGATGTCAACCGGAGAAGAAACCGAGACAGGAGTGTCCTGTCGCTCCAGAAAATATATGAGAGAATCTCCCTCGGGAGGTATCTTCTTACTAAGATGGTAGCAGGCACTATCGCCCTCAAACCAAACGGGGTACACAAAGGCGCCTGTTACGGCCCGCCAGATTCTTTTCTGTTTGGATTCTCCAAACTTGAAAGTGGTCTTCACCCCTGCTTCGCCTAATTGGGTTACCCACTTTGCAGGGAAGGGCCTTTTCCAATTGATAGCGACGTCCTTCTCCAGATACGAAGGTTTCAACTCTTCTT
The DNA here is from genome assembly GCA_020352215.1 of Phycisphaerales bacterium. Classification (GTDB taxonomy): domain Bacteria; phylum Planctomycetota; class Phycisphaerae; order Sedimentisphaerales; family Anaerobacaceae. The sequence goes on from CP070675.1 coordinate 5,228,057, forward strand.
TATGCCATATGCCCGGGGCATCCAATATGGCCAGATAGAGACTTCTTCCGTCATTTTGGAAATCAACGGATCTGATGAGGCGAGACTCTTGTCCCTTATTATCCAGGATAAGCCTCATTTCCTGCTTTCCTTGCGGCCAGGTGATAACCAACATGCTGCTCTCGCCCTGGAGCAATCCCAAGAAAAGGTTTTCCGAAGGGACATGAAGGACCTCGGCCGAGGGATATTGTCCGGGATCCAATACGAGATCGTCACCGATGAAATCGGGCACCACGGCATACTCGACCGGACTTGACAGAGCTATCCCCTTCATGTTCTCGGCAGGCCTAATCTCGATGATCCGCTTTCTGTCGAACGAGAAAACGGCAGATAATGTCTCCGGCCCGTTCTCAGAAGAAAAAGAAACGTCCAAGGTCGCTTCGTCGCCCGTATTCTGCAATATCTTACAGTCAGTAATCTTTGCCGACGTTGCCTTTAGTTGAAGGGGAATGAATTGTATCCTCTTCTTTTCCGAATCTGTTTTGGAGTAGGCAATTACCTTTCCTGTCTTTGACCGGAAGACGGCGGTCAAGTATTGGTTTTCTACGACCACATCTCCTTTGAAGGAGTATTCTCTGCCATAGTAACCCGGATCCGCCATAGCAGCGGCCGGGTCGTCTTCAAGCAAAAGGAAGTTGCGGGGAACAAGTCTCCATTGGCTTCTATTACGGAGATCACTGCTGTCGACAAGAGGTGACTGTGTGTCCCAGACCTGCGTATTTAGCGTCTTTTCGTGTCTTTGGGCCGTCACCAGTCCTGGGCTTGTCAAAAGCAGGAGAATCAACCCCAGTCTACGTATGGGCGACCTACAGCTTGCGCTTTGATCAAACGTCATAAATATCTTCCTACCAAGTACATGATGCACGTGTGTCACGGTCGGGGCGGTTAGGGCGCGTTTCTCACGCAGCGAAAGCCGATAGCATCGCTGGCAAGACACGTGTCGTTTATGGACGGATCACTCGCACGATAGGCCGACCTGCAACTGCCGGCGCTGGAATTCCATGCGCCGCCCCGAAGGACTCTTTCCTGGCCCTTGTGCGGTCCCTTTGGATCGCGCTCCGGGCTTTGCTTGTAGTAGTCCTCGGAATACCAGTCATTACACCATTCCGTGACATTGCCGTGCATGTCGTAGAGCCCCCATAAGTTGGGTTTTTTCTGTCCGACGAGATGTGTCTTCTTGGATGAGTTCTCGACAAACCATGCGTAGAGTTTTAGCTGCTGTGCGCTTTTGCCGAAGCCGTAATCGGTTTTTGACCCCGCGCGACAAGCGTACT
>CP070675.1:5229469-5253545 GCA_020352215.1 Phycisphaerales bacterium
TGAAGCCATGGTGAGGCAAATGCGATAAGGTAGAGCACGTCTACAAAGCCGTTCTCAGCGGCGACTTTGCTGGGGATGACAGCGAAGCAGCGAGTTCTCTGAATCCGGTCGTGGAAGCCACACGCGGTGAGAACAGCTATCCGGTCTTGATTGCAAGCGGCACCGTGCCGAACGTAATGGGCGATGGCTTCATTGTAGCAGGGGGCTGGGCTTTTTAACCAGCGTGGTCGAACCGCGTAAACGAGCTTGGTGGGCACTACCGTGAGGCTTCCCTTACAGAAAGCGCGGCGGAGCCGAGAAATCTATCTAATCTTTTCTTCCTTTATAGACACGCCGCAGTCGGTACAATGTAAATATGAAAGCATTCTGTGTCTACAGCATGGGCAGGGAATCTGGAGCACCTTGTGTGAAATGACGAACACGGAGTCTTATGAGGCGTTTCTTTTGAAGGTTGCCGAATGCCTGAGATTTACAAAGAACGAATAATCAAATTGCTCAAGCACGCCGACTACGCGCCCCTCAAGCTAGCGCAATTGGCCAGGGCCTTAGGGGTCAGTTCGGAAGACTATCCTCAGTTCAAGGTGGCATTCGATCGGATGCGACAGGCCGGACACGTTGTGATAGGGGCCGGTAATCTTGTGACGCTGCCTGCTCTGGCGGGCCGGATCGTGGGCACCTTCAGGGCAAACCCGAAGGGGTTCGGCTTCGTCGTGCCTTTGGAACCGACTGCGCACGGCGATCTGTTCATACCGCCGGATGCGACCGCAGACGCTATGACCGGTGACATTGTTGTCGCCAAGGCCAAGAGAAAAGGCAAACGCGCCGGGCAGATGCGCTACAGCGGCGAGATAATCGAGGTTCTTGAACGAGCACAGAACAGATTCGTTGGAACTTTGGTGAAGCACCCGGAAGGATGGCTCGTCCAGCCGGATGGCACGAGTTTTTTCGATCCGATTTCCGTCGACGACGTGGCCGCGAAGGGAGCCCGCGAGAAGGACAAGGTCGTGATCGAGATACTTTCCTATCCGACGGAGAAGTATCTTGCGCGCGGCGTCATTGTCGAGGTCCTCGGCAAGTCGGGGCGATACGATACCGAGATCAGGTCGATAGTCCACCAGTATCATCTGCCGGGCGAATTTGACCCGGATTGTCTCGAGCAGGCGCGCCAGGCCGCTGCGGACTTCGATTCGGAGGAGCCTGTCGACCGAGAGGACATAACCGAGAAGGTCATCATTACAATCGATCCGCCCGATGCAAAGGATTTTGACGATGCAATAAGTCTGGAAAAGGACTCCGACGGCAACTGGGTGCTGGGCGTTCACATCGCCGATGTTAGTTACTTTGTGTCGGCGGATTCGCCGTTGGATTCCGAGGCCGAGGATCGCGGCAATAGTGTGTATCTGCCGGGAAAGACCATCCCGATGCTGCCGGAGACCCTGAGCAACGGCGTATGCAGCCTTCAGGCCAATCAGAGGCGCTACGTTAAGAGTGCTTATCTGGCCTATGACGAGCAGGGCAAAGTGCTGTCGCGCCGATTTGCCAACAGCGTTATGTGCTCGACGCAGCGTCTGACATACGAGCAAGCAGACAGGGTGCTAAGAGGTCACACCAAGGATGTCAAACCCGAGGTGATTGCGCTGCTGAAAGACATGGAGACTCTGAGCAGGGCAATTGAAGCGCGACGGATGAAGAACGGCATGTTACATCTTGATTTACCGGAGACGGAACTGGTGCTGGATAAGTCCGGGCGCGTGGTCGATGCGCATCCGGCCGACGACAGTTATCCCCATACGATGATCGAGATGTTCATGGTCGAGGCCAACGACGCGGTCGCAGCGCTTCTGGATCGGCTGAATGTCCCTTTCATCCGCCGAATTCATCCGGAGCCGGACTCACTGAGTATGCAAAACCTCACCAGGCTTCTCAAGGCGTTTGGCTTTACGTTGCCAAAGCATCCTGATCGCACGGTCATACAGGATTTGCTGGCCTCTGTTAAAGGTGCGGATTGTTCTCTGGCGGTCAACATAGCGGTGCTGCGGAGTTTCGAGAAGGCCCAGTACGCTCCGCTGCACATCGGCCACTATGCCCTTGCCTCGCCTTGCTATTGTCACTTCACCAGCCCGATCAGGCGGTACGCCGATCTGCTCGTTCATCGCGCGCTGCAATGCTATCTGCAGAACCGCACAGATTCGGCCAAGCAAATAGCGGCGGCAATGGATCTGAATGGTATTGGAAAACACATCACCTTCACCGAGCAGCGGGCCGACGACGCCGAGAAGGAGTTGAACGCCGTTCTGATACTTCAGATGCTGAGCAAGCGCATCGGGACCGAGATCGATGGTGTCGTGACCGGCCTGACGTCTTTCGGCGTATTCGTGCAATGCCGCAAGTTCGGCATAGAAGGTCTGATCCAGATGGGTGACTTAGGGCCGGATCAGTGGACATTCAACAAGCGCTCACAGTGCATCGCAGGGCAGCGCTCGGGCCAAAGCGTTCGTTTGGGCCAGGGCCTTCGAGTGCGGATCGTCTCAGTAAACGTCCCCGCCCGCCAGCTGAACGTCGCCCCCGTCGAGCCGTTGGTTCGCGCGCCCAGCCGAGCAAAGAGTACGAAACGGAGGAAGGCCAAGAGAAGAAGGTAACAGAGTCGGACTTGCCTTTTACACAGGATGCAGCAGCTTTGTGGTTCTGGCTTGTTGACATCTTATGCCGATTCTGGCATACTTTCTGCGCGACCTGAATATGTTGAGAAAGATCCGGCTGACGAGCTGCTTGCTGCGATCGACGATACCGGCAGAGTTGCAATGCGGTTGACCGAGCAGCTAAAAGCATACGAATACCAAGTACTAACAACTAACCACCAAACACGAGTGACTGGAGTACACATGAGAGCATCTGAGATGAGGAAAGGTCAGACCGTCAAGGTTGACGACAAACTGTATGTTATTGTCGATTATCAGCATGTCAAGCTCGGCAAAGGAGGGGCGGTCTTTCAGACGAAGCTCAAGAGCTTGACCGACGGTTTGATTCAGAACATAAGGCTGCGCGCCGAAGAGATCGTTGAGGAAGCGTTCCTGGACAAGCGGACGTATGAATATCTGTACTCGTCGGGCAGCGAGCATGTGCTGATGGATACGACGACCTATGATCAGATAACCCTTGGCGACGATGCGTTCGGCGACGGGCCGAAGTACCTCAAGCCGAACACTCAACTGCAGGTCAGTATGTATGAGGGCAGGCCCCTTGTGGTCACCTTGCCCAACACGGTTGACTTGGAAGTCGTCGACACGCCCCCGGAGATAAAGGGCGCCACTGCCACAAATCAGAACAAGCCTGCCACTCTCGAAACAGGTCTTGTGGTACAGGTTCCGCCCTTCGTCAAAGTCGGCGACGTCCTCCGAATCGATACGCGGAGTGGGGAGTATTTGACGCGGGCAAAGGAATAGCAGAAAGCGTTGGCGCAAGTGCAGGACATTCGATTCCTGAGTATGATTCCGGGCTTTTGGCTCTGAGCTTTTACTTCTAATGTTCGATAAAGTTAGCAAAGCTTTGGTAAAGGTGTTCGGGTCGCGCAACGAGCGGCTGATAAAGGCTTACTCGGTCATCGCTCGAGAAGCGAGTGAGTTTGAAGAGGCGATAAAGCAGCTTGATGACGAGGCCCTCAAGGCCAAGACGGCCGAGTTCAAGGCGGCTCTGAAACAAGGAGCCACGCCCCAGGATATCTTGGTCGAGGCCTTTGCAGTTGTTCGTGAAACAGCCAGGCGAAACGTGGACATGCGGCACTTCGATGTGCAGCTGACTGGCGGCAATGTCCTTTATGAAGGCAAGATTGCCGAGATGGCCACCGGCGAGGGCAAGACCCTCGTTGCCACACTTGCCGTATACCTTGTTCACCTGACCGGGCGGAAGGTGCACATCGTAACGGTCAACGATTACCTGGCAAAGCGGGACGCGGAGTGGATGGGGCCCGTGTATGAGGCTCTGGGGTTGACCGTCGGCGCGATTCAAGCCGATATGGATAGTGTCGGCGACGAACGGAGGGGCCAATACACTTGTGACGTCACCTACGGTACGAACAACGAGTTCGGGTTCGATTACCTGCGCGACAACATGAAAACCTCGCTCGAGCAGATGGTCCAGGGACCGTTGGAGTATGCCATCATCGACGAGGTCGATTCTATACTGGTTGATGAGGCCAGGACTCCATTGATCATATCCGGTCCGGCCGTTGATGATGTCAGCAGGTACAAGCGGGCAGACCAGGTGGCGAGAAAGCTGATGGGTCTGCAAAGCAGCTACGACCGAATAAAGAGGCAGATTGATGCCGCCCAGCGCACGTTGGCCAACGCTCAGGGTGAGCTGTCCGAGGCCAAGAAGGAGAAGGACAGCAGGCGAATCGATGTGGCCCAGAGAAGCATCGAGCGCCACCAGGCCGAACTTGAGTCTGCGGAGGCGGCATTGGCCGATGCGACACAATACTACGAAGTCGAAATCGATCGCAAGCAGGCGCATCTGACGCATGAGGGGGTGGGGGCAGCGCAGGACATCGCCGGGATAGGGTCGTTCTTCACGGGGTCCAATATGGAATGGCCCCATCTGCTTGAGCAAAGCCTGCGGGCTCACGTGACTTTCGAGAAGGAAAAGGACTATGTCGTTCTTGACGGCAAGGTCATCATCGTCGACGAGTTCACGGGCCGGCTGATGCACGGCCGGCAGTGGTCCGATGGACTTCACCAAGCGGTCGAGGCGAAGGAATCCGTCCAGATCAAGGAAGAGACGCAGACGCTTGCCACAATCACGCTCCAGAATTTCTTCAAGCTCTACGATCAGATAGCCGGAATGACCGGAACGGCGGCCACCGAAGCCGAAGAGTTTATGAATATCTACAAACTCGACGTGGTTGTCATACCGACCAACGAGCCATGCGTCAGGGACGACCGCGAGGATGTGATATACAAAAGCATGCGCGAGAAGTTCGACGCGATAGTTGAGCAGATACACGAGGTCAGCTCCGCGGGCAGACCCGCGCTCATAGGCACGATCAGTATCGAGAAGAGCGAGGCGCTTTCCGCGGCTCTCACGAAACGGTACGGCCTTGAACACGAGGTCCTCAACGCCAAGCAGCACGCCCGGGAAGCGGTCATTGTCACCAAGGCCGGCCAGCAGCATAAGGGCCGCGACGGCAGAATGCTGGGCAACGTTACGATCGCCACAAACATGGCAGGGCGGGGCACCGATATAAAGCTCGGACCGGGCGTGGCTGAGATCGGGGGACTGCATATACTCGGCACCGAACGGCACGAGGCCAGGAGAATCGACAATCAGCTCCGAGGCCGGTCCGGAAGACAGGGTGACGCGGGCTCAAGCCAATTCTTCTTAAGCTTCGATGACGATCTGATGCGGGTCTTCGCCCCGGAGTGGACCGTCAAAGCGCTTTCCTGGATCGGTTGGGAAGAAGGTCAGCCCATCTACCATAAGAGGATAAGCAAGGGAATAGCAAAGGCGCAGAAGAAAGTCGAAGAGCGAAACTTCGAGATACGCAAGAGCCTGCTCGAATATGACGAGGTGATGGACCATCAGCGGAAGATATTCTACTCTCGCAGGCGCGAGATTCTCGCCGGCAAGGGCCTCAAGAGAATCATCGAGGAGATGATCGACGGCACTGTCGCAGACAATTGTGAGACGATCCTAAACAAGAACTATCCGTACAACTGCATAATTGAGTGGGCAAGAACCAACTTCAGCGTCGATCTGAACGTGCCGGATGTTGTGGAAGCAAACGCGCCGGAGATCGAGGCACTGATAAAGGAGCGTGCTAAGCAGAACGTTGCCAACGACATATCCCTTTCTTTGGGCGAATACCTGGAGGACTACAGCGACCCCAAGACCTGGGATGTCTCCGGGTTGTGCAAGTGGGCCATGAGCGCCTTTCGCGTGAGTCTTAGCCCCAGCAAGGTCAAGCACCAATCGCCTGAGGAGATCCAGGAGCAGTTGACCTCGGCCGCTGCCGAGCAGGTCGAGAAGAAAGACTGTTCGCCGCTGGACGAATTTCTGGCGGAGGATTTCGCGGTCCGCAGAATTGCCGAGTGGGCGCGAGCGAAGTTTGACATACGATTCGACATCGAGCAGCTGAGGGACGTGAAAGCCTCTGAGGTCCAGCAGCTTTTTACCGAGCAGACTACGGCCAAATACAGACGAAGGGAAGTTGAGTATCCCGTTGAGTTTGGGATGAACATGGCCTATGGGCCGGGCGGCCCCAACGTATACGGCTTTGAGGCCCTCGCGGACTGGGCCAACAGAAAGTACGGGGCTGACCTCTCGGCCGAGAAGATACAGAACGTCCAGCCTCGACAACTGCAGAAGCAGTTACTGCAATTGAGTGAGAAGTTCAATGACGGCGAGCTGGACCGGGAGGTGTCGGACAAAGTTGCCGCCCTGAACATTGCCGATCTAATCACCTGGGCAAATCAAAGGTTTGATGCATCTTTGACTGAAGGTGATCTTGGCGATGGTCCGCAAGTCCAAGAGAGGCTGTCAGAACTAGCCAAGGAGTACATGCGGGCGGAATTGAGTGATCTTGAGAGATACGTTCTGGTGCAGGTCTACGACAGCACGTGGAAGGACCATCTCTACACGATGGACCATTTGAAGGAGAGCATCGGTTTTCGCGGCTATGCCGAGAAGGACCCCAAGACCGAATACAAGCGCGAAGGCTACCGGATGTTCGAGGAGATGCTCCAGACCATCGAGGACCGGGTCACGGACATCATCTTCAAGGTCCGCCTCGATGCCGGCGCAAGGGCAAGGAGCGTCTGGAACGTAAGCCAAATGAGCCACGACGAGGTGGGCCAGTTTGCGATGGCCGAGCGCCAGCGAGCTGCCGCCCAGGCGCCGCAGGGCGAGCAGAAGGTCAAACAAATCAAGCTCGAACAGCCCAAGGTCGGCCGCAACGAGCCGTGCCCGTGCGGCAGCGGCAAGAAATACAAAAAGTGCTGCGGAGCACAGAACTAACGCCTCATCTTCATAAGGGCCCTCGACCTGAAGGGAATCCGCAACGACACGACGACGGCAGGGCGTTCATCTGGCCAACACGCGTCCAAACGGAGTCTGAACGTGCCTCCCTGTGGGGCGGCGGGCGCGATTCGGGCGATGCGGCAGAACCTTTCCCTATACATAAGAACCGTCATCACATCAGATCGCGTTTCTTAGCCACTGCGGCCCGCGTGCGGCTGAGAAAATCCCGTGAGGCGGGGCCCCAAACGCCATTTTCCCGCTTTTGGCAGCGCCGCCAGCCGGGCCAGATTCCACATCGTAGCTGGCGAGCACTCACGATTCGAGTTATTGCTCGCGGTGCCCGATCGTTACCCGACCTGCCCCAGAGCAAAAAAAATTACAAAAGCGAAGAAACGAATGTTGACCAACGATGAGAATTGTCCTAAGATCTATTGATAATGATATTCGTTATCTATAGTTCTGGTCTAGGAGTTGCCTCCACGTTGTAATTGCAGAACGTCGGCCTCCATCTGCTGTGCAGCGCTGGGGCCTTGCCAGGGAGTCGAGTTATGGATGCCAGAGAGACATTTGTGCGGTTTGCCGCCGAAAAGGGATTGCGCAACACGCACCAAAGACAGCAGATACTGCAAATGTTCTTAGTGACGGAGCGGCATTTGACGGTCCAGGAGTTGTACGATCTGGTTAGAAAGAAGGATAAGGGTATCGGCTATGCGACTGTGGCCAGGACGGTCAAACTCTTGTGCGAGTCGGGCGTTTGCAGACAAGTTGATTTCGGCGATGGAGTACAACGTTATGAGCACAAGCATGGCCACAAGCATCACGACCACCTGATTTGCCTAAAGTGCGGCAGGTTTGTCGAGATTTACAGCCCAAAGCTGGAGAGATTGCAGCAGGAATTGGTGAGAAAGCACGGGTATGTTCAGAAGTACCACAGACTGGATGTTTTTGGCACCTGTCCTCGATGCCAACGGAAGAACAAGAGAAAGAAATGACATTATGGGCGCCGACTCGGCGTGCAGAAAGGCGTCGATGAGTGGCGATCTGAGCGGCACGTAGTCCTACTGAGATGGATATGCGTGTCTTTTTTTGGAAAGGTAATGATAATGAATATCACATTCGATGCGGACTGCCGCCTAATTGTCGGGCGGTCCAACGTTGTGCGTTTGGATGTTGTATCAAGTAAGAAAGGAGAACGTCGTATGCTATTTACCACAAACGCTCGTCTCATCTGTTATGCCATGTTGCTCGGTCTGTTCGTCGCGGACACCGTGAACGCGGATCGCAGAAGCTATGTCTGGACGTATGAGTACCAGACGATGCCCAAAGGTGAGGCAGAGCTTGAATATTATCTTACGACCAAGGTGCCCGACGTGGGCAACTATGGAAACAAGAACAGTTGGGAGCATCAAATCGAGTTCGAATACGGTCTGACCGACAGATGGGACGTATCCATGTACCAGAGATGGCAGCACAGCAACACGGCGAGCAGTCAGAGTTTTGACTATGCAGGCACCAAGCTGAGGACGCGATACCGCATCGGAGAGAAGGGGATGTATCCGCTTGATACGCTGCTCTATGGTGAATATATAATACCCAACTCGGAAAACTCGCCCGATGTTGTGGAAGGCAAAATCATTCTGGCAAAAGACTATGGCAAGTTCAATCTCGCCTACAACCAGATAGTAAAGGTAGCCATCAGCAGGATGAGCAAAGCCGAACATGAATATGCCGCTGGTCTCAGCTACGAGTTCAATCCGAGCTGGAAGGTCGGCCTCGAGTCAACAGGGAACCTCTCCGAGGACAAGTTCTACCTCGGGCCAACTGCCTCCTGGGCAGGCAAAAGGTTCTGGGTTGCTATCGGCGCCGTCGCCGGGCTTAACGAGCAAAGCGATGACCTGCGGGTACGGTTGATCGCCGGCTTCCCGTTTTAGTAGGCCGACAGGAGGAGCAGTGCGGTGCGCGTTGTGCACAGTTACGTTTCGTATTGCCCAGCCGGGCAGGTGCTTTTATGAAGAAGAACATACTAATCTCACTGTTACTTGTGACAGGTCTGTTTCTGTTCGTCAACAGTTGCGGCCAAATGATGACAGATATGACAGATGCGGAGCGGCTTTATCGGGCAAAGTGCTCATCGTGCCATGCCATAATTGAGCCGAATCGTCATGACGAAGAAACTTGGCGCCTGTATGTTGACAGGTACGGCAAGAAGATGACGGACGAACAGAAGCAAACCGTTTTGCAGCATTTGACAGGCCTGGAATAGTCCGTTCGTGGCTGCTCTTGTGATCCCGATGTTTAAGTGAGGCCGCTTGAGGTTCGTCGGGCCAGGCAGACAAAAAGAAAACATCGGGCAGCGTCCCGCCACTCGATGTTTTCCGGAGGGGAGAAAAATCTTTTCTTGGGCCTACTTCCTTATCGGCGCCATCGGATTTCCACTTTAACTCCGACAACCTTATTTTATTGTCTCTATTGACTTTTACGCCGCCGGTGGTCAAAGGTTCGATAATTTCAAAAGCCCGACCGGGCGGTTAGGCAGTTTTTCGGCATCTCTTGTGTTAAGTCCTTCAACAATAGATATTTAACTCTTTGGCCGGGAATGTGCACGCCCGTTTCTCTTTTGTGAGAAGGGGCGAACGCGTGGTCGCCATTTCCTCGTTGCCTGTGTCGACCTGGCCAAAAAAAAGGCCCCGCAGTAAGGGCGGGGCCTTCGATTCAGCAAGCCTTCTGACAGTCAGCAGGGCGAGACGTTCGTTGCCTCGGGCCCTTTCTGGCTCTGTCCAGCGATGTAGTCCACCGCTTGGCCCTCGTTAAGGCTCTTAAATCCCTCTCCAGCGATGTTCGTGTGATGGATGAACAGATCCTCACCGCCATCGTCGGGAGTGATAAAGCCAAATCCCTTCTTCTCATTGAACCATTTTACCATACCTTTTGCCACTTGTTCTTCTCCTTAGACCAATCAGGTCTACAAACATACTTTCCCTCTTTCACATACAAGGGGTAAACTCCGAGGGAGGAAAGCGTACACCTTTACAGTCGCAGTACTATATCGGTCCGCCGACCGGCAGTCAACAATAATAGCCAAAGAAAATCAAAAAATTCCAAATTTCACAGACGGAGCCCCCTGAATCAGCCTGCCGGATCGCAACAGCCGGCAACTCGCGGCACGCTCATGCGTGCTTCCTTGGCGCACGCGTTGGGGGATGTTCGTCCGATAGACGTCTATGGATTAGCATTTTGCTTTCCCATTTGTGGGAGTCAATTTCTGTCGTCACGCCCTTGCTTGGCTGCCACAAACCACACCAACATCGCCACATATACCCTACTACTCTCATGGTACCACCCTTCACCTTAGACGGTCATGCCGTCGCCTCGTAACGGCCACTTCAACGTGGTCCAGAGACGACGAGCACGCCCAATGCTCGACAGGAGATCACTGTCGCCGGTCGCCGCCGCGCCTGCCCCTGCTGCCGGCCTCATAATCGCGCCCACGAGGACGGGCCTCATTAACGTTGATCGTTCGACCCATCAAATCTTTGCCGTTCATTGTCTCGATTGCAGCCTGGGCTTGCTTCTTATCCGGCATGTCAACGAATCCGAAGCCCCTTGACTTGCCCGTTACTCTGTCCTTTATGACGTCAGCGGATTCCACGGAGCCAATAGCGTCAAAGGCAAGTTTCAAATCCTTGTCAGTCACATCATGGTGTAAATTGCCTACGTAGATATTCATTGGATTTCCCTTTCCTACTACTAGATTGCCTTAAGGACTTGTGCTGGAGCGTCAACTTGCCCCACAGCCATTCCACTTTCCATAGTAATGAGGAGACCTATCTCCACATCACGAGTCTACCGCGCAGCCGCAATTGCCAAGTGCGTCAAGCGCATGTCATGTACAGCCCAGCAGAATAAGAGAAATGATTTCAGAGGGAGGTGTCAGTTCCAACTGTGCTCAGCGTAGATTCTGCTCTTTCAACGCTTCAGCACGCGATCATTCCAATCCAACCAACATACCACTTTTGACTACATATAACAACTATTTTTGCATCTTCTAAGAAAATATATTTCTAAAACCCACTTTAACGCTCTGCAGGGTCGTTTTCTTCCAGATTCGCCGCAATGATCTCTCAGGACGGCAGCCTTGCGTACTGGGGTCAGGACACCCGGGCCGATGACGGTTATGAGTCGTGTCGGCATACATTACCTTCAGTTTAATCGAGCTCTTCGCCGTCATCGATGGCACACATCAACTGCAGTTTTCAAACGTCTTGCGAAAATGGAAGCCGTATATGGCGAGTGTCACGGCCAAATGGAAGTATCGTGGGCTTCGCAGCGACCAGAGAATGAGCCTCCAGTAATGGAGCCGGCCTCGGCCTACTATTCCCAAACGCCAGATAGATTTCAGAAATGCCTTGATGTCGGAGGCAGTGAATCTGACCTTCGTGTTGGACAGCGGCTTGTAGTTCCGCAGGAATGTCAGCACTCGCTCATAGTACTGCCTCGGCGAATAGACCGTCCGAACGACATGCTGGTAGCCCTTCACAAGCTCTTCGAGCCTCATCTTAGGAACGAAGTTTATCGAGAGGTCTGTATTGTCGCCAGAGGAGTCCGTTACCAGCCGGTTCTCCCTCATGAGTCTCTTGTAAAGCTTTGTTCCCCTGGGCGCATTGAGCAGACCGACCATTGCGGTCACTACCCCACTTTCCTGAATGAACCGGACAAGTCCTTCGAAGATCGAGGTCTTGTCGCTGTCGAAACCAACGATGAATCCTCCTTGAACTTGCATGCCGGCTCTCTGGATCTTCTTGACGCAGGCGATCATGTCACGGCCTTTGTTCTGTACCTTGTTGCACTCGGTCAGCCCCTCCTGGCTGGGTGTCTCGATCCCAATAAACACGCAGTCAAAGCCGGCCTCGGCCATCAACCTCATAAGCTCCTCATCGTCGGCGATGTTGATAGAGGCCTGGGTGTTGAACGAAAACGGATGCTTGTGTTCTCCCATCCATTTGATGATGGCCGGGAGTATCTCGGCCTTTAGCTTGGCCTTATTCGCTGCGAAGTTGTCGTCGACGATGAAGACCTGGCCTCGCCACCCCAGGCCATATAGGTTTTCCAGTTCCGCGAGCATTTGCTCCTTCGTTTTTGTCCGCATCTGGTGTCCGAATAGCGCCGTGACATCACAGAACTCACAGTCGAACGGGCATCCGCGAGAGTACTGGATAGGCATCAGGGCATATTTCTTGATCGCAGCCAGTTCCCAAAGTGGCATCGGCGTTTTGCTCAGGTCGGCCCGGTCTCGTGTGCGGTACATGCGTCCGGCACAGTTGTGTTCCAGATCCTCCAGGAATAGGGGCAGCGTGGCCTCGGCCTCACCAAGGACAAGATGATCCACGTCAAGGTAGTACTCGGGCACCGATGTGAAGAGTGGGCCGCCAGCGACTACCTTCTTGCCGAGCCTTCTGCATCTGTCTATCACCTGGCGTACGGACTGCCGCTGAATGAACATCGCTGAGATGAACACATAATCGGCCCACCGGATGTCTCTGTCCCGCAGTTTCGTCGTAGCCATGTCGATCAACCTCTTGTCCCAAGCGTTCGGCATCATCGCGGCGACTGTCAAGAGTCCCAGTGGCGGCAGGATGGCCTTCTTGGAGACGAACTTCAAAGCGTGTTTGAAGCTCCAAAACGTAACGGGTGTGTACGGATTCACAAGGAGCGCCTTCATAATGATTCTCCACGCGCAAATGCCTGTCGTGAGAAAGAACAGGCTCATTCTGAGGTTTGTCGCGAACGCTGAAATCAGCAGCAGGCAAAAGATGTGATCGGGCCGCTCATTTCTGCGGCGGTTCCGGGCCGGCAGAGCTGGGATCGGGTGGTCACGCCTTTGGGTCTGTTGGATCTTTCGAATTCGCTGTCGGCAGCGCTATATTTCCTTACTTTGACCTTCGGCAGCTACTGAGCGGACCGACGATGGCCCGCTGCCACTTCCGCTGCACATTATACACTGAATCTTCAGTCCATGTTCTGAAGAAAGTCACCATGGCCTGAATCTTGCCAAGAATCACGTAGACTACGAACAAAGCCCACCTATGTAGACCCGCGGGTTATTGATGAACCCGGATTCAATCAGGCCATGCGCCCCTTTTATTGTCTTTGAGCTCATCCACTCTTTCCTGCGTGGAGCCCAGGCTCTAACTGTCTATTTCTATCCTGCTGATGATTCGTTGGCGGGATTCGAGGCGCGTCTATACGCGTTAGTAACATCGGCAGCATCATAGGTCAGACTTCCGCGAATTCCGGGAGTTGCACGGAGAGCTTCATCCATGGGTCCAGTTGGGGGTTGACAAGTTCAAGCGGCCTGTTCTCCGGAAGCTGGCTCAATCCCCGCCAAAGCAAATGTACCAAGACCTTATTCTTAGCAAGGCTCAGATAGTTGGGAGAGGACGGTTCTCGGTGGGCAAGCAACCTCGACAGTATTTCAGATGGGCTACAACCTTCGCAGCCACCGGAAGCGAAAGACATCGCGAATTCGCTCGCTGAATCGGATTCCCAGACGCTGGGTGCTGGTCTTGAACTCGGCCCGTCTCAGATCGTCGGCGCTCGGCTCGGCTGTAGACTTGCCGAACAGTAACAGAACTGCGCCGCCGACCGAACCAAGAAACGAATTTCGTTTAGTGCGAGGAGACATTTGTTTCACTTGCAGTGGTTCAGTATAATCGCACAGGCCACAATCTATCCGCGTCCGGCAGCAGCATGCGACCCATTCAGCCGATCATCTCTGGACAGCTACTTTCACTGAGGCCAGCAGCTCTTCGCCGGTTCTACTCTTCGACTCTGATTGACCGAATAGTTGGTGCCTGTCTAAGATCTCCGGCGCTCGATCGTAGTATCTTTGGACGGCTCCCGTGCCACCTTCCGCGGCCCCGGCGGTCTTGTATTGAACGTCCAAAAGCCAGGAGCTTACCTCGTCGTCGTACTCGGCCGGGTAGATCATCGCCACAACGAACTTGCCGTCACCATATTTGGCCAGGTGTACCTTGGCTCGGCAGGGCGGCGCAGTTCCGACAGCGAGGTTGCTAAGCCGCTTGAAATCGCCCCTGGCAGTCTCGAGATCGCTGCTGTAGAAGAACATACCGGCCTCAAGCTGGAACAGCTGCGCCGGAATGCCTCTCAGTTCGAGTTTGCCATCGGGATAGGCCCTGTGAATCCTGTAAACCTTCCCATCCTTGTACCTCTCGCTCTCCAGCAGCTCAGCCACCTCTTGAGCCGTGAATCCGACGCCTGTATGGTCGCCAAAGTCGAAAACATACAGGCCGACGTACTTCTCAGGTTTCTTCAATTCAGGCAACTTCATGGCGATCCATTATAACTGTGTATTTCGCATTTTTCACAGTTTTTTTGGATTTAGGCGTGAAATCTGACATTATCGGACTATACTGTCAGCATATTACAAAGCAGGGTACTACGCGATACAGAGGAGGCATCAGAATGGAATCGCTGGTACTTTTTCCAAGGAACCGCGCCGTCAGGTTGGCCATTTTCGCGGTCCCCTTTGTGCTTATTGCGGTCGGTTTGTACGTGAAGGTCGCGCTGGGTCAGACTTACGATCGGATGATTCAGGAAGATGCAGTCTTCGAGAACCTGACGTGCGTGATATACTTCACCGCGTTTCTTTTCGCCGTGTCCATTTCCGTTGGATTCTTCAGGAGGGGCAGCGCGCTGCTTGGCTCTCTGTACGTAATTCTATCTTTGTGTTTTATCTTCATATTTCTGGAGGAGATTAGCTGGGGCCAGCGGATATTCAACATCAATACGCCTGAGTTCTTCAGGAAACACAATTTCCAGGGTGAACTGACTTTTCACAACGTGCGTGTAATGCGGCCCGTTCTGCACGGAATCTACATCGTGGTTGGTTTGGTGGCGTCTTTGGCGTGGATAGTCGTGCCGCGCCGGGAGAGAGGCCGAAGCGACCGACATTTGGAGTATTTTGTGCCCGATTGGTTCCTGAGTTCGTACTTCTTCGCCGTTATCTTCATCTATACCTACTACGAGTTTGCCCAGAGAGTGGCCGTCAAATATCTTGGGTGGGAGAGCCTGCGAATAGGTACGTTTTTTGTGTGGAGAGATCAAGAGCCCGCGGAACTTCTGTTGGCCTTGGGTTTTCTACTGTTCGTGGTGATTAACAAGTACAGGCAAATAAGGCATCCGGCCTTTGGTGTGGGCTGATTACTTGCGGCGCCGCTTCTTCTTCGCTACCGGCAGCTTCCTGTGTTCGCCTGTCTCCTCGTTGACTATACGAAACTCGCCCGTATCTTCCCGCCCCAATTGCTCGTTGGCATTGAGCAGCTCGATTCCATAAACCGTTCCGTCAGGTGCAATATCCACGACGAGCTCATCGCTTACCCGAATTGACTCGGCGTCGGCCTGTTTTTCGCCGAAGCGGATGTAACCTACGTTGTATCGTGGGTCGAACGTGAACTTCATACTGCCATCTCCGTGCCGTGTCGCTCAGAAGTATCGGGTAATCACCGAAACAACCAGCCAGTCCCTGACTCGCTCAAAGGCGAAAGCTTCGATCTGCTTGGTCTTATAGTATTTGCCCCCCCACATACTGTCAAACACAAAATTCCTGCGGAAACCGACTCGTCCGAACTTCGCATCGAAGCGTTCTCCTTCTTCCACCGTAACAGCGACTTCCTCCTTGGTCGTGCCCCGCTCGGCCATGCGCGCACGGGCATGCCGGTGGAATCTTATCAACATAACACCATCTTCCGATCCCTGGACGGTTTTCGGCGGTCCTTTGCATCGTACCGCATTGTATTTACCCAATATTATACCACATCCGGGCGGGAAATCGGAAAAGGTTTTCTGCCTGCGGCAAGAATTCTGCCGCCGGAATCATCAGCATTTCAGCCGAGCGAACTTGCGTTTTCCGACCTGAACGACCATGCCGTCTTCGGGGGTAATTTCCGCGTTGGGATCGCTTACTTTCCGACCTGCAACCGTGACCGCCGATTGGGCAACCATGCGTTTTGCCTCGCCCCCGGTATCGACGAGCCTGCAAGCGAGGAGCAATTGTTTGACGGTAACGGCGCCCGGGGCCAGCTCGATTTCCGCCATTTCGTCGGGGATCTGGCCCTGCGCAAAGACCTTGTCGAATTCGGCGGCGGCCACGTGCGCGGCCTGCTCGTCATAGAATTGCGTGACGATAGTTTTGCCCAGAAAAACCTTTGCTTGCTTCGGATGAGTTTTGCCCGGGTCGACGAGCTCAGATATTCTTTCGGGTGGCTGGTCGGTCAGGAGCGTGAAGTAGTTCTCCATCATTTCATCGGAGATGCTCATGACCTTGCCGAACATGTCGTTTGGCTCATCGGTCACACCGATGTAGTTGCCCTTGGACTTGCTCATTTTCTCCTTGCCGTCAAGCCCGACCAGGATCGGCATTGTGATTACGACCTGGGGCTCTTGCTCGTGGGTCCGCTGGATGTCTCTGCCGACAAGGTTATTGAAAGTCTGATCGGTGCCACCCAACTCGACGTCACTTTTGACCATAACCGAATCGTAGCCTTGCATCAGCGGGTAGAGAAATTCGTGCACCCCGATCGGGTCACCCTTCTTGTATCGCAGCTCGAAGGTGTCTCTCTCCAGCATGCGGGCGACGGTCATGCTGGTCGTCAGGGCGATGACATCGGCTAATCTCAAGTCCGACAGCCACTCGCTGTTGTGGCGGATTTCGAGCTTGTCTCGAGAGGTGTCCAGGATTTTGCCCGCCTGCTCGAAGTATGTCTTCGCATTTCGTTCGATCTGCTCGGGGCTCAGTACCGGCCGGGTAGTGTCCTGGCCGGTCGGGTCGCCGATTCTCGCCGTGTAATCGCCTATTATTAGCACGGCCTTGTGACCGAGGTCCTGGAATTGACGCATCTTGCGCAGTACGACGGTGTGGCCGAGATGTATATCCGGGCTGGTTGGGTCCAGTCCGAGTTTTATGCGCAGTTGCCTGCCTGCCCCGGCGGCCGTAGTGAGCTTCTGCGCAAGTTCTGCCTCGGTGAAGATCTCAACCGTGCCGCGCTTGAGTTGCCTTATCTGCTGTGCAATAGCCTCTGTCATTGTTCGCCTCTGTTTGTCCAAATGCGATAAAAGTGGGCCGATTTTAGTGTAGAGGGGGCCGAAATGCAAATTAGAAATAAGATGTCGACTGCCCTTTATCGAGAACGAAAAAGGCCGAGGCAGAAATCGTAGTGTGGGCAATGACAATGCTTGCTCACAACCGATTCTTTCTGTTATTATAGAAGCAGCAACTGTGGAGCCAACATCATGCCGGTTGTATTCGATTCGCACGCAGGGGCGCTCCACAGGGGCGGGCAGCTATCGTGTTACCTGAACTCGGTGGTGAGGAGGATCGGAAATGAGCGAGGCAAGAAGCGCACGAATTCGGTGGACCGCGTCTGTCCTTGTCACAGTTTGCGTTGTCACTTCTTCTGCCCGGGCCAAATATGGCGGCGGCACCGGTGAGCCGAACGATCCTTACCTGATCTACACGGCCGAGCAGTTGAACGCCATCGGGGCCCAGCCGAACGATTGGGACAGGCACTTCAAGCTGATGGCGGATATCGATCTCGCGGAGCTTGCGGGGGCAAGTTTCAACATCATTCGGCTTGATCGTGATCACCCATTTACAGGCGTGTTTGACGGCAACGGGCACAAGATTCGGAACTTCACCTACGACTCGGATGATACGTTTTACATCGGTCTCTTTGGGTATGTCGACGACGAGAATGCGGAGGTCAAGAATCTGAGCTTGATAGACCCGAGCGTCGATGCGGCAGCAGCAGCCAACGTCGGCGCGCTGGTTGGTCGTCTCGGAGAAGGTAGCATCAGCGGCTGTCACGTGGATGGAGGTAACGTCAACGGACGCTCAGGCGTCGGCGGGCTCGTGGGATATATTCACTGGGGAACAGTCACCCAGTGCAGCTCCACCGCGGCCGTCACGGGATACTCGACCGTCGGTGGCCTCGCAGGTAGCGACCACGGTGCCAGCATAATGAACAGTTGCTCCACTGGCAGTGTCACAGGCGAACGGTCCGTCGGCGGCTTCGTAGGCAGCAACATGGCGTTTTCATATATCACAGACTGCTATGCCACGGGGGACGTAACGGGCAACCGCAACGTAGCAGGCTTTGCGGGTCACAATTCCTGCAGAGAGGCCCGACGGGGCACCATCCGATGCTGCTACTCGGTCGGCAAAGTAACCGGCACCGAATATGTAGGCGGCATAGTCGGCTGGAATTGTGGTGCTGTTGAATCCTCTTTTTGGGATATCCAAACCAGCGGAATCGATGAGCCTGACTACGGAGAGGGCAGGACAACAGCCCAGATGCAGGACCCGGACACCTTTAGGGCAGCTGGCTGGGATTTCGTCGGCCCCGCCGACGGCGCAAGCGACATCTGGGCGATCCCTGCCGACGGAGGCTATCCGATTCTCTGGTGGCAACTCTTGTCACCACCCAAGCCAGACTTCCTCATCGTGGACGACTTTGAGGACTACAACGACTATTCACCCCATAGAATCTTCCAGACGTGGATAGATGGGTGGGGCTACACCGAGCCGCCGCCAGGTCATCCGGGTAACGGCACAGGCTCGACCGTAGGTTTCTGGCCCTGGATAGGGTATAACCCATTCGGGCGCAGTAGCAAGCAATGCATGCCGATCGACTACGACAATAGTAGCAAGCCCTACTACTCTGAGACCGACCGGACCTGGGAGACACCTCAAGACTGGACGATCCACGGTGTGGACACACTAACCTTGTACGTCCTGGGTGAGGCCGACAATGACAGGCAAAGCCTATACGTGGCGCTCGAGGATTGCGCCGGCCGAATTGCGGTAGTCGTTCATCCGGATCCCAACGCCATACTCAGCGAGAAGTGGATCGAATGGAACGTCCCACTCAGAGATTTCACCTGCGTGAATCCCGCCGTCATCACGAAGATGTACATCGGCATCGGTAACCGCGACGACCCAATCCCCGGTGGCCAGGGCCGAATCCACATCGATGACATCCGCATCACCAAGACCCCTCCACCGCCGGAGCCCAAGCGCACGGTGGTCGATGATTTCGAGAGCTACGACGACTTCTGCAACAGGATATTCTTTACGTGGCTGGACGGATTCGGCCACGCCGGCGATCCGGATTGCGGTGTTGCGCCCTTCGTCGGCAACAATACCGGCTCTTTTGTAGGTTACATGTACGTGCCTTATGTTGAGCAGTATATCGCCCACAATGGCCTGCAATCTATGCCCCTCCTTTATGACAACGACGGCACAGTATTCGAGGGTACTCGCAATGAAAGGACCGGGACACTATTGTACTCGGAGGTCGAGCGGGCCTGGCAGACGCCGCAAGACTGGACTATCGACAACGCAGACACCTTGGCAATGTATGTCCTGGGTCTGGCGGACAACGATCGGGAGCGCCTCTATGTGGCGATTGAGGATGGCACCGGCCAAGTCGCTGTCGTCCCCAATCCGGATCCGGACGCAGTACTTGTCGATGAGTGGACCGAGTGGAAGATCTCATTTAGCGAATTTACGGATGTGAATCCCGCGGTTGTCACGAGAATGTACATCGGCCTTGGCAACCGCGACGATCCAGTCACAGGCGGCGAGGGCAGGATATTCATCGACGACATCCACATCACCAAAGTCCCGCCTCCGCCTGAGCCGGACTTCATCGTCGTCGATGACTTTGAGGACTACAATGACGAGGAGTCACATAGGGTATTTGATACGTGGAAAGACGGATGGGACGACCCTAATAACGGCTCAGAGGTAGGCTGCAATTGGCCCGTTAGGCCATGTCCGAACATTGCTCACGGGGGCAGGCAGTCGATGCCATTCTACTATGACAACAGAACTGCCGATTATTCGCAGGCCACAGCCGGTACGGCTGATCTGGGAATCGGCCAGGACTGGGCCAGGTACGGCGTCAATACCCTAACGCTGTGGTTCCGTGGTTCTCAGGGCAATTCCGGCACGGAGAAGATGTACATCAAGCTCAACGGCTCCAAGGTTGCATACGACGGCGATACAGCCGACCTGAAGCGAGAACGGTGGAGGCGGTGGAGTATTGACTTAGCATCGTTCGGCGCGGACCGTGACGGTGTGACCGAGGTGGGTATCGGCTTTGAGCGTAGCGGAGACGTTGGCGGTACGGGGGTGGTCTACTTCGATGACATCCGTCTGTTGATCTGGCGGTTCGTCACAGGAGACTTCAATAGGGACAATGACATCGACTTTGATGATTTCTGCATCCTCGCTGAACGCTGGCTGCAAGCCGACGGCAGTTTCTTATGCCGCGACGGTACGGATTTGACCAGCGACGGCCTGGTCGACTACGAAGACTTGATGGCCTTTGCCGAGCGCTGGCTTGGGCCTGCAGTGCCGTAGGTGCTTTTCGACCCATCATATGGTCATACTGTCAAGATACGGGGGTCTTTCTCACAAAGCCACAGGTATGGTCCTCGCGGGGGGCCGGATTAGCGGTTGTTCGCCGGGCGGTTAGCCCGCCGGGCAATGATCCGCCGACTGAAGAAGGGGGCGAAACAGGCCGAAAAGGGCGCCGCAGGCAACAATAATGCGGTGAATTTGCACGGTTCCCGCGTGGACTGCAAGGGTATTCGGTTGCCTCGACGGGGAGGCTACGGTCACGCTCGAGGCACCCCTTGTCCTCCAGCTGCTGCAAAAGCCTCTGGGCCGTTCCGTGCTGGGCCTTGGTCGTGTCAGGATAGAGTTGCCCGCATATTCGGCGAGCCGTTACGGGCCCGCCGCTCCGCCAAAGCAGAGCCATGACCGCCAATTCCGCGTTGGCCAATCGTGGTTGTCTAATTCTGGCAGCCCTCAATAATCAGATCATATTACGATAGCTTGTCGTAGCCCTAAACGATACGTCTAAGTTTTTTCTATTTTTTTTCCAATACTGAAAAATTCGTCTTGCCCTTGGCAGACTCGACAGATATTATATAGCTATTCTATATATAGAGACCCTATAGCCAAGATTCATTTTATCCTGCTGGAGTTAATGATCGTATGGATACCGAACTGATCAAAGGAACGCTGTCGCTGTTGATTCTGTCACTGCTGAAGCGCAGGGCCATGTACGGGTATGAGCTGGCGACCACCGTTAGACAGGAAACAAATGGAGCTTTTGAGTGGAAAGCCGGATCGCTGTATCCCAGTCTGCATAAGCTGGAGAAGGACGGCTTGGTTCGGGCCCAGTGGCAGGGAAAACCAGAAGGCCGCCAGCGTAAGTATTATCATATGACCCAGACGGGGGAGGCCGTTTTGGCAGAGAAGATAGAGTCGTGGTCGATTATTTCACAAGCGGTGAATCAAGTCTTGGAGAAACCCAATGAATGACGTGGAACGATTCTTAGACCGGGCGTGTTGCGGTGTGGGCGGTTCACCCGAACTTCGCCGGCATCTGCGCAAGGAACTACAGGAGCATCTCACTGCGGAGATCGACGGAAATATCGCGGCCGGCATGGCTCGAGAAGAGGCGGCCCAGAAGGCAATGGAGGAGTTCGGCGATCCGGTGATGATTCGTGACGGTTTACAAGCTGTTCACGGCCGGCGTTTAACCACACTATTGATTGAGAAATCCATGGCCTGGAAGGAGAGGACAATGAAGACCGGATGGAAATGGAGTTTTGTTGCGCATGTGGCCTTAATACTGACCATTGCAGCGGAAGTGTTTCTCGTGGTGGCGCCGCCGTTATACATTCTTCCACAAATCTTTGCGCTCCATGAGCACCTGGGAACGCCGACCTTTGCCTACCTCGGGACAATACGAGGATTTTTGGGCTTATTGTTATTTGACCTCTTTTGGATTCCCTGGCTCTGTATGCTATTAGTGCTCGCAGGTTGGGGTGTCTTCGAATGGAAATACCGCAGTGAGAACAAATCGACGGTCCGACTGGCCGGCTTATCTCTGGTTTCATTCGTCATGTTTCTGCTCCTGGCTATGATCTGTGTCCCGATGACAATAGATTTGGCTATCCTTCCAGGGCAGATCTATGAATTGCAGGTCAATCTGACACCCCAACAAGCCCAAAGTATCGTTTTTCCCAGGATCGCTGAGGGAGATGCTGCATTCGAAGAGTTGAGTGCGGCAATTGATCGGGAGGACTGGCAGGCGATGGATCTGTCAGCAAAACAGTTGAGCGACACGTATCAATCATTGCGAGATATAAGTGGCGGCACCATGGTCCTCGCTGGTGAAAATCAACGCAATAACTTAGAAGAAATCCGCTATCTGATACGTGAGATCGAGGAATTTAGCGACAAAATCCACCATAGATTCGTAACTTATGAGTATTCGAAATCCCAAGACAAAGACAACAACCTGAAATTGAGGACCCTGACATACTTCAAACGACTCCAAGAATACTACTCGCAACTCAGAACGAAGTCCGACCTCTTTCGCAATTAAAGGTGTCCGGTACTTTTTTGATGAGTTGTGCTTGATAGTAGATTCGTATCTCGTATTGTGTATCGGGTATCGCGGGAAGGGTGAAGCGTGTCTCGTTTTTCGTTTCTTGCATCGACCCTTCGGGTGGAGTTTGCCGTGAGCTGAGCCGAACGCGCTTCGGACAGTCGGGTCAGGCTTCAGGAATTGGTCAGTAGCCTAATCTGCCCCAGATGGCTATCTGCATCTTCCGCAAATCAGCCAAGCCCTCATCGGTAGTAGGCCTGTAGTTGTACGGAAGCGGGAGCATCTTGGCGACTCGTATCGTCTCTGCTCCTCCGTACTTCCAGTAGTCGCTGTGGCCGTCAGCGAAAGAGACGTTCGTGCCGTCCCCGTGTCGGACAAACGGCGGGTCCCACCAGCTTGGTGTAGTGTAGTGAATCGCGTAGCTATCCGGACTAATCTGGCCCTCGTCAAGAAAGACGAGTCTGTAAACCGGAGCGGGGACGGTTATCTCCGATTTCTTCTTGACCATCAACACCGTTTTGCCCACTCTTACTCCCCGGTTACCGACATAGGTTCCAGCTGCATCGAAACAGCCGTTCATCCCATAGCCCGTGGAGTACGTGCGCATCTCTCCGCGAACACCGGTCGGGCACCGATACACCTTTTCGGCTGGGCAGTAGGGAAACAGCGCTCCGACTCGGATGGCTTGCTTTTGTATATCAACCGGTCGTTGTTCTCCCCGCGCGAAACCAGAGGCGCAATCGTTGCCTACCCAGTAGCGTTCGCCCTTGTGAGGACCGGATGTGGGCACGGGGGCAGCGGGGGGGCCGGTAGGGTCCGAGTAGGCTTCGCCGTTGACGATCTTATCGTCGTTCTCATCGGCGTACATTATCCAGGCAAGTGTCAGTGTCTTGAGATAACTACGGCAAGCCGCACGTCTTCCCTGCTCTCTGGCCCTATTCAGTGTTGGCATGAGGATGCTCATCAGTACCGCAATGATGGCGATCACGACCAGAAGCTCGATCAATGTAAATGCTTCTTGGAACCTGCCACTTTCGCGCCCAGAGAGTCTTACCTGAGCCGGCGTAAACCGACTTGTCTGTCGTTTCTCGCTCATGATCGCGCCTCCTGATTGGCAACCGCTCACTGGTATTCAAAAGCCATCATCTCACTCCATTGGACCCAGCAGGTTTTCCTGGTGAAGGCTATCATAACAGACTTATTTGGGTATATCAAGACCCAGCCGCTTCGTCACCGGCCTGATCGACGTCCGCGTGCACTACCGGGCGATGAAGCCCTGAGACATGCCGCCACACTCGGCACCGCCTGAGGGCCGTCAGTTCGAGAAAGTCACGTGCCCTTTGCGTCTTGAATCAGCCATTGAATGTGCTACACATTCGGTGACTGTTTAGCAAGTTATTGACAAGGCTTGTCCTATCGTCGGATAGCCATCGGCCAGACCTTCAGCATGTGCCTTCCGCCGTCGGCAAGCTCGAAGGGGCCCGGGAAGGGATTGGTGGTATTCCTTTTCTCTCCGAAGTAATCGGTGTCGATGCGGTACGGCGAGCCGTCGGATTGTTCGTACGGAAGATCGGGAGTCT
>CP070675.1:5253645-5266690 GCA_020352215.1 Phycisphaerales bacterium
AACCAGGGAGAGGGATCAGAGGTCGCAACACGAGCCACAAGTTGTGCCGCAGCGGATACCTCTGTTCGGCCCTTCCCTCGGAAATTCCCAAGTGCTTGGACTACCCCAGACCGTACGAACCGCTTGGGATGAGCGACATGACTGGCTAAGAATTCCAACTGGGAGTAGTCCCCGGCGCGAGCCAGCAGGCCACCCAATTGGATCTTGGATGAAATATGGACGCGGCTGTTCGGATCGGCGACCAACGGCTTAAGCACCTTTATCCACTCCTTGTTCCCAAAATCGCACAATGCTTCGGCGGCGGCGAGTTTTGCAAAAAGGGTCGCTCCGTCATCGTTCACGATTTGCACAAGTTCCGGTGTCGCGGAAGATATTTTCCTGTACCTGATTAACCCGCTGGCATAGATGCGCTTAACAGGAATGTATAGTAGTCTAATGATTTCACTGTCATTAACCTCTTCGTCGAGGCCGAGTGCTATAAGGAGAGCTTTCTCAGCTGACGAACAGCTGTGACGCGCTGCAGAGCTACCTGTGGCGACAGTTGAGCTTGCTGAAATAACTGTTAACGATGCACAGAAAGCCAAACAGACAGCTCCGTTAGTGAACGGTTTCATAAACATATCGTATCCCCTTTCCCCAATTATTATACAGTTTCTTGTTCGCTTCTGCAAGCCCCAATGAGCATCCTGTTGATTCGACAACCACTATTGTCCACACCCCTCCGGGAGCATCTCCGCAATCGTCACAGCCACAACCAATTCACTAAGATGGCCCGGAAAAGGCGCTCGTTTCGTGCCGACAGTTCTCCACCAAGGTAGGAGACCTACTTCCTGCGCCTTTTTACCAAGACGACTCCTCCAAGCGACGTCAAGCCCAGAACGGCCACGGTGATTGCGACGGCAATGGCAGTCATATACGCTGGCCAAGCCTTGTGGCTTACCGGCCGGACCTGTGCCTCTGGCAGCTTACTCAATCTCGCGGCGCCTTCCTCCCTGACATACTTCAACACTGCGGCATGCGGTGCACGCCGTGAAGACTCGTTAAGGATCTTTTGCGCTCCTTCTCTGTCTTTCTCGGCCACATAGGTCCAGAACAACTTGCGGTATAGGTCCGCCAAGAGCCAGGACGAGGTATTCTCGCGTACGTAGCGCAGTGCTGGTTCCTTCCGCCCTTTCGCAAGCTCACGGAACTCTGTTTGCGTCGGACTAGGCGACAGCATATGGCAATACCGTATGTATTCGGCGAACTCACTGTCCGGATACTCCTCTAATATCTTTGCGGCCAGCTCCCCGACAGCACTGTCTCCAATGAGACCTTCGTCACACTCCTCGTAGAAGGCTGCATGAATCGCACGGCCCAGTTTAAGAAAGACTGCTTGGTCAGCCAATCTTGAGAAGCCTTCTTCCTCCTCGCCAACCGGTATGACTTTGAGGTCAATTGGGTCGGAGGCCATTCTGACACTTCGATCCCGGTTCTTGAACACCGCCATCAGCTTGTAGTCACCTGGTCTCGACAGAACAAGCATGTCTACCCTTTCACTCCGCTCGCCCAAGTTGAGCCTGCCGGGCAGACCGTGGCGGTCACTCCAGTACTCGACATGTAGCGGGGGCACGCTAACAGGGAAGCTCGGCCGCTTTGTGTCTCTTCCCAGGATGTCCCTGAATTCGCCGTCACCAAGAGCGATATGCATTGTGAAAGAGCCGCCAAAACAGTACTTGCCCTCGTAGCCACCGGAGGTGAGCTCCCCTACGAAGTTCTTGTCCTCAAGATTGGCTACCGTTGTCCTCAGCAAGATCGGCTCTCCACACAGATATTGGCCTTTGTTGCACAGGAACTCAACTTCGCGCATTCCTGAGACTTGTGCCTGCTGGCAGAGAAACGCGAGAAGCATACTCGAGATGCATGCGTGTCTGCTAAACATTTTCATCTGCGCCTTTGTTGCGTCTGCCTTCTGTTCTACGGGTCGCTCTTCACGGTTGTTCGACCGTGGACGATCTCAGCTCGTTAATGTGATAGTCTGAAAACCTATCAGGTATGGTGTGGGCCGACAGGAGGTCATACCACTGCTTCTTACATGGTATATGGCCCGCAGTGTCCTCCCACTTCATGATCCCGTCTCTATCGGCCTCAAAGCCCGTTTCCGGATCGTACTCGGAGTGCCAAAGCCCGAGGCAATGGCCGACTTCATGGCTGACTGTCCTTGCAATGTCAGTAATCCCCCGGTCCCTAAAGATTTCGCAGTATATCATGCAGCTCTGTGATGGTATGTCGCCTGCCTTGCCGAACACGCTGGCACGATACCCTGGAAACACTCCCACGCTGCCTCCAGAGCCGGCTTCTCGGTGACATTGATGTCGGCGTTCTGGTAGGCTTCTTTTACCGTGTTCTCTATGGCTGTTGCCCGAGTGAGCAGGGCGGCCTGGCAAGTGATGGTATTGGCATTGGAGCAATCTATGACCAGGTCGTCGCAAAGCGAATCAGTCTTGAGTTTTTCCTGCTCGTCGCTCTCGAGCCTCACCTCGCAAGATTGTGAAGCGTAGCGCTTGCCAGCAAGCAGCGCCCACTATGCTTACCAACGCCTTCTATCCTAAAGGCGAATGCGATTCACGGAGCGTTGACTGTCTATCGATATATTTTTTGCAATTCGCGAAGATTTCCAGGCGTCGGACCCTCGGCTGCCCGCCACCGCCCAAGACCCATACGAATCAGGATATGGTGCGAAATATCGCACCCTACTCGTCTATGAGCGGTCTCTGAGCCCTCTGCGGCCCGAAAATCCCTGGAAAGCCCGACATTTGGACGAAATCTGCTTGACATCCCCCCGCCCGGCTGTATGGTATATAGAGAACAATAATCGACAGTGAATAGAGAATAGGATATGGTCAATAGTGGGTCGTCAGTCGTGAACGCCAAATACCAGATACGCAATACGCACGACGCAATGCGAGCTGCGAGCCCCGAGACACGGGCTCGATCCGGCCTTACCGGGAGAGCCTATTGTGCAAAACAAAGCCAATTTCTCGGACGCCCAGGTGAACGTAACATCTTTTCGAGGAAGGCATTATGATGATTTTATCGGATTGAGGCTGCTGGAAAACAAAGCCAATTCAAAGGTAATCGCCGAAACGGCGGAATGGTGGTCTGTCATTCCTGCGCAGGCAGGAATCCAGAGTTTCTGATGGTCCTGGATTCCGCAACGAGTGCGGAATGACGAGCCTCGGGGGGCGGTTCAGAGAGCGCGATTTGAAAAAACAAAGCCAATTTCCCGGATGAGAAGATGGGCTTAAACGGATTTGTGACAAGGATTTATCGTGATATTGGGCGTCAGCGGGGGCGGAAAAACCAGACCCAATTCAAAGCCAATTTCCACGGGGCAAAGATCGCGGCGAACTTCTACAGAAAAAGGGTTACGGAAATAATCCCCAAAACAGCGAAATTCACGACTATTCGGATGCCGCGGCCAGCAATGTGTTCGACCGGCGCATCTTCGTACCACGCCGCATGACAACTTGAGTTTGTACGCTTGGGAAGGGTCGAGTATTCTACCCGTAATATGACGACGCTGGTGGTCACGGCAGAGGCCGTTTAAGGCAGGTGGAAAATGTCGGTAAGTGACGAATATCTGACCTATGTGCTCGATCAATTGGAGTGTGCCGGTCCCGTTCAGGCCAAGCGCATGTTCGGCGGCGTCGGACTATATCTCGACGGCTTGTTCTTCGCCTTGATCGCGGATGATGTGCTGTACTTCAAGGCGGACGAGTCCAACCGGCCGGACTACGAAGCAGCGGGTATGGGGCCGTTTCGCCCATTCCCCGACAAGCCAAACGTGATGCAGTATTATGAAGTTCCTATCGACGTTCTTGAGAACAGGGACTCGCTGCGCGATTGGGCACAAAAGGCGCTTCGCGTCGCTGAGCGAAAGGCAAAGCGATGAAGACTATAGGGCTCATCGGCGGGATGAGCTGGGAATCATCGCTCGAATATTACCGCATAATAAACGAGGACGTCAGAGAACGCCTCGGCGGATTGCATTCGGCCAAAATTCTCATGTACTCCTTCGATTTTGCAGAGATCGAGAATCTACAGCGCCAAGGCAAATGGGAAAAGGCCGCGCAGTTGGTGGTCGATGCAGCCCGAAGACTGGAAATGGCCGGCGCAGATTTTCTCATGCTGTGCACGAACACAATGCACAAAGTGGCCGACACAGTTGAGAAAAGCGTTGAGATTCCGCTGCTGCACATCGCTGATGCCGTGGCCCAGGCCATCAAGGCAAGGAACTTCAAGAAAGTCGGGCTCTTGGGAACCAGATTCACTATGGAGGAGGATTTCTACACGAACAGGCTGCTAAGTAAACATGGGGTGGCCGTCATAGTACCCGATCTCGAAGATCGCCGGATTGTCAACGATACAATCTACAACGAACTGTGTCTTGGAATGATAGGCCGGGCCTCCAAAGAAACGCTGGGCGCGATAATCCAGGCCCTTGGCGCGAAAGGCGCCGAAGGAGTGATCCTCGGCTGCACGGAATTGGGATTGTTGATCAAACAGCAAGACTGCGAAGTCCCCCTTTTCGATTCGACAAGCATTCATGCAAAAACCGCGGTTGACTTCGCACTCGGAGAATGAGGTTTGTCCCTTGCGAACACAACAGCTTCGCCAATCAAATGCGAGTGGGAGGTGTCGATTCAAGTGAGACATATAAGCGTAGTCGCGTCCTGCTGCTTGGTATTACTATCGCAATTGTCATGCAGATCGTACCCGACTGAGACATCCGTCATACCGCTGCCTCAGGCACATGCGCACAATGACTACGAACACAAACGACCCCTCTATGATGCGCTTGCGCACGGCTTTAATAGCGTCGAGGCCGACATCTTTCTCGTCGATGACGACCTATACGTAGCTCACGAACGCCGCGAAATAGCGCCTAATAGAACTCTGCGCTCGCTCTACCTTGATCCTTTGAGGGAACGTATACGACAGCATGGTCTGCGCGTTCACACGAACGGGCCTCAATTCACTTTGCTCGTCGATATCAAGTCCGCAGCGGCGCCGACCTATGACGCACTCGAGAGAGTATTGGCCGAGTACCGGGACGTCTTAACCTGTTTTGGCCCGGATGGCCGTACCGATAGGCCGGTGCTCGCCGTCGTCTCCGGCAATCGGCCCCGAGAATTGGTGGAGTCTCGGGAAATCCGCTACGCCGGTTACGACGGGAGACTCGCAGATCTGCAATCTGACGCCCCGGCCGACCTTATCCCTCTCATAAGCGACAACTGGACGAGGCACTTCACCTGGAAAGGGATAGGCGAGATGCCTGTCGAAGAGCGCCGCAAGTTAGGTGAAATCGTGCAGATAGCCCACCGGAAAGGCAGGCGAGTCAGATTTTGGGCTACACCGGACAATCCATCGCCCGCAAGAGATGCCATCTGGCGCGAATTGCTCGCCGCTCGTGTGGACCTGATTAACACCGATGACCTGGAAGGGCTCCGACAATTTCTCTTGGCGAACGACTCCAAGTAGGCGCACGACACGGCTCCGGAAGACACGCTCCTTCGATCGCAATTGCGGCGACTGGGCAGATCGGGTATTTTGGCCCTATCCAACGATTCGGCAGCGTGGCCGACGGCCCAAGATGTGAAGTGTCCGATGATTCGGCAAGGGAAGACATCATGATTGGACCGCAGAAGACAAAGGCGCGGGAGTGGGGCAGCGAGGTCTCTCTCGAACCTGGCAGGCCCAGCGTTGTCGGCGGGATTCAGACGAGCAGTACCGCGACCTTCTTAATTGTTTGTGCTCATATTGTGGACTGACAGCAGAGCGATTAGAGAATACAAGGTTGAGCCCTATGTTTGACGGCAACTTCCCACATGGGCGAAGCGTTTTGAGTTCGATGATGCTCCTTACTCTGCTGGCGCGCGGTCCCGCCTGTTTGTCATCCACGCACGTCAGAGAACCTGTCTCGATCATCTTTGACACCGATATGGGCTACAACATTGATGACGCCGCGGCGCTTGGCATCCTTCATAAGCTCGCCGACAACGGCGAAGCCAAAATTCTCGCCGTTATGACGTGCAATCGCAACAAATGGAGTGCCGCGGTCTGCGATATAATAAACACATACTACGGCCGACCTGATGTGCCGATAGGCAGCGCCAAGAAAGGGCCTTATCACAAGCGCTTCTGGAACCGCTATTGGGAGAGGCTCGTCTCCCAATTCCCACACGACCTAACGAGTGGGCACGAAGCACCGGACACAACCGAGATCTACCGCAGAATACTCGCTGAAGAACCGGACAAGAACGTAATCATCGTAGCGGTGGGCTTCTTGACCAACCTGAAGGAACTCCTGGATAGCAAGCCCGATCGCTTCAGTGAGTTGAGTGGTGCTGAATTGATCAGACAGAAGATCGGAAAACTGGTCGCAGTGGGAGGTGGGTATTCTTCTGCGGGCAAACATCAAACGTGGAGTTTCAAGGCGGACGCTTCCGCGGCGAAACTGGTTGTCGAGAACTGGCCTACGCCTATCGTATTCACCGGCAGAGAGATCGGGGAGAAGATTCGGACCGGGGCCCGCCTCCGTGCCGAGGAACCGCAAGACAGCCCGTTACGAATTGTCTACGACTGTGTGCTGACGCGTTTGAAAGAGAAGGCACACCCAAGCTGGGACCAGACAGCGGTACTGTATGCAGTCAGAGGATTGCGGGGTTATTGGTCGGAACACACTACGGGATGCAACTACATCCACGACGATGGCCGCAACGAATGGAAACTCGCGCCGAATAAAGACCATAGCTACCTCGTGGAGAAAATGGGACCCAACGAGGTTGCGAGAGTCATCGAGGACCTCTTGCTTCAATCCCCAAAGTGAATGACTCAACCAGGTATGTGGATTGACACCACGATCAATATCATGTGAAATACCACTCAGGCCTGTCTGATCTGTGCGTTATCGGAAACGGTCCCAGGTCTAAAGCACGACCATCCTTTTCAAGGGTCGAAAAATGAAAGAAGCCACCTGCAGTTTTCCGAGAATTCTGATCATGGCGGTCATCCTGGCCCTGAGTCGGCCGGATGCCATGTCTGCCTTGGGGGCCGATCTGATTGTCCATAACGGCAAAATTGTCACCGTCGATTCGGACTTCTCTGTTCGACAAGCGATGGCGGTCAGAGGGAATCGCATCGTGCGCGTCGGTGACGATAAGAACATCCTGCAACTGAGAGGCCCCGATACGGAAGTTCTGGACCTTGATGGCAAAATGGTCCTGCCTGGTCTCATAGATTCGCACGTACATCCTTCCGCAGCGTGCATGACGGAGTTTGACCACCCCATTCCACAGATGGATTCTATCCGGGGCGTACTGGACTACATTGAGGCGCGAGCCGCGGCGCTCGAAGACGGAGAGTGGATTGTGGTCCAGCAGGTCTTTATCACACGGCTTCGCGAACAGCGCTACCCCACTCGCGAAGAACTCGACCGTGCAGCTCCGGAGAATCCCACCGTCTTCCGCACCGGCCCCGACGCATCCCTAAATAGTCTGGCGATGAAGCTCAGCAACATTGACAGGGACTTTCAGGTGGCCGATGGGGGCCCAGGCTACATCGAAAAGGACCCTCGGACCGGCGAACCTACGGGCATTCTCCGCAGCTGCAACCGCTACATCAAGAGCAAATCCTCAGGTAAGAAGCCTACAGAGCGAGATCGCTATCGACGATTGCTGAAGCTATTCAAGGACTACAATTCCGTCGGCATGACCGGGGTATGCGACGGGTCGTCAAGTGGGTCAGGCCTCAAACGCTACCAGAAAATGCTCGATAACGGTGATTTGACTGTTCGCATATCGGCCCAGCAACACATCGACACTATTGGTCCGCTCGAAGAGGTGCAAGAGCGTATCCGCAACGTCGCAAAGAATCCACTATGTAAGGGTGGCCCGATGCTGCGCATCATCGGCGTCAAGACCTTCCTCGACGGCGGCATGCTGACCGGCAGCGCGTATATGCGAGAGCCATGGGGCGTGAGCAAAATCTATGCAATCGATGATCCCAGCTACCGCGGCGTCTTGTTCATCCCCAAGGAGCGGCTGCTGCCAATGGTGCGCACGGCTACCGAATGTGAGCTTCAGTTCACCGCCCACACGGTCGGAGACGGCGCCGTCCATACGCTGCTTGAGGTCTACGAGGAGGTTGGCAAGACAATGCCTCTTCGACGAACGCGACCGTGTATTACTCATTCCAACTTCATGAGCCGCCAAGCCGTGGACAAGGCAGCCAAGCTCGGTGTCACGCCCTTGGTCCAGCCGGCATGGCTCTACCTGGACACCCGAACTCTGGTGAAGCACTTCGGCTATGAGCGACTTCGCTACTTCCAGCCCTTGCGAAGCATCCTCGAAGCCGGTGGCAACGCGGCAGGAGGATCGGATCACATGCAGAAGATCGGCTCATTGCGCTCGATCAATCCGTATAATCCGTTCCTGAGTATGTGGGTGGCAATCACACGCCGGGCAAAGTGGTACGAGGGACAGCTTCATCCCGAAGAGGCCCTCACCCGTGAGCGGGCCATCCGTCTTTATACGATCAACTGTGCCCGGGCCCTGTTCCAGGATCAGTACGTCGGCTCTCTGGAAGAAGGCAAACTGGCCGACTTCGTTGTTATAGACACAGACTTGCTCACATGCCCCGCGAGCGCTATAAAAAACACCCAGGTCCTGCGAACGTATCTCGACGGTCGGGTCGTATTCAAGCGGTGACCATAGCCACCTCCCTTATTCGCCGTATGTCTGGCGACAGTGAGGAAGACAAGCCTCGGCCTCAGGCATCAGCGTAGATCACAAGACTCCATCGTACCTGAGGCGACTTACAATTCCCGCCACAGACTTGCTTCGATCCATCGTGTAGAAGTGCAGGCCCGGTACTGCCGCCTCGAGCAACTCCTTGCACTGGCGTGCCGCGAACTCGATTCCGAAATCGACAAGTGCCTCCTTGTCGCCTTCGGGCACCGATGCTATGCCTTGACGCACTTCATAGGTGATCGTGGCTCCACACAGACCCGCCAGCATCTCCAGCATCTTCACACTGTATATGGGCATCACACCCGGCACTATCGGCACATCTATGCCGATAGCCGTGCAGCGCTGTACAAAATCAAAGAAATACTTGTTATCATAGAAGTAGTTGCTGATGATGTACTCAGCCCCGCTGCCCACCTTGAGCTTGAGGTACTCGATGTCCTTGTCCTTGCTTTCGCAATCTATATGCCCCTCGGGGTAACCTGCCGCTCCCAAACAAAAGCCATATCGCGGCCGGATGAACGCAAGGAGGTCGGAAGCATGGGAAAGGCTCTCCGGGTGAGGCTTGAAATCCTCCTGGTCACGGGGCAAATCCCCCCGCACGGCCAAAACGTTCTCCACACCTAATGCCTGGTAGCTGTCCAAAACGGCAGTAATGTCCTCCGGGCCTAACCCATAGCACGCAAAATAGGCCAGTACCTCCAGATTCTTCTCATTCTTGAGCTTCTGCACGAGCTGACGTGAGCCTTCGCGAGTGGAGCCGCCGGCCCCGAAAGTAACGGAAACAAAATCCGGTTCCAGAGCTGCCAAGGCATCAATCGCTTTCCCCAGACTTTCGGCGCCCTTCGGCGACCTGGGAGGAAATAGCTCAAAAGAGATTGTGGGCTTCTGCCTCGAATTCCAGATGTCTGTTACTTTCATATCTACTCCTTCCCTGCGATTTGCGGTTTAGATTCGTCCCAGATCTTGCTTTGAGAATACTATGCCAATCGCAGAACGCGTCAAGAGTAATCTGAGCTTCCCGTCCCGCTTGCGGGTCGCACACTGTGCGGCGACAAGAGAACACGCCTAAGAGGCTTTGCATTCAGCAATGGTATATGGTATTTCTATGGGGCATATACAATTCGGCAATCCTCGTCAAACTCCGGATTGAGTCGGTGTTTTTTTAGGGAAGGTGAGAACCCATGAGAAGTAACGTTACCATTCTGCTGGTTGCAGCAATCCTGGCTCCGGCCGGCCAAGCTCAAGTACGCGGCAACGAATCCCGCCATTCTCACGATCGCAAGTACATTGACGGCGAGCGCAACTATCATTTCGACGCGACAATCCCACGTACGGTGCTCGAGAACTACTTGTCGCGGGCGATTACGATGAGCAGCTTTTTGCACGGGGCCGGCAACGTCGATGATAACATCCGGATGCTGACGAACACCGGGGTGAAATTCGTCGGCCGAGCAATCTTCCGGTGGGGCGGCGAGGCGGCATTGGAAGACCTGCTGAAGACCGCAGAGCCTATAGCCGCTAAATTGCACCAGGCCGACCCGAATATCATCCTGCAGGCAGCGGCTTTCGAGATCGTCACCGAACAGGTCAACCAGATACCGATCCCTGCAAGTGTCTTCGAGGAGTTCGGCCTAAAACCCGAGCAGCGGAATTTCCGTTACGAATCAATGCTCTACCCCGATGGCCACCGGGTCAACCAATGGCGCCGCGGGTCGTCCGTGCCGGACATGAGTCAGTTGGAAACGCGAATGTGGTTCACATTTATCTCGGCGAAGTACATCGACATCGGCGTTGAGGCAATACATTTCGGGCAGGTTGAGATAATGGACGATCGCGACCCGCAGCGCACGCACTGGCGTGACATGATGAGCCGTGTGAGGCAATACGCCCGCAAACACGCAAGGCGTCACATGGTCATTTGTGATGCCCACGTCCCCAGCGGCGGGATCGTACACGACGGCAAACTCATGTTTGACTTCCACTCCTTTCCACTGCGAATTGAGGAAGTGACGGACAAACCACACCACGGCGTGCTGAAGATGGGGTATCTGGACAGCATCTTCGGGCGCAGCAAGGGCGGGCTTACCCCGAGCGGTTGGAAGTGCGAGAGCCTGCCTTTTCTCGTGGAGCTCGACAACTTCGGAAGAAGCAGACGCGAAGGTCAGAACATAGGAGCCCACTGGATTTGGGGCTACGACGAGATATGCTGGTTCGCGCACCAGGACGAAGAATACCGAAATCAATGGCTGCGCTACGCCTGGGACTGGGTGCGCGAACACGATGCGAACGGATATCTGCAGATGCCGGGAAGCCGCACGCTGGCTGCTCCGGTAGGTGAGATTCGGTGGTATTGGGCCAATACGAAAAGCGAGGCCGTGCCGACCGGCTTCAATCAGGAGGAGACTATAAAGGCAATCTGGGCCGGGGACAGGTGATTCTTAACAGAGGAAGGAGAAGTGAGATATGAAGACACACGGTAGCACTCGGCGCCAGTTCATCAAGGCTGCGGGAGCGGGGATGGCCGCATTAACGATCCGCCCGGCACAAGCCGGGGACAGGATCGCATCAATCGTGGTCGACCCCGAGCCGCTATTTGATCTGTCGCCCTACTTGTACATGCAGTTTATGGAGCCGCTGGGCACGACCGACGGCTCCGTCGCCGCCGCCTGGGATTTCGGCCGCGACTGCTGGCGCGAAGACGTCGTCGAGGTCACCAAGAAGCTCTCCCCAACCCTTATCCGATGGGGCGGATGCTTCATCTCCTATTATCGGTGGAAGGAGGGGGTGGGCCCGCGAGATCAGCGAAAACCGATGCTGAACATGTGCTGGGGCGGGATAGAAACCAACCAGGTGGGCACCGGCGAGTTCGTGGATTTCTGTCGCCAGGTCGGCGCCGAGCCGCTGCCCTGCGTGAACTTCGAGTCGGATGGAAGGGAATACTGGCAGCGTTCGCCAAAAGGTGACATCAGGTCGGCAGGGCCGGAAGAAGCCGCCGAGTGGGTCAGATACTGCAATGCCCCTGACAGCAAGGAGCGCCGCAGCCACGGAGTCAACGAACCGTACAACGTGCGACTCTGGCAGATCGGCAACGAGACATCCTACGACCGCAACGCCTTCGATTGCGAAACCGCCGCCAGGCGAACCGTCGCCTTCGCAAAGGCCATGCGGCAACAAGACCCCACCATCGAGCTGATCGGCTGGGGTGACAGCGGCTGGGCCCGCCGGATGCTCGAGATCGCTGGCGAACACCTGCAGTACATCGCGTTTCATCACATGTTCAACCCGGACCGCGGCCTGGCCAATTCGCCGCTACGGGGAATCGAGTACCGCAAAGATCCGGCCTGGACATGGGAACGGCTGATGAACGCAGCCAACGTCCACGAGGCCCGGATCAAATGGATGCGCGAGCAAGTCGGCAACAACCCCACGCCGCTGGCCCTGACCGAATGTCACTTTGCCCTGCCCGGCCGCAACCGATGCGAGGTCCTTTCCACATGGGCGGCCGGCGTTGCCAACGCCCGGCTGCTAAACGTCCACGAGAGACACGGCGACAGGCTCAAGATCGCAACCTTGGCGGATTTCTGCGGAACACGCTGGCAGGTCAACGCCGTGATGATCCCCGTCCCGGGTGGAAGATCATACATGATGCCGGTAGCCCTGGTCATGAGCCTGTACCGGCATCACAGCGGCAGCAAAGCGGTCAAGGTCACGACGGCACCGGGTGACCTCGACGTGACCGCAAGCCGGACCGGCGACCGCATATACCTGCACGTAGTCAATACCAACA
Source organism: Phycisphaerales bacterium (assembly GCA_020352215.1). Lineage (GTDB taxonomy): Bacteria > Planctomycetota > Phycisphaerae > Sedimentisphaerales > Anaerobacaceae. Next base: position 5,266,225 of record CP070675.1, read on the forward strand.
GGGACCGGCCGGTCACTACGCAGCTTCAGGTGAACGGCAAAGCGATCTCATCCGGCCGGATCTTCGAGCTCGCCGCCGATCCCGAGTTCGAGGTCATAGAGACGCAGCCGAACGAAATCGTCCCCGTGGAAAAGGGCCTTCCCACCACCGGCCGTTGGACCTTCCCCGCCGCTTCCGTCTCGTCAGTAGAGTTAAGCGTGCAGCAGGCATAGACGAAAGCGGGCCGTAAGAACGAGGCGGCGCATTTCTGCGGCGGGCTCGACGTCTCGTCCTTTACGTCGGCGAATCAGTATTCCACCCAGCAGTCGGCAAGGAGCCCGGGGCCGTGAGGAGGCTCCTTAACGAGCCAGTTCTGTATCAGGATGTTTAGATCCGTGGGGCCGACGCGGTAGAAACCCGTCTTTTCGCTTCCGCCTTTGTCGTGATCGAAGTCGGCGCATATCCCATCCTCTACCGACCGAATGCC
>CP070675.1:5266790-5285070 GCA_020352215.1 Phycisphaerales bacterium
CTGAATATTCTCTTTTCAAAGAGCGATTATTGGAATTACGCAGCAGAGCAATTCAGCCACGGACACGGTAAGTATGAACAAAGGCACAAAGTCAAAACACGAATGACGGAGTCGGTTTGAATACACGGCCCTTCTTGACATCGATATTTCTTTTTGCGCAACGTTGAATTGTCTGTCTCTTCTTGCACGTCTGTGAGAACTCCGGACCTTTGCCTATGTGGGGCCACTTCGACGAGGCCAAGGCCTGCAGCGGCGTCACGGGCCCTTCGCTCGGTGTTCTAATTGAGCATACTTCTTGGCGAGATCAGTGACGGCATCGTCGCTCTTGTCCACATACAGCTCAAGCCAGCAGCCGTCGACGCCCCTCTTGGCAAGGCGGATACCGGCAGCCAGGCGACCGCGATGGTCGCCGCCGGCCCGGTCGCCAGCAGCCAGGGCCGCCATGAGCCTGTCCGCCAGACTGCCCTCGGTTTGCTCGTAGGCCTTGGCCATTTCGAATACGACCTCTCGGCCGACCAAGGTGTTGCCCTGACAGGCGTAGTACCGGCCGGATACTGCGCCCCACCAGATGCCCGAAGAATCTGCCTTGGCCGGATTACGGTTCGCAGCGCGGCCGGACATATCAATGATCGCCAGTTGACGCTTGTCCCGTTGGGCATCGTTGCGAAGCAGCTCAGCGAGGACCTGCTCGGGCAATCTGCCCTTAGCGAGCAGATCGAGTGCAAACTCTCCCCAATCGGGGTTGTGCCAATGTTGAGTGCAAAATGCCCCGACGTTCGCCCGCACGTAGGGAACAACCTTTCCCACAGCCGGGTACTTGCTCGCTACTGCTGCCCCACATACCCCCGTATTGGGGTCCACGGCGACAATTGAGAATGTCCCTGTGACGTCACGATCGGATCGAAGGCATTGAGACTCCGAGTTCACACGGCTGATCTCGTCACTGCCCTGCGCAGTGTGCCGTGCAGGTGTCGAGCGGCAACCCGGCAGATACGGACCAATAAGCGCCGCCAAACAGCACAGGAAAACACGCCGGGCACCCACGCTGTGTTCTGTTCTTGCGTCTATGCATGTGTGTATGTCGATCCTTCTGCAACGTCCAATGTTACCGAGCATTTTTCACCAAACCTTTCGCAAGCACGTGTCGTTCACTCACTTTGGCCGCCGTAAGTCGTAATCCTGCGTCATCCAACTGCTCTCTGATTTCGTCGAGAGTGAATGCCGCCAGGAGCGAATTGTAGAAATCTCGTTTGAGCATAGGTGACTCGTCTGGGGCCACCGATTCAACAATCTTGTTTGCCGCTTCTTTTGTCGGTGGGCGGAACAGATCCATAACGTAGACAACAGTCTCGTCCTTCGCCAAGGTCTTGATCTCCTGCCAAAACACCGCCGGGTCCGGCAAATGGTGCAGCAGGTCTTTCGAGATTACGGCGTCATAACGCTCATCTTCAAGCCTGAGTCCCGGAATGCGAGCTTTGACGATCCTCATCCGCTGCTGCAATCCTGCGTCGTCAACTGCTTTCCGTGCGAGCTGTGCCATTGCGTCCGAAGCGTCTGCTGCTGTGATTCGGACCGAAGGTATGGCCCTTGCCAGCCTTATAGGTACATCCGCGGGACCACAGCCGATATCCAAGACATTCCGAAGCCTCGAGCCATAGTCTTCGATCAGGCCGTCGACAAATGCTTGATTTGACGAAGAGAAATCGGCCCTTGCATAAGCGACAGCCTGGCTCTCGTCATCCATGATCTCAGGTTCGAGGACTCTTCTCATACCGTCCCTTTACAAACAGCAGAATGTGGCAATCCACAATATCAAGAACTTGGCTCGCAGACAACCGACAACTGCTCAGGGTGATGCAGCAAAGCCCTTGTTCGGCTTGCTGATTGCGGACTTCGTTGATAGAATAGGGCCCAGATGATATCGATGTTAGATGGTGGTACCGGCCGAAGGGGGACGACTGGATCGGAGCGAATCGCAATGAAGTCCCATTGCAGGAATATAGCAGCGTACCTGACATCAATTACCCTGATCGCCACGGGTGCGGTGCAGACATCGGCGGCCGGTGGCGAGTCTTCGGTTCTTACTTCTGAGCAGATTGAGGCAGATTGGTTTCGTCAAGAGCAGCTTTTTGGTGACCAGTCGGCTATGGGCGGCGGGCCGGTGAAGCCTGAGGAAGACGCCGTTGGTGCGTGCGACGGCATTAAGAACGGCGAGTGGGGATTTCACACCGAATACGAAGACAATCCCTGGTGGCAGGTCGATCTTGGTGAGTCCATGTCGCTGGACCGGGTGGCCATCTACAACCGTTCTGATTTTGCGGACAGGGCATCGCGATTGATCGTTCTGCTCGCGGACCAGACCAAGAATTTCACGAAGGTTTACGAGCACGACGGCAGGGCGTTCTTCGGCTTCGCAGACCAAAAGCCGCTAACGGTGAAACTCGCCGGCGCCGAGGCCCGCTATCTCCGTCTTAAACTGCCGGTCAGGAGCTACTTCCATCTGGACGAAGTCGAAATATATGCATCCGGCGGCGCTCGCAATATTGCCTTGCACAAGCCCGCGACACAGAGCAGCACGAGCCAGTGGTCCGTGCGGCATCGCCGAGAGAGGCGTTACAACTTTGCCAAGGTCGTTCAACGTGGCTTGAAGTTGGCGGAAAATCTGCGTCATCTGGGCGCTGACGAGGACGGGCAGTTGCGAACGCTACGGTCAATAGGCAAACGAGGCGATAAGCTCACGGAGGATGCCTCGGAAGAGCTTCGACGCGACCTCTACTTGCAGGCCCGTCGGGCTGTTCGCGAGATGGCGCTGGCGAATCCGCTCGTGGACTTCGAGGCGATCCTGTTTGTCAAGCGCGCGCCGGGCACACTTCCCCATATGTCCGACCAATACTACGGTTGGTGGTCCAGACCGGGCGGCGGCATCTACCTGCTGGAGCGATTCAGAGGCAGCAGCCCTCGCCTGCGATGCCTTACGGAGGATTGGCCTCCTGGCAGTTTTCTCCGGCCGGATATCTCGCATGATGCCAAGAGGGTGCTGTTTGCCTATTGCAGGTATTATGCCCGTGTGGCCGGGATGGAAAAAGTGGACAAGGAAAAACTTCCCGAGGATGCCTTCTATCAGATCTTTGAAATGAATATTGATGGCACCGGGTGCAGGCAGTTGACGCGCGGCAGGTACGATGACTTCGATGCCCGATATCTGCCCAACGGTGAGATCATGTTCTTGTCGACGCGCAAAGGGCAGTTCGTCCAGTGCACCAAACCCAACGCCTCGGCCACTACACGGGCAACACTTCCGGACAGCTATGTCCGCTGCGGTGGTGACAACACGCGCCCGTGCGCGGTTTTCACGCTTCACGCAATGGATTCCGATGGCAGTGACATCCGCCCGCTCTCGGCCTTTGAGAACTTCGAATGGACCCCGTCGCTGGCCAACGATGGGCGGATCCTCTATGCGAGATGGGATTACATCGACCGGTTCAATGGTCATTTTATGAGCCTCTGGTCGACCAACCAGGATGGGACGAATCCCCAGCTCGTCTACGGCAATTTCACGACCCGGCCCCAGTGCATTTTTGAGGCAAGGGCGATCCCGAATTCCGAGAAGCTGATCTTCACTGCCTCGGCGCATCACTCAATTACAGGTGGGTCGTTGGCGCTGCTGGACCGTTCTTTCGGAACCGAGGGGGCTATGCCACTGACGCGTATCACCCCGGAAGTCTGCTTCCCTGAGGCCGAGGGCTGGCCTGATATGTACTACGCGAATCCCTATCCATTGTCGGAGGACTACTACTTAGTGGCTTGGAGTGATCGTCGACTTCCGCCACACCGCGGAAGCGGGCAGGTCACTGATGATAACAATCCGACAAATGCCCTTGGATTATATCTGCTGGATTCATTTGGGAACCTGGAACTGATTTACAGGGACAAGGACATATCGAGCATGTATCCGATCCCGGTACGTGCGCGCGCAAAACCTCCTGCCCAGCCCTCCGGCACAGATTGGGATGGAGTCCAGGAGGGACTGTTCATGGTCCAGGATGTATATCTCGGATTGAGAGGAATCGAGCGAGGCTCAGTTACCGACCTACGCATCATCGGTGTCCCGCCAAAGACTCAGCCTCACATGGATTCCCCCAGCCTTGGTGTTTCGAAGGAAGACCCGGGCAAGTTCGTGCTGGGAACTGTCCCCGTCGAGGCGGATGGCTCGGCATATTTTCGCGTGCCGTCAGGCGTGCCCCTCTTCTTCCAGGCCCTCGACCGAGATGGGCTCGCCGTCCAGACAATGCGCAGCCTCACCTACGTTCAGCCCGGCCAGACACTTTCCTGCATCGGTTGTCACGAACAGCGACAGCTAACGCCTGCAGTGAGCGGCAACCCGTTGGCGGTCTTGCGCGGGCCTTCCAAGATCGTTCCCGGTCCACCTGGTTCTTGGCCACTTCGTTTTGATCAATTGGTGCAGCCCGTCTTGGACAGGCTATGCATATCGTGCCACGGGCCCGATAGCGGCAGCGAGAGAGCCGCCGGTTTGGACCTGACGGGCCAGAATTCGTACAAGAGTCTGATGTCATTCGCCGACAGTGATTTGGAGAAACTGGCTTTCGAGCGGGACATATCCGTGGTAGGCGACTGTACGGCGAGAAAGAGCAAATTGCTTGCCTTGCTGACGGACGGGGTTGGCCACAAGGACGTGCATCTGGACCCGGACAGCCTCGATCGGATGGTCACCTGGATGGACGTATACGCGCAGAGACTCGGGTCCTTCAGCGAGCATCAGGAGCAGCGGCTGCGCGAGCTCCGCCAGCGAATGTCGGCGTTACTTGCCGAGTAGAGGTGCACAGGCTCAATTGGGCCGAATATCGCTACTGCGGCGGCGATCTCCATATCTGCAATCTCCCCAAGCCCGACATCGTATTTTGCTCCATTTGCCCCTTATTCTGGTCGATAACATACTCTGTTACGTTCATACAGGATTTTTAGGTTGGTCAGTTTCATGAAAGTAGATATTCACTACGGCAGAGGCCTTATGTCTTTGCGAATCCCGAGGGGCAGAATTCAGGGAATCATCCGGCCATGGCAGGACGATTCGCAAGAGGACAACCTGACCGTAGTTCGCCGGGCAATAACGGAGCGAGCGACAAACAGCTTTCAGGATTTAGTTGCGGGCAAGCGCCTCTGTTTGCTTCTCGATGACGGCACCCGCGACGAACCGTTCGAAGACATACTCGGACCCCTCTTGTCCCTGCTGCAAAGTAGCTCTCTGGTGCGAGTCTTAATCTGCACGGGGACGCATAATCCGGAGACACCCGAGAACACCATGATCTGTGAGTTTGCAGAGACAGCGGCTCAACGAGCGGGCATCAGTAATCTTGAAATACATGCCCACGACTGTGAACAGGACGGATTCGTGCAGGCGGGTCGTACAGCTCGCGGCACAGAGATCTTGTACAACTCGCTGACCGATGACATTGATGTCTTTCTCGTCGTGTCGGACGTCAAGGTCCATTATTTCGCAGGGTACTCAAATCCGATAAAGAACTTCGTGCCCGGGATATGTGCATACCGGACTGCCGAGCAGAACCACAGCCTGGCTCTTGATGAGGATTCGACGTTTGGTGTGCATCCATGGCACAGTGATAGAAATGGAAGGGCAAATCCGGTTGCCGAGGACCAGTTCGAAGGGATGCGGCTGATTGTGAAGGATCGGCCGGTCTATGCGCTCGTGACAATCAGCGCCGAACGGAAGATACATTGGGCCCGGTTTGGGCCGGTCGAAGAGGTTACTGGCGAGGCCTTCGACGTGACGGATCGGAAGAACACGCACTCGGTTCGGCCGGTCGAGCGGCTTATAGTGTCACCCGGTGGATTCCCGAACGATGCCAGCCTGTACATTGCCCAAAGGGCCCTGGAGCTGACGAAAAACGCTGTCACAGACGGAGGCGAAGTGCTCTTTCTGTCGGCCTGCCCAAACGGCATTGGCGAGAAACGAACTGTCGAGAACTTCTACAATCGCCTCACGGCTCCGGTCGGCGAGCTGCTTGAGTCGATCAAGAGCCAGTACAAGCTCTATAGTCACAAGCCGTACAAGTTTGCGCAGATGATAAAGCGGTTGCGCCGAATCTGGGTGTATTCCGAAATGCCCGACCACCTCCTCGATGCCGCCCATCTGTATCCCACACATGATCCGCAGTCGGTTGTGAATGGTTGGCTTGCCGAGAGGGCGGGCGCCAACATTACGATTGTGGACGGCGCCAATAAAATCGCTTTGTATCCCGCAGGCGGTTAGACATTTTCTGAAATCGCATTCTGTTCTCGTATGGGTCGGAACGTCAATAACCGCCGAACTGATCGGCCAACTCTGTGAGCCTCTTTAATCTCCCGGGTTTTACGTGAGGAGCCACGCTGCACGCAGACGAGAGTATGTATCCGCTGCCGGGCTTGCCGATTCTGATTCTGTCTTTCACGGCTTGCTCGAACGTCTCGTCATCGGCGTGCAGCATCTCGTTTACGGCATCCAGGTTGCCTTTGAAGAAGAACCGCTCGCCGTATTGTGATTTTGCCTCCGCCAGGTCCACAGTTCCGAGCGGCGGAGGATCCAGCGTGTCAATTCCATCCACGCTGGTCTCGCTCATCAGGTCCAAACGGTCGCCGATAGCGCCGCACGTGTGGACGTACGACTTGACGTCATTCCTGCCAATCGCTCTGTAGATCTCGTCCTCGTACGGCATTACGAATTCCTTGTACATTTGCCGGCTGATGAAACCAGCTCCGGCAAACGCCGAGCTCACAAGTATCGCATCGGGTTTGCATCTGCCGTACAAGTTGACTTGAGCCATCACGTGCCCGGCAAGGATCGCAAGTAGCTTGTGGCATGTTTCGGGCTCATCGACCAGAGCCATCAGTGCTTGCTCATAGCCGAACAGCTCCATCAGGTGCGTAAAGGGCGAGAAGACCTCCACATGCACGGAGACATCCGGGGCAAGTTGTTGAACCTGCTTGAGGGCGTCTGCAAACCAAATGGGGTAGGCTGCAGGGTCAGACAAATCCGCTTGTGGATCGATGCCCCACAGTTCGGGGGCGTGCCACGTGTTCCAGACATAACCGGCCAGCCGATAGGTTGCAGGATTGCGAACCTCAACCCACTTGTAATCGGCTCGCGGCAGGGGGGTCCGGTCGGGTCGGTACGTGTGGGGATTATCGTCGGGCGGAACAATCGTCTGGAGTCCGGAGTCCCAGAGCAGGTGCTCGTTGTCGTCGGCTCTTTCGTATGATTGGAGGTTGCTTCTCCAATCACCCCCTCTGCCGGGCAAGTTGACCAGAATGCCGTCGAATCCGTATCTTCCCTGCAAATCGACGAGTGCACTCGCGAAGGTTGATGAGTCGAACCATATCTCGGACGGTGCACGGCTGCAATGCAGGAAGTAGTGGCCGAGCGCAAGCTGGCACATAACGGGGACCCGGTCGGGTTCTTCGTGATTCATCGCGGCCTGTACACGCTGCTTCGAGTTCATATCTGTCATTTCCACAAGTTCAGAGCTATCTGTCGGCGAGGTAATTGCCAAACTGCACTAATGCCTTGCTTGGAACATCGGCGGCCAATTCTGCAATCCTACCGACCCTGCTCAGGTCGTTACCCATGAGCACGACTCGTTCGGTTCGGCTCCCGGCCAGATACAGGAACAAATCGGTGCCGACTTTCGGCCTGCACCCGCGCACCTGAACGTCCCTGACATCGACAAGCCGGATTGTCGATGCGGCCCCCGGAGACCAACCGGCGTCCAGCGCGTCAATTGTCACATCTTCTGCGTCTTCACACAACAGCGCATGGCGCTGGTCGGGGGCGGCCGTTTGCAGCTGAACGTTGGTCAACTTGAGTCCCTTAACGTGACGGCAGTAGAAGCCATACGCCGGCAGGACACCAAACATCGTGCTTTCCGGGTAGCTCGCGGCCTTCTCGGGGACTTCGCGCCAAGCATCCTCCCTTGTCCCTCCACCTTCAAAACCCAGCCTTATGTTGGTCAACGATATATCCTCGACCGGATAGCCCGGCAGCCCGGTAATGGAGCAGCCGATGCTGGACGTGTCGGTGGCAATGATGTTGTCTAAGGCGACGTTCCGAAATGTCCCTACGCCCGGCTTGGGCTTGCTGCTGTCGTACTGCCTCGCCCGGTTGCCCAGCCGCATGAAGATCGGCACGCTTACTCCCTTGATCACAATGTTGGAAATCGCAATACGCTCCAGAGTTCCTCCATCGACAATCTCCAGCGCCAGACCCGCAAGCCCCCTCTGCCTGCCGTAGGTGACCTGCGAGTATCGAGGAGAGCAGATGGTGCAATTGCTTATCGTTATGTTCTGAAAGCCCCCACCGGACTCGGTGCCCATCTTGATTGCGTTGCAGTGGCTGCTTATTATGCAGTTGGCGATCGTGACATTCTCGCACGGGCTCAGCGAGAGGCTCTTGAGAACCACCGCATCGTCATCGGAGTCCACCATGCAGCCGTCGATGCATACATCGCGGCAGCTATCGATGTTCAGGCCGTCATTGTTATACGCGACGTGGTTGAATACTGCGATTCCCCGGATGGCGACCCGATCGCAGTTGCGGTAATGCTGCATCCAGCTTCCCGCGCTGCGCATCCTGACACCTTCGACGAGGACGTCACGGCAGTTCTCAAGGTATATTCCCTTCGGCCGGCGCCCTCCTTTCCAGCCGAAAGCGGAGCCCTGGCCGTCTATCGTGCCCCCTCCTCGTATAGTCACTCGTTTAAGGTCGGAGCCCGCGATCAGGCTCCAATAGCTAAAGTCTCGAGTCTGCTGGCCCTCACCTTTTGACGGCCGCGGATGAGCGTAGTGGTTCGGATCTCTGCTGCCCAGCAGTGTACTGCCCGCATCGAGCAAGAGAGTCACGTGGCTATCCAAATAGATGGTTCCGGACAACCACTTTCCGGGCGGCAGATACACAGTCCCGCCGCCGCCAGCGGCGCACTTGTCGATTGTTGCCTGGATGGAGTGTGTGTTCAGGGTCTTGCCGTCGCCTTCGGCCCCGAAGTCCCGCACATCATAGATCGCCTGCTCGCCAATGGCCGGACCAGCAACAAGACAACAAAGAATCACCGAGTGAACAAAATATCTTACAATTGCCATTCTCTTACTCCTTTACCCGACCAGTCACGACCACGACACCAATCTTACCTGCACATCTCGGCGCTGCAACTTCCTTGCAGGTAATCTGGGAAAAAACCATGGGCGACGCGATTCCTGGACCCGGCGGCGTACTTCTGGTATACTGTTACCTGAGCAGCTTTCGCAATGTGGCAAAACAGCTGTGAATCGCGGATGTATGTGGAGGTACGATTAGCATGTCTGGGAAGGTCTGTGCTGCTACCCTCGCGACGCTGTTGCTCGTGGCAATAGGGGGCTGCTGCTTCGTCTTCGAGGGTCTGAGGTATGAAGATGAGCTGACTTCCGGCTATGTAGTTAGAGCGGCAGACACGACGGCATGGACAGTGCTTGAACGAGATAGAGGCTTCTCACATAGCGCGGCAATAGTCCGCTCTATGGTGTTTGCCTACGGGTGGAACAGGGACTTCATAATTGTCAAACGGCACCCACGTTCCGAGATCATACCCGACATGAGCGTTACGGAGTGGTATATTGTCGAAGTCGACTCCGAGCATGTGCATGGGCCTATGACCGAACTTCACTTCACCCAGATGCGTGAGGAGCTTGGCGTGCCGGTTGCCCTGACATTCACCAGAGAGGTTAAGCCCGACTGGTAGCAGCCGGATAGGGATAGCAGGATAGCCTGTTTGCCCGCGCCTGCACTTGACGTCTCGCTGGATCTGCACTATGATAAGGTGCCGAGATGCTCTAAATGTTACGTCGCTATTTTATTGCCCCGATATCATTGGGATGATGGATCGGGCGACAACTGGAGGGAGCTGAAGGTGAAAGCGCACACATTCGCCGGCTTGGGTCTTGTCCTGGTGCTTCTATCGGTCGGGTGCAGAAAGCAGAAGCCGATTGAGGCGGAACCACCCCTACACGGTGCTGCCAAGGCAGGCGACGTCCGTCGCGTCCGGGCTCTCATAGCACGCGGCGCCGATGTCAACGCCAGGGATACGGGTAGTGCCTATCCCATGGGGCGCGACGGTGATACGCCGCTACACTGCGCGGCCGCCAAGGGGCACAAGGATGTGGCGGAGCTGCTCATAGCCGAGGGCGCCGAAGTAGACGCGAACAACATGGCTGACTGTGTGCCCCTGCACTATGCGGCGGAGAACGGGCACAGGGATGTAGTCGAGCTGCTTATCGCAAGCGGCGCCGATGTCAACATTACCAACGAGAGTGGCAGTACGGCACTTTGTCATGCGGTCTCGAACGGGCACGCAAATGTAGCCGAACTTCTGGTGGCAAGGGGCGCTGATGTTAATGTGAAGGGCGGCTCGCCCGCCGGGCCGCCGCTGTACTGGGCGCTCGAGAAGGAATGCAAGGATTTGGCGAAGCTGCTCATTGCCAAAGGCGCCGATGTCAATGCCAAAAACGTCCGTGGTTGGACCCCATTACACGTTGCCGCCGGGCAAGGTGACAGAGATATGGCTGAACTGCTTATGAGCAAAGGCGCCAACGTGAATGCGAGAGCTGGATATGGTGAGACACCGTTGCACTGCGCCCGCGTCGATGTGGCTGAGTTGCTGATAGCCAGAGGTGCCGACGTCAACGCGAAGGGCGGCTGGGACGATGAGACGCCTCTGCATGGTGTGACCCGCGCGGGTCTCAGGGACTTCGTTGAAATGCTTATTAACGGGGGCGCGGATGTCACAGTGAAAGACAAATACGGCAATACGCCTCTGCACGAAGCTGCCCGCAAAACCCACCGTGGATTCGATTGCTTTCCTAACAGGGAAGGAGATTATACAGGCACGGCTGAACTTCTCATTGACAGCGGCGCCGATCTGAATGCGCGGAATAAATGGGGACGCACGCCGATACACGAGGCAATTTGGGGATTTTGGAACGAATGGACACCTTCCTGGGAAGGCGATAGTGGCGTGATTGAACTGCTCATTGCCAAAGGTGCTGACGTCAATGCGAAGAACAATGATGGTGAGACACCTCTTCATTGTGTGTGTATCTGGGGCGACCGAAAGATCGGCCAGCTACTTGTGGCCAACGGTGCCGACGTCAACGCCAGAGACAGCCAAGGCGCTACGCCTTTGTTGAAGGCGCTATTCTCGCACGGCAGAGATGTTGCAATGTTGCTATTGTCCAGGGACGCCGAGGTTCGTACCGCGACCACGTCTGGGTGGACGGCACTGCACCATTCGGCCTTGGATGGTGATGTGGAGTTGACGGAACTTCTCCTTGCCGGAGGTGCAGACGTCAATGCAAGGATCGTGCCGGACCCTGAGGAGCACCGCAGCCGCGAGTGGGGAGGTAGCACGTCTCTGCACATGGCGGCTGCCAGAGGCCATCGTGACGTGGTCTTGGTCCTCACAGCTGGCGGCGCCGACGTCAATGCAAAGGATGCGCATGGGGCCACGCCGCTGCACAAGGCAGCCGCCGTAGGCCGGCACGAATTGCAGCGGGATCGGTACGAGAATGTGGTGAGACTGCTCGTCGCCGAAGGTGCCAACGTCAACGCGCGAGATGGTGAGGGCAAGACACCCCTGCACCGTGCGGCCTTCGCTGGCTTGCGGGAGACGGCGGAAATACTCTTAGCCCACAGTGCGGATGTAGGTGCAAAGGATGGTAACGGCCGCACTTCTTTGCTCGAGGCGGCTCGCTGGGGCCGCAAAGACGTGGTGGCGCTGCTCTTGGCCAAAGGGGCCGACGCGAAGGCGGAGGACAGCAGTGGCCGGACACCACTGGACGAAGCGACTCGCCGTGGGCACAAGGAAGTCGTTGAACTGCTCCGCAAGCACGGGGCAAAGGAATAATCGGTACTCCATACTGCATGGGATCGTCGCCTGAGCGATTGTTCGTTTACAGGAGGGACCTGATAATGAGAGTGTGTGGACTTTTTGGCTTGATTCTGGCGTTCATCCTTCTCGCTGACGGGTGCAAGGAAGAGAAGCCAGCTGGGACGCCGCAATCTCTACACGAGGCTGCACGGGCAGGCGACGTCGAACTGGTCGGGGCGCTGATAGCCCGCGGCGCCAGTGTCAATGCCAGGGATACGGGTGGTGCCTACCCCAGGCGACGCGGCAGTGATACGCCGTTGCACCACGCGGCCGCCAAAGGGCACAGAGACGTAGCGGAGCTGCTGATTGCCAAAGGCGCCGATGTCAACATACAAGACGATAGTGGCGGGACGCCACTACACACGGCAGCGAGAAGAGGCTATGCTGACATAGCCGAACTTCTCGTCGAGTGCGGTGCCAACTTGAATTGCCGGGACAAGTCCGGCTGCACACCTGCCATGCTTGCCATGAACAACGATCATATGGAGACCGCCAGTCTTCTTGTCGCCCGGGGCGCCGACACGGACATTCATCTGGCAGCTTATGTCGGAGACTTCGAGAGAACAGCACGCCTCCTGGAGAATGGTGCCGATGTCAATGCGAGGTTGAGAGATAGCGCGCGAGCATATCGAGACGGCGATACACCTCTGCACTGCGCAGCCGCTTGCGGGCACAGGAACGTGGCGGAGCTGCTGATTGCCAAAGGCGCCGATGTCAACTCAGTAGACGAACAAGGGTATACCCCGTTACATGGAGTTGCCGGCCGCGGATACGTGGGTGTGGCCGAGTTGCTAATTGCCAAAGGTGCCGAAGTTAATGCGCAGACTTCTTCCGGTGTTACGCCGCTGCACGAAGCGGCTTGTGGCGGACACAAGGATGTGGCGGAGCTGCTAATTGCCCGAGGTGCCAATGTCGACGCGAAGAACTCATTCGGTGCCACTTCATTGCACGAAGCAGCCGAAGCATGCCATCAGGGTGTGACCGAACTGCTCATTGCCAAAGGCGCAGATGTCAACGCAGAGACAGCTTCTGGTGATACACCGCTACAGAAGGCATTCTCCTACGTCTCAGGGATGGTCGGACCGTTCACTGCCAGGGATCGCGACCCCTATGAAAGATGGGTTCTCGGCGATACTCGGTCGCGAGAGGCGCTCTTTGAAGGATACAAAAGGGTGCGGGAGCTGTTGACCGCCAACGGTGCGGATGTCAGTACGCTGATCCGCGCGCACGATACCGTCATACACGATGCTCTGCGCCTGGGCGACAGAGAACTCGTCGGGCTCCTTGTGGCCAAGGGTGCCGACGTCAACGCGATGGATGTCGAGGGCGAGAGCCTGCTGCACTACTCGGTCCGCCAGGGTGATGTGGAGATGGTAAGGTTGTTTCTCGCGCATGGCTGTGACATCGAGATCAAGAATCCGGGTGGGGCGACACCGCTGCACTGTGCGGCGCGTGGACAGAAGGACATGGTGGAGCTTCTGCTATCGCACGGTGCCGACGTCAATGCCAGAGATGCCGATGGGGATACCCCCTTACACAATGCGGCTTTTCGGGGTCGGAGGGATATAGTGGAACTGCTCCTGGCCAAAGGGGCCGACGTGAAGGCGGAGGACAGCAGTGGCCGGACACCACTGGACGAAGCGAGCCGCCGGGGACATAAGGCAGTTATCGAACTGCTCCGCAAGCACGGGGCAAAGGAGTAGCGGGCACCTCTTGTGCCGCATATCTTTGAGCAATCAGGGCTCAATAGCCAGCAACCGGCTTTGCCTTGGTATCGAGCAGAAGTGGCCCGGGAGGTGCCTTCCAGAGAAGGCACAGAGGCTCTTGCTCGCGTCGCCACCCTTCTATGCCCAATCGTGCCTTGACCGAGTACAGGCGTTGCCCAGTGTCGCCGTGACGATATTCGTAGAGGGGTACAACGCGAGAATTACCCTTCGGCGGGTCACTCGGGGGCAGGGCATAGAACAGCGGGTCCGCGGCGGAAGCAGGGTGTTCGCGAGTCAAGGAAAGTTGTTGTGCCTCCTTGCGGGCGTATATAGGAACCAACCCGTCGTAGGCACTGTCGGGCTCGATGGCGTAGAACGGTATCGACTCGACAGCATCCCACTTGTTGGCCTTCTCAACTCCATCCCGCAGCAGGTAGTCTTTTCGACCCTCTTGATCGTTTACCTGATAGACCGCTACCGGCAGGGCAAGACGGGGATCATCGAGGCTCAGTCGGTACATGATTTGATTGTAGTCGTAACGCGGCGTCGCGTTCTCCTGCGAGCCTGAAAAGGTGAATGTGTAGGTCCCCTCGAAGTAGACCAAGCGGCCGCCGTCCTGGTCGAAGAACGGATGATGCTTTGGATGGTAGAAGGAGTACTTGTTGTGCGTCACGACCTTTCTCGCGTAGGCCCAGGGGCCAACCGGTGTGTCGGCCTCTGTATACCAGACCTCGCCGAGAAACGAGGTCTCGCCGTACTGTTGAACCATTATCATGATCCAGCGCCGGCGGTAGGCGTTGTAGTGAATGCTGCCACCGTGCGGAACGATCTTCTTGCCGGACTCTATGTCATACAGGTGTGCATCTTTGGATTCTTCCTTCAGGGCGTCTATGACGGATGTCTTTGTGGCCGGATCGTGGCCCATCAGTTCATCGAACCGGACCCATCGGTATGGCTTGTCCGAAGCGCCGATGTCCAGCCGAGGTGCGCTTCGGCCGGAGGATTCTTTAGATTCGAGCGCGGTCAACGCTTCGTAACAGTTCGGGTCAGCCGTGTCATCCCACCGTGCCCGCACACGCATTCGAACGGCGACGGGAAAGGGCGTCGCAAAATAGTAGTATTCCTGTCCCTCCACATCGACGGCGAACGCCCGTCCCGATGCGGAATAGGGAAGGCACTCTGTGTCGGAGCGCAGAAGCGGCTCGAACGACTGCGTCGCGTCGTTGAAGACCACAAGCCCCCGCTCCTTTACATCGCCAAGGCCCTTGAGTCTCGCGTATGTGGCAATCATCCGCTCGCGGCCCTCGCTGTCCTTGACGTTGATCAATCCATCGAGCCAGACCAGACCCGGGTCCTTCATGGGTGACATCGGCCGGCTGAACCCGTCCTCGCCGACGAAGTATTCAAGATTGACTCCAAGCGCCGGGTCCAGCCCACCCTTGTCCGGCAGATCGGAGACGGCGCCGCTCATCTGGAAGTTCCCAAGCGGATACGAAGGCTTTCCCGTATCACCCCACATCCAGAACAACCGGCCGTGGTATATGCAGGTATAAACCGAGTCCTGCCCCATAACCTGTCCGTTCAAAACGGGATTGGCCAATGGCACCGGCTCGCCGGTCAGGATGCTGTCGCGGTAGATTCCCTGGCCAGTCACCCGGTAGAGTCTCTCTGCGACGTTGATCCGGTCGATCCTCAGCACTGCACTTGTCCCCGGCGTGGTCTTTAGAATCTTGCCGTGCATTCCGAAGCCGTCTTTCGGGAACTCATAGCCGTGACTCTCGACAAAGAAGAAGACGTCTCTATCCATCAAGCCAGGCTCACGGAACGCGACGATGCCGTTGCTGTCCGTGAAGTGGCGTGTGCTGTTTGTCGTCCGAAGCTCGACCAAAGGCACGCCACGCCCTGTCTGCCGATCCACTACCTGGATCTTGAAATACTCGCGCGAAGACGCCGGGTCGGATGAAGGCCGCGGCCCAACGGCCGAGACCTGGCCACACCAGATCAGGACAGCAAGAACTGTTGTCGGAAGAACCCGACGATGACTCTTACGTGTCACCTTGATTCTCCTACAGGTACCAGGGACTTCTCATTGGCCGTGTTAGCATCAGGTTTGCTTCGCGGTCACCGACAAACTCTTCCTTGGCGGGGTCCCACTTGAGCTTGCGCCGTAGCCGGCAGGCTATCTCCGGGACCAGACCAAGATAGGAAGCCTTGTGTCCGGCCTCGACGGGAGATATCGGGTCGCGCCGTGTCCCCACACAATCCGCGAAGTCGGCGTGGTGACTTCTCGAAGTGCCGAGATGTATCTCGTCCGGCTTGATCGTCACCTTCAACAGGGATGCCGGTTCGGCCCAGATGCCTCCGCGATTGACGTGGACCCAGCCTTCGTCGCCCTCAAACTGGCAGCCCTGTTTATTGGGATTGCCGGTATCCGAGTACGTCATGCGCAGGCCGCTCGCGTAGGTGAACTCGGCCTGCCAGTCGTTGATGTTGTCTGTAAGACCGTCGTCGCGGTAGCTGCCTGTGCACTCGATCTCGGCCGGTTCGCTGCTGACCGCCGGGCAGCCCCAGTTGGCGATATCCAGATGGTGGACGCCCCAGTTGACGATGAAGCCCGCCGAGTAGTCCCAGATCAGGTACCAATCCGGCCACGCCCATCGGCCGCCATTGTAGGGCTTCATGGGGGCTGGGCCGATGTACATCTCGTAATCGATCCCTGGTGGAATGGCCTCCTCGGTAGTAGGCTTGCGATACGTCCGCTTGTACTCGGGCCCGGGGGCACCGACCTTTACCGTGTGAATCTTGCCGAGGTATCCGTTTCTTGCCAGCTCGCACGCGAATCGAAACTTGCGGTCTGAGCGCTGCTGGGTCCCGGTCTGGAACACGCGCCCGTACCTTCGTACTACATCGCGCATCACCTTGCCTTCAGCCACTGCCACGCCCAGCGGTTTTTCACAATACATATCCTTGCCGGCCCGCGCCGCGGCGACAGCGATCAGCGCGTGCCAGTGGTCTTGCGTGGCGATTACGACTGCATCAATGTCCTCTCGGCCGATCAGGTCGCGGAAGTCGTTGTAAGCGGCGCAATCTTTGTTGCCGTACTTCTGGTCAATGAGATTCTTGCCCTTTTGCCTTCGGTCGTCGATGACATCACAGACAGCGACCATCTGAACGCCGGCCTTGTCAAGCAGGGCCTTTGTATTATGCCTGCCCTGACCGCCCGTACCGATGCAGCCCATTACGATCCGGCTGTTGGGGGAGGTACTTCCGGCTTTGCCTGACACGGACGAAGGGACAATATACGGCAAGGCCACCGTGCCAGCACAGATTCCAATTCCTTTCTTCAACAGGCTTCGACGCGAGATGTTTGTATTCAGTGACATTGATCTATCTCCTTAGTACACTGCCCCAAGGCAGCAAATCAGCGATGGGGCCGGTTAGTTTACGTTCCACCGACGCGACAGGTGGCTTTTACACGCTCGAATGAGAGCCCCGTAGATTGCGTCGCGGTGGTCGGTGTCGGCCATTTGTTCGGGATGCCATTGTACAAAGAGGCCGAATTCGCCGCTGCTGCGCTCCAACGCTTCTTTTGCTCCGTCAGTGCTATGCGCTACTACTCTGAGGCCGTTGCCCACTTCGTCGACGGCCTGATGATGGCTGGAGTAGACGACAGCTTGTTCTGCAGAGAGTATTCTCGCGAGGTAACTGTCCGGCACAATGTCTACCCTGTGATGTGATCTCTCGCCGCGATGTGTTACTTCATCTGATATTTGTGAAGGGATGTCCTGAACGAGCGTTCCCCCCCTGACAACGTTTGTGAACTGCATGCCGAGGCAGACGCCGAGAAGTGGCTTATTACTCTCCCACCAGCGCCCGATCAGCTCACGTTCGAAGTCGTACCGCTGAAGGGGCATTACGACCACGGTCGCGTGGGGTGTGGCATTGTAGGCCGACGGCGGGATGTCGGCGCCACCGACGAGGATCAGACCGTCGAGCTCTCGCACATATTGCTCTACGACCTGAGCGTTCTGTATTGTCGGCAGGACCACGGGCGCTCCCCCATTATCGATCACGGCCCGAACATAAGCGAAATTCACGGTCGTGTGGGCGCTCGAATCGTTGTCTTCGTCCACCTTGTAGACGCTCGTAATTCCGATGAGCGGCCGGCTTCGATGTGCACTGTCTTGACAGCCGGGGCCGAGCAGCAGGATAGCCAGTAACAGCAGCGTCAGCACTTTTTTCATAGTCCACCCTTTCCACACGGGCAATTTCTCCTGTTCTCACGCCGGACAAGTTTCACGCAACGATACTCGAAGTCTTTCGAGAATTCAAGTTCTTCACGGGCGATGAAGCTGCCGCTCATGGGCCGTTCTTGTAGGGGCTTGCCCAGCAGAAATCAAGAGGGCTGTGAGCAGTTCTCACAGCCCTCTGTGCAAAATCAATTCTTCCTAACCGGCTGGCTGACGGTGACCGCGCCCGCAGCAGTCCGGCGGGTCGTCAGTCTTGCATCTCGAACTCAATCATGGTGTAGTTGGGAAACTGCCAACATCCCTGTGTCTTCCACAGTTCCATTTCCCACCAACCCTTCACACGAGCGCCGTTCCAGTA
>CP070675.1:5285170-5289635 GCA_020352215.1 Phycisphaerales bacterium
CATCAGGCATCCCCGGAAACGCGCGATCAAGAGCGTGACTGTCAACGGAATGCCCTACAAGCGTTTTGAGGTCGACAAAGGGTGGATTGTACTTGCCGGCACGGTGAATGGTACACAGCAGATCGTGGTCTCATACTGAGATGCCAGCCAAGGAATCGCGCGCGAGCTATCAGGCGGACACGGCCGTATTGCGGTCGCGAGACGGCCAGCAAATCCACCTTTCATCGATAGCGTAGACAAGAATAAAGGAAGAACACCTCGATCTGACGTTCAGTGGAGAAACTCCCAAAAGGCTTTCCATAGCCGCATTGCCGCTGCTCGACTGGTACCGTGCCAGAAGTTGTCTTGGCGAGTTAGGTCTTGTCGAGCCGAGCGGGCAAATGTTGGCCCATTTGTTTCTTCTTGCGTTCGGGGCCCCGAATACGTTATCTTCGCACATATTCCAAGAAATCAAGTTCCTGGCAACTCAATCAAGAACCGAGGAGACAGACATGACTCGAACAAACGGCACATCCAAAGTCAACCGTCGACAGTTTCTCAAACAAAGTGGTTCACTCGCCGCGGGCGCGGCTGTTCTCAGCAGTCTTACCCCAGCTGCCTTCGCTCGCGAAGACAACACGATCCGCCTGGCGCTGATTGGTTGCGGCGGTCGCGGCACCGGTGCCGTCGGCGACGCCCTGGGCGTTCGCGATAGTGGACCGGTCAAGCTGTACGCCATGGCCGACGTCGTGGAGAGCCGCATGGCCCGGTCGTACGACGCCCTCAAGAAGAAGTACGACAAAAGGATCGACGTCCCGCAGGACCGCAAGTTCATCGGTTTCGATGCCTATCGCAAGGCCGTCGACATACTCAGGCCCGGCGACGTCGCCATGTGCACGACGCGGGCGTACATCCGGCCGGTGCACGTCGAGTACGCCATCAGCAAGGGCATCAACGTCTTCATGGAAAAGCCGTTCGCGTCCGATCCGGGCGGTCTGCACCGGCTGCTTCGCGCCGGCGAAGAGGCGGAAAGAAAGGGCGTCAAGGTCCTCGTCGGACTCCAGTGCCGTCACTCCCCGGCCCGCCAGGCACTGATTAAGAGAATCCGCGACGGAGTCATGGGCGAGATACCGCTGATCCGCGCCAACCGCCTGGGCGGCGCCGGATGGCTCCGCAATCAGGGCGACAACGCCAACAAAATGATGAGCCAGCTTCAATTCGGCAGGGCGCATCTGTATTGGATCGGCTCGGGCCACATGGTTGATAACCTGATCCACCAGGTGGACGAGTGCTGCTGGATCAAGGATGCCTGGCCGGTTTCTGTGAACGGCATGGGCGGCCGCGTGCCCCGCAGCGAAGACTGCGGACAGAACATCGACGTCTACTCGATGGAGTACACGTTCGCCGACGGCACCAAGGCGTTCTGCGGTTTTCGCCGAATCAATAAGACCCGCAACGACTTCGCCACGTACATCCACGGCACCAAGTGCGCTGCACAGTTCTCCGGCCGAACACATGCTGCTACCGTCCACATGTTCAAGGACCAGCGTATCGAAAAGGGCAACATCGCGTGGACACCCACAAAAGACGCTCACAGCCCCTGGCAATACGAGTGGAACGTCTTCATCGACAGTATCCGCAAGGATCGGCACCACAATGAACTCAAGCGTGCGATCTACTCGGACCTCACGACGCTCATGGGCCGCGCCGCCTGTCATACCGGCCAGACGGTCACCTGGGACGACATAACCAAGTCCAGGTTCCAGTTCTGCGACTACCTCGACGAGCTGGACTATGACAGCCCGGCTCCCGTCAAAGCCGACGAAAACGGCCGATTCCCCGTCCCCATCCCGGGACAGTGGAAAGAGGTTTGAGGCAGTCTTCGACGCTCCGGAGATATTCGCGCCGATAGATGCACGCTACGACGACGAGCTTGCCGAATTCGGCAGGGAGCATATGGATACGGCCGGACCGCCCTTGAGCATCGGCTATGAGCGGGCGCTTTGCGGGCGTGCCGAGCAGCAAATATAGCCCATTGGAGTCGCGCATTTGGAGAAGGAGCAGAGCCATGCCCGAGATCAGTAAACCCAAAGACTCTGAACGAACAGCTTGCAAGCCCGACCGAAGAGCGTTCGGCAAGGCCGTTTTGGCCGGCGTTCTTGGCGGGCCGACCGCCCTGTCTTCCATTGCACAGACCGCCGAAGAGCGGCTTCCACCGGATCAAGGAACACACGGCGGCCGTGCCGGCGCAGGAGATGCGGGCATGAAGCTGGCCCTGATGCTGCGCCCGGAAAATAAACAAAGGCACATCCTGGCACGGCAGATCGGCGTCAATCACGCCATTGTCCCGCTGAGTCGTGTCCTGAACAAGGTCAGACGGGAGAAGTATCTCGACACGCTGGTGAAGGTCAAAGCGACCTATGAGGCATCGGGACTTGTGATCGCCGGGGTGGAAAGCCATCCTGTCGCCGCAGAAAAAATCAAGTTGGGACTGCCGGGTCGTGACGAGGAGATCGCCAACTACTGTGCCGTGATCAAGGCCTTGGGCAAAGTCGGGATACCGATGTGCTGCTACAACTTCATGGCGGGGATCGGGTGGTATCGCACCAGGGTCGATATCCCCGAACGCGGAGGTGCTCTCGCCAGCGAGTTCGATAATCGGGTCGCCGAGCAGCAGGGACTCACAAAGTGGGGCAAGATCAGCAAGGACAAGATCTGGGACAATCTTACCTACTTCCTGCAGCGGATCATTCCCGTCGCAGAGAAGGCGGGCGTGAAAATGGCCTTGCACCCGGACGATCCGCCCCTCTCGCCGCTTCGCGGGATCGGACGTATCCTGACCAGTGGCGAGGCGTTCCGCAGGGTCCTTCGGATCGTGCCCAGCCCGGTCAATGGCATCGCCTTCTGCCAGGCAAACTTCAAGCTGATGGGCGATGACATCCGAGCGCTGGTCACCGAATTCGGCGGACAAGGCAAGATATTCTTCGTTCACCTTCGCGATGTCACGGGCACGCGCGAGCATTTTCGCGAGACTTTTCACGATAATGGTCCCACTAACATGGCCGAGATGCTCAGGCTCTATCACGAAGTCGGCTTCCGCGGGCCGATCCGGCCGGACCACGCACCCACTCTGGCAGATGAGAGCAACCAGCGACCGGGCTATGCAATGCAGGGCAAGGTCTTTGCGATCGGCTACATCAAGGGTATCATGGAGGCACTGCACATCCCCGTGAGTTGAGTTCACAAACCTGAGGGATGAATAGTGCACGACTCGAACCAGACTGACAAGGAGAATTGCCATGCGACCATCGAAACCCATCTGTATTGCGATGCTTTTGGCAGTCATCACGATCCACACTGAAGGTTGCGCCGGCCTGACAGAGGCGCGACGGAATCCGGCTCCGGGCCACTGGCGAGCTCTCCATCTGCTGAACTATCGTTCGGACGCGGCACTGGAGGCCCTCGAAAAAGACATTCCGGGACTGGCCGAGATGGGAGTCAATACATTGATACTCGAGGTCAACTATGGATTCGAATATCAGTCCTCTCCCGAGCTGCGTATGGGCCGCGCACCTATCACGCGCGACGGGGCGCGCAGGTTTGTCCGGACCTGCCGCGAGCACCGCATTCGCCTCATTCCACAGTTCTCGTGTCTGGGACATCAATCCTGGTCGAAACAGACCTTTCCGCTGCTCACAAAGTACCCTGAACTGGACCTGACGCCAGGCGCTTTCCCCGGGAACGAAGGTATTTACTGCCGGGAGTGGGATCCGCTCAATCCGAAGGTCAACGAGATCGTATTGCCCATGCTCGATGAATTGATCGATGCGTTTGATGCCGATGCCATGCATGTGGGCATGGACGAGGTCTTTCTGATCGGCTCTGAACACTCGCCGTCCACCAAAGGCAAAGACCCCGCCAAGGTGTTTGCCAAGGCAGTGAACGATTTGCACGAGCATCTGGTCAAGCGTCGCGGCGTAGACATGCTGATGTGGGGAGACCGGTTCATCGACGGCAAGGTCTTCAAGTATGGCAAATGGGAGGCCTCCATGAATGGAACGGCCCCTGCCGTGGACATGGTCCCCAAAGACATTATCATTTGCGACTGGCACTATGAACCGAGAGAAAGCTATCCATCTGTGCCCATGTTCCTTCAAAAGGGCTTCCGCGTACTGCCCGCGGGGTGGAAAAAGGTCGATGCCACTCTGGCGTTGATTCAGTACAGTCGGGATCTGAAGCATCCCAACATGCTGGGTCACCTGTTCACAACCTGGAGCGGTCGCAAGAAATGGAGCGAATTTGCTCCACTCGTCGAGGGGCTGAAGCTGCTCAAACAGCCGAACGAACAGGCGGAGAAAGATCAGCACGAGCGGTAGGAACGGCTGTCGCCAGCCCGAGAAGTCCGCATCCGCCGATACCGGCAACGTCGAGCGGCAGGCAATGGCGAGCTGGACTATGACAGCCCGGCCCCCGTCAAAGCCGACGA
>CP070675.1:5289735-5313815 GCA_020352215.1 Phycisphaerales bacterium
AGATGATAAGTATCGTCGAGCCGACGGCGGGCGTTACGAGAGACCGCGTCAGTACCTTCATAGGCAGAGACGACCGCTATTTTGAGCTAATCGACACCGGCGGATATGGAATTGTCGACGCCGATCAGCTTAGCGAGCATATCGAGCAACAAATCCTGCAAGCCATTGAATCGGCAGACCTTGTGCTCTTTATGGTTGATATTCGCGACGGAGTCGTGCCTCTGGATGAAGAGATAGCTCGGCTGCTCCGCAAGCATGGGCTCGATGTGATTGCGGTAGCGAACAAGGCCGACAACGCCAAGATGTTCCCGGCGGCGGCCGAATTCTCCAAGCTGGGATTTGGCGAATTCCTCTGCATCTCAGCGAAGAACAATCTGAATAAGACTGTCTTGCTGGACAGGATATTCGAGAGGCTCGCGGCATCGGAATCGGCGGACAGACCGCCTGAGCCAGCTATGAAAATCGCGATAGTCGGCAAACGCAATGCCGGCAAGAGCACTCTCGTAAACGCAATTGCGGGCTCGGAACGGGTTATCGTAAGCGAGACGCCAGGCACCACAAGAGACTCAGTAGATGTTCGTTTCGAGAAAGACGGCAAGACCATTATCGTAATTGACACCGCCGGGATTAGAAAGAAGAGCAAAATTGCCGACAGCATCGAGTTCTACAGCTACGTTCGAGCGACCCGCTCGATACAGCGAGCTGACGTGGTGCTGTTCTTGATAGATGCTACTGTTCCGGTTTCTCAGGTCGACAAAAGGCTGGCCCGATTCATAGCCGACGAATACAAAGGCTGCATTATTGTCGTCAACAAGTGGGATCTGGCCAAAGACACGGCTGTTACCAGTGACTACGAGGAGTATCTGACCGCACTGCTGCCCGGCCTGAGACATGCTCCCATAGCCTTCACCACCGCGACCGAAGGCAGAAACATCCAGAGTGTTCTTGATTTGTCTGCCGAGATATTCAAACAGGCAACAACTCAGATACCGACGCCCAAGCTGAACAAGGCATTTGAGGCAATAACAACCGAACGCTCCGGCGGCCGGCGCAGGGCGGGCTTCCCAAAGGTCTACTATGCTACGCAAATCTCCACAAATCCGATTACGATACTGATGTTCGTGAACAATACCGGGCTGTTTGATGAAAACCATCGCAGGTTCATCGTGGGCCGATTACGGTCTATGCTGCCGGTAGGTGAGGTGCCGATAAGGCTCATGGCCCGCGCGCGCAGCAGACGTACATTCCACAAAGGAGTTCGATAAGGCGGCAATCCAATGAGACGGGAAAGATCGACCTTGATTTCCAGGCCAATTAAGTGGGGACCTCGGTGGCAGTTTCGCTTTTCTGAAGGGCAATTGTGATGGATACACTTTTGTTGATGCTGATCTGCGGCGGGGGGTACCTTATAGCCTATCACACCTACGGGCGATTTCTGGCCAGGAAGATTTTCAAACTCAACAAGGATGCACCGGTGCCAAGTGTGGAGCTGCAGGACGGCATTGACTATGTCCCTGCGCGCAAAGGTATCATCTTCGGCCACCACTATACCTCAATCGCCGGCACGGGGCCAATCGTTGGGCCGGCCATAGGGATAATCTGGGGATGGCTGCCTGCCATTCTCTGGGTGTTTCTTGGCTCGATCTTCATGGGGGCCGTGCACGATTTTGGGGCACTGGTCGTCTCGATGCGAAACGAGGGCAAAAGCATATCGGAGGCCGCAGCCAAGTACATAAACACCCGCGTGCGCTTCATATTCTTCGCCGTTGTGTTCCTCAGTCTGCTGATCGTAATTGCGATCTTCGGGGTGGTGATTGCAGCGGTCTTCACTCGGTTTCCCAGTGCTGTGGTTCCGGTCTGGCTGCAGATTCCGATCGCGATGGCGTTGGGATACGCCGTATACAAGCGAGGAGCAAGCATTCCTGTCGCCACAGCAATCGCCGTAGTCGGCATGTATCTGTGCATTGCTGTTGGCGGCTGGCTCCCCATCAAGCTCGGTACTGCCTTCGGGATGCCATCCACCGGGTTGTGGGTGATAGTCCTTCTGATCTACGCATGGGTCGCTTCGACGTTGCCGGTCACAATGCTGCTGCAACCCAGAGACTACATTAACGCCTGGCAGCTCTTCATAGCGATGGGCCTACTTGTAGGCGGCACAGTGGTGGCATCACTTTCGGGCAATCTGCCTCTGGTCGCACCTGCTATCAATAGCGAGCTTCCGGCAAACACGCCCCCTATCTGGCCCTTTATGTTTGTCATAATCGCCTGTGGTGCCATCAGCGGCTTTCATTCGCTCGTGGCCTCCGGCACAAGCCCGAAACAGATTGCCAAGGAACCTGACTGTCATTTTGTCGGGTACGGCTCAATGGTGCTCGAAAGCTTCCTCGCCGTACTGGTGATTATCTGTGTCGGAGCAGGTGTGGCGATGGCCGTGAGGCTCCCGGACGAGACGGTGCTTACCGGGCACGCCGCCTGGCAACACTACTATAGTACTTGGATAGGAGCAAAGGGATTGTCCGACAAGATTGCCCCGGTGGTCCTTGGCGCGGCAAACATGATGGGCACGATTGGAGTGTCTGAGACGGTGGGAATCACCCTCATGGGCGTGTTCATCGCATCGTTCGCCGGTACGACCCTTGACACTTCGGTACGCATCCAGCGTTACGTCGTAAGTGAGTTGGCGAACGATTTGCGAATTTCTTTCCTGGCCAACAGATGGACGGCAACGACTTTCGTAGTAGTCACTGCCGCGGGATTGGCATTTGCCACAGGCGCCGACGGCAAAGGTGCTATGGTGCTCTGGCCGCTGTTCGGGACTGCAAATCAGCTTTTGGCGGCGCTGGCCTTGCTGGTAGTCACGCTCTATTTGAAAGGCAAAGGGGGTCGGAAGTTCGTGGTCGCTGCCGTACCATGTTTTATCATGCTCGTGATCACCAACTGGGCCATGGTCAGAAATGAAATGATTTTCGTGAGAAACCAGAATTGGCTGCTAGTCACAATCGGGGCAACGATCTTCAGCTTGGCACTTTGGATGACGATAGAAGCATTGATGACTTTTCGCCGGGCCAAGCGCGGCCTGTAGCGGCTTTGATTCTCACTTGCCCGAGCTGGCCGAAGTCCCTCCTGGAAGAGCCACTAAGCTGAATCGTGCAGTGGGGGGCTCTTGACTCTGCACAATCTCATCGTTGCGGACGAAATCCTGGGGGAAGTTGAAGACAACAGGCCTGCTTTGTACCTCTGTGCTCTTCATGTCATCGTCATAGATATACAACAGCATTTGGAAGGGCTGGTTCTCATAGGCCTGTTTGGCAGCGGGGGTAGCCTTGATGAGCACTGTCGTCATACCGGGCGCATCCTCCAATCGAACCTCGTATTTTCCTTGGAGGTTTTCACTCAGACAGTACCCGAGCCTTGCCGGCCTTATAGGGTATTCCCTGAGGACATCTTCCACCGGTGGCATCTTGACATTTACCGTAGTAGTTATATTTCGCGTCTGGTCTCCGGGCAACACAATATAGGTGGTTTTGTCCACAGGGGTGGTCCGTGCTTGGTTGATCTCGCGCTGCGTCATCTGAGCCTTTGCGACAAGCTTCTCGCCCCCCCAACCTTCGGGCACATAAGCACTGACCTTCGGCGGGTCAATACTTTCGGCTTTTCGGGGCACACCGGCCTCGTCGACACATACTACTGTCAAGAGCTTCTCAACCAGTCTCGCGACTTGAACAGAGAGTGTCTTTGGCTCACAAGACTCGACGCTCAGGCCAAGTTGCTTTATCTTCTCGCTTTGCCTGAGGAAATTCAGCACTGGTAGTGCAGGATTGCCGGGCTCGGTCATCCCTTGCTGCTCCGGGACCAAGAAGATTTCAAGGTCCAAAGTGCCTTCGTTCTTCATTCGGCTGGCCTCAGCGATTCTCGATGCCGGCCCCTTGAGGACGACGTCACCGATAATAACGCGGTACTTCAACGCTGAAGGTTCCTCCGTGAAACAGACCCATAGACTTGGGTCCGAGGATTTGCCGATAGCTATGACCACATCATTTGTAAGGGTCAGTCTGTCATCCTGGGCGAGGTCGGCCCAGACCCAGACCAGGACCGTGATGAATATCACGATGGCCATTTTCCCAAGTTTGATCCTGCCTGACATGTCGGGCGTTTCTCCTTCTACGCCTCATGCTTGCGGAACCGTCCCACCAGGCCAGCGAAGGCAGAGGCCGGACCCTGGGCTATTGTGCCCGCCAGATGTAATCTGAGCCGAGACTCTGTAACATTCCGGGTCAATGTTCCGCTCTGGGCGATCGAGATAGCACCGGTTTCTTCACTTACCACCAAACAAGTGGCGTCTGAACCCGCTGTTATACCAAGAGCCGCGCGATGACGGGAGCCGAGTTCGCCCCCGTCGTTTCCGCTTTGGCCCCCTGCTTCGGCCAAAGGCAACTGCACCCTGGCGGCGAGGACTCGGTCCCCTCGAACTATCACCGCCATATCGTGAAGAGAGGTGCCCGGGTGGAAAATGGTCTTGAGCAGCTCGGCTGTAACCTTGGCATCGATACGAACGCCAGTCTCAATGAATTCCCCCAATGCCACCTGCTTTTCAAGAACGATGATAGCCCCTATTCGGCCGGCTGAGAGCTCGGTTATTGCGGTGACTATCTCCTCCACTGTTCTGGATAGCTGCTGAGACGAGCCTGACAACAGTCGGGGCTGACCTATTCGGATTAGTACCCTTCGAATTTCCGGCTGAAAAGCCGCAACTGCCACAATCACAACGGCGATCAGAAAACCTTTATAGAGATACTGAAGCCTGAGGAGGGGAAGTCGCTCAACGATAAGGTTCAGGACAAGAACTCCGGCAACAAGAATGAATATGACGCCACGGAACAACCTCTCCCCGCGAGTGCCCTCAAGGAAATCCACGACCCAGTAGACTACCAATCCGATAGGAAACAACTCGATACCAACAACCCACCAGTCATATTGAGCCACGCGGTTGAGGTAGTCAACGAGCGCTTCCACAATCCTTCTCCCGTGCCTCGAGCCCCGCAACCCGAGCGAGAGTCACGAGCGATGAGCCACAAATTACGGTATCCTTCTGTCAGTGAGTTTACTGGGCTTATCAAGAAGCAGGAGCTTGTCTATGTCCGCCATCATCTCCTGACGGTTGATGCGGAGAACTCGCCTGTGCCTTCTACTGCCTTCCGCGGTCGTCTCGCCCGGCTGGTCGCAGGAACAGCAACCAAGAGGCAAAAAAACCAAAATATACAAGACGGCGGCAAAAGCAACAAGACGGACGGCAAGACCCTTCACTCTTGATTCGCTACCACTTTGGCTTGTAGAGCTTTTCATCATGTCTTCCTCTATGAGGTTCAAATAGTCCAGTGCCCTTCAGACAATGGTTTTATCGGGCGATCGGCGATTTCACCATTCCGAGACGCAAAACCAAGCCCCGACCGTGCTTTCATTATAGCGGCGACCGGCTGCCCTGTCAACGCAAAAAAGCCCGCAATCCCACTGAATGCGCGGGGCGATGATGACATTCAAAGGGCCCTGAAACAACGCTGTGTCATATGTCCGTGATCGCCAGGCCGAGCAATAGGCTCCGGGAATTCGCGGCATGTCACCGGTCATACGTTGTTTTTGAGCTTGTTCTCGAACGAATTCTGGCGCAAAATGACAGGGCATCGTCTTGAGCAAGTATTTCGGTGCGAGTGGCGACAGTGTACAAGTTTGGTCGCTTGAATTGGATCGGACGGATGGGCCGGTTCTCTTTTGCTGTGCGGGGTAGCGTATCCTGCTTTGCTGGAGTCGATTATGGAGACACAGGGCCGTAGCGGTTCTGATATGACAAGGTCTATGACCGGCAGAGGGCGTGTGCTAAGAGCGCTGAATTACGAGCCCGTTGACCGAGTCCCTGTGGACTTAGGGGGCACGCCTTGTTCCGGGGCGCACGTCAGCGTAGTCGCGAAACTGCGACAGGCACTGGGTCTTGACAAGCCCGGTGAGCCTGTGAAGGTCGTCGAGCCCTATCAGATGCTTGGCGAGATCGCGGCTGACCTGCGCCAGGCCCTTGGCATCGACGTTGTCCATCTGCCCGGGCCAAAGAACATGTTCGGTTTCAAGAACGCGGACTTCAAGCCGTGGCGGACTTTTGACGGCACAAACGTGCTTGTGGCCGACAAGTTCAATACAGAGCCTGAGCCGAATGGCGACATCCTCATGTATCCCGAGGGTGACAGATCAGCAGCGGCCTCCGGTCGAATGCCCAAAGGCGGCTTCTATTTTGACTCAATCATTAGACAGAGACCTTTTGATGAGAACGGCCTCGATCCGGCCGACAACCTCGAGGATTTCAGCCCAATCAGCGATGAAGACTTGAAGGTCTATGAGGAAAGAGCCAAGGATCTCCATGACAACACGGATCTGGCGATAGCAGCCGGGTTCCCAGGAACGGCCTTCGGCGACATAGCACTTGTGCCGGCGCCGTGGATGAAGGACCCCAAGGGGATCCGGGACATCGAAGAATGGTACATCAGCACGGTGTCCCGACGCGAGTACGTCAAAGAGGTCTTTGCAGGGCAAACGGAGATTGCCCTCAAGAATCTCGAGCGGATCTACCAGGCCGTCGGCGACAAAGTGCACGCGGTCTTCCTCGATGGCACGGACTTGGCATCACAGAACAGCCTCTTCTGTTCACCGGATGCCTACAGAGAATTGTACCTGCCTCACAGCAGGCGGCTCAACAACTGGATTCACGCCAACACGAAATGGAAGTCGATGAAGCACTGCTGCGGCGGCTGCGAGCCACTGATCGAAGGATTCATCGAGGCCGGTTTCGATATCCTTAATCCCGTTCAGACATCGGCCCAGGGGATGGATCCACAAGGATTGGTCAACACGTACGGTGGCAAGATCGTTTTCTGGGGTGGCGGCGCTGATACGCAGCAAACCTTGCCGTTCGGGACGCCTGACCAGGTGCGGAAAGAGACGGCCGAGCGGGTGCGGATATTCAGCCAGAAGGGCGGCTTCGTCTTCAACACCGTTCACAACATTCAGTGCAATACGCCTACTGAAAACGTGTTGGCGATGTTCGAGGCACTGGGAAGAAACATGTGAGGTGGCTATATCTCGGAGGCGCTAATGAAATCTCATCTGACCGCATTGTCCCTGATCTGTTGCGTCATCGCGGCGCTTAGTGCCAGCTGCGCATCACTCCTTACCGGTGTCAGGGAGACTCGCCGCGCAATCAGCCTGGACGGCACGTGGCATGTAGCTGAGGGGCAGATGGATTCTGTGCCCGCAAGCTTTGACCACAAAGTACCGGTACCAGGGCTGCTCGATATGGCAGAGCCAGCTTTTGCCGACGTGGGCAAAAAGAGCGGGAAACGCCAAGCCTTCTGGTACCGTCGCAAGTTCAGCGTCAAGGGCGAAATTCCCGACGTTGCTATTCTGAAAGTCCACAAGGCGAAATACGGGACGAAGGTTTGGCTAAACGGCCAAGTTGTAGGTGAACATCTGCCTTGTTTCACTCCTGCGCTGCTCAACGTGAAGGATCACCTCAGAGGTTCCGGCGAGCAGAACGAATTGACCATCCGCGTGGGCGCCGACCGTGAGGTGCCGGGCGAGGGGATGCCCACAGGCTGGGATTTCGAGAAGTATCTGTACATACCCGGGATATATGACTCCGTGGAACTGATCCTGACGCGTCGTCCGTACATCGTAAACGTCCAGACCGTCCCGGACATAGAGTCAGGTCAAGTGCGCGTGTTGGCGGAGATTGACAATGGCAATCGGGACGATGACGTTGTGTTGCGGTATGTGCTCAGGGAAGCACGCACGAGAAAGATGGTGTATTCTGGTGTCGCCACAGGCAAGCACCGAGACGATCTCGACTTTGCGATCCCTATATCCGAGTGTCGTCTCTGGAGTCCCGAAGATCCGTTCCTGTATGAGCTGGAATTCAAGACTTCAGGCGACTGCAAGCGGATTCGCTTCGGGATGCGGTCGTTTAGGTTCGACAAAGAGACCGGCCGGGCCGTCCTCAACGGCAAGCCGTATTTTATGCGAGGAACGAACGTCTGCGCATACCGCTTCTTCGAAGATGCCGACCGAGGCGACAAGCCCTGGCGGGCAGAATGGGTCCGCCGGCTGCATCGCAAATTCAAGAGTATGCACTGGAACTCGATTCGCTATTGCATCGGCTTTCCGCCGGAGATTTGGTACGAAATCGCCGATGAGGAAGGTTTTCTAATACAGGATGAGTTTCCGATCTGGCTGCTGGGCAAGGCGCCGGAGAATCCCAAGAGCGAAAAGATAATCCCAGAGTACAGGGAATGGATGCGCGAGCGGTGGAACCATCCGTGTGTCGTGATCTGGGATGCACAGAACGAAAGCATCACCGAGGAAACGGGCAAAGCGATCCAGGCTGTTCGCGAACTCGACTTGTCCGAGCGTCCCTGGGACAATGGGTGGGCAAGGCCTCAATCCGAGGCCGACTGTATCGAAACTCATCCCTATTTCTTCTCCAAGTTGTGGAACGAGTATTGGGCGGACGATCGCGAATTCGCCCTGTCAGATTTGGCGAAGACTTCCGGCCGTCCCGGGGTCAGAAAGGAACAAGAAGATTATCATCTACCCATCATCATCAATGAGTATGGCTGGCTATGGCTGAATCGTGATGGAAGCACCACCTGTCTGACCGGAAGTGTTTACGAAAAACTGCTTGGCCCCGACTCGACCGTAGCCGGCCGGCGGTTGCTTTATGCTCGTTATTTGGCGGCCCTTACCGAGTTTTGGCGTTGCCACCGTGAGTGTGCCGGCGTGCTGCACTTCTGCGGCCTTGGCTACTCGCGAGCCGGCGACAAACCCAGACCGGAAGGCGGAGCGACAAGCGATCACTTTGTCGATCTGGAAAGGCTCACCTTTGAGCCACACTTTGAACGATACGTCCGTGACTCATTCTCACCCGTTGGACTTATGATCGACTTCTGGCAGGAGACGCTCGGCCGCGGGCGAGAGCGTGAGTTCAAGATTGTCGTCATAAATGACCTGTACGAAGACTGGAAAGGGACCTTACTCCTGCGTGTCGTCCGCGGCGACCAAACGGTCTCCGAGCAGTCCAAGAGCTGCAAGGTCGATGGACTTGGCAGAGAGGTCGTGTCATTGAAGGCGAAGATTCCGCAGGAGGCTGGCAAGTATCAGCTTGTCGCGGAACTGGCCTTGGACGATGGCGAACGGGTTCAGAGCCTGCGGGACTTCGAGGTCGTTTCCACCAGATAGCAATGACAGCAATGTTGGTACGTTCCGCTTAGCGTCCGAGACAGCGAGTCTGGACAAGGAGAAGATTATGGCAACTACTGCCGCCGGTACACGACGTGAGTTTCTCAAGACTCTGGGATTGTGCGCCTCAGCTCTTGGGATATCAGGGTGTGCAGGCAAACTGAAACAGTCGGCGGCCAAAGCACAAGGCAAAAGACCCAACATTCTCTGGATAACTTGTGAGGACATCAGTCCCTACCTCGGCCGCTATGGGGACTCCTACGCGACGACGCCGAATCTGGACAAACTTGCCAGCGAAGGCGTGTTGTATAACAAGGCCTTTGCGACCGCACCCGTTTGTGCACCGGCGCGATCGTGTCTGATCACCGGCGTGTACGCCACGTCCCTCGGTACGCAGCACCTGCGCTCCGATGTTAAGCTGCCCGAACAGATCAAGTGCTTCCCAAAACTTCTGCGAGCGGCAGGATACTACTGTACGAACAACTACAAGAAGGATTACAACTTCACGGACGTCGGCGTCTGGGACGAATCAAGCCAGACTGCTCATTGGCGAAAACGCAAGCCGGGTCAGCCGTTCTTCAGTGTGTTCAACTTCACCTCCACGCACCAGGGACAGATTAAATGGCTCGGACGACGATTTCTTCACGAAGTACCGCTCCAAGCTCAAGCCTGACGAGCTTCACGACCCGGCCAAGATATCCTTGCCGCCATACTATCCCGACACGCCAATGGTGCGCAATATCTGGGCCCGCTATTATGATCTGATTACCTTCATGGACAAGCAGGTTAGTGATTTGCTGGCCCAGCTTGAGGAGGACGGCTTAGCCGACGATACGATAGTGTTCTTCTTCTCAGACCATGGGATGGGCCTGCCTCGGTTCAAGCGAACGCTCTACGATTCCGGCCTCCACGTGCCGCTGATCGTCCGATTTCCGTCTGGATACCGGCGCATGTCACCCCAGGCGCCGGGCGGCAGGAGCAACAGGCTCGTGAGTTTTGTTGATTTTGCCCCGACGGTTCTGAGTCTGGCGGGCGTGTCTATTCCAGGTTACATGCAGGGAGTTGCATTCCTTGGACCCGACGCGGGACCCGCACGGGATTATGTTTTTGGGGCCGCAAGCCGGGTCGATGAGGTCTATGAACTCTCGCGATCTGTTCGTGATAAGCGCTACAATTACATTCGCAACTACATGCCACATCTGCCATACATACAGCCGAGCGAGTACCCGGACAGAGCCGAAATCATGCAGGAATTGCGCAGGGTAGTCGCCGAGGGCAAGCTCACCGGTGTCCAGAAGCAGTTCTGGGGGCCTACTAAGCCTGTCGAGGAGCTGTACGACACAACAGCCGATCCACACGAAATTCATAATCTCGCCAATTCGTCGAAACACCAGCGTGTGCTGGAACGGATGCGAAAGGTACACCGCCAATGGGTATCCGATACGCGCGACGTAGGATTCCTGTCGGAGGCAGAAATGCACATTCGTGCGGAAGGTTCGACACCGTATGAAATCGCGCGAGAGCCCGACAAATTCCCCCTGCAGCGTATCTTTGCCGCAGCGGAGCTGGTTGGAAAAGGACGTGGTAAACTCGCGCAGCTGGTCGAGCTTCTGCAAGACGAAGACGGTGCGGCCCGGTACTGGGCCACAGTTGGTCTGACGGTCCTTGGTCCGCAAGCGCAGCCGGCATCCGAGCACCTCGGCGAGCTACTAACAGACCCGCAGCCGAACGTGCGATTTGCCGCCGCCGGCGTGTTGTGCAAATTGGGCCTATGCAGAGACGCGCTGCCCGTATTAGCTCAAGGGCTCACAGATGAACGCGAAACCGTAGTGCTGCACGCTGCCCGAGAGATACAGGGCATTGGCGCCAAGGCTTGCCCGATCGTGCCGCAGATAAAGGCTGCACAGGCAAGGTGCAAGAATCCGGACGGCAGCTACAAGAACAATAATCACGCGATGTTTATCGACTGGGCGCTGAAGTACGCCCTGGCGAATTGTCAGCAACAACTGTGACGGTGCGTCACTAATATGAGCCAGACAGACAACAGCTACGCAGTCCACCGAGAAGAAGGAAGCAAGGTATACCTAATATTGGTATGTCTTGTAGCGGCTCTGGGTGGCCTTCTGTTTGGCTACGACACGGGAGTCATCAACGGAGCGATAGGCCCCTTGACAGAACATTTCGCCCTTGACGCAAACTGGCAGGGTTGGGCCATGGGCTGTGCCCTTCTCGGCTGCGCCATAGGGGCAGGCTTTGCAGGGGCACTGAGTGACCGGCTGGGGCGAAAGAAGGTTCTGATTATCTCCGCCATCCTGTTCTTCGTTTCCGCTGTGGGAACCGCTCTGCCGAAAAGTGTCACCGCTTTCATAATCTACCGTATGCTCGGCGGCCTGGGTGTGGGGGCTGCCTCAATGTCTTCGCCGATGTACATCGCAGAGATAACGCCCGCGAGGATTCGCGGGCGGATGGTCTCGGTCAATCAGTTTGCGATCGTGACCGGTTTTCTGGTGGTCTATTTTGTGAACTACTTCATCGCTCTCCAGGGTGATACTGCCTGGAATCAGCAGTTCGGCTGGCGGTGGATGTTCGGCTCAGAGTCGTTGCCCGCTGTGCTGCTGCTCGTACTGCTTTTCTTTGTCCCGGAGAGTCCCCGCTGGCTGACCAAGCAGGGCCGAAGCGGCGAGGCACAGGCTATTCTTTCCCGTGTCGATGGGTCTGAATTTGCCAAGACCGAGCTCGCCGAGATCGAGGAAACGATTGCCCACGAGAGTGGCTCGCTGAAGCAGTTGCTGCAGCCCGGCATGAAGATCGTGCTCGTGATCGGAATTGTACTGGCTGTTCTGCAGCAGGTTACTGGGATCAATGTCTTTCTTTACTTTGGCACTGAGATATTTAAGAAGATGGGCTCGGAAACGAACGCCGCCCTTCTTCAGACCGTGGTGGTAGGTACCGTAAATCTGACCTTTACCATTATTGCTATCTGGACCGTCGACAAACTTGGCCGAAAGCCTCTGATGGCGATCGGTTCTACAGGGATGGGGATATCACTGTTGGCAATGGGGTTAGCCGCGTACTACCAAAGAACGGAACTGTGGCTGCTGCTGTTTATCATCGGTTACATTGCTTGCTTTGCGCTGTCGGTTGGGCCGGTGACTTGGGTGATTCTGTCGGAGATATTTCCGACGAGGATTCGCGGCAGAGCGATGGCAATAGCCACAGTGTGCCTCTGGATTGCAAACTATGTGGTTTCGCAGACATTTCCAATGATGGATGAGGACCCCTGGCTGCTCGATAAGTTCCATCACGGATTTCCTTTCTGGGTGTACGGCGTCTTTTGTGCCGTCCTGCTCGTTTTTGTCTGGATGTTCGTGCCGGAGACGAAAGGCAAGACTCTGGAAGAGATAGAGAAACATTGGATGCGACAGAACTGAGGTTGCGGGCGAGTGCAAGATGGATTTTCCGAGACGAATGACGATTCAGACGCATGCGATCACGGTGGTGCCCCGTTATGCAGAGACCGACAAGGCGGGGGTCGTCCACCACAGCGTTTATCCGGTGTGGTTTGAGATGGGCAGGACGGAGCTTCTGCGGGCAAACGGCCCCGCATACGCGGACCTTGAGCAAGCCGGCATATTCTTCGTCGTGGCGGAGCTGCGCATCAGATATCGTCGACCGGCCTTCTATGACGAGAAACTCCAGTTGGAGACCTGCTGCTCAAATGTCACCGCAGCCAAGGTCGAACATATTTACAAGCTCACTCGCGATAGTGACGGGTTAATCCTGGCCGAAGGATCGAGCGTCCTTGCCTGCGTCAACGCCGGTGGAAAGGTCCGGCGAGTACCGGAATTTATGTATCCGCAGAGCGATGGTGAAAAAGGCTGAGCCGGGTAGTCAGATCGAATGCTGATCCGGGCGACGGTTGCAGGAGCAAGCTGACGATGATAGTGCTGCTGACAGACTTCGGGCCGGGCGAATATGTGGGGGTAATGAAGGCCGTAATCTATAGTATCGACAATAGCGCAAGAACAGTCGATCTGTGCCACGACATTTCTCCACAGTGCATCGTTGAAGGCTCTTGGATATTGAAGTGCAATTACAAATACTTCCCAGAAGGCTCGACATTTTGCTGTGTGGTCGACCCCGGTGTTGGTACAGAAAGAAAGGCGATTGCGGTCAAAACGGAACGCTTCTACTTCGTTGGGCCTGACAACGGCTTGCTCTGGGAAGCACTCCAAGACCAGAAGATAGTCACAATACGACAAATGAACGTTCCTCCCGGTGCGAGCCGAACGTTCCACGGCAGAGACGTATTTGCGAAAGCGGCAGCAAAGATCAGCATTGGTGGCTTCGATGAGTTGGGCGAAGAACTGCCGGAAA
The DNA here is from genome assembly GCA_020352215.1 of Phycisphaerales bacterium. GTDB lineage: Bacteria > Planctomycetota > Phycisphaerae > Sedimentisphaerales > Anaerobacaceae. The sequence goes on from CP070675.1 coordinate 5,303,386, forward strand.
TGGAGAAATTGGAGCTCTATCAAAACGGCAGAGAGGGAACTGTTGTCAGAATCGACGGATTCGGCAACGTAATCACCAACCTACCCCGCGAAAACAAGGAGGAATACACGGTGCGGATAGGCCGGAACAGATACAGAATGGGTTACTATCCCGAGTATCACAGCGCCAACGAAGACGACCTGTTCCTCATCGAGGGTTCAAACAATACACTGGAGATCAGCCTGCGGAACGGAAGCGCCAACGATCGATTGCGCCTTCGAGCAGGAGCGAGGATATCGATAGTCTGATCCCGACCAAGTTGCCTTGGGGCCCAACAGAAACAATTGTTTGACTTGATTGGGTCGAACAAATAGACTACGAGTTTGGGCGGCAATCGGAGCTTATTTCAGGAAACACAAAGCTGTCGACAATCGAGAAAGCAGTGTAAAGGCCATGCCGAAAGTAGCTTCAGAGATCAAGGAAAGCTGCGGCCTATTCGGGATATTTGGTGACCCTGAGGCCGTGCAAAAAACGTATTTGGGCCTGCACAGCCTGCAACATCGGGGACAGGAATCCGCAGGGATCGCCTCCAGCGACGGCGAGTTCATCCAATGCTATACGGGGATGGGCACTGTCCGAAGAGTATTTCGCGCCGGCACGGACATAATGGGGAACCTGCGCAATCCCGTGGCAATTGGACATGTCCGCTATTCGACGACCGGTTCAAGCAAAGCGGTCAACAGTCAGCCGCTGCTGTGCGAGTACTCTCGCGGACAGGTGGCGGTGGCACACAACGGAAACCTCATCAACGCGCCGCTGCTGCGGGACGAATACGAAGCACATGGCAGCATCTTCAAGTCCACCAGCGATACTGAAATAATAATTCATTTGTTGGCCAAGCCAACCCACTTCACCAAGCCCGACCCGCTGGGCCATGTGCTCAACCATCTTCAGGGCGCGTATTGTCTGCTGTTTCTGTCGGCGAACTGTATCGAAGCCGCCCGGGATCCTTTCGGCGTCAGGCCCCTGTGTATCGGTCAGACCGAAAAAGGCCATTACGTCGTCGCGAGTGAGACCTGTGCTTTTGATGCAATAGGCGCAGACTTTGTCCGGGAAGTCGAACCGGGAGAGATCGTCGCACTCGACAAGAACGGCCTCCACAGCAGATTCTTCGCTAAGCCAGGTGATATCACTCCTGCACACTGTATCTTCGAACACATCTATTTCGCCAAGCAAAACTCCCACATATTCGGCGAAAATGTCCACGAGCTCAGGAAGAAGCTCGGCAGACAACTAGCGAAGGAACACCCGGTTCCAGCAGACGTGGTTATACCTGTGCCGGACTCGGGGACATCAGCGGCCGTAGGGTACGCAGAACAAAGCAAAACACCCTTCGACATGGGGATGGTAAGAAGTCACTATATCGGCAGAACATTCATCTCGCCGGATCAGAAACTGAGGGAGTTAGAGGTCAATCTGAAGCTGGCAATAGTCAACGAAGTTGTGAACGGAAAGCGTATTGTGGTTGTTGACGATTCGATCGTTCGCGGCACTACGACAAGAGGTAAGATCAGAGCACTACGCCAAGCTGGCGCAAAAGAGATCCACATGCGCGTCAGTTGTCCCCCGCTAAGATTTCCCTGCTATTATGGTGTGGATTTTCCCACAAAAGAGGAGTTGCTGGCAAATAAACGCAATCTTGAGCAAATCAGAGATTTCCTTGAAGTTGACAGCATCGGCTATATGTCGTTGGAGGGGCTGCTCGGCTCTGCGAATCTGCCGGCAGACCATTACTGCACAGCCTGCTGGAGCGGCAAATATAGAATCCCGATTGATGTCGCCGTGAACAAGTTTTCGATGGAACGCTACCAGATGTACATGTTTGACGAACTCGGCACTTGATGCGCTAGTATCGAGATTCGAGGAGCGAGCATCGATGAGCAAGCACGTAACCTATGAACAGTCCGGCGTGAGTATAGACGCCGGGGAAGAAACGGTCGGCCAGATATATTCGAGCCTTGCCAGCACATTCGGGCCGCGAGTTCTTGAATTGCCAAACGGTTTCGCCGGGCTGTTTCGTCTGGACTATGATGAGAGGCTATTCAAAAAGAACTATCGAAGCCCCGTTCTTGTAGCGTGCACGGACGGTGTGGGCAGTAAAGTCCAACTAGCTGGCAAGGCGAAGAAGTTTGATACCGTAGGCATTGACCTGGTGGCAATGAACGTCAACGATATGTTGGCAGTCGGGGCCGAACCACTATTTTTCCTGGACTATCTGGCCGTACACAAGCTTGAGCCTGGAACTGTGGCGGAACTTGTCAAGGGCGTGGCCGCCGGTTGCCGAGTTGCCGATTGTGCCTTGATAGGAGGAGAGACCGCGGAAATGCCCGATACGTACGCCAAGGACGATTTCGATATGGCTGGTTTTGCTGTGGGGGTGGTCGAACGCAAGAAAATCATCACGGGAGAGAACGTCAGGGCCGGTGACATCATGCTCGGCCTTGCCTCAAGCGGGCTGCACAGCAACGGCTATACATTGGCCCGAAACATCTGCTTCAAGAGGACCGGTCTGAGCATGACCGATGCCGTGGATGGACTGAACGGTGCCGTGCTGGGCAGTGTTCTGCTCGAGCCGACGCGCATTTATGCTCGCTCGATAGTGAAGCTGCTGTCGAAGTATAAGGTTAAACAAGTCGTGCACGCAATGGCCCACATTACGGGCGGAGGGCTGCCGGGCAATATTCCTCGGGTGTTGCCTAAGAACTGTAACGCAATCATAAAAAAGGCAAGCTGGCCGGTGCCGAGGATATTCACATTTATGCAAGAAACGGGCCCCGTGCAAGAGCAGGAAATGTTCAGAGTCTTCAACATGGGCATTGGATTCGTGCTGATTGTAGCCGAGGATTTCGCGAATTCGATCTCGAAGAAGCTGACAAGATTCGGCGAGCAAGTTTACACCATAGGCAGAATCACCACGGGAACCGGCAAAGTCATTCTCAAATAGCACGAGGTTCGAGCGACATTCGGTCCGAAAAAGACCACTGATTTGTACGCCCCCGGTGAGGTCCCATAAGACCTTTGTCCACAACCCACAACGCCCGCTGAGCTCAGGGCGCGAACACACTGTGATCTCACGTTGGAAGTAGCCCGTCACTTCAACCGATATCTGTGTGTGCAGGCTCTTGGCTTCCCGGCGGACGGGCTAGCTGCATGCCCATTGGTCTGCAGTGCCCTGCCTAACACCAGGTGAGCGAATATGTATGATACACACACGATATCGAACTCAGCTGCTGTCGAACAGCTGCGCGTACTAATCGTGGACGACGACACAGTGGACTGCAGAATACTGCAGACCCTGTTGCACAGGTCATCATTGTCTGTCGACGAAATTAAATGCGCAGACTCTCTCGAAACCGCCACGCAATTCTTGGACGAGAATCGTTTTGATCTCGTCCTGTTGGATTTGAACCTTCCGGACAGCGACGACCTGAATACCCTGGCCGCAATAAGTGAAAACTGTCCCCAAGCAGCAATCGTCGTGGTTACAGGCGAACGTAATGAGAAGGTCGCCACGGAAGCGCTCGCCAAGGGCGCTCAAGATTTCCTTGTGAAAGGCGAATTCAGCACGGACGTTCTGATAAAGGCCATTCACTATGCATGCGAGCGCAAGAAGACCGAGGACAGGGCTAGATCCCAGAGCGAATTCTTGACAAATGTGTTGGAGTCTCTGACCCACCCGTTCTACGTCATCGACGCCCATGACCACACAATCAGAATGGCCAACTCCGCAGCTTGTGCTGAGGTACAGGTTGGAGAAACAACCTGCTATGCGATCTCGCACGGCAGGAACACACCGTGTGACGAAGTTGACCACCCTTGTCCCATGGAAGAAACCAAGAGAACGAAAAAACCAGCCGTGGCGGAGCATGTACACTACGTTGCTAACGGTGATGAGCGCGATGTCGAAGTCCACAGCTATCCTATTTTTGACAGCTCCGGAAATGTCTCGCAGGTAATAGAATACAGCCTTGACATCACAGATCGGAAACAGGCGGAGAAAGCGATGCGTGAGAGCGAGAGACGCCTCAAGACGATATTGGACTCTATGTTGACCGGAATAGCAATTGTCGATTCGAGAACGCATGAGATCGTCGATGTGAATCCTGTGGCAGCTCAAATGATCGGTCTGCCGAGAGAAGAGATCGTTGGCAAAGTGTGTCATGAGTTCATCTGTCCCGCTGAGGTGGGTAGGTGCCCCATAACCGATCTAGGTCAATCAGTGGACAGATCAGAACGAGTGGTTCTCAGAGCCGACGGCACCAGAATCCCGGTCCTTAAGAGTGTACGCAGCGTAACAATGGATGGACAAGAATACCTGATTGATAGTTTTGTCGACATCGCCGACCTCAAGAAGGCGGGGGGAGAATCTGACTCCAAACATTAGAGCATTGCAGGGCAATGAAACCTCAACTTGAGAAGCTACGATAGGCCTCTGCAGACACAAGGCACCATGACTCCCGGCCGCGGGCCGGAACGCAACACATTTGGATGCATTCTGCAAGACACCAGACACTTACCCGTAAACTCCACCGTGAGCACGTCACCCATTGAAATAGACTGCGCCGACAGAGGTACGACTTGTCTTCGGGTTTGTCAGCCTGGTGACAGCTTCGCGAAAGCTTTCACAACGCGCCAGAACAAATCTCCTGCCAGAGTTGTGCCTGAACGGATTTTGTCTGGCATTCTCAGTGGCACTGCTGTATAGATGGTACTTCGCGCGATCGGCTTGTGACCAGCAACTGTCAACATGAACACAGCAAGAACACTAACCAATGGCTAAATCTATCAGCAAGTCCCTGGCGGCGGCGCTTGTCTACGCAACTTTCGCGGTGTATCTCTATCATCCGTACTTTGGCAAGTTCGATAGATGGCGGTGGCTGCTGGTGGTGAGTGCTGCTCTTGGCTCTGCAGGCTGTTATGTCCTAAGTCGACGGTGGGTGAAGGATTTCGCGGGCTCACTGTTTGCGGGAGCGTGCTACGGTTTCGGGCCGTTTGCACTCAGCTTGGCCAAGTTTCATCCTACAGCCAGCCTGCTGGCTGCGACCGTCCCGTGGCTATTCTGCCCTGCTGCCTTCATCGGTGCACCTTCCAAAAGAAAAATGAATGAACAAAAACGCGTGCTGGAAACGGGACGGAAGTGGCTAAGCTTACCACTTTCGGTGCTTCCGTTTATGGTGATAGTAGTGTTCTTTCAAGTATCGGCAGAATATCGCTTGTTTGCGGTTCCAATACAAACAAGACTTCAATTGAATGACGTGGCGAGCCTGGCCATCCCTCTGGTCATGGTTGATCGCAACGTGACGTTGATGGGTTTCTATCACATTCCGATCGCGCCACTGATCACGGGTCTTGCGATGCTGGCTGCAGCACGAAAGCTATGGATGATAGCAATTCTCGTGCTGGCCGTAGCCCTGGCTTGCTTGGACCCATTACTGCAAATCAGCCCGATCATCTGGCTTACCGTCGGAACCACGTGCGGTGCAGTAATCGCAGGGATCGGCATGCAGGGACTTGTATCGGCCGGCTATGCCGACAGGAAATGGATTCTGCTTGCGGCCGGGGTAACTGCGACGTTTTCCATAGCCACCTTGTTTCTCGCGACAAGATACTATCAGGTATTTGCAGGACTCGGAGCAAGGTACGCAAGGCTCTTCACCGAAACCGCCAAGATGTACATACTCGGGACACTGGCAGTTCTCGTCATATTCTTTTTGGCGCGCGCAAAATCGCGCGCCCACTGGCTGCGGTGGGCAATTCTGGGCGCAAGCATGGGCCTGGACATACGTCTCGGCGCAACGTCCATCGTAGACAAGATCTTCTGATCGGCTTGGCGAGAGATTCTTGGCTTTACGGCGTTCCTATGGTGTGAACGTGGTTTGTCATGAGGCAGTACCAGTGCAAATCCCGACCGTATTTGGCCGCCTGCTCTTTCAGCACATTCAGTTAGAACCGCCGGTCATCATCCACAAAGAACGCATCCTGGAAGTTGTTTCCCCGCCGGCTGATTTGGTGTGCACACCCTGCCGTGACTACTCTGGTATCTCGCACCTTTCCCCGATGTTACAGTCAAAGACTGACTGCAAATATGTACACAGTGCCGTGCTGGGCATCTATCAAGAGTTCGTAGGCTAAGCCCTTCGGCACAGATGGCCAGTACTTAAACAGACGAGCAGAGTCAATGCAATTCTGGTCATACAGGCCCTGAGGCCACCAAGGCGTATACCGAATTGCACTCGCATTTGATGCCGTGAGTGCTTTCAAGTAGTCTGCGTCAAGGGTCTGCGACGTCACGGCCGGCTTGTCAAACGTGCGCGATATATATGCAATGCCCTCAGCATCTGTCTGGAATCTCACGAAGATGGACGGCTCTCTGCCGCCGAAAAAGATGGCACGAAGGCCCTCCGCGCTACGGGGTAATTCCTCCTCAGTTAGGAAGTGGAAAGCAGGTCTAACCCACCTCGGTGTTAGCTCCCGATATGGAAGAGCTGTGGTGGCGTAGTACGACAGGACAATCCGTTCTCTCTGCCAGATTATCGCCAGAATGAGAAGAAACAACGAACCCACTCCGAGAAGGACCACATGCCAAGCACGCTTGCTCATATCAGACTCCCGCCCGGGCTTGGGCTGCTCGGGGCCACTGAATTGAGGGATCGCCGGTCATGAGAACGTCTCTCGCTCAATCTGGCTTAGGAAGAATCGTCCGTCATCCACAAAGCAAACATACGGGAGGTTGGTTCCCCATTCATGTCACTTCATTTGCCAAAGCCACACTACCGCCTCGACGATCAACTGTATCAGTGTCACCTATGCCTTTCCATCGAAACCTTCAGACTGACGATACTGTCAAGATACGCCCGGCGATTTATCTCAGTAAGATATCTTCGTAATCGGCACAGTATGCTTTTCTTTTGCACTGCCTACAATGCTCGCCCCTCCAGATCCCATCGAACTGATCCATTATCTTGCCAACAAGATCTCTGTCGTCAGTGATGATGCCCGCTTCAAAGTTCCTCCTATCAGCGGTCTTAGCGCCCATGCCAGCACCGGTAAGGTTGGCACTGCCTGTGTAAGCATATTCACCGTCAACCACAACAGACTTGAAATGTACTCGCGGACACAAGATTCTCTCCATACCACTCAGCAAATTCGGATATTTGTCAAAATCCCTCCTGAAAGCTGGGCCAGGTTCTTTGGCATGGAGCAGTCTTATTTCAACATGCTTATCCACAAGGTCAGACAATATCTCCAGAAAAGGAACCATTTTCCCCCGCTTGTCAACATGCAGGTCCTTCAAGTCGGCTGTTGCTATCCAGAGGAATCTAAGGGCTCTGGGAATACGATCGCAAATGACCTTCTCGTAAATCTCTCTGTCGCGGACAAACTCAAGCATAGTCTTGGACCCGGAATCAATACCAGGGATAGTCACCCATTCTGGTCTTCCATCTCAATTCTCTCATTCGTCTTTTCGCTGGCGCTTTGAGCGAGCTTGAGTTGGTCGGGACCACTGAATTAAGGGACCGCCGGTCATGAGAACGTCTCTCGCTCAATCTGGCTTAGGAAGAATCGGCCGTCGTTACGCATGAACTTCAAGATGGCATCGAACTGCTGATCTATGAAGCGGCCATCGTTCGAGACTATCGCGATCGCAACAACCGCGCTGCTCTTAGTGTCCTGATGATCTACCTCGGCAATAGAGATATTGAATCGACTTTTCAGCCGCCCGATCAGACTCTTTACAATGCTTCTCTTGCCCTTGAGAGAAGTAATCCCCTGCATAGACAACTGAGCTGTCATCACGCCAACAAGCACTAAGCAGACTCCCGCTCAATTCAGCATTGTGACTTCGACTTGGGCATTGTACCACTTGTTGCTGCGATTTCAATCGCACCGATGCTCGTTCGAAGAGAACTCGCGGCATTCTGGGTTCGATGGTTTGTCTTGGGACTTGCCCAGATACCGTCTCTGCTCCCTGTCTTCTGGTACATAATGGCTCTCGAATATAGTAACCTCTCTCTGTCCATAGCAACGCGACATGTGCAGCCAAAGAGCAATGCCATGGTATGATAAAGAGAAACCGCCACCTCAAACGCGCGGCCGCTCCTATTATCGTAACAAAAACGATGCTTCGCCCTTTTTTTTGTTGTTTTGTGAGCTTCACGTGCGTACAATGGCGTGGATCGATTAGCACTTGAGCGTGTTTGCTTTCCGAACTGTGCAACGCCGAATGCTGTGCGGCCAGACGCGGTCGGAGGTGGCTGTCTCTATATAGGAGGACGTGTATGAAGCTGAAGTCCCTTCAAGTCAAGAACTTCAGGTGTGTCGATGATTCGACGGAGTTCGGGGTCTGCCCCGTGACCTGTCTGGTTGGTAAGAACGAGGCCGGCAAAACCGCGCTGCTGGAAGCCCTCTACAAGCTCAATCCTGATGTCGAGGAACTCGACGAATTTGACATGCTCTTGGAGTATCCTCGCCGGCGTCGCAAGCAGTACCAGCAAAGAGCCGCCGACGAGCCGGACGATGCGCTTATAACCAAATGGCTGCTCGATGACGAAGATGTAGAGGCCATAGAGGAAGCGGTCGGGCCAGGCATACTAAAGTCCAGGACAGTGGAAATCCGAAAGGGCTATTACTCAGGTCGGCATTGGAATGTCGACCTCGCCCAGTCTGCAACTGCGGATAAATCGCTGATAGCCGCGCTTCGGGCCAAGCTGGAACAGCTCTTACCCAAATTCGTATACTTCTCCAAATGTCACATAATGGATGGGCGGATATCAATCGACCATCTCGTCCAGAGCAAGAAACATGGTGACTTATCCGGGCCTGAGCGTGTTTTCTTGGCCTTGCTGGATATGGTCGGTACAAGCCCTGAGAAAATGAAGGACATCGAAAGCTCGGAGGAATTGACTGCAGACCTGGAAGCAGCCTCTGCGCCAATCACCGACAAGATATGTCAGTACTGGAGTCAGAACAGGAGCTTGAGAGTGACATTTCAGGTCCACCCGGGCAAACCTCAAGATCCGCCGCCTTTTGATGAAGGAGTAGTGTTCGAGACCAGAATCCTAAATACGCGACATAACCTCACTCTCAACTTCGACGAGCGGAGCACAGGCTTCGTATGGTTCTTCTCGTTCTTGGTTTGGTTCTCACAGGTCCGACGAATCTATGGAGACAATCTCTTCATACTGCTCGATGATCCCGGGATCGGCCTGCACGCCAGGGCTCAGGAGGATATGCTCAACTACATATCCGGAGAACTTGAGCCGCTTTACCAGGTCATATATACAACCCACTCGCCTTTCATCATCGCCCCGGACAAGATAAACACTATGCGGACGGTCGAGGACGTAATCATCGAGTCCGACGATGGCAGCAACGAGTACCTTGGCACCAAAGTCGGCGACCGTGCCCTGAGCACTAATACCGACACTCTGGTTCCGATACAGGCAGCCCTGGGCTACGAAATAACGGGGACACTGTTTACAGGCAAGCAGATGCTGCTGGTTGAAAAGCCCTCGGACGTGCTGTACCTGAAATGGTTCTCACAACGGCTCAAGGAGCTGGGCCGCGCCAGCCTAGCCCCCGCGTGGACGGTCGCCCCGTGTGGAGGCGTTGAAAAGATTGGGGCCTTTATGGCGTTGTTCGGCGGGAATGCCCTGAGAATAGCGGTACTGCTCGATTCGACCGCAAGGCAGGAAAAGGAGGCCGCCCAGAGAGAGAATGAGATTCTCAAGAACTGCTGTGTCTTTGCTGCGCCAATGTATGCAGGCGTCGAGAACGGAGGACTTGAGGAGTTGCTTGGCCGTCAGACATATTTTGCCCTCGTGAACAAGTGTTACAAGCTCCCGCGGAGGCGCCGGCTGGTCCCCACCGCCGGCGCAACCAGCTATGTCGGTGTGGTGCAGGAGGCCCAAGCTCGCTTCGCGACTACAGGGAATGAGGTCGCTCCGTTCGACCCCTATGTTCCGGCCGAATACCTTTCAGAAACCGGCAAGAAACTTGTCCGCAAGTTACCCAATTTGGACCAGGCCCTTGATCGCTTTGAGAGGCTATTTGTGGACGTGAATGCGTGCCTGTAGATACAACGAGCTGGCGTAACTGCGACCACCCCAGAGCCATCCTGTGATTGACGGTGCCAACCGGCCTCGCCCACTGTATTAAGGTGTGCGTTCCTCAAACCGCATCACGACTATCATCGGGCTTCGAGCATGAAGAATAGTGGCTCGGGGGCCCGTTTGCGATCTCAGGCGATGAGTCGCAGCAAGCAGTGGCGCTGGCTGCGTGAAGCCGGGCCTGGGGCAGCTTCCGGCAAATCTTGGCGGTTGCGACCGCACTACGCAGAGTCCAACCACTATCTCACCGGGCTATTGGAGGTTAACAGTCAGACTAATGGG
>CP070675.1:5313915-5358584 GCA_020352215.1 Phycisphaerales bacterium
GGGTGCAGCACTGCAGCCTGTTGATTTTGCTGCTGATGAAGCGGCACACTTGGTGCGGACTTTCGATTTCGAAGCTTTTGGCTTAGCTATTGAAGACTTGATCGAGACGTTCGGCCGAGACTACCCAGAAGGCCGAGCGTATCGGAAGCGTCTGGCTCTATTGGCCGCAGCGCGCAAGGATGTGCTTGTCTCCCTCGGGCAGGGTGATTCGGGGGCACCTTCGCTGTCAGAATTGGCTCGCGAACTCGAATCGTTGCGGTACGAGGCGTTGCTCTCCAATCCGTTGCTTGACTTTGACGAACTGCTCTTGCTCAAGCGCAGGCGGGGGCAGCTTGGCCTTCCGGTCAACCACAAGTGCAACTCGGGAATCAAGCGTACCGGGTATGACAACGAGATTGCCGTACTCTCACCGCTGCGTCCAAATGGGAAGTTGAGAACGCTCTTTCGCCCCACAGCGGGCCAGTTTGTCGGCGAGATCGACCTGCACTTCGACGCTGACCGACTGCTTTTCACCATGCCGAAGGGCAAGACGTGGCAGATCTTTGAGATCGGAACAGGCGGGACTGGCCTGCGGCAGGTCTCGCGCGATGACCACCCGGACGTGGACAACTTTGACGCCTGTTATCTGCCTGACGGACGGATCGTCTACGCGTCAACCGCTTCGTATCACGCCGTTCCCTGCTGGCATGGCAAAGAGCGGGCTTGCAGCATGTATCTTATGGACGCCGATGGAGGCAGTGTCCGCCAGTTGTGTTTCGATCAGGACCTCGACCTGCACCCAGCCGTGTTGCCTACCGGCCAAGTCATCTTCAGCCGCTGGGATTACACTGGCCCCATGCACATATACTTGCGCCCTCTGATGGTCATGAACCCCGATGGGACCGGCCAGCGTGCGGTCTATGGAAGCAATTCTTACTGGCCGAATGCCCTCTATTTTCCTCGCGGCATCCCCGGAGCACCCAGCAAGTTGGTGGCTATCATAGCCGGTTATCATGGCGTCTCGCGCATGGGAGAGCTCGGGATTCTGGACTTGACGAAGGGCTGGTATGAGGCCGATGGCGTCGTCCAGCGGATCCCCGGTCGGGGCAAGCCGGTCAGGGCAATCATCCGCGATAATCTTGTCGACAAGTCTTGGCCGAAATTCCTGCATCCCTATCCGCTGAGCGAGAAGTACTTCCTTGTGGCATCGCAACCGAGAGGCAAGTCCCCGTGGGGGATCTATCTGGTGGATGTCTTCGACAACCTGCTGCCGATCCTCGTAGATCCGAAGTCGGATTTCTTTGAGCCCATCCCCGTCCGCAAAACACCTCGTCCACCTGTCATCGCCGACAGAGTGGACCTGCGGCGCAAAGACGCCGTCGTTTATCTGCACGATGTGTATGCCGGCCCTGGACTCGCGGGCGTACCCCATGGCACCATCAAGGAGCTCCGCATCGTGGCCTATCACTACGGCTATCCGGGCCTGGCCGGGCCGGACAAGATCGGCTGCGGCGGACCTTGGGAGGTGATGCGCATCATCGGCACAGTGCCGATATACAAAGACGGCTCGGCTGTTTTTCGCGTCCCAGCTAACACACCGCTCTGTGTGCAGCCTCTCGACGACGAGGGTAAGGCGGTGCAACTTATGCGGAGCTGGTTTACGGCCATGCCGGGCGAGGTAGTCTCGTGCGTCGGTTGTCACGAGCAGCCGAGGCAAATCCCTGGGACGAATCAGCAGGCGGCTGCCACTCGCTCGCCGGACGTAATCGAGCCGTGGTATGGTCCGTCGAGAGGCCTTGATTTCGAAAGGGATGTCCAGCCCGTGCTTGATAAGTATTGTGTTGCCTGCCACGACGGCAAGGATGCCCATGAGGTCCCCGACCTTCGCTCGGAGCATCACATAAAGGATTATCACGGCAGGCCGCTTACGGACCTGGCTGCCCGCCGCCTGCACCCAACCGTCCACGAAGCTCTGGGGGGGACATCGGTTCGCTATACTGCTGCCTATGAAGCCCTGATACCTTATGTACGCAGAGTCAACGTCGAGGACCATGTCGGCCTACTTGTCCCTGCCGAGTACCACGCCGACACCAGTGAGCTGATCCAGATGCTCAGTAAAGGCCACTACAACGTCCGGCTGGACAACGAAGCCTGGGACCGGTTGATTACCTGGATCGATCTAAATGCGCCCTGCCACGGCACATGGAGTGAGGTCGCCCCCATTCCGGACGCTGCCGATCGTCGTCGCCGGGAGCTGTCGCGTTTGTACGGTGGGCCCGCCGACGATCCAGAACATATCCCGGATATGCCACGGGGGCCCCATTCGCGAAAAGATGCGAACGGGACCCTGCGCCCGCCCGTCGCAGCGATTATGCTCGAGCCGGTGTCCGCAAGAACGCTGAAATTCCCAAGTGCCGCGGACTGGCCATTCAACGCCCGGCAGGCCCGACTGCGGCAGAAGGCTGGCGGAACGTCCGAGAAAAGCATCGACCTTGGTGGCAGTATCACTATGAAGCTCGTGCGTGTTCCCGCCGGCCGGTTTGTCATGGGCGACTCTAAAGGTCAGGTTGATGAACGCCCGTCGTGGCCGGTCATGATCTGTGAGGACTTCTGGATGGGGGCTTGCGAGGTCACGAACGAGCAGTACCGCCTGTTTGATCACGATCACGATTCAGGCTATTTCAGCAAGCGCTTCCAGGGGCCGGATGGTCCGGGTCTGTCGCTCAACAATCCAAAGCAGCCCGCTGTTCGGGTCTCGTTTGAGCAGGCCCTTGCCTTTTGCCGGTGGCTTTCGCAGAAGACCGGCATGGAGTCCACGTTGCCGACGGAAGCGCAGTGGGAATATGCCTGCCGTGCCGGAACCCCCACTTCGTTCTCGTACGGTGACCATGCCACGGACTTCTCGCAGCACGCCAACATGGCCGACATTGCTCTCAGTGTGCCGCCAAGGCCCACGGGTGGTCTGGAATCGAACATCACCGCGCACTTCGGGAAGGGCATTTTCCTGTCGGCGGTGTATGGAGGCAACATCCTCTGCGACACGCGATTTGATGACGGGGTCATCGCAACCGCAAACGTGGGCAGCTACCAGCCCAATGCCTGGGGCTTGTTTGACATGCACGGCAATGCATGTGAATGGACCCGGACAGCGTACAAACCCTATCCCTACAAAAGCGATGATGATCGCGACCCGACGCCGGAGCCTTCTCGAAGGATCGTTCGCGGCGGCTCCTGGTGCGACCGTCCCAAGAGATGTCGATCTGCCTTTCGTCTCAGTTATCCTCCGTGGCAGCGGGTCCACAATGTTGGCTTTCGTGTCGTCTGCACGATAAGACCGGCTTTGGAAAGAACCGTGGTCTCCGCGAAGGCCGCTCAAGGCACGCGGCTTGAAGACACCAGCCGTAGATGAATAGGCGGTGTGCATATCAGTTTGGTCACCAGAATCCAATGCTCCAAAGAAACTCGGCAACAGGAAATCAGAAACTGGCCCTGTCCCTTATCGTGGCCTTCGTGATCTGCGGGGGCGTTTCCTTCCTTTCAAATGTAAGAGGGACAGAGACGTCGCATGTGGCACGGCTTTGCGCGAAGAACGATACGTGGCGCGAGGTCGTGCTGAATGCCCGTGAGGGTCTGAACAGGCCCGGAACAAGACAAGAAGAAAAGCAAAGGGTAGGGCGGCAACTGTGGAAGCAGATTGAAAGGGACTTTCCGGTCCAATCGGACTGGGTGCTTCAGGACTATGGGGCAGATCCTCACCGCTGGTTAAGCGGCCCTACCACGGACGGCAATAAGAGGATGATCCGGGTGGTCCTGAACGAGGTGGGCTCGGAAGGACGGAAGCTGTCCGGCGATTTCGAACGCTTGTGCCGGGTTGGCGTCCCGCCGAATGATCCCCGCTGGCTTGATCTGTATGCCACGGCTTGCCAACTGCGGCGCCGGATTCGACTGAAGCCGCTTCTGCATATGTGCTCCCAGATCGTCTTCACCAAGCACTACAACCTGGGCGGCTCGCACTATGCCTACACGGAGGGTCAATCCGATGCTCAGAACGAGAGGACCTTCGTACCGGGTACGGCTCTTTGCCTGCTGACGATGAACGATAGCTACGGCAGCGTTCGGGCTCTGATAAACGATCCGCGCGGCGTGATTCGCGATCCGGATGTTTCATATGACGGCAAGCGCATACTGTTTGCCTGGAAGAAGTCGGACCGCCAAGATGATTATCACCTGTACGAGATGGAAGTAGAGACCGGCCACGTGCGTCAGCTAACCTTTGGCCTTGGGTATGCCGACTATGAAGGGGCATATTTGCCGGCCGGGGACATCATCTTCAATTCCACTCGTTGCGTTCAGACGGTAGACTGCTGGTGGACCGAGGTGAGCAATCTCTACACGTGCGACAAGGACGGCAAGTATCTGCGAAGACTCTCCTTCGACCAGGTTCATACGAACTTCCCGACCGTCACAGAAGATGGGCGTGTGATCTACACGAGATGGGACTACAACGATAGGGCGCAAATATACCCGCAGGGCCTGTTCCAAATGCGGCCTGATGGTACGGCACAGACCGAGTACTACGGCAACAATTCCTGGTTTCCCACGACGATCATGCACGCCCGGGATATCCCCGGCACGCAGAAGGTTGTTGCGGTTCTCTCCGGCCATCACAGTCATCAGCGGGGCAAGCTCGCGATTATCGACACCCGCAAGGGCCGACAGGAAGCCTCCGGAGTTCAACTGATTGCGCCTGTTCGGAAAACAGAAGCCGTCAGGGTCGATGCTTATGGCCAAGATGGCGATCAGTTCCAGTATCCCTACCCCTTGAGCGAGACGGAATTCCTTGTTGCCTATGATCCCGAGGGAAGCGGCAACCAGCGATATGTCAGGCCGTATGCGATTTACCTCATGACTATTGACGGGCGTAGGGAGCTCCTTGCTGCGGATGCGAAGATTTCCTGCAACCAGCCGATACCTTTCGTGCCGCGCAAGAGGCCGCACACTATACCGAGCCGAACAGAGTATAGCCACCACATGGGAACCTACTTCCTTCAGGACATTTATGTGGGGCCCGGCTTGGCCGGTGTCCCGCGCGGCACGATAAAGAAGATTCGGGTTGTGGCGCTGCGATATCGTGCCGCCGGCATAGGCAAAACGTTCGACGATGGGCCTGGTGGCGGCGCCTTGGCCAGCACGCCGGTAGGCGTGGGCAACACGAGTTGGGATGTGAAGGTGGTGCTTGGCGAGGCAACTGTCCACGAGGACGGCTCGGCTATGTTCACCGTGCCCGCTCGCACGCCGGTGTACTTTCAGGCGCTGGACGCCAACGGCCACATGGTTCAGACCATGCGGAGTTGGTCTACGCTGCAGCCCGGAGAGACGCTCTCCTGTGTCGGCTGTCACGAAGACAAGAATCAGGCGCCCGCTGTTACGAAGAAGACTCTGGCCATGAGAACGGGGCCGGAACCGCTCAGGCTTTTCTACGGTCCGGCTCGCGGCTTCAGTTTCACTAATGAGATTCAGCCGATACTTGACGCCCACTGCATAAGCTGCCATACTGGCCAAGGAACACAGCCTTTTAGTCTTCTGGCAAATGTGGTTGAAGAGAAGGTAGCCAAACGAATATGGAGTGACTCCTATCTCGCCTTGACTGGAGCACGCCGCATCGAGCAACGTGGCGAGGGTGTCTATTACAAGGGCAATCAGGATGGCGAGTTCGTCAAGTGGATCAATAATATGTCTGCTCCCACAATGTTGCCGGCCTACTACAGCGGCGCATCCAGAAGTAAACTGATAACGCTGATTGCTCAGGGGCATGAAGGCGTGCGTCTCTCTCAGGAGCAGATGGACAAGATCGCTTGCTGGATTGATTTGGTTGTCCCCTATTGTGGTGACTATATGGAGGCGAATGCCTGGTCGCTGCAGGAGCAGCGCAAGTATCGCGATTTTCTCAACAAACGAAAACGCATGGAAGACATTGAGCAGAAGAACATCAGGGAGCTGCTCGCAGCACGCAGTCCGGTTGGCGACATATGAGCAGAAGATATAGTACGTTACGGAGGATTCACCATGAGCAGAAGCACGGCGAAGCAAGGTCGATGCGCCAGGATCGTGGCACTGGCGCTGTATCTGACCGCCGGTGTTCGCGGGGCAGACTATCTTTCTCCTTCGGCGCTAGTGGCCGACAGCAAGGGCGGCAGCCTCTACATAGCCGAGGCCACGGCCAAGCAGGTTGCCGTGCTCGATCTGGCCCTTGACGAGGTGACTCGGACGTTTTCTGTTCCGGATGAGCCGAGCGGCTTGGCTCTGTCGCGTGACGGATCCCGCCTGTACGTGACCTGTGGCTCAGCCCAGGGCCGCGTGCACGTGGCGCACCCGCGCAGCGGAGAATCTCTCGATACCTTGCCCGTGGGCCATACACCCACAGCTCCCGTGCTTAGCCCGGACGGCAAGCGTCTGTATGTATGCAACAGCTTGGACGACACCGTCTCGGTGATAGATACTGAGCATCGTAGAGAGATTGCGCGGATTCGTGTCTCGCGTGAGCCGGTTGCGGCAAGTGTGACGCCCGATGCAAAGTGGCTCTACGTGGGTAACCAACTCCCTGACGGGCCAGCCGATGCCGGACCAGTGGCCTGCAAGGTCTCCGTCATAAACATCGAGACATTGAGCGTCGACGTGTCGATTGTTCTGCCGAACGGCAGCACGGGGCTGCGTGGGCTGGCCGTTTCGCCAGACGGCAGTTTTGTATTTGTCTCGCACCTTCTCTCTCGATATACAGTCCCCACCACCCAATTGGAGCGCGGCTGGATCAACACAAACGCCATCACCATCATAGACGCCGCAGACAGGAAGCTGATCGAGACCGTTCTGCTCGACGACGTAGACTACGGCGCCGCCAACCCATGGGCTGTTGCCTGCACTGCCGATGGCAAATACCTCTGTGTGACGCACGCGGGGACACACGAACTGAGCCTCACAGATGTGGACGCTATGCTGGACAAGATCAAAAGCCACCGTGAACGCCAAAGTAGAGATGCTCGCAGTAGCGGCTCAGGACCGGGCGCATCATACGGTTACGGTGGCGAATCGGTGTCCGACATTCCCAATCAGTTGAGCTTTCTTCATGGGATTCGGCGACGTGTCAGACTCGGCGGCAGGGGCCCGCGCGCACTCGTAGTAGTTGACCACAAGGCCTACGTAGCAGAATACTTCACCGACAGCATAACGATGGTGGACATGGGCCATAAATCGAGAGTCGAGACCACCTCGATAGCCCTTGGCCCGAAGAAACAGATGACTGCCGTCCGCAGGGGAGAAATGCTCTTCCACGATGCCTTGCTTTGTTTTCAGGGCTGGCAGAGCTGCGCCAGCTGTCACCCCGCCGACGGCCGGCCCGATGCCCTGAATTGGGATCTGCTCAACGATGGGTTGGGCAATCCAAAGAACACCAAGAGCCTCTTGCTGGCCCACGAGACTCCGCCCGCTATGATCACGGGCGTGCGCGATACGGCGGAGGCTGCCGTCCGTGCCGGTATCAGACACATTCAGTTTGCCACGTGTCCCGAAGAGGATGCCGCTGCAATCGACGAGTATCTAAAATCTCTCAAGCCGGCCCCAAGCCCCTATCTTGTAAAGGGCGAGCTAAGTGGGTCGGCCCAGCGGGGACGGCAAGTATTTGAAAAGGCCAAGTGCTCTTCCTGCCACAATGGCCCATTGCACACCGACCTGAAGAAATATGATGTAGGCACGGGTAGGGGCAGGGAAAAGGGCCTGGAATTTGACACGCCCACTCTTGTCGAAGTGTGGAGGACGGCGCCATATCTATATGACGGCCGCGCCGTTACCATAAAAGAGGTTCTGACCAAGTACAATCCCGACGACAAACACGGCGCCACATCCGACCTCACCGAGCGGCAGATAAATGATCTGGCTGAGTTCGTCCTCTCTCAGTGAGTGTGACGGGCCTATCCTCTGTCCGTCGCAGGCAGGTACGCCTACGTTCTTCGTAGGTGCCCGTCCAGGCCATAGCTCTTGCCTGCCTTGGCCTTGATTTCGTTTGTCTGGTCACCGTAACGGACGCTGCAAGTCCCGTCACGATCGCTCCGTATCTTGGCCTCGGAGAGCCTTCCGTCTTCCCATACAATGTCCACTTCAAAGCCGCCCCTCGCTCGTAGGCCCGTGACGTGACCGGCCGACCAGGCTCTGGGTAGTGCCGCCAGCAAGTGGATCTCACCTGCATGGCTTTGCAGCAGCATCTCAGCGATACCGGCCGTGCCGCCGAAGTTGCCGTCTATCTGGAAAGGCGGGTGCGTGTCGAATAAATTCGACAGCGTGGACTTTCGCAGCAAGGCCAGCACATTTTCGTACGCCTTCTCGCCATCGTGCAATTTGGCCCAGAAGTTGATTATCCATGCCCGGCTCCACCCCGTATGACCACCACCGTGTGACAGTCGATACTCCAAAGACTTCCGTGCCGCCGCCGCCAGGTCTGGCGTTCGGCCGGGCGTAATCTGCTTGCCTGGGTGCAGGGCGAACAGATGCGATATGTGTCGGTGACCGGGCTCCGGCTCTTCAAACTCCTCGTTCCACTCCAGCAGTCGTCCGTCCGAGCCTATCTTTGGTCCGGCCAGCTTCTCGCGAGCCGACCGTATCTGCCGGATGAACTCGTCATCGATTGCGAGCACCTCGCTGGCCTCGATACAGTTGGTGAACAGATCATAGATGATCTGCTGGTCCATGGCCGGGCCCATCGTGATGTGGGCGACCTTGCCGTCACTCGTGCGGAAACGGTTCTCTGGAGACATCGACGGCCCGCACACGAGCTGACCTGTTTTCGGATCTTCGACTAAGTAGTCCAAAAGAAACTCAGCCGCCTCTTTCATAATCGGGTATGCTCGATCGGCCAGGAACTTCTTGTCACCGCCGAATTCAAAATGTTCCCACAGGTGTTGACAGCACCAGGCAGCACCGGTGGGCCACATGCCGTATCCTACGTTGCCTATGGGAGAGGTCCACCACCAGGCATCTGTAGTGTGGTGGGCCACGAATCCGCGGCACCCGTATACGTCTCTTGCTGTCTTTCGCCCGCGAGGTCTCAGATTGTCAACGAGGTCGAAGAATGGCTCGTGACATTCACCAAGATTGCACACCTCGGCCGGCCAATAGTTCATTTGCACGTTTATGTTGATATGGTAGTCACTGTTCCAGGGCGCAGTTATGTGGTGATTCCATATACCCTGAAGGTTTGCGGGCATACATCCCGGCCGGGAGCTACACATCAGAAGGTATCGACCGAACTGAAAATAAAGAGCGCACAGCCCCGGGTCGGTTCCGCCCTCCTTTAGCGCAGACAAGCGTTCATCCGTCGGCTTCTTCTCCACATCTTTGCCGCCCAGATTCAACGACACTCTTCGAAATAGTCGCCTATGCTCGCTTATGTGTGCGCGCCGGAGCTCTTCATAGCCTTTCCCAGTTACACGGGCCATTTCTTTTTTACAGACCGCGCCCGGATTGCTGTGCCGATAATCAGTGGCTGCAACAAGAAGCAAGGTAGCTGCATCGGCTTTCTCTAATCGCAGACCTGCATCCTTGGCTGTTAACCTTCCCCCTTCCGAGATGATCCGCAATCGCCCCTCGAACTTGACCCCCTTGTGTCCACCATCCTGCACGGCTTGGCCTGTCATCACGATCATATCTGGTGAGACAGTCTCAACCTTAACGTCTCCTGGTCGAGACAGACCTGCATCGAACGTGATCTTGCCCGGTTTGTCACATGATAGGCGTACTACAATGCACTGGTCCGCTGGACTGGCAAAAACCTCGCGAGTGAAAGTTGCATCTCCATCTCGATAATAGGCTTTGGCAATTGCACGATCGAGGTCCAGTTCGCGCCGGTAATCTGCTATCGAGTTGCTCTTCTGAAATCGCAGGTGCAAGTCACCAAGTGTTTGGTAGCTCCTAATGAGTCTCGGCCCCATGAATTCTCTTTGTACGAGCCTCTGGGCCTCCAGGTACTTGCCCGCGAACATGAGTTCCCTGGCTTTGGCCAAGTGTTTGTGGGCGCCTACCCGGTCTCGATCGACGGGATGTCCCGCCCATACCGTGTCTTCATTCAGCTGCAGGTGCTCGGTTTCTATCCCGCCGAAGACCATAGCTCCCAAGCGGCCATTGCCCACAGGCAGTGCTTCCGTCCATTTCTGTGCGGGTTGGCGGTACCACAGCTTCAACTCGTCCCGCGTCTCTGAGGCGGAGCTGGGCTCTACCGCTGAGATGAGATACTTGTTACCAGCCTTGGTTTCGAACTCCACGACGCCGTTCTCCGGCGTGGTGGTTTCCACTGGTTTGCCTTCGGATGTCACTCGCACGGGGACACGCGTTCGAATTCTGCACGTGTTGCCGAGTTTGGAATGGATTGTAGCCTTACTGAGTCTTCCGTCCTTCCAGGCGATATCGACGTTGAAGCCGCCGCGGGCGCACAGGCCCTGGATGCGCCCCTTGGGCCAGACCGTCGGCAGGGCGGGCAGCAGGTGTATCTCGCCCGCATGGCTTTGCAGCAGCATCTCTGCTAACCCTGCTGTGCCGCCGAAGTTGCCGTCGATTTGGAACGGGGGATGCGCATCAAACATATTCGGATACATGCGCTCGGGAGTAAGAAGGTTGCTCAGCATCTTGTAGGCGTGGTCACCATCCTCAAACCGCGCCCAGAAATTCACCTTCCACGCCATGGACCATCCTGTGCCGCCGTCGCCGCGGAACTCGAGCGATTTGCGAGCCGCGGCGAACAGGTCGGGCGTTCCGCGTCGAGTGATCTCTTTGCCCGGGTGCAGCCCGAAAAGGTGCGAGACGTGGCGGTGTTGGTTCTTGGGATCGTCCTTGTCCTGCAGCCACTCCTGGAGTTGGCCGTGCCTTCCTATCTGGTTCGGTGCAATTCGGCTGTGCAGCTCGCTGAGTCGCTCGCGAAATGCCTCGTCTACGTTGAGGACTTTCGCTGCCTCGATGCAGTTGCCGAAAAGATCACGAATGATCTGATGGTCCATCGTTGGTCCTGCCACAAGCCCGCCAATCTCCGGCGAATTGGAAGGTGTGCTGATCAGCCAGCCCGTCTCTGGATCTTCAGTCAGAAAGTCCGTGAAAAATTGCGCCGCACCTTTCATCAGCGGGTACGCTCGCTGTCTGAGGAATTCTTCGTCTCCGGTGAACACGTAATGCTCCCAGAAATCCTGGCAAAGCCACGCCCCTCCCGTCACCCATATCCCGTGGTTGGAGTGATTTATCGGGGCCGTACCCCGCCACAGATCGGTGTTGTGATGCAATACCCATCCCCGACAGTCATAGTGTGCCTTGGCTGTGTTTTGTCCCGATTCCGCCACGTCCTCGATCAGGTCAAACAGAGGCTCGTGACACTCAGGTAGATTCGTCACTTCCGCAGGCCAGTAGTTCATTTCGGTGTTTATGTTCGTTGTCCACTTGCTTTCCCAGGGCGGGTCCAGCTTGTCATTCCAGATTCCCTGCAGATTTGCGGGCTGTGACCCGGGACGGGAGCTCGCGATCAGCAAATACCGCCCGAACTGAAAGTACAGCTCCACCAATTGTGGATCATCCTGCTTGGTGAGTTCTCTGATACGTTGATCGGTTGGTCGTGTCACTGCCTCGCTCGTTCCAAGGTCAAGCTCAACTCTTCGCATCAGCTGCCTATGATCGGCTGTGTGCGCTTGCCGCAAAGCGTTGTAGTTCTTTGCTGCCGCTGCCCGAATCGCCTCGCGACAGGCAGCCTCCGGATCCCCGCTTACGTCCTTGAAGTTCTTGAAGCTCGTGGCGGCGGCAAGTGTTAGCGTCACAGCGTTCGCGCCCTCGACACTCACCTGTTCAGGTGTCACCGAGACAGTGCCGCCTTTTGCGGTTGCGGACAGGCGGGCCTCGAATTTCAGCACACTCGGCATCTGCTGTTTCGGTCGCCCGCTTTTGTACGGGCGAAGCTGCCCTCGCAATCGCAGTACGTTTTCACCAGCCAGAGAAAGCTGTGCTCCATTGTGTGGGCTGTCCATTGTCGCGGTGAACGTCAAGGCACGCGGCTTATCACATGTCAGCCGGACTACAATCACCTGATCGGGAAAGCTGGAGAAGACCTGGCGTGTGAACGTCACTCCATCGACGCGATAGCGGACCCTTGCGATACCTGCATCGATATCTAATTCCCGTCGGTAATCATCTGCCTCGTCATGGCCGGGGAAGTGCAAGCGTAGGTCCCCGAAGGGCTGGTACTTCTCTTGCCGCAACGGAACACTCATCATTTGCTCCATCGCGAGCTCTTCAGCCTCTCGTTGCTTGCCTTCAAATAGCAGCTTGCGAACGACCGGGAGGTACTTGCTCGCTCCTTCGTTGCTGTAGTCGCGAGGCTCGCCGGTCCACAACGTGTCTTCGTTGAACTGCAGCCGCTCTCGCTCTTTGCCGCCGAAAACCATTGCACCAAGGCGACCATTGCCCACCGGCAAAGCCTCAGTCCATTCCTTCGCAGGCTGGCGATACCACAATTTCAGATCACCCCATTTCTCACCCGCTGAAGCATGCGCAACACCGACTGTTGCGTTTGTCATTGTCAGAACTGCGCTGGCGAATAACAATCCAGCAAGCGGCATCACGATTATTCCCATCTGTGTATGCTTCATATTCTGGCCCTTTCAAGCTGTTTGGGATCACTCCAGAAGACGTCACGACCAATTCTGAACAATAGTAGCAGGCGCAATGTTGTCAAGCACAAAGTGAGTGCCACTTGCGTTGAGCAGCCGGCTTGTCCACGGGATTTTCCTTGCCTTGCACCAGCCAAATCCCCTATAAGTTCAGATATCCGTTACAGAAAAGGTGCTGGCAGATGCAGGCGTGTCAAATTGAAACGCGATTGTGACAGGTACACTTGGACAAATTGGAGGTGAACGATGGTGAACAGATCTCTGTCGGCTGCGCTTGCGGTCCTGGCATCCTTGATAGCCGCGGGGCAGGCCGTTGCCGAAAGCTCGGATGTTCTGTCGACTCTGGACAGAAACCATCCGCGTCTTATGCTGAAAGACAAGGGTCTGGACGACCTCAAACAACATTATCAGAACGACAAGGTGCTGCAGAAGTGTGTGGAGGACGTTCTAAAGAAGGCTGAGGCAGCCTTTGGCAAACCGCGGCTCACCCACAGAAAGATTGGGCCAAGGCTCCTTCATGTCAGCAGAGACTGTCTCGACCGGATTTATGACCTGGGTATCGCCTACAGATGGACAGGTGACGAGAAGTATGCGGCAAAGGCGGCGGAGAACCTGCTAACCGTCTGTGCGTTCGAGGATTGGAATCCATCGCACTTCCTCGATACAGCCGAGATGTCACACGCGGTCGGACTCGGATATGACTGGCTGTATTCGTACTTGGATGCCGGTGACCGCGAAAAGATCAAGGCGGGCCTGATCAAGAATGGTCTGGAGCCCGGCTTGAAGGCATATGCGACGGCCTGGTGGCCGAAAAGCAGCCACAACTGGAACCAGGTCTGTAACGGTGGCCTTTTGGTCGGTGCTCTGGCCATCGCGGAGTCAGATCCACAGTACGCCGAACGGATCGTAGCCGGCGCCCTCGAATCTCTACCGCGTGCCCTCGAAACATACAAACCCGATGGGGCTTGGGGCGAAGGGCCGGGCTACTGGAGGTATGCAACTCGCTACACGGCGTACGGGCTGACGGCCCTTCAGACGGCTCTGGGCAAGCACTTCGGCCTAATCGAAAACGAGGGACTCGCCAAGGCCGGTAACTTCCCAGTATACACCGCGGGCCCCACGGGCATGTATCTGAATCTAGCCGATAGTGGTGAAAGGGCGTCGAGACGACCAATGCCTTGCATGTTCTGGCTCGCACGCACTTATCACAATGGGTTGTACGCCGAATCCGAGCACGCAGCGCTTGCCGAGGCGACCGCCAGTCCGCATCACCTCATCTGGTATGCGCCTGAGCCCGGCGAGGGATTGTGGAAGGCCCTTGATTGGTGTTTCCGCGGGCCAGTGGAAGTGGCGGTTTTCCGCAGCGCCTGGGACGACCCGGACGCTCTGTTCGTCGGCGTCAAAGCCGGCTACAATCAGGTCAACCACGGCCACCTCGACCTGGGTAATTTCGAGCTTGATGCGCTTGGCGTGCGGTGGGCGCGGGACCTCGGTGCCGACAACTACAATATGCCAGGGTACTGGGGCAGCGGGAGAGGCGGTAAGCGCTGGACCTACTACCGTCTCAATGGCAAGAGTCACAACATACCGCTGCTTGGGGGCGAAGATCAGGACCCAATGGCAACAGCCAAGTTTCTCAACTATTCCACGCAAAAGAACTCGAGCTTTGTGCTCGTGGATCTTTCAGGCGCTTACGAGAAATTCTCCAAAAAGAGCACGCGTGGCGTGGCCATGGTGCAGAATCGTCGGGCCGTTCTGATCCAGGATGAGTTCGAAATTGGACGACCTTGCGAAATTGCCTGGGGCATGACTACGGACGCTGACATCGACACAGGCCAAGGTGGAAAGGCTACGCTCACTCTCAAGGGCAGAAAGCTCATCGCTCGCGTGTTGTCACCGGCCGGCGCGAATTTCACGGTTGAGTCGGCCGAGCAGAAGCCTCCAGAGAGAACAAACTCGGGCGTGCGGCGACTCATGCTCAAGCTGCCTGATTCCCAAGGCAGCGCGCGGGTAGCAGTCCTGCTGTCACCAGTTTGGGAGGACGGCAAGTTTGTCAAGACAACCAAACTCAGATCGCTGGCTCAATGGTGATTCGGTGACTGCAAATGAAGACTACTTGATCGTGCCCCTGCGGCATGGTTGGTGTGTATGATGGTCAAGATGTGAAATGGAGATGTCATAATATGACAGCAAGAACACAAAGCCGGTCAATTTGGCTTCATCGATCATTCGCTATTACTCTAAGCGTTCTTGTTTTGACACTTGCGAGCGCAATTGCTGCGAAGGAGTCCAAGGGTGAGGAACCCCAGCTCTGTCAGGGCAACTACCATAGTGAAGAGGCTGCAAAAGAGCAGCTTGCCAAGTTTGCGCAGACGTATTCAAACCGGCGTCAATGGAGGGCCCGGGCGAGGCGCATTCGGCGGGGTATCCTGCGAGGAGCCGAGCTTCTGCCTCTGCCGGACAAGTGCCCGCTGAATCCGATCATTCACAGCAAGCGTGAGCACGCTGGCTACACGGTCGAGAACGTCGCATTCGAGAGCTTGCCTGGCGTCTTCGTCACCGGAAATCTGTACCGCCCCTTAGCCGGAAAGCTGCCTTATGCTGCCGTACTCTGTCCGCATGGCCATTGGGGCAGCGCAAGCGACTACGGCCGGTTTCGCCCCGATATGCAGAAGCGCTGCGCGACGCTGGCTCGCATGGGCGCGGTCGTGTTCTCCTATGACATGGTCGGATGGGGTGATTGGAAGAACGCGGGCTGGAGTCACAAGCGACCGAAGGTCCTGAAGTTGCAGCTGTGGAACAGCATACGCGCCGTCGATTTCCTGCTTTCTCTTAAGGAGATCGACCCGAAGCGCATCGCCGTCACCGGCGCATCCGGCGGGGGCACGCAGTCTTTCCTTCTCACCGCCGTAGATAGGCGCGTCGCCGTCTCTGTGCCCGTAGTGATGGTTTCTGCCCACTTCTTTGGCGGCTGCAACTGTGAGAGCGGAATGCCCATCCACAAGAGTCGCGATCACGAGACGAACAATACTGATATCGCCGCTCTTGCTGCGCCGCGTCCCCAGCTGTTAGTCTCCGATGGGCAGGATTGGACGAAGAACACGCCGAACGTCGAGTTCCCCTACATCCGCAACGTTTATGGTCTATACGGCGCCGAAGATGCAATCGAGAACGCGCATATCGCTGACGAGGGACACGATTACGGCCTTTCGAAGCGCATCCCGGCCTACAAGTTTCTCGCCAAACACTTGGGACTGGCGCTAAGTGCCGTACAGAAGTCGGACGGTTCAATCGACGAGGGCTTTGTCGTAATTGAGAAGCAGGAAGATATGTACGCCTTCGACGAAGATCATCCCAGACCTGCGCACGCAGTCGACCCTAATATGACACCTTTGCCTTGGAACTGATGCGCGACCTGAGCCACCAGGCGCCTCAGGCTTGGCCTGCGGTAGCTGCATTGTCAGGGGACATGTGTTTGCTTTGGGCCTTTCGATAGCCGGAGACGGCAATGCTGCGGTCGGGTCGAACTGCTACGACGGCGTACGAGTTGTCTTGCCGCCCGGGACCCTCAACCAACGCCTTCAACGTGTAGTAATGGATTCCGCGGATTCGGCTGTAGCTGCCGGAGTGATGATGGCCTTGGAAGACGGCTAAGACCTTGCCTGATTCCTCGAGAATTCTTCGGACTTGCCCGGCGTTGTTAACGTACACGTCTCCGGTGCCGTCAAGTAGTTGGTGAATGAAGATGATAACAGGCTTGTCCACAGCGGCAAGGTCCTGCTCGAGCCAGGCCAGTTCGGCCGGTGGGACGTTCGCATCGGTCCAGTCAAAGTTCCCGCGGTCGTAGTTGGCACCGTCTGCTCGATAGTTGGCGTCGAGGACAACGAAGTGCACGCCCTTGCAGTCAAATGAGTAGTAGCTGCAACGGGGATCGACATTTGTGTTTTCCACGCGAGCCAGGAATTGCGTCTTGGAGATGCGGTCTTCGTCGTGGTTGCCGAGCACGTGATATGTTGGCCCGCGGAACTGCTGGAATATTCGCTCCACAGCCTCCAGGTGTGACAGCGTCCTTTGTTCCACGGCTGGGTTGTCCTGGTCCTTGAAGTCCCCTAACTCCACAAGAAAATCGACGTTTTGGCTGTTCATGAGTCTGACACACTCGCCGAGCTTCTCGAGGGACTCACGATAGAAGCGTGAGCCGACCGTGTCGGCGTCGGCATAGTGGACGTCCGTGACCATGCCGAATCGCAGGATGTTCGGTCTGAGCCAATATGTGAGCTGCGATGTGCACGACAGCGAGCTGACCGCAAGCCCGGCCAGCGAACCCGCCGATACCTTCAGCAAATGGCGGCGGGCGATTATCCAGTCTCGAGCATCCGGGTCAGTCGTCGACAGCGGCCTGTTCTGGGTCTCGTTGCTCATTGTGCGCCCGTCGTACAGAGAGCATACATTTGTCTCAGTGGTGGAACCTGTGTGGACAATGGCTTGCTCAAGAAGGTGGCTTCTTGAGCTCTTCGATTTTGGGCAGGTCCTTCAACGAGTTCAGGCCGAAGACCTCCAGAAACTTCCTTGTCGTTCCGTACAGCATGGGCCTGCCGAGGACCTCTGCTCGACCGACGATCTTTACAAGCCCCTTGTACATGAGGCCTCTAATCATCTCGCCGGCCGCCACACCGCGGATAGCCTCGATGTCCGCGCGTATGACCGGCTGTTTGTATGCGATTATCGCGAGCGTCTCCAGAGCTGCAGGACTCAGCTTGCTGTCACTTCGTGCGCGGTGCAATTTCCTGAGCCAATGGTTGTATTGGCTCAAAGTGAGCATCTGATAACCGCCGGCAATCTGCTCTATTCTAAAAGCATTGCCGCCGGCCCGGTATTTCTCATTGAGGGTTTCGATATGCTGCCGCATCTGCTTGGCGCTTAGATCCACAATGCCGGCCAGTCGCGCCTCCGAAAGAGGCTCGTCGCTGGCGAACAACACCGCCTCCACCACCGATTCGATTGTAGCCTCTTGTTCCTCATACAAGTCGATTTCGGCGTCACCCTCGACACATGCGGAGACTTCTTCTGCCTCGTCCCCCAGTTCAGTCTCGCTGTCGAGAAGGTCTTCCTCGACTTCTACGGTGCAGGTGGAGTCGGCATCTTCCCGTGCCTGTTCGGTCTGTTTCTCCTCCGGCAGTACATTTTCGGCGTTCGATGTTTGATGTTCGGCATTGGATTGTTCCTGGCGTTCTTCCGTCATACGTTTTTCCACTTAAACGGGTCTGCGTCTTTCTTACTGATTCTGATTGTCACCTGTTTTGTTCTCTTTTGCAACTGTTTGCTCAGCTTTTTCAGTATGAATCGTTCTGAGACGGTGTGGCTCAGACAGATGCAGGTCAGGCCTGCCTCTTGGGCCGCCAGTGCCTGATGGTGCTTCAATTCCCCCGTCAGATATAGGTCTGTCTTAGCGGCAATCACCGAGTTTATGATCTTGCCGCACGAACCCGCGCAGACCGCCGCCGTCTCCACGAGTCTTCTTTCATCCCCTATCATGCCGAAGGCCTTGGCGCCGGTGTACTTTTTTATTCTTTGCACAATCTGTTTGACCCTGAGCGGAGTGGCCAACCTTCCGATTCTGCCCAAGCCGAATCTGTTCCGGTTATTATAGAGCCTGACGACGTCGAAGGCGGGCGTTTCGTAAGGATGGGCCTCTTTCATCGCGGCTATAGCGTGCTGCAGTCCGTCCTCACCGATAACCGCCTCGAACCTGACTTCCGGCACCTTTTCCAATTTTCCTCTCTTGCCCATGGCCGGCCTCGCGCCGGCCAAAGGCAGGAAGGTCCCCGTACCTTCGGCCTGGAAGCTACAGTTTCTGTAGTTGCCCATTGCCCCTGCGCCGGCAGCAAAGATCGCATTCGACACCTTTGCCGCAGCATCGACGGGAACAAAGACAATCAGCTTGTAGCTTTCGTTCACAGGGTAGTCAACGTAGTCGCCGATCGGCTCGCCATCTTCGATGCCGACTATTTCAGCAAGGCCGTCATTTACCCCGCCTATCGCTGTGTCCAGGGCGGTATGAATCGAGAATACCCCTATCTCATTTCGGATCAGGTCATAGACAACATGACCCTTTCCCTCGGCCGTGACGCTTTTTAGCCCATCCCAGATCACCGGATGGTAGCTCACAATAAGCTCTGCTTTCAGCCTTTTCGCTTCAGCAACCACTTCACGCGTCACGTCTATTGTCAGCAGGATGCTCTTGACCCGGGCCTGAGGGTCACCCACCAGCAGTCCAACATTGTCCCAATCCTGCGCCAATCCAAGCGGGGTCATTTCTTCCATCACAGATGCAATGTCTCTTATCTTCATTGGCCTTTCTCGCACTCTTGCCGGACCAACTCGCCGAAACTCTCTTTCAGCCGTTTGGTCATCGGGCCAACCTTGCCGTCCCCCACCGTGTGCTTCTCCACAGTCACTGTCGGCAGGACCTCCATGATTACGTTCGTCAGAAACACCTCGTTGGCCTCCAAAACATCGTTGATGTGTAGGTCTCGCTCGACCAGCTTGATCGAGTCTCTCACGGCTATCTGGCAAACGGTCTTCCTTGCTACCCCAGCGAGAACCGGCGTCTCGATAGGTGGTGTATAAAGCACCGAGTCTTTAACCAGGAAGACGTTGCTTACACACCCTTCGGCCAACCGATTGTCAACCGTAAACCACAAGGCCTCGGCCGCTCGATTCTCATGTGCCCAGTTGAGTCCAATCAAACGCGAGAAGTAGCTCGTAGTTTTGTGTCCGTAAATTGGCTCGCTGACATTTTGTCTGAAAGGGCACAGGACGACCGTTACACCCTTCTCATAGTACTGCGGTGGATAGGGCTGTAATTTCGTCGCAGTAACAAGCAGCGTAGCCTTTCGTTGCTCGGCTGATTCGGCCATGGGACCGTTCGTGAGTGTGAGTCTTAGACGAGCGTCGCTGAGTTTATTTGCTCGCAACACCTGATAAATTGCATCGGTGAGATATTTTTTGTCGTACGGGTAGTCTATAGAAAGACTGGAGGCACTAAACGACAGCCGGTCCAGATGGTCCTTGAGGCAGAAGACGACCCCTTTGTGACTCCGCATGGTTTCAAAGAGACCGGCTCCGTACAGAAAACCACTGTCGGTCACATCTATTTTGGCCTTGTCGACATCGACTAATCTGTCGTTAAGGTAAACTCTTTCCGCCATTTTCTTCTCATTTGGCGATTGTCATCTTGTATGAAGTCTGCAAGAGAACGCGGCGCAGTGCGCATCACGCATGATACGTTGCGTTTGCTATTGGTGCCAGCAGAGCCCTGGCCTTGGTAATTGTCTCGTCCCATTCGGCCTCTGGATCCGAATCTGCAACTATGCCGCCGCCCGCCTGTGCAAAGGCCTTCTGGTGAGCGATGATAATCGTTCGTATCGCGATGTTCAAGCACACACTTCCGTCAATGCCTATATACCCGATGCTGCCGGTGTAGATGCCTCTCGCTGTCGGCTCGGTTTCGTCGATTATCTCCATTGAGCGGATTTTCGGAGCGCCTGTAATGGAGCCGCCCGGAAACATTGCTTTGAGGATATCGCAGAGACCGATGCCTCTTCGAAGCCGCCCAGCCACGGTTGCCACAGCGTGCAACACCGTGGGATAGGTCTCAATTGTTCTTGGCTGAATCACTCTTCGGGTACCGGGCTCGCAGATTCTGGCCACGTCGTTGCGCTCCAGGTCGACTATCATGTTCAGCTCTGCTCGCTCTTTTTCGCTGTTCAGCAGTTCCCTGAGGTTCTCCGCATTGATTTGCCTCGCCCGCCGATCATTCGTAGATGTCTCGTTGATTCGAGGCCTTGTGCCTTTGATCGGCTTGGTGCTGATCGTACCGTCTGCAACTGTTATGAACATCTCAGGCGACGCGCTTACTACCCTGTGGCTACCGCAGTCAATGTATGCGGCGTAGCCGCTCGGGTTGTAGTGGTTCTCCCAGTGGAAGAGATCTATTGGACTGCCGGTGTAGTCACCTTCAAATCGCTGTGAGAAGTTAATCTGATAAACATCACCGTCGTAGATATATCGTTTGACCTTCTTGACCATCGCGAGATAGTAGTCTTTGTCCATATTGCATCGAAACCGCGAAAGATCTACGTAGTCCAGATCGATAGCAGCAGGGGCCGCGACACTGATCTTCCGCGATTCGTCCAGCAGTCCCTCCAAGAATGTCAATTTCTCCTGCGGTCCTTCAATATCACCCGGCGACTGCAAGGCGATCAGCCAGAAGGCGTCTTCGAGATGGTCGTATGCGATGACTCTGTCGTAGAAGCATAGTCGGATTAGAGGCATCTTGAGGTCATCTATTGCTGTTGCGGGCAAATGCTCAATATACCTGCCGAGCTCGTACGCAAAACAGCCGATCCATCCTCCGCGGAAGATCCCTGCAGGCAAAGCTTCCTTACCTTCCGCACCGGAAGCGGCCAAACCCATCCGCCGTGCCGAGGCGCGGCGAAGCGGGACAATGTCTTGTTTCCGGCGTCCAATCCCGCCGGTGCGGCCACTCACATCAGTATTTTCCTCCAGCTTATACTTGGCCAGAGCCTTTTGCATTTTCCCGAATGGATCTTCTTGCCCAGTCTTGAATTCAAAGACCTCCCTCGGTTCGGCCGCCCAGTAACTGAATCTGTCCGCGTTTGACTTGGCGATGTTGCCTCCTAGAACGGATGCAGAATCCAAGCGAGAGAAAACCTCACCCAGGGCCGGCAAGTCTATGGATGCCCTCACCTTTCTGCAATGGGGCTTGCAAAGGATAGTCTTATCGCTTTTGACAACTGTCCTCATCGTCATTGCAGTTATCCGGTGCGGAACTGTTCGATGATCTGTACGCCCGCGGAGGTTCCGATTCTCTCTGCCCCTGCCTCCAACATCTCAATGGCCTGCCTTGCGGTACGTATCCCACCTGCTGCCTTTACCCTACAGTTTGGCGCCGCCTCTTTCATCAGCCTTATGTCTTCCACCGTTGCCCCGCCTGCCGGGTGCAGCCCCGTGCTCGTTTTCACAAAATCGACACCGCAACCGTTCGCTACTCGGCACGCAAACACCTTCTGCTCGTTGCTCAGAGCGGCAGACTCGATTATTACCTTCAGCACCACGAGTGGCCTCATCGACCGGCAGACCTTCAACACGGCCTGCAACTGATTCTGCAGATACCGCGAGTCACCCTCGATTATCGCAGCCAAATCAGCCACCATGTCTACCTCATCCGCACCGGCAAAGATGGCTTCCTTTGCCTGGGCGACTTTGATCTTAGTGGAATCACCCCCTAATGGAAGGCTGACCACACTGCCAACCTGCACCTTCGAGCCATGAAGCAGTTCAGCTGCCCGCCCCAGCCATCGGCCGTTGACAATGACCGTATGAAAGCCAAATTCCAACGCCCCTTTACAGGCTTGTTCAATCTGCTCTGTCGTCGCGGCGGGATCAAGCAGCGTATGATCTATGTAGCCTGCCAACTGCTTCTCGTCCATAACTGTCATTTCCTCGATGATCCGTTTCAAGAAAGCCGCCTGCCATTGACACAGGGGCAACTCGTGCACCTACTTGCGCACCTGGTATCTGTCTTTTTGATCGAAGAGCGTCAAGTCCTTGTAACCCTTCCTGATCTTCGCGCTGTGCTTGACGCCTTTGCCAATGAAGTAGGTGTCACCTTTGCCGAACCTTTGCACACGACCGTCGATGGTCAACTCACTCTCACCATCTAAGACAACTCCCCATTGTGCTGCATGAGAATGTTCAGGAACTTCCGCATCCTCTTCAAAGCTCATAAAAGCGATCTGTTGATTCTCGCCTTGAAGAAGGTGTGAGCGCAACCCGGCTACAGGAATATCCGCCTCGGGGAGGGTCGTGATTATCTCGGGGAAAAAGCTCTGTTTATCATTTGTGCTCATCTCTTGTGCGTCCCGTCTTTCTGAAGAATTCTATCGCCTCATGAACGTCGGCAAAAACTTTTGTTGCGGTCTGCGTGACAAACACGGAAGGAGCCTGCCGGGATGCCCAAATGACGTACACCTCTTTTGCCGCTTCGTGTGCGTGCTGCAGCTCTCGCTCCACCCCGCTGGATATGGCTGCCCTGCCATCGGGCAGTGTTGGAATGAAGCTGATGATCCTATCGGATTGGTCAATCAGCATAAAGTCCCGCGCATAAGTCTGACTGTTGATGTCTCGCTCAATCTGCTGAACGTCGCGCAGATCCAGCCGAATATCTTGCCCAAATTTCCTCACCTCGACATAGTCCAATCCCTTCTCTGCCGCCTGCTTGGCCCTATGCGGCAGGTAGGACTCCTCCAGATCGCCCGGGTCAAAACATACGAAAAACTGCTTCATCACACGTCGGAACTCACCGATCTCTGCCGGCACCGTCTCAATCTCAGCCACCGCTGTCATGGGGAAGCTCAGATACACCTTCTGTCTTTCGCCCCCGAATGTAAGGCCGTAGAATGTCTCTGTGGTCTCATCGGCGGCGCCGCGGGCCAGGCAGTAGAACGGAATTCGTTCGTCGATGCCTTTGTACAGCATCTCCGTCCCGATGATTTCCTCCTCGCGCCAGACGATCAAATCCTTCAGGCTGTGCTCGACTGCGTGCTCGTTGGAGAGTCGCCCGTGCAGAGCCACCACGCCGTCAATTAGACAGACGTATATGTCGGCATTGAGCTGGCGCATCTGGTCGAAGTCGACTGCAGGAAACAATCCGTGCCGCCACCTGAAGGTCGCATGAGTGTTGACTATTACGTTCGGCGCCTTTCTGGCCTTTGCGATGATGTCCTTGAATATGCTGCGACGCA
Organism: Phycisphaerales bacterium; assembly: GCA_020352215.1. Lineage (GTDB taxonomy): Bacteria > Planctomycetota > Phycisphaerae > Sedimentisphaerales > Anaerobacaceae. The sequence continues at coordinate 5,337,410 of CP070675.1, forward strand.
ACGAACTGAGCCGCTTCATTGGTATGTCCAGGATCTTGCCGGGCGGAATGTCGGGAGCCTCCGCATACATCAGGTCCTCCACGTTGCACAGCAGGACCTCTTTCCCCTTCTCTGCTGCGAATTGACATACGTTCTGAAGGTAGCTCTTCTTGTCGACCCCGACCATCCCTGTAACGACTACTATCATCTCACATCCCGCGTTCCATATCGGCCGCGAGGCACGCTGCGCGTATTGCAGGCACGCCTCAAAGGTTCTCAAGTCTCTGCTGCCTATCGTGGTCTTTCAGCGCCGCAATGAGTTCACGCATGTCACCGGCCATTATCTTGTCCAGGCAGTACAGCGATAGATTGATCCTGTGGTCGGTCACACGATTCTGGGGAAAATTGTATGTCCGGATTTTCTGAGACCTGTCGCCGGACCCAACCATTGTCTTGCGCTGCGAATCACGCTCAGCCCTTTTCTTGCCCTCAAAGTGCTCGTAGACTCTACTCCTGAGAACTCGCCAGGCCTTGGCGCGGTTCTTGTGCTGACTCTGCTCATCCTGCATACTGACACTGATTCCGGTCGGAATGTGGTCGAGTTTGATCGCGCTGCTAACCTTGTTGACATTCTGGCCGCCGGGCCCGCTTGACCGACTGACGTGTTCCACGACGTCCTCGGGGGCGATTTCGATATCCAGATCTTCGGGCTCGGGTAGCACCGCAACCGTCGCCGCTGATGTATGGATTCTGCCCTGGGACTCGGTTTCAGGAACTCGCTGAACCCGATGGCCTCCACCTTCATAGCCCAATTCCGCCCAGACGCCTTCCCCCTTGATGCCGAAGATTACTTCCCTGAACCCGTTCTTTTCTGTCACGCTGAAGCCGAGCTGCTCAACCTTCCATCGGTGGTTGTCGGCATATCTTGTGTACATGTTGTACAGATCGCGTGCAAACAGGGCTGCTTCCTCGCCGCCGGTGCCCGCCCGTATTTCCATTATGACCGAGCCGACACTCATATCATCAGCCATTACCAGAATATTCTGGATATCGGCTAGGATGTTGTCTTCTTTGTCTGCGAGATCCCGCCTCTCTTCTTCTGCCAGAGCCACGAGCTCCTCATCAGCCCCGTCGTCGCTCAGTATTTGCTCGGCATCTTTGATCCCGGCTATCGCTGTCTTGTACTCGCGATATTTTGCGACGAGCGACTTCAGCTTGCCCTGCTCCTTGGATAAGGCTATCAGCTTGGCCGGATCAGCCGCCACCGCCGGATCGGCGATTTGCTCCTCGATTTCGCCGTACCGTGCCTCGATCTCATCGAGTTTCGCAAGCACGCTGTCCTTTTCTTTAGCCATTACAAGAGTCCTCTAAAAGAGCAAAAAAACCGCCTGCTGGAATCGCCCCGTACAGTGCCTGAGGTCTCAACTCCGCCCAAAATGGCAGAGAGCCCCCATCCCTACTTATCGGAACAGGAGCCCGTACTGAGGTCTGCGATCCAGCTACTGTTGCTGGTCTTTTTGGGCCTTTTTGATGTAGCTCTTGCCGTATTTCTTCTCGAATCGCTCTATCCGGCCGGCGGTATCGACGTACTTCTGCTTGCCCGTATAGAATGGGTGGCACATAGAGCATATCTCTGCGTGTATTTCCTTGGCGGTGCTGCGCGTTTCGAAGGTGTTTCCACAACCGCAGTGAACAACTACCTTATTGTATTCTGGGTGTATGTCTTTCTTCATAACCGTAGCTCTCCGATACCCCTAAAACCAAACATGATACCGGTATCGGCGTATAATTCAAGAGAATTTTCTCTAAATTGCTCTTGGCACCCCTTGTGGCAACCGAAAATAGATTGTGAGATGGCGTTTTTCTTGGTAAAATACCCTCTTTTGTGGGCAGTCCACAACAATTATGATCTGATGTGGAGATGAGGACATGAGCCGCAAATGTACTAATGACCCGAGCACCGAACGCGATAAGCAAGGCTCTCGACGTCTTGCTCTGTACCTGCTGCTGGGCGGTTTGGTCCTGCTCTTGCAGTCTGGCTGTCGAGAACAGGCCGTAACAACCGCTCCGACGACCATCGAGCAGGTTCCTGAAGAGGAGGCCCCGGAGCCGGCTGAGGTCGTCGCCGGGCAAGAGCCGGAGACCGCTCCGCCACCGCCACCGGTCGCCCAGACCGAAGTCAAGCAGCGGGCGCCGAAGATCACATTTGAAGAGGTCGTGCACGATTTCGGTGAAGTAGGGCCTGATACAAAATCAAATGCCGAATTCAGATTTACAAACACTGGAGACGGCCCGCTGAAGATCACGGAAGTCGAAAAGTGCTGCGGTGTCTCGACCAGGTTAGCCAAGAGAGATTATGCGCCGGGCGAGGGCGGCGTCTTACACATATCGTACAGTTCGACTTCGCGTCCTGGCGTTATACGGCGGCAGCTTCACGTCAATAGCACTGACAAGGCCAACCCCCGCGTGGCCCTTACAATAAAAGCCAAGATTGTGCCCAAGGTCGGCTACGAGCCAAAGAGGCTCAAGCTTTTTCTTTCGGACCAAGACGCTAACTACCCCCCGATCACCCTCACGAGTCTCGATGGCAAGCCATTTTCCGTAACGGGTTTTCAATCAACCGCCAATTGTATAACCGCCGACTTCGATCCTTCTGTCGAAGCTACAGAATTTGTTCTGCAGCCGAAGACAAACAGGGAAAAACTGCAGGAGAACCTAAAGGGCCGGATCAGTATTAGCCTCAGTCACCCCCAGTGCAAGACCATCAGCATTCTCTTTGACGTACTGCCCAGATTCACAACCAGCCCCTCCGTGCTAATTGTCTTGAACGCTGAGCCGGAAAAGCCGGTGACCAGGAAGGTCTGGGTACTCAACAACTACGAGGAGGCCTTCGAGATCGAATCCGCCTCGTCGAAGGAGAATACGCTAAAGGTTCTAAATCGCAAGAGTATTCGCAACGGATATGAGTTTGAGGTTGAAATAACCCCCCCGGCTCGACAGGATAAGCGGACTCTTTTCACGGATGTGTTCCTTGTCGACGTTAAGGACGGGGAGAATCTGGCGATTAGCTGCCGTGGGTTCTATTCAGCAAATTGATCGTCTCGTGCCTGCAGGTGGACCTTGCTGGCGTTTGCCAGAAGCAGGACGTGGAATGTGTTGGGCTCCGCTGTGTCAAGGCCGCGAATGTGAGCCTTCACAGGATTAGTGCGAGCCAGCTTGATCTATGATACGGTTAGCAGCGTGTTTCTGTGCATTGTCGCTTGGGGCTTCATGCCTCATAGTAAGCCGGGCTGACGTGCCATCAGCGCCAGCCCGTGAAACCGACTCCGTCACAGTCTTCCTCTCGGGTCACGAGTTGGGAGCCATGAAACCCTGTGGATGCTCCGGAAAGCAGCTTGGCGGCCTCGACAGACGCGACGCCATCTTCAGAACGGTCCCCAAAGAAAAGAGGCTCATAGTCGACACCGGATCGTTAGTGGACGGCGGCGAGGAACAGGATCTGATCAAATTCGACATTATTGTCCAGGCTTTCAATCTGCTTGGGTACGATCTGGTTCATCTGACCGACACGGATGTTGAAGTAGCTGGCAATAAGGTGCTGTTGGACAGTATCGGCTCGCTTTTTGACGTCATTGCCGCCCCTAGGTCGGCCGATGTGAACGTGCCCGCAAAGTACACCAGACAATTCGCACTCAAGGATGGGGCCGTAGCAGTCACGATTGCCGCAGTAGACCCGCAAGTCACCTCCGCTGAGCAGATTCAGGAGCTCTTCGGCTCGCAACCGGGGGCAGAAGCGGTCAACATGGTGATCTTGAGCCGCTCTGACTCCGCCACTGTCGACTCCATTGTGGCGCAAGCGCCCGCAGTGGATTGTGTGATTTGCCCGCCGGAATCTGATGAGCCCAGGGCCGTCGCTCGGCGTCAGAACAGGCTTCTCGTCTTTTCGCCCGGACGTCTCGGCAAATACGTGACCAGACTTCAGATTTACCCTGAGCTAAAGAAGCCTACGGTGCCGCGCCGGGCCGAAGCGCAGGAAGCTGGCACAAAGGAGATATTATCCACGACTCACAGCGGCCTTCAAATCGCTTTTTCGGCTGTCCCGATAACGGAAGACCTGCCGCAGGAGAGCTCTCAGGTTCAACTGTACCAGACCTACCAACTGCTGCTAAAAGAGACCAATATTCTGCAGAGACTACCGCGTTTTACCTTGCCGGATGACCTGGAGTACGCGGGTTCGCTGGCCTGTGCCATCTGCCACGACGAGGTGTATCAGAAGTGGCGCTCCACACGCCACGCCAATGCCTACGCCACGCTCGAAAGAGTGGGCTCACAGTACGATCCGGAATGCGTCATATGCCATGTCATAGGCCTGGAGTACAAGTCCGGTTTTGTCTCGCCTGAGTTAACCCCCGATATGAAGGATGTCGGCTGCGAAAACTGCCATGGTCCTGCCTCCGAGCATGCCGCAACCGCTGGCGCCGTCGAACTGGGCCGGCCGAGGTCTACCTGTGTCGACTGCCACAGCCCCGAACACAGCACTGACTTTGCCGGAAACGAGGCCCGGTATCGGCAGAAAATCGTTCATTGGACGGAACAAAATAGCTCCAGCAATGTCAAATAGGTAGGAGTTCACCACGTGAGGTGTGAACGAATTACCTTACGGGGTCAATGTACCTATGATACAGACGTTGCGCATAACTACCGTCTTAGTCGTGATTTTGGCAGGTGTTCTCTTTGCCTCGTTCGTCCTTTTCGGCACGCGAACCGATGCAAAGTTCGAGCAGCTTCTGAATTCGGCAGGGGTTGTCGAGAAATTCGAGAGCGCCAAGGCTGGCACAAACGAGACCGGCCAAACCCAGATATCGCCGCTTGTAGAGCAGGCAGGGCTCTTCGCCCTGTATCTGGACCCGCCGCCCGCGCCCGCACCCCGAAATCCGGGGCAACGGATCACCGCTGAGGCCACCGAAAGGCCGAGGCCTCCCACGGTCTCGGCAAAGTTCAAGCTCATCGGCACCAGCTTCTATGCGGCTCGACCCGAGAGCTCGCTGGCATTCATCGATGAGCCCGGCAAAGGCCTACGCTGGGTCAGACAAGGCTCGCAAATCGGCCATCTGATCATCGACGAGATAAAGGACGGCCTAATAGTCTATAAAGACGGCCAGAATGCTATGCAACTATCGGTTGAGCCGAGGCAGCCGCAGACAAGCCTTCTCGAAGGCGCCGCCTCTGTCTCGGCCAGTGCCGCAGCCCGTGCCGGCCCGAAGCCCGTTACGACCCCCCCAAAACGGGCCGGCACAGATCGGGCCAGAGCCGTGCCTCCACGCACGCTTGCCCCCAGGCCTCCAAGTATGCCCCCGGCCGAGGAGATTGGCCCCGAAGAGGGTGCTGCCTTGATGGATCTTGTCGACAAACTCAAGGCTCTCCAGCGGGGGACCGGCTCCGAAAAGACTGATTCACAGACCGACCCCCGTGAAACAGCGGCCATGATGCAGAAGCTCGTGTCCGACTTCAAGAATGAGCGCAACGGTTCCGACTCAACCAGACGACCGGGCGACCTGCGAAAACTACTCCCTAGCGCCCAGCGAGACCCTAATCGACGCAGCGCACCCAAGATCGCCAGACCCCCGGCGCCGCTCAGATCCGGTCCGGCGCCGAAGAAATAGCGCTTTCGGTTTGTTCGGATACGGCACCCGCAGCCGACTCAAGACCCATAGGCTCCCGGCCCTCTCAGTAAGACACTATTCCACGAGGCCAAACGGATAATCCGGTAGAGATGCCCTTTTCAGCCCTGCAGACTCTCTGAGATGATCACAAGCAAGCACTGCGTCGGGAAATGAGGGATCTGGCCGCCACCGGCCGCGAAATATGCCTGTGCCGGCCCCGGCGAAAACGGATTCTACACGGGGGCTTTTCGGGCGGCTTTCCACCCCCAGTAATCCCGCTTATTAGTACTGAAATTGGCATTTTTTTGGGTTGAACCGGGAACTTCTTGACCTGTTCACTGTCAAATTAAGTAGCTGGTTGTCTAAGGCCCGCGTTCCACATCCGAGCAGATGTTTGCGCCAGGCTTGTTTAGGCAGTTGTGAACCGCAACGTCCTATGAGTATGAAAGTTGTGTTTTGTGATTGTAGATTTGTGCTTTGTCAAAGGTTCGGCTTTTGCCGCCTGTTAAAGGGACCCCGGACGCAAGTTAGTTCCCGCGTTTTGGGGCCCGCAAGATTGGATAGTTTTGAGTGCTTAGTGTTAAGCGTTGAGCGGATGACTGAAAACTGAGAACTCAAAACTCAAGACTGGACAAGGGGTGGAGTATGATGATGGAATCGTGTTCTTCTCACCGTAGGCGTGCCAAGGTTCTTCTCCGTAAGGAGTCCCTAGGACTGATTTGTCTCGCGGCTGTTCTTCTGCTTCCCTATACTCACCTTTCTGCTGCCGAGCAGAGTTTCTCCAGCACGGTGATGCGGTACAAGGTGGTTTCGCTTCAGTACGCGCGGGCCGAGCAGGCCAAGAGGTACCTCGCCGAGCTTGAACTTGGCACGGTCTCGCACATCAAAGGTACCAACTCACTCTTGGTAACAGCTCAGCAGGGCGAATTGGCCAAGGCAGTGGCCATTTTGAAGATCGCTGACACCGCAGAAGAGATTGGCATCAAGCCGATTCTCCCTGTCGCCGATGTCAGGACCTTGCCATCCAACGACGACATTGCAGGAGAGGCTGGCAACATATCGATCGGCAGTTTCACCAATCCGCCCGAGACAAGCGCGCATACAAGAGCAATAATTGACATCCACGCCGGTGCAGTGGTCGTAATCGCGCCTGTGAGCCGGCTGCAAGATATTCTTTCGGCTGTCGAGCGCATCCAAAAACCCGAAGCGCCAAAGGTTCTTCAGACAGCCGAGTTGGGCCAAGCGAATCCTGAAACAGTCCCGGCGAAGAAGCCGTCTCCGACGGTGGCGCCCAAGCTCGATACCAAGGGACGCGCGATCCCGGAGGAGATTCTTAAGCTCCTGCAGGAACGGGCTGCCCGTGCCGGAATGCCTGCACCGAAACTGCCCGAAGCCTCCGCTGCCAAAAGTCCCGACCCCAAGGCCGAAACCAAACGTCCTGCCGATGCCGCAGGATCACAGCAAAGCCCTCAGCCCAAGGCCGAGGCGGCTCCGCCTAAGCTCGATACCGAGGGGCGCGCGGTCCCGGAGGAGATTCTCAAGCTCTTGCAGGAACGGGCTGCCCGTTCCGGCATGCCGGCCCCGGAACTGCCGGAAGCCCTCGCTTCTGAGCGCCCCGGACGCAGGGCCGAGGTAGCCACGCCGGCACCTGAGCAGAGTTCTGCGGCCGAGCCCAACGTGGTGCCCGCTGTCACGACACCGCCGGCAAGCCCCCAGCCTGAGCCCGAAAAGACTGCTGTCAAACCGGCGCCTAAGATCGAAGCCCGCGACGAACCAGAGAAACGGCCAAAGCCGGCTGAGACTGAGGAGCCTCGCAAGGTATTTGAGCCTGCCGCAGCCGGTGGTCAGTACGAGCCTGAACCGCTGGCCAATGGCAACGACGTCTTGAAGCTGGATTTGCCAGAGAAGCTTACATTGGTTGATCTGTTGAGCTTCGTGGGCGAACATCTGCAACTGGACTACATATACGACCCCAAGAAGGTGGTTGGAGAGGTCACGCTCAAGCTTCAGGGCAAGCTCCGCGGGCCTATCAAAGTCAGTGATCTGTATCCCCTGCTCGAATCCGTGCTGAAGTTCAAGGGATTCGTGATGACTCGCAAGGACAACATTGTGACCGTTGTGCCTGCGACGGAGGTGCTGGACGTTGACCCGGCCTTGCAGACGGAGGTCGGCGAGATCGAGCATGGCGATGTCGTGATTACACGTGTCTTTCAACTGCAGCACATAGATCCTTCCAGTGCCTCAAGCCTTTTGACCAACATGAAGCTGGGTGCCGTTTCGCCGACTGCTGCGGCCGACTCGCTTATCGTTACAGACTACGCTTACCGCATGCCGCGTATCGAGACACTCCTTGAAATGATTGATAAGCCCGGTGAGCCCAAGCGGTTCAAGTTCAGGCAGCTAAAATACACCATGGCAACGATTCTGTCGCCGAAGGTCAAGACGCTTGCCGAGCAGTTGGGCACGGTTTCGGTCAGTATCTCGACGGCGCCGGAGCTTTCGACGGCCAAAAGGGCCGGGGAGTCCGACGCTGCCTACAGGGCCAGGCTGAGCAGAGAGGCCGCCGCCAGGACCGCAAGGGCCAGGACGCAGCAGACTGCGTTAGCCGCCCAGCAGGACAAACCAACCGTTTTTCTTGATGCCGACGAAAGAACAAATCGGATCCTGATGATAGGTATCGCTGAGCAGATTGACCTTGTCGAGGAGTTGATCGACGCCCTTGACGTGGAGCAGCAGGACCTGCGGGCCCTCAAGTTGTACAAGATCGAGCATGTCGACGCCGAGGAGGTGAGGAAGAAATTACAGGAGCTCGGAATAATCGGCACTACACAGACGACCTCTTCCAGAATCACTGGCGCCCCGAGGACAGCAACTACACAGACTGCTGCCAGGACGCAAACAACACCCAGGCCGACAACGCCCACCAGATATCCGACGACTTCAACGACGCAAGAGTCGCTTCTTGAAGAACCTCAGGTGGTGACAATTGAATCCACCAATTCGCTTCTGGTTAATGCGACGGCCGAGCAGCACGCCCAGATCGTTACGATTCTTGAGTATGTCGATACGGAGATGCTCGAGGCCGAGATGCCGTACAAGATCTATCCGCTCGAAAATCAAAAGCCAGAGGATTTGGCCGGTGTGCTGCAGCAACTTGTCGAGGAGACCATCAAGGACAAGGAGGGCAAGGTCGAGAAGGTCGTGAAGAAGATCGAAGATGAAATCGTCATTGTCCCCGAAGAGAATACTTTCTCAATCATCGTCTACGCCAGCATGAAGAATCAGAAATGGATAGAGACACTGATTGAGCAATTGGACAAGAGAAGGCCACAGGTTCTGATAGACGTCGCACTTGTCGAAATAACGCGCACGGAACTGTTTGAATATGATTTGAACATCATAGCAAATGCCAACACTTCCCCGACGAACAACATCGGGATCAAGGGCAGTATTCTACCTAACATGGAAGCAGTGGGTGGGGAGTTCGAGGGTGGATGGAATCTGGGCGGCGGCGCTCAGGTCCAGGGCTTCTATGCCGAAGGAAATATCCAGGCCCTGCTAACCGCCATGAACCAGAAAGACTATGGTCGAGTCCTCGCCCAGCCTAAGGTTCTCGTCAATGACAACGAGGAGGGTGTGATAAATACCTCCGAAAAGACGTACGTGCAGGAGTCCACAACAGTCTACACGGATCAGGGCGTTCCCGTCACCAGTTCCAAATGGACCGAGTATCCGGCTAAGATCGAGTTGCAGATCACGCCGAACATCAGCGAAGGTGAACTGTTGCGTCTTGAAATAAACATGACGCGAGAAGACTTCGAGAAGAAAGAAGGCCGCCCCCCGGACTATAGAACAAGCACTGTGACAACGGTAGTCACCGTTCCCGACGGCAGCACAATAATCCTCGGTGGTTTGACAAAGCTGAACCAATCCAAAGGTGGAAGCAAAGTCCCGGTCTTGGGTGACCTTCCGCTGCTGGGAGGATTGTTCAGGTCTGTCGCGAACTCGGACAAGGCAAACAAGCTATATATCTTTGTCAAGGCCAACATCCTCAGGCCTGATGAAACCACAGGGATGGCCCAGTTGAAGAGAATATCGGATGAAAGCAGAGCCGCCTTCGAAAGTGCTGAGAGCAAGTTCCAGGAGAGGGCGGACTGGCCCGGTTTTGAGGCTAAGCCGATGGAGCCGCGGAAGGTGCTGGGCGACATCTGACCAAGTCGGCGGCAAGAAATTAGCTCATGAAGGACTTACTAATACAGACTGCCAAGCGTACCGGTATGGTGGATGCGGAGCAGCTTGCCAAATTCCTCGAGCAGAGCAGTGGACACCAGCGGCTGGACGAGCTCCTGCTCACCTGCCCTTACTTTACCGAAGACGTGGTCTTGAAGCTCTTTGCAACTACCCTGGGCTGGAAGTACCTCCCGGAAATACCTGAAGAGGCCGTGCCCCTTGAGTTCGTCGAGGCAGTTCCTGCTACCTACGCTCAGCACCACTTTCTTGTGGGCATAAAGCCTGAAGAGAACAATAACGAACTTACCGTGGTGCTGTCAAAGCCACTGGATGCAAACGCTCTGGATAATGTCTCAAAGATGACAGGTCTGTCGGTAAGGCCGGCAATATCAACCCGAGCCGCGATTACCTCTGTGATAGATATCGCCTACGAACAGCGAACGACCGTCATAGAGGAAGTGGCCGAAGAACTCGATTCCACAAACGGTAAGCAGAGCCTTGACCAGCTCATCGACGAGGTAACTGCCTCGGATGACCTGCTCGATGTGGTCAATCGTCCCCCCGTCATCAGATTGGTTAATGATATCCTCTTCCGTGCGCTGCAGTTGAGGGCAAGTGACATCCACGTTCATCCTTATGAGGCAAAGATACAGATTCGTTATCGTGTCGATGGTATCCTTTACGATGCCTTGACTTTGAATAGGAATGTCCTGCCACTTGTAGTCTCGCGTATCAAGGTTATGGCCGGTATGGATATCGCCGAGCGTAGGCTTCCACAGGACGGCAGATGCAGCGTCCGCCTTGGACAGCGCGAGGTCGATTTGCGCGTCAGCACCGTCCCGACCAGCTACGGCGAGCGCAGCGTACTGCGGCTGCTTGACAAGAGCACGGGCTTATTTGGCTTGGACGAGTTAGGCCTGTGGGAAGGTGACTTGAAAGAGCTCGACTCCCTGCTTGTTCGCTCACATGGCGTGATCTTCGTCACGGGACCAACCGGAAGTGGAAAGAGTACATCGCTCTACGCCTGTCTTAATCGAATAAACTCCGCGGAGAAGAACGTCATAACGATCGAGGATCCGATCGAGTATCAACTCGAGGGCATCAGCCAGATTCAGGTTGCGGCCAAAAAGGGCATGAATTTTGCGACCTCACTTCGTCACGTATTGCGTCAGGACCCCGACGTAATAATGGTAGGTGAGGTCAGGGACGTGGAGACCGCACGCATGGCCATACAGTCTTCGCTCACAGGTCACTTGGTCTTCAGTACGCTGCACACCAATGATTCGGCCGGCGCAGTGAGCAGACTTCTGGACTTGGGTGTCGAGCCGTACTTGGTAAGTTCATCTCTGATTGCCATAATAGCGCAGCGCTTGGTCCGAAAGGTCTGTCCCGATTGCAAAGAGGTCGCCGAACCCTCGCAGCACGAATTGAGAGAACTCGGATTGGGCGACCGGAGCGTTCAAAAAGACGCCAAGTTCTTTGTCGGAGCAGGCTGTGGTAGGTGTTTTCAAACGGGTTATCGCGGCCGGACGGGGATCTATGAGCTGATGCTAATCAACGAAGAGATCCAGGAATTGATATACAAAAGGAAAACTGCCGGTACGATAAAGAAGATTGCCCTTGACGCGGGGATGCAAACTCTGAGAATGGACGGTGCAAGGAAGGTACTCGCAGGAGTCACGACTGTCGCGGAAGTGTTGAGAGTGACCCAGGCAGACATAGTGTGAAGCTCTGAACTCAAAACCCCAGGCCAAAATCATAGTTGGTGACTACGAGGCTTGCGGTGTTCACCATCGCAGTTTCGGGTGTTTTTGGCTTTCAGCTTTTGGTTCAAATTATGCCGAGATACCATTACATAGCAATAGCAGCCAGCGGTAGGAAGGTTAAGGGTACAGTCACAGCAGAGAGCCCATATGCCGCCCGAAAGCAACTGCGCGTCCGAAGCGTCCATCCTTCGTCGATCACTGAGGTCAGCTCACGAGCCGAAGGCAAGACTGCATTGTCTTCGATCTTTGCTGGCTTCACCAGGGTCAGCAAATCCCAGATAATCGACTTTACCAAACAGATGGCTACGCTCCTTAACTCAGGCATCAAACTGACCGAGGCGCTTTCGGTTATGACTCTGCAGACGTCGGACGTGCGATTCAGAAATGCTCTTGTCGACATTCGTGATCGCGTTGTCACTGGCGAGTCATTCACCGATGCCTTAGCCGACTACAGTGATCACTTCGACGTCATATATGTGAGTATGGTTCGCGTGGGTGAGGTCACTGGTACATTGGGAAGCAGCCTTTCCACAATCTCCGCTTTTATGGAGAAACGACAGCGCGTCGAATCAAAGGTCATGACCGCGATGATATATCCTCTGGTTTTGGTTCTGTTCTGTGTCGCTGCTATTCTTGTCCTGACAACAAAGGTAATTCCGACGATAGGCAAGCAAATCGAACGTGCCGGCCAGGAACTGCCCTGGGTTACCGACCAGATGATGAATCTCAGCTACGTGCTTACGAGTTGGTGGGTCGTGGTGGTTATTGCTGTGATCGTGGGATGCGTCTGGGGTCTTAAGCGTTTCTTCAGGACCAGCCGGGGCGCATATTTGCGTGACCGGTTTATTCTGGCTCTGCCTTTGTTCGGCCCGCTCGTAAAGCAGCGCGTAGTCTCGCGTTTCGCATCAACGCTTTCGACACTACTCGGCTCGGGTCTCGCAATGGCCGAGTCTCTGCGTGTCGTATCGGAGGTCACCGGCAACAGTCTTATGAAGCAGGCGATCCAGCAGTCGCGGGAGAGGATTCTTGCCGGAGCAGATATCGCCACCCCATTGAGTGACAGCGGAGTCATCGACCCCGCGATCGCCCACATGGTGGCTGTCGGCGAGAAGAGTGGGGAGCTCGAAACAATGCTCAAGAACATCAGTGACAACCTCGAAGCCTCGACCGACGTTGTTATTGAACGACTCAGTGCCGCCATCGAGCCCGTTATTATAATTGTCATGGCTGCGGTAATCGGTGTTATCGCTTATGCAACTATATTGCCGATTCTGAAAATATCAGCGGTGGAATTTTAGGGTCATCTGATTTAGGAGCAAGAGAAGGAAGATGAAGGAAAGGATAACAAGAAAAGTCAGGCGTGGTTTTACTATGGTCGAGCTGATGGCTGTGCTCATAATTCTTGGTTTGCTCGCAGCGGTAGTCGTGCAGAATTTTGTGGGCCAGACCGACAAGGCCCGTGTCACGACTACGAAAGCCAACCTCAGGCTTCTACACATGGCGGTCAATCAATTCAAGATGGACACCGGCAGATTCCCTGCCGAAGAGGAAGGCCTGATGGTTCTTATCGAGGCGCCAGAGGAAATCGCGGGTTATCAACCCGGCGGGTATCTGGAGAGCACCGAGTTGCCTTTCGACGGCTGGGGAAACGAATTCATCTTTGAGCTTTATCCTGAGAGCGGCAAGCCGTTTGTAATTAAGAGTCTTGGCGCCGATGGTGAAGAAGGCGGTGAGGACTACGATGCCGACCTACTCAGCACTGACGCATACTGACAGCGGTTCTTCTCGGCGTGCAGCAACTACCGCGTACGGAGTACGCAAAACACAATACGCAGTACGCAACACGAGATATGGTTTCACGCTCATTGAACTGATAATCGTTGTCATCGTAGTGGCCTTACTTGTGCTCTTGGCCCAGGTGAATCTATTTGGTTTGCTCGGAAGAAACACATTCGAGGCCCAAATTCAGGAGTTTGTCTCGACGATGCAGATGGCTGTCGCAGCAGCGGCGCAGAGCGAAAGAAGATATGAGGTGATTGTGGATCTGGTCGAGCAAGGTTTCTTGCTTCGCGAGATTACTTCGCCCGACCTCTCGGAGGTGCTCGAAGAAGAGATTATTGTTCAGAGCTATTTCAACGATAATTGTCGCGTCGCTTACGTTGAGTTTGATGACGGCGAATATACAAGCGATACCAGGGCGAAATTTCGTGCCGGACACGCCGGCTGGCATTATGGCGGCAAAATAGTCTTGCTCGACGAAGATGAGCTACCTTACTCGGTTGTAGTCAACCGGCTCAATCGGATTGTCCAGCTAAGAGAGGGTGATGTTGAACTACTCGTTCCAAGACCGAAAGATGAAGTGCCGTTCTAAAACCTGTAGTGACTCGTGCGCTGTGCGAGCAGGTCGCTTCGAGTTACGCAATACGAGACGAGAGGCCTTCAGCCTCTTAGAAGTGATTGCCGCGCTCGGCATCCTGGCACTGGTGACTTCAACTGTGCTTGTTGTCATAAATCGCTGCTTGGTCGGGGCAACGGAGTCAGTCTTACGGATGCAGGCCTTTGAAGTCGCGCGCGAAAATCTGGAGAAGCTCGTTGCCTCAGACTCAGTGAAAGAGACGGTTGAATATGGAAACAGTGATCGGTATCCGGACATAAAATGGGAAACTGTCGTCGAGACATTCTATGAACCTTTGACCAACAGGATGTGGGTCAGGGGCGTTTGCTCGGCTGAATATGAGGATATGCAGGGCGAGACGCAAACGATCGAGCTGACCCATTGGCTGACCGACGTCACAAAACAGCAGTTACTCCAGCTCGCGAACCAGGAGGAACAGGCGCAAGAGCAAATGGCTGGCGAACTCATCGAGACAGTCGAGGAAGCCGCCGAATACGCAGGCGTCGGCGTCGAGACAATTGAGCAGTGGCTTGATGAAGGTATGCTCCAAACTGAGGATGGCTCATTCGTTAAGGGCAATCTCGATCTATACGTTCGCACGGGTGGCAAACCAAGCGCCGAAGAAAAGGATCAACAGGTTAAATCCACCGCGGAGCTGCTCGACTTGGCGAAAGGTGAAGCCGGCCCAAAGAGCGACGCACCATCTGTCCCAGGCTCTCAATCCAGTGGAGTGGACCCGACGACAGGCCTTACATACGAAGAACTTGAAGCGATGGATTTCGACGAAGTCCTGCAGCTACTGCAGAAGAAACAGGGCAAAGAGTTTTGATTCGGACGATGGCGACAGAATCTGACAATTTGCAGCATGTCGACAACACTGCCCAGGTGTCCGGGGGGAGTGCTTGCGCTTCGGCGCGCCTGCTATCGTTCGCTCACGGTTGCTCCCATTCTGGCGACCGGTCACCTGTCCTGACTGGCCGATTCAGAGTCAGCAGAGAAACAGGATTTTCATTGGCCGAGGTGCTTGTCGCCATAGCAATAGGTGCGATGATTCTGACCGTCGTACTAAGTATTTACAGCAGAGCAGCAGATTCGGCATCTGTAATAATCCATAGGCTTGGGGGCTCACGTTTGCCCTCTGAGATCCTGCAACTTATCGCCGAAGATCTCGACAACATGGTTGGTCAAGCCTCGGGTACGAATATCACTATTGAAAACAAGTTGGACAGCGGTTTCCGAACGGCCAGGCTCACGATTCTAAGGACGATCTACGATGCTAAAGACCAACAGCAGACCTTCGAAGAGACCATCTGGCAAAGTAGCCTGGACGTAGGCACTGACAGCCTGGTTCTATACCGCAGTCACAGCGGAATAGCTTTGGAGGACAGACTGCTTGACGAACGGAGAGAGACCTGGGAGAGGGCGTATTCCTTTGTGCCTCTCTGCGACGGCATCACATTTTTTGAGATACTTGTGCCCAAGGGTGACGATGAGTATCAGGATAGGTGGACAGGTACGTCATTGCCGCCGGGCGTCAAGATAGCGATCTCCTTTGCCGAGCCCTTTGAGACCGCCAGCGGTACTTACGATGTGCCTGAGGAGGACAAATTCACGCGGACTATAGCCGTAGACAGAACCAGGAAGATCAGATTCGAAATGAAGATTATTCAGGACGTGAATACGCCGACCAATGAGCAACTTTCGCAAACATCCCAACAGCAGTAGCAACGGCAACCGATCAGGTGTCGTGCTGCTGTTGACGTTGATTCTGCTGGTCGCACTCTCAACGCTTGGCTACACGTTGACAAGCCGTGTAGCCGCCCGCCGGCACCGCGATCGCTATTTGATTGACTACTGCAGCGCTCGCTATGCCTGTGATTCGGCCTTGAAGTACGCGCTTGCTACACTGGAGGATCTCGACCCACAACTGATTAGCCGCCCGAACGAGCCGGATTTCTCCGACCTGTTTATCCTCAATGAAACCGAATACCAGGAGTTGCTCGACCAACTTGCTGAAGAGAATGCCCTCTACGGGCAAGACAATCTTGGCCGCGCCCAAAGTATCAGTAGTAGCGCCGCTATTGATGACATCAAAGATGCAAACGACATCAATGATACTGACGATAGCGGTTTTGACGAAAGCCCGATTATTGACTTCAGCGACCCGAATTCTTTGACGATACGTGGTCCATACGGCCCGGTCTGGCCGTTCGTGACGGAACCGGTCCAGTTCGAGATCGGCACTGCCACAGTCACCATCGAAATTGAAGACGAAAATGCAAAGTACCCTATCGGCTGGGCACTTCTGGACGATGCAGAGGTGCAGCGGGAAGCCGAAGCCGGATTCGAGACCTTCTGTGAATGGATGGCGATGGAGCAAGCGGAGATTAGTTTGCTCAAAGAAGACCTGAAGGATATCGCCGAAATACTACCGTTCAAGCTTGAGTTTAAGCCGATAACTAAAACCGTGAGAGAGCCCGTAACTACGCCAAGGACCTCCAGTAGCAGAACCAGGAGAACAACTGCGCGAACGCGTGTAAAGAAGCAGACAATATCCGTCGCCGACCAAGTCGCAAGGCAGAACGCCGCTTTCTCGCAGCTGTTCCACAGCTCTATGCTCGACAGGGAAATTCTTGCCAGGCCGACTATCGAGACCGAAAGCAGGAAGGAGTCCGCGCTGAAATACACCAGCCTGTGGGCTTCTCAAAAAGTAAACATAAACACAGCGCCCCGACATGTTCTGGAAACGGCCTTCATTTTCGGCGGCGACGCCGACAAGATCGCTCAAGAAATCATACAACAGAGACGTATCCAGCCCATTGACAACATCGACGACTTGAAGAGCGCTCTCTTTGGCTATTCCGACTCTATCGCCGATTGCGAGAAGTATATCACGACGACCAGCAATCTCTTCACAGTCAGAGTCACAGCAGTAAGTGGAGTGGCCAAGGCGTCGGCTGTTGCAGCAATAACAAAGAATGGGAAGAAAGTAAAACGAATTGCCGTAATCTCGGGCTGACATTCTCGGCCCGCATGGTGCTTGCTGCATACGCAAAGAACGCAATGCCTCATGTGAGGCGATTGATAGGAGCCTTTTAGAAGTGGAGTCAAACAACTACTTGGGAATCTATCTGGGCCAGGACAAAGCCACGGTCGTTTGTCTGAGCTCTCGCGACCGCAACAGAAAGGTCCTGAGCTGTTTCAGTGTCTCTATTGGGCAGCAGGACGGGCAGACTGTGTCCAGTACGACGCCCGTTGATGTTGAGCTGGCAGCCCTTATCGCCCACAGTTGTGCTCAGAGAGAACTGCAGTTCTCGCACGTTGCCGTGGCCCTGGATTGTTCGATGTTTATGCAGCACGACGTGCACAGCGACTTCAGCGATCCGAAGAAAATAGCAGCCACCGTTAGATTCGATGCCGAAGAGGCACTTTCTGCCGACGTTACCGATATCGCCGTAGCCTTCCGTATCGCCGCAACCGGCCAGAACGGCTCCGACCTAACCGTGTTTACCGCGCAGCAAAAGACTCTGTCGGACGTGCTCCTCTCGATGCAAAACAATGATCTGGACCCCGTCACTATAGAGCCCGACGTCAACTCGCTCTCGAGATTCCTTGAAGAGACTCTCACGCTACCCGAGCCCCAAAACCCGGCGACCCTGTTCGGGATACTTTCCGACCGTCGTGGCTATCTGGTTGCTCGCCCGGAATCGCAAAGAGCAGCCACCCTGCGAACGTTCCTTATCAATCCTACGCAGGACAGAAACGATCTGCTCCAAAGAGAAACACTGCTGACCACCGCCTTGACCGAAAACGGCGAGCCCACAAAGTACCTCAAAGTCTTTGATTCGACGAATTCCGTGGACTATCAGCAACTCAGCAACAGGCTCAACATGCAGGCTGGTGACATCGATCTGACCCTGTCTCTCGACATTGAGCCACAGGCACTGGCTGACTGCGCTGACCCTGTCGACGTCGCGATTGCCTACGGCGCCGCCATGGCTCACTTAGACAAGACCCAGACCATCAACTTTCGTAATGATTTCATGCCCTATCAGGGCCAAAAGGAAAGACTGAAGAAAACGGTCAAATTCCTCAGTGTATGTGTCACCATCTTGTTGTTCGCGGTCGGCCTGTATTTCCAAGTCAGGTTGTTTCAGGAAAACAGAAAGACTGGCCGGATAAGAACAAGGCTGGCCCAGCAGTATGCCAGCGTTATGTTCGGCAAGAAGCCATCCGGCAGAACGAGCCCAGTCAGGCAGCTGTCAGCGGAGCTAAGACGCATCAGGGACGTCAAGAGCGGCCAACTGAACATTTCAGGCGAAGAGTCCATATCGGCCAAGCTGACTTTGGTGCTCGGTGCTTTTAACGAATGTGCCGCCGCCACAAACCTGAGCATAGATACGATCTCGATCGCGCCTAAGAGCATTACCGTAGTAGGCGATACCTCCAGTCGCAAGAACACACTGAAATTCTTCGACGCAGTCAGAGGCAGCGGCCTGGAGATTCTGCGGTACCGTTACGACCAAAAGGGCGGACGTGATACCTTCAGCGTGACCGCTGAGCCGAAGAAGTAGTCGAGGAGTAGCTGAATGAAGGACATATACAGAAATCCCATTTTCTACTACATACTTGTACCCGTTGTCATAGCACTATGGCCGATTCTCGTATGGGCGCTGTATCTACCGAGAGCCCAGGAGGGCTTCGAAAAAGAGCACGCCGGCTACTACGAAGCCGAAAGAGTAATGATGGACATCCTCGCGCTTGACCCGGATCGGCTGGAGTTCGCCGACGCCAACAACGCCGCCGCCGAGTTTGACTATGCCAAAGCCGTGCAGGCAGTTGCCAGCCTGTGCTCGATAAAGCCGGACAATTACAAGTTCAATTCCGGCATGGTTATGACCAGTGCCGGCCGAAAGAGCCAAAGCGCCAAAGTAAGCCTGAAAAGCGTCGGCGTAAAAACATTTGCCAGATTCCTCTCCACTATCCAGCTCCGCTGGGCCGACCTACAGTGCACCAAGGTAAAGCTCACCAAGAAGAAGGGCCTGCCTGACGCCTGGGACGTCGACCTCGACTTCAAGTACTACTATTGATCTTGCCCGACGTTTAGCCGGACAGCCCCTCCTGACATCTCACAACCCTTTTTCTGCAAAGAAGTTGTGGTTCATCTTTCCGCTCGCTGGAAATTGGCTTTGTTTGGGTTTGTTTTGCCCGGGCCGGAGGGTCGGCCTATTCTCATAATCTTTTCCTGTAAAAGAGCTTACGTTCATTCGGGCAGACTCAAATTGGCTTTGTTTTTTCAAATCGTGCTCAATAATTGCGCGTCGGCTCCCCCTTCTGTCTCAGTTCCTTCGGCAAGCTCAGGACAAGCTTCTGGCTGCTGACATTGAATTGGCCTTGTTTGGCTTTGAATTGGCTTTGTTTTTTTGGCCTCCAAAGGCGCCGCCATTTTCATACTCACTTGCCATAAATGACTTTAAGAGCATTTGCCCTCTCGGAAATTGGCTTTGTTTTTTCAAAAGGGCTCAAGGATTGCGCGCCGGATCCGGCCCGTATCTCGTATGCGGCACCCCGAATCTCGCATGTGCCGTCCCGGCCCGGTCGATTTCTGCGCATTTTCTCGATTCGCCTTGATCTTAGCTTCGCTCGACATGATAAGCCCTCCCTTTCTGAAGTGATTGTGTCCTACCCGCCTTCTGTCTGGCGCTGAAAAAAGTACCGTACACCTTTAATTTGTGTTGTATCTGCTTGCGGGGCAACGAGTTAGCTACTTGCCATCCGCGATTCCCCTCGCGGCGTTGTGTTCTGACTTGTGTCCCTCGTCTCCCGTCTTGCACACTTTGACTATATATTCTGTATGTATCTTACAAACGGACGGCGGGCTGTCAAGCAGAATTTCTGTTCTTTTTGACGTTTTTGGCATCAACATCTGCCCGTGAGAAACGCTGATATGGGTGGAGGGCGCTTGTGCATGCGCTCACGGCCCGGCGGGCAATTTGATGTGGAGGTGTTTTGGGTCGAATGTGTTTGTTCTGGGCTGGGACAACGGGTACAATATGAAACAGCGACCTTGAGAAAGCAGCAACAGGCGGATGACAGGCACCAACGGACGAACCAGCCGAACTGAGCTCGTTGCTTGTCCTCTTGTACTCTGTCGCGAGAGGCTTGGTATGTTCTATTCAACCGCGAGATAGAGACAGGGTCTACTGAGGAAGCAGAGTAGAGATTGTTGTAGCGAAGCGAGCATTTCTGGTGGGCTGGCACGGGTTTACGATGCCTCAAAACCTTAAACACTGCAAAGCGACCACTCGAAACGGCGAGCCGTGTCGTAACCGTGCCGTTGACGCAACTGGCTACTGTAGAACCCACCACCCAATCCCGGAGGAACGTCGCTCTAGCGGATCTAGTTTCGAGGCGAACTGCCTGAAGGTTCTTCGGCTTCTGGGTTATTCTGTTGAGCTCAACGTCACCGTAGGCGGCTGCCAGATCGACATTTTCGCAAGCTATCAAACCGGAGTTATTTCGCTCCGATTGATGGTCGAATGCAAGGACTACGCCGTTGGGCGAAACGTCGGAGTCACAGAACTCAAGGAGTTTGCGGGCGTTCTTCAGGCTGCGCGAGGTCGCGCCGTCGACAAAGGTCTCATGATTACGACGCAAGGGTTTACGCGCGAAGCAAAGGAATTCGGCGCTGCCGCTGGCATCGAACTTGTTCGGTTTGCCGATCTTGCCACTCGACTGGTACAGTTCGATGACTACGTCGACCGCGTAATCTGTGAATTCGAATCGTTGCCTGCCTCTCGCTACTACATTGAACTGTCAGCATCGGAGACCGAGGACTATGACATTGAGGACGAGTCGCAGTTTGAGCGTCCGCTCACTGACGTAGTCTCACGTTTGCTTCTTCGAGAAGGAAGAAAGAAGGTTGCACTTCTTGGCAATTTTGGAACTGGCAAATCAACCTTTTGCAGAAAGTACGCATACGATCTGGCAAAAAGGTTTCGATCGGATGCGACATCGCGCATTCCTGTTCTTGTCAATCTAAGTGATTACGAATCAAAGCTCGACATTCAAGAGCTGGTAACCAACACGCTCCAGTTTAACTACGGAGTGCGCATCGATCTCACGCTTTGCCAAGAACTACA
>CP070675.1:5358684-5393030 GCA_020352215.1 Phycisphaerales bacterium
TCCACATAATAGTCCTCCTTTAAGAAAGAACGTTTTGGGATATCCTTGGCTTGGCCACACGCCAAGCGTCTGTCCTCCTTGACAAAACGTGGGACATGTTTCTGTCACCGGTTTTGCCCTCTTCTGTGACCTCCTGCCTTCAGGGCAACCACCGGAGAATCCTACCTATATGCCTCCTCTGAGTCATGGACCACACACTTGCTTCTGGAGGAACCTGACTCTTTCGGCTGAGCGACTCAACGTGATTTATGAACCGATGGGCAGACACCGCCCGCGCAATACAGAGATCGCGTTGTGCCGCTGAGCCCAACACTGCACCCATCATCCTTATCCCATGGCAAACCACAGGATATCCACACCAACAGAACGAAAATCGCAGACCTTTTGTAGTACTTATTTATACCAGATAATTTGGCCTGATTTCAAGGAAATATTGCCGTCAGGGCGTGATTTTCTTGAGTTGTGGCCTCCTATGGCTATGAAGCCTGCTTGGGGCGTGGCAACGGCCCGATTCAGTGGACAAAATCCGTCGTATCTCCTATTATTGGTATTGAAGAGTTCGCCAAACTTGAGGGCAGAATGGCCGAACGGCAGGTCCCGATCGCCTTCGAATCGGCAAAGCAGGTTTCGCTGGCACATAATCGATACAAGACCTACAGCAAGGACAGCGGCAACACCTTCATGCTCTTTGATCTGGTCAAAGACCTCGGTGAAACGAGGGACCTCGCGGTTGAGAAACCGCAAATACTAAGACAGATGAAGAGAACGCTTGAGAAATGGCGGGCATCCTGCAAGGAGTCTCTGGCCGGGAAGGACTACAGGTAGCAAGACCGACCGTTTGAGCGGCAAGGTACACCTCACAGAAAGAAAAGTATGGCAAAGAAAAAGGCAAGTAGAACGATAGTCGGCTCGCCCTTGACGCCGAGCTTGCTCGGCGAACTGGACGCCTTGGGCGAGCTACCGTCGACGCCGCGTGACTTCAAGCCCGACGGAAACTGGGTGAACAAGTACCGCATCTGGACGTGCCACGGATACCGCGAAAGCGGCAATGAAAACGTTGGTTTTGTCCGCATCGAACGCGTCAGTGACTCAGATAAGGTGTTCACGCTAAAGGTTCGGCAGCACGTTACCCAGACGGATGGGATCGTGAACGTCGTTGATGCCATCATTGAATGCAGAAAAAATCGATTAGCGTCACCGACCAAATGGCAGGTGTCAAGCAGGTTCATGGAGGCGGATGGCCAGGACGTTCCAAAACTTGCGAGCAAGCAGAACGGTGGGTCCGCTGTGGGGGCGGACCGCGTGACATGCGATTGGGGTCTGTTTGAGGCCGTGCAGCGTCTCGCCTTTCACGAACAGAGCTCGTTGAGCTTCGACCTGCTCGAAGGTCTGAGTCTTTCGAAGCTGAGACACAACCTGTCTTACCGTGGAGTCTATTCGGAGAAGATACCAGGATCAAGGATTCTACACTGTTTCGTGCAGTTGGGCAGCGGCATACTGCCGGCGGAGTATTGGCTTGACGAGGATCACAGACTGCTGCTTGTCTGTTCGATGAATAAGGCCTACATCCTGGATGACCAAGCCCCGGAAGTTATCCAATCCAAGACATAAGAAGCGACCAGTCCAAGGGCATTCACAAGGATATGCAGGAAAAAATCGAAATGGCAGAACGTAACGCACCAAAACACGCTACGTACCTTTTCGGCAGACGGGATTTCTTAAGATTAGGCAGCGGTGCCGTGGCGCTGCTGGCCGAGGGAACTTTGGCCCGGAAGGCTTTTGCCGGGCGGACAAGTCCACGGCCCAGAGCCAGGAACATCCTGCTGATCTTTACGGACCAGCAGCATATCGAGACGATAGCGGCTGGCGGTTGCCCACACGTGCGAACGCCTTCGCTCGACCGGCTGGTACGTAGCGGTGTCAGCTTCACGCAATCGTATACGGCCAATCCCGTGTGCAGCCCTGCCAGAAGTGCGGTTCTCACCGGTCGAACGAGCTGCGAGACCGGCGTTTACGTGAACGGCCGGGCCATCCGCTCAGACATCCCCAACCTCGGCCAGTGGTTCTCACAGCAAGCAGACCATCAAACGGTTTACGCCGGGAAGTGGCATCTACCGAGGAGCTATTCGAGCAAAATTCCCGGCTTTGAGGTCATAAACACAGGGATCGGCGGATTCGGGTATCTCTGTGACGCGGCTGTGTCACGTGCGTGTGAGGGCTTCTTGCGGAATCGCTCAAGGTCGAGACCGTTCTTGATGATGGCGTCCTTTATGCAACCGCACGATATCTGCGAGTGGCTGCGGCTAAATATGCAGAATCCCGGGCAACTGCGCTATGGGGAACTGGCCGGCAAGCTGCCGGAGCTGCCAGACAACTTTGACTTCGATAAGAGCGAGCCACAAGCCGTCAAGCAAAGACGACTCGGCAATGAGCCGGCTAAGGGCGCCTGGAGCAAGGAGCACTGGCGGTATTACAGGTGGAGCTATTATCGCAACATTGAAAATCTCGACGCCGAGATAGGACGCATTCTGCAGGCGCTCGAGGTTTACGGCTATCTGGAAGACACTCTTATTGCGCTCACCTCCGACCACGGCGAGGGTATGGCCCATCACCAGATGGTCCGCAAGAACACGCTCTATAACGAAGCTGCAAGAGTGCCTCTGATCTTCTCTTGGCCCGGCCACATACAGCGGAGCAGAATCGACAGCGCTCATCTGGTATCAGGCCTGGACATAATGCCGACACTGTGTGACTACGCGGGCATCGGACCGCCACAGGATATGCGGGGCGTCAGTCTCAGGCCGATCCTCGAAGGAAAATCCACCCCCGGCCGCGACTTCATCATCACCGAGGTGCAGGCCAATACCGGGAGAATGGTTCGAACGAACCGCTACAAATACGTCACCTACATTGACGAGCCTCGACAACAGCTCTTTGACATGAAAGGAGATCCCGGCGAAACTCGGAATCTCGCAGCAGATGCCCGGCACGCATCGGTGGTTGCCGATCACCAAAAGCTGCTGTACGAATGGGAGTCCCGTCTGGACGTGGCGAGGAGAGTCCCTCACAGGGATGCTTGGCGAGACAATGCGTAGTCTGTCAGCGCCCGACAAGACAAGAAGTGTATCTTCCGCGAGGAGAATTCCTGCGCGAAAGAAAGGAGCCAAAATGAATATGCAAACACGGAGAGAGTTCCTAAAGGCCTTCGGCGTTGTGGCGGGATCGGCCGGTGCGCTGTCCATACTGCCAAGCTGCACAAGCATGGCTCAGGTGACGGCAAGAAGGAGAAGGCAAGCGAACATAGTCTTCATAATGACCGATGACCACGCCTCTCACGCTCTCAGCTGTTATGGCAGCAGAATCAACAAGACGCCGAACCTCGACCGGATCGCGATGGAAGGCATGCGATTCGACAACTCTTTCTGCACAAATTCCATTTGCGCGCCCTGCAGAGCGGTCATCCTCACCGGCAAGTACAGCCATATCAACGGCGTCATCGACAACCGCAAGAAGTTCGACGGGACTCAGCAAACATTTCCCAAGCTCCTGCAAAAGGCCGGCTACCAAACAGCCATGATCGGCAAATGGCATCTCAAGACCGATCCTACCGGCTTTGACTACTGGAATGTTCTGCCCGGCCAGGGACAGTACTACAATCCCACTATGATCGAGATGGGCCGGCGAAAAAAATACACCGGGTATGTCACCAACATCATTACCGACCACTGCCTCAAATGGCTCAAGCAGTGCGATACCGACAGGCCCTTCTGCCTGATGTATCATCATAAGGCTCCGCACCGCGCATGGCAGCCGGGCCCCGAACACCTGACCATGTACGACGACGTCACTATACCGGAGCCTGATAATCTTTTCGACGACTACTCCAATCGAGGAAGGGCCGCCAAAGAGCAGGATATGAGCATCGAAAAGACGATGAATCAAAGGGATCTTAAGTTCGTGGCTCCTAAGAATCTCACTCCAAAGCAGAAACGGCTTTGGGATGCAGCGTATGACCCAAAGAACAAGGCCTTCGAAGAGGCAAATCTCCAGGGCAAGGATTTGATCCGTTGGAAATACCAACGGTACATCAAAGACTACCTGAGGTGCATCGCCTCGGTTGATGACAATGTAGGCCGAGTTCTGGATTATCTCGACGAGTCGGGATTGGCCAAGGATACCGTCGTCGTCTACACTTCCGACCAGGGTTTTTACCTCGGCGATCACGGTTGGTTCGACAAAAGATTCATGTACGAGGAATCGTTGCGCATGCCACTGCTCGTGCGATATCCCCAACAGATAAAGGCCGGTTCGGTAAACAATGACATAGTGTTGAACCTGGATTTTGGCCCGACGTTCCTGGACTTCGCCGGGGTGGCCAAGCCGGATGACATGCAGGGCAGATCCCTCCGTAGATTGCTGCAGGGCAAGAGGCCGAGGGATTGGCGCAAGTCGATGTACTACCACTACTATGAGTACCCTGGAGCGCACAGTGTCAAGCGTCACTACGGTGTAAGAACCGAGCGTTACAAGCTGATACACTTCTACCATGACATTGATGAGTGGGAGCTGTACGACCTTGAAAAGGACCCGAGGGAGATGAGAAACCTCTATGGTGACCCGGCGTATGCCGACCTCGTCAAGGAGCTGAAGGCAGAACTGAAACGCCTGCGGTCGGAATACAAGGATACTACCGGATCTGCAATTTCATAACCGCTTGAGAGACCCGGCATCTTTGCCGTCACGCCACGTGTACACTTTGGCCCGGACTGCAAGTGTTCGGCCACTGTCGGCACAGAAACGACCCAGACTCAGTGAGTATCGGGGGCCTGCCAGCCCCATTCGCCACGCCGAGCCTCTACGTTGGCGCCGCCCGGTGGCACATCCATACCCAGAGCCCAGAAGATGCCATTTATCAGAAGTCGGCGGACCGAGTCGTCCTCGAAGTCCTTCGGATGCCCTAAAGTTGTGAAGAATACGCGTGCCCCGTTGTAAGTCTTGGTCCATGCAACGGGCTGCGTGAGGGGAAACCTGTCCTGTCTATCTGTCTTGTTCGAATTGATGCTTTTTCCGATCAGCAGCGGCTTGCAGTCGTCCGCCAGCGGCGTTACGTGATACAGCCACGAGCTACACCGAAGTGGACTTTGCTGTGTAGCATATATCCCGCGCAAGATCGGGTGCTCGGCCGTCCCGGCGGCCGGCCACACATCCGTCGTGGACCGGTGCCCGTGATGAGTGATCCACTTCTGGCCGAACACATCCTGGCCGAAGCTATCGTTGTACTTCGCATTGTCGTGGCCTCCGGGATAACGGAAGGCGTGCGTGCTGGTTCGCAGGCCGACGATGGGCTTGCCGGAATGGACGTAGTCGAGTATCAGCTTGAGTTGCTCGTCGGGCAGTGCCCTGAACCGCAGAAAGAAGACCGCCACATCTGCGGTCTTCAGCACCTCCAGACCCTCGATGTTCTTCTGGTACTTGGGATTGCGCTCGCCGGTCTCGGGATCAACGGCATACAGCACCGTGGACCTGAATTTGACGCCCCGTTGTCGTGAAAGCAGCTGTGCGATGAACGGCATTGAAATCTCCGAGCGGTACTCATCGTCTCCGGTTACAAACACCACGTGAGGCCTTTTCCGCTTGGCACAGAAAGCATCAACCGGCGCCAAGCAGACGATTAGCGCAGCGATTCCCAGAATTCTAAGACACCCCTTTTGCGAAAGACAACTACTCATAGCTATGAACCTCCAAAGTCAGCCTCAGAAGCTGTCAACCATACATTTGGCCCTGACAGATCGAAGCCGCGATAGACAAGCACGCCCACTAGTTAGTCTCGATTATCTCCCCCGTCGCCTTGTTCCACCGCACGGTACGGACGTTCATGCGGTGCCCTCCGCCGTGGCAGTCCATGCAGTACTGCGGTGAACTGGAGGTGGACTCGTCGGCTTCTTCGTCAAAGATCGTTTCGGCCCCGGCAAGAATGACCTTGTGGTGCGGGACGTGCTCGATTTCATGCCTGGGGTGGCACATCATGCAGGTAGGATTGATCCTTGCCTTGGGATACATGAGCTCCGGCGGCGTTATGTTAGCCTCATCGGAGCGGTGCCGCTCGGACTCACCGTGGCATCTTTCACAGCCTATGCTGGCCAGCTCATGGTCCAGAGCAAGCTTGTCCTCCTCGAAATCTGCGTGGCACGCCATGCAGAACGGGTTGGCCACAAACGATTCGGTTCTTCTGGCATAGTAATCTTGCACGGTAGGCTCGGCGCCAGACTGCTCTCCGTGTCCCTGCTCAACATGGGGCGGCTCTATCTTCTGTTCAAGCGAGCAGCTTGCTGCAAGAACCAGCAGCAAGCTGCTCACAATACATACGATCGAAGTCGCGGCGCTCACCCTAGTTGCTTTCATCTGCTACTTCCTTGCCTTTTGCACGCGGTTGATCTGCAAGCACGTAATCCGCATCAGGCGCCGCAAGCCATTAGACGTACTCCCAGTCCTTGAGCCATTGATAATCTGCCGGCAGCTTTGCCCAGGCCTCGTCCATCGCTTGCTCGAGCTCTTTTGCCTCGGCCTTGTCGAGCTCGCGCTCCGTAACGGCCTTGGCCACATTGT
The DNA here is from genome assembly GCA_020352215.1 of Phycisphaerales bacterium. GTDB lineage: Bacteria > Planctomycetota > Phycisphaerae > Sedimentisphaerales > Anaerobacaceae. The sequence continues at coordinate 5,365,291 of CP070675.1, forward strand.
CCACCTGATGGGGGTTAATGAGGCCCGGAATAGGCGCGCTTACGGCCGGGTTGCACAGGATGTAGCGGATAGCCATCCGGGCAAGCTCATCATCCTTGGCAGCGTGGGGACTGTCGGGGGAACTGTCACCCTTGAACAGGTTGGTCCCCGAGAAGGGTTTGATGCCGAACATACCCACACCATGTTCTTTCAGCGCATCGAACAGACTGTCTTCGGGCAGGACCTTGCTCTTGGCGGTATACGGCGTGACAACGACCTGGACAACTTCGGGATAGGTTTCGATCATCCACTTGATGTGCGGGCGATCATGCGACGACAGACCGCACAGACGCGCCTTACCCTGTTTCTTGGCCGTCTCCAAAGCCTTCATCATCTCATCGACTTCGCCCTTCGTGTGCCGGCCGCTCTGCTCATGCATTGTGGGTCGCCACAAGTCCACGTATTCGAGCTTCGTCTCGCGCAAACCCTTGTCGAGGCTTCCGAGTAGCGCCTTAGCCGTTCGGTAATTAGGATTCCGCATCTCCTCCTGGTACCACGAGAAGCCAAAGTACATCGCCTCGCGTCTGCCCCTGAGGGCCTCGGCATAGGCCTTAACCTCTTGAATGGTACAGGCATCGATATAGTTGATGCCCCGCTCGATACAACGTGTTACGACGTCGCGGCGGTTCTTCTTGAATCCCTCGCTGTTGAGGTCGGCGCTGAGCCAGCCTCCGCCTTTGAAAACGCCGGGAACCATCTTGTCGACCCGTTTCCAGTGCCCACCAAGGCACACGGCCGAGACCCAAAGACCGGTCTTTCCGAGCGGCCTGTACGTCATCTGCGGGTTGTAGCTGCGAGTCTTGGTGACATCGGTAGCGGCGTGGGCGTTCTGGCCGGCACCAAGACCAACAGCCAGACCTGCTGCGGCCGTTGCGCCATCGCGTATGAAGTCCCGGCGGTTCAGACTGTTCACTTCAGACGATTGTTGTTTCTGGTCCATGGTTTTCTCCTGCATTCAATCATGTCAGTTTTCGTAGCGCAGAATATGTCACGCTGTGTGACGGATCTTCTTTAGACAAGCCTTCAAGTAGTCACGCGATTTTGCCAGATTGGCGGCCATCACGTCGGGCTCCGGATGACCGTGCATGAAGGGATTGACATAGCCGCGATAGCGAATATCCGCCAGGGCCTGAATCCATGGTCTCATGTCTGTGGGGCCGACGCCCGGAAGCTGCTGCGAGCCGGGGAACTGCTGCCACGCGTAGAAGAAGAACAGCTGCTTGCCACAAATGCGAATCGCCTCCGGCACCGATGCCTTGCGCTTCTGGATATGATACGGCGCCAGGGCTATACCCAACCTTGGCGAAGTGTTCATCTCAACGAATGCCCTGAGCGAATCGAGCGAGTCGAGCAACGCATTGCCGTGATTTTCGATAGCCAGATACGAGTCGTATTTCTCGGCAAGCTCAACCGAGGGTTTAAGCTGCTCGATGAACTCGCCCATTCTGGCGGTGAGTTCGTCAGGTTTGCAGGGGCCAGTGCTGCCTTGAACGGCCACGCCGCCACCCACCTTGCCAAGCAACTCCGCGTACCGGCCGTAGCCGCCCCGATAGACCGAAAACGCAAATAGTTTCAGGTTGTGCTTGGCCAGTAGGTCTTTCAAACCGGCCGGACCCAGTCTCTCGGCGACATCATCCAGGTGAGGACAGCCCTCGTGGGCCGACCAGATGTCTATGGCCTCAAAACCCAGTTTGGCGATTCGCTCGCATGTTTGCTCAATGGGCAATTGCATGAAATGAATCGACGAGGTCGAGAGCCGCATTCGCCACTTCCCTCGAGCAGGGGCATCCGAGGCCCACATCGGGACTGTCTGGGCCATCAGCCCCCCCGCCGCGCCGAGGCCTCCGAGTTTCAGAAGGGTACGTCGGTTCAGACTGCCACTCGTCGCGAGGTTTTTCGTTCTTGCCTCTGTCACAGAACCCACCTGAAACACACAAGTACTTGTAAAGCCGAGGGCTTATGGCACCCGCCAGCCCCTGAACCGCGCACGCGGTTGCACCAGGTCGATCACAAGCTTGTCTAAGTTAACAGATGTGCCCGCCCTCGTCAAGTCTCGGTGTTGACCGGGATACTCAATGCGTGTACCATCGCGGTGAAAAAGAGACTGACTTCTATTGAAGGAGCCTCCCCATCATGTTCAAGATAATAATGATAATCGCTGTAGTGGTTCTGGCGATCGGTTGGGCGGCATACGCGATCTGGGAATTGAAGATGCGCGCGGAAGAGAAGAAGCAGCCGAGGCAGGTCTCGAAGGGCCTGCAAGACGCCAGAAGCGAGATGGCCGACTATGCCAAAAAACTGGCAAGCTTCAAGAAACCGACTCCCAGGCAGCAGCCGAAGGAGGACGATGCCGATGGCTAACCAATTCTTGACAGAGGATTTTCTGCTGCAAACCAAAACGGCTAAGATTCTCTACCACGAACACGCCAAGACAATGCCGATCTATGACTATCACTGTCATCTGCCGGCCGACCAGATTGCTTGCGACCATCGTTTTGAGAACCTGACCCAGGCATGGCTGTACGGCGATCACTACAAATGGCGGGCAATGAGGACCAACGGAGTTGACGAAAGGTACGTCACCGGGGACGCAAGTGACTACGACAAGTTTGATAAATGGGCCCAGACCGTTCCGTATTGCCTCGGGAACCCGCTCTATCACTGGACACATCTGGAGCTCAAGAACCCCTTCGGTATAAGAGACAAGCTGCTGGGGCCCGACACTGCACGAGAAATCTACGCAACCTGCAGCGAGATGCTCCGCTCACCGCAGTTCAGCGTTCGCAACATCATGCGCAAAATGAATGTCAAGCTTGTCTGCACGACCGAGGATCCTCTCGATTCGCTCGAGCACCATAAGAGGATCCGGGAGGGCGGCTTCGAGATCAGAGTCCACACGGCTTGGCGACCCGATAGAGCCATGGCCGTCGAGGACCTGCCGGCTCTAAACGTGTTCATCGATCGACTTGAAGAAATATGTGAAATTGATATAGCCAATTTCCACCGCTACCTGGAAGCACTACACAAACGCCACGACTACTTCCATCAGAACGGATGTCGACTTTCCGATCACGGTGTGGAGACGGCCTATGCCGAAGACCACACGGCCGGAGAGGTCAAGGCTATCTTCGACAAGATTTTGCGTGGCAAGGACCTGAAGCCGGTCGAGCAGCTCAAATTCAAATCGGCTATGATGATTGAGTTCGGTCGTATGGATGCGGAATCCGGCTGGGTTCAACAACTGCACATGGGACCACTCAGAAACAACAGCACCCGAATGTTCCAAGCGCTGGGGCGGGACATCGGCTGCGATTCAATGGGCGACTTCGAGATAGCCAGACCGCTCTCCAGACTTCTTGACCGCCTGGATGTAGACGGCAGGCTGCCCAAGACTATTCTCTACAATCACAACCCGCGTGACAATGCATTGCTTGTCACAATGGCCGGCAATTTTCAGGATGGCTCGGTGCCCGGCAAAATGCAGCACGGCTCAGCATGGTGGTTTCTCGACCAAAAAGACGGCATGGAGGAGCAGATGAGGATTCTGGCCAACATGGGCCTGCTCAGTCGGTTTGTGGGTATGCTGACGGATTCGCGAAGCTTCCTCTCGTATCCCCGCCACGAGTATTTCCGCCGGATCCTCTGCAATCTGCTTGGCAACGACGTGGAGGCCGGACACTTGCCAAACGATCTGGAGCTGCTTGGCAAAATGGTCGAGGATATCTGCTTCAACAACGCGAGAAACTACTTTCCGATGCAGTGCGATTGATTGGAAACGTACGAGAAAGGGAATGACACATCGTAATATCGGAAACTCGCCGGTTCACTGCCCCATGTAGAACACGTTGTCCGGCAGAATGGGCCGAGCGCGCTTATTACAAAGCGGTCGGCTTCAGAAAACTGCCAGATGGAAGCAATAAACAGTTATCCGAAATGCTCGCGGACAAGCATCTCCGCAGCGAGGTCTACTGCTCGCTCAACGGGTTTCGAAAGCCCTGGCTTCACGCTTTCTGGTGTGCGTGAAACCTGGCAGGCGAGCACGGTCACCTCTATGCCACAAAAGTCGCGGAGCTCGCGAAGCAGGTTAGATGTGGGTATCTGGTGCATGGAGAAGTCATCGAGCTTGATCTTCGGTAGCGAGTTTATGTCCAGAGCGAAGAGTTCGCCCGGCTTGCGGCCACAGTCTACAGCGTCGACGATGACAATTTTTGATGGCTTCTTGTCAGAAAGCATGGTGTCGAAGAGAATCTCTCGGACTGAGGTTCCGACATCCAAGACACAGACTTCGGGCGGAACAGCACGGTTTCGCCGGAGGGATTGAGCTACAGCGGGCCCAAATCCGTCATCTTCCAGCAGTACGTTACCGCACCCCAAGATAAGAATAGATTTGTCGTACCACTCCGGCCCTGTCAGCATAAGCCTGCCTGAATATCGCCATTTCCACCTGTGCTTCGCGCCGAAAAGCCTACGCGAGAGCCCTAACGTAAATCTCTTATTCTCAAGATAATACAGCTCACAGAAAAGAGACTCAAGTGTGTTGTGTGTTCCACCGAATATGCCAAGATACGGTCTGTTGTCAGTCGGCCGGACTATCCTCGCGTAGAAGTTCGGATACTTTGCCTCGCAAAACATCAAAATCCACAGGTTTCTCAAGAAAGTCAGTCACTGGTAGCCAGTCCTGGTCGATATCCTGGGGGCCGAATCCCAGAGGGAACTTGGCGTTTATAGCGGTCAGCATCAAGATTGGAATGTCCTTCGTTTCGCTTTGATGGCGCAACACACGCGCCAACTCAAACCCAGCGGATGCATCTTCCGGGAACATAACATCCAAGACCACCAAATCCGGAGCTTTGTTCTCCATGCTGTGCAGCGCGTCATCGGTGTCCAATTCGATCTGAACGTCGTGCCCTTCTCCACGCAGGACAGTTGCTGCGGTGTTGGCGAAGTCCTCGTCATCATCGACGATCAAGAGGTAGGCCATTTCGTTTCTCCTTCTTCATTATTGCCCAGGTTTGTGTCTGGGGCGGGGAATCTGAGTTCAAACTTTGTACCGCAACCAGGGTGGCTTTCCACCCGGATAGAGATTCTGTACATTTCAGCTACCTGCTTGACGATAGACAGACCCAGCCCCGAGGACTCTTTGTTGTGCTGTACGGCCTCTTTAGTACGATAGTGCTCCTCAAAAATGTGAGGTAACTTATTCGCCGGAATGCCTATTCCGTCGTCGGCTATAGTGACAATAGGCTCGGAACTCGGGCCTCGCAAGCAGGACACATGTACCTGCCCGTTTTTGTGGGAATATACTACCGCATTGGACAGGAGATTTACAAACAGCATTTTGAAGTGATCTTCAGTGCCCACCATAGCCGCCGGCCGTATGTTCGCCTTGAAGACAACACCGTGTTCCCGAGCTACCGGCTCAACCTGGGACATGCACCACAGCAGGAGCTCTGTTGAAACCATCTTGGTCCCCGGCAGAGGCTGCTGGCTGGTGGAACTTAGATTTGCCAGCTGGAGCATCTCCTGGATCTCTGCGGTCAAGCGCCGGCATCTCGACGAGATCCGTCGTATAACCTGCAACGCTTGCTCCTGGAGATCACCACAATATCCCTGCAGCAGCAGTTGCGCGTTGGAATAGATCGCAGCAAAGGGGGCCTTCAACTGATGGGTCGTGGCCAGCATATGCCGGGACCGTTCTTTCTGGGCAGCCATGAGGCGGCGGTTCGTCTCGGCGAGTTCGAAATCCCTTTGGCGCACCATCGACGACAGCCCGGAGGCAAGATACCACACGGCCAGCCATATTCCGATGGCAAAAAAGAAGTTCAGTAGTAGTACCATCGGTGCCGACGAGGCTTCCGGCTCATGGTGTGATGCGGCGAAAATACTCGTCGGCGGAAGTACCCTCAAGATATATTCTGCGGTGACGCACGTTGTAAACATGCCGATTGCTACGATGGTTACAATCAGACTCTGCCGGCGGGAGAAGAACACGCAAGATAATACGATGTGAAAGAGATATGTGAATGCTATATTTGTCTCCAGATTTCCGACAAAGTAGACGACAGCAGTAAGTACCACTAAATCCGCAATGATCTGGCTCCAAAGGTTAAGTGTGGTCCTAGTTGCAGAGGTCTTGGTGCGAGCGAAGAACAGAAAAACAAAGTTGCTTAGTGTCAAGACCGCAGCCGTCACGAAGGGCCAGGTCCCAGGAGGACGCATTCCGAAGTAGTCAGTCGACCCGGGAAAAAGACCCAATGCGCCGTAAAAGACGAGAGCGACGATCACAAACCATCTGCACCTACAGAACCACAGTGCATTTTGGGCAAGTAGAGGTTCCGGCAGAGATCTTTCTGAGCCTTTGATCTCAGCTTTTGCTGATAGCTCCGCCGGCAATGGCAATTCATAGACAGCCGGCTGAATACTCTCATCTGAAACCATGGGAAGCGGTCCTTACGTTCGACCCCTTGTCTTCTCGGCTCTTTACAAGGTGATCACGCAGGCGACTGTGGGCCCAACGCGGTTCCCGGGAAGAAGAAATCGCCCACCATGGTCAATGCGAAGCCGACGATCTCCTGCGCGCACCGAGACACATTCCAGAATTCTCTGACGAGATTTCAGACCTCAATCATACGCGTCAGGACAGAATAGTCAAGCGCGCCCAAAAACGGTGCACGTTCACAAACCACAGCGAGGACACAGCCCATCGGAGGGGCCGCACGAACATCCTATCAACTCACCAATTGGCCACAGTATCGACTACCTTCCCACGAGCGTCTCGAATCTCAAGCTTCACAGCTATTGTGCCGTCCAACTTGTGTGTTGCGCAAGACAAGCATGGATCGTAAGCGCGTATGGCCATCTCGACCGTGTTGAGAATACCCTGGTCGTATTTGCCATCTTTGATCAGCGTCTTCGCGGCCTGTTTAACCGACATATTGATCGGCGCATTGTTGTGGGTGGTGCCTACAATGAGATTGACATTGGTGATCAGCCCATTCTCATCTGTCTCATAGTCGTGGATCAAAGTCCCTCTGGGCGCCTCAACACAGCCCACGCCTCTTGCTGCGCGTGGTGTGACCGGTACCCTAATTTCGGTACTTGTGATCTCAGAATCAGCGAGCAGTTCGTTAGCCTTCTCCGCGTTGTAGAGCAGTTCGATGAGCCTTGCCCAGTTATACAGGAGTGTGAGCTGCGCCGGCCGGCCAAAGCTCTCCCGGAATTCCTCAAGCTCCTTCTGCGCCAACGGAGTGCTGATTTTGTCACAGACATTGATCCGCGCCAGCGAGTTCGTGCGGTAGATTCCTGACGGGCTGTCGAGGTCCATTGAGAAGTCGCCCCATTTCTTGGCATACGGGAACTTCAGGTAGGTCCACGGCTCGATATGCTCGCCGATGTACTCGGTGTACTGATCGTATTCAAATTCCTCGTAGGAGCCGTCTGGCTTCATCAGACGGGCCTTGCCGTCGTATAAATCAAGGGTCCCGTCATCGGTTACGGTGCCAAGAAAACCCGTGTTGATGACGCCGACAGTCTTAACGGCATCCAGATACTTGGGAAAGATATTTTCCTTTGCGAAGGCAATAGCGAACTTGGCAAACTCCAGGACTTCATTTGCCATTGGAATGAGCTTCTGCCGCTCGGCCTCTGTCAGAGGCTTGCTGAACCCACCGGGTACGGCGGTTACCGGGTGAATGCTCTTTCCCGACAGAATGTTCAGCATTTGGGACCCGAGATGGCGGTTTCGGACGACTTGCTTTCCTATCTCGGGGTTCGCTTGGGCTATGCCGATGACATTTCTTACGGAGTAGTCACTATCCGGACCCATTACAAAATCCGCACCGGTGAGGAAGAAGAAGTGAAGAATATGTTCCTCAGTATACGCGACGGCATTGCACAACTCGCGGAGCTTTCTTCCTGCGCTGGGCGGGGTTACGCCAAAGACGGCATCGTTGGCCTTAGCAGAGGCGAGATGGTGTGACCATGGGCACACGCCGCAGATGCTCGTTACGATACGCGGGAGTTCCTCCACAGGTCTTCCGATACAGAACTTCTCAAAGCCGCGGAGCTCTACGACGTTGACGAATGTGTCTGCCACGTTGCCGCTGTCGTCAAGGTTTATCGTGACCTTGGCATGGCCCTCTATTCTGGTTACTGGAGCAATCGTTATTGTTTTCATATACGTATACCTCCTTACTACTTTGGACGTGTCGGCAACGGTCTGAGGCGATTTTGACCACCAATGTATCTGTTCAACAGGGCGCGTCTGTCCGGTACCTGTTTAGCATCCAGTCCTATAGATGAGATCGCACTCATCATATCAACCAGAGGATTGGCGCCCTTACGGATCGGACCAAAACACCCACGACACGGCATATATCCCTTGATACAACGCGGGACCGTCACCCCGTCACCGTTTCCTTCCTTATGGCCGCAGCCCGCCAGAGTGACCGGGCCGAGGCACAAATAGCCCTGCTCCATATAGCACCTGGTCTGATCCCAGGGCTTGCTCTGATCGAACTCCATCGACTCAAGTGTTCTTTTGATCTCGCCACCTGATGCCTTCTTTTCCCGTTTCACGGGGCACTCATCGCAGACACTCCGCTCGGGGATCTCAAAAGATTCGCCTTTCAGAAGTGCGGTGAGGGCCTTGACAACCAGATCAGGGTTTGTGGGACAGCCCGGAATGTTTACGTCCACGGGCACAACCTCGTCCACAGCGTACACCCTATCCAGTAGAGGAGGAAGGTTCTCCTGAGGCGTGTCTGCCGCATCTGTAGTCTTGCACCCCCTGTATACCTTCTCGTACAAGGCTTCAAGAGGAAACATATTTGCCATGGCGGGAATCCCGCCGTAGCACGCACACGAGCCCAGAGCGATGAGGGTCTTACACTTCTTCCTCATTTCCTCGGCAACGTGCTTCTCCTTTTCATTCCTTACACCTCCCGAGATTATCCCTACATCCGCCTCCGGAATCTCCATCTCCTCCTTCTCTCCCGTTTGGCCAAAGTACTTATGGTCCATCAAGACAGGCATGTGGACAAAATTGAGCTCCGGCAGTAGATCAAGAAGCGGCTCGCCTATGTCCAATATTGTGACCTCACATCCACCACAGATGTTAAGCCATTCTTCTGCTACTTTAACTGCCACAATATTACCTCCTTTCTGAGGAATTTTCTGACATTCCCTACGGTCCGTCATTACTCTACGCTAATGTCACATCATCTTCCCCTCGCAACAAGGGGCGATTGAGTCTCTTCACTTTTCGAGAAAGAGCGCTTAGGTTCACGCTTCATCGCCGGCTTTCTTAGCAAGCTGTTGCTCAACCTTCTCCAGAAGAACATGCGGCTCGACGCCTTTCTCGATGTACTCGTCGACGGGCAGGAACTTCTCGTGAATGCGGTCGCCGGGAAAGTCAAATCCGGTCTGTTCCGACATGGACGTTATCATCAATATAGGTGTCTTGGCAAAACGCGAATCCTTCCTAATCTTTCTGGCGAAGACAAATCCCCCGGCACCCTTGCCCATCATGACGTCGAGGATTATGGCATCCGGCGTCTCTTCCTCCAGCTTGGCGAATCCCTCATCAGGATCGTAGGCAAACCGTACTTTGTATTGCTTCGTCTCGAGGATAGCTTTTGTGACCGCCACGAAATCCGGATCATCATCGATGATCAGTATGGTTGGAGCACTCATGTTTTCTCCTTTTGGCTACGACAATGTTACAGTAGTCCCACTCCCACATTCACTTCCAACCACCACCTATCCTTCATGCCTGCACACAACCCAAACCACCGCGGGGACCGGCACATCCATCCGTTTCGTACGGAGCGCACGCACACGGGCGTTCTCCTCGGCTTTACTCTATAACAATCTCCGTGACAACGCGCCGTGTGTAAAGGAGCGTCTTTCCGGCCTCGCGCACTATGCGAACGTCGAAACCTTTTTCCGTGTACTTCTTCTCCAGTGAGCTGGCCTTTTCTTTGTCGTCGTATTCCCCTCCGTCCCAGACAAATTTCTTGCCTTCGAAGAATAGGATTTTCTCTGCCATATCTATGGGTCCTGTAGAAAATCTTTTCAAAGTTCGATGCGCCGCCGGCCCCATTCAGAGCGCGCGAGCCAGAGCCACACTCTCAAGCTTTGTACATGCTGGGACCTAGTGCTCGGACAGCCTCCGTCATTTCCCGGATTACCTCGGCGAACCTCGGGCCCTCGGACGCCGATACCCATTCGAGCCTGAACCGTTCGGGCTCTATTCCAAAGTCTTCCAGCATGAGTTCTATCGCTTCTTTTCGGTTCTCGGCCTTGAGATTGCCTTCAAGGTAGTGGCAGTCTCCAGGGTGACAACCGCAAATCAGTACTCCATCCGCGCCCTTTGTCAAGGCATCGATTACCAGGTTAGGATGGACCATCCCCGAACACATAACGCGGATGATCCGAAGGTTCGGAGGGTATTGTTGCCGAGAGACGCCGGCGAGATCCGCCCCGGCATACGAACACCAGTTGCAACAGAAACCGACGATGATCGGTTCGAACTGTTCATCGGCCATATTAGAAAAACTCCTCTCTTAGGCTTCTTCCAACGCGGCTTCCACCATCGCACCCAACTGTTCCAGCTTGAAACTGCGAACGAATATTCCCTTCTTCGGGCACGTGGCCATGCACACCCCGCAACCTTTGCACAATGCTCCGTCTCTTTCGACGGTCTTCTTAATATCGCCCTTGTACATGTATTCTATCAGTGTTAACGCGTTGTACGGACACGGATCGATGCAGTAAGCACACCCGTCGCAGTTCTCATCTACCACCTCTGATATTGTGGCTTCCAACTCGATTTCGTCTTTGGACAGGATAGTAGCCGCCCTCGCCGCCGCCGCATCTGCCTGGGCGATGCTTTCTTCGACCGATTTCGGGCAGTGAGCCAAGCCGCACATGAACACGCCATCGGTGGCAAAATCTACAGGCCTGAGCTTCATATGGGCCTCAAGGAAGAACTTATCCTGGTTAAGGGGTATCTTGAACAGCTTGCCCACCTCGTCAACACGCTCGTCGGGGATGATAGCGGGGGCAAGCACTACCAGATCACAGTCTACACAAACCGGGGCGTTCAGAATGGGGTCCACAGAGGATACGCTGAGAGTGCCGTCTTTAACGGACACCTCCGGCTTCTGATTCTCCTCGTAGCGGATAAAGCGTACGCCTTTTTCTCTTGCCTTTCTGTAGTGCTCTTCCAGCAAGCCGTATGTTCTGATGTCGCGGTAGAGTATACAGACATCGGTCTCGGGCCGCATGTCCTTCAGAGCAATGGCATTCTTAATCGCCTGCGAACAACAGATGCGGCTACAATACGGCCGCGCCTCTTCTCTCGAACCGACGCACTGAATCATCACAACCGACTTGAGGTTCTGAAGTTCAGGTTTGCCCTCCGCGATCCACTCTTCAAGACAGCGCTGTGTGAGAACACGAGGGTCTTTGCCATGAAGGTATTCGGTCGGCTCATATTCATTGGCCCCGGTCGCAATGATAGCGACACCATGCGACACTTCTTTTTCAGTGCTGTTGCGCTGTATGGTGGACTTGAAATTGCCCACAGACCCATCAACGGCAGAGACCTTGCTTTCCAGATACACATCGATCTTAGGATGAGAGTCGATCCTCCCAACGGCGTCGGTCAGCTTCTCCTGAGGATCGTCGCCGCTGAGCAAGCTGTGTATATGTCTGAAGTTGCCACCCAACTGCTGCTCTTTTTCAACCAGATGTACCTTAAATCCCTGGTCCGCCAGGTTGAGGGCAGCGGTCATCCCAGCCAGGCCACCACCGATTACAAGAGCCTCATTGTTTACCTTCAGGTGGCCCTTGACCAGAGGTTCCAGCAATCTTGCCTTGGCTACGGCTATCCTCACAAGGTCTCTCGCTTTTCGGGTAGCCATTTCCGGCTCATGCATATGCACCCAAGTACACTGGTCGCGGATATTGGCCATCTCAAACAAGTATTCATTGAGGCCGGCTTGGCGACACGTATTGCGGAAGAGCGGCTCATGGGTTCTCGGACTACACGACGCGACGATTACACGGTTGAGGTCATGCTCGGCAATTAGCTGGCTAATTCTCTCCTGAGTGTCGGTGGAGCATGTATAGAGATTGTCCTCTGCATAGACAACATTGGGCAAGGTCTTGGCGTACTCGACGACACCCGGCACGTCGGCAAAGCCGCCAATGTTCCTGCCACAGTGGCAGACAAACACACCGATGCGGGGGGGCTGGCCACTTACATCTTTCTCTGGCGGATACTCCCTGTGTGTGATTAGAGTGCCCCGTTCTCTCGTAAGAAGTGCCATGGCTTTGGCGGCGCCTGCTGATGCCTCTATCACCGTTTCCGGGATATCCTTCGGCGAAGCAAAAGGCCCACAGACATAGACTCCTGGCTTTGAAGTCTCGACCGGAGCCAGGCCCTGTGTGGCGGCGAAGCCGTACTGGTCAAGTTCTATACCACATTTCTCAGCAAGCTCACGGACCTCTTCAGGAGGCCTTATGCCCGTTGAGAGAACTACCATGTCAAACTCTTCGGTTGCGATTTCGCCATCAGCCCCTTGGTACGTGATTCTTAGGTTCTTCGTTCCGGGCACCTCCTTGATCGAAGAGGGGCGACAACGAACATACTTAACGCCAAGCTCCTTGGCACGCTCATAATAGGCATCGAATCCTTTGCCAAAAGCACGCATATCGATGAAGAAGACGGTGCAATCGAGATCGGGGGCGTGCTCTTTGGCAATAATTGCTTCTTTGGTTGCATACATGCAGCAAACTGAGGAACAATAGTTGCATTCCAGCTCTCGCGATCCGACACACTGTACCCACGCCATCTTCTTGGGATGTTTCTGGTCGGACGACCGCAGGACTTCGCCCAGATACGGTCCGCTGGCTGAAAGAAGACGTTCGAACTGGAGGCTTGAGATTACGTTGGGGTACCTGCTATAACCAAGTTCTTTCTTAAGGTCAGGATCGAATTGCTCAAATCCCGGGGACAGGACCACCGCACCGACGTCTACCTCTTCGAATTCATCCTGTTGCTCATAGTCAATGGCGTTGGCCTCACAGAAGTTCTCACAAGACTTACATACGTCCTTAAGAAAGTGCATGCAAGTGTTTCGATCGATCACGGCCACTTTCGGTATCGCCTGAGCGAACGGAATGTAGATCGAAGAACGAGGGGAAAGACCCATGTCATAGTCGGACATGATGGGTCTGGGCTTGTTTAGCGTCACCTCAGTCAGATCCACCGCGTCCGTCGGGCAGACCACCTGACAGGCGCCGCACGTAATGCAAATTTGCGAGTGCTTATCATAGGGTACAGCTATCTCTCGGGCCGAACCTCGATTGGCAAAGCTCACGGCGCCGACCCCCATCCGCTCTTCGCATACCCTCGCACAGAGTCCGCAGAGGATACAGTCATCGTCCTTCTTGGGAAAGCGAGATTCCTCGATACCCGACTCCGCTGCCATCTCTTTTATCCGCTCTGAATCCGGGCAGCGGGCCAACAACAGTTCGAGCATTACCCGACGGGCCTTCAAGACTCTCTCTGTGTCGGTACGGACAGTCAATCCCTCCTGGGCGGGGTAGACACACGAGGCCTGGATGATTGAACCGCGAGACCCGGTAAGTTCAACCAGGCAAACGCGGCACGCGCCGTAGGGGGCCAGGGATTTATGGTAGCAGAGTGTGGGAATATGGATGCCAAGTTTATCTGCCGCCTGTAGGACGGTCGAACCCTCGTCAACCTCAACCTGCTTGTCGTCGATCGTCAGTTTAATCATTTTCTGTTTATCTCTCTTGTGTCAAAGCGATAGGTGGAATCATTCCTCTTGTGTTCGTAAAGAAACTCGATATGGGGGTTACCGGCAATAAGGGTGCGGATGGTCTCGTGAATGTCCCCTGCGGGTTTGCAGTCCGGATGGCTAAGGCGAAAGATCGCCTTGACCGTTGTTCCCCCACCGGGTGCCGAGCTCAACTCGACCTTCCCGTCCGCCTGCTGAGCAGCTTGGGCCAGCAAAGACAGCCCTAAACCGACTTCGCGTGTCGTCCTGGTTGTGAAGAAGGGGTCAATCGCTTTTTTTAGGGTCTGCTCGTCCATACCCTTACCGTCGTCCTTAATCTCCACAGTCAACAAGTCCTTAATCTGATCTTCCTCAATCCTGATTTCAATCCTCTTCGCCGAAGCAGAAATCGAGTTTTCTGCGATATCCAAGATGTGTAGGGACAAATCCTGCATCCAATTTACGCAACTCTCCTTCCCAATTCATTGCGCACCGCTTTCTTAATTTCATCGAGCGACAGGTCATCTATAACAAAGCAAGTAAAACTCTTTCCTATATCCTCCAAGAAATGTGCATCAGAAGAACTTACAATTGGGTAGCCGTAGCGCTGTTCCGGGGAGGATGAGGTCGATACTTCCAAGGCATCCAGCTCCAATCCTTCAGGTATGAACCCCAACTGACCGATCAGGCTAAATCGCTCACGGTCGATGTGAGAGGCTATCGCCAAGCCCTCCCATCGGTGAATCGCCTCCACAACCTGCTCCAAGGTCAGAGTAGTGGCCCCGATCAGAAGTCTACTGCTCGAACCCACGACACGACCCCACTCATCAACTATCGTCTGAGGGCCAAAGGCCTGCTCACAATTCTCACCGGGTAGGTTTTCGTAGACTGTATCTTGCAGATGCATCAGATCCCGCTCCGTGTTGAACAGCCCCAGGACATGAACCTCTTCCGCAGAGGTTACCTCCATGCCGGGAATGACTGGAAGTCCTTCTCTTCGCCCGGCTTCCACCACCGCGGCTACATTCTCTGCGGAATTATGATCGCATACACCGATCATATCCAAACCCACTTTCTTAGCCTGTTCTACTATAGCCTTTGCCTGCATCTGATCGTCGGCGCACGGAGAAAGGCAAGTGTGCAGATGGAGATCTACTCTTACCTTCCTCATTATCACATTCCGGCAACCCCGAGACTGTACAGCTTTCCGACCAACTCAAACGTCGCCATCTCGGTCACCATAATCGGGACATTCTCTGTCTCTGCCTTGTCGACGGTCTCCTGTTCCGGCTCTCTAGCATTCACCAAGATGATTCCAGCCAGACCCTTCATACTTGCCACTGCCACAATATTCTGATGAACCTGCAAAGTAACCCAGAGATTCCCTTCGTTGCCATGGGCTAAGACGTCACTGATAAGATCGCTGGCGTATCCGCCGGTCACCTCGCGGTCCAAGTGCCCCTTCGCAGACCTGACGTCCAGATTTAGCTCTTGAATCAATTCAGTTAGCTTCACTTTTGGCTCCCTCTTCAATAGAAATGCAAATGCTCAGCCGCGTTCCTTTGCCCAAAGCAGATCTCAGGTCCATTTTGTCGGAGCACTTCAAGATGTTGTTCAGGCCCATGCCGGCACCAAAGCCCAACTCTCTAACCCATTCCGGAGCAGTTGAATACCCCGGTCGCATGACCTTATCAACATCAGGTATTCCGGGGCCTGAATCTTCCACTCTCACAGCTATCTCGTGAGGCTGAACACGAACACGTATCCTTCCGCCGTCAGTGTAGATGATCAAGTTCATCTCTGCCTCGTAGGTGGCAATAGCAACCCGACGAACAATTTGAGGGTTTAGGCCCAGGCGTCGCAACGTGGCCTTCAACCGGCTGGCGCTTTCACCAGCTCGCTTGAAATCATGACCCATCACATCATATCGAAAGAAGAGCACACTCTTATCTGCCAGAATATCCTCAAAGAAGTGCTGCTCTTCGTGGCGCTGGTTTTCTTCTTTGTAATAATCGATCTCAAGTTTTCTAAGGAGCCCTTCAACAATATCGCCCTTCGTAATAATGCCCAGGAGTCTCTCGCTCTTGCGGTCAAGAACTGCGAACCGGCCAAAGCCAAGCTGGTCAAACCTGTTGACCGCAAGGATCAATGGTTCGTCGGAATAAAGCGTTTGGACATTTCTGGTCATTTTTTCACCGATGGGGCAATCCTGCTCTCGCTCAGCCATCCACCTAATGAAGTCGTCAAGACTGATTATGCCCACCAGTTTGTCGCCTTCCACGACCGGTGTCCCCGAGATGCGTTTCTCCCGCAAGATCCGCCTTAGCTCACTCATAGGTGTCTGCGGACTTACGGTAATGACGTTGCCCTTCATTACGTCGCACACTCGGATTTCATAGATCAGTTCCTGAATCTTGCCGATATTGCCATCTGCAGCCACTCTAAAGTATCCTCTTGAATGTTACTCTGTGTATTCAGAACAACCAGGAAGTCCCCTGCGGTATAACCGACCACAAGATTCAAACATGGGCAAAGGCGTCGTCAGTAGCGGGATATTCTTGGATTCAGCCATGTCAATAGTCTCTTGGTCGGGCTTTTTCCCGCGGACAAAACATATGGCTCCAAGGTCAGTCATTTCAGCTGTGCGAACCACCTGTGGATTAGTCAATCCGGTCAACAGGAGAGACCCAGACTTCATGAAGGCCAGAACATCACTCATCAGGTCAGACCCACACGCCATCTCAATATCCTTCTCCCGTAGCCCAATTCCTGCGACTATCTCCGCTCCAAGGATCCTCTCTATATCCTTCAACTTCATGAGGCGACGTCCTCTTCGACAAGCTCCAGATCACATCGCAGGCAACGTTTTGCCTCTCTGACCGCCATTTCCTCGGTGAATCCCAGCTCTACTTCCTGGAAATTGCCCGACCGTTCCCCTAATGACAGTAGCGGCATTGAAGGCTTCTTCAGGCCTTCAATCTCTTCGTCAGTCAATTCAACGGCTTCAACCCGTGCGGCCGGCCGGGTCACTTTGTATTCCCACTCCACGGGAAGTTCCTGGATATACTTATGTATCATCTCAGCAGCAATCTTTCCATGAGCCATCGCCGATACAACGGTGCCCGGACCGCTGACTACGTCGCCGCCGGCAAATACCCCTTCCACTCCGGAACTGAGGGTCTCCTGACAGACTTCGATGGTGTTGCGCTCAGAGACACTCAGGTCCCTGCCAATCGACAGCACGCTCAGGTCCGGCTCTTGTCCAATTGCCGGCATTAGAGTATCGATCTCAACGGCAAATTCCGATCCTTCAATCGGAACAGGCCTTCTTCTGCCGCTGCGATCGACGTCTCCCAGTTCCATTCTGATGCACTCGATTCCTGTCAATCTGCCATTACCAGACAAGACCCTTACCGGGGCAGCCAGAAATTGAATCTCGATCCCCTCCTTGATCGCCTCTTCGATCTCTTCTTTGGCCGCAGGCATCTCCCTCCTTGTCCTCCTATACAGTATCTTCACATCCTTGCCCATTCGCTTCGCGACTCTGGCAGCATCAATAGCGGCGTCTCCTCCACCAATAACAGCCACTTTCTCTCCGATCTTGACGTCTCGCCCAAGATTGAGCTCCCGCAGAAAGTCCACCGCATCAATGACCTGTGGCGACTCTTCACCCTCAATTCTCATCTTTAGTCCTTTGTGAGCTCCGGTCGCGACGAATACGGCATCATATTTTGCCCGGAGCTCTGAGATCTGCATGTCTTTGCCCGCGGTGGTATTCGTCTTGATCTCCACACCCAGTTTCTTAATACACTCAATTTCCCAGTTTAGGATGTCCTTGGGCAGCCGGTAGTCCGGTATACCAACGGCAAGCATGCCGCCCGCTACCGGCAGCGACTCAAGAATGGTGACTGAGTATCCCTCAAGAGCAAGATAGTAGGCGCATGTCAGGCCCGCCGGTCCCGAACCGACCACAGCCACTCGTTCGGGCCTGGTCTGTTTTGGCTTGGGCGCCACATCAAGGCCCTTTTCTCGTTCATAATCGGCCAAGAATCTCTTAAGCGACCGAATAGAGATCGCGTCTCCACCGCCCTCACCAGCTCGGCACTTGGCCTCACAGCTGGCGTTACACACCCTGCCACAAACCGAGGGCAAAGGATTTTCCCTCCTTACAATCTCTATGGCCTCCTCGAACTTCCCTTGTGCAATAAGGCCAACATAGCAGGGAACATCTTGCTCCAAGGGGCAGGTGTGCTGGCAAGGCGAGGAGATGATCCCCTTACAGACCGCCGCCGGGCATCTCTTGTACTTGATGTGGGCCTCGTACTCATCCCTGAAATGGAGCAGTGTGCTCAGTACAGGGTTGGGCAGGGTCTGTCCTAAACCGCACATGGATGCTTCTTTGATAGCGTTGCCCAATTCCTCAAGAATTACCAAGTCTTCGTCTTCTCCCTCCCCCCTAGATATCTTCTCCAGCGTCTTCAGGAGCACCTCTGAGCCTTCCCGACAAGCTGTACACTTCCCACACGACTCGTCATTGGTGAATTCAAGGAAGTACTTGGCGATATCAACTATGCACGTATCCTCATCCATCACAACCATGCCCCCGGAACCCATGATCGCGCCCACCTCTTTCAGACGCTCGTAGTCTACTGGCATATCTAACAAATGCCTCGGGATAAAGCCGCCGGAAGGCCCTCCCGTCTGGACCGCCTTTAATGTCTTTCCCCAGGGGATCCCCCCTCCTATGTCGTATACGATCTCCCGCAGCGTGATGCCCATCGGCACCTCAACTAAACCGGCATTGTTTATATTGCCTGCCAACGAGAAAACCTTCGTTCCTTTTGAGGTATCAGTCCCAATTTCTGAAAACCACGTCGCTCCCCAATTGATTATGACCGGGATATTCGCCCAGGTCTCAACATTGTTGATGTTCGTTGGCTTCTCCCAAAGCCCCGATTGGGCAGGGAAAGGCGGGCGTATGTGCGGCTCAGGGGGCCTGCCCTCGATCGAAGCAATCAACGAGGTCTCTTCTCCACATACGAAGGCTCCTGCGCCTCTAAAAATGTCCACATCAAAATCGAATCCCGAACCAAATATATCCTCTCCCAACAAACCGTATTCGCGCGCCTGACTAACAGCGGTCTCCATACGCTCAATTGCCAGTGGATATTCGATCCTCACGTATATATAGCCCTTGGACGCGCCGATAGCGTAGGCGCCGATGGCCATGCCCTCAAGAATAGAATGCGGATCGGCCTCTATGATACTTCGATCCATGAACGCGCCCGGGTCCCCTTCGTCGGCATTACATATGACGTATTTTGGCTGGCCCTCCGACTTTCGGCAAAACTCCCACTTCGACCCAGTCGGGAATCCCGCACCCCCTCGTCCTCGAAGTCCCGCTTCCTTTATCGTTTCTATAACGTCCTCGGGATCCATCGAGGTCAGAGCCGTCGCCAACGCCTTGTACCCGTCTCTGGCAATGTACTCTTCAATTTTGTCGGGGTCGATCATACCGCGATTTCGCAGCGCGATCAGTCTCTGATCCTTGAAAAACGGAATGGCGCGAAGCTCCGGAATTGGGGCCTGCTCACCGGGAGGAACATACATCAAGTCTCTTACGGGTCTTCCCTTCAAGAAATGCTCTTCGACGAGATGAGGAATGTCCTCCTTTTTGAGCTGTTGATAGAAGATGCCATCAGGTTGAACGATGAGGATCGGGCCTCTCACACAAAGGCCACTCGCCCCCGTCGGAACTATTAGGATGTCGGTTTCCAAGTCGCGCTGTTGTATCTCAGCTTCCAAAGCATCCTTTATCTGCAAGGAACCGTTTGAGATGCAGTTCGTGCACGTACATATCATCGCGTTCGCTCTATAGGGCATTGTTTTAGTCTCCTTAGAGCATCCTTTCGCTCCCCGCGGCCAGAGCATACTCGGTCACTATCTTGCCGCCGAGAACATGTTCGTTAAAGATTCTCTTTGCCTTTTCCGGAGTGAGGTCTACGTATTTTACAGCGGGTTCATTTGCCAACTCGACTGTAGCCATCGGCTCACGGCTGCAAAGTCCGGCGCAGCTCGAGATGGTCAGGATAACATCCTTGACCTCTCTACTTTCAATCTCATCCATCATCGCTTGCATAACACCCCTGGCTCCGGCAGCAATGCCGCAAGTGCCCATGTGCACGATGACCTTGGCCCGGCCCGTCCCTTCTCTCAAGAGCATTGTTCTCTTAATCGTTTCTCCAATCTTGTCCAGGTCGTCAGGTTTGATCTTGGCCATGCTCATTCTCCTGACTTACGGTGCTTTCCGATGAGTTCCACAACGCTGGTTTGCCTCACATATCCATATATGTCTTCATCGATTGTGACTACAGGCGATTGACCGCAACAACCAACGCAATTGACCGTCTCCAAGCCGAACTGCTTGTCCTCGGTTACACCCCCTACTCGGACATTCAGGTGCTTCTGAAATGCGTTCAGAATCTTCTTTGCTCCCTTGACGTAGCAGGATGTACCCATACAAATGCGAATGGTGTGTTTGCCTTTCGGAGTAAGGCTGAACGCGTTGTAGAAGGTGGCGAGCCGGTACATCAGACCAAGGGGAATCTCTAATCTTTCAGCCAGATACCGAATCGCGCTTTCCGGCAAGTAATTGTACACTTCCTGTGCTTCTTGCAGAACGGGCACTACAATGCCTTTGCCTCCTTTGTATTTTTCAAGAATCCTCGCCAGCTTGTCGAGCTCCTCCGGAGGAGATGCAACTTCGGCTTGCTCGGTTGGTTCGAGGTAGGCCCTGTTCTTGACCAGGCAGTTATCAGCGCACTCACCGCAACCGGTGCACTTGTCCGGGTCTACAGAGCGTGCCTTCTTCCTGACACGGACCTTGAAGTTGCCTGCTGAGCCTTCGATGGATTCTATCTCAGAATACGTCAGCTTCTCGATGTTCAGGTGTCCGCCACAATCGACCATGCGGGGTGCGAGTGTGCACATCGCACAATCATTCGTCGGGAACGTCTTATCGAGTTGCGCCATTACCCCGCCTATTGACGGACCCTTTTCAACAAGATAGACCTTGTACCCCCCCTCCGCCAGATCGAGCGAGGCTTGCATACCCCCCACGCCGCCCCCGACTACCAACACCGCACCAACCTTGTCACGCGTTTCTTGAGCCATTTATCGTACCTCAGATATCTATCCAGCAGCCAACTGTCCTTTGCTACTGCTTCGCAGCAATTCGTCAGTGCTGACAAAATGTTTGTGCAACCCCAATTTGTCCGTAGGTACCCCCAAAGCTAACCCCATCAGTTGTGTAAAGTAGAATATGGGCAGGCCGTACTGAACGTCGTATTCTTGTTCGACCTCTTCCTGCCGCGTGTCCAGATTTACGTGACACAGCGGGCACCCAACGGCAATTGCGTTTGCCCCGACCGTCTTGGCTTCCTCGAATATGTCACGCGTCAACTTAAGAACTACATCGGTGCGAGTCATCGCAAGAGCCCCACCACAGCAGTCCGTCTTGTACGACCACTCAAGCGTCGTAATCCCGACAGAACGAAGCAGCTCATCCATAGCCATTGGATACTCACATTCGTCGAACTGCATCACCTTTGAAGGCCTGGTAAGAAGACAGCCGTAATAGCACACGACCTTCAGTTCGGGCAATTGCCTTGCCACAGCAGCCTCAAGACCTGACCCGTTTGAGAATATCTCAAGGGGGCTCAATACATTCACCGATTTGGGCAGCGGCTTGCCGAGAGCTTCACTGATTTGGCCGGCTATCTCAGGGTCCTCGTTTGCTTCGTGTATCGCGGTCCTCAATCGTGCAAAACACGCGGCACACGGAGCAACGACGTCGGTCATTCCCATTTTCTCGGCCAGGCAGAGATTCTCATAAGGAAGCGCAAGCGAGAGAAGTCTGGACGTGCAATGCGCAGGAGAGGTTCCACAGCATATCCACCCTTTGATCTCCTGGATGCCTATGCCAAGTTTGTCACAAACGGCCTTGAACGACACATCGTACTCGGAGCCTGTCGAGTGAAGAGAACATCCCGGATAATAAGCGTACCTGGTGTTCATTGCCTGCTGACCTCCCCGAATATCTCAATAAGACATATTCGCTTTCTCGTATTTACATCAGCGACACAGCCGCAAAGCTGCGTCTCAGGTCGTCTGATTCTTCCTCTCAAAACGCTTTACACGCCGGAAGATTTTCCACGTAGTTCGCGCACCGGTCAAGCTGGGGATCATCTTCAGTTTGCCCTTCCGGAACATCTTCATTCCCAGGCCGGCATCCTTGAAAAAGTCGAATGTCCGTAGCTTTAGGCCTACAATCATGCCGAGCTCGTACATCCGCCCGCATTTCTTGATGTTGGCAAGGGCTGCTCTGTAAAAGGAAGCTACCTCCGGGATAGGGGGTTTAACCCCTTCTCTGACAGCTATGATTTTTACAGCGTCCATCACCTTCGCGACATCGACTTCCTGCGGACACCGGGTAGTACACGTCTCACAAGACGCGCACAGCCACGGCGTCTTGCTGTTGAGAACGAGGTCATCGGCGCCGAGACGGATGGCATGTATCAATTGGGCAGGCCTGTAGTCCATGGCGTACGACACCGGACACCCGGCCGCACACTTCCTGCATTGATAACAGAGATTCACGTTCTGGCCACTCTCGCGGAAGACCGCGTCAGCCAACTGCGACTGCGATGTTATTGTTAGAGTAGATTCCGTCATCTATTGGTCTCTTTCTCCTGTGACAGGAACGTGTATCTGAGCCATATGAATCGGTCTATTAGATTCCCGTCGGTGAACCTGGATGGCTCAAAAACAGTGAGGTTGGGATTATAAACTCGGCGATTGTGTCTTTTTCACAGCTCGATGTCATCGCTGGCTTCTTTCTGTGTCTCGTGCCAAGTGCAAAACCGGTGCCTTCCCCGCAATAATACACGGCCTTTCTCGAGGGCATCCCGAGAATTGGCAGTTGACGAGAACCGCTGGCTGTCCGGGTAGTTGCCCCAAGTGAACCCTTAAATGTCCGTCTTCTTGGTAGGTCCATAAGCAATACGCCGTCGGGAGTAGCTTGACGTATTCAAAATCACCTTTGCCCCATGAAGCAGGGAAGACCCAATCCATGGATTGTATATCGTGGTGGCATTATCTCCCATTTCTGAGAACAAAGGCAAGGAAAAACTTCCCTATTGCCGAGAAAAAGGACAATCACAGTCATGCGTCGACGCCTAACGTATTGTTTGCAGGGAGGCACTACAACTTCTCGAAGATTCCCACCTTGAAAGATCATTGGTGGATCTCGCCGAAAAAGAAGCGGCTTCAAACACCGAGCTCCCCCTGGCCCGCAAAGAGCAACGCTGTTGGCGGCGCCGTCAGGAATGTCCTGCCGGGTCGTTGGGATTGGCGCGCCCCAACCTGGCAAGACAATAGTATTCCTATAGAAATTCAGCATTTGGCAATCCCGGCCTTCTTCTGGACGTCCTACGCGCAGAACAAGCTCAAACTCTGTATCACCTTACTCGAGCGTATCTTGAATGTGACAGGATCAGAGAGTTCCATAAGTGCGGCAGGCAAGGCGGACATTGTAGGTGGAGGAAACCTGCTGGCGAATCCCTCGTTGGAGGACGAGTTCGATCACTGGCTGGTCCACGATCCTGCCAAATGCCGTGTCGCATCCGTCAATTCGCCTGTCCGCAACGGCTCCGCTTCTGTGATGGCGTTCGACCGGGCCAGTAGTCAGACCGGAATACAACAGAATGTCACTGGGCAGTTGTCGAGCAACATGCCGGGGGCACACGTATTCTGCCTGTGCCAGAGCCGAACCAGGCACCAGACCGGTTTGCGTCGTCCTGAAAATAGTGGCTGGTGGCACTCACCATCATCCAGCCCCCAGCATCGAGGCGAATCCGGATACGCGGTAAAAGACCCAAAGGAGACACAACGCCGCGTGGGCCACTCTTGTCGAAGCCTGCCTCTACATCGAATCGGGCTGGGGCCATGCGGGCGCTTACTTTGCTGACGATTGTGTTTTCATCAGGGGGCACGAAACCGGGCAGTAGCCGTCTAATCAGCCCACGCGACGGTGTTAGGAACGTTTGACCTCCTTGCCGGTACACTTCGTCCACCAGTCCTCCCACATAGCTGCCATTTCCCTGACCCTCCGAGGATGGCGGGCGGCCAAGTCGTTCAGTTCGGTTCTGTCCTTCTGGAGGTCATAGAGCTCCCAATCAGCCTCGCCGTAGCGAACCAGTTTCCACTTGCCAATCCGTACGGCTTTAGCTTTGCCAAACTGCCAATAAAGTACGCCGTGGCCCCTCCGTTGCTTTCCTTGAAAGACACTCAGTAGGGACTTTCCCGCAACGGGTCTGAGCTTCCTGCCATCGAGCTGGCGTGGATAGCTCGCGCCGGCTATCTCCATGAACGTGGGAAGGACATCGATTATGTGCCCCACCTGATCTGTTATGGTGCCTGGTTTAACAAAGCCGGGCCAATAGGCTATGAAGGGGGTGCAGGCACCTCCCTCATAATCGGTCGACTTGTATTTGCGGTACGGAGTGTTGCTGGCGTTGGCCCAGGCCGGCCCAAGCGCACGGTAGCCTTCAACGGGTCCGGGCGGGATGTCCGGGGTCTTGTCAGGCGTCTCAGCGCAACCCCCATTGTCAGCCAGAAACAGCACCAGCGTATTCTCCCACTTGCCGATCTGCTTTACCTTCGCCAGCACTCTGCCTATCGCCTGGTCCATGCGATCCACCATTGCTGCGTATACTGCCATCTTCAGATCGGCGCGGTCCTTTTCCAAATTGCTCAACGAATCCCAGCTTGGCACACCATCGTCCCGTGGAGACGGTGCGTACTTCGGATCAAGGATGCCCATCTTGATCTGGCGTTCGTAACGGCGCCGCCGCAGTTCGTCCCAGCCGACTTTGTACTTGCCCCGGTACTTGGCAATATCCTCCGGCCACGCGTGCAGCGGGTAGTGTGGTGCCGTCTGCGGCAGATACAGCAGAAACGGCTTGTCCTCGTTCTTATACTCCTCGAGCCGCTCAATTGCATAATCCGCGAAAGCATCAGTTGTGTAGAAGTCCCTGTCCTCGGGGACGTATCCCATAATCACCTCATCTTCGATAGCCCAGCGACGCGGCTCGCTCTTCTTGCGGCCGGGCTTGCCTTCTCCCGGTCTTGCCCTTGTCCCAGGGTTCCAGTAGTTGCAGCAGCCGTCTGCCAGACCGTAATACCGGTCAAATCCACGAGTTGTAGGAAGCGGGGTCTGATGCCACTTGCCAGCGGCGATTGTCCGATAGCCGACGGCACGCAGGACTTCGGCGAAGGTGGCTCCGTGTTCCAGGTTCTTGACGCCCACGGCCTGATCGTATTGACCCGTCAGTAGCGAAGCACGCGTCGGGCTGCATTTGGCGCAGTTGTAGAACTGTGTAAACCGCATCCCGCCCCCGGCCAGGCTATCGAGATTCGGTGTCTCGATCTCTCCACCATAACAGCCGAGGTCGGAATACCCAAGATCGTCGGCCATGATGAGGATGATATTAGGCTTACGGTCACGAGGACGAGAGGTGTTCCGTCCTCTGGCCGTGATGCAATCGGGCAAAGTAAGCGACGCCAGACCTACACCCAAGGCCTTTAGGAAATCCCGTCTGCTCCGACTATGTACGTTCATCTAATGCTTCCTGTGGCTGTTGGCTGATTGCTCGTTCCTTCGGTCCTAACCGAAGGTGCTTCGACGGTGCCCGGCCGAGCGATTGAGCTTTGCGGGCGTTGGAATTGTACAATCCGCCCCGCTGCAGTGCAAGCCATTCAGTTCGTATGCGTGAACACGGTAGTAGGCC
Organism: Phycisphaerales bacterium; assembly: GCA_020352215.1. Classification (GTDB taxonomy): domain Bacteria; phylum Planctomycetota; class Phycisphaerae; order Sedimentisphaerales; family Anaerobacaceae. The sequence goes on from CP070675.1 coordinate 5,390,990, forward strand.
TTTTTGACGGCGCCTCTCCTTCCCGGACCGTCGTCGTCACCTGATGAGCCCAGACATAATTTGGGTTTCCATTCTTGACTTCGTTTCTTGGGCTGCAATATAATGCTTTGGCTCGGCGTTCAGAAACACGGGCCAATCGCCCGACAAACCACCTGACGTCTTCGATGCCGCTCGGGAGGCAGTGGAAAAATGCGAAAAGTTTGAGGAGATTCTCACAGCGAGGAGAAATACGAAAAGTTCACCACCAACCTATATTTAGAGAGGCTAACATGGCGCAAAAACAGAAACTAACACGACGAGAGCTCTTGAAGAGCTCAGCAGTAACGGCAGGGACCCTGGTGCTGACTGGCGCGGGCGCTCCTTTGGCGCAAGCGAGAGGCAGTGACACGATCCGCGTGGGCGTGGTTGGCTGTGGCGGGCGAGGCTCCGGCGCGGCCAACGACTGCGTCAACTCTGCGCCGGGCGTGAAGATTGTGGCCCTGGCCGACGCATTTGAGGACCGCCTCCGCGGCCTGAAGGACAAATTCAAGGTACCCAACAACCGGTGTTTCATCGGTATCGATGCGTACAAAGAACTGATGGCGCTGGACGACGTGAATCTCGTTATCCTGGCGACGCCGCCGGGCTTTCGGCCAAAGCAGTTCGCCGAGGCGATCAACCGCGGTAAGAATGTATTCATGGAGAAGCCCGTGGCGGTCTGTCCGGCAGGGATTAAGATGGTCATCGAGGCGTCACGGAAGGCCGGTGAAAAAGGCTTGGCCGTGGTCGCGGGCACGCAGCGCCGTCACGAAGCGAAATACGTCGAGACCATGAAGAGGATCCACGACGGTGCCATCGGCGAAATCGTCTCGGCCCAATGCTACTGGAACATGGGCGAGCTTTGGGTTAGCAAGCGCCAGCCCAATCAGAGCGACATCGAATGGCAGATTCGCAACTGGCTGTACTTCACGTGGCTCTCGGGCGACCACATATGCGAGCAGCACGTACACAATATCGACGTGATTAACTGGGCGTTCAACGATCTACCTGAGCAGGTACATGGGGTTGGCGGCCGGCAGTACCGCACCGGCCCCGAGCACGGCAACATCTTTGACCATTTCGGCGTCGAGTTCTTCTATCCCAACGACGTGCGGACCATCAGCATGTGCCGGCAAATCAAGGGGACCACAAACAATGTCAGCGAGCGCGTGGTCGGCACAAAAGGTGCCAGTAACTGCGCCGGGACCATCGAGGGTGAGAACCCATGGCGCCACAAAGGGCCAAACCCCAATCCATACGTCGAGGAGCACACAGACCTTATCAAGAGCATACGCAGTGGCAACCCGCTCAACGAGGGCCGGAGAATCGCTGAGAGCACGCTGTGTGCGATCATGGGCCGGGAATCGGCCTATTCGCGGCAGCAGTTCAGACGGTCGTGGTTCATGAGCAGGTGTACGCTGGATTTGCTGCCGCCTGACGATCTCAAGCTAAGCGATTCCAAGCCCGTGCCCCCGTTTGCGGTTCCGGGCAAGTATCAATTACCCGGTTTGGCGCAGGAAGGGCGGAGAAGAAGACGCGGGTAGTCGGCGGTTAACCGGATGACAGCGATTCCATTTTCCAGAACGACGGGAAAATGGGGACCCGCAAAATGGCTCAAAGAGAACGAACAAAGGAGATTTTTAATATGAGAGCGTCAGAGAAAGATAAAAGTAAACCGGAAAAGATTGCGGCCGAGGCCGCCGGCGCCGCGGCGCTGGCAGGCGCGGTTTCGCATGTAGCCCACGCACAAGGCTCGGGCAAGATCAAAGTGGGGCTGCTCGGATGCGGTGGACGGGGCAACGGCGCCCTTCGGCACTGCCTGCAGGCCGATCCCGGTGTCGAAGTCATCGCCCTGGCCGACCTGTTCGAGAGCCAGGTAAAGAAGACCAGAGACAGATTTGCGAGGGATCAGAAGTTCCAGGGTCGCGTGAAGATCGACGACGATCATCTTTTCTGGGGTTTTGACTGCCACGAGAAGCTGGCTCGGTGCGAGGCGGATTTGTTGTTGATGGCGACGGCGCCG
>CP070675.1:5393130-5427163 GCA_020352215.1 Phycisphaerales bacterium
GTGTTTGTGTTTGCTATTGGCTACCAGGGTACTGCGGATGCGGCTGACTGGCCGCAGTTTCGCGGACCCAATCGGGACGGCAAGTCGGCTGAGACCGGCCTGCTCAAGAAGTGGCCCGAGGGTGGGCCCGAGCTTCTGTGGGATGCTGAGGGTCTGGGCATGGGATTCGCTTCGGTGGCGGTTGCCGACGGGTACGTTTACACCACCGGGATGGTCGGTGCGGAAAAGCAGGGAATGCTCTTCGCCTTTGACACGAATGGAAATCCGAAGTGGAAGGTCTCTTACGGCCGGGCATGGAGCGGGGCGCATCCCGGCGTCCGGACGACGCCTACCATCGATGGTGACCGGCTGTACGTCATCAGTGGGTACGGGAATCTCGTTTGTTTCGACGCCAAGAGCGGCAAGAAGAAATGGGAAGTGGATGTGCTGAAGAAGTTCAACGGCAAGAACATCAGGTGGGGCATCTCAGAATCGGTTCTCATCGACGGCGAGAAGGTAATCTGCACCCCTGGCGGCAAGGACGCAACCGTCGTCGCCCTCAATAAGATAACGGCAGATACGATCTGGACCACCAGGGGCCTTAGCGAAACTTCTGCTTATTGCTGTCCCGTTATCATCAAGACAGGTGGCAAGCGGCTGATCGCAACGATGGTTCAGAAGTCCGTTGTTTTGATCGATCCCGAGAACGGTAAGGTTGTTTGTCGTATGCCGCACGTGGGCAAGTACCTCATCTCAGCGGTCAGTCCCGTTTACAAAGACGGTCGCATCTATGTCACTACCGGTTATGGTGTGGGAGGACAGATGTTTGAGCTTTCCGCCGACGCCACCAGCTATACGCAGAAATGGACTGACAAGAATCTCGATTGTCACCACGGTGGCGTACTGCTGCTTGGCGGTGACATTCACGGTTCCAATCACAACGGACAAGGTAATAAGGGCAGCTGGATTTGTTTGGAGATGGCCACCGGCAAGGTCAAGTACGAAGCTAAGCTGGTGGGCAAAGGTTCTGTCATCTTTGCCGATGGTATGATGTATTGTTATGGCGAGAATGGCAAGGTCGGGCTGGTCAGGGTGACGCCCACGCGGTACGAAATGGTCAGCTCCTTCCAAGTTACCAAAGGGACGGACGAGCACTGGGCTCATCCGGCTATATCGGACGGCCGGCTCTACATCCGCCACGGTGAAGCCTTGATGGTGTATGATATCAAGGCGAAGTAAGACCACGGGCGCCGATTTCCATGGTGCTTTCGCAGCCGGGCTGGGTAGAGGGGCGAGGGTGAAAAGTCACTTCCGGGCAGATTGTGAGTCGTCCGTGCGTCCCTACTGTCTGGCCGGTTGGGGACGCTGACTACTCGTTGCGGCCAGTAGGTGCTGCGGCAGCCACAGTTAACAAGGCCCCGAAGATATGAGAAATATAGACAATAGACAATACAAGCTGACGCAAATCAGGCCGAAACGAGCTTCTGCGAAGGCCAGTGCAAAAGGCAAGAAGGGACGCAGGAGCGACTCTAAGCTGGATAGAAGGGGGATGAAATAGGCGTTTGGGGGGGACGTGCGAGAGGATTCCGCAGCGGCAATTACATTTTTCGTCGCAATCTGGTGTAAGAGTAGGATAGTGGTCCAGCACAACGGGGGCACGCTGAAGGCGCAACTTCGGTGAACTCGAATGATGAGGAGCAAACATGGGCAAGAAGACACGACAGTGTCCTCGATGCTGCAAAGAGGCATAGGTCGCAGCCGCCGGCGCGAACGGGCCTGGCCTCACAGAGATTCAACGATTGGCAGTCTGTCGGTATTCGCGGTGGACTGCTCTTCTTCCATGGATGCCTTTTGTCCTGGCGCGTGATCCGGTGATCGTGTGGATGGCGAATCGAGAACCGATGCTTGATGATATGGGTGCCTTGCCGAGTAGCTCGCATCCTTCGATCTGGACGGAGATCTGTGACGTTCCAGAGGGCAGTTGTGTCGTCAAAGCGCCTGAAAGGGCCGGTTGGCCGTGCAGGGATCTACTGGACAACCTGTAGCCTTTGTGAGACACTGGCTCAGAAGATTCTTTGGGTGGCGAGGGCAAGGCTATGATGAGAACATTCGAGCGGTCACGTCATCTGACAGGATTCCTGATAGCAGCTCTGTTGTGTCAGGCAGCACTGGCGGCGCCGGGCGCTGCCCGCAACTTGACATGCGAGTATCTGACAAATCCGCTCGGTATAGATGAGCCGTTTCCGCGGTTGGCCTGGCAGCTCAACGATCCAAGGCGGGGAGCCAAGCAGACTGCGTATCAGGTTTTGGTGGCGACAGATTCTGGGTTGTTGTCACCGGGCAAGGCCAACATGTGGGACAGCGGCAGAGTACATTCCGGCCAATCGATTCAGGTGGTCTATGCCGGCAAATCCCTGCAACCGCGGACTCGCTACCATTGGACCGTACGCACCTGGGACGCGGCAGCGGAACCGTCGCCTTTCAGTCCTTGGGCCTTTTGGGAGACGGGTCTGCTCGAGCCGAAGGACTGGCGTGCGCAGTGGATCGGCCTACCAGAACGGTTGCCGAAGTCCGTCGCGCCGCATGTCGGGTATCACAGTCAAATAGCGCACAGTTCCGATGAGACCAAGTGGGTCAGCATTGACCTGGGCCGGATCAGGACCGTTGATACCGTTCGACTGTTTCCGTGTTTGCCTTTCTCCTACTCGAAGAATCCCGGTTTTCTCTTCCCGGTCCGGTTCCGAATAGAAGTTTCGGGTGATGCGGAGTTCAAGACCGGGCGGACGCTCGTGGATCGAACTGGGAAGGATTTTCCCAATCCGGGCGACGAGGTTCAAACGCTTGGATTTGAGCCGACTGAGTGCCGCTATGTGCGAATGACTGTCACGAAACTGGCGCATCGGGATGCGGACAATTACGCGTTTGCGGTGGCGGAGATACAGGTGCTGTCGGAAGGCACGGTGATCTCTGAAGGCCGCCAGGTGAAGGCCTTGGATTCAATCGAGCAAGACGACTGGTCGCTGAGGCACCTGAACGATGGAGTGACACAGACTCAGAGACGAGTGGAATCACCCGCCGGTCCCGCCCACATGCTGCGTTGCTCATTCCGGCTTCCAACAACTATTCGATGTGCACGGGCGTATGTGTCGGCGCTCGGTGTGTACGAGTTGAAGATCAATGGCCGGCGTGTGGGGGACAATATCCTCGCCCCGGAGTGGACGGATTATCACACCCGCATCCAGTATCAAACGTATGATATCACAGGGCTGTTGTGCAAAGGTGACAATGCTGTCGGCGCAGTCATTGGCGACGGCTGGTATGCCGGTCTCGTGGGGATAGCCGGGCGGCTCCACTACGGCCCACGCTTGGGGCTTCTGCTCCAACTCGAGATCGAATGCGAAGATGGCAGCCGACACACTATCGTTAGCGGCCCAAGTTGGCGGGGAACCACGAATGGCCCCATTGTGGCAAGTGACATTATTCGTGGCGAGACACACGATGCCCGAAAGCAGCAGCCGGGCTGGGACAGGCCGGGATTCGATGACAGCAAGTGGCGGCCCGTCGAGCGAATTGCCGGAGTCAAGGCCCGACTTGTCGCTCAAGTCAACGAGCCGATTCGGATCACCGAGAGCTTGCGACCGGTCAGGCTGACTGAGCCACGTCCCGGTGTTTACGTGTACGACCTCGGCCAGAACATGGTGGGGTGGTGTCGTCTCGTAGCGCGCGGCAAGGCAGGCGAAACCATTCAATTGCATCACGGAGAGATGCTCGATTCCGATGGAACTGTGTACACCAAGAACCTGCGCGGCGACTACCAGAAAGTCACCTACATTTGCCGAGACGAGAGCGAGGCAGTCATCGAGCCACATTTCACCTACCAGGGCTTCAGGTACGTGCAGGTGAAGGGGCTTTCGCGCAAACCATCGCTAAGTGATTTGACCGGATGTGTTATTCATTCGGCTTCGCCCGTGACAGGGCGTTTCGAATGCTCCGAGCCGATGCTTAATCAACTCATGCGAAACATCCTGTGGACCCAGCGCGGCAATCTCCACAGCACACCGACCGACTGTCCGCAGCGAAACGAGCGGTGCGGCTGGATGGGCGATGCGCAAATCTTCTCACAAGCCGCATGTTTCAACATGAACATGGCCGCCTTCTACGCGAAGTGGCTTCGGGACATCCGCGATGCCCAAGGTGAGGGCGGGCGTTTCTCAGACTTCTCGCCGAATCAGCTCAAAGATAGCGGCAAGTTCTTGGCTGCTCCCGGCTGGGCCGATGCGGGTGTGATTATCCCCTGGCGCGCGTACGTCAATTACGGCGACGTGCGGGCACTCGAAAAACACTACGAGGTGGCAAAGCGCTGGGTCGAGTATGTGAGAAGCCAAAGCCCGGACCTTATCTGGGTCAAAGGACGTGGCAACGACTACGGCGACTGGTTGAACGGGGACTGGTTGGACTTGGAAGGCTGGTCCAGAGAAGGCGCCGATACACCGCGAGAGATTTTCGCAACGGCGTTTTTCGCACACTCCACCGAGCTGCTGTGCAAGATGGCCAGAGTTTTGGGCAAGAGTGGGCAAGCAGAGCAGTACGCCGTGCTGGCCGGACGAATAAAGGAGGCATTCAATGCTAAATACGTGCAAGCGGATGGTACAATCGAGAGCGACACGCAATCGGTTTACGCCTTGGCTCTTCACTTTGATTTGATTCCCGACGATATGCGACCGCTGGCTGTCAAACACATTGTGCGGCTGATCGATCGCTACAAGGGACACCTGTCCACCGGCATCCAGGCGACGAACAGGCTGATGCTGGAGCTCGTGCGCGAGGGCCGAACCGACCTCGCTTACCGGCTCTTGCTGAATCGCTCGGCCCCATCGTGGGGGTATATGGTCGATCAGGGCGCGACCACGATCTGGGAGCGGTGGGACGGCTGGATAGAGGGGCGTGGATTTCAAGATCCCGGAATGAACTCGTTCAACCATTTTGCCTTTGGCGCGGTCGGTGAATGGATTTTCCGGCACATCGCCGGGATCAACCCGGACCCTGAGCGGCCGGGATACAAGCACGTCATAATTCACCCTTGCCCCGGCGGGGGGCTCACCTGGGCCAGGGCTGAATATGACTCGATTCACGGCACAATCCGCAGCTCCTGGAAAATGTCTGATGATTTGTTTGCCCTGGACGTTACCGTTCCCCCAAACACATCGGCCACAGTCCATGTGCCGCTCGTTGGCCGATCGAAGGACAAGAAGGGCAAGGTGAAGCTGGACAGCACCGACAGCGCAAAATACCTGCGGGATGAGGCCGGGTTCTCGGTCTTCGCCGTAAGTGCCGGCAGCTACACGTTTACAGTGGAGCACTAGACGGAAGAGCGTTCATTGTCGCGCTCTATGATAGCACAGCCGCCTGGATCCTAAACCTGAGGATTGCATGGCTACCAAGGAGTTCATGATCGATTACAGGTTCATCGTGCCGGCGGGGTTGGCTTGCACCTTCGTGCTGTTGCTGGTTGCGGAGTGGTTTTTTCCGCTCAGAAGGCGCAGGCGGCGTTTCGCCAGGCGATTCGTGGTCAATGTTTGCATGACGGCTATGGCATTTGCCGTCGGCTCAGTCTCTGTCCGAAGCGTTGCCCTTGCTCTGGCCGGGTGGGCCTCGGAACACTCTGTTGGTTTGAGCCTGATTGTGCCTGTGCCTGGTGTGGTCCGCGTTGTGCTTGGATTTGTCCTGATGGATCTTGCCTTCTACTATTGGCACTGGCTAAATCACCGCGTCCCCGTTATGTGGCGATTTCACAACGTCCATCACCTCGATCCCGACATGGACGTTTCCACCTCGTTTAGATTTCATTTTGTGGAGGTCCTCTACTCCACGGCGTTCAGGGCGGTCCAGGTGTGTCTCGTTGGTGTCGTGCCGGTCACATATATCGCCTATGAGGTTGTTTTTCAGTGTGCGACGATGTTCCATCACAGCAATCTGAGGCTCCCGATCCGGCTCGAACGTTGGCTCAACATGGTATTTGTCACTCCGCGGATGCATGGGATTCATCACAGCGTCGTCCGGGACGAGACTAATTCGAACTACTCGGTTATTTTCCGATGGTGGGATCGGCTACATGGCACGCTGCGGCTGAACGTGCCTCAATCTGCTATCGATATCGGCGTGGCCGCTTACCGGGAGCAGGCAGATAATCGGCTCACGGATCTCTTCCTACTGCCTTTTCGTGCTCAGAGAGACTATTGGTTGTTTTCTGATGGCACGGTGCCGAGAAGTGGTCGCGTTGGGGAAAGCAGAACGGGTGAGCTTCTGGAGTGAGGTGTCGAAGAGCACCCGCCACTTGTCTTACGGCGGCAGCTGTGCGCGAAGTCGGGGGAAACGACTTGCAATTGTTAGGTTGCGGTGATATTCTGTTTTCAGAAATCAGCAAGGGTGTCCAAAAAGCGGGCCCCTTGGGCCAGGCGATCTTGGGATATGTCGGAAAGGAGGCAGCAGCATGAGTGGCATCTTTGGAGTGGTATCGAAGCAGGACTGCGCAGAAACGCTGTTCTACGGCACGGACTATCACTCTCACCTGGGCACAGAATATGGAGGTATGGCAATACTTGGTGATGGATTTGCGCGGCAGATACATGATGTGAGCCAGAGCCAGTTCAAGGCGAAATTCTATACGGATTACAGGAATATGAAGGGTAACAAGGGCATTGGTGTGATCAGTGCCTCCGAAGAACAGCCTATCTACCTGAACTCTAAGTTTGGGCCGTTCTGCATAGCAACGAACGGCATTATCGAGAACACCGAGGAGCTGGCGGCAACGCTGATGGAGAAGGGTATTTCTTTCAGCGAGGTAAGCAAGAAGACAGTAAATACGACGGAACTGGTAGCAAAGTTGATCAACCAAGGGGACGACTTAGTGGACGGTATAGGAAGGATGTTCCGTGCCATAGAAGGCTCGTGCTCGCTGCTGCTGCTCAATAGGGCGGGAATATATGCGGCCCGAGACAGGCATGGATACACACCGCTCGTCGTCGGCAAGAGCGATGAGGCCTGGGCTGTTACCAGTGAGACGTGTGCGTTTCCTAATAACGGATTCGACATCGTGAAGAACGTTGAGCCCGGAGAGATAGTGCTGATAAATGAGGATGGGATTGTGCAGAGGAGACCAGGTCGAGGAAAGGTAGATCAAATATGCGCATTTCTCTGGATATATACGGGTTTCCCTGCGTCGAGCTATGAAGGGGTGAATGTTGAGATAGTCAGGGAGAGATGCGGCCGCTGCCTCGCCAGGCGTGACACGGATATCAATGTGGACGTGGTCTCCGGAGTCCCTGATTCGGGGCTAGCGCACGGTCTCGGATACGCGATGGAATCCGGCAAACCGTTTAGGCGGCCGCTTGTGAAGTACACGCCGGGATACGGCAGGAGCTACACACCGCCTTCGCAGCGGACACGCGACCTCATCGCGAGGATGAAGTTGATCTCGATCAAGGAAGTAATAGAGGGCAACAGTATCGTCGTTTGTGAAGATTCCATTGTGAGGGGAACTCAACTGAAGAACTTCACCATAAAGAAGCTCTGGGATTGCGGTGCTACGGAGATACACGTACGGCCTGCTTGCCCACCTTTGATGTTTCCGTGCAGGTTCAATCTCTCCACGCGTTCCATCAATGAGCTTGCCGCTCGCAAGGCTATTCGCAATCTCGAAGGTCACGACATGCAAGATGTATCCGAGTATATGGACCATAAGAATGAGAAATACGAGCGGATGGTGGAGTGGATTGCCAAGGACCTGGGAGTCACGACCCTTCGGTATCAGACGGTGGACGATATGGTTGAGGCAATAGGTCGACCAAGGGACACGCTCTGTCTCTATTGTTGGACGGGTGAGTGTCCCAAGTCACGGTCCGGGAGGTCAGCAATGGACGTGACCGAGGTGAGGAAACCCGCCGCGAAGAGGAGACCAGAAAAGCATGCCGCCGCCCAGCCCGGATTGTGGTGATTGCTCACGGCATATTCTTGCACCGGTCTGAGTTAGTCCTCATGTAAGTAGAAGGGGTGGATGACAAAAGAGTGGCGCGTTTGGATAAAATAGGCCATCTCCTATTCTTTAGGATTATAGTTGTTCGAAAGAAGATCGCCCTATGGATCACTTGATGCGTCGAACAACACAGCAGATTCTCTTAGCGTTTTTAAACTGAGTTTGGGCCTGCTTTTTAGCCTGAGGGCGGCGCGGGCGGCGCCCTTTTGGCCAGTTCCTTTCTCGAAACGCTGGTTCGTTCTGCCGCCGGATGGGCTTCAGACTTTTTTTGTCGGTACGTCTTGGAGCATCTGCTTGTCCAGGCTCGGATCCGCGAGCAGTTGCTTGGGCTTACGGTTCTGCTCTTCCAACTGCTTGAGCCGGCGCATTTCCACCACCCCCACCGGCAACAGGCGCCCTATCTTGGCTTTCCGGGCCAAGGATAACGAAATAGGATGCAGAAGGGCTGCGGTGTAGCAACAAGATAATTTCCTGCAAATTGCACCCCATTTCTTGACTTTTGTGGCCGAGTATGCTACGGTTGTACATGGAGTCAGGCCGCGGCGGCCAGTTCAAGATAGGTGGACGGATCGCGCGTCGTCTCTCGAACATCCATGTAGAGATGGCCCACGTCCATCGGTTAAGTGAGCGAGAGAGCCTATGCCAGATGGGGAGAAGACCAAAGCTGAGCTACTTGAAGAACTGGACGCGTTGCGCGATCGCATAGCCCGGCTTGAAGGGATGCGGGACGCAGCGGGAGCGCTGGACGAGAAGTGGGATTCCCTTGTCCACTGTGCATCTGACATTATCGCGGTTGTGGAGCGTGACGGTACGATCTTACACATTAATCACACCTCATCCGGTGTCTCCGGATCAGCAGTCATCGGACGGACAATTTACGATTACGTCACACCTGAGTTTCAAAGCACGTTGGAAGGATCTATCGCGAGTGTCTTTAAGGCTGGTGAGTATTGTCACCACGAGGCAACTGGCGTTGGAAGTGACGGTGAGGTGCGATGGTATGACGTATGCATTGCACCTGTCAGGCGAGATGGAAAAGTGGTTGCGGCCGGCATCGTTGCCAGAGACATCGCTGAGCGTAAGAAGGCGGAAGAGGCCCTGAGACAGGAAAGCGAAAGGCTTGCCTCCGTTCTCGAACACATGCCCGTTATGATAGATGCGTTCGACTCGGATGGCAACATCATTCTCTGGAATCGGGAATGCGAACGGGTAACGGGATTCAAAGCCGCAGAGATTGTCGGCAACCCCGAGGCAATGGATCTGCTCTACCCCGACGCAGCATACCGTGAGCGAATGATGCGGTGGTGGAAGCTACGAGGCAACAACTACCGCGACTGGGAATGGGAGCTGACCTGCAAAGACGGCGGCAAGAGGTTCACGCTGTGGTCAAATATATCGGATAAGTGGCCGGTACGCGGTTGGGCAACGTGGGGCATCGGCGTGGATATAACCGGCCGCAAAAGGGTAGAGGAAGAACTACAACAGACTCGGGACCGGCTGCAATACATTTTGGCAACGAGCCCGGCAATAACCTATATCTCAGAAGTTGGGAGCGGCTGGGCGGCTACATTCATCAGTAAGCATGTCACAAGGCAATTTGGTCACGAAGTATCCGAGTTTCTCGACGACCCTCATTTTTGGTCGAACCACATCCACCCGGATGACAAAGAGCATGTATTTGCGGGATTGCGCCGTCTTCAGGAAAATGATTCCCACACTTGTGAATATAGATTTCGGCATAGAGACGGGAGCTATCGGTGGGTCCACGATGAGGCGAGGCTGGTTCGCGATGAGAGAGGCAAGGCGATTGAGTGCGTGGGATACTTGACTGATATAACCGGTCGTAAAAGGACAGAAGAAGAACTCATGCGCAGTGAGAATAACTACAGGATGCTGTTCGAGAACTCTCCAGATCCCATAGCCAAGCTTGACGAGAAATGGCGACTTGTCGCTGTGAATCCGGCGATGGCGCGCAGCGTGGGACTGCCGATGGAAGAGATGATTGGGAAAACTGCGTACGATCTCATCTCAAAAGATGTGGCAGACAAACGCACGACGCAAATGAAGAAGGCTGTTAGAGAGCGAAGGCCTCAATTCTTCGAGGACGAAAGGGATGGCAGGCATTTTCATCATGTCTTCGTGCCGGTTGCGGAGCCGGGAGGAAGAACCACCATACAGATTATCGCCAGGGATATTACCGCGGTCAAGAAAGCCCATGAGGATTTGAGCAAGTACCGCGAAAGAATTGCCCAAGCCGAGCATCTCGCATCCATAGGGACTCTAAGCGCCACTCTGGTGCATAGACTGAATCAACCCTTGACGGTTGTTCGTCTGTCAATTCAGAATGCACTGGCGCAATTGAGCGACGTATCTTGTCAGGACAAGGTCGCGCAGGAGCTTAAGGCCGCTCTTTCCGGGGTCTCCCAGGTTAGTTCGACAGTCGATCAGATCCGTGCGCTCGCAAAAGGTCACTCAAAACAGAAACACCGCAAGAGGGTGAACATAAGAAGGATTGCTGACAAAACCATGCGATCGTTGGCTGCAAGTGCTCGGGAGGCAAACATTGCCATATCTATAGAGGGTTTGGACAGCTTACCATCAGTTTACATGGCTGAAGGAGACTTGGAACAGCTGTTCTTCTGTCTCATTGAGAATGCAATACAGGCCGCAGATGGCAAGGAAAAAAATCAGATTGTCATCAGTGGTGCCTCGAAGGGTAAACACGTTGAACTGCGATTCTCGGACGACTGCTGTGGTATCAGGCCGGAAGACTTCGACCAGCTTTTTGACCCGTTTTTCACCACCAGAGCAGAGGGCAAAGGGACGGGTCTGGGCCTCTGTATTGTGCAGGACATTGCCTCTGAATCCAACGGAAGTGTCTGGGTCAAAAATAATCCCGGCAAGGGAACAACCTTCTTCGTAACCCTCTCGATCGATGGAGGTGAGAAGTCCTGACTGAGTGTCGATGGGAAAAAAGGCGAAACAACATATCTGCTTTGTGGATGATGAGCCGGAGGTGCGCGACGTCATTCGCCGGACCCTTGAGTTGGCCGGCTACCAAGTCACTTGTTTCGGTAGCGCAACAGAATGCCTCGCGCGAATACGTTCGCAAGGATGTGACCTGCTTGTCACCGATGTGAAGATGCCAGGTGTGGATGGTATGGAACTGCTGACGCGAGTCAAACGCAGCATACCCTCCTTGCCGGTTCTGGTCGTAACCGGCTACGGCAACGTGCAAATGGCCGTAAAGGCCATGAGTGCGGGTGCGTTGAGTTTCATTGAAAAACCACTGGAGAGGGAGTCTTTTCTCGCGGCCGTAAAGTCTGCGCTCAAGCAGAGTCGCAGTGTTCACAGTCATATGCATGAAGCTCTTACCAAGTTCGAGATGCAGGTATTAGGTTTGATTTTGGACGGCAAGGGCAACAAGGAAATAGCGCAGCTGCGCCACCGTTCCGTTAGAACCATCGAGGACCAACGGCGCCGCATAATGCGCAAATTCGGTGTCACGAACTTAGTCGACTTGGTCAAGAAAGCTGCTGTTGTGCGAATCCCAGAGCCGCCGGTCGATGCGTAGCTACCCGACGCCGGCTTGGGAGTCGCCCCCTTATATGCAGTCATTCACCCTCCGTGTGTATTGCGCATTTCTCCGTGGTTTCTGCCCTTTGTAAGGCGGTGCCTCATGGAGATTCCGCCCCTGATGACCCGTAACGACTTACGCCAAAGAACGGTACGCGCTGGCGAGTTTGTGACATCTGTCGCGGAGGAATTGTGTGAACTCATTCGAGCATCTGCGTCATTTTTTGCGCCAGTCGCCAAGGGTAAACCACTTGTTATTCAATTGGTATTTCATTAGCTTACTATTTGTAATCCTCATTCTTGCGCAGAGAACGTGGTATGAGTTGGTCTGTAACATGATTTTACAGGGGCAATCGAGGCCTTCGAATGCGCGCGTACAGTGTCCGAACGCAGTTGAGATCCTCCAGAGAAGCGCCGGGTTGGGGGCGGCCCATGTTGGGCAGTCTCTGCACCGCGTCGCGCCGACATGCCGGTTTGGGTGTGTCTTGCGTCACCGTGATGGGGAGCGATGGACCACTCGACGAACCGAGTCGCGATGTTGGCTGAAAAAGACCACAAGCAAAGGCTGTAATAGCTGCGATTTCTGTCAAATCTGCAGGTTGTTAAGTGCTGGTGAATGGCATATTCGCAGTAGAACGAAGATTTTGCTGGGTATCAGGAAACCAGTGCCCTATCCTACTGGACTACGAGCGCTCCAATGCCAAGTGCTTCCACTGCAACAATTTCTCACTCAGACCGTCGATCACTTCTGACCGGTGAGATGGGCGTTCGCCAGATGCTCGCCACGATACGGTTTCTCTGCGGCTACAGCAGCTACCCGGGCTGTTTTGACGCCTTACCTCTTTCGGTTCCGACTGGTCGGGGTTAGTATACCATGCTACGTAGAGTTTATTGTCCTAAGGGGCGTTTGACCTTATTCAAACTCGTTCCGTATTTGCCGGCGATCTCAAGAAAGGACGTTGGATTATGCATGGACAAGTGACACGCCGCACCTTCTTGCGGTGGGCCGGACGATCGGTGGCCACAGTAGCCGCCGGTCCGACCGTCTTAGAAAGATTGGCGCTGGCAGCAGACTTTAGTCGGCCGAACATCGTCCTGATTATGGCCGACGACATGGGCTTTTCGGATGCCGGTTGTTTCGGCGGCGAGATTCATACGCCGAACCTCGACCGGTTGGCTGCGAACGGTTTGCGGTTCACGCAGTTCTACAACTGTGCGCGGTGCTGTCCGACCAGGGCGAGTTTAATGACGGGGCAGTATGCGCACAAGGTTGGGCTGGCGCTGAACGGAAGGGATTTAACGCGCAACGGTATTACAATTGCCGAAGGGCTAAGACGAGCCGGCTACACCACGGCAATGGCCGGCAAGTGGCACCTATCCAGAACGGCTCCGCTCGATGACGGTAAGCTGCATCAGAAATGGCTGGATCATCAGTATGACCCGGGCAAGCCCTTTGCACCGCTGCAGACGTATCCCGTCAACCGTGGATTTGACAAGCATTACGGCGTGATTTGGGGCGTGATAGACCACTTCGATCCGTTCTCGCTCGTTGACGGTATCGAACCCGTGGAAGCCGTGGGCGAAGACTACTACTTCGCCGACGCAGTAACTGAGAAGGCGGTGGGGTACGTTCGCGACTTTGAGAGATCGGACAGACCTTTCTTCTTGTATGTGGCGCACTGCGCCCCACACTGGCCTTTACACGCGCGAGGCGAGGATATTGCAAAGTACAAGGACGCATACAAAGGTGGCTGGGAGAAGCTTCGCCGGGACCGGTATCGGCGGATGTTGGAGATGGGACTCTTCAGCGAGGCTAACACGCCGTTGCCGCCGATACAGGACCGGGGCCGAAAATGGGACGGGCTTAGCGAGGCCGAGAGAGCCTTCCAGGCGGCAAAGATGGCCGTCCACGCCGCGATGGTGGACCGGATCGACCAGGGTATCGGCAAGATCGTCGAGACACTCAAGCAAACCGGACAGTTTGACAATACGGTGATATTCTTTCTGTCGGATAACGGTGCATCGCCCGAAGTGCCGCAGGGACCCGGATATGACCGCAGCTCGCAGACCCGCGACGGCCGCGAGATCCAGTACAGGGGCATTTTCGATCCCGGGTCGCAGACAACCTACACAGGCATTGGGCCGGCCTGGGCCAGCGCATCCAATACGCCTTTCCGCTATTGGAAGAAGGAATCCTTTGAGGGCGGCTGCCACACGCCGTTGGTCGTCCACTGGCCCAAGGGGCTTGGGGTCGAGGCAGGTACGGTCGCCGAGCAGGCGGGCCATGTTATTGATATCCTGCCCACCTGTCTGGAACTCGCCGGGGCCAGCTATCCGAGACAATACCAAGGCCATGAGTTGACACCGCTGGACGGCAAGAGTCTTGCCCCGGTTCTTTCGGGCAAGCGGCGAAAAGGGCATGCCAGTCTGTACTTTGAGCATGAGGGCGGGCGGGCCGTTCGAATGGGGGACTGGAAGCTGGTGGCCCTGAAAGGCCGGCCGTGGAGACTCTACGATCTGATGGAGGACCGCACGGAGATGAATGATCTGGCTGCGATGCACCCGGACCGTGTGCGGGCAATGAGCAGAGAATGGGACCGGTGGGCCAAAGAAGTTGGTCTGTCGGGGCCATAGCTGACCGCAGCCTTAGATACAGAGGAGATGTAAAATGAATCGCAGAGAATTTATCAAGAAAGCGGGCCTCGGGGCCGCGGGGCTTATCGTCCTTGGCCGGCCGGCAACCCTTCCGGCTGCAAGTATCGAACAGCCGAGTATCTTGCTCGTGATCGGCGACGACATGGTGTGCCGGGATTGTGAGCCCTACGGAAATGACGAGGTTAGCACGCCGAATATCACCCGGCTTGCGCGGGAGGGAATGTGCTTTGATGCGATGTTTACATCGACCGCCATGTGTGCGCCTACGCGACAGCAACTTTACACCGGCGTGTATCCGGTGCGAAATGGTGCGTATCCCAACCACAGCAGAGTCTATGATGGTGTCAAAAGCCTGCCTCACTATCTCAAGTCGCTCGGGTATCGTGTCGGTCTGATCGGCAAGCGGCATTTCGGGCCGCCGGATTCCTTCCCGTTTGAGACTGTCGGGCGCAGTGGCGGCAAGAACGTGGCCTCGGACGTCGAGGCGATTACTGAATTCGTCAACCGTGACAAGAGGCAGCCGTATTGTTTAGTCGTGGCTTCCAACGAGCCCCATACGCCGTGGAATAGGGGAGACGCTGCCGTTTACAATCCTGAAGAACTGACCGTCCCCCCATACCTTGTCGATTGCCCCGAGACCCGCCAGAGCCTGCCGCCATACTACGCAGAGATCACATATCTCGACGGTCAGCTTGGCTCGTGCATGCACGTCGTTGATGAATCGGGCCAAAGAGACGACACCATTGTCATTTTCACCAGTGAGCAAGGTTCGCCTTTTCCGTTTGGTGGCAAGTGGAGCTGCTATGATACAGGTCTAAAGACGGCCTTCATTGTTCGCTGGCCCGCGAAGGTCAAGGCCGGCACAAGGACCGCGGCGATGACGCAATATGTAGATGTTGTGCCGACAGTGCTTGAAGCAGCGGGCGCAAATCCCGACGAGATTGAAACCGGACGGCCTGACGCCCACGGCAAGACCGGATTCGACGGTCGCAGTTTCCTCAACGTCTTGCTCGGCAGAACCGAGACGCATCGCGATCATGTGTATGGTGCCCATACGACGCGGGGCATCATAAATGGGTCTGGGTGCTACCCGATAAGGTCGGTCCGGTCGGCGCGGTACAAATACATCCGGAACCTGAATCACGAGGCTGTGTTCTACAATGTCGTTTCAACGAGTCCCACCGATCTGCTGCACGCCTGGATCAAGCGTGGTGAAACAGAACCGGCGATTGCAACACGGGCCAGATTCTATCAACATCGGCCGGCAGAAGAGTTATACGATCTTGATAAGGACCCTTATGAACTCAAGAACCTGGCCGAAAATCCCAAGTATGCCAAGATAAAGAACGTACTCAAAGGGAAGCTGGAACTCTGGATGCGGCAACAAGGTGATGAGGGCGTTACCACAGAACTGAGCGCAATCGAGAGGCAAGGCCCGAATAGGAAGTGGACTCCGTACGATCCCAGCCGGCCGAGCAAGGCAAACGTGAGAAAGCGTAAGAGGCGGTCTGTCGGACAAACGTAATCCTCTGCGCTGTATGGTGGGCGTTTTGCGCAGCTGGATGCTCCCGCCGATTGCGAGCGCATGAGGTCTTCGGCATCCAAGAGGCCCGCGAAAACCTCCTTTTTTTTATTTTCCTCAGCAGCTGGCCGTAATGTCTTTTTCCCACAGAAGTTACAGGATGCGATCTTCTTGCGCCGACCAGGCAGATTGTTTTGACATGCCTCGCGGCGGTGGTTATACTATAGCGGGGTTTGTGAATGTGAACTCAAGCACGAATTTCTCGTAATATGCCGTATGAGGTACCATCGAATTCCAGATGAGACGGTCCGGCGGTTGCCGATATATCTCAGGGCCCTGTTGTTTGCAGCGGACCAGGGCCAAGAGAGCATCTCCAGCCGAGATCTGGCGGATTTCGTTGGAGTGAATCCGTGGCAGATAAGGAAGGATTTTTCTTACTTTGGCGAGTTCGGTACGCGCGGGGTGGGCTATGATATATATGAACTTGCCCAACAAATCAAGAAGATTCTTAAGCTCGACGTTACAAAGCAGGCGGCCTTGGTCGGGGTAGGCAACCTCGGTTCAGCCATACTGGCGTATCCGGACCTTCGGATGTTTGGCCTGGATATAACTGCCGTGTTCGATGTCAATCCCCGAAAGATCGGTAGGAAAGTAGGCGATGTCGAGATTGAGTCGGTTTCAAGACTGCGGACACTGGAAAGAAGAAAGATTAATCTTGCGATTATTGCAGTTCCACGCAATGCCGCCCAGAAGGTGGCTGAGGCATTAGTAAGGGCGGGCGTCATGGGTATTCTGAATTTCTCTGCGTGCTACATCACGGTGCCCAGGAGAGTCAAAGTAATAACCATCGACATTGCGACGGACCTGGCCCGTTTGCCTTACTACGTGCCGACCAGGTAAAGCCGGGCGATATTACTGTCGATTCGTGAACAGGGAACGGGATTGCGTTTGACTATTCGCATGGGGTGGTATACAAGACGTTGGAACACGCTGTGGAGAGTATATAGGTGAGCGAAAATGCAGACTGTTTTTGTCAGTGAACTAAAACCATTCTTTGATGCAGTCGCCGAGCAGATGGACCTGTATGTTCCCAAGAAGACAGGGGCGCACTACATCTACGATAAATATGACCCTGCAGACGAGGCTGCCGTGCAGTTCAACAACATCCGCGCCTGCACACCGGTAAAGGAATTCCTGTTCCCCTTGAGAGAGCTTGCAGCGGTTTTTCCTGAGTCTTTGGAGCCGGAAGAGATAAGACCCTTTGCTGTCTTTGGCCTTAAGGACTGTGATCTGCGATCCATCGAGATCCTCGACAAGGTGTTCACCGAGGAGGAATTCGAGGATTCATTCTACATTGCCCGTCGGGAGAAGATGTTTATTATCTCGTCCGACTGCTCGGAGCCGGGGACAAGTTGCTGGTGTACGTTTTCCGGCGGCCAGCCTCATGCCGAGAAGGGCTTCGACCTGAACATATCAATGGTGGGGAACGGTTTCGTTGTCGAGGTTGGGTCGGAGAAGGCAAGTGAGTTTGTCGAGAAGACCAAGGACTTGTTTGCAGAGGTTCCCGCCGAAGCCTTGACCGAAAGAGATGCAGCCCGAACCGAAGCCCGCAGACGGGTCGATGATAACAACGCAGAGTACACACTGGACGAGCCCGCAAATGAGGTTGTTGCAGGCGGCTATGAGTCAGATGTTTTTGACATGGAGTCACAGAAGTGCGTTGAGTGCCAGGCCTGCACACGTGTTTGTCCGACATGTCATTGCTTCTATCTTTACGACACGAAGCGCGAGGACTATTTTGCGAAGATGAAGATGTGGGACAGCTGTATGAGGCTGGCCTATGCCGAGGTGGCCGGTGGCGAGAATCCGCGCAGGGTCCTTGGCGATCGGATTAGGCACCGTTTCATGCACAAGTTCGCATATTTTCTCGACCGGTACGGCATAAACATGTGTGTTGGCTGCGGCCGGTGCATCGACGCCGACTCGCACAAAATGGATCTCCGAGTGGTCCTGAAAAAGTTGAATGAAGAACTCAAGGGCGCGAAGGAAGCGAAAGTCGCGAAATGAGCAAGAATCTCTACCAACCTGTAAACAGTGAGATAGTTGACATTATCGACGAATCTCCGACGATAAAGAGCTTTGTCGTTGTGGCCGAAGAGCCGTTCAAATTCAAAACTGGGCAGTTTGTCGAGTTGACTTTGCCGGGAGAGGGAGAAGCTCCATTCACGCCGTCGTCCTCACCTGCTGATACTGAGAAGATGGAAATCACGATCATGAAAGCGGGACGTGTCACGGCCTTGCTCCACGAGTCCCAAAAGGGGCAGAAGGTCGGCATCCGTGGACCTTACGGCAGGGGATATCCGGTTGATGATTACGTCGGCAAAGAGATTTACATCGTCGGCGGTGGCGTCGGCTTAGCGCCAATCCGGTCTCTGTTCCTGACCCTGGTTGATAGAATACAGGATTTCAAGTCCGTGGTCTGTCGATTCGGCGCCAAGGCGCCCGATGATTTCATATATAAGAATACGCTCTTTGGCGCATGGCAAAATATTGACGGCGTGGACTTGAAGCTCACCGTTGATGAAGCAAATGGCGACTGGAATGGCAACGTCGGTGTAGTGACCAAGATTCTCAACCGTGGTGATGTGGATGTAAGGAATGCCGTTGGCGTGGTCTGTGGCCCGCCGATTATGATGAAATTCGCCACGTTGAAGCTGTTGGAGTTCGGGTTCGCACCCAAAGATATATATCTTTCGATGGAAAAGAATATGAGTTGCGGTTTCGGCAAGTGCGGTCACTGTATGCTCGGCAAGTACTACGTCTGCAAGGATGGACCCGTTTTCACGTATGAGCAGATAAAGGGCTACCGCAACATTTGGGACTGAGGTCGTCCAGAGACACAGAACGAGACGCAGGATACGAAATAGAGACACGAGACGATGGCGGCAAAGCTGATAATTGATTTGGCCAAGGCGAGACTTCAAGAAGAATCCGGTGTGCAGTGTTCGTACAGAGATCATCCTGAGAACAAGGGATTCAATTCCTTGCTGGAGATGATCCGCTTCGCTCTGATTTGCCGTCGGTGTGAGTCTGCGCCGTGCATAGCGGCCTGTCCCCAGGAGGCTCTGGAGAAGGTGCCGAGCGAGACAAACGATGCCGGCATTCTAAAGCGGTCGAATATGTTGTGCACGGGCTGTGGCACCTGCGCCATAGCCTGCCCATTCGGCACTATATACACTGATTTGATACCCTTCCCCAGCAGCGTTTGCGATGTTTGCAGAGGCAGGCTGCGGGCGGGTGAAAAGCCGTTGTGTGTCAGAACATGTAAAGATGGCAGCATCGACTATGGGCAAGTGACTGTTGAGGGTGATCTAATGGAGGTCTTCGACGATATTGTTGTGCGGGTCACCGGCGGTAGTACATGGGAGCCGTTCTTGAGGAAAAAGGCAAAGAAATGAGTAGTGCGTTGAGTAATCTATTCTGGATTTTGATCTTTCCGGGCTTTCTGTTTACTGTCGTTTTGGGGCTGGCTGCATCTTGGATTGTCCGTAAGGTGAGTGCTCTTGTGCAGTGGCGCGTTGGCCCGCCGTTCGCTCAGCCGCTGTACGACATTATGAAATTGATGGGCAAGGAAATCCTTCTCCCTCAGGAGGCCCAGCGACACGTCTTCATTGCGGCTCCACTTGTTGGCCTGGCTGGAGTGTTACTTCTTTCGACGATGCTCTGGCGGATAACCATCGCCGAGACGGCCTTTGTCGGCGACATTATTGTGGCGATCTACCTTATGGTGCTCCCCTCGCTGGCGCTGATCCTGGGAAGTAGCGCCAGCGCGAGTCCCCACGCGGCGATCGGCACGAGCAGGGAAATGAAGCTCGTCTTAGGTTATGAGCTACCGCTTGTTTTGGCCTTTGTTGTGGTAATCATAAAGACGGCTGGGCACGTGGAGCCGGGCCAGCAGCTCAGCTTGGCTGCAATTTCGGAGCACGCCACGGTTCTCAGTGTATCCGGCATGCTTGCGTTTTTGGCGTCGCTATTGTGCGTACAGGCGAAACTCGGCTTCGTTCCCTTTGATATTGCCGAATCGGAAACCGAGGTTGCCAGTGGCGTAATCATAGAATACTCGGGTGCCTTGCTGGCCGTCTGGAAGCTCATGCATGCGATGATGCTTGTGGCGTTGCCGCTGTTCTTGGTCATGGTGTTCCTCGGCGGGTTCGGCACGGCGGGCTGGCCGCTGGTCGCGGGCATCGGCAAGTACGTCTTGGTGCTCGTGTTGATAATCCTGATAAAGAACACGAACCCGCGCATGCGAATTGACCAAGCGATGAGGTTCTTCTGGTTCTATTGCGGGATCGCCTTGGCTGTCGCTGTCATACTGGCGACGATCGGCAACTACTATGGCATTAGCTGGCTTTAAGGTGGCTTCATGAGTTGGAAAACTTGGTCGTTGAAGAAGTCTGTATGGGTGTTTCACGTCAACACCGGGGCGTGCAACAACTGCGACATCGAGATTGTCAACCTGCTCACGCCGAAGTTTGATGTTGAGCGGTTTGGGATGAAGTTGGTTGGCTCACCTCGACACGCTGACGCGCTGCTGGTGACAGGTGTAGTGACACGCCAGGCGGCTCCTCGACTGAAGGAAGTGTATCGTCAAACTCCAAAGCCTTGTGTCGTATTCGCGATCGGTGCCTGCGCCTGTGACAAAGGCATATTCCACGCCGGCTATCACGTCGTTGGGCCCGTGGACAAGATAGTAAGGGAAGAAGACCCTAACGCAATTATCGCTTACGTTCCCGGTTGTCCGCCGAAGCCCGAAGCCATGATCTCGGGTGTTGTCAAGGCGCTGTCGGCCCTGTAACAGGACATAAATATGAATAAAAAGGAATTAGACAACAAGCTGTCCGGGATAAGAGACAAGCTCTTGGGTGTTGAGCAGACCTCAGAGAAGAGAATGTATCTTCCTTGCGAGGCCGAGAACTGTTACTCCGTCTGCAAGTTTCTCTTCGAGGAGGTCGGCTGCAGGTTCGTGATCGTCACGGGTATAGACGCCGAGGATTGTTTTGAGCTGTTGTATCATTTCTCATATGACCAGCTGGGCTGCATTGTTACCGTGAAGACGTTCATTCACGACCGTGACAATCCCTCTATTGAATCGATAGCGCAGATTCTACCCGGCGCCGAGTGGATAGAGAGAGAAATACACGACGAGTTGGGAATCGAATTCAAGAACCATCCGAATATGAGACGACTGATTCTGGCCGATGACTGGCCTGAGGGCGTCTATCCGTTAAGGAAAGACACTAAGAAATGAAAGAGACAGTAAGAAAACCGGTTCTTGCGGTTGGCCCGTTTCATCCGCTTCAGGAAGAGATGGAGTTCTTCCAGCTAACCGTGGACGGCGAGATCGTCACCGACATCGATGTCCGGATATCTTATAACCATCGTGGTATGGAAGGTATAGCCGAGACGATGCAGTACGACCAGATTCCGTTTCTGGTGTCGCGAATCTGCGGAATCTGTTCGGCGTCTCATCCTCTGGCGTACGTCCAGGCAGTCGAGGATTTTGCCGGGATAACCCCGCCGGACCGCGCACGATATGTACGGACGATCATCAACGAGCTGGAACGCATCCACAGCCACGTGCTCTGGGTCGGTCTGGCCGGGCACTTCATCGGCTATGATACCGTGTTCATGTGGGCGTGGAAATATCGCGAGCCCGTGCTCGATCTACTCGAAAAGATAACGGGAAACAGGAATAACTACGGCAATGTCAGGGTCGGCGGCTGCCGTGAGGATATCCCGGACGAGCTCAAGCCCGAAATACTTCGTGAGATGGACAAGATCGAAAAGAAAGTGGACATGCTCACCAAGGCCGTGCTCGATGATCCTATTCTCCATGCGCGACTCAAGGGCGTCGGTACGTTGACCAAAAAAGATGGCATTGCGTACGCTGTGACCGGACCCACAGCCAGGGGTAGTGGCATCAAGGTTGATGTAAGGCACGATGATCCGTACGCTGCCTACGGCGAGTTGGACTGGAAGGTCATCACGCAAGAGCAGGGCGACGTCTTTGCCAAGGCTGTTGTCCGCCTGCTGGAGACCTCCGAATGCATAAAAATGGTTCGAGAAGCTCTCAAGAAGCTCCCCGGTGGTCCGATTGCAGTAGAGGTCAAGGAGATCCCGCCGGGCGAGGGTTGTGGCCACGCCGAAGCCCCAAGGGGTGAGACGTTTCATTACGTACGCAGTGACGGCGGCAACCGCCCCGTTAGGCACAAGATGAGGGCCCCCAGCTACGTTAACGTACCTTCGTTCAGGGCTTCGTGCATCGGCCAGCACATTGCCGATGTCACACTCACACTTGCGGCGGTCGATCCGTGCTATAGCTGCACGGAGAGGCTGGCCGTCGTCGACTCGCACAACAGTGTCATACATGACTACGATAGCCTGCTTCGATTGAGTCGTGAGAAGACGGCGCGACTGAAAAAGGAAATCGGTGCGCCGGAAATGAGATTGGAGGATATTTAGGTTGGAGACTAACATTCTGTGTATCCCCGTTCTTCTGCCTCTGGTTGTCGGCTTTGGACTGTTGTTTCTACCCAACAAACTGAAGCTTCGCTCCGGGGCCCTGACCCTGATTATTTCGTTTGTCACGTTCGTGCTGTCTATTCGCATATTTGCCCTTGGCCGGGCCGAGTACTCTTGGGCTGTCCTGCAAATCAGCGACTTCAATTTGGAACTGCTGCTGAGAACAACACCGCTTGGAGCATTCATACTGGTGTTTGCCATGGGCTTTGGGGTGCTGATATCGCTGTATTCCTTAGAGTCAATGGCAGGGGCCAGAAGGACAAACGAGTACTACGGTGCCGTTCTGCTCACCATCGGCGGCTCAGCGGGAATACTGCTCAGTAACCACCTCTTGTTCCTGCTCATATTCTGGGAGATTGTTACCGCTTCGCTTTATGTTCTGATAACTACAGGCGGTAGGAACTCCAACTTTGCGGCCACGAAGAGTTTTGCGATGATCGGGGCATCCGACGCGGCCTTTCTACTCGGTGTGATGATGGCGTGGGGGCTCTCAGGCACATTTGTTATCACAGATATCGGTCTGGCAACCACTTCGACGCTGCCGGTTGTGGCTTTCCTGCTGCTCATGATGGCCGCTATCACCAAGGCGGGAGCCTTGCCGCTGCACACCTGGCTGCCCACGAGCGGCGAGCACGCACCTGCATCCGTTATGGCGCTTTTGCCAGCGGCGATTGACAAGCTCCTTGGAATATACCTGTTACTTCTGATTGTCCGGGATATATTCGTTCTTCAATCGGCGGCGTTGAGCACGGTACTGGCAATCATCGGCGCAGCTACTATCGTTGTTGCTGTGATGATCGCCATGGTCCAGCACAATCTCAAGAAGTTGTTGTCTTTCCACGCGGTCAGCCAGGTCGGCTATATGATCCTTGGCATAGCAACGATGACTCCCGTAGGCATCGCCGGCGGACTGTTCCATCTGCTCAACAATGCAATCTACAAGTGCTGTCTTTTCCTCTGCAGCGGTGCAGTCGAGCAGCAGACGGGGACTGCTGATTTGGAAAGGCTCGGTGGCCTCGGCAAAAAGATGCCGATAACGTTTGCTACCTGTCTGATCGCGGCGCTGAGCATTTCCGGCATACCGCCGCTGAACGGGTTTGTCTCAAAATGGATGGTCTATCAGGGCGTGATCCAGATGGGGGCCGCGCAGACCGGCAGCACCGCAGCACTTTGGCCCGTCTGGCTAACCTGTGCGATGTTTGGCAGCGCTCTCACTCTGGCTTCATTTGTCAAGATCATACACTCGATGTTCCTTTCCCGCTTGCCGAGCGATCTGAAAGACGTTAAGGAAGTCTCTTCATTCCAGACGGTGCCAATGATGGTGCTTGCCGCGGTATGTGTGCTCTTGGGGGTATTCTACCATGTTGCGCTCGACCGGCTCATCTATCCTGCTTTGGGCGTTGGAGCCGGCGCCGATGTCCTCACAGGTACATGGCAATCAACGCTGGCCACAGCTCTGATAGTGATAGGCGTGGCGGTCGGCCTGCTGATTCTACTTATCGCCTCGTTTGCGAAAAAGACCAGAATCGTGCCAACGTGGAATTGCGGCGAGCAGATGAGCAACGAGCAGATGATTGTACCCGGCACACATTTCTACAAGACAGTTTCAAACATGGGCGGCTTGAGGCAGCTTTATTCGGGTCAGGAGAAGGGCTATTTTGATCTGTATGACCAGGGCGGGCGGTTTGGTCTGTTCTTGACGCGTTTTCTTAGATGGATGCACAGTGGTTTGCTACCAATGTATCTAACGTGGGTGGTGGTGGGACTGCTGATAGTTCTGTTCGTAGTATGTGGAATCTGGTGAGGTTGAGATGGCTGTATTCTATATATTGCTGCTGTTCGTAATAATTGCGGCTATCATTGCAGTAGAAACCAAGAACCTGCTGAGTGCCGTAATCTGTGTCGGCGCCATCGGCTTTGGCGGTTCTTTGATGTTCCTGTTCTTACGCGCACCTGACATCGCAATTACCCAGATCGTAGTAGAGGTTATGGGGTTGATTATCTTGATTCGCGCTACTATCTCGCGCGACCTCACCTTCATCAGTGGTGACAGAGAGTTTTTTGGAACGGTGGTCTCGGTTGTAATCGTATTCGTAATCTTTCTTGCCGGCATTCATGTTTTTGACACGTTGCCTGATTTCGGGACCGCCGTATTTACGCAGGTTCCGGACACTGCGTCCCAAACCTACATTGAAGAGGGACTCGAGAGGACAGGGGCCGCAAATCTTGTCGCCGCGGTTATTCTGGATTTTCGCGCATACGATACACTTGGCGAGGCGACAGTGCTGTTTACTGCGATCATAGGTGCCATGGTCATACTGCGGGGAAAAAGTCGAAAACTGTTGGAGGACCCTGACTAATGAGAGGGATGACAGTAATTGTGAAGACCGTTAGTAGTTGGGTAAAAGTGCTGATCTTTCTGTACGGAGTGTACATAGTTGTCTTTGGCCATCTTACCCCTGGCGGCGGCTTTGCGGGTGGAGTAGTGTTGGCTTCCTCCTATGTACTGTTGATGTTGGCATTCGGCAGGGAATTTGTGGAACAGGACCTTCCACTGGCACTTGATTCGAAGCTGGATTGCATCGGGGCCTTTGCGTTCGCCATGATAGCGATTCTGGGATTGGTATTCGCCGGCTCGTTCTTCGCTAATTTTCTCTACCAGAAGTATCTGCCCGGTGAGCCGCTTAGACTTATCAGCGCCGGTACCATACCGCTGTCGAACATCGCCATAGGACTCAAGGTCGGGGCCTCACTATTTCTGGTGTTTTTCAGCCTCTCAATTTGCCGAAGAGGCAAAGGAGTCACGTTCGATTCGCCCGCGGGCCAAGAACAGGAGTAATACCTATGCCTTATGCGCTGTGTTTTCTCTTATTCATGATCGGGCTGTATTGTGTGGTCGTCAAAAAGAACATGGTCAAGATTGTGATTGGCATCCTGGTCATGGAATATGCCGTCAATCTTTTCTTGATTATGCTCGGCTATCGTATGGGCGGCGTGGCCCCAATAGTCGGCCAGTCAGAACTTGACCCGAGCACCGGCGGTCTTCTGAGCAGCTTCCTCAACGCTTCCGTCGATCCACTGCCGCAGGCCCTTGTGCTGACGTCAATCGTTATTAGCCTCGGCTCATTAGCACTGATGATCTCAGTCTGCGTCAGAGTCTATGGGAAATACGGTACCTTTGACATCACCGAGATAAGGAGGTTGAAAGGATGAGCATACCGCTGCCTCTTTTCGTTGCAATACCTCTGGCAGCAGCGTTTCTGCTTCCGATGTTCGGCAAGAAAGGGAAGTCTGCCGCAACGGTCTTGGCAAATATGGTGACCTTATCGCTGCTTGTGTTGGCGATTGTCACGATACGTCAGTACGGTGCGTATGAGGTCGGCAAATGGTCTATTCCACTCGGTATTATTCTCGTTCGCGATGGCCTGAGTTCGCTTCTGCTTTTGGCGATCGGTGTTGTCAGCAGCGCTGCGATGCTCTTCAGCACCCGATACATGGAGCAATACACGGCCAAGGCAAAGTACTTGAGCTTGTTTCTGCTCATGGTCGCAGGCATGAACGGCGTGGTACTGTCCGGAGACATCTTCAACCTGTACGTGTTTCTGGAAATCGCCTCCATAGCGTCATACGCATTGGTTGGTTTTGGCTGTGAGCATGAAGAGCTCGAGGCTTCGTTCAAGTATATGGTCCTCGGCAGCATAGCTTCGACATTCATACTTTTCGGGATCGCCCTTGTTTACGGCAACACCGGTGCACTCAACATGGCTTACATTTCAAAGGCGATTCAGGACTCGGGAGTAAATGCTGGCCTTGCCTTTGCCTTGGCCTTGTTTGTCACGGGCTTTGGGCTAAAGGCCGCTCTGGTACCGTTCCACGCCTGGTTGCCTGACGCACACCCTTCCGCACCGGCTCCGATTTCCGCCATGCTCTCGGGCATCCTAATAAAGACACTCGGCGTCTACGCCCTTGCTCGGATGGTTTTCAATGTCTTCGGCGTCTCTGTCGAGATAGGTTGGCTCCTGATGGTACTTGGGCTCTCGAGCATGGTTGTCGGGGCGTTCCTCGCGCTTGGGCAGTGGGATTTCAAGCGCCTGCTGGCCTACTCAAGTATCAGTCAGATAGGCTATGTGATCTTGGGAATCGGCCTTGGCGCGACCCTGATTTCTCAGCAGGCCTCGCTGGCGTGGGCCTCTCTGGCGATCCTGGGCGGATTGTTCCATCTGGTCAACCATGCGGTGTACAAGTCTCTGCTGTTTTTGACGAGCGGCTCGGTTGAAATGTCGACCGGTACAAGGCAGCTTAGAGAAATGGGTGGCCTGGCGGAGAGAATGCCCATAACCCGCACCACCTGCGCCGTCGCATCGGCATCCATTGCAGGCGTCCCACCTTTCAGCGGATTCTGGAGCAAGCTGATACTGGTGGTCGCTGCCGTCCAGGCGCGGCTGTTCTGGGTGGCCGCAATAATCGTCTTCGTCAGCCTCTGCACGCTGATCATGTATTTGAAGATTCACAGGTATGTTTTCCTGGGCGAGGTACCCCGAAGCCTCGAGCACATAAAGGAAAACAAGGGCTCCATGCTGGTCGCGATGGTTTTTTTGGCCTGTCTGTGTGTGCTGATGGGGCTGCTTGTGTTGGTGCCGGGCCTGAGAGAAAATGTTCTCGATCCCGCGGTTCAAGTACTGACTGACGGGGTCAAGTACTCGGCCGATGTGATGGGAATGACCATAGGGACATAGAAATATGAGACGAGTGATTTACTTTATTGTGTCTTTTGCCATTTGGGTGCTGCTCACCTGGCCCTTTGTCGACGGCCGCATTGACTTGCAGGTGGTGGTCGCCGGCTTGATAGCTGCTTTTCTTGCGGCGATCTTGTTCCACGAAATACTACCCAAGGAGCACCACGTGTTTATTTCACCTGCCCGCGTGTTTTGGTTTCTGATTTATGTGCCGGTATTCTTCTACTATGTGATAAAGGCCAATCTGGACGTGGTCTACCGTGCCTTACATCCAAAGATGCCGATCAAACCTGGAATCGTCAAAATAAGGACAGAGCTCAAAACAGACTCGGGCATCACGGCATTGGCGAATTCTATAACTTTGACCCCGGGGACACTGACCGTGGATTTGACCGATGATGGATATCTGTACATCCACTGGATCAACGTCAAGTCCGACGATATCGATCAGGCAACCAAGCTCATCGCCAAGCGGTTTGAGTGGTTCCTGAAGAGGATTTTCGAATAGAAGAGGTAGCTATGGCGACTGTGTTATATTTGGGCTTATTCGTGTGCTGTTTCCTGTGTCTATACCGGATAGGTCGTGGCCCGACGGCCCCCGACCGGACTGTGGCTATTGACATCTTGGGCACGGCGATAGTGGGCTTCTGTGGCCTGCTCGGGCTCTTTACGGGAAAGGACTTCTATCTCAACATTGCAATCGGCTGGGCATTGCTGAGCTTCATTGGCACGATCGCATTGGCAAAATTCCTGGAGGGAAGGAGTTTCGATGACTGACATAATTGGCTTCACAATGATAACGGTTGGTGTACTGTTCGACATATTCGGCTGCATAGGGCTGGTTCGATTCCCAGATGTTTACAATCGCCTCCAGGCCTCGACGAAGTGTGTTACTCTCGGCACGGTTATGCTGCTGATCGGCGTTGCCATTGCCAGTGCATCCGGCCCCACCGCCGCTAAGGCGACAATTTGCGCCGTGTTCATCCTCGTAACTTCGCCGGCGGCTGCCCACGCTATAGCCAAGGGTGCCTACGCCTCCGGAGTAAAGCTGTGGGACAATAGTGTCGTTGACAAATATGCTAAGCAAGCCAGCCCAAAGGCTGAGTGAAACAACTAACAGACGATGGGAGTCCGAAATTGCGGTTGCCAAAGCTTAGAGAATTAAAAGAGGCGGTCACAGCGGTGTTGTCGCCGCGGTTTACCACGCGTTTTCCCGCCGCGCCTTGCGTCGTGCCCGAGAGATACAGAGGCAAGCCGGAGTTTGATCTTGATAGCTGCATAGGTTGCGGCGCCTGCGTGAATGTCTGTCCTACGTTGGCGCTGACCCAGACGGAAGACACCGAGGCTGATCCGCCCGTGAGGAAAATCACCCTCCGACACGATACGTGCATCTTCTGTGGGAATTGCAGCGAAAGTTGCACTACGGAAACAGGCATAAGGCTCTCGAACGAGTGGGATTTGGCCGGCTTAGATAGAGAGGCTATGGCCGAAACGCATGAGTATGAACTCCAGCTTTGCGAGAAGTGTGGCGCAGTAGTCGGCACCAAGAAGCACCTCGTTTGGCTCTATGAGAAGCTGGGGCCGCTGGCCTATGCTAACCCGTCACTGTTGATCGCCAAGCGTGCGGAATTGACGGAAGAACCGCAGGCTGTTCAGCATCAGGGGGCAGATACCGTCCAAACGAGCGACTTTATGCGAATCTTGTGCCCCAAGTGCAAGTGCGAACTGAACATCCGACCGTGAGACTTGCGGACTACAGAGTCCCCGTTGTGCCGACCGCCCACATCCGGACTACCAATGACCACTAATTCAAATCCGCTGGAGCAACTCAACAAATTGCAGGGCTCCAAGACCGTTATTGTGGGAATCGGAAACACACTCAAAGGTGATGATGGGGCTGGACCGCTCGTTTGCCAGAAACTCATGGGTAAGGTCGCTGCCGAGGTGGTTGACGCAGGCACCGTTCCTGAGAATTACGTCGGGCCAATAATCAAAAAGACTCCCCAAACCCTAATTATCATAGACGCCATCGATTTTGGAGCCAGCCCCGGAACGCTGAGCATCTTCCGGCCCGATCAATTGGATTCATTTGTCTTCTCGACCCATGCACTTTCGCCGCACATGTTTGTGGACCCTATCTGTCAGCAGACGAACCCCGATGTGTTCTTCATCGGCATTCAGCCGGAACATACCCGACTGGGCGAACCAATATGTGCGCCCGTGCAGAAGGCAGTCCAACAGCTCGCTCAGACCCTCATCGCTGTCTTCGCACTGCAGCAGTAAACCGTAGTGCATCTATTGGTTACTTGACTATATTCGCTTCAGCAGACGCGAAGCCCTACCGGCATCGGCACTTGAATCAAAGGCCAAGTGCAAAACCGCTCGCTTGCCAATTGCACCGCCCGATAGACCCCGCAGGTTGAGACCAGCGTCGCCGAGCTCCGCGGTCAGTTTCGCGCCCAGACCGGCCTTGTTGCTGGCGGCCACCCTCAGCGCATGGAGGGATTTTGTCTTTGCGAAACCGGCCTTTTTCGCCGCCTTGATCTGGCTTGCCCCTTTGATGGGTGTTACAAATACCACACCCATACCAAGCTTTTCCGGAGCCCGCCGGGCTATTACAAACTCCAGATTGGCGCCGGCCTGCGCCAGAGCATCGAGCTTCTCGGCCAAACCGCCGGGCCGGTCCTTGATACTTGCAGCCCACACGTCAACGCGAGTGACATCCATTTTCATGATCTGTCCTCCCTGAGAAAAACTCGCTGAACTTGCAGGGCCAAACAACACGTTGACCCATATTCATAGATTTGACCATCTCTTTTGTCTTTGTCAACCCCACGTGCGGCTGTATCCGATGAGATCGTGTCAGTCTTTCTCGAAGGCTACCGCTACCGCCCGACCACATGCTGCACGGTTCAGGAGTATATTGATTCTGTGGAACTCCACGCTTCTCTATGCTAAGATTACCCTTGGAACTCGATACGCCAAATGAATGACTTGAGGCTGCTTCTGAATGCTTACCATGAGGCGCTGCATGAACAGCTCGCAGCGCAGAAGGACCGTCTAACCGAAATCGCAGATCAGTTGCTCCGGGAGGAAGTCGCCAAGCGTGGTTTTGGAGCCTTCGACGCCGAGGAACTCGCCGCATACCGGGACGCATGTTTGGCCTTTGTGGACGAACGCCTCGAGGCGTACAACCCCGTCGGGATCCAATATACTTTTGACCGTATCAGATCGCCGGAGGCTGCTGAACTTGAGTTGCAGCTTAACTGGTATGACGGCCGGGCGGAGTTCGCCACCTTGCTTGCGGCATCCCGCGCCAAGGTGGAAACGGGCCTTGTCGAGCAGAGGCTGGAGCTTTTGGCAGACGAGCTCATCAAGGAGCTTGGTGCCTTTCCGGATGGCAGCATAATATCTGCTTATGAGGCCGACCCCGCCCCGAATAAGCTGCCCGATTATGTCGTGGCTCGGGCGATCGAACAGATCATCGGGAGAAACGACTGAGCCGATCCCGAATCCAGCCTCGTCCCGATGATGCAACGGCGAATTCACGACCCCCATCTTTTTTCGCCTCACGCTTGCCATTGAGACATCTTTGAGGTATCCTTCTCTATACTACTCTCGGGCTGTGCTGGGACACGAGTTCTGCAGAACTGAGGTTAGGCACGGTCAAGACAGCGTTGAGTTCTTGATGCTTGTGCGATAACTCAAAACTAAGCGCTTAAAGCTAAATGTATGAGGAAGGAGGACGCTCATGAAGCGTATCACACGTCGAGATTTTATGAAGGGTTCGATGGCCGCCGGTCTTGGTATGACCCTGGCAAGCCCGTTTTCCCGTGTTCGGGGCGCCAACGACGACATCCGCGTGGCTGTTGTGGGTATTAACGGTCGCGGGGGCTCACACATCGGGGCGTTCGACGATATGGAAGGAGTAAGGTTAGCGGGGCTCTGCGACGTGGACCGCAATGTTCTCGAGCGCCGGGCCAAGTCGTTCAAAGACCGCAACCAGAAAGTCGATGCGTATGTGGACATTCGCAGACTCTTGGATAACAAGAATATCGACGCGATAGGTGTCGCTACGACGAACCACTGGCACTCGCTGGCGACGGTTTGGGCCTGTCAGGCGGGTAAGGACGTCTATGTTGAAAAGCCGTGCAGCCACAACATTTTCGAGGGCCGTAAGTGTGTCGAGGCCGCGGAGAAGTACAAACGAATAGTCCAACATGGCACGCAGAGCCGCTCGAGCAGCAGCTGGGCAAGGCAGGTGGCCGCTGTCGCCAGTGGCAAGTATGGCAAGCTGCTGGTTTCCAAGGCGTGGGCTTCTAAGAATGGAAAAGGGCGATGGGGTGTTGGCTTTAAGCCGACGAAAGAGCCGCCTGAATACCTGGACTTCAATATCTGGCTCGGGCCCGCAAAAGACCAGCCGTACCACGAGAACATAGTCCATTATAACTGGCACTGGTTCTGGGACTTCGGCAATGGAGAGATCGGTAACCAGGGTGTCCATCAAATGGACATTGCACGGTGGGCGATTCCCGGCGCTGTGTTGCCGAAGAGCGTGATTAGCATGGGCGGACGTTGGGTCAACTCGACGCCCGGTCATCCGCCGTTCACTGACCAGGCCGAGACTCCCAACTGCCAATTGACCGTGATGGACTTTGGTGGGCCACTGCTGGTATTCGAGGTCATCGGTTTGGTTGACGCCGAGGGTCTCGACGGCAAGAAGTACCCAAAGAAGGTCAGTAACGAGTTCTACCTTGAGGAAGGCGTGATCAAGGGCGGCAAGTTCTATCCGAATGGTTCGGACAAAGGCGAAAGCCTGGTGGACGTTGATGTGGAGATGGGCCCCGGCAACATCTTCGAGAACTTCATACACTGTGTGCGTTCTCGGAAGCGTGAAGATCTCCATGCTGACATTGCCGAGGGACACCTGTCGTCGGCGTGTTGCCACTTGGGCAACATCTCTTATCGCCTTGGCGAGCAGGTCTCCGGCAGGACCAGGTCGGACGTACTCGATCAGCAGGAAGAAGTCGCCAACTCTTGGGAGACGATCACCCAAACCGTCAAAGGCACTTTAGGCCTCGATTTGTCGAAGAGCACGTACTGCCTCGGCCCGAAGCTTAAATTCGACCCGGAGAACGAGAGGTTCGTAGATAGCCGCAGGGCAAACAGACTGCTCACTCGTCCATATCGCAAGCCGTTCGTCGTTCCGGAGAATGTGTAGCGTTGTTTGCAGAGCCCTATCTTCGAGCCCTCCGGGGGCTGGCGAATAGGGGGGCGAACACACGCAAAGGTGTGATTGCTTAGATTTGACCGGCAAAGAAATCGAGGAGAAAGTAATGACAAATAGATCTACTGCGTACAAAACTGGTGTTTGCTTGTTTCTGCTGGCATCATGTTTGGCTGTGGCCGCCTATGCCGCACAACTCAAATACAAAGTCCACGATATGACGCGCCCACTTCCACCGGTAGTCGTGCCGGCCGAAAACCCCTGTCAACCTCCGTCGGATGCCATCGTACTTTTCGACGGTGTCGACACCTCCAAGCTGGCAAGTGACAAGGGCGGCTCTTTCAAATGGACAGTCAAGGATGGGTACATGGAAGTTGCCAGAAAAGCCG
The DNA here is from genome assembly GCA_020352215.1 of Phycisphaerales bacterium. Taxonomy (GTDB): domain Bacteria; phylum Planctomycetota; class Phycisphaerae; order Sedimentisphaerales; family Anaerobacaceae. The sequence goes on from CP070675.1 coordinate 5,425,829, forward strand.
GCGGTATTCACACCGTCGATTCCTTCGGAAGCTGCCAGTTGCATGTCGAGTGGGCCACGCCCGAAGACTTCGACCCCAAGGACAAAGGCCAGAGTCGCAGCAATAGCGGCATATTTTTCATGGGAAGGTACGAGCTTCAGGTCCTTGACTCGTACACCGACAGCGACTACGCCAACAACAAGACCTATGCCGACGGCCAGGCCGCGTCGCTATACGGCCAGCACCCGCCCATCGTCAATGCCTGCCGGAAACCTGGCGAGTGGCAGAGCTATGACGTCGGTTTCTTGCGACCCATCTTCGACGAAAACGGCAAATGTGTGCGACCCGCTCGCATAACCGTCTTCCACAACGGGGTCGTCGTGCAAAACAATGTTGAGATTCAGGGCTCGACGGCCCACAAGAGAAAGGCCAGGTACCGTCCTCACCCCGACAAACTTCCGATCAGTATTCAGGACCACGGCAATCCCATCCGTTTTCGCAACATCTGGATCCGCGAGCTGCCGGAGCAGCCCTATCTGATCGCCGATTGACGCTCCGCCGTACGGGATGGTAATTACGTTCTCTTCTCGGACCCTCAAGAATGGCGCTTGTCCTTCCTGAGGGTCCCGTTCTTAGTGCACCACTGCCCACGTTACTCAGCCCGGGATTCGTCCTCAGGCTCCACTGCGCACGCCCTGGGACCGTCGCAAGAGTTGAAAAGCATTGACTCAACTGGGGCCAATATGTTAAAATAGGCAGTGCCTATTCTCAAGTTCTGCCTCCTTGGGGCCGATAATTGATGGAGTTCCTGTTTTGTAGGCAGGCTGTAACCGCTCGCAATCACAAGGCCGCTGGCGGCGGCCTGACACATCGGTGAGGAACCACTTAGAAGATGCTCGACGCAATGACAATCCGATTTCTTGGTCTAATGCTAATCCTGTCGTTGGCTATCTCCGTCAGCACAGGCTGTCCGACGGGTGACTTGAACGGCGACTGCAGGGTCGACACCGAAGACCTGACGGTCTTTGCCGAACAGTGGCTGGACGCAACCTGTGCGGGCGCCCCATGTGCCGATCTGAACGGCGTCAATGGCGTCAACGCAACCGACTTTGCCTTGTTGGCTGAACATTGGCTGCAGGACGGTGGTGGAATCGCGCTAGTAATAAACGAGCTTATGGCTGAGAACCACGGTTTCGTCAGAGACGCGTACGGCGACAACGATGATTGGATCGAAATCTACAACACCGGCGATGATGCCGTGAACATCGGCGGTATGTACCTTACCGACAATCTGTCGGCTCCGACGTAGTGGCGGGTGCCCGATACCGATGCTTCTGCCACGACCATTCCCGCAAA
>CP070675.1:5427263-5442790 GCA_020352215.1 Phycisphaerales bacterium
TCGCCACCATCGATTCTGCGTTTCAACTCCTGTCGGCCCCTGCAATGGCGAACCATGAGGCCGACACCTACCTTGAGGTTCTTGCTGACGGACTCTTCCGCCAGCTTCAGGAGCTTGCGAGTGCTCGGACCATCCACCGTGATGGGTTTCTCCATGAAGACGTTGATCCCTTTCTTGATGGCGTAGGCAAAATGTGGCCAGCGGAATGCCGGAGGCGTCCCAAGAATTACGACATCGCCCGCGTCAAGACAGTCCATGGCCTTCTTATAACCATCGAAGCCGATGAACCGCTGGTCCTTCGGGACGTTTATCTGTTCAGCATGCCTGTCGGTCAATCCCCTGTAACTGCGAGCAAGGCGATTCTCGAAGACGTCGGCCATGGCGACGAGCTTAATCGGGCCATTCTTCACTGATAGGGCGTCGGATGCTGCGCCGGTACCCCGACCACCACAGCCGACCAAGGCTACTTTGATCGTGTTATTCTCTGCTGCGTAGACGCGAGGGACGATCCCTGTCGCTGCAACTGAGGCTGCCGCAATGCGACCAGTGTTCTTCAAGAATTCACGACGGGACGTATCTTCTTTCGTGGGTTCGCTCATAGTGGTCTCCTACTGGTCTAAAATGCTACGCTTGTTCCTGGGCTCGTTGTTTGGCCGCGGCCCAAACGTCGTTTTGGCTTCATTACCGCCCATTATCGTCATTGACATGGACTTCACAAGCATTTTTTCGCATCATGCATCGACTCACGCGGGCCATTCCTTCGCGGTACATGCTCAAATCTTCAAGAGCTTTCTTGACCGCGGTGATGTCCAGCTCGATACCCCTCGTTGCGCCACTTCCAGCGATTTGCGGTGGTCCTTTTGGGCATAGTAGACTTTGCTCAAATCCACCAAAATCTGCACATTATTGGGGTCCAACTGGCACCCGTCACTAAGGTATTCCAGGGCCAACGGGTAATCCTTTTGTTCCTATGCAACCAAGAGAAAGCCAGCCTGGTGGCAAAAATCCACTGACATCGCAATGTCTTGTTTCTGCCGGCTCAGGGGCATCAAAGGTGGAGCAACAAAAACGCGGCCGTGCGACGGCTTCGATCTATCCGCTCACACAATTTTCTGGCCCAGAAGAGCGGCAATTTGGGCGTTGCCAGTGCACTCGCCGCCGCCGTAAGTAGATGGTTGTCCAGAGTGTCCCCCAGGTGTTCCAATCGGAGAAGGTCCCAGATCGCTGCAATTGCGCCGTTTAGCGAGGATGTCTCACCGGCTATTTCAGCCGATGTCGACGCCCCAAAGCTCCGGAGCAATTCAGGGCACCCGCTGTCCTCTATCCAAACCTATCGTTAGCAAGCACAACTCATCGAAAAATGTACCTGACCACTTTACTTTCCTTGCGAGCTACGAAAGAACCTCAATGAGAGGGAAAAATAAGTAAGGTGCCCCGAATGGCACTAAGTCAAGGGGAATCGTGGCCAAGAAAGCAACTTGTCTGACAGCCAAATCAGCGAAATTTCCAATCAAGCGGCATCTGGTTCAGCCTCTGAGACGATCAAATATGCTTAACTTAGTGCCATTATAAGGTGTCCCCCCGGTTTCCTCCTAACTATCGTTAAATTTGGCTAGAACTTTAGAAGCAACTTCTTTTACTGAGTCATCAGTACTATATTTCAAGAGTTTTGTTAAGGGTTCAATGGCACGCTTATCACCTGTGTCTCCGAGTAGTAAAGCGGCCGAATTTCTAACATCCTCATGTTTATTTTGTAACGCATTAAATAGAGCCTCACTTCTTTTTCGACTTCTCGACAGATAAAGCCCCATCAAAGCTTCGCTTCTCAGTTCTTCATCTTCGTTGTTTAGCCTTCCCTCGAATTCGTCGAGTATTCTCTTTTCTCCTCTTGCAGAAAGAGCTAATATAGTAGCACATCTGATTTCTTTGTCACTATCATCTAACAATTCAATAAGGGCTTCAGTAACCTTTTTACCTCTCTTCAAAAAGAAAAATTCGGCAGCCTTAAGACGAACACGCTTGTCATCATCTTTTAAGGCCAAAAATTGCCTTCGAGTGGTTGTAAAACTTCCACAGAGCAAAAGGAAACGATAACTCGGACAAAGACTGTATATCGTTAAAAACCAACAGAACAATATTTGGAATAAGGTTTGCCCTAAGCCTTGGTTCCAACCCCAAGGCACTTTTCCTTCGACATTGCTCGCCAGATAGATGTATGTGCCGGCTCCTGCCGTATAAATACACCAAAAAAGAACTGCTTTTAGTCTAACCGCCAAGTCATGGTTTTTTTGGCCAAGCCAGTAAGTAATCTGGTTGAGAACCTCTACTAGGACTATGAAGCAACCCAATATGATTCCCTCCTGTTTTAAGAGCATGCGGTTTTCTTGGGCTACAGTACTACTGATGATTCCTGTTATCTGCCATACGCCAAAGTAATATAATGTCAGAGCGACTATTACCCAGACTGGATAATCCTTAGGCAATAGTATTAACCTAAGTACTGCGGCAGCGGCTCTTACTGTATTTTTAGTGTTTGAGATAGTCATAACTTTGTAATTCCGGGGACACCATACTTTACTCCAGCCGCGTGTTAGGTGCCCCTCGCAATTAGTTAACAGGGTCGCCAAATTCTTTGTGATTCAAGTATTTTTCTAACTCAGAGTTTCTCCGGAGAAACCTAATTGGTTCTTCTGAATTGCCTTCACGGTAAGCCCGCAATGGTATGTTGTTTTATCTTCATCGTAGTAAGTCTCAACTGTATTCAGCATATCAGCGATGAGATCTAGAACTGTATCGCCATCGTTTATACCTATGTTTGCCAGGAGTTGATCTGTCCTTTTTTAGGACAGTGCCAAGATCATGATGACCAATTCTGCGATTTCTGTGGCTGCGAAAAGACTCCCATTATGTTTTGGCGTCTTCTAGCAACAGCCCCTTGGCTTGTCGGCAAGAGTAGAATCCTGCGTCGGGATGAGATTCGTCAGATGTTTGAGTGTAAGGTTATACCTTTTTTCGCTCTTAACTTTGGATGATGCAGGATCAGTTAGGACAGAGATGGACATCATGATATCATCACGCATAACATCTCCATGAATGACGAAAAAGCCCAGTGCAGAATTATCAAGCAATTCTGTATTCTCGTCGTTTGTACAATAGCGCGTTTTATAGGAATTTCACTTCGTATATAAATCAGCGGCTCTTGTTGTAAACGTTGAAAGACTTCAGATAGCTCATAGGGGATCTTTGATGTTTGTTCAACCATGAGTCACGTTGAAAATATCGTACCGAACGCCTCGGATCATGCGATTGAAGATGGCGCGCCATTTTCAATCGCATGGATCCGGTTGTTCGCCAATCTTTACGTTGTATGTGATCTTCTGACCAATCTTGCCAGCCTTGATGAGGTCAGCAAGCTCAGTTGCTGTGACGGCCATGTTCTGCTCCGGGTGATCTCCGGCCCAGAGCGCCTCAAACTGAAAAGGTTCCTTGATCGACGAGGCCAGCCGCTCGACAGTGTTTGCGATGACGGGAAGGACTTCAGGTCTGAGGTCCCAATATGGCTGTCCCCAGTCGGCCTCGTCGGTGAGCATGCTGCAGGCACAACCTTCACCTTCTTCAAACAAGAAAACCAAGCCGGTTGGCTTGCGCAGCCAGTTCTTCCGTTCAGACGTGTTCAACAGGTTGGCATCACCTGTCACGTGTGCAAGTCGATCGCCAACCGGCTTGCTGAACCGAACTGTCATTGTGAGGCACATGGTCTTCTCTTGGCGAACACAATAGGTCATTGGTTGCGCCGGCAATCCAATGGACCTGCTTGTTAGCTGTTATCACCAAAATACAGGACGAACCAAAGATGTTCCATTGGATCTATCCCTTTCTTCTTTGCCGCTTTAATGTGTGACCAATCACTACTTTCCTGTTCAAAATCGGTTGATTGGCAAAGTTGATGAAAAGCAGTCAATGTTTCAGTTGCCGATCTATCGACATACTGTTGCGAAATTTCATTTGTTTTACGTTTTGTTGATCCAAAATCCAGCCAATACGGTTCCGCTGTTCCAATTGGGCCTTGAAATTGTGGTTGCCCGCCTAAGTTGGCTAATCCCACAATGCGAGCTGCTTCTATTACTTTCGGGACATCTTCCATTTTCCACGCATGCTCACCACCCGGGGATATTGAACCTTTAGAAAGAAGTTCTTGTGGTCGTTTGTCCTCCATTTTATTAGCAGCTAACAATGTATATATGGTTTCCGTATAGGACTCCAGAACTCTAAGTGTCAGTATAAGATCCCAAGCCTCTCGGCATAGAGTAAGAGAGCACAAGCAATGGCTTAACTGCGCTAGTTCGTCAATTGGTGCATGTCTTCCGCTGTTGCTGCTCTCTGCCCTTCAGGAGATAGTATCGGCAGAAAAGGGGGCCGAAATCAGGAAAACCAATTCCCCTATTAAGGGCGTATCTCACGCGGCAAATCCGCGGTAAGCTGCTGAAAATAAAAGATTTAGCTTCACACCGGGCCTGCCGTCTTGTAGAATGCGCATCGAAGTAATAGTCGACAGTTGATAGTGAATAGTCGTTTGTGAGCAGTGGTCGTGAAAAGAAGGAAGGCAGAAGGCGGAATACACGAGAAAGGAGACCGGAGACAGAAGAAAGGGGGCCGAATCGCTGGGAGATCGGCGGGCAATTCCAGAGGCTTTTCTGCAAAACAAAGCCAATTTCCGCAAAGGCCAAATCCACGCAAACTCAGTCTGGACAAAGGAGTACGAAGATAGATCCGCCTCCAGCGGCCGGAAAAACAAACCCAAATCAAAGCCAAACAAGCCCACTTTCTCAGAGCGCCTAAGAGAACGCGAACTTCTCTTGAACCGATGCGGTGCAATGGTAGATTGCCCTGAGGGCCAAGCTGCAGTAATTGTCATAGAGCGTTGCTGCAGCATCTGCAATCCTGCGTCGCGCGCCTCCGCACGCTGTCACCTCTTGAACAGTTTGTAAGATCGGTTATGGACAATAGTTAAAACAAGTGTTTGACTGGTGGCTGGCGGGTGAGTAGAATGCCGCGAGAACAAAAATCGGAGAAATGGACCGCGGCCGGATTACTGAGCCGTCGTAAGTCAGTAAAGAAGGAAGTAGAAGGTTATGGCAGGTGACGGTGGCATGGTCTCGGCCAACACAGGTGCCGGAGGTGCGGTAGCCAATCGCAGGGCCGGAACAGGCGACAGTACGTTCGGACTCACCCGCAGTATGCCCGAGTCTTTGGCGGCGGAGGCTGCGGTGTTGGGCTCGATGGTGATCGATCCGGTGTGCATCGGAGAGGTTATCGAGGTGCTGGACAGTGACGCGTTTTACCGGGACGAGCACCGGATGATTTTCGACGCCCTTGTCGGTCTCTACGAGAAGCACAAAGCCGACACTATCGACGGCGTGGCGCTTCGCGACGAGCTTGAGAAGCGCGCTCAGATTGAGGCGGTTGGCGGGCTTGAGTACCTCGAAAAGGTCGTTCAGTCGGTGCCCTCGGCGGCCAATGTGATGTACTACGCCGGCATCGTCAAGGAGAAGATGCTGTTGCGTGAGGTGATTACCGCCGCGACGGATATTCTTAACGACGCGTACGACCCGACCGGTGAGCCGGGCGAAGTGCTCGACGAAGCCGAGCGCAGGATATTCTCCGTAACCGACAAGAAAATCACGGGTTCTGCCGTACCGCTTAAAGACCTGGCTGCCCAGGTCTATGAGATCATCGAAAAACGAGAAGGCAGTCACGTAACGGGTCTGGCGACCGGTTACTATGAGCTCGACGATCTGACGTGCGGGCTGCAGAACGGCGAGATGATAATCGTCGCCGGCAGACCCAGCATGGGTAAGACCAGTTTGGCATTGAATATCGCCGAGTATATGGGCGTGGTAGAGAAGGTCCCGCTTGCAATATTCTCTCTGGAGATGGGCAAACAACAGTTGGCCGAACGGTTCATGTGCAGCCTTGGTTCTGTCGATGCGCAGGCCGTCAGGAAAGGAATGTTGCAGGCCGAGCAGTATCACGACCTGGCCAAGGCCTGTAGCGATTTTGCCCAGGGCTCGATCTTTATCGACGACACGTCGGCGCTGACGCCGTTGGAGCTTCGAGCCAGGGCAAGGAGGCTCAAGAGTTCGCACGATATAAAGTGCGTCATCTTGGACTATCTACAGTTGATGCACTTGGGCACGGGTAAAGTCGAGTCACGTCAACAGGAAATCTCCACGATATCGAGGTATATCAAGGGTCTGGCCAGAGAGTTAAACATTCCCGTTGTTGTTCTGAGTCAACTGAACCGCTCTCCGGAGGGCAGAGAGGGTCATCGGCCAAGAATGAGCGACCTGCGCGAGAGCGGTAGTATCGAGCAGGACGCCGACGTGGTGATGTTGCTGCATCGTGAAGATTATTACCACCGCGGCGACGAGAGCTACGAGAATAACAACGCGGCTGAGATCATAATTGCGAAACAGCGCAACGGTCCGATAGGAGCCGTGAGGTTGACGTTCCGTGAAAAGTTTACACGGTTCGAGAATGCTGCTCACGTAGACGAACAGTCGGTGCCGTTTTAGTCTTAGATTCTTAATTCGAGATTCGTTTGCCGAATCGAGCGATGCCGGATACGAGATACCAGATGCGAGACGCAGTTATAATTGTTTCTGCGTTAATTGTTTTATTGGGTGGCGGCTGTGCGTCCACCAAGCCCGAGGCGAGCCGGTCCGGCCGCATGTCGCCAGAGGGGACTGCTGCGGTCGAAGACGGTGAGATAGAGGTCTCGGCTGCGGGCAGCAGGGGCGATATAGTCCGATCGATCGATTTTGTCGGCAACCGCAAGTACAAGGCCAAGACTCTGCTTAAGAGGCTTGATTTCAAGGTAGGTGACTATCTGGATCTGTTTGTGGCCCGGGCCGGCCGGCAGATCTTGGTTGATATTCATCAGAGAATAGGGTTCGCTTTCGTCAAAGTAACGGTGGACGAAGACAAGTTGTCTCAGGGTAGGGTGGTTTATCAGATCGATGAGGGACCGAGAGTCAGAGTTGCTTCTGTGAAATTCGTCGGCAACGAGGCTATAGGGGCAGGCACCCTCCGCAAAGTCATAAAGACAAAGACACGAAAATGGTTTGTCCGGCCCCATTACTACAATGTTGAGAGTGTGACCGAGGACACGGAAAGGCTTCAGCAGCTCTACTATGATAGGGGTTACCTCGATCACAGCATAACCGCGAAAGAAGAATTCACGACGGACAAGCGAAAGGTCCGCGTCACTTTCACAGTCCACGAGGGACCGGCCTATCGCATCGAGCGAGTTGTGTTTGTGGGCAACGAACGCTTTGGCGACGAACAGCTGCAGCTGGAGTTGGAAATCGCGGCGGGTCAAGTTTATCGCAAGCAGCGGGCTGATTTGAGCGCTAAGCGGATCGCCAGGTTCTACCGCGAAAGGGGTTTCATTGATGCCCAGGTCCAGCAGAGACCAAAATATTCGCCTGACGTAGTGGCGAGCCTTGTCGACGTCGAGTTCGAGATCATGGAGGGCAGGCAGTTTCGAATTGGTCGGATTGACATAACAGGCAACACGCAGTGTCAGGATAAGGTTGTCCGTCGAGTGTTGGACGAGTACGATTTCGTGCCCGGCAAGCTATACAACGCTGATATGGCACCGAAGCAGGGCGGGGGCAAGCTTGAGAGAAACGTCCAAATGACTGTGTTGGCCGAGGATGCTGTTATCCGGCCGATCCAGTCGGCCAGCGGTGACCCAAACCAAAAGGACGTAAGTGTAGACATAAAGGAGGGGATGACCGGCATGATCATGCCCGGCGTTGGTGTCAGCAGCGACAGCGGTTTGATCGGCCGGCTCATGTATCAGCAGCGCAATTTTGACATTACGGACTGGCCCGACAGCCTCGGCGAATTCTTGAGTATGAGAAGCTTTCGTGGTGCGGGACAGACACTGAGGGTCTCACTTGAACCGGGGACACGAGTCAATCAGTATTCGGTCAGCTTCACCGAGCCATACTTTCGCGATAAGCCCGTCCAACTCGACGTGGTGGGCTCGAGCTGGGAGAGATGGAGGGAAAGCTATGATGAGAGCAGGCTGAAAGGTTACATCGGATTCGAGCAACGACGAAAGAGCAAGTGGCGCAGGAGCATCGGCTTTCGGGGTGAGAATGTTGACGTTCACAACATCCATGCCGACGCGCCCGTAGAGATTAGCAACGTTGCGGGTGAGAACACGATCTTCGGGGTCAGGCTCGGCACCGGAAAGACGGTGACAGATGACAAGTTCACGCCGAGTACCGGCTATAGTTTCCGAACCAGCTATGAGCAGGTTACCGGCGACCACAGTTTCGGGATATTACTGGGCAACTATGTGCACTACATGACCCTTCGTGAGGATGTGCTGGAGCGCAAGACCGTTCTTGCCGCCAAGGTCCGTGCCGGCACGGTCGTAGGTGACGCACCGCCCTTTGAGAAGTTTTATGCCGGCGGCAGCAGTGGCTATTCGTACGGCATTAGAGGTTTTCGGTACAGAGGCATTAGCACCAGGGGGCTGCAGGTTGGTGTGCCCACCCCAGCGTACGTGGATCCGATAGGTAGCGACTGGATATTTCTGGCCAATGCGGAAGTCACTGTGCCTTTGATAGGCGATAATTTTGGGGCCTTGCTTTTCGTCGACAGCGGCATTATTGATAGCGGTGGTTACCGTGCCTCTATTGGGACAGGCATACAGATAATCCTGCCGCAGTGGCTGGGGCCGGTTCCCATGAGGTTTGAAATCGCCACGCCCCTCATGAAGGAGGACGAGGATGAAGTGCAGTTTTTCAGTTTTTCGATGGGGACAATGTTTTGAACGGCTGAATTTCATGAACTCGATACAGATGAAAGGAAACGTCATGAAGATTAGGACGGCTATTGTTCTGAGTTGTCTTGTCAGTGTTGTCGTTATGTGCATCGGCTATCAATCCGGTGGGGCTGAGCCGAAAGCCACTGGATCGTCTCTCAAAGTCGGGACTGTCAACATGGGGGAGATATTCCGTGTCAGTCAGAGATATGCAAAACATATGTCGGAGCTTATGGCTGAGCAGGCGAAAGCCAGGGCGGAGTTGGAACAGATCGCCAAGGAGATCGCAGTTGCGGAGGCTGAGCTGAGAACCTTAAAGCCCGGCACGAGCGACCATCTGAAACAGACGAAGTTACTGTTGGAAGAACGAGCCAACCTGAATGTCAGGCAGGAGTACCTCAAGCAGGAGGGAACCCTGAACAACAAACAGCGTACCGAAGAAATGTATCAAGATATCCTGAAGATAACCAGGGACGTTGCAGAAGAGAAGGGATTGGATATGGTCCTTGAAGGAGGCGAGCCCAAGTTCCCAGTCGCCTCCGAGCAGCTTATGCTGGTCATCAGTACCCACAAACTGCTGTATAGTGCCGGGTGTGTGGACATCAGCACTGATATCGTGGCGCGTTTAGATGCGGCTCCGTAGGAGAGGTGCAATTCGGGATCTAAAGGGACGAATGTTAGACACAAGGTGCAGAACGCGAGCCGGAGCCTCAAGGTCGAAGCTGGAAACAGTTGGCTTTGAGTTCTCCATGCCGGTTTTTCGCTTCCAGCCTTGAACTCTTTGCTTGTGATGAAATTGACCGTCGTACAATTGGCCCGCGAGCTTGGTGCTGAGTTGATTGGCGCCGATGACAAGGCCGACGTTGAGATAACCACCGTGGCTGCTGTAGCGACGGCTGGTGAAAGTGACGTGACTTTTGTCAAGAGTGAAAAGCACGCCGCTGCCATTGGTCAGTCGCGCGCCGGGGCGGTAATTGTCGGTACGCGCCTCAAAGGCGTGGCCATGCCGCAATTGGTTGTAGAAGACGTCGACGCGGCTCTTATCGAGGCGTTGAATGTCTTTGCTCCCTGCTTGAAACCGGCACCCCAGGGAGTTGATCCGAGCGCCAGGATTGGAAAGAACGTTCGGATGTCCCAGGGCGTGTGCGTCGGCCCCGGTGTCGTAATTGACGAAGAAGTTGAAATCGGCCCTGATACCGTAATCGGCAGCGGGTGCAGAATAGGTGAGAGCTCCAAGATCGGCAGGAACTGTAGGCTTGACACCAACGTTGTCGTTTATCACAACTGCAGCCTCGGCAACAATGTCGTCATCCAGGCGAACAGCACGATTGGATCGATGGGTTTTGGGTACTCTTTCATCGACGGCGTTCACAGACTTATTCCGCATAACGGCGGAGTCGTCATCGAGGATTCTGTCGAGATCGGAGCGAATTGCTGTATTGACAGGGCAAAATTTGGAAATACCATAATTGGGGCTGGAACAAAGATAGACAACCTTGTGCAGATTGCTCACAACGTAGTGATCGGCAAGTGCTGTCTCGTGGCGGGCCAGGTGGGTATTGCAGGCAGCTGCCGGCTTGGTGACGGCGTGGTCTTAGCTGGCCAAGTGGGTTTGGCAGACAATATTGAGGTAGGGGCGGGCACTAAGATTGGCGCCAAAGGTGGCGTCATGAGCAGCGTCGGACCGGGACAGCAGCTGGCCTGGATTCCCGCTGTTGACAAGAAGAAGGCATTTCAGGTGATCGGCCAAGTGATGCGTTTGCCGAAAATGGCTGAGCAATTAAAGCGATTGGCTGAGAGGGTAAAGAAGCTTGAGTCTTCAAAGGACCATAAAGAGTGAAGGGAAGATTGCCGGCAAGGGTATGTTCGGAGGCAAGGACGCGAGGGTGACTTTCCGTCCTGCTCCCGAAGACGCCGGTGTGGTCTTTGTGCGCACTGACACGCCGGAGGCTGTGCGCATCGATGCTGTCGCACCGAACCTGGCCGAGCAGAGCCGCCGCACAACGATTAAGAAGGGTCCGGTCAGCGTAGAGACTGTGGAACATTGTCTGGCTGCAATCAGTGCGCTCGAGATTGACAACGTGGTTGTCGAGGTTGATGCCGCAGAATTGCCGGCACCAGACTGCAGCTGCGTTGAGTACTTCAAGGTCCTCAAACGCCTTGGTATGACTGAGCAACAGGTTGACCGCAGAGAGTTTGTGATCAGCAAGCCCATCACTGTCACAGCCGGTGATGCTACGATATACGCTCTGCCATACGCAAACGGTGGGTTGAACATCACTTACGATTTGGACTACGGGGGACACACCGGTATCGGCAGGCAGATTTTCAGCTGCAGACTTACGCCCGAGAGTTTTGAGAAGAACCTCGCGTCGGCGCGCAGCTTCCTGCTTGAAGCTGAGGCCAGGCAGTTCCAGGCACGTGGAATCGGCAAGCACATCGGACCTCGAGAAATTTTAGTTATAAACTCAGACGGGCCCGTCAAGAACACTTACCGATTCCCAAATGAGTGTGTAAGACATAAGATCGTTGATCTTATTGGAGATCTTGCTCTGGTGGGCAGGGCCGTCAAGGGCAGGATCGTGGCCTATAAGAGCGGGCATTCTCTAAACCAGCAGCTTGCAAAGAGACTGTATGAGGAGGCCCAGCGGCAGGAGCGCATCGAGAAGTTCGGCACCGACGCAATTCTGGATATTCGCAGGATTCAAAAGGTCCTGCCACATAGATATCCCTTCCTGCTCGTGGACAAGATAATCGAAGTGGAAGGTGACACCCGCATAAAAGGCGTAAAGAACGTGACCTTCAATGAGCAGTTTTTCCAGGGGCACTTTCCCGGCACACCAATCATGCCCGGTGTTCTCATCGTAGAAGCAATGGCTCAGGTTTCAGGTTTGTTGTTCGCCCAAAGACTTGAACTCACCGGCAAACTGGCGGTCCTGCTTAGTATGGATAATGTGAAGCTGCGCAAAGCGGTCGTCCCGGGTGACCAGCTCATTCTAACGGCCGAAACTCTCAAGCTAAGAAAGAGAACGGCACACTGCAAATGTCGGGCGATGGTCTCCGGAGTGGTGGCGGCCGAAGCCCAGATCAAATTCATGCTCATCGACGATGAAAGGGCATGAGGCGCCACAACCACAGGATTTTTGGCGAGGCAAGAGAACTAATATAATGGCTGACATACATCCTACTGCGGTAATCGAATCGAACGCACAGTTAGAAAAGGACGTCACCATTGGGCCCAACTGTTATGTGGGCGGCGGTGTCACCATCGGCTCCGGCACCATTCTTGACGCCAACGTCGTGATTGAGAAGGACGTGACGATTGGAAAAGACAACCACTTCTATCCTGCTTGTGTAATTGGATGCACACCACAGGTCCTTGGTTTAGGGCCGGACTCCAACGTAGGCAAGCTTGTCATAGGTGACAGGAACACTTTTCACGAGCACGTGACAATCCATCCAAGTCGGCATTATGGCTCGGCCACCAGGATAGGAGACGACAACTTTCTGATGGTGGGAGCCCACATTGGGCACGATTGCACGTTCGAGGACAAGCTCGTTATCAGCAATGACGTCCATATTGGTGGGCACTGCAGGATGGAAAGCGGCGCTTGGATCGGGGGCGTTGGTGCCGTACATCAGTTCGTTACTGTCGGCAAGTGGAGCTTCGTCTGCGGTCTTGCCGGCGTCACCCAGGATGTCCCGCCGTTTCTTATCGTCAGCGGGCACATCCCGGTCAGAGTCCGGGGTGTCAACAAGCGGGGCCTGCAGCGGGCGGGTCTGAATCAAGACCAACAGGAAAAGATATGCCGGGCATACAGGGAGCTCTATCGCCGGGGGGGGACACTGCTGGCAAGAGCGCAGACCTTGGCGCAGGAGCACGGGCTCGATGAGAATGTCAAGGCAATGACTGACGCGATAATCAACAGCAGTAAACATCGATTTGGCAGATACCTTGAGACTCTTAGAAAGTGACAGCAGGTAGTGCTTCGTGTTGCCCAATCCCTTATTGCTGATCGGTTGAGCCGAATAGTCTTGTTAATGGAAGTGATATACACCTATCAGGCGAGATGTTATGGATAGAGTACGGACGGCAGTCGTGGGGGCGGGCAAGATGGGCACGATTCACGCCAAGGTTTATGACCAGATGCCCCAGAGCGAGCTGGTTGCCGTGGTCGACACCGACGAAGACAAAGCCCAACGGCTGGCTGAGCAGCACAACTGCCAAGCATTTACCGATTGCTCGGATATCCTGGACAAGATCGATGTGGTGACGATAGCCACCCCCACCGTGACGCATCTGAAGTTAGCGAAACCGTTTCTGAGAAAGAAGATCCCGGTGCTGATTGAGAAGCCTCTCGCCGCCAATGTCAGAGAGGGCAGGAAAATAGTGGCCCTGGCAAGAAAGTATGATGCGGTGGTTGCGGTTGGCCACTCCGAGCGCTGCAATCCCGTCGTCCAAGCGATAAAACGGCTGGACATCGAGCCCAAGTTTATCGAAGCTCATCGAGTAAGTCCCTATCCGTTTCGTTCGACCGACATAGGCGTAGTGCTGGATGTCATGATCCATGACATAGACATTATTCTGTCTTTGGCGGCAAGCAAGATAAAGAGAATCGAGGCTGTGGGTGTAGGCGTCATCGACGAAGGCGAAGATATCTGTAATGCAAGGATTGCCTTTGAGAATGGTTGCATCGCGAACATCACCGCCTCGCGTTTGGCGCTGAGGACCGAGAGAAGGTTGAGAGTATTTACTCGCCAGGCCTATTTGAGTGTGGATTTTCTCAAGAAGACCGGGATTGTAATCAAGGCCGACCCGAACACAAACGTCGTCGAGTGGATAAAGCAGCGCAGAGAGCGGGACGATTTCGACCTGACGAAGGTCAACTGGCCTGACTTGTTGCACATCGAGCAAATGCAGATTGACGACAAGGAGCCCGTGCGATTGCAGCAGGAGGCCTTCTTGAAGGCGGTTGTCGACCGGTCCTTTGCACCTGAAGTTAGCGCCGGAGAGGGCCTCGCCGCGCTGAAGTGCGCTCAGAAGATTCTCGCCCACGTCAAGAGGCACAAGTGGGACTGAGCGCGTTCGGTGCGATGTCCCCTTGTGAGTAATGAGGATTATGTTGTACGATAAGACAATTCTTTTCAGAGAGGCACTTTATGCATTCCAGATGTTGGCCTGACGCGATACGTTTTCCGGAATTTAGCGTGTTCGCTACGCTTGTTGTCACAATTATAGCTGGCTGCACAAGTACGCCCGTGGAGCGGCGGGGAGATGACAGAATGGGACCGAAAACCGTACAGCTCGAGACCACCATGGGCGTTATACTCATCGCACTTGAAGAAGATGCGGCGCCGGTCACCGTGAAGAACTTCCTGAGATATGTGGAGGAGGGCTTCTACGATGGAACCGTATTTCACAGAGTGATAAGGGGCTTCATGATACAGGGCGGTGGTTTTGACGGCGATATGAAGAAAAGGCAAACACATCCTCCCATTGTGAATGAATTCAGGCTAAGCAACGTTCGGGGCACTGTTGCCATGGCCAAACTCGGGGGCGACCCCGATTCTGCGACGTCACAGTTCTTTGTCAATCTGTCGGACAATAGCAGGAACCTGGACGCTCAAAACGGCGGATTCACGGTGTTCGGCAAGGTCGTCGGAGGCCTCGATGTTGTCGATGCTATCGCGGCCGTCAGTACGACGACAAAGACAGCGACTGTGGACGGACAACGGCTGCCCATGCGTGACGTCCCCGTGGAACCTGTAGTGATAACGTCGGCCAAGGTTGCCTCGGGTGGCTGACCGCCGGCTGTTGAACACTTGAGCGCGGTATCGAATGTTTCTTCATCAGGGTTCTCCCCTTTCTGCGTCAAGCCTGGTGCTCTCCAGTCAGTTTTTGTGTAACGAGCATGGGGTTTTTACGCCTCTTATAGGCGAGCGGGACAGAATCCATTGGTCTGACATCCGAAAGGAGATAGCACGAATACATAGTGCACTCGGGAAGGCTATGACACTACGCAGGATACACGACTTCTGCAAGTGCTCACGAAGGAATTTGCCGACAAAGGTCGTTTTGCAGATTATCTTCTCGACCGAATGGACGAGTCGATGGATCTGTGCGAGCAGTTGTCGGTGGAACTCGGATCGATGCGGTGATCTTCGCGTGAATTGCCGCATTGCAGATCAATAAGCCGGGCGGATCTTGCCCGGCTTTTTCTGATTTGTCAGAGCATGCTTATTGATCAGACTTTGCACGGACCAGTTAACAAGATAGGATTTCAGCAAAGAAGTCTCTCAGCAAGCATGAAAAACTGTCTTTATGGTGTTGCATAATACCTTAAAGAAAAATCCCTTGCAACTAATCCAGTTACAGGGGATTAGGATATCACTCTCCGAAGGGAGGTAATCATTAGATATACCTTCTTACTTTCTTACAGTATTTTATATATTCGGATCCGAATTCTTTTTCTAAGAATTTCTCCTCACCTACAATTACTCTATGGTTTGTGTATATAGCAACAACAGCTAATATTAAGATGACAGGGTTTATGGTAAATAGTATTGCAGCAATCATTATTAGATTAAGAGCAAGGTACATGGGATTTCTACTGATTCTGTATGTTCCCGAAGTCTTCAATTTTGTTGTCCTTTCTTCCGGAAGCCCCATTCTTAGAGAATCTCC
>CP070675.1:5442890-5446133 GCA_020352215.1 Phycisphaerales bacterium
GCAATCAACGGAGCTCCATTCAGATAGTTCTCGATGTCATCTGCAAGCTCGGAGGCCGACCGATAGCGTTCTACACGCTCTTTGCGCATAGCTTTAAGTGGAATCCATTCCAATTCCTTATGCAGCCGTCTGGCAAGTGTTCCCACTTCCGTATGGCGATTTTGAGCCACCTTACCAGCCTCTTCACCCAGATTTGATAGTTGAGTGCTAGGTGTCTTCGGTTCAGTTTCGCGAATAACTTCCCGAATGTGCTCAATTCCACCTTCACGAAAGGTCTTGGAATCGAAAGGCAGAACACCGGTTAGTAGCACATATAGCAAGACTCCTAATGAATAAATATCTGAACGCGTATCAATGTCTCGTGTCGCTAAATCTACCTGCTCAGGGCTCATATACTCGGGTGTACCGAACAATTGACCCTGCTCAGTGAATAATGTCCGTTCGGTCAACGGTTGACTTATAGCTTTAGCGACTCCGAAATCGATAATCTTGGGAACTGCCTGATCATCCTGGAACGAGATCAAAATGTTCGATGGTTTAATATCACGGTGAATGATGCCTTTTTGATGAGCATGATGAACAGCGTGACAGATCTGCAGAAACAGGCCGAGTCGCTCCTCAATGGTGAGTTTGTTGTGGTCACAGTGTTCAGTGATGGGCATACCCTTAACGTACTCCATCACAAAGTAAGGATGGCTGTCCTCCGATGTTCCAGCTTCAAAAACATGAGCGATATTGGGATGATCTAAGAGGGCGAGAGCCTGACGTTCAGCCTCGAATCGGGCAATGATCTGTTTGGAGTCCATGCCTGGTTTGATGACCTTAATCGCAACCTTACGTCTGATAGGGTGCTGCTGTTCAGCGAGGTAGACAACGCCCATACCACCTTCACCTAGGACATTCAGCAATCTGTACTGGCCAATATAACCATCCAGTTCTTCTAATGTTGAGCTTGTGGACTTTGTTTCTTCGACGCCGACAGACAGAAGACGGTTTAGCTGCCCGGGCTTTAGGCCAAATATCGGTTTCTTATTCATAATCCTATCATCAAATCAAGCTGTGAATACCACTCTATGCCTTGTATATTATTTCTTGCATGAGCGAAAACATAAATCCAATGATCCTAACAAGAAACTTACTCTTTCGTTCTTACTATAAATACAAGAAATATTTTCAATCCTGCGCATCTTTTGGAAAAAAACGCATTAAGTCTGACAATTCATCAGATACTTCTTCACTCGAAATCACAGAATTACGAATATATCGTTTTAGAACTGCTTGAAAGCGCCTCTTGACGGTGATAACCATATTCGACGCTTTTCTCTGATCCTCAATACTGTATTTTTCACAAATATCAGATAGCGTTGGTGGATCAGTACTGTCTGTAATAGGCTGAATAACTCTATCGTAAAAGGCCTGCCAGTGAACGGCCAAGCCCTGCTCACGACATTTTGCTTCAACTTCTGTCATAATCTGTTCCAACAACGCCGATAACCAGGCATAATTGAATGTGTCTTCTGGCGTAGATTCAGTGATCTCTGATGGCAACTCAGGAGGTTCAATCTTGTCCAGTGGAACAAGTCTGTGTTTGGGTATGCGTTTCTGGGCGGTTTCTTCGTGCCTTATATTGATGAGGTATCGATTCAGGGCCATTAGCAAAAATGACCTAAAACGTCCTTTAGATTGGTCGGCTTTCTGAATCAACTCTCGGCCCAGAACAACTTCCTGAAAAAAACCCTGGGTCAGATCCTTTGCCTCCTCATTTTCATACCCTTTTCGTCGAAGATAGCAGTAGACGGGCTTCCAGTATTTGGTCAACAATAAGCCGATCAAGGCTTGATTTCTGTCCTCGTCATTTCCATAGATATTCTCGATAAGAGACCAGTGGGTCGTCAAGAACACATCCCCTGCCCCGCCTATATCTGTGTTGCCATGGTACTGCATAACGGGCTTCCTCCCGCATCGGGCCTTTGCCCCACTCCACGACAAGCAGGTAATTTAGGACACCTGAAATTGAGCCGAAGGCTCATAACAGCTTATTTCGTGGAGAGTCGATATTTCATTATAGACGGTAAGGACAAAGATTTCAAGGACCGAGTAATTCATCAAATTCTCTTTGGGCGAGCACATTCCGGATCTACGTTAATCATATCGGCAAGCATCCTTAGTGGAACGGGGTCAGGCCAGTCATCATCAGAACAATTTGACAGCTGCTAATCCGTGTTTTGTCCAGTAAGTACGACTATCGCAGTAAAAAAATTTCAGGAAAATTTTGGAATTTGCGCAGTATCTGGAATTTTTCCTGATTTTAGATGTAGAGCCCATGGGCAAATGGGCACCGGGATTGAATTTGGGTAAGTCTTCTGGACAGTTAAAGGAATTGTCAGTAGGCAATCCATGGACGTCTATAAGGAGGTCAACAAGCAAAGCAAATGCGTTGGCTCTCATAGAGAAGTATTTTGTATAACGAACACTATCATTTCAATACAAGGAGAAAAAAGATGATTAAGAGAAGAAGTCTGGAAAGCTGGTACTTGATCACAATTTTTCTGTTGGCAAACGCTGGGTTAGTACAGGCAGGCACAATCACCATAGGTCCAGTAGCAAGCTATGATTTCAGTAGTATACAAGCAGGGATAGATGCAGCTAGCGCTGGGGATACGGTGCTGGTGGCGCCTGGGGAGTATGTAATCACCGAGCCGATCACATTTCGAGGCAAGGCCATCACGGTCCGATCAAAGGCTGGGCCGGATGAGACAACCATCCGGATGGGCACGCCGGCTGATCCGGACCGTGGCAGCGTCGTGGTCTTCGAGAACAACGAGACCGCCGCCTCCGTTCTTGATGGATTCACGATCACCGGAGGTACAGGTTTTCGGCTTTGGGTTCCTCCTGAATCCGAGTTCGCCTGGGCTGGCGGAGGCATCTACTTCGATGCTTCTTCCGGGACCGTGAGGGATTGTGCCATAGTGCAGAACAGAGCGAAACATGCCGGCGGAGTGTTAACCTCCTCCGGGCCCTTCGTGACCCTTATTGACTGCATCGTTGCGGGGAACACGGCAGAAGGAGGGGTATGCGGTGGGGTAATGTGCTGGGACAACTCGCACGTGACCATGACCAAATGCACTATCGCAGGCAACTCGTCGGTAGGACATGGCGGCGGGGTATACTGCCGCCGAGACGACTTTTCACAAGAGTCGTCCCTGACCATGGCCGACTGCGTCGTCAGTGGGAACTCGTCAG
>CP070675.1:5446233-5537016 GCA_020352215.1 Phycisphaerales bacterium
CAGAAGCGGAGTGGGAAGTTATGAGAACGCTGTGGGCGAGAAGCCCGCTGACGGCAAACAAAGTCGTCGAGGCACTGTCCGTGACGAGGCCATGGAAACCGAAAACGATAAAGACTCTGCTGAGTCGGCTGGTCAAGAAGAAGGCCGTCGGCTTTGAGAGAAAAAGTAGGGAGTACGACTACTACCCGCTTGTCACTGAAGCTCAATGCGTCGGGGCTGAGAACAGCAGCTTTCTGCGACGCGTGTACGGCGGGGCAGCAAAACCGATGCTCGCCGCCTTTATTGAGAACGAACACCTATCTCGTGACGATGTGGAAGAGCTGAGGAGAATCTTAGACAAGAAGGGCAATGCATAAGATGGAGTATGTGCTTACACGACTGTCCCTGCTGCTCGGCTGGCTGCTGGATTCTACCATCCAGGTGAGTGTTTTGGTCTGTCTAATCCTGGCCTTGAAAGGTTTGCTTGGCAGAAGACTCCCTGCAAGCTGGCACTATTGCCTTTGGCTGCTGTTAATCGCACACATAGTCATGCCGTGGGCGCCCCAGAGCAGAGTTAGCCTCTTCAACCTGACTCCCGAGGTGGGTCACAGAATCACTGGAACACTTGCTTACTCGGAAGAAACAGCACCGGCCCCTGCTGAGTTCGAGGAGGTTTCGGAAACAGCACCTATGACAGCGCCGGAGCGAGTAGAGGCTGTGCCAGATAGACCGGAAGAATTTGAGCCAAAAGCAGACCGGGGTCGGCTGGGGACAACCGAGGTATTGGCGCTTGTATGGCTCGCGGGTGCGATCGCTCTGGCCGTACGAATCATCGTGGACAATTTCGGCCTTTGCAGAGCCATCAGATCTCACCGCGCAGTAACGGACCACAACGTGCTCGATTTGTTGGAGGACTGCAGGAAGCAAGTGGGTGTCAGGACACTTCTTGGCGTTGTCGTCACAAACAGGGTCAAGGGCCCGGCGATTTTCGGCTTTGTCCGACCCAGACTGCTCTTGCCCACGGGCATGATAGAGACATTCAGCCTTGAGGACCTGAGGCACGTTTTCCTTCATGAGCTGGCGCACCTGAAGCGACACGATATTGGCGTTGGTTGGCTAATGGCGTATTGTCAAATTCTGCATTGGTTCAATCCTCTGGTGTGGTTCGCTCTGTTTCGGATGCGAACCGACAGAGAGCTGGCTTGCGATCAACTTGCCCTGTCAAAGATGGACGCCGAAGAATCCGACGGATACGGCCGGACGATAGTCCGTCTGCTCGAAGTTTATTCACAAAGCCGCCGGCTGGTCGCCTTGGTGGGTGTGTTGGAAGACAAAGCCCAATTGAAAAGGAGAATAGCAATGATCGCAGGATTTGAGAAACACACATACAGATGGCGTCTGTGGGCGGTAATTCTGTTGGTCCTGCTCGGTTGCGCAGTGCTGACAGACGGACGTTCCGGGGGAAGAAACCTCAAGTCGCTGAATGAAGCGGTGCCTGCAGACCTGCGGAGAAGTCTTGTGCTATATTACCCGTTCGACAAAGTCACAGGCGCAAGAGCAACCGACATTTCAGGCGCAGGCCGTGACGGCGTTGTGCACGGGGCCAGAGAGGTAGCAGATGGCAGAACAAGTGGGGCCATGTCTTTCGACGGCAGAAATGACCGCGTAAGCGTACGCAGGGTCTCGCTGAGCGCGTTCAGTCTTTGTGCTTGGGTGAGACCAGGACAGACCAGAGATGACGACGCTCGCGCGCTCTTTGTCCTCGATGGTAGCAGGACCAGGTGTGCCGTGGAAATCAACAACGCGGGCAATGCCAGAATCCGCGTTGTAAGTGGCAGCTCCGTCTTCGCTTCGAACCATTTCGCACCCGGCATGTCTGGAAACAACTGGATACACGTTGCGGCAACGTATGACCGAGGAACACTCAGGGTATACAGGAATGCGGCACTACTGGGAATAACACACACCGATATCGGCGACGTCGCAGGCATGCTACACATCGGTGGAGCGCCCAGGTATGACGGCCGCGCATGGCACGGCCTGATCGATGAGGTGGCGGTGTTCGACAAGGCGTTATCAGACGCAGATGTACTGCGAATCTGCGGTGCCGCTGGCCCCATTATGGGGCCGCCAAGAGCTAATACCTGGGTCTCGCAGGCAATGAACTACCTCGAAGGAGTGGCCAGAGCCACGGACAACAAGGACTGGGACTCAGTGAACAAATGGGCAAAGAATCTGCGCCAAGTCTCCCACGACCTCAGATCGGCTGTCAACCTTGACACCGTTCGAGCCGAGTTGGAACGTGATGGAGAATTAGATGCGGCCCAGCGAGAAAGGCTGGAGCAACTCGATCAGACAAAGCAAGCAATCGAGGAGCTTGTCCCAAATGAAATCGAGAGAGAAGGGCTGAACAGGGTCATATTCAGGACCGCAGAGCTGAGCGATGAGCTCATTGCGGCCTGCGATTCCCAAAACAATGAGCTCACAAATGAAATGTGTGGTCAGCTTCGTCGGCAGTGGCAAAGGCTTGGTCAGATGCTCGGGTCCAACACGTTAGACAATTACGGCGGGCCCGGGGCGCGATTTTCGCAAGGTGGTGGCTTCATTGCGGGTTCGGCTCGAGGCGGCTTCGGTGCGACTGGCGGAGGCGGCTTTGGCGGCTCAGGGTCTGTCAGTGGCGGCTTTGGTGGCAGCGGCGGTGGATTCGTTGGCGGCGGGGGTAGCTTCAGCAGCGGCTTCCAAGGCGGCGGTGCCCCGAGGCAGTTCATGGCCAGAATGAAACTCCGGTTCTTGACCCAGCGAGCGGAATCCGGGTTTGCCCAACTGCAGATGCTGCCCAGACTTCTTCAGACAAACGATTGGAATGGGGCAAGAATGGTGTCCAGACGCCTGGACGAGGTCTTTCTGGAATTCAAATCCATTCTGAATGTCGACGGATCCCGGGCAGGGGCAACGGGGCCACGTCCCCGGCGCGGGCCTCCACCACGCAAGCTAGAGGACATGAAGCAGATGAAGCGCGTAATTGACGAGCTGGCTGCCAACGACGCCGGGAAGGAGAATATCCGCACGGTGGTATTCAACATGGCTCAGCTAAGCAACAAGATGGTCGACTCCATCCGTGACAAAGACCGGAGCGGCGCGACCCAGGCCTACGAACAGCTCGGCAAGGAGTGGAAGAAGTTCGCGAGGATCTTCGGCTGCAGAGAGGACTTTGGAAC
This sequence comes from Phycisphaerales bacterium, assembly GCA_020352215.1. GTDB lineage: Bacteria > Planctomycetota > Phycisphaerae > Sedimentisphaerales > Anaerobacaceae. The sequence continues at coordinate 5,449,431 of CP070675.1, forward strand.
GCAACCTGCCTTCCCCGGCAGCGGATAGCAGACGCAGCTCAATGTGAGAGCGCATACATGATGATATTGATCCCCATCTGAATCGCTTTCTCGTAGTTCTCTCTACCGAATTCAAAACCCAAGCTGTCACACCAGCCGCAGTGAATATCGGTAGAGCTCAAGAAAACTGCGAGCCGGTCCCCCACAGAGACTCCCCTGGCCCCGTGATTCTGACCGTGCATATACGGCAGCCCGCGGACGTTCATGGGATTCCTGTGCTGCAAACTCGGCAGACCTGTGTCACCAAGATCGTAGACATTGTGAAACACTTCGTGCTCCAGCGGTATTCGTCTCACGGCTCCACGTCCGAACAGTTCCTCCAGCAGTTTGTAAGCACTCTGATAGAAGAAATCGCCGCCGGAGCCGACAACACAATCGTCCATCAGCAGGAATCCACCTCGCAGGACGTACTCTCGCAGGTTGTGCTTCTGGTTCTGGCTAAACTCGAAACCATTCTCCTCCGTCATGAATAGGAAGGGGTACTTCGTGAGTTCCTTCAGCTTATCCAAGGTGACCACTGCGTTTAGCTGACCCGGCTCTGCATAATTTGGCTGCCAGTTGTTCGTCCCCTTGACTGGTTTGACCTTGCATCGGACTACCGAGCTAAACTCTGTCAACAGATTCGCGTCCCCACCGGGTCTGACATTCCACACATCAGGTCCGCTGCCTCTGCCTTTGAATCGCTGTCCGGCGAACTGGACCCTCGGCAGGATGAAGTCATAACGGTCGATGTCCTCTTGATGTTGGGTCTGGACCGCCGCTGCAACACCTGCCGCGTAGGGGCAAGAAGACAGGGCAGCCCCGGCAACTACTTTGCCCGTCGTGCTCAGAAATCGCCGCCGGTTCATACTTTCATTCTTCTGACTCACGGACGACCTCCTTCAGCCTCTGGGTAGAGAGGAAGAATTGTGACGCTATCATGCCGTCTTCGCCGCTCTGCTTCCATTTCCACGGCCGCGGGCTCGCCGTCCCATCTCCGTTATCTTCCAGCACCGGGGTCTCGGTTGTGAGCAGATGTCGCTGACGATACCAATCATCCAACTGTTGCGACGTGCGAGTGAACGCCTCCAGCAGTGACACTCTCCTATCACCATCTGCGTCACTTTCACTATCGGTAAGCGAGCCGACAAAATACTCACCGAATCTTGTGCTGTAATGCTGCTCACCAGTGCAAGCACCTAAAACAATCCGTCCCCTACCCGCGATGTCCTTGATGGCGAGGCCGGCACCCGGACAATCCAGCACGACCAAGATAGAGGGTGCCTTGATCGGGTTCAGCCAGTCGGCCAACTGCAGGTGGGTAATGTCTTTGCCGGGCAAGTTAAGACGCAGCTTCTTGGCTACGACATTGGCTTGGCCCGCATAGTAAAGGATAAACCTGTCTTCGGGCTTGATTTGCCGGGCCAGCGATTGAATCGTTTTTCGCAAGCTTTCGGCGGAGGAGGACTGCGAGTCGGTGCGAGCCGATGAGTGTTTGTCCGTCACCAGGAACAGCCGCTTTGGCTCAACCCTGCAGTGATTCAGGAAATAGTCGCGTAGCGTTGAGACGACCCTCTCCTTGGCCATCCGTTCCGAAGGTTCCCTGATTATTCCGCTGACAATCAGAACATACGTCTCACCGCCCTGCTCATCACCCCCCGCTTGGGTAATCCCGGCTGAGACCGCACAGATCAAGAGAACCATGACAGCCACTCTATTCATATTGGCCATTCCATCCTCAAACAAGTCCAATCGCCCGCCGCAAGAACCAGCCCGTGCTAAGAAGCAGGCACAGGATCAGAAGTAGAGGCCAGTTGGGCCAGACGCTACTCATGCGGGTCGTAGTGCCTAAGCTCCGCCGGGCCTCAAATAGCTTCGCCACATCTTCGTCAATATCGTCCGCATGGAAGTATCTGCCGTTGAGCCTCTTGGCAAAGGCCCGCAGAAACTCCTCATTGAGCTCGATATTTGTCATCTCACCTACAGCGGGCGGCAAATTTGCGGCAATCGTCTTTTCGCCAAGAAACATACCATTTGTCTCTGCCTGAGCGGCGGCTACGATGGTCTGGTTCCCAACATCCTCGATTTCTGCAACGTAACGCCCACGATCGGCGGGTCGCATGCTCAGCACTTGCCCTGCGACTCTGAGCAATACGTTCGCGCCGGCAACGGGGGCAAACGACTCGTCGCACACGTATGCGTTGAACTTCACCTTGTTGGTTCGATCGTTTGCGCGTTCGGCAAACAATTCCACCCCGGCCTCAAGACTCGACGTTCGGCCCAAATAGGCCGTCAGCCCCGACATGACCTTATACAGTAGGCCGCCTTCGAGATCTTCTCGGTACCACTGGAACAACCGCGAAGCATTCAGCAAGCAGACCCTGCCTCGGCCGACTCGATGAACGGAAATAATCGGCGCATCGTCAACGACGGCCAGCGTCGCAGATGCAGGCTTTGTGTCGGCAATTTGATAAAATGCCAACGTCGGCTCACCGTGATCCTCCAAATCGGCTACACTTGCCACCGCCGCATCGGTTCCCTCCGGCGTAAGCTCAAGTCTTCCGACGCCGCGTGAACGCAGGCCGGGCTCATCCGATGCGAAGATTACAGGTATGAGCGACCTGATCGCTGCATTCTGCCAGCCGGCAGGGCCGTAGGTATCTCTGCCCGGAAGCAGGATCAGCCCGCCACCTCTGTCGACCACAAAGCTGTACAGCCCGTCGATTTGCGAGTCCCGCAACCCGTCGAGATCACACGGACCAAGAACCAGCACATCGTACTTGTAGAATCCTGCTCGATCTTCAGGCAACCTCACGTAGCCTGACGTATTCGCCGCCCTCGCCGACAGTCCAGGTATCTTGATCACATCCAGGCCCAGATCCAGATCGATCTTACTGTCCCGGGCCAAGGCTTGCCGAACCTTGCCGATATCCAAGTTGGCCGTCTGACTATAGAAGAGGACCTTTACCCTCTCCTCTTGCACGACCTCGACCATGGCACTGCGCTGGTTGTTCGCCAGATCCACTTCCTGCGCTACGGCCTCCACACGGGCCGAAAGTGTATGGATGCCGAGCCTGTCGGCGCTGACCGTGAACTCGACCGCCATTTCCTCAACCGCAGGATTCGAAATCTGTCGGTCCCGGGTCCTCTCTGCAATCGGTTCCGGCGATAACCGTTTCGAGTCTACTGCCGCTCCATCTTTGAGCAATTCGACTGTCACCGGCTGATCGTTGACGTGCGTGGCGACAAGCGCGACTTGCACGCTGTAGGTCGTATCAATCATTACCCGCGAGGGGGCCGTCATGGATTTCACCGCCACGTCACTTTGCGGACTCCGCGAGCCAACGCCAATCACGACAATCTGCAGATCGTTGCTGTGAAGCGGCAGATACGAGTTAACGTTCTTATCCGCAGCCTGACCGTCTGTAAAAATCACGGCACCGGCAACCTTGCCACCCGCACTCGACGCGTCTTCTTGTGAATCGCCTTGCGCCAGGTCATATCTGCCCAGCAGGTCGCGGACACTATGCATGTCCGTTCCGGAACCCCAGCGCCTCAGGAAACCCAATGAGCCGCTGTGATAAGTCCGCCGGTCGAATCCGAAGATTCTGTATTCGGGGCCCTCCGGGTCGGACGGCCGGAGTTCTTCTCTGAACACTTGAAGCGCCGCGTCCAGCCGAGTCGCCGCCCGTGTCTCAATTGTTGACATGCTTTCACTGGTGTCGAACAAGGCCAGTACAGGACGCCGGGAGAACATTTCTATATCTTTTGATCGCGATGGATTCCACAGTATGACCAGCAACAAGACGATTGGGACGTACTGCAGCACAGCGAGCGGCACCCGGTACCGTTTCAGTTTTGCCTTCCGAAATTCGCCCGACCGAAAGACAAAGAGTACTGCTGCAGTGGATGCAGCTAACAGCGAGATTACGATCAGATGTCCCGGATAGTTGGCAAATATCATTTCTCTGTCCGTTGTGGGCTGAACTTGGCGGCATTTTCAAAAAACTCGTTCTGCAATTCGTAGAACTCCGCGTCAGCCGGTTCGTCTTCGATCAACCGCCCGTGACGTTTCTTGGCATTTATCACGATTGACCAGAATTGCCGGGCCGTTTCCCTCGCCGCATCGGCGGCGGCCGAATGCCTGTCCTTTGTGAAAACGTGAGCGGCACCCGAAGATGTCCCGCCCTTGCTTTTGTCTACAGTCGACCATTGCGGCCCCAACATGCTTTCGAGCAGGCGCTTTGCGGCCTGGAGCCGGGCTGCCATCTGCTGGCGTTCCACCGGCGTGACAGACTCATCGAGAGCGTCCGCGTCGGCTGCCAATTGTTCCGCCATCTCCTGGGCCTTCTTCGCCATCTCTGCCGTCGGGCTAAGCGTTAGCTCGCCGCCAAGCGCCTTCTCCGCAAGGTCCAACTCCTCTCTGGCCGAGTCCATCAACTCCACGGCATTGGCGACCCCACCCTGCTTCACATCCGCTCGATAACGGGCCTCGCTAAGTATGGCTCGCGCTTCGTCCATCTTGGAGATGGCTTGACCGAGGCGCTTCTGAGCTTCGTCCCGCCCCGAAGTCCCCTCGCCTTGCGAACTCGCCGGTAACTGCTCCAAGGCGTGCTTCAATTGCGACGTCCTTTCTTGCAGTGCCCCCTGTTTAGCCTGGAGCATCTTCAGTATCGCCCCGGCGCCAGCCACGCTTTGCTCACTCGTGCTTTGGCCCGGCAAGCTGACCGGGCGCACCGGTTGTACCCCGTCACCACCTGTGCCCCGCCCTCCGGGCGCAGCAGCACCCTTCCCGGCGCCTTGACCCTGGGAAGCACTCCGACTCGGCGAACCTGTCTGACCCCGGGACAAACTCCGGCCTTCGGATGAAATCTGGCCCCGGGCGGGACTCTGACCCTGGGCGGGACTCTGACCTTGGGAGCCAGCGTAGCTTTGCGCGGCACTCTTGCTCGGCGACCCGCTTTGATCCCGGGCGGCGCCTCGACCTTGGTCGGCTTGCCGGGGCCGCGAATCGCCCTCGCCATCACTTCCACTGCCCTTCGCCGGCGTATCCTCGCGAGACTGGGCCGCAACGCTTCCGGCCTGACGCTCGCTGCCGGACTTGGCCCGGCCTTGCTCCTGCGACTCATTTGACGCCGAAAGCGCATCTCGGCTCTTCCGGCCAGATCCTTCTTGCTTGTCCTGCTGTTCAAGGAAATTCACAAGGTCGATCTTCAAGCTCTTCTGCTCCTGCGTTAGCTTGTCCAGCTTCTGCTGAAGATTCCTCACTTCGCTCTCGATCCGCTCTTTCTCATACCCGGACATCTCCGGCCTTTGTTCGAGCTTGACGCTGTCGGGCTTTGGCGCCTGTTGGCCGGTGCCGCTCGGAGGAGGCGACCATTCTTTCTCCAGCTCGATCACAAACTTGCGCAGGATCTGGTAGGCATTCCTCTCCGGCCGTATTGCAGAAGGGGCATCATGATTGCCAAGATATTCGCTCGCCTGCTCGTAGTGCGCCAGCACTTGATTGAGCACGGCTTTTTCACTATCGCCAAATCCATATTCCGAGTCGTCGCGAATAACCGCCAAGTGGTGCGCGCAGTACCGAACATCGTTGTTGATAAACTCCAGTCGCGAGCGATCCTGTTGTGTCACGCGCGCCCTGTTGGCTATGGCCCAGGTCTTCTTCAGAGCCGCCCTGGTATATTCCAGGATATTGAGCAGGTTTTCGATTGCAGCTCCGCCGGAATTGCCGCTGCCGCCTCCGGCCTTCGGGTGCCAATACTGCCTGTAGGGCCCGATCTCAATGAAGTACACATCGGTGCTGGCGGTCCTCGGCCCCGGACCCAAGCCCGTGTCAACGTCCGTCGCCCTGGCGTAGAACAAGATGCTGTCGCCAACATTCAGATCGTACCGCTCCAATTCAAGCGTGCGTGTAAGCTGCTCGCTCTTGGCACCGTCGGCCACCCGCATCTCCGTTTTCTCCGGTGCTCGCCCGGGAATTTCGACAAACATTTCCGCAGTTTCCAGGCCAAAATCATCGGTCACCTCGAACGTGATCGGCACGCTCGCGACATCCGTAGCGAGATAGTCGCCGTCCGGCGACAGCAGCTTGAACTTCGGCAGCTCGTCGGTCTTGACGGTCACCTGTAGATCAGGCAGCTCATTGCTCGGCAGCCCTTGCTCACCAACGAGGTCAAATTCTATTGCCCCCTCGTTGGCCGCAGCGAAACTGAAGGTGAACTGATCTGCGCCGTCGAGCTGTTTGGTTACGCGCTGTCCATCCGGCAGGGTAATCGTAGCCTCTCTCAGACGTTCGCTCGCGCGTACGCTCAGAGTGACTTCGCTGCCGCGCACGACCTCCAGGCTCTGGTTCTCGATCTGTTCTGTGTAAGGTTCGAGCCCCCGCGTTTCTCGCGAAGTCTTGGGCGGTGAGACAGTGGCTTCAACACCCTGGATATCTGGCGCGTGACATATGCTCAGCTTATGCCAGTCGGTAGAGCCCGAAGCTGTCTCAAATCTGTATTTGTACTGTCCGGTATCAGGAAAGGATCTGGACCGTTCGAGCTTGGAGTTACCCTGCCCATCAGAGCTCGGGTCTATTTGCATCTCCTGGCGTGCCGAGCTCGCAGCGGCGGTCGCGGCAGAGACAGCTTCAGCGGGCACAATCACCAGCCTTGCCGATTCAGTAGCGCTTCCCTCAATCTCAGCCGCGAAGGTCACTGTGGACCCCGGTTCTGCAACGATGTCTTTCGTGATCGATTTGACGCCCGTCGCCTTCACCTTCACCGGTTCTACCACTGCCAAGGGACGCACAAGCCTGGCAAAATATGACGCAAAGTAGACGTAGTTATCGCGGACGAAGTAGCCGGCCGTGGCGCCACCGGCGAGTATGATCGCAGCGAAGACGTATCCCCTCCATTTCTCGATGGTATCGTCGAACTTGAACTCGGCGCTGTCTCTATCAACCTTCAGGACCAGCTGCTCGGCAAGTGCCCTGGAATACGGATAGTCCTTCCGGTTCTCGTAATACTCGACAGCCGTGACAAGCTGCTGGTCAAAACTCATTTTGTCTTCGATGTGACTTGCAGCCCGGCTGTGCGATACGTGAGCAAGCAGCGAATTCGCCAACTTGTATAGGAGCAATGCAAGTCCCGCAAGCAGCAGCCCAAGCGCGACAGCCCTCTCGAGCGCACCAAAGTTCAGACGGTGATCGAGCCAGGCATAGATGCCTATGTAACCCGATACAAAGATCAAACACAGCGCAAGCACTTTTAGAATCGCAAGCGCCACCATCCATCGCCTGACCTTTGCGACCCTAACGACAAGGGCATTGAGTCTGTCTTCGACACTCTCAGCCATGATAAGACTCCATCTACCTCCTTAGCCTGCTCGCGATCGCCGGCTCGGCCAGGAGCAGAATCAGCAGAACCCAGGCAAGTATCCTCCAGAGGGGTCTTTTGCTTTGTTCGCCGAGGACATCCGCCAAGGCCGGACTACTTGCCTCATCAACCGAGAACACTTCGCTCATGACATTTGCGACCCGCAGCTCATTCGGCCTAGTCATGTTGGTCTCGCCATCCGGCAAATTGACGCCGGCATATGTCGTCGTCTCACCGATGGTCCGGACCCACCCAATGCCTGCGGGATCAGGTATTGACAAAGAGGACCCCGCCAGGGCCGCCCTTCTCCTCCGTCCGTCACAAGTCTGGACCCAAAGTTGTCTGTTCCGGCCAGGCTCCGATCCGGCACCGGGAAACGGCAACTGCACCGGCTCATCACATGCGAAGCCGTACTGGCTCAGCCGGCTTGTCTTGCCCAACAAATATCGACAAAGTGCAACCACGGCATTCGACTTGGTAACCGGCCCGAGCGAATCGTCGGCACTTGTATTAACAAAAAGGGAAGTACCGTTGGCCTGACGCTTGAGATAGACGAAGCCAAAGCCGTTGGCCAGCCGCCACAGAACTTCGCTGTCGGGGTGCTGCTCACACCGCAGATACCCAGTCAGGGCAATCTTGTCGATTCGGTAGTTGGCTAACGACCGTGCGGCACTGTCGTCTACATCAAGAGGCTGGCTGACACAAGGCCGCGGTTCCAGGTACACACGCTCGCGCACACACTCGGTGGGCAGCGCCGGAAGAATACCCTGCCGCCACAACCTGTCCACGGCCGTCTGTGAGAACCGGTCAGTCGCGAAGAAGATGACCTTACCGCCCCCCATAACGAAATTCGCCAGACCAGCGGCTGCACGGCCCAACTGATCCGAGATGGCCGAGCATATCACCATATCCGCCCACTGCAATTGCGAACGATCAAGCTCGCTAATCAGAACGTGTTTGAGCCTCAGTGTGTCGTACGAGCTTGTCCGAGACAGCACATCCAGCGCTGTCTCCAACAAGAACATTTCTTCACCGCCCCCGCCGGCCAAGATAACGTTCGTATTCTTGCGTTGAGGTATGGAGACAGCCACGTAGAACGTGTCGTCGGCCTCAAGGCCGTCTGCAGCCGATAGCTTCAGTTCGACCGGCAGGATCGATCCCCGTTCTTCGGAGACGCCTAAATCTATCTGGGCCTGGTGGATGCCGCGCTGACCCGGGGCAAGGCTAACATCAACGGGCGGCGATTTTTGTGACTCTACCTGGGCTGTCAGACGCCGCTTCTGCTCAACCTGGCCGTAGTTCGCTACCGTCACATCGAGAGTCAATTTGCCACCATCTACGCCGACCGCGCGCGCATTCACGACCGCAGCATTGTCCGCCCGTTCCTCGGAGGCGACGGCCCTGTACTCAATAGCACCAACGGCGATTGATTCGGCGATGTGGCCAAACTGATCGAGCGTCTTCGGCGTGAAGTCGCTCGCAACAAAAACCGAGATCACATCGCCCGGACGCTTTTTCCTCACGGCCGTAGATAGCGTCGAAAGAAAGTCTGAGACATTCGCGCTGCCGGGGACAATCCGCAGACGTTTCAATTCCGCAAGCGCCCGCTGTTGGCTCAGGCCCTGGACCCAATCGCCAGAGGCCAGAGCACAAATATTGAACAGGCCGCCGGACTCTGCTCGTCGAACGTAATCCGCGGCGGATAAGACCATCCTCTCGAAATAGGTGTCACTGCCGTCAGAGTACGCCATTGACATCGAGTTGTCCAGGCCCAGGCAGTAGATATCTCGTGTTTCCGTTGCCTTGGGCGTAACGTGCAAGGCGGGGCGAGCGAACAATACAGCGATCAGAACGATGATCGCGCAACGCAGCAACAGTATCAGCAAGTCACGAAGCTTTCTGCGCGACTGGCTCTCAATCTGGCCGGCCCGAAGAAATCGCAGCATCGTAAACGGCAAACGCCTGTATCGCGGCTTAGCCAACAGATGGGCAATCACCGGCCCCGCCGCCGCCAACCCACCCAACAAGAATATCCACGATGCAAAGGTCACACCATTCTCTTTCTCTTGGCTAGATATGCCATCAACGCCCTATCAAGGGGCTCGGAAGTATCAAGAAGACAATAGTCAATGTCGCCTTTCCTTGCGGTTCTCTCGATGTCACTCAGGAACTCGGCCACGCGCTGACGATAGGTCTGTTGCAACGACCGAGGGAAGGTTCGCATCTTGGCCTTGGATTCCAAATCCTCAAACTGAATAAGTCCTTCGTAATCAAGATTCAGCTCCTGATGGTCCATAGTGTGAAACACAATGACATCGTGCTTGAGGAACTTCAAATGAGCCAAGCCTTTGAATATGTCACCCTCGTCATCGAGCAGATCGGAGATTAGAATCACAATGCCTCGCCGTTTCGTCGTCTCGGCGATCGTATGCAGAACGCCGGCGAGGTTCGTTCGTCCGGAAGGCTTGTTGTGCTGCAGCTCGACGAGAATTGTGTTTAGGTGCGTGCGCTTCGACTTGGGCGGCATCTGCCGTTTCAAACCTTCTCCAAACAATACCAGAGCGGTACTGTCGCCCTGCTTGAGCATCAGATAGCTCAGCGCCGCTGCAAGAAAAGACCCGTAGTCCATCTTGCTAACCGGCCCCTCGCCGGAAAAGGACATGCTCTTGCTGCTGTCGAGCAGTATGTAAGCTGCGGCATTGGTCTCTTGTTGGTATTGCTTGATATACAGCTTGTCGCTTCGGCCGTAGACCTTCCAGTCCACGAACTTGAGCTCATCGCCGGGGTGGTACTCTCGATGATCGCTGTACTCAACACTGAAACCGTGAAACGGACTCGGGTGCAGGCCCGAAAAGAAACCTTCAACGGCGCAGCGCGCGACCAAGTCCATGTTCGCCAGCTTGCTTAGAAACGCCGGATCAAGGTATTTGTGTCTTTGTTTCATTTCTCTACCCGATCAGGCCAACTGCCGCAGAGCCCCGCATCCGGACCGGCCGCAGCCCCAGTTATGTCGGTAGAGGTACGTGCTCAACCACATCATCGAGAATTTGCTCGACGCTGACCCCATCGGCTTCGGCGTTGAAGTTGGGAATCACCCGGTGCCTGAGCACGAGTTTGCTGACGTCTCTGACATCCTCAAAACCCGGAGTAATGCGTCCCTTTATCAAGGCTTTGGCCTTCGCACCAAGGGTCATATATTGGCCGGACCTCGGACCGGCTCCCCACTTGAGATATTTCTTGACCATAGGAGAGGCGAGCGGGTCGCTCGGCCTTGTCGCCCTGGCGAGCCTGATACCGTATGCGATGATCATGTCACTAACGGGAGCCATTCGGACGATCTCTTGAAACAGAACCATGTCGTCGCGATCAAGGATGTTACGAATGCTCTTCTTCTTGACGGTCGTCGTTTGTTTGACTATCAGGTGCTCTTCCTTGGCCGTGGGGTAGTCTATGAAGATCATGAACATGAACCTGTCGAGAGCCGCTTCGGGCAAAGGATACGTCCCTTCCTGTTCGATCGGATTCTGGGTTGCCAGAACAAAGAAGGGCTCATCCAGCCTGAAGGTTCTGCCTCCCACGGTCACCTCACGCTCCTGCATCGCCTGCAGCAGCGCGGCCTGGGTCTTCGGAGGTGTGCGATTTATCTCATCAGCCAGGACCACATTCGCGAAAATAGGCCCCTTGACAAACTCGTATCGTCTCTTCTTGGACTGAGGATCTCTCTGAATGATATCGGCGCCTATGATATCCGACGGCATAAGGTCGGGCGTGAACTGAATCCGGTTGAACTTGAGCTTCATAGCATCCGCTATGGAATGCACCATCAGGGTTTTTGCCAGACCGGGCACACCCTGAACGATACAGTGCCCCCCCGCAAGCAAACAGCAAAGGATCGAGTCGATGACCGTCTCTTGCCCCACCACGACCTTGTGTATCTGGTGCTTCAGGTCTGTATAGCCTTTGTACAAGCGAGCAATCAGCTGACTTTCATCGACTGCCCCGTTTACCCGGGCTTCTTCGAGCTTCTGCCCTGCAACGTCTTCCATCATTGGCACTCCATGTTGCGTTCACGGTCGGCCTGCGAACCCCTCAAATATAATAGGTCGCCCCGGCGGTATTTCTGATGCAAAAATCCCGGCAAATTATCCCACGCCGGGCCCGCCGTAGGCACATCATATGCCAAGCATAAAATATTACAATTGTAATCTTTAGTCAACCCCAAAAATCGGCCGGTCCGTCGGAACGCGGTTTTCTGGCCCAAAAAAACGTTTCTATGCGATCTGCGGCAGGTCAATCGCCGCTTCGATTCCGGCCGGTGCGGGCACAATCATCCCGCTAAGTAATCCGGCCCGGGCTCAGCGCAAGCTCTCAGTCCCGTCCGGCCTCAGCCCCCCGGCACTCCTGACGGACTCTTCTCAGAAAGAACGTTACCTTCCCCGTCACCGCGTGCCTTAAAGAGGTAGAGAGCAAAACAGAAGCTGGCCCAAAGCCAATTATGAGAATCAGATCGTCAACTTGAAGCCAGAAACGTGTCGTGCAATATTGGCTGAACCGAGAACTCAAGGCAGAACTCGCAAGCGCCGGCAGAAAGGAGATTATCATGTCAAGGCAAAAGCTCATCCTGGTAGCCGCCGTTGGAATCGCATTACTTACGCCTGTCACCGGAGCCTGTGACGTCTCGATAGTCGTCGGGGCGTCTCTCGGGCGGGGCCCTCTGGTCGCCCACCCGGTCGGGCCGAGGGTCTGTGTCAGCTCTGCTCTGCGGGGGCGAATCTTCTGTGCCCCACCGGCAAGGAGGATGATTGTCACGCATCCGCCGCACGAGAGATTCGTCCGAATCGGGCCACCCCGCCACTGGCCGCCCCTACTCAGGCGCCACCGCGGTAGGCATGTCGTTATACACGCGAGACCTACTTGCAAGGTGACGCCACCCCTCGTGACGGCCGAGCCCACCGCCATCACCGTTTGGATCACCAATTCCAATGGATCTCAAACGGCCGTGAAATTGACGAGAAGCGGTCCCGGCTTCACCGGCCCAAGGGGTGAGTGGTATCCAAAGATGCCGACCAATGAGCAGCTCAGAATAGTCTATGGCTTTTGACCGTGCGTCCTCACTGTCCGGCAGAGAGGTCCGCACAGAGCAGCTCCTCGTCATTCCTCGCATAGATGTGTCTGTTGGCAAAGGCCGGATGCGACCAGCAGACTCCGCCGCGCTGGCCGAGCTGTCCGAGCGTGGGAGCAAGAAGTTTGGCCCGGCTGATTTCGTGAAACCCCGCTGCCGATAGCTTGCTGATAATAAGTTCCCCGCGTTCGTTGAACATCCATATTTTGTCTTCGTGCCGGACCATGTGGATGTTAGACCAGCGAGCCTTCGGGACGGCTTCAAGACTTAGCCATATCCGGTCCCCGGTTCGCAAATCCAGGCACCGAAGCTCGCCGTAGCTGTCCACACCGTAGATATAGTCTCCCTGTATAACAGGTGTGGATATGCAACAATGGAGACTGTCCGTTTCACGTTCGTTGGGGCCCTTGCGTCTCCACACTTTCTTCACAGTCAACTTGTCAGGATCAACCGTGAGCAGAAGCGAGCCGTCGTAGAAGCTGCTGACGAAGAGATGCCCGTCCTGAAAGACGGGAGTGGCAATCCCAATAACCATTCGAGATACCTCAAACGGATGCTCCCAGTGGAGCTTGCCCGTCGCCGGATCGAGCCCCGCCACCCTTGCGCCGGTCCAGCAAACCAACACACGCTTGCCCGCCTGCTCAATAATGATCGGGGCCGAGTACGATGCACGGTCATCGAGGGCCCGCCACCGCTCTTTTCCTGTCACCTTGTCAAAGGCGACGAGGCAGGCGTTGTCCCTGCCCCCTATTTGCACTAGGACCAGACCTTCCTCGACCAAAGGCGCGGCCGCTATCGCCCACTCGGGCATCCTGATCTTGTACTCGGTATTAAGGTCTCTGTTCCAAATAACGTCCCCCCGCGCCGCGTCAAAACAGAACAGATGTCCCATGCTGCCGAGCGAGTAGACCCGGCCGTCGTCGATAGTGACGGCCGCCCGTGGACCATCCCTGTACCCAATCTTCTCGTAGTTGCACTCGTAGGTATGGGACCAGATCGGCTCGCCGGTCATCGCATCGAAACAGTGCACCCGCTCGACCTCGTTTGGGCTCGTCTGGCGGTCGGTGACATACACCCGGCCGTCGGCAACCGTCGGCCCGCTGTAGCCTGCCCCGATCTTGGTGCGCCAGCGAATCGGCAACTGCTTATGCTCGAACTTCTCCACAATGCCCTTTTCGCGCCAGACGCCATCACGATTAGCACCTCGCCATTGCGGCCAATCCGCCCCACGGCACGGTCGAATCTGCACCAAAACAAACAGCCCACAACAGACTGCGATTGCACATACTCGATTCATGTGACTACACTCCTCTAAAGACGCGTCAAAATATGATGGAGAATGATAACAAAACCCCCTCACAAATGCAAAAGTGTTTGAATGCTGCCTGGTATATCGTCTGCCACGCTCGCTGGGAAGCGGGCATTTTCTGTTGACTTGGAGCCTGAAAAACGCGTATAATGCGCTCACCATTTCTGTCATTGGAGAAAGTGCCTGCTGCAATGAACAGTCAAAGAGGCTTCACGCTCATAGAACTGTTGGTGGTCATCGCCATCATAGCGCTGCTGATGTCGATACTGATGCCGTCACTGCAGAGAGTGCGGAACCAGGCCAGGGCCGTAACATGCCGGTCGAATCTGCGCCAGTGGAGTCTCTACTTCTTCTTATACACCGACGACAACAACGGCTATTTCCACCGAGGCTGGAACGAGGGCCCCGATTTCGATTACAGTTGGATGGTCGCGCTCCGGCCGTACTACCTGGACAATCAGAAAATTTGCTTCTGCCCGACCGCGACGAAGCCTCGCGACGAGGGCGGCACGGCGACCTTCGGAGCATGGAGAAACACGTTGGGCGAGGTCGGCAGCTACGGCATCAATATATGGGTCACCAACCCCCCTCCCGGAAGGGAAGGCGGCAGGCCGGCCGAGCACTACTGGCGAAAGCGCGACCTCACCGGGGCAGCCAACATACCGCTGTTCTTAGACGACTACTGGTGGGATACGCGGCCGGACCATACCGATCTGCCGCCGGAGTACGAAGGCGAGGTCAACGACTGGACAAACAACGCCATGAAGATGCTCTGCCTCAACCGACACAACGGATTCACCAACGGAGCTTTCGTGGATTTCTCCGCAAGGAAGATCGGCCTAAAAGAGCTGTGGACGCTCAAGTGGCATCGCGCCTACGATCTCGACGCCCCCCTGCCGATATGGCCCGACTGGATGAGCAACTTCAAGGACTATCAGTGACAACACCCCGGCTGCCTCCGCCGGTCTGATCTCCTCGCCTTTCGATGGCTGCCGGGCCACAGAATATCTGCTTCATGCGTGCGATGTCGAACTTCGGCTTGCGGTCGTAGGTGTAGATGCCATTGACCTCCTGCTCGACGTCCGTAAGCTGAGTGTAGGTATAGCCGGAGATGTGCGGATGGTTCAGCAGAATGTCGGTGAGAGCTTTGATGCGATCCTCGACCTGCTTCCTCGTCTTGCCGTATCCCCAACTGTTTCGCCCCCTGCCGGCCTTTTCCGGATGATTCACATGATCCTCGGTCCAAAAGGTCCCGCCATACTCGTCCACGACGTAGGGCTGTCCTTCGTAGGGCACAGACATCTCGGGAAATCGAACAAAGGCCTTCGCCGGATCATCCGGGGCCACGCCGGCGTAGCGCTCTCGGAACGTCTGCGGATTCTGGTCGTAATCGTGGACGGTGAAGATGTCAGTCTCCACATGCACATAGCCGCTGGCGTCATTGATCGGTCGGGTGGGATCAAGCGCTCGCGTTGTTGCGACCAAGGATTTGACTGACCGGCTATAGGGCTCATAGTTGTTTCGCGCAGCCCCTGCTGTTTCGTTCAACGGCGTCCAAGCTACAATCGAGGGATGGTTCCTGTCGCGCAGGACCGCATCTCGCCACTCACGCTCCAGGTTAAGGACCCACTGCGGATTACCGAAGGAGTGCGCTCTGCCCCAGTCGGCGAACTCCGCCCACGTCAGATAGCCAAGCTTGTCGGCCCAGTAGTGGAAACGCTCCTCGAAGACCTTCTGGTGCAGGCGGGCGCCGTTGAATCCGGCAGCCATAGACATCTCAATATCCGCCTTCAACGCCGCGTCGCTCGGCGCGGTCCAAATTCCGTCCGGATAGAATCCCTGGTCGAGGACAAACCGCAAGTAGATCGGCCGGTTGTTCAAGTAGAAGCAGTTGCCCTCGATGTGGAACTTGCGCAGGCCCGCGTAGCTCTTCACTCCATCCAGCGGTCTACCTTTGTCCAGAAGCTCAAGTCGAAGATCATAGAGATACGGGTCACGGGGACTCCAGGGACGTGGCCTCTCGACGGATAGGACGATGGAATTTCCGCTCTCGGCCGAGCCGCTCGAGGAGCCGACCTTCTTGCCGTCCGGCGTCAACAAAGTGGCTCGCAATTCCAGGCCCCGCCGATAGTTGCTCACGCTTGGAGTAAGAACAAAACGCGCTTTGTCCAGATCGGGCACGATGTGAACAGACTCCAAGAACCGTTGAGGTCGTGCCTCCAGCCAGACCGTCTGCCAGATTCCCGTTACGCGGGTGTAATGCACTCCATACGACTCGCGCCGCGTGCTCTGCTTGCCGGATGGCTGAACTTCGGACCGCACGTCATCGAAGGCGTAAACCACCAGATCGTTCTCGCCACTCTTGACAGCATCGGTTATCTCGAAGGCGAATGAGGTGCTTCCACCATGATGGCGCCCGACCGCCTTGCCGTTGACCCATGCCCGGCAGTCATAGTCCACCCCGCCGAAATGCAGAAATACCCGCTTACCCCCCCAGCCCTGTGGCAGTGCAAAAGTCCGGCGGTACCAGACTGCATTAACGAAATCCGTATGCCCTATGCCTGATAGCGTGCTCTCGACGCAAAAAGGAACCGTGATCTTCTTCGTCAATTTTGACCGATCATTCTGCCACTGCTCTTTGAGACCGACAACATCGGGGTCCATCGCAAAATCCCACCGGCCGTTAAGATTGACCCAGGCATCCCGCTGGAATTGAGGCTTGGGATGCTCTGGCCGCGGGACCGAGGCCGTTGCCGGCGAGATGGCCACCCCGGAGCCGATGAAAAGACAACACACCGCCAAGACAAGCGTGCTGACACTTCTGAAAAGATATTCTTTGCCGGACATCATGTCTCCGTTCTCCTTTCCAAAATGCCCCCTACTCGGCACGCACCCGAGGCCAAATCCCTCAATCGTGCAGGCCCTGCACTCAACGTCGGCAGCATAGCAGATGCGGACGACAGACACAACCCGAGTCACGGCTAACGCCTGTCCCGAGCCACGGGTCACGGGTGGCGGGTCACGAACTCATTACCAAGCACAACTTATCCAAAAACGTACTCCCTGTGGGGCAGGCGGACACCTTTTATTCCCGCGGCGTACATATCGCCGATTGATACAGCAAGGGTCTAACAAGGAAATCTTCGGTCATCGTTGGCAGGTTGGGACAGTCTTCAGTATGATCAAACGCAATCAGGGCGAAGCCCTGCGATCAACTACATATCGGGCGCAGAATCGCGAAATGATGCTGAAAGTTCTGACACACAACATGGCTATCATCTTGCTTGTCAATAAGCTTCTCTACAGAGCATGCCGGACACGTTCTCCTTTTTCATTAGCTCCTGCTATAAAGGCCAGACATGTCACGATATTGGCCCGGTCATATTCCGGATGCTGACTGCTAAACCACTCAATAAACTCCTCCAAATATTTCACAGATGCTTCGGTGTGCTTCTGAAGCCAATAGTCCTTCTGATATTGCTTGTTCACTCCGATTATAGAGGCACCAAACTCCTCATTGTCAATATCTTCCAATTCGTGGAAATTCGGATCGTGATTTTGGAAATCTTGGCTGCGCCTCTTCGCATCTGCAAACTCACTGATACCGGCTAAAATGTCCCTCAGTAGACACTCATTGAGATCGAAAACAGGAATTTCGCGGTATCCGACGTGTCTATCCACTCGCGTGTTCTTGCCCCTAACATATTGTTCGACAATCACGACGTGTGCCCTGTGATCGGTCGTCGAGCCAATATTCACACTGCGAAATGATGCATCAGTCAGAATTTCCAAGATTCCGCCTACGTGCACCTTACCTTGACTGGGGCTGCTCATTCTCTTTCTATGTGTATGCCCGGACAGCCAGTAATTGTTTCTGCTGCCCGACAGCCAGCGATTGAGATACCGGTTGGTATGGCGCCCGCCAAACAGACCGCAAACCGTCTCGTATATGCCGTGCACGAAGTTCTCGAACTCAAAGCAGATATCTTCCGGTATGTGGCTAATGCGGGCTCTATCAAGATTATCGGGATGGAAATGCGAGGCGACAAGCCTGAAATCCGGAGACTGAATCGCCCACCTCTTTTCAAAAAAACAGTCGATTTGGGAGGGCTTTTTCCTGCCGGATCGATCCTTGGATGATATGGATCCATACCAGCCGTGGACTGCCAGTTTCAACACTTCTGGCTTAAACCGCAAACTCTGATAATCTGAGGTGTCGGCAAGAAATATCTCCACACGATCTTCACCATTCGACGGATACACAAGATGCCCAGCTAAGTACAAACCTGTCCCGTGGTCCAGACTTTCATCAAGTGAATCGCGGTTGTCAACGTATTCAAACCTTGTGTTTGGAGACAAATAGTCTGGATCTCTGTTAAAGTCACTTATCCTCTGAAGTACCTCGTATTTGGACAGGGGTCGGTTGTATCTAACGGGTGGTGCCTCATCCGCCGTCAGACGATTTAAGAGCAGCAGCCTTTCCGCCTCGTTTGGGGTATTACCTGCTCCTAAATAGTCATGATTCCCAATAACCATAAACATTGGGATTTTAGTTTTGTCTCTGTGTTCCATAAGGACCTCAAACAACCACCCTATCTCGTCCTCACCGCCGCTATTTGCACCATCTCCCAAATACAGAATGAGATCGACCCTCTCGCCCTCATCATTATCTGCCGACAGTTTATCAAGAGCTATCTTCAAGACCTCTGGCGCGAGGTATTCTAACGCTGGAGGACGTATAGTCGCCTCTAAACGCTCATCCATATCCTTGTTTCTGTACACGCACTCCGGTGTACTGTTTGGGGAGGTGATTTGAGAATCAGCGAGCAACCCAATTTTTATTGGTAGCCTCGCTTGTCTGCCGGTACAACCCCCTATGAGAATCAGGGACAAGACCGGAAGAAACGGAAACGATAACTTATTCATTCTGAATTCCTTTCTTCAATTCTCATCATGGAGCGTCCAAACGTTACTACGAACTATTTGTTGATCTATTAGGCACGGTCAGCGATTTCTCGCTACTGCCCCAACCAACAACAAGTAGCTGTCCCTAGTTTGCGGCAGGTCCACGTACCTAGCATTACGACTCTTTGGTTCCCTTGGGAATCTCGCCAAAGCTCACAGGCCGAACCACCACTTTTGCCTGGGCTTTCTTGAGGCCGGCAATCTCATTCTCCTGAGAAACGTCTTTTGCCTGTAATTTGGCGATACGCTTCTGAAGCTTCTGGTTCTCCTTCTCAAGCGCAACCACGTAATTCCTGAGTTCTGGATCACATGCCTTCAATTTCGACGAGAGTTCGCGTGCGCGGCTCGTTCTGGGCTCCTCTATCCCTAACGCTGATTGGGAACTTCGGAGAGTAGCCTTCCCACGGATGAAGGTGTCCGCTACTTTTATCCTGAAACTCCCGCTTTAACTTCGGCCTGTTGCTGGCTTCCCAAGGTTGCTGTTTCATATTGTACGCGTTGCCGCAGCCGAGAACAAACAAATTCGGCGAAAACATGTGTCCACATCAAATGGCCAGCCGCTTCATTAGCGCACGCACCACACCCCTCTATCTACTAGGCGTTTCTGAACGTGTAGATGTTGATGCAAAAATGGGGATTCCAAGAGATTTCTCCGCTGCGGGTCGAGACGACCGGCCCTGCAGTCGAAAAAACAACAAATAAGCGTCATTTCTCGCTGCCCTCTGTGCTCCGAAGATCCGTACGAACCAGTCTTTTGCTGGGGCGAGCCGCCACCCTACCTGGCCGTGGCTGGCCTATGGGCCCTCTGCGGCCCGAAAATCCCAGGAAATCCCGACATTTGGACGAAATCTGCTTGACAGCCAATCTCGGCGATGGTAGGATGTGTATATAACTAAATATGCAATAGTCAATAGCGTAAAGCGTTCAGCGGAAAGGGGATAGTGAAAGGACATGCGAGAAATGCAATACCCAATACGCACGGCGCAATGCGACTTGCGAGCCCCGAGACACGGGCTCGATCCGGCCTTGCCGGGAGAGGCTATTGTGCAAAACAAAGCCAATTTCTCGGGCGCCCAGGTGAACGTAACATCTTGTGGAGGACAGTATTATGACGATTTTATCGGATTGAGATTGCGAAAAAACAAAGCCAATTCAAAGCCAATCGCCGAAACGGCGGAATGGTGGTCTGTCATTCCTGCGCAGGCAGGAATCCAGAGTTTCTGATGGTCCTGGATTCCGCAACGAGTGCGGAATGACAAGCCTTGGGGAACGATTGGCAGAGCACGATTTGAAAAAACAAAGCCAATTTGAGCGGGCCCGAACGATCGCAAAGGCTTTTGGAGGAAAGGATTATGCAAATAGGCCTGCCGTAGCGGGGCGAAAAAACAAAGCCAAACAAACCCAATCGGAGCTGATCTTAGAAGACGGTACCCCGCGCAGAAGCGGGAGAAAGGGGTTGGCGGTGAGGGCCTGTGGCTCTGAAAGCGGGCAGTCGAACACTACCGGGGAGCCGTTGGTCTTCCTTGCGAGCCCTGCCGGATTGCCTCGCCGGTCTTTCGCAGAAACGTGCTGTAGATCTTGTCGGTTATCGCGAACCGACCCTGGTCAAGCCCAAGCCGGACAACGACCATGTTCCATTCGGGAATAACGAACATATCGTTGTTGTTGTAGCCGCTGGCCGAATAGGTGCCCGCTGGAGCATCCGGCCACTTCCGCTTGCCGTCGGCTTTGGCACCATTGGCCCACCAGTTGTAGCCGTACGTACCCCGGCCGTCCGCGCCGCTGAGGCGCTGAAGCGGCAAAGACGCCGGCACGTGCGGGGAGGTAGCGGCGTGCACCCAAGCGGCGCTAAGCAGCTGCTCATCCTTCCACTTTCCCTTGTTGAGGAACAGGTGGCCAAAGCGAGCCAACTCACGTGCCGAAATGAAGATGTGCTTATTGCTGTTTCCCGAACCGCCGTTGACCACGATGCCGTCGATTCGGCCGAAATCGCCCCAATCCCACTTAGCCCGGTCAATTCCAATCGGATCGGCTATTCTGCGCTCGAACAACTCTTCTATGGGCTCGCCCGCGATACGAGTCAAGACGTTGGCGAACTGGTTCATGGCAGAATCCCAATAGGCGTATCTCGATCCCGGCGGGACAAACAGCGGCCTGTCCGCAGGCTTGAACGGCGTCGGGCTGGGTCCGTGCCTGTAGCCGCCGCGGGGCTCGTCGCCGATAGCGTAGTATCCAGACGTCATTGTCGTCAAATGGCGGAGCGTAACGGCCGGATATGTCTTGGCCATGCTGGGTACGTAGTCTCTTGCGAGTGTATCCAAGCTGGCCCTGCCGTCATCGATGAGCAGGCCAAGCACGGTGCTGGTGAAGGACTTCGTGAGCGACCACACGCCGTGCACCTTGTCGATATCGGTGCCCTTCCAGATCATGTACCCGTTGCGGATAATGACCAGCTCCTTGACGCCATCGGGGCCGGAGTTATCCTTCAGATAAGATACGGCCTGCTCGAGCTTGGCCGGATCCAAGCCCTGAGACTCTGGCGTTGCCTGCTCCCACTGCTCGCCCGGAAAAGCCATACTCCCGGCAGCAGCCGAACACATCAGAAACGCAAACAGCAATGCAATCTTCCCCCAGTCCAGACATTTGCACATCGCACGTCTCTCCTCTATCTGAGATCGATGAACGCGGCTACCGCATAGAACACTGCGTCGGCAGTGGAAGGAGCCTGCAAGGTCGTTTCACCATCTTCTGCCGTCATTTTCCCTGCGGACACCGCCTTGCCACTATCGGGACTGAACCATTCATATTTGTACGTTCCCGGCTTCAACTTCAACGTGACAGCAGTGCTGTCCGAGGCAGGCTTGTAGATCAGATACTCCCGTCCGGGATCGGCCAAGCAGTATTTTGTCGAAGCCAAACCCGGCCGCGGCAGCATCGCAGCCAGATTCATCTTCTCGGCATACGTCCGCGTATATCCCAGACTTCTGCGAATCGGCTCCCATTGAGGATCGAATTGCCTTCCCAGAACGACCCCGTCGTAGGGATCCATAAACAGAGGATTGTGTCCCCTGGTGAAGCTCTTCCAGACCCAGGCCTGGTTGCCGCCGATTCCCCAGAGGTGGTCGGTATCGTTCAGAACGACCTTGCGCCCGTCTGCAACTGGCGGATTGTCACGATAGCCGCCTTCGTTGTTCGACGAAATCCAGTCTGCGGGACTTTCGAAGAGCGTCTCATTCTTGCCGCCGCGATACTGGAAGGTCATCCCGACCGGGTGCTGCTTGGGCTTTTCCGTCTGGTACTCCTTGATGTACCGGATCATATGGTATTGCCACTGTGTCGAAGGCGGGTGATTCTCGTTGGATATCTCGTACAGGACATTGTCGAATTCATTCACGGTGTCGATAGCCTTGCGAACGTACGCCCGCTGCAATGCGGTGACGTCACTCGCTGCAAGCGTGTGCACTTCGACACCCTTGCCGTCGCCGTTCGCGTCACCGTCGATGCCGTTGATGTTGTTGTTCGGATTGAACGGGTGCCCTTGCCATGCGCCTTGCGAGAACTGCAGCCCCCAGCCCTCGAAGAGCATCACGGAGACGTAGATGCCGTTGTTGCGGGCAGCGGAGACACGGCTGCGCAAGCGGTCGAAGTAGACAGGGTCGAATCTCGTGAGGTCGAACTTCGGCTTGCCGTCGAGCGCCTTGCCCGGGCCGGTCCGAGCGTAAGGCTGGGGCCACGCGGTGTGGACTTTGTTCTCCTGGTTGGCTTTGGTGTTCCATGTCACGAGCTCCCACGTCCACATCCTTATGAAGTTGTGGTTGAGCCCCCGCATCCAAGCCAGGCAGGCGTCGAAGTCGAACTTCGGCGGCGGGTCAGTCGGGCCGATATCCACAAGATTCGCCCAGGTGTGTGAACCCGTCAGGTAGACGAGGTCACCTGTCGCCGTGTTCTGGAAGTAGCGGGGATTCTTGGGGTGGACGGCCAGAGGCCCCATCGGCCCGGCACCTGAGGACGCGGCGATTGCACAGACCAATACGATGGAAAACAGATTTGACAATCTCACAGAGTTCATAAGAAATGACCTCCAGCTGAACCTGAACTGCTTTTCAGTTGAAAGGTCCCGGGACGCCCCCGGCAGGACCTCACAATCAACATAGTCAGAGCTTCTTGCTGATCGTAGTATAATGGGGCCGCTCAGATATTGTCCAGCTAGTTCCGCTTCCGGAGCAGGCGCTGCTTTTCTGCTGGACTTCCAAACGCGACCCTGATATAGGCAATGGCAAATAGACAGAAATGCCCGTTGTCTTGTGGAGTGACGTACTATGTGCATCAACAAGCCCCCGGTTGTAGATTTGACAATGCGTGCGTTCTCTCTCGCGGTGCTCGTTCTGCTACTCGCGACTGTCGCACGTTCAGGCAGCGACAACGCTCCCACACAAAGCCAGATCCCATGGGAGAGGCAGTACAAGATCAAGCCTGACGAGACAGCGCGCCTGACACCCGCCGACGTCGTTGGACCGGACGGTATAGTCTACCCCAACTGGACAAAATGCGGAGTCCAGGGTGGGATTCCCAAGGTCAAGGCAGTTGCAGAGATCGAGGACTTCGGTGCGAAAGCCGACGACAATGCGGATGACTCAGAAGCCTTGTCAGCGGCCTGCGAAGCAGCGGGCGGAAAAGGCGGAGGCGCCGTAAAATTGGGCCGCGGCACTTACTATCTCGACCGCCCGGTGACAGTGCGACACAACAACGTAGTCATTCGCGGCAAGGGCCCCTATGAAACCCGTCTGATCTTCCGATACGCCATTGGCAAGGACGGCGTCGTGTTCTACAGCCCAGCGCCAGCCAGTCATGTGGGCAAGAACACAAGGCTCGAAATGCACTGCAAGCCCACGGGCCTTGCGAAGATGACAATGCTGGTGGACGATAAGGTCATCGGGACATGGAGTCGAGGTCAGCATTCGGGCAACACGTTTGACTTTACCAGATATGGACGTCATGCAATCGGGAAAGTCCCGGACGGCCAACACGTCCTGAAGGGTGTCGCTGAGTACAAGAACGGGGCAAAGAAGACCGCTGAGATTCCGATCGTTCTCGATTCCACGTTCGACGACAGAAGACCGGTGGCCGACTCGCGGGCCGTCATAACATTTCTCAGTCGCGGGACTATCGGCAACAAACTCCTGTTGGCCAGGGACGGCAAACGCGGTGACATGAAGCTGGAGCTGCAAAGTGCAAAGGGACTGCGCATCGGCGACCACATCCTAATTGAAGGACCGGCAACGGAGCGCTGGAAGAGGCTGACAAAGAATGCCTGCAAGTGGGGTCTCTATCGGTTGTATGAGATGAGCGTTACCTGCATCGAGGGCAATACGATCTCAGTCAACCAGCCCCTGCGGATTGAGTTCCCTGTGATCGACGGCTCGTACGTTCAGAAGATCAGACCGATCCGGCGCTGCGGCGTAGAGTCGCTGTCA
The DNA here is from genome assembly GCA_020352215.1 of Phycisphaerales bacterium. Classification (GTDB taxonomy): domain Bacteria; phylum Planctomycetota; class Phycisphaerae; order Sedimentisphaerales; family Anaerobacaceae. Next base: position 5,473,680 of record CP070675.1, read on the forward strand.
ATCGAACAAAAAGAGAACCTCTGGATCAGCGGAGTTGTTTTCCATTATGGCTGGAATTGCTGGGCAAAAGACGTTCGCGTCAAGAAGTGCGGGCGGTTTCCGGTGTACGGGTCCATGGCCAAATGGTGCGAGATACGGGACTGCGTCTTCGACGACGCCTGGTTCAAGGGTGGCGGCGGGACGGCCTACACGGGCTGGGATCGCTGCTGGGACTGTCTCATGGAGAACGTCGAGACGTTCAAAATGCGTCATGCCCCCCTGTTTCAGTGGGCTGCCAGCGGCTGTGTAATCCGCAAGAGTGTCTTTCACGAGAGCGACGGCCAGTGGCACGCAGGCTGGACGAATGAGAATCTTATCGAACAATGTGTGATTGAGTCAGTCCGTGGCCACGGAGGATATGGGTACGGCATGTGGGCGTCGCCGCCGGAGGACACGGCGCACGGTCCCAATGGGCCCAGAAACGTTGTCTACAACTGCGATGTCAGCTCGGAAAGAGCGGGTCTCTGGATGGGCGGCATGAATGAAAACTGGCTCGTTCTCCACAGCCGTTTCATAGTGGATAAAGGTCCGGGCGTATCGGCCAAGACCGTCAGCTTCGACCACATTATCAGGGGCAACGTTTTCGTACTGAAGGACAACAAATCGCCGATGGTACTACTCGGCACACCCGACTGCACAGGCCTTGAGATAATCGGTAACAAGTTGTACGGCGGAAACAATCGGTTTTTAGCCGGAAAGGTAAGCAATATTGTCGTCAGAGACAACAAAGCCCTTGGGCTCGGTGATGCCCCGAGGCCCAGGCCGGATGTGCCGTCGATTTACGAATGGCAAAGCAGGCAAAAGTAGAATTTGGGGTTTGAGGTTTATATGGAAATCAGGACACAGGGGTTGTTGTATGCTTTGGCGATACTTGCTTTGTGCTGCGCGCCGGATATGTGCCGGCGCGGCGATTCGGCCGGATTGAACCAATCCGATGAACCGCCTATCATCCCGGTCGGATTGGATTCATACCGAATGTGGGACAGGCTGGCCTACCACCGAATCGGAGTCCGCGCATACATGCGGAGCACCTACGACCGCGAGGGAAACAACCGCAGCGCGGATGCCAGCCATTATCTTTATCAGCAGTCGGACGAGTTTAACGTTGCACTTGACGTCAAAGGCCCCGGTGTTCTCTACTTCAAACGCACTAACCACTGGCACGGCAGCCCCTGGCATTACGAGGTGGACGGCGAGGATTTCATCGTCGAGGAGACCGCTACAGCCGACCCGGTCAATGCCAAAGAAAAGCTCAAGACAACCACCTTCATACCCGAAGAACTGTTCCCCAATCCCCTGACCTGGACCTGGTCGACCACCAAAGGCGCCGATTTGATGTGGGTGCCGCTGGCTTTCGAAGATTCGCTCCGTATCGCCTACACGCGAACCTTTTACGGAACGGGTTACTATATCTATCACATCTTCAGTCCGGGAATGAAGAATTTGTCCCGGCCACTCGAATCCTGGAACAAAACGCCACCGCAGAACGATGTGCTGGATTTGATAAATCGTGCCGGAACTGACATAGCACCAACAAGCCCTGACGTCAAAACCCACACGGGCCGATTTCAGATGAAGCCCTATCGCTGGACAACTGTTGCAGAGCTGGACCATGCCCCGGCGATGATTCGTGCGTTGAAGTTTACCGTGCCGCGAAAGGATGCGTACCAGTTCGGCCGGTGCCGCCTGCGTGTGACATGGGACCGCCGCTGGCATTCATCAATCGACGCCCCGATCGATCTGTTCTTCGGAGCGGGCCATCTCCACAATAACAACAACCGCGAGTATTTGGTTAAGGGTTTTCCCCTTGTGATTCGCTACGATGAGAAATACGTTCACCTGTCCTGCTATTGGCCGATGCCTTTCTTCCGGCATTCGAAAGTCGAAGTCCAGGAGCGGCACGGCACGAGCCTCAAAGATATCAAGTGGGAAATTCGCACCGTTGCCTTCACCGATCCGATAAATCACGCCGGCTATTTCCACGCAACTTACAGCGACCATCCCGAGCCGGCGCTCGGCAGGGACGTGGTTTTCCTCGACACCTCACAGGTCGAAGGCGGCGACACCTGGAGCGGCAACTTCGTCGGCATGAGCTGGATCTTCTCACGCAATGGTTACCTGCCCACGCTGGAGGGCGACCCGCGATTCTTCTTCGACCAGAGCAGAACGCCCCAGGCCTGGGGCACGGGAACGGAAGAATGGGGCGGCGGCGGCGATTATTGGGGCGGACGAAACATGACACTGCCTTTTGCCGGCCATCCAGTGGGGACTGCCAAGAAAAACGCGAAGAATGAAAAGGACCTTATCAACTCGGCCTATCGTTTTTTGATTGCGGATATTTTCCCGTTCGGCAACCGTGCAGTTGTCGGCCTGGAACACGGCGGCACGAATGAATCGGTGGAACATTACTCCGGCGTTGTGTACTGGTATGGGATCGACTCGGCCAGTCTGGTCCTGACCGACCATTTCCATTGTTGCGACGAGAAGGTTGAAATCCGCGAACATGAATACAAATCTCCCACGGCCGGCAAGCCTTACGCCCTGGTATCGCGCTACGAGTGGGGCCCGGACAGCCGCGGCGCTCGGATGCATTTTCCCGCCGAGCAGGATTATGTCCGAACGATGAAGGGGACATCGCAATTCAAGATGCGCCTGGAACCGAAAAATCTGGGCGTGATGTTGCGCCGCAAATCTGACTACCTCTATCCGAACCAACGTGCCAAGGTTTGGGTCAGGCCGGACGGGGCGAACGCCGAATGGCGATATGCAGGCCAGTGGTACACCGCAGGCAGTAACACCTGCGTTTACAGTTATCCCCGTGCCGAAGGCGAGCTCGGCAAAACGCAGCATACCATTATCACGAGCAATCGCCGCTGGCGTGAGGAAGAATTTCTCATTCCGCGCGAGCTTACTCAAGGTGTACGGCGTCTGGAAATCAAAATCGAGCATGTACCCGACAGCAGAGAGCTGTTTCCCGGCAAGCCTTTTCCGGCCGAGTCGTTATGGAGCGAATCGCGTTACTGGGCCTATTGTTACAAGATGCCTCAGGTGACTTTTACTTCGAATTAGTTTGTCCCGGAAACGTGATGGCTCATGGGCTCGATCTCTTTTCCGTCGGGTAAGCGGAAAGGTCTTTCGCCGAAGTTGACCGTGACTGTCACGCCGTTGGCAAAGCTCGTTTGCTGGACATCTCTGTCGGGCGTCAGGAGGCGGTGGTCGATCATCTCGGCGTAGCCAACAGCGCGGGCGACAGAGCACACGTCCTTATAGCTCTGGGCAAACCGGGCCTTGTTCTTTTGCCATATCTGCCGGTTGAACATAAACATCGGCGGTGTGCCATATAGAATGTTGAAAAGGTCCCGCTTGTCCCAGATTGATGGCAATTTGTTGTTATAGTCACCCCAGTACCATTGGGCAACGACACAATCATGATAGACCAGCTCCCAGAGCGGCAGGCGGTACTTGTGTCCGACCTGGAACTTGGCTACACGTTCGGGCACCTCGTCCCAGACCTTGATCATGTTGCGACCTGCATCGGGAACGCGATATGGCCCGAGGCTCAGCATGCCCTCGAAGTAGTGGACGTATGGGACGGCTGCCTCGTGTCCGGTTTCGCTGCCCGTTACAAGACCCATTTCTTCAGACATGTATCGCAGCAGCTCCATCTTCCAGTGCCGACTGTCGCTGCGAGTCATCGGATGGTCGGGATGATAGCACTCACGCCAAGGCGATGCGGTGGTGGTATCAATAAACCGGCAGCGATATGGATGAGTCTTCAACTCGTCAGGCACGCGATTCCGCGCGTGCGCCAACGCCTGCCTGTCGCACAGCACAGCGCACGGATACATCTGTCCATCCTTTCCCCTAACGCGCCAACCCTTGCGCCATTCGCCTTCTTGATCTAACATAATGTCCTTGGGCCAGGCATCTTGCGTCCAATCCGGATGCAAGCCGCGAAGCTGCTCCTTCACGACCTTCGGATCCATCAGGTCCTGGTATATGTCGTATCTACTCGTCAGAATCCCACCCATCTCATTCATCGCCTTGATATCGCGGGGCGGCTTGCGATTGCTCCAGAGAACTCGGTCGATGCCCACGGATTTCAGGTCGCGGACAATCTGCAGCGCGTCTCTGTCCCAGCACCAGACGTTCACCGCCCCAACCAGCAAATCCACGTTGGGGTCCTCTCTGCGCTTTTGCGCGAGCGTCTTCAGCAGGCCGGCTTTGTTCGCATAAGAGCGATACCGCTTGCAGATAGCAACATGGCCACCCTTGTCGAAGAATACGTATCGCAACTTCCTTGCGTAGCCGAACTGCCCCTTCTGTGATTCCCACATCGGCGCCAGACACAACCGTCCGTCGCACCGCTCGATCCGAACCAGAGCATCATCCGGCGTCTCGATGATGGCCATATATCCGCGCTCGCCGTCAGTAGCACCCCAAAACGCCATACAAATACCATGGCCGCCATAGGCGATAAGCCGCGCTGTATTGATTGTCTTATCTTCGACCGGATAGGAGATTCCTTCATTCATAGGTACCACAAGATACGTGCCGGGTTCCGTTACGAACGGATGCGGAAACCGAAGAGGCTGTTCGAGGTCACCTTCGGCTGAAAGCGTGACGGTGAACTCAGGACAATCCGGCTCCAATTGAAGGATCGTCCGGACATCCATCCCGGACGGCGCGTGGAGCAAGGTCATCTCGATGTTGTCCCCGACTTCTGCGCTGCGAAGTATTCCACCTTCGTCTAAGGACCATTGTCGCAAGCTCTGCCCCGTGCGCATGTCGGTTACCGACAAGGTCGCATCAGCCGTATGAAGCGTGAGAGAGATCGTAGCATTGCTGATAGAGAACCTCTCTGCCATATCTTTGGGGCGCGTTTCCATCACGTTCCCCTCTTTCACCAGCGAGAAATCATCCAACCAGACCGTGGCGGGCCGATATCCGATCAGGCGGGGGTGGATTGTGACAACCTTGCGAGGAATCACAAACCTGGAGCGCAGAAGATGCCAGTCACGCGGGCCTGCCGTAGTGCGCCCGCCAAAAGCCCACTCAAGGGCCTTGCCTTTGTCGTCGTAAGTTATCACGCCGATAGTGGTGTTGCCCGTCCCCTTGATCTTCACCCACGCTTGAAGTGTGAAAACGTCGCCGGGCTTGACATCGAGGCGCTTCTCAGAACCGAAACTCCAATCCTCGGCACCCCGGTGCTCGATCCGGGCAGCATAACTTCCGCTGTGGAAGACTTCCTTGTCCAGAGTCACTTCTCCGCAGCCGGGCTTTCTCGTCCACAATTCCATCCAGCCCGAGGCTCGGCCTTGCTTGGTCTCTTCGAACCCGCCGCTGGCTACGAGGTTGGCCGATGCCCCTTCACGGCAACAATATAAAGACAACACGGCGTACAACAGGATTGTTTTTCGGCAAGTGTTCATAGTCAAAGGCCCTTCCTTTTCGCGCATGAAATGCCCGTTTCTTCAAGAACACAAAGCTATCGTTACGACGGGTCCTTCCGCGAACGACAAGGCTAATCACGCTTCTCGGCTTTTTCGATGACCTCTGCCAGCGGGACTGCGGCTCCGTCTTTTGCCTTGGATTCATCGGCGGCCGACATAAAAGCGAATATCTCAATCGTCTCTTCCGGCGGCACCGGAATCTTGCCGGTCTTGAAGAAGTCCACGATCCGGTCGACAAGATGGCCGTATCCCTCATATCCACCGCTTCGGGCGATTCCCTTCGAACCGTACACGATTGCCCCGTAGTCTCTCTTGCCGGCTCGAAGTCCCCTATACGTGCCAATTCGACCGTCTTTCCAAACGCCAGCCACAAACTCGGTGTTCTTGGTCTGTATGCGTCTCACGGTAGCGCAACCAGGACCCATGATTGTGAAAAGGATCTCGACGCCGTGCACGCCGTACCAGTACAGGTCCGGATGATGCTCTTCAAGACTGCACGGACTAAAAGCATCGCAGCCAAGCACGTCACCAACCTCCTTGCTGTTTCGCATCCCAATGACTCCCGGGCCGAACCGCAGCGAAGAGCTTGACCAGCACGGCACGTCGCTTTCCTTGGCGAGCCGGAATATCTCAATGACATCTGCCAGATTGCCTGCCATCGGCTTGTCGATGAAGACGGGCTTCTTCGCTCCGATCACGGGCTTTACCTGCTCAAGGTGGGGTCTGCCATCAACGCTCTCCAATAGCACTCCGTCAACCTTTCGGCACAGTTCCTCGATACTATCCACAATCTCCACGTCGAACTCGTCACGCAACTGAGCCGTGTACTTCTCCACGCGGTTCGCTGATGAAGGGATATCGGGAGAGCCTCCAGGATAGCCAACAACTACACGACAACCATAGCCCTTGTCGGGATCGTTGATCAGCCGTGTGAAGGCAATGACATGCGAGGTGTCCAGGCCAATCATGCCAATTCGGAAGACCTTCTCTTCGGCCTGAACGTGAAACGGCACAGCCGCGAGCACAACCATAACAGCCATCAGTCGACCAATACGCTTCATGATTGACATAGCCTCCAACTAAGTGACTCGTTTGCGATTCTCGGTTCACATCAGAGCAAGCAGACCAAGCTGAGCACATGGCTCCGTTGGCAACGTCGCTCTACCACACCAGTTGAGGATTATAACCCAGCAGGGTACAACCCGGCAAGCAGCTTGTGTTGTTGCAATCCATACCGAACTCCGTATACTTGTGGTTGCAGTAACTCGATGAGACGCTTTCTGAAGCCGTCATGGCGCCCTCAGGGTAGAGAGAAAGAGAGACGACAAATGAAATGCACACAGACTATGCATAACCCCAGAGAGAGACTGGCGGGATGCTGCACCTGGCCACTGTTGGTATTGTGCGCGGCTGTCGCGGGATGGGTGGGTGGTTGTCGTAGTCTGAGCGGGGTACAGGAACCTGCTAAACCTGCTGCAACGGCCCCAAAAGACCAAGAGACCTTTCGCTGGCCTGAGGGAAAACGGGCTGCGATCAGCCTTACCTTCGATGATGCGCGCGTCAGTCAGGTCGAGCAAGGCGTTCCTATCCTTGATGCCTATGGGGTCAAGGCCACATTCTACGTCTCGCCCAGCGGGATCGAGCGGCGACCGGCAGACTGGAAGAAAGCCGCGGCCACCGGCCACGAGATGGGCAACCACACGCTCAAGCACCCTTGCTCAGGCAATTTCAGGTGGTCTCGCCACAAGGCCCTCGAGGACTACACGCTGGAACAAATGGGAGACGAGCTGGACGAAGCGAGTGCAGTAATAGAGGGCCTTCTTGGCGTCAGAGCCACGACATTTGCGTATACTTGTGGCCAGACGTTTGTCGGGCGAGGGGTGAGAACGAGAAGTTATGTCCCTGTGGTCGCAGAACGTTTCATCGTCGGGCGCGGCGCCTATGATGAAGCGGCCAACGATCCGGCCTATTGCGACCTGGCACAAGCGACCGGCATAGAATTGGACGGTCTGGACTTCGAACAAGCCAAGCCGTTCGTAGAGCAGGCAGCCAAAGAAGGCCGCTGGCTCATCTTCTTCGGCCATGACGTGGGAAAACCGGGCCGCCAGACCGTTCCGGCCTCGACTCTTGAGGCCCTTTGCCGGTACGCAAACGATCCGTCAAACCAGCTCTGGATCGATACCGTCGATGCAATCGGGACATACATTCTCAAGAAACGAGCCGAGAACGATGGAAGCACTCGTACAGGAGGGCTTTAGTTCAGACCGAGAAACCGATTGTTGCCAGAGAGAATACCATGAAAAGGAGATACACGATGATGACACGGTCACCGGGGTGGGCAAAGCATACATGTGCGTTCTTCAAGACCTGTGCTGTCGGCCTATTGTTAACAGCTTTGATTTGGCCACCCGGGCGAGCGAAAGGCGCGCTGCGGGCCGGTGCCGCAAAAATTGATATAACACCAGAAAAGCCGGTCAGAATGGCCGGCTACGCCGGCCGTAAGGGGCTTTCGCAGGGAGTGCATGACCCATTGTCTGCACGCGCGGTGACATTTGAGAACAACGGCAAGCGGCTCGTCATAGTCTCGACCGACCTGATTGGGTTCTATGGTGGAACAGCCGAACCTCTGCGGGAGGCCATTATCCATGAATTCAAACTCAAGCCCTCTGAGCTCTTCTTAACCGCCATACATACTCACAGCGGTCCGAGCTTAACCCTCGACGAGGAGAAAGGGCATGAGAGCAACCTTGAGTACACGGTTTCGCTTAAGAGCAGACTAATCGACCTTCTTCGACAAGCATTCAAGAACATGGCAGCGGTCCAGACTGGTGTTGGCGTAGGACACAGCCCCGTCGGAGCCAATCGTCGGGAACTGACCTTTGACAACAAGGCAAACAGCTCGATAAGACTTGGACGAAATCCCTATGGACCCACCGACAAGGAGGTTCTCGTGATGAAAGTGGCCGAATCTGATGGCCGGACCATCGCCGCTCTGTTCGACTACGCCACGCACGCCACCTGTTTGGGGGGCAAAAACTACGTTATCAGCGGCGACGTGCTGGGCCTGGCCGAACAGTTCGTCGAAAAGATACTCGGCAACGACGTGATCGCACCTGCGTTTGCCGGCGCATCCGGGAACATCGATCCCTGGTTCAGAGTGCTGCCCGCGTTCAACAATGAACCGGGCTGGATCCCGGAACCCGTGCTACTGGGGACGCTGTTGGGTGAGGAGGTGGTCCATGTATTCCGCGACATCGGAGAGGTTTCAGGCGGAGGAGAAATAGAGAGTGCTTACGTGACACTCGAACTCCCCGGCAAACCGCGAGGTGAAGCCAAAATCGATGAGACTTCCCCGCCAACCCCACTGAATGTCATCGTCGCTCGGGTCGGCAGCGTTGCTTTTGTAGGCATCGGCGCCGAAGTGCTGACGGAAATCGGCATGGCGATCAAAGCCGCCTCACCATTTGAGCACACGTTTGTGATCACGCACTGCAACGGCGCCGCCGGCTACCTGGCACCCGAACATCTGCACGTGGAGGGCGGATACGAGATAAGGAGCAATGCGTTCGCGCCTCAAGCAGCTGAGCTGCTCGTGAAAAAGGCAGTACAGATGCTTCATGATCTGTAGGATGCCTCGGAAAGTGCGTGCGAGCCAGACCAGCCAGCTTCGCGGCCAAGGCAATATCGTATCGGAATTTGCCTTGAATTTCGACGGTCGAACGCGGATTCTGCAGGTCACACCTCCGATATCGCCCGTTTCATAGAGAGCGATACCGCCGATGGCAACTGGTTCACGCACGTATCAACGTTGCGGTAACTGACAACGGCGCGGCTGGCCGCTAATCTCGCAGACCGCCATCACAGATGACAGTTGGTGCCGAGTAGGACTCACCTGGGACGGTTCGGACAAGGTTCTCTATGTCGACGACGTTGAAGTAGCCGGGGATAAGCAGCCGGGCTTGGCAGGCTCCGAAGGCGGTCTGTACATCGGCACCGGAAGCAATCTGGAGGCTGGGAGCTGCTGGTCCGGCCTGATCGACGACGTCCGTATCCACGATCGGGCACTGACGCCCTGAAGTCGGCTTCTGCGATCTGAAGGAGTTGGCTGAGAACTGGCTGGCTTCCGTTGAGTAGCTCAGCGCCGTCGGTTCACGCCAAGCACCCTGAGCCCGCCTGAAGACGCGATTTGCGGGCCAGCGTGGTCGAAGGCAAATTCAAAGGCGTTCTTGACCCGGTTTCTCATTTCGTCTTTAATGGCGGCTCGCCGCGAACACAGAATTCGAATTGGAAAGGTCAAGTGAAGATGAAGATCAGCAAAAGAGCCCAAGAAGTGCCGCCGTCGGCGACTATAGCAGTTACAGCTCGGGCGCAGGAATTGAAGGCGCAGGGGGTGGACGTCGTCGGATTCGGGGCGGGTGCACCGGATTTCGATACGCCCGAGTACATCAAAGAGGCGGCCATTAAATCGCTCAAGGCGGGCCAGACGAAATACACCCCGGCGGCCGGCATAGTCGAGCTGCGCACCGCGATTGCCAATAAGCTCAAGAACGAGAACGGCCTCGAGTATGATCCGGCCCAGGTCATCGTCAACATAGGTGGCAAGCACTCGGTCTATGAGGCGATGCAGGCCGTGCTCGATCCGGGCGACGAGGTGATTCTACCGACCCCGTATTGGGTGACATATCCCGAGACGGTGAAGCTCGCTGGCGCGATTCCGAAGGTGGTTCAGACCGACAAGTCCACGGGTTACAAAATCACGCCGGCCCAGCTAAAGGACGCCATCAACGAGAAGACCGCCATGCTTGTGCTAAATTCGCCCAACAATCCAGGCGGCTTTACATATACACCCGAAGAGCTGAGGGCCGTTGCCAAGGCGCTTGAAGGGACAAATGTGTGGGTGCTCTCCGATGAGATATATGAGAAGCTGATCTACGGCGATACGAAATTTATCAGTTTTGCGACGCTGAGTGACGATGCCTGCAGCCGGACTCTGACACTCAACGGTTTTAGCAAGACGTTCTCCATGACGGGCTGGCGTCTGGGATATACCGCGGGGCCAATAGATGCGATAAAGGCCATGGGGCGTCTTCAGTCACACATGACCTCGAACGCAGTGACATTTGGGCAATACGCTGCAATTGAGGCCCTGGGCGCACCGGCTGCGGAGGCTATCGAGACGATGCGGGTCGAATTCGAGCGCCGCGGCAAGTATATGGCCAAGCGGCTCAACAGCATAGACGGCGTCGAATGCGCCGAGTCGACCGGCGCTTTCTATTGCTTCCCCGATGTCTCGAGCCATTACGGCCGGACCATCGGCGGCGCCAAAATCGCCGGGAGCATGGAGTTTGCAGAGGCGCTCTTGGACCAGGCTAACGTTGCACTCGTCCCGGGCTTGCCGTTCGGCTGTGACGAGAACGTTCGGCTGAGCTTCGCTTGCTCACTCGAACAGATCACGAAGGGGTTAGATAGACTCCAGGAATGGCTGTCCAAATAGAGGTCAAGAAGTGCCGTCAGTGATGCTTGCAGGCGGTTGTTCTTGGCGGAAGGGCTGTGCATTTTTTCGGGTTTTATCGCCAACACCTGAGACTAAGTCAGCGTCTAATCTTTGTGAGAAATCGTGGGACTATAGCCTGTGGTCCAGTTCGGAGACGTATGTGCGACGAATATCGGAGCGGCAGAAGTTAAAGGGTGTTCGTCAAGGGCAGCGAGAGGCCTGTGAGGAAGTGGTGTGTCAACATTACAGGTCAATATATCGCTTCATGGCGTACATGAGCGGCGATGCCGGTCTTGCCGAGGACCTGACTCAGGAGACCTTCACCGCTGCCTGGGCAAACATTGGTAGTTATAAAGGGCGAGCATCGATAGGGACATGGTTACACAAGATTGCCTATCACAAGTTCATCGACTCGGGACGCAGGCTCGAACGCCGCGCCGCATTGGTGGCCGGACTTCAAAAGGAGAATTCTTCTGAGCAAGAGGCATTTAATCCGTTACACCGGCTCACGATGAATGAACACTGGCGTATTCTGTACGAAGCGATGCGAAAGCTAGAGGCACCTGAGTACACGAGCATTGTGCTTCACTATATTCAGGATTTGAGCTTTCGCGAGATGGGCAAGGTGCTGGACGAGCCCGTGGGGACGGTGAAGTGGCGGACGAGCCGGGCACTGGCGAGACTAAAGGGATTCTTGACTGGCAGGATAGAACAATGACAGCAAATCGAAACCAGAAATGGGAAGACATAACGCCGGAGTCACTTGGGGCCCAGCTGCGCAGTCTGCCCGAGCTTGAAGTTCCCGGGGCACTTGAGGCGAAGATATTGTCGGGGATTCCGAATAGCCCGACAGGGAGTCGAGGGCATGGCCTTCAGTGGTGGCCTCGGGTTTGGGGTCTGGGGATAGCGACCGCTGCGATCCTGATTTTGGCCTTGATGTTTGTCTCGGACTCCGGCCCATCCGTGTCATCGCACACGTTTATTGCGGATCTGAACGATAGACCTGCTCATCACGTGCTCTCCGACCAAAACAGCCTGCTTATCGAGGACACCAACGCCGTTACCTCTGCTGGCCAAAAGTAAGCCAAGGTGAAGTCATAGCATGAACCGGGAGGTGAAGTACGCCTTGGCTCCGCAGCGCACCCTTGCCTGTTTTTGGGGAAAGTATTAGATTTTCGGTCCTATAGTTGACGATATACCGTGTAGTGTCTTCGATTTAAGGCAAAAAACGAATGGTAGATGAAGAAACTATGAATGAAGTATCTGTCGAGGCAGAAAACGAAACGCCGAGGATTTCGAAACTGGCGATCGCATCCACCGTCTTTGGATTGTTTGGCCCTTTCTACTGCGGGGCCATGTGGATACTGTCGCTAAACGATTTCTTCGCTATCCCTAGTGCCCATGTAGTGGCCCTTTTTGCCTGTGGGGGGGCCTGGATATTGGGGATTTTGCTTGGAAAGAAATCGCTTGAACAGATAGAAAATAGCGAAGGGCAACTGATCGGAAGAGAGTATGCCGTCGTAGGAGTCGTCATCTCTACCGCATGGATGCTCTTAATTCTTGTTGTTGTACTCTTGCCCGCACTTCATAGCGTAAATAGCTGAATGTTACCTCTCAAGAGGTCTTCAAGGGATCGGATAGAACAAAGACATGGCTAAGTCAGTGAACAGGAAAAGACCCACTACAGCGTCGGTACCGCGTGCCCAAGACCCAGCTGAGCTCGAACCAGTGGCCGAGGAAAAGAAACAGAAGGCTTTGTCCGGTTGGCCCATGATTATCGGCTGGCTTGCGATGCTTGTCTTTGCCTTGCACGCCTGTACGCACATGGTTGCCGCCGGCGATACGTGGGTGGCCATGGCTTGTGGCCGGCATTTCGTCAATCACGGAGTGGACACGGTGGAGCCTTTCAGCGCAAATTCCCACAAGCCGGGCCCCACAGAAGAGGAAGTCAGCACCTGGCCCGGATGGGCGCAATGGATTACCGACACGGTCGGCATTGAGACGGTCGGGCGCGTGCATCCTACCGGTTGGGTCAACCAGAACTGGCTCACGCACGTTATCTTCTATTGGCTGAGCACCACGTTAGGCTCCGAGGACAAGCCTTTCTTTGACGCGTTGATCTATTGGAAGTTTGCGATCTACATATTGAGCGTCATCTGCGTCTATTACACCGGTCGAATATTGGGTGCTCACCCTGCCCTGTCGGCCGCGTTTGCTTGCTTTGCGATGTTCATAGCTCGTTCGTTTCTCGATGTTAGGCCGGCTGGGTTCTCAAATCTGCTGGTGGCTGTTTTTCTGTTCATCCTTGTCTTGGCGACCTATCGCAACGTTCTCTACATCTGGCTTATCGTTCCGCTGGCGGTTTTCTGGTGCAATGTCCACGGTGGATACGTCTATGTGTTCATAATGCTTATCTCGTTCCTGGCCTTGAACCTTCTGACGAGCATTTCAAAGAACAAGTTTCGTTCTATCGGCCTGAGGGGCATTTGCCACACTTGCGGCGCCACCTTTGCCGCTTTGTTAGCTGTTCTGCTGTTCAACCCCTTTCATTTGACAAATCTGACTCACACCTTCGTAATCAGCGTCAGCGAACATGCCGAGCGCTGGCGTGACATACACGAATGGCATCCTGCCTTCGATTGGGAGAATCCGGTTGGGACAGCCGTACCTTTTCTGGTGATGTACATAATCGCCTGGGTGGCTCTTGCGGTCTGGGTTCTGGCTCGCGTGGTAACGTCCCGGTCTGCCGATCAGGGCCGTAAACGGAAGAAGGCAGCATCTTCCGATCAATATGAGTGGCCGAAGGTCGATTTGCCGTTGATGGCCATCGCTGCCCTGACCATCTACATGGCCGTTCGCTCTCGCCGATTCATACCGATTGCCGCCTTTGCGGCCTGCCCGGTCATCTCGATGCTCGTCGATCAGATCATCCGCGCAATCTCAGCCACCATAAACTATCACAAGCACAGGAGCCTGGCTGTCCCGCAAATGCCCCGGCAGCTGCAGTTTGTCTTCATCGTCGTCGGAGCGGCCGTGACACTGTTTTTGGGCACGTGGTGGGGCGCAAGATTCAAACTCGTGTATCTCGACGCATGGCCGGCCGACCCGAAACTGAGTTCAATTTTTATGCGGATGACCGCGTCCGATGCCAAGCCCTTCAATGCCATGAAGTTCGTCAAGATGAACAAGCTAAAGGGCAAAATGTTCAACTATTGGACCGAGGGCGGCTGCATCGCCTGGGGCCAGGAGCCCGACCCTAACACCGGCAAAACACCCCTGCAACTGTTCATGGATGGCAGGGCTCAGGCGGCCTATGATCGCAGGGCTTTTGACCTCTGGAGTCATATCATCTCCGGCGGTCCAACCGTCGCTGCTGCACGCACAAGGCAGCGCGGGTTGACCGCCGATGATTACCAGGAAATCGGTCGGTGGGTGGGCGAGCGGTTAGAGGCTCGCGACGTCTGGGTGGTCCTGATGCCGGCGCTGCAATTCCACAATCCATTCACACGCGGGCTCGAACGAAATCCGAAGTGGCCCGTCGTTTTCTTCAACAACAAGCAGAAACTGTTCGTGAATTACACAACGCCTCAGGGTAAGGCACTGTTCGACGGAATCGGGACCGGCCGAACCCTCTATCCGGACGAATTCACGAGGAATCTGATCATCGGCCATAACTTGCTGGCTTACGGCAGCAGAGAAGACACTGAGAGAAAGAGAAGGGGACTTGATGCAGTCGTTACGGCCTTCAACATGAACCCGTCACCAGCCCCCATGCTCGAGATAATTCTTGTCGCTCCGATGATTTCGGAGCTGAAACCGCTTGTCAGGAGTTTCTGCAAGAACTATTATGAAAGATTCTCCAAAGAAATGAACGATCTGATGAAACAGGACGGTTACCGTCTCAGGCTTGAGGCGGCACGCTTGGCCTGCGTTCATCTGCAGAAGGTAGCCCAGGAACAGAGAGATACGAAACTCGCGGCATACTACGCGGCGGAAAGGAATAAGTTGCTGGCCGAGCGAGTCAAGATGTCCCAGGAAAAAAGGTGGTGATCTGTGACAGATGATTGCTCACCTGCAAATCCGGTAGATCGAAACGCAAACGTGCCTGTTTCCATCAGCGTCTTCTTCCCCTGTCATAACGAGCAAGCCAACGTCGGAAGGGTAGCGGAACAGGCGCTTGAAGTCTTAACCCAGCTCGGCGGCGACTTTGAAGTGATTATCGTTGATGACGGTAGCTCCGACGATACCGGCAAGATAGCCGATGAGATCGCCGGACGGGATGGCAGGGTTAAGGTCGTGCACCATCACTCCAATCTTGGCTACGGCGCGGCTTTGCAGTCCGGTTTCAAGGCGGCCGGCAAGGAACTCGTCTTCTACACCGACGGGGACGGTCAGTTTGACATCGGCGAGATGCCCCCCTTGTTGGACCTGATGAATCAATATGACATTGTGAGCTGTTACCGGCTCAACCGCCGCGACTCTCTCGTGCGAAAGGTAAACGGCTGGTGTTGGACAAGGCTTGTTTCATTGCTGTTCGGCATGAAGATACGCGACATAGATTGTGCCTTCAAGCTGTACAAGAGGGAGATCTTTGACAATATCAAGCTGTCCAGCGGGGGGGCCTTGATTGATGCCGAGATCCTCGCCCGCGCTAAACGCAAAGGCTATAGAATCACGCAAACCGGTGTACACCATTATCCCCGAACTGCGGGCGAGCAGTCCGGGGCAAGCCTGCGGGTCATCGCACGTGCCTTCAAGGAACTGTTCAAGTTGTACCGCCAGATCCGCAGCAACTCTTGACTATTCGTGCCGAACCTGGCAACATTGCATGCCAAGAATGAACAAACGCAAGGTCAATCTGTTTATATATGGCTCGCTGCGCGACCGACGAATATTCCAATCGGTCGGCGGTCTCAGTTTCGCCAGGAAGGCCTCCAGAATTGATGAAAGAACGCTGTTTGCCGAGCCCGCCCTGTTGCCTGGCTACCGAAGACTCAGCCCGGATAATGTCTATTTCTATGCCGTCGCGGCCCCATCTTCAAGGATCGAGGGATTCATAATCTACGATGTGCCGCTGACGGCGATGGCTGAGATCGACAGGTACGAAGGCAAACGCTATGAGCGAGAAGTCGTGCAAGTAAACACCGCAAATGGTCCCGTAGAGGCCCACGCATACTTGGTGACGCACGAGTCGATGCAGAAGCATTTCGGTGACAGGTTCCACGTTAATCTCATCCACGAACTATGGCTGCGAAAGCGCATCGAGAGATTTATCAAAAGACGTACGCGCCCTGGCGAGCGGACCGCCGACGCTGAGGTCGAGCGCCAGGCCGAAAGGCAGCTGCTCGGAACCACAGAACGTGACCTGGTGATGAGTCACTATCATACGGATGCTGTTAGTGATTACTATCTTGAACATGAACTTGACCGCCCTCGGCCAAGCATTCGACATCTGTACGAGGATCCAGGGGCCAAACCTTTCGTGAAAAACTATCTGACCTTGGTCATCAAGCAAGCTCTGCTCAACCAGCTCGACGAGCAGATCCAATCAACGTACCGGTTCGAGCTCGAGCACATGCGCAGCTCCGAGCGCTATTTTGCCCGGTCGGTCAGCTTGCTTGTGGCCCTGCAAATGATAAATGCGAACCGCTCCGCCGTTGCCTTGGTCGTCGAGCAAGGTCTTCAGACAGTCCCGCGCGATGATTCCGATCTGTTTGACTATGTAAAGTATGCGGTGCGGGCGGGCAGAAGTATGTTCGATGACCGGATCGTCCGGGCCAACTTGGCTCGCATTCGGTCCAACGCACAGGCCGGATTGGTTCCGCTCGGATGCGAGGTTGAGCTGAGCAATCTCGGCTACGCCGCTGTTGAGCCGCGGAGAAGCGCCGTCAACGCGTTCGATCCGGTGTACGATGGGTTCAAGTATTTTCACGATTTTCGCCTGGACGTGTTGTCCTGGAAGCTCGGAGGATACGTTGACGACCACTCCGGCTCGACAGACTTGGCTGGTCGATCTGGTTTCTTGGAGCTTGCGCCCGGCAGACTAAACATAGCGGGCGAATTATCTCGGCCGGCCACCCCGGACCCTTGGCTTCTCAACCAGTTGATACACGAGATCGCTGCCTTCTATGACGTTCGGCCGCACAGTTTGCACCTGTCCTTCCAGCTTCGCAGAAACCAAATTGGCAACCAGCGGATCTTGCCACTGGGATTTGTCAAGTGCCTCCTTGTGCTCGGTGGGGCACCTGAGCTTAAGGGTGCCGGGAGATTGTGGGTTTCGAGAATGGGCTATGACGAGATCACGCAATACGGCTACGGTGAGGAACTCGTCTTTGCCAGGACTAACAAACGCAGGTGGTATCTCGGTGGGGACGAAATTGCGAATAAGCCGCCCTCGCAGGCGACAACATATGTTCAACAATACAAGTTCATCAGATTGGACAAGAGGGCCAACTATGAACCGCTCATCCTTTGCCTCAAAGGTCTGCAGCTCGAATACAATCCCGGTGACTATCTGAGCTCTGAACAGCTGAGAAACAGCCCCAGACTTCGGCGAGTGTACGACGAACTCAAGCAGTGGGCTGCTAAGCCGACAGAAATCAGCCCACAGACCATCAGCAGATTTGTCAAGACCGTCCAG
Source organism: Phycisphaerales bacterium (assembly GCA_020352215.1). GTDB lineage: Bacteria > Planctomycetota > Phycisphaerae > Sedimentisphaerales > Anaerobacaceae. The sequence goes on from CP070675.1 coordinate 5,491,306, forward strand.
GCCGGTCTGATGAATGAAGGACGCCGCCGTCCCGTCCATAAACTGCACTACATCGACTGGGCACTCACCGCCGTAGACGTGCAACTGCGAATGTTCAACCAGCAACTCAGATCGCTCAACTCTTCTTAGCCGCCTTGCCCCATCCGGCAGCTGATTGCAGACTATGTCCCCGAGCGATACTTGTCGGAGGTGAACAACAGCGGAACGAACTCATTCAAGTACCGCCGCCATAATTGCCATTCGTGGCCCCCACCGGTTATGCGGGCTACGTGCCTGATATTGTCGACCTTCAATCGCTCGATGAGCTTCTGGTTTGCCTCGAAAAGGAAATCCTTCTTACCGCAGGCGATCCACAGCAAGTTGAGATCGTCATTTGTCACCTTCACCTTCGCCAGCAGGCTATCAAGCTTTCGGCCTTTTGGCACCGCCGAACTAAAGGCACCGACCCATGCGAAAAGCTCGAGATGGCCTAGCCCGACAGTCAGCGCCTGCCCCCCACCCATCGAAAGCCCTGCTATCGCGCGGTCGTTGCGGTCACCGCTGACGCGATAGCACCGCTGGATATAGGGGATCACGTCCTCAAGCAGGTCTTTTTCGAAGGTTCGGTAGTCCCCCAGGCTTAGTGAATCCGAAGGCGCCGAAGGCGTGTGGCCATAAGGCATCACGATGATCAACGGTTTGGCGATGTTCTTGGCGAGCAGGTTGTCCACTATCACGTTGGCACGACCAACCACAGTCCATGTATCCTCGGAGTCGCCGCTTCCATGGAGCAGATATAGAATGGGATGCCGGACATTTCGGCGAGCCTCATAACCGGGCGGTGTATAGACATACAGCCCCCGAGTGACACCGAGTGACTTCGATGCGTACCTGTGCATATGCACCGTACCGTGCGCCACCTTCTGCTCTTGAAAGAACATGGGCTCGGCCCCGTGTATCTCCACGAGGTTCTTTGCAGTTCTGCGCCATACCTTAAGCCAGGAATTGGCAGGATCGATTGTCTCCAAACCGTCCACTACGAAAATGTATGCATAGATATCCGGCTCAGCAGGGCCCAGCGTTACGCTCCACACCCCGTAGCGGTTTTTGGCCATGGGGCGGAGCCCCTCCTGAAACTCAACGCCGACAGCTACCTGCCTTGCCTGTGGCGCACGTAGGCGAAACGTCACTCGGCCGTGGGAGTGAACCTCCGGTGATACGAGAACTTGCCCCCGCGCGGCTGCTTCAAGATGCGAAGCCGAGCAGGCCAGAACTGACAGTAAGAGAACCACACGCATCGATTTACAGGCTCGTGCCATTTGATCTCCAGGCAACTCTTATATGGGTAATCCCGGTTCACACGTAGGCATAATCAGTACGATGAGCCAAAGACAGAGCATGAGTAGATTCTAAACGGCAAGAGGGGAAAGACAAAAGCAAAAAGCCGGCGATGGTGACGTTTTCAGCCGGCGATGGAGGCGGCATCTCTGTGTCATCGGTCAAGCACTCGGCCGCTTGGGTTTCATGCCGAACAGGAAACGCAGCACGTTGAATCGTCTTATCAAAGGCTCGTACAATGCGACAATCGCGGCAAAAGACAAGGTCGTGATAAGGACGTACTTGACAACAATCGCAACGTCCAATTGGACAATGTGGTAGCCGATCAGAATGATGACTGTCTGATGCAATATGTATAAGGGCAAGACGCCCTCGTTGGCGTACCCGAGGAATCTGTTGGCGGAGCTCAAGTGCCGGTGTGCAAAACCCATCATCGCGGTCAGCCAGAACCACGTGTGTAATACTCGGGCGATAGAGCCGGTGGGCGTTCCCAGGAATTGCAGCCCGGCAGCCGAGAGAGCACAGATATACAGGACGATAGATAGGATTAGTGCAATGATCAACGCCACGATTCTGTGCTTTTCGATGGTCGAAATCAGCCGCGGATCCAACGCGACGAAGTAGCCAGTCACGAAGAAGGCCAGGTGGGGCAGCATAGACCATCCGCCCCAGTGTTCACCGAAGACAATGTGCTGCTGTGCATCGGAGAGCAGTTCCATAATAACTGCCGGGACGGCGATCAGGAAGATCGCACCTGGCTTAGCAAGACATCCGGTGAGCCGAGAGATGATCGGCTGCATTCGTTTGCCCCTTAGCCACAGAAAGAGCGGCAGCATGAGTACCGAATAAACGAACAGCATTTCCAGATACCAAAGGTGTAATCCCATCCAGGCGAAGTTACCTCCGAGGCCGTAACCGCCCTCAAAATAGTGCGGCAGGAATTCCATGAATGAACCCGCAAAGTCCCCGTGCGTGAGCCGCTCCAGATACACCTGATACGAGACGTGGGTGAACGTGCCGACTATCAGCGGGACAACAAGCCGCCGAACCTTTGACCACACGTACCTTCTCGCAGTCTGGATGCTAAGTGCGTAGTACGCGCTCAGGCCTGACAGCAGGAAGAAGAGCGGCATAAGCCATTGGGAAGTGAAGGTGGTAAAGATCGTGAACACCTGACTGGTCTCGGCGTTCTTGACGTGCCAATCATCGGAGTCGAAGAACCTTGCGTTGTGGAACAGAAATACCATAAAGATCGCCAGTAGGCGCAACCAGTCGATATAGTAGTATCGTTTCGATTTGGAACTTGTCATTGTTTCGTATCCGGGATTGTCCGGTTACAGTTCACAGACACTCTCGCGCACGGCCGGTGCCGCGTAATATCAACTGACATTCTGCACATTGAACGCCAGGCCGTTCAAGAGAGTTCTCCCACGTCTTATGTGCCCAGGATTCTCACAGTGCCTTGATCGCCGTTGACCTCAATCTCATCACCTGTCTTGATAACTTGCGTAGCCGCACCAACATTCACAACCGTAGGGATACCGTACTCCCGTGCAATGATACTGCCGTGAGAGAGGAGTCCGCCCTGATCGACTACGATTCCAGCCGCGGCTACCAGGTAGGGCGTCCAGCCAGGATCGGTGAAGGGCGCCACCAGGATCTCTCCGGGCAGCACCTGGCTTTCGTCATCCGCGCCGCGGATTACCTTGGCCTTGCCACGAGCCATTCCTGGACTAACCGCCAAGCCGGTGAGAAGCTCTTTGGCGGTGTCGCTCAAGTCCGGCATCGAAGTCTCACCCTTGTAGCGTCCCTGCACGGTAATGGGGGGAGTTATGGTTCGGTGGCTCTCGTATTCAGCCTTTCTTGCCCGAACCTGATTCAGAACGTCACCGGCGTATGATCCGTCGACGATCGCGTGTATCTCTGGAAGCTCCAGGAAGAAGATGTCGTCCTTCTCCTTAAGTACTCCCTGGTCGCGCAATCTCTCGCCGAGGCTCAGTAGCATTCTGCGCCAGCTCGCAATCAACTGCACCAAGTCATTCTTGCCCTTTTCTCGAAGTGCGACAAAACCTTGAGAGCGTTTCAAGAGGGAGTTGAAAATCGCTCTCTTGACCGGATTTCTTAGCCTCTTACGACAGTCTCGCACAAGCTGACGCCGTTTCTCGGCCCGCTGCTGCCAAGTGGCTACTATGTCCTTCTCTTCCATACCCGAGATGTAGCTCCGAATAACAGACAAGACATAATCGGGACACTCACGCCAGCGTGCGTTGTACAGTTCGAATTCGCCTCGCGTGTGATGGCCGTGGGTCTGCATGAAGTCTGTCCAGGCCTCCATAAAACGGTTGCCATCGTCCGCCGCTGCAACCTTCTCAGAGATCTTGTCCCAGTTCTCTTGCGACATTATGATGGATTTTATTTCTGGATTGGCGGCGCCCTTACTGGCCAATCGCCAGAGATCGAGACCCGCATTTGCATCAACCATATCCCCTATGCCAACCAAGAGACCATTGGCGAAGGCATCGCTCTCCTTCAGCCATCGAACGCACGCCTTGCGAAGCAAGGTAAAGGAAGCCACGTGCGTAAAACCGTGGATTGCCCCGTGACGCCCTTGATAGATGAACTGCATAAGCCGGTCTACGGATTGTCTCACACGACCGACGATTTCTGCATCTGACAGCGACCTCACGTCAAGCTCGCCGAACTCATCGATCGAACCCTGCAACCCGGCCATCACACGCATGCCCTTGCGGTTGGTGAAGGTGATCGCATGAAACAGGTTCGCCGGCAGTCTCAGCAGAGCCTTGACGCGGTGGCACTTGATTTCGGCACACTGTTCAGTAGCCAACGCCAACCATTTCCCGGATTCTTCTCCTGGCACGGTATCCCCGAATGTGACGCTGAGCTTGGCCTTGCGCATGATGGGGACTTTGCGGGCGATCCCAACAAGCGTGTTGAGATTTCCGTAACATCTGCCCGCTATTAGGCCGACCACTGGGTTGGCTCCGCGATCCAGCCCGATCATATCCAACACCATGTCCAGGACACTATGCAGCAAGTCCGAGACGAGTGACCACGTGCACGGCGTCAGAACATCCGGCATGACTTCTCTGGTATTGACACATGTCCATACCTGACGATCTTCCCAGCGCAGTTTTCGCTGTGTTGTCGTTATTGGCCGACTCTGAAGTATGTAAATGTCAGAACCGCACAGGGCCCATTCGATGTCTTGCGGACATTGATAGTGCTTTTCGATGGTGACGGCCAGGCCGGTCAGTTTCCGAATCGTGGCACTGTCAATACATGCGTTCTGCGTGACCTTCTCGGCGTCCCTTGGTCCTGTGTCGGCTCGCATTTGTTCAGACAGGGTTTGCGAGGCAACTGTTCCGGTCGTCTTGTCGACAACAAATCTATCGGGGGTCACTCGCCCCGAGACAAGGGCATCTCCCAGGCCGTAGCAGACCTCAATCATCAGCCGATCCGCATCGTTCGTCACAGGATCGGCGGTGAAGAGCACACCCGATGCGTCTGCCTCGACCATCTGTTGAACAATGACCGCCATCCCTATGTCGTGTCCCTCCACTTGAGCCGATTGCCGATAGTCGTACGCACGCTGCGACCAGAGTGAAGCCCAGCATTTCTTAACGGCCTTACAGCACTCCTCTACGGTCTCGATGCCGAGATACGTCTCATACTGTCCTGCAAAAGAATGTTCCGCCAGGTCTTCAGCGGTGGCGGATGATCGAACAGCCACAGCCTTCGTACCCAGACTTTCATGGAAGGTCCTTATCAACTCTGACAGATCGCCCAACAGAGGCTTGTCAAGAATGGCCTGTCTTATGTCTGAAAGTATCTGGGCGCTCTCAGCGGGGCAGTCCGGCAGCGCAGCAATCATGTCGTTGAAGCCCTCGATATCATGCACGTGGCTCCAGTAATGGGGGGTCGTTATGCAGAAACCCGAGGGCACGGGCAATCCCAACTGGCTCATTCTTGCAAGACCGTAGGCCTTGGATCCTACCGCCTCACGATCGGATTCCATAATCTCTGTGAGGGGCAAGACACCTCGTTTCTCTTCTGAGCGCATGTACTGTCCTGGACAACGAACGTCCTAAGCTGTTCCCCCTCGTCCGCGTTTCACATTCTCTCGATAGACGCGCTTTCTCTTCAGCCTACGTATCGCAAATCGGGCCATTTCGTTGTGGTCAAACCCCATATCTTCGGGCAGCTTGTCTATGTCGAACCATCTCGCTCTCGCAGCATCGTCACCGGCTCGCAACTTGGTCTGCCCTTTACCGGCGATGCCCATAAACACTATCGTTATCTGTCTGCCGCGCGGATCTCTCCCGCACGTGCCATAGGTGCGCATCTGTTCCAATGGAATATTTACAAGCCCCGCTTCTTCCTTCAGCTCCCGCGCCACGGCATCTTCAAGCTCTTCATCAAGCTCGATGAATCCACCGGGGAAGACCCACTTACCCTGATACGGCTCGTACTTGCGGTTTATCAGCAACACCCTCGCCTTGCCGCGAGAGAAACTGAACACCACCGCGTCAACAGTGACCATAGGCCTCGGCCACTCGTAGACATATCTACCTTTCTTTGCCATATCGGTCTGTCGCTGCTGCTGACGCCGGCAACCCTTGTCGAGACAGAGCGTCATTGTCATTGTCGCCCGAGTGTCTCCAGGATATCGTACAGATTATGTGCGAGATTTGCCATTTCATTTTCCTCGATGGTCAAAGGCGGGAGAAAGCGTAGCACGTTTGAGCGCGGATTGTGACCTATGAGATACCCTCTCTCGAGCATTTCATCGTACACCACGGAAGTTATCGGATTATCGCCAGCTCCGGCCAGTTCCAGTGAAACCATCAGGCCTCTACCACGGACTTCGCGCACGAATTCGTGTCGCTTTCCTATTTCGTCAAGGCGATCATAGAGGCTCTCTCCCAAAGCGGCGCTTCTGGCAATCAGTTCTTCTTCTCTTATTACGCTGATAACCTCCTTTGCGACAGCGCAGCCTAAAGGGTCATTCTGGTGAGACTGAACGTAGCGAAATGTTCGGGCTTCCAAAAGATCGGCGACCTCTTCTTTTGTCGCGACCGCGCTCACCGGGTACCCGTTTCCCAGCCCTTTTCCGAACGCGATAACATCGGGGCTGAGATCATAATGCTCGAACCCCCACCACTTCCCTGTCCGGCCCAACCCCGTTGTCACTTCGTCAACTACTATCAATCCCTGGTGCTGTTTCACCTCACTCGCGAGCAGATCGACGAGCTTTTCAGGTGGCAACCTTACGTTGCCGGACGCGCTTGCCGGCTCCAAGACAAACGCTGCGATTTCTTCAAATGGAAGACCGTCGGCCTTTGGGCAGGTATCCTTGCATGTAGCCTTGTCGCTGCAGGTTCTGCAAGCCTCCCGGTCGATTTGCAGCCACTCATCGGGTCCTTGCTTGGCTGCTGCGCCGTACGCGGCCATATACGACTCGGATAACGTTAGCAGGTGGCTTTTTCCGGTGACGAGCTTGGCGACCTGGATGGCAAGCTCGACGGCTTCACTGCCGGAGCTCAGGAAAACGCACTTGCCCTTCTCAAGGCCGACTGCCTCAAGCAGAGCAGCCGCAGCTTCCTCAGCGGTCCGGTTCGTGTATCTGTAGCCGAGATGCATGACCCGGTCGATCTGCTCTTGTATCGTTCGGCTTATGCGGGGGTGATTGTGTCCGAGGACAGTGCTCCACACACCGGATTCAAAGTCAACGTATCTCTTGTTGTTCGCATCATAGAGATAGCAGTTGTGACCTCGCACAATGTCGGCCTTCGTCATTTCGTGACACTTGAGTATATAGTCCATTCCGGTCCTCAGCTTGCTATTTCGCACTTTGCCAACAAGCTGTTCAGATATTACATTCAATTCACTCCTCGCGTCCATATCTAAAGACGACCGTCGCCAAGATGTGTTACAATTTTCGTGCAGCCGTAGAGTCCGGGCCTACTGGCGTGGGGCGCCGCGTGCGGACGGCTCACACCGCAGTCCTCTCGCTGTATGCAATCGGTCGTTCTCGCTATTGATGTTTACTTGCCACGCACTGGCCAGATCCTTCATTGCGCTGCGCTCCATTCAGGATGACAAAGGTGCCCTATTCTCATTCTCCGCCGCGTTTAAGGTGCCTGCTCATCTGGTTTCGAGCACCAGTTCACAACTCCTCCCGTGTGTTCTTCTAAACGCACCCGATGTGTCCCGCCGTACGTCATTCTGTGCGTAGGCTGATGCCTCCCAGCCGTGTGTCATTCTGAGCGTAGGCGAAGAATCTGGGCATAGAAGAATAGAGAACATACAATACACACATGGGTGAGAGAAAGACATACTACGTCTATATCATGACCAACAAGTCAGGCACTCTTTACGTCGGTATGACAGACAACATAACGCGGAGGCTCTGGCAGCATAGGAGGGCACTCGTAGAAGGCTTCACGAAGAAGTACAATATAACGAGGTTGATCCACCACGAGTCCTTCACGGATGTCTACTCCGCCATCGCTCGTGAGAAGATGATCAAGGGATGGGTCCGGAGAAAGAAGCTCGATCTAATCGAGTCAGTGAATCCTCAGTGGCATGATTTGAGTGAGGACTGCTACGACTGATGCGGTGCGTTACAGGTGAGTCATCTTCGATCGGCGACTCGCCCGGCCGACACAGTGGTTTATCCTCATGTGTGTAAGAAAAAACGAACCTTGAGACTATCTCAGAACACATAATAGAAGGTATGAAGAAGAACGCCGAACAAAACTGGGTCGAACGAGCCAGGCAGGGCGAGCCTGCGGCGATTGCTGAACTGTACCGTCATTATTGGCGTGCGGCCCGGGCCACGGCTTATGGCGTGACGGGCGACATAGGGCTGGCCGAGGATGCGGCATCCGAGGCCTTCTATGCCGCGTTAGACGCCCTGCAGGACTTGAAAGACCCACAGCGGTTCAGTCCCTGGCTGCGCACGATCGTGGTTCGCACAGCCGGCCGTCTCAAGGCCAGCAAGTCAAAGGATAATGCAGTCGAGCTACAAACTTTGCCCGATGCCAAGTCCCAGGCGCCGAGCGTCCCCCTGGAGCAGCGGGAGATGGCGGCCCTGATCCACGAAGCCGTGGCGAATCTTTCCCAGACCTTGCGCGAGGCCATGTCCCTGTTCTACTTCGAAGGCTACAGTCTCAAGGAAGCCGCTCGCTTCCTGGATGTTCCGGGTGGTACGCTCAAACGTCGTCTCCATGAGGGACGCCAGCGTCTCCGCGATGCCGCCAAGCGGATCTTGAAAGGGGCAAAGCCCATGGACGCGAAGCGCAAACAGATTCTCCAGCAGCTCACCGACGCCGCCGACGAAGGGCCGGACTCTGAGGCATTCTATCAGGCGATGCGCCAGGCATTTCGCCTGCGTCCTATGCCCCGTGATCGGCTCGTCAAGATCTGGCGACGTCATATGGCTGCAAGACAAGGGGCAACATCAATGCCCCCCGAAGAGAAGCGTTTCGTGCGCGAATGGATGGATCGTATCTATGGACCTTCCGAGAGAGCCCGGGATCCGAATCATCCGGTAGGGGCGGCGGCACAAGCGATCCGGGCAGCACTGCCCGAGTTCCAGGAGTGGCACGTGGACATGTCCAAAGTCGATCTGTCCCAAATCAAGCGCCAGATGTTCGAGGGTAAGGAGCAGGCCTTCTCGTTTGCGCTGCCGCCAGGCTTTGCCGAAGGATCTTCGGGATCGCACGTATCTGCCAGGCAAGCGTGGCTGGTGCAAGACGAGGACGGTTCGGTGCGCACCACGTACGAGCTCATGCAGGCCAAAGCTACCAGGGACGCATTGACCGCGCAAATGAAGAAGGGCAGCCGCCTGAGCGATGCCCTGTACCTCCTATGGAAACGGCCGGAGGCCCTGGAACTACGAGAGGTGGAAGAGCAGCTGCGGCGTTTGGCCGAATTGATTACCCCGGACACGCCGGCACGCTTTTGTCCTTTCGAAGAACCACACTATCGCGCGGCCTTGCGTATGCAGCTTGGGGACAATCCTATTCCAGCTGCCATAGGGGGCGTCATGAATCCTTTGTCGGGAATGCCTGACCGAGTTGATATTGCCGCTGTGATAATCCATCTCGAACCTTGGGCCTCAGCCCAAAGCGGCCAGATCATTGAGCTTGCCGAGTTCCCAGCGTTCCATTCCAAGGATAGGGGAAGTCAATAGACGATGCTTCGGCCTGTCCGGCTCCAGACTGTCGATCAGAATCCGTAGTACTCGGCACAAGAGGCAAAGTCCTGCGAGTCTACGGTCCTGCTGTGGTCGATATCCGCACCGTCACACCAGTCGGGCGTCCGGCACCTGTCCAGCCACCTATCTGCCATAAACAGCACGTCCCTCAGGTCAATATGACTATCTTGGACAAAATCACATATCTTCTCAGGTCCTTTGATCCTCACGTCAAGCTGACCCATCCGTCGGGTCGAGAGGTAGAAGGGCTTGGCCATACCCTTGGCGAATCCGGATGAGTAAGGGACAATCTCCCTTCCCGCAGCCCTCGCCGAGAAATAGTCGTAAAGCCGCATCGTGTCTGCAGAAACAAACCTCTCCTTCGATATGATGATCGTGGCCACGTTGAAGACCTTTTGGGAGATGGTGTAATCGGGGACCCGCGGTCCAGCCTGGCTGATGATATCATCGATCCTGACGGTAGTTACCGGGCCGTGAAGTATCCCTGCCGACGGAGACTGATCCTGATCGTCAAAGACGAAGTGCTCTCCGACCTCATCGCGACCAATCAATCCTATCAGATACAGGGCCAGATCGGTGAAGTCCTTCGCCTTGTAATCCGGCACCAGTAGGTAATCCCCGTCATCCGGCACGAGGTCGAAGTTGAAGTGAAGGCCTTGCCCCCCCAGGCCCATCGCCCATCCCATGATCCCGGAGGCAAGATCGGAAAGGGGCCAATGCGGTATTGCATAATCGAGAGGAGGCACGATCAGCCAGTTTATCCATTGATGGCCCAGCTCGTGCTGATATGAGGGACCGGCACCGTCGAAAAAGCCCGGGATCGGAAAGACCGTGATGCCCATCAGCCGCCCATCGCTGCCGTATGACGCGGAGCCGTCAAACACAGTCATGCCAATGCCCGTAACATCATTACGAATGTTGGCGTGAAAGCGATTCTGAAAATAGGAGACCTCATAGATCAAGTTGATGAAATCGTAGTCGTCATCGAATTCTTCATAGAAACGCCCGCACACGGCGCTGCGGAGAAAATCCTCGAAGAATTGTGGAAAGACGATGTTGACTAAGTGTTTGGTGCATTGGATGTCATGTGCCACGCGCCGGATTTGCACGGGCGGCACATCGTCGGTGAGTATGTCAAAGAAGACGTTCCATTGTCCAACCCGCTCTTTGCCAACGTAGGGCCGCACATAGCCGATGAAATTGCGGTAGACATCATCCGGCGTGAAGTTATGTAGGATGTCACGCACCGCCACGATGACCGTATACACACCGTCACCGGCAACTTTATCTGCTAAATTTCCGTCGTCGCGCATAAGCACTTCAATCCCGCTGGATGCCAGCATGAGCGTCACCGCCGTCGGCTTGCCTTCGACCTTGACTTCCAGACGCACGTTCTCCGGACTGGAAACATCTACCACCATGGGTGTGGTTCGCCGGTAGACTGCACTTACCCCGGCCGCCCTCGGGCCGTTAGCGCAATAGAGAATCACCAAAACGACGGCAGCGCTCTTCCTCCACAACCTCGAACTCCCTGACTTGGTCATTCTTCCATCCTCCGCCCCAACCTCTTTTGCGGTAGCCCGCCCTCTGTAACCTGCAATCCACGACCGCAACGACCGGCTGACAGACCACCACCACTGGCCTATGGACACAGCTTATCACATTCACACAGATTTGTCAAAACGTGTGGGGTGGGGCTCGCCTCACCATCATCCCAAAAGAAGCAAGCAGCCGCAGACATTAAGTCTCTAAGCAATTTCGTTGGTGCAATCGGCAGCAAGACGAAGGTGGTTGTCGAGGAAGACCCAATGGCGTGCCGGCTGTTTCGCAATCTTTGCTCTAACGTAGATCGATTCGAGGTATGTGATCCGCGCGGCAATGAACTCATTAGTTGTGACAGTGAGAAGGATAACGCGTGGACCTGTTGAGAACCAAGTTCCGGAACGGAGGGCAACGGTGGCGGTCTGCCAAAATAGGCGAAAAGAGCGGCTTCTTAACGCAAGTACCTCGCTTTTCAGCTGTTTCTTGCAGCATGGCACGCTGAATCTGCCACAAGATCGTTGAAATTGAGATGAACTTACGGTATTACAGGACTTGTGGCAGACACAAGTGTTTCTGTGAAGTGCGAATAGGAAATGTCGGAGTAGAACCTTTTGAGAAAATCTTCAAAATCTCCGGCCCCTTCAACGGCTTATCTTGCCATGACACATGAAATGGACAGGCGGGACTTTCTGCTGTACGGAGGCGCCGGCATAGGGGCATTGGCGCTGGCACCCACCAGTTGCGGGCGTACAGAGAGTACGAAGCGCCCCGCCGGCAAAGGCAGAACAGAACCGGGGTGGCTCAAGCCGTCGCTTGAGTTCTCGCAAGCGCCCTTCTGGTTCTGGAACGACAGACTCTCGGAAGCAGAGATCGTGCGCCAGCTCGATGATTTCAGGGCGCACGGAGTCCACGCCTTCGTAATTCACGCGCGGGCCGGCCTGCCGCGAGACCTCGGCTGGATGAGCGAGGGCCTGATTGGGTTCATGCGGTTCGCGATCGAAGAGGCGGCCAAGCGTAAGATGTGGGTGGTGCTGTACGATGAGGGCATGTATCCCAGCGGCTCGTCCAGCGGACAAGTCGTGGCTGAGAATTCCGCGTTCCGAACGCGGGGACTGTTTCACATCGACCTCGATACCGCTGAGCCGAACACCGAACAGCATGGCATCCGCATCGGCGACGGGGAACTCATCCTCAGAGAAGGCCAGAACCTAGTCACGGTCGTAGAGCGCAAGACAAACGGCCATCGGATTGCAGTAATCGACAGGGCCATCCGAGATGGTTATTCAGTTATCCGCGGCCTGCACTTCCTCGAGGACGACCCGCCGCGTCGGCCGAACCGCAGAGAGGTGCCGGAGAATGCGCCGCCGGCAGCCGACATTCTGAATCCCGAGGCTGTGCAATGCTTCATCCGACTCGTCTACCAGCGCTTCTATGATGAACTGGAGGAGCATTTCGGCAAGACGGTCAAGGCGATCTTCACAGACGAGCCATCGTTTTTAGCTAAGAGGGCCGAACGCGGCGCCGTTCCGGGGACAACTGGGATTCTTGAACACGTAAGCTCGTGGCTCGGTTATGATTTCACACCCCATCTGTCCGAGCTATGGTACGATGATGAGCCGGATGCCCGTCGATACCGTACGGACTACAACCGCGCGCTGCAGGCGAGGCTGGAGGAAACCTTCTATCGCCAGATCTACGAGTGGTGCGAGAGACACCGGATCGCCCTCGTGGGACATCCTGCCGCCCCGGATGACATTGGGCATCTGCGGCATTTTCATATCCCGGGACAAGACATCGTGTGGCGCTACATTGAACCGGGCAAATCCAATGCCCTTGAGGGGGCACAGTCCACGCAAGGCAAATGCGCATCTTCGGCGATGATTCATCTTGGCCGACGCCGTAACGCAAATGAGTATTGCGGTGCCTATGGACATAACTTCACATTCGAGGAGATGAAGTGGCTGACGGGCTGGCTTGTTGTGCGCGGATGCAACATGCTGATCCCGCACGCCTTCTACTACTCGGTGCGGGGCCCGCGGATAGATGAGCGGCCACCCGACGTCGGTCCCAACAGCCCGTGGTGGGAGCAGTACAAGCCCTTCGCCGACGCCTGCCGCCGGCTGTGCTGGCTCAACACCGATAGCAAGCATGTGTGCGGGCTCGCAATCCTGGGGCTAAACGACCACCTGCCCGGGCGAGCGGCCAAGATATGCTTTCAACATCAGCGCGATTTCAACTACATCGAGGCCCTTCATCTTTGGGAAGATGCACGGGTACGGGGCGATGGGATCCACATCGCAGGCATGCACTATCACGCCCTGATTGCTGAGAACGAGCCGCCGGAAAAAGCAAAAGATGCAATAGAAATCCTGCAGAAGGCGGGGCGAGTCATAAGGTTCGACGGGACCGTGACGGAGGCGCAATTACTGCAGTGCATCGATCAGCTTGTGCCGGTCGATGTAAGTGTTTCTCCGAAAGCAAGCGATCTGAGGGTGCGCCACGTCGTGAAGAACAGGACCGGCTACTACATTCTTTTCAACGAGGGACAGAAATCCCTGGAAGTCAGGTTAGAGACATCAGCCAAGGGCAAACGTATTCTGCTCGATCCGGAGACCGGTCGTGATGAGGCAATCGAGGACGAGGCCCCCCTCCTGCTTAAGCCACACGCCCTGCGAGTGCTCATGACTACCCAGTCTTAGAACGCGCCACTTACTTCCGTGTAACAACATATCAAAGACGATCTTATGGATAAACAAAAGAACGGATGGTCGCAGTTCACTCGCCCGCGCTGCTTGGCTGCGCTTGCAGTCATCATGGTCGGCATCTCCGCCGGTGGGTACGTGGTCCTGAGCCGTTTCGACTTCGCCGGGAGCAGCACGCGCGGTCCGCAGATCCAGGACCAGCCGTCGCGAACGTGGGCGCAGCCTGTAGAGTTGCCGGGTCTGCCGAACCTTCACAAGGTCTCGGAAGATTTGTACCGCGGGGCACAGCCGACCGCCGAGGGAATGCAGCAGCTCAAGAACCTCGGCGTCAAGACGATCATCAATTTGCGGTCACTACACTCCGATCGCGACGAGATCGGAGAAACCAAACTGCGCTACGTGCACATACGAATGACGCCATTGGGGGCTGAGGATGAGGACGTCATCCGCTTTTTGCGGGTCATCGCCGACGCCAACAGCACGCCGGCCTTTGTGCACTGCCAGCGCGGCGCCGACCGCACCGGCCTGATGTGCGCGATATATCGCATCGTCGTCCAGGACTGGAGCAAGGCCGACGCCATCGAGGAAATGACCAACGGCGGCTTCGGCTTCTACGAAGGCTGGGAAAACCTCATCGAGTACATCAACGATCTAAACATCGCGGAGATAAGACGCGAGGCGAGTCTGGAGGTCTGATATCCGGGAAATCCAATGGATTCCCGTCATCTATCCCATGCGTGGTACGGCGCAGGGACGTTGACACGCGGAATTGGTCCGGCTAATATCGGTTTGATGGAAGCAGAAGAAGAACGAGCGACGAGTCACGAGCCACGAGAGGCGGTCAACATCTTAGGGATCGAGACCAGTTGCGACGAGACGGCAGCGGCAGTGGTGGCCGATGGGCGGATTGTGAAATCGTCGGTCGTGGCGTCCCAGACGAAGCTGCACGAGAAGTACGGCGGCGTCGTGCCGGAGGTCGCCTCCCGTGCGCATATCGAGAAGATATACCCTGTTATAGCGGAGGCTATCGAACAAGCGCAGGTGACCAGGGATGAGATCGACGCGGTCGCCGTTGCAAACCAGCCGGGATTGACCATCGCTCTCGTCGTCGGCGTCACCGCGGCCAAGACGCTGAGCTTTGCGTGGGAAAAGCCTCTAATCGCAATCAATCATTTGCACGCGCACCTACAATCAGCGATGCTTGACGAAGAACACTTGGAGCTGCCGGCAGTGGCCCTGATCGTATCGGGCGGACATACGTGCCTCTACGATTGCGAGTCGCCGTTGGAGCTGCAATTGCTCGGCTCGACCATCGACGATGCGGCGGGCGAGGCGTTCGATAAGGTCGCTACGATCCTGAGGCTACCCTATCCTGGCGGGCCGAGTATTGAGAAGGCCGCTAAGGACGGGGACCCAAGCGCAGTTCAGTTTCCGCGCTCCATGCTCGGGCCTGATTCGCTGGATTTTTCCTTCAGCGGGATCAAGACGGCGGTGCTGTACCACTGCCGGGGTCAGGACATGAAGGGCGAAAACAGGGTCGATTCGATGAGCCGGCAGCAAATCGCCGATATCGCGGCCTCGTTTCAAGCGGCGATTATCGAGGTTCTCGTCAAGAAGACGCTGCGGGCTGCGGAGAAAATCGACGCGAAGACCGTCCTGCTGGGCGGAGGAGTGGCGGCCAACAATGCACTAAGGGACGCCATACAGCAAATGTGTGACTCGTCGGTCCCTGCGAGAAAACTACTTGTCGCGCCGAAACCATATTGCACTGATAACGCGGTTATGGTAGCCTCTCTGGCGTACTATAAATTCAAGGCCGGGCTCTTTGCAGATCTGTCTTTGGAAGCAAAGGCACATGGGTAGTTGGCGGCGAGTAGAGAGTGGTGAGCGGCTATTACTGACGAGCCACGAATCTCGAATCAAGGTAGGTGAAGTATTCAAGCTGAGCAACTGAGAGAACTATTCGAGCAAGTCAAGGCTGGCGAGGTGGACATACAAGATGCGATTGAGAAGCTTCGCCACTTGCCGTTTGAGAACCTGGGGTTCGCGTGTATAGACCACCACCGCCAGATCCGGCGGGGCTTTCCCGAAGTCATTTACTGTCCCGGCAAAACCACCGAGCAGATCATCGAGATATTCCGGAGTTTGGCGGCAAAAGGCAATAACGTCCTTGCAACCAGGGCCGAAGAGCACGTCTTTGAGGCACTTGCCAAGACAGGTGAATTCCCAAAGGCCCGCTATGAGGAGCTGGCCAAGGCAATCGTGCTGGAACAGAAAGAGACCGAGCATTCCAAGACAGTTTTGCCGATAGTGACAGCCGGAACCGCCGATCTGCCCGTGGCGACCGAAGCGAAAGTGACGGCGGAGATCATGGGCCAGCGGACCGACCTGATCTGTGACGTCGGCGTGGCCGGGCTACACAGGTTGTTCGGACATCTGCCGAAGCTCCAGAAGGCCAATATCATAATCGTTGTTGCAGGCATGGAAGGTGCGCTGGCAAGCGTCATGGGCGGCCTGGTTAGCTGCCCCGTAATTGCTGTGCCGACAAGTGTCGGCTATGGCTCCAGCTTCGAAGGGCTCTCGGCGCTATTGACGATGCTCAATAGCTGTGCCTCGGGTGTTACCGTCGTCAATATCGACAACGGCTTCTCGGCGGCGGTCACGGCCACTCTGATAAACAGAAAGATAGAAGCAAACAGGTAAAATGCAAACAGTCAGTGACATCCCGAAATTGAAGCCGAGAGAGATTGACGGGCACAAGGGTGACTATGGCAAGGTATGCATCATCGCCGGCAGCGTGGGTATGAGCGGGGCCGCCGCCCTGGCGGGTCGGGCCGCCCTGCGAGCGGGCGCCGGGCTCGCGCGGGTTGCGACGGCAAAGAGCGCCCAGCCGGTGGTCGCTTCGATCGAGCCGTCGTATACGACCATTCCACTCGCAGAGGACAGCGCTGGCAGAATATCGGCCAAGGCCATCAATACGATCCTGAATGCCGTTCGTGATAACGACGCTGTGGCGTTCGGCCCCGGCGTTGGCATCAGCAGCGGCCTGCAATCTGTCGTGAGAACGCTTATTGGGCTGGAGAATGTCCGCCTGGCGATAGACGGTGACGGCCTGAATAACCTCAGCAAGCTGGGGGACTGGCCGAGCCTCTCAAAGGCCCAGGTCGTGCTTACCCCTCATCCCGGTGAAATGAAGCGGCTTTGGTCCGGACTGCTCAGAGAGCAGCAGCCCACCGACCGTCAGCAGCAAGCCCTGCAATTTGCGCAGCACAGCAAGACCGTTGTGGTACTCAAGGGAGCGGGCACCGTTGTCACCGATGGGGACAAGGTCTACGTGAACGAAACCGGCAACCCCGGAATGGCAACGGCCGGATCGGGGGACGTACTGACAGGTGTAATAACTGCACTGATGGGGCAGGGTATGAGTAATCTGGACGCAGCGATTCTGGGCGTTCACGTTCACGGACTGGCCGGTGACATCGCCGCCGACGAATTAGGCGAAGTCAGTGTGACGGCTACGGACATACTGGAAGGGCTAAGCGAGGCCTTTATGGAGGTCCCGTAACTCATCTTTGGAGAAAGGCTGTACGATGACACAGGAGGTTAAAGAATTCTTCGAAAAGGCCAGGAGTGATATAGCGAAGATGAAGGAGCTGACTCCTAATACAATCAACGGCTTTGCAGCACTGTTCAGCAAGGTCATGCAGGATGGGGCGATTTCTCTCCTGGAGAAAGAGTTTGTCGCCGTAGGCATAGCTGTAGCTCAGCTGTGTACTCCCTGCATCCGTGCGCACGTGAAGAAGTGCCTGGACGCAGGAGCAACGAAAGAACAAGTTCTGGAAGCAGCCTCTGTCGCGGTCGTGATGGGCGGGGGGCCCGCGTACATGCACATGTCAGCCGTGTTGGATGCGCTCGAAGCACTCGAAAGTCAATGATTGGCTGAGGTGATGGATCGGAGCGAGTGGATAAGTTAAGGGATAGGTAAAGAGAAAGGATCTGTTATGCAACTGACTGCACTTGACATTGGCGTGTTTGTGGCATTCTTCGCCGTTGTGGTCGGCGTGAGCATGTATAAGAGCCGACGGGAGAGAACCAGTGAGGATTTCTTCTTAGCCAGCCGAGGGCTGCACTGGCCCCTAATCGGGCTTTCTCTGATCGCCGCCAATATCTCGACCGAGCACTTCGTCGGCATGGCCGGCCAGGGCGCCGGCATAGCAGGTATGGCCATCGCCAGCTATGAGTGGATGGCGGCGATATGCATAGTCTTAACGGGGCTTTTCTTTCTACCGAAATTCCTTAAGGCAGGTATCTATACGATTCCAGAGTACCTTGAATATCGCTATCACCCCTCAGCCCGCGCGCTTATGGCATTCTATACGATGCTGATCTATATCTTCGTCACCATCTCGGCAGTGATATATTCCGGCGGCTTGACGCTGCAGACGTTGTTCGGAGATTTGGACAACTCGCGACACCTTCTGTACGGCATCGTGGTGATAGGCAGCATCGCGGGTCTATACACGATTTGGGGCGGCTTGAAGGCGGTGGCCTGGGCAGACCTGTTCCAGGGCTCGGCCCTGATAATCGGCGGAGCCATCACAATGGTGCTCGGCTTCAAGGCCATCGGCGTCGGCAACTTCTTCGAACACAATGCAGACAAGCTCCACATGATACTTCCCCGGGACCACTCGGTCCTGCCCTGGACGGCTCTTGTGATCGGCCTGTGGATTCCCAACTTCTACTACTGGGGATTGAATCAATATATCTCGCAGAGGACGCTCGCGGCCAAGACGCTGAGACAAGGCCAGCTCGGTGTAATCTTCGCGGCGGGCATAAAGCTGATCATCCCATTTATCATAATCTTTCCCGGCATGATGTCGTGGCAGCTATACGGCGACCAGGTGAGCGCCGACAAGACCGACGCGGCTTACCCGTTGCTCATCAGGAACCTCGTCGGTCCCGGTTTTAGGGCCTTCATATTTGCAGCGATCAGTGGCGCAGTCATAAGCTCTCTGGCATCGATGCTCAATTCGGCCTCCACCATATTCACGATGGACCTCTACAAGCGTCACTTCAGAAAGGACGCCTCTCATGCGAACTTGATATGGACTGGCCGGATCATGACGGGCGTATTTGTCGTGATCGGCTGCATAATCGCGCCGAACCTGAACCACCCGAGCCTTAGAGGCATCTTCACCTACATCCAGGAATTCCAGGGCTTCATTTCACCGGGCATATTGGGGGCCTTCGCATTCGGGCTCATCTTCAAACGGGCCCCGGCCTCGGCAGGCGTCGCGGCGTTGGTTCTCAACCCGATTGTCTATGGCATCCTGTTGATATTCTTCGGCAGCATCCCGTGGTTTAGTATGGTCCAGATCACGGAGATCGCATTTCTGAACCGCATGGCGATCACCTTCGTCATCATCCTGGCTGTGATGGTGACGCTGACGATTCTGACGCCACTGCCAGAGCCTAGGAAGATGCCTGTTAGAGAAGGCTTTGACATGAAGCCGACCCCGTCAGTCGTCTGGCTCGGCGGCTTGGTGATCGTCCTGACCCTGATCCTTTACGTGATCTTCTGGTAGTGAGAGTTACGCGATGGAGCTGACAGCAGAAGGCAAAGCCGCTCTTGACAAGATATTGAAGCTTGCCGAGGGCAATAACCTGAATATCAAAGGCGGGAAGGTCAGGCGAACGTCGTCACGATTCTGTCTTGGCGTTGAGCACGGAGACTATAACGGCACCGAGCTTTTCGGCGTCGGGACCGACAGGTTCATATGGATGGCATACAAGCCGAACGGCACAAACAAGATCCGGCTTTTCAGCGGCAATTTCCCGGACGACCGTGTTGTTGAATTCAAAATGGGCAAGGTTCCCTCGCCCAAGTCGACCGAGGTCGCGGAGACCTGGGGCCGATTTCCATATGGGGTAGATTTTATCCTGAGACGCGAGGGCTTCGAGCTGACACAGGGAATCGACGGCGTTCTGTATGGGAACATTCCCGGCGGCGGAATGAGCAGGTCGGCATCGCTGAGTCTGAATCTGATTCTATCGCTGTTCGACGCCAACGGCATAGAGATCGAGAACAAGATACAGATAGTCGATCTGGCGCAGGCCGTCGAGAATGACTACATAGGCTCACCGTGCGGTAAGCTCGATCAGACTATGATCTTGTTCGCCCGTGAAGGTATGGGAACCTACTACGATCCCAAAGACCGGTCAATCGAATACCTGCCGATCGGCGCGGGCGCCGCGGACATTCGGATCGTGGTGCTCGATACGGGGACAGATCGGCCGGGCCTTGAGAAGTCAACGTACGCAATCCGCAGGGCCGAATGTGAGAAGCTCGTCTCACTCGCACAGAAAGCCGGTTTTGACATCTCGTGTCTCGCCGATATCAAACAAGAAGCGACCTACGACAAGGTAATGGCCCAGTTCAGTAACAGTCATTCCGATCTCTGTGACCGCCTCAAGTATATCTACGGGGCCCAAAAGCGATTTTATGAAATGCTCGAAGCCTGGAAGGCCGGTGACGTCGAGACCGTCGGCAAGATATTCAGGCAAGATGGAATAGGGCTGCGAGATGATTACAAAATATCGGGGCCGGAGCTGGAGACGATGTGCGACATCGTGCGCACCGTCCCGGGAGTGCTGGGCGAGCGAATGCTTGGCGGTGGCGACAAAGGGGCCTCGGGCGCTTTGGTCAAGGCCGAAAGTGTCGACGCCATAAAGCAGGCTGTGGAATCAGGTTATCCCCGCAGCCGGCCGGACTTCGCCGACAAATATGCCGTCCACGTCTGCAAGGTGGTCGATGGCGTCCGGGTCTACGAGGGCTTGCTCTGAAACCGCCGTTCGAGCCGACCGGATCGGCTGCCCCGGTGTTCTGATGAATTGTCATGCTGGACAAAGTGAAGAATCTGGCCTCCTTAGAAGAGATTCTTTCCGGCGATCAGAATGACATCCGTCGCTTGAGTTAGCACAGTATAACGGGTGTGTATGTCACAGATAAGCTCATCATCGAAGAAGGGGGTATTCAGTGCGACCGTTCTGGCAAACAGGCAGATCGGGCAGCGATTTCATAGGCTGAGACTTGAATTCTCAGCGGATGGCGCCAGAGCGTTCGCCCAATTCAAGCCGGGCCAATTCACCCAGGTAGATCTCTCCAGCGCCGCCCTGCCGCCGGAGCAAGACACACCAGCGGATTTACTCGACGCGTCCAGACGCGAGCTCCTGCTAAGAAGGCCCTTCAGCTTCGCCGATGTCACTGCAGAGGGTGACAAGACTTTTGCCGAACTTCTTTATTGTGTTGTCGGGCCTGCCACCTTGCGGATGACGACTCTATCATCGGGCGATCGGGTCAGCATCATCGGCCCTCTTGGAAACGGCTTCCGGATACTCGGGGACAAGAAGACCGCCCTCTTGGTCGTCGGGGGAATGGGTGCGCCGCCCCTGCAGCATCTGGCCAAGACCTTGACCTCCGAGCACGCCGAAATTGAAGTCGTTGCATTTGCCGGTGCTAAGGCGGCGTCCGAACTACCGTTCGAGGGCAGGTTAGATGAAATCTCGCAGCAATTGGGCTTTTCGCTGCCAGAGTTCACCAAGTACGGAATAAACTCAATTGTGGCAACCGATGATGGTTCAGCCGGGTATCGAGGCCTTGTCACCGATCGCCTCCAGCAGTGGCTCGACGAGAAGTCCGGCCTGACCCCCGATAGTGTCATTATCTACTCGTGCGGGCCTGAGGCAATGCTGGCAAAGGTGGCGGAGATCGCTCGCGATAAAGGAATCGACTGTCAGGTCAGCATGGAACGAAGGATGGCCTGCGGTATCGGCCTGTGCCAGAGCTGCGCTGTGGAGTGCAGGGTTGACGACTCCAGTCAGACAACCTACAAGCTCTGCTGCGAAGACGGACCCGTCTTCGACGGTCGCGAAGTGGTCTTTGTTTGACAAGAGACGATATGTCGCCCACCTTGGATAGTCAAATCAAAGAATTCGCACTCGCAGAAGGTGCGGATCTATTCGGCGTCGCCCCCGTTGAGAGATACGCCGAGTACGGCATGCAAGTCCAAGAACGCATGGAGGAAACAGGTGCGACCAGCGAAGATTTTATGATCGCGCGTGAGGACACCTCCTTCTTCGCGCGCCTCGTCACTGCGGAGAACACCTTGCCCGAAGCGAAGGCGATCATCGTGATCGGCGCATACGCATACGATGAATTAGCGGCTCATACATATCAAGGCCCGGAGCTTAGAGGCAAGATCGCACGCACGTACAGCTACTACCCGGTCGTCAGGCAGATAGCAGAGGCGGTGACAAAATTTCTGCGTAACAGAGGCTATGCAGCGGTGCATGGGCAGGACGTTCCGCTCAAGTATGTGGCAGATCGCATCGGCCTCGGCTGCTACGGCAAGCACGGCGTGCTCTTGACCGAACGATACGGCTCGTATGTCGCGCTCCGAGCCGTCATCTCAAACGCTCCGCTTGCAGTCACACAATCGGAGAAGGTGCAACTATGCCGGGACTGTGAGCTGTGCACTAGGACCTGCCCCACGGGCGCGCTATACGCCCCGTATAAGGTCAACCCCCGTCTTTGCCTCAATCCAATCACGCGCAGGATCGATCACATCGCGCCGGAGATTCGCCCGAAGATGGGAAACCGGATACATGGTTGTGACATCTGCCAGGAGGTGTGCCCAGCAAATCGCGGGTTGACCCCGCGTAAGCCGGACCCGCGGTCCGGATTCGACCCACAACATCACGCCAGCCACAAAGAGTTGGGCGGCATCGAGAGATCCCCAGAGCTTCTCAGACTACTGAGCAGCGAATACCCACAGATCATCCGAAGAAATGCGGTTATCGCATTAGCCAACACCGGCTGGGGCAGAAAGGACGTGCTACCAGCCATCAGGGCTAATATGGAAACCTGCGGCGACGATCTCCGGAGCTATTTCCAATGGGCCGTCGACACCCTCTCGGACCACTAAGACGCTTGTGTTTGTCGAGGGGATGTGGTATTTGAACGATCGAGATGAGTGAACGCGTTGACTTATCAGTTGATTTTGCGGGTCTGCGGTTGGCCAATCCGGTCTTTACAGCCTCTGGTACGTGCGGGTATGCCGACGAGCTGGGTGACTTCATGGATGTCAATTGCCTCGGCGGCTTTACCACAAAGAGTATCACGCTCAAGCCAAGGAAAGGCAATCCGACGCCCAGGATCGTGGAAACCGACGCCGGCATGCTAAACGCTATTGGCTTAGCCAACATAGGCTTAGAGAGATTCATCGAGGAGAAGTTGCCCGTCCTTGAGAGGATGACCCCCGCTGTCTTCGTCAACGTTGCGGGTGAGACTATCGGTGAGTACGTGGCCGTTGCCGAGCGGCTGGCCACAGAACAAGCCGTGGCGGGTATCGAGCTGAATATCAGCTGTCCGAATGTCGAGAAAGGCGGCATCAGCTTTGGGACCGAACCGGCTCAGGTCCGCGAGATCACCGCCGCAGTGAAGAAGGCGGCGGCCAATAGGTTGCTTATGGTCAAGCTGTCCCCCTCCGTTACGGACATCGCGGCGATCGCGCGGGCGGCGGTGGAATCCGGTGCCGATGCGCTTAGCCTGATAAACACCTTCACTGCAATGGTCGTCGATATCGAAACTCGCAGACCCGTTCTGGCCAATCGAACGGGGGGACTGTCGGGGCCGGCAATCAAACCAATCGCCGTGCACCTGGTCAACAAGGTATACAGAGAAGTTACCAAGGACACGGGGACACCGATCCTGGGCATGGGTGGAATCAGAACCGCATCCGACGCCATAGAGTTCATTCTTGCGGGGGCCTCCGCGGTAGCCATCGGCACGTGGAGCTTCATAGACCCAGGATGTGCGGCAAAGATCGTCGAGGGCTTGAGAAGCTACTGCGCCGCCAAAGACATCGCCAATATCAGCAAGCTGGTTGGCTCACTTGAGGCGGGCCGGAATTTGGCACACTAGGGATCTGCTGTCGACATGAGAAAATACACGGAGATGGGAAGGCAGGGTCTGCCCGGCGCAATTATGGTTGGGGCTCTTCTCTGCGCGTCTCTGATCTACAATGCAGTCGGCGCCGCCAGAGAGCAGAGTGCAGCTGTGCTCAAGCCAGATTCATTCAAACACTACATCGACGGCTTCAACGAGAACGACGAGGAGCTGTATATCCAACATATCCCCAACAGCAAGGCATGGGAGCTGCTCAAAGCGAACATTCCGTTGTTTGAATGTCCAGATAAGGATTTCGAGCGGACGTACTACTTCCGGTGGTGGACCTACCGCAAACACATCAAGAAGACAGCGGATGGATTTGTGATAACCGAGTTTCTGCCGAACGTACCGTGGTCGGGCAAACACAACACCATCAACTGCCCTGCCGGCCACCACTTCTACGAAGGCCGCTGGCTGCACAACCGCAAGTATCTAGATGACTACGCAATCTTCTGGTTCCGTAAAGGCGGTGCCGTGCGGAGCTACAGCTTCTGGGCCGCCGACGCCCTCTGGGCCAGGTACATGGTGACGCTCGATAAGCGCCATGTCACTGAATTGCTCGGCGATCTTGTCGACAACTACAGAGAATGGGAGAAGAGCAGGCTCGAACTGGACGGCCTTTTCTGGCAGATCGACGACCGCGACGGCATGGAGGTCTCTATCGGCGGCAGCGGAAAACGCGCCACAATAAACTCATATATGTACGGCGACGCGGTAGCCATCGCAAAGATAGCGTTGCTGGCCGGCCGTAACGATATTGCCGGGCAGTTCCAAGAGAAGGCCCGTGAGCTCAAGGTCCTCGTCCAAAGCAGACTCTGGGATAATGAGGCGAACTTCTTCAAGACTCTGCCCCGAAACTCAGATACGCGCGTCGATGTCCGCGAGCTGCACGGCTACACGCCGTGGTACTTCAACCTTCCCGATCTCGGCAAGGGCTACGAAGCGGCCTGGAAACAGTTGATGGACCCGAAGGGATTCTACGCACCGTCCGGCCCGACGACGGCGGAGCAGCGCCACCCGCGGTTCTCCGTCTCCTACGAAGGACACGAGTGCCAATGGAACGGGCCAAGCTGGCCTCTGGCAACGTCCGTAACGCTGACGGCTCTCGCGAATGTTTTGAACAACTACGAGCAAAACGCGGTCGGCAAAAGCGATTACTTTGAAACACTGAAAATCTACACGCAAAGTCACCGGCTCAGACAAGAGGACGGGCGGACCGTCTGCTGGATCGATGAGAACCTGAATCCCTATACAGGGGACTGGATCGCCCGCACGCGATTAAAGACCTGGAAGAATGGGACGTGGAGCGAGAGCAAAGGCGGCAAGGAGCGGGGCAAAGACTACAACCATTCGACCTATTGCGACCTGATTATCAGCGGCTTGATCGGCCTGCGACCGCGACCGGATGACGTCGTCGAAGTCAATCCGTTGGTCCCTGCTCAAGAATGGGATTGGTTCTGCCTCGACAACGTGCTGTACCACGGCCGAATAATCACAATTCTATGGGACAAGACCGGCCGCAAATACGGCCGGGGAAAGGGCCTTCGAGTACTTGCAGACGGTAGACAAGTCGCTCAATCGGAGACCATGACTCGCGTCACCGGCCAACTGCCTCCAGCCAAGGAGACGACGGCAGGCTGGCGAAAGTGCCAGCAGAATCCCGTTCTCGGCGGCAAACTCGGGACGTGCTTTGATGTAGCTGTGCTGGAGGAAGAGAATGGATACCGCATGTACTTCTCGTGGCGGCCCAAGAAAGCGATTGCTGTGGTCGAAAGCTCGGACGGTATCCACTGGAGCAAGCCAAGAATCGTGTTGGGCCCGCATCCGGACTCCGGCTGGGAGGGCAGAGTCAACAGACCGGTCGTGCTAAGACGCCCCGACGGATATCACATGTGGTATACCGGGCAGAGCCCTGACAAATCCTGGATCGGCCATGCCAGAAGCAAGGACGGGACGGTCTGGAATCGCAGGAGCGAAAAGCCAGTCCTATCGGCCCAGGAACCGTGGGAGAAGGTCGCGGTCATGTGTCCCCACGTGATCTGGAACGAGGAAGAGAGGCTATTTCAAATGTGGTACTCGGGCGGCGAGCAGTACGAGCCGGATGCTATTGGCTATGCCACAAGTCGCGACGGCCTGCACTGGACCAAGCGACCGTCCAATCCGATCTTTGCCATGGACCCGAACAACGGGTGGGAGCAGCACAAGGTGACCGCGTGTCAGGTGATTCGGCACGACGGCTGGTACGTAATGTTCTATATCGGGTTTCGAGACGTTCACAGCGCCCAGATCGGCATCGCTCGCTCTCGCGACGGCTTGACCAACTGGCAGCGTCACCCTGGGAACCCGATCATCGCACCCGGCGAAGGCACCTGGGACGGCGACGCGTGTTACAAGCCATTCGCTATCTACGACGAGCAAGCAGACCGATGGCTGCTGTGGTACAACGGACGGCTGGGTGCAGTAGAACAAATTGGGATGGCGATCCACGAAGGAGAGAATCTGGGATTCTGAACAGCTCAACATTTTTCGAGGAAGGATGGTAGGAATGAAACGTCGTGACTTCTTGAAGCGCATGGGATCGACAACGGCAGCGATGGCCTTTGCCGGCTGCGCAGGCGTCGCAGGTGAGCGACGTCGTAGCCCGGCCAAACGGTGGAATATCCTCTGGCTCATATCCGAGGATACGTCGCCTGATCTTGGCTGCTACGGCAATCCAATTGTAAAGACGCCGAATTTCGATAAACTGGCTGCTGACGGTGCGCTTTTCACGAACGCCTTTTGCACGGCACCGGTTTGTTCGGCGGTTCGGTCCGGCTTCATGACCGGCATGTACCAGACAAGCATCGGGGCACACCAACATCGCAGCCACCGCAAAGACGGCTATACACTGCCTGAACCGGTCAGAGTCATCACTCACTACTTCCGCGAGGCGGGCTACTTCACCTGCAACTGCGCGGGTCTGAACTACAAGCGCCGCGGCAAAACCGACTGGAATTTTGCACCCAAAGAAAAGGCATTTGACGGCACCGATTGGTCACAGCGTGGGGAAGGGCAGCCTTTCTTCGCACAGATGAATTTCAGCCTGACCCACCGCGATTTCAAACGCGACAAAGAGAATCCCATCAATCCGGATAAGGTCACTGTACCCCCCTACTACCCGGACCATCCCGTCAGTCGAAGAGACTGGGCGGATTACCTTGAATCGCTACAGGTGCTCGACAGGCAGATCGGCACAGTTCTCAAGCGTCTCGAAGACGAAGGATTGGCAGACAACACAATCGTGATGTACTTCGGCGACCACGGCAGACCTCACGTGCGAGGCAAGCAATGGCTGTACGAGGGCGGCATTCACATCCCCATGATCGTCCGCTGGCCGGGACATATCAAACCCGGCACGGTTGTCGACGATCTGGTCAGCTCAGTCGATTTTGCGCCGACGTTCTTGTCACTGGCAAGCATAGAGCCGCCGAAACATCTGCAAGGGCAGATATTTCTTGGCCCGCGGCGCAAAAAGCGCGAATACATCGTCGCTGCAAGGGACCGCTGCGACGGGACGGTTGATCGAATCCGCTGCGTCCGGACAAAGCGGTACAAGTACATTCGCAACTTCATGCCCGAGCGACCTTACACACAGTTCAACGGCTACAAGAAGCATCAGTATCCGATGCTCACGCTCATGGAGGTTCTGCACAAGCAAGGGAAACTAACTGCGGATCAGGCCCGTTTCATGGCCGCAGGACGTCCCGAAGAGGAGCTTTACGACCTGAGCAAGGACGCACACGAGCTGCACAACCTGGCAGCCGATCCCAAGCACAAGGTGCTTCTAACGAAATCACGTATGAGACTGAATGAGTGGATTAAAAAGACTGGGGATCACGGTGAAACACCCGAAGACCCGAAGTCGGTCGCCTATTGGCAGGACAATATGGAAAAGTCATTCGAGCAGAGAATGGCAAAGAGAAACCTGCCTGCGGACATCTCGCCGGAAGATTATCTGAAGTGGTGGGAGAGGAAACTACTCGATTAGGAGGTGACTATGGAGACCGCCGCGCTACTTCGATCGGTCATCCTGGCGACGTTGGTTGTCGCCGGTCAGCTGTCTTACCCAAGCCCCCCTCGCGCTCGCGGGGCCGAGACTATGACATTCGAGCAGGCCGTACGGAGAATTCCCAGCCGCACCTTGCCCGAATTCTGGGTGGGCGACGTCACCGGGTTGGCGGCTCGCTTCGAGAAACTCACCCGCTGCGACGTCACGACGATAGCGAGATCGCCGGGCGGCAGGCCCATCCATTTAATCGCATACGGCGCTCGTGAGAACCTTAAGAGCAGCGCCAACTACAACTCGGCGGTCGGAGCCAGAGAACGCTCAGCATACCTGGACAAAGCCGCACGGCAACGGCCGGTTATCCTTTTCGTGGGGCCCGTACATGGTCACGAGGTTGAGGCCTTGACCGGCTTGGTGAACCTCGCCCACATCCTCCAAACCGGAAAAGACCTCCGAGGAAGGAATCAGCCAAAGATTCACGAGCTTGCTTCAAGGTGCAGACTACTTATTATCCCTGAGGGTAATCCCGATGGCATTGCGCGCCTCAAGCCGCGAGCACTTCACGGCATGGAAGACGCCGACGTGCGGTTCTGGGGCCAGGGCACCTGGGGCGATGACACCTTCTGCGGGTGGCCCGGCGCGAAACGGCAGCACCCCATGGCAGGTGACAACGTCGGTTTTCTCGGATGCTACTTCAACGAGAAGGGAATCAATCCCATGCACGATGAGTTCTTCGATCCGATGGGGCCCGAAGCGCCGGCAATCCTGAAGGTCGCACGGGAAGAAGCTCCGGATTTGACAGTGTCACTTCACAGCCATGAGTCGCGTCCGGCTATCCTGCGGCCCGCTTATGTACCCTTGGAAATACAGAAGGATGTGCGTTCGTTGGCAGAGCGGTGCTACGCGCTTCTCGCCGAGCGAGGCCTGCCTCATGGCGGCCTCTTTGAAGCTGTACCGGAGGCCGGCAAATTCCCCGCACCTTTCAACTTGACCAGTGCTATGTACCACATAAGCGGAGCCAACTCCTTTACCTTCGAGTGCCCCCACGGAATCAATGGGCGCTGCCAAGTAAGTCTCGAAGAGATACTTGACATACAACTGACACTCTATGAGGCGATGATGAGACATGAGATCAGCAAGAAAGGGCCATGAGCATCACAGGAGCAAGAGTATCATGGAGAAGATTCTGTTCGCTATCCTACTGACGTTGACACCAATCACAAGTTCATGGGCAGCGATCCAAACGGTCAAGCTCGATGAACGTCCTTCCCGGCCGGGAGAGTGGGGTTACCGCCCCGCCGACGGCTCGGTGTCACAGGTCAATCCGCCGAGCTTCAGCTGGCGGCCCCAGAAGAATCTAACCTGGGAGATCGAGTGCGCACGCGACAAGGTCTTCAAGAATGTGGCGTACCGTGTGGAGGGTTTGGAGTTTAATGTGCACTGCCCGCCGCGAGTGTTGGAGCCGGGAACGTACGCATGGCGCTACCGGGGCAAGGACAGAAACGGCCGATATACGAGCTGGAGTCGCCCGCGCACGTTCAGCGTCGCGCCCGACGCAGCGACGATGCCACTTCCGGCCCGCACGGAACTTATTTCCCGCATACCCAAAACGCATCCTCGCCTCTTCTTGCGGCCAGAGGACCTGGGTCGGCTTCGCGGGCTGGCTCGCGGCAGAATGAAGGCTGAGTACGAGAAATTGGTCGCAGAATGTGACAGGATTCTGGCCAAACCGCCCGCGACGACCGAGCCGCGGAAGTATCCGAAGGACATGGTGCGCGGCAGTGAGGCGTGGCGGGAGCTTTGGTGGGGCAACCGGACATATACGATCAGGGCGCTCAACGGTGCTGCAACCTTGGCCTTCACGCGGCTGCTGGGTGGGCAGGAGAAGTACGGCCGCGAGGCCAAGCGACTCTTGCTGGAGTGCGCCAAGTGGGACCCCAAGGGCAGCACCGGGTACCGCTACAACGATGAGGCTGGTATGCCCTACAATTACTACTTCTCCCGCACGTACACGTTCGTCAACGACCTGCTGACCGAGCAAGAAAAACAAATCTGCCGGAAGGTCATGAAGGCCCGCGGCGATGAGATGTACGAACACCTGTGTCCGCGGCATCTGTGGCAGCCATATTCAAGTCACTCGAACCGGGCGTGGCACTTCTTGGGCGAGGTCGGGATCGCGTTTCTTGGGGAGGTCGAGGGCGCCGAGGACTGGGTCTGGTTTGCAGCGAACGTCTTCTTCAACACATACCCCGTCTGGAGCGACGACGACGGCGGCTGGCACGAGGGTGTGAGCTACTGGTCCAGTTACATCGATCGCTTCACATGGTGGGCGGATGTGATGCGGGCCGCGATGGGGATCAACGCGTACGACAAGCCGTACTTCTCCAAGGTCGGCTATTATGCGATGTACCTGATGCCGCCCGGCAAGGTCAGCGGAGGATTCGGCGACGGGGCAAATCGCAGAAGGGCCTCACAACTCGTGCCGCTGATGAGCCAGCTTGCCGCGCAGGCCGGCAACGGGCACTGGCAGTGGTACGTCGAACAGATGGGCGGTCCGAAGCAGACAACGGGCTATATCGGCTTCATTCGCGGGGCTCTGCCGAAGGTCGAAGCCAAGGTGCCGGATGAACTGCCGGCGTCACGGCTGTTTAGGGGCACGGGGCAGGCATACCTCAACACGACGTTGAAGAACGCCAATGAAGACGTGCAGGTCATTTTCAAGTCGAGTCCGATGGGTACACAGTCGCACGGCAACGCAGGCAACAACTCTTTCGTGCTGTGGGCGTACGGACAGCGCCTGCTCACTCGGACCGGCACTTACTACAACTACGGTGGCCCACATCATCGCGACTGGATGTGGAGCACGCGCTCGGTCAATAACATTACGGTCGACGGCAAAGGCCAGCGCAAGCGCAACGCCGCCGCGCGGGGTGAGATCGTCGCCTTCAAGACCACGCCGGCAATGGATGTCGTCGTAGGCGAGGCGGGTCGCGCTTACGATCCGCCGCTCGAGCGTTTCACCCGTGCGGTAATCTTCATCAAGCCCGATGTGGTGGTAGTCTATGACCGGCTGGTCGCCAAAGAGCCGTCAATCTATGAATACTGGCTCCATGCCGTCAACAAGTTCGAGATCGGCAAGGAGGGCAGCGTCAATGTCCGTAACGAGGATGTGGGCTGTGACATCCACTTCTACTCACGGAGAGAGCTCGCGTTCGAGCAAACGAACGAGTATGACCCGAATCCTATCCCACGGGTCAAGTTGCGCGAATGGCACCTGACCGCAAAGACGACACAAAAGAGAAACAGCATGGAATTCATCACAGTCTACCGCCCATACAAGGTCGCCGAGGGATTCAGGGGACACGGTGGCCATGAGGTCATCCCGGGCGGTTATCTGTTTGAGCTCGGTTCTACCGGCGGCGAGCTGACCGCCCTGCTGCCCACCGATGACACTGTGACGCTGCAAACCGAGGGCATGACAACGAGAGGAGCTATCAAGCTCAAGCTCGAACGCCCGGGCGAGCGCACACAGATTCTCGAGGTCCGCAAAGGCGATTTGGATTGAGGCTGAGGCCGTCCTGCCCGCTCTCGCCGACACCGGCCGGAGCAGCCCAACAATTGCGGATTCTCCCGTTTTGAGGATCATTTTGACGACCCTTTTTCCATGCAGAAGTTAGTGCTCATCCTGCCCCTCCTGGAAATTGGGTTCCTTTGGCTTTGAATTGGCTTTGTTCTTTCGTTGTCTCAGGCTGGGAAAATCGTCATAATACTTTTATCTAAAAGATGTTACGTTCACTTAGGCATCCGGAGAATTGGCTTTGTTTTGCATAATTGCCTCTGGAATCGCGCGCCCGATCCATCCAGAATCCCGGATACCCCGGCCCCACCCTGTCTTCTGACGCCTGTCTCCTGTCTCTCATCCTTTCATTATCAACTATCGTCCATTACTCAGATTGCCATTCTACTCACTCGGCATCAAATGTAAAGCTAAATCTTTTTTTTTCAGCAGCTTTCCGTAGATTCCCTCCCGAGAAATGTAAGATGGGAGGAACGCAGAGGCCCCGAACGCCCGTTCAAGCGAAATCTACCGGCAGCGGAAACGACCAGAGTACGCAGAATGGGGAGCTACTCCCAGGGCCGTTTCGATTCTATCTTCAACCACTGGACGTACGCGGCCAGTCCATCCAACCCCGGGAACAGCGAAGCTCGATTCACTCCATACATGTCGAGCACGTCTCGGAACTCGCTGCGAAGCCCTTTTGGAATCAGGAGTTTGAACCCGTTGCGTGGTCTGAAGGGATGGTCTGGATTCGGATGAACAGTGAAAAGCCCATCCTGGGCCGCGATTCGACGGAAGAGATGTGACGGGTAGTACTTACCAACGCGCTTCGCCTCGAATGGAGATTGACCGGTTAGGCGGTTCACACGGTCCACATAGGCGTAGATCGCCGCGTCACAATCCTGCGTGCCCTCGACGGCAAAGTAGGCGGCGACAAGGGGATTCCGGGTCCAATCAAGGAGTCGTGTCGCCAGACCGTGATGCTGGGCTATCGTAAGCCACTCCCACATGGTCGATGGCTCTCTGTCGAGATACGGTCGCGCGCGGTTTCTGAAAATAGTGAGGATATCCCTCTCCAGGCGCGGGTCCCAACCACCGTGATACCGGCCAATCTTGGGTACTAGCTCGAAGCGCGCATCAGGAACACCCCGGTATATGGCGTATGAGGGCTGGTCACGGAGAGCTTGGTGCATTTGACCGAAATCGTCTACGGCTATTGTCCGGAGCTGCCCGGACGGACGGCGCTTCTTGCGCATGGTGGTTTTGAGTTTGGCTGAACGTTTCTTTGTGGACATAGTATCTTCCCAACCTGCAAGGCTCATAAGATAACAATACAACACGATTTCCACTCACGCTCTGCTATCGTTCATCCTCAAGGTAGGAGTTGAGCCATTGAACGTGAGTGCAAAGACCGTCGACGTCTGGAAACAGGGTCGCCGCATTGACATTGAACCTGTCCAGTTCAAAGCGCATATCGGAGAAGGATCTTGGTGGTATTCTGAGCTTCGTGAGTTTCGAAGCGTAGGTTTTATTGCTTTCTAGGGCGATAAATCTGGCCTCCGTCTTCATGAACTTGTGGACTGTGAACCATCCGGCTTGGGTCACTAGACGTGCGGCAATATGCTTTGGACGGAAGACCTTCGTGCGATTGATTTTGAAAGGACTCTCTTTCACGGACGCAACCGCGTAGTCGCTGGGCCTCGGCACAAGAACCCAGACAACACCGGCAAGCACCTTTCCCTTTTCCCGCATCGGCGGCCTATTCACTGCGAACCAGAGCGCGGCCAGCGGATTCAGGGTCCAGTCCAAAAGGCGTGTTGCCATCCCATGATGCTGGGCAATTGCCAGCCAATCCCAGCTTGATTTCGCTTGCATGCTCAGGAGAGGGACGACACGGCGTTTGAACTCCCGCATCATCCTCTGTTCTGCGGCCAGAGTCGGCCCCTTGAGATCAAGGCGGGCCAGCTTTGGGAGAAGCGGCTTGTCCACAGGCTGGCCGCGAAACAACACCTCCTCAGATTTGCAGTTCTCGCGGATGAAGTCCACGTACTCTGTCATGGTCTTCACCCCGTAGATCTTGTAGCTACGCATGTGAATCTATTCATCCAACATAATAACACCTGTGCCCTTGGGCCAGAGGCAGAGGGGCACGCCACATATTGGTAGTCCAGGCCACTCTAGGAGGCCCTATTCACCCATGGGATTAGAGCCTTCTCTTACATAAGCGTTTCCAGGATGGGAGATGTTGATAGAAAAACCGCCAGAAAAGCAAATTCTTTTTGCATCTCGTGAAGCCGGTCTCGTTTGCATTCTTCGAGTGTGTCTCACTCACCGGCAGATTCCTCGGCTTTGGGGCGACTTCGTCGCCTCGAAGCTCGGCATGGGGGGATTTCGAGGGGGCCTCGTAATCGCTCTTCTTGGGACGACGTAGCGAACGTTACGATCACGGGACACCGGCATTGTTACAATTGTGCGGCTTGGGCTGATATGGTATGTTACCGCGTGCCTATTGAGGGCCGGCTTATGCGTATACATTCGGTCGATATAACAATAATCGTGCTGTACATGGTCGCGGTGGTGGTCGCGGGGGTGCTGCTGTCACGCAGGGCCCGGCAGAATCTCGATTCGTATTTTCTCGGCGGCAAATCTCTGCCCTGGTATCTGCTGGGCGTCTCGAACGCATCGGGCATGTTCGACATCACGGGCACCATGTGGATGGTGTATATACTCTTTGCCTGCGGACTTAAAAGCGTCTGGATACCGTGGCTTTGGCCGAGCTTCAACCAGATCTTCCTCATGGTATTCTTGGCGGCGTGGCTGCGGCGCTCGAACGTCTTGACCGGGGCCGAGTGGATTCGCACGAGGTTCGGCAGGGGCAGAGGCAGCGAGCTATCGCACATCAGTGTTGTGGTCTTCGCGATCGTCAGCGTCATCGGCTTTCTGTCCTACGCCTTCAAGGGAATCGGCAAATTTGCGGTCGAGTTCTTCCCGTGGGACCTGTCGGCAAGCTTCAGCATCTCCGGAAGCACCGTCAACATAGCGTCGCCGGATGTGTACGCGCTGATCTTCATGAGCGCAACCACCATCTATGTGATTCTTGGCGGAATGTTCAGCGTGGTGATAACCGATCTGATTCAGTTTACGATTCTTACTATTGTCTCCGTATGTATCGCGTGGATCGCCGTCGCCAACACAACACCCGATGCAATCGCTGCCGCGGTGCCGGAAGGTTGGACGGATCTGTTCTTCGGCCGACACATCGATTTGGACTGGTCGAAATTGATCCCGGCAGTCAACGACAAAGTCAGCGCGGACGGCTATTCTCTCTTCGGCATCTTCTTCATGATGATTCTCTTCAAGGGGATTCTTTCCAGTCTGGCAGGGCCGCTACCCAACTACGACATGCAGCGGATTCTCGCCGCACGCAGCCCGAAAGAAGCGGCGATGATGAGCGGTTTTGTCTCAGTGGTGCTGTATATCCCCCGCTACCTGATGATAGCAGGGATTACCGTATTGGCGCTGGTGTTTTTCAGCGATGATTTGCGTGCTATGGGTGACGCGTTTGATATCGAGCGCGTCCTGCCCTTTGTGATAAGCAATTACATCCCGGTCGGCCTTAAAGGTTTTCTGCTGGCCGGCTTGCTGGCGGCTTTTATGAGCACTTTCGATTCGACGGTTAACGCGGGCGCCGCCTACCTTGTCAACGATGTGTACAAGCGTTACGTCAATCCACGCGCATCGGACAAGAAATACGTCTATGTGAGCTACTTGTGCTCGATCGCGGTGGTTGCCGTCGGCATCGTGTTCGGATTCATGATCGAATCGATTGACGAAGTGCTCAAGTGGATTACGGCTGGTCTTGGGGCCGGATACATCGCATCCAACCTGCTGAAATGGTTCTGGTGGCGTCTCAACGGGTACGGCTATTTCGCGGGTATGATCGTTGGGACCGTCCTGGCGACGCTGTCCGAGAAGGCGGTTGTCCTTGTCTTGCCCAGACTCTGCGAGCGGTTCGCCGAGGCGACCGAGAATTTCCCGCTGGTGCTCGCTCTGTTTCCGATAGTGGTGATTCTCAGCGGCGTGGCCGCGGTCGTGACGAGCATGTTGACGCAGCAGGATGACGAAAAAACTGTCAAAGGCTTCTATGAGCAGGTGCGTCCCTGGGGTTTCTGGGGACCCGTTTGCGAAAAGGTCACACTGGCCAATCTTAAGTTCAGGAAAAACACCGCATTCAAACGTGACACATTCAACATCCTAGTCGGCATAATCTGGCACACTATGCTGGCAGCAGCACCTATCTACTTGGTTATACGCCGGATGACGGCCTTTGCGGTATGTGTTGTGGTGCTGGTGGTGACATCGATATTGCTCAAGAGGAACTGGTTGGACAAGCTCGAGGAGACCTAAGAGATGACAAGGGGCGCGTTGGCTATCACGATTGCACTTGCTTTCGCTATTTCGGTGGGGCCGGCTTGGGCGGAGTCTGGCTTCGAAAACTTCGTCACCTGCTCGGGCGACAAGCTCATGGCCGGCGAGAGAGAACTGCGCTTTGTCTCTTTCAATATCCCCAACCTGCATTACGTTGAGGACAACATGCCCTTCGACCAGACCAATGCATGGCGACTGCCCGACGAATTCGAGATCACGGATGCGCTGTGCTCCATAAGGCAAATGGGCGGTCAGGTTGTGCGGCTATACACGCTCTCGGTAAGAAAGCCCGATGACAATCGTGCTGTACCACGGCATGTGCTGGGACCGGGCAAGTTTAACGAAGATGCCTTTCGCGCGCTGGACAAAGTTCTGGAGGTGGCCAATCGGACCGGCGTGCGGGTAATCATACCTTTCGTGGATAACTGGGTCTGGTGGGGTGGCATCAAGGAGTACGCTGGTTTCCGGGGCAAGGCCAAGGAGAAGTTCTGGTCCGATCCAGAGATCATCGCGGACTTCAAGAAGACGATTCATTACGTCATAAACCGTACGAACACGTACACGGGCGTCAGATACAGGGATGACACGGCCATCTTCGGCTGGGAGACGGGCAACGAGCTGCAGTGCCCTCCCCGATGGACGCACGAAATAGCCGGCTACATCAAGTCCGTAGACAAGAACCACCTCGTGATCGACGGCTTCTTCACAAGTGTCCTCAGAGACGAGTCAATCAATGACCCGCTCGTGGATGTTGTCACGACCCACCACTATCCAAAGAATGCGCAGCAGATGATCGAACAGGTCAGGGCCAACCGCGAGCGGACCAAGGGCAAGAAGCCGTACTTCGTGGGTGAGTTCGGATTCATCGAGACTCCGGATGTGCGGCGGTTCCTGGACATGGTCGTGGATGAGGGAGTGTGCGGCGCCTTGATCTGGAGCCTGCGATACCGCAGCCGGGATGGCGGCTTCTATTGGCACTCCGAACCGTTCGGCGGCGACAAGTATAAGGCATATCACTGGCCTGGCTTTGCCTCCGGTGACACCTACGACGAGAGAAACCTTCTCAAGCTGGTGCGAGAAAAGGCATTTGCCATCCAAAGACGACGGTCTCCCAAACCCGCTGCCCCAAATGCGCCCACATTACTACCAATCGCCGATGTCTCAGCAATCTCCTGGCAAGGCTCCGCCGGGGCTACATCCTACACGGTGGAACGGTCGAAAACTCCGGACGGGCCCTGGAAAGTAGTCGGCAAAGACATCTCAGACGCCGAATTGCCCTACCGCCCTCTTTTCAACGATAAGAGTGTTGATGTCGGAGAAACGTACTACTACCGGGTCAAGGCGAGAAATAGCGCCGGCACATCGAAGGCGTCGAACATTGTCGGCCCCGTGAGGGCTCACCAAGTCACCCTCGTTGACGAGATGATCGACTACTCCCTGATGCAAAGTCACGGAGGTCTGTCACTCGACACTAAAAGTACGCGAAAAGCCAAAGAAGATATGAACCGAGTCGCAGGCAGTCGGGGCAGTTTTCTGACCTACAAGCTCGGCGCGCAGGGAGATTTTTGCAGGGTGTTCTGCTTCTTTCCCGGTGAGGTCTCAGCCATGAGTTTCTCGGCCTCGGCCGGCGGTGAGACGTTCGCTCCCATTTCGGCGTCGAGCATACACTACTACGGCGGTGAAGGGGAATACGGCTACTGGAAACCGGTCCTGTATCAGTCAAGGGCAATTCCTGACAAAGCGAAATTCCTAAAAGTCGAGTTCACGACCGAGGCCCAGATATCAAGGGTGGAAATTGGTTATGGAGGCGCGAAGTCACTTATGGATAAACGTAATATTAAGAAGTTCGAGGATAGCACACGCAAAGAATTGAGTGAGAACATCCTGGGGTTCTGGATCAAGTACTGCCAGGACGACGAGCACGGCGGATTCATCGGAAGGATGTCCAACGACCGGACGATAATCCCCAACGCCCCAAAGGGACTCGTGCTAAACGCCCGGATACTGTGGACGTATTCGGCCGCCTATCGATTTGAGAAACGAGACGAGTACCTGCAAATTGCCAAGCGTGCGTACGACTATTTGATGAGATACTTCTGGGATCGGGAGCACGGTGGAGCATATTGGATGCTCGACTATCGTGGCAATCCACAGGATGACAGCAAAGAGATATACGGGCAGTCCTTTGTCGTCTACGCGCTGTGCGAATACTACCTGACTACGGGGGACAGTGAGGCCCTGGACAAGGCCAAGAAACTCTTTCGTTTGATAGAGACGAACTGTCACGACGCAGCAAACAAGGGCTACTTTGAGACCTTCAGCAGGGACTGGTCACCCGCTGACCGTGCCCGCTTGGCCACAGGAGACGAGGCTGAAAAGAAGACCATGAACACCCACCTGCATCTGCTGGAGGCGTACACGAATCTGTATCGTGTCTGGAAGGACGAGAAAGTCAAGCAAAGACTGGCCGAACTCATCGAGGTCTTCGCGACCCGCATCGTCAATCCACAAACGCGCCGCTTCGAGCTTTTTTTCGACGAGAAGTGGAATTCAACCAAGGAGGTGATTTCGTTCGGACACGACATTGAGGGCAGCTGGCTGTTGTGCGAGGCGGCAGAAGTCTTGGGCGATGAGCATGTCATAAGGCGAATCCGGCCCCTCGCAGTGAAGATGGCCGAAGCGGCATACGAAGCCGGCTTCGATGTGGACGGCGGGCTGTTCTATGAGGCCGAACATGACAAAATCACCGACGACCAGAAGCACTGGTGGCCCCAGGCGGAGACGGTAGTCGGCTTCTTGAACGCCTACCAACTCAGCCACGAGCAGCGTTTCTTAGAAGCAGCCATGTTGAACTGGGAATTCATTCAAGCCCAAATTGTTGATAACAAATACGGCGAGTGGCTCGGCAGATCGGCCGGGCAAGGTGAGCCAGATCCGAGAACCTTGAAGGTATCAGAGTGGAAGGCCCCGTATCACAACGGCCGGGCCTGCCTCGAAGTGATACGGAGATTGCAGGAAATACAACGGCAGTGAAGTCGAGGGAAATATCAGAATGGACAAGCAACTGTTCGAGAGCACGGTAAAGGACCTGCTGAGCAAACACAAGGCCCTCATCAAGAGAAAGAACGATAAAGCCGATGGCGGAAACGGCATAATTGACAGGTACGTCCATCCGGTATTGACCGCTGCCCACACTCCTGTTTTCTGGCGCTACGATCTGAACTACGAGACGAATCCGCTATTGTTGGAAAGGCTGGGAGTCAACTCCGTCTTCAACACCGGCGCGATCGGACTCGGCGAGAAGTTCTACTTGTCGGCGCGGGTCGAGGGCGTGGACCGCAAGTCCTTTTTCGCGATCGCAGAAAGTGACTCCGGCGTGGATGGCTTTCATTTCTGGGATTATCCGATCGAGCTACCCGAGACCGACGACCCGGATATTGACGTCTACGATATGCGGCTGGTAAAGCACGAAGACGGCTGGATCTATGGTCTGTTCTGCACCGAGAGGAAAGACCCGAACGTCCCTCGAACGGATACATGGTCGGCGGTCGCGCAGGGTGGGATTGCTCGGACCAAAGACCTCAAGAAGTGGGAGCGTCTCGATGATTTGAAAACGCCGTCGCCTCAGCAGCGCAACGTTGTCCTGCATCCGGAGTTTGTGGATGGAAAGTACGCCTTCTATACCAGGCCGCAAGACGGTTTCATAGATACAGGCACCGGTGGCGGCATCGGCTGGGGGCTGGCGGACTCGATAGAACACGCCGTTGTCGACAAAGAGATCATCATCGACGATCGGCAGTATCACACTATCAAAGAATTCAAGAATGGCTTGGGCCCCGCTCCCATCAAGACCGAGCAAGGCTGGCTTCATCTGGCGCACGGTGTGTGCAACACCGCTGCAGGCCTGCGCTATGTCCTGTACGCTTTTATGACTGAGCTCGATCGGCCAAGCGTTATTGCCTATGCTCCCGGCGGGTATCTGATCGCCCCGCGAGGTAGCGAGCGCGTCGGGGATGTATCTAATGTCGTGTTCTCCAACGGATGGATTGCCCGCGACAACGGCGACATATATATCTACTACGGCTCATCCGACACTCGCATCGAAGTGGCGACCACGACGGTCGAGAAGATGCTTGACTACGTCAAAAACACCCCCGCTGACCCCTTGCGGTCCTTCGCGTGTATGCAGCAGCGATATAGACTAATCCGGAGCAATCTGGAGGTGATGAAGCGACTCGGCGGCAGCGATTGAGCGGGAGTGATCATTTCCGCATCGCCTTTTCAATAACGGGCCTGAGCAGTCTCGTCCATACCTTGTAGCCCTCGTCGTTCAGGTGCAGTTTGTCATCACGGAAGAATCTCGCGTGCGGCTTGCCGTCGGCGCCGAGCAGAGGCGTACCGGAATCGAAGAAGAACAAGCGACCGTCGGTCTGAGAGAACTCCTTGATCTTGCGGTTGGCCTCCTTCATCGCCGGCCAGAACGACCATCGGCTCTCGCTTGGCTTGATGCCGACAAAGACAATTCTGGTAGCCGGAAGGCTGTCACGTACGAGAGCGACAAATCTCTTATAGTCATTGAACACACGCTGTGGGCTCTTGCCCGCCGCGATGTCATTGTCCCCCGCATAAAGAACGATCACCCTCGGCTCGTAGGGCAAAACAATACGATGAAAAAAGTAGTTGGCGTCTGAGATATGAGAGCCACCGAAGCCCCGGTTAATCGCCGAAAATTCAGGGAAGCAGTTGCGCGTGGCCCAGAGTCGAATACTTGAGCTGCCAACAAACAACACGGCGTCAGAAGCAAATGTGTTTTTGCTGTCCCACTCTTCGAAGCCTGCAATCGTTTTCTCCCAGCGACTTGGTTGAGGTTCGGATTGCGATTCGCTTCCGGCGCAAAGCGCTGCAACGCTACAGAGAACAATAACCGGACAGAGTTTGCTCGGCATCATATTACGTCCCTTCTAAGATAGAGCCGGATCCGTCGACCGACAAATCAAGTTTGATAGTATGGCGCAATGGTAGTCAAAATCGCCAGTTCGCACAAGGTGAACAGATACAGAAAAAAGTGACAGCCCGTGGTAGATGCCATATTAAGAAAGAAGCCCCCGCGCTGCGGAGGGAGAGGAAAGCGAGATAAACGCAGGGGCTTGAAGGCTCAAAGTATACTATTTATGATAGCCCCTTTGGCCAGCAAGGTCAAGTTTTTTTACTCTATTTTTTGGCAAAATCGAGCAAAATAAGCGCCCGGGCCCAATGGGCGGGCCAGCCAGGTGGCGACCATCGGCGAGGGCGAACTCGTGCTGCGCACCCGGTCAGTGGCCGACGCTTTCGAGATGCCCTATCTTCTGCAATCCCCTATTCTCAGGTAGGTGTTTGCCGCGTGGGAACAGAGAACTGTGATTGTGCCGCAGGATTCTTGCTGCTTCGTCCAGGCTGTAGTGCGCCAGGCGTTTTCGCGAATCAGACCAGCGAGATTTGCAGCAATCGCAGAGGCCGCCTCTCCAGCCGTATCACCACAACCGGAAGCCGCCAAAGGAACAAGACTTGGTGCTCTAATGCTACTTCCTCTGGATCTCTTTCGCCCCGCACGCGGACTATGTGTCTCCGATGGTGTTCATGGGATTCTACGCCAACCTCGTGAACAGCCACATTGGACGTCAGCATCCGCGAATCAAAATCAAAACTCCACACGTCCGCTGGGACGGGGTCGCCATACCAGGGACTGTTCTGAAGGTCTGTGCACAGTACGCCAACCACAGCCTGACTGAGCGTGCTCAGATATCCCAAGACCGTTCCCAGAACAACGCATCTCGCTGGTTCCATCAACAGTTCGACCTCCGATCAACAATTCATTGCACCCTAAACCCTATCATCAAGCAGGTATCACTTTCGTATTTTGATTCGATACTCGCAGGGGAGCTAATCTTGACTCGCCACTTTGACCGATCGTGGGGCTTTGGAAACCAACTCGAAACCGATTTGGCCGGCACCTCAGTCTTTGCGGCTTAGGAGAGGTTTGACTCTGGGCGGGCTCGGTCGCGGCCACCTCGCTGGCCGGAACTGGCTCAGAGGTGCCAGGGGCTCCGCAGGGGGCGCGTGAGCATTTGGTTGGCTCGCTCGTCGTTGATGAATTCTTCCTTATCGGGATTCCAGCGGAGTTTGCGGCCGAGTCTCATGGCGATATCATCCAAGTGACAAATGGTATCCGAGCGAACGGCCGTCTCGATTGAGCAGATAGGCTGGCTCCTGGTTTTCACGCACTCGATGAAGTTCCGGCGGTGATTGTTGCTCACGGGCAGGCGAATCTCGTCGGGCCCGATCGTTTCCTTCAAGAGCGATTTCGGATGTGCGTCGATGCCCCTGCGGGAGACTATGACCCACCCTTCGGTTCCCATGAAGAGAATACCGCAGCCCTTGTACTGCAACTTGTCGGAATGAAATTCGGGATAGATCTTCGCGGCGTTCTTGGAATTGGTGTGTACCATCGTGACGCCGTTTTCGTATTTGTGCTCTACGTGCCAGGCGATTGCGGTATCGCTCAGGCCGTCTTTGGGAAAAGTTCCGGTTCCTTCTACCTCAACCGGGCCGGTGTGGTCGGTGTCATTGCCCCACTGAGCGATATCGACGTGGTGTATGCCCCATGCCCCGCTGAGCCCGCCAAGCGAATAATCGTACATGTGCGTCCAAAGGCCGTCTGTCCCCATGGCCCGCGATGCACATCGCTCATACGTGTACGGCGCCCAAGGGGCGGGGCCCAGCCACATATCGTAGTTGAACTCTTTGACATCCGGCGTAGGCTGAGTCGGCTGATTGGGAAATTCCATGCTCGACAATGAGCCGACCACGATTGTCTGGAGTTTTCCGATTCGTTTGTTCCGGACTAACTCGCACGCGAGACGAAAATCCCTACCCGAGCGCTGCTGCGTGCCGAACTGAAAAACCACCCCATACCTGTTGACCGCCTCACGCAATGCCTTCGCAGCCGCAACATGGACGTCAACCGGCTTCTCCATGTACATGTCTTTGCCGTTCTTTGCCGCTTCTATCGCGACGAGAGCGTGCCAGAAATCGGGAGTCGCGATACAGACCGCATCGATATCTTCGCGGGCCATCAGTTCGCGGAAGTCCGTGTATGTCTTGCATCCGACCCTCTCTTCGGCCCGCGTGCGGAATATCTTGCGGAGGTCGCAAGCGGCAACCACCTCGACATCATCGAAGGAGTTGAACACCCGCAGGTGACCGCCCCCCATGCTGCCGACACCTACGCAGCCCATCACGATCTTTTCACTCGGCGGCGTAGCCCCGTTTGCCCCCAGAGCCGATGCCGACACGATATACGGAAAGCCAACGGCCAATAGGCCGAGGTCTCGAGTTCTTCGCAAAAAACGTCGCCTGCTGATGTATCTATTAGCACCCATGTTAGTCTTCTCGTGCCCCTTAATATCATTGCAGGCCAGTGTACCTCTTCGACGAAACATATTCAATCCATTTTCACGTCTTTATCGTACTTCGGGCTATGTGATGGATGGTTCTGGCGTTTGCTTGCTGTTGGGTTATAATGTGTAGGCAGGTCAAATGGCCGAACGTAGCGAACACATGTTGTGGATACAGGTACCTCAATAGGAGATATGCCGGATGATAAAGCTCGGGTTCGTAAGTGCAATCTTGGCCGATCAGACGTTTGAAGAAGTCGTCACCTTTGCCTCAGAAAATGGCTATTCCTGCGTCGAAATGATGTGCTGGCCGCCCGGAAAGGCCGAAAGACGGTATGCTGGGGTCACCCACATCGACGTGACGGATTTGTCCAAGGGCAAGATGAGTGACATTCGGAAGCTGCTCGATGATAAGGGCGTGAGCATCTCCGGGCTTGGATACTATCCCAATGTTTTGGACATGGATAAGGAACAAGCTGATTTCTATATCGAACACATCAAGAAGGTCAT
The DNA here is from genome assembly GCA_020352215.1 of Phycisphaerales bacterium. Taxonomy (GTDB): domain Bacteria; phylum Planctomycetota; class Phycisphaerae; order Sedimentisphaerales; family Anaerobacaceae. Next base: position 5,535,093 of record CP070675.1, read on the forward strand.
CGACGCAGCAAACGTGTTGCACCTGGGGATTGTCAATACCTTCATCGGCAGAGACCACCAAAGCAACTTAGAGGACAATTTTGCCAGGTTCAATAACGTTTGGCCCGGCATTATTGAATATGCGGAGCGGCGGAATGTGAAGATCGGCATCGAGAACTGTCCGATGTTCTTCACCGATGATGAATGGCCGGGAGGTAAGAACCTGGCATCGTCTCCGGCTATCTGGCGCATGATGTTCGAGGAGATTCCATCTGCGAGCTTTGGCCTGAACTACGATCCGTCCCACCTGGTATGGCAGTTCATGGACTACATCGAGCCGATCTATGAATTCAAGGATCGCATATTCCACGTCCACATAAAGGACGCGAAGGTGCTACGCCGACAGCTCAACAGTGTGGGCATACTCGCGAATCCGTTGGAGTTTCATCGGCCGAAGCTCCCCGGACTCGGGGATGTAGACTGGGGCAAATTCTTCTCGGCCCTTACGGACATCGGATACAACGGCGCCGCGTGCGTCGAGGTCGAAGACCGGGCTTACGAAGGCTCACTTGAGACGCGAAGGCACTCCCTGATCCAGAGCCGCGAGTACCTGAGGCAGTTTTTCCCAGCGTAGCCGGTTTGTCGCCGGCCTCCGCGCTCGGTAGTGTTTGCCCGGTAGATTGTTTGCTTCTGTGAGGGAGCTGGAAATGGAGAGGCAAATGTTCTTCAGACTCGTTCTTGCTCTCATGCTCCCTGTCGCCGGCTGCAAGATGGAGCAAGCTGGACCGGCCCCGGACTACGGGTCCGGCTGCATCGTCGTGGATGATTTTGAGACCTACACTGCCGATTCGCCCATGAAGATATTCGAGACGTGGATAGACGGATTTGGCTACACCGAGCCTCCGCCAGGCAAGCCGGGCAACGTCAGCGGCGCAACCGTGGGCTATCTCGACAAACCCTTTCTGGAACGAACGATCGTTCATGGTGGTTCGCAATCCATGCCGTTTCGTTATAAGAACACGGTCCTCCCGTTCTACTCGGAGATCGAACGTCAGTGGGCGGTACCACAGGATTGGGCCACAAGCGGTACCAGGGTGTTGGGGCTCTGGGTGTACGGGGATCCGTGCAATGTTCCGGGGCCGCTGTATGTAGCTCTGCAAGATGCAAGCGGGGCAACAAGCGTGGTCAACCACCCTGATCCGAATGCCGTGTGTGCGGGTTGCTGGAATAAGTGGAGCATCGAGCTTAGCAAGTTCGTTGGCATACACCCTGTGGCTGTCAGCAAGATCTGTATCGGCGTCGGCGACAGGCGCGGGCTCGGACGCTCAGTCGGCGGAGAGGGTATGCTGTTCATTGATGACATCGAACTGTCTCGGCGGTAGCCGGTTGCATCGGTGACTTGTTTGCCCATGCTGTTTCTAAAATATGCGCATGATATTTCATGCTGGCTGTGCTCCACTCGACATGACAACACAGGCCATTCAGCCTTCGTCACGGTCACAAGATAGGATATTAGTCATGGAGGATACGCAATTGCACAAGAGCCGAAACGGACACTTTGGGATGGGCAAGACATTCGGCCGAGCTCAGTCCGGGGCTTTGGTGCCCATGCTGCTGCTTGTAGTGACGGTTTGCTCGGTCGCTGTTGGTGGCGACGTGGCTTGGACACGCAAGAGCACCGTCACCGGTGAGATGCCGACGCCGAACGGGGGCAAGCAGCAGACGTGCTGTGTGATCTGTGACATCGACAAGGACGGGATTGACGACTTCGTTGTGGGCGAGCGGACCAAGACGCCCTCGGTGGTGTGGTACAAGTTTACCGGCAGACGTTGGGAGAAGTACATCGTCGACAACACCAGGAAGAATCCCGAGGCTGGCGGTGACTTCTGTGATATCGATAGAGATGGTGACTTTGACATCATTCTCGGCCAGGATGCCAGCGGCA
>CP070675.1:5537116-5582033 GCA_020352215.1 Phycisphaerales bacterium
CGCTGCGCCGATAGAAATATTGGCCGTAAGTGCTCTGGGCTTCAACCATAGTGATGTTTTCATAATTCTCTTTCCGCATTTTGTCGACCAAGTGCCGAACCAGTTCAGGATCCGTGTAGGTGGTATGATCTTCCTTGTCGTAAGCGAACATGAAGTTCGGCTTTATGACAATTGAGAATTCGGCTTTGGATTTGCCCGTGGCAATCCGACGCCCCTCAAGCAGATCCATGAAATTCGTCATGTTCAGCACCATCTCCAATGCCGTAAGTTTGTCCTCGTTCCGGATCGAAGCTACGGTGACTTTCCTGTTTGAGTTGATGGCATCGAGCCGCATCCGCGACATATCTTCTTCAAGTGCCAGGCATTCGTCTCCACTTGGATCCTGTACCTTTATGATGCGACGCTGAAAAACGGCAGTCGGAAAATGGTTGTTATTTAGTTCAATGATCGGCTCCCCCAGTTTGACAAACAACTTTCTATCATCATCGTGCTTATTTCGGGGCGCAAGTCTCTTTACCGTCAAGCTGTCCGCTTCCATGAGCATCTCCGCCGAGGCAATACGCGAGAGAAATTTGCCCAGGAATTTGTCCAGTTGGTCTTTTGCCCAGAGTTCGCGTTCATCGCGCAGCGCCCGGGTGTGAATCTGGATGCGTGCAGCCCGCTGCACGGGCCGCAACGCACAAATATAGCCATACAGCAATGTGGGTTCCTTGAAACCCTGAAAAGTGGACCGCTCGGCCTCACCAAAGGTTTTATCTGCGTCGATCCGCAGCTCATTGGAATCACTGGCCGCTTGCGGCTGCTTGATAGTCAGCCTGCCCGACCGGACTGTAACCGTATGCGGCATGATATGCATACCCAATGGGTGCTCGGACGGGAGTGCTTCACGCAGCCTTACTACCCAAGGCGCAGCGAACTGACCCAGCACAGGAAGCGGGTATGACACGGAACCCTTCGGCCGGGCTTCGAAATCGATTTCGAAGTCTGCCTCGCACTTCCCAAGATGCGGTGCCCCGGCACGCATTTCAGAGGACGATGCGGCATAGTTGCCCTCGAGTGCGAAAAGCGCACCGCGGTAGCGGTACCTGCCGTTTTCTACATCGAGCTTCAATCCCTTGAGGGCATGGTCCGTGATACCGTACCTCACGTAGCCACCGTTGCCATCGCCTACGGCGAGTATCACATCCCAAAAGGACCCTCCATCACCCCATGGAAAGCCCTTTTCGTGCACGCCGGAGACCAGGAAGAAGTCCCGGGGACCATCCGGGCCGTTCAGCACGCCGGAGAGTACCAGGTTCTCATATTCGGTCTCATAAGTAACTCGCAAGTTCTTGAGGTACTCCTCCCGTAGCGGGGCGCAGACAAAGGAGACAAAGGCAAGATACGCCATGACTCTCTGCTTAAGGGACTTCGGATTCACTACTTTGATCGACGCCGCAAGAGACGCTGCATCCCTCAGCAGGAAACGCAGCAAGCCGGCGCCATAGATAGGTGCTTGTTCATTGTCGCCTTTATATATGATCGTAAATAGTTGCGTCATATCCTCGACCACATCTGCCTTCCCGTGGTGGTGGTGGATCTCCTTATGGCCGTGAAGGTAGTATCTCTGGCCGTCGGCGGCCGTGAATCTGAAGGCGTAAACCATTTGCCTGATCCCGGTCGTCGGATCGAGTGAGAAGAGATTAAATATCCCGTGGGATATTCTGCGTTTATCACCAAACAACTCGCTGCTCACGGTCCCCGTCAGTGCTGCTTGATGGTCGGCTATCTTCAGGAAACGACCCAGATCCTCTATGATGATCCGAACATCAAATCGAACGTCAGTTTCTTGACGCTTGTCCGGTTCCAATCTCTCGTGGGGGTCGGTCAGGCCCGTATCAATGTATCCGGACATTGATTCCTCAAACTCGATTCTTGCTCCATTCAAGACGCCCATTCTGAACTCCCTTCTTTAGATGACGGCCGGCGCGTTCTCGTCTTGCCCATTGGCGCTTTACAGAGGCACATGGTCTTCCCTTAGCTTCTTCGGCTTGCCGTTGTTCCAGTCCATGACTCGCACGATATGCCTGTTTTTGCCGCGGTCTTTTTGGGATTCCACCCATGTGCATGGTTTCTCCTCATCGCACCACGTGCCGCAATTGGCGTAGACGCGGTCCTTCACAAACCAAGCATCCTTATCAAGCTTCCAATCGTGACTGTGCCCGAAAACGACGATATTCGTGTCGCTCTTTGTGCACAGACGGTCGGCCACACGGCCAAGAAGTCCGGTTTCGGCCATTATGGCCCTGAAGCCCGCGCCCTTCCCGTTGTACTCTTCCCATTGATCATACAAGGCCGCATATCTTTCCTTGACCTCTCCGGCCCTCACCCACACTTCCTCATCGTCTTTCCTTTTCCCCTGTCCGCTGGTCGCGGACTTGGCTTTGCCTGTCTTCTTCCGGACCTTCTTGGCGGTTGCAGACGGGGCTTTGCCGTTCTTCTTGGGCATGAGTATTTCTGTGGTCTCATCGAGACCGGCCTCCTCCAAAACTGCTTCAAAGACGCACGCCGCCATTTTTTGGGGCCCAACCATCTCCAACAGGTCGTCGGCATACGACCAGTAATGCCTCTTTGCCGACCCGGTATTACGGGCCTTGGTCGCGACGGCTCGACTGATGAAATAGCCCAGTGGCAACCGAGTGCCCGCGCCGTACCTGACAGGCGGCGCGTTGAACATGGCATGCGCACTTCCGTGTTCGGCTCTCAGACGGCTCGTACGATACACACTGTTATATAGGGCTGCGCCTCCGAAGGTCATGCCCTCAAAGTTCTCTTCAATCAATTCACTGGTGACGCCCATATCGTGGTTTCCGGGTAAATAGACGACATTGATCTTGTTGTTCTCGCTCAGTTCTTGCAACGCCTTGACGATCTTGTTGTTGATCGGGGCATCCAAGATCTCTTGCAGGGAAGGTGGCTCGATGTCCACCGGATACACCCAGTCATCCATCAAGTCACCGATGATGACAACCTCTTGGACCCCAGTTCCCGGATCGTTCAGGTACTCCAGAAACTTGGCGAATCGCTTTGCTTCTTCAGGCCCGAGCCATTCGTAAGGATGTTTGCCTTTCGCCGGTGAAACTCCCTTGCCGGCGTTCATGTGAATGTCTGCGATGTAGATTCGTTTCTTCTCCATTTTTGATCTCCTTAGCTAAATGGCTTCTTTCACAATTAGGCAGGATTTTCTTGTCCCAGGTCCTCCTGACATGAACTCTTAGGAAAGTCTTGGCAGAAAAGAACCATTCGTTGCTTGATGAAGCTGTGTCCTTGCATATCTCTGTGTGTCCTTTTGCATCCCTTCAACGGAAGCAAGTAATCGCCCGTTTCAGGTCCGACAGTTGGGCTTTCAAATCGGTTGGCGCAATCCGAATTGGCACATGTTATCCGAGACCGCGCTTCCCGCTAAAACCCAACAACACATGTGGGATATCCGCTTGGGGCCAAGTCAACAGTAGCTTCCCACGTCGCAACTCGCGTGCTGAATCGCAATTATGCGCAGGCAACAGAAGCTGTCAAGCAAAGAAACGCAAAAAAAAGGAGAAGTTGGCCACCTGAAAATGTCTTGCAATTCCTGCCTAAGCAACGTTCATTTTCGCGATATTCTCACGCAAAGGCCTGCAAAAGCTCAGAAAATGCTCATTTTTGAGGTCGTATCAAGATCGTTGAGACTGTCTGTGCAACCAGGTTCGTCAAAGATCTCCGCAGCAAATCGGCAAAACACCAAATGCCCGAACGCTCTTGACGGCCTCGGTTGTTCTTGACTCGTTCAGTCTCGCTCGTCGGAAATGCTATTTAGCTTGTGTTTTGTCCCATTGCGTTCCGAAGGCTTGGACCGTTTTCCAAAGCAGACGAGGACGATCATTGCGACGGCGGCCGACGTAATAGCCAGGCGATAGAGCCCCGCGCCGCAGGCCATTCCGATACTTGCGACGAGCCAGATTGTCGCCGCCGTCGTCAGGCCGTGTATGCCGCCTCTGTCCTGTATTATTGCCCCGGCACCCAGGAAGCCTACGCCGGTGACGATCTGGGCTGCTATTCTTGTGACCGAACCATTGGGCTCGGCCATCTGTTTCGAGATCATGGTGAATACTGCTGCGCCGAGGCATATCAACATGTTGGTTCGCAGTCCCGCCGCCTTGCCGCTGCGCTGTCTTTCCAGCCCGATCGCCGCGCCAAGGCCAACCGCTAACAGTACGCTGAGAACATCACTTGGCCAGACCATGGGTTACCTTTCTATCAGTGTCTCGTCGACCTGCATTCCGAAGTGCCGGCCGGCCTTTTCGATATGTCCAAGGACTTTGTCACCGGGCCTGAGACTTGTTGCCGAGATAGCCTTGCCCTCGGGATCGACCAAGCGTATTGTCTCGGCGTTTTGCAGAACGAGGCTGACAGGCTGGCCCTCGGCCTCGGCCTCTATGAGCATCATCGGTCGCTTCTCGATTTTGTTTCTACCCAGATAGGCGGTTTGCGTTTTGCCCTCGGAATTGACGAGCATAACTTCGTCGCCGGCCTTGAGATCGGCCAGGTACTTCGTCTTGCCGCCGGGCGTTAGCGTATATGCGTGGACGGCGCCGGCATTGACGCGGAAAGGTCGGGACGCCACGTACGGGTTGTCGATCGATTCCGAGTGCACGAGGAAGAAGCCGGACGCGGTGTTGCCGACGAGCATGCCTTCGCCGAGTGTCATCTGAGTGCACGTGTCGAGACATGAGCGGTCACCCATGCCGAGCTGCTTCGCGGTCGTCACGGTGGCTTCGACAAGTGTCACTTTCTCCGTTATGCTCTGGACAATTTCGGCGGTCTTTTTGATCTCATTCACGTTGGCGGTATTGAGCAGGACGCCGTCGACACCTTTCTCGAGAATTTCGGTCATAAGTTTCGCCTGCTCACTGTTTTCGACCTGAACGATTATGTTCTTGCCGCGGCGGGCGAGAAGGTTCTCGATGGGGATAATCGTCCAGTCGAGCATCCTCAGCACTACGGTCTTGTCGGCCGGCACGGCGGCAGCTTTGTCTTCATCATCCTTGCCCGCTATGTCGATGAATTCGACGCCGATACCGGGTTTGATGTCACCGTCCTTTTCGACGGTCTTGATCTTTCCGAACTGGCGAACCGTATCGCTTTGGCCATCGGGCAGAACGACCGCCTCGACCCCGCTCTCCAGAGCAGCTATCGCGATCTCCTTCTTGTACGGAACGACATTCACCCACAATCTCTTCATTCTCTTCGCTCCATCGTAGCGCTCAGTGCTATCCGCATGAGATTTAAAGGCACGAAGCTGCTTGTGTCAACACATTTACGTCTGCCACCGGCAATGGAAGGAATCGACGGCCGACGGCAGAGGCAGGACGAGGCTTGACGCGTACACGCGCTATTGCGATGGCGGGCCGTAACTTACGTGGCTGCACACCTCGATGGGGCGAGATGCTGATGCGGATGATATAGAGGGAATCCCGGTAGAAAGTGGCCGAGAGCATGCAGTCCAACAGGGGAAATTCCCGGGGGCAGGGTCCTGTGCTGCTGTCGGGTGAAGTTTGTAGATCCGCGGTTGCGACAGAATCGAGGAAAGGTCTTGATAAGAGGGCAGCGGCCAGCGTAGAATGCAATTTCGTATCATGAAGAATAGCACTGAGGAGTAAATGCCGTGGATTCTATCAATTCTCGATCAGGTAAGGACACACATCGTTTACTTATGCTGGGCGCACTGATGTTGCTGTTGTGCCGGCAGACGTGTCTTGCGGATTTGATGGCGGATTTGGCGCTGCCGCACGAAGGGCGCAGTATGCGTGTGACCTCGACGGCCAAGATCGGGCCGGATGGCAAGTACGACCCGAACGGCGAGCCCGATCCGGACAGCAATCGCGACAACAGCAACGTGGCTCCCGGCGGCAAGAAGGTCCTGATGGACGTCCAGGGGCCGGGCGTCATCACGCACATCTGGATGACGTTCCTTGGCCCCGAGCCACACCCTTGGGCCAAGGAGGGTTCGGCCAATCATCAGGAGATGTTGCTGCGCATGTATTGGGACGGTCGGAAGCGCCCGGCGGTGGAGGCGCCGGTGGGTGATTTCTTTGCAAACAGTTTCGGCAAACGCAGCGAGGTGATCAGCCTGCCGGTTGCAGTTGAGGACGCCGACTCCTACAATTGCTTTTGGCACATGCCGTTTCGCAAATCCGCCCGGGTCGAGGTGCTCAATCAGAGTGAGAAACCGATCAGCCTGCTCTACTACAATATCGATTGGGTCAAGAAAACGCGCATCGGGGAGGACACGCCTTACTTCTATGCGCAGTACCGCCAGGAATACCCCGTTGAAAACGGAAAAGACTATGTCATTCTCGATACTAAGGGAAAAGGGCACTACGTCGGGACGGTCCTGAGCGTTCGGACGCGCAGCCCGGCGTGGTTCGGCGAAGGTGACGAGAAGATATATATCGACGGAGAGAAGAAGGCTTCCATTTGGGGCACAGGGACCGAAGACTATTTCCTCTCCGCCTGGGGCCTGAAGACCACCGCTACACCGTTCTTTGGCGTGCCGTACTTCGATCAGTGGGGCATCGTCGGCGGACACACCTCCGCCTACCGCTGGCACATCGCCGATCCAATTGTCTTCAACACCGGCATTAAGGTGACATTTGAGCATTACGGGTGGATGTCACCCGATGAGAATCCCGAGTACAAGTCCCATAGTTGGAACGAGCGGGAGGATGACTATTCGAGCGTGGCATTCTGGTATCAGAAGGGCGAACCTACTTTCCAGGCTCGCGCGCCGCACGGCCGAGAGCGCACGCTGGCGTGCCTGGACCGAATCATTCCTGCTCGAGAATACGCCGGCAAACAGCACCATGGTCGGGGCAGCGCGGTCGTGCAGAGTCTGGGTTTCTACCCGGAGGGTCACTTGTTCTACAAGCCGGAGCAACGGGAGGACGCCTGGGTCGAGATTCCATTCGAGGTCGAGAAGAAGGAGCCGCAACGTTTGCTGCTGGTCATGACGCGCTCCTACGACTACGGCATGTACCAGGCCTATCTGAACGGGGTGAAGCTGGGCGAAGTGATGGATCTGTACAGCCCGGAAACGTCAACGCGCGAATATCACTTGCTGGACTTCTGGCCCGACCCGGGCAAGTACACGCTGCGGCTGGAGTGCGTGGGTAAGAACAGCTCGGCCGCCGGATACTACGTGGGCATCGAGTCTGTCCGCCTGAGGCAGCGGCGTCCCAGGGTCCACAAGTACGGTCATGATGCCGATAAGGACTGGCGCAAGAACCCCATACTGTATAGATAGCCTGCGCCACCTCAGCGGTCGCCCGCTGCCAAGCTGGACCGCAGGCTTGACCACTGGGTGGTTGTCAAAATTGCCGAAATGCCATTCGGCGTCCCTTACGTATGACCGTATCTGCCCTTGGTTGAATTCAGGGATGCTGGCCTGGATTTAATGTCCCTTGATCGTCGAGTTATCAGAAGCGGCTTTGCCTTCGAAGACGCCGCCTATATCATTCACGTCGAGCCGCAGGTCGCCATCTGCATATGTCACGCGGCTCGCGCGAATTCTATGCACCTGGTCGGGGCTTTCGAGGTAGGCGTTGGATTCGCCGTCGAGGTTCTTGATTATCCGGAAGATAATCGGCGGGACGTTTTGGCCGGGAATCTCGATCCCGCCGGACCAGAGTCCCTCAATGTCATTGCCTGGCGCCTCTTGAACTCCCCCATAGCTCGTCTGGCCAACCAGAGCGGTGATTAGAGCGGCAATGTTGCTCGCTCTGCGCATATTTCGATCGTCTCGTTTCATTTTGTCCTCAAGCCACTATTCAGGTTCTACTTGGTTCCGTGCCTGCTTCTGCTGTTCGGCCACCGTTACTCTAATGTGTTTGTCGCTAACCGTGCACAGAAGGTTTCAGCGAATTCGCAACGGCCTGACCCCTTTTTGGGGAGGAATGTGCCAGACAGCGTGTTGGTGCGCCAGCTGGTGTAATTGTCTCAAGATAAGGGATTCTTGCGCAGAGACTGGAACGCCCGCATCGACAACTTGTTGCCGATGCGGTTCAAAGCTCGGGCGTGAGATCATAGTTGGCGGAGCCAGATGGTTCTGGCTCGCACGGGATTGTTGTGGGCTGACAGGCTCAGGGGCGGTCTCGGCGGGATGCGCCTATCATATGTGCGCCGGATGCGGTGGCTGGCGGGACAGGCCGGCCGCTACTGCTCATCGGCAATCTCATTTGGCTCGACAATCTCGTCCTCGTCCATCACCTCTACCGGCGGCTCTTCAACGGCCGGAGCTTGTTCTTCGATGGCCTTCTTGAGTTCGGCGATGGCCGCATCTTGCTCGGCAATGGTAGTCTGCTGATCCTCGATTACGGCCGTCAACTTGTTGATTTCATCTTCCAGCCGGCTCCTCTCTTGGCCCTGGCCGCTCAGTCGGGACGTAAGGCTTGTTATGCTCTCAGCCGCTTGATGCGCCAGTGCAAGGGCTTCATCTCGTTCGGCAGTCAGCCGGCCCACCTGATCCTTGAGGTTATCGCGATCCTCTGTGATGGCCGCCAGATCCTCTTGCATCTGGGCCATTTGTCTCCTGGCTGCGGCCAGGTCGGCCGTCGCTCTCGACTGCGAGGCGCCCACCTCGGCAGTCGCCGGCGGTGCTTCCTGCCCCTCGCGGTCCTCGCAACCTGGAAAGAACAACACGCAGACCAAAGCGGCTATACATGTCACAACCTGGTTCCCGGCTTTCATACCCATGCTTCTTTCCCCTTGGCAATATCACTGTTCAACTGCTTGCTCCACCGTCTTTTCTCTCTACCCTCCCAGTCTCGTTTGTGGTATGCGTAGCTGACTATCAAGGGCAGCACACTGGTGGCTTCGGCATAAACCATCTGCTCATATCCGGTATCCACTTTGCCCCAGGAGGATGCCTCTCGGAACGTAGAACTCGAGCAGGCTCCATCTCTGACATCGGCAACGGTGATCTGCACGGCGTACTTGTGCATATCCACCGGCCGGCCCAAGAGCTCGGCGCAGACAACCGTGTCCTGAGCGAAGTTCTTGGGAACGCCGCCTCCGATAATGAACAATCCGGATACGGGAGATTTCATCTTGATCCCTGTCAGCTCTCTGAAATCTTTGACAGAGTCGATAGAGACGTGGCTCGCTTCATTGGCCGCTTGATGCTTGACCAGACCGAAGCCGGCGCTTGAATCCGAGAAGGCGGGGCAAAAGACAGGAACGTTATTCTCGTACGCAGCTTGCACCAGCGAGTCCTTCTTCTTCGCATTGTCTACGAGGTACCTGCCCATTTCCTCTATGAACTCTCTTGATGAGTAAGGTCTCTTGGCCAACGAATCTGCGATCTGTCTTATCGCGTCGTCACAGACCTGCAGTTCTTCCTCGTCAATGTAGGTGTCGTAGATTCGGTCAATGTACAGCTCTCTGAGCCTGCTGTCGTCGGCGGATGGGTCTCCCTTGTAGTGCCTGAAGCCCAGAGCCTCGAAGAAATCCATATCGACTATGGCAGCTCCGGTCGCTACCACGGCGTCAGCCATGTTGAGCCCGACCATATCCGCGTAAACTTGCATGCACCCGGCGGCGCTGGTGCTGCCAGCTATACATAGAATGATCGTGCAGTCTCTGTCCCGGAGCATCATGCAGAGAATATCCGCGGCCCTGGCAGTGTCCCTGGCGGAGAACGACATATCTCTCATCGCCTCGATTATCTCTGTAGAATCAAACGACTTTATGTCGATGTGTCTGACGGGCTCTCTCAGCAAATCTCTCTTTTCCATCTCAGCCTCGGAATTTGTAGCTCAGTGTCTTGTAAATCAGTTTTGCCGCCATGAAATCGGGCGCTTTGTTTTTCTCGTTCGGGCACAGCTCGGTAACGTCGAAACCCACAACATCTCTGTCGTCACACACTCGCCTGAGCAACCTCAGGACTTCATACCACGATAGACCTCCGGGCTCCGGCGTTCCTGTCGAAGGCATCGTCGGAGGGTCAAACACATCCAAGTCTATTGTAAGGTAGACTCTGGCGGATAATTGGTCTACCACCTGATCTATCCAGTCCGTGCGGCCGTGAATATCCTCCGCGAAGAAGACGCGTCTTGTATTGAGCAACTCCTTCTCCGACGAGTCCATACTTCTTATGCCTACTTGCACAATGGAACAGAGTTCTCTGATTCTAGCCATGACGCAGGCATGATTGTATTTCGAACCCTCGTACTCATCCCTGAGATCTGCATGGGCGTCAAGCTGCAAGACAGTCACGCCGTCGTCATTTTCAACGTGCGCTCTGACCGAGCCGATGCTTACCGAGTGCTCTCCTCCGACGAGAACTACGAATCTGCCGGCTTCAACATGAGCAAGCACTCTGTCGTGGACCGCCTCTACCATGTCTGAGGGAAACAGCAGCCCCTCCATAGGCTTGTCCGTAAAGATGCCTACTTCATAGACTTCTGAGTCCGTCTCGATGTCGTAGAGCTCCAGGTTGGCGGAAGCGTCTATTATTGCTGCGGGCCCCTTGTCGGCGCCTTTTATCCACGTGCTCGTCCCGTCATAGGGCACGGGCAGTATTACCACTGCAGCATTCTCCATGTCGCTATACTCTTCCGGCAGGTATCCGAAGTTCGTTGTTTGTGCCATAGCAGATCTCGGTCCACACCTCTATCGGTTTAAATGGACGTGCACTTTCAACTGAACTGGAACATTGCGATCGCCACCGTCGTCGTCCACAGGTCTTTTTGACCGCGTGCCGCCTGGGTGATATTGGAGGTTCTGATTATGAGCCCGCTGGATTTGTAGACCTCCTCTTTCTCGGACCAAGCCTTGTTCGGATCGACTTCCACCCCAAAGGTGGTACCCAGCATCTCCGCCGCCAGGTCCTCAGCCATGTCAGAGGCCTCACGCTGGTTCATGCCGTGGCCGTGCACTTCACTGAGGTATCCCCACTTGTTCTTGTCCTTGGGTACGGCAATGCCGACGGACGAGGCCACCAGCCTGCCGTGTTCGTTTGTGGCGGCCTTCGCGAGTACACAGTAACATATTTGTCCGGGTAAGAGGTCTCTCAATCCTTTCTCGCGGCTGATGACTCTGCATTTCGGCGGGAGAATCGACGATACTTGAACCAGGTTCTGCCGGGCCACGCCTGCCTTTCTCAGAGCTTCCTCGAAAGACTTCAACTGATACCTGTGATGGCCTACCCCCTTGGTAAGAAAGACCTTTGTTGGTACGAGCTTCATTCTCATTCTCCACAAAAACTCTACCCTGATTTGCCAACTGCATCGGCCTCCGCGGTACGGGAGACCTTAACGTACGCTATTCTACCACATGGGTTCTGAATCAGGTGCAATTCTTAGCCAGCCAAGATCATTTCCCTCACTGCTTGCAACGAGGCCGGACGCCTCAGAAACCTACCGACGTAGCACCGAGTCGTCCGGGCCAGGGACGGACGGATTTTCATAATGGTCGTATCCAGATGTTCCTAAATCGCACCGGGTTGTTGTGGGCCGAGAGGCTCAGCGGCAGCTTCGGCGCGAGGGGCTTATCATATTTGGGCAGTATTCGGTGGCCGGTGGGGCCGTAGATTTTCTGGTTGTGGTGGACGAGCAGGCCGTTGTGAAGGACGGTGACATAGGCCGGTTTTTCGAGCTTTCCGTTCTTGAAGACGGGGGCAAAGAAGATGATGTCATAAGTTTCCCATAGACCGGGCTTGCGGCACGCGTTGACCATGGGGGGGGTCTGGCCATAGACGGAGGCGGCCTGGCCGTCCGGGTAGAGCATGCCGTTGTATGAATCGAAAATCTGGATCTCAAATAGGCCCATCATCATGACGCCGTTGTTGCCACGGTCGAAGGGATGACCTCGCGGCGGGTCAGGGGCCTGCCACTCTAAGTGCAGTTGGCAATTGCCGAACGCCTGCTTCGTCGTGAGGTTGCCCGAGACAGCGATCAACTCGCCGTTCTCGGTCTTCCAGTCCGAGGGTCTCCATTGTGACAGGTTCTTACCGCCGAAGAGGACGATTGCGTCCGCCGGAGCGCAGCCGACTTGTTTGTCGGTGCTCGGTTTGCCGACTGTCACCCTGGGTGGAGCAGGCCGATCGGGGTCGTGCGTGTGGTAACCGCACCAGGGCAGGATGGGGGTATCCTTATAGCCCATGATGCCGGAGCCGTCTTTGGCCTTGACCAGCTCCACAGCGATTGCAACGGCTGAGAAGAACAGAAAAACAGCGAGTGCGATAGTGATAGTCACGATGATGAGATGGCGGTTCATAACAATTGCCTCCTTCTGGTACCCGGCATATGCCGGCCCCTTTCCACAGATATTGGTCGCGTCACTGGTCATATTCCGGCAGGCTCTGCAGCATTACCGGCACGAATTTATCAAAGCTCACGTCGCTCTTCTCATAGTCGGCTAACAGCAAGTAGAAAGGCTCCGTTAGTGTCAGCCCCTCTTCGGTGAGGTAGTTGACCCTGTCCTCGGCTCGTTTCTTGTCGGCGGGACCGTCGGCCAGCAGCACTCTCAGCCGGTGGTCCAGGGCCCTGACAAGGCACTCGAAGGTGAACGTGACAGGATTGCGGTACGAACGCGTGATGGCCTTGTTTTCGCCGGCTTTGTAGTAGGCAAGCAGCTTTTCGTCGGAGCCATCGGTGGCCGCCTGGACGAGGGGATTCACGATGGAATGCAAATATTCGTGAACGTTCAGGCCGTAGGCGTGAGCGCCAGGGCTTTCGACGGTGTAGTAGTAGTTCTCGTAGCGAGCGCCGATCGCATGGAAATGCGTCTCAAGAAGGTTCGGGACATTCACGAGCGTTAGCGTATCCCGCCGCTCCATTCGCAGGTACTCCCAGAGAAAAGCCATCTGCCGCTGCATCTTCGCGAAATCGTATTTGTTGATCTCGGCAATGTAGTCCGCCTTGACCTCATTCCAGACCTTGTCAAGCTGAACTGTCACCCAGAAGTCGTTCAGAACATCAGGAAAGTCCTTCAGTATTGCGGCAGTGTGGCGATATCCCAATTCGCCGTCCGGGCGGATGCGTCTGAACGGATAATCTGCACAGAGGCTCAGTGCATAGTCTTGGTACTGGAAGGATTGGAGCTTTCTTGTTCGATTGTAACGACGCCAGGCCTTGAGTTTTTCCGGATGGTTTGCCAGATTCTCTGCTATCATCCGCCGGACCTTGACCCGGACGGGATGCATCTGCTGGCCTTCTGCTTCGTTATCGTAGCCCACTGCGTTGCGGAAGGCCATCACAACAAACTCCCTGCGGTCCGCGAGGACCATAAATCCCTGGCCTCTGACAATCTCATCGGGATGGGCAAAGCTCACTGACTCGACCTCTATAGGGGTCGTGGCTATATTGTTACAGCCACCCGCCAGGAGGCAAAGTGGTGCAGCCACCAGTAAAATGTGCTTTGTCATAGAGCCGATCCCTTTCCATGTGCCACGGCTATGCCTGCCAAGGCCGAGATCTATTCAGTTTCGACAACGTGCTCTTTGCGATAACGGCGTCTTCACGGACCTGGAAGTCGATCATGCCGGCACATATGAAGTCGGCTCCGTGTTCGAAGGCGTATTTGAAGCCATCTCGCGGATGGGTCGCACCGGCGGCGAGGACCTTGTAAGCTATCCAGGGCTTACGGACCTCTTTCATAAAGTCGGTTGTCTTTTCGGAGTCTACGCACCACATGTTGTCATGGGCGGGCAGATCAAAGGGGCCTTCGGCCTCCTCCGGGGTGGCCGACCAGTAGTCGGGGCTGTGCAGAGTCTTCATGTAGAAGTCGACTTCGATGCCCGCCTTTTCGCAGGCGATGGGCACCTCGATTGAGTGACATGCAATGCCCGCGATCAGGCCGTTCTGCTTGATGAAAGAAATGACCTTGGCGATAAGATCAAGCCGGTCGTATCTCACCCATTGGTCCCCGACCTGGCCTTGAATGAAGGCGCCGTGGGCTCCGGTGTCGATTGCGGTCTTGACTCTGGTGAAAAGGTCGTCGGATCTTGGGAAGCACTGTGCAAGCCATTGAATCTTGCCGCCGCGCTCGTGCCAGTACTTGTTGATGACCCTGACCGTCGGGTCGTTTCCCCCCGCGTGCGGGCTGTGGACGGTGGAGATCATGGTGTCTATGCCGGCCTCTTCGCAGAGCTGCCAGGTCTCCATGATCTTCTCGTCTGTGAAATAGTGTTTGAGCAGCGAAGAAACATACATCAGGTCTCTGCTGTGGGCAAAGCCGTTTATGAGATTTCCGCCGCATATGAGCCGGCTGATCTTCAAATGGCGGATCGTTCCCGCTGGCAGCTCGCCGGGACGTCCAAGTTCCGATTTGGTGAACTTGGCTGTCTTGCCGGCCAATAAGGCTTTCTCTTCCAGACTCAGTCCCAGCGCTGCACCCGTGGATGCTAAGACTGATCTTTTGAGGAACTTGCGGCGATTCAGATTGTCGGACATAGTGAATCTCGTTTGCCTATCACTGGTGTCGAGTTAGGTCCTTGGCGTGCCGACTGAGTTGGCTTAGCTCTTCAGGGTTTTGACCGCCTCCTGGACGCTGGCGTTTTCGTGGACCATTTTGCTAAGGGCGGCTATGATTTTGTCGGGCCTTTCGTGTTGGAACGCGTTTCTGCCAATCGACAGGCCGGCGGCTCCGGCAGCCAGGGCGCCCTCGACCATCTTGAAGATATCCTCGTCGCTGTCCATCTTGGGCCCGCCCGCTATCACGACGGGGACGGGGCAGCCCTGCACCACTTCGGTGAAACTCTCAACGGTGCCGGTGTAGACGACTTTGACGATGTCCGCGCCCAGCTCCGCCCCCACGCGGGCGGCGTGTTTGACGTTAGCGACGTCAAATTCGTCTTTGATCTTCGGTCCGCGAGTATACATCATAGCGATCAATGGCATTTGCCAGACGGAACATCGTTCGCTGATCTGCCCCAACTGCCACAGCATCTCCTTGTCGGTTTCGGCACCGAGGTTGATGTGGACGGATACGGCGTCGGCGCCGAGCTTGATGGCCTCCTCGACGGTGCAGACAAGCTCTTTCGCGTTCGGGTCGGGGCTCAGTGACGTGCCACCGGAAAGGTGGATGATAAGCCCCACGTCTTTGCCGGCGCCTCTGTGTCCGGCTCGGACGATTCCCTTATGCATCAGGATTGCGTTTGCTCCGCCCTGCACAACCTTGCTGATCGTGGTCCGCATGTCGGCGAGGCCCTCAATCGGGCCGACCGTGACGCCGTGGTCCATCGGGATTATTACGGTCTTGCCGGAGTTGCGGTCGATGATCCGCTCGAGCCTTATCTTTTTGCCAATCATAGCCATGCTCCCTATACTGTGTTGTCAGAGGATAATGTATCCGGAGACCCGCGAGATGCAAGCAAAAAGCGAGCACGAATAGTTCAAGGCATGGCGTGAATCTGTCGGTCGGGAGTTGGGCGCCTCAATCCAGGGCTTCGAGCATCTGCTCATAGAACTCGGCGTACTTGTCCTTGTCGTCTGTCTGGCGGTACGCTATGCCCGATCTGGGGTGTTCGTTGAGGATGCCCGTAACCATGTATGGAATTATGTAGCCCCACTCAATCTCTTCACGCAAGGGCAGCATATGCTCCTGGATGAACTTCAGGATGGGGCTGAGATTGAATTTGGGGTTTTTCAGGAAGCCAACGAGCAACTCGAGGCAGCAATTGCCGGGGCCTCTTCCGATGCCGTGCAGCGAGCCGTCTACATAGTTGGCGTTGTGAATTATTCCTTCGATTGTGTTGCCGAACGCAAGCTGCTGATTGTTGTGGCAGTGAATTCCGACTTCCTTGCCTGGCAGATGCTCCCTGTAGAGCTTGACGAGATACTCTATTGGCTCACAGTAAAGGGCTCCGAAGCTGTCCACGACGTAGACAACATCGACAGCAGTCTTTGCCAATTGATCCAAGGCCTCAACCGTCGCCGGCTCACTTTCTTTCGAAATGGCCATAATGTTGACGGTCGTTTCGTAACCGAGGTCCGAAGTTCGGTTTACCAGATCGATGGCCTTGTCGATATCCTTGACGTACGTCGCGACTCGTATCATGTCGACGGGACTCTCATGGCAGGGCGCGAAGGTCTGCTCCTTCACACGGTGAGCGTCGACCATGATACTGATCTTCAGGTTGGACTCAATGCCGTCAATGATCTCGCTGATTTTGTCGTCGTCGCAGTACTTCCATGCGCCGTAATCCTTCGTCGGGAACAGCTCCTTGCTGTTGCGGTAGCCGAATTCCATATAGTCTATGCCGCTTTTCGAAAGAGCCTTGTATGCTTCACGGACGAACTCATCGGTGAAGTAGTGGTTGTTGATAAGTCCGCCGTCTCTGATTGTGCAATCCAGTACCTTGATTTCTTCTCTGTACATATCCTACCTTTGACTAATATCATCTACAGTTTCTGCAGCACTTTCGCCACAACATCGGGATCGACCTCGACAGCCCATTGTCCTTGGCGGCAGAAGACGCCACCGATTTCACTAATTAACACGAATCTCGGCCATTTGTTAACAGCTTTCTTGTCGCGTTTCATAAGGTCGATCAGTTCATCTTCGGCCAGATTGTGGGGCAGTTTGACCGGGACGCCGAGTTTTTCAAGGATTCTGCGTATACGGTCCAGCCTGTCGGGCCGGCCAAGCTGCAATTCTATCTCGATCATTCCGGCTGCGATTATGCCGATAGCAATCGCTTCACCGTGCAGCAACTCAAAGCCGCTGGCCGCTTCGACGGCATGTCCGATAGTATGGCCGTAATTGAGCATTCTTCGCTGGTTTTGTTCGTTGGGATCGGCTTCGACCACGTTGCCCTTGATTCTGCAATTGTAGCGGGCCAACTCTTCGAGGACATCCAGCTTTCGTTCGAGGACGTCATTAAGCTTGTCTTCGAGAAAATCAAAATATTGGCTGTCGGCGATCAGGGCATGTTTGACCGATTCAACGAGTCCGGCTCGGAATTGTCTTTCGTCGAGCGTGTTCAGCGTGGCGACATCGATGTACACGGCCGCCGGGTGCCAGAACGCGCCGAATGCATTCTTGCTTATGCTCGAATCGACGCCGGTCTTGCCGCCGACGGCAGAATCGGCCTGCGCGACCGTGGTGGTCGGTATCTGGACGACCGGAACGCCTCTCTTGAAAATAGCTGCTGCAAAACCCGCGATATCGCCCACGGTTCCGCCGCCGAGGGCCACAATGAGGCTGTCTCTACCGAGATAGGCCTTCTCCATGGCTTCTACGATAGAGATGACGGTGTTGACGTGCTTTGATGTCTCGCCGGGCGGGTCTATCACAAAGGTGGCGACTTGCCTTTGCCCCAGTAGCCGGTCGAGATGGCCTGCGGAGGCCAGGTTCCGGTCCGTAACGACGAATTTGCCCCGCTTTGGGAACTCCGCGTCCATTTGGGGCCACACCGATCCCAGAATGTCGGAGCCGATCCTTATAGCATAGGATCGCGCTTGGCGAGCCGGTATTTTGACCTCGTGTTCAGACATCAGAGCTCCACAGCGATTTCAAGCGGCCGGGGCAACCCGAAAGACGGGGAAAATAGCATACTTGCCGGGCAAATGCAATCCTGAAAGTGGGCCGATCGAGAGGAAACCGGCGGCCTGGCGGGCCCGGGCTATCTGCCCTTTCCGAGCCAGACTTGGAGGAATGCGTCCAGGTCTCGCCCATCGATCAGACCGTCGGCGGGTGTGCTAATGTCACAGGCAGGGTTCCAGCCGGGATCGCCCGGTTCACTCTGCCAGGCCGAGGCGAACACAGCGAAGTCGGCGGCGTCGATGTTCCTGTCGGCGTTGCAGTCGCCGGCGACTGTTCCGACGAAGTCGATCTGCCACTCGTTTCCGGGTGTCGGGGATAGATCACGCGAGGTGCCGGTCCTGACGGTTTGGTCACTGAAGAAGTGACCCGCTTTCGTGACGCTCACCTCGTAGGTCGATCCTGACCGAATCCCGGTCAACGCATAGATGCCGTTGGCGTTCGTCGTGGCCTCTGCGAAAGAGCCTGTCCTTTTTGCGGTCACCTTTGCTCCCCTGACCGGCAGGCCGTATACGTCGATGACCTGGCCGCTGATTATTTCCCCGGTACCCGATACGAAGACATTGTATGTGCATGCGATGACCGAAGTGTACTTGGTGTGCGCGTCCACATTTGGCAGATTGTACCACACGTCACCGGTGCCCCCCCAGCCCATATTGAGATGATGGTACAGCGTCGAACCGCTGTAGCCGTATCCATCACATAAGACGGCGTGGCCGCTCTGCTGGCCCCAGATGCCAACAATGACGGGGCCGCCGGCATCAAGGTTGGGGTTGATCATGGCGATGAGCCCCGGCCCGATATCCTCACTGTCGTTGTACCCATTGATCGCGTTGGAGTATTTGAACGTACCCGTCAACGCTTCCTTAGTCAGCAGTACATCGGCGCTGGATGCTCCCGGTCGGTAATCCGTGTTGACGGAAATGCCGGCATCAAAACACAGAGCCCCTATGGCCTGACGCTGGCTCGTCGTTGTGCTGCAATCCGGGACCAGGACCATCTCGCTCCAGCTATATTGGCTACCGTATCCGTTACCGCCTCGCGTGTAGGCAGTCCAGGGGTCCCCTTCGACCTCGACGATGAAGTCTTGTACGCCTATGCCGGTGTCGGGATACATATGATACCGCATGAGCTGGGCCATGGCCGTGGCGACACAGCCAGAGTAATAGCCCTCGGGCGTGTAGTAATTGTAGCAGCTGTTGCCGCAAACCTCGTCTTGAGCCCATTTGCTTTGGACCAGCGGAGCCACACGAACGTCGGATATCGAGGCGAGGCTCTGGGTGGTAATCCCGCCGCTTGAGACTTGCGCAAGACTGATGAACTCGTACCACCTGTGCTGCGCATCCGAGATGGACAGGACACCGATCTGCCCCCCAGGATTGTCGTCCGCCCGGGCTATGGCCGCCCGCCCGCTCATGTCACGAGAGGCCAACGCTCCAAGTGGTGTCTCAAGCGAGGGGTCGCAGGTGCCGTCCGCGGAAAAGGCGATGATTGGCTCCACCAGGTCATCCGCTGAGACGATAACAAATCCGGCGGGATGCAAATAAACGATGTAATAGACCGGCTCACCGGCTTCATTAGTGACGGACTCGACGTTCAGGACGTCCGGGGTAATTGCTGTGTTGAGCGGTCGAGCGTCGGCCTTGAGCCAGCCTTTCACCACCTGCTCGGCCTGATATGGCGTCGTCAGCCGCCCCCATGCCCTATGGTTGCCGAGCTGGACCAATATCAGTATTGTCGCTAAAACAGCGCTCGCCCGTCTAATGTTTCCGTTCCCCATAAACAAAGCTGCTCGTCAACGCGCGCCGCCCGGGCGGCAATACACTAAGACCAACATCGACCAAAAGACCCATAGGGTTGTATCTATTAAGGGACTCCTCCGGTCCTTCGGATGCACCCGAGTCCGAATGTGATTGTACGGATTCTGGCTCGGACTGTCAAGGCGAATAGTCTTCAAACGGCACACTAAGTTGTGGTCCGGAGGGCTTTGGGGCTTGCTATTGGGCCTTTTCGTTGCTATATGTACGAATCACTATGACATACATTGCGGTCCCAATAGGCGCGGCGAGTTTGGATTTAGCGAAGCGGCGGATCAAGAAGGCTCTGGCCGCCGGCGCCGAGATCATTGAGCTGCGGACTGATTATTTCTCGGACCTCAGTGTGGCTCTCGTGGAGCAGCTTATCGCCTGGGCCAGGCAGGCAATGGTCCGGCCGGTGCCGCTGATCGTGACATGTCGTGATCAGCGACAGGGCGGCGTCGAGTCGCATCCGGAACGACTGCGCGTCGACGTGATTTGTTGTGCGATCAGGGCTGGCGCCGAGTTCGTCGACTTCGAATATGACAATTTCCTCAGTACAGAGAATCAGGAGAGAATACGGGTCGCGCTATCGCAGACCTCAAAGAGCCGGCTGATCTTGTCGGCCCACGATTTCGAGAGTAGATTCGCCGATATCAAGAAATTGTATCGTGATATGCTGGCCGCAGCCCCCGCGGCGATACCCAAACTCGTCTATACCGCAAACCATATCAACGACTGCTTCGACGCCCTGGATTTGCTGCACCAGACCAGCAGCGAGCGGATCGTTTTCTGCATGGGCCAGGCCGGTCTCATCAGTAGAATCCTGACCAAGAAACTGGGCGCGTTCCTGACTTTTGCCAGCATAGACGACCAGAGCGGGACTGCGTCCGGGCAGTTGACGATCGAGCAGCTAAAAGGGCTGTACCGTTTTGATGAGATAGACTCCGAGACCGAGCTGTACGGAGTGGTTGCCGATCCGGTGGGCCATTCGCTCAGTCCCGCGATCCACAATGCGTGCTTTGCCGACAAGGGCATGAACCGGTTGTATCTGCCGCTGCTCGTGGAAGATGGTAAGCCCGGGTTCGACACGTTTCTGCACAATGTGCTTCTGAGAAAATGGCTGAACTTCTGGGGCTTCAGCGTCACGATCCCGCATAAGCGCAATGCCCTCGACCATGTCCGAGCCACCGGCGGTTCTGTCGAAGCTCTGGCCGAGAAGATCGGCGCAGTCAATACCTTGCTCATCGAGCCACGCGGCACGAGCGACGACCGGCGAATCAGTGCGTACAATACGGACTACGCCGGAGCGCTTGATGCGATTACTGCGGGGATGAGTCTTGCTCGCTCCGGCCTGAGCGGGCTGCAGGTGGCGGTTGTTGGGGCCGGCGGAGTGGCACGGGCGATTGTGGCAGGTCTGGCGGACGCCGGCGCGAACGTCAAAATATACAACCGAACTGTCAAGAGGGCTGAGAGACTTGCCGGCGATTTCGGTTGCGAATTTGCCGGACTTGACGCTTTGCCGGGCCTCGATGCGAAGCTGCTCATCAACTGCACGAGCGTAGGAATGCACCCGAACGTCGATGCAACACCTGTACCTGCGGAGTACCTCAACAAGAATGTGGCGGTATTCGACACCGTCTACAACCCCGCCAAGACGCTGCTGCTAAAGCAGGCCAAGAAGAAGCGGGCCAAGACAATCGACGGCATCTCGATGTTTGTCAACCAGGCGATGGCCCAATTCAAGCTCTTCACCGGCGAAGGCGGTAATCGCGAACTGATGCGGCGCGTAGTCCTGGAGCAGCTTCGGTGACAGGGAACCCAAAGCAGGTAGTGATTGGCAGAGATATTCTTTGACTCTTGACGCTGTGTCGAACCGGTACTGGTGTAATTGGAGTGAGGTGGGCGTATTACGTTGACGGTTTGCGGCGTGGCCGCGCGGTCTGGATAGGATATTGAGATTGCGACGGTATTACCGTATTGACGTGCTTTTGATTGTGTTTGAGAGCGAGTCGCTGTATAATCCGGCTTTGCATTGGGGTTACTCTCGAGGTGAAGAGAAATGGCAGAGAAACAAAGAGTCGTGCTGGCGTATAGCGGTGGGCTCGATACGAGTGTGATTTTGCCGTGGCTGCAGGAGACGTACGGCTATGAGGTGATCGCGTTCGCGGCAGAGTTGGGCCAGGGCGATGAGCTGACCGGGATCAAGAAGAAGGCATTGGCCAGCGGGGCGGTCGATTGCGTGGTCAAGGACCTGCGCAAGGAGTTCGTAGAGGACTATCTCTGGCGGCTGCTCAAGGCCGGCGCCGTCTACGAGGGGGGGTACTTGTTGGGAACAAGTATCGCCCGGCCGTTGATCGCAAAGCATCAGGTTGAAGTTGCCCACGCCGAAGAGGCGACGGCAGTGGCCCACGGAGCGACGGGAAAGGGCAACGACCAGGTGCGGTTCGAGATTACCTTTATGGCGCTCGATCCGTCGCTGAAAATCATCGCCCCTTGGAAAGACCCGAACTTCACGCTGACTTCCCGCGAGGCGGCGGTCGAGTATGCTAAGAAACGCAAAATCCCTATCGAGCAGACGAAGAAGAAGATCTACTCGCGGGACCGCAACCTCTGGCACATCAGCCACGAGGGGGCCGACCTTGAGGACCCGGCCAACGAACCGAAGGATGATCTGTTTGTGATCTCTCGGCCCGTCTCTAAGACGCCCGCCAGGCCGGAATATGTGAAAATCGGCTTTCGTGAAGGCGTGCCGGTGAGCATAGACGGCAGGGCGATTGGGGGCGTGAAGTTGATTGAACTCCTGAACCGGCTCGGCGGCGAGCACGGCGTCGGGCAGGTGGACCTTGTCGAAAACCGCCTCGTCGGCATGAAGTCGCGAGGCGTCTATGAGACACCCGGCGGGACGATTCTTGTTACTGCTCACAACGCGCTGGAGAGCCTGACCCTTGACCGGGAGACCCTGCATTATAAGCAGCAGATCGCTCTGAAGTATGCCGAGCTTGTCTACTATGGCCTTTGGTTCCACCCGTTGCGCGAGGCTCTTGATGCGTTTGTCGATGCCACTCAGCGGAACGTCACGGGGCAGGTTCGGCTGAAGCTGTTCAAGGGTCGGTGTACGCCCGCAGGCGTAAAGAGCCCGAAGAGTCTATACCGGACCGATCTGGCTAGCTTCCAGATGGGCGCCGAATACGATCCGACCGACGCGAATGGCTTCATACGTTTGTTCGGCTTGCCCGCGAAGGTGGCCGGAATGGTCGACAGAATAGGACAGAAGGGCAGGGGCGTGTAGTTGATCTGCGCTCGCGTCCTTTCTTGCAAGGGAGGCATAGTGGGAGCACCGGATTGGATATGGTTCATCTTCACCTTTGCATTTGGCTGCTGTGTCGGGAGCTTCCTGAATGTCGTGATCTATCGCCTGCCGCGTGAGAAGTCCCTGGTGAGGCCGGGCTCGGCCTGCCCCGCGTGCGGCAGGCACATTCACTTCTACGACAACATACCGCTTGTTTCGTGGATTCTTTTGGGCGCCAAGTGTCGCTACTGCAAAGCACGAATCTCGCCGCGATACTTCGTCATTGAATTGCTGACCGGTTTGACTTTTGTGGCGGTTTATATCCTTTACTTCCACACGGAAGTGCGGGGCAACGTTGGTGTCGAGGGCGGCTGGCTCATTTACCTTCTTCATGTTGTTCTTCTGGCTTCTTTCATAGCTGCGTCGGCGATTGATCTGGAGTTGTGGATCATCCCGCTGTCGATCTGCTGGCTTGTTACCGCCATTGGACTGTTCGCCTCTGCGATCGGCCCATTCCTGATTCACCCCAACCTGATTCGTGCCTACTCTCTATTGCCGGTGGCTTCTGCACGGACCGGGTCGCTGGCGGTGGGCGCCGCCGTGGGGCTGGCCATATCATGGGTGCTACTTGCAACAGGTTTACTCAAAAGGAGTTACGAATCGGAAGAGCCGGAAGTCACGGATCCCGCAGCGCAGCAGGAAGCTGAGCCGGCTGGTGAGTCAGCTGAGAGGGACGAGGAGCCTCAGTTCAATCATCGCAAGGAGAGCTGCCGCGAGATTCTGTTTCTGCTGCCGATAGTCTGCTGTTCGTGGTTTGCCTATTGGGCCGCCGGCGAAGTCGAGCCGATCCGCGTCTGGTGGGAGGGTCTCTTACAGCATCCCGCGGTCGCAGGATTTCTGGGTAGTCTCTTCGGCTATTTCCTGGGTTGTGGTGTCGTCTGGGCCACGCGGATTCTCGGGACCTTAGGCTTTGGAAAAGAGGCGATGGGGCTGGGCGACGTACACCTGATGGGCGCCGCCGGGGCCGTAGTGGGTCCGCTGCTGGTTGTGCTGGCATTTTTCATCGCGCCGTTCTTTGGCCTGTCCTGGGCATGTTTTCAAATGTTTTTCAAAAAAATTCGGCAAATTCCCTACGGTCCTTTCTTGTCTTTGGGTGTCTTTGCTGTTATGATTCTGCAGGATTGGATTTTGACCCGCTTTGGGTTTATCTTCTCCTACTGACACGGATGAACATAAGTTGCAGCATTACAAGGAGATGTCAGATGCGACCCGCCACCAAAAAGACCATTGCCCTGCTGATTTGTGTTGTACCCGGTATCCTTCTGCCAGGCTGCGCCGATTGGAAGAAGCGGTATGATTACTTGAATGTGGAGCACGAGAACCTGAAGGGCAGATATGAAGTTCTGCAGGCAGAGAGGGAACAGCTCGGCGGACAGGTGTCGCAGGATCAGCAGACGATCGCGGAGCTGCAGAGACAGATTGATGAGTTGAACCGGACCCCGGCCCAGGCTACCGGTTTTGAGGGGTACGATGTCTCCTTCGATCCGGCGGCCGGTACAATTACGGTGACGTTGCCGAACAAGATATTGTTTGCATCGGGAAAGGCGACCCTCAAGAGTGCGACCAGTGCGGAGCTTGACGACATTTATTCGGTACTGAGGCAGAAATATGCCGGCAAGGAGCTGGACGTGGTCGGCCATACCGATACGGATCCCATCAAGAAGTCTCCCTGGAAGGACAACTGGGAGCTATCGGCTCAGCGCGCCCTCTCTGTGGCTCGGTATCTGATAAAACGCGGAGTTCCAGAGCGTCAGATTCAGGCGTCCGGGTGCGGGGCCGCCAGACCCATCGCGTCAAACGCCACCGCGAGCGGCAAAGCGAGAAACCGCAGGGTTGAGATCGTCGTGCACGTGCGATGATGCTATTCTCGCCCCGACGTCTTGGCAAACGTATGGGTTGTTATTCTCCCGTCCCTGTCAATGCGGGCGATCACGGCGCCGTCACGAGCTGTGAAGAATGACTCTGTTTCGTTTGCAGGGGTGATTGTCGGCTGGTTCTCATACTGGCCTCTGCCACAGCTGCATATTAAAGTCCGCGCATTCAGGCTGGGCAAGAAATCAGGATCCCGGGTGGCGGCTGAGCCGTGATGGGGAGCCACAACGACATCGGCTCTCAGGTCAGGATGCAGGCGGAGAAGCTCTCTCTGTGCAAACTGTTCGATGTCGGAGCACAGAAGGACCTTTGTATCGGCGAACTCTATGAACGTGACCAGCGATCTGTCGTTATCGCTCAACTGCTCGTATTGGTGGGTGTTTCCGCGCGGCCAAAGCATCTTGACGTAGGCTTCGCTGTCCATGTTCAATGTCTCGCCGAGGCGCTGTATGCCAAGGCCTTTCCGGTTCAGGTACTCATTGAGATGACTCGCCGTTCCCCACGCGTCGGTCGCGTCGAAAAATGCATCGTTGGCGTAGATGACGCCAATGTCACAATATTCCGTGACCTCCGGTATTCCGCTGATGTGATCGATGTCATTGTGGCTGATCACGACCGCGTGGATCTTGCCTATTCCACTGTAGTCCAAGAACGGCGCGACGATTCTCCTGCCCACATCGCTTTTGTACAGTGAGCCGGCGTCAAACAGGATGTTGGTTCTGCCGGGCAGCTGTGCCAGTATTGCCTGACCATGCCCGACGTCAAGACAGGTCAGGAAGAGACTGTCCCTGTATGTTCTTTGCCATTTTGTCGTCCCCAGCAAGACGATAAGCCCGAGAGCCATTGCGGTGCAGATGGCCCTTTTCAACAGCGGTCTCCTGATATAAACGAACGCTGCGAAGAACACCAGACAGTAGTACAGAACCACTGGTGCGAGCGATACGTGACCTATGAGTATCTGCGAGATATTCAACTCGGCGATTAGCTTCACCAGCCAGATCAGCGAGCCTGAAAGGACGGAGGCGACGAGACCCAGAGCGGCCGCCACGGTCGGCAGGACAAAATGGAGAATCATCTTCAAGAACCCCAGCGTGAGGATGGCACCGACCAATGGAAATACCAGGACCGTCCATATGCTCGTAAAGGGGTTAATCGTGTAAAAATGATACAGCAAGATGCCGGCACCGCCGAGCCACGCAGTGAGCCCTGTAGAAAATAATGTCAAAAGATACGCGCCCGGCCTCCAGACTATGCGAAACAGCGTCTTTGCTCTTGGGACTTTCCCATGCAAGGAAAGGCCTGCTATTTTCTCGTACAAGAACGAGTGGATGCGCCGGCAAAGAAGCACGAGTGCGAGGACGGAGCTGAACGACAATTGCCAGCCGGCCTCGAATAGCTGCGTTGGCCTGATTAGCAGGAGAATTATTGCCGCCAGCGACAGCGTATTGAGTGAGCTTGGGTTCCGGCGAGTCAGAATTGATGCGCAGTAGACCCAGCAGATGATGGCCGCCCTCAGTGTGGGTGCTCGTGGCGGGACAATTAGCAGGAAAGTGGCCACTGCGATCATGCAGACGGTGGCCCTGGCGGGCTTCAGCAGACCCGCTGTTTTGCACAGCCACCAGATGATCGCCACCAGGATGCCCAGATGCATTCCGGAGAGACTGATGAAGTGCAAAAGTCCCGTCCTGCGAAAAGCGAGGTAGGTAGTGGCGTCGATGTCGTGTCTGGCTCCCAGCAGCAGCGCCTGCAGCAGCCCTTGGCTTGCATCATCCGAGGGCAGGTCGCCCAGCAGCGCATTCGCCGCTGTTTGTCTGACTCTCGTTCTTATGTCCGTAAAGATGCCTGTTGACCGGCTCGGCAGCAATCTAATGCCGTCTCGCGACTCGACTGATGCCGCGACCAATGTATTCCGGCGGCGCACGTGCTGTGATACGTCGAATTGGCCCGGATTGGTTGCCGGCTTGAACCTGTCGAGCCAGCAGCAGGCCTCAATACGGTCACCGACCGTCAGGTCTATAACCGCACCACCCACCCAAACTCGAACCATCCCACTTGCCTTTGCCCAACCGCTGGTCGATTCAACCTCATCGATCCTAAGGTAGAAGCTGCTGCTTGGATCTGAATATGTGAATTTTGCAAAGTGCCACTCTCTGTTCTCACGACGTGGCTCGGTGACAATCAGGCCGCGAATTGTCGCTAACTTACGTTCGTCACCGACGAGATGGCACAAGTCGTCAGAATCGAGCCTCTGAAAGCTGATCAGTCGGATACCACCGAGGCACATCGCGCAGACAAGTGCAAGAAAGCTCAACAGAGCAGGGACATGGGCACCGGTGCTCTTCCGGACGACTAAGATCAGAACCGCCATGAGCGAGCAAACGGCCATGACTATCAGCCAGAGCCGGATATGTTGTCTGGCGTGACCTGGGACCCCGGATACCGACAGCGCCTGCTGTATCAGGATCCCAAGTATCAGCCCTATCACGGGAAATAGGAGCGGGCAGGTGGCTATTAGGTGCCTATACCGGTTGACGGGTCCCCCGGCGAGTTGTTTGTCAATCAAGGCTAATTTTCGCTGAATCTCGTCCATGCTCCCGATCACTCAATTATAGTCTCTTTAGCACAACTATGATATGATTGGGGAACAAAAGGCGTGCTCAGACCGAACAAATCCGCCTCTGTCACATAATTAACCAGGAGATCTACAGATAAAATGTGTTTTGGCTTCTGAAGGAAGGAGTTCACTATGGTTAGGACTGCCTCCACGATGCTTGCTCTGGGGACTGCTGCTCCGCATTTTAGTCTGCCCGACACGAAGGGCGAGAAGGTATCGCTGACTGGTTTCCGGGAGGCCCCGGCCCTATTGGTGATTTTCATGTGCAACCATTGTCCCTTTGTCAAGCATATCCTGAAGGGTCTTGTGGACCTTGTCGGTGAGTATCAGGCAAAGGGTGTTGCAGTGGTCGGTGTCAATTCGAACGATGTGGAGAACTATCCCGAAGACAGCCCGCAGAACATGGCAAAAGTGGCGCAGGACAATGATTTCACGTTCCCATATCTCTACGACGAAACACAGGAGGTCGCCAAGGCATATCGTGCAGCCTGCACGCCGGATTTTTTCTTGTTTGACGCGAACCGATCGTTAGTCTATAGGGGCCAGATGGATGATAGCAGGCCCGGCAACGGCGTGCCTGTTACCGGGGCCGACCTCAGGACCGCCATCGATGCGGTGCTGCAAGCAAAGCCCGTACCTGAGGACCAGAAACCGAGCGTGGGCTGCAACATAAAGTGGAAGGAACTGGAATGAATGTTGAATTGAACGTCTTTGAGGTACTGGATATAGCCGAGCAAATCGAGCGTAACGGTGCGAAGTTTTACCGCAGGGCGGCGGAACTTTTTGCCGACGGGTCCATCGAGAAGCTATTTCTCGACTTGGCGACTTGGGAAAATGCTCACGTCAGAGTCTTCGCGAATATGAGGGCGGAGCTTTCTGAACAAAACTGGGAAAGCGGGGGTTTTGAGCCCACGAGACTTGATTTGCCGGATGCGCAAGTGATGGCCGGCCTCGCGGTATTCGGCGTAAGGCCGAATCCGGCCGAAGAGCTTACCGGCAATGAAGAAGTGGCAAACATTATCAGAATGGCCATCCAGAAGGAGAAAGACTCGATCGTCTACTACACGGGATTGAAGGATTTTGTTCTTTCCAAAGCCGGCAAGGCGAAGATCGACGAAATCATCGCAGAGGAAATGCGTCACGTCCGAATTCTGGGTGAGTCGTTGGAGCAAAGGCAGTAGAGTGGCCTATACAGCGGGCAAGGAGCGATAGGATGGATATATTCGAATATGCTATGCAGATGGAAAAGGATGGTGAGGGCTACTACCGTGAGTTGGCCGGACGCGCCGAGAATGCTGGCTTGAAGTCGATACTCACTATGTTGGCTGATGAGGAGGTCAAGCACTACAAAGCCCTACGGCAGCTCAAGACCGCCGAGCCACAGATGGCCGAGACGACGATTCTGACCGATGCCAAGAATGTCTTCGCCGGGATGAAGGCGTCGGGGGACCTCTCTGACTTGGATATTGAACAGACCGAACTGTACAGGAAAGCCCAGGACATCGAGAAGAAAAGCCAGGATTTCTACCAGGCAAAGGCCGACGAGGTCGAAGAGCAATACCAGAAACAAGTTCTTCTCAGACTGGCCGAAGAGGAAGGCAGGCATTATTTCCTGCTCGAAAACATAATTGAGTTTGTATCTCGCCCCGAGACGTGGCTTGAAGATGCGGAGTTCAACCATTTGGAAGAGTACTGAGAGTCTCCGGCCGGGTGAATCTGCAAGGACCCTGGTGAGGGAAGGATGGATCCTATGAGCGGCAAATCAACGCTTCATGAGAGCGACGTTTCGATTGTTCTGTGCGGTCAGGCCGGTCAGGGCATCCAGACCGTTGAGTTTCTCCTGACCAGAATCTTGAAAATCGCCGGCTTCAACGTATTTGCGACAAAGGAGTATATGTCGCGAATTCGGGGTGGAGCCAATTCCACCCAGATACGTGTTGCGAGCAGGAAGGTGTCTGCTCCCGTCAACAGAATTGACGTTTTAGTTGCCCTCAACGAAGGCGCCCTGCAACACGTTGCCGCAAGGATCTCGCGGGAAACGATGGTGCTCGCTGAAAAGAGTGTCGTGGGCGATGAGGCTGATCTGGGGTCGTCTAAATTCATAGATGTTCCGTTTACGGAAACGGCATCTGAAATTGGTGATAAGGTCTACGCCAACACAGTTGCGGTCGGCACGATCGCCGGCCTGTTGGGAGTGAAACTTGGTGACATCAGCGACTACATTAAGCGTTTCTTCTCTGCGAAGTCGAGCGAGATCGTGCAGGGCAACGTCAAGTCGGCCGAAGCCGGTCACAAGATAGGCCGTGAGTTGGCAGCCTCCGGTGCAATCGACCTTGACATTGCTGCCGACACGCAGGCAAGTGACGAGATTCTGTTGAATGGGGCCGAAGCCGTCGGTCTTGGGGCGATAGCAGGGGGGTGCAATTTTATAGCTTCTTATCCGATGTCACCTTCGACGGGTGTGCTCGCATTTCTTGCCAAGCACGGCAGCGACTTCGACATAATTGCCGAGCAGGCGGAAGACGAAATCGCGGCGATAAACATGGCCCTCGGCGCCTGGTATGCGGGTGCCCGGGCAATGGTCACGACCTCGGGTGGCGGCTTTGCACTCATGACCGAGGGGCTTAGCCTGGCGGGGATGTTGGAGACCCCGGTTGTGATTCATCTTGCCCAGCGGCCGGGCCCTGCCACAGGACTGCCCACGCGCACCGAACAGGGAGACCTCGAGCTGGCTCTGTATGCAGGGCACGGGGAGTTCCCGAGAATCATCTTTGCCCCCGGGACACTCCAGGAAGCCTTCTACCTGACTCAGAAGGCGTTTAATCTGGCAGACAAGTATCAGGTGCCCGTGTTCGTCCTCACCGACCAGTATATGATTGATTCCTATTACAACGTGCCGTCGTTCAATTTGTCGGATGTGAGGGTCGAGAAGTTCATCATCAAGACAGCCGCGGATTACAGAAGATACGAGCTTACCAAAGACGGCATTTCTCCTCGCGGCATACCGGGATTTGGAGAGGGACTGGTTGCCGTGGATAGCGATGAACACGATGAGGCGGGGCACATAACCGAAGACCTCGACCTGAGGGTAAAGATGGTCGACAAGAGGCTCAAACGCCTGGAGGCGATGCAGGCCGAAGCCGTCCACCCGGAACTTGTGGGAAAGAGCGACTATGAGAACCTCCTGATCTGTTGGGGCTCGACCTATCACATCGCAAGAGAGGCTCTGGCTGAACTGGCGCGGGATGACACTGCGTTGCTGCACTGCAAACAAGTATATCCGCTGGGCCCCGGTGTGGCCGACCATCTCAAGAAGGCCCGCCGGACCATTCTGATTGAGGGCAATGCAACCGGTCAGTTCGGAAAGCTGATCAGACTGCACGTGGGAATTGATGTCCACGAGCAGATTCTCAAGTACAGTGGGCTAAGTTTCACCGTAGAAGAGGTTGTTAACCGCCTGGAAACTCTATTAGCTTAGGGACATACCATGGAAGCTGAAGCATTTGAGGCCGGTGACATCGATATCGCTTGGTGTCCGGGCTGTGGCAATTTTCCGATTTTGAAGGCTCTGAAGCAGGCGCTGGCGGAATTGGACATCGATCCGAGTGGCCTTGTCCTCGTTTCGGGGATAGGGCAGGCTGCAAAGATACCGCACTATTTCAGGACCAATTTGTTCGACGGATTACACGGACGAGCGTTACCGCCTGCGACGGCGATAAAGGCGGCCAATCCTTCTCTGACCGTCATAGCCGAGAGCGGCGACGGAGATATGTACGGCGAGGGCGGCAATCACTTCATCCATACTATACGACGGAATCCCGACATAACCAACATAGTCCACGACAACATGGTCTATGGCCTGACAAAGGGACAGGCGTCACCGACAAGTCGGATAGGCTTCAAGACCCCGGTCCAGGTTGCCGGCGTTTTCCTTGAGCCTTTCAATCCTTTGGCGGCTGCGATCGCCCTAAGCGCCGGTTTTGTTGCCAGGGCCTTTGCAGGTCATATCGAGCAGACAAAGGACATTATCAAGAAGGCTGTCACGCACAAGGGTTATGCACTGGTGGATGTGTTACAGCCCTGTGTTACATTTAACAAGGTCAATACCTATCAATGGTTCAAGGAGAACTGCTACTACCTTGAGGATTCACACGATAGTTCCGATCGAAGCGGCGCCTTCAATAGGGCTATTGAGACTAAAAGGCTACCCTTGGGGACATTTTACGTGAACCCGGGCAAGGACAGCTTTGAAGACAATATTGGGGTCTATCGTGAGGACAAGCGTCCGCTGTACGAGCGGGATGTTGATCTCGAAAAGCTGGGTGCGCTTGTCGATAGCTTCAAGATGGTGGGCTAACCGTTCACAGGGATAGGGCAGCGTTTTTGTTACACTGCCAGCTGCAACAATGACACGGGCACACGCCAGTGAAAGAAGGCGTAATTCTTACGAAATCGGCTCCGACTGACAAAGTGGTTCTCAGGGACATACTGGAGAGGGTGTACTCCAGGTATAACCATCGCGAGCTCATCGAGCCGGACCCTTTGCAGTTCGTTTACAGGTACTCCAATCCCGCAGATCAGGAGATTGCTGGGTTTCTTGCCGCGGCTCTGGCCTATGGCAGAGTGCAGCAAATAGAAAAGAGCGTGGCCGATTTGCTGGCTCGTATGGGCGCGAGCCCGTATGAGTTCGTGCGAGGTTTTGACGAGCGGAGCAGGAGAGACCTGAGGGACTTCAAGCACAGATTCACCAGCGGCGATGACATTTCGGACCTGCTATGGCTGCTCGGGCAGGTTCTGGCACAATACGGGAGTATTGAGAAGTTCTTTGCCTATTGTTATAATCCGGATGACAGTAACACCGTCTCCGTATTGTCGAGATTCTGCGGTTTGTTGTGTGAGATGCATGCGGCCGAGAACGGCGGCAATGTCGGCAGGGGCCTGAGGTATTTGTTGGCCGATCCGACAAGGGGCAGTGCCAGCAAGCGTCTGAACCTGTTCTTGAGATGGATGGTGCGGAGCGATGACGTTGATCCCGGACTGTGGAAGTCGGTCGAGGCGACGAAGCTGATTGTGCCGGTCGATGTGCACATGGGTCGGCTGGCCAGAATATTGGGGCTGCACAATCGTAACACCGTCTCGCTGGCGACGGCCCTTGAGATTACTGCCGGCTTTGCGGCAATTGAACCGAGCGACCCGGTGAAGTATGATTTTGCTTTGAGCAGGATCGGTATTGTGGACGATTGCAATGGCAAGTATGACCCAAGGTGTGAAGTTTGTGAGCTTTCTGGGATCTGCGTTGGAAACTGATGCCCCTGCGGTGGGCGTTGACCAAGATGTGGAGTGACTATGCAAGGTGACAATGAGAAGATAAAGGTGTTGTTTCTGTGCACGGGCAATTCGTGTCGAAGTCAGATGGCGGAAGGCTGGGCCAGGCACCTGAAATCGGATTCAATTGAGCCGTATTCGGCAGGCACCTATCCAGTCGGTGTTAGTTCCAGGGCGACCAAGGTGATGGCGGAGGCGGGAGTCGATATTTCCGAACACACATCCAAACGTGTGGACGATCTCGTCGCAATTGACTTCGACTATGTTGTGACT
Organism: Phycisphaerales bacterium; assembly: GCA_020352215.1. Lineage (GTDB taxonomy): Bacteria > Planctomycetota > Phycisphaerae > Sedimentisphaerales > Anaerobacaceae. The sequence continues at coordinate 5,569,908 of CP070675.1, forward strand.
TTGTGCGATAGTGCGAGAGAGCATTGCCCCGTATTCGGTGGCCGGACCAAACAGATTCACCGCGGCTTTGAAGATCCCGTCGCTGCCGTAGGTAGTGAAGAGCAGATCATGAGGGCCTTTCGGAAGACACGAGATGCTATAAAGGGATTTATTGCGACGCTACCTGATGGCCTGCGTGCCGGCGGTAGTTGAGAAGGCGGAGTCGGCAGAAAATGGATGCGGAAGAACTTGAGAAGTACACGTCGGCGGTCACGCTTTCAGATATGGAAATCTTCGTTTTTCCCGAGCTCATGTACAGCCTTGTCTTGGCGAATATCATGAGCCCAATTATCTGGCGGTGGCGCGAGCTGGACTGCTTCAAGAAGCTCGAAGGCAAGAGCAGCTACAAGAGACTAATGCGGCTCAAGCAGTTTATAATCGACGAGTTTGAGTTCAATCTGGACCTTGAGACCTGGGGGCTCACCAACCAGGCCGCGGAACTGAAGCGGTTCGAGAAGTTCATTCCACCTGCGGAAATTGCCAAAAGCAATGCTCTTTTCGGCTACGAGGGTGACAAGTACTACTTTGACGTCGACATCAGAAAGCACTTCGGGCTGGACAAATATGACGGCGAGATTATTCCTTACTGGAAAACCGAGACCGTCGAGGCGATGGAGGCCTTTCGTCTCAAAGAGGGTTACAGCAAGGCGGCGGGGGAGTGCGTGTCACTTTCGGCCCTGTATGCAGCAGCAGCGTTCATCGTCTGCGGGATACCGCTTCAAGATATATACATGATACTTACGCCGCTTCATTCGCAAAACTTCGTCGATATTCAGGATGGGGTTCTCACGAACAACAGAAGGCTGGTGACCAAAACGATGTGGTTCAACGGTACGGCAATCTCCAACAAGGCTCAGCGCGCCTTGCGCAACGAGAATGTCACGATCGTTGCGCACTCATCCGGTTATGTGCACTGCCTTTACGACGATGCGACGATAGATAAGAAGGCCTATGAATATTTTGTCGGGCAGCTGGATGCGTATCTGTCGACTGAGCTGACGTTGCCGATTTTCGCAAACTTCCTGCGAACGTATCAAGACTATCAGAAATTCTTCCAGCTTTGCCGCGACTGCCACGGTCAGCCACAATTCGTAAAGGCCGAAGTCTTGTTTCACTATGAGCATGGAAGCAATTACAGGGTGGGTGACAAAAGCTGCGAGAAACTACTCGCAGAGGTTTCGGATGACGATTTTATCCCGTATGAGCTGCCCGGCCGGATTCGTTGTGATGACCTTGAGAAACTCCTGGCAAAGAAAAGGGTGGACATGAGGGACTCACAGCACAGGGCTTTCTTCGCGAAATCTGTTGAGCGTGTTATGCCCGAGCCTCAGCAGTTCGTGGACAGACTTGCCGATTTTGTGCGGACAGAACCCAAGCTCCCTTCTTCAGATAAGAATTTCCTTGCCGGCAACTCAATTGATATCTCGCCCGATCAAAGCAGGCAAGAGATAGTCAGCTATCTCCGGAGCAAACGCCGAAGCAACGTCACCGCCGATCTTGCGTTCTACGCCTATCGCGACATGGAGAGCTGTGACTGGGTCCCGTTTGTCAAGGCGGCTGTTGAGCGGAACCCTGTCTCTGTAGCGATGCTCGACTCGATGTCACTCGACGAGGCATACTCGTGGCTCCAACAGATGCCAGATGACTCGATCTACGACGGCAAACGATTAGCCCAGCCGGATGAGGCTGCAAACTACAAAACCGGTGATGGACTCGAAAAGGCCTTCGTCCTGGCTAACCTGATCCGCCAGAGAAATCCGGAGCACGATGTGGAGATAGTCTCAAACGATGAGCGCGTTACCGTGAGCGCATCGGATCAGTACGGCTTTGTCTCGAACAAAGGTCTCAGCAGACGCGTGTTCGCTTCGAAGGACGGGAACATCCACACATCCGACGAGTGACTGTCTCGATGTACCGAAATCCTTCGGCGCATCGGAGAGCAGTGCGGCAATTGCCAGGCACTACGCGACGGTCACTTGTTGAAATCCGGCTTGGTCGTATCGCCGTCGGCTGCTCTCACCTCAAATACCTTTCCGGGTTTGCCGCTGTCGAGCAGCTTCTCTGCTTGTTCTTCGATTTCCATACACCTCTTCTTTAGCTCGTAGAAGCCATGCCACCATGCGTAGTCAGGCGCCATCATGGCCGCTCCGAACCGGGCTCGCCTTCCCTCGTGATGCCACAGTTCATACATTTCGATTTCGAGCTTCTCGTCGAGGTTCTTTCGCTTGTCGAGCAGCTTCTTTTCGTATAGCTCGTCTATGAGCTTCTTCATCGGCTTGAAATAATTGTCGTTGTAGCTCACGATCGTGGCGTCGAAACGGGTGAAATGACCCCTGGTCCAGTTCTCCGAGTGACACGCTTTGCAGATCTTTTCCATCTTCTCACGTTCTTCTTGCCAATTGGTGCCCGCCGGCCACGGTTTGAACTGACTCGGCCTGACCGTCAGGGGAGCTTGTGTCTCCCACGCCATGCGCTCGGTGACATCGTGCGTGGCGGCAACGTCGTTCACACCCGACATGTGACACACCGAACAGGTGGGGGCTCGGTAGTCCACCCCCGGAGTCCATGTCCCCGGAGCCGCGTTCCAATTCCAGCTGTCACCCTCGGCATGGTATATTGCGCCATGCTTTGACTCATTGAATATCTCGATCTGTGGATGATCGGGCCCCAGGTGGCACTGCCCACATGCCTCCGGCTTTCTCGCTTCGGCCAACGAGAACTTATGCCTTGTGTGACAACTGGAGCAGCTGCCGCGGCTGCCATCCGGGTTTATCCTGCCCACCCCGACGTTCGGCCATGTGCTGCTGTCGAATTGTCCGTTTTCGACCGTCACTACACTGCCGTGACAATGGTAGCAGCCTGTTTGCCGCTCTATGTCACTGTTCATGCCGTGATTCAACCAAGGGTCTATCTTCCATATCAGTTCGAGCGTGTTGGCGTGTTTGCTCCGGGCGTATTGGGCTGCTTCGCCCGGGTGACATCGCGAGCAGTCCTTTGGCGAGACTATGGTAGTTATGGAGGTCTTATCATACTCGAGATGACCAATGCTCTTATCGGTGTCTGCAGGACCGGCCCGGTGACAATCGAGACAGGAGACGTTGGCGTGGGCGTGCCTGCTGGCCGCCCAATCTGCAACCATGCCTCCGTTGAGGGTGGCATGGCAGCTGATGCATCTCTGGGCCTCTTCGGGGATAGTGCGGATGATGCGGTATTCTTTTGGCGGCGGCAATTCCACCTGGGATGTCTCCTTGGCCACAGCGGCAACGCCCGCCAATCCAACGACAAACGCCCATGCTATAGCGCAATATGAGCTTCTTCCTGAAGTTGTCATAGTTGTTTCCCTTTCCCTTATTGCGAGAACAGTCTGTTTTGACGCTGATGTCCGACATCTTCGTGACACTGCACACACCTGTTTTCAGGTGCATTGGGCTGAGCCAACGACGCTACGTGTGCGATCCTGGCGGCGGAATTGCCGGGCTTGGCAAGCAGGCTGTCATGGCAGTGCAGACACGTTTCATTAGACATGTGGTCCAAGACCTTCTTGCGCATCTTTTCGGGATCGTATTCGGCGCCAAAGTAATGCTTGTAAATATCCTTGGCGCCTGTGTAGGCCTTGGCCGCTATGTGAGTGAAGTATTCTTCCTTTGGCGGCAGGTGGCAGTCGACGCATTCGGTGCGGATACCGGCGGCGTTGGCGCCGTGCGGCGAGAGTTCCCAAGTCACGTATGCGGTGTTCATTTCGTGGCATTTGCCGCCGCAGTATTCGGATCTGGACACGGGCACCATCGCCGCATTGAGGGCAACGAAGCACAGTATCGCAAAAGCGAATCCGCCGAGGAACACCGGCACATGTCTTGGCAGTCCTCTACGAACCCAACCTACCAACTTAGCATCAGAGTCAAGCATTCGTGCAATTTAGCAATGCCCGGAAAGCCTGCAACATATTTCTTTTCCGGTGGCCGGCCTGCAGGTGGATTGGGGCCTCTGTGGTGGCGGCTTGAATCCGCCGCAGGCCTTCACTAAGTGAATATATGCCTTATTGGGCTGGAAATGCGGTTCCTGGTGCAAGAAGGGGGCATTGGGCTCATCGGGCGGAGTCGAGACGCGCTACCTCTACGCCGCGGACGGCGAGGTTCTGCAATAAATTTGTCAGAAAAAGCGATTTTTGGGTTGCGGGAGCGAACAAGTAGGACTAAAATGAGAATATAAGACCGTATAGGTCTTACTTAGCTGACCTGTTGTATGAGTCGCTCGATGCTGTAAGGAGCCCGAAAATGTTGGCTGTGAGTGATAAGAAGGACGAGTCAAGGGTACGCAGAAATAGGGTCGGGACTGCGGTTTCAGACGTGGGCCGCAATGATGGTCCACCGGGCAGGGCTGCCGGAGGTTCAGACGAGATAATCTGGATGCGGCGTGTCCGCAGGGGCAAAGTAATGGCGGTTCGCCGCAAACTCGCCGAGGGCAAATACGATTTGAACAGACGACTGAGGGGTGCGATTGACAAGATTATCAAAGACGTTGGTCCGGGACCGGGGCATCGGAATCATTGATTCCATTCGTTACCGGGCCGGCAAGGAGTCGTCTCCGAGCGTTCAGAGTGGATCGGGGGGCCTGTTGAAGCTGCTGAGTGCTCGCTGAGAGACCGGATTACCTGTGGCATAACGGCAGCAATGCGTTGGAGGTCTTAGGCTGTAGCCTATGGGACTTTCGGTTGTCGTCACTTGGGTAAGCGATTGCGTACAGCTTCTTGCCGGTCCTTTATCTTCTGTTGACATAATGAGCAGCAAGGTGGATATTGCCTGAATGTGAGACTGCGAACTGAAAAACCGAAGAGGGCTTAAAGATGGAAGTAGTAAGGCGAAACACAGATTACTCTTTGCGTGCGATGCTGAATCTGGCCAGACATTATAACGATGGCCCGGTATCCACGAGGAAGGTTGCTGCAGAGGAAGACGTCTCATATCAGCTTGCCTGCAAGCTGATGCAACGGCTTCATGACGCCAAACTGGTCGAGAGCTCGATGGGGCCCAAGGGCGGGTTCCGGTTGAGCCGAGAGCCATCGCGGATAAACGTGCTGCAGATAATAGAGGCAATTCAAGGGCCATTGAGTCTGAACAAGTGTCTCCTGAATGCGGATGCATGTTCTCGGCAGAGTCACTGTGCGGTAAACGAAAGACTCGCCGAACTTCAGGAGACTATGGATGTCTATCTTGGTGGTATCACGCTGGAAGAGCTCTGCAACGGCCACAACGGGCAAAAGGAGTAAGCTCAGAAGAGGTTACAGGAGGAAGATATGAGCATCGAAAAAGACAGAAGAGCGGTGTTGCAGGACTGTCTTGGCAAAGCGCAGGACCTGGCGGATTTGGTGGAATACTCGAACGATTCGATCGTCAGCAAAACGATACTGGATAAGCGGACTGGGACTTTGACGCTGTTTGCGTTTGATGAAGGCCAGAAGCTGAGCGAGCACACGTCGCCCTATGATGCGGTCGTGCAGGTTCTCGATGGAAGGGCCACGCTGGTCATAGGCGGTGAGGAAGTTGGGGTCTTGCCGGGGCAGATAATCATAATGCCGGCCAACGTGCCGCACGCAGTCATTGCCGAGGACAAATTCAAGATGCTCTTAACCATGATTCGTGCGTGAGCAGCAGTAGTCTGTGTGAGAATGGAGCGAAACGAATGTTCAGGTGCCCGGGACAAGATCAGAGATTCTGGAAGCCCGAAGATATCTTCGAGGTCAATTGCTCACAGTGCGGCGGGGCGGTCGAGTTTTTCAAGGACGAACCGAAGCTCAAGTGTCGCAAGTGCGGTCACATCGTGGCCAATCCGAAGATAGACCTCGGATGCGCCGAGTGGTGTCAATACGCCGAGCAGTGCGTCGGGGTCTCAGGGGCAAAGAACACGAATGCCCTGCGGAATGGTCTCATTGACGAGATGAAGGCGGTTTTTGGTTCGGACCAGAAGCGAATCGACCACGCGCTTGCGGTTCTCGGATACGCCGAGAGTATACAGGCGACGGAGGGTGCCGATCCGCTGGTGGTCAAGGCCGCCGCGGTCTTGCATGACATAGGGATTCACCAGGCCGAAAAGAAGCATGGTTCCTCCGCGGCCAAATATCAAGAGATCGAAGGACCGCCAATTGCCGCGAAGATTCTGAAAAAGCACGATGTGGCTGACGAGGCCGTCGAGCATATCTGCAAGATTATCGCGAACCATCACAGTGCCCGGGACATTGATACGATTGAATTCAAGTGCGTGTGGGATGCCGACCGGCTCGTGAATATGCCGGCGGAGTATGGTGACGCGAGCGAAGGGCAAATCCGTGAGGCCATTGAGAAGGCGTTCAAGACCGACACCGGTCGCAAGATTGCCGTGGAGGAGCTTATCGAGGCCGCTGGTGAAGAGGACCCTGCGGAGTGTGCCCGAAATGATCATTGAGCGGAGCACTGCAGTGGTTCGAGGACAATATGAAATCCGAACTTGCACATACCGACAAGCGCCGCAGAATGAGGCTGGCAGTGGTTATCGCCACGGTCCTGTTGGGGGCTGGTGGATTGGTCTTGTTGGTTTTGTCTGTCGTTTGTTCGGGTCGACAGAGGCAAGGGGTTGAAGCTGTGGCGGTAGAGAGTGTACAACAAGAGCATACAAATCGGCTTGGCCTCGAGACCAGTCCGTACCTGCTGCAGCACGCGCACAATCCGGTTGATTGGTATCCCTGGGGGCCCGAAGCCTTCGAGCGAGCCAAGGCCGAAGACAAACCCATTTTTCTCTCGATAGGCTATTCGACGTGTCACTGGTGCCACGTCATGGAGCGCGAGAGTTTCACCGACGAGCACATTGCCGCAATAATGAACGAGCATTTCGTGAGCATAAAGGTTGACAGGGAGCAGAGGCCGGATGTGGACCGCGTGTATATGGCCGCGGTTCAGATGATGACGGGTGGCGGCGGTTGGCCTATGTCGGTCTTTCTGACACCGGACGGCAAGCCGTTCTACGGCGGGACATATTTTCCGCCGAGAGATTCATTTGGGCGTGCAGGGTTTGAGAGGGTGCTTTTGGCAATAGCCGATGCATGGAGGAACAGGCGAACCGAACTGCTGGAGTCGGCGGGGACAATCGGCGAAATGCTGGCGAAGCAGGCCGCGCTGCAAGGCCGTGGCGTTCTTTCCGTGGACATTCTGAAGGACGCGAAGTCGCAACTTGAGCGCGCATTCGACGACACACACGGCGGATTTGGGGCGGCGCCGAAGTTCCCGCAGCCGAGCACCCTCTCGATGCTCTTGACGTACTGGCACCGAATCGGGGACGAGAAGGCCCTGGAGATGGTTGAGACCACTCTTGCCGCAATGGCCAAAGGCGGCATAAACGATCATCTGGGTGGGGGCTTTCATCGGTATGCCACGGATTCGGAATGGCTCGTCCCGCATTTTGAGAAGATGTTGTACGACCAGGCGCTTCTGAGCAAGGTGTACGTCCAGGCGTACCAGGCCACGGGCAAGGCCGAGTACGCGGCGGTCGCCAAGGACATATTCGACTACGTGCTGGATCAAATGACGGACCCGGCGGGCGGATTCTACAGCGCCGAAGATGCCGACAGCCAAGGCAAGGAAGGGACCTTCTACGTTTGGGAGCCCAAGCAGACACAGAAGATCCTGGGCTCAGATATTGCGAATGTCTTCAATGAGTACTACGGTGTCACTGAAGGCGGCAACTTTGAAGACGGCAAGACCGTTCTAAGCGTCACCAAGTCTGTAGAAGAATTGGCGGGGCAGTTCAAGCGAGATCCCAAAGATATCGAGAGAATCCTATCGGATGCGCGGGCAAAGCTTTTGGAGTATAGGTCAAAGAGGCCTCGTCCACATCTGGATGACAAGATAATATGCGGTTGGAACGGCTTGATGATTTCTTCGCTTGCCTATGGTGGGGCAGTGTTGGGAGAGCACAAGTACGTTGACGCGGCCGAGCGAGCAGCCCAGTTTGCATTGAGCGAGCTGCGCTCCGATGGCCGGCTGATGAGATACTACCGCAAGACGCGGTCGGTTGGCCTCGCCTTTCTTGACGACTATGCCTTTATGACGATGGGCCTGCTGGACTTGTACGAAGCAACCTTCGATGCCCGGTGGCTTCTCGAAGCGACGGAACTGGCCGACGGGATGATCGAGCTGTTTGCCGACCAAGACGGCGGAGGGTTCTATCTGACGGGTGAGGATGCCGAGCGTTTGATCGTGCGGACCAGGCCCGATTACGACGGGGCCGTGCCAAGCGGCAATTCTGTTGCGGCTCTGGCACTGCTGAGACTCGGGCGAATGACCATGGAACAGCGGTTCACGCAACCCGCGGAGCAGTTGCTGGAGGCGTTCTCCGGACGAATGGCGCAGTCTCCAACGTCACTGACCGCATGTTTGGTTGCGCTTGATTTCCAGATCGGCCCGACACAGGAGATCGTCCTGGCGGGAGACCTTGAGCGGAAAGATATGCAAGAGATGCTGAGCCTGATCCGCAGCAAGTTTCTGCCGAACGCGGTTGTTCTGTTCCACGGGAAGGGCCAGGCAGGTGAGGCTATTGAGAAGGTCGTTCCGTTTGTCCGCGGCCACGGACGCGTGAACAACGCGGCGACAGCATACGTTTGTGAGAACTACGTCTGCAGGCGACCGGTTAATGGCCCGGGGCCCCTCTCGGATTTGCTTGCGGGAGTAACCGAAACTAAGTCAGGATATTAGCATTGTCAACAACGCCTTGGGTGTTCAAGGTGTGCCGACACAACTGAAATGACAGGTTTTGTTGCAGAACTGAAGTAGAACAGGCGAAAGCAGGGAAAGGACACGACATGTTTTGCTATCAATGTGAACAGACGGCTGGGGGGACAGGATGTACAAAGGTTGGGGTTTGTGGCAAGGATGCGGACATTCAGAGCCTGCAGGATGCGCTGATGTTCGGGCTCAAGGGAATAGGCGCTTATGCCTATCATGCCCGCGAGCTCGGCGCCAAGGATGAGCAAGTCGATGCGTTTATGCACGAGGCCATGTTCGCCACGCTTACGAACGTGGACTTTGACTTGAGTCGCTATATGGAATTGGTGCTGAGGGCAGGCGAGATGAACTTGCGTGTTATGGAGATGCTCGACAAGGCCCACACGTCGACGTTTGGCAGTCCGACTCCCGCTACGGTGGCGAGGGGTACCAAGGCCGGGCCCGGCATAGTCGTCACGGGACATGACTTGCTCGACCTTTATGAGCTGCTGAAGCAGACCGAAGGCAAGGGCATCAACGTTTATACCCACGGGGAGATGCTGCCCGCTCACGGCTACCCCAAGCTAAGGGAATTCAAGCATCTTGTCGGCAACTACGGCACGGCATGGCAGAATCAGAGGAAAGAGTTCGACGAGTTCAGCGGTCCGATCCTTGTGACGACTAACTGTATCATGATTCCCAAGGACTCTTACAAGGATAGAGTTTTCACCTGTGGAATAGCCGGTGCCGCCGGCGTCAAGCATATTAAGAACAGAGATTTCAGCGAGGTTATCGAGAAGGCTCTGTCTCTACCGCCGCTTGCCGAGAGTGAGCAAGGGACGCTGAGTACGGGATTCCATCACACGGCTGTGCTCGGCCTGGCGGACAAGATTGTCGAAGCAGTCAGGGCCGGCAAGATTCGGCACTTCTTCTTCATCGGCGGTTGCGATGGGGCCAAGCCCGGGCGCAACTACTATAGTGAGCTTGCAGAAAAGGTGCCTGATGATTGCGTGATACTGACCGCGGCGTGTGGCAAGTATCGCCTGAACGGGCGTGACTACGGTGACATAGACGGTATCCCTCGACTTATTGACACAGGCCAGTGCAATGACTGCTATTCCGCCGTAAAGATAGCGCTGGCACTGGCCGATGCGTTTGGGTGCAGCGTCAACGAGCTGCCCCTTTCATTAGTTGTATCTTGGTATGAACAGAAGGCTGTGGCAATACTCCTGACGCTGCTGCATCTTGGGGTCAAGAACATAAGGCTTGGCCCGTCGCTGCCGGCGTTTTTGAGCCCGAACGTGCTGAATATTCTCATCGAGAAATACAACATCAAGCCGCTTGGAGATGTCGATGGAGATTTGGCAGAGATGCTCGGCGAGCGTGTTGCGGGCTGACGCTACGGCCGCAAACGAGTTATAGTAGGAAATGATATGGCTCAACGAAACATAGTTAAGATAGATGAAGAAAAATGCACGGGCTGCGGCCTTTGCGCCAAGGCCTGTGCTGAGGCTGCTATTGAGATTGTTGACGGCAAGGCCAGGCTGATCAGTGAGATTTACTGCGATGGCCTCGGCGCTTGTATCGGAGATTGTCCGGAGGACGCGATAACAATAGAGAAGCGTGAGGCCGCCGAATTCGACGAAGAGGCAACCAAGAGGCATATGGCGGCCCTGAAAGATAGTGCGCCACAGGCTGCGTTTGCATGTCCGGGGCTGGCGGCTCAGGACCTGAGAAAAGAAAAGGGCCGGCCGCCGGATAACGAACCGGCCGAGGTCCTTTCACAATTGGGTCAGTGGCCGGTTCAGTTGAAGCTGGTATCGCCGGCGGCTCCCTACTTTGCCGATGCCGACCTGCTTCTCGTTGCCGACTGCGTGCCGTTTGCCATGGGTGATTTTCACCAGAAATTTCTGAAAGACCATAGCGTTGCCGTGGGCTGTCCGAAGCTGGACGATCCTCAGTTCTACGTTGAGAAGCTCGTGGCGATTCTGAAGGCCAACAAACTCAATAGTCTGACGGTGGTGCATATGGAAGTGCCGTGCTGCTCCGGCCTGACCGGGATAGCTCGTGAGGCCATAGCTCGCAGTGGTGTGCAAGTGCCTTTTGAGGATGTCACGATCAGTCTGCAGGGCCAGGTCAGCCACACCGAGACAGTCGGTGTGCAGGTGACCGGGTAGCCGTCGCACTGCCGTCGAGCATTGGTTGGGCGTGCGCGAACCTCGGACCGCCGCAGCCGGTATGAGGTCTTAGTTCTGTGTCGGGCAAAGCCCCACCGGAACTTAACTATTGATTCACAGAGGGCAGCTGAAAAATGGCTGATTTCGCCGGAAAAATATTGGCTGATTTTTGGAGCACGATTACCGAGATGTCGCCGTATCTGTTGTTTGGCTTTCTCGTGGCGGGGATACTCTCGGTCTTCGTGTCACAGCGGCTCGTGGAGAGACATCTTGGCGGCAGGGGTATATGGCCGCTGCTGAAGGCATCTCTGCTCGGAATCCCGCTGCCCCTGTGCTCGTGTGGAGTCATTCCGGTATCCATGTCCCTGCACAAGCACGGGGCAAGCAGGGGTTCGACGATAGCCTTCCTGCTGTCCACACCTCAAACCGGCGTGGATAGCATCTTCGTGACGTTGAGCTTGCTTGGGCCTGTCTTTGCCGTCTTCAGGCCGTTGGCTGCGCTGGTTACGGGCATGGTGGGCGGCATCCTGGTAGACGCCGGCGACAGAAGCAATAAGGGCGGGCCCAGCGAATCAGCCGAGTGTTCGGATACGTGCTGCAGCGGCGAAAAAGCGGGCAAGGTGTCGAAAGCATTGAGATACGGCTTCGTCACGTTGCCGCGTGACATCGGCAAGCCGATGCTGATAGGTCTGGTGGTCGCCGCTCTGATTTCTGCCGTAGTCCCGAAGGACTTCTTTGCAGAGGTGCTCGGCACGGGAATTTTTGCGATGGTAGTGATGATGTTCCTGGGCATACCTGTCTATGTTTGTGCAACGGCGTCGGTGCCTGTGGCTGCCGCATTAATGCTCAAGGGCCTGACCCCCGGTGCCGCACTTGTCTTTCTTATGACCGGTCCCGCTACCAACGCCGCCGGATTTGTGACTGTTTGGAAGTCACTGGGGGGGCGCACCGCGATTACCTACCTTCTCAGCGTTGCCGGCTGTGCTCTGGCAGGTGGGATCCTGTTGGATCTTATTACGGACGCCGTGGATTTCGACGTGGTTTCGAGGGCGGGCTGGATGATACCTGCGCCCATCGGATACGTATCGGCCGGCGTACTCTTGGTCGTCCTTGGTTTTGCTATCTTCCGCGGCAAGAAACGTGATGCGTGAGCGCACGGCGACGGAGCCGCGGCCCAAGCC
>CP070675.1:5582133-5631081 GCA_020352215.1 Phycisphaerales bacterium
CTCGTCTCGGGAAAGCTCGAGATAAACTGTCTGATGTGTCATAACGCTGATCCGGCGTACGACTTGGCCGAATATGCGAGCCAGATCGGCAGCCAGAACTTCCGCTGGGCGGCGACGGCTGCTTGCGGTTTTGCGTCGGTGAGCGGCTCAGCAAAGAAGATGGAAGACACGTTCGAATATACCATGCCCGAGGAGGTGGATGACCCCGAGTTGATGCCGCACGTGCCGACGGTTAAGTACGGAGAGAACGCGTTCAATGAAAAGAACGCGGTCTTCCTCGATATTACGAGAGAGGTGCCGGACGAACGGTGCTATTTCTGCCATTCAAGCATAAATGTGACCGAGCACGGTTCGGAAAAGTGGATGGCCGACGAAGATGTGCACCTGATGGCGGGGATGTCGTGTGTGGATTGTCACCGCGAGGGCCTCGAGCACAACACTATCCGCGGATACGAAGGTGAGGGGACTGCGAACAAGCTGGCGGTCAGCACATCCTGTAAAGGTTGCCACTTGAGCGACAAATCCTTCGCGGAGCCGGAAGCAGGCAGGCTTGGCGCCCCCGTTCCGACACATCCGGGTATACCGCCGGTTCACTTCGAGAGACTTACATGCACCGCCTGTCACTCCGGTCCCTGGCCCGCCCAGCGGACGCATCGGAGCAAGACCTCGCGAGCACATGCCTTGGGCGCACACGGTGTCAACAAATCCGCCGACGCCCTGCCACATATTCTGTTTCCGGTTCTCGCCAAGCAGCAGGATGGAAGGATTGCCCCACACAGGACGATCTGGCCTGCGTACTGGGGTATTGTGAAAGACCAAGGTGCCGCGCCGGTTGATCTTGATCTTGTCAAGCGAGCCGTCGGTGCAGCGCTGGCAAGTGTAGAACTCTCGCCGTCTGGGGATTGGCCCGCCCTGACAAGTGAGCATATCACAGATGGCCTTAAGGCGCTGCAGAAGGCGGTAGAGGGCAATGCCGTCTACATTGCCGGCGGGACACTTTATCGGTTGAATGATGCCGGCGCGCTGAGCGAGGAGGCTGATCATCCTGCGGCGGCGCCCTATATGTGGCCCATTGCGCATAATGTCAGACCGGCTGCTCAGTCGCTCGGTGTTCGCAACTGTCAAGATTGCCACGCAGCCGATGCACCTTTCTTCTTCGGAGAAGTAGCTATCGATTCTCCTCTCGGATCTGGGGAAGATGATGGCCTGGAAATGGTTGAATTCCAGGACATAGACCGGTCCTATGCCTGGGCGTTCGCCGTCTCGTTTGTGTTTCGTCCCTGGCTGAAGGTTGTTGCCTTCGGCTCATGTGCGATCATGGGTGTGGTGTTACTGCTGTATGGACTGAGGGCTCTTGCCAGCATCGCAAAGGTGCTGGCCGAGCAGGATTAGGGCTGTGCCCGCATCTTTGAAAAACTGGTTCATTTGTTTACACTGCCTTTATTGGAGCGGATTTTGAGTATCTTAGGCATATTAAGAAGACTTGTATATCTGCTGGCCCTGCTTTGCTTTGTTGTGCTGGCGATCACCGGGTTCTATCCACTGTTGATTCAGGGCAAGCACATCTCCGGTTACTTGATGATGGTCCACGCTACCTTTGCGCCGGTCTTTGCCATTTGCCTGGCCGTGCTCACTGTGATGTGGGCGAGCCGTTGCCGGCTGGATAAGAGCGATTTCCCCTTGATCCAGCGCATCCTCAAGCGATTCACCAACCTGAATATCCCGAGCGAACCGATTCCCAAAAGCTCATTGTTGGGACAGAAGATCGCCTTTTGGCTCATTGTATTCCTTGCCCTGCCGTTGATCCTGTCGATTATTCTTAGCATGTTCCCGCTTGCCGGGACCTGCGGACAGGAACTGCTATTGGCTACTCATCGCAACGTCGCGATAGTGTTTGCGGTGGTCGCAGTTATCCATACTTGCCTGGTAGTCCGGGCTGCAAAAAAATAGGGGCCGAGGGAGCCAAGCCGGCGGCGCCGGCAAGGTTCCCGCGGAGAGTGGATAAAATGGGGCGTCTGTAGCCCTTTTGTGGTATAGTGACGCAGCGAGCCTTGTTCGGGCGACAAGGCGTCGAGTTCCGTTTTGCGGCTCCGTGTGCAGAACGGGGAGTTTGCCAAGGCAGTACAAAAAAGGGGAAGGAGAAGAGACAGATGGCCAAGGTGAGAGTAGCCGTGGTGGGTCTGGGGTTCGGGGCGGAGTTCATTCCTATCTATCAAAAGCATCCTGATGCGGAGTGTTATGCGATTTGCCAGCGGACCAAAGACCACCTCAACGAGATAGGCGATCAATTCGGAATTCAAAGGCGGTTCACCGAGTTCGAGGATCTGCTAAGCATCGACGAGCTGGACGCCATACACGTCGTTTCGCCGATAGCGGACCACGCCTGGATGACGTTGGCTTCTCTGAAAGCCGGCAAACACGCCGCCTGCACGGTTCCGATGGCCACTACGAAGGAAGACTGCCTTGCAATAGCTCGGGCCAGGAAAGAATCCGGCAAGGTGTACATGATGATGGAGACCGCGGTATACACGCGGGAGTTTCTCTATGCAAAGGAGCTATGCGAATCAGGCAAGCTTGGCAAGATTCAGTTCCTCAGAGGTTCGCATCAGCAGAACATGGGGCTACCGGGTTGGCCGGAGTACTGGTATGGTTTTCCGCCCATGCACTATGCAACACATGCTGTCAGCCCACTGCTGTGCCTTGCCAAAGCGCGAGCCGAATCGCTTGTCTGCCACGGATCGGGCACAATTAGCGAAGACTATGCCAAGCGTTACGGCTCACCGTTCGCGGTGGAGACCGCAATTGTAAAGCTTGCCGATTCGGATCTCGCCTGCGAGGTAACCAGGTCGCTGTTTGACACGATCAGGCAGTATCGGGAGAGCTTTGACGTGTACGGCACGGAGCTGTCGTTTGAATGGGAGCAGGTTGCAGAAGAAGGGCCGGTCATCTACTCCGGGTTTGAAGACGCCAAGAGAGTAGAGGTCCCTGACTACGGGCACCTGCTTCCGAAAGAGATAGCGCCCTTTACGGGACACGGCGTGTACGATGAAGAACACGAGCACACGTCCTTCATCCAAGGCAGCGGGCATGGCGGCTCTCATCCCCACATGACCCATGAGTTCATCCGCGCAATAGTGGAGAAGCGTCAGTCGGCTGTTGACGCGTCCACGGCTGCAAATTGGACGATGACGGGAATTTGTGCCCACGAATCTGCGATGGGTGGTGGAAAGCGAATCGCAATTCCCAAGGCAGATTAGTCGCCGGACGGCATTGCTGATTTGACAGGCAGCGTCCGGCAAGAGAGTTTTGTGTTGAAGGGAGTGGTATTATTGGACCCAAAGCAATGCCCGGCAAGAGGCCGGGGTAGATTGTGTGAAGGCGTTTTAGTAAGGAGATTCGATTATGAGTAATGGAGCATTGCCAGATTACGTAAGCATGGCTAAGCCTAATCCGGCTGCGAACCGAGCTCCGTGGTACAAGAACACAGCCCCGACGTATGCGGGCATCTTCCTGTGGTTTGTGTTCTGGAGCCAGGCGCCCAGCGGCGGTGGGGGCGAGCCCGGCGGAGTGCTTAGTCAGGGTATTGGCGTGGCGCTTATCGGTTTGGTTGTAGCAGCGTTTTTATGCCACGCTCTGTTCTACGTGGTTCCGGGTCTGCTCGGCATGAAGACGGGCCTGCCGCTCTACGTAGTAGGAACTTCGACGTACGGAGTGCAAGGTGGGTTCCTTATGCCGGGTTTCCTGATGGGGGTCTTGCAGTTCGGTTGGCTGGGTGTCAATGCCTACTTTGCCTCGCTGGCGCTCGCACCACTATTCGGCGGCAGCGCGGCTGCTGCCAAGGTGATTGCCGTGATCTGGGCGGCGGTTGCCGCCTTCGTGGGATTGAAGGGCATCCAATACGTTGCCAAAGTCGCCACGTTCCTTCCGTTGATTCCCCTGGTAATCCTAATCATCATGTTGTTTAAAACACTGGGCGGAATCGGTGATTTTGATGCCGATGCACTGGTCGCCGCCGGTGGCGGTACAAGCGGTGGTCTGAGTTTCATGGGTGTCATGGCTTTGAGCATAGCGTTTGTCGTAGGTTTCTTTGCAACTGCAGGTGCTGCCGGCGTTGATTTCGGAATGAACAACAAAGACGAAAAAGATGTCCAGATGGGCGGCCTGATTGGAATCGCTCTTGCGACTATCGTTGCCGCAGGAGCTGCGATTCTGATAGCCGCGGGAGCTTTCGGCAAGACCGGGACGTATGCTATGAACCCGGCCGATCCCGGTTTTATGGGCGAGATCATGGGCTCTCCGGGGGCCGGCAAGACAATGGGTCTGCTCTTGGCTATCGCCGCCTTCCCACCGGCCTGTTTCTCGTCTTTCATTGCAGCCAATAGCTTCAAGACCACGTTGCCGAAAGTCAATCCGTTCATATCAGTGGGCCTTGGTGCCGCGGTCAGTATCCTGCTTGCCGTCACCGGTTGGGCCGGCAAGGCTGGAGACGTCTTTACCGTAATCGGGGCGTCATTTGGTCCTGTTTGCGGTGCGATGATGGTTGATTACATCCTGGCCGGCAGGAGATGGGCCGGTCCTCGTGCCGGGTGGAACATCGCAGGCTGGGTTTCCTGGGTTGTTGGCTTTATTGTGGGCATGATGCCACTAGTGAACATGCCTCTTATTGGCAAGGTGGACGTCCCGGCTGCACCGCTTATGGCATTCATTGTCGGTGCTGTGCTTTACTTCATCCTGGCGAAGGCGGGGCTCGAATCGAAGGTCCTTCAGATGAGTGCTGCCACTGCAGAGGGCCCGGCCGATGAAAAGAGCGACTGATGGCCCAAATGGGCGCGCTCTTGTTTGCTCTTGTATACTTTGGTTAGTGAAGCAGGGATCCGTGAAATCGCGGATCCCTGCTTGTACAGGGCCAAAGGGGTGAACCTGCAGCAACAGGTGCAAGTTCTGTAGTGCTAATTAGTTATGAGTAGGCCAAGCTGTCGGTGATATCGCCATCTCGTACAAGGCGAAGAAAATTGTGCTTCTTCGCGGGTTGACAACGCTGCGCCGATAGCGTAGACTATCGGGTCTCGCTTCGGTGAATGATCAAGTAATGCCCTGGCCATCGGCGGTCAGTCTGGCTACACATTAGATTGTATTTTTTGAGGTTGAAAAGAGATGATGAGGAAAGATCCGGGTTCGTTTGTTAGAGACTGTGTTCTGGTGCTCTTAGTGGTGTGTCTGTGCTTTGTGTACTCGTGTAAGAAATCGACCGAGGAAGGTCAGACCGCTACGCAGAGCCAGCAGAGCAGTTCCACGAGTAGCGGCAGTAAGGCGCCCGTCAGTACTGGTGCTCCGAAAATGGTGCCGATCAACATCGAATTGCCTAAACCCATGTTTGTCGGCACGCCCCAGGATACGCGTGTGCCCAACCTGGAAAAGCCACTGGGTAAGCCGCGTCCCCCGTTTCTAGCGCCGGCCGGAACAACAAACCTCGCGGCCGGCAAGCCGGTGACGGCTAGTGACGAAGAACCAATCATCGGTGATATAGAAATGGTCACCGACGGAGATAAGGAAGCGGCGGATGGCAGCTACGTTGAGTTTGGTCCGTTTGTCCAGCACGTTACCGTCGACTTAGAGGCCAAATGCGACATATACGCCATCGTGATGTGGCACTTCCACAAGCAGGCGAGGGTGTATTTTGACGTCGTGGTTCAGGTCTCTGATGATCCTGATTTTATCTCCGGTGTCAAGACCGTGTTCAATAATGACATCGACAACTCCGCCGGTTTCGGCGTTGGTACGGATATGCATTATTCTGAGACCTCGGAAGGTAGGCTCATTGACTGCCTGACGCAAGGTGTTCAGGGCCGGTATGTCCGATGCTACAGTAACGGCAATACCAGCAACGATTTGAATCATTATATTGAGGTGGAAGTTTACGGCAAACCGGTTCAATGAGACCACCCGGTTTCATCTGGTCTGCAAGACGATCCACACAATGTTATGTCCTGATATTGGCTGTGACATTGGTCGCAGTTATGCTTCGCGCGCCCCGGCTTCGGCAGAGGCCGATGCATACCGATGAAGCGGTTCACGCCGAGAAATTCCGGCTGCTTCTGGAAGAGGGGACCTACACCTACGACCCGAATGAGTACCACGGGCCGACGCTGAACTATCTGACCCTGATCCCAGCCTGGCTCACCTCCGCGCAGAAGCTGACGGAGATCACCGAGTTCACTCTGCGGATCGTCCCGGTCTTCTTCGGCCTTGTGCTGATTGTGCTGCTGGTGCCGGCCGCACGCGGATTGGGATTGGGCGCCGCAACTTGTGCTGCCCTGTTGGCTGCTGTCTCACCGGCCATGGTCTTTTATAGCCGATACTATATTCAGGAAACACTGCTGGTTTGTTTCACTTTTGGTGTAATTGTCACCGGCTATCGCTATGCGCAAGGCCGCAACGTCCTATGGATATTGCTGACCGGCGTATTTCTGGGGCTTATGCACGCGAGCAAGGAAACGTGTGTCGTCGCGGTCGGCTCCATGGCACTTGCCCTGCTGCTTGCCCACCGCTTAGGACCTGCATTGGCCGTCGTCAAGGCAACAAGACGCTCGGATCTGGTCATTTGCCTTGCGGCTGCGGCACTTGTTTCCGCCCTGTTTCACTCTTCTTTCTTGAGCAACCCAAGTGGGGTCGTTGATTCGGCGCGCACATATCTGACGTATGTTGACAGGGCCGGCAGCAACGATGTGCATATCCACCCCTGGTACTACTACCTCAAGATGCTTGTCTGCTTCAAATCAGGTGATGGACCTTTTTGGAGCGAGGGGCTTATTGTTCTGCTGGCGGCGGTGGGATTCGTCGTTGCCCTGCGAGCAAAAGGCTCAGCCGGCACCAGCTGCGCTTTGGTCAGGTTTGTCGCCTTCTACACCCTGATGATGACGGTGATATACTCCGCAATCCCGTACAAAACGCCCTGGTGCGTGTTGGGCTTTCTTCATGGTATGATTCTCCTGGCGGGGGTCGGAGCCGTGGCATTGATCGGGTGGGCCCCAAAGGGTCTTCCTCGCTTGGTTACGCTTGGCCTGTTGACGGCCGGTCTTGTGCACCTGATCTGGCAGAGCTATCTGTGCAACTACGTTTACTATGCGGACAATCGCAATCCTTATGTCTATGCGCATACGACCGAGGATGTTTTCCACGTCGTAGAGCGGGTTGAGGAGATGGCTATGGCGCATCCGGACGGTCACCGGATGCACGTTCAGGTCATCTGTCCCAAGCATGATTACTGGCCGCTCCCTTGGTATCTGCGACATTTCGAAAAGGACTCTATCGATTGGTTGGATCAGGTGGTCGATGGTCAACCTTCAGCTCCGCTCATCATCGCCTCAGATAAGGTGGAAGCGGCGCTGAGCAACAAGCTCTATACTTCGACACCTCTGGAGAACCGGCAACTGTACTTGTACTTGTTTGAGCAAAGACCGTATTATATGTGGTTGCGTCCGAAGGTGAAATTGTTTGGCTTTGTTCGCAAGGATCTGTGGGAGAGTGCCCAGCGAGTCACAAGGCCCACCACGCGCCCGGAGACAAAAGAGGTGAAATGATGGACCCGGCACCAGAGACTCCTTTCGTCGAGGCCGATTGGGCATCGCTTGCCGGCGTCCACCGGTTTTCGCATGAGGCGATGGCGACCACCTACGAGATCTTCATCTGGCAGGACGATGTGAGCTATGCACGCCAGGCGGCCCAGGCAGCGTTCGAGGAGTTGGATCGGCTCGAAGCCGAACTCAGCCGATTCATCGAAAACAGCGACATCTCTCGAATCAACAATTTGCCGGCGGGGCAACCCCTGCAGATCGGCCTTGCCGCCTTCGACTGCCTAAAACTTAGCGTCAACCTTTGCGCCGAGACCGAGGGGGCTTTTGATATTACCGTAGGCTCTCTGTTGGAGTGCTGGCTCAACGAAGACAAGAGCGCGCGTGTGCCATCTGAAGAAGAGCTGAGTATAGCGCGAAAGCACACTGGTATGCACCTACTCAGGTTGGACGAGGTCTCGCTTACGGTGGGGCTACTGGAGAGCCCCGTGCGCATCGATCTTGGCGGCGTCGGTAAGGGCTACGCATTGGATCAGATGGCTGAGCTGCTGCGTGAGTGGAGTGTCAATGCCGCTCTGCTTCACGGCGGCTTTAGCTCGGTCCTGGCTCTCGATGCTCCGCCAGGGACGGAAGGTTGGCCTCTTACGCTTAGCCGTCCGGGCGCCGGCGGGCAAACTCTCGCTCGTCTGAATTTGAAGTACAGGGCCGTCAGTGGCTCTGGTGTGCAGAAGGGCCGGCACATAATCGACCCTCGTACGGGTCGACCTGTCGAGGCCATATGCGCCGCCTGGGCCGTGGCGGGTGACGCGGCAACCGCCGATGGACTTTCGACCGCCTTTATGGTGATGTCACCCGATGAGGTGGAACAATATTGTTCTCGGCATCCGGAGACACTGGCTATGGTTGTGCCGCAGGATCAAGGCAAAGGGGAACAAACGGGTGGAATCCTGCGCATTGGCCACTGGAAAGAGCAGAACTGATCCAAGCTGCGATATCTCTCAACGCTACGCCGAGCCAACTCCAGCGGCAATATCAGTCGATCTCGTCCTCGATCCAGCCAAGAAGCTCTTTCAGATCGTCGAGAGTAATATCACCCATGTGTGCTATCCTAAAGGTCTGGTCTTTCAGCTTGCCGTAGCCGTTTCCGAAAATCGTGTTATGCTTTTGCTGGATTGCACCGATCGTTTCGGCGACATTAATGCCGCGGGTGTTCTTAACCGTTGTCAGCGTATTTGACGCGTATTTCTCTTCGCAGAAGAGATCGAACTTTTCCTTGGCCCAACCTCTCACAAATTCGCCCATCTGCCTGTGTCTTTCCCAGACATTCTTCATGCCTTCCTTGAGCAGCTTCTCACATTGGTAGTTGAGAGCCATAATGTGCGGGATATTTGGCGTGACAAGCGTCTGATCCTTCTCGGCCGCCTTCGCCCAGAGCTCGAAGTTGAAGTAGTAGCCCCTCGCAGGGATCCCCTTGCTCTTCTCCAGAGCCCTGTTGCTCACTAAGGCCACCGCCAACCCGGGCGGGATTGCGAAGGCCTTTTGGACTGATGCGAACGTAACGTCCCAGCCGAGATCGTCGAAACGCAACGGAAGCGCGACCATCGCACTGACCGAGTCGACAAACACAAGTACATCCGGATATTTCTCCCTCATCATCTTGCTGATCTCGTTCACAGGATTTGTTACGCCGGTACTGGTCTCGTTGTATACGAGGGTGATGGCCGCATATTTGCCTGTAGCAAGCTCTTCGTCGATCATTTCAGCTGTTGTGGGCTTGCCCCATTCCACCTTCAGCTCATCGACTTCTCTGCCGCAGTCCTTCGCCACGGTTGCCCATTTGTCGCTGAAGGCGCCGCAGCAAGTGGCGAGGACCTTCTCATCTGGAGCAACGCAATTTCGAATGGCAGCCTCCCAAATCCCTGATGCACTGGATGTCGAGATAAACACATTCTGGTTGGTGAAAAAGATCTCTTTGAGCATCTTTGCTGTCTGGCCGTGCAGTTGTGCATACTCCTTGCCACGATGCCCCAACGTAGGCCGCGCTAGCTGCTGCAAGACATCTTCGTTGACCTTTACCGGGCCGGGAATAAACAATCTTGGAGGGTTTTTCCAATCGGTCATGGACGTTCTCCCACAATCGGCGTTCAAAGAATCTTGGTTTGAAACGATTACAGTTTATGAATGGTCAGGCCACTGTACATCTTTGGATAAAAGTAGGTTGACTTCTGGGGCATTCTTTCGCCGGCAGAAGTAACGTCCTTAAGCTGCTGCATCTTCAACGGATTCATAAAGAAGGCAACCTGCTTTTCGCCGGAGTCTACCCATGAAATCGAGTCATCGATCGCACGTGGTGTATCCTTGACGAATTGTAGTATTTCGCCCTCTGCCAATACCTGTTCGTTGATGCCTAAAAGTTCTTCCAGGATGAGGATGTGCAGGACGGAGACGTCCAGCCTTCTCCACGCTACGCTCATTTCCGGCACGACAGTATCCATCAATCGTTCATCTTTCAGGACGGCCGTATAGAAGGCACTGTCTGCGCCGTAGATTCCAAATGCGTTCTTGTGCTTGTCGTACCCGGCTTTCATTTGGGCAAGCATCCTCTGCTTGGCCTGCGTTTTCTCTTCTTGAGAAGCGAATGCGAACTTGGTTATCTCGAAGTTCTTGCCCAGTCCGGAGACCAAATCACTAAAACGACAATCTTGGAGATTGCCAACGATGCGGTGCGTGGCCAAGACTATCAGTCCTTCGTGGGATGTATTCGTAAAGGCAAGCATTTGATACTTGGCAGCGGGGTCGGCGCTCTCCTTCGAATATGTCAAGCCGGTGGTGTAGCGATGATGGCCGTCAGCGATGATGCAGCTCTTGTCGCTCATCATCTCTGTGATCTGTTTTATGGCCTCTTTGTCAGTTATTGCAAATAGCCTGTGTCGTACGGCTTGTTCATCGACAAAATCTATAAGAGGCTCATCTGTGACAGCCTGCTCAATGACGCTTTCTGCTACCCTCTGTTGATCATCGTATAGCATGAAGACCAGGCCTAACCTCGCTGCCGTTGCCCTTTTCAGACGCAGCCTGTCCGCCATCGGTTTGGGAAAGATTTGCTCATGAGGCCTGACGATTTCGCCGAACTCCTCCAGCTTGGCTGAGGCAATGAAGCTGAGGCGCTGCAGCGCGGTCCCAGCCACGTCGAAATCCTGGACATAGCCGTATATCGTGTCGGTCGGATCCTGAATCAGTGCCCCCTCCTGCATCCAACGGTTGAAGTAGTCGGCAGCTCGCGTGTATTGGTTGTCCTCGCCGTTGTCCGAAGCCTTGACCCTGCCTTTGATAATGCGCACGATGTTGTACGGGCTCTTTTCGTAGAGTTGCTGCTGTTGGGAGGGGCTAATGACATCATAGGGAGGAGCGACGCAATTGCCCACGTCGCCAACCACATCTGGGTTGAACCTAACGGCTTTGAACGGCCTAATTTCCATCGCTATCGCCTTAGAATCTCTCGGTTGCCCAGTATCTCTATGTCCCTGCACGAGCACAAGGCCAGCTCAAGTTCACTCGGTGCGTGCTCGCAGAACCTGGTCCCATGTGCTAATATTGCCTTTCAGATTTACTTATAGTAGTTCTCCAGGGCTACGATTGCGGGAATGATACCGGCGGGGAACAGGGCTGTCAAGGGCAGCGATGCGCGATAGGGAAGGAACTGGCACATAGAAATAGCCACGTGTGTCAGGTTTTGCGTTTCTTGCCGTCTACGAGATATTCGTTCATCGCAGCGGCGGCGATTCGAGCCTGCCCCATGGCCGAGATCACGGTTGCGGCGCCGGAGACGATATCACCGCCGGCGTAGACCCCGGGGACCGATGTCTGCATAGTTTCCTCATCAACCACGATAGTGCCCCATTTGGTGGTTTCGAGTTCAGGTACCGTTTGCGGAATAAGCGGGTTGGGTTTGTTGCCGATAGCCACAATTACGGTATCCACTTCCATAGTGAACTCGGAGCCCTCGATCGGCACAGGTCTTCGTCGGCCCGATTCATCCGGTTCGCCGAGTTCCATCCTGATGCATTCCATAGCCACGACACGATGGCGGTCATCGCCGATGATGCGGATGGGATTGTTGAGTAGTTTCAGCTTGATCCCTTCTTGCTCGGCGTGGTGAATTTCCTCGTCGCGGGCGGGCATTTGCTCGCGGGCCCGGCGGTAGACGATCGTGACGTCACCTCCCAGGCGAAGCGCCGTCCGCGCCGAATCCATGGCGACGTTGCCACCGCCGATGACGGCGACACGTTCGCGTATGATGGGTGGGGTATCGTACTTCGGAAAAAGATACGCGTTCATTAGATTGGAGCGGGTCAGATATTCGTTCGCTGAGTACACCCCAACGAGGTTCTCTCCCGGGATCCTCATAAACGACGGCAAGCCGGCGCCGCTACCGATGAACACCGCGCCGAAACCTTCTTCGTCGAGCAGTTCCCGGACAGTGCTATTGCGGCCTACCACAAAATCCATCACAAACGTGACACCGAGCTTTTTCAGATAGTCCACTTCTGCCTGGACGATTTCCTTGGGCAAACGGAACTCCGGGATTCCGTAGGTCAGGACACCCCCCGGTTCCTGCAGCGCCTCGAAGACAGTGACTTCGTGTCCGAGTTTGATCAGGTCACCGGCAACCGTGAGCCCGGCGGGGCCGGCACCGACGACCGCCACTCGTTTGCCGGTCTTGGCGGCAATTTCAGGTTTCTTGATTTTGCCCGCATTGCGTTCGTAGTCCGCCACGAACCGCTCAAGCCTGCCGATGGCCACGGGCTCGTCCTTTATCCCGACCACGCACAGCTTCTCACATTGCTCCTCTTGCGGACAGACGCGCCCACAGACCGCGGGCAGGGCGTTTTGTTCCTTGATCTTCAAGGCAGCCTCGATGAACTTGCCCTGCTGCACGAGCTCGATGAAGGCCGGTATGTCTATGTTGACCGGACAGCCGGCCACGCACCGCGGCTTCTTGCATCTCAGGCAGCGGTTCGCCTCCATCATGGCCGTCTCATCCGAGTAGCCGTACGGGACCTCCTCGAAGTTCCTGGCCCTGTCCTCCGGGGCTTGCTCCGGCATTGGTTGTCTGGGTATCTTTTCCTTTGCCATTGGCTAATCTCTGCTTGGCGGTCAAGATGAACGTAGGCACGGGTGTTTTTCACTGTCGTGTTCGGCCACCGGCCTGGTTGTCCCCAGCGAGTGTATTTCTTCGGCGCTGTAAGCCGCACGCCGGTCTCTGAGCTCATCCCAATCGATCAGATGTGCATCGAAGAACGGCCCATCTACACAAGCAAATTTGGTCTGATTGCCGACCGTCACACGACACGCTCCGCACATACCCGTTCCATCAAGCATGATCGGATTCAGTGCCGCCAGCGTCTTGACTCCGAATGGTTTGGTTTCCTGCGCCGTCAGCATCATCATGAAGGGACAGCCCACGGCGATGACACGGTCGATCTTTTCGCCGTCTTTCAACCTCCGTACAATGACGTCCATTGCATGTCCCTTGGTGCCGCCGGAGCCGTCAATCGTAGTCTGTATGAACTCGTCACAAACAGACTCAAGCTCTTGACCGTAGTAGCTCAGGTATTGACTTCGAGCCTCGGCGACTACCAGAACTCGATTTCCGGCATCCTTCATAGCTCTGGCAATTGGCCGGACCGCTCCAATTCCGTAGCACCCTACCCCGAGCACCACGGTGCCGTAGTGCTCGATATCCAGGGGTAGACCCAACGGTCCGACGACGTGGGCGACACTATCCCCTGCCCTGAGCAGGGCAATCTTCCGGCTGGACTGTCCCATCTCCAGCACGACCAACGTGATAGAGCCTGCGTTGGCATCCCAGTCGCACAACGTGTAGGGGACGCGTTCGGACGTTTCGTCCACCATCACGATGACGAATTGCCCGGGCAATGCCTTCTTTGCGACGGCTGGTGCATTGAGGATGATCTCGTGAACATTCGGGGCAATCTCACGTTTGGCCAGGATTTCAAATTTCCCTTTGCCCTCGACAGGGGCTTTTGCGGTGACTTTGCAGACTTCCTTGAGAGGCAGATCGCGGAGTCCCGGCACCTTCTCGTCCATGCGGTGTCCACGGAAGTGGGTCCTTCTTGATTTCAGGTCCAACGCGGGCGCAGGGGCCTCGTCCCGCTCGATCCACAACTCGGCCTCAGATAGCCCCATCTGCTGCGATATAGCATCGACCGACTCATAGGTGAAGCCGTCCACATCCATCGCCTGCGCCAGGCTGCAGATGATCCACCAATCGGGTTTTGCCTGGCCCGGAGGATCACAGGCTCTGTGCAGAGGCCTCTGCCGGCCGGTACAGTCTTGAATGGTACCGTCGACTTCGGCAAAGACAGCGGTCGGCAGGACAACATCGGCACGTTCGGTAAGATCGCTCGGGTAGCAGTCCTGCACAATCACCAGGTCAAGTTTGTCCAGGTGCGAGACGTCCACAATGTCGCCGGTCAGCAGGGCTGCTCTCGTACCTTCGGGCAGCGATACTTGTGAGATGCCTCGCGGGTCTGGTTCTATCTCAATATAATTTGTCGACTTCATCACCTCCTGTGTGAACCTGCGGAAGATGTGCCGATCCTCGAGTGTGCTCGTTGTATCACAAACGAACGCGAAAGCATTACCGGCCGACTGCTTTAGTTTTGTGGCCGCGGCTTCAAGGGCCTGGTTCCACTCCATCTCGCGCAGCACCTTCCCGACGCGGACAAGAGGTACGCGCAGACGGTCGGAGCCATTCAAGAATTCGGCGATGGCAAATTTGCCCAATACGCAGATGGGGACGTTTTCATTGACCGCCGCGGTCGCGACCAGCTTTCCGTTTTTGGCACCGAACGCCAATGCACATGCGGCATCGCAGAACATGCAGCTCGATTGCGTGATCTTGTCGGGTCTGCCATACCATTTGGCATAGCGATCCGCCAAGCTGCCTGTCGGACACACATCGATACAGGCGCCGCAGAACTCACAGCCCGCCTCCAACAGCGAACGCCCGAAGGCCTCTCCGATATGTGTTTCGCTGCCGCGCCCGACGAAGTCTATTACGGCCTTTCCCTGATGATGCTTGCAGATGCGTACACAGCGGCCGCATAGTATGCACAGGTTCAGATCTCGGTCAATGAAGGGATTTGTACGCTCCAACGGCCGACCGTGATAGGACGGGGCAATGGGCAACTCAGAAAGCCCCATTTCTTCGGCCAAGACGCGCACGTTACAGAATTCCTTGTTGTTACATGTGTGGCATCCTGTAGTCCGTCCCGCCTTGTCGGGCTCCGGACGATACTGCTCGCAGAGCTCACGCTTGCCGCACACCAGACATGCGCTCGGATGTTCCAGCATGATCAGCGCAAGAATATTTCGCCGAAGATCCTGTAGAGATTTCGTGTCCGTTCGCACGACCATTGCCTCCGCCGCAGGCGTTGTGCACGAAGTCGGGTAGCCTCGCATTCCTTCAATTTCGACCACACACATTCTGCACGCGCCGAAGGGTGACAAACTCGCGTGGGTGCAGAGGTGCGGGATAGAAATGTCATGCCGCAGTGCGCAATCGAGGACCGTTTCCCCTTTCTTAGCTACAACCGTTTTTCCGTCAATAGTCAGCTTCACTTGCGCTATGTTCCTTGTTTAGTTAGTTTTATTCTTTCTCTCTTTACGCGGTTCGTATCGGGTCAGTTCACCGCTACGGCGGTAGACGGCAGCGTAGATTTCAGGGCACGTGCTGAGGCACACACCACACCGGATGCACCCTTGTTGGTCGATAGCATGCGGTTCTTTGGCCTCACCGCTGATGACACTAACCGGACAAGCACGCGCACAAGCTCGGCATCCGGAACATCTGTCACGGTCGATATGATAGCTGAGCAGGTCACTGCAGACGAAAGCAGGGCACTCGTGCTTTTGAATGTGCGCTTCATACTCGTCTCGGAAATAACGCAGTGTCGTCAACACCGGGTTTGGCGCAGTTTGTCCCAGTCCGCACAATGAGCCGTCTTGGACGGTTTGTGCAATTGCTTCGAGCTTCTCGATGTCAGCCGTTTGCCCCTGGCCCGCGGCGATGCGTTCCAGGATGCTCAGCATGGCCCGTGTTCCTACACGGCAAGGAGCGCACTTGCCGCAGGATTCTTCTTGTGTGAAGGAAAGAAAGAACTTTGCAATGTCAACCATGCAGTTGTCTTCGTCGAGCACGACCATACCGCCGGAGCCCATAATGCTGCCGGCCTCAGTGAGCGATTCGTAGTCCACCGGCAGGTCGATCTTCTCTGCCGGAATGCAGCCGCCGGAAGGGCCGCCCGTTTGTACCGCCTTGAGCGCCTTATCCGCAGTTATACCTCCGCCGATCTCGAAGATCACATCTTTCAGTCTTATGCCCAGCGGCACCTCGATAAGACCGGTTCGTTTGACCTTGCCCGCCAGTGCGAAAGTCTTAGTGCCCTTGCTTGACTTGCTACCGTACTTGGCATACCACTTTGCGCCGTTGTGAAGGATCAATGGCAGATTGCCGAGCGTCTCCACGTTTTGAATAATGGTGGGTTTGCCGAATAGGCCGCTGACGGCAGGGAACGGCGGCCGAGGTTGCGGCATGCCGCGTCGACCCTCGATCGACGCAATCAGCGCGGTCTCTTCACCGCATACAAACGCACCGGCCCCTTTCTTAATAGTGAGATCGAACGAGAAGTCCGAACCTTGGATGTTCTCGCCCAACAGCCCCAGCTCTCGCATCTGGCCGATCGCCACCTGCAATCGATGTATGGCCAGCGGATACTCGGCGCGACAGTAGATGTAGCCATGCCCGGCCCCTAAGGTGTAAGCTGCAATGAGAATGCCCTCGAGCACCGCGTGGGGATCGCCTTCAATGAGCGAGCGATTCATGAACGCGCCGGGATCACCTTCATCGGCATTGCATATGAGATACTTGGTTTGGCCGGGTGCTTCGCGACAGAACTGCCACTTGCGCCAGGCGGGAAATCCCGCGCCTCCACGGCCGCGTAATCCCGCCGCTTTGACCTGCTCGAGTATCTTGTCCGGCCCGATTTCCAGCGCCTTGAGAAAGCCGCGATAGCCGTCACGAGCCAGGTAGTGATGTACGT
Source organism: Phycisphaerales bacterium (assembly GCA_020352215.1). Lineage (GTDB taxonomy): Bacteria > Planctomycetota > Phycisphaerae > Sedimentisphaerales > Anaerobacaceae. Next base: position 5,598,833 of record CP070675.1, read on the forward strand.
TTTCGGGATCGATGATTCCACAGTTGCGCAGCACGTTGCGCACCTGTCCATTCAACATGGGATGCTTATAGAAATCTGTGACCCCATTCAATTGCCCCGGTGTCATCTTCCCGAGGGCCCACTGGGCGCACGGGTCGTCACCGAGAACGTGGTTCTCCAGAATATGGATTATTTCGTCGGGGCCAATATTTCCGTAGCATACGCGCGGCGCACCGTTTTTGTGCACTACTACGAGCGGCTCGAGAGCACATGGCCCGAGACAGCCTACTTCCACAACGAGCGCCTCCAGCCGTTTGGTCTTAATATGGCTCCGCAAACGCCTTAGCACATCATCGGCGCCGGCGGCCCGGCCGCACGTGGCTGCCCCTACGAAGAAGATAGGAACGTCACTGTCTTCGAGCCTGCGCCACTGATCTTGCGCTTCGGTGAAGGCTTGTGCTAATACGGTCATGTTTTCGCGGTATCCTTGTTGCCCGTGTATTGAGAGAGTAAGGCTGGAACCTTCTTAGCGGTCACTTGTGCATGGACCTTGCCGTCAACGGCGACAACCGGCGCCAATGCACAGCAGCCTACGCAAGCCACCCGCTCCAGATCGAACTTGCCGTCCGAGGTCGTCTGGCCGGCGTCGATTCCGAGGCGATGTTGGAATTCCCTCAGAATCTGTTGTCCGCCGCGAACATGGCACGCCGTGCCCTGACAGACCCGCACGTTGTGTTCGCCTGGAGGGCTGAAGCGAAACTGCGTGTAGAACGTCGCCACCCCGTAGATTTCATTGGTGGACATGTTGATCATGCCGCCGAGCCGGTCCAAAGCTTGCTCGGACAGATACCCGAACCTGTCCTGGATATCTTGCAGAATCGGTATCAGGCTTTGCCTGTCCTTCGGATACTGCTCTACAATATCGGTGATTCTTGATGAACTCTTCCTTATCGGCTTGGCATTCTTCATTCACAACCCTGACATAGTGTTGCAGAACTATCCAGTTTGTCGTGCCTTCTGCGCCGGCGTCACGGGCCCACCACTGTACTCGCAGTAATCAGGCCGAAATCGTCCCAAATCCCTGAAGTTACAGAGAATCAAGATTCTCTGGGGAACAGACCTTCCGGCAAACTACCGAGGCCATGGGCAGCGAGCCGTGGCAGAATTCAAAAGCACTTCACCCTTGCGACCGACCCGAACCGAGCGAGGCGAAGGCATCCGGCGAAACGGCCGGAATTGAGCATCTGGCATGATAGCCCAACTGGCCCCGGAAGTCCACCCCATTTCGGGAGACTTTCTGCATGGGTCTTGGGCAAGCCGGAGTGGAGTACCCTGCCGCGAGGTCTGCGCGAACAGACACGACGGTGCTGCAAAGCAGCTGCAGGCCCCTCTCGTGCTACCATCCGCCCGGGTGCAGCAGATCGCTGGGTGCTTGCGACCACCAATTCGGGTCTCTGTAGTATTCCTTGAGCATCATTGCGGCGACGACACCGTCGCCGACGGCCGTGACCAATTGCATCACCGCCCCAATTCTGCAGTCTCCTGCCACGAAGACGCCCGAGACGCTCGTGCGAAGATAGGCACAATCGCACTTGATGAATCCTGCGTCCGTCAGCTCAACGAATCCCTTCAGGAAGTCGGTATTCGGCACCATGCCGACGAAAATGAAGACACCATCGCAGGGATAATCCTCTTGCTTGCCGGTCTTTACGTCCTTAAGTTTGACAGACTGCACTTTTCCTTCACCCTGTATGGCCGTGGCGACAGTGCTGTACTTGACGGTCAGGTTGGAATTCGATTCGTTGGCCTTCTCGAGTAGCTCTTCGACCAAGACTTTAACCGCTCTGAACTCATCGCGACGGTGGATCATAGTGACTTTGTCGGCATATTTGGCCAGGTGCAGTGTCTCTTCAACGGCCGTATTTCCGCCACCCACCGAGACGACCTGCTTACCCCTGAAAAAGGGCGCATCACACGTTCCACAGTAGCTCACGCCGGCGCCGGCACTGCGAAATTCGTCCTCCCCCGGTATGCCGAGCTTGCGATAGCTGCTGCCGGGTGCCAGAATCACGGCCCTTGCAGTATAGCTATCCTTGTCGCAGTGGACAGTGATGTCGCCATCCTGCAGCTTCTCCAGCTTCGTAACATCGCACCCGGTTTTGATCTCCGCTCCGAAGTTCTCAACCTGCTTCTGCATCTGCTCAATCAGCCCCGGACCGTCAATCCGTTCGATCCCGGGATAGTTCTCTATCCTGTCCGTGTTGATGATCTGTCCACCCGGCATAAGCTTTTCGAGCAGCAGCGTGTTTAGTCTGTCTCGAGACGTGTAAACGGCGGCTCCAAGACCAGCTGGACCGCCACCAACAATAATGACGTCATATACTGCTCCGCTCATTTTGAACTGGCCCTCTGTCTATTCCAATTGTGGATCGATTCTTGCCTTCAGATCGGATTCAAAACTTGGCGTAACCCCCGTGATTTGGTCGACAACCTCTCCATTCTTGTAAATGTGCATCGTGGGTATGCTCATGATTCCGTATTGTGTGGCGGTCTGGCGCTGCTCATCGACGTTGACCTTACATACCTTCAGTTTCCCTTGGTATTCCTGGGCTACTTTCTCCAGCACCGGAGCGGCCATCCTACAAGGCCCACACCAAGGTGCCCAGAAATCCACCAATGCCGGAATATCCGATTTCAAGACTTCGCTCTCAAAATCCGCATCGGTCACTGTAATCGGCTTGCCTTGTTCCATGGTCAGCCTCCCTTGTAGTGGAAAAGGAAAAGTCAAAATGCAAAAATAGGGCGCAGATACTAAAACACCACGGGGCTTGTGTCAACTGACTTTGGCAGTTTTCCTGGCACATCCCTACGCCGTCTCACATGACATCGTCCACAGCCTCACCCTGGACCTGCCCCAATTGCAGGCCGAAGCGGTCGAGCTTCTTGCTGCCTTCATCATACTGACTGTACGCATTTCGGAGATGCCTGCCGAGAACGTCCCAATGTGAGACGAAGTCGGCGAACGAGGAGTTCAACCGTTTAAGGTTTTGCTGTATCTCGGCGGCTTGTCTTTCAATCTGCAGGCCGTGAAGACCCATCACTACTGTCATAAGATACGCGTACAACAGACTTGGCGACACGGGAATCACCTTCTTATCGAGAGCGCACTGCAGCACATCTTGTGTGTCGCCGGTATATTTGACTATCGTTTCGTAATAGACGTTCTCCGCGGGCACGTACATCAATGCAAAGTCCAATGTGCCCTCGGTCGGTCTTATATAGCTGGCAGCGATCTTGTCAACATGAGCAGCTACGTCTTTGAGAAACTGCCTGCGAAGTCTGCTCCTCTCGTCCTCGGCCTCTGCCTGCATGAGTCTTTCAAACGCCGGCAGCGGAAACTTGGCGTCAATCGGCACGGAGAAGTCAGTCAGCTTCACCAAGGCATCAACCACCTTGCCGTCTTTGAAGCCATGCTGAAGCACATAACTATCTTTCGGCAGAACCCGGCTGAGCAAGTTCTCCAGGGACCATTCGCCCATTTGGCCTCGCAGCTTGGGGCTGCTCAGTATGTCCTGAAGGCGCCTTACCTCGGTCCCCAGCTGCAACATCTGTTTGTTGGTGCCCTGCAATTCACCGATCTGCGTGTTGAGCTGGCCAAGCACCTGCCGACTCGATTGCAGGTCCTGTGTCAGAGTACTCTGGCCCGCCTGCAGCGACTTCTGCAAATTCTCAGAAGTCTTGTCTTGGGCAACTCTGAGTGCCTCGAGCTGCTGTTGCAGCAAGCCGATGGCTGCGGCTTGACCGGAAACTTCCTTGCGCCCTGCAAACGTGGAACTTATGAGCCAAACGAGCAGACCCAGGACGACAACAATTAGAACCAAGCCTACCGTAATCAGAATTGATACCATCTTTTCGTCCTCAGATTGATCGATGATTGATTATAGGTGCGGCGGGAGCGTTAGTCAAAGGCCAGCACGGCTGGGCCAAGAGCGGCAGAAAAGTGTTGATATGCGAGGTGAACACTTGTATCGTCCTGGGCGAACACTGTGGGCCGGCTTCTTTTTCGGGTAGTCTACGATGGAGCAAGTGGAATCTGTGATATTTGACTGGGGTGGGGTGCTGATAGACGACCCGGCGCTGGGATTGGTGAAGTTCTGCGCAGAAGCACTTGGGGTCTCCGAGGAAGCTTACACACGAGCACACGGCAAGTTTGGCCCTGATTTCCAAAAGGGTCTGATCCCCGAAGAGGCTTTCTGGGCGGGTGTTTGCGGAGAGCTAAGAAGGCCGAAGCCGGACGTCCCGTCGCTGTGGGGCAGTGCCTTCAGGTCTGTCTACTCTCCCCGCGAGGAGGTCTTTTCCCTGGCCCGCCAGCTACACGAGAAAGGCACTAAGATCGCCCTTTTGTCCAACACGGAAGCACCGGCGATGCGGTATTTCCACGAGCAAGGATACGACATGTTCGACGTGCCGGTGTTCTCTTGTGCTGAGGGAGCGAGAAAGCCAGAGAGAAGGGTCTATGAACTTACGCTCACGAGGCTCGGGTCACTGCCCGAGCAGTCGGTGTTTGTCGATGACAAACAGCAGTATATAGACGGCGCCAGAGATGCCGGGCTACATACGATTCTCTTCAAGGATGTCGACCAGGTGCGAGCCGAATTAGCCGGATTGGGTGTAGGGTGAGCCGGCCAGACTCTGAAAAGGGGCTACCGATGGATTTCGCGGCCGCGTTGAAGGATAGAGATATCATCCTGCTTGATGGGGCCATGGGGACCCAACTGGATGAACGGGGTTTGATGACCCGCGGCCGGAACAACCTTGATGCTGCAGAAGCCGTGTTGGAAATCCAGGAAGACTATGCCAGGTGCGGCTGTGACGTTCTGACTACAAACACGCTGACGATGAACCGCATCTACATCGAGACCCACAATGTTGGCATTTCGGTGCGGGATGTAAACCGGGCCGGGGCGGAATTGGCTAGGCGGGCTGCCGGCGACCATCTGTATGTTCTGGGGGATATCAGCTCGACGGGCCAGCTGCTTGAACCGTACGGCACCTTCACCGAGTCACAGCTCTACGATGCGTTCCGAGAGCAAGCTGAGATTCTGGCAGAGGCCGGCGTTGACGGATTCATTATTGAAACCGTGTTCGATCTGCGCGAGGCCCTTTGTGCACTCCGAGCGTGCAAAGAGAACTTCCCACTGCCGGCATTAGCGTCGATAGCGTTTGCCACTGAAGAAAAAGGAGCAAGGACAATCATGGGCGACTCTGCCGAGGAATGTGCCAGGAAACTGACCGATGCAGGTGCTGATGTTGTCGGGGCAAACTGCGGCGACCTCGACCCGGCCCAGATGGCGAAAGTAGTGTCCTTGCTTGGATCGGCGACTTCGCTGCCCGTTCTGGCCCAGCCCAATGCCGGCAAGCCCCGACTGGTGGGTGACAAGACCGTGTTTGAAATGGCTCCGGAACCTTTCGCCGCAGGTGTAGCCGAGTGCATGGCGGCCGGCGCCAGCCTTGTGGGCGGTTGTTGCGGGACAACTCCAGAGCATATTCAGGCGGTGTCCCGACGGTTCAAGAGCCTGTGACAAGAGTCCCGTCCGCAAGATGAGACCATGGCAAATTGTCACTTGGTCATCCTGAAGAAGCCCTATTTGGATGCGATCCTGAAGGGTCGCAAGCAAATCGAATCGCGCTTCAGCAGGACAAGGCCTCGTTTCTTTGCACGGGTCCTGCCCGACGACACGCTGTTCTTGAAACAAAGCTCCGGGCCGGTGCGCGCTACAGCGAGGGTCGCTGCGGTGGAGAATCTCGAACACCTTACTCCCGATCGCATGCTCGAGATAAGGCGACGGTGCAATGCCGAGATCGGAGGGCCTGATGAATATTGGCGGAGCAAAATCGACAGCAGGTTTGGGCTGCTTGTCCGGCTGAAGGACATACGTCCGATTCAGCCGGTACTGATTAACAAGAGGGACTGGCGGGCCTGGGTAGTCCTGACTGAGAAAGAAAACTTCGGTTTGCCGGGCATCTTGGGGACGGGGACGAGAGAATAGTCGATTTATTCTGTACAATCCTGTAATATCCCCTCTGGAAGCTGCAATAAAGTTGCTGCTCTGGTCCGTCTTTAAGTGTGCCCATCCGACTTCGAGGACTGGTGGGAAACCGTGCCACTCGAAAAACCTTAGTGGAGGCGGCCGAATTGCTGCTCTACCTATTTGACCGGTTGCAAAGGACTGACTCCAATCTTCCATGAGCGTGATCCCCAAAAGACAACTGTCATTATTTGATTCGACTTGCATCATCGTTGGCATCATTATAGGTGCCGGAATCTATCAGATGGCTCCGGACATCGCCAAAGGTGCCTTCTGCTGGTGGGGCGTTCTGGCGATTTGGGTTGTCGGGGGACTGCTGTCGTTATGTGGTGCACTCGGCTATGCGGAGCTGGCCACGGCATATCCGAAGGAAGGCGGTGACTACGTTTACCTTAGCCGTGCCTACGGCCGGTGGGCCGGCTTCATGTTCGGATGGGCGCAGCTTGCAGTTGTCAGACCCGGTGACATCGCTGTCATGGCGTTCGCGTTTGCGACCTATGCTCGTGCAATTTATGATCCACTGACGGCCTGGCAGATTCCCTACAGCCAGCGCATCTACGCCTGCGCAGCCACCATTGTCCTGACCATTATCAATATCGCCGGTGTTCGACAGGGAAAATGGACCCAGAATATCCTGACCAGCGCCAAAGCCCTGGGATTGCTGGCCATAGTCGGTGTGGCGGTAGTCGCGCCCCAAAATGCCACAACCGCCCAGCCTCCTAATCCGATCCCTCTCAGCTTGGCACTGATATTTGTGCTGTTTACATACGGTGGCTGGAACGAGATGGCTTACGTCGCCGCCGAGGTCAAGGACTCCCGTCGCAACATAGTCCGGGCATTGGTGCTCGGGACTGTAAGTGTCACCGTGCTTTACTTGTTGGTTAACGGAGCATTTTTGTACACGCTGGGCTATAATGGGCTGGCGTCCTCGGAGGCGGTGGCCCGGGACAGCATATCGACAGCGTTTCCCAGAATTGGTGGCAGGTTAATCAGTGCGTTAGTCTGCATATCCGCTCTGGGTGCAGTCAATGGTCTGATCTTTACCGGTGCACGGATCTCCTATGCGGTAGGTGCTGAACATCCAGCCTTCCGAATTCTGGGCAGGTGGCACGCACGAACGGGAACGCCCGTTTGGGCACTTGCCGTACAGGGCGTGATTGCAGTGGGTCTAATCATGGTTCTTGGTTCCTTTGTGGAGACCATACTCTACACGGCCGCACCAGTCTACTCATTCTACCTGGCGACCAGCTTGGCCGTCATAGTCCTGCGTCACAAAGAACCCAGTGTCGAGCGCCCCTTTCGAGTCGTTGGCTACCCGGTCACGACGATAATCTTCAGCGCGGTATGTGCGTTTCTGATCTACAGCGCCATCGTGTACAAGCCGTGGGTTGCGGCCACCGCGTGTGGTGTTCTTTTGGTGGGGCTGCTCATCTATTGGTTTGCCGAAATCATCCGCAAGAGAACGGCGGGAAGTTGAGTTCCGCCAGACCTATCTCCCATCATCGCATCCCTTCGGTCCTGTATGAGTTGTAGACCATGCGCGTCAACTATCGGGATCGTATCGGCGGGCTTCGGGGGAGTAGGATCGTCTCAGGCGAAGGAATTTGTATTCGCGCTCTGAAAGAATTGCTGCGGCTATTGGCAATCGCGGGGATAGTAGACGCGTTCCGGCTGAATACTGAACCTTCCAAACAAGCCTTCGACCAAGGCTTCCAACCTTTTTATTTGGCAATCGGTTGGGTAAGCGGCTTTGCCGTCGGCCACGATGCATATCCTGATGGTCTGGCCACTTCCGTACCAGTTTCCGCCGGGTGTTATGGACCACTGCTCTTGCCATGTTTCCGTGGGTTGTATCTGCCCGTCGCCGCCCCCACGGCCGTTGCAGATGACGAAGTGGCAGTTGAGATTGTCGGGCTCCGTTGAGCCACTCAGTGCTGCGAGTTGTTCTATGTTACCGCCGTCAGTGCCGCTGAAATAGATCTCGATACACAGCCAGCGGTCGCGGGACTGGCATGCCCGGGAGGATATCGCTTTTTCTACAGGGTCGAGCCGGTAATAGCTGGAAAGACAGAATGGACCGGCTGAGGGAGCGTTGTTGCCGAGCGTCATTAAGACTATCGCTCCTGTTGTCATTGAGACTAACAGGGCTATTAAGACTTTGACTACCCTCGGCTGGTTCGACACGGCACCGTCCCTGATGATTCCCGCCTCGCGATCCTCTCGCAAGACAGCATCCAAGAAGAAAGCCCTATGCACGCGCAAATTTCCCAAATACGCTATAGTTCCCTATTTATAATGAAATATCGGCATTTGCCAACATGTTGCTGCAAATTTTGCCGAAAATTTTGCACTTTATGGTGCAGAGCACGGTGTTGGGTACTTATAGCTGTTGCGTGACATGGCGCGTGGGGTCAGGCAGCGGGCGCATAAGAGGCTGTCGAGCGTTGCTTTTTTCGGACTGTGGACAGATCCGTTGTTGCGCCGACGAGCAGAAGAGGGCTCGTCAATAAACGGCATTACTTGCGTAACGGGGATACAAGCAAACGGGCGGATTCACATACTGGTTGAGGCGGCAAACAGACAGCACGTGGGTGTTCATTCGCGGCGAGAAACGGACGTGTAAACGGAGATGGCGCTCGTGGCAAGAGCCCCGGCCGGTCGAGAATGTCCGACTGCTACCAAGGTCGCCTCGACAAGAAGGCAGTCTTACCGCAAACCTGAGTCCTTTTCGACCACTTTATCCTGTTGGGCTTCTCTGAACCGGGTCAGCTTGTCCCGGAGAGCCCCATCCGCTAATGCCAAGATCTGCACGGCGAAGATCGCGGCGTTTTTCGCCCCCGCTCTTCCGATGGCCATAGTGGCCACAGGAACGCCGGGTGGCATCTGGACAGTGCTGAGCAGGGCATCGACTCCTCCCAAGCCGGCTTCGGAGATCAGCGGCACTCCTATGATTGGCAGTGTGGTCCGCCCGGCCAAAGCGCCGGCCAAATGCGCTGCCATGCCTGCAGCGGCGACAATCACCCTTATTCCCTTCTCACGGGCCGTTTGCGCGAATTCCGCGGCCATTTGTGGCGTACGATGAGCCGAGAGTATCCGGACGGTCGGTTCAATGCCAAAATCGCGCAGTTGATCGATGCAGCTGCTCATTACGTCCAAATCGCTGTCTGAACCCATAACCACCGCTACTGGAGCAATCTTTTCTGATACCATTTGTTTTTTCTTCTCGGTAAGTTACAATAGTCCATCGCTTTGGGTCATTCTACCAATGGTAGCAGAGAAGTGCCCAGAGTGCAAGAACTCAGGTGGCAGAAATGCAAACAAGGAGACCCATTGTTGCAGGCCAATTCTATCCGGGCGACCGTGACTCCTGTGTTGAGGAGATTAGGGGGTACCTTGCGGGGGAAACACCAAGCGAATCATTACCGGGGACAATAGTTGCGGGGATTGTTCCACACGCCGGCTGGGCGTTCAGCGGAGCCTTGGCGGCTATGGTTTTCTCCGCGGTGAGTCGTCAACACGAGCACGTGGACAGCTTCGTAATATTTGGGGCTGCACACAGCTACTACGGGCGATCGCCAGCCGTGTATGACGGAGGTACTTGGGGGACGCCACTTGGCGAGGTGGCCGTCGACGAGGAATTGGCAGATGCAGTATTGGGTAGCCAAGCCGCCAAAAGTGAGCCCGATGCGCACGCTCACGAACACAGCATTGAGGTGCAGATCCCATTCATACAACACCTTTTTGCCGGTGCAAAGATATTACCCATCATCGTTCCGCCGGCGGAGCAGGCGGTAGCATTGGGTGCGAACGTGGGCGACATCATCGGCCGCGACAAAGAGAAGAGAATCGTGTGCATCGGTTCGACTGATTTGACGCACTATGGCCCGCGCTATGGCTTTACGCCGATGGGGCTGGGCAGGCAGGCATTGGAGTGGGCAACCGAGGTCAACGACAGGGAGTTCATTGAGTTGGCTCTGAAGCTCGCGCCGGAGCGTTTGCTCAGCAGCGCTGCAAGCAACGGCAACGCGTGCGGCCCTGGCGCGGCAGCGGCAACTGTCGCCGCGGCGAGGGCCCTTGGCAGAACCAAGGGCGTATTGCTCGCACATACCAACAGCAATGAAGTGATGCTCCGAGACATGGGTACCACAGGCCAGGACAGCGTCGGTTATGCCGCCATGGTCTTTTAGTTGTGGCGTGTCGTGTTGGTCCGTCGATGGGCAATGTCCCTGGGAATGCCGAGGCTGGGGAGCAATCCCGTTGATAGGGCTCATTGGGAAACTGCCTGAGATTCTTCTGTGGAACGGATTGGGGATTTCTTGGGGAAAATGAATCGCCTATTGGTCCCGTATTTGCGTAAATTTCAAGGTTGAAAATTGTGGTCGAATTTGTTTGACAGTAGACTGGGAATGTTTTATACAGGATACTTACCTGTGCCATTGTACTGTATGGATGGTTGAATTGGAGATTGAAGAATGGAAAAAAAGATACTGCTGAAAGAAAGTGATATTCCGCGACAGTGGTATAACCTGGCGGCTGATCTGCCGACACCATTGCTTCCGCCGCTTGGTCCGGATGGCAAGCCTGTCACGCCGGATATGCTGGCACCCGTTTTCCCTATGAATCTGATAGAACAGGAGGTCAGCGCAGAACGCTGGATAGATATCCCTGAAGAGGTGCTCAACATTCTTTATCGATGGCGGCCGGCGCCTCTGAAAAGGGCTGTGTACCTTGAGAAGCACCTGAAGACTCCGGCGCGCATCTACTACAAAGACGAGAGCTACAGCCCGCCGGGAAGTCATAAACCCAACACTTCGGTGGCACAGGCATACTACAACAGGGAATTCGGCATCAAAAAGTTAACGACCGAGACCGGAGCGGGCCAGTGGGGTAGCGCTCTGGCGTTTGCCTGTAGCCTGCTTGGTCTGGAATGCAAAGTGTTCATGGTAAGGATCAGTTTCACACAAAAGCCATTCCGGAAGATCATGATGGCTGTCTGGGGGGCCAACTGTGTCGCCAGCCCAAGTTCGGAAACGAACGCCGGGAGGAAGGTGCTGGAAGAACTTCCTGACACGCCGGGTAGTCTGGGGATTGCGATAAGCGAGGCCATTGAGGAAGCCGTCACCGATCCATCTGGCAAGACTCGGTACTCACTGGGCAGCGTGCTGAATCACGTGCTCCTGCATCAGACAATCATTGGCCTTGAAGCTAAGAAACAACTTGAAGCCGCCGGGGAGAAGCTCCCCGACATCGTTATCGGTTGTGCCGGCGGCGGCAGCAACTTTGCGGGCCTGGCTTTCCCGTTTACGGCCGACAAGATAAACGGCGCGGATATAAAGATAATGCCGGTTGAGCCCAAGGCCTGTCCGACGATGACGCGGGCACCGTTCCACTACGACTTCGGCGACACCGCTTGCACAACGCCCCTTATGGCGATGCACACACTGGGGCACGCGTTCATTCCGCCGCCAATTCACGCAGGTGGGCTTCGGTACCACGGGATGGCCCCGCTGGTATGTCAGTGTGTTAATGAAGGTCTCTTTGAGCCTCGGGCCTACCACCAGAACAAGTGCTATGAGGCTGCTTTGACCTGGGCCAGGACAGAGGGCGCTATTTGCGCTCCGGAAACAAGCCACGCAGTGGCCGCTGCCATTGAAGAGGCTGAAACGGCCAAGCAAGAGGGCAAAGAGAAAGTGATCCTATTCAACTACAGCGGGCATGGCCTAATGGACCTAAGTGGCTATGATGCATATCTCTCGAACCAGCTTACCGATTATGAGCTTCCGGATGAAGAGTTGCAAAAGTATACGAAGGATCTCGAGAATCTGCCCGAGGCGGAGGTTAGAAAGAGTGGGAAGTGGTAAACTACTTGGGGGTTTACGTGAGATATAACGTTTGGGCAAAGTAGTGTCACAAGAAGATTTAGAAGGCTGTTTTAAAGGAGAGATTGACATGAAACAAGTAGTTATTCTGCTGATTGCCGTCCTTATGTTGGCGGCAAGTGGCCCGGCACACGCCGGTGGAGAAAACTGGCTGGGACTGGATGGCAAGTTGCTTTCGTTTGAAGGCGACCTACATGGTGTGCTGGAGTTCACCATGCTGACCGAATATATCTGGCGGGGCTTTGACGTGTGGGCGCCTGATACGGCTGGCATCCAGGGTTCGGTTGATTTAGATTTGTATGGCTCGGGCATTGGAATCAGCGCCATGTTCCACCGCGCCATGCCGGCTGGATACGAAATGGGGGAACGGTGGGACTACACCGTGTATTACCAGAACAGCATCTACGCCAGCGAACCCTATGCCACCAACTACAGGATAGGTTGGGTCTACTACAATTTCCCACAAGCGAAGGCCTCGTGGTTTGATTTGCACGAGCTGCAGATGATTCTTGCGTGGCCGAATATTCTGCCTGTGAAGGGACTGTGTCCCAGCTATGCAGCTGTTGGCCTCTGGCCGATGTACGAGAATAATCTGTTTACCGGAGATGCTGCCGGCTGGGCCCACATCTTCATGCTCGACTATGGATGGACCCTTACAGGCATACTGCCTGAAGTTCCTGAGCAGGTCGTGAATTTTCACGGGGAGCTTGTCTACAATGATGGTGTTGACCCCCGAGGTATAGGTGTGGATCATGATTGGTCCAACTGGGTCATTGGCGCCTCGACGGATTTCGACTGCGGCTACAATGTCACCTTGACCCCAGCACTCTACTACCAGAGGACGATGGACAAGAGCGTCAACCTTTCGCCGGACGAAACCTGGTTCACCTTGAGTGCTAAGTATACATTCTGAGGCGATCAGGTAATCTAATCTGCGTGCTTGGAGGCAAAAGGGCCGGTTCTTTTTGGGCTGGCCCTCTCTCTTTCCGGATGTCTCGGAATTAGGGGGAGATATCTGGGCGCGGATTCCGTACGGGATCGGTAGGTCACTGCCGAAGATCACAGACGCTGTTCATGCGCCACAGCCCGCCAGAGGAGATGCAGAAATCAGCACTCCGGACGGCTGGGGACTGTCGCCTGGGCCGGACCAGCAGCCATCCGCTGGATTTTGACACTGCATAACAACCGCTACATCGCAATGATTTGGTCTATACGTTTGGACAGGTCGGTCAGGTAGGCTTCATCGCCGCCGGATAATTCGGTCGTCATGAATCCATGATAGCCGATTTCATCCAACGCTCGGCGCACTTGGCGCCAATTAACGTCGCCGTCGAGCAAGTTGGGCCATTGGTAGCCTCTGCGTTTGAAGTCCTTGAGGTGGATTTTGACGATGCGTTTGCCAAGCGTACGGATCCAATCCTGAGCGAACCCGAAGATGATCACGTTACCTACGTCAAAGTAGGCTTTGAGCCACGGGCTGTCGAATTCGTCCACGTAGCGCGCGAACTCCAGCGGGCTCAGGAGGAATTTGTTCCACACGTTCTCGACAGCTATTACCACTCTGAGTTCCCCGGCCAGTGGCAGAAGTTTGCGGATGTGTTCCTGCGAGCGTCTGTAGGCATCGCCATATCCGACAGTCTCTGTGACTATTGCAGGTACCAGAAGCACTGTGTCGGCGCCCATTGCCTTGGCACTGCGCAGTGCTGCCTCCATTCCCTGCAAACCCTTTTTGATTACTTCTGCGTTAGGATCTGAAAACGGCGCCCCCCAACCCCCGTAAACAATTGAATGAATCGGCACACCCGCCTCCTTGGCCAATTTGCCGAGTTGCTGCGCCGCACCGAGATCTTTCATGGGCGCAGCCTCGATGCCTTGGAATCCACATTCTTTCGCCAGCTTGAATTTGTCGGGATCAGAGAGCGTCCTCGGCAGCATGCCCAGCTGGAGCGCCTTTTTCGGCAGTGCTCGTTGCTGTTTGTCCTGAGCGAAAACTCGTTTGCCCAACATGCCGGGTCCGAGCGCGGCTGCAACGCTGTACTTCAAGAACCTCCGACGCTTTATCGCTTGGTCTTTCATTGTTCCTGCTCCTAACTTTGGTTCTTACGTACTGGCCGGCCCCGTTGGCGGTAACCGACGCACGCGCGCGGACTCGGGTCCACCCGTACCACGAAGACCCGCGGCTGTCTTTGGGCAATTATACCAGCTTCTCGAACCATTCAAAGTGGCAAAAAAACGGGCCTTGGGGGCCCAAGTTTTGGGAGACGTTTTTATCGGCCCGTCCCATAAAAAGATAAAGTTTTTCGGATTTTCTTGCCGAATAATAGTATTAATCGCGTGATGTTTGTGCACTGGAAAAGGGCATTTTTCACGCCGTTTTTTGGGAATCCGATGCCGGGGTTTCCCGAGTATGCTACAGAATGTGGTGTATGGCTGGAGAAAGATTATGAGGACTATAGCGGTTGTCAATCAGAAGGGCGGCTGTGGCAAGACAACGGTGTCGATAAATTTGGCCAGCGCCTTAGCTGAGATGGGCAAAAAGGTCTTGCTGGTCGACATGGACCCACAATCGCATTGCGCGGTCGGTCTGGCCGTGCCGGAGGAGCAGATAGAACAGAGCATCTACGATGTCCTGATAAGCAAGAGCAGAAACGAGCCCATAAGACTGACCGAAATACTGTGGCAGATAAGCGACAAACTGGAATTGTCGCCGGCCAGCATAGATCTGTCCGCATTCGAGCAGCAGATGGCTGGCTTTGCAGACCGAGAGAACTGCCTCAAGAGTGTAATTGACGAAGTGCATGGCGATTATGACTATGTAATAGTGGACTGTCCTCCCGCCGTGGGATTGTTGACCTTCAACGCACTGCGGGCGGCAAGCGACGTTATTGTTCCAGTCGAGACAGGCTATTTTGCCCTGCATGGGCTGAGCAAGCAGCTTGAGACCTTGAGTATCCTCTGCAAGCGGTGCAGACAGGAAGTGGATGTGAGGGTTCTGGCCAGCATGTACGATATCAGGACGAAGATGGCCAGAGAAATCCTGGCGGAACTGCGTAACCACTTTTCCGACCGCATGTATGGGACGATCGTCAATTTCAACACAAAGATCAAGGAAGCAGCCAGTTTTGGCCAGCCAATCAACGAGTACGACCCTGCCAGCAAGGGGCAGAAGGACTTTGAAGCATTGGCCCGTGAGGTCATCGGCTGGGAGGCCAGCCAGCAACAGCGGGAGATTGTCAACTCGCTGGCGGATCAGCTCGAATCGATCAGCACTACAGCCGATGACCTGCTGAAGGTGACAAAACCCGAACGAGAGGCCCCGCGGGCCCCTGCAGAAATGGAAGAGGTTGACGAGGAACCTGTGCTGGCCGGTACTGATGAGAAGCTCTCAGATTACTACGGTGTAAGCCTGATACAGG
Source organism: Phycisphaerales bacterium (assembly GCA_020352215.1). Classification (GTDB taxonomy): domain Bacteria; phylum Planctomycetota; class Phycisphaerae; order Sedimentisphaerales; family Anaerobacaceae. Next base: position 5,614,196 of record CP070675.1, read on the forward strand.
ATGCCATTGTATTTGTAACGCTCTACCCTCGCGCCCAGGACGTGCAGATTGCCGGAGACTTCAACAATTGGCAGCCGGCAGAGAATCCCATGCAGCGAGTGGGTGAGAGCGGCGTTTGGCAGACCCAGATGAAGCTGCCCCGGGGCCTATATCGCTACCGTTTGGTCGTTGACGGTCAGTGGCAGCAGGATCCTTACAATGAGTGGACGGAATTGAACCCTTACGGCGACCTCAATTCCGTTGTTGAAGTCAAATAGACGGTGTTGGGGGGTACGGGCCGTGCGTGAGGGGCTGGTTCACCGTGCCAATCGCGGCCGGGCAGTGCGTGCCGTCGAACAGTCAAAGAGCCCGCCAAAAAAAAAGTTTTTTTGCTTGCCTTTGACGTCCTATAATATTAGGCTCCGATGTCCAAAGGTCGGGTTTGCTTCAGAGGCGGTCTCGCACGCGAAGACTGTTGGAGGCTGAAGAATGGAGGTTGGTGGTAGGGTACGACCCTTAGCAATAGCTTCTCTTGCGGTGTTGTTCTGCGCTCGTGCTTGCGGTCAACCGGTCCATGTTTACAGTGGCCTGTTTGATTTGCGAATCCCCGCCGATCCGGACAGCAGCAAAGGATGGATGAGTGATGCCGTCATAGAAGTCCCCGATCATCTTGGCATAGTGGACCTGGATATTGGCATCACCCTAACACACACCAAGGTGTTGGATCTGCAGATCTTTGTGGAGAGCCCGTCGGCCGAGAGGCTTTGCCTGAATATGTACAATCCATTTGACGAGTACTTTGAGGGTGAAGATTACATCCAGACAATATTCGACGACGAAGCGGGCACCCCGATCGAAGAGGCAACACCACCCTTTACCGGCCGGTTCAGTCCGCTGTCACCCGGTCGGCTTGATGTTTTCGATGATGAGGACGCGTTCGGTCTCTGGAGATTGCAGATTTACGATGCGTTCTACGCCGACGTCGGGCAGTTAGACAGCTTTCAACTTCTGATCACTGTCCCCGAGCCGGCTACGGTGGTGCTGTTCCTGGTCGGAACGGTTTGGGTGACAGCTTTCAGATCCCTGAAACGAATGCCTTGAGAACGCGCCTTGTCGCAGTCGGGCGAGCGGCATTGCCTTTCGCGTGCGTGCCGGATCTTCACTTCGTATCACTTCTGGCCTTTAGGAAGCACCCGAGCGGCATCCCCCCGAATGTTGATGTCTTGGCGCATCATCTTGAAAGGCAACGCCACATGTGCTTCAATCCAATGGTCAGACGAGGTGTGGTGCGGGCGTAAGGCATAGTAGTCAATCTCAGGATTTCATTTTCAAAGGGGACAAGAATGAGAGACGTCACAAGAAGACAGCTGTTGGGGCCGATTGCTGCAGCCGCCGGTGCGTGCGCTCTTTCTTCTTGCTGGTCCGGGAAAACAGGGCCTTACGCAGATAGGGAAAGGAGACCCGAATCTCCGTGGGCCTATGCCCAATTAGATCCGGATGTTACCGCAGAGAAAGCGTATCGCGATTACCAGAAGGGCCATTGCATGTATGGAGTTTTCGCCGGACTGGTGTCGCAATTGGCGGAACGATACGGCGAGCCTTACCAGTCTTTTCCTTTTGGCATGATGGCATACGGCGCCGCCGGGGCGGGCGGCTGGGGTTCTCTGTGCGGTGCACTGAACGGTGGGGGAGCCGCTATCGGCCTGTTTGTCGCAGGGGAGCCGCAACGCACGCTGCTTATAGACGAATTGTTCCTCTGGTATGAAACGGCCGAACTGCCGGCCCATGTGCCTGAGAGCCCGATATTGGAAATGGAAATGCCGCGATCAACTGCAGGCTTGGTCCTCTGCCATGTGTCAATCACCAATTGGTGCAAGGCTTCGGGCTACAAAGCCGCAGGCAAGCAGCAAAAGGAACGATGCAGACGTCTCACTGCCGACACAGCCAGGAAAACCGCCGAGATTCTCAACCGTAATCTCGCAGGTCAGTCCTTTGCAGCCGCTGACTTCAGTGAAGATGTCTGCGGATGCAAGGCGTGCCACACCAAAGGCAGTGAAATGGAGAACTCCAAGGGCAAGATGAGCCGTGGCAGTTGTCATTTTTCCCTTGCCGGCGAACATCCGTAGTCGGCACCCGTGTCGTGACCGCGACGCCAATCTCAGGAGTATTCGTCTTCAACGTCCAAAGACTCCTGAGGAAAGGGGCTACTCAACCTGACTCTTTTGAGCTTTGACAAGTATGAGCAGGCTTCTCCGCTCCGCCTTATCGTTTTGCCATATCGTCATTTTGGGCAGACCCTGGAGCAATGTCTGACCGCTGTAGGCCGAATAATGAATTGACACCGTACTCCTTCGCACTGTGGGAATCTCGTACGGGTACTTGCCCTTGTACTCGAACTTCTCGTACCCTGTGATGTCGAAGATCTCAGCGGCAAAGTAGACGGTGACGATATTCGTGCCGCCGGGCTGGAGCTTCGGTGTGATTTCCAGCGAGACCCCCCTATCGACCCAGTCGTACTTTGGCTGGGGTTCTTGCGAGGGCGCATTGGCATCGGTGTAGCCAGAAATGAACGGTATCTCGGTGGTGATTCGCACGGTCGCTGCTTTGCCGTCGAATACGTTTACCCTGGGTGTAACGAGGCATTTCCAACCTTGATTCTCGCGTGCCAATGCCAGGAGCCGCTTGACTTGGTCGTCGTTGAGCAAGCATGACCACTGGTTGGGATCCTGCTGTGTCTGAGAGAGGTCCACCTCTTCCTCTTTCAGGAAACCATCAACTTCGTTGGCGTCCGCCGGCATGGAGATCAAACGCACCTGGACTTGGATTTCAGCTTTGTCCTGATCCCGCCCATTCTCGCCGCTTTTGGCAGCAGGCCGAGCCGGCGCACCAACATCGGACGACAAGAGCACGTTCTTCCATTGCTGTTCGAGTTGTGCCAGCGACTCGCCGTAGATCTGAGCAAGTTTCTCGGTGTTTTGCCGATGGACCGCCGTATCATCTGAGCCCTTGAGTTCCTTATACGCCTGGACGAATTTGTCTTTGCCGTGTTTGTCGATCAGGAACTTTACGAAGGACGCGGATTGCGGATAAGCTACTTCGCCGTCGTCGCTTCGAGAGCCTATCTCCGTGCGAGTGATAAGCTCGTTCAACGGTGCGAGTTTGCCCTGTTGGGCCAGCCTGGCTGCGGTGATGTCTATGTGCTCACTGTTCCACATTTGGCCGACCTGCATGTATACAGCAAAGCCCTCATTGAGAAGCGCCGGTGGACTGCCAATATTGCCCATCAGGATGTGAGTCGTTTCGTGATACGGATCAACTTTTTCCTGTTCGTTGTAGACCTCGACAATTGTGTTGCCGTAAGCCCAGCCGGCCCCCTGATGGCCGGTCGCACGGTGCTTGGACTGCCTGTCCTCAAAAAGTATGGCACGAATCCGGAGATCGAAATCCTTGCCAAGAGACTCACATATGTTCCTGTAGCTCTCCTCCTTTTGTGTAGCGATGCTGTCGATATGCCCTTCGGCAGTCGAGTCCTTGAAGTAATATATGTCAAAGTGTTTTGTGCTGCGTTTTTCCATTTTGGGCAGGAGGCGCTGCTCCCAGTTCTGCCACTGCAAGATGCGCGGCGTATATCCGCTGATCCAATCGACTTTCCACTGGCCAGCCTCTCGAACAAGATCTATTGTCCATGCCTGGCCTTTGCACGTGGCGGCTAAGGTCAGAGAGCCATCCCTCGCGCTCACGGATTCCGGCTGCAAGGCAAGAAAATCGTCCCTTTCCCAGTGGAAAAGGTTGTACCCCCACTGCGGTTCCATGACCCGTGTGAACTTCTCCAGCGTGTCGGTCTGATCGGCATCTCTGTAGTCCTTTGTGAACATGCGCCAGGCTTCTCGGTACTGCTTGGCTCTTATGTGCGACTGAATCTGACGGAGAGTGTCGATGGCAGCTTTGGATTCCCTTCGTGTAGCCGGTTCCAAAGGTGATTGAATGGTTCCGCGCTTGTTCAGATCACCGGCGAAGTACTTCGTTCTGCCGAAATGCTTGTCGAAATCATATTCGTCGGCGGAAAGCGGGTTGTAGAATTGCAGCCGTACCCATGTGGAGTCCGTCACGGGCCCTTGAATGTGGAACGCGCAGCGGACCGACTTCGTCTCGCCGGCAGGGATTTCGTCGAGGAAAGGTCTGCCCCAGCCCACGCCGCCGCGGCCGTATTCCGGCGACCGGGTTTGTATGTGGACGGCGAATGTTTGCTCCGCATCTGAGCTGTTCTGCACCTTCACATAAAGCACGTTTTTGCCCTGCTGTATCGGCTCGAATTTCGTCTCCAAGACCTTTAGATTCGCACTCTCGGCCGGCGGAGCCTGTGGTTCAGGGCTTCGCTGCGCCACAGCAAATGTTGTCGGTAGAGCCAGGGCAGCCATAAGCGCAACAGCAGCTACGGCCATCACGCTTGGCCGTCTGTGGAATCTCTTTCCCGGTTTCATGATTGTCTTTATCCTCTCTTCGATTGTGTTTACCGGTCCCGCAATGGCCAACGAGGGGACCAGCCGGGTCGTTTCATACTCGGCCGCCAGGGCATCCACGATGCCAGCGCTGTAGTCCTTCGGCGATGTACCAAGGCGGGCAATCGCCATCTCGTCGCAACATTTCTCGCGCTCGGCGCGGATCCTCTTGTTCGCCCACCAGACCACGGGATGGAACCAGAATACTGCCTGGGCGACTAACTGCAGCAGATTTACGGCGGCATCAAAACGCAGAACATGGGACAGCTCATGGACCAGGACGCCACGGTGGTGGCGGCTGTCGGCCGTAGCGAAATCGGCAGGCAGGTATATGTTGCCGCGTAGCAGGCCCCAGACAAACGGCTGACCCACGCCTTTGACCAGCCAGAACCGTGGTACGGCCCTGAGACCACAATCCGCCAAGAAGTGCCGGATCTGCTTGTCCAATTCGGTGGTAGCGGGCCTTCGTCGGCGGCGCAGCCACAGACCAGCATGCAGGGCCTTTGTCAGGGCCGTGGCGAAGAATGCGACTGCTCCGGCGCCCCAGCCGATACCGAGCCATTGGCGCAACGTGATACGCTCCAGAGTTTCCATAAGGGTCGGCTCGGTTGTGGCCACTGGCGCTACAAGAGGCTCGGCAGTCTCGGAATTCGCCACGGCGGCACTTGCCACAGACGTTTCGGTCTCCACGACCATGACCGGCGCAGGCACCCGGTCCGGTGGTAGAATCGCCAGTGGAACCGTGAGCAGGGGCGGCACAAGGCATTTGCCCAGAACGATGAGCCAGAGCAAATATCGAACATGCGCGTTTGCGCTTCTCAAGAGTAAACATACCACCGCCACGAGCGCCGAAAGGACCGCTATCTGCCAGCTTTGCATCAGCAGGTAGTCCGTGATTCGGATTAGAATGCTTGTCATTGCCTTGTCTCCGCAAAGAGCTATGATTTGCTTTCCTCAACCAGTCGTCTGAGTTTCTCAATGTCGTCGGGCCCGATTCTTCCGTGCTGGGCCAGGTATTGCATAAGCGGGACAGGATCGCCCCCGAACAGCCGGTCCAAAAAGTCTCCCACGGATCGTTTTATTACGTCTTCGCTCCGCACCGCAGCAGAGAATACGTGGGCCTTGCCCTTGGACCTGTGCCTCAAGTAGCCCTTTTTCTCCAAGCGACGCAATAGCGTCTGAACCGTGGCGTAGGCTATCTTCCGCTTGGCAGGTAACTTGTCGCAGACCTGTTGCACCGTTGCCTGTCGCAGGTGCCAGACTATTCTGAGGACTTCCGTTTCGGAGGGGCTTACGGCCGGCAATTTGGGCTTTGTCATACCAATTCTCCTATCGACATGAGGCTCTTTTACAAATGTACAAGTAGTATATCGTACATTTGTACAACTTGTCCACAAAAAAAACGAAAATAAGTATAATTTTTTTCTGTCCATTGCTCGGCGCCTGGCGCTGTTGACCGGCCTGTCTTTGGGCATAGACATCGAGATTGGCCTTTTTCTTAGGCTCGCCGCGTTCGGGCATTGGCCGTTGCCAAGAGTCCCACGAGGATCTGCCATTGCGGTACAGCCCCGTGCAGCGGTCTCGCCGCAAATGCCTTGACCGAAGCAGTTGCCACACGTATATTTGCCTCGTTGGTGTGGACCATCCGAAACGAACGACCAGTGATATATCTTCTTGAAGGATATCGAGATGGCAACTGCTGGACTACCGACTTGTTCGACTGAGCGAAAGGTGCGGAAGATGCCTCGAGAATACCATTCTCTGTCTCCAGAAGACATCGAAAGACTCCAAAACCAGGGCTGCACCTGTGATGACTGGGCAAAAGTCCTGGTGGCGGAAGGTTTCGATGCCGATACCGTCAGATCGACGCACTTTTGTGGTGAGGTCAAGTTAGGCGTGTTCGAAAAACGCGTGTCCTTTTTCGGGGGCCTAACAAAGCCTGCCGGAATTAGTGACGCAACGATTTACAACTGTGAAATCGGCAACGATGTCTACATAAGCCGTGTGAGGAATTACATTGCCAACTACGTGGTGGAAGATGGCGTGGTAATAGACAATATCGACCTGCTCGCTGTGGAGGGCGGAAGTTCGTTCGGCAACGGAACGGAGGTTGCGGTTGTAAACGAGGCCGGCGGCCGAGAAATACCGATTTATGACCACCTCTCGGCTCACACTGCCTACACAATAGCCTTCTATCGCCACCGCCCGAAGGTAATTGAGAAGCTGCAAAAGATGATAGCCGACTACGCGGCCTCAGTCAGCTCTACCATGGGCCTGGTAGGAAAAGATGCACGAATCATCAACTGCGGAACCATAAAGAGCACCAGGATTGGACCGGCGAGTGTGATAGAGGGCGTCAACAGGTTGGAGAACGGCTCTATCAATAGTTGCCAAGAGGATCCGGTCTACGTAGGGCCCGGTGTCTATGCGGAGAACTTCATCGTGTGCAGCGGCTCCAAGATCACCGATGGCACGATAGTGTATGACTGTTTTGTGGGCCAGGGTACGGTACTGGCCAAACACTACTCTGCGGAAAACTCGGTCTTCTTTGCCAACTGTGGCGGCTTCCACGGCGAGGCTTGTGCGATATTCGCCGGGCCTTATACGGTGACGCACCATAAGTCCACGCTGCTGATTGCAGGACTCTTCTCATTTCTGAACGCCGGCAGTGGAACCAACCAAAGCAATCACATGTACAAACTCGGGCCGGTTCATCAGGGCGTGGTTGAGCGAGGCTCCAAGACCGCCAGCGATTCATACATGCTCTGGCCGGCCAAGGTCGGGGCATTTACCGTTGTGATGGGCAGACATTACAGAAACTCAGACACCTCGGATCTGCCGTTCTCATACCTGATTGAGCACGAAGACGAGAGCGTGTTGGTGCCGGGTGTGAATTTGCGGAGCGTTGGAACCGTTCGCGATGCTCGGAAATGGCCGAAGCGCGACCGGCGCAAGAATCCTCAGAGGCTCGATCACATCAACTTCAAACTTCTGAGTCCATATACGATTCAAAAGATGCTCAACGGGCGAGACCTGCTCGACAGACTCAAGGCCACCTCCGGGGCGACGTCAGACTATTTCACATATCACAGCGTCAAGATCAAGAACTCGGCATTAGATCGCGGCATCAGATTGTATGAGCTCGGCGTTGAAAAGTTCTTGGGCAATTGCCTGATCAAACGTCTGGAAAACAAGCAGTTCAACAGCACCGATGAGCTGCGGGAGGCGCTGCGCCCTGAGACAGATATGGGCCTGGGGAAATGGGTGGATATGGCCGGCTTGCTCGCTCCCGAGCAGGCCGTGGAGAAAGTCCTTAGTGATATTGAAAACGGCACCGTTGAGAGCCTTGAGCAAGTGGCGGATAGTTTCAGGTTGGTGCACGAAAACTATCCAGTGTACGAGTGGGTGTGGGCGGCAGACGTTCTGCAGCGGCGACTTGATAAAACGGTTGATCAGATCACAGCTGATGACATTGTCGACATGACGACGAAATGGAGGGAGGCCGTACTGGAACTCGACCGTCTTTTCTACGCGGATGCCAAGAAGGAGTTTGCCGAAACCGCTCAAACCGGATTCGGTCTCGATGGAGAGGAGCAAACAAAACATCTGGATTTTGCAGCGGTTCGAGGTACGTTTGAAGATGACAGTTTTGTCAGTGAGATAGAGAAGCACATGAGCAGCAAAACAGCACTTGCTGAGGATCTTATAAGCCGTATGGCGAGATTACGTTAGGGAGAACAATTCTCGTTGTCTCGGAGAAGATGTTGGGAAGTTTTTTTCAGTAAGAGGGGTAATCCATGAGAATCATCATCGAGCCGAATTATGAGATGGCGTCCAAGTGGGCCGCCAATTATGTCGCCAGCAGAATCAGAGCTTTCGGCCCGGACGAGTCCCGGCCTTTCGTGCTGGGCCTGCCGACGGGTTCCTCCCCACTGGGAGTGTACAAGGAGTTGACAGCGCTCAATAAGAAAGGGATTGTCTCATTTAAGAACGTCATTACCTTCAATATGGATGAGTACGTGAATTTGGCCAAGGATCACCCGGAAAGCTACCATTCATTCATGTGGAACAATTTCTTCGAGCATATAGATATACGGAAAGAGAACGTTAACATCCTTGACGGAAACGCGCCGGATCTTGAAGCCGAATGCGCCGACTACGAGGAGAGAATAGAAAGGGCCGGGGGTGTCGAGCTGTTTGTCGGCGGGATAGGGCCTGACGGCCATATTGCATTCAACGAGCCGGGATCCTCACTTGCATCGAGGACCCGCGTGAAGACCTTGACACACGATACCATCGTTGCCAACTCGCGATTCTTCGACAACGACATGAATAAGGTTCCCAAGACAGCTTTGACGGTGGGTGTGGGGACTGTCATGGATGCCAAGGAGGTGCTGATTATCGTTAACGGTCACAACAAGGCACGCGCATTGCGGCACGCGGTTGAGGGGAGCGTGAATCACGTGTGGACAATCAGCGCGCTGCAGATGCATCCGAGGGGCATAATTGTCTGTGACGACGAAGCCACGATTGAGTTGAAAGTCGGCACCGTGAAGTACTTCAAGGAGATCGAAGCAGCCAATCTCGATCCGGCTACTTTGTTAGAGTAGATTTCCTCGAGCCCTCAGCTGCTGAAATAGGCCGGCGACAACTCAGACAGCAGGTTTGCCGCGGAAGATCCCTTGAACTTTTTCCGGGGGACAAATTCCCGGCGCACAGTACTTTAGCTGCCCCCATCCGGGTTCGGAAGAGCCGGAACGTTAGGCGTCGACTCCTGGCCGGGCGGATAGACAATACTGGCTGCTTCCTTGAGTGATTTGACGTACGCCTCGGCGATCTCGCCTTTTTTGCGATCTCGCAACTTTTCAAGGATTCCGTCTTTCGCCTGCTCAAGTGGAACGACGCTGGAATCTTTGCGCTCGGCCACTTTCACTATGTGGTATCCAACCTCCGTTTCAACAACGTCACTAATCTGCCCTGGCTGCAGTTCGAAGGCCGCCTGTTCGAAAGGTGGTACCATCTGACCTCTGCCGAAGAATCCCAGATCACCGCCATTTGCGCTCGACGTACAGCCGGAATGTGCTTTGGCCAATTCGGCAAAATCGGCACCGTCCTTGATCTGCTTCAGCAAGTCCTGAGCCTTTGCTTTGGCGGTTGCCTTGGCCTCGTTCGGGTCCGTGTTGGGGTCCGGCTTAATGAGAATGTGGCTGGCCCTTATCTGCTCTGGTGTCTCGAACTCCTTTGGGTTCTCTGAGTAATACTTGCTGACTTGATCATCTGTGATGTCGATCTTTCCAGCCCACTCCGCCTGGAAAAGCTGTTCGTACCTCAAGCCCTTTCGAATCTCATGTCTTAGTTCCTCGAAGTCCCGACCGCTGCCCTCGATCCTTGCTTTCAGGTCTTCCAGCGACAACGGAGGCTTTTGCTGGGCTGCCATCTCCGTGAGCTTTTCCGTTACTCGTTCATCGGAAATCTCTATTCCGCTCTTATCTGCCTGCCCATCTAACAGCCGCTCAACGATCAGCCTGTCCAGAGTCTGTTGTCTGAGCTGGCTCTTGAGTTGCTCTGCAAACGCAGGTGGTAGTTGTGATGTTCTCGCAGCCATTCTTTGAAACTGTGCTTGGACCAGCTCGTCCACGCTGCTTTGCATAATATCAGCGCCGTTGATGGTAACGACAACGCTGTCAACCGGAGCCTGGGCGGCATCTGGCTCCGGCGCGTTGGCATCGCCTTCGGCGGGAGCCTTCGGGCGGCAGGCCAGACTAACGGCGACGATCAAAAGTGCAAAGTACCAGGCAAAAAGCAGGAAACGTTGCTTTTTGCCACTAGCTCCGGATTGACGCAAAAAATTCATCATGGCTTGTCCTTTCACAGACACTAAGCGCAAAAAAAAACCTTCGCCTAAGGCGAACAACCGTATTGTCGCACGAGTTTGCAGGTCTGTCAAGGCAATTCCGTCGAAAACGGACGTTCCGAAGACGACCGCTGAATTGGCCACCATAACAGTTCCCCGACAGGATTTCGACACCGTCAGCGTGCTTGTGTATGATTCACGGGGCCAAATCAATGACGTCGCATTTGGTGGGCCGGTGCAGACCGGCTCGGCAATACGCGGGCCGGCGAGAACACGCAGATACGGCTGTTTTCGGAGGACTTTGTTCTTGATAAGTCCGGGATTCTGGCTAATATTTAGCAACAGTCGCCACCAGTAGAGGCTCACGGTCTGACTTGGGCTTCGTAGCTGATGAGGTTGCAGAAATTTGTGCCAACGTAGCTCAACGGTAGAGCTCTGGTTTTGTAAACCAGTGGTTGTCGGTTCGAATCCGACCGTTGGCTTTCAGGTAGTCAGCGTGCATGGCCCAGCGGGAGGATGAGGTCATGGGTTCTCAACGAAGGTGGCAACCAGCGGCGAGGTCACGTCAATTCTTGCGGTGGTCCATGAGTTCGGTGAAGGTCTGAAACAGATAGCTTGAGTCGTGGGGGCCGGGCGAAGCCTCGGGATGGTACTGAACGGAGAAGGCAGCAGACTTATCGCAGCGGAATCCCTCAAGCGTGTTGTCATTTAGATTGAGGTGGGTCAGCTCAACGCCTTTGTCTTTCAGCGAATCCAAATCGACGCAAAAGCCATGATTTTGGCTGGTTATCTCAATCTTGCCCGTTCTCAAGTTCTTCACGGGGTGGTTAGCACCTCTGTGGCCGAACTTAAGCTTGTAGGTCGTGCCGCCCAGTGCGAGTGCCAGTATCTGGTGGCCGAGGCATATCCCGAATATCGGTACTTTGCCCAGGAGTGCCCGCACACTGTCGACGGCGTAACTGACGGCCGAAGGATCGCCCGGACCATTACTCAAGAATACCCCATCGGGCCTCTGGGCCAGGACCTCTTCGGGCGGCGTCTGTGCAGGAACCACGGTCACATCACAACCGTGCGAACAGAGCAACCGCAGGATGTTGTGCTTGGTCCCGAAATCGAAGGCAGTGACCTTGTATGTACTTGTGGTTTTATACCGTCGATCGCCGAACACATCGATCACGCCTTGGTCCCAGTGGTACGGCTTTCTGACGGTCGCCGTCTTAACTATGTCCCTTCCAACAAGACCCGGATAAGTTTTCAATTGCTCTGTGAGCTTCCTTACTCCAAGTGCTGTCGAGGAGATGATGCCTCTCATCGCACCTTCGGTCCGGATGTGCTTTACGAGTTTTCTCGTATCAATGCCCTCAAGGCCAACAACATTGTTCTTCTTCAGATACTCATCAAGGCTGCAAGCATTTCGCCAATTGCTTGGGTAATCACAATTCTCCTTCACAATAAAGCCTCGTGCGAAGATCTTCCTTGATTCCGAATCAATCCTGTTTGTCCCATAGTTGCCGATTAGAGGATAGGTCATTGTGATTATTTGCTCGTTGTACGATGGGTCTGTCAGTATTTCCTGATAACCCGTCATGCTCGTGTTGAACACAACCTCCCCACACTTCTGGCCCTTCGCGCCAAAAGCCTTGCCTTCGAACACCGTGCCGTCTTCAAGTAACAGAATAGCTTTCACTTGTGCGATTCCTGATAGCCGCGATTTCACGACTCGTTGTGAACAATGCCCTGCTATCGATAATACAATTGAATGGGCTTTACTCCAACTTTACTCTGTCTCAGCGCCTCAACGGCCTTGACCACAGCCTCGGCGCCTCTGATTGTTGTCACGTAGGGTATCTGCCTGTCGAGCGCAGTTCTTCTGATCGAGAACGAGTCTATTATCGACTGTCTTCCGACGGTCGTATTGATGATCAAGTCGATCTTGCCGTTTATGATTGAGTCAACAATGTGTGGTCTGCCTTCGGTGATCTTCAGGACGAACTCAGAGGGAATATTATTGTTGATGAATTCAATGCACGTACCCTTGGTGGCGACGATTGAAAAACCAACCGCCCTTAGCCTTCGCGCGAGTTCGACGGCCCTTTTTTTGTCGCCGTCCTTTACGCTTAGAAGAACATGGCCGGTAGTTGGAAGGCTGTTACCGGCTGCTATTTGAGACTTTGCAAACGCAATACCGAAGTCATCCGAGATCCCCATCACCTCGCCGGTCGAGAGCATCTCGGGGCCGAGCAGCGTGTCCATGCCGGGGAACTTCAGAAAGGGAAATACCGCTTCTTTTACGGCATAGTGACTGCGCTGGACTTCTCTGGTGAACTTGAGCTCGTCCAGCGTCATCCCCGTCATGACTTTTGCCGCCAGCTTTGCAAGAGGCACTCCAATAGCCTTGCTGACAAACGGGATTGTGCGAGACGCCCGCGGATTGACTTCGAGTATGTAGACCTTGTCATCTTTGACCGCGAATTGGATGTTAATCAGGCCCTTGACCTTCAGTTCCAGAGCCAGGAGCTTCGTCTGTCGCTTGATCTCGGCCAGAATCTCTTTCTTTATCGAGACCGGGGGCAGTGAACAGGCGCTATCGCCGGAGTGCACGCCGGCCTCTTCTATGTGCTCCATTATCCCGCCGATCACCACCCTATTGCCGTCGCAGATAGCGTCGACGTCCAGCTCGGTCGCATCGTCGAGGAATTTGTCGATCAGAATTGGGTGCTCACCGGAGGCCTCGATGGCATCATCAACGCAGGCCTTGAGCGTGTGCTCATCGTAAGCAATCTCCATGGCCCGGCCACCCAGCACGAATGACGGCCGGATGAGCACCGGGAAGCCGAGCTTTGCGGCGATTTTCATCGTCTGATTGTACGTCGTTGCCGTACCACTTTCGGGCTGGCGCAGGCCAAGCTTATGAACCAGCCTGTTGAACCTCCTGCGGTTCTCCGCGCGATCGATACTATCGGGTGAGGTGCCGATTATCCTCACCCCTGCTTTTTCCAAGGGAACCGCCAGTTTCAGAGGGGTCTGGCCCCCGAACTGTACTATCACGCCGTCCGGACTTTCCTTTTCGACGATGGACATGACATCTTCAAATGTGAGCGGCTCAAAATACAGCCTGTCGGAGGTGTCGTAGTCGGTGCTGACCGTCTCAGGATTGCAGTTGACCATTATCGACTCAACAGCAATCTCCTTCATCGCAAAGGCAGCATGAACGCAGCAATAATCGAACTCGATTCCCTGGCCTATGCGGTTGGGGCCCCCGCCAAGGATGACGACCTTGCGTCTTTTCGTGGGATTAGCCTCGCACTCACTCTCGAAGGTGGAGTAAAGATATGGCGTTGCCGCCTCGAATTCCGCCCCGCAGGTATCGACCATTTTGTAGACGGCGTTCACTCCAATCGCTTGCCGTTGCTTTCTCAGTTGGCGTTCGTCCACCCGCAGCAAATCTGCCAGATATCTATCGCTGAAGCCGTATTCCTTGGCCCGGATGAAATCGCTGCGTCTGAGTTTAGCAGGATCGCTGCGCTTGATTTTGTCTTCAAGTCTAATGATGTCTCTTATGTTGTTCAGATACCACGGGTCGATCTTGGTCAGCGCGAAAATGTCCGCGACCGACATCTTTCGCCTGATTGCCTCGGCCACATACCATATCTTGTCCCAGCGGTTGCTTCTGAGCCTCTCCTTCAGCCTGTTTGCGGACAGCCTCTTCTCTGTATGTTTGCCGTCGAGGGAATAGCGGTCGATCTCAAGAGACCTTATGGCTTTCTGCAGCGCCTCCTTGAATGTCCTGCCGATGGCCATCGCCTCGCCAACAGACTTCATCTGTACGGTCAACTCCGGATTGGTCTCCGGGAATTTTTCAAAGGTGAATCTGGGCCACTTGACTACACAGTAGTCAATAGTCGGCTCGAAGCAAGCTGGTGTCTTCTTAGTTATGTCGTTGGGAATCTCGTCAAGCGTATAGCCTACCGCCAGCAGCGAAGCTATCTTGGCAATGGGAAAGCCCGTCGCTTTGGAAGCAAGAGCAGAGCTTCTGGAAACGCGAGGGTTCATCTCAATGACGTAGAGTTTGCCCGTGCCCGGATGGACGGCGAATTGTATGTTCGACCCACCAGTTTCCACACCGATTGCTCTTATGATCTTCAGCGCCGCATCGCGCATGATCTGGTATTCCTTGTCGGTGAGCGTTTGGGCCGGGGCGACCGTAATGCTGTCACCGGTGTGGATCCCCATTGGGTCAAGGTTCTCGATGGGGCAGACTATGACGACGTTGTCCTTCCTGTCCCTCATTACCTCGAGTTCGTACTCTTTCCAGCCTATAACGGACTCTTCAACAAGAACTTCGCACCTTGGGCTCAGGCTCAAGCCCCAGTGAATGTATTCGTCGTACTCCGCCGTGTTGTAGGCGACGTTTCCACCGGTTCCGCCGAGTGTGTAGGAGGGACGTATAATTGCAGGGAACTTGACATAATCGATGATCTGCTGTGCCTCTTGCCACGAATGGGCGTATCCGCTTCTTGGCACCTCAAGCCCGCAGTCCTGTATGATCTTCTTGAACCGGTCGCGCTCCTCGGCCCTCTTTATCGATCTCAGGTTGGCTCCAAGCATGCGGACATTGTATCTTCTCAACACCCCGCTCTCGGCGAGGGCAACTGCCGTGTTCAAGCCGGTCTGTCCGCCCAATGTTGGCAGAAGGCTGTCCGGCTTCTCCCTGGCGATCACCTTTTGGACGATCTCAGGCGTAATCGGCTCGATGTATGTCCTGTATGCTATCTCCGGGTCCGTCATTATCGTGGCCGGATTGCTATTCACCAGGATGACCTTATAGCCTTCTTTGCTCAGCACCTTGCAGGCCTGCGTACCGGAATAGTCAAACTCACAGCCCTGACCGATCACAATCGGGCCCGAGCCTACTATCATTATCTTGTGTATGTCTCTGCGTTTTGGCATCGTCGCATTCCAGCGGTCTCGCCCCGGCTAATATCTGTCACGGGCTGAGGTTCCTTCTCTTACGTGGTTCCGCGCAGCCACTCGTCGATTGCTGCTGCCGCTTCTCGGCCGCTCTTGATCGCGCTGACGACCAGAGAAGCGCCGCGGACTGCGTCGCCGGCGGCAAATACCCAAGGCTCACGGCTCTGGCAGTTGTTAACAACAATATTGCCCTTTCCGTCAAGCTGCAGGCCGAGTTTATCGACCAAGCCCTCGTGGGCTACATGCAGAAAGCCAAGAGCCAAGAGCACCAGATCGACGTCAATGGTCAGATCAGTTCCCTGCAGCTCTTTTATCTTCCAGCCGTCTGGCTTTTCTATCCATTCGACCTTGCAAGCGTTGAGCTGCCCGACGCGAGTCTCATAGCCGGAGAATTTCTTGGTCATTACGGACCACAGCCGCTCACAGCCTTCTTCGTGGGATGAAGATGTCCGCATCGTTCGCGGCCACATGGGCCATGGTGTATCCGCGGGTCGAATATCGGGAGGCTTCGGCAAAATCTCCAACTGATATATTTTCTTTGCCCCTTGGCGGCGAGCTGTCCCCACACAGTCACTACCTGTGTCACCTCCGCCTATTACTGCCACAACTTTATCTTTGGCGGTCGTCATGGGACGGCCTGCCTCGCCGGACTCATCTGCTGGTTCGCCGGAGCAGAGCCTGTTCTGTGCCATCAGATAGTCCATGGCAAAGACAATGTTGTCATAGCCTCTGCCTGTAACAGCAAGGTCCCTGGGGTGACGAGCACCCATAGCCAGGCAGACGCAATCGAACATCTTACGGAGATATCCGGGCGAGATGTCTTCTCCCACATCCACTCCGGTCTGAAATTCGACACCTTCAGCGGTTAGCTGATCGAGCCTGCGCTCCAGGATGTGTTTTTCCAGCTTGAAGTCCGGAATCCCATAGCGCAACATCCCGCCGACGCGCTCGTCTTTTTCGAATACGACGACATCATGCCCAGCCCTCGCCAGCTGTTGCGCAGCCGCCAAACCCGCAGGGCCGGAGCCTATGACCGCCACCCTTTTGCCCGTTTTTTTCGGCGGTGGCAGAGGTTTGATCCAGCCCTGTTCGAACCCGCGTTCCACAACCTGCAATTCGATCTGCCGAATCAACACAGGGTCGTCGTTGATCGAGAGTGTGCACGCGGTCTCACACGGTGCTGGACAGATCCGGCCGGTGATTTCCGGAAAATTGTTCGTCAAGTGCAGCAGTTGACACGCCTTCTCCCAACGGTCCTTATATACCAACTCATTGAGATCAGGAATGCAGTTCTCGAGTGGACAGCCGGCCCCGTGGCAGAAAGGTATTCCGCAATTCATGCATCTGGCTGCCTGCTCACGAAGCTCATCTGGTGTGAGCGGCAGGTCAAGTTCATTGAAATCGTGGATGCGCTCTTCAATTGGCCTGTGCCCGACAGGGCGGCGTTTGTATTTGAGAAAACCTCTTGGCTCAACCATTAGCGGAACACCTCCTCGGTTGCGGGCGTTGTCTCGGTATCCCGCTGTTCGGCCGCCCGCATCTTCTCCAGAGCCTTTCGGTAGTCTATCGGCATCACCTTCACG
>CP070675.1:5631181-5644932 GCA_020352215.1 Phycisphaerales bacterium
ATCTCTCCGTTGTCGATGATCTCCCGGATGCCCATGAAGCCGTTGCCCCCGTTGGGACCAGGGGGCACTGCAGGCTGGGCAATGACGACAGGACCTGCATACGGGCCACTGCAAAAGTGAGCATATTCGACGATGATAGGCGAACCCTGCTCATGCGAGGTCGTGGCAAGGCCGATGAGTACTTCGGGGGGCAGCAGTGTCTCGCGAGAAGTCGAGCCCATCCATGTAGCCGGCACTGTGTCGTCTCCGGCGACGGAGTATGAAGCCGTCAAGACGTCACCGACGCGGTCCAACCTCAACCAGATGGCGTCACCCTGGCCGTAGGCGCCGCCGACGAGTGGGACATTCCACGACTCGTGGTCGGCCATATCTCGCCCCTGCATAGCTGCTCCCATTCTCAGCGAGCGGATGACCATCGCGTGTGGAGACTCCGGCTCAAAGCCGGCTCGCAGCATGATACCTGCCTTGGCCCATTCGTGGCCTGCTTCATAGGGCTCCATCGTCTCTACTTTCACGATCGCCGTGAAATCGCCGTAGGCATACTGTGGCCCAGCGGCCCCGGAGTCCCATGCGTATGCGTAGTAGAACTGATCCGTTGTTCCCCAGATGTCTGCGCCGCCGGCTGTTATCGTGTAGCTTCCTGGAGCAGGGCCCGGAGCAAGGCCTCCGCGCGGCAGGGATCCGCCGATATTCAGAGCCTCCAGCGTCAGCGGCACGGGCTCATGTACATAGACATACTGTACAGCCTGGGCGAGATTGCCGCTTCCGTCATCGGCGGTCCAGGTGACCGTGTGGCCCCCCGGAAGGAAGACCTCCGGGGCATCATTGCTTATCCACAGGTCTTTGCCTTGACAGAAGTCCGAGACCTGAGGGCTGCCCAGGTACAACTTCAATCCCCGCCCGTCGAGTGACATCCCAGAGACAGGCTTAGGCGCTGTGATTGTCGGCGCAATCGTGTCCCTGACCGTCACGTCGAAGGTATCTCTGCCCGCGATTCCGAAGTTATCTTTCACGACAAGAGTGATTCGATGCACGCCAAATCTCATCGTGAAGGGTTGAATGTAGTGATTCACCCCTGTCCCTAAAAGCTGCTGTGTAGGCAACCCGTAATCCTCGTACCATTCGTACTGAAGAGATAGCGGATTGTTGATATCGAACGACTGTGAGGCCGTCAGGTGTATTTGCTGCTCGTTGTAACCCGGCCACAGGTCGACACCACGGCATTCGGATACGACCATTGACTCGCCGGCGGAGGCATGAGGGGCGTAATTCTTGAAGTTGCCTCGCAGATCGAACTTGATATACAAGTCCTTCTCGTCACCATTTATTTCGACTTTGGTTACCAGCGTAATGTTCTTAACCTCCAGGTAGTGGGCCGTGTCATTGACGGTGACTTTTGCCGGACCTTTGCTGTTGTCTACGACAATCAGACGCTGCTCGCCATTATGCTTGACATTGTAATTGAAGGATAAGTCGTTCTGAGGGATTACATAAGCCTGACACGGCACCCGGCCGATCTGACTTGCGATATTGTCGCATTCCGCCCAGCCCTTCTTGTTGAGCGAGACGTACATGTCTGTGAAGTTCTGGCCTTTGACGCTCAGATTCCCGATCTTGAGGTGCATATCCTGGATCAGCATCTTCTCCATGCAGTCACATAGCTGCTTGTTGAAGACGTAGCTGAAATGAATCGTCCCGTTGATCTCGCTCGCATCCGAGTCTCCATCCAACGTGAATGTTGCCGTCGAAAGCGAAGGCACGAATTCAACTACAGAACTGACAGTGTGGGCCACTGTCAGCGTCTGACCTGCTGAACAGTATTCCCCGAGAAACTCACAATTAACGGTTGCCTGATTACACTGCCAGTTGTCCAATTGCTTGTCCTTGAGGTCCTTGGCGCAGCCTTGTTTGGCGAGTTTGGTTGCCTCCTCTTCCTGTTCCTTCCTTATTTGCTCCGCGTCCTTACCTTCCTCCACTACTGAGACACAGTATTTGTCGTTGAAGGTTTCCGTGTCACTCGGCTTGCTGCAGTCCAGATCAGTGGAATCTTGCTTCGGTTTGACGAAGGCTATATACATCCTCAGGCACTCCCAGGGTAGATTACCGGGCACGTTCTTGTAGCCGTGACCGTTGCCTGGGACTGTTATGACCGTATTCTTGGCGAGCGGACTTTGTTTCCACTTGTAAACCTGCATTTTCAGGGGCTGGTTACACAGCGGCGATGGAGGATTCGCCAGCTGTGGATTTGTGATGGTGACCAGGTCAGAATGGCATGTGCTCTCCTCAAACAGATTCCCAAGCCAGTCTGGTTTATGCGTCACCCGGCTATCGTAGGCTAAATAGAAGCCCTCTACGTCCTCGAGCAGCCTGATTTTCAGGTAGTCCGGGGTGGTATCACCCCGATCGCTGAACGGCAACTTTATTACGGTGGACGTATTGAACGTGTTGCACGGACCTGCATTCACGAGCTGGGAAAGGTTGATGCCGCAATAGATGGGATCACCCTTCTCAAGATACGCCTCCGGGATGCAACTCAGGCCGGGCGGGCTCACCACGTCCACGTTGGCTGTCTCTTGCTTATAGATACAGCCCATTTGCTCAACCGTGCAATCCCATTGGGTTGCGGTAGGTGCCGCGTCGAGGGGCAGTATCACGTGACATGCCGACCCAAAGAGCATTGTCAGCAGGATAGCCGCCACACATACGTGTGGGAAAGATATTCGCGCGAGTGCCCGTAGAATCTTGTGATCCCGATTCTTCTGTCTGGACGACTGAGCCTTAGCCAGATGTGCACACATATGGTCCGATGTGTCCCTATCGCTGTTCATCTTCTGCTCCCATAATAGTCAGCATGCTCAATACACTACAATTAGTACAAAGGCCAAGGCCTTCGCCTTCAAGGGGTCACGATGGGTTGCCACCCCCACTCCCGCGGAGATACGAATCAAGCCTTCACCATGCTACGGGCAGTCCCAGCAGTCGGGACTAATCCCCGGGCCGTGCGGCGGCTCGGTCTTCAGCCAGCCGGCAATCAGGATATTCAAATCGGATGGGCCGACACGGTAGACGCCAGTCTTGGTGCTGCCGCCCACATCATGTGCGAAGTCGGCGCAGATGCCGTTCTCCACAGAGGCGATCCCCGGGCCAAACGGCGGCTCTTTGACCAGCCACGAGGACATCAGCACATTCAGGTCTGTCGGCCCGACATAGTAGTAACCCGTCTTCGAGCTGCCGCCCGCAAGGTGATCGGCATCGCCGTGACACTGCCTGTCGTAGCACCAGCAGTCGGGCTTTCTCGCAGCTACCCACTCGCCATAATCAGCGTGACACGAAGGCAGACAATCAGATGAGCCCGTCCACACAATCGAGGTCGGCAACGCCATGTCGTGATTGCCGGGATCGGAAATGGATACAGCGGCCGCAACATTCAGGTCCTCGGTGACTTTCGCCAGAGACGGCTCGTAGAACAAATCCATAGGGTCGGGTGGATCCGGAATCTCGTCGGCGCCAAAGCCCACGACCCAAAGGCAGCGCGTTGCAGGCTCTTCTGTAATTGCCGTAACATGGCGCATGCCGTTGACGGTGATCGACCTCGTATGGGCCAACGTGTCCAGAGAAAAGCCATGTATCTCCGCAGAGTCTGCATCGGCCGGGTCGTGTTGAGCTGATGCGATATAAAGGGTTCTGGTATACTCGGAGACGTGCATGGCAGTAGGAGCCGGCACATAGTTGGCATCCGCAGGATTGCCCAGCTCAACGCGAGTGGACAAAGTCCCGCCCGGACTGTACTTCCAGAGAGTGTCGCTCTCGCAGATACGGCCGGCGTTGATGACGTATACGTTGCCCGCACCGTCTACTTCGATCTCTCTGAGATTGTCCCGGCGTCTGTTGTCGCCGACAACGGGAGGATCGTCATAGATCATCGCCACATCGTAGGGCGGCTGGCCCGTCTCCAGTAGCTGCAATTTGGCCGCCGCCAAATAAGCGTCTTCGCCGTCCGGCTTGACCACCACGGGGACGATGTATGCGTGATCGTCGCCATCGAAGACGGCATCGAGAATCGGCCGGCCGGACAGATCTGATCCTTGACCCTGAATCCCGACATAGACTGTAGCAGTCTTGCCGTGGCGCGGGTCACTGGCATAGCCGTCACTATAGCCGGAAGGTATGACCTCCGTGGTCGGGTCACTTAGATCGATGACACCGTCCTCTGAGTTTATCAAGTAAAATGTGTCTTGCGGCCCACGAACGACTCTGACATTGCACCGATCCGACAATCCCGTCATGGAATAATCTGCAACGTATGTCCCCTCGTCATCGAAGCTGTAGAGGCCGTCATTCAACAGCTCCGAAGGATACGTTCCCGCGGTTCTCTTGGCGAGTATCAGCAGATCGTCCAGGGAACCGGCAGCACCTACCACAACCGGCTCGCTCGCTGGGACCGCCACCTTCGCAGAAGCAGCACTCATCACTGCGGCACCTGAAGTGAGGGGTAATCCGGGACACAGATTCAGCCGAGCTTCCGAGTTCAGCGCCCAGGCCCATGAGTGTACGTCGAACGAGTCCACGAAACCATCGTCGCTGAATAGCCCCTCCAGACAATATCGGCTGCCGGTCTCACCCTTAGATGGGCCGGAGGTCTCTCCACAAGAGGCTACCACCAGCAGGAAATCCTCCTCATCGGCCGCGTCGCTCCAGTTCAGGTCCATACAAATGCCGTCGCAGTGCACCTCCACGGCCCAGTCGTCCACGAACGCCGAGTCGCCTCCGGAGGCATCTGCGAAGACAAGCCGCCCACCGGCCTGAGGCGATGCATACATCGGGCGTGACTCAGTTCCCAGAAGCTCCAACTCGACCCACGTCCCTCGGCTCAGGTCAAGCCAGGCAGTGTCGACCCAACTCTCGAAGACGCCGAACCGGCCACTGCCCACAGAGCCCGGCCGGCCCTCGGGGGGCATCAGGATACGGCCGACCTCAACGTAGTGTTCGGCACGCAAAGGATCATCGCGGTCCAGCAGCTCCGGCACATCAGACAAATAGACCACAAACTCCATGTCTGCGGGATTCTCAAACAGGTAGCTCAACCGCACGAGCATGCGGTCTGCATCAGACTTGCCGAAGCGACCTTTGGCCCGTGCGGGTCCTTGATCGACCAGGCTCATCCGCACCATGCCGGTGGGGTCCGGCCAAACGTCGGTGACGGCTTCGACGAGCGTCACATCAGCCGTATTGTTGGTGGCTACCCGGTAGAAGAACTGCTGTAGATCATCGGCCCCGATCTGCCCGAGCGAGAAGCCCAAGGGCGGTTGCCCCGGCCGATCGACGAAAATCGCCTCCAGCGTGTAGTCACCGTCCACTAAGACCTTCGTTTTTGATGCCAAGGGATCGACCACCTTGCCATTTGCCACCGCCGTCCCGGACCACATCCCAAACTCGTGCGCGGGATCGGACGGCGCTGCTTCAATCGTCAGGATCGTTCCATCATCCAATTGGAAGATGCCTTCTCCCGGTGTGAGGACCGACCCGGCCCCCAAGGAGAAAACACTCAGCGTTCGGGTGGGCAGCTGGCCCACCGTAAAGCTCCATACAGTTCCGGGGAAGATAGTGACGCCATCACGGTCCACTGCGTCCACGCGCCAGTAGTAGGTGTCGTCTTCGAGATGACCGGCGAAATAGCTGTTGGTTGTCACTCTGCCGAGATACACCCTCGCGGTCGGGGTGGCCGACGCCACCGCAGCGCGATCCGTGCCCAGGTATACATCGTGTGAAGCCGCGACTATGCCCGGCACCCAGCTCAGCATCGCGTTGGGGTCAGCGAAGCCCCCGTCGGGGGGGTCGGGTTCTGATGCAAACGCCGAAGCAGTGCTAAAACTCCACACGTCCCCGGTGTAGATCTGCCCGCCGGCGTCCACCTCGTCGATCCGCCAGTAGTAGGTCGTGTCGGAGATGATGCCCTCGAGAATGAGATAGAGTGTCGAGCTAAGCCGGTCCTTGTAGTCGGCTGGGCCGAGGTTGGGATGAGTTCCGAAATACACGTCGTGGGATACAGCCGTCTCACCCGCCTCCCAGTACAGTATCGGCATTATAACGCCTTTGGCCCCATCGGCCGGTTCCGGATTCCAGGCCTTCAAGCGTGCATCGTAGAGCAGTTCTATGCCGGGATTGTTTGCGATAATCTGAGGGATGTGGACGTCGTATGCGTCAGGGTTCAGTGGGTTGACTCTGAGATCGAGGTGCGCCAAACCTACATGCATGGAAAGCGGGGAGATGTCGCTGATCTGGTTCTTTCGGAGTCTGAGATCCGTCAGATTCGTTAACTCAACTAATGGAGAGACGTCAGTGATCTGGTTTCTGTCCAGGTCCAGGATCGTCAAATTTCTCAGGCTGGACAATCCGGTAATGTCGGAGATCCGATTCCTTTCCAACTCCAGGCTCTGCAGATTCGTCAGATCTGCGAGTGCGCTTACATCATCTATGTGCTCGTTGAAGTTCAGATCCAGATTGACCAGGTTCACAAGTCCGGACAATGGCCAGATGTCCGCGACCCGGTTGCCGTACATCTCCAGATCTTCCAGGCTCATCAGACTAGACAGTGGGCCAATGTCACCTATCTGGTTAACGGAAAGGCGCACCTTATTCAGGCTCGTCAAGCCGGACAAGGCCGAGACATCCTGAATCCGATTCCCACGGCCATCGAGATAGGTCAGACTTGTCATCTCCGACAATGCCTCGATGCTGGTGATTTCCGTCCACCGTAGGTCCAGCCACTCCAGATTCGTCAGGCCTTGCAGCAGGGAGATATCACCAAGTGGATTGCCGCTCAACATGAGCGTTGTCAGACCGGTCAGCCCTTGCAGTGCAGAGAGATCAGCAACCTGGTTATCGCGCAGGTCAAGGAACAACAGGCTCATCAGGCCTTCAAGAGGGGAGAGGTCGCTGACTTGATTGCCTTGGAGATATAGTTCTTCCAGACTGGCCCAATTTGAGAGGAAGCCGATATCGGTTACCTGATTGGATTCGAGTATCAGCTCCCTGATACTAACAAGACCTGACAGGGGACTGTGATCACTTACCGGATTGTCGTTGAGCCACAATCTCCAGAGCTTCGTGAGTTCCGACAATGGGCTCACGTCGGCTATTTGATTTCCACCCACGCGCAGCGATTCCAGGTTTACGGCATACTCTATACCGGCAAGGTCGCCGATTCCTTCGTTTTGAGCATAGAGGCCTTTCAGTCGCAGCATGTCAGCTTCGTTCGGATCTGACAGACCAAGCGCAGCCTCGACGGCGGCCTTGAGGTTGGAGTCAGGGAAATGCACGGGCTCATCTGCCCGGGCCAGGCTGGGCGTCAATAGGACCAGAACAACAAACAAGCGGGCGACGACTCTCATATTCGTGCCTCCTCATATACCTTCGGCCCGGCTGGGCCGACAAACAACGCCGAAGACAGACACCTGGAAAGACTTAGGCATCAATCATCAGAGCCGGGCGAGCGGCTGGCGCTACTCCTTCAAAGCACTGACTCTCATATAACTACATGCTCCTCCTTGCGTTGCCGGGGCGTCGAAACGCCCCAACGCTTTAGTCTACCAACTACGAGCTCATAAGTCAAGTAGCATCGGGAACATAACGGCACAAGACAGGCTCCGATCGCGCGTCACGGTCTTCAGGTTCCCATTCGAGCCGTGTGGGACGCATTCGTTCGCCGGGCTTCTTGAAGCGTGACAGCGCACTTCGCCGATCATCGAAGTTGCGTTCGGTGAAGATGAGCGTGGTCCGGCCGATGCGGATGATGTCCCGGTCAACAAGAGGAGTCTCATCGTTGATCCTGCCGGCATTGATGAACACCCCGTGCTTGCTTTTCATATCCGCCGCGTAGTACCTGTTAGTCTCTTTGTCGAAGCGTATCTGCAAGTGCTTGCGTGAGACGAAGTCATCCAGTAGCTGAATGGGAAGTGCCTCAGCCCTGCCGATGACATTGGTTCGGCGGCCAAGAGGGTAGAAGTCACCCTTGGAGTCCCCGGATACCACCAATATGGTAGCCATCTCTGCACCTCCACGCATGCGACTGCTTAACACATCGAGTTGCCCAGTGCTGCTGAATTCTTCGCCCCGCCGCCCTGCTGTCACTTCTTGGCAGGACTGTCGAATGTTTGCGAGACGAGCACGAACCAACCCGGCCGAACAGAGCGGCAGCAGGGACATTGCGGCAGTCCCATGTTCCCCATGGCTTAGCAGCGCCTTGCCACCGAGACCGGCCGCGGTTTCAACTCTGTTAACAAACAGCGCTCGACCATGCCCGCCTGATTCCGGCCGCTTGTCGCATCCGAATTTTCCCTTTCTGAAATTCGATACGCGAAGACGAAGCCGATATTGCGCGGGGCATTGCACAAAAGTCCGCAAGAGTCCGCCGTTCTGCCGTTCGATCGGCGAAGGCGGCGCACAGGGCAAGGAGAGGTGCTCCGCTGCACGGCCTGTCCTTCGCGAAGATTCCTCCAGGCGAGAAAAGCCCGAGCAATTGGCGATCTCGGACAGGCAAGTGTCGCGGTATAAATGCAATACAACCTTCAAAGCAAGCTGCGGGAGAGGTGCATGAAAGTGAAGCAAACCGATCTCCGAACGCCGACACAGACGGCTGGCATCAGACCAATTGGCCCATTTGAGAATTAGGCAACCCTCTTTTATAAATGGTGCCATCCGCCAACTCGCGGTATCGAAACCACCGTCCCTTGTGATAATCCATCAGCACATCTTGGGTCAGCTGGCTTTGCGGCCAAACTCCTTGAAATTGGGCCGTATTATGCCTTGTCATGAAGCGTGGAGTGTGAAAAGGAATTGTTTATGACCTCATATGGTAAATGTCAGATCATATAAGATTTGTTAAATTAGCTGTCAAAGATCGCATTGTGTTTTGTGTTTGATTCAGTCACCAAAGCCCCACTCGATAGGAAAAGTGTGAAAACGTGCAGAAATGCTGTTTGTAAAGTCAAATGGGAAATGTGTATTCAGAGGACTCTTCCTGAAGGGCGAGAGGTACAAGAGGCGCGAAGAGTTAAGTCGGACTTGATTGTCCGGTCAAGGCACAGAGCACACAGGGATCACAGAGATAGAATGTGGCTTCCGGAGGTATTTTGAAATGGCAGGTGGCAAAGATCAACTTGAGATGGGCGCGGTCGCGATGGAGGGGCTGCTCGGTGAGTTTCGGGCGGGCAATATCTATGAACGGGGTCTCGAGAAGATCGGGCTGAAGCGACATTTGGGGGAACTCTCGCGGCGGTGGGACGAGAAATTCGCCGGGCTGCTGGCAGAGCCGTCCGCGTATTCTTCTTCTAAGGGCCTCCCCCCGCAGGGACGGCGGGATGAGTATTTGAAGCGGATAATTGTGGGGCTGCTCGAAGGCAGCGAGGGCGGGATGATTGTGAACCCGGCTTGCGTATGGGGCAGGCATTCGCGGGACCTGGCCCGGCGGCTTCGTGGCCTTAACGTTGTAGGATCGGATATACGGGGCGCGTGGGATTGGCTGTACGGACATATCCCGTGGACGAGGACGCCTGCGAACTACCAATTCATGCGGGACGACATATTCAATCCGAAAGTGCAGGGCGCGCCTTCGGCCGTGGTCTCCTTCGGGGCGTGCGCCTCGCTTTCGGATGCGGCGATGGACTACGCAATTGGATCGCATTGCCCGTTGCTGGTCTGCAGGGCGTGCTGCCACCTGTACATCGGCGGCAATACCGATATCGTCAAGCGCCCAGACTTCTGGAACCGGGTGTCCAGATTCCAGCATTTCATTTTCGCTAAAAGATTGGCCAAACTGCGAGAGAGGGCCGACGGCCACTATTTCTCACGGAAATACTCAGCCGAACACTACCCGAGGAGCGAGACGGCCAAGAGGCTGACCAACTCGAAAGAAGTGATAGAAGTGGCCCGCGATGCGCTCAGCAGCGACATCTGCAGGAGCATCATCGACCTGGATCGCTATCTGCACTTAGCCGAAGCCGGGTACGATGTATGGTACAGAGCAGAGATGTTCATCGCTCAGATTGCGACGAATACGGCAGGCACAACCGAAAGAGGTTGCTTTGCTGTGGTCGACAGAAATCTTTGAGCTTGTGGCACCAAGCAGGTGCGTCAAACAGGCCCAACCGACCCGGAATAAGGGCATTACGACGAACGCCCTCTCCGAAACGGGGCATCACCAGGACCCCGAACATTGACTTACACGCCCTGCATATTGTATAATCATCTGTTGTGAGCATGGTTTTGCCCCTTTGCAGCGTCAAGACTGTAGGGATGCCGTCTCGATCCACTACGAGTCTGTGCTTCCAGGTCCAAGCCCTGAATTCAACGAAGACGTTACCGGATGCTGAGTTTCACAAAAACCTGGGTGATTAGTTTGCTACTGGCGGTGTCGGCCCCTGTCTGCACGTATGCACAGGTTTACCCCATTGGCGATTTGAATGAGGATCGCAGGGTTGATATCGGCGATTTGCGGGTATTTGCCGAACAGTGGCTGCATGAAAGCTGTCTGGTCCCGGGTTGCGAAGCCGACCTGGACGGAACTGCGGGCGTCAATGCGGCCGATTTCGCCATCTTTGCCGCGAACTGGCGTAACGAGGGCAGCAGTCTGTTGATCAGTGAGTTCATGGCCAGCAACGGCAGCACATCGCCGCTGGGCGAGGGTGAACTGCTGGACCGGGACGGCGATTCTTCCGACTGGATCGAAATCTACAATCCGACCAGTGAAGCTATCGCGTTAGGCGGCCGGCACCTCACCGACGACATCGACAACCTCAGTAAATGGGAGTTTCCTGACGGTGTCGTGATTGAGCCGAGGGCCTTTTTGATCGTCTTTGCGTCCGGCAAGAATCTGACAGGCGGTGAGCTTCACACAAACTTTCAACTTGACGCCGATGGCGGTTATCTGGCGATGGTCGAAGAAGACGGCTCAACAGTAACTTCAGAATACGATTACCCGCCACAGCTAACGAATGTTTCATATGGTATGAGGCAATTCTCCAGAACCTTCATCGCCAGCGGCGATACTGCGTCATATCATGTGCCGAAAGCAACCGACGCCGAAGCACAGTGGACGGCAGCAACTTTCGATGATAGTAGCTGGGATACGGCGAAGACGGGACTGGGTTTTGTCCAGGTACAGGCGGATGTGATTGATGTCACTAATCCCGGAGACGTTGTCCAGGGTGTTCCGAACGACGGAGATTGGCCGGGCAATGAAGCACCGCCCTTGGCGATTGATAACAATGTCAACGCGAAGTATTTGCATTTCAAGGGAGATTTCGATCCGGGCGACCCTCCGGGTGGAGCCGGTTTTCAGGTTACACCATCCATGGGCGCGTCTGTTGTCACGGGACTGACTTTTACGACAGCGAACGATGCGCCGGGGCGAGATCCAACAGCGTTTATCCTTTATGGCTCAAACGAGAACATAAACGGGCCCTATACCCCGATTGCCTGGGGCAGCATCGTTGACTTTGATCGGGCATCGGCATGGCCGCGATACAGCAAAAACGCTACTCCGATCACATTCGCAAACAGTACAGCCTACTATCACTATCAGCTGTTATTCCCGAAGATTCGAGACAAGGCATCGTCGGTTGCCATGCAGATAGGCGAAGTCGAGTTATTGGGCAGTTCCGCCGGATTAGCCGCTTCAAACATCCAAGAGCAGATGCAGAACATCAATGCCTCGCTGTGGGTACGACTGAAATCTGCTCTCTCTGCAGACGAGATCCGGACGTTCGACGTTCTGACACTGCAAACGAAGTACGAAGATGCGTTTGTGGCTTACCTGAACGGTACCGAAGTAGCCAGGCGCAATTTTAGCGGGACACTGAGATGGAATTCCCAAGCCGACAGCGACCGCCCAAACGACTTCGCAAAAGATTTTGCCACCGTTGACATTTCCAATTACTCATACCTGCTGCGTCGGGGCACGAATGTGCTTGCTATCCAGGCTCTCAACGATAGTGCCTCCGATGAGAACTTTCTCATTCAGCCGGAATTGTCAGCCGCCACGAGCATGGGCGTCCGACAGTATTTCACAGACGCCACGCCCGGCAAGTTTAATGTCTCCGGTGCCGTTGATGTTGTCAGTGACACGAAATTCAGCACAAACCGCGGCTTCTACGATGCCCCGTTCTATGTCGAAATAACAACTGAGACCGCCGACGCTGCGATACACTATACCATCGACGGCAGTACTCCATCGGAGACTCACGGTTCAATATATACCGGCCCGATCCTGATAACCGGCACGACCTGTCTGCGAGCGATGGCGTTCAAACCCGGCTGGCTGTCCACCAATGTTGACACACACACTTACATCTTTCTCGACCAGGTTATTCATCAGCCGGCCAACCCCCCGGGCTTTCCCACTTCCTGGGGCGGCACGGTTGCCGATTATGCCATGGATCAGCGAGTGGTAAACGACTCGCTGTATCGGGGCCTGATGAGAGACTCGCTCCTGTCGATTCCGACCATGTCGATCGTCACGGATCTGAACAACCTGTTTGGTGCCACGGGCATCTACTCCAACTCGACCCTGGAAGGGGCAGCCTGGGAACGTGCTGCATCCATTGAGTGGATCAATCCTGACGGCTCGACAGGTTTTCACGTCGATGCAGGGCTGCGGACATACGGCGGGGCCTTTAGAAGGATGGATCTGACCAGAAAGAAGACATTCCGCCTTCTGTTCAAACGTGAATACGGCCCCACCAAGCTGAGTTTTCGCCTCTTCGATGCCGACGACGCAACTACCGAGTTTGACACGATCATTCTCCGGGCTGGAGCAAACGATGGGTGGAACAACTGGGGGGGCGCAAACACACAGTACATCATCGATGAGTTCATGCGGCGGACGCAGTTAGCTCTTGGCCAGCGTTCCGGGCACGGCACGTTCGTGCACCTGTACGTAAACGGCCTGTACTGGGGCCTGTACAACCCGGTCGAGCGGCCGGAGCAATCCTTTGCCGCCACTTATTACGGGGGAGACAAAGAAGAATGGGACGCGATCAATGCAGGCGATCCGGTCGGGCAGAGCACGACGACGACCTGGGGTGCGATGCTGACCCAAATCCGCCAGGGCATGGGGTCTCTCGGCCGATACCAGAGAATCCAGGGCAACAGCCCCGACGGAACAGACAACCCGGCCTATGACGACCTGCTCGACGTCGAAAACTACACAGACTACCTGTTCTCCAACTTCTGGGGAGGGACCGGAGACTGGGGCGGGCGTAACTGGTACGTTGCCTGCCGTCGGCCTCCGAACGCCACGGGCTTCAAGTTCTTCAACTGGGACATGGAAGGCGCCATCATCATCTGGTCCAATCTACATGCGAACGTAACCGACGCCGCAGGGGCCATACAGGAGCCATACCAGGCCCTGAAGCAAAACGGAGAATTCCGCATGCTCTTTGCGGATCATGCCCACCGGCACTTGTTCAACAACGGACCTGCCACTTTCGAGGCGTCCTACGAACGCTATAAGGAGCTTGCCGATGAGGTCGAACTGGCGATTATCGCCGAATCGGCGCGCTGGGGAGATCAGGCAAGCAGCACGCCATATACACTGGCCGACTGGCAACTCAAGCGAGACTACATCCTTAACACCTACATGCCCCAACGGCCGGACATAGTTCTTGGGCAATTGCGCGACGCAGGCCTGTACCCAGCGACCAGCGCCCCGGCCTTCAGAGTCAACGGTGTTCAGCAGCACGGAGGTCAGATTT
>CP070675.1:5645032-5704094 GCA_020352215.1 Phycisphaerales bacterium
TGGCCTCAGCAGCTTTCGGCCTGCGCTGGCGGGCGGACGTAATCAATACGTCTTTGTCGGCAAAGATTGTCAGGGAGAATATTCTGTTTATTGGGCTGAACTTCCCCACGCCTAATGCGCTGCTGTTCTTCCTGGGGTGCGTCGGGTTGTTCAACGTCGCGCCGAGGCTTCAACTTAGAAACGTCCTGTTGGGCCTTCTCGTATTATTCTTCGTTTTTGCCTTTCGCTACACCGTGTCCGACAGATATGCCTTCTTTATTCCGTTTTACTGCATGGTTTCGATCCTCATAGGTCTCGGAGCCTATCTCCTGCAAAAGAAGATAAGGCACCACTGGCTCACATACACGGTGGTGATTTCGACGGTACTTCCCGTGGGTG
This sequence comes from Phycisphaerales bacterium, assembly GCA_020352215.1. Taxonomy (GTDB): domain Bacteria; phylum Planctomycetota; class Phycisphaerae; order Sedimentisphaerales; family Anaerobacaceae. Next base: position 5,645,411 of record CP070675.1, read on the forward strand.
TCTATGCCGCCGCGCCGGCCTTGGCCGACAAGATGAACGTCAGCCTCGGAACAAGGGGCGATGTGCCGTTCCGGGATGACCGCGGGTATTTCTTGCAGCCGTGGAAAACCGGATACAGGGGAGCGGAGCGCTTTGCCTACGAAGCCCTGCGAACTGTGGGTGACAATGCTACTATCTGCGCCGACACTACAACAGTCGCGCCACTTTTGTATGTGCAGCAAGTCAAAGAAGAACGGCCGGATGTTAAGGTAATATCCGGCATCGTAAGAAGCCAAGGCGCACCGCGGCTCACCAAAGACAATATCGAGCAATTACTTGATGCTGGACCCGTATACGTCGTATCGCCGAAGCCCGGATACTGCCCTCAGTTCGTGCTCGACAACTATGATTTGGCGCCAGCGGGCATTCTATGGCGGGTGGATGAACGCGGGAGAAAAAGATAAACACAGGCCCTACAAGAGCTTATGCACACACGAATCACCCCCGAGAACCCTCATGGGCATAATCGTTACGGCTTCGCGTGGGAAAACGTGTCGCATGGCACGGACGCGCATCTTGATTTTGGCTGCTACGACGGCGCGTTTCTCGCAAGCCTAAGAAGCAAAGAGGCTGTCCGGCTTGTAGGCGTCGATAGAAATCGGGAGGCCGTACGGAAGGCGCAGGAGCAATTTCCAGATTTGCAGCTTATTCACATCTCAAGAACAGTTCCGCTGCCATTTGGAGACGGTGAGTTCTCCTCAGTTTCTGCTTTAGATGTGATTGAGCACGTTGATGATCAAATCGCTTTGCTACACGAACTAAGTCGCGTGCTGAAAGATGGGGGAGCGTTGATTGTGACGGTGCCCGGGCAGCACCTTTTCTCGTTCATGGACATAGGGAATCTCAAGTTTCGTTTTCCGAAACTCCATCGGTGGCACTATTGCAGGAAACACTCGCCGGCCGAGTATGAGTCTCGATACGTGTCCAATCCGAATGGGCTGGTGGGCGATATCTCAGCCAAGAAACGGTGGCATGAGCACTTTTCGCGGGCTAAGTTGGAGAGGCTGCTCAAGAGTTGCGGCTTCACCGTGATCGATTTTGGCGGGGCAGGTTTTTTCAGTCGACCCCTTAAAAGTATCAACCTTCTCTTAGCACCTCTAAGGCCGATACGGGCAGCGCTGGCAAAAGTCGAGGCCTTGGATGCCAGGCTATTTGAGTCGGCACACCTGTTCTGCGTAGCCAAAAAACGGTAATGGGCCAACAGTTGACCGATTGACAACTGAGGCGTATGGACAAACAAGCAATAACAACATCTAAGAGACTGGTTTATAATACGGCTACAAACCTGCTGACGTTCGCGACCAACGCGGTCATCGGCTTCTTCTTGATACGCTTCTTTCTCGGGCAGCTTGGCCCGGCACGATACGGACTATGGCTGCTTGTCGGCGGTTCCATATTCCGGTACGGCGGCCTGCTGAATATGGGCCTAAACAGCGCGATAAACAGGTATATACCGGTGTATCTTGCACAGAATGACCGTGATGGGATACAGCGGGTAGTCAACACCTCATTCTTTTTCTTCATCGCCCTTGCCTCTGTGCTCGTTGCAGCGAGCGTTGTGATTTACTTTAACTTCAGCTCGTGGTTCGCAGTCAGCGCCGAGCTGGTTCCGATCGGAAAGGTGTTAGTTCTGATTGTGGGATTCTGTCTCGCCTCGGCAATACCTCTGCAATTATCCAGTGCAGTTCTGAGCGGGCTGCAGCGGTACGATGTCATGAACCTGGCGACGCTGGCGACTCTGCTGGTGCGGACAATACTCTTGGTCGTACTGCTGTTGCGAGGTCACGGCCTGCTGACGATGGGGATAGCGTTTGGGTCCAGTGAGATAGCCTTGAGGGTGTTGCAGACCATACTTGCCCGGAGACTGTTACCGCAGTTTTCGCTTTCCTTGGCAAAGGTGGACGTGGCTCTTCTGCGAGAGATGCTCGGGTACGGAATAAACACTTTTCTGTACGCCGCAGGCGCGGTCATAATCTACCAGGCAAGCACCACGATAATAGGTATTTTCATAGGCGAAGAAGAAATCAGCCAGTTTATGACTGCGGCCGCGGGCGTTGTACTATTATCACAATCTCTGCGGGCCTTTACGCGAGCAATAAAACCAGCGGTCAGCGACCTTGACGCCAGAAATGATCGCGCGAGGGTGAAAGAGATAGCATTTCTGTCCCAGAAATACAGCCTCTTGCTGCTAATCCCCGGCGGATGCTTTCTGGTAGTTATGGGCAAAGAGTTCCTCACGATTTGGGTGGGCGACAAATTCTCGGACCCTGCCGTGATCAACACCATGGCCTCGATACTGGCAATTTTGTCGGTGGGCCACTGTCTTCGGATGGCGCAGTATAGCAATTTCCTGGTGCTCGTGGGCCGTGGTCAGCACAAGATATTCGGCGTACTCACGGCACTAACCGCCCTGCTGTGCGTCTCGGCATCAGTCGTTTCCTTGAAAGTGTTCAATGCGGGACTGCTCGGAATCGCCTGGTCCAATTTCCTGCCGATTGTGCTAATTTCCGGCGTGATTCTGCCGATATATTTCAACTGGAAAATGCGCATTTCCATGTCGGAGAGCGTGCGCAGTGTTTGGCAGCCGGCTATATCAGGTTCTCTACCGGCCGTGGCCGTCATTGTTGCGTGGAAATGTGCGGCTGCGCCAAACTCGTGGCTTGAAATCCTGGTTGGGGTAGTTGCTGTTATGACAGTCACAGTTGTGAGTTCCTGGTTCCTCGGGCTTGATGCAATGGAACGAAAACGATTTGCCAGCATTTTAGCACGGAAAGAAGACGTGTTGAAAAACACATGATCCTGCATTAAGCAAAGCTGCACATGGCAGAAGAGTATACTTACAGAGACTCACACAAGGCGCTGGACAAGGGAGAAGTCTACGACGGTAACTATGAACGGATACCTTGGCGGCGATTTCTTTGGTCGCGCGAGCAGAAGATACTCCTGAGCATTTTGGAGAAGTATTTTGAAGGCAGGGACACCCATCTGCTTGACTTCGCATGTGGGACAGGTCGCATAACCGGGTTGCTGGAGGACCGTGTAAAGACGTCCACAGCTGTCGATGTTTCCCCTTCAATGTTAGCAGTTGCCCGAACTAAACTCAAGCGAACTGAAATAATTGAAGCGGACATAACTACTGACAATGTTCTGAAAGGAAGGAAATTCAATCTCATAACCGCCTTCAGGTTCTTCGTCAATGCAGAGCCGTCCCTGCGTTCACAGGCGATGACTACTCTCGCAGGCTTACTGTCCGAAGACGGGTTGCTCGTATTCAACAACCACCACAATCTGGGCTCGCCTTGGATCAAAGTGGCCAACTGGCGTCACCGCCAGAAGGACCCCGACGGGATATTCAACGTCATGGGTATCAAGCAGATGAACGAGCTTGTCGAGGCAGTGGGGTTGGAGATAAAGGAGCTGTATCCCATCGGTTTCTTTCATCCTCCCAAGATCCCCGTCTCGTACTTCTTTAATATCGCAGTAGACGCTGTGGCTGGCAGGTTCCAGTGCCTGAAGCGCCTCTCGGAAAGTCCCATTGCAGTGTGTACTCGGCGCCGGAGCCACACTATATCCGGCCAGCCGAAAGGGGGCACGTGATGGAATTCGTCGGCGACATCGCCAGAAAGACTGGAGCACCTTCGCTGCTCGCTGTTGAAGCCGCCAAAACCGAACGGGCTGGCCAGATCGGCAAAAGCAGCGGCCTTTTCTATGTCCCCAAGGTGGTTGAGTTTGCCCCGGATGCCGGCGTGCTGGATTTCGAGCGACTCAGGGATATGTCCACACTGTTGGAGTTGGCAGTCAGCAGAGATGCGCGGGCCCTGGAACTCGCTGAGAAAGCCGGAAGAGCATTGGCTGTCGTTCACGATCAACTGATTCTCCCAGATGAGATGAAGGAGCCACTTCCGGCCGAGTGGATGGACGCCCCCGACGAGAATGTATTCATTCACGGCGATTTTGGCTGTACGAACCTGTGCTTTCACGCACCGTCTGGACAACTTGTAATCTTGGATTGGTCCACGGCTCCACTGATGGGAAGGACCCCAACGTTTGGAAGCCGCTACTTCGACATCCTCTGGTCGGCGAGCTACGTGTTCCGTGCCGCCCCCAGTAAGAGGGTGTTCAACTGGGGCGCCGAGGAAATCGCTAGAGCACTACTGCGGGGATATGTAGACGGGTTTTCGGGACAGAAGTTGAACAAGCTCAAAGACTACAGGCTGCAGATAAGTCAACTGCATAGAAAATACGTTCGGTCCATTGCACGCAAACGACCTCCTCTGAGTAGTATGGCTTATAGGTGCTCTCAGGCCTTGATGCACGCACGTTTGAACAGATTCCTGCGGAACTGTGAATTATGAATTATGGGGTGCGATATGTACACTGATTATGCCACCGACATAGAACTTGGCAGAGAATATCTGTACGAAGAACCACACGAGCGGACTTCCGACATCGAGTTGCAGCCGGGCATCAACGCTCTCTTTCTTGCGGTTTGGGCTGTGATTTCTCTGGTCGGATTTGCAGTGATGTTCCTGGTAGAGCAGCCTGTGGCCGGCGCAATTATCATCGCAGTGCCCACATTCATTGGCATGATCATCAAGCCGACCTTCGCACTCTGTATCATGATGCTGGCGTTGCCGACCGGTGCGGGTATCGGTTACAGGGAGGTCTTCAGCCTGGACCGTGGGATTGGCATTGCTCTTGCGGTAAGCTTCCTGCTGAACATACTGATTACCCGCCCGAGGCTGCGTATCGGCAACAAGGCATTGTGGGCAGTTGCGGCGTACACAATTTGGGTATGTCTGGCATCACTGGCAGGGCCTTATCTGGGCCTGGAATTACGGCGGGCCTTCACCCAGGTGCAGCTCTTGGGGCTTAGCCTTATCATCTATTGGATACTTGAGACCAATAGCCCGGCGACGCTTATCTGGGCGCTTAGAGCATACGTAGTTGGGACACTGGGCACGATCGCACTGGCATACATGACCGGCGCAGCCATTACGGCAACGCAAGAAACCACTGAGGGCCGGTATGCCGCCACACTCGGTCAGGCTATAAATGCAAATATGCTGGCGGCTTTGACCGGCATGGCGTTCCTTGCAGCGATTTACCTTTTTGCTCGTGACAGGAATATCTTCGCGCGTCTGCTCTATTTGTGTGGCATTTTGTTTCTTCCCGTCATGCTTATCAGAATCGGTTCGAGAGGCAATATGGTAGCGCTGGCGGTCACGCTATTGTCGCCACTGCTGTTTGTAAGGGAGGTGTCGCGCAGACCCACGCTGGTGCTGCTACTGGTGGTGGTGATTGTGCTGGCCTCAGTTTTCGCGGGTCTGACGGTGAAAAGCGCCGGACTGGAAGCCGGCGTTGCGGAACGCTTAACAAGCATCAGTTATGCCAAAGAGTCGATTGGTTACAGGGTGAGTCTCCTGAAGCAGGCTGTCGGCTCTATCGCAAGAAGGCCTCTGGGGACCGGGTACTATTCCTGGTTCGAGAGGACCGGACTGGTCAACTTTCCGCACAGCGATTTCTTTCTCATACTCGGTGTCTACGGAATACCGGGAGCTATCCTGTTCGTGGTGTTTGTGATCATGATGGTGCGGACAATCAGACGCATGCCAACGGGTCTGGAGAAACTATACGCCAGGGCTGTGCTGACATATCTGTTGGTGGTCGGCATGAACAATGCGAATGTGTTCGCGAAGTTCTATTGGGTCTTTTTGGTGATGGCTATGGTCTCCGAGAGGATAAGCCACCTGTATTCTACCCCGCAAGATTTCTATTACGCAGAAGGCGGCGAGGAATATCTGCCTGAGGAGGGGCAGTAGTGAGATTGCTCGCGGTTACGCACGACTTCCCGAATGAGGGCAACACGGGTCTCGGGATATTTGCTGCGCGACAGTTGCTTGAAATGAGACGGCAGGGGGCGGACATCACGGTTCTGGTTCCGATGGTTTGGTGCCCCGGTTGGCTCAACAGCTTCAAGAGATGGAGCATCTATAACCACCGCTGGAGGTGTGAGTACGAGGGCCTGGTAGCCATTACGGCGCCATACCTTCGGTTGCCAGGCAAATGGTATCGGCCTCTGGCTCAGCGCAGCGTGTACCATGCGATACGCAACAAAGCCATACAGCTGCATAAGGCAAAACCTTTCAGCGCGATATACTCGCGGTTTCTTTACCCTGAAGGTTATGCCGCGGTGAGGATTTCGAAAATTCTGGGGATACCCGCAGTAGGTGTCGGGGCCGGCAGCGAAGTCAACGTCCTCCCGCACGAGAGTAGGTTACTCAAACGAGATTTGGTTGACATATTGAACGGGCTTGACGGCGTACTGGCAAGCGGGCCTGCCGTTGCCGCCGGTATTAGCAAGATGAGCAACAAAGAAGCCCTGGTGGTACACGGCGTCGTCGATCTGGAGGAGTTCTCTCCGGCTCCTGACAAGGTCTCGGTAAGAAGGGAACTGGGACTGGCGCCGGACAAGCTCATTGTCCTGTATGTCGGCGGTTTTCTGGCGTGCAAGGGAGTTTGCGAGCTGATTGAAGCATCGGCCCGAGTGCTAAAACAAGTGCCCAACACGGTAGTGAAGATGTGCGGCTCTGGTCGCCAGGAAGGCAAGATGCGGCAGATGATAGAGGAAAGAAATGCCGGGGGTGCAATCGAAATAGTCGGCAGGGTCGATCCACAGCAGGTACACAAGTGGATGCAAGCGAGCGACGTGCTCGTGTTGCCGTCATATGCCGAGGGCATGCCAAACGTCGTGATGGAGGCCATGGCGTGCGGATTGCCTGTAGTTGCTTCTGCCGTGGGAGGGCTCCCGCAGGAGGTCGGAGATTGTGAAGGTGCTATCCTCATTGCGCCCAAGAGCGTAGACGCGCTCGAGCAGGCCATGTTGCGAGTGATCGGTGACGAGACATTGCGGCGTCGCATGCAGCTCGCTTCGCGCAAACGAGCGGAAGAGCGATTCGGCGTGCGTCGGAACGCAAGAATTGTCCTCGATTTCCTCTCAGAAGTAGTCGAAAAGCATGGACACGCCCGTCGAACACACTGACGAAAGGCCCTCTGAGACGGCACGAAACGCATCGTCAACCACCTAACGACAGTAACCCCTCCCCGATGAGGGATGGAATGGAAATTGGACCAATCAATGAGCAACTTAGCAGGTGCAAATCGAACAAAGGTATGCATCCTTACGTCTGTTCACCTTCCTTTTGATGGCCGAGTCTTCCATAAGGAGGCAAAGTCCCTGGTAAAGGCAGACTATGATGTCGCACTCGTCGCTCAACACGACACGGAAGAAACCGTCGACGGGATAAGGATTCTCCCTCTGCCCAAACCTAAGAACAGGTTCGATAGGGCAACGAGGGTCGCGTGGAAATTGCTCAGGCTGGCGCTGAAGGAGGATGCGCATGTATACCACTTCCACGACCCAGAGCTGATACCAGTTGGCCTGTTTCTGAAGCTGCGCGGCAGGAAGGTAATTTGGGATGTCCACGAACACTATCCCAACAGTATTGCGGATAGATACTGGATTCCCAAGAGCATGAGGTACGTGACAAGCCGACTGTTCGACCTCGCCGAGAGGGTGTTCGTCCGGTTCTTCGATTACGTTGTGTACACTACACCTATTGTTGGAGAAAGATACACCAGGATGAAGGTTCGGTCAGAAAGGATAGACAACTATCCCATAATCGAACTGTCCGAGTCGTTTGCGAAGGATCCTCAAGAGAGTGTGATCTACCTGGGGGGAATGTCCAAGATCAGAGGCATCATCGAGCTCATTGAGGCATTCCACATCGTCACAAGGAAGCATCCCAAATGGAAACTTCGCTTAGTGGGAAGAGCGAGCCCCTCATCCTTCGGGGAAGAAATTAAGCAGCTGATCAGCAAACTGAACTTAGACGAAAACGTCAGCCTGATCCCATGGGTCCCATACGAAGAGAAAGAACGGCTCTCTTCTCAGGCGTCCATAGGCATTGTCACTTACCTTCCGTACGCCAACAACGTGAGTTGCTTGCCAAATAAGCTCTTTGACTACATGTTGGTGGGATTGCCTGTGGTGGTCTCCAACTTTCCCCAGTACAAAGAGGTAGTTGAAACGGACAGATGCGGATTGATTGTGGACCCGTCAGATCCTGCCGATATTGCCAAGGCCATCGAGTACTTGATAGGACACCCAGAGGAGGCGAAGAAAATGGGAGAAAACGGTAGGGAAGCAGTGCTGCGCAGATACAACTGGGGCAATGAGAGCAAGAAACTTCTCCGAATCTACAGAGAACTCCTGGACGGCACAGCAGGTGAGTGATCTGTTCCATGCAGTTTTTGCCGTAGTCACCGGGCCGAATGTCGGCAAGACGGAGAGTCTTGGCCCAGCCGCGCGTGAGCATGTTGAACTCGGCTTCGACATAGCCAGAACGGCAGCGGCGCTGCGACCTTTGATTAGGCCGAACTCGTGGCCGAGCGAAGATGGCGGATTAAGATCCCGGGCACAGCAGATATGAATACGCGTCACAGTAACTCGGCTCAGGACTTCTCCATAGTACGAGCCAATAGCCAGCACCTGGACGGCATGGTGCGGTGTCACATAGCGTCGTTTCCGGGTCAGTTCATGACCGTTGTGGGAGCCAGGTTCATAAAGGGATTCTACAGGTTCTACCTGAGGGAGAACGCTGTCCTATTTGTGGCCACTGGTTCTTCAGGGATAGTTGTCGGCTTGGTTTGTGGTGGCGAGGCGGGACTAAGGCAGAAGTTCAGCAGAAGACGCGCACCGTTCTACGCCCCCGATATTATCCTCGGTGCGATAAAGAACGATCGCGCCCGGGAGAGGCTCTTCCATCACCTGAGGTCAGCGGCCAAGGGACTCCTGGCGAGCATCGCCCGTCGAGGCAGGTCAGGAAAAGAGTTACATGACAACACTGCCCACCCACCTTTGAGTCTGCTTTCCATCTGCGCCGATCCCGATTTCCGCGGCAGGGGGGTTGGCGTAGCATTGATGGAACGATTTGAGCAAGAAAGCCGCACGCTGGGATATAAGCTGATGCGGCTTTCGGTGCACGCGGACAATCAAGCGGCTATAAACCTGTACGCAAAATGTGGCTGGGAGCGGCTATACGAGGCCGATGGCGGTATATACTTCAGAAAGCGGCTTGGATAGTGCCGGGGCCGCGATTGGGCAAGTTAGCCACATGCAAGACGAACAGGTCCAGCCGCAGAATAGTGAACAAGAAGTGAGGACGGGGGTCCTTTCGCGCTTGACCGGTGCTGGTGAAATAGTGTATCCTTGGGAGTACAAAGAAGAAAACAGCCTTATGCAGGTTGGCGGCCTCCCCGGCAACGGAAGATATCGGGCGTATATCGCTGATGTCTGGGGGCAGAGCCTTGGGCGACTTGAGAGGAACTGAGGACGATGAAAAGAGTACATCTCGTGTTTGTCCTGCTGGTGGTTTTCTCGTCCAGCTGCGCTGAAAGGCAGCATCAGATTGACAGCCTGACACGCGCCACGCCTCCGGCGGGTCCCGGCTACTATGCGGATGCAAGCGGGTGGGATGAGGCACCGCTGAACGAAGATGGCAGTGCCTGGTCCGAAGCGCCGCCTGTACCTCGAGAGCACGATACCTTGGCACCACTGGGCATGCCGGACCCGAAGCCAAAACCATATATCGAGGCTTACACAGATAAGAAAAGCTATCTTCCGGGAGAGACCGTCCACTTCCATGTTTCCACAAACGCCGAGACGTACAGCATTGAAATTCGTAAAGAACAATGGAAGCAGACCGTTATTGCCAAGGTTACGGACCTGCCAGGCGCCTTCTATGAGACGCCGCCATATGAGGATCGCCCATGGGCGACAGGGGCAAATTGGCCGGTGAGTTATAGCTGGGTCGTGCCGGCCGAATGGGAGAACGGCAATTATCTTGCGCTCTTGCGGACGAGCAGCGGAGAATATGCCTATGCTTACCATCCCTTCATTGTAAGAACGCGTGTTCGGGGCTCTCGCAGCAAAGTGGCCTTCGTTATGAATTACAACACCCGGCAGGCATACAACAGATGGGGCGGCAAGAGCCTGTACTTCACTCGCGTGCCCGATGACAAGCACAAGGGGGTGGAAGTGACTTTTCTGAGGCCCTTTGAAGCATCCGGCGGTCGCGGCAATAACTACTGGGGCCAGTGGGAGGTCAGCAGCCAGCTTATCGCCGACGGTTTCGACCCAGAGTTTATCACAGAACGGGAAATATACTCTGACCCGACGATTCTGAGGGCATACCATGTGCTGGTATTCGCCGGGCACCATGAGTACATATCTCGCCGCACTTATGATGCCCTCGAAGCCCACCACCACCGGGGGGGGCATTTGGCCTTTTTCTCAGGAAACGACATCTGGTGGCAAGTCCGATTCGAGGACAATGTGAACAGAATGGTCGGCTACCGATCCTACGCACTGCGTGAAGATCCTATGATGGGAGTCGATGACGCCCACGTCACCACCTTGTGGAAAGAGAAGCCGCTAAACCGCCCGGCAGAAGCACTTCAAGGTGTCTCTTACGTACTGTACTCCTACTGCTTCGAACGAGAAGACTTCATTGTTCAGGACGCGAACCATTTCATATTTGAAGGGACCGGCTTGCGAAGCGGGGATGCGTTCGGTTACAAGACGGCTTCAGGGGAGACCGACGAGATCGGGCCCAGTTCGCCGCCCATCATGGATAGTGTATTGGTGGGCCGTAGAGACCGGGTCCGCGAAGGCTACGAATCCTACGTTCAGGTTGACCACGTCGGTGCCACAGCCGTCTACTATGAAGATACGCCAGAATACGGTTTCCCTGACGGTCGGGGTGGCCAGGTCTTCTCGGCCGGCACACACCATGGCTGGGGAGACGGGCTCGGTGGTTGGTCACCGGGTTACCAAAAAGTACGCAGGGCGACTCGCAACATAATTCAGCACATGCTTGACTCGCCGCCGCCACCTGCTTGTCTGCAGGACCTCGCCGTGCTCGCATCACACTGGCTCGGCGAATGTGAGTCGCCGGATCGCTGTGAATACGCTGACATAGACATGAACGGCACCGTAGACGTGAGGGATTTGGCATATTTTGCGACGGACTGGTCCAGCAATTGAGTCAATCCCAACGCTAACAACCGTCCTCCGCTACAAAAGTCAGTCTGCCGATTCGACAATATGACATGCCCATCTTTCGCGTGCCGCAACACCTTGTTATTATTTGAGTGATGCCAACACCTGCCTGATTGGGCCTGCCCTGAGATGGTCAAGGGAAAACAAATGAGGATAAGTATCTTTGGAACCGGCTACGTAGGAGTCGTCAGCGGGGCTTGTCTACTGAAGGACGGCCACGAGATTGTCGGAGTGGACCCGGTTGTTGCGAAGGTTGCGGACCTATCCCAAGGTCACTCACCGGTCCAGGAACCAGGCGTGGCCGCACTGCTCGCTGAAGGGCACAGGACTAACCGACTGAAGGCGACCAGCGAAGCCTCAGAGGCAGTAAACGGCAGTGACATGGTGTGGATATGCGTGGGAACTCCATCGAAAGCCGATGGAAGCATCAGCCTTTCGGCAATCCAGACGGTTACAAAACAGATAGGTCAGGCACTTCGCGACTCACGCAGTCGTCCGCTCTTAGTACTTCGCAGCACGTGCCTGCCGGGGACTACAACCAATCACGTCATTCCCCTTTTGCAGGATGAATCCGGGCTGACGGTCGGCAAGGACATCAACGTGGCTTATCACCCGGAATTCCTGAGGGAAGGAACAGCGGTGCGGGATTTCTATGACCCACCCAAGATAGTCGTGGGTGAGGCTCAGCGAGGCGCCGCCGACCTGCTGCTGAACCTCTACGAGAAATACGAAGCGCCGCGATTTCGGCTCGAATTGGCCGAAGCAGAGATGGTCAAATACTGTGACAACCTCTTTCACGCCTTGAAGATAACCTTCGCTAACGAGATTGCGGCGGTGGCGAAATCGGCAGACGTCGACGCACGCAAGGTGGCGGAAGTTTTCTGCGCCGACACTAAACTGAACATCAGTTCACACTACTTGCGCCCCGGTTTCGCCTTCGGTGGCTCGTGTCTGCCAAAGGATTTGCGGGCGATTCAGCGGCTTGCCTCGCTCAAATCGCTGCATCTTCCCATGCTTCAGAGCATACTCGAAAGCAATGAAGCCCAGATCGGCAGTCTCGTGGAAAGAATTCTGACACACCGTCCACGCGCAGTGGGAATGGTGGGCCTGGCCTTCAAGCCGAACACAGACGACATGCGTGAAAGCCCGTACGTGACGGTTGCAAAGGCCCTGATCGGGGAGGGCATTGAGTTGCGTATTTATGATCCCACAGTCCAACCGGACCGGTTGATAGGGAGCAACAAAGAACAAGTAAAGAAGGCGCTGCGACATCTGGAGGAACTGTTGGTGGAGTCACCGGAAGACCTCTCTGCTGTCGATTTGATTGTTGTAAACCATCCGATTGTGGATGCCGATTGTATTGGCCATTGGCTCGAAGCCGGCATAGGCGTGCTGGACCTGGCTGACATCAAAGGTGTAAATCGCCACGCGGGCGGCTACGAGGGAATATACTGGTAGAATCCTAAAGTGAACATACTCTATCTGCATCAGTATTTCGCATCAAGAAAAGGCATGACGGGGACACGGTCCTACGAGTTCAGCAGGTACCTCGTAGGCAAAGGCCACCACGTCACGATGATTACCTCAGGCGTGGCTAACAACGAGTTCCCCGTGCCGCCGGCCAAGGACAGCGCCGACTTTGACGCCGACGGCATCAAAGTCGTGTCCATAGCCGCCGCGTACAACAATCCGCAAGTTGGCACAGGCATGGGTGGGTGGCAACGTATGCTGAAGTTCTACCAGTTCACATGGTTGGCTGCGCGCATAGGCAAGCAACTTGCCAAGCCGGATGTTGTCTTCGCCACACACACGCCGCTGACCGTCGGGCTGGCGGGCACAGCTCTGGCCCACCACTTCAACGTTCCGTTCGTTTTCGAAGTGCGCGACCTTTGGCCGGAGGCACTCGTGAATGTAGGGGCTCTGAAGAACCCCTTAGCCATCTGGTGGCTAAGGCGAATGGCAAGTAGGATATATGGAGCGGCCGGGCATATCGTCGCCCTGTCGCCCGGGATGAAGGCGGGCATCGTCCGCACGGGCGTTCCGGCCGAGAAGGTCACCACGATTCCAAATGCAAGTGACTTGGACCTGTTCCGGCCCGACCTGGACGGTTCGGGTTCGCGGGCAAGGCTCGGCCTCGGGGACCGGTTCGCCGCCGTCTACTTCGGAGCTATGGGGATGGCAAACGGACTCGAATACGTGATCGATGCTGCACGAATCCTGAGAGAGCGCGGCAGCAATCATATCGTGCTCGTTCTGCACGGTGACGGTGGACGACGGCTGGAACTAGAGAAGATGGCCCGCGAACACAGCCCGACAAACGTGGTCTTTAGTGACTTGGTGCCCGACAAGGCGGAAGTCGCCCACATCGTCGCCGGCTGCAACGTTTGCATGACCATCTACCGGGCAGCCAAAGAACACACCTGGTCCCCGAACAAGATGTTCGATGCTCTGGCAGCGGGCAGACCAGTTCTCATAAACGTCCCGGGCTGGCTGGGCGAGACCATTGAGAACAACAATTGTGGCAAAAGTCTCGACCCACATCAGCCAGAAGCCCTGGCCGACGTACTCGAAGAGCTGTCAGCAAAACCGGAGCTGTGTAGGGAAATGGGCAAAAATGCCCGCGCACTTGCCGAACGGGAATTCAGTCGGGAAAAACTTGCCGGCCGCCTCGAGGATACACTATTGAAGGCTATAGGAGGATAGTAGCAACCATGAAAATCGTGAACGTTGTTGGCGCACGCCCCAACTTTATGAAAATCGCTCCGCTGTATGGATCGTACAAGCTGCACGACGACATCGAGCCAGTGCTCGTTCATACAGGTCAGCACTACGACGAAAAAATGAGCGAGCTGTTCTTCAGGCAACTGGAAATTCCCGAGCCGGACGTGAACCTTGAGGTGGGTTCAGCATCTCACGCGGTGCAGACAGCAGAGATTATGAAAAGGTTTGAGCCCGTGCTCATCGAGCACCGGCCCGACGCCGTACTCGTCGTCGGCGACGTAAACAGCACAATCTCCTGTGGGCTGGTCGCAGTCAAACTTGGAATAAAGCTGGTTCACATAGAAGCGGGATTGCGCAGCTATGATCGCAGCATGCCCGAGGAGATTAACCGAGTGCTGACCGACTCGATTAGCGACCTGCTATTCTGCACCGAACAAAGTGGCGTCGACAATCTGATACGTGAGGGCATATCAAAAGACAAGGTCTTTCTGGTTGGAAACGTGATGATTGATGCCTTGGTGCGAAACAGAGAAAAGGCTGAAAAGTCAACTGTCCTTGATAAGCTCGGCCTGGACCCGCAAGGCTACGCGGCCCTGACACTACACCGTCCATCGAACGTTGACGACGCCGCGGTCCTGAGCAACATCATTGACGCGATCGAGGTGATACAAAAGCATATGCCGGTAGTATTCCCCATACACCCCAGAACCCGGAAGCATCTGGATTCGACGCCGCTGGGGCAGCGAATCGAGGGCATGAAGAGGATTTTATTGACCGAGCCCCTTTCCTATCTTGATTTCTCAAAACTGATGTCGTCTGCTAAATTGGTGCTCACAGATTCCGGGGGGATTCAGGAGGAGACGACGTTTCTAAGAATACCGTGTCTCACATTGAGGGAGAATACGGAAAGGCCCGTCACGGTTGAATTAGGCACAAATCAGGTAGTTGGCGTAACCACCGAGAGAATTCTCGAGGCGTTCGAAGACGTCATGAACGCTGGGAACGTTGAGTGCGAGACGCCGCCACTCTGGGACGGGCATGCTTCGGAGCGAATTGCGAAGATACTTCTGGACAAGATTTGAGAGCGCGTCCTGGATGTATCATGACATGCGATAAAAGCTGACCGGTCTTGGCCAGAACGTCTCCTGGAGCTCTGCGTGTCCGCGGCACATCCCTGATGGCTCACTATCGTCAAATGCCCTTAACGGGCATGCGCCGCAGCTTGTACAGAGAATACTTATGAGACTTCTCATCGTTACACAATATTTTCCACCGGAGATGGGTGCCCCACAAGCACGGCTATATGAATTGGCCAAACGCCTGCAAGGGATGGGCCACGAAATCACCGTTCTTACGAGCTTGCCCAACTATCCGACAGGAAAGATATTCAAGGAATATCGGGGCAGGGCAAGGATGAGTGAAGCCATGGAAGGGATGCGCGTGGTCCGAACCTGCCTGTATCCCTCAAATTCCAGCAAGACTCTTCCTCGATTAGTCAGCTATTTGTCGTTCGGTTTCAGCAGCGTATTGCTGGGCGCCTGGGGCTTGGGCAAGCAAGACGTAGTGTTGATCGAAAGTCCCCCGCTGTTCCTTGTTCCTTTCGCCCTATTTGTGAGCAAGATTGTCCGCGGCAGAGCCGTGATGATGGTCTCGGATATCTGGCCTGATATTATCATTCGTATGGGCCACGCCTCAGAAAAAAGCCTCTCCGTGAAAGCAATGCTGTGGTTGGAAAAGCTCTCGTACAAGCATTCTTGTGCGGTCGCCACAACGAATCCCGGAGCCCGAGACCAGATTCAGGGGCGTTTCCCCAATTTGGAAAACGTTACGGTAATATCCAATGGCGTAGACACGGAGATGTTCTCTGCCAAGTTCAGCAGCCAAGAGCGCCGCAGGGCACTCGGTGCCAGGCCGGACGACCTCCTTGTTGGCTACTGTGGTCTGCATGGACTGGCCCAGGGTCTCGACGTCGTGCTCGAAGCAGCGCTGAAGCTGAAGGATAAGCCGGACATAAAACTCGTCATGATTGGGGACGGCCCAACGAAGGAAGAGCTTGTGCGAAAGGCCGAGGCAATGGCCTTGAAGAACCTTACTTTCATCGATCGTCAGCCGAAAAGTGAGATGCCCGAGATTCTCGCATCACTCGACGTGAGTTTGGTTCCGCTCGCCGCGCGCTTTCCAGGAACGATGCCGTCAAAGGTGTACGAGGCACTGGCATCAGGCACTATTCCGATCGTGGCCAAGGGTTGCGAAGCCGAGGCACTCATAACTCAGTTCGACGCCGGGCGCTCTTATGAACCGGGCGACTCACAGGAAATGGCAACGGCAATTCTCGACTTGTGTGAAGATACATCGGTCCTCGAGCGTACCAGGAACAACTGCCTGAGCCTCTCTAAGCGCTTTGACAGAAGCGTTATAGCACGGCGGACAGAGACGATATTGGCGGCCGTAAGTGAGGACAAGCCCGTACCGAAAGTAAGTTGGTAAGTCACTAGATGTCGATCATGGCTGCAAAGCGCAAAAGTGAATATGAATCAGCTTTCGCTGCTCGGTTTGGCCAAGCGCACGCCCTATGCTTCTGGAAGGGACGCGTCGCCCTGTACGTGATATTGAAGGGGATGGGGGTCGGGCCCGGCGACGAAATCATTCTCCCCGGATACACGTGCGTAATGGACGTCAACCCGATCAAGTACCTTGGGGCCAAACCTGTATACGTTGATATCGAGCCGGCAACGTTCAACATTGATGTCAGTATCATACAGGACAAGGTCACGCCAAATACCAGAGCCATCATTGCTCAGCACACATACGGGTATCCCTGTGACATGGATGCCATACAAAACATCGCCGACAGAAATGGTATTACTGTGATCGAAGACTGTTGTCTTGCCTTCGGCTCACAATACAAGGGAAAAATGTTAGGGACGTTCGGGAAAGCCGCGTACTTCTCATTCCAATGGAACAAACCCTACACGACAGGACTGGGGGGCATGGCAATCACCAACGATCCTGAACTGGCAGAGGCAATTGCACGATTGCGAACAGTGGAGATTTGCCAGCCTTCAAGCAGAGAGGTGTTCATGCTGTGGGCACAGTTGGTTGTCTACCGGCTGTTCGTGTATCCAAGGACGACAGCATTAGCCCAAAGGCTCTTCAGATATCTGACGCAGAAGGGGGCCGTGGTAGGATCGTCGAACACGTGTGAGTTTGAGCCTATTATGGCCGAGGACTTCTTCAAGGACTCGAGCTCCGTACAGGCTCGCGCAGGTCTCAGGCAGCTTAAGAAGATCGAGCAAAACATCGGGCACCGCAGGAAAACAGCGCAGCTGTACGATCAACTTCTTGAAGAAAAGGGCTGGAGTGCACGTAAGTATGACGTGTCACAAATGGATCCTGTCATGGTAAGATACCCGGTCAGAATAACCGAAAAAGACCGAGCCCTTACCGAGGCGGGAACTGCTGGGATTGAACTGGGCAGTTGGTTCGAGGGCCCCTTGCACCCCGCCGAGACACCTCTGGCGGCCTACGACTATGAAATGGGAATGTGTCCTGAAGCGGAAAAGGCAAGCCGGGAGGTTGTCAATTTGCCCATACATCCGCGAGTAAGCGAACGTACTGCCCGAAAAAGCGTGGAGTTCATAACGCATTTTACCGAGGCAAAGTGAAAAGGCTCCTCGACATTCTGGTCTGCCTGCCAGCGACAGCGCTTCTGCTGCCCGTTCTCGGCCTGGTTGCCATGGTGATAAAGCTGACGAGCAGGGGACCTGCGATCTTCAGCCAGGAAAGGGCCGGAAAAGACGGCAAACCCTTTGTTTTCCACAAGTTCCGCACGATGAAGCTCGATTCCGACCCATTTGGGCCAAGCCCCAAATCCGGCGAGGATCCGAGACTAACGCGAATTGGGCGGTTTCTGAGGGAATATTCACTTGATGAATTGCCACAATTGTATAATATACTGAAAGGAGACATGAGCCTGGTTGGACCTCGCCCGCTGTATCTTTCGCAGATGACTGAGTGGGACCAACGTCAGATGAAGCGGCTGCTGGTTAAGCCCGGCTTGACGGGGCTGGCGCAGGTTTCGGGACGGGCAGAACTGACACGCGAAGAGAAGCTTGAACTCGACGTTAAGTACGTCGAGACGGCGACTTTGCGGCTTGATTGCAAGATACTCTTTGCGACCGTTGCTCGTGTGCTCGGGCGAACGGGGATTTACGAACGAAGATACTCCAAGGCCGAATATACGCGAAAAGAAGGTCAATAGTGGATATAGACGAGGCCAGCAGGTAACTGAGGCTTGCATTTTATGCCAGAAAGAGCTGGAATCAGTTCTAGGTACTTTACGAAAATCGAGCAGCTCGAACAGCTGACCGAGCAGGAAGCGGCGGATCTTGGTAAGGTCGCCGAGCGGTTCAGCTTTCGCAGCAATGGCTACTACTTGTCGCTCATCGACTGGGCGGATCCGAACGATCCGATACGCACAATTGTAGTCCCGCACATGCAAGAACTTGACGAATGGGGCCGACTCGATCCTTCCGACGAGAAAACCTACACAGTTATGCCTGGCGTGGAGCACAAGTATCATTCCACTGCATTGCTCCTGGTGAGTAGTGTTTGCGAAGGTATATGTCGGTACTGCTTCCGTAAGCGCGTCTTCATCGAGCCACAGAGCACATGCCTCAGGGACATACCGGCTGCGATGCGTTACATAAGAGAGCATCGAGAGGTGACCAACGTCTTGCTTACTGGGGGAGACCCGCTGGTCCTGACAACCAGCAAGCTCGAAGAGATCATCCGCCAGCTGAGAGAAATTGAGCACGTGGAAATCGTCCGCATCGGCACAAAAGTGCCTGCCTTCAATCCATACCGGATCCTTGATGATCCGGGTTTGCTGGAGATGATAGAAACATACAGCACCGAGCAAAAGAAAATATACGTGATGACACACTTTGTCCACCCGAAGGAACTGACGGACGTGGCAGTCAAAGCAGTCCACTTGCTGCAGAAAGCCGGCGCTGTCACGGCAAACCAAAGCCCTCTGATAAGAAACCTCAACGATGACCCTGAGGTCATGGCGGAATTGCTCGCCAAGCTCTCGTTCGCTGGGATTGTGCCCTATTACATTTTCCAGTGCCGGCCGGCATTGGGCAACAAAGCCTACACTGTGCCGATCGAGGAAGGCTATGAGATAGTTGAGCGAGCAAAGGCACGTGTGTCCGGCCTGGCCAAACGCGCGCGCTACACCATGTCGCACTCCACTGGAAAAATCGAAATCATAGGCAAGACAAAGAGGTTCGTCCATCTCAAATACCATCGCGCTGCTGATGATGCCGATAGTGGGCGATTCTTAGTTTTCAGATGCAACCCAAATGCCTACTGGTTCGACGATTATGAAGAAGTTGCCCGTCGTTATCCAATAGAAATGCCCTATAGGTCCTACGGGCCGCAGTAGGTCCCGACCTCCGGACTCGGTACGGGCCCCAACCCAAAACTGCACGATCCTGTTTGCAGATCGGGGACATGCCCCCCCGGTTCATGCTGATCGGACATCCCCTGAGACGAGGAGTGTAAATTGTTTGGGATATCCCAAAGCACGATGGAAAGAGCTCTCAAAACCACCACGGCCATCCTGGCGGTTCTTGTATGCTGTCAAGCAGTGTTCGCCTTGGAACCCGACGAAATTCTGGTCATAGCTAACAAGGGTGTCGCCGCATCAGGCCGCCTTGCTCGGTACTACTGCAAGAAGCGAGCAGTGCCCACGGCAAATATTCTCTATCTATCACTGGGAATGCGCCTTGAGGATTCGATCACTAGAGGCGATTACGAAAAATGGCTATCGGGCCCCATTCGCAAAGAACTGCTCACGCGCAAGGATGGGGGCAGAATCAGATGTCTTCTGACGACCTACGGCGTACCGACCAGGGTGGGAAAGCGTGGCCCGCTGGTCGGATTCGAAGGCCGACTGAGGCAGTTGAGAGAATTAGCAAAGCAAGAGAAGAACGCTGTTGAACAGTTGGAGCAAACCGGTCTTGCGAACTCTGCAGAGCACAGCAGAAGGAAACAAAGGCTCGCTCAACTACAGATGGACATAGACCGCATAACCGGCAAAGAAACCGATGCTTCGGTCGATAGCGAACTTTCAGTGCTTCTGTTCGGCATCTATGACCTGTATCGCTGGCAGCCGAATATGCTGAGAAACACGACACAAACGGCTGCATTCAAGACCCTAATGCTCTGCCGACTGGACGGGCCGGACTACTTGACGGCCAAGGGCCTGATCGACAAGGCAATAGCTGCAGAAGAAAACGGACTGCAAGGTGCCGCGTACGTCGATTCGAGGGGCATCATAAAGAGGGACCTGTACGGCCACTTTGACCAGTCTCTGCGCGATCTGGCAATTCTCACAAGATCAGAGACAAAACTACTTGTCAAAGAAGAGCGGACCGAGAAGCTTTTTGCCCCGGGCACATGCCCTCAAACAGCCATCTACTGTGGGTGGTACAGCCTCAGGAAATACGTCGACGCCTTCGATTTTGTCGACGGTGCGATCGGATACCACATCGCCAGTTTCGAGGCTATGGACATCCGCGATCCTAACAGCACACAGTGGTGCCCGGCCATGCTCGCCGATGGGATAACAGCCACCCTTGGTGCAGTGGCCGAGCCCTACCTTCACTCGTTTCCGGAGCCCAGACTGTTCTTCATGGAGCTATACAGCGGCCGATGTCTCGTCGAAGCATTTTACCGCACAAAGCCCTTCAATTCGTGGCAACTGCTCTTGATAGGTGACCCGCTGTACAGACCCTTTAAGAAACCGTGACGCCCTACGTATCAAACGGCTGCGCTCCTCCACTTCCGGCAAGTCTCCGACGAAGCACATCTATCACCAAGACGGTGACAACGACAACCACGATCCCCAAAGCCGGGACAAGTACGTCCCCAATAGCAACCACTTTGCGAAAGAGCAGTGAACCCAGCTTCGCCGCCACAAGGAAACCCATAGGTGGTAGCAGCGTGGCCGCCACCCATCGGAATCTGGCCGCTGTCCCTGTTGGAAAGGCAGCGGGCGTGCCCTTGCGACTACTTACGCCACGGGATCTTTGCCGACCGTATTGGATCCAGAGCATGGTCAGTAATGCGTAGGCAAACAGATTGAACGCCCTGTACGCCACAGGGAACACGTCCGCGAGGTTCGCCCGCGTGACATTTGTCACACCAAAGATTAATACACTGGTTATTAGAAGAGACGCAGGCCAGAAAGATAGAATCGACAGCACAACCAAGCTCGTCACGGCACCCGCGAGGTCAGCGAAAAAGTCCACAATATCTGTACTGCGCCCCGCCACGTATCCTTGGAGCCATTCGTCAATCGCCCCATACCAAACGACCACTAACAGCACCCACCAAACCGCTGCTTTGCGCCAGTTTACCCTTTTGTCCGGGCAAACCGCGAACCACAGCAGAAAGACCAGAACCATATAGGCAAAGAAATGAAGGCTCTTGTCGGAGACGCCGGCTTCGCGAACCACTCTGGGAATGGGGATATGTGCAGCCACAAAGAGCGCGGGCCAGTACAACACCAGCGTCATTAGCGTCAACTTATGTCGTCTCGACAGCGCCAATCACAGCTCCTGGAGCAAACCACAGTTACGTGCTCGCCGCAAACTATCACCCATATTTCTGCCTGAGCATTTCTTGTTTCTGGTAGCACTGCTCGCGGAAGACTGCCACCTCCGAGTCGAGATTGGCGCTCGGTGAATCTCCAAAAAAGGCGTGTATGATCGGCAAGACCAAGTCGGGCTTTCTTTTTCTAAATTCTTTGACCATTGCCTCGATTTTGGCGGTCGCTACGCCTTCCTGCATGCACGTGAAGGGGCCCACATGAAATATTCCGGAAATATAAGCGTCGCCCCGCGGCCTGGTCAGTTCGTGCATGAAATAATAAGCGATGGCCGTACTCAGCGGAGATTCGCCTTCGATGTTACCGTGACATTCATGCTGCTGCTCGAGTGTCTCGATCATTTCCATCGGATTCGGCAGGATGTGTCTGCCGTCGAGCACCTCGTGGAACGGCTCGGCAAGCACCTGCTCCACACGCGACATGTATTTTCCCTTAAGGAGAGACTTGCTGAGCTTGCCCATATTGGTCAACGCTCTGCGCAAATCAACGCCTTTCACTCCCAGCCGGGCATCCCTCTTGGCGTTCCTCACATTCACTCTGTTGACATAGTGTAGCCAGTCGGACACGGGGTCTCTTATTACCTCCAGTCCCTGCTCCTCCAGCTTCTCAACTACGTTACTTGTGAATGGATCATGCTGCCTCATGTAGATTTCCCCTATGTAAAGGACAAGGGGAAATCGGCGGTGGTTCCGCCGTTTGCTTGCCTTAAACGAGGCGACCGTTTCCTGTCCCCACCGCACCAGGTCCGACGGCTCGGCCCCTTCCTCTACTACCCTCTCCAGCTCGCGCAGCCTATCTTGCCTGAGCCGCTGAAAAGCATCCTTGTCTGCCGCATATGGGCGAAATCTAAGAGATACGTCTTCGAGCAGGTCTGAAGCATTTAGCCCACAGAACAACATCTTTTGCATCTTGACCCTTGCAGACAAGCTCAGGTGTTCAGGCAGTGGTATATCAATGTAGTCCGCCTCAGCAGAAGGTCCTACTACCGGCACCTTCCCCAAGCCCTCCCGCTCCATAAACTCTCTAACAAGTTCAGTGTATTTGCCAAACCTGCAAGGCCCGCTTGTCGTAGGGAGCATCACAAGATAGCTGCTCT
This sequence comes from Phycisphaerales bacterium, assembly GCA_020352215.1. Lineage (GTDB taxonomy): Bacteria > Planctomycetota > Phycisphaerae > Sedimentisphaerales > Anaerobacaceae. The sequence continues at coordinate 5,668,067 of CP070675.1, forward strand.
CAACGTGTTCCTTGCCCTTTCTTTCTATCTGTTCTTGGAGGAAACCCATGGCGTCGCCCACGACGCCTTTAAGCGGGTGACAGACCTCGGTATATATGTGCTTGCGTGCAACTTCGTAGCCTCTCTGCGTGTTCGTCGGCAATACTCTGCTGTCTATCCCAAAGTGCCTCAGCCCCGCGGCCCCGACAACGCTTCCATTGCCCATGTATGGAATCAGCCACGTCCTATGCTGGAAGCTGTCGAGAGAACGCCTCTTAAGACTTCCAAGGTCAAGCTCGCTGGGCCTACACTGGCTTACGACCCTCTCATGGGCCTCGGTCCGCGTGACAAAAGGAGCATTGTTCGTTTGAGCATCGGTCAAGAGAACAAGCAGGGGCTTGTTCGCAGCCTGGAGGATCTTCTCCTCCTGGTAGATTTTCAGGCTATCCGGGCCGCACGCGAAATTCATCATTCTTACAGGGAACAAATTCGGGTGGTCGCCCACGAATACGTTTGCCTTGAGGATCTTTACGCTCTGAACCCAAAACTCATTTTCCACAAACGCGTCTATAGGAATGTCTATGAATCTGTGCTCAAGGAACACTTGAGGTATGTAATCAAGGCCTCTCACCTGTGAGAACATGGCCCCCGAGTTGGAACTCGCCTCCGGGTCGAGCAAGACATAGTCTCTGCCGACTCCGACGTAGCCATCGGCGCCTTCCTTCTCAATGCGTTGCAGGAACTTGTCTCCCTCTCTGTAAAGCTCATTCTTAAACTCGTTCTCAGCGCCATTTGCATACTCAATTGCGGCCCTTATCTGCCTGCCACTGAATCGAAACCCTACCCTCCCAAACTCCAGCTTGAGCTCTTGAACCAGCAACGGCATATCCCCAAAGTGCAGAACAGGATTGATTTGCTTGTTCTTATCAAGCGACAGCACGTCATTCAAAACGTAGCCTTCAGACTCGGTGTAGATGCAGTATTTCAAGTCGGGCGGGTCGGGTTTTCGTTGTTCAATGAAGCTTGGGTTAAACAGGTACTCAATCCCTGGGTTCTGGTTCAGCACGGACGCGTGGCCGGTCGCGAGCTTCCTGGCTATACAGAACTCGGTCCGTGAGTTATCGACCCCTATTTTTGCAATCTCCTTACTGCTGCGCGGCGAGACAACCGGATAAAAGCCAAGCTTCTTGAAAAAGGCGGCGCTCCAAATGCCTTTTTCGCCCAGTGTTGCGGTGCTCCGCTTGATCCCTACGGTTTTCGCCCCCACCCCAGCTGACGCTACATCATCCAACAGACATCCGTACAACTTGAAGTGCTTCTCGTATATCCTGTGATATTTCTGGACATAGTCGGTCTTCGGCTTCTTCACCGATTCGGAATTACCCCTTGGGCAAAAGCCCCCTGTGATTATCTCATCGTCTTCGATCGAGAACACTTCAAGCTGGCAATCCCTCATGCCGCAGGTCTTTTTCTCGAACAGTTCCTTACAGGAGACGTTTCGTTTTTCAAAGGGCATGTCCACTAATCCCCAGCCCCTGAATGCCGAATCACAGTCCTTGCCCTGCTCGCGGCACTGCTTGATATTTTCGATGATGTCGAGGGCCTGGCCCCAAGCACCAAACATCTCTCTGTGAGGATAGGCCTCTATTTCCTTACCTGTTACCTGTGCAAGCGCTGCGAGGAAGGCCTTGCCCAGCGGCGGCCCCCCTTGAGCGGAACACTTCTGCCCGGCGTGCTGAGCACCGCCGACAAACTTGAAGTAATAGCTCGCGGCTGTTCCCCTTAGTATCGCCGCAGCAATTTCGTCTCTGCTGAAACCTTCTGCGATGAGCCTGTTTTCATCCATCTCCATGAAGACGCCGCACGTAGAGTCTATGATGGGCACTCTCTCAGCCCGCAGCGCCGCCTCCTGGAGGGAATTCTCCACATTGAGGTTTATCACATCGGCCATATTCTCAAGAGTCTGGCCCGAGCCGGCCTGGCAACTGTAGTTCATTTTTGCTTCTTTGACCGTCCCGTCCTCCGCGAAACTCGTGAACTTCATGTCTTGGCCGCCCACCTCAAAGACGGTATCTATCTGTGGGTTATAGTGTTTAACGCCAAGTGCGTGACACGTAATCTCATCTGTTATTCGGTCGGCAAGCTCAATCCCCTTCTTTGTCAACTCTTCGGCTTTGTTCTTGCCCACAAGGATTTTCTCATAGAGTTTTCGTGCAGAGCCGGTCGCCCCCACCCCCCTGACTATGACTTTGTCCTTATGTTTGCTCAGGTATGCCAGGACGCGCTTCAGTGACCCTTCGGGATTCCCGTGCGTCTTGATGTACAGCTTGTCCAGGAGTCTGCCGCTCTTTAGTTCGACAAGAGCCCCTTTCGTCGTTGTGCTACCCCCATCGATCCCGAGGACCACCTCTGTTCCGGCAGGAATGTCTTCGTGTAGGCCTTGGCTGGTCTCATTCACATTTTGAAGAGATTTGTAGAGAGGTGGTGCATATTGCCTTTTCTCCCTGCTGTACTCGGCGACTTTGTCCAACTGGCCCATGTCAAACACGAAGCTGTTGCCCTCTTCCATTCCCTTCACAGCCGCACCTATAGCTGCTATGCTATGGTAATGCTTTGGCCTTTCTATCGAAATGCCCAGTAGATTTGCCAAGTGGGACCTTATCAGTTCGTTGGTCAGGACCCCACCGGTAGCTACGGCTGTGTGCGAATTCTCCGACGCACTCAGCTCCCTGGCGCCAAGAACGTCGATTTTATAGTTTCTCGCAACGGTCCGGAACAAGCCTGCCAAATTGTCTTGCCTGGTCGCACCTTCGTTCTGCTTATGGATCAGGTCAGACTGAACAACCACCCCGCATCTCGCCAAAAACTCGCTCGGCTCCGTTGATTTTGCGGCCTCGCTCTCTGCCCGTCGAAACATCTCCTCAAGCCTAGCCTGGAGTTTGGCGCGATTACCGGCCCGCATCTTCTCTCTGGCCCCCTCGCTTCGCGCCGAGGCTGTGTCCTGCAGCTCAGGATTTGAAACATCGCCCTCAAAGAGCCTCCTGCATTGCTTTTCGATAAGCGTGCCAGAGCCTCCACCACATTTCGTGCCGGTTCTCCACTCCTGTATGACTCGCTTGCCGCCTATCTGCTTCAACGCGAAGAAATATGAATCCTTGGCGCCTACGTGGAAGATATACTCCGCCCGAGGGTCGACCACGGTCGCTCCCTTAGGTATTGCCACACTGTCGTAAACGTAGGTTACACCCTCCATAACGCGTGGAAAAGACTCAGCCCCGCTCCCGGTGAATGCTGTATTCTTCACGGTTCGCCGGCCGAACTTGCGGGTCACTTTCTGCCAAACCTCCTTAATCGCTCCAGTCGGGTTTGCGAAATGCATTATTGGTTTGGGGCAGTACAACACCTCGCCGTCGGCATTCAGAACCGCGCAATGCACGAGACTACTGCCAACGTCAATACCTACATACAAGCCGCTACATGTGTCGGATGCTGCCATCTTCGGCTCCCTGCTTATCATAAAGTCCAGTCAGCAAACGAGTAATACTTCATATCCCCTGCGAACTCACGAAGGCGCAGGCTATAGCAATGTGGCCAGCACGCCATGACGATTATAGTCGCCAAACCTGACCCCGCAAGCGAACGTAAGTTTGTTCGGTCGCTAAATATATCCCAGCAGCCTCACTTATGTTCAATACCGGTGCTGGTCGCCAGCCATACGGACCAGCACTCGGGCTTTCCAAGGTCTCATGTGGTGGCAGGTTAATGTGTGCCAAACAAGAGGAGTTGTACGCCATCGGCAGCGACCAACAATAATCCACGACCTGTTACTAAAACCGGCAACTGTAACAGGAGTGAGTGTATCAGTACTGTTAACTGAGGGAAAAGTCAAGAGAAGTAACACAAACTAACATGAGATGTCTCGGGTTTTCCACAAAGAAGATGTGCCGGGCTGGCGCGGCAAACACTTGTAACAACGATGTTTAGCCAATGCGACGATGACAAACACAACAATTACACAGACTATATGAGTACTAATACCGTTTTAGTTATCTTTTACATTAGGCGTGCCATACTCTGCAACAGACATCGCAGGCGAAAACAAAGTTAGCTTTGTATACAACTTGGTATTACTTTCTTCACTGGCGGCCATCGCCCATGTTCTTGACCATTTGGGGGTCCAGGTGCTACCGCCCACCGTGACTTGCCTCGCGGGCCACTGCCAACTGATAAATGTCTCGTTCAGGGCGGCGTTTTTTCCGGAAAATCATTGTGGTTCGATCACGCCCGCGGTAAAATATCGCAGTCGTTAGCTGGTCTATGCAACTGTAATTTCACGCTGTTGCCACTTTAACGCAGAGGTTTACTATGAAGGTTAATTTCAGTCGTTCTGCACTGGCAGAGGCCCTTGCTCTATTAACGTCCGTCGTGCCAAGCCGAACTCCTAAGCCTGTGCTTCGCTGTGTGCTTATCGCTGCCGGCAAAAAGGAAGTGCAAATTAGCGGCACCGATCTGGAAGTTGGCCTTACCTGTACGGTGTCGGGCGTGCAAGTTGAGCAGCCGGGAGAGGTAGTCGTTGAAGCGGATAAGTTGGCTGCTATCGTGCGCGAAAGCGCTGAAGACGTCCTCTTGCTGGAGGCTTCAGAGGGAGCGTGTGAGCTCGTGGGGGCCGACAGCCACTTCACGATCTACGGCCAAGATGCGAAGCAGTTCCCACAGGTACCTACTTTTCAAGGTGAGCCCGATATCACAGTCGGGCTTGAGGAACTTCAGGCTGGTATTGAGCAGTGTCTGTTCGCCACAGCAAAGGAAAGCAGTCGCTATGCCATAAATGGTGTGTTGTGGGAAATAAAGGGCAAGAAGTTACTGCTCGTCGCAACCGATGGCAGGAGGCTTGCCCGTTGCAGAGTGGGTTTGGCCGCTACTCCAGATGAAGCGACTGCGCAGCACAAAATCATAATCCCAGCCAAGACTATGGCGCTGCTGGAGAAGATCGGCTCCCACGATAAAGAGAAGGTTGCGCTCAAGCTTCTGGACAATAAGATACTCGTCAGTTGTGCTAACGTTGTGATCAGTTCGAACCTTGTTGAGGGTAATTTCCCGAAATACGAAGATATCGTCCCAGCGGATTACGACAAGAAGCTTAAGCTCTCTTGCAGCGCAGTATTGAGCGCGGTCCGCAGGGCTGCGCTCTTGACCAGCGAAGAATCTAAAGGGATCAGACTGTCCCTGAGTGAGGGCAGCTTAGTCTTTTCTGGCCGGGCACCGGAAACAGGGGCGGCGGAGGTCAAGATGGCTGTGGATTATGCCGGCGAACCGATTGATATCGGCTTCAATCCCCAGTTTCTAATAGAGGCGTTACGTGTCATGCGAACGCCGGAGTTCGAAATTGAAGTGGGCCAGCCTGATAGGCCCGGGCTGATGAGAAGTGGAGCGGACTTACTCTACGTGCTGATGCCGATTAACTTAGGCTGAGAGTGGCCTACACCGCGCAGGTTGGTTATGTAAATGGTAGATAGCGGCGACGAGGATGTTGTGGCGCCTAAGCACCGGGCGCGGGCCCAACCGGGGACAAGTGTCGAGTTGGGTGATGTCCTGGCGCAGCTGATGGAAGAGCAGATACTTCCGCAGCAGGCCCATTTCGCGTCGGTGGGCGAGCAGTGGGCTCAGTTGCTGCCCCTGGAAGTCCGTCAGCACAGTAAGATCGCAGGAATCTCCGGGGGCCAACTGAAAGTGCTGGTAGATGCTCCGGCATATATGTACGAACTACAATTGCGCAGTGCGCAGCTTATTGAGCAATTACAGCGGCGTTGCCCGCGTGCCCGAATAAGAAAGATCAAGCTTGTCGTTGGCTGAATCGTGTCCCGTCTCCGCTAGGCGGCACGGATCGTAACCGCAATTACAGAGCGAAAGCCGGCAGGTTTTCCCAGGACAGAGGAGTAATATGAAGGTTCACAGGTACGATGCGAGCAACATTAGGATACTTGGGGGCGTGGATGCTGTGCGCAAACGGCCTGACATGTATATCGGCGACCGGGGTACGGGAGGACTGCACCATCTGGTATATGAGGTTTTGGACAACTCCATCGATGAGGCTATGGCTGGCTTCTGTGATGCGGTCAATGTGCGCATCCAGGCCGACGGTAGTTGCACTATTGAAGACAACGGTCGAGGAATACCCGTTGAGAAGCACAAAGATGCCAAGATCAGCGCGCTGGAGGTGGTCCTCACCACACTGCATGCTGGCGGCAAATTCGACTCCGACAGCTATAAGGTAGCCGGGGGCTTGCATGGAGTGGGTGTCAGTGTCGTTAATGCACTGAGTGAGTGGCTCGAGGCGGAAGTGTATCGCGACGGCAAGCACTATCACTTCAAATGTGCCCGAGGAAAGAGGGCTGGCCCGGTCAAGGAAGTCGGCCCTACAAAGAAGCGGGGCACGAAAATATCCTTCAGGGCAGACGAAGAAATATTCGGCGATGCCGAGTTCGCGTACGACACGTTGTTGAAGCGAATACGAGAGCTCGCCTATTTGAACGCGGGGCTGAAGATTACCTTCAGGGATGATCGCGGGGGCAAGAGGGAGGTCTTCAGGTTTGAAAATGGCATTAGGGCCTTCGTCCAGCACCTTAACGAGGGCAAGAATACCCTCCACCAGGACGTGATCTATTTGGCTCGAGAGGATGCCGAAGCCATGTTGAATTGCGAAGTGGCTATGCAGTACAACGATGGCTACAACGAGAACGTGTTAGTCTTTGCAAACAACATCCGGAATATCGATGGCGGCACTCACCTTTCCGGTTTCAAGACCGCCCTGACTCGCACAATGAACTACTACGCGAGGAGCCGAAACCTGTCAAAGGAAGGCCAGGTTACGACTGGTGATGATCTCAGGGAGGGCTTAACGGCGATAGTGGCCGTAAAGCTAAGCGATCCTCATTTTGAGGCCCAGACCAAGGTGCGACTTACCAATCCGGAAGTGGGCGGCTTCGTCGAGAGCACTGTCAACGAACAACTCGGGCATTATTTGGAAGAGCACCCTGCCGAAGCAAAGCGCATCCTCAATAAGGCCATCCAGGCCGCTGCAGCGAGAGAGGCGGCGCGCAAGGCACGTGAACTGACGAGGCGCAAGGGCGCTCTGAGTGGGGCCAATTTGCCCGGGAAACTGTGGGATTGTGCGAGCAAAGAAAAGGCTTCTACGGAGATTTTTGTGGTAGAGGGCGACTCTGCCGGTGGCTCGGCCAAGGCGGGCAGGGACAGGAACATTCAAGCGATTTTGCCGCTGAAGGGCAAGATTCTCAACGTCGAAAAGGCCAGAATTGAGAAGATGCTCGCGCACGACGAGATCAGGACAATGATAAGTGCACTCGGAACCGGGATCGGCGTTGACGAGTTCGATGTGGAGCGTTGCAGGTATGGCAAGATCATACTCATGACCGATGCCGACATCGACGGCGCGCATATTCGGACGCTCCTGTTGACATTCTTGTTCAGGCAGATGCCACAGTTATTCGACCGACGCATGGTCTATATCGCCCAACCCCCTCTCTACGAAGTCAGGGCAAAGGGGCAAAAGAATTCCGAGTACATTCTGAGCGAGAGCCAGATGCGCAAGCGTATGATCGTCCGTGGCTTAGAGGGCACAGAGCTTCTCATCCGCAACGGTAAGGAGGAGAAAAAACGCACAAAGGGGGCAAGCCACGCCAAAGCAAAGGTCCGTAGGATCGCCGACAAGCGCCTCGTTGCGCTCGTGAAGGCCTTGGCCGATGCCGAACGCATAATCGCCGTTCTCGCCAGGCGTGGGATCGACTTTACCGAGTTTGTTGAAGCACACTACACCGGCCGAGAGCTTCCGGAGTTCATTATCCGTGCCCAGGGGGAGGACGAGGTTTACTACGACGTTGCGAAATACGAGAAGAGGCTGGAAGCACTACGGGGCGACGCGAAGGCGCAGGCTGAAGGAGACGATGATCAGTTGGTACTTGGTGAAGAGCTCCACGAAGTGGGGCGCCTGAACGAGATCAGCAGGAGGCTGAAAGCGGAGTTCAGGCTGGATTTGAACGACTTTGTGCTGAAGCCTGTCAAGGCTGTTTCCGGCGAAGCGCTGCCCACCAAGTTCCAGTTAATCAACGGAGCCGAAACCTACGACGTTGCCTCCCTAGCAGACGTGTGCCCGGCCATCCGGCAAATTGGAGGCAAAGGCATCGAGATAAAGCGGTTCAAAGGCCTTGGTGAGATGAATGCCGATCAGTTGTGGGAGACCACGATGAATCCAAGGACGAGAACCCTCCTGAACGTCCGGCTCGATGATGCTGGCGAGGCCGACAGGCTCTTCAGCATCCTGATGGGGGACAACGTGGAGAAGCGGCGCAATTTCATCCGTGAGCACGCCCTTGAAGTGCAGAACCTAGACATTTAGACCTGTCCTCGCCGCAAGGGCGTGCGGATCGCCAATCCCGTCCTGCCTGTCATTGTACCGCGCGCGTCGTATGACGACGGGCCAGGGGTCGAAAGTACGCCTGAGATATCAGAATCTCGGCTTTCTTGTAGAAGCTCTCGAAGTCAAGCTGATCTTTGAGATAGGCGTCCGCGTCCGCCTTTTTGGCACGGATGATGAGGTTCGCGGAGCGGGCGGAGTCTGTTGCGGTAGGCGGGGCGGGAGTACGTTTGCCGTTGACCAACAACGTGTATCGGTCCAAGTACATACCTTCGCTGGCTGGACTGCTGCCTGCGACCATAAGGGTGGTATACTCGCTAGGTTTTAGGAATCGAATGTTTGCGGCATGTATTAGGGCCTTGAGGAGCGTTCTCTTAAGGTTCTCTACCTGCTCCGGATCGAATTGTTTAGCGGCTTGATCGTCTTTCTTTCTGGTGGCGGCCTCCGGATCATACATCTCCTCCCGGACCCGCGCCCAGATGGGGTCGAGGTCTTCCTCTGGCTTGCTCGGTCTCTCCGGGCTGGGTGGTCGTGACAAGGGAAACGGTACCTCTATGAAGAAGATTGCTCCGTACCCATCCAAGTAGACACTGGCTATCGGGCGGGCGCGCTGGCGGTGGAAATCAGGATAATGCTGGAACCAAGCGACGCTGTCTTCCGGGAGCAGGCGGGCCGACTGAAGCCTTTTCTCGAGTATGCGGTACATTATGCTCATGTCTTCGGCGATTGCGGTGAGGCCCTCCGGTTCCATGTGGGGGGAGGGAATCACTAGCTGCGGCGTTGCGTTTCGTGCAACCTGCAACAGCGCTTGCGTCTGCGCCCTTGCCAGCGCGTCTTCAGTTTCTTTCCGAAGAATGCTTAGCTGCCTTCGTGCTGTCTCGCTTGCCTGTTCGTCGGAACCCTGCTGAGGCTGCTGGGGCGCGGCAGAGATCCCCAGAGTCAGGCCAAGAGCGGCCAGCAATAGAACTGTTTGGGTAAGGCACCTCATTTTCTTACTCCTTGCTAATGCACAAGTGACGGTCTCACAATCAGTACGTCAGAGTCTGCGTCTGCTTTTGGAATTGCTCGTAGGTCAAGTCTTTCTTGAAGAAAGCCTCTATGGCGGCCCTTCTTGCGCGGATCGTCAGCACGGAGCTGCCTTCAGAAGGCGACAGCAAAACGCGCCTGCTGTACCTGCCGGAGTGTGAGCTTACCACTGCAGGCTCTACGGTTGGCTCGGCGCCTCTGACCGCAATCGTGACCCAGTCTTCGGGGCCGAGGTGGCGGATATTGGCCGCGTGCTTCATGGCATGGGTGAGAACTCCCTTCAACTTCTCGACCCTGAGGGCGTCGTATGCTTCTGCTGTACTTTTTCGCTTCTCTTTGTAGTCTGGCGAGTACATCCGCCGCTTTGTCTCGGCCCATAGCTGGTCAGGCTCCTCGGGCGCCTCTGTCGCTGGCTCTGCTTCGGCCGGAGCCGTGAGAGGGAAGTTCACTCGCACCAGGAAGAGCGCTCCGTACCCATCAACATACATTCCTTCCGTGGCATAGCTGTCAGATCCGAAGAAGTCGGGGAAGGGATTGGACTGCTTTGATCTTAAGACATCTAGAAGGAAGTGCCCGGCCTCGGTCCCAGGGTTGGCCTCGCTGACTTTTCCATCCAACAGGCGGCACATAATGCCCATGTCCTCGGCCAGCGTGGCGAGCTGTTCCGGCTGCGTCTGGGCAGAGGGGATCAGGACCACCTTGCCAGCGCCACTGTACCGTGGCGTAGCGGTGCTCACGACGTACTGACCTGGAGTAGCGGTCGCCCCTACGTTGCTGGCGGTCAGCTCGACGGTGGGGCCAGTCGCAGGCACTGATCGGACTGACCTCGCCCGGACTGTTTGGGCCGAGACGCCGCCTGCCGGCAGGTTCAGGGCGACAAATGCCGTCGCTGTGTAGAGAAAGACTTTCATTTTTCGATCCTTTCAACGATATTTGAAGTTTCGTCAATGCCCGCCGCTGGCTCGGCTGGTCGTGTATCGACCAGCAGATGAACCATCTCTTGTTTGGTGCGCTGGAGTTCGTCTTCCGTCTGGTAGGCGAGGGTCTCCAGGCCGGTAGTCAGCTGCGTCTTGTCCTGAAGTCTGTTTAGCTCGATTTGGTGTAGGGCCGCGGCAACTCTCCGTAGGTCTTGCATTTGCGCGGCGCCGATGGCCTGCACGAGCTCCGCCAACAAGCGGTTGGTGAGGGTGTTGGAGGCGGCAAGGGTTTGTGTGGCAAAGCGAGTTAGGTCGTCTTGATGTTGTCGCCTCAGCTCCTCTTTGAGCTGAATGTAACAGCTTGCCAGAGCCAACTGCCGACGACGATCCGTCTCCTCGATGAGCTTGTGGCGGATTGTGGGTTCGAGAGAGGCTCTGAGGGAGTTTTCGAGAGCGTGGAAGAGCTCCTCCTCGTCGACTTGGTGGGGCAGCGAGAGCCGGCCTATTGTATAGCCAGCCAGAACGAGCAGTACGGCTGCCGCAGCCACTCTTGACGTGAGTCTTACGAAGGCTTTGGTCGTTCTTGGCCTGTCCGCCATGCCTGTTCCCGCGCCGCTACGGCCTGATCGCTGCCGGGCGGCCTCGTTCAGTTTCGTAAGCGTTGCATTGGCAAGCTCTTGCGGTGGACCCGGCGGAATCGGCTCATTCCTGAGCTGCTCCACGGCCTTTGCTAACATGTCTCTATCATCATTCTTCATGGCACAACCTCATCTGTTGCCTCCAGCGAATCCAACAGTCCACGCAGCTTCGCCTTGGCGCGGTGCAAAAGAACGCCGGCTGCGTTGGTTTTGATGTGAAGCTCTCTAGCAATCTGGCGGTAACTCATATCGTTTAAGTACCTTAGACAAAAGGCTTTGGCCTCCTGTGACGGCAGTTCGGCCAGCGCGTCGCGCAATGTCGTGGCCAACTCATTTAGTTGGGCTTGCCGGTCGGGACTGGGATTCGCACGTCGCACAGTCGCTCGCTCAACAAAGCCCGGCTCGTGGCGAGACCGGCGGAGCCGCTCGCGCAACCGATCTATTGCCCGAGTGGTGGCCAGCCGGACTAACAGCGCCGGAAAGTTACGCACGCGCTGACGTTGCGAAACGTCCAGGGCACATAGAAACGTTTCCTGGAAACAGTCTGCCGTCTCAGCGTGGTTGCCCAGCAGTCTGTAGGCAGTCTGCCACACGATCGGGCCGTGTTCCTCGATAATCACCTGCCAGTTCAGTACTTGCAAGCAATTCTCCTCATATGCGGCCCCCAGCTTATCTGATACGGTGCGCCAGCCTTGGCTCGACTCAGGGACACACTCACGGTTCCACATGAATATTGTCGATGCGCGGCTATGTTTTATTACAGAAAAAAAGTTCAGATCAAGAAGTCACATGTCGAACCAGGTATACAATGACCATGTCGAAAAAAAGTGACAATTTATTCGCCGCGTTGCGATTTTTTCCTTGCAAAGATTTCTCAGAGTTGCCACAATACTGCCCGTTGGTTTTTCCTTCATGTACTTTGCAGAGTGGAGGCGCAAGAATGACGGGCGAACGCAGGCGCACACCAGCAAAAGCGGTTTCACCAGTTTCAGCTTTTGCGCTTGTTGTTTGTGCGTTGTTGCTTGCTGCAGGCTGCGCACAAGACCACGCCAAGGCACCTCGCAGCGTAGAGACTGTGAGCGCTCCAGTCGATAGCGAAGAAACCATTCTCTTGAAACGACTTGAGGTCAAGTTTGAGAACCCGGATGCGCAGTTTGAGTTGGGTCAACTTTATCATCGCCAAAGTCGGTGGGCCAAGGCCGAGTATCATTATGGTCTTGCCTTGGGTTTTGACCCCGCACACCGGGCTGCCCAGGCCGCGCTGGTAAGGATGCTCGGGGACAGCGGCAAGACCGCCAAGGCGGAACAGTATTCTCAAAGTTACATTGGCCAGGTTTCGAGCTCACCGAGAGAGTTGCTCCGGCTTGGGGAGGCGTTTGAGGAGCAGGCGTTAGACGAGTACGCGTTAGTAGCTTATCAACGGGCGCTTCGTGCGGCCCCTAATTCGCCCGAGGTTAACAACGCGATCGGCTACTATTACTTGGGCAAAGGCGACAAAACGCGGGCGAAGGAGTATTTGAGTCGTAGTTTCGAACTTAGTCCGAACCAGCCAGCTGTGGCCGGTGCGTTGGGCCGACTCGGTGTCGTTGTGAAAGTACCGTACAGGGCCGAACGGGACACAGCTAAAGCTGACACACCCGCTCCAATGCCATGACGGGGTGTTTGGTGGGAGCGATCCCGGCGGTACGGGCATCCCGGCCCTGAGCGGCTGGGCCAGAAAATTGAGCAATTAGAGGCGAAGAGCGGAAAACTGAGGAACCCAGAGGTCAACGGACTTACGTGTGAGTTTTTCGCTTTTTCATTGCCCCGTGGCGAAAGGAGTCGCTGCGGGGTTTTTTTCGGTTTTCAGCCTGTGGCTCCCAGCGGTCGGTTTCCAACGGTTGGTTGTAAGGGATGACTGCTATGTTTGGACTGCACATCGCGGATGTTTTGGTTTTGGGATTGTATTTGTTTGGCATGGCTGCGATCGGCGTTTGGAGCGCGCGCAAGGTACGCACGAGCGCGGACTTTTTCATGCCGCGCCGTTTCGGTAAGGCTATGATGACCATGTTCGCATTCGGGGCGGGGACACACTCGGACCAGGCGGGGGTAGTCGCGTCCAAGAGCTACTCGGTCGGGCTGTCCGGCATTTGGTATCAGTGGCTGTGGCTGCCGGTGACACCTTTCTACTGGTTGATCGCGCCTGTCTTCCGGCGTTTCCGGGCCATCACCACGGGGAATGTTTTCGAAGCACGATACAATCTGAGTGTCGCAATGTTGTACGCTGTTGTCGGCATGCTTAACCTCTCAGTCAATATCGGTTTGATGCTGCGCGTTTCCGGCGAAATGATTTCGGCCAGCACCGGGCAAGTGCTCTCTGCGAACACCGTAATTGCCGTGATGACAGCCATATTTGTGATTTACGGAGTTGCGGGAGGCCTTGCCGCCGCAATTATCACTGATTTTATCCAAGGCATCTTGACGATCGTCTTTTCGTTTTTGTTGTTGCCCCTGATAATGAATGCCGTTGGCGGGATGGAGGGGATACGTGCAGCGATCGATGACCCGGGCAGGCTTTCCTTGGTTGCTCCAGCGGATATAGGTGTCTTCTATATTACGGTGATTGCCTTGAATGCTCTGGTGGGGATCGTGACACAACCGCATACGATGGCCAACTGTGCAGCCGGTAAGACGGAGATGGAAGGCCGAGTTGGATGGATGTTCGGAAATATGATCAAGCGGATCTGCACCATTCCGTGGTGTTTGACCGGTGTCGCTGCAATTGTCTACTTTGAGGCAGCGGACCGGATCGTCGAAGCGGATCAGGTTTTCGGCACGGTTGCGGGTGACTTCCTGCCCAAGATTCTCCCCGGCGTGCTCGGTGTTTTCATCGCGGCGCTTCTCGCATCGGTTATGAGTTCATGCGATGCGTTCATGATATCGTCATCCGCCCTTTTCACAGAGAACATATATCGACGTCTGGCTCCCGACCGGAAGCCAGGTCACTACGTCGGGGTAGGTCGTATCGCTGCGGTTGTGGTAGTCTCCGGCGGTGTCGCCTTTGCTTACTGGCTGCCCGGAGTGGTCAAGGGGCTGGAGATGTTCTGGATGGTCTCTGCCATGATGGGGATCGCGTTTTGGCTGGGCCTTTTCTGGCGCCGCACGACCGTGGCTGGCGCCTGGGCGACAACCTTGGTCAGCTTCGGGGTGGTGCTGTTTACGAGCCGGATCGCGTTTGGCGAATTCGTGCTCTGGGATTTCAACGCCGGTTCCGTCCAGTACCTGCCAAGCTTCATGCTACAGCAGGGTGAGCTCTCTGTGCCATGGAGGATGGTTCTGTATCTGTCGTCAGGTTTGGTCGCTGGAATCGTCGTGAGTTTGCTTACCAAGCCAGTGGCCGAGGAGAAACTTGACGCGTTCTATGCACTGGTGCGCACCCCGGTCACGCCGGGCGAGCAGGTACAAGCTCCGTGCACTTTGCCAGCCGGCGCGGTTGTACCACCGCCGAAGAAGATCTTCCCGAAGAGTAATTTGGAGATAGCCGTCCCAACGCGCACCTCAGTTCTTGGCTTTCTTGCCGGCTGGGGATGCGTTGCAGTCATCGTCCTGATTGTGTATGTGATAGCGAGAGGATAGTGGAGATTCTGCTTGGCCGCAGAGACATGCAGCTATATCCGGGAGATTTGCCAACAACCGTGGCCGAGTTGGGAAAGGGCAAACGATGAGCAAGGCGGGATGTTGTTGCATCGGACTCTTGTACCTGTGCGCTGCCGGTCCGGGATGGGCTTATGAGAGCGCATATGACGTGCGCGACTACGGCGCCATAGCCGACGGCAAGAGTCTGTGTACGAAGTCCATTCAAAGAGCAATAGAGCAGTGTGCGAAGGACGGCGGCGGTACGGTGTATTTGCCTCCCGGTACGTTTCTATCAGGCACGCTCTTTATGAAAAGTGGGGTGACACTAAGGCTCGATGCCGGCTGTACGCTGCTTGGCAGCAGAGACCTGCAGGACTACCCCGAGACGGTGCCGGCATTTAGATCATACACGGATAACTATACCGATAAGAGTCTGATTTATGGGGAGGATCTGGAGAATATATCAATAATAGGGACGGGCACCATCGACGGCCAGGGCCGCTTCTTCAAGGGACCCTACAAAGTCCGCCCCTACATGATGCGATTCATCCGGTGCAGGAATGTCGTTGTCAAGGATGTCACGATCAAGAATTCGCCGATGTGGGTTCAGCACTACCTGGCGTGTGACGACGTACGTATCACCGGCATTACGGTCAAGAGCCGCGTCAATCACAACAACGACGGTATCGACATAGACTCTTGCCACCGGGTTGTCATTTCGGACTGCAACATAGATTCGGGAGACGATGCCATAGTTCTAAAGAGTACCTCGGCTCGGGTGTGCCGGGATGTTGTCGTCAACAACTGTGTGCTGAGCAGCCAATGCAATGCCTTGAAGATGGGTACGGAATCCAACGGGGGATTTGAGAACATCGTGCTGACGGGCTGTTTGATCTATGACACCGGCTTGGCGGGGGTAGCACTTGAAATCGTCGACGGGGGGACGATGGACCGCATTGTTGTCTCGGACATGACGATGAACAAGGTGGGTGCGCCGATATTCTTGCGGCTTGGCAATAGGGCACGGCCCTTCAAAAAAGAGATGGAAAGACCCGGCATCGGCACCCTTCGTAATGTCACGATAGCCAATGTTGAAGCGACGGGGGCAAACCCGACTGGTTGTGCAATCTCAGGTCTGCCACAAGCCAAAATACAGGGTCTTACATTGGGTAATCTGCGGCTGTCGTTCGCTGGTGGCGGCACGAAGCAAGATGCCGCCCGCGACGTTCCTGAGAACGCCGACCGATATCCCGAGTACAGCATGTTTGGCAAGCTCCCGGCCTACGGGCTCTACTGCCGACATGTGAAAGGAATAAGGCTAGCCAATGTGCAACTGCACTTGGAGAAGTCTGACATGCGCCATGCGGTTGTCTTCGATGATGTTAAGGATGCTGTGATTGATCAGCTTGATGCTGCGTCGTCGGCGGGCGCGTGCTCGACGATACGCCTTACCGATGTACAGGGCGCCCTAATCCGCGGTTGCAGGCCGAAGAAAGGGACGGATGTGTTTCTGAAACTGGAGGGTGCACAGAGCAGGCGTGTGTGTCTCGTGGGCAATGATCTGAGCGGCGTCGCGAAGATTGTTGAAACCGGGCCTGATGTTGCGCGGACAGCCCTGGCTCAAATGGCAAATCTTGTTGATTAGAGGATTGAAGGGGAAGTTTGTACATGATTTTGGGAAAGTATTCATTCGGAATCGGTGACCGATTCTGTCATCAAGGAAAGGCTCAATTGGCTGCTTTAATAGAAGCGAAGAAGCATGGCCTCGACATCACGCCGGTTTGGAACAAGTCGCACAGGGAACACACCATCATAGGGACGGAACCAGCAGATACCCGCAAGGAGGCTGATGATGCAGTCGCAGCCTGTGGATGGGACGGCCCTTACTTTGTGGACGCTGACCACATCGGACTGAGTAATGTCGATCAATTCGTCGACTCCAGTGATTTCTTTACTCTGGATGTGGCCGACTTCACAGGCAAGAGTACAGAAAGTGCTGACATAAATACTTTTGTAAAGAAACATGCGCGGTTGATCGGTTCTCTGAGAGTCGACGGAATTGACGCGCCCCTTGACATCACCGAAGAGCGAATAGGCATGATAGCAGCCAAGTACCTGTCTGCGGTCGGGCAGGCGGGCAAGATATATCGCCACATCGCAAAGGCCAAGGGCGCCGATACCTTCATTACCGAGGTTTCGATGGATGAGACCGATCAGCCGCAGACGCCTGTCGAAATGCTTTTTATCCTTGCCGCCGTTGCCGGCGAGGAAATACCAGCCCAGACCATTGCGCCGAAATTTACAGGCCGATTCAATAAGGGCGTCGACTACGTCGGTAACATTGAGAGGTTTGCCAAGGAGTTCGAAGAGGACCTCGCCGTTGTCGCTTTTGCGGTGAGGGAGTTTGGCTTGCCTGAGAACCTCAAACTCAGCGTTCACTCAGGCAGTGACAAGTTTTCAATCTATGAACCGATAAGCCAGGCCCTGGAGAAGTTCGACGCGGGCCTGCATCTCAAGACCGCGGGTACGACTTGGCTTGAGGAGCTGATCGGCCTGGCTACAGCGAGCGGGGACGGCCTTGCCGTAGCCAAGGAGATTTACGCGAAGGCGCTGTTGCGGATAGATGAACTCTGCGGACCCTACGCAACTGTGATTGACATCGACGCGGGGAATCTACCGAGCCCCGACGAGGTCGCCAAGTGGGACGGCCCGAAGTACGCCTCGGCGCTGCGCCACGACCAGTCGTGTCGAGCGTACAATCCTGACCTTCGCCAGCTTCTGCACGTCGGGTACAAGGTCGCCGCCGAAATGGGCAATCGCTTTACCGATGCCCTTGTCGCATACGAGGGCGCAATTGCTCCCAACGTAACGGCCAACATCCACGACCGGCACATTAGGCCTGTTTTCGGCTGGTCTGATCTGTAACATTGCTTCGCACAGTTTACGAGGCCGGCACCCGACATTTCCTGAGGGCATGGGCACTTGTTGCCCCGTCGCGTGAACGCCCCCCGCAGAACCAAGCTGCGCTCTGTAGTCCGACGCGCCCCAGGCCAATTGTGCAGAAAAGGGTCGAGCGCTGCCGATATAGGTTACGTCCGACACTGGGCAAAAGCTAAGTGTGCGCATAGAATGCGGGTATTATAGGACTTAACAGGAAATCGGTGGTGTGAGAAGGAAGAAGAAGTCGCGCGACAGAAAGGCCAAACGCCCTCTATCGGGCACGGGGGCCCGAAAGGCCGTGCTGTGTTTCGGCATCGGGTTGTGCCTGGTCCTTTTGTGCAGTTGCCTCAGCTTCAACATCGGCGATTGGCCAAGTAAATTCGCGTATCCACATAACGATCCCCCAGCCAATTGGTGTGGCTCGATAGGGGCCTTCTGCGCCTACTACTGCATGTACCACGTGGGGCCAGGGGTGTTTATCATACTGGTTACCGCGATTTGCCTGTGTGTCGCAAAGCTAGCGGGCCGTCCCATAACTCAACCGGTCCTGCGGACAATAGGGCTCGGTCTGCTGACCACCGTAGCTTCGGCCACCTTCTACTTCTTCTGGCCTCATCGCGCGTACTTGTTCCCGACCGGTTCCGGCGGGGTGCTCGGCGTCGCGGCGGCCACGTTCCTGCGGAGCAACTTTGCAACCCTTGGTACCTTCATTCTTGTCACAGCCACGTGGATTGTAGGGGTTCTTCTGCTGGCCGACAGTCTGTTTCTGGCCGTCCTTGGGACTCTTGATTTCTTCAGCGGAAAGATGCTCGGAGCGGTAACACCGGCGTGGTTAGCAGCCAAGCAACAGTCCGAAGCGCTGAGCCAGACATGGCAGAAGCTGAGTGCCCGGCAAAAGTCACTCGCGTCTGAGCGCCCAGCGGTCGCTGCTGAACCGGCAACTCCTACTGAATCAGTGATTGATCCAGCCAAGCACCTGGGTGAGCTGGCCATCAAACAGCGGGAACCCAAGCCCGCCGAGCGTTCCGCTACCAACTTATCCAAACCCGTCTACGTGCAGCCTTCTTACGAGGATTACACGCTCCCGCCGTTGGAGTTGCTGGCCGAGCCCGAGTATGGCTTTGCCGCGGTGCAGGAGAAGGTTGTCAAGGCGAAGGCCAGCGGGCTGGAGAGACTGTTAGGTGAGTTCAATATAACCGCGCGAGTCGTTGCCGCTGAAACGGGACCGGTTGTGACCATGTTTGAGTTGGAGCTTGCGGCCGGCGTGAAGGTAAGCCAGATAACCGCGCTTGCGAACGATATGGCGCGCGCGCTCGGCGCCGGCGCCGTCCGCGTCGTTGCGCCTTTGCCTGGCAAACACACCATAGGGATCGAGGTGCCGAACAGCGAGAAAGAAAAAGTCCGCATGAGGAGCATGACCGAGCTTGCCGGCACCAGACCGGCGAACATGGAGATACCGCTGTTTCTCGGCAAGGATTCATCCGGTGAAGCGCTGGTGTCCGACCTGACCAAGATGCCGCATCTGCTCATCGCCGGCACGACAGGCTCAGGCAAGAGTATCTGCATCAATAGCATCATTGCGGGCATATTGCTTACCAAGCGGCCGGACGAGGTCAAGATGATTCTCATAGACCCGAAGATGGTCGAGATGACGGCCTTTAGTACGATACCTCATTTGATGTGTCCGATAGTCACGGAAACCAAGACGGCTGTACAAATACTCGAATGGGCCACGGTAAAGATGGACGAGCGCTACGCGCTGCTGGCCGAGGCCAGAGTGAAAAACGTTGCAGAGTACAACAGACTCGGCGCCGAGGAAATCATCAATCGCTTCGGCCCAACCACCGAGGAGGAAGAGGCCAAGATTCCCAAGAGGCTGCCCTACATCGTGATAGTCATCGATGAGCTTGCAGATTTGATGATGACGGCATCGAAGGAGATAGAAGGCTATATTGTCCGTCTTGCACAGAAGAGTCGAGCCGTCGGCATTCACATTGTCTTGGCCACTCAGCGTCCACAGGCGACGGTTGTCACCGGCCTGATAAAGTCGAATATGCCGACTCGAGTAGGGTTCCGCGTCGCGGCCAGAATGGACAGCAGGATTATCCTTGACCAAAATGGGGCCGAGACACTCCTGGGCGAAGGAGATATGCTGTTTCTAAAGCCCGGCACCAGCGACCTTGTCCGGGCTCAGGGTACTTTCGTCGACGAGATGGAGATAAGGCGAATTGTCAAGCACCTCAAGGAGATCGCCGAGCCGCAGTTCCATCCCGAGCTCACTCAACTCAAGCAGGTCGATACCTCCGAAATGGTGCGGGATGAGCTCTTTGACGACGCAGTCCGAACCGTTCTGGAGAGTCGGCGGGGCAGCGTGTCGCTGCTTCAGCGCAAACTCAGCGTTGGATACGCCCGCGCTTCGCGCATGATCGAGATGATGGCCGCAGCTGGTATACTCGGAGAGTACAAGGGCAGCCAGGCGCGCGAGGTGACAATGACACTTGAGGAGTATGAGAACATCCGTGAGAAGATGGAAGAGGACGCCGAGGCAGGCTACCAGGATCTCGCGGAAGACGAAGATTCGGCCGAGTCTTCCTATGTCAGCGAGGGCCAACGCGGCTACGTCTCTGTCGACAGCGAGGACGATTGAATCGTCGCTTGTCGTAGGCCAATCCAGATCTGGCTACGATCAAATCCGCAGGCCCGTCGCCGTCAATGTCTTGGATGAGCGTATGGATACGCGTGCGACCAGCCTCGCTGGTGGAGCCCAAAAACAGTTGCATTGCTCGCCGAATTTGTCTATCCTCGTACAGAACGCTTTATGAATGCATTCTGGAATTTGAGGACAGGAGATTGCCATGAAAATAGGATTCAATATGTTGTTATGGACGGCGCACGTGACCGAAGAGCACTTGCCGTTGTTAGAGAAGCTCAAGCAGGCCGGATACGACGGCGTCGAGGTACCGGTGTTCGGAGGTGAGCTGGCAGATTTTGAGAAGGTCGGCAAGGCGCTTGCGGATACCGGATTAGGCGCGGCTGCCTCGTCGGTTGTCCCGGATGAAGAGCACAATCCTATCAGCCCCGACCCGAAACATCGCCAAGGCGGCATAGACTATCTAAAAGGTGTCATTGATCGTTCGAAGGCGCTGGGTGCGGAGGTGATCGCAGGACCATTCTATCAGCCGTTGGGCGTTTTCAGTGGCGAGGCGCCCACCGAGCAGGAGAAAGACCGGGGCGTCGAGGTGCATCGCAAGGTTGCGGACTACGCTGCCCAGGCCGATATCGTGCTGGCCGTCGAGGCGCTGAATCGTTTTGAGTCGTATTTTCTCAATCTTGTTGACGATGCAGCCGCCTATTCTCGCCGGGTCAACCATCCGAATTTTGGCATTCTTTTCGACACGTTCCACGCCAACATCGAAGAGAAGGATCCTGTCGGCTGCATCGCGCCCAACATTGACCAGATAAAGCACGTCCACATCTCGGAAAATGATCGCGGTATACCCGGACGGGGCCATATCGACTGGCCAGGTACCTTCAGGGCGCTGCGCTCGGCGGGTTACGACGGCTGGCTGGCCATCGAAGCCTTTGGGCGCGCCCTGCCAGATATTGCAGCCGCCACACGTGTGTGGCGTGACTTCTTTGACAGCCGCGAGCAAGTCTACGCCGAGGGCATCAAGTTTATAAAGGAGCAATGGGCCGCCGCCGCTTGATTGTGAAGGCAGGCTGTCACCTTCACGACCGGGCGTGGTTGGATCCACTTGTTGATTGGGAGGTGCCGAAATGATTCTTCCCAAACCTATACGGAAGGTAATCGCAGTATTCCGGGGCGGAGTCTCGCCTGTTCTGATTTTTCTTTCGGTCATGGTCGGATTCTGGTTTGGCCTTGTCCCGGGCTGGTCGGGCCTGCACACGGCGCTGGTACTCGCGATGTTGATTCTGAATGTTCATTTGGGTCTGTTTCTTCTCTCGGCGGGACTGGCCAAGGCGCTGTGTTTTGCCGCCGCGCCGGTGTTGTATCATGCGGGCGTGGGTGTTCAGAACTACCTGTCGCCCGTGCTGCGGGCGCTGGGGTCGATACCGATCATCGGCGTGACGGACTTCAGCAATTACGCCGTTGCGGGCGCGGCCATTCTCGGCCCGATATTCGGGGCCATCGCCGGGCTGTTAATGGCCCGCTCAGTTATCGGCTTTCGGCGTCAGTTTCTGAAGCTCGAAGAGGGTTCGGAGAAGTTCAAGAAGTGGTATTCCAATCGCTGGGTTCGGATACTGGATCGCGTCCTCATTGGCAAGCGGGCCAAGGACACCAAGGCTATGTTCCCCGTCAAGGCTAAGATTGTCCGCAAAGCGGGGGTTGCTGTTGCTTTAGTTGTCCTGGCCATATCAATAGCCGTGGGGATATTTGCCAAAGGCGACATCGTCAAGGGCTATGCCGTCAGTACAATGACGCGAGCCAACGGCGCAGAGGTCAACCTTGAGAGTCTCGCGCTCTCCGCGCTGACCGGGTCCGTTTCTGCCTCAGGCATTCAGGTCACTGATCCGCAGAAGCCGCAGAACAATCAGGTCGCCATAGACAAAATCGCGGCGGACGCCGGTGTCTACAACCTGCTTCTCGGCCGGGTTGTCATGGAGAACGTGGAGGTGTCCGGCGTCAAGTTCAATCAACAGCGCGAAGCGCCTGGCAAGGTGCTGGAATCAGTCTCTGAAGAGGAGCCTGCATCTGACCCCTGCGACTTCGGGTTCGATCTTGGCGATATCAGCAAGCTTGAGACCTATTTCAAGGATGCCAAAGCCCTAAAGGAGAAGCTGCAAAAGCTGCGCAAGTGGTTGCCGAAGGGACAAGACAAGGAGCAGGCCGAGCAGGCGCCACACAAGTACCTGGACTATCTTGAGGCCCGCTCGGCCGTGCCGCCATCGCCTCGCGTTCTGGCCAAGAGGATTGTGCTTGATAAGGTGGAGATACCTTCGGAGCTGTTCGGCAACAGCCGGGTTTTGCTGACAAACATCAGTGACTCAGCTGCCGCCGCCAAGCTTCCCGTCTCGATGGAGCTGAAGTCCAACGACGGTCCTGCGGCCTTGAGCGTTACTCTGGACTACTCTGAGCCTGGCCGACCGGCGCGGGTCTCCGGGACGTTCGGCGGGATAGACCTGAGCAAGGTTCAGTCGGGATTGGGTGCCGGGGCCGGGCTCTCATTTGAGTCGGGTCTTGCCTCGGGCAAGTTCACGGGCCAAGTCACGAGGGACGTGATGGACCTTATGATCGATGTGGCTGTCCAGAACCTGCAAGCGAAGGCTCAGGGCTCTGGCGTTTTAGGTCTTGGCGCCCAACAGACTAACCAGGTTATGGAAGTTCTCAAAGAGCTGAGTACCACGATCAAGGTGGTTGGCCCTGTCCTCGACCCGCGCGTATCGTTTGATAAGCCGGGCCTGCAAGGCCAATTCAAAACGGCACTTGTGGAAGCAGGCAAGGAAAGGCTGGCCGGCGAGCTCGATAAGCGACTCGGTGAACAGCTTGGTGATGCCGCTCCCGAAGGGCTGAAAGACACTCTCCAGAAAGGTGTGATGAAGGGATTGGGTGGCCTTCTGGGAGGCAAGGACGACAAAGAAGAATAACTCGGCGCCGACCGCGACCCATCGAGCCCAGGAGCTTGCAGCAAGTAGTGGCGGGGTATTGCGCGCGGCGTGCGAGCAGGCGGACCTGCGGGGAGTCCGCAATGTTAATGCATACGCTGGCAAGGAAGCAGCGTCTTTTGGTGAACCGTCTGTTATGAACACAGACCTCACGGATAAGACCCTTGAAGAACTCGAGCAAACTGTGCTCGCCTTCCAGCAGAAGAAGTATCTGGCTCGATACATCTTCAGCTTCATCCATGCCAAGGGCGTCCGGCAGATTTCCCAGCTCAGCCCCCTCAGCAAGGCATTCCGCCGGCAGTTGACGGAACAGGGCTACTACATCTGCCAGTTGAATAGCGTAACCACGCTGGAAGACCCGGACGGCACAGTCAAGTACCTCTTCCAGTTGGCCGACGGCAACCGTATCGAGGCGGTGTTACTGAACGAGTCAGGCCGCCGGACCGCGTGTGTCTCGACACAGGTCGGCTGTGCGATGAACTGCAGCTTCTGTGCCACCGCGAGGGTCAGGCTGCGTCGCAATCTCACGGCTGGTGAAATCGTGGACCAGGTCAATACGATCGAGCAGGATAGGTGCAGAATCAGCAACGTGGTCTATATGGGGATGGGCGAGCCGTTGCTCAACTATGATGCCGTCCTCAAGTCTGTTCGGATACTGAACCATCCCGACGGCAAGCAGATTGGTGTCCGGCATATTACTGTCAGTACGTGTGGAATAGCACCAGCGATCAGGCAACTGGCGACGGAGGATATTCGCCCTCGCCTTGCGATCTCACTGAACGCACCGACCGACGCCTTGCGCACGAGGCTGATGCCCGTCAACGCCAAATACCCCTTGGCTGCGTTGCTCCAAGCCGTGCATTCATACCAGATAAGGACCCGCCAGCGGGTCACCTTCGAGTATGTCATGATAGATGGGATCAACGATAAATCCCAGCATGCTCGGGCTCTTGTTGAGAGACTGCGGCCGGTCCACTGTAACGTCAACCTGATAGAGCACAATCCACATCCCGGCTGCAAGTTTGTCTCGAGCAGTGTGCAACGCATTGGGCAGTTTGCAGAGATTCTCACGTCTGCAGGTGTCGAAACGACCGTACGTTTGAGAATGGGCCGCAAGATCAATGCTGCCTGTGGCCAACTGGGCGCCGACTGGCGGGATGGCTGAATTATGTCGATGGACCAGCTAATGGGAGCCAAAGATCGGATCATTACAGTCGGGCTTTGCCCCGCTTGGGATATTTGTTGCCGGGGTCGTGCTCTGGACTGGGGCCTGCACAAAGAAATTGACCAGCAGGTCATTCGACCTGCGGGCAAGGCGATGAACATTTCGCATGCACTGGCTTGGATGGGTCAGAGGAATGTCGCCGCCGGCCTGTGGGGCCAGGATGACCACGAACAAGTGCTCAGACGCATGCGGCCGTTGAGGGAGTTGGTCGAGACGAAGCTTACTGCTGTCGCTGGCCAAACTCGACGGAATATCACTGTCGTCGATAGCGCCGATGGTCGGGAGATGCACCTGCGCAGCAAAAGCGCCCTTGCTTCGGCGAAGTCGCTCAGGAAACTTGGTGCCGACTTGGATCGTCTCGTGCGCAGGCATAGCGTGTGCGTCTTTGCCGGTGCGATGCCGGCGGGGCCGCTGCTCGCAGAGATTGTCCGCATTGTAGAATTGTGTTCCTGCCGCGGCGCCAGCATCGTGGTCGATACCCATGGCCCGGCCCTGAAGGCGATCGTGGAGACGGGCCTGGCCCGGCTGGTTTGCCCCAATGTAGAAGAGCTCTCCCAGCTGCTGGGTGTGCAGGTCAGGGACACCCCTGTCGGCCTTGCCAGTCTCGGGCGCAGGCTCCTGGCGAGAACTGAGGGTGTTCTCATAAGCCGAGGGCCAAAGGGTGCCATGCTTGTGACCAAAGATGGCGCTTGGAGGGGGCGGTGTGCTGTCCGAAGGAAGACGTTGTCGACGGTAGGCTGTGGCGACTACCTGTTGGCTGGTTTTCTCAAGGGCCTCCAGGGCAAATCCGACTTAGCTGTCGCTCTGCGTACAGCCGTGAAAGCTGCCACGGCCAGGGCGTGGGGTTGGACCGAGACAAAGACCTGGCTGCAGATGGAAAGACGGATCAACGTGGATGTCGCTCGCCTGACATTTTGAGTTTGCAGGGCGGCCGCGTCCCCGGTGAACCACAGCGCATATGGGAACGGTCTCATCGTAAAGGAAATGCCCGTTGCCGAGAGAACTACTTTGGCGAAGCAATGTGCTTTGTCCGTTTCCGGGCCTTTGTGGATCCCTGTCGTCCAGAAGAATGCCTGCACGGTCGCTTACGTGGGGAGCATTCTCCGAGAAATGTGTTCCTTGGCGGATATTTTAGCGAAAAAAGGCGTTTTCCGCGTTTTTCAAGTTCTGCCAGCGGAAAAAAAAAGATCAAAAAAAGTTGATTGCGCACTATGAATGAGCTATAGTCCCACGTTTGGAGTTGCCCTGTCGCAAGGGGTAGGTGGAAGCTGATAGCCTCGTGCTGAGAGCGTAAGACTGCTCGATAGCTCAGGGTCTTAAGCTTCCTGTGGGGTCAGCAGTATCACGGCGTGGCTGACTCAAGCCTCCGGCGGGGCCAAGCCGGGCCCGGACAAGAATGGCCTCCGTGACAGTCGATTGGCTATTGATTCAGTTGAGAAAACCGGAAATAGTCAGTGGAATTACCCGGTGGTGTAATTGGCAACACATGGGCTTTTGGTGCCCATATTCCAGGTTCGAGTCCTGGCCGGGTAGGTTTGACAGTTGACGACCAAGCGCGAACGATTGGAGAGCTTGAGAATATAGGTGTGAGAGAAAGGCGATGGCAGAAAGAGTAGCGATAGTATTGGCGGCTGGTGAAAGCAGCAGGATGAATACGCTGCTGCCGAAGGTGCTGCATGAAGTCAGTGGGCGCCCGATGCTGGCCTATGTCCTCGACACATGCCGCCAGGTCGATGTTGCGCGGATATATGTCGTCGTCGGCTTCGGCGCCGAGCAGGTGAAGGAGCGCTTCAGCGATGTGCCGGACGTTGTTTGGGTTCAGCAGGACCAGCAATTGGGGACCGCACATGCTGTCTTGTGCTGCAGAGAGTACCTGAAGGATTTTGGAGGCCAAACGCTGATCGTTTGCGGCGATGGCCCGCTGATTCGAGCTCAGACCTTGCGAACGCTGATAGAAAAGCACGAAGCCGGGCAGTCGGCGGCGACTTTGGCGACCGCACTGCTTGACGACCCGACCGGCTATGGACGCATAATCCGCGACGCATATGCGAATATCCAGGGCATTGTTGAGCACAGTGACTGCACCCCCGCGCAGCTCGCCATACGGGAAGTGAATCCGAGCTACTATCTGTTCAACACCAGGGTCCTTTTCGAGGCCCTGGAGCAGGTCAGACCGGATAATGTCAAACGAGAGTATTACTTGACCGACGCGCTAAGCGGTATCATTGCCACGGGTCACAAGGTCACCGCGGTCACCGCGGTCAGCCCCGAAGAAGCTGTCGGCGTCAATAGCAGAGCCCAGCTCAGCGCAGCAAGCAAGATTATGCAGCGGCGGATTCAGCAGGAGCTGATGGAGAACGGCGTGACGATAGTTGATCCCGATAACACGTGGATAGACGCCAGAGCCCAAATCGGACAGGATACGGTGATCGAGCCGTTCACGTATATTCACGGCGAGGTGAGGATCGGCCCGGGATGCAGAATAGGGCCGTTCGCATACCTCAGGAGTGGGACGGTGCTGGAAAAGGACGTCGTGCTTGGCGTCTTCACCGAAGTTAAGAATGCCACGTTGGCTGACGGCGTTCGAGCTCGGCACCATAGCTTTATCGGCGATGCATCCGTGGGCCGAAATGTCAATATCGGCGCTGGCTCGATAACGGCGAATTTCGACGGTGAGAAGGTCAATCGGACAACGGTGGGCGATAATTGCTATATCGGCTCCGGCGCCGTGCTCGTAGCACCACTCGTGCTGAAGGCGGGCTTGCACATCGGAGCCGGCAAAGTGGTCTCTCAGGAGAGCGTGAATTCATTGGGTAGCAGCCCAGATACGGATTGAGAAGCAATAGCTGGAATAGCAACAGAGCGAAAGGCCAGCATCAATGTTCTTGAACGACAATCTTAAGATATTTTCGGGCAGCAGTAATCCGGATTTGGCGGGTGCGGTTTGCAAGTATTTGGAGATCCCTCTCGGCGGCGCGAAGATTGGCAGTTTCCCGGACGGAGAGAAGGTGATTCGGATTGAGGATGATGTTCGCGGCAGGGATTGCTTTGTCATGCAGTCAACCTGTAATCCAGTTGATGAGCATTTGGTCGAGCTTCTGATTTTCGTCGACTGCCTGCGCAGGGCCAGCGCCGTGCGCATCACTGCGGTTATTCCTTATTTCGGCTATGCCCGCCAGGATAGGAAAGACGAAGGGCGGGTGCCTATCACGGCTAAGCTCGTCGCGAATCTCATCGCCACTGCCGGGGCCGACAGAGTCTTGGCGATAGACCTACATGCACACCAGTTGCAAGGCTTTTTCGACATACCGGTCGACCATCTAAGCGGCGAGCTGGTCCTTGGCAGGTTCTTCAAGGCCAAGAAGATACGAGATTTGACGGTAGTGTCACCGGATGTGGGGAATATCAAGATGGCAGCCAGTTACGCCGCACACTTGAACGGTGAGCTGGCAATCGTCCATAAGAGGCGGTTCAGCGGCAGCGAGGTCGAGGCTGACGAGATTATCGGTGATGTGCAGGGTAGAAATATCCTCATGTGCGACGACATTATTGCCACCGCCGGGACGGTGTGCAGTGCAGCCAGACTGGTCAAGCAGCGCGGAGCGGAGAAGGTTTATGTGGGCGCCACTCATGGCGTCCTGGCCGGCCCGGCATTGGAAAGGCTGGAGAAGGCGCCGATCGACGAAGTGATTGTCACTGATACGATACCCCAGACTGAGCGAGCAAAACAACTCGGCAATATCACAGTGTTGAGTGTGGCGGCGATGTTGGGCGAGGCCATAAAGAGGATTCACAGAAATGAGTCCGTAAGCAATTTGTTCAATCAGTTGGGATGAGCAGCTTAAAATAGCAGGGTTTTTAAGACGAGGAGATCATGGGCAAAACGCTGTCAGTATCATTGGAAGCCGAAGTTCGAGAGCGGACAGGTTCAAAGGCCGCAGATAGAGTCCGCGAGCAGGGCCGAATCCCCGCTATCGTCTATGGGCACAAGCAGGAGCCGGTAGCTATTTCTCTTGATGCCCACGACTTTGTCGAAGGGCTCCATCACGGGCATCGGTTGATCGACGTGAAGATCGGCAAGAGCAAGGAGAAGGTGGTTGTCAGAGACCTGCAATACGATTACCTTGGAAAGGACATCATTCATGCGGACCTGATGCGGGTTACCGTTACTGAGATGGTCAAGGTAACGGTTCCGATCGAGCTTAAGAGTGCGGCCGTGGCAAAGGGCACTCATCAAGGCGGAATTATTGAGGAGCACTCAGACCATTTGGAGATCGAGTGCAGGGCAGTTGATATTCCCGAGTCAATCCCCGTCTCGGTGAAGGACGTGGGTGTTGGTGACGCTTTGCACGCCGGTGATATCGAACTGCCCGACGGCGTGAGGCTGGTTGGCTCTCGGGATACGCTGCTGGTTACCTGTCATCTGGTGGCTGCTGCCAAGACCACCGAGCAGATCGAAGAGGAAGCCCCCACTGCCCCCGAGGTCATTGGTGAGGCCGAGGAACCAGAAGAAGGGCAGTCTGAGCAGCAGAGTGGATAGGGCCCGACTGGGCCAGAACAGATGTGATGGCTGGTATGAGAATGGTTGTTGGCCTGGGGAATCCGGGCACCGAGTACGTTGGTACTCGACACAACACCGGTTTCGAAGTAATTGATGCACTGGCTAAGAAGCTGCAGATAGAGCTGACAAGCAGAAAGTTTGCGGCTCGTGTAGGGTCGGGCGAGGTTGCAGACAGGAAGGTGATGTTACTGAAACCTTGGCAGTTTATGAATCGCAGCGGCATGGCTGTTACGGCCGCGGTCGGTTTTTACAGGATAGGAATTGGCGATCTGATAGTGGTGACTGACGACATGGCCTTGGAGCCGGGTAGAATTCGCATCAGGGCCGGAGGCTCAGCCGGTGGTCACAACGGACTTGCTGACATCATAGAAAAGCTTGGCACAAATGAATTTGCTCGTTGCCGAGTGGGAATCGGCCAAAGCCGCGACCGATGGGCTGTGGATTATGTCCTTGATAAGCCGACCGAGGCTGAGAAGGTGTTGATTGGCGAGGCAATCGCAAGAGCGCGAGATGCCTTACTCTGTTGGATTGAGCATGGCACTGAGAAGGCTATGAATGAGTTTAACAAGGTATAGAAGCCCAAAGTCTGGAAGCTGGGGTCATATTGCCCGCCAGGTTTTCGAGCTGCCGAACACAGACGACACGAATTTTGTGGTTAATGCTTTGAACTTTTGGTTTTAGGGTATCAGTTTTGTTTTTAAGCGGGAGGTAGTTGGCTTTGGAGACTATTGCAAACAGACTGTACGAAGGGATGTTTCTTGTCGATTCCGCTAAGGCGGCAGCGGATTGGGACGGGACTATGGCGGCTATCAGGGCCGTACTGGAAAGGTCAGACGCGGAGATTGTCTCAATGAGAAAGTGGGGCGACAAGAGGCTGGCGTATGACATCGACCACAAGAGCAGAGGCACGTATGTACTATGCTACTTCAGAGCTGATGGCCGAAGGATACGGGGCATCGAGAAGGACGTTCAGCTATCCGAGCAGATCATGCGCGTTCTGGTTCTCAGTACGGAAGGCCGGGCCCAAGAAGACATCGACAAAGACTTGCCTCAGGCATCAGATGAAGTACACGAGACTGAGTCTGAACAGCAGGTCACGGACCAGGATGCGGAAGACGCTGCGGCGGAACTAGAAGACACCAGTGAGCCAACAGAGGAAGATGCGGCAGAAGAGGTTGCGCCTGTTGAGCAAGAGGTGGTGGACATTGAAGCAACGCAAGAAAGCGCCGATCTGCCGTCAGATGGGCCCGAGGATCGTCAGCAGTAGATTTCAGATTGTAGGCGCCGCCGGCCAAGTCGCGCAATGCACAATCTAGCGAAGTAGGCTGCGGCAGGACGGCCTAAGACTAAACCGGACCGAGGAGGTCACTTATGGCGAATTATAACAAGGTCTTACTCATGGGCAATCTGACGCGTGATCCGCAGCTCTCGTATACGCCCAACCAGACAGCTGTGGTTGATTTTGGCCTGGCGACTAACAG
This sequence comes from Phycisphaerales bacterium, assembly GCA_020352215.1. Taxonomy (GTDB): domain Bacteria; phylum Planctomycetota; class Phycisphaerae; order Sedimentisphaerales; family Anaerobacaceae. The sequence continues at coordinate 5,698,505 of CP070675.1, forward strand.
GAGGTGGACGGGCCAAGACGGGAGTCAACGCGAAGAGACCTGTTTTGTGGATTGCAGGGCCTTCGGTCGGCAAGCCGAGAATATAAACAAGTACTTGAGTAAAGGTAGACCGGTCTTTGTCGAGGGTAGGCTGACATTTGATAGCTGGACGGCCCAAGACGGTACGAAGCGGAGCCGGCTGCGTGTCACGGTGGAGAACTTCCGGTTTCTGCCTGGAACGGGCGGTGGGGCAGGCGGGACTAACCGGATTGGAGACAGCCCGGGACCTGAGGCCGAACGGCCGCGAGACATTGGTGACGGGTCGGCAGATGATATACCGTTTTAGCAGTCGCGGCTTGTGTTCGTTAGTGTGGTTTCCAGAGCCGGATTTACCACCCCAGACTAATGGGTGGGCCGGACGACACACACCATGAATTATGAGGTGATAAATGAGAGACAGACGAAGAAGAACTGCTGGCAGAAAACCCAGCTTTCCAGGCGCGCGTGAACAGACACAGTGCCGCTTTTGCCGGAAGGGCGGTGGATATATCGACTATAAGGATGTCGAAACACTGCAGAAGCTCTTGACTAATCGAGGCAAGATATACTCACGAAAGCGCAGCGGCAACTGCGCTGGTTGCCAACGAAAAGCCCAAAGAGCTATCAAGCGTGCCAGATACATGGCGTTGCTGCCTTATGCCGTGTGAACCACGGTTCGGCGCATGATGCGGTGATCGCATCGCCGCCCAGCCTTTTGGCTCGGCATCACAACAGGTGTGATCCGGCACTGATCAGAATTAGCTATACACGAGGTACATAATATGAAGGTTTTGCTTATTGAGGATGTCGAATGCCTGGGTTGGCTTGGAGACGTTGTCGAAGTCAAGGAGGGATATGCGAGAAACTACCTGTTGCCACAGGGTATCGCCAAGGTTGCGACTGACGCTAATATGAAGGCCATAGCCGAAGAGAAAGCCAAACGGGCTGAGCAACGCATTAGTGCGCGTAGCCGGCTCGAGGAGGCGGCCAAAGCTGTCGAAGGGGCTGAGGCTGTCCTGGCAGCGAAAGCCAACGAACAGGGTGTTCTATTCGGCTCGGTAAGCGAACGCCAGATAGGAGCCAATCTGCGCGAGCAGGGCTTCGAGGTAGCTGACGAAGTAGTCCGGCTGCCCGAGCACATCAAGCACGTAGGGACGCACAGCGTGACACTCAAATTTGCGGATGACGTCATTGCAACTGTCAATGTTGTCGTTGTGCCCGAAAAAGACGGCGCCGCTGATACGGATACGGAGGACGCCTGAGAGGGCGGGGAGTATCTGGTCTCTGTGTATCCGGCCGTTACCGGGCGACGGGCCAGTACCTGATCTTCCTCGACGACGAGTTTCTTCTGCTGGTCGAAGCGGTAAGGTAGCCACGAAGGTCAGCGCCGCTCTCGGGCCTGTAGCCAATTCCAGATAGGATCAGAATCTTGGGGGGCAGCTCCGCCTCAAGGTTCAACTTTCTCTTTGCCCTCGTCAGCAAGGTCGAATATCAAGTCAGCACAGTGGTTCCTACACGAGATCTTCGTTGAGCATCTTCTAGGATCGGCTGACCATTTGGTCTTTGAGCTTCTTGGGGAATTCCCTTCTTATACGGGTTCTAAAAAGATCTCGCGAGCATGTTATAATAGGGTGGCCCCATAGGGCATATGCAGACTATGATGACCTACTCAATACCTGCCGAGATGCATGGAACCAAATGACCCGCGGGCAGTTCCGCACTATCTACCACAGCGAATGCATACCACGCGAGAATTAATTGCAGTGCGTATTAGTCTCGCTTTGCCCGACGTGATCGGACTGAGTGGGCCGAAGAATCTTAGCCCTCTATTGTCTGGGTGAGTTGCTGGCGGTGTTTGTTGAGCCAGTTCGCCTTTCGCAGGATCATCTTCAAGAAGTCCAGACCACTCAGATGGCCAAAAGACCCTGTTGCGGCCACCGGCAAGACCGCCTCAGCTATGATGGTCTCAATCATCAAATCGACTAGCGAATGCAGCGCACTCGTGCCCAGCTTGGCCATGCTACGGTAGCCGTTGAGGAACTGGTCTAGCTTTCCCTGGTCGAAGTAGTCTGGCCAGTCGGCTGGATTTGGACGATCGCCAACAATCGCGAACTGAAGCATTCCGTTGGCCAGATCGACAACCGTTGGAGCAATTCTGATCGAGTCAAAGTCCAGCGCCGCGACGACTCTACCTTCCGAGAAAAGCATATTACCGGGGTGCCAGTCACCGTGCACGACTTGTTGATTCCACGAGTCGAATCCGAACTGGTTTACGTGGACACTTGAGCCGTTGTAGAGAATCATGAGTGCCTCTGCAGTTGACTGCATTCTCTTGTTCGGCCCGGCCATTTTGTCCGCTCCAACTGTCTTAAGGTGCCTGCGCACGGTTTTCGAGTCGTGGAAGCTGTCTGTTGACGGTTTCCACTCGTGTGAGAAGCCGGCCAAATATTTGTGGAGCTTTGCCAATTGCCGGCCGGCGTCAACAGTTGCTTCGGAAGAACCATCATAGCGAACACCTGTGACAAACTTGAAGAACTCGTAGATGTGATTACCAATTTGCAGCACTGTGTTCTTGTCGTCGCGGGTACTCATCAGCGAGGTAACTGCAAAGCCCTTCTTAGCCAGATGCTTCTGTACGGCGTGGGCAAACGCGACCCGATGCAGGTCGTCATTACCTCTTGGCCGTCGCTTCAAAAGGAACTTGCCCCGTTCAGACGTGATCACAACCTTGGGTGCGCGCCGATTGCCTCCAGTGAGAGGTCTGACCTCGTGGACTATGCCAATGTTGTAATGGCTGAGAACCCGAACAAGCTCCTCGGAAGAAAAATGTGCGCCGCCTCTTGGCATTGGCTTGTGCCTCACCGCCGGTGATTCAGGCAGCTACAAAAGCAAAATAAGAATGATAATCAGGATCGATACGGCTGTGACAGTACTCAGGATCAACACTGCAGCCCGGTAACGACTGATAGTCTCCTCCTTGTAGGTTTCCTCCTCGATCTCAACAACCTCACCTTTTTCCAGCTGCTCGAGTACGGAGACATCAAATCTTTTGTGTGCCTGAAGTGGCGCCCGACCCTCGCGCAGGGCCTCCAGGTCGGTCAGCAGCTCCTCAACGTTGCTGTAACGGTTCTCTCTGCGTTTGGCCATCATTATTTCGATGACCTCTGATGTTCCTGCAGTCAGTGACGTGTTTATGTGGTCAGGCGGAGTCAGTCGTTCTCTCAAGTGCTTCTTCATGATCTCCGAAGAATCATCTGCCATGAATGGCACCCGGCCGGTTACCATGTGATAGAAGGTCGCCCCCAGACCATAGATGTCGGCTCTGCCATCTATGTCGATCTTGCCTCGGATCTGTTCCGGCGCGATGTAGTACGGTGTCCCATAGGCCTTGCCGGCTTCGCTCTGGGCGGTCTCGATATCTGCGGTCTCTCGCGCCAAACCCATGTCTGCCAGTTTGACTACACCTTCCTTGTTTGTCATTATGTTCTTTGGCTTGACATCGCGGTGAACGAGACCATTTGCGTGTGCGTGCGCGAGCGCGCGTGTGACCTGAATGATTATTTCGATTGCCTCTTTTTCGTCAAAGACACGGCCTTCCGCCAAGTCGTCGGCAATTGTCTTGCCCTCCACGAACTCCATTACAAAATAGTGGTACCCCCCAGCTTCGCCAACGTCGAAGGCTTGGACTATGTTAGGGTGATTCAGTTTCCCGGCCGCTTGCCCTTCCTTGTAGAAGCGCTTGACGTATTCCGGGTTTTCACTAAAACGTTTCGGCAAGACTTTAATAGCGACGGTTCGGTTTAGACTCAACTGTTTGGCCTTGTAGACGAACGCCATCGCGCCGGCGCCGACCTTCCCGAGAATCTTGTAGCCGGGAATCTGGTGAGCTGCAGCCTTGTTTTCCTTTATGCTCTTCTTCAGCCTTTCCGCCTGGGTCTCGGTGATGTAACCGAGGCTGATCATAAGCTCCTTGAGCATTACGGGGTCGGTCTTGCGGCGTAATGCCAATTCCTCGAGCGAGTGGCGCAACTCCTCATCGGTGCAGAGACCCAGGTCTATGGCCATCCTGCCGAAAACTGTGTCATAGCTTGTCTCGTTTGCCATTGGTTTAGCCCTGCGGAGCCAGGGGGTTGCACGATCATACTGATGAGAGGATTCGCCGGCCGTGCGTCAGCTTCAACATCCGATAACCACATCTTCGGCGCTAATTATCGATCTATGAGCGGCATTGTCAAAAAAAATATACCTCTTTTTCTCATAAAGGTAGGACCTGTCCGAGTGAAAAATCGACCGTTTCGGCCTTTGAGTTTAACTGTTCTTCTGCAACTACTGTGGGTTCCTGGTGGCATGACGTGTAGTCTTGCAGGCTGTTCCCGCGGCCTGATGCCTGTCTTCAGGCGGGATACGGCTGCTGCCCCCACTCAGCATACCTTTTTCTCACGTTGTGGCCACTACTTCTTCTTCCGGACGGCCTAACCGGCCAAGGTGGCCAGCAATGCCCGCCCTCGAAATACATCGGACGGTCGAAGTAGAGCGTACTTTCGCACCTTGTGCGATCCGAAGGTGCGTTGTTTGCCCCACGGCCGTCTTTCCGCCGACAGCCCCGCCATCGGCCGCGCTTCTCGGACCTTTCACGGCTTGGATGGCCGAGCCCCAGCATGTCCTTTCGCCTATCGGCCCCTTCCCTGTGGATCAAATCAGGAATCATCCACAGGGCGAGCATTTTCAGAAAGAAGCGACTGCCACCAGCCACCAGAGTTGTTAGCGCCGAACCCGAAGCGTGATTTCCGCGTACTACGTTGCTCTGCGCCAGCACACTTTTTGGGGTTGACCTGACGTCGAATCCCGCTAAACTGGCCATTTTTCGGAAATTACGGTCAGCCAGAGGCTCGCTGCCAAGGAGAAAGTACGTGCCTTACAACTGTGTTGTTCTGATTAAGCAAGTTCCTGATACCAAAAGGATTACGGGACAGGTGATGAATGATGACGGCACCGTCAATCGTTCGGCCCTGCCAGCCATTTTCAACCCGGAAGACCTCAACGCGCTCGAGCTGGCCCTGCAGATCAAAGGCGCACACGGCGGCCACGTCACCGTTATCACGATGGGATTGCCGGTCGCCGCTGCTATTCTCCGGGATTCCCTTTGCCGGGGCGCCGACGACGCGATTCTGATAACCGATCGTCGATGCGCCGCAAGCGATACACTGGCGACCAGCTACATCCTCGGCTGCGCTGTCAGGAAAATCGGCTACGACATCGTTCTGTGCGGAAGGCAAGCGATTGACGGGGATACCGCACAGGTCGGTCCGCAGTTGGCGGAGAAATTGGGCATAACGCAGGTTACTTACGTTGAAGAGCTTGTGGAGCTCGAGGGTGATACCATAACGGTTCGACGAAGCATCGGGAACGGCTGGCAGCAGGTCAGAACTGCCCTGCCGGTTCTGCTGACCGTTACCAGCGAGGCAAATGAGCCGAGGATTGCCGCTGCAAAGAAGATGATGAAGTACAAGAACAGCCTGACACCGATTGAGATTGAGCAGAGAATAAGAGCGGAAAACGCAGGCGCAGATGA
>CP070675.1:5704194-5741755 GCA_020352215.1 Phycisphaerales bacterium
GGGCTCGACTGCCAGCCGCTACTGTGCCCATGACCGGCCACAGTCTCAAAGTAGTACTGCACACCGCTTGGATCAGACGCTGTTGTAGCAGTCATGGTGATTTCGGTCCCGCTGATCGCACGAGGCGGGGACGCCCATGTCATCGGGTCGGGAACAGGCGGTTCGGTGTCCCCCGACGGCACGTCTTCAACTATGATATCCAATTCATCTATAAAGTAGTACTCGAGGTCCATGAGTACTAAGGTCTCTTCTCCCGCTTCCAGCGGTGTGTACTCGAGGACAAAGTGGATGCCGGGAGATACAACGTAAGGGTCGTCAGAGACAGCGGCGGCAAAGCCCGTAGTGGCCACAAAGTAGCCCGAGAAGCCTCCGTACTCGTACACCTCAGCGTAGGCTTCGTCGCCGGCCTCCGGCCTGATCTCAAGGAGTACAAAGCTTGCGGGAACGGCCATCTCGTAGAACCCGATATAGGCCCAATAGTTCCAGTAGTCGGTGGAATTGATCTCTATGGTGATTGATTCACCCACCGTCATCACGACTTCGCTGACGTCCTCTTCTTCAACGGTTAAGAATTGGGAGCAGTATCCTGCTGGCGTGACAAACGCGGCAACCGCCAGAAGAAAGGTAGACAGCCCAAGAACCGTGATTTTATTTGTGTCACCCATCTTCTCGTCCCCCACCCGAACGAGCTAAATGCAGCTCGGTAAGAGCATCTGTGTTGGGCCTCAAAGCACCCCCATGTCCATCTTAGCGTCCTCCTCCAATAGCATAGCATAACACCAGTGACCATAATAGCTGATTACCCGGCAAAATGCAACAGAATAGGCCCATAAATTCCCGCGGAGCGGGACGGACCCACCTTTTGTATCTCACGCCGGCGCACATGGACGGCCAACTCGTAGGGCCCTGACCGGGATGCGGTCGGCGACACGGTCACACTCATTCCGCCGGTCCTTGAACCTCCAACGCCAGCTCGAAGAGATCTTCAAATGGCAGCACGCAGTATTCATCCGTGACGTAGAATCCCTTGCGTATTTCAAGATACTTCACATGACCGTCGAGAAAGGCCATATTGTGGCAATCGGCTTTGCCATGCCACTCAGCCAGTTCTTTCCACTCCGGCTCTGGATGGGGCCTTGGCTTCCATTGATTGATCCACCCGAAATCCCCTATCAGCAGCAGTCGGGAGTGGTTGGCTACCCGATCGACGTTTAGATTGGGCAGGCGTTCGCTGATCTGCATGTCCAGCACTTCGGTGTTCTCGCTGAACACCCCACAGGCATCCTGGCCGATCAGAAAGATGTTGGTCTGGTAGCTGGTCCCGTTGATTTGATAGGCCTTTTCGCGTGAGGCGGGACGAGGAGGTACGCCGCCGGTATCTGCAGGACACAAGAAGACCTCAGCGCCTTCCTCAGTCTCAACTGTAGGGGGCAACCCAACATACTTGTTGAGGGGCCGTTCGGGCCATCCTTTTGTTCCTACCCATCCACCGTAATCAAGATTGGCTCTTAGCCCTTGGTAGAAACGCCCTTCGTGATCATCCAGGTACGTGTGCCATGCGAGAGCAAGTTGTCTCAGATTTGTTCCGCAGGTCACACGTTTGGCAAGGGCCTTGGCCATGCGCAGCGAAGGCAGAAGAATTGCTATCAGGACGGCAATTACTGCCACCACAACGAGCAATTCGATCAACGTAAAACCAGCACGGCCCTTGGAACCGGCCGTGCTTCTTGAGAAGCGCTTTATCATTTGTCCTGACCTCCTTTCTCAATGCCGGGCGCACCTTCGGCCTTTTGCGCGACTGCCGTCAGCTCGAAGAGACGAGCTTTGGTGCGCTCTCTGAACAGCGAGTCGAGAACAGGCTCCTCACCCTGCGAAGTCTGACGCATTGCTTCGTAGCTCTGTTGGAAGGCTCGGAGGGCCTTCGCGCGGTCACCTTTCTTGATGTGCTCTTCGCCGACAACAAAATCCGCAAACCATTCCGCCCGCCCTGAGAGACGTTGCCGAAAAGTCGCCTCTTTCACAACCAGTACGCGCTGGTCAAGCAAAAAGTCGGCGCCTTGCCTTTCCTTGGAATCGTGGGCGAGAAAGCTGGCTACCCATCGCGCACGCTCGCTGTCTCCTGCGTGCCATGCCCGCAGGAAAGTCATGAAAGCAAGCTGTCGGGAGGTCTTGAGACTCCTGACCGAGTGTTCCGACCACTGCTCTGATATCCGGTCTGCCTCGAGTTGGGCCTCTATCGCTCGCCCGCGCAAGTAGACGCTCGCGTACGAAAAGCTGACAATAATGAGCAATACGAGTCCCACAACTGATGCGGCGTACCGGTGTCTGCCGACAATCTTTCGCAGCAGGTATATGGAACTCACTGATTTGGCAACTATGGGAAAGCCGCCCAACCATCGCTCGATGTCGTCTCGTAGCTCGGCAGCGGATTGATATCTTTGGCCGGGGTCCTTTTCGAGGCACTTGAGCAGGATAGCTTCAACGTCCGAGTCAAATCTGCTTATAATGCGCCTGGGTCTGGCAGGCTCTGCAAACTGAATGTTCTGCAGGGCCCCAACTGCCGAACCTGAAACATCGTAGGGAAATCTCCCCGTAAACATATGGTACAGCACGATGCCCAAGGAGTATACGTCCGTGCGCACATCAACCAGATCGGACCTGCCGGCCGCCTGCTCGGGTGACATGTAAGCCACGGTGCCTTTTATTTGGCCGGTTATCGACGGCATGACCGTGCTCTCGGATGTCGGACCCATACCTGCGGCTGTCTTTGCCAGACCGAAATCCAATATGTGCGGCTCATCCCGTTCGTCAACCATAATGTTGGACGGCTTCAAGTCCCGGTGTATGACTCCCCTCTGGTGCGCGTGCGTCATCGCATCGCATATCTTACCAAAGAGTGTGATTTTCTCCCGAAAGGTCAGGGCCTTGCTGCTGACATACCGGTCCAAGGATTGGCCGCGAATGTATTCCATCGAGAAGTAGTACTGACCTTGGGCGATGCCGCTGTCTCGGATAGCCACGATGTTGGGATGATTGAGGCTCGCGGCAAGTTCCACTTCCTGTCGGAAATAGCGGCGGGCCTTCGCCGAAGCAGACAAACCGGGCAGCAATACCTTTAGCGCCACCTTCATTTTGGTGGCCTTGTGAACCGCCTTATAGACCACGGCCTGCCCACCGCGAGGCAGCTCCTCAAGAATCTGGTAACCTTCAAAGGTTACGCCCGACGCGTTGGCGGCAGCGGAGCTGTCCAAAGATGCTGTGGGTGCTTCGGGAACCAGCCTATCAGGCGGTTCACCTGCCGGGAACCGCATGGTCTTCTCCGATCGGTCGGCGGGTTCCATGTTGGCAGCCCCGTTGTGGGGGGTGCTGTTGGGGCCTTGCGGCCCAGAATCAACGGCATCTGACTTCGCGTATTCTACTCGGCGTCTGCACTCGGCGCACGTAGCTATGTGCGCCTCTACAGATTCCTCTTCCTGCTTTGAACAGTCCCCCACCGCGAAACGCCGCACTACGTCATGATCCAGACATTCTGCCATCTTACACACGGAAATATGAGTGGCCCACGTCAGACATCTGACCGCCTCCTGATATTGCGTTCCCAGACTTCACCCTGGTAGCATAGCAAGAAGATAGCTTCCCAGTCAACGCCCGAGTGCCTAAGGTTTGAGCTTAACCAGTGCGGCCCAGTCTTTGGCAGCGTCGTCCGGGGGACGGCCAATGCCGACAGAGCCCGGACCGGTGATCGCAGCAACGGTACCCACCTGGAGCGAGCCGCCGGCCCGAGGGTTGTACCAACGCACAGTGAAGCTTGCGGAGGTGTCACCCAAACTCAGGTTTGTCGTACCGCCGGAGGGTAGATATATGGCGTAGACCCGGCCAGGCTGTGCAAAACAATAGTCATTTTGGGCGGAGGTCAAGTCGTCGTGGTGTGCCATCTCAGTAAAGGGTAGGTGTTTCTGGAAGAATTCGAGGGCGTATCGGGTCAGGTCCCACATGTGGTCACGGCTTCGCCAGTCTTCGCAATTCAGGTCATTGTGGGCGAAGTTGTACCCGAAATACCATTCGACGCCCGCACCGCCGGCCATCAGATTGGCCCACAGGTGTTTCTTTCTGACCTCATCGTGCCAGTAGTCGTCGCTGTCGGGCTTGACGCCCGTGTGGGCAGGCCCGATCTCGTCGAGGCAGACGAACCACCTGCGGCCCGCTTCAGCCGAGCGGTCGATCCACTTCAGCGTCTGGGCGTGCGTATCGTTCGTCTGCAGTGATGGGCCATCGAAGTACTCATAGCCCAGCAGCGGCGTGTAGACTTTGTCGTACTGGCCTGGGAAGGTATGTGCGACCACGGGATGGTCATAAGGATCGAGGTCTTTGATATAGCTGCCGAAGGCCTTCTGCTGCTCTGTGGTGTTGGTGTTTTCCTCGCCGAGGTTCCAGGTAAGTGCGAGATGGTGCGCAAAGCGAGCGATGAGTTCGCGGTAGTAGAGTTTTCTTTGCGGGCCGAGCTCGCCGCCGTCGAGTCCCTGGTCGTTTTCCTGCTCTTGCCCGATGATATGGAGCATAAGGCCGAGTTTATCCATGTGGGAGAAGACGATCTCCCACTGATCGAGTTTGCTGCAGTCGAAGCGGAATCTCTCATCGGGGCCGGTCCATGGCCAGACGTCTTTGCCGTCTCCGCCGTCGATATTGTAGGGGATGAAGTAGACGCTGTTCATGCCCTTTGAGGACAGATAGTTCAGCGCGCCTATGATGCCCTTGCCTTTTCCGCTTTTCCAGGTTGGGTCGCCGGGCCTGAAGTCGCGTACGTGCGGGGCATAGTGGTGGATGAACTTCTCGCCGGCAGCTTCCCCTTTGCGCTTCAGCTCGGCTGTGTCGAAAGTGCCGTCGAAGTCCGCGTAGGCGAGGAAGTTCTCGGGGCTGTCGGCTCCGCCTTTGAGGAAGTACCGGCCTGTTTCGGCAAATTGCAGATAGCGCTTGCCGACATAGTTGAGCAATCCTTTTGCCCTGAGGTCTGGTTCGGTCTTGTCGGTGGGGCCAACCTTGAGGGAACCTCTGGCCCCATCGAACGCAACCGGTGAACCGGCCGCAGGGTCGCTGCTGAGTGCGACATCAGTGCCGGCGCGGAAAGAAACGGTGTAGGTCCACTTGCCGGTCTGGTCAGGAACGAAATGGACCCGCCACTTGTTGCCCGCGGTGGCGCTGGTTTCTGCTGCGTTGCCGTCGGCGGCATAGTAGCCCGCAACGACATATCGCTCTTGGCCTTTTGTAAAAGTGACATTCAGGCGATAGTCGCGAAAGGGATTAGGATCGGCGGCTTCACTTGTCTCGGGCCCTGTGAAGGTGAGGGTTATCTTGTGCCACTTCTTCAGTTGACCCGATGAGACTGAGTCCCCGGCGTGAGCGGCCATACAGCCCTGGGCGGCCAGCACCAGACAGATCACGCAGAATGCAGGCAAGCAGTGTCGGTTCATTTTCTTTCTCCTTGAGAGATGAGCAGTGGATTCTCGTCAAGCGTACGTGTGAGCCCGATCAGACCGTTCTGATCTGGTCAGCTCATATGCATCCTTGGCAATGGCAGCCTGTTCATTTGTGGGAATCAGGAAGACTCTGACCCGGCTGTCTTCGGTGCTGATCTCTCTTTCTTCCGTTGTAGCCGTTTGATTTGCCTCTGGGTCGAGCTGAATGCCTATCTGAGTCAGACCGGTACATATCCTCTGACGCAGAAATATGGCGTTTTCTCCTATCCCGCCGGTAAACACTACGGCGTCAACGGTATCGAGCACCGCCGAGTACGCGCCGATATACTTTTTGATGCGGTAGCAGAATACGTCGATGGCCAGCTTCGCTCGTTCATCACCCTTGCTTGCCAGTTCTTCGAGGTTGCGCACGTCATTCGAGAGGCCGGATATTCCGAGCAAACCGCTCTTCTTGTTGCAGATGACCCTGAGCAATTTTACACCGTAGCCTTTGTCTTCGAGATAGAAGAGTATCGCCGGGTCCAGGTCACCGCAACGTGTCCCCATGGGCAGGCCTTCTAACGGGGTAAATCCCATTGAGGTGTCAATCGACTTGCCCTGTTCGACGGCTGCGACGGAACAGCCGTTTCCAAGGTGGCAAGTGATGGCATTAATGTCGTATTTGTGCTTACCCATTATGGCGGCGGCACGGCGAGCGACATATCTGTGGGATATCCCATGGAACCCATATCTTCGAATGCCGTATTCCTCATAGAGGTCATAGGGCAACGCATACATGTGGGCAACTTTCGGAATTGTGGCGTGAAACGCCGTGTCGAAGCAAGCAACCTGTTTCGTCTCCGGCAGTCTACGCTGCATTGCCCGGATACCTGCGAGGTTCGGCGGGTTGTGAAGGGGAGCAAGGTCGCAGAACTTCTCGATCGAGGCAATAACCTTTTCGTCAATGACTACCGAGCCGATAAACTCTGCACCGCCATGGACTACCCTGTGGCCCACCGAGTCGATTTCAGAAAGACTCTCAATGACCCCCACGTCTTCTCCGATGAGAGTCTGCAGTATGAGATCCATCGCCGTTTCGATGTCTGCGACCCGTGTCTGCTCGGTGTAGGTTCTACTGCGAAAGAAGTGAGAGAGTTTTGAGTTCACTTCTCCGATTCGTTCCACGAGACCCTTGGCAAGAATGTCCCCCTGTGGCATCTGGTACAAATGATACTTGACGGAAGAGCTTCCTGCATTGATCACGAGTACTTTCATTTCAGCGCTTCTATCCGGTAGGACACGGCTCTGTTCTTCTCGCTTCATGTCTTGTCTCCACTTGGGCCAAGGTGAGTACGACGGCTGAGACAATATCATCCACCGTTGCGCCCCTTGATAGGTCCGTTATAGGCCTCGCAAATCCCTGTAGTAGTGGCCCGATGGCCTGGGCACCGGCCATATATTGGGTGAGCTTATAGGCGATGTTCCCTGAATCAAGATCGGGAAATACCAGAACGTTGGCTTTTCCTGCGACTGCACTTTCACCCTTGACCTTCTTAGCAGCTACTCTGGGAACTATAGCCGAGTCTGCCTGGAATTCCCCGTCAATTGCCAAATTGGGTTCGCGGGCCCGCGCCATCTCCAGAGCCTGCCTGACCTTCTCCACGCTTGGCCCGGACGCGCTTGCCTTGGTGGAAAATGAGAGCATGGCCACTCGCGCCTCTTGGCCAAGGATTCTCCTTGCGCTTTCAGCCGAGGCCAATGCTATATCAGCGAGCTGTTCGGCCGTGGGATCAATATTGATAGCGCAATCGGCGTAGATGAATGGCTTGTCCTTCTCACCGAGAAAATCGGGAACAACCATAAGAAAGAAACCGGAAGGGGCCTCTATTGTTGGAGTCAATCCGATCGTCAAGACGCCTGCCTGAATCACCGTTGCGGTCGCGCCTGCTACCCCACCGACGACGGCATCGGCATCGCCACAGGCCACCATCATCCCAGCATAGAACAGAGGCTTTACCACAATGCGCCTTGCGATGGTGACTTCAATGCCTTCTCTTTGACGACTATATCTCTCCGCGTAGGCATCAAGCCTGTCGCTTTCCTTTGGATTGATCGTTTGGATACCGTCGAGACCAACTCCGGCCTTTTCTATCGCGGCTTCAAGCTGCTCGTCTTTACCCAGTACAATCGGCTGGGCAAGATCCTCGTTACGGAGTCTCAGGGCAGCCTGAATCACTCGCTCGTCTCTACCCTCCGGCAAGACAACCGATAGGTTCCGCCCTATTATCTTCTCCTTGAAGCTGCTTACGATATCCATCCCTGGTACTCACCTGACTTTGCGAGGGCTATGGTTGCCGAGAGTCCTATTTCTCCTCACTGCCGGAGACGCGTCGTTGGAACCTGCCGGTTACCGCGGAGTCCCGAGTGCGAATCTAACGCATAGGGCGCGGAAACTCAACGGCCCTCACAGGTTTTTTGACAGATTTCCTCAGCCAAGCAACGAAACGTCGAGCGGCGCTGCTGCAGGTGTCAGAGACGGCCTCAATCATATCCACTTGTCTTGGCTGCGGACAGGGGCAAAGCCACGGCGCATCGTATTCTCGGTTACGGTTCGTGGATCCATGAACTGTAGCAGGTAGTCCGGGCCACCGGCCTTGGATCCGACACCCGACATTTTGAAGCCCCCGAACGGCTGCCTTTCAACCAAGGCGCCGGTGCAACCGCGGTTGAAGTAGAGGTTGCCTACCCTGAATTCTCTGCGGCATCTTTCCAAGTGCTTGGGGCTACGGCTAAAGAGCCCCCCCGTCAAGGCAAATTTGGTGGAGTTGGCCCACTCGATCGCCTGGTCAAAATCTTTGGCCCGCATCACAGCCAGCACAGGCCCGAATATCTCTTCCTGGGCCAAGCGGTGCTTCGGCGTGATACCATCGACGATTGTGATCGGAACGTAGTAGCCCTCGTCCGGCACGTCGCTCGAATAGAGAATCGTTCCCTCTTGCCGGGCAATCTCAATGTATCCGCTGACAGTCTTCTGAGCGGACTGATCGATGACCGGACCCATGAAGTTCGCGGGGTATTCAGCCGGGCCGATTCTTACCGAGCGGGCAGCCTCGATGAGACGCTCGATGAAACGGTCATATATGGTCCCGAGCACGATAACACGGGAACAGGCCGAGCACTTCTGGCCCTGATAGGCAAATGCGGAATCAAGCACGTGAGGGATTGCCTCGTCGAGGTCGGCGTCGTCGTCGATGATGACGGCATTCTTACCACCCATTTCGGCCACGACCTTCTTGACAGAAGGTTGGCCTTCCGGCGTACGGCCTGCCCTTTCTATGATTCTGAGCCCCACTTCCATGGAGCCTGTAAAGGCTATCAAGCCGATATGCGGATGATCTATCAAGAAATCGCCCATTACCGCTCCCCGTCCCGGCGTGTAATTGAAAACACCGGGCGGCAGATCCGCTTCGCGAAAGATCTGCAGCAACGTGTGTCCAATGACCGGCGTCTGATTTGAGGGCTTGTAAACGACGCAGTTGCCGGCGACGATAGCGGCCGCGCACATGCCACAGCTTATAGCAAGCGGGAAATTCCACGGTGCGATCACGGCCGCTATGCCCTTAGGCTGATAGAAATATTCGTTCACCTCTCCCGGCGCGTGGCCCATGTACTGGGGCCCTGCAAGATGGGTCATCTCGCGGGCGTAGTATTCCAAGAAGTCGATTGCCTCAACTACGTCGTTGTACGCCTGTCTCCACTGCTTACCCGCCTCAAGTATTTGCCAGGCGGCGAGTTCGTAGATTCGTTTCCGGGCGATCTCTGCTGACTTGATCAGGTACGCGGCCCGCTCACGAGCAGGAGTGTCACGCCATGCCGGGAGGGCATCCTGTGCTGCGCTGATGGCATTTTCTATCATTAGTGTATCGGCTTGGCAGGCGCGACCTATGATCTCGCTCGGCTGAGCAGGGTTTACCGAGTCGACAAGTGTGTTAGTAGTGACATCCTCGCCGCCGATGAAAAGCGGGTAGGTCTTGCCCAGCTCCTTCCTGACCTCTGTGATGGCCGTGGTGAAGCCATCTCTTACATGCGCAAGTGAAAAGTCCGCCAGGGGCTCGTTACTGAATGTACCCAATTCGGCCCTACCCGTAGATTCTTCTGAGGTTTGGACGGGGGCTCGGGCCAAGGTGCGCTGCGGTGCTTCCAGGAGCTGCTCCAGCTCGCGTCCCTCAACGAAAGTCTGACGCAGGAATGACTCGTTGGAGGTGTTTTCCAGTAGCCTTCGTATGAGGTAGGCCATGCCCGGCAGCAGTTCGCCGTGGGGACAATACAGCCGAACACGGCCAGTCATTTTCAGAAGGGCCTTGCGAAACGGTTCGGCCATTCCGTAGAGAACCTGGAACTCGTATCGGTCTTCGGGCACCTGGAGCGACCGGGCCAACTCCATCACCGAGCAAACGGAGCGTACATTGTGGGAGGCGCAGGCCAGGTGGCAGATATCATGACTGCGAAGGATTTTTTCGGCGGAGCGTTCAAATGCGGCATCGGTTTCCGCCTTGACGGTGTAAACAGGGACGGGCCAGCCACTTTGCCGTGCCATAACGACCTCATAATCCCAGTAGGCGCCCTTCACCAGGCGAATTGATATGGGCAAGCGTTTTTGCCGTGCCCACTCAAGCATGGAGTCGATATCCTGATCGCTGTCTGCCAGGTAGACCTGCATCGCGAGACCCAGATGGGGATAATCTCTGAATTCGGAATCGCTGCGCAACCGACGGTACAGCTCGAAAATAATTCGCCTGTACTTTCGCATCTCCGTATCGATGCACATGAAGCCGCTCAACTGAATCACCTTGCGATAGATGGGTTTGAGCCGGTCTAAGATGTGCTCGACTGAGCCGTCTGGATCTGCGGGATTGATCTGTGAGTATAAGGCCGAAGGCTTTATAGAGATGTTGATCCGCGGGGCGTGGCCCCAATCCAATTGCGAGCTGCCCTTGCCCAAAGCCGGCCAATCCGACTGGCGTCGCGCCAGCTCTTCGAGAAGACTTAGGTAGTTTTCGACGTACTTGTCGGCCTCCTTCTCACTGACCGTAGCCTCGCCGAGAATATCCAGGGTGAAGGCAAAATCTTGCTTGCGAAGCTTCTTGAGGTTTTGGGCTGTGTTTTGTGGGGTGCTGCCGACTATGAATTGAAGGGCCATACTCTCCAGATTCTTCCGAATTGTTTTGCCCAATATCTTCATGCCCATGCGGCCGCCAAGGCCCGCACTTTTTGCTCCAAACCTGAGGACTGCGGGTATGTTCTCGCCCCGGGAGAAGTACTCCTGAATATGGCGGTTGAGCATCTCTTCTGTGGTCAGGTAAGGCAGTACATCTATGAAGCGAAAAAGCTGGACCTTGAAATCCTCGTGGCCCATGGCCCAATCCATCACCTTGCCGGTCCACCAGTTTTTGTTAAAGACGGAAGGAGTTTCGTTACCAACGAAGGTGAATAGCTCCCTACCACGAGCAAGTATCCTCGCTTCCAACTCGTCTCTGTCCATGCCTTTGCTTCCTTTCGAAAGTTGAATGAGACGACTGTTCTGCTATCCCAAGAGTATACCCACAATCTCCTGACGTTGGCAATACATGCCCCGAAAGCTGCTCGAGTGACACCGTGGTGGCATTGTCTCTGTGGATTCCGGATACGATGTTCTGTCGGGCTGACAATCCCGATTTCAGAAACGGGCCGGCCATTCCCTCCTTCCGGTCACTCCTGGGCTGACGCAGTATATTTCTCCACCGAGGTATCTGCCCTCGCCATCGGTTCCTTTTGCCAAATCTGCACAACCTTGACAGGCAGACGTTATGTACAGCTCATCCAGGTTTTCGTTGCCGAAGACCACGCTGGACGGCTGAATAGCAGGGACCGGCAGTTCGCGAACAACGCTCCCGTCCGGATCGAGCCTGATGACTTTCGATCCTCTCCAGCAGGCGACCCAGATATGGTCCTGCAAATCTATTGTTATCCCATCCGGAACCCCATCGCGCTCCGAGCCGCGATAGAAAACATGGGGGTTACCGATATCTCCGGTCCCCGGATCATACTCGTACTTGGTAATGGTTCGAGCACGTGAATCCGTGTGGAAGAAGTACTTCAAATCTAGAGAGAATGTCATACCGTTGGAGGTCGCAATGTCCTTCAGAACAGCCACGGGTGCTTTTCCGCTTTCTAATCGGTACAGAATCCCATCTACTCTGCGTTCCGTGAGCGTTCCGGCGAATATCCTGCCCCTGGGGTCCGTCGTAATGTCGTTGAAACGCTCGTCATCCGCCATAGGTATGTCGAACAACAGCTGCAGCTCGGATGCACGGCCGCCGCGGGACTTTCTGGAAAGCCGGTAGACTCCCTTGTCAGTACATAGGACAATATCGTTGTCCTCGGTGAAAGCATACCCTCCTACCATCAAATCACCTTCCCACTCAACCCCGATGACATTGCTCTCGGGCTGATACTTCCAAATCCGCTTTTCTAAGATATCAGTCCAATACAGCGTGTTGTCGTTGTCATTCCAGATCGGGCATTCCGCAAGGCGGCAGATAGGATTGCCGATAGAACCAACTCTCATTTTCACTTTCTCCGTCGCGTTGCGGTCTTGTTCTGCAGCAACTCTGCCTCGTACGCCGCGTTTAGACCCTGCACAAGCCATTATATCTGAACGCGATCGCCCATCAACGGGGTCTGGCACTGGCTTGACCCGGATTTCCCAAGTAGTGCGTGACAAATGAGCCGTATTTTGATGCTATAGGACATATGGAGACCACTCAAGCCACCTTCAGCCATTCTTTACGGGAGAACCCAATGGGTGAAGCATTCAAGGACGCTCTGAGGCTCGATTTTGACCGCAGATTGAAGGTCGAATTTCACGGAACCAAGGTGACGAGGCGACTTGAAATCGAGGCCCGATTTTGGCATTATTGACGGTGCTGCGTGTAGGAGTATTAATTATGACCTTAAATGGCAAATCCCGGGTAGAACAAGGTTTCGCAGGAACGTGGCAGTTGAATCGCGAGCGATCAGACATCCCACCCGTGACGAAGAGCCAGGTGCTCGTCATAGAGACGGATGGAGTGTTTGTGAAAATGCGGGAGACACTTGTGAACGATAAGGGCGAGACGCTAACGATTTCATTCAACGGCAAGTTCGATGGACATGACTACCCTGTCACTGGTACTTCATTTGCCGATACGGTTTCCTATCTCCTTCGGACCCCCAACACAATCGAAGCGATAGCCAAGAAAGACGGCGTCGTGGTCGTCAAGGAGACGGCCGTGCTTTCGGATGATGGCAAAACCGTTCGAGTCACGTACGTGAGCTTCGACGGAGAGGGGAATTCCCTTACGAGCCACGGCTTGTTTGAGCGAGTCGAAGTCCGCTGAACCGGCCATCCATGTCGTGGTATGATCTGACGAACCGCGACTGAGAAATGATTTGTGCCGCTTCTTTCAGGAGCATCAGGGATTAGAGACGAGCGTCAGTCCACTGCACTCCTCCAGGCGGATCTGGCAAGATCGCTTTGATAGTAATTTAGTAATTTATTTGATGGAGCACTTTTGCGGGATTCTTAATCTCTGGCCACCTTTGCCATATTATTGCAGCATCGGAGTGCTATAAGAGCATATCAGCGCTTGAGCCTGTTTGCCCTGCGGCCAGTTCTGTGAACGGCTCCGATGAGCGGATGGCCGACGTTTCCGGACTACTTCTGATTGGCCCACTCAGTTTGTCGGACATCGCAAATCGGGGACGGAGGCGGCACAAGGCCATGCGCAGTTGCCGAGGCACTTGGCCGCACATCTGAAACGCTAAATATTGATGGTTGAAAAATGGGCCGGGATAGGCGAGAATACCTTAGAGCGCGTAAGTGATCCAGAAGATTCATGGGATTTATGACAGTAGCTTAGAACCGTAATCCAGGGGAACGATCAGTCGAAATGGATGCTGAGGTCGACGTGGAAATATTGAGTGAAAGCAGGGCTGCAGTAGTGAGCCTAAAAGCTGCTTCGATAAGTGACGTCGACGCCATCGCAGCCATGTCTGCGCAGATAAGGCAATTCGTCGAAGAAAATCGCCCGGAAAACGTGATATTTGACTTTTCGCAAGTGAAGTTCTTCTCTTCACAGGTGCTCGGACTACTCCTGGAAACTCGGGGCAACCTCGCCGAGCGTGACGGCCACGTCGCGATCAGTGCACTAGACCCACAGTTGCACAGAGTCTTCAAGATAACGAATCTCGATAGGATCTTCGAATTCTTCCCCGATAAGGAGACTGCCTTGAAGGCAACCGGCTCACGGGATGGGGGTTGATCGGGCCGCTCCACGCATTTTGGACGATGGGAACGGCAAAGACGGGCAGAGAGCGCAGGGCTCTGAATGCGCCGGATTTTTTGATATGTGATGTTCTTTGAAGTGACTGTTCGAAGGGTCAAAGACATGTATACAACGACGCAGTTTTCAATCTTCATGGTTAACAAACCAGGGGTTTTAGCTCAGGTGCTCGGCGAATTTGCAAGAGCCAAGCTTAACATCATAGCAATGACGATGATGGATTCCGCAGAACACGGTGTGATGCGGGTCGTTTTTGCTGCCCCGCGAAGGGCCGAAGAGCTGCTGTCGAGATTGAACATGGCCCACGATAAAACAGACGTTCTCTGTATAGACCTGGACAACCGGGCAGGTGCGCTCGCCACCGTCGCAGAGAAGCTGGCCAAGGAGCACATAAACATTGCCTACGCATACTGCACGGCCGGTGCAAAGGGCGGCCGGACGACGGGAGTCCTAAAGGTCGCCGACGTTAAGAAGGCAATGAGAATTCTGCAGAAGGATTCCAGAAAGGACAGCAAATCACAACCTGTGGTCAGACGGCCCAGATCATCACGGAGATAGTCCAAATCCAGCCTTCTTGCCCCTGGTTGGCGGCGCGGCGAGGTACTCTGCGCCCCCTTTCTTGGCAGGAGTTTCCGGGTTGGTCTCACGCCGAATGCTTTTCCGCAAAGGAACCCAATTAGTTGGACATAGCAGTGTTCCCAGAAATGAGAAGCGGCTTTGTGCCACCTTCTCATGTGTGGGAATTTCTCAAGAAATGGGCCTTGTGTCCGGGCAGAGTCACACCTTTTCTTGTCTTTGTAAGTATCTTAACCACAGCTGATTACGAATAGTCCAACTGGCGGTTCTGTGAGCCAAGGCACTCCTGGCACGGCCATTGCAACCACTTATATTTGCTGTACTGCTCGCTGTCCCTCCGAAAAACCTTATCTCGGTTACGATGCGAAACCAAGATCAGCGAAGCTATGATTGATTGAACGGCGAAAATGGTACTGAATGAACCGGCAGGATACTTCTCGCGCAACAGGCTGGGGAATGGGCGGGCGAGGTTAGGATTGCTGTCAGATGACTTTCTTCCTTATCTATGCGGCTGTATGCGTTGTTCACAAGTCGTTGCCGATGCGGTAGCCACTGGGAGATCTCCGGATTGGTCTGGGTATTGTTCCTGGGATCGATCTCGGCAGGAGGAACAGGTGCGAAGAAGGAGGAACCGGTTCAGAACCCCCATGGAGAGCCGGCGTCGTGCACATCGTGCCATATGGCCGCCGCAGGCGGCCGACCTACTTTGCTCTTCGATGGGAATGTGTCGCGACTTTGTCAGTCGTGTCACGACGGCCGCTCGGCCGCTCGCGAGGCCCACCCTGGGGATATGGCTCCGAGCGCTGCCATCGCAGGTAGAATCCCTCCCGATTTCCCCCTTGAGGGCGGAATGCTGACCTGCTGCACCTGTCACGACGTCACTCAGAACTGCAATGCCGGACGGCGATCTGCCCCGCCGAACCCCAATTTCCTGCGTGGCCCCGACGTATCCCGCCCTCTGGAGTTCTGTTTCCACTGCCACGTACGGGAGAAATACGAGACCTTCAACGCCCACGACCAACTTAGGGCCGGCAAGGCAAAGACGGACGTATGTGTCTGGTGCCATGTGGGCACTCCGGACGTGGGTTCCGGTCTCAAAGAAGCTGCCTCGTACGCACTGCGAAGCAAGTCGTTTAAGGTGTGCAGCAACTGCCACACAGTGCCGAAGGGCCACCCTCTCGGGGGCAAGCACATGCACGCAACGCCCCCTGCACAGATGATGTGGTATATGTCTGCGTACGAGATGCAGCCTCGGATGCGCCTGCCGCTCAAGCGACTTTTGGAATATGTGCGCGCCGCCAAGCGGACTCCCCGCTCAATCCCTCTGGACGAGAATGGCCGTATTACATGCTATAGCTGTCACAACCCCCATGAGAAAGGCCTCTTACCGAATTGGAACCCTCGTTCAATTGGGGCCGAGCCCAAGCAGGCTGCAAACCATAGATTTCGGGCTCGTGGAGGCAACGTCTGCGTAGCATGTCACCAGAAATGAGGTATCCCATGAAGCACTATGCTGCAAGCAACTATCGAGATGACATCCGCGGCCCCACTCGGGATTTGACGATCTTTACCCGGCGTCTCGCGCTGAGCCTTGTTACACTGGCACTGGCAATTGTCTCTGCACAAGAGCTGCATGCTGCGGACGCGGAGAACTGCCTGATGTGTCACCGCTTCCGAGGTCTTGCCCGCGTGGACAAGGAGGGCGCCTATCGCCTGTTCCACGTGGACGAAACGCTGTTCGGTCGGGGCCCACACGCCCGAGTCACTTGCACAGGCTGCCATGCCGATGTCGACAAGATTCCACACGATGACGCCGAGCCGGTGGACTGCCTGCGCAGTTGCCACATCGAGGAGCCGACCCGGGAAATCATCTTCACCCATTCAAAGGTGCAGGAAACTCTCGAAGATAGCGTTCACGCGCTTGCCGATCAAAGCGGCACACCGCGAGATTTTCCCGGCGATTTTCCCGGCTGCAAAGACTGCCACGACATACCGCTCTTCCGGCCTGTGGCTATGTTCAAAAGCGTCAGATCGGGCGTCTCCGAACGGGCTGTGAGCCGTTGCTTGGTGTGTCACTCCGATGAGAACTTCATCCGCTACTACTACTCCCACGTCACGACTCGCCTGCACAAGGCTCGCGACCCTCGCGAGGTAGTTACTATGTGCGGCACTTGTCACTCGGATGCCGCCCTTGCAAAACGGCATGGGCTTACAGACGTTGTATCAAGCTACCTGGAGACATACCACGGCAAGGCTGTGCTTCTCGGCTCGTCTCTGGCGCCGGACTGTTTGGACTGTCATGCCAGGCAAGGCAGCGTGCATGAGATGCACGCTGCGACCGATCCACGTTCCTCGGTCCATCCGGATAACCGCGCTGTTACATGCCAAACACAGGACTGTCACAGTTCCGCCGCTCCGGCCTTCGCCTCATTTGATGTTCACGCCACCCGTGATGCAAAGACGCACGCTCTCGAGTTTGGGGTCGGTCTGTTCTTCGTATTCGTGACTTTAGCGGTTCTTCTGCCGGTGTTGACGCTCAGCGTGCTGGGCCTTATCCGCGAACTTTTCCCGAGTCACCAGGCCGAGGCCGAGATAGAGCGCCTCACGAAGCTCGCGGAAAAGAAAGCCGAGCGCGAGAAGGGGATTCAGCGCTTCACGGGCGCGCACCGGCTGCAACATGCCCTGCTCGTCATCGTCTTCGTAGTTCTCTGTTTGACGGGGCTGCCCATGAAGTTCCCTGAGGCCTCGTGGTCGCCGGCTATCTACGGGCTGTTTGGCGGGATCCATGGTGCTCCGATAGTGCACCGCATCGCCGGCGTGGCTTTGTTGGTCGGCTTTGCTCTACACGGCGTACTGATTCTCCTGAAGGTGAGGCGGTCTGTGGCGAAGAAGCGCAAGCGCGGCCTTCGGGTCTGGATCAACGAGATCCTTACCCTACCCATGATCCCGAAATGGCGCGATCTGGGCGACCTGGTGGCGTTGGCAAAGTACGTCTTCTTCCTTAGCCCCAAACGTCCCAATTACGGTCATTTTTCCTGGAAGGAGAAACTTGAGTATTTAGGGCTGTGGTGGGGTATTCCGCTGTTGGGCGTCACAGGCATCCTGCTCTGGGCCGAAAGCCTATCGAGTCACGTGCTGCCGGGCTGGGTACTCAATGTTGCCTATTTGGCACATACTTATGAATCCCTTCTGGCCGTGGCGCATATTGCACTTGTGCACATCCCCGGCGCCATCGGCAGACCGGGGGTATCGCCGCTTTCCAGCATGATACTTAACGGCAAGATCACACCGCGGGCACTGGCTGAAGAGCACGGGGCTGAGATTGACGGCTGGACTCCGGTAAAGGAGGTGCAGTTATGAATCACGAACCAAGCCTATGGAAGAGACCTTTTTTGTTCCTTTGGGTTGCGATGTGGTGCATCCTCCTCGTGGGGTCAGCTACTTGGCTGAGCATGTACCTGGTCGGGACTCTGGGCGACCCTTTTGCGGCTGAAGAGCAGCCGGCTCCAGGCTCGGAGGTGTTCGACAGCGTCGTGGCCCTCACCGACGAGAAGGTGGTGCGGCACCTCGGGGAGTGGGAGTTGGTGGAGCCGAAGATCCCGGGCCATTTTCATCACATCGGCCGTTGGTACCAGGCCGACAAATGGAACTTCTGCATCGAGTGTCACGGACCAATCCCTCATTCGAGGACGCCGAAAGAACGGGCGTTTCTCAATATGCACAATCTGTTTATTTCGTGCCAGGTCTGTCATGTGCGCGAGCAGGAGGGGACTGTACCCACTCGTTTCGGGTGGATAGACATCACAGACGGTCAGTTGTGCTCGAATCCTGTTATGGAGGCGGGCGTCTGGGGTGAGTACGGGGCCAAGATCGTCCCGCTGAAGGGTCCGGAGCAGAATCCTGAGCCTGCGACCCTCGAAGAAGAGCAGGCTTTCGCCGCCGAGTTCCGCAGGCGTATGAACAAACTGGGTGACCGTCAGAAGGTGATAGGTAACAAGTTCATCCACAAGCGCTTTATTGAGACCCCGGTTCGCTGCAGCGATTGCCACCACTCCGAGAAGGCGTTCCTTCCCTACGAAGCCTTGGGATATTCCTCCGAGCGCGCGGCGTTCCTCGTAAGCGCGGAGGTGGCCGATCTTGTGGCTCGCTACGAGGTTTTTCATATACCGAACCTGCTCAAGACCGATGAGCAAGTGCCACCACAAACAGGAGAGAAGACTGAATGAGGCCGACGGTGTACAGTCCGGCTGCCAAGACATGGATGCGGTTAGCTGGAGCGCTGGCGCATCGCGGGGGCAGACGCGAATTATGTGCACTGGGATTGTCGCTGGTCCTTGGGATGACTGCCGTTGTTCTCGGGGTCCAAAGTGGCACCCAGTCGCAGAGCGCCGTCCGTGGAATCAAGACGCGGACAAAAGCCGTCATAGTCGGTCCCGAAGGCGAGCCCTTCAGTATGCCAAGTGATGCCGCGGTCGGGCGGGACTGTGACTTGTATGTCCTTGATGGAGTTCACCACCGGGTAGTCGTCTACGATGCTGAGGGCAAGTTCCGGTTCAAATTCGGCGGCCGCGGCAGCGGCGCAGGCCAGCTTCTCTTCCCTCTCGGCATATCGACGGGGCCAGACGGAAAGGTATACGTTGCTGATTCCGGCAACCACCGTTTCCAGGTGTTTTCGGCCGACGGCAAGCCTTTCGAGGCGATCCAACTGCCGAGTACCGCATCGGGTGTGCCGCCCGACCCAACAGATGTCGCGGTCGATCCTGTCCGGCAGCGACTCTACGTCACAGACAACGACAACCACAGGCTCCACAGCTATAACCTAAGCAGCCACAGCTTCGAAGCAGTCTTAGGCAGCCCTGGGACGGGCCGACGGCAGTTCCGTCATCCTTTTCTCATCGATATTTGTCCCCCGGGCTATGTCCTCGTGGTCGAGCCGATCAACACCCGTGTCCAGGTCTTCAATTCCCGGGGGCAATTTGTCGGCTTCATCGGAGGCTGGGGGATCAAGGCCGGGCAGCTATTCCGCCCCAAGGGTGTGGCGGTCTGCTCGGATCAAGTCTTCGTCACCGATAGTTACTTGGGCACGGTCCAGGTCTATGACCTGAGAGGGGACTTTCTGGGTATGCTGACCGACCCTAACGGAGCGCCGATGCAGCTAACCACACCCACGGGAATCGCAGCTGATGTTAAACGCAGGCGTCTCTACGTTGTTGAACTCAAGGCGAACAGAGTCTGCCGGATGGATCTGGAGTAGAATGGAATGGCCAGACCCAGACTGATGGCGAGGCTGGCAAACCCGTGCGGGCCACTCTTGCTGCTGGCGTTGAGTGCAGCTCGGCCCCTCTGTGGACAAGAGGCCCTGCCCAACTCGAGCAGGGAGTGCGCTATCTGCCACATTCGCTGGGTGGACGCCTTCGCGAGAATCGGTCCGCAAACCGGTCCGATGCAAGCAGTGCTCGAGCGCCAGGCAGGCAGCGGGGACATGTGCCTTTCCTGCCACGACGGCTCGGTAGCCGATTCACGCTTCAAGGTCTGGTCGACTCGCCACCACACCACCGATTCCGTACCTTCACCAGCAGTAAGGATTCCAACCGAAAAATTCCCTCTGGACTCTGAGGGCCGCATGACGTGCGCCACATGCCATACGGCGCATGCAGTGCCGGATAGTTCCGATCTGCGGACCGTGATCTTTCTGCGCCAACCCAACATTGATTCCTCGCTCTGCCTCGCCTGCCACCCCGAGCACGCTCAGAAGAGCGACTGTCAACATCCTCTGGGACGCGGGGATTCTCCCATACCGCAGATAATCCTTGACGCAGGCGGAAAGACCTCGGCCGACGGCCATACGGTTTTCTGCCAGACCTGTCATGAGCCGCACGGAGCACGGAATGCCTGGATGCTGGTTCTGCCGCCTTCAAAGCTTTGCATCGCCTGCCACACCGACAAGGCTCCGGAGGGCTCACCTCCGGCCGGTGCGCCTGTGCACAGTATCGGTCACACTTACGCAGGCTTTGAACCTCCGACGACTCTGTTGGACGAGAGAGCAGTCTTTGGATCGAACGGCGAGCTGAGCTGCCTTTCATGTCACCGGCTCCACGACGCCTCGGGCGCCAGGCCGCTCCTGATTCGAAATAACGAGGACAGCTCTCTTTGTCTGGAGTGTCACGAGAAGGAAGCAGCGATTCTCGGCTCGCCACATGATCTTCGCCTCAGCTCTCCCGAAACCGTGAACGCTGACGGCGAGAAGCCTTCGGCATCCGGCCCTTGCGGCGCGTGCCATCGCATCCACGGCTGGGCGAGGGACGTGCCGGAAACAGGCCGGCCCCACAGCTCCGGGTGCATGGAGTGCCACAGACCCGGCGGACCGGGTTCGCGCAACCGGCCATACGCCGACGCGCACCCCGTTGGAATACCCATGCCGCAGGGCATGTCCACCCAGCTGCCCCTGGATTCCGCCACAGGGGATATCGGCTGCCTAACCTGTCACGACCCTCATGCCCCGCTCTCGTCTGACATCGCGGCCGAGAGCGGACCTCCACAGGAAATCGGCCTTCACGTTCAACCGCCGCGTTCGTTTCTGCGACAGGAAGGCTCACAACTATGTATTCTCTGCCACGACAAAATGACCGACTCACTGCGAGGCCCGCACAATCCGGCAGAGTTTGAGCCGGCGGTGCGCGAAGCTCTCAGCCTGCAGCGTTCCGTCGGATCATGCCGGGTGTGCCACACAACCCACAACGCTCCGGGTCCCCATCTCTGGGCCCGGGCACCGGTGACTATTGAGTCAGGTGATCCAATCTCCGATCTCTGTGGTGCCTGCCACGGCAGCAATCGCGTGAAAGGGCTCCGGGGAACACACCACCCATTGGCAGCTGCACATTCTCCAAGAGTGTCGTCTGATTCGTCAAGTTCAAACGCCTCCGCACGAGAAGTCACGGAAGCTGAGGTTGGCTGCGCCGCTTGCCACGATTCCCACGGCGGTTCAAGTCTGCCGGCACAGCTTCGTCGCCCTCTCGATAGCCTCTGCACCTGGTGCCATGAGGACAAACAGGGCATCCGGAATTCCGTGCACGACCCGGGGGCGGCCGAGTGGGCAAGCAAGCTTGGTTTTGTCTCCAGGGACCCCTGTCTCGATTGCCATCCGATCCACGGTCCGAGAGAACAGAGCGGCGTCTGGGGATCCATCGGGGGCCAGGGCGCGGCTGCGCAGCCCCTTTGTGAGGGCCCCTGTGGGCCATGCGAAACGTGCCACCGGATCGGAGCGCCGGGCCAAGCGGTGCAGACGCCGCACGTGGGAGAGACTCTCGCCGGCGATCCCAATCATCTGCCGCAGAACCTGCGGGTCAGCGATGACGGGCGGATTCTGTGCACGACGTGTCACGACATCCACCAGAAGCTGCAAGGCCCGCAGTTGCTCAGGGCGGCGAGGCGGGATTCAGGCCTTTGCTTCGCTTGCCACATGCAAGTCGATGGAGTTCTCGACACGCCTCATGATCTGAGGACGTCGGCGCCCAACGCGCGCAACGTACGCGGCGAGATCGCAGCTGAATCGGGACCGTGTGGCTCGTGTCACTTGGTGCACGGCGTCTCCGGGGGCAATGGCGTTTGGGCGAACGGATCAACCTCAGGGGGAGAGTTCGGCCGCTCGCTCTGCACGTGCTGCCATCGCCAAGGCGGGTGTGCGGCGACGCTCGTTCCGGAATATGTGGACCACCCTGAGGTGGCCCTCTTGAATCGCACGTCGCCCGATGACCGGGAGTACATGCCCACCTTCGACAGTAGCGGCCAGCCGTCTCCCACCGGAGCCATCTCGTGTCTTACCTGCCACCAGCCGCACACGAGCAACTCGACCGCAGAGACAGGGGAAGAGCCGCCATCGCGACACCGCATGTTCCTGAGGCCCACAACAAGCAAGAGGCTCTGCATCGATTGCCATGGAATGGAGGCCTTGTGGCGATTTCTCTACTACCACAAAGAGCATCGCAATCCCAGCCCTGAGCGCAACCTAAATCCTCTGTCTTTCGGGGGAACTCACGACAAAGAGTCTTTCCGGGACGCGGACAAGCGAAAGCCGAGAGAAGGAACTACGCCTGTCTCTCAATCGGGCAAGGAAGCAGCAAGCCAACGCGGCCCCGTTGTGAGGGGCCCTGTGGGCTTAGCCCTTGGATCTCAGCGTCATCTTCTTCGAAGCCACCAGACTACTGACTCGACTCGCCATAACCCGAAGCGATTGTCCTGCACATCAGGTGGCCTCTGGGCTCCAAGATTCATCTATTGCCGCCGCTGTGTTGAGAACGGTCAGCCGTATTCTCATGCTGGCGATTGCGGCGAACATTTTGGATATTCCTTTGGCAATCACACGTCGATTGAACCGAAGTTTCACGCGGCTGTGAAAAATCGCCAAAGAAACAGTAATGCCCAGTCGATCAGGCATATTACTTCTGCGTCCGCCGCGTGGGCTTATCTCGGGTACAACGATCTCGACCCAGCCGGTCAAGGCGGGGGCCAGGTCACGCGACGAACAGATACATGTTCCGGATTCTCAAACGGTGAACTGTTGACAGTTAGAACCATGGTGTTAGGATATCTTGAAAAATCGATGGCATCCAAGGTGCAACTCGTATCGTCTGCCACCATGTCAGTTTCTTTTTGCGGTGATATGCTATGACTTCACAAAACAATGGCATCCAGTACTCGTCGCTTTTCGGGCCGTCCCAAGTGATTTGTCAAACCGAGGAGACCGACCGTGACACGCTCCTGCTGGAGATGCTGCGGCTGTTGGCGTATGAACGCGGGATCGGCAACGTTGAGGAGGCCTATGGGGCCGTGCTTGCGCGTGAAGAGGAAGCTCCCACGATCGTGGCCCCCGGCATCGCCATGCCCCATGCGAAGTTGATGGCACTGCACGAGATTGTGGTGGCCATCGCGACGTCAAAGAAGGGAATCATTTACGACAAGAAACAGCCGGACAATCTTGTTAAGCTTGTCATCCTGGCGCTGGCGCCGAAGGATGCACCGGGTGCGTACCTGCAGGCCGTGTCCTGTGTGGCCAAGATTTGCCAGGATCCCGCAACTGCCGATGTTGTCTCGAGCCTATCGACGCGTGAGAAGGTCTGGAACTTCTTCGACGAAGGGGGGGTGGTCTTGCCGGATCGTCTGCGTGCCCGTGACATCATGGACTCGGTCGAAGTTAAGCTGTCGGAACATGATACCCTCGAGCGAGCCATCGACTTGTTTGTGCGGTATCGACTCAATGAACTGCCGGTTCTGGACAAGGATGGTGATCTGATAGGTGTAGTTTCCACTCAGGAGCTGCTGCACGTGTGTCTTCCCGAATACATCCTCTGGATGGAGGATCTGACCCCGATCATGAACTTCGAGCCCTTTGCCGAGATTCTGCGCAAGGAAAGCCAGACATGGCTCACAGAGATCATGACCAGTGAATATGCCACCGTCCAGGTGGATGAGCCTGCCGTGCAGGTTGCTAAGCAGATTACCCGTGAGCGGACGAGGTGGGCATACGTCTTACAAGGAAAAAGGCTCGTGGGTGTGGTTTCACTGGAAACGTTTTTGAACAAGATACTACGGGAGTA
Organism: Phycisphaerales bacterium; assembly: GCA_020352215.1. Classification (GTDB taxonomy): domain Bacteria; phylum Planctomycetota; class Phycisphaerae; order Sedimentisphaerales; family Anaerobacaceae. Next base: position 5,728,180 of record CP070675.1, read on the forward strand.
GATAGTGGCCAGTATACAAATCAAAAAGAGCAAGCTTCAAGGAATCGGTCGCGTAGGCATTCTATTGGTGGTGCCTGCCATGGTGGGCCTGCTTACGCATACCGTCGGGCTGGATCGACAGCAGGTAATCTCGTGTTCTATCTTTATGGTCATTATTATGGCCACACTTCTGTTCTGGAAATTTCGTCTGGCGATTGCCTTCGTCGGTATTGGGGCGCTGATGGGCAGCAACGTACTGACCTTGCCTGCTTTCCTTCGCGAGTGCAAGCTGGATGTGATTCTCTTCCTGGTCGGCATGATGGTCACAGTTGGGGTCCTTAAAGAATTGGGTCTGTTCACCTGGATCATCCAATCTGTCATTGGCTTTCCGGGAATGACGGGATCAATGTTCGTGGCTATCACTGTGTTGCTGGGTGCGCTTATGGCGTGCGCCGTGGATGAAGTGACATCCATTGTCTTTGTTGCCACCTTGATATTCCAGGTCTGTGACACTCTGAAGGTACGTCCCATTCCGTTTGTGATCATCGCAGTGATGGGGACCAATGTGGGTTCGAGCGGGACTATGTTGGGCAATCCTGTGGGGATCCTGATCGGCCAGAATGCCTCACCTCCTCTTAGCTTCATAGATTTTCTGACGTGGTCGTTCCCCATCATGGTGGTGGCACTGGCGGTCACGCTGGTAGTCTTGATGTGGTGGTTCCGCAAGGACATTCAGATGCTGTCCGAACGTCTGGAGTCGCGGCGCCAATTGGGACTGGGGTTGGGTCCGCTTGTGCAGGTACCTTACCGCCGGGGACTCGCGATTCTGGCAGGCATGATTGTGTTCATTGCCTCACATCACCATCTGGAGACACGCCTGGGCTTGGCGCCGAATACGATTCTGATTGTGGCGCCGCTGGTTATCGCCGGGCTTTTGATGATGTGGCGACATGAGCGGTCGAGGCATTACATCGAAACCGATGTGGAATGGTGGACGCTTCTGTTCTTCATGATGCTTTTTGCCGTAGCGGGCACTTTGGAGGAGACGCGAGTGACGGAGAGGATTTCCGGTTACTTCCAGCACGTATTTGGCGATCAGCCTATGTTGCTGACGCCAGTGATCATCGGGGTCTCAGCGATCGGCTCAGCCTTTGTGGACAACATTGTCTTTGCCGCCGTGTTCATACCGGTCGTGGACAAACTTGAACAGACGCCATTGGTCTGGGCGCTGGTCCAGGGGACTTGCTTGGGGGGCAACATCACGATGATTGGCTCGACGGCTAACATAGTGGCGTTGGGCATGCTGGAGAAGCGATATCGTACCCATATTCACTTTCTCGAGTGGCTCAAGGTCGGCGCCGTCGTCGGAATACTGTCGTGTCTGATTGCCTGGGGAGGAATTGTGTTGCTATCGCCATATATGCCTACGGTGGAGCAGCGCCGGCAAAAGGCCACAGCGCACACGGTCGTTCAACCGAACCAGATGGAAGACGCTGAAACGCACGGGACCGAGCCTGACACAAGACAAGATCTCTGAATTGGCTTTCACGGCAATAGTGCCGGTCGCTGCAAAGAGTTCCCTTGTCCACAACGATGGCGTATCTCATGAGTGTTTGTTCCCACGGGCCTCGTGTGCCTGCATTTTCTGGATTGCCACCGGCCATCAAGGCCGATGTTGGCTCAAGGCTGATGAAGACCCAGCCAGCTCGGCTGTGATTTGCGAAGTGACCAACTTGGCGCCTTCACGCGACTCCTGCGCCAACGTCGGGGTCGGCGGTGTCGGGCAGAGTTCATCTCCGGTTACGCTGCAAGTCGGCTATGCCAATCATGTCCAACGTCTGGGCAGAGCTTCAAAGTCACAGTTGCTTGGCCAACTTTTCCTTCCGCCGGTTTTGAATCCTGAACTGGCGCGGTGTCATCCCCACAAGCTCCTTGAAAGTACGCGTGAAATAGCTCTGATTGTTGTAGCCAGCCTCAAAACAGATCTCCGTGCAGTTTTGTTCTGTCGCCAACAGTAGTTGTTTGGCCCTTTCTATCCTGACACTGGTCAAATAGTCTATGATGGTGACGCCCATTTGCTCCTTGAATATGTGGGCCAAGCGGGAGACGCTCAAGTGTGACGCCTTGGCAATCTCCGCGAGAGTCAAGGGCTTATCATAGTTGGCGTCGATATAGTTGATCGCCGGCCTGATTTGCGTCAGTTTCTTCCCATCCTGGGAAGAATAGACCAGCTCGATGAACTCGTTCAGCGCCGCACTGATCCAAGCGCACAGGTCCTGCTGGTTGTCGATCTGCATCACTTTGTTGACATAGGCCAGATTTTTCTCGAGCATCACGTTAATGTCAACTCCGCCCTCCACTGCGGCCCGGTTCAATATGCTCACCAATTCCAGCATCCGCGCCTTGAGCACACCCAAATCGCCTATCGTCTTGAACAGTATCGTGCCCAGTATTGAGTTGAGTATTTCCTTGGCGCCGGTCCTGTCGCCGATCTTAACCTTGCCCAGCAGCTCCCGCTCACTCTCCAGAGGATACTGCCACTCAGTACCCAGCTTCTTTCGTTCCTGAATGAACTCGCCTATTTGTGATTGTTGTTCCGACCGCTGCTGCCGCCATCTGATTACACGGGGGTCGAACCCGCCGACTTCGTAGAGCAGATCAAAAAGGAACTCGGCAGCCTTGTGGATTTGTCGTCCCTGAACGATGGGCAGCTGATGTAGCGCCACTACCAGTTGTTCCTTGTCAACTCGAATGTCCTTCAGCCGCTTCTCGATGTCTTCAATCAAAATCTGCGTCACGGGCTCCCATAAGCATTTGCCGAAGAACATACCGCCCAGCGTCTTGTCTTTATCCACAACCGGCACACAGACCAGGACTATACCCGCGTGGCAAATACAGATATACGACTGCCCGGTCTCAAGTGCGATTGCAAGGCTCCTCCGGCGCTCTTTCCTGCATCTTCTCAGGCCCGTTCCACAGCTTTGCACAATTTGGCAGAAATCCGGCACAGAATCGCAGCTGCACATCGTTTCTATCGGCACGCCCTCGTCGTCCGTTGTCTCCAGTGCAAGCTGGAAGTGTTTGCGTAGAACAGCCTCGATCTTCTCGAATTTCTCTTTGCTCAGCAGTCTTCTCAACGCCGGTCTATCAGCCATGCCCAACTATTCCCCGAAAAATGCGATTTACGAACCAGCCTTGTCTCATCCCCTCTTTCCGCCAGGTACGGCGCTTTGAGCTCTGCGGCCCGTGACACCAGGCGGACAGCGACGGTGCTATAATATTGAATATGCACTGAAGACTGCCTCACCCGTGAATTCCGGCTCGGTCAGCTCTCACAAGGACTGTAGACCCAAGCCTCCAACCAAGATATTATGGGTCCACGCTTTGTGCCCAGAAGAAATATCGACCAAAGGAGTGACCTGAATGAGCCATTTCAGCACCGGGCGAGCAACAATCTTGCTCCTAATCCTTGGCGGGGGCACCATCTGCGCTGCTGCGGATGTATTCTTGTCCCGGCACCAAAAGGCCGGCTTCATGAGAGCCCTCGCCGGCCGGCACGCCCGTTACGATCCAGCCGAGAAAATGATTCGTCGCCCGTTCTCCTCGCCGGGCTACCACACGACATTGAAGGGCGGTTACGTCCACCCGACCCGCGACTCGCTCAACTACGCCGTCGCGTTATTGGACTCAGGTGAGCCCGATCTGCTTGGCCGTGCCGAACAGATCCTCCGTCGCGTAATCTCACTTCAGGACCAGGAGCCTGACAGCAGAACCTACGGCATCTGGTCCTGGTTTCTCGAAGAACCTTTGGACAAGATGTCACCACCTGATTGGAACTGGGCCGACTTCTGCGGCACTCAACTTCTCCAGGTTGCTATCGACCACATGCATCGGCTGGCTGACGATCTGAAGCTCGAGGTCAAGCAATCTATCCTGCACGCAGCCTATTCCATAAAACGCAGAAACGTAGGCCCGGGCTATACCAACATCGCGCTGATGGGCACGTATGTCACGTTAGTCGCAGGCGAGCTGTTCGAAGTCGACGAGCTCACAGAATACGGAAAGGCTCGCCTTAAGCGCTTCCACCACTACACTCTCGAACAGGGCTCGTTCCGCGAGTACAACAGTCCTACGTACACCGTCGTCGCGATCAAAGAAATCACTCGCATGCTGGGGCATGTCCGCGACCCTGACTCGCAAAAGCTCCTGCGAGATCTGAACCGGCGGGCGTGGTTCCACGTCGCGCGACGATACCATCCACCGACTCGCCAGTGGGCCGGCCCGCACAGCCGATGCTACCGCACCCTTCTGAGCGATAGCACGCTCGCTTTCATCCAGAGAGCAACCGGCGATCAAGTCCACCTCGTACCCGAAGGTCTGGCTTTGGAATCGCTCGACGCGCATCGCCTGATCGCTGAATGTCCCTCCGACTTCTTTCACCACTTCACCGACCCGCCCGAGCGGCGTCTCGAAATCGAAACCTTCGCTAGGGGCGGTGCCGGCGGCCATGACATCATCGGCACGACATACATGCATCCCGATTTCACACTGGGTTCGGTCAATATCGGTGACCTGTGGAACCAGAGACGTCCTCTTCTGGCATACTGGAAAACAGAGACCGGCGTAGCCGCAATGCGATTGCGATGTTTGCACGACGGCTACGATTACGCCTCTGCCAGCCTCTTCGCAGTTCAGGACAAGGCTGACATACTTGGTGCCGTCGTTTTCGCCACGGACCGCGGCGACACACACATTTCGCTCGACCGCATCAAGGACGCCACAATCAAAGCCAAAGACCTGCGCCTGCGACTGCAATTCGAAGGCGCAACCGATGACATAGAACTGCCTTCGCGAGCCAAAGTCGGTGAAGCAGTCTGCCTCTCGGCTGGCCGAGTTACATGTGCATTCCACGTGCCGCATGCCGCCTTTGAAGAAAGGGCCATCGAGATGCAAACGGGCCAGGATGATGAAACTCTCTACATCGATGTCGTTTTATACACCGGCCCGGAGCGCGATCTTAACTTCGCCAAAATATCTGAAGCCGCCGCCATCTTCGCTCTCTCCGTTCGACAGATGCCTCCCCCTCAGCATTTAACCCCCCAATTCAATTTCGGGGTCTCATCCGCCGCCGGCGCGATCACCGCCGTCTGGAAAAGGAACGACCGTACCGATATGACCCTGACCATCCCTGCCAGACCCACCCGTACAAGAGATCAGCAGAGCATCGCTCGTGCCGAATTTGGCAGTGATCATCCCTGGAAAGCTGGAAATCGGCGACCCAAATAGTCAATCATCGATTACGCATAACCAGTAGCAAAGGCCTAACCCCGAAGACCAAAGACTTCCTGCGCCTCCCCCCAGCAAATTGACGAGCAAAATGAATCAAGGTTGACGCTGAGTCCCGATCTCATTCGTCGGGAATCACTGATAGATACAGTCTATTGGAATGGCTGGTAGCGGAGGTACTACATCCGAAGAAAGTGCCGCATACGGTTTCCATCGGAGCAATTAGGGCCCGACGTTCAACGGCTTTATCAGGACCTCTTTGACGACAATCTTCATTGGCCCAAACTCCGCTCCCGGATGAACCTGAAAGCCTATCTTCCCGGAATCCGTCGTATCGTCATCCACATTGGCAACCTGCCTGCCATTAAGCCAGATCTTGATATTTCTCCCCTGTGCCCGAACCTTCATTGTGTTCCAGCCCGTGCGATTGACAAGCTCTTTGTCGGTATTCATCGCCAGAAACATCTTGCCCGGACAATAAAGCGTGCCGGAATAGCACACGGGGTCCTTCCATTCCAGGATATCCGCCTGATAGGCCTTGCCCGGCGACTGGAAGCGGAACCACACACCGCTGTTGCAGGGCCATTCCGCACGATAGGTGGCGATCAGTTCAAAATCGCTGTAAGATGCAGTTGTGAACAGGTCCCCTGGTGCGTTGTTCCGCCCCTGGGTGCCGATCAGCTGCCCGTTTTCGACTGTCCAGCTTGCGTTGCCGGTAGCCTCCCAGCCGGAGAGGTTCTCGCCGTTAAACAGCGCCACGAATCCGTTCTTGGTCCGGCCGCTTTCGCCCATCAGTTCCGCGACCTTGGGTTCGATGGCTTGTGCCCATATCTTGTAGCCGGCTTCGTTGGGATGCAGATGGTCGGGCATGATCTCCTTCGACAAAGAGCCATCTTCGCCCAGGAACTTGTCGTTGATGTCCAGGTAGTGAATCATCTTACCGTCGGCTATCTTCGAGGCCAGCAGGGAGGCCTCGGCGTTCTTCTGACGCTGAGCCGATGGCTCGGGGCCGCGCGGAAAGATGGCGAGGATGAGTATCCTCGTCTTGGGGCATTTCGTGCGGAGCCTGTTACAGATGGCGACAATGCCGTCGGCGATTTCCTCGGCGGTGTTGTCATTGCCGTTGGAGTTGTTAGTGCCGATCATGAGCACCGCAAGCTTGGGCGATATGCCCTCCAGGTGGCCGTTGTCGAGTCGCCACAACACGTGCTGGGTCCGGTCGCCGCCGAAGCCCATATTAACGGCATTTCGCGGGGCGTAGTACTGATCCCAGTACTTCTTTCCTCCGCCTTCCCAGCCGTGCGTAATCGAATCACCGATAAAGAGCAAATCGACATTGCCATGTTTGACCCGTTCGTTGACGGCGTCGTTGCGCAGGGTCCACCAACTATGCCGATGGGCCGGTGAAACGGCGGAGTGCTGCTTCGCTTCGGCAATCAGGCCCTGGCCAAACAATATCCAAACAATGAGACATACGGTGACAAATCTGCCCTTCATCCTTCGTTCTCCTAAACTAAGATTTCAATTTGATGCCCACGCGGCTAAGCTGATGAACCTTAACGGAGCGCTCAGCCATTATACGCTGTCGGGAGACTAAGAGTAAGGAGAAATCGCCGGACTCCTTCACCCAAAAGCATGAGCCACATCTCCGTGCTGAGTCTGCGCACCTGCTCGTTCGCACAAGGACATGCTTGTGACGCATGCCCGTCGGTACCAGAATGACCATTGCTTTTGACGAGTTGCCTCTGCGAGCGATGTGGCGGGGGGGGTATTGCGGCACGAGGCTGCTAAAGAGACGGAGGTTGTCGCTCTGAAGTCGGCGCGAACTGACAGACCTCACGCGGCTTCAAGCTGCTGCGGTCAAGAGCCATGTTGGTAAGCGTTGGGGAAACGGCGTTAAAGATGCGGCAGCTCATGGAGAGACGCAGGGAGGCTGGAGGTAGCGGATATCTGCTTCCGTCCGCTTCAGGGGTCGACCCTCGAGAGAACGCCTGATATGGGCCCTATGAGGTGGCATACGCACGTGCGGTGGGGCGACTGGATGTGAGGTTCCTTGGCCTGTCCGGCGTGTCGGAGTCCATTAAGAGTCAATTGGCGGATGGGGGATTTCGAGGAGGCGAGGAAGGCGGAAGACTGCGAAAGTGATAAGCGACAACCGTTTGCGGAGGAGCCCGGTTGCATGAGTGGTTGTGCACAGGTAAGTAGTCGCCCTGTATTCCAGCCACAGCCGGGTGAAAATAGTTGACACGGAGACTGGCAGACTGGTATACTGCCGGCGTTGGTAAGATTCGGGGCCGTAGCTCAATTGGTTAGAGCATCGGACTGTCGATCCGAAGGTTGAGGGTTCGAGTCCCTTCGGCCTCGTTGTGCAAACCGCTGATGATAAAGTGCTTGCGGGAAATGGTCTGTTGGGCGAGATTCCCCCCGGGCCAAGAGTTTATCAAAAGTTTGCTCTTGCAGATCGGAACCGACCCCGACCTGCGACTTTTGGTGGAGCGCTGGTCGCGGCTTTCTGAGGAACTAAGACGGGCGATTGTGAAAATGGTATGGTGAACAGCCGCAAACGGCCGCAAGTCGTGCTCACAGCCCTGTTCTGGTCTGAACCTGCAAATACGTGCCCCACTACCCAAGCCAGTTCTTGAAGAATGCATAGGCCCCGGTGTTCATCATGACTGGCCCTAAATCCTTGCCGAGTTCTAAAATCTGCTTTGCTGCTTCCTTGAGTTGACCATTGGCAAAGGCTTCGATCGCACCGCCGATCACGTCGAGTGCCTTCTCCTTGGCCACTTCTGGTAGGCCCTTGCTTTTCGTAATGGCTTTCTGTAACTCAATGGCTTTTTGAATGTGTTCGATGTGTACGCTTGCACCGCGAGTTGCCACAACGCTGCCGGGCTCAGCGTGTACAGTGTCCCCTACTCTATCGACAGTTCCTGCCAACAACAGCATTTGAAGACGGTTGTTATCGAGCGCTTGCGCCAAGAGAGTAGACAGACGGCATTTGTCAGCTTCCAGACGCCTGATGTACTCAGGATATATCTTCGTCACTTCAGCCAGAGCTGGCTCTTTGTGTTCTTCCTGTTGGACGGTGAATTTGATCGATGGTGCCAGGCCCCGAGCACTAGTTGCGTCGATCTTGACATCAAACTCCGGGTGTTTCTCCCGGATCGACTCCACGACGCGGTCCACTATCAGTGGGTCGATAGGGGACATGCCGTTCTCAAAGAGGTACTCGATGGTCGACAGTGTCTCGTATATCCGTTCAAACTCTCCCGGCTGCAGGTCTCGGTCTTTGGAGACCGCTGTTTAGCTGGCAAGTCCCAATACACGTACCTACATTCGATGTCACTGATAACCCAGTCATCTCTGGCTGTGCTGTACAGCTTGGCGCTTCTTAGTTTGGCCCCCGTGAGGTCGCTTTCACCAAGTTGACCATAGCGCAAATCAGCGTGTTCCAGATTCGCCTCGCTGAGGTCCGCCCCGCTGAGGTTCGGTGTTACGTTGGGCTTCTCTTGGCGAAAGGAATTCCAAGCCTCAACCCCTTGTTTTATGATAGCGATATGCTCAGGATTTCCCATCAGCGTTCCCTCGGTTCCCCCCCGGTTCAACGATAGACTGTAGTTGCAGCGCGGCTGGTAGTCAACAGGCGAAATCGTTACCTATGTTTTTTGGGTTGGGGACCTCCGCTCTGGGCCCGGAAGTGGGGTGCTGGAGAGTCTCTACAAGAGGCTATTTCATCTCTTCACAGCCGGCGCCAGAAACGAAGCTTGTGCGGTACTCGGCGTGGTACTCAAAGGGTGCGCCAAACAGCTATCGATTCTGCCAAAGCCAGTTGTCGCAAAGCATGGCCAAGTCGTCTATGGTGACATTCTCGTCACCGGTAAGGTCGGCACCATCGCGGGCGCTGCGGCCGCTTTTCAGCCAGCGTGCGGCAAGCACGGCAAAGTCCACTAAGTTGATGTCCGCATTTGCATCGACGTAGCCGGCGATGGCTTGCGTGGTGAACTCATGGGCGCCCATGTCCACGGTTCCATTGAGTATTCGCGGATTACCATCGAGGTCAACTGCCTCCGGCATCCAATCCATGTTCACACCGGTGTCAGTGCAGGGTGAGCCCGGCGAGAGACGATAGTTATTGTCGTCGTAGGTATTGGGGTCGTTGTCGAGACCGTTCGGGTCCCTGAAGAGCGGCTCGAGATTGATGTTGCCGGTTCCCTCGCCTGCCCACTCTTGGATGCAGGAGTAATTCGGTGTTGCACAGTTGCTGATCTGGCCATCTCCTGTACTGGCGGTGTTCTTCCAGACAATGCAGTTAGAGATGGGGCCGAGGCACTTAAATAGCCCACCGCCCCAGCCCTTCTTGCTGCCGGAGGCTGTGTTGCCAACGATGGTATTGTTCTCAATCTGCGCACGGCAGTGAGCCATCGCGCCGCCGTCATCGCCAGCCGAATTCCCAGTGACCAGGTTACTCAGGATCGCGCCATCGCACCGGGATAACCCGCCACCGTCATCGCCGGACAAATTGGCCGTGATCCTATTATTCGAGACGGTGCCGTCGCAGAAAGCCAGTCCACCGCCCTCAAGGTCGGCCGAGTTCGTGGTGATCCGGTTGTTCGAGACGGTGCCGTCGCAGAAAGCCAGGCCGCCGCCGTCCCGTGAAGCCGCGTTTCCAGTGATCATATTATTCCGAATGGTGGCATTGGTGCGTTGGTCCGACGTTCCGCCGCAAATTCCGCCTCCGTAACCGGCGTGGCCATTCTGGATAGTGAAGCCGGTCAGAATACACGCCTCGCTCTCATTGCCCACAAAAGACACAACCGGTCCGGCGCCACTGCCATCCAGGGTCGTCCGGGCAACCATGGCCGGATTCTCGGGCTGGAGGCTATGCAGGATGACCTCAGTACCGCAGAACTGGAGGTTCTCATGGTAAATCCCAGGTAAGACTACAATCTGCTCGCCTGCCAACGCCACACTGAGGGCTACCTGGATCGTCGGGATATCTGCCGGGACCCGGATGACGCCTGGAGTCGTAGCAACGAGGGGATCGCTTTGGCGGAGGATTTCCAAACCATCGCGAAGGCCATCCCCATCCGTATCCTGACTGAGTGGGTCGGTTTCCTGGGTTAATTCGTCCCCGTCGGAAAGCAGATCGCCATCTGAATCAGGACCAGCCCCGTGTTCGTAGCAGCCCATATCTACCCGCGAGCCGACGAGGCGACAACTGCCGTCGAGGTCGCGTTGTGGCCAGGCGAACCAGTAGTAATTGGCCCCCGCGTCTATACAGGGTGAGCCGGTTTTGAGGTGGTAGTTACCTGCTGTCGGGTCGGCAAATAATGGATACGTAGCGATGTTGTCGGTGCCACATCCGCTCCAATCCTGGATACAGCTAAACGATGGGCAGGTCGCCCCGGCGATCTGGTCCGCTGTGTCTCCGGCTGTATTTGCCCAGATTATACAGTTCCGGATTCTACCGTAGCAGTCCACCAAGCCACCTCCTTCATCCCCAGCCATGTTGGCCGTGATGGTGTTGTTCTGGACAGTGCCGTCGCAGAAGGCCAGCCCGCCGCCGTCCTCGTATGCCGAGTTGCGGGTGATCATGTTGTTCTGGATCGTGCCGTTACAATAAGCTGCTCCACCACCATCGTTACCAGCCGAGTTCTCGGAAATCCTGTTGCTCTGGATCGTGCCGTTGCAGTAAGCGAACCCGCCACCATCGCCGCCTAAGTTGTTGCAAATTGTGTTGTCCTGGACTATTCCGTCACAGTAAGCGAGCCCGCCACCCTCGCAGGCCGAGTTTCCGGTGATGGTGCTATTCTGTATTGTGCCGTCGCAAAAAGCTATCCCACCGCCAGCGCCGCACGACGGCGACCCAACAGCCAGGTTGCCGGTGACCGTATTGTTACGGATCATAGCGCGGCCGTGATTATCCGCTGTCCCACCGCGAATTCCACCTCCACGGGCAGCGTGACCATTCCGGATGGTAAAGCCTGCGAGGACGCATGCGCTGCTCTCGTTACCTGTAAGGGACACAACCGGTCCTAAACCGCCGCCATCCAGTATCGTCGAGGCAACTGTGGCCGGATTCTCCGGGTGTGAGCTTCGCAGTATTACCTCAGTTCCACAGAAATGCAGGTTCTCACCGTAGGTCCCACCAGCTACGACTATCTCCTCACCACTCACAGCCAAACAAAGAGCTTGTTGAATTGTTCGGACATCTGCACGAACGAGGACGGTCCCGGCGATTGTGGCGGCGCGTGGGTCGCTCCCACGCAGCAGTTCCAGACCGTCGCAAAGACCGTCACCGTCCGTGTCCTCATTGTTCGGATCAGTTTTCGTTGTGGGCTCATCGAGGTCGGATAGCAGGTCACCGTCCCTATCAGCAGAGGAATCGTGCTCATAGCAACCCATGTCAACTCGGGCACCGGTGAGACGGCAGTTGCCGTCGAGGTCGCGTTGTGGCCAGGCAAACCAGTAGAAGTTTACCCCCGCGTCTATACATCGTGACCCGTCCCGTAGGTGATAGTTACCGCCTGCCGCGTCAACAAAAAGCGGATTGCCGGCTACGTTGCCCCTTCCACCGCTGCTCCAGTTCTCGATGCAACTGAAGGATGGAGGGGTTGATTCAAAGATTTGACCCTCGCCGTTTCCCCAGATGATGCAGTTTCGGATCGCACCGTTACAGTGAGCCATTGCGCCACTGCTTTCATCGGCCTGGTTAGCTGTGATAGTATTGTTCTGGATTGTGCCGTTGCAGAACGCGAGCGCGCCGCCGTATGCCGCTGTATTACCGGTAATCATGTTGTTCTGGATCGTGCCGTCGCAGGAACCTACACCGCCGCCGGCACTTTCGGCCGAGTTTCCAGTTATAGTGTTGTTCTGGACTGTCCCGCTACAGCAAATCAAGCCCCCGCCCTCGCCGGATGAGTTCGCAGTGATCGTGTTATTCTGGATGGTGCCGCTACAGAAAGCCAGGCCGCCGCCTTCCCAGGCTGAGTTCATTGCAACTGTGTTATCCTGGACAACCGCCTCGCACTTAGACAATCCCCCACCATCAGCACCGGCAGAGTTTCCCGTGATCGTATTACCGCGGATCGTGCCATCGCACTTCCATATCCCGCCACCGCCATCTCCTGCTTCGTTTTCGCTGATGGTGTTGTTCTCAACAGTACCATCGCAAAAGGCTACACCACCACCGTCGTCATCGGCCACGTTGTGTGTGATAACGTTCCTTCGGATTGGGCCGTCGCAGTTGGCCATCCCGCCGCCATCCCGGGCAGTATTGTCCTCAATCGTGTTGTCCTGGATAGTGCCATCACAGGAGACCAGCCCTCCACCGTCACCTTCCGGCCGCACCCCGACAGCATGGTTTCCAGCGACCGTGTTGTTCTGTACGGTGCCGTCGCAGTTGGCCAGGCCGCCACCGTCCCAGCCGGAATTTCCTGTTATCGTATTGTTCTGTACAGTGCCGTCGCAGTTAGCAAGCCCGCCACCGCTATCACCGGCCGAATTCTCGGTGATCGTGTTGTTCTGAACCGTACCGTGGCAGTGCGCAACTCCACCGCCGTCATCGTGCACCGAGTTGCCGGAGATGATGTTGTCCTGGATCGTGCCATGGCACTGGGATATCCCACCGCCGTCGCTCAAGGCCGAGTTTTCGGTGATCGTGTTGTCTTGGATCATGCCGTCACACCAAGCTACGCCGGCGCCACCGCGTGAGACAGAGTTGCCGGAGATGATGTTGTTTCGGATTGTGGCATTGGTATGGTCAAGCGACGTCCCACCCCTAACTCCGCCGCCGTGGTCACCACAACCATTCTGAATAGTGAAGCCTGCCAAAACACACGCTTGGCTCTCGCTTCCCGTAAAACAAGCAACCGGCCCCGCGCCGCCGCCGTCCAGTATCGTTGAAGCTACTTTAGGTGGGCTCCCAGGGGCCTGGCTCCTCAGGGTGACATCCGCTCCACAGAAATGAAAGTTCTCGTAGTATATCCCTGGCCGAACGACAATCTCTTCCCCATTCACAGCCAGACAGAGCGATTCCTGAATGGTCGGGATGTCCGACGGAACGTGCACGGTTCTGGCAGGCGTGGCGGCGAGAGGCTCGCTTCCACGCCGGATTTCCAGACCATCGCGAAGCCCATCCCCCTCTGTGTCGTCGTTGTCCGGGTCTGTTTTTGCCGCGAGCTCGTCTATATCCGAGAGCAAGTCACCGTCCCGGTCCGGCAACGAACCATGTTCGTAGCAGCCCATATCAGTCCGCGAGCCAGCGACACGGCAGTTGCCGTCGAGGTCGCGTTGTGGCCAGGCAAACCAG
>CP070675.1:5741855-5757863 GCA_020352215.1 Phycisphaerales bacterium
GAAGGCCGGTCACACGACCATCCCGGCAACCTTTATTTTGATTACTTGGCCACAATGGGGATCATAGGTCTTGGAGGGTTGCTCTTTTTCCTCTTTGCGGTCTTCCGTTTGCTGATCCTAAGATACAAAAGCTGCAGTTCGACTTTCAATCGAAACTTGACTCTCGGCGTGCTGATAGCTTTTATCACTTTCTGCACAGGTGGCTTCTTTGACCAGATATTTCACAGCTCAAACATATTGCTTAATCTCTGTTTCCTCCTGGGGCTAGTACTGCCAGGTCAAAGCGGTCAATCGCACAGGATGATTGGTAACGATGATACCGATAGACCACAAAGTGCTTGTAATTAAAGTCGGAGGGTTGGGGGATGTCTTGATGGCCACTCCGGCACTTAGATCGTTGAAGAAGTCTTTCCCCTCCTGCTATGTCTATTTTGCCACTGGGCTCAGTAACAAGGCCGTCCTCAGGAATAATCCTCACGTTGATGAGATCATTGACATCAACGACACACATCTTCTTGCGGGTCATTTCCCGGCAAAGTTCACAGAGGCCCTCAGATTGCTGAGAGTCTTCCGAAGAATCAAACCCGATGAGACCTTCATATTGCACAGAGATTGGCGATACAACCTCTTGGCATTTCTTTCTGGTGCTGAGAATAGGTACGGTTTTCGGCGGGATTTGAAGGGCTTATTTCTGACGCAATCAGTGGCTGATGTTCGTGACCGGCGTGAAATCGAGAAGTATCTTGCTGTGTTTTCCCTAAAGGAAGGCTTTTGTTCTCATGGGACGGAAATGGACCTATTTCCGTCCCGTACAGACGTGCAATTGGCAGATGATTTCTTTGCGAGACTTTCGGGCTCGTCGCGCTGGATAGCAATGGCTCCGGGAGGGGCCGCCAATGTAAAAATCGAAATGGAAACAAAGAGGTGGCCCCTTGAGTACTATACGCAACTGGCTGGTTTACTTTTGGGAGGCGGGTTTGGTATTCTGCTCATAGGCGGAGCATCAGACCGCCACTTCACACAACAGATATCCGCGGAATTCATCGGAAAGCAAGTTGTCGATTGTGCGGGCATGTTGTCCATACATGGTACGTACCTTGTGCTTAAACGGTGCTCGATATTGGTCACTCATGATTGTGGTCCTATGCATGTCGGGGCTTGCACCGGGATACCAATCATCTCCATTTTTGGCCCAACTGCTCCCACAGAGTACGCTCCTTGGGGCATTGATAACTGTTTTTGCTTCTGGGCGGGTGATACACTTCCATGTGCACCTTGTCACGCACACGGCCGTTTTCCTGTGTGCTCTCATAGACAATGTATGTATAGGGTAACATCTGAAATGGTCTACTTGAAGGTGAATGAGATACTCGCAGCAGCACGGCAAACGGCATGTGATGCAGGCCAAGAGCCGCGGTGCTGAAGAGTTCAAAAGAGATATGAACAGCTCCCGCAAAATGTCTTTCGTTCGAAGCGGAGACATTGAACGTGGAATGGCTCCGCCCCTTGGATGGCATGCTAGTTGTCAACCGTTGTCGCATTGGTGAGCCGAATGAACAGATAGTGTATTGTCTGCGGGGGTACGAAGAATAAGGTTGTGTTTAGGGAGTTTGATATAGACGTACTGCGATGCTCCGACTGTGGCGGCGTGTCTTCATATTACGAGGTCCCCAAAGACTACAATGGTCATTTTGACTCCGACTCATAGGGGCAAAATGACCCGTCTTATTGGGATTAGGCCCCCAATGCAACGTACGATCATTTCTGTAGAAGATTCGTCAACGGCAGGAGGGGAAGAATTCTGGGTTTGGGTTGTGGCCTGGGCTCTCTTGTAAGAAAGATCTCAGAGTACCCATCGTGGGAGGCATATGGACATGGGGGTTCACCGGCGGTTGTTGATTTCGACAAGAAGAAAATAGATTTGAGAAATGTCACGTGCGGAAGAGTAGAAGAGTTGGACCCTGAAAAATGTGGCTTTGACATCGTCACGCTGTGGAGGCAACGCAGAGCCCCGCCCGCATCTGCGGAGGCCACAAACAACCGCGGCAGAGCAGAGTCGCTCCGACGCCATACCGCTATAGCCGTCACCTCGCCGAAGCCGGGCCCTTTAATGAGCGTGCCTTGCCAGTCACGGGGCTCCAACATCCTATCATCGTATCCGAGGACCAGCATGTAGTGGTCGGCGGCGGGATTCACTACGGTATTGCCGGAAGTCAATCCCACTGCGTGCGCGTTCTGGCATGAGGCCATTGCCACCGCGACAAGGGCGGGTGTCCGAATCCGCCAGCAAAGACGAGATTTCTTGGCGCATTATGCACACTGTTCATTTCGTTCTCCTTTGTCCATATTTCTGATGCATAGCGACCGGCCCAAGGATATCTTGAACGCGGTCCACACACGAGCTTTCAGTTCCAGTGATATTCTCCGGTGCGAGCTGGATTCAAGGTCGAAAAATTTCGTTGCCAGCTGAACAAGGAGCAAAAAGCGTGCTCAAGGGGGCAGGCGCCGACAGACCACTTTCGGTCAATATGTATGCTAAATCATAAGTTCTTGTTGGTGATGTAGTTACGCAGGAGGAAGGACTGCTGATCCAAGTGTGAACCCGTTGGCGTATCGGCCATCGCTTCAAAAATGCTGCGATCAGTGGCTGGTGTCGGCTCCCCTTCCTGTGGATCTTGCCAAGACCTCCGCCAGAACACATTGACGGGAAGCTGATGCAGTATATAATCGGAATGTTAAAATGGAGAGAGGAAGGAGTCGGGACAAGATGTTGAGAAGATATGCGCTCTTGTTTTCTGTGTTACAATCCGCCTTTGACGTTCTACTCGTCATTGCTGCTTGGGTGTTGACATACTTTATCCGGTTCCATTCGGGGTTATTCTCGTCTCCCAAAGGAATATCCCCTTTTGGAGGGCACATATACTTGACTCTGCTCATTGCATTTCTTTGCTACCTGGGGTGCTCGTGGGCGGGACTCTATCGATCCAGACGTCTGCAAACTTTCTCCGGTCAAGTCGCACGCGTGTTCAAGGCCTGTGTCATTAGTGCCGTACTCATTTCGACGGCATTGTATTACCTATATGACGCGCCATATTCTCGAAAGTTGCTGGCCATGTTCTTTGTTTTGTTGTTTGCGAGTCTTGTTCTGTCCCGCGTGGCTGCGATGGCAGCTTTGCGGGTGCTGAGGCACAAGGGATACAATCTGCGGTACTACGCAGTCATCGGAGCCGGCAAGAAAGGTCAGCAGCTTGTTCGTGATTTGGAGCATTCTGCGTGGACTGGAATGAAATGTAGGTTTTTTGTCGACAATAATCCTGCGCGGATCGGCCGTACCCTGTCAGACGTTCCGGTCTACGGACCGATCGAGAAAACAACTACGTTTGCCGGTGACAATGCGCTAGATGAGATATATCTGAGTTTGACAGGCAGTGAAGCGCAGTCTGCCTACCCCGTCCTCAGAGAACTACAGAATAAAGGTGTCACAGTTCGGGTCATACCGGAATGGGGTAGCCTGCTTTCGATGGGCCAGACCACAACCGTCACCGTGGGCTCTCAGATACTCTTTTCGGCTGCCGAACCTCCCTTAGGGGCCGCAAATACACTATTGAAACATGTGTTCGATCGGGCAATGGCTATGGTATTGCTCCTGATACTGGCTATTCCTGTATGCGTGATAGCGGTGCTAATCAAGTTGTCAAGCAAGGGTCACGTCTTCTACAGGCAAACCAGAGTGGGGATCTCTAATAAGGAGTTCGAGATAATCAAGTTCCGGACCATGAAAGCGGAATCGCAGGAGCAGACCGGTTCTCCGCAATTCGCGCCGGACGAGGCCCGATACACGCGCATCGGTGCGTGGCTGCGACGTACAAGCCTGGACGAGTTGCCGCAGTTGATAAACGTGGCCAGAGGAGAGATGAGCTTGGTAGGTCCCAGGCCGGAACGGCCCAACTTCGCACAACAGTTCTCGGGCAAGTACAAGAAGTACATGCTCAGACACAAGGTTAGACCAGGAATGACAGGGTTGGCACAAGTGCATGATCTACGCGGCGATACCACAGTGAGAAGGCGATTGTTATACGACCTATACTACATCAAGAACTGGTCGTTTGCGTTGGATTTTTGGATTCTGCTTCGTACACCTTGGCACATCTTAAGAAGCAGAAATGCTTGCTGAACCAGGGTTTGGGGTCCAGCAGTAGGCAAGATATTCTCAGTGTCTCAGTACTGTCGGCCATTTCGCCGTGTACAGATTGTCTTTGGTTAGTACAACCGCTCCAATCCCGAAGGACGATGTGGCTTTTTTGGGGGGCGTGTCGAATGCCTTGCTGAATCTCCCATTCTCGTGCTGTTCAATGGAGATTATTTTCGCCGCCCCTGATGTGTGCGGCAGTTCGTACACCGGGCGGAATCGTTCTGGCATGCGAGGGTGAAAATCTTCCTCGAAATGCCTAATCCTTTCTGAAGATATTGAAGGAGGACAAGCTAATCGAACCTGATAAGATACATCGGGGAAAAATACTCGGTGTCCATTGACAAAAGTGGTAGGACATTTAGAATGAGGCTCTACGGATAACTCGAACGACTGAGTTGAATAGTCCTACGAATGTTTTCACCGGTGATGGGTGCATTTGTGCAAATGCTTGCTGGGGCATTTGAAGGAGCCTGAGGGAGTCACTGCAGGAAGAAGAACCTTTATGGGTAGCACACCTGACAATATTTCCGACTATGAGCGAGCTGTGAAGTACGAAATATACGGTGACTATTCAAAAGCGTACGAGCTGTTCCAAAGATGCCTGTTGGAGAATACACACGATAAAGCCGAACTGCTCTTTCACTCCGGTTGGTGTTCAGAACTTGACGTAGAACTCGATGATGGAGTTGCACTGGCTTGTTATGAGAGAGCGGCGGAACTTGCCGTCTCGCCTGTGTTGCGGGTCGACAGCTTCTTCCGTGCTGGCTGGCTGCTGATGCAGGCGAAGGAATACGCCAAAGCGGGCGCGTTTCTCAAGCAGGCACTTGATGTGGCGGATCTGGTCGGTCTCAAAAATGAGACGTATCGACACGCCGCCTATTGGTATGCTGTATGCCTGGAAACTCAAGGTTTTTATATAGAGGCCATAAAACGCTACCGTCTAATTCAAGAAATCGCGCCTCTGCTGAGTCCTGAGTGCCGTCTTCGAGAAATTGTCTGTTTGAATCATGTGGGTTCTTATCAAGAGGCCCTGAGTGCGTGTCTGGAATATGATAGCGACCCTCCCGAGGGTTTCGATGTCGATCGCTACAGAGAGTTGAGTTCCAAGGTAGAGCGAGAACGGGATGTTCTTGAGAAGTGCCTGGCGCATCAGTTATTGCCAAAACGCGAGGAGGAAAATGGCGACAGTTGACGAGAATCTCGATAAGTACTCGCTACTTGAAGATACCGCGTTCTCGGCCGAGCTGGAATACATGGCCTTCCACGGCCAATACGAGAAAGTCTACGCCGTTTTCAAGCGTATCTCCCCGGAGCAAAGGGGTAGCTGTACAAACAAGTATATCCTGCATGCTGTCGTCTGCGGCGGTGTTCAGGAGCTCAGAGCGATCCGAGCCCGGACGACAGAAGAAGAGCAACAGAGGGAAAAAGAAGAGATCGTAGCATTAGTCGAGTACGGACTGCGTTCTTTTGTATCTGACTGCCACTCAACTGGGGCGCTCTGCCGCGAGCTATTCGAGGCTATTCTGCTCTGGACTGAAGAGCTGGTGGCTATGCACAGTTTTCAGGAGGCTTTGCGTTGCTACGACGAAGCCCTTGATCTCGAGATAATAAGATATCCCCAACTGTACTCACGGGCACTCCTTGGGCGCGCCAGAGTATTCGGCATTCTCGGCAAATTGTGGGAAGCGGAGTCTGGCTTGTCGTTTTTGGCCGAGAAGACGTATTTAGTCTCGGATCGCAATGTAGTAGCTGAGACTATATTTGAGCTGAGCAATGTAGTTCTAATGAATGGGGAGGTCGAGTACTACAAGGAGCTCCTCTGGTCAGGGTTGGGGCGTTTCTATACTGATGTGGACACGCGGTTAGCATTCGTAGAGCAGATTATCAAAACGTACCGGCATTCTCTCCATGTTCTCCTCTCCAAGGAAGTCAAATTAGTAGACAAGTTGCTGTTCTTACTGCATTGGCCTTACTACGCCATGCATGAGATCCGACCCCTGACCATGACGGGCATCAACAGGTTGGTCAGATTTGGCATGTTAGGATCGGTATATTTGCTCAACTGCGGACGAGCCGATGCGCCCGTCTCGCAGAATACACGTATTCGCTCGATGCATAGAGGAAACTACAACGTAGAGAGTCCAGGTAGGACCAGATATTCCGATTCGGTGAGGCCTTTGTCTGGGAGAAGGAGGGGCGTTCTGGTGACTCGCGTCTTTGGCGGCATCGGGGATCTATTGATGATGACTCCGGGTTTGCACGCGCTGAAGCAGAAGTGTCCTGCCGAGGAAATTCACTTGGCTATTCCGCGGCGGTTTTTTCCTGTATTTCAGGAGAACGAAGATGTCACATTGCTTGATATAGAGAACGATACAATTGACATACGTTCATATCGCGTGTGGTTCAACTTCACGGATTGTCCGGCGGGCAGAGTTGAGGCCAGAACCGCACCAAGAGTGAGCAAGAGCCGCATCGACGTCTTCGCCCGCGCTTTGGGAATCAGCCGGGTTGAACTCTGGAAGATGGACCGCCAGCCGAGGTATTCTGTGTCGCGACACGAGAAGGAGTTTCAAGAGGCGTTCTGGAGGGAACATGATTTAGAGGGGCAAGCCGTTGTTGGTATTGGTCTCTGCGCCGCAGAGACGTACAGGAATTATCCGCACATGACGGATTTGATCCAGACTTTGTCGAAAGACATGGTGGTTCTGCTTTATCACGGGGAGGCTATACAAGGCTACGATTGGCATGGTGTAATCAAAGTGGACACATATCCACTCCGCCAGGCCGTCGCATTGGCCGCGGAATGTGATGTCATAGTTACGCCAGATTCTTCCCTTGTCCATTTTGCGGCAGCACTCGACGTTCCGTGCATCGCTTTGTTTGGTCCTATCGATGGAAAGGTCCGCACGAAATACTACCCCCGATGCGAATATCTCGATGCCAAGTCTAGGTTACGATGTGTCCCGTGCTGGAGGAATGAAGATATTCCATGCAAACTCAGTGGTACGAGAGAAAGTGCCTGTATGGGAGCGATATCGGTTGACGATGTCTGCGACATGGTGGCCAGGATTACAGAAAATTACGGAGCTTCAAAACAATGAGCGAGCGGCACACACCTGAGCCACCGGGCAATGGTCACAAGCCCTCAAGTCTGGTCCCGGATCTTGAGAAAATGGAGGAAGGAGATCTGGCGGAAATCAGGCAATATGTGCAAGAAGATTACTGGGAACACGGAAAAGCGAAAGGGCTCAGTGGCTACGATGGCGCGTACATAAACTGGTGGTGGGTCAACAGATGGATGCAATGCTTCGCTCAGGTTTTCCCTGTAAGAGACAAGGTCATATTGGACTTGGGTTGTGGCTATGGCAGCGTGGTTGCAGGTTTCCAGACATGGGGTGCCGACGCCTACGGCATAGACATAAGCGATTACGCTGTAGAGAAGGGGAAGAATCTTGCTGACTACCTCGCTGAGAGATTATATCAGGGTTCCGTTCATGATCTGAGTAGATGGGGAGACGAGACGTTTGATATCATATATAGCAACCAGGTATTTGAGCATGTGCCGGAAAGATATGTGACAGATGTGATTGCGGAGGCATTTCGAGTATTGAAACCGGGCGGTCTTTGTTGGTTCGCTTTCGTTACTTCCACAGAAGAGAACGGTGTAAGGGGCGAAAATGATCAGGATCAGAGCCATATCAACATACACAACATGGACTGGTGGAGGAGACGATTCTTTCAGGCTGGCTTTGGGGAAAGGAAAGACCTGGATGATGCTTTGAGGAACGCTACCACGGGATACGACCACTTTAGCTATTTTCAAGAGTATGGCTGGGATAGTATAGCGCTAGAAAAGCCAGGCGACGGAGGAGTCTCTACGGATAGCAGGGTTACACAGATCGATCCGCGCAAGGGATAGAATCGGCTGACGGGAGAATAGCGGCTCCTGGTTTCATCTATTCATCTGACGCGCTTCGAAATAGAGGATTTCAGTTGGACGAACAAGCACCATGGATGCAGCATCCAGAGGCTTCTTAGTCTTTTACGTAAAAAGTCAGTTGAAGCTCAAGTACAGGTATACTTGCTTGGGGTTCCTATGGAATTTTCTCGAACCCGCACTTTACTTGATCGTGTTGAGCACCATCTTTTCGGTGGTGAACAGGATGAATATTCAAAACTACGCGGTCTTCCTGTTTGGGGCCTTGGTGCCCTGGCGATACTTCGAGCAGACAGTCAACTCTACTATGGTTTCCATTGTCGGTGGTGAGTGGCTGTTGAAGAAGATGTACGTATCACCTTTTACTTTCCCGCTAACAAGGTGGAGTATTGCAAGTATCGAGTTTCTTTTCTCGTTTGTGGTTGTTTTGCTTATATTTGCTTTTCTGAAGAAAACCTGGACGGTACACCTTGTCATTCTGCCACTTTCGATAATTCCCTGGGCCATCCTTGGGCTTGGTGTGGGGCTCATGTGCGCAGTCTTGTTCACTTTCTTCAGAGATGTAAGGCCTATCGTTCAAATGCTGCTTATGTTCGTATTCTTTTCGTCGCCGATTCTCTTTAGAAGAGACCTGTTTGCCGAACATACGCTGCAGGCTATGCTGTTGGGCCTGCACCCCATTACTTATTTTGCGGCTTTGTTCCAAAAACCTGTCTATTACGGCGCCTGGCCGAGCTGGAAAGACTGGGCAATCACATTTGCAGTGGGCTCCGTTGCGTTGGCATTTGGATTCTACTTGACCGATAGGTTCAAAGAGAAATTCTATTTCTACCTGTAGGCTTGTCTCGCCGTATTCCGTGCGGTGGGGACCGAATTGGGCAATGGCAACTGTATTTAAACTTGAAAATGCCTCGGTGGCTTTTGAGAAGCGTGCTGTTCGACATACGAGCCTCAGATGCGCACTTGGCTCCATAGGAAAGAGGAACAGGACTACGAAGTTCTACGGCCTATCCGGTGTCACTTTGGCTGTTGAGGAAGGAGAACACGTAGGTTTGGTCGGTCGCAACGGCGCGGGCAAGTCCACTCTGTTGCGTGTTCTGACCAGGGTAATCACCCCTCAGGAGGGTTCAGTCTATGTGGACATAACCAAACACATTGTTCCTCTATTGGAGCTCGGCATAGGATTTCAACCGGATCTCACAGGACGCGAGAACTGTTTTCTCGCAGGCACGTTGATGGGTTATTCCCGTTCGGAGATAAGTGACAAGCTTGACGGTATAGTCCGTTTCTCCGAGCTGGGCGAGTTCATTGACGAACCGGTAAAACACTATTCGTCCGGGATGTTCGGGCGGCTGGCGTTCGCGCTTGCTACGGACGTTGAACCAGAAGTCCTTTTGGTTGATGAGGTTTTTGGCGTTGGCGACGAGTTCTTTATGCGCAAGTGCATAATTAGAATGCAGAGACTGATGCAATCGGGGACTACCAGCATCTTTGTTTCTCACAATCTGGATTTCCTGGTTACACAGTGCCAGCGCTTAATCTGGTTGGACAAAGGTTGCATTGTGATGGACGGTGACCCGCAGGAGGTCGCCTCGGCCTATCGAGAACACGAAGGTTTGGCTTCATGAGCAATTCTGAACTGATGGTCTCTTTCGACGATCGCCCGGGTAATCGGTGGGAGCTACCGACCTGTTGGCCAACCATATAGAGGCAGGGATTCGCAGAATATGATCATAAACGCGACCAGTGTGGGCAGAGAACTTACAGGCATCGGCAAGTATTCCCTGTCGCTGTCCCAGTATTTTCTGCGCAATTGGGACTACCCGTTTGAGGCTCTACATAAACCACCATGCTTTGATCCACTTCCGAAACACAAGCCGGAAGGATAAGATTCGACTTGTTGATAAGAACTCGTCCCCTGACTTTGGCTGGGTCGGTCATGCGCGCCGGCTGCTGTGGACGAATCAATTGTGCCTCAGAAATCAAAAGAGATTTGTGTTCAATATGTCCCAGACAGAGGGTTCCATATGTCACAAAAGGCAGATAGTCACGGTTCATGATCTGATCCCGCTGCTGTTTCCGAAGTACCACAAGAGGCAGTACTGCTATTTTAGATTTGCTTATCGCTCCATATTGAAAAATGCGGTCAAAGTCATAACTGTTTCTCAGAACACAAAGGATCTGCTTATTGACCGGTACAGTATTGAGGACGAAAAAATAGCTGTCATCCATAACGGAATAAGCGCAGAATACTCCAATTGCGAGACGGATTCTCACAAGCAAGGCTATGTCCTGTACGTGGGAAGATTCGCCCCGACGAAGAATATAGAGGGCCTGGTCAGAGCCTTTGAAATACTGATGACCGAATACAAGATCGATCTTGAACTCAAGCTGGTGGGCGTCCGTGTGACATCGAATCTCAATGTGGGCAAAGAGGCAAGAAGAAGGATTACGTGCATAGAGAACATATCTGCCGAGGATAGACTCATCGACCTGTACAAGCGTGCTGCGCTTCTTGTTCTTCCGTCTTTTCACGAGGGCTTTGGCATTACGCCCGTCGAAGCGATGGCGTGCGGCTGCCCGACGGTTGTCTCGAATCTGGCGAGCCTTCCTGAGGTTTGTGGTGACGCCGCTTACTACATTGATCCATATGATGCCGAGAGTATAGCCGAGGGGATGTACAAAGTCGCTACCGACGAGCAACTGAGAGACACTCTGATAAGCAAGGGATTGTCGCGAGCCCGCATGTTCAGCTGGGATAAGTCCGCGCGGCAACACATCAGCGTATTTGAAGAGGTCATGAATCTGTGAGAATCGCATTTGTATGTGACTGGTTGACGAAGATGCGAGGCGGTGAACGCTGCCTGGAGGCCATGTGTGAGGTCTATCCCGACGCCGACGTTTTTGCACTCGTGCACACACCGGGGTCTGTCTCGAGGACCATCGAATCACATACAATTCATACCACATCTGTTCAGTGGCTTTCGCGCCATTCCAAGGATTTCCGACGGTATCTGCCTTTGTTCCCGCACGCCGTCAAGCAGTTTGATTTGACCGGGTACGATCTTGTCCTGAGCTTTTCTCATTGTGTCGCAAAAGGCGCCGTCGTACGCCACGGCGCTGCCCACATATGCTACTGCCATACGCCCATGCGCTACGCCTGGCACATGCGGGACGTATACCTGGCCCAACTGCATTGGCCGCGAAGGCGGCTCGCCGAATACGTCCTCGACTATTTGAAAGCCTGGGACAGCAGAACCGCGACCAGAGTGACAAGCTTCATCGCCAACAGCAAAAACACGCAGCAGCGCATAAGGCAGGCGTATGGCCGTGACTCGGTAGTGATCTATCCGCCCGTTGACTGCGCTCGTTTTGCCGTATCGAGCGAGGATGAGGGCTACTACCTTATGGTCTCGGCTCTGGTCCCCAACAAGCGCGTCGATCTGGCCGTAGCCGCTTTCCGGGATTTCGGCCGAAAGCTCATGGTTGTGGGCGATGGGCCGGAATTGGATCGCCTGCGAGAAACGGCAAGTGACAACATCTGCTTTGTCACGGGTCTTGACGATGCCGAAGTTGCCGAGCGCATGCAGAAGTGCACGGCATTGCTGTTCCCCGGCGAAGACGACCTCGGTATCGTGCCCCTCGAGGCCCAGGCCTGTGGCAAGGCGGTCATCGCATTTGCCAAAGGCGGTGTCCTTGAGACCGCTCGCGGATTGACCGAGTCGCCGCAGACGTCCTTGCCGCCCACCGGTCTGTTCTTCCACGAGCAGAGTGTTCCGGCTCTGCGCCGGTGCATCATGCGATTCGAACATAACCGCAGCAAGATTAGTCCACAGGCCTGCCGGGATAACGCCCTGAGGTTCGACCGGCCCATCTACCAGCAGGCCATGCGCGACTACATCGGCCGAACACTGGCCGACTACCCTGTGCTGGCCAAATCCGAAGCGGCGGTTTCTCTGCCACATCCGATTGCCTCCGAGCCTGCGAAAAAGGCCCCCAAGCTGCGGGATCCAGAGCGTGTTTGAATCCTCTCAGAATCTCATCCGTCATATGGTCTGATAGTGCAATTTACTTCTATTCAGCTTTTCTGCTCATCATCAGACCCGGATTGTTCCGGATCTGTTCGGTCGTTCCCTTTGCTCTGCGAGTCGGGCTTGCGGAGCCGGCGTTTGGACTGCCGCAGGCGGTAGCTGTCGGCGCAACCTTCTCACCAGCGCCAGATCCTCCACTATCGCTCACAGAAACTCGACAGGGCACCAGGACGGCGAATCGTAGAAATTGGACATTTTCCGAGAATAGCGCATAATTAAGGATGGTCGAGCCCAGGTAGGCGGACTGTTCGAACTGAAAGCGGCCCTATGTTACAGGGGCCGGGCTCGGGTTTCTCAGCCCAGAGATGAGCGAATGAACTTGCGATTCAAGAACAGAATAGTACTGAGTTTCATCATTGTCATAGTCACTACAAGCCTTTTCTCTACATTTGTCGGCATCAAGCTGATTAGCAAGAGCACCGTGCCGAGGATTCAAAACGAAGTGAGAGTCCACTTGAACACGGCACAGGAGATATTCCTGGGAACGGTCACCGACATTAGCGACGTTATCAGGCTGACCGCCAACAGGTTCTTCATCAAAGATTCCCTGGCGACAGGTGATCTGTCCAGGACGAGCCAAGAGCTTCAAAACGTCAGACGCAGAGAGAATCTCGACGTACTCAATCTGACCGACTCAACAGGCAAAGTGCTGCTTAGAACCAGAAATCCGAGCCAGATCGGGGACAGTCAAGCATCAAACGAGATAGTCAAGATGGTGCTGTCCTCAAAGCAGGCGACAGCTTCGGTCGTTGTGCTCTCCGAAGAAGATCTCCTGAAGGAGGGACAAGAGTTTGTGGTACAAGCCCGTATACTACCCATATCCGGGAGCGGCTCGGGCTCGCCCGGTAGAGATGCTGAAAGCTCCGGGATGCTGATCATGGCAGCCGCCCCCATCCTGAGCGACAGTGGCCGGATTCTTGGCCTATTGTACGGCGGCAAACTGCTTAACAACAACGACGCCATTGTTGACAAGGCGAGGGACACCATCTTCCGAAACGAGATGTACAAGGGCAAGGACGTGGGTGCGGTGACAATTTTCCAGAATGATCTCCGCATAGCCACTAACCTCAGAACCGCCAGCGGTGAAAGGGCGACAGGGACGTGGGTTCCTCCTCGCGTGTATAAGAATGTACTTCTTGGAGGCGACATCTTCAACAAGGTGGAGTCTGCGGTCAACGACTGGTACATCACCGCGTATGAGCCTATCAAGGACACATCCGGCAATACCATCGGCATTTTGGGACTCGGTGTGCTCGAGGGCAAATTCGGGGACATGGAAAGAAACGCCATGTGGATTTTTCTTGGAGTCAGCGCCGGAGGTGTAGTCCTTGCTGTTATCATCTCCCAGCTTCTGGCCAACTCGATAATGAAGCCGATAAGCTCGCTTGTTGTCGCCACACATGACCTGGCCGAAGGCAACCTTGAGCAGGAGGTGCGTCTGACGGACGCCCCGAGGGAAATCCGGTCATTGGGTGATGCATTCAACTTCATGGTCTCCTCGATCAAAGAGAGGGACAAGAAGCTAAAGCAACGGGCGCAAGAGGAAATTATGAAATCGGAGAGGCTGGCAACATTGGGGCAATTGGCTGCCGGAGTCGCTCACGAAATAAACAATCCTCTTGGAGCGATCGTGATGTACACACATCTCGCACTGGAGGACTTGGAGGCAGAAGATGTTCTAAGGCAGAACCTCCAGAAAGTCGTTGCCGAATCCACGCGATGCAAAGACATCGTCAAAGGTCTGCTCGATTTTGCCCGCCAAACTGAGCCTAAAGTCGAGGAGTCGGACGCAAATGATATATTGGAGCGGACACTGTCTTTGGTTGGAAGTCAGGCATTGTTCCAGAATATCAGAATAGTCAAGCAGCTTTGTCCCTCGCTGCCGAAGGCGCCGATGGACGGCAATCAGATACAGCAGGTGTGCACAAATATCATTTTGAATGCCGCCGAGGCTATGGAAGGCGAAGGGCAGTTGACTGTTGCCACAAGGAAAGCGGCTGACGGCAATCATATCGAAATTGAGTTTACCGACACGGGTTGTGGTATTGCAGCTGAACACTTGAGACAGCTATTTGAGCCATTTTTTACCACTAAGCAAGTTGGCCGGGGGACTGGGCTGGGTCTTGCTGTGAGCTACGGTATCGTTGCCAAACACAGGGGAGCAATAGACGCAAAAAGTGAACCGGGGAAAGGTTCTACTTTCACTGTCAGACTACCACTGAAACCGGAGAGAAGCTGAATGTACGGTCGGGCCAAAATCCTCGTGATCGATGACGAAGAGAGCATGCGAGATTCATGCCGCCAGACGCTCTCCCGTGACGGGAACAGCGTAGAACTAGCCGAGGACGGCACGAAAGGGTTGGCCATGTTGGCTGGGCGGTCGTTCGATATCGTCGTCCTTGATCTAAAGATGCCCGGGCTCAGTGGGTTGGAGGTGTTGAAGCATATAAAGCAGAGTGACCCGGCGACTGTGGTGATTGTCATCACGGGCTACGCAACCGTTGACTCAGCGGTCGAAGCGATGAAGAGTGGGGCCTACGATTTTGTTCCGAAGCCTTTCACGCCGGACACGCTGAGGGTGATAGTCAAACGGGCGTTGGAAAAGAGGGAGCTTGCCCTTGAGAATTTCCTTCTGCGGGATCAGTTGAGGGTGAGCTTCGGCCCCGATGTGGTTGTGGGCCGGAGCAAGTCAATGAAGAAGGTCGAGGAGTTGATTCGAAAGGTTGGTCCGACCGACTCTACTGTCCTGATTTCCGGTGAGAGCGGTACGGGTAAGGAGCTTGTGGCCAGGGCGATACACCGCGCAAGCATGCGGAGGGACAGGCCGTTTGTAGTCGTAGACTGTGGGAGCTTGGTTGAAAACCTTTTCGAGAGTGAGCTGTTTGGGCACATCAAGGGGTCTTTCACCGGCGCTACGGCAACGAAGTACGGGCGATTTGAGCTGGCGAACGGTGGGACACTCTTCTTCGATGAGATAGGCAATATCGGCATAAACATTCAGACAAAGTTGCTTCGCGTGATCCAGGAGCGAGAGATCACAAAGGTCGGAAGCTCCCAGGTTGTCAAAGTAGACGTGCGGATCGTGGCCGCCACGAACGAGGATCTGCACGAGGCGGTCAAAGCCGGGGTGTTCCGTGACGACCTGTTCTACCGTTTGAGCGTTGTTCCAATTGCGATGCCTCCTTTGCTGGCAAGGAGAGAGGACATACCACTGCTAGTCAGCCATTTCCTGAACAAATACAATGCCAAGAGACGCAGAGGCATAGTGGCTGTTTCTGACCAGGCGATGAAGGCTCTGGTTGAATATGACTGGCCGGGAAATGTCAGAGAGCTTGAGAATACGATTGAGCGAGCCGTGGTGTTGGCCGAGAATGACGTGATCGGCCCCACAGACCTGCTCTACTATGGACCGATGAGGGCGAAGCCCGCGGGGCCAAGTTCGTGTGAGGTTCGGCGCCTCGAAGAGGTGGAGCGGGACCATATCGAGAAGGCTCTTGCGATGTTCAATGGGCACAGGGGCAGGACGGCCGAGGCCTTGGGAATAGACCGCAAGACCCTCCGCACAAAGCTCAAGAGACATGGAATTGGATGAGCATTTCTGGGGCAATCCTCCCCGCAATGGGGAAAATCGCCCGATCTCTGAGGC
Organism: Phycisphaerales bacterium; assembly: GCA_020352215.1. GTDB lineage: Bacteria > Planctomycetota > Phycisphaerae > Sedimentisphaerales > Anaerobacaceae. The sequence continues at coordinate 5,757,722 of CP070675.1, forward strand.
GGTTAGGATGGACGCGAAAGAAGCGGAGGCTGCCTCCAAAGCGTTCAGAAGTTCCTAATACTCAACCACTTGGGAAAAACTGAGTGGTTTTCTTTGCACTTGGCACAGCGGTTGCAATTTATTCCTACAGGTCAAGAGTTTC
>CP070675.1:5757963-5821040 GCA_020352215.1 Phycisphaerales bacterium
GATGATCTGCAGGCCATGGTCTCAATGCTCCGGGCGACCGACGACGCCGTGGCCCGTAACGCCATCGAGCGTGCAATCGTGACCGTTGTTACTCGGCTCGAAGACCCGGACGCCGCCCCCATCATCGCCGGCTTTGCCGGAGCCGACAACATGACCAAACACCATCTGCTGGCCATACTACCACACATCGGTGGCCAAGACGCCCTCCGCGCCGTTCGCGCCCAGCTCAGAAGTGACAACCTCAACATCCAGAAGGACGCAATCCGCGCATTGGCCAACTGGCCGGATGCGACACCTCTGGCCGAGCTTATGGAGATAGCCAAAACCGACGATGAAGAGCCGCGTCAGATCCTGGCTCTTCGCGGATATATAAAGCTGCTTGAAATACCGGCCAATCGCGGCGCCGCTGAGACCGTCAAGCTGCTGACAGAAGCTATGGCCGCGGCCAGGCGCCCCGAGGAGAAGAAGGCCGTGCTTGCCGCATTGCCGAAGTACCCGTGTGAGGAAGCCCTCGATCTGGCCAAACGCGCGGGCAGCGACCGTGCCGTTGTCGCTGAAGCGGATCTGGCCGCCAGGAAGATCAAGGAGATGCTGCTCAATCGAACCCCGAAGGCCACCGCTTCGCTCAACGGCGGCAATGCCGGCCGGGCCCTCGACGGTGATCGTGGCAACCGGTGGGACACAGGCCGGCCGATGAAACCGGGCGACTGGTTCGTGCTGGACCTCGGTCTGGAAAGTACGATCAAGGGCCTGACCCTCGACTCGGCCAATTCGCCGAACGACTACCCGCGAGGCTATGAAGTTTATGTTTCCTTCGACGGCGGAAGCTGGGGCAAACCTGTTGTCACCGGCAAGGGCACAAAGCCTATCACCCAGATCGAGTTCGCCAAGCCCGTCCGCGCGAGGTTTATCAGGATACTCCAGACCGGCTCGTCCGACAGTTGGTTCTGGTCAATACACGAGCTAAAGGTCGAACTGCAATAGCGTGCGCGCCCGTCCGGTGCGTGGGAACCTTCGATGGAGGGTACTTGTTGATGGATGAATTCTTGAATCGCCGACGTTTCCTGCGTGGGGTAATCGGTGGTGCTGCGCTTTCTGCTCTGGCCCCTGTGACCGGCACGGCCCGGGGCAAGTCGAGCAGCCGTCGCAAACCCAATGTCCTGTTTATTGCCGTGGACGATCTGCGTCCGCAATTAGGTTGCTACGGCCAAAAGCAGATCATCTCACCCAACATCGATCGCCTGGCCGCCGAAGGTCTGCTCTTCGAGCGGACGTATTGCCAGCAGGCCGTCTGTGCACCATCGCGAGTTAGCGTGCTGAGTGGCGCTCGGCCCGACACGACGAAGATCTATGACCTCAATACCCCGCTCCGCAAGGCCATGCCCAACGTCCTTACCTTGCCGGAGCACTTCAAGAACAACGGCTACGTGACACTCTCTATCGGGAAGATCTATCATCACGTCAAAGATGACCTGCAGGGCTGGAGCGCTGAGCCTTATCGCGCGGGCACCTTTCCCGAAGGTGCCTGGAAGGGGCGGGGCTATCTTACCGAAAAGGCCATCGCCCAGATGCAAAAGTACAACAAAGCAAACCCCAAGATGAAGGGCAGAGGCCCGGCGTTCGAGGCTGCCGACGTAGCCGACAACGCCTATCCGGACGGCTGCAACACCGACTACGCCATCGAACAGCTAAATCAACTCAAGGATAAACCCTTCTTTATTGCAATGGGTCTCTACAAACCGCATTTACCCTTCAACGCGCCGAAGAAGTACTGGGACATGTACAAGCCCGTGGATATAAAGCTAGCCGACAATCCCTTCATTCCGGCCGGCGCCCCCACGTACGCGACCACGAACTGGGGCGAGCTGCGCAACTACTTCGGCATTCCCAAGAAAGGGCCCTGCCCCGATGCGCTTGCCCGTCACCTGGTCCACGGCTACTACGCCTGCGTCTCCTATATTGATGCTCAGATCGGCCGGCTGCTCGATGAGCTCGACCGGCTCAAGCTGCGCGACAACACCGTGATCATCCTATGGGGCGATCACGGCTGGAAGCTCGGCGAACACGCCTCTTGGTGCAAACACACGAACTTCGAACTCGATACGCATGTCCCGATGATTCTCAGTGTCCCCGGCAAGAAGAGCGCGGGCCGGCGCACCGCCGCCCTGACCGAATACGTCGATATTTACCCGACCCTTTGCGAGCTGTGCGGCCTCGCCGTCCCAAGGCATCTCGAGGGTCTTAGTGTGGTTCCCCTTCTGGAAGACCCCGATCGCCCGTGGAAAAAGGCGGCCTTCAGCCAATACCCGCGCGGCAAGATCATGGGTTATACCATGCGGACGAAGCGTTTCCGCTACACGGAGTGGCAGGAAAGAAAGACGGGCAAGGTTATGGCCCGGGAACTGTACGACCACGAGCAGGACCCCAAGGAGAACGTCAACGCCGTCACCGACCCCCAATACAAACAACACGTCCCGCGCCTGGCCCGAATGCTAAAGGCCGGCTGGCGAGCTGCACTACCAGGCTAATATCATCTGGGTGATGCGTAGGCCGTAAATCATCTGCCTGTCAGTTAAGCCTCTTCACTTTGATGTTGCGATACCATACGGGCTTGCCGTGGTCCTGGAATCCAAAGGCGCCGACTCTGGCCATATCCTTGTAGGCAATGTTGAACTTGTTCTTAGTGCCGTCCGGGTTCTTGTGTGCTTCGGGCCAGTCGTTCAGGTCCATATCGATGATCTCTTTGCCGTTCATCACGATGTTGACCATTGAACCCTTGGCCATGATAGTGATGCGATTCCACTCACCTGCGGGCTTCACAGCATTGGCACTCGGCTCAAGCACATCATATACCGCGCCGCAATCATGCTTACCGGGTTTCTCCCTACCGTAGGAGTCATATACCTGGATCTCTATTCCTGTATGCAGCCAGTTTTCTATATCCGCCGTGCGGAAGAAGATGCCGCTGTTGGTCCCTTCAGCTACCTTGAACTCAAGATCGAGAATGAAGTCCCCGTATGCATCCTTCGTCCATATATCGCCGCCGCCCTTCCGGGTCAGGACGCCATCCTCAATCGCCCAACTGCCGGCCTTGAAAGCGCAGTTCGACAGATCGCCCGCAAGCAGGTTCTTGAAGCCGATTGTGATGGGATGGCCCCCAAACGGCCGCGTCGCGCAAGAACCCAAAAGAACACCCATACATAGCAGCGAAACTCGCAACACTGTTTTCCCGTGTGACATTTCAAATCTCCTAAGAGAACACCACAAATGCGGGCTCACACTACGCCGGGGAGTTTTTACCTGATCCGACCGACTTGTACAAGCAGTTTTGCCTGTTCTTTTTGGCAGCTGTCGGAGCCAGGACTATTAGCGCCAGCGCCTCGACTTTGCTCCATCACAGCTGCCGGCCCCTACGCAGATCGGAAACCGTCCCATATTCTCGCCCTTGCCACCTGCACGAAGCTACCTCCCCAAAAAAACTTCCAGCCCCCCCATTTTTGTTCGGTTTTTGTTAGGGTTTTTCCGCCTACTTTGCCGATAGCTACCTTTGCCAACAAGACAAGGATGGAGCCAAAAATGAGCTATGACAGGGACAGTCAAAACGAGCCGGTTTGCAGATTTGGACCGGGCGGTGATTACGTTTCCGTTTGGCCGCCGGAGGCGGCGAGTCAGCCAACGATTTCCCCAAATGGCCTTACAGAGGTGCTCGGCTCGATCGCCGAGATAATGGCCACATTGCTTGGCTCGCAACCTCGCCACTCCGCAGCACCATCGGCCGCTACCGGCCGCATCGAACACATCCGGTTCCCGAAGGAGACAATGCTAAATGCATCCGACAATAGAAGAGCCGATGGTACAACTGACTCCGCGCCAGCTACAAATACTGCGGGCAATAGCGGGCTTTCAGCGGAACCGACGCTATTCCCCGACGATAGCGCAATTAGCATCCGAATTAGGCACAAGCCGAAGCACCGCGTTCGAGCACATCGGCGAACTCCGAAGAAAAGGCCTACTCTCGGCTTGCCCGGGCAAGGCTCGCTCTTTGAAACCGACTTCAAGAGCGCACGAACTGCTTAGCAGCCTTACCGCCGATACCTCGGAGGAGTATGCACGCTGCTCGACCGGCTTGCCTCTCGTGGGAAGAGTAGCCGCGGGCTCACCGGTCGAAGCGATCGAGAACACCGAGCCTGTGTCACTAAGCTCCTGCTTCGGATCGAGTGAGGATACGTTCGTCCTTGAGGTAGAGGGCGAAAGCATGATAGATGAAGATATCCGCCAAGGCGATTATGTTATCTGTCGCCGCAGCTCGGTAGCAGAGGACGGGCAATTGGTAGTCGCCATTGTCGATGAGGAAAACGCGACTCTAAAGAGATTCTACAGAGAGAAGAGCCGCGCACGACTGGAGCCGGCCAACGAGAACTACGAGCCGATCTACTCGGACAACTGCCGAATCGAGGCCGTTGTGATCGGCCTGCTCAGAAGACTCTGAGAGCAGCGGGTGCGTCATCCTGTGAATAAATACAGGGAAAGATCGGCCGCGTCCTTCCCAATGGAACGGCGTCCCCGTCGCCGGTCTTTCATTACAGCATCCAGCCTTGACGATACGGCGGATTTATATACTGATTCGCCTCGTCGGAATTGGTGAATCGCATATTCTCGCCGTCCCACGCAAGCTTTTGCCCCAGCATCTTCATCGCAATAATCCCCAACTGCGCGATCTCTGTCAGCGGCCCGCCGTAGTCGAAGTTCGATCCTGCTTGGCCCTCCTCTTTGATCGCCCGGAGCCAGTCACGGTAATGTCCCTTGACTCGAGGCAGAATCTTGCGAGGCTGCTTGTAGGCCCTCATTTTCTCCTCCGGAATGATCCGTGCGCCGTTGGCTCCGTGAGAGCCGTACATGATCTTGCCCTTATCACCAATCACTATCGCTCCGGTGTTGGGGACCTTTCGATCCGGCTCCAGATCATCAGGACGTGGGAGCTTCTCTATGCCGCCAAACCAAGTGAGACTGACCGGTCGTCGCTTGCCGCGTGCCGGAAACTCGTACTCCACAATTGTACCCATGGGAAATGTGTCGGCGTGCTTCTTCGGATCATATGCCCGCGCTCGCGCTCGAACCGTATTCGGTGACCCCAGACGCAATGCCCAGAATACGGGATCGACAACGTGACACACCCAGTCTCCGATCGTCCCGCTGCCAAACGGCATCCAGGCCCGCCACTTGCCGGGCAGGTACATCGGGTTGTAAGGCCGATACTGGGCCGGCCCAAGCCACAAATCCCAATCGAGCTCAGCTGGTATCTCGTGCCGCTCCTGTAGCCTCGACAAGTCGCTCAGCCTGGAATTAGTGGCACCGCAAGCAGCGTGTACCTGTTGCACATTGCCGATTGCCCCATCCCAGATCCACTCGCAGAACATGCGGATACGGTCGAAGGAGTGTCCCTGGTTGCCCAATTGTGTCACTACCTTGTACTTGCGGGCGGCCGCCATGAGCCTGCGAATCTCATATATCGAATGCGCCAAGGGCTTCTCGCAATACACATGTTTGCCCCGTTTGATCGCCGCCATGGCAGCCACCGCATGTGTGTGATCCGGCGTCGAGACTACTACCGCATCGATCTTCTCCTCCATCGCATCGAACATCTTGCGAAAGTCCCGATAGCGCTCGGCCTTCGGATACTTCTCAAACGCCTTGCCGGACCGCCGCATGTCCACGTCGCACAGCGCGACAATGTTCTCGCCACTGACACCTTCGAGGTTAGCGGCCCCTCGGCCGCCGACTCCTATGCACGCGATGTTAAGCTTCTCACTCGGCGGCGTCACTCCCGCGCCCAGCACATGACGAGGCACAATCGTAAACGCCGCGGCCGCGCCCATTGCCCCCTGTAGAAACTCACGCCTAGAAGTTCTCTTGTTACTGCTCTCGTTCACGGCACTGCCTCCAACTGTCTTGTTGCGCCACCAGAAACGCGCTTTCTGAGACCCCAGCAGCGCTACCGGGTCTCATCGACTCACCAGGATACCAAATATGCCCACCTCTCACAACTGCCGTCTGGTCGTTTCGTCAGACGGATTAACAGCAGTGGTACTTTGTGCTACCTTTCTATTCTTATCAGGTACCACGTAGTTGCCGGCTCTCCGAGCTGCATTTCGTAGCCGCCAGCCACTTTGCGCGCGGCGATGGACGGCCCGAGAGGCCTGCCAGCGCCGTCCAGCAGGATCACCTCTATGCTGCTCACTTCTGCAATATCGCGAAGGGTGACTTTGCCCTTGACCGGCTCAATAACCGTCGGCTCTATCCCCCAGTCGAGGAGCGATGTCCTCTTCTGGTTCCACTTCATACCCGTGTTTGCTGAGCGGGCAGTGGCAACAAGAAGCAGCCGCCCCGCTTTGGATATCGGCTCGCCATCCAGCGAACACAGCATAACCGAACAGAATTCGTTCTCTAACTCGGCCGAGATGTTCCGCAACGTCCTGCCTGCTCTTCCCAGATATCCAATAAGCGCCTGTGTCCTCTCTGTCTCGATTGTCACCCGCCCATCTCGTCCGCCAGTGCAATGCCAGATAAGGTCTCCCGTATCCGACACGAATGGGCTGTCGGTGCTCACTTCCCGGTACCGCTCGGTTGCCTTGTCGAAACCAGTTATTCTTGTCGAATGTTTCAGCGGAATAGATAGAGCAAATCCCGGCGTGAAATACGGACGCGCCGACGATGGCAGTCGGATGCTCTCGCGCACTTGCCATCTCGAATACGACCTGTAGATCGTCTCAGTTGCAGGCCGGACATCTGATCTGAGGAACATAAGGGCGCCGGCAGCAAGATTGGCCATCTTGACAGGGTCGGGACGAATTTCGAAGTGCCCCGGCATCCGGTCTTGCCACTCGTCCGGGTCCTTATGCTCAAACGTGTAGAAGAAGATGCCGTCCCAGTCATGAAAAGAGGCGTAAGCGGCGAGGATTCCCACGCCCTCGCAAGCGTACTCATTGGGAAAAGGATGATTCGTCTCGGAAACCGTGTATGGTCTGCCGGTCACGGCCGAGCGGGAAAGCTGAACCACAGTCGAATTGAGCGGGTCGTTGACCATCGGCGTGTTTGGGATGGAGAAGGTCCGCTTCTTTGTTTTGGGGTCGGTCAAATAGCGAGGATGTTGCCAATAAACGTGCCCGTCCACGACGTCCAATCTCGAAGTCGAGCACAGCAGCGGATAGCCGCTCTTCCAGTGGTTGTGATCGCTCGTGCCGGCTATCAGGGATTTCACTCCCACCTCTTGCTTCAAATAGCGATACATGCCATCGAAGTATTCGCGCTCTAATCCCATATAGAACTGAGCTTCCAAGTGAAATCTCTTCTCGGGCGCATCGGCGAATTGGCCTGCGGTCAGCCGCGGAATGGGGTCATCCTCTTTGACGCCGGCGATCTCACGGAGCTCTTCTAATTCCGCCGCAGACAACCGTTGACTGAGCCATGCATTGTACTTCTTCGTCAATTGTTCGGCGTACCAGGGCGTGAAGTCGGCCCACGTACCGGGACGCTTCCCGGTGTTTCTGCCGAGCAGCCGGTCGCTGAACCATGCCTCTACGATAGAGTTCTCATTAACGAGTTCCACTATCGCAACCGCCGGTTCCTCCCTGTACTGCGATTTCGTATACGGGTTACGGTGCGTAAGAAGCTGCTTGGCATACTCTCTATGCAGCATCTGAACTCGCTCGTCGAAGTAGTTCACAACCTTGGCAAGCCCAAGGTATTCGTAATCCCTCACGCCGTCACCTTTCCGGTAGTTTCGCCCAACATTCAGATTGATGTTGGTGTAAATGCCTCGCCTCTTCAACTGCCACACAAAGAAGTCCAGCTTATCGAGCTGCTGTGGGTCCAGTGCTCGTGTGTCGTCGCGGCCCTTGACAAACACGCTTGCAGACCAGTTCGAGTCAAGAAAGTGAAAGCGAACGCAGTTTATGCCGAACCGGGCAAGGTGATCGGCCACAATCGGCGCATCTTCTTTCGATGGGAAACAGCAGGAACCTGTAACGTTGAGACCCCAAATCCGAAAACGCACGCCGTTCGGCTTAACCAACTTACCGCCATGTGCCCGAACAAAGCCGGCCTTGCCTGCCGGCGCATCCAGCAGAAACGAAAGGTCGACGAGCGCGCCGGAGTTGTCCCGCCAATCCATAGTGAAGGGCTTCATCGGGACCTCTTGGGCGGAAGCGAAACCGACAAGCAGAATCACAGACAACAGCGAGACACCCACGTATTTCATAATTTACCTCCTCTACTACCTGGATCATTCCTTCCAACCACGATTGCCCGACACACGACGACATCCACGTCAACAAACCTGCCATTACAGTACAACGATATAGTGGCCAGCATATCATTGCAGCCTCACTATTCCCACTAAATTTGACGTTGTAAAAAAGTCGCTCTTGGAGTATATAACACATCGTAAATGCCGGGCAGTTTCAGAGAGCGTGGCAGCCAAGGAGTCAGCAAGCAATGCGAAAACTGATAGAGGTCGCCGCAAAGTACTCACCGTACGTTTTCTTTTTCTCTCTTTTGGCTACGCTGGTGATGGCTTTCCGGGGCTATCGCTCCGAGGTCGGCCCGTTCGCAATCGCGGTTTTCGCATCACTGGCCCTTTACATGATGGGACATCCCGTTCTCAAGAGCTTCGCCTTCACGGTCTGGGTTTTCGTCTTCGTCACGGCCTCGATGTTCTACCCGTGGGCGTTCGGAACCTGGCTCGGTTTTGACCTTAAGATTCTGATAGTGCCGCTAATTCAGATCATCATGTTCGGCATGGGGACCACGCTGAACGTCGCAGATTTCGCGCGCGTATTCAAGATGCCCTGGCCTGTCTTCATAGGGATAGTGTTGCAGTTCACCGTCATGCCGCTCACCGGCTACTGTATCGGCTCGCTTTTTGGCTTCGGCCCGGAAGTGGCAGCGGGCGTCATCTTGATAGGCTCATGTCCCGGCGGCGTCGCCTCAAACCTTATGACGTACCTGGCCAAGGGCAACGTTGCGCTGTCGGTGACGATGACTTCATGCTCGACACTGATGTCGCCGGTGATGACACCCTTTTTGATGAAGACGCTGGCCGGCAAGCTCATCGAGATCAAGTTCGTCGCTATGATGCTCGCTATACTGAACATGATAATCGTGCCGATCTTCGCGGGCCTTATCGCCAACAGAATTCTCTATAGTCGCAGCAGTTGGGCGAACCGACCCGGACCGTTGACTCTGATTGCTGCTGTCAACACCGGCCTTGCCTTCGTAGCAATCGTTGTGGACAAAAGCATCTTTGGGCCGCTGGCAATCCTTAGAAACGGCATCATCATCGGCCTTGCATTGATCGGCGTCGTGGCCCTGACTAAGCTCATCGTCAGTATAATGCTCAAGCGGCCCGGCAACTGGATGGACAGAGCACTTCCCATCGTATCGATGTCCGGTATCTGCTTCATCATCGCCATCATCACCGCACGATCGAGAGAGGACCTGCTGTCGGTCGGAGTAGCTCTGATCGCTGCCGTGATCGTACACAATTTCATCGGCTACATACTCGGCTATGGATTCGCCAGAGCTATAAGGCTCGATGAGAGGACATGCCGTACGGTCGCCTTCGAGGTTGGTATGCAGAACGGCGGCATGGCGTCAGGTCTGGCAATGAACGTGCTGAACAGCGCCAGTGCCGCACTGGCCCCGGCCATCTTCGGCCCGTGGATGAACATCTCGGGTTCGGTCCTGGCGACTTGGTGGCATCGAAGGCCGGTCGAGCAAGCCGAGCAAGCCACGCAAGTGCTTGCGAAAGGAGAGTCAAATGGATCGACGTAGCCTCATGAAAGGTCTGGGACTCGGCGCCGCCGCGGGGGTACTGCAAATCCTTGGCAGAAGTGACGAGGCGATTGCAGAGCAGTACTCGCGAGCGACAAAGGGACTGCCTGCTCTGAAGATCACAAACGTCAGAGCAATCCTCACCGCTCCGCGGGGCATACGCCTTTGTGTGGTGAAGGTCCAGACGAGTGAGCCGGGCCTGTATGGATTGGGATGCGCTACCTATAATCAAAGGCCCTTGCCGGTCGCAGTGGCTGTCGACAAATATCTCGACCCTTTCGCAAAAGGCAGGGATGTGGATAACATCGAAGACCTCTGGCAGAACGCCTACACCAGCTCCTATTGGAGAAACGGCCCCGTACTAAACAATGCGCTGAGCGGCCTCGATCAGGCCCTGTGGGATATAAAGGGCAAACGCGCAAATATGCCGGTCTATCAACTGCTGGGTGGCAAGTGCCGCTTCGCCGTTGATTGCTACACGCATTGCAGCGGTCGTGACTTCGCCCAGCTCGAACGAAGCGTCCGCAGGGCCATGGAGAAGGGTTTTCGGCACATCCGCATTCAGCTGGGCGGGTACGGCTCGCCGCATCTTTCACGTGAGCCGCATTTCAAAGAGGCGGGGTTCGGACTACCGTCGGACTCACACATGGACGCAAGGGCCTATCTGCAAGCCACACCCAAGATGTTCAAACACATAAGGGACACGTGTGGCGAGAAGATCGAATTGCTGCACGACATTCACGAGCGCGTCCCCCCCATCGAAGCCATCAATATGATAAAAGAGCTTGAACAATATCACCCGTTCTTTATCGAGGATCCATTCCCGCCGGAACAGAACGGCTATTTCAAGCTCCTCCGTCAGCAGACCAGCGTGCCGATTGCGATGGGCGAATTGTTCAACAACCCTCACGAATGGGTGGACCTAATTTCGCAACGCCTCATCGATTTCATTCGCGTTCACATCTCGCAGGTCGGCGGCCTGAGCGTCGCGAGGAAAATCGCCACTTTGTGTGAATGGTTCGACGTGCGCAGTGCATGGCACGGGCCCGGCGATGTCTCTCCGGTGGGCCATGCAGCCAACGCGCACCTTGATCTGGCAATACCGAATTTCGGCATTCAGGAAAGCGTCGATTTCCGTCAGAACACGCGGGATGTTTTCCCCGGATCGCCTACATTGAAAAACGGTTACATGTACATCAATGAGGCCCCCGGGTTCGGCGTCGACATCGACGAGAAGTTGGCCGCCAAGTTCCCCTTACCGGACCATCCGGGATACTGGGAGCCGGTCCGCAGAAGCGATGGGACGGCAGTGAGGCCATAAGCCGTTCAATAGTGACGTGGCATCCCAAGACCTGACCGAATGCCCCTGACATGTCGAACCAATAGAACGTGGGACACGAGGACTGACACAAATGACAAGCAGCAAGAATGTCTCTCTGATATCGCTGTTCTGTCTCGTGGCCGCGAGCGCCGGCTTGGCAGCAAAGTCTCCACAGAAGATGCCGCAAGTTGAAATGTCACTGGACATTGCATTAGTCTGGTCGGGGCACCCGGTGCGCTTTTGCCTGTTGACCAAGGACGATCACCAGTTCGTAGCCTACTACGATGAAAATCGCCGGATGACGGTAGCGACGCGGAATCTCGACTCAAAGAAATGGCGGTATCAGAAGCTCGATTCGGAGGTGGGCTGGGACAGTCACAATTACATCACGATGGCCCTCGACGCGGAAAACCACATTCACCTGTGCGGCAACATGCACGTCGATCCTCTCGTGTACTTCCGGACGACAAAGCCCTGGGACATTGGCACCTTCGAGAGGATACTCAAGATGGTCGGCCGACTTGAGAATCGGTGCACGTATCCGAAATTCTTCACCGGGGCCGACGGCGAGCTGATCTTCACTTATCGCGACGGCAGCAGCGGCAGCGGAAATCAGATATACAACGTGTACGACGTCGAGACCAGAACGTGGCGAAGACTGCTTGATACGCCGCTGATTGACGGCGAGGGCAAGATGAACGCCTACATCGTTGGCCCGGTTCGCGGGCCGGATGGGGACTTTCACATCTGCTGGGTCTGGCGTGACACACCCGACTGCTGCACCAACCACGATCTGTCCTATGCGCGCAGCAAGGACCTTTTGCACTGGCAGACTTCCGCCAGCCAAGCGGTTGCTCTACCGATCACGATTTATACCGAAGGGATCATTGTTGATCCGGTGCCAGCGAAGGGCGGCATGATAAACGGCAACACAAAAATAGGATTCGATTCGGCAAACCGGCCGGTAATCAGCTACCACAAGTTCGACGAAAACGGCATGACCCAGCTCTACAACGCAAGATTGGAAGACGGCCGATGGAAGATCTATCAAACCAGCGACTGGGACTACCGCTGGTACTTCCAGGGGGGCGGCACCATCCACTTCGAGATCAGAGTGTCCCCCGTCGTGCCAAGAGAAGACGGCTCTCTTACCCAATCGTACCGCCACGACAAGTACGGCTCGGGGACATGGAAGCTCGATGAAGACACGCTCAGGCCTGTCGGCCAGGTCCGGCAAGTCTCGCAGTGGCCCGCGCATCTGACAGTGCCCGAATCCAATTTCCTGGGCATGCAGGTAAGATGGCAAGCAGATGCAGGCGAGAGTCCCGCCGCCGACGTGAAATACTTCCTTCGCTGGGAAACGGTCGGAGTGAATCGGGACCGCCCGAGACGAGTCGTCCCGGGGCCGAGTATGTTGAGATTGTACGAATTCAGATATCGTTGAACCCAATTGCTCTCGCAGAGCAATGACAGCTCGTAACGGAGGTGCTGCCATGTTCCGGAAGAATACTTCGTACTTTGTCACCGTTTGCCTCTTGTTCTGTGCGGCACCGGCGTCGACAGAAGAACCGCCCGGCGTGGTCATCAACTACATTCCATCCTCTTCGGGTATCTACATCGGCTCGCCCGGCATTGCCGTCTGTCCCGACGGCAGCTACATCGCCAAACACGACGAGTTCGGCCCAAAGTCAACCGAGCACAGCAAGGCTGTCACAAGGGTCTTTCGGTCAACCAACCGCGGCGAGACCTGGAAGCGACTGTCGGCCGTCAAGGGGTTGTTCTGGGCGAGCGTTTTCGCCCACAGGACCGACCTATATCTGATAGGGACCGACAAGCAGAATGGACTTGCGGTGATCATGCAGTCCAAGGATGGCGGCAAGACCTGGACGACACCGAAGGACAAGAGGTCGGGACTTCTGTTCGACACCGGCAAATACCACTGCGCTCCCGTACCAGTCATCGAGCACCGCGGCCGAATCTGGCGAGCAATGGAAGATGCGATGGGCCCGGACGGCTGGGGGACTCATTTTCATGCCTTCATGATGTCGGCTCCGGCCGACGCCAATCTGCTCGACGCCGACAATTGGACCTTCAGCAATCGTATCGGCAGAGACCCTGCATGGCTGGGCGGCAAGTTCAGCGGCTGGCTCGAAGGAAACGCCGTCGTCACGCCATCCGCCGGCATAGTCAACATTCTTCGCGTGCACTATCTTCCGGATGGGGGCAAGGCCGCCGTCATCAACGTCAGCGAGGACGGCACCAGGGCCATCTTCGATGCGGACACCGGCTTCATCGACTTTCCGGGGGGCTCCAAGAAGTTCACAATCCGCTATGACCCGGTTTCGGCAAGGTATTGGACCTTGGCGAATCCGGTGCTGCCGAGGCACAAGGACCCAAATCCCTCGCTGGTGCGAAATGCGGTGGGCCTGATGTGTTCTGCCGATCTGCGCAATTGGACGATCCGCTCGATTGTTCTCTATCATCCGGACGTGAGCCGCCACGGGTTTCAATACGTCGACTGGCTCTTCGACGGTGACGACATCATCGCCGCTTCACGCACGGCCTTCGGTACAGGCGAGCGCGCAGCCCCTCGCCAGCACGATGCCAATTACCTGACGTTTCACCGCATCGAGGACTTTAGAGAATTGACCATGGCCGACTCGGCCGAAGGCGCAAGGCCGGGCCAACAGGCGTGGACCGCCCCCAAGACAACGAGCAGATAGAGCCGATGTGCTCGCGGCCGCACTACCACGCTGCGCTCGGCGCTGCCAGTTGCAGTCGCCCCTGAGGCCGGAATGGCCCCTTGTCTCTAACAGATAATACCGTGCGCCAAGTAGTCACAAAACGTCCCTGTCAAAAGCAGTCGGGCGGGCGGGCGCAGGGCTGGGCTCCTTCGACTTGAGCTCAGGCCGAAAGTTGCCCCACCGAGATGATGCTCAGCCAATCTGGAACGCTGAGACCCCTCTCCGTCAGGTCGTGCAGAAAAGACCAAGCCGGTCCGGGCTGCAGGTCAGCAACAACCGTCACGTTGCCTCGATGTAAGCGCGCGAATTCCGACTGAGTTCAACAAGAATGACCACAAGTCGCCGTTGTGTCAGGAAATTGCGGGCATCCGCGTGGCAAGATAGACTGATAGTCTAAGCCCTGCGTTTTCTCAGCAATGCCAGGCCACCCAAGCCGAGCAGTACACCCGTGGTCGGCTCGGGAATGGATGCAAGGCTAACCAAGTTCGCATTAGTCACGCCGATTCGCAATCCTGCTCCCGTTTCAAGGTTGATGGTATAGAGCGCGTCACTGGTAATATCTGATGACGCCCCGTACATCAGACCGTCGGGCGCGAAGTCCAGTGCAGTGAGCAACGCGCCATCACCGACCCGTCCTATTAGTGTTGCGGAGCCATCATCAGTAGAGATTTCCCACAAGTCGTGCCCAGCCCCATATAGCGTTCCGTCTGGGCCAAATTCCAGCGCGAACAGGGCTTCGCCGGAAGACCCGACGAAGTGCGCATCAGCAGAAACAGGATCTATCCTCCAGAGATTCCCGGGCGGACCATTTCCAATACCGAATAGTCCTTGCGTCGATGAGAAGGTCAATCCCGTAATGATGTCGGACTCCGGACCGCCTATGAAATTAATGCTTCGCCTATTGGATGTCAGCCCTGTAGCTGGGTCAACTTCTTCAAGAGTACCAGAGGCTGCATATAGTACTCCTGAGGCAGAGAAGTCCATTGAAGACAGGAAGCCGCCGGTGTTGCCAATGGTGGAAACCGACCCATCCGAAGTGTCCACAAAATAGAACTCTCCAAAAGCCTCGAACTCGGCGCCATACATTTCGATAGCCGTGGCACGTACATGTTGGCTCAGGATTAATACTGCACACAGCAGCACAAGTACGTTCAATGTTGTTGGCGTCTTCATACCTCTCCACCTTCTTTCAACGGGATCTGTTTCATCACGATCCCGTTCTATCGAGAGATTCTTTGTGCGCCTAAAGGCGGCCATTCTTCAGGCCCCTTGTGCTGGCGCGCACACTACGCCTTTGCCATCCGTGCTTCATGAGATCACTATTGGGTGAGAGAAAGACTGGCGGAAAGAAACAACCCCTCGCCTCTCACCACCCTTCCTTGGAACGTAAACTAGTCTACCAAGAGAAAAAGGGGAAATCAAGAAGATTATAGGGCTTTCTCGAAGAAGTGTTGTTGACCCCTCCAGAAGGGCCTTTTTATCGGCCAACCGGCACGCCAGCCCCAGAACGTGCCATCGCTGCCCCCTGTGTACATCCAACAGAAAACGCCCCACTGACGCAGATTGCCTTGGCAGGCAACTGCTTTGGCCCGTCTTCTGACGCGCCGTAACAAAGGCAGCCGGATCGCTATCAGCAAGGCGATGATGGCTATCACCACTAGCTCTATGAGCGTAAATGCCCTTTGCTTGGCCATGACTTCGCACCTCGCTACTAACGACGTCCGACTAATGACTACCTTAATAGTCTTTGAAGTTTCGCATCCACTGTGGCCAGGCTTCGGGCTGCATGCCGCCTGCCAATGTGTAGGGACCGGCTGTGTTGTACTCGTAATGCCACTTCAAGGTCCACAGTTCTTTGAGGCCGATCTTTCTAACGGACCAATCCATGAAGGCGCCATTCACGGTCCCTTCGTGCCGGTTAATACAGAACCGGCTCATACAGGTCGAATCGTAACTTCCTGGCTGAATGTACCCGTCATACTCCGGCGGCGGGTTACGCTCGATGGGATCGCCTCCAATCGTGAGGCAATCCACGAACAAGGGGGCATTCGCCACCCCTTTTGTGTCTGCAGTCCTCCAGAAGAACTCAGGCGGCCTTACCGTATTCGTTGGACGTGGATTGCAGACCCAGTGATTCATGCCATAACTGCCATAGTCACCCTCCTTAACAAGAAAAGCGTGCACGTTTGCGATGACGCTATCGGCGTCATGGCACCAAGCACCAAACGGGATTCGCCCACCCTCAGTGTACGGCTTTGTGGCCTCCGGACAGCAGCATATCTCGTGAATGTTGCTGTGGTACGGACGCAGCAAATCCATCCAGTACAGCCAGCCAGTGTTGGTTCTGCTTCTCATGAAATAGCCGTGATTATCGCCGGTATACATCGCGAACATGAGAGCCCACTCATGCAGATTAGATTGACAGACCACAGCCTTGGCCTGCCTTCTGACCCGCTGTAGCGACGGAAGCAAAATCGCCATCAGCAGCACGATAATGGCAATCACAACCAGAAGCTCAATGAGCGTGAAAGCTCTCCTTAAACGGGCCATCGCTTGCGCTGCCTTTCTCGGCGAAAGGAGCCCTCCAAACCCGGCGATGCCGTCTGCAAGCCCCGATTCACGGTCTATGGGTCGTGAGTGGCTTCTTTCTCCCTGCCAAAAAGCTTTTCCAACCCGTTCGTTCCGTTCTCTCAAGGTGTGCGTTCGCTGATGTCAATGTAATTATACCGCCCAGCGAGGCTGCGCCAAGAGTTTCTCGAAAGAGGACACTTCGCAGACGAGTTCTGTGATCGCAACGGGAAGGAGATTGCCGCGCCATGCCTGTAATCGCGCAAAACGGGGAAGACCCAGCCTGGTGGGCGGCAACTGGGTTTTTGGGGTGGGCTTTGTGGGTCCAGCTGAGTCAGAATTTCCCTTTACACCCACCCCAGATAGCATATGATATGCATACAACTAAATAGAGTGAAATCGTGATAGCGGGAAGACATAAGATAGAAAGCAGGAGACAGAAGAAAGGAGGCAATCCACCGGATCCCTTACGGGAAAGACAGTGGCGCGGGCTATCCCACATGGGAGAGGCCGAAATGGAAGAAAACAAGGGCAAGTTGGACTCTTTTGGCCAGAAGCGCAATCCAAAGCAGGCTTTTGTGCAAAACAAACCCAATTCCCGTAAGGACCAAATGAGCGCAAACTCAGTTTTGACAAAGTATTATGAAAATAAATCCGCCTCCGGAGCCCAGGAAAACAAAGCCAATCAAAGCCAATTTCCAAATCGGACATCCCCGCGAGGACGTGGTCCGCCCCGCTCTCAAAGGCGTAACGCAATGCATCGGCGGGCACGACCTTGGAGCCAATCCAGGGTACCTCGGGCCAACTGATGGGTTCCTACGCTGCAAGCTCAATGAACAGGGCGAGGAAATGGGCAAGGTCAGACTTCAAGCCGGACACGTCACGCTGTTCGGCATGACAGACCGTGAGAGTACGTCTCGCGGAGCATTAGCTGCGCCACGGGCGGGTCCGATTGACCTGGCTCAAAATCGTCTTGGCAATTTGCGCATCCTCGGCAATCTCGAAATCGAACATCCCGGCCAGCACGTGGTCGGCTCCGCTCTCGAAGGCGTAGCGGAAGGCATCGGCGGGTGGGATCGCGCCGGCGGCCATCACCTTGAAGGCGATCCACGGTTTTTCGACGGTCTTCATGAAATCGACGACGGCCTTGGGATCTTTGCACCAGTAGCCCGGGACCTCGGTATGAACTTCGGTCAGCTCATTTGGCTTGGGCGCGCTCGGATAGTTGTGATGGTGCAGCGTTTTGATGTAGAAATCCGCATCGACCATGTTCTTTTCGCACTCGGTAATCACCTTCAGGTCGTGAGCCCCCACGCCGGAAGGTATTCCATATTGCCTGACTACCTCGATGGCCTTGGCGATCAAATCGACCCTGCCCTGCGAGACAAGCTGATCGGCCCTGACGCCCCACAGGTAGACCGCATCAACCCCCATATCGGCGATCTCTCGCACCTGCGCCGAGTACTCCACCATCTGATCGTCTACCGGGGCCGTGGGACATATAATCCACTGCATTTTGCCATTCTGCTCGTAGCGGTATTTCTTCAGAACGTTCATCACGTTGGGAACGGTGTGCACGACAAGCGTGTTGATACCGTGGGACTCGGCGATTGCCATTGTCTCGATTATCTTCTCGTTCGTGTTGTAGTGGGCCGTGAGATTGTATACGTACCTCAGATCACGGCTGTGAGTGAAATGCGTCAGCAGGTTACCGCCCAACAGCAGCCGGCTAATCTTCAGATCGCCGATCTTGCCCGCTGGCAGTTCCTGTTTCACGGCCTTGCCGGCGACAGCTTCACCGGCCGCACCTGCCTGCAGCGCCAGCAACCCGCCGCTCGAAGTGGCTATGGATTGCTTAATGAATGTTCGACGATTTAGCTCTGACGACATGACTAACCTCCGTTCTGCGTATTTTCGTTCGAAGCAAGCTGAGTTATCCGACCCAAACCACTCGGCTCTGATTCCCAAATTCAACACCGACGTCCACGTAAAGCCAAACCCATTATATCTTTCCGGCCCGCCGTTCGAAACAACTTTTCCAGCGCCAACGACATCCTACACTCGTGGCAGATCTCTCGTACACCAAAGCATTTGCGGTTCCACCTCGGTTGCTGTAGTATTGTCAACGGCAAACGTTGACGAAAACGAGGCACCTGTCGTTGCAGGAAAGGGGACAATTATGGGCCAGCCGATCAATCGACGTGTTCTTCTCAGGCGGACAGCTGCAAGCGCAGCGGGTC
Organism: Phycisphaerales bacterium; assembly: GCA_020352215.1. GTDB lineage: Bacteria > Planctomycetota > Phycisphaerae > Sedimentisphaerales > Anaerobacaceae. The sequence continues at coordinate 5,776,668 of CP070675.1, forward strand.
TACTGATTCTGAACAACAGCCACTCTGCCAGGAGCTACCAGGCGAACGAAAAGGTGAGCGTCGCCCTGATCGGCGTCGGCGGACGTGGAAGCTGGTTTGTCGGGGCGATTCCAAGAACTGGAGGAAATGTGGTGGCGATGTGTGATGTGAACGAACGCAAAGCGGAGCCATCGTTCGAGCAAATCCCACACGCCAAAAAGTACAATGACTTCCGCAAGATGCTCGAAGAGATGGACGAGCAGATCGACGCGGTCGTCATCGCAACGCCCGACCATACGCACGCCGTTGCCTCCGCGATGGCGATGAAGATGGGCAAGCACGTTTACTGCGAAAAACCGTTGACTCACAACGTAGACGAGGCCCGCACCTTGCAGAGGATAGCGGCAGAAAGCAAGGTGGCGACGCAGATGGGCAACCAGGGCACGGCCAGTGAGGCCTTTCGCCGGGCCGTCGAAATCATCCAGGCCGGCGTCCTCGGCGAGGTCCGCGAGGTCCACGCCTGGAACACCGGTGGGGGAGCGGGCGAGCGGCCTTACCCGAGTGACGCACACAAGGTGCCCGACTACTTCCATTGGGATTTGTGGCTCGGCCCGGCAAGAGAGAGGCCATACAACTCTCGTTGGGTTGAGTGGTGGCACTCCTGGCGTGACTTCGGCACGTGCCAGTTGGGCAATTGGGCTTCGCACACAATGAACGTTGTCTTCAAAGGTCTGAAGATCGATACGCTTTGGAACAGTGACAACTCCGCCGGACCAGGACAGCCGGCCGACCGGCTGATTCGGCTCAAGGCAGAAGTGTCCGGGATTCACAAAGAGACGTTCCCGAGGTGGGAGATCATCCGCTACGATGTCCCCGCAAGGGGACAGATGCCGCCGGTGACAGTCAACTGGTACAACGGGCCGGGCCAGGCCCCGGGCCCTCGCGAGAAGATCGAAGAGCTGATGGGCCGGCGACTCGACTGGGGCGACACCGGTGAGAAGAAATGGCACGACCATGCGGGGTGTCTGCTGATAGGCTCGAAGGCAATGCTGCACTCCAATGGCCACAATACCGTCTACACGCTGCTGCCCAAAGAGCAATTCAAAGGCTTTGAGGGCCCGGCGCCCGTTCTGCCTCGCTCGCGAGGCCATGAGCGCGAGTGGCTCGATGCATGCAGGGCTGGACCGCCGGCAATGTCAAATTTCGATTACTCCAGCCCGCTGACACAGTTCGTTCTTCTCGGCAACGTCGCCACGCTCTTCGACGAGACAATCGAATACGACCCCATTGCGGGCAGAGCGCTCAGGCCCGCCAGGGCAAACGAGGCCCTTAGACGAGAGTACCGGCAAGGGTGGCACCTGTAAGCGGTAACTCGAGAGGCAATTCGACCCGCTTTTAAGCGGAGCGGGTCTGTTTCGCAAAGGAGATTGGACTATGTCCCACGGTTCTTCTCATAGATACATCCTGTTGGCAGCAGCGATCCTGATTCTGCCTGCCGCCGCCGTTGGTCAGGTCACGGAACAGCAAGCCACACGAATTCAATCAGCAGTACCATACACGACGAGTGTCACACCCAAGAAGCCTCGCCGCGTGCTGATCTGGAACACACCGTTCATGGAGCAGTCGCCTCATAAAGGCTATTCCATCCCCCAGGCCGAATACGCGATGAAGCTCCTCGGCGAGAAAAGCGGCGCATTTGAGCCGGTCGTCAGTAATGATGTGGCTGTGTATCTGCCGGAGAATATAAAGCGGTTTGATGCCATCATCTTCAACAACAGCAATGGTTCATGGATTCGCCCGACCGAAAAGGATATGGAAAGGCTCAAGATGCATGGCCCCGATCAAGACGCCGTCGAGCAATTGCTACGCCGCAGCTTGCTGGATTTCGTGCGGGGCGGCGGCGGCATTGTAGCCTATCACCACGCCATCGGCGGCAACACACACTGGCCCGAGTTCCACCAGATGATCGGCGCCGCTTACTGGGGTCATCCCTGGAATGAAGAGGTCGCGGTCACGCTGGACGAGCCGAACCACCCGCTCTTGGCAGCCTTCGGAGGTGAGGGCTTCCGCCTTGCTGAAGAGATTTTTCAATTCCGCGACCCATATTCCCGCAAGAACGTCAGGGTCCTGTTGTCACTCGACACGCATAAGACAAATATGACCGTCCCGTGGATTCACCGCAAAGACAACGACTTCGCTCTGGCATGGGTCCGGCCGTACGGTAAAGGGCGAGTCTTCTACTGCGCTTTCGGCCACCGCACGGAGATATGGTGGAACGCTGCGATCCTGCGGTTCTACCTGGATGGCATCCAGTTTGTGGCGGGTGACCTTGACTCGCCGATGGAACCCAGGCGACCTGATCGAGGAGAGTCTTTGGAATGATCGTCTCCAGAGACTATCATATTGGCCAAGAGCTTTCAGCACGAGAATACCATTTTTTTGAGCTACAATTTCCGAACAAGACTTGGGAGGTCTCTATGGAATCTGAAATGCGACAGCTCGGACTCATACGTTCTGCACGGGCGGCAGGCCGCAATTGTGGGTTTTCGAGGCGGCAGTTCTTGGGCGGTTGCGCCGCATGCGCAGCCGGCTTCTCGGTATTATCTGCCCTCAATGCGACCACGGCAGCGGCGCTGGCCGCCGGCGAGGACATCCCGGCCCCTGCAGGCCCAAAACCCAAAATTCGTCTGGTCTTCACGCACATCTCGCCCAACAGTCCGACCTGGCCGCACATCGGCTACGACTACGAACGCCGCAAGAAGGATTGGACGAGCAAGCTACGCAAGGCCTGCCCGGGCGTCGAGTTCATTGTCGCCACGGCCATGAACGCAAACGACGCAAACGAAATCCTGAAGGGCGATAGCGAGGTAGACGGGTACATAGTGTACATGCTAGCGCTCTGGACAGGGGCTCCGCAGGCCATCGCCGCCTCGGGCAGGCCGACTATCTTCGTGGACGATCTCTACGGCGGCTCGGGTGAGTTCCTCGTTGCCTACGCAGCAGCAAAGAGAAACGGCTGGAAAGTGGCAGGTGTCTCCTCCAACAACTTCGATGATGTCGTTGACGCAGTCAGGTGCTTTGAGTGCATCAAGAAGCTGCAGCATTCGAACATCCTTCGAATCGGAGGCGGGTTCGGTTGCAGTCCCGAAGGCATCGAGAAGGTCTTCGGCACCAAGGTGATATTCAAACCACACGAGGAACTTGATGACTTATATAAGAAGGCCGATCGTGCAAAGGCGCGCGAATGGGCCGGCCGCTGGATCCGTGAGGCGCAAGAAGTCATCGAGCCTTCTCGTGAGGAAATCGAGAAATCCGGAGCAATGTACCTGGCGATGTGCGAGATGATGCGAAAGTACAAGGCCCAGGCCATCACTGTGAACTGCCTCGGCGGCTTCTATGGTGGAAAAATCACCGCCTATCCCTGTCTTGGGTTCTTCCAGCTCAACAACGACGGCTGGGTCGGGGCGTGCGAATCCGATCTAAAATCGACTATTAGCATGCTGCTGATGGCGTACCTAACCGGTCGGCCAGGGTTCATCTCCGACCCGGTAATCGACACGTCGAAGAACCAGATCATCTATGCTCACTGCGTTGCGCCGAACAAAGTATGGGGCCCGGAAGGACGATCTAATCCCTACCACATCCGCAACCACTCCGAGGATCGCAAAGGCGCCGCCGTGCGCTCACTGATGCCTCTTGGAGACATGACCACCACGCTCGAATTCGATCCCGACAAGAAGCAGGTGATATTCCATCAGGGCAAAAGCGTGGCCAATATCGACGAGGACAGGGCGTGTCGGACCAAGTTGGCGGCAGAGGTCGAAGGTGACATCGACAAGCTTATGAATTACTGGGACACGTGGGGCTGGCACCGCGTCACCTTCTATGGTGACCTGAAACGCCCCGTCCAGAACATCGCCGCCATGCTCGGCTTCGAGATCATAGAGGAGGCATAGCGGCCGATTGCTTATTGGCTATTTGTAGTCGGAGACCAATTGGACAGAGTAGGATAATCGACCATGGACAAAGACAACGCTTTGGGACGGTGCGCCAGGGCGACGCGCATGCCAGGGACATGGGCGCTTTTGCTTCTCCTTGTCGTCGCTTCACGTCTGCTCGCAGGACAAGCCCCGGAGAGCAACCGCCTCTTGGTCGGGTACGCTGACATCGACATAACGCCACCGTTAGGTGTTCCAATGCCGGGTTATTTTCAGGAACGTAAGGCAACGGGTGTCCTTGATACGCTCTTGGCCAAATCGCTCGTACTGACCAAAGGAGAAGTGACACTCGCCATTATCGCCCTGGACCTGATCGGTCTAAGCGATTCCATTGTCGCAGATATACGCGGCGAAATCCAAAGGCAGACGGGAATTGCTCCCGAGCGCATCTTCATCCACGCGATCCACACTCACACCGGAGCAGCTGTTTCTCACATCAAGGATCGGCTGGCCGCGCAGGTCACCACGGCAGTCAAGAAGGCGGTTGAAAAGCGAGTCGACGAGAATCGTGTCACGCTCGGGGCCTGCAACGAAAGAAGCATTGCTTTCATCCGCCGCTATCTTATGGAAGACGGCACAGTGCGCACCAACCCGGGCAGGGGCAATCCCAGGATTGTCCGTCCAATTGGTGATATCGACCCGGCAGTCTACGCCATGTCATTCGAGACGGCCAAGATCGTGCTGGTCAGTTACGGCCTGCACCCCGACTGTGTCAGCGGTGATAAGTACTCGGCGGATTACCCGTACCACATGACTGAAGCGATTCGAGAAACCCTCGGCCCAGACTGGAATGTGATCTTCCTGAACGCCTGCTGTGGAAACGTCAACCACATAAACGTCAAGGACAAGAGCCAGCGAAGCTCATACGACGAGTCTCGCAAGATCGGGCGAACGCTTGCAGAAGCCGCTCTCGCAGCCCGAGACAATAGCCGCGACCTTGTCATGGACACCATCGCGGCCCGTGCCGGGACCGTGCAGTGTCCTGCTCGCATAGTCCCCAAGAACTTGCGTGAATGGGCCGAGCGCCAGATCCAGGAGAATCCAGCGGAGGCTTCCAGGCGGAAGTTCAACGAGTACACCCCGTCCCGAATAATGAAGCTCACCGAGGCCGAAGGGACCACGCGTCCTGCAGAAATCATTGTCTTCCGTATCGGCGACGTGGCAATCGTGGGCCTTCCCGGAGAGGTCTTTGTCGAGGTGGCGAGGGACATAAAGACCCATTCCCTTACGGACCCCACACTGGTCATCGGCCTGACAGGTGGCTCCATGGGCTATATCCCGCACCCGAGGGGATACCAGGAAGGTGGCTACGAGGCGACGTTCGGCAGCGCCCGCAACTCACCAGAGACACCGATCCTCTGGTGCGATACAGCGGCTCGCCTGATCAAAGAACTCCGGAACTGACGAGACTCATTGGCCCGCAAGTAACCTTTGAACAATCTGACCCAAACGGGTACAATTAACCACCAGTCTGACAAAGGTACAAGAAACGTGAGCGTCGGATCGCTGCAGAACAATGGGCGGTGATATGTGTCCACGCTCCAAGGATCGAGGAAGGTAATCCATGCTAACAACAAAAGCATCACGGCGGCAATCACTCATCTGCATTCTGTTCTGCGCGGCGCTGGTCGCGGCTACACTTCGGGCGGCCGACCAGACACAGTGGGGCCAAAGGTACACCCGCAACATGATCTCGGCGGAAACAAACTTGCCAGAGAAATTCGACCCTGCTACCGGTGAGAACATCAAGTGGGCTATTCCACTCGGCTCACAGGCATGGGCTACGCCTGCCGTCGCGAACGGCAAGATTCTGATCGGCACCAACAACGGCAAGCCGCGCGACCCTCGACACAAGGGAGACCGCAGCGTACTGTGGTGCCTTAACGAGAGCGACGGTAGCTTTTGCTGGCAGCTTGTCGTCCCAAAGCTCGCGAGCGACCGATATCTGGATTGGCCCAGAGTCGGCATCTGTTCGACCCCTACGGTTGAAGGCGACCGTGTCTATGTGCCGAGCAACCGCTGTGAGATACTGTGCCTCGACCTCAACGGTCAGGCAAACGGCAACGATGGGCCGTTCCGCGACGAAGGCCGACATATGGTCCCGCCCGGCAGCGAGCCAATGCAGGTGACGGACATCGACGCGGACATCATTTGGCTGTTCGATATGCGGGCCGAGGTTGGAGTGCACCCTATGGACGAGACACACTCCTCGATTCTATTGCACGGGCCGCTCCTATACGCCAACACCAGCAACGGTCTCGACAACAAGCATAGCCGTGTTGCGGCCCCGGAAGCCCCGAGCCTGATCGTGCTCGATAAGGCAACCGGCCGGCTCGTCGCTCGGGACAATGAGAATATCGGCCCAAAGATATTCCACTGCACCTGGTCTTCACCCGCACTTGCCCAGGTTAACGGACAGACTCAGATAATCTTCTGCGGCGGAGATGCCGTGTGCTATGGCTTCAAGGCCTTGCAGGCAGATCCGGCTACCGAGACCGTGAGGAAACTTGAAAGAATCTGGCGATTGGATTGCGACCCGACGGCTCCGAAAGAGGATGTGCACAAATATGTAGGCAACCGCCAAGAGAGCCCGAGCACCGTCATGAGCATGCCGGTATTCGACGACGGCAGGGTCTACGTGACATACGGAGGTGACATCTGGTGGGGCAAACACGAGGCGTGGTTAGCATGTTTTGATGTGGGCGAAACAGGTGACATCACTGAGTCCGGCCGACTATGGACCTATCGGCTTGGAAACCACTGCTGCTCGACCCCGTCCGTCTATAACGGCATGGTCTTCGTCGCCGACTGTGACGGGCAGGTCCACTGTGTGGATGCGGACACAGGTAAACACTATTGGACACACCAGGCGAACGGAGACATCTGGGGTTCGACGCTCGTGGCCGATGGAAAGGTCTATGTCGGTACGCGACGCGGCCACTTCTATGTATTCGCCGCCGATAAGAACGAAAGGGTCATCAGCTCCATCGAGCTGGACGATCCCATCAACACCTCTCCGGTAGCCGCCAACGGCGTGCTCTACGTCGCCACAATGAGAAAGCTCTACGCGGTGGCGCAGGCCGCAAAATAAGCTCAGCGAATCTGTCAGCTATGCGTTCATCCGGCGCCGAGCAGGGCAAAGAAGATCTTCAGCAGGTCGCGTAGAAAGATCAGAAGGAGATTGAACATGATTCCTATCAAGTACACAATGTTGGCAATTCTCGTGAGTGCAGTTGTATTGGCTAAGGCCCCTGCAGAAGCTCAAAGCACGTCCGCCAACGACCGAATACAATCTGTCATTGAGCAGGTCGAAAAGGAATGCTTGGCGGGTCCGAACTATGTCTACACGGTCGGTTCGCTCAGGGCCAAGCGACTTGCGGAACTTGTGCGCCAGGTCAAGCCTAATGTCGTTGTCGAATGCGGCAGCGCTATCGGCTACTCCGGCCTTTGGATCGCACGCGAACTTAGATCGAACGCCAAGGGAAAGCTGATCACGATCGAGATCGACCCGGAGGTCGCAGCCAAAGCAAGAGCCAACTTCCGCAGGGCCGGCCTGGATAAGTATATAACCCTCAAGGTGGGTGACGCCCGACAAATCGTCAAAGAGATCCGAGGCCAAGTAGACTTCGTATTCCTCGATTGCGGTGCAGAAAACTACCTGCCATGTCTTAGGGGCTTGCAGGACAGGTTAAGTGACGACGCCGTAATCGTCGCCGACAATGTGGGCGTAAGCGCGCGACAATCGGTTGAGTACTTGGATTTCGTTCGCTCCCGATACAACAGCCACACGGAGTGGTTCGACGTAGACCTGCCGTGGGGTAGGCGTGATGCCATGGAGATAACCTTCGTAGGGGCAGGCGCTGCTTCATCCGGATCGGAGAACGTGCCCGACAATGTGGCGCCTGCCGGCTTTACGTCGTTATTCAACGGCAGGGACTTCTCCGGCTGGAAGGTGCCGGAGGGAGACGGCGGGCACTGGAAGGTGATTGACGGAGTCATCGACTACGACGCCGAGAGCGAAGCCAAGGGCGACAAGACTCTCTGGGGTGTGCGAGACTTTCGGGATTTTGTCCTCCACGTAGACTGGCGAATCAAGGAGACGCCCTACGTCAATCCCAGAATCCCCTACATACTGCCCGACGGCACACACGCTCGGGACATACACGGCAAGGCTATGACAATGGCACTACCCGATTCAGACTCCGGCATCTACCTGCGGGGCGCCGGCAAGAACCAGGTGAACATCTGGTGCTGGCCTATAGGCTCGGGTGAGTTCTACGGCTATCGAATGGATGAGAAACAGCCGCCCCATGTACGCGCGGGCGTGACACCTCGAACGCAAGCGGACAAACCCGTCGGACAGTGGAACCGCTTTGAGATTACGCTCAGAGGAGACCGAGTCACAGTGGTTCTGAATGGCAAGACCGTTATCGAGAACGCCCAGTTGCCCGGCATCGCACCGAGTGGTCCCATTGCGCTGCAGCATCACGGCAGCAAGCGAGGCGGCAAGTGGACCAGCCCCCCGAGCCTGCTACAGTTCAAGAACATCTTCATCAAAGAACTATAGGAATTGCCTCTCAGTCGCGGCCGCGTTCGCGATTTTTTGCGAGGCCGCTGCATCCGAGCAGCTTCCAACCCGACGGCAGAAGTATGGCGGCCAAAGCTATCTTGAGAAGGTCCCCCGGAATGAACGGATACACCCCCCCCAGCAGAACCGCCTTGGCTGCCCCCGCCAGACAGCTGAGCCAGAACAAACCACACGCGTAGATAGCCACGTTACCCAGCCCCATCGCCAGGATGGTGCTCCAGATGCGCCGGTCCCACCCCTTCTCGGCCAGAGACCCCGTGATATGTGCAGCCGCAATGAAACCGACAAGGTACCCCCCTGTCGGACCCAACAAGATAGGCAGACCTGCCCTCGCTGCTGCAAACACAGGTAATCCAACTGCACCTTCAACTATGTACGCGACAACTGCAAGGCTACCACGCCTGGCGCCCAACAGCGCCCCCAGCATCAGCACTGCAAACGTCTGTCCAGTAACGGGGACAGGACTGATGGGCAGCCAGATCGCGATCTGAGCAGACAAGCCGATGAGCAGAGAGCCACCAATAACCAGCGCCGCATCGTAGAACTGAGCGTATCTTCTGGCACTTGGCCGCAGAAGGTCGGCCACTGTTAAACTCGTTACCATATGAGCTCCATCGACAAACCCAATACAATACAGTCGCTGTGGTACGGCCTGACCAGAGCGTACGGCCCGGCCATGACCATACTGCCAGCGAGCGATTATATTTGAAACCCATCTACAGGTCAAACTAACTTCCGCCTTTGACGCGACCCGAAAAACGACCAGGGCCTGTGCCGCGTCAATCAGCACAGGCCCTGGAGAAGTGCATTATCGTCGGCCAATCACTTGGCCTTGTCGCAAGACACTACGGCGCCGCAGGCCACAGCGCCTCATCCAGCCACGCATCGCCTAAGACAGCGACGTCCAGGAAATCGATCGCGTCGTCTACATTCAGGTCAAACGCCGCACTGTACGGCAAAGTAAGGCCGCCAAGATAAGCAACCTCATCGGCAGACAGAGCACGGTTGAAGATGCGAGCTTCATCCACAAGGCCGGGGAAGTAGTTGTCGTTATCCTCACGTTTGCCCATGTGGACGTTGCCGGGCGGACTGATGCTGTACTGAGCGGTGCCAACGAGTCTGCCATCTCCGTAAAACGCTTGGGTGGTTCCATCAAACGTAGCAGCCAGATGGTGCCAGTCCAAGTCGTTCGGCAGGATGTCGTACTCATCACCGTGCATGTGAAGACCGAACCAGCCTTGCGTCGTGCTGTCTGTGTCACCGACAATCTGGAAATCAAAGTGCTGGCCGTTTGAAGCCGGACCGGTGAAGCCAAAGATGTTGGTCCAGTCTGCGATACCGGCACTATTGGCCTTGGCCCAGCACGCGATCGTCCGGGCGTCGCCTCCGCTTATGCCAACAGAAGTAACGACGACATAATCATCGGCTCCGTCGAGCCGCAGCGCCTGGCCAACTTGGCCGGCCATATAGCCCGGGCCGCCGTTCGGCGTGCCGTTGTACCCACCGACCGTATCGTTGGTGTTACCGTCGAGGGGGTAGTAAGCCACCAGACCCGATGTGCCCGGATCAACCGGAGTCACCAGGTAACCGGTACCAAGCCACTCGTTGGCGACAATCTCAAGATCAAGATAGTCAACCACGCAGTCGTCGTTGAGATCGTTGGCCGGTTTTAGAAGCGATGCAACACATCTGGGCCGATACAGTCTGATGTCATCAATATACAGCATGCCTGTACCGCCGATCGTGGGGCTGAGCCTGTTGCCGACACCGATAAAGATCTTCTTGACAGAAACAAGACTCACGGGCGCGAACCTACTGAGCTCGATATTGATCTCCTGCCACCCGGTCATCTGCACCAGGTTGGTATCGGTCTCGGGAACGTCTATGCGAGTACCAGCACTGTCCTGTAGGCCCACGTACAGACTGGCGGGAACATTACACGGATCGCCGTAGACATAGAGGGCCAATGCTTTGACGCCTTGTCTGGTCAAATCCTGCGCAGTGGGCCACTCATACTCAGTCTCTGAATAGCGGGCTTTGCCGGTGGCACCGGTGTTGTCGTACTCAAGCGGCATGGACTGCAAGCCACTATGGACGATAGTCTGTTCGGCAAACGGAGCCTGGAGGTAGCCGACGGTCGAGCCGGTGCCGTTGCCTGTCTTGCCGGGCGCAGGCTCGGTATAACCCCATCCATCGAGCCAGTAGTAGAATATCCTGTCGGAGTAGTCGTTGTAGTCCTCAAAGTCATCGACAATCAAATAGTCGGCCACCGTGAAGCTCCAGAGTCGGCCCGGACTAACGGTTCCGTCGCTGTTCTGCTCATCGATCCGCCAGAAGTAGCGGCCGCCCCACTCAAGGGCCGCCGGCACGACATAGCTCGTAGCGCCTTGGCGACCGCGATAGACGCCGGTCGTATCCGATGCGTCGGCATCGGCCACGGCATCACGGTCGGTGCCGAAGTATACATCGTGCTGGACCGCGATCTCACCAGCCTTCCAGGTAAGGACACTTGCCTTTTCGATGTCGGCCGTCGCACCGTTTGCAGGGTCGGGCGACCAGGCAACCGTGGTGTCGCCCCTCATGGCATCCTGTACCTCTTCCATCGTCAGGGCTGTCCTGTATACGCGAGCATCGTCAATCATCCCGAGGAAGTTGTTGCCGCCCTCCTGGCTCACACCGATGCGAACCGGAGCAGTATCTGCAGCTCCGGGCAGGACAATTCCTCCTCCGCCCGTGCCGGCAGGTAGCCCGTTGATGTAGTATTGATGTGCGCCGCCTATCACCATTGCGCAAACGTGGGCCCATTCATTCAGCGGCACCTGTCCGCTGCTGTTAGAGCCAACGTAGGCACCGGCACTGGTCGTGCTGAAATGGAGCGTGCCACTGACGTGCGTGTAGAAGCTATACGAGCGTGGGTTGTTGGACTTGGCCAGAATCGCCTGCCAGTCTCCACCTGCGCTGTTATGCCGCGCTGCCTTTATCCATGCCATCACAGTGACTTCGGTGTCTACCGTCAAAACCTCGTTGTGCGGCACGTCCACATAATCATCGAAGCCGTCGAAGTCCAGGGCATCGCCGTCATAGCCCGGCACCCATTCCGGGCCACCGTTGAGAGTTCCATAGTTGTCGTAACCCGACCAATCGAGGACAGTAGTGCCGCTGCCGGTATCGAGCTTCCACCAGCCGACAAGGTTGGGATCGCCGATAGGTATGTCGAGGACTGTCGTGAAGCTCCAGACCTCACCCGGGTAGATCTTACCGTCCTTGTCTTTCTCATCGACCCGCCAGTAGTAAGTAGTTTCCTTTACGAGGCCTACCGGCGTGTAGTTCGCCATCGGCATATTGCCCTTGGAAGTGTCTCCCGTCCCATCGGCCACCTCGGTTTCGTCGGTGCCGAAATATACATCGTGCGAAATGGCAGTAGAGCCCGGGCTCCAGGTTAGTTGTACGTCAGTCGGAACGTGTTTCGCGCCATCGGCCGGACTCGGGTCAAATGCAGCTAAGGGCGCAGCGGTAAAGCTCCAGACATCGCCCGTGATTATATTACCGTCGGCCTCCACTTCATCGACCCGCCAGTAGTAGGTGACGCCTGCAGTAATCCCAGGAGTATGCCAGTACACGGTCCACCCCTGCGGACCCATGTATTCGTCCGGGCCGAGCGTGGGGCTCGTGCCGAAGTACACATCATGGGATAGTGCGGTCTCTCCCGGCGTCCACTGCAGCAGCGGCGTCGTAACACCGGTAGCGCCATCAGCCGGGTCGGGGAACTGGGCCTTGAGCCATTGTGCCCCGATACCATTGACAAGGTCCACTATCTGCGCCTCCGTCAGGGGGCGGTCGTAGATATAGACCTCGTCGATCATCCCGAGGAATTCGCGAGAGTCCTCGTGAGTGTCGCCGATGAGAACGCTCTCGACATCCGCTGTCCCCGGCAAGGTGATTCCGCCTCCGCCTTGGCCAGCGGGCTCCCCATTCATGTAGTACTTGTGTTCGCCAGCTTCCACCATGGCAACAACGTGTACCCACTCGTTGAGCGGCACGTCAGCGGTGCTCACAGTCCCAACACCTGCGGTGCTGAAGTGCAAGCCACCACCTGACTCAGTGTACAGGCTGTACGACCTGGAAGTATTGCCCTTTGCGACAATTCCCTGCCAGCCTGCACCACCAGGCCCGGTATGCCTTTCGGCGTTTATCCATGCCGCTACGGTGACTCCTGTGGATACCGTCAGGCTGGCGTCGTGCGGCACCTCTACGTAATCATCGACACCGTCAAACTCCAGGGCATTCGAAAAATACCCCGTCACCCACTGTGGGTCACCCATGAGGGTGCCATGATTCCTGTTGTCGGAACTGTCTTGAACAGCCGTGCCGGTGCCCTCATCAAGCGACCAGTGGCCCGCCAGCCCGGCTGAAGCGCTGCCGACGAGTCCCAGCACCACAACGAGCCAAGCCAAACAAATCGATTTCTTACACATGGTAATCCTCCTTCAAAACGAGCTTAGATATATGTGACTACGTAACCAAGACGCGCAAGCTTCTGCTATGGCCGAACCTACCTCCTTCGACAGAAAACCCCACGTGAGGCCTCCCGTCGCATGCTGGAACGCCCCCTCGCAAGACACCACGCATATCGCCGTGGCCCACCCGGCCTCATAGCACTCCTCCATCTCTTGCAAAACACCACCTCAATCCGCACGTCGGCAGAGACAAACGCACAGATTACGACCAGATTGGTTATACCATATTGGTTGGGTCCACTTCAAGGAAATTATTGCGTGTTATCTCCAGCGGTCGGCCCAAATTCTGTCGAACTCAATAGCACTGGGCTGCTCGGCCTGGCTGCACCCGCCAAAGCCCTTGCAGAACGCCCAGAAACAGCGTATAAAGTCAAGTGCAATGGCCAAGGATGCCAAAAAACGAATCGAGCAGTTGCGCTGCGAAATCCGCCGCCACGACCGCCTCTACTACGTCGCCAGCCAGCCGGAAATCTCCGACCAAGAATATGACAGGCTCTTCGCAGAGCTGGGATCCCTTGAGAAAGCCAATCCGCAGCTTGTAACGCCCGACTCGCCCACTCAGCGAGTCTCCGGCCAGCCTCTCGAAGGTTTCGCTACGAGCCGCCACGCCGTGCCGATGCTCAGCATGGACAATACATACAACCCCGATGAGCTCCGAGCCTTCGACGAGAGAGTCCGCAAGCAGCTTGCCGGTGACAACTATGGTTACGTCGTAGAGCTGAAGATTGACGGACTCGCTATCAGCCTGCGCTACGAGGACGGCGCCTTAGTCACTGCCGCCACCCGCGGTGACGGCGAGGTCGGCGACGATGTCACCTCCAATGTACGCACTATTAAGGTAATCCCGCTGGCGATTCTTGATGGTCCTAAAGTCCCCCGGATACTCGAAGTCCGGGGCGAAGTCTACATGCCGACGAGCGCCTTCACAGAACTTAACAAGCTCCGCGAAGAAGCCGGCGAGCCCATCTTCGCAAATCCGCGAAATGCCGCCGCAGGCTCCTTGAAACTTCTCGACGCAAGAATCACCGCCGAAAGGAACCTCGCGTTCTTCGCCTACGCTACCGGCGAGCTCTCCGAGCCGTTGGCCAACAACCACTACGAAAGCCTGGAGAGGCTGAAGAAATTCGGCCTGCCCGTAAACCCTCATATCACACGGGCCCAAGACATAGAGATGGTCATAGACATCTGCCTTAAATGGAGTGAGAAACGCCCAGACCTAGACTACCATATTGATGGAATGGTCGTAAAAATCGACCGCCTGGACCAGCGTGAGATGCTCGGCGCGACCGGGCGAGCACCGCGCTGGTGTATCTCCTATAAATTCCCGGCCGAACGTGCCGAGACCTTGGTCGAGTCGATCGACGTGCAGATAGGAAAAAGTGGAATTCTAACACCAGTTGCAAACCTGACGCCGGTCCAGCTTTCAGGAACGACCGTAAAGCGAGCCAGCCTTCACAACTTCGAAGAGATAGACCGCCTCGATGTCCGAGAAGGTGACACGGTGCTGATTGAAAAGGCGGGCGAAATAATACCGCAGGTCGTCGAGGTGAAAGCACATGCCCGCCCGGCAAGAAATGTCCCATTCGAGATACCGACCAAGTGTCCTAATTGCGGCTCAGATGTGGCCAAGGATCCCGACGGCGTGTATATACGGTGCACCAATCCCGACTGTCTGGGCCGGCTCGTTGAACGCATCAAATACTTTGCCGGTCGAGACCAGATGGACATCGAACACCTTGGCTCAGCCCTAATAGAGCAGCTCGTTGAGACCGGCTTGGTAAAGAGCTTCGCCGACATTTACAGGCTCGAGAAGTCTCAGGTTGCCGAGCTGCAACGGATGGCCGAGAAAAGCGCCGACAACGTCATCCAGGCAATCCAGATGAGCAAGACCAGATCCTTGTGGCGGCTCATAGCTGCTTTGGGCATTCGCCACATTGGCGGTCAGTCCGCCCAGATTCTGGCCGAGCACTTCGGCTCACTCGATGCAATCAAAAAAGCCACACACGAAGCGCTCGAAGCCGTCGATCAAATCGGCCCGACAATGGCCGCCAGCGTCTACGAGTACTTCCAAAACCCAAAGAACCTCGCCGTTATCGACGAACTCGTGGAGGCTGGCGTGAAACCTGAGATGCCGAAGAAGGTGAGACGATCGGGCAAGCTCGCCGGAAAGACCATCGTGGTGACCGGGACTCTGGAGAACTTCAGCCGCCAGCAGGTGCAACAGGCCATCAGAGACGCCGGCGGAAAACCATCCAGCAGTGTCAGCAAAAGAACTGATTTCGTATTGGCCGGCAACGAACCCGGCAGTAAAATCGACAAGGCCAGAAAGCTCGGCGTCGACGTAATAAGCGAAGAGCAGTTCCTACAGATGTTGAAAGGCTAATACGGCGGACACCGGTGGGCACTGCGGCGCGCGATGTCAACACATCTTAGGAGCCTGTCAAAGCGGTCCGTGGGCCCGCAACCGACTGATTAATGCTGCGAAGAAAGACAACAGACATGGAATACGAGCAACAAGACATAAAATACATGCAAATGGCGCTGAAGCTGGCCCGACGGGGCATCGGCTCGGTTGAGCCCAACCCACCAGTCGGCTGCGTCATAGCAAAAGCCGGCCAAGTCATCGGGAAAGGCTGGCACAAGGAATTCGGCGGACCCCACGCTGAGATTAATGCGCTCGAGGATTGCAGGAGTCTCGCCGTCACCCCCCAGGGCGCCACAATGTATGTTACCCTCGAGCCGTGCTGCCACCAAGGCAAGACCGCTCCCTGCACCGACGCGATCCTAAAGGCGGGCTTGGCGAAAGTCCTCGTCGCCACACCGGATCCTTCCGAACACAACAATGGCAGAGGAATCGAGCAGCTCTGTAACGCCGGAATCGAGGTGCAAACTGGCCTTTGTGAAGCCGAGGCCAGGCTCCTGAATGCCCCCTTCATCAAATTCGCCGCCACCGGCAAGCCCTGGGTCATCCTAAAGTGGGCGCAGAGCATTGACGGCAAGCTCGCTTACGCCGAGGCGGAAGACCAACAACGCTGGCTCTCGAACGAACTGAGCAGAAAGGATGCGCACAAGCTACGTCGCCGCGTCCAGGCAATACTCATCGGCATCAACACAGTAGTCGCTGACAATCCGGAGCTGACGCCTCGGCCAAGCAAGGGCAAAAGGCCCATCCGAATCGTCTTGGATAGCCACCTCAAGATTCTTGTCAAGACTCGTCTGATCAGAACGGCCAACAGAAGCCCCGTACTCATCTACACAAGCGAAGCCGCCGCACAGTCGAACTCCAGGACCGTAGACAGACTCACCAAGAAACAGGTTGAGGTCCTCACATTCGGGGATACACAAGGCCAATCCAACCTGCATTTCTTGCTGGATGAACTTGGCAACCGCGGCGTCCAGCAACTCCTCGTCGAAGGCGGGCCTGCGGTCATCTCTTCGTTCCTGAGAGAGCGGCTTGCCGACCAAATTGTCGTTTACATCGCCCCCAAAATACTCGCCGGTTCCGGCACCGCGAACATCAGCGAAGCGATCCGGGAGCTAACTTCAGCGATCGACCTGCATCACGTGAGCATCGAGCCCTTCGCCGAAGACATCCGCCTAACCGGCTTTCTGAAACAAACGCCTGACGGAATCAATTGAACAAGGAAAAGACCATGAAGAGGACAACGATACTTCTGGCAATCATCACGATTATTACGACCCTATGCCTGGTAGCGGGATGCGGCCCCGGTCAACCGTTCGAGTATTAGGCCTCTGGATCAAGCTCGTAGCCGGCGAGACCCGTGTGCATGCCTGGCTGAGGGCACCGTTCCGTAGCACTTGTGAGGTGCGCCCCTACCTCTCCTTTTGACGCGATGACGCTTTTTCGGGTACATCCATAATGATGTTTGCGTAGCTCGGTGGATCCAGCCGAGATGCATCTTGCAGGCCGTCAAGGTATCTGCAAGAGACAGACTGCACCGTGTTGTGGAACGGGCTTGTGTGTCAAAAGGACCGCTTGACCAGACGAGAGCTATGCAACAGAGCGTACCGTGCCAAAACGCGTAATCGCGAGATGTTTATTATTGATGCTGGCTTGACTGTGCGGTATAATAGTTGCTGGAATCATAAACAACGAAGGGGCGTCATAATCTGGGAGGTTAGTAGTCATGAAGCTACTTTGGGTCTTTAGGGGCATTTTTGTCATCGTTGTGGTGGGTGTTCTGTTTGTGTACGCCAGTTCTGAAGAGATTGCCGGGGCGGTTGACCGGACCAATTTTCGGGCGGTGGTCTGGAGCGGCTTGGGGATGGCCGTTTTTGTCTTTTTGCTTGATCTTCTTACCCCCAAGACGAAACTGAGCGCCGTCGCCGGTGTGTTCTTCGGATTGTTGGTGGGGCTGCTTATTAGCGGTGTGCTGGCCCCCGTAGTGGACATGATCAACGCTTCCTACAAAATTGAACTAATACCGCAAGCGGTGACAGGGATCAAGTGGATGATCGGCATATGTATCTGTTATCTTACCATTAGCATCGTCGTTCGAACAAAAGACGATTTCCGCTTCATGATTCCATACGTCGAATTCGCTAAGCAGACAAAAGGCGCCCGTCCGTTGGTTTTGGATACGTCAGCGATTGTAGACGGTCGGATAGCGGACTTGTGTCAGAGCAAGTTGTTTGACTCGCCGCTGGTTCTCCCGCGTTTTGTGCTCAATGAGCTGCAACTGATCGCCGATTCAGCAGACAAGCTCAAGCGTAACCGCGGCCGACGAGGACTTGATATACTCAATAGGATGCAGACGAGTCCCATTATTGATGTTGAGATTGACGACACCGTTGTCGAGGAGATCGAGGAGGCCAAGGGCGTTGACCAAAAGTTAATGATCTTCGCCAAGATATGTAACGGACGGGTGGCGACGACCGATTATAACCTCAGCAAGGTTGCGCAAGTACGCGGAGTTGATGTAGTTAACATAAACGATCTGGCTAATTCGCTGAAGGTGGTTGCCTTGCCGGGTGAGAATATGGAAGTCAGAATAATAAAACCCGGCGAGGAGGCCGACCAAGGGATCGGTTATCTGGATGATGGCACGATGGTCGTCGTTGAAGGCGCCCGCAACAAGATAGGACGGGATTTGGTCATTAGTATCACCAGCTCGCTTCAAACGTCGGCAGGGAAGATGATTTTTGGCAAATTCGAGGGCTTCGCGCAGCGAAAGAACCAAGAAAATCGGCATCCATCGCATCGAAAATCCGCAGAGACGAGTACAAATCGTGGCAGAAGCTAAGGGGCGTCGATCGGTCGGATCAGACTCATTGCCTTGTCACCGTGTCTTGGGTGTCGGTCTCAGAAGGCATTTGGCGAAGACGCCGAGGGCAAGGACGAAGCCTGCCACAAACAGCGGCCAGTAGAAGAACGCGTGGAAGTCCGTTTCAGTCGCGTGCAAGCCTGCGACACAGAAAGACACAACCATGATGAGGGCTGCAAGCGAGAAACCGAGCCAGTCTATCCAGGTTGCTCTGAGCGGCTTGGCTCTACCACATCGATACAGTATTAGGACTGCGAATGCGAGCATTGCGACCGAGATCAGCACCGGACAGAGAACCGGCGATGCCCACGTGCAGGGTATGAGGAACAGTACGTCCCAATCCATTATCGAAGCAGGCCAGTCGAGCAGGACCTTTAGCCACACGTAGTAGAATATATCCCATACTGCGAATATCGTCAGAAAGTAGGCGAATCGTTCGTGACGATTCCGGCCGAACAGCCAAGCCCCGGTGAATATCAACACGATTGTGGCAGCCTCTCTGCCAGTCTCAACCAGTAACAGACGTCTCCACAGCGGCGTGAGCCCAAATGTCTTTAGAGGAAAGCTGAATCCGTCGGGATGAAATATCTCTCGCAGGTAGACAACAACAGCCGATTCGATGTATGCAAAGGCGATACCGAAGACTATTACAATACACAGTCTCTTGAGTGTCGTTTTCAACGGCTCGCCGCACATGTCTCAAAACTCCGGAATCTGACTGAATCTCTCACTGACCGACGTGATTCATTGTAGTGGATTGTCACGGCAGCGTCAAACTATGGCGTGGCGGGGGGACAACAACCGCAAAAACACGACATCACAGGCGCTGCAACTGCTGCAAGATTCTTGGAATGATCTCAACCTCCGGGACTACTGCTATTCTCCTGCCTTTGCGGTAGAAGTAGGCCTTCTTCTTTGCAGTGCAAACAGCCAGGTCGGCATCGGCGGCCTCACCGGGGCCGTTAACAACACAGCCCATCACGGCAATTCGGACCGGCTTGCCGACGTCGCGCAGCGCTTTCTGAATCCGTCGGGCCAACTTGACTACGTCCAGTTCAGCCCGCGCGCATGTTGGACAGACGATCAACTCCGGCGTGGAGCGCTTGGCAAGGCCAAGGGGCTGGAGTATTCGTTTTGCCATCTTAGCTTCCAGAACCGGATTCCCGGCCAGACTCACCCGTATGGTATCACCGATGCCTTCCGCGAGTAGCGTCCCCAGGGCAATGGCTGAGGGTATTTGAGCCTCTTCGGGCAGGCCTGCGTGCGTAAGGCCGATGTGGATTGGGTAGTCAAAAGCTACGGCGATGCTGCGGTTTATCTCTATGGTCCTTACGGTATCGCTGCTCTTTGCACTCAGGACCAACTGATTGAAACCTCGGTTCTCAAAAATCCGCACGTATCGCTTCATTTCCCGTAACATCATAGCGGTACGTTTGCTGAGAGGGACATCTTGCCTTCCGAGATCCCTTATGCTTGCCTCGTTGACGCCGATGCGGACAGCAGCCTTGTGCATTTTTGCCGCATCGATTATGGGAAGTATGTCCTTGCGATTCTTTATGTTGCCCGGGTTCATTCTTATCTTCGCTGCGCCTGCCTCGATGGCCTCAATAGCTCGGGCCGGGCTAAAGTGCACGTCGGCGATCAATGGGATACCTGCCTTCGGGACGATTGCTGCAAGTGCGGCCGTATCGGCACGCCTCGGCACGGCCACTCGAACCAGCGCACAGCCCGCACCCGCTAGTCGACGTATCTGCCTTACACAGCGCGCTATATCGACCGTAGGGACCTTCGTCATCGATTGAATCACAATAGGTGCCGATGAGCCGATCTTGACCGAACCGACGGTGACAGTTAGCGTTTTTCTTCTTTTGACCATGTCGAGATTGTAGCTTGTTTTGTGGACGCGAGCAAAATAAAATGCGGACAGGTAACTGAGCAGACCCGTTGATTGTTGTGGCGGTTTCACTCAGGCCTCAGCGGCAGATTACTACAAGGTTCAAAAGGGCGTTTTCTATGTGGCTAATAGTCCTTCTGGTGCTGTCTATCGGCTTTATTATTATTGCGACGACTAAGTTGAAGCTGCACCCATTCCTCGCATTGCTGATTGCTGCTTTTGGATACGGAGTCCTTTGTGGTCAGATGTCACTTGCGGGCGTTGTCAAGTCGGTGAACTCAGGCTTCGGCGACACTATTGGCTACATCGGCATCGTAATCTTGGCTGGCTCGGTCATTGGCACATTCCTTGAGAAGTCCGGCGGTGCATATAAGTTGGCCGAGGGCACGCTCAAAATGGTGGGCAATAAGAACGTCCCGCTGGCGATGAGCATCATCGGTTACATTGTGAGCATCCCTGTGTTCTGTGATTCGGGCTTCGTGATCCTTTTTCCGCTGGCCAAGGGATTGTCACGGCGGGCAAAGATGCCACTGGCGGCGAGTGCGGTGGCTCTCAGCCTCGGTTTGTATGCTACGCACACAATGGTCCCGCCGACCCCCGGGCCCGTTGCGGCCGCCGGTTTGCTCAAGGCTGACCTTGGCTTAGTGATCTTGTGGGGGGCATTGGTGAGCGTGATTGCCTTGGCGGCCGGGTGGTTATTTGCCGTGCGGATTGGGATGAAGGTTCACATTGCCGACGAATCGGAAGCTGACCAGTCCGCGGTGCAATCGCTTATCGCGCAGGGCCCGTCGGCTGTCAAGTCTGTTGTTCCCATTCTCGTACCTATCATACTTATCGTGGCTAGATCGGTTGGCAATCTCGAAGTTCATCCGTTCGGCGTCGGCAAAGTCGCAGCATTCATTGGCTTTGTCGGAGAGCCGGTGGTTGCGCTATTGGTCGGTGTTGTGTTTGCCCTGTTGCTGCCGAAGAAGCTGACCCGTGAGATGCTCTCAGCTTCCGGGTGGGTGGGGCAGGCCGTAGTCGCTGCTGCGACCATTATTATCATCACCGGTTGCGGTGGCGCGTTTGGCAAAGTGCTGCAGGACTCCGGGCTGGCGGGGGTTGTCAAAGGATACCTTGGCCAGAGTGCAAGCCTCGGTATATGGATGCCTTTCATCATTGCCGCGGCGCTAAAGACCGCGCAAGGTTCGTCAACCGTGGCCATTATCACTACGGCTGGCATCTTGGCGTCGCTTCTGGATCCGCTCGGCTTGGCTGGACCGACGGCGAGAGCACTCGTCGTGGTTGCGATCGGCGCCGGTTCAATGGTTGTCAGCCACGCGAATGACAGCTATTTTTGGGTGGTGACCGGGCTTTCGAAGATGAGCGTAAAGCAGGGCTATAGACTTCAGACTCTTGGCACTCTGGTCGAAGGCGGCACTGCAGCTGTGGTGTTGTGGCTTATCAGCCTATTAGTTCTCTGAACGAGATGTTCTTAATAGGCTATGTTTGGCTGTGGTGCGTTGTCAACCGACGGTCCGGGGTAGAGAGACGCCATGAAAATCGTCATTGCGATGGACTCTTTCAAAGGCACCCTCCGCAGCGATGAGGCGTGTGAGATAGTTGCAGATGCAATCGTCGAATGTGCGCCCGGCAGTAAGGTCGTCACCAAGCCCATGGCCGATGGCGGTGAAGGCACCGCACGAGCTATGATGAAGGCGGCAAACGGCCGATGGGTCCCGCGGACGGTGATAGGGCCGCTGCCCGATATGCAGGTCGAGGCGGGTTTCGCCTGGTTCGATGCCGATAGCACAGCTCTTGTCGAAATGGCCTCTGCCAGCGGGCTCGAACTGCTGGCCGAAGAGCAGATGGACCCGCTGAAGACGACCACCTATGGAACCGGCCAACTCGTGAAGAGCTCTCAGGAGTACGGCGCCCGCAAAATCCTGCTCGCCGTGGGCGGCAGCGCGACGGTTGATGGTGGTGTCGGAGCGGCGATCGCGCTGGGATGGGTGTTCTCCGATCGGCAGGGCAAGCCGGTCCCGTTCGGGGGACAAGCTCTGGAGCAAATCGCAGATATTGTCAGGCCGAACGACCTGCGTCTTGTCCCTGTAGAAGTCCTATGTGACGTTGACAATCCCCTCTGCGGTGAGCACGGCGCAGCCCGTGTCTACGGTCCTCAAAAGGGTGCGACACCTCAGATGGTCGAGCGATTGGAAAAGGGTCTTAGCCGCCTCGCCGGTCTTGTCAGGAAGCATACACAACAAGATATCTGCAATGTCCCGGGGGCAGGAGCAGCAGGAGGGCTGGCTGCCGGGGCAATGGCCTTCATGAACGCCACCCTTGTATCAGGCATCGAGACGGTGGTGGCGCGAAGCAACCTGTCGGCCGAGCTAACAAACGCTGACTGGGTCATAACCGGTGAGGGTTCTTTCGACCATCAGTCACTTCGTGGAAAAGTCGTGGCTGGGGTCCTGAAATTGGCCAAGCAGTCAGGGACTCACCTGGCGGTTCTGGCGGGGCAGGTCAACCTGCCCCGCAATGAGTATGATGAACTCGGGATCGCTGCAGCGTTTTCGTGTCGGCAAGAGGATATGTCACTTGATTATGCGCTGGAGAATTCCCGTTCTCTTCTGCGCCAAGCAGCGCGAACATTTGCGAAAGATCATCTGACATAGGTGAGCTATCACGATGATTTCGATACTGATATACATCTGCCTTGTGCTGGTCACGGTGTACTGTGCCTGGGGGGTAGTGCTGTTCTTGATGCAACCGAGGTTCCTTTACAGCCCGACGCGGGAAATCACCTGCACGCCACGCGACTGCGGCCTGGATTTCGAGGACGTGGCCTTTGAGACGGATGACGGCCTGCAATTGAGCGGTTGGTATATTCCCGCTGGCGGTTCGGAGACTACGGTCCTATTCTGTCATGGCAACGCCGGGAATATAATGCACCGCCTGGACAGCATTAGGATGTTCTATGCTCTCGGATTGAACTGCCTTATCTTCGACTACCGCGGCTATGGCAAAAGCGAAGGCAAGCCCGGCGAAAAGGGGACATACCTGGATGCGAGGGCCGCATATAGATGGCTGATCGAGCAGAAGGCGGCGTTGCCCGAGGACATAATCGTTTTCGGCAGATCTTTGGGTGGGAGCATTGCAGCAAATCTGGCGAGTCAGGTTACGGTGGGGGGCCTGGTGGTTGAGAGTGCATTTACATCCTACGTGGACATCGGCAAGAGGTTCTACCCCTACATGCCCGTAAGGTTGTTTGCGAGGTTCAGATACAATACCCTGGACTACATCGGTTCGGTCCGGTGTCCGGTAATGTTGATTTACAGCAAGGATGATGAGATTGTGCTGTTTGAGTTTGGTTTGCGACTCTACGAGGCGGCGACTGAACCCAAGAGATTGGTCGAGACGTTCGGAAGTCACAACGATCATTATTTAGTATCCGCCGGGATCTACCGCGAGGCCTGGATTGACTGGCTCCACGTCCTTGAAGGAACGCGAGAGCGAGACTGTGGGACGGCAGGTTCTTCAGTAACGCTGCCACCCGGCCCATGTCGATAGGGGGCTTTTTGCAGGAGAGAATATCTGATGGAGACGGACAGACGCTCGGTGTTTAGAGTTGGCGGTGTCGGCAAACGGACTGTATTTGTCCTGGTTTTGCTTGCAGCGGTATGGCCTTGGCACGGCCAGGTCAAGGCGGCCTCAGACAAAACCTATCATGTATGGGAGAAGGTAGAAGTTGTTCTGCGGGCCGAGACACAACATCAGAATCCTTACACGGACGTGGAGGTGTGGGTCGATCTGCAGGGACCAGACTTCAAGAAACGGTGCTATGGGTTCTGGGACGGTGGCAACGTCTTTCGTGTGCGCGTTCTGGCGGTGAGACCGGGCCGGTGGCAGTTCAATAGCGGCTCAAATCAATCGGACTCCGGCTTGAATGGCGTCACCGGAGACTTCACGGCCATTGCGTGGTCCGAGGTGGAAAAGGATCAGAACCCGTGTAGACGGGGAATGATCGGGGCTTCCGCGAACGGACACGCGTTTGAATATGCCGACGGGACGCCGTTCTTTCTTTTGGGCGATACGTGGTGGCCGGTGCCGACTTTTCGGTATCGCTGGTACAACGACGACAAAGAACGGCCTATTGGTCCAGAGGCCGGGCTCAAGGATTACTTGAGGTTTCGCAAGAAACAAGGATTCAATTGCATTGCGATGATTGCGGCCCTTCCGAACTGGGCCAATGACGACAAGCCGGCTGAGCTGAAGATGACGGACGGTACGGTGCTGCGTTCCGCGTGGAAACAGGCAGGGACAAACAGCGCAAAAGACATGCACGATGAGGACGGCAACCGTGCCTTTCTGTTCCCCGGCAAGGTACCTGGCTATCAGAAGTACTTCCCGGACGTGGAGAGGGTCAATCCGGCGTACTTCCGCAATATGGACAGGAAGATCGACTACATGAATTCGCAGGGCTTTGTTCCGTTCATCGAAGTGTCCCGGCGTGACATCGGGCAGGCATGGAAGAAGTACTATGACTGGCCGGGCTCGTATACGAGGTATATCCGGTATATCTGGAGCCGGTACCAGGCCAACATTTGCCTGTTCAGTCCGATTCATCTCGATTGGACGGGAGCTACGATACCGCCGCAAGAGTGGAACGCCGCGGCCAACAAGGTTGTCGAGAAGTACGGGCATCCGCCATTCGGGACGCTGGCCGGTACGAACTCGAATCCTTCGACGCTGCGTAACTTTGGCCACACGGACAAGGCGAAGTGGCTTACGTTTCATCAGATAGGCAACCGGCGGACTCACGATTTGTATCCCTATCTGACGGAGATCTTCAAGGCGTCGCCGCCGGTGCCCGGAATCAATGGGGAACCTTACTACGCGGGCATGTTGGATGCAGCCGGCGGTACGGAGAAGTCGGCGCTGTATTGCCGGTCGGCTATGTATGGCAGCGTGCTGTCGGGGGGGCTGGGCGGTCACATCTACGGTGCGGGCGGTTGGAACGGCGGACTCTGGAGCGGAGAGGTTGAAGATGCATCGCCGACTCCCATCTGGGATGTAATAGAATGGGAGTCGGCGGACCAGATGCGGCATCTCAAGAGCTTCGTTCTGTCCGAGGGCCGCAGATATCAGGAGATCGTTCCCAGTGTGGATCTGGTGCAGCCGAACAGGTCCGGTGAGGAAAAGTCGTGTCTCGGGTGGGCGTATTGTGCGCGGACAGAAGACAAGCGTGTATTCCTGCTGTACTTTGAGAAGAGCTGCCCCAATGCAACCGTCTCCGGGGCTCTACGCGGCAACAAGTACACGGCGAGCTGGTTTAATCCGCGGACAGGTGGTTGGATAGATGCAAGTGCTTTAGCTGCCGATGGAGCTGGAGTAATCATTTTGCCGGACTTCCCCGATGGGTCGGGGAGATCAGAGACCGATTGGGCCTTGAAGCTCGCGCTTGGCGACACTCCATAGCCGCTCTTGGCGGGCGGGTTCGACTCAGTGCCGGCGCACAATTTGCCTTCTCTACCCTTTGACCCATTTCAGTCTTGCGATGCGGATGCCATCCAGAGCGCCCGTATTCAGTGCCGCAATGTAGTACCGGCCCTTGTAGAGAATGATCTCCGGTGCGGCCACGGGCAGTTCACAAAGAAGGTACTTGGCGTCCTGATTGATCCCAAACATCGTAGGATCATTGGAGTAGTATACGCTGGTTTTGGGCAGCCCTCTTTTGCGAATTCCACCATTATCGCGTTTGTATGGACCATAACTTTGTGTTCTAAACAGATAGAAGTCATTCGCACCCAGTTTCACGACGTGGGGACATTCCGCCGAGTAAAAGGCTGTGCCCGCCTGTCCGCCGAAGGCGACGACCTTCGATTCGCTCCAGGCCTTGAAGTCTTCGGTGGTTCGAACGTAGTCCACTCCTTGCCGGTTGGGATGCCCCGTGTAGTAGGCGTACCACTTTCCGGCATGCGGCAGCAGCATCACGTCACGAGTGTTGACTCCCGGCCCTTCGGTGAACATGCCGGTCTTGCCGTCGGGGCCAATGACGCGAGTGAAGTTCTTGCCATCCCTACTTGTGGCGTGGCAGATGTTGACCCAGTCGCCGTAGAACATGTGGTAGATGTCCCCGATCCTTATTACATGCGGTGCCTGGAGCCCACCGGGCGTCTCGCCCAGCGAAGGATCGGCATCCATGGCGATTCCCATCGGCTGCCAGTTGGTGTCCGTTAGGCGTTGTCCTTGCCATCGGTAGAAGAAGCGACTCATGCCGCCCTTGCCTCCGGCGGTTGTGTTGCGGAGGCAGGACCACAACTGCCACGTCCCATCCGCCGCCTGCCATACGGCAAAATCGACCGGCTCCTGTCGCTCGGTGGCGTGCTTGTGGTCCATCGGATTCCCAGCAACTTGCCACCAAGGGCCTCCAATCTGCGGCACCAGGACATGTTCGGATGTGCCCCCTGCATGTACAGCAAGGGTGCTGGCAAGAACGTAGCAGCCCAAGAGCAATCTCGTTCTCATTATCTCTGCCTCCATCGAATGGTCTGGCCCGTCTGTTCGTTCCCATCTTTGCAGGCGGTCTTTTCGACACGACCGGCGGCGACCGCCGACAATAGCATCCGCTTGCCGCTCTGGCAAGGACATACTCGGGGGATTGGCCAGCTGTAGCGAAGGTGACAAAGCAAAAAGGCAGGGGCGACACGTTGATAGTCGTCCCTGCCGCTTGAGCGTATTCGCGGTTCGTCGTTCGCTTCACGCCTCATGCTTGACGCCGCCATTGTTGTTGAGGTGCTCACCTTGCAGGTAGTACTTCCGGTGCAATACGCCGCAAACCACCCAGCCAGCACCTATGCCGAGCACGACAAAGGCTGCCACCATCCCCGGTTGGTGTGAGACCAAAAAGCCAAGCCCGACTATCATCGCTCCAACACCTAGCGCAACGTACTTTATCCATGCAGGGCCGGCCGGCACCGGCTTGGGAGGTCTTAGCTCCGACAACGGGGTACCCTTTTCAATCGCGGCCATGATCTGCTTGTGCTCGAGGCGCTTCTTCAGATAGTAGACCAATCCGACAATAATGATGGGGCTCGCAGCACCAATCACTATCAGTGTGATACCAAGTGCTTCTTGAGGACTCATCCTTTTCTCCTTTCACAGTTTGCGGTTAGTATCTGCGGCGTAGTCCTATCTCAGATTTACTGAGCCGCTTTTGGTTTCCAAATGGAGTCTTCCCTTTCCTTCACCGATCTTCCCCGAGAGTTTCTTCTTCGTCAGCTCTCCCGTGATTGTTATGGGCAGGTCGGTCTTTATTGAGCCGTAGCTTGTTGCCAGATCGACCTGACCTGCAAAACCCGGTGGTGCCACAAACTCAACGCTTCCATACGAGCTCACTGCGCTTGCGGACATCTCAGTCGGCGCCGACTGCGAGCAGGTGATCTCGATATTACCGCTACCGGATTTCGCAGTGAGGTCGTTGGTTGTGATGTCCCGGCATCTTACGCGCCCGTAGGCCGTGGTTAGATTGGTTGTCTTTGCCGAAGTGTTTATGACGTCAATACCGCCGCTGCCTGAGTCGAGTGTGACCGAATCAGCTGAGAGCTCCGCGACGCGGATGCCCCCGTAGGCCGTGTGTGCGTCACAATTACCAGCGGACACGTCTGTCAGAGCGATCTTGCCACTCTTGGTGTCCAGATTGAGATCGCCGTCCGCGAAGTCTTCGCAGGTGATGGAGCCATAGGCCGTATCGAAATCTGCCGTACCTCGTATGTTCTCGGTGGTGATGTCGCCGCTGCTACTTTTGAGCCTGATGCTGTCGCCGGAGATGTTTTCACAGGTGACGCGACCGTACGAGGTCTCCAGCAGCGTTGAGCCTTGAATGTTAGCCGCGTCGATCGCTCCACTGCTTGTCTTAGCTTTCGTATTTCCTTCAAGATCAGTTACCCTGATGGGGCCGTATGCACTGCTACAGTCCACACTCGTCTGCTTCGGTACGGTGATGTCGAAACTTACGCTGATCGACCGCGCACGTTTTGCGGCAGGCTTATCGACCCGGACTTTCAATGTGTCACCTGCCGGTTCAAGTACCAGTTTCACCTGTTCGGCCAACTGCTTGGCCTGCTCATCGGTTGTAGCTCTTGCGGTAATGTTTGCAGTCACGTTACAGTCGGCAACATCGGATCCAACCACGGTGATCGAACCGCTTTTCGTTTCCACCACGACCGTTGAGCCCGGTGCGAGGGGAGCTTGCCTTGCGATCTCCCTTTCATACTTTGCCCTCTGCCAATCCCCTATGCGGATGTCGCATCCACAGCCGATCAGCAGTGGGCAGAGGGCAGTTCCGAGCAGCAAGATGGAAAGATGATTCTTCTTCATTTTCGTTTCTCCCTGCAAATAGTTCGATGGCCTACTTTATCGTGATTGAACCGTCGCCGGTCTTGAGGTACACCTTGCCTTCTCCCGTACCGATGGTTCCACGCAGTGATTTGCCGATCTTACCTGTGACTGCTATCGGCAGTTCCGTGTGGATGGAGCCATCGCTTGTGTATGCATCGAAGACCGCTGATAGACCGGCTGGACCGACGAACGTGATGCTGCCGTCAGATGTTGTTGCCCGTACGTCCAGCGGACCTCGGACGTCCTTGGCGTATTGTATGTGCACGGGCCCATCGGAGGTTCGGCAGTTGAGTCGTCCGGCAGTGATATCCCTGCATTTGATACCGCCGTCGCTCGTTCTGAGAATGAGATTGTCGCCCTTCACTTCCGTAACAGTGATGTTTCCGTCAGAGGTGTGGGCATCGCAAGTCTCGGCAGATGACTGCAAAATCCTAATGCTGCCGTCGCTTGTGTGGAGTTCCAGGCTGCCAGCGGTGGCTTTTGTGCAGGTGATTGATCCGTCGGATGTCCGCAGCTTGGCATCGCCATTCGTATCTTCAACCGAAATACTACCATCGGACGTTTTCGCTTCCACCTTGCCGGCGATATCGGCTACTTTGACAGAGCCATCACTGGAAGTAAGCTGCAAATCCGTCCTGTCCGGCGTCGTCACGTCGAAAGACACACTGAAATTGCGATTTCTCTTGTAGAGCGGTTTTTCGATCTTTGTGGCCAATCCGTTAGCAGTAGGTTCCAACTTTATCTTGATTGCTTCGGCCAGCTCTCTGGCCGCCTCTTCAGTCATTGCCCGGGCGACTATCGTAGCTATGACGTTGCACTCAGTAACTTGGGCACCCTCGACGGTGATAGAGCCGTCACTCGTCTGCGCGGCAAAAGCCGAACCGGGTTGCAGAGGCGCCGACAGCGTGACCTGCCTCTCGTACCTTGCCGACATTGGGCCGCCGCCGATCTGGATAACACACCCCGGAATAACAACCAGCAAGACCAGCAGCGAACCCAGCGACGTCCCGTTAAGAATACCCTTGTTCATCTCGTCATCCTTTCGATTCCTACTGGTTTACTTGATTGAACCATTGCCAAGCTTGTGGTTTCGGTCGCTGGTCACCGGCAGACCGATCTGACTCAGGTCCTGCGCACGTTCGATGGGTCATCTTATCCTCACCAGTCCTGCGCTGGTTTTCAGATATACTTTGCCGACACAGCAAAGTTGGCCGGTGGCAACTGCTGTTGCGAGCTTCTTTTTCCTTGCCCTTGAGAACACCGTCAGAGGCAGGTCGGTTCTTACCGATCCGTTGAATGCCCCAGCTGGCCTCAGATAGCGGTTAGCGTTCATTTTCATATCTCCTCTGAACATTCCGTTCCGTCCGTTTTCCTTCGAGGTTCTATGTCGTCGTTCATCAGTTAGTCGCCGGGGCGGAGCTGGCGGTTTCACAAAATGTGCAGTTTTTCCTTGTTTTCGGGGTTTGGCTCGTCTTTTATGGATCGGCCGTCGATCTTGCCGGATTGGCGGGAGAGAATCCTGAAACCTGTTGGAGCCCGGGCGCGACTAACCTATTAAGAAGGGAAGGTCCTTTGGCAGGTCGGACATGGAGACAGCGAAAAAAGGGCGACTGGTTGCGGCTGCTACGTAGCGGCGATCATGAGGCCTTTGCTGAGTTCATTGATAAATATAAAGAGACGGTTTTTATGTGCTGCCGCCGGCTTGGCCTCAACGAGGATGAAACCGAGGATGTGGCCAGCGAGACTTTTCTGGCGGTCTATCGCGGCCTCAGTCGATACAGTGGCAAAGCCGAACTGAGCACGTGGCTGTGGAGCATTGCGTACCGTCAGGCAATAAACTACCTGCGGAAGAACAGAAGGCACGTGCAGCTTGAGGCTGAGGCAGATGGTGAAACTGCCGGCAGCACGGGGATGGACCCTACCGCAGCAGTCCTTCACGAGGAGACGAAAGAGGTCGTTTGGAAAGCCGTTGAGGAGTTGCCGAGACTATGGGCCATGGCGGTGATGCTCTTCTATAAGGAACAAAAGAGTATCGCCGATATTGCAAAAGTGATGCAAGTAAGGCATAATACAGCTAAGACATATTTGTTCAGAGGACGGGAGAGATTGAAAGAAACGTTGGCTCCGGTGTTCGGGGAAGATAGCAATGCCGACAAGTAGACCCAACGAGGATCGATTCGATGATATGCTGAGGCTCTCGATGCAGGGCCATCGCGAGCCTGTGCCAGCCGGTTTCACCGCCAGAGTGCTCAGAGAGGTTGAAAGATCCGAAGAACAGCGGATCTTGGCCCACGTGGTGTGGCAGGAACGCCTTGCATTGGCGGGTTGTATCGTGGTGGGTGCTACCGTTTTCGTGGGGACACTTCTGTTTCCGGGCCGTGTGGTCGGCCTGTTTCGACGCGTTGCAGCCGGCTTTGCAGACCAAGGTGGGCCACTGCTCGATAGAATCCCACAGGCTGTGGGAGCTGTCGGTGGTGATTGGCAGCTTTACGCCATCCTGGCTGTCGCGTTAGGATTTGCCCTCTACAGTCTTGTAGAACTGTTGTTGGGTGACAGATTGCGCATAGCGTAGAATCACAAGGGACCGCACAGGCACCAGAGCAGGGCGTATCACACCTGCATTTTGTCCAACCAGCACCGGGCTTTTGTCCATTGACTCGGTATGGGTCCCGCTTGCCTGCGCACCGTAGGGCATCCTTACCTCGCAGCCTTAGCCTGGGCAGACCGCATGTCGTCAGGCGATACCGAACAAAGGAATCCCGTGAGGAGGGGCCCGTCATGTTGCAGCCGCTAAAGGGCCGCAAAACCCCGATAAACAGCCTCTCTATTGACCAAGATGGGGGCCAGGTGCCGGTTTTGCTGCACGGTGCTAGGCGGCGGTGAGTTTCGACTTGGCCCACTAAACCCCCGGCCACATCTGACCGATATCCCACTTAGTATCTGGCTTCGTGAGGATCGGGTAGTCCCATAAGATGGAGCAGCACAGCAACGCAATTTGCCCTCATGGCCGGAGTCGAAAGGCTGTTGGTCGGGCGGGAGTGAGCCATAGCATTTGATGTCACAATAAAAGAATACCTCAAAGAGATTGACGAAGCATCACTACTGAGCTGGGAAGAAGAGTATGAGTTAGGAAAACTCATCGTCGAAGATAATGACCCAGAGGCCAGGGAGCGCTTGGTGCGAAGCAATCTGAGGCTGGTTGTCAGCATTGCAAAAAGATATGGTGGCCGGGGCATGAGCCTTGGGGACCTGATCGAGGAGGGAAATCTCGGCCTCATAAAGGCCGTTGATTACTTCGATCCCAACCGTGGCACCCGTTTTAGCACGTATGCAGCGTGGTGGATAAAGCAGAGCATCAGGCGTGCTCTGCTCGAAAACGTCCAGCCGGTTCATATTCCCACCTACATGGTGGCATTGATAAATCAGTGGCGGCACACCACAGCAGAGCTGGAAAGCAAAGTCGGCAGGATTCTAAGCGTTGAAGAAATGGCCGATATCATGCATCTGCCTTTGCGCAAAGCAAAGGTCATCCATCGGATCGTTGAGGTCCTGGGCTCCGTTAATGAGACTCGCGGCGGCAATGACTCGGACGAAAGCCAGATGCTCGAGGCAACTGTCGAAGACCCGAGTGCCGCCAGACCGGAAGACGCATTGGTAGCGCATGAAGAGAAAGCAAAGGCGTTAAGGTTGCTCAACAGAATCGAGCCGAGGGAAGCCCAGATACTGAGACTGCATTACGGTTTGGCCGGGAACAAGCCGATGTCACTAAAAGAAATCGGCAAGAAATTAAACTTGACCCGGGAAAGGATTCGCCAGATCCGGCGTGACGCCCTCACCAAGCTCTACGAATACATGAATGAGGACTAGGTTTCGCACGGATGCCGACACAGAAACTTGCCTTATTCCGGTAATATAGCAACAATACTTGTCCGCTGTTAGATGGTGTATTCATTTGAGCGTTGGTAAGGAGAATGTATACCAAGGAAGGTAGACTCATGACTACAAAAGGAATTGATCTGCAAGCATACATTCGAAGCATTCCGGACTGGCCTAAAAAGGGAATCCTATTTCGCGACATCACGCCCCTGTTGGCTGATCCGAACGCATTCTCTGCCGCCGTGGATGCACTTTGTGCGGGCTATGCCGAGACAGGCGTCGAGTATGTGGCGGCTGTCGAGGCAAGAGGCTTCATATTCGGAGCTGCCGTTGCAGAGAAGTTAGGCGTGGGCTTTGTCCCCATACGAAAGAAGGGCAAGTTACCTTTCAAAACTGAGAGCGTAACTTATGAGCTGGAATACGGCACAGATACCTTGGAAGTGCACAGCGATGCCATCGAAAAAGCCGCGAAGGTCTTGATGATCGATGACCTGCTGGCTACCGGTGGCACAATGGCCGCGGCCTGCAAGCTCATCGAAAAAATAGGGGGCCAAGTCGTAGGTATAGGATTCCTTATCGAGCTTAGTGAATTGGCTGGCCGAGAGAAACTTGACGGCTACACGATCAACACCGTCCTGTCATATTGATGGGGTATCTCAAGTATCGAAGCCACACGGCCGTCTCGCTTTAACAGACAACAAGACTGAGATCGGCCCGCGTCCACTGAGGCGCGACGTGTCTGACAGCCCCGAATGTGGCTAAGTGCCCTGCCTTCTCCGCCTCATCAGAAGGGCCAGACCGCCCAATCCAAGCAGCGCCGCCGTCACGGGCTCAGGGATAGGGTTCTGTGTCACGGCAAAAGAGTAGTCGCCCGGGTCGGGGACATTCACCTTGAACTCAAATGTGACGAATTCACCGGGGGGTACTTCCTCCGGTGCCCAGAACTCAATGGTCCAAGCATCGGGATACTCGACCGTGCCGAAGTCCGTGCTACCCCCACTACCTTCTACAAACGTCACTTCACCCTCAGGGTCAAGCGTCAGTATGTACCCCGTCCATGTGATGTCGCTGTAATTAGCCGTAGTGATGGTGAATGTCGGAGAGACCTCGTCTTCACCTATGACCACGAGACCAGGGTCGGCTCCCTCCGACGCTACATCAGAACTGAGACTGACTAAGCTCCCGTGAACACTACTGGTGAGGAAAATAACCGCCCCGAACAATGCGAATGCGACTCTACACCTACTCATGGCTGCTCCTCCATAATTGGCCTATATCAAGTTGCATGGACTATACACCTGGCCGGCTGCAAAAGCAATATTTTTTTTTGAATTTTTGGCAAAAAAGGCGGCTCAACTATCCTGCCTCATATCGCAACCTCAACAATCCCAGTGTTTTACTCTCGCGAGCATTTCGCGATTCTTTCGCTGAAATCCGGCACATCGGCCTTTTCGGGCTTTGAAGCCCATTTTTCGCCACGTGTCGCGACGGCAGGAGTCCGATCCACCCCTCCACTTGCGGCCAAGTTGAATCTGAAGTCCTCACGGGCCAGTAATACCGGAAAAATGAATAGATTTTCCAGAATATCATTGCATTATTTTGCCTTTTGTACTATAATGCTGCATATTGATGAGGATAGTACGCTATGCAACTGATGTCGATAGAGGATTTGGCGGTCTATCTGGGCGACTCCAAGCGAACGGTGTACAAGTACATCGCCAGCGGTGATTGTCCGCCCTACGTTCGGATAAGCACCAAGAATATCAAGTTTGACCGGGCGGACGTCGATGCCTGGCTGGAATCGAAAAAGGTCTACCCTGGGCCGGGAGGTAAAAGAATGAGCGATTCTACTGTGGTTGATCGTGCGAAAGCGGCGCTGCGGGCCGCAGTTGGCAGGCGCAAGCTACCTCGGACGCCGCGTGCACAAGCCGTTCTTGAACGAGCGCAGACGCAGGCTTGTGAAGATGGATTCGACCTTGTGGGTACGGAGCACATCCTGTGCGGGATCGTGTCTGTCACGGACTGTCTTGGCGCAAGGATTCTTAAGAATCTTGGGGTGGCCCCATCCAAGTGTTATCAGCGCTACGAGCAACTGTGCAAACCTTCGGATAAGACAGGCGCCGGCAAGGCCGAACTCGCTGAGGATGTAGACAAGGTCATTCTATGCGCTTGTGAGCAAGCCACTGAGTGGGGTCATAAGTACTTCGGAGCCGAGCATTTGCTCACCGGGATACTACTCGCCGGTGTAGGCGCTGGATTCGCGATCCTGAGCGATCTCGGTGTTAGTCTTGAAGGGGTACGTGAAGAGACGGCGAAGTTGGTTGTCTGCGAGCCCCAAACGGATCAATGACAATGTTGCTCTATGTGTGGTGGGGCATGCCGTTCCGTGTGCAGGTGTGCTGCGATTGGTGGCGCAGTCGCGATGAATCTCTTCGCCATGCGCAAGACGACGCAGAAGGGCAAAAGGGGAAAGGAGCTGAGAAATGATCGTTGGCACTTTAGCCCTCTGGACTCCGGGGCCAGTTGAGGTGGTCTTTATCCTGGCTTTCTGGGCCCTCCCGGCTCTGGTGGTTGTCTGGATCGTGAGACATGTTTTGCGAAGCGACAGAGAAAGACTGAAACTACGTCTTGAAGTCGGTAAGCTGGCCGACGAGCTTGAGCAGATGCGGAAACAGAAAGACAGTCAAGCTGAGACAGGCCCCTCGGCAGTGTCAGATTGAAGCTCTTGTCGCGATAGCGACGCGGTCGTTATTGTGGGAGTCCTTCTCGATTTTGAGTTCGGCGAAAGCCCCGGATTGATCGAGCAGCTCTCTGACGGCCGGCCCTTGCGAATAGCCTATTTCCAACATCAGTACGGCATCGGGCTTGAGAAACTGATCCACCTTTTCGACAATCCTGCGGTAGAGGTCAAGCCCATCGGCCCCCGCAAATAGGGCCAATCTCGGCTCGTAGTCTCTCACGTTTTTATCAAGTGCTTCAAGCTCATCTGCGCTCACATAAGGCGGATTGCACACAATCAAATCAAATTTGTCGGTGTCCGATTCAAGCACGAGCGGATCAAACAAGTCGCCACATAGCAGATCAATCCTGTTGTGAAGCTGGTGCTTCGCGACGTTCTCCGCAGCAACAGCGAGTGCTGCCTCGGACATATCGGTCGCGACGATTCTCGCATCAGGATGGTTCCTCGCTATTGCCACGGCAACACAGCCGCAACCAGTGCACAAGTCGCATACCAGCCGCTTACCGATGCGGGTCCGCAAGAACTCGACGGCTCTTTGGACGAGCAATTCGGTCTCGGGCCGAGGGATCATGCAATCGGGTGTCACCTTCAGCGCCAGAGAGTAGAATTCAGTTTCACCGGCCAGATAGGCCACAGGCTCGTGTTGACCTGCTCGCTTGACCAGCTCGTGCAGTCGGTCCAATTGTCCAGGCTCAACAACTGTGTTGAATTTCGCATATAGCTCGATACGCGCCATGCTGAGCACGTGGCCAAGGAGCAGTTCGGCGCTTAGACGGGGCGAATCAACACCTTTATCTGCCAGGTATTTGGTGACCCAGCTCAGAAGCTTCTGTATTGTCCACGTATCCATACCGATGTAGCGGCCTCTGGCGACAGAGCGTCGGCCCGGCGCTTTAGCGATCGAAGAACGGGAACAGCTTCTTGAGCTCAGCGGCCGAAGGGCGTCGACCGTATTCGCAGACCTCGAACGCCTCGGCGTAGCGTACCTTTTTGCCTTCGCGTTCACCATAGAGCTCGATCAGCTTCTCGCGATATCTGTTGGCGGTCGCCTCAAACCGACGGCGAAATCGCTCACGTACTCGTTGGCGAGCCGCCGCCCGCTCCTGCTCGTTCTTGGGGATCAGCCCTTCGTGCCCTGAGACGCCACCCTCGACAAACTGCGATTCGATGACAGCAACAGCATTCAGCTTCTGCTCGATCACGGGGTCGATCGCAACGACCACATCGGGATCAAAAGGGTTAGGTTTCTGAAAGCGGTCCGAGGAATACAGAAAGACCGGGTTGGTCTTCAGGTGCGGCACGTCTGGGCAAATGAACGGACAGATGACCATATATGCCGCATCCTGAACGAGAACCCCCGTATACCTGTGGTCCGGATGGTAGTCGTTCGGGCGGTGCGTTATCACGATGTCAGCATTCCACCGTCGGATCAGCCTAACGAACGTCTTTCGGTTCTCCAGGGTCGGCATCAGTTCGCCGTCGTGGATGTCCAGGACCTCGGTAGCGATGCCCAGAATCCTTGCCGCCTCCTCGACCTCTGCCGTCCGTCGCTTGGCCAGCGGTCCACCGGCGATCTTCCAGTGCCCGATATCCCCGTTAGTAGTAGAAACGAATTTGACTTGGTGTCCCTTTTTGGCCCACATGGCCCCAGAGCCCCCGGCCCTGATCTCGCAGTCGTCGGGATGTGCGCCGAATACAATGATGTTTAGCTGACCGGCTTTCTTAGGCTTGGCGAAACGGGCGCTCTCGCTGCCAAGTGGGGACTGTGACAAATCTTGATTGGCGGCCTGAGCCGGTTCATATACAAGAGCCGCCGTCAACAGCAGAACCGCCAAGCCCAGGCTGATAGAGGAAGAGATAATCGTCTTCATGATTTGCCTCCTAAAAAGGGACCACGGCGATGGCCTATCTGCCCTGCATTCGCAGGGACATAAACAGATAGGCAGAATTGATTTACGCTGTACAAGAAATCGCCTGTGGTGTCAATCAAAAATGAGGCGCTCACGCTATATGTAGACCTTGTCCATCATTCTCGGAAAAGGAATACATTGTCGGATGTGTTTCTCCCCGGTGATCCACGCCACGGTTCGTTCGACACCGAGCCCGAAACCGCCGTGTGGCACCGACCCATATTTGCGCAGATCCAGGTACCATTCGTAGGTCTCGGGGTTCAGGCCCTGATCTTTGATTCTCTCGAGCAGCCGGTCGTAATCGTCTTCTCTGACCGAGCCACCGATGATTTCACCGAATCCGGCCGGGGCGAGCAGATCGAAGTTCAACACGACTTTTTCATTTTCCGTATCGGTCTTCATGTAGAAGGCCTTGGCCTGCTTGGGATAGTGCGTGACGAAGACAGGCTTGTCGTGCATCTGTGAAATGATTGTTTCGTCTGAGCCGCCCAGGTCCTCGCCCCATTGAAATTCGGCGGCCAGTTGGGCATGCTTGGGGTTGTTCTCAATCCTTGTATTCACCTCGGCAAGGGCCCCGCGCAGCTCGATCAGCTCGGCCGCGATCTTGTCCTTTTTCCATTGCTTAAGCTGGCCTGCCTGTTGTTCGGCCTCGAACTCCGCAATCTTGTCCTCTAACTGCTGCCTCTCGTCTTGCAGTTGTCGTAGTTGTTCAGCCTGAAAAACTTTGGCTTTTTCGCCTCTCAAGATGCTGCCGACCTCGGTGTAGGTTAGTCGATAGAACGGCGGTTTGATCGTCTCAAGTGTTGTTGTGTCCGCACCTATAGTATCGAGATCGCTTCTGTTGTTGATCAGGACCTGAGAAACTATGAAGGACACGAAATTCTCAGCCAGTTCAAGCAATCCGTCAAGGTCGGTAAATGCCACCTCCGGTTCCACCATCCAGAATTCGGTAAGGTGTCGGCGGGTCTTACTTTTCTCGGCTCTGAAGGTGGGCCCGAAACAGTAGACCTTGCCGTAGCTCATTGCCGCTGATTCAACATACAACTGCCCGGTCTGGGTCAGGTGCAGCGGGGTGCCGAAATAGTCTACTTCGAAAAGCGACTGCTGGTCTTCCCCGACTATAGTTGTGAAGATCGGTGTATCGATAAGGACAAAGCCGTTGTCGTTGAAGAAACGCCGGATTGCGTCGACGATCGTGTGGCGGACCCTACCTATGCACCATTGACGTTGCGAACGCAGGTGCAGGTGGCGGTGCTTCAGCAGAAAATCCACGCCGTGTGATTTCGGCGTGATGGGGTAGCCGTCTGAGGCCGAGACTATTTGAGCGTTGGTTACCGCCAGTTCGTATCCGCCGACACTTCTCTCGTCGGCGCGGACCGTGCCGGTCACGGTCAAAGAGGATTCCTGGCCGAGATGCCTGAGCTCGCCGAACAGCTCGTCAGGCACTTTGCCCTTTTCGACGACGCACTGGCACAGCCCGGTGCCGTCCCGAATAATCAGAAATTGAATCTTGCCGCTTCCTCGGCTGTTATACAACCAGCCAGCAAGCGCAACTTCTTTGCCATCGTATTCTTGGAGTGAATTGACAGCGACATGTGTGTTGTTCATAGTTGTGCAATCCTCATTCCATCAATAGCTCAACCACGTGTGTTCGCACGGCTCGACTACCTGGGTCAGATATCTATCACTTCACCATACAGTGAGAAACGCTTGCCATGGTTTTCGTAGTCCGACTGTTTGCGCGTTACAGTCTCGATAGGGGCATCCGGCGGCACTGTGGCCTTTATTGCATCCAGGCTTGCCAGCTGGCTGCTGTGTTCGAGTTCGTATCGTCTCATTGCGACCAAGAGCCTTGAGTCTCTTCGGCAAGTAACACATCTTACCTGCGTTTCCTCTCCAGTCAGATGACGCCCGCGCCTTCAGCCAAACTTGCACACAATTACTTATACCAGGGCGTTAAAACCGCGCGCCGGGCCCTTTTCTTGGCTCTCAAATCTCGACGCTTTGCGCTTGCTACATATCCAGCGTGTCCCGAAAGTGATTGACCAACTGGCCGGTTGAGACCCTTATCTGTTCCATTGAATCACGGTCGCGGACGGTGACGGTGTTGTCCTCTAAGGTCTGCCCGTCAACGGTGACACAGAAAGGAGTACCTGCTTCATCCTGTCGGCGGTAGCGTCGGCCGACCGCACCCTTCTCATCATAGAAACAATGGAAGTACTTCTTTAGGTCGTTGCAGATGTTCCTCGCTATATCCGGCATGCCCTCTTTCCTGACCAGTGGAAAGACGGCAACCTTTACCGGCGCAAGGGCGTGGTGGAATCGCAGCAGATTTCTTGTTTCGCCGCGGACTTCCTCCTCGTCATACGCATCAACCAAAAAGGCCAGCGCACTCCTGTCGATGCCGGCACTCGGCTCGATGACATAGGGGACATAGCGCTGCTTCTTTTCGTCGTCGAAGTAAGATAGCGGGCCTTTCTGATATTCCTCGGCCTCGTCGGATAGTTCTATGCTGGTCATGTCGCCCTTGCGTTCGTACCATTTGTTGAGGGTCCTCATACCTCGCTGGTGCTGGCGGAGGTCAAAATCGGTGCGGTTGGCGATGCCCTCGAGCTCTTGCCAATCGCCGCTTCCGAAGGGGAACTTGTATTCCACGTCGACGCAGGCCTTGGCATAGTGCGCCAGCTCGTCCGGGTCGTGGTCGCGGAAGTGCAGATTCTCTTTCTTTATCCCCAGGTCCGTGTACCAATTGAATCGAGCCTCTTTCCAGTGCTCGTACCATTGCTCGTCGGTTCCGGGCTCGCAGAAGAACTCAAGCTCAGCCTGCTCGAACTCGCGGGTCCGGAAGATAAATGCCTTGGTTGTTACCTCATTGCGAAAGCTCTTGCCGATCTGCGCGATGCCGAATGGTATCTTGACTCTGGTCGTGTCGAGAACGTTCCGGAAATTAGCGAAGATACCCTGAGCGGTCTCGGGCCGCAGGTGCATCGTCATTGAATCGTCAACATTTGCACCCATTTGCGTCTCGAACATCAGCTTGAACGGCATCGGTTCGGTAAACTGGCCGACCACACCGCAATTGGGGCATAACTTGTTGCTCAGGTCATATCCTTTTGCCTGGGCGGCATCGATTGAGACGTGCTCGGTGTGCTCGTCAGCGTGCTCGGTCTCTTTCTCCTGGAGGTGGTCGACGCGGGTCCTGGTATTGCACTTCTTACACTCCGCGATAAGGTCTGCAAACTTGTCCGCATGGCCGGAGGCCTTCCATACCAATGGGTGCATCAGGATGCTGCAGTCGAGCCCGACTACGTCATCTCGTGTCTGCACGACACTTTTCCACCAGGCCTTCTTGACATTGTTCTTCAGTTCTACGCCGAGCGGCCCGTAGTCATAGCAGCTCGCCAGCCCGCCGTAGATTTCACTGGACTGAAAAATAAACCCCCTTCGTTTACATAGCGATACGATGTCGTCAAGTTTCGTAATTCTAGCCATACCTTGTCTCCGTAATATCTGACGGGGCCTATTATAAGGTCAAACAGCTCGATTACAAGGACAGGCAGTGTCATCTTGCGGCGTACCCCTTGCGAAGGCCGAATCATATTGTGCCTCATCTGCCTTTGTAGGATGCTGTGGATCAGCGAAAGTCTAGGCTGCGCGGATTGTCTTAACGCCGACAACGAATGCTCATGGCCCTGCTATTTCTTGAACTTGGTAGCTCATGTCATCGAGCTCCAGCAGGACAACGTGGGCCGAGCCGGTTAGCCAATCAGTACATTCACCGGGATTGATAATAAGAGTCTTGCCCACCTGGCGGATGTACTGCTCATGGGTGTGGCCGTATATAAGCAGGTCATACATCTGACTCTTGGCGATTGCATCCACATTATGGTGAGTATGAGTCATGTAGATTCTCTTTCCCCCGAGATCGCCCTTGTAGCAGTACTCGTGGATCTCGCCGCCAAAGTCCTCTATCACAGACTTCAGAGACAGCTTCTCGCCTTCGTTGTTGCCGAAGACCGCAATGAACTTGGCTGTTTTGAGATCGGCAAATGCTTTGGCCGTGAACGGAGATACGATATCGCCCCCGTGCAGAACATACTCCACGCCGCGCTCGTTGAACAGCTCTACAGCCCGCAGCACGTTTCGGTGGTCATCATGGGTGTCGGAGATAATGCCGACCTGCATGCCAAGTATTCTCCATCGAGGACCGTTAGTCCCACAACAATTTGATTCAATCCTTCTTGAGAAGCTCACCTGCAATGGTACCAGAACCGCAATGTGCAGGCAAGCCTTCCGTCGGTATGCCTTGAAGGTCCCGCATATGCCTGCGGTTGGGGCCCCGGAAAATGGCGTAAACGATTCCTCAGAGGTCTCCCTGGCAGCTATAATGTGATGCGGCATACTCCATACCAGAGACTTGCCTATGACCATCGGAGAATCACGTCGTGCCATGGCCCCGGCAAGCGGTCCGAAGGCAGGATCGCTAACGGCACTGTGTTCACTTGGCTTCGTAGCGATTGCGATTTGGTCAGCAACCGAGTGTCGGCAATTCTGGACTCATCGTGTCCGGCCGTAAGAACCGAATCAAGCAAAATGGAAGTCTCTGGTACGGGTAGGCACAGGAAGTAGAAACCGACTTTAGGAAGAGAGCCGATGGACTTGACGGCATCGCCGGCATTTTGGGTCTATTTGTATCCATTGTCAATCGCCTCGTTCGTTGTGAGCGTTGCAGCAATAGTCATTGCCAGAGTCATACAGACTCGGTTCGTAATGGCAGCGGCCTTCGTAGCCATGTACACTGGCGTTTTCGCACTTGCCTTTTCGCTGAGTGAGGCGTTGGAAGTGACAGATCAAGGGCTGGTACTAATGCCCGTTATCTTGGTTCTTTCGGTTGCAGTGAGTGTCGTTGCGAATAAGCTGGTCAAGTTCTACTTCTTGTCAGGACTCATCTCGACATTGGCTATAGGAGGTATCTGCACCGTGATCTCACTGCCCTTCTCAGATCACTTGGGAACTACGATCGACCACATTCCTATTTGTTCGGCCCGCATTCTCAATGATAGCTCTTCCTGGTTGCGTTTTGCCGACGGCGATGTCCTGGAATGTCAGAACAAGAGACGCCGGAAAGAAGATGGGCTAATGGTTTGGACGAAAGTGGCTCTGTGCCAACAAGCGAACGGGAAATTGCCTGGCTCATCCGCTGGCATGGCGGGATCGGTCCGAATGCTGGCAAGCCGAAGCTGACCCTGACACAAACTCATCCCACAAAAACACTTCCGAAAGGTTCAGATGAAGTGGGGCCAATGGGATTCAAACCCACGACCTGTTGCATGCCATGCGAGCGGTCTCCCTACTGGGCTGTGGCCCAGACGCACATTGATGCCGCAGAAGGATCCTTGTCCCCTTCTTTTGTAAGCGACGACCTTGGGCTCACGTTCTTTCTCCGTGTTCTTCTCGGACCCGTGCCCGGTTTCTTGCTCCAAAAATACTCCTTACCAGTGACTTCAGACAACGAATTCTCTATGTAAACCCTTTATAAACAAGGACGTATGATGTCACGGCCCGCCCTTGGGTTTTTCTCGATTACGAGAAGTTTCTTCTTGTGCCCCTTTCTTGATTTTGGTAATATCGCTGTGGTGCCAGGTTGTGTCCCCTGTGAGCGTGGCCTTGTCTTTCTGAAAGGACGGTCCGATGCCGTGTTAGGGACGCGCATGAGGCACTTGGTAGGAGCCATGAAGGGCCGAAGTTGGTCAGAAGAGGTTTGCGGACAGAGACCGGCATCGTGCGGTAACCTACGTTGAGAGAGGGGATTGTCCGGAGGGGCAATGCTTTTGGCAGGATGGTTGACGCTATGGGGGCGGAGAATTCGGCAGGGAGATCTGTGCGGAGTGAGGTGGAGTGTAGCCCTTCATCTTGTCATGTCACGGAACCCCCGTTACACAATAAGCGAGAGCCTTCTTAGTAAACTCACGGAGACCGCCTATGATTCGTCCAGGATGGATATCCGTTACAGATATTCGACCGACGTTCTCCAAAGATCACGTGTCCATATAAGGTAGCTGCCAGTCTGAATAATGGCGACATTTTGAAAGGGTATGAAAATGAATGTTACTCGACGTGATTTCTTAAAGGCCTCTGCGGCGTTAGCGGGTGCGCTGACACTCAAGGGGGCCGGCCTATTGCAGTTGCAGAAGGCGATGGCCGCTGGTGAGGCCACCGGTGTGCCGGTGATATGGCTGCAGGGGCAGAGCTGTACCGGTTGCTCGGTGTCGCTGCTGAACACCATTCATTACATGACAATTGATAACTTGTTGGTTAACACTCTTGACCTGAAATTCCACCCGTCCGTGATGGCGGCGGCGGACGACCTGGCAGTTGGCGCGGCCGAGGATGCTCGCGAGGCCGAAGGTTACGTCCTGGTCATTGAAGGTGCTATCCCGGTCGGCGCCCAGGGTCACTACTGTCACGTATGGGAAGAGCAGACGGAAGGTGAGAACGGTGAGCCTGTAACCATGGAAACCGCCTTCAAAGATTTCGCGCTGCATGAAAACTGTATCTGCGTCCTGGCAGTCGGAACCTGTGCCAGTTATGGCGGGATACCTGCCGGCAACCCGAATCCAACCATTGCCTTGGGGGTCAATGAGACCTTGAGTTACTTGGGAATACCTGGAAAAGACCGTCCGACCGTAGTCAATATACCGGGCTGTCCTTCACATCCCGACTGGATCGTTGGAACTGTGGCGGCGTTATTGGCCGGCAATATGCCCGAACTGGATGGCGAGGGCAGGCCAATAGAATTCTTCGGCGAGCACGTCCATTACCACTGTCCGAATCGCGGGCAGGGCGCCAAGGCCAAAGTGCTTGGCGACCCCGGTTGTCTTGCAGGGCTTGGCTGTAACGGCCAGCAAACCCAT
This sequence comes from Phycisphaerales bacterium, assembly GCA_020352215.1. GTDB lineage: Bacteria > Planctomycetota > Phycisphaerae > Sedimentisphaerales > Anaerobacaceae. The sequence goes on from CP070675.1 coordinate 5,820,751, forward strand.
GCGGACTGTCCTATCCGACAATGGAACGCGGCCACTGCCGGTGGCTACGGAGTAAACTGGTGCGTCGGTGCTCGTAATCCCTGCCAGGGTTGTACGGAACCTGACTTCCCGGATGGGATGAGCCCATTTTACAGTGTGAAGGACTAAGAGAGCATTAATCTCACTTGAAAATGAAGATGCCAACACGGTTGGCTTGTTGTTGATTTTAGAAGGAGATGAGTAATGGCTACTATCAAAATTGATCCGATGACCCGCTTGGAGGGTCATCTGGCTATTGAAGTAACAGTCGA
>CP070675.1:5821140-5843814 GCA_020352215.1 Phycisphaerales bacterium
ATCAACCATTCCAATGTGGAAATGACCCTGGGCGGAAATAACGACCTGTATTTCGATCGTTTGGGGCTCAACAAAGTGCCGGCAGGATTCGTACCGGAGGTAATCCTCCAATACGACCCATCCTCTTATTCCGAGATCTTCCCCTATTGTTCGCAGTGACACTGGCTGCCAACTAACACCCGAGATGTCAGTTGGCAAGTAGAAGTTGACAATACACTTCTCTCTGCAGGAGGATTTCCTGAGCGGGCAATGCAGTCTCATTCCGACACCCAGGTGAATGATTCCCCGGTAGCCTAACCACACTCTCCCTTTGCACTGATTCCTATGCCAGGGGCCTGACAAGCCGCACCCGGACGGTCTGATCCCGTCACAGATGCGGCAGAATGACTCTCAACTCGAGCCCCGGCCTTTTCCCATTTGACAGCCTCAACCAGATGTTGTTTAATCTCCCGCAAACATTTGGAACCACTACTATAGACAGGAGATTGGGCAATGCCGAAACGAAAGGACATAGACAAGGTGATGATTATAGGCTCGGGCCCCATCGTAATTGGCCAGGCCTGCGAGTTCGACTACTCAGGAACGCAAGCCTGCAAAGCCCTTCGCAAGTTGGGCTACGAGATAGTACTCGCCAATTCGAATCCGGCTACCATCATGACCGATCCCGGCATGGCCGACGTGACCTACATCGAGCCACTGACGCTGGAAGCCATGACCAAGATCATAGAAACCGAACGACCGGACGCCCTGCTGCCGAATCTCGGCGGCCAAAGCGCGCTGAACCTGGCCTCCGAGCTTCACCGCGCGGGCGTGCTGAAGAAATACGCAGTCAAGGTAATCGGGGTCCAGGTCGACGCCATTGAGCGAGGTGAGGACCGCGTCATCTTCAAGGAGACAATGAACCGTCTCGGCATCGAGATGCCGGAGAGCGAGGCCGCCTTCAGCGTGGAAGAGGCCGAGCAAATCGCCGACAGACTCGGCTACCCCGTTGTCATCCGACCTGCCTACACTATGGGTGGAACCGGCGGAGGTGCGGTCTTCAACGTAGAGGAACTTCGTACTGTGGCAGCCCGCGGCCTCTCCGTGAGTCTTGTGGGGCAAATCCTCGTTGAGGAATCTGTCCTCGGATGGGAGGAGCTGGAGCTTGAAGTCGTCCGCGATGCCAAGGGACAAAAGATCACCGTTTGCTTTATTGAAAACGTCGACCCAATGGGCGTGCACACCGGCGACTCGTACTGCACTGCTCCAATGCTCACCATCGCACCTGAGTTGCAGCAGAAGCTTCAGAAGTACTCGTACGACATCGTGGATGCGATCGAGGTGATCGGCGGTACGAACGTCCAGTTCGCCCACGACCCCGACACAGGCCGGGTGGTGGTCATCGAAATCAATCCGAGAACCTCACGCTCGTCGGCACTGGCCTCCAAGGCCACGGGTTTTCCGATAGCCTTCGTCTCTTCCCTACTCGCCGGCGGGCTCACGCTCGAGGAAATACCATACTGGAGGGATGGAACGCTTGAGAAATACACCCCCTCCGGCGACTACGTCGTGGTCAAGTTCTCCAAATGGGGCTTTGAGAAGTTCAAAGGTGTGGAGGACAAGCTCGGCACACAAATGCGGGCCGTCGGCGAGGTCATGAGCATAGGCAAGAATTACAAGGAGGCCTTCCAGAAATCCATCCGTTCTCTTGAGATCGGCCGCCACGGACTGGGCTTTGCAAAGAACTTCAACAAGCTCTCTCTGGACGAATTGCTGAACCTTCTCACCTCCCCGTCGAGCGAGCGACAGTTCATCATGTACGAAGCCCTCCGCAAGGGCGCCGACGTTCAGACCCTATTCGAGAAAACGCACATAAAGCGCTATTTCATCGAACAAATGGCCGAGCTCGTCGCGCTCGAGGAGAAGATACTCAAACACAAGGGCAAAGTACCCCCGGACAAGTTGCTGATCCAGGCCAAGAAGGACGGTTTCGCCGATAAGTACTTGGCAAGGCTTCTCGGCGTGCCGGAAAGTCAAATTCGCGAGCGACGCGCGTCTCTCGGCATAGTCGAAGGCTGGGAGCCCGTCCCCGTGAGCGGCGTCGAGAATGCCGCCTATTACTTCTCCACGTACAACGCCCCGGACAAAGTCGGGTCCAGCGACAGACGCAAGATAATGGTCCTCGGAGGAGGTCCCAACCGCATCGGCCAGGGAATCGAGTTCGACTACTGCTGTGTCCACGCCGCCTTCACACTGCGGGACGAGGGATACGAATCGATCATGGTCAACTGCAACCCGGAGACAGTCTCCACAGACTACGACACCTCCGACAAACTCTACTTCGAGCCGCTAACGGTCGAAGACGTCTTGAGCATCTACGAAAAGGAAAAACCCGAAGGCGTCATTGTCCAGTTTGGCGGCCAGACGCCGCTAAACATCGCCAACGAGCTTGCAGAGGCGGGCGTTCGCGTAATCGGAACGTCCCCCGAGACAATAGACTTGGCAGAGGACCGTGATCGCTTCCGGGCCGTGATGAGAAAGCTCGGCATCCCTCAGCCCGAATCCGGCATGGCCGCCAGCATCGAAGAGGCCCTTTCCATCGCCGAGAAGATCGGTTACCCCCTCATGGTCAGGCCTTCGTATGTGCTCGGCGGACGCGCCATGGAAGTCGTCCATGACGAGGAGATGCTCAGACACTACGTCACTGCGGCAGTGGAAGTGTCACCCGAAAGGCCAATCTTGATCGACAAGTTCCTCGAGAATGCGATAGAGGCTGAGGCAGATGCGGTCGCCGATGGAACCGATGCCTTTGTGCCCGCCGTTATGGAACACATTGAATTGGCAGGTATACACTCAGGCGACTCCGCCTGCGTCATCCCGCCCGTCAGCATTCCCAAAAGACACATTGACACGATCTGCGAATACACCCGAAAGATCGCAACTGAGCTGAATGTCGTGGGCCTGATGAACATGCAATATGCCATAGCGGACGACACGGTCTATGTCCTCGAAGCCAATCCCCGAGCGTCCCGCACTGTGCCTATCGTCTCAAAGGTCTGCGCGCTGTCTATGGCCCGCCTTGCCACCCAGCTCATGCTGGGCAAGAAGCTCTCCGACCTCAACCTGACGCAACGCCCGATCCCCCACTTTGGGGTCAAAGAAGCGGTCTTCCCGTTCAATATGTTCCCGGAGGTCGATCCACTTCTCGGGCCCGAAATGCGTTCGACGGGTGAAGTTCTGGGCTTGGCCGACTCTTTCGGCCTGGCCTTCTTCAAATCTCAGCAGGGCGCCAAGCAGGACTTACCATCTGGAGGCACCATCCTGCTGACTGTCAGTGACGCCGACAAGCGGGCTGCTGTCAAGATCGCAGAGGAATTTCGCAAGCTCGGCTTCGAAATAAAGGCAACCGAAGGTACGCACAAGTTCCTGGCAAAGAAAGGGGTCGAGGCCGACCACATCCTCAAGATGCACGAGGGCAGACCCAACATATTGGACGCTATTACCAACGGCGAGATTCAGCTCGTCATCAACACTCCGGCCGGAAAGCAAAGCAAAAACGATGACTCCTACATTCGCAAAGCAGCCATCAAGTACAAGATCCCTTACATAACCACTACAGCCGCTGCTGCCGCCGCCGCGAAGGGCATCGCCGCCAGTCGAGACGACTCAACTCCCGTACGGTCTCTGCAGGCTTATCATGCCGGTATAGGGCAACATCCGGGTTCGGCCACGGGTGATGCGCTTCCTGCATCAAGTCTGAGCAGGTAGCACACAGACACTTGACGGGGCTCATCGAACGGGACTCGGCCTCGGCCCGCCCGGTTGCGTTTGGCGGACCGGAAAGGCCGCTGCCTGACGACCCAACGAGGGCAGGCCTGTATCATCTTTGCCTGGTCCGCGACACCGGCCCGTAGTAGTCCCCATACGCCGAGGAGCGTCCAGCTACGCTTGCCGCCCTGATGTCGGGGTATTCAAGCACTTTGACCCGCTGGTGGAACTGCTCAAAATCCAGCGTACCCTTGGCAAAGGCATCGACGTCGGACTTCTTGGCCCGCATAGTCACAACCGTGACCGATAGAGGGGGCGTTCCAAGAAGTTGAGCCTCTAGCCCTAGCCGCGCATCCATCATTCCCCCGTACATAAGTTGCTCGTAGCTGAAGCGGTTAAAGTCATGGGCGTCGCCCGCCGGCAGTTGCGGTTTGCCCGTAATGGTCAGAACTACCCACTCATCCGCCTTCAAGTGCCGAATGTTCGCTGCGTGCTTGAGCGTTCTGACGAGTTCTCTCTTGAGTTCCGCAATTTCCTCCGGATCATACTCACGCTCCTCGTCTGCCTGCGGCTCATCGATCGAAGGCTCCGGCGAGAGTATCCGCGACCGCGTCATCCGCCAAACCGGATCTACATCCTCTTTCTCCTGTTCGGCCTGATGCTCCTGTTTCTCGTCCTCCGATGGGACCGAAAGCGGAAGACTCGCTTCCATCAGGAACAGCGCTCCGTAGCCCTGAAGATAGATGGCGTCTGTCACGCGACTGACCCGTCTGAAGAAAGGGCCGAAATCCACAAAGAGCCCTTCCGCGCTGTTGTATCTCCGGGTGTCCTCCTGAGAGCCTTTACTCTTGTCAAGGATGTGTGACATGACAAGCATGTCCTCCCCTATTGCAGCGAGGTCTTCCCCATTAAGCTCATCCGTGGGTACTACGAGGACACGACGCGCATCGCTGCGGCCCAGCGTACTTGGCAGTGCCATCATCGCGGCGCCTCGACCTGAGCTGCGGCCGTAGGGCCGAGACGGCCGAGACGGCCGTGTAGAGACCGGCACAGCCTCACGGGGCGGCTCGGATGGAGCGGGGACGCGCGCTGGCACCACGGGTTCTACCGCCACCCCCGGGCTCCTCGGCGCCTGCTCAGCAATCCCGGGTTGCACAACATCTACTGCCTCTCCGGGGAGCCTTGAGGAACCGGACGAACCTCCCATGGCCACACCGAGAACACTCAACACAATAATTGTTCGGCTTAGAGATTTCATTGCCTGCTCCTTTCATCTAACAGTGGGTCTTGCCGCACACGCAACAGCTCGTCCGTCTGGACAGCAAGTGCGACGAGACCATCTCCAAGTTCTGTTCTGTCTCGTAATCGATTCAACTCTATCTGCTCGAGCGCCTTGACCATTCTCTGGCGATCCTGTGTTCGGGCCGCTTCAATCAGCTGAACGAGTTCCAAGACCCGCCGGTTAGTTATGGTTGTGGAAGCAGCGAGAGTCTCCGCTGCAAACTGGGTCAAATCTCGGCGAACCTGCTCATGCAGCTCGTCTTTCAGCCGGACACTGTTAGCCACGTAAGCTGATTGCATCCGACGATCCACCTCGCCAAGCAGATCCTGTCGAATAGCCGGCTTGAGAGAAGACATCAGTGAAGTTTCCAAAGCGGACTGAAGCTCTCCCATGTCCAATGACCGAGGGGCTGAGACCCGGCCGACCATATACCCGACGCCGATCAACAGTACCGCCGCCGCGGCAAACCGCATTGCCGGGCCTCTTAGAATCGTTCGCCAGATCGAAGTGGAACCGACCAGTTCACTTGCCCGCTCGTCACTGAGCGCACCCACCACACCTTCTTCGAGCCGCGCAACACTGGGCTGCATCGCCTCGGCAAAATCCGTCAGCAGCTTGTCGTCAGCTTGCAGTGCATTGAAATACTCACAGCAGGCCGGACACCGCTCTATATGATCCTTTGTCTCAGCGGTCTTCTCAGCAGACAACGTACCAGCGATAAGCTCTGGAATCTGCTCTTGAATGTTGTTGCAGACGCTTTTCATTATGGTTCTCCTTTGGCTTGCAGTAGCTTGCGCAGCTGTTTTCTGGCCCGGCTTAGCCTGGTCTGGGCGGCACCAGGGCTGATCCCAAGCGATTCGGCGATGCTCTTGGTGCTCCGGCCGTCAAAATAGTAAAGCAGTAGGACAAGCCGATACTTCTCCGGAAGCTCCGCCAACGCCGACTCAAGATCGCCATAATCCCGTGTATCGCCGGCCTCGGTGGACTCACGTGCAGCCAGAGCGTCCCTTGTGCGGCCTTGCCTGCGTATGTGATCAACGCACAGATTCCTTGTGATTCGGCCGATCCAAGCCCCAAATCGCTCGCCGTCGCGGAGCTGCTTTATCCCGGCAAAACCCTGGAGCAACGCCTGCTGGGCCATATCTTCTGCATCTTCTCTGTGTCCGATCATACCGAGACAAATCCCAAAAACGCGCCCCGAGTACATTCTGACAAGACCGGTGTAACCAGCCCTATCAGATCGGCGACAACGCTCGACCAGACTTTCTTCTAAATCAGCGTCCAATCAAAGCTCCCTGTTTAGGCTTCTATATCAATGACGAATAAGGACCCAGGAACCTGACAAGGCTTCTTGGGAATTTCGCCCACAGCACCTTTTCAGCGGCCCATAACCACCACAGACACACCCGTGAGCCCTACAAGCCTCCAAAAAGTGCGTGAATCTTGTACGCGGTTCACGTAGAATAGCCAGCCCATTGTACGATTCGCAGGTGCAATAGTCACATGCGAAACCGGGACATAGCCGGGCTCAGCCGATGCGAGCCGTCTACTTGGTGAGGTGACTCATGACTCCAAAAGAGAGGATTTATGCGACGTTGAACGGCACCGCCTGCGACCGGCTCGCTGTGATGCCTATCTTCATGGCCTGGGCCGCCAATTTCATCGGGCGTAACTACCGAGACTATTACCTCGACGGCGATGTGCTGGTTGACGCACAGCTTGCGGTCACACGAGCCTTCAATCTCGACCAACTAAGTGCCATAAGCGACCCGTGGCGCGAAGCCTCTGCCTACGGAATGGAATTTGACTATCCCGAAGAGGGCGTGGGCAAGCCGCGAGAGTTGCTCATAAAAAGCCGCGATGATATTTCACGAGTAAGACCGCTCGACATAAAAAGCGCCGAACGTACGAAACAGCGCATCAAAAGCGTGCGGAAAATGGCCGGTGAAATCGGACAGACTCATAGTGTCCTGGGATGGGTCGAAGGGCCAATGGCCGAATACGTCGATCTGCGGGGCATGGAAAGCGCAATGCTCGATCTGGTCGATGAGCCGGATATGTTCATGCAGGCCGGTGAGATTATCATCCAAAACGAAATCACCTTCGCCGTCGCCCAAATCAAGGCGGGCGCGGATATGATCGGCGTCGGCGATGCCGCCGCAAGTCTCATATCACCGCAGATGTACGCACAGTACATCCTGCCGTTGGAACAGAAGCTCTTCTCCGCGATCCACGAGGCCGGGGCAACCGTGAGATTGCATATCTGCGGCGATATCTCCAAGAACATAGCCCACATGGCTCAAAGCGGTGCCGACATTCTTGACGTTGACTGGATGGTTCCGCTTGACCGGGCGCGGCAGCTTGTCGGGCCCGATATTACGCTGTGCGGCAATTTCGATCCGTCGGCCGTCCTGCTGCAAGGCACCCCACAAGATGTCGCCGCAGCGGCGAGAGAGTGCATCAAGCTCGGCGGCGAGCGATTCGTTCTAATGCCTGGCTGCGAGATCCCGCCCGGCACGGCAGAAGAGAACATCCGGGCATTTTGCCCCTGCGATGGCTGTCTTATCACCGATGAGCTAGGGCTGTAGCTACAAGCGACTCGGGGACAAGACCATAGACGCCCAGGCGCAAAGCTCAGCACGCGCCGTCAACCACCCGCTGAAAGCTTGAGCTATCTCTGAACACCCCGCAAGCACAAGTCGTACTTTCAGGTACAGGCCTTGCGTAAAGGCTGATATAACAACGGACAACAAGATGACAGACATTCCTGCGCGGAGCTGCACGTGATCCGGGCGGTCACAGCTCCGGCGGATGACCGACCTCATGTACTATGAGGGCGGGTAACAGAGAACCTACTAAAATAAGGGCGCATAGACATGAACGATCAAAAGGAAATATTGGTGACCGGCGCAACGGGACAACAGGGCGGTGCCGTCGCCCGAGAACTGCTGGCGCGCGGTTATAGCGTTAGGGCAATGACCCGCAAACCAGACGGTGAAAAGGCTCAAGCATTGGCCAAACTCGGCGCTGAAGTAGTCCAGGGCGACCTGGATGATGTGGCCTCGCTGCAGAGGGCGATAAAGGGCGTCTGGGGGGTATTCGCCGTTCAGAACACGTGGGAAGCGGGCGTAGAAACTGAGGAGGCGCAGGGTAAGCGCCTGGCCGAGGTATCCAAAGAGGGCGGCGTACATCATTTTGTGTACTCCTCCGTCGGATCAGCCCACCGAAGCACAGGAATACCTCACTTTGATAACAAGTGGCGAGTCGAAGAGACGGTCCGAGGCCTGGGTTTCCCTTCCCATACGATCATCCGGCCTGTGTTCTTCATGGACAACTTTGTTTCGCCGTGGTTCAAGCCCGGCATCGACGAAGGAAAGCTCATGGTGGGGATCAAGCCGAGCACAGTGCTCCAGATGATCGCAGTTGAGGACATCGGAAAGTACGGGGCATGGGCTTTTGATAACCACCAGCGGCTCAATAGTCGTGCGATCGATATTGCTGGCGATGCTCGTACGATGCCCGAGGCAGCCGAGATAATTGGGTCAGCTGTCGGCAAGACAGTTGAGTTTGCCCAGGCGCCCATCGAGGAAGTCCGCAAGTTCAGCGAAGACTTTGCAGTTATGCTCGAGTGGTTCGACGCCGTCGGCTACGATGCTGATATCGCCGGCCTTTCTGAAGAGTCCGGCATTCGACCCACTACGCTGGCCAAATGGGCGTCCAAGGTCGCTTGGTAATAAGGCGGCCGGGGATTAGTAGCCGTAATAGCCGAACGGACGGCGGGTCCTCAGGTACATGCGGAACGGGTCGATCAGACTTGTGTTGGCTTCGATTCTGTTGGCCATCACGTTCAATTCCTGGGCCAGGCGCGCGTCCATCATAGCGAGGTTCTGGTCCAGGCGCTGCTGGAAGCCCTCCATTTCCGTAATGGATCCGTCGAGCCGCGTCACGGTCTCATCAACCTTTTCACTACTTGTCTTCACCATCTCCTCAAGCTGGTCGAACCTTTTCTCGAACTCCGCTTCGAACTCGAGCTTCTTCAGCTTGGCCCGCGACTCCACTTCTCTGGCCCAAACCTCCCTGTCGGCCTGCAGTTTCTTGATCTTCTTATCGATCTCCGCAAGCTTTTCGGCATCCTGTGAGACACTGCCCTCCATCGACTGCTTGGCCTTCTCGCAGCAACGTATTGCCTGGATGAAATCGTCCGGATCATCCCGGAAGTCCCACGTCTGCCTCGAGAAACGATCGGCAAGGTCAAGGTAGTATTTGTACTCAGGAACAGTCTTGGTTTGCAGAGTCCTCGAATCGATCTCTCTTTTACTGTACGTCGACACCAGAATCTTGCTCTCCGCTACCCGCTCGACGCTTATCTTGTTCCGGTCCTCGTCAACCAGCTTTCCAAAGACAAGGTCGCCCGTGCGCAAATGGAAGTCCACAGTCCTGACGAGATTTGCCCTCTGCCTCGATGTCCTTGCGCGCGCGGATGGCCCGGCAGCCTTTTGCTCCGCGTCAGTACCGGATCGAGCATCCTGTCGTGACTGCGCACCGGCGAGCGTACTACGCTTCGGCGCAGGGCTGCTGTCTGCGGCCGCCTGCGCACATTCGGCCGAGTAGCAGATAAGACTAAGAATCAACAGACATGCGCTTGTGTTTACTGTGCTGGCAGTTCTCATTGTTCTGTCCTCCAACACCAACTCATTTCTTTTACACGCGCATAGATTATACCACATTGAAGGAGGTAATGCAGCAAGCACAAAAATCTCTGCCACCGGCCACGCCGGATCAGAACGTGGACTTGAGGATTGAACCAGCCTGCAATTGCGGAATCGCCGACCGAGAGTAGTCGGCCTGCCGATCCTCTAACTGGTTACCAACTGATATGCCCTGAGCAACTCAGCCACACTCCAGGCCTGAGCGATGCACCCCCTCGGCCCATGGGGCGCGTCGCCGTCAAATATCTCGGACACGCTGCCCAGGCACGCCTCTTTGGTGAGATGTTCCAGAAGAGGCCGAATGAATTCGGCGGCCTGCTTCTTGCTCTTTCTGCTGAATTCGTTGACCCTCAGATATGCTTCCACAAACGGGCCGATCAAATACGCCCAGACGGTACCCTGGTGGTAGGCCTGGTCTCGTTGTTCCTGTGGACCTAAATAAGTGCCTATGTAGTCATTGTGTTGGACATTCAGTGTGCGAAGGCCGTAAGGCGTCAGCAATTCTCTCTCCACCACGCTAACAATGGAGCTTCGCTGCTCGGGCGACAGTGGCGGTGAAAACGGCAGTGATACCGCAAATATCTGGTTCGCGCGAAGGCTCGAATCTACAGAACCGTCCGGCTTGATACTATCGTTCAGGTGCCCGGACTGCTCATTCCAGAACAGCTTACAGAAGCTGGCTCCAACCTTGTCAGCCATTGTCCTATAACGCTCTGCATTTTCCACATTCCTGCCGGTATAGAACTGCGCCAGCAGGCAAAGAGCATTATGCCAAAGGGCATTGACCTCGACCGCTTTTCCGTGCCGGGGTGTATAGGCAACGCCTTCGTGCTTGGCATCCATCCAGGTCAGTTGGGTGTTTTCGTCACCCGCCATTATGAGGCCATCACCGTCAGCAACAATGCCATATCGCGTCCCAGCCTGGTAGGAGTCTATGATCCAGCGGATTGTCGGCAAGAGCCTCTGCGTGAACGTTCTTGTATCGCCCGTGGCGTCCAAGTATTGAAATGCTGCGTTGATGAACCAGAGGGAAGCATCGACACTGTTAAAATGAGCGGCCTCGCTGCGATCATCGAACCGGTTTGGAATCATACCCTCATCCACGGCGCCGGCAAAAGTGGTCAAAACCGCCTTGGCCTGCTCAAGACGCCCCGTCGAGAGCAACAGTCCCGGCAAAGCTATGAACGCATCTCTGCCCCAATCCGCAAACCACGGGAAGCCTGCCAACACAGTCACCTCACCATTGCCGGATGCTTCTCGTCTTGCAACAAATTGGCCCGCAGCCAAACAGAGCTTCCCGTATTGTTCGTCTTTGGCTTTAGCGGCTGTTATTACCTCGCGCTGGTGCGTCCGCAAATCTCTACGCACGGTATCACAGTCTATCTCGATAGGCTCCTCATGTCCGTTGCATCCGACCAGGCTCGCCCAGAAGACGATCTCAGTTCGCGACTCGACATGGCACTTGAAAAAACCAGGCGTCCACAGATCCTCGGAGCACGCTTGCCCTCTCTCGCGATCCCTGCGATACACGAAGTTGAACCACCACTGTTGGTCTTTCTCAAAGCGTGCCCCCGGGCACCTCAACAGCAGTTCACAATTGCCCGGTACATCATGCCGCACGAGCACACCATCTGCAACGCATTTCGAGCCCAGCGGTGCATAAGCCCTCTGGAGAGAGTGGAAATCCCTCAGGCCTACGAAAGGTCGTAAGACAAACTCGCAAGGTTCAGAGACACTCGCAAAATCATATGTCAGCATAACAGTATTGGCATCGCGGAGCAAATATACCGTCTTTGTTATGCCCGTCTTGTCCACGTGATAATCGAAGTGAACACCCGTATCTCTACGAAAGCGCTTCATGTAGCTGAAGCCTTTGGGGGCAAACTTCTCACTGAATTCAAAGGTTGAAAGGTTGACTACCTTATCTCCAAGTATGACCATCTCAAGGCAATTAGCCAACGCCATTACTCTGTTGGCGGGCGGATTAACCGAGCCGACAAGAAGGCCGTGATATCTCCTGGTATTGCACCCCACGATTGTCGAGGACGCGTAGCTGCCACGATCATTCGTCAACAGCCACTCCTTGCTAAGAATGCTCTCAATAGACTCATCACCCATTGATACAGATGCAATCTCTACGTCGTTCGCTCGCTGCAGTGCTAACACAGTTGTACTCCCGAGCACACTCTGTCGTGCCAATACTCAAGGAATCAGACTCGCCGTAAATAGCAAGACCTAAGCTTGCGATCTAAGTTGCAACCTGCATTTCGGGTGCGTCTGCGTTTTGCGGAAGGCCGCAAAATGCGCCCCCATCTATATGCTTCGCGCAACGGCTCTCAAGGTTGTCAAGAACGTTCATGAAGTTAATGTAGGAGTCGTAAGGGGAGTCGTAAGGATTAAAGTACTTGTGCACGTCGCCATCGGCAAAGTACTTTGTGCACATATAGTAGAAGTGGTCGGACGCCTGCAATTTTCGCCAGTCTGCGATTATCCGCGTGTCACCGGTTTTCTTGATGTTCTTTTCAAGCCGGTACAGCTCGTGAATTGCGTTCGACTGCATCGCGTTGCCAAGCCATGCTGACAGATCTCTTTCGGTATCCGCCCAACTTATGATGTGTGGCACATCCACCGTGCCTGTAGCCTCGTAGCTGTCGACCACTTCACTTGGCGTCTTGAAATTGTTGTCGGGATGCGCCAAAATCTCCTCGGGCAGCTGCTGCATGAACTTGAATATCCCTGTATCCTTCCATTGGTGCTCCCCGAACGTCTCATAGTCCATAAATAGATTCACAACGTTTCCGTTCCCATTGACGTCGCTTATCCATTGCGCGAACTTCTCAGAAGTCAAGGGCCACTCACGCCAATCGCGGTTAGAAAATCTGAACGCGATGTCGTCACTGAGGGAATAGTTCTTCAGCAAGAGCTTCAGCCGATCGCAGCCACTCGGCCGGTAGACAAAGTCCGGACTGCGGTAGCCAAGAATGTGGTCTGCCCCTTCCGTTATTATAGCGTCAAATCTGCCCATCGACTCAATTAGAGCCGCTAAGTCATTGTTGTATATAAGTTCCGTATTTCTAAACACCCGCGGCTCCTGGCCAAACAGAGACGCAATCCTTTCGGCATGCTTCTCCACCTGCTCGATGAACTCATTGCGTGAATACAAAAAACTAAGACTGTGATAGTACGTTTCGGCCAGGAACTCCACGCACCCTGTCTCCGCAAGGGCATCAAACGTGCTCATAACCTCCGGCGAATAGCGGTCCAGCTGCTCAAGCAACACACCCGTTATGCTGTAGGCCACCTTGAACCTGCCCTCAAACCTGCGTATCGCATCCAGGATCAGCCGATTGGCAGGCAGATAGCATTTGTGCGCGACCTTCTTGCATATGGTCGAGTTCTTGTAGTCATCGAAATAGTGCGCGGCCCCGTCAAACACCGTGTAGTGGCGTAACCGCATCGGCTGATGAACCTGAAAATAGAAACATACCGAAGGCATTTCAAACAACCTGAAAAATCTTGAGTCTACCGTTCCCCTGCTCGCAGCGCTGCATCTTGAGCCAATTCACACCGTTACGAGCAGCTCCTCGTATATCTTCGCACACTTTAGTGCGCCGTCCCTCCACCGCAGTCGCCTCACTTCGAAGTTGCCGTGATTGCGTAACGTCAACTGCAGCGGCGGATACTTCAGCACGGCAACGATCTTGTTTGCAATCTCGTCGACGTCCCAAAAGTCTACCTTCAGCGCGTGTGTCAAAACCTCGGAGACGCCGCTTTGCTTGCTGATGATCACCGGCACATCATTGTCCAAAGCCTCCAACGGTGCGATGCCAAACGGCTCGGACACTGATGGCATGACGTACAAATCGGCCATCTTGTAGATTTTCTGCACATCCTCGCCCCGCAGAAATCCAGTGAACAGAACCTTCTGCCCAATCCCGAGTTCTGCCGCCATTTCGACCGCCTGATGCATCATGTCACCGGAGCCGGCCATCACAAACTTGACATTGTCCATTATCCCCAGGACCTTCTTCGCGGCTTGAAGGAAGTACTCGGGACCTTTTTGCATAGTGATCCGCCCCAGGAACAGCACAATCTTCTCATCGCTTCCGATCCCGCCATCATCCAAAGGCCAGCCCGCCTTGCGGTCGACCCCATTGTAGACCACCTCCACCTTGTCGCCGCAGATGCCATACCGGCTCACGACAATGCTACGCGTCAGATGGCTAACCGCTATGACCTTGTTTGCCCGCTCCATTCCCTCCCGCTCAATATCATAAATGACCTGGTTGACATGTTCACCGCTCCGGTCAAACTCCGTGGAATGCACATGTACGACAAGGGGCTTTCCGCTTACTGCCGCCACGGCGATCCCCGCCGGATACGTCATCCAATCGTGCGCATGCACAACATCAAACTTCTCCACTTCAGCCAGCTCTGCCGCCATAGCAGCATAACGGTGCACCTCACTGTACATGTCACCGCCATAGTCTGCGCCCCCGAGAAGCTGGCTCGCCGAACTTACACTGCCGCCCCGCACCTCGCGCTTCTCCCGCAGATATTCCTCGACCCGGTGTGCGTACGTGTCCGCACTCGAATAAGGCTGCAGAGCAGAGCGGATCGCATGGAAGGTTACATTCTTAAGCTCCCGGAATTTATCGTACTTTCCCGTTGCCCGCGAGCCAGGCGTCAGCAGCTTCACGTGAGTAGCGTACTCGCTCTCGACCATCCGAGGCAACACGAACTTAACCTCCATTCCGAGCTGGCTCATCGCGCGCGTCAGCCCGTGGCACGCCGTCCCCAACCCGCCGCTGATGAAAGGTGGAAACTCCCACCCCAGCATGAAGACTCTAATGTTGCCCCCCTCGTACCTTGGTCTCATAATCGTTCACTCATCTGCACACTATCTTGGATGTCAGTTCTCAGTCCCACACGCACTACCCCAAAAAACGCGTCATCACGCCGACAACCTGCTTATCGGCAATAAATTACGGTATCTTGATGTCAAGCCTGCAAAAAAACTTCCGGGCTCAACCCACATACCTGTAATATAAATCGGGTTTTTCATCGCATAACATTGAGTAAATTTTCCAAGAAACCCAAATAATGATACTGATATCCACTGTTTTATAGGTTGTTTGGCCGCTCCGCGAACTCGCGCAATTTCCCCATTCCGTGCGCATTTTTCTATCAATACGACCCCCCCCTTCCCCTTTCCCTCCAGTCGGCGCAATCCGCCTGCCCCAAATATAGGACCGCCGAGTGCGGATTGTCCTGCTTGCGCCCCCCACTTTGATGACAAAGGCCGTTCCTCACACGTAGTGCGGAACGGCCAATTCTAGACAATACTGCCTCAAGCAAAAGATGTCAGGGCAAGGCTCACCTACAGATCCTGTGCCTTGACCGTGCTGCGACGGTTGGCTTTTGCCCGGGCAATTGCGCGGTCAAGCGCACCATAGACATCGTCGCTGATCGCCCCGAGCGCCTCCGACGAGGTCATCATCTTCTTGCTCTTGACGTAGGCCTTGACCTTGCTGGCTACAATCAAAGACTCTCTCTTCTTGGCCATTGCAGAAATCCTCCATGCTAAAAATAAGATTTCAGTAGCCCGGCATCGGGATCCTTAAGCCGGCACATTCACTGCTGAGGCTTTTTAGCCCCATCTGAAGGAATTTGCAACAAAAAAAGCTGCAATTGCTAAATTTTTCTCCACGCAGGGCCGATAGGCAAAGAGGTGTTTACAAGGTTCAGCCGGCAGCGTACCTTGGCTATGACAACTGCATAGTCTCGAAGGATACGACGAGAGTAATTCAGCGGACGATTTTGACGAACAACATCTTGGCGACGGACCCTGTAAGGCTATCCTGTTGCGATAGATTGATATGGTGTGTTGCGGAGAGACTAAATGGAAGAGCGGTCAAGAAAACAGCGCCAGTCACAGGCCAACCTCAAGGACTTTGTCGTCGTCACTCTTGTCGACGACATGGACCAGGCCAGAGACTATGAATCACTGCTCCGAGTGAATGACATTCCGGCCGTCATCAAGGAGCAGATCGATCCCGCACTGAGCGGAAAAGGCATCGCACTGATGGTCCCCGAAGACTGTCTTGATGAAGCGCACGTGGTCATCGAGTCGCAAGACGCGTATGACGACTTCTACGACTTCGCCCTTGAGGACGAAGACGACGGGGATCTCGACAGCGACCTTCTCGATGAAGACTTCTGACCGACGCTGAGCGCCAAGTTCGAGGGCGCTGTGCAGTTCTGCCTGGTGGCAGAGTCGGCAGGCTGATTCGCGGTCCAGAGGTTGAGAAACCGATGAACGTTTAGCTTGAGGGATACACATGGACAAGGAGCACTTTACCGAGCGTCGCAGCGGCCAGGACCGAAGGCGCAATGTTGTGGACAGACGCTTGGGCCTGGACCGCCACCGTGGCCCTGGCAGACGCAGGACTGATGATCGAAAGGCTGCCGAAGAAGGCCAGATGTCCGACGAGCAGTTTGAGTTTCTGATGGCCATCGACGAGTACAAGAAGAAGAACACAAGGCCCTTCCCCACTTGGACCGAGGTCCTCGAGGTTATAAAGGCGTTGGGCTACCGCAAAGTCGCTGAACCGCAATCGCTCGGACATGTCCAAGAGGAGCCCGAACCTGAGCGCGACAAGGTGCCTCTTGGGACTTGGCAAGACTGAGTGCGGTCCGACCCAGGCGTACGCCTTGCTCTCGATTTCACTTATTGCCGTAGCCCACTATCAGCAGGCTCGGCCAAGTCCGGGAAGTTCACGACGTCATCGCAGGTGACGTTTTGGCGGACGGCACCTGCGGAGCAAACAACACATCCGCGAGCCCCCGCGCGCCTTCTTGAATGGTGAGACGTTTGTTGTTGGCGGCAGCATTTCCAAATTCGCAAGCAGACACGGCTAATTCTCGTGTGCCACTATGAGCACGCACGTCGTGTACCCGCCCTGCCGCACCTTTCAACAGTCCGATCCGAATTCAAATGGCTGCATCAATGCGCAGATCCGGCAGAGCCAGAAACGAGAGATTACTGTTGACATTCGCCGCGGATTGTGCCATCATAGTCAAATCATGACTACTGAGAGCCAGCTATTTGACGGCATCCGCTTCGAGATCGGATACACTGTAGAGACCTGGCCGAATCCACAAGGAGATACCCCATGAAAAAAGACGAGCTTTCACGAAGAGATTTTGTGCGCAGAACCTCGCTGGCGGCAGCAGGAACGGTCGCGTCCGCGCTGGCAGGCAGGGCAAGCGCCGGCAGAGGGCCGGTGCATACGTCGCGGATTCTCAACTACCATCCGAAGATGACCTACCGCAGGCTGGGCAAATCGAACCTGATGCTCTCGGAGGTAAGCCTGGGCGGGCATTGGAAGAATCGTAATGCCGGGCGATACTGGGACAGCTTCGCCAACGAAGAGGTGCCGGCCGATGTCGCTAAGAACCGCACTGAGGTCGTTAGCGCCTGCGTCGATGCGGGCATCAACTACCTCGACATCACCACCGCGGCCGAGTGCCTCTGCTATGGCGCAGCTCTAAAGGGACGGCGGGACAAGATGTATGTCGGCGCCGACATTCACAATCTTGGCCCACGAAATTCAAAGCTCTGCAACGTCAAGGATCAGAGTTTCAACGTCGATACCTGTCTGCGGCTGCTGCGAACCGACTACCTTGATATCTGGCGCCCACAGGCAAAAATGGACGGCTCCAACACCGACGTCGAAGTTGAATCCCTAATCGCGACGTTCGAGAAATTGCACAAGGCCGGAAAGGTCCGGCATCTCGGCATGTCGTCTCATTCACGCCCATGGATTGAGCACGTCCTGAACAAGTATCCCGAATTTGAAATGGTCATCTTCCCCTGTAGTGCGAAGACCAGGCAGAAAGGCGAGCCGCCCACAAGCGGGAACGTCGAAGAGGTCAATCCCGGCCACGGCTCTGATCAGACGCAGAGCATATTCCAAACGGTTCTGGAACGGGACGTCGGCATCGTGACAATCAAGCCTTTCTTTGGCGGCAGTCTCTTTGAGAGCTACGGCAAGGACAAATTCCCGGTCATGGGAGTCGGCAGCAAAGCCGAGAACGATCTGGCGAGGCTGACGATCCAGTGTATTCTTGCGAACGAGTCTATTACCGCCGCAGTGCCCGGCCTGTCAACGGTCTACGAGGTAGAGAACGCCGCTCGGGCCTCGTACACACGGCCTCTCGGTCAGATTGCCTCTGACAAGGAATGGCTCATGCGTATAACTGAAGAGCGTTGGGCCGCCCTGCCCGAGGAATACGCCTGGCTGCGAGATTGGGAAGTTGTATAGACCGTTCGCCTCCGGTGGAGACCGGATCTTCTCAGTAGATATGATTCGCGAGTGCGCTCGGCGAGCAGTACATGTCCCTGCACGCAAGCTACTCGGCACATTAGAAGATAAGGAGAAAACTCTTGCGCTCGAAAACTCGAACCTGTTGGTACGTGCTCTCGGCGATACTCACGGTTGTGGCCGTTTGCGGCATTGTCACGGTCTGCTTTGCCGCTGAACAGACGAAGGAGCGAAGCGCCACTGACACAGCAAGTGGAAACAGCAAGTGCTATGTCTGCCATCCCGGCCTAAAGACGGAACAAATAACGACAAACCACCTGTCCATGGGCATAACCTGCGACCAGTGTCACGGCCCTTCGATCGAGCATATGCACGATGAAATGCTTATGACCGAGCCGGATCTGCTGTTTGGCCGGGCCGAAGTGCAGAAGATGTGCTCGAATCCATCGTGCCATCCGCCAGGCGGTGACCGTGTGGTCTACGGCCGGCAAGACCACAAGAACACCAAAGCAGTCGAAGATTTCTTCAAGAAGTGGCGTGGCCGTACCCGCGCGAATGGCCGGGCCGTCTCAGCCGATTCGGTCTGCACCGATTGCCACGGGACACACAACGTCGACAAGCCGATACAGACTCAGTCCGATCAGGAACAACCTGCCGACTGGATACCTCTGTTCAACGGCAACGACCTTGATGGATGGCGACACGCGGGCGGTGCATCCTGGACCGTCGAACGCGGCAGACTCATCGCGGCTCCCCCCCCAGCGGGCGGTGCAGACCTCTTCACCGGTGCCGAATATAATGACTACCAACTTGCGGTAACCTTCCGCGCGACCTGGCCCGTCCAAGCAGGAATCTGGCTGCGCCACACGAAGGCCAGGCCGGGTCCGCGCATCGAGATATGCGAGAGAAAAGAGCCGGCCGCCTTCACCGGTACAATCAGCGTGCCCGGCAAAGGCCTGGCACTTGTCAACCTGCGCAGCGGCCTTGTCGACCGTGAAAGCTGGAACACCATCGCGGCAAAAGTCGAGGGCAGGAGAGCCCAAGTCTGGCTAAACGGCGAGGAAATCGGAGCCGTCCGCATCGATGGACCCGCAAAGGGCAATATCGGACTGCATATCGAGAAACACCCCGCGTCAAAGACGACCCAATTAGAGGTGCGGGAATTACTCGTTCAACCACTCAAGCAGGCCGAGCAGTCCGCTGAAAGTAGTGCCGGTTCCGAGTAGACGGATTAGGGTCGGGCAAACGCCTTGCCGAAACGGATTAAGGCCAGAACTGCTCTTCGAGCCAGCTGTCGGCCAGAATGGCGAAGTCACCGAAGTCGATATCGTCATCGGCGTCCAAATCGGCTGGCGACATGGCCGGCTGACTGAAAACACCCGTTCCATCGGTGGCTACGTGAGCGACCTCGGCTTCTGAGAGAGCGTAGTCGTATATCCGAAAATCGTCGATCAGACCATCATAGCCGCCGTACCAACCCGAGCCGATCTCAAAATAGTCGATCCCAGTTATCGGCGAAGTCGTGCCGGTCCGGCTGTCATGAAGCCGACCGTTAAGGAAGATTTGCATCCTGCCCTTGTCCGATCCGGAACCAACTCTGGTATCTTTTGTGAACGCCCAGTGGTTCCACTGACCCGCCCATTCACTCTTATATTGGTGCTCTCCACTGAGACGACCGCCGAATGACCAGGGCCGCCCACAATCCCAATTGTATCGGCCCGGGTCCCTCCAACAGCCAAGATTGATCGCTACCGTGGGGTTGAGTACACCGTATTCGTAGTTCGAGCAGCACACCGTGTCATTGCGATGCGCCGAATCCGCGCCGTATTGCCAGAAGGCAATCGTTATGCCGGCGTTGATCCCGCTGAACAGATCAGCTGCGCCCGGTATGCTCACCGAGTTCACATCCCCATCGAAGCTAATTGCCTGACCGTACACACCGGGAGCATAACTCGGATTGCCCCGTGGCCTACCATGAGCGGTACCGACGCTATCATTAGGATCGCCATCGAACTTATACCAGGCAAGGGGAGTATTGGGGCCGACAATCGGATCGACAATGTCACTTCTATCCAGCCAACCGGCGGTCATTCTGTCCAGGTCTGCGAAGTCAACCGAACAATCCGCATTCAAATCAGCTCCGCATCTATGCTCCGGAAGGCATCTGGAACCGCAAAGGACGATATCGTCGAAGTATACGACCCCGGTGCCAAAACCAGCCGGCTCAGACGGTGAAGTGCGGAAGCCGATGGAGATGCTCTCGACACGGCCAAGGTCCACGCCGGCCAAGTTCTGCAGGTCAATTCTCCAATTCTGCCAAACCTCTTTCTGCAGATCATCGGCATGGCCGCTGTATGGAATGACCGTATTCGCATCGCCGTCACTGATAGCAACATACATTTGCCCACTACCTTCGTTGGTCGCCGTGCCGTGGAAGAACACTTCCAACGCCTTCACTCCGCCCGAAATCCAATCCTGGGGCACCGTGAACGTCCGAACCGCCTCCGAATAGAATACGCTGTCATAATAGTAGTAGAAGTACATCGATTGAAAACAGTTGTGAACCGGGTTGGCATCTCTTTCTACGACACTTATGGCGGCTTGATCGATACCTCTCCAATTGTCGTACAGCTTCGCCTCGTCGCCATCGTAAGATTCAAAATCGTCAACAACTATGCAGCCAACTGCTGTGAAGCTCCAAAGGTCGCCAATCCAAGGGCTTTCGGCATTGGCCTCATTGACCTCAGCGATGCGCCAGTAGTAGGTCTTGCCCAGTTCAAGACCACAGGGATCATAGGTATTGGCATCCTGCAACGGCACCACGTCGTAGACGGACACTGCATCCAGATCTATATCTCCGGGGGCGAGCCCAAAGTAAACGGCATGCTGATCGGCAAAGCGCCCGGGCGACCAGCTGAGAACCGCGTCCGGATAAACATCTCGAGCACCGTCGGCAGGATCGGGATTGCAGGCGGTATCCCCGCAGCTACTGGAGATCCTGGCACGCACATTGCCCACGTCGAATCCGGGTGAGCCTCCCCCCAGATCCAACGCAACAAGCCGTATCGCACGTGGTGAAAACGGCAGCGAAATTCCGGAAACGTCGAAACTGATCTCGGTCGGCAGATGTCCTCCTGCGTCTGAGGCCGTGGCTACATCCAAAAGATACTCCTGGTCATACCCGTCCGTGATCAACACAAGTGCCTGCTCGCCGAGACGACCCCATTCTATCAGGAATATATCATGTCCCGGCCCATCTACGATCTGTCCGCGGAACTGCAACTCAACCCAATGATCCACCGGCACCGTAACGCCCGAGACGTCCGATGGCGGACGACCAACGAGCCATCGCCCGGGAACAACTGGGACTGGCCAGATCCCGTCGGCCCCCATACCTTTCCAGCAATCGTTCTCAGGGTTATATGCATCGAGCAGGTAGTAGGGATATGCGAACACACCTTCTCCGGCCGATACTGCGCCCCCCGCCACGAAAACGAAGCTCACAACTAACGAGGCCAGCAAGCTGCATCTTTGCATTTGTACCCTCCAACCTGCCCCACACGGCCGACTTGGACAAAACCGGACAGATATACCTCAAATACCTAATTAGGATTATATCATTTCTAAACCCCCATTTCAAGTCAAATCGCGTCAGCATATATTGCCATTGCACGCCTGATGGATACAAGAATCCGGCAGGAAATGCCTTGATACGTAGGCAATTACTGGTAAACTCTTGCCGACCGCACGGCGACAATGTGCACAGTAACGTACCAATCGCGCATAGTGCGAAGACGTAATGACGACACAAATGTCCCCAAACTGAGCACGACGTCGCAGTCAACAAGAATCGAGGCACGATACGAATAAGGAGATGCTGCAATAATGACTGAATATTCTGTAAGCTCGGCAGGCGAGAAATTCCCTATTCCCAAAGACGATGAATACGCCGCGGAATACCAGCGTATCGAGTCACTGGTACAAGCCGCCCGCGACGACGGCAAAGAGATCGTCGTCGTGATGGGCGTTGGCTTCGTAGGGGCGGTAATGGCGGCGATCGTCGCCGACACAGTCGACAAAGAAACCGGCAAGCCCAGCAAGTTCGTCATCGGCTGCCAAAGGCCGAGCATCCGGAGTTACTGGAAGATCCCCCTGCTCAATGAGGGCAAGTCTCCGGTCAAGGCCGAAGACCCGGAGGTCGACCCAATGATCGAGCGCTGCGTTCTCGAAAAGAAGACGCTCATCGGCACCTACAATAGCGACTGCCTCAAGCTTGCCGATTGCGTCGTCGTAGACGTGCAGTGCGACTACAGCAAACAGGATCTCGGCAACATGCGAACGGGCAAAGTAGAGATGTCCGCTCTCGAGGCAACGATAAAGACTATCGGGGAAAAGGTGCCGCCCCAATGTCTGACCCTGATCGAGACCACCGTAGCACCGGGGACGACTGAGTTCGTCGCCTGGCCGATAATGAAGAAGGCCTTTGCCGAACGCGGCATGGACTCCGAGCCGCTGCTCGCGCACAGCTTCGAGCGCGTAATGCCCGGCAGACAGTACGTCTCATCCATACGGGACTTCTGGCGCGTCTGCTCGGGCTGCAACGCCGAGG
>CP070675.1:5843914-5857227 GCA_020352215.1 Phycisphaerales bacterium
GTTTCCAACTGAGGCATTTCTAAGGACGGTCCTGCACAGATATCTATATGTCCTCTCTTGATGAATGTCAGCATCGTACAACAACTTGTCAACATATACTCTTTCAGAATCCGCATCTGGTCCCCACGTCTTATATTTGAATGAGAAATTTTCCAAATCATCCGCATGCGCGAATGCGACATTCAAGTTAATCTTTTCTTCTGATTTACTTAGAGAGACCGGCCTGATGTTAATTGCAATAGGCTTGTTAGCAGAACATCCCTGGAAGAAAAACTGAAGAAACGCAACCTGAAGCAATACAACAATTGTTTTTACCCTGGTGGTAATCATAGGCTTCCTTTCTGTATAACTTGTTTTACCTTGTTGAACCATTTCACCGTTCCCGAAAAGATGTGCTCTTCCACTCAGGTAGCTGTGCAAAGGCAGTAAAAGAGCATTGTGAGAAAAGCTTTGAGAAAGACCAGTTAATCTGAGATTTCCCAAATGTCTTCATAAACGATAATCCTGTACGCGACACGGTCAATAAGGCCACAATATTGCCAAAACCCGGTTCATTTGTCACGCACTACTTGGAAATCCGGGGTGGCAAGTGTTTCTATCCACTCTTTCCCCAGATCGGCCATAAAAAAGGCCGAGCTAAATCGGCCCGGCCCGTATAGTCAAGTCTGTGTCTCCTCAGTGATCTTACTTCGGCAGACCGTCCGGCGGCACGTCTTTCACAGTCAGATCGCCATAGATGACACGGTAGGTGTTTGAGCCTTCGGGGCGATACCAGAATATGGGTATATTGGCATCGCCGAATTTCACATCCTTGCCGGCATAGTGCCAGTCGCTCTCGGAAGGCAGCGATTCTACAAAGGGAAAGCCGTGGGTCATATCAATGGCGATCTGTTGCATTTGCATAATGTCTTCAACTGACGGTTCGATGCCCTTTTCCTTCATCTTTTCCTGCTGGTATTTGAAGAATTCGTTCACCGCGCCTCTGTGCATCCTCGATGGGAATTTGCCGTCCATGTGCTCGGACCATATCCGGAACGATTCGACAAAATCTTCTTCTGTCGGCTCGGAGAGGTCTTTGTGGAATGTTTCTACGGTATATCCCTCGGGCACATCCAGGCTAAAGAGCGACTCGTCCAGCTCCATGTCGAAGGCAATGTTACTCATAGTGATGATCATAGGTTCATCGAAAACTTCTATTCGTATGGGCATTTTGGTTTCCGAGTTGGCCCAGACGGTAGCGTCCAGGCCCGGTTTTTGGGCACGGTATCCGATGGCTGATTGACCATCGAGTTCCTGTTCGCCTAAGAACTCCACGGATTCGTCACCAAGTGGCTGCGCTTCGATCATACGCATCCTGATATACTGGAAGAAGTTGAGGTCGCCAGGGTCTTCGGGGACATTTGTCAGCTCGAGGACGACGGCCCGTTTCAGTTGTGGCAGCAAAGTGACAAATGTGCCCTGTTCAAGATCAACGATAACGGTTCCACCTCCAGGCTTAGCGTGGCGCATTCGGCATGGTTCCATAAACATTCCGTCGAATTCTTGAGATGGCACACCCTGGCCGCCGATGGTGATTTTAAACGTGGCAGTTCGAGCGGTAAGAAGAGGCTGGACGATATCGGCGATGGCCACGCTCTCGACAGAGCGTCCGAAATGATGTATGCCCACTATTACCGCGGCGATTACCGCCGCCGCAGCGGCGAGTTTTGTTTTTCGACTTTTCATAATGAATCTCCTGATATTCGGCAAAGCAAAAGCCGAATCTTGTCTCATTGATCTCTTCTGTGCGTCAAGTAGCTCATTCAGAACCGCCTGATCCGTCTGGGCATGGATATCCATATCCAGATCCAGGTTCTTAACGAGTTTCTCTATATTCTCTGCCGATCTCACTCTTACACCTCACCATTCAAGATTGACCGCAGTCTGTCGAGTCCATATCGATATCGACCTTTAACCGTATTAACGGAGATGCCCTGCAATTTCGCGATCTGTCTGAATTTCATCCCGGCACGCAGGTGCAGGATGACCACCTCGCGCTGCTCGAACGGAAGTCGCGCCAGGATGTCACTCCATCGCCTCAACTCCTCGCTGCATACGATCCATTCATGGGGCGTCTTATCCTTTGAGACAATCTGCACGGCGTCTTCCAATCCGACGGTCCGTCGGCGTTGATGCGCCCGATTCGTGTTTCGGGCGCGGTTTGCCACGCAGGTCAGCAGATAGCCCTTGAGACTGCCGTGAAGCTTGAGTTTCTCCGCTGATTGGGCAAAGGACAGAAAGACGTCGTGCACCACATCTTCGGCATCGCCGGCATTATTGAGAAGGATAGTCGCGAGTTTCAGAAGGTCTCTTTTGTACTTCTGATAAATCCGGCAAAGGGCCGCACGGCTACCGCCCTTGAACTTCCATATCAGCACTTGATCTTCGAGCATCGGTCAACTGCTTTCCTAAGCTTAGGATCAGCACCAAACATAACACAACCGGACCATCCTTTTGGGTATGCAAAAATGGCAAATTCTGAAGAAAATCAACCCGCCCCCCCAGTACGGTGAATACACCCGGACGGCGCACCAAAAAAGGCCGAGCAAGGAACTCGGCCTGTTGACTACACCTGATTGGTCCTGGTGACTGTTCGCTGAGCATTATCCGCTACTCACTACGACGTCGATCGATGTTACAATTCGGGTTTCCTTGTGAATCTTAAACTTCAGTCGTTCGTCTTCGTAAAAGAGCATATCCTCCCACTTTGACTCATGCAGTTCAAAATCTTCGCCAAAGGCCTTTATGATGCTCCGCTCCGAGTCGCCTACCCCCAACCCATTGGAGAATTTATAGAAAGGCTTGTTCACTCCAATCACTCGAACTGAATCATCGGCAATCAGAAAGAAGAGGCCGCCGGCAAAACTCATGTAATACTTGCTCGGAAGATCATCCAGTGTAAAAGTCTCACCTTTCCAGGCGATGCCGAGTGGTCTTCCCAGTTTAGCCAGGATATCATCCTTGCTCATGTCGAATGTAAAGTCGCCTACTCGCACTTTCGGGATAATAGTCCCCAGCACAGTAGTCTCCCTCATAATAGAATCCGTGGGTCCGGGATTCTCGCCTGCGACAATCCATCGATCCTCGGACTGGTCGTTCTTCTTGGCCGTAATGGTGATGTTATCGACCCAACGGGTTCCTTTTTCGTTCTCAACCTCAATCTTGCAGGGGACACAAAGAACAGAAGACGATTCCTTGTGGGGTTCGGGCGGACCTACTGAGATCAATGTGACGCGTGCGGCGCCTTGTGTAGCCTCGGTAAACTCTTCGATCGTGCGATCCGGTCCGCCTTCCAGCAGTTTGCTTGCTTCATCGTGATTGCCCGCTATGGTGGCTTCCAGGACCGTTCGAACCACCTCGGCGGCAATTTCATGATCGGTCAAATCGCCTTGTTCCAGGCCGATGATTTGATTGATGTAATCAAACACGCGGGCGTCGTCGGGTATGGCGTCCAACTCAAACACGGAGTCGTCAATCGGCTGGTCATAGGCAAGATATTCAATCCGCTTGCCCAATTGATCGTCCTTGGGAGCATTCAGATCGTATGTCGAATACTGCTTTAGGAGTTTCGTTTCAGGGTCGATAAGCAACACCGCTCGATAGTTTCCTTCAATGTGCGTAGCTTCTACATAAATGGGCTCGCCGTCCCGGACAGGCTCGCGAACAATCAGCCGTACGGCCTCGTTCTCTTCCGGGTTGGTATATAGCCGCTCCAAAATACGTTTGGGATCGTGTGCTCGGACAAACCACTCCCACATTCCTAAATTAGACCTCTCGAAAATATGCAGAACGTTCCTTTGCGGCGCCCACTCATAATAAACACCCTCATTCCAGACTATGTGGACGAGCATTCCGTCATCTTCCGTTTGATTCCAGCGCAGGCTTGAAACCACACCTGCATCATTGTATCTGATCCAGCACAGATCGGATCGGTCGTTGCGAAGACCTTCCGTACTTTCATATATGCGGCAATGCAAAGTCCGGATCGCGCTCGTTGCCTCGATGGCTTCTTCCAGAGCATACGCCGCGGCGCCTCCTATCCCCAAGTACGGTTGATTGCCTGTCCGAAAATGTGTTGCTGATAACAAGACTGCTATGATGATCACCGCCGCAGCGGCCAATTTTTTGATTGGACTTTTCATAATTGTTCTCCATATTGAAAAAGCGTCAGTTTGTTCTGACGCGCACGAGCGATCTATGGCGTGTAAGATCTGCTCTTGCCGACTTGTCATATCTGCATCGATCTCTGCAAAAACTTTGGTCAGCAGCTTGCTTTCTTGCCGCAGTGCCTCTGCGTAGCGCATACAGGCTGGACATTGGCTCAGGTGCTGCTCCAAAGCGTTCTCCTGCCCATCGGACAGGAAACCGTCAACCTGGTCGGATATCTGGTCTCTGATCTCGCTGCAACCGTCGCTCATTGTGTATCCCTTTCAGACAACAGCGCGTGTAACTGCCGGCGCGCCGCCCTGATTCTCTGGCATGCTCCCGAATGGGAAATGCCCAACTTCTCAGCGATGATTTTTGCATTTCTGTCCCCGAAGTAATACATCACAAGTGGCAGGCGAAGCTCCATCGGCAGGCGTTGAATGGCCTTTTCCAGATCGTGATTGTCGGTCGGTGCCTGCCGGTGCTGCTCGGCCACCAAGGGCTTCGACCGTCTCTGCCTACGGACAAAGTCAACACAAAGATTCTTGGCGGTTTTCAGAATCCACGGCCCGAATTGGCCGCCGGCGTTGAGTTTCCTGATCTTCAGAAATCCTCGCAGCATGGCTTCCTGGGCAATGTCTTCGGCATCGTGGGTGTTTCCAAGGATACCAAAGCACATCCCAAAGACATGCCTGTAATGCCTTTCGACCAGAAGGGTGTACGCGGCCTTTTCACCGCCCTGACAAGCAGTAACCAGGTTTTCGTCAGTACGTTCGTTCAATAGGAGCTCCTAAACCCACTACCATAATGAGGACGAATACCGGTCACCGCAAATGCAAAAAACTTGAGATGTTCCATGGGAATATCTCTCAACACAATCGGTATGCGAGGTCAAGCTCGATGAGAATACGGCGCCCCCCGAAACCTGACATGTCCAAAGTCAACGAAAAAGGCCGAGCAAAACCAGCCCGGCCCATGTAACGTAATCCCGCATTCATTTCTATTGAGGTGGGTGCAGATACGCAGCTCCAGCCTCTAATTCTGTTTACGCTTCACCAATTCGACAGTGACCTTATGCCTCTCGCCGGCAGAAACATGCTCCTGCCACACGTACACCTCACATCCGTTAATCTCTTCGTAGAAAGTATGGTCCTGGCTGCTCTGGCTAATCTCAACACCGGGAGCCAACACAAGAATGAAGCTCTCCAGACAGTTGCCGGGATTATTATCCATTGCCAAGGTATAGCCATTCTCTGCATCTGTTCTCTGACAGGGCCTGCCATAACCATCCCAGTACAGAAACGACCGTCTCTGTCCGGGGTGCAGCGGCTCATCCAAAGTGATGTATTCACGGAAGCGTCCACCACTGAGCGGCTTATGCTGGACTAAACGAGCCGCCAGCCTGACGCCTTTCTCATTGAAGACCGCTACTCTTGTACTGTCAGTCGTAGTCGAGAGACGTATCTCGCCCGTCCATACACTCGACGAATCGTTTGTCACATAAAACGCGCCGCCGCTATAGACGTTCATGTCTGCATCCACCACTGTGATCCGAGTGTTGCACCACTTGTCAGTCCTTTCGGTTCTCTCGGCTGACTCTGTATGCACTCGTGCCGAGTATTGAAGAACCTCCGCGGAAGTAATCTCGTCCTTTGTCTCTATAGTGTCTCTAACTACGGTCGCGCTATCGGGGATAACAAACTCGAATATCCCTTCGGGCAACGGGTCCTCGTAGACAATCTCCATACTCTTCCATTTGAAAGGTTGACGAAAACTCAGACCTTCTGCGGAATCGAAACGAGCGGGGAGCTTGGTAGCCGGATCAACAATCGCCTTGACGTCCCCGCGGGGCGAGGTCATTTCCAATACAATGGCATCTCTCCCCAGCTTCGAGTCGAATGCCTCACTCTGTTGAACGTGTCCATCGATCCTTTTTGCCAGCTTGGTTATGTCCTCTATGAAATATCCAATGCGAAACGGACATTCAAGGCCAGGCCCATCCCGGATTTCCACGATGTTCGTATTCAGGTCGTAGAAGTATGTCTCCTTAGGCGTCGACACGGTGATTATCCTCCGGTCGATTTGGTCGAGATAAAAATTAGTCATCAGGCCCGTATCGGGATTGACCTCAGACCACATCTCAATTTGATTGTCATCGGAGTCTCTGCCGATTACATGCACAGTTGAAACGCTCTTAAACGCTCCGATATCTACGTAGTCCGGCGGAATATCAGGCTCAAAGATCTTCGGCTCAATCTCTACATTCCACTCGGATTCATATCCCGTTGTCCGTACGAGTACTGGCTTTCCATGTGTGAGGAGGGTAGCGTACCTATCGCGGGTGAGAAATTCGGTCTCATATCGAATGGGCAGACCAGTTTCCAGATCAATCCAACAGCGCGCCACTCCCCTATCAACCTGGACCGGAACGACTTCTCCCATCTCTGACGATTCAAAACCCTCGGCCTCCCGGCCGTTAATCACCTTGCGGCCCAGTGGCGTGGGATTCCTTGACTTAGACAGCTCTACAATCGCTTGGATGCTCGGCTGGTCCCAGAAGGCACGTTCGGCCTCATTGAACTCGGTACGTTCAAACTGCTTCAGCGGCGGAATGACTCTGATACGCACGCTCTCCCGTGGTAGCCAAAAAATCTGATGGAGCAGCACGCCCTCGGCACTGTACATATCGTCCCTTTCCCCATATTCCGAGGAGTAGTAACATACTGCATCTCCACTCACAAAAGGCTGCTGCTCCCCGTCACACGTGAAGGTTCGCTTCTCTCGGAAGATGGCCGAAGTCGCCTGTTCAATATTCTGGACCGCCTGAGCCCATACGCGGCTTGTACCGTCAATCGTAGTTCCAAAGTGCATTATGGCTACGGCCACCGCTATCACTATCGCCGCCGCGGAGCCTAACTTTGTGATTGGACTCTCCATGATTCTTCTCCAGATGAAAGTGGGCCGAATGTTCTGCCCACGTGTTTTCCTTGTCACTTCTTCGGTAGCTACAGCTGCAGAGATCCCCTGTTTAGCTAATTCACACAACTGCTCATCGGCTGATAGTTCACTCATTTGCCCCGTGCACGCAAGCAGCGCTCGAAGTCGCTCTATCTCAGCCCTGCACCTGTTACAGTCGGCCAGATGCTCAGTAACCTCGGACGACTGTTGCTGGGATAGTCCCCCGAGCACGAAGTCCACAAGCAACTTCTCAATTCTCTTGTGCCAACTCATATCTAATCTGCCCCGTTCAGCTTAAGTGACTGCTCAATTCCCGAGCCAGCCGTTTCATCGCCCGATGCAGATGAACCCTCACAGTATTTGGCGAACAGCCCAGCAGCTCGGCTATCGATTCATTCTTCAGTCCTTCTATCCTCGATAGGACAAATACATTTGCCTGGTGCTTCGGTAGCTTCGCAAGACACAGGGTGAGCTTTTGCTGCAACTCTTCGCGCTTCAACTGCTCGTCAGGCCCATTCTTGGTGCTCGGGCGCCAACGGCCTTGCTCGACAACAGGCCCAGTTCTGGCGCGCCTGGCAAAGTCGATCGCTTTCCGCACGGTGACCTTGTAAAGGTATGCGCCCCAGTTGACCCGGCCGTCGTATTTGTGCCATCGTTGCCAGATAGCCAGGAACACCTCTTGGTGCACATCCTTGGCCAATTCTGGATCGCCGAGAACTCGCAACGCGACATTCAGCACCTGCCGGCTGTATTCATCCACCAAATCTTCAAATCTCTTCTCAGGCAATGCCCAATACCTTGTCTTAAGACTCAGCTGCAACCATTGAGATCTCTGCAACGATAGAGGGGCCAAATCCGGTTGCGTTTACACGGAAACACGATTGTCCCTTTATTTTACCGGCGATTCCCCCGCGAGCGCACGCAAAAGCCGGGCGATTCGGCCCGGCTCGCAGAGGGAAAAATATGTGGTTGCCGCACAGGAATCGGCGATTATCCTCATCAACCGCGGGACAGACTTGGGAATTATGCTCTCCCTAAGGCTCGATTTAGTCTGGCTCCTTCCACCAGATCGCAGTATATTGTCCACCGCTCAGGAGACAGGGGTGACACCTGAAGACAAGGTAGCATGGGACTCGGGGGAAGCTGATGTACCGTTGTGAGTAAGACGGGAAATCTTGAAAGGAGAGTAGAGTTATGGCTATTAGAGAAAGACTCATCGTGGGACAGGTGGCTCTGCTTGGTACTTTGATTCTGAGTGGATGTGCTCCGACTTTTACGTCAGAGTTCAGGAAGGCGGTTGTCAACGGCCAAATCACTATGATCAAATCATACCTCTTGACGCATCCGGATTGGGTCAACGCCAGAGATGAGAAGGGACGCACTCCACTACACGAGGCAGTGGAGCCGAGACGCTCCATACAGTACATTGAGCCTTCGAAGGAAGAGGTCGATGGCGAAGTCAAGAGTGTTATTGTGGCGAGGCCCCAACTGGAAAGCGCAAGGGTGCTCATCGAGAAACGAGCGAATGTTAACGCCAAAGATAAATGGGGCCGGACCCCACTTCACGAGGCAGCAGATTACGGCCGGATTGCGTTGGCCGAATTCCTTGTCAAGAACGGGGCGAATGTGAACGCCCGGGACCGTGATCGGTGCACGCCCCTGTACTATGCGATGAGGAAAGCGGACGAGCACACGACGGACCGAGATGAAGATCTGGCACGGCTTCTCATCGAAAGTGGAGCAAACATAAATAGGGCATGCAAGGCTGGCAGTGCACGACTTCTCTACTTGGCCGCAAGCAAAGGCTGGATGGATGTTGTGGAGATGCTCATCAAAGAGGGGGCGAATGTCAATCCAAAGCGCCTCCCAAAGGGCTTTCCAGCCGACAAGACACCCTTGGGTGGGGCATGCATGGGAGGATTCCGCGAGATTGCGGAACTTCTGATTGCGGAAGGAGCGAACGTCAATGTCAGAGACTCGTACGGCATGACAATCCTTCACTATCTCGTGTTTCGGAGCGGCACCGCTCCTACTGCACAGGTTCTCATCGGTCATGGAGCGAAAGTCGATGCGGCAGCCAAAACAGTGCCGGGAGTATCAGTACTTACAGAAGGTTATATGTTAGGAAACGGAACTACTCCATTGCACGTTGCAGCAGCATATGGCCGCAGGGATTTGGTAGAAGTTCTTATTGCCAAGGGAGCTGATGTGAATGCCAAGACCGAATATGGCAATGCTCCGCTGCACCTGGCGGTCTGGACCGGCCACCTTGATGTTGTCCAGCTCTTGATCAGGTCCGGAGCGGACGCAAACGGCAAGACCGACGCCGCGTATCTGCTTCCCGTGTCACCGGATACGGCCAAGGGAGCCGGCGGCACCGGCACTACAGCCCTGCACTTGGCGGCCACTAAGGGATACGCAAACATAGTCAAACTCTTGATTGCTGAGGGAGCAGATGTGAAAAGCAAGAACCGCGACGGCACTCCTCTGGACATTGCTGTCCGGTTGAAGCAGAAGGAAGTCGCCGATCTGCTCCGCAAGCACGGTGCAGTTGAATGATCGTGCAGGGTCGTTACAGCCCGACCGCGATAACGGGCAGCCACCACTTGGCATGATCCTCTGAAAGGTTCCCGAGAAGAAGGATTTTGCTCAGCCCATAGCACGATAATGTGCAGCCGGCGATCATTCTCGTCAACCGCGGGGCAGATGCTTTGCCCGCCGAGCCATCCTGATTCAGCTTTGTGATGACCTAGGGTTCACTACTTCATCTTAGCTCAACCCCGAGCCGCGAACGGACGATGCGAAGGCCTTGATTGTAGCTGAACCTGTTGCCCGGGTTGTTCCCCATGTGGTTCGCAGAGCGCGACCACCACCGGGGTAGACCAAAGGGCCACTGCCGATTACGGCGAGTAATAATCCCAGGTCATCTTGCTCCGCCGGTAGTGTTGCTGTCGCCAGAGCCGCGCCTGATGCGGCCGGGGATTCGCTGCCGTGTTTTCGTAGACGCGCAACTCATTACCACTGGCAACAATGATTTCTTCGCGCCAGTCGCCGGTTACGTCGGCAACGTAGAGCCGGTCGGCCTTTTCTTTGATGCGAAGCACGAATTTGCCGGTTAATGGTTCGAACAAGCACACGTCGCCGCGTGTGTGCCGCTCCTTGGCCGCCGCCAGTTGGACCTTTTCGCCGGTCCAATGAATCGCTGTGATCTCCTCTACGCCTTCGGCCGTCCAATCTTCCGGCGCCACGTCGTCCAACTTGTACGCCGAAATGATTCTTCCGTGTGCGTCGAAGACCCATGGCTTCTGGTGCGTGTTGTAGCGGCTGCGACACCATATCTCCAAGCCCGGGCGATTGGTGTCGAATTCTCCCACGGCGGCGTTCTGCGGCTCCTGACGCCGGTTGGTTTCCCACCACAACAGCCCCCGCCTGTAATTCACCAGCCCGAGATAGTTGCGACCTTCTTCCAGGAGCACTACCTCCAAACCCGGGACGTCGGGCCGCACATCGGCCACGAACACCGAGTCGATGTGAAATGACGCGCCGCCGCCGTACTGCTTATCAATCGGCGGATAACGCCAATCGGTGGGGCGTCCGTCGGGAGCGAGGATCGTAAAGCCGCAGACTTCATCTCGTCCATCGCCGTCCAGGTCCGCCACACGCAGCGGCCCGTGAGCCGGAGCGCCAAAATGGTC
This sequence comes from Phycisphaerales bacterium, assembly GCA_020352215.1. Taxonomy (GTDB): domain Bacteria; phylum Planctomycetota; class Phycisphaerae; order Sedimentisphaerales; family Anaerobacaceae. The sequence continues at coordinate 5,854,753 of CP070675.1, forward strand.
GTTCTTCCACAAAGGCGGACCGTCCAGTTTGTCGATGGGATACGCCGCCACATAATGGGCCACGCGGTATGGCTTGGCGGCCGTCGTCTGAAGCAATAGGTCGCGGTCGCCACGGCCACGCAGGTTCGCTACGGTCAAGGCCTCCCAGCGGTCGCTGCCGGCGGGATGGGCCACGCGTACAGTGCGCCGCTCGCGGCCGGTGCGGGCATCGAGGATGTGAATCGTGTCGGACGGATCGAGAAACAGCAGGTCGCCGGCGCCGTCACCGTCGACATCGGCCACCTGCACACCCGGTGCGTGAAGGCCGGGCAGGAGCGACCCACTTCGAGACCCTGAGAAAAAGATGCCCGCCTCGCTGTGCCAAATCCGCCTCCCGTCGATACGGTAGACCCCAATATGACCAGGCGCGGTAACCACAAACTCTCGTGCTGAGTCACCGTCCACGTCTGCTGCCAGCACACTGCCCGAACCCTCCTGCGAAACGGCGAAATCGATCCGGACTACGCGTAGCTTGATCGACTCGTCCGCCGCGGCAGTTGCCAGCCGTAGCACCGCGCTACTCGCGATAGCACCGGCGGCCACGCACGTGAAGACACACAGGATATGCTTCATATTATTCCTCTCGGACGAACAACTAACGACCTGGAATTTCCCATACGACCATGTATATCATTGCCCAGCTACGCTGTTGAGCCTCTCGGCTAACATACTACCAGGTCTGTCTTGGTACTTCAAATTTCCTGGCTGCCTCTCGAACGTATTTCAACGAGAGCAGTAGTGACAATGCGCATTGCCCCGTTTGTGTCACCGTGGGTCCTCCCCGAGCCTTCACACAAGCCGTCCAACACCGCCCGGTTTATGGAGGGAGAATATGTAGCGGGCGCAAGGAACCGGGCGATCGCCCCCACTAACCGCTGGCTGAGTGCTGCGCCCGCTCAACCGCTCCGATGTGGCCTCGCGAGGATTTGGGCCCCGCTGCCGCCTTCTCGGTCTCGCCCCGAGCCCCCGGGCCGGGAGCGGACGATACGAAGGCCCTGATTGTAGCTGAACCTGTTGCCAGGGTTGTTCCTCATGTGGTCTGCGGAACGCAGCCACCATTGGGGGTTTATGAATGAGCCGCCGCGCATTACCGGCTCGAATATTTTTGCCTGCATCCAGGCACTGCCGTCGGCCGGAGCTCCCTCGTAGTTGTCACGCCACATATCCAGGCACCATTCCCACACATTGCCATGCGTGTCGTACAACCCCCACGGATTAGGCTTCTTCTGGCCGACCGGGTGTGTCCTGTGGCCGCTGTTGTAGCGATGCCATCCCATCTGGTTTAGATCTCCGGCAAAGTCGCCGGTAGTGCCGGCCCGACAGGCGTACTCCCACTCCGACGCGCTGGGCAGACGAATTGCCATCTGCGTTCTGTCGGCGAGCCATTTGCAGAACTCCATCGCATCGTACCAGCTTATGCATGTCACCGGATGATCGTCGGATTGCTCGAATGGAAGGTTCCACCAGCAAGTGAGCGACTCGGGGTGCCAGTCCCTGCCGTGCGAGCGCGCCCAAGCCCACCGTTCCTTCTCCGCATCGGTCTGATAGCCTGTATCTTCCACGAAGGCCCGGAATTGCCTAACCGTCACCTCAGTCTTGCCGATATCGAAGCCGGTCTTGATTTGCACCCGGTGGATGGGCTTCTCGCCGCCATCTCTCTCCGAGCCCATCAGGAAATCACCCGGCGAAACGCGCACGAATTCAAAGTTAACTCCGTCTACACTCAGAGTCAATCCGAGGTCGCTCACGCCGGAGTTCATACGCGACAGCGTCGTATGCGTGGATCGACCTTGCCAGGCCGTGTGATCAATCGTGGGTTCTGTGTCTACACTTGCTGCGGAGCGCACGATTCTAAAGCCGGTGCCGTCGCTTCGGAAGTCTTCCGTGCCGCGATAGCGATAGGTTGCGCCGCACTCAAAGTCAAGCCTGCACCATGCGCCGCCGCGTAACACACGTCGAACGGCGACGCGCGGCAGGTAATCCTCCGTCAGCCAGGCACTGCCATCATCAGGGGTATCTCGATAAGAGCTGTGCCACACATCCAGGCACCACTCCCATGCGTTGCCGTGCATATCGTACAGACCCCAGGCATTCGGCTTCTTCTGCCCGACCGGGTGAGTTCCGCGGCCCGAGTTGTCACGATACCAGCCCATCCCGTCGACATCCTCCCCAGAATATCCATCGCCGCCGGCCCGGCAGGCATATTCCCATTCGGCCTCGGTAGGCAATCTATAGTGCCCACCTGTTTGCCTGGATAGCCATCGGCAAAAGGCCATCGCATCGTTCCAGCTTATACATACCGCCGCGTGGTCTTCGGACTGGCCGAATCCCGGGCTGCGCCAATTGAAGCCGCGGCCCGGTACAATCGGAAACGCTCCGTAACCGTAGTTCGCCGCCCAGTTGCCCTTTTCGGCCTCGGTTTTGTATCCGGTGGCC
>CP070675.1:5857327-5873163 GCA_020352215.1 Phycisphaerales bacterium
CCGCTTGCTGGCGATCACTACGTTTATGTCGTCGTCGTCAAAGCGGCGGTCGTCTGCGACGGTATCGCTGATGATTCTGGCAGCTTGGCGACGGGTCAGACCGCGCAGGTTACGCACGATCGTTTGAAGGCCCCTTTGCGTGACGCCGACCTCGATGGACTTGTTGCGGTTCTGACGCTGCAAGGTCTCGCGGATGATGGCCAGCAGCTCGTGCTCGTCCGGAAACGAGATCTCGAAGGGCCTGGCATAGGCCCTTATCACTTCCGGCACTGCGTCGGCGTGGTCAATCATCACGACCGTTATGCCGGTTTTGTCGAACTGGGTGATCATGTCCCGCAGAATTCTCAGGGCCTTGCCGCCGCATTTGAGATGCTCGGCCAGATCCAGAGTGGCGCAGATCGAGCCGGGTTTGGCACTGGCCATGTAGGTGAGTCCCGCGCCGGGCGTTTCAGTATCGGCTATAAAGGGGCTCTCAGCCAGAAGGCCCTCCTTCACACCGCCGGCCAGAGACCAGATCCACAGACAGCGGTTTAGGCCGAGAACCGCCTGACGCAGTATCTCCAGGGCGTACTGCTCCTCGCGCGTAACGATGGATATGCAGGGGTATCCGCCCTGGATCAGTTGTTCAAGTCGCTCGACATCGTTCATAGGATGTCTCCCCACATCTTCGACTGCAGGAACGATTCTATTCTCTTCTCAGGGCCAAACGCTCAACGCAGGCGTATCTTAGTGTAAGACATCCGCGGTCAGTTTTCCAGCGGGTGTACCATAACGGTTTACCTTGGCCCCACAAGTTCGACGAAATTGCCGTCGGGATCTCTCAGCAGTGTCAGGTAGTTGTTGCCGCCCAGGTGGTAGGGGGGCTTGACGGGAATCACGCCGGGGTCTTTGGCTCGCTTGACCGCCGTGTTCATGTCCGAGACGAATATCGTCAGATAGCTGTAACCCAAGCTCGAGTGGATGAATCTGTTGTCGACCTTCTTGCCGGGGGCATCGGGGAATTCCATCAGTTTGACTCTGGTGGCCGTCTCCTCTTCGCTGAGCACTAATACCCTCACGCGGAAAGGTTTGTAATCGGCCAGTCCCGAATCGCCGGCCATCTTCGCAGAGACATCAAAGCCCGGCACCTCGGTGAATCCCAGCGCATCCTTGTAGAATTGCGCCGCCTTATCCACGTCGCTTGCTACAATGCCGATGTCGATTGTTGTCCTGGCGAAGTCGCTGGTTTTCTCTGTTCCGGCGGCGGCAAATAGGAGTCCACCAGCAAGACAGACAAGCAACAGCGTTAACATAACCCATTTCTTCATGATTCTCTCCTTGTTTTATTACTTCTCGTTGTTACGATCAGGCAGCGACATCTCGACTATTGACCGGTTGATCACGCGCGTTCACTAATCTGTCGTTCGGCGGTGTCCAGGCCGGACAAGGCCCGGCACACGTACGACCAGGGATACTTGTGGTTGGCCTCCATGCACCGGTCTACGATGGTCTCAATGTCCGCCGGCTCTTTGCCGAGGGCATGCCGGGCTATCTTGCGGTGCATGACGATGGCGGATATGTCGGCGTCGCAAATAGAGATCTGCCCGTAGCCTTGCGATCCGTCGTCGGTGGTAAGGCGAACGATGCTCACATTGCCGCGCGTGAATGTCTCGATGCTCTTGATTTTCACACCGGTCTTGGGCAGGGTCATCTGGTGATATGCCTTTGGGTTATAGGTGCCACGCAGCCAAGGGCCCAGCTTGCCCCTGCGGGCCGTGCGGGTCTTGCGTTTGGCGGCGAAGGCTGTATCCGATTGCATTGACTCACCGGATGCTACGGCAAGCGCTGCGGCGTTGAGAAAATCGCGCCGGCTGTTTCGCATCGTTGGTTTTCCTATCCGATAGGTTTATGTCGAAAACACAGCAATGCAAGGAGTGTATCGATATGCCGGTCACAAATCAAATCAAAACGCTGCCAATGATATGTCCGGGGTTGGGGCTGCGGCCAAAATCGTTGACAGCGTTGCCCTTTGAGGTTAGGTTATGGCCGAACTTGATATTTCTTTGCACAGGGCTTCTGTTATGAAAGTTTCGCTGGACTGGTTGAAGGACTATGTTGAGACCGAACTCGATGCCGAGCAGATTACCGAGACACTGAGCGATCTGGGGTTTCCTTGCGAGGGCATGGAACGAGTCGGGGACGACACTGTGATCGACCTTGAGATAACGAGCAACCGCGGGGACTGCCTCGGTTATGTCGGCGTGGCGCGCGAGCTGGCTGCGGCAACGGGACAAGAGCTGCAGGTTCCCAAGGTTGAGCTTGATGAGCTGGACAAGGACGTCGCGGAATTGGCCAGCGTTGAGATACGCGAGCCGGATTTGTGCGGGCGATATACGGCTCGGATCATCGAGGGGGTGAAGGTTGGTCCCTCGCCGGACTGGCTGAAGAAACGGCTGGAAGCCATCGGGCTGCGGAGCGTAAACAACGTTGTCGATGCGACCAACTACGCGATGATGGAAACAGGTCAGCCGCCGCACGCCTTTGACTATGCCAAGATCGGCCACGGTAAGATAGTGGTCAGGATGGCCTCCGCAGGAGAACGCATAGTCAGTATCGACGGCACCCAGTGTGCGCTGGACCCCAATATGTTGATTATTGCCGATGCTCAGGTGCCCGTAGCGGTGGCCGGCGTCATGGGTGGACTCGAAACCGAGGTCAGCGAAAACACAACCACGATCCTGTTGGAAGACGCATACTTCGATCCGGTCAGCGTTCGCACGACGTCTCGCATGCTGGGTTTGCCGTCCGAGGCGGGGTTTCGTTTTGAGCGAATCGTAGACATCGAGAATGTGGATTGGGCCTCGAAGCGCACCGCACAACTGATAGCGCAGTTGGCCGGTGGTAAGGTGGCGAGAGGCGTCGTTGATGCCTATCCCAAGAAGCCTGCGGAAAAACAGGTGACGCTGCGGATTTCGCGTTTGAATAAGCTGCTCGGTATCGAAGTTACTAAGGACAAAGTGGCGACGATACTGTCGGCGCTGAGTTTTCAGCCCCGGCCGAATAAGGATACGGTGATTTGTACTGTGCCTTCGTGGCGCAGTGACATCTACCGTGAAGTGGACCTTATTGAAGAGGTCGCTCGCGTGCACGGTTACGGAGAAATACCTACGAGGCGCAAAATCGAGATCGAGGTAGTGCCGGTCGATGCTCGCCAGAAATTGGCCGAGTCCATCGGAATTCAGCTTAATGGCTGTGGTTTCTTTGAGTCCGTTACCGTCGGGTTTGTCGACGATTCTGTTGCCGGACTTTTTGCCGAAGGCGATACCAAGGGCCATATCACCGTGACGGATGTTGCGAGGAAGAGCGCGAATGTGCTGCGTCCAACCCTCCTGGGTTCTCTGCTGGCGGTTCTGCAGACAAATGTTAACGCCAAGAACCTGCCCTGCAGGGTTTTTGAAATAGCCGATACTTTCGTGCCGGCAGGCAAAGGAGATGCTCTGCCGACCGAGAGGACTAAGATGGCCTTGGTATGTGACAGTGGCATGACGGATTTGCGTGGCGCTATTGAAGTAGTGCTCAGAAGTATCGACAGGGATGCCAACATTGCCTTTGTCCCCAAAGATCTGAAGTGGGCCGAAGTTGGGGCTGCCATACTCCTCAACGGCAGTCCAATTGGCACCGCGGGGGCTTTCTCACAGAAGGTCAGAGCGAAATTCGATATCAAAGACCTTGCGCCATGCGGGGCTGAGCTCGAGTTTGAGCAGCTTCTAACACTGCGGGCGGGGCCAAAGAAGGTCAAGCCCATAGCGAGGTTTCCGGCGATACAGCGAGATCTATCGGTCATTGTAGACGAGCAGGTGCGATGGGTTGATATTGTCGGGGCGGTCAAGAGCAAGGCGACCGAAAAGCTGGAGGATGTCCGGTTTGTCGGGATATATCGTGGCAAAGGTATTCCATCGGGGAGAAAAAGTGTCACACTGTCGCTTTGCTTTCGAGACGAGGATGGCACACTGACTCACGAGACGGTTGATCATTTCGAGGCCGATATTGTGCAGAGTCTCGCCGAATCCACTGCGGCTGAACTGCGGACTGTATAGCTGCTGTTGCTCGAAATCCGACACAAAGGCGCCGACTTTTCGTTCCGCGACTTGGATTGGGCTCAAGAAATCGTGCCCGCTGAGCCGAAAACCACGTTGGCGGCCGGCGCATTTTGACGGACGTAGGGCTTTGTCGTGTTCGTATTTTCTTGACTTTCGCCCATTAATCTGGTACAAAGGAAATCTGCGGGCTGACCCCTGCAGTGTTCGTATAGAAAGCGTACGTTTGAAAGAACCGATACCCGTGCTCAGGGAAATCGGGCCTTGTTGGATCGGAAATGCCTACACGATAGGACTTTCGGACAGAAGCGACGATTACCCACTTGGCAGTAAAGGGTTCTTTTCAAAATCCTTTCTTACGGCACAGGTGGAGGTGAGCTGGCAATTTATAAAAGGCCTGTCTTGACAGGCCTTTTTATTCGCGCTGCCTTCCAGTGTGCCAATCGGGGGAAATATCGGACGAGCCGTACTTTTAACACAGGGCACGAGGTCTCGCTCTTTTGCTGTAAAGCGGGTCAAGTGGTTTGCCGATTAGATTGGTTGAGTAGTTACTTGATGGTGGATCATTAGTACTTGCAGCTAAATTACTTACAGTGTGTCCGGAGGACAAAATGCCAAGCATTCGCAGCTTCACCGTTCTGCCGGCTCTGCCGGATCCTCTGAAGGACCTTGATTTCATTGCCAGGAACATGTTCTGGACCTGGAATCCTGAGTTCGTTGGGTTGTTCAAGCGTGTCGACAGCAGTCTTTGGGCTGCGTCGGGTCATAATCCGGTCAGGCTGCTCGGCAGCGTCTCACAGTCCAGATTGGAGGCGTTAGCCGAGAACCAGGGCTTCCTGCTCGAACTGCAGCGGGCGACTGAGCAACTCAACTCATATTTGAGCTCACCAACGTGGTTTGAGAAAGTCTGTTCCGAGAATACCAAACCTGTCATTGCGTACTTCAGTGCCGAGTTCGGCATCCACGAATGCCTGCCTGTTTATGCCGGTGGGTTGGGAATTCTGGCGGGTGACCACCTCAAGAGTGCTTCGGATTTGGGCATTCCGCTCGTTGGCGTCGGACTGCTTTATCAGAAGGGCTATTTCCGGCAATATCTCAACGTCGACGGCTGGCAGCAAGAGGTATATGCGGAGAACGACGTTCATAATATGCCGATTGAGCTTGTTCGCAAAGACAGCGGCAGACCGCTGACGATTAGCGTTGAATATCCGGGCAGATGTGTGGTTTCGCAGATATGGTGCGCGTCTATCGGTAGGGCCAAACTGTACCTGCTGGATACAAACGTGCCCGCCAATTCTCCCGCTGACCGCATGACCACCAGCAGTCTCTACGGAGGCGACCGTGAATTGAGGATTCGTCAGGAGATCATGCTGGGTATCGGGGGCCTAAAGGCTCTTGCTGCAATGGGTATTACACCGACGGTCTGCCACATGAATGAGGGGCATGCGGGTTTCATGGCACTGGAGCGAATCCGGCGGCTACAAAGCGACAAAGGCATGACCTTTGATGAGGCCCTGGAGGCAACAAGGTCGGGCAACGTGTTTACGATGCACACGCTGGTCAAAGCCGGGCTCGATGAATTTTCTGTCGAATTGATGGATAAATACTTCGGCAGCTATTTTCCCCACCTTGGAATCAACAGAAAGCAGTTTCTGGCGTTGGGCAGGATGCTTCCCGATGATGACAATGAGTCGTTCAAGATGCCGGTTCTAGCTGTGAAGCTGAGCAGCATTACAAATGGTGTGAGCAAGTTGCACGGGAAGTTGTCGCGTGAGGTATGGGGGAACCTTTGGCCTGGCGTCCCTGCTAATGAAGTGCCGATCATCTCGATAACGAACGGCATACACGCCAAGAGCTGGATATCAGAAGAAATGGACTCTCTTTACACGAGGTATCTGGGGCCTGTATGGGCCGAGCACGTCACGGACAAGTCCATGTGGGACGCGATCGATCAGCTGCCCGATGAGGAGCTTTGGCGCACGCACCAACGCTGCAAAGAGCAACTGATCGTCTTCGCACGCAACCGGCTACGAGCTCAGGTGCAGCGCCGGGGAACGTACCACACCGAATTGAACCGCGTGGGCGAGGTTCTTGACCCCGAGGCGTTGACTATTGGGTTTGCCCGAAGATTTGTTAGCTACAAGAGGGGAGATCTTCTGCTCAGAGACCCGGAGCGTCTCGTGAAGATACTTAACGATCCCAAGCGACCCGTGCAGATCATCTTTGCCGGCAAGGCGCACCCCAAGGACGCCGAGGGAAAGGACATCATACGTCGCATAATTCAGTTCGCGACACGCGATGAGGTCAGGCGTCGAATCGTATTCCTGGAGGACTACGATATCGACCTGGCGAGGGTGCTGGTCCGCGGCGTCGACGTTTGGCTGAGCAATCCTCGCAGACCGATGGAGGCCAGTGGAACAAGCGGGATGAAGGCTGCTATCAATGGTGTGCTTAACATGAGCACTCTGGACGGATGGTGGTGTGAGGGGTATTCGCCGGATGCGGGTTGGGCCGTTGGTGCAGAAGAAAGCTGGGAAGATGCCGAGTATCAGGACGTCGTTGAATCCCAGGCCATATACAACATATTGGAAAAGGAGGCTGTCCCGTTATTTTACACTCGCTCGGCCGACAATCTGCCGCGGGCATGGATACGCAGGATGAAGGAATCAATCAGACGGATAACTCCTGAGTTCAACACGCACAGGATGCTTGCTGAGTACACGCGACGGCTCTACAATCCTGCGGCGGCCAGATGGCGCTATCTGACAGCGCAGGCTATGACAAGGGCCAGGGCGTTCGCCAGGTGGAAATCCGAAATGAAACAGGTGTGGCCCGAGTTTGAAGTCAAAGACGTGATCATGGAGGTGAACAGCGGCGACGGTAGTGAACAACTGAATCCCAAGCAGCCCCAGCTCAAGATCGGCTCCGAGTTGAAGGTCAGGGCATTAGTCAGACTCGGCACAGCCAGCCCGGATGAGGTTTCGGTCCAGCTCTATCACGGGCCTGTGGATACCTGGGGTACTATCAAGGAGGGCTCGGCAATAAGCATGGACTATGAGCAACCCTCGGACCAGGAAGGCGAACATTGGTTTGTCGGCTCGATGTCCTGCCAGAGAACCGGTCAGCACGGTGCTTCAGTGAGGGTCCTGCCCAAACACCAGGACATGGCTAACCCACATGAGCTGGGCCTTATTCTCTGGGAAAACAAACCGGCAGGCAAGGACGCTTGACGCGCCGAACAGGGGTCGCAGACCGGCGATCCAAGCTCGGACTGTGGCTACTGCTCGCTCTCTTTCTTGCTCAGAAGTGCATAAGCCTCCTCAGCGGAGGTCGCTTTTTCGAGCGACTGCCTGAATTCTTCATCGAGCATGAGTCTGCTTATCTTGGCCAGAGCCTGAATATGGGGACCTGTCTGGTCGATCGGTGAGACCAGCAAAATGACTATCGCCACCGGTTTTCCGTCTACACTCTCGAATTCGATCGGCTCATGCGCGATCCCAAAGGCCATGACCAGCTCTTTTACGGCCTTGCACTTGCCGTGAGGGATGGCAATTCCCGAGCCGATGCCGGTGCTGCGAGTTCTTTCCCGTGTGAAAACCGCCTCTGAGGCACAATCCTTGTCGGGCAGAAGCCCGTTAGCCTCGAGCAAGTCAAGCAACTCCGAGATTACGGAGTTCTTATCCTTGCCTTCCAGCGGGACTTTCACACAATTTCGCTGTAGTGTTTGTGTTAGCGTCATGTCCACCTAAGTCAAATGCGTTACCCTTCGTGTCCGTGTATACGAAAGCCGCAGATGCTACTCCATCAATCGCAGCATTGCAAGGTTTTTGTGCAAACAAGCACTTTTTGTTCTGCTGCTCGTCTGGAGGTCGTTGACTGCGACTACCCCGTTGCGGATTGTATCTGCAGATGCAGCCGCAGGGTCCCTATGACTGGCCGCGAGCAACTTTTAGCTTTCATATTCGGTCCGGCCAGGGTAGAATCAAGGGCCGTTAGCAATTGTGGTTCAGCTGCGCAGCCCGGCCCCGAGCGGTGGGCCGGTGCCAGAGCCAGAGAATTTGGGAATGTCTATGGAAAAGATCACCCTATATGACACGACGTTACGTGATGGCATGCAGGCCGAAGGGGTAAGTTTTTCGCTCGAAGACAAGCTCGCAATAGCAAAGTGCCTCGATGAGCTCGGCCTGGACTACATTGAGGGCGGCTACGCGGCTTCAAACCAGAAGGAGATAGAGTTCTTTTCGGCAGCCGCCAAGCTGGAGCTGAAACACTCGAAAATCGCTGCCTTTGGCAGTACGCGCAGGGCCGATTCAGACGTCCGTGACGATGTCTCCCTCAAGTCGATGCTTGCTTCCGAAGCGCCGACGGCAACTGTAGTGGGAAAGACCTGGGACCTGCACGTTACCGGCGTACTGGGCTGTTCGCTGGAGGAGAATCTCAGAATCTGCGCCGAATCGGTCGCGTATCTGAAGGAGAACGGACTTGAGACGATTTTTGACGCCGAGCACTTCTACGACGCCTACAAAGAGAATCCTGAGTATGCGATGAAGGTTCTGGCCGCTGCCGCCGAGGCCGGGGCGGACGTGTTGGCGCTTTGCGATACGAACGGTGGTTCCTTGACTGAGCAGATCTACGAAATCACAAAGGTGGTCTGTGAGCGATTCAGCCCGCTGGCTGTGGGGATTCACGCCCACAACGACAACGACTGTGGTACCGCTAATTCCCTCGCCGCTGTCAGGGCAGGCGCCCGCCACGTCCAAGGTACGATAAACGGTTTGGGTGAGCGGTGCGGCAACGCCAATCTTTGCACCGTCATACCCAACCTTGCGTTCAAAATGGGCTTTGAAGTGCTCAGCCCGGAAAAAATCAAGACACTAACCGAGGTCTCGCGTTTCGTTTTTGAGATAGGCAACCTGACCCCGGTGACGAATATGCCTTATGTCGGTGAGAGCGCGTTCGCACACAAGGCCGGTCTGCACGTGGACGCACTGCGCAAGAGCAAACGTACCTATGAACATATCGCTCCCGAACTCATCGGCAACGAAAGGCGATTTCTCATATCTGAACTGAGCGGCAAATCGAACGTCTTGGCCGAGTTGGAAAAAGCCAAGATCGCCGAGGACAAGAAACTCGCCAGAAAGATACTCGCACGCGTCCAGAAGCTTGAAAACGAGGGCTATCAATTTGAAGCTGCCGACGCGAGCTTTGATCTGCTCGTCAAGAAGATCATGGGCACATTCAAGCCGTCTTTCGATCTCGTGAAATATCACGTCAATGTCGAGAAGCGCAGAACTGGCGAGCTTGTCACCGAAGCGACGGTAAAACTCAAGGTGGGTGACGAAGTCGAGCATGTCGTTGGCGAAGGTGATGGTCCTGTCAATGCGCTTGATGCGGCACTGCGGAAGTCGCTGGAGAGTTTCTATCCCAGCATCAAAGACGTTCACCTGATCGATTACAAGGTTCGAGTTGTCAACGCCAAAGCGGGAACCGCGGCCAAGGTGCGCGTGATAATCGAGTCGCGGGACAAGAGCTCGATGTGGGGGACGGTCGGGGTCTCAGAGAACATAATTGAAGCAAGCTGGCTCGCCCTTGTCGACAGCGTCGAGTACAAATTGCAGAAGGATCGGATGTGACACATCAGTGCCCGTGTTTTTCGGGGCATTCCCGCCATAACTGCTATCAGGTATCTACCTAAGCTCGATGGGTGGCCTCCCGCTGGCACAAATGAGAGTGTTGGGACTCGAACCCAAGACCTACGGCTTAAAAGGCCGTTGCTCTACCGACTGAGCTACACTCCCAAGAAATTCTAAGTTGCTGCAATGTAACAACTTCCTGAACATGCTGTCAACCATTTTCTAGTTTCCGAAAGGGGACGTGCCAAAACGCACCAATTCTGGACGCAGGCCCTGGGTGGTTGCAACCCTTGTGTGGCGGGCTGAATCATCTGCTGCGGCTGGGCAAATTTATCGGTTGTCGCAAAACTTGCGTGACCTGCAAGGACCATGACATCATGCCCACTTATGTCATTGGCAAGCCACATGCTTGTGGCTGTCCGGCGGATATCATGGAACGTTCCCGCCTTGACGCCCGCTTTTCTGAGGATCTTATCAAGGCTCCTCCTCAAGTCATTCACCGCCTTGAGCCGGGAGTCAGAAAGAGTCCGGTTATAGAACCATTGTGACCGAGATAGGCGAGAGAATCAAGCAAGGCAGATTCACAAACCACCCAAGCTCTATGGCCGGTTTTCTGCGCGAGCATGATGGTTCTTCGTGGCCGGCTGCTCTGGAAGCGGCCCGCAACTGGAGGGTGATGAAAGACTGGCTGGAGAAACTGCTCGACGACGTGACTGTGCCCATCCTCTGAAGGTCAGAGCCCTAGCGGAGGCGAAAATCAAAGCGGACAAGGTTGATGCGACCACGCTTGCACATTTGCTTCGCTGCGACCTGATACCTGCAGCTCACGTACGTTCACCCCAGATTGGGATACTGACGAATCTGCTTCGGCATCGGATGTCCCTGGTTCGCCTTCAGACTATGACCGAGAACCGTTTCCACGTGTTCCTGGACGGTCACTCCAAGTTGATTATCTCAAGGTCAGGGTCCCCACCACCACCTACGTACAGGTACGGACCCGGCACTCCGCCGGTCATCAGCGTGACAAAATTCTCTCTCGTTGAGGTCCGGTGCCATAGAAGATCTGTCGTGCCGTTGCCGTCGCGGTCGCCCAGTCCGACGATCCCAAGGTCGGGGTCCCCACCTCCGCCCACACATTGATACGGACCCGGCACCCCGCCGGTCATCAGGGTGACAAAATAAGTAGTTGTCGACGCCCGATACCACAGAAGATCCATCGAGCCGTTGCCGTCGCAATCGCCCAGTCCGATGATCTCGATGTCGGGGTCCCCGCCTCCACCCACGTGCTGGTATGGACCCGGCACTCCGCCGGTCATCAGCGTGACGAAGTTCGCGCTCGTTGAGGTCCGATTCCACAGAAGGTCTGTTGTGCCGTTGCCGTCGCAGTCGCCCAGACCGATGATGTCAAGGTCGGGATCGCCACCACCACCCACATACTGGTATGGACCCGGCACCCCGCCGGTCATCAGCGTAACAAAACCCGCTCCCGTTGATATCCGACGCCACAGAAGGTCTGTCGTGCCGCTGCCGTCGCAGTCGCCCAGTCCGATGATCTCAAGGTCAGGATCGCCACCACCACCTATATACTGGAATGGACCCGGCACCCCACCGGTCATCAGCGTGACAAAATGAGCATCTGTTGACGTCCGATGCCACAGAAGATCCATCGTGCCGCTGCCGTCACAATCGCCCAGTCCGACGATCTCAAGGTCAGGATCGCCGCCACCACCTACATGCTGGTACGCACCGGGGACGCCACCGGTCATCAGCGTGACGAAATTCGCGCCCGTTGAGGCCCGATGCCACAGAAGATCTGTCGTGCCGCTACCGTCGCAGTCGCCCAGAGCCACGATCTCAAGGTCAGGATCGCCACCACCACCCACATACTTGTATGGGCCGGGCACTCCATCGTTAATCAGCGTGACAAAATGCGCTCCCGTTGAGATCCGATGCCACAGAAGGTCAGATTTGCCGTCACCGTCGAAATCGAGCCGCCAAGGGTCGGAAGAACCTTCAACTACAAAGTTATCAAAATAGGCTTCGCCCGGACTAAGGCTCGTACCAGCAGAACCGCCCCCTATACGAATGTACACGGGCGAGCCCATCCATCTTTCCTTAAGTTGCCTCAGGACTTCAAAAGTCTGGTTCGCTGCCCCATAACCGGTGTTGCTCAGATACACCGCATCAGCAGATGAGTCGTAAGAAATGTATATCGTGCCGCTGTCGCCACTCCTGTAAGCGAGGGCCTCCTCTACCGGTTCGCCTGACTCCACGACCCCGTACCAGAGATACGAGTAGTTCTCTTCGCATCCGGCGTCAAAGGTGATGTAGTTGCTCCACGGGTTGTCGGGATCGAGCACCAACTCGACGGACAACCATCCGTCTGTGAGACTCCGGCGGCTATAATTGTAGTCGATTCTGAAGTTGAAGTCCTCTGCCGGGTCGAGCCACCAGCCATTGGCGACATATCCAGCCATGTTGTTCGTCGCAGAGGAAGTCGCGCGCACTTCGAGTCTGCCATTCGTTTCATCGACCCAACAGGTGGGCTCATAGTCCACATACAACGTCCACATCGCACCCTGATTATTGTCATTGAAGTTGTCCTGAACCGCTGGCCTAGCCAGTCCTCTTGATTCGGCTAAGACCAGTGACATAATCGTTAGTAACACTACCCTTCTCATTTCTTGGTACCTCCGTTAATGCCGACCGTGACACAGCGCGAGACTAACGGATACTCTATCCAACAAGATTCAAGGACCCGTTCGCTGTTGTTCTTACGGTGCGGCAAGCTTCGACCGTGTCTTTGCCAAACTCCGCGGGCACTTGTGCGCTTCAGAACGACCGCGCGCGATCTAACGGTGGAACCAGACACCAACGCACGTAGAGATGCACTATTCATCGCCAGGCCGCCTTACGCAATAGGTAGCCATCAACCCGGTTGTCCGGAAGCGGGAGTTCCATCCCCTTGTTTGAAACTGGTATTATTATACTATGAGCCTCCAAGACCTGCAAGAAGAATTTTCGCACGCGAGCATTTGTTTTGGCACGGTATATGCGTATAGCCCCTTTGCCCGTGTATAAACCCGCTTTTTGACGACAAAACAAGGGGGCCGAAGAATGTCCAAAAATGGCCTCTTGTCCTCAACAAGACAGAATATCTGCTATGTGGCTCCATCGATCCAGTCGCTCAAGGGGCCGACAGGCCCAGAATGACATTCTCGCTTGAGGCGGTGGGACCAGTACTCCTTTCCGGCTCGTTTGCTGCAACCGAATTTACCGGCCGGATACATGATGACTTTTCTGATATCTTCCACGGGCTGAAGTGTCTGCTCAATCGCTATCGCAAATCCGTTTGAGAGTTTATTCGCTACCGTATACCGGATGGCCATGCCCCGCGGCATGTTGTACTGTCAGGAACCGTTCATCGGAGCCGTCGGATGATGGAGAGCGTTCCTCCACGAACGAGAGTTTGGCAGGTTCGGCCTGACGACGTGGAGTGATAATGCGCGTGGGCGCGAGCGCTTTTGCGCGGAACCGCAAGAAACGCTCATCTGCGCATCCAAAGGTACTACTCCTTTCTCGGAGTTTTCAACGCACACTGTATGCGTAGAGAAACTCGCCGTGCCGAACGTAAAGGCGACCGTTGCATACAACCGGATGCGCCCAACTCTTTCCCTTGCCTCCTTCGGGAATCTCGAATGAGCTGACCAATTCAAACCTCGTTGATGCCGGTCGAACAAGCCCCATGACACGATCGATGCTCAAAGTGTATAGCATCCCCCCGGCGCACGTAAGTGACCCCTTGCCTACTCCTGTCTCGGCATACATCTTGCGGCCAGTCTCCCAATCCAGACATACCCATTTGTTGCTGTTTCTTACCGTACTGGCTCCATAAAGATACCCATCAAGCAGGATGACACCGCCATGGTGGTTATCCAATTCTTTGGTACGCCAAATCTCTTCAAGCTCGGCCTTTCCATCTTCTAAAGCTATCCTCCACTTGACAGATCCCGTCGCCAGTGTGCTGATGAATATGCAACCATCATGGAAGATCGGAAGCATGACATTCTCATCCGCATAGGACTCGTGCTCAACATGCCACAATAGCTCACCAGTGTCAGCGTTCACCCCAATGATGGCTTTGGCAGTTAATGTTACGACGATCCGCAGCCCTTTGTACTCAACCAGAAGCGGAGACGAATAGCCTGCCAGTTCGTCGGTGCTCGGGGCCTTCCAAATGATTAAACCTGTGTGTTTATCGAGTGCGACCATGCAGGCCTCTGGACCTCCCGGAGATGAAATCAGACGATCGCCATCAATCAACAAAGACTCAGCCAAGCCCCACCTGCTGTTTTCACTGCGAACCTTCGTGAGAATGTCCACGTCCCAAATGAGCTCGCCGGTTTCAGTTTTCAAACAGACAATATTGCCCAGCGGACTTTGGTGGTATATCCGAGTTCCGTCAATCGTCGGCGTACTGCGGGTGCCGGGATAGTCTCTGGTCCATGCTTTTCCGTTCTTGGAGCGCCAAAGCACTTTGCCCCTGGTGTTCAGAGCAGTGATGACGGTATCCTTTTCGATATTGCCTGCTGTGCAGATCGTTCCATCGGCTATCGACATGGAGGAAAAGCCCTGTCCCAATCCATTGGCTGTCCAAAGGAGAGAGGGTCCATCATCAGGCCAACTCTTCAGAAGGCCTGTTTCACGGGAAATATTATCTCGGTCAGGCCCGTTAAATTGAGGCCATGAATGCTCTATACTCTCAGCGAACACTCCAGTCGCTGCGAACAAGAGTGTAGCAAGAATGACGAATAGATATTCTCGTACTCTCGCGCGTGCGCTTGCCATGTATCCTTGGCCTTTCATTAAGTCGAGTTAGTCAATCTTCATCTTCTTGATCGCGTCGCTGTCGTAGGCTTTTGCGCAAAACTCCGTAAGCAGCGCTCGATCGTCGAGGGTGTACGTTGCATCGCTCGCAAGTATCTTGATGTTGGCATCGACCTCTTGCTTCAGACGCATGCCGATTGTGAGCAGATGAATCCGCTCATCTTGCAGTACATAGCGGATTGCCGCGGAGGGCAGTTGCTCGAGGCGTTTGGCGTCGAATCCCGGCACAATGTATCCCGACCATGCACCGAGAACTCCGCCGCCGATGACTTTCATGGCGACTATGCCCATTTGGCGTTCATGGGCCTTGGCGACGCACGCGTTGCGAAGTTCGGTCATCCTGGCGGTCCATATTTGATTGTATCCTCTGGGGACGTATCCGTAGGACAACATGCACAGGTCGAATCCCCCGGATTCGATCAACGCCAGCGCTTTGTCAAAATAAGAGTGGGCCGAGAAACCGATGAAGCGGACGATACGTTCCTTGCGAAGGTTTACCAACTCGCCGCGGATCTTCATTGCTTGAGAGACGCTCATTTGCTCGATTCCCGGGGTGCCGTGGATCAAGATGGCGTCAAGGTAATCGGTCTGCAGTTCTTTGAGCGATTTCTCAACGGCCTTGTGACCGAGGTCTTGGAATTGACGCATCTTCCGCAGTACGACGGTGTGGCCAAGATGTATGTCGGGACTGGTCGGGTCCAGGCCGAGCTTGATCCGCAGATGCCTGCCGGCTCGCGCCGCCGCGGACAGCTTCTGTGCAAGCTCTGCCTCCGTGAATATCTCAACCGTCCCGCGTCTGAGCGACCTTATCTGCTGTGCAATGGCCTCTGTCATTGTTCGCCTCTGTCCGTCCAAATACAATAAGGCGGGGGCAATCTTAGCGTACGACCAGCCGAAATGCAAATTAGAAATGGGACGACCACTGCCCTTCGTCGCTACAGTCCCTGCAATGACGCAGAAAGCTTTTCTAAAGTCATCGTGGGCGATGCAAAGAGTCACGCCGCGATCTCGGAGTGTGAGTTTGGAGCTTCTTCAACAGCCCGACCGCCGCCACTTCCTGGGCGGACGGGAAGGGTATTCGATTGTCTTGACAGGGAGTAATCCGCGCTGGAGTACCGTCTTTGGACAACGCAGAGAGCGACTCAGTCACCTTCACGACGACTGTCGATTCGTGCGCGCGCATGTTGCGCTCGCTACTCATCTCCACTCGATGTCAGCAAGCATATCAGGGATTCTCTTA
>CP070675.1:5873263-5894621 GCA_020352215.1 Phycisphaerales bacterium
AGCAGCACGAATGAATCTGACTGGTGCCACATTATGAACCATTATCATGGCCTCTAATGAATCGGGAGAGTGTTCCCAGAAAAAACCGGGCTCCCAGTAGCCGGCGTTGTTGATGAGCATATCCAACCGGTCCAAACTCTTGATGCGTTCCTCAACCATTTTCATTTCATCAATTCGGGAGAGTTCTGCAATGATGATATCGACCGAGATAGGGTATGTTTTCTCCAGGATCTTGGCATGCCCCATCAATTCTTTCTGCCTACGTCCGTGGAGAATAAGATTAAATCCTTTTTGAGCCAATCGATTCGCAAAGGCTGCTCCAATGCCGCTGGTAGCTCCGGTTACAAGAGCACATGGTCGGTCATATGATTCATTCATGATAATCGTCCTTGTATCATAGCCCAACATAGATTCATCGGCATCTCTGCCGATTATTAAATTATTGAAACTGGTTAAAAACGCAGTTTTTGTGCTACTTCCTTCACCTCTGAACCATGATAAAACCGTCACTGCACATTAGCAAAGTTTATTGATTCCGACAAAATCTGGAAGACGGTGTCTTTGATTCCAAGATTTCCGAGATATTGCTTATCCGAGATTTCCCGTTTGACACCATAATCCGGTACTCCTGCACGCAACACGGTCAATAATGCCGTAATAGGGAGTTCGCTTTCAATATTTCTGGCCGTCAAGACGTGCCAGAAAAGCCCCAAGTTACACAAATTCGCTGAAAATCCAACATTTTGCCACTTTTTCGACGTACCTCGACCAGCGATTTCTTATTGCCTGTCCAGATTTTCGGGCCACAGAGAGCACAGGGGGTGCAGAAATCAAGAACCAACGACCACTTGTGTCAAATTCTTGCCTTTTTGCCATTTCTCCATCAACATTTAGCCCGTGAGGTACGCTGTAGATAGTAGAAGGGCCTAATGTGTTTGTTCTCGGCTGGGGCAGCGGGTACAATATTAAACAGCAACCTTGAGAGAGCAGCAACATGTGGGAGTAATGTCATTCCTGTGAAAACAGGAAAAAGGCGGGAGTTTTCAGGACGGCTGATGGCCTTATGGGGAAAAAGTACTCCCTATGGGCAGGCCCCTTGCGGGCAGGCGGACAGCTCTAATTCCCTGGAATTGCCTTCGGAGGACCTATGATGCGTGTTTACATGAGACTGCTTCTTACAGTCTTGGTCGTTGTAGCCGGGTCCAGCTGGGTGGCCGATGCAGATCCGGCCGAACTGACGATCTCAGAGGGAAGGACGAGGGAATTCAAAACAGAAAGAGCTTTGGGTAAGGCTGTCATATCTTGGCTGGCTGACGGTAATGCACAGGCGGCCATCGAGTGCGACGCCCTGGTCAAATCACTTTTGGCGGAGCAGGAGCCGTCTGCTAGATCCTATTTCCTTGCTGCCCAGGTGGCTAATCTTCGTGAAAGGCCGCATGATGCGATATCTGCACTCGAAAGTGCTATCGGCAGGTATCCCGATGAAAAAGCTCCTGTGATGTCTTTCCCGGTGAGGATAGTCGCGCGCTTCTGGATCGGCACTATAGCAAGGCACTCGGGGGATATGCAAAAAGCACAAAGTGTCTACGAATCAATACTCGCCGATCCGGGTGATTCGGAGGGCAGAGGGAACCTCATGATGATGTGCAATCTATACCTGGCAGAAATTGAGTCCGAGCATCTGAGAAGAAACGACCGTGCTGTGACAAACCTTGAGGCAATAGAACGGGTCGGAAGGCCAAGTGGGCATTGGGCTATGCAATACGAAATGTACAAGGCCTGGGCGCAGCATAGACACGCTCAAATCGTTAGAGGTAAGGAGCAAGCTGCCCACGAGCTGTCGCCCTATCCAGAGGTGACCCTTGCGCCCTTGCTCGCCGTAACTCAACTTAAGCTAAGCGGAATAGGAGCTTCTCCCCTCGCTGGTTGCTGCGGGCGAGATGAGCGCAGAGACGTTATCGGGGAAACATTCTCCGAGCGGGTCATTCAAGGCCGGAGCAGCCCAATCGACGAGGCTTTGGTGAGGTTAGCGGATGGATACATGCTTGAGGCAAACAAGAAGTACGGCGAGGCAGAGAACCATTACTCACGCCTCTTCCAGAACGATTCCTTCCTTTCCCCCATCGCGGGAATTTCACTCGCTCGCATGAAAAAGGCGCAAGGTAAGATTTCTGAGGCCGCCGCCATTCTCGAACAAGTCAGAGCTAAATATCCTGGATACGATTTGCTGGTCACGTCGCTCCAACAGTCCTTGAAATGAGACGACCACAAATGGTGCTCGGGGGAATTAAAGGTGCCCGGTGCATTTTTCGAAAAGTTGTGGTTGATAATAATAGCGGTGCGAGACATCGCACCCTACAATTTGGAGCCGCGTTTTATGACATTGTCTTTAAGTCCAAGATGTAGGATGGACAGGTTTCCTGCTCAAGCGGTTCGGGTCGTGCTGCATTGACTACTGATAGTGGTGCGAATCATCGCACCCTACAATTTGGAGCGGCGTTTTATGAAATCAGATTTGGGTCCGGTTAACCATGATCGCACGAACGGCAAGAAGATTGCTTTTGTGCT
The DNA here is from genome assembly GCA_020352215.1 of Phycisphaerales bacterium. Taxonomy (GTDB): domain Bacteria; phylum Planctomycetota; class Phycisphaerae; order Sedimentisphaerales; family Anaerobacaceae. The sequence continues at coordinate 5,875,832 of CP070675.1, forward strand.
CCTTTTGTCATTTTTTCTTATGCCCGTGGCCTGGCCACAAGTTGTGTGTGAAGGTCACACGCCGCAGGCTGAGAAGGTATTGGCTTATCTAAGGAGTCTGGGAAACGGCAGCTATATGTTCGGGCAGATGGCCACATGGGTTCATAATGAGAATCCGGATATGGATCATCCCAGCAACTGGCTCAAGAAGGTATACGATCACACGGGCAAAATGCCCCGTTACGGATGCCTCACCTATGATTTTCACGACGATCCTTTCCCCGATTCGGCATGGAACAGCGGGGTCAAGAAGATGTGGGACCGCGGCTTGATTGTGGGAGTATTTACTTTCTATGCCAATCCGTCCGGCCGATCGTGGAACGATCCTATTGATATTGACCCGATATTTGCGCCGGCTGATAATCCGACCAAGCGGAACTTCTATAAGCAGATGGACAGGATGGCCGCGAATCTGCAGTGGTTGAGGGAGCGCCGGATACCGGTTGTCTATACGCCTTTTGTGGAAAGTGATGACAGGAACAAGTGGCATGCCAAGGAGGGAAGTGAAAACATCATCAAGCTCTATCGGCTGGTTCACGACTACTTCACCAACGACAAGGGCCTCGACAACATCATCTGGGCCTATCATACCACCGCCAATCACGGCGCCCTGGCAGAGTATTATCCGGGCGATGCCTACGTAGATGTGCTGGGAAAGTCGGCCTACGGCACCGGTTTGAATTTTTCCGAGTACCGCTGGGCCGTCGAAAAGAAGAAGACGGCCGGGAAGGTGATCTGGTGGTCGGAATTAGGGATCCGTGGACGGTCGGAGCCGGCCAGGGATTGCCTGGATGTGGTTAAGAAACTGGAAACCAGCTATCCCGAATTAGCGGGATTTGTCTTTTGGAGTGACGATGGGCATTATAATGTGATCGGCAACGACAACGGACCTGAGCTCATGGCGCATCCGAAGATTGTCACCCTGGAGGCAAAATAGGTATCGAGGGGCTTAAAGGTGTCCAGTTGACGGCATCGGCAAAGGAGGGCTTCGACGGTTCGACTGAACTCGCCGAAGTCTGAGTTCAGCCGAGTCTTTTTCCGATCGTATATATACTGTTTGAATGCAGTTTTGCCTTTTATCCGCCCCGCTTTTGCGTATAATACAGCCGCCAATGCAAAGGAGCCTGTACTCAGAGATTTGTCATGGTTGATCGCAGTGCAATGAAAACGATGGCCGCCGTCACGACCTTGGCTCTGCTTCTGGCCGGCTGTGTCGAGCGCAAGCTCACAATCAACACCGAGCCGCAGGGCGCTGTGGTCTTCCTGAATGATGAGGAGATAGGCGAATCTCCCGTCACCGTCTCGTTCAACTGGTACGGCCATTACTATGTGAAGATAAGCAAGGAAGGCTACGAGACGCTCGACACCCACCGCAACCTCAAAGCCCCCCTGCACGACCATTTCCCGTTCGACCTCTTCGCTCAGGCAGTCTACCCCGGCAGAATCGTCGATTCCTACGAGTGGACATTCGAGCTCAGCCCCAGGCAACCGATAAGCCGAGACGAACTGATCCAGCGCGCTGAAGAACTCAGGCACGAATCCGAGTGATTCTCCATATCGAAGTGCGCAAATTCCAAGCGTGACAGCCCTAGCCACAATGCAAGCCCAGGATACCTTGCTTCAATCAGACCTGCGACACAGCAGACACGGTTCTCAACGAGATGACTTCAGAGCAGGTTGTCGCGGTACCAGTCGATGGCCTTTTCGAGGCCCTGGCGGAATGGGACGAGGGGCTTGTAGCCGATTAGGTTCCTGGCGGCGGTGATGTCGGCGAGGGAATGTTTGACGTCGCCTGGGCGGGGGTTGGTGTAGACGGGCTTTACATCCTTGCCGACGATCTCGTTTATCATCTCGATAATTGCATTGACCGTTACAGCTTCGCCGCAGGCGATGTTCACTACTTCGCCGCTTGTCTTGGCGGCCCGCGCTGCAAGGAGGTTGGCCTCGACCACGTTGTCAATATACGTGAAGTCGCGGCTCTGCTCGCCGTCGCCGTATATGGTGGGCGGTTGGTCTTTCAGGATGGCCGTTACGAAGGCCGGAATGGCGGCGGCGTACTGACTTGTGGGGTCCTGGTGCGGGCCGAAAACGTTGAAGTACCGCAGCGAGACAGTCTCAAGCCCAAAGACCTCGCTAAAGGCCGCGCAGTAGTGCTCACCCGCGAGCTTAGCAGCGGCATACGGAGAGAGAGGACGCTGGCACATTGTCTCAACCTTGGGCAAGGTGGGTGTATCGCCGTAGGCTGAAGAGCTTGCCGCATAGACAAAACGCCTTATGCCTGCGTCACGGGCAGCCAGAAGTAGCGTGAAGGTAGCTTCAACGCAGTGCCGGTGCGTCGCAGCAGGGTCATCCACGCTTCGCGGCACCGAGGGCAAAGCGCCCTGGTGCAGGACCACATCGACATCTTTCATGGCCGCGCGGGCAACGTGCTCATCACCCATATCGGCTTGCACAAAGTCAACTTTGTCGATAACGCCGGCAAGATTGCTCTTCTTGCCCGTCAGCAGATTATCGACCACCCTCACGAAACATCCTTGTGAAACGAGTTTCCTGCAGATGTTCGAGCCAATAAACCCGGCTCCGCCGGTAACTAAGAGCTTGTCCATGCAACTACCTCTGCCAAAGAAACCTTGATAAAAGAAGGTCCCATTTTACGATGTTACTCGCAAAATGGGAACTTATTATTGTTCAGTCCGGGCCGGCGGGGCCTCATGATGGGGGGACCGTGCGCGTTTGCCGCCCCTAAGCGGAGCCAACGACCTGCGGCTGATATCTCCGGTACGATTTGTACTGCTGGCGGAAGTAGCCGCCCTTTATGGCCCGTGCAGCAAACAGCACACAGCCAACCACGTTCGCGTCCATCTGTCTGAGCTCGAAGATCGTCCTCTGAGCGGCGCCTCTCCTCGTGGCGGCGGCATTGAACACAATGACCGTCCCGTCGACGAGTTTCGCCAACACCTTGGCGTCACTGACCAGCAAGATGGGCGGGCTGTCAATTACGATGTGGTCATAATTCTTGCCCTGCTCTTTGATCAGGGTTTCCATGTCGGCGCTCGCGAGCAGTTCGGCGGGATTGGGCGGCAATACGCCGGAGTCAATGATGGCCAAGTTCTTAATGCCGGAGGGCCTGACCGCCTCAGCGTACCCACACTGGCCCGTGAGCAGGCCACTCAATCCTGAATCAGAGTGCCCGGCGCCCGTGTCACTGCCCGCCGTCTTGGGAAATGCGGCTCGAAGACTTGGCTGCCTGAAATTGGCATCAATCAGCAGAACCTTCTTGCTCTTGGCCACAAAGGCCATGGCCAGATTGACCGCCACTGAAGTCTTGCCGTCCTCGGCGTCACCACTGGTGACCAGCAAGGTCTTCAAGGATTTGCCGGGGCTCGACAGCTCCAGGTTGGTCCGAGTCCGTCTATAGGATTCACCCATGACCGAATACGGTGCCTGACGGACAACCTGGTATAGGTCGACGTCCCGAACCTCGCGATCTTCGTCCGCATCCGGGATAACTCCCAGAAGCGGGATGTGCAGGAACCTGGCAACATCACTGGGCGTGCGCACCAGGTCGTTGAGCATTTCAACAAGGAAGGCAAGGCCGATGCCGAGCAGAAAGCCCAACATGGTTCCACTGGGGAACCAAAGCCACCACTGGCGAGAAGTCACCATCTCGAGCGGCTCGGGCGCCAGTCCGGCAATCCTGACCTTGGGCGTCTCCGGATCCGTGACCATTATCTTAAGTTTCTCGATCTGTGTTTTGACCGCGTCCAGTGTCAGAATCCGCTCATCTCTTATCTTCATGCGCTGTTCGTACTGCACGCGTGCCTGATCGAGATCTTTCTTCTCGGCCGCCGCTTCGGCCCGCAGATTCTGCAATTCCTCGAGCCGCTGCTGGAAAACAATCAAACCCTGCTGTGCATCCTTCAGGTTCGCCTGCCGGGTCTGGTCAGCTATCTCCGCTTGTCGAAGCCGCCTTCTCTCCTCAATTTCGTCTATCAACTCCCGGGTCTGACGTACTACCCGGTGGTTCTCGCCGAATCTCGCCAGTCTGCCTGAGAGGTGAGCCTCCTGAAAAGCGATCTGCTGGGCCAAGGCAACCATAACAGGGTCGCGTTCGACGATGCGTTCAATCTGCACGGTGACAGGTCCGGTTGCCAACTCTTGGAAGTTAGCAATGTTGGCCCGCAGTTGACTTATGGCCAGCTCAAGCTCGTTTTCCTGGAGTTCCAGGTCGTTCAGTCTGAGGGTGATCGTATGCTGGAAATAGCGTCCTGTGGGCATCTGGAGGTCGGAGATCCCCGAGGTTCGACGAACATCCTCCATTGCGTCCTCGGCCTGCCGCAACTCCGCCTCAATTCGAGTCTTGCGTTCCTCGAGCTGCTTGAGTCTCTCACCTACCTCACTCTGCTTCTTTCCGCCTTGCGAACTCAGAAAGAGACTTGTCATCTCATTGACTATCAGCTGCGCTTCCTTGGCAATGCCACAGGTCATCGATAGCTGAACAAATTGAGCATCCCTGTGAGGATAAGCGCCGAAATGCTTCTTGAGGTATGCGAAAGCGTTCCTAATATCCCTGTCTCTGTTGGCAAACCACTTGGTAGCCTTGACTTTGTCGTTCCTGAGCAAGTCTTGAAAAGTTCCCTGCTGCTTGATCAGGTTGGCCATGGACACGCGGTGACCGTATTCAATCTCTTGTTGCATGCGCTGTGCCACGATAGTCATAGGATCTGTTTCGACGGGCGAGAGGACTTCAATCAAAGTCTGGGCCGTGTATCTTGGGAAATACCGTTTGAGAAGGTACCAGCTTGCGCCACCGGCTGCGACGCCAAATAGAGTTAGAATGACTATCATGAACACATGGCGACGCAATATCCCAACGACTTCCTTTGGTGTTAGTGCAACGGCCGACTGGGATCGAGATGGGCCCGACCTCACCATCTTGCCTGGAACCGCGGGTTTTCTTTCCACCATTTCACTCTCCAGTTTTACCGAGAGATTGAACGTCCAAGGCAAGCATCAGACAGTGCTGGTTCGATGCCATGTTTTGCTAAGCTCGATTACTGCGAAAGACGTTCAATAGCCAATGTTATCCGCTCCTTGACTGCATCCGATAACTTGCCGGCTCCTATCTCCAACGCTTGCTTGTATGCATCGACGGCCTGCGGTCCTTGGCCAAGCTTTTCCTTTATCATACCTAAGTGCTCATACATCTCCGGTGGTGCAAAGCCCTCATTCTGCTCGTACTGCTGCAGGGCCGCTGCCATATATTCGGCCGCTTCAGAGTCTTTGCCGTTCTTATGCAGTACGTACGCATAGGTATCTAAAAAGCCGGGATTGTCCGGCGCTTGCTCCAGTGCCTGCTTTGAATACCCAAGCGCTTCGGCGAGCCGCTGACCACTTGCGGCAAGCATATACGCCAGATTATTCAGAACACCGGTATTCTTCGGCATTTTACGCCTGAGACTTTCGTAAACTGTGATGGCCTTCTCAAGATATCCATTATCGGAAGTCTTTTCATAGGCAAGAGTTAGGACCCGGGCTTTCTTTATCCCGTAATCTACACCGCGATTGCTGTCTGCCCCGGCCAGCTCGATGCACTTGTCGATATAGTTCTCGGCATTGTTGTATTCGCCCTTGATCTTGGCCAGATTGAACATCGTGAAGTTGGTTGCCAGCGAATCAGGTTCGGTCTGCAGTTTCTCCCGGCAGTACTTCGAGACTTCCTCTTCTCCCACCAATAGGAACATTCTCAGCAGTATCTCGGTGGCAAGCTGCTCATTGTCCCCGGCCTTGTCGACTGCTTTTCGGCAATACTCTACCGTCTGGGCTTTTTCACCGAGCTTCAGTTTGGCCTCTGCCATCCGGTAGTAGGCAATGGGCGCAAAACCAGTGTCAATATACTTTCCGCTCTCTTGAAGGGCCTTGTCCAACTTCTCGGGGTGCAATGCCTGACTTGCTGCGCCAGGATCCCCGGCCCCCAACACCAGTGCCTGCAAATATCCATCGAGGGCCCTTGCATGCTGCACGTCTTGAACAACTTCGGCAGCACTCTGGCCAGGATTCACTTCGCGGCCAATCTCATAGGCTCTTCCATATAATTGCTCGGCCCTGTCGTATTCTCGCATTGCTATTGCGGCGGCTCCTGCCCGACTATGCCAGTAGACGCTTTTCGGGAACTTCACCAGAATATCGTCGTAGAATTCCTTGAGTTCTTCGTTCTTGCCAAGCCTTATGTAAATCTGCTCAAGCAGCAACCTGGCTTCGACAGGCGGACCTGCCGCAGCAAGCGTACTTTTCAGTTCGATTATGGCATCGTCTTCCCGCCCTACCTGGAGATACGCTTTGGCCAATACTATCCTTGTGATCGCTGAGTCCGATAACGATCTGCTGAGCCTGAGGTCACTGATAGCCTGGTCGTGGTTTCCCATCAGGTGATTGATCTGCCCCCTCAATCGCCAAGCCGTAGCGTTCTCTTGACCGCCCTGCAGACATTGATTTGTGAGAGCCAATGCCTTCTCCAACTGGCCCTGCCTCATCGCCAGCCAACCCTCAATTAGCAGTGCTTCGGGTTCATCCGGGTGCTTCTCCTTGAAGCTCTCCAGCTTGTACTCGGACTCCTTTACCAGACCTATGCTGAGGAAAGCCCTGATCTGGTCAAGGCGGTTTTCCATGCTGTCCTCAAGTGACAGAAGCTCTTCCGAATATCTTCTCACAGCCTCCTTGTCGCCGGTCCTTTCGGCAACAACCAGGAACCCCTTCAGCACGTCGCTGTCTTTTGCCTGGCGCTCGTACAACTGCTCCAAGACGCTCTTGGCGTCGCCGAACTGCCCAAGCCGGAAATAGTGCCGCCAGAGCAACTTCTGGTTGTCCGATTCTCGCAGCAACTGCTCGGCCTCGTCGGTCTGCCCCCGTGAGCGGTAGTATCGCGCATAGACATCGAGCATTTGGCGGTTGTTTGGGTCAAAGCTCCTGGCTTGCTCGAGCGATGAAGCCGCAATCTCAAACAAGGCCTCTTTGCGTTCCACATTGGTCTCTTTCACAGCCAATGTCGTTGCCAGATTCCCGAGCAGAACAGCGTTGGACAGATTCGGCACCCTCTTCAGCATGGTCTGCCGAATCGCCAAAGCCTTGAGCGGCTCTTCGGAGCTTATGTATTCAGCATAGGTGCTAAGCAATGCCAAGTCACCCGTGTTCAGTCGGATCGCTCTTTCCAGCTCACGCTTGGTCTCAGCTATTTCTTCAGATGATACCCTGTCACCGAGTTGCTGATTACGGCGGTAGAGTACAGCCACCAATCCCTTTGCGATGGCCCCATCGAGAGGATTCAAATGCGCCGCTCTCCGGATATCCTCGATAGACGCGTGTTCGTTGCCGAGTGCCGCGTGGATATTGCCCCTCAACATATAAGCATACGAGAACACAGGCCTGAGTCTCAAGACCTCTTCTATCCTCACAGATGCATCCTTATAGTCACCCTTGGCGGCCGCCAGCTGAGCGCCAAAGAGCTGTCCGCCACACTCGTCAAGATTCCCAAGTCGGACTTGCCCCACGACGTACTCTGCCAGAGCCCAGTCCTTTGAGGCAATCGCGGTAGCAAACAGATTGTTCGCCGCTGTGAGATGCAGATTCGCCTTTCCTGGCTGCCCAAACGCGGGCTTCTCAGCGCCCTCATCCTGTGGAGGCACTGTTTCGAGCACCTTCTTGAACTGTTCGATCGCCTTCTCGGATTCGTCGCTCTTTCTGTAGAACGCTCCAAGCGCAATAGCCCGGCTATCCGGATCAGCAATATTCGACAACACCTGCTCTTCGATCTCGTAGCGCCTTTCCTTTGGGACGTTTGCCGGATCGGATTCGGAAAGCAACTGTTTGTGAAACAGGGCAGTTGCGCTGTCCGGAGAATGCGCCAGAAATCGATTGACCAGGTCCTTAGCCTCGCTCATCCGGCCCTGTTTTACATAGCTGTTCCAAACCGCAACTACAGAGGCCTCTGAGACCAAGTTTGGCTCCGTGATCAACATCTTGTGCACCAATCCGGCCCTCTGCGTCCTGTACTCGTCCAAGTCGGCCGTCATCAATTGTATGGAAACATCCGACTCCTCGCCTTGCGCAGCATCCTGCTCAGTAGGTTCGAGAATCAGCGTTGAATCCTCGCGCGTTTGTCTGCGCGCTATCGCAATGCTGATTTGTTTGATCTTGGCCTCTACCAGTTCGAGGCCAAGTTTGATTGTGTCGGGGTCATTTTGATCGAGTTTGGCCAATGCCTCTTCAGCCTCGGAGACTTGATTTGCTCCGATCAAGGCCCTGATGCGAAGTGCTCGGCTTCTTCGATTAGAGCCGAAATTCCCTTCGTAGACGTCGACGCTATAGGGATTGGCGGGCGAAATGATATGTGACCACATGCCCCACTTGCCTATGACCTCAAGGTAATCCAGGATCGCCTCGGGCTTAGAAAGCATAATCCCTCCATTGATCGCGTTCACTAAGAACTCGTTGACGGCGCCAAGTTCCGGGCTGTTTCTGAAGATTCTCGCGAGAATGTAGCAGAGGTGCTCGTATCCTGGGGCGCGTCCCTCAGACGCGGTGAACTGCTCGTATGCCGCGAATAGCTTCCTGACGGCCAAATTCGTGTTTCCTCTGGCAAGTTCGAGCATCCCTTGCCACTTGACGACCTCTGGCTCCTCACCACTACCAAAGATCTGCTCGATCTCATGAATGGCCCTCTCGGCTTCCGTCAGCAAGAGTTGCGTTTGCTGTTCTGTTCTCGTCTCACGAGGCTCAATTGCCTGTTCGATATAACACCTCGCCAGCAGAGAATATGAGGCGTATCGATTAATTCTATTGGCATAACTTTTTGGCCCGTCGGTATCTTGGACACCCGGGAGCGTGAGCGCGTTCTTAGCTATCTCAATGGCCGTATGGATCGCCTCCTTTTGCCCATAGACAGAGAACTTGCGATAATACAGCTCTGCAGCGCCTACTGCATATGGCACGTTCTCCTTGTCCAGTTCGATCGCCTTTTCGGCAGCCTCAGTGGCTCTGTCAAGATTCTTGATGCCTGACTTAAAATCAGAATAGGCTGGATAGAAGGAGTAGAATTCTGAGAGTTCGGCAAACGCCCTCGCACTGGTGGGAAACTTCTCGGTAAGTGCCAGAAACTCCGTCTCAAGCGACTGCACTTGCTGCTTATCCAGCACTCCACCCTCGTTCCGCAAAATCTCAAACTTCTTGCGCAGCAGATTGACGTGTGCTGCCGGATCACCACCCGCCACCTCGACCGCTCGTTCCAGGATCTCCAAGGCCTGCTTTGCAGCTTCGCTCCTCTCCTCGATAATACCCCTCGATGCAAGAATCTCGCCTCTTTCCTCGACGGCAGACGCCATGTACCAATAGGCATCAGTTTTGTTGGGATCAAGTTCCTGTGCCTTCTGCAAGTCAGTCATCGCCTCGCCAAGCAGCTCGTCCGGCGCCGTCACAGCTCGCATCTTTGCCAGCTCATATCGAGCTCTACCCCTGACGAGATACAAATAAGGACCCAGGAGCTGGCCTTCAGAAGGCCCAGCCCCGTCTACGTCGGGTCCAAAAGAAGGCTCGTACTTGGCCTTGTCGGCGGAAAGCAGACCCGCAAGCTCCGCAACCTCCAGCAATTCCGACGCCTGCCGGACAAGGAGTTCCCAGCGCTGGCTGCGATTCGTCGAGCCCCTGGCGAGGTCGTCGGAGACTATGTAGAGAAACTTCAACCCCCCCAAGCGAGCTCGCACGTTTTTAGGATCGATGGTCACTATCTGTTCCCAGCAGCCCCTTACTTTGGGCCAGTCGTCGGTCTGCCTGTACAGTTCGGCCAGCTTGAAGAGTAGATCGATCTTCAATGAGTTATCTTTGGCCAGGCCGTACGCCTTGAGGTAATGGCGCCTGGCCGCCTCGTAGTCCTGGGCCATGAATGCCGCGTCGCCGTCTTCGATGAACTTCTGCGGGTCTCGGTTCAAGCCCAAGACTGCCAAGACAACTACCAGCACTATCAAAAGAAAGACCGTTGTGCCGGCGAGCGCAACCTTCTTGTTCAACCGCTTCCTTTTCCTTCTCTTTACCATCTATCGTCTTCCTTTCTGTGCTCGGATGTAACCCGGTTCTGCCCCGGCAGAAGTCGTGTTTCTTAATCCAGGCATCTCTCGGCTCGCACCTGTTTTGCCCAGCGGGCGGCGGAGTGAACCACGTGAGGTTGACCAAGAACGGTTGCTCAAAAAGCATCTCGGCCCTGAGGGTCCACCATATCGTCTGATTCCATCAACTCTCACTACCTCTTAAAATCGGGCCAGTGCTCTTTTTCTAAGATGGGTAGAATGACTGCCAGAAGCCTCTCGCTGGCCTGAACGGCTTCGGCTTTGCTCGGCGAGATAGACGCCTGGCTAAAGACCAACTCAGCTTTACAGAAATACGAATATTTGCCAAAAAGGTTCTTGTTTAGGGCTATTCGAGCCTCGTCTCTGCTGCCTGCATATTCACCATTGACTCTGAAAAGGTACAAGACCGGGAATTTCCGAGCACGCTGCCACAATCCGGATCGTGTGCTACCAAAAACAAGATATCGTCCGGGAACGCGCTCCAGGCCCGGCTTGTCTATTTCAAACGTAACGCCGTCGGTTGCAAGCCTTTGAAAACCGCCCCCCGTGTAGCACTCTTCCGGCACGTGTGGCACCTTGTCCGGACGCTCATAGTAGGTGATGAACAACATCACTCTCCGGACAGGGCTATCTTCCGGCGCCTCGGTGTCTTCCAGAATCCATTGAATGTAGTCTTCCGTGCCAAGCTCTTTGACTATCTCCTGGTTCTCGATTTTCCGCTTGCCATCCGGGACTACCTGGAAGGGGCCGAGACCTTGCTCATCCAAGAGGTCCAACGACTTCTTTAAAGGCAGAGGCTCCTTCTTCAGGTAAAGGCCAAATTTCCTTATCGCAACCGACTTGCCGCCCCCAGCGGCAGCGAGAAGGCCCGCGCAAATTAGAAATGCAGGCGACAAGAGACTCCGTTTCTGGGACTTCGTATCCTTCATCACACGTCACACCTAAGTTACCAAAATGCAATTCACCGAGTTCCGGACCTCTTCCGGATAACAACACCCTCGGTGCGTGTCCCGCCCTCTTCGATAAACAGATTCGACATAAACCATGCAAGTAAGCCGTACAAGCCGAAGGCAAGAGGCAGCATCGCCATTCCGAGCATATCATGGTAAATGCCGTGAGTGTATTTCGGGTGTATGAACACATAGATAAATCCCGTGACTGTCACTCGGACGATGTTGCAGAATACCGCTATCGGTATCGTGGTAGCCACAAGAACCAGCCGCTGCCATACGGGCCTCTCATGCAGCCAAGCCATGGCGACCCCCAAGGCCATAAAGGCCATCAGCAGACGCATCCCGCTGCAAGCATCAGCAACGTTCAGGGCCGGCTCCAGTCGCTCACCTTTGTACACCATATCTATGACTACGCCGCTTGCAGTGGCTTCCATGCCATTGACGAGGCTCAGTAGTTCGGCCGCGATTGCAGCTGCAAGCTTACGCATCGGCATTGTGAGGCCAACGTAGTAGCGCCGCGGCAAAGGCACGGCAAAGACCAGAAATGCAACCGGCAGCCATGTGTATGAGACCAGACGCCACCCGCCCAGGAACAACACCACCGAGCCAAGCACACCTATCATGGAAATGTACCGGAAATACGCGTAGCCGGATGGACTGACTATGTTGAAGAAATAGAAAGCAATCCAGAGAACAATGAAGACCAAACCCAAGTAATTAGGTCTTGTCTGCCCGGGCAAAAGCCGCTTTGGCTTGCGCCCGCGAAGCAGACTCGTCGCCGGATCGCTTACATGTTCCAGGCTGAGGATTCGGCCCCGATACTCGTTTATGAAGTATAGGCTGAACAGTGGGATCAGCAGGCCGTGCGACCAACTGAGGTCCGTGAGCCACTGTGGCACTATGGCTTCGATCTCACTGCGAAATAGGAAACAGAACAGTACCCCAATGACGGCTATGCCGACCCAGTTGTACAGTCCGACGTCGCGCCATTGGCGACTTTGCATGGACGCTTTTGCGGGTTGTGTTTCTGCTGTAGAAGAAGCAATATCACCCACCATGACAGAATTCTGCTAAAACAACCTATCCCACTTCCAGGGGGTGATGGGATTGTACGCGCCGTAGTCTGCAATTGCGAAATTGCGGTCGTAGACAAATCCAAAGCCGTAAGTGGCTCTGAACGCGTTTCTCAGTATTGCCCGCCACCTGGAGGTGGAGTGCGTGCCGACGTTGATCAGATCGTTTGGCTTTATGAAGAAGTCCGGCTGCTCGCCCCGGGCGATCTTGTCCAAGTCCACCATCACAATCTCTTCTCTTCTCTCGCCGATTCTCCTGACGACTTCACAGCGCTTCGGCCACGCCAGAGGTCCCAGGCCACCCGCCGCAGCTATAGCCATTTTCAAAGTCATTGGCCGGCCCGTAACATTTACGTACCCACTGCGATTAACATTGCCCGTTATACAGAATTCACCCACAATGTCAACGGGTACGTGGATGGTATCGCCCGGTTTTACCACAATATTGTATCTTGGATCGCCCGCCAAAAGTTGGCTTACCGGAATTCGTATCAGCCTCGACTGCACCGCTTCCTCCCACTCGAGCTCCTCAGGCAGCTTCTCATCAAGTGGGATGACTCCTTCTGCGCCCTCAAACCGGACCGGTGGTTTTGCCGCCACCGGTGGCCCGACCTGAACCGGAGTCCACCTGCCATCTTTGAATACCCACTGAACGCCGGGGCTAGTGCGGCCCGGCCTGATCACAGGCGCAGTGGCCGTTGGTTGCCCGGGTGAAACCGGCACCCATTTGCCGCCCTGGAAGACCCACTCTACATCAGCTTGCGATGAGTCAGGTTCCCTCGTGACGGTCGGCTGTGTCGACCTCGGCACGTCCACGGGAACAGGGATCCACTTGCCATCCTTGAATATCCATTCCACACGCTTGTCGGCCGGACCGCTGACATCCGGTCCACCCGCAACGTCAAGAAGCGACGCTCTGTTGCCAGGTGCCGAAGCGCTGCCGCCTTCCGAACTCGCCCGGCTCCGACCACCCAACAGTTCGAAACTTCCGGGCACTACCACCTCCTGAAACCGTTTATCCTCAGCTCTCTCAGCGGAAGCGACCACTTTCTTGCTTTCGGGCCACCTGTGCTGCGCCATGGGCGCTATCATATCGAGCATCTCCCGCTCCAGCTCGGGCTCTTGGCCACGACCCCGACGCTCGGCAATCCCCGGGCCACGCATCCTCTGTTGGGCAAGCCGCGGATCAATGACCTCCAGGCCCGCGCCGCGCGGACCGGCAGCTTCGTACGCAGCCACCTCCCGTGCCTGCTGCTGGCCCTTGGTTTTGCGCGAGACGTATATGTAGCTCACATTGAACTGCCTCGGCCCGCGTGCCGTCGCCAGAGCATCCGTCAATCGGAAGTCGTATCGCGGAATCATATATCTGCCCGGCCCGGGAACACCGTCACCAAGGATCGAGTAGGTCCGCTGTTGCGAGCTCAGAAGGATTGCCGAAACAGACGGCTCCTTCAATATACTCGGGGAGAGAATCTGCCTTATCTCTTCCTCAAGCTGGGCCTCGGTTAGGCCGGCAGCTTGAATAACACCGACATCCGGTATGGATATCTTGCCCGTCTCGGTAACCGTGAAGTCACTGATAAGTGTTGTCCCTTCCAGGAACAATTCAAAGATAGTTATCCTGACAAGGTCACCGGGCTGAAATACGTAGTCCGTTTCCAGTGCGACAATGTCACTCGGCCGCGGCTCTTCCGCATCCTCCCAGGCTACGGGCGTTTCCTCCGCAACACCCAATGAGTCCAGTATGACATTGACGGCCGGCGTGGGACGCCACCTCCCTATCTGTGTCGGATCAAAGAACTTGTTGTTACACCCAAGAAAGTTGACACAAAGGGCAGACGAAACAAGTATCAGCACCGAGGTCTGCATCCTCTTCATGATCGCCAGACTCCAAAATAGCGTACAGAGCTTCCAAGTTGTTTCGGAGGTCAAAGGCTCTCCAAGGGCCCTTCTCCTTGATGAAATTTATCGGTTCAATATCCTGCACGCTTAAGTTTTTTAATGGTGCCGGGGGCGAATATCCCAACGCAACCACTCCGGCGCCGCGCCACGTGTCGCCGTCAATGCGCCATCAGGGCACCACCTGGCGGCACGAGCGTTGTCCCCGCGGCCCCCTTCGGCGCAAACATCGGTAAAAACTAAGGTTACGAGCCGGCAAAGATCGCGGCCGCAGCTTAGCAATGGCCCCGCCGCCTCCGCAAAGACCAGGTACAAGGCCAGCCGGGGCCTTTTGAGCTTACACTTGCTTGGCACAGGCCCTGTTTGGGCCCCATAATCACCACAGTGCCAACACAGACAGCACTGTCAGTCAACGCACGAAAATCTGGCGAAACCAAGAAAAGCTTATGGTAACTCGACCCTCGGTGTTGCCGTGTGAATGACCCGTCCCCACGTCCGACTGCGCTCCAACGCCCTTTTGCCGTGAGTTTATGCCGGGCTGATGCTCAACTATGGAACTTCGGGTCATTTGACATTTCTTGTATATTGTGCGCCGATTTTCCTTTTCAATCGAGACTTAAAAGTAGAAGTACAGAGCAGCTCTGTTTGACATGATGTTGTGCGAATGACGGGCCTCGACGATCAGACACTCGTTCAGCGAGCTTTGAGGGCGGATCCGGAGAGTTTCGGCGAGCTGTGCCGGCGGTACTATCCGGCGCTGGTGGCTATGGCCGATTCGATCCTGCTGGACCATCACTTGGCGGAAGACGCCGCGCAGGAGGCACTCGCCGAGGCCTGCAGAGGATTGAAGAGGCTGAGACGGCCGGAGTCCTTCGGCTCGTGGCTCGGATCGATCTGCCGAAATGTGGCCAAGGATATGCTGCGGCAGCTTCCGAAGCAGCGAAATCTCGGCCGTGATCCGCCAAGGCAGGAGCCGGCTTGTGAAGCAGACTACCGAGCGGCCGCGCTGACAGAGGCCGTACAGCAACTGCCGCCACATCAAAGAGAAGTGATCTTTATGCGGTTCTACAACGAGATGAGCTACCGGCAAATGGCGAAGGTCCTCGGCTCGACCGAGCAGACGATCGACGGCAGGCTCCGAAGGGCCAAGAAGAGTATCGCCGCGTATTTGAGGAGAAAGGGCCTCGGAAGTCACGGAGTCTTGTGATGCCTGACGAAAACGATAATTGGCTGGAACCGCTGCTGGAAGACCATATGTCCCGCGAGCCGGCGGAGTTTGACTTTCAGCAATGGGCGAACAAGTATCCGGATGAAGCGCAATTGCTGAACCGCGGCTATGAAGATTCCGGCCAAACCACGAAAACCAGAATTCAGTTCCTCTGGAGGTGTATCATGCAAAGTAGAGTGACACGGTATTCGGCAGCGGCGGTAGTCGCGCTTGCAATGGCATTGGTTCTGCTCGGTCCGTTTGGGACGCCGGGAAACGGCGGCGTTGTACTCGCAGATGTCCGGGAAAAAGTCGCCGATATTGAAACGATGGTAATACGAGGCACAAAGACCTTTATGCATCCGGGCGATGACGGCGATGTGTTCGAATTCGACGGGATGAAATGCGAATTCGACCTCGTGAAACATTTTTCGAAGCAACATGGCTTCACGGAGAAGGCGTACGTCCACGGTAACCTGTTTTATCGCATCACCTTTAATCTGCCGAAGCAACAGACTCTTATTGTGTTTCCGCCTTACAAGAAGTATCTGAGGTTCGCTTCTACGGATGAGGTGGCGAAGATTTTGGAGAAATTTGCAACTCCCAATGGCGTCTTTGATCTGCTTCTTGCGAGCGACTACAAAGAGCTGGGTCGCGACAAGATCGACGGCGTCGAGGTTGAGGCTTTTGAGTTTCAAAGTCCTGGACCCTTCAGAGAAATCCTGCCCAAGCCCGTCTTTGATATTCAGAGCTACACGGGGAAAGTCTGGGTCGGGATTGAAGAGCAACTGCCCATCCGCATCGAAGGCAATCTGGTCATTGGAAAGAGCCTTATGACGGTGTTCAACGAACTGAATCTGCATGAGGTCAACGTTCTGGACAAATACAATATCGAGCTTGATGAAAGTATTTTTGATCCCGACCCGCCCGAAGGCTATACGGAATTCACGTTCAGTGACATTCTTCAAGTGATTCCGGCAGAGGCAAAAGCCGGAGCCGCCTTTATGGGCCTTGTCCCGGCGGGATTTCTCTTCTGGAAAAGGCGAAGAAAAAGAGCAACAACCCGGCCAACTTAATGAGTGCCCCTCACCACCGGATTTGACATTGCTCAATCTGACAAGCCCCGTGTACGGTCACGGGGCTTTTTCATTGGAGTGCATATCCCGCTGATCGGCATTATTGTTGCCCTTTCAGTCAGGTACAAAGCTGAAATAGCGAAGTATCGTAATTTTATTTAGACTACGGCAGACCGTTCAATCGTGATATGAGTGAGGAATGATCGTTCCGCAGTCAGGTTGGTAAGACGTCGATCGTGGAAGACAGGCTACTCATCTGGAGATTCAAGCGCGGCAGCAGGGATGCTCTGCAACGTATCTACGAGAAATACGTGGCCTATCTGGTGACGCTGGCGGCCGCTCTTTCAAATGATGTCAATACCGCAGAAGACGTTGTACACGACGTCTTTGTTTCGTTTGCTCAGTCCGCCGATCGACTACGGCTCCAAGGGAGCCTCAAGGCGTATTTGGCGACCTGTGTTGTCAATCGTTTAAGAGACAGAGTCCGAACAAGGCGGCGACAACCATCGGCATTAGATGCGGCAGACTCAATGTGTTCGGCGGCAAGCGGACCGGAACTATCCGCCGTGTGTAGCGAAGAGCTGCAACAATTGAGTCGCGCAATGGCCCAACTGCCCTACGAGCAGAGAGAAGTCGTAATGCTACATTTGCACGGCGGTATGATGTTCAAGCAAATAGCGAAATCACAGCATGTTTCAATCAACACGATCCAGAGTCGATATAGGTATGCGTTGGACAAGCTGCGGCGACTGCTGGACGGCGAGATGACAGAATGAAACAGACGGAAATGGAAGCACTGGTGAAGAAGTTGCATGTTCAGCCCGGTGCTGAGATGTACGACAGAACTCTGACGGATACGTTGGAAGCACAGGAAATATGGAAGAAGAAATCGGCTGTAAGACGACCAAATCTGTGGAGATTCATCATGGAAAGTAGAGTGACAAGATATTCAGCAGCGGCGGTGGTTGCACTTGCAATGGCGTTGGTCTTACTTGGCCCCTTTGGGCCGTCTAAGAACGGCGGCGTTCTGTTGGCCGAAGTCGGTGACAATATCACCAATATGGATACGATGGTGGTCGAGGGGACTCGCTATGCCACTTTCGAGGACCCTGAGAAACCGCCGAGGGAGGTGACGGTCCGCAAGTGGCTCTCATCGCAACACGGTTACGTGGAGGAGCAGTACGAGGGCGACACCCTTATGCATCGCTCCTATATGTGCCGACCCGAGAAGGCGTTCGTCATGGTGTTTCCGCGGGCCAAGAAGTACCTCAGATGGAACGCGACCGAGGCACAAATCGAGCTGCTCGACAAGCTGACCCCGAGAGGTATGGTGGAGGCGTTTATCTCCAGTGACTGCTCTGAACTCGGCAAGAAGGAAATAGACGGCGTCGAAGTTGAAGGGTTTGAGAGCCGGAACTTGCACATTGTCCCTGACATCCCAAAGGTTCTTGCCGATATGAACGACCTGAGCCTGCGACTGTGGGTCAATGTCGAAACTTCCCTGCCGGTCCGGCTGGAAGCCGACGTGGACCTCGGCAAATCACTGCTCACGGGATTCAGCCGGCTGCACCTTCGTGAGGTCAATTCCTTTGTCGAATTCAATCCGCAGCTCGATCCCAACATGTTTGACCCCAACATACCAGCCGACTACACGGAATTCAAGGTGACCGACCTTGTTCCGGCGCAGGCCGGTCTTGTGGGCTTGGGCATTATCCCGGCGGGATTTCTCTTCTGGAGAAGGCAAAGAAGAAAAAGAGCGACGGCAAGCCGAACCTGATGGGCACCTTTCGCTGCAAGGCATAACAATGTTCGCCGCAGAAGCCCTGTTCATAGGCAGGGCTTCTTCTGTGCGCACGGGGTCGGGACAAGAGTGGTCTGCGCAGATTGGTCTCAGCAGTACTGATGGAACCAGCTCTTCAGTTAACACCCATTACTAACACCACAATATTAGTGTGACATATTTAGCTTTAAATCATAAGTTTATTAAAGATAATAGTTTACATATGGTGAGAGGTCGGTGAGAGGGGTAGTATGTATTATTCGTACCAAACCAATGCGGTTTAATTTGGGAAAGCCAGGAAGTGTAGGCAATATGGCCTTGAATTCGACGTGATAATCCTATAATATATTTGTGTGTTTGAATAGGTTAATGAAGTGCTGCTGCTTCGATCTGCAAAAGACGCAATTTTCAAGAGAGGAGTGGGGTAGAGATGCGTAAGGCAATTTGGGTGTCATTAATATTGTGTTTGTGTAACGGGGCTATGGCCGCGCCGGGCTGGCCAGTTACTTGGAACGGATTGCCGGGCGTAACCGGGAATTATATTGATGCCCTAACGGGGAGTATGACCCTGGGTGACAATGTCTATGCCACGGCAAGCCCATCGAGTGTAAATATTGTCGGAGATGCGACGTATGCCGCGGGGTATTG
>CP070675.1:5894721-5898388 GCA_020352215.1 Phycisphaerales bacterium
TCGAACGTGACACCATCGACGAAAGAAACATAGGTCAGATCGAGAGCCTCGTCGCCGATGTTCTTGAGCTCTATGAATTCAAAGTCGTCGTTGTCGGTCAGATCGCCGGCCGGCGGATTTGCGGGATTGTACATCAGTTCTGTGACGCGGAGGTTATCCAGAATGCCCGCCGAGAGCGGCTCACCCGCCACAAACTGAACCGGCTCGGACCAGTGACTCCATCGACCCGTGTTGTCCTTCATCCGGCAGCGAACCCGGTAGGTGCGACCCACTCTGACCACACTCGCCGGAATTTGGGTTGCCTTGTTGAACTCGGTGATTTCGCTACTCTCCCAAACGGCATCGATCTCATATTTGCCCGGCTCCCTGCCGTAGTTGATGGGTGTAGAGGGCGGTTCGCCAGGCTCTGCCGCTTCTACAACCAAGCGAACATCGATGAAGCAGTCGGAACTGCTGCTAAGCGAAGCGTTAATGACCTGCACTGCGACGACATTCGTGCCGACCACAAGATGGCCGCTTAGATCCAGCGGGGTAATCGAGTCGAAGTCGTGGCTCTCGGAACGGGTAGAAACCGTGGCGTTGAATGGCAGCTCCTCAGACGGTACATTTCCGCCCCCGGCGTAGGCGCCATTGATCCATACGTTGACACCATCGTCATACTTCACCTCCAGCAAGAGCTTGCCGATGGCACCGACGTCGGTTACATCAAACGTCTTTCGCAGATACAGAGTCGAGTAGTTGCCTCTCATGTCACCGAGGTTGGTGACAATGAATGTCTCACCGTAGCCGATGGCCGTGTTGCCCTCGAGCCAGTGGGAGTCATCGAAGGTAATGCGGCGCCAGGCGCCCCACGTCTGAGATGGCTCCTCGGTACCTTTGAAATACTTCCATCTGGCACCATCCGGGAGCAGAACTATACCCTCATCCGGAGGCGCGACCACAGCACCGGCCGCGACCTCGGCGATCCGCCATTTCATCGCACCGAACGTGTTGCTGCCCTGAGGATCGCTAAAGGAACTGGTCTGGAACGTCAGCGAATTGATGGGGAAATCGGGCGGCGCCGTCGCGGTGACCGCGGGTGTACTCGGAATGCCGGAATCGGCAGAGATTGAACGCATGTGACCTTGGCGTTCGACGACGAAACCCTTCATGACATCTACCATGCCTTCGAAGCTCCGCTCATGGCCCCGATCCACGGCCTCTTGGTAGAATCGGCCCTGGCCAGCCTTGAACGATGCTGACTGGTTGAGGTATTGAGGATAGGCGCCCTGACCCACAACCCAATGGTAGTCCCACATCGCTCGGTCCGCATCCACCATCGAAGGCCCACCCGCCGGGTCATCGATAATGGCAGCGTATTCATCGATCAGCTGATTCATTTGCTCGGCGTTGAACAGCAGGTCACAAATCTCTCGCACACGGTTTCTGCAGTCCCTATTGATGTCACTGTGACTGAAGATGCCGCTCCGGCTAAACGGGTCCTTCATGTCGCTGTAGTAGCAGGTCCAGGTCAGGTCAACATCCCATACGAGTTGCCACCATAGGTTGCTCTCCCCAAATTCGGTGGCGGTGGGCTCCGGATTTTGGTAGAAGAAGTGATTCTTGCTCGTGATATCGCCGTGCCAAACGGCGTGATAGATCGCATAGAGGCCGTAGTAGGATTCCAGATTCACGTTGGATTGCCACCACTGGGCTGAAGGGCTGCCCTCGTACGTATCCTTGAAGGCCCGGATGTCGGAACCGTCCGTAACGGCCGTCGGCCCCTGGTTGTTCAGCTCGCCATACCTGGCCTCCATCTTATATAGGTTGCCATCCGGCAAATCGTGCTCGTTAAGAAATCTGCCGTCCATCTGCTCAATGGTCATGTACAGTCCCCAGAAATCTCCATCGTACTGAGTCCCCCTGCTGGTGAGCGGCTGATGTCCAGCGTTGAGCGTGCCGTCCTCATAAGGCTCGTCGATAATTCGAAAATGTACCCAGTTTGTTTTTGAGGTCGGGACAGCGACCATGTTGAAGAGCTTCATGCTGAGGGCCTCAAACATTCCCTGTTCGCCGCGCTGGCCGAAACTGCCCTGCTGAATGCAGGCGGAGAAATTGATCTTGTCCCACTTGGTCTCGTACTTATTGCCGTAGTCGTCACGGGCCTGGAAGCTGTGGCCTCTATTGAAGTCGAACTTCCACATGTTCTTGCCCATGGCATATCGCCACACACCGCCACGGGCGCGAAAGCGGATATGGTCGTAGACCTCTCCGTCATAGACCAACGTGCCCCACCATTTGTATTCACTGCCCCCATAGTGTTCGAACCAGGTAGCCGTTTCGACATCCGATTTTTTGGCGATGAGATGATAGACAGGTAGACTCCGCATCACAGCGGCATTGTATTCTTGCACCGGCGTCACACCGGGCTGCACGGCGCCCCTCCAGGCCGGCGCACCATCGTAGACGAAATATGCGAAGTTCAGTCCGGGATCATCGGGGTACGGCAACAGAAGAGTACGCCCACCGGTGTCAGTCACGATGATGCGATAGCGCACGAGCCGACGATGGGTCTGCAAAGACCCCAGCAGTTGTGCCGTGTAAATGTCATCACCGGCCTCAGCATCGCCGCCGAGCCCGTCGTCATGCATATCGACCCTTGTCCAGTTGAACCACAGACGATCACCGATGCCGATATACTTGCCGGGATCTACAATTTGATACAGCAGTGCCACACTGCCGACCCCGTCGCGATCTGTCACCTTGGCAGTGATAGTCACCACCTCGCCGGATTTGGGCTGCTTGGGAGAGTGCCTCACCTGGCGGATATGAGGGGGGATGTTGTCCGAATATACCGCATTGTTTCGAGCGGCGGGCGTGGGGAGAGCCGAGCGCCAGCTCCCGGACAAGTCATTGTCAAAGTACGGATTCGTTAGTTGGATGGAATGGCCGGTGCCATAGGCCCCGTCCGGGATCGCGTCACCCACCGTGGGCCAGGGAAAGCCAAGCTGATAGTCTACTTGATCGACTTCTTCACCCGCGGCATCGCAGAGCTCGATCTTCTCCCCCTCGTTGCCGAGCTTGCCCGTGAATGGGCCAAACACCAAATGGGGCTGTATCCCAAATCTGCCCTGGCTCCATTTTGCATGGATGTGGTTGGGATCATACGCCACGATGATGTAGCCGCCCGCACGGAGAGTAGAGCCGACCGGAAACGTGTAGGAAATGCCATCGCAGAAAGACCAGCCGGAGAGGTCAACGTCCGCAGGCCCCGGGTTGTGAAGTTCAACGTACTCGACGAGTTCGGTCTTTACGTCCGGGTCGTAGTGAATTTCGTTGATGACTGCAGTGGAGCCGATTCTATGCCAGTTGCCAGCCAGCAGCCCGAAATCCTCCATGTCGACATCGCTGTCTCCGCTTAAGTCTGCGTCGGTCTCCGGAGATTCCAGCCACTTCTCGGCAAGGACCCGAAGGTCCTCAAACCCGACCTGGCAGTCGCCATTGAGGTCACCTGCTGGGCACTCGGCCCGCACGAGACCTGCCAGAGTCACGGTCAATACAAGGAGCTTGGCTGCTATGGACCTGAGCATCTTTGATCTCCTTCCTTACCGACGTTACCGCGCCTCTGACTGCCGTTTTTGCCCACATGGAAACCCGTTTGCGATCTCAGTTGATCTGGGGCAGACCC
>CP070675.1:5898488-5914646 GCA_020352215.1 Phycisphaerales bacterium
CCCCTACAACTATGAGCGTTTCATTCGTCAGACCGGTGAGATCATCGCCGAATCCAAGAACCCGAAGCTGAAGATTTACTGCTCCGAATGGAATGCTCAGAGCACGGATTGGCGGACGGGGCTCTACGCCGGCGGCGTTCTCAACGCGTTCGAGCGCTGTGGTGATATCTTTGAGATCGGTGGCCCGGCTCTCTTTTTGCGGCATGCCTCGGCCACTGCCTGGGACAATGCCTTCATAAACTTCGACCAATCGTCGTGGTTCCCGGCGCCCAATTATGTGGTGATGGAACTCTGGCGCCGGCACTACGCCCCAAGCCGCATCGCGATCGAGGGGGACACCGACACGCTCAACACGGTCGCCACGAAATCGCAGGACGGTCGTACCCTGTACGTCAAGTGCGTCAATCCGGGGCAGTCTCCCGTAGCAGTGTCACTGACTCTGGCGGACGGACGTGCCGCCAAGACCGCTGCGATGCAGTTGGTGGCGCCCGGATCGCTCCAGGCCCGGAACACGCTGGGCCAACCTCAATCCGTTCGCGCCGAACCGGCGCCGGTCCGGCTTGAAGATGGTGTGATGCAGTTCACGCTGCCGGCCCTGTCTGCGGCAGTGGTCACAATCACCCCGCAGGGATCGTAAGAGAGCAGATTTCGCAATCTCTTCCGGCGAGAGTCCACCCGGGTCTGAACGGGCATAAAGCGATTGATTTTCCAGTTGACTTCGGCCCAGACGGTGAGTATAGTCACCTTTCGCGGTTGATACGTATACGTACTGTTTGTCTGAGGCTCAACATGGCGACAGGTCACTACATTGCGATGGGCTTGCGAGCAGCGTACTTGTCGATGCACCGCCAAACCAACTCCTACCTGGCCCGGCACAGGATGACGGCCGACCAATTCGTACTCCTGGCGTTGCTCGCCGAACAGGACGGAGTCACTCAGCGTCAGCTCGCTCAACGGGCCTCTTCCGATCCCAACACCGTCCGGGCCATGCTGGTTCTGTTGGAAAATCGCGGCCTTCTGGCGCGGAGGCCACATCCCGGCGACGGCCGGGCGCGCAGGGTCACGCTCACGCGCAAGGGCCGGCGAGCCTACGATAGACTATGGGCACAGATCAAGCCGCTGCAGCGTCGACTCTCGGCTCTCTTTGAGGCCGATGAAGCAGAGACGCTGCTTGTGTTTCTTAACCGAATTTCCGAGGCAATGGCGCAGCCGGAGCGTGAACGTGGCAGGCTACGGTCTGTGACATCAGCCGCCGTTAACAGTTAGAGCAGAACAAGTGCTGAAAGGAGAAGACCAGTGAACACTCGCAGAGCAACCGTCTCAATCGCAGCCGTCGTTATGCTGACGGCACCTGCCCTGACGACCACGGTGACGGCGCAACCCGCGGCTGAACGCCCGCGATTCCGCGGCCGCGCGGGTCCCCGGGTAGTCTCGCCGGAAGTATCCGCCGACCGCCGCGTCACGTTTCGTATCCTGGCGCCAAAGGCCGAAGCCGTGCTGCTCGGTGGCACCGACATCCCCGGTGTCGGCCGGGGCGCGGCCATGACCAAGGATCCGAATGGGGTTTGGGAGGTCACGCTTGGCCCGCTCGATGCGGGGGCCTATCGTTATAACTTCAACGTGGACGGCGTCTCGGTGATCGATCCCCGCAGCCCCTCCACCAGCGAATCCAACGCCAACGTCTGGAGCCTCGTCTACGTTCCCGGCTCGGACTTCATGGATACCAAGGACGTGGCTCACGGCGCCGTCGCCGAGGTCACGTATTACTCCAAGTCGCTGAAGCGCTTTCGCCGCATGCACGTCTACACACCGCCGGGCTACGAATCGGGCAAGGGCAAATACCCCATCTTCTACCTTTTGCACGGGGCATTCGACTGTGACGATTCGTGGACGTCTGTCGGTCGTGCCGGATTCATACTGGACAACCTGATCGCCGCCGGCAAGGCCAAGCCGATGGTAGTCGTCATGCCCGCCGGCCATACAGGCTCGTGGACGTTCGGCCGGCGCTTGCCCATCGATGAGTTCGCGCAGGATTTTGTAGACGACATAATGCCGTACGCAGAGAAAAACTACCGAGTCTACACGGACCGGCAGCACCGCGCGATAGCGGGCCTGTCGATGGGCGGCGGCCAGACGCTCAATATCGCAATTCCCTACCCGGACAAGTTCGCGTACGTCGGCGTCTTCAGCTCCGGAATCTTCGGAATCACAGGTCGCGGTTTCGGAGCCGACCCCAACGGTCCAACGTGGGAAGAGCAACACAAGCAAGTCCTGGACGGCGCCGAACTGAAGAAAGGGCTCAAGCTCATCTGGTTCGCGACCGGCAGGGATGACGTTCTCATCGAAACCTCCCGCGCGACGGTCGAGATGCTCAAGAAACACGGGCTCGAGGTGGTATATAAGGAAAGTGCCGGCGGCCACACGTGGATCAACTGGCGCGACTACCTCAACGAGTTTGCGCCGCAGTTGTTTCAGTAAATCGTCGCAGTGATCGTATCAATGCGGCATCAACAAGGGAGGCAATCATGGCAACGACAATAAGTATCAAAGCCAAATGCATGGTGACGGTCATTCTCGGCTTCATCGCCGCTGGTAACGTCCAGGCGGCCGACGCCACGGGCACGTGGAAGGCCGAGTTCGACACGCAGATCGGCGTTCAAGAATACATCTACACGCTCAAACAGGATGGTGACAGAGCGACGGGCAAGGCCGCCTCGCGTATCGCCGGTGAGAAACGTGAGGTCGAGCTAACCGAGGTAAAGCTCAACGAAGACACCGTGACATTTGTCGAAACGTTCGAGTTCCAGGGCAACAACGTCCGCATCGAGTACACCGGTAAGGTCTCCGGCGATCAGATCAGGTTTGTCCGCAAGGTCGGCACTTTTGCGACGGAGGAGTTCGTGGCGAAGCGCGTGGCCCCGGGGACTACTCTACCTGACGATGAAGATGCGCCTGCGCGGCCGCGCCGAGACAGACCACGCGGGTTCGGACCGCCAGTCGAGCTGGGACCCGAAGACAAGCCTGCGTTTCCGCCGGCCCCTGAAGGTTTCGACGTCCGTCGTGACGACATCACACGCGGTGCGGTTCAGACCGTCGAGTACGATTCGAAGAGCGTCGGGATCAAGCGAAAGATGCTGGTCTATACGCCGCCGGGCTATTCGAAGCAGGTCAAGTATCCGGTTCTCTATCTGCTGCACGGCCTCGGTGGTGACGAAACACAGTGGGTCAGGTTTGGGCGGGCCGATGTCATCATGGACAACCTTTACGCGGACAAGAAAGCCGTCCCGATGATCGTCGTGATGCCGAACGGCCGGGCCTCAGCCGACCCGCCTCCAGCCAATCCTTTCGATGGCTACCCATTCGAGACGTATGCGGCATTCGAGACTGATCTACTCCAGAGTGTGATCCCCTACATCGAGTCACAATTTCCCGTGCTCGCCGACCGCGCACACCGGGCCTTGGCGGGATTGTCGATGGGAGGGGGCCAGTCGCTGAACTTTGGCCTGAAGAATCTGGATACCTTCGCCTGGGTCGGTGGGTTTTCGTCGGCCCCGAATACGAAGCGGGCGCGGGAACTGATCGCCGAGCCGAAGGCCGCCAATGAAAAGCTTCGTCTGCTGTGGGTCTCCTGCGGCGACCGCGATGGTCTAATGAACATCAGCAAGCCCTTCCATGAAGATCTGGCCCAGATGAAGGTCTCCCACATTTGGCATGTGGATTCCGGCGGGCATACCTTTCCAGTCTGGAAGAATGATCTGTATCTTATGTGCCGTCTGTTGTTCCGGGACAAGAAGAAATGAACCACGGCAGCAACGCCGGATGGCCGGGCTCCGTCGCGGCTACGGCCGCTGCTCTCTGCGCCGCCAAGAATCGCAGGACACGTGAGCTTGCATACGCCGACCTGAGAGCGACTCTTGAAAAGGACAACGTATATTTTGAAAGCTAAAGAGCTATACGAAACAATAGGCAAAGACTTCGAGATTGACAAATACGAGGATGATTGGAGCTTCATCGAATTCAATGAATTCATCGACCCGGGCTTCAAGAACAGGTACATTGGCGTTATGCTCGACAACGCCGATGAGATCGAAAAGGTTTATACGTCCACCATCCCCGATACCATTGTACTCGATAAGATTCTCAGCTTGAACGAAACAGACATCTTGTTGTTCTGCCATCATGCGATGGGTTACGATCCAACCCTCGAAGGCTTTCCTTTCTACAATATTCCGGTTGATTACCTCAAGCAGCTGAAGGAAAGGCGCATATCCCTTTACGTCCTGCATGTTCCACTGGACAAGAACGGTCCGTACTCAACGTCCGTGAATTTGGCAAAGGCGCTGGACCTCACTGTTGACGGCGAGTTTTGTGAGTATCTTGGCTGCAAGGTTGGGGTGATCTGCGAAACGAGCTTTGCGAAGCTGGCAGATTTCGCGTCACACGTCAGGGACGTCGTTGGGCACGATGTGAAGGTAAGGCAATACGGCGATGCGACTATTGAAAAAGGACGAGTTGCAATTGCTGCCGGTGGGGGATGCATCGACTTTGTAGCACGTGAAGTGTCAGACTTAGGCGTGAACACGTATCTGACTGGAGTCACTAAGCCTACGCCGTCCTTCGAGCCGACCATGGAGTTCCATCGAATTGCGCGAGAAAACAGGATTAACGTCGTGAGTGCCACACATTACTCAACAGAGAAGTATGCCTGCATGGCGATGGTGGACTATTTCGCAGGACTCGGTATCGAAGCCGAGTTCGTCGAAGGCACGCCTTGCATGGACGATCTGTGAGGCCAGGCAATCGTGCCGGCTACTACCGCCCTTTCCCGAATGTCCCCCCATTCTGTCACTTCTTGCTCCATATGGGCAGTCCCGGTATGCTGTGGCGGTGAGCGCTACCGGCTTGCCTATCTTATGGTTCGTTCCGGACCTGCAGGACTGCAAACGCGATGAACGAGAAGCTGTACAAATGGTGGTACGACAATATTGAGAGCAAGTTCTACAATCCGATGATCAAATGGATAATGCTTCCATTTGGTGGTGAGGCGGCGTTGCGAAGAAAGATGATCGAGCCGGTGTCGTTCGGGGGCGGTGAGAGAATCTTCGAAATGTGTTGTGGAACGGGCGGAGCGACCTTCTTCATCGCGGAAAAGGCCGGTAACACATGTGAGATCATAGGTATGGATCTCTCATCCGGACAATTGCGCCATGCAAAGAAACGCCAATATTCATGTCCAGTACAATTTATTGAAGGCGACGTCACGCGCACGCCATTCCAAGAGAACTCGTTTGACAAGGTTCTCATTACCCATGCCATTCACGAGATGCCACGAGAGGCTCGCTTAGCGGTTCTAACCGAAGCAAAACGAGTGTTGAAACACCGGGGCCAGGTCATAGTGTTGGAATTGGATAATCCTCCCAGCATATGGCTGAGAATGTGCATTGGGTTATGGTTTCTCTACTGGCTGCCGGGTAATTTCGAGACTCCGACACGGCGTGACATGCTGAGACATGGGTTAAGCAATGAGGTGAAAGAGAGCGGCTTCCGCGATGTGAAGAAATATTCCGCCTACCGCGGCATCTTCCAAACGGTCATAGGAACGAAATGAGCAGCCTCAACACATCTGTCCGGCAGGAAAGCCCAGATGCAGCCTTCGTTGCTCACCGCTCACCACGTATATGTAACGTTGGGTTCTATTCTCGCAGTTGCAGGCCGGGACATCGATCGAACACCCTATCAACAAACTCGCTCTCACAATATACCGTCCAGTCGACATCCGTCAGATACCTCACAAAGTCATAGAACAACAAGAGATGGAAAGGTTCACGGTGTTCATAGTCGCCCAGATAGCAATCGAGAAACGACATACCCAAGCCGGCAACGATAAGGCGTCCGTCTCCGTATCCCGTGGCCGCGGCAACTGGAATCGCATCAAGGACCAGCAGCGAATGTCCCTGGCCATCGACCCCAGCCGGCAACTGGATAGAGACCGGATTGGCGAATGAGATGATACCTTGCTCATCTACGACTCTCGCCCTCTTTAGACCGCGGGGCGCGTCAACCAACACAAATTGCAGGCCAAATCTTTCCACCAATTGGTTGCCGGCCTGCACCATGTTGCCGCCTCCGTCCGATCGATCACACCCTACGACGAGTAGCGAGCCACCGTACGCCACGAATTCGCGGATGGCTGACAGCTCCGATTCCAGATAGGCCTTAAAGCCCGGCCATCCCACCCAGTAGTAGTGCATGATGAGCAGATCGACGCCGTCCAACGTTTCCGGCGAAAGCAGGTTCTTCTGGTTCACACGGACTTGAAATCCCGCCAGTTCCAGAAGTTCCTTAATCATATATTGGGCGTGGTTGTAATAGCCCCAGCCCCGGATGTGTCCGGCGGTATGTCCCAAGTCGAGTAGAACCTGCTGCCCGCTCTGGGCGGGTGGTGCTGAGTAAACTACACAGAATATCTCCACTGGTTCGATGACCTCAACATCGCCGAGCCATTCCCCGCCCGCTGTATATGCCGACGCATCCCATTGATACCTGCCCGGTGGAAGGTCCGACTCCTCAAGGTGGAAGAAATTCGTATCAGATTCGAAAGATCGGATCTCCGCGCAACCTCTCACGCCTTTGATCTGGGCCACGTATTTTGCCGCACCATCGATGAGCGGACAGATTAGCTCAAGTGGATGGCCATAGGTTTCCATCTTCCGCAGCTCTCTCGCCGTTCGAGGGTTGCCGCCACATCCATACTTCTTGACTTTCCACAAGTCAATCGGCTGGGGAGTTGTCTTTGCCGCCTCGTAGTCTCGCACACCACAAGCCTGAGGGGCGTCCGCATCGGCCTCATCTCTCTTGGCTGCAAGGAGACTACAAATCCCAAAGGTTTGGACGACCACGATGAGCCAGATGGCTGCTTTCTTTGGCATGTTCATGGTTGGCCCTTTCCTACTCTCGCCCTATCCGGTTTACTGCCCGTCTATTATAACCTCAAGTCCAGCGTTACAATGTAAAAGTGCTGTAAAAAGTGCTGCGGCAAGCGTTTCGGTCGAGCGGCTACCCAGCAGTGCGGTCATAATCCGGTGGAATTCTGCTTGAATATGTGGTAATTTTTGTACGCGTCTCGGCAGTTATCCGCGCTAACGGGGCTGAGAACCCACAAGTTAGGACATGGCCATGAATCACCGCAAGCTTGTTGCGTTAATTTGCGTACCAACAATTCTATTGTCCTGCTCGTGCCGCTCCGTCGGCGATGGTGCCGGTCCTGAGCCGGTCACGGCGGTATTGGGGGCGTTTGACAAGGAAGTCACGCTGCTCGAAGACCAGCTCGTAGATTCACGTGAGCGGATGATCGAGGATATCAGGTTCGTTACCGGCAGGCTCAACGGCAGGAAGGTCGTCATCGTCTGGACCGGCATAGGCAAGGTCAATGCGGCAATGACAACCACGCTGCTGATCGAACACTTCAAGCCAAGCGAGGTGATCTTCACCGGAATCGCGGGCGGCGTAAATCCGGAGCTTGGCCCCGGTGACATAGTCATAGCGAAAATGACCGCGCACCACGACATGGGTACGCTCTGGCCCGATGCTCTCTACTACAAAGGAGTAAAGAACCGGTTGAGTGGCTGGGAGAATCCGGTCTTCTTCGAGGCCGAGGAGTCTCTTCTCAAGGCGGCTGAGCAAGCGGGAGAAGAAATCAAATTAGAGCCTTTCAACACAATCACAGGCAAACGGGTGCCGAAGGTCGTCAAAGGGGTGGTTGTGACAGGTGACGTCTTCGTTGCGTCGGCCAAGAAGTCCGACGAGCTGCGGGAGAGGCTCGGAGCCGATGCCGTTGAGATGGAGGGTGCGGCTGTGGCGCAGCTGTGCTACCAGCGGGAAATTCCTTGTCTTGTGATACGAAGTCTGAGCGACAAGGCGGATGAAAGTGCCATGCAGGACAAGCAGATGTTCTACATAATGGCTGTCCGGAACTCAGCGAGTCTGGTCGGCCGAATCGTTGGGCGGTTGGGTTCGGCCCAGCCTGTCGAAGAGAGTGTTTCGGAAGGTGTGGGTACAGATCAAGGGTTATAGGAGAAGCCGAACGGGGGGCATTTGAGGAGCAGCAAGTGCTTGACCGGTATTTTGGTCTTGGAGAGAAACACACGAGCGTCAGAATTGAGTTTGTGGCGGGAGCGACAACCTTTCTGACAATGGCCTACATCATTTTCGTTCATCCGGACATCCTCAGCACGACCGGCATGGACAAAGAGGCGCTGATTGCAGTGACGTGCATTATAAGTGCGCTGGCGACGGTCGCCACAGGCGTATTCGGCAGGGCGCCGATAGCCATGGCTCCGGGCATGGGCCTCAATGCGTATTTCGCGTTCACGCTTGTAGGCAGCGGAAAAGTCACCTGGCAGACCGGACTCGGCGTGGTCTTCCTTTCGGGATTGTTCTTCTTGATTCTGACGCTTGTGGGATTGAGGAAGAAATTAGTCGAAGCGATACCTGCCGGTTTGATTTCGGCGATATCGGTTGGGATCGGCTTGTTCATCGCCTTTATCGGCCTGGGAAATCTTGGCCTTGTTCTCAGGGATGAGCAAACGCTTTTCTCGCTCGGTGCTATGAGCTGGACTGTCGCGATAGGTCTGCTGGCACTTGCGGTGATGATCGTGCTCGAACTGTTGAAGGTTACCGGCTCCCTGCTGATAGGTATTGCCCTTGCGACTATTGCAGCGGCGGTCTTCGGGTATGTTGACAAGCCCGACAGCCTGGTGTCGCTGGACTGGCGGCTGGGCGAAATTGCCTTCGGACTCGACATTGTCGGCGCCCTGCGATGGAGTCTGTTCGGCAGCATATTCACGCTGATGTTCATTGACATGTTCGACAGTATAGGGACGCTCGTGGCATGCTGTGACAAGGCCGACATGAGAGACAAGAACAATCAGATAAGGGGACTTGACAGGCTGCTCGGTATTGACGCCGTAGCGACGATGGTCGGTGCGCTTGTCGGGACATCGACCACGACGTCCTACGTTGAGTCGGCGGCCGGCATAGAAGAAGGAGGACGGACCGGCCTGACGTCGGTGTTTGCGGGGGTTATGTTCCTGCTGGCGCTGTTCTTTGTGCCCGTCATAGCCATAGTGCCGAGTTATGCGACGGCGCCCGCGCAGATCATGGTGGGACTGTTCATGATTAAGGAGATCAGAAAGATCAGGTTCTCGAAGGTCGATGAGGCGATACCGGCCTTGATCATCGTGATCATGATCGCTGTGAGCTACCAGATAAGCACAGGATTGGCACTTGGTTTTGTGTCATTTGCGGTGATAAAGGCTGTTTCGGGCCGGTTCAGACAGGTCAAGCCCGCGATGTGGATAATTGCAGCCTTGTCTTTGCTGTTTCTTGTGATAGACTGGCTGCCACGTGTGATAGACTGGTCGCGACGGTTTGTGTGATTTCGGTCGTATCGTGAAAACGTGTGATGTAGGCATGGAATAGTATAAGGAGACTTGAGATGGGCAAGGTATACGCGGGACTCAACATGGAGTACGTGCGGCACGCCGACAAGCCGTTTGAATGGGCGGCGGAGAAAGCGGCTGATCTGGGCTATAAGTACATTGAACCGTGGGTGCACTCCGGCCGTGAATTGATGAGCCAGGCCGGTTACTATATGAGCATATCGATGCTCGACGACCCGTATCGTGTCAAGCGCACCTGCGAAAAAGTGGGGGTCAAGCTGTCCGGGATTTCGGCACATACGTCACTTTGCAAGCCCGAGATTTCGGTGGACTACTTCAAGCAGGCTATCCGCTTTGCAGCCGAGTGCGGTGCACCTGTTGTCAACACCGATGAGGGCCCCAAGCCCGCCTGGACAACGGAAGAAGAGGACCACATCCTGATGAAGTACGTGCTGACCGAGGCGGCGGCGGTGGCGGAACCCCGAAATATTCTAATCGGCCTGGAGCCACACCAGCAGTACACCAAGAGCCCCGAAGGGCTGGACAAGATATACAAGCTGGTCGATTCTCCTGTCATCGGGATAAACTTCGATACCGGCAACAGCTATCTTAGCGGCAACGACCCCGCTGTCTGGCTGGAGAACATCAAGGCTAATCTGGTTCACGTGCACGCGAAAGATATCTCTGTCCAGCAATCGAAAGACGAGCGCGGCAAGGTCACCGGCACGCCGGCCGGTTGCGCCTGTGGAGACGGCGTGGTAGACTGGAAGAAGATCATCGAAGTTTGCAAGACCGCGCCCCGTGACATAGTATTGAGCGTGGAGTGCGGCACGATCGAGCAGGCCGAGCGCAGTATCGCTCACCTGAAACCGCTGCTGTAGAATAGGCCTGCAGTCTCAAGAAAACTCGACATCGTATCAGCTTGAGACGGGTCGGCGAAAGTGAATTGGTCCTGGGGGTGTCACACGGGAGGATTTCGTGGCGCAGAAGCACTTTGCAAGAAGGGACTTTCTAAAGAGTGCCGGAATAGGGGCCGCTTCGCTTGTTCTCGGGTCAGCCTTGGGCGGGTGTGCAGCAGCCAGAGGGGTCACGGCAAGGGGGGGTCGGAAGAAGCCGAACCTCCTCTTCATCCTTGCGGACCAGTGGCGAGCGCAGGCGACGGGTTATGCGGGCAACGCAGATGTGCGAACGCCGAACCTCGACGGGCTTGCCAAGCAGAGCATCAATTTCAGCAACGCGGTGTCGGGCTGTCCCGTTTGCTGCCCGTATCGTGCGAGCCTGATAACGGGACAATATCCCTTGACACACGGTGTGTTCTTGAACGATGTGCGCCTCGGTACGAAGGCCGTGTCAATTGCCCAGGCGTATGACGGGGCCGGTTACGATACGGGTTACATCGGAAAATGGCACCTGGATGGTGACAAAAGAAGTGCGTTCATTCCACGAGAAAGACGTCAGGGCTTTGGGTTCTGGAAGGCGCTCGGGTGCACGCACAACTATAACAATTCCTTCTACTACGCCGATGAGGACGTAAGGCTGAAGTGGGAAGGTTACGATGCAATCGCCCAGACCAGGGAGGCACAGCGCTACATTCGGGAACACGCCAGCGGCAAGCCTTTTGCTCTGTTTCTGTCCTGGGGCCCACCGCACGCGCCGTATCACACAGCCCCCGCCAAGTATCGCCGGATGTTCGAGGCCGAAAAGCTGACGCTGCGTCCCAATGTCCCGCCCCATCTTGCGGAAAAGGCCAGGGAAACGCTTGCCGGCTACTACGCCCACATTGCCGCCCTTGATGATTGCATGGGTGAGATACTTCGGACTCTCTCCGAATCGGATCTTGAGGACGACACGATACTCGTTTTCACTTCAGACCATGGGGACATGCTCTATTCGCACGGTCAGCAGAAAAAGCAGAGGCCGTGGGACGAGTCTATCCTGGTGCCGTTTCTCTTGCGCTACCCTGCGGTGCTCGGCAGAGAAGGCAGGACAATCGATACACCTATCAATACGCCTGATATTATGCCGACGTTGCTGAGGCTGAGCGGTATCGGCACGCCTGATACGGTGGAGGGGACTGATTTCTCTGCTGTTGTGACCGGAGCAGAAAGGGTCAGCGACAATGCGGCGTTGATTAGCTGTCCGTCACCATTCGGCCAGTGGAAAAGAGAGAACGGTGCAAAAGAATACCGCGGCGTCCGAACACGCCGGTATACCTATGTACGCGACCTAAACGGCCCCTGGCTGCTCTATGACAACGAACAGGACCCGCACCAGCTCAGCAACCTCTGCAACAAGCCTGAACACAGCGGCCTGCAACAGAAGTTGGAAGAGGCCCTCGCTGAGAAGCTGCGGGAAACGAATGACGAATTTCTTTCGGGTTGGGATTACATCAGGAAATGGGGCTATGTCGTTGACAAATCGGGGACCGTGCGGTATTCGGTTTGAGTACGGGTCCGGCTCGGTGTGGGCCGGATGCCTTTTGCGCATCCTACGGAGATGAGGTATGGCGGTGACAGAAACGGCGACAATCGGTTTAAGCGAAGGGGTTCTGAATATTGTCAACTACGAGATCATCAAAGGTAATCCGCTCTGGCGGCTCGGCCTCGTCCTGGTTGTAGTGCTTGCAGCAATGGTTACTGGGCGAATTGTCCAGTTCGCTATCAACGGATATGCCGGTCGCAGGGAGCAGAAGACCGGCAGAACAGCCCTGACAATATTCCTCAGATGTTTTACCAAGCCCGCGTCGGTGGCGATCTTCGGTGTGGGGTTGTACTTGTGCAGACTCTGCCTTGTGTTTGAAGACAAGACGGCGACGCCTGTAGTTGAAGGTATCAGCTCGGCTATTGAGAAGGGCTGGGGTCGAATCGCTCAGACCGTGATAGCGATTGCCGTGGCCTATTGGCTTTATCGGCTGGTCGATATCATAGAGCACCTCTTATGGCGATGGACGAGCAGGACGGAGACAAAGCTGGATGACATGCTTGTGCCGGCGGTCCGCAAGTCACTGCGTGTCACGGTAGCGATTGTTACGGTGATCTTCATCGTCGACAACATACTTGAGCAGGATGTCGGCTCGATTCTGCTCGGTGCGGGCGTGGGCGGCATCGCCGTCGCGCTCGCTGCAAAGGACACGATAGCCAATTTCTTTGGCTCGATAACGATTTTCGCGGACCGGCCGTTTCAGATGGGAGAGCTCATCAAGGTTGACGATCATGTGGGGCCGGTCGAAGAGGTGGGCTTTAGGAGCACTCGCGTCCGCACGCTGGACGGCCATCTCGTGACGGTGCCCAACAGCGTAATCGCCAATTCGATCGTGGAGAACATCGGCCGGCGCCCCTTTATTCGCAGGACCTCGAACATCACCATAACCTACGATTCGGGCCACACCAAAGCCGCCAAGGCGGTCGAAATCATCAAGGATGTCTTAGCCGATGTGCCGGAGGTCAACACCGACCCCGACAGGCCCCCGAGGGTGTATTTCAGCGACTTCAACGACTGGTCGCTCAACATATATATGAGCTACTGGGTCAAGCCCGCTGATTACTGGCTGTATCAGGAGGTCAATGAGCGGGTCAATCTGGAGATGATGAGGCGGTTCGAGGAGGCGGGAATCGAGTTCGCCTTCCCCAGCCAAACCCTCTATATGAAGAAGGACTGATTTGTCGTGCCCCGGGCCTTTGTCGGCAGGGATGACTGAAAATCCTTGACGGTGTGACGGAAATGCCTGATAATTAGCACACGTCGCGGATGTGGCGGAACTGGCAGACGCGCAGGCTTCAGGTGCCTGTGCCCTTCGGGGCGTGGAGGTTCGACTCCTCTCATCCGCATTCTTTCGTATCTCGTATTGCGTATGTCGTATCGCGTGTGTTGTATTACCTATAGATTTTCCACAATACGCATCACGCACAACGAGAAAGGCCTGATTGCGCGCCTAGCCAGCGGAAGTCCAGAAGCAATACAAGAATATCTGTAATATTCAGCCTAAGTAGCGCCGTGGATTATTGACAATCTGTGCACCATATCTGCGCGTAAACGTCATGCGGCCAGCTGGTATCAGTCTCGACTTCAGATTCACAGCATTTTACGTCGCGGCAATGGGCATACAACATTCTACCGTCCTTGTACTCAATAAGGATGGCATCTCGACCTTTCGCATCCTTCACAACATCCAAGCGCTCGACATCTTTCTTTTTCCCTTCGTATGCCCATGAGTCCTTCTTCAGCGTCCCGTACATCTTGGCGAGGTCCTTGCTGCCCTCGAACTCGACGTAGCACCGAGCTGATTCATCAGCGCCGGCTATTGGGCATGGCCGGACACATGGGAACTCTTGCTCGCAAAGCCACATACCCGCCAGGTATACGAAATCCTTCAAATCGACCATACCGTCCCAGTTTAGGTCGGGCTTACCAAGGAGAGAGCCATCTAGCCACTCCTGTCCCATTATCCGAAGATCTACAGAGTCAACTACACAATCATTTGTGAAATCGGCTAAAGGCCCCTGCTCAGGAACGCATCTGCGCGGATACGACCTGATACTGTCAAAGTAGATAGTGCCGGTCCCGCCAGGTTGCGGATCGTTCCTGTCGCCGACCCCAACATACATTCTTCTGACATTGGTTAGATCAACACCCTCATCACTGAATTCTCTTAGGTCGATATTCCACTCACGCCAGGTGTCGAACGGCGGCGCAATGGGATGTTCGCCGCCCACCACCGCGGTGTGTCCCATACCATCTTCCACAGCCACATAGATGGCGATAGGAGGTTCGTTCGCGTCGGGTTGGACAATGTAGAACCACAGCGACAATGCCTTGACACCGCATGTAGTCCAATCCTGCGGGCCGTCAAATGTGCGTACGGCCTCTGAATAATAAGCGGTGATTGGGTCGCCAAAGATATTTCTTCCAGTGCCGGTGTTGTCATAGTCAAATCTCATCGATTGCGCGCCTTTGTGAACGGTCGCGGATTCGATGTCCACTCTCGATCCGGTCCCGTTGCCAGGGTAGCCAATCTCGATGCCGGCGTAGCCGTATCCGTCATGCCACGTGCGAGATATGCTATCGATATAGGGACCGTAGCGCTCAAAATCGTCTACGAGAATGTAGCATGGGGTAATGCACTCCCAGCACGTTTGAGGGTCTGTGTTGTCCGGTTCCGAATAGTTGAAGTCGCCGAGCACGTCCACCGTTAGGTACCAATCGCCGGGGGCCGGGCACATGTGCACCAACGTCTTGAATGCGCGTCCGCCGGCATCGGTCGCAAACAAGCCATCGTGGCGAAGCGGGGTGTCATTCTTCTTGTCGGGGCATCCCCGGTCCAACTCGTAGTTGTATATGGAATTGGCGTGGTACGTACGCGTGTACCGGCCAGGGATATCGACGATATAGACTGGCTCGCCAACCATATACACATCTTTGTCAACGCTCACCGTTAGCAGCGAATCGGCCGGATTGAACATACACGTCTCCCGACCCACAGGTGGCCCTGGATTACGCGGGATCACATTGTGCCCGTCTCCATCGATGTCTTCACCCCCGTCAAAGTCCCCGTCCCCATTGACCGCATCCTTACTGTCCGAGTCGCAGTCGTTCTCGGCCCGAAGGCCGTCTTTGTCCATATCGGGAAAATCCAGGGCATCGTTGTCGTGGCCCTCACAGTATGTGTCATGGAAGGTGTAATTGCGGATGTCATTCTTGTCCGGCACCTGATCCTTGTCGGTGTCGCGTATGTCCTTGTCCGATTGAAAACGGTTTATCTCGTCAAAATCCATAATACCATCCCCGTCTGAGTCCTTGGTGACGGTGGCCTCCTGCATCCGACCGGTTGCACCGCCGGCCGGCTGTAGCCATACAGCGTCGAATACGTTCTGACGGTGGCGGCGGAAATACTTTTGGTCAGCGCCCTCAATAACGTAGCTGAATACATGCGCCCAGTTTGGCCCGAGCCAAGGGTCCTGCGCATAAACCACTTGAATATCAGTGCCCGTTGTTGAAGTTAGCTCTGCATACCCGTCGAGGACCAAGCAGTGGCCCGGTACTCCACCCACAAAGCAGTCAAGTTGGCTGATCCATCGTTTCAGCTCCTCAAAAGTAAAGCTTAGGGGAGGAAAGCGTGGAATGTAGTCAATGGCTGTTCCGTTTAGCGCCCACCGCAACACCGCCCTTATCTCGGGGTCGGTGGCCCGAAGGGCATGACCAAGATCACCTTCCGGTTCAGTCCTAATAGGGTGTACTACGGTCCAATTCTGATATGCGATTCGGTCTTGGCTAAGGTCACCACCATACTTGGCATTGACCATGGCGATCGAGGCGGCCCAACAGTAGTTTGTTCCGTGTACCACCTGAACGTTCGGGTTTGGAGGAGGAGCGTTAGGGTGTGGTCTATCCCAAGCGTAGTCGCCGCTCTCCAGACATCCAGGGCGATACTCTGGATCGAGATCCGAATCCGACCAGATGCACAATAGGTTCGTGTCTTTTCTCTGATATTTGTGAGGGCAAGAACAAGGGAATGCGACAGTGGAGCTGGCCGCAATCAGGTTTCCCGCGTCTATGACCACCAACCACTCGGCTGCCCAAGGCGTGGGAGAGCCATCGACAAGGGCACGCACGCGGTGGAAATAGGCATCATCTGAAAGTGGTGTGCCGGGTGTGTACTGCGAGTCCGAAATACCACTGACATCAACCTCTGGAGAGGAAAAGTCCCAGTCGTTGTCAACCT
>CP070675.1:5914746-5924776 GCA_020352215.1 Phycisphaerales bacterium
GCATGCACAAAGGTCATGCCATCTCCTTCCAGCTTCTGGAGGATGAAGCCCTCGCCGCCGAAGAAGCCCGCACCGAGCCGCTTCGTGAATGCGATGCTGACCTTTGTGCCCTTGGCTGCGCACAGGAAGGCGTCCTTCTGGCACAGTAGCGTGCCGCCGTGTTTGGCCATATCGATCGGGATGATCTGGCCTGGATAGGGGGCTGCGAATGCGACGCGTCTTTTGCCGCCGCCCGTGTTCGTGAAATGCGTCATGAAGATAGATTCACCCGTGAGGACTCGTTTGCCGGCGCTTAGCAACTTGCCCATGATTCCCTGATTTGGGTCCGAGCCGTCGCCCATCTTGGCCTCAAAGCCTATCCCGTCCTGCATATAGTTCATTGCCCCTGCCTCGGCCACAACGGTCTCGCCCGGATCGAGCTCGACCTCGACGATTTGCATGTCGTCGCCTTTGATCTCGTAGTCTACTTCGTGGCACTGCATAGCTGATCCTTTCCATGTTTGGCTGTTGTTATTGTCATATGCGACGATTTTCGGTGCTCGGTGGCTGCTTTTCAACAGAGCGGACACGGTCAGACTCGTCTTGTCGATGGGATTATTCGGCAACAAGACACAAATGTCAAGGTTTTGGGGCGGTTGCTTGGCCGATTTGGCCGTTGACTTTGGGTGGGATGGGCGGTATCATCTGTAATGTGTGGTTACCGATGGGTCGGAGGCAAGGGATGTTCCGGAGAAGAGAAACTGCAATGGGGGCCGTGGCGGGGATCTTGCCGACAAAGTCTGACTGTGCGCGGATGCCGTGCGCTGGCGTCTGAAATTCATACTCAGTGAAAGGATGGAATAATGAGAAGAACAAGAGAGTTGGTGACAGTCGTGTCGGTCGTGGTGCTTGGCCTGTTTGGCAGTGCCTGGGCAGAGAATGGAGAAGTTGCATTTAGGGGTACAGTGACAGTTGGTGAGCAGCATGACGTCGTGCCGGTCTGCTATGGAGACTACTTCGTGGAAGTGGAGGTGGATGAGGTTCTGGCCGACCCGAATGCGGCTTTCGGCGGCGTGACGACCGTGGAGGTGTGTTATGCGGATGCTCACGATTTAGAGGCGGGCGATGAGGTCGAGGTCTACGGTTACTACTGGGGCGGGACGTGCCCCAGACAGTACTGCGGCCGGGTAGCTGCCTCCGACGAGTCTTATTACATTGAGCTTGCTTCACTGATCGATTCGCGGACCGCGTTCACCTATCAGGGCCGGTTGACTGAGAGTGGTGGGGCGGCGGATGGCCTGTACGACTTCCGCTTTGTACTCTACGACCATCCTGACCCGGGCGCCGGGACACAGGTGGGCGAGCCGTACTACGCGGACGAAGTGGATGTGACCGATGGGTACTTCACGGTGCTGGTGAACTTCGGGGCCGAGGTGTTTGACGGTGAGCCTCGCTGGCTCGAGGTTGCCGTGAAGCCGGCACTGACCGACATGCTCCACGTCGTACTCGAGCCGCGCCAGCAGATAACACCCACGCCTTACGCCATCCACGCAAGCAGCGGCGGCAGCGGTGGCGGCGGTGGTGGTGACGGCGCTGGCTGGGCAATCTCCGGCGATGACCTCTATTCCGTCCCACCGGGCAATGTGGGGATCGGGACGAGCGCGCCGACGGAGAAGCTGCAC
Source organism: Phycisphaerales bacterium (assembly GCA_020352215.1). GTDB lineage: Bacteria > Planctomycetota > Phycisphaerae > Sedimentisphaerales > Anaerobacaceae. Next base: position 5,916,408 of record CP070675.1, read on the forward strand.
GTCGTGGGCAATGTACGAATAGAGGGGACATCTCCGGCATGGCTGCATCTCATTGCCGGTCTCGGAGATGACGCGGGCGTCGGCTTTGGCACCGCTGGAATAGGTAGCAACTGGTGGGAGGTACTACGTGACGGTAGCTCTTCCGATTTTCTCATCAGAGAGTCCTTCCCGTACCCGCCGTTCACAGGCGCTTCCGTTGCGATCGAGGCGGGGACCGGCAATGTCGGCATCGGGACGACGAGTCCAACAGCCAAGTTAGTAGTTGTGGGAGGAACAAAAGTCCTAACAGCTGATAGTGGAATAGACAACGGATTAAGAATATACAATACAGATGGCAGTATGTGGTATGGAATGTTGGGATGGTATGGAAATAATCTAAAACTACAAGCCAATGGGGGAAGAGACGTAAAAGTTGTTAATGGAGCAAATAAAGGAATAATAGTGAAAGATGTGAGCGGCAGGGTCGGCATAGGGACAACCGACCCGGCGGCACCGCTGCACGTACAGAAGGAGGGTGCAGGCAGGCAGCTCGCGGCTTATTTCAATAATCCAACTGACGGCGCGGACTCAGAGGTGGAAATCCAGTTCGGATTGGGCAAGATGCTGCCCTCGGGCTGGAGTCTGAAGGCGTCAAGCGGCCTGTTCAACATTGCGAACGTGGCTGTGTTTCCTCCAGCTCTGAGCATCAGCAGCGTGGGCAAAGTCGGCATCGGGACAACCGAGCCGTTTGCACAACTGGATGTGAGACGGCCTGGCGCGGGCCGCCAGCTCGCCGCGTACTTTGCCAACCCCAGTGACGCCAAGGGCTCGGAAGTGGAGGTCCAGTTCGGGGTCGGGACTGCGCTGCCTTCGGGCTGGAGCATGCGGGCCACCAGCGGTTCTTTCACGATTGGAGATGTTGCCGTCTTTCCACCGGCCGTGACGGTTCGAAGTACCGGCAACGTGGGCATCGGCGACACGGACCCCACGTACCGCCTGGAGCTGCCGAACGTTGCTGGTACATCAGGTCGAGGTCGGGCCAATTCCTGGGTGACGTATAGCTCGCGTAGATGGAAGACGAACATACGACCGATCGACGATGCCATGGAGAAGGTTAAGCAGATGCGCGGCGTATACTTCGACTGGCAAGCAGACGGCAGAGGCGATATAGGAATGGTTGCCGAGGAGGTCGGAGCGGTTGTCCCCGAGGTGGTTGACTATGAGGAAAACGGCACCGACGCACGCTCGTTGGCGTACGGCAGGCTGGTCGCTGTGCTCGTTGAGGCCCTCAAGGAACAAGAGCAGAGAATCGCTGAACTCGAAGAGGCGGTCGCCCGAAACGAGGAATTAGAGCGGCGTGTTCGTTCGCTGGAGTTGGCGGCGAAGGCGGAGCCTGTTGGGGTCGGAAAGGGGGTGCAGCAATGAGAACGCAGAATGGTCTTTGCAAGTTTGCTCGATCTATCCTCAGCGTGGGAGTTCTGAAGGTACTTGTGATTGCAGCTCCGGCCCAAGCGGCCGGGACATACCAGATTGACTGGTACACGATAGACGGCGGCGGTGGCACTAGCAGCGGCGGGCCATACGTACTGACCGGCACGATCGGCCAGCCAGACGCCGACTGGGCAACAGGTGGTGTATATGAGCTACTGGGTGGCTTCTGGCCCGGTGGGCCCGTTGAATGTTTTCCTTCCTGCCACTTGGATCACTCCGAGTGGCTTTCTGTCGGCAAGCCTGGATGCTGGTGTTATCCGACCCAGTGTCACGGTGACGCCGACGGCGCCAGGTCCGGCAGTGCAAAGGCAGGCTACTACCATGTCGGCACGGCCGACTTGAACGTGCTGATCGCCAGTTGGCTTGTGAAGGAGCCGCCATTCGGGCCGGGGATTGCCTCCGTGCCCGACGGCATTTGTGCCGACTTCGCGCATGATCGGGCCGGTAGTGACAAGAGCGGCTACTATCGCGTTGGGCCGTCCGACTTGAATATCCTCATTGCCAACTGGTTAAAGAAGGAGCCTCCGTTTGGCCCGGGCATCGAGCCCGATTGCCTGGACTGTCCGTGACGCCGGTGCGGTAGGTTGAGTTGTTACGTATGGGGCTGTGAGCAGTGAGGCTTGCAGCCCTTTGTCTCTTGAGAACTGGGCCCGGACCACTAATTGAGCACCAGAGGCTGATCTGGCACCTCGGAATCCTGTGCGCTGTCCTCTCGTGCTCTTCTTGTTGCCTATTCCTATCGCCTTTTCGCTTTTTTCTTGCCTCTTGCCCTATTTCCCACTATGTTGTGTCCTGAAAGAGAAAAGGTGCCCAGGCCGGGAAGACTTCTTCGAAAAAGCCAAACGGGCGTCTCGGGAGCTTGTATGCATGGCACATGAGATAAGCGCATGAGAATCCTGCAGGCCGACAGCATTAGAAAAGAATTCGGCACGTTAGTGGCGGTCAACAACGTTGACCTGTCCCTGGAGAAGGGACAGGTCGTGGGTCTCATCGGTCCGAACGGCGCAGGAAAAACCACCCTTCTCAGGACATTGGGTACTCTTCTCAGGCCGACGAGCGGCAGCGCTCGACTGTTGGGCTACGATCTGACGACAGAGTACCTTGACATACGCAAGCACGTCGGATTCCTGCCCGATTTCTTCAATCTCTACGGTGACCTCACCCTTAGAGAGTGCCTGCAATTCTTCGCGGAGGCATACGACGTCCAAACGAGCTTGATTCCAAAACGGGTGGACGAGGTTCTGCAATACATTGAACTGCAGGATCAGCGCGACAACTTCATTCGCCACCTGTCGCGGGGAATGGTTCAGCGCGTGGGAGTCGGCATTCTCTTGGCTCATGACCCAGAGCTGTTCCTATTGGATGAACCGGCTTCCGGGCTGGACCCCAAGGCGCGAATCCAACTGCGCAACGTCCTCAAGAAGCTGAGCTCAGAAGGAAAGACCATTATCATATCGTCTCACATACTGACGGAGCTGTCGGGTCTGTGCTCTCACATTGCAATAATGGATAAGGGAAGTATTGAATTGTTCGGGGCCGTGGATGAGATTCAACGAAAGATCGTCGGCTCGGGCAAGGTAGACATATCCGTATTATCCGATTGTGAAGAAGCGGTCGCCTTAGTGCGGCGATTCCCCGCAGCCGAGGTTATCGCCGTCGATCAGGGCACCATAACCGTTGAGATGGCGGACGGCCCCAGAGAGCGGGCCAAGCTCAATACATATTTGGTGAAGGAAGGGGTAGAAGTCGTCAGCTTCGCTGAGCGGAAGGCAGATCTTGAAGACCTATTTATGAGGGTATCCGGAAGGAGAGAATGAGATTGGCCCGGGCAGCACGTTCACTGGTTTTGCATAATCCGCTAATCAGGCGGTACCGTTACAGCATGCTCCGCGCCAGCAGCTTCTGGATATATCTGACCATATATGCATCTGTAGTCATACTGCTGTTGTTCATCAACAGCACCTCCCGCCACATAATCGGCGATTCGCTCACAGACGAGGAATACTACAGAGGCATAGTAAGCCAATTCTTGGTCATCCAGGCGATAATTCTCTGGGTATGGGCCGCGCTTAATTCCCGATCGGCTCTGAGGGATGAAGTCGCTAACAAGACGTACGATTTCTTCCGGCTGCTTCCGCTCTCTGCTCTGCAGAAAGCCTTCGGGATATTGCTTGGGAAGAATCTGCTGGCTCTACTGTTTGCCACGGTCACCTTCGTGCCGATTATCATATTCGGCTTCTTGGCCGGCATGAGCGTCGCATTTCAGGCACAGGTAATCTTCCTACTGTTATCGATTGCTGTGTTCATAAACTCTCTGGCTCTGTTGTCATCGAGTACTGCCCCCAGAAAGCAGAACAAAACCAGTATCGTAGTCTGGATCTTGCTTCTGATTCTTGTCGGACCCTGCCTCCTCCCGGCACTGGGGTTACCGTTTAGCGCCGTGTCGAGAATCTACAGAGCTGAGGGCTACCTCGTTAAGTTCTTCACCATCGAGCTTCCCATCCTGTTGTTGATTGCCCTTATCGGTGTGTACTTCGGATTCTGGAACATACTGGGGATCGTCAGGAATTTCACCCGCGAGCGGGAGCCATTGTTCAGCAGAAAGGCGGCCTTTGCCTTCCTCTTCGGCTACGGGCTCATTGCGGTGGGTCTGCTCGTGCCACATTTGTCGGATCACGAGGCTGCCCTCTATTGCCTATGGCTCGTTTGGCTTGTGCCCCTGGTGCTGATTCCGGCCACCTCGGTCAGTCACTTCGACAGCTATCTGGAGTGCTGTGGCCTGCGGCGTCTGAGCTCTGATTCCCTGGAAAAGGGGATGACGGCTACTTTGCTCCGGCATTCTAATCTCACTCTCGCTATCGGATTGCTCGCTGCGTGGGCCGTGGCCTCCGCTCTCGTAGGCCCGGTTAGCCAGATAGGTCCGTCACGGTACTTGGCCGACATCCTCGTTATATGTTCGTTTTACCTGTTCCTTGTTCTCTTGCTGGAGCTTGGCGTTGTTTACATCCCCGTCTACAAGAAGATCGCCCTGCTCTTGGGGTTCCTCGCAGTTCTGCATCTGCTGTTGCCGCTTATATTATCATTTGCACTTAAACTGCCTGCACTACGTCTCTATAGTTTGTTTGGTTTCTTCTCTCACATAATCTCTGCATCGGCAACGGAAAGCCCTGCTACCAGGCTTTCCATCATAATTGTAAATATGCTGCTCTGTGCTGGCCCCGTGTTGCTGATCTGGAAACGCTACGCGCATATCTTGACCCTCAGACGTCGGATGTGACAGGAACGGACGTCAATGGTCTGTTGAAACAGCCCCCGCGCACAATAGGCAATACGCACGACGCAATACGAGTATAGCCGGGGCCCATGCCAATCGGCATGGGCCCCAGATTTCTGCATGGCCAGCTGATGGCTCAGCCTCGGTACAAGGCCTTACGGTGCGGGCCACAACATCTCATCGAGCCAGACGCCGCCTAAGATCGCGACGTCGAGGAAATCAACCGCATCGTCTGCGTTCAGGTCAAACGGTGCAGTGAACGGCTCGGTCTTGCCGGCCAGCCAGGCGACCTCAGCTTGCGACAAAGGCCGATTGTACAGCCGTATCTCGTCAAGCGCGCCGTTGAACGGGTTGCCTCCACCCCCCTCGACCGCTCCGAACACAAGAGCAGACTCAGTATCTGTGCCAAACGAGAAGGGGCCGGAACCGGTTGCCTCACCGTTGAAGTAAAACGTGGCGGTGGTTCCATCGAACGACGCCCCTACATGGGCCCATTCGCCCAAAGGCAAGACAGGATCGCCGTCGTCCGGGTTGCTGCCCAAGCGGAAGAAGCCAAGAGTGCCGGTGTCAATGTCGGCCTCAATCTGCCACATCATGTCGCTCGTGTCCCAGGTGTCTCTCTTGCCGATCAAGCCTTGCCACACACCACTGAGGCCGTTCCATTTCGCCCACAGAGTGACCGTTAGCTGGCCTGTTCCCCCGGATGGATCCCAGGTCCCGAGGTCAACATACTGACCGACAGTGCCGTCGAACTCCAACCCCATGCCATATCCGGCCGGCCCCGGCACGAATGTGGGAGCACCCTGCGCGGTACCATCATGGCCGCTGCCGGAACCGTCCTGCGTGTTGTTATCAAGAGCATAGTACGCCACCAGACCCGCGGTGCTCGGCTGCTCCGGAATGACCACAAGGCCGGTATCCAGCCACGCGTTCGCCATTACTTCAACATCGAGGTAATCCACGACACAGTCACTATTGAGATCGGCATCCGGCTTCAATACAGAAGCGCGACATCTGGGCAGATACAACCCGATGTCATCGACAAATAGGTTACCCGTACCGCCGACCGAGGGACTGAGCCTGTCGCCGACGCCGATGTAAATCTTCTTAACAGATGTGAGATTCACAGGGGCGAACTTGCTGAGATCAAAAAAGACCTCCTGCCAACTGGTTGTCCGAACCCGACTACTAATGGTATCTGGAACGTCTACGCGGGCACCGGTACTGTCTTGAAGGCCCACGTACAGCGGTGCAGGCGCGTTATCAGGATCGCCGTAGACCCACAGCGACAACGCCTTGACGCCGTGTTCGCTGAAGTTCTGTGCGACGGGGTACTCACGTTCGGCCTCTGAATAGCGGGCCTTGCCGCCCGCTCCGGTGTTGTCGTAGCCGAACGGCATGGACTGTCCGCCGCCATGAACGATGGTCTGCTCGGCAAACGGAGCGCTGAGGTAGCCTACGGTTGACCCGGTGCCGTTACCCACCTTGCCCGGTGCCGGTTCGCTGTAACCGAACCCGTCTATCCATGTCTGGAATATCCGGTCGGGCGAATAGTCGTTGTAGTCCTCGAAGTCCTCAACGATAATGTAATCCGCTACCGTAAAGCTCCAGACACTTCCTTCCCATGTGTTGGCGCCATTGACCTCGTTGATCTTCCAGTAGTAAGTCTGCTCCCATTCGAGGGGGGCCTCTGGGGGAACATAGCTGGTACCACCTTGACGGCCTCGATATATGACCGCAGTTGTTGTATCTGCATTGGCCACGGCATCTCTATTGGTGCCGAAGAATACGTCGTGCTGGACCGCTTGCTCTCCCGCTTTCCACCGGAGAGTCGGTGTCTCCTTCACACCTGTGGCACCGTTACGCGGGTCAGGGCTGACGGCCCTTAGCGGCAGTTGTAATGGACCTGCGGCAATGACCTGCCTTGGTATGGACGGACTTTCCCAGTTTAGCTCTGCCGTCGCACCTCCGGCGTTTTCAAAATATTCCATTACAAGGGCATATCGCTGCCCAGCAACAAGGTCGATCGGTTGGCTCGAGTTCCAAGTGTCCCCATGGTCATTCCAGTCGTCAATGATCAGCTCGCCATCGACCCAAACCCGCACACCGTCGTCAGACAAAGTCCAGATGGTGTAGGGCTCAGAGAATGCCACCTCCAGTTCTGCAGTCCATCTGGCTGCGAACTGCTCAAAGTTGTCCAACGGATCCGGCGATTCGCCGCCCCAGTGATGATTGATCTCAGGCTCTATGCGGGTCAGTACAAGAGTGCCGAACGCCACCGATCGAGGTGGAGGGACAGCGGCACCGGTCCAGTGATAGTACTCTGCTTTGACGCCCGCGTATGGGCTGCCTGAGGTTGTGAAGCTCCAGACTTCACCCTCGTACGTGTTGCTGGCGTCTTTCTCATCGATGCGCCAGTAGTAGGTCGTATCCTCCGCGAGGGGCCCCGGATCATAGCTTTCAGGTCCTTGGTTGCCTATGAACACACTCGCATCGCCGTTTGCCACCGCAGTCTCATCGGTGCCGAAGTACACATCGTGCGAGATAGCAGTGAGACCGGCGCTCCAGGATACGTCTGCATCCGGGTCGACCCATTTCATACCATCGCGCGGGACAGGGTTGAGCGCGGTTAGAGGCGCAGACGTGAAGCTCCAGACATCGCCGGTGACCACGGTTCCTTCGAGTTCGATCTCATCGATGCGCCAATAGTAAGTGGTCGCCGGCGTGAGGCCGGCAGCGTGCCAGTATACGGTCCAGGTCTGCTCCATTATGAACTCGGCGTCACCCGGCGTAGGATTGGTGCCGAAATACACGTTGTGGGAAACTGCTGTGTCCCCGGCTTCCCACTGAAGAAGTGGTGAATCTACACCTGTGGCTCCATCTTCCGGATCGGGCTCATACGCCTTGAGCTTCAGTGGGATCATCGACTTTATTTCAGCGACAGACAGTGCCCGGTTGTGGATGTAGACTTCGTCGATGTCGCCCAAGAAGACCTCGTTGTTCCCGCTGTAGCCGTCACCGCCACCAGTGACACAACCTATGCCCATATTGGATCCTTCGCCAGCACTATTAAAGGCAAATCCACCGGACACTATCTCCTGGCCGTTGAGATAAAGCCTGCATCTGGTTCCGTCAAAGGTGGCTGCTACATGCGCCCAGGTTTGGACAAACGGAGCCAGGGTGCCATTGGGTGAGACTACCGCATATGTTCCCGTTTCAAGCCGAAAAGTACCGCTATTCTCCGGCCTAACCTGGAACTGAAACATCGTCGTTTCGGGCCATGTGTCCCTCTTGCCGATCAGGCCTTGATATGTGCCGCCTCCGCCGGCCCACCTGATCCATAGTGCAAGAGACAGTTGTCCTGTTCCCTCTGCCGGATTCCATGTTCCAAGTTCAATCCTGCTGTTTGTCACACCGTCAAAGTTGACCCCGCCACTTATGAATCCGTCTGATATCCATGTTGCGCCGTTATAGAGGGTCCCGTCGTGCCCGTTGCCCGACATATCGTGAGCTGTGTCACCGGCCCCTTCATCAAGAGGGTAGTATCCCACCAGGCCGCTTGTAATATCAGCATTCGCCACGCCCGCAACCAGCCCGGGCACAAGGACAAAAGAAGCGAAAAGAA
>CP070675.1:5924876-5973054 GCA_020352215.1 Phycisphaerales bacterium
TATTCGCCTGCAATGTCGCGGTCGAAGGCGGGGGCGGCATACACTTCACCGCCAACGCTACGGGCAGGCTCACTAACTGTACTGTCGCCGACAACGAATCCGTCCACTTTCACACCGGTGGCATCTACCTGGAAACCACCAACACCGTGACCTTAAACTCGTCGATCATCTGGGGCAACAGCCCCCACGGAATTCGCCCCGAAGCCAATCCCAGCGTAAGCTACTCTTGCACCCAGAAGAGCTGGTCCGGCCCTGGCAACATTGGCAATATGGTCAAAGACCCGCTCTTTGCCGGCCCGGGAGACTGCGCCGAAGACTGCAATGACTATCATCTCAAGTCCCAGGCCGGGCGGTATAATCCGTGCGCTGGGCTCGAGTGCGCGTGCGATGACCCCAGTGCATGGGTAAGGGACGACGTGACGAGTCCGTGTATTGATGAAGGTGATCCGAGCTTGCCCTTCAATAAGGAATGTCGTCCCAACGGAGGAAGAATCAATATGGGTGCCTATGGCGGGACCTGTGAAGCCAGCAAGTCTATGAAGATCCTTGGTGACATCAACCAGGACGGGTCGGTGGACGCGAACGACTTGGATATACTCAGCCGGAACTGGCTTGCGCAGAAGCCGGGAGTCCGGGCCGATATCACCTCCGACGGGATTGTCGACTTGCACGACTACTACTGGGTAGCGACGGATTGGCGGAGTGTGAACATAGTCCCTTACTTGGTGGCCTATTGGAGGCTGGATGAAACCTCGGGCACTGTTGCGCACGAAGAGAGCCGCGATAACCACGCTACGCTGAATAATGGGCCCGTCTGGACAGAGGGCAGGATCAACGGCGCGCTGTTGTTCGACGGATTCGACGACTATCTGGATTGCGGCGCGGTTGACTCGTTTGGACCGGAGCGGATGACCCTGTCTATGTGGCTAAGGCCCGCCCAGATCGACCGCTGGAGCGGTATCGTCGCGCGCGCCAGTTCCGCCGGTCAGACGGACTATGCCCTCATGCGGGATCCAACCGGCAAACTGCAATTCACGGTCGGTCAGTCTGACGCCGGACCGGTCTCCGTGCTCTCGACAGCCGAAACCCCCGTCAACGAATGGTCGCACGTGGCCGTGTTGTTGAATGGCTCTACGGCGTCGATATGCATAAATGGCCAGCCGGATGCTTCGACCAGCTACGGCGAGAGAGTGTCCCGCGCAGGATACAGCCTGATAATTGGCTCCAGCAAGCGCATCCCCGACCCGGACCCGCGATGGAACACCTTCTATCCGGGCAAGATTGACGAAATCCGCATCTATAGCACGGCGTTGAAATGCGGCGTAAACCCTGGCGATTAGATGGCAACGGCGGGAACATTGAAGAGGCCACGTGAGTCGCGATTGTTCTCTCCCACTAATGCCGATGGGAAACACCATGCGCTGTCATTCTGTAACACTTCCGCGGCCGCGGCTCGCAGAAACGCCTGTGCAAACTCCTGGATTTGGTTGCGATTCCTTCTGACTCATGGCTCGCCAATGGACCTCAAAGCCCTCTGTCGTGGTTGCATATGCGGCGCCATCTCCTGCAGGTTGCCGTTACACCAGACTCAGGATACAATGGCCCCCAGAGTTTCGGTTTTTCAACGTACAAAAGAGGCAGCACAATATGTGCATTGTGACAAAAGGCCTTGCAGATCTGGTCTTGGAGTAGGTGTGCAGGATAATGGAATCGAACATCGGATGTACCCTCGGCAAGTGGCACACCATGAGTAGAAACTGGAAGGTCTCTGTGTCAACGAGACTGGCTCTTTGGGCTTTGAGTGTTGTCGCGGTTGGGGCAACGAGTGCGAGTGGGGTGCAGCGAGAATCCGACTCAATGTTTATCCTTGACGCAGGCGCCTTCAAGCATCACGTCGACTTCTTCAACAGCATGGAGCCCGAGAACATAGTCAACCACATCCCCAATCGGAACTCGTGGGCGTGGATGAAAGACAATGTTCCGTTCTTCGAGTGTCCTGACAAGAGCTTCGAGGAAATCTACTATTTTCGGTGGTGGACGTTTCGCAAGCATCTGAAGAAGACACCCGACGGTTTTGTTTTCACAGAATTTCTCGACAAGGTCGGTCACAGCGGCAAATACAATACCATAAGCTGTGCGCTAGGGCATCACATATATGAAGGCACCTGGCTGCGTGACAAACGGTATATTGATCGGTACGCCCGGTTCTGGTACGTGGGTCACGAGGGTGGCGCGCAGCCGCATTTCCATAAGTACAGCAACTGGGGGACATGGGCGCTTTACCGCAGGTATCTGGTGAACTGCGACAAGGCATTTTTGGTGCCTATGCTGGACGCGTTCGTTGACGATTATGAGGCCTGGGTGAAGGAACAGATTCTGGAGAACGGCTTGCTCTGGCAATACGATGTGCGGGACGGCATGGAGGAGTCAATCAGTGGTTCGCGACGGATCAAGAACGCACGCCCGCCCTTGAACAGCTACATGTACGCTAACGCGCTGGCGATATCCAAGGTGGCGGAAATGGCGGGCAAAGAGAGCCTTGCCGAAGAATATGCCCAGAAGGCCGCAAGGCTGAAGCCGCTCATTCACAGGCTGATGTGGGACGACGAGGCCAAGTTCTTCAAGGTGCGGCGCCCGAACGGTGATCTGGCGGACGTCCGGGAGGAGATCGGGTTCATCCCATGGTATTTCGATCTGCCGGATCCGGGGTACGAGCAGGCCTGGCAGCAGCTTTTAGACCCACAAGGGTTCAAGGCACCGATGGGCATTACGACCGCAGAACGGAGGCATCCTCTCTTTAGAAGTCACGGGGTAGGGACATGTGAGTGGGACGGTGCCGTTTGGCCCTATGCGACAAGCCAGACGCTCGTGGGGCTGGCGAATGTGATTCGCAACTATCGACAGGATTACGTAGGCAGAAAGGACTACTTTGACGCCCTTCTTACATACGCCCGATCTCACCGGTATCGGGGCAAGCCATATATTGGCGAGTACCTTGATGAACGAGACGGCAAGTGGTTGAAACCGGATTCGGACCGGAGCCGATATTACAATCACTCGACTTTCTGTGACCTGGTGATCAGTGGGCTCGTGGGACTTGTACCCCGGCAAGACAACGCTGTTCTGGTTGATCCCCTGATCCCGGCGGACGAATGGGATTGGCTCTGTCTTGACAATGTGCTCTATCACGGATGCGCACTCACTATTCTGTGGGACCGAACCGGAGAGAAGTACTGCAGGGGAAAAGGCCTTCACGTCTTTGCAGATGGCGCAGAAATCGCACGATCGGATGAGCTGATGCGCGTTACGGGTGAGCTTCCCTGATTTGTGTGGGAGATAGGTACGCAACCTTCTTTCTACCTGATAAACATGATCTGCTTCCTACAAACCATGTCGGTTTTCGGGAGCAGGTCAACATGGCCCACCAATCCATTGATCTAATAGCACTTGCAGACGAACCTGCAATGAACACGAGCCGAATTGAGCTTTCCGACCGGAATCAAGAAAAGCATGAAACCGCGAGTCCAGCCGTTGATGCGATGACGCGAAGGGTAAGAACTTGAAACTGCGGGGCTTTCCTGGCAGAATACGAGTACTTACAATCCGGGGACTCGGCCTGGGTTGTGTGTGCTGTGAGTATACCTGCGAGGATGAGCTTTAACGATGCCGCGGCCGTATTGATCGCCATGCAGCGAGAAGACGCTCGGAATCCAGATGGCTGTTCCAGATCGTGATCGACTTTGACAAAGCACCGAGATGACAAACGTTGCGCAAATATCGACGACGCACATAGCTGAAGGGGCAGTGAAATGAACCAAGTAAAATCGAAAATCGTGACAAGCGCCACCGTCGTCCCGAGGATGGTCGTGTCGGCATTGTTCTGTCTATGTCTGATACTTGGGCCGATCAGCCAGGTAAATGCTGGCTGGGAGCAGGTTCATGAGATCTTGAGCAGGATTGATCCCCCCGAGTTCCCGAGTCGCGATTTCAAGATCACCGATTACGGCGCGGTCGGGGATGGAGAAACAGATTGCACCGAAGCCTTCGAGAAAGCCATATCAGCCGCCAACAAAGCCGGCGGTGGTCGAGTACTGGTGCCCGCTGGTTCATTCCTGACAGGCTCGATTCATCTCAAGAGCAATGTCAATCTGCACATTTCGAAGGGGGCTGTTGTCAGGTTTTCGGTGGATCCCGGCAGCTATCTCCCGGTTGTATATACCAGGTTCGAAGGTGTTGAGTGCATGAACTACTCGCCGCTGATCTATGCCTACGAGCAGAAGAATATCGCCATAACAGGCAAGGGAACACTCGATGGACAGGCCAGCGATGAGAACTGGTGGCAGTGGAAGAAAACCCAGGGTGATGACGTCAAAGCTCTGCGGGATCAGGGCGAGGCCGGCGTGCCGGTTAGGCTGAGGGTCCATGGCGGTGGCAAGAAGCTGAGGCCCAACATGATTCAGCCCTACAAGTGCACAGACGTCCTAATAGAAGGGGTGACAATCAGAAATTCTCCTATGTGGCACATTCACCCCGTGCTCTCAACAAATGTCACTGTCAGAAAGGTCAGGGTCGTCGGCCACGGCCCCAACAACGACGGCTGCAATCCCGAATCGTGCAAGGATGTGCTCATCGAAGGTTGCTATTTCGATACAGGAGACGATTGCATTGCCATAAAGTCGGGCAGGAACAACGACGGCAGACGGGTGAATGCGGCAAGTGAGAATATCGTGATACGGAATTGCGAAATGAAAGACGGACATGGTGGAGTGGTCATCGGCAGTGAGATGACGGGAGGTGCCAGAAATATCTTCGCGGAAGACTGTACCATGGACAGCCCGAATTTAGACAGGGCCCTGCGGATCAAGACTAACTCCGTTCGCGGCGGAACCGTCGAGAATGTTTACATGAGGAATGTGGAGATAGGCCAGGTCGCCGAGGCCGTGGTCAAGATCAACTTCCACTACGGAGAAGGTGACACCGGCAATTATACGCCGACCGTTCGCAATATCATCTTGGAGAACGTAAGCAGCAGGAAGAGCAAATACGCATTGTCTATTAACGGTTACGACCGCTCGCCTATAACCAACGTTGTCCTGAAAGATTGCACGTTCAGCAATGTTGAAAAACCGGACGTGCTTGTTGGAGTTGAGAACCTGGTTCTGAAAAACGTAAAGATCAATGGTAATGTTCTCAACAAAGCTGGTTAAGACGCAGTGTCCCTCATCTGCAACCCAGTGGGGCCGAGGGCAAAACCCGCTTGATTGATCCAATGCTCTATGCCGGATTACGCAGCTACAGCTGTTTTTCACCCACTATTATCTGGGATCCCATCCGGCAACAGAATCCCGCCGATGTTGTGGAGAGCAAATAAGGGCCGAATCTTTGGGCTGCAGACTCATCGTTGCCCAATAGGTGGCTCCGGCGGCAGCGGATCGCCCTGTCTTACCCAAAGCCAGTCCAGAGCCATGCGCGCCAAGTCACTGATTGATATCACACCGTCAGCGTCAAAATCGCACTTCGGATCATAGCATGCCGTGCCGGAAGCACAGGAATAATGCTCGGCGAATTCTGAAAAGTCATCAAAATCAACCGTGTCATCACAATCGAGGTCTGACCCGACCGGCATCGGCTCGCCCAGTGGGATCCAATTGATGTACTCCTCAATATTGGTGTAGCCGTCGCCGTCGCGGTCACCGTTGCCGTCGCTCGGATCGTGCGGATCGAGGCAGCACGCCAGCTCCCAATCGTCGGGCATACCGTCGTGGTCGGTATCCGCTGGTGGAATGGTGGACTCCAGTTCGGGCCAGCCGCCGACTTCGGCCTCGTCGTCGATAATACCGCCCGTCCCATTTATCACATCATTCACTACGCGAGCGTCCACCGCGTCACGTTCTGGGAGTGTTGCGCCGGCACCAGCCAGGACCGCCTCGTAGGCCGTCAGCGCGCCGTCGGTATAGACCGGCGCGACGGGAATCGGACTCGATTGCATGTATGCATCCCTTTGCGGCCAGTCAAAACCATCAAATCGAACCAGGCTCCAGGGATCCGACGGATGACTGCCGTTCATCCAATTATCGTCGAAATACGCCCGGCTGTAGGTACACTGTTCCCGGAAGGCCCAGTCGTTCGAGGAGTCGGGGCCTTGTTTATAATAGTTGCTCACAAAATTCATACTCGTGATACTGTCTGAATCCGCATTATACCCCGCATACGAACCACCCCAGTTGTAGACGACGTTGTTACGGAAATCGAAAATCAGACCTTCGGCGTCTTCGATGAAGCTATTATAATTACCCGGGCGGGGACTTCGGCCTCTATGATGTGCATAAAGATTATGATGAAAGGTATACCCGTTGCCCCAGCCGCCTCGGATCAAGGAACCATAACCGTGGCACCCCTTGTCGTGAAGTGAGCAGTTCAGACTCTCAGCAATCATGCACCACTGGACTGTAACATTGCCCAACTGATCGCCCCTGGCAGCGACCGAAAGCGTTTCATCTACGCCCCAGCTCGACGAGCAGTGGTCAATGATGATGCTCCGGCCCTCCGAGACCCACACACTATCCAGTTCCAGTCCCTCATTGTCACCGGGCCGAAACCGCATATAGCGGACAATCACGTGATGAGCTGAGACCCGAAAACCATAATTCTTAAGACATACCCCGCCACCTGGGGCGGTCTGGCCCGCGATCGTAATGTACGAATTCCGAATCGTCAAAGTGGACCGCAGCTCAATGTTACCCGAGACGCGAAAGACGACAATCCTGGGTCCACTGGCGTCGATGGCCGCCCTCAGGCTGCCGGGGCCATTGTCATTAAGGTTGGTGACTTCGATGACCCGCCCGCCGCGACCGCCTACACTCGCCGCACCGTAACCTTCAGCGCCGGGAAAGGCCGGTTGACCCCAGGCACTGCTCAACGCCAACAACACGGACAGAAAACAGCTGCAAATATCAATATTTCTCATATCCTTGCTTGAAAAAGTCTGTTCGGCAAAAGCTCATGCCTTTTCATCTCTGCTGGCCACCCGTTGCCGGCAGAAGAAACGATTCATTCCATATAACAATGGGGATTGCGTACGTGCGGGCGGGTTAACGGGGCAACCTTCTTCTGAGGGTGTTACCGATGAACCGTTGTATCGCTACGAGTCGCTGAATCAGAACAACACGCTGTACTCAATCACTGGCTCGTCGAATTATCTTACTAAGGCTCGATCAGTTTGAAGACTGTGTAATAGAACGTCTTGAAGTGTATCATGCCATATTCATACTGATCCCAAACTTCATGCTTGAAAACATAATCATTGTTACAAAGAACCACATGACCGTCACTGAACAAAGCGTTAACGGCATCGGTCTTTCGCCTCTTGTGACTGATGTGCTCTCTCCGTCTAATGGTATCCGTCATAAATGGGATGTGTGGATCCAGACGGTCTATTCTCTTGGCAGGGTGCTCCGGCGCCTGTATGGAACTGTCCATGGGAGACTTCGGGTCTGTAGGAAAATACGTATATCCCATGCGCACCCACTGATTATGTCCCTGCCCATCCTCATTGTTGTATCTCTGGGGCAACGTACCCCACGGCTTGGGGTCGTTATATGATTCAAACCTGTACAAGCTTAAGATGTTGGATGGGCAATAAAATACCTTCGGATCGGCAACACAACCCGCCTCATACAGACAGGCCACCTTCATGGCTATAGGCTTGCTGGCAGCATCCAACCATTCAGGTTCACTCCGGTACAAAGCATACGGGTGCATTTCGTCGCCGTAGTATGGCAATGAGTTCTCATAGTCCGCAGCATAAGCCTGAATGGCCACACCAACCTGTTTCAATTGGTTTGAGCAAACCACTCGCTTGGCGGTCTCTTTGGCTCTGCTCAGGGCGGGCATCAGAATTGCCATCAACAGGGCGATTATCGCGATCACCACGAGCAATTCGATCAAGGTGAAACCTGTTCTTCTCATCTTCATAACACAATCCCTTTGGCCCGTAAGGACGAATCGGGCGATATCTTCCTCACCTGCGCTGACGATCAACCTTTATGTGCAACGACAGCAAACGTCAGACGGGTGGCTATTCTCCCTTATTTCCCGCATGGAAACAAGCATCGATTGCCACAACCGGCAGCCCTTCAACTATCATCCAACCATTTGTCTACTGAGCGAAGAGTATCGCCGACTCTCACGGTCCCGGCCACAGTTGCTGCTCAAGCCACGTTTCGGCCAAAACGGCGAAATCCATGAAGTTGACGGTCCGGGAGCCTTCTGCCTCGGCGCCATACAGTTCAGCGGCGGTAAGCAGCGGCCGGTCAAACACGTATGTGCTCGAATTATGCGCGGCAAGGCCCGATACGTCATCGAAATCATAGTAGACTAGCATCTTATCAGTAGGCTCAACTCCACCGGCCACCCCGGCCAGGAACTTGATCTCGGCTGCCGACAGGGCGTAGTCATAGACGCGGAACTCATCAAAGCTCCCTGGCATGAAGGGGCTATTGCCGGCGTTCCAGCTTCCTAAGTTTACACTTCTGGCGCTACCATAGTGCCTCGGGCGATCGACGAACTCGTGTATCAGAGTCCCATCGGCGTAAAACTCGCCATTGCACGTGTCCGTGCCTGTATCACGCAGCACGAAGGCCAGGTGGTGCCAGGTGTTAGGAACTGCCCCTATATAGTCCGGAGAGTAATCTTCAGACGCGGTACCTATAAACTGGACCCTTACACTGCTTAGTCCGTGAGTCCGGAAGTATATGCGGTAAGGATGAGGGACATCGTCCTCATCCCGGAAGCAGAAGATATAGGGGTCGGACTCAGGGAACTCCCTAATCTTCAACCACAACGAGATTGTCTTATCATGGAAATTGCTGAACTCAGTGTCATTAATATCGACCCAGTCGTCAACGCCATCGAGCCATAGAGTTCCTCCGCGGACGGGATCGTTGACCCACTGCGAATCATCGCCCGCAAAGTTCTCCAATACGCCGTCGCTGCCAACGGCGAGATAATCGCCGTCGAGCCAGTCACCTGCCATTATGCCAAGGTCGTCGTGATCGACATCGCAGTCATCGTCCAAGTCTGCCTCGGGCTGCAAGAGCGAGATAAGGCATCTGGCAGGATACAACCGGAGATCGTCGAAGTATACGAAACCGTCGCCGCCTGGGGTCGCACTGCCCTCGTTCCCGAATCCAATAGCCAGCATATTGACATTGGTCAAGCTCACGCCAAACGCCGCGAGGTCAATATTCCATTCGTGCCACTCCGCTTCCTTTATGTCGTCCATATCACCGCTATAGGGGATTCTCACGCCGTTGAGTTTGACGTACATCTGCTCGGTGGCGTTGGCATCGTTGTCCGGATCGCCGTAGAACCACACCACCAGAGCTTTGACACCGGCAGCTGCCCAGTCTGAGCCAATCACCAAATGGGACGTATCAGCTCTAATCTCTGAATAGAGCGCTGTATCATCACCAAACACGTTCGTACCGTCGTTGTCGTAGATGAGCTTCAGTGACTGGCCCCCTCCGTGGACTATGCCGGTGTTGGGATCAACTACTGAGCCTGATCCGTTACCTGCCACCACCGAGGGCTGTGTCCAGCCCGCACCGTCTTTCCACGTATACCACATCCTGCTGCCCGGTGGAGGAGGTGGCCCAGGTGTCGCGGCGTCACCGTAAGAGTCCATGTCGTCCACAACAGCATAGTCAGCCACCGTGAACTCCCAGACAGTACCTTTCCACGGACTGCCGGCCGGCGCCCAGGCATTGTCGTTAAACTCGTCTATCCGCCAATAGTACGTTTGGCCCAAATCAAGCATGCCGGGATTGTAGCTCTCCGGATTCTGGTTGCCCTTGAACACCGTCCACAGTCCAGGCGTGTTGTCGGCATCGTTCACATCGTCCTTGTCGGTGCCGAAATAAACATCGTGCGACACCGCATATTCCCCGGACTTCCAGGTAAGAGTAGGACCGGTCATCGTCCACGGCACCGTTGAATAATTGGACGGACTGGGATTCCATGCAAGTTCCGGATCGGCCAGACCGGCCGTTACATATGTCTGATCTGTGCCAGCGTCATACTCCACCACGACCTTTCCCAGGCCGCCGTGGGCAACGATCCAGCCATTGCTGATATATTCGTTTACTATTTCCGAGTAGTCTTCAGGCAATATCAGCGTGCCTTCGGTGATATCTATTAGGAGATCCCCGCGAATACCATCAGCCGGATCGCGGAGATTGCCGGCGGTGATAGTCCCACCATACAGATATAAGCGGCCGATACCGGTGCTTTCCTGCGCCAATTTGATGTTATCTTCAACGTTGATAACACCGCCCGTGATTGTGACAATACCTGTACCGTATTTACCAATCTCAAAGTCGTCTGATCCGTATCCGTCGACATTTAGAGTTCCACCATGCACATATATATAACCAATGCCGCTGCTATTCTTCCCACACTCGAGTTTATCAGAGGCGGTCATCTCGCCGCCCGTTATAATAACAGTACCATTGCCATTTATACCAATCCACAGTCTTCCATTGCCACTGGTGCTTACGCTTCCACCGCTCATATGAAAAACACCATTGCTGTCTGACGGCTCGCCTACACGAATATGTCCGCCCGAAGTAAGGGTTCCACCAGTCATATTCAAGTAGCACGGCGCACTATTGCGGCTGACGTACAGAGTCCCGCACTCGGCGCTCGTCGCCTCGTCAATAAGGCAATTGGCGTCCGGGATGTCAATCACGGCAGCATCGTCGCTCGTAGGCAACACATCTGGGAACCAATTGTCCGGGTTACTCCAGAGTAGATCGCCGCCACCACCGTCCCATTCAGCCGTCGCCCCCGAGCAATGGCCTGCAACTACCAACACTAAAATGGACGCCACTAAAGAAGCGAGTCTTCTACGTGTAATATCTCTCATGACCACGGTCTCCTTCGCAAAGACGACTACCCCCGCAGGCTGATGTATAAAACAGTACCCTCATTTTGTTAGGGACTCTTCACTGCTATCGTTTGTATTTGGCCAGACGGTGCACACACACCTGTTCGGCCGAGGATATTCCGCGGCAAACGCCCACTTCCAAAAGCGCGCGTTGCTGAGGCTCAGACATATCGCCCAGCTTCCAGAGGCCCGATCCGTCACCTGTGCCTCAGGCCGGCCACAAGTCTACCAAACCACACCCATGCTGGATATGGTCTGAGATTGTTCTTTCTAAGAGCGCCGTCTTCTGAACGCGACCAATCCGCCCAGTCCGAACAAAAGCAGTGTAGCCGGCTCAGGTATCAGCATTATGTCATTACCACCTACACCACCTACATAAGTCAGGTTGTAAACAGTGGTGTCCAGCGTCACACCAGTTCCTTCCGGCATACCGTCGAAAATGCCGTTTACAGGATTGTCACCCAGGTTCTCGACAAGGAGGTAGGTGGGACTTAGATCTGCATCGCCTATGCCCAGCAAATCGACGATCAGGGTAGCCGTAGAGTCATCACCAGCTGGATCAAGAAATACATCATTGACCTGAATCGGAGTTACGCCAAGCCCGTCAATTAGGAATTCGAGGGTGCCAGTGGCGGCCCTGCTGGCCTCTCTGCCGCCGACACGCAAGCTTCCCATCTGAATTACAGAGCCGCTGCCTGACACAGTGAACTTACCCATGCCGCCTCGGTCTCCTAAAGTCAGGTGGCCATCGCCTTCGCCGACGTCGTATGTAAGGGTCCCACCGCTGATTGTATACAAACCATCTGAGCCACCACTGTCACCAATAACGAGTCTGCTGTCGTCTCTTCCCGTTTGAAGGCTTACAAGTCCACCTGTCTGCTCCACGTAGCCGGGGTTGCTGGCGCCGACACGCATCCAGCCCGCGCCAAGAAGTTCTGCTCCATCTTCAACTATCAGAGTCGCTCCTTCGTACACTCTCATTCTCCGACCGACGCCCCAGTCTCCTGTACTGGTATTCAGCGTACAAATCGTCTCATCACCTCTGACTTTGACCTCCTCTTCACCGGTCGGAACATACCCCTGGCTCCATATTTCAGCGTTTGACCAATTGCCTACGCCACTGAAATCATTGGATGCAAACACACTACCGCTCAAGAAACACACCAGCAACACAACCAAACCTAATCTTTTCATCATCTCTCTCCTTCCCAAAACCTGTGAACATGCATGCGCACACCTGACACACTGGCCAGTGCACATAACGCCAAACACCCTACATCTCCTAACTTGGCCAATATCCCATTGTAGCACAAGACGCCACGCGAAACAACCAGTTTGTGCCGACAAATGCGGAATAATTCTCGTGCGAAAGCCGGGTCGCCATCGCCCTCAGGTTCGCCATGCTGACGCTATAAATTGTTTTCTAAAAGGGCTTTAAGGGTAATTGCTCCTGATTTCGGCCTGAGAGTGTCCTGGCGAACGACACCGTTACCCGACCAATCTCCCCGTTTTTACGGCCAAAACCCCAACAGCGGCCATCGAAATGCAATTTTTCCAAGATTCTCCGAAGAAATCGGGCTTCTGCCCACAGACAAGGCGTATCGTTGTTATTGTCGCCAAGAGTATCTCCTGTTGGGTGAACCTCTGCTAATTGTATAGACCAGAACCAGAGGCCCCTTAGGCAAATCCGTCGCCAAGGATTCCACAACTGCGGCGAGCGGAGGCCATGTCCTGACAGAAACCCTCACTGTTGAGCCATCAATGAGGATTATGCAATCGGGGTGACTGGATTCGAACCAGCGACCTCCTGCTCCCAAAGCAGGCGCTCTAGCCAAGCTGAGCTACACCCCGGAAAGGCCAAGAACAGACACCAGAAACGGCATTCTACAAAAGCCAGTCGCCCATTGCAATACCCTCGCATCAGCCAACCGAATGCGAGATTGCCTTCCGGCCACCACGGCACGGTCGCTGCGGGCAAAAAGCGCTTGCATGCCTGCGGCAATTAGGATACAATAACAGGGGTGGAAATCTGCTTGGGGAACTGAACGCCGCAGTAGCGGCCCATAGGAGTAAGGTGATTATGGCTGGCATGTTTTATTCATTAGAAGAGACGGCCAAGAGACTCAACAAGACCGAGGAGCAAGTCACGGAATTGGCCAAAGAAGGCAAATTGCGCGAGTTTCGTGACGGGCCCAATTTGCTCTTTAAGGTTGATGAGGTCGAGGCATTGATGTCCGATACAACTTTAGCGGCGGCAAAGGAGGCTGAACCTACTGTGGAGCAGCCAACAGATTTGGAACAGCCGGTGGAGTTGGAGCAACCTGCCGAACCCGTAGAAGTGACAGAGCCGGAAGAACCGGTCGAGTTGGAGCCATCTGCCGAGCCCGTGGCTGCGGCGGAGCCCGAGCAGGCGCCCGAACTCGAAGAGCCTGCAGAGTTGGAGCCACCTGCCGTGCCAACGGGAGAGATCGAGCCTCCAGAGGAAGTGACACCGGAACCGTCGATCGAGTTCGAACCGACCGCCGAACCAGCCGAGGCAACAGACTCTTCGCTAATACCGGAAATGGAGCTGCCCGCGGAGTCGGATCAGATAGCCAAAACTGAGGGGACGCCCGAACCGGAAGAGCTGCCCGAGCCTGAGTTTGAAGTAGAGGATGTGGGCATAGATGAAGATGAGATTTCACTGGTACCGGAAACCGGCATCGCCGCCGGAGAAACAGACCTGACCAACATGGACACCGCTTTGACCGGCGAAGGCATCAGCGTCCTCGGAGAAACCGATAAGGACTACGCGGTGACAGACGATTCGATGTCGGAAACGGTAGGCCCGACAGGTACGACGAGTGAGGCGTCCCTGGAGGAGATCGAAGGGGACGTCAACCTGGACAGCTTTGGCAGCGGCTCCGGCTTGTTGGACCTGTCACTGCAGGCCGATGACACTTCACTGGGCGGCATCCTTGACGAGATTTACACCACCGAGGGTGGCCAAGAAGGTCAGGAGCCTGCCGAACCGGAGCCGGACGCCGGAATGGCCGCCGAGGCCGAACAGATCATTCCGGAAGAGGACCTGGCAGCTCCGCAGGTGGTACCGGACGTGCGCGTTATGCCGCGCGCGATGGTCGAGGTGGCACCGGACACACAGAGCAACACGTTCGGGATACTGCTTTTCTTGCCTTTGCTCGTGCTTCTGTATACGGCCATTGTCACCATCGCAGCGCAAAGGGGCGTGATACCTTCCATTCTGACCTCGGTACAGGGCGTAATCTGGTACATAATGATCGGCGCCGTCGTTGTGGCGGGCCTGGTTGTAGGTGCTGCTTTCATGCTCGGTGGTGACTTCGCCAAAGCGGGCAAGAAGGAAAAGAAGCCCAAAAAGCCAAAGAAGCCGAAAAAAGCCAAGAAGGGAAAAGAGCTTCCGCCCGCGCCGGAAGAGGACATCTGAGGATTGGCTTCAGGGTTTGATTCTTGTCGAGCGATCCTTGGCAAATAGGGCCGCTTCGTCACAGGAACAGCCCCATTTGGGCCGTACACCCCAAGTCCTACCGTTACAGGGCTTCCTTCCACAAACGCCCGTTGCGATCCAGGCGGGATTGCATGCCATGCACAAATCGGTCAGAAGGCCCTGTCATGGCGACGGCTGCCGCCACCCTCTCATCTATCGAGGCCGGTCTCAGTAGCACGCTTTACGCCGCCATCTCGCTCACCTGCCATGCAATACACACTGCACGCAGGGCAATGCAAATAGACAAACGGGGCCCATGCCGATCGGCATAGGCCCCGAAGTAAAACAACATCATCGGCTAACAAGTTAGCCTCGCCGCAAGACTCTACGGCGCGGGCCACAACAGCTCATCGAGCCAACTGTCGCCCAAGATAGTGAAGTCACCAAAGTCGACCGCATCGTCCGCGTTCAGGTCAAACGCCTCGCTAAAGGGCGCGGTTTTCCCCGCAAGCCAGGCGACCCCAGGCCCGGACACAGCACGGTCGAGGATGCGGAAGTCGTCGATCAGACCCAGATAGTACGCGTCGGCCACATACTGCGACCTGCCAAGCCAGTTGTTTGTGGTCGGGCCCAGATCGCTCGGGCTGAGCGTCGCTTCAGTATTCTGGGCAACGGCCACGCCATCCTGATACAACGTAATCGTATCGTTGTCCGCATCTATCGTCACAGCAACATGGTGCCATCCGGTGGGCAGTGTGGCCGGTGCGGTCACCAGCTGTTCTGGCGTCCCGCCGCCCTCGATCGTGATGCCAAATCTCATCGGCCCATCGGTCCCCATGCGCGGCGTAAGAAACATGTAGGTCACGGTGTCGTTGCCAAAATCGAAGATGCGCTGCCAACCGCCACCTGCGTTCGAGAAGTTCGCCCACGCCGCCAAGGTGCAGTTCGTA
Organism: Phycisphaerales bacterium; assembly: GCA_020352215.1. Taxonomy (GTDB): domain Bacteria; phylum Planctomycetota; class Phycisphaerae; order Sedimentisphaerales; family Anaerobacaceae. Next base: position 5,940,214 of record CP070675.1, read on the forward strand.
AGCGACCCGATGAGCGAGCCGATGGGCAACTCCACATAATCATCGACGCCGTCGCACCTGATCGCCTGGCCGAGGTAACCGGACCCATAAACCGGGGTACCGCCTGGCGTGCCGTGATACCCGCCAACGCTGTCATTAGCATTGCCGTCAAGGGCGTAACGCGCCACCAGACCCGACGTTCCGGGATCGACCGGCGTCACTAAATGACCGCTCGTAAGCCACTCGTTAACGACTATGTCCAAGTCAAGATAGTTAACCACACAGTCGTCGTTGAGATCGTTGGCAGGCTTCAGACGGGATGCAACACATCGCGGCCCGTACAGCCTGATATCGTCAACGAATATGTTACCCACACCGCCAGGCGAAGGACTAACCCTGCTTCCGGCGCCGAAATAAATCTTCTTGATGGACACAAGATTCACAGGCGCGAACTCGCTTAACTCAACAGTGACCTCTTGCCAGTCGGCTGCCTGAACCAGGCTGGTACTGGTCTCGGGCACGTCTATGCGAGTACCGGCGCTATCTTGCAGGCCCACGTACAGCACCGAAGGAGAATTACCGGCATCGCCGTAGACCCACAGCGACAATGACTTCACACCCTTTCTGGTGAAGTCCTGGGCCATGGGGAACTCACGTTCGGCCTCCGAGTAGAACGGGAACGCCGTGTTGTCCCACCCGAACGGCATGGACTGTGCGTCACCATGGACGATAGTCTGCTCGGCAAACGGGGCGTTGAGGTAGCCTACGGTTGAACCGGTGCCGTTACCTTGCTTGCCTGGTGGAGGGTCAGTATATCCGAACCCGTCTATCCAAGTCTGGAATATCCGGTCGGGCGAGTAGTCATTGTAGTCCTCGAAGTCATCCACGATAAGATATTCAGCTACAGTGAAGCTCCAGATTCTGCCCATATTAACAGTTCCACCGCTACTGACCTCATCGATCCGCCAGTAGTAGGTTTTGCCCTTCTCAAGAGCAGGCGGAATGTAGCTGGCAGCACCTTGTCTGCCTTTATATACGCCGGTAGTGTCGGACGTATCGGCATCGGCCACAGCATCCTCTTCGGTACCGAAGTAAACATCGTGCTGCACCGCCCCATCTCCCGCCAGCCAGGCCAACTGCGCCGCCATTTCCACATCAGGCACGGACCAGTCGGCCGGCTGCGGCTTCCATGCGAGTGACGGGTCGCCTCTCATAGTCTCGGCAATATCGGCCTTGGACAGCACACGATTGTAGATGCGGAAATCATCAAGGGAACCGTTGAAGTACCCATCGGCGACAAATTGCGACCTGCCCAGCCAATTGCTCGATGTATTGCCGAGATCACTGGGCACGGTCGCCGCGGTACCGCTGTCAAGAACCTGGCCATCGAGGTAGAGCTGCATGCTCCCGCTTGTCACCACCACGGCCACGTGGTGCCAGCCTGTTGGGAGAGTCTCTGGCGCGTTGACCTCAGAGTGGCCTTGGTCGCCCACCTGTATTGCCGCGTGCATCACGCCCGCAGTGCCCGTGCGGGGACAAAGGAATAGATACGTCGGCGTACCACTGCCGAAATCGAAGATGCGCTGCCAAGAACCGCCCAGATTGGAGAAATTGACCCATGTTGTAATTGTGGTGCTGTCCATCGACGCTATGACCGCGCCAATGGGCAGATTCACATAACCGTCTTGTCCCTTAAGCCTCAATGCCCCACCGTCGTAGCCGTCGATCCATTCCGTGCCTCCGCGGATCGCGCCGTGATTGCCCTGGCCGGACCAATCAACAGCTACACTGCCTTGGCCCTCGTCAAACTTCCACCAGCCAACCAGGCTCGGGTCGGAGACGACTATCTCAGGTATCGTTGTGAAGCTCCAGACCTCGCCAACGTGTGTGGCCCCGCCATCGTCGGTCTCGTCGATGCGCCAGTAGTACGTTGTTCCCGAACTGAGCGGGCCTGGGTCAAACGTCAGGGTTAGTTCGGTCAGGTTGCCCTTGAACGTATCCCCGGTGCCGTTTTCTACATCAGCGCGGCTTGTCCCAAAGTATAAGTCGTGGCTGGCTGCATCCACCCCGGGCATCCACGTGAGGGCAACGTCGGGGTCCTGGAACTTCGCGCCGTCGGGCGGTCCCGGTTGATAAGCGGTCATGGGGGCGGCGGTGAAGCTCCAAACATCGCCAGTGTGGACGGTTACTCCGTCGGATTCGGTCTCATCGATGCGCCAGTAGTACGTCGTCCCGGGAATAAGACCGGCGACGTGGTAGTAGACAGTCCAAGTTTGGCTCATGATGAACTCGGCAGGACCCGGCGACGGATTCGTGCCGAAGTACACATCGTGGGATGCGGCGGTCATGCCCGCCGACCACTGAAACAGCGGATTCTGTACACCAAAAGCGCCATCGGCCGGACTGGGCTTGTGGGCCTTCTTGACGCCCCCTTCGTTGAAATTGTTGACGATATCAGAAGGGCTTAGCACGCCGTCGTGAATACGCACTTCTGCAATAGACCCCGTGAAGTTAAATCCGGTATCCGCGGCTGCCCCGGTAGTATCGGCCTGGGCGGCGACCCTGATGGGAGTGCCACCGTAGGTGTCCAGGTCGATCGGGTCCCTGACACTCTCCTGCACACCGTTGACATACACGCGGGCGGCGGTGCCATCGTAAGTATATGCCAGGTGCCACCACGTGTTAGCGGCTGGAGCAGGAGTGTGACTTCCCCACCATCCCATGTCGTGGGTCTCGCCTTCCCAGTGTCCCACCGCACCCCACAAGTTGTCATTGCCGTAGTTGAAGGCCATGTTGGTGCCGGCCGGGCCACCACGGTGAGCCCAGGAGACCGTCGTCTCTTCCCCTGGTATCGACGGATTGTGCGCCCAGACCTCTATCGAACGGGTCCCTGCGCCTTCGATACCCGGCGTGGACACGGGCCCATCAAACCAGCTACCGCCGTCAAATGTCACGGCCCTCATCCCATCAACGGTCTCTACTACGGGGGCGCCTTGGGCCGTGAAGTCTCCAAGCGTTCCGCGGTTTGGCCAACTCGTCACCTCGCCGTCTGCCAGATCGTCAGCCCTCAAATCGACCAGCAACTCTTCTGCCACAATCAGGTCGGCCTCGGCAACATCGGCGACCAGACCCAGCATCAGCACTATGGCCATTAGAAACAGCATGTTCTTGTACATGATAGACCTCCTCAAAAAATACTGTGGTGATTGTGCTCCGGCCTCACGCCAGAACACCCGTAGCTTTCGATAAGATAACAGTAGAGACCTGCCTTCCCAAACCTCGAAATCACATCGTAGCCCGCATTCGACATCATATGGCCCTCCCCCCCCGTTCTCCGGAAAACTCCACCAAACTCACCGCCTAAATGACGAGAATATACAGATTTACATAGTATCACTATACCAAATTGATCCGACTCACTTCAAGGAAAAACTTCCAGCGGCGTTACCTCACCGGACGATAGGCCAAGGTAGTGGCTCGATACGGCCCTGTGGTCCCGTGTATTTGATTAGAACGACAATCTGCAGAACGGCAGCAAAATGCCCGGCGAGTGCACGTGAGAGCAGTAAGATCTTGCCGCGACCCGGTTTCCGAACACGGACAAAAGCCACTACCGGATCTGGAAATCGCCATAGCACCCGGGCCTACGAAAGGCCAAGTGTTTTCGGCCGAGCCAGAAGAACTGGAGCACGATCCGCGGCATTGGCGTCGACCTCGGCTCCGTCGTCAGCCTCTTCCATTTCACCTTTTTTCATATCATTGCAGGCAAAGGGCGTCCTGGCCTCAGTCGTACCCCAGCATGGTTGCCGTTGCCAAGCAGGTGTTTACCGGCGGTGCCGTCAAAGTCCGATCGGCCGACCAGACATTTGCCAGAGCTGCCGGCAGAACCAAAGGGATAATCGACAGCGTCGGCGCAGCTGCAACCGCGAGTAAGGCAAAACGTTGGGACTTCACGGGTATTCTTCTGTCTGGTTCACCAGCCCTCGGCGATAATCTCGATTCCGCTGAGTGTGGGTCCCGCATCATGGCCGGCCACGGAATCAAGAGTGACCGTTAAGTCATCCTTTACGGCAATGCCGCGAAACTCTTTCACTACGCACCGATTCGCTCGGCCTGCAGCCTTCACGATATCAAAGTCTTTCAGGACCTGCTTGCCCTGAAGTGACACGTCAAAGAGACGCTTGCCAATTCCCTTTTCGTCAGGTTCGGCGAAGTACAGGCTTACGGTGTAAGGGCGGGGCTGCTCAAACTCGCCTTTGATCTGCTCTTCGGACCAGGTAGGAGTCCGGCCTATGTGCTTGTCGAAGGCGTCAACTTTGGATGTTTTCCTGACCGGCTGGATAAACATACGGATCGAAACTTCCTTAAGCCCTGTCACACCCGAGGCGCCGACCCAGTTGTAATCGCCCTCGACCCGAGAGCTGTGATAGCGAAACCAGTGAGGGTCTTCATATTTGGCCCGAACGGGGATGTCGGGTGATGGCCCCCCAACGCTTGGATGCTCCAGCCACAGCGTACCGTCCTCGGCATAACGGTTGCCCGGAGCGCCGAAGTTAATCCCCACCCTCTTGACCGGGGTCACCCGGCTCTGCGGTGCATAGTAGTCGAAGGTCCAGTACGCCACCTCCGGCATGTGAACCAAGGCAAGTGACGCCTGGTTCTGGTAGCTGCACGTGCAGGTCCGCGTGTAGTCCGGGGCGCTCAGCACGCCGTCTGCAATTATCAGGTTCGATGTGCAGCCGGATTTGAACCCGCCGATACTGGCCGTACCCTGGCCTTTTGTCAAGTCCACAAACGCCCCCGAGGCCGACCGGAAAGTCAGCAGATTCTCACTGGCTATCGCCGTATTGCACCCTTTGAACCGGACCCACGTCCAGGGAATAGTCTCGCCGGTCATAGGGTGTGCTCGCGTGACATACTCACCATTGTGGAGATTGAAGACCTTTGCTTCCGCAGCCGCAGAGCCGCTGCCACCACCGGTCTGGGTGATAATCCAATCATGGTGCAGTATCGGCGGGCCCCTGTAGCTTTCCTCGATGCTCCACAGCACCTTGCCATCCGAGCCCCTGTAGGCAATCATGTCCTTGCCCGCTTCATCCCTTGCACGATCCGGAGACTCACTGCCCGCTTGAAGCAAAACATCGTGCTCGACTGAGTAACTGAGCCACGTGCCGAAGACGTCCTCGTTGGCCTTCCACAACGGATCCCCCGTCCGGGCATCCAATGCGTACAGCGTGGGCTGTTTCTCAAGATCCGCACCCCGGCGTCGCAGGTAAGCCAGCTTCGCCGTGCTCATCGCGTCGATGCAGAAAACCCTGCTGCCAGCCATGACAATAGCGTTGTGACGGAAGGATGATTCTGCGTCCCGTTTCCAGAAAACCTTGCCGCTGTGCCGATCCATAACCACGAGTGTCTTACTGCCTGAAGCATAGTCGGCATTGACCTTGACGCCGAAGATACTGTCCAGGCCAGCGTGTTTGTCGACTTGAGCTCTGCCGTTGCGCCGAGCGATTACATACGGATCGAGAGTGAAATCGCTGCTGTCGATGGCCTCGTTGTGCCCTTCGATGGCCAGTATATTTACCCCATCGCGCAGGAGGCTGCCGTGGTTGTCGATCCGAAAATACTCGTAGCCTTCAGCTTCATGTCCGTCAATATGCGACGCGTCGGTGCCACTGCCCCTACCGACACCAACCCGCAGAATCTCCTCGCCGTTGAGGTAGGCAACAAAGGCGTCGTCGTAGTTGATCACCAGTCCCAACTCCGCGATACGGTGAGTCTCAGCTATGTTGAACGACTTGCGTATGTACACCACCGAGTAGCGCCTTCTCATGCCCCTCAGTACGGTCTTGTCATCGTCGTCACCATAGCCGAAACCAGCCGCTGAGGTCTTCCAGCCTTCAACATCGAAATCCAACTGCGTCCAGACTTTTTTGGGATGCGCACCTGCCAGACACTGCCAGTCGGCACCGCGATCAACGATCGGCTGCATATTCTCAGGGAGCCTTCTGCGTCCTTCTTCATCCGTTAGTGGAACGCTGATCGGCGAAGCCGTTGCGAGCAACAAATCTTCGCAGACAAGGATTGTGCCCCAGCGAGGTCTGTCTTCACCCGGCATTGAGAACTCCCTTACGGTCGTGCCAACTGCCGGATCCAGCATGTGGATCTTGTCCCCGTACACAACGTACACGGCGTCTGAGACAGAGACATAGTTGCTTCCAATTTCGTTGGCACCTGGCTGATGGTCGGTGTCATCGTAATACCTACCTAAGTCCCGAAACCGTCTTTCCCACAATAAGCGGCCCGTATAAACGTCCACTGCTCGCAGCAGGTCTCTGCCCTCGATAAAGAGCCGGCCTCCCACGACATGCGGCGACGGACCGTGTCCGTGGCGCGGCAGTATGTCGTCGTTCGAAGGACCTCCAAACCATAGAAGGCCCAGCGGCGCTTTGACCCGTTTTTCCCGGGACATCACACTATTGCTCGAATCGGCATACTGGTGTGTCCAGTCGGCAGAATCGGGAAGCGAGCCCGCTCGTGTCAACATGACAAATCCATCCGAACTGGCAACCTCGCAGCCGGGTAACTTCGTGTCGATCACCTGCCTTTGAAATGTCGTATGTCTTTTCTGCGGTAGTGCGAAACACGCCGTGCCGCCGTAGGGACGCAGAGAGTCAAACAAGCGCTCCAGGAAGATATCGCCCTCGGGGAACCCGGCGGCTTTGAGGTCCTCTGATACGACAAGACTAGCCATGTAAGGGGGCAGGTGCATTGTCGCTATCTGGCCGACATGGGCGGCCGCCCGAGTTCCATAGTATCCCGCCTCATCGAGCTTTCGCCTAATTGACTCGATCTTGCCAGCGTCCGGGTCCATCGCAATAACATGTAGGTCCGATTGGCCCAGCAGTTGATAAAGGAGCTCGCCGCTACCGACGCCGAGCAGCAGGCAATAGCCCTCCCTTTGCCCCGTCACTTCCAATATCTTGGTGGCTCTGTCCTTCCATTGCCCGGAGCGGACGGGCAGTGGTTTGCTTGGAGGGGCGTAGTGTCTCGGTTCGATCTCTTTCTCTGCGAAGCAGTAGAGGCCGCCGTATAGAGTGACTACAAACAGCTTGCCGTCCGCGGCCAGCATGTTCCACACTTCACCGTCTACGTTTGCTTTCCAGGAGACTCTGGCCCGGCCACCGCCTTGGGGGACATCGATGGCCATAATGAGACCCTCTTCGCCGCTGCCGTACAGACGCGAGCCGGTCTTCAGATGGATTCTGCTCAGTTCGGACGGAGTGTCTGTCTGCCACAACGCCTTTGCTCGCCTGGCCCCCGGACTGAGCTTGTATGCCATTATGGCTTCGTCTCTTATGCCTATGATAGTCTCATCTGCTATTACCGACGCCCGCGCACCGGAAATGGCTCTTCCGTCGGACAGCTTGTGTATGGCCCCGCGGTTGAAGAAATGATTCTCCGAAGCCATAACCTCACACGAACCGGCTTTGCCGTACCGGGCCAAATGAAAGTATAGAAACCGCCCCGTCTCGCGGTCATACCCGGCGGGGACAGATCGCCCGCCAGATGCAAGCAGCCTGTCCTCAGTGGCCACCAGATAACCCTGCGGTGCCACACCCGCAAAGGCGGGGCTGTCGTGCGGCTGCATAAGGTAGGTTGAGCCGCTGCTGCTGTTGGCCCAGATGATCTCTCCTGTTTGGGCGTCGATCGAGTAGATGAACGTGCCCATGAAAGGCCAAATACTGGCAGCGAAGTATATCTTCTCATCATACAGAACGGGCCCGCCCCGCACCGGCCACATGCCGATGAGCCGGTCGTTACCGATCACTTTGTTCTGATCGGGACCGGCGAGAAACTTGCGAACAAGAGATCCACTCACGGTATTAAGGCAATATAGGTGCCCGTCATCAGAGGCAACGTACAGTCTGTCTTTATGCACCACCGGTGCAAAGCGCACCGGACCATCCGTGTAGAAGCGCCACTTCTCCGCACCTGTCTCCGTGTCGTAAGCTGTCACGCGGTCCGAAACCATAGACCCAACGAAAATCGTCTTTCCTGCGACAACGGGTTCATATGACGCGTCGAACTGTAGCCTGTCCTGGCTTTTCGGCCAGGCTGGTTTCGGAGGGGCGAGTTCACGTACCCACCGTAGATGCATCTGCGCCGGCAGTTGCTCGGGTGATGCCGCGCGGCGCCCCGCATCATACCGCCACATAGGCCAATCGTGCCCCTGCACGACAGCCGGGAAGAGGAATCCCAAGAGAAATCCGCAGCCAAGAAGAGTCGACAGGGAACCACAGCGACGGGTGTGCCTGCCGACGTTGTCAGTGAGTATCAGCCTGTAGATAGCGTTCATTCCGGGATCCTTACGTCGCCGCTCAAATGAGGGGCCTGTTTCTGGGCACGAGCGGCGCTGTCGTACGATTACGTGAAGCTTACCCCCTTTTGATACGCGGCAGGGACTGTCCGACCTCACCGCCGTGGAGGACCTGGTCGAGGCAGCCTGCATTGTTGGCCATGATCTGTTTTCATAGTCACTTGATTCTGATTTTCACTCATTTCTTGTCTTGTGCACTGCTACTATACCGTGTTCTTGCTCTGACGTCAAATGGGCTCGGCAACGTTTGAGAGAGCGCTGAAACAGCCTGCTGGTAAACGTGCTGAGTTTAGGAATGGAAAAGGAGACTGGACGGAAGCCGATTCATTGCCGGTGGAATTGGCCTGAGGCCGGCGAAATGCGACCAAACCCAAAGAACTGATTCAGTACTGACCTAACCTGCTCAGGCTCGGAGGAATTAAGGTTTGTTGCAAAGGATGGAAGCGAGGTTACTATGGTGTTGCTGAGTCGAACTTAATAGCTCGGCAAGCGGCCACATGGTCTGGAAAGTGATTCTACTCGATTCGTTGACAGCAACAATGTGTGAAGAGGAAGGACGTTATTATGGAATGCGAAGACTCCCGTGCGCCGGATCAAGCACGGTGCTGTGATAACAACTGCTCGGAAACGACAGGTGAATGCAGCACACTCAATCGACGACATTTTATGGCGATGACGGCGATCGGAGCCGCAGGCGCGGTACTGAATGGGCGTGTGCTGCCGACCGTGGCCGGGTCTTTTGAAGAGAATGAATACTTGCAGATCATCCCGATCGACAAGAAGCTCAATCCCCAATGGGTGGCCTCGCTCACTGCACGCGGCGAACCCACTGTTGTGACTGATCCTTCGGCTTTGCAGCACATCGGCATGCCCATTGGTGGATTGTTCGCCGGAACTCTCTATCTCGGCGGGGATGGGAAATTGTGGTTGTGGGATATCTTCAACCACGTTGTCTCGGGTATTCTGCCTGGATCGGTGGAATATAAGGGTCAGTCTGTAGGAACAAGCGGGGGCGCAAACTACGTATCGCCCGCCTCGCCGGAGTCGCCCCTTGACCAGGGTTTTGCGGTTCGAATTGGCGACAAAGTTCGCCAGCTGGACCGCACCGGCTTTGGGAATATCTCCTTCCAGGGGCAATACCCCATCGGCCGGGTGACGTACAGGGACGAGGATTGCCCTGTTACAGTCGGCCTTGAAGCCTACTCGCCGTTCATCCCGCTCAACACCGATGACTCGTCACTGCCCGTCACGGTCATGAGCTACACGATAAAGAACGAATCTGCCCAAACGGTCACTGCCGAAATCAGCGGCTGGCTGGAAAATGCTGTTTGCCTGCACCACCGCGATCAGGCTTCCGGTGTTCGCCGAAACCGTATCCTAAGGCGTGCAGGCATGACGTTTCTATCCTGTTCGGCCGAGCCGCTTCGTGATCAGGACGTATCCGTTCGTCCCGATATCTTGCTTGAGGACTTTGAGAAAGACAATTACGAAGGTTGGACCGCCGCCGGTACGGCATTCGGGGATTCACCTATCAAGATAGCGGACATGCCGGATTACCAGGGTGACGTCTCAGGCAAGGGCAAGCGTGTGGTCAATACGCATAACGTACGCCAAGGCGAAGATGTACGGGGCGGCGACAAGCACGCCGGCACATTGACGAGCAACCCCTTTGTCATCCGGCGCAACTATATCAATTTTTTAATCGGCGGCGGCGCACACAAGGGCAACACCTGCCTAAATCTGCTAATCAACGACAAAGTCGTCCGATCGGCAACCGGCAAGAACAACAACCGGATGGACCCAGCCTCCTTCAACGTGGCCCAATGGCAGGGGCAGCAGGCCCGGATCCAAATTGTGGACCGGGAGAGCGGCGGATGGGGCAATGTCGGGGTGGATCACATTGTCTTCTCCGACAAGCCAGGGCAGGCGTTTGTTCTGGATGAACTACATGACTTTGGCACGATGGGGCTCGCTCTGCTTGACAGCAGAGCCGATGATCTCACCACCGCCTCGATAGACAGACCTGGAGAATTCGAGCAACCCGTCGGTCAAGCGAGCAAGCCCTTGGTAGACAAACTGACCGGTTCTGTGGGGCGGAAGATCTCGTTAAGCCCGGGGCAGAAGCAGACCATCACCTTTGTCGTGACCTGGCACTTCCCCAATTTGTCTGTGGGTGGGATGAACAATGTTGGTCGGTATTATGCCTCACATTTCTCGAGTGCCCAGGACATAGCGGAATATGTGGCCGAGAACTTCGAGAGGCTAAGCGTGTCCACGCGGTTGTGGCGTGACACCTGGTATAATTCGTCACTGCCATACTGGTTTCTAGACCGAACTATGGTTAATACGACCACGCTGGCCACAAGTACCTGTTATCGGTTCAGGAGCGGTCGGTTTTGGGCATGGGAGGGTATTGGCTGCTGCCACGGTACGTGCACACACGTATGGCACTACGCCCAAGCCGTGGGTCGGCTCTTCCCGGAGATCGAACGCAACCATCGCGAACAGGTGGATTTTGGGATTGCCCTTCACCCTGATGGCGGCATCGGTCACAGGGCCAACCTCAAGCAGAGCTCCCACCCGGCCCACGATGGACAGTGCGGCCGCATACTCGGCGCCTACCGGGAACATCAGATGAGCGCTGACACCGCCTTCTTGAAGCGAATGTGGCCGAAAATCAGGAAGGCGATAGAATACATGATCCAGCGGGATGGCAATAGCGATGGCATTGTTGAAGGCTCACAACCCAACACATTGGATGCAGCCTGGTTCGGTAAGATTTCGTTCTTGGCGTCACTGTATCTTGCAGCATTGCGAGCCGGCGAGGCTATGGCTGTCGAGATGGGAGATGATGAGTTTGCCGGGCTCTGCAGGAAGATTGCCGAACGGGGCCGCCAGAATATTGTGGGACTCTACAACGGAGAGTACTTCTACCAAATTGAGGGTCCCGACCATCTTGACGCTATCGGCATCGGCAAAGGTTGCTATATCGATCAGGTCTTCGGCCAAAGCTGGGCTTTCCAAGTGGGCCTCGGCCGTCTGTTTGATGAGCAGAAAATCAGAGACGCCCTTCGTGCACTGTGGAAATACAACTTTGTGCCGGATGTCGGCCCATTCCGTGAACATTTCAAGCGGGGACGATGGTATGCCATCGCCGGTGACGCTGGCCTGTTGATGTGCACTTGGCCCAGGGGCGGGTTACGGGAAGACTTCAAGAAACACTGGCAGTACATGTATTTCAACGAATGTATGACCGGTTTTGAGTGGCAGGTCGCCTCGCACATGATTTGGGAAGGTATGATAACGGAGGGCCTGGCCATCGCCCGCGCCATCCACGACCGCTATGACGCCGCCCTTCGGAATCCCTATAACGAAATCGAATGCTCGGACCATTACGCCCGCGCCATGGCCAGCTACGGCGCCCTCATCGCCGCCTGCGGCTACGAACATCATGGCCCCAAAGGATATCTGGCCTTTGCCCCGCGGATTAAGCCAGAGGATTTCAAGGCGCCCTTCACAACTGCGCAGGGGTGGGGAAGATTCTCTCAGAAGATCTCCAAACGGAACCAAAAGGAGTTGTTGGAACTCAAGTGCGGAACTCTCAGACTAAATGAAATGCAGTTTGAATTAGCCGAAAGTGTAGATTCCACAAGCGTTACGGTCAGGTTTAACGGTGCGGACGTGCCGTTTCGTTATGACCTGGACGACCGCAAATTGCGAGTCTCCCTTCGCGGCCCCGCAGTCTTGGCGGCTGGGGATAAGCTACTCATTGAAATAGGGCTATGAAACTTAAGGCCGTTGCGAAAGATGACCGTCATCGGACTCTTTGAGGCAGAAATGCCGAATCAGAAATTGTCAGGGGCCAAGAACTCAGGGGCGAAGTCCCGTAACAGTAGCATTTTCCCGGTTACGCCCTGACGTACAGACATGATTCTGATGGTGTTTGATTTATTGAGGCTATTCAAATCATTTTCACTATATTCAGCAGGAGCAAGGCACTGTTGCAGATTCTTGAATAATGGAAACGATCCGAGAATCAGTTTCGCAAGCCACCAGCCCTGCTGACCGGGCCAGCCGCAATTCTGAATATCCAAACCACAGGTATCTTACTGCGCGGGTGAGGTATGCAAGGATTCTCTGAGGCTCAGATCTCGCCAGAAATTGAAACTCGAATTTCCAGGGGTGCAGGTGCGAAGCGATACAGAGAATACCAGAAGTACCCCTTTCTTTACCGACGAGGGGGGGCGAGGTACGGCCGAACAGGATAGCACCAGACGGCTTGGTCCGGGAATCCTTGCGATGTCGTCCGTTATGGCCGTAGCAGGTGCGCAAAACAGGACAAGCTTGGCAGATATCTCGCGGCGACGTTGGCTGTGCGGGAGAATCCGGCTTGGCCAGCGACCATACCCCTAACATCCGAAAAAAGTCACGTTTTCTGCTGGCCGAGGAAGTTTTTTTCCTTGACACGGTTTTTTCGTCCTGCTATACAATTACGTGAACATAACCCCGAAAGGAGGAGGCCATCTCCAGTTCTCCCCAGGAGGGTGGCCATCAGGTTATGTGTGGCAAGGATGATCGTCCGTATGGAGACGGATGAATGCTATCGGACAGGGATGGTCAGCGGTTGACAATTCTGTTGTGCCTCTTGATAGCGGCGAGCGCTCAAGGGATACCTACTATCCGCAACTGTGACACGCAGTTTGCGAGTTGTCACCCGTATCAAAGTCCAGGGCCACGTGACCTTCCGGGCCTTGAAGTAAGTGAACCTTTCGACGGCCATGATTTCCCGTTTTCTGTTGCTGGTGCTGCAGTTCTCGAACCACGCAGCGGTTCTGGATATCCGGCTGCTGCATCCTCTGTCCGGGTGAGGCCTTTGCCTGCCGTACCGCAGACACTTCTGATGGTCTTGGCTGGGTTTCTATGTATCTCGCTGATCAGGGACCGGCGGGCTTGGCTGGGTGCGTTTGTGAGCTTGCTGTGGCTTGGACAGGCCGGGTTCAGCGTTTTGCCACGTGTGCATTCGCTTTTGCGGAGCGGCAAGCAGGTGGATCCATCCGTCAGTAATTCCTCGTTCCTGTTCGCACCTGAGGGTCTGTATCATTTGTGTGCTGGGACCTCGGATACACGATACACAGATCTGCTTCGCCGGGTGGCTGCAATGCCTGACGGTAACTGGGCACGATTTTCCCTACCCATGTTCGCTCTGCCATTCGAAGGACGAGGGGCATTTGGCCTTGGGAAGAGCCAAGTAAAGAGAGGTTCTCTCGGCTTGCACACTGTCACTTGCCAGCAAACGCAGACTCTGCCTGCGTCTCGGGAGCCAAGTTCTGGTCAAGGACCTGTCAGGATGGGCTTACATCGATCCGTTCCGATCGCATCGCCGGGGGATTTGCCACAAGCCGCCGCCTACTTGGCCCTGAAACCAGAGTGGTTTGCCTGTACATCACTGGGATTTGTTTCTGCCCAATTGCCGCGGGGGCCCCCTTTGGCAGCACCGAACGGGAGCTTTATTGGTGGAGGGGCTTTGGCGCACACGGCCCTTCAAATCTACGGACAGGATTTTGATTTATGGAGGAATCATGAAAAGGTTAGCATTAGCAGTCGTTCTAACGACTTGCATGGCCGGCATCACGCAAGGTGCCTATATGTTCTTTGACTTCGAAGGACTATGGCTTACCACCAGTGACGACACTATCGGTGCTTACCTGAGCGGCGTATATGGGAGCGATGTTCTTGTCGATGACTTTGAAGTCACAGACAACACTGCCCTATTCTTCGATGAGTGGGTAGGAAACGATTCCCAGTTCATTCGACACGCCGATGATCCCAAGCATTACTCCAGCGACCTCGGCATCTTCTTCAAGGATAATCCCATACGCGCTCTATCCGGTGATACCCGTGCCTATCTGTTTTGGGAGTCCGGGGGAGTTGATCTCTGGGTCAAGGCCGTAGGCGCAGGCTGGGACAGGGATGGAGCAACATTGGAGAGCCCGAACTACCTCGCCGCCGACTACTTCGTAGAAAGGGCCGTACGTGCTGAGATCGGCCCAGATGGAAGTGAGCTCAACATCCCGGAGTTGATTTTCGAAGAGCCCGTGTTTGTGCTGACCTTCAGGGGGCATGCCCCAGGCCAAGTGGCCATTGACCACCTCGGGGTAGAGCCTTGGGGGGCAATTACGAAACACACGCTGACGATATCTTCGACGAGTGGCGGCTCAGTGGCGACTCCCGGTGAGGGGTCTTTCGAGTATGCAAGTGGCGCCGTAGTACCGGTGATCGCGACGGAGGACATTGGTTATGAGTTTGGGGGCTGGACAGGTACGGCGGCCGATGCCGGCAAGGTTGCGGACCCGAGTTTGGCCAGCACCACAGTTACTGTGGATGCAGACTATACGCTCGAGGCGAACTTCACAGCAGTTGTTGATCGGACCCTAACGATATCCTCGACGACCGGCGGTTCAGTAACCACACCTGGTGAGGGACCTTTCGAGTATGAAGACGGCACCATAGTATCGGTGAGTGCGACAGCGGATGCGGGCTATCAGTTTGAAGTTTGGACGGGTACGGCGGTGGCGGCAGGCAAGATTGCGGACCCGAGCTTGGCCAGCACCACAGTCACTGTGGATGCAGACTATACGCTCGAGGCGAACTTCACAGCAGTTGTCATTGGTCGGACCCTAACGATATCTTCGACGATCGGCGGCTCAGTAACCACACCTGGTGAGGGGCCTTTCGAGTATGAAGACGGTGCCATAGTATCGGTGAGTGCGACGGCGACTCCCGGCTATCAGTTCGAAGTTTGGACGGGCACTGCAGTAGATGCCGGCAAGGTCGCGGACACGAGTTTGCCCAGCACCACCGTTACTGTTGATGCGGACTATACGCTCGAAGCGAACTTTGCATTCATAGATGGCGACTATACGTTCTTCGATTTCGAAGGAATAGATCCTACTGCCAGTGACAGTGCCATCGGTGCCTACCTGAGCGGCGTGTACGGGAGCGATGTTGTTGTCGATGACTTTGAAGTCACAGATAATGTTCTTCTCTTTTTCGAGGGATGGACATGGAAAGGCAACGATTCCCAGTTCATCCGGCACTACGATGATCCCAAGCATCGCTCCAGCGACCTCGCAATTTTCTTCAAGGATAATCCCATACGCGCTCTATCCGGTGATACCCGCGCCTACCTGTTTTGGGAGTCCGGGGGAGTTGATCTCTGGGTCAAGGCTGTAGGCGCAGGCTGGGACAGGGACGGAGGAACATTGGAGAGCCCGAACTACCTCGCCGCCGACTACTTCGTGGAAAAGCCGATACGCGCTGAGATCGGCCCAGATGGATGTGAACTCGACATCCCGGAGATGACTTTCGACGAGCCAGTCTACGTGTTGACATTCAGAGGTCATCGTCGACACCAAGTGGCCATTGACCACCTCGGGGTAGAGCCTTGGGGTCCGCTGGATTAAGATACACTGACAACATCTCCGAGGATGGGCGTTGGTTACCCCCGTCGCGGTTGGACAGACATTGCCGTGGATGCTGGCAGAGTTGTATATCGCAACGCTGCCAGCACCACCGTCACTGCCAGTGCGAGACGCCGCTGCGGGAGGAGTCCAAATCTCATGAACAATGGCACCCAACAACGCCGAAGTGATCACCGTTTATCCAAACGATCAGAGTCAATTGCTGTTTGTTGATGAACTTCGTAACTTTGTCAAGTGCCCGCCGCGCGAGTGTGCGTCTGTAGCTGGCAGCACATCTTTGGCCGATTCCGAGGGTTGGTTTGACCGTAAACACGCCCGCAGACACGTTGATACTCCGAACGTGAGATTCCCGGCTGCGAAACAGCTACTATCTTGGCCGTATCACGGCGTCTTTGCCCTGGGGGGCATGACGCCACCGGCTTATCTGCTCCGCACTGCTACTGCCTCGAGAGTCATATTCATAGGGCCCTGTCAGAACGTTCCGCTCGGCCTGACAAGCACTCGCATGACAATTATAACTCATTTGTGAATAAAAATTTACAACACCGTCAACTCAACTGTCAGCAAGGAGATCGCAGGCCAAGAGTCGATACCTGACCGACAACAGCGGCGTTGAAAACGCTATCCAGAACTGGTAACCTGACCTCAGTCGCAAACAAGCTGAATTCTGGAGGCAAGCTCAAATGCAAAAGAATCAAAACAAGACCACGAGACGTGAGTTCTTAGAGAACTCGGCCAAAGCAACAGCACAAGTCACGCTTGGCCTTACGGCCACGACCGCTCCTCTGATCGAATCCGCACTCGGTGCCAACGAGAGGATTCGAGTCGGGTTCATCGGCGTGGGTAACCGGGGAAGTCAACTACTTAACGGATTCCTGACACAGGAGGATGTCGACGTTGTGGCACTGTGTGATGTGTACGAACCTTACCTGGCAAGGGACTACTCCAAGGTCGACGGAGAACTAACAGAGACTCTCGGCGGCAGGGTCCCCAAGATGAGAGAGAAGCTGACCGACGGCGTGGCCCGGTACAAGGACTTCCGTCGCCTGCTCGACCGCAAGGACATAGACGCCGCAGTGATAGCGACGCCCGACCACTGGCATGCCGTCCAGACAATCATGGCCTGCCAAGCCAGCAAGGACGTCTATGTCGAGAAACCGCTCTCCATAACCGTCGTCGAAGGCCGAAAGATGGTGCAGGCAGCGAGACGATACAATCGAGTCGTGCAAGTAGGCCTTCACCGCCGCTCTTCGCAACTTTATAAGCAACTTGGAGGCGAGGTGCAGGCCGGCAAGATCGGCAAAGTGACAGTCGCTCGAGCATATCGAGTCAGCAACATGTTCCCCAACGGCATAGGTAGATATCCCGATACCAGTCCGCCAAAAGGGTTGGACTGGGACATGTGGCTCGGCCCTCGGCCGAAGCGCCCTTACAAACACAGTCTGCCTCTGTACAAGTTCCGTTGGTGGCGTTCGTATTCCTCACAGATGGCCAACTGGGGTGTCCACTATTGTGACGCAATCCGCTGGGTTTTGGCACAGAAGGCGCCCATCTCGATATCTGCACACGGCGGAAGATTTGCGGTTGACGATGACCGGACTATTCCCGACACGATGGAGACCATCTTCGAAATGCCGTGCGGCGCCCTGGTTGTTTTTGGCCAATATGAAGCCAGCGGCGGCTCACCGCTGCTCAGCGGCGAAATCGAGCTCCGCGGTACATTCGGCAACATCTACGCCGAAACGGGCGGGTACAAGGTCGTCCCTTCGGAAGCCGGCCAGTTCCAGCAAAGGACAACGCGCATCAAGCCGGAAGACAAGAAGGCAACCGGCGGCAATAATGACCTCACGGTCGAGCATATCCGCAACTTTCTCGATTGCATCAAGACCCGCGGGCGCACCAACTGTGACATGGAGACGGGCCATCGGTCGACAACATTCGCCCTTCTGGCAAATATTGCCCTCGCTACCAAGTCGAGAATCGAATGGGACCCCGATACCGAACGAATCATCAATGACAAAGATGCGAACCGACTGCTTCACTACACATATAGAAAGCCTTGGAAGCTGGGCTGAATTGGCGGGATTACGCCGTCAATCAAAATCACACTTGCTCGAAACCGGGGGTGCTGGGGCTAGCGCATCTCTGCTCACCTGCCTTGCGAACGGGCTTTCTCAAGACAACTTCAGAACGTAGCCACGAACGGCTTCAAAGTACAACCGCCTGAACACGAATTCGCACGACGGTGAGGCCGTGACTAATTGACATCTACTCTTGCCAACAGCTCTTTGGGAACGGCTCGGGCATCGGTCCTGAATATCTCCACACGAGTAGGAACCAAAACTGCCTTTCCTCGGGGTTCATCATAGTCGTAGCCGCGAACCACAAAGAACCTGCCCTTGTCAACATCCGCAAACCACAGCGTGTCGACCAAAGAGTTATCTCTGTTCTGATACAAGATCACTCGCGGCCAAGCGTATCGGCGAGCAGAAGGGGCAGGCACCCCAGCCCCTTGCGGGACTTTCGGTCTCCCGCCATTAGGCGTAACTTGTTCATCAGGACATATCCGCTCGATCGGATAATACCATAGCCCCTGCATCTTGACGGCGGTCCGCTCCTGGACAAACAGAAGCGACTCATCACATAAACGCACCGGTGCCGTCACAACAGCGAGGATCGCCTCTGCAAAATCCCGATAGGATCCGTGCAGGGGTGATACATCAGCGATTCCGGCGCCCTCCAACACCTCGTACTTGCCGTGCGACAATTGCCAAGCAAACGAACCCAAGGGTTCTCGGGCCGAAATCCTAATCGAATTCGACCAGGGATAGATTTCATAGTGATGCTCGGTCAGGTAGAAGCTGCCGTCCGGCTCATAGATGGTAACGACGCAGTCAAACTCCAGCTTCCTGGCTATCTTCCACGCCTCCAAGCCCCCTGCCGCTTCAAGCGCGCGATCCGCGTATCCCACCGGAGCCACAAACTCTCCGACCGCCGGCCCGCGGTCCAGTGGACTCGCTTGCTTTGGGCCTCTTGCCCGGCAGCCCCCAACGACAACGACTGCAACAAGAACCAGCCAAGTTGTCTTCGGCAAACGACGTGTCACTTTACTTCCCCGCAGTTTGCTCTTCGTATTCAGCGCTCGGCTCTTCGGGCTCTTCCGGCTCCTGGCCACAGTTCAGTTGAGCCAGCTGCTCCATCAAGGCGTACCTTCCCACCGCATCGTTCCGCGCCAGCTTTATCAACTCCGCTGCAACCTCAGGCTTGGACTGCTTGAGCACTCTAAACCGGTTCTCGCCGTACGCGTACTCCTCGAAATCACCCGTCGGAGCCTTCGAATCGAGCTGCAACGGGTTCTTGCCTTGTTCTTTAAGTCGTGGATCGAACCTGTATAGCGGCCAATGCCCGCAGGCAACGGCCTTCTTCTGCTCCAGGTACCCCTTCGTCATGTTTATGCCATGGGCGATGCAGTGGGCGTAGGCGATAATCAGCGAAGGTCCCGGATACGCTTCAGCTTCGGCGAAGGCCTTAACCGTCTGATTGGTGTTCGCTCCCAGCGCAACCTTGGCAACATAGATGTTTCCGTAGGTCATGGCCAGAAGTCCCAGATCCTTCTTTGGTGCCGGCTTGCCTGCGGCGGCGAACTTAGCCACGGCCGCTCGCGGCGTGGACTTCGACATCTGACCGCCGGTGTTGGAGTACACTTCGGTGTCCAGCACGAGCACATTCACGTCCGAACCGCTGGCCAAAACGTGGTCCAGCCCGCCATAGCCGATGTCATAGGCCCATCCGTCACCGCCAAGCGCCCAAACCGATTTGCGCACGAGGTAATCGGCAACTGTCAGAAGCCGCTTGCAGTCGTTGCAGCCGCTCTTCTCACACTGCTTCTTCAACTCGCCTACCAACGTCCGGTGCGCTTCGATGGAACTCTGATCAGGATCATCGGCCAAAGCCGCGTCCCGGACTTCTTCCGCCAACCCGGCGTCCACACAGCCTCCGCTCACCACCTTATCCAGCAGCTGAATGCCGCTCTCCCTGAATTTGTTTATTGTTAGGCGCATACCCATTGCAAACTCGGCGTTGTCCTCAAACAGACTGTTGCTCCAGGTCGGCCCCCTCCCGTCGGCTCGCTTGCCATAGGGCGTTGTGGGGAGATTGCCGCCATAAATCGACGAGCAGCCTGTCGCGTTGCCAATCAAGGCCCTGTCTCCGAAAAGCTGCGTTAGCAGCTTGACATAGGCCGTCTCGCCGCAACCCGCACACGCACCGGAGTACTCGAACAGAGGCTCGATTAGCTGACTACCCTTGACACTGTTGGCCTTGAAGAGCTTGGGATCAGTATTGGGTATCGACAGGAAGAAGGCATAGTTCTCGCGCTCGGCGGCACGAATCGGTTCCTGCAACGCCATATTGATCGCCTTTCGGCCGGTCGGCTGTTTGTTCTGGTCCTTTTCCTGCGCCGGGCAGGCTACAACACATGCGCCACAACCCGTGCAATCCTCTGGCGCCACCTGAACCGTGAACTTCATTCCGGCAAAGTCCTTGCCCTTTGCGTCGGCACTCTTGAGAGTCGCAGGAGCACCCTTGAGACACGCTCCATCATAGGCCTTTATCCGTATCGCTGCGTGCGGACAGACCAAGGAGCAGGTTCCACACTGAATGCAAACATCAGGCTCCCACTGCGGTATGTTCACGCCGATATTGCGCTTCTCAAACTTGGTGGTGCCGGTCGGAAACTTGCCATCAACCGGCATCTTGCTCACCGGCACCTTGTCCCCCCGACGCGCCATAAGCTCTGCCGTGACATCCTTGACAAAGTCAGGGGCATCATCCGGAACCGTCGGCGGCATCGCCGTCTTGCTCGTTACCGAGTCAGGGACAGTAACTTCATATACCTTGTCGAGAGCACCATCGACGGCCGCATAGTTCATCTCAATTACCTTCTGGCCCTTTTTGCCGTAAGTCTTCTCGATGGCGTCCTTGATGGCCGCAACCGCAGTCGCCTGCGGGATGATGTCGCTGATCTTGAAAAACGCGGTCTGCATGATCACGTTTATTCGCGCACCAAGTCCAAGTTCCTCAGCAAGTGAAATCGCATCGATCACGTAGAATTTCAACTTCTTATCTATTATCTGCTTCTGGACTTCTCGCGGGAGAGTATCCCACACCTCATCCTTGCGGTGGCTGCTCGTCAACAAGAACGTCGCCCCCTCACGCGCATCCGACAGCATATCATACTTCTCAAGAAAGCTCGGATTGTGACATGCGACAAAGTCGGCTTTGCTTACGAGGTACGGCCTTCGAATCACCTTCTCGCCAAACCGCAGATGCGAGACCGTGACAGCGCCGGCCTTTTTTGAATCATACACAAAGTAACCCTGGGCGTAGTTATCTGTCTGCTCGCCGATGATTTTTATCGAGTTCCTGTTCGCGCCGACGGTGCCGTCGGAGCCAAGACCCCAGAACATCGCAGAGTACAATCCTTCGCTGCCTACGTCAAAAGACTCGTCAACATCAAGGCTGCCGTTGGTCACATCATCGATGATGCCCACTGTAAAACCGTTCTTGGGCTCAGCGGCGTCAAGGTTATCAAAAACTGCCTTGGCCATAGCGGGCGTGAATTCCTTTGACCCCAGCCCGTACCGTCCTCCGACAATTAGCGGATAGTCCTCGAACGGGCCCTCACCCCTGCCCATGGCCTCACCTATGGCAGTGCGAACATCAAGGTACAGCGGCTCACCGAGAGCGCCCGGCTCTTTGGTTCTGTCAAGAACGGCGATCTTCTTCACGCTCTTTGGCAAGGCAGCGATAAAGTGCTTGCCGCTGAACGGCCTGTACAGTCGCACCTTCAGCAGGCCAACTTTTTCGCCCTTCGACGCGAGGAACTCCACCGTCTCATGCGTCGTATCGGCTCCCGAACCCATCATTATGATGACCTTCTCGGCATCGGCCGGTCCCACATAGTCAAACAAACGATACTGTCGCCCCACGATCTTCGCGAACTTGTCCATCGTATCCTGGACAATCTGCGGTACCGCCAGGTAATACTTGTTCACCGTTTCTCTGCCCTGGAAATAGACATCGGGGTTCTGTGCTGTGCCGCCTATCACAGGCCGATCCGGGGACAGCGCCCGCGCTCTGTGCTGGGCGACAAGGTCCTCATCAATCATCGCCCGCATGTCGTCGAACGTAAACTCCTCAACCTTCTGAACTTCATGGCTCGTTCGAAAACCATCAAAGAAATGCAGGAGAGCGACCCGCGAAGCCAGTGTCGCCTGCTGAGCGATCAGCGCAAAATCCATGACCTCCTGGACGTTGCACGAGGCAATCATGCCAAAGCCGGTCTCGCGACACGTCATAACATCCGAGTGATCTCCAAATATCGACAGCGCCTGGCACGCCAGCGAGCGGGCGGATATGTGGAAAACAGTCGGCAACAGTTCTCCTGCGATCTTGTACATATTGGGAATCATCAGTAGGAGACCCTGGGATGCCGTGAAGGTCGTTGTCAGGGCACCCGTCGCCAGCGCACCGTGGACCGCGCCGGCCGCCCCTCCCTCAGACTGCATCTCTGTGACGGACGGGATCGTACCCCAAATGTTGGGCTCACCCTTGGCTGTCTTTGCATCCGCGATTTCCCCCATGGCTGAGCTCGGAGTAATCGGATAAATCGCGATAACCTCGTTTGTAGCGTGGGCCACATATGCCGCCGCTGCATTGCCGTCAATTGTCACCATTCTGCGCTTCATAGTCACTCCACCTTCTGCAAAACTGAATACGTAAAACCCATCGCGGCTGGCACCGCTTCTGTGCAGATTTTAGAAACACGTCTCCTGCACGCCGACTACTGATACTCAGAGACAGGAAAAGTCAACCTTATCGGCCCTCGACACAGATAGTCGAGCACCAGCGAATATTGTTTATACAACGTCTCGCCTGACCAGGCAACGCAAAATTTAGACCTCGTCGAAGCACAATCACGTAAACATAGCCAGAAAAGTAGCTTACAGGATCAAACATGCCCCAATTGCGCCGGGAGCAGAGTCCGGAACAAAAGGGAAGATTCTAAAGAAACCTCTTGTCTTGTCCGAGAACTTGGGTATAATGGCGAGCATAGGATGGAGAATATTTCCGCAGGTTTTGGAGATTGTGTGATTGCTTAGGAGGAGTTGGTCATGAAAAGACTGTGTCTGCGTCTTTCAATTCTGTCGCTCTGCACATGTTTGCTTGCGCCGACAGGATTCGCGGAAGGCCCAGTCTTCGAAAGGCCTTTGCCTCGGCCCGGCCGCAACCATGTCCTGGGTGAAATCCTCGTTAGATTCAAACCCGGCACCGCAGAGGACACCATAGCCAACCTGAACTCAACCCACGGCACCGCTGCGCTATACACAAGTCAGCTTGCGGGCTTCACAAGATTGAGGATCCCAAGTGATAAGACCGTGGCTGAAATGGTCGAAATCTACAGCGAGGACATCAACGTTGAGTATGCCGAGGCAAACTGCCTCGCCTACGCAATGATGGTCCCAAATGACGAACTGTACCACCTGCAATGGCACCTTTGCAATCCAACCTTCGGCGGCATTCAAATGGAATCCGCATGGGATGAGACCACCGGAGAGGGAGTAGTTGTTGCTATCCTCGATACAGGCATCGCCTTTGAAATCCCTTCCGAAGGCCCCACAGACCCCAACAGTACAGACCCCAACAGCTGCAACGAACAAGCTCCGGACTTAGCCCAAACCTGCTTTATGACCGGCTACGACTTCGTCAATAACGATGATCATCCCTACGACGATTCGAGCCCCGGCCACGGGACCCATGTGGCCGGAACCGTAGCACAAAGTACCAACAACACGATTGGAACCGCCGGAGTTGCCCCGCAAGTCTGCCTAATGCCCGTGAAGGTCCTTGACAATACAGGTGCGGGAACCTACGCGGATGTGGCGGACGGTATCGTCTGGGCCACTCAGCGTGGCGCGCACGTCATCAACCTCGGGCTGGGAGGAAGTGAACCCTCCCTCACTCTTGAGAACGCAGTAGCTTACGCTTGGACCAACGGCGCAGTTGTCGTAGCCGCCGCCGGAAATGACCGCACAGACACGGTTAGCTACCCTGCCGCTTACAACAACTACGTTATCGCCGTGGGAGCCACGCGTTACGATGAAACGCCTGCCTATTATTCCAACGGCGGACCGAATCTGGATCTTATGGCTCCGGGAGGTGACCTCAGTGTCGACCAGAACGGAGACGGCTACGGCGATGGCATCTTACAGCAGACCTGTGAGCTAAATGGCAGTGGAGCGATATCATGGGGCTACTGCTTCATGGAGGGAACATCGATGGCCGCTGCACATGTCTCAGCGGCTGCGGCATTGGTCATAGCCAAGGGATCCGTTACGACGGTCGCTGAAGTCAGAGAAGCTCTGCAGTCCACCGCAGAAGACAAAGGAGAACCGGGCAACGATCCGCTATATGGCTGGGGGATAATAGACGCCCACGCCGCTCTTCAATGGATGCCAGGCCCGTCACCACTGATCGAGGCAAAGTTCACTGCAGAACCTACAACTAACGACATCCCCTTGGGTGTGCAGTTCATAGATCAATCCACAGGCGACATCACGAGCTGGCTCTGGGACTTCGGCGACGGAGAAACATCAACACTGCAAAATCCGATTCATGCTTACGGTGACGCTCGTCTATACACGGTGAGCCTAACCGTGACAGGCCCAGCAGGCTCGGATACGGAGACTAAGGAAAACTTCATCAACACCACAATACCATCGTCTATAACGTGCGACTTCGCAGGACAGCCCACAAGTGGTGATGCACCGTTACTCGTGCAATTCACTGACAAATCCACAGCCCTTGCATACCGCACCTTCCGTGGTAATGGGGGCGTTGTAATTGGAGTGATAGAAGCTGATATCTCCGAGCATGTTGCCGTGTGGTCCTGGAATTTCGGCGACGGCGGAACGTCACAACTGCGGAATCCTTCACACACGTACGCCCAACCCGGCGAGTACATGGTCCGCTTGACTCTTACAGGCCCCGGTATACCGGTCACTGAGGTCAAATCTGACTACATCCTTGTGCTACCACCACCACCTGTGGCGCATTTCACAGTGGATCCAAACGCTGGCGATGCGCCCTTGACCGTGCAATTCACTGACAAATCTTCGGGAAGCGTCACGGCCTGGTCGTGGGATTTCGGCGACGGAGGAACATCAAACCTCCAGAGTCCATCTCACACCTACGAGGACCCAGGCGATTACACGGTGACTCTGACCGCAACAGGGCCCAGGGGATTGGATACCAGAACCGAAACGGACTGTATCCACGTCATCCCTCCAGTGATAGCACACGTGACCATCGACAAGTCACGACAGTACCTTGGTCTCTTGTGGGCCAGGGTCACAGCATCTGTTACAATTAGAAACAAAGTCCCCGACGGCCTACCCATTGAAAACGCGATAGTAGAAGGATACTGGAGTGGCTACTACACCGGCGCCGTCACAGGTACTACGAATAATGAGGGGACGGTCACCTTCAAGACAAACTGGATGCCGAAATCGCGCACAGCCACATTCACTATCGACAAAGTGACGAAAGACGAGCGGGAGCTTACTCCAGTAGGCGAGACGAGTGAATAACTCTCAACTGATGTGTCTCTCTCCCAATCTGCTTTGATTTGCTGAGCGGCACCGTCTAGGGGTTAAGGAGCTTGCCCATTCTCTGGAATTTCGCGCGCAGGGCCAGGCCGCCCAGCAGAGGAACACACAAGAAATTCCCCGGCCAGCAGCTAACACAACCAGTCACAGTAACTACTTCAAATGGCGATACTTGTGGCAATTCATCCGTCTGCCTTGCGTACAATGGGAACATTTTACGGCCACCGGAGTGGTTTTTTTCTTGACGGGCACATACATAGATGTACTATGTATATTGCGTATTCGCATGTGATTTGGAGATAGCAAATGGCCATCAACAGAGATCTTGTTGCCGCTTCCGCCACGCCACTGATTCTTTCCATCCTCGCCGAAGGCGACAACTACGGCTACGCCATAATAAAACGAGTTTGTGACTTGTCGGGCGGCCGAATGGAGTGGACCGATGGAATGCTCTATCCGGTCCTTCACCGCCTCGAGCAACAGAAACTGATACGATCGTTCGAGCGTCTCTCAGAACAGGGCAGACGCCGCAGGTACTACAGGCTGAACAAGCGAGGCGTCAAAGCCTTGACCGACCAGAAGAACCAGTGGTTGCTTGTATACTCCACCCTAAGAAAAGTATGGGAGAAGAGACCATGTTTGACCTGAATGAGGAAATCACCGGATGGCGTGACAACCTCGCCCAATCTGAGACGCTCCGCGAGTCAGACATCGACGAACTTGATAGCCACCTGCGAGAAGAAATCAAACAACTGACGGCTTCCAAGCTCTCGGAACGGGAAGCTTTTTGGGTCGCGACACACCGACTTGGTGACACCGCCAGTCTTGAGTCGGAGTTCGGAAAAACAAATGGCCCTTACATGGTCCGAAACAGGCTCTTCTGGATGACTGCGGGCGTCCTTGGCTACCTCCTGGTGACACGATTTGCAGGTTCCGTCTCAGAGGGTTGTGTGCTGCTTGCCGGTATCAGTGGTTTGCGGGGTTACAGCTTGGGACTCATTGGGATCATCTCCAAGGTTTTGATTTTGGCCATAACACTCTTCCTTTTCTACCGGGCCTACAGGCAAGACTGCAATAGCCCTGGGCTTGGCAAACTGGTTGGCAGCTTCAAGGGAAAGGTCATCCTGTTCACCGCTCTGGCCGTCTTTGTTATTGTCCTTGCCGTTGCTCAGCTTTTCCTCCCGGCCATGACGGTCCGAATGGTAAGTCTCAAAGAATACAGCCAAATGGCCCTCGTTTCGACATGGGTACAATTGGTGTTGCCTGTTCTACTACCCGTAATCCTGGTGATAATGCTGATCAAATTGCGCGCGCCAGAGTTGCGTGTAAGAGACATCGTGAGTCCCTGAAGAATGCCGGAAGTGCGAAGGTTGGCTTGGGCAGCCAGCTCCCGGCAGTGGAAAAACGACTTTAGATGTGGGAGGTGTACCATGAAACGCACGTTCATCTACCTGAGCATTTTGTTTTCTGCCGTTCTTACCGTAGAGGCTCGTACAGTTGAACTGACACTCTGTCCGGCCAAAGCTCCTGGACTCGTGCACAGACACAGTCTCTTGCCGAAAGCCGAAGAGCAGATCGATTCGGACGCCTATCCCCTATATCAGAAGGCGATCCAATCGTTGCCCCAGAACTACGATAGAGGCAAAATTGACCGCTGGAGAAACATGCCGTTGAAGGATCTGCCGATCGAGGACGTGAAATCAGTACTGCAGAAACTCAACCCTTCGCTTCAACTGCTCCGGCAGGCAAGTCTCTGCAAGAAATGCAACTTCCCTGCAGTGAAGTCCGGTCGAGCCAAGGACAAACTTATGAAAGACCTGAGCAAGTATCGCCAGTTCGCCTTTGTCCTTGCCGTACAGGCTCGGCTTCAAATAGCCGGAAATCAGTATGACGAAGCCACAGATACCATCCGAACGGGTTTTGCTATGGCAAGGCACCTGGGTGATACCGCCGTGCTGGTCCAGGGTCTGACGGGTGTGGCCACTGCGGCACTGATGTGTGGCCAGATTGAGCAGTTCATCCAGGCTCCCGATACACCGAGTCTTTACTGGGGCCTGCAAAGCCTGCCCAGCCCCTTGGTTGACCTGAACAAAACCATAGAACTCGAAACATCAAGTCTTAGAAACTACGATAAGAATCCTTTGGTCCGAAGGGAATTAGAGAATAAATTGAAGCCGGCTCACGAGAGGGCACGCCTGGTGATGAAAAGATTTGACCGTGACGTGACGGCACTTCAATGCGTGGAGGCTATACGCCTCTACGCCGGCAGTCACAACGGCGAACTCCCAAATGAGCTTGGCGACGTCAGCGAGGTCCACATTCCTAATAATCCCGCTACGCAGAAGCCATTTGTCTACCGCCGGACGGACAACGAAGCTGTCCTGGAAGGACCCGATCCGGAGGGGACACCAAGTGCGAAGGTATTACGGTACGAGCTGAAAGTGAGAGAACCTGGGAGGTAAATGGGCTTCGAAAATCACTGCGGATGTTGAGCAAGGTCAAGAGGCAAAATACGATATGGCGATGCTCTCCTTTATCCTCGCCTCGACATCCTTCGCATTTGCGGTGACAAGATTCTACGCCCCGCCCCCGACTCGCGCCGCCCTTCTTCGCCTCCCGTCCATAAGCAGGGTGACTCTACCGTGTATCTCCTCTGGCAGCGTTTGCTTCAGTATTCTGCGGATTTCAGCCGTCGACGTGCGCTGCGTCGCGTGGGCGATAATAACATGCTCGTTATGTAGCTTCGCCAAAAGAGCCACAAATTCATTGATGTGCATATGCTTTCCGGCCTCAGCCCTGCCGGCATGGTCTGTCTCGTAAAAGGTGCATTCGACGATAAGAATCTTGCTGTTGGCGACATAGTCCAATTGTGAAAAGTCCACAAATTGCGTGTCACCGATGTAGGTAACAATCGGAACCTCAAGCGGATAGTCAATTTCGATCCCCTGCTTC
The DNA here is from genome assembly GCA_020352215.1 of Phycisphaerales bacterium. Lineage (GTDB taxonomy): Bacteria > Planctomycetota > Phycisphaerae > Sedimentisphaerales > Anaerobacaceae. Next base: position 5,968,674 of record CP070675.1, read on the forward strand.
TTGAGCTCAACAATCTGTGGGCCCGTTAGCCCGTCGTACTCGGGTTTGAGTTTCTTGCGCTTGTGTATCACGCTGTACCCGACAGATCCGCTGCTGTGCTTTGTTGGAAACACCCGGGCAAAGAGGTTCGGCTTTATCTGGTATTCGTCGCCGGGCTTGACACCGACCAGCTTTCCGGGCACCTTGTTGCCATCAAGTCTGCCCCATGCGTCGATTATTTCCCTCATCGGTCCCAAGAGGTTCTCTGGGACAACTATCGTGCCAGCAGATATTCCACAGAAATTCCGCTGCGACAGGTAGTAGGCAAATCCCGCCGCATGGTCCATATGGCCGTGCGAGAGCAGAACATTGTTTATTGGTATAATCTGATCGGGCGCTTTGCCGATATCAAAGCAGACGTCCAGCTGCGGCACCGCAACCACAGTCTCTTCGCCCGCAACCGAGTAGCCAATGATTTCCAGATCGTCTATCTTTATGTATGCCAGATTGTGGCTTGGCATCGGATCATCCCCATAATCAACGGTATACAAAGCCGATGGTAAAGGCAACCGATACCTGTGTCAATTTGTTTTTGACATCCCGGACTGTGGCTGTACACTTGATTGCAAGTGCATGCACACTGGACCGCACCACCGATCCTGAATAAAAGAGATGAGAATGCTGTGTAATAGGGAAGAACCAATGAGAATCTACAAAGTTATCGTTGCCAGCCTTTTGATCGCCACAATTGGCTGTACCGCTCTTGCACAAGGAGCCTCGGCAGCGGAAGCAATTGCACAACTGGACCGCGAGAAACTACCCGGAAGGCAGGTGAAAGTGGCCGCGATCTGCATCGGCTTTGGAGGAGAACGCCAGGCGAAATTGAAGCTGGCCATCGACCATCTCCACACGGCTGGAAAGAACGGAGTCGACATCGCTTGTCTTCCCGAAGAATTCGCCGGCACTGTCGCCGAGCCCGTTCCCGGACCTACGACCAACGCGGTCGCGAAGCTCGCCAGACAGTACAACATGTACGTGATATGCCCGATACGAGAGCAGGCGGGAGACAAGCAGTACAACACCGCTGTTCTGATCGACCGCAAGGGGCGCGTCACCGGCTACTATCGCAAGATATTCGTGTTCTGGGGCGAAGGTCTGCACGTCAGTACCGAAGGTGTTAAGGCCTTCGACACCGACTTCGGCAAGATAGGTATCCTGACATGCTTTGACCTTAACTTTCCCGAGTTGTGGCAGCAGTGCGACGCACTCGACGTGGATATCGTCTTTTGGCCAAGCGCTTACGGGGGCGGTTCGCCGCTGAACGCCCATGCGATTCTTTACCACTACTACATCGTGCCGGTGGGCGCCGGCAATATCATCGACATTACAGGCAAAGCCATTGAGGACCTTGAGAAGCCCCGGCCGAAGCAGTTCATCGCCACACTCGATCTGGATCGCACCTTTGCCCACCACGACTTCAATCGCGAAAAAGTCGAGAAGATGCTCAGTGAGCACAAGGATGAAATGATAGTCGAGCGAAATCTAAGCGACGAAGACCTGGCGCCGTGGTGGCTGTTCAAAGCCACCAAACCAGGCATCTGCGTGCGTGACATCCTGAAAAAATACAACATCGAGAGCCTGCGCGAATACCAGCATCGCAGCCGAAAACAAATCAACGAGATTCGCAAAAAAGGCAAGAGAGTATAAGTGAATCAGCGAGGCATTTCTTCATGCCCGACAAGCGAACTCACAGAGGTCAGCACCCCGCCGACGCGAGACTATTCGCTCCTGAGGCCATCGGCAACCTGCGAGCGGCCGTGGCCGACTTCTCACTTCTGCTGACAAAGAGCTATGCCGACAAAAGCGCGCTCAAGCTCGTCGGGGACAAATTCTCGCTGACCCAAAGACAAAGACTGGCGGTAATGCGAAGCGCCTGCTCGGACCAGCAGTTGGAATTGCGGAAACAACGTCAGGTAAGCCTGTCCAATCTCGCCAGTCAGCCTATCGCCATCGACGGCTACAATCTTTTGATAACAATCGAAGCCGCAATCAGCGGCGGGGTGATCTTCAAGGGGCGTGATGGTTGCTTACGGGATTTGGCCAGTATTCACGGCACCTACAGAAAAGTGACCGAGACCGTGCCGGCTGTGAAGCTCATCGCCGAGTTCCTCGGTCATATTGGTATCTGGGAGGTGCTCTGGCTGCTGGATAGCCCGGTCTCCAACAGCGGCCGGCTGAGGACCCTGATCGGCGAACTGGCCCGGCAAAGCGGCTGGGATTGGGAGGTCAAACTTTCACTGAGCCCCGACGCCGAGCTGAAAGAGACGGAATTGACGGTAGTCAGCAGTGACAGCGTCATTCTGGATGCGTGCACGAGTTGGGCCAATCTGGCCGCGGAGATCATAACAAGGAAACTCAGCTCTGCAAATGTGGTAGATCTGTCTGATAGAAATTGAACGTAAAAGCGTGCCAATGAGCAAAGAACATACTGAATTATCACCGGCCAAGAAAGAACCTGGCAACATCTGTGAGCTTATGAACAGAGTAGTGTATTTAGTAGCCGCTTGTCTGGCGTTCGGTCCGGCCTACCCGGCCGGCGCCGGCGAACGCTCTATCGTCGATCGGGTAGCAGGCCGAGATTTCCCTTCCGTCTTCCAAGCATGGAGCCCGGCGACAAACGTGCCAAACAAAGATCGATTAGCCGTGACGGCACAACACGACCTCGTCTGGCACTCACCCCGTGGATATGGGCTGGTGTGGGATGCGCAGCCGAGCGGGCTCGGCGAAGCGTTCACGCCCAACAGCATAGCAGCAGCGCGAAAAACGCGCCGGGCGCTGCTCAAATTGAATCCGAACATCATTCTCATTGCCGAGATTCGCTATCGCGACGCCCACCCGAGCTTTCTGCCCAAGGGACACAACTGGTGGAAACGTGACACAGCAGGCGGCTTGGTTAGGGGGTGGGACGAGGGCGGATTTCTCTGCCTGGATTTCGCGAATCCACGGTTTCGCAGGCATGTGGCCAAGCGGGCGGCAGCGGCTGTGCAATCGGGCGTTGTAGATGGGGTCATGCTCGACTGGTGGCGGGATGATGAACATCGCATCGCGCTGGTAACGGCCGTCCGCGAGGCGATTGGGGACGAGCACCTGATTATCGCCAACACCAACGATCGCACTGCACCCAAGACTGCTCCGTATATCAACGGCTACTTCATGGAGTGTACGCTGAGCAAGACGGCGGGAAATTGGGAGAAGATTGCCTCGACTCTTAAGTGGGCTGAAGCAAACCTTCGCCCGCCGAGGATAAACTGTCTCGAAACATGGTACCACAACTCGCGCACCGATTTGAACCTGATGCGGGCGACTACTGCCCTGTCTCTAACCCGCTCCAACGGCTATTGCCTATTCTCCGATCCCAACCCACTACCGACGCCCGATCACCGCCACAACTGGTATCGGTTCTGGGACAAGAGCCTCGGCAAGCCGATCGGCAAAGGCGCAAAGAAGAACGATGGAACGGTCGTACGGGAGTTTGAAAAGGGAACGGTCGTGTACAATCCGATGGGAAACAGGCCTGTCACCGTGGTCTTTGCGGATGTTCGAACAAGCTTAGCCACAGGCATGTCCGCAAAGCGGCACAGGCTTGGCTGCCCTGACGGTGACATCTATCTACGAGTAAAGCCTTAACGGCCTCGCCACCAAGTCGTGGTCAAAGCATGGTGGAACCGGGCAGCGCTAAGAAGTTCCCTGAATTAGATTAATGATCGTGTCCAGCTGCACCCCTTCCAAAGAATCGCAAACCACATCGGCCTGGGCGAGTTTGTCGGCTGTGGTGGAATTTGTCACGGCCATACATTTGGCTCCGGCAGCCTTGGCCGCCTCTACGCCATTGGGGGCGTCTTCGATCACAACACAACTGGCCGGCTCGATACCCATACGCTCGGCAGCAACCAGGAAAAGCTCAGGATCGGGCTTCTTGTTCGTCACGTCACCGCCGTTTACATAGACCATCTTATTATATGGCACCTCGGTCGCCTCCAGCACGGCACGAGACTTTTCGAGCGTGCCGCTGGTTGCGATCGCCACCTCGAAGTCGTCTCGCCGCAAGGCCTCGTCCATGAGTTCCAGCACGCCGGCAAATGCAGGCAGCGGCTCCTCGGCCAATATCTTGAGGAAGTACTCCTGGCGAAGCGCCGTCGCCTTCTCAACCTGTTCGTCGCTCAGTGTCAGACAGTGGACCCTGGCAGCAGCCTTGACGTATTCCTCGGCCCCCCTTCCAAGGCCGGCCTCGAAGTCTTCGCGCTTCACGCCTTTTGCCCCGAATAGGTCCTCGAGCACACGGATAGAGGCCCTCGCATTAACCGCCTCGGTATCCGCAATGACCCCATCCACATCAAATATC
>CP070675.1:5973154-5989184 GCA_020352215.1 Phycisphaerales bacterium
TCGGCTTACTGGTCTCGCATTGGCCCCAACAGCAATATTGGTTTAGGTGCACTCGACATCAAACTACGTGCCAGCTATGTGGATGGGCATGTGGAGAGTTTTAAAGCATCGGAAGTTGTGCCTATGAAGGTGTCCGTGACCTCTGATGGCAGTGTCCCGTATCCAAGTGTAGTAGGACTCGGACCGGGGGACTTTTATCTGCCGCGCAACGAGCAACGTTGAGATTGTCCAGCGCACGACTCTTCGGCACACACTGTTTTCGCCGTGTAGAAAAGTCGCATCGTCCATTGAATACGATATTGGCCCGATATTTTTTTGACAATTGTTATATTCAGCTAAAAAATGATATTTAATCGGGTTCGATTTGGACAAAATCAGCATCTGTGGTGTCATTTTGGTGACACGAATTTTCGATGAATTCTGATGTTTTGCAGCTTCGTGGAAAGCCCCTCCTGGATCAATGGTCGTTGAGTTTGGGAAAAGACTTTCCAAAGCACATTCGTGGTGAATTCGGCTGTTTTGTGGCGGTCTGATGCCCACTTGACAAGCGCACAAGGTACCAGTTACACCAACATCGTCCTTGCGCGATCGGCTCCGATGCTTCCTTCCCTGCAGTAAGACGTAACGGTGAAGCCTGCCGAGTGCTTGGCCTGAATGTCGAGCGCTTCGGACAGCGGGACGCTGCAGGAACTCCTGACCGATTCCATGATGGCCTTCCTGGCCGCTTCCGTAGCTGGGTTGTCGGATGCCTCCAAGCCGGCATCGGCGCCGATACCTTCCAGCACGCCTTCGTCCAGGCTCCTCATCGGCAAACCGGTCGCTCCACCGTTTGTCGCAAGACTCCAAACCGTATCGAGCGAATCCTGCATCGGACCTGAGTAGTCAATCAGCCAGTCCACAGCGTCTTTCGCTTTCACCGACTCTCCACTCAGCAACAGTTTGATTAGCTTCGCCCACCGGGTTCGGTCAGTTTTCCGGAACGGCCAGTGGCAGCTCTCCATGCCGGGCACGACAGGCAGCGTCACCTCGGGCATTCCAAGAACCGCATCCTCGACGGCGACCAGGTAGTGGCAGTGCGTGAGCAGCTCAAGGAAAGCCCCAAGGCAACGTTTGCCGTTGACAAAGCCCACAGACACCTTGAACTCATCGTTGAGTCGCCTGGCTGTCACCGACCACGTCTCGGCCACGCGGCGTCCCTCCTCCACATCGTCCAGAGCAGGGTAGAACTCGCTGGTGTCTGCACCCACCATCTGCGTGGACAGATGGAAATCGCCGGTAACTATCACATTGGCAATACCCTCAGCCTTTAGCCAGTCGATGGCCCGGTTCAATTCGGCGTCCACGTCGCTATTGTAGGTCTCCCGGCTGATCGTGATGACACCCACGTTCCCCTCATGCTCGGCATTGACATACAACTGCTGCCACTCAGGACTATCCAGTTGCTCGAACACGGCCGGATACCAGCAGCTGCCGCCCGCCTCGGGGTAGAGCTTGTGATACGCCTCGACCCTCTTGATCACTGCGTCGGTACCCAAGCTCCGGATCACGGCAAGAATTCCTCGGCGAAACTGTGCGCACAGCTCGCCGATGGCATTGATGTGGGACAGGTGACCCCTCTGCTCGTGAAGCAACAGGCTGGTCATCTGGAACAACGCGCCTTGGATCCAGTTGAGGAACTCGTCCTCTTCCTCGTTATTCATGCGCCAGTTGACCAAGGGTCTGAAATGATTGGGGGGATACCAGTTCTGGCCGGACTCTTGCCGCTCATCCAGCTCCGGTGTGGGGCGGAACAATCCTCCGTACTTCTCAGCAAGGTGACGCAGGCAGGACCACGTCAGGAAATTCGCTCCCTTGGCCCCGATGACATCATGAGCCCTGAATGGATTCGGACCCACAAACTTCCTGACATACTTGTCGATCTTCCAGAAGGGCATGTTGGACACCCGATGGTATCTCAGGCCCGCCAATGTCACGCCGCAAAACAAAACGTCCAAGACGAACGACCAGTCGTCGCTGACGGGGACCGGGACCAGCCCCAGCGCCCAAAGCAGCTGCGTGACGGCAGAGGGGTCCTCTTCAACAATCTCCCAGACCTTGTTTGTCTGGTGAGGGAAGGCCGGGTGCATCACCCCCACCCCCAACTCCGAGCTCGGGAACCCGGACGTGACCGAGCGGATTTCTATCTCTGGAAACGCCTGGCGGAATATCTTGTAGTGGGCTTTCTTGATCTCAAGGATTTCCGGAATCGCCTCGAGGAGAAAGCGGGGCTGCCACTTGTTCAGGTCCTCCGGGACGTTGGCCCCGTCGTATTTGACCCGGACAATATTCGCCATGATCCTGTCCGCCCGCTCTTTTCCGAGTGCCTCAACCAGTCCCGGGTACTGCGGGCCGATCCCATCGGCAGTTCTGGCACGACTGAGGGCCACCGACCTGACGCCGAAAGGCTCCAGCCTGGAAGTGAGCTGCATCAACTTGCCGGCTCCGACAATCCCGTTGGCTCCCGAGATCACAAGCGAGCCTCGATTACCGGGGCCGCCGAACACGCGGTCGACCATATCCCCGGTGTCGACCGGGAGTCTGCCACTGCGAAAAACATCCGTGACCGAACCAAGCCCCAGAGTCTGGAGTGTTGACTGTCTGATAGACTTTGTCATTTCGATTCACCCCCTTCCGTAACTCTGAAGAGCCCTGCGATACCAACGTCTCCCGCAGCGCAGCCGAAGAGAAGCACAAGGCCACCTCCCAGATCCACCGCTTCCTCCAGACCCTCGATCAACATCCTGGTGAGAGTCGGCCCCTGGGGGTGTCCCCATACCAGCGAGCAGCCGGTCTTGTTGACCTCGCGCCAGTCGTACTCCATCACTTTGGCGAAGATGGCGTCGTTGATGGCAAACGGGTTGTGGTTCTTGACCACAGCCATGTCCGCCATGCTAAGACCGGTCCTTGCGAGCAGTTTCTGCACGGCGAGCGTGGGAGACTCCGGCATCATGGCCGGATGGGTCCTGACCTCGGCTTTGGCCACAAACTGAATCACAACCTCGGGGCGAGGGCTGAGCTCTTTCGCTTTCTCGGCCGTCGTTACCAGCAGCGTTGCCATCCCGTCGGACGCGTGCGTCTGCATTCCCGTTGTCACACAGGTATCGAGTTCGCGCATCTGGCGCAGACCGTCCAGAGTCAGTTTGCGTACCCCTACATCATCGTCGATGATTCCAAGAAAGCGACCTTGCACATTCAATACCTCGAGCGGGACAAGGACACGATCGAGAAACCCGGAGGCCTTGGTGTCGAAATACTGCTGGTACCGGCAGAAGGTGAGTTCCTCCACCTCTTTTCGGTCGAGACGGTACTTGCGGGCAGCATTGCCGGCTGTAGTGATCATGGCGTGGCCTGCGGCCGGGTCGAAGCCGAAGTTGTCCCACACGTCGCTCAGCGCCATCGTTCTCTCGTAAGCCCGCCGTTCGGGGAACACGCCCACCGGCGAATCGCTGGTCCGGTCAAACGTCAGCACTCCGGCCACGTCGTTGGACCCGCTCTGGACCTCCGCACCGGCAAGCAGGACGGCTTGGAGTCCGGTCGCGCAGGCCTGCTCCATATGAAATCCCGATATACGGTGCCCGAGGCAGCTCGCCACCAGCGGCGCGTTCCAGAACTTCCAGTGCCACGGAATGGTTGAGCCGATGATCAGATATTCCAGCTCGCTCTTCGGGACCTTTCTGATCCCGAGAATCCGGTTCATCGCCTCGCCAGCAAACTGGCCGATGTTGACCTCTGCCAGCGCCGACGTCTGCCACGCAGGAAAGAAGCTACTTCCCCAGGTCCCGTACGGTATTCTGGCTCTGGGAAACATCTCGATATTCTTTTTCATAGCCATTCCAAGACCTCACTGGACAATAGATCGGAGCCGTTCATCACGACTGACAAATAGGAAGTCTGATTTCAACATACAGAAGCGATGATACCACCGGCGGATGAGCGGTTCAAGGGGGATGGTCGTCTATCTCAACAGACCCCAAGCGACGTTTAGCGCTTGCCTGCGAGGGGACTGTGTGCTCTAATCTCGAGGCTGATTCCAAGATTCGGCAGCCGTCTTGAGGACCTTTTCGGCAGCTGGACTGTGAGGTGACCTGTGAGAGCAATCCAAATAGTCGAACCCCGAAAGATTGCGATGTTGGACGATGCTCCGACGCCCGAGCCGGCCGAGGGCGAGGTTCTGGTGCGGTGCAGTCACGTGGCGCTCTGCGGAAGCAACATGGGCCAATACACCGGCGAGGGGCTTTGGAGCGAGATCGACTTTCCCAATCCGGTCGGCTGGGCAGGACACGAGAACATCGGCAAGATTGTCGAATCTCGCAGTGAAGGCTGGCAAGAGGGAGAACTCGTGCTGGCGCAGCCGCATGGCTATTACGGCTTTGCCGAATACATCATCTCACGACCGCCCGCCATCGCCCGGCTTCCCCAGGATGCGCCCGATCCGGCGGCGCTGGTGGTTGCCCAGCCGTTGGCGACTGTGCTTCGGGCGTTGACACGCACCGATGACGTTATAGGTCAGAGCTGCGCGGTAGTCGGCCAGGGTCCGATGGGGCTGGTATTCACACATATGCTGCGGCTGATGGGAGCGAGTACGGTCATCGCAACCGACGTATTGGACTGGCGCCTGGAATGGTCCAAACGCTACGGCGCCGACCACATCATCGACGCGTCGAAGGAAGACACAGTCGAGGTGGTCAAGGAACTGACCGATGGCGAGATGATCGATTTTGTCGTCGAGGCAGCAGGCTACGTTGATTCGCTGCAGACCGCAGCGTATTTGCCCAAGTATGGCGGCAGGCTCTACGTCTTCGGTATGCCGCACTATGAACTCCAGGAGTTTCCATGGTATCACGTCTTCCGGCAGAACATTCAGATCAACACGTGCGTCGGCCCGGAGTGTGGTGTTTTCTTCCAGACTGCGGCGGACATGGTTCTGGATGACAGGGCCTCAGCACTGACGGAGATGGTAACGCCGCGGATGCCCTGGGACAGGGCGCCGGAGGCGTTTGAGATGTACGCCGAATGCGCCAAGGACTCTCTTAAGCTGACCCTTGAAGTCTAACCGGAATCCTTGCGCGAGTTTTCCTGGATGATTCAATACGGCGAATCTGGTTGAGCAAGGCTGCCTCGGCCGGAAAGGGGGGCGGGGGTTTACACATACCAGAAAGGCGACTATACTCCACGCGATAGCGTCCTGACCCTGAGTATTATCGCAGATGTACTGAAGACGGCCTTCTGAGTTTCTGAAGAGCAAGACAGGAGTATGACTATGCCATCATCGGTGGAATTGAAGGATTTCGAGGCCAGTAAGAAGATGCGGGGCGTGATGGGCCGGTATTTCACGGAGTTGATGGGCCCGGAGGCCTCCGGCACCAAGATCGCCTGGTGCACCAGCGTCGGGCCGGCTGAATTGCTGCGGGCGCTGGGCTTCGCGGTGTATTTCCCCGAGAATCACGGTGCGATGCTCGGCGCCAGCCGAATGGCGACCGACCTTATTCCCGAGGCTAACGCCCGCGGCTTCTCTCCGGATATATGCTCATATCTGACCAGCGACATAGGCTCTTATCTCAAAGGCGAAAGCCCCTTCAACAAGATGAAGCTACCCGGCCCGCCAAAGGCCGATGTGCTCGTGTTCAACACCAACCAGTGTCGTGACGTCAAGGACTGGTTTCAGTTCTACGCCCGTGAATGGGATGTGCCGTGTATCGGCGTGCACACGCCTCGTGCCATCGGCCAGGTGAACGAGATTGTCATCACCGCCGTAGCCAGGCAGATCGAGGCGCTCGTGCAGCCTCTGGAGCAAATCAGCGGAAACAAGCTCGATCGTGACAAGCTCAAGGAAGTCATCACGCTGTCCAGGAAGTGCACCGAGCTGTGGAAGGCGGTTCTGGAGACAGCGGCTAACGTCCCTTCGCCTATCACATTCTTCGACGGTACGATCCAGATGGGACCGGCGGTTGTCCTTCGAGGTACGCAGCCGGCGATAGACTACTACGAGATATTGCTGGCCGAGTTGAAGCAGCGGATAGCCGATGGTGTCGGGGCCGTTGAGGGGGAGAAGCATCGAATCTACTGGGAGGGGATGCCGATATGGGGCAAGCTAAAGAGTCTCGCCCTGCAGTTCATTGAGCTTCACACGGCAGTTGTAGCCTCGACATACTGCAACAGCTGGATATTCGAAGCCCTGGATCCGGACAAGCCGTTTGAGAGCATGGCGCGGGCATACAGCGAATTGTTCATCTGTCGCAGTGACGAGCCCAAGGAGGCCTACATAGAGCGGATGATCGAGAAGTTCAAGGTGGACGGCATTCTTTATCACAACGCCAAGACCTGCCCGAACAACTCCAACAGCCGCTACGACATGCCCCAGCGGCTGGAAGGCAAGACGGGAAAGCCATTTGTGATTATCGACGGAGACTTGAATGATCTGCGTCTCTATTCCGAAGAGCAGACGCGAACCAACATCGAAGCCTTCGTGGAACAGCTTTCCCAGGGCTAAATGTAACCCTGTAACGGATTGACACGGTGGAGTATTACTGCGGTATTGACATAGGGGCTTCGACCGCCAAGCTCGTAGTAATCGACGCGGCAGGACGAACCGTAGGCATGGCAATCGGCCGGTCGGGAGTCGACTATGCAAAAACCGCCGAGGGACTCCTGACGGACCTGTGCCGGTCGCAATCCCTTGATCGTTCGCAGATTGCGAGATCGCTGTCTACCGGTTATGGCCGGGATAATGTGCCCTGGGCGGATGCGAAGATGACGGAAATCGCCTGCCACGGCAAGGGAGCATACTTTCATTTCCAAAGGCGCATCACGGTGATCGATATCGGAGCCCAGGACAGTAAGATCATACACTTGGATGAGACCGGCAGGAGAAAGAGCTTCAAGATGAACCGCAAATGCGCCGCGGGCACCGGGGCATTCATTGAGGAGATTGCTCATCGACTGGCGCTGGATATCTCCGAGCTCAATGCGCTGGCTGAGAAGGCGACGGAAGACGTATCGCTCGGAAGTTTTTGCACGGTCTTCGCGGCCACGGAAGTGCTCGAAAAGATTCGCGCCGGCGTGGACGTCGCCGACATTGTGCGAGGAGCGTTCAATTCGGTTGTCAAGCGAATCGTGGAGATGGACCGGGTAGACGGTTTGCTTGTCGCCACGGGCGGCGTCGTCGCGCACAACCCTTTTCTGGCCAAGCTCCTCGGCCAATCGTTCGGTGCCGAGGCTCATATCGCGCCCGACGCACAGTACACCGGGGCTTTCGGCGCGGCCCTCTTCGCAGCCGAACAGGGCCAGCAGCCAGACGCTTAACCATTACTCACCTTAGTAAGGGCAATTGTGATGTTGATAAAAGACCCACCTCTCGAAATTGCCGACGGCCTCTTGATGCTCGGCACGAATGAGTATCCCGTCTATCTTGTCAGAAGCCGGGACGAGGCAGCGATATTTGAAGGCGGCGTTGGTGCCGTCGGGCCTGTCGTCGCCGAACAGATGGCCGAGCTCGGCATCGCCGCCGATGTCGTCAAACAGATTGTCATCACGCACGCCCACCCCGACCATGTCATGGCGGTCCCCGCGTTTCGTGCCATGTTTGAAGGCGCAACGGTCTGCGCATCGGAGGCGGCTGCCCGGACCCTGTCGGTGGAGAAAGCCATTAGGTTCTTCACCAAGATCGACGGCATGCTCACCGAGGCGCTCCTCGAGGCCGGCTCGATTGCAGAGCGGCACCGCCCGAAGCCGTTAAGCGAGAATCGTATCGGTGTAGATCGGATTCTCTCAGACGGTGACACGGTGACCGTGGGAGACGTGAGATTCGATTGTCTTGCGACGCCGGGTCACAGCGATTGCAGCCTAAGCTTTCACGAGCCCGGCATGGGCATCTTGATCATAGCCGATGCAACGGGCTATTACATCCCGGCGTCTGAATACTTCTGGCCTAACTACTTCGGCGACTACGCAGCTTATCTTGAGTCGATAAGGGGACTTGCCGCGCTCGATGCAGACGTCTTGTGCCTTGGCCACAACGCCGTGATTAAAGGCTGCGACGCGGTCAGAGCCTATTTCGACGGCGCGATAGCCGCTACCGAGGCCTGGCACGAACGGATCCTCCAGGCGGCAGAGGATGAGTGCAAATGCTCCGGCATGATTGGGGCCGAGCTCGGAGCAGAGGTGTACGAAAAGACGCAGTTGCTCAACCTGGAGTTCTTCCAGAAGAACTGTGAGCAGCTTGCGAAACAGTCTGTCAAATACGCGGAAGAGAAGAAAGAGTGAGGCCGCTTGGCATTGAGGGTCGAGTCTATGGGGATGAGAACGCAGCTCGCCGGTATGGCCTTCTATTGCAGCGTCATCCTTTGTGGATCATGGATGGTTTCCTGTAGTCCCAAGACCGTTGAGACCTACAGCCAAGTCGATCAAGAACCCAACATAAGCCCGGATTATTCAGGAACCTTTGTACCCCCGAATATCGCTCCTTTGAATTTCCAGGTTCTTGAAGACGGACATGCGTATTTCGTCTCAGTCCGGTCAGACCGTGGGCGCCCCGTACACATCTTCAGCAAGACCAGGCAGATTCGCATCCCCATCAGTAAGTGGCGTGCGCTGCTCGAGACCAACAGGGACCACAAGATCTTCTTCGACGTCTACGTCCGCGGTGCGGATCGTCACTGGAGACGGTTTCGGCCCATCGCCAATACTGTTGCGCGGGAGGATATCGACGAGACGTTGGTATTCCGGTTCATGAAACCGGGCTATGGCTGGTGGAAGGACATCGGGATCTATCAGCGCAACCTCACCAACTATGATGTGTCGGCGGTTCTTCACAGCCGGTCGTTCGACGGAGGGTGTCTGAACTGTCACAGCTTCGCAGGCAACGACCCTGATACTATGACGATTGCCCTGCGCAGCGCGACGTATGGCAGCGACACCGTTCTGGCTCGAAACGGCGTCGTCGACAGAATTGGCGCCAGGTGGGGCTATACGGCCTGGCATCCCAGCGGCCAGCTGGCGGTGTATTCGATCAACAAGGTGACCCAGTTCTTCCATGCGGGGAGCATGGAAGTCCGGGACGTGGTGGATCTGGATTCGGCGTTGGTCTGCTATCGAGTTGAAAGGCGTAAAGCGTCAAGCCCCAAGGAACTGGCTGACAAAGGGAGACTCGAAACCTACCCGGCATGGTCTCCCGACGGCAAATACCTCTATTACTGCAGCTCGCCCGTCCTCTGGGAGGACCGCAACGCTGTGCCACCGCAGGGCTATGACAGGGTCAAGTACAACCTTCGGCGCATCAGGTATGATATCGCCGCCGACCGGTGGGGCGAGGCTGAGACCGTCCTTTCAGCCGAAGATACGGGTCAGAGCATCCTGCTGCCGAGAATATCGCCAGACGGACGGTTCCTTCTCTTTTGTATGTGCCGTTACGGCTGCTTTCCCGCCTATCAGCCCAGCAGTGACCTCTACCTCATGAATCTTGCCACCCGACAGCATCACAAGCTGCCAATCAACAGCGAGTTCTCTGAATCGTGGCACAGTTGGTCCAGCAACAGCCGTTGGATCGCGTTTAGCAGTAAGCGTCGGGGCGGCCTGTTCACCCGAACCTATTTCAGTTATGTGGACGACACGGGGACAGCTCACAAGCCCTTTGTCCTGCCGCAACGTAGCGCGAATTGCTATGATTCGTTGCTGGAGACGTATAGTGTCCCTGAACTGCTCAAAGGGCCGATTACGGTGAGCAAGTCTCTGCTCGCTCGTGCCGCGCGCGCCAGGCCGTCCATAACGCCTGAGATTCCCATCACAGCAGCAACCCCAAAGGTCGGGCCATCCAGCCCCTGGGAGGAACGCGAATAACCCGCCGGCTCAAAACAGACGGCCGCCTGATCCGGGAGATGCAAGAGGATGCTACTGAGAGTGAAATGGCTTCCGACGAATCTGGTGTTCTTCGTGCTCTGCTTTCTCTATCTGTGGCTTGTGGTCGAGCCACACCTGATCTATCACTGTTTCGGCACGATCCTGCCCGGTGCCCCCCAGTTCGCGACCGGATGGTCGTTCCTGAGGGACTCCCTCAGCATGCCAGGCGGACCTGTGGCTTATGTATCAGGGTTTCTTTCCCAGGGCTATTACCACGCATGGCTCGGTGCCGCGGTCATTGTCCTGGTAGCGTTCAGCCTTGCCACGCTTGCCAGGCGGCATCTTGTGGCTGCCGGTCTTGCCGAGGCCTCGGTTTTGGCGAGCTTCCCGGCAATCATGGTCTTTCTCGTCTACAGCCGCTACAAGCACCCTCTGGCCATCTGCCTGGCGGTGTCGCTGGGGCTGCTGTTGTCTCTCGCCTTCGAGCGACTGCCGTTGCGCCGGTCCGTCGTGCGCCTCGGCGCATATTGCCTAATGGCGGCACTCGGCTTCTGGCTCGGCGGTGGGGGAACATTGTTAATTTTCACTGTCGTGACCGTGGTTCACCGGATATTCCTTCACAGAGACTGGACTGTAGTGGCCATCGCACTGCCGGCAGGCGTCGTGATAAGCTGGACCCTTGCCGAATACGTGTTCCTGATCCCCGTCCGCCAGGCCTTGCTCATTCTCACGCCCTTTGAGTCGGCAGTGACAGCCGGCATGAATACCCTCCTGAAGGTCCTGGTTCTTCTCCTGTATTGCCTCGCGCCTCTGACTGTGTTGCTTGTGTCCGTCGGCAAGAGCGTGTTCGGTGGGCGCCGAAAGAAGCCCCGGGTCCGCGCAAAGAAGACCGGAGGAATAAGAAGGTACGCCGTGACAGAGCGAACGAGTCCATTTCCGGCGATCATCACGAAGGCGGCGCTGTCCGCTGTCCCAATCGCGCTGATGGCTCTGGGGCTATACTTCAGCTACGATGCGGTGTCTAAACCGTTTGTTCTGTCAAACTATTACTCTCGTCAGAAAGACTGGGACAAGATCGTCGAGCTCAGTCTCCGCCTGCCCAAAAACAGAGTCAATGTCTATGTCAACCATGACACCATCCGCGCCCTGTACCACACGGGCAGGCTCCCCTACGACATGTTCTGCTGCCCTCTGGTCCCGGAGGCGATTCTCCTCACGCACGAAGACCGACAATCCGTCCTGACCCAATGGAAGTTGAGCGACGTCTATCTGGAGTTAGGACATGTCAACATCGCGCAGAAGCTGGCGTCGGAGCTTGTGACTACCCAGGGCCGTCTTGGCATTGCGCTCGAAGAACTGGCGTGGATCAACATCATCAAAGGACATCCTCGTACCGCTCGAGTCTATCTGACGGCCCTGAAGAAAGATCTGATCTATCGCCGTAGAGCTATGTCCCTCTTGCGCACCCTGGATGGCGGTCTGGCGCCGAATCAGGCTGCCGCTGTCACCAGGATCCGCTCCCGCATGCGCGGCGAGGCGGCCGGCGTCACCGGCAGCGAGCCCGTCGATGAAACGCTGGCTGCCTTGCTCGAGCACAACCCCCAGAACAGAATGGCCTTTGAATACCTCATGGCGTGCTATCTGGTCACCAAACGGGTAGACAAGATCCTGGAGCATGTGGAGAGGCTCCGCGACCTTGGCTATCGGAGGGTGCCAACGCTCTATCAGGAAGCCATACTCATTCACCATGGATCGCGGGGGCAGGCCATAGAACTGGCCAAATACAACATAAGCCCGGAAACGCTCCAGCGATATGAGATGTTCATGCAAATCGCAAACGCCATGCAAGGTCCGAATCGCCGGGCCGCGTCCCAGCGTCTGATCCGAGATTTCGGCACGAGCTATTTCTTCTACTTCGCCTTCGGTCGGGTAGGGCCGGCGTGAACGCGCCCGTTTTGTCGTACGCCTGGGGCAGGCCATTCGAACCAATATGAAGTTGCACAATGAGGTTCCGGGCCTGCTGGTTCGAGGATACGGGACGTGGCGCGTGCGGCGTACCCAGGTCCCGGCAAGTGCTCCATCGTGACGCCGAAGGCACTTTCCAGCCAGCGAGAGTCCCATTGACGTGGTTGGACTATCGAAATGCCTATCAGTTCTCGGCCTGTGCCATCTGGCGCAGCTTGTACCGCTGAATCTTGCCCGTTGCGGTCTTGGGCAGCTCATCGACGAAGATGACCGTTCGCGGATACTTGTGCGGCTCAGTGGTTGTCTTGACGAATGTCTGCAGTTCCCTGACAAGGTCGCCCGATGCGGCGTTCTTGTCCTTGAGCACTACATACGCCCACGGCTTGATCAGGCCCTCCTTATCCGGTACCCCCACCACGCCGCTTTCGAGAACGGCCTCATGGCTTGCCAGGATTGATTCAACGTCGGCGGGCCAAACCGCCAAACCGCTCACCTTCATCATGTCGTCCGTCCTGCCGGCATACCAATAGTACCCGTCCTCATCTACGTGGAATTTGTCGTGCGTATTGATCCACTCTCCGCGGAACGTCTCCTTGGTCTGCTCGTGCTTGTTCCAGTAGCCGTTGGCGATGCTGTCGCCCTTGATCAGAAGTGCTCCAACCTCGCCGGCGCCGAGCTCCTGGCCGTCGTCGTCGACTATCCTCGCTTCGTAGCCGGGGACGATCTGCCCGGTACTGCCCGGCTTGACGTGACCGGGACGATTCGAGATGAATATGTGCAGGATCTCAGTCGAGCCGATGCCGTCGTATATCTCCACGCCGAACCTGTCGAGCCACTTGTCGTAGAGCGGCTTCGGCAGCGGCTCGCCCGCCGAGACGCACATGCGCACTTTGCCCAGACTCGTCCGGCCCTCTTTCTCCGCCAGGTACAGCAACGCGGCGTAACTGGTAGGCACACCGTAGAAGACCGTCGGCTGATATTTGTCGATCACTTCGTAGACCGTCTTCGGAATGGGCCTGTCGGGCAGCAGCACCGTCGTCCCGCCGGTCCGAAGTGGAAAGTACAAGCCGTTGCCGAGCCCGTATGCAAAGAACAACTTGGCCACAGAGAATGACACATCCGATTCGAGAAGGCCTATGGTCTGCTGAGCGTAAAGGTCTGCCTCGACTATCATATCGTGGTGAAGGTGGATCGTACCCTTGGGAAAGCCGGTTGTGCCCGAGCTGTAGAGCCAAAAAGCCGCGTCGTCCTTACTCGTATCAGCCGCTTCGAGCTCGTCGGATGCCGAGGCCGTCAGCTCCGTGAAGGATAGGTCGCTTGCCGCAGCATCTCCGACGACGATCAGATGCTTGATATACCTGAGCTTCGGCCGAATAGACTCAATCCGCTCCAGCAGAGACGAATGAATCACCAGAACCTGCGACCTGCTATCGTTGAGCAGGTACTCGTAGTCGGCCGGCATCAGCAGCGTATTCATCGGGATCGCCACAGCGCCGATCTTCATCGCTCCGAAGAACGCATACACGCACTCGGGACAGTCCGGCATGATGATAGCGACCCTCTCTTCCATGCGGATGCCCAGGCCAAGCAGGGCATTTCCGAAGCGATTGACTCCTTTGCTGAGGTCCCGGTAGGTGACCGTCACATCGCCGTACAGGATCGCCGCCTTTTCGGCCCGGCCCTGTTGTAAGTGACTGTCAACGAATACGGTGGCGGCATTCAGCCGCTCAGGAAGATCGACCGTGCACATTTTGATCTCCTTCTATTGTTGATTTGCCCGAATCATAAGACAACGTGTATGCCCCGTCAAACATAATGACCGACCTGTCGGCCTCAAATTGCCGACTGACGGGGCGCTGAATCACTGCGTCCACTAAGCCGTCTCTTCGGGGCATCCACAATCGCGCCGGGTCATTCCAGAATACTGAACTTCGACGCTACGCAAACCAAGGTCGCGAGAAGCACCACGACAATACCTGCGAGCGCGACCAGGCGGGCTGAAGTCCTGGGTCTGAACCTCTCGTCCTTGATGAAGCGGGTGACACAGTAGTAGTTCAGGCCGTAATAGAGCGGGGCGATACAGAGGCTCAGAAGGGCCACGTCCAGAGCGAGAGCCACCGGATTCTTCCCTTTGAGGGCCACCAGAATCACAAATGCGAAAGCGGCCGTGAACAGGACAAATATCCAGTAGAGCTTGATCCGCCATCTGGCTCTGATCTTCGGGAAGATAGTCGAAATCGTCTCGGCGAAGGCCCGCGAGAAACCGTCCATCACCGCGTACACGGTGGAATACATCGCGGTGAAGGCGGCGACCATGAAAACGAAATACATCCAATGGCCGATGTTGTCGGTGTAGATCTTTGCAAGGGAACGGGCAAATCCTGCCCCGTCGATCTTATCACTCGTTCCGTACAGGTACACACCGGCCAGAAGAAGAAACACCGAGGCGACGACGAAGGACAAGATGTATCCCACCCTCATATCAGTGAGCGAGAACCTGAATATCTCCCACCTCCGCCCTGAAGTCTCGACCGAGGTCAGGTCGGGATGCTTCTGGAGCGTCCAGAGCGAGTGCCAGATTGAGACGTCTATCCCTGTTGGCATCCAGCCCAGGATTCCGGCAATAACGGCAACCGAACCTGCCGGTACGGAGGGAATCACGAAGTGTCTGAATTCAGCAGGATGAGGACACGCCGGGACAAATACCGCGATTGTCGCCAGGAATAGGAGCGTCATCATAACCTTATTGAGAAAGTCCAGCCAGCCGTATCCGCCGAATAGCAGAAAAAGCAGCACCGTTCCAATGACTAGCGAGACGTAGAAGCCGGCGAAAGGCGCATGCCCTATGAATGTGGAAAGAACAGCCGCGGCTATGCCGACCACGGCGGCCAGGACTCCTATACCCTGAGCTATCGTCCCAAGCAGAAGAATCCACAACGCCCATCCTCTCGGCCCCGGCATTCTGGCATAGCCTGCGATGAGTGATTCCCCGGTCGCCGCAGCGTAGCGCGGGCCGAACTCAAAGGCGTGATACTTGAACAGGTGAGTCAACGGCACGAGCCAGAGTAACTGAAACCCGAACATCCAACCCGCTCTGGGGCTCATAACGAGGTGACTGGCACCGATGGAGGTCGCCGCCAGAAGCAGCCCCGGCCCCAATCTGCCAAAAAAAGAAATCGCCCTCTTTGCATCCGGCTCACTCATAACGTCGGGCCACCAAATCACGTACATCTAACGCCTGCGCATTCAACATGGTAGCAAGAGCTAAGGAATATCTCAAGGCAGAGGCTGACTCATCCTCTGTGTATAGCTGGGACATGGCATGCGGGAGACGATTTTGTCAAAGCGTCCAGACCTGAAACAGAGACCTGTCCCTACCATAAACTCTATCCGAGTATGAGAATCGAAGACAGGTATTGCCCTTGAGCAGGAGCACACAGTAAGTCAGGTGGAAATTGCTGATTTGAGGATTCATCGCAGCCTTTCCTGGGTCACAAAAACGGCTGATTTCAACTCGGCCTGCCGAAGAGCCAAGGCAATCTGCTGCTCGGTGAACCGTGTCTTCGTCATCCTTTGAGTCTTTTCCAAAACGAGATTTCACCAGCTTTTTCTCATTTTGAACGGACCGGCTTTCGTTGGGCAGGTCACCATTGGGATGTTCTCGGGTGCACCTTGTCCCGAGATTCGCCGAAATCACGGGGTTTCCACGTATATTCCAGGAGAAATTGGGCAAAATTCCCAGAAAATGCCGTAGTTTCCACGATGGTTTCGGGGCACGCTGGCTGATAGCATAGATGGTGTCGCTGTGGGGATAGGGACGTACGGACGTACGCAAGACGCAGGCAAGAAGGTGGCCTCTTAGGCGGATGAGTCGCCCTATGGCGAGCTGCTGGAGGAACGGGCGGTTTTCGCCGCTGCGGTCACTGAGTATTGCATCTTGTGATTCAGCGCGGACAACGACCCGTATATGGGGCATGAAGCTACCCCCGTGCGGCGTGCCGTATGAAGTTGGAGCACATCTCGGCCGGCGGAGCTAACCCAGGAAGAATTCACGCACAACATCCTCAGCAGTATTCACATCATCCAGTAGGGCCGCTGCTAAAGGAGGTGACCCTTCTACTCTGTTTTGCTCTGGGCTTGCTTCTCTTGCTCGGCGCACCGGGCGAGGGCATCGAGGATTTGTTCGGGCCGG
>CP070675.1:5989284-6007632 GCA_020352215.1 Phycisphaerales bacterium
GCCTCCTTGGCGGGAATCGGACCCGGTGTCGAATCGAAGCCTGTTCGCGCGAGGCTGATGCCGCCCTCGGGCGAGAACCGGAAGCCGGGAACGATGGAAGTTCTGGTTGATTTGGAGTCCCCGATAGAAGCCAAAGACGGAGAAGGTGACATCGCCTGCCAGGTTGGGGATAGTCGCCTGGCTCTGCTGACGATCAGAAAGGTGCTCGGTGGCTCGGTTGCGTTGCTCAACACGCACACCTACAGCCAGGCGGACTTCGATGCGGTGGGGGAAGTTCTGCTGTGTCCTCGGCCGCTGGGTTTGCTTTCCATAAAAGGGTCGTCACTTGCTGCTCTTCGGGCGGCTTTCGGCAATCATGCTATAGCAAGCGACAAGGCTGGCGAACACACTATGCCTGAGCTTGCAGCCTTTGACGGCCCCAGCTGCGTGACACTTCATCCTTTTGCTCCCAACCCGCGAGACATCTGTGTTGTGCAGAACTTCAACGATGAGCCGGTGCACGTTGCTGTCACCGTTGCGGCTCGCGCAAACAGCTCCTTTCGATTTCTTGACGCGTTCACCGATCGGGCCATACCGAGCCGTCGCGCGGCTGCGGATGGTTGTGACGTGCTTGATTTCGATATTGCGGCAAGGGATCGAATTTGGCTTCAGTGCAAGGGCGATGGCGGATCTGCGAGTTCATCGCGATTGACATTCCAGCTTGCAGGCAATGTCGCATCTGAACGGCGGGACCGTTAGCCGGAGCGGCTCCTCGGCACAGGTGACATGTTGCCTGAGGGCGATTTGGCCCTTTTGCGTGTCCCACCATGTAACACTGTAGTCGCCGGGAGTCAGCCCGCGGATTTCGATTGTTGTCTCTTCGATCTGCTTCGGCGTCTGCTGTTCGACGACGCGGCTGTGCCACGTCGCCTGTGAGTCGAATATCCAGATATACGCGCGGTCATCGCCTTGATGGCCGAGCAAGCGAAGCCGCTCTTTTGACGCGGCGGCCTTGAGTTGCCATAGCCCTGAGAAAGAGACATCTCTTAGAAATGTGGCCAGGGGCCGATAGTGGCCGTAGGCATCCTGCTTGTCCAATTGGTCCCACCACCAGAACATCGCTGTCCCGGAAGCGCCGGCGAACGTTGAGGCCCAGAGCGAATTATGAAAGTGTATGCCTTTGTCGTCCTGTTTCATGTAATCACTGAGCCCCCACTTGGGGGTGGCCAGGCCGAACTCGCCGATCAAGACCGGTTTGTCGGGGGCGTGTTTTCTCAGGAAGTCGATTTTGTCCATTACTACCGCAACTTCGTTTCTGAAATCCTCCTTTGTCTCCGGGCGCATATAGTGGTGCAATTGCCCGATATCGAGCTGGGCGTGCCTGCAGTCCCTCGCGGAGGGGTGCCACGTGCTGGTCGTGCGGAGATGATGATAGATGTCTGTTTGTTCGAGATAACCGCCGACCTCGGCATAGAAGCGGTCGGTGGGCAGGCCCGGATCGATTTCGTTGAAGTATTCCCAGGCGGCGACGCTGGTCGAATAGCCCCAACGCGCCACGGCATAGCGTATCAGTTTCTTGGCATCTTCAATCGCTTGCTCGTACTCGCCGCTGCGGTCGTCGGAGAGCGACTTCATGTAGAGGTCTCTGGTGACCAGACACAACATCAGATAGATGCCGTTCTGCTCTGCAGCCTCGACGAGCTCATCAAGCATAAAGCAGTCTATCTGGTTATAGTACCCTCGTGTAGGGCGATTCACGTCGGCTTCCCACAGCAATTCTGCGCTGCCGCCGACTTCCTTCAGCGATAGCCTGTCCAGCCAAACGGTGCCGGAGCCCACCAGGCTGAAGGTCACGTTGGCGAGCCAGAGGTCATTGTCACCGGTGACGAATTCGCACTTGAAATCGTTCCACCGGTTCTTCGAGTCACCATTGCAGGGCAGTTTCCAGTCATGGCGGCCAGTCGTGATGCGCAGCTCGCGGGGGCCATCTGCCCTGAATTGGCCCGTGAGCACGTATGACGCCTGCGGCCGGACGGCTACGGGATGTGAAGGTGAGGCAGAAATCGATGTTGCATCGGCGCCTTCAAGCCTCACGCACTTGCGGGCGCTTTGCTCGTCGTCGCTGGTCGGTACGGGTACGATGAGTTCTTTCCTGCGGTGCCAGGATCGATCCCACGCACTCTTCCTCGCCTCTATCGCCATTGCCCAATCCTCACAACACGTCCATATTCGCAGGAAGTTGGCACCGTTGCGTGAGAGTTCGGCAAAGATCTGCTCTGCCTTTGTGAGGTTGACGTATTGACCTTCGCCGATGAAGGCCAGGTTCTGCCCGATGGCGAAGAAGGGCGTACCGTCGCTGAACTGCAAGAAGCGAGGGTCCTGTCGCCCGACGCGGAGAAAGCCCTTGCGGGCTGAGGGTGTACATTCAAACGTAACGCTCTGTGAGTGAGCTATACCGGCCGAGTCCTTCAACCTTGCTCTCGCCACATAGGTGCCAGTCTCCGTCGGAGCGAACCGGACCTTCCATGTCCCTTCGCCGGTCGGATAGTACCAATTGTTGCGTTGCCGACCCTGATTGAGCTTGCGGCGCTCGAAGTCCTGGCAGTAGAAGGCGGGCAAGGCGATTTGGCTGTTGCTCGGCGCAGTTAGCAGGACCTGCAGATCAACCTGGTCGGGATCGAAGGGATTCTGGTAGTGAGTATCGAGGCCGATGGTCATCTGGAGCTTTTCATATCCGCGTACTTGTCTTGTCGCCAGCCTTAGGTCGAGTTGTCGTTGGGCCGTGCAAAGGTGGGCGCAGAGACAGACAGCCATAAGGGACAGCAGAATGATTTGAATTGCCGACTTGCTCCGTCGCATACGATACTCCTTGGTACGTGGATTTATTCCCACATTTGTCGCCAGATGTATACCGGGTCAGGGCTAACCAGGGAATTCGTATGTTACTACTTCCGAAGCCAGTTGTCAGCAAGAACGAGCAGATCGCCGAGCCCAACGAAGCTATCGCCTGTGAGGTCGGCGCCACCGTTTCCGCAGAAGAAACTGCTGTCTGTTTCAAGCCAGCGTTCGCCAAGGATGCCGAGGTCTCCGAAGTCGGTATGACCGTCGGCGTCGAAGTCACCGAGGACGAATTCCCACGTTAGCTTGGGATATCCGGCCGCCTCACATATGCACCAGAGGTCTTCTGTCCCGTTTTCGATCTCGCCGACGAAATCCCATCCGGCCTGCAGGAAGGTACCGGCTGTTTGCATCTCGGCGGTCGTCTTGCCCGTCCCGCCGTCGCTGATTGCCTGGCCGCTGACTTGCACATCCCAGAATGAACCTTCGATTAGTCCGCCCTCATTTAACCCCAGCAGACCACCGACATTGTTTGTTCCCTTGACGCTGCCCGCCGAATAGCAGCTTCTTATGGTACCGGCCCAGTTGCCACCTACCAACCCGCCGAGATGGTCGTCTCCTTGAACCGTGCCGGTGGCGTGACAGTTCTCGATCAGACCGTTCGAATCGTCCGCGCCGAAGTTTGCGCCCGCGAGCCCGCCGACGACGTCACCTCCCGAAACGTCGCTGCTGCAGTAACAGTTGCTGAGTTGGCCGGAATTATTTCCCACCAATCCGCCTATGTCACGTCCGGGGCCCAAGACGGAGGCGTTCGAATGGCAATAGGCGATTGTGCCGCTGGTGCTTCCAGCCAGGGCACCGATACGGCCCTGCCCCAATACGGTGCCGCCTTGTACATAGCAATCGGTGATTGTCCCGGCCTCCAACAGGCCCACCAGCGACCCCACATCGTATCCCGCGATCACTGTGACGGCGGGGTCAATCAGGCCCAAGTTCTTGATCTGAGCGTTGGGATCACCCACGCATCCAAAGAGCCCCACATTGTCTTCGCCTGCGCGAACACAGCTGAAGTTGTAGATTCGTTTGCCGTTGCCGTCGAAGACGCCGGAGAAGGCGTATACCCCAATCCTCCCGATGACGTTGTAATCTGCGAGAAAGTAAGCGCTCAGATCAATATCCGCCATCAGCTTGAAGTGTTTGTCCCATTGGCATGGAAACCGGCCGATCATGTTGAACTGCTCGGCGGTGTAGATCAGGTATGGGTCACTCGGGGCCCCGCCACCTGGTACGGATTCGAAGGGGGATGGGCCTGCGATTATCTCTCCGGGTATGTTCTGCCACCGGAGTCTGGGATAATCGACGCCCTCATCGATCGTCCAGACGAGATTGCACCCCCACGTGGTGAAGGTATTTGCGCTCTGCAATTCGGCAGTTGTCTTGCCCTCGCCACCGCCGCTGGTGGTCAATCCGCTCGTCTAGGTGTCCCAGTAAGAATGGTAAACCGCCGCGCCGTTGCCTGCTCCCAAGAGGCCGCCGATGCGGATGGTTCCCGTAGCGATGCTCGTCGAGTAGCAGTTCAAGATGATGCCGCCACCGTCGTTCATTCCCACCAGACCACCGACACTTCCGTGCCCGGAGGCGGCTCCCACGGCATAGCAGTCGGATATTGCACCATCGTTGTTTCCCACCAGGCCGCCGACATTGCTCTGCCCCGAAACATGGGCCGAGGCATAGCTGCCGGACACTGTGCCATCGTTGGTACCCACCAGACCGCCGACATTGTTGTTTGCTGTGACGCGGGCCGACGAGGTGCAGTTTGCAACTGTGCCGGCGTTATGTCCAACAAGCCCACCCACGTGGGCGTTGCCCCGAGCGCTGCCGCCGTTGACCTGACAGTCGCTGACTGTTCCGTGCTGGAGGTGGCCCACCAATACGCCGACATCTTCTCCTTCTCCCTGTCCGTGTAGATGCCTGCCCGCATCGACATTGGGATCGACCAGCTTCAAGCTCTTGATCTGAGCACGATAGGCGAAGCCAAAGAGCCCGATATTCTCTCTGCCGGTGGAACTGTGGCTGAAGTTCGCGATCTGATGACCGCCGCCGTCAAATACCCCCGCAAAGGCATTCTCGTCACTACCGGCCCCGATGATATTGAAATCTGTGCCGAAAACGTCCAAATCAATATCCGCCATCAGTCTAAAGTGCCTGCCCCAGTCGTTGGGTTCTGTGCCGATAGCGTTCATCTGCTCGGCCGTGTAGATCAGATATGGATCGTCCGGCACTCCGCTCCCGCCGCCGTATTTGGCCCGGGCGGCGGAGCTGACCACGCAGATTGCCAAAAGCAGGCCGATTGTCCCTCGGATTATCGGATTTCTCCTCTGTGACGTCTCTCGATGCCGTTTCTGCCCCATCTGCTGCGAGAAGGACAGCTTGCCGGAGAAGAGAATTGCTGAAATCCGCACTGTGTCTGTACCGGAGTGTACCACGTCAAATATCCTCTAATTCGTCCATCACGGGTCAGGACTATCGAGTTCATCTTAGGTGTTGATTGACCGAACCAAATGTGTTATGATGATATCGGTGTTTACATGACCCCACATTCGAAGAAATAGGGTGGAATATGTGCAGATCCTGCAGTACCGTGCTTCTTATCTTGTTGCTTGCCTTTTCTGCAAAGGCGGGGTGCCCGACGGGCGATCTCAGCGGCGACTGTAAGGTCGATTCGGAGGACCTTAAGGTCTTGGCCGGGGAGTGGCTGGCTCTGGCCGAGAATCCGGCCGACCTGAACGCAGACCAACGAGTCGGCATGCCGGACTTCGCCTTGCTGGCCGAGACCTGGTCCACGACCGGTCTGCCGCTCGTGATAAACGAGCTTTCAGCCGTGAACGATAGCGCCATCGCAGACCCGCAGGGCGAGTACGACGACTGGATCGAGATCCACAATGCCGGGCCGGTACCCATCGACGTAGGCGGCATGTATCTAACGGATGACCTGGATACTCCGGCCATGTGGCGGATTCCCGACAACAAACCATCTGCAACTACAATTCCGGCAAACGGCTATTTGCTGATATGGACTGACAATGATACGACCGATTCCGGCCTTCACGCCAACTTCAGACTCGATGCAGCGGGCGAAGAAGTGGGTCTCTTCGCCGCGGATGGGAAGACTTTGATTGATGGTACCGTCTTTGGCAATCAGGAGGCCGACATTTCGTACGGCCGGCTACCGGACGCCAGCGACAAATGGCGGCTGATGGCGTTCCCCACGCCGGCAGCGCCTAATATCGGCGTATACGCCGGATTCGTTGAAGAGCTACAGTTCAGCCACGACAGCCGCCTCTGTGCGGCGCCTTTCTTTGTGACGATCGCTACCGAAACCGAGGGGGCTGTAATCTATTATACGCTGGACGGCACCAGTCCGTACAGCGAGGCCCGCGGGGTACCGATAGGTATGATCTACACCGATCCGATACTTATTTCTGCGGGCAGGACCGTGCGAGCCGTAGCCACCAAGCCGGGCTACAAAAGCACCGAGATAGTCAGCCGAAGGTATATTTTCCCTCACAGTGACCTGCAGAGCTTCAGCTCTAATCTGCCTATTGCCATCGTGGACACGTTTGGCGAGGGCGTCACCCAGTCAAGGCAAACGCCTGCCTTCGCCGCCTTCATCGACACGGCCGGTGGCGGCAGGGCACGGATCACTGACTCACCGGACTATGCCGGCAGCTCCGCGATCAACATTCGGGGCAAAAGCTCCGCCGGATTTCCGAAAAAGCAGTACCACTTGGAGATGTGGGATGAACACGATAATGAAGATAGCGTGTCGATTTTGGGTTTTCCCGCCGAGTCGGACTGGGTCCTGCAAGGTCCATATTCGGACAAGTCGCTGATGCGGAATTTCCTGTCTTACAAGTGGAGCAATGATATCGGTCGATACGCTCCTCGCTGTCGCTTCATAGAGGTGTTCCTCAACACGGATACCCGGGGACTCTCTATGAGCGACTACGTGGGCGTATACGTGTTCATGGAGAAGATCAAGCAGGGCGAGGATCGCGTGGATATTGTCCAGTTGAGTCCAAGTGATGACTCCGAGCCGGAGATTACGGGCGGATACATGTTCAAGAAAGACAAGTTCGACTCCGGCGATCCAGACGAGCGGACTTTCCGCACAAGCAGGGGACAGCACCTTATCTATGTTGAGCCGCGGGGACCGGATATCACAGTACCGCAGCAGAACTGGCTAAAGGGTTATCTTGACGAGTTCGAAGGCGTGCTGTACGGGGGGAACTTCAAGAATCCCGTTACCGGATATGCAAAATACATCGATCCAGCTTCATTTGTTGACCACCACATCATCGTCGAGTTAACCAAAAACATCGACGGCTTTCGACTCAGCACCTATATGTACAAAGATCGGGGCGACAGAGTGAACATGGGGCCAGTGTGGGATTATAACCTGTCCCTCGGCAACGCAAACTACCTTAACGGATGGATTGCGTCGGGATGGTACTACAGCGGACTCGATGACGGCGCGTACCCATATTGGGGACGTCTGTTCCAGGACCCTGAGTTTCGACTTCTCTACGCGGATCGATGGTTTCACTTCCGCAGGGATGCGCTGGCCACGGATACGTTGGTGGGGGACATCGACGACGCGGCCGCCCTGATAGAAGAGGCGCAAGCCAGGAACTTCGATCGCTGGCGCATTCTCGGTTCTTACGTTTGGCCGAACTGGTATATCGCCGACACGTGGCATGAGGAAATCGAGTGGATGAAGGGTTGGCTCGAGGATCGGATGGCTTGGATGGACGGCGAGATCGGGCGCACGCTCGCCTCTGCTCCGCCGGTCTTCAACCAGCACGGTGGTCACGTCGGCGAAGGCTTTCGCCTGACCATGACCGCTCCTTCCGGGGCTATCTACTACACGCTCGACGGCTCCGACCCGCGCAAAGGTGTAATTGGTGGCGACACGGGTGAGGTGATTACCCTTGTGTCCAGAGACGCACCCAAGCGCGTATACGTCCCCGGTCGCCCGATCAGCGATGCCTGGATGGGTGGTCAAGCGTTCGACGATTCGACCTGGACGTTCTCGGTCGGCGGCCCGGGAGGCGTAGGTTATGAAACGGGCTCGGGCTACGAGCCGTACATCAGCGTGGATGTCGGCGGGAGCATGTTCGAAATCAACACAACTTGTTACGTTCGCATTCCATTCACTTTCGCAGGTTTTCCAAGTGATCTTGCAGTAATGACGCTGAGGATGCAGTACGACGACGGATTTGTTGCGTATCTCAACGGCGACGAGGTTGCCAGACGCAATTTCGAGGGCGAGCCCATTTACAACTCCGCCGCGAGTACCACCCACTTCGATGGCGAAGCGGTCATTTTCGAAGATATCGACATATCCGATGGCCTCGGGAGTCTCAGGCAGGGTGAAAACATCCTCGCCATTCAGGGTCTCAATGCCTCCAAAAACAGCTCGGACTTCTTGATTTGCGCCGAGCTGTCGGTAAGCGGCGACGCGGGCGGCGGGACTCCAGGTGGCACCGAGTACACCGGCCCCATAACCCTGACTGAGAGCACCCAGGTCAAGGCGCGGATACTCGACAGGGGGGCCTGGAGTGCGGCGGCCGATGCCTTTTTCGCGATCGGGCCCGTTGCACAGAACTTGCGGATTACGGAGATCATGTACCATCCGCCGGACACCAACAGCCCCGATGATCCGAACACCGAGTTCATAGAGCTCAAGAACGTGGGAACTGAGACGATAAACCTGAATCTCGTGAAGTTCACCGATGGAATCGAGTTCACGTTCCCGAGCGCCGAGCTTGCACCAGATGGGCATGTCCTGGTCGTCAGGGACATTGATGCTTTCACGGCCAAGTATGGCTCAGGTTTCAACGTCGCCGGCGAATACGGCGGTAGCTTGAATAACAACGGTGAAAGAGTCGAACTGCAGGACGCAGCGGGCCTAGTCATACATAATTTCAGGTACAGGGACGGCTGGTATGATATCACCGACGGCGATGGCTTCTCGCTGACGGTAAAGGACCCGGCCGGCACCGATCCCAACAGGTGGTCCGACAAGAGTACCTGGCGTCCAAGTGCCAGTATAGACGGCTCACCTGGGAGCGACGATACGGGCCAGATACCCGAACTCGGTGACGTCGTAATTAACGAAATACTTTCCCACTCTCACGCAGAAGCTTCGGACTGGATAGAGCTGCATAACACAACCGACCATACCATCAATATTGGCGGCTGGTTCCTCAGTGATGATTCTGACAACTTGACCAAGTATGAAATAGCCGAGGGAAGAAATATCAGGGCCGGCGGTTATGTTGTGTTCACGGAACACCTGCACTTTGGCAATTGGAGTGATCCCGGCTCCAACGTGGCGTTTGCGCTGAGCGAAAATGGTGAGACGCTATACCTTCAATCCGGGCGGGATGGTGTGGTTACCGGCTACAGTGAGCAGGAGCGGTTCGGGGCCTCCGAGACCGGCGTGGCCTTTGGGCGATATCAGAAGAGCACGGGTTCGTACAACTTTGTTGCGATGAGTGTCAACACGCCTAACGCGGCCAATGCGTATCCCAGAGTTGGGCCGATAGTGATTACCGAGATAATGTACCATCCGGATAATCCTGCGGAAGCTGAATATGTTGAGCTACTCAATATCAGCGATACGGCCTTGACGCTGTATGACTTCGTGACAGCCGAGCCCTGGAGGTTCACGGATGATCCGGATAATCCCGGCATAGAGTTTCTGTTCCCGTCTGATCCGCCTGTGACGCTGGCGGCCGGCGAATACGTCTTGATGGTCAAGGACCTGGCGACGTTCGGCTCCGTATTTGCCGCGCCGAGCGGTACGCAGATATTTGCCTGGGGAGCCGGCAGGTTGGACAACGGCGGTGAGAAGGTGCAGATCAGCATGCCCGGCGACGTGGATGCATCGGGGGATCGTCACTACATTCGGGTTGATCGGGTCAGGTACAGTGACGGTTCGCATCACGATGACTTTGCCGGCGGCACCGATCCGTGGCCGACCTGGGCCGATGGTCTCGGCATGGCTCTGGGCAGGTTGTCTCCACACGCTTACGGTAACGATCCCAACAACTGGCAGGCCGTCTTGCCTTCCCCCGGACAGTAAACGCAGGCCTGCGACATTTCATCTTCCACTCGGACCCGCTGTTGGCAGAAAGGCCATTGAAGTCTGCAAAGGGAAACCGCACGTGCAGCCGGAGCTGGCCTCGGGAACAAGAACCAGGCCGCCCGCAGGGATAATGTTGATCCAGCAACCGGGCCTTGTGACCCTATTGAGCGGTTTTGGGCCCCCATCCGGTCCCAGGTCATACATCCAGGGATTGCCGCCTCGCCAGAACAGTGACTGTGCCGATGCCGATATTCCGCCACAGCCGTGTCCGTGGCGATCGAACTTCCATCCTTCGATCCTCTTGCCGCTTCTCAGGTCGTAGGCGTAGGGCCATGCGTAGACTGTAGTCTCAACGATTGTCGGGTGACGATTGTACTCACCGTGAGCGCCGTCGGTGGCCAGGCCTGTATCATGTTCGGCAGTCCAGCGGAGCTCTCCCGAGCCGGCGTCAAATGCCTGGTAGTAGTAACGTACAGAGTTTTCGATTAGCCTGGAGCCGCTTAGCAGGAGTATTCCCCGGGCGTAGTTCAGATATACAGGCTCCTCGAAATTGCTGACATCGATCTGCCTTTTGTAAAGGATCCGTCCCGTTTGCGTGTCCAGAGCGACCAGGTGTTGCCGGCCGCCATCGAAGAGCACCGTTGCCGGCATACGCCCCAGCTCATCGGCCAGGGCTCTCGGGCTGTTAGTCTCCAGGAAATACAGCCGTCCGTCGCCAACTGTGATCGTGGTGTTCAGAATGAGAGCATCTTTGTACGTCCAAAGTAGCTCGCCGGCATCTTTGCCCAAGGCGAAAAGGTAGTCACTCGTGACGAGTTTCATGTCCCTGTACCACAGCGCAAGGTCGGCGTCATAGCTGGTCTCTGCATAGGAGGCGCCTTTGCGGCAGGCACTTGCAAACAGGATGTTATCCCGGTAGGCGATGTAACCCCAATGGCGCGGCTCACCTTCGATGAGCTGGGGCACTTTATGACTGAGCTGTCGGCGCCCGGTGCGGACGTCGAAACCGTGGCATTTGTCTTCCGCGACGACGTATAGCAGCTTCTCGTCGACGGCCATGCTGCCGCAGTCCAGGAACACACCGAGCCGTCTTGAGTGGGGGATATCGACTTGCCACTCAACCGTTCCGTTGTAGGCATCGACAGCGAAGACGACGCTGTCGCCGGGAACGAAGAGCCGCCCGTCCTTGACCAGAGGAGGCACGTTGCGGTGATGGCGATCGATCATGCGTCTCGGCCCGGGCTGCCCAAACCACTGAACAGCCATTTCGCCCTGGGCCAGTTCATCCTCGCTGCAGGCGGAGTTTCCCGGCTCAGCCAGCCAGTGCGTCCATTCACCCGCGCCCTTTAGCCCCCCGCGTTTCGCCCATGCCAGGACGAGTTTGTCACGCCGATGAATATTCCAGTCGCCCGTGAGTGCCTGGCCCCACTTCTGCAATTGGCCTTGCCTGAACCCGCCGGCCGGTTGTGCGAATGCAATGACCCCGCCGTAGGGCCTCAGTAGCTCAGTGACGTGTCCGGAGGCAGGGGGGAGCTTCCCGGTCCGAAGCGCTTCATCCGAGACCATAAGGTTGGCGAAGAACCTCGTGTAGGGCAGCCTGTCGCCGCCGGCATGATGAATGACAACTCTTCCGTAGAGTCCCGCTTCGTCGATAGCATTTCGAGCTACAGCAGCCTCCTCGATATCGTCGACCAGGCCGATCACCTTGAGGTCCGTTCTGCGGGCAAGTTCGCAGGCGAGCCGTCCCCGACCACAGCCGAGAACCAGACAATAGCCTTTAGTTACCTGGGTCTGTTTCACAATTTGCTCGGCGGCCCGGGCATACAATTGCGTCATGTGATCGCGTGGATAGGGATCAGTGTTGCTTTGTGCTGCTGTCACCTGATCGCCCGGCACGTTCTTCCTAAAACAGTGTATCCGGCCTTTGTCTGTGCTCACAATCAGCGCACCGTTCGCTACGGTCAAACCGTATGCCTTGCCCGCAACAGGCGCATCCCAAATGACTTTGCCGCTCGATGGCTCGAGAGCCGCAACTCGGTTGTCTCCGCCGGCGAAAATGACATCGCCGGCCATTATGAGTGAATGCGAGTGCTTGCTGTCAACCGTCCACAGGTAGCAGTCTTGCAGTCCCTTCGATAGCCGGGCGATCTGGGAGGAGAGCTCACGCAGACGCTTTTGCAGTTCGGCCGATTTCTCAGAGTCCTTGGGCAGCTTGTCCCGTTCCTTCTTGATTGCGTCGGATTGTCTGCTCAGATCGGTCCTTTTCCTCGACAGCCTGAGATACTCGGGTCGATTGAGGGCTGAGAGTGTGTGCTCTGACTGCATGTACGCAACCGGACCATTCACCAGCATCCGCAGGCCTCCGAAGGTGGCGAACGCATCTTTTGTCTTGATGTCACCGGCACTTAGTTGATGTGCGCCGCGGCCCGGGCCGGTTATCACCACGTCCTTGGTCAGCAGTGCATACGAACCGCCGGCGCTGGGCAGCTCACCCTGGCGGCTCCCGTCGCCCCGTGCAAAAATAACCGGATTCGTTCGTCCGGTGGGCACGTACAGCCGGTCCTCCGAGGCCATCATGTACCCCTGCGGCGATACATCTATTCTCCGGTGCCATTTGACCGATCCATCCACAGCGGCGAGAGAGCATAAATACGTCCCCTGGAGCGGGAACAAACCGGCTGCACAGTAGACGTTTCCTTGCTCCACGACCAATCCGGTTCGCACAGGCCACATCGATATCATCCGGCCGTTGCCTGGAATCACACGACTTTTCTCTGCGACCTCGTACTTCCACACGAGCGAGCCGTCATCGGCACCGAGGCAGTAGACACGTCCGTCGTCAGAGCCTGCGTAGACCCTGTCACCGGCGACGGTCGGGGCGAATCGAACAGGTCCTTCTGTGTAGAAATTCCAGCGCACCCGCCCGGTTTCAGCGTCCAGGCAGTAGATTTTATCGTCGGCCGATGAGCCAAAATACAGTGCGTCGCCCGCTCCGACCACGTGGAATGCCCGGTCATAGGTCACTGTAGGTCTGAGATTGCTGAGGCTGTGGAAGAAGTCCTGCTCGGCCGGCGGCGGCCACGCGGGCTCGGGCTCGCGCTGTGCCTTGAATACCCAGGACTGCCTCAGCGGCGGTCCAAGTTGCTCGCCCGTTATACCGCTCCTGTAGTTGTCATGGCCATATGTTGGCCAATCCTCAGCCGGGGCCGGGCTGCAGACTGCTATAACCGCAAAGACGATAGCGAGAAGGACACTTGCTCTATTCATTTGGCATCTCCGGTTTGAGCCGTTTTTGCGCTTAGCTAAAGCCAAACTCCGATCATGATACTCAATCTGCCTCGACAGTGCCACCGTTACCCCAACCCGGATCGTGTTTTGCCGAGCTTACGAATCCGCCACTATCAGCTCCTTTGGCTCTGGGGGACCGCAAGGGCAGCACAAATCGGCGCACTTGGGATATGATGCAGGCCGCAGTTGACATGGATGTGCTCAGGATTTAGAATTCCGGGATTACTGTGAACTCGAAGGGAATTGAACATGGATTTAAGAGGCGTCGTCCTCGCGGGCGGCACAGGGTCGCGGCTTCGGCCGCTGACTAAGGTCACTAATAAGCACCTGCTCCCAGTGGGGCAGAAACCGATGATTTACTACCCCATTGAGAAGCTGACCGCGATCGGTATGAGCCAAATACTCATCGTGACCGGGGTCGAGTACATGGGTGATGTCGTAAGTCTGTTGGGCTCGGGAAGAGAATTCAACTGTCAGTTCACCTACAAGGTTCAGGACGAGGCAGGTGGGATTGCCCAGGCCCTGGGGCTGGCCGAGAATTTCGCTGGCGGCCAACCACTCGTTGTTATCCTTGGCGACAATATCTTTCAGGCCGGTCTTAAGGACTATGCCGATAAGTTCATGGCCCAGGGTGGTGGCTCAAGAATACTTCTGAGGCAGGTGGCGAATCCGCAGCGGTTTGGCGTTGCCGAAATATCCGATGGAAAAGTCATTGGTATCGAGGAGAAGCCTGAGAAACCAAAGTCGGATTACGCGGTCACCGGCATATATTTCTACGATTCTTCGGTCTTCGATATCATACGAACGCTCAAACCATCAGCTCGTGGCGAACTCGAAATCAGTGATGTGAACGACATCTATATTACAAAAGGACAGTTGGCCTATGACATACTCGAAGGCTGGTGGACCGATGCCGGAACATTTGAGTCACTTGCCAGAGCCAATGAGCTGGTAGCGAAGGAGCCTCCAAAATGACGAAAGAAGTTGTGCCGCTGAAAGCGGCTTTTGCTGATGACGGGTTAATCATACGTAGTTCGGGAGAGGTGATCGACGGGGTGGCGGTTCGGCGTGCGAGGGTCATTTGTGACGAGCGAGGTCGGCTCGGCGAAATAATGCGCGCGGACGACCCGTGGTTTGAGAAATTCGGGCAGGCGTACTTCACTACGACGTATCCAGGTGTTGTCAAAGCGTGGCACTATCATACCAGGCAGACGGACCATTTCTACATCCTCAGAGGGACGGTCAAGGTGGGGCTGTATGATGAGAGGAAGGATTCGCCGACTTCCGGCACAGTGAATGAGATTTACCTTAGCGAACACTCTCCCGGCCTGCTGCGGATACCGCCGGGTGTGCTGCATGGTTGGATGTGTGTGGGGCAGACCGAAGCCTATGTTGTGAATACCGTGTCGGAGATGTACAACTACGATGACCCCGACGAATTCCGCGTCGACCCGCACGACACGAACATACCCTACGACTGGACGCGCAAAGATGGCTGAGGATTCAATAGCAATCCTCGGCGGCAAGGGGATGCTCGGCACCGACCTCACCGAGATTTGCGCCAGAGAAGGTTACGACGTGAGAGTGCTGGATTTGCCCGAATTTGACGTAACTGACTCGCGCCGGATGAGAGAGGCGCTTGCGGCCGAATCCACAATCGTCAATTGTGCCGCTTACACCGACGTCGACGGTGCCGAGAGCGAAGCCGAGTTGGCTCATCGAGTCAACGCCGAGGCCGTGGGACGCCTTGGGTCTCTCGCTCGCGAGACCGGCGCATGGCTTTTGCACATCAGCACGGACTTCGTCTTCGACGGCGAATTGGACAGGCCTTACGTTGAGACCGATACGCCGAACCCGATAAGTGAATACGGCCGAAGCAAGTTAGCGGGAGAAAGGCTGTTAGCTGAAAGCGATTGTGCTTTCTGCATTTTGCGTCTCGAATGGACGTACGGCCTGCGCGGGCGCAACTTCGTGACAAAGCTCGTTGAACGGGCTAAAGCTGACGGTAAGCTGAAGGTAGTTGATGACCAGATAGGCTCGCCCACCGCGACGACCGAAGCAGGCAAAGCGATATGCGAACTGCTGCGGAGAAGGCCGGAGGGTGTATTTCATTTCGCCAATGCCGGGTACGCCAGCCGGTATGAGATTGCCGAGTTTGTGTTTGACAAAGTCCCTGTGGATGTTGACTTGTCACCTTGCAAGACCAGCGACCTTGTCAGTCCGGCCCAGAGACCATTGAACAGCCGGTTTGACTGCAGTAAGATAACCTCTGTGCTTGGCGAGCCAATTCCGCCCTGGCAGGTTCCGTTGGAAGGTTTCTTGAGGCGGCTATGAGAAGAATCCTTGTAACAGGTGGTGCCGGCTTCATCGGAAGCAATTTCGTTCGGATGGTGCTCTCGGAGCATCCCGATTGCTTTGTGGTCAATGTGGACAAGTTGACCTATGCTGGTAACCTTGAGAACCTTCAAGGTTTCTTGGACCGCCCCAATCATGTGTTCGTCAAGGGTGATATCTGTGACGGGCCGATGATAGAGGCAATCATAGACGAGCATCAGGTAGAGGCGATCATCAATTTCGCCGCGGAAAGTCACGTGGATCGATCAATCACGGGGCCGAAGATCTTCATAGAGACCAACGTCACCGGCACATTGACATTGCTCGAAGCCGCCCGCGACAAGAAGCTGGAGCGATTCATTCAGGTCTCTACTGACGAAGTATATGGTTCACTCGGCCCCGAGGGCAAATTCACGGAGCAAACCCCACTGAGCCCCAACTCACCATATTCGGCGAGCAAAGCGGCGGCGGATCATCTGGTGAAGGCATTCGGCCATACGTGGGGCCTGCAGTACAACATCACGCGGTGTTCAAATAACTACGGGCCGTACCAGTTTCCGGAGAAACTGATCCCGCTGATGATCAATAACGCGATCAACGACAAGGAACTGCCGGTCTACGGTGACGGCCTATACGTGCGGGACTGGCTTTACGCGTACGACCATTGCACGGCCATTTGGCAGGTTCTCGAAAAAGCGCCTTCAGGCGAGATTTACAACATAGGCGGCTGCAACGAGAGGGCCAATCTGGATGTGGTCAATCTTATCCTTGACCGGCTCGGCAAGCCTAAATCCCTGATCAAGCATGTGACCGATAGGCCGGGCCACGACAGGCGGTACGCCATCGACGCAAGCAAGATCATGCGAGATCTCGATTGGCGGCCGTCGGTCAGCTTCGAGGAAGGGATCGGCAAGACGATAGACTGGTACCTGCAGAACGAGAAGTGGCTGGCCAGCGTTGTCTCAGGCGACTACCAGAAATACTACGATTCCATGTACTTGAACCGGTGAAGGGAGATCGGACATGGCGGTAAGCGTTTTTGATGACAAAGGGAAGACGCCTACTAATCAAATGCTGGCCAAGGCGTTGGGCAAGTCGAATCGTTTGTGGCTGGAGATCAAGAAGCATCTCGAAGCTGAGTACGGAGAACTAACCGAAGAGTGGAAATTCTATGGCCAGAAGACCGGCTGGCTACTAAAGACACTGCGGAAGAAACGCAACCTGTTCTTCTTCATTCCCCTTCAAGGCGCTTTCCGGGTGTCTTTTGTGTTTGGCGATAAGGCCGTTGCTGTGGCCGAAGAGAGTGACCTGCCAAAGGAGCTTATTACGACCTTGAAAAACGCCAGGAAGTATGCGGAAGGAAGGGGCCTGCAGATCGACGTCAGACGGTCGGCAGACGTCAAGCATATCAAAAAATTGGTGGAGATAAAGATCAACAACTGACGTCGGCCGAGGCGAGATTGCTTCGTCGCTCCACTCCTCGCAATGACAAGAGCGCATCCGTGTGTCATTGCGAGCGATTCGAAGAATCGCGCGGCAATCTCAACCGTTAGTTGGGGACTTATCTGCCATTGCCCCTCCTATCCACAATTTATTATTGCAGCAGTTCCATCTTCCACTGGTTGCGGTAGATTCTCGGACCACTCTTGGTTCCGGCACGTCCCCTAAAGGCAGCAGCTCCCATGTAGTTGTCCGTAAAGGGGAATTCATCGAGAAAATCGTATGTGACCGAGTAAACTGGTGACGCCTTGTCGGAAACGATGATTCCGTTGTCTATGTCAAAGACCACCTTTCGAGTGGCGTTGCTGATCTTCACCCCCATCGTGCCGAGTGTGGCAAAGGACTTCTCTACTTCCAAATCTTGCTCGCGGCCATCCCGCTTGATGGTCAGGACAATATCAGCGCCTACGTTGTCCCACGTTCCTATGAATCTCCCATACAAGATGTTCCAATCCTTTGCGGCAACTGCTCGCTCGCCGTTGACGGCTACCAATATGTCGCCGACTTTGATCTTGCCGTGGGCATCGGAGCCTTCCCGCACAGCGGTTACTGTTGCTGTCGCATCACACTGTAGCCCGAGCTGACCGATCTGCAGCGGGACTTCAATCTCGTCTGTAACAGGCTCTGATTCTACAAGACAAAACCTGCCGTCCTTGTTCTCGACGGCCTTTACGAGTCGGTAAGACATCTTCAACACCGGTGCTTCAACGGTAGCCATATCACCGAAGGTAAAGGATTGCTCGCCTCCCCATTGGGCACCGGGGCTTACCGGCTCCTCCGGCAAATACAGGTTACTTAAGCCGCCCTCGTCGGACACATATCGATCCGAGATGTTCAGATCATACATTCTTATAGCTTCGGCCTTGTCCTTCATTGCGTCCAGTGCTTCCTTGGTTAGGTTTGAGTCCCCCATTCTAATGTCAGCTGTTGTGCGATAGCTGTCGCCGTTCTGCTCTACAGTCTCTATCGAGATAACCCCCTCCAACCTCTCATTCGGCTCCTTCCTCCACTTGCCGTCTTTGAAGAATGTCTTATCAAGATTCATAAAGAAATTGTAATTGTCAGTTTGCCCAACTCGCGGCGTATACCTGAGAAGCACTTCAGATAACGGCTCGCCCTCCAGCCGATCCGAAGACTTCCGGCAGCCACCAAGCCCAACCAAAGAACACGCCATCACAAAACACAGAAACTTGAACGTTACTCTTTTGCCGTCCTGCATAAGCTCAGTGCTAAT
Organism: Phycisphaerales bacterium; assembly: GCA_020352215.1. GTDB lineage: Bacteria > Planctomycetota > Phycisphaerae > Sedimentisphaerales > Anaerobacaceae. Next base: position 6,007,611 of record CP070675.1, read on the forward strand.
CATTCTCGGCATTCTCTTCTTC
>CP070675.1:6007732-6027501 GCA_020352215.1 Phycisphaerales bacterium
GCATTGCGAGCGAGAGGACTCGAACCTCCACGTCCTTATCGGACACCAGGACCTAAACCTGGCGCGTCTGCCAATTCCGCCACGCTCGCGACGCCCGGCAGCTCTTTGCCTTTATCCAACTACTTAGCCGGATATCTACGCGACATTCTTTTACAGTCTTGCGGCCTGCCCTGCAATCAAAATCCGCCGCCCAAACCTGCAACCGGTCAAAGGACAGGCATGCAAACGGCTGAGGTACCCGCATCTTTGGATTGGCCCGTACGAGAGGTCGGACTCAAGAAGCTATGGACTTTGAAGTGGCATCGCAAGTATAATACAGCAGGTCCGTGGACAACAGATGGGGGTCTCAGCAGCGAAGGCCGGCCCGAATGGATGAGAAGGTTTAGAGACTACTAAACGCCATCAAACAACAAAGGTCTGCACAGTGCGCAAAAGATCAGCCTTCACACTGATAGAGCTTCTGGTAGTGATTGCCGTCATTGTCCTGCTCATGGCGGTGCTGCTGCCGGCTCTGCAGCGGGCAAAGAAGCACGCCAGAACCGTCGGCTGTCAGATGAATCTGAAGCAGTGCAGTACGGCCTTCTCACTCGACGCCGCCGACCACGAAGGGGCTTTCGTTGCGCGCTCCATAATATATGACTGGCCAAAGCTAATGCAGCCCTACCAAGGTGACAGCAGCGACCCGCGATGCTGCCCAATGGCAACCAAGGTAACAGACCCCGGGCCCCAGGCAAAACTCGGTAGCACGTACTCAGCCTGGGGCAAGCTGGATTTCTACGGTAGCTACGGTCTGAACGGCTGGTTCCCCAGGCCGACGAAGGAAGTCATCGACGCCGTCAAGGGGGTCGGCGGCAAAGACTACTCCGATACCGACTTTACGAGGTTTCCGGCAAATGGGCCGGTGCTCCTGGATTGCATCGGTTCCTGGTCGGCCCCGGATGCCAACGACATGCCCCCACAGCAAGAGGATGTGGCTGCCTCGTTCATGGCATACTTCTGTATCAACCGGCACGGCGGCTTCGTGAACGGTCTTTTCCGCGACTGGTCCGTCAGGAAGGTCGGGCTAAAAGAGCTGTGGACGCTGAAATGGCACCGCGAGTACGACACGGCAGGTCCCTGGACCCGGGCCGGTGAAGTGGAGCCTGAAGACTGGCCACAATGGATGCGGAGCTTCAAGGAATATTGATGCTGACCACATCAGCGCGGATCGGCGTCTCGCGGTCAGAACAACTCGTCTTCAGAGCTTGGGTGCGACTCTTGTTCCGTTTGCGATATCTTCTCGATCCTCTTCTCAGCCTTCTGTAGTATCTCCCTGCAGTGCTTGATCAGAGCCATCCCCCTTTCATATTGCTCAAGGCTGTCCTGCAAAGGTATTTCGCCCTGCTCTATCTTGTCCACAATGCCTTTGAGCTGCTTTATCGCATCCTCAAAGCCCAACTTGGAAATATCACTCGTTCGTCTTCTCTCTGCCATTTGTTCGACTTTCACAGTTCTGTTTGCGTCTTGCCGTTCTATTCTTGACCTTCTTGTTTGTGTGTAACCTTGCTTTCAATTTTGTGCTCGCGTGCAAGTTCCGTAATCAACTCGTCTCCCATTTGAACATCATCCAAAGACCTCACCACCAGAGATGTCTTCTTGTTTGTCGTGATGCTGTACCCCCGGCCGAGCACGGACTTCGGATTCAGCGCAGCCAGCCGATTATCCACAGCCGCAAGCTCAACACAACAACTGTTGCTGATCGCACCCATTGCCGCTCTGGCCCGATTCTGCAAATCGTTCAGGTCTACCGCCATCTTTCCCAATAACCGATGCGGTTCAATGCGAACGATCTGCTCATAACTGCGGTGAAGCTTGTCTCTGGCCGTTGCCAGCAGCTCTTTCGTCTGGTCAATGAGCTTGGCGCTGAGTTCATCAAGCTGCTGCTCTCTATCGCGAACCGGCATGAGCGGATTCCTGAAAACCGCACTCGCCAGGATCGTCCGCAAGGTCTCAGCACACATCTGCAGTTCGGCCCTCGCCTGCGAACCCAGCCTTGTTTCAAAATAAGCAAGCTGTGCCAGAACCTCTTCCATATCCGGCACGGCCACAACACCCGCCTTCGTCGGCGTGGACGCCCGCTTGTCTGCAACCAGGTCCGCGATGGTGACATCCACCTCGTGACCGACCGCACTGATGACAGGAATAGTCGAGTCGAAAATCGCCCGGGCTAAGACCTCCTCGTTGAAGGCCCACAGGTCCTCCAACGACCCACCGCCTCGGCCGACAATCAATATATCCAGCTTGAGCCGGCTATTGCGTCTGTTTACATTCCTGACCGCCGCCGCAATTTGCTCAGCCGCCCCTTCCCCCTGAACCGGCACCGGATACAAGAACAACTTCACGCATGGCCAGCGGCTGTGGATGCTGTCCTGTATATCGTGGACCGCTGCGCCGGATTCGCTGGTCAATATACCGATTCTCTCGGGGTATTGCGGAATCGCCTTCTTGTACTCGTCTTCAAAGAGTCCCTCGGCTTTCAGCGTCTTGACCATCTGCTCGAAGGCTAATTGCAGCGCCCCGACACCTTCCGGCTCGATCTTATCAACGTAAAGCTGGTACTTGCCCCCGGCAGTGTAGACGTCTATGTGCCCCTTTGCCAATACCGCCATCCCGTCCTCCGGGGAGAACTTCACAGCCCGGAACTTACTCGCCCACATGACACACGGCAAGATCCCTCCCTCGTCCTTTAGTGAAAAGTAGCAGTGCCCGCTCACATGGTGCTTGAAGTCAGTAATCTCGCCCCGCACAATCAGCCGCGGCGGCAACATCTCCTCCAGCGCCGCCTTGACCAGCGTATTGACCTCGCTCACCGTATATGTCTTCGCTGCTTTGCCCATGGCTTGACGTCACTAACGAGTCAGCTATTGAATCAGCGCGGCCCAATACCCTTGAGAGGGACATCGTAATCTTAGCCTTTTCTGACCTTCGACTTGCTCGGGCTTCGACCACTCGCATTTCATTACGTCGAGCCATCGGAGAGTGGCCGGTTCTTGGAGCGAACTCGTGTCCAGTGACACCTGCCCGGCGTTCGGGAAATAGACCGCATATTCGGTGTCTGGATTCGCAAGACAGTAGGCCTCGTTAGACTCTCTGTCCGAAAGCAAATCGTTGTGAGGCTTGCACCGAAAGACATCCATCTTGTCCGTAAGCATCCGCATGCTCCGTATGTTCGCCTGTGCCTTTCCGCCGAGTCCCAACCCCGAATCAGGCCGATGGAACCTTGCCGAGGCCAGCCCACCGAATATGTTGCGCCAGAAGCGTTCCATCCCGTCCCTGTCGTTGCCGAATCTGCCCGTGTCGGCACCGTAGATCTTGACGTTGTTTAGCGGCCGAATTTTGCCGGCTATCCTTTTTCGCTGACGCTGGGCATTGTCCCAGTGCTTCTGACCCTTCTGATGGTTGTTCTGGGAAATGTCTACGAACGAATAGGTCTCCGGATGGTCGAATGTTGCGCTGTGCATCCGATGAGCCAAGTCCCAAGGGTCCCACATCTCGGTTGTGTGGACTGTGAGACCGGCGGCCTCCGCCTTAGCCTTTATGTATTGCGACCAATACTTGCCCCATTGAGCCGTCACCGACGTCTCATTATCCATGCAGTACAGTACGTTTCCGTACCTCAGAGAATACGAAAGGATCTTGTCCACAAACCGCTGTTGATACTTCAGCACGGTCTTCTGATTTCTTTCGGCCGGCACCGACCAGAAAAAGTTGTTCTCGCAGCGAGTCGGATGACTATTAACCTCAGTAGGAAGACCGGTCTCGTCAGCAGTGTAGTTGATATTGTTCTTCGGATTCCACGGGCTCACCGCCCAGTTGTCACGATAGTAGTCGAAAGTCGCCCAGACCTCTATCTGGACAATTATGTCCCGCTCGTGTGTTAGTCCAAGCATATTCTGAAATCGGTCCCAGTATTCCTCGTTCCATTTGTTCAGATCGTACCTGCCGCTCGGCAACTTCTCGAAAGGCTGGACCTCGAAACCCTTGTCGTTGCGTGAGCTCATAGTGTTGCGGATGTAGTTGCCCCCCACCGACTTGAGCAGATCCAGGTGCTCTTTCAGGTCGGGAATCTGGAAGAGACTGTCATCCTTGCTGCCGCCCAACAGCAGCACGGGTTTGCCCTTGTACTGCCAATAGGCCGGATTCGCGTCGAATACCCCGATCCTACTCCCCTGACCGAACGCGATCTGAGTCCAAACACACGCCAATGTGACCACCAGAAATCTCAGTGTATTCATAGTTGCACCTTCCTGTAATCAAAACCCCGCCCACCATGTACCTGCAGATCCAGAGCTTACCAGGAAATGGAATTCATCCCGGCCGTGCCGATTATAACCTAAATCGCGAGGCCATCAATTTCCAAACCGGTCGGCGCACTGATCCACCCAGCAAGAGATGGCTCAGCCACCCCTCAAAACGACAAAGACCGCAAACTCGCTTTCCGCAGGTGCGGTTATCTTGCCTGCTCTGCACTTTCCGCGCGCCACAGCAGGCCCGTGGAAGTCCTTTGGGTCTTTGAGCCTGAAAGGCTCACCGTCCTTCAAGAACCGTTCCGCTCGGACTTCAACCTTCTTTGCTTTGGCCCAATTGTAGATTACCAAGTGCGCGCGATTCTCATCGAAGCGATTGGGCAACAGGATGGTCTTGACTCCTGCGGGGCGCTGCCCGTCCTTTGGGATAACAAGGTTGCCCTGCCGTCGTACGTTTCTGTAGCGAACGACGTTAAGCCCGCCGTTGACTATTGTGTTGTCGCGGATTTCGCAGTCCTCGTTGTACGGCGCACTGTATCCAATCCTCATATCGACGTCGTACAGGTAGTTCCCGAACACGCGGATGTTGTGACTCGGCCTGCCGCCCCCGATCAGAAACGGACCCTTGCCGTAACAGACGTTCTTTTCTGCGAGGAAGTTGTCGACATAAGCCCGCTCAGAGCCGTACGCATGCAATGTGTACGTGCCGTCGAACCGACAGCTCATTATGCAATTGGAGATTAGCTTGACACCTTCCTCATTCTGGGTGTAGATGCAATGCCCGTGACCCCGGTCGGTGCCGAGCCAGCCGTTATCGTATATTATGCAGCCGTATATCTCCGGATTGAGCTCATTCTTCCAACAGCTTATGCCCTGATTGCAGTTATGAATGATCAAGTTGATGTACTTGCAGCCTTTTCCTCCGTGCATGTGTAATCCGCCTGCGGGACGGCTCAAGTCCTTCGGATGGGAGCCGGGGCTAACGGGCTTATGCGGTAGCGGCTCGGACACGAGTATCTCAAGGTCTCGTATCCATACATGCTGTGAGGGACTCTGGACCGACAATCCTCCGTCGATCCTGGCGCGCTGTCCGGCTGCCGGTCGAACCTGGATCGGATGTTCAGCACTGCCGACGAGCCGGACCTCGAATAGCTCATTGGGCCGCCTTCGGTAAGTACCCGCAGTGAGATATAGCGTGTCCCCCGCCTCAACTTTCTGCCTGCCGCCCAACGCCGAGCCAATATCCCAGGGCGCATCTGCCGTGCCCGCGTTGCCAGACCTGCCATCGGGGTCGACGTACCACACCTCCGCGCAGCAGGTCTGCGCCGCGCCTAACAGACAGCACAGAGCCAGAAGAGTGAGCAATCTTTTGGTCATGCAGATATGCGCTATTCGATTCGCTTGCGATACAGCCGGGTCTGCAAAGCGTTCATCCAAGCCGTCCAGTTTGAGTCGCTCAGATCGTTGTCTATCGCAGATGTCACTTGGTTCATCTTTGCGTCCAGATCGTCGATGTAGTAGACCATAAAGGCCTCTGCGGTTGCCGGTAGTTTCGGCGAGCCGAATTCGTATTGCCCGTGGTGTGACAGGATAATATGTCCAAGCGCGTCCATCACCGCCTGGTCAATCTCGGTTCCTTTGGCCCTCAGCGCATCGGCCTTCTGGTTCACCATCATAATACTCTTGACGATGTGGCCGATTAGCTGCCCTGAGTCGGTGTATGAGAACGCCATATCGTAAGCAAGCTCGTCGGTCTTGCCGATATCGTGGAGAAACAATCCCGCCAGGACCAAATCGGCCTGCACCTGTGGGAAAAAGGGTAAGATTGCGACTGCAATCCCCAGCATGTTGTGAGTATGCTCCAACAGCCCGCCGATGTAGCCGTGATGCAGCTTCACGCCGCCCGGGGCGGTGCAGAAATTGTCCATCAGCTCGCTGTCGGCCAAGAACTCTCCGACCAGCGCCTTCAACTGCGGATTCTTTATCCGCCCGACAACCTCCGTGACCTCGGCGAACATCTGATCCACGTCTTTCTCTGTCCGACCGAGGAAATCCTCAATGTTTACCTTACTGGCATCTACCACCGCAACGTTATTCAAAACGATCTGCAAGTTGTTCTGGTAAAGCTCGCTTCTTCCTTTGACATGAATGAAGCCGGGCTTCGGAAGTGCCTTATAGACCGTCTCCGTTGCCTGCCACATTCGCCCGTTCAATTGTCCGGTCCGGTCACAAATGAACATCGCGATGTACAGATCACCTCGCGTGGTGCTTCGCAAGATAGGGTCCTTGACCATATAGATGTCGTCGATTGCCTCTCCCGCGTCGATTTCATTGATAAACTTGTGCGCCATCTTTTACTCCATATTGCTTGATCGCCAGTAATGCCGAATAATATCCGGCAGCGGCCACATAGGCAAGAAGAAGTCTCTCCGCGAAGTACTGAAAGTACGGCTGTCGCACGCGTCTGCAAGAAAGAGCTCCCGGCGTAGCAACACCCTTAAGCCAAACCCAACAGATCAGCGATTACGACGGTGGCATTGTCGGTGCCACCGGCCGAGTTTGCGGCTTTGACGAGCGCATCACAGGCAGCTTGGCAATCGTGCGTGCCACGAAGAATTCGCGCAATAGCTCTGTCGTTCACCAAATCCGTCAGGCCGTCGGTACACAGAAGCAGCCGGTCTCCTTTCTGGGATAGGAAGGAGCGCACGTGGGGACTGGCGTCTTCCTCCATGCCTATGTAGTGTGTGATTTGCCCTTGGGCATCGTGCTTTTCCACGTCCTCCGGCCCTATATGGCCCTGCTCCAGAAGCTCGGATATCACCGAATGGTCCTTTGTAAGCTGGCTAAGCCTGCCGTTCCGAAAACGATAGACCCTGCTATCTCCAAGATTGGCCACATAGATCCGCTCGTTCACTATCAGAGCCACCACAACCGTCGCTCCCATGTCCTTGTAGCCGCTCTCGCTGGTCCCTTCCACCAACAGTTGCCTGCTCTGCTCGGCAATCACCTGCTTCAGCATCCGCCTTACTGCTCGCCGACTGCGCGACCTCAGCGCGTCCAGGCGGTTCTCAATCACAGGGGGAAGATCGTCGACGATAATCTTTGAGGCAAGTGCACCGCCGCGGTGGCCTCCCATCCCATCCGAAACCAAAAGCAGGCCCAATTCCGGCTCTACCAGAAAGGCATCTTCGTTTTGCTCCCGCACCTTTCCGGCATGGCTGGCCGCTGCCCACGAAAGGGTGGATGATGAGGTCCGTCTCTCACTCAGATTCTTTGCCATCCGTGGTCTTTGGTCAGCCTCGTTGCTACACCAGGCACTGTTTGCACCAGGGGCAGTGGTTCCAGAACGTTGAGTCTACCGACCAGCCGCAGCGACCGCATACTTCGGGAAATGGCCGGACGCGCCACGGCCGGCGAACCTTACGATGACACCAAGGGCAGTACCTCATGAAGCGCATGAGCTTGCCCCCACAGTTCTTACAGTGGGTGTGATAGCGCACCCCACTCGTAGGTCGGGTGCTCGGTGAGTCGAAACCTGCCCCGTAGCACCATGGGCAAAAATGCCACTCCGGCAACACACCCCTGTGACACCGAGTACAAACGTGGCTGAACTGGGTGTTCGCATCGAAGCGATTTCGCTCGCAGCCGCACCAAGGGCACTTCCACATGCTCTCAGCGATAGGCTCACCACACTCCACGCATCTAAAAACTACGGGCAGGACCTTAAGATATCTTTTCAAGAAGGCACCGCGCCGCATCTTGCGCCAATCGAGTTTCTTCAAGGCGCTTGACTTCGGCACGAGCGGCACTCGGAGGCTCCTAGGCACAGCTTCCAGCAGAGCCGTCAGCATCTCCTGAGCGCCGGCAAATCGCCGAGCAGGGTCTACCGACAAGGATTGCCTGAGGAACTTCACCAGGGCCAAGTTGGTTCTTTCACGCAGGCGCTTTTGCCCCCGGAAGGGCCAGCTAAAAGGCCAACGAGGCAAGACTCCGGTCAGATACTCGTAGAGTATCAATCCGACGGCGAAACAGTCACTTCGATAGGTCGGGCGCCCGTAGGCCTGCTCCGGCGCCACATAACCGGGAGTCCCAAAATCGTCTACCGTCACCATGCGTCCCTTGAGCCTTAGGCTAATCCCAAAATCCCCCAGCGCAGCCCGCCCGTTAGGAAACAGGAATATGTTGCCGGGCGTGACATCACAGTGAACCAGCCGATGACCATGTGCATACGCAAGCCCATCGAGGACCTGCCCTGTGATCGATATTATCCGCCTCGCGGACATAGGTTTGGAGCGGTCGGCGAGGGTATCCACCGACAACTCGGTGGCCAGCACAGGATAACCGTCGATGATATCGGCGTTCTTGAGGGGCATTATGTGAGGATGCCGCAGGCGGGCAACGAGCCGAATCTCGCGAAACAGGCCCCGGTTGTCACGCTCGCCGTCTACTCCAATCTGAGGAATCTTCAACGCCACGGAGATATCCTCTACGCAGTCCCTGGCCTTCCAGACCTCGCAGCTTCCGCCTGTACCGAGGTGTTTTTCCAAGCGGTACTTGCCCAGGCGTGTTCCAGTACTAAGTTCTTGCCTTCCGCTGCTCGCGTTCGGCAGTTTGATAGGCACCATCGTGACTTCCGTTCCGTACTTCCACCCTGCAATCAATCCAGCAGCCGCCCGGCGACGGCCGCGATCGGGACTCTCCAAATTCCCCCGAACACCATCAGGTACAACCTGCCGCATTTTAGCCAGATCTGCGAGAACCTACAATACGATTTCCATCAATTTGGGTTCGCCCGCCAAAACGCGGCCGACGGAATGCACTTGCAAGGCCTCATGTTTTGGGCTATAAACTTGCGACGCTCAGCAGATCGCCAGTATAGGAACACACGAGGCACGAGATATGAAATACAGCCAAATGCTGATACCGACGGTCAAGGAGGTCCCCGCTGATGCGGAGGTGACCAGCCACAGATTGATGATCCGGGCGGGCCTGATACGGAAAGTCGCCAGCGGAACCTACACTTATCTGCCTCTCGGCCAGCGATGCCTGCTGAAGGTCATCGCAATCGTCCGCGAGGAGATAGACCGGGCCGGCGCACAGGAGATACTTGTGCCGTCAATGCAGCCCCTCGAATTATGGCAGCGAACCGGCCGCAGCATCGACTACGGCCCGACGATGTTCCGGCTCGAAGATCGCCACGGCAAGGGCAATGTCCTGAGCCCCACCGCAGAGGAGGTCTTCACCTACCTGGCCGCCGCAGAGATAAATTCCTACAAACAGCTCCCGATCAACCTCTACCAGATAAGCCCAAAGTTCCGCGATGAGTTCCGGCCGCGGTTCGGCGTGATCAGGTCTCGCGAATTCATAATGAAAGACGCCTATAGCTTCGACGCCGACCCCGAGGGCCTGGAGAAGTCATACAGGGCAATGTACGACGCTTATTGCCGGATTTTCACACGCTGCGGCCTCGAATACGTCATAGTTGAGGCCGAGTCCGGCGAGATGGGCGGCTCCGGCTCGCACCAGTTCACCGTTCCCTGCGAATCCGGCGAGGACACGACCGTCTACACCGAAGACGGCTCCTACGCAGCAAACCTCGAAAGAGCAGCCGTGGACCCTCCGGCCAAGCAGCCCTGCAAGTCAGAAATCCCGGCGCCCGAGGAAGTCCACACCCCGAATATCGGCACCATTGATGCGGTCTGTGCCCTCCTGAAGACTCAGCCACAAGATATGGTCAAGACGCTGATCTACTCCGCCGGAGACGCCACCGTCGCCGCCCTGGTACGTGGTGACCACGATCTCAATCCGGAAAAACTCACACAGACCCTCGGCGGGGCGCATACAGAACTTGCAGACGAGGCCACGATAGAGAGAGTCACGGGGGCCAAAGTCGGCTTCGCCGGGCCGGTTGCCATTGCCGACAAGGTCTCCAAGCTGATCATCGACCACGCGGTCGCTGCAATGGCTGCCGGTGTCACCGGCGCCAACAAGACCAACTACCATGTTAGAAACGTCATCCCAGGCAGGGATTTTCCGCTTGAGGGCGACAACGTGATCGTCACCGACATTCGCTACGCCACCGAAGACGATACCCACGACGGCAAGAAACTGCTGTTTAAGAAAGGTATCGAGGTTGGCCAGGTATTCAAGCTCGGCACCAAATACAGTACGAAACTCGGCGCGAAATTCCTCGACGAACAAGGCAATGAGAACCCGTGCCTCATGGGCTGTTATGGAATCGGGATAAACAGAATCCTCGCTTCGGCCATCGAGCTCGGCAACGATGAATACGGCATCATTTGGCCAATCAGTATCGCTCCATTCGAGGTCCTGGTCACCTGCGTTAATCAGGACGATGAAGAGGTAGCAAGGGTGGCACAGGATATCTACCAGCGGCTAGCCGATTCCGGGATCGACGTGCTGCTCGACGACCGCATCTTGCGCGGCGGAGTCAAATTCAAAGACGCTGATCTAATCGGCATCCCGGTGCGAGTCACCGTCGGCAAGAAATCCGTCGCCGACGGTAATGCCGAGATTAAACTGCGGTCCGAATCCCAGAGCAGGAAGGTCCCCGTTGCACAGGCCGCACAACAGGTCATCGATCAGGTTAATTCGCTGAAAGAAAAACTGAAGCCTTAGTGGCAAACCAAGGAAAGCAGAAAAGGAGAAACCCTATGAATAGTGACAGACTCTCACGACGCACTCTTTTCCGGAACGGTTCCATAGTAGCGGCAGGGGCTGTGGCCGGCGCGCTGGTCCGAAATGCACGGGCCATCGGACCCGATGAGGTGGAGCGGGTCGTCAAGATCGGCAGGATCAATCAGTCGGCCAGTAGATGGTGTTACGGAAAGATAAAGTTCGAAGATCTCTGCGCCGCCGCGGCCAAGATCGGCCTCAAGGGCCTCGACCTGCTCGGACCATCCGACTTTCCCACCCTCAAGAAGCATGGCCTCGTCTGCACAATGACCAGCACCCACGGCCTATCCAACGGCCTCAACGACAAGAAGAATCATGAGGGATGCCTCGAGAGAATCCGCGACGCCATCGAGGCAAACGCCGAGTACGGATTCCCGAACGTCATTACTTTCCCGGGCAACCGCCGCGGCATGCCCGACGATGTGGGCGTGGAGAACACCGTCGAGGCCCTGAAGAAGGTCGCCGGATTCGCCGAGAGAAAGAAGGTCAACATCTGCCTCGAATACCTCAACAGCAAGGTCGATCACAAAGACTATATGTTCGACCGCACCGCCTGGGGCGTGGAGGTCTGCAAGAAGGTCGGCTCGGACCGCATCAAAATTCTGTATGACATTTATCACGCTCAGATAATGGAAGGCGACATAATCCGCACAATCCGCAACAACGCGCAATACATAGCCCACTACCACACAGGCGGCAACCCGGGCCGGCACGAAATCGACGAGAGCCAGGAACTGTACTACCCGGCTATTATGCGCGCGATTGCAGAGAGCGGGTACAAAGGCTATGTGGCCCACGAGTTTGTCCCGACGCGCGATCCACTGACGTCCCTGACCGAAGCCGCCAAACTGTGTGACGTCTAAGTCAGAAACGAAGGACGCGAGACATAGATGTGGGAGCCAAAGGACCCTAAGCCGGTGAAGCTCATCGTGGGGATTCTGGCTGCGGACCGTAGATGTCTGCGCCCGACCGTCGATGCGCTGACAGCAGCGTTAGGTCCATCCGACCTGCAGAGTGACATCTGGCCTTTCGACCAAACCGATTACTACAGAGATCAGACCGGGCCCCACATCCTGAGACAATTTGTCAGTCTCGAACGTCTGATCGATCCCGGCGAGCTTGCACACATCAAACATCGGACGAACGGTCTCGAACAAGAACTTGCAGAGACCCTCGGTCGCGACCAGCCGCGACCGGTCAACCTCGACCCCGGCGTAATCGAGCCATCCAAACTGATCTTAGCGACAACAAAAAACTACTCACATCGTATATACATAGGCGACAAAATGTACGCTGAAGTAACACTTGTCTTTGACAAAGGCTCCTGGTGTCCTCTACCATACACCTATCCGGATTATAGACAGCAGTGTTATTTCCAGTTCTTCGAGAAGGTAAGAGTTAGGTTGCTGGAGCAGTCGAGATCACAATCTTGATCCCTGGCGCGACGCGTTCGTTGGGTGCGGGTCTATCCATCGCGCACAGGCAAGCTCTGGCTTGATCTGCGGCATGCCCGCAGACTTGTATTGGGATTCGTCGTCGAACTTGACAGACACAACCGATGAACACTTTGAGTATACTGGCGCTGATTCTGCTTGCGGGGTCATTTGCACTGTCGGCCGTGTTGACGCGGATCGCAGGAACGCTGGCCCCACGCGCCGGTTTCGTTGCGTATCCAGCCGCAGATAGATATCACCGAGCCGTTGTACCGCTCGGAGGCGGTGTGGCCATATTCGGCGCACTCGCGTTTATCATCGTCGCCGCTGGGGCAGCGGTCAGGTTCCTCGTAGCGCCCGGGCACTTCGCCTGGCTTGCCGAATCGGCCAACCTTGATCCGGCGGACTTTGTGCGCAGGATGGACGAACTCGCCTTTGTGCTGCTGTGCATGTCCATCTTGTTTGTGCTCGGCCTCTGGGACGACAAGAAGTCCCTTGGACCATTCGTCAAACTCGGTGTTCAATTCGCAACAGCGCTGATCGCAGCTGCGCTGGCCGAGATCAGAGTCGAGTTCTTCATCGAAAACAGAATAGTCACCTGCATACTCTCGGCCTTCTGGATGGTCCTGATTATCAACGCCTTCAACTTCCTCGACAACATGGACGGAGCCGCCGCCGGCATTGCGGCTATCGTCAGTGCCATTCTATTCATTGCGGCCGCACAGAGCGGCCAGATTCTTGTCGGCGGCCTGGCGATTGTCTTCGTGGGGACACTGCTTGGTTTTCTGGCATTCAATTTCCCACCGGCCAAGATCTTTATGGGGGATGCCGGCTCGCTGGTCGTAGGTTTCTTCGTCGCGCTTCTGACCCTGCGCACCACTTACTACCACGAGGCACAAAGCGGAATGTGGTATCCCGTTCTGATGCCGCTTCTCGCCCTGGCCGTCCCACTCTATGATTTCGCCAGCGTCACTATGTTGCGTCTTAGCCAGGGCAAGAGCCCCTTTGTGGGTGACACTCAGCACTTCTCGCACCGACTGCAGAGACGCGGATTGAGCGATACGCAAACCGTTTTGACTCTGTACCTGGCCACGCTGTGTACGGGTCTGGGGGCAACTTTTCTCTGGCAGGTCAATGACACCGGGGCGATTCTGATTCTCGTCCAGACCCTTATGATATTGGCCATAATCGCTATCTTAGAAGCCACCGCGAAGAATGACTAAGCCCGCGACTAACCCGAGTCCCGCCAAGAGCAAACCGCTGCGATTGGTGGAATATGTTCTGCTTGGGCTCTGTCTTTGTCTGATCGCGCTTCGCGTCACGTTTACGGAGGGCGCGACCGCGCAATCGCCGACGCTACCCGCTAACCTGACCGATGCCGTCTACAGTCTGTCTGTATCGGCCATCCTGATATTTTCATTTCTCCTCTGGTTCGCTTTGAGCTTCTGTAGCAGGAGATTCATGTACCGCCTTACGGGTATCGAGATCGGCCTGTGCATCTTCTGTGCTGCCGCCGTCATATCCGGATTTGCCGCCTCAGACAAGCGACTGACAATAACCAACATCGCAGTCTCTTTGGCCCCGATTCTCTGTGCCGTTCTGCTCGTGCAGATACTCGACTCACCGTCAAAGGTAAAACTGGTCCTGGCCGTAATCGCAGCCGCAGGCATCGTCACCGCCTATCAGTGTGCAGAGCAGTTCTTCAGCAGCAATCAAATGACCGTCGAACAATATGAGCGGGACCCGGAAAGTCTGCTCGAGCCCCTCGGCATAGAAGCCGGCACGTTCCAGCATTTCCTGTTCGAACACAGACTCTACTCGAGAGGTGTCCGCGGCTTCTTCACTACGCGAAACTCTGCCGGCTCATTTCTATTGATGGCCTTATTCGCAGCTGTTGCTCTGTCCACTGACAAACTCGAAAAAGACAAAGGCCAACTCCTCCGCTCTGTCTACCTTCTTGTCTGTGGTGCCGCTGCTAGCGCCGCGCTGTTTGCCGTCGGCTCGCTTTTGTTGATGGCTGTGTTTGTAGCCGTTGCTCTGTTCATAGGCAAACTTTTTGCCTGTGGTGCCGCTGTCGGCATCATACTGTTCGCTTTGTTCTTGACCGTTAGTAAAGGCGCGATCGTCGGGTTGTTCTTTGCCGTCACAGTATTCATCGCACTGCTCTACTTCGGCAACCAACTCAGGCCCCATAGAAGGACCATATTGCTCGGCCTCCTACTATTAGCCGCCGCGGGTGGTTGGGCGGTTATCTCATATGGTCTCGAACATGGCGAGCTGCCAGGTGGCAATTCAATGCTCGTCAGATGGCAGTACTGGCACGCATCGGCGAAGATGTATGCGGGCCATCCGCTGACCGGCGTGGGCCCGGGCAACTTCGCTCATTTCTACCAACATTACAAGCCACCTTCGGCCATCGAGTCCGTCGCGGACCCACACAACTTCCCCCTGGCCATCCTGACTCAATATGGTCCGCTCGGCCTCATCGCATTCTTGGCTATGATCTTCGTACCCATGTGGAGAACGGTTTCGTCCAATACGAACAGCTTGCCACAACCGCCGAGCCGGCAGCAGCCGTCTTTTAGAACCTTGCCATTGGCCTACCTGGCCGTCACATCCGCCGTCCTGCTGTTTGTCAGACCGACACTTACATCCACCGAACCCGTCGACAATGTCGACGTCTTGATCTATGTGGCCCTGACCATGTACGTCATGCCGGTGGTTGCCTTCATTGTCGGCTTTCTGCTGATAACCGCACCTTTGAGAACAACATCGGAAACGAGACTCCAGCCACAGGATTTCAACACAACTACCGTCGCTATTTTCTGTGCGCTCTTGGGCGTGATGTTGCACAACCTGATCGACTTCGCCATTTTCGAGCCCGGGGTATACACCGCCTTTTGGGCCATGATTGCCTGTCTGGTTTCGATCAGCTGCCGGTGCGACTCGCGACGCGACATAGTCCTGCGGCCGGCGCCCTTGGCAAAGACGCTCGTTGTAGTGGCAGTTCTGCTGATAGTCTGGGCTTATCTGTACTATGCCCTTGTCCCCGTGGGCGCCGCCACTTCTAAGATTCGGCAAGCCCATCGTGCGCTATCAACGGGGCGATTTCAAAGCGCCCACGCCCTATTGGCCGCCGCAGCGGATGACGATCGGCTTTCTCCGGCTGCGCTCGGTCTAAGCGGCAGGCTTCATATGGAACGCTACGACCGGACCGAACAAACAGCGTTGCTCGAGAAGGCAAGCGAGTGTTTCCGCAGCGCAATCGAACGCAATCCAGAACATTTCAAGAATTACGAGAAGCTCAGCGCCGTCTATGATTCGCTCGGTCAGACGCAGAAGGCTTATGAGTATTGCCTTGAGGCAACGAGATTGTATCCGGGTTCGGGCCGGTTGCGACTGAATCTTGCGCGGGCTGCAGAGAAACTGGGTAGAACCGATGTCGCCTTAGAGAATTACAGTAAAGCCGTCGAGATTGAAGACAGCTATCGCCGCCAGTTTCAGAGGATGTACCCCGAACGAAAAGAAATCGTCAGCCGACTTGGCGACGAAGATTACCGGTTTGCAGAAGGCAGGATAAAACAGCTCACGCAGTGACTCATCGACCCCATTCGAGCCAGGTGTCATGAGACGCGGCTCATGATCTCATCGGGGATATCAAAGTTAGCATAGGCGTTTTGGACGTCGTCGTGGTCTTCGATCGCCTCCATCAGCGAGATTACCTTCTTGGCAGTCGCTTCATCGGTGACGGGCACGGTGTTCTGAGGCACCATGGATATCTCCGCGACCTCGGTGGGTATCTCCTTCTCGCCGAGTGTCTTCTTGAGCTCCTCGTATGCGCTCGGATCGCACGTTATCTCAAAAACATCACCCACGGTCTGCATGTCGTCGGCGCCGGCGCTCAAGGCAATTTCCAGCAACTGCTCTTCATCAGTGTTTTCCGTGCTGACGGTAATTAGGCCTTTCTTGCCGAACATCCAATTGACGCACCCGCTCGTGCCCAACGACCCGCCGTGTTTTTCAAACAGTTTCTTGACTTCCGGCCCTGTTCGATTGCGGTTGTCCGTCAGGGCATCGACCATTATGGCCACCCCGCTGGGACCGTATCCCTCGTAGAGCACCTCCTCGAAGCTTACACCCGCGATGTCTCCGGTCCCTTTCTTTATCGCCTTTTCGATGGTGTCCTTCGGCATATTGGCAGCTTTGGCCTTGTCGATCGCGTACCGCAAGGCCAGATTCGCGGCCGGATCACCACCGCCACTCTTTGCAGCCACGATGATCATCCGCGCCAATTTGCTCCAAATCTTGCCCCGTCTGGCGTCATTGACCGCCTTCTTGTACTTTATCCCAGCCCAGTGTGAATGCCCTGACATTGCAGTTCCTCTAATTAGTTACTAACAGTTACCAGCGAACGGCTCAACATTATACTTTATGTTCTCGTCAGCAACTAACCTTTTTTTCGCCGGAAGCGGCACTTGTCAGGGCATTGCTCCGTTGGCGTGCCGCTCTGCGACTACGGGCAGTCCAGACAATCTAGCTCAATGCCTGGACCAAATGGTGGCTCTTTCAAAAGCCAGTTGGCGATTAAGATGTTCAGGTCCGATGGGCCTACCCTGTAGAATCCGCTCTTGCTGCTTCCGCCATGGTCGTGGGCGAAGTCCGCGCAAATGCCGTTAGACACAGAGGTAATGCCGGGACCATAGGGAGGCTCTTTCACGAGCCAGGCCGTGATCAAGACATTGAGGTCGGTGGGGCCAACATAGTAGTAGCCGGCCTTTGCGCTGCCGCCCCTGCTATCGTCGGCGTCGCCGTGACACTGTCTCGGCCCGCACCAGCATTCAGGCTTGCCCACAGATACCCACGCAGAGTAATCTTCATGGCAAGAAGGAAAGCACTCCCCCAAGGGCACCGGCCCGCCGGGCCAAAAGCCGCCGAGTAGCTCGTATGGGCCACCTGCGCACCAATCAGCCTCCGGCTGACCAATCGTGCCGGTCAGTGTGTATGGCCCGCCGCTGCTCGTCCCCCCGCCGCCGTCAATTGTATGCCAACTAATCTCATATGGCCCCGCAGCCCGAACGACACTCGGCAAGAAGATCAGCAGACATCCCACCGTCGGTGTGACCACAGCTCTGCACCTAAACGTTCTTGGGCCAATTCGTGCCATCGTAAATCTCCTTCATCGCTTCAATGCCAATGCTACCAGTTCCAATCTTCAAGCCACAACGAAGTCTGGATAGCAAAATCCAGCATATCAATTCGACAGTCACTATTGGCATCTCCCGGCGGGGATCCGCTCTGGACGCAAACAGGGAACGCTCTTAACAATGGATATGCGTGGAATTCAAACATTCCCCACGTTTCGACAAAATCCCAGCCATCATCAGTATACATATAGTCCCTTCCCATCTGAGCCGTTGTTTTTCCTGTGCCTCCTGCACTGGTTGGCTGCCCGGATGTTTCGGTATCCCAGAAACTATAGACTATTTCACCCCCGTCATTGTTTCCTACCAGACCGCCGGTAAAATTAATTCCAGCCACATTGCCAGTCGAATAGCAGTAGGTGATTGTACCTGTATCTACATTCGATCCGACCAGACCGCCGACAAGAGATCCTCCAGCCACTATTCCAGTTGCATAACAGTTGGTGATTATACTCCAATTTCTTCCCACCAAGCCACCCAAAAAGCCAATTGGTCCATTCTCATCTGCAATCCCAATAACCGTTCCAGTCGCATAGCAGTAGGTGATTGTACCTGTTTCTCCATTCCATCCCACCAGACCGCCGACAAAATATATTCCAGCCGCCATTCCAGTCGCAGTGCAGTTAGTGATTATACTCCTATTTCTTCCCACTAAGCCGCCGATTTCATGAGCTCCTCGCACATCTCCAGTTGCATTACACCCGGTGATTACGCCTTTGGCATTGTATCCCACCAAGCCGCCGATTTGATCGTCTGCTCCGATTTGCTCGTATCCTCGCACATCTCCAGTCGCATAGCAGTTGCTAATCGTGCCATCCACACGATTAGCTCCAGCTAAACCACCCACATTAACCGTTCCCTGCACTTCTCCATCTGCATGACATTTTGTGATGGAACCGCCTTCATTGTATCCCACCAGCCCGCCGATATCGCTATGTCCAGTCACACTTCCAGTCGCATAGCAGTTGGTGATTTCGCCACCATTGACTCCCACCAGCCCGCCGATATCGCTATATCCAGTCACACTTCCAGTCGCATAGCAGTTGGTGATTGTACCTGTACCTTCATTCTTTCCCACCAGACCGCCCATATCATCATTTCCAGACACTTTTGCGGTCGCATTGCAGTCGGTGATTTCGCCGCCATTGCCTCCCACCAATCCGCCGGTATTCTCATCAGTTCCAGTCACATTTCCATTCGCAGTGCAATTGGTGATCGTACCTTCAACATTGTGTCCCACCAATCCGCCCGTAGCAACAGCTCCAGTCACACTTCCACTCACAGTGCTGTCGGTGATTGCGCCACTATTCCGTCCCGCTAATCCGCCGGTATTACGAACTCCATCCACATCACAGGTTGCAGTGCTGTCGGTGATTATGCCATCCGTATTATTTCCCACTAATCCGCCGGTCCAATGATTTCCAGCCACATCAGCAGTCGCATCGCAGCCGGCGATTTCGCCACCATTGCTTCCCACCAGACCACCGGTAGTATTACTTCCAGTCACACTTCCAGTCGCGTTGCAGTCGGTGATAATACCGCCACTGGCATTAGTCCCCACCAGCCCACCGGTATGATCCCCTGCCCCGGTTACACTGCCCGTCACAATGCAATTTGTGATCGTGCCCTCGTAATTGTATCCCACCAGCCCGCCGTTAGATTCTGCATTTCCATTTACCTCGACGTCGGCGGTGCAATTGGCAATCGTACCGTACCAATTGGTTCCCACCAGACCGCCGGTTTTATTGCGCGCTCCATCCACGCTTCCGGTCGCAGCGCAGTTGGTGATCGCGCCATAACCGAAACTTCCCACCAAGGCGCCGGTTCCAATGGAACCTGACATGGTTGCTCCAATCAAATCCAGGTCAAAAATAACGTCGGGATCCACTTCGTTATTCACAACGCCAAACATTCCCACAGAAACATATTCCGATACTATATTGATTGTGAGGTTGCTTATCGCATGACCGTTTCCATCGAAAGTGCCAGTAAAAGGGACGCCAAACAGTGACGAGGTGCCGATCGGCATGAAACCCCCAATGGCAGCCATATCGAGATCATCTTCGAGTCGGAAGTGCTTGTCCCAATCGCTTGAGGTTGCACTGAGATGCCTTAGCTGCATGGGTGTAGAGATCAAATAGGGGTCTGCTTTG
>CP070675.1:6027601-6039023 GCA_020352215.1 Phycisphaerales bacterium
ATGACGCGGCAACGGTCACCACAATTATCACAGCACAGATGATTCCTCCAAGGAGCAACCACCCCCTCCTTGGGCTGGGCTGGGCGCGACGTCCCACCCCCCCGGTGCGAGGCTTCTTCGGCCCCCGCCGTGAAGAGGTTCTGTTCTTAGTCATCGTCCGCCACCTCAACGTTGTGTCGCCACTGTGCTGGTTCCTTCGGTAAGCACCACCACGCGGTCCACGCTAATGTTCTCGAAAATGTCGGTGCCCCCACCAATCCATCGCACCTCAATGCGATCTACTTTCTCGCGGTCTCCCAACCCGAAGTGGAGGCGCATGCCGTAGTGACTCTGATATCCGCGGCCGCTATGGACTTCATCTATGAGTGTCAGATCGCCGGCGACAACATTGACGCGGGCACCGACGCCGTCCCGGTTGCTCTTTGTTCCTTGCAAGCAAATCTGAATCCAGTGCCCCTTCGACGGTGAGTCATTCCTCAGAATGGTAGGCTCCCGGCGGGAGTTCAGAACCACCACATCGATATCGCCATCGTTGTCCAGATCATCAAAGCCGGCGCCGCGGCTGCTTAGTTTCACTCTCATTCCGTCCCCACCATTGTCGGACACATTGACGAATCTCCCGTCGCCGGTGTTTTCGACAAGGACGTTCTTGGTGTGGTAGGACGTGACCTTGTCGAAAAGCTCAACATTATCATGCAGGTGACCACATGCGATGAAGATGTCACGATTACCATCGTTGTCGAAATCAACCAGGCCGTTTCCCCAAGTTACGTAGGGTAGGGTTCCGTCTCCAGCCCCGGTTACCTGAGTGACATCTTCAAAGATATTGTCACCCATGTTCCTGTAAAGAGTGGCCAGGTCGCGCTGGTAGGAAGTCACGTGAAAATCGAGCAGACCATCGTTGTTGTAGTCACCGCATTCCACACCCATTGTTCCCTGAGCGTTTCCGCTGAGATCGTACGCTAAGCCGGCCATGAGTCCAACTTCTTCAAAAACCCCTGTCCCGTCGTTTTCAAAGATGAAGTTGGCGGCAACATCGTTGCCCACGTAGATGTCTGTGTCGCCGTCATTATCGTAGTCGGCGCAGACCATCCCCATACCCGGTCCCTTGTGGGCCGCCACGCCCGATTCCACGCTGACGTCGGTAAACGTGCCGTCGCCGTTGTTCCGGTACAATGCGTCGGGCGTCGGGCGATAATTCATGGGTCCGACATACGCGGGATAGCCGTTGAAGCGGACGGTCTGGTGGTTTTCGTAAGTGAAATCAACATAGTGGGAAACGTAGAGGTCGAGATCACCGTCTTTATCGATATCCAGGAAACACGCCCCCGCTCCCAAGTGGTCGCCGTCAGTGACGCCTGAATCCTTTGTCACGTCACTGAAGGTCCCATCGCCATCGTTACGGTACAGGACGTTCGGGCCGTAGTTGTTCAGGTACAGATCGAGGTCGCCGTCATTATCATAGTCACCTGCTGCAACGCCCAGCCCATACCCGGTATCGCCGACGCCCGCGTCATTGGTGACATCGGCAAACCGCCAATCGCCATCGTTACGATAGAGTGCGTTTCTTGGAAGTACGTCAACCTTAGTTCCCTTCAGTGGCGCACCATTCAAGAAATAGATGTCCACGTCCCCATCACGGTCGTAATCGAAGAGCGCCAATCCTGCACTGACGGTCTCAACGATGTACCGTTTGCCGGAACTGCCGTCGGTGTGGATGAAGGAAATCCCCGTCTGTTCGGTCACATCTCGAAATTGTATTGCGGCGCATACATGCGCGGCCTGGAAGAGACACAAGTAAGCCAGCCCAGAGGCGATGCCGTACCGCAGAGACACCATACTGTCACGACAAACCACTGAAGTTGGCATGTCACCTTCTCCTCTGGATCAGTTGATACATTCGCTGGTATTGGGCGTTTCGAGGGTCCAGCTTCACGGCTTGTTCGAGGGCCGAAAGCGCACCCACACGGTCCCCGTTCTTGTCGCAGGCGCCGGCAAGAACGAAGTAGTTCGCCGCGCTTGGCTCAAGCTCCACCGCCTTGGACGCAAGCTTCTTTGCCTCAGGACCATTGCGATTGACCTGCATATAGAGTTGGGCGAGTGCGCGATATCCATCGGACCGTTCAGGGGCCACCTCGATGACCTTTTTGTAGGCCCTTTCGGCCTCTTCGAACCGGTTTAACTGGGCACTAATCGTCCCTATGAGAAAGTAACTGACACCATTTTCCGGGTCAATCCGGGTAAGCTCTTCATGTAGTCTGAGGGCATCTAGCGGTCTTTGCTCGCGCATGTAGAGCGCCGCCAACTCGAAGCGACAGACAATATTGTTCGGGTCAAGCGTCGCAGCCTCTTGCCAAAGCTGCTTCGCTCTATCCACATGCCCGTGCGCGTGGTAGACTCGGCCGACATCGGTATGAGTGTGCGCCACGCTCACTCGCGTCCCCCTGAGTGGATCCAACACCTGTCTCCAATGCCTCCCGGCCTTGCGATCCTCAGCCTCGAGTTCTTTGAATTTCTGCCGGTATTCTCTGGACCTGTCTTTTAGCCCCAGTCGTGCGCACGCGGTCGCAAGTCCGTAGTAAGCCTTAGTGTGGTCCGGCTTGATCTGGATCGCTGCCTCATAGCTCTCCTTGGCCTTCGAGTACTCCCGCAACTGAAGGTATGCCTCTCCTCGCAGACTATAGGTCTCAACGGCTGTGGGTGAGATTTCGAGATCCTTCTCCAGGGCCGAGATCGCTTCTTTCTGTTTACCCGACAATACCAAGGCCCTGGCCATGCGAAAGTGGGCGCCGGGTATCTTGGGATCGTCCTCCAAGGCCTTGCGAAACAGTGCCACAGCCTTTTCATATTCTCCCTTCAGCAAAGCTGTCCGGCCCAGGTGATCATAGGCGTCGGCACGGCCGGGGCGAAGTTCCAAGGATCTTTCCAGGTGCTCTGCCGCTGCAACCACATCGCCCTGCTCAAGACACACCATCCCCATCAAGAAGGCCGCGTTTGAATCGTCGGGGAAGGCTGCTGCAAGACGGCGAGCAACTTCAAGCTGCGCTTGCCTCAAAGCCCGGTCCTGCTCCTCCGGCGTGAGCGCTGACTCAGCCGGCTGGCTGATCGGCTGATGTGAAGAGCTACCCGGTTCGTTGGGCACCGCCGGCTCGTCGCGCCCCGAAGCATTGGCGGGATGCTCCGTCCGCCTCGGCTGCTCCGAAAGTCGCGACGCGCGGTCCGTTCGCCACAATGACGCGGCAACGGTCACCACAATTATCACAGCACAGATGATTCCTCCAAGGAGCAACCACCCCCTCCTTGGGCTGGGCTGGGCGCGACGTCCCACCCCCCCGGTGCGAGGCTTCTTCGGCCCCCGCCGTGAAGAGGTTCTGTTCTTAGTCATCGTCCGCCACCTCAACGTTGTGTCGCCACTGTGCTGGTTCCTTCGGTAAGCACCACCACGCGGTCCACGCTAATGTTCTCGAAAATGTCGGTGCCCCCACCAATCCATCGCACCTCAATGCGATCTACTTTCTCGCGGTCTCCCAACCCGAAGTGGAGGCGCATGCCGTAGTGACTCTGATATCCGCGGCCGCTATGGACTTCATCTATGAGTGTCAGATCGCCGGCGACAACATTGACGCGGGCACCGACGCCGCCCCGGTTGCTCTTTGTTCCTTGCAAGCAAATCTGAATCCAGTGCCCCTTCGACGGTGAGTCATTCCTCAGAATGGTAGGCTCCCGGCGGGAGTTCAGAACCACCACATCGATATCGCCATCGTTGTCCAGGTCGTCAAAGCCGGCGCCGCGACTGCTCAGCTTGACCGTCATGCCGGCGCCGCTTTTGTCGGACACATCAATGAATTTGCCATCCCCCGTGTTCATCAACAGGATATTGCGCTGGTGATAACTGGTTACGTCGTCGTAGTGATCCACGTTATCCTGAAGGTGACCGCACGCGATGAAAATATCCCGATCGCCGTCGTTGTCAAAGTCGGCAAGAGTGTTTCCCCACGTCACCTTGGGCAGCGTTCCGGCCCCGGCGCCGGCCGTCATCGTCACATCTTCGAACACACCGCCGCCCAGATTTTTGTATAGGACGGCCAGCTCCTGCTGGTAGGAGGTGACAAAAAAATCCAACAACCCATCGTTGTTATAATCGCCACAGTCCACACCCATACTCGCGCTCGGGCTGCCGCTTAGCTTATAGGCGGTGCCGGCTGCGAGCCCCATCTCTTCGAAGCGGCCCCGTCCGTCGTTTTGAAAGAGAAAGTTTTCTGCCACGTCGTTGCCGACAAAAACGTCCGTGTCACCGTCGTTGTCGTAATCGGCGCACACGATTCCCATGCCCCAGCCGGCATGGCCTCCCACGCCCGAGGCCTCGGTGACGTTCGTGAAAGTTCCATCTCCATTGTTGCGATACAGAGTGTCGGGCAGGGGTAGGTAGTTCCGCGGATTTGCGTAGGTTCGGTAACCATCGGCCATGCTTGAGACGTGTTCGTCGTACGAGAATTTCAGGTAGTTCGACACGTAGAGATCCAGATCGCCGTCCCGATCCATATCAAGGAAACAGGCGCCTGCGCCGACTTGGAATCCGTTATCCACACCCGCTGCACGCGTGACATCAGTGAACGTGCCGTCGCCGTTGTTGCGGTAGAGCGTATTTGGCCCATAGTCATTCAGGTAAACGTCTTGATCTCCGTCATTGTCGTAGTCACCAATGGCGACGCCGAGGCCGTACCCCACATCACCCAGGCCGCTCTGCTCGGTAACATCGGTGAACTTCCAATTGCCGTCGTTGCGATACAGGGCGTTGGTGGGCGGTCTTTCGGCCCTCGCGCCCTTCAGCAGAGCGCCGTTGAGAAAGTAAACGTCTATGTCACCGTCACGGTCATAGTCAAACAGGGCGAGACCCGCGCTGACCGTTTCCATTATGTACCGTTCGCCTGAGCCACCATCGGTATGCCTGAAGGTAATCTGCGTTTCTCGCGTGATGTCCGTGAACACTATTTGGCCAAACACCGCGTGCGAGAACGCAAGCAGAAGTATCAATGCCAGCACAACACCCCATCTCAGATAGGTTTCACATTTCGCGTCGCCGCGAGAAGTCATCGGGTCATCTGCCATATCTGATCAGATCATATACCTTCTTGTATTCACGATTGTCCGGGGCCAGCTCCACCGCTTTGCGCATGGCGGCGAGAGCGCCTTGTTTATCGCCAACCTTCTGGCACGCTTGACCCAACGCAAAGTAATTGTCAGCCGTAGGTTCCAGTTCCACTGCTTTTTTCGCAAGTTTCTCGGCCTCGGAAAGCCTCGTATTGGTCCTTATGTACAGGTGCGCAAGCTCACGATAGCCCACGGATTGATCCGGACAGAGAGCGATGAAGTTTCTAAAGGCCGCTTCTGCACGGTCCGCGCGCTTCAACTGCAGTGCGAGTGTCGCTATCAGCAAGTGACAGGTTGGATCATTTGGCTCCAGTTGGCGGACCCTCTCGCACTGAGCCAGTGCGGCCGGGATCCGGTTGGTCATCCGGTAGAGAGCCGCCAGTCTCTTGTGAGGCGCTGTGCTGTTCGGATCAGCGGCAACGGCCTGCTTCAATAGCTCTTCTGTTCTTCGTGTGTTACCGCGGGCTTGATACAGCCCCGCAGCTCGCATAGACAAATCGGCCAAATTCCCACGGACTCTGGCAAGGTCGTCGGAGGGAGCATGGCCGTACTCGCGGTCTTCGGGGCGCGCGGTCCTGAGCTTTTTGAAGATAGCTCTGTACTCCCTGGCCTTGTCCGGTTCCTTCAATCTTGCACAGGCCGTAGACAGGCCGTAGTAGCTGTTGGGATGATCGGGTCGCAGCTCAATCGCTCGTTCGTAACACATCTTTGCCCGGGCGTAGTCTTGCTTCTGCAGGAACGCTTGACCAAGCAAGAAGTAGCTATCCGCGGACTGCGGGGAGATTCTGACATCGTCCTCTAATTCCTTGATTGCTTCATCTTGCCGCCCCAATCCCATGAGGGCACGGGCAATTGCGGCGTGCACACCGGGCATCTGCGGATTGATCTCAAGTGCCTTTTGCCAGAATGAAACAGCCTCCTCGAAGTCGCCTTTTTCCATGGCAACGATGCCCAGGTTGCGGTAGACATCTGCCCGGTTGGGGTGCAGCTGCAGTCCCTTTTGCCAGAATTCCACTGCCTTGGTGGAACTGCCAAGCCTGCGATGCAGATCGCCCGTCAATATGTAGGCGTCGCCGCTGCCAGGCAAGTCCTTCATTACCTGCTGGGCAAGCTCCAACTCTCTGTTCTTGAGCATGGCAATCTCTTCTTCCGGGGTGACAGGCGGCTGCGTTGGCGGCTGGGGGAGATTCTGGGAAGGGCGAGTCTGTTGCTGCTGTCGATCTACCTGCCACACATACCTTACCACGAGAATACCCGCAACTGTCAAACATACTGATGCGCCGAGGCCCGCCGCCCATCTAATCCGTCTCCGACTGCCCGGCCCGGCAGGCCGCGAACGCCCAACGTCTCGGGTCTTTCGCTTAGCGATTTTCTTGCGCTTGCTCATCAGATACTGCCCCTGTCTGTCGGTTCCTGACAGGTCCGAGGACACGAACGTGTCGTGTCCATCCATCATTATAGCTAAGGATGGGTTGTCTGTAAAAGACTCCCGGCCTGCAATAGGAGTCTTCGACATACGCTTGGGAGAGCCTTGCCAGTTGTGGCGCTGGAAGTCCGCAGCTATCTCGGTTTGGCCTTCGTGCCGCCCTCGGTAAGCGTTACAATCTGATCAGCGGCGACACCCTCGAAGACGTCGACTTGGCCACCAATCCAGCGCACCTCAATTCGGTCAACGTGGCTCCGGTTTCCCAGGCCAAAGTGGAGGCGCATGCCGTAGTGACTCTGGTATCCACGACCGCTGTGCACCTCATCCATGAGCTTCAGATCACCGGCCACAACCTCTACACGGGCTCCCACCCCATCGCGATTGGTTTTTGTTCCCTGCAAACAAATCTGAATCCAGTGTCGCTTCGATGGTGAGTCATTCCTCAAAATGGTAGGCTCCCGGCGGGAGTTTAGGACCACCCCATCGACGTCCCCATCATTGTCCAAGTCGTCAAAGGCAGCGCCGCGGCTGCTCAGTTTCACCTCCATCCCGTCGCCACTTTTGTCCGATATATTGACGAATTTGCCGTCACCCGTATTCATCAGGAGAATGTTCCGCGTGAGATATGATGTGGTATCGTCGTAGCGTTCGACGTTGTCTTGCAGATGACCGCATGCGACGAATATGTCTCGATCTCCGTCATTGTCAAAATCAACGAAGCTGTTGCCCCAGGTGACGTACGCAAGGGTGGCGGCTCCTGCACCGGTAGTCAGGGTGACGTCCTCAAACAGGCCGTCGCCCAGGTTCTTATAGAGCGTGGTCAGTTGGCTCTGATAAGAGGTGACGAAGAAATCCAACAAGCCGTCGTTGTCATAATCGCCGCAATCCACGCCCATACTGCCCTGCTCGTCTCCGTGCAGGTCGTAGGCGAAGCCGGCCATGAGTCCTACTTCCTCAAATTTCCCGGTGCCGTCATTTGCAAACAGGAAATTCTCGGCAACATCGTTTCCAATAAAAACATCCGTGTCACCGTCATTATCATAATCGCCGCAGACAATTCCCATTCCCCACCCGGCGTGTGCGCCCACACCCGAGTCCTTGCTTATATCGGTGAAGGTGCCGTCACCATTGTTGCGATACAGGGTGTCAGGTACTGGTGCGTAGAAACGGGGATTCGCATAGACAGGAAAACCGGCGCTTGCAGTGGAGACGTGCTTATCGTACGAGAACTCGAGGTAGTTGGATACATAGAGGTCCAGATCGCCGTCCTTGTCAATGTCAAGAAAACAGGTGCCGGCACCTACTTCAAACCCGTTGTCTACCCCGGCCTGCTTTGTCACGTCCGTGAACGTGCCGTCGCCGTTGTTTCGATACAGCACATTGGGCCCGTAGTTATTGAGATATACGTCCGAATCGCCGTCATTATCGTAGTCGCCAACGGCTACCCCTAAGCCATATCCGGTGTCGCCCACATACGCCTCTTCTGTGACATCGGTGAATTTCCAGCCACCTTCATTGCGATAAAGCGCATTTTTCGGCGGCGCGCCGACCTTTGTTCCCTTCAACGGTGCGCCATTGAGAAAGTAGATATCAACGTCTCCGTCGTGATCGTAGTCAAAGAGAGCCAATCCGGCAGTGACAGTCTCAACCACATACCGCCTCCCGGAGCTGCCGTCCGTGTGCTGGAAGGTGATCCCGGTTTCTTTGGTGACGTCACGAAGTATGATTCCACTGCTGTCACGCGCGTGCGAGAGCACGCATGAAAACGACAGAATAACAACCAAGAACGGCCCTGTTCCAATTCCAGAAGCCCGAGAGCCAGGGAATACCATACGCTCACTTCCTCTGCAGAATACGCTCATATGTCTGCCGGTACAACTGATTTCCGGGTTCCAATTCGACGGCCCGTTTGAGCGCCGAGATGGCCCCCGGACTGTCTCCATTTCTGTCACGAGCAAAGCTCAATACGAAGTAGTTGACAGCAATCGGCTCCAATTCCAAGGCTTTCTCGGCGAGCTGTCTGGCGTCGGGGAACCTTCTGCCCGCTCTCAGATATAGCAGGGCAAGCTCGCGGTAGCCACTGGAACTGTCCGGCGTCAATTCGATGGCTTTTCGGAAGGCTTGTTCCGCTTCGGCAAATCGCCTCAACTTGGCCGAACAAAGCCCAATATTCAGGTGGCAGATGGAATTGTTGGGTTCGACTTCACTTGCTCTTTTGCTAAGCTGAAGGGCCTCGGGTATCCGCTTGCTCGCCAGGTATAGAGCCGCCAGCTCCAAAAGAGAGTCTGTGTTCTCCGGATTGAGAGCAATGGCTCTTTCAAGCAGCTCCTCAGCTTTCTGCGGATTGCCCCGTTTCTGATAGAGCCGTTGCGCTTCCACATACGTCTCGGCCAGGCTCCTCCGCACAGAGACAAGATCATCAAAGGCACTGTTGCGGTCTTTGAGAATCTTCATATCCTCGGCCTTTAGCCTCTTGAAGGTAGCCATGTGCCGTCTTGCCTCGGCCGGCTGCTTTAGCCTCGAGCAGACAGTAAAGAGGCCATAGTAGGCGTTCGTATGATTCGGTTGAAGTGATATGGCCTTTTCGTAGCTGATCTTGGCCTCCTCGTATTCTTTCTTCTGCAGGTACTCCTGGCCGAGCAGGAAGTAGCCCATGCTGGATTGCGGGGAAATCCGAATCTCCTCCTGCAATTCCGCAATAACCTCGTCATGCCTTCCCAGGGCCATCAGCGCCAGAGCGACATTCTTATGAACTCCCGGCGCTTGGGGATTTATATCCAGGGCCTTTTGCCACTGTGTGATGGCATCCTCGTATTGACCCTTGCCCATGGCGACCCACGCGATGTTATTGTGGACATCGGCCAACTTGGGATTAAGCTGCAGTGCCTTGTTCCAAAATTCTATCGCTTTGGCCGTGTTGCCGTGCCTCCCGCACACGTTGCCCAGAAGTACAATCGGCTGCTCGCTGTCGGGGAACTCCTTCATCAGCGCTTCGGCAAGCTCCAGCCCTTCTCTCTTCAGTGCAGCCGTTTCGCGTTCCGGAGCGAGCGCAGAATCATTTGAAGAAGAGCCGGACACAACCGTTGAGAGAATGGCGGCGCACAGGAGAACAGTCAAGATTACGATCCATCCAGTCCGTTTGCCAGTCGCGCAGCCAAACGGTGGGGCGGACTGCAAACTACGTATCGGCCATTCAACACTTCTGCAGTGCTTTTCCATCGCGAGCTATCTTGGCTGAGACAACGCGGCCCGGTTCAAAAACGACGTGACTTGTCTGGACCTGATGATACCAAAAATGCCACCCCAAGACAATAGACCAGGACGCCTACTATTCCTCAGTTCGCCACAGGAGATTCTGCCGGCCCACCGCTTCAATTCGGGCCTGCCCCTACCCGGCGCGTATTGAAGCGGCCGCGATACAGCCTTCGCTTTTGATCGTCCGGATATTCTTCATCGTCCCCGTAGGGATAGTTGCTCATGGAATGGAACGGGAGCGGCTCCACGGTGTCGGGATAAGCCGAGTAAATATCCATATCCTTGCAGAAGCTATCGGTTTTGAGAATGAACGAACGACGGCACCCTTCGGTCACCGGCCCAAAGGCATCGGCGGCAAATGTCAACGTAAGCTCTTCCCCCCGGCCCATGATGACGTAGCAGTCGTCGGTCTCATGCAGAAGCTCGGCGACCTCGCCGTAGCGGGTGTAGTCGCCGGCCATGATCTTCCACGGCACGGTCCTGTCCACCTGGGAGTAATCATAGAGATTCGGGTGGTGCCCGTCGGGAGAATATTCCCGCGGATAACCCCGGAAATGCAGATCGGCACTTTTGACTGAGATCTCCCGGACACGAAGTCCTGCATCCTCAAGAATTGGGGCCAGGAACATACGATCCCAGTAGAGCTCCATGTTGCTACAGATGCGAATCCGCCGATCGCTCGGCAGCACCTTGCCCGTCACGTCGAGAGTCATCATATGACGGATGCCAGCGGGGTATCCGACCTCTTTGAACAGCTCCACCCACTCGCCGTCGCGAAGGACGAAAACGCTCGGTGCTTGCACGTGCAAGCCCGCTTGGCTCGCGGCGAAGTTCGTCGACGAATACGGATACTCTACCCAGCCGGCAAGAAACAGCACCAGTCGCGATTGCGGTGACACCGCCTTGAGGCGATCACCGAAGTCAAGCTCCACAAAATGGTCTTGCGCAAAGCCGACGAAACGCGGGTCAATCTCAGCCGCGCCAGCGTACCGTCGGTCGATTGTACGGATCTTATCGGTGACATCAGCGCCGCGATGGTCAACAGCACGCACAGGCTCAATAGAGTCTTTGAAACAGAAAAGCTCGAAGGCCGGTGGTGAAGCGGTGATGGCCATCATTTCGTTCGGGTAGACCTGAGTCTGGGCCGGGTGGTCGACGGCGATCAATTTGGCTTCATCAAAGTAGACAATCTCCTCGATAGGCTCCGTAACCTGAAGGATGTATTGGCCGTCACGTGGCTGCAGATTCGGAACCGGCACGTATTCGGTCGGGTCCGGTTTGGCATATACGCCCGGCGAGACCAAGTACCCTATCCCACCCATGCCGCCAAAGTCGGAGACAAACTCAAAATGCGTCCCGTCCCACGCGAATAGATGAGGGCAGGAGGAAGTTTTACGCTGCAGCTCGGTGATCGTTATAACCTGATCGGCCGTAAGTTCGAGTTCAGCCTGCAGGACTGCATCAGGCCAGATGATGCGAAGCCAATCGACCTTGGCGTATGGGCCCAGACCGGCATGAATCCGATGCGCCGGCATTGAATTCTGTCCCGACGGCAGACCCACCACATGCTGCTGGGAAATGGGCCCGGCC
>CP070675.1:6039123-6057865 GCA_020352215.1 Phycisphaerales bacterium
AGGCCGGCCCGGAAACCCTCGCCCGCACCAATCTGGGCTTGATTCAGGTCCTGTTGAAGGCTCTCTTGTTCGGATTCAACATAGGCATCAAAGTCGACCGCCACCACAAAGGATGGGTCTCTGCTGCCATCTGCAAAGGCCTCCATCCAGAGACCATCCCAAGCGTAATTCATGCCCTCGGCCGTCAGATAGGCCTGGACATCCGGCTGTTGCAGATAGGCCTCGAGCTCAGGGGCCTTCGTGTAGGCCGGAACATCGGCTCGCAGCTGAGCCAGAATCAGTTGCTTTTGAAGCTCCGTCAGACCGACGGCTTCCGCAAGTGAATCCTTATACATGTTGATGATGAGCAGAGTATCCATGAAGTCGTCGACGATCGTCCTTTGGCGGCCTAATGTTGGTGAGTATGCACTGAATGCGACAGTTCCGTTGTCGAAGTCGAACTCCAGAATTCTCATCCAGCCATTTCCGCCGTTCGGACCGTCTTGATAGTCTGCGAGAGCTTCGATGACGGGAAGCCCTTTATCGTTCTCACTGATCTGGTGGTACTGACCGTCGCAGTGACCGAAGAGGACCAGGAAGATATTCGGATTGGTCTTTATGAATGTATCGAAAAGCTGCTCGGGCCAGATGGTCTCCGGATCGTACTTCTCGTCGGCAAGTTCCGTTTCCTCATACGTGTCACTACCAAGGACACCGTCACCATAACGCCCCTCCAGGATGCGGAAATCGTAAATGTAACGGTGTGTCGACAGTATTGCGAGCTTGTCACGGTTCTGGTCCAGCACCTGCTGGGCCCAGTCGAGCTCCCTCTGCGGTGTGTCTATCGAGAGATTCAGAAAGAGTAGCTTCTTGCCCTCGACTTCTATTACCTGGTAGTTGCTGCGCTGGGTCGGGGAACAACCCCTGTACCATATTCTGCCCGCAAACCTTACCGGCCCAAAATACGCGAGGTAGTCCGTCGCGTTGGGATCCGTATCCGGAGATATCCCGTAGCCATAGTGATTGTCATGATTCCCCAGACACGTCCCGTAGGGGATACCGGCATCGTCCAGGATGCTCATCGCATAATCAGCTACTTGCCACTGGGCGGTGTCCGGGCCGCTATCAACAATGTCGCCGAGATGGCACACGAAGCGAATGTTCTTTGCCTGCTGGTTCTCGACGATCCACTGAGTCTGCGCCGTGTAGATCTCTGCGATACCATTAGGGTAGTCTGGAAACATCTCGTTGCGCGAGTAATTCTGCGTATCGGGCAAGGCCACTACGGTGAATTTCGCTTGCAGACGACCTGTACCGATCAACAGAGAGACAATCCACGGCAACGTTAGCCAAATCTTTGTATGAGATATACGCTTCACGGCGACACCTCCTTCCCTACGAGCACCAGACAATGCAACGACTGATTGCCAGGACACGTTACTGATTATGTTAGCAAACTGGGGCAGCTTAGTCAAACGCATCCCGGATTACAGTAGCCCGGCACACCCTTGACTATTACGGCATCTGCATTTACCAATATATGAAATGCTGAACTTTGTCTCATCAGGAGTGGCTGCAATGTCGGGAAAGAAATCTCTACAAACTGAGATTGGGGTCTGTTGCCGGGGAATCGCGATTCCCGCTTCGGTCAGGCTCCGATTGCATTGGCTATGCGTCTTGCTGGTAATCGGGCTATTACAACCGCCGGCTGCATGTGGGCCACCGCCTGGGTCTGCTCCGCAACCTACCCCCTACGTGATCGTCGTTACCGGCGGCGAACTGTTGTCCGGCACCTACGCGGATGGGCACACGCACTTCCTCACCCGGACGCTCCACCCACTGGGCCTGCGCTGCGTCGGCTCAATGTGTGTGGACGACAAGCCGGCCGATCTCAAAGAGGCACTCCGCTTTGCCACGGCCAAGGCGGCCCTCGTCATAGTCACCGGAGGCCTTGGTCCCACCGACAACGATATTACACGCGAAGCACTCTCCGGCTTTACGGGAATCGAGCTGAAAGAACATCCCGACGTGCTGCGGGAGATGGCGGAGCGTTTCCGTGTATCGCCTGCTCGGCTTCGCTCTAACCTGCGCCGGCAGACGCAAGTGCCAACGCGGGGCACCTATTTCGAGAATCCCAACGGTACGGCGGTGGGCCTCGTCTTTGAACCGGCCGGTGCTGTGATCGTCGCGCTGCCGGGGCCGCCTCGCGAATTGCAGGCCATGGTCCGCAATGAGCTGGTGCCTTATCTGAGCCGGCGATTCGGCACACGACTGCCCGGCTGCTCGCTGACCCTGCGTTTTGTGGGCCTGGGCCAATCCCAGATCGACCAGATGCTCAAGGACCATGTGCCGCTCGCGCCCGATATAACGGTTTCCTCGCAGTTCGAAGGCAGCCGGGTGGATTTCACCTTCTCACTGCCCAACGACACACCGCAGGACCAGGCGAGGCTCCAGGAGCTGAGACAGAAGATTACGAAGCACTTGGGAGACTATGTGTATGCGGATGGTGAAACGTCTTTGGAGCAGCACGTCGTGAAGCTTTTGCAGGCACATGGCGCGACGCTGGCGCTGGCTGAAGCGGGCAGCGGCGGGAGCTTGGCTGCGGCGCTGAGCAGTGCCGAAGGTGCCAGCCGGGTATTGGCTGGAGCGTACGTTGCTCCGACCATGGAGAGACTGCGCCGGCTGCTGGGTGTGCGCGATGAGCTTTCGACAAGCAGCACATCCACCAACCAGAGGATAAAGCGAGTGGCCGCAGCAGCAGCCGATGCGACTGCAAGCCAATGGGCGCTTGCAGTTGGCGAGGTCCGTGACGACAAACGCGGCGCCGGCTACGTGGAGGTCGCTTTCAAGCTGCCTGACGGCCGATTGGAAAGTGCGGCAGTTCAACTTCGGGGCACCGGTGAATTCGCCCGCTTGAGGTTGAGCACAAAGATTCTGGACCAATTGCGACGAAGACTGAGGTGAGATGCGGCACGGGCGGCAAGGTACGAGCTCTCAGTAGTCCTTGAAACTTCGCATCCATTCGGGCCAGCTCTCAGGCTGAACGCCGCCGGTTTGGGTCCAGGGGCCCGCAGTGTCGAACTCACGGTGCCACTTCAACGTCCACAGTTCTTTGAGCCCCACTTTGCGAATAGACCAGTCCATGAAGACCACGTTGACGACTCCATCATGCCGGTTGACGCAGCAGTACAGGGACTCCTCCGTCCACGCATCGTCTTCTTCTTGCGGAGGAGTGCCGTCGCTCTTTGGGCAGGCGTACCATAGAACGCTATCCGACAACATCGGCACATTGGCTGCGCCCTTGCCGGAGGCAATCCTCCAGAACTTGGCCGCGCGTGACCCTTCCTCCTCGGCCCCGGGTACGAACTGGACCCAACGATTCACGCCGTAGCTGCCATCTATCACTGTGCCGGGATAGCCGCTGGTCAGAGTCCAGACGGAGAACTTGCCCCCTTCAGACCAAGTCGAGGAAGGCCGCCGCTCATGCGCCGGCCTTGTGGCTACCGGGCACAGAAACAGATCGTCGGTGTCGCGGTAGTGAGGCCACAGTTCCTTGAGCACGAGCGGCCACCTGTTCCCAGCATCAAGCCAGCCAGGGAACCTGCCATCGTGTTCGTTCGCGTACATCGAAAAGATGAGATTCCACTGTTTGAGATTGGCCTGACATGCAACCGTCTTTGCCTGTCGCTTCACCCGCTGTAGCGCCGGCATCAGTATCGCCATCAATAGCGCAATGATGGCAATTACCACCAGAAGCTCGATCAGCGTAAAGGCTTGTCGTCTTGACGTCATGACCTCACCTGCTTCTGCCTCAGACGGAGTCGCTTGGACCAATCGCGGCCCATCAAAACACGGCCCCAATTATACCACGTAGCTAACAGTATCATAAGCAAAAGCTAAAAGGCCGGAAAACCTTAACTACTCTTGATTTAGTTGAAACGGGTGACAATCACTGGCTTCGCGACCAAAGCTTAAGTGACCCTCTAAGACATCTCCCTTCAATCCTCCGGACAATGAAAATATCCGAGCCACTTGCGTTTCGCGGACAGGTTCTGTATTTTGGCGGAATTACGGCCCACAAACGTAGGTCATGTTGAGAGTCAGAGTTCAAAGACAATTGCAGGAAAGGGTTTCAGAAATGTCGCTTCAGGACCTAAAGAAGGCGCCTCTCACGTCGCTGGCCGGTGTGGTCATGGTCGCCAATACCGACGCCGCGGAGCTCAAAGCCGTGGATGAACTGATTGGCAGGATCACGGATAAAAGTGCCGAGACCAGAACACAGGCATGGCTGGGTGCAGGCGAGGTCGGGGCTCCTGCCGTCAAGCCTTTGGCCAAGGTCATGACGGACAAGGACCTCGAAGTTGCCCGCGCGGCGAAACGCGCGTTGTGGAAGATAGCCCGCCATGCCGGTCGCCCCGGGGCTCGGACCGAAAAGACAGCCGTCGTTGCTGAGTTGACCGGCCTGTTGAGTGACGATCACCCGGTCTCGGTCCGGCGCGAGGTGTTGTGGATGCTCTCTGAGATAGGCACCTGGAGATCCGTCAAACCGATCGCCGCTTTGCTGGAGCACAAAGAGCTGCGCGAGGACGCCCGGATGGTGCTGCAGCGTCTGCCCAATAAGAGGGCCATCCGAGCACTCAAGGCCGGATTGAAGGCCGCTCCAAGAGGCTTCAAGCTCAATATCGCGCAGTCGCTGCGGCAGCGTGGCGAGAAGGTTAGAGGACTTGCCTGCGTAAAGCTCGTGCCTACAAAGAAGACAAACGTCAGGCCGCTGGAGTAAAACTCGGTAGTGACTTGCACGCTGGCACATTATTCGACAGTGCCGACTCGAGAGAAGAAAGGTAATCGAATCATGAAACAGTCAAGCCAACTTAATAGGCGTGAATTCCTGGCCACGGCGGGTGCAGCGGTTAGCGTACCGTACCTGATTGGGTCCGGCGTGCTGGCAGGATCAAGCAGAGGTGGGGCAAATGAACGATTGACGGTTGCCCACATCGGCGTTGGCGGAATGGGCGGATACCATCTGCGCGATATGGCCGGGCGTGCGAAGGCCGGCGAGGTCAATATAGCGGCGGTTTGCGACGTGGATGAGAAACGACTTGCTGCCGCGCTCAAAGTCGCCGGGCCCGGCGCAACGCCCTATCGCGACTACCGCTATATCCTTGAGCGCAAAGACATCGACGCGGTGGTCATAGGGACGCCCGACCACTGGCATGGCGTTCAGACAGTTCATGCCGCCGAATGCGGCAAGCACGTTTATGTCGAGAAGCCCGCCTGCTGTACCATCGAAGAAGGCAAGGCAATGATTGCTGCCGCCGAGAAGAACAAGGTTTCGGTCCAGGTCGGCTCGCAGGGGCGATCTCAGCCGGAAGCCTATCTGGCGCACAGATACTTAGTCAACGGGAACATTGGCCATATAAGTAAGGTGACGTGTTTCCACTACAACAGTCCGGAAGACAGCAATCCTGTTCCCGACAGTGACCCACCGCCCGAGCTGGACTGGGACCTGTGGCTTGGGCCGCTGCGCTGGCGACCGTATAACCAGAGATACTGTCACGGTGTGTTCCGCTGGGTGATGGAATCGGGCGGGGGCCAGATTCGCGACCGAGGCGCCCACGTGATGAGCTGCGCCATGTGGTGGATGGGCGCCGATGGCACCGGGCCCGTCACCGTTGAGGCCACGGGGACACCTCCGAAGAAGGGGCTGTGGGACAGCGCAGTCACCATGGACGTAACTTACACATTCAAGAATCCCGACTGGGTGCTCACGTGGAACCAGCACACCGGCAACGCGGTGCCGGCCGAAGAAAGGACAGGCAAGGAACCGGGCGGCAAGATCAGCCGTCCCGGCTACGGCGCGGTCTATCACGGCAGCAAGGGCGAGTTCGTTCACTGGGGCGGCGATGGTGGCACGTGGGTCGAGAAGAAGGCACGTGAGTGGGAGCCGCCAGCCGGCGCAAAGGATGTCCGCAAGAGTCCCGGCCACAAAGAAGACTGGTTCAACGGTATTAAGACCGGCGCCGAGACCATCATGAATATCAAGGCGGCCGTCGGGGTCTCCAACCTGTGCGTCCTCGGCAACCTTTCCTATATCCTTGGCCGCAAGCTCGAATGGGATCAGGCCAAACAGGAAATCGTCGGTGACGAGCAGGCGCGGCGAATGATGAGTCGGCCACAGCGCCACCCGTACCACTTGTAGCAGTCGGTCGCTAATCAGCTTCGCCTGCTTCTATGCCGAATTGCTGTAGCACCCAGTCCACCTGGTGCCGAACTATCTCGGGGTTGTTGCGGTTGCCGGGGTCAAAGTCTTCGCGGAGCTTCAGGACAACTTGCAGGGCGAGCTTGTCGGTCTTCTCCTTG
Source organism: Phycisphaerales bacterium (assembly GCA_020352215.1). Lineage (GTDB taxonomy): Bacteria > Planctomycetota > Phycisphaerae > Sedimentisphaerales > Anaerobacaceae. The sequence continues at coordinate 6,045,463 of CP070675.1, forward strand.
AGGAAAAAGCCAAACTTTGGGTGGTGGATGTGTTGCCTGCCGGTCGAATCCGCAGACAGTGGCTCATTCGCCTGCGGGTAGTACAGATACAGCGGCGGGTCATCGGGCGTGGCGTGGTTTATGATTGACGCATCCTCGAACAACTTAATCACCTCGGGGCGGTTCACGTCTTTGTGATTCTCCATGCCATAGAAAGCAACGAGCGCCTCATGAACCCGGCTTGTATTAAACAGCCTCTGAATCGCCCGGGGGTCATAGGACGTCTGTCCACCGATGCCGACCGCGCAAGTGATACGCGTAGACTCACGAGCGATGGGATCGTTACTTGTTGGGTCGGCTAAGTCATCGTGATAAAGCAGCCACATTGAGATGCCCGCTCCGGCCGAGCCGCCGCCACAGGCGATCCGCGTTGCGTCAATATTGTACCGCTTAGCCCGGGTGCGAATGGTCTGGAGACCTCGCGCCGCATCGAGCATCTGCATCGGATACGGACCGACGTCCGTCAGTCGATAGTTCATCGAGGCAAACGAGACTCCGTGCCGGGCGAACCGCTGAATCATCGCCGCGTTGACGCCTCGCTTGTCGCCGCCACGAAAGCCCCCGCCATGAATCCAGATGAATAACGGCGTCGGTTCGTCGCTCTCAACCAAGTACAGGTCAAAGGCCTGCTTCTCGTGCTCGCCGTACCTCTCATCCAAATGGGTGGGAGACACTCTTGGCTTTCGCACCTTCAAGTGCCTGTCGAAGAAGTCGGCGGCTATTTCAAAGAGTTTCTCGGAACGGTCCTCGCCGCCGCGCAACCCGTGTCCTCCACCTTTGACAACGTAGAGTCGTGCGACAACACCCGCCTTGGTCAAAGCATCGTGCAGCAGTTCGCTTTGATGAAGAGGCACGAGCATATCCTTGTCGCCATGCATGATGAGAAATGGTGGGTCGTCTTTTGTCACATACGTGATGGGATTGGCCTTGCGGGCCGCGGATCGGTGTGGTTCCTCTTGAATCGGTCCTCCAACCAAGAGCGATTCGGGTGAATTGGGAGCGTCGTGAATCAGGCTGCTGCCGTCGAGCGAGTGCTTGTCCATCTGCGTGAAATCGGTCGGCCCGAACCAGTCACACACAGCCTGCACACGGCTCGAGTATCGAGCGTTTGCCCCAGTATCGAATTCTCTTACGTCGCCTGCCGTGCCCAGCAACGCAACCAGATGCCCACCGGCCGAACTGCCCCACGCTCCTATGCGGCCAGGGTCGAGACTGTACTTGTCGGCGTTTGCCCGCACCCAACGCACCGCCGCCTTGCAGTCTTGAATCTGAGCGGGAAAGATTGCCTCGCCGCTGAGGCGGTAGCCGACGTCCACCACTGCATAACCTCTGCCGAGCATGGGACGCGCTCGACCGCCGGAGCCCTTGCTGCCGCCCAGCCAACCTCCACCGTGTACCCAGACTATTACGGGCGATGGGGCTGGACTTTTCGCCGGGAGATAAAGATCAAGAAGCAGTTCTCTGCTCCCCACTCGGGCGTAGACGATGTCCCGCTCCACCGTTACACCAGCGGGACGCTGTGCCTGCCGTGAGCGGCCGGATTCCGCTGCCTTTGCCTGCGAGGATGTTGGAACGACAAGTGTGATCAACGCAAGCAGTATTGTTCGTCTGGTTTTCATGGTCTTGACCTCCAATTCGTATCAAGGCGCAACCCTCATCGTCATCCTCGGCAAAGGCCTGAACCAGGCCGTTGTTCACGTCTCATCGCAGTCTTTCGAAGAACGCATTAGAGATATGAAGCGTTAGTCAAAGACAACCAGGCTCCACAGTTTCAGATCGGCAAGCGTGATTTCTATCTCGCCATTCTTACTTCCAACAGGAACCTCCCGTTCGGGAGCATCGTAGGACATAATTGTCGCCTGCTTGACACCCCCCGCGATTGCGGATTCTTCAAAGCTGATCTTGGCCTGCGGGAGCCGATCGAAGCGTTCGCCGCCCTTATCGTAATTGCGGTTCAAGACGTGCAAGACGACTTGCCCGGAATCGGCGTTGCGTCTGGCCGTGCAGAGTATGTTGTCCGGGGCGTTCAGTTGCTTTAGTTCGACTGCTTCAAAACCATCGAACCAACGGGACCTAGCGCGGATGAATCGGTACATCGGGGCGTAGGCCTCGACGGGGGCGGCGTACCAGTGCGTGCCCAGCTCGTTGCTGAAGCACCACTGCCTGTTCGGATGGGGAACCATGAAACGCTGGCCGTGAGCATAGGCCAAGGCAATCCAGAAGCGGACCAGCTCCTCGCAGTTCTGCTGCTTGACGAAAGCCCAGTCCTGCCCCGATGCGGTGGCGGCAAGAGGCCTGCCAAGCTTTGCGGCCAGCCTGTACGCCTCGATGGCATGGTCGATCCTTTCAACGCCGGCCGCAGCGTTCTGCCTGACCTCGCAGACTATATGGGTCAGGTTCTTGACAACGTATTCATGCGCTCTGTTGGGTATGCAGGCGTTGGCGCTGAGTAGCACGGGATGGCCGGCAACTTCCGCCGCGAGCAAACCGAGTTGGCGCGTGTGCTCAGTTGCCGCCGTCGCTTGAAAGTCAAGGAACAGGTCCATCAGAGGTATCTCGTGCTGGACCTTCTTGTACTCGGCGCGAGTCTTGGCGTACTTGCGTACGAGTTCGCGATAGTCGAAGGTCTCAAGATCCGAGACAGATGCCTTTTCAAGTTGCCCCTTGTCCGCGTGCTCCTTCAGATATTCTCGAAAAGCCTTCACGCACCAGTCGCAGAAACCGCCGCCCTGCCACCACGCCGCACCGGCGGTTCCGAGGTGGTCATCGACGTGCAGGCCGTCGGCCTTTCCGGCCATCGCCTCGCGCACTCTCTGACGGCATAACGAACGGAATTCAGGATGATTGGTGCAGCCGAAGTAAGTCTTAGTGTCCCGGTACGTGTGATCGAAAAGCCAGGGGACTTCCACCGGCTTGCCTTCAATATCAACGGCACAGGCTTCGCGCAGAGCGGCGTTCTTGTGGATGTTCTCGGCGCCGGCTGTCAGGCACCACATCGAACCGGTGCAGCGCACCCCTATGTCATGATGTCTCTTGACCTCCGCAGGAGTCTTCGCCCCGCCCCAAGCCACAAAGGTGGCATTGTACGCGCGATAGGCGTCGTTGTCCGCGGCGTACATGAAGACCACTTCAGAGTGACGAAGCACCGGTTCGGTCGGGGGCCTTGCCTGTGTTGCGGCAGCAGCACACAACAACAAACTCATAGCGATTGGGCCCACTAAGATTATCGCGTAAACAAATCGATTTGACCTGCTGTTCTCGGATCTATTCATGATTTACCATTCCTGACCGGGATTTCCCATATACGTCCTGGGGCCAACAACTGCTAAGCGCGCGCCGGCAAGTGCGAGCTAACGGGTTGGAAAACTCAGTTTATCTAAAGGGTCCGTCCGGGACCGCTTCTCTGCTGCGTCACTGAAGCCGTCGTTGTCGTCGTCGGTGTCGGCATTATCACCTATTCCGTCTCCATCGGTGTCTCGCCACTCCGTTGGGTCCAGCGGGAACACATCCCACGGAACGGACTTCGCTCTGGCCACGCCATCGCCGTCAACGTCCAACTCCTCGCAATCGGCTACACCGTTGTTGTTGGCGTCATCACCTACGCCGTCCGCATCATCGTCGGCGTCCATGTTATCACCGATCAGGTCCCCATCACCATCTTCGTACTCCTCAGGATCCAAAGGGAAGGCATCGGTAAGATCGGGCACGCCATCGTCATCGTCGTCCAGGTCAATATGGTTGGGCTTGCCATCCCCATCGATATCGGGAGGCCCGTCGGGCGTGATGAGCAAAGCAAGGTCAACGGAGAACGCAGGGGCCTCAAGCGTCTGTTTACCGGATCGGACGTCAATGATTTGCCGTACCTGCGCATTCTCCGGCATGTACCAGTACCCCTTTGCATGTGCAGGCACATCCAATGTCACACTGATACCTTCAATCGGCTTGGAATGGTCGCTGAAGTGATGCAAATACACCGCTGCCCGGTCTCGCGAAGCCAAGGCATAAGCGCGAACGGGATGGGGGTGTGACACCTCGACGGGGACCATCGTGACATCCTTGTCCAAGCGATACACAAAGTCCTGCATGGCCCTGACATACTCGCGTTCCTTGGGTCCGAGCCAAATGTTCATAAAGTGCCCGTCTCTGGCGTAGCTCGTGTTCCAGAAGATAAAGGCGATCTCATTGAAGAAGGCCGTCCAGTTCCGGATCCGCATTCGCAGCGCCGACCGGTCATCCCATACGCCCCCAACGCCGGGGGGCTGAGGTTTACCCCTGTCGATATGATTGCCCTGTTCGCCGACTACGACGGGCTTCTCGTACCTCTTCCAATTCCTTGCTCTCGATGCAGTGATCGAATCGGATTCGAGCTCGTTCTCTCTCTGATACCAGTGCGGAGCATTGATCTCGATACCATCCAGCTCCGGCCTTTCCCAACTTGTCGTGATGGGATGATGATACGGGTCCAGCGATCTCAGATAGGGAATCATGATTTCATACCAGTGATCGTGCGCGTGCTGTTCATTTAGGAATTCCCAGAAGTCCACATACGCCCCCCATCGATCGACGCTGTACTTTATGAACCGCTTCACCTTGGACATATTCACTTCGTTGTACGGGTCGTCGTTGAACACTTTCTGATAGCCAAAAATCCCATAGAAGATTCTAAAACCGTACTTGCGTGCGCAGCGGAGGAGCTCATCGGTCATGATGCCCTCCTGGACGAGGTAGTTGTCCAGGTCACGATACTGTTGAAACGAGCAGTTCTGCTGTGAGAAGCGATAGAGGTTGAATCCACATTGTGAGAAGTGCCGAAAGTAAACGTCGGCGTTTTGCGGATTGCAGGATGGCCCGCGAACGAACATAGGGCCCTCGGGCAGCGCCGGCGGCTCCTTCAGGTCCGTGCGAAAAGGTCCCTCCATGGAACATTGGTCCAGAACTGAGCCTGTACCGGAGTTGTCACCCCAACAGTCCTGAAGCCCAATCGGGAAGTAGGGACTTCCATCGTCAAAGACAAGGCGAAAGGGATTCATGGCGTGACGCCGAACAAAGCCGGGATTAGGCGTCTTACCCTTCACACAGGTGAACGTACCTTTGCCGAAGGCCTCTTGGCCGGTCAGGTTTCGAAAGACGAATTTGTATTTCCACCTGCCGGTCTCACTTGGAGCAAACCGCGCCTTCCACAGATCGTGCTTGTCATAAGCATACGTGACTTGCTTTCGTTCCCCGTGCGCGGCGGGCATCGCTTGGGGCCGAATCGTCGTCCCCGATGAACAGCCGTAGTGAAATCCACCTATCTGTATCCGCTTGCCCGATGGAGAAGTAAAGGTAACGTCAACATTAACATCGAAGAAAGGGTCAGCGTATTCGTTCTCATGTTTGAAGGTAATCTCAAGAACCTCGTAGAGCGGCACTATCTTTGAGTTCTGACTGGACTCCACTCGCAGTCCCGATCCACTGGAGCCCTGCTCCCCGCCGGGTTGTGCGAGCCGGCAAGAGCCGGAAACAGTGAGCAAAAGAATCATGCCAAGCGTTAAGACCATTCTCAATGCCATCGTCTCACCTCTACTTGTCTTAAACGACCTCATATATGCACTCTATTTCTACTAATACCATATATCCCGATCGTCGTCAAAACCGCGCGAAAGACTCAAAGATAGAATGTGATTGGTGTGTCAGCGTCGGATTTTGTCCTTTCCACAGAGGGATTCGGAAATCATAATGTTGACGGCCAAAGGTGCTTCTATGTTTCGACCGTGGTCCGTCTATCGATTATTTGGAGAGAAGCCGAAAATGCGCAAGCCGTCTAAGATACTTATCATATTAGCTGTTGCCCTTTTGCACAACAGTCCGCAGTCCGAAGTCTATGCAGCCAAGCGAGACTACGGTGTCATCAAGAATCAGACAAGTCCGCATGCGAAATTGCACAGTGTAGATATTAGAGATGTTCGCTGGACCGACGGATTCTGGGCCGACCGGTTCGCCGTGACGCGCGACGTGACGCTGCCACGGTTGTGGGAGCTGGCATCGGATCCGGAAAAGGGACACGCCATACAGAACCTCAGAATTGCCGCCGGGATTGAGAAAGGCGAATTCAAAGGAACCCATTGGCAGGACGCATGGGTTTACAAGTGGCTTGAGAGCGCCTGCTACATTTATGCTGTCACCGGTGACGCGGAGCTTGACAAGCAGATAGACCGGATCGTTGAGGTAATTGCCAAGGCGCAACGGCCGGACGGCTATGTCGCCTCTCAGACAATTGTCCGTGAATGGCCAAGGTTCCAAGACGCCCACCATCACGAGCTGTACACCATGGGGCATCTGATTACGGCCGCTTGTATCCATCATCGCGTGACAGGCAAGATGAAACTGCTCAGCGTCGCCCGCAAGGCGGCAGATTACATCTGGGACACGTTCAAGGGACGCGATCCAAAGCTCGCCGAGTTCCCGCGGAACCCGTCTATCATAATGGGAGGGGTCGAGCTGTATCGCACAACGGGCGACAGCACGTATCTGGACCTGGCGAATTTCTTCATCGATTGGCGCGGCAGCCGCTATGGAAAGGGGCGCCGCGACACTTGGGGGCGGGTGACAGGCGGCAGTGATCTCAACCAGAATTGGCGGCCCCTGCGCAAAGAAACCGAAGTAGTGGGCCACGCGGTTTTCTTTACCTATCTCTATGCCGGTGCGGCCGATGCCTATATGGAGACCGGTGACAAGACGCTCTTGAGCGCCCTCGAACGTCTCTGGACCGATTTGGTGGCAAAGAAAATGTATGTCACTGGCGGTGTCAGTCCCAAGCACAAGGCCCACCCGGTCAGGAGTTTTGGGCCCGGTAAGCTCAGCGTCATCGCCGGCGACTCTATCCACGAAGGTGTCGCTGCGCCATACGATCTACCGAACGACACGGCGTACAACGAGACCTGCGGGCAGATCGGAAACCTCATGTGGAACTGGCGCATGCTCGCCATCACGGCCGAGGCCCGTTTCGCAGATATCATGGAGCGCAGTATCTTCAACTCGATTCTCTCCGGCATCGAGGTCGACGGGGACGGCTGGTCGTACACCAATCCACTTCGCTGGCATGGCGCCGACCACCTGCTCCGTAGCAACGACACGCACAGACGCTTGGATCCGGGTCAAAGGATGATCTGTTGTCCGACGAATCTGATGCGTACGGTCGCATCCTGGCACAACTACCTCTACAGCGTAAGCAAGAAGGGGCTGTGGGTCCACCACTACGGCGGCAACATCTTCGACGGAAGACTTGCTGATGGGCGGAAACTGAAGCTCACCCAACAGACGGACTACCCCTGGGACGGCACCGTACGGCTCGCCATCGACGATGTTGAGCCAGGCGAAGCAGTCTCCATATTCTTGAGGATTCCCGCCTGGACACAGAACGCCGATCTGACTGTCGCGGGCAAGGCGATGAGCGTGGCCTGCAAGCCGGGGTCGTACGCCGCCGTTACACGCAAGTGGGCGGCGGGCGATATGATCGAGCTGAGTATGCCCATGCCCGTGAGAATGATCGTGGCCGATCCGCTCGTTGAGCACACCCGCAACCAGGTCGCCGTGATGCGCGGTCCGGTCGTCTATTGTCTTGAGTCTATCGATGTGCCGGGTGGGGTACGGTTTGAAGACATTTGTCTTGCCGCCGATGCGAAATGGACAGTTCAACACAGGCCCGAACTGCTTGGCGGCGTGACCGTCCTGAGGACAAAGGCCTTGGTCATCGACAAGAGCGTAACAAGAGATGTCGGAGGCTACCGGCAAGTCGGCGACATCCAGCCGGGTCGAACAGACATCACCATGATTCCGTACTACGCTTGGAACAACCGGCTGGAGTCAAAGATGGCCGTTTGGCTGCCGGTCAGATGGTGACTTGGGTGGACTTTGCATTCTTTAGCATTATGTAAAGGCCAAAGAGCCCCGACAATAGATAACCCAGGGGCATGAATTTCAGAACCGCGTGCGTGCCGTAGTCTTCGGCGACAGGAGTCAACACCAGAAGGACTATGCAGGCCACACCCCAGCTCCCACCCAGGATGAAGCCCATCCGCTGTCCAAGGTTCGGCCCACTCGCGTGCCTGGCGATGGTGACAATGAGTATGTAGGCCGACATGGAGCAGAACCCGACACCAAATAGCACCCACACCGCGGTCCGGCTGTCTATCAACAAGAAATATGCGGCCAACAACGGTACCGCCAATAGCAATGCCACCGTCGCGCACGGAAGGTCACCTTTCTTGTGAGCAATGGCGACCCACGCGAACGGGCCCACCGTCCCCCCTATCCCGAAGATCATTGTGGAGAACCCCCCAAAGGTCAGCTCGAACCCAAGCTCGTTGAGCCTTGTGGGAAGCAACAGCAAGACCACCGTTGTAGAGATCGCCGCGGGCAACGCCATGATCATGACGGACCAAAACGACAGCCTTGTCTCGACCGTGTCAGCCACTGGTTCTATATCGCTTAGCGGGTCTTCGGCAGCCAAGCGCACTCGAAGAAGGATCACGGTCAATATGCCAATGACGGGACAGAGGATCAAGACGTACAGGCCTCGGAGGCCAAATCCGGACACAAGAGCTGTCGAGATCATTCCGCCGACAGAGAACCCCAGAAAGCCGCTGGTCATGAAGATCGCGGTGCTAACCGAAGCCCGTATGCGAGGAATCGCGTGAACGGCCCTTAGCCCTTCCGGGTGGGCTATCGCAATCCCACAACCGCTGACAATACTCAAGAGAATTATAAGTGAAATGCCGCCACTCGACCTCGGCAACGCCGATAACAGACATACTGCAGCTGCCAAGACAAGTCCCAGATGCAGGAACAGCGGCTCGGTCTTCTTCGCCCTCATGTGGCCGGTCAGCACTTGCACCCAATTAGAAGTCAAAGCCACTGATGCCAGCACAAATGCGCCCACGGATAGACTCATTGCAAATTCATCCCGGATAGCGGGAAGGATGGACGGCAGCATGTTGCCAAACATGTCAACCAAAAAGTGCACGCCTGAAAGCGCCAACAACTGCATCCACTCAAACTTGGAGACTCTGTTACTCAACTGGGATTTCCACATACAGCGCACAGGGCCATCACGAATGTCCCGATCACATTAGACTACCAAACCCGCTCAATTGATGCAAAGGTGTCATTTGCCTTTTCATCCCTGACACTAACCCAATGTAGAACAAGCCACCTCAACTCACGGCCTTTTCGTTATAGGTTTGGGGGGGACAGCCGCGATATGTCTTCTTGCCAAGAGTGTAACAGACTTTCCAACAAAGCGCTGACCCATTCTAACATGCGAGCGAGAGCACTCAGTGTCCCTCTTTCCGTATCCGCACGGTCTTGATTTGCCAAGGACTGAAGCTTAATGGCCCAGATACGGCGCCCATTTCCCGGCCCGCAAGATCAACTTCGGTCAAGCCAACGTCGTCCGTTGTGGATGTAATCGATACCTGCCGGGAGTTTCCTTCGTGTTCGTAGAACCGAAGATAGAGATCATCTTCGGTATTATACAGAGCCGAGACAACGACATCTGCGGGCGCGACCGTAACGGGCCTAATCGTATGGCCGAGTGCCCCAACGCCCGCTGCTGCAAACAGCCCCACCGGCTGGTAGTTATACTCGATGGCTCGCCTGTGCAGATCGGCCTTCTGCCAGCGCCCGGTGAATGGGTAAATCGCGAATTCATACTCGAAGTCACCGCTCAGCATGCGCGTACCCCACACGTAGTACATCGCGTAGGCCAATGGCATCGAGAATCCGCCGTCCTTCTCTCGAACCGTACCCATCGTTCCCCGGTTGAAAAGGGCGATGCCGCTCTCACCACCCGTCAGCGCGGAGAAGTACAGACCATCAATGTAGCGGTTTCGCGTCTCGCTGACGGCGAACGGGAGATCGCGTACGCCGGTAGTACCGTCCTCGTTCAAAGCCGGAAACAATTTGAACCGTAATTTGTCTTCGTGGACAAACCCGGAAATGAAATCGCGAACGTTCGTACTGATGCGCCCGATTCGCTGGCCGGCAAAACGTAATCGCACCCAGCAATCGATCCTGGGCACGTCACGATAGACTTTCATCTGCAGAGTGTACGGAATATCCGCGACAAATCCGTTCTCAGTTGCGACCGCCCAGGGTGCCCCGCCCTGCCCTCGCCGCAGTACCCACCTTCCTGAAGACTCGGTGTCTACGCCTTCTATCTTGCCGGCCAAAAAGCCACTCCTCTTGCCGGCCCGGGTCAGCTCTTTGTTGGTCCGCCTGTCTGTTATCGAAGACAAACCACCTTTTGGATCAAAGCGGATACTCAAGTGCGGCGACACGATCGTCAGAATCTCGGAGTCGATGAGCAATGCCTCATTTCTCGCCGGACGAGACTTGCCTGCCGGAACAAGACGGAAGGACGCGACCGACAGGCCGGGCAAATCAGCACTGACGGCCAGATCGATGTCCCTTAGACTTCCATCCGAGTGCAAGTCCGCCGAGAGAATGGCCGACGGCAGAACGCGATCGCCGTGGTGAACTTCCAGCCCCTTTGCATAACCCCGGGGCAGCGAGATCGGGACCTTCACCCACTCCCGGCGGCGCCACGAAACAGGATTGAAGAACACCACCTGTTGATGGTCTCCCGGTGACATCATAGAAGCCGCATGCCGAAGAGACGCGTCGATCACGCCTCTGGAAATGCCAAGCGACTTGGCAAGGAACTCGCGTGCATCATGCAACAAGCCACAAATCTGTATGTCATGATGCTGGGCAATCAGCAGATTCTTCCAGGCCTCAACCAACCGAGGATTGCGGTCTTCTCCGCCGACAGAGTGCTCAATGGCGGCCAGCCGCTCGGCAGTCAGAACGGCCACCTCGGCCTGGCGGGATGCATTCCATATCTCATTACCGCAGTACCCCCAAGGCATTCGGACGACAAAGTCGTTTGGCCTTGTTAGGAGCTCTTTCTCAGGTGACGGAAATGTGGAGAAGACCTCTTCCAGCAGGATCCACTTGTATCCCGGCCTGCCCTCGTACTCCTTGACCAGAGCCTCCTTCCTCAGTCCTGCGTCATCGGCGCGGCTCGCCAGCAACGGCCGGATGTGCGCGAATTCCCTTCGAAAATCAGCTGGTGACTTCGGCGCATTGTCACCCGGGTATCTCGTCAATATCCAGTTGTCTACGGTCGTCCGGCCGAACTGGGCCCCCTGCCCGGTATACGTCGGTATTGTCGGAATGCGTGAACCATCCAGCCCGACCCACCAACCAATGGCTGCGTCGAAGGTCGGGTTGTAGCCGTACATCATGTAGTGCGTGCGCATGATCGCGCCGCCAAAGCCAAAGCCGTTCAGAATCTGCGGAATCTGACTGTGCATGGCATGCTCACTCATCAGGTACACGCTGGGGGCACACCCAAGGTGCTTGCGGTCGGCTTCCAAGGCGTAACCGATCTGCCGAATGTTCGACTCTTCATTGATGAAGACCGAGAGAGGCTGGCCGTAAGTGCAGGTCCCGATGCCGAACCGACCGGAGTAGGCCTTCAGGCACCTTCGTATCTTCTCGAGCGTAGCAGGGTACTCCGTGGCCAACTGGTCGTACGTGTAGGCTTCATTATCCAAGCCAATCTTGAAACTCGGGTAACGATCCAGCCACAGCGTGGCTTCGCTGAGGTGCTCTTCGAAATGCTCACGACCCCAGAGAACAAGTCCGCCATGGTCGTACGTCAGCATATATAGCGGCGAGCGCGCCGAGTCCTCCGACGGTGATGGGCTTGTTTTCACGGCCGGCTCGCCAGCCGTCACTGCGTACGCTGCGGGATTACCTAAGAGCAATAAGCCCAAAACGAGCACAAAACCTGAACGCTCCATTCGATTCTCCAGAACATGATGCCCTGTACGTCTGCCAGTCTACAGCTGTTGCCGATCGAATGCAATTAGCAGCCGTCGGTTTCATCAGGGCCGGTATCGAAACCGCATAGCAGAACGGGTTTGCCGCATTGCCTTGAGAATTCACCTCGCCTTCACGGGACAGATGCGGTATTATCCAATGAGTGAGACCCGGCAGGCCAATTGTGTTCAATGCGCGCGGGACATTCGAAGTCGAGCAAGATAGTCTTTTGTCTGGAGTACCCGAACATGCGAAGAGGACATCACACCATGACATCGAACAAGATCGTTGCATGTAGCACATGGACGCTCCTGTTGCTGGCGGCACCTGCGTTCGGCAGCACCAAGTGGCAACACCTCTCGAGCAAGACCGGTGACCTTGAGGCCCCCAATCCAGGCAAGCAGCAGACTTCGTCGGTGGTCGCCGACTTTGACTCCGACGGCATCAATGACTTCGCGGTAACCGAGCGCACGATGGCGCCATCTGTCGTCTGGTA
>CP070675.1:6057965-6071965 GCA_020352215.1 Phycisphaerales bacterium
AAAGGCATGCTCCAGATACACTCAATAGGTGCCATCCGCTCGCGCAGCTTTTCGGCCGGTAATTCCAGTTCGTACCGGACCTTGGTCACCACGTTGAATGGAACCTCTTCACCATCAACTATCACTGATTCCAGCACCGCGCTGGAATACGGCAGCTTCACATACATTACACTGGTACTTTCCGGCATCTTTGTCAGAGTTATATGGGAATGGGCAACGATATCACCTGATGCGGTGACATGCCAAACATCTTTTTCCTTACCAACAAACTCCTGTTTCTGCCATTGCTCGGAAGACCTGATGATCTTAGTTTGTTTTTCAGAAAGTGCTGATTCCGGCAAGTGGCGCTCTGCAACATCTTCGACTCGCAAATCTCCATAAATGACCCGCCAGGTTTCCGAGCCCTTTGGTCGATACCAGAAGATCGGACTCTCTGCATCACCGAGTTCTACACCGGCACCAGCCCAGTGCCATTTTCCCTCGCCCTCGAAAAACCGGAGGAACAACAAATGTTGAGCCAGTTTCATGCCATCTGAATCGCTGATATTACGGAGTCTCTCGCCTACTTTGGTAACATTTTCGATATAAGCTCCAACAGAAACGTCCTCTGGGAATATACCATCGCCCATTACCTCTGCGCGTATTCGCAATCCCTCGATGAATGCCTCCTCCGTTCCAGCCTTCAAGTCGAGCTGTTGCTCTTGCAGCGTATAGTCTTCCGGGATATCCATACTGAAGAGCGCTTCATCTATTTGCGGGTCGAACTCGAAATTCTTGCAGATGACCGTCATTTGATGTTCTTTCTGCTCGATGCGAACCGGAAGAGCCGTTTCCGAATCCGCCCAGATTACCACTTCGCCCTGGGGACCGCTGGCCAAAAATCCAACGCACCACCGACCCTCAATCTCCTCTTCTCCCAGCTCTTCAACTACAAAGTTAGGGTCGTCTTCCAGCACAGAAACAACATCTTGAAGTTCGTCGAGGTAATTCTGCGGAATTTCCGGAAGGCTCTTCAAATCGATGTACACCGCTGTTTTACTCTGTTCGACCAAAGTCAGCAGCTTCGATGACTCTAAGTCAATGATAAAAGCTTGATCCGTACCTTCCACAGTCCGTCTGATTCGAGACCCCATAACCATATCGTGAATAACAGGACCTTTACCCTCTTCGCCAATAATAATGTCAAATTCTGCGGCCTGAGCATTGAGAATGGGTTGAATGACCTCAGCCCATGTCACCGTCGGTGCAAGCGGATTGCTAAGAAAGTGCAGTCCAACAAGTACGGCCATAACTATTGCCGCTGCTGCGGCAATTTTTGTGATTCTACTTTTCATAATTAGTCTCCAGATATTCGGCTCGATTGCAGCCGATTCTCTCTTCTCCAACTCATCAAGAATCTCCATCACGTTGTTAAGGACTTTCTCGTCCAGGTCGGAACTCGTGGTAACCCGCAGCCCGTCGGCATAAATCTTCTTGATCTGTCTTTCTGTGTCCTTAGCTGGTTTCATGCTTCCAACCTGCTGTTCAAAAGCGTACGCAATTTGTCCAGCCCATAGCGGTACCGACTTTTGACCGTGTTGACGGAGATGTTCTGCAACTTCGCGATCTGCCTGAATTTCGCATCGTGCTGCAAATGCAGGATCACAATCTCACGCTGCTCATAGGGAAGTCCAGCCATAGCGTCCTGCAGCCGCTGATATTGCTCGTTGAAAATCGCCGATTGCTCCGGCCCGTTCGAGCCTGACTCCACTTGTCCCGCCTGATCGAGCCCAACCGCCGTCTTTCGTTGTCTTGCCCGATGGACGTTGCGAGCATGATTCACGATGCACGTCGTCAGGAAACTTTTGAGATTTCCTCTCAGACTCAGTTCTCCCATAGATCGCGTGAAAGTAACAAAGGAGTCATTCACAACGTCTTCAGCCAGACTTACATCGTTCAACAGAGCAATCGCTAATCTCAATAAGTCGTCCTTGTACTTCTCGTACATGCGACACAGAGCATCTCTGTCCCCGCGATTGAATCTCAATTTGAGCAGCGTGTCTTCAAGCATCAATTGACCACGTGTCCAATCCGAAACGACCGATCGTCACCCATATGACAAGCGAACAGCTCTTCTGGGTCTGAATATGATAGATTTCTCCGCCAAATAGACAAGAAAGCCCTCACCGAATGCCCAAGTCCAGGTCCGCTCCATCCGTGGCTGTAGCGGGGTATTGCAATGGTTCCGTCAATCGGGATGGCCCCATGCCTTAGGCACCTTGAAGCCTCTCGGCATTCTGTTGGGCGGGACGTTCGGTGTGACAGCTTGGTTCATGTAGACTTCGAGGCGGTGTTTGAGCTCTTTGAATCTCTGCGGGTGCTCTTCGATCAGATTGTTCTTCTCGTAGGGGTCTTGCGACAGGTTGAAGAGCTCATAGACTTGCTGCGTGACTTTGCTGCCGGCTGCGTTGGCGCCAACGCTGCCGTTGTAAACTAATTTCCAATCGCCACAGCGAATCGCTCCGTTTGCGGGTGTGACATTGAGCAGGATGTCTGCGTGAGCAGAGGGCTTACCCTCGACAATCGCGGGCCAGGCGTCCCTGCCGTCAATCGGCAGGGTCTGTTCGAGCTCGGCCCCAGCCAGCTTGAGCAAAGTCGGATACATGTCCACAATATGGAGCGGCTCGTCCACGATCGTGCCCGCCTTGATTACGCCCGGCCATGCCGCAACCGCCGGCACGCGTATGCCTCCTTCGTACAACTGTGCCTTGCGCCCGCGTAACGGGCCGTTATCAGCTACGCCACCTACTCCACCGTTGTCCGAACAAAAAACGATTAGGGTGTTGTTGCTCATGCCACGCTTTTCGATCGCCGAGGCTATCCGCCCGATCGCATCGTCCATGCACGCAACCATCGCGGCATATAACCGCCGTCGCTTGACCTTGATGTGACTGTACTTGTCGACGTAGGACTGCGGCGCTTGAAACGGAGAATGCACGGCATTGAAAGGCACGTATAGAAACAAGGGACGAGATAGATCGTGCCGCTCGATTAGACGAACCGATTCATCGGCAATGAGGTTCGTTGCGTAGCCCTCCTCATGCAAAGGCTGGTCGTTGCGGTGCCAGTCAAGTCCGCCGTCACGAATATGCGTAAAGTAATCAAGTGCGCCGTTGTAATGGCCATACTGATGATCGAATCCTCTCGAAGTGGGAAGATATTCCGAGCTGATGTGTCCCAGGTGCCATTTGCCACAGATGGCGGTCGTGTAGCCGGCTTCCTTGAGGGCCTGCGCCAAGGTCCGCTCCTGCAGAGGCAATCCGTAGTCCGCCCAAGGCCGGACTACTCCCACTTGCAGCCCATAGCGAATGGGATATCGTCCGGTCATCAGACTCGACCGAGTCGGGGAACACACCGGCTGGACATAAAATTGTTCGAGCCTTGCTCCCTCAGCGGCGAGCTTGTCGATGTTCGGTGTCTTGATGTTGCCGCCGTGATACCCCACGTCGTTGAACCCTAAGTCGTCGGCCAAAACAAAGACAATGTTGGGCCTATTCCCGGATGCCCTGCCCCCCTGCCACTTTGTTGCCCCTATGCACCCCGCAACGGCCGCAGATGCCGCCCCCAGCCCCACGGCTCTGACAAATTCCCTTCGATCTATCTTCGCCTTCATAATCAATCCTTCGATTCGCCCCGTGTGGTTGCGCTAGCCTTCACGAAGCCGCGCAGTTGTCCCAGCACTTCTTCAATAATCTTGTCTTCAAGACCGGCAGCAAAACGGCCGGGCAGCCCGTAATAGAACGTGGAGCTGTCTGCCTCGTAACCACCCTCCTTTAGTATGCGTTCGGAAGCAACGTAGCCGGGGACGCTGTTGCAGAAGGCAGCGACCCACAGCTTGTCTTCGCCGAGCCGCTTGCGGAAGTGTGCCTTGAGACGCAGAGAATAATCGACGACGACCTCACCCTCCAAGAAGACCATTGCCAGCTCGTCGCCGATAACCCAGGTCTGAATCGTGTAGGGCAGTGGCTCGACGCCGGCTCTGGCAAAATCGAGTTCAACGGTTCCCGCCCTTGCTGAGGTGACGCCCCCAATGGGCCTAAGATCGTCCCGGCTGAGGACCCGTCCGACCTGGTCGGCGACTCGGCGGCCGTGCTTTTGTGCGTGGGTCAAGCCAACACGCGGAAAAGGATTCGAGTCGGCGCCGGCTCCGATCACAACCATCGCTACCGAGCCGGGATATCGCTGCTCGATGTCGTGTTGCGCGTAGCCCATCCAGTCACCGCTGACGACGTTGTCTGCGGGATCGAGCGTCGTGCCGTGACAGGCATAGCCCACAACAACGGCTCGCATGACCCCATCAGGATCTGTGACCTTCAGAACGGGCAGGTCATGGTCAACCGGCCCGCCTTGGGTGCGCCGGTTTTTCGCAAAGCCCACCCTGCCCCGTCCCCAGAACAAGAGGCTCGGACGGCGACTACTCGCTGCGTCTAGCGCCGTTTTCAGGATTTTCTGTTCCAGCTCCTTTGTATATTGATCGATGTGTGCCTGCTGCTCGGCCGTGATGGGATGTTTGCTCCGGCCGAACAGATTCTCCAAATAGCCGCTTATCATCGGCGCAGAGTGCGTATGCGATGCAGCCATCGCAATACTTCTCGCCGGGATTCCGGTCTTGTCCCATAGCGACCGCTTGATCCGGCCCGTCAGGTCCCGCGATAGACCGGTGCAATCTACCGTGATCAACAAAGCCGTGTCACGACCGCGTCCGATTGCCATCGCCTTGGCCCAGAGTTTCTGCTGCACGCCCACCGACTCAGTGCTCCTGGCCGCGTATCCGCTGAGGCGAATCGGTGTCGTGGGCGTGATATCAACCCTCGCAAAGCCAACATCCACAGTGGCAGCGCAACTCGCCTCGTTAGACCCTGCAACCGCAACCAGAACCACCAACAAACACTGACCGAAAAGCGCAACTGGAATGCGGTATTTGCGTCTCATGTGCCTTCTCCAATATTCAGCTATCGCTTTTTCTGCTCAGGCAACTGAGGACCAGGATGTAAGATTCTGATCTTACCTGAACCCGTTTCGCCTGCTCCGAGGCCAGCAGGACTTCGCCCGCCGCGGGGGAGCCTCTTTGGTTCGTCAATCCTTCCTGCGGATCTACGTATGCTATACAGAAATAGAGAGACAAGTATACAAGAAACTCATCATCTGTGGTATGATTGGTCAGGATATGACCACGAGACTATGCTCTTTGGAGAAGCCACTATGAATTCTGCAAGAGTCTGGCGCAGCAGAATAAGGGCAATGCGTGTTCTGCTCGTATATGTCCTAATCGCGGCCCTCTCAGCCTGTTGCATGGCCCAGCGAAGAGATTCATCGCCGGACAGTCAGAGCTTCGTAAGGGTAAGTCCGCGGGATGCCCACTACTTTGAGTTGTCCAACGGCCGTCCCTACATCCCAATCGGGCTGAATATGATCGCGCCTCGAGGTGATAGTGAACTGGATGGCTTGGCTTGCATGGACGGCTGGATGAAAAAACTGTCGGAGAATCGAGGCAACTTCATCCGGCTCTGGCTTAGCCACGACTTCTTCGATGTGGAACACAGCCGCAGCGGCGAGTACGACCAGGAAAAGGCCAAACGCATCGACGAAGTCCTCGACATGGCGCGTAAGTACAATATCCGCGTCAAGCTCACCATTGAGCATTTTCGCCACTTCTTTGGGGAAAGCCAGCCCTGGGCCGCCAAGCCAATCCACCATGTCTCTCTCGGTGGGCCTGCAAGGGACATAGACGATTTTTTCCAAGGCGCAAAGAGCCGTGAACAATTCAAGAACAAGCTCGATTGGTACGCCGACAGATACGGTGATGATCCTACGATATTTGCCTGGGAATTGTGGAATGAGGTCGACTGTGTCAGTGGAAAAGGGTACATGGAATGGACAGAGCAGATGCTGAGTGAGTTGAAGAAGCGCTTTGCCAAGAATCTTGCTACCCAAAGTCTGGGCAGTTTTGATTATGGCCTGAAGCGCGGACGATATCGCGATCTTTGTCTTATGGCAGACAATGATCTGGCCCAGGTACATCGCTATTTAGATCTCGGAGCCTCGCTCGATGTATGTAAGGGTCCGGTAGATGTCCTGGCCGCCGATGCCGTGCGGGAGCTGATGGCCTTCGATCCGAACAAGCCTATTTTGCTGGCCGAAAGCGGGGCGGTCGAGCCAAGGCACACTGGCCCCTTCAAACTGTATCAGAAGGACAAGGCAGGGATAATACTGCATGATGTCATCTTCGCCCCTTTCTTTGTCGGGGCTGCGGGAACCGGACAGAGCTGGCATTGGGACCAATATGTGGCTGCAATGAATCTGTGGTTCCACTTTGACCGGTTCGCAGAGGCGGTTAGGGACATAGACCCGCCAGCTGAGAAATTCGTGCCCATGCGACTGGATCATATGCGTCTGCGCATTTATGTTCTGCGCGGTGAACATACCTTCCTGGCTTGGTGCAGGGACAAGCAGAACACGTGGCGAAGTGAGCTGGCCGAAGGCAAGGCACCTACCGCGATTCAAGGTGCGCGCGTTCACCTTCCTTATCTCGGCAGGTACCTACACGGCACGCCCGCGCTTTTCTACGATCCTTGGTCGAATCGCTGGATTGAGGGCAAGGTCGAAGCTCACAAGCTCCGGCTGCCTACGTTCAGCCGTTCGCTGGTAATCAAGGTGAAATACTAATCCGAAAGAGAAACGTAAAGACGAATCTCGCGAACCTGATTCTCAGTGTATGCCCGCGTCGGCGGCGCATCGATTCTGGGACCAATCAACAACCATTAGGGAGGCGCTTTTTGATGGTGACAATGACCACGAAGAGGATGTTGGCAGCACTGTTTTTGCCCGTGCTCGCGTTGTGCGTTGGGCTTGGGGCGGCTGAATCGGACGAGACAGCCGCGGCCAATGTTGCCGGCAGGCAACTAAAGAGCATCCGTGAATTTGCAGTAGTGCCTACGAACAGTGCTGCGGTCAACAGAGAAAACCTGCAAAAGGCAATTGACTGGGCACATCCCCGGGGGGCAGCGCTCTTTGTCGAGCCGTCCGACACGCCCTACCCCGTGGACGGCGGGATCATTCTGAGGGCGAATGTATCGCTGTTCGGCGTGCACGGACCAGTCGGGCGAGGGACAAGACATCCCGATAAGGTTCAGCCGGTTGGCAGCGTCTTTGCTATTGAAGACGATAAGAGAGTCTTTATCACGGTCGAGAATGCAACCCAAATTCGGGGAATTCAGTTCTGGTATCCCAAGCAAACGTTGAGGGATCCGGCGATGATAATCGAGTATCCGGCGACTATTCGGGCGTCGCAGAGCAAGGGGGCTCAAGGAGTCACGCTGTCGTGCCTTACTTTCTACGGTGAGTTCCTGGCAATGGACTTTAACGGCAGGCGGCGGGCCATTGTTGAACAGATTCTATTCGAGCACTGCTACGGCTATCCGCTCAGCGGCGAGTTCATCCGCATCGACTATTGCTACGACATTCCGCGGATACTTCACTGCCATGTGAATCCCTCCAACCGGCGGTTCATCGACGGCGGGTACCGCCGGGCGGTAATCGACTCGGTCGTAGCAAGAAAGACATTTACGTACCGCATCGACCATACGGATAACGCCCAGCTCATCGATTTGTTTACATTCGGAGTGTACGGCGGGATCTATCTGGGCCCGGCAACTTACGGGCAACTGTCAAATTTCAATTTTGACTGCGTTACCGTAGGAATACACAAACTCGGTGACAGCACGTTCAACCGCAACTGGCAGATCGCACAGGGCTCGATAATTGCGAACACCGGAGAAGAAGTACAAGACGTCCATCCGCTGATCGTTGAGGGCAAGGGACACACTTCGCTGATGAATGTCGAGGCGTTCTCCGGGCCGAACGGGGCTCTGACAACACTCAACAAGTCGCAGGATTACCTTCTGGTTCGAGGCAATGACAAGCTCACCATAACTATGATGGGCTGTCGAATGCGCAATTACGTTGCAGACGAGCCGATCACCATTCTGAATCCGAACGCTGTCATCCGGGCGACCGGATGTATTGACAAACACGAGAATCTGTTTGAATACGGACCGAACAATTAGGAGGATTCCACAGTATTGCCAGTGAGGTTCTTGCGTACAGGCTACTATCGAAGGTCATAGTTTCAATACTGCAAAGGACAACGGCATATGACACATTCCAAGAGCATGGTTTTAGTGATTCTCGTGATTCTGGTCTCAGTGGTACCCTGTCTGGCTACCGACTGGCCGCAGTGGAGGGGGCCGTTCTTCAATGGTTCGACAGATGAAGTGGATTTACCCTCGTCGTGGAGCGAGACTGAGAACGTTGCGTGGATTAGTCCCCTTCCCGGACGAAGCGGAGCAACAGCCGTTGTTTCAAACGGCAAAGTGTTTGTAAGCTCCATGGTAGAGGGGACAGACGAGTTTGTCGCCCTGTGCTTCGACGCCGAGACCGGCAAGCAGTTGTGGCGAAACAGTGTAGGGTCCGATTCGCGCAGGTATCCGCGTAATAACATGGTGTCACCTTCACCGGCGGCGGACGGGACAAACGTATTTTTCCTGTACGGCAACGGTGACCTGGTCGGCTTTGACTTCGACGGCAACAAGCTGTGGTCGCGGAATATTGAAGCCGAGTACGGAAATCTGGCTGTGAAGTTCGGTTATAGCAACAGTCCCTTGCTTTATGACGGCAAGCTGTATGTCGTTGTGATCCGGCGTGACAGGCCCTATCGGCCACCCGCGGCTGATGGACCTTTGGACTCTTACATAATGGCGCTGAATCCCAAGACGGGGCAGACTATCTGGAAGCAGCAGCGCAAGAGCAACGCGTTCGACGAGGGCATGGAGACCTACAGCACGCCGGTTCCACTCATCCGCAATGACAAGGTCGAGTTACTTAACACGGGAGCCGACTTCGTCACGGCCAACGATCCGGTGACGGGAAAAGAACTGTGGCGGTTCGAGCACTGGCAGCGCAAGGTCAGGGATTCGCGTACAATCCCTTCTTTAGTTACAGGTGCCGGCTTCGTTTTCGGCGCGCGGCACAAGCACAATGGTCTTTTCGCCCTTCAGCCACCCGATGGTGACAAGGGCGCGCGAATAGTCTGGGAATTCGATGAAGCAACGCCGGATTGCAGCACGCCGCTCTTCTATCAAGGAAGGTTATATGTGCTTGACGGGATCAGGCGAGGCAAGGTCGTGACATGCCTCGATCCGAAGACAGGCAAGCAGTTCTGGCAGGGTAAGATCGGGGGACGCGGGCCGTGGCGGGCATCACTTACGGCGGGCGACGGCAAGCTTTACTGCATCAACGAGACCGGCGAGATTGTGGTACTGAGAGCGGGCGGTGACCGATTCGAGGTCATCTTCGAGACTAAGACGGACGAGACGCCGATACAGTCATCCATCTCGATTGCCAACGGCCGTTTGTTCATACGCACCGCCGAGAACCTATACTGCATCGGTAGGTGAGTAGCCCGCCAACCAGAATCAACGGAGTGTCCCTGCAAACACAGATAGCCTCTTAATCCTACGCTGGCCGGCAGACCTTGCCGAATGCAGCCAGTGTCTACTTGGATGTGGTTGAGACACCTACAAGAATGGCATCTGCCGGTCTGAAGCCCAATACTGATCTACAGACGCTTGACCCTTATATTGCGGTACCAGACCTGCCGACCGTGATCCTGCAGGCCGATATGACCGACTCGCGCAAAGTCCTTTAAGGGGCGAGGGAACTTGTTGCGGCTCCCGTCGTGCGGATTCTGATGCGGCGTCGTCCAGCGGTCCAGGTCTATATCGATAACCTGCTCGCCGTTTAGCACAACCTTGACGCCACTGCCTTTGCAGCTGAGCCTGCAACGGTTCCACTCGCCGGGCGGCTTAATCATGTTCTTGGTCGGGGCCATGCAATCATAGATCGCCCCCGCCGTGCCGGTCTTGCTGATCCTGTTGCGGCCGTAGGAATCGCAGACCTGGACCTCAATCCCGGTGTAGACCGGGTCCTTCAAGTCCGAGGTGCGAAAAAAGATACCGCTATTCGTGCCGCGTACAACTTTATACTCCAGATCGAGAATGAAATCGCCGTACGCGTCCCTGGTCCACAGGTAATCGAAATTGTGTTCCTGCCCGTCCATCTCTCGTCGCACGGTTAAGACGCCGTCCTTGACGATCCAGGCGTTGTCCGGCCCGGTGAGCCAGCCACTCAAGTCCCTGCCATTAAAGAGGGTGACAAAGCCGTCTGTGCCAGTTCGCCTGGCCGACCTTGCTGCGGCACGGGCCGCTTTTCTGTCCAGGCGTTTGATCCAGATGTTGCGGAACTGAATCAGACTGGAAGCGGGGCCATGCTCGCCGGTCCTCTTGTCGATGCCGCCGTGATGTTGCAGGCCGATCGGGCCCTCGTCGGGAATTCCCGGCACCAGTGCATTATCAATGACGATCTTGCCGTTGAGCATTGCCGTGGCGCGATCTCCCACGAGCGTAATGTCAAAGGAGTTCCACTGGCCCACAGGGTTATCGGCGCGCACCTTGGGCACTGCCGCAGCACGTACTTCAGGCGGCAATAATTTGTTATTGCGGACGCCCCACATCTCCCCCGAACCACATGCCCAGCACCAGATGTTCATCTGTGTCGCACCCCGCAGCAGAATCCCCGAATCGGCGTTGGGGGTCGGCACCGTTATCACATTACCGTCAGCGTCCGTCTTGTATGAACCGTCGGGCAAGATCGTAGGCATCGGGTATAGGCCCGACGTGCGCTTGAGTCGCCACTCTACGTGCAAAGTAAAATCCCCAAATGCCTCTTCGGTCCAGAGGCTCTTGTTCCCTTTGGCCTCGGACATCGCGTCATAGTCGATTACGCCGTCGACCACCTTCCAATGACCGTTGTCGCCTTCCGGCACCTTCCAGCCGGTAAGGTCCTTGCCGTTGAAGAGAATACTGTATCCCGGCCAGTCTCTCCAGGTGGGATACGAGTCGTGGGGCGGTAGCTTCTTTCTAACACCAGGCGTCGGAGGAGACCCCTCATTGTAGAATACATACAGGCCGCCTTTGCCGGCGATGATCACGTCGTTGCGGCCGTCCTTGTTCATGTCGGCGATGTTGAGCTTCATCCCCACGCTGACAACGTAGTTCGGTGGCGGATTCTGCGTCTCAAGACCCGGATAGTGCGGCAGGTGATTGAACGATAGGATATGGCGTTCAAACTTGCCGCCCTGGATATCATACCAGAAGGCATACAAGGGCTCGCCCGCGCCGATGTCACTTCCGTGATGCGCGAACAGTCGCTTGCCTGTCACCAGGTCGGGCTTGCCGTCACCATTCAAATCGCCCATGGCATAAGTGTGGAACTGGCTGTATTCGGTCTCGACCCAGTGTGTCTTGAACGTGCGTTTGCCTTGATCGTCAACTTGCTGCTGCAGCCAAGCCATGCCGTAGGCGTGAGACGATCCAATAATGACGTCGTTAAGTCCGTCTTCGTCCACATCATATATGATGATCGGGTGCGATGCTCCACCGCCTCTGCCTTTGGCGGGCTCGAAGCGATAGTCGGCGTGAAACTTCCACGGCGTATCGGTCGCGCGCCCGGGCTGCTCGTACCAGCCGTTCGGTGTCACAATATCCATGCGGCCGTCGCCATTGATATCGCCCAGGCCGTTGCCGTGTACGTCACCTTCGGTGCCGACAACGTGCTCCACGAACCAGGGCGCTCTGTCTATGTGCTCGAGCCAGGTCATGCCTTGGCCTTTAACCGGCGCCCAGTGGTTACAGAGGATGTCATCGTCGCCGTCACCGTCGATGTCTCCGTGGATGACCCCTTCCATGTTCAGCGCCATATGAATCCTGGTTGACTTCCACACGGCGTCTTTCTTGCCGGGGTTCTCGTACCAGAAGGCGCCCTTCATGAACATCCAGCCGGAGCTGACAATATCCATGCGCCCGTCGAAGTTGACATCCATGGCGAACTCACTGTTGTCGTCCGTTTCGGGGCCGTTGGTCTCGGCGCCGTCGCGGAAGTCTGCATGCTTGGTCCAGCTCGGGGCCTCGTACCAGTTGCGTCCCGAAGCGATATCAAGATCGCCGTCGCCATCCACGTCCAGCACGGATGCGCATTCGCAGAACGGGCCGAACCAATAGCTGTTATTGGCCGGATCGTGCGGCGGCCCGTCGATCTTGACCGGTATGAAGATCGTCTCAGCACCGTGCGCCGCGACGACGGCCATCAGGATCCACCAGCAAACACCTACAAACACCAGTTTCTGTCTCATCGCGATTCTCCTTCTTTCAATCTGACGCGTTGCATTGCTTGTTGCACAGCTCTTCTCACATATCTCGAGCACCTCACCACTACGGCGTTGTCCCGCGGGTGCCCGCACGCAACGAAGATCCCTCAAACCGGCCCGTTCCGTCGCTGCAAAAGAGGCAACTTCCTAACTCGTCGTCTGCAACTAGGGTGTCCGTGTCGCCGTCGTCCGTCGTCACAGTCGAGGCAGATCGTTCTCGCGCCATGGCCGGCCTGCACGGAGAGACTTGCCTGGTGGCTGATGTCGGTGAGAGTGCCGTCACCGTTGTTGTGATGAAGCCTGTCGCGCGTGGGCTTGTGCGACTTGGGCCCACAGTAGATGGCAAAGCCGCGGAGCTTCTTAAGTCATTTTCGTTGAGTAATACGTTCATAAGCTCGTTTGTAGTTGGCGTTTTCAGGATCCAGCTTCACTGCATTCTCTATCGCCCCAACGGCGCCTGTCTTGTCTCCATTGACATCGCACGCCCACGCCAGCATAAAGTAGTTCTCGCCACTCTTTTCAAGCTGAACCGACTTTTCAGCGAGAGATTTAGCCTGTTCCGGATTTCTGTCGGTAGTCAAATACAACAGGGCCAGCTCCCGATAGCCCCTGGAATCATCAGGCAAAATCGATATTATCTCTTTGAGAGCTTTCTCTGCCGGTTGAAACTGCCCTAATTGGTGTGAAAGAAAAGCTGAAAGTAACCTGCTTTCAATGTCCTTCGGCTCTACTTGTGATATCCTTTGACATACATTAAGTGCCTCAGGCAAACGACTATTCATTTGGTAGAATGAAGCCAGCCTCTTCAGGAAGTTGACATCGGCAGGACTCAGCTGAACTGCCCTCTTCAAACACTCCTCTGCTTTAGCCAGGTCTTTTCTTTCAGCATATATTCTTGCCGCCTCGGCATATGTATTAGAAACATCATTCTTTGTTGCTCCCAAATCGTCTATACGTCCGTCGCGATGTTTTTGTACGTACTTGCTGTCCGATTTAAGCTTCTTGAAGATGTTCATATATTTCTCTGCTTCTTCAGATTGTTTCAGCTTGGAACAGGCGATAAACAGGCCATAGTATGCGTTGGGATGTTCGGGATCATACTCGATTCTCTTGAGATAATGCTCTTTAGCCTTGGCATATTCCTTCCTTTGCAGGTATCCCTGACCCAACAGGAAGTGCGTGAGTGAAGAATCGGGCCAATTCTGCAGTTCTTCCCGCAAATATTCTACAGCTTCATCTTTCCTGCCTATCGCAATAAGAGCTTGTGCTATTCCCAGACGCACGCCTTTGGCCTTTGGTTCCATTTTCAAAGCTCTTTGCCAAATCTGAATAGCATCTTCAAATTGACCTTTTTCGAATGTAACCCTACCCATATTGTTATATATGTCAAACCTCCCAGGGTTGACCTTCAAAGCCTCCTGCCAGAGCTTCATTGCCTCGGTCGAATTGCCGAGCCTTCTGAAGAAATTGCCCATAAACACCATGGTATCTTCATCGGCAGCCAGGTTCTTTCTCAATTCTTCTGCAAGTCGAATGTGTTCCAATGTCAACTCGGCTGCTTGTCTTTCAGGAGGCAGTTCAATTTCAGCCAAAGAAATGTCAATCCCAGCATAAAGATTTTCAAAGGTTCTTGAGTCATCGTCCGTGACTGATTCGACAGCGGTATCGTTCGCAGATGATCCCTGAGTCGGCTGCGTCC
>CP070675.1:6072065-6086385 GCA_020352215.1 Phycisphaerales bacterium
GAACACTCTTGCTGGATCTGCCGCAAAAGGGCAACAGCCAGCTCGCTACGATACGATACCGGCCTTGTGCCCGGCTGCTCGCTCGCACCTTCTGCAGCTTTGGCAGGGCTCGACAGGCCGCGTATTGCCGGAAGTACCTTGTATTTAACCAGATGCGCAGTCCTCTCTCGCGCAAAGTTGTACAAGTGCGAATGTTCAGCAAGTAGCCGATAGACGGCAAACTGAAACAGGAACTCGCGGGTCTCCACCCCGGGTAAATAGGTCTCACTCCTGCGGACCAAACGGCCTTCTTCCAGCCCGTAGAGGTTTGCACGGACGTTGTCCGCACGGTCGGAGGCGTGCCATGCAAGCAAAACGACGTCAGGCTTATACCGCAAGCCTTCCTGCCTCAGCGTAATCAACTGCTCGGCCGTTCCATGGCCGGATACGGAAAGATTTACGATCTCACATCTCACCCCGGCCTTCTCAAGGGCCTTCTTCATCTGGCTTGAGAAAGTGTCCTCCAAATCCACGCCGTACCCCATTCCGAATGAATCACCGAGCAAAACGATCCTCTTGACCCCGTCAGGCTTCTCGTAAGGTATCTCCTCGTCAGCACGAATGCCTTTGGAGTTAGTCCGAATGCTTATCTGGTATTCGGGCGTAGTATGACGGTACTCTCGGTTGGGTTCGTTGCCCCGTATCCCGTACTCCGTTGCACAAACGTAACGCGGTAGCATAGGCTCAGGCGCGAAAATACGAAGAAATATCTCACTTCCCACGATCAAGTATGCGGTGCCGAATGCAACTTTCGCTGCCAACTGCCACAGCCGGGTTTTGTCGGTAGTACGCCTCATCTCTTCAGAAAGCAAAGTATATGAACTCCTGGCCACCTCTTTCAGCCAGGCTCAACAGCGACATGATCACAAACAGCCATACGTTCAGGCGGACAAACCACGGAAAGCCGGTCATAGGATTCAGTTTGCCGGTTGCACCCTGAAGGATCTGAAGAACGACTAGAAACCAACCGTAGAATACCAGGTCTCTCAAACACTGCCCCGCCTCAGCAGACCAGTGCAAGTGCAGAAAGATCGATTGCAAAAACACACCAATGGTAGTTAGATTCTGCGCCCGAAAGATGAGCCAGCCAAAACAGACAAGGTGGAACATTACGACGCCTTGTATGGCGCCGACCCACCATTTCACTGGCTTTGGCTCTGAGTCCCGAGCCAGAACACGGTACAGGATCAGGACAATGCCGTGGAATCCTCCCCACAACACAAAGGTCCATGCCGCCCCGTGCCACAAGCCGCCCAACAACATAGTGATCATAAGGTTACGATACGTCGCGGCTAGGCCAAAGCGATTACCGCCGAGCGGGATGTATAGGTAATCTCTCAGCCACGTGGACAGGCTTATGTGCCACCGTCGCCAGAAGTCGGAGGGACTCCTTGCGAAATACGGTAGCTTGAAGTTCACCATGATGTCAAAGCCCAGCAATCTTGCAGTCCCGCGGGCGATGTCGGAGTAGCCGGAGAAATCGCAATAGATTTGAAAAGCAAACGCGTAGATCGCCACTAATATCCGCACGCCGTCTTCCGGAACCGCGACCGTCGAACTCAGACTGTCAAAGGGGCCAAACGTTCCGTTCACAATCTTGGCCATGCTGTCGGCGACAACCATCTTCTTGTACAGACCCCAAGTTATCAGCCACAAACCTGTGCGCAGCTCATCAGACGTGACGGTACGGCGGCGCTGAAACTGTGGCAGGAGGTTCTTACCTCGCTCGATCGGTCCGGCGACCAACTGTGGAAAGAACGACACATAAGCGGCAACCTCGAGGAACGAGTCGCTTGCCCTTGCGTTTCGACGATAGACATCAATCGTGTAGCTCATAGTCTGAAACGTGTAGAACGAAATGCCAACCGGCAACACGATATTGAGCACGCGAGCACTGGGGGTCACGTCGAACACGGTTTGGGCCAGGGCAGCGAAGTTGTCTGCGAAGAAGTTGTAGTACTTGAAGACCCCCAGAATCGCAAGGTTTGCAAACACACTGAACCCCAGGAAGAACTTCCGACGACGTTCGAGGGCGAACGACTGGATGACTGGGTACACCACATTGAACAACGCGGTCGTCGCAACAACACCCAGAAGCAACCACCAGTAGCGCTCACTGCGCGAGAACAAATGCCCCCAGTCGACAGCTATGGTGGGCAGTCCCCGGGAAAAGCCTATCCCTATCGCGCTGCCCCGAAGTCCAAGAAAAAGAAAAGACGCCAAGACCAGGAACGTTGAGGCCTTCAGTCTCTGCCTTGCTGTTATGTGTCCCTTGTCGATGGATAACGCGCAAGCGTAGTCGACCACCGTCGACAGAACGATCAGAACAAGAAACCGTACGTCCCACCACCCGTAGAAGAAGTAACTCGCGACCAGCAGCAGCAGGTTCTGAATCCGGTGCGAACGACGCAGTGACCAATAGAGGCCAAGGACGACTACAAAAAAGACTGCAAATGCCAGACTGTTAAATAGCATTCTTATTTCTCAGACTTCACGCGTCCTTGTTGCGCCAAGAGTCCCTGTAACAAGGGTTCTATTGATGTGTTGAACCTTTCATAACCTGCCGCAGTAAGGTGCAGCGTATCCAGTGTGTACTCCGGGTTGATCCGCCTACCCACGACAAGTATTGAATCAGAGTCGACGACGGTCACTCCCGGACCGTTGAGAGTTCTGATCATTCCATTGATTGCCTCAACTGCTGGCCCGATCTCACGAGACCAGACCGGCCTGCGCAGTAGGTCAACCGGACCTGGGCGAAATACAGTCAAGATCACGACATGAATATCACTTGCTACTGCCCGACTGACGATGGTCTTCAGGTTCTCAAAACACGAGTTTACGATCTCATCCGCGCGGTCGGCAAAGAGACCAATCGCTTTGAGATCATTGATTCCAGCCTGCACGACCACGATAGAAGGCCCGAGTCCGATGACGTCTCTATCCAATCTGAGAACCGCCTGGGCGGTGGTTTCGCCGCTTACGCCCCTGTTCACTGACTGGCAATTCGACAAAGACGGCAAGGGATCCCACCGGGCAATCCTGGAATCCCCAAAGAAGACGATTCGAGCTTGGCCAGGCAGCAATTCCGGAATTCCCGCATTGCTCGCCGTGAATCGCCGAGAGTTAGTCGGGTCAAGGCGAACCGTTTGAAGTTCGCGATAGAATCTTACCGTTAGCCGAAAGAGGGCAATATGCACAAAACCGGAGATCAACAGAGAAACCGCAAGTACAATCGCAATTGTCCTGCTGAGTTTCATCCGTACTTGCCTCCGCTGGCCAACTCACTCAGAAAGCTCGCAATGCGATCCACTACCGCCTCGATTTGCGCCTGGCGATTCCGAGGAGTAAATGACTTCAATGCCTCCATTTTCTCAGGCAACTGCTCAGCGTCGTATGCCACCAGCAAGCATCCCAGCTCTTCAAACCTCTTCGCTGTCGCGACTTGGTGATCGTTCACATGCTCTCTGTATCGCCTCATTCGCGGCATTACCAGCAACGGTTTCTTATACTCCAAAGCCATTGCTATTGTGCCCATACCTGCGTGGCTGATAATCCTATCCGCCTCCCGCAGGTGCTTGTCGAACACTGTTGCTTCAAGTGAAGCCGACGCCTCCAGGTTCCGCGGATGATAAGAAGTATTGCCGACCTGAGCTACGACCCGCTCGTCGGAACCATCCTTGTCGAGTACCTCATCAACGCCTTCTACCAAGCGGTCGAAAGGGAACAACGTGCCTACCGTCAAAAAGATCATAAAACCGATCCAACAAATTCAGCGTTCTTATATCGATCAGCAAGGTCGGGCCATTGCACAAGGAACAAGTCCGCAATATGCCGAACAATTCTCCCCGAAAGTGACACCCGCTCCACATTGGCGATACTGTCAACCCAGATCACGCTTGCACGCAAGAGCTTTGCCAGAAAACAACAGATACATCCTGCCGCTGCGCCAGTGCTTATCACCACGTGTGGTTTTTCCCTGAAGATTATCTTTGCACATCGCGCCAGGACCGCCACAACCCTCAGCGGGTGGTGGCGATTGCACTCTCCGACAAAGTAGGCGTTACCGTGCTCACCAAGCCTTTCCTTTACCATCTCCTTTGTTGTGATACAAAAAGTGTCATGTCCCGCCCAACTCTTTGACAGCTTGAGCAGTTGGGACAGATGTCCACCTGCCGACGCAACCAGGCATATTCGCAACGGCCTTGTTCTCTCAACCATCATTGCAACCTGCAAACACGGACTCTTGGCCACACAGTCCGATCGCGGCGGTCTTCTGCTAACAGTTAGCCGTTCCGACCTTCTGTACTTCACCGCTCGCCGGCCCAGGCTCAGATTGCCCACCGGCAAACAGTTCTCGAAGCGCCGATTCCGCCTTGCTGTCCCACGAAGATAAAGCCACCTTCGCTCTTCTCTGGGCGACAAGTTCAGCGTTATCCTGGTTGTGAGCTTTCTGGATGCAACGGGCAAACTCTTCAGGCGTCTTGGCCTCGTATGTCACATCCTTATACTTGCTTAGTTCAGGGAACGGCGTACTAACTACGGGCTTGCCAAGAGCCAGGTACTCTTTGAGCTTTATCGGATTGCATCCATCAATCCAGCGGTTCTGCCTCCAAGGCATAATCGCCACATCGAAGCATTTTCCGTAATGCGGTATCTGTTCATATGGTTTCTGTCCCAGCATCCAGACATTCTTCCTGGACATCAACGCCGAGCAGTCCGACGATGCGGCGCCAACAAACACAAATGACATCTCCGGCAGCAAGTCGACCACTTGCTCCATAAAGCCAATATCAAAGGTGTGATCGTCAATACCACCATAAAAGCCCACTATCGGACGTTTCATGTCACGCAGCTCATCGGGGATCGTTCCGTCTTTCTCGGCGTGGGCGAACATCTCAAAGTCCACCCCGTGGTCGAGAAGCATCGCCTTCTTGCACTGAGAATGCTCCTGGTTGTACAAAGCCTCGTTGACGAATATTGTCAGGTCGGCGCAGGATTTTAACTTGCGATCGTACCGCTCAATCAATGCGGAATCCACGCCAGGGAATTCTTCAAGCCGGTCAGTCCTCTGATATACCAGCTTCGTCTTCCTCATCTTCAGCGCAACGCCACAAGCGGGAGGACAGGCCACCCAGAGAAGCGGATTTTCCACATGTAATCTCTTGCCTGCACAGAACAGCTGAAATCGCAACAGCGCATCATTTAGAAGCTTGCCCAAGGCGATATGGTGAACAGGCAACGAGAGCGGGCTATATACCCAAAATCCCACGCCGCTCTTTTTCAATCCTCTGAAGATGCTCTTCGATTTTCGTGTGAGCTTCTTCAGGAACGTTCGGCCCCCGGCAAGATTTGGCTTTTGCATGACGATCGAGTTGACATAGATCACGGTGCCCATCTTGGCAAACCGCCGCATCAGCTGCATGTCAATATGGCCACGGTTGTGATACCACCAGTCCTCCCCACCGAAACAAATTACGTCTGTGCCTCTCACGCCCTGTACCCCGAAGGCTATCTCCGAAAACACAGCGCTCGCCAGCCAAGCAACGCCTTGAAAGCCGTCTTGGCGTAGGCCTTGGTCGTCAGCATGTCTCTGTCCCTTGTGCTTCTCGAAAGAATAGCGTGTCCCAACCAGTAAGGAGTTCGCAACAAGAAGAATAAACCGACGAGCAGACAACCCAATATATAAGCCGGCCATCCTTTGTGCTTCTTCAAGAACAACAATATGCTGGCATGCAGCTGCGACATCATTTCTGGCTTCATGCGTTTGCTGCTTGCTCCGTGAAGGTGTATAATTTGAGCTCCCGGCGTAAACAACACCTTCCATCCGGCCCGCTTGACACGATAGCACAAGTCAGTTTCCTCTCCGTACATGAAGAACTGCTCATCCAGCACTCCCACGTGCTCAATCACCTCTCGCCGGATCAGCATAAAACAACCCGCAACAACATCTACCTCGCGCACGTCATTCTTGTCCCACCAGGTCATCTGCGCGCGACCGAAGAACTTGCTTCTGGGAAGGAGTTTGTTCAGGTAGATGCTACCCAGCAGCATATTCAATACCGAGGGGAACATAAAACATGTCGGCTGCACCGTGCGGTCCGGGTTCAGCGCTCGGCATCCAACAACCGCCGCTTCGGGGTGGGCGTCCGCAAAGGCAACGCTCTTGTCTATTGCGCCATCCAGAACGACCGTGTCGGAATTCAATAACAACAGATAGCGGCCTCTCGCGATGCGGAAGCCCTGGTTATTGGCTGGAGCAAACCCTCTATTCTCTGGGTTTTCAATGACGGTTGCCCCGGCAAATTCTCGCTTCACCATCTCTACCGAGCCGTCTGAGGAACCGTTGTCAATCACAATCACCTCGAACCGAACGTCTTTGCTCTGGGCGTAAACCGAGGCTAAACAGTCGTGCAGAATGTCACACGTGTTCCAGCTAACAATGATTACTGATACGTCCAAGTCAGGTCCCCCAAGTGGCGCCTAGACATCGAGCAACAGTCTTGGCCAGCATCTTTGGTTGCTTGCTGCAAATTGAGCCGACCCAACGGGTCACAAGCCAAGGCCGCACTGGATGGCGGTTTGGTCCAAATGCGCGACCACGAGAGGGAGCGGCACTATCGATCTGCCCAACTCGCAGAATTCTCTTTCCCCGCACCCACAAGTTGGGCCTGCGCCAAATCCCGACCTTGTGCATGACGCCGCCTTTCCAACTTGCGTCGCAAGACCTCTTTGGCCCCAGCACCGCCAGTGGCCACGATTGTGGGCATGACTCCCGCAAATCCAAGTAACATGTGGTAGAATGTCGAAGGTTGGCCGAATAGCGAGACTGTCGCACAGCCCACAGCCAAGCCAAACAAGCCCCCCGAAAGACACCAGATCAGCCACCGGTCCAACGCGGACGTGCTTGCGGCATAGGCCTTGATGAGTCTCTTGGCAGCCGCCACGTTCATAGCAATGAATATGAGCAGAGCCACCACTCCGTAGAAGCTCAAGATCAACAGATAGTGGTTGCACAAGTCCGTATAACTGCGTCTGTCGATTTGGGCATGCCAGCCGGGATCCACGGAAGGACCGTGGCCAGCCAGCCAATGCCCGGACATGCCCCCTTCAAACAGGGCCACCTCGATCAGCCTGCTACGGTACCATGCTGTTTGGGGATTGAATGTGAAATCGCCGAGCACATCCCAGAAGTGCCGGTCGCTCGCAACCTCCACGACAACGCACATTACGACAATCACAATTACAGCAGGTTTCCAGTATCTGCGCCACCTGTAGAGCGCCAGGAACGTGACCGAAACCAGACCTGCAAGCACCGCACCGCTGGAAACGGATGAGAAACAGCCTAATACCATAAGCCCCAAAGCAATCCAATAGAGGGCCTTGTACTTCTTCGCGTTGTGCAGCACTCCCGCACAAACAGGGCCAAACATAGCGAAGAACAAGCCGAACGTGATTGATATGGGAAATGTCACGCATGCCCTGAAGAAACCAAACCGGGGTGTCGGAGTGTAGACCACGCCTTCGCGCCATGCATGATACTGCTTGAGGAAACCGACCAGATTGTTACCCGTTAGTGACTCATAGAATCCCAGTACGGCCAGAGGAACTGCTATGATCATGATTGCCTTGAGCAGAATCAAGTATTGCCGCCTCTCACGTATTATCAATCTCACCGCGAAGTACGGCAGGACCATATCAAAAATCGCCCCTGCACGGTTCTCCAGAAACGCCATGAGCGTGGGGGTTGTTATGGCGCCCGCGACGATCTCAGCCGTGAAGTAGGCGATGACAAGTTTGTCGAGCGCAACAAACTTGAACCGATGGGGCAGATTTGTCTGCATAAACAGTTTGGCAAATATTGCCAGGACAATGATCTTTGGTGCGGTAAAATCGATCGTCCCGACTTGAATGGTAAGGTACCTTGGCCACCAGGCGCACGAGACGAGAAACACCACAAGCCCATAGACCGGCGCCACAAGAAACACGGCGACGCTGCCTACAATCCCAATAAGTAAGGTAACTGCCTGCATATAGTGTGATCTTGATCAACCGCAGCTACTTCTGCGAGTGAAGCCGTCTGTCTTCAACAAAGCGCACAAGTCGAGGCACAAGGGGAGCTTTTCTCAGAACACGCCTGGCTGTTCCCGTAATTCCGTATTCGTTCCCCAGTCGCCACATGGAGAAGTGTGTTTTTATCCTCGGGTTTGTCTTCACGCGACCGACTGTCCCGCCGCTGACCCCCGTCGTGTACCGCTGAAATCCCATTTCCCATCTCAGCATTTCCGCCAAGCTGAGCTGACTGTCGGTGATGTACTTGATCCAGCCTTCGGGGAAGTAACACGTCCGCAGGTTCCGCACGACGATCCCGACGGCCGGGCGAGCCCTCGTCGTGCACCTGCGTATCTCGCCCTGGAGCCCCTTCACGATCTCCCTGATTGCTCGGAAGAGAACAAAAGCAACAGGAACAGGAAAATCAAATGACCACTCGTTATCAACCACAACACATCTGCTTGCGTCCACAAGGATGTTTCGAGGGGTCAAATCAAGCACTCCACGGGACAGACATTCAATTTCAGCATGACGGTTCGTGGCACCATCTTGTGAGACCATCGAGAGAAATTCTCCGGGCCACGCATACGATATGTTCAGTGCGCGTAGCTTCCGGACGTAGACTTCGAGCAGGTTATCGGCCTCGCCGCACCTATTTTCCCTGAAGGCAGATGCAATCCCCTCATTTAGGGACGGGTAAGGCAAGTATTCGTACTCGATATGGTCTCCTTTGAACTCACCACAAAGGACATCGAAATGTTCTTTTAGGTACTCCGCGTTCGCCTTTTCTCGCACTATTATCGCCTTGAGGAAGTCAACGGCTTCCTCACTGGAGGCAAACTTGCAGACTACTTTCCTTCCAGATTTATCGGTGAGGACCGTCCGCGTGCGAAACTCCTTTCGCCTATATGAATTGTCCGCCAAAGCTAGACAGACAGGTGAAACCGGATTATTGTCATGCCTCTTCATC
Organism: Phycisphaerales bacterium; assembly: GCA_020352215.1. Taxonomy (GTDB): domain Bacteria; phylum Planctomycetota; class Phycisphaerae; order Sedimentisphaerales; family Anaerobacaceae. Next base: position 6,081,124 of record CP070675.1, read on the forward strand.
TCTGTTCCAGCGTCAGTTTGGCATTTTTTCATGCCGATCTGTCACTTTGCAGCAGTCGTAACTTGGCCTTGAAAGTCCTGAGTTTACTCCGCCAACCCACGTAGTGTCTCACGTCCCAGGGACCATCCAGCAGATTGTCCAGAACCTTTCGACGCCAGAGCCATCTGTCTTCGAGCGTCTCCTGTCCATGCCGGTTGATGTTGAACGTGACCTCCTTGGCAGCTTGGTAGCTCTGCTCGTCCTTCAGCATGGTGTACTGGCTCTTGGGGTCGTCCATGTGCTCCTGGAGAACCAGCGGGTAGTAGAAGCCGTTAACATAGCCGGCTCTCGCCATCTTCAACCAGTACCCTGTGGTCGCTTCATTGTCGATAAGGCCAAGTCTCTTGAATGTCTCTTGCTTTATCAACAAACCAGTTCCGCACGTCCACGGATGTCGCAGAATGCGGTGTCTGCCGAAGCTCTGTATCTTGTCCTTGGCCCGCTCATAGTCAAAATCGTCGGGAAAATAGTGCCAGCACGCCACGACCCCCAGATTGTCGATGTCACGATGAGCCGCTGCCAATGTGCGCGTCCAGCCGGGTGTAACCAAGCAGTCATTGTCGAGCTTACCCACAAGATCGGCCTTTGACCGACCCCACACTTCGTTGGTTGCCGTTATCTGGCCAACATTCTCCCGGGAACATACGATGTCTGCTATTCTAGGGTCGTCAACCTCCTTCTTGAGGTATTCAACTGTACCATCAGCCGAAGCGTTGTCCCATATCGTCAGATTGAACTGCTCCGTAGGATCCGCCAACACAGACGCCAGAGCAAGCTTCGTATATTCCAATCGATTGTAGCTGATGAAAATCAAATCTACCGTCATTTACGATCCCGCGCGCTGCGAAACGCCAAGGAACAAACCAGATATTCGACATCACTGACTTGCCCGCGCCAACTCACAATCTCCAAACCACGCCACCCCTCCGGCTGTAAACCCTCTCATCCCCTCACATTTTTCTTGACAATTCGGCTATCTGAGAAATGAGAGGATCGTGCTGACCACGTGGTCCTTCATTTCGTCCGTCAACTCGGGATATATCGGCAAAGCCAGGACCTCACTTGCCGCTTTTTCGGCCTCGGGCAGGTCGCCCTTGCTATAACCCAGAGAGACAAAGCACTTCTGCAAATGCACGGGCACAGGATAGTACACCTCACAGCCGATATTGTTGGCCCTCAGGTGCCTCAAAACCTCATCTCGACGTGGAACACGTATGCAATACTGGTTGTATATCGTTGTACAATCCGGACGGATATAAGGGGTTTGTACGACAGTACCCGCAAATCCTCTATCATAGTAGGCTGCATTACGACGCCGTGCCTCGGACCATTCTTCCAGATGCGGAAGCTTGACCAGAAGCGCCGCCGCTTGGATCGAATCAAGACGGAAATTACCGCCAATGTAGTTATTGTAATACTTTGGCTTGCTGCCGTGATCTCGCATGATTAGGAGCCGCTCGTAGAGCAGCTCATCGTTAGTGATGGTCATACCTCCATCTCCGATACCACCAAGGTTCTTGCTCGGAAAGAAACTGAAACATCCGACCGTTCCTATACTACCGGCTTTCCTGCCCTTGTAAGTGCTCGAGATTGACTGGGCCGCATCCTCAACGACTGCAAGATCGAACTTGTCAGCCACCTCCATTATCGGGTCCATGTCGGCCACCTGGCCGAACAGATGGACAGGCATAATCGCCTTCGTCTTCTCCGTAACGAACGACTCGATTAGCTTAGGATTGATATTGAAAGTACGCGGATCGATATCTACAAATATGGGCTTGGCACCCGCCCGAGCGATACAACCCACCGTGGCGAAAAAGGTGAATGGTGTTGTAATGACTTCATCTCCGGCGCCAATCTCCAAGCTCATCAGGCTGTTGAGAATCGCATCTGTCCCACTGGAGGCCCCCACGCCGTATTTGCAGTTGCTCAGGGCCGCTACCTTCTCCTCTAACTCAGCCACCTTCGGGCCGCCAATGCATCTTTGGGACTCAAGCACCTCAGAAACGGCAGCCAGAATCTCGTCCTTTATCGTCGCGTACTGTGCCCTCAAATCCAAAAGGGGTACTTCCATGTCCATTCTCCTGACTTCTGTTGACATCCTCTTCCCACGCACCGAGATCACCACGAACTAACCTCGAAACCTCTCTTCTATTCTTGAGACTACTTCGTCAAGGGCTTGCCGACCGCTCTCCTTCATTGCGGCCGTCTTCGGGCCAATCGCACTCCGCGTCACGTCCATACGCTGGACAATCAAGTCGACATCATCGCGAATCTCTTCACTCGTCTTCGACAGAGAGATAATGTTCGAGCTCAAGCCAACTTCGGCCATGAGCTCATCATACTTGTGCGACCACCCGATTGCGGCAGAGGGAATCCCTTGGGACAAGGCAGCGATCAAAGCATGGTAGCGTGATGACAACAGCAAGTCGCAATTTCCGATGACAGACTTCACTTGGGCCGCGGTAAGAACCTCGTCTAAATGCACCACTGGCAGAGACTCATCAAGACACGACAGCAGGTAGTTGCACAACCTGCGATCATCCATGACTTGCGAGTTGTTTCGCCGAAGCTCGTGCCCCATGAGGACTACTTGAACACCGTGCTCAGAGCAAAGATGGTCGACAATGTCTCGAAGGCATCTGATGTATCCACTGTCTGCCCCCTTACCTTCAGATCTCTCATAGACTCGTACGTTGGGCGTCAGACAAACAACAAGCGAACCGGCTTTCGCAGACAGTCCGGCGTCTCTAATAAGCTTAAGTCCCACGGAAGGGTCGGCGCCCTGGAAGTTCCACGCAATATCGTGCGCGAAACGCACCTTGGGATTCCCTTCGCCCGCAAGCTTCTCCACGGCAGCCAGCGACGTCTCGTCCCGAACATAACTCAACGTGGCCGTCTCGATAACAGTCCGCGTAGCGTCGACTATGCCTTTGGATGAGAACGGACCCCAAGCCTGAGGCATAAAGAAGACAAGGTTTCCAAATTGTACGCTGCGCTTGACCGCACGTGACTTGGCCCATGCAACTTGCTCTCCCCACGCATCTCCAAATTGATAGCCGCCTACGTCGATTAACGCTCCACACTTGAGATAAATCCTTGCCATCCTTGCCTTACTCAGTAAACGAGACGCGGCTGAGGTAGGCCGGTCGGCTTTGACAGGAATCAGTCCGTTCGCACGAGCATCTGCAAAGTAAAGATTCGCTATGCGCATAAGGATACTGACATCCGGCAACCGTTCACGAATGGCCTCGGCAACAGTCAGGACCATTGCTTCTGCGCCTTTGTTCGCGAAGCCGCCTCCAAGCAGACATACAGCTTTTTTCTTACGTGTTCCCACTGACATCCCCCTCAAATCTCTCTCCTTCTGGTCCTCGTCGAGAGTCGCAAGTCCGGATCCCGGCATTTTACGAACCTCCCGTATTCGAATCGCCTTCATGCTCATCAAGTAGCCTGCGAATCGACATCGGCCCAACGGCTGCTCGTATATCAGTCGCTCCGTCTTTCTCCCAGAGAATCACTGCAATAGACCCGACGGGAAAGTTATTGTCAAAGTCATAATCATCCAACATTAGCTTCCCGTCCACGTAACACCGGAAGTTGTTCTCGTAGATGTCGATCCTTACGTCGTACCACACCCCCAAATCCATGTGAAACGGTGCCGTCCCAAAGTAATTCCAAAACCTGCCCTTTATCACCTTGTCAAAGTAGATATGGTCATTCTCAAATCTGTACCGATACCTGTTGTAGAAATCTTGGTAGCGAAAGCCAAATTGAAATTCCTTGAAATAGGTATCCCTACGTATCCGGAAGTTCCAAGAGTAGTTGTGCCAGGGGTACTTTTCAGGATCCAAGTACATGTATATCCACTCATCATTGGTCTTTGCCTTTCCATCAAAACATATCGTTCCGTCCTCAAGAAACTTCACCTCCTCTGTCTGCTCTTGCACATTGTCGACAACATCCAACGGCTTGCCTGCAGCTACAATACGTCTGTGCTTCCGGCGATTCGTGACCCGCACCCAGTTTTCGTCATGAAATATCCACTGACCCAGACCCAACGACCCGTTGGTTTCAAAGAGTATTTCGTCTGGAACACGGCATCTTTCGGGCAATCCGTTCCTGCTGCGAAGAGCCTTCTTTATCTTATACTTCGCCAGCAGATACTCCATTGACACTGAGTAACCGAGTCTCCGCCGCAGTCTGTTCAATGCACGCAGTGCCCCTATCAATGACGTTCTCTCCGTCAATGTCCCCATAGAATTTCGCGCCGGCGGTTCCGTTTGACTCTACCTCAGATTCCGGCATCTCACAAACGTGTCCGGTCGAACACGGGCAACTGTCGCTACGTGGCCAGCACCAACCATACAAATCAAATGTCCCTTTACAGCGTATGAACAACTAAGCCACGGCACGTCCTACTCTTCGACTACACACACTGCCGAATTACGTCCTCTTCTGAAACAGAATTGGTCCGTACGAAATGAAATTACGCAGTGTCCGGATCCCCCCTGGCATCAGGGCTAGCAGAGAAAGATATACCAACAGCCCAACGATGAAACAAATTCCAACCGACACAGCGTCCGACTGACCACTGAGGGACGAATAAAAGAAAAAGACGACCACGCCCGTGCAGATACTTGCGATCATGGGCAGGGAAACGGCCTCCAAGAAGGTCGCCACAGAGACCGGTGTCTCTCGAAAACAGTACCACAACGAAGGCAAGAGAATAACATAGTTGACTGCGGCGTACGACAAAGCGATGCCAATTGCTCCCCATGGAAGCCCGACAACGAAAGCAGAGATAGTGAATAAGGCGTTGATGACACCCCATATCAGGTACCGCTTCGACTTTCCGAGTGACAACAGAACTGCCCCCTTTGTGGTCCCGGCGGTCTGAATGAAAGCGGTAATTGCCATAACCCTGAAGATGTCCGTGACACCTGTCCATTTGCTCCCCAACAACAGCCGCACAATGCTCTCCGAACATACGGCCGTGAATACCATCAGCGGCATGCTAAGAAAAGCGAGTATCAAGGCCCACTTGCTGTAGTACTCCTTGTACCTGTGTGGCTCTGTCTGCAACCGACTCAGGGCAGGTATAGCTACAGCGGTCAACGGCCCCCGTATCTGGTTTATGGGTAGCATCAGGATTTGATACGCCCTACTGTACAGACCAAGAACACCCGAGCCATGAAACCGCCCAAGCAGTATTTTGTCGAG
>CP070675.1:6086485-6101179 GCA_020352215.1 Phycisphaerales bacterium
CGCCAAACTGAATGGGGACGCCTGCAACAACTAAAATGGCATGGATGCTGTAAAGGATTGGCCAAAGCAGTGCCAAAGGACTAATTATGGGCCTCTGCCAGAGATACAGAAAGACAAGAAACGGAACAACATACAGTGCTGAGACCGGCTGCATATATCTAATCGGTAAGAAGCCAAGAAGTCCCAATATCACTGATACAAAGACGCAACTGGCAAATGCCATTGCAACAGCATATCCAACCCATTGTTTTCTCTTGATGGCCTCCGGGACAGATATCAAGACATCACCTTCTCTGCTGTATAGCCGTCTACTTATGCGCGCGATAAATTTTCCACCCCACTTTGGAACACAGAAGAAAGCCAAAGATATCATCGCAACCACCAGCACAAGAATACAAATCAAGAACAGAACCAAGTTTCCTGACCTATAGGCCTTACCTCCAAAATATGAAGGGACTGCGATGCCTCCAAATAGGCATAAATTGATCGCGAGGGCAATCAGAACAGGGATGGTTCGGTTTTTCGCATACTTGCGTGTCCATTTCGGAATCTCTTTGAGTTTTTCAGTATCCTGCGGAACTTGATTCTGTTGCGTATTCATAATATTGCTCCTTGCCGGCTCGAATTTCTTGTTGCGCGTCCAACATACTGCAAACATGTTTGCAATGCAAACAAAAAATAGACAAAACGAAGAAATTTTTTGCCAGTCTCAAATCGACTGCGGAATCCGGGTTTGTCCTGCGAGATAGGAACGGCCGGAATCTTACCGGATTCACCCCGTGAGATAAGGGTAGCCGGCATCTCCGGGGCAATTCCGCGGTAAGGTGCTGAAAATAAAAGATTTACCTTTACATCCAATCCGCCGTGGTATAGGATTTGTATCCAAACTAATGGATGATAGTTGATAGTGAAAGGGCAGAAGGTAGAAGACGCAAGGCAGAAGGCAGAAATGCGACGAACAGAGGGGGAATCGGCGCGCAACGGCGGAGTGAATTATGCAAAACAAAGCCAATTCTCCAGATGCAAAGATGGGCGTAACATCTTGTGGCGAAAAGTGTTATGGCGATTATGTTGCATTGAGCGTGCGGAAAAACAAAGCCAATTCAAAGCCAATGCAATACCAGCGGACAGGGAACGAAAGCCAGGGGGCGGCGAGATTGCGATACGCCGTGCGCCATGCGAGACACGGCAACGGTCGGGCCGCAATTTCTGCGGCGCTTTTGCAAAACAAAGCCAATTTTGCAAATGCCCAAGTGATCGTAAGGCCGTGTGGCAAAAAGTGTTATGGCGATTCTGGCCCATTGAGGCTGCGAAAAAGACAAAGCCAATTCAAAGCCAAACAAAGCCAATTTCAACGCCTTCACGTATCCCCAAGGGGGTATATGTCGAATGGAGATCAGACATGAAGCGACGTGATTTTCTCAAAGCCGTAGGCCTTGGGGCGACAGCGGTGATGTCGGGCTTCAAGGGTGCGGCCGGCGCGACGGATTCACACAAGGGTGGCCGCAGGCCCAATATTGTATTTATTTTGGCCGACGATCTGGGTTACGCGGAAGTGGGCTGCTACGGTCAAGAGAAGATTAGAACGCCCAACATAGACAGATTGGCCGCCGAGGGTATGAGGTTAACTCAGCATTACTCGGGCAGCCCGGTGTGTGCGCCTTGTCGCTGTGTTCTGATGACGGGAAAACATACCGGCCACGCTCAGGTTCGTGCCAATAAGCAGGTGGGCGGCGCCGAAGGGTGGAAGTTGGGTTCGACGTCCGGCGGGCAGTGGCCGTTGAAGGCCGACACCGTAACGGTCGCGAAGATTCTCAAGGAGGCGGGCTACGCGACCGGGGCGTTCGGAAAGTGGGGCCTTGGGCGCGTCGGCACTACCGGGGATCCGAACAAGCAAGGCTTCGACCACTTCTACGGTTATATATGCCAGCGACAGGCCCACACCTACTACCCGAATCATCTATGGCGTGACGGCAAGGTCGAATGGATAAAAGAAAACGACGATGGCAAAGAGCAGGTTTATTCCCACGATCTGATAGCGGCCGAGGCCCTGAAGTTCCTGCGGGCGAACCGCGATCGTCCCTTCTTTCTTTATGTCCCCTTCACAATACCGCACGTTGCGCTGCAGGTGCCCGAAGACTCGCTGGCGGAATACCGGGGCAAGTGGCCCGACCCGCCTTACAATGGTGACAAGGGATACTTTCCTCATCCGAATCCGCGGGCCTGTTATGCCGCCATGGTGACGCGGATGGATAGGGACGTTGGCAGAATCATGTCTGTGTTGACGGAATTGCGGCTGGAAGAAAACACGCTTGTGATATTCTCCAGCGACAACGGCCCGACGTTCAACGGCGGATCGGACTCGGCATTCTTCGAAAGTGCAAAGCCCTTGCGGGGCTTGAAGGCATCGGTCTATGAAGGCGGAATCCGTGTGCCGTTTATAGCTCGTTGGCCCGGCAAAATCGAACAGGGCAGCACAAGCGATCACATCTCGGCCTTTTGGGATTTTCTGCCGACGTGCTGTGAACTGATAGGCCGGGATGCCCCGAGTGACATTGACGGCATATCAATGCTGCCCACCCTCTTGGGCCAACGCAAACGCCAGAGGAAACACGATTATTTGTACTGGGAGTTGCGCGGCCAGCAGGCGGTCAGAATGGGCGACTACAAGGGCGTTCGTCAAAGACCCGATAGAAAAATTGAACTCTATGATCTTGGCAGTGACATAGGTGAGCGGCGGGATGTCTCGGGTGAGCACCCGGAGGTTGTCACCAAGGTCGCAGAAATTCTAAGGACCGGCCGTGTTGAGTCTGATGCATTTGCCTTGCCCAAAGCAAAGTCCTCATCAAGCTAGGCGGCTCGGGCGAGAAAGTATGGTCTGCATCTGTCCAGCGATCAGCAGCCGTCTATCTTCAGACAGGGGCTTGCTCCGCAAAAATAGCGAATCACGTTTGTCCCATAGCTTCTTCGCTGCTCTGTTCAGACTGTGCCGCTTAACCCTTTTCCTCAAGTCCGACCAGTCAGCATCGCAGCAACTGCAAACGTCACGCTGCTTGTCATACCACCAAAGCTGGAATCCGCCGAAGGATCGATATCTGTCTTCTTTTATACCCAAAACGCAATCGGAATACAGCAATTGCTTTATTTGAAACTTGCTCTCGACCTCGATCTTCTTCATCGTCGTATCCTCCCTGAGAGGTTCTCGGCGCTGTGGCCAATATTCTGTCTCCACATATGTAAGGCAGCCTGCGCCAAGACGGTAACGAGTTCTCCCAGCGTTTTTTCGTCTTCTGGCGGTCCGACGTTCTTTGGAGCCCCGCTGGTCTTGCTGTCTTTTCATTTCTTGTGCGACTCAGGTGGTCTCCAATCTATAAGACGCACAAGTTGCTTGCAGTTCTGTAAATTTTCTGCAAAAAAGGCCCAGTCAGGTGCATCCAGCCGGGCGATCCGTTTCTGGTCACCTTGACTAAGCCGCAGCCTTGCTGTATTTTGCTCGCGGCTTGCAATAGAACAAATCAGCACCTGCCACGGTTCTCACCGTTGTTACGGACCGGTCAGAGTGGCCCCATTTGGGAGTAAGACTCTGTGAAAGCATTGGTTCTAAACGAGATCAAGCGGCCTTTGGACTTCGAGGACAGACCCGGTCCGGTTGGAGAAGAAGGTGAGGTCATTGTCCGGCTGCGGGCAGCAGCGCTTAACCGACGCGATTACTGGATCACGCAGGGACTGTATCCGGCAATTCGATGCCCGGTCATTCTGGGCTCTGACGGCGCCGGGATCGTCGCGGCTTCATCCGGTGGCGCTGATTCATCTTGGCAGGGCAGAGAAGTAATCATAAATCCCGGCTACGGCTGGGGCGACAAGAGCACCGTCCAGGGCCCCGATTTCAGAATCCTGGGGATGCCGGATGATGGAACATTTGCCGAGGAGATTGCCGTTCCCACAACTCAACTATATCCCAAGCCGGATCACCTGGGCTGGGAAGAGGCCGCTGCTTTGCCGCTGGCCGGGCTCACCGCGTATAGGGCACTCTTCAGTCAGGGGAAACTGCAGAAGGGTGAAAAGGTCCTAATCACCGGCATAGGTGGCGGTGTTGCGAGTATTGCCATGCAGCTTGCCACCGCTGCGGGCGCAGCCGTCTTTGTCACTTCGTCCTCTCAGGTCAAAATTGACAGGGCCGTGTCGATGGGGGCGGCCGCCGGATTTGACTACACTGAGAGTGAGTGGGCCGAGTCACTAACATCGCAGCATGGCTCCATAGACTTGATCATCGACGGCGCGGGAGGCACGGGATACTCGGCGCTTATTGATGTTGCTTCTGCCGGCGGGCGAATCGTCAACTACGGTGCGACGGCTGGGGCGCCCGACACGATCGAGCTGCGCAAGGTCTTCTGGAAACAGTTGCATCTGGTCGGTTCTACCATGGGCTCAGGCGAAGATTTCGAGGCCATGCTGGAGATGGTCAATCAGTTCCGCATCAAGCCTGTAATTGACCATGTCTTTCCGTTGAGCAAAGGCAACGAGGCACTACAGCGTATGGAGACGTCACCTCAATTCGGCAAGCTCGTACTGCGTACTACTTGAGAGACAATTGGGATGGTTGCAATTCCAAGGCCGACCTGATATCTTGGCCGAATTGCCAGGCTCGGCGGTATGCCTGGGCCCTGAAGATTGTAGGTGTTGGCAATACACAAGTTCTGTTATCAAGCAGTAAGGAGGTAGCTCATGTCATCTCATCGCGTCCATCTCGTGTGTCGGCCCGTCGCAGTTCTCATCGCACTGGTGGGATTGCTCGCACCAGCAGGAGTCAGTGCCCAAACGCGCCACTACAACGGTCTCTATGAGGGCCACCATTTGAATCGGGTGGCGTTTCCCATTGGCGGAGTAGGCGCCGGCATGATCTGCCTGGAAGGAACTGGGGCCATTTCTCATGTCTCTGTCAGAAACAAAATGCGAGTGTTTAACGAGCCGTGCACCTTTGCCGCATTGTGTGTCAAAGGGCGCGAGAAGAATGTGGCTAAGGTTCTCGAAGGTCCGGTTCCGGCCTGGAAGGTGTTTGGCTCTCCCAATACCGGTAACGGCGCCGCGGGCAGCAGCTACGGTTTGCCGCGTTTTGATCACGCGTCCTTGCTTGCGAGATTCCCCTTCGGCACTGTTACCCTCAAGGATAAGCAGCTTCCATTGCAGGTCAAGGTCACCGGCTGGAGCCCTTTCGTGCCCGGCGATCCGGACAGCGCGTCACTACCCGTCGGGGCGCTTGAATATTCCTTTAAGAATTCTACTTCGAAAAGCGTAGATGCCGTCTTTTCCTACAATACCAAGAACTTCATGGCCATCGGACAAAGCGGCAACACTGTACTTGCCATCCGAAACGGCTTCGTCCTGCACCAGGAAGGCACCAAAGAAAATCCCGAGAATCTGGGTTCGTACGCGGTGTTCGCTGAGGACGGCAACACCGTCGTCGATCACTGCTGGTTCAAGGGGGGCTGGTGGGACTCTGTCACCCTCACGTGGAAGAACATACAGCAGGCGAAGTTGCTGGATAACCCGCCGGTTGAGGGAGCCTGTCCGGGTGCATCGCTGTTCGTGCCGTTTACACTGGCGCCAGGCAAAGAGAAGACGATTAGTCTGATGTTCGCATGGTATGTGCCTGCCACTAACTTGCGGCTTGGCAAGGACGCTCCCGATGCCCCGGAGTGCGAGGGCGAGGACTGTTGTCCCTCCCGCACCTTCGTGCCCTGGTATGTCAGCCGGTTCAAGAGCGTTAGAGAGGTGGCTCGCTACTGGCGACGCAACTATGACGATCTACGTCGCAAGACAGCGCTCTTCAGAGATGCGTTCTACGATACTACTCTGCCGGATGAGGTCGTCGAGGCCGTCGCTGCTAATTTGACCATCCTCAAATCACCGACCGTCCTCAGGCAGACGGATGGTCGCCTCTGGTGTTTCGAGGGCTGCAGCGACAACTGGGGTTGCTGCCACGGCTCCTGTACTCACGTTTGGAATTATGCTCAGGCCATCCCACACCTGTTCCCCTCGCTGGAGCGCAGTCTTCGACAGACCGAGTTCAACGTAAGCCAGGATAAGCGAGGGCACCAGAACTTCCGAACGCCGCTGCCGATACGCCCGGCCTCCCACGATTGGCACGCTGCCTCCGACGGGCAGCTCGGTGGGATTATGAAGGTCTACCGGGAATGGCGCATATCGGGCGACACCCTTTGGCTGAAAGGGCTTTGGCCCGAGGTCAAGGCCAGCCTCGCCTACTGCATCAATGCGTGGGACCCCAGAAGCAAAGGCGTGCTTGAAGAGCCACATCACAACACGTATGACATCGAGTACTGGGGGCCGGATGCACATTGCTCCAGCTTCTACCTTGGCGCGCTTACCGCGGCGATCGAAATGGGCACCGCTCTGGATGATGATGTCTCTCAGTATCGTGACTTGCTCGCCAAAGGCAAGAAGTTCATCGAAGCGGATCTTTTCAACGGTGAGTATTTCTACCAGAAAATTCAGACCGAGGGCCTAAACGCGAAATTTAACCCGCTTGATGCCTCGCAAAATGGCCCGGGGTACAAGGACGTCGTACAAATGCTCAACACCGAGGGACCCAAGTACCAGTACGGCACGGGCTGTCTCTCGGATGGCGTCCTCGGTTTCTGGATAGCGCGGATGGCCGGATTGGGTGAGATCGTAGACCCTGAGAAGGTCACGAGTCATCTCAAGGCGGTCCACAAGTACAACCTCAGGCGGGACCTCTCCGATCACGCCAACCCTCAAAGGCCCGCGTTCGCTATGGGTAAAGACGGGGGCTTGCTTCTCTGCACGTGGCCCCGCGGCGGCCAGTTGTCCATACCGTTCGTTTACAGCGACGAAGTCTGGACCGGCATCGAATACCAGGTGGCTTCACACCTGATGCTCGAAGGCGAGGTCGAGAAGGGGCTTGAGATCGTGCGAGTTTGTCGCGACCGGTACGATGGCCGCATTCGAAATCCCTTCAACGAATATGAATGCGGGCACTGGTATGCCAGGGCCCTGTCCAGCTACGGTCTTCTGCAGGGGCTGACCGGTCTGCGCTATGACGCCGTAGACAAGACGCTGCACATCGATTCGAAAATCGGAAGAAACTTTCGCTGCTTCTTCTCAGCCGAAAGCGGTTTCGGTACCGTCGGCCTCAAGAAGGGCAAACCATTTGTCGAGATGAAGCTCGGTGATCTTGACGTCAAACAGGTATATGTCTCCGGCAAGAAGATGTCCTTGTGACGAATGTCTGGGGTGATGCCCAGGCTCTGATGAATGCAACTAAACGCCCGAACGTACTCTCGGCAAAGAAAAGGAGACAAGTACGATGGCATCGCAAAGCACCCGACGCCTTCTTTTGACAATCGCGGTTTTGGCGATAGCGCACTCGGCCTTGGCAGAGGAGCCCAATGATGGGTGGATTTCTCTGTTCGACGGAAAGACGCTTAACGGGTGGAAAGCCAGCGAAAACCAGGAGACCTTCACCGTCCGTGAGGGCATGATTGTTGCTCAAGGCCCGCGCAGCCACCTGTTTTACGTAGGCCCCGTCGAGGATCACAACTTCAAGGACTTCGAGTTCAAGGCCGACATAATGACCAAACCAGGCTCCAACTCCGGAATGTACTTCCACACCGAGTACCAACAGACCGGCTGGCCGCGCAAGGGCTGCGAGGTCCAGGTCAACAACACGCACACCGATTGGATAAAGACAGGCAGCCTGTACGGCGTCGAGAACGTCCGCAAGTCACTGGCCAAGGACAACGTGTGGTTTACACAGCACATCATCGTTGACGGCAGGCGAGTAGTCGTCAAGGTCAACGGGACAACCGTGGTCGAGTACGCCGCGCCGGATTCTACAGCTCGCCGCAATCGGGGCCTGAGGCTTTCCAGCGGGACCTTTGCCCTGCAAGGCCACGATCCCAAAAGCATTGTCTACTACAAGAACGTTATGTTCAGGCCGTTGCCGCCGGTTGATTTTCCGTTGGTGGATTATCACGTCCACCTCAAAGGCGGCCTGACTATCGAAGAAGCGATGCGGCTCTCTAAAGAGCGCGGCGTCAAATTCGGCATCGCGGAAAACTGTGGTCTGGGATTCAAGGTGACCGACGACGAGGGTCTTACGCGCTTCTTCGACAAGCTTCAGGGCCAGCCGGCCTATAAGGCGATGCAGGCGGAAGGGCGGGAATGGACGGGGCTCTTTTCGAAAGAGAAGATTGCCAAGTTCGATTACGTCTTCAGTGACGCCCTGACGTTCACCGACGACGACGGGCGCCGCACGAGACTCTGGATGCGGAACGAGGTACAAGTGGGCGATCCGGAGCAGTTCATGGAAATGTACGTGGGCCGAATCGTCGGGATACTGAACGACGAGCCGATCGACATATTCGTCAATCCGACGTTTCTGCCCGAGGTTATCGCGGAGCGATACGATGCGCTGTGGACCCAGAAGCGGATGGATCGGGTGATCGATGCCGCGGTGAAGAATGACGTGGCCATAGAAATCAATGCTCGCTACCGCATCCCAAGCGCTGCTTTCATAAAGAGGGCAAAAGAAGCCGGCGCAAAGTTCGCCTTTGGCACGAACAACGGCGGCAGAGATTTGGGCAATTTGGGATACTGCCGTCGGATAGCCAGACTGTGCGGACTCTCCAAGGACGATATGTTCACGCCGAGACCGGAGGGCCAAAAGGCGATCCAGCGGAAAGAACTTCGCCCGTGAGCCCTCGACTCTAACGACCGGCGCCGATACAGAATAGGTGTTTCTCGCCGCGGATGAATATCTGCCCATTGCTGATCGCCGGCGAGGCGTAAGTCTCTTCTGCGAGCTCGTTGCGTGCGACGATCTGAAGTTTCGGTCCCGGTTTGACTACTGTCGCGACCCCTTCATCCGACAGAAAATACACGTGTTCGCCGGCGGTCACTAATGAGGCGCTATGCCTCTCGCCCAGCGAATGTCGCCAGATGGTCTGGCCGGTTTTGCCGTTCAGGCATGTCGCGACGCCGCCGTCGGACACGACCAGAAAGTACGGGCCGAAGGCAATCGGACTGGGCACGTAAGAGCAGTCCTTGCGAGTCTGCCACGCTACGTGGGTATCTGTGACATTGCCTCGACCGTCCGGGCGGATCAACATCATGTACAGTTTCGGGAAGCCGCAGGTCAGAAAAAGAAGGTCGCCGTTGTATACCAGAGACGCGACGTACTGCTCGGTGGGCCCGTCGATGATCCAGTGCTGCTCGCCCGTATCGGGGTCGTAACTCGCAACGCACATGGTTCCCGAGAGGATCATCTGGTTTCGTCCGTCGATATGCCGAATGATCGGTGTGCAATAGCTGCGCGTCTCGTTTGGACGCCGCTTCTTCCAGGCAGTCTCCCCGGTCGACCGTTTGAGCGCGACAATATATGAAGGCCCATCGTGGTCCCCGTTGACAATGACCTTGTCTTTCCACAGGACCGGGCTAGAACAATAGCCGTGCATGCTGGAAAACACGCCCGGTCGAACCTCCCAAACCTTTTTGCCCTCGAAGTCGTAAGCAGCAATGAACATCTTGTCACGGTCCAGGAAACTGACGTAAACCTTATCGCCGTCTGTCGCCGGTGTGGATGAGGCATGGCTGTTGAGTCGGTGGAGTCTTTCCGGCGGTGACTCCAGCACAACGCGCTGCCAGCGTGTTGTGCCGGTTTTGCGGTCAAGACAAAGCAGCAGTCGTTGCTCCTTCTCTTTGACCGCCGTTACCACGAAGAGACGATCTTCCCAAATGATAGGCGATGCGTGGCCTTTGCCTGCAACGGGAACCTTCCAGACGACGTTGTCTTCGCCGCTCCACTTGATGGGCACGTTCTTTTCCAGGCTGGTGCCGTCGCCGCGTGGCCCACGCCAGCCTGGCCAATTTTCTCCAGAAGCCAGTTCTGCCGGCGCGCTAACCGCCAGAAACCAGACAGCCAACACAATTGACATGCCCCGATTCGTCATAGTCTTGCCTTTCACACCAGCGGCGATCTCTAATCACTTACGACATCGCGTGGTCCACTCCAGCGTCTTGCTGGGATTTTGGGTTGTCATGATACCCCGATCGGGCAGCGATTTCCACCTGCAATTGGTATCTTCCTGACGGCGTTGGGCGAAACGTTATTGTGTTGCCCCGACTTGCTGATAGAATAGGGCGGTTTGACTTCGACCTTGGTGAATGTCCTGAGAAGTGGAGGCCGGCATGAGCAGAAATCTGACAGCCGCTATACAAGCAGGGCGATCAGACTTGCGAATATACTTGGCCATAATTGTGTTCTTTGCATCTTCGGCCCAGATAGCCGTGGCTCGACAAGGTAGCTCCGGCG
Organism: Phycisphaerales bacterium; assembly: GCA_020352215.1. GTDB lineage: Bacteria > Planctomycetota > Phycisphaerae > Sedimentisphaerales > Anaerobacaceae. The sequence goes on from CP070675.1 coordinate 6,096,837, forward strand.
ACGGCGAGTCGCCAGTCTACCGTGCAATGGAAATATTCCCGCTTGTGGCTCAGCATGTACACGGCTCCACGATTGTAGAGCTGCCCAACGGTGACCTTTTGGCTGCTTGGTTCCAGGGTTCCGGCGAGCGCTGGGCCGACGACGTGGCTATCATGGGCGCGAGGCTCCGAGCCGGTGGCGACGCCTGGAGCAAGCCTTTTGTGATGGCGGATGTCCCCGGGTTTCCCGATATAAACCCGATTCTGTTTCTCGATCCTCACAAGCGTCTGTGGCTCATGTGGTACACCGTGCTCGCGAATCAATGGGAGACGTCCTTGCCGAAATATCGAATCAGCGAAGACTACGATGGACCGGACGGGCCGCCGAAATGGTCCTGGCAGGATGTCCTGCATGTAAAACCCGGCGACCCCGCCGAAAGGGGCATACAGCCGTCAGATCGCTTCGTCAAATCCGTCGAGAGGCAGGTTGCCGAGTATGGGAGGTACATCCGCGAGATTGACAAGCCGGCAGGTGCGCAGGCGACCGACAGAATGCTGCAAATGTGGAAAGCCTGGGGCCAGGATTTGCTCTCCAAGGCACGGGGTGAAAACATGATGCGCCGTGGCAGGCTCTATGATGAGGCGGGCCGATACACCGAACAGCAATTGGGCTACCCGTATTTCAGACGCGTCGGATGGCAGACGAAGAACAAGGCCGTAATTGTGGATGGCAACCGGATAATTGTCCCGCTGTACTCCGACGGTTTCAGCTTTTCCCTTATGGCTATAACCGATGATTGTGGCGAGACCTGGCAGTTCAGCGAACCGCTCGTGGGACCTGGAAACATCCAGCCCACGATCGCGGAGAAGTCCGACGGGACACTCGTTGCCTATATGCGTGACAACGGTCCGCCACCACAGCGCCTGCACATGGCTGCCTCCAAAGACAAAGGCTTGATCTGGGGCCCGGTCCGGGATTCCGAATTGCCAAATCCTGGATCAGGGGCGGACTTGGTCACGTTGCGAAACGGCCACTGGGTCCTCGCCTATAACGACACCGAGAGTGGCAGGCACAGCTTGGCGGTGTCGATTTCCGCAGACGAGGGCAAAACCTGGGCCCACACGAGACACCTGGAACTGGACACACGCGCCCGGCGCACCGCAACCTCAAGTGCATATCCATCCATAATCCAAGGCCAGGATGGCACACTCCACGTTGTCTACAGCTATCATCACAGCGACCGCAAAGGCGGCCCGAACAAAACCATCAAATACGCTCAGTTCAACGAGGCGTGGGTCATGCGAGACGCCGTAGACTACTGAAATTGGCCTCCTATGGGCCCGGATGTTCTCAATTCCTCTCCCTCCACAGCGCAGGAGCTCTTCTTCTTGACTTTCCGGCCGGCACCGCTGTATAATCCGCCTGTACGTGGCAGGGAGACTGCGATGCGTCGCGAGAAGATATGGCGGGTCGTTTTTTACCCAATTCTTGGGCAGCGGAGGTGTTTTACCCTCATTGAGCTTTTGGTGGTGATTGCCGTCATCACCTTGCTGATGGCGATCCTGCTGCCCACCGTCCAGCGGGTCCGCCATCAGGCCAGAGCGGCAGTGTGCCAGTCCAATCTACGACAATGGGGCCTGACATATGCCGCCTATGCACATGATAACGAGCAGAAGGTCCCCGGCAAATGGTGGGGCACATACAATGGGTGGGACATCCTGCTGAGAGACTTACACGACGACGACTTGTGGCTGTGTCCGATGGCTGTAAGCCCTGGTAAGGAGAAGCACGAGTACTATGAAGATATGGTTGGCGATAAATTTCACGCGTGGCACGGGGAGGTTGAAGGTGAGGATTATGTCCGCCGTCTGATTGGCAGTTATACCCGCAATGGCTGGGTCGAGGACTGTTCGGCTCCCGCCGGCACTGTCCACGGTCCCATCGCCGGGCCCGATTGGGTGCTATGGCAGGCTCATGCGGCCCGGTGCTGGGAGACCTGCAACGTCCGACAGGCTTGCCGCGTCCCGCTCGTGATCGACTGCAGCCACGCAGGTATAGGCCCGCGTGACATCGACGATCCACCTGCCTATGATGGAGAGCGCATGAGCGAAAGGTTGGGGATATGGTGGGAGTCGCGCAGGCACACCATGAAGTACGCGTGCATCGACCGGCACAATGGGAACGTCAACGCGGTCTTCCTGGACTTCTCGGTACGCAAGACGGGCCTCAAGGAACTATGGACCTTGAAATGGAGCAGGCACTACGACACGGCGAACCGCTGGACTAGAGCCGGCGGCGTGCGACCCGAAGACTGGCCACAGTGGATGAGGAAGTTCAAAGACTACTGACAGTCCCGTCGTGAGGCATCCTGTGGAGGACCCTGTGGGGTAGCCGCCTTGTGAACAACTCGCGTCCTGAAAACGCCGCCCCCCTCTATTCACCGATACTTGACAAACATCTGAGACGGTCCTAACCTTGGCGCGTATGGTTGGTGATCTGAAGAAATGGAGTCTTTCTTATGACAGGATTCGGGATTATTAGGGCGGCGCAGTCCCGTAGTGGGGGACCCTGTGGGAGAGCAGGATGTCTACTGCTCGCGGCAATGCTGTTCGCGGGCTGTGGGACGCGGCCCTCGGCCTCAGAAGATGGCAAGGCAATTGTGTCCGGTCCCCTCTTAGGGGCCATCGCTGAGTTCAACCGTGGAGCAGCGTTACTCGAACAATACGAGTATTCTAGCGCGGCGGAGGCGTTTGAGGCGGCGTTGGATGCTGTGCCGGATTGGGATGCCGCACGCTTCAATTTGGGCCTGGCTTATCTCAATATGCAGGAGAAACCCGGCGCTGAAGACTATCTGACCGAGGCGCGAGCGGCGTTTGAGGCCGTCCTGCAGCGCGATCCTAATCATCTTCATGCCCGGTTCTCCCTTGGTCTGTACCACCAGCATGTCGGGCAGATTGAAGAGTCGCTCGAATGTTTCCGAGCCGTACATCGAGCCGATAGTAGTGACCCTTACGTTGCGTACAAGTATGCTGAGGCGCTCATCAACCTTGGCCGGACGGAAGAAGGTACGCGGATGCTCGAAGAGGTTATTGCGCTCGATCCCGGGTTTGTCTCCGCAGTATACCGGCTTGCTACCCAATACCAGCGGGCGAGACAGCGTGAGAAGGCGATGCCCCTTTTCAACCGCTTCAGAGACCTCAACAAGGCGGAGCTCACCGGAGGGTCCTTTACCGTCCTGAAGGTCTATGGAAGCGTCGGAAAATACTACATGGCGCTCGGCGCCGACAGTCTCCCGTTACTGTCGGCTGAGACTACTCCGCAGACGCGTATTCTTTTCTCGCCGGAGGTGACGGCCGTAGATGCTGAGATTCCGGATTGGAAATATCACGCGGGTGCTGTGGCCGTTCCGGGAATCGCGACCGGCGACGTGGACGGCGACGGCGATCTCGATCTTTGTCTTGCCGCCCTCGGTACGGATGGGACCACATCCATCTGGCATAATGATGGGGCTGGGAGGTTTTCGCGTGGTGCAACTCTGGCGCAGCAGGGCATCTCGCCGTGCTTCGGTGATATGGATAACGATGGCGATCTCGATCTCTGGCTCGGCAGGGCGGGGCCGGACATCTTTTTTGAGAACGATGGCAAGGGAAACTTCAGCGAAGCAGAACTGGTCGACATGGCCGACGAAACCGGTCTGACTTCCGCTGCGAGACTGCTGGACATCGACAGCGATGGCGATTTGGATTTCCTTGCGTTTCGCCTCACGCAAGGTTCGGCCCCAGGTGCCGGAGTCTCTGAGAAGTCAGCCGGTAGTCTTTACAACAATAATGGAGACGGCTCGTTTACCGATATTGCCGGGAAGCTCGGCCTGGCCATGCCGGACCGGACTGTTACCGCTGCCGTATACGATGACTTTGACAGCGACCGTGATCTGGACTTGGTGGTCTTTGGCAAAGGCGACGGCGGGGCGGTTGTCTGGGTTAACGACCGCGTGTGGCAATATCACCAGCTCGATGCCGAGGCAACCGGTCTTTCGGCGCGGAGTGTCCGCAGCGCCACATCCGGTGATCCTGACAAGGACGGAGACCGTGACCTTCTAATTTTTACCGACAATGGGTTGCAGCTCTTTGTGAATCAGGGCAGTTTGCGTTTCGCACGTCATCAGGGTTTCACGGCTTCGTGTGGTCGCCTCGGGGGGACCGGCGGGCAGTTCGCCGATATGGACAACGATGGTGATTTGGACATAGTCATTGCCGATGCCTCCAGACCCGATGGTGGCCGGGGCCCCGCACTTCTGATCAATGATTGGCCCCGAGACCGCTTCATCGACGCGGTCGCAGTCGATCCCGGGAATCTCTTCGCCG
>CP070675.1:6101279-6145366 GCA_020352215.1 Phycisphaerales bacterium
CGATGTCTGACAACCGTTGGCGAGCTACCTGGGCCCATTGCGTCTCGGGGAAGAGCTTTATGACCCGATTGTAGGTTTCGACAGCAGCATCTCTCTGGCCAAGCTCGCGATGCAGGCGGTCGGCTTGATAGACAAGAATGAATGCGGTCCTATCCACCTCTTTCTGGATTTGTTCACGGGGATCGCTGATGCTTGCGAGCTGGACGTGGAGCTGATCCAGACGACGTTGCTCTCGCTCGCTCTCAAGGACGTCGTGGACCAGCTTCAGAGCCGCATCAGTGCTCGCCTGGAGTTGCTCAATCTGGTTTTGGAGTGAGGCGAATTGTTCTTGGCTCGTCGGCCGTTCGATAACCAACGTAGAGAAGTCCCCGACCGCAAAGACGTACAAGAGTGCTGCTGCCGTAGCAGTGCAAGTGGCGTAGCCTGTCACGCGGCGTCTAAAGGCCCGGCGGCGGATAGCCGAGGCACTGACGGGAAACATCACGGGCTGGCCTGCCGTCTCGTCCGCTCGTTTGAGAAGATCTCTTATCTTGTCTTCTGTCATAGGGATCACTCCATAAGTTCTGCCAAATGCCGCTTCAGAAGTTGCCTGGCGCGGTGCAGTCGCACGTGCAGAGCGTTGTTGGACAAACCCAGTATCCGGCAGATTTCATCTGTAGGAAGCTCGTGCAGATACCTGAGCACGACCGGCTCGCGACACCTGAGCGGCAGGGCTCGAACAGCATGCCGGACTCGTTCAAAGACTTCCTTGTCCATCGGTGTCTTGCCCTCGTCATACAGCCGGGCATAGGACAACTCATCCTCGCGTCGCGAAAATACCCTAAGCCGGAGCATCCGTTTGTATCTGTGACTGCGGCATTTGTTTATAGCTATAGTAAAGAGCCACGTCCGAAGGCTGCATTCGCAGCGGAACTTCTTTAGGCCGAGAAATGCAGAAAGAAAAACATCCTGAGTGACGTCTTCAACATCCCCAGGCCAGCCGAGCAGCCGATTGACCAGCACCGCAACATCGGCCGAATATTGCCCGACAATCCTGTCGAAAGCCGAATTGTCACCTTGGTTAAACTGCTTGACCAGGTACTCATCATCGACTGTCTCGGCCATAACCACAATATTAGACCAGAGAGGTGGCGAAAACTTACAGAAAAATCACGAGAGGCTGTAAATCGCGATTCGGCGTCACGCCATTAAGAGGCCGCAAGCAGCGCGCGCACCCGCAGAGCGGAAGTCCTCCTCTGCGTTCAGAATGGCCCACGAGGGACGAGGTCGTTGAGACCGCGGAGTCATCCTGCTTGTCAAAGCCGAAGTGAAATACTTGGTGCGTGTTACTTGCTTTTCGGTTTTAGCCCCGCGGCTCTGCGGAGCTTGTTGACCATGTCGGTCTTTTCCCAGGTGAAGTTAGGACCGGTTCGCCCGAAGTGGCCGCCGTGCGACGTGTCGGAATAGATGGGGCGCGCGAGTTTCAGGCATGCTATCATTCTCTTCGGTGTCAGCGGGAATAGCTCTCGCACGATTTCGCTTATCTTCTGTTCGCTAATATCGGCGGTTCTCTCCGTGTCAACAAGTACGGAGATTGGCTCGGCGACACCAATTGCGTAAGAGAGCTGGATCTCACACGCGTCTGCCAGGCCGGCCGCGACAACGTTCTTCGCTATGTATCGGGCCATATAGCTTGCGGTCCTGTCGACCTTCGTGGGGTCTTTCCCGCTGAAGGCCCCGCCGCCGTGACTGCCCCTTCCGCCGTACGTGTCGACAATGATCTTTCTTCCTGTGACGCCGCAATCACCCTTTGGTCCCCCCGTCACGAATCTTCCGGTCGGGTTTATGTGAAATATGGTGTTCTTGTCGGTAAGCCGCTTGGGCAGCACGGGTCGAATGACTTTCTCGATGATCTGCTTCTGCAGCTGCTTGTAGGTAACAGATGGTGCGTGCTGGGTCGACACTACGACCGTGTGGATGCGCCTTGGCCTGCCTTGCTCATATTCGACCGTTACCTGGCTCTTGCCGTCCGGTCGAAGCCAGGGCAGGACTTTGCGCTGGCGGGCCTTCTCCAGTCGAATCGTGAGCGCGTGCGCCAATTGAATCGGCATCGGCATCAGTGCAGGCGTTTCCCTGCAAGCATAGCCGAACATCAGCCCTTGGTCGCCGGCCCCCTGTTCCTTGTGCAGGCCGATACCTTCGGTTACACCCTGTGAGATATCGGGGCTCTGTTTATCCAGCGTTACCATCACGGCACAATTCTCGAAGTCGAAACCCATCGCGGGGTCGGTGTAGCCGATCTTCCTTATGGTGTCCCGGACAACGCCCGGAATGTCCACGACTGCCTGTGATGTGATCTCGCCGGCGACGACAGCCACGCCGGTTGTGACCAGCGTTTCACAGGCAACTCTGCTCTTGGGGTCTTGGGCGAGCATGGCGTCGAGAATAGAGTCGGATATGTTGTCGGCCACCTTGTCGGGATGGCCCATCGTTACGGACTCACTCGTGAAGAGGTGCCCGTTTGAGTCACAGTTCGGATTGCCGGAAGCCAGTCTATTTGCCATTTTGCATCGGTCCTTTTTGCATCAAATTACATTCAATTTCGCGCGGACAAGGGCGGCGTTCTACGAGCCGTTGGGAGCCTCCGACGCCCGCTACTTTGCCTGGCTGAGTCCCCCTTATTGACGGTGTCCTAAAGCCGGAGGACATCATAGGGCAAGTTCGGCTTTGGTCAAGTGAAAAAAGTGGGCAGAAGCTGCACGCCGTGGTAACTGACCCACTACCGCGGTCCGGAGCTGTCGTTGAGCCTCCAGTCATAGTTCATATATCCGAGGGAGTATGTCTCAACTTCGAGGAAGTTGGCGTCTTCGTCTGATATGTAGTTGGTCAGAAAATTCAGGACTGCACGGGTCGCCGGTGGATGGTCTTTGAATTTCCTGTCTATGCCGTACTCGGCAACGAACTCACTGCCATACCAACTGGACTCCAGCACAGCCGACAGATAGACTCGCCTCCCGGCTCGGTCGATTCTAAACGCATGGGAGCTGGACAAGAATCTCTTCACCTGGTCATCCAACTGCTCGTTGAGCCTATCTCCATAATACGGCTCGTTGCGCAAGGGCGGACTCGAGAGACTCGCATGAGTTAGAGCCAAAAGGACCCTGGGGTCGCGAAACTCGGTGCGGAAAAACCGTTTTTCTATCGCGGCAAGCGTGAACTCCTCATCCATTACGAGCAGTTTGTAGTCATTCCATTTTTCTATTCCGATTGTGCCTGTTGGCGGAATATGTCTGATGCTCGTTGGCGGCCACATGAGGCGGTGCCAGCGCGTCGACTCAATAGGGTAATTCCGCAGGATAATATCGAGCATCTTTACGTTGAACGCGTTGATCCACAGGGCTGCCCTGTCCTGCCGAGGCCAGGAATTGTACTCACTCCGCTCCAGTTCATCGAATGCATCAAGTAGTCTTTTCAGCTCAAGTCTTTTTCGTCTGAGGTCGTTGTAATTGACTAATCCCTCCTTGTCCACGAATGTGGTCAAGATGTCGGAACATTTCTCGTGGAAGGTGACCTTGGCCGGGCCGGTCGTGGCGTCAACCTTGACTTCGTTTGGTTCCGGTTTGTTGGGTTCGGCCTCGGCGACCTCTACTGGCGCGGTTGGCACAAGGTCATTAGGCTCGATTTGGCCCGGCACAGTCTGAAGAGGTTCCGGAACGTTAGGGTCTGTTGTCGAGGATTGCTCTTCCGGTGGTGCGGTGCGGGGCTGCTCGACTTCATTGGGCTCGACAGCATTGGCGTCGGCCACGCCGGCTTCAGTTTGGCCGATTTCGACTTGGTTGGGTTCGGCGGGGGCAGGTTCCTCGTCCACAGGCTCGGACTCAACGGGCCCGGCCTGGTTTGGCTCGACAGCGTTGGGTTCGGCCACCTCGGCCTCGGTTTCGCTGATTTCAACCTGGTTGGGTTCTGCCGGGGTGGTTTCCTGTTCCGCCGGTTCGACCTCGGCGGGTTCCGCCGTCTTGATCTGGGCTTGTGGCGTCTGTACCCGTTCTGGCTCGGCGGGCTCGGGTTCTGTTGGACTACACCCGACGAGCAGCGCGGAAGTGGCCAGAAGCGCTACGAGCATAACAGGACATTTGGCCATTCTATGTTCCGATAACCACTGATGGAGGTTCTCATCTGCGAAAACTGATTTCTGTCCCACTTAGGATAAGGTATAGACCGTAAAATGCAACACTTTGTTGCTCGTTCTATCGTCCTTACCGAAACCGCCCTTGATGTGGCCCTGGGATCTACTTGCACGGATGCGTACGGTTGGGCCGGTGTTGTGGTCGTGGGCATTCTTGCAGCCCCATAGCAGCCAAGGTGGCCATAGTCCAAGTCATTGCCATAAGGACAGCTGTGCGGGGCGTTCCATCCACGGATTTGCCAGCTCGGAGCTTCATTGTGCCCGTACATCCGCAAGGCCGGCGATGCTGCACCAGAATCCGAAGCCATCGCAAGCTGTCGCCGGTTCGTTCCGCCCGTCGTACCACTCATATGAGATTTGCGCGCAAAGACAAAAGGTCCGGTAAACTGTGACCCGTGGGGACAATGTTGTATGGTTCTCTGAGCCTCGTGTCCGACCTGCCTGTACTTTCGCCGGCTGCAAAGCCCGAATTCGCTTGACAAAGGCGGGTCTGATAGTTAAGCTGGATAAATCAGGGGCGCCGTGCAGCTTTTTTGGGATGTCTTTGGCATGAGAGCAAGACAATCTGTTTTCGTTATTCTGGCCGTATTCTTGGTCGTTACGACGATTTTGGGTTCCGCGACCGTTGTCGATACACGTGAGATTGACAGCGTTCGAGGAAAGCAAGTCCTTGACAGCCAGGATTTTGCTGTGATCGACAGTTTCGTTGCCGAAGCCGTACAGAGGCTGGTCAGGAGCAGGGATTTCACGTCCATAGCCCAGATCCGCACGCTTATCCTCAGCAGGAGGAGCAACCAGGCCCAGTATGCAAAACAATTCTCTCAGTCCGCTCAAAAGCACATTTCAGAAGGCTTTGAGCAAGCCAAAACGCTGTCGGAAGATCGTCCGTTCAAGGTGACTTTGAACCTCCTGATTCTTATCGATGGGATGCAGGATCCTCTCCTTGTAGACTTGGCCATCGGCAAGTTAGGCGAGGCGAATCAGGTCCTTCGGTACTGGGCAGTTCGGGGCGTTACGAGTCCTGTCCTAGGTGCGGGCGGCACGCCTGACGCCCAACTGGTACAACGAGTAGCTACGGCGTTAAAGGGGTTGATTGACAGCAGCGGGCCGGAAATTCTGGCTTTGGTGGCTCAATTTGCAGCCAAGACAAATGACGCCAGTCTGCTCGGGCAAATAGCGGATACGCGGATTAAGAGATACGCGGACTGGACGGTAAAACGTGAGCACTTGGACACCACCATCCTTAAACTGCTGTGTGACCGGATAACTGCAGCAAGTCCGGGCACGCAGGCGACGGCTCGTCGTTTCGCACAGCTATACTCCTATGCGATACAGAGATATGTCAAGGGTGAGAATCTCCTGAGCAGTAGCAGCAGGCTCCAGCTGGCTTCGGTCATGGCCGAGACAGAAGACAAATGTGTAAGTGAACTGCTGGGTCGGCCACAGGCTGACATAAGGAGAGCTGTGGAACGCTCGGACTACTCGGCCCTTCTGCAGGAACACGACGGACTGCTCGGCGGCGGAGCTGGGCCGGGTGAACTGGTGTCGCGGCTGAGGTTTGACTACGGCCGTAATCAGGATGGCAGCGTGCGAACAGCCCCGCTTGCCTTGCCGGAGCCACCCAAGCCCAAACCCTGACCCCCCAAACATCATTATCCAGGCACGCGGAGGGCCCACCGAGAGTTTGAAGAGGGATAGTCACGCCTCTCTTCTCTACAGTGCCGTCGACTCGCGTTCCAATGCAAATCATCCCGTTTGCTCAACGCCGGCCGGCGTGGTGGGTGTGTCAGTTCAAAACCCGACCATGCACAATGCTGTGTGCGTCGCCCGCTTCGGATGCCGGTGTTATGGGTTACTTGTCCGTGCCGGGCTTGTTTGGTAGACTTCACGCATGTCATAGAAACCTCTTCAGGAGAATGTCATGTTGATAGTCCATGTTTTCGCTAACATTAAGCCCGATCAGGTCGAGGCATTTCGGGCCGCCAGTATCGAGAATGCTCACAACAGCGTGCAGGAGCCGGGTGTTGCTCGATTCGACGTCATCCAGCAGCAGGACGATCCGACGCGTTTTGTGCTGGTCGAGGTCTATCGCACTTCGGACGATCCGGCCCGGCACAAGGAGACGGCGCATTATCAGAAGTGGCGTGAGACAGTTGCCGAGATGATGGCTGAGCCTCGCACAAGTGTCAAGTACAGTAACGTGTTCCCGGACGAACAAGGCTGGGACTGACTGTCGCACGTCGCGGCGAGTAGGTCAGATTATGAGATTTGAATTCGCTACTGCCACGCGGATCATCTTTGGTCCCGGGACGATCCAAGAAGTCGCACCTTTGGCGGCCGAGATGGGAACACACGCCTTCGTAGTCACCGGCAGTACCGGCGAACGCGCCAGGCCGCTTCTGGAACAGTTGAGCGAGCAGCGACTTGAATGCACCACATTTGGCGTAGCAGCAGAACCGACCACGGCCACAGTGACGGGTGGTGTTGAACGGGCCCGTCAAGCCGATAGCGATTTGGTGATAAGCATGGGTGGCGGCAGTGTTCTTGACACAGGCAAGGCGATCGCTGCGATGTTGGCCAACCGTGGCAGGCTCGAGGACTATCTGGAGGTTGTAGGTGAGGGTCGGCCGCTAACGGAGAGCCCGGTGCCCCACATTGCTATTCCGACGACGGCCGGAACAGGGGCGGAAGTGACGCGCAATGCGGTGCTCGCCGTACCCGAACATAAGGTCAAGGTAAGTATGCGGAGTCCGTTGATGCTGCCGACAGCGGCTGTTGTGGATCCCGTGCTAACTCACACAATGCCGCAGTCCGTGACTGCCAGCACCGGTTTGGATGCCCTGACCCAGCTTATGGAGGCCTACGTCTCCAGCAAGGCAAATCCCTTGACCGACGGCATTTGCAGGGAGGGTCTACGACGCGCGGGTCGTTCTCTGCAACAGGCATACGAAGACGGCGGCAACCGCGCAGCCCGTGAAGATATGGCCCTGGCAAGCTTGTTTAGTGGTTTGGCTTTGGCCAATGCAAAGCTGGGGGCCGTGCACGGTCTCGCCGGCCCGTTGGGTGGGATGATCTCCGCGCGGCACGGTGTGATATGTGCCCGGCTCTTACCGTATGTGATGGAGACGAACATCAGGGCACTGCAGGATCGGGCTGCGGATTCGCCGGAGCTGGCCCGGTATGCAGAGGTAGCACAGCTGCTCACCGACAAGGCCACCGCACGAGCCACGGACGGCCTTGTTTGGGTCCAAGATCTCTGCCGAACGTTGGATGTGCCGCCGCTGGCCAAGTGCGGACTCAAAGAGCAGGATTTCGCAAAGGCAGTGGCAAAATCCCAAAAGTCAAGCAGTATGAAAGGCAACCCGATCACACTGACGGGCGATGAACTCATGCAGGTCTTGCAGAGAAGCCGGTAGTCGTTTCCCAGCTGATAACCTTATTTGACAGAGGCATGACGTGAATTTGACATCGAGTAGACGCGATTTCATGAAGACTCTTGGCCGAGCTTGTCTTGGCTGGCTGTCCTGTCGGCGGCTTGCCGGGGCACAAGGTAGGGCTCGGAAGGACAGACCCAACATCATATTCATCTTTATTGATGATTTGGGCTACGGCGACCCGAGCTGCTATGGCGGCGAGGGCGTCAAAACTCATAATATCGATCAGCTTGCCGCTGACGGCATCAGGTTCACTCAGTTCTATGTGAATTCTCCCATCTGCTCACCGTCGCGGGTGGCGGTCACGACGGGTCAATATCCAGCCAGGCATAGGATCAACTCCTATCTTGCCTCCAGGGCTCGAAATCGCCGAAGAAACATGGCTGATTTCCTGGACCCCAAGGCCCCCACACTGGCCCGCACTCTACAGCAAGCGGGATACGCGACCGCGCATTTTGGGAAATGGCACATGGGCGGCGGACGCGACGTGGACGACGCCCCACACCCGAAGGCCTACGGGTTCGATGAATCACTCGTATCCTTTGAAGGTCTGGGCGATCGCGTCCTGCCGGAAGGCGGACTTTCCGAGCAGAGCGCCAAGCTTGGCCAGGGCACCATCTCGCGCGAGCCCAAGCACAGGTTGACGGAGATCTACGTCGATAGGACGATTGAGTTCATTGGCCGCAATAGGAACAAGCCTTTCTATGTCAATCTCTGGCCAAATGATGTTCATGATGCGCACGTTCCACAAAAGGGCTCGCTCGCAAAATACGAGCGCTACGCCTCGAATCCGTATCTGCAGAAGTTCTATGCGGTGCTCGACAATCTGGATGAGCAGATCGGCAGGCTATTGAGGGCGGTGGAGAGACTTGGACTGGATGAGAAGACCCTGATCATCTTTGCGGGTGACAACGGACCAACGGATTGGCCCAAGTACTACAAGGAGGGATACGGGCCGCCGGGCAGCTCCGGGTCGTTCCGCGGCAGGAAGTGGAGCCTATATGAGGGGGGGATTCGGGTGCCGTTTATCGTGCGGTGGAAGGGAACGATTCCAGCGGGCAAGACAAACGAGAAATCGGTGGTGGCGGGCGTGGACCTCTTCCCGTCTGTTTGTGCCTTGACAGGGGTGTCTTCCCCGAAAGGCGTTACATTCGACGGCGTGGATGTGAGTAGGGCGTTCTTGGGAGACGAGCCAACGAGGCGAGAACCGCTGATGTGGGAATATCGCCGTGATCCTTCCTATCTCAAGCCCGGAAATGCCAAATTCATCAGCCCGAATCTGGCAATTAGGGACGGTGGGTGGAAGCTTTTGGTTAACGACGATGGGTCAGGTGCCGAGCTCTACGACCTGGATGCGGACCCATCGGAGCAGGCGAACCTTATCTCACAACGGCCTGGAATCGCTGAAAAGCTATCTAATGCAGTCTTGGCCTGGAGAAAGACGCTGCCGTGATCGCAGTCGGCCCGCGAACCGTTTGGATCGACGGTCAGAGCATGGGCTGCATTTGCTTGACGCAACGATGTGGAAAGCTATAATACGGTAGTTCACTAGGGGTGGCCTGCTGAAGGCAGGCCTGAGAGAAAACCCTTTGAACCTGATCAGGATGTTTGCCCGATGGGGTGATATGCCTGCGTAGGAAAGTGATTGACTTCAACCAGAATCGGCGGCTGAGAAACAAATCGCTTCGGCGCGGGAGCGATTTTTTTATTGAGAAGAGGTAGTGCCTAATGAAGAGACAGTTGCAGTCTGCACGGGATGGAATAATTACCGAGCAGATGAGGTTCGTTGGCCAAAGCGAAGCAGTTGACGTCGAGCTTGTTCGGGAGCATGTTGCTGCCGGGCAACTTGTCATCCCTGCCAACAAGCTGCACCTGGCGACGAATCTGGAACCGGCCGGCATCGGGCGGGTTCTGCGAACGAAAGTGAACGCCAATATCGGTACGAGCAGCATTCGATCATCCGTACAAGAGGAGATCGAGAAGATGCAGACGGCGCTTGCTGCCGGTGCCGACGCCATAATGGATTTGAGTACCGGCGGCAATCTTGACGAGATACGAACCGAACTGCTTGCGCAATGCCCGGTGCCTTTTGGGACCGTGCCGGTCTACGAAATGATACAAGGCAGAAACGTCGAGGACATAGACGGCAAGATAATACTCGATGTCGTGGCCAAACAGGCCAAGCAGGGCGTAGATTTCTTCACTATTCATGCGGGGGTGCTCGCCGAGCACCTGCCGCTAATTGAGAAGCGCGTGGCCGGCATCGTCAGCCGGGGCGGTGCGCTATTGGCAAAATGGATGCTGTATCATAACAGGCAGAATCCCTTCTACGAGATGTTCGACGAGCTGTGCGAGATTCTCACCGAGTATGATGTCTGCTTCTCGCTCGGGGACGGTCTTCGCCCCGGTGCGATTGCCGACGCCAGCGACGAGGCTCAGATCGCTGAGCTAAGGACCCTTGGCGAGCTCACACAAAGAGCTCAGGAAAAAGGCTGTCAGGTAATGGTCGAAGGTCCGGGGCACGTGCCGTTTGACCAGATAAAATACAATATGGACATTCAGCGGGAGATTTGCCGGGGCGCTCCGTTCTATGTTCTCGGGCCGCTGGTTACGGATATCGCAGCCGGTTACGACCACATAACATCGGCGATTGGTGGGACTGTTGCCGCCTATTACGGCGCGTCATTCTTATGCTATGTCACGCCAAGGGAACACCTTGGCCTTCCCAATGCCGAGGATGTCCGGGCCGGCGTAATGGCTGCGAGGATTGCAGCGCATGCGGCCGATGTTGCCCGAGGATTGAAAGGTGCTGCGGATCGCGATCGAAGGCTAAGCATTGCGAGGACGAGTTTAGATTGGAAGACACATTTGGCCGAGTCACTTGATCCGGAGACGGCTGAGAGAATGCATGGGCAAGCCTGCAGCGGAACTGGCGCCGAAGGGTTGCCGTCTGCCGACTATTGCTCAATGTGTGGCAAGCAGTGGTGCAGCCTGAGGATAAACAAAGAGATCCGCGAGGGCGTGAGGACCGAGACTACAGCGTAGTCACTGAGGCTGAGATGGCCAGAGGCACAATCCTCATAGTGGAAGATGACCGCGATATTGCGGAGATGGTCGAGTACAATCTGACCGAAGCCGGCTACGAGACTATGTCGGCCTCGAACGGCGAAGATGGCGTCGGGTTGGCTAAGAGGCACTCGCCGGACTTGATTATTCTGGATATTATGCTGCCCGTAATGGACGGCTTCGAGGTGTGCCGAGCCCTCAAGGCCGACGAGCAGACGGCAGAGATCCCGATAGTCATCCTCAGTGCGAAATCACAAGAGACCGACAAGGTGGTGGGTCTGGAGTTGGGCGCCGACGATTATATAACGAAGCCTTTTAGCCCAAGGGAACTGATTGCAAGAATCCGGGCAGTCCTGAGGCGAGGTCGTGGAGCGCGGTTGCCCGGCAGGATCATGGCAGGAGACGTTGTTATGGATGGCGCCAGGCACAAGGCCACGGTCGGCGGTGAAGAGGTCTCATTGACATTGGCCGAGTTCAAACTTCTGGAGCTTTTGGCTCGGCGGCCCGGTGTAGTGCTGTCACGAGACCGAATTCTGGACACAATTTCCGGTTATGATTCGGCGGTCTGTGACAGAACGGTTGATGCTCACATCAAGTCGTTGAGGCGCAAACTGGGCAAGGCCAAAGACTATATCGAGACCATTCGAGGAGCCGGCTACAGGTTCAGGGAAGTGTAGATGAAAAGCAGAATAGCCTGGAAATTCCTTGGGGCATTCATATTCCTGACTCTCATAGCAGTCTTCGTGCTGAACTTCTTTGTCAGTCTGAAGCTGCGGGATCATTTCGAGCAGAAGATTTCCGAGAAGTTGCAGAGTAATGCCATACTTGTCGGTGAAATCCTCAAGCACGAGCTGCGAGAACAGAACTTAGAGGATATTCAGCAAAAGACGAACACTCTGGCGAATGATCTTGATCTGAGAATTACGGTTGTCGATTGCCAAGGTAAGGTCTTGGGGGATTCAGGAAAAGACCCGTCCTTAATGGATGACCACAAGGACAGGCTTGAGATAATCGAGGCGATGGAAAGTGGTTTCGGTCAGAGCACGCGGCCCAGTGACACGTTGGGCTACAATATGAAGTACGTGGCAGTGCGTGTGGATGATGACGGAGGACCACTTGGAGTGATCCGCTTTGCTCTGCCACTGTCGGAGGTTCAATTACAGATACGAACTATATACAGGGCGGTGTTGTCCGGGGCAATTGTGGCTACCGTGATCGCAGTGACCGTCGCGTATTTTGTGTCCAGGAGCATAACGTCTCCCATAAGGGAGATGACAGAGGTAGCCCAACGGATTGCCAGGGGTGACTTCAGTAGACAGGTAAAGGCAAAGAGCAGAGACGAATTAGGCGAATTGGCCGAGTCACTGAATGCAATGGCCGAAGAATTGCAGCGGACGATTGAGAACCTCAAGCGTATGGATAGGGTGAGAACGGACTTTGTTGCCAATGTTTCACATGAACTTAAGACACCCCTGACCTTAATCAAGGGTTATATCGAGACGCTTGAAAACAAGGCGCTGGACGATAAAGAAGGGGCACGCAAGTTCATAGCTATTGTGAAGGAGCATGCCGATAGACTCAGCAACATTGTGGATGACTTATTGACACTTAGCGAGCTTGAGTTGTCCGAGCGTCGCATCGAGAAAAGTCAATGCGATCTCAAGGGGCTCGTAGATGAAGTGGTGCTGGGTTTTGGGCACGCACTGGCCAGCCGACAACAGAAACTAAATGTTGAATTGTTGGGCGGCGACTTTGGGATTCAAGCCGATCGCGACAAGATTGAGCAGGTCTTCGTGAACCTGATCGACAATGCGATAAAATACAGCCCGAATACCGGTGAGATTGAGGTTTCGCTCACCGAGCGGCCGAACGCAGTCGAGGTGCGAGTCAAGGATGGTGGAGTCGGAATACTAAAGGAACACCTCGATAGAGTGTTTGAGCGATTCTACCGCGTTGACAAGGCCCGTTCACGTGAGCTCGGGGGGACGGGCCTGGGCCTGGGGATAGCAAAGCACATTGTTCTTGCCCACGGGGGCCAAATCAACATCGAGAGCGAGATCAACAAAGGAACGGTCGTTTCCGTAACACTTCCCAGGCAATAGGGCTTCAAGCCGAGTCAAATCAGGCTCACAGTATCGCGTAAGCGATGTCCTGACAGTGAGATACGGCCGGAGAAAAACTTTCCTTGTTCACCGATTTTTCATCGTATCTTCATAATCGCTTCAAGTTGGCTACGTATGATTCTGGTAGGAGCACATAGTGGAACGCATGAAGAAGACACTTGAAGTTGCTTTGAAGATCGTCGCGGTAGCGATGTTGCTCTATTGCTTCCTGGTCAGCATTGGGCTGATGGGGGCGGCATTTAAGGGTTTCGGGAAAGGATTTGCCGAAAACCTCATCAAGACGACATCCAATCCCTTCGTGGGTTTGTTCATCGGGATACTGGCAACGAGCCTCGTCCAGAGTTCGTCGACCACCACGTCTGTTGTTGTCGGAATAGTAGGCGCCGGGGGCATCACGGTCGGCAATGCCATACCGATTATCATGGGCGCGAACATCGGCACCACGGTGACGAATACGCTCGTTTCTTTGGGGCACGTCAGCAGGAAGGACGAATTCAGGCGGGCAATATCTGCCGCGACTGTACATGATTTCTTCAATTTGATATGTGTATCCATCTTGTTTCCGCTGGAATTGGCGACGGGCGTTCTTGAAAAGGGCGCGACTTTGATGAGCTCCGCATTCATGGGAGTCGGGGGAATCAAGTTCACGAGCCCGGTCAAATTGGCCACCAAGCCCGCGGTCCATCTCGTGCAGGACATTGCTGAGTTCATGGTGGGAGATGCATCGCTTGCAAGCTACATAATCATGCTGGTCTTGTCGATGCTGCTTCTGTTCTTCGCGCTCTACTTCATCGTAAAGGTCATGAAGTCGCTGGTCGTGAACCGGGCGGAGATTATTCTGGACAATGTGATCAGCAGGAGCAGATTCTTGGGTCTCATTGCGGGGCTGGCGTTCACCATCATAGTCCAGAGCAGCTCTATCACGACTTCTCTGCTGATACCTCTTGTCGCCGCTGGTATTCTCACGGTCGAGTCGGCGTTTCCGATTACCGTCGGGGCTAACATCGGGACCACAACTACCGCGATCCTCGCCTCCTTCGCCACGGGCAATATCTCGGCGATCGTCATTGCATTTGCCCACTTTCTGTTCAACCTGGCGGGTACTTTGTTTATTTATCCGATAAGGGTCTTTAGAATGATCCCCATAAATCTCGCAAAGTCTTTCGGTAATCTGGCGGCTGAGAAGAAAAGGTATGCAGTTGCATACGTGTTAGGAGTATTCCTCTTTGTGCCGGCGTTGTTGATTCTTGTCTCGAAGTATCTTTAGAATAGGGGAACACGCACATGTTCAAGAATCTGTTGAGCTTTTGGAAAGGTAAGGAGTTTCTGACGGAGGTCTTTGACGAGTTCAAGGAGATGTTGGACGGCACGGAGTCCATGTATAAGATCGTCTGCAACCAACTCTTGGACAACGTGGAAGAGCCGGACCTCAAGCAGAGAATTTACGATATTGACAAGAAGGTAAACCTCCTGCAGAAAGATATCCGCAAGAGGATCGTCGAGCATCTATCGCTGCAGCCGACCGTTGATGTCACTGCCTGTCTGTTGTTGATGAGTGTGGTCAAAGACGCCGAGAGATTGGGTGACTATGGGAAGAACCTCTATGAAGTCACCGAGCTTCTGGAAAAGCCTATCGGTAGACCGCTATTCGGTGAATACTTCGACGCACTTGATAAAGATATTTGTGTTCTATTCGAGCGGACCAGGGAGGCGTTCATAGATGCCGACGATGAGAAGGCCAAGTCCGCGTGGGACTTCGAAAAGAAGATAGCCAAAACGTGCGACGCGATTGTCGAGCGAGTAGCCAGGAGCAGCCTTTCGGTCAACGAGGCCGTGTGCTTTACCCTGATCGCCAGGCATTTCAAGCGCATAGGAGCTCATTTGGTGAATATTGCTACCTCAGTGATCTTGCCGTTGAGCGACCTTGACTATTTTGACGAAAGGAAGATCGATGAGTAAACCAGCCAAGACGGGCGTTTGTGCTCTTGTGCTATTAGTGTGCGGGTTTGGTGTTGTTCGGCCGTGTTTTGCCTTCGACGATGGGGATTTTCAACTTTGGGTGAGCGGCGGTACCAGCGTTGATCTTAACGATGACTTCAAAGCCACGCTGGCCGAGGAGTTGCGTTACGGGGGCAACGCAGGGCGTCTGTACTACCACCATACGGAAGTAGGGCTGGTATACGGTGGTCTGGCAGACTGGCTGGACCTGGGGTTCAACTACAGGCAGATCTTCGAAGAAGACAGCAGCGGGCAGTGGAGGCCGGAAAACCGGCCGCATTTGAATGCCACGGTAAAGGGTCAGGTCTCTGGCTTCAGTGTCAGTGACAGATCACGATTTGAGTATCGCGACAGGGAAAACAAAAAGGATATGTGGCGATATAGAAACAAGGTCACGGTCAAATTCCCGGCGGAGCTCACGTGTCTGAAGCTGAAGCCCTACGTGGCCGAAGAGGTATTTGTTGACTTAGACGACGGGGACTACAATAAGAACAGATTGTACGCAGGCTTTTCGTTTGATCTTACGAAGCGCGCCAAGGGTGGGATCTTCTACGTCTGGCAGGCGAGTAAGTCCGCTGGAGCCTGGAAAGACCTCCACGTTCTTGGGGCTCAGCTAAAGATTCCACATTAGGCGATATTGTACTTCGGCATTTGCTCGGCCCCGGCATGATTCGGCCGCGTCGGGAACGCACTGCCAAAAGGGTGCCTCCGCGAACTATGTCTTCATTGAATCCAGCGATACCAGGGCTATTGGCAGGAAGATGAAGACGGGCAGCCATGCCCACAGCTCTGGCATTACCCTATCAAAGATCACCTCCGTGGCGAGTATCTTGCAGACAAAAACCGTAATGAAGCAGGCTGCGGTCAGGCCGAAGCTGGTCATAATTGCCGATTTCATTGACCTCGGGTCACGGCAAACCAACACCGGCAGACCCACCATGAGCATAACGATATTGATGATGGGATCGGTAATTCGGAAGTGCTTCTGACTATAGAGCTGAGCGAGGTCCTTTATCTTCGTACGCTGGGCTGCAAGGGCGCTCAATTGTCGTGAGCTCAACAGAGTTTTGTATCCGGCCCTGCGTCTGACAGGGATGTCCCTTGGAGAGAGGTCGCGGGTCTCGTAGGAGTCGATTGGCTGAGGACGTGCTTGTGAGTCTCTGGCGATGAATATACCGTTGACCAAATCCCACTTGCCTGTTTGGCGGTTGTAAACTGCAGTGTCGGCAGATATCTGGCCGGTTACTTCCCAAATGCCCAACCTTTCCGTTTCTTGACGAGTAATAATAGTGGGTTGGTGCAGTGTTGACGTCTTAACGTCAAATCTGCGCGAGCAAATCAACGAACCATTGCCGTCTGTAATGAACCACACGTCGTACGACTCTTCTCCAGGAACGGTCCACTGGGCGCGGACGAGCTTGTCACTGAGTGACGGTATCACAATTTCCTGGTCAACTACCAGCAGGCTCGTCAGCAAGATGGCGAGGAGCAGAATTGGCCCAACCACACGTTTCAGACTTACCCCCGAAGCCATCACGGCCACCAACTCATTGAGCCGGACCATCTTGCCCAGTGAAAAGGCCGCGGCTACAACGGCTATCATGCCTGCGAAATCCCGAAAGTAGAGCGTGGTATTCAGGCCGTAGAACGTGAGTATGTTCTTTATGACGGCGAGGGTGCCAAGGTGGCTATGCATGGTGAATGCATCAAGGTTGATGAACAAGTCAATGACTATTCGCAAACCGATCAACACACAAAAAGCTATGCAATAGCCAATCAGGAAGTTCTTCGCAACGTATTTGTCCAGTATCTTCACGCCGACCTACCTTTGTTACATAGCGGTATTACGCAATTTCCATCAGACCAATTTGGCTCGTACTCACGCGCTCTTCGCCTGCGTCGACTATCACCAGTTTGGCCCGCAATATTCAAATATCTGCATCGATTATCCACTGTTTGAGCTGATGCCAGCTGTTCGTATCGAGTCCGTTGCGCTTGCAGAAGCTCTCATAGAGCCTCAACATGTCACTTATGTGGACATAATTGGACCCCTGTTTTCGCTTCCAGGGCCCGGGCGGCACATAAGCGTGCCACTTGGCCTTTTCGTAGTCCATCTTGCCGATAGCCATTGCTGCCAGAGCACTTGCAGTCCCGGCCCGGTCGACGCCGTGAGCACAATGTATCAGTATGGGTTGCTCGGCCGTCTCGATTGCCCGGATCAGCTGCGCCCGGCGGTCCTTGGGCGGAATTCTATTTGCGCTGAGGCTAATCGCAATCATTTCCACACCTAACTCGTCGGCAACGGCTCGCTCATCTTCGGTAATTTGTCCGGCATCACCTCGCAGGTTTATTACAGTTCTAATTCCGTAGCGGCGCATCCACTGCCTCAACTGTCCGGGTGATGGCTGAGCGGAGCGATAGACTCTCCCCGATACCACTTCGCGAAAATTTGCCCCTGCCACAAAGAAAAGCAAGTAGTACGCCAGGCAGAGTACCATGACCCCTATAGTCACCGGTAGCAGGGCCTGTTGCCGCCTTGACCCGCTGTGCCGTGTTGTTTTGACGCTGTTCATAGATCGAACCGCACCGACTCTTCGGCCGGCAACCATGTCCGGCTCCTTCAGCATTTCGATATCAGATTCATGCCCTTGCTTGCGTGGGCCTCACAGGCCGAAAGCGGCATGTTCTTAGCCCGTGAAATAGAACTCCTTGAGAAAGGATTTGCCAAAGTATGCTAACGTGATCAGCAATACGATATTCAGGATAAGTCCCACAGACGCCGTGGCCTTCCGTGGAGACTTGATTAGACCGGCCAGCGAGATCGCGGCACCTGAGACATACGCCACGGGCGATAGAACTATCGTGAAAAGAATGAGCTTGTCTATTGCGATGGCGGCGCTAATGGCAACATGAACGAACGACAATAGTTCGAGCAAAGCCAACGTGGACGTAAACGCAAGCGGCAGCACAAGTCCGAATGACAGTTTTTCTCGAGTTCTCAACATGGGTGTCTCGCCATGCCTTTTATTGTTCTTCGCTGATAGCCGCTGATGGCCAGCTATTAGAGCTGCCCGATAACCGCGATTTCAAGTCTCAACGTCTGAGCAGCCTGTGGTAGATGACCACGACCAAAACCGACAGAAGCGCAAATCCCGCCCACATCACCGCTACCCCGGAAACGGCCTTTGCGCTCACATTCCGAGTCATCTCGTATCCACTCATCAGGCAGACTATCAGAACTGCGGCGGGCACGCAGCTGGCGGCAAAGGCGCTCAAAAGGTGTCCGCCCCGCTTGATGACACCGAGGCCGATTCCGATCAGTATCATCGGTACACATCCGACTCCGAACACAAGCCGGGAATGTATCTCGGCTTTGATTTGGACCAGCGTCAGGTGAATTGCCCTTTGCAGCGCGTTCTGCAAGCTGCTTAGCTTCGAACCGGGGCCGCTTGCGAGAGCGGATGAGATTGCCTGCGGCCGAATGTCTTCCAAGATACTTCCTGTCCTGGGCTTGTCAGCGATCTTTTTGGGTGGGATCAAGCCATGAACGATGTGCCGCATTACCAGGTCTCCTGTGTCGCGGTCCTGTGCATTGTAGATATCGATGGTCATAACAGGCGGGAACTCATTGCCTTCGATGTACAAAGTAGCCTCGGCGCCGCGAAGGGTACGTAGGTGCCGTTTGCTCTTCGTATCGTATTCTGCCAAGACAACGCCTCCCGTCAGCTCCACACTTCCGTCTTCTTGCATATATGACCGCCGAGCTGTGAATCTGACGGAGTTTGGCTCTCCCAGCAGTTCGTAGGATTCATTGGCATCATGAGCGATTCCAGCAGCGATATCCTGTGCCACCAGCTCTGCGGTGAATTGGGCGTAGAGCTGGCGGGCCAGTGTTGCCACCGGACCGAAGCGCATCAGATCCGCCTGAATCTCCTTCATGTCATTTATTCTTTTGAATCTGATGTCATCGCGCATCAGGGGGCCGAATTCGGGTCTTAGTGATATGAACGGGATGTGGAACCACAAGTCATCGTCCGAGACCATTTGGTATGTGTTATACGCGGTTATTTGCACTTCATTACGTTCTTCCGACAGGTCAAATAAGACCTTGGCGGTTTCGGCGGTATTGATTCTGCCTATTGTGCCATCTCGGGTTTCGATTGCGACTACGCCTGCAAGCAAATTATTGTGCATGTCGGCGTGATCGGCATAGATAAGAGTTTTGCTTCCTGGCGGCTTGTAGTAACCTCTGCGCTGGACATTGCGGAAGAGAATCTGCCTGGCGTCGGCCTTAAAGGATTCTTCTGCACGGTGAACGAAGGCTGGCGTTACATGAAAGCTCAACAAGAGATTGGCTATAGCGATCGCGATTGCCAGCGCAAGGCCCGGATAAATGAGAGTGGCCAGACTGATCCCGCTCGCCTTGCAGGCATCGATCTCATTGTCGTTTGCCAGTCTGCCGTAGGCCAGAGCCCCGGCGAATAACGCTGCTATCGGCAACACAAATGTGAGCGTCACAGGGAGGAAATAACCCATCAGGCTCACGACTTGCCTGGGCCCAACACCATATTCCTGCATGGGACGCAGCACAATACCCAAGCTCAGTATGAGTGTCAGGGCGATGGCCGTCGGTACGAAGACCTTGAAGAGCTCCCGAAATATATACCTGTGCAAGGTGAAAACCATTATCCCAGCATTTGGCCGCTGTTGAACGAATTCTGTTTAGTAACTAGCGCTTGGCGACAAGAGCCGCCCGATCGCCATTTGTAAGTGCTCGAGCGAGTTACTGTGCCTCACTCTCTGGGGTCAACTTATTGTTCTTCTCTCTGACGATAGAATCAATAATGTCCTTCGCGCTACCGAATTTTCTGGCAATCATCTGTTCTTGGATAGCTTTGATTGTGTTGGCCAGGAACTTCTTGTAAGGGGTCAACGTAGTGAAGTGGCGCAGTGTGGTGTGCGCATCAAGGATCTTGGTTATCTTATCGTAATTCCCAGGTAGCTTGCCGTCAACTGTCCCAGGGACGTCTGACTGCTGGAATATGGCTGAGATATTTCCATTATATGGTTCCACTGATATCTTGTGTACGTTGAATCCCGCCTTGCTACCGAGACATTCAATTGTCTCAGGATTGAAAGTGTATAGATGGGCCTTATGATATCGATTATGAGGGTCTTGTCTTATGTTCTCGGCATTGGGCACGTCTATGATGAGAAAACCTTTGTCCTTGAGTAGAGAATGAACTTTGCAGACCGCCCCATACGGGTCTTCCAAATGCTCCAATACATGGTGCATAGTGACTATATTGACTGAATCAGATGTGTCTATGTCTTGAACAAAGGCGACTTTGACGGGCACTTGCAGCACTTCAGCGGCGTATCCTGCATAACCTTGATCCGGTTCTATCCCGCTTGCATCGTAGCCGAGTTTGCGCAGAGTATAGACGAACACTCCCGAACCCGAACCAATATCCAAGATCAGATCATTCTTTCTGATAACTTCCTTCATAAAATCGAAACGACGAAGGGCCCCAATGACCTCTCTGTATATGTGTTTTGGCTTTGGCCGGTGAATACCTTTGTATTCAAGGCGATATTCTTTGGAGTAAAACTTCTCGATGTCTTCGCCCTTAGGCCGAGGATCTGTCCATATCGACCCACATATCTTGCAGATTACCGTTCTAAGGTAGTTGCCGTTGCGGTCTCTCAGAGCGAGCTCTTCAACATCGGTAGATCCGCAGAGGTTGCACGGTATCGAGCAAGTCGTGTCATTCTGTTGTGTTCCGCCAATCACGGTTCGGCCTCGTCCAGGTTTGGGATGTGTTGTCCGTCGCCCCGACGGAAAGTGATCCGAAACGCATACCTGCACAGTACAAGAAACATCACTCCATTGTTGGTCCAAATAGTACCGGCTTAACGGCGATTTGCAACACAATTCTTGCCGGCGTAGTTACAGGAGCTTCGAGGCATGGCGATTGTTTGCGGCAGTCCCGTTTCCGGATAGAAGCCGAGGACACACTTAGCGCGAACCGGAAACGGCATTCTCCGGACAGATCAACAAGGCGTCGACGGCCGGCATTGTTATGCGAGCATCAACGTCGTAAACAATCCGCCAGCCTCGCCGGAAGTGCAAGCGGCAGCCGTTGGCTTTCAAGAGCAAATGTGGTTGCGCTGGTCTTATGGTATGTTCAGCGGGTCAACATCTTTGATTCGGTCAGCGTAGATTTTGTGCTCGTATTTCTCCAAGAGCTCTTCTCTGTATTTGGCCAGGATTGCGTCTCTCTGGTGAGCCTGCAATTTCCGCTTGATGTTGTTGTTCATGTCGGCGGAGTATTCCTTTGTCTCGCCGAGCTTCTTCTCCAGGATTTTGACTATGCGCCAATTGACACCTTCGGGGCTGAAGCCCTTTAGCGGCCCCACTATTTCATTAGGCTTGCCCTTCCACAAATCCTCCCAGAACATTCCTTCGCTGTTGGGACTCGTATTGAAGGGACGGCCCTTCTTATGCAAACAATACTTCTGTCTGACCGACTCGAAATCTTTGCCGTCCTCCAGTTCTGCCTTTGCCTTCTTGGCTGAATCGAGATTCTTACACCAGATTTGGTCGATCTTCACCGTGGCGCTTATCCCGAATGCCTCCTTGTTCTTGTTGAAGTAGTCGATGATTTGCTCTTCCGTTGGCTCCTCGTCACTCTGGGTCTTTTCGCTCTTGGCTTTTGCAAGTACGTATCGGTCCTCCAGCTCCCTCGTTTGTTTCACGAGAGCCTTGTCCTTGTCGAGGCCGCGCAACTTGGCCTCGGCGATGAAGATCGGCATCTTTAAGGCGCGATCCAAGAGCGTACCAACGCCTTTTGGGGTGCTCAAATCTCTCGGCCGGGAAGGCGGGACAATCTCGCATACAGCTTCGAACCAGTCCTCCAATGTAACTTTCCCGTTATCGAAGGTCGCCAGGACGATGCTCTTCTCCTGTGACGTCAGCTCGTCTTTCACCTGCTTAGCTTGGATCCACCCAACTTTGCGCTCCTGCTTGGGGCGATACAGCAGCCTTGCGTGAATCTGAGCAGTCGTGGCGAAGTTGCTCTCCAGCTTCTTAAGATGAAACTTCTCACACAGCTCGGCAAAGTACCCTTCTACGACAGTCCTTGTCTTTTCTTTTTGAAGTAACCCCTGTGCTTTTGCTCGGTCCAGTTTTGGATCAGACTTCATCTTCTCTTTTATTTCGGACTCTGTGACCCTGACCTTGTCTTGCAGTTGTGTCATCAGCAACTGATTCACGAGCTTCCTGTCCGCAAATCGCTTCACTGATCTGACAATGTCTTCAGCTTTGTGGAGGCCTTGCGCGCGTGCTTCGATTACAATTGCTTTCTCCGCGACCATCTTCCTGAGGACCGCATCAGCGTCAACTGATTGCTCCAGACTTTCTTTGTAGGGGTCCGGTCGCAGCTCCCGTATCAGCTGTTCCTCGAGTTCGTCTCTGGTTATTTTGTAGTCGTGTATTTCGGCGACTGTGATCGATGAATCAGCGACGGTTTGGACGGCCGGTCGCTTAGAGTTCCGTTCTACTGCTGACGGCTTGGTCCTGCTTGCTCCAGGTTTCTCGCCAGCAGCCGCGCAGGAATTCGCCAACACCGGCAGCAAGCCCAGTAGAACTACAACAGCTTTGTGCGATAATAGCCTCATTATCTATATCCTCCTTATCCGTATTTGCGATTGTTGCTAAACGTCGGTGGCATTTTCTTCGGCAGTTTCAGCCCTCAAGTGAAGCGTTTTGCGGACCAATTATAACCTGGTTGAAGTGATTTGCCAACGGAAACCATCGTGCGAGTGTACTCGGTCTGAATTCGAGTGGCATGTTTCGCTTCTTGGCTGAAAGTGCGTGCTCGCGGATAGGTGTACAACATATTCGTCGGCAATTCGAGAGTCGTCATCGCCCGAGACCAGCGGAATAGGGCCCGCCAGTTAGTGGATGACCTTGTTGAGCGGATACGTGATTATACCGGAGGCCCCTGCACGTTTCAAAGCTGGGACCAGTGAGCGTTCGATCTTCTCGTCAATAATAACTTCTATCGCCAAGTAATCGGAATCGGCCAGACTCGAGACAGTGGGACTTTTCTCGGCAGGCAGTATTGCTAATATCGAATCCAGCCCGCCTTTCTGAATGTTCATCTTCAAACCTACCTTGTTGCGGGCTTCGATCGCAGCGTTAAGCAATATCGAGATGTTCTCAATTTTCTCGCGTTTGAATTTATCCTGCCAGGCCTGCTTATTTGCGATCAGTCTCGTAGTCGAGGTTATCACAGTGTCTACAATGCGCAAACTGTTTGCTCGTAGTGATGTCCCAGTTTCGGTGAGCTCAACTATCGCGTCGACCAGCCGGGCCTTGACCTCGGTGGCGCCCCAACTGAATTCGACCTTGACGTCGATGCTCTTGTCCGCGAAATATTTCCTTGTTACGTTGACCAGTTCAGTTGCGACTATTCCGCCGGCCAAATCGTGCGGTTTCGTAACCGGCGATTCCTCAGGCACAGCTAAAACCCATCTCGCGGGATTGCTCGTGGCTTTGCTGTAGGCAAGCTCACAGATGTCCACCACGTCGCAATCATTCTCCTCTATCCAATCGTAACCGGTTATACCAGCATCAAGCACGCCATCGCCGACGTATCTGCCCATTTCTTGGGCTCGAAGCCGGACGGGCTGGATTTGCTCATCGTCTATGCGCGGCAGATAACTCCTTTCAGAATCCAAAATGCCGAATCCGGCTTTCTCGAGAAGTTCAATCGTGGCCCTCTGCAAGCTGCCAGCGGGGATTCCGAATTTCAGTATTTTCTCTGACATCATTTCGTATCTCGTGTTCTAACAAGCCTAGTTCGGCTCGCTCTGCATCCTGTTGTGAGCGCCCTCTTTGTCAACTATTACGTTTCTTCTTGGTCTTAGTCTTTTTCTGTTTCTTAGGCTTGGTTTTCTTCTTGGTCGTTTTCTTCCTTGCCCGGACGGAGGAATCGCTCTCGCGGCGCAGGAGGGCGTAAAACTCGTGCCCATTCTTGGCCGAAATCTGTCTCGTTAGAAAACCTTCTATTTGCTGCTCATCGGCATCGGGGTCAACAAGGTCGTTTCTTCTGAGGTACTCCAGCATCTTCTGTGTTAACGGGATCGCGTGGCCCTGCAGGGACGTCAGCATACAGTAGTTCAGCACAAAACGGCTTGAACCCTCCAATTTCTCAAGGACCTGTCTGGCCGGACGTTTGCCGAGCTTCTTCAATGCCATCAAGCTGGCCATGTGATATTCATTGAATACTGCCATCAGAATCTTGTAAAGTCTTGACGCTATGGCCCTTGCGACGTCACTATCCTCGCCCAAAACCTCCAATATCTCTTCCGGTCGTGCGACGCGCAGGTCATTCCAATCAACGAAGTAGTCGGCAAATCTCTTCATGGCAGAGTGGGCCGCCGCCTCGCTCATGCTCTCGCTCACAACCGCATAAACAACCGCGTCCGCAGGATCATCATAGGTGACTTTTTGGGCCTTTGGATATTTGCGCTTCAGTGAACGGTGTAACTTTCGCACCTTCCGAGAATACTCTTGACTGTTCTTCATAATAGCGGCTCTTGTATCCTGGCGCTGACACCTCGTGAGAGTCCAGAAGGCGACAGGCCAAAAGCAAAACTGCTGGCTCCATTCCTTTCCGAAGGTCCGGCGTCATTCCTCTTCTGTGGGTACCGAATCCTCTTGCTCCAGTTCATGGGCTGCCTGCTCTATCAGCCTCATAGTCTCCAGTGTTTTCTTGAGTTTCTCATCCAAGTGGAAGTGCACGACGGGGCAGAATTTGCTCTGGATTTTGCCGGCTAAGAGCGATTGTATCCGGCTTCTTGCGTGCGTGATTGCTGCAAAGCTCTTCCTTTGAGCCGAGTCATTTCCGCCGAAAATGCTGAGATACACATCGGCGCTTCGCAAGTCGGCAGCCATTTCGACTCTCGTGACGCTGACAAGTCCCTCGATTCGCGGATCGCTAAGGTGGTTCGCAATGGCATCACTAACTGCTTCTCTTACCAAACGAGCCACTTTTTCCTGCCTTCGCGTCGGCATGCCAATTCCTGTCCAGTCTCACGTGTCGATTCCAGCACAGCCGGGCTCTCCCACGGGATATCTTCCAGCGTCAAAGGGTTCTGGCTACTTTCACGATTTCGTAGAAGTCAAGAACGTCGTCAGTTTTGATGTCGTCGAAACCGGCTATCTTCACGCCACATTCCAGGCCAGCTTTGACCTCGCGGGCATCGTCTTTGAAGTGCTTTAGGGATTCTACGGTCAGATTGTCCCTGAGTACAATATTGTCGCGTATCAGTCGCACTTTTGCATTCTTGTTCACCACGCCGCTGCTGACATAGCAGCCGGCCACTGTGCCGACCCGAGAAACCTTGAAGGTGGCTCTCACTACGGCCCTGCCGAGGGATTGTTCCGTTTCTTGTGGCTCAAGGAGGCCAACCATAGATTTTTCCAGATCCTCGGTTATACGGTAGATTACGTTGTAGAGCCTGATTTCTACGCCCTTTGCTTCGGCGATCTTGGCTGCATGTTCTTCGCTGACGACATTGAAGCCGATGATGATAGCGTTTGAGGCCTCGGCTAACAGCACATCGCCTTCCGTGATTCCGCCCGGCGCCGCGTGCAGGATCTTGATTTTTACCTCGTCAGTGCTCAGATCGGACAGATATTTGACCAGGACGTCCACTGATCCTTGGACATCGGCCCGGATTATAATGTTCAACTCTTCTGTCTTGCCCGCCTCTATTTGGCTAAACAGATTGTCGAGCGTAACCTTGGCACGCTCGGCCAAGGAATTCTCTCGCGAGTGCATTTTGTTTTCTTCGGCAGCAGCCTTGGCTCTGTTGATGTCGTCGAAGCAGTAGAATCTGTCACCTGCCTGAGGGACGTCACCCAGACCTGTTACCTCGACCGGCATGGAACTCGTGGCCATTTTCACATCCCTGCCGTAGCTGTCTTTCAGCATCTTGACCTTGCCGTAGGCGCAGCCAGCCAATACGACATCGCCTTTGCTGAGTCGTCCTTCCTTTACCAACAGTGTGGCCACGGGACCCCGCTGGGCGGACATCTTGGCCTCAATAACCCATCCTGTCGCAGAGATCGTGTCATCAGCCTTGAGTTCAAGCAGCTCGGCCGTGTAATCAAGGTGCTCGAGCAAGTCATCTATGCCCTCGCCGGTGACTGCGCTGGTCTTGACGACCTCCGTATCCCCGCCCCATTCGGTAGGTGTCAGGTCCTGCTCAGCCAACTGTGAGTAGACTCGGTTTATATCGCAACCCGGCAGGTCTATTTTGTTCAGCGCGACAATGATCGGCACGCCCGCCGCTTTGCTGTGGGCTATGGCCTCGACGGTTTGGGGCATCACTCCGTCGTCGGCGGCAACAGTCAGCACCACGACATCGGTCATATTGGCGCCTCTGGCCCGCATCGCCGTAAATGCCTCGTGTCCAGGAGTGTCCAAAAACGTGACCACCTTGCTGTCGAAGACGATCTGCGATGCGCCGATGTGTTGCGTGATACCGCCTGCTTCACCGGCTGCTACTTGCGTTGACCTGATTCTGTCGAGCAGACTTGTTTTGCCGTGGTCCACGTGCCCAAGCATTGCCGCGACGACCGCTCGCCTTTTGAGGTGCTTTCTCTCGCGGCCATCAAATTCCGCTCGTATCTGTTCTTCCATCGCGGTCTTGTGTTCAACCACCAATTCTGTGTCGAACTCAAGAGCTATCAGTTCTGCAACTTCACTGGCAATGACTTGGTTTGCAGTGGCCATGACACCCTGTTGCATGAGTTTGCTGATTATATCGCTCGATTTGACGGCCAAAGCTGCCGACAGATCCTTCACCGTA
This sequence comes from Phycisphaerales bacterium, assembly GCA_020352215.1. Lineage (GTDB taxonomy): Bacteria > Planctomycetota > Phycisphaerae > Sedimentisphaerales > Anaerobacaceae. The sequence goes on from CP070675.1 coordinate 6,127,952, forward strand.
ATCGGTTCGGCTACAGTGGCCTTTTGAGGTCTCGTGCGCGGGCCAGGCTCTCTCTGAGCTTTGGTGGCGATCTTCCGGGTCGGCCGCAGCCGCAGACCTTCACCGCTGGCAGCGATGAGCCGGGCCTGTCTCTCTTCGATGTCTCTTTGCCGCCATTTGCTGTCCAATCTGGCCCTCTTGGGTGTTTCCAGATCTTGCTCTTCCCGCCGCCGCCCATGCGTTCTTTCCTTGTGTCGTTTTGGCGTTCGGCTCTTCGTCAGAATAGGATCCGGACCATCATCCGGGGATGTCTTTTCGCTGTACATCAGCGGTTCGGTAACGGGTGCATCGTATCTGGGTTTCGGTCTGGGCCTCGGCCGGTGTAGTGGCTCTGGTGCTTCGATTCGGACAACTTGGGGCCCGCTGAGCTGAGCGGGCTCGGGCTTCTCCAAGATGGGCCCTGCGGGTAATATCGGTTCCGGTTCTTCCTCTACTGGTTCTTCCTCCACCGGTTCCTCGACTATTGGTTCTTCGACTATTGGTTCTTCCGGTAGTGACTCTTCAACAACCGTGTCCGGGACCGGGCTTTCCTGACTGGGTTCTGGAGCTATGACAGTGGGGGATGGTTGCTGCCCGGTGCCTTCGTCGGTTTCTACCGCTACAGGGGACTCGGCCGCGACTTCGACGGCCTCAAGGCTCGTACCGGCTTGCTCATCTTTCTGGGCTTTGGCTTTCTTCGAGGCCTTTACTCGCTTTGGCTTCTTGCGGACGCGCGCCTTCTTCAAGTCCACCTTCGTGGCGGTCTCAACTGTAGTGATGTTCTCGCCCTCGCTGAACCATTCCCGAATTGTCGCTGCCAAGCCGGCCGAAATCGCCGACATATGGTTCTTGACGTCCAGACCTTCATCCTGACATTTTTTCACAACAGCCGAGCTTTTTACGCCAAGCTCCTTGGCCAATATGTATACTCTTGTAGCAGCCAAGAGGCCTCCAATTCTCAGTCTTCTTCTTGTTTGTAACCCGTGACGTTTGTCTGCTGAGCCAGCTCCTTTTCGGCCTGTTTCTGTTTGGACTCAGCCTCAATTCTCTCCGCCTCCTTCTCTGCCGCCTCAACGAGCCTCTCGGCGACTTCCGCATCTATTTTGAGTTCGTTGACCAGCGGTTCGGGCCCTACGTCGGCCAAGTCCAAGATGGTTATGATGCCCAGCGCTATCAGCTTGTCCACCATAATGTCGTCGGCGCCTTCCACAGTCTTGACACTGCTTGTCAACTGTTCAATGCCCTGATTGTATTCCTGTGGCGTCAGGATATCGATGTCCCAGCCGGTCAATCTTGCAGCCAATCGAACATTCTGGCCGTGCTTGCCGATGGCCAGGCTGAGTTGATCTTCTTCTACGACCACTGTCGCCCGTCCCAATTCGAAACATAGGGCGATCTCGCTGACCTTGGCCGGCATTAGTGCATTAGCCACAAGCACTTGGGACGACTCGTTCCAGCGGACTATGTCTATCTTTTCCCCGCCAAGTTCTTCCACTATGTTCTTTATCCTGCTGCCACGGACGCCGACACAGGCCCCGACTGGGTCAACCTTGTCGTCGTAAGAGGTGACAGCAACCTTGGTTCGGTACCCTGCTTCTCGCGCCAGAACCCTTATCTCAATGATCTTCTCAACAATCTCCGGCACTTCCGACTCGAACAGCCGGCGGATAAAATCAGGGTGTGTTCGGGAGAGAATGATCTTGACCTGGCTCGAAGTCTCTTTCACGTCAAGAATCAAACACCGAATTCTCTCACCGGGCCGATGCGTCTGGCCCATTATCTGCTCACCTTTTGGCATGAAACCTTCGGTGGAATGCCCCAAGCTGACGATCAGTGTTCCTCCCTCGTATCGCACGATGGTACCGCTTATGATTTGCCCTTTTCGCTGCATAAACTCGGCATAGATACTATCCCTCTCATCCGCCCTTATTCTCTGGATCATCACTTGTTTGGCTGTCTGAGCGGGGATGCGGCCCAGTTGTCTTATGTCGATCTGCTCGTTGTCCTTGGCGGCACTGACTTGACCGGTCGCCCTGTCGATGCTGACGACTATATCTCCGTCCGGTTCGGCAAAATGCTTCCTGACGGCCGAGACCATCGCCTCCTCCAAATCGACGAATATCGATTCCTTGTCGATGTTTTTGTCCCGTGCTATGTTATCTACAATTCTCAGAAGTTCTTGGCTCATGTCCTTTTCACTTTCCTACCGGGCACAAATTCCTCTACTTGCCACGACCCGGCACCAGAAAAAGGTGCCGGACAAAAAAAGTGGAAACCTAAGTAGTTTCCACTTCAAAAAACACCTGAGCCGGAACGAGGTTGTAGTATTCCCTTGCACTACATCAGTCGCCTCCGATAGTGCATCCCATTTGCACTCTGCCACATAATGGGACGCGAGCACCAAACCTCGATCACATCACGCCGCTGAAGCAGAAACAGCGATTTCCAAGCCGCCATGTGTGCAGAACCACAGCCGTGCAGATCGATTATCCGTCTACTCTGCCGCACTGTTCACTAGTCCCGTCAAAAGCATCGTAAGCACCCCTTTGGCCTAAAACACAGGCTCTGGCAGCCATTAGTCCTCATTGACGAACCTATTATATTAATCGTCAAACCTGGCAACGGCAATAGTTTTTTTGCTTAATTTCTACAATTTTTACCGCTCGGCGGGTAGAAAAACGCATATTTTATTGCTCAGACACCTGATAATCCGCCCCGAGACATCAATTATTTGCTGCCAACGACGTTTCCGAATCTCTGAGAAGACCGTGGGGACGCCATATTGACGCCGCCGGCTGTTAGCGACAGAATGCTCCGGCTGAACACTTCAGGCCGGCGTGCCGGGGCTTGAAGGCCGCTCAAAGTCGCGGGGCCAGGCTCAGGATTACCGCTGCCGAGGGGCGTTCTCGTGTTCGTGCCTTTTCTCTCTTACGAAACGAATCTTCTCAAGACACCTTGTTATTTGGCAAAGAAAGGGGGTAGACCTGCAAGAATACGCGGGTTCCACAGTCTTTTTGCTGCCGGCAAGCGCTGCTATTGGTGCGGGGGGAGGTGTTATTTGTGGAGTGAAAGCGGATGGATACAACACGGGCCGAGAGGAGGTGGCCCGTGTCCTTCACAGTCATTCAGTTCGGCCGTGGAGCCAGTACGCATCAGATAGCTTGTAAGTGGTTATCTCATCCGGGGCGAAGAACAGCCTTATCTCCGCCTCAGCTGACTCAGGGCTGTCAGAGCCGTGAACGAGATTGTATCTTCCGGAGCAGCTGTAATCTCCGCGGATGCTGCCAGGCTGCGCGTCGAGGCCGGAGGTGGCCCCAGCTATTTTGCGTGCCATCCCTATGGCACCGTCGGCTTCCCAAACCATCACGAGCGAAGGCCCTGACGAGATGAATTTCACAAGGGGGTCGAAGAAAGACTTGCCACGATGAGCGGTATAAAGTTCGCGGGCAAGGCTTTCAGAGATGTGCGTGAATTTTGCGGCTACGAGCTTCAGCCCCTTTCTCTCAAATCGCGTGATTATCTCGCCTGCCAAACGCCGTTGGATTCCATCTGGCTTGATGATTATCAGAGTGCGTTCAACCATGGCGGCATTTCGTGGCTTGTGGCACCCTCCAACACACTCGATCGACCTTGCAATACACACTACACCCCTTGGGGGACAATGTATATCTCGACTCGCCTGTTTTTCGGGTTGCCTCCCTTGTTAGGTGCATTTGGCTCGACCGGCCGGTACTCGCCAAAGCCCCGCACGCTCAGCCGCTCGGGTTTGATGCCGGCGCCAGTCATCACATTCAACACGGAGGTTGCTCTGTGAGCAGACAAATGCCAGTTTGTCGGGTGCTTTGCTCTGGTCGCGGGCTTCCCGATGGGGATGTCATCTGTGTGCCCCGCAACTATGATGTCAAACTGCTTGGCTTCTTCGGAATTCAGTATTCCACACAGCGATTTGACTGCTTGGACAGCCGTCGTGGCGACTACATCGCTGGCTATCTCGAAAAGCAGATCGCTCTTGAACTTCACTATGCCACGGTCCGCATCGTATGTGACCATTTCGTTGGCGTTGGCAAAGTCCTCCAGCTTGGTTGTTAGTTCCACCGGCAGAGGAGCTCCCAAGCCGAGCAGTTTCTCTTGCATGGAGGCGATCAATTCTTTTTTCTTGGATAGGTCTTCTTCCAGCGCCGCAATCTTCCGTTGCAGAGAACTTACCTCGATGCCTTCCTTTTGTCCGGCTGCATCAAGTTGCCTGCGCAACTGGTCGAGTTGTAGGTTTGCAGTTCTTAGTTCGCTCTCAAGCTGCGCGATGCGCGCCCGCTGCGTATCGTTCTGGATTCTCAGGTCCGTCGACCCCGCGCAGCCGCTCATCAAGATTGCAGAAGCGCACACAAGAGAAACCACTGAGAGTCTTACAATCCGCATTGTTCAATCCTTTCCCAAAAAGTAAGACATGAAACGTCTACGGTCCTATAAAACACGCAGGTCCACTACAACCGGCTGATTCTCGAAACGACGCCAAAGACCGGATCGCACAATGCTCTCCGATCTGCTGCCGCCCTGCAAAATAGAACCTATCGATGTTTATCCGTCAAGAACAATCTTGACAAAATATGGGCGGGACTCCGGCCGTTCCTTGTGTAGATGACGACATCGCGAGATCCGACGGGGCTTTCTCGTCTGCTGAGCTGCCGCGTGGGCAAGCACAAGGGGCTCAGAGAAGCTCGTCCTGCATCGGTCCGTCGGGAGAACTCCGGACCGCAAGAGGCGTGGTTCCCGACCGGAACCTCATTAGTTTGACTGGGAAGGCGCCGCGACTTCCGATTGCCTGCGAATTCGTGTTTCCGGGGGCAAACCCGCCAAGCAGTCCACCGGGGCGGTGCGCCTCAATTGAGACAGCGGGCTTGCTCTGGCGGTGGTGGCGGTTCTTGCAGCTACATGGCTGGCCATTCCTCAGACCAACCGGTTTCGTTACGGCTCGGCGACAGGTCACGGGCCTTCACGCGGAAACGGTGTCGTTGTCCCTGTCTGCCTACCTGAACCTCGTAGTACGGGTCAACCTGCCAGCCACTGCTGAAGCCGGGCTGGGAAGTGCATTCAAAGTAATACTCCACGCCTACCGGGTCGTGGGCTTCCTCGGCCGTCATTTCCGCCCAGTAGTCCTGCCATCCACCTCCGCGATAGACTTCCTTCGGCTTGCCATCTGAAGCCCATTTCATCGGATCAGGTGTCGGTGCTTGCAGATCTACAGTGACCTCGGCCGACTGGGCGGTAGTATTCTGTTTGGGCGATTTGTCCCGAGCGCTGACCACGAATTTGTATATGCCCTTTGCCAGCGACGTGGCCTCATACACGGGACTGTCCTGCCAGTTGCTGCTGTGGGCAGGATTTGACGTGCACTCGAAGTAGTACTCGACGGCGCTATCATCGGATGCCGTCGTGGCCACCATTCGGATTGACGTCGCCGAGTTCGCATAAGGCTCGGTTTCCCAGGTCATTGGATTCGGCATGGGCGCCGTATTGTCCTCAGGGGGAGTCGTTGCAGCACGCCGCTCGGGCCAGTCGGTTTCGAGAAGATTAGCTCTGTTTCGTGCCTTTACTCGATACCAATATACGGTTTCCGGCAACAGCCCGGTGTTCTCCCACATCGGGGCCTGGCCGGGCGAGAAGGATATCCAGCCGCTGTTGGACTCCGGATTGAAGTAATCCTCGAAATAATACTCTACTCCGCTGCCGTCGGTCGAAATTGCGGTCGAGGCCACCATTGCCACCGAATACGGTGAGGTCGCATACGGTTCTGCTGCCCAGGTCATGGGATTCGGGATTGGCGGAGCAGGCGGGGGTGGCTCAACTCGCCAGTAGTCGGCCAGTAGAGAATAGTCTTTGAAGTTGACTATTCCATCCCTGTTGAGGTCTTCAGCCACCGGAACTTCGTCGCAGACCCACTTGCCTGCAAAGAGGATGAAATCACCGTAGTCTACCCAGTCATCGTTGTTCAGGTCGGCGACGTTACCTGCCTTTGACAGAGACATGCTCGCCTGAGCGGTTGCCCCGTAGACCCCCATATTGACCCTTTTGCCGTGGGGCCACAGTTCCCCGGCCCAGTCTGAGTTCCGATCGCCTGCATCCACGCAGTGACTGGTTATTTGGTCAGAGACCCACGTTTGGCTGATGGTATCCCATCTGCCCGTTTCCGATTTCAAATGATAGTCGCCGTCGATCCAGAAATCATCGCCTGCTTCCGGGGTGCCGTTGGGATCCCAGTACCCGTTGATCGCAAAAAGTGGATCAACAGCGATGTCACCGACCCCGACTGTTGCGCCGCCGCCGAAGTCACCACCTTCGTTCACCCAGAAGCTGTTGTATGAGTTATTGCATGGGCCGTAGATCCCTGCCGCGGAACTCGCTCTGTTAAACGCTATTATGTTGTTTTGGATAGAACCTGCACATTCGGCAAAGCCGCCGCCGTTTTCGCCCGCCCTGTTGCCGACGACGGTGTTGTTGTATATGGACCCGGCACAGTCGGACAGGCCGCCGCCCAATAAATCGGCGCTATTTCCGGCAATGAGGTTGTTGCCGATGTTGCTGTCGCAGCCGTAGAGCCCGCCCCCTCTGAAGGAAGCGTAATTGTCTGTGATCGTGTTGCGGACAATATCACCGTCGCAATAGTAGAGTCCGCCGCCGTAGCCGGGGTTGATATTCGAGTTGTCTGAAACGATGTTATCGACTATGAGTCCGTTGCAGTAGGCTATCCCGGCGTTGTTTTGCGAAATTATGTTTCTTCTTATTGGGCCATCGCACCAGTATATCCCCGCCCCCCCGTTGGAGGTTATCACATTGTCCTCGATAGCAGGCGCAGCATTATCCTGCCCGTGGATGCCTTCATTTTCACAGTCTCTTATGACGTTTCTTGAGATAACAGGTGATGCGCCCGAACAATAGATTCCCCGCCCCGAGATCGTCAAGCCGGTAAGAACAGAATTGCCGTCTTCGCCGAAATCAAAAGTTACACTGTGCCCTGAGACAGCACTGATGATGGTCGACCGGACAATGGCATGATCGTCCGGGTTTTCGCCTGTAACCGTGATAGCTCTGCCCATAAACGAGACATTCTCGCGGTACGTTCCGGGTTTGATGACTACAGAGTCTCCGTCCCAAGAGTGATGAATCGCGTCTTGAATTCTCTCGTAGTCCGCAGACCCGTCGCTACTAACGATGATTGTCTTGGCTTGACAAGCAACGGCAAGCAGGACGCATAAGAGGCCAACAGGTAGTCTTTTCATTCCAAGTTCATCCTCCCCGGAACTTCACATTAAAACAGCATTGTACAAGAAAACGCCTGCTAAATCAAGCAAAAAGGCGAATGCATCGCCCATTGCTGCGGGGGCGTGGAATGCCTGCGCAGTTCCCATAATCCTGAATGGGGAACGCGAAATCACGAGAGAAAGCGATTTTCTCAGGTGCGATCCGCAAATGAAGACTGCTGTGCCGGACAGGTATGGCCCAGATAACCGACCAGTACTGCCACCAAGAGGGGATTTGGCAGGGCCCGATGGACTTATCGAGACGGTCGGCGCCAAACACGGACGGAAGATCTCCCTTTGGAGCGGAAGTGAAGCCCTGTTCTGTGAGAACCTCGGCAATACCTGAGCAGATTTACTGAATCCACAACAAAGTCTGTCCGAGAACAACATGGTGTTCCAGTGGCGAGTTAGGCGTGGCGTCGAAGAATTGAAGGTTCGCCCGTTGATGCCGTACTAATCGGCCTGAGGTCTCTTGCGTAGTGTTTGGGGGTCGGCGTTATCGTCACAGATTCAGGTGGCAAGGGCTTTTCTGCCAATGCGGGATTACCTTGGCCGTGAGATGCTTCGCTGTTGCCAAGACGGTGGTGGATAGGGGCGTAGAGGCGGCTGGCACATGCAATCTCGATGTACGCTTCTTAAGCAGATCGAATGAAACCATGTTTGGAGAAGATTCTGGTTGCCGGTGTTCTTGATATGGAGGCGGTCGTCCGCGGTAAATCCCGCCTATGGGCTGGGCCAACGATGGGCGATGCTCTCATATTGTCGGCCGGCTTAGGTCATGCCCGGCAAATGCCGATACAGTGACCATGTGGCATACTGGGATAGCTTAGCGTTCAGCTTGGAGCAGACGTAATGAAATTGATTGTGAACCAATGGGGGCGATACCATGTCTCCCAGGACGTTGTGGCCGAGTTCGAGCGCGCAATACTATCGGACCACCGGGTTCACGAGATAAGCCAGACAAACCCCGCGGCCAAGCTTCTCGCAAGCTCAGTCTACTACACGTGGCGAGCGCTCTACGAAGCAGGTTATCGCTCGAGCCACAAAGCCGTACCGGATGTTCGCAGAGAAACGTCCGACGGTCATAACGAAGGCTATTTCGTTGTGCTGATGGGATTTGGACAGGCGGCCCGAAAGGCCATGCCTTACTTCATGTCGGTGGCGAGAAAGAGCATGTACGTGTTCGATGCCTGGCCCCAGACGCACGACAAAATCAAAGCCTTCGTGAACTACTGGGCCGTCGATCATGCATTCATCTCCTCCTCTCAAGCCACCGAGAGACTGAGCAAGTCCGATAGCCGATGCAACTTCCATTGGATACCTGAAGGAATAGACCCGGGCCAATATAGATGGTATCCTTACGAGAAGAAAGACATTGACGTGCTGCATTTGGGTACAGGTCACCGAAGATACAACGCATACCATGAGCGCATCGTGGAGCCACTGAGAATTAACAACAGGGTCTACACCTGCTGCAAGGTGGAGGGCCAGATTATATTCCCCACCAGAGAGGAGTTCATTGATGGCCTGGCGCGTTCAAAGATATCAATATGTGTCCCTGCAACCATGACAAGTCCAGAGCGGTCCGGGGACATAGAGACAATGACTGCCAGGTATTTGCAGTCAATGGTTTCGAAGTGTCTGATTGTTGGACACGCGCCGGAGGAAATGACGAGGTTGTTTGGCTACGACCCGGTCGTCGAAATTGACATGGCCGATCCAGCGGGCCAATTAGAAGACATCCTGGACAACTACGCCGACCACGCACCCCTCGTGGAGAGAAACTATGAGACTGTGGTAAGAGAGCACACTTGGAAACAGCGTTGGAATGAGATCGCGCGCGTGCTCTTGGAGTAGATTGACACCGTGCATTAGCCTCATAATTGATGGGCCACCCGGAGCCATGGTACTTCAGACCGAATAGATCGCTGTTTGAGCCACTGCCGGGACGGCGGTGAATACGAAAGTCACAGCAATGAAGGGCTATCTGCGACATGCCCGCCGCTTAATGATGCTTTTTGGAGTTGATCCCCGGAAAACAATCAACACACTAAGGGGCCTGCCACCGTATTGGAGCGATCTACGAACACTCAAGCGCCAGCAGAGGACATCAAATGTGTGTTTTCCATTTGGCAGACCATGGCCGTGCCTCAACGAAAGATTCTCAGATAGTGGAACTGCCAAAGGTGACTATTTCCATCAGGATCTCTTAATCGCCAGACGGATATTTGCCAACAGCCCAAAACTGCATGTCGACATTGGCTCAAGGATTGATGGATTTGTTGCGCATGTAGCATCGTTCAGAGAGATTGAAGTTTTCGATATCAGGCCGCTGGAAAGCAATATACCTAACGTAAAATTTACCCGTGCGGATTTGATGGGTGAACTTGATAAGGCGTTAGTCGATTACTGTGACTCCTTATCCTGTTTGCATGCTTTGGAGCATTTCGGACTGGGGAGGTATGGAGACCCGGTCAAATTCGAAGGCTATCTGGATGGTCTTAACAACATGTATATGATTCTGAAGAAGAACGGAAAGTTCTATTTCTCTGTCCCCATAGGCCCCCAACAGATTAGGTTCAACGCGCACAGAGTGTTCTCTGTAGAGCATCTACTTGAACTCTTTGATGGTAAGTATACCATTGACATCTTCTCATATGTTGATGATGGGGGGGACTTGTATGAGAATGTTCAATTGACAAACAGCGGAGTAAAGGACAACTTCGGTTGTCACTATGGGTGTGGCATTTTTGAGATGACAAAACTATAGACATATTATGCGCCTTGCCAATTCACGGACCGGGCCCCGTGTACTCATACGGCTCGCGCATGAAGCCGGCGATCATGCCGCTAAGCGTCAAGAATCGGAGGTCAGAAGATGGCTTTCAAGCCGAAACTTGTGAGGCTCGCAAAACCGATCATCGGTCGCTTTCCAAGAGCAGCGATGACATACAGATATGTACGAGATGGTCGTCGCATATTGCAGGAGCCCAAGAGGACTCCCCTGGGCTTCAAGTTGATCGGTAGCCAAAATATGCAACGAGGAACATTTGAGCTTGAAGAGGTTCAAATAGTCAGAAGTCTCTTGCAAGCGGTAGACCTCTTCATTAACGTGGGGGCCAATATCGGATACTACTGTTGTCTGGCTCTGAGTTGCGGCAAGCACACGGTCGCGTTCGAGCCGGTTGAGTCGAGCCTTAGATATCTCTACAAGAACATACAGCACAACCATTGGGAGAATGACATAGAGATATTTCCTTTGGCCCTGAGCAACAGAGCAGGAATCATGAACATCTATGGCGACCGGACTGAGGCGTCTCTGGTCAAAGGATGGGCAGGGGCAGCGGAGCAGTATGTTAGACCAGTCCCCACGTCGACCATGGATCTGGTGCTGGGCGCAAGATTCCGGGGGGATAGATGCTTAGTCTTGGTAGATATAGAGGGAGCCGAGAAGAATATGCTGGAAGGGGCGGGCAAGTTCTTGGCTCGGGAGCCAAAACCAATATGGATGGTCGAGATATCGATTACGGAGCATCAACCTAAAGGCGTCGGGGTGAACCCGAGCTTGCTTTCTACGTTTCAGATTTTTTGGGATAACGGCTACGAAGCCTGGACCGCCAATGAGCATAGCCGTCTTGTCAGCTTAGACGAACTGAGAGCCATTTCTCAGAGTGGTAAGAATAGTCTGCTTACACACAATTTCGTATTCATTGAGGGAGGTCAGAAAGAGCAGATCCTAAACTCATAGCGAGGCATTGCGCGCACCTGCGATTCGGCACACGGTGCCACGGAGGCCCTGCCCTCGGGCATGCCAAACCATTCTGCGGCAAAGAGTCCTGAAGAGATGTGTTGCCGCCGGACTCAGCGAGAGGTGCGTTCTTGCCGCGATCGTCAGAGATCAGCGTGCGGACTACAAACCACTATCAAAGGGAAATGGGTAACTGTTGCAGAGAGAATGCCGAGAGGGCGCGTATGGTTATGAAGAAGCGCCACTGTTATGATAGGCAGATAATAGCTGTCAGTTTCGGCGATCCTTTGTCGCATGCGACCTTCTCCGGGTACAGCCGCCATCTATTCCTGGCGATGCAGGAAATCTGTGAAGTGGAAGGCGGTCTGAGCAGTAGGTTGTTGAGAATAACGGATATACCAAGTGCTTGTGTGGATTTGACCCCTCTAAGGAGACTGGAGAGGCCGATCATATCCCCCCATTGGCTCTGGTCACCAAAGACCATCCAGAAGCTCTCACGGCGCCTCCAGAAGCGGCTATCCCGATTTGATGAGACCATTCCTGTTTTGCAGGTTGGCACACACGTCTATCCTGTCAATACCAACCGAAAGTTCTACTGCGTGACCGACATGACTGTCAAACAGGCGGTAGATAATAGGTGCTTCAGGGTAAGCGAGCTAAAACCAGAGGAATCTGAGAAAGCAATATCTGTTCAAAAAGAGATGTTCGACAGCCACGAGAAGGTATTCGTCCTGTGCGAATGGACACGAAGCAGCGTGGTGAATGATTACGGTTGTGCACCTGAGAAGGTCATTGTGGTGGGTGCCGGCGCTAATATGCCGCCGCTTGAGCCAGCAGAGAACAAGTATCGAAGCAACCAGATACTCTTTGTAGGCTGCGATTGGGTTCGCAAGGGTGGTCCTCTGTTGCTTGAGGCCTTCGCCATCGTAAAGCGGAGTATTCCCGATGCCAAGCTGAATGTAGTCGGCTGCAATCCCGGGGCGTTTGGACCTGGCGTGAATGTCTTTGGGATTCTGCGAAAGGACAAAGACTCGCAAATGAACACGCTCAGGCGACTATACAGCGAGGCCAACGTCTTTTGTATTCTGCCTGAGTTTGATCCATTTCCCAACGTCCTGCTCGAAGCCCAAATAACCTCGACTCCCGTTGTGTGTCTGACAGGTGGCAGTCGGGCGGACGCGGTTCAAAGAGATGTTGCCGGAAAGCTTGTTGAGAAACACTGCGCGAGATCGGTGGCGGCTGCGATTGTCGAAGTTCTATCAAATCCCGAACTTGCAGAGCAAATGGGATCTGCCGGCAAGAAAGCCGCCCTTGAACGCTTTGTGTGGCCCAAGGTAGCGGAGAGAATATTGAGTCATGTATTCGTGCAGCAGTAGGATCAACGGTGAACCTGCAGGATCACTGGTGTGCTTGAAAGGTCCCGGGCTGAGTATCCTGGCCCAAGAGACAGTTCCCTTGCTAAATTCAGTGCGAAATCATGTCGATGAATAGGGGAAGGATCAAGCGGAATATGATCATGTGATTCTGCACTTAGGAATGTTTGTGCAGTCACCCGAAAGGGCCAATATGGGTGCTATGCTGCAAAGGCTGGAATCGCTGGATACACCGATCAAGGTCGCAATTATCGGAATCGGCTCAGCCGGCAAGGGCCTCCTGTATCAGACCGGTATCACACCTGGCATGGAATGTGTCGCCATCGCCGACATTGTGCTTGATAGGGCGACTTCTGCTGCCGCCGCGTTCCATCGCGAATTTCGCGTGGTGCACAACGCCGGCGAATTGCAGGACACGATCCAAAAAGGACTCCTTGCCGTTTGTCAAGACGGTGAACTTCTGGCGCAGTGTGAGCCTGTGGATGTGGTTATTGATGCATCGAGTTCGATTGCCGGCGGAGGATGCTTCGCGATCGCGGCCATTGAGAACAAAAAGCACATCGTGATGATGAACGCCGAAGCAGACCTGATATTCGGACCTTATCTGATGCATCTGGCAGAGAAGAACGGCGTCGTGTATACCAGTTGTGATGGAGATCAGCCTGGTGTCATACGAAGACTGATCGACGACATCCAATTATGGGGATTCAAATTGGTGATGGCGGGAAATATCAAGGGATTCCTGGACCGCTACTCCAATCCAACAAAGATCGCGCCCGAAGCTGACAAACGAGGCCTCGATCATAAGATGTGTGCCTCCTACACCGATGGAAGCAAGATTTGTGTGGAAATGGCACTTGTGGCAAATGCCTTCAACTTGAAGGTCGCGCGCCCGGGCATGTACGGCCCGAAAGCCGAGCATATCCTCGATATCCCCGAGCTCTTTGACCTCGACAGCATATACAGCGACAGGGGCCCCGTTGTTGACTACGTCATCGGGCCCGAGCCCAAAGGAGGAGTCTTCGTTGTCGGCTATTGTGAAGACCCGTATCAGCAGAGCATGTTGGCATGGTTTCCCGCTCAATTGGGAGACGGCCCGTACTACGTATTTCGCCGCCCGTATCACCTTATAAGCATAGAGGCGATGCAATGCGTTGCCGAGGCGTTCCTGGACCACGAAGCACTCCTGCAACCGAAGTATGGGTTTCAGACCAACGTCTATTGCTATGCAAAACGCGACCTCAAGGCCGGCGAAGAGCTGGACGGCTTCGGCGGATACACCTGCTACGGCATGATTGAGAACTGTGCCGACAACGTGGAAGACCCGGGATATCCAATTTGCCTGGCCGAAAACGTGACGCTCAATCGTGATGTACCCAAGGATCGCAAGATTCTCATGGAAGATCTGGACGTTGACGCCAGCCGCTTCGATGTGAAACTGTACCAAAAGGCCGTAGAACATTCCAATGCACGGTGATATAGAGAAGCTCGGCATCGCGGTAGTCTACCTTGTCAGCGAGAGGAACGGCCGGCTGCTCGACCTGCATCTGAGCCAAATCGAGAAGAACACAGAGGTCCCCTACACAATCTACGGCAGTGCAAACCGTCTCCTACCCCAATTCCGGCCTGTGTTGGAAAAGAACCCGAACGTCCGAATATGTGAATGTGAAACCTTTGACGTATCAAACTGGACGGACAGGCACACCGTAATCGCCGGAAGCAGAGAGGAACATTCATTCTACTTGGAGCAGCTGATCAAACAGGCCATTGACGATGGTGTAAGTCATGTGGCGATATTGCATGTAGATTCCTTCCCCATCGCACCCGGGTGGGCGAGAAAGCTTGCCGCCGGACTCTCCGAGACGTGCGTTCTCGCCGGGATCGTCAGAGATCAGAAGGCCGACTGCAAACCGCTAACCGCTTGCATACTCTTTGCCAGGGACTTCTACCTTAAGTACAACCCAAGACTCCTGCCAACTCGAGAAGAATTCGCCTCTGCAGAGTATCAACGATATCGGGCAGCAGTTCCTCACCAGGGCGATTGTGGCACAGGTTACGGACTAAAAATGTTCACCGAGAAACTGACGTGGTCTCAACTGGCTCGGTCGAATAGAGCGGGCGAGCATCCGCTATTCGCCGGGCTGTATGATGACCTTATCTTCCACCTCGGCGCCGCGGCCTTTAAGGATTCGACGCAGTCGGTAGGGTTCTCGCCGCAACACCGTCGCAAGGGCGCCCTGAGGTCCTCTGTCAAGAAGGGGATGGACAGCCTTCTGGGACCAAGAATCAGAAGGACAATAACCGATTGCATCCCACTCAAGATCCGTCGGCCGGACAAACACGCCGAACAGGTCACCTGGGAAGATGAGCGCCGGCGCTTGCTCGAAGACCCTGAGTCGTATTTCAGATATCTGCGGACCGGCCAGGAGTAGGCCAGGCCAAATGGAAAAGGCCGAGCCAAATCAGCCCGGCCTTATCTTGCCGCCATCACTTCAATTGCTTTCGAACCGCCGAGTCAGACATGCTATAAGCGTAGAGAGAACCTACTGGCCGGCAGATATGCCAAACTCGCGGAGCTTTTCCGGCGACATGAATAGCATAGAGCCATCAATATGGACGACATGTGTCCCTTTACCTCTTTCCATGAGAGTTCTATCGTAACCTACAACAAGAGTGGGAGAGTCTGTTGTTGACCTTCCCTCACCCAAATATCCCACGTTATCGAGGATCCATTGGAAATCCTGCTTGCTACCGGCGCAGTCTTCTAACGCATGCAATGAAGCTGGAAAGCTGCCGTCATGGCCACTTGCGTATATGTGTAGTGTCAGACCCAATTTCTTTATGTTCTCGGCGGATTTGGAAAGCAGTTGCTGTTCGACATCTTCATCTTGAGCTGGGCGTCCGGCCCCTTCTTCGAGCATTCTATACCGGAACTTCACCATTTGGGTCGCATCGTCGGCCTCGCGCATTTGCAGGACTCCCAATCCGCCTTCACGCGTCTGATAGATAAAGGTAAACTGATATTGATCCTTGTTGAATCGCATAGGTGTTCTTGGTTGGAAGACGGACGCCTCCATGTGGTCCTTCAATTGTACAGCCTCGATAGTAGTCCAAACATGAGGTGGAAGTGCGTGGAAGACCAGGTTGGCGCCGCTTAAGGCAAGCTCTTCTCCGGTTGTTTCCGCCACGGCGTCTATCCCGCTGAGCGCGAACCACTCTATCACTTCATCACCCGACATTTGCAGCACATGAGGGGGAATTGTGAATATCTCGCCGGTATCGAAGTCGATCGCATGGTCCTTCTGCTGTGCGGCGGGATTGCCGGCATCATACAACGTCACAACCTGCACGGGGCCAAAACCGAGCGTAGACGGCCTTTCGAGTCTCCAACGGAGCCAAGCCCCATCAGCGTCGTACTGGCTGATTTCAACGACGGCCAGATTTGCCTCGCTGGTCAGGACGGCAACGAATTTGCTCTGGTTTGCCAATACTCGCGTGCTCGTGCTTTCGCGGAGTTCGGCAAGCGTGTCGCGCGCCCTGAACATCGCCAGATCCCAGTTCTTGGCAATCGGAAGAGCAAGGATTCGCGCCGATGACCCCGCCGTCACCAGAAGGGCGCCGCCTCCCTCACTATCCCACGCGACATCAAATCCATTCGGCCGTTTGTCGCTAAATGGAATTGCAGCAGCAGGGTCCAGGTCTAAGGCCGTGTTGCCATGTATCTGAGCCCTGTAGGCGTGCACCTTGTCGGACCTGACTGACACGAGCCTCTCCACGCCCAGAGTGAACGCGGCAACGACTATCACTGCCGCAGCAGCTAATTTCGTGATTCGAGCGTACATTATTGTTCTCCATAAACCGGCCCGAGCCTGGGCGGATTTTGACATCTTACGCTTGTCGTGAGCCTCCGAGACATCGGCCCAGATGCGCCGGCGCATCTTGGGCAGCGCCTCGAAGTGCATTTCTTTGACGGTTTCTTCTACGTTATCTGCAGGTCTCATTCTTTCAGTCTCCCGTCGAGTATTGACCGCAGTTTGTTCAATCCATACCGATAACGTCCCTGGACCGTGCTGACTGAGACGTCTTGAAGGCTGGCGATCTGCCCAAATTTCATCCTGCTTTTCAGGCGCAGGGCAATCACCTCTCGTTGCTCATACGGAAGCTGGGTCATCGCGAGATTGACCAGCCGCGACTGCTCGCTGCATACAATCTCGGCATCCGGGCTCGGCGCACTCGACTGCTCGCAGGTTGCCACGTCCAATCGTGCCGCCCGTCGTTTGTTCGCACGTATGTAGTCGCGGGCACGATTGACAACGCAAGTTGCCAGATAGCTCCTCAAGCTGCCGATCAAGCCGAACTGGCCGGCAGATTGCGCAAAAGAGACAAAGACATCGTGGACAACGTCCTCGGCAGCACTTGTATCGTTCAAAAGAGCCATCGCTAAGGTCAGCAAGCTACTTAAGTACTTCTCGTAGATACGAGAAAGGGAATCTCTGCTACCATGCTTAAACCTCAACTTAAGCAGCTCGTCTTCGATCATCGGTGATTCTCTTGTCCGGCCTTAGGAACGATCGTTCTTCTCTAATATCACGATCAGGGCACCGGTTTTAGTATAGGGAAAGTAGGTTCTTTTGCCACTTTCTGACACAAGTGTCGGCGAGACCTGACTTGGTGCGCATAGCAAAGGCCGGGCCACTGAGGCCCGGCCTGCTTTGATTCGCCGTTGTTCAGAAGAATCAGGCTGGTCTACTATATTCCGCCGTCGACAACATATCGCTTTGCCGGGTTGTCGTTGCGTACGGCAAGGTTGTGCTTACGTACGCCTCCTGACGAAAGCTTGATTTCATAGGGGATGAACCACCCCGGATAGCGACCCGACTTGAAGGGCTCGCCTATGCTGATGATCTCCAGACCTCCCAGGTGATTCTTGATTCGCTCGTCGACCGCTGACGCCGACCAGAACTTGAGGAATTCGTCCCAG
>CP070675.1:6145466-6168134 GCA_020352215.1 Phycisphaerales bacterium
GCGAAAGCCCCTGCCGTCCACTGAAGGGCCAGTGAGGTCTGGTGGACCACGGCGCCATCCGCCGGATTGGGATTCGTGGCGCTGAACTCTGTAGAGAGGGCCGTGATTTCGCCCTGGCTCAGCGCGTGGTTATAGATGCGTATCTCGTCCAAGATGCCATTGAAGAGATTGCTGCCCGGCTCGACCGCGCCGAAGACAACGCTGGCGCTGGTGTCCGGCCCGAAGGTGAAACCGCCGGCCGTCGCGTGCAGAGCGCCGTCGGTATATGCGATGACTGTCGTGCCGTCGAAGGTGACGGCTACGTGCATCCACTCACCCACGGGCAGACTCATGCCAACGTCGACCCAGCTACCGTATCTGTGCCAATTCATCACAAGGCTATTCATGTCGATCTCAAGACACCACATCGTTTCCGGCTCACTCCAGCCGTCTCGTTTGGCGACAACGCCCTGATACCCGCCGTTATCGCCCCCCCAGTTCACCCAGAAGGCGACGGTGATATTGCCCGTTGCCGCGGATGGATTCCAGGTCCCCGTGTCGACATAGTCCGCCCCGCTGCCGGGGAAGTCGAGCGCCGTGCCGTAGCCCCCCATACTCTGAACCCACTCGACATTGTTGCCAACTATCGTGCCATCGTGGCCGTTGCCCGACGCATCGCCGGCAGTGGTGCCGCTTCCCTCATCCAGAGGCCAGTAGCCAACCAGCTCGGCAACCGCATTGCTGCCGCAGCATCCCAGCAGTAAGACAAAGGAAATCACATAGATCAGTCTCTTACACATGATGATCCTCCTTCAAAAAGTCAGGAACAATAATGATTGCATTTCATCACGCGCCGCAGCGCATCGTTCTTGACAGGCATTCTGCCATACACGGGCTTAACGTTGCCGCTCTGCGACCACAACTATTTGCCGTCCCCTCCCTGGTACCGAAGACTACGAACGAACCACGTTTCACGACACGAAGAACGCACGTCTCGGCAACTATACTTATACCAAATCCGGCCCCTGCCTTTCAAGGAAAATCTCCGACGTACCTACAACGCAATACAAGCAAAGGGGCCTGCGCCAAATCGGCACAGGCCCCAATTCACACAATATCGTCGGCTAATCACTTAGCCTTGCTGCAACAGTCTAAGGCGCAGGCCACAGCACCTCCTCGAGCCATGCGTCCCCCAGGACGGCATAGTCTCCGAGATCGACCGCACCATCGACGTTCAAATCGGTCACTGCGCTGAACGGTGCCGTCAGGCCGGCAAGCGACGCAACCTCTCCGTCAGACAGAACGCGGTTGAAGATACGAGCTTCATCCACAAGCCCGGGGAAGTAGTTGTCATTATCCTCACGCTTGCCCATGCGGACGCCACCAGGACTGTCAATAGCGATGGCGCCGCTGCCAATCAGCCGACCGTCACCGTACCAACGCGCCGTCGTCCCGTCATGCGATGCGGCCAAGTGGTGCCAATCCAAGTCGTTAGGCAATATGTCCCGTTCCCAGCCGTGTACGTGCAGGCCAAACCAACCTTGCGTCGTGCCGCCTGTGGCGCCGACAATCTGGAAATCAAAGTGCTGCCCATCAGTGGCCGGGCCGCTGAAACCAAAGATGTCGGTCCAATCCGCGATAGCAGTACTGTTAGCCTTGGCCCAGCAGGCTATCGTCCTGGGAGCGCTGCCGCTGATGCCAACCGAGTCAATAATGACGTGATCATCGACTCCGTCGAGCCGCAGTGCCTGGCCAACCTGGCCGGGCCCGTAGACCGGGCCGCCGTTCGGTACGCCGTTGTGACCGCCGGCCGTATCGTTGGTGTTGCCGTCGAGCGGATAGTAGGCCACCAGTCCGGACGTGCCGGGATTACTCGGCGTAACCAACAGACCGCTCGTGAGCCACTCATTCACGACAATATCGAGGTCGAGATAGTCGACTACGCAGTCGTCATTGAGATCGTTGGCGGGCTTGGCGAGTGACGCAACACATCGCGGCCCATACAGCCTGACATCGTCAACGAACAGGTTACCGGTACCGCCAATCGACGGGCTGAGCCTGTTGCCGACGCCTATGTAGATCTTCTTTACAGACATGAGGTTCACAGGCGCGAACTTGCTGAGCTCAAAATTGACCTCTTGCCAACTGGTTGTCTGAACCCGACTGGTACTGGTATCGGGAACGTCTATCCGGGTGCCGGCACTGTCCTGCAGACCTACATACAGCGGCGCGGCTGCACTATTCGGATCGCCGTAGACCCACAACGACAACGACTTGACGCCCTTTCTCGTGAAGTTCTGTGCAAAAGTGAACTCGCGTTCGGCCTCTGCATAGAACGGGAAGGCCGTCAGGTCAAAGCCATAAGGCATAGACTGTCCGCCGCCATGAACAATGGTCTGCTCGGCAAATGGAGCGGTCAGGTACCCGATGGTCGAGCCGGTGCCGTTACCTTCCCTGCCGGGCGGCGGGTCGGTATAACCCCAGCCGTCCAACCACGTCTGGAATATGCGGTGCGGCGAGTAGTTGTTGTAGTCCTCAAAATCATCCACGATGATGTAGTTGGCCGTCGTAAAGTTCCAGACGCTGCCTTTCCACATATCGACACCGTTGACCTCGTCGACCCGCCAGTAGTAGGTCGCGTCCCAGACAAGAGGATTCTCCGGAGGAACGTAGCTTGTTGCCGCAAGCCCTTGTCTGCCACGATATATGCCGGCAGTTGTGGTATCGGCAGCGGCGACCGCAGCCTGGTCTGTGCCGAAGTATACATCGTGCTGCACGGCCTTGTCTCCGGCCGACCACTCGAGCGTCGGCGAATCCGTCACGCCCGTCGATCCGTGAGCCGGAACCGGGCTACTGGCGCTTCGCGGCGGAGACAGAGCGCCGGCGGGAACAACCTGCTCCGGCGTGGACGGACTTTTCCACAACAACTGGGCAATTGCACCGCCGCCGTTCTCGTAGAAGTGCATCACTACCGGGTAGCGCTGCCCCGGAACCAGGTTGAGATCAACGCTTGCCCTGTTCCGGGTGGACCCGTGGTCGGTCCAGTTGTCGACGAGCAACTGACCGTTGACCCACAGCTTAACACCATCATCGCTAACGGTATAGAATGTGTAAGGCTCGGCGAATGCCACTTCCAGCTCGCCGGTCCATATCACCGCGAAATTATCCTCGTTAACCACATCCGGTTCCGGACTGCCGCTCCAATTAAAGTCTATCCCCGGATCGAGACGCGTCATTACGTGCTCGCTGAAGGCATTCGACGGCGGGGTAGGAGGACTATTGCCGCTCCAGTGATAATAGGCTCCCTTGACACCGCCGCCCTCACGCGTGACCGTGAAACTCCAGACATTACCCTTGTGTATCACGCTGCCCTCGTCCCACTCGTCGACTCGCCAGTAGTACGTCTTGTCATACTCAAGAGGTGCCGCCGGGGGGGTATAGGTCGTCGTCCCATGTGGGATGGCTGTTGGCGGATCTGCCGGGATGTTATTGACCGTGTCATAATCGTCGCCAAAGTACGGAAAGTGCATGGCTGCCTCATATCCCTTGCTCCAGCTAAGCACCGGCGTGGTGTCCACGAACTTGGCACCATCTGCAGGTACGGGGTTGTAGGCCTCCAGGGGCGGAACCGTGAAGCTCCAGACATCGCCTTTCCACGGACTCTCTGGATTCAGGTCGTTGATCTCGTCGATCCGCCAGTAATATGTCTTCCCCAGGTCAAGGCGGTCAGGATAAGGATATGTGGGAAAACCGACAATATACCAGGCCCCTAATGCCGCTGGCTGGTTATGACGGTATACCTCTGAGGCCCTGGTGGCCTGGTTGACGGTGTCAAAGTCCTCGCCGAAATAAATGTCGTGCGAGACGGCGGCATTACCTGGCGTCCACGCAAGGTTGGCAAAGTCCTGTTCGAGCACAGAGCCGTCTTCCGGGCTAGGATTTTGCGCTTTGCCGAAAGGAGGTGCGACATAGTCACCCTCGTACCATCGTACGTAATCTACCCAAAATTCACCAGCTGCAAACGCGGTGTGGAACGTGATGCTCCCTGGATCCACGTCCTCAGAAAAAACAGGGGTCGTTGTGGTGTATTCTTCCCACTCTTCAGTCATGGTGACGACCACCTCACCATATCCCTCCCACGGGTCTGCTCCACGTTCGGGCTTGAGACGGATCTGCAGTTCACCCTCCTTGCACTTGAGAAAGACCGAAAGAGTGTATTTCTTGCCGGCCTCAAAAACATGTCCGCCGTGGTTAAAACCATAATCCCAGTTATTTTCAGGGCCGGGAGAGTTGGTTGTGACATGCAGACAATAGTCTCCCTCAATCGGACCTTCGGGAACCACTGCACCGACGCAATCCGTGACAACTTCGCCGGTTTGGTCACCCCATATGCCCCACGGTGTCATTTGACCACTCTCGAAGCCGCCGTTCTCCAGCAAGTTTTCGACGACTTGTGCGTGGCTTGGACTCAACCCCGTGAATCCTACTAACAAAAATGCTGTCAGCCAAACTACTCGATGTCTCATGATACTTACTCCTCACTATCAGTCCCTAAGGGACTTAACACAATTGACCTCAACAAAGACTCAAGCTACGCTTTGATTACACTTGAAAGCATGTTCTTCTCTTCGACAAATTGCGGCAAAAACCATCAGAAACGAAGTTCCCCCCCATTATTTTTCCTGCGTGCGTGTCGCAACACGTTCTTGGCTTGATCCTGCCTCCTTCCTGAAGCGTGCAATATCGCACGTTAGTTGCCGTACCGCAACTTAGAATCTTGTCCGATGGCTGACCCAGCATGGGCGGCTGTCGACCCTCCACCATGCGGCCGGTCGGCTCCACCAGAATCACTTTATGTTATACGCTTGTTATTTTATACCAGAGTGCGCAACGTCAATCAAGAAAAAAAGCCCGGCTCTTGGCCAAAGCCCAGAGAGAACATGAGCGCATAAACCCCTTGTTCGAACGACTTTATACCCATAAGACAGCAGCATTTCACCGCCCGGCCACCGGTCAGAAGTATCTGCATCACAGATGAGCCCACATTCACCACCCCCCGCGGGGTTGTGCAAGCCGCTTTTTCCCACCTGCAAACAGCTAATTTCTCGCCGCCAGTGCCCGAGCCAGCGTAACCGCCCAGCCGGCCGCGAGGACGACGATCAGAGCCAGAACAATGTGTCTGGTCTTGACCTGCTCAAAGAATCGCCGGACAAACCGCATGCCCACCCCAAAAACGGCCAAAGGAAAGCAGATAACCGCGATCGCAACCATCAGACAACAGAGCAAAGCGCCGGCAGGCTGAATGTAAAACGCATCGAAAATCCGGCCCTGTGAGAAGGCCAGCGCCGTAGTGGTCATCCCACAGGTAACACACGGCAACCCGTACCTTTGCTTGAAGCCGCACGGCGCGAGCCATCGTCCTATGTCGATTTTCCCGGCCGCCGCCAGCCGGAACACGCCGAACGAACCAAGCAAGGCCAAGAGAACGGCTGCGGCTATCAATCTCTGGCCTGGCGATGCCCGAGAAGCGATCTTCAGCCCGTTTGGCTGTTGGTTTTCTCGCATAAGCGCGTTAGAATAGGCTCAAAAGGTGGCCCTGTCAAGCTCAGAACCCGAAAGGCACGATATGAAATTGGAACAGAAAGACCTGGCCAGCATGCTGGAGACCGGCATAGTCGCCGCACGTCTGGCCGGCCAGCGCGCAATGGAAGAGATCAGCTACGTCAAAGCCTCCGTCAAGAAGTCAGGTGAGCTTGTAACACAGGCTGACGGACGCTGCCAGCAGATCATTGTCGACAGAATCAAGGAGAACTACCCCGACCACGGCTTCATCGGCGAGGAAGGTGACGATGGTGAAATCTTCAAGCAGCCGCCGCGGGGCGGTGAGCCCTTCTGGTGGGCGATCGACCCAATCGATGGAACGAACAACTTCGCACATCAAATGCCGCTCTTTACCGTCAGTGTTGGGGCCCTGTATGAGGGTGAGCCTATCGTCGGAGTGATTTTCGAGCCCGCCACGGACTCAATGTTTACCGCCGTCAAAGGCGGTGAGGCTCAACTGAACGGCAGGCGAATCAGCGCCGGCGATGAAGAGATTAACGAATTCGCAAGCGTCGGCCTCGATAGCCACTTCGGCTCCGACGGCCGCGCGCCCCGCTGGATTTCTGAAATCGTCGAGCGGACGAGGTTCCGCAATCTCGGCACGACGGCCCTGCAAATAGCATATGTGGCGAGGGGCAGCCTCGTGGCGACTATTGTCTGCACGCCCAAGCTCTGGGACATTGCCGCCGGTGCCGTGATCGTTGAGTCTGCGGGCGCCATCATCAGTGACTGGCAGGGTGAAAAGATCTTCCCGATCGAACTGGAGAACTACGAAGGCGGGATATTCCAGACGATAGTCACGAACAAGAAGGTGCACTCGCAAATCGTCGAGCTTCTGAAATCTTAGCCGTCCGATCTACCGCGAATCCGGAACGGGGTGCAGGGCGACAATTCTCACCCTGTCGTTCGGCGCCAGAACATTGCTCCTGTCAAATATCGCCGCAACTCGTTTCTGGGGGCCGTCGGCGCCGATCCGAACGAGTATATACGCGGTAAAAACATCGCTACGCACAGTGACGAGATTGCTGATACGTGAGAATATCAGGTCGCGTTCCTCAAAATCATCGGCCGCGCGGTCGCTGTCGGTTAGGTCGGGATACGCCTGTTGATCCGCCCCGTCGATATACTGTCGCATGCTATAGGCCCGATAAGGATCAGCGTCGTCACGCTGATTTACCACCGTGGCCAACTCCCCAATACTGATAAAGCCGGGGACCTCCCGCAGAAGCATGAGACTGCCCGTTCCGATCGTTCGGCCGGCGCTGTAATCAGCAACGAGGCCGCTCACGCTATCCCGCAGGGGCAGCATGTCTCTGTACGCGACGATCGCCCGGGCGAGCTCGGGTCTGACCCACGGCAACTGAGCCATCACGAGCCACGGAGCAGTATTGACGTTTATCCTGCCGGACACCTTGAACTCAGGCGTCAGATTCCACCGTGGACTTGGATCGATCTCATCTGTTATGTTGCTGCCGCCGGAAAAGCGGTCGCCATCGTTGTTGATGCCGTCCGTAGTTGGGTCAAGTATAGTCAAATACTGAAAGAGCCCGGCAAAAGCGGGGTTGTGCAGATCAACGCGGACATCGGCTTCGGTACTGCCCCGGAAGATGGAGTAGCCGCCCCTCTGGAATATCATACCTATCTCGCCGATATTCGTAAAAGGCCTGTTCGCAGGGTGAGCCTGGACAATATTCGGGTCGGCATGTCGAAAGACATTGTCGGCGCCGAGCGTGGGGGAACCGGCTTCGTCACTCTGCTGCCACAGCCGCAATATGCACCGGTGCTGCTTTATATCCCTCTCTATGCTGTGAGCGGCCCCATTTGGGTCCTCGGTCAACCAGTAGCTGACAGCGCTTATCGGCGGAATAGTCACCGTATCTACATTGTGAAAGTCCGTACGAGGCGTTCCGTCCGCGGCCACCCACTTGACGAGACGCTCGAGGTACAGTGTGTTGTTGGGATCAATTACCAGGGCATTCGAATCGCTTATGATGGCGCCGCGACCGATCGAGCCAAGCGGCGCACAGGGATCCTCGCTCCTTATCACGTAGAACTGCGAGCCACTCGTCCAATCACTTATGGGAATCGAGTTGCCGCCTGCGATTGTAAGCCTCCACTCGTTCGGATCCGGGTCGTCGTCCTGGGCGTATGGCTTGTATAGCTCGACCGCATAGGATGTATGGCGTTCCGCCGGGTCCCCGCTGACGACGACGTTACAGGCCAGCTCCGACATATAAATGCACGGCGTCTCAAAACCGATCGGCTTGGAGGTAGGCACATAGTTGACATCCTGGTATGACTCCACCTCCGAGTCTGTGTCGCAGTAGTCTATGAGGTTTACGGTTACCTGGGCTGCCATCGTGTTTGGGTCGGGAACGGGCCAATCGGCGGCCATAAGCCCTGCGCGGACCGCGTAGTATAGCTGCTTCTTGTAAGCCTGTCGTTGAGGCGTGTTGTGCTGGCCCACTATCGCCCCGAGGCCGACCATTCTTCGCAGGACAAGAGGAGGGCTGTTTGGGTCCATGCCCCCCTTATAATCGGGCACAACATTGTAATACTCGTCAATAATAGGGCCGGGATTGATGATTCGGTCCATGTTGTAGGTCGTAAGCAGATGGCGTCTGTCGGGCTCGGTCACATTGGGATCCTCAGTGACTCTCTTGCACCAATCGGCGAGCGTCCCAAAGGTCCCACCTGCGTAGGGATCAGTCTTCCGGTGGACTATCGTGTCTCTCCAGATACTCTCCAATCGCGTCAGAGCGGGTGAGTTGATGCAGTACCGGTAGCGCAATTCAAGCTCATCAGATATGCCGAACGGCAGATACCCAGGCCAGGGGGACTCGATCCGCCGAATCACACGGTCTGTGAATGCGAACCAACGTGGATCACCCGAGCCGCACCTCGCCAGATGTATCTCGTCAACGTAATCCCTGCCCGTTGCCAGG
Source organism: Phycisphaerales bacterium (assembly GCA_020352215.1). Taxonomy (GTDB): domain Bacteria; phylum Planctomycetota; class Phycisphaerae; order Sedimentisphaerales; family Anaerobacaceae. The sequence continues at coordinate 6,153,992 of CP070675.1, forward strand.
GCTGCCAGATCTATTTGTATCTGGCTCGAACCATCCATAGGGGGAACATTGGGGTCTGGATCATAAGGGGCGAATCGGTAGGCCGTATTGACATTCAGCATTGCTCCATTGTCGATGATCCGAATGGCAGCGTAGACGGGCTTGCCCTTGCCGGAGGTGATACCGTCAAGTTCCACCCACTTCGAATCCGCTATGCCGTCACCATCGGCGTCGGCCAGCTGATCCACAAGGACCCCACCGCTGAGCTGAATCTCAGGGTACTCTTCGATGACCTGCCTTGTCCCCGGAGGGTCAACGTTGACACTCCTGCTCTGGAATCCCATCCGCGCCAGGAATCCTGTCGCATCGCTTACCTGTCGCCAGTAGTATACGTCGTCAGTCGGATCGGCAGGTGTTCCGCCATCATAGAAGGTCGGTTCCAGCGGCGCAAGCCACGCGTTATTCGCATCGGGATAATCGTAGTACTCCTGGCCTGCCACGCCGGGGACATCCAGCACGAGCTGATCCGAAATCTCCGCAATCACCGTGTCAACCGCGAAGTTTAGCTCCCTGTTCTCTGTCACGGCGGACGTTGCTATCTTGTCCACACGGGCAGCCATCAAAAACAGCACGCCGACCATGGCCAACAAGCTGGTCAGTACCACGACGAGGATAAGAGCCGAGCCAGCCCGGGCTGACTTTCCTGAGGATTCATAGCCTGTTGCTTCCATTGGCATCTGCTAATCACCCAAATAAACAATATGCGTAAAGGTCCGGCCGTCCGTGATGACGCCCTTGGAGTCGTACAATGTGAAAGTAAACTTCAGCGCCCGCCCAAGCCCCGGGATCAAATCAAAATGCGCCTCGTCCAGCCACTGCGGTGGGAATTCGCGGAGTTCGCCCCGGGCAAAAATTCCGGCGAGTTCCACCGCCCCGTAGGGAGCAGGATACAAGACTCCCGGAATGTCTTGCGGATGAAGCGCGGTGCCGTCCGAATTGAGCGGGAAATCAGAATCATCTGCCAGATCTCCGTCTCCGTCCGGATCGATTTGAGGGACCCACCGCCATTCCACGTCGCTCCAGCCCTGAATCGTGAACTCCCCCACACCTTCGCACAAAAGCATATGAATCGAATTCGGATCGGCGGTATCCACCGTAGCTCCTCTGCAAAGCCAGTCGGCCGGAATGGTGCTCGGATTGATGCCAACACCGGTGATAACCGATAGCATGTCCCATTTGTTTGGGTCGCCAGAGGTGGATATGTTCTTCCATCCTTCCAGCGATATCCTGTCGTACTCAAGCCGGTTGCGCCAGTCGTACCACTGCGCATCACTACCATCGAACGTGTTCGGATCGAAAAAATCCGGCAATGTCGGATCAGAGACCAATATGTGCTGGGTCCTCGCAAGATTCCGTTTCTCTCTGGCCTGATTTTGCGCCTTGACACTGCCTTTCTTGGCAAGCATATAGCTGACCCGCGCAACGTTACCGCGCACCATAGGGTAGGTCCTGTACGACTGGAAATCTCCGTCGGTGAAGAACATTATTTGATCAAATCGCTCATACACGCCGGCAGCACCGGGTCTGACACCTCGCCGCGGCGAGCCGCTCCATGTCACAAAGATCTCCCCGTCCTTGCGAAGGCCCTTGAAGTCGGCGTTGAGCTGGTCGGTGATGGCTCGCAGCTTCTGCATAATCTCAGCGTTGGCGATCGCCAGGCGATGGGCGTTTGTGGTGACCCTGAAAATCATCCCGGCAACAGACAAAATCACGGCCAAGACTCCAACAGCCACCACAAGCTCGACCAAAGTGAAGGCCTCACGCGTTCGTAACTTGCGGCTCCTGGCGTGGATGAAAGCAGTCAACATTTTGTCCTCAGTCATTGCTCCTTCTGGTGCAAACCATCGCACGATCATCGCATCAGAGTCGGATTACCCTCTGATATACTGCTATGCAGGGATTTCTTCCCCCATTGACCGGCGCCGGGACAACCCAAACGCGGCTTGTCGCCGACCCCTGCCACGGAACATCGAGCCTGATTCTGTTAGGCTCGTCGGTATACCGCTCCAACACTCGGTAAAAGAGGCCCGTCTGGCTGTCCACTATCTTGTAGCCATCGTTGACAAAATTCATTTCCGCCACTGTGTCACCGGGGACAGCATCGGCTATCAAGAGTTCGGCCGGTCGGGTCGAGTCATGTGCCACCTCGGCAAGAACAGGCCGAGGATATGAAACCTGCACAAGGTCGGGCCAGTCGCCGATGTTTCGCCGCCAATACCTCCCCGCCCCTATTCTCCGCGAGACGAAAACCGTCACCTGTACAAGCTGGCTATTCGGATCCGCCACCCGGCAAAGAGCTGACCAGTGGTATTGCTTCTCGCCTGCGCCGAGGCCCGTCGAAGGATACGCCATCTCATCCGCAGTGATGGGCGCCAGCGAGCCAAACGGCACGAGTGTGCCCGATCCAAGATTGGGATCCGCCACATCAAGACCGTATAGCCTAACCTTCGCAAATGCTTCGTCAGCCGCTACCGCTGCAATCGTCCTCTCCGTGGCAATCGTGGTGAAGTGTATGCCGGCAAGAAAGGTGCCGCCTATGAAGAGCATTCCGATAGCGAGCGTGCCAATCGCCAGCAATGTCTCGGTCAGAGAGAAACCACTATGTCGTCGCATCTGGCTCATCGATTCGTCAATCCGGCAAAATCAGCGTCCCTGTATAGAGGTTGATATGAGTCTCCTCCCGGGCCGCCTGCCACAAATATCGCGACCACGGCCTGGCACTTTTGTAGGCCTTCGTAAATTCCGTTCTGTCATAGAGCACCAGGCTTTTTCGGCTCGTCTCCCTACCGAAGCCAAGCGAGGGATAGTCATCTTGGATGAACGCACCGACCGGGTTGACAGGGTCTGTGATCTTCGTGAGGGTGTTGAAAATATCGTCCCTGCTTGTATCAACCGTCTCCGTACCCTCCGTCCTGCCGTCTCTGTTACGGACCCTCACGTCGTGGATAACCAACTTCCCGGACGGGGAGAAAATGATCGAGAAAGCGGTCATGTCCCTCAGTACATTCGGGTTGTTTATCTCGGCGTCGTCGTCAACAACGCCATCTCCTGCGGGAGAAAGCAAACCGGGACGATACATCAGGTCCGTCACACCAACTGAATCGGGCAGCTTTATCGGCTCGACGCCTTCAACGGCACGGAAGCCCACCGTCAGATTGCCCATCTTTCTGGGTTCTTCATGCACTATGAAAATCATATATTGAGCAGCCTTAACCGGGTCTGGGTCACAAGGATCATATACCTTTTGAAACCGCAAACCGGCGTATCGCTGCTCCTTGGCAGCCATAGCACGGGCAGAGGCCAGTGCGGCACTTATCATGGACTTCGCACTGCCCCGGGATTCAAATGAGCTCAGAAGCGCCCGGACAGCGGGCAGACCAAAACTGGCCAGCAGTGTTATCACCAAGATAACGACCACAATTTCCACAAGCGTAAGACCGGACTGTTTGCACCGTCGTCCCATTTTCTGTTCTAAGCAATACCGAGATACGCTATCTGCTCCCCGGCCTGCTGATTATGTCATCGGCCGTATCGAACCTGCCATCAGGTCCGGCGAAAGTAACCAAAGGGAAGTTTCTCGTCTCTTTCGGATCGGGGGGGATTACCGTTTCAGTGTAGCAGTCATACCGCAGGGCTTTGCCTGTCCTGCTACCTTCGGCCCTCACAAACCAGGGATCAACGATCCTCGCCCATGGGTATTCTCTGCCGTCAACTACAATCCTCATTCTGTTGCCCAGTGCGTCCTCGTGGGTAACGAGAGAACGGTCGATGCTCTGCAGGGTGTTTTTGCATTCCGGAACCCTGCTCAAAAGAAAGTAGAGCACCGCACTGCCTGAGTAACTCGGATCATGAGTGCCCCCGCTGATGACAACACTGCCGGCACCTAGCGCGGTGGCCAATGTTGTCTGAACCATATCCACGCTGAAACCATTGCAGTCCAGGGGAAACTCAAACTCGGAGAACGGAGCCGGATAGCTATACCCGTAGTCGTGAAACTGCTCCAAGGCAGCGGTGAGCACCGCAAGGGTATTCTCTGCAAGCCTCTCCTTTGCCTTACTGTCGAGACGGGCCGCCACATCGATCACCATAGTGGCCAGCAGCGCAATTATCGCCACAACAACCAGCATCTCAACGAGCGTCAGACCGCATTTGTGCTTACAACTCTTCATAGCTTCTGCTTTGACAACGGAGTGCAGACGAGGGCCTTAGTTTCCGAAGTTGGTGATGTCGTCACCTGTACCGTAGATACCGTCCATCCCCGCGGAGATCAGTATGTACGAATCCGGCTTGTAGGGCCAGGGCCTGGTTGTCACCTTGGGATCCTGAATATACCCCGTTATTCCGTCAAAGGGATCGGCAGTTCCGTAAAAGTACTCAATCTGATTGCTGAAGGGCGGAGGATAAGGCCCACCGCCAAGGGGCTGCCCTCTCCCATCGACCTGGTATTTTAACTCGACAATTCCGTCATTATCCCGAATATCATAGATAGAATTTATGTTTTTTGCGGCAGTGTTGGCCCTGTAGTAGAGAATCGGCGCACCAGCCTTGACGATTTTTCCGTCGAGCTGCACTATCTTTCTCCAGCCAAATACATCACAAAGTACGAAAGTATTCGGAGCCAACGGCACCGTACCGAACAAAGGAAGTGGAAACAAGCCGGGCTCGACGGCCGAGACATCGCCCAGCCTATATGCACTTGCGGTCCCAAGCTCCAGATAAGGACCCTTCCGCTCATACAAACTCGCATCCGCTCGCAGCTTGGCCGGATCGTATGTAAACTCAGCGCCGTTCTCATCCAGGCCATCGGCTCTCCATGCCGACCTCGGATGAAATCCGAGCAGGTCCCAGCCCAAAAGGGCCTCGGACAGCTTCTGCGCCCCGCAGTAGTCCTGGCTCGGCCCGGGAACCCCGGGCATCCAGTCAGAAGGCGGATAGTCGCCGTAATCATTCTTGAAAGCCACCAACGCCAGCTCGATCGTCGTGAGTTGTGCCTTCTGTTTTGTCTCTTTGGCGACACGGCGCACGGTAGCCAAGGCCGGGATAAGCAATCCGATTAAAAGAGCAATTATCCCGACAACCGCCAGCAACTCCACAACAGTGAATCCTGATTCTCTGCGCTTCACGGTCGTCCTCATTTCACATTCCTATTACTGTTAACGCCTGCAACTCATTGGTCTTCTTTGTAGCTGCTGCCGCGCCAGTTCTCAGCAAGAACCGTAAAATCACCGAAATTGACAATACCGATCGAGTTCACGTCGTCGGCCCGATACAAGTTGTGCTCATCGTCCAAGTCCACCTGGCCCAGCCATTTCTCCGAGAATGCTTGCAGATCAAGCAAATCGCCGTCCCAATCAATGGCGTACATGGCAAAGTCAAATAAGCTGATCATGCCGTAGCCGGCCCGGTCATCACCGTGGAACAGATTGCCTGTGTCGTCCGGCTCTATCTCAGCCAGCCAAGTCACTGCAAGCAGCTCCAGGTCGTTCACATCAACGTTGCAGTCACGATCGAAGTCGCCCGGCAAGAGACCCCCGCCTCCGCAGTAGAAGGAACATTCGATTGAATCCCACCAGACGCGGTAGAACTCGAAAAAACCTTCTTCCGTGTCCACGTTGATTCTCAGGCCAAATGACACCTCGTGCAGCTCGCCGTCTCTATACTTGTCCTCAACAGCGTACACTTGGTCAAGGTGTTCGCCCCTCGAAGCCGACCCGAATATGCTTGATTCCCAGACCGCTTCCCCGTCCACCCATACGACTGCCGTACAGATATTCGGGTCCCAGCTCAGCCCGGAATAGGTATCCAGTCTCACGTCAAACTTGATTTCCTTAACGGCGTTCAGATCAAGTTCCTGCGAAAACGTCGCCTCGTCACCGGCGGAAAAAGCCGTAAACCACTGGGAGAAGACAAACAGACTAAAGTTACCATCCGTCGACCACGAAGCATCAGTCTGCCCATTAAATTTGCCGGTTGGCACACTCACGGTCCAGCCATTTGGCTCTTGTGCTGCGATATCATCAATCGGGCCATCCACCTCGAAACTGCCATTCTGGATTTCACAGACATCCGCCTGTGCCGGATTTGCCACGATTAGCCAAGCCATAACTGTCCAAAGTACAATCTTCTTCATCGTCCCCTTCTCCGTTCCATTAGTTTGCCGTCGTACGCATTGACCATCTCTATTACGATTTGCCAAACTCGGGTACCGCGTAGACCGAGGCAGTGCAACATCAGACTACTCCTTCTTAACTGCAAGCCCTCTTGCCTTCGCAGCCTCACTACTCTCGGTATTTCCAGTCAAAATTGCAGATGTCATCTGGCGTACCGTACTCGCCGTCAAAGCCCGCCGAAATGAGGATGAAAGTATCTGCCTTGTAGGGCCTGGATGCCGTAGTGACCATCTCGTTCTTGGTATTCATGTAGAATCTCTGCCCGTTGTTCTCGAAAAGCCTGTGCGGCTGGCCACCGGCGGAGGGCGGGTCCCAGGGCATACCGAGCATCACCAGCGAGTGGTTGTCCCTGTAATTGTAGATGTTCTCCGGGTCATCCGGGTTGCCGGCATTGTGCCTGCTCCTTGCAGTGTTGGCCTTGTAGTAGAGTACGGGCATGCCAACCTTCTTCCCGGTCCGTATGTGTTGTACCCGTCTATACTCATCACACAAGACAAACTGCCCGGCGTCAAAAGGCCCCGTATTCCGGTGCAAATCTCCCAAGGCATAAGCGTTCGCACTTTCAAGGGGCAGGTAGGGCCCTTTCCTTGTGCTCAAGTTGTCTCTGTATATGCTGGCCGAGACAGTATTGGCGTCCGGGTACAGGTCCTTTGCCGCCCCGGTGACCGGATCATAAGCGGTGCCATCGCTTCTGAAGGTCGAATCCGGATGAAAACCCAGCAGATCCTGGCCCATCACCGCCTCGCAGAGCTTCATCGCACCGCAATAGAATCCGCCGTCCGGCCCTTTTTCGCCGGAGTCCGGATAACCGTCAAACTCACTGTTGAACATCTCAATGGCCGCCGAGATGCTGTGCAACTGAGTTTTCTGCTTGACCTTCCAGGCATACCGCTTGACCTGGTTCAAAGCAGGCACTAACAGCCCGATGAGGATCACAATAATGCTCATCACCGTAAGCAGTTCCACGATGGTGAACCCCCTCTGCTTCTTGGATTGTCTCACGACTAGCTTCATGTTCTTCTCCTTGTCAATCAGTTTACATTTTGAGCCTATCTGGCAAGTCTGTTTACTGCGCTGAGCTTAAGCTCGTGATAACCTGGATCATGGGCAAAAACACAGCCAACACAATAACCATAACCATAGCGCCGAGAACAATAATCATTATCGGCTCGAGCATCGACATCAGCCCGGCAACCAGCACATCGACCTGTTCGTCGTAGTTATCCGCCACCTTCAGGAGCATCTTGTCAAGATCACCCGTTTCCTCGCCCACCGCCACCATATTGGAGACGATCAAGTCAACCGTCTTGGACTGTCGCAGCGGCGACGCAAAGGTGTCCCCCTGCCGGATGGAGTTGTGCACGTTGCCCAGCATGTTGGCATAGACTTCGTTGCCCGCCGTCTCACGCGTCACATTGATGGCGTCCAAAATCGGGACACCCGCGCTAATCAACGTGCCGAGAGTCCTCGTCCACCGTGTAACCGACACCTTGCTCGTAAGTTGGCCGACCACCGGTAGTTTCAATTTCACCGTGTCCAGAACGAGCCTGCCCGGCCGAAACTGCCTCGCAACCTTCAGCACTACGATTATCCCGAACGGTATCGCCAGCATGACCGCCCAGCCGTATTGGTACGCAATCCAACTGCTTATGCCGAGCACCGTCTGAGTCACTTTGTTCAATTCCCCCTCCACCATCTCCTCCAGCACGGTCTTGAACGATGGTATCACGTACTTCATTAGCCCCAGCAGAATCAGAAACGCTGCGGTCAAGACCACTGCGGGATAAACCATCGCACTCTTGACCCGGCCTTTCAGTTTCAGCGCCTTCTCCTTGAAGTCGGCGACACGCGCCAGAATCAAATCCAGCACGCCGCCGGCCTCCCCCGCTGCCACCATGTTGACAAAGAGCCGGTCGAAACACCGTGGATATCTGCCCATGGCCTCCGATAGCGTTGCACCACCCTCGATGTCGTCGGCCACGTATCCAATTACTCTCTTGAACGTCCCCGCCTTCTGCTGTTCCTGCAGGATCCTGAGCGAACGCAGAATTGGTAGCCCGGCGTCCTGGAGCGTAGAAAGCTGCCGTGCAAACTGCGTAATGTACTTTACCTTCACTCCGCCGCGAGCACCGCGCTTGCGCTGTGGCTTGGCCGCAGCTTTCACAGCAGCCTTGCCCGCAGTTCTCGAGCGGACCTTCGTGGGAAAATATCCCATGTTCCGTATCTTGCTTATCGCTTCCTTTTCACTGAGGGCGTCGACCTCGTCCTTTATTTCCACGCCCTGCGAATCCAGCGCTACGTATTGGAAGGTAGGCATCTCAAATACCCCAACTTATTGGTCCACGATTGAAATCGAGCATCTCGTGCTGCTCGTCTTTTTCTTATCCTTCCACAATCGTTTCCTTCACCACCTCATCGAGACTGGTGATGCCGTCATAGATTGCAGCCAACCCGTTGTCGCGCAACAACCTCATCCCGGACTTCTGCGCAGACACACGCAGAATATTCGTGGAAGCTCGATTCATAACCAAATTGCGCATCTCGTCGTTAAATGTCATGATCTCGAAAAGTCCAACCCGCCCCCTGTAGCCGGTGTTGTTGCACCTACTGCAGCCTCGCCCGTAATAGAACTTCTTGCCCTTGGTATCGTCCTCCGTGAGTCCCACCTCCTGCAACTGCGCCTCATTTGGCTCAAACTGCGTTTTGCAGTTCTCGCATATCCTCCTGACCAATCGCTGGGCAATGATGCCTTCGAGCGTGGCGGTAACAAGAAATGGCTCCACCCCCAAATCCAGCAGTCTCGCTATCGAACTTGGAGCATCGTTCGTGTGCAGCGTGGTAAACACCAAGTGCCCCGTAAGAGAGGCCTGCGCCGCAATCTCCGCTGTCTCAAGGTCACGAACCTCACCCACAAGCACAATGTCGGGGTCCTGACGCAGAATAGACCGGAGACATCTTGCGAAGGTCAGCCCAATTGCAGGCTTCATTTGAACCTGAATAACGCCGTCGAGATCGTACTCGACCGGATCCTCAGTGGTGATTATCTTCGTCTCAATGCCGTTGAGCTCGTTCAAAGCCGAGTATAGAGTTGTGGTCTTGCCGCACCCCGTCGGACCTGTCACAATCACGATGCCGTTAGGCTTGTGAATAAGCTGACGCACCAGCTCACGATCATCCGGCCGCAACCCAAGCTTCTCCAAGTCAAAACTCATCTGACTCCTGTCCAGAACACGCAGCACAACGCTCTCCCCAAACATCGTAGGTAGAACGCTCACACGCAAGTCAATCGGATTGCCTTGCACCGTCAACGATATTCGGCCGTCCTGCGGCAGCCGCCTCTCTGCAATGTCAAGGTCCGCCATCACCTTTATCCGCGAGCTCAAGGCCGCAGCGATGTACTTCGGTGGAGGAATCATCTCGTAAAGAACGCCATCGATTCGATAGCGCATCTTGTACTCGTTCTCAAACGGCTCGAAGTGAATATCTGAAGCCTTGTCGCGAATCGCCTGGAGCAACACCAGGTTCAGCAGCTTCTTGACCGGGTTCGACTCAGACAGCTCCTTCAACTCATCCAGGTCTATACTCTGGTTTCGCCCCTCGAACTCAGCAAGAAAACTGTCTCCCTGGATTTCATCGATCAGCTCGTTGATGTTCTCGTCTTGCGTCTCGTAATACTTTGTCAGTACGGCCTGCAATGCCCCAGGATCTGTTATCTTTGCGGTCACCTTGAAACCCATCAGCGTCGCCAGATCGTCGGTAGCTCTGAAATTCTCAGCGCTGTCCAACACGACTGTAAGCAGGTTCTCAGCCTCCCTATACTCGATCGGCACAATGTGATAGGTCTTTGCCATCTGGGGCGGCACCTTCTCAATTACCCCCGGCGGTATGTCCACCTCGTCGATGTTGGCATACTCCATGCCACGCTTGGCAGCCAACGCCATTTCCAGCTGATTCTCGTCTATGAGCCCCAATTCAAGCAGAATCTGCCCTATCTGGTCCTTGCCGCCTCGCTTGCTCTGGATTTTCAGGCATTCGTGCACCTGGTCCCTGCTGAGAACCCCCATCTTGATCAGGATTCTGCCCAGAGGTCGGCCCCTCAGCTGCTCTACTGGGGGCATCCTTTGCGATGTCTTCGTTTTCGCCATGTCTCAGTTCCCCGGTGAACCACCTATATTCTATACGCTCAGTATACCAGACCAAAACCCTTTTTTCAAAAGTAATTAGCAATTGGACATCTGGTTATTGAGACTCCGCGTTATCGCCCCCGCCTACCCGAATTCTCCAGCCCTCCCAACCCAACAACCCGCCTCCGGAGCGTCCTGGGATGAGAACGTCGTCTCCGCCTTGCCTCCGCGGCTACTGCCTCCCGCGTCTGCAACCTGGGGGCTCCACCTGGCCCAATTACGCCCTGAGAATTGGTCCGAGATCCTCCATCTCCGCCTTGGCCTTCTCCTTCTTCCTGGCCCCCAGCCGACCTCTCATGGCCTCTAACTTGGCCGTAGCCTTGTCCTGCAGAGCACCGGGCGCCCGGCCCTTGTCGAGCATTTCCTCCAGCGTAATTTTGCCCCCGTCGTAGAGCTGCCACAAGTGCTCATCGAGAAGCTGCATCCCGAGTTTTTTGCCGGTTTGGATGCTCGAATCAATTCGGTACGTCTTGTTCTCGCGGATGAGGTTGGAAATGGCGGGAGTCACAACCATGAACTCGTACGCTGCAACCCTTCCCTTGCCTAGCGCCAGCGGACAGAGAGCCTGACTGAGCACGGCTATCAGATTACTGCTTAGCTGGATGCGAATCTGCTCCTGCTGGTCCACAGGAAAAACGTCGATGATTCTCGTGATCGTACCCGCTGCGCTCGTGGTGTGGACTGTGCTGAAAACCAGGTGGCCGGTCTCGGCGGCTCTCACCGCGGCCTCAATGGTCTCCAAATCCCGCAACTCGCCCACGAGGATCACGTCAGGATCCATTCTCAAAACGCGCCTTAGCGCTTCGCCAAAGCTTGGGACATCAACACCCACTTCCCGCTGGCAAATAACAGATTTTTTATGGGTGTGGTAGTATTCTATAGGCTCTTCAACGGTTATTATGTGGCGGTCAAAGTTCTCATTAATATAGTTTACCATACAAGCCAAGGTCGTGGTCTTACCGCTACCTGTAGGGCCTGTGACCAGGAACATTCCTCTCGGTCTGCGGCATAGGGCCGCACAGATCTTGGGCAATCCTATCTCCTCAAATGTCATAATCTTCGATGGGATAAGGCGCAGAACCAGCGAGATATTTCCTTTTTGCCGAAAGATGGAGACGCGAAACCTGCCTGCATCGCCAAAAGCAAAACCAAAGTCGGTTCCACCTTCTTCCTGAAGTTCCTGTTGATTGCGCTCAGGTGTTATGCTCTTCATTAAGGCGGCCGTGTCTTCCGGCCCCAGGATCTTTGTCTCCAGCGACCGGAGCCGGCCGTCGATTCTCAAGACCGGCGGTCGTTCAACAACCAGATGTATGTCTGAGGCACCTTGCGTCACACAGGCTTCAAGCAGCCTGTCCATATTCACTACTGCCATCTTAGAGAACCCCTAACCAACGACTCTGTTCATTCATGCTTCTACCATACCTTCCGTCTGCGTAATTCTCGCAACCTCAGCGGGCGTCGTCGTCCCCTTGAAAATCTTCAGCTTGCCGTCATTCATCAGCATTCTCATTCCGCTGGCTTTTGCTGCCTGCCGTAGGTCTCCGGTCGACGCCTTCTTAAAAGCTAACTCCCGCAGCTCGCTGTTCAGCTCCACCATTTCGAAGATAGCTATCCGCCCCTTGTACCCGGTGTTCTGGCACTGACTGCACCCTGACCCCTTGTAGACAGGGTGGTCCTTGATATCCTCAGCAGTAATGTCGAGCAGGCGTAGATGGTGGGGATCCGGCTTTTCATCAACGACCTTGCACTTTTTACATATGACTCTAACCAATCGCTGGGCCATGATAGCCTGTATCGAACTAGCCACAAGAAACGGCTTGACACCCATATCAATAAGACGGGTAATCGCGCTGCACGCGTCGTTCGTATGCAACGTACTGAAGACCAAGTGCCCGGTCAGTGCCGCCTGGATTGCGATGTCCGCAACAGCCCCGTCTCGTATCTCACCAATTAGTATGATGTTAGGCGCCTGCCGCAACATCGCCCTGAGAATCCTCTCGAATGTTAGCTCAATGTCCTCCTTGACCTGACATTGATTCATTCCGGCGAAGTTGTACTCGACGGGGTCTTCAGCAGTAATGATCTTCTTGTCCGGCTTGTTAAGCTCCTGCAACGCGGCGTACAATGTTGTGGTCTTGCCGCTACCGGTTGGACCCGTGACGAGGAAGATGCCGTTGGGTCTCTTTATGATGCGCTGGAACTGCTCGTAGTTATCTTGCTCGAAGCCCAACGATTCAATGCCGATATTTACCGCATCCGGGCGGAGAATTCGCAGCACGACGCTCTCTCCGTGGTTGCCAGGCAGGGCTGAGACACGAAAATCGATGTCTTGGCCCCCTATCATCCGCTTTATACGACCGTCCTGCGGCAGCCTTTTCTCGGCAATATCCATACCGGAAAGGATCTTCAGACGCGTCAGCAACGGGGCCTGCATGTTCTTGGGGATATTGTCCTTCTCCAGACACACGCCATCGACGCGGTACCTTACGCGCACCCTGTCGCTCATGGGCTCAACGTGTATGTCGCTGGCGCGCATATAATAGGCGCTGTCGATTATCAAGTTCACCAACCTAATAATGGGACCCTCATCGTCATCCCCCGCAGCCTGAGCCCTTAACGCCTCCGCCTGCAATTCGTTACCCACTTCGGCGAGCTCAGCGGCCGTTGCATCTATGCTGTGTCTTAGCCTGTCGTCAGCCTCTTTTTCCTCTTTGTCGAAGGACTCCTCGATGTATGACCGGATTTTCGTCGGATTAGCAAGGTAGCATTCCAGCTCGGTATTCAAGCGAAGCCGGATCGCGTCCATCATGTCCAGGTCCGATGGGTCCCCGATAATTAGCTTCAGTCTCCCGTTGTTCACACTCAGAGGCAAGACGCCATGCCTCTTTATCATGTCTTCCGGAACGATGCTCGTTGCATCGGATGGAATCGTAATCTCGCTCAGGTTCACATATTTCAGGCCGGCTTGTTTGGCCAGCGCTTTGGTCAGGGTTTCTTCGTCAATCAGGCCCAGTTCCAGCAATACCTGGCCAAGCCGCTTGTTGTTTGTCTTTGAAGTCTTGATCGCGTTGATGAGGGCTTCCTTCTTCACCAACCCGGCCTTGTAGAGTATCTCACCCAAATGTCTGCGGTTCTTAGCCATACAAACCTCGTGTTTTTCGTCCCACCGGTCAGCTCTATTATACCATGTCCGAGCTCACAAGTCAAACCTGCAACAACAGCCGCAGCGTGTTTAAAGCCGTATGCGCTGCGCGAATGCGTACGAAATCCCTATCCCGCGAGAAATGGTGCCGCCGTATGTCGCATCCGTGCTCGGAGTCCACGCCAATATATACCAAGCCAACCGGCTTTTGTTCGCTCGCCCCGGTTGGACCGGCTATACCGGTTATGCCAATCGCAAAATCTGTTCCGGCTCTCTGTCTGGCACCCTCGGCCATAGCCCTCGCGACCTGCTCGCTGACGGCACCATGTTGCTCAATCAAGTCCGCCGGCACGCCGAGCTCGCGGATTTTGGCTGCATTGCTGTAGACTACCCACCCGCACGTAAGGTACGTACTCGCCCCGGCAACGTCTGTCAGCAGCTTCGTCAGCAAACCACCTGTACAGGATTCGGCCACAGCCAAGGTCTTGCCCTGCTTGGTCAATTCCCCGCCCACGACTTCGGCCAAGCTCTGATCGCCCGAGCCAAAAACCAACTCCCCCAGGGTATCCCGCAGCGTTCTTTCGTCCGTTTCGGCCATCTGCTCCGCT
>CP070675.1:6168234-6176164 GCA_020352215.1 Phycisphaerales bacterium
TTGGGAAAGAGGTGCAGGGTACACACTTGCCTCAGGCAGTAGCTCCTGCGCAGCGGCAGCAGCAGCCCACAAGTTAGGTCTCGTGGGCGAAGATGTCACTGTCAAGATGCCAGGGGGTAGTCTCCTGACCGAAATCAGTGAAAAGGGAGATATTTTCATGACAGGTCCCGTTGAAGGAGTGTTCGAAGGACGTCTTCACCCGGATCTTGAGCAGAAGATTTCACCGGACAAATAGTGTTTCGCGACTCGATCCACGAGTCACTATCCACAATACGCTACCAAGGGAGCACATGAGCGCGGACACGTGGCCGAGACTGAGGTTTGCAACCAACGAGGATTCGGAGGCGATAACGAATCTCGTCTTCGACGTCTTGCGCCGGTACGATCTGCGCCCTGACCCCGATTGCACCGATGCGGATTTGAAGGATATTGAGCGGTCCTACTTCGAGCGTGGCGGTGGCTTTTATGTGCTGCAAGAACAGGATGGTTCTATCGTGGGGGCTTACGGCCTCTATCCTCTTGGAGGACGAACGTGTGAACTGCGGAAAATGTATCTACGTCTTGCGTACAGAGGCAAAGGACTGGGCAAATTCCTGTTGGACGATGCCGTCGCCAGGGCAAAGAAGATGGGATTTGAGAGAATAGTCCTGGAAACGGCCTCGGTCTTGAAGGAAGCGATCGGCCTCTACAGAAGCTACGGATTCGTGGAATATCACCCCGACCACCTCAGCGCCAGGTGCGACCAGGCATACGAGCTTTCCCTGAGGTAGCCTGCTGCTGAAGTCCTGTCGATGTCTCAGAATTCGAACTGATCTTTGAGAGCGGTCTTGAAGTCGTAGACATTGTCAAAGTCGTCGATCGAATCGGTTGGCTGGGCGCTCATCCACTCGTGCTCTATCATAAGCCACACTATCTCGCCGAGATCGCGAGTGCTTTTGATCCCCCACGTGTTCAGAACCAGCAGTGCGAGGCCGCCCCATTTCTCGATGGCCAGTTTCCTCAGGCCCTCACATAGCACCTGGCCGCTGACGTGCCGGGGTTCATCGGCTACGTTCTTCGCAGTGTAGCCCAAACCCTCGTACACGAACCTGATGGCCCCGGGGCTATATCGGCCATCTTCCCTGGCAAGTTGTTCAGGGGACCTCTTCATGCCGTGCCCCTTAGAGAATCTGTTGGCCGGGTTGTGCACCCGGATCTGCAGAGAGCAAGAAGACATCTTTGCCCCCGGCCCCTGACGCCAGGATCATGCCTTCAGAAAGGCCGAATTTCATCTTTCTCGGTTTCAGGTTTGCAAAGTAAACCACGGTTTTTCCCACAAGCTCCTCCGGTTTGTACGCCATGGCTATTCCCGCCAATACAGCTCTTTGTGGCCCACCCACATCCAATTCCAGGCGGAGCAGCCTGTCAGCTCCTTCCACCGGCTCAGCCTTTATCACTCTGGCGATCCGCAAATCGATCTTCGCAAAATCCTCGATCGTACACTCGGGCTTGAACTGCTCGGCCGTGCCCGATTCAGCCTCGCCACCGGCGGGTTGGGCGGCTTGCGATTCCTTACTTTCCTCTATCATCGTATTGACCTGCTCCTCATCAATCCTTTCGAACAATCGTTCAAAGTCATTTATCTTATGGTTCTCCAATACCGTTCCAACATCCGCGAATTGCAGTCCGGCAACGTTGAGGAACGTCGCTACTTTCTCGGCGTATTTCGGTAGTATCGGTTTCAAGTAGATTGTCAGGATTCGGACGGCGTTTATGACAGCCGTTAAGGTGACTCGCGTTTTCTCCAAGTCGGTCTTTACCGTGGTCCAGGGCTGATTCACTTCGACATATCGATTTGCATCATCGGCCAACGCCACGATTGTGCGGACAACCGAGGCGAAGTTGCGCTGTTCGTAGTCCTGAATAATCCTATCTTTTGCACCGGCCAGCTTGTCGATCAACTGCCGCCCGTCACTGTCTAATTGGCCAAGTTGTCCATCGAGTCTTTTTGCCAGCATCGGCCCGGAGCGCGAGGCCAAATTCGCAAATTTGCCGACCAAATCCGAATTCGTCCTGCTTATGAAATCCTCTATTCCCAGGTCGATGTCGTCGATGCTGTTGGTCAGCTTGCTCGCATAATAGTACCTCAGGTACTCAGGATTGAGATGCTTGAGATACGTGCTCGCCTTGATAAAGGTGCCGCGCGATTTGCTCATCTTTTCGCCACCAACCGTCAAAAAGCCGTGCACGAAAAGCTTGTTTGCCGTTTTGAACCCCGAGCCGATCAGCATCGCGGGCCAGAACAACGCATGAAAATACATGATGTCTTTGCCGATGAAGTGATACAGCTCATATTCCTTGCTGTTCCAGACTTCCTCGAAGTCAAGGTTGTTTCGGTCGCAATAGTTCTGTGCCGAGGCCATGTATCCTATGGGCGCATCAAGCCACACATAGAAGTACTTGTTTTCTTCTCCTGGTATCTTAAATCCGAAGTACGGACCATCTCGCGATATGTCCCAGTCCTTAAGGCCGGCTTTGAACCACTCGTCCAGCTTGTTTGCCACGGACTTCTGCGTATGTCCTCCTGCAATGAGGTCTCTGAGTTGTTGTTCAAAGTCGGACAACCTGAAGAAATAGTGCTCTGATATCCGAGAGGTTGGCGTGGCTCCGCAGGTTGCGCAGTAAGGGTTGATTAAGTCGGTAGTCTGATAGGTCGCGCTGCACACCTCGCATGAGTCTCCGTATTGGTCTTCGGCCTTGCAGCGAGGGCACGTGCCGCGAACGTATCTATCGGGCAGCGACATTTGACAATTGTCGCAGTAAGCCTGTTCAACATCTCTCTTTATGATTGAGCCGGCTTCATCTAGCCGATTGAAAATGAGTTCGCTGAAGTGCTTGTTCTCGGGCGAGTGGGTCGTGTGGTAGTTGTCGAACTCGATGTGGAAGCTGCCAAAATCAGCCTCGTGTTCCTTATGCATTTGTTCGATCAGCTTCTCGGGCGTCGTATTTGCCGCGCGCGCACTCATCATAACGGGTGTACCGTGTGTGTCATCGGCGCAGAAGTAAAGGCACTGGTTGCCGCATAGCTTTTGAAAGCGAACCCAGATATCGGTTTGCAGATACTCCACCAAATGTCCAATGTGTATCGGACCATTTGCATAGGGCAGCGCTGATGTTACGACGATTTTGCGGGCCATAGCACGTCCTCAATGACTACTGCTTGTTGTCCGCCGTGTTATCTTCTTTCTTGGCATCAGATGGGCTGTCGTGCTTTTTCTTCTTGGAGGCAGGAGCCGAAATCACCTCGATTTCATCGGCCGGAAAAGCTATCTTTTCCCCACCCTCATATCCGACCACGACAAGTTGTGTCAATATGTTGGTGTCCACGACTTTGCCTGGTCCGTTCTTAGTCTTTACCCTGGTGTTCTTTTTTGGCAACTGCTTCCTGAGTTCGGTATAGGTCTTGTCTTCGTATCGGAGACAGCACTTCAATCTGCCGCAGTAGCCGGATATCTTGGAAGGGTCGAGAGTTGCCTTTTGCATCTTGGCCATTCGCATGTTGACCGGCTTGAGGAGTTTAAGGAATCTTTTGCAGCAGCACTCTTGGCCGCAGCTTTCAACGTCACCGAGCAGCTTGGCCTCGTCCCGCGAGCCGATCTGACGCATCTCAATTCTCGTCTGGTATTCTTGTGCGAGTCTTTTCACGAGCTCGCGAAAGTCCACTCGACCGTCGGACATAAAGTAGAAGATGATCCGCTCGCCGCCGAATATGTGCTCGGCATCGACTATCTTCATCGGGAGTTTCAGCTCCTTAGCGAATCGCTTGCAGCACTCTATCTCTTCTTCGGCGATTTTTCGCAGGTGCTGTTCTTCGCTCACGTCCGCGGTGCTTGCATAGCGGATTAGTTTGCCAGCTGGCCCACAGGAGATTTCGATATCGCTATCTTCGAAATACTTGCCCACCTGCTCGTCTGTCAATTTGAATCGCCCAGCTTTGTAGCAGGCAAGTTGGCCCACGAGGTGCCCCAGTTCCAAGCCTTTGTCAGTCTTGACCACAACACGAGTGGTTATTCTGGGTATGCGCGTTTCATTGTGCTCGAAGAAGCCGAGTGTATTCATGCGCCCGTATCGAACCAGCATGTACTTCTTATTCCTTGCTCGTTTAGGCGTTGGTCGTTTACGCGTTGCTTTTGAAGCCTCTGACATATATGTTACCCAAAAAGTCGGTGTCTTTTCTAAACATAAGAGGGGACCGCGTGTTGCCGGCCCCTTCCCACACAAGCACTGAGATATGCTACTGTTTCGGCGTCATTGTATCAGAAACCGAAAGACTTAACAATAGCTGCTCGAAAATAAGCTTCTCGTTGACTCCGGATTCAATCCATCGCAGCATTTCGTAGCAGTCTGCGATTTTCTCTGCAGCCTGTTCGGCCTCGAGACGATTCGCCAACTTCTTCACCTGTTCTTGCTGGTCGAAATTGAACAGGATCTCCGCAGGCATGACATCCAGTGTCATCACATCGTGCAACACCGAGATGACCATTTGGATGAGCGTCTTCTGAGCCCGTCGATTAAGATCTGCTCTGCTGGTGCTTTTGTCCAGGTTGCTCCAGGCCGCAGCTAATCTTTTGCTATCATCCAGAGACTGCTGTGCAAGTTCAAGGGCATCCGGCAGTTCGGAGTTCGCGATGGAACCTACCAGGTTCCGCTTCAGGGCGTACAACCCTGCATCGGCAAGTTCGAGTTCCGCCCATTGACATGCCAGGCCCAGGCTGCCTCCAGATAGCCGGGCGAAATACCGAGCCTTTTTGAGATCAGTGCCCATTTCGCGCAGTCTCTCCGTTATTCTCTCCAGGTCGATGGGACCGAAGCGAATTGTCTGGCATCTTGACTTTGTCGTAGGCAGCAGTCTCTCCAAACGCGTGCAAAGCAGAATGATACAACAATACTCCGGCGGCTCTTCGAGAACCTTCAATACGCAGTTCTGCGAAGAGACGTTTAGCTTCTCCGCCTCGCTGACAACGAAGACCTTTCTTTCCGAAACCGTCGGTCTGGTCGCCACTTTCTCAATCAGAAACTCCCGAATCACATCGATCGGCAGCTCGACCGGCGGGGCTTTGCCCTTGCCATCTTTGGTGAATTCACGCAATTCCTTGTACACGTGGTTGAAGTCCGGGTGTGACCCGGCATCGAAGAGCCGGCAGGATCCGCAAGCTCCACAACTATCCGTGAAATGCAGCGACTCCTTTTTCCCGGCAACCGGGTCCTCACAGAGTAGTAGCTTGGCCCACTCGATGGCGGTCTTGAATTTACCTACGCCTTCCAATCCTGCAAAGATGTAAGCATGCGACGACTTGTCGTGAGCATACGCCCTCTGCAGAAGTGAGATCGGCTTGTCTTGACAGAGAATATCTTTAAGTGACATGGTCTGGACACTAAACGGCTAAAAAAACCGCTCGACTTCTTCTACTACCTTTTTATGGACTGTTTCAATATCACTGCCGCCGTCAACGACAACAATGTCATCTCGGTCCTTGGCTAATTGCAGGAACCCTTCACGCACTCTTTCGTGGTAGCCGTCGCCTTTTTGCTCCATCCTGTCCAGTTCACGACTCAGGCGGCGTGAACCAGTTTGCAGGTCGACGTCCAGAACAATAGTCACATCCGGCCAAACCCTTTCCAGCGAGTCGTCCGCGATTCGGACTACTCTGTCAATTCCGAATCCGCCGGCAAAGCCTTGATAAGCGCAACTGCTGGAAAGCCACCGGTCCAAAACAACGCACCTGCCCTGCTCGATGCAGGGCCTAATCTTCTCCGACCAAAGTTGCGACCTTGCTGCCATGTAGAGTAATAGCTCTGTCTGCGTACTCATTGCCCCATTCTCGGGGCTCAAAAGTATCGCCCTTATCCTTTCCCCTATTGCGGTGCCGCCGGGATCGCGAAAGCTGAGGGATACCACGCCTTGATTCCGGAGCCATTCCGCAAGCAGCTCCGTCTGCGTGCTTTTCCCGCAGCCGTCCGGCCCATCAAGTACGATGAATTTGCCTGAAAATCGCTTCTGAAGATTTATATTATTCAAATTCGGCTTCTCCTCAGAGAACTTCTCGAAACAAGCGAACTCCTATCATAAGGCACCGAACGCGATGGTTTGCAGCCCCTGCTTCAAATTCGGATGACGAAGTCTGGCTCCTGTTTCGATAATGCTCCTAAGGTTATCGCTCAGTTCAAATGCCATGTGTGCTCGCGATTCGACATTTCGCATTGGCACGATCTCGAACTGCTTGTGGCGGCTTGCACGTTTGTCTCTGCTGGTATAGCCTTCATTTTTGCCGTCCCAAGTTCCTCCACCTTTCACTATTGCTTCGCGAACTGGAGGTTCTCCTCGCCGACCAATTGTTTCATTTTCCGACAAAACTCCAAATCTGGATTGACGCTGAGTTCCCTATTTACAGTGGCATAGACTTTTCCCTTGTCAGTGTTGACCGCAACGTAGACAGGGCTCTTACCCTTATGATGCTGGCAGATGCTGCGTATCATTGCCACCTTTTCCTTTGTGACTTTGCTGGCGTCCAGTCTAATTCTCACTTTGGCAGCCAGTCTTTCTCGGACCTCATCCAGGCCAATCAGTTCGGAAGCGATGATATTAGGTCTTTCCCTTCGGTAATCGAGCTTTCCCTTTACGAAAAGTACGGTGTCTTCCACCAGTACACTGCCGAACTTACTCAGCACGTCGGGGAACATCACCACTTCGACCTGACCCTGCAGGTCCTCGAACACAAAGACAGCCATTTTCGATCCGGCATTTCGGCCCGTCTTCGTAAGATTATATCGTACCTTCACCACCATTCCACCGATTACGACCTGCTTGTCCCCGTTGGCCCGTTCTAATTGCGAAGTATTCAGTGTGGAGTAGATGTTGATTGTCTCGGCGTGATGGCTCAGCGGATTACTCGTGACATAGAAGCCGAGAACCTGCTTTTCATAGGCAAGCATCTGCGGCTCC
The DNA here is from genome assembly GCA_020352215.1 of Phycisphaerales bacterium. Classification (GTDB taxonomy): domain Bacteria; phylum Planctomycetota; class Phycisphaerae; order Sedimentisphaerales; family Anaerobacaceae. Next base: position 6,175,217 of record CP070675.1, read on the forward strand.
GGCCACGGTGCAACGTTGGGCAGCCGCTTGTGGTCCTCCGAATAATCGGTTTCGCCTGTGATCTCGCCAAAGAAGTTCATCTGGCCGTCTTCCTTATCGGCCTGCAAGCTCGCTCCGTTCTCCATCGCTTTCTCAAGCCCTGCCATCATCTGAGCACGGTTACCGCCGAGTCGGTCGAACGCACCCGCCTTTATCAGGGCTTCGAGAACCTGTTTGTTGACGGCCCTCAAATCCACGTTTTCGCAGAAGTGGAACAGGCTTTCAAATCGGCCTACTTTCTCCCGCGCCGCGATGATCTTTTCCACAGCTTTCTCGCCGACGCCTTTGACCGCGGCCATGCCAAAACGTATCAAACCCTTTCGGCCTGTCTCGTGCTCCTCATACAGAGGTGTGAAATGGACGCCGCTTTCATTGACGTCCGGCGCCATCACTTCTATGCCCATTTCTCTGCATTCGCCGATATAGTCGACCACCTTATCGGTATTGTCCATTTCGTATGTCAGAAGTGCAGCCATAAACTCGACGGGCCAGCGAGCCTTCATGTAGGCAGTTTGATAAGCTATAAAGGCATAGCGCGTTGAGTGACTCTTGTTAAAGCCGTAGCCGGCAAATCGCTCGATGAGTTCGAATATCTGCTCCGCCTGTTTCTGTGATAACCCCTTGCCGACGCACCCGGCAGCGAACTTCTCTCTCTCCTTGGCGATAGTCTTGGCCTTCTTCTTGCTGATGGCCTTGATCAGCGCGTAGGCCTCACGCAGAGGTATATCACCCAGGCGATTGCAGATCCGCATCACCTGTTCCTGGTAGATCATGATGCCGTAGGTCTCTTCAAGGACTTCGGTCATAATCGGATGCGGCAAGCTCCACTTGGCCCCGTGTTTTCGATCGATATAATCCGGAATGAGAATCATGGGCCCCGGGCGATACAGCGCGTTAGCTGCGATCAGC
>CP070675.1:6176264-6198157 GCA_020352215.1 Phycisphaerales bacterium
CCGCTGGGCGCATTGGTGGTGGACGACGCGTGGTCATATTATGAAGACGCTTTGTAGGATGTTGTTGAGCCAAGCGAAGAGTTGAAGGAAATGCCGGCCTTCAACACGTACAGACTCTCTGGATACGAAGGGCCCGGCAGCTTGACAGACACGGAGCGTGAAGCAATTGAGAGTTGGATAGGCAAGAATTCGAAGGCGTACGAGAGTTTTGAGGCCGGCAGCCGCAGGAACCACAACAATAGACGCTACTCAAGCCCTGGCAAACCAAGATGGCTAATGGACCTTTACGATCATCCTCCGGTGAATGGTCTGAGGTCGTTGGCGCAAATCGCCATGTGGAAATCGCGCCTGGCCGAGGAGCGGGGGCGTCTTGACGAGGCGCTCGAACACTGCCTGGTTGTCGCGCGCGCGGGTAAACACTGGCAGCAAAGCGTTATGATAATCGAGCAGTTGATTGGATGGGCGATCAGTGGCTTAGCACACGATGAGATCCGGCGAATCGTCAGGCGTCGCGATTTGGACGCGGCTACTCTACAAAATTTCGCGGGGCAATTGACTGACGTTTACGGCGGCGCGTACCCACAGTTCAACTTCGAGGGGGAGCGATTGCTCGCATTGGACACAGTCCAGCGTTCCTTCACAAAAGGGGGTCCTGGCGGGGGACACCTTTTGTCCGGCGCATGTCTGGGCGCGATGGCCGCACTTGACCCAAACAACCTCAAGAACTGGAAGTTCAGAGCGGTATTTACCCCCATATCTATCGTGCTGGGTATGATCCACGTGGGTCGAAACCGTACGGTGGAGAAATTCCACCTCGTATATGATGAACTCGCCGCGCGGGCAAAGTTGTCGCCCTATCAGCGCCGACAGCGCGGCATAGGCGACATAAACGAGATCGTTGGGCCGAGCAGCTGGCTCGCGACGGTGCGGTACTGTGTCGTGCATATGCTGTTGCCCAACGAACGCGTCATTGCGATCGCATTCCGAGGCCAGGCGGAGCACGAAGCCGTGTTGACGATTCTGGCGATAGAGCGGTACCGTCTGGCGGCCGGCGAGTATCCGCCCGATCTCGAGGCCCTTGTGCAAGATGGCTACATCGACAAAGTGCCGGACGATCCCTACAGTGACGGACCGCTGCTATACAGGCGGATGGACGATGATTTTGTTCTGTACGGCGTTGGCGAGAACTTCACGGATGACGGGGGAGAGCTTGTCCGCGACGAGGAAGGCCGTCCCAAGCGGTGGGGGGCAAAGGACGGCGGCGATATGATCTTCTGGCCCGTCTACAGGCGGCAAGTTGAGAAGTAGCGGCCGCACAGAGCAAAACTTCCGGCGCCAGTGACCGCAGCCGCCTTGGCCCATCGAGTTCCGGGAACTGCTTGTAATTCAGCTATGCGCTGCCTATCATATGTGCGAAGATCGTCTGAACCGCTATGAGAGAAATGTTGCGCATGGTTCGAATCAGCAGGAAGACTGTCCTTGGGAGGTGACTATGCACTCAGGAAGATGCCCTCTACGTTGTTGCGGAAGCCACAGTTTCAGTCGCCGTGAATTTCTGCAGGGCTCGGCTACTGTCTTGGCAAGCTCAGTTCTGGCGGGGGGGTGCTCCTCCGTTATGACGGGATCGCCTGTGGCCCAGCGCCGCATAAAGGCATGTGGGCCGGCGTCGAAGTATGTGCCGACCCTCAGGGCGGCGTTCGTTCGCCGGAAAGAGGATTATGGAATGTTGTGGCCCGGCGCCGTCTATGACGGTGAGGCGGCCAGACAGATGTACACGGAGAAGATTAAGGCCACGGCCGATAAGCTCGGCGCAAAGCTCGATATGAGGGCCGAGGCGATCCACAGTCTGGCTGAGGCCGAAAGCTGGATCGCGCAAGGTGAGGGAGCCAAGGCCGACGGGTTTGTGCTTGTCGTGCTGGACAGGCAGCAGCATTCCTGGCCGACCGCCCAGAAGGTCGCCCAGAGCAGCCTCCCCTCGATCATCTTCTCGCCGCTGGGCACGTCGTTTACGACTAACACGGTGCACGTGGCTGAGACGCCCGGCTGCGTTGTCTATTCGACAAATGATTTCGGCCAGGCGGCGTATGGGATGAAGATGCTCTGTGCGGGCGCAAAGATGCGGCGAACACGATGCGTAGTCATAAGGGGGACAAAGCGGTACGATTCGCCGCTGGCCGATACGGGCATAACTCTGCGGCATGTTCCGGCTCCGGTCTTCATTGAAGAATACAACCGCACGCCGGAGAGCGAAGAGATGTTGACGATGGCCGATGACTACATGCGTCGTGCACGGCGTCGGACCGGGGCGACACATCAGGACGTCATAAACGGAGTCAAGAGCTACTACGTTGCCGGAAAGATACTCGAAGCGGAAGGCGCCGATGCGATAAGCATGGATTGTCTGGGCGCGCTCGGTGAGATCAAGGTGAGCCTGCCCTGCATCGCGTGGTCGCGGATGAATGATGATGGTATACCTGCGGCTTGCGAGGCAGACTATGGAGCCGTAGCTTCGCACGTCTTGGTACAGTATCTGTTCGACCGGCCGGGATTCCAGCAGGACCCCGTGGCCGACACCGCCGACGATTCTATCATCGGGGCGCATTGCTCGTGCCCGACCCGGCTGAATGGCTTTGGCGAACGGCCGGAGCCGTTCGATCTGATGCACCATCACGGTAACCGGGATGCGGTGCCGCGGCCGCTGTGGCGAATAGGCCAGCGCGCCACCAGTATCGATCTGCTGCCGGGCAACAAGGATACTCCCACAACGGTGCTCGTCTCGGCTGGGACGGTTGTGGAGAATATGGATGTCCCGCCGAGCGGCGGATGCGTCGTATCGGTAAAGGTGAAGTTCGATGGGGATCAGGAAGTCCTCAGCTTCCCGGGCTTCCATCAGATCTTCTTCTACGGCGACTACAAACACCAGGTTAAGGATTTCTGCCAGCTATTCGGATTCACGGCGCAGATCGTCTGACGACAAAAGGGCCGCCAATTTCGTGGAGGTACTGAATGAAGGCGTTGGTGTTGGAAGAGTACAAGAAGCTTGTGTATAAGGATGTGCCTGAGCCTGAGATCGGCGTCGATGATGTCCTTGTCCGGGTCGAGGCCTGCGGTATCTGTGGCAGCGACGTGCATGGAATGGACGGCAGCACCGGGCGGCGGATCCCTCCGGTGATTATGGGCCATGAAGCTTCGGGGGTCATTGCCGGAGCAGGTTCGGCTGTTAAGGATTTCGCGAAAGGCGACCGAGTGACATTCGATTCAACTGTCTATTGCGGCCAATGCCACTTTTGTCGCGCCGGCCAGATAAACCTGTGTGATAACAGGCGGGTCCTGGGCGTCTCGTGTGACGACTATCGTCGGCACGGCGCATTCGCCGATTACGTCGCCGTGCCCCAACGAATCCTGTACCGCTTGCCTGATGAGGTCACCTTCGATCAGGCGGCGACGGTCGAGCCACTATCCATTGCCCTGCACTCTGTAGAGATAACGCCGATATCTCTGAACGATACTGCTGTCGTCGTGGGCGCGGGGATGATTGGCCTGTTCATTATCCAGGTCTTGCGTTCGGCCGGCTGCGGACAGATCGTTTCAGTTGATTTGATTCAGTCGCGGCTGGACCTTGCCTGCAAAGTCGGCGCCGACATTGCGCTAAAGGCCGATGAGACCGATGTTGTTGCCGAAGTGCTCAAGCTGACTGAAAGTCGCGGAGCCGATCTCGCCTTTGAGGCGGTCGGTGTTGTGGATGCGGTGAATACCGCCATCGCGAGCGTTCGCAAAGGCGGTTCGGTGACATTGGTGGGTAACGTCACTCCCATTGTGGAATTGCCACTGCAAACAGTCGTGACCCGCGAGATTGCAGTTCGTGGCTCGTGTGCATCCAGAGGCGAGTATCCCGCGTGTCTGAGTATGATAGCGCGCGGCGTGGTGAAAGTGGATCCTCTGATAAGTGCGTCGGCGCCGCTTGCCGAGGGGGCGAGCTGGTTCAAACGCCTGTACAATCAGGAGGAGGGATTGATGAAGGTGATCTTGAATCCTTAGCTTATTGCTCAAGAAAGGAAGACCTGATGAGGGCATTGGTCAAGTATGGCAACAAGGACGGGGAACTTGAGATCCGCGATGTCCCCGAGCCGAAGATCGGGCCGTGCGATGTTCATCTTGAGGTGAAGGCGGCGGGCATCTGCGGGTGGGACCTTGAGATGTGGCGGCACAAGATGGCCAATCCCGTCACGGTGCCGGTGATACAAGGCCACGAGTTCTGCGGTGTCATTCGCCAGGTCGGTGACAGCGTGACAGGATTCAAGATTGGTGACCGCGTGGTCAGTGAGACAGCGGCGTATGTGTGCGGCCAGTGCCCCGCATGTCGCACAGGTAATTACAACCTCTGCCCAGACCGCAAGGGGTTCGGCTATGGCGTTGACGGCGCGTTTACCGACCTCGTGAAGGTGAGGCAGGCGTGCCTGCACCATATCCCTGAAAATGTCAGCTTCGACCATGCCTGTCTGACCGAGCCCGCTTGTGTGGCATACAACGCCCTCGTAGTTCTCTCCCGGGTATTGCCCGGTCAACCTGTTTTGATTATTGGGCCGGGGCCGGTCGGGCTATTCAGTCTCCAGGTGGCGAGGGCTTGCGGAGCAGGACCCATCATGGTCGCGTGCACCAGCAGAGCCAATATTTGTCGTTTCGAGGTCGCGAAGAAACTTGGGGCGGACCTTGTTATCGACGTGCAGAAAGAGGACGCAAGGGAAGTGGTGCTCGGTGAAACTGACGGCCGTGGGTGTCACTTGGTCGTTGACGGTGCCGGCAACGAGCGTGCGCTTCGACTGGCGGTTGATACGGTTGCGCCGATGGGACAGATCACGAAGCTCGGCTGGGGCCCCAAGCCCGTCAATTTCAGCCTTGATCCGCTTATTTCAAAGGGGGCGCGTCTGCAGGGTTCATTTAGTCATACCTGGTCCACGTGGGAGTCGGTCATCAAGATGATTGCTCGGGGATCCATCCAGATGGAACCGATGATAAGTCATCGCATCGGCCTGGACGAGTGGCTCGATACGTTCAAGGCGATTGAAGCGGCCAAGGCCGTAAAGGCGGTTATGCAGTTCAACCGAGATTGAAGCGGTTGCTCATGTGCGCTCCGATTTGACCATTCGGGTCCGCCGTGCCAGCGGTGACCGGGCGGCAGGCAATGTGGCCCCGAGGGGCGGAGGAGTCTACGCACTATCCTTTGCGGGGGGTCGCGGACTAACGGTGGGCAGTATTGGCTTGCAGAAAGGGTCTGGGCTAACGGTTTACAGCTCGCTGGGCCTTGCGTATCCGCCGGCGATTCTTTTCGGAGGGCTTCTCATAGTAGGCAACACGCTTCATATCTCGAATCAAACCCTCTTTTTCACACAGTTTCTTGAAACGCCTTAGCATCTGTTGCACTGATTCACCCGAACGACCTTTAATCTTTAGCATAAAGAAACACCCCTTAACTGCTCAGAAATCAAAACAAATGAGAAAACACACCTACTTTATAGTCAATCGTCAGGAATTCCACTGCTTATTAACGCAATTTAGGGCCTATATTCTTGCGAGTCAAGGAAAAATCCCAAGTCAGTGAGTTTCCGGGCACCGAATAAGCCGTTTTTTGGTGTGAGAAAATCGCAAATTCGCCAGATATTCGGTCCTTATTGAGTAATGCGGCCAAATATGGTACAATATCGCAATAGTTTTGGAGGTGTGCCTTAGTTGGAGAAGTTTCGCCAGACGCTGAGAGTCAGGAAAGAGCGGGCCGTTCTGGTGGCCGCCATTTTGCACCGCTCCGACGGGTCGGACGACATGGCTGAGCTTACAGCCTTAGCGGAGAGTGCCGGGGCGGTCGTTGTCGATAGATTTCAGCAGAAAATCCGCAAGATAAACCCGTCCACGTACGTGGGCAAGGGCAAGGCCACGCAGCTCGCCGGAAGGGCCAGGCGTTTCAAGGCTGACGTTGTCGTATTTGATAACGACCTTTCCCCGGGCCAGATTCGCGAGCTTGAGGAGATAGTCAGAGTCAAGGTCCTGGATCGCAGCGAGTTGATCCTGGACATCTTTGCGACCAGGGCAAAGACAAGGCAGGCCAAGTTGCAGGTCGAGCTGGCCCAACTGGAATACACATATCCCCGGTTGACCAGGATGTGGTCCCACTTGGATACCTTAGCCGGTGCGGGCGGTGCGACGGCTGCGGGAGCTGTCGGGGGAATTGGGACCAGAGGGCCGGGCGAACAGCAGTTGGAGATCGACCGGCGGCTGGTTAATAAGCGGATCACCGAACTCAAGCGCGAGCTTACGAGCATCGACCAGCGGAGGCTTCGCGAGATAAAAGGCCGAGGGGGGTTGTTCAAAATTTGTCTGGTTGGCTACACCAACGCCGGCAAAAGCACTTTGTTAAACACGCTGACAGATGCAGACGTCTTCGTCGAAGATCGTCTTTTCGCCACGCTCGATACGCGGACGAGAAGATGGTCGCCGGCCCGAGGCGTCGAGGTGCTTTTAAGTGACACCGTTGGCTTTGTCAAGCGTTTACCTCACCAATTGGTCGCTTCGTTCAAGGCTACGCTGGAAGATGCCGTAAACGCCGATTTGCTCTTGCATGTGGTAGATGTTTCCAATCCCGACGCACATGCCCAGATCGAGTCTGTCAACAATGTCTTAGCGGAGATAGGTTGTGAAAAGAGCCCGGTCTTGGAGGTTCTTAACAAAATAGATGTTGTCAAGAAGATCGGCCAACTTGAGATGCTGCAGACCTTATTCCCTGACGCGGTTGCCATATCAGCTAAGACGGGCTTGGGGCTGGATCAGCTCAGCGCCGTCGTCACGGCGAAATACAAAGGAGCGGAAATTGTGCTGCGAGTCAGCAGTAGCCAATCGAACGGCAAGGTTCAGAGCTTCCTCCGCGCCCACGGGCAAATTCTCGATGAGCAGTACTGCGATAGCACCGTAGTCATTGACGCCAGGCTCGGCCGAAACCAACTCCCTGGCCTGCAGCGATTACACCCCGACAACCTTGAGATTCTCCACGGCTGATTGGCGAGTGTGGCAAGTGGAATTAACGCACGGGTAGGAACCTGCATGTCCTGCGCGAGAGTGCCAGAAAGGAGGCAAGTCGTGAGTGCGAGAAAAGGTGTGCTCGTATTCTGGGTATTAGCGGTACTTGCAGCCCTGGTTGTGTTGTGGCTTTGGTGCAGCAGGCCGAGGCCTGATTACGCGAGAGGCGCCAGGCAGAATGCTCAACTGAGATCCATCGAGGCAGCCTTAGGGATATTCACCAGGGAATCGGGCGGCCTTCCTCCTTCAGATGCGGTGGACGAGGCCGACCAGCCGTATTGTGGGGCGATGAAGCTTTGTGAAGCCTTGATGGGACAGGACCTGCGCGGCTTTGACCCTAACTCACGTTTCAGACTTGACGGCTGCGATGGGCCTGGGGGCACACCGCTATATACCGCAGACACCCTCAATGCCAGAAAAGGGCCTTTCTTAACGGAGGAAATTGCGAACGCGCATAAGCTCGTGGACATCTACGGCAGGGGCAGGACCGGTCCTTTTCCAGAGCATGTGCTCGTCCTATGCGATATCTACGAGCGCCCACGCGAAACAGGGATCAAAGCGGGGATGCCGGTGCTGTACTACAGGGCGAACACATCGCTAACCGCCCATGACGTGAACGATCCCAACAATCCTTAGAATATCTACAATTACAGGGGCAACCACTCATTGCTTGGCCTTGGCGTACCGGGACAGCCGGATAAGAAGCATCCGCTCTTTGCGGATCCAAGGCTGTTCTACAGGATGACGAGGAACGCAAAGGTCACGAGCGCAAGCAGGCCGCACAGGGCGGACAGCTTCATTTTGATCTCGGCGGGCAGTGATGGCCTGTATGGTACAGAGGATGACGTGAGTAACTTGCCCCGGTAGAGGTGGTGCGGCTGGTCCGGCATCTGCTTCGTTGCTGGCGCGTGCGCCGGGATTGACATTCCTGGGAAGGGTTGCTCTAATGCGCATCCTATGAGCAGCAAATCTGACAAGTCACGAGTGGCGGAATACAAGAGTATTTCGATAATTGGCGATGGGGGGATGGGGACTGTCCTGGCGATGCTGCTCTGCGAGAAGGGCGTTTCAACGAGAATGTGGGGTTACGATCGAGAGCAGTTGGCCGAGATCGAAAAGCGCCGGGAGAATAAGAAATTCCTGCCCGGCCATAGCCTTCCACAGTCGCTTCGCTTCGAGCCTGACGACAAGCGCATTATGGCCGGTGCAGAGCTGATTGTCTCGGCGGTGCCGTGCCAGTTCACGAGATCTGTCTGGGCAAGATTGAGAGATTATGTCCCTGATGGTGTCTCAATTCTGTCGGTCACAAAGGGTGTTGAGAACGATACTCTGCTGCGTCCCACCCAGATACTTGCCGATGTGCTGAGTGAGAAACTCAAAGCCAAGAACTCGAAACTCAAGACTGCGGTTCTTTCCGGCCCCACGATTGCCGATGAGCTGGCCAGGAGGCTGCCTGCGACCGTCTGCGTGGCAGCCGACGATGAGGAGGTGGCGAGGCAAGTTCAGCATACCCTCAACTGCCCGCACCTTCGTGTCTACACGAACAAGGACGTCCTGGGTGTTGAGTTGGCCGGTGCCATGAAGAACGTAATCGCGATAGCTGCGGGCATTCTGGACGGGATCGGTGCGGGCGATAACGCAAAGGCAGCTCTTTTGAGCAGAGGTCTCGCTGAGATAACTCGTCTTGGCGTGGCGTGCGGTGCAAGGCCCCAGACGTTCGCTGGGCTTACGGGCTTGGGGGACTTGGTGACAACATGTATCTCCCCCACGGGAAGGAACCGCTCATTTGGCGAAAGAGTCGGCGGAGGACAATCTGTCAGGCAAGCTCAAGGTGCTACTGAGTCGGTAGTGGAGGGTGTCGCAACGTGTGAGTCGGTCGTGGCCCTTGCCCGGCGATACGACGTTGAGATGCCGATAACTCAGGCTGTCTACGAGGTGCTATTCGAAAACAAGCCCGTACAGCAGGCGCTTGCGGACTTGATGACACGGCGATTGAAAGCGGAGTGACGGTAGCCGAGCCCGTAAGTGCCTGCAGGTTTCCTCGGCGTTCCCTGTTTGCCCCTGTCGTGTTTGTTAGCCGATAAACCGCGGTGTCGCTCTCAATCTTGCCCGTGTATCCGCCATCCGCGGGACCGGAGGACAGTTTTTTCTTGGCATTTGTCCTGTTTCTCATCCCTACTTCCTGTGTCGGGGCGGCGAACAAAGTGCCGTCGGGGCAGGACGGCACTTCTTGCATGAGTTTAACCGTGCATATTATCGGAAGCAATCGGCTTGCCAGTGAATGCCCTGAAAATGGGGTTGCGATAATCCTGTCGGCATTTGGCTACCGGGGATTCTGTTTCATATATTTTAGTTGGCACCGCGCTTGCGGGCCGAAGAAGTGTAAGTCCAAGTGTTTTCCCGCGGCCGATGGCTCAGGGGAAGGAGTAAAACAGTGTCCAGCGCTGCAATAGATCACAAACGCGAACCCATGCAATTGCCGAGTGAAACGGCTTCGGCTTCGGTGGCGAATTAATCATGTTCCAGTTCCTAAAGAAACGTGCGTACCCGATTGGCGTTGACATGGGCGACGATAGCCTGAGACTTGCTCAACTCACGAACGGTGGCAAGGGAATGAGCATTGTTGCCAGCAGTCGTGCTGATCGGCCTGCAGATGTCAAGCCGGGCAGCGCCGATTGGCAGAGGTGGGCTCTGGAAGCCATACGTCTAGCCACTGCAAACGGCAGGTTCCACGGCAAGGAAGTCGTCGCCGCGATACCGGCCAGAGAAGTTCATGTAGAGCTTGTGCGGATGCCTAAGGCTGCCGACGGCAAAGTGGAGGATGCGATATTCTCAAAGATAAGGCAGAATTTGCCGTTCGAGCCGGTCAGAAAGAACACGATGATGCAGTGCATCCCTACCGACCAGGATAACGTCCTGGTCACGGTGACTGAACGCAAGATCATCGAGAGGCATTTGGCCATATTCGAGAGGGCTCATTTGAACATCACGTCGATTGGAGTCTGGCCTATGGCATTAGCGAACTGCTACGCCAAGTTCTTCTGCAGACGTAGAACCGACACTGAAACCGTGGTGATGCTTCTGAATATCGAGACAAACAGCTCAAATCTTGTGATTTGTCGACATGAGAATCCGCTATTTGCAAGCTGCATACCGATAGGGTCACAGCAACTCGCCGACGAGAACATGGTGACCCGATTGGTGCTGGAATTGACCGCATCCAGACGTCGTTTTGCCTCGACACGCCGACATACTCAGATCGAGCGTCTGATTTTCCTATCAGGGCCAGCAGCAGATGTGGAAACTTACACAACGATAGCAAAGCAGTTGGAAATCCAGGCTCAGATCGGCGACTGCGTGGCGGCGCTTGAAATGGCCGATCCCGATTGTTGTGGGATCGACAGAAGAAATGGAAATGTCAGTTGGGCGACTGCATTCGGGCTCAGTTTGTCATAGCCGGTCCAGCCGAACGAGTCTCGTTGGACCCGAGAGCCAGTACACTGGAGCCCGACGCGGAGAGGTAGGTTGACAAGATGCCTAATATAAACTTTGTGCCTGATGATTACGTCCAAAACAACGAGTCGCGCAGGATGAATGTGATCTACGTCCTGTTGCTTGCCGTTGTGATGGCAGGGCTGGGCGGTTCCTTTGTGACCATCAAGATGCGCCAACGGGCCTTCCGCGCCAAAGAAGCGCTGGTAAATGACAAGATGGCTCGCATACAGAAGGCCATAAAGCAGTACGAAGAGCTGCAGACAAGACGCAAGGCGATGATGAAAACTGCTCTTACGACCGCTGAGCTGCTCGAGCCCATACCGAGGAGCGTTCTGTTGGCGTCGTTGACCAACAACCTGCCATCGGGTACGTCGCTTCTGGTGGTGAAGTTCGTCCAGAAGAAGTCGAAGGGGGTGGGCCTTCCAGCCAGAACGAACAAGTATCAAGCGGCTCAGGCTGATAAGGAAACGACAGGCCAGTCTGAACTCTCACCTGAGAAACTGCTGGAGACACGTATAGATATTGAAGGTATGGCTCCAAGTGACCTCCAGGTGGCGGCCTACATAGAGCGGCTAAGCACGGGGACTGTCCTGGACAATGTCGCGCTGGTGGAATCAAAGGAGCACAAGATCGAAGACACAACCTTTCGGCAATTCAAGCTCACGGCGGTGCTCGACAACGACATCCGCCTAACCAAGGCCGATGTCGATGAGATCAGAGCCAAGGCTGAGGGGTCTGTGTATAACTTTTAGTGTAGAAGTTGCGGTGATGTTGTCGCCGGGTCGTACCCGTAACATCCGTTCTTCGTAAAGCGAGGGCATAATCATGACAAGTGGTTTCAGAAAGGCAGTGTTTCTTGTTCTGCTGGTCGGTCTTACGGTGGTCGGCTACCAATATATGATCAGGCCGGCAAACAAGCATTTGGCTGAGGCAAAAGGTCGGGTCGAGGCGAAACTAGCCAAATTGTCTGAATTCGAGAAGAGAACAGCGGCGGCTGATGATGTCACAAAGCAGCTCGAACAGTTGCAGGAGGCCATAAAGTTCTTTGAGAGCAAGTTGCCACCTACGAGCGAGATTCACAAAGTCCTCGAGCAGGTGACGGTCATCGCGCAAAAAGAAGGCCTGAAGCCAAAGACAATAAGAACACTCGACAAAAAGGACAACAGCGGGTATGTGGAACAGCCATTGAGGATGGAGTTGGTGGGGGATTTCGATTCATTCTACTCGTTCCTGTTAGAGCTCGAGAAGCTTCCACGCATAATGAAAATCCGCGAACTTGAGTTGGCCAAGCAGAGGGACGATGAGGGTCAGGTATCGGCTGATTTTATCGTGAGCATATTCTTCCAGAATGCGACGAGTTGAGACCGAGGTCCTCGAGTGCGATACGACGTGTCAAGAGCAACGTATAGAAGTAATGGAGCCTGACTATGCTGTCTTTTATGCGCGATCAAGGGGCTGAGAGCACACCGGCACAAAAGCCTACTAAAAGCACCGGCCGAGGCGGTCCGGCGGCGCAAAGTGGGCAAGGCCAGGATTATATGACCGTAGCTACTCAGAGTAAGAACGTCCGCAAAACTACTGCATTGGTTGCTATTCTATTTGCCATAGGTCTCGTATGCCTTTGGTTCATGATAAGGAGTAGCAAGCCTCAAGCTGCCACAGCGGCGCCTGAGGGAGACGAAGAAGCTCAGATTGAGCTTGCCATCGGTCGGCTCACCGGCGTGAGTTCAGAAATGCTCAGTCGGATGGACCAGATCGTTGCCAAGTTCTATGAGTTCTCAGACGTACTGCAGGTGCAGGCTGACGAACTCGTGAAGAACCCGTTTGAGCTTGAGGTGTTTCTGAGCAGCCTGATGAAGAAGATGGACAAACAGGAGCGTGAGACTGCCATTCCAGCCGAGCTGCGCCTCCAACAGCAAATGCAAGAACAGGCGGAGGGCATGCGGATATCGAGCATCATGCGGTCTGACCGGGGTAATTGTTGCATTATTGATGACATGAGGCTGTATGAGGGGGACTCTATCAGGTCGTTCACGGTTGCGCATATCGGGAACACGTCTGTCGAGCTTGAATGGAGGCGGGATAACAAGTCGGAGTCGTCGGAGACTGAATCAGAAACCATGAAAATAGTGTTGAAGCTATCGGAATGAAACTACCCTTTACATCTCAGAGCAGTAAGAGCTCATCGGAGCTGGAACAGAATGGGTTGAGCTCTTTGGATACTGGTACCGCAACGCAGGCCTACGCTGAAGACGAATCCGTGCGTGGTCTCTGTGATCTCTATTCTCCAGAACAAACCGGCCAATCGCATGTGGTACGAGACATCGGAGACATTCTGCTTGAGAGGGAGAAGATCACAAGCGAGCAGCATGCACAGCTCCGGCGAGACCAATCGGCAGGGCTGACCCCCGATGCCGCGACTTGGCTGCTGAAGGAGGAATTGGTTGGTGCTGATGATATCCTCGCGGCCAAGGCTGAACTATGCGGCATGGAGTTCCGTCGGATTGGCCCTGAGGATGTGGCAAAAGAGGCTTTTGAGAAGCTCGACATCGATTTCATAAGAAGGAGCAACATCGTACCCATCTCGATTGAGCAAGACACGCTGGTTGTAGCAACGAGTGAGCCGGCCAATGTTTTTGCCATAGAAGATGTTAAGAGACAGACCGAGATGGATCTTCGCGTGGTAGTGTGCAGTGCCGAGGACATTGAAGCGATATGTGCTTCTCTCAGAGACGACGATGCTGATTATAGCCTTGATGATATCATAAGCGACATGACGGAGGTGGAGGTCGTACAGGATCAGGAGGACGATTCAGAAGACCTCGAAAAGATGGCAGGCGAATCGCCGGTCATCAAATTCGTGAACTACTTGATCAGCAATACGATACGCGAAGGGGCAAGTGATATTCATATTGAGCCCAAGGAGAAGTTCACGAGGATAAGACATCGCATAGATGGCGTACTCTTTGAAATGATGCAGGCGCCGTTGAAGATGCACCCGGCTATCGTATCGCGCATCAAGATCATGGCGAATCTGGATATTTCGGAAAGGCGTTTGCCGCAGGACGGCAAAGTCTCGGCTATAGTTGGTGGAAGGGCAATCGACTTACGAATTTCTACCCTGCCGACGAGCCATGGGGAAAAGACAGTCATACGAGTCTTGGACAGCAAATCAATTGTCCGTGGTCTCGAGCATTTGGGTATGGAGCCGGAGGTGTGTCAGACTTTCGGCGAGCAGATATTGCTGCCCCACGGGATTCTGTTAGTGACGGGCCCGACGGGCTCCGGCAAGAGTACTACGCTATACTCTGCGTTGTGCCAGATGGATGCGGACAAATTGAACATATCGACGGTCGAGGATCCAGTGGAGTACGGGCTCGATTTTTGCAACCAGGTGCAGGCCAACGACAAGATCGGGCTTACATTTGCCTCGGCGCTGAGGAGTCTGCTACGGCAGGACCCCGATGTCATAATGATAGGTGAAATTCGCGATAACGAAACCGCTCGCATAGCCGTGCAGGCTGCTCTGACGGGCCATTTGGTTCTCTCTACGTTACACACGAACGATGCCCCCAGCAGTGTCACGAGGTTGGTCAACATCGGTATTGATGCGTACTTGATAGCCGCCTCGTTGAATGGGGTGCTTGCTCAGCGGTTGGTAAGGAGGATTTGCCCCAGGTGCAAAAAAGTCTATCAGGTGTCCGAACACATGCGAAAATATGTGGAAAGAGCGGGGCTGCGGCCCGAGGAACTCGTGCGCGGCGTCGGCTGTGAGCACTGCAGGAACTCGGGATATGCGGGGCGAGTGGGCATTTTTGAACTGCTGGTCGTCGATGACAGATTCAGAGACATGATCAACAAAGACGCTTCGGTCAGCAATATGCGTCGCGTGTGCCACGAAAGTGGGCAGCCGAGCATGTTCGACGACGGGATGGCAAAGGTGAAACAGGGCCTGACGACGATAGAGGAAGTTCTGCGTGTCACGGAGGTATACGGCCAGAATGAGGACGAAGTCTTTGTGGAAAATGAAGGATGAGTAAGTAGGAACTCACATACAGTTGTGTGAAAGGATCGTGATATGGTTGATATAAAGACCATTTTGGCGCAGGCGATCAATAGCGATGCAAGCGATGTCCATATTAATGTCGGCATGCCACCCGTGCTCAGGAGGAACACCGAATTGATTGACGCCGATTTCCCTGCTATCAGCAACCAGGATGCCAAGGATATGGTGACGACGATGGTGGGGCCCGAACGGTTCAAGAAATTCGAAGAAAACCGTGACCTTGATTTCTCGACTACCATAGCCGACGGGCATCGGTTCCGCGTCAACGCTCATTATCAGCGCGAGACGATCGCAATTTCGTTCAGAGTGATCTCCAATCAGATCCTTTCGATAGACGATTTGCACCTGCCTGCCGTAGTCAAAGAGTTGACGGAGTTGCCGAGAGGCCTGGTACTTGTGACGGGCCATACCGGCTCAGGCAAGAGTACGACCCTCGCAGCGATGATAGGGGCGATAAATGCCAAGTACAGCAAGCGCATAATCACGTTGGAAGACCCTATCGAATATCTGATAGAAAACGACAACAGCATGATAGAGCAACGTGAGATCGGATCCGACTGCCCGGACTTCGCGTCAGGGCTCAGGCATGTGCTTCGACAGGACCCTGACATCATTATGGTCGGAGAAATGAGAGACCTGGAGACTACGAGCTCCACGATCACTGCTGCTGAAACCGGGCACCTCGTGTTCAGCACACTGCACACGATAAACGCCTCGCAGACCATTGAGCGTATCGTGGATATCTATCCGGCGAATCAGCAGAATCAGATTCGAACGATGGTCGCCAACACGTTGCAGGCCGTTATCTCCCAGACGCTGTTTAAGCGAGTTGATAAGCCTGGGATGATGCCTGGCACGGAAATACTACTGTGTACCTCCGCTGCCAGAAACTGCATTCGTGAAAACAGGATCTACGAGATTCCCAACATTATTGAGACCTCGCGAAGACTGGGGATGCAAAATCTGGACAATAGCATCGCTGAGATGTACTGCAAGGGCTACATTGATAGAGAAGAGGCGGTCATGCGCTCGAGCAATCCCGGCAGGATGGAGAAAACACTCCCGCCGGCCAGTACCTCGGGAGTCACCAAGCTGGCAGAGGCGATGGTTGCAGAAAGGTGAGGCTACACACATGCTTGCGGATTCGCCACAAAATAACGACGGTGCAGCGGCAGTTGCAGAGAGTCTGCAGGACGCTGCGGCGCAAGGCGGGCAAGGACGCGTTGCATCCAGGCGTTCTCTCGACCAGATGCAAGGGCCGGAATGGTCGCAGGACGGAGGCGGCGGTCAGGGTCAGCGAACGGCGCTGGATAGAGTCCGGAAATTCAGGATCGAGTTTGGGCCCAGCAGAAAAGACATACTGAGCTTTACAACTCAGCTTGCGGTTATGGTCCGGGCAGGGATAAGCCTTCAGGATTCACTTGAAGCGATCGGCGGCCAGAGCGACAATCAAAAGTTCAGGGCCGTCATCAGTGACTTGAAAGGGCGAATAGAAGCCGGCCAGAGCTTCTCTCAGGCGCTTGCCGAGCATCCCCAGGTGTTCAGCAATCTGTACATGAACATGGTTGCGGCGGCGGAGGTGTCCGGCTCGCTAAGTAATATGCTGCAGAAACTGGCCGAGTACCTCGACCAGGAAGCGGAGACTCGCTCGCAGGTTCGGGGTGCGATGGTCTATCCCATTATCATCGCAGTCATGGCCGTGTCGGTTACCGTCTTTCTGCTGTGCTTCGTCTTGCCCAGATTCACCGCGATATTTGCAGGAAAAGAGCATTTACTGCCTCGGCCCACCGTCATCTTGATGGCCAGCAGTGCCTTCCTCCGCAACTACTGGCTCTTCATACTTCCTGGGATGGGCGCTGCATTCTGGGGCTTCTGGTACTTCGTCAACACCAGTTCCGGCCGACAATGGTGGGACAAGACGAAATTGATATTGCCTCTCATAAAAACTCTGTGCAGGAGTCTCTACATCACGAGAAGTCTACACACAATGGGTGTGCTAACAAGGGCAGGAGTGCCGATTCTCAATACGATTTCCATTACAGCTCAGATATCGGGAAACACGCTCTACAGAAAGATGTGGCTCGGTGTCCATGAAGAGGTCCGCCAGGGCAAGAAGATTGCATCGAGTCTGGCCCGCTGGGGGCTGATGCCGAACAACGTGGTGCAAATGATGCGCAGCGGCGAAGACTCCGGTAATCTGAGCGAGGTTCTCGGGGACATTTCCAGCTACTACGCCAGAGAGCTCAAGACCATCATCAAAACAGTGACATCGATGATTGAGCCCATAATGATAGTCACGATGGGTTTCTTGGTTGGCTTCATCGCAATGAGCATAATTCTGCCGATATTCAAGATGTCCAGCATTGTTATGGGTAAGTAGCTTCATTTGTTTGCTCGGGACTGTACTCACTGGCCGCGATTGGTGAGGTGTACGATGCAGTACAAACGATACAATAAAGGTTTTACACTTGTCGAGGTGTTGATTGCCGTAATTCTGGTTGGCCTCGCAGTTACCGCGCTTCTTACAGCGAGTGGTTCATTTACGATGGCCAACGGGGCCGGAGCGGACTTATCAACCGCCGAGTTTCTCGCCGAGCAGATAAGGGAGCTGACGGCCTTGCTGCCGGTGGTTGATCCGCAGTCCGAGACCGATGTATTTGGCCCGGAGGAGGGGGGTCTGTCCGACTACGACGATTTAGATGATTTCGATGGTGCGAGCTTCTCACCTCCGATAAGTGCCGGTCGCGCTGTCCTAAACAACTTTGCTGCATTTACTCAACAGGTGGTAGTGGAGAACGTCAGCGCCGGGAATTTCGAGCAGGTTGTCGGTGACCATACCAGCCCCTTTGTCAGAGTGACTGTGAGGGTTTTCTTGAACGGCAGTGAAATCAGCTCGGCCGGTTGGGTTCGTGCCCTATACTGAGGCGGCTAGAGCAAGGGTGTGCCGTAAACGGGAGAAGTTACCGAGACATGCAGACCTATGACTGGTTTGTTCCATACATGAGGTGCAAGGTGCGAACTGCAAAGCACGGGAATGGTTTTACCATTGTGGAGCTGCTGGTTGCCTTGGCGATATCAGGCATATTGCTTGTTGCCGTTGCAGTGGCATTCAACGCCTCCGTTGTGAACTACCGGGAGAACGAAAATATCTTCAAAGCCGTCAACAATGCTCGGCAGGCATTGTCCCGGATGACGAGCCAGCTACGGACAGCGAACCCGGAATTCGGGGCGGTGGATCCGACGGCTCCCAGTAACCGCTGCAACATGCACACCGCGACGAATGAAGATATCACCTATGAGTTCCGAGCCGCAGAGGAGAAACTGTATCTGATAACGAACAGCGACGGACAAGAGTATGTGCTGTGTGAAAATGTTGTGTCCGCCAGCTTCGTAAAGACTCCTACGGATGACGGCGCGGACTGCAAGAGCGTTCAGATTTCCCTGACTGTCAGGACCGACAGCGTCCAGCGAACACTCTCCGCTGCAGCGGTTATCCGAAGAAATCTTACGCCGTAGTTCCTTCCTGCCCATTTGCCACGTCACAGCGACAGTCTCAAGCTGTCACGTCCTATGGTATTCTCAGTTTGACGCTCAGGGGTTGTCCCGGCAGCCGGTTCCCGCGACACAGAACTGGGCAGTAACTTTTCCTTGATTCTCCGGGCCGTTTGTGGTAAGCTCATATTGCGGTTATATCCTGGATTTCGGTGCCGAGGTGCCGTATCGGCTTAAATGGAGGATGAACAATGCGGAGGCGAATTTCGGGTCTGGCTGTTGCGGGCGATTTGCGAATGCTGCGGACAATCCCTGTGCTGATTGTGGTTTTCTTCGCGAGTCTTTCTGCCTATGCCAAGTATGGTGGCGGCACGGGTGAGGCTAATGACCCGTACCGGATCGCTACGGCAGAGGACCTGATGCTGCTTGGCGAGACTCCCGACGACTACGACAAGCACTTTATCCTGATAGCCGACATCGACCTGGATCCCAATCTGCCCGACGGCAAGGTATTCGACAGGGGGGTTATTGGTGCGGATTCGGCCAGCCCTTTCACTGGTGTCTTCGACGGCAACGGCCACACAATCTCGCATCTGACGATCTCGGGCGAGAGCTACCTGGGTTTGTTCGGGGAATTGGCATCTGGGGCGACTATTTCAAATCTGGGCCTGGAAGCGGTAGATGTCAATGGAACCGGTCCTTATGTCGGGGGCCTCGCGGGCTGCAATGGCGGCAGCATCACCACATGCTACAGCACTGGTGTGGTCAGCGGAGATCACAATGTCGGTGGCCTCGTGGGCGATAACTCGTTGCGGGGAGATAAGTCCTGGCCAGGATGGGGATACGTAAATATCCCGGGCAGCATCGCCACGAGCCACAGCACAAGTGCGGTCAGTGGAAGAACCGGAGTCGGCGGCCTCGTGGGCCGCAATGGCGGCAGCATCACCACAAGCTACAGCACTGGTGTGATCCGCGGAGATGACGATGTAGGCGGCCTCGTGGGCGCTAACTCGGTGTGGGGATGGGATATAACAATCCCGGGCAGCATCGCCACGAGCTACAGCACTGGTATGGTCAGCGGAGAAACAAGAGTCGGTGGCCTCGTGGGCAGTAACTCGGTCTCCGACATCGCCAACAGCTACAGCACCGGCACGGTCAGTGGAGATGAAGATGTCGGCGGCCTAGTCGGCAGCAATGGAGGCAGCATCACCAAGAGTTACAGTACTGGGACACTCTCTGGTGACCGCGATGTTGGCGGGCTCGTGGGTCGGAATAACGGCGATGTCACCGACTGCTTTTGGGATGTGGATACTTCAGGCTTGGCCTACAGCGACGGGGGGGTCGGGCTGACGACGGCTCAGATGATGGATCCCGAAATGTATGGCCTTAGCGGTTGGGCCAACGATCCGAACTGGATCCTGGATGCCGGTCGCGACTATCCCAGGTTGGCCTGGGAGGGGACACCCGGACAGATCATCCCTGAGCCCATTATTGACTGGCTCGACGGACAGGGAACTGAGGAAGAGCCCTATCGCGTTGATACAGCCGACCAATTGATCCTTTTGAGCCGGGTCACCGCGCTCTGGGATGAACACTTTATCCTCGGTGCTGACATCAACCTGGACCCGAACCTCCAGGGCAGACAAGTTTTCTCACAGGCGGTCATTCAGGTCTTTTCGGGAGTCTTTGACGGAAATGATCACACGATCTCACATCTCACGATCTTGGGCAAGAGCCACCTGGGTCTGTTCGGGGAATTGGCATCTGGGTCGATGGTTTCCAATCTTGACCTGGAAGCTATAGATATCAAAGGAACCGGTAGCTACATCGGCGGCCTCGTGGGCTACAATGACGACGGCAACATCACCAACACCTACAGCACTGGTGTGATCAGCGGAGGTTACTATGTGGGCGGCCTCGTGGGCTTCAATAACTTGGATGGCAGCATCACCACGAGCTACAGCACCGGCACGGTCAATGGCGATACGTATGTCGGCGGCCTCGTGGGCTTCAATAACTTGGATGGCAGCATCACCACGAGCTACAGCACCGGCACGGTCAGTGGAGATGAAGATGTCGGCGGGCTGGTGGGCAGAAACGAAGGCAGCATTGACGAATGTTACAGCACTGGCACGGTCAGTGGAGATAGCTATGTCGGCGGCCTCGTGGGCTTCAATTACTGGAATGGCAGCATCACTACGAGCTACAGCACCGGCGCGGTCAGTGGAGATGACCGTGTCGGCGGCCTCGTGGGAGGGAACTGCGCGGGGGTCATCGCAAGCTGTTATTCTGCCGGCCCAGTCACCGGTGGATCGAGCGTCGGTGGTTTGGTGGGAGACCAATATCGCGGTGGGGGTTCGGCCTCGTTCTGGGATATTGAAGTAAGCGGACAAACAGCAAGTGCTCGTGGCATAGGAAGGATAACCGTCGCGATGGCGACCGCCAAGACCTTCATCGACGCAGGCTGGGATTTTGTGGGCGAAAGCGAAAACGGCACAGTGGATATTTGGGACATCTGTGAGGGAACGAATTATCCGAGGCTGGTGTGGCAAATCCCGGCAGGCGATTTTGTCTGTCCGGATGGGGTTACAATGCTGGATTTTTCATTGTTCGCAACGCACTGGTTGGATGATAACTGTGACCCGGGTAATGACTATTGCCACGGCACAGACCTTGATTTATCAGCTGCGGTGGACATCAGTGATCTTGAATCTTTTGCTGATAGCTGGCTCAACGGCATCGCAGTCCATGACGTGGGCGCTGGAACTGCCAGCCGTTGGATGCTGGATGATAGTCTGCCGGACTTCGATGGCGATGGCAAGTCCGATCTTCTGTGGCGTTGCACCTCAACAGGAGCGTATCTCGTCACGCTGATGTCCGGTGGGGTGCCGGGTCCATACCAGTATGTGGGCGGAGGCGAGGACCCCGACATTGGGATCGTGGGACTGGGCGACTGTGACGGCAACGGCACGACAGACCTTCTGTGGCGTCGGACCTCAACAAGTGCTCACTTTGTCACGCTGATGAGCGGTGGCGTGCCGGGTCCATACCTGTACGTGGGTGGAGGTGGGGACCCTGACCTTGAGCTCGCAGGCCTGGGCGATTGTGACGGAGACGGCACAAAGGACCTTCTCTGGCGTCGGACCTCAACAAGTACTCATTTCGTCACGCTGATGAGCGGCGGCGTGCCGGGTCCATACCAGTATGTAGGTGGTACTGGCAATCCTGACCTTGAGATCGTGGGGCTGGGCGACTGCGACGGAGATGGCACGACAGACCTTCTGTGGCATCGGATTTCAGCAGGAGCGTATTTCGTCACGCTGATGACCGATGGGGTGCCGGGTCCGTATCAATATGTGGGTGGAGGCGGGGACCTCGACATTGGGATCGTCGGACTGGGCGACTATGACGGAGATGACACGACAGACCTTCTGTGGCATCGGACGTCGACAAGTGCCCATTTTGTCACGCTGATGACCGGTGGGGTGCCGGGTTCGTACCAGTATGTAGGTGGCGGCGGCGATCCCGACCTTGGGATCGTGGGACTGGGTGACTGCGACGGCAGCGGCACGACAGATCTTCTGTGGCATCGGAGGACCTCGACGAGTGCCCATTTCGTCACGCTGATGACCGGTGGGGTGCCAGGGCCGTATCAATATGTAGGCGGAGGTGGCGATCCTGACCTTCAGATCATCAACTTGGATGACGAGGCTTTGTGATGAGATAGACTTTGATCGAGTTTGATATGTCCGAGGGCTTTTGTTCACTGACACGT